>CAVRCX010000001.1:0-82134 GCA_963719785.1 Terriglobia bacterium
TGCCGCTACGTCCAGCATGCGCAGATGCACCGCCGGATCTTTGTGGCCGGTGAAGCCGATATAACGCACCTTCCCGGCCTTCTTCGCCGCCGGCGCCGGCTTCAAGGGCGCCGCCCGGAGCGAAGAAGCGGTCGGGATCTTCCATGCGGATGTTTTCGTGGAACTGAATCAGGTCGATAGTCTCGACCTGGAGCCTGCGCAGCGATTCGTCGATGTACTGGCCCGCCATCTGGCGCGTGCGCCCGTTGTACTTGGTCATCAGGAAGACACGCTTGCGGTAGCCGTCCTTCAGCGCCTTGCCCATGCGGATCTCGCTGCCGCCGTCGTGATAATCCCAGGAATTATCAAGGAACGTAATGCCGCGATCGACGCGCTGCGCACGATGCGAATCGTTCGCTCTCTTCGCGCGGCACCGCCATGTGGTAGCCGCGCAGGCCGAGGGCGGAAAGCGCTCGCCGGTGGTTCCGAGGTCGCGATAGATCTCCCGTTGGATGTCTGCGCGTCGAGTTTGGCGGCGATCTGGAGAGCCGCGAGGGTGGTCAGAAATTCACGCCGTTCGATATGACTCATAGCTTATGCCAAATCCATGAACTCCGGGTGAAACGAAGAAGCCAGGGTAACGGGCGGCTACCTAAAAGGCGCGGCGGAGGGCGAGTTGAATTGTCTGGGATCCTTGGCGAGAAGATTTTCCCGAAGGTCAGAGGTTGGTCGGCGAAGGCATCCGGCAGATTGAAATTCGCCCGATTAAGCGTGTTGAAGGACTGCGCTTCGGCGGTCAGATGCATCCTTTCGCCCAGTGCAAAAGTGCGTCGCAGGGAAAGATCGGCGGTGGCCAGGCCCGGTCCTCGCAGGATATTCCGTCCCGCGTTGCCCCACGTGTACGGAGGCGGAACGGCAAAGGCACTGACATTGAACCATTGCCGCGGCGTTGGGTTGGATAATGCCGGGTTGGATAAGACGTTGGGGCGATCGATGCCGAAGTTGCCGCCAGTGTTACCGGTGTTGCTGTTGTCGCTCGAGAGTTCCGGCGTGAAGGGCTGGCCGCTTTCGGCAGTGATGATGCCGCTGAAATCGAAACCGCGCGTCCAGTCTGTAATTCCCGGGATGCGATAGACAAACCCGATAGTGGCCAGGTAGGGACGTCGAAGCTGGAGAGCGCGCGCTCCAGCCGGTAGTTATGGCTGTCCTGGGGAAAGTTCTGATCGGACTGTGTGGGCAGGAAAGCGGAGGTATCGTCAATGGATTTCGAAAACGTATAAGACGCCAGCACGGCGAGTCCGTGCGACATTTGCCGCCTGAACATGACCTGCAATGACTGATACTCCGAATTACCACCGCTTTCTGTTACGAGGATATTGCTGAAGTTCGGGTATAGCTCGCGCGAGGTGAGGTCGGTGGAGGCGGGAAAAGGCTGATTGGCATCGAGAGAGCGCGGCAGGTGGGTGCCTTTCGATCCCGCATACGCCACACTGATTACGCCCACCTGATCTACTTCACGTTGAATGTTGAAATTCCAATGCTGGATGTAAGCGGGCTTCAGATCGGGACTGACAATGCTGAGCGCCGCCGGTGGAACGAATCCGTTGGATGTGGCGAATGGATTATCGAGGGTAATCAGAGATGTGGCCGAAGGGAAGTAGACCGATACGGTGAAGAACGGCGGATTGAAGTAGAGCGATGAATTAACCACGAACATGCCGGGGTCGTAGTAGATTCCGTAGCCTCCTCGGATCACCGTATGGCTGATCGGCGACCAAGCGAAGCCAACGCGCGGACCGAAGCCGCCATCCCATCCCTTGACTCCGGAACGCGGCACACCATTGGTGCCCACCTGAACGGTTTGGCCGGTGGCGAAGTCGAAGGTCGCCATGCGATTGGTGGGGTCGGTGGCGGGCGCATCGTATTCCCAACGCAAGCCAAGGTTGAGAGTCAGGTTGCGAGTTACTTTCCAATCGTCCTGCACATAAGCGCTTTCCGATTTGGTCCGCAGGGTTTGGGGCCCGGTGTATTGGGATTTAATGCCAAGGGTGGGCAATCCGAACAGAAGGTCGCCGATGCCGGACCCGGTCAGGGCGCCAGTGAAATCGACCTGGCCGCGCGCATAGACTTCAATGTAGCCGTTCTCCTCCAAAGCGCGGAATTCGCCGCCCAGTTTGATACTGTGTGCGCCGCGAATCAGAGTCAGGTTGTCGGTATATTGCCAGGTGTTATCGGCGCGGTCGATGGGTAGCGAAATGACATCGCCGACACGCGAATAGCCGGTGACGGAAACGCCGGGATAGCCGTAGTCGCGGGGATCGTTGGGAAGATAATCGACTCCCCAGAGTTGATTCACATTGGTCTGGTAGTTCTGCCCAAAAATCTGCCGTACTGCGCGGTTGAATCCGACGAGCACGGAGTTAACCGTGGTGGGACTGAGAGTCTGCTCGTAGTGAATAAGGGCGTTGTGGCCGCGATCGAAAACATAATCACCGTAGCCGGGCAATTCGGTCTGATTCTCCGCATACGGTTCTACCAGGTTTTGCCGGCCGTAGTTATAGCGGAGGGTCAATTGAGATGAATTGGAGATGCGCCGGTCAAGCCGTACACTGCCTTCGTTCTGTTGATTAGTCCCGATAGGATTGCCCAGATAATTTCCGGAACTGCCTGGCAAATTGGGCAGAGGAAACAGCGTCAGATACTGCGCGGCATGGGGCGAGATCAGGGAGGGCGGAATCACGGCGCCGGGGAACGGGGCTCCGGTGAACGGGTTGCTTACGGTGACTCCCAGGCTTGAAAGGTCGCCGGATCGAACCCCGGCGGTGGGTACCGTCCCCAACTGAGTCTGCCCCTGATCCTCGCGCAAACCTTCGAAAATGCCATAGAAAAAGGTCGAATTGCGAATAACCGGACCGCCCAGCGCGGCGCCGAACTGGTTCCTGATGTACTCGGGCTTATCGCTGGCGCCGAAGAAATTGCGCGCGTCGAGGTCGCGATTGCGCAGGTAGTCGTAGACGGTGCCATGAAATTCGTTTGAGCCGCCGCGAGTGATGATGTTGACCTGGCCGGCGCTGGCGCTGCCGTACTCGGCGCTGTACGAATTGGTGGCGATCTTGAATTCCTGAATGGAATCGACGGAAGGTTCGAGGGTATATCCACGGACGTCGGAATCGTTGTTATCGACGCCGTCGAGCAGGAAATTGTTGGCTTCTTCGCGGCCTCCGTTGGCGTGCATGGCGAAGCCGCCGCGGGTGGACAACTGGGATCCCTGGACGGGCGGCGCTACGCCGGGAAGGAGCAGGGCGAGCTGCAGAAAATCGCGCTCGTTGAGAGGGAGGCCGACGATCAGGGTCTGGTCGAGCACCGCGCCCAGGTCGCCCGAGCCGGTCTGGATGGCGGGGATATCCGCATTCACCACCACCTGCGTGCGCTGGCCGGCGATCCACAAGCGCAGGTCGAGCCGGACCTTTTGATCCACCTCGACGCGGACGGCGTCCGCCGTGGTGGGCGCGAAAGAATCGGCGGTTACGGAGAGGCGATATTCAGCCGGGGGCAGGCCATCGAATTCGTAATAGCCAGCGGCATTGCTTTGCCCCGAACGGACCCAGGCGCGCGCCGTGTTCTCGATGCGGATGGCAGCATTGGGAATCGCCTTTTCCGAAGGATCGAGAACGTAGCCGGATATGGTGCCGGTATCGATCTGGGCCGCCAGACGAAGGCTGGACAATAACAGTAGTGTGAAGCCGCTTCCAAGCCCCTTGAAATTAAATACTTGCATGGCCGAGGCCGGTACGAGAGAAGCCACGAGTATAGCATCGGGGTGCCGGGTTGCCTGAAAAAAGGCTGAACAAAAGGTCCGACCAGGGAACTTATAAATATGGACTTACTTGGCAGCCGCTTCAGGGCCGTCGCGGTTCTCGTCTGGCTGACGCTGGCGCTGCAGGCGCAGCAGCCGACGGGCGAAATCCGCATTCAGGTAAAAGATCCTTCAGGCGCATCGGTCGCTGCCTCAGGAAGATTGCGCAATCCGGTGGCCGGAGTGGACCGCCCATTTAAGACAGACGCTCAGGGGTTGTATACCTTCCCAGGCTTGCCCTATGGCCGCTACAGTCTCGCGGTCTCAAAAGCTGGTTTCGCGAATCTCAGCGTGCAGATCGATGTGCAGTCGGCGACTCCGGTTGCGCGGACGGTGACGTTTGCACTGGCGCACTCGGCCAGTCAAATCGACGTGGTCTCGACGACGCCTCTGGCGGGAACGGATCTCTCGGCAGATCAGGTCGCGGGCGCGGTGCAGACGGCGACGGCGGCCGATGTCGAGAAGAGCGGTGCGCTCGATCTGGCGGATTTCATGAACCGGCGCCTGAATGGCGTGTACCTGAACGAGGTACAGGGAAACCCTTACCAGCCGGATGTGAATTTTCGCGGCTACACGGCTTCGCCGCTGCTGGGAACTCCCGAGGGCATCTCGGTCTATCTGGATGGCGTGCGGCAGAATCAGCCGTTTGGCGACGTGGTGAGCTGGGATCTGATCCCGAAGAACGCGATCTCGGAGATCACGCTGGTGCCGGGATCCGACCCTTTGTTCGGATTGAATACCCTGGGAGGCGCGCTGTCCGTGCAGACTAAGAATGGCGTGAGCAATCCGGGCATCGATGGCACGGCGACGTATGGCAGCAGCGGGCGGAAGGCAGTTCAGGCAAGCTATGGCGGCGGCAAAGCCACCGGGTTGAACTGGTTTCTCGCGGGCAACGGCTTCCACGAATCGGGTTGGCGCATCGACTCGCCTTCGGATGTCCGCCAGGGATTTGGCCGGCTGGGCTGGCGCACGGATAAGACCGATCTGGCGCTCACCGCGACCTATGCCTATAACACCTTGCTCGGCAACGGACTGCAGGACTACCGGCTGTTGGATGCCAACTATTCAAGCGTATATACCGTACCCGACGTTATCGCCGACCGCTCTCCCTCTTTCAATCTCAGCGCGCGCCACACATTTACCAGCAACCTGACCTTCGCCGGCAACGCCTGGTTCCGCAATATTCGTACGGAGGGGATTAATCCCAATTTCAATACCGACGCGCTTGGTAATGCGATTTACCAGCCGAGCGCGGCGGAGCAGGCGGTGCTGAGTGCGGCGGGTTATACCGGCTTCCCGACGAGCGGCGCGACGGCGGCGAATACGCCGTTTCCGAAATGGCGCTGTATTGCCAATGCCCTTGAACAAAACGACCCTGATGAGAGGTGCGATGCGGTCACCATTTACTCGAAAGAAGTACAGAACGATTACGGATTGTCGGGGCAGTTGACCTGGTTGACGTCCCCTCGGCTTGCTGGAAAGAGTGCCGGGCGCAACCAGTTGGCGGCCGGAGGGACTTTGGATCGCGGCAGCGTAGACTACACGCAGAACACGGCTTACGGCTATCTGAATCCCGACCGGACCATTACCAATGTTCCGGCATGGCAGGACGGATCGACGAATAACCCCATCGACTCGCGCGTAAACCTGCATGGCCTGACTCCGAACTGGAGCCTCTATTTCACGGACACTTTCACTGTCGCCAAGACCGTGAACATTACCGCTTCGGGACGCTACAACCGATTCACGATCGACAATGCGGATCGGCTCAGCCCGATCGCGGGGCCCGGCTCGCTTACCGGCGATTATGTGTACCAGCGATTTAATCCAGCTGTCGGAATTACGTGGAGCCCGATCGCCACGGTGAATGCCTATGCGCGCTATTCGCAGGGCAGCCGCGCGCCGACTTCCATTGAACTCGGCTGCGCCGATCCGGCCAACCCGTGCAGTCTGCCCAATGCGCTGGCCAGCGATCCGCCTCTGCAACAGGTAGTCACCGATACCTGGGAAGTGGGCCTGCGCGGCAAGCCGGAGCTTTCCTTCGTGCGCAATCTCAACTGGAATGCGGGCGCGTTCCGGGCGGAAAATCGCAACGATATCCTTTTCGTCTCATCGGTGGAACTGGGTACCGGATACTTCCAGAACTTCGCCAGGACACGCCGGGAGGGGTTCGATGCGGATCTCAATGGGCGCACCGGGCGTGTGACATGGGGTCTGGATTACACGTTTCTCGAAGCCACCTATCAGAGCCCGGCGGTGCTGGACGGCTCGGCGAACAATACGAGCGACAGCGCGCTGTCGGGTTATCCGGGGCTCGATGGAAACATCTACGTTCAGCCGGGCGACCGGATTCCGCTGATTCCCAAACAAACGGGCAAGGCTTACGCAGATTTCGAGGCCACGAAGAAGCTGGTCTTCGACCTCACCGAGACGACTGTGTCGAGTTTTTACGCGCGAGGGAATGAGAACAATGCGTACAAGGCCGATGGCGTCTATTATCTGGGACCGGGCGTTTCACCGGGCTATGCGGTCACGGATTTTCGGGCACATTACGACCTGACCAAACGGCTTCAGTTGGCGGTTCAGATCGATAATCTGTTCGACAAGCATTACTACACCGTTGCCCAGCTTGCGAACACCGGGCTGAACGCACAGGGAGGTGTCGTCACGCGGCCGTTCCCGGCATATGGAGCGGGGCCGGAGTCGGGAAACTACCCGGCGCAGAGCGCGGCCTTCTTCGCGCCGGGCGCTCCGCGAAGGGCCTGGGTTGAACTGCGGATCAGGTTCTGAACGGCTGCCCGATGCTACAAAGGTTGTTGGTGGGGGATCGTTCATGCGCCAGTTAATTTTGCTTGCGGCCATTTTTGCGGTCGTTGTGCCGGCGCAGGTGGATCGCAGTTCCCTCACCGGGACAGTATTCGATCCCAGCGGGAAGGCGATCCCGGGCAGTCTTGTAATCGCGACCAATACCGCAACCGGGACGGAGCGCCGCACTACCTCGAACGGGAAGGGCGTCTACGAACTCTACGATATGCCGACGGGGAGTTGGGACGTTGCCTTCTCCGCGGCGGGGTTTGCCGACACGCGATATGAACGAATCGACCAGACGGTGGGCCAGACTCGTACGCTGAATCCGGTATTGCACGTGGCTTCTTCCCGCGGACAACAGGTGACGGTGACGGAATCCGTCCCGCAGGTAAGCCAGTCCTCGGTTACTCTCGGCCAGGCGATTGAGGATCGCGCCGTCGACGATCTTCCGCTGAACGGGCGGAACTGGACGAGCCTGACCGCTCTCGCTCCGGGCGCGATCGATCAGGGCGGTAGCACGCAGCGGTCGATCCGTTTTACGGGCCGCGGACGCGATGAAATGAACATCACCTTCGACGGCGTGGACGCCACGGGAATTGTCAATCAGGCGCAAAAGGCTTATGTGCGGCTGGCAATCCCGGTGAGTGCGATCTCCGAGTTCCGCGTGGATAGGTCCTGCCGACCGCCGAAGCCGGCGATGCCAGCGGCGCGCAGATTATTGTGGCGTCCATGGCCGGAGGCAATCGTTTCAATGGATCGTTGTTCGAATACTTCCGCAACAGCGATTTCGACGCGCGCTCGCCGTTCGATCTGACGAAGGGGCCGCTGCCCTTTCATCTGAATCAATTCGGCGGCACATTTGGCGGGCCCATTCAAAAGAACACGACCTTCTTCTTTGTGGATTATGAGGAGATTCGTCAGATTCAGAACCAGACGCTGATCGGCTTCGTTCCCACTGCCGCTGTCCGCTCACTGACACTGAGCCAGGCGCCCGCGCTGACGCCGATCCTTAGCGATTACCCGATCGGCAATGGCGCCATAACAGGCACTATCCAGCAATGGAACGGGGTGGGCCGGTCGCTGCAGAACGAATATTCCGAGATGATTCGCCTCGACCATCGCTTCACCGATTCCATCACGGGTTATGCGCGGTTTAATTATGACAATGCGGGGACTATCGCACCGCTGGGCACACTCACCGACCGCCAGTTGAATAACGCTAAACCTTTGAATGGCGCGGCTGAACTACTGGAGGTGATTTCTCCTACCCTCGTGAATGAGTTCAAGTTCGGCACTAATCAGCTGGTTTCGCATGCTTATAACCTGACGCCGATCCCCTATACAGTGAACGTCTCCGGCTACACGGCTTTGAATCCAGGTTCTACCTCGAACCAGGATGGCCGGACGTGGGGTTTCCTCGATAATGTCAGCAAGGTCCGTGGCCGGAACGTGATCAAGTTTGGAGTTGAGATCCGTCGCGTCGGTATCGATGAGGGCAGTTCGTTCACGGGCAGCCTCACCTATAGTTCGCTGGCGGATTTCGAAGCCAACAATCTTGACGCGGCGACTTATACCGCGCTCCAGCCACTCAAGCGCATGCGTAAAACGAGTTACTTCGGCTATGTGCAGGACGAATTCAAACTCCGCCCCAACCTGACCATCAATGGCGGGCTGCGCTACGAGTTTTATAACGATTTCCACGAGTCGACCGGCCGGGCCATTCCTTTCGATTTCCAGACCTGCGGGCCGGCGGGATTCTGTGCGCCCAACGCCGCGTTTCTGTTCCCAGCGAAGGACAATATCGACCCGCGGATCGGCATAGCCTGGGCGCCGGATCGTTTCGCGGGCCATACCGTGTTTCGCATAGGCTATGGGATTTACCACGAAGACGCGCAACTCGACGATCAGAACTTCCCCACCGCCAACGACGTGCCGCGCTACTCGCTGGCGCGCGGCACGCAGTTCCCTAACCTGAGTTATCCCTTCGATGCCCTGCTCGCCACGGCGACGGGCATCGATTCACCTAAGGACCAGGTGCGCAATCGTAAGGACACCTATGCGCAGGAATGGATTGCCTCCGTCCAGCAAACGCTGCCGTTCAAGTTTGTGGGCACGATTTCGGCAATCGGCAACAAGGGCACCAACATTATGAACCGGTCGTACATCAACATAATCAATCCGGCGACCGGCCTGCGTCCTTATCCGCAGTTCGGACAGATTGAATTGCGGGCGAAAGATGGCGACTCGGATTTCGACGGATTGCAGTTTCAGGCGCAGCGCAACCTTTCTCGTGGCTGGTTGGTGACGGCGAGCTACATGTGGTCGCACGCCATCAACGATGGATCGCTGGGCAGCGGCGTCGAAGACGATTTCCCGGAAAACGTGTCCTGCCGGAGGTGCGAACGGTCATCGAGCGACGAGGACGCGCGCCAGACCTTCAGCGTGTCGTCGGTTTATGAATTGCCGTTCGGCCGGGGAAGAAATTTCCTGCACGATCCCGGGGTTCTGAGCACGGTGTTCGGCGGCTGGGAACTGACGGGCGTAGCCGGAGGGCGCACCGGTCTGCCATTCAATATTACGGTCGACCGCTCGGCCTCGGTAATGCCCGATGGAAACTCGGGCAATCAGCGACCCAACCTGGTGCCTGGGGCCTCGCTGACGCCGCCGGGTGGATCGACGCCGAACGACTGGGTCAACCTGGCCGCATTCGCCGTTCCCGCCTCGAAGACATGGGGCAACCTGGGCCGCAACGTGTTCCGCGGGCCGGCGCTGTGGCAGATCGACACCGCATTGCAGCGGCGCATTGCACTGCGCGAGCGACTGGCGCTGGAACTGCGCGGCGAGTGCTTCAATCTGCTGAACCGCGCGCAATACGGCAATCCTTTGGCCGATATATCGGCGGCGACGTTCGGGCGCATTACTGCGCTGGTCAATAGCGGCCCTACAGGCAGCGGCACACCACGCCAGTTCGAGATCGCCGCCAAACTGGTGTTCTGAGCGGTCATAATTATTTGTCCTGGTATACAATCGCTCTTAAGGCGCGTGCGGGGCGGAGGGTCTTGCTCTGAAGTCAGTTCATTTCCCCATGAAAGTGAAGAAATAACGTGGTTGGCGGCCTGCTCAACCAGATTCGGGTGTTGATCTGGCCTCTGTTGATCGCGATTCTGGTCGCCGTGGTGCTACCGGCCATATTTCGCTACGTGCGACTCAACGGCGTGTGCCGGCGATGCGGCGAACGGCTGGCGGGACGGGGTGTGGTGGTTTGTCCGTGGTGCGGGAGGCGCGCCCTGGTTCTGAGGCTGCGCTGATCGGGAATGGCCGACTTCATTCACGCTGCATGGCCGGTGGTTGCCGTTCTCGGGGGGGCCTTACTGCTATGGGCTTTCTGCCGAGTGATGCTGAACCGCAGTTGCTGGCGCTGCCGGACTCCGTTGCTGACGCGGAAGCGTAAGCGAACTATCCTCAGTATTTTCTTTCTGACTCAATGCGACCGTTGCGGCGCCTGGCGCGGCAGCCTTTTGAAGTAGAGGATAAGAAAAGCGCAGGCCGAAGGCCTACTCCACCATCCCAAAGCCATTTTGATACGATGACAGGGAGGTAAAGAGATGACTGCACCCAGAGAATCGTCAGCCAGGGAAGCTAAAGCGAAGATCCAGACTTTCCGCCTCGAAGAGGCTAAGGGTCGCGAAGTGAAATCCACCCGCGGACGCGGCGTCAACGGCGAGGGCAGCGCCGACCTGAATGTCGTGCAATTCCCGATCGATACGGGAATCCCGGAGATCAACCTGCGCTTCGGCTACGATCAGGTCCCCGATGGCTTCTACACGCCGCGGCATCATCACAACTTCGATCAGTTCCGCTTTGTCGTATATGGCGAGATGAACCTCGCCAAAGGCATGGATCTGCACACTGGCGAATGCGGCTATTTCCCCGAAGGCACCTACTACGGACCGCTCACGCAGCAGGGGGCAGCAGGTCTGCTCGTCATGCAGTTTCCCGGTCCCAACGGCGCTTACCGCATCCGCGACGCCGAGAAAAAGGCCGCTATGGAAGCGCTCAAGGCTGCCGGCGGTTTCTTTGAAAACGGCGTCTATAAGCTCGACACGCCCGACGGGCGCAGGGTCAATAAGGATAGCTACGAAGCCGTGTGGGAACAGCACATGGGCAGGCCTATCGCCTATTCCAAGCCTCGCTATGCGACGCCGGTGGTGATGCGGCCCCAGGGATTCCGCTGGATGCCGGATCCGCTGCGGCCTGGCGTGGAAGTGAAGAACCTGGGCGCCTTCAACGAATACGGCACCAGCGTCGCGCTGTGGCGAATTGCGCCGGGCACGGTGATCGCTCCCGAGGTACTGGCGGCTCCGCAGGTTCGCTGTGTGGTGACGGGCGGCACCATCTATGAAGGCCGTGTGCTCGATAACAAGGCCTGCTACTACATCCCGGAAGGCCTGACCACTTCGCCCATCGAAAGCCCGGAGGGCGCTGAACTGCTGGTGATCACGGTGCCCATGTACGCCCGCGAGACCTGGTACAAAGCCAACAAGGATCTGGATCTGAAACCCGAAATGGCCACCGCCTGATTTCGCGATGACCACGACTGAATCGAAATACATTCGCCAGATCGATTTTGCGACCTTCAACGCGGATCGCAAACGTTTCAATCAGCGCCTGGTGGACCGGAGCAACTCCGACATCATGAGTTGCGCCATCAACTATGTGCGCACGCCCCCTAACGGCGGGACACCGGGCGGCGAGCATTTTCACGACTACGATCAGTTCATGTTTCTGATCAGCGGCAAGATGATGGTGAAGATCGATGGCGACGTTTATCCGGTGGGTCCGGGCACGCTGATGATCTTTCCCGCCGGGGTTCCGCATCACTTCTGGAATCTGGACGAGGAAACCATCCACATCACGGTGATGGCGCCCGCTCCCGATCCCGAAAAGCCGCGCGCGACTCAAATCGGGTCCCAAGGTTAATGCCGGCCAGGATTCGCGTCGGGATCGTCGGCGCTACGGTTACGGTTGGGGGAAGCGGCTGGGGCGCGCGTACCCACGTGCCGGCACTGCACGCGCTTCCCGAATATCAGCTTAAGGCCGTCTGCACGGCGCATGAAGACACGGCGCTGGCCTCGCAGAAGCAGTTCGGCACCGATCTGGCTTTCCACAATTTCGACGAGATGGTGGCCAGCCCGGAGATCGATCTGGTCACTGTGGTCACGCGCGTTCCCACACACTACGACTTGGTAATGCGGGCACTCCAGGCGGGCAAGGCGGTCTATTGCGAGTGGCCGCTGGGGGCGACGCTCGAACAAGCCGAACAGATGGCCGATCTGGCCGCGCAACGTTCTTTATACACGGCAGCGGGGCTGCAGGCGCACAGCGATCCGACCCTGATGTACGCGCGCGAACTGATTGCGGAAGGTTATATCGGCGAGGTGCTGGCGGTGGACTTTGCTTACATCGGGAAGGCCACCACCCGGCGCGGCAATGGGCGCATCTGGCAAAGCGACCGCAGGAACGGCGCTAATATTCTGACCATCGGCGGCGGCCACGCGATCGACGCACTGAGCTTTGTGCTGGGCGATTTCACCGATGTGTCGGCGCGTCTCGCGACTACCGTCAGCGAGTGGTTCAACACCGATACGGGTCAGACGGTTGCGGTCGATTCGCCCGATTGGGTGAGCGTGTCGGGACGCTTGCGGAGTAAGGCTGAGGTGTCGTTCCTGGTGGCGGCGGTGCCCGCGCTGCCCGATGGCCGGCGTACGTTCGAGATCTATGGGCGCAAGGGCACGCTCTCGATCGGCATAGGCACAGGTTCCGCCGAGCCCAATCCCAGCGTCTATCACGGTCCCAACCAGCTTTTCGGCGCGCGCGGTAAGGAACCGCTGGCGCCGATGGAAACGCCGGCTCGATTCACTCTGATACCGGACAGCGTGCCGTCAGGTCCACCGCGCAATGTCGCGCAGGCGTATGTGCGTCTGGCCCGCGCCATGCAGGAGGGCAAGCCTTTCGAGCCGAGCTTTGCGCATGCGGTCAAGGCGCATAAGCTGGTCGGTGCAATTGAGCAGTCTTCGGCGGCCAGGACCGCCGTCAGCGTTTAACAGTCGATTCAAAGTCGGCTGGCAGCAGACCCTTCTCCCGATAAATCGGGCGCATGATAGCTCTGATTTTGGGCAGCTCGAGGGTAAACCATAACGAGCTGGCCACGCAGAACGCGCCTGTAAGAACGACTGTGTGCGGCGCTCCGATCCGATGAGCCAGGGTGCCGACCAGCAGGCTGCCGAACGGCGTGGCGCCGAAAAAAGCCATGGTGTAATAGCTCATCACGCGGGCGCGCTTGTCTTCCGGCACCAGCGTCTGGATGATGGTATTGCTGACGGCCGCGTTCTGTGTCAGGCCGAACCCCGCGAAGCCCATCAGCACCAGCGACAGCCACAAGGTATGCGACAGGCCGAAGAGAATCAACGCGCCTCCCAGCATCGCCGCCGATATCTGCGCCATACTCGTCAGCCCCACCACCGACTTGCGCAGCGCCAGAGAAACGCCCGAGACCAGCGCGCCGATTCCCGATGCCGCCGTCAGCCAGCCGAGAGTGTACGCGTTCCCGTGCAGCACCTGGCCGGCGAAGACGGGCAGAACCACGGCGTAGGGGTAGCCCATCAGGCTCATCAGCGAGAACAGCAGAAGGATGGTGCGGATGGGCGGGAACGTGCGGACGTAGTCCCAACCCTCGCGCATCTGTTCGAACATGCTGGTGGTGGTGCGGCGCATATCGAGCGGCTTGATGCGCATCAGCAGCAGGGAAGCGATCACGGCAAAGTAACTCAGGCCGTCGAGCAGGAAGCACCAGCCTTCGCCGACAGCTCCGATCACTATGCCGGCGATGGCCGGGCCGACGAGCCGCGCCGCGTTGGCCATCGATGAGTTGATGGCAATGGCGTTGCTGAGGTCGTTCTTATCCTCCACCATGTGCACGAGGAACGACTGGCGGCCGGGCATGTCAAACGCATTGATCATGCCCTGAAAAGCGGTGAGCGCAATGATTTCCCAGAGGTTGATGACGTGGGTCAGGGTGAGCGCGGCGAGAGCGAGGGACTGGAGGGCGGCGGCGGCCTGCGTCCACACCAGCAGCTTGCGGCGATTGAGGCGCTCCACCCAGACGCCCGCGAACGGTCCCAGGGCAAACGATACGATCTGTCCCGCAAAGCTGACGACGCCCAGGAGCAGAACCGATTGTGTGAGCCGATAGACCAGCCAACTGGTGGCAAGGCGCGTCATCCAGTTACCGATTACGGAGATCCCCTGGCCGAAGAAGTAGAGCTTGAAGTTGCGGTGATGCAGGGCCCGCCAGGCGTGCGAGAACGACCCCCTTGCGAGTGGGGACGTCTGTGCAGGCGGACCGATCGCGGGTTTGCTCATTCCTGGTTACTATTCCACCAAACGGTTATCTACAGGGTGGGAACGGCAACGGTATACTTCAGGCTATGAGCCCACGGGCCCTTAGCTCAATGGTTAGAGCAGCGGACTCATAATCCGTTGGTTGTAGGTTCAAATCCTACAGGGCCCACCAATCTCTTCCGTGTCTGCGCCGCAGCTCACCCCGCCGGCAGTTGCGATTCGGTCAGGCGGATCGACACTATCTTTGCTGTACTCGGCACGTCTTCGGTCCGCCCCATGCTACCGCCTGCGGCCGCATGTCCTGCACTGGTACTGGCCTTGAACAGGCCACATTAAAGAGTCGTGCATCAGCGTGCACCACAAATCGGCCAGGCGCTGCGCGATCCGTATCGGAGGCGGTGCGCCTGTTGAAGTAAGAGCGATTGAGGTTCGGTTCATGCGGGTTGATATCGCAGCCCGGAAACCAAAGCGGCCGGCCGTATTGAACTCGAACGTACCAAACCCGTCGCACAACGACGGATTACCGGGCGATACCACAACCGTTGTACCTCGAAAGACCGTCAGCCGCCACCCGCTGTCGACTGTGTCGAATAGTTGAACAAGCGCCGGGAGGAGCGTTGCTGTCCCATCACGATATCCCGTCACGCCTCGCGGCACGGCCGCCTCCAGCTGGTTAGCGCTTTCGTTGGCATTTATCGTGCTGGTGGAATACCCGAAAAAAGGCAACAAGTGAATAACCAACAGCCGGCACACGCACTTCACAATCTTGGGCAGAGCATCTGGATCGATAACATTACGCGCGATTTACTCGACAGCGGCACACTCAAGCGCTACATCGACGAGTGGTCCGTAACGGGACTCACATCGAACCCCACCATCTTCGACCACGCAATGAGGAACAGCTCGGCCTACGACAGCGGGCTCCGCGAGAAACTACGCCAGGGCAAATCGGGCGAGGACCTTTTCTTCGAAATTGCACTCGAGGACATAACGCGCGCGGCCGCTTTGTTCCGGCCTGTGCACGACCGGACCAACGGTGTCGACGGATGGGTATCGCTCGAAGTGTCTCCGCTGCTCGCCCACGACACCGCCCGCAGCCTCGCCGTCGCCCGAAGTCTTCACGCCCGCGCGGGCCAGCCCAACCTGCTCATTAAGATTCCCGGCACTAAGGAGGGGCTCCCTGCCATTGAAGAAGCGATCTTCGCCGGCATTCCGGTGAACGTGACGCTCCTGTTTTCGCGCGAGCAATATCTCGCGGCGGCGGACGCTTTCCTGCGCGGTGTAGAGCGCCGCATTGATCGCGGGCTGGATCCTGACGTGGGCTCGGTAGCATCGATATTTATCAGCCGCTGGGACGTCGCGGTGGCCGACAAAGCCCCCGAATCGCTGCGGGATAAGCTCGGCATCGCCATCGCCAAACGCGCTTACAAGGCATACCTCGAATTGCTTGCCTCATCCCGTTGGCAGCGCGCTCTCAATTTCGGCGCGCGCCCGCAGCGTTTGTTGTGGGCCAGCACCGGAACCAAAGACCCTAAAGCCTCCGACCTGCTCTATGTCGAGGCGCTGGCGGCGCCGTTCACTGTGAATACAATGCCCGACTCTACCTTGAAGGCCCTCGCCGACCATGGCAGGATCGGCACTGCGATGCCAGTGGACGGAGGCGATTGCGAGGCCGTCCTGGCACAGTTCGCCGAAGCCGGCATCGACATCGATGCACTCGCCGCCCAGTTGCAGGACGAGGGCGCGAAGTCATTCGTCAAGTCGTGGAACGAACTTCTGGCGGCGATCGATACGCGAAGCGCGGCGCTCACCCAGGCCGTAGCCAGTTAAGGAGTAAATCATGCAACTGGGAATGATCGGGCTGGGAAGGATGGGGGCGAACATGGTGCGGCGCCTCCTGCGGGGCGGGCACCAGTGCGTGGTCTACAACAACACGCCGGGACCGGTCAACGAATTGGTGAAAGAAAATGCGGTGGGCAGCACCTCGCTGCAGGATTTCGTGTCGAAGCTGAATAAGCCGCGGGCGATCTGGCTCATGGTGCCGGCCGCCGCGGTGGACCCGACAATTACCAATCTTATGCCTCTCCTCGAAGCGGGTGACATCGTGATCGACGGCGGCAACTCGTACTACGTGGACGATATTCGCCGCGCGAAAAATTTGGCGGCCAGGCAGATTCACTACGTAGATACGGGAACCAGCGGCGGCGTCTGGGGTCTGGAACGGGGCTATTGCATGATGATCGGCGGCGAGGAGCAGACAGTCAAACACCTCGACCCGATCTTTGCGACGCTCGCCCCGGGAGCGGGCTCGATGCCGCGTACTCCGGGGCGCGAAAGCCTGAAAGGCACCGCGGAACAGGGGTATCTGCACTGCGGCCCGAACGGAGCCGGACACTTCGTCAAGATGGTCCATAACGGTATTGAGTACGGCCTCATGGCGGCTTATGCCGAAGGCCTCAATATCCTGCGCCGCGCCAACGTGGGCAACGAGCGGCACGCAATCGACGCGGAGACGACCCCGTTGCGCGATCCCGAACTTTACCAGTACGATCTCGACCTGCGCGACATTGCCGAGGTTTGGCGCCGCGGCAGTGTTATCGCCTCGTGGCTGCTCGACCTGACGGCCGCCAGCCTGGTGAAAGATCCGTCCCTCTCCGAGTTTGCCGGGCGTGTTTCGGATTCCGGCGAGGGCCGATGGACCATTAAAGCCGCCATCGACGAAGCCGTTCCCACACCCGTTCTTTCCACGGCGTTGTACGAGCGTTTCAGCTCGCGCGGCGAAGCGGATTATCAGGACAGGCTGCTCTCTGCCATGCGCTTCGGATTCGGCGGTCACGTGGAAAAAGCATCGGGTAAGTAGTCCAGCGAGGAGACTGCGATGAGCGAATCCCATTCCGACGCCTTGGTGTTTTTCGGCGCGACGGGCGATCTGGCATACAAGAAGATCTTCCCCGCCCTGCAGGCCATGGTCAAACGCGGCCACCTTAACGTACCTGTGGTTGGCGTGGCCAACGGCGGTTGGAATCTCGACCGGCTTCGAGCTCGGGCGCACGAAAGCATCGAGCAACACGGCGGCGTCGATCCGGCGGCGTTTAATACGCTGAGCGGCTTGCTGCGTTACGTGGATGGGGACTACAAGGACTCCGCCACCTTTGAAGCGCTCCGCAAGGAACTGAACGGAGCCAAACACCCCGCATTTTACCTGGCCATCCCGCCGCTGCTGTTCGCCACGGTGGTCGAACAGTTGACCAAATCGGGCTGCGGGCCAGGCGGCCGGGTCATCGTCGAGAAGCCCTTCGGCCACGACCTTGCCTCTGCGCAGGAACTCAATCGGACGTTGCATCGGGCGTTCCCCGAGCCCGCCATTTTTCGTATCGATCATTATCTCGGAAAAAGGCCGGTGAACAATGTGGTGGTCTTCCGTTTTGAGAATGCCTTCATGGAGCCCTTCTGGAACCGGAACTATGTCGAAAGCGTGCAGATCACCATGGCGGAATCATTCGGTGTCGAGGGGCGCGGCGCCTTCTACGATCAAACCGGAACCATTCGCGATGTCGTTGAGAACCATCTTTTCCAGATTCTGTGCAATCTGGCGATGGAGCCTCCGGTCCGCAATGACAGTGAGAGCATTCGCGATGAGAAAGTCAAGGTACTGAAGGCCATCCCTGCCATCGCGGCGAACGACGTGGTGCGGGGGCAGTTCCGCGGGTACCGTCAGGAAAAAGGCGTGGCGGCCGATTCGAATATCGAGACGTTTGCTGCTCTCAGACTGCAACTCGATTCATGGCGCTGGCAGGGCGTGCCGTTCTATATTCGCGCCGGCAAGAACCTTCCCGTGACGTGCACTGAAGTCTTCGCCCGTTTTCGAACTCCGCCCAGCGCCTTGCGCAATCCGAGCCTCGCGGCCAATCACATACGCTTTCGCATCAGTCCGGAAATGACCATCGCCCTCGGCGCCGCTGTGATGGGCCCCACCGACGCGGTGCGGAGCGAATCGGTCGAGATCGTCGCCAGCAGCCACCCCAGCCCCGCAGAGATGGACGCCTACGAGCGCGTGCTGGGCGATGCCATGGCGGGAGATGCCACTCTGTTTGCCCGCGAAGATTATGTCGAAGAGGCATGGCGTATCGTCGATCCCGTGCTCAAAGCCGCCACGCCCGTTGTCGAGTACGAGAAAGGCAGTTGGGGTCCCGGCGAGGTGGAGCAAAGAGTACTGCCGCCGGGAGGCTGGCACAATCCGATTGAAAAGGACCAGGAAGACTTCCGTGTTGTGACCGACCAAGCCGCTTAAAGCCCTTCGCTAAAATCCTTGGCGCCTCGATAAACTGAGCATCGGGATCGGGGAGGATCGATGAAACCGAAGAACGCGACAAAGAAGGTCACGGGATTCACGGACGAGGAACTCGCCGCGATGAAGGATCGCGCCGAGGAACTGAAGGCGGAAGCGCGCCGGGGCTCGCAGGCAAAGAATGCGGACGGGGAAGGTGAGGTGCTGGCGAAAATTGCCCAGATGCCGGCGGCGGATCGCGCCCTGGCCGAGCGCCTCCACGCCATCGTCAAGGCCAGCGCCCCGGCCCTTTCGGCGAGAACCTGGTATGGGATGCCCGCGTACGCCAAAGACGGCAACGTCGTTTGCTTCTTCCAGGGCGCGTACAGGTTCAAGGCGAGATATGCGACGTTTGGCTTCAGCGACAAAGCCAATCTCGACGACGGAACCATGTGGCCGGTCGCCTTCGCGCTGAAGGAGTTGACCGCCGCGGACGAAATGAAGATCGCCGCGCTGGTGAAGAAGGCAGTAAGCTGATCATTCGACGCGCTGTTATATGCCCATTCCGCGTCTCATAAGCCAACCGGGTTATCGGCCTCCCCTGCCGCCGCGCCCCGCGCCTGGCACTACGCCGATTTCATCAGTCTTGTGGCCATCGCGTGACACCCCGACAATCATAAACTCCAACGGCGCGTTCCCGGTGTTGGCGAATGAGTGGACGTCTCCCAGATTGATCGGGATCGCATCATTCGCCTTGATCGGCGCAGTCTCGGAGGCGCCGCCGCGCCCGCTGGAAGACACCGTCACCGTGCCTTCACCGCTCATCACGTAGTAGAACTCGGCCACTTCCATGTGCAAATGCGGGGCGGTCGAACCACCCGCGGGAATCAGCAAATGGTCCACATAGGACCAGTTAGTTGAGAAGACCGACGAATCGAGCGCTCGGCGGTATTGAACCGGCGCCTTCGCGCCGTGTGTCCCGTTAGCGGGGCGCAGTTGCGCGCGGTCCAGAAGCATCGTCATAAAGGTCGGGATTGCATCGAGCGGTGCATCCACTCGCCCATCGTTCAGATTGAACGCGTCGTAGGCGCCCTTGATCGTGGAGACATTGATGTTCATCCACTGCACCGGCGTGTTGCCCGGATTGTAGATCGCGTGCGAATGACCCATGCGGCAGAACGCGCCGGCTGGCCCTTTCAGCGTGGAAGTTCTGCCGTCGATAGTGAACTGCGCCTCGCCGTCGAGGATCACGAACATCTCCTCGCATGTGTTGTGGAAATGAGCGCCGATGCCGCTCTTCGGTTCGATCACGCCCCGGTGCAGGAAAAAGAGATTGGTATCGAGCGTGTGGAAGTCGAACAGCGCCATGTAATCGAGTGCGCCCGGCCCGTTATGCACTGCGGGAAGGTGCTGGTAGCGCGCGGGATCGGCATGCGCGATCCTTGCGGCCAGCGGTTCGCGTGCCAGCGCCGGCCAGGCGACGCAGACCAGCATGACGGGCAGAATCGCAACAAGACGCGTTTTCATCTTCTTAATCTCCCTGCGCGGCAAAAAAACTAAATCGCATCGCAAAGCAAAACGGTATAGTTCTTCTGGTCCGTCAAAGTGCGCTCGATGGTGGGCCAGACTTTTTGATGGACATCGGAAGCGATCCACTTCTGCCGCGCCTCTTCGCTCTCGTAGGTGAGTTGGAAGCGATAGTTCATTCCGGGCGGCGCCGATCCCTGCAGTGCCGATCTGAGTTTCACGATCTTCAGGTCGATGTAACCGGCAAACTTCTCCGCCGCCGGCCGGAAGATCGTGTGATAGTTATTCACCATCTCTTTCTCTCTGGCCGGATCGACCGCCATATCCACATAGAGCACGATGGGATTCCGCGTCTTCGGCTGCGCGCCGGCGACACCCAGACCCGCGCCCGCCGCCAGCATTGTCTTCAGATACGATCTTCGCTGCATAGCTTCCACCCCCGGCAACAGCGATCACTATATAATCGTTTGTCCGGCGTGGCAAGGCTCGCCCCATCCCGCCCTACCGAATTTGTGATAGCGTAAGGTCACAAGGCGGATCATGAGAAACGAGAGCCCGCGAGTGGAAATTAATCTGGCCAAAATACCGGCCGACGGCAACATCGGCGGCTTGATTTTCGCCATCGGCACCGCGGCGATTTTTCTGATCGGCATTCCCGCCATACGTTACATGTTTCCCGCCGCCATCGTCGCTGGCTGCGGCATCGCCTTTCTTCTCCATTTCATCCACGAGAATCGGGTCCGGTAATGCTGAAGCTCACGGCCGTGCTTGCCCTACTGCCCCTCCTCGCGGCATCCCAGACATTCTCTAAAGATGTCGCGCCGCTCATGACCGAAAAGTGTATCCAGTGCCACAGCCACACGACGAAGATGGGCGATCTGGATCTCGAAAGCCGCGAAGGTTTTCTTAAAGGCGGGAAACATGGCGCTGCCGTAGTGGCCGGGAACGCCGCCGAAAGCCTCCTCTACCGGCACCTCACGGGACAACTCCAGCCGCTCATGCCGTTCGGCGGCCATTTGACCGAAGCCCAGATCGCCATCTTCAAAGCCTGGATCGACGGCGGCGCTCAATGGGATTCCGGTGTGGTCCTCACCATCCCGGCGAAATCCGCTGCCGCCACGTTTACCGAAGCGCAAAGGAACTACTGGTTCTTTCAGTCTGTCGCCAAGCCGCCAGTCCCCAAAGCTGCTGCCAACCCCATCGACGCCTTCATCCTCGCCCGCCTGAACGAGAAAGGCATTCGGCAAAATCCGCCCGCGGATAAAGTGACGCTGCTGCGGCGCGCCTCTCTCGATCTCACCGGCCTGCCGCCCACCCCTGAAGAGACCCAGGACTTCCTCTCCGACCAGTCTCCCGATGCCTTCGCCAAAGTGGTCGACCGCCTGCTTGCGTCGCCGCGTTACGGTGAGCGCTGGGGCAGACAATGGCTTGACCTCGCCCGCTACGCCGACACCAACGGTTTCAAAGCCGACGAGGTTCGCCCCGACATCTGGCGCTATCGCGACTACGTCATCCAGGCTTTTAACAGCGACAAGCCCTACGACCGCTTCGTCCGCGAGCAGATCGCCGGCGACGAACTCTATCCGGACAGCGTCGACGCCCATATCGCCACCGGTTTCCTCCGCCACTACACCGACGAAACCAACGCGCCCAGCATGGAACAGCGCCGCGAGGAACTGCTCATGAATATCACCGACACCGTCGGCGCCGCGTTCATGGGAATGACCTTCGGCTGCGCCAAATGCCACGACCACAAATTCGATCCCATCCTGCATAGGGACTACTACCGGCTGCAGTCTTTCTTCGCCAACGTTCGCGCCGACGATCAATACATCCCGCTGAGCGGCGCCGAGCTTGCCGACGTCACCACGCGCCAGGCCGAGTGGGAGGCGAAGACCAGGAACATTCGCGAGGAAATGCACGCCATGGTAGCTCCCATTGGCAAAGCCGACGCCGACGTCTACATGATGCGTTTCTTCGAAGGCACTCGCCAAGCCATCGTGACGCCGCCAGAAAAGCGCACTCCCTACCAGGCGCTCCTGGCGTTCCAGGGCCTCCCGCAGGTAACTTATCCGGACACGGCGCTGTCGGTGAAACTGAACCCCGAGCAAAAGAAACGTTTCGACGAACTGGCCGCGCAATTGAAGCAGTTCGATTCGCTGAAGCCCCATGCGCCCCACGCACAGATCGTCATCGACAACAGTGCCGAAGCTCCGCCGACCTACGTGCTGGCGGGCGGTAACTGGAACGCTCCCAAAGAGGAAGTGCACCCCGGCTTCCTCTCTATCCTCGATCCTTCCGATGTGAAGATTGCCCCACCCGCCGGCAACGCCTCCACCACGGGACGCCGCAGCGCGCTGGCCAACTGGCTGGCCGACCCGAAAAATCCCCTGCCCGCGCGCGTCATGGTCAATCGCATCTGGCAAGGCCACTTCGGTACCGGCATCGTGGCCAGCAGCAGCGATTTCGGCATCATGGGCGACCGGCCCGCCAATCCGCAGCTGCTCGATTACCTGGCAGCTTCCTTCGTCGAAAACGGCTGGAGCATCAAGAAACTGCATCGCGCCATCATGCTGTCCGAAACCTACCAGGCATCTTCCCTCACCCAGGAAGCCGCGGCCTCCGCCGATCCCGATAACAAGTTGCTCTGGCGTTATCCGAGGCATCGCGCGGAAGGCGAAGTGGTGCGCGACGCCATGCTCTTCACCAGCGGCCGCCTCAACCTCAAGATGGGTGGGCCCGGTGTGCGTCCCGAACTTCCTCCCGGCGTGAACACCGCGGGTTATGCTGGCTGGAGCGTCGAGAAGGACGAAGCCGAAGCCCGCCGCCGAAGCGTCTACGTTTTCGTCAAGCGCGTCCTCACCTATCCGATGTTCGAGGCCTTCGACGCGCCTTCCTCCGAAGAAAGCTGCCCGCGCCGCTTCTCTACCGTGGTGCCTTCCCAGGCGCTCACGCTGATGAATGACGCCTTCGTTCTCGATTGGTCGCGCGCGCTCGCTGGGCGCGTCCTCAACGATGCAGGCCTCTCCGGCGAACAGCAGATCGACCGCGCCTGGCGGCTTGCCTTATCGCGCGCTCCAAACTCTGAAGAGCGGCAGGCGGTCGCCGAGTTCCTCGATCGCCAATCCGCTCTGATCGCCGGCCGCCTGCAGCGCAATGAAAAGGTGCTGCTGCCGGACACGCTGCCCGAAGGTATGGAACCGGCCAGAGCTGCTGCCTTCGTGGATTTCTGTCATTCTCTGCTGAGTTCGAACGAATTCCTGTATATCAATTGAGAGACAAAACCATGATCGATAAAATGCGCCACCACTGGAACGTCTCTTCACGCCGCGAATTCTTCACGCGCGCCGGCAGCGGCCTCGCCGGAATCGCACTCGCCAGCATGCTCGCCGAGGAAACTGCGCGCGCCGCCACCACCGATCCCCTCGCCGCCAAAACCCCGGACCATCCCGCCACCGCGAAATCCGTGATCTTTCTCTTCATGGAAGGCGGCCCCAGCCACGTCGATCTCTTCGACTACAAGCCCACCCTGATGAAGCTCGACGGCCAGCCCATTCCCGCCTCCATCGGCAAGCCCAAACAGACCGCGCAGGGCTCGCAGGACAATAACCTGATGGCTCCCCGGCGCGTCTGGAAGCAGCGCGGCCAGAGCGGCATGTGGGTTTCCGATTGGTACGAAAACATCGGCGATCACGTCGACGACATGACCATCGTGCGATCCTGCTGGGCGGATGGCATCAATCACGTCGGCTCGGTCTGTCAGATGAACACCGGATCTATCCTCGCGGGCCGCCCTTCCATGGGCGCGTGGACCACCTATGGGCTCGGCACCGCCAACCGCAATCTGCCGTCGTTCGTGGTCATGACGGACGATAAGGACCCCCTCGGCGGCACCAATAACTGGAGTTCCGGCTTCCTGCCCGCCGTCTATCAGGGCACGCAGTTCCGCCGCGGCAACGCCCCCATCCTCGATCTGAAACCGCCCGAGACTATTTCCGACGAGCAGGAGCGTAATCAGCTCGGTCTGCTGCGCTCTCTCAACCAACTCTGGTCCCGCGATAAATCGGAAGATGCCGATCTGGACGCCCGCATCCGTTCGTATGAGATGGCGTATCAGATGCAGTCCGCCGCTTCGGAAGCCGTGGATTTGTCGAAAGAATCGGAAGCGACAAAGAAGCTGTACGGGCTCGACGACCCGGCAACCGCGGTCTACGGCGGCAATTGTTTAATGGCGCGGCGTCTGGTGGAGCGTGGCGTCCGCTTCGTCGAACTCTACTGTGGTTCCGGCAGCGGCTGGGATGCCCACACGCACCTCGAAGCCAACCACGGGAAGTGGTGCAAGGCGTCTGATCGGCCCATCGCCGGCCTGCTCACCGATCTGAAGCAGCGCGGGCTGCTCAATGAAACGCTGGTGGTTTGGGGCGGAGAATTCGGCCGCACACCGTTCAACGAATTGAGCGACGGCCGCGATCACAATCCGTGGGGCTTCACCATGTTCATGGCCGGCGGTGGCGCCAAGCCGGGCCAGTACGTCGGGGCCACCGATGAGATCGGCATGCGTGCGCAGGAACGACCTGTGCATGTCCACGATATCCACGCGACCATCCTCTGGATGCTCGGCCTCGACCACATGAAGACCACGTATCCGCATAACGGCCGCAACGAACGGCCCACCGTGCTGGCAGGCGAAGTAGTAAAAGAGATCTTCAGTTAATGAGAGTGCTCGTCCTCGCGCTGGTGGTTCTGTCTTCCACGCTCGGCGCGCAGAACTTCACCGTAATCGCGGGTGCGTCTGCCGGACAGATGGACCAACCCTACGGCCTCGGCATCGGTCCCG
This sequence comes from Terriglobia bacterium, assembly GCA_963719785.1. Lineage (GTDB taxonomy): Bacteria > Acidobacteriota > Terriglobia > Bryobacterales > Bryobacteraceae > BOG-234. The sequence goes on from CAVRCX010000001.1 coordinate 24,676, forward strand.
ACGGCGCGCTCTACTTCTGCGAAATCGGCAACCATCGCATCAGCCGCCTCGATCTCAAGACTCACCAGGTCTCAACCTTCGTGGGAACGGGCCAAAAGGGCTACGCGGGAGACGGCGGCCTGGCCACTGCCGCGTTGACTGACGAACCCTACGAGATCGCCTTCAACAAAGCGGGCGACCTGTTCTTCTGCGACCGTCCGCAGCACGTGATCCGCAAAGTCGATCACCAGACGCACATCATCACGACCGTCGCGGGCACCGGGAAAGAAGGCTACGCCGGAGACGGAGGACCGGCCGATCACGCGCAGTTCCGTCAGCCCCACAGCATCGCGTTTGGGCCCAACGGCAACATGTTGATCTGCGACATTCTGAACTTTCGGATCCGCATCCTGGATCTGAGCAAAGGGATCATTGACACCTGGGCAGGAACAGGCCAGTCCGGTACGGCTCCCGACGGCGCGCTCATCGCCGGCACGCCACTCGCCGGACCCCGTGCGCTGGCCATCGGCAACTCCGGCAGCCACTACCTGGCGCTGCGCGAAGGCAACGCTATCTATCGCCTGGACGCCGTGGGTCCCAAAGGAGGAAAACTCTATCGCTTCGCCGGCACCGGAGAGAAAGGGTATTCGGGCGACGGCGGCGCGGCGAAGGACGCCCGCCTCTCCGGGCCCAAAGGCATCGCCCTCGCCCCCGACGGAAGTCTCTACATAGCCGACACCGAGAACCACGCCATCCGCCGCGTGGATGCGAACGGGAGCATCACCACAGTAGCCGGTGATGGACAGCGAGGCGATGGCCCCCGCCTCGCCCGCCCGCATGGAGTGTTCGTAGACCCGAAGGGCGCGGTCTACATCGCCGACAGCGAGAATAATCGCATTCTCCTGCTGAAATAATGTGCGACAGGCGCTGCCGCCTGTCGATTCAATGCAGTGGGATGCGGAACAGATTCCCCTGAAATACCGCGCTCGCAAAAGCGTACGTTTGAGGATCCGGCCCGGGCGCGATGTCGGCCTGGGGAATCGATTGGATGCCGGCGAACTGCTTATCGCCTGCGCCATCCATGCCGGACTCCGGCCAATCGAAAAGCCCTACGCCGTGCGGGATCGGAACGATGTATGTGCGCGCGTTTGATTCCGCTGCCGAAAGCCGGCTGGTGAGGCTGACATACATGTACTTTCCGTCGGCGGACCACTGCACAATGCACGGCCCCGCGCAGATCCTCCGTTGCGTATGGTCCCGCACTGACACGGCAAAGGTGCCAATCGCGGATCCGATCAGCCCGCTGGCGATCGCCCATTCTCCGTCCGGGGAGACGTTACCTGCCTCCGCCACCCTGGCCTCCAGAATGCGGTTCAGCCCGCTCCCGTCCTCCTGAACTCGCGCCAGGTAGTTCGCCCTGTCGCCCAACTGCCGGAAAGTCAGTTCCCTCGCTCCCAGACTCACCATGTCTCCCCCTCGCACCACCAGGCGCGGAGGCGAACTTCGATCGGCGGCCGCGAGGAAGATCTGCGATTCACCTCCCATGAGGACCGTGAACGCCACTCTCGCCTCGTCCCGCGAAACGCCGTAGTCCACAATGTGCTGGCCCGTGAGCACGGGATCGGACTTACCCGACAGCAGATCCCGGCGCCACAGTTCGGTCACCTCGGACGAGGTACTCTTGCGCAGCAGGTAGTAAAGCCGTCTGCCGTCCGGCGAAAGCCAAGGCGCCTCCGCCGACCCTTCGAGCGGAACCGCATGATTGCCCGCAGTGTCGTGCATCCAGACAGAGCTCCGCCGCACGCCCACCGAGGCGATCAGCGACTTCCCGTCCGGCGCCACTGCGACGCCCTCCTCTTCGGTGGGGCCGAAGGTGATCTGCTCCGGATTTCCCTCCGCAGCGCCCTCGCGCCAACCCTGCCGCCAGAGGTGCTTGCTGCCATCCACCTCCACGTTTAGGTATATCCATCGCCCATCCGGCGACCAGGCGGCGGCCGTGCAGGCTCCCTGTGGCCCCACCGGAACACCCGCCGAGTTTCCCCCCATCGGGACCACCCGGCAGCGTTGCCACTCCGTGGCGCTGTTCATCTCTACGATCAGTACCCAACTCCGGTCCGGCGACAGCCAGGAGTAGTGCGCCATAGCGCGCTCATGTGCCGGGAAGTAAATGGAGCGCTCCTCGGCCCGGTTCTCTTTGGCCGTCACGATGCCCATGTGCAGGGCGGTTCCGGCCATGATCTCTGAAAACAGGACACGGTCGGGCCCGATCCAGCTAAGGCCCGCCGCGTTTACCATCAGTCGCGTCGGCTCCCCTCCCAGCACAGGCACGGTCCATGTATTCCAGGTACGCTCCTTGTTGGGGAACCGGCCTGTGTACGCGATGCGGGAGGCATCGGGCGTGAATACGGGGTCGTACTTGAGGCTCGAATCGAAAGTCAGTTGCTTCGATTCCCCATCCGGCAGCAGCTTTACGTAAATCTGCCCGGAGCCCAGGAAATACTCGCCGCCGCGGAAGAAGGCCAACATGCGTCCGTCCGGCGACAGAGCGGGAGCGGTAGCCGAGTCGGTGAAGTTAGTCAGTTGGATGTACTCGCTCGAGGAGGTCACCGGCCGGCGCGGAGCCACGAAACGCCATACCAGTGCCGCTCCCGCTGCAAGCGCCGCCAACACCACGGCTGCATACAGTATCCGCGGGCGAACGCGGGGAGCGGCAGGCGCCTCCACGCTTCCGGTGCCCCGCGCATTCAGGCCGGTGTCCCGCTTCAGGCGCAGCAGATCGGCCCGAATCTCCGCCGCGTGCTGATAGCGCAGATCGGGGTCTTCCTCAATGCACTTGCCCAGTATTCGATCCAGCTCCGGCGACCCGCCTGCGCCCGGAGTGACCGCGGCCGCCAGACGCCCGGCGCGCTTGCCCGTCAGCATCTCGTACAGGACACAGCCGAACGAGTAAATATCCGATCGCGCGTCGGCCCGTTTTCCCTGCCATTGTTCCGGCGCCATGTAGGCCGGCGTGCCCATCACGCCGCCCGCCATCGTCATGAACGTCGGGTCTTCCGGACCCGGCTCCATCTGTGCGATCCCGAAATCCAGCAGCTTGACCCCATGCGTAGTAAGCAGGATATTGCCCGGCTTCAGGTCGCGGTGAATGATCCCTTTTTGATGCGCAGCGTCGAGGGCGCTGCAAATCTGCTCTGCATATTGCAACGTCTCATCGAGAGGAAACGGACCCTTCAGCGGCGTCCCCTCGATGAATTCCATCACCAGATAATCCGGTCCGACATCGTACAGGTGGCATATGTGCGGGTGATTCAGTGCCGCCACCGCCCGTGCCTCGCGTTCGAAGCGCTCACTGAACCGCGCATTGGAAGTTTTGATGGCGACGCTGCGCCCCAGACGCGTATCGCGCGCCCGGTAGACTTTGCCCATACCGCCCTCGCCGATCAATGCTTCGACCTGATAAGGGCCCAGGCGGGTGCCTGTATTCAGCTCAATCGTCGCGGCCTGGGCCAGCAATGCAGCTGCTGGCTGGTCGAGTAACCCCAGTCCCGTGGGCGCTTCGGCCAACAAGGACTCGACTTCGCGCCTCAATTCGGGATCGGCGCCGTCCAGCACGCCGCGTCCGCGTTCCAGCGCGTCGTGATAGAGAGCTTCGATCTGCTGCCACCGGTCTGGCGTCGGCGCCATGTGCGCTCCATTCTAACAGCGCACACGGATTTTCTTTCGGAACCTTATAGTTTTTCCGCACGGGCCTCGCTTACCAGGATGAAAGCCACCGGAATCCCCGGTACGGACATTAGGAGGTCCTATGAAAACACATGTACTTCGAACTTCGCTCATGGCTGTATTAGTCGCCGCCGCCGCGCACGCGCAGAGTTCCGCGACGTTGCGGTTCACCATCCCCTTCAACTTCGCCGCGGGCAGCGCAACTCTCGCCGCCGGCCGCTACGAGGTAAGTCAGAGCAAGCCAGGACTGATCTCTTTGCAATCGCGGGAAGGAAAGGCAGGCGCGTTGATACTCGCTCCCATAGTGGAATGCGCCGGCGTCCAGACCGCTTCCAAACTGGTCTTCCATCGCTATGGGAGCGCCTACGTGCTGTCGCAGATCTGGAGCGAAAAGGACGGTTGCGGCCGCCAGGCCCCGGTTACAACCACCGAGCGCAGACTGGCCGCGGGTCAAAAGGCGCCGGACGAGACCGTCGTCTTAGCTCTGCGCTGAGTAAACCTGCCCGGAGACAGGTTCGCGAGAGTCTGGCTCCTGGATTCACTGTAGCCTGGAATATTCAGTCTTGGCCTGCCGGAGGATCGGAATATCGAGATCGGCATCTACCCAGAGTGTCAGGAAATCCAGGTACGCAGCTTTTGCCTTGGCCTTGTCTCCCGACAGGACTAACGCACGGCCCAGTTGTAAATGCGCCAGTGCGCCGATCGGATCGCCGCCGACAATCCCGGGGCGATCGAGAATCTTCTGAAATTCCGCGGCGGCTTCCGGGCCCCGATGTGCGGCCAGATAAGACTCGGCACGCACGTAGACCGGGTAAAGAGCGCCGCCAAAGACAGCGGGCTCACCCAACTCATAGGGGGCCGCAATTTGCAGCAGTTCGATAGCCTTCAAAGGCTCGCCCCGCTTCAGTGCGAGAAGTGCGCCCACTGTCGGCAGGTAATTGAATCGGACCGCGGTATCCTCCGGAAAGCGTTTTCCCAGATCGGCGGCGAGTGCCTGCGCCCCCGCAATATCCCCGGAGATTGCAAGAGCAAAGGCCGCGCCATACTCGACGTCGCGATCCCTTGAAAGCTTGAGGATCTCCCTCGCCCTGAGTGCTGCCGCGGAACCGTTTCCGAAGAGGGCTTCCCACAACGCCGGCGCGGTCTCTAACACCGCCGCCCTTTGACGATGGCCTGCCTGCTGAGCCAGTTTCACGGCAAGTTGTAACTTTCTCCTGGCCTGCTCCAGGTGACCGGAATATGCCAGAACTGAGGCTTCGCGCTCGGAGATCCTGTTTTCCGCCGCCGATTTTCCATGCGCCAGCGCCACTTCCCGCTCCATTGCCGTCGGGTCGCCTTTCAAGAAGGCAATATCGTATCGTTCCACCAAAAAGTCGGGGATTTCCAGCTTGCGCTCGGAGGCCATCCGGAGGACGCTCTCGGCGTCGCTCAAGCGGTCAAGGCTTCTGTAGTGCCCGGCCAGCAGGGCATACCCGAAGGCGAAATCCGGATCGAAACCAATCGCTTTCCGGCCTTCTTCGACCCCCATGTCGTATTGCCCCGTGACCTGGTAAATCGTCTCCAGATAGTCGTGCGGCAGCGCCTCCCGGGGATAGGCGTGCGCCCACAATTCACAGGTTTGCTGTGCGTTTTCCAGGTTTCCCGTTACTCGGCGGGCGTAGGAAGCGCCGATGAAGAACTTCTCCCAATCGCTGGTTCGATCCCGCAACCGATAAGCCCTGGTGGTGCTCTGCACAGAGAGATCGGACTCTCCAATACTGCCGTAGGCGACGCCCAGATTCGCATGCGCCATGGCGAATTGGGCGTCAATCTCGGTGGCGCGCCGGAAAAAAGGCAGAGCGGCAGCGCCACCGCTGGAGAATTGAACCTTTAATGCTTCGCTATAGGCTTTCAAGGCTTCAAGCGACGCCGTGGTGGCCTCGGCGAGCGGAGTATCGTGTTGCGCCACCATGGCGAGCGATTCGCCGACCCGGGTCCTGAATTTACTGGCCATCTGGCTCAGGGCCTTCAGGACGTCTTCTTTTCTCGCCACTTGCACCTGCTCTTCCGCGAAGATGTCCCCCGTAAGGCAGTTCTTTGCGCGTAATCCCAATACGTACTGGCTCCCGAGGCCGGCAATCGAGCCGTTCAGGACGGCGGCGCCTCCGGTTCGCGCACAGACTTCGTCAGCGATCTCCGCAGTGAGTTGCGTGTCCCTGGGCCGGCTCATCAGACTCAGCGCCTTCTGGATACGTTGTTCGGAGACCATGCTGAGGAATGGCGACTGTTCCAGCTGGACTGCCAAACCCTGGCGAAGCGTACCGTCAAACACGGGGTCGCGCGTCGTATTGGTGAAATCGGCGAGCACGATCATGTCCTTGTCCGTAAGCCTTGGATTGCCGTGAAGCGCCCGGTGAAGATAGAAGTAACCTGCAACGAGGGATGCCACTACAGCCCCGGTGGGCGCCACCACTTTCCAGCGTCTTGCAACGCCGGTGGTGGTTGTGGCCCGCACCGAATGCGTTTCCCGCTTCAGGAGCAGCAGATCGGTACGGATGTCGGCGGCGTGCTGATAGCGCAGATCGGGGTCTTCCTCAATGCACTTGCCCAGTATTCGATCCAGCTCCGGCGACCCGCCTGCGCCCGGACCGACCGCCGCCAGACGCCCGGTGCGCTTGCCCGTCAGCATCTCATGAAGTACGCAGCCGAAAGAGTAAATGTCGGAACGCGCATCGGCGCGCTTTCCCTGCAACTGTTCCGGCGCCATATAAGCCGGCGTGCCGATCACCCCCGCCGTAGGCATATAAGTCGGGTCTTCCGGGCCGGGCTCCATCTGTGCGATCCCGAAATCCAGCAGCTTGATCCCATGCGTAGTAAGCAGGATATTGCCCGGCTTCAGGTCGCGGTGAACGATCCCTTTTTGATGCGCTGCGTCGAGGGCGCTGCAAATCTGCTCTGCATATTGCAACGTGTCATCGAGAGGGTACGGACCCTTGAGGGGCGTTCCCTCGATGTATTCCATCACCAGATAATCCGGTCCGACATCGTACAGGTGGCATATGTGCGGGTGATTCAGTGCCGCCACCGCCCGTGCCTCGCGTTCGAAGCGCTCACTGAACCGCGCATTGGAAGTTTTGATGGCGACGCTGCGCCCCAGACGCGTATCGCGCGCCCGGTAGACTTTGCCCATACCGCCCTCGCCGACCAATGCTTCGATCTGATAAGGACCCAGGCGGGCTCCAGACTTCAACTCAATCGTCGCGACCTGTGCCAGTAATGCACCCGCTGGCTGATCGAGTAACCCCAGTCCCGTGGGCGCTACGTTGAGCAGCGATTCCACTTCGCGCCTCAATTCGGGATCGACGCCGTCCAGCACGCCGCGCCCGCGTTCCAGAGCGGCGTGATAGAGAGCTTCGATCTGCTGCCACCGGTCTGGGGTCGGCGCCATGTGCGCTCCATTCTAGCAGCGATTCAACACCTGTTTTTTTACGGAACCTTATAGTTTTTCCGCACGGCCCTCGCTTACCAGGATGAAAGCCACCGGAATCCCCGGTACGGACATTAAGGAGGTCCTATGAAAACGCATGTACTTCGAACTTCGATTATGGCTGTATTAGTCGCCGCCGCCGCGCACGCGCAGAGTTCCGCGACGTTGCGGTTCACCATCCCCTTCAACTTCGCCGCGGGCAGCGCAACTCTTGCCGCTGGCCGCTACGAGGTAAGTCAGAGCAAGCCAGGACTGATCTCTTTGCAATCGCGGGATGGAAAGGCCGGCGCGTTGATGCTCGCTCCCATAGTGGAATGCGCAGGCGTGCAGACCGCCTCCAAACTCGTCTTCCATCGCTATGGAAACAACTATGTGCTGTCGCAGATCTGGAGCGCCAAGGACAGTTGCGGCCGCCAGGCCCCGGTTACACCCACCGAGCGCAAACTGGCCGCGGGTCAAAAGGCGCCGGAAGAGACCGTCATCTTAGCCCTGCGCTGATTGAGATTGTCTTCACGGGTTGAAGCCTGCGCCACCTCGCGTTGCCGGCGCGGGCCTCAGCCATGTTTTATCGCAAGTATTGAAAGAGCCACGACAATGACACAAAACGAAAACCACCAGCAGGAAATATGGTCCCTATGGGATCCGTTCATCCCGGTGGAGCACGATTGTCCCCCGATCTCCGACGAATGCGTTTTAAAACCCGGCGAACTCCGCCCGTGCGTGCCTGAGGATCGGAATATCGAGATCGGCGTCTACCCAGAGTGTCAGGGAATCCCGGTACGCAGCTTTTGCCTTGGCCTTGTCTCTCGCCAGGACTAACGCTCTGCCCAGTTGTAAATGCGCCAGATACCTCGGTCCATCCAGTTACCTGCCGGTGGCGCGAGCGCTTCTGGCCGTGAACCGCGGCGAGCCCTCCCGTGCCATCGAGTTGCTGCAGGTTTCGGTTCCCTATCAGTTGGGCGTACCGTTTAGCTGGTTTTCGGGTACCTATGGCGAACTCTATCCGCTTTATGTGCGCGGCCTGGCATATCTGGCCGCACACAAGGGATCCGAAGCGGCCGAGGAGTTTCAGAAATTCTCGATCAGCGCGGACTGGTAGCCAACCATCCCATCGGCGCCCTGTCATTTCTTCAGGATCGTGACTCCGGCGGGCAGCCGGAACATATCGTCGCTCAGATCCTGTCCCACAACCACCTTCTCCGAGTACATCTCGTAAATTTTCTCGCCATCGCGTTCGCGCTGCGTATCGTGAGGCCACATGACACCGTTGCCGGCATCGCGATATTTGGTGTAACGGGTGACCTCTTCGCGGCGATCTTTTATCACCGGATCCCACCGCTGAAAGCGCTGCTTCACCGGCAGCCACGTGCTGCTGTGAATGTAGAGCGTGACATTGCGGTTATCGGCATCGAACACATCCACCACTTCCACCGGCTGATTTTCCACCACATCGATGCCCCTCGATTCGAAGGTCATGCCAGGCTCGTTGATGCGCGCTCGCAGAATGTAAAAAACATCGAGCAGCATGGTCTCGCGGAACTGCTTGACGCGCTCGTCCGTTAACGCTTTGGCCCCTTTGTAGGTAATTTCCCATCCCGCTGTCGGGCTGAGGAGCACCACATCGTCCTGCTTCTTGCCGAACGTTTGCCGCTGCAACTCGCCTTCGGGCGTGTATTTGGTGTAGAAATGCGCGAAGGAGAGCCCCGAGATTTGCTCGCGATAGAAGGAATAAGCCCGGCCCTGTTCCATGCGGGTTTGCAGAAAGCGGAAGCCGTCCCCGCCAAGCGCGTAGATGGTTTTGTCGACGATCTCGCGTCCTTTCTCCTGCGAGGTTTGGGCGCGCAACGCGACACCGGCGGCAAGGCCGACGAAAGATCTTCTGGATATGCCACTGGGCGTCATGGCTTCTTTGAGATTTGTTCGGGCGTCAGCCCCTGATTGAATTTGACGTCCGTAACGGTTATTTCGGCTACAGGGTGCCCCGCCTGCATCATGGCGACCTTCCACGGAAGCTTCACGCCATTGGTCTCGCGCCAATCCGAGTAGACCTCTTCAAGCGGGCCCTGCGGGTCTCCGGGGCGGCTGTAAGTCTCGCTGGCGGGCAGGCCGGTTTTGGCGTCGAGGGTAAGCAGAACGTCGTGGCCGCTCTTGTCGGAAATGCGGATTTTCCCGTCCCCCTCGGCCGACACCACACGGTCGGGATCGCGTTCGCTTAACATCAGTGGAAACCACATGCGGAAGCTTTCGAAACCGATCTGCTGCGCCTCGGCGGGCGGCAATGGGCCGGCCCCTTGCGGAGTGACCTCCCAGCCCATAGTGCCATCGGAATAAGTGGCGATCTTACCGAACGGCAGCACATCGTCCTGGCGGAAGTAGCGGGGCGCGATCCATTGTTCGGTCTGCGTAACCTTCAGACCGTTGGGGGTTTGCACTGCGCCGCTCTGCGTAATATCTTTCACGGCGGCGATCTTCTCCGCGCCTCCCATGGCGTCGCGCGCCTTCGCTAACAGCGCTCGGCCCTGCGCGATGGTTGCGGGAGATACAGCTGCGGCCGCAGGCTTTTTAGGTTCCGGAATCGTCAGGTCGATGTCGCTGACAGGCAGACCGAGGGACGAGAGAGGGGTGCCGAAATCCTTCGGATTGCCGGCAGCCACGATCACGAATTTATCCGGGTCGATATATTGCTTCGCCACGCGCAGAATGTCCGCCGTCGTTACATTGGCGACGGCTTTCTGGTATTGAAAAATGAAATCGTCCGGATACCCGTAGTACCGGTAAGTGAGCAGACGATTCAGAGTCTTGGCGCGGGTATCGAAATTGAAGATGAAGCCATTGAGGACGGTCTGCTTCGCGGTCTCGAGTTCGGCCGCGGTGACCGGCTCGGTGCGGATGCGCCGGACCTCTTCCTCGACAGCCTTCAATGTCGCGGCGGTGCTGGGGGATTTGGTGCTGCCAGAGATTTGAAATAGCCCGGGATGATCGAAATCGGCGTCCCAACCCGCGCGGATCTCGTACGCGTAGCCAAGTTTGGTGCGTACTTTCACAAACAGGCGGCTCTCGAAGCTTCCGCCAAGAATGTCGCCCATCACGTCAAGCGCCGGATAATCCTTATCGCTCTGTTCACCGCCCAGCTGCCCCATCGCGAAGTTGCTTTGCGTAACGTCGGTCTTGGTGGCCACATAGATGCCGGGCTTCGGTTGACTATCGACCTTCGGAAAGGGCGGCACGGGCGGCTGCTGATAATTCCAGGTGCCAAACAAGGCCTCGAGTTTCGCCTTCATCTCCGCGGCGGAGAAATCGCCCTGCACCGCGAGGATGATGTTGCCGGGGAAGTAATAGCGCTTGTAGAAATTTACGATGTCGTCGCGCTTGATGTTATCGAGGGTGGCGTATTCTATCTGCCATCCGTAGGGCGTGTTTTTCCCGTAGACCAGATCGGTGAACTCGCGCTGCGCGATGCCGTGGGCGTCGTCGTTGCGGCGCTGGATGCCGCTGGCAATCTGCGATTTCGAAAGATCGATCTTGTCCTGGCGGAAGGCGGGCGCGGTGATCACGTCGTGGAATACGCCGAGCACTTCGTCGGTGCGTTCCTTGAGTGTGGAGAAGGCGACGCGGCCGTAGCTTTCTTCGATGGAACTCTCCACGGATGCGGCGATGTTTTCCAGCTGCTCGTCGAGCTGATCGCCGGTTTTCGAAGCGGTACCTCCGCTGCGGATCACTTCACCCGTGATGGAGGCTAGCCCCACCTTATCGGCGGGATCGAAAAGATTGCCGGTGCGGATCAATGCGGTCCCGCGGACCAGGGGCAGTTCGTGGTTTTCCAGCAAATAGATCTTCATCCCGTTGGGAAGAGTGGTTTCTTCGATCTTCGGGATCTGAATTTCCTTCAAAGCGGGAAATTTCAGCGCCTTCCACGAGGCGGGCGGAGCTGCTTGTTGAGCAGCCAGGGGAAGAGTGACGAGAAGAAGAATGGGAAGGCGGTTCACTTGGCACCTCCCGCATAAATCAAGCCAATGGTCCGGTTTTGCGGAGTGAAGTATTGTTTGGCGACTCTCTGCACGTCGTCCGCCGTGACCTTGTCGATATCGTCAATGGAAGTGAACAATTTTCTCCAATCGCCGTAATTGGCGTAGTAGGTGGCCAGCAACTGAGCAAGGCCTTCGTTGCTGTCCAGTTGGCGAATCAGACTGGCCCGGGTCTTGACCTTCACGCGCGCGAGGGTGGCGTCGTCAACCTTCTGCTTTTCGAAATTATCGAGAATCGTGTCGAGTTCCTTTTCGTTTTCCTCGGCCGTGTGTCCGCGGCCAGGTATCAGGTAGAAGAAAAACAGATTGGGGTATTTGCCGCCGGGAAGGGTATCTTCAGTGCCCGCCGCGAGGGCCAGCCTTTTATCGCGAACCATGTCCCGATAAATTATGCCGGTGCGGCCGCTGGAGAGGACGCTGGAGATCACGTCGAAGACCGGATCGTCCTTGTCGTACTGATCCGGCCGGTGGTAAACGATAAACTCCATAGGCTGCGCCGGGGATTCGATCTCCACATGTTTGGGACCTTCCTGAACCGGTTCCACCGTGTTGATGGGTTCGGGCAGTGGCTTCTTCGGCAGCCTCGAGAAATATTCTTCGGCCAGGCTGCGGATTCGTTTGGGATCGACGTCGCCCACTACCGACATCGTCATATTGGCGGGAACGTAATATTTATCGAAAAATTGACGGGCGTCTTCCACCCGCAGGTTCTCGATGTCGCTGGCCCAGCCGACGGTGGGCACGCGGTAAGGATGCGCCTCAATAGCCGTGGCGATCAGCTGTTCGAAGAGCTTGCCCTGGGGATCGGATTCGGTACGCATGCGGCGCTCTTCGCGGACCACGCTGCGCTCCTTGTAAAATTCGCGGAACACAGGATGCAGGAAGCGTGCGGATTCGAGATAGAACCAGAGCTCGACGCGATTGGCGGGGAAATTATAGAAGTAGTTGGTGGAATCCTCGCCCGTGTTGGCGTTCATGCCCACGCCGCCGTTTTCCTCGATAATCTGGGGGTAGAGGTTGGGAATCACGTAGCCGTCGGCCTTCTCAATGGCGGCGTCGAGTTGCGCCTGGAGAGTCTTGATTTTCTCCGGATCCGCCTTGGCGAGTTTGTTGCGCTCGGCATCCACCTGATCGTAGATGCGCTCAATCTCGGCCAGCGCTTTCTTTTCGCCCGCCGGATCGGAAGTTCCGATAGTATCGGTACCCTTGAACGCCATGTGTTCAAACATGTGCGCGAGACCGGTTCTGCCTTTGGGGTCGTCGACTGAGCCGGCATTGACGTAAGTGTGGAAGGACACCACCGGCGCCTCATGCCGCTCGAGCACGATGAAATGGAGCCCATTGGCGAGGGTGAACTCGGTGACGCGCTTCTCGAAATCCTGCAGGTTCTGCGCGGCGAGGGAAGCGGCGAACGCCAGGGGGAGGAGAAGGATGACGAGACTGGATATTTTCACGGATGTTTGCTCTATATGTCAATTTAACCGATGCGCAGGGCGTGGCGGGCGGGGGGCCGCGAGAATGGCAGCCCATCGACCGCTGGCAGTCAGCGCGATGGGTTTAGAGCGAGGACGGCGTAGGCTGTGGCGGCATCGCTCATGAACCGGCCGGCATCGGAAGCGGGGTCTCGTTGCTTATTGAGCGACCAGGCAGGCCAGCTTCCTTCGGTCTGGTTCTGATTGGCCAGCAGCCAGTCGCGCGACCGTCGGTTGGCGAATCCCGCTTCGCGCAGGACCAAAGTCACCACGGCGGTGGCATAGCCGTCGCTCCTCTTCTCAAGCGCGGTGCCGTCTTTGCGTTTCCACGATCCCACAAAATCCGCCAGGCTGAAACCGCCGTCTGCGTGCTGCTTCAGGAGAGTTTCGTCAATGATCGATCGCCTTTGAGCGGGCGTCAGGAGACCGGTAACTTTCGTCGACGCCCACAGCAGAATTATGCGGTCGATCAGGATTTGTTTGTCGCGCTCGCGTACGAGGTATGCGCGCAGCAGGCTCCATCCGCGTTCGTTGGCGGGCGGTACCCGGGATGCGGCGATGGCCGCCAGCGTGACTCCGTAATACTGGGAATCGCCCTCCCAGGGCGCGTTGTGAAACTGCAGCCAGGGCCAGGCCCCCGCCTCACTTCCGGTTTTCAGCTGCATGGACCACATATTGTCGAGGGCCGATTTTGCATCGGGCGCGTCGTAGTTGGTGAGGATCAGAGCGTTGAGGATGGATTCGGTGCCGCGCGATTCGGCGGTTTTGCCGGTGGCTTGCGGGCCGTCCGCATAGTATGGCTCAACCTCGCGCCACATGCGAACGCGTTTGGTCACGTTGGCAAGCAGCTTGCGCTCCGTCTCCGAGGGGGTTTGTTCACTAAGCGCCGATCGCATTGCCGGCCGGCTGAGGCCGTAAGGCGCCACAGTGTGGCAGGAGACGCAGAAGGTGTCATGGTCGCGCGCGGCGGTGGGCCAGTTCATCCACCAGTTCATGCGGCCATCGAGGTAGGCTGCGGCTTTGGAGTTCCAATTCGCTGCGAAGAGGCTGGCGGTGAGGCAGGAGAGCAGGGCAATTCGAACCATTCCCATTCAACGATTATAAGACGCGTATAAAACGTGCGGTTTGTCAGGGTTCGAAACGGACGCTGGTTTCAGAGCCATAGCGGCCGCGCCCTGAAAACTTCGTGACATTCCAGTCGGCGCGATGGCCGCTGCCGTTGCGGGCGATTCGATAGACGGCAGTCTCCGGCACTGTGCAAAGGCGGCCGGCAATTTCCACGGACTGAAAATCGACGGTCCAGGTGACCCGGCCTACGCCCGTCTCGGGAGGCAGTGGAGACGAGGTCCAGGCAATGCGCCGGAGGTCGCCGGTCTGCGCGGCGAAGCGCACCGAAGCCTCGAAATCCAGCCAGTATATTTTCGGGCCGACAGTGAGGAACCAGCGGTGGTTGCCGGCGGCGTAGCGATAGCCAACCTCGAACTCGGGATCTCCACTAAATTCCGTCGCCCCCGACTGCAGAATCCGATCGTTCAATGCATCGCGCGTGGTGCGCAACATGGTGACGGTCTCACCGTAAGACCAGACGCCGTCGATTTGATCGACTCGCGAATAATTCTTATCGTTATTCTTGTCGTTGCGCCGGACGTCGGTATACCGCTCGGTTCCGTCGGCTATGTCGACCAGGGCTTCGAAGCTGTCCACCTGCGAGATCCGGTTACCGATCTGCGAGAAGCGTGAGATCTGTTCCTGAAGTACCAGATTGTTGAGAGTCGCGATCTTTTCATCGAGGCTGGGCAGCAGTCGAGCCAGATTAATGCGGTGGAGGTTCATGCTGTCGCGCGCTGGCAGCGCAATGGCCATGACAGTGGCAAGAACACAGGCCGTCAGCCACGTGGTAACTGGGTTCATTGCGCGGCCTCGCTGAGCGAGCAGGCGCCGTCTCGTATCATCGTGCCTCCCGTTCGCGTCACCTTCAGCATCGAGATAGGCCCGCCAACCAGGTCGGGCCTGTCCTGATACTCAAGAGTTATGAGCTTGTCGAGACTTCGCTCATCCGGATGGCGGATGGCGGCGGCATGGCCTCTCACGAACTGGTCGATGCGATCGTGTGTGCCAAGAAACCAGGCGGTGCGCCCTGGGGCACAGTCTCCCCGGCACGCACTGGTTTTTGCCGACAGAAGAACGGAACCGGATGCGCCCGCTTCCGTAAACTCTACAATGCGCATCTGCGGGATACCGTTTTCCGCGCCCAGCAGCAATAGCTGGAGCGCCGTTTGTCCTCTGTATTGACGGACGAACGCCGCGTGGTCTGCCTCATAAAGCGACTGCATGAGCGGAGTGAGCTGCGGCGGAATGGCCACACTGATTCCGGCCGCCAGGGCGTCGAGCGTAGCGCCCGACCGCCACGCTTTCTCCGTCTCCCGCAGCGCATCGAAGCCGTTGGTTCCGTTGGCAATGCCGGCCACGATCGCGTAGTAAGGGCCAGCCTGCGCTACTTTGCAGACAGTGCGCCGGTCGAGCCTGGGGACACCGTCGCGATAAAGCAGATAATTTTCGTTACTGTCTACTGCGGCGAGCAGCACATCGGGCGAACGCAGCACTACCACGGCCGTGCCAGAACCCGCGCCCTGGCCCAACGCCAGCCCGCCTGCAGTGGACATGATCAGGATTAACCATAGTGAAGCTAACTTCGTTAAAATGAACCATCCAGGAAGCCGTCGCCGTGCGAAATGCATACGCTGAAACTATCGGCAGTTCAGCGCCGGAAAAAGAGGAAAAATTTTGGATCAGGGCTGGATGGTGCTGACGGGGGGCGGATTGGCGTTACAGCCGGTTGTCGCGCATGAAGAGGCGGAGCTGAAAGCGCCAGTAGCAACGGCGACGCCAATGCCGACCAACGTAGCAGCCACAGCGGCAACAGTGGCGCGCGTGTTAGTAACCGTGACTCCCCCAGCCGGGACTGCGCCCGCATTACCCCCGGCGGCTCCCGCATTGCCTCCCGCAGGGCCCGGAGTTCCAGTTAGAAACGTACCGGGACCGTCTTCGTTGCAGCTACGCGCTCCCTGCTCGGCGAAAACGCCGCTGTCGATGTGCTGCAAAACAGACCCGTTTTTGTCCAGCCGCAGTGTGCCCTTCGCCAAAGTCTCGGGAACGAACAAGCGGTTGCCGATGCAGATGAGCAGGCGGCTCGATCTGGCATCGAAAGCAAGGCCGCCCTGGCGCACGAAGATATAAGGCTGCTTCTCGGCCGCCCCTGGAGAGGTTGCAACGGCATTCAATCTGAATCTGCTTTCCGCATCGAAAGTCGCGAGATTATGATCGGCGGTGGTCAGCAAGGCTGGCGCCTGAGTGGCGATTTCATCCCCGGCCACTACCGGCCAGGCGGAAGAACCGGTGGGCGACATGCCAGTTCCATCGATGACTACGGCACTCGTGCTCCCGATGGTGCCGAGCACCGTCGACTGTTCCGCACTGCCAATCCGGCAAATGACCACTGCCAGGATGCACGCGGTAATCCGTGTCGCCTTCATTGTCTCTACGGTAGCCGTTTTAGTTCAACGTCGTCAATCCACACCGTACCCTGCGGACGGCTGTCGAATCTCGCCGAAGGCCGCCGGACGATCTGTACTCGCGCGATTTGGGGAGCCCCGCGCACGCTGAACTCGCTCGCGAGTTCAGTCCAGTCATGGGTTCCTGTCAGAGCCGCCGTATTCACATCCAATATGTTCAAACCGACGCCCTCGTCGGTCGAGAGATCCTGCGTGCGCATCCAGGCCCTCAAACGGTAGCGGCCCGGGCTCAGCCAGACCATTTGCGATACGTGGTGAAAATCGAGATTCTCCGCCGCATGGAATTCGATTCTGAGCGAGCGGCGCCCACTGTGTGCGATTCGCTCGTCCGCCACGACCGCCACGCCGGTACAGGGGTCCACACGCCAATCGAAGCCTTCGCCCGTCCACTGATTCTCAAAGCCGGAGTTGAAGATCCAGTCAGTCTTGCGATAAGGGCTGCCGGCAGGAGTGGCATAGCGCAGCCAGACAGCGGTCGCCTCTGCGGGCAAGCTCTTTTCGAGCAGCCAGGACGTGCGCGCCAGTGCCATGGGAACGGTTACAAAACCGCGTTCTTCCATCCAGTTCCAGACCGCGCCTGACGTATTCGCATCGCTTTGCGGCGCCAAAAAATTGAAGAACGCACGCGCGGCCCTTGCATTGGAACCGATCCCCAACTCCAGCACACGCGGAATATCCCCCCCCATTCGGACGTACGAGCTGAAGATCATCGGGTCGTAATCCGGCAGCTGCTGGAGCACGGTTGAATCCATTTGCAAAGCGGGTTCGATTTCCTGGTTCCTGAAATAGAAGTTAGCGGCTCGCAGGCGGATTTGCGGATCGTGCGGGGCCAGTTCGACTGCGCGCTGGAAACTATAGCGGGCGCGGTCTGGCTGGCGCGCCATCAGCAGCGCTTCGCCGAGGTCCGACCAGCGGTAAGGAAAGGCGGGGTCGGATTGAAGCGCCTGTTCAAAAAGGTGAACAGCGCCGCCCGGTCCGTCGACGTTGCCCAGCCAGAGCTGCCGGTAACCCTGATTTCCGGCCACCTGAGGTACGGCTGGAGAGAGGAGATGCGTGTGGACCAGAGAGAATGCGATCAGAGCTTCCAAAAGGAACGCGAACACCAGCGGCAACTTTCCGGCGATGAAGCTTGTCGGCAAGGTCTTTGCGAATCGCACCACGCCCGGGTGTATCAATCAGCCCCATCTCGTAAATGCGGGTCTGGTACTGGTACGAAAGTGGGTTGGTCCCGAGTAACTTTGGATAGTACCATATAGGTAATAAACCGAACAGTGACATCACTGACTTATTCGGGCGTAGCCGCTTAGAACGATTGGGATGGAAAACCGGGACATCAAAAACGCAGACCTGATCGTTTCACGTCCGGATCGCCCGGCGGCCGCCTATAACGGATATTCGGCGCGCCACGATTCGCTGAACAGCCTTGAAAACCCCGGCGATAATTCTATTCCGGGAATCGCGGATTACATCCGAATATTACGCAAGCGCGCGGGCACGATTATCCTCGTTACCTTCGTCTGCGGACTTCTCGGAATCGTATCGTTTTTGCCGCAAACCCCGCTCTACCGAGCCACTGCCCAGGTTGAAGTGCAGCCGCTGAACGAAGAACTCGGTTACTCGAGGGATCTGAGCCCCAGTTCCAGCACAGGGTCGAGTTTCCCCGACTTCGATCTGGCTACCGAAGTCAAAGTGCTGAGCACCAGGACTTTGCTCGACCGCGTGATTCTGAAACTCGACACGGATCCCAATTTGCGAATCCAGCCTCCGGTGGATCGCCTGGCGGGCTGGAGGCAGGCGCTGCATCTGCCGGCGAGTCCTGTTCCGGAACGCCGTCAGGCCATTGAGATGGCGGCGGCGAGTTTACAGGTGAAGTCGAGCAAGTTGTCCCGCGTGATCGAGATCCAGTGCGATTCCGAGGACCCGAAACTAGCTGCCGCGTTTGCCAATACCGTTGCCACGGAATACATCGAACAGAGTATCGAGACGCGTTGGCAGGCCGCGAAGCATACGGGCGAGTGGCTCAGCCGCCAGCTCGACGAAATTAAAGGAACGCTCGAAAAATCCGAAGACCAGTTGCAGGCCTACGCGACGGCAATGAATTTGGTTTTCGCCGGCGATAAAGACAGGACCAACGTCTCGCAGGAGAAACTCAGCCAGGTGCAGGCGGAGTTGAGCGCAGCCCAGGGGGACCGGGTATCGAAACAGGCTCGCTACGAACTGGCGACTTCGGGCAGTCCCGATGCTCTCGGCCAGGTAGTGGACGACACCACACTGCGGGTCTACGATTCAAAGTTGCTCGATTTGCGGCGGGAACTGGCGGATTTATCTTCCACGCTCGGCCCGGGTCATTATCAGGTCAAGAAGGTCCAGGCACAAATTACCGAACTGGAAGCGGACCAGAAGAAAGCCCGCCAGCGGATCGTAGATAGAATCACCAACGACTACAAGGAAGCCGACCGGCGGGAAAAGCTGCTGCAGACCGCCTACCAGTCGCAGGCCGGCGTGCTCTCCGAGCAGGCCGCCAAGGTTACTCACTACAACATTCTGAAGCGGGAGGTAGAAACCAACCGCCAATTGTATGAGTCGCTCCTCCAAAAGGTAAAAGAAGCCGGGATCGGCGCGGCGTTACGCGCTTCGAATATCCAGGTGATCGACCGTGCGCAGGCGCCTTCCGGCCCATTTGCTCCCGACCTCAGAAAGGGCGTGATGCTGGGACTGTTTATGGGACTGTTCGGGGGCGTAGGGCTGGTAGTCGTACAGGAACGAATCAACCGGCGCATTGAAGCTCCGGGAGAGACCGCGTTCTACCTCGATGTACCGGAACTGGGCGTAGTCCCCGCCTGGTCGATTGACAAGGTAGCTGTCGAGGAAAACCGGGGACGGCTCTTCGCCGGCCTGTTGCGCAGGGAAACCGGCGATCCCGCCATCATGGCTTTTCGACGCAGCCAGTCGCTCGCGGCGGAAGCGTTCCGGGCTATCGTGACGTCGATACTTTATGTCGGACGCAAACGCCCCGTGCAGGTGATCGTGGTAAGCAGCCCCGGGGCTTCCGAAGGCAAGACCACAGTGGTCTCGAATCTGGCTATGGGATTCGCCGAGACCAATCGCAGCGTGCTGGTGATCGACGCCGACATGCGCCGCCCCCGGCTGCACGAAATATTCAATGTGCCTAACGAAACCGGGCTCGCCGATTTGCTCGGCCGCCGTGAACCGCTGACGCCGAAGGATCTCCTGCTGAGCGCGATGAGTACGGATTTCCCGGGCATCAGTGTGCTGCCCAGCGGCAAAGCGGGATCGGGTGCGGCCAGCCTCCTCCACTCGGTGCGTATGAACGATCTGATTGCGCATGCCAGGCAACAGTTCGATTTGGTTCTTATCGATACGCCCCCGATTCTTCATCTCGCCGACGCGCGCATCGTCGGCTCCCTGGCGGATGGCGTGCTTCTGGTGGTCCGGGCGGGCCAGACGTCGCGCGATGCGGTGCTTTCCATCAAGCAGCGCCTCGTGGAAGACGGCGTGCAGATTCTCGGTTCCGCGCTCAACGACTGGAATCCGAAGGCGGCCGGCTCGTATGGCTACGAAAGCTATGCCCATTACTACTCCTCGTTCTACACGAAGGGCGGGCCCAATAACCAGTTGCCCGGATGAAGAGGGTATAAGCTTTCGCTTTACCTCCTTCGGCCGCCATGCGCAAATCGCTGTTTCCCGCGCTCATAACGCTTACTGTCGGATACACGTGTTTTGAAAATGGCGGCGTCACGTCGCCCGAATGGGGATACTCCATGCTGGCGCTGTGCGCATTGTCGCTGGCGTTGTGGCTGCCTGGACCATTCAATGGCTTCGCGCCCCTTCCGCATCCCGCACTGCTCACGGCGCTGATCCTGGTACCAGTCGCGGTCGCAATACAGTTGATTCCTCTGCCCTATGCCTGGCTCCAAACGATCGATCCGGCGCGCGCCGAGTTGCTTCGTGGGTTGCACGGATTGGACCCCGCGGCAGCAGCGGCCTGGGCGCCGCTCAGCGTGGCGCCGGCCATTACCTTCGCTCACCTCGAGCGCGTGCTGAGTTACCTCCTGATGTTTTTCATGGCCCGCGAACTCAGCTGGAGAATGCGGTCGCGCCGCTGGTGGCTCGCCGTTCCAGTCATTGTGGTGGGAACGCTCGAAGCGGCGCTGGGCATCGCGCAGTATTTTGCCGGCGCCGGCCGGGCACGCGGCACCTGGGTGAATCCCAATCATTTCGCCGCCCTGCTGCACATGGCTTTTCCCCTTGCCGTGATGCTGGCCGCGACGCTGATTCGGCGGCGCCCCGGCGAGCCGCGCGATTCAGTTCCCCGGGTGGCGATCGGCTGCGTCCTGCTGGCGGCGGCTGCCACCATGCTGATTGGAGCATTCGATTCGCTCTCACGCATGGGCCTGGCCACCGTTCTGACATCCGGCATCGTCATGGCAGGCCTGGGATTCACCTCCCGGCTTCGCGGATCCGCCAGAGTGCTGGGCGCGGTGGTTCCCGTAGCGATTCTGCTCTTTGTGATGGCGGCGGCGCCCGGTCCGCTGGTCGACCGATTCTACGGCGCGAATGGAGAAGGCGAAGTCACCTCGGACGTCCGCCTGCAATTCTGGAAAGAGACCGGAAACCTGATGGCGGCCTATCCGGTGTTCGGATGCGGCCTCGGGACCTACGCTTCGGCGATCCAGAAATTCCGCAATTCGGCCCCGCTCGGCCTGCTGGAGTTTGCCCACAACGACTATCTGCAGACAGCCGCCGAGTTGGGCGCGGTCGGCTGGGCGCCGTGGCTCGTGTCCGGCGTATGGTTGCTGGTCACGCCCTGGCGCGCCGCGTTCGCTTCACGGCGCTCGAAGAACCGGCTGCTGGCGGTGGCATGCGCCGCATCGCTTTCCGCCATTGCACTCGATAGTACGGTGGACTTTGATTTCTACGTTCCGGCAAACATGCTGGTGGCCGCCTGGATCGCGGGAATCGCCAGTGGGCTCTGGTTCAAAGGGGCCGAAGGGACATTGTCCGGCCAGGAGGCACGGTTGCGGTAGTATCTTCGGTTCTGTTATAAGTATCGGATCACTGAGGCGAACTGCCTATGACGACGAGGAAGAAGACAGCGGTAACGGGAATCAAGGCTGCGGCAGCACCCAGGACGGCCGTGGCGGCAAAACTTACGGTGCAACCGCCCAGCCCGCTGGAATTGCAATTGAAGACGTGGGAACAGGCCGTGCAGCTGTTTACGGCGCGCCGCTTCGGCGATGCCTGTGAACTCTTTCGCGAGGCGGCGAAAGGGCCCGCTGCTCACATTGCGGATAAGGCGCGATCCTATCTGCAGATCTGCGAACGGAAAATTTCGCGGTCCGAGATCGAGTTCCGCACCGCCGAAGACCATTTCAATTACGGAGTGGAGCGGCTCAACGCGCGCGACATCGAACTGGCGCGATTTCATTTCGGCAGGGCGCTGGGGCTTGAACCCGATGCGGATCACATCCTCTACACCATGGCTCTGTGCTGCGGACTGGCGGGGGATGGCAACGCCGCATGTGAGAACCTGAAGCGTGCCATCGATCTGGAGCCCAGAAATCGCATCCTCGCCCGCCAGGACCCCGAGTTTACCGCCCTCGCCGCCCATTTGCCCGGTTTGCGCGCCTTACTCGCGGCGTAACGGGAGCACGCCTTCAGGCTGCGCTGTAACCAAATGACGGAACCGCTGCGCGTAGTATCGATCGGCGGGGGGACAGGTTTATCGGCGCTGCTCAACGGGCTCAAAAAATATACCCGGCCGCAAAGGGACTCGCCGTGGATCGACCTGACGGCGGTAGTTACCGTCACCGATGATGGAGGCAGTTCGGGCCGTCTGCGGCGCGAGTTCGAAGTGCTGCCGCCCGGCGATATTCGGAACTGCATGGTGGCACTGTCCGAGGATGAAGCACTGCTATCCCGGCTCTTTCAATACCGCTTTCAGGCGGGGCGCGGTCTGAAAGGGCACAGCTTCGGCAATCTCTTTCTCACCGCCCTCACCGATATCACCGGCGATTTTCCGGAGGCGGTAAGGAAGTCCTGCGAGGTTCTGAACATCGCCGGGCGTATTTTCCCCTCCACGGCCGCCGACGTTTCGCTTGAAGCCGTGCTCGAAAACGGCAGCGTGGTGGTGGGCGAATCGCGCATCAGCCGCAGCCGGAAACGCATCTGCCGGATTCGCATGAAGCCCGCGCGCGCCAAGCCGCTGAGGGAAACGCTGGAAGCGATCGAACAGGCGGACCTGATTACGCTCGGGCCGGGATCGCTCTTCACGAGTGTGATTCCCAACCTGCTGGTCAGCGGGATTCCGAAGGCCATCCGCCAGTCGAAGGCGCTGAAGGCGTACTTTGTAAATCTCATGTCGCAGCCCGGCGAGACCATCGATTTCCGCGCGTCGGATCATGTGCTGGCGATTCGCGACCATGCGGGCGGGCGCCTGCTCGATTGCGCCGTGGTGAGCACGTCGAGGATTACCACCACCCTGCGGCGCCGCTACGCGGAACGAAGCGCCGCCCCCGTCGAGAACGATATCGACATGCTGCGCGAGTTGGGGCTGGAAGTCATTGAGGCGGATCTTTTGCAGGCGGGTCCGAGGGTTCGACATAATCCGGCGGCCGCGGGGGCGGTGGCGCTCGAACTGGCCATACGGGGTCGGGACCGGCGCAGCCGGTAAGCCGGGGCGCAGAGTTGACTCGAGGGGCGGCCCATTGTAGGCGGTTTAACTGGAGTTGTCACGCCCAGCCCTTGAAGCCTTCGCCCTCTAATTATTCATGGACGGACGCATAACGCAACCTGAACTCCAGCGCATGCTCAGTTTGACAAGCATTGAACTGGACGGCTTCCTTAAGTCCCATTGCATCTATGAAGACGTCACGCTCGGAGTATCGAGCGCGATGTCGCCGATCGGAGAGGCGTGCCTGGGGGCATAGCTCTCTGCGATTGGTCATAGCCGACACCGGACCCATCAACTACCTGATCCCCATTGGGCACATTGGCTGGCGCCAGCGCTCCTTCAACGCGTGCTCATTGCAACCCGTGTGCGGCAAGAACTCCTCGAGGCCGGCGCTCTCGTGATGCCGGAAAAACATGGGAGCAAAGAGGCGGGGCTGTAATCGAATGACGCACCCGCCTCTGGTCTAAAGAACCTTTCCGGCTCTGGCACATTCTGCGTAAGCAATAAGTTCGAGACGTAAGCCCGGCGGGCCGGACAGAAGCTGATCTGCCACATCCGCCAACTGCGGGCAGTGGCGAACCCAGTGGCCAATGCCATGTAGCGCACTCTCGCGGCACGCGTCATGCGGAATGGCAAGGATGACGCGCAGGGTGGCAATCAAACCCGCCTCCAGTTGCGCTTGTACGAGTCTTTCTGGATTGAAACGATCAAGCACCTCGTCGAACCACATATAGCAGGCACTGTTGAGGGCGCTTGCGCCCTTGTGATCAAGATGCGAGAGGTGCCACGAGCAACGCTCCGCCATCACCTGTTCGAATAATGGCGCAAAGGATCTCAGAGCCCGAAGACGGCACGCCAAAGGAATTCCCTCATCGAGGAGTTTTTCCATTAAATCTCGCTCGTAAAACAGATACCAAAAACCCTGGTTGAGCTGCTCATCCGCGAAGCGGGAAAGCAATTTATCCGACTGCTCGAAGGTTTCGGCGATATGCGCGACCACTGTCTCCGGCGCTTCCCGCCACTCTTCCATAGCATCCAGAGCAAAATACCACGGAGGATCGCTCACTGGATGATCGAAGACATGATCTATCCACAGCTGCAACGGCTGAGCGCACCCCATACTCCACCAGATTACAGGATCGGAGTAAGGTCCAATAGAAACAAAACGCGACCCCGGGCTTTCGCCGCATATCCATAGCCTTGCGACACTAAGGGCAATGGTTAACGACGCCGCAGTTGTGATCCTGGCCGCCGGTCAGGGAACCCGTATGAAGTCCCGCATGGCGAAGGTTCTGCACCGCGCCGGCGGTAAAACGCTGGTCGCGCATGCCATCCATGCGGCCTGTGCCGTCGCCCCGCCCGAGCGCGTCTTCGTAGTGGTCGGCCACCAGGCCGAAGCAGTCCGCGCCGTGGCGGAAGCGGCTGGGGTGAACTCCATTCATCAGACCGAGCAATTGGGCACGGGCCATGCCGTCATGTGCGGCGAGGAGCAGTTGGCCGGTCTGGGTGGGCTCTTGCTGATCATCAATGGCGATTGCCCGATGATTCGTCCGCAAACCCTGGAACAGTTGGTCGATTTGTACCGAAGCACCGGTTCCACCGCCGCCATGATCACCACCGACCTCGACGATCCCACCGGATACGGCCGCATTATTCGCTCTTCGAACGGCGACGTACAGGCGATTGTCGAGCACAAGGCCGCCACGCCCGAGCAGCGCGCGGTCCGTGAAATCAATGCCGGCTTCTATTGTTTCGACGCTGCGGCGTTCTGGAAACACGTGCATCAACTCAGCACCGATAATCCCGCGGGAGAGTACTACCTCACCGACATGATAGCCATCCTGCTGGGCGCGGGGCATCGCGTCACGGCATTGAAAATTGCCGACTCAAGCGAGTTGCTGGGCATCAATAATCGCGTGGAACTGGCGGCGGTGGACCGAATCATGCGCGAGCGCAAAGTGCGGCAATTGATGCTCGACGGCGTCACCATTGAGAAACCGGAGACCGTCACCGTCGATGCCGATGTGCAAATCGGCATGGACACGGTGATCGAGCCTTTCGCACAGATTACCGGGGCCAGCGTGATTGGTGAAAACTGCCGCGTGGGGGCGTCGTCGATTATCGAAAACTCCGTATTGGAAGACGGCGCCGAGGTGTTCCCTTTCTCCATGGTGTCGGCATCGCGCCTCGATGCCCGTGCGCACGTGGGGCCGTTCGCGCGTCTGCGCATGGGCGCGCATCTGGCCGAGAGCGCGCACGTAGGGAACTTCGTGGAACTGAAGAATACCAGGCTGGGGGCGGGTTCGAAATCGATGCACCTCGCCTATCTGGGCGATTCCACCATCGGCGCAAAGGTCAATGTCGGCGCCGGCACCATTACCTGTAATTACGATGGAAAAAAGAAACACCAGACGCACATCGGGGATGGAGTGTTCGTCGGCAGCAACTCCACGCTGGTGGCGCCCCTCGAGATCTCCCGCGGAGCCTATATCGCGGCGGGAAGCGTGATCACGCAGCCAGTGCCCGAGAACGCATTGGCATTCGGCCGCGCCCGCCAGGCAATCAAAGAGGGCTGGGTAAAGAAAGTCTGAGGCCCGGTGGGGCAGATTTCCGATCTGCCCGAGCCTGCGGCTCACAAAGGGTCACGAAAACAACCGCAGGCGCTACGTGGGGCCGATAGGTAGTAATCGGCCTTCACGGGCGGGCACCGATCGCCGAACCGCCGACACCATGCTTTCGACGGTGCTGTCATGACCCTGCGGGTCGCGGTGGCCGATCCTGTTCCCGGCAAATCAGTTTTGGTCCAGATTGTGGACTTCGAAATGGAAGCGATCGGGTGGCAGATGCGCCGACGAATCGGGCGACATCTGAGCCCAGGTCTCGTACGCCGTCCCGGCGAGGCGGCCGTTCAGGAAGAACAGGAACTGATTTGAGCAGCAGTCGATGGGGGGTGGCTGCCGGAAAGTCAGCCGCATGCCCACCGGCGCGATCGAGCGCCACCCCGCGCGTCGGCACATGCTTATCGAGAAGCAGGTCCACAAAGCTGCTGCGCGCCGCGTGCGGCCAGACATCGGGGCTGAGCAGATGACGCAGCGCTCCGCTCGATTCGAAGGTGATCTCGCATTGCCGGATCCATTCAATCACCGAGTCTCCCCACGCCCAGTGGCAGAGGAGTCCCAGGTACTGGTCGGCCAGGTGAATCGCCAGATCGAGCTTACGGTGGACGGTGATTTCCGATTCGATCCCTTCCACCATGTCTTCGGTCTCTACGATCTCGGTAGCGCGCTCGACGAGTTCCTCGCGGCTCGCATCTTCCGGAATCGTGCGCACCAGCAGCGGGGGAAGTTCATGTCTGCCGGCGCCCGGGACTGCAATGTAATGCCGATTCATACCTAACTCCTGCCTGTCAGATGTGACGCAATTTCAATTCCACCTGTTTCGTATATAGCATGACTCTGCAGCGAATCTGTAACCAAACTTCCGATGGAGGGCATATGCCCTGGTTATCGCGAGGTGGTATCATTCGCCTCATTATGGCCGAATACAGCATTGGACTCGATTTGGGGGGCACCAACCTCCGCGCCGCCGCGGTTGACCGCACGGGAAAGATGCTCGACAAAACGTCGGGCAAGACGCAATATTCAGAGGGCAGGGAGGCCATCGTCCATGACATGGTTGAAGCGATCGGCCATTTGCGCCAGAAGTTCGGTAAGGAAAACCTGGCGGGGATTGGGATCGGCGTGCCCGGGTTCATATCGCTTCGCGAGGGCGTGATCAAGAATTCCAATAACCTCGCAACTCTGGAAAACTTCCCCATGCGCGATGAGATCGGGCGCCGGCTGGAGACTACGGTGATCCTCGAAAACGACGCCAACGCGGCGGCGCTGGGAGAAAAATGGATTGGGGCCGGGCGCGACGTCGACGATCTGGTGATGCTGACGCTGGGCACCGGCATCGGCGGCGGCATCATTTCGAACGGCAAGGTCCTGCGCGGATTCAATGGCATGGCCGGCGAGCTGGGCCATATTACGGCTGTGCCCTACGGGAATCCCTGCGGATGCGGCAATCGAGGCTGCGTGGAGAAGCACGGGTCGGCGACGGCCATTATTGCCATGGCGCGGATGCTGGGCCTGGGCAACAATCTGACGGCGAAGGATGTCTTCGACATGGCTATGGCGGGCAACGAGAAGGCGAAGATGGTTTTCGTCTCCATGGGCGAATCGATCGGCATTGTGCTGGCGATGCTGGTGAATGCGTTCAATTTTCCGCTGTACCTGATTGCCGGCGGGGTGATTGCGGGATGGGATCTCTTCGCTCCTCCGATGATCGAGGAAACACGGCGGCGTTCGTTTACGTTCCGCACCACGAATACGCGCGTCGAGAAGGCACAGCTCGGCAATGAGGCGGGATTGTATGGTGCGGCGTATTTGCCGTGGTGCGAAATCTGAAACGCCCATCAAGCCGCTGAAAGTCGCGGGGCTCGTCAATTTTCCCTGAGAATTTCGCCACCCCAACCGGACTATCAAGACCGATGGCGATTCTCACCAACCCGATTCTCACCGACGAAGAAGAACTCTACTGGCTGGCCCTCCGCCTTGTGCCAGGCCTCGGAACTCGCCGATCCGCTCTCCTCCTCGAACGCTTCCATACCCCCCACGCTATCTTCCGAGCCTCCGCAAGCGAACTCGAAAACGCGGGACTACCCGGAGGTCTGGCGCGCTCTGTAGCGAGCGGTTGCAGCTTCGAGGACGCCGCCGGTCAACAGCAGCTCATGCGCGAATCCGGGGCGCAGCTAATCCCCATAGGCGACCCACGCTACCCCGAACCGCTCCGAAAGATCTTCGACCCGCCCCCAGTCCTCTTCGCAAGAGGCGACGTCGCCCTCCTTACCTCCATCTGTCTCGGAGTAGTAGGAACCCGCCATCCCACCCCCTACGGCATCGCCGCCGCCGAGAGGCTCTCGGGAGATCTGGCGCGGGCCGGCCTCACCATCACCTCCGGCATGGCGCGCGGCATCGACACCGCCGCCCACAAAGCCTGCCTCGCCGCCGGGGGCGCCACCATCGCCGTCCTTGGAAACGGCGTCGACATCGTCTACCCCTCTGAAAACAAAAAGCTTGCAGCCGAGATCGTCGCCAAAGGCCTCATTGTCTCCGAATTCCCCATGGCTGCCATCGCCTTCCCGCAAAACTTCCCCATCCGCAACCGCATCATCAGCGGTCTCGGCTGCGGGCTGCTCGTGGTCGAAGGCGCCCAGTACAGCGGCTCTTCGATCACCGCCCGCCTCGCCATCGACCAGGGCCGCGAGGTCTTCGCCGTCCCAGGCAACATCACCTCTAAAATGAGTTGGGGCCCCAACCTGCTCATCAAGCAGGGAGCTAAACTGATTCAGGACTGGAATGACGTGGTGGTCGATCTGCCCCAGCCAGCGCAGCGCCGCCTCATCGACGAGGGCCGCCAACGTATTATGAGTCAAGGACTTGGAGAGGCGGCTGAAACTTCCGGTAACCGGTCCGCATCAGAAGTAGCCGGACAGAACATTCCCGGACCACAGGGTTTGGCCGCCCGCCGGGTGCTCGAACGGCTCAAGGTGGATGCGGCCATCCAGCTCGATGCGCTGGTCGATTCCATGGAAGAAACTTCGGCCTCCGAGATCATGGCCGCCCTCTTCGAACTGGAGATGCTGGGGCTGGTTCGCCAACAGCCCGGCAGGAACTTTGTTAAAGTGTGGTAGCCAGACGCCGATCCTGACCGGGCGTTCAGGCCGTAGCACGATGTGTTGGGCCGGGTCGCCGTAAAGCCGTGGTGGCTGTATAAAAAGCCCCGTGGTTTATTCTGAGAAAGCAGTTGTGTGCATATGGCAAAGTCGCTTGTAATCGTCGAGTCACCGGCGAAGGCAAAAACAATTAATAAGTACCTCGGGAAGAATTTCGTCGTCATGGCGTCCCTCGGTCACATCAAAGATCTGCCTAAACGCGATCTGGCGGTGGACGTCGACAATGGCTTCAAACCCAGCTACGAGGTCATCGAGGGCAAGAAGAAGCTCATCCAGCAGCTTAAGGATGCGGCCAAAAAGGTGGATAACATCTACCTCGCGGCCGATCCCGATCGCGAGGGTGAAGCCATCTGCTGGCACCTCCAGGAGGAGCTGAAGCCCAGGAAAGGCACGGTTGACGGCCCGAAGATCCTGCGGGTCATGTTCAACGAGATCACCAAGAAGTCCATCGAGAAGGCTTTCGAGAAGCCGGCCATGGTCAATATCAACCTGGTCGACGCCCAGCAGGCGCGCCGCGTTCTCGATCGCCTCGTGGGTTATAAGATTTCCCCCCTGCTCTGGGATAAAGTGCGCCGCGGTCTGTCCGCCGGCCGCGTTCAGACCGTAGCCGTACGCGTCATCGTGGAACGGGAGCGCGAAGTCCGCGCGTTCGTGAAGCAGGAATACTGGACGCTCGACGCCAACCTCGCCGCCAAAAAGACCCCGTACTTCGATGCCCGGCTTTTCCGCAAAGGCGAAGCCACCCCTGAAATCCCCGATCAGGCCGCCGCCGACGCCCTCGTAGCCGATCTTGAAGGCGCGAAGTTCATCGTTCGCACCGTTGGAACCAAAGAGAAGAAGCGCAATCCGGTTGCCCCGTTCATCACCTCCACCCTGCAGCAGGATTCCTCCCGCAAACTGCGTTTCAGCGTCAAGCGCACCATGATGCTCGCCCAACAGCTCTACGAAGGCATCGAGCTCGGCGCCGAGGGTTCCGTCGGCCTCATCACCTACATGCGTACCGATTCCACGCGCATCGGCGAAGAGGCCATTACCGAAGTTCGCGGTTTCATCGAATCGAAGTTCGGCCCTCAATATCTGCCCGGCGCCGCCAACATTTATAAATCCAAGAAGGACGCGCAGGACGCCCACGAAGCCATCCGGCCCACTTCCGCCCTGCGTACTCCGGACGATGTGGCGCCCTTCCTCGCCGAAGATCAACTCAAACTCTACAAGCTGATCTGGATGCGTTTCGTCGCCTCTCAGATGAACCCCGCCGTTCTCGACCAGACCACCATCGATACCGGCGCCACCGGTGTCAGCAGCATGGAATACACCTTCCGCGCCACCGGTTCCGTCATGAAATTCGACGGCTTCCTCGCCGTCTACGAAGAAGGCAAGGACCAGAAGGACGAAGAAGACGAAGAGCTCAAGCACAAACTCCCGGCCGTGGCCCAGGGCGAAGAGCTCAAACTGCGCGCCCTCAAGCCCGAACAGCATTTCACTGAGCCGCCCCCGCGCTACACGGAAGCTACGCTCGTCAAGAAACTCGAAGCCGATGGCGTGGGCCGTCCCTCCACCTACGCCTCGATTCTCTCCACCATTCAGGAGCGCGAGTACGTCACCAAGGAGGGCGGCAAATTCAAGCCCACCGAGCTCGGCATGGTAGTGACCGACCTTCTGCTCGAGAGCTTTGGCGATATCTTCGACGTCCGCTACACCGCGGGCATGGAGGAAGAGCTCGATCAGATCGAAGAAGGCAAACTCGACTGGCGCGATGCCATGGGCGAGTTCTATGAAAGGTTCATGAAGGACCTCGAGAACGCCGAAACCCACATGACCGACATCAAACGGATGGAAAAACCCACCGATTTGACGTGCGATAAATGCGGCAAGCCGCTGGTCATTAAATGGGGTAAACACGGCAGCTTCCTTGCCTGCACCGGCTACCCCGACTGCACCTACACTCGTGAATTAACCGTCGATCTGCCCGATATCGACAAAGCCGATCTCGGCGATCAGGGCGACGAAGAATATTGCCAGAATTGCGGGCGCTCCATGGTTCTTAAAAAGGGCCGCTTCGGCACCTTTTACGCCTGTTCCGGCTACCCGGACTGCAAAACCACCAAACAAATCGGCGGCGCGCAGAAAAAGCCCGATGTTATTCTCGATGAGAAGTGCCCGCAATGCGGTAATAATCTCGTGCAGAAATTCGGCCGCTTCGGCGAATTCACCGCTTGCAGTAATTATCCTGGGTGCAAATACGTAAAGCAGAAGACCATCGGCGTAAAGTGCCCGGAGTGTTCGGAAGGCGAAGTCGTAGAGCGGCGCTCCAAACGCGGGAAGACTTTCTATGGATGCAATCGCTATCCCGATTGCGCTTTCGTGGCTTGGGCGCGGCCCGTTCCGGAGAAGTGTCCGGAATGCGGAAGTCCTTATCTTGTAGAGAAATACCTCAAGGCGGGCGCCTTCCTGCAATGCGCCGCCGCCGGCTGCAAATACAAGCGTGAAATGCTGCCTTCCGAAGCGCGTCCGGAAGTCCCCGCCGAAGCTTTGGCCAGCTGAACGGGCGCTCAGATACCTCCTTCCCCTCAGGCCGGACTACTCCTCGTGGTCCGGCGAGGGCTCAGTATTTTCCTTTGGCGGATTAAATGTGAGAATTGTAAATATTTGGGCTACTATTACCCTGTATTGCACTAAAAATCACATTCGAGCGCGTTGTCGCTCGGGAAGCCGGTCCGTTTCGCCATGAAAGCCCAGACTATCGATATTCAGGAATGCACGGGACGGATTCTGTCATCGCCGATTTTTCGGCCAGGCGGAAAGAAGTTACTCGCCAAAGGGCACATCCTTCGCGCCGAAGACATCCGGATTCTGCAGTCCGAAGGCATGGACCACATCATCGTAGCGGAACTGGACGCGGACGAGGTTTCGGAAGACGAAGCCGTATGCGCCATCGCCGGCGAGACGGCCTGCGGCTGTTACGAAATTCAGCTGGCCGCCGGCGGGCGCGCCAACCTGGTAGCCACCGAAAACTGTTCCGTGCTGGTCGATGACGATCTGCTCCGCCAGGTGAATTGCACCTCCGGTATGGTCATCGCCACCACGCTCAACTTCAGCTACGCAACCGCGGGGTTGAGAATCGCCACCATCAAGAGCACGCCGTTTGCGGTATCGAGGCCCGATTTCGAGGGTTCCCTCGCCATGCTGCGCGAGCGCGGTCCCATCATGCAGGCGCGTCCGACACGCGGAGCCACCGTCGCCGTTCTCTACAGCGATCCTATTAATGGCGATCGCGCCCGCGTCCTGTTTGAGCCCGTAGTGCGCCAGAAGCTGGAACGATTCGGCGTCCGCTCGCACGCCAGCATGACCGTGCTCGAGAGCGACGAGCACGTTTCCCGCGGCATGCAGCAACTGCTGCGCGTTAAGCCCACCATGGTCCTCATCGCCTCCACCACCGCTCCCGCCGGGCCCAACGACGTCGTGGGACGCGCCATGGGCAGGATTGGCTGCGAGATTGAACGTTTCCTTGCCCCTGTCGAACCCGGAAACCTCCTTCTTATGGGTTACAAGGACGGCATTCCGATCGTGGCCGCGCCCGGCTGCTTCCGTTCTCTCAAAGCCAACGTCGTGGATTTGCTGCTCCCCCCAATGATGGCCCGCTATCGCGTGTCCACCTGGGAAGTAGCCTGCCTCGGACACGGCGGCCTGTTAAATTAGTCCTGATGCCGACACCTTTCGAAAGCGCACAACTCATCCTGAACCTGTACGAGCTACGCCGCGAAGAAACCATGCGCAAAGCGCGCGACTTCTTCGTTGGATTCGATCCCCGGACGTTTGAAGAATTCATGGCGGCGTTCTCAGGCCCCCACAGCAATTACATCCGTATGGTGATCTCCTACTGGGAAATGGCCGCCTCGTTCGTCAACAACGGCGCCATCGACTCAAAGATGTTCACCGATGCCAACGGAGAGTTCGTCTTTGTCTTCGGGAAGGTAGAACCCTTTATCCCGCAGTTCCGCGCAGCCTTCGGCAATCCGAACTTCCTGGTTCACCTGGAACGCCTGACCCTGGGACTCCCCAACGGCCGTCAACTCGTCGACGAAACCGTAACCCGCATGCGCCAGATCATGGCCGCCCGAGCCGCCGCCCAATCCCAGTCGTAGGTGGAGTATCGCCTCAGAACACGCACCGAAACTCCGATACGATGCGGCGTCCTCTGCAAGAGTCCGGTTTGATTGTGTCCTGGAAGAGGGTGGGGTAGCCGGATTGCCTGTTCGGGGCCCTGTTGGGAATCGGCGCGGAAAGCCGCAAAGTCTCCGAAAAACGTCTCGAATTTGTACCTCGGTGCTATAATCGGGCGCGAATGGCACCGACTCCGGAGCGGTGGCAGAAGATCGAAGAACTTTATCACGCCGCACTGGAGCGCGGGCAGGGTGTGCTGGCCGACGCCGATCCTGACCTGAGGCGTTCAGTCGAAAGCTTGTTGGCCGCGGCGCCGACAGGTTACGGGTTGCTCGATCGACCGGCGGCTGAGTTGCTTTCCGAATTCCGGCCGCCCAGGTTAGAGGCGGGGACCTGCCTGGGTCCCTACCAAATTGAAGGATTGATCGGCCAGGGCGGCATGGGCAAGGTCTACCGGGCACGCGATACGCGATTGGGGCGCACCGTCGCCATCAAGATTTCCAGCGAGCGCTTCAGTGAACGCTTCGAGCGCGAGGCCCGCGCCGTCGCCGCGCTCAATCATCCGCACATATGCCACCTCTACGATGTGGGACCCGATTACCTGGTAATGGAATATGTCGATGGAGGGCCGCTCAAAGGCCCGTTTCCCTTCGATGAGGCGCTGAAATACGCGGAACAGATTTGCGACGCCCTCGCTACCGCTCACCTGCAAGGCATCGTCCATCGCGATTTGAAGCCCGGCAACATCCTGCTTTCGAAAAAGGGAATCAAACTGGTGGATTTCGGCCTCGCGCAGATCGAAGCCGGGCCAGGCGACGCGACCGTAGCTCAGTTGACCGGAGAGGGCGTTGTGATGGGCACGCCCGCCTACATGGCGCCCGAACAATACGAAGGCAAACGCGCGGACAATCGGTCGGATATCTACGCCCTTGGGTGCGTGGTATATGAAATGCTGACCGGCAAGCGCGTAGTGGCCGGGCGAACGCCGCTGGCGCACCCGTTGGAAGGCGTGTTGCGCACCTGCCTCGAAAGAGATCCGGACGAGCGTTGGCAATCGGCGCGCGATTTGAAACATGCGCTGCGCTGGGCGGCGCAAACCGTTGCATCCCCTCCGCCAACCCGATCGCGCGCCTGGATATCCTGGGCGATCGCGGGTATAGCGGTTGGCTCGGTGGGGGGAGTTTTGGTCTGGCCACCGCGCAGCGCCCCGCGCCTCGAGTCTGTCCGGTTTGCCTTCGAGCCGCCGGAAAATACCTCGCTCCTGCGAAGCCAGCGAGACACCGCATTGTCCCCCGACGGCAGGCACATAGCTCTGCTGCTGCGCGATGAATCGGGAACCAACTCGATCTGGGTGCGTCCTCTGGACTCGCAGGAGGTGCGGCGCATCGATGGGACGGAGGGTGCCAGCAGCATATTCTGGTCGCCGGACGGCCAGTTCCTCGGTTTCTTCGCACAGGACAAGTTAAAGAAAATCGCGCTCGCGGGAGGCCCGCCGCAGAACA
The DNA here is from genome assembly GCA_963719785.1 of Terriglobia bacterium. Taxonomy (GTDB): domain Bacteria; phylum Acidobacteriota; class Terriglobia; order Bryobacterales; family Bryobacteraceae; genus BOG-234. The sequence goes on from CAVRCX010000001.1 coordinate 59,049, forward strand.
TCTGCACCTCAGCCCCGGGTATCGGCGCCGCGTGGAGCCCTGCGGGAGAAATTGTCTTCAATCCCACCAATCGCGCGCCCCTGATGCGCGTAGCGGCAGCCGGAGGCACGCCCCAAAAGCTCACGGCTCTCGATCCCGCGCGCCAGGAGAACTCGCACCGATACCCGAGCTTCCTGCCCGACGGACGCCATTTCCTGTTCACCGCACGCAGCAACCAGAGGGAAAATACCGCTATCTATGCGGGATCGCTCGACTCCCGGGAGATCAAACGAATTCTCACTGAGATTTCTAACGCCGTCTACGTTCCGCCGGGCTACATCCTGTTTGCAAGGGATGGGTCGCTGATGGCGCAACGCTTCGACGCGTCGCGCCTGGAATTATCGGGCGAGGCTTTCCCGGTGGCCGGCAACGTGGATCAGGATACACCCAGCGCCAATGCTTTTTTTACCGCATCGGCAGATGGCGGCGCGATCGCCTGGTCCGAGGGCAGCCATGCCATGGATCAACTTACCTGGTTCGACCACAGCGGTGCCAGGCTCGGAACTCTTGGCCCCATGGGACATTACTCGACGCCGCGATTCTCTCCCGACGGGAAGAAGCTGGCAGTGACGATTCCCGATCCGGAGAGCGGCAACCGCGATATCTGGATTCTGGAACTGGCATCGGGATCTCTCACGCGGTTCACCACCAATCCCGCCAACGACTGGATCGCCGCATGGTCCCCGGACAGTAAGTATCTCGCCTTTGCCTCCGACCGGACCCCGCGCTCCACCATCTACCGGAAAGCTGTGGACGGCACCGGCGAAGAGGAGTTGATGGTTCCCGCGGGCGACACCATGGGCGTATTCACGGAAGACTGGTCGCACGATGGCCGCCTGCTGGGGTATCACGCGAACACGTCCGATTCGATCGGCCTTTGGTTGCTGCCTCTGACGGGAGGCGGAACGCCGCGGCCGTTCCTCCCGGCCAGATTCAGGCAATACGGCCTGAAATTCTCACCAGACAGCAAGACGGTGGCCTGGTCTTCGAGTGAAACCGGTAGTTTTGAGGTCTATGCCGCGCTCATCGACAAGCCTGGAAAACAGCGTGTCTCGCTTGGCGGAGGCATCCAGCCGGATTGGCGCCCGGACGGCAAAGAGCTGTATTTTCTCTCGGGCGGCTCGCTCATGGCCGCCGCGGTCAAAAGTCAAGGCGAATCCGTCACCTTCGGCGCGCCCCGAGCCGCGTTCTCATTCTGTCAATACCGCGCCTCCGGAAGTGGAACCGCGGACTATGACGTTTCGCCGGACGGCAAGCGATTCCTGTTCCCCTGTCAGTCCGTCGACGCCAGGAAGCGATCCGTTACGGTCATGATCGGCTGGCTCGACATGGTGAAACGCCCCGGTCGTTATTGAATGTGAAGTTTGCACCGGTGGAATTGTTTGCCGGTTCACGGAACCGGAACCTAAGGCTTTTCAGGCTCCGTCTTCTCCGGCGCCGCCGCATCCTCCCCATCGTCGAACTTAATACTGGTGTCCGCCGTGTATTTCTGATACTTCCTGAACTCAATCTCGTTTCGGCTGGCGAACCGCCCCGCCCGGCTCTGCACCTGCGACACCGTAGGCAACAAGAAATCGTGCCCACTGATATTCACATGATCGTAATCCACCGTCTGGTGAATTTCCTGCACTGGAAAATCCGGCGGCATATCGGGCTCAATGGTCAACCGCGTGATTACATTGGGCCCCTTCTCCACGTAAATCAGTCCGTGATACCCCGGCGTAGTCTGCTGCTTCCGTTCATACTCGACGCTGTACTTCGAATGCGCACTGGTCACAAAATACCGGAAAACATACGAATAGTGGCCCCGCAAATTTCCCCAATGGTCCCACGTGAAAGTCGTGTCTGTTTCCGGCTCAAAAACATCGCGCAGCAGACTGCCGAACTCCCCGCGTGAAATCGACCCGCCAAACGACTCCCAGGTCTTCCCGTAAAACGAATTCTCGTTCTGGCTGATCAGCTCGTATTTCTCTTTCTGATCGAAGTAACTCACCTTCTCCACCAACCGGTCCGCCTGCGCAAATGACGGAGGATTCCCCGGCACATAATGCGAATCCTGCAGCCGCCGCGTCACCTGCAGGCAAATGAAGTCCGGCAAAGTCTTGCTGTAGCTCAGAGCGTATTCGCGGATCCGATCGATAATCTCCTGCTGCTCGGCTTCAGATGGCGGAGGAGGCTCCACATAAGCCGGAGCCGTAGGCGCGGGTTTCGCCGCAGGCAGATTGGCGGATTGATCGGCCAAACGCGTCAACGCCGCCACCGTCTTCGGCCCCGCTCCCGCCCCCTGTAACTCCTCCACCGTACGATCGTCCAGCTTGCTGCTCACACGCACGGTAGCCAGATAACTCGCCACTTCTTTATCCGGAAGCCTCTGTGCAATAGAGGATTTAATAAACTCGACGAGCTTGTCGACCGCCAGAACCTGTTGGCCGAATGCCGGCGCCATCAACCACAATGCCAGCAGCAACGTCCGCATTTCTTAATTGTAATGTGCGGCAGCGCGCAAAACTTTAAGAGAATTTCCCTCCCAATCGGCACTCCCTCCATACAGGATGCGCATGGATCATTGGGTGGCGAGCCTCCTCCTCCCCCTCGCAATCTGGGTGTTGCTCAACGGCGTCGATGACCTGGTCATCGACCTCGCCGCCATTGCCGGCTACATCCGCCAGGCTTTCTCCTCCAACCCCGCACACCGCATCCCCACCGAGGATCAACTCGCCGCCGTGCCGCCCCGCCACATGGCTGTATTTGTCGCTCTCTGGAAGGAAAGCCGCGTCATCCAGAAAATGCTCGACAACAACGTCGGCAGGCTCCGCTATCCCCACTGTGACTTCTTCGTCGGCGTCTATCCCAACGACAACCTGACCGTCGCTGCCGCCCGCGAAGCCATCAAGCGCTTCCCCAACGTCCATGTCTCCATCTGCCCCCACGACGGCCCCACCACCAAGGCCGATAACCTCAACTGGATCTACCAGCGCATGCTGCTTCACGAAGAGCGTAACGGCGTGCGCTTCGAGATGATCCTCACCCATGACGCCGAAGACCTGATGGATCCCGACGCCCTGCGCTGGATCAATTACTACGCTCAGTGGAACGACATGGTGCAGATCCCCGTCCTCGCGCTCCGCACGCCGCTGCGCAATCTTGTCCACGGCGTCTATTGCGACGAATTCGCCGAGTACCAGTTCAAGGACATGGTGGGCCGCCAGTTTCTCGGCGGCTTTATCCCGTCAAACGGAGTCGGCACAGGCTTCTCTCGCCACGCCCTCGAGATGCTCGCGGCGCGCTTTTCCAATCGCATCTTCGAACCCGGTTGTCTGACTGAAGACTATGAAAATGGGTTTCGCATCCACGCTCTCGGTCTGCCGCAGCGCTTCATCCCCATTCAGATCCGCCACGGTCGCCCTATCGCCACCCGCGAATTCTTCCCCCTCATCCTGTCCAAAGCTGTCACCCAGCGGACCCGTTGGATGATCGGCATTACCCTGCAATCCTGGGAACACCACAAGCTGCGCGACACCATACGCTATCTGTATTGGTTCTGGCGCGACCGCAAGAGCGTGGTCGGTAACATGGTCACTCCCGCCACCAACATCGTGTTCCTGTATGGCGTTGTCACTCTTGCCGCCGCCCATGCCATGCACCGCGAATGGGGCCTCGCCCGCGAGGCATCGGGACTCCAGCCGTTTATCGCCGCGGGTCTTTCATTGCAGACCATCCACGCCGCCATCCGCATCTGGGGCTCTGCCAGAATCTATGGCTGGCGATTCGCCAGTCTGGTCCCCATTCGCATCGTCTTCGGCAACCTGATGAACTGCGCCGTCACCGCGCGCGCCCTGTGGACTTACACTGCAGCCAAAATTCACCACCGCCCCCTGCGCTGGGCCAAAACCGAACACGCGTATCCCAGCCGCGCCACCCTGCTCAATGAGCGCCGCCGCTTCCGCGATATCCTGACCGGCTCGCTCTGGATCACCCCCGCGCAACTCGATGCCGCCCTCGCCACCAAACCCGCCGACCGGCGTCTCGGCGAACATCTCGTCGCCCTGGACCTGCTCACCGAACAGGATCTCTACGCCGCCCTCAGCCTGCAGAACAATCTGCCCCTCGGGAAACCGGATCTCGCGACAGTCTCCGTGCCTGTAACCCGCGCCCTGCCCGCCGCTGTGGCGCGTAAGTGGCGCGTGCTGCCCTTCCGCATTGCCGCCGGTGAAATCTACCTCGCCGGATCGGATGTGCCCGGCGACGAAATGCACACCGACATCCGCCGCTTCTGTTCTCTCGAGGTTCGCTTCCAACTCGTCACACCCACCGAATTCAACGAACTCGCCGCCCAATACCTTTAAACTCTAATAGCGCCTGGTGGGGCAGATTTCCGATCTGCCCCGATGGGCCTCCGGCCCACCAACTGTAATGAAAATCGTCGGAACCACGTCGGGCGGGTTGGTTACCTGCGGCCGATTGGTAGAGGGACTTGCAAAATTCGCCGGATCGGGGCGATACGCGATGCTGCGGAAAATGCGGTTCCTGTATTTCCTTGCACTTGCACGCGCTTTTTTTGTGCGAATGGTTCGAGGACTTGCAAAATTCCGAATTTTGCAAGTCCCTCTGGTAATCGGCCTTCGCTGGCGTGCACAAATGGCGGCACAGCCGGGACGCGTGTTTTTCAAGGGTGCAACCGCCGCGGAACGCGTCGCGATCACCTCCTCTGCATAACGCACTCACGCAAATCCGCACATCCCGGCTCAGTTCCTCGATACGCCGGAGGCGTGAATAAACACCTCATTCGCCTGCACGCGAAAAGCAATCTTCATACCCGGGAGATTTGCCATATGTTCCGCGAAATATCGCGCGCAGGCGTTGGCATGCGCCGCATTGCGCAGCCACGCCCCGCTTTCGATCATCCCCACCCATGGAGCCGCCAGAAACCGCATCTTGGACGCCAGTTGCCCCGCCCGCTTGCACCGCTAATCGAAATCCTCCGCCAGTTTCCGGTCGAAGGACAGGATTGCCTCGCCGCACGCGGCTTCGGATAATGTATATCTCGCCCTTGGTGGCGATCTCCTGCGCCGCCTCCGGCGTCAGCTTCCCATCCGCGCTCGCCGACACCGGCAGCTTCGAACCGTTCGAAAAAAACTCCGGCGCCCGCATTCGTCCGTCTCTACATGGGAAGACTCCGAACAAATCACCACGTGATACGACTGGCACAGCGACGCCAGCGCCAGCGAGTTCGCCGCCGTTCCGTTATAAAACGAAGAACACTTCGCAATCCGTCTCAAACAGAGTTCTCAGGGCATCCGACGCGCGCGCCGTCCACGGATCTTCTCCGTACGCCGACGCGTGCCCGTGGTTCACCTCCTCCATGCCCGCATAGTTGTCGCTGGCGAATTGCTGCAGCGGATTGGCCTTGCTCATTTCTTCATCGTAGTTCACCTAAAATATAAAGGTGCAATACCAACAGCTCGGCAACACCGGAGTTTTCGTTTCCCGCCTCTGCCTCGGCGCCATGACCTTCGGCGGCGCCGGCACCATGTTCGAAGTCATCGGCGGCTTGCCCCAGCACGACGTCGATACCCTCGTCGCCAATTCCCTCGACGCCGGAATTAACTTCTTCGACACCGCCAACGTATACGCCGCCGGCGAATCCGAAACCATGCTGGGCAAAGCTCTGGGCAACCGCCGCAAGGACGTTGTCATCGCCTCCAAGGTCTTCGGCCGTATGGGCCCCGGCGCCAACCAGGTGGGACTCTCGCGTCTCCACATTATGCGCGAGGTCGAAGCCAGTCTCCTGCGCCTCAACACCGATTACATCGACCTCTACCAGATCCACGGCTTCGACACCCTCACGCCTCTCGAAGAAACCCTCGGCGCACTCACCGATCTCGTGCGTCACGGCAAAGTCCGCTACATCGGATGCTCCAACCTCGCCGCCTGGCAGCTCATGAAAGCGCTCGGCATCTCGGCCCAACAACACCTCGAAAAATTCGTCACCCTCCAGGCGTATTACTCCCTCGCCGGACGCGAACTCGAGCGCGAAATCGTCCCCCTGCTCCTCGATCAAAAAGTCGGATTGCTCGTCTGGAGCCCGCTCGCCGGCGGCTTCCTCTCCGGTAAATTCACCCGCGACGGCGCCGTCGACGAATCCGCCCGCCGAAGCAAATTCACCTTCCCGCCCGTCAACCTCGAAAGAATGTGGGACGTCGTCGATCGCATGAAGGAGATCGGCGCTCGCCAAAACGCCAGCGTCGCCCAGATAGCGCTGGCATGGCTGCTGTGTCAGCCCGCCGTCACCAGCGTCATAATCGGCGCCCGAAATAATTCCCAGCTGCGCGATAACCTGGGCTCGGTCGACATCAAACTTGACGATGCAGACCTCCACACGCTCAACCAGTCGAGCGCCCTCACCCCCGAATATCCCGGCTGGATGTTCGCCGGACAAGGTCAGGATCGACGCCCCGGCCAGGTGCGCGACTGGTCGAAATTCATCAACGTCAAAAAGTAGCGCTTGCTTCCAAGCCTTCTGCACAAGGGAAACCCAATTGCTGTCTTCCCGCCGGAGGCTTCATGTATCACCACGTAAAACAACTGATGTACACGGTAAGGGTCGACCGCCCCGACCCCCGCTTCGGCAACATGCTGCTCGAACAATTCGGCGGCGCCAACGGCGAACTCGCCGCCGCCATGCAGTACACCATCCAGGGTCTGAACTGCGACGACCCCGACCGCAAAGACCTGCTCATGGACATCGGCACTGAGGAGATCAGCCATCTCGAAGTCGTCGGCACCCTCGCCCGGATGCACCTCCGGTCCACCAAATGGGATCGCAACGACGCCCTTGTGGATCCGCTCATAGCAGTAGCCGGAGGCGGGGGCGTCAGCCTGAACAATTCCATGGGCAACGCATGGACCGCCGATTACCTCAAGATCACCGGCGAGCTCGATGTCGACCTGCGCAGCAATATCGCCGCCGAAGCACGCGCCAAAATCGTCTACGAACGTCTTATCAGATTGACCGACGACCAGGGCACCATTGACACCCTGCAGTTCCTCATGACCCGAGAAATCACCCATATGAAGGCCTTCAGCATTGCCCTCGAAACCATGGGTAAACCTTTCCTGTCGATAGGAAAACTTCCGCCTACTCCCGGCCTCGTCGATCAGTATTTCAACGACTCGACAGGCACAGGCGATCAGGGCGAAACCGACGTCCGCGCCCCATGGAACCAGGGTGGAGATTGGGAATTCGTCGAAGCCCCCGCCTTCCAGGGCCTAACCAACGGCCATCCCTGACCCGGTGGGACAGATTTCCGATCTGTCCCTTCTTGTTTGCGACGTGCTGCAGCCAGTCCGCATCTTTTAACCATGCCGAAAGCAATCCGTTTCAACCAGCTTGGTGGCCCCGAAGTCCTTCACATCGAAGAACAGCCGAAGCGCGACCCTGGTCCAGGCGAGGTTCTGCTCAAAGTGGAGGCAGTGGGCCTCAACCGGGCCGAAAGCCTGTACTTTCACGGCTCATATCTGGAAAAGACGAACGTGCCCTCCGGCCTGGGCTACGAGGCTGTCGGCAAGGTCGTCGCGGTCGGCCCCGACGTCGATCTCACTCTCATCGGCAAGCACTTCGGCACCATTCCGGGCTTTTCCATGAACCAGTACCCGGTGCTTGCGGAAGAAGCTGTCGTTCCTGCCGGCGTCCTCGCAGCCGTTCCAGGCTCCTTATCCGCCGTCGAGGGCGCCGCTGTCTGGATGCAGTACTGCACCGCCTACGGGGCCCTCGTGCCCTTCGGCAAAGTAGCGGTCGGCGATTTCGTCATCATCACCGCCGCCAGCTCATCAGTAGGACTGGCGGCCATCCAGATCGTCAGGGCCCAGGGCGGTATCTCCATCGCCACCACCCGTGGCGCCGCCAAGAAAGATGAACTTCTCGCCCTCGGAGCCGACCACGTCATCGTCACCGACGAAGAGGACCTCGTGGCCCGCGTTCAATCCATCACCGCCGGCAAGCGCGCTCGTATCGTCTTCGATCCCGTAGGCGGCGACTATATCAATACGCTCGCGCAGGCTACCGCCAACGGCGGAACCATCTTCCTGTATGGCATGCTGTCCGGCAAGCCCACGCCCTTCCCCCTGGCTGCCTTTGGCCGCGGGATCGGTATGTTCGGCTACACCTTCGGCGAGTTGCGAGGCACCCCGGAGTGGGAATCGATGAAGAAGTACATCTACGACCGCCTGGCGGATGGATCCTTTAAGCCGAAGATCGCGCGTATCTTCCCCTTCGACCAAACCGTCGCAGCTTACCAGTACCTCGAAAGCAACCAGCAGATAGGCAAGGTCGTAATCGCCATCTAACTTCTGAATCCCCCCTCAATTCGCTCCAGCCAGCAATGCAGGATCAGAGTATGCACCTCCTGGATTCGCGCCGTCGAGTCCGATCCCACCACAACCTCATAATCCGCCATCCCACCCATACGCCCGCCGCCCTTCCCCAGCAACGCCACCGAAACACACCCAGCCGCCCGCGCCGCTTCCACCGCTCTCACCAAATTCGCCGAATTCCCACTGGTTGAAAACAAAACCACCACATCCCCAGCCGCCCCCAACCCCTCCACCTGGCGCGAGAAAACGTATTCAAATCCAAAATCGTTGGCAATACAAGTCATCAACGCCGCATCCGCCGCCAGCGACACCGCCCCGAGCGACCGCCGATCCCCCTTGTACCGCCCCATCAGCTCTTCCGCCAGATGCGTCGCCGCCGCCGCGCTCCCCCCATTCCCGCAGGCCAGAATCTTCTTTCCCGCCCGCAACGCCCCCAACAGCACCTCACCGGTCTCATCCACCGAACCCGCCAGCGCACGAAACTCCCGCAGTGCAGCCATCAGCTCATCCACTGCCGACAGAATATTCATCGCTCGGCGCCTCCTCCATAACTAAAATCAAAAGAACCTCACGAGATGAGCCAAACGAGGAAGAACCTCCGCCGACCCCAATTCAATCCGCAACCGAACCCCATTCAAACACAAGAAGCACTCTGAATGTGCGACAGGCGCTTCCGCCTGTCAATTCTTAAAGGTTTTCTCCCAATACCGCGAAGCGTTGCCCCGACATCCACGAGAGCCCTATCCAAATCGATCCCAAACGCCGCCGCGCGATGATTCAACGAACCACGAACCTGCCTTTCAATCGAATATCCCGCGAAGAAGCCCCCACATCAACCCCATACACACCCGGAGTCACCTTCCACCCGCGCCCCTCCTCGTCCCAATGAGCCATGCTGCTACGGTCGAGCGTCATACTGACCGTCTTGCTCTCCCCAGGCTTCAGCCACACCTTATCGAATCCCTTCAACTGGCGCGGCGGCTCGCCCGCCGCAGCCGGAGCCCCCAGATAAAGCTGCACCACTTCCGCCCCCTCGCGCGCCCCCGTGTTCGTCACCCGCACGCTCACCTCGCGCTTCCCGCCAACCTCGCCCGAAATCTTCAAATCAGCATACTTGAACGTCGTGTAGGACAACCCGAACCCGAACGGAAACAGCGGCGTCTGCTTCTTCGCGTCGTACCACCGGTATCCAACCAACAGCCCCTCGCTGAAGTTCACCGTCTTCCCATCCCCCGGATATTCGTCCGGCCGCGTCGCCGGCCCCTGCTGCTCGTTCACTGGGAACGTCATCACCAGCCGACCCGACGGATTCGCATCCCCGAACAACAGCGCCGCAATTGCCGACCCGTCGAATGCGGCCGGATGGCCCGCCCAGACCACCCCGGCCACCTTGTCGATCCACGGCATTGCCACCGCCCCAGCCGTATTCAGCACCACCACCGTGCGCGGATTCACCGCCGCCACCGCCTCGATCACGCTGTCCATATCGCCCTGCAGATTCAGCGATGTCCGGTCGTAATACTCCCCATCCCGCTCCCCGGCAAACACCACCGCCACGTCCGACTCCCTGGCTGCCTTCTGCACCTTCGCCATCTCCTCCACATCGGGCGCCATCATCCCCAGCCGCAGATTCGACGGCCGGCCCTCGGTCAGATACTCTACCTTCACCTCGACCGGCCGGCCCGCCTCCAGGTCCATCCCGCCGATCGCCGTGATCGCGATATCAGCTTTGATGATCGACGCGATCGCCTTCCCATTGACAAACAGCCGAGCCGTGCCCGATGCGGTCACCGAGAACCGGTACCGGCCAGCCGTTGCGGGCGTGAAACGCGTTACCCAACGCCCCGACCAGACTACCAGCGGTGCATTCCCGCGCCCGCGACCGCCCGCCGGAACCAGTTGCGGAGGCGGCGCAAACTTCTCGAGGTCCACCCCCGCGTCCGTGCGCTCGGCCACCGCTGTCCCGCTCAGGTCCGAACCTGCATGGAACGAAGCCGCAAACTCCCCCGTCATCGCGGGCAGTGGACCCAGCCCTGGATTCCCCGGCACATAAGTCACCCTCACCGCACTCCCCGCGCGCGCCGTAATCGCATCTACCGGCAGACTGGGATTCTCTATCGGCACCCGCGCGCTCGTCATCGCCAGCGTCGCATTCTTCCCCGCATCCTCCCCGATAATCGCCAGCGAACGCACCCGCACCAAAGGCAGTACTGAACCCTTATTTTTCAGAAGTACCGCCCCTTGCTCCGCCACCTCTTCCGCCAGCTTCCGATGCTCCGGCGTGCTCACCTTCACCCCCAGCGGCGCTACCGGATGATCGAACACCCCGACGCGGAAAAAGGGCACCAGGATGTGGTACGCAATCAGATCCACCACGCCCGCGTCCAGCTTGCCGCTCTTCACATTGGCATCGATCACATTCGGCGCCAGGATATCCGTCCCCGCCTTGATCGCCGCCACCGGATCTTTCACCGGCTCCGGCAGCACCAACCCGTCAAAGCCAAAGCCTCGCAGAATATCGAACAGGTCTTTGTTCAGGCACGAGAGCGCCGTATTCACCCCGTTATACGCGCACCACACCCCGGCCACCTGCGCGCGTTCCACCGCCTGCTGCCAGGGATAAAGGTAGATCTCATGCAATGCCCGCTCCGGGATTTGCTCCAGCAACGTTTGCCGGTCGATCTCCTGATTATTCGCGAGGTAATGCCTGAGCACGGTCACCACATGATGCGCCTGCAGCGCGTTGACCTCGCTCACCGTCATCTCTCCGGTCAGATAAGGATCTTCCCCGTAGGTATCGGCCGAGCGTCCCCAGTGCCAGGTGCGATTGATATTGATCAGCGGGAAGTAGGTCGCGAGCCCAGCGTACTCATCGCCCCGTGCCGCCCCGACGCGCGCCGCCAAGCTCTTGTCCCATGACGAGGCCACCAGATGCCCATGAGGAAACGCCGTGATCCCGGAAGCGGCGGGAGGAGCCGTCAAGCCCCCGCGCCCTCCCTGTCCCGAAATCAGACCGAGACGAGGCAGCGCCCCGCGAAAATTCAGCTTTTCCTCATAGGTCATCCGGGCCAGAACTTCAAGCGCACGGCAAGTCGGCGACTGCGCTGTATTCGTCCATGGACGCTCGCCGGTGTTCCTGCAATCGGCGGGCATGGACGGCACCGAGCTCTGAGCCGGAGCCAGAGTGGAAAGGGCCAAAGACAGGACGGAAGGCAAGGCAAGGTATCGGATCATGAAACCGACACCTTACCACGGCGGCCTGGCGGCACCGATTACATGATTTCGCTGTCTTCGCGAACGGGGACCTTGGCGCCTCCGTCTTTGCGATTCAGATCGTCGGCGAGGATCACGGCTTCCGCCAGATCCCGCATGGATCGCCGCAGGCGACGGCTCTCATTGCGCAAACGAAGGTAAGCTTCTTCCTCCGTCAGGCTGTGTTTGTACTGCAGGATGCCTTTGGCCCGCTCCACCAGTTTACGCGCTTCGAGAGTGCGCTTCATGTCGAGCGTCTCGGACATCAGGCGGGCGTTCTGAATGGCGATGGCGGCCTGGCCGGCCACAATCTTCAGGAACCCGACTTCCTCGTCGATAAACGTGCGCGCGTCGCGGGTGTAGATGTTGATGGACCCGATGACCTTTCCCTGCGAAAGCAGCGGCGCGGCCAGCACCGAAGTGAGCCCGGACTTGCGTGTGAGCTCGGGATAGCGGTACTGCTTCTCGTCGTGGATATTCGGAATAATCACCGGCTGCGCCTCGCGGATTACGCGCTCGATGAGCGAGCCTTCCATGCGGATGGGCATGCGGTGCATGTAATCCGGCGAAGAACAGCGGGCGGCGCTGACCGTCAATTCCTTCTTCTCTTCGTCGACCAGCAGGATGGAGCACACCGCGGAATCGAGCGTCTCCGCCACCATTTCCGAGATCGCCTGGAGAATGCGGTCCAGGTAGCTTTCGGCCGAGATGGTCTGGGCGACGGCCGCCAGCGTTTCGAGCCGACGGACGGAACTGAGCGATTGCTCGGCCAGGCGCGCGCGGCCAATAACGCCGCCCATCTGCTCGCCGATAAACGTGACCAGCGCCACTTCGTCCGACGAGTGCTGATGCTGCTCGCGGTGGTGCACGTTAATGACTCCCGTGAGTTCGCCGCTGTTGACGAGCGGAACCGAAAGAAACGCTTCGTAGGTATCTTCCTGCAGGGAACTGAAGCGCTTGAAGCGCGAGTCCTGGGAGGCGTGCTTACCCAGCGCCACGACCGAATTATGCACGGCTACCCAGCCCGTGATGCCCTCACCCATTTTGAGGCGCACTTTGCCGATTTCCGCATCATGCGGAAGTTGCGACGCACGCAGAACGATTTCGTTCGTGCCGTGGTCGATCAGGTAAACGAGACATGCGTCTGAATGAGTTACATTCATCGCGAGACTTACGAGTTCTCTCAGAATCTCTTCCAGATCCTGATCGGAACTCACAATGCTGCTGATGCGATGCAGCAATGCGACTTGGCTGCCCGTACTTTCCCCCATAGCTACCATTTTTATCGATTCCCCGTTTCCCCGGTAAAACCGTAGTGTAGGATTCGCTTCATCACTGGGTCCAATTCATTTTTTGGATTGGTGGCATCGTGGGAAACTCGCGCGCCCTGATCCCTTTATTCGCCAATACTTATGGGAGTCATGGTACCCACGCCGGTCCGTGAATTACCTTGCCAGGCAGCGCGTTTGTCATACGCCCCTGTGCGATCACCGGCACCCCGTTCACGAGCACGTATTCCATGCCCACGGAGAGCTGATTGGGCCGTTCGAAAGTCGCGAGGTCGGTGATGGTGTCGGGATTGAAGACCACTATGTCGCCCCACATGCCGGTTTTGATGACTCCGCGGTCATTGATGCGCAGACGCGCGGCCGGCAATGCGCTGAATTTGCGGATGGCATCCGGCAGCGTGAGGGCGCCGTCCTCGCGGACATATTTGCGCAGGATGCGGGGAAACGTCCCGTAGGCGCGGGGATGTGGATGCTCCTGGCCAAGCAGGCCGTCGAGTGCCGTACCGTGCGAATCGTTACATATGCTGGTCCACGGCTGCTGCAGGGCGATCCGCACGTCCGCTTCCGACATCCCGAAGACGGCGACTTCGCTTCCAGCGTTGTCTTCGACCAGAATGTCGAAGATGGTGTCGAGGGGATCCTTGTTGCGCATCTTCGCAATTTCAGCAATGGTTTTACCCTGCAGTGGCAGCAGTTGGGGGTTGTGAACGACGCCGAGCAGAATTCCCTCAGGCCCGGGAACTTCCAGCCACTCGTTGTCCCAGGCAGCGCTGGGCGTCAGCATATCTTTCCTGATGCGCGCACGCGTGGCGGGATCCTTGAGGCGCTCGATGAGTTTCGCGTCGCCGCCATCGTGCGCCCAGGGCGGAATGAAGGCTGAGAAGGAATTGAACCAGGCGGGATACGCGTAGGTATCGGCTCCGATTTCGACGCCGAAACGGCGCGCGGCATCGATATGGGCGACGATCTCCGGCATGCGTCCCCAGTTGGTGCGGCCCGCCGCTTTCAAATGCCAGATCTCGACGGGCACATGCGCTTCGAGACCGATGCGGATGGCCTCATCGAGCGCGGCGATAATGGCATCGCCTTCGTTGCGCATGTGTATGGCGTAGATGCCGCCGAGTTTGGCGCCCTCACTCGCCAGAGCGATCAGCTCTTCTGTTGTGGCGTAGGGGGCTGGGGCGTATTGCAGAGAACTGGAGACGCCCACCGTGCCGTCATGCATAGCATCGCGGACCAGCGCTTTCATGCGTTCGAGTTCGGCGGAGGTGGGGGCGCGGTCGCCATCGCCGATAACCGAGCGGCGAACCTGGGTGGCCCCGACGTAGCTGGCGAGGTTGATGCCCATGCCTTGTTTTTCGAGACGCGCGAAAAATTCGCGGAAGGTATTCCACGTGGGGTCGATCTTGTAGTGGGCGTAATCGCCGTGGTCGGCGCTGCGAATGGCGTCGGTAAGGGGCGCGGCCGACCCGCCTTCGCCGGTGATCTCGGTAGTGATGCCCTGATAGATTTTCGACGGGAGATGTGGATTGACGAGGATCGACATCTCCGATTGGCCGAGCATGTCGATAAATCCCGGAGCTACCACCATACCCGCGGCGTCGATGGTCTGTTTCGCCGTGGCGGCGTCGAGATGGCCGATAGCGGCGATGTGGCCGTCGCGAATGGCGATGTCGGCGGCGTACCAGGGCGAGCCGGTGCCGTCGACGATGTGGCCGTTACGTATGAGGACGTCGTAATTCTGGCCGACCAGCGCAAGCGGAACCAGAAGAAGAGTGATCAACTTCATATAGACGGCTTGTTTTCCCGCCTTATGGTATCCCGGCGGGGGGTCTGTTTCAATGTCATCGACAGTCCTCCGTGTAGCCAGGACACGCGGCGACAGCCGCGTTTGGCCTGATGCCCGATTTCCCCGGTCTGTCTTCTACTCTCAATCGGATTATTCACCGGTTGTTCCAGCGCACCCAAGGCTGCTCCGGTGGCGGGGAATATCAGAACGTCGCTCGAGCAAGCCGGTCTGAAAGACATTTCCGTAACGCAGGATCGCGACAAGGGCGTGGTAACCCTGGGCGGCTATGTTTCTAACGACGCAGTCAAGGCCCGCGCGGGCCAGATTGCGCAATCGATGGCCACCGATCAGGTGATCGCGAACCAACCGGCGGTCTTGCCCCCGAATGACGCATGGGCCACCAAAACCATGTAACGGCATACGGCACTCTGTAAAGAGCGGCGTGGTGACCCTCAGCGGGACGGTGGATTCAGAAAGCCAACGCGCGCAGTTGGCAACCATCGCGCAGGGCGTGCCGAACACCCAGCAGGTGGTAAACGAGATCCACACGCGCCATTTGAAGGCGACTTCGAATTAGCGCTTTTCAAATACCCATTTTTCGGCCGGGGCGACGGGGGCGATATGCATGACTTCAACCTCGAGCGTTTTGCCGTCGTCGGCCAGCTTCAGACGCTTCTTCACGACGTGGTCTTTGCCGCGTCCCAGCAGGTCTGTTTCGACCAGCATGTTGCCGTTGAAGTAGAAGGTGACGTCGGCCGCTTCGCCATCCACCTTGGTCTTGCAGGTCTTAATGCTGATCTCGCAGGTCATGGACTCGGTTTTGCCTGCCAGGTCTTCGTTGATGGAGATGGAATCGTCGGTCTGTTTGATATCCCAGGCGGCGGGGGTTCTTGAATGGATTTCACTTTTGGTGTTATCGAGCTGCCAGTTACCCGTGAAATTGGGGTGATCTTCGGCTGACAGGGATGCGCAAGCGCATACCAGCGCGCAGAGGAGGACAGGTTTCATGGAGAGAACTTTATTCCTCTTTTACGCCGAAGGCAAGGGGGACAGCCCACAGGGGTGTGGAATTGCACCCCCGCCGGAACGCGCCTTTAGGGTCTCCTGTGCGCGTCTGTGCATCTCGGAGGAGGGATTAAAGCCGTAAAGCAGTTTGAATTTGGTTTCACCCTTCTCGTCATAAGCTACCTGCCAACGTTGGATAAGACCGCCGTTGGTCAATACCATGAAGCCGTCAGATGTGGGGGTTACGGTCTTGGCACCGAAGAAATAGCCGTCGCGATTAACGATTTCGATCCTCCTGTGTGTCCGGAGGACCGAAACCACATGCTGTGAGAAACGCAAAGGCGACAGTATCTGGCGGAGAACGCGCACGTGGGAAACTTCGTGGAACTGAAGAATACCCGGCTTGGGGCTGGCTCGAATCCATGCACATCGCCTATCTGGGCGATTCCACCATCGGAGCGAAGGTCTATGTCGGGGCCAGCACCATTACCAGTAATTACGATGGGAAAAAGAAAACACCAGACGCACATCGGGGATGGTGTGTTCGTCGGCAGTAACTCGAAGCTGGTGCCGCCCATCGAGATCCCCCGCGGAGCCTATATCGCGACGGGAAGCGTGATCACGCAGCCGGTGCCCGAGAACGCATTGGCATTCGGGCGCGCCCGCCGGACGATTAAAGAAAACTGGGCAAAGAAGGACAGCGCCGCAGGGACTTTCTCATACTAGCATTATGCTAGTATGAGTGTTGAGGGTAATCAGCCGGAAAGTTCTCTTCGACAAAGCCTTCCGCTACCCCGATGCAAAGACTGCGCTTCAGGTCTGGCTGGCGACAGTGAAGGAAGCGGACTGGAAATGTCTTGAAGACATTCAGCGTCAGTTCCCGGCAGCGGACATGGTCGGCCCTCTGGCTATCTTCAATGTCAAGGGGAACTCTTATCGATTGATCGTGCGCATGGTTTTTCGAACGCGCAAAATCTATGTGAAGGAATTCCTGACGCACGCCGAGTACGGCAAGGAGAGGTGGAAGAAATGGCTGTAATCGACAACGCTGCCTATGGCGAACTGCTTGCGGAGACTCTTCCGCGCGTGATTCAGTCCGACCGCGAGAACGAACGGCTTATCGCGAGGATGGAGCGGATCGACTCGCTCCCGCACCCGACCCCGGCCCAGAAAGCTTTGTCGGAGTTGATTGCCGTGCTGGTAGAAGAATATGAGCGGCGATACGATCTCGGGCACGCGGAACCACTGGAAGCACTGAAGTATCTGATGGAAGATCGCGGCGTACGGCAGCGCGATCTGGTGATCCCGGTGTTTGGATCGTCGAGTGTCGCAAGCGATGTGCTCAACGGAAAACGGGAAATCAGTAAACAACATGCCAAACGGCTGGCAGAGTATTTCATGGTTCCGGTCAGCCTGTTCATCTGAACAGCCGGCTCCCGCAACCACCTGATACTCTCAATATGCAGCTCGATCAAGAAAGGCGGTAACAGAAATGTCGTTTCGAAACGGAGATAAAGCGCGCGAAGGAAGATTGCGCAAACTAAAGCTGGCTCGGCGGATCACCAACGGCGCCCTGCGAAAAGCGGCTACGCCCCCGGCCCCCGACGCGAAACCGGCTAACAAAGATCTTTGAGCGAAGATCTTTGAGCAACGATCTTTGAGCAAAGATCTTATGAGCATGGACCTATGAGACTTGCCTTGAATCGTGCAGCCCTCGCGTGCACGATTTTCGCCGGTCTGGCGCTCGGTCAGGTGAGCCCCCCTGCAACCGCCAGCGCCACCATCGGTGGGAAAAAGATCACCATCGATTACTGTGCGCCTTCCGTACACGGCCGCAAAATCTTCGGCGACGGCGGCCGCATTTCCCAGGATCCCAACTATCCCGTGTGGCGCGCGGGCGCTAATTCCGCTACCGCATTTCACACCGATGCCGATCTCAACATCGGCGGCCTCAATGTCCCCAAAGGCGATTACACCCTCTACGTCAACATCAAGGACCCGGACCATTGGGAGTTCATCGTCAACAAGCAAACCGGCCAGTGGGGCCTCACCTACGATCAAACGCAGGATCTGGGCCGCGTGAAAATGACCATGAGCAAGCCGGCTTCTCCCATCGAAACCTTGAAATACACCATTTCCGACCTCGGCGGCGGTAAGGGCAAGCTGCAGCTGGAGTGGGAAAATCACATCGCGTCGGTGCCGTTAACCGTTCACAAGTAGGCGCGCGGACGGCCACCTGCTACCCTCGAATTTCAGCCATGGCCAAACTATCGATTAAAGACCTCGATCTCAGCGGGAAGCGTGTCTTCATTCGCGTGGACTTCAACGTTCCTCTTGCCAACGGCGGCCAGGAAATAACCAGCGACAAGCGTATTCGCGCCTCGCTGCCGACCATTAAATATGCGCTGGAACATGGTGCGGGCGTGATCCTCGCGTCGCACCTCGGGCGTCCCAAGGGCAAGCCCAATGCCGAGATGAGCATGAAGCCGGTCGCCGCCAAACTGCAGGAACTGCTGGGGCAGCCGGTGAAGCTCGCTCCCGATTGCATTGGCCCTGCAGTGGAGGCCATGCTGCCCAGGCCGGGCGAGGTGCTGCTGCTCGAGAACCTGCGCTTTCACAAGGAAGAAGAAGAGAACGATCCGGCGTTTTCGGAGAAGCTGGCGAAGTTGTGCGACGTCTACGTGAACGATGCGTTTGGCTCGGCGCACCGCGCGCACGCCTCCACAGTGGGCATGATCAAGTACGTTAGCCAGGCCGCCGCCGGGCTGCTGATGGATCAGGAATTGAAGTATTTGGGCATGGCGACAACCAATCCCGATCGTCCCTGCGTGGCCATCCTCGGCGGCGCCAAAGTTTCCGACAAGATCGAAGTCATCGAAAACATGGCGAAGGTGGTGGACCGCGTGCTCATCGGCGGCGCTATGGCCTACACATTCCTGAAGGCGCAGGGCCACCCCACAGGGAAGTCTCTGGTGGAAGACGACAAGCTCGATCTGGCCAATAAGCTGTTGGCCGAATATGGATCGAAGCTGGTGCTGCCGGTCGACCACGTGGTGGCCACCGAGTTCAAAGCGGGCGCGGAACACGAGACGGTCGCCGAAATTCCCGATGGCAAGATGGCTCTCGACATCGGCGAGAAAACCATTGCTGAATATGAGGGCATTATCAAGGGCGCGAAGACCATCATCTGGAACGGTCCCATGGGAGTTTTTGAAATGCCGCCCTTCGACCACGGAACGGTTGCGCTGGCCAAAGCGGTGGCGAATTCCGGAGCTGTTTCGATAGTCGGCGGCGGCGATTCCGAGAAGGCCATCAAGAGCGCGGGCGTCACCAGCAAGATCAGCCACGTCTCCACCGGCGGCGGCGCTTCGCTCGAATTTTTATCCGGCATCGAACTGCCGGGCGTGGCCGCGCTCAACGATCGGTAGACAGCCCGTATGAATTGAATGCGCTATGCGATAGAGTATTGCGCATGAACAGAAACATTGCGGCTGCTCTCCTGCTCACGGCCTGTGCGTCGGCGTCCGCACAGGTGGCAACGCTGACACGCGACCAGTTGGTCAAGTACACCGAGAAGTGGCAGGGTGCCCGCTTCGCCGACGGCCGTCCCAAAGTCGACGACAAGCTTCTGAAGAAGATGGATGGGTTGTCGGCCGAGGAGATCTGGGCCGTGCTTCCGCACGAGGGCTACAACAATCAGTATGAAGGCAACTTCCAGGTGCTGCATCCCGAAAAGAAGCTGATCGGGCGCGCCGTCACCGTGCAGTTCATGCCCACCCGGCCCGACGTCAAAGGCCCCAACGAAGCCGACGCCAAAGCGAAGGGATTGCGCGACAACAGCAATCAGCGCGTCATTGACATGCTTCAGGATGGCGACGTGCTGGTGGCCGACATCTTCGGCAAGATCGAAGGCGGCACCTTTGTCGGCGATAACCTGGCCACTTACATTTACGCCGTCACCCACCGCGGCATGGTGATTGACGGAGCCATTCGCGATCTCGACGGCATCTTCCCCATCGATATGGGCGCCTACTACCGGGGCGTTCATCCCACGCCGATTTCCCCGGAAACGATGATCACCGGGATCAATGTGCCGGTGCGCATCGGGCAGGCCACCGTGCTGCCCGGCGACGTCGTCTTTGGCGATCGGGAGGGCGTTTATTTCGTTCCTCCGCATTTGGTCGAAAAAGTCCTGACCACCGCCGACACCACCCACATCCACGACGAGTGGACTCAGGATAAATTTCTGCACGAGACGAGCAAGTATAAATCGAGCGACGTTTACGGCAGTCCGCGGGATCCAGCGTTACGCGCGGAGTACCAGGAGTATCTGAAGAAGAAGCTTGACGAACTGCACAAAAAAGAAGCCGCCCAGTAAGGTGGGGCAGGTTGTCAACCTGCGGCCGATTGGTAATCGGCCTGTTCGGAGTTTAAACCGAATTCTCTTCGCTCGGATCGCCCTCGATATCCATCAATTTCAAGGCAACCACGGTGGCGAGTTCATCAAGCGGAAGATCCGCCTTCTCGGGAATATTGGTCGCCGCGTATTCGGTCAGAATCTCAGCACTTCGCCGATCCGGACGTTTCTCATTGAGAATCCGCGATGCAGCCTGCAGCACGATAAGGCGGGAGCGGTCCATCGGCGATCTCTGATTATGATAGCGCCGGTTGCGGGATAATGAAGGAGTGGAGTTCGACCGCCAGACTGTAATTTCTGCGTTGGGCGGACCGGCCGTCCTGCAGGGCATGGACCCCGAGGCGAAGGCGGAAGCGCTCGAAGAATACCTGTCAGCCCAACTGGACCTTTCGGTATTCGCGAGCATGGGAGCGCCATCGGCGCCGCTGACCAGCGCCGAACTTGACGACCAAATCGAACGGCGGCCCATCCGCCGCGGCATCGGGACGCTGTTCGCGTCGGGTGGCACCAGCCCCTTTGGCAATCGCGTGCCGGCCGAGCCCGTGAACGTGCCGCGCCTGGCGCCGATGCCAGCGCAGCCGACCCTGCTCGACTTCTTCAGGCTTCGTTTCGCTCCCGCCAACCATGTCCTGCAGAGCGCCGACAAAGCTCTTAGTGCCGGGTTTCCCGAAGAAATCGTGCTGGCCTGTCTGCTGCACGATGTGGCCCAGGTCCTGATGAAGGCGGATCATGGCTGGTGGGGCGCGCAGCTGTTCGAGCCCTATGTCCCGGAGCAGGTGACGTTCGCCATCCGCTACCATCAGGCGCTGCGATTCTATCCGGATCCTTCGGTCGGTTACGAATATCCAAAGCTCTACAACCTCATCTTCGGAACCGACTACACCCCACCGCCTCACATCGAAGCCGCTCATCGATATTGCCGCCGGCACAAATGGTACATGGCGGCGCGGCTGGTTACGGTCAACGACCTTTACTCATTCGATCCGAACCATGTGGTGGACATGGCAAAGTTCACTGACATCGTGGGCCGGCACTTCAAACAGCCGAAGGAAGGCCTGGGCAACGATAACAGCCCCGTAGCGCACATGTGGCGGACGATCGCCAATCCCGACGCTCCGCTGTGAGCTGTTTACCGAAGTTGCAGATTACGCACGCCAGCCAGAGAAAGGAGAACGGCCACGAGTACGCCCGCCCCGATGCGCAGGAGGTGGATCTTCCAGCGGTCGGCAGGATCGGCGGCACGCAGCCTGGCCTTCCACCCCCACGTAGGGCCGAATGCGTCCAGAATCATTGAGCGTCTGATCATCTTCTCTCTTCGGTCATAACGGGAACCGGCGGCAGAGCGTGACAGCGTATTAGTGTCCTGAGGTTGTGTGCTTTTAGCCGATCCTGCGGCGCGTCGCTTCATCTCCGCATAATCTCAGAGTCCACTTCCATCGCATGACTCCACTCATTTTTGGATGACGGCGATTCAACCAGCAAAGCTTTCGCCAGAAAAGCGTGCGTCTTTGGATTCCACGCTTGCCCTCTGCCCAGTTCATGATACAAGCGTAACGCGAAACGGCCGGATTGCCTCGCTCGGACTGCGTCAACTGGTATAATTATGCAGTCGACTGAATAAATATCCAGCCATGTCAATCCCCGTAGGAATTGTCGGATTCAGCGGCTACAGCGGTGCTGAAGCCGTCCATATCCTCTCCCACCACCCCCACTGCGAACCGGTCCTGCTCGAGCACCGCAGCGACGGCGGCGACCACGCAAAACTGCTCCGCAAATCTACCCGACGCCGCGCGCCCGCCACGCCCGAAGCCATTCAGGAACAAGGTCTTAAGGCCGTCCTCCTGGCCACGCCGCCCGAGGTTTCCATGGACCTCGTGCCGAAATTTCTCGACGCCGGCGCCATCGTAATAGATCTCAGCGGCGCCTTCCGCCTCCGCACCGCCGAACGCTACCTCGAGTGGTACAAGGAGGAGCACACCGCCCCCGCCCTCCTCGCCGATGCAGTCTACGGGCTCCCCGAGTTCAACCGGGCGCAGATCCGCGGGGCGCGTTTTATCTCCAATCCCGGCTGCTACCCCACAGCCGCTAATCTGGCCATCCGCCCCCTGGTCGCCGCGGGAATTATCGACCGCAAATCAGGCATCGTTTGCGACGCCAAGAGCGGCGTCAGCGGCGCCGGCCGCAAGGCCACCCTCAAGACCAGCTTCTGCGAGGTCACGGAAAATTTCTCGGCCTATTCGATCCTTCGCCACCGGCACGTCCCGGAAGTCCTGTTGACCAGCGGCCTCGACGAAGCCGAATTCAGCTTTACCGCGCAGCTGATTCCCATCGATCGCGGCATCCTCGAAACCATTTACTTCCGCCTCGCGCAACCCCTTTCCGGCCCGGAAATCATGCAGATTTTCGAGCGCCAGTATGCCGATGAGCCGTTCATTCGACTGTACGCGTCCGGCCACGTGCCCGATCTGCATTCGGTCCGGCGCAACAATCACTGCGGCATTGGCGTTGTGACGGACCCGGGCTCGGGGCGATGCGTAGTAGTCAGCGCCATCGATAACCTGGTCAAAGGCGCGGCCGGCCAGGCGATTCAGAATCTGAACCTCGCCCTGGGTCTCGACGAAACGGCGGGATTGCTTTGAAGGCCCTCATCAAGATCGGCGGCAGCCTGCTCGACGACGCCGCATCGCGCCACGATATCGCACGGCAGATCGCGTCGATTGCGGGATCCGGCGTTGCCGTCACAGTCGTCCACGGCGGCGGCAAGCAGATGACGCGATTTCTCTCCGAGCGCGGCATTGAAAGCAATTTCGTGCGTGGTCTTCGCGTCACCACGGACCAGACGCTCGACGCCGTACTCAAGGTCCTCGCCGGTACCGTCAACACGCAGTTGGTGGCGGCACTCGGTATGGCGGGAACGCGGGC
>CAVRCX010000002.1:0-277919 GCA_963719785.1 Terriglobia bacterium
CGAGATCTTGGTCGCCAACTTCATGGTGTTCCAGGAGGTGGTCGAACAAGGTCAATACGACCTCGTGATTGCCGACGAGTCCTGGGACGTTGATCACTATTGGCATGAGCATCCGGAGCTCAAGCGCTGCGCGCTTGCTTGGTTCACGGATTTCGTTGGCTTTTTGCCGATGCCGCAAGGCGGTGACCGCGAGGCGTATCTCACCGCCCACTACAACGCAGAAATGCTCGAGCACATCGAGCGGTATCCACGAGTGCGCGATCGCGCGATTTTCGTGGGCGACGCCGATGATATCGTTGGTGGAACATTTGGACCGGGGTTGCCGTCGATCCGAAGCTGGACCCAACGGCACTTTCAATTCTCCGGCTACATCACCGGCATCGATCCGATCGATATTGCCAACCGCAACGAGCTGCGGCACCGCTTCAGATATGGCGACGACGAAAAGGTGTGCATCGTCACGGTGGGCGGATCAGCCGTTGGCGGTGCGCTGCTTAAGCGCGTCATCGACTCGACCGCTGCGATTCGTAGGGTGCTGCCAGAAATGCGTTTCGTGGTCTCGTGGTCGTCACGGGCCACGAGTCAATCCGGCAAGTCTGCCACACGCTAGCGGTGTTGAGTTTCACGGCTATGTCACGACCTGCATCTTCGGCTCGCCGCATGCGATATCGCCGTCGTGCAGGGCGGCCTGACTACCTGCATGGAGCTGACGGCCGCGAGCGTCCCCTTTATCTATTTTCCGCTTCACAATCATTTTCAGCAGAACGTGCACGTGCGATGCCGCCTGAATCGCTATGCGGCAGGTCATTGCTTGGACTACGTGCGGACTTCTGCGGAGGATATTGCGGCCGCGATTATCGCGATGGTAGGGCGACCAGTCCGGTACCGCACCGTCGAAACGAAAGCCGACTCTCGCGCTGCTCGCCTGCTAATGGATCTTCTATGACGCACAGCGGTTTCGCTCGAACGGTCGAATCAAAAATGCGAAAGTTCCGGCGTCTCCCTTGGGCCTGCATCCGTTCAGTTTACCGTGCGCAGCGAATGGCCGCTTTGGTGCTGGTATCTCGTATCGTGAGCGGCCAGAGTTGGCGAAGCCTGTCCATCGGAATCTCCGATCGATGCCAATACCGCGAATGTTCAGGGACGACATGAAATGCTGAGGAAAATCATCAGCAACAAGTTTACGAAGCCGACCCCGCAAACTCGCCGACGATAAATCAAGCTCCCCGCATCGACGTACGGGGCAGGAACCCGATGGTCGTTGGAGGCTTTGACCATGAGAACTATGTCACAAAATAGGTCGCCGGCCAGCGTGCTGGGGCCGGTGGCGGAGCTATCGCCCTACCGAAAGGCGCAGGAGGAGCTTCGATATCGCTTGCAGGACCCGCGTGGACTCGACGACCGCCTGACAGTCGCGAATGTCGTCGGCGCGCAGCGGGTCGGACTGCACTCGCCTGCTTCCTATGACTACCTCAAGGGTCGAATACTTGGGTCGGTGTCCGACTGCGACCGTTGCGACATGAACTTCACCGAATGGGACTCCACGCCTTTCTGGCGCAGCTGCTCTTCAGTAAATGCGATGATCTTCTGCTTGCCTTGCTCCAGCTCATTCACAACTCGACCTCCATGTTGTAGTCGATCCAGTTTCCCGTCATCTTTGCAGCACCCCGCTGACGCGTAGAATAATACACTCGCTGGTGACACCTAAGCCAAGACACCGAGGGACTTTTTGATGCGGCTCGCTGCCTACTCCATGACATTCGACGGAGCCGTTCTACAGCGAGGCTTCTGGCTTTATATTTGGCGCATCACGACAGATACCAACGCAACAGTGATCTATGTGGGCCGTACTCGCGATTCGTCTTCCCCTCACGCGGCGTCACCGTTTCAACGCATCGGCGCGCATCTCGATGCCCGGGCAAGGGCAAAGGGCGACGCTCTGGCTCGGCAGCTCCGCAAAGCGGGCTTGCAGTCGCACGTGTGTAGATACGAGATGACAGCAGTTGGCCCGCTGTTCCCGGAGCAAGCGAGCATGGAGCTCACATCCCGATTCGCGACAAGGTAGCGGCCTTGGAAACTTGTTTGGCAAGCTACTTGGAGAGCCGCGGGTATACCGTGATCGGCGATCATGGGCTGGCTCGCGAGTGCGATCCCGCGATGTGGACGCGCGTTCGAGAGTTGGTCGACTCCAAGTTTCCGGACGTGCCGCCAAAGGCGAATCCTCGCTGAGGCTTGCAGCAGCCGGCCCATGCGGGCGTCCCGCTGCACCGTGATGAAACCTTTCTGCCTGCTCGCATCGTTCGGCGAACCCCTGTCGGTCGCAAGCGCCCAGCGTTGACTGTTAACTGTGTCACCTAATCCGTTTCTGGGGGTGCCGACGTGAACCACAGCACGGGCCGAGGTAAGCCGCTTGAAAGACAATCGAAGGCAGTTTGCATGGAGGGCTTTGTATGCTGCAAAGGACATCGACCAAAGTCGCAATAGCGGCTTGCACTGCCATCCTTGGCGCCGTGGGCGTCTACTTCGACACCAAGCAAAGGGCTGAGGCAATGCCCCCTCTCCCGGTAACAGTCAGCTTTCACCACGCTCTGCTAGCTCATTCGATGGTTGCCGATTTCCACAGCAATGCGCCGACCGATATGGCTGTCGTAGTGGACGTGATGGATACGGCGACGCGTAACCACCGTCAATTCGAGATCGGTGTCGGCCCTGGCAGAGGTGGAACACACATTGGCCCATTGGAGCGCGTGACGTTCGAACCTGGTGACGTACTGACGCTGACGCACGACGGCTATAAGCCGGTTGTTGCTCAGGTCCGCTGAAGGCAGCCGGGGCCGTGAATATCAAAAGCGCTCTGCTGTCCACCCTCATCTTCTCGCTAATCGCGGGCTGTGCCGCCGCACCGCCCGCGCCCCCGCCGAGACCGCTCACCTACGAGGAGCGAATGGCGGAATGGGATCGCAGAATTGATGCGGCGGTTGCGGCGGCTGCACGCGCCGGAGAGAATCCAGCTGCCGTCAGGATTAGCCTCTACTACAATCGGTGTCTTTGGGAAGCGGAACATAACAGCGCGAGCTATGCTCAGCGCTCCGCGGCACTTAGCCAATGTCGAATCGATTATCCGCAGCCGGTGGTAGTGAGTCAGCCAGTGACGACGCAGTGCTACACCTCTGGTGGCGTTACGCAATGCGTATCCCAGTAGCGGCGAGCTTCCATCAGGTCACTGTAGCCGGCTTGCTTTTCCTTCAATCAGCGAGCGAACGCGAGCAACGTGGTCATATATTTGTCCGTGAGTGCGATCCCTTTATCTTTGAAGCAGGGCTGATTCGCCAGGATATCCGCAAAGCTCGCCATCGCCGGCGTGACGACGATCGAAAATCGCTGATCGCTAAGCTGCGCACGAACAAACAAACATGGGCGTCCCCTTTTGCTACCCGGAAGTGCGAATGCTGGGCTCGTGATCCAGATTAAGCAGGCCGTCGCGGAGCACGCGCGCCACGAGGCCTCGTACCGCACCCGACGCGGCCTCGAGGGACGCGCAATCGCCAGACAGTCGACCGGCGGCCGGGCATACGACTACACGCCAGCGCGCGACAGCTCGACCGGTCAGATTGAGATCAACGAAGCCGACGCTGCGGTGGTGCGCCGGATTTTCGAATGGTACGCGGACGGCCTGAGCCCGCGGACAATCGCGGCACGGCTCAATAAGGAAGGTGTCGACTCGCCCGGGACGCGATGGAACCGCACCGTGCGCCGGCGGGATCGCAAATGGCTGGCGTCCACCATTCACGGCGACGTTAACCGCGGGACTGGGATTCTCAATAACCGCCGGTACGTTGGCATCGTGCTGTGGGGGCGCTCGGAATGGAAGCGCTCTGCGGCAGATAGCGCGAAACGCAAGCACCGGCTGCTTGAGAAGGCCGGCAGCGAGCGCCTAGACGAGCGGCTGCGCATCGTATCGGATGAGCTTTGGGCCCGCGCCAAGGCGCGCCAGGCGTCTCAAAGCCGCAAGAGCGGTGAGCTGGTGAAGGGAGGGTTGCGGAAGAATCGAGCGGGGGCCGGACCGGCGCCTCGATATCTGTTGTCGGGGCTGCTGCGCTGCGCGGCGTGCGAAGCCAATTTCGTCCTGTCGAACGGGACGCGGTACCAGTGCGCGACTCACGTCAATGGCGATGCTTGCAGCGTGGCGCTCTCCGTGCCGCGCGCCCGGGTCGAGTCTGTCATCATGGAATGCGTCCAGACGGACCTGCTGAACCCGCGCAAGCTCGCGGCCGCCGAGCAGAGCCTGCGGTCAGCGGCGACTGGAATCACGGTCGACCACGGCCCGCGCATTGCGGAGCTCAACAAGGAGGTTTCGCGGCTGGTCGACGCCATCGCTGGGGGTTTGCTATCGGACGCGTTGTCCGCGCGTCTGAGGGCGGCGGAGGCCGAGAGGGAGACTCTCCGCGCTCTCTCCAAGCCGAGGGCACCGGTGCGCCGCGGACCCGCCCCGGAGAGCCTTGAGCGGCGGGTTGCAATCATGAGGGAGCGATTAGCCGAGGGCGGCGAGGCAGCCCGGGCAGTGCTGCGGGATCTTTTCCCGGGGCTCATCCGGCTGTTTCCGGATCCGAGCGGCCGGTATCTGTGGGCTCAGTTCGACGCCGACATTGCGCCGCTGCTCACGCCGGAGGACCGGTTCCGAGAGTGCGGATTTGAGGATCTGTATGCGATGGACGCGGCCGACCGGAAAAAGTCGAAAATGGTAGCGGGGGCAGGATTTGAACCTGCGACCTTCGGGTTATGAGATGACGGTAGCATAAAACGCAATTTCAAGTACTTGATTATTAACCACTTTGCTCGCGGGATGTCCGTTGCAAATCGACCCCAGAGCACGACGAAGCACAACAAAGCACGACGAACTCCCGCAAAACTCCCGCAATCTCCTGGTACCCCATTTTGACGCGCTGGGCCTGCTTTTCATGCTCATCGGTGGGATGCGCCGCGGCGTGTCCGCCGCCGGAGAGGCAACGCTTTGACACGAAGCTTTCGCTCGAGCGCCGCAGGCACGTCTACCAGCTCCACTTCACGGACGGGCTGCCCGTCTCGAATGCGTTTTATGATCTTATTCCAGGTGCCAAAAGGCCGAATGATCTGAGCGTACTGGGCATCCGTCGTCTCGATTCCTTGCAGCTCATAGTGATTGATCTGGTCCCCTTCCTGGTGATGATCCCTGAGGTCGCAAAGAATTAGCTCCATTTGCAAAAGGTCGTGCAACGGGGAACCCTCCATCTCCCACTCGCGCGGAAGCTTCTTCTTTCGGTAAAAGGGATTGCGTGCGATCAATCCCACGACCCACCGGTCCTGCTCCCGATTATCATCGGTTCGCACCATCGTTCCCACGACTTCCAATTTGATCCGCTTCTTGAGCCGTTTGGTCTCTCTGCGGTCCTCAAGGATCGTCCCAAAGTCGGCCCACTCGTTGCCCGTATAACGACAGAGGTTCAGATAGGGCGCCGCGTCCACGGGTACCCCGGGAAGCTGAATGCAAACATCGGTCTCGTGTAAGTACGCTGGGGCTTCGGGTCCTTCAGGGACCCGCTGCCTGGTATACAACAGCAACCAACCATTTCGGAACCGATCGAAATAGGTGATATCTTCCGAGTGATGGACGCGATCCATCGGGACGGCCCGATAGCGAGCGCACGGGTCGAGCAGGGACTTCAAAAGGTTTTCTACACCGATCCCATGCCAGCAGGCTCCGTCCTGATGGATTGTAAAAGCGCCGTTCGATGACAATCCGAAGGCATCGTGAAGATAACCGAAGAGATCGCGGAGCTCTTCGAGCGTACTCAAGGACAGCGACAGTGACAGTCGCACCCCGTCGCCACCCGGGTTGCTCCCACCCGTATCCGGTATTGCCGTCGAGAATGTCGCGTGCGCAAAATCGGTTTTGGAGCAAAAATAGCTGGAGGCGCACGGACCCGCGACGAACTCCATGGTCGATCTAGGCAGCGGGGTATCGAGATATTCACCACCCTCGCCGGTTCGAAACCAGGCGCGACCGTTAACAAGAAGTTCGCTGCGCTTCTTGGTGATCAAGTTCAGCACGCGCGCCTTCCCCGCGCGAAGCAGCTCAATCTCCGAGGCGACAAAGACCAGGACTACACGGGTGCGATCGTTTTCGATCTCCTTGAGCGCTGGTCTTGAAATCGCGGACGTTCGTGAAAAGCACGCCGATGACCTCCGGTATGGTGCGGCTGAGACGCGAACGCAAACTGTCGATATCGCCGATATCGAGAACCCGATTGCGATCTTTGACCTCAACAAGCAGAGTCAGATCGTTGCCTTGAGCCAGGATGTCGGTTTGCCGAGGCTTGGCGACGCGAGCATTGGGATGTGCACGGAAGCCAGCGCCCTCGAGCAGTTTCAACACTTCGATTTCAAGCGCTTTTCCGGGTGGTGTTTTCTTTGATCGCGTCACGAGTGATGGTCCATCATCAAGTTAGCATGTTTGTGCCCTGTTGCCAGAACGGAGTGCCCCATGAAGAAGGCGTCACAACGGCAAGTATCTGCCCTTCCATCTCCTGCACGCCGATCTAGGCATCGCGAGGTCTCGTAAACACGGCCAGCGTACCATAGGGATATCGAGGGCTGTCGGCGTTGATCATGATCACAACGCACCGGAGAACTTTCGCGTGCTCCACGAACGCCTGAGAAGCAATATTTTCCATGAGCCGAAATCGACCTGGTACTTGGCTAGCCACCAATACCAGCAGCGCAATAGCCTCGCTTGTGTCCGCGGATGCAAAGAAAACCAAGCCATTTCGAGAAGACGCGCGTTCCCGTAGCTTCTGGACAGTAGAGACAACACCTTTTAGACGTTGCCCAATCTCGATTTGCTGCTGGTAGCCAGCGCTGAGCAGTACGATCCCGGCTTCGATCCAACGATCTGGCTTCTTCTCTTCGAGTCTCGCTAAGAGATCTCGCCACCATTGCGTCGCCTGATACGCCGGCTTGTCCTTAGCGATCCCGTGGCGGGTGGCCTCGTAGTACTCGTCAATCGGTTTCGAAGCCCCGACCAAGACGAGGCGCGTGTTCTTGTGAATGTCGCCGACGCTCAATCCGGTGTTCAAATACACTCCCAGCAAATCGATCTCGTCGGCAGTATAGTCCGCACTACCCTCCCACACACTTCGTTGCACCCAATAGTGGATGCGCTCCAGCGGTGATTGCAAAATATCGAAGACTATCTCCAAATCCGCCAGCGTCACCGCAGGAGCCACCGCGATGTCCGGCGGCACAAAGCCTGCTTCCTTAAGCGCATTGACGTTTGTATGAATGAAGCCAATGTCCTCCAGGGTTACCGAAACTCGTACGATCCGATGTATGCGATCGAGATTCGTAGGAAACACATCTTTGAACGGCTGCATGCCAGGATCGCCCGCTTTAGCCGCCCAAATCGCGTCTTCCAAGCGCTTCGATTGCCGCGACGGTTCGATCAGTAAGCGATCGATGTCCTCGCCTAGGCGCTCCGGCGCCCCGCGTCGCGCTTGGGGTGAAATGCCACCGGATTTTGCTTCCACGAGAATTAGGATCGGGCCCATGTCCACAATCAAATCAGTTTCAAACTCTTGCGACCGATCGGGTGATTGCCACTTGAAATTGGGCGTTAATGTCGCCTCGGGGAATGCCTTCTGAAATAACTCGGCGGTTTTCTTCTCCAAGTAGTCGGATCGTCGTTTGTCGTAAGCAATGCGAAGCGGTGGATCGTCGCGGAAAACAGCCGACATCATTTCGAAAAGAAAAGCGAAAGCGGTTTGAGGCAGCGGACAGAAATAATTGCCCCCCTCGAGGGCTATCGCGGGCTGAAGCCAAACCGGGTTATTCATGAAGGCATGTTCGACGTTGGTGCCTTGCAACTCTCCCAACCGATAGCTTGCCGCTTTTAGAGCCTGCTCGACTACCGAGATCGGTCTCCCGATAGATGCGGCAATTTGCGTAGCCGAGAATGTGTAACAGTCGACGAGCCGAAGGTCGGAATGCGACAGCATCATGGCCTGTGCCGCCTTAAGCGAGGCCCGTCGCTTGCGCATGAGTTGCTCGAATAATTCTGGCGAACCCTCTAAATCTGGGATCGCCTTAAAGTACGCAGCCACCGCCCCACGCACCGTCTTTGCGCGGATCATTGGAGCAAGACGTTCGAAATGTGCGTTGAATCGCTTCTGACACTCGTCAAACATATGATCAAAAATCAGGATCCAATCCGTGATCCGGAAAGCGTGCGTGCACTCAAAACGAGCATCCAGCGGCGTCAATAGTTCTAAGCCGATCCGCTTGACCTGATCATAAAACCCCCAATTGCGGATCATTTGCGTCGTCATGCGCATTTGCTCTTGCACTGCGAGCCGCGCTTTAGCCAAATCGGTGGCGGCATGCTCGATTTGAGAGAGCCGTTTCCAATGAAACTGATCTGCCCATTTCGGCAACATTTCGAACATCGACCCCACGTCTCGGCTTGTTGCCGGACGTGCGCGGGAGATATCGGGACCCAAGGTCAAGGTCATCAATTGGCCCAATTCGATGTGAGCCGGGTAAAGTCGCGTTCTTTCGCCATGGCTCAATATTCCATTGGCGTCTACAAAGTCCGGAATGCCGTAGGCGGCCAGGCAAGCCAAAAGTCCAAACGGGTCCACACGAGACATCAGGTCTCGAATAGCGATTGTAGTCGAAGCGAATTTTTCGGCTTGGTCCTTGCCAAATCCCGCCATCAGCAGGACGAGTTCGTCGCGGGGAATGTCCGCTAGCGGGCTGCGCATCCCCTTGAGCTCAAGGCCAAGAGGAGACTTTGGGGCCGCCTTTTTACGTCCCCTCTTCCGACGACTGCTTTTGCCCAAATGACTATCCTCCCTGAGGGGCGATCCGATGCCGTCATCGGCATCCAAGTGCTTCACACCCTAGTTAAAAATCCCGGTCACAAATGGGTGCAGTAGCAATCCGATCCTTATAATAGCTGGCAGAGTAGATCGGTGAAACGGGATCAGCGGAAACGCTCAGCGAATCCCGGAAATAGCATAGGGTGCGACACGACGAATGAACGAGACGAGCACCAAGGCACCGCTGCAAAAGTCCGCTGGTGTGACAGCCACAGAGCGTATGCTCGCAGACTTCTGCGAGCGTTCGTTCCTAAAGCTTTGGAGCTACCCTAACCCATACAAGGACGACGGACACGAGCTCTGTGATCTCCTCGTCGTTTTTGACGACTACGTCTTCATCTTCTTCGATCGAGAAAAGGCACTGCCGGTAGTTCCGGATAAAGACCCGCAGGTTTTGTGGGACCGATGGAAACGGAACGTGATTGACCGGCAAGTCAAGACGGCGCACGGGGCCGAGCGTTACATTCGCGGTGGGCGACCCATCTTCCTCGATGGGAAGATGACGACTCCATTTCCGCTTGCTATTGATACCGAGAAGGCAGTCATTCACAAGATTGTCGTGGCTCACGGCGCAAAGGAGGCCTGTGAGAAAGCGTCTAACCAGAATATCTACGGAAGCCTTGCGATCACCTATAGTGAGTCCGATGGCGGCCCGACACCACCCTTTCAGGTCGAGATCGACAAACGCAATCCTATTCATATCCTCGATAGCCACAACCTGCCGATTATTCTGGCGGAGCTGGACACCGTCAGCGATTTCGCCGCCTATCTCGATGCCAAGGCGGTGGCCATTGCGAAGTTTGATTGCCTCTCCTATTGCGGTGAAGAGGACCTGCTTGGCCACTACTTTCTGAACTATGACAAGGCATCCAAGAGTTACGGCATTGGACCGAAGGGCGAAGAAAACATCACTGGCGTAATGATCGGTGAGGGAGAGTGGCACGATTTTATCGAGACCGATGTCTATAAGAACACTAAACGGGAAGATCGGATTTCGTATTTCTGGGACATGTTGATTCAGCGAACATGCCAGAATTCCCTAGACGGGACACTCGGCGGAAACTCCAATATTCTGCGTGGTGACAGCGCGATCCACGAAATGGTGAGGGAACGTCGCTTCTATCGCCGAAATCTGGCCCGCATGCTTTTAGACGCAGTTGAACGCTTTCCCGATCGTCCGAGCCAGTTCACGCGCCAGGTCACCTTCGTTCCGTCTTACCTGCCGAATGTTGGGTATGTCCTCTTCCAGTTAAGGGCTCCCGACGCCTACCGTGCTGATCCGGATTACCGGGCAAAACGCCAAACGCTACTAGAGGTCGCTTGCGGCGCAGCGAAAAACAAATTCCCGAACCTTGTGAAGGTGATCGGCATCGGAATCGATGCTCCGAAATTCGCGGGGGGTACGAACGCAGAAGACTTCATTCTCATGCCCTGCGAGGTCTGGACCGAAGAAATGCGTGAATACTACGAGGCCGAGAACGAACACTTTAAGTTTTTCCAAACGCGGCAACTCCAGCAGTTCAACAAGCGCGTGACGCAATTCGTACCGCGTCCGGACATCGCGTCATCGCCAGATCGTACCGGCGAGGTCGGACGCAATGCCCCGTGCCCGTGCGGCTCGGGGAGGAAATTCAAAAAATGCCACGGCATATAAGGGCATCGCGCGGACGGTTGTTAAGAGCTGACGACAGCTCCGTGCAATGAGTGCCCGCCCAGACCGAGTTGGCATACCGGGAGTGGTCCCCCTCGGAATGGACTCAAGCTTGCGATGGACGGAGCATCGAGCCGACGGAAGTTGCACCGCTCGCCCCTCGGGTTTTGCATCCGGCGACTTGCGACTTTTGCCCTGGTGGCACCTCACGAGTTTCGCATCGGCCTAGCGGTAAGTGCAGGACTCGTTGGGTTTCTGACGGTTGAGTTCCCGGCGAGCCACCGCTGGCAGTTTGCGGATTAGGATGCCCGCGGACCGGCGGCGTGGAGCCGGTGCGAGGACGACGCTAACGAAAATGATAACGGGGAAAGTTCGGCAGCCTTGAGAGGCCACGTTTTGAGAAGCGTTTTAGTCCGCGCTTCTCACCTACTCCACGCGCTGTTCCCTTGCGGAAACCAGTGGCTTCCCCCGGAGGTCGTCAAAATGGCTTTCAAGAGACGGCCCTCCTCCGCAGCTTTGTCTGCGGACAGATATTATAACCGGCTCCACCGTTCATTTTTCTAGCAGATTCTGGATCTACTTCCGGGAGGGCAGATAGCAGTCTTTGCGCGCCTTGGCGCGCAGTTGATCTCTGGCTGGATGTACGACCTCGCCGCATCGATCCGGATACGAGTCCCAGAATCTTGGCGATTTCGTGCTGCATCGGGTCGCCAGGTCCGTCCGACATCACCACTCGACGGTAGACGCCGAATAGATGTCGCGCAAGTGCCGGGGCAACGTCATCGAGCATAGGCCCGCCTTCGTCGAATAGCTTGAACCTATCAAACTCAACGATGGGACCGCGATATCCAACCGGGATGCCTTCGCCGCGGTGGGCGCCCACGCCGACCCATGTGATGCGCCCGGCAATGCCGCACGCTCGCGGCTCCTCACTCAGTCCGCCAACGCCAATCACGGCGTCATAGTCTCGAGCCCGAACGCGGCCCATGCAATCCCTCAAGCCGAATATGCCTTCCGGCGTCGGATCACCCGTGTGCGTGCGCTTATAGATCATGGTCCGCACCGCGATTGACTCCTTACTCCCCGGTCACGTCCACCCGGACAACGTCACAGCCGTTTTGGCGCAGCATCGCGGGAAGGCCGGTAGGGCCGACCATGTGAAGTGCACCCGCGACCACCAGCGTACGCTCCGATCCTTTTACGAGCGCCAGTAGGCGCGGCAACCACAACCGGTTGCGGCCTGTGATGACGCTCGCAAACATCGTCGGCATTTGCATGACTCGTTCCTTGGCGCACTCAAATACCAGATCCGCGCGCCGTGCCTTCCAGGCCTCAGTCAGTCTCTTGAAGTGATCGATTCCACCCGGGACGTCCTCGGCGGCTAATGACAGCATTCGTTGCTGCTCCGCTAATGGTGCGTTTGCGAAGCCGAGAAGTGCCGCGCCAGCATCTTCTAGAAATTCGATCGTCTTGCCTTGCGCCCGAGCAAGCGGCAGCAGATTTCTATCGACTCCGTTTGCAGGATCCATGCCGGCCAGCTTTGCTGTCTGTACCGACAGCGACAGAGCCACCAACCATGGTTGAAGGCGAGAGGCGTTTTCGATATTCATGAACCACTCCCGGCAGCGATCCTTGACGGAGGCGTAAAGGGCGGCGGGAATCAGTGAGTTCAACAACTCACCTGGCTTCAGATGAGCGAAGGCCATATCCGGCGGGTGCGTGATGTCGTGCTCGAACACCACGCGCGTGGCGGCGCCGAACGCGGCCTCCGCGGCGGCGCTCAAGGGAAGGGGCGGCACGTCGAGCACGTGCACGCTGCCGAAAAGCCACAATCCACTATCGTTGACTCGCCAGAGCATTCAAGTTGGCCTCCCCTACTAAGCAGCCGATCGCCGTCTAGCGACACCAAGGGCCGATGGACCTAATTGGCTTTCAGAGGGATTGTACGCACAGGCATTCAGGCCGGACATGCTCATGGCGCACGCCATAGGTCGGTGCGCGCTGGGGTAGACTTTGAAGAAGGCGTTGACGATATTTGGCACAGCTCTTTGAGCGTCGCGTGACCCCTCTCCTCAACCATTGCTTGTAGCAGATCCATTGGTATGGATTTCGCCACCCACTCCGTCAGGCGCGATTGACGCGTTTAGAACAACACCGTCGGTCAAGTCGGTGTCAGAACCCTCTCGGCCGCCTGACCGAAAAAGGGATCGCCGCGTCGAAGGTTCGTCGAGAAAATCACCCGCGGGCGCTTCAGTTCCTTGCGCTCCGCCTCGGACGTTCTCGCCATAGATCCCGCGCAGGATCTCCGTCGGAATTCCGTCGGCTGGCTCAATGACCGGCGGCGGCGAGAGAGTCTCAGGGGTCTCGGCGCTCACGAACTGGCGCCGTTGGCGCAAGCGGCGGGCGACCAGGTCGGGATGAAAGCCCGCTGCGGATTGGACGGTCATCCATCCCGCCGGCCCCACTACGAATTCGGCGACCTCGGCTGCGGGCGGCACTGGCGGGCCCGTTACGACCGTGGGCCAACACAAGATGTCCGAGAGCGGCATGAAGTGCTTGCGCCAGTAGGTGACTCTCTTCTCCTTGGAGCCACAGCCACCCTTGACGACGGGTGCGACCTTGTCGGCAAAGACGACATTGACCCCCTCAATCGCAGGTTCCCCGTTGAAGGGATCGAGCGCGGAGGTCGGATGATAGAGGATGTAGAGCGGCAAGGTGGCCTTGCCGCCGGATGGACTCTTTGCTTGGACAACGAGCGTCTGCGCTTGCTGACCCGGAGGAGTCCCGTGATCCAGATGCTGGTAGAGCCAATAGCCGCCGCTCTTGAGCTTTACATACCGCGGACGCTTCGCCTGCAGGATGAGTCGCAAGTATCGCCCGCCGTTGATCTCGTGAGGTGCCGCAAAGACCCACTCCATGTCGCCGCCCGTTTTCGTCTCATCGGGGAAATCGACGGTGATCCCATAGCCCTTCAATCCCACCAGGCTCGCCATGAGGAGGTCGGTGATGGTCTCCTCTCGAAAGTTCCTCCGCAGACTCCGATCGCGTTCAAGCAATTTTGCAACCCACGGCGGGAAGGTATGGGCGAGGTCACAGAGCATGGGTGTTCTTCAGTGTCGAGTCATCCTTGATCGGACATATGACGGCACATCGCCGTTGATTTGAAGGACGCAGAGGATGCGTATTTCAAACAATGAGCATTCTCTCACACTTCAGTAGGAGGTCGGGCCCGGAAAGTCCGGCATATAAGCCGGGGGTTCATCATGCTCGACATCAGGCGACTAGTGCACGTAAGGTTGTCGCGTATAATCAGTTGCCTCGAACACAAGGATTCGTGGCTTATGACGCTCTTCTCGATATGGGTAACAGTAATTCCGAGCGTCCGGAAGTCTCGTGCTTCGCTGGCCTATGAGCGCTGAATCTCCCGCCAGTCTCGTCGCCTGGTGGGGTGCCATACTTTCTACGTTCCTCGCAAGCGTCAAATTGTGGGAGATCTGGCGAGATCGATTTCAAATCGACGTTAGCTACAACCTTACTGGCGACGAATCTATCGGCAACACCGTGCGAATTCGTAACCTCTCGAGTCGACCCTGCATTCTCGAGTATTGGGAGCTTCTTTATGGTTCTGGTCGTTGGCCTCGGCGGAAATTCGAGATCCTCGCACTGCCAGATCACGATGAAGGCGACAACCGAATTGAGCCGTACGGGATCCACGAACTGCACTTTGCCGATCAGCAGCACTTCGACTGGGGGTACAAATCATTGAAGGGCCGTCAAATATATTTACGCATATGCATTGCCGGTCGCAATCCGATTCTGCGGTTGGTATACCCAACGAAATAGGAACAGTACAGTCGATTGCACGGGCAGCACGTCGTTTTGATCGCATAACCGCAGTCGCACCCAGCCGTGAATTTCGAACAACTGAAACGCAACGTTGGTGACCGAGTAAGACTCGTACCTCCCGCGTGCCATCTCGATGCCGCGGGAGATGCCCTGCCTGCGGTTGACGAGGAGTGGTCAATCATCGCAGTGACGACGGACTTCGTTGAGATCGGAGCCGAAAGCGGACATTCCTATCGGCTGGGAAAAGATCATATACGAAATTACACAACGGACCCTGGAAGATCTGCCCAGGGAGAGAGACGCGCCTTCCTGACTCTCAATGTCCAACTCTTTGTTGAGGCCAATGGCGTCCGAGCGGTGCCTAATCACCAGCCCGGTGCTCCCGTTCCGCCGCCGACCAATCGAGCCGTGAAGGCTCGCGCGTCCTTTGCTCCCGAGCTGCAGCGGATATTCCGGCGACAGGTGGAAATTCTCGATCGAATAATTCCGAACTATACGCAAACCTCTCATGCTCGAGGTCCATGTGAGGGTGACTCATGGACGTCGTTGAAGCCCGCGCTGCCGAATCTTTATTCATCCTCCCCGCTCGTTCACGACCTCGGCACTACGGACTCTGAGCTACTATCTGAGTTCTACGCAGGTGTATACAGCGTCAACGACACATTGGAAAATTGGCGGTCCACTGATCACCCACTCGACAATTACAACGCCTGGAATGCGTTGATGCATCGGGTTCAGCACACTCTGCGTGCCGGTCAGTTGGCCGTGCAGCGATTCTGCCCCGACAGGCTCTATGACCCGATCGTCCCGGTGTCGGGAACGCTTCTGTCTCGATCGGAGCGCTCCCTATCCATTGCGGACGAAGTGCGGAGGAATTTTATGGATAGATGCGCGGCTGCCGGCGGCTCTGTACCAGTTTCGAATCCAATGGGTCGCCGGACCCAGAAGTAGATCATGCTAATCCCGCCGGGGCTGACTTGCTGAGGTTAGATTAAGCGGCGGCCGACGGAAGTTGCACTCCTCGCCTCACGAGTTCTGCATCGCCCGGA
This sequence comes from Terriglobia bacterium, assembly GCA_963719785.1. Taxonomy (GTDB): domain Bacteria; phylum Acidobacteriota; class Terriglobia; order Bryobacterales; family Bryobacteraceae; genus BOG-234. The sequence continues at coordinate 15,459 of CAVRCX010000002.1, forward strand.
CCTCATGAGTTTTGCATGGCTGGCTCTATGCCGGGCTGCCGCAAAGACCGGCAGGGATTCCCGGAGGGCGGATTCCAGATGGAAAAGAACGCCTTGACCCGGAAGAAGCCCTGCGGGCCATGACCCTCTGGGGCGGCCCGGGCCAATTTCGAAGAGGAGAACCGGGGCAGCCTGGAGCCCGGGAAGTGGGCCGACTTCGTGATCCTGGACCGGGACTTGATGACAGCCCCGGAAGCGGATCTTCTTTCCGCGCGGGGGACTTTGACCTTCATCGCAGGAGAGCAGGTCTACTGAGGCATCCCGGAGCAGGTCCGTCCTCGGGGTTCGACGCCCGGGAACCGGGCGTCCCAGCAGGGCCAGGGCCGCCTGTTCCCCTGGAACCGGCGGCCCTGGATCGGGCCCTACTTCAGGCTGAAGTGCGCCCGGCGGTTCTTGAACCAGCAGGACTCCACGGGTCGGTGCAGACCGGCTTCTCCTTGCCGTACGAGGTGGTGCTCAGGCGGGCGGCGGGGACGCCCAGGCCCACCAGGTAGTCCCTGGCGGCGGCGGCCCGGCGCTCGCCCAGGGCCAGGTTGTACTCGACCGTGCCCCGCTCGTCGCAGTTGCCGTCGATGAACACGTTGGCCTGGGGGTATGTCTTCATGAAATCGGCGATGGCGGTGAGGACCGGCTTGTCGTCTTCCCGGACGGCGGACTTGTCGAAATCGAAATGCACGTCCTTGAGGGCGGCCTCGGCGGCCTTGCGGTAGGCGGCCTCGGCCTTGCGGGCGGCCTCGGCGGCCTCGTCAGCCATGCGCTGGGAGTCGTCGGGGCCTGGCTGGCCTGGTCTGGCGGCGCCGGGGCCGGGGCGGCGGCCTTGGGCGGCTCGGGCTGGGGCGCCGGGGCGGGCTTGCGGCAGGCCAGGCCCGCGGCGACCAGGACGGCCGCGGCGAGGAAGGGGGTGAGATTGCTGGGGATGACATGATCGTGGCTCCTATGGGAAGGGGGTCGAGCCCAGCGGGGCGGGACCGGGTAAAGCGGCGGAGGGACTGGCGGGCAGGGCGGCCAGCTCGAGGGGTTCTGGGTCCACTGGGGGAACTGGCTGCCCGCCGGGCCGTCCCAGGTCCTGGAACTTCCCGTCCAGGCCGGCCATGCGCAGGCGCGACCCGCCGCCCCTTCAGGCCCAGCAGCAGCCAGCGCCCGTCCGGGGACCAGCACAGGGACTCCACCGGCTCGGGGCTGGAGGCGACTTTCTGGCGGGCCGGTCCCGGCCGGGGCCAGGGTGTACAGGTCGTACGCCCGTCCCTGCCGGGCCACGTAGGCGATCCGGTCGCCCTGGGCGTCTCCAGGCCACGCAGTCCTTGGGCGCGGGGTCGGCGGTGAGGCGCCGGGCCCGGCTGCCGTCGGCGGCCATGATGAACACCTGGGGGGTCCCGTCCTGGTCCGAGAGGTAGGCGATTCGGTGCCGGCCGGGTTCCAGCTGGGGCCCCGGCTGGAGTGGCCCCCGGGGTGAGCTGGACCGCCCGGCCGGTGCCCAGGTCCAGCACGTGGATGTCCGCGAGCCCCTTGCGGTTCTCCTGGACGAAGCAGAGCCGCTCGCCGTCCGGGGACCAGGCCAGGCCCGAGATCTCCAGGCCCGAGGCGCCGGGGGTAGACATGCGCTGGAACGGCCCGTTGGGCTGGAACTGGCCCCAGACCTGCGGCGGGCCGCCCTTGTAGGTCACGAACGCCAGCCTGCCGTCGGCGGCCACCGCCGGATGGGTGGTGAGGCTGCCGAAGGAGGTGAGCTGGCGCGGGTTGCGGCCGTCCCGGTCCAGCGCCGAAGATCTCCTTGATCCCGGGCCGGTGGAGCGGGCGACGACGATGGTGGAATCCGCCACCCCTGGGTGCCGGTCACCTTGCCCACCACGAAGTCCACCAGGCGGTGGGCCATGCGGCTGGCCGCGGTGGTCTCGCCCATGAAGCTCTTCTTGAGCACCACCGCCCCGGTTTCCAGGTTGATGCACTCGCCTTTCGATCAGCAGCTTGCCCTGGGCCATGGAGCGGGAGGCGAACCGGACCAGGAGGTTGGCGCCGGCGCCGCGCCAGAAGCCCAGGGCGAGGCGTCGCCGCCGCGGGGCGCCCCGGCGGGGTCCAGCAGGCGGAAGGCCCGGAACTTCTTCAGGTCGCGCAGGGCGGTGGTCCGGAACCGGCGCATCGCGTCCAGGGCGAGCGCCCGGGTCCGGAAGCTGGGAGCCCAGGAACACCAGGGTGGGGGCGACCGGTTTGAGCAGGAGCGGGCTGGGCTTTTCCTGGGCCGGGGCGGCCAGGCCCGCCAGGGCGAGGAGCGCCGCCACGCTGGAGAACCGGCCCGCGGCTCGTCATGCCGCCTCCCGGACCCTGAGGCTGGACACGGTCGGGCTGATCGGGACCGGCTCCGCCTGAACCCCGGCCCCTGAGCCCTGGGGCGCCGAGCCGCTGCCAGGGCGCGCCACAGGCCAAAGCGGGCCCGAAGGGTCCGTCGCGGGGCTGCAGGCTCGGGGAACGGGTTTTTCAAGGGAGCATGAATGCGACAATTCCATGAATTCGCATAGGTTGACCCGAATTGATTTGCGTTGCAAATTATTATTTATGAAAGCTGGCAATTCTTTGCCGGACCAGCGATGCCCGGGACGGCCGCCGCATTTCCCAGGAGCGCATGCGACCCCCAAGGGCCGGGTCTACGGGGACGCGCCGTTCTTGGCCTGGACCGAGGGATAGGGTCACCAGGGAACTTCGCCTATGAAAAGGACATTACAGACCTGTGGGAGTTAGCCATCTCCGAGAACCTCGCATGCCTTCCTTGACCCTCCTGATCCTGATCTTCCTGTGGCTCTGGCTGCGGCAAGCCGCCGCAGGCGGAGCCTACCCAGGACTGAGGGTGCTGCCCCAGGGATGCGCCTGCGCCCCGGAAGTTCCCAAATGAATAGGAAAGGGATCTTGCAATCCTGAAAACGGGGTCCGCGGACGATCCCCTTCAGTCCCACCGCACCCGCCCGCCCCGGCTGCGTTCCCGCCAGGCGGCCTCCACCGCCGCGGCCCGCTCCGGGGGCACGCCGGAAGCGCAGCAGGGCGCCCTGGGGGCCGAAGTCCTGGCCCAGGACCTCGGCCCCGGGACCGCCCCAGCACCGCGAAGGGCAGGTGGGCCAGTTCCGGGGCCACCGGGAGGGCGCCCTGGCGCCAGGCCCGCACCTCCTCCAGCAGGCCCTGGGCCCGGGCCTCGGCCAGGGCGCCCTGGACCCCTTCGGTGTAGGCCCGCACCAGCCCGCCGGTGCCCAGCTTGGTGCCCCCGAACCAGCGGATGCACACCGCCAGCACGTCCACCAGGTCCTCCCCCTCCAGCACCCGCAGCATGGGCGCCCCGGCGGTGCCCGAGGGCTCGCCGTCGTCGTCCGCCCGCGCCCGCCGCCCGCGGCCGGCCCTCCCGCCAGGCCGAGCAGTGGTGGTTGGCGTCGAGGTCCCGCTTGCGCAGCCGGGCCAGGATGGCCGTCCCGCTCCTCCGGCGCCGGCGGCGGGATGCAGCTCGGTCAGGAAGACCGAGGCCTTCTCCCGGAACCGGAACGTGCAGGGGCGGTGATCGCTGCATGCCTCCAGATGCAACGGCTCGCGAGCCTCATCGGTCCGGAGTCCTAGTTGATGCCGAGGTCCTTGAGGATCTTGGGATCCTTCTCGTCCTGGGCCAGGATCACGTGGCAGGTGTCGCAGTCGCCCGCGATGGCCTCTGCCGTCCTTGGTGGCGTGGCTGCCGTCGTGGCAGCGGAAGCAGCCGCCGCCGTCCTGGTGGCCGATGTGGTTGGGGTGGGTGCCCCAGGTGAGCTTCATCTCGGGCGAGACGTTGCGCAGGTAGGCGTCCTTGACCGCCTCGCCGGCGGCGTCCACCAGGGCCCGCTTCTGGCTGTAGACCTCGGGATAGCTGGCCTGGTAGTAGGCGGCCACGGCCTCGGGGATCTTGCGCGGCGGCCGCGTCCTGGCTCGGGTAGTCCGCCTTCAGGATCGCCACGCGCCTGCTTCTTGACGAAGGGCAGGTCGCGGCTGATGCGGCCTTCGTTGATGGCCGGTCGACGGCCCGGTCGGGCATCTCGAAGGCGTGGGTGGGCCGGTTGTGGCAGTCCACGCAGTCCATCTGGCGCGGCTTGGCGTGCCGGAGGCGGGCGCCGGCTTCACGTCGGCGGAGCTGTACTCCACCAACTGGCCCTTGTCGTCCCGGTAGGTGACCTGGGCGATGGTCTGGCGCTGGGCGTCGCCGGCCAGGTAGGTGATGCGGGAGCCGGTGTCCAGGTGGCGGCCGTGGATGCCGGTGTTGCTGTCGCCGGTGCTGCCGCCGATCTTCAGCATGAGCACGGTGGTGGACGGGGGTGCTCTGCGGCGTCGTCGCCGTAGTGGGTGCGCACCAGGATCTTGTCGCCGGTGAACTTCTGCGGCCAGTGGCAGGCCTCGCAGGTCTCCCGGGCCGGGCGCAGGCTCTCCACCGGGCTGGGGATGGGCCGGGAGTAGTTGTTGAACACCACGCCGAACACCTGGCGCACCCCGGCCAGCTTGGCCCGCATGAAGGACTCGGTGCCGGGGCCGATGTGGCACTGGGCGCAGCCCACCCGGGAGTGGGGCGAATTGGTGAAGGCCCGGTACTCGGTGATCATGGGGGTGTGGCAGGTGAGGCCGCAGAACTTGCTGGAGTCCATGTAGTCCACCCCCTTGACGGTGGCGGTGCCCATGAGCACGATGTTCACCAGCGTGGCCCCGGCCACGAACCACAGCACCTTGCGGATGTGGGGGGAGGCCAGGTCGATCTTGCGGCGGATCCGTGGGCAGGTGCCCTGCCTTGCACAGCTTGCGCCGGCGCAGCAGGATGCCCGCCGGGATCAGCAGCAGGCCCACCACGAAGATCATGCGGCAGGACCATGAACAGCACGATGCCCACGTAGGGGTGCACCGGTGCGGGCTGGCGAACTCCAGGAACCAGGACCAGACCAGGGTGAAGCCCGCGCCCGGTGGTGAGGACGACCCCCAGGATGGTGATCCAGTTGTCGCCGGCGAAGAAGGCCTGCCGCCCGAGATTCCTCAGCCTGTTCCAACCAGCCCATAAGCTTGTCTCCTAACTGGACATGAAGCATCAGATGATAAACGCAAAAACGGCCTCCCGGGCCTGGCCCGGGGTCGAAAAAAAAGACTCAAAGGTATTTTTTGTTCACTGGGCCAGGTCATCTGGTCGATGAGTCCCGGGGGCGCGCCCAGCTTCAGCCAGGCTGCGCGCGCAGCCGTTCCCGGTAGCGCGCCATGAGCCGGTCGTCCGGGCGTCCACCGGGCCCGGTCCCAGTCCAGGGCCAGGATGGCCCCGGAAGGCTGCACCAGGACATTGGTGGCGTTCAGGTCCGGGGCCAACAGGCCCCAGGCGCACAGGGCCTCCAGCAGGGTGCGCAGCTGGGGCGGCACCTCGGCCCGGTCCCAGGCCCGGGGCCAGGGAGCCGCCTTCGGCGCCAGCGGGTGAGGAACACCCCCTCCCAGCCCCAGAGCCGGCGCCGCCAGGCCCAGCCCAGGGGCTCCACCGTGGGCAGCCCGGCCGCCCACAGGGCCCGGTGCACCTGGAATTCCCGCTGGAACCGCCCGGGCCCCCGTAGATCCCGGCGTTCACGTGGCGCACCAGGCCGCCGCGCGCGGTACGGCCGCAGCACCACGTCCCCGGCCCGCAGCACCCCGCCCCGGCCGAAGGCCTGGCCCAGCCCGGCGCCCGGCAGATCGGAAATCTGCCCCACCGATTGGCGGAATTTTGGCGGGAACGCGGCGATCGGCAAATTCCTGGCAGTGTCCGCAACTATGGCTCATAGGTCTTATCGGCTCCCCGTCGTTGATTTAGAGGATTTTATCGATGTTTTTTGATTTCGGCACATCGACTGCATCAGAAACGCACAAGATGTCGATTTCAATTCAAACTAACGTTGCCTCGCTGGTTGCGCAGAACAACATCCGCATCAACACGAACTTCCAGAACAATACGATTACGCAACTGTCGTCGGGCTACCGGATCAATTCATCGGCCGACGATGCGGCGGGTCTGGCGGTGGCAAATCAGTACCGCGGAGACACGGCCGAGCTGACGCAGGGCGTGCTGAACGCTAACAATGGCGTGGCCCAGCTGCAGATCGCGGATGGTGGACTGAACAACATCTCGACGATTCTCGACCGTTTGCGGACGCTGGCCACGGAATCGGCTTCGTCTACCTTCGTGGGCAACCGGGGCACGCTGAACAACGAGTACCAGGGGCTATTGAGCGAAGTCAACCGGCAGGCCGCCAACATCAATCTCAACACGGGCGGGGCGTACAGCAACGACCTCGTGACCTATGTAGGCGGCGGCAGCAACGCGGCAAATGCCCAGGTATCGGTGAATCTGAGTGGCGTGGCGGTCGATTCCGCGGGGCTTGGGATTGCGAGCACGAGCGTGCAGGGCGCCGGCACCGGATTGACAGGGAACGCGACTGCTCTGAATACGGGCGGGACCTTCCTTTCGACTGGCGCGACGCAGGTTTTTACGGTCGCGACCGCAACCGGCGAGCAGGCGATTACGCTGACGGGCACCGTCGCGGGCATCACCGCCGATCAGGCGATCAGCAGCCTGAATGCGCAATTGCAGTCGGTCGGGATCACGGCGGCGGTGGGTACGAACGGATTGCTGCAGTTCAGCTCGGCCAATGCCTTTTCGGTGGCGGCCGCCGACTCCAGCACACCAGGTCTCGGAATCGCCGGTCCCAGCCATGGCAACAATTCCGCGACCTACAACGTGAGCACTGGCGTAGGCGTGTTTCCACCCGTGGGCAATGGCGATACGATCACATTTACGCAGCCGGGAGGCGGCGCAGCCATAGCTACGGTGAATTTCAACGCGACCAGTTCACCGGGCGCTACCATCGATGCGGCGCTGAGCGTGATCAACGCGCAACTCGGGGGCAGCGGCATCACCGCGGTGGCCGATGAAACCAATCCCGGCGCGATTTCATTCCAGAGTGCCACGGGGTTTCAGGTGAGCGAGGCGCTTACGGGCACCGGCGACTTATTCACTACGGCGGGCGCGCAGGCCGTGACACCGCCGGTAGCGGGCGCATCGCCCACAGCCAACGCGCTTTCGGCTCTCAGCGCGCTGCAATCGGCCGTCACCAGTCTGGGCCTGGTCCAGGGAACGGTGGGCGCGGGCATCAATAAGCTGACTTACGCGGTTAACCTGGCGCAATCGCAGATCACCAATTTCTCGGTGGCAGAGTCGAACATTCGCGATGCCAACGTTGCGGCCGAGGCGGCTAATCTGACTAAAGCGCAGGTGCTTCAACAGGCATCGCTGGCAGCGCTGGCGCAGGCTAATTCGGCTCCGCAGGCAGTATTGACATTGCTGAAGGGTTAGTTCTCCGACAGTTCACGGAGGGCGGCGCGCGGCGGCTCGGGTATAGAATATCCTGCATGAAAGCAGCGCTCAGGCTGGTTCCGCTCGTGTTTTTCATGTTCGCTCCGGCGGCGTTTGGGGCCGATACTTCGCAGGATGAGAAGGATCTGCTGGCGGCTCTCGCCACGTGGCGTCAGGCCATGCTCAAGGCCGACGGCGCCACGCTCGACAAGCTTTACCACGAGGATCTTTCCTATACGCACTCCGGCGGAATGGTGGAGAACAAGGCCCACGCCATTGCCACCACCACCGCTCCGGGCGGCGCGTCGAGTGTGGTCGAATACCACGACATCGTCACCCACGTGTATGGCAACAGCGCCGTGATGAAGGGGATGTTCGACATCACCACCAGAGCCGGAGTTCTGAACCACAGCTACGTTCTGATGGTTTGGCTCAAGGGACCGAAGGGATGGCAGATGGTGGCGCGGCAGGCCGTGAATCTGCCATCCCAGTAATTTATTTTCCTATTGGATATCCCTGCCAGACGTATTCGAGCGCCTCGGGCAGAGTTTGCGCCTTCACCGCGCGGTCGGTGTGGCCGGCGTTGATGGCAAACACAAACTGATAGTGATAGCCTTTGGCGGCCAGAACTTTGGCCATGTTTTCGTTGGCGATGACCCAGTCGTGCATCTCGTCGCCGGTGCCGCCGTTGTCGCGATCGCCCACCTCCATCCAGATGCGGATCGGTTTGGCCGGACTGTTGGGCATCAGGCGTTCATGCATCTCCCAGCCGCCGTGCGGAATTTGCGGGTCGACCGGGTACTGGTTATTCACCATGGTGGCCGAGTAGACGAGAACCCGGTGGTACCACTCCGGGTGGAACCACGCCATCGCCACCGATACCGAGCCGCCGGAACTGCCGCCCATAGCGACGCGCCCCTCGGGATCTTTGGTCAGCTTCACGTTGGCTTCCTTCTCGGCGCGCGGCAGCACTTCGGCCTCGACGAACTCGGCGTATTTGCCCGACATGGTGTCGTACTCAAGTCCGCGCTCGCTGCCCGGGCCGTCGCCGCTGCCGTTGCCGATCGAAACGGCGATCATCACCGGCAGTTTGTGCTCGGCGATCAGATTATCGAGCGCAGTGAACAGGCCGCGATCCGGTCCGTCCGCTCCCACGATGAACGGTGCCACCGTGCCCGGCACATATTGTTTCGGAACATAAACCGCGACCTTGCGGGTGTAGGGAGCGGGGTGGCTGCTCACCTGCCTGCGCTGGCCTGGCTGAGGCGGCGGCGCATTGGCGGGTGGATTATCGCGCGCGACGCCGGAATAGAACTTGCTGTCGGTCGATTCCATGGTGAAGTTGTAGATGGTTCCCTGAGGTACGCTTTCCGATACGGTCATCTCGGGCGCGGCCGGATGCGTGGGGCCGATGATGAAGTTTCCATCCGCCTTCGGCGAAGGCACGGTGCCGTCGGGTAACTCAGTCGCCTTGACATACCCGGCCGTGTGGGGATCGCGGGTCGGGTTCGGGGGACGCTGGGCTCGTCCGGCCACGGCGGGGGGCGGGGGCGTGGCAGGGGCCTGGGCGATTGCCGGAATTGCCCCGGCCATCAGGCCGATGATAAACGCGGTGCTTAGAAAACGGAACATGCGGAAACTCCTTTTTTTCTCGATCGAAGTCGACTGGGGAGAATCATATCATCGATTTCAGCCCAACAGCCGAAAGGCACGGACCTGATTCCAGTCTGCGTAGCCAGGCCGTTAATCTCCCGAATCGATGAAGGCTCATAGGCTGCAAAGTGTAGGAGAATAGAAACGGAGAGCGCACGGATGTTCGACCGGATAACCTGGAATCCAAGGCAGATGAACGGCCAACCCTGCATCCGCGGCATGCGGCTAACAGTGCGCCGCGTAGTTTCCGCCGTGGCGGCATATCCCGATCGCCACGATTTATTTCGCAACTACCCGGATCTCGAGGAAGAAGACATCCGCCAGGCCCTTGAATTTGCAGCGGCGAATCTGGCCGATGAGCTCTACGAGACGTCCGCGGTGTGATCGGGGCCGGCGTGCGCTCCATCAGGCTTCTGCTGGATCAGGGGATTCCCGCCGACGCGGCACTGTTGTTTCGTGAGTCAGGTTGCGACTGCCAACATGTCTCTGAGCTGGGCATGCAGAAAGCGGAGGATGAAGAGATCCTGTCTTTCGCTCACGACCACGGCCGTGTGGTGATCACTTTGGACGCCGATTTTCACGCCCTGGTAGCAGTCCGCGGTCTGAGCTCGCCGTCGGTCGTGCGGCTCCGGCGCGAAGGTTGCAGGGCGGAAGCCGTCGTCGAAATTCTTCAGCCCGTGCTCGATCGCTATCGGGCGGACCTCGAAAACGGCGCCTTGATTTCAGTGAAAGAGCATCGCGTTACCTGTCACCGGCTGCCTGTTGGGAAGGAGCAATGAGACAGCGTCGCGCGCCGCGGGCCCCCGCTATCGGTATGACTTTCTCGCCGCCATCTCTTCGTTCTGCACGCCTGATCGGCCTTCTTCGTCGTACTCCGCAGGAGAACCAGGATGCTTCCAATGGCTACTTGCCTGTTGGCGTGCCTCACCGTGAGCGTCGTTCAAGCTCAGTCGTTTGAGGTAAACGTTATCAAGCCTCATGATCCGAAAGCCGCATGCGAAGGCTCCAATCTTCTGCCCGGCGGTCGTTTCGTGGCAACGTGCTGGCCACTGAAAGAGTTGATCCAGGAGGCGTACGACATCCTGCCCAGCCAGATCTCAGGAGGGCCCGCATGGATACGGACAGATCTGTGGGATATAACGGCCAAAGCGGATGGTATCGTTGGCGAGATTCCTTACGCGCAGTTCCGTTTGATGTTGCGCAAGCTGATCGGAGACGAGTTTCAGCTCTCTCTTCGAACCGAGACGAAAGTGCTGCCGGTGTTTGCGTTGGTCGTGGCCCGGAAGGGACCAAAGTCCAGGACGAACCTCATGCCAAACGCGGGCGCTCCCTATCAATGGGATTTCAAATCGGGGCCTGTTCTGATTTGCAGGAAAGTGACGATGACCCAATTGGCGTCGTGGCTGAAAGTCTTTCTGTTTGCCGGACGGCCCGTGTTGGATAAGACTGGACTGGCGGGCGAATACGACTTTACGCTCCAATGGCGCCCAGAGCCCGCGCAGGAATCGAGAGACGGCGGAGGCGACTCATTGCCGGCACCCAATGCAAGCGGTCAGGCACTCATGACGGCGCTTCGAGAACAGCTCGGGCTGCAATTGGAATCTCAAAAAGCGCCAACGAGCGTATTTGTGATTGAAAGGGCCGAGCATCCGGTCAGTAACTGACGCGCCGCGCCGGAAATGGTCCGCATTCACGAGGATGCAGGGGGAATTTGTTTGGTTAAAATAAGAGGCGACATGACTCTGAAGGTGCTCGGCGTTGCATTGGGGGCCTTCGTGGCCTTGGCCCAGTCACAAACGAACCCGCCGGCCCGGCCGCAATTCGACGTCGCGGGACAATTCGCCCGCAGCGAAATCCGATGATGCGGCACCGTCCCTGTTCACGGCGCTTCAGGAACAGCTGGGCTCAAACTGGAATCCCGCAAAGGTCCGGTCGACGTCTTAGTGATCGATCACGCCGAAAGACCATCTGAGAATTAGCCGGGCCGGGTTAACTGCGCTTGCAGAGCACAACCACACTCCTCGCAGCCACAACGTAATCCGCGGACGCCAAAGCCCGGCGTTCCGGCGGCTCGACAAAATCATGCGGGCCGGGCAGGCTGGTATCGGCGACGAGAAGCCAGTCTTCGGGCTTGCCTTCCTGGAGGTGAAAAGCTACCTTGTTTGCTGCCGCATTGACCATCACATAAATATCCACGTCGTTCAGGCTCGCGCCATGGAGGCACCACGCGAGAGTCTGTCCCGACTCCGAAAAATCCGGCTGCTTGCCCGCCTTGCCGTACCAGTGGATATCTTCACGCCAAAAATGGCTGCGCGCAATCGATGGATGACTTTTCCGAAAAGCGATCATGCCGCGGAAGAAACGGAAGACATCGTGATTCGTTTGCAGCAGATCCCAATCCAGATAATTGATGGCGTTGTCCTGGTTATACGGATTGTTATTGCCCGCGCGCGTATCGAGAAACTCCTCGCCGGCGCAGAACATCGGCGTGCCGTTCGAAAGCATCAGCAGACTGAAGAAATTCCTGACCTGGCGGCGGCGCAGAGCGAGCACTTCGTCGGGCGCGCCCGCGTCGCCTTCCCAGCCGCAATTCCAGCTGCGATTATCGTCCGTGCCGTCGGTGTTATGGTGCCCGTTGGCCTCATTGTGTTTGTAGTTGTAAGAGACCAGATCGTAGAGACAGAAGCCATCGTGAGCGGTAATGAAGTTGACGCTCTGAAAGGGATGGTAGGAATTCTCGAGATCGTCGGGAAACAGATCGTCGCTGCCATATACGCGCTGCATCAGGGCGCCGACGCGTCCGGGAACACCGCGCACGAAGTCGCGCAGGTCGTCGCGGTACTTACCGTTCCACTGGCGCCAGTTCAGGCCGGGAAACGCGCGGCCGAGCAGATAGCTCTCGATGTCCCAGGCTTCGGCGATCATACGCACGCCGAAGCGGTTGGCGATGAAGCTGATATCCGAAATCAACGAGGGATACTCGAGATCGAGGCTGCCGTCGGAGCGCCGCGTGAACACAGATGCTAGGTCGAAGCGGAAGCCATCCACGTTCATTTGGGTGACCCAGAAGTGGAGGCTCTCGAGGATCATGGAACGGACCACGGGGTGGTCGCAGCGGAGGGTGTTGCCGCAGCCGGTATCGTTGAGGTAATAGCGGCGATCCCGCGTGAGGATATACCAGGATTGGTTGTCGATGCCGCGATAGCTGTAGGTAGGGCCGTCGCCGCCGGCTTCGCTGGTATGGTTATAGACCACGTCGAGACAGACCTCGATACCGTTGTTGTGGAATTCGTCGACCATGCGGCGGAATTCTTCGATCGCCCCCTCACTGCCGGGGCTGGCGGAGTAGCCCTGATGCGGGGAGAAGAAGTTGAGCGTCATGTACCCCCAGAAGCTACCTTCCTGCGGGTCGCATTGATGGATGGGCATCAGCTCCACGGCGGTAATGCCGAGATCTTTCAGGTAGGGAATCTTCTCGGTGAGGCCGGCGTAGGTGCCGCGATTCCGCGGGCTCACGCCTGAATTGGCACGCGCGGTGAAACCTTTCACGTGCAGTTCGTAAACGATCAGATCGTGACTGGGCCGCTGGGGGCGGTCCACCATATTGTGCGGTGCACGGGACGTTTTCGGGAGTACGCCGAGCGGTGCGCGGCCGTCGTTAGGGCCCGGCAATCCAGCGGCGACGCGATCGAATTCCGGCGGAAAGAAGACGGCGGGCGCGAAGGGGTCGAGAAGCACTTTGGCGGGATCGAAGCGATAGCCCGCGGCGGGATCGGACCGTCCCTCCACGCGCCATGCATAGTAAGCGGCGGGGTTGGCTTGAGCTCCTTTGGCCTGATCCAGCGTCACCCAGCAATGCCATAGGCGGCCCGACTTATTGATTCGCGGATCGAGACGGAGTTCGAGGCACGGATAGACGGGATCTTCAGCGGTGTAGAGCAGCAGCGTAACGCCGGTGGCGCGCCGCGAGTAGAGCGCGAAATTCCATGCGCTCAGGGATGGCACCCAAGTCGCGCCCATGGGTCCGGGCGTGCCTTCTTTTCTGTCCCAGTCGTCGAAACTCGCAGCGGGCCGCAGTAGTTCCGGCATAACTCATTCGACCGTGTGAGGGGAGCGGCATTCGGAGTTGCCGCGATCGGGCAGCGTGCAATCGACCTGATCGACGCCATTCGAGTTTTTGAATTCGAGATCCCAGCCGGCGCCTTTGCGGTCGAGTTCGGTGTAGCCAAATTCGTGGCCGCTGTTACCTGTGTTGACGGCGACGCCGAAGACAGATTCTCCCGCCAGGTTCGGTTTGATCTTGAGTGCAAGATTGGTCCCGCCTGTGCCCGCAACCAGTTGTGCGGGGCGTTTACCGGCTTTCGGGTCAAGAGCATCGAAAGCAAGAAACTCGAACAAATGGATGTGGCCAGACATGATCATGCGAACTCCCTGCGGATGGACCTGATCCCAAGCGGCGGCCAGAGGGAGGGAGAGGATTTGCGTCTCCGGCGGCGTACCCGCGGAAGTCTTGTAAGCCCAGAAGGGATGATGGTCGGCGATCCAGTCCACGCGTCCCGAAAACGTTTTCAAATCCTGAGCGAAATGCTCGACCTGTGCGGGATCCTTTTCGTCTTCCTGCGTCGGCGCGGAATCCAGCATGCCGATGCGCAGGGTTCCACTGTGCACGATATAGGGCGCCGAATAATCCACGCAGGAGTTGGTGAAGGGACGTGGATCCAGATAGTAGAACCAGCCTCGCCAGGAGCGGGCGCAGGTTTCATGGTTGCCGCGTGAGAAAGCCCAGGGGGCGGCGGCTAAAGCTTCGCGAGCGGCGCTGAAGAAATCCGCGTCCCAGGCTGCCCAGTTATCGCCATGCGGTCCCTTGCATCCTTTGGCTTCGTCGGGACAGGGAACCTCGCGATAGAGATAATCGCCGACGTGAACAATCAGGCCGGGCCGCAGGCGGGCGATGCGATCCGCCACTTTCCGGAACGGCCACAATTCGGGATTCGCGCAATTCTGCGTGTCTTTGGCGGAAACGCGGCAGCCGGTGTCGCCCAGCACCGCGACCACCTTAGGAGTGGAGGGCAGCGGCAACGTGCGGCCTTCGAAAGTTAACGCGCGCGTGGCGGAGGGCACGACGGCCTCGCAGGCGGGTTCGAAGCCTTCCGGAACTGGCTCGCGGCGCTGCATGGCGAGCGGCTTGTTGTCGGCGGAAAGAGCCGGACACGCGTCGCCGGTTTCGACGACGATGCGCGCGAGGGTTTGTCCAGCGGGGCCGAGTTCAATCCACGCGGGCGTGAGGCTGCGCGCATACGCCATGGTTACAAACAGAAAACAGCAAATTAATGCACGCATGGATACCTATTGTCACCCATCAGCCTCATCAGTGAACGGATAAAGTTGCGGTGGGACCGGACGCGCCGCCGACTGTAATCACCACGGGCAGGTTGTCGCCAGTCACAGAAGCGGGGATGGTAGCGTTCACCTGATAGAAGCCGGTGAAAGTAGGAACCAGGCCGGCGAACAGCACGTTGGCGGAGACGCCGCCTATGGTGACAGCGACGGAATCGGTTATGGGAGCGAGCGGTGTGAGGGGTGCGGCCTGGCCGGCTTCGAGCGACGTTTGCACTGCGCCGAGGCCCGTGCAATAGAGCACCAGCACCGCTCCGGGATGGGCGGGCGCGGTGGGAGTAACCAGGTATGAACTGCCATCCGGATTTATGGCGACCGCGAGAACCAGCCCCGATCCCGAGCCGTTATATGTGAACGAAGCGGCCGAGGCGGGATTGACCGTAGCGGGCTCTGGCACCGAAAGGGCGCCGACATTCTGCACAATCACCTGCTGCACAGTATTGGAAGCAAGATCAAATGGCGCCATGGCATTAATTTGATCGGGGCTCACGAACAAGAGCGGCATGGGAACGCCGCCGATCAGAACCTGGGTGTTGTTGAGCTGGGTAGGCAAGGGAAGCGAAGGCGCCGAGACATATCCAGCGGCGGTGGGGGCGGTCAGGTTGGTTCCGAAAATGGCGAGCAGGGAGCCGGGCGAAGCGGTTCCCACAGGCGCAAAACTCGCGGCGTTGACGATGCCGCCCGCACTGAGGATCGGTGGATCGGCATTAGCGCTGGCCTGTCCGCTGACCTGAGCGGTGCCGCTGATGGCCGGTGACGATTCCTGGGCGGTAAGAGTGATTGACAGGTTGGCGATCTTACGCGGCGACCAGGTTCCCGTCCACATGCCCCTGAGCGCAGAGGTGAGCGGCAAGGCGGGATCTCCACTGGTGAACGTGGCTACGACGGAGCCTGTGGTCATGCTCTGCCCGCAATCGTCGATCACCTGAGCGGCGATGAGCACGGGCCACCCTGCCGGGACGGTGAACCCCGAGCTCAGGGCAGTCATCACCGGGAGGAGTTTGGTTGGGGTGCAGGTGGAACCTGTGGCATGCGGCCGGAGAGTACCAAGAGCGCTGGTAGTTGCCGCGTTGTTTACGGTAAGGGTGGCTGGAATGGTGGACATGCTGCCATCGGAAAAGCTGAGGTTCAGCGCGGCAGTGTAAACCTGTGCCAGGAGGCCGGCGACGTTGGGCTTGAGAGTGATGACGGCGGGCTTATCGGGAGCCACGCTGTTTGTGGTTTGCGTCATCGTGAGCCATTGAGCCGCCTGGCCGAACGTAAGGCTGGCGGTGAATGGCAGCGCGGCGCCATGGAGCTCCGATACGGTGACGGTCTGCGACGCCGGATTAGATCCTCCGGTCGACGCGGAGAAGAGCAGGGCGGCGGGACTCACGGAAGCGCCGGAGGTTTGCGCGGCCGACAGAACTTTGAGAACCACGGTAACGTAGCGGGGCGAATTGGCCACGCCGGGCGAGGCAATCTGGATCTGACCGTAGTAATTGCCGGCGGCGAGGCCTGCCGGGTTGGCGGTTACGGTGATGGGGCTGCTGGTGGTGGTGCTCGTGCTGGTGCCCTGGATGGGCGCAACGCTCAACCACTTCACGGTGCCGGAGGTTATGCTCGCCGAGGCGGTCCAGCCAATGGAGCCCGCGCCGCCGTTGAGGATCTGCAGAGTCTGACTGGGAACGGAATCGCTGTCGACGGCGCCGCTGAAGGTCATGCCGGTCTCGGAGATCGCCAGGGACGACGGCACCGGCTGAATGCGGCGTACGCGGCCATTGTTGCGATCGGAAATATAAATGTTGCCGAAAGCATCCAGAGCGACGTCCGAGGGAGAACCAAAGCCGGTGGAGAGCGGCGGACGGCCGTCTCCGGAAAGAGTGGCCGTGCCATTGCCGGCGATGGTGGAGATGACTCCGCTCGTATTGACCTGGCGAATGCGTTTGTTGTCGGCGTCGGCAATCAGAATGTCGCCGGCGGGATCGATGGCCAGGCCGAGCGGGTCGGCGAGCGAGGCGGCCGTGGCCTGCCCGCCATCGCCGGAGAAGCCATACTGGCCGTTGCCGGCTACGGTGCGGATGATCCCCTGGGCGGAAATGGCGCGCACGACGTTATTTCCGTTGTCCGTAAAGTAGATGTTGCCGGCGCCGTCAAGCGTGATGCGGGAAGGGCCGTTCAGCAAGGCGTTGACCGCGGGAGCGCCGTCTCCACCGTAACCGGTATTGCCGTTGCCGGCGATGGTCGTGATGGTCCCGGACGACGAAACTTTGCGAATCCGGTTGTTGTTGGTATCCGCAATATACAGGTTGCCCGCTCCGTCGACAGCCACGCCTTGCGCCAGGCTCAGGCTGGCGCTGACAGCTGGTCCTCCGTCGCCGGAGAAACCGGCAGTGCCGTTGCCTGCAACGGTGGTGATGATCCCGGCAGCGCTGATGCGGCGGATGCGCCGGTTACCGGTGTCGGCCACATAAATGTTACCGGAGGAATCGACGGCTATGCCCTGGCAATCGACCAGGGAAGCCGCCGTGGCAGGGCCGTTATCCCCGGCGAAGCCCGGTATGTTCGTGCCTGCCGTCAGATTAATGATCCCGAATGGATTGACCGTGCGGACGCGATTGGCATAGTTGTCGCAAATGTTCACGCTGCCGTTGGCGCCGACGGCGAGACCGTAGGGAGCAGGCATGGTTGCGCTGGTCGAGACGCCGCTATCGCCGGTGTAACGCCAGTTGCCGTTACCCGCGATGGTGGAAATGATCTGGCCTGAAATGGATCGCACCCGGAAGTTGTTGCTGTCAGCGATGAGCAGCGCTCCAGTGGATGCAACGAATAAGTCGAGCGGCGTGTAGAGCGCCGATGAGGCCGCTGGCCCGCCATCGCCCGTGAGCCCGACGCCGGTGGTTCCGGCTATGGTGGAGATGGTTCCCAAAGTGGTGATCCTGCGGATGTCGCTGCCGGTCTGATCGGCCACATAAAGATTGAAGTCCTGATCGATGGCGACGCCGGCGGGTCCGGAGATTCTTGCTTTCGTGGCGGGACCGCCATCGCCCGAAGTTCCTGTCACACCGGTGCCGGCCACGGTGGTGATGGTGCCGCCGAATTCGATTTCCCGAACGCGCGCGGCAGCTGTATCCGCGACGTACAAGTTGCCGGCCGTGTCGATGATCAGCCCGGCAGGGGTCTGCAGGGAGGCCAGAGTCGCCAAACCGCCGTCGCCCGTGGATGCCGCCGTACCATTACCGGCAACAGTGGAGATGACGCCACCCGGGGCCACGCGCCGGATGCGGTGATTATCAGTATCCGAGATGAAGACAAAGTCCCATGGGTCGACGGCGACTCTGGTAGTGCTTCCTATCGAGGCCGCGATGGCGGACCCGCCATCCCCGGAGAAGCCCTGTGTCCCGTTGCCTGCGAAGGTGGTGATGATGCCTGCGGGGCTCACCATGCGGATGCGGAAGTTCCCGGTATCCGAAATATACATGTTGCCGGCGCTGTCGAAGGCGAGCCCTTTGGGGTTGAAAAGAGAGGCGCTGGTGGCCGGCCCTCCATCGCCCGCATAACCGGCAATGCCATTGCCGGCGAACCGCGTGAGAATGCCCTTCGTATCGATTTTGAAGACACGATCGGTGGCCAGTTCGGCGAAATAGACATTGCCGTTCTTGTCCGCGGTGACAGCCGTCACAACGCCGACGGGCGCGTTGACGGCAGCGATCCCATCGGCGGGAAACGTGTAAACGGAACCCGCCAATGTGGTGATGATGGTCTGGCCTGGGCACACTTGAGGCACGCACAGGGCGAGGGCGGCCAGAACCCCGTAGATCTGACTGCGTTGCATGTTTTATTGATTCTAAGGCAAATGCCGTCGTGGCTGGGACGGCAATCTGTTATGATTAGCGGCGAAACGGGAGGGAATGCGCCATGTCCTATGCGCGGACCGTGACGACGGCCCTGATTACGATGGCTCTCGCGAGCACGGCTTTGGCAGCGGGATTCGATTTCGAAATGTACCGGACTACGGTCGAGCCGGTATTTCTGAAGAAGCGTCCGGGACACGCTCGATGCGTGGTGTGCCACGATGCGAGTAACTCGGCATTCAGGCTGCAGCCCTTGTCGCCGGGCGCAACTACGTGGACCGAGGAGCAATCGAGGCGTAACTTCGAGAATGTTACGCATCTGGTGACGGCGGGCGATCCGGGCAAAAGCAGGCTGCTGATTCACACGCTGGCGCCGGACGCCGGGGGCGACGACTTCCACGGCGGCGGCAGGCAGTTCGCGTCGCGACAGGATCCGGAGTGGAAGGCGATTGCGGATTGGGTCAGCGCGGCTAAATAGAAGAATCTGCGTCACCGCTTCGCAGGGCTACTGTTCGGGGCAACACAGATGTTTGCGGTACCATAATAAAGTGAAAATTTGTGTGGCCTTGCTGGCCTTATCCATACCCGCATTATTTGCTCAAACTACGCCCGCTCCGAAGATCGTGGGGGCTGTTCCCGCACCCCCGGCCGCCCCGGCGGCTGCCGCGCCCGCCGATCCCAATAAGGTCATTCTCACCATCGGCGGCACCAAGATGACTGAGGCCGACTACGACAAGATGGTCGACGCTCTGCCTGCCCAGTACCAAACTTACGCGCGTGGCGCCGCCACTAAGCGGCAGTTCGTCGAAACCGTCGTGCAGATGAAGTTACTGTCCGAGCAGGCACAGAAGCTGAACCTCGAGAAGGACCCAAAGCTCGAAGAACAGATTGCCTTTCAGCGGCAGAGCCTGCTGGCGCAGGCCATGTTCGAGCACATGCAGCAGGAAGTGAAAGTCGACGACTCTCTGATCCAGCTCTATTACGATGCGCACAAGAACGAATACGAAAGTCTGCGCGCCAAGCACATTCTGATTCGCGTTAAAGGCGCTCCCATGCCGGCCGCCGAAGGCAAGCCTGAGTTGACGGATGAGCAGGCGCTTGCCAAAGCGCAGGATGTGCGCAAACGCCTGGTGGCGGGCGAAGATTTCGCCGCTGTGGCGAAGACGGAGTCGGACGATACCGGATCGGCCCAGAAGGGTGGCGATCTTGGAGAGTTTCATCGCGGCATGATGGTGCCCCCGTTCGAGCAGGCCGCCTTCGCGCTGAAAGTGGGCGAGATCAGCGAGCCGGTGAAAACGCCGTTCGGCTATCACATCATTGTGGTCGAGGAGCACAAATCGAAAGCGCTCGCCGACGTGAAGCCGGATATTGAAAAGGCGCTGCGTCCGCAGGAAGCGCGCAAACAGGTAGATGCCATGCGCAATCAGGCCAGCGTGCAGATCGACGATTCGTTCTTCGGTCCCCCGGCGCCGCCGCCTTCGGCAGTTCCCGTGAATCCGCATCAGCCGGCGCGCTAAGCGGCAAAATGGCAAGTGCCCGGCGCTCACACGCGCAAGTAACGTTTCTGGCGGCCGCCATTGCGGTGAACGCAATTGCATCGTTGCTGGCGCACGGCGTTACCGACCCCGCCCGCCACCGCATGGTGGCCACCGGCGCGGCCTTCGATATGACCGTCACCGTGACAGGCCTCTATTACTGGCTGGTGGTCAGGCCGGGTTACCGCCATGGGACGAGTCTGCTCTGGATCGCGTTCCTGGGTCTGCTGCGTGCGTCATTCGCCGTGCCGGAAGTCCTCGAAGCCGTGCCAGGAAAGTTCTGGATTGGAGCCGGCGCCGAGTTTGCATTAATGGCGGCCATGGTATTCGGCGTACGTCGCTGGCGGAGGCACGGGCTGACGGATCCCGTCGAACGCGTCGAGGCGCTTCTCGCATCCGCCATACCATTCGCCGCCGCGGCGCGCGTACTCGCGGGCGAACTCTCAATCCTCTATTACGCGTTTGCCTGGCGCGCCAAGCCTGACGTACCACCTGGCGCCCGCGCCTTTTCTCTTCACAAGCGCGGCGGGGCCGCCGATCTGATCATGCTGATTGGCATCGGCTCTCTGCTTGAGGCTGGGCCGGTCCATATGGTAATCGCGCATTGGAGCCCGAAAGCGGCCTGGGCCGTGACGGCCTTGAGCCTCTGCGGCGCGCTCTGGGCTTGTGCGCTCGGTCGCTCTTTCGCGCTGCGTCCCACCTTGGTAAGCGAGCGGGAAATCCTGGTCCGTTTTGGACTGCTCTTCTCATTGCGCATTCCAGCCGAATGCATTCGCGCAATCCGGCGCGAAACGCTGCCTGGCGCGCTCGCAATACCACGCAAAACTTCGCCCGCGCGATATATCGAACTCACCCGGCCGCTCGAAGCGCACTGGATGTTTGGCTTCACGAAACAGCTAAGCGCCGTTGGCCTCAGCGCGGACGATGAGCCAGGATTCGAAGATGCTCTGCGAGAAACGCTCGATGTCGCTGAACCACGGCCTTAAGAAAAATTCTCTCTACGCCCGGGCCCCCACGCGCCCATCCAGCACCTCGCGCACCCGCAACAGCAGCGAATCCGGCGTAAACGGTTTATGCAGGAACAGCCGCGGCCGGTCCTGTTCCATCCCCGACAACGGTGTATCGCGAAATCCCGACATATAGAGAACTTTCTGCGCGGGGGCGAGATCCCCAATCCGGTTCCCCAGTTCGAATCCGTTAAGATACGGCATCACCACGTCCGTCAAAACCATATCGAATCGCGCTGAGTCGTTCTGAAAGATCGCCAGCGCTTCCTTCCCATCGGTGGCTTCGATAACCGTGTAGCCGCTGGTGGCCAGCACCGCGTGCACCAGCTTCCGCACACCATCGTCGTCGTCGGCCACAAGAATCGTTTCTGTCCCGCGCGGCCCCCTCGGAGTGCGCCGCACCGACGCTTCCTGCTCCTTCGATTTCGGCAAGTAAATCTCGAAAATCGTCCCCGATCCCGGCTGGCTGTAAACCCCGATGTCGCCGCCCGATTGCTTCACAATCCCGTAGACAATGGAGAGTCCCAGCCCGGTGCTCTTGCCGTGGCTCTTGGTGGTGAAAAACGGCTCGAAGAGGCGGGATCGCGTGGCCGAGTCCATGCCCACGCCGGTATCGCTGACGGTCAAGAGAATATACCCGCCCGGCGCTAGACTCTCGGGACGCCCCGCCGTATCCTGCAGCAGCTCCACCGCCGCCGTTTCAATCATGAACTTGCCGCCCTCCGGCATGGCATCGCGCGAATTCATTGCGAGGTTCACGATCACCTGTTCGATCTGGCCCGGATCCGCCTTTACGCGCAAAACGCCGGGCCCCGGAATGGTGACCACATCGATGCGTTCGCCCAGCAGGCGCCGCAGCATGGTTTCCATGCCGGCGACCGACGCATTCAGATCAAGCACACGCGTCTGCGGCGATTGGTGCCGGCTGAAGGCCATCAGCTGACGGGTCACTCCGGCCGCCCGATCCGCGGCAAAAATGATCTCGTCGGCAAAGCGATGCAGCGGATTGGTCGGAGTCAGTTCGGCGCGCAGCATCTCGCCGTAGCCGGTCATAACGGTCAGCAGGTTATTGAAATCTCCCGCCACGCCCCCGGCCAGACGAGCCAGCGCCTCCATTTTCTGCGAGCGGCTCAGCTGATCTTCCGCTTCCCGCCGCCGCGTAGTATCGCGAATCAGCAGGATCAGCCCCACCACCTTTCCGGCTCGCGTGCGCACCGGCGTGATGGTCTCCTCCACTTCCGTTTCCATCCCCTCGCGCTCGATCACCAGGCGCTTCAACGCCACCGGGGCAGGCGATTCGCCACGCAGCATGGCTTCGATCGGAAGCGCCACTGGATTACCGGTTTTCTGTTCGCGAAATCGAACCGAGGAAGCCAGCGGGCGTTTTCGTACCAGAACCAAGGGCGTGCCCAGGAGCGCTTCCGCGGCGCCATTCATCCAGGATATGTTTCCTTTGCGATCGGTGGCGATCACCGCGTCGCCAATGCTGGCCAGCATCGATTGATAGCGGAAAACCCGCCCGTGCCCCCGCTCGACCAGCCAGGAGATGCCCACGCCCAGTGCCACCAGCTCCGCTACCTGGACCCAGCCGCGGGCGCTGGCTTCCACGGTGATCAGCAGGGCGAAGACACTGGAAAATGCGACAGCGGTCAACCCGCCCTCGAACCCGTAGAGCCACGCGCTTACGAAAATCGCGCCCAGGAAGGGCAGCACCGCGTCCCCGGTCCAGCGCAACAGCAGGGCGGCAGCCAAACCAGCGCAGCTAAGGGCCAGTACCACCAGCAACTGCGTAAATCCGGGATAACGTCGCACTTTTTAATCGTACAGTTAATCGTAGAGAAAGCTTTCGCCCGGCGGACGCGTTTTCCACCGGCGATGTATCCAAAGCCACTCACCGGGATTCTCCCGAATGGCCGTCTCGACAGCAGCCTGGATGCGCGCCGTGTCTTCAGGCGCATCGCCGGATATCGGGACTTCAGGATAGAAGCGCAGCACGTAGCGCCGCTGTGCCTGGTTCCACACCGCGAAACCGGGAATTACCGCCGCTCCACTGCGCGCCGCCAGTTTGGCGAAGGTCAGGTTGGCACAGGCAAGTTTTCCGAAAAACGGCACGAAAGCTCCGTTTTCCGGAGAAGAATTCTGGTCCACCAATATGCCCACGGGTTGGTTGTCTTTTAAGGCGTGCAGGATCGATCGTGCGAAATCGCGCTTCGAAAGCAGGGTATTGCCGGATAACCCGCGCCGCGTCTCCACCAGATCGTCGATCAGCGCATTGTCGAGAGGCCGGACCACTACGTTCATCGGCTCCGTCAGCAACGCATGCGCAAACGCGCTCAGTTCCCAATTCCCGAGGTGTGCAGTGGCGAACAAGACGCCCCGTCCGCGCTCTTTGGCTCGCTGGTAATGCTCAAATCCTTCGTAGTAGATCCAGTCGTGCGCATTGCGCGCGTTGATTTCCGGAAAGCGGGCGAAGGCCACCAGCAGCCTGCCGATGGATTGATACACCTGGTCGATGGTGCGGCTGCGCCATGCAACGTCCCGCTCGGGATAGGCGAATGCAAGATTGCGATGCGCCGTGCGCCGCAGCCGTGGGACAACAGCGTCCAGCAGACTGCCATAAAGGGCGCCGAGCTTGTAAGCAACCGGGAGCGGAGCACGCTCGAGCGACAGCAGAACGGCCCGCGCAAAAGCTGCCTCAACCCGATTGTGGAACGCGGAGTGTTTAGCCAATTAACCCGCGATCCAGCCCCCGCCGGCAACCAGTTCGCCCGCGTAGAATACCGCGCCCTGCCCTGGAGCTACCGCGCGCTGCGGCTCATCGAATCGAATCTCCACCGCGCCGTCAGCCAGCGGATAAAGCGTAGCGGGAGCCGGAATGTGCCGGTTGCGAATCCGCACCATAGCTCGCGCGGGCGCAGCCAATCCCGCCCACGAAACCCAATTCACATGGCGTGCGATCAGCGTTGACCGAAGCAAAGCGTCGTTCGATCCCACCGTTACGGTCTGCGACTGCGGATCGGTGGCGATCACATACAGAGGTTCTGGAGCGGCGATGCCCAGACCCTTGCGCTGTCCCACCGTGTAATGATGCGTCCCCGCATGCGTGCCGACTTGCCGCCCCGCGGTATCGACCACCGTCCCCGAAGTAGCCTCACGCTCGACGCCCTTCTCGCGCAGATACGCATCCATAAATCCCGCGTAATCGCCATTCGGCACGAAGCAAATCTCATAGCTCTCATGCTTCTTCGCGACCGGCAGATCGAATTCCTCCGCCAGCGCCCTCACCTCCGTCTTGGTCATTCCGCCCAGCGGGAACATGGTGCGCGCCAGCTGATCCTGTGTCAATCCCCAAAGAAAATACGTCTGATCCTTGGAGAAATCGACCGCCGTGCGCAGTTCCCAACGCCCCGTTTCCGGATGCCGCGTCACGCGGGCATAATGCCCGGTGGCGATGGCCTTCGCACCTACCGAATCAGCCAGCGTCAGAAACTGGTCGAACTTGATAAATGTATTGCACATCGTGCAGGGGATCGGCGTCCGCCCCGCCAGGTACTCGCTCACAAAGGGCTCAATCACGCTCTGCTCAAACTGCCGCTCGAGATTGACGACGTAGTACGGAACCCCGACGTGCTCGGCCACTCGCCGCGCATCGTAAACATCGTCGAGCGAGCAACAGCGCCCGGTCGTGGCCTCGGTCGCCAGCTCCGGCAAGCGCCGCTGATTCCATAGCTGCATGGTGAGTCCGGCAATGTTGTAACCGTCGCGATGCAGCAGAGCCGTCACCACGGAACTATCCACGCCGCCCGACATGGCGACTGCGACCAAATCAGACTGAGTTACCTCAGGCATGACTCACCACCGCCGGGGAAATGCGCCGCAAATGCGCCACGCTCTCGACCACGGCCTCGACCAACGCATCCACCTGATCCGCCGTATTTCCGGGACCCAGAGAAAACCGCACACTCGAGCGCGCGTCTTCCGGCCGCTGCCCCATCGCCAGCAGCACATGCGAAGGTTCCACCGCGCCGCTCGAACAAGCCGACCCGCTCGAGACCGCGAAGCCGCGCAGGTCGAGCCCAATCACCATTGCCTCGCCCTCAATCCCTTCGAACCGTATGTTGCTTGTGTTGGGCAAACGCCGCGCCGGATCGCCATTTACGCGAGCTGCAGGAATCCGGTCAAGAACCTCACGCTCCAGGCGGTCCCGCAGAGCAGCCAGCCCATGCCAATCGAATCCCAGGGAAAACGCACGCGCCAGCGCCACCGCACCCGGAACGTTTTCCGTCCCGGCGCGCCTGTCCCGCTCGTGATGTCCGCCAAACAGAATCGGCCGCAGATTCACGCCCTTGCGCACATACAACGCCCCGATCCCCTTGGGCGCGCCAAACTTATGCCCGCCAATCGACAGAAGATCAGCTCCAAGCTCGCGCACCTGCAGCGGAATGCGCCCCGCCGCCTGCACCGCATCGGTGTGGAACACAACCCCCGCCTCGCGCGCGATCCGCGCCATCTCCGCCACCGGCTGCACCGTCCCGATCTCGTTATTCGCATGCATGATCGTGATCAATACCGTCTGCGGCCGCAGCGCCCGCCGCACGTCCGCGGGATCGACAATGCCATCCCCGCCCACCGGCACATACGTAACCGGGCAACCCTCGCGCTCCAGCTGCGCACAAGCGTTCAACACAGCAGGATGCTCGATCGAACTCGTCACCACATGGCCCCCGCTGCCGCGCGCCACACCGAAAACGGCCAGATTGTCCGACTCCGTGCCGCCGCTGGTCAGCACGATCTCGCGCGCGTCGCAGCCCAGCGCCGAGGCAATCTCCCGCCGCGCCGCCTCCAGCCGCTGCTTTGCAGTCTGCCCGAAATGGTGGATACTGGACGCGTTGCCGCAAACCTCGGCCATCGTTTCCGAAAAAACGCGCAGCACCTCGGGCGCGACCGGGGTCGTCGCATTATGGTCAAAATAGAAATGGCGCACTATCTCCCATTTTAGCGATGCCACGCCCTATCGTCACTCTGGTCACCGACTTCGGCACCGCCGATCACTACGCTGCCGCCATGAAAGGCGTCATGATGTGCATCTGTCCGGATGCCCGCTTCCTCGACATCTCGCATGAAGTGACCCCCTTCGCCATCGCCGAGGCGGCCTATACGCTGGCCCAGGCCTGGCGCCTGTTCCCCAAAGGAACGATTCATCTGGTGGTGGTGGATCCCGGAGTCGGCAGCGCGCGCCGGCCCATTCTGGCGGAAGCGGGCGGACACTTCTTCGTGGCGCCGGATAACGGGGTCCTGAGCATGGTGCTCGATGCCGTTTCGCAACACACCATTCGCGAAATCACTGCGTCTGAATATTTCCGCCAACCCGTCAGCCAGACCTTTCACGGACGCGATATCTTCGCCCCCGTCGCGGCGCATCTCGGCGCAGGAGTTCCACCGGAAAAATTCGGCGAACCGATCGACGATGCCGTGCGATTCAGCTTCGGCAAGCCGGTCCAGACCGCGGAGAACAACTGGACCGGCATGGTCCTCAAGATCGACTGGTTCGGCAACATAGTAACCAACTTCCATGCCGACCAATTCGCCTGGGTCGCCGAGCAGCCTTTCGAACTCCGCGCGGGCTCGGGCGTGGTGAGCAGCTACTTCCGTAGTTACGCCGAAGCGGAAACTAAAGAACCCTTCGTGATCAAGGGAAGCGGCGGCTACCTCGAAATTTCAGTCAACGAAGAAAACGCCGCCAAATTCCTGGGAGTGGAACCCGGCGCCCCGCTGCAATTATGCCTTCCACGCCGAATTGGGCGGTGAACGGGTTGAACCGCGCTAAAGCTGGCCCGACTCGACGAGAGTTAGATCTTTGTTATAGAGCCTTAAGCACTTTCAGACGCTTTGACTCTTCCAGCAGATACATCGGCAGCCGCTCAAACCATCGCTCAACTTCCCACCCTCGTTGCTCCCTCCAGTCCTGACCGAGTTCGGCTGTAAGCTGTTTGGCTGGAATGCGACTAGAGGGGTGAGTTTTTGTCTCGTAGTAGGTATTGCACTCGTGCAATTCCGCCACAGTAGCGAACCGAAAAGTAAAGGACACTACTTCAACCACCAGCACGAAGCGCGGAGTGAGGTTTTGGTTACCATCTTCGCTCTTGATCGGCTGTTTAGAAATACGTGCCATTCGAATCTCACCTGTCCTCGACGACCTGACGAGATGGTATCTCAGCTTGTCGGCATGGCAAATAGCGCTCGACCTGCGGATAACGCGCGGCCCGCAGGCGGCCTTGCAAGCGGACTCGACTCCGAGACTCGGCGCTGCGGCTCCCGATGCCCCTATCTCTTTCTCTTCAGCGCCGTTGCAGCCAAGGCGCTGGCTTCATTGACCAGGATACCCATCTTCGGGTGACTCGGCTCGAAATCGGGCTTGACGCCATACTCTTCGAGAGTCTCAGTAGTGGTCGGCCCGATCGAGCCGATAAACGCCGACCCCAGCGCTTCCAGAACCTGCTGCTCGATGCCTTCGTCGGACGCAATCCTCATCAGATTGACCATTTGCATCGAAGTCGTGAACAAAACGACATCAACCTGACCGGCAATTAACCGCGCTGCCGCCGCGCGCAGTGGCCCGGTATCTTCCGGGAGATCCCACCCATAAACCCGCACGGGAGTAATTTCGCGCCCCTGCGAATGCAAACCCGCGATCAGTTCCGTATTCGATTTGCCATACTCCTGCAAAGCCAGGCGCTTCTCGGGGCGCGCCTTCATCGTTTCCAGCAGTTCCCGCCAGGTATTAGGTTCCGGGACGAGAACATCCGCCGCGAGACCCAATTCCCGCAACGCGGCCGAAGGCTTTGGACCGCGCACTATGATCGTCGCCCCCCGCAATGCCGTCTTGAGATCTTCTTCCCTATAGCGCGTCAACAGCGTTTTCCAAAGCAGACGCGTGCCGACGCCAGTGAGCAGGATGACGCCATCGAACTCGCCGCGCAGCAATCGAGCTCCGAAATCGAAAGCCTCGTCTTGCTCCGCAAGCGCAACTTCCCGCATGGATGGAGCGACAAACGGCTCGCCGCCCTGCTTGCGGATCAGAGTAGCCATCTCCTCCGCTCGCCGGCTTTCTAAAGCCAGAACCCGCAAACCATCGAAGGGCATAACTCGATTGTAGGCGCCGAATCTATTCCGATGACCGCCGGAATCGCCGCAGCGTCAATCCCGAAATCATCCTGAAATGCCGATCATTCGCCGTCGCCAACCGCGCCCCATACTCCAGCGCGGTCGCCGCGATAATCGCATCGCTCACCCGCAGACCATCGCTGTGGGCGAACTGCTCGATCAACGAAACGGCCGTATACCCGATCGACTCGGTAAGCGGCAGAACCCGAAACTGCTGCTCGGCCAGAAACTGCCGCGTCTCTTTAATCTCAGCGCGCGACCGCGTCACCCTGCAGCAATTCCATCAGCGCCACCGCCGATACACCCCGCGCAGGTTCGGAATCCACCAATCGGCCCGCCGCCTCATCGCCGCGCGCGAACCAGATCAGCACGTCGCTGTCAAAGATCAGCAATGCGCGACTTCCTGACCTTGCGGACGTACGCGTCCACGTTCTTGAGGTCCTTACGGTCTTTCCACATCCCGAAGAACGGATGGTCGGTTGCTTTGGGCACCCTGGCCTTAGTCTTACCAACGATCGGAGTTAACTGAGCGCGCGGTTTGCCGCGGTGGAGAATCGTCACGGTTTCTCCGCGATCCAGCGCTTCCAGCACGGATTTCATCCGGTAACGAAGATCGACGATTCTGGCTTCCATGAAGTGTCTACATCCAAGTATACACTTCGCTTTCACTTACATCTGAGCGAACACCGGCTTCAGCGCCGGGTACAACGCCTGATAAACCCGATGCCCTCGCGCATAAACCTCCGCATCCTCCCACCGCGGCTCCACTCGCGCTTCCTCGCGGATCACCGCCGCGCAAACTTCCGGCACACTCGCATACTCGCCCGTCCCCACCATCGCCAGCAGCGCAGCCCCCAGCGCCGAACCCTCCTGCGACGCCAGCGTCACCACCGGTTTGGCAAACACATCCGCCAGCACCTGCCGCCAGAAAGGACTCTTCGCCCCACCCCCCGACGCCCGCACCGACCTGATCTCCACGCCCAGCGACGCCACAATATCCAGGCAATCCCTCTGGCTGTAAGTAACGCCCTCGATCAACGCCCGGATCAGATCCGCGCGCCGGTGCTTGGCTGTCAACCCCACCCAGCCGCCACGCGCCAATGCATCCAGATGCGGCGTACGCTCGCCCATCAGATAAGGCAGCCAGCACAGCCCGTGCGACCCCGCCGTCGCCGTCGCCGCCTCATCCATCAACGCGTCATAATCCACGCCCGGCGCCAGTTGATTTCTGAACCACTGCAGACTCAACCCCGCCCCCTGCGTCACTCCCATCACATGCCACTTCCCGCGCACTGCATGGCAGAACGTGTGCACGCGGCCCGCCGGATCGTAAGCCACTTCCTCCATATGGGCGAACACCACGCCCGAAGTCCCCAGCGTGCAGGACACGATGCCCGGCGCCACGATTCCGTTGCCCACCGCGCTGGCCGCCTGATCTCCGCCGCCGCCCACCACGGGAGTGCCCTCCGCGAGCCCCGTCAATTCCGCCGCCTCGCGCGAGATCGCCCCCGTCACATCGCTCGATTCGAAGCACTCCGGAAGCACCGCGCGATCCACCCCCACGGCATCCGCCAGTTTGAACGACCAGCGCCGCTTCACCACATCGAATAAAGCCGTCCCGGAGGCATCCGAAACTTCGGTGGCGAATTCGCCGGTAAGCCGGAAGCGCACATAATCCTTCGGCAGCAGAACCTTGCGCAATCGATCGAAATGCTGCGGCTCGTTATCGCGCACCCAAAGCAATTTGGGCAGCGTAAAACCGGTCAGCACCGGATTGGCGATGCATTCGAGCACACGCGCCGTGCCAACCTTGGCGTTCACCCAATCCACCTGCCGCTGGCTGCGCTGATCGCACCAGATCAGCGCCGGGCGGATCACATGATGCGCAGCGTCGAGCATCACAAGGCCATGCATCTGCCCGGAGAGCCCGATGCCGCGCACCTCCGATCCCGCCACACTCGCCTGCGCCAGCACGCCGCGGATCGCCGTGACCACCGCATCCCACCAATTCTCCGGCCGCTGCTCCGCCCACAGCGGCTGCGCCATGTGCATGTCTTCATGGGCCGCCGTACACGCCGCCACCACTTCGCCCTGCCGATTCACCAGCAGCGCGCGGCTCCCGCCCGTCCCCACATCGATTCCCAGCCACATAAGTTATGTCCGTTGCGTAATATACAATACGGCGTTAGTGCCCCGGAACGAAACCAACCCAATCCTCGATTTCGAGCTCGACAAAGCCGCCCTGCAAGTACATCGGCGTCGATCTGCAGCGCCCCGAGTGCATCCTCGCCGAGCGCGACGGAACCCTCTGGTCGGCCGATGCCCGCGGCGGCGTGGTCAAAATTCTGCCCGACGGAACCCAGGCCATCACCACGCAGAAACGCTCGCAGCATTTCGAAGGCGCGCAAAACGAAGCCACACGCTATCTGCAGGGCACTCTGCCCAACGGCCTGGCCTTCGCGCGCAACGGCGATTTTCTGATCGCCAACTTCGGCACCGATTGCCTCGAAGTCATGTCGCGCGACGGCAACTCCCGCGTACTCGCCGACTCCATCGACGGCCAGCCCATCGGCAAAGTGAACTTCGTGCTGCGCGATTCCAAAGACCGCCTCTGGGTCACCGTCTCGACCAAAATCAAGAACTGGATGCACGCCCTGCGCACCGACCTGAAGGACGGTTACATCGCCTGCTTCGAGGACGGAGAGTTTCGCATCGTGGCGGATGGTTTTGGATTCACTAACGAGGTCCGCTTCGACGCCAATGAAGAGTGGCTCTACGTGGTCGAAACCACCGGCGGCTGCATCACGCGCCTGCGCCTCGACGAGCGCGGAAACCTCGGGCACCGCGAAGTGTTCGGCCCCGCCAACCTCGGCAAAGGCGCCTGGCCCGACGGCATTGCCTTCGATACTTTCGGCAATCTCTGGGGCACCATGGTCTATTCCGACAAGCTGTTCGTTCTCACCCCTGAAGGCGACCTGCGCATTCTTCTCGACGAGGGCGACCCCGCCAAAGTCGACGCGCTCGAACGCCAGTTCTTCGACAACCACGTGACTGAAGAGGTTCTCTTCGCTACCGGAGCGGGCGTAGCGCCGTGGATGGCCAGCGTCACCTTCGGCGGCCCCGACCTCCGTACGGCTTATATAGGTTCGCTGAAAGGTAAGCGCATCCCGTACTTCCGCGCGCCGGTAGCAGGGTTGCCCATGGTGCATTGGAACGACCGATGAAAGGTGGGGCAGATTTCCGAAACCCCACGTCGCCCGCTGGTCATTTCCGGCCTGCCGAAGCCGGCAACCGGTCGAATCCGACGCGCTTGAGCAGGTCAAGATAACGCGGGTCGGCACGGAGCGATTGCATCCAGGGCTCGCCGCGGAGCCATATCATGCAGTCGCATTGCTGGTTCACCCCGGTCTTCAGCCACTTAAACGCCTGGTCGTGATCGCCCAGCGAAGCATACACCTGCGCGATCTCATAATTGCAGACATACTGCCGCTTCGCCGCGGTCTCCACCTGATGCACAAGTTTCAGCGCTTCCGCCTTGTTGCCCGCCGCCGCCTGTACCACCCCCAGGAACACGATCATCCCCGGATTCGGGTCGATCGCCACGGCGCGCTTCTGCGTCTCGATTGCTTCCGGAAAATGGCCTTCCAGCATCTGTGCCATGGCCTTCCACGCCAATCCCATAAGGAAATCCGGGTGTTTCTCCAAAATCGTGTTTGCCTCGCTGATGACCCGGTCGTAATCCTTGAAGAAGAGCAGCGTGTAAAGGAAGCGATCCGCGTATCGCAGCGAAAGCGGGTCGACTTCTCTGGCCAGCCCGATCTCGGCCAGCGCCGCATCGAAATTCCCCAGCGCCGAGTGATACGCGCAGTACAGATCGTGCGCGTCCGCCGAACTCCGATTTAACTGGATCGCGCGCTTGAGTTCGCTCTCCGCCCCTTGCCAATCCCAATCGTATTGCAGGCGCACCGTCGCCAGCGCCGTATGCGCTTCAGAGACCGTTTCATCCAGACTGATCGCCTTGAGCGCGGCCTCGCGCGCCTTGGGCATCACTACATTGGGCTCTTCATAGAATCTGCCCAGCGAACCGTAAGCGAGGGCCAGCCCGGCATACGCTCTCGCATAGTTCGGGTCCTTCTGAATGGCTTGCTCGAATAACTGGATCGCCTGCTTTCGCATGGGAATGCTTTCCTGATTGAAAGCGAATTGAGCCTGCAGATAGAGTTGGTAGGCCTCCGGGTTTACCTGTCCCTCGCTCAGGCGCGTCTTCTCTTCCGGCGTGAGGGTCAACTGGATGCCCGCCGCCACCTGCTGCGCCACCTCGTCCTGCAGCGTCAGCACATCTTTCAGGTCGCGTACATAGTTCTCCGCCCACAGTTGAGTTTCCGTCGCCGCCCTGGTCATCCGCGCGGAGATTCGCACGCGTCCTTCCGCCTGCACCACCGAACCCTCCACGATGGCATCCACTCCCAGTTCCCTGGCGATGTCCGGCAGGCGTTTCTTCGTTCCCTTGTATTGCATGGCGGACGAGAGCGATATGACTTTCAGAGCGCCCAGCTTCGACAAATCCGTAATCAGCGCATCGGTGGTTCCGTCCGCGAAGTACGTCTGCGCGGGGTCGTTCGAAAGATTCTCGAGGGGGAGCACCGCGATAGACCGAATCGGCGCGGAGCCGGTCTTCATCAGCCGGTCCTTTACGCCGCCGACATTCAACCCTGCCGCCGCCACCGCCAGCCCGATCGCCGCCGCAGCCGCCAGTCCGGAATTTCTCCATCCATGTGAAAGCGTCCTCGGGGACGCCTGCTCACGCGCTGGCTCCGGATTGACCGCCGTTTCCAGCATCCGCCCGACTTCGCCGATATCCCGCATCCGCCGGCTCGCGTCTTTTTCGAGGCACTTCCGCAGCACATCGCGCACATTGTCCGGTGTGTTGGCGGGCAAGGCCTGCCAATCCGGCTCAGCCGTAAGGATGAGGGAGAACAACTCGCCCGAGGTAGCGCCGGCAAACGGACGGCGCCCGCTTACAAGCTCGAACAGCACGCATCCGAAGGCCCAGATGTCGGCGCACTGGTCGAGTTCGCCGCAGCGGATCTGTTCCGGGCTCATATAGGCCGGGGTACCCACGATTTGCCCTACCTCAGTCGCTTCGATCGTGGGATTCGCTGCCGGTGAAGCACCCGTTCCCGCCTGCCCCGGTTCGAATACTTTCGCCAGACCGAAATCGAGGATCTTTACGCGGCCTTCCGGCGTCACCTTGATATTGGCCGGCTTCAGGTCCCTGTGCACGATGCGTTTGGCGTGCGCCGCTTCCAGCGCATCGGCCACCTGCCGCGCTATTCCGAGCGCTTCTTCGACTGGAATCGGCCCGCGTTGAATGCGCTCGGCGAGCGTCGGTCCCGCCACCAGTTCCATCACCAGATAGTTCGGCCCCACATCGTAGAGTTGGCAGATATTCGGATGATTCAGCGCTGCGATGGAACAAGCCTCCCGCTTGAAGCGCTGGCTGAAGCGCTCGCTTACAATCTTGATCGCAATGTTACGCCCGAGTCGCGTGTCGAGCGCCCGGTACACCTTGCCCATGCCGCCTGCGCCGATCGGGGCTTCAATCCGGTAGGGTCCGAGACGCGCCCCGGCGGTCAGTTCGAAGGGCGCGGATTCGTCGGGTAATGCGGCTGAGGGACGGTCGAGAATTCCTTCGCCCGTGACGGCCGCCGCCAGCAGGGACTCGACCTCCCGCCGCAGATCGGGATCGGCGCCGGCCAGTGCTCCGCGTCCGTTTTCCAGTGCGGCGTGGTAGAGCGCTTCGATCTGCTGCCACCGTTCCGATGTCGGCGCCATTAGTGAATTGTAGCGCTTAACGCGCCCACCCCTCCGCGCTTTGGGGCGCCTTGAGCATCGTGGCCCGCGGTCCCGACCTGCGCACAGCTTATATTGGTTCTTTGAAAGGTAAGCGCATCCCGTACTTCCGCGCGCCGGTAGCAGGGTTGCCCATGGTGCATTGGAACGACCGATGAAGTGGATATTTATAGCAACCCTCGCCCTCACAGCATCTGCCCAGACGCTCCCCGATGGGCCCGGCAAAGCCGCCGTCATAAAGATGTGTACCGGCTGCCATGACCTCGACAGCGTAGTCGGAATGCACCAGTCGAAGGACCGCTGGAGCGCCATGGTCGACGAAATGATCGCTAAGGGCGCAACCGGCTCGGACGATGAAATCAATCAGGTCGTCGCTTACCTGACGGCGAATTTCGGCCCCAAAAAAGTAAATGTAAACAAGGCCACCGCCGCGGATCTCGCAGCCGCCCTCGGCATCTCCGCCGCTAATGCCGACGCCATCGTTCACTACCGCGCCGATCACGGCAATTTCAAAGCGGCGCAGGATTTGACCAAAGTTCCCGGCATCGATGCCAAAAAAATCGAAGACGCCAAAGACCGCCTCGAGTTCTGATGCGCGTCGTCATTATCGGAGGATCCGGCCACATCGGATCTTACCTGACGCCGCTACTGGCGGAGGCCGGACACAGCGTGGTCTGCGTGAGCCGAGCCCAGCGCCAGCCATACGTCGAGCACGAAGCCTGGCAAAGGGTCGAATTCGCCAGAATGGATCGCCCGGCCGAAGAAGCCCAGGGAACATTCGGAAGTAAAATCGCCGCCCTCGATCCCGAAGTTGTAATTGATCTGACTTGCTACACGCTCAAAAGCGCGTGCCAACTTGTCGACGCCCTGCGCGGACGCATCGAGCACTTTCTGCACTGCGGAACCATCTGGGTGCACGGCCCCGGCATCGAAGTTCCGACGACCGAAGAGCAACCGCGCCGGCCCATCGGCGATTACGGAATCCGCAAAGCGGCGATAGAAAAATACTTACTCAACCCGGATTTCCCGGCCACCGTGCTGCATCCCGGACACCTCGTAGGCCAGGGCTGGACCCCGCTCAATCCCGCCGCCAATTTCAATCCAAAGATATTCGAAGATCTGGCGCAGGGCAACGAAATCGCTCTCCCCAACTTCGGTCGCGAAACCCTGCACCACGTGCATGCCGACGATGTCGCGCAAGCCTTCGTCAAAGCAATGGCGAACCGCGCAAACGCGCTCGGAGAAAGCTTCCACGTAGTTTCCCCGAAAGCCGTGACCATGATCGGTTACGCCGAATCGGTCGCCGGCTGGTATGGCCGCGAAGCAAAAATCCGCTTTCAACCCTGGGAAACCTGGAGCGCTTCCGTCTCCGAAAAGGAAGCCAGAACCACCTGGGACCACATCGCCCGCTCCCCCAGCTGCAGCATCGAAAAAGCCCGCCGGCTGATCGATTACAATCCGCGCTACACTTCCCTCGAAGCGATCCGCGAATCGCTCCTGTTCAAATGATCGAAAACGCTAAACTGGTGCTCCGTCTCTACGCGCAACCGGGCGCTGCCATGAACGCCATCCTCGACCAGGGAAGTCTGCTCTTCGCCAGCCTGGCGGTGCTGGTAATCTCCCTGCTGCTTCCCTTCGGTGTCAGCTTCTACACGCCCCTGCTGATTCTGGCGGTGTTCTACGTCCCCGGCGTTTTGCTACTCAGCCAGTTGCTGGGTGGACTCGGCGGCGAATTGGGTACCGTCTTCCGCCGCGACTACGCCCCGCTCCTCACCTGCACCGCCATGGCATGGACGGCGGCAAATCTGCCGCTCTGGCTGGCCCTGCGCGTCGCCCCCGTGGCCCTCTTCTTGCCGATCGCCGCCGTCGCGTATGCGTATCTCCTGTTCCTGATGTTCTTCGCGGTACGTACCGTCTTCGGCGTCGGCAACGGCGTTTCCATCGCAGTTGTGTGCTTGTCCTGGGTTCCGTTACTCGCCGCCTTCTTCCTCTGGGGGCCCCTGCGCTTTATCTTCGGATGGATCGCCTCGCCGTTCTTCCTGTTCTTCGCGTACTACTATCTCGGCGGAGAAATCGGCAATCTCGGTGCGGGCCTGCGCAGCCGCCAGAACTTCTACCGCACACTGCAGGCGGCCGCCGTAAACCCGCACGATGCCGGGGCGCAGTACCAGCTGGGACTCATTTACCAGCAGCGCCGCGAGTTAACCAAAGCCGGCGATCGCTTCCGCACGGCCATCGCCATCGACCCCACCGAAACCGGTGCACATTTTCAATTGGGGCACATCGCGCGCGAGCAGGGTCGCCTGCCGGAGGCCCTCCAGCATTTCCAAACCGTGCTCGATCAGGACCCGAGCTTTCAGCACAGTGAAATCCTGCGTGAGCTCGGCGCGCTCTACATCACCGCCCGCCAGTTCAACGATGCATGGAATGAGCTGGCGATTTACGTGGAAAGGCGTCCCTATGATTCGGAAGGCCTTTTCTATGCGGGCCAGGCGCTCGAGGGATCGGGGAAAATCGCCGAGGCGCGCGAAATGTACGCCCGCGCGGTGGAAGCGGTGCGCACGGCTCCAAGATATCGCCAGTCAACGGTTGCCAAATGGAGCCGGCTGTCGCAGAAGCAACTGCGCCGCCTTGGCTAAAGCGTTAACTCTGAAAATTATCCTCATATTAACAATCCGTCGTGCTACGATAGCCGCGTTTAAGAAGGAGTAATTATGGCCGTAACGCGCGCTTTTGGAGATCCGGATTTAACTCCGGATAATTTCAGCAGCTTCAGTAAACAGGAAATTGCCGCCGACACCGCGGCCAAAGGGATTGCCCAATTAGAGCCGATCCCCGCCGCCCGCAGCACCAAGCCGATGGACCTGGCCCAGGTGATCGGCGCGGCCGCCGCGCAAAAGATCCAGAACGCCGGCAAAATTGTCTTCCATACCGTCGGCGATACCGGCGGTATCCATAGCCCCCAATTCCAGTTCGCCGTGGCCGATGCCATGGCCGCCGACGTAAGCAACGGCGCCGCCTTCTGGTATCACTTGGGCGATGTGGTTTATTACTTCGGCCAGGACCAATACTACTTCGAGCAGTTCTACGATCCGTACCGCAATTACAATGCGCCCATCTTCGCCATTCCCGGCAATCACGACGGATCTTTGTTCAGCGGCGAGACGGCCAAATCCCTCGACGCTTTCGTAGCCAACTTCTGTACAAACCAGCCGGGGCAAAATCCTGACAGCCAGGGAGCGGTCCGCACTACCATGGACCAGCCGGCGGTCTATTTCACGCTCAACGCGCCGTTCGTCAAATTCATCGGCTTGTATTCGAACACCAGTGAGGGCGGCACCGAAGGAGTGATTTCAGGCTCGAAAGTCGGCAACGCTCAGTTGAATTTTCTAAAGCAGCAATTAGCCGCGGCCAAAACCGAGCGGGATCAAGGCCAATGGCGCGCCCTGGTCATCGCAACGCACCATCCGCCGTTCACGGGCAGCGCGCAACACGTGCCCAGCCCGACCATGCTCAAGCAGATCGACCAGGCTTGCACCGCCGCCGGTATTCAGCCGGACCTGCATCTCTCCGGCCACGCCCACCTCTATGAGCGCTATACGCGGACGGTCGAGGGCAAGCAGATCCCCTATATTGTGGCCGGCATGGGCGGATATTACGATCTGCCGGGTTTAAAGCCCGCGAACCGGCGCCCCGCTGCTCCCACGACTCCCATGTCCGGCACCGACGCCAGCGGTAACCCGCTCACGCTGGAAGTCTATAACGACCACACCTTCGGCTTCCTGCGCATGACGGTATCGCCTGCATCCCTTACCGGTGAATTCATAACGGTGGATCCGGCTTCGGGAAAAACCGGCGTGGGCGATAGCTTCACCCTGGACCTTAAGGCCAATACCGTCTCGACGGGCTTGTCGTCCCCGAGTACCTCAAAAGCCGGGAAGCCCACTTCGAAAGCCGCCCCGGCAACGAAGGCGAAAGCGACCCACGGCCGCAGGAAGTAAAAGCTCCCGGCCTAAGCCTCTTCGTCCTTATACATGTACTTGATGTTGCTCTTGTAGAGGAGCAGATTGGGCGCGCCGTCCCGATTGAATTTCAGACAGGAGCGGTCGTACCACTCGATGAAGCCCTTCAGGATCTCGCCGTCCTTGAGCGTGATCACCATAGGCGTTTTCGACTGCATCTGCTTGACGTAATAAAAATTTTCCGCGTTCGTCTGATCGGGCGGGACAGGACGCTTCTGCGCCCCCGCCGACGACTTGCGCGGCGAATCCATTTTTTCCTTTATCTCGTTAAACGAAGGGCGGATCAACTTCCGGTTGGCGGACTCCACGGAATTCCTTTCTGCGCGGGGAAGCAGCGCGTATGCTTCCAGCCTTTGCATCATTGATAACACACCGTTCTTCGTGGTGGAGGAGCCCCCTGCGCAACGCGGACGCCCGCGCGTCGTTACTCGATTAACCATCGGTATATTGAAGCACCGCTTTTTTCGCCTTAAACTCGACGCAATGGCCCACTTAGCGGATCTCAATGAACTCCAGAACGTCGTCGGCAAGTACGCCACCGAGTACAACCTGGTGAAAGCGGCGGGGCCGCTTGCGGGAGCCGGCGTTATGAAAGTCGTGAGCCGGCACAAGATGGTGAACCTGGCGCTCGTCGGGAGCGGCATCTGGTTTGCCGTCAACGAAATCTCCACACCCATGATGGGCATGATGAGGGACCAGTTCGGATTTGTAGACTCGCTTTTCGGAGGCATGCGATAATGAGCGCTCCACAATTCATCCGCGTCCACAATAAGGTCATTAATCTGGCTTCCATTGCCTATGTGGAGTTTCTCGAATCGGGTCGGGCCATGATCTTCATGACGGGACTTACGCAGGAGAAGCAGAATATTCCGGTGGATCCAGAGGAAACCCGAAAGCTTAAGGCAGCGCTTGAGGGTGTTACGTCCCACCCTGCAGTTGCGCACGATTTCGCGCCGATGCCTGGTTTGGCCGGCTTCCCACGGTAGGCTCGACCGCTTCGTGGTTGAGCGGGCGTCGCTCATCTCGACCAGGGCGGCACAACGCCGTTGATGCGGGCGTAGGCGACGACTGTCCCATGTGCTCGTTGGTGTGAGGAAGAAGCCGGAGATAAACAGCGCGTTCGGTCGTCCTTCGGCCGAACATCTCCACAGGTTTCTCCAAGTCGGCGTTTGCCAGACTGGTCTTCACCGCGTCAAGGGTTCGTTCAAGAAGCGCGACGATATTGTCCTTCCCGTGAATTGTCTTTTCGAACTCCAGATTGCGCGCAATCACCTCGCCAGCCAAATCCTTTCGGGAAAATCGAGGCCCGGGAAAGTTTACTGTGACGCCCAGAAACCCGAGCAAGAGTAAGGAGAGAAGTTGAGCGCCTATGAGCGCCGGCGGGGGCCTCGTCGCGATCGGCGTATTTCTGAGCGGACAGGTGAGCAACTGTTCCGCATAAGCCGAGGCATCCTCGGCGGTGGCGCCGGGGCAGTCCGCGCGCAGCTTGATCAGTGCCAGATCCTTGCCGGTCGCCCCATCGTCGCCGTGTTGCTGCTGGCGGGTTCATGGGTCCGCTCCGCCGCACTTGGTGGCGCCCCGGATACCCCGCGCTTCGTTCGGAAGGTCTGATGAACGCCCGATCTGTCCGCGGCTCTTCTGTACAATGCTGGCAAAGAGCACATGACCTCCGATCTCGATCCGGCTTCTCTCGCCGCCACCATGTTGTCCGCCCTGACCACCGGGAACGAGATCTCCTGTCCGTCATCCCAGAACCCCTCATTCGATCTGAACGCCGCCTATGAAATCGAGCGGGCCATCGCGTTTTTGCGCCGACAGGAGGGGCGTAAAACTACCGGCCTCAAAGTCGGCTACGCAAACAAAGCTGTCTGGCGCGTCCTGAAACTGGAAACGCTCGTGTGGGCCCACATGTACGATGACACGGTCCACTACGCCCCATCCGGCGAAGCGCATCTGCAACTGCCCTTCTACCACGCGATTAAAATCGAACCCGAGATCGTCTTTCATCTGAAGCACCCCATCGCGCCTCGTCTCGACGCCGCAGCAGCCCTCCACGCGGTCGACTGGCTCGCCCTCGGCTTCGAACTCATCCACAGCCCATTTTCCGGCTGGCAATTCAAACCCGCCGATTTCGTGGCTGCGGCAGGACTTCACCTTGGCTTAGTAACAGGAGAGCCGAGGCCGTTCGACTCGACAGACATCCCGCAACTGATCGAGCAGCTGGCCGCCTTCAAAGTCCGCGTGACCAGAAACGGGGAGTTCGTTGAGGAAGGAGCGGGCAAGAACTCCTTGCGAAGCCCCGCCCTGTGCCTCGCCGAACTGGCCAGCGCCACGGAGATCGAGCCCGGAGATCTGGTAAGCACCGGATCGCTGACCGCCGGTCATCTGGTGAGCAGGAACGAAACATGGAGTGTCGAAGCCGGCGGCCTGGGGCTAAGCGCTCTGACGCTCCAACTCGCTTAACCTGGCGGGGACGGGATTCCGATCTGTCTGAAGAAATAATCTGACCGGCCCTGGATCTGCTAGTATCGGTACTGAGGAGGCGAACAGTCGCTCTGCCCGCCCCTTCGGATCAGCTAGACACCGATATCGATGCGAAGTTTGGTCCGGCGTTTCCTGATTAAGACCAGGAGCAGCAACAGTACCAGAGGGCCCATAGGCAACCTCCTTTCTACTCCTCTACTCCGGTAGAATCTGCGAACCCCGCGCTGATCGTGGGGTATTGCATTTGGAATTCGCTGGCTTTCACCAGTCCATCGGGCAAACCGCGCTTCGCAAATGCCAGGAGTAGAACCCCAATCGTAACGAGAGAACGGCCGCGATCCAATACCTCTTCACCGCGGAGGGGTACCTGAGTCCAACGCGACCCTTCGGCTATCATTAAATTAAACGCGGAATGAACCGCGAACTGTACGTCACTGCGTCCACAATAGAGAAGTCCCTCCCGTATGGAATCGAAATCAGGCCCACAGTCGGGCGTCAATGCATGGCTCGAAGAAGAGTTGATGCAGGAATATCAGCGCGATCGGACATCCGTCGATCCGCTTTGGAAAAACGTATTTGAACACAACGGCGGGGGCTCCCATGGAAGCCCTGGGAACGGCACCCAGGTGCGGCCAGTCAACGGCGGCGGGGTTCTGTTGGAAAACCGCGCCATAGCTGCCCTGCCGGAGCCCCTGCTGTCGGAGGCGGAGGAACTGATGCCTCTGCGCGGCGCACCAGC
Source organism: Terriglobia bacterium (assembly GCA_963719785.1). Lineage (GTDB taxonomy): Bacteria > Acidobacteriota > Terriglobia > Bryobacterales > Bryobacteraceae > BOG-234. Next base: position 56,533 of record CAVRCX010000002.1, read on the forward strand.
CCGCCTTGCCGAGAACATGGCCGCGAGCGTATCCATCCCCCTCGCCACCTCGCAGCGCGTGGTACCGGTCAAGGTCGTCGACGAAAATCGCCGCCTGATCAACCACCATCGCGGCCTGCTCGGCAAGAGCAAGGTCTCCTATACGCACCTGATCGGATGGGCCGTCATCCGCTCGGTCCAGGCGAATCCCGCGCTCAACCATGCCTTCACGTGGAATGCCGCCGGCGAGCCCTTCCGCATCGTCAAGAAGGAAATCAATTTTGGCCTTGCGGTCGATGTGGCGGGCAAGAACGGCGCCCGCAGCCTGGTGGTACCCAACATCAAGAACGCCGGCGAACTGACTTTTACACAGTACATGGCCGTGTTTGACGATCTGGTTGCCCGCGCCCGCTCGAATAAGCTCACGCCGTCGGATTTTCAGGGAACCAGCATCTCGCTCACCAACCCCGGCACGGTAGGCACCAGCGCTTCCATCCCGCGCCTTATGACGGGACAGGGCGCAATTATCGCCGTCGGCGCCATGGACTACCCGGCCGAATACCGCGGCGCTTCGCCTGACACGATCGTCTCGCTCGGCATCGGCAAAGTGATGTCGGTGACCTGCACCTACGACCACCGCATCATCCAGGGCGCCGAATCCGGCATGTTCCTGGGTAAGCTCCAGTCGCTGCTCGATGGCGAAGACAACTTCTACGAAGATATCTTCGACGCGCTGCACGTCCCTTATACGCCGGTGACATGGGCGGGCGACAAGCTCCCCGCGGCCACGGTGGCCGAGCCTTCGCCCGAAGTGGTCAAGGAAGCCGCTGTCATCCAGCTCATCAATGCCTATCGCGTTCGCGGACACCTGCTGGCCAGCCTCGACCCCCTCGGATCCGAGCCCGAATACCACGCCGAACTCGACCCACTCACCTACGGCCTTTCCATCTGGGACCTCGACCGGCACTTCTATTCCGGCTCGCTGCAGCATGCGTTCGGCGATCGCCGGCAAGTGCCTCTGCGCGAGATGATCGATCTGCTGCGCGCCACCTACTGCGGCAAGATCGGCTGCGAATACATGTACATCCAGCGGCCCGAAGAAAAGCTGTGGCTGCAATCGCAGATGGAGCTCTACACAGGCATCTGGCCGAAGGACAAGGAAGAACGCCTGCGCATTCTCGAAGACCTGCTGCGCGGCGAAGAGTTCGAACATTTTCTCGACCGCCGTTTCATCGGACAGAAGCGCTTCTCTCTGGAAGGCTCGGAAACCGCCATCGCGATTCTGGCCGATCTGGTCAATCGCGCGGCGGCGAATAACGTCCACGAGATTCTGATCGGCATGGCCCATCGAGGACGTCTCAACATCCTTGCCAACATCATCGGCAAACCCCTGGGCCAGATCTTCTCCGAGTTCGAAGGCAACATCGATCCGTCTTCCATACAGGGTTCGGGGGACGTGAAGTATCACCTGGGAGCCAGCGGTGTTCATCATGCGCCTTCGGGCCGTGAGATCGTGGTTTCGCTGGCGTCGAATCCGAGCCATCTGGAAGCAGTCAATCCCGTCGTCGAAGGTATGGTGCGCGCCAGCCAGGAACAGCTTGGCGATCGCGAGCGCGCCCGCGTGCTGCCGCTGCTCATCCATGGCGACGCGGCTTTCGCCGGCCAGGGCGTAGTGCAGGAGACGCTCAACCTTTCGCAATTGGAAGGCTACAGCACCGGCGGCACCATCCACCTCATCATTAATAATCAGATCGGCTTCACCACGCTGCCGGAAGATTCGCGCTCCACCCCCTATGCCACCGATATCGCGCGCATGGTGCAGGCGCCCATCTTCCACGTCAACGGCGACGATCCAGACGCTGCCATACGCGTCATCCGTCTGGCTTTCGACTACCGGCAGCAATTCAAGCGCGACGTGGTTCTCGACATGATCTGCTACCGCCGGCACGGCCACAACGAGACCGACGATCCGGCCTACACGCAGCCGATCATGTACCGCAAGATCCAGCATCATCCCTCGGTGGCGACCCAGTATGCCGACCGGCTGGTAGCGGAGAAATTGCTGACCGCTGCGGAAGCCAAGGCTCTGCGGGCCAAGGTGTCCGATCGGCTGAACGCGGCGTTCGATGCCAACAAGGCGGCCGGCAGCTGGGTCCTGCAGCCGGTTCCGGCGCATGGCCGCCCCAACTCCACTACGGCGATTTCGCACGAAATGCTGGAGAAGGTGATGGATGGCATTACCTTCCTGCCCGCATCGTTTCATCTCCATCCGAAGCTTGAGGGCTTCATCAAAAAGCGTCGCGAAACCTTCGCCAAGGACGGCCCCGTCGATTGGGCGTTAGCCGAGGCCATCGCCTTCGGCAGTCTGGTGCTCGAGGGCGTTCCTGTGCGGCTGAGCGGTCAGGACTCCGGCCGCGGCACTTTCAGCCAGCGCCACCTGAGCTTCTACGATTACGAAAACGGACGCCGCTACGTCCCACTGCAGCATTTGTCCAGGGACCAGGCGCCCTTCAACGTGTTCGACAGTTCGCTCAGCGAGTTCGGCGTGCTCGGATTCGAATACGGCTACAGCGTGGCCGACACCAGCACTCTCACGCTCTGGGAGGCGCAGTTCGGGGATTTCTCGAACGGCGCGCAGATTATTATCGACCAGTTCATCACCACCGCCGAACAGAAGTGGAGCCAGGCGAGCGGTCTGGTGATGCTGCTGCCCCACGGTTACGAGGGTCAGGGCCCCGAGCATTCGAGCGCCCGCATCGAGCGCTTCCTGGCACTCTGCGCCGAAGACAATATCCGCGTAGCCAACTGCACCACGCCTGCTCAGTATTACCATATTCTGCGGCGTCAGGCGGTGCTGCCGTTAAAGCCGCTGGTGATCTTTACGCCTAAGTCGCTGCTTCGTTCGCCGCAGGCCGTGTCGAGTTTCAGCGAACTGACCGACGCCTCATTCCGCGAAGTGATCGGCGATACGCTGGACCCCTCTCGCATTCGCAAGGTAGTCTTCTGCTGCGGCAAGATTTATTACGATCTTCACGCCGCTCGTGAAGCGAAACATCAGGAAGATGTAGCTCTGGTGCGGGTGGAAGAGCTCTACCCATTCCCCTACCAACAGATGGCGGACGTGCTGGCCCGCTACAACCCGGATGTGAGCCTGATGTGGTGCCAGGAAGAGCCCCGCAATATGGGCGCGTGGCGCTGGATCTATGGCCGGTATCTCGATCTGGGGCGCCGCCTCAAGTATGCCGGACGCCTACGCAACGCCAGCCCCGCTGCCGGTTCGCCGAAGCGCCACGCGGAAGAGCAGAAGCGGCTGGTGGAAGAAGCGTTGGCGTAGGCAAGTACGCGGTTTTGGAAGTTCGCACTCGACGGCGACGCCTAAATGATGAGTCGTCATCCGGCGAAGCCAGCGAGAACGCACAGAAATGCTCAATGAGAAGGTCGCGGGTGAGGCTGGATAATGTGATTCCCGGGAGCGCGATTCGGCATTCAGAAGTACGCAAGCGCTCATATTCTGCGTCCGAAACCTTGAGGACTTTGAAGGCCCAGCCCTCAGCATCGCACTCAAACGTTTCATCCTTGAAGTAAAAGAGGAAGTGCCGACTCGTTTCGGACCGAGCCGCCTTAAGCACAACCCCGTCATTCGGGCCGCGTTCGAGGAGGTCACCCGCAACTTCGTAAGAATCTCCCCAATCGGGTGCCCTGCAGTGGGGTGAAATCCGCATCTTACGGTGCAGATAACCGGCAAGCGCCCGGATCGGCGCAAATGAAATGTCGCCGATTGTGCGTGAGCAAGATACGCTGCCCGGAGCAGGCAAACGCCAACACTCGGCGTCGGTACACAGAGACGTTGGCCTCTCCTGCCTCCCGCGATGTCAGCAGTTCATGGCCAAGGCCACTAATCCATCTCGTTTGCACGAATCTGTCGTTCCATTTCCGCCGCGTGAGAACACGCATAGTTCCAGGAATCAGCCCCATATGGGTTTGAGAATTTTCTCTCGATTTCGCACTAAAGTATTGCGATGAATATTGCCGGGGTGGAACTGCCCACCGGTTTCGTGGGACGGTCGCAACGCATCCTGCAGATTCGGGGACAGATCGAGAAGATCGGGTCGACGCGCACTTCTGTCTTGATTCAGGGAGAGAGCGGCACCGGCAAGGAAGTGGCGGCGCGCGCACTCTTCAACGTGATTCCGCGCGGGCAGTTTGTTCCCATCGATTGCGGGTCGCTGGTGGGACCACTGATGGAGAGCGAACTGTTCGGGCATGCGCGCAATGCGTTTACGGGGGCAGGCGACGCCAAGCGCGGGTTGATCGATCTGGCCAATGGGGGGACGGCATTCTTCGATGAGATCGGCGATCTTCCGCTGGAGCTGCAGATCAAGCTACTGCGTGTGCTGCAGGAGCGGGAGTTCCGGCCGGTCGGGTCGCTGCAGCAATCGAGAATCGAACTGCGGGTGATTGCCGCGACCAACCGGGACTTGCAGCAGGATGTGGCCGCAGGACGGTTTCGGGAAGATCTGTTCCATCGTTTGAACGTGATTCGCATTACGCTGCCTCCGCTGCGCGAAAGGAAGGAAGATATTCCGTTGTTGATCGAGCGATTCATGGCGACCTATCCGGCGCGTTACATCATTGCCCATGAAACGATGGACGCGATGATGAGCTACGATTGGCCGGGCAATATCCGCGAATTGAAGAATTGCCTGGAGCGCATGATTACGCTTAGTTCGGATGCGATTCTGCGGTTTGTAGATCTTCCCACCGGGGTTGTTTATCATGCGCATGCGAAGAATCCGGCGGAAGCTTCGGCGGCTGCGATTGCGGGGATAGCGCGGACGCCGACGCACGGGGTGATACCTCTGCAGGAGGTGGAACGGCGCGCCATCCGGCATGCGCTTGAGCACACCAGGGGGGATCGGACGGCAGCCGCTTTTCTACTGGGGATCGGGCGCACAACGTTATATCGGAAGTTGAAGGAAAATCGGCTGCCGACGGGAACGTAGACGCGGATGGTTGGTACGCTCTTGTTTGCGGATCGCACTGGATGCAACCTATCGTCTTGGCGACGCGCTTTCGGGCGTTGGGGTATATTCGCGCGAAATTTTGAACGGAGTTGCGGCGAGCGCCTTCGCCGAGCGCTGGGATTGGTTCTATCGCTCGCAGCGCTATTGGAGGGGGCGCGGCCTGCCGCATCCCCCGAACGTGACGCCTCGCTTGCTGGCCGACTCGTGGGGAAATCGTGCGGCCGATCTGTTCCATGGCCTGAATCAGCGGCTTCCCCGGCGGCGTTTTCGCAGGCAAATCGCTACCTTCCATGATTTGTTCGTCCTGTCCGGCGAGTACAGTACTGCGGAGTTCCGGCAACGTTTTGCGGCGCAGGCGAAGGAAGCGGCGGCGGGCGCGGATCTGATTATCGCGGTTTCGGCGTTCACGGCGGGGCAGGTGGAGCATTATTTGGGCGTTCCGCGATCGCGCATTCGGGTGATCCACCATGGTCTTGTTCCGCGTGTGCTGCCCGATGTCCGCCGCGAGAAAGTGGTGCTGTGCGTGGGGGCGATTCAGCGGCGCAAGAATCAGGCTGGTCTGGTGCGCGCGTTTCGTGCTTTGCCGGAGGACTGGACTTTGGTTCTCGCGGGCTCGCAAGGGTATGAGGCCGCGGAGACTTTGGCTGAGATTGCGGCCAGCTCGTGTCGGGATCGGATACGGATCACGGGTTACCTTTCCGATGAGGCTCTCGCCGGGTGGTATGCGCGGGCGCGGATCTTTGCGTTTCCGTCTTTCGATGAGGGGTTCGGGATTCCTTTAATTGAGGCTATGGCGGCGGGCGTTCCGATCGTTACGGGGAATCGGTCGGCTCTGCCCGAGGTTGTGGGGGATGCCGCGTTGCTGGTAGATCCTTCGAGCGACGATGAGATCGCTTCAGCTCTGGTGCGATTGGCTGGTGACGATGGACTGGGGGAGACGCTTGTGGGTTTGGGGCGCACGCGAGCGGCTGGTTTTACGTGGGCTACGGCGGTGGGCCGGACGTTGGATGTGTATCGGGAGTTGTTACCTGGTGAATAAGCTCTTCAGGCGGGCTATTAAGCCGGGTTTCGGTGCCGGCGCTTCGGTAACTACGATGTTTGCGGTTCCCTCGGCATCCTCTTCGATTCCCTGATCCTTCTGGCATGGCGTCTGGCCGGCAGGGCGCACGGCATTGCCCAACATCGTGTACTGTTTGCGGACGCGCTGGCCGGGGGCGATTTCGAGGCAGACAGAGAACTCACCGGTCTTTGCCAGCACTGGGAAGAAGCCGATTTCGCGCCTTTGGATGTACGCGGTCTCGTAGCGGTGGTGGCGGAGGCTCCAGGTGAATACGCGATAGCTGTCGAAATCGTGATCTTCGCCGAGCGATTCGGCGGTGGTCCAGAGCCAGATGTCTTTCTGTACGTCGCCGTCGCGGACTTTCCCGAGGGAGAAATAGGAAGTGATGCGGTGCCCTTCGGCATACTGGGCCACTTCGTCCGGAATAGTGAGGTAGAGGCGGCTGGTAAGCACCCAACCGCTCTGACCGCTATGGGTGCGAATCAGCGTCCAGTCGTCCGACGCTGCGGGCGGCAGGTTCTCTTCGGGAATCTGCGAGCGCTCCTTAGAGAGTGCCACCCAATCCTCCGGTGGGGCGGGAGGCACGGGGTTGGGGGGCGGAGGCAGACGCGAGTTTTCTTTCCTGGTTTTTCTCGCCGGTTTGGGCGCGGGCACGATTAATTCGCGCTTCGGAAGCGGCGCGCGGGCGACGACGCGGTGGGCAATCACGTCGAACTTCTCGCCCTCGACGACCTGCACAAAGCTGACCGCCTGGCGATTTGGCTCCGCATGGACGCGCAGCGTGCCGAAGGTGGTGGCCAGGCCTTGCGAGGGTAGCCCGGCCGTCTCTTTCGACATGGCGCGGATGCGATTCATCTGGTCGCGATCGAGCAAGCCGGTGTCGTCGGTCCAGCCTTCGACCCCCTTCGGGCTGCGGACCTTGTACCAGCGGCGGTGGCGGGCGGTGATCTGGAGGAGATCTCCGTGATGGACGGTGGCCACGGCGGGCGATTTCGGATCGATGTCTTTATAGAGAGTGAGCGAAGACGGTCCGGCGTATGCTTCACCGATGGCGGGGGCGCGCTGGGGCTCGACGTTACACGCGAGCGTCAGCGCTGCGATCGCGAACAGGATGATCCGGGGATTCGGGGATGCAGGCACTCTCTGTTGCCAGAGTAGCCTGGATCAGGCTCAATAGGGACTCAGCCAGCGCCGGACGTGCGGATGTTTTCTCCCAGGACCTCTCGAATTTTGAGTTCGAGCTGGATCATACTGAACGGCTTGACAAGGAGCGAATAACCCTTCTCGACGACATAGCGCTGAACCACCTGAGTGTTATCGTAACCCGACATAAAAAGAACCTTGATGTCGGGGCGCAGAGCGGCGATTTCATCCGCGATCATAGGTCCGCTCATGCCGGGAGACACCACGTCGGTGAGTAACAACGCGATATCCGGATTGCTCTTGAAGAGGCGCACGGCGTTCTGCCCCGTGTCGGCGGTGATGACACGGTAGCCGTTTCTCGTGAGCATGGCCGTAACCAGTTTGCGGATCTCCGGCTCGTCGTCTACTACCAGCACCGTGGTTGAGTTCGCGTCGGACATTGCTGCGATTCTAACCAATACTGTTGCGGGAGCGACATGGGTTCGCGGCCTGTTTTGTTAATTTCCTCACTCGAAGTAGCTTTGCTATCGACCTGAGCGAACGTGACTGACATTGCATGTCCCCGGTCTGCTAATCTGGGAAGGCTTTAGCAGCACGTTGGCGCAGTATTGGGAAGCTGGTGAAAATCCAGCACGGCCCCGCCACTGTAAGCGCCGAGGATCCGCTCACATGCCACTGTCCGTTAACACGGATGGGAAGGCGAGCGGATGCCGATGACGCGCAAGTCAGGAGACCGGCCTCGTGATCCGATGAAACACATCGGAAACAAATGCTTGAAGCGGAAAGGACGGCAGCGCAGGGCTGCCCGAAATATGACTTACCAGAAGCTTGCTTTCTATACGTTGTTTCTAAGTGCGTGCGCGGTTACGGCCGTGGCCGCTGAAATAACAGGAGTAGTGGTCGATCCATCCGGCCAACCTGTCTCCGGAGCGCAGGTGGCAGCCTTCAATGCCGTTGGTGTAATCACAGAACAAATTACAGACGATCGGGGACATTTCGATTTCTATGTGTCTCCGCTCTATGAGGACGTGAAGCTGCGAGTGGCGGCGCCGGGTTTCAGTACCACTACGCTTTCGATTGCGGCCGCGCAGATTCAGTTGGCGATCGCTCCGCAGACGGACTCCGTGAGCGTCACGGGTTTTGCCATGGATATTCCTGCCAGCGAGCAGGGATCCATCGTAAGTGTGATTACCAGCCAGGAGTTACGCGACCGCAATGAGCCAATGACCGTGGATCTGCTGCGCGACATACCCGGTGCCGTATTCTCGCAGAGCGGATACACAGGTTCGCTGGCCGATTTGGGGATTCGCGGCGGGGATTACAGATACAACCTGGTATTGCTGAACGGCATTCCGATCAACAGCTTCTACTACGGCGGCGGCTTCGATTTCGCGCAGATTCCCACGGATTTCATCGAAGAGATCGACGTGGCGCAGGGGCCGCAGTCGGCGGTCTATGGTTCCTATGCGCTGGGCAGCGTGGTGAGTTTTGTGACGCGCGCGCCGGAGAACGGGCCCGCGCTCGACGTGGTGGCGGAAGGCGGCACGCACGAAGAGAATCGCTTTGCGATCAGCGGATCGGGCAAGATCTGGAAAGACCTGGGAATTGCCGGATCTCTCTCGAGTCTGCTGACCAATGGCCCGGTGCGGAACGACGATTACCGGAATGACAATGCCTTTCTGGCTTTGACGGAACGCTGGCACACACAGAACTTTTTTGCCTTCGGGAATTTCAATTCGAACAATGTGGGCGAGCCTGGGCCTTACGGTTCGAACCCGGTGGGACTGTATTCCGGGCTGGACCTGATCAGCCGGAGTAAGAACAACACTTCGACTTACGGATTCCACTGGCAGGATGGGATTACGGACAAGTTGCGCACGGACATTTTCGCCGGATTTTTCCTGAACAACAGCTTCTATATCAGTCCGTACGGCGATAGCTTTAACAAAGACATTCGGGCTTATGCCGAAGCGCGCGCCACTTACTCGGTATTCAGCCACTGGGTCATGGCTGGCGGTTACTCGCTCCAGCGCGAAGAGATGAAGAACACTTACCTCACGGATTCGAGTAACTACGAATTTCCGTTACGGCGGGACGACAGCGGGATCTATTGGGAGAATCGGTTTACATTCAAAAGCCTGTATATCAACGCGGGGCTGCGCGAGGAGGTTTATCAAACTCCTTTGGTTCCGGCAGATGTGTATAACTACCCACCGCGTCCGTCGTTCGCCGCGCGTACAGATACCAAGCTGAATCCGAAGATTTCGGGCGCGTACTCGCTGGCGCGGCATGAGCGATTGCATGCGTCATTCGGGACGGGCATTCGGCCGCCGGGCGGGTCGGACCTGGCGTTCACCGATAACCCCGCGCTGAAACCCGAAGTTACGGTGAGTTACGACGTCGGAATTGAGCAGCGCTTCTTGAGTGACCGGCTGTCTCTGGATGCGACATGGTTTCACAATAGTTACAAGGATCTGATCGTGGGGCTGGGTGGGTCCCTCTCGGAACTTTCGCATTATGCCACCGATAATCTGGCGAATTCGCGAGCGGAAGGGGTTGAGGTAAGCGCTCAGTTCAGGCCGATGCATGTGAGCTGGCTATCGGCGCGAGGCAGTTACACGTGGCTTGAGTCAGAGGTGCTGTCGCTCGATGGGGGGATTGGCCTGGTGCAGCAGTATTTCTATCTGGGCCAGCCACTGCTGCGGCGGCCGAAGCAATCGGGCTCGGCAGTGGTGACGATCCATTACGGGAAGATGGATGCCAATCTTACGGGCTACGTTCGCGGGCGCGACCTGGATGTGGAACCCAATTACGGGGCGTCGGCGGGATTGTTCTGGAATCCGGGATATAAGAATATCGGGATTAACGTGAATTACCGGTTGCGTTCGAATCTGACGGTTTATGCCAATCTTCGTAATGCTCTGGACGAGCATTACGAAGAGGTTTATGGGTATCCTTCGCCTTTGCTGAATGTGGTGGCGGGGGTGAAATGGAGTCTGGCTCGTGGGCGATAAGAGCTCAGATCGGAAATCTGCCCCACAATTCGCCGCGCCGCGGATGGCGATTAATCGCGTCTATACGCGGCGCGGCGACAGTGGCGAGACCAGTCTGGCGGGCGGGCAGCGATTGCCTAAGGACGATCTGCGGATCGAAGCCTATGGAACCATCGACGAGCTGAACAGCTTTGTCGGGCTGGCCCGCGAATCCGCATGCGAGCTTGCTGTAGGCAACTCCGCAGTTGCGGAGTTGGCAGAAATTCTACGGCGCGTGCAGCATGAGCTGTTCAATGCCGGTTCTATTCTGGCGACGTTGCCGGTGGATGTTCACCCGCGGCAAGCGCGTATCACAGCAGCCGAAACGGAACAACTGGAGCGCGAGATCGATCGCATGAATCAGGTGCTGCCGCGGCTGCGTTCGTTCGTGCTTCCGGGTGGTTGCCGGCTCAATGCGGAACTCCATGTGTGCAGAACGGTGTGCCGGCGGGCGGAGCGAATCTGTGTCACACTGGCCGCACGCGAGGAAACGGATCCGGAAATTGTGAGGTACCTGAACCGGCTGAGCGACGCCTTCTTTGTCGGGAGCCGCTGGGCCAGTCACAAACTGGGCCTTGCGGAAATACTGTGGGAACCCAACCGGGCTTCGTCACAAGCGGTACCATAGAGAGACAGCTATGCAAAACCAGAAAGAATCGCGAAGTCTTGCCATCGGGCTAACGGTCCTCAGCGCCCTTGGGCGTCTGGTGCCGCACGCGCCGAATCTGACGCCGCTCGGCGGGTCGTGCCTTTTCGCGGGCTCGAGAATTCCCGGCGCGCTGGCGTACCTGCTGCCGTTGGTGGTGATGGCGATCACAGAACCTTTTGTGGGTGGATTTTCACGGGTCTCGCCGGTGGTTTATGCATGCTTTCTGCTGAGCGTCTCGATCGGTCGGCGTTTGCTGCCACGCGTGACTCCGATCCGGGTGGGCGCGGCTGCGTTTCTGTGCAGCCTCCAGTTTTTCGTTTTCACGAATCTTGCCGTTTGGGTGGTGGCGTCAGAATCGAATCGTCCTCTGTATACGCGGGATCTGTCTGGTCTGGTGACCTGCTATGCAGTGGCGCTGCCGTTCTGGGGACGGACTCTGGCGGGCGATCTGCTTTTCTCCGGCGCGCTGTTCGGGCTTTACGAATTGGTTTTAAGGCGCATGCAGACAGACGCTTCTTCCTCGCTGGTCCCGAGCACGGATAACCAAAGTTAACACCGGCGCGTTATACTCAACTTTCGAAAGGCGCTAACATGGGCAAGATCCTTAAAGGAATCGCGATTGCCGCCGGCGTAGGAGTGGCGGTTGGTTTGGGTGCTACGGTCACGACCCGGCGAGGTTCGCCCGAGCGCCCGAGATCTCGCTCCCGGGCGGTCCCTGCGATAAGTGCTGATGATGCCATCCTGCGTCTGGAGCCTTTATTCGATCGTTTCGACCGGGTGGAAGCGCGTCTGGGCGTTCTCGAAAGCCGCCCCGCTCAAAAAGCCGCTGATGCGTTTCCGAGTGTGGCTATTGCCGAATTCGACCGGCGCGTGGCGGAACAGGAGTCGGCTCTGCGGGCACTCCGTGTCGAGATCGATCAGACGGGCCGGCACCTAGCCGCGCAGGTCGAAACGGCGGCTGTCCGCTCCATGCAGATTCGCCAGGAGATTCCGCAGGTGGTAGAAGCGAGCCTCAATCTGCGGCTGAGCGATCTTGAGGCCAGGTTGCGGCAGGAACTGGATGCGAAGTACCGCCAGAATCTGGAGAACCTCGAAAAGACTATCGATCAAAAGATTTCCGAGCGTATGTCCGCACTCGAAAAAACGCTGGCGGAGCAGTCGGCTTCCATTGCCGTGCTGCGCAAGGGGGCCGAGAAGGCGGACGCGAATCTGCACCGTTTGATCGGTTCGGTCGAGCGACTTTGCGAAGCTTCGCGGTTGGCGTCGGCACCACCCGCCGCAGCGCAGGCATCTCTTCCGACACCCGCGCCTCCCGCCCCGGCTGCGATCGATGGCGCATTGTTTCACAGGCAACTGACGCAAGCCTTGCGGCACCCGGTGGCGGCAGTTCCGCGCACGCCGCGCACGCCGACTCAGTTCGCGAAAGAAACAGCTCCTGAAGAGCGCAATCCGCGCATTCCCATGGCGCGGATTTTCACCCTGCTGCTGACTTTCGGGCTCTCGCGCTTTTTCCGCTAATGCCGGATAACCCACCACCTGCACGTGGGTAACACCCCAAAAAGGGGCTAGTCAAACGTTATACTGCCTAAGATAGGCTATTCGCACCCCCCCATCGAATGGTACTAATGATTCAGTAGTTTTAATGCTGCCTGAAACCCAAAACGCCGAAATCCACAAGGTCCCGGTCTGGCCTTGGCGCGTCGGTCTGGTGCTGAAAACACCCGCTCTGATTGCGGAGATTGGCGCCGCACTCGAGGAAATGAGTGTCGAGTGTGTCTTCAGGATACTGCCGTCGACGCCAGCCCTTGAGATCGCACACACGGTTCAAAGAGAAAAGCCGGAGCTTCTGCTGGTAGAGTTGGCGGAGGTCTCCGTCCGGCCCTCAGAATGGATCGCGGCGATTCGTTCCGGCGAGGACATACCGCTGGTAGTGGCAGCTCATCCGACCGCCGATCCCGATCAGATGATCTCAGCCCTGCGCTCGGGGGCCAGCGAGTTTCTGTCTTTGCCGATACGGCCCGGCATTTTCGATGCGCTTGACCGCGCGGCAACTACCCTTGAAGCGCGACGGACATCGGAGGTGGAGCGGGGAACGATGGCGGGTATCCTGTCCGCCAAAGGAGGTTGTGGCGCCACCAGCATAGCCTGCCACCTGGCGGTCGCGTTGCGGGCGATATGCGCGCCCAAGAGAGTCCTGGTGGCCGATCTCGACCACCAGGCGCCGGAGGCCTCCAGAATCTTTCGTGCCGTTTCCTGCAATCGCCTGGGCGACGCCTTCGACTCCGTGCGCCGACTGAATTCAACGTGTTGGCCCGACTTCGTGACTCAGGTTGCGCCGGGCGTCGATCTGTTGGGTGGATTCACCGGAAGTGCCGCTCCCGGCGCCGCCACTCCTATGCCGGAGCCCTGGCGGATTGAAAATCTGTTTCGCTTTGCCACCCGGCAATACGGGTGGATACTGGCCGATCTGGGGCGTCACCTGAATCCCGTGAACTGGGCGTTCTTGCAGAGCATCGATGAGTTGTTCATCGTCACCGCGCCCGATGTTCTGGCGCTTTACCAGACACGGTCCATCGTGCAGACTCTGACCAGCCGTGGTTTCGACAGGTCGCGCGTCCGTTTGATCCTGAACCGGAACCACTCGACCACGCAGGACTTCTGGGTCGAGAGTATCGAGAAAATGTTCGAATTGAGTATCGTCTCAGTGCTGCCCAACGACTACGCCACCCTCACGGGTCTGTCGCGCGATCACTTCGAATTTCCTGGCAATTCTGCGTTCGGCCGCAGCTTGACCAAACTGGCAAATCGCATGGCGAAGCCTGGCGCGGCCGATACTCCCCGGAGGGCTTCGTGAGAATCGGAGGGCTGCGTGAAAATCGGAGGGCTGCGTGAAAAACCGGAGGTTTAAGTGAAATCAGGAGGTTTAAGTGAAATCGAAGAGAAACATGGCTTCAGCCGTGCATCCGGGGTTATGCTGAATGGAAAGCCGCCCCAGATGAGTGAAAGTTCCGTTCTGTTCATCAGCGCCGATCCAGGCGCGAACGTAAAGATAGAGACCATGCTGCGCGATGGCATCGAATCGCCGTTCGAATGGTTCTGTGTCGAGGCTCTGTTCGACGGTCTGCGGGCTTTACAGGAGCGGCCATTCGATCTGATTCTGGCCGATCTTTTTCTCCCTGACGGGCAGGGACTGGCGACGCTTCGGCACCTTCAGCAGCACGCACCGAATACGCCGGTTGTGGCCCTGGTCCATGCGCAGGACAGAGACACCGCTGTTACGGCGGTGCGCAAGGGCGCTTACGATTTCTTCTGTTATGAGGATATCGACCCCGCTAATCTACGCCGTACGTTTACCGGGGCGCTGAAACACGCCGGGGCGGAGGCTGAAAAAAAGGCCGCGGAAGAGCGCCGGACTAACGCGCGCTTTCCTTGCCGGCTGGCCATCAGTTACCAGACGCTGGAGCATCCGATCATCTCGGGACACGGCCACAGCGAGACCCTGAATATCGGCAGCAAAGGCATTCTTTTCACCAGTAACGAGCAGTTCGAGGCGGGCCAGTTGCTACAGGTTTCGCTCGATTGGCCGGCGCGTCTGGAAAATCAGGTTCCTTTGAAACTGGTGGCGGAGGGCCGCATCGTTCGCAATGCGAATGGGCAGACGGCCATGACCATCGATAAGTATGAATTCCGGACGCGCCGGGCGGCAGTCAAGCCACCTTCGCCGCCGGAAACGGGAAGCAGACAGTCCATAAGCCGCTCATAAGAAGCGACCCAACTTAAATGAATCTATCCCGACGAGGTACGGCGGCGGGTACTAAGACGAACGGCGTCGAAGAACGCCGGCGACGGCGCGCGCTCATAATGCGCTCGCGACCCGGTCCGAAGTGTTAACTATCTGCTCGCGGAGGGATTTTGTGTCGAAACTATTTTTAATAAGCGATCAACCCGTTCTTTTGCTGGGGTTCGAGCAAGTTCTTGAGGAGCGTGGTTTTCAGATAGCCGCCTGCCTTCCCGCCACCGCGGTTCCATCGGCGGCGCAGACGGGCAGGACGCCCGATCTGGTGCTGCTGGATATTACGGCGGGCCTGACGTTCGGCAACCTGGCGGACGTCCACACCGCCTTTCCAGAGTGTCCGGTGGTTCTCTGGGCGGATTCGCTTCCTCTCGATCTGGTGTTCCGGACGCTGGAGTTCGGCGTTCGCGGAATCGTGCAAAGGACATCGCTGCCGGAACAGTTAGCCGATTCGCTCCGGAAAGTCGCCAGCGGAGAGATGCAGATCGGCTTCGGTTCGGCCCGGGACGCGGCACCGATGAACCGGAAAGTAGCGCTGACGCCGCGCGAGCGCGAGATCGTCAGCTACCTGCGCCAGGGCCTGCGCAACAAACAAATCGCCGCCGAGATGAATATCACCGAGGGTACCGTCAAGATCTATCTGTTCCGGCTGTTCCACAAGCTGGGTGTGCGCAACCGGTTTGAATTGGCCAGTTGCGCCATTCCGGATGCACTGCCGTTGCCGCCCAACGTGGTTATGGACGAGCGCCCCGCGAGGAACCAGTTCATGTAAGCGAGGCTCGGGACACGCGGCGATCAGTCGCGTCGGCTCTGTGTGGGAAAGCCGCGGCTGGCAGCTGGTAGCCGCATGTCCTCATAGCAACAGTACGGGGGACCGTCATACACCCGGAACACGCGGCATGGCCTTCACCAAGTCGCGCGTGAACGCATGCCGGGGCTGCCGGAAAATCTGATCCGGCGTTCCCGATTCGACGATTTTCCCTTCGTGCAGAATGTCGACCCTGCCGCTGATCGCGGCCACCGACAGCAGATCGTGGGATATGAACAGAATGGCGGTACCGCGCTCGCGATTCAACTCACCGAACAGACGCAGTACACCGGCCTGGGTAATGGCGTCGAGAGCGCTGGTGGGTTCGTCCGCAATCAGCAGAGCCGGCTCATGCATGATGGCCAGCGCGATCAAAAGGCGCTGCCCCTGGCCGGTGCTCAATTCGCCGGCCCGGCGCTCCAGAAATTTCGGGTCGTTCGGCAGCCGCACGCTGCTCAGCAGTTTCGCGTAGAATCCGTCCGGCACCGCCAGCCTGGCATGGGCCTTCCACGTTTCGCCCAGCACGGTTTTCACGCGCAGCTTTTCGTTGAGCGCCGCCGCCGGGCTTTGTGGCACGTAGCCGATGCGCCGGCCGCGAACCTGGCGCATTTCCCTATTGCCAAGGCCGCAAAGTTCCCTGCCCTCGAGCCGGATACTTCCTGTCACCGTACCGCCCCGGTAGTGCAGCAGCCGCAACAACGCCAGCGCCAGCGTACTCTTGCCCGATCCGCTCAAACCCACTAATGCGACGATCTCACCCGCGCCGATCGACCCTGCCACGTCGTCAAGCACCGGCGTGGAACCGTAGCGCGCCGAGATGCGGAATTCCAGAACTTCACTCAAGCCGCAGCCACTCGATATTCCACAGTACCTGCGGCGGCGCCACCGCCGGTTGGGCGCCCCGTACCGCAGGAGCGATGGCACAGAGATAATCCGGATACACGAGGAAAATAATCGGCGCCTGTTCGACCGCGATGCGCTGCACCTCGTCGTTGGCTTTCTTGCGAACCTCGCGCGAACTCTCCGACGATTGCTTCATCAGCAATTCGTCGATACGCGCTTCCCACGGGGTTGCCGGCGACTTCTCGGCGGGCCACCAGGCATGCTCCTGACCGGAACTGAGCCAGACATTCATCTGCTCCAGCGGATCGAGTTCTATGTTATTGAAACCCAGCAGCCCTGCGTCATAGTCGAGCGTCTTCGTGATGCGCTCGATCAACGATCCGAAATCCAGCGTCACCACATTCACGCGGATACCGATGTGTCGCAGATCGTCCTGAATCAGAGCGGCCGTCCGTTCACGGGCGCGGTTGCCGGTGTTGGTAATCAAGGAAAATTCCACCGCATGCCCGTCGCGATCGCGCAGCACGCCGTCGCGCAGAGTGAAGCCCTCCGTGGCGAGCGATTTCAGCGCGGCTCCAGGAGGTTCGGCCATGAGCGGTTGCAATGCCGTATTAAACCAGAAACGATTGGCCGGCGAGATGGGTCCCGCGGCCACATGCGCGTGCCCGCGGTATACGATACGCGCGATGTCGTCGCGATGAATGGCGCCGCTCACGGCCCGGCGGAATACCGGCGAGAGGAACCACTTCCGCTTCCATTCCGGCATATTTTTTGCCGGCGCCTGGTTGAACCACAGAAACTCCGGATCGAGCGATGCGCCCAGGCTCCGCGCCGCCGGCGGATTCTCCCTGGCCACCCGGTCGAAGCTTTCCGCATCCAGCCGGTTCACCACCTGCAGTTCGCCGCGCAGAAAACGGGTGAGCTCGATGTCGTGATTTTGCTGAATGTCGAGGCGGATCGTATCGAGATAGGGCAGTTGCTTCCCGGCCGCGTCGCGCTTCCAGTAATAAGGATTGCGCGCCAGCCGCAGATATTCACCCGAGTGATATTCGGAGACAAAAAACGCTCCGGCCGAAGCGGGCAGTTTTGCCGGCGCGGGTGGGGCGATCGCCAGGCTGTCGAAGAGCCGGTCGAGCCCTGCCTTCGGCTCTTTATACCGGATGGTGATCTCGCGCGGCGACACTACGCGAACCTCCGGATTCACCTGGCCGGATCGAAAAGTATCGCCGGTGGCAGAGCCTTCCTTCGGATCGAGGGCGCGGTTGAGCGTACGGGCTACATCGCCGGCGGTGAGTGCCGAACCGTCGGAAAATCTCAGGCCCGCGCGCAAATGAAAGGTGATCGCGCGTCCTCCATCGAGCAGTTCCCAACGCTCCGCCAGTTCCGGCTGAATCTGATCCGTCAGCCGATTCACGCGCACCAGTACACCGGCCGTGAGGTAGCGAATCGTTTCCGAATTACTCTCTTCGACGTGCAGCGGGTCGAAAGTGCGGGGATCGCCGGCGATGGCGAAGCGCAACTCTTTTGACCCGGCGGCGCACAGAGTCGCAATAAAGACGACCCCGATGAACAGGCGAAAGGACCTGTTCCACATGATTTTCATAACGCGAGCTCCCGCGACGGCTGCAGCGCTTCGAGCGAAATCATCACCAGTATGAGCAACCCGAGCGGCGCCAGCACCCAGGGATTAGCCTTGACCACATCGGGACGCTGCAGGTCCTGCAAAAGGTTGCCCCACGACGGAACCGGATCGGACACCCCCAGACCCAACAACCCCAGGCTCGCCTCCAGCAGAATGTAGTTGGGAGCCAACATACAAAACTGTGCCCAGGCGACCGAGCGCAAATGCGGCCACGCCTGAACCAGGCCGATGCGCCAGCCGGAGATCCCGGCGGCCCGCGCCTGCAGGAGCCATCCCGATTGCTTCATCTGGGCGATGGACGCGGCAAACACGCGCGCCGGCCACGCCCAGCCTGCCACGCCCATCAATCCAAACGTAAGCAGAATGGACTCGGCGGGTCCGGTGTTCAAGGGGAGTTCGGCGCGCAGGATAATGAACAGGAAGATCCACGGCAGCGACAGGCAGATCGTGATCAGGCCCCCAATGGCGCGGCCGCCGACGCTCGAAATCAAGAGCGCGAGAGCTATCGACACCAGGGCCGCCGCGGGCGCCAGGATCACGGAAATCCGTGTCGCGTAGATGAGCCTCGACAAGCGGTCCCGGCCGATATCGTCTGTCCCCATGAGGAACTGCCGGCCGGGTGGCGCAGCGGGAGAATCGCGGAACTGCGTGTCATAGGGATACGGTGCAATCCTGGGCGCCAGTAAGGCGCAGAGCGCCACCGCGACCAGAAGCGCAGAGGCGACGCGCCGGTAGATCGCTCGCAAGGTCACCGGTCTCCCGCCACCAGATCCGTCGCGGACTGCACCGCCGCAATCCCAAAGGTGATAATCAGCCCCAGGCCGCAGAGCAGCGTCAGGTCGCGTGCCAGCGCCGCTTTCCAGAACAATTGGCCGACGCCAGGCACGTCGCACAGCGCCTCGATCGGAATGATCGCGCCGAACCCCAGCGCCAGCGTCACTCCGGCCAGTGCCATAAACTGAGGCAGAGCCGGAAGCGCCACGTAGCGCCACGCGAGCACGGCGGGACCCGCTCCACGGGCGCGAGCCGCCAGCAGCGCGGACGATGAATAGAGTTGATCGAGCAGCGCGCGCATGGTTCCGAACACGCGCGGCAGCAACACCACTGCAATCGCCAGCCACAAAGGCGATTCACCGAAAAAAAATGCCAGCGCCAATACGGCCGGCGGAATCGCCATCAGCAGCCCGCTGATGGTAGTGGCGGCGATCTCCATCCCCGCACGCCGCGGCCATACCGCGACCCATGCCAACAGACCGCCCAGCAGCAGTCCGCCGGCAGTTCCCGCGACAATCAGCCGCACGGTCACCGGGGCGCGCTCGCGCAGCAATTCGGTGACTGGCGCCTTAAACGAATCCGACTGGCCCAGATCGCCGTGCAGCGCCGCTTGCAGATAGTGCAGATAGAACTGAGGAAGCCGGTTGTCGCGCGCACGCCGGGCATGAAGAACCTCACGGGTTGCTGCGCTGATCTTTGGATTCCACGAATTCTCGTCGACGTCAAAACCAGGGCTGAAGCGCACGAGAGCGGCCGCCGCGAAGCCACCGATCAGAACCACGGCAAGCAGACTGAGGAGAATGCCCACCAGCTTTTTCACGATGCCGCAACCGTAAACTGTGGCGGTTCCCCACCAGAAGCTTCGCTCGGCCTGCTCCCCTCCCTGGGGAACGATTCGATGCCGATGACGGAGGATTTTTTGCGCATCCGCTTGCTCTTGTACATGCGCCGGTCGGCTTCCGCCAGAAGTTCTTCGGCGTCCGCGCCATCTTCCGGATACGTCGCTACGCCCACGCTCAAAGACAAGTTGCACGGTTCGGGCGTAACTCCCCCTGCGTTCCTCACCACCGCACGCATGACGTCAATCTTCACTTCCATGGCGTCCGTATCGCTGCCCGGAATCAGCATCACGAATTCATCCCCGCCCATGCGCGCTACGTAGTCGTTGTGCCCGCACTGCTCGCGTAAACCGTTGGCCACCACGCGCAGTACTTTATTGCCGGCCAGGTGGCCGAATCGATCGTTGACCTGCTTGAAGCCATCCAGATCGCAGACCACCACGGCCAATTGCGTACGGTCGCATTGCGCCCGCGAAACTTCGTGGTCGAGCGTAAGGAACAACGACCGCGCATTGGGCAGGTTCGTAAGGTAGTCCGTGGAAATCGAGGTCTCAAGCAAACGATGATTCAGCGCGTTCTCGATAGCCAGCGCCACCTTGGAGCTGATGGCCTGGAGAATACGCAGATTCTCCTTACTGAACGCATCCCGCTCGGCCCGGTAAAGCGCCAGCACGCCCAGCGACTTATTCACGCCATTCAACGGTACCGCCAGCGCCGAACGCAGCGTACTGTACTTCGTCGGGTCGTTCAGATATCCCGCTTCAACCGACGGGTTTCCATTCAGAATGGGCTTGTTGTTTTCGAGCACCCAGCCCGATAATCCCTGACCAACCGGAATCTCCAGCGCCGCGAAGAGCCGCATGTTTTCGCCGCTCACATATTCCGCGACCAGCTTATCGTCGCGGCGGATATAGGTGGCGATGGTTTCATAGGGAATCAGGCGCTTCAGGCGCACGCCGACAAACGCCAGGGCTTCCTGCAGGCTCAGAGAATTGCCCAGATCCTGGGTTAGTTCATAGAGCATCTGCGCTTCCTGTGTGGCCGCCGCGATGGAGGATAACGGATCGAGGGGCGGTCTGCCTCCCACGATCGCAGGCGCTTCTTCCGCCGATTCGGCAAATCCAGTAGCGGGCGCCAGACCCCGCTCGATTTTGACATCCATGGACAGCTTGACCTTGTGATCGCCCGGCGTTATGGCGGCAATCCGCTCCAGTTCCACGTAGCGGCGATGGATGATGTCGACAATCATCGGATCGAAACTCTTGCCGGCCTCCGCCACCACGATTTCCATTGCCTTATCGAGCGGCAGCGCGCGGCGGTACTGGCGGTCGGAAGCTAACGCATCGAAGCAATCCACCACGGAAAGGATGCGCGCGCCGATGGGAATCTCTTCGCCCGCGAGGCCGAAGGGATATCCCGATCCGTCCCATTTTTCGTGATGCGCCCGCACAATCGGCACCACCGGGTAAGGGAATTTGACCTCTTCCAGAATCTCCGCGCCCACCAGCGGGTGGATCTTCATCTTTTCGAATTCTTCGGGGGTCAGCCTGCCCGGCTTGGAGATGATATGCTCGGGCACCGCGAGTTTGCCGATGTCGTGCAGCAGCGCGGCGGCCTGCAGCGCTTCGAGGTCGCTCCGGCCCATGCCGATTTCTTTACCGATTTCGGTCGCGTAGACGCGCACGCGCTGCAGGTGATCGTGCGTGGTGGTGTCCTTGGCTTCGATCGCCAGCGCCAGAGCTTCGATGGTTCTGAGATGCAGGCCGGCGATTTCCTCGACGTGATTCTTGTCTTTTTCCAGCCGGTCTATATACATTCTGTACGACCGGTAAATGAAATAAACCAGCGGGCACAAAACCAGTGCTGCGTTCCATTTTTCCTGGTGGCTGAGTGTCACAATCAACCACGCCACCAGAGCCGCGGCGACGTGGTAGCCCAGCACCCAGAAGTATGTGTCGTACCAGGTGCGGTAAATGGATTTACCTTCGGTGAGCGCGATTACGCCCGCCACCAGCACCGTATTGACGACGAAATACACCACCGCGGCAGACACCAACCGCAGCGGATGGTGCTCGCCGAGGCTGGTCAACAGCTGGCCGTGGAAGACCTCGTAGGCAGCCATCACGGCCAGAACGATCGTGCAAGTGCTGAACGCCACCTGAATGGCCTTGGGCCGCACTCGCGGGCGCCAGGTGCACTGAACAATGGTTCCCGCCGCGCCCAGGGCGACCGCCTCGGGCAGACTGAACAACGCGATTCCAGCGAGAATAAAGAGAAAGTGCACCGAGAGCGTCGCGAAAACAGTAGGCAGCCGGACCTTCAGTCCCGATGTGAGAATCGCAACCACGAAGAACGGCCAGAACTGAAGCGGATCGGCCGGCGAGAAGTGAATCATCTGCGCCGCGAACCCAAGGCACCCCAGGGCGAGAATCAGGGCGATATATATTTTGGCCCGAATCGGCATAGGATGATCCCGAAAAATCCGATTATATCACGGGTTAAAGCCACCTAAGCAACTGAAAATACAAGATTTCATGTCATTGAAGCCGCCGTTGGCCCGAGCCGCCGACTTGTGGTGGCGAATTGGCACACGCTCATCCGGGAAATGGACACGCCCCGGCCGATGTTGACCGACGTTAATATTGACAGATCAATAATTTGGCGCAGAATCAATTATGAAGGAAGTGGCATGGATAAGACGCTCACCGCAAGTGACGAAATGACGCTTCTGAATATTGGCGAGAAAAGCGGCCCGGTAAGTTTTTCTGTTTCGGGTACGCACCAGGCGCCCCGCTACGCCGAATTCCTCGGCATGACGGCTGTTATCGCGTCGGCATCGATGCGTCATTTGGTGGACGCCGCCGCCAAAGTAGCCCGTACAAATTCGCCGGTGCTGATAACCGGCGAGAGCGGGACGGGCAAAGAACTGATTGCGCGCGCGGTGCATCACCTGTCGCCCCGCGGCGCGCAACCTTTCATCGACGTTAATTGTGCAGCGCTTCCCGAACACCTGATCGAAAGCGAGCTGTTCGGCTATGAGCGGGGAGCCTTCAGCGGCGCGGATTCGTCGAAGCCGGGGTTATTTGAAACGGCACAGGGCGGGACCATTTTCCTCGATGAAATCGGCGAACTCGAAGTGCGCATGCAGGCAAAACTGCTGCGCGTGCTCGACGGCCAGCCTTATTTCCGGCTGGGCGGGACGCGCAAGGTTCGGGCGGAGGCTCGCGTGGTGGCCGCCACCAATATGGACGTGAACGAAGTCGCCGAGGGCAAGCTGCGTCGCGACCTTTACCATCGCCTGGACGTATTTCACCTGCGGGTACCGGCTCTGCGGGAGCGCGTCGAAGATATCGCCCCGCTGGCGGAGCTTTTCCTGCGCGGCACGGGATTTACGCTCACGCCGGAGGCTCTCGCCATCCTTGGAGAATACTCCTGGCCGGGCAATGTCCGCGAACTGAAAAATGCGCTGGGCAAAGCCCTTCTGTTCGCCGAAGGACGGCGTATTCAGCCCGCCGATCTGCCGCCCGAAGTGATGTCGGGGGGCGCCTTTCCCGAGGATGCGTATTCGCTCGACGGCATCGAACAACAGACTATTTTTAAAGTGCTGGCGCAAACCGGAGGCCACCAGCAGCGCGCCGCCGACCTGCTCGGAATCTCGCGCCGGACGCTCATCCGGAAATTGAAGATTTACCGCTCACCTCCCCAAAGCCAGGTCCACCGATCGGAGTCCGCCGCATGATTCAAACCTTATCGCCCTCAATGAGTGAGACCGATCCCGGCTTATCGAGGGACGGCGCCCGCGTTCTTCCGCCGGCACTGCTGCCGCCTTCTCCTTCGCGGTTCGACGACATGGATATCCCCGATCACCTGCTGATCGATATTGCACTGCGCCACATCCATCTGCGCGGCACGTGCACGATCCATGGGCTGGCTGGCCTGATGAAGATATCCGTGGAAATTGCCGAGGCCATCTTCCGCCGCCTCAACGACCAGCAATTCCTCGAAGTGCGGCGCATGGAGGGCGAGGATTACGTGTTCTCGCTGAGCGCCGCCGGACGGCGTCTCGCTTCCGAGCGCTCGCTGAGCCTGCGCTATGCCGGCCCTGCTCCCGTATCGCTCAAATCCTGGGCTGCCATGGTGCGCGGGCAGGCCATAGAGTCAAGCGTAACGCCCCGCCAGTTGCGCGATGCCTTCTCCGATATCGTGGTTACACCCGATCTGCTCGACGCTCTG
This sequence comes from Terriglobia bacterium, assembly GCA_963719785.1. Lineage (GTDB taxonomy): Bacteria > Acidobacteriota > Terriglobia > Bryobacterales > Bryobacteraceae > BOG-234. The sequence goes on from CAVRCX010000002.1 coordinate 80,352, forward strand.
GGCCCCGCGCTGATCTCTCAAAAGGCGATCTTTCTTTACGGCCCCAGCGGCACCGGCAAGACCACCATCTCCGAAAGGCTGATCCGCGTTTTCGAAGACACCATACTCGTGCCCTGGGCCGTCGAAGTGGATGGACAGATTATTACGCTGGCAGACCCGGCGGTTCACGAGCCTGTCCACTTCGACAATCTCGACCTCGATCCGCGCTGGATCGTCTGCCGGCGCCCGTTTCTGGCGGTGGGCGGAGAACTGGTCACAGGTATGCTCGACCTGCAGAAGGACGAGGCCACGGGCACCTACAACGCTCCGTTGCAGATGAAAGCCAATAACGGCATTCTCCTGATCGACGACTTCGGACGCCAGATGATGTCGCCCAGGGATCTTTTGAATCGCTGGATCGTTCCCCTCGACCGGCGCGTCGATTTCCTGTCCCTCGGCTCCGGCAAGTTCGATGTTCCATTCGAGCTGCTGGTGGTTTTCTCTACCAATCTCGAACCGCGCGAACTGGCCGATGAGGCGTTTCTGCGCCGCATCCCCAATAAGATCCTGATTCCCGCGGCGGACGAAGCGTCTTTCGATACCATTTTTCATCTGACCGCGGCCGCCTTCGGCATGGAATACGAGCCCGACAGCTCAGCTTATTGCCGCGAGTTGATTCTGCAGCACAGCCCCGATCTGAGGCCCTGCTTCCCGCGCGATATCTGCAGCTCGATCCGCGCCATCACACGCTACGAAGGCAGAAGGCTCGCGCTGACAAAAGAAGATCTCGAGCGCGCAGTCGCGAGGTACTTCATATGATTTCGCGAGCGACAGCCTCGAAGCCCTCTGCTGCGCGGCCGGAGCGTTATCACGTCGATTTTACGGTGTTTCTTACCTGGCAGGACGCCAAAGGCCTGGTGCATACCGTCCTCGGCCGCTGTCTCGACCTATCCTCTTCGGGCATCCGCATCGAAACGCGGGACTCCTTGACGCAGAGTCAAATGGTGGTAATTCAGTCCGACCACTTCGGCCGCATGGGGCACGCGTCCGTTCGTTATTGCCGGCGCGAGTCTATGAAGTACAGCGTAGGTCTGCAGTTCACGTCGCTCTTCGAACTGGGAGATCCGGTGCGCAGAAAAATCCTCGATGGAGTGCTGAGCAAAGCCCAGCCCACCGCCGCCGCTACCACACGGCCGGTACACCCGGGGTCAGTTCCCAAATCCTGACATTCGGGGCCAACTCCTGCAACCGGTTGGGCCGTCCCGTCAACGGTGGAAACGTGCCGAAATGCATCGGAATCACGGTCTTCGCCTTTAGTAACCGGCACGCCACGGCAGCTTCGCGCGGACTCATCGTATACAGATCGCCGATGGGCAGAAACGCCAGCTCCGGCTTATATATTTCGGCAATCAACTCCATGTCCGTAAAGACATTAGTGTCGCCGGCAAAATAAACCACCCGCCCGTCGGCCAGCGTGAGCACGTATCCGGCCGCCTCCCCACCATAAACGATGCTCCCATCGTCTTCGCTGATTCCGCAGCTGTGGATGGCGTGGGTCATCGTGACATGCACCGACCCTACCTTCTGCGTGCCGCCTTTATTCATCCCGCTGCAGTTCTCGAGGCCCTTCTTTTCGAGCCAATGGCACGTCTCATAAATCGCCACCACAGTGGGATTGAATTGCTTCGCCAGCGGAACCGCGTCGTGGATGTGATCGAAGTGCCCGTGTGAGATGAGCATGGTGTCGCATCGGGTAATTTCGAAATCTTTCGGATAAGCGGGATTGCCGTTCGTCCAGGGATCGACGAGCAGCGTCTCATCGTGCGGAAGAACAAACTGGAATGTGCCGTGACCGAGCCAGGTAATCTCCATGGCCGCGATTATGCCATACCTCCAATGTGGGACATTCTTAATGCCAGTTGTCGTGGCGTCCGCGATAATCGCGCAAGCGGCTCAGGTCGTCATTCAAAATGTCGCGATCCCGCTGGCTTAAGCGGTTGTCCGCAATCACCTGCCCGGCGGCGATTTTGCTGTTTGGCTGATCGATCCTATACTCATCCCCCCTGCTGAATGCGACGCATCGTCATCTTTGTATTGGCCGCGGCGATGCCTGCGCCGAGTGAAACTACCAGCACACTTAATGTAGCGCCGCCGCGGGTGCAGAAAACGCGCCATTGTTTTCCGTCTCGACCGTTTAGAGATCCCACTACCCGTCAGCCTTCGGGGTACCCTGTATGCAAGATCGATGACCAAAACCATCTCGCTCGTACTTCTGGTCCTGCTGGCCGCCTGTTCCCAAGATTCCCAACCCAGCCTGCAACCTGCGCTCGACGCCATCACCTCCCAGTCGCTGTTGGACGAAATCAAAACGCTCTCCTCCGACGAGTTTGAAGGGCGCAAGCCAGGCAGTCCTGGCGAGGAGAAAACCGTCGCGTATATGCAGCGGGAGTTTCAGCAGATCGGCCTCAAGCCTGGCAATCCCAATGGCACGTTTCTGCAGGATGTTCCGCTGGCTGGCATTACTTCGAAGCCGGAGGCCGACCTCACCGTAAAAGGGAAGAAACTCGGCCTCGAATACCGCAAGAACTATATCGCCGTCTCCAGCCGCTATGTTCCGGAGACAGATGTGAAGAACTCCGCCATCGTGTTCGTCGGCTACGGGGTGGTGGCTCCGGAGTACGGCTGGGACGATTACAAAGACGTAGACGTCAAGGGTAAGACCATCCTCATGCTGATCAACGATCCGCAGATTCCCGATCCCCACGACCCCTCAAAGCTCGACGACCAGATGTTCAAAGGCCGCGCCATGACTTATTACGGGCGCTGGACCTACAAATACGAAATCGCTTCCGAAAAGGGCGCCGCCGCCGCCATCATCGTGCATGAGACGGGACCCGCGGGCTATCCGTTCGAAGTGGTTTCCGGCAGCTGGGGCGGCGAAAACTTCGGCATCCAGCGTCCCGATAACAATATGAGCCGCGTGCCGGTCGAGGGATGGATGACCTACGACAAGGTCAACGAGCTGTGCCGCATGGCCGGCCTCGATCTCGCCAAATTGAAAATGGACGCGCTGAAGAAGGATTTCAAACCGGTTACGCTTCCCGGCGCCACGGCCAGCTTCAAAGTCGAAAATACGCTGCGCAAAATCGACTCGCACAATGTCCTTGCCAAACTCGAAGGCAGCGATCCTGCGCACAAAGACGAGTACGTGATTTACACCGCGCACTGGGATCATCTCGGCAAGGACCCCACGCTCGCGGGCGACCAGATTTTCAATGGCGCGGCCGACAACGCATCGGGCAGCGCCGGGCTCCTCGAAATCGCCCGTGCATATTCGAAACTCACGCCCGCGCCCAAACGCTCCATTCTTTTTCTCTCTGTAACGGCGGAGGAGCAAGGGCTGCTGGGCTCCGAATACTACGCGGAGAATCCGCTCTACCCGCTCAACAAAACGCTTGCCGACATCAACATGGATGGGCTGAATACGTGGGGGAGGACGAAAGACATGGTTCTGATCGGCTTGGGAAATACAAGTCTCGACGATGTCGCCAGCGCGGTTCTGAAAGCGCACGGACGCACTGTGGAGACCGACGCCGAACCGGAAAAAGGCTTCTTCTACCGGTCCGACCATTTCGAATTCGCCAAACAGGGCGTGCCGGCGCTCGATCCGGATTCAGGCACTCACTACATTGATAAGCCCGAGGCATACGGGATTGAGAAGCGCAATTACTACACCGAGCACGATTACCACAAGCCTTCGGACGAGGTGAAACCCGATTGGGATCTTTCCGGCGCGGTGGAAGACCTGCGCGTTTTTTTCGAGATCGGGTACCAGGTGGCCCAGGCCGAGCGCTACCCAGAATGGAAACCCGGTACAGAATTTAAAGCGAAGCGCGACGCAATGATGAAATAATTAAGAGCGGCATGGCGCTTCACGGTCGCATCCTCCACAACGGGCAAGTCCGGAATGCCGGCAGCCCTGCACTGTTTGCCGGTCAAGTGGGGCTGTTATCGGGATGGGGCGTATTCAGCACTCTGCGCGTGGCCGAGGGCGTCCTGTTTGCCTGGGAACGCCACTGGGCGCGTATGTCGCGTGACGCGCGGCTCCTCAACGTGCCTATGCCGCCCGATGCCAACGCCCTCGAGCACGATCTGCTGCGGCTTATTGAAGCTAACGGCCAGCCCGATTGCACACTTCGCCTGGTGATCGTTCGTAACACCGGAGGAATGTGGGAAGGCGCCACGGCGAACCAGCGAGCTGTGGATGTGATCGCTTTGACGGCCGATTTGAAGGCATGGGGGGAGAGCGTCCGTCTCAGCATCCAGCCCGATGCGCGCTTTTCAAGAAGCGAATTCGCCGGCGCCAAGATCCTTTCGTGGGCACACAATCTGGCGTGGGCCGAACGCGCCGGCCGTGAGGGGTTCGATGAAGCCGTATTGCTCAACGAGCGCGGCCTTGTGGCCGAGTGTACCTCCGCAAATATCTTTGCGGTTTTCGGCAGTGAGGTGGTCACACCGCCCCTCGGTGACGGCTGCCTTCCCGGCATCACGCGCGAGATCCTGCTGGGCGAGATCCATTTGCAAGACATCGCCGTGCGTGAGCGCAGTCTGACCTCAGACGATCTGTACGGCGCCGACGAGGTCTTCATTACTTCCACTACACGCGATCTGTTGCCAGTTCGCGAAATCGCCGGACGCGAACTGAATCGCCGGTCCGGTGTACGCGAACGTCTGGCGGCGGAATTCCGCCAATTTGTGCGGCACGATATCGCCAGCCGTAAATTAACCGCTCTCTCCGTCTGATCATCCTATGCCAGTAGCTTGTCCGAAATGCGGTAGCCGGTTCCTGCGAGACTCGCGCGTGCGCAGTCTTAAAGAGGCATTGCAGAAGTTATGGTTCGTGGCGCCCCTGCGCTGCAAAGATTGCAAGACGCGTTTCGTCACCTCCACATTCATACTGGCCGACATGAGATATGCGCGATGCCCACTGTGTTATCGCATGGATCTGAATGGCTGGACGGGCAACAATTACCATCCGAATTGGTGGACGGCGCTGAAGATCCACTTCGGCGCCAGGAGATTTCGCTGCGAATACTGCCGATTCAATTTCGCCAGCTTCCGCAAGCGGAAGGAAGCCTTCACTTTCAAGAGATGGAAAAAAATGAAGGCGGGTCAGGCGCGCGCCGAGGGGCGAGCCAGAGTCGCCGACCTCGAGGCTCAGTTACACGAAGCCGAGCTTAAAGCGGACATGTCGTCGAAGAAAGGCTGAGCCGGGCAGATTTCCTTCCCATCTGCCTTCGCCTCCCCCAAAAAACGTCCAGGATTCACGGTACGATTCAGCGAACCACCCGCATGCTGGTGTTCGTTGCGCGGCCAGACGCACTGATCGAATTCGGCCACTGCTCACCGCCGCTGCCTTTCAGCCTGCGCCGGGTCAATGCCGTAACGTCATTCAACTTCGCATCCTGCCGGAGCCGGAATCTCGGAACGGTCTTTCGCTCACCCGTAACAGCGCTTTCGCCACCATTGCGGGGTCCATGCTCCCGACCTGCGCCTTCGATTCCACGCTACAAACTCTCGCGAGTCCGTTCGACTTTCAACTCCTCCGCTCCGTTCGGTTTCGAGGCCGATACAGGGCGAAATCCTCACCAAAAGCCCGTTACCCGCGCCAATTTGCGGCGCTCTTGCAGTTTCCCCGGCATCCACTCCCCTTCGGGTCTCTTTACAAACCCTCCGGATCAAAGCGTTCGACCGGTTCCGCCACATGAAACTCGTCTCCCGAAACGCCCGTTGTCTCTTACCGAGGCTCAAGACTCGCTTCGCTTCGTTTGACTAATCGTTCCGTGAATCCTGGAACTGAGTCGATCATGAATCATCCACCCTGCTGCGGTCAAACAAAAAAACGCGGGTTTTCATACCTTTCCTCAGGATTTTTAAAGCTTATTTTTCAATTGCTTACAGCCTCACGGCGGTGGATTCCCTGTGCAAAAACCAGCATATCGAAGTTATGTTCAAAACATTTCGGTTCCGTGAAAGGAACAGATCGGAAATCTGCTCTCACCGGCTGAAAACCACCAGCCTGGTGGCTCCGCAGCCAACCTCTTCGTGAGGCGACTCCTTTATTTTCAGTGGTTTAGCTCTTGAAAAGGTTGGCGCGCCACGTGCATACATCAGCACCGTCATGGGCCAACGAACAGCTATTACCGCCATTTCTTATTTCTCACTTGGCCTGCTGAGTGTAACTGGTGGGTTCACGCGGATTGGATTTGCGCAGAGCCCGGCAGACAACATTCAGCAGGATCAACAACCTCACGCCTGGCGACGCGCGGATGCGCTGCCGGACGATGCGGCGCAGCAAGCGCAGGCACCGCAACAGGAATCAGTCGCGCAGGATCAGGCGCCCAACCAGGGACCGCCGCCTCCTCCTCCCAACTTCTCGGCTAATCAGGCGCCGGTTCAGCAGAGCGCGCCTGCACCGAACGCTGGCCCTGAAGCTGGTCCGCAGGCCCCGGCCGGTGCGCAATCGATGCCGCCGCAGTATCCGCAACCGTATCCTCAGCAATATCCGACGCAGCAATATCCGACGCAGCAGTATCCGATGCAACAACAGCCGCCGCAGCAGCAGATGGATGTGCCCGCGCGTCTCACCATTAATCAGGGGACGTTTATCACGGTGCGCGTCAATCAATGGCTCTCTTCCGACCGCAACCAGCAGGGCGATTCGTTCTTCGGTACCTTAGCCGAACCGGTCATCGTTGATGGCGTCGTCGTAGCCCAGCGCGGACAGCCCGTGAGCGGTCGCGTTACGGAAGCACAAAAAGCCGGCCGCGTGGAAGGCACCTCGAAGCTTGGTTTGGAGTTGACCAGCCTTACGCTCGTGGATGGGCAGCAACTGTCGATTCAATCCCAAATGATTGCGCGCAATGGCGGTACTTCGGTTGGCCGTGACGTCGGCGCGGTGGCGGGCACAACTGCTCTCGGCGCTGCGGTAGGCGCGGCTGCCGATCTCGGCCGCGGAGCTGCAATCGGTGCGGGCGCGGGTGCTGCCGTCGGGCTTATTGGAGTCCTGCTCACTCGCGGACGCCCCACCATCATCTATCCCGAATCCACCCTGACTTTCAGAATGGCCGCGGCAGCTATAGTTCAGACTGACCACGCTCCGCAAGCCTTCCGTTACGTCAGTCAAAGAGATTACGGCAACGCCGGCTACGCACAACGTCCCGGCCCAGCGATGGCAGGCGGACCCGGTGCTGGCTATGGTGGTCCCGGTTACGGGGGGCCTGGCTATGCATATCCGCCGGTTGCCGTCGCACCTACGCCTTATTACTACGGCCCCGCTTATTATCCCTATTATTATGGGGGCCTCGGACTCTATTTCGGCCCGCGTTACTACGGTTACTACGGCGGCTTCGGCATCCGTGGTTACCGCCGGTAAAACTCCGAACTGGATTGTCCCTCACCGCGCTGCCTTCCCTCACAGGCAGCGCGGTTTTTATTTTGCGCGCCGGTTCACTCCGCTCCCTCGACCAGACTCGCCGCCCACGTGGCCAAACGGATATCCTCAGCCTGCGCCAGTCCGCTGACCGCGATGGCGCCGACCACTTCGCCGCCGCGCCACACCGGCACTCCCCCACCCCAGCCCACAAAACGATCGTCGCCGAAGTAAGCGATCTCAAATCCCTTTTCGGGATGGCGCGCCTTACGGCCGATCTCGTCGGTGGTCTTGCGCTCCCGCGCAGCGCTGTAGGCCTTATTCGCCGCGATGCGGATCGAAGACACCGGCGCGCCGTCCATGCGGGCGAAGGCGATCAGTTCGCCGCCGGGATCGGCCACTGCAATGACTCCGGCCCCGCCGGTTTTCGAAACCTCGGCAACAATGGCGTCGACGATCTGCCGGGCTTCCGCATACTCGATGATTTTGCACGATCGCATGGCTGTCTCGGTCCTTCAGCCTTACGATATCGCGCCCTCTGTTTTGCAGGCAAAACAAACGTTGTTAAGCTGCTATGGAAGGCGTGGCGACCTCCCTGCGGTGGTCCAGGCACGCCGCCCTGGCGCCGCAGAACTTCGATTTGGCGGCGCGGAAAAATGCGTAGTAGCTATCGATTAAATCATCGTTGCCCGTGGAAACCGATTCGGCAAGCATACGCGCGGCCTCAGCCAGTCCGGCGGCCGCGTTGTTCAGGTCGCGTCTGCATTCGCATCTGTATCCGCACGCGTGCATTTATTAACCAGTGTTAGCATAGGTAAACTGCATAAGGGCATAGCCTCGACAGGCTATTCGGCGTGCCAGGGCGGCCTTTCGGCCCGATGAAGAAGCGACAGCGCCTGTTCCACATCATTCCACGTTAAAATAAAAGTGAATCATTATGGTCGACGCACTACTAGCCAAAATCTTCGGCACCAAGAACGAGCGCGAGGTCAAGGCGATGCGTCCCACCATCGCGGCAATCAACGATCTCGAACCCTCCCTCCAACAACTGTCCGACATCGATCTCGCGGCTAAGACTATTGATTTCAAAGAGAGACTGGACCGCGGGGCGTCTCTCGACGACATTCTGATCGAAGCCTTCGCCACCGCGCGCGAAGGCAGCCGGCGCGTCCTCAACATGCGCCAGTTCGACGTCCAGCTCATTGGCGGCATGGTGCTTCATAAGGGCAAGATCGCCGAAATGAAGACCGGCGAAGGTAAAACACTGGTCGCCACGGCTCCCGTGTATCTGAATGCACTGGCGGGCAAGGGCGTCCACGTCGTCACGGTCAACGACTACCTCGCCAAACGTGATGCCGAGTGGATGGGTCGGCTTTACAAGTTCCTCGGTCTTACGGTCGGCATTATCGTGCACGATCTCGACGATGCCGAACGCAAGGAGTCTTACGGCTCCGACATCACCTACGGCACTAATAACGAATTCGGCTTCGATTATCTTCGCGACAACATGAAGTTCAACATCGCGAACTGCGTGCAGCGCGCCCACAACTACGCCATCGTCGACGAAGTGGATTCCATCCTCATCGACGAAGCGCGCACACCCCTCATCATCTCCGGGCCCAGCGAAGAGTCGACCGACAAATACTACAAGGCCAATAAGGTGATCCCGCATCTGATCCGCGGCGAAGTCATCGAAGGTAAGGAACCTGGTGAAAAATACACCACGGGCGATTTCACCGTCGACGAAAAACATCGCTCCTCGGCCCTCACCGAAGAAGGCGTGCTCAAGGTCGAACGCCTGCTCGGCATCGGCAACATGTATGAGCCGCAGAACGTCGAATGGAACCACCATATTCAGCAGGCCCTCAAGGCTCATATCGTCTTCCAGCGAGACAAGGATTACGTGGTCAAGGACGGTGAGGTGATCATCGTCGACGAATTTACCGGCCGCCTGATGCCGGGGCGCCGCTGGAGCGATGGCCTCCATCAGGCCGTCGAAGCCAAGGAAGGCGTCAAAATCGAGCGCGAGACACAGACTCTCGCCACCATCAGTTTCCAGAACTACTTCCGGCTTTACAAGAAGCTGGCCGGCATGACCGGTACGGCCGAAACCGAAGCCGCCGAATTCCAGAAGATCTATAAGCTCGACGTTACCGTGGTCCCGACCCACCGGCCCATGATCCGCAAGGAAAATCCCGACGTCGTCTACCGCACCGACGAGGAGAAATTCCGCAACGCGGCTAAAGAAATCAAGGAATTCCAGGAACGCGGGCAGCCGGTTCTGGTCGGCACCATCTCCGTCGAGAAGTCGGAACGGCTGGCGGCCATTCTGAAGAAGATGGGCGTCAGGCATGAGGTGCTGAACGCCAAGAATCACGAGCGCGAAGCCCACATTGTCGCCCAGGCCGGCCGTAAGGGCGCTGTCACCGTTTCCACCAACATGGCCGGACGCGGTACGGATATTCTGCTGGGCGGCAATCCCGAAGCCATGGCGCGCGACATCCTGGCGAAGCAGGGCAAGAGTCCCGACCGCGAGGAATTCAAAGCCGATTGGGAGCGCACTCTCGCGGAAGTCCGGGCTCAGTGCCAGAAGGATCACGATGAGGTAGTGGCGCTTGGCGGCCTGCATATCGTTGGCACCGAGCGGCACGATTCGCGGCGCATCGATAATCAGCTGCGCGGACGCGCTGGCCGCCAGGGAGACCCCGGCAGTTCGCGCTTCTATCTCTCACTGCAGGACGATCTGCTGCGCATCTTCGGTGGCGACCGCATGCAGAACCTGATGCTGCGCCTCGGCATGGAAGAGGATGTGCCGATTGAATCCGGCCTGATCACCAAACGCATCGCGGCCGCTCAGAAAGCGGTCGAAGCGCAGAACTTCGAATCCCGCAAGCACCTGCTCGAGTACGACGACGTGATGAACAAGCAGCGCCAGGCCGTGTATGGCATGCGCCGCCAGCTGCTCGAAGGCGTCGAACAGAAGGAGCGCGTGATGGAGATGACGCGTGGTGTTATCGGCAGTGCCGTGGACCGCCGTTGCCCGGAAAATGCGCGCCCTGACGAGTGGGACCTCAATGGCCTTCAGACCGATCTGCTGACTCTCTTCGGCGCTCGCATCAACCCATCCGATCTGGGTGGACTGACTCCTGAGCAGATCGAGGAAGAGCTGTTCCAGCGCGCCAAAAGCACCTACGAGGCGAAAGAGGATCTGGTCGGCCACGGCCTCATGCGCGAAGCCGAGCGCAATATCATGCTCCACGTCATCGACGATCAGTGGAAAGACCACCTGCTGTCGATGGATCATCTCAAGGAAGGCATCGGGCTGCGCGGCTACGGCCAGAAAGATCCGCTGGTCGAATACAAGAAGGAATCGTTCAAGCTCTTCCAGGACATGATGGACCGGATTGAAGACGAAACGGTTCGTTATCTCTATTTCCTGCGCTTCGAGCAGACCGCTCCGGCGCTGCCGTTCTCCATGGACGACAGTGAGTACGAAGAAGAGGACGACGAGGCCTCAGAGGAGCAGAAGCGCATCGAACAGTCGAAAGCCGCCGAAGAAGAGCAGCGCCGATCCGCCCAGAGCGCGGTGCAGGATATGACCCGCAATATCCAGCGCCAGCACGAGAAGGAATTGAAGGAACTGCAGTTCCTCGGAACCAACGGAGGCGGCACAGCGAGTAAAACTGTCGCCAACGGAGGCCCCAAGGTGGGCCGCAACGACCCGTGTCCCTGCGGCAGCGGAAAAAAATACAAGAAATGCCACGGAGTCAATTCCTAGTCTCCGACCTGGATGTGGGACAGGCGCTTCCGCCTGTCCATTCTTAAAATACGGTTCAGGCAACCTTGCGCAGCGGCGGGACCAGACGAAAGCGTCTGAGGAACTTAGGCGACATCTCAAAGAGCTTCCGGTCGACTGTGGTCAACGATGTTCTGACCGATCCACCGAAATATTCATCCAGCGGATAGAGCGGATATGGCTTGAGCTCTTTGAATACTCGCCCCAGCTTCTGCTGCATCCGGTACACAATATGGAAAAAGTCGCCGCGATCCATCTTCATCTGCCGGCAGCAGAGCTTCCAATCCGCCCCCAGTAAAAAATGAAATCTGAATATCCGATGTTCCAGCGGAGTCAGACAGCGCTTGGCCACCAGGCAAAAATCCGCCATGAATTCCTCATCCTTCATGCCCCAGTTGTGGCGATTGTCCTTCCCATTCACCTGTTCAAGGCGAGCGTGGCTGATGTGCTTCTCCCCCGATGCACAATATCGAAAACGCGTGTAGCAGGCGCGGAATATCGCCCGGAATACACAATTGCAGGGTGTCTCTTCACCTTTTCCGCTCTTTCCACGCAATCCGAATCCCCGGCATTGCGTGCAATCTTCTTTGGCTAAAGCAAGTACGTTGGAGCGGTCCCACTTTGAATGCATGGAAATGTTCCTCCCAGGAACGGTGTGATTTACATCACCAATACGAACACCACTTTCTAAGATTTCTCTTATTAAAGCAAGGACAATAAGTAGGATTTTTACTTGTCGTATCAGGCAAATCTTTGATAATTATGCGCATACTACTCATATCACTCGAAAGGGGAGGATAGAATTGTACTTTTATACACACACCTATTTCTCATGGAAATAATCGCGGTGCATATCGAGGGCCTGCATCGGAGGCTGATCGAAATCGCCCGGCAGCGGGTGCGTTCCGGGCAAATAACGGAAAGCGGGCTGGCGCGTCTTTGCGGGCTGTCTCAGCCGCATATGCACAATGTTTTGAAGGATATACGGACCCTTTCCACCAACTCGGCGGATCGTCTGATGCAGGCGCTCGAACTGAGCTTTGCGGGCCTCCTTTGGAGAATCCCGGAAGATATCGACGCGGGAGTGCGCGCTATTCCCGTTATCCGCAATTCCATTGGTCCGGGGATTGAGGCCATGTTTTCTGTCTTCCATGGCTTTATGCCGTTCTCTGTCAGTCTGGTGAAATCCCTTGTGCAGCCCATCGCAGCGCGGCTCGCGCCCGATCTGGTGTTGCCGAGATTGCTGGCCGCCAACGACATGGCATTGCTTGATCAGAATCCGGCCGTCCGTCGGCAGCCATCGGGAAATCAATGTTGGGTAGTGGCGGACGGCTCCGGATTGCGTATAAGATACGTGAGGCTGAGGGGCGCCAAAGTTTATCTGGCCAATGAAGCCACCGTCGACGATCCAGGCAGCTGGCAAGCTGTTTCCCTGGCGGAGCGGGATATTCTGGATATAGTGAGGGCTCGAATTGTTTGGATTGGCCGGGAAATGGAAATGGCGCCGTCCGGACCCGTTCAGCCGCCTGGCGAAATCTATTGAAGCCATCGGTGAGCGCGACCGCGGCCTGATGGACGAACGCGCGCAGGTGGACCGGCTGCGGACTGACGGCGCACTGGCTTTACACGGTCTCTGCCGCCGTTTCGTCGATACGCTGAACGCTCGGCTTTCCGCCCCTGCCCTGCAGCTCGACCCGCCGGATTATTCCGCCGGATATTACCACGATAGCGGGATTAATCTGTTCCAGATCAACCTGCGCGGGCGCCTTCTGCAGATTGAATTCACCGCCACCGAAGAGCCTTATTCGACCGAGGAATTCCGCCTGCCTTACATCCTCGAGGGCGCTATTCGGTCTTATAGCCAACAATCCTTAGAGCGCGACACGCTCGACGAGCAAGCGATTTTCTGTTGTCCGCGCAACGGCGCACTCCCCTGGCATTTCTTCGATTACCGGACCTACGGCACCGGACTGGTCACGCCAGAGTTCTTCGCCGCGGAACTGCAACGCCTGATTTGATGGCAAGTTTTGAATCCCTGCCACAGCCTGCCTCAACGCGACGCGATCTTAACCTGCGCCGGCTTGAGCCCCTCGCGCGTCGCCGTCACTGTGATGGTTCCCGCGGTGGGAGTAGAGCGCACCGCCACGCGATTGATACCCAGCTCTGTATTCAGGTAAAGATTGTTGGTGGAATCGGTCTTGCCGCTGTTGTAGCCGCCGCGCCAGATGCCCGGTCCTTCAAATTTGAAATCAATGCGCGCGTCGTCGGTGGGAACGCGCTCACCCTTTGCGTCGAGCACCTCGACGTCGATGAGCGCAACATCGGCGCCATCGGCCCGCAGTCCACCCGGTCCCGTAATGGGCGTCAGTTTAATCTGCGCAGGCGCACCGGCGCTGGCGATCTCTTCCTGCAGCACCGGCTTGCCATCATTGCGCGCAATAGCCTTCAGGCTGCCCGAAGCGAACTCTACGTTCGGAAACGCGTAGATATAACCGTTCTCTGGTGTTGAATTCACCCCAGCGGACTTGCCGTTGATCAGAAGTTCCACCGACTGGACCTGGTTGGCCACCACATACACCGTTTTCGTGGTTCTGGCCGGATAGCTCCAGTGGCCGATTATATGCATGTCGGGCTTGTCGTTCTGCATAACGCGGTGAGCGAAATAAATTTCCTTGGGAAGCCGGACTGCATCCACCTTACCGCTTACGCGCGCTACTTCACTTGAATCCTGGCGCCCATCCGCATTCGCGTCCGAGAAGTAAATCGACGCATAGCCGGACCATTTGGAATGCGCCGCATCGGTATTCGAAATCCGGTTCTCCCAATAGGCCCAATAGCGTTTGGCGGCGGCTAACGCGAAACTCTCCGAAGTGAACTGCCAGGTGTCGTTGGGGCCTTTTTTGAAGCCGAAGTACGGCGGCGAATAATCGTCCCAGAAGCGGCGGGCCCCTTCCTCGCGGAAGTCCTCAGTTTCGATCATCGGCGCGCGGTCGCGGCGGTCGGCGCTGTAGCCGCGGAACATCGCGTCGTGACCGGAGAGCTGGTCTGTGCGGGGATCCTGCCCGATCATGATGCCAAAGAATTCGGCGATGGGTGTCGTCGCCGTGTTGGCCGCCACGTTGTCGTTGCCGCGCGCGCCCATCACGCGTCCACCCTCGGGATCCCATTGTTTGCGCAGCGCGATCATCTGCTGCAGATGGTCGACGGTGACCACCGTATTGCCCGCTTCCCAGAAAAGAATGCTCGGATTGTTGCGGAAATAGATGATCGTGTCGCGCATGACTTCGACGCGCTGATCCCAGCGGCGCCCCTCGGTATCGGCCTCCTTGTCGCCCGCCGGGCAAACCTGAATAATTCCGGCGCGGTCCATGGCATCGGCATCGACGGGCGTCGGCGCGATATGCATCCAGCGTATGTAATTGGCGTGGCTGTCGCGGATTAGTTTAGCGGTCAGATCGTGCATCCAGTCGGGATAAGCCGTTGAGAGCCCGGCCCATTCGTTGCTCGACCGCTGGGCGAAGCCTTTCAGATAAACGAACTTGTCGTTGATGAACACCCCGCCGGTGCCCACGCCACCCTTGAACTCAGCCTTGCGGAAGCCGGTCGAAAGCTTGTTGACGTCAACCCACTTGCCGTCGACGGTCAGAATGCTGTAGACATCGTAAAGATATGGGTCGTCCGGCCCCCAGAAGCGGGCGTCTTTGAGCGGCCCCGCAGCGGAGAGGACGGTCTTCTCGCCATCCACCATATCGACGGGCTCGCCCTCTAGCTTCGCGCGCACTTGTCCAGCCGCATCCACAATCGCCACCGTCAGACCCACCGTAGCGCGATCGCCCGAAGCGTTTTTCGCCTCCGATTCCACAGTGACGTCGGCAGATTTCCCGGCAATATTGTAATTGGCGGCATGCACATACACACCGCTCGTCTCGAGGCCGTAGTAAAGGGGCAGCGTTTGATAAATCTTGCCGGTCGTGTACAGCCAGACGTGGCGCGTGATGCCGCCATGATCGGGATTGAAGTCGTTGGCATTCCACTGAAAGGTGGTGCCGGTAGCGCGCTCGGGATAAGTGGTGCGATTGTCCACCTTAACGGCGATCACGTTTTCTTCGTTGCCAAAATGAAGACCGGCACCCGAAAGATCGACGCCATACGCGGTGATGCCGTTCTCGTAAAGCCCCACTTCCTTGCCATTCAGGAAGATGTCGCCGGCCTGGCGCATACCTTCGAATTCGAGGAAGATCTTTTTTTGCGCGTCCGCGGCCGGGAGTTTGAAATGTTTCCGGTACCAGACCACGCCTTTGAACGTGCCGCGGTCGCCGCCACTATGATTGATGGTTACGCGGAACGAATCGACGTCGTTGAAGCTGTGCGGCAGGGTGACGGCGGTCCATTTCGAGTCATCGAATGCAGGTGATTCAGCGCCTGCAACATCGTCATGGATGAATTTCCAGTTAAGGTCGAAGCTGGTGCGCGTGCGGGGCGAAGCCGGCGGCTGATAAGGCGCGGCGAACAGGCAGGCCGAAGCGAGCATGGTGAGGGCCGAAGCCCGCGGACAAAAGCGCATGAAGTTTATTTTATCGATTCTGGCACGGCATGCTCTCGAAGCCATGCATCGAGTGAATCGAATCGCATGCGGCCCGTCTCATAGAGGCCCATCAGGAATAAGTATGCGTCGGTATCTGTAAACTCCAGCCGGTATCCATTTACCTTTAAAAACGCCGCCGTAACGGTTATAGCGACCCGCTTGTTGCCATCTATGAACGGGTGATTCTGCGACAAGCTTTCCCAGAGCGTGGCGGCCTCTTCGATCAGGTCCCGATAGTATCCGGATTGAGGGCGAGCCAAGGCAGATTCAAGTCCACCGATGTCCCGGACGCCGTGCGAGCCGCCAAATCGTTCGATCAAAGTCCGGTGAATGGAAAGGACGTCGTCCTTGGTGGGATAAACAGTCACTGCGAAAGACGTTGCAGTAGCTCAGGATGTTCTGTAATGAACTGTTCCGCAGCCTGAAGAATCGATGCCGGGGCAGGGGCGTGCCGTCGCTCCAGATATTCGATAAACTGAATAACCGACGTCTGCTCCTCCGATGAAAGGGACTTCACCCTCTCGATCAACTCTTCGGTAGTCATGGCAACTTCATTATAGCTTCGCGCGGGGGTACCCTAATCTCCATGAACCCCGTCAACACCCTCAGCTGGCGCTTTGGCCGCCTCATCGGCGCGATGTGGATGGGGTTGATGCTCCTCGGAAATCTCGGCGGCACGTCTTTGGACGTGTACGCGAATTGCACCCAGGCATCTATTCCCTGAATCGTCTCTTCTGGACAGGAGCGCTCGGAGGAATCGTGCTCGCCGGAATCATCGCGTCGTACCGCATCGGCAGCGTCCGCGCGGCACTCTGGGTGGGCGGTTTCGCAGGGCTGATCAGCGGGGCCATCGTCTTCGCGACCCTGTTGGGCATGACGTTGCTGTTCCACAACGCCATGATGCTCGACCCCTCGAAGATCCACGAGTTCGCGCTCAACGCCCACCGAGCGCCCACCCAGGCCGAACTATCGACGTTCCTCTACACCGATGCGCTTGGCGGTGCGCTGAATATGATGTGGATCTGCCGCTCCTCGGCATCACTCTGGGCGGACTCGGCGCTGTCGCCGGAAAGTTGATGCGCCTGTCGGATCCCGGCGCGCAGCGCGCTATTTCTGCTTAGCGTCGTCCGATACTGCGCTGTTGGGTCCCTGATCGCAAAAGCGCAGGCCGGGAACGCCAAGATGGTCCGATTTGTTGTGGGTAAGAAGCGGGGCGTCGTATAAGAGAGACGTGGCGGCCACCCACGCGTCGGCGGTTTCGATTCGCCGTCCGCACTTTCGGGCGGAAGCCATGGCCTCCGCCCACTTCATAACCAGCGCGTGCGAGGAAGGCACAATCGCGAATCGGGAAAGGAAAGCCGCAACCATTCAACCCGTTTCGCGCTCCAGTTCGCCGTAATCGCCCACTGTTCCAGTTCCGCCTCGGTCATGAACGATATCAGCCATTCGCGATTTTCGAGGTATGGCACGCAGGGATTGAAACGACTGTCGCGTTTGAGCAGAAAAGATGGCGACGCGAGAATCGACGCCGTCCGCTTTCGGAAGCACCTTTGTGGCGCTGAGCCCATGGGGAAAATCGATCTCGTTTGGAACTCAAAGGCCCGAAAACTCACGATCCGGGACAACGGGACGGGAATGACCCAGGAGACTATCGAAAAATTCCTCCTGAACGTCGGGTCGAGCTTCTACCAAAGTGAGGCTGTCCTCCAGCAGCATGGAAGCTTTTCCGCGATCAGTCGGTTTGGGATCGACGTGCTCTCCACATTCATGATCGCCGACGAAGTGCAAATTTTAAGGGTCCATCCCGACGATGAGTTTGCGCGGAGGCTAACGCTCCCATCCGTCGTGAAGAGCTATCTCAATAAAAATATGCCCGAGGGCCACCCCGACGTGCAGGCGATCGGCCCACACGGAACAGAAGTTGTGCTGCAGGTCAGACGGTCCGCGGATTTGACGGATGTCGAGGCGCTGGTCCGTTTTTGGCTGGTGATTCCGAAATGCGAGGTCACGTGCAAGACCGACGATTTGCCTCCTGTGAAAATCGGATTTGCCGGGGCTCGGGAGGTTCTTCAGCACTATTATGAATCCGCCGTGGCGAAAGAGCGGTGGCGGCCCACGTCTGAGCTGAGAGAGGAGCTCACGCCTGGAATCGAATTCGCGTATGTTGTAAAAAAGTCGGTTTTTGCCGACGTTTGGGAATTTGCACGCATGCCCGACCGCGTCCGGCATGGGAGGGACGACGGCTCGGAAAGCGAAGCCGACCTGACCTCCCTCCAGGCATGTGCGTCGAGGGTTTTCGGGTTCGTTCCACGCCTGCGGGCTACGAGTCTCGGGACGGAGCGCCTTGGGCGTTTGCCAACCTGTCTGGGCGAAGGGCGCCAAAGACAAACGTAGCCCGCTCGGATCTGGAACAAACCCCTGAACTCGATGCCGCGCTCATACAGATCTACTCTCTCCTCGGACAACACATCCAACGCGAGTTCGATCAGCTACGCGCTAAAAACGTTGGCCTCGTCGAAGCCGCGTGGGAAGCGAGCTATCTTAAGAATTGGGGGCTGGGCCGGTCTCCGCTATCCAGCAATCAGCATTTCGGTGAAGCCATGTCTGATATCTGCGTCTTGGCAATAGAAGTCGAGGACGCGTATCGCGCCGTCACCCTGAGGGAGCTTCAAGGTTTCGAAAACGTGTGGAGCGTGGACAGTCGGCTCATTAGAGACCTGGAGGGCGTCTGCGGCGCAACCGGACTCGATATGCCTGTTAGCAGGGTCATGGAACGCCTTGGCAACCCTGTCCTGCTCCCTATACCAGTGCCGAGAATTCTCGGGCGAGACGAGGAAGCGCTGACCACACAGCGGGAAATTAGCAAGATTCGCCTCTACCCGGGGGAGCGGTCTCACCGGATCGATCTTTGCTGGAGGAGAGAGAAGCCAGGCAGGTGGGTCAGAGTGCCGCGGCAATTTTTCGAGCGGAACCCTCGCGGGCCCGACATTGTCCTGATCACAGCGGATCCCACGGTTGGATCGGAATGCCCGGACTACCAAGTGATCTATTGGCGTCGATGATGCCTCATCCTCGCGACCTCGCCCGTCCACACACTCCTCGAAGCGCTCGGAATGAGTGAGCAGTTTGGCCGCTGGCTTACCACGTTGATTCACCGGGGCGAGATCCCCTTGGACGAGCGTGCCGTGCTGAGGGAGCATCTGGTGGCGGCAAAGGGACCCGGGGAGGGGCGATGGCCGCAAGCCTGTCGCTTCCATTCGAGAGGGGCTTCGGCATGCAAGGCAGAAAGGATGAGCGAGACCGTCACTTCTTCGGGTATATGTGA
This sequence comes from Terriglobia bacterium, assembly GCA_963719785.1. Taxonomy (GTDB): domain Bacteria; phylum Acidobacteriota; class Terriglobia; order Bryobacterales; family Bryobacteraceae; genus BOG-234. The sequence continues at coordinate 99,469 of CAVRCX010000002.1, forward strand.
GTTGCTCCCCGCAGCCCGCTACTTCTGCTTAGCGTCTTCCGAATACTGCGCCTGCGGCCGGTTCAGTTTAAACGTCACCGTCTGTTCCGGCTGATCCAGCTGAAAAACATCGCCGGCCGTCTGATAGTTCTGGGCGATGATCTGGATGGTTATCTCGCCACGCGGAATCGCCGGGATGCTGGCGTGGCCCTGCTGATCTGTCTTGGTCTCCCAATTGGTCAAAATCTTTCTCATATTGACGTTGCGGCCATGCCGGAAGTTGACGATCACGCTGGCCCGATCAATCGGTTTTCCGGTATCGGCGGAGTTTACCTGCACCGTCAGCTTCGTCATGTCAGCCGCCACCACTGGAAGCCCGCATAGAAAAAAGAAAATCACCCAAATCGTACGCATTGGTTTTATTATCCGATATCCGGCAATAGAAATGCTTCGGGCCTGCCCGCCGCCGCGCTCAACGCCTCGGCCGCCAGATACCCACTGCGCACCGCGCCCTCCATGGTGGCCGGCCAGCCCGATCGCGTCCAATCCCCCGCCAGGAAAAAATTCCGCAAATGAGTCGCGGCCACCGGGCGCAGCGCTTCCAACCCAGGTTTCGCCGAAAACGTCGCGCGCACTTCCTTAATGACCTGCGCTCTCTCGAGACGCGCCTCTTTCACCAGCGGGAAAAACTCGACCAGTTCTCGCACCGCCATGTCGATGATTTCCTGCCTGGGCATAGAAGTCAGGCTGCGCGAGGCACTCACCACAAGCTGTACGTATCGCCCCTCGCTCTTGTTGAAAAACCATTGAATGGTTCGGTCGAGCAAAACGGCATGCGGCAAGTCGGTAATGCTCCGATCGAACCAAAGGTGGATGCCGGTAATGGGCGAGTGCTCGAAGGCGCTCCACTGGACCGGCAGCGTGGGGAGCAACCCTTGCAGGCGTTCGAACGGCAGACAGGATACGTAATAATCGGCTCGTACCGGCCCCCCCGGCGTTTGCATTGCCGAAACCTGGCCGTCCGCTTCTTCGATGCCGGTGACTCCCGTACGGTAATGAATCCGCACCCGGCCCGGCATGGCGCCTACGTCATAGAGTTCGCGGAGGGGTACGGCGGGGATCCCCATCTCATAGGAATCGGCGCGCGCGATCATGCCCAGCCAGAAAACCTGGAACCCGTGAGCCGCGGCCATGCGATCGAGGTCCTCGTTGATCGCGCTCACCAGCACCTGCCGCCAGTAGCGTTCTATGGCGCGCTCGGTCTGGCCCTTCTCCCGCAGCCAGTCGAGCATCGATATCCGGTCGAGATCTTTGCGTGTGCGCAGTTCGCCGGGAATGGCATGCATGGCGCGCGCGATAGCCAGTTTGTCGGCCCATCCCAGAAAGTTCAACGTCAGGAACGATCCCAGCATGTGCGCGGGAGCCGGCAGCACGCCGCGTTTCATCACCGAGCGGCATCCGCCGGGTTCGATAAAGCAGAACTCCGGATAGAAGCGGATCTTCTTCTCTACGCCCAGCCGCCGGTAAAGATCGAGCAGATTGACGCAGCAGCGCAGCAGCACGTGCTGACAGTTGTCGATCATTTCGGTTTCGTTTTCCGACGCGGTGCCGCCCCCCACCGGCCATGAAGTAGCACGGCCGCCGGGGAAGGCGCGCGTCTCATACAAGTCCACCTCAAAACCGGCACTTCCGAGAGCGGCAGCGGCGGCCAGACCTGCCAGTCCCCCGCCCATCACCGCGACCTGAGGCATTAAGAAAACACTATAGCGGAACACACACTGGAATGGCCCCAACAGGGCGCTCCAGCACTACGCCAGGCGTGTGCCACAATGGAAAAGTAACCCCCATGTCCAATTCCATTACGTCGCTTCGCGAGGAAGACGTACGCGAACAGGAAGGGCAGACTCCGCCTGAAGCGGAGAGTTCCTTCGGCGATATCCTCAACCAGTTCGAACAGAGCCATACCCATGAAGCCCCGGGCGAAAAGGGGGTCGAAGCCACCGTTGTCGCGGTCAAGGACGATAACGTGTTTTTCGACATCGGCCAAAAGATCGAAGGCGTGCTGGCGGCCTCTGAGTTGCGCGACGAAAAAGGACTGATCGAAGTCAAACCCGGCAACGTCGTGCTGGTCAGTGTCGCGGGCCGCAACGAAGAGGGCTACTACCAGCTTTCGCTGATTAAAGTCGAGCGGCCCAAAGACTGGTCCGGTCTGCAGAAAGCGTTTGAAGAAAAGCTCAATATCGCGGGCACGGTCACCGGCGTAATCAAGGGCGGGCTGTCTGTCGATGTAGGGATGCGGGCCTTCATGCCCGCTTCGCGCAGCGGCGCCCGCGACGTCCCTGAGATGCAAACCCTGGTCGGCCAGGAAATTTCCTGCCGGATCATCAAGCTCGATACCGAAAAGGAAGACATCGTCGTCGATCGCCGCGTGGTCCTCGAAGAAGAGCGCGCCAAGGCTAAAGAATCGCGCGTCGGCGAACTGCAGGCCGGTATGGTGGTGCAGGGCACGGTTCGAAGCTTGCTCGATTACGGGGCATTTGTCGATATCGGCGGCGTCGACGGCATGCTGCATGTGGCGGATATCTCGCACGGGCGCGTCAATAAACCGGCCGATGTCCTGTCGGTCGGCCAGCAGCTGGATGTCAAGATTCTGAAAGTCGACCCGGCGAAGAAGCGCATCTCGCTGGGTCTGAAGCAACTGCAGCCGGATCCCTGGACCACTGCGGCCGATAAGTACCACGTCGGCGAGCGCGTGAAAGGAACGGTGGCCCGCGTCACGGATTTCGGCGCGTTCGTGGAACTCGAGCCCGGCCTCGATGGCCTGATCCATTTGTCGGAAATGTCCTGGTCGAAGAAGGTGCGCAAGCCCTCCGACCTGTTGAAGCCCGGTGACTCGGTCGAGATCGTGATACTCGGCGTGAATCCGGCCGACAAGCGGATTTCGCTGGGTCTCAAGCAGGCCCTCGGCGATCCCTGGGATGAAGTGGAAAAGAAATATCCCATCGGCGCGGTGGTCGAGGGACCCGTTACGCAGCTCAAGCAGTTTGGCGCTTTTGTGCAGGTGACCGAAGACGTGGAAGGTATGATTCACGTCGGCGACATCGCGCATGAGAAGCGCATAAACCACCCTCAGGACGTGCTCAAGGTCGGGCAGGTGGTGCGTACTGTGGTGCTTGAGAACGATCGGGAAAAGCGCCGGCTCCGCCTCGGCCTGAAACAATTGCAGCCCACCGCGGTGGATGAATACATCGCCGAACATAAGGAAGGTGATGTGGTGACAGGCCGCGTGGCGGACGTTAAAGGCAATCGCGTCTCGGTGGAACTGGGCGAAGGTGTGCAGGCGCAGTTTACACTGGCCGCACCGGAGCAGAAGCAGGAGCAGCGCGCCTCTTCCGCCGACGTCTCCGCCCTATCGTCCATGCTCGCCAGCAAGTGGAAGGGCGCGCCGGGTTCGTCCGCACCGGCCGCCGGCGATTCCGCGCCAAAGCGCGACGTGCCGAAGCCCGGCCAGGTGCGCAGCTTCAAAATAACCAAGCTCGACGCGGAGAAGAAAAAAATCGAGATCGAATCGGCTTAGCTACTTCTTCGGCGTCCCCGGTTCCTTCTTCTGGCGCTCCCACTCGGTGCGGAACTCGGCGTCCTTCGATGCCACATAACCCTTATACCCCTGTGGATCGATGAACGCGTTTTTATCGCCCGCCTTGAACTTCTCATACTTGGCGAGAAGCCCGAAGTAAGCTCCGTGCGCCCCCAGAAACACGTCGCAGGGAAGGCTTTTGAGCACCGCAAAAGTCTTCACATAATCTTCCGCGATCTGCGGATAGTTCTTGTTACCGACCAGATAATAACCCGCATTCACGTTCGGGCTGCCGATGATTACTACATTCAGAGTGCGCCCGCCGTCCTGCACCTGCGCGGTCCAGGTGGTGCAACCCGGGGTGTGTCCAGGGGTCAGGTGCGCGGTCCACTTCGAACCGCCCAGTTCCACCGTATCGCCATCGTGCAGCACGCGATCCACATGGGCGCCAGGACGCCCGCGTCCCGTGCTCTCCTCCGACGCCACGTCCTGCTGCATTACTTCGAGCTTCGCCCCGGTCTCACGCTTGATCAGACCGATAGCCGCATCGTGATCGCCATGCGCGTGGCTGATGAGCAGAATCTTCGTGTCTTCGTATTTGAAGCCCAGCCCGGCAATGCTCTTCTTCAGCAGCGGGACATCCTGCTCGAAGTTCGAGTTGATCAGAATATTGCCCTGCGGAGTGGTGATCAGGTAGATGGCCAGGTCGGCGGTCCCGACGTAGTAAAGGTTCCCCGCAATGCGGAAAGCGGGAAATTCACGGTGCCAGTCGGGATTGGCTTGCGCCAGAAGTGCGGCCGAAACGGTCAGGAAAGCACACAGTAATCTTCGTGTCATACGTCGGTTGAACCAGATCCATCATCATATGACGAATCGTCCCCGCCCGTATCGTCGACATCGTCGTTGTAATCGGCGTCATCCTGCGGTAAGTCTCGATCGTCGCTCCGGTCGTCGGCAAGAGACAGGTCGGCATCGTCGCGCCCGCCCCGTTCCCGATCGTCCTCGTAATAGTTATTGATAATGGTTTCAGACCCGGGCGAGATCCCCCCGCCGCCGCCCAAAAAACCACCACCGCCGCCACCGTAGAAGCCTCCCTGATGCCCGCCGAATAGCGAAGACAATGCCGAGAAAGCGACCTCGCCCGCTACCACTCCCGCGGCAGTCTGCGCCGCATTATGCAGGAAGTTCGAGAAACGACCGCCCGAAGGCTGCGGCGCATATTGCGGATCGTATTGTGGATTGCCATACTGGGGCGATCCGTACTGTTGCGGCGGAGCAGCAGGCGGAGGAGGCGGCGCGTTACCGCCCTGATAGCTGCTGCCGAGAAAACTTGTGCCTGGCCGCGGCTGAACCGCATGCTGTCTTAAATCCTCAATCTGGGCTTTTGCCTGATTGAGCGCCATTTCCTGGATCAGCACGGTCTGCGTAAGGATGTAAAGTGCATCGGGCCGCGCTCCAATGCTGTGGCGTATCAGATCGTCCGCATCCCGGTCCACCTGCGGTGCGGGCGCACTTTGTATGCGGCGGGCCAGTTCTTCGATCATCTGCCGTTCCTGATCAGTCATTTCGTCTCCCCTCCTGAAATACGGTTTCGGTCTGTAATCCGTTCCCCATCTATGATGTTAAGGTGCCCGGACACAAAAATCATTCATGAAGACCGCGTTTCTCTTCCCCGGCCAGGGGTCTCAGTTTGCCGGCATGGGCCGCTCCCTCGCCGAGAACTTCCCCGCCGCGCGCGAACGCTTCGAACAGGCCGATGGCGCCCTGGGATTCTCCCTGTCGCGCCTATGTTTCGAAGGACCTGAGGAAGATCTTAAGCTGACCGAGAACACGCAACCCGCCCTGGTAGCCGTGTCTGTCGCGGCCTGGACCGTATTGCGCGATGAGGTGGGTGAACCCGACTACGTGGCAGGCCACAGCCTGGGTGAATATTCGGCTTTGGTCGCGGCCGGCGCGCTCGATTTTGCCGACGCTCTGCGCCTCGTCCGTAAGCGGGGCCAATTCATGCAGGAGGCAGTCCCCCCCGGCGTGGGGGCCATGGCTGCTTTATTGCGACTACCGCCCGGCAAACTGGATGAAGTTCTGGCCGATGCCGCTCAGGGTGAAGTCGTGACGGCGGCGAACCTGAACTCCCCCGATCAGATCGTAATCGCGGGTAATCATGCCGCCGTGGAGCGCGCCATGGAACTGGCCAAAGCCGCCGGCGCCAAGCGCGCTGTGCCGTTGCACGTGAGCGCCCCCTTCCACTGTCCCTTGATGAAGCCGGCGCAGGAGCGTCTGCGCGCCGAACTCGATGCCACCAACTTTGTCGATCTGCGCATTCCCCTGATCAATAACTGGCGGGCTCACGAAGTGAGTACCGCAGCCGAAGCGCGCGAGGGACTTTACCAGCAGGTGCCGAATCCCGTGCGCTGGAACGAGTCGATCGAATACCTTGCCGCGGCCGGCGTCGAGCGCTGGTTCGAAGTCGGCGCGGGCGCGGTGCTTTCCGGGCTATTGCGCAATATCGTGCAAGGAGCCAGGTGCACCCCGTTTGGCGAAGCGCAGGATCTCGACAAGGTCCGCGCCTGTACGACTACGTAACGTGTTTGGGCACGGGGCCGGCGTGCAGACTGGGCTCCCGAGGAATTCGGCGTCGATCCGGAGCGCGAAATTTCAGGTCGCAGTCGCGGCAGCGATAGGTACGAAGCCCCGTGAAAAAGCTCCGAATCCGCTCGACTCCCGTCTTCTGTTTGATCATGAGGTACTCGGATCTGCATTTTGGGCATTGCATACCCATGTATCGGCAGTCTCCGAAAAAAACTATAGCGCAACTATTTTTTGCCCCGCAGACCACTCCACTGTTCGCACAGCACGATCGAATTGGCCGGATTCCGCGGATCGTACTTAACCGAAGCCGGCCCCACCATCGACATCCGATCCGCCGGCAGCAACAAAGCCAGCTTCGAAACATCCTGCGAGGTCGTATATCCCACCCCGGCAACCTGGTATTCGTAAACAATGGCGGCGCCGTCGAAATCCACGATCTCCCCGTCGCCCAGCTTACCTTTATTGTGGATCACCTCACGCCGGCGGCGCTCCACCTCATCGGCATCCGGGCGTTTGCTGAGATATCGGCGCGCCAGAAATCCCGCTGCCGCCAGGATGGCCAAAACGCCGAGAACTTCGGCTGACAAGCCGTGCATCCGCAACCTAACGCAGCGGCGCCGCTTCCGGCGTAAAGACCTTGTGATAGTCCTTCATAAACTGGTCGAGACCCTTGTCCGTCAGCGGGTGGCTGAACAGCGCGTCCAGAATCCGGAACGGCATGGTGCCGATGTGCGCGCCCGCCAGCGCCGATTCGATCACGTGTTGGGTACCGCGCAGGGACGCCGCCAACACTTGCGTAGCGAAACCGAAATTTTCGTAGATTGCCACTGTTTGCCGGATCAATTCGATACCCGTCTGTCCAATGTCATCCAGTCGCCCGACAAATGGACTGACGAAGTATGCGCCGGCCTTTGCCGCCAGCAGGGCTTGCGCCGCCGAGAAGCACAGCGTCACATTAACCCGGATGCCCTCTTTGGTGAGCTCTGAACAAGCCTCGATTCCATCGCGCGTAAGCGGGCATTTCACCACTACGTTTTTGTTAATCTTCGCCAGTTCGCGTCCTTGCCGGATCATCCCCCGCGCTTCCAACTCCACCACCGCGGCGCTGACGGGGCCTTCCACGATCTCGCAGATGGCGGCAATTTGCTCGTGGAAATCGCGGCCTTCCTTGGCGATCAGCGTGGGGTTGGTGGTCACCCCGTCGATTATGCCCCAGCGCGAGGCCTGGCGAATCTCATCCAGATTCGCGGTGTCGAGGAAAAACTTCATGTATTAGTCCAGTATAGGCGGATTACCGGAGCACTGCGGTCTTATGGGATTGCGGCCTCCGCCGGCCCGGAGAGGGCGCTTTCATTACCAGCTGAATCCACCGCGCTTACCTGGTACCGGTAAGTTGTACCCGGCTTCACATCCTTATCGCTGTACGCTGGCGACCCGAGCATGTCCGCGATGCGCTTGCCGTCGCGGTACACGCTGTATGAAGCGAAGTCCCGCTCGCCGTTCCTTTCCCACACCAGTTCGATGGTTCGCGTACCGGGCACCGCCGTAAGACCAATCGGTACGGCAGGAGGGAACTTGTCCTTCGGTGTAAACGTCACGCTGGTGGAATCTTCGCTCTCCGCGAATTTATCGCCCGTCTTTTCGATCGACTGCACGAAATACTGGTAGGTCTTTCCGTACTCGATCGTCGTATCCGAGTATGACGGCTTTTCACTCGTCCCGATCTGCGCCCAGTCCGCATCGACCGGCATCTTGCGATAGATCCTGAATAACGGCGCGCCCGCGTGCCAATCGAGGCGTACGGAATCCGGGCCGTCCTGCGCTTCCAGTCCCTCGGGCCGCGGCAAAGCCTGAACCAGCTGCAGAATATCGAAGCGGCTCCATCCCACATCGCGACCGCCTGGGCCATGCACACGGACTCCGATCCAAACCGTTTGCCCGTAATATTTAGCCGCATCCACCAGGGCGGAGGCGCTGCCGTTCGATACGCGAATATCGGACGGAGGCACACGTTCCGCGGTGCGCTCCCAGGCATGCACGTCGAAATGTTCGCCAGGCGGCCCGATGCGCAATTCGATATCCGGCGTGCCGCGGATCGGCAGTCCCTCGGTGGTGACCGTGGGCATGGTGAAATGCACGTTGATCTTCGACCCGTGTTCCACCGCCGAAAGATCGGTCGCCAGCACGGGCCGTTTCAAAGCGGGTGGCAGGGGTTCGCCAACATATCCGCACCCCGCGAGTACACTGGCAAACAAAAACAGTGACGCTGCGGGGCGCATCAGAGAATGTAACGGCTCAGATCCTGATCCTTCACAATGTCCGCCAGTTGTTTGCGCACATACGCCGCATCCACCTTCACATTCTTTCGCCGCAGGTCGGGGCCTTCGAAAGAAATCTCCTCGAGCAGCTTCTCCATGATCGTGTGCAGCCGCCGCGCCCCGATGTTCTCCGAGGATTCGTTCACCTGCGCGGCAAACTTCGCCACTTCAAGCAACGCATCGTCCGTCAAATTCAGCTTAATGCCTTCAGTCTCCATCAGCGCCGTGTATTGCTTGGCAAGCGCGTTTTTGGGCTCTTTGAGGATGCGAACGAAATCGTCCACCGTCAGCGATTTCAGCTCCACGCGAATGGGGAAACGGCCCTGCAGTTCGGGAATCAAATCGCTGGGCTTCGATACGTGAAATGCTCCCGCCGCAATAAACAGGATGTGATCCGTGCGCACGAAGCCATATCGCGTATTGACCGTGGTGCCTTCCACAATCGGCAGAATATCCCGCTGCACGCCTTCGCGGCTCACATCGGGCCCGTGGCCCCCTTCCCGCCCCGCAATCTTATCGATCTCGTCCAGGAAGATGATCCCGCTCGATTCCACGCGGTCGAGTGCAATACGCGTCACCTGATCCATGTCGATGAGCTTCTGCTCTTCTTCCTGCACCAGATAATCCAGCGCTTCCGCCACACGCATGCTGCGTTTCTTCGAGCGGGATCCGAACATGGCGGGCAGCAACTCCTTGATGTTCATGCCCATCTCTTCCATGCTCGCGTTGGTGGCGATCTCGAACGTGGGGCCGCGATCCTTCACTTCCAGCTCCACCATGCGTTCGTCGAGTTTACCCTCGCGCAGCCGCTCCCGCAGCTTCTCCCGGGTCTTGGCGTTGTCGTCGGCGTTCTCCGGCGCCGGCGGGACGAGAAGATCCAGTAACCGGTTCTCCGCCGAAGACTCTGCGCGATCGCCGATCTCTTCCAACTTCTCCTCGCGCACCATGTCGATGGCGATGTCCACCAGATCGCGGATCATCGACTCCACATCGCGCCCCACGTAGCCGACTTCCGTGAACTTGCTCGCTTCCACCTTCATGAACGGCGAGTTGGCCAGCTTCGCCAGACGGCGCGCGAGTTCAGTCTTGCCGACACCCGTCGGGCCGATCATGAGGATGTTCTTGGGCATCACGTCCTCGGCCATTTCCGGGGGCAATTTCTGTCGGCGCAGGCGATTGCGCAGCGCAATGGCTACCGCCCGTTTAGCATCCGGCTGTCCGATAACGTACTTATCTAATTCCCGCACAATTTCGCGCGGGGTCAATTCATCGAGAACGGGACCTTCTTCAACCGATTGACTCGGCAGGTAAATCACCATGTCAGCCCAGTTCCTCGTAGATGATGTTGTCGTTGGTGTAAATGCACGTTTTGGCAGCGATCTTCATCGCCTCTTCGCTGATTTGACGCGCCGACAGCTTCGTGTGACGCATCAGTGCAGTGGCGGCGGAAAGCGCAAACGGCCCGCCCGATCCGATCGCCGCCGCGTCTTCATCCGGCTCGATCACATCGCCGTTGCCGCTCAGAATGTATGTATTTTTAGCGTCGGCCACCAGCAGCAGCGCTTCCAGATGACGAAGAATTTTATCCGTTCGCCAATCTTTCGCTAATTCCACCACGGCCCGCGGCAGATTGCCGTTGAACTGCTCCAGCTTGGCCTCGAAGCGCGCGAACAACGAGAACGCATCCGCCGTCGAGCCCGCAAAACCCGCCAGAATCTTCTCGTTGTACAGCCGTCGCAGCTTACGCGCCTTGGATTTGAGCACTTCGCTTCCCAGCGTCACTTGGCCGTCGCCCGCCATCACAACCTTACCCTCGCGGCGTACCGACAGCACCGTCGTGGAACGAATTCTCTGCTTCATTTTGTAACGAAGTCTAAGTGTAACCCAGCGATTCCTGGCGACATCCTGACTATGGCTCGCGAATGAATGGCGAGGAACGCGCGCAACCGTGTACACTGCAATCGAAGGACGCAAAAAGATCGGCGCCGGATCGGTTAAACTGGTTCGGTTACGTAACGCACTTGAGGCAAGAGGAGATATGGCATACCTGGAAAATTCTGCAAGGGAATGGCAGTTGAGCCCCCCCAAGCGCAACCCGGACGACATGAGCTTTGACGACCTCGACGAGGACGTGGAAGATGACGACCTCGATGAGGATGAGGACGAGGATGAAGACGAGATCGACGACATAGACGTTGACGAAGACGAAGACGATCTCGACGATGAGGACGAGGACGACGACCTCGATGAGGAAGACGAGGAAGATTTCGACGAAGACGAGGTCGACGAAGATACCGAAGAGGACGAAGAAGAAGACTAGCCCCACGTGCACCGTTACACCGCGGCGGGACAGAGGAATTTTGAGAATTTCCGCCCGCCGCGGCACTTTCCTGACGCGTGCACGAATACGACATTGCGCTTAAGAGCGTCATCCGGCGGCTCAGTGCGCCCGTGCTGGAAGCGCTGACCGGTTTCGCGATCGACCGCTGGCATAACGTCGAATTGCCGGAAGTCCGTAGTTTGCGGGCCGATATGATCGGCGAATCGAAAACCGGCGCCATCGTCCACATCGAACTGCAAAGCACCAATGACGCGGATATGGCCCTCCGCATGGACGAATACGCCTTGACGCTGTACCGGCGCTTTCGACAATTTCCCCAACAGGTGGTTCTTTACGTAGGCGAAGCGCCGCTCCGCATGCGGGAAAGCATCGCCGGCTCAGCGATCTCGTTTCGCTGCCGCGTGGTGGACATTCGCCAACTCGATGGAGAACCGCTGCTCGACAGCGCGAATCTTGAAGATAATCTGCTTGCGGTTCTGATGCGGTTGACGGACGAGCGCGAGGCGGTGAGAAAAATTCTGCACCGAATCGCCGGGAGCGACCCATCGCGCCGGGACGTTGCAGTGCGCGAACTGACAGTTCTCGCAGGATTGCGGCACCTCGGGGCGATAATAGAAAGGGAGACAAAGACCATGCCGATTCTCGACGACATCATGGATCATGACCTTCTGGGTCCCATACTCCGGCTTGGACGGCAGGAAGGGGAACAGACCATCGTAATGCGTCTGATCGAAAAGCGCTTCGGTCCGGTTCCCGCGTGGGCGCGGCAGCGTCTCGAAGCTATGTCCGCCCCCGAGCTCGAAGAAACTGGTCTGCGCCTGCTCGACGCCCGCGGTCTCGAAGAACTTCTCGGCAACTGACAAAGATCGCCGACTCAAAGAGCGTGCCGGTTCTGGATGACATCATGGATCATGACCTTCTGGGGCCCATACTACCGGGTGGGCGGCATGAAGCGGCAGGGAGCATCGTCACGCTTATGCTCGAAAAGCGCTCGGCGCAGTCCAGCTTCATGCCACCAGGACGGCGTCCTCTCTGACCTTTTCAGAACTACCCCGCAAAGCACTGCGCAGCCAGATCGTAATTCGGTGCTCACCGCCATCATCCAACAACTGAATCGGTCCGGTCTCCTCGCCCTCACCCCTGCGCACGCCAATCTCGTAAACCGTCGAGCCGAATCGGTACGTCAGCTCGAAGCTCGGCCAATCGTCCGGCAGCACCGGATCGATCGTCAACACATCGTCGCGTAGTTTGAAGCCGAGCACTTCCTCCACCCAGATTCGGTACATCCATCCGGCCGAACCCGTGTACCACGTCCATCCGCTCTGCCCCACTCGACCTGGCGCCGCGTAAACATCCGCCGCTACCACATAGGGCTCGCCGCGATAGCGCTCCACGTCCTCCCGGTTGCGGCTCAGTTCCACCGGATTCATAATCTGCAGCAGATGCGCCGCCCGGCCGCCCTCGCGCAACCGCGCCCATGCTAGCGCCATCCACAGCGACCCATGCGTATACTGCCCGCCATTCTCGCGCAGACCCGGCGGATAGCCCATGATGTATCCCGGATTTGGCTGAGAATGGTCGAAAGGCGGCGTAAACAGAAGCACCACCTTGTCATGCTCACGAACCAGATTCTCCTGGGCCGATTCCATAGCAGTGCGCGACATAGCCGCATCCCCGGCGCCCGAAATCACCGACCACGATTGCGCCATCGAATCGATTCGCATCTCTTCATTCACATGCGAGCCCAGCGGGGCCCCGTTATCGAAGAACGCCCGCAGATACCACTCGCCATCCCACGCCGCCTGCGCAATCTGCGCCTTCAAAATAGCGGCCTTCCGGCGCCATTCCGCTACTAATGAACTGCCCGCATCCCGGCCCTCCATAACTTCGGCGAACGCCTCAGCCGTGGCATAAAGGAACCAGCCCAGCCACACGCTCTCGCCCTTACCCTCCACACCCACCAGGTTCATGCCGTCGTTCCAGTCGCCGTTGCCGATCAGCGGCAGACCGTGCTCTCCCAATCGCCACCCGTGATCGAGCGCCCGCCGGCAATGCTCCCAAAGCGGCTCCGTTTGCGGAGACACGCCGGGAATAAACATGTGCTCATGTTCGCCCTCTTTCAGCAGCGGCCCTTCGATGAACGGAACCTCTTCGTCGAGAATCGCGCCATCCCCGGTCACCTCGATATAGTGCGCTACTACAAACGGAAGCCACAGCAAATCGTCCGAACAAAGCGTGCGCACCCCGTTGCCCGTTTCCGGATGCCACCAATGCTGCACATCGCCTTCGACAAATTGCCGTGCCGCCGACACCAGGATATGCCCGCGCGCGATCTGCGGCGCCGCGTAGAGGAACGCCATCGAATCCTGCAACTGATCGCGAAAGCCAAACGCCCCACCCGATTGATAAAGCGCCGAACGTCCAAAGAAACGGCAACTGAGCGATTGGTAAAGCAGCCACCGGTTCAGCAGCAGGTCGGTCGACAAAATCGGCGTCTTCACCTGCAGCGCGCCCAACACGGAATCCCAGAACTGCCGGGCGCCTTCAAAAGCCTGCTCGATGTTCGCCGCATCGCCGTACCGCTCCACCATGGCGGCAACCTGCTCCATGTCGCTTGCCTGGCCTAAGAGAAAAGTCACCTCCGTCTGCTGGCCGGGATCGAGCGTAATCCCGACCTGCAGCGCCATACCGGGATCGCCCGACGAAAGCGGCCGATTGTCCAGACGCAGGCGAGATAACGCGGCCGGCTTGTCTTTCGAGGCGTTCCGCCCCAGAAACTGCGTGCGATCCGTCGACCACGAAACAGCCCGAGGAGTTGCCGCCGCGAACACGCATTGTCCGCGCCACGCCCCTGTCCAGTATTGGCGAGCCACGATGGCGCCCGTCGTTTCATCCCGCGAAACCTGGATCCGCAACTGCTGATCTTCCCGCGACGAGCCGAGTACTGGTTCGCCAAACCACGTAGCCGTGAGCCGTCGTTGCCGCGACGATTGGTTGGTAAGACGCAGCCGGCACACTTTGACGGCGTCGCCCTTACCGCCCTCGCCGATCGGAACGAACACCGTGAGTTCCTGCGCGATGGCATGGCTGTTGTGCTCAAACACCGTGTAACCCTGGCCATGCCGGGCGCGATACGCGTCCTTCTCCCGAATGGGCAGCGCGGTTGGCGTCCAGAAGCGCCCCGTCTCTTCGTCGCGAATATAAATTGCCTCGGACTGCGGATCGCTCACCGCATCGTTGTGCCATGGCGTGAGCCGGTTCGCCTGGCTGTTACCGAACCAGGTAAACCCGAGGCCGCCCTCACTCACCATCGTGCCGAAGCCCGCATTCGCCATCACATTCACCCACGGCGCGGGCGTAGTGACTCCCGGTCCCAGATATGTGGCGTACTCGCTCCCGTCCTGGGTGAATCCGCCGAGTCCGTTGAAATACGGTAATTCAAGAAACGGCAATGGACGAGAGGGCTCTTCCTGAGCATCTCCGGCAGGCATCAGCAACGGAACGCGCCAGCCTTCCACCACCGGCGCCAACTGCTGATGCAGCGAGCCGCGGCCGCCGCTGAGCACAATGGCCGCTGTGGCCATCAATAACGTGCGATGATCTTCCTGAATTCCATACCAGTCGCGTAAAAACACGCCGCCTGGCCTATCCACGCCCCCATCCGTGGCATGCGCTTCAATCTGGCGCTGCAATTGATGGCGCAGCGGCGCGTCGTAAGACAAACTCTCCTGATTGAGGATCACCAGATCGGCCTTGAATCCGCGCAACCGCCAATAGGCGTGCGCCAGCAGCACATCGCGCACCAGGGGCATATTGCGCGATTCCGCGATCGTCACCAGTACGATCGGAAGATCTCCCGAGATCCCGTGGACCCACAACGCTTCCTGCCCCAGACGATTGCGCGCGATGCGATCCGCCGAAGGGCGCAGCCGCGGGTTCGGGTAGAGCAACTGGCTGGCGAGTTCCTGATAGCGATGCGCATCTCCCGGCCCGATGCCAAGGAATCGAAAGCCCAGCTGCGCCCTCGTCCACGCCATTTCGAAAGCGCGGGCAATGGTTTCGAGGCGCGTGTATTTGTGGACCAGATCCATCAGCGCTTCCCGGCTGGCCGCGGCCACAGTGATGAACGCGATGTCTCTCTGTTCGCGCGGTTCGAGCGCCACGCGGCAGCGCAGACTGAATATCGGATCGAGCACCGTGCCCACCGATCCCGTCAGCGGCGTCCGCAACGCCGCCGCGCTCTCCGCCGTATTGCCGCGCCCCAGAAACTTTAACCGATCGGTTTCGAATTCGATGCTGGAAGCCGGATCGTCCACCGCCATACCCGCCAGCACGTGTGCCGTCCAAACAGGCTTTTCATCCGGAGATCGAGGCCGCCGATGCGCCACCACCACACCCGCTTCCGGGCACTCCGTCTCGATGAACATTTTGGCGAAAGCCGGATGAGCCTTATCGGCCGCATGCGGTGTCATCGCCAGTTCCGCATAGCTGGTGAACTCCAGGTGCCGCGCGCGCAGCGAACGGTTAGTAATGCGGACGCGCCGAATCTCGGCATCGTCCTCCTCCGCCATCGTCACATCCAGCACTGTTTCGATCGCCGAAACGCGCCTGCGATACTCCGCGCGATCGGCCGCAAAACGAATCGCGCTTTCCCCCGCTTTGCTGACAAACGGCTTTTGCGTCGTGGCCCACACTTCGTCGGTGCGAACATCGCGAATATAAATGAACGTGCCCCACGGATCGAGCGTCGGGTCGGATCGCCAGCGCGTAATATCGAAATCGTTCCAGCGCAGGTAGCCGCCGCCCGAATTGGTGACCATCAGCGCCGCGTGGCCATTGCCGAAGAGATGCGCGCGCGGCACCGCCGTCTCTTCCGTCCAGACCCGATCCGCGGCATCGCCGGAGGCTTGCGTACGCACCGGCGAGGGCTTCATTCTGATTTCCTCTATCGGCAGCTGCGTAATAGGAATGCCTTCGAAAAGCAGCGTCTCCACCGCACGAATGCGCAGATCGTTATGGAAGCGCCGCTGCAGTGTATCGCGATGGAGCACGTTATTGAGCGCCGCCAGGCTCATGCCCTGATGGTGCGCCATGTAGGAGGAGATGATAACCCCAGGCTCCCCTTCCCGCTTGCTCTGACGGGTAAAATCTATAGCTTCATAGAACCCATCCGGACCCGAGAGCCCCAGTCCAGCCAGGCGTACCATGTTGGCTGCGGCCGCCGGTGCATCTACCTGCATAGCCAACACTGTCGCATAGGGCGCCACCACCAGATCGCCCTCGGAGCCTGGGTCTAATGCCAGATCGGGTACGCCGAACGCGCAGTACTGGTAGATTCCGTTGGCATCGATGGCGCTGTATCCCGATTCCGAAATGCCCCACGGAACGCCGTTCTCGTTTCCGTACTCGATCTGCCGGTCGACCGCGTCCCGGCAAGCACGCTCCAGCAGAGAATTTTCGAACGTGCGCGTGAAAAGCAGCGGCATCATGTACTCGAACATCGTGCCGCTCCATGAGAGCAACGCTTCGCCGGATTTCGATTTTGTATAAGGCCGCGACATCGCGTACCAGTGCTCCACCGGCACGTCGCCGCGGGCGATGGCGATCAGGCTGGTCAGTCGGCATTCGCTGGCCAGCAGATCGTAGTGGCTGTTGAATTCCCGCGGGCCGCCTACTGCATAACCCACACCGAAAAGCTTCACCCGTTCGTCGTACAGAAAGCGCATGTCGACGCCGCCCGCCAGCGCGGCCGCCGAGCCGGAGATCGCCCGCAATGCCCGTACCGTTGCCACGGCGCGTGTGCGCGCCGCCTCATACTCGGCGGCCAGTTCGTCCAGCCACGCCGATAATTCGGCGCTGAGCTCTCTCGATCGCCACTCGAGAATCGCCGCCACGTAGCCATGCGAACCGTCCGCCAGCGCCGCGATCGAGGGCGTGGCATGCAGCGCGCGCCGCCGCAGCGCAACTGCATCGGGTCCAATTCGCAGCAGCGAGGAATCGGGCGGTTGCGCCAGTTTTTCCATCCATCGCATATACCGGTCCGCCGTGGCCGACCACGACGCAAATTCGGCCGACAGCCGGTCCGCCCAATACGCCCGCTCATCCCGCGAGCTTTCGTCGGAGTGCCAGCGGTGCGTCTCGCGCAGCTTGCGCAGAGGAGCTTCCGCCATACGGAAGCGGGCCATCAATTCATAGCCTTCCCGTGCGCCGTGCAGCAGCCTGCGCAGCGCGTGCAATGCCGCCGCCGTCGAAGGATCGTCGCCGCATCTTTCCTCAAGAATCGAAAGCGTGTCGCTCAGACCGCGCAGCGAAGCGACCCCGATCGCCGGCGCCCGCAGGATGTCCTCGATCCCTTGCTCGATCACCCACAAACACGCCAGCAGATTGCCGCTGTCCACCGTCGAAACATAGCGCGGGTTCAGCGGCTCCAGCGACTTCGTGTCGTACCAGTTGAGCAGGTGCCCCTCATACCTCTCGAGGCGACTCAGGGTTTCCATGGTCTGCGCCACGCGGTGACAGAACTCATCGGCCGTCAGATAACCGAAATCGCGCGCCGAAAGCGCCGCCGTCAACCAAAGTCCGATGTTCGTAGGCGAGGTGCGTTCGGCGATTTCCACCCGTAGAGCCAGCTGCGTGTTGTCCGGCGGCAGCCAGTGCCGTTCATCCGAAACCAAATCGTCGAAATAGCGCCACGTCTTGCGTGCCAGATGACGCAGCACACGCGTCTCTTCAGGCGCCAGTTTGCGCCGGTACGCGTGCTGTTCCGGCAGTGCCAGCCACCGCATCATTAGTGGAGAGATTACCCAGAGAATCACAAAGCCCGTGGCCGGCAGGAACGCGTGCCTGAGCAGCAATGCGGCTGACAGAACAATCGACAGACCCGCCACTATCAACAGCCGCCGCAGCGTGGCATCGATGTGACGACGCGATTCGGCATGCGTCTTCGCCGCCGTCTGCCATTGCAAAAGTTTGCGGTGGCTGAAATAAAGCCGGTAATGAACGCGCACGATTGCGTCCGCCGAAATCCACGCCTGATGCGGCAGAAATGCAATGGTCACCAGGGCCCGCACCAGTTCGTCGGCCGCGCCCTGCCATCGTTGCGCGGTGCCTTCCACACGGCGCGCCAGGCGATCGAGCAGCGGAGCGATGGCGGGTATCGCCACCGCGAGCGCCACCATCAGGCTCCATACCGCGGGTGTCGCCGATGCCAGCCATCCCAGTAACAACAACAGAAGCGCGGCAATGGGAAGCAGGCTGCGCCGCAGGTTATCCAGAATTCGCCAACGATTGATAAACGTCAGCGGATTCTTTTCCCGCCGGCCGCCCGGACCCGGCACCGTTGGCAGTACCCAGCGCGCGATTTGCCAGTCGCCGCGAATCCATCTGTGCTCGCGATTGGCAAATCCCCCGTAATCGATCGGCAAATGCTCGAACAATTCGATATCGGTGGCCAGCCCCACGCCGGCATGCGCGCCCTCAATCAGATCGTGACTCAGAATCGTCTCATCGGGAAACCGGTTGCTCAGGATCGTGTGCAGAGCCTGTACGTCGTAGATCGCCTTGCCATGGAACATGGCTTCCTGAAAGAGATCCTGATGAACGTCCGACACCGTGCGGCTGTATGGATCGGTGCCCGACGCGTCGGCAAAAACGCGCGTGAAGCGTGTCGCGGTGGCGCCGGGCAATGCGATACTGACGCGCGGCTGAATCACCGCATAGCCACGAATCCGCGTACGCGTTGCGGGGTCGATCTCGACATGGTTCAACGGATGCGCGATGGTCCCCACCAGACGCCGCGCGGCCTCGATCGGCAGCTGCGTATCCGCATCGAGAGTGATGACATAACGAATTGGAACCTTGAGACTGCCTTCGACAAGGATCTCGCCCGAGCCCTCGCCGCAGAGAAACGCGTTCAGCTCTTCCAGCTTGCCGCGCTTGCGTTCGCGGCCGATCCACACCTGCTCGCTCTCCGACCACACGCGCGGCCGGTGAAAAAGCACGAACCGATCGCCATAGCGCGCATTCAATACCACAATGCCGTCCCTTACCGCATCGAGCAACCCCGCATCGCGCGGCGTTACGGCTTCCTCCGCATCCGTAAAATCAGCAAACAGGCTGTAGAACAGATTGGCGTCCCGGTTTGCCAGGTAGCGCACCTCGAGCCGCTCCAGATCCGCACGCACGTCATGCAGGCTCGACAACATCATCGGAACCACGATGAGCGTGGCGTTCTCCGCCGGAATCCCGTCCCGGTAATCCAGCTTCGGGAGCGGTTCGGGCGGCAGCAGCGAGACCACCAGCATATTCACGATCTGCAGCGCCAGTTCACTGGCGGGAAACAGCGCCAGCAATCCGAGCACGGCCAGTAATGCGTTCGGCGGCATCCCCGCGTCTATGGCAAAAACGACAGCCATGGCCGTGAAGCAGAATGCCAGTGCCGTGATCGCTGCGATGTAAATCGGCGTCGCGTGGCGGTGCACCATGCGCGCCGCACGCAAGGTCAAACCAACGCGCGCGTGTACTTCCTCTTCAAGCAGATCCACGCGCCGCGTGAGCAGATACAAGGCGACATGCTCGCCGTTCTGGCGCGCCAGACCGATGGCCGCCCGCGCTACTTCAAGTTCCGAAGCTTTGCTGTGAGCCGCAATTCTCTCGATCTGCCGACGGCACCGATCGCGCGTCGGAAAATCGCTGCGCGCATAAACTCCGGCCGGGTCGGTGCGCAGTTCCGCCTCCACCAGGCTGACGTCTTCGAAGATCTTGGTGAACGGCAAACTCGCCAGTATGCGCAAACTGCCGAAAGCGTTGGCGGCCGACACCGTTTGCGCGGCTTCCTTCGTGTGCAGATCTCTCGCCAGATCCGTAATCGGCGCCTGAAAACTTTTTTCGATCCATCGCTGCACCGGACCGAGCGCGCGTTCCTCGTCCTGCAGTTGTTCCGCCAGCGCTGCCACGAAATGCGGTTCCCGCGCCACCGGTTCCGATTCGAGAAGATGGAGCGCCCGCTCGAATGCGCCCCCGTTCACCTGCGTCGAAGTAGCCAGCCGATTCGCCCACAAGTAGGCAACTTCGCGAAGTTGCTGCGCCTGCGCCACGCGCCTCGCGATGCCGGTCAGTTCCTCAATCAGAGCGATGCGCAGAAAAAGGGGGAAGGCCCAGAGTTCCGCAATCGTCAGGGGAGCTTTCACCTGACGCTGGCGAAGGAAGTCGCGAATATTGTTTTCATTCAGCGCGAAGCCGCATTCGTTCACCAGATCGCGCGCCAGCGAGGGCACATTGACCGCTGGCGTGCCCGACGATTCCCAAGCCTCGAAATCGCGCGGCAGATGCCGCCGCACCTCGGCGATCTGCGTGCGGATCAGATACGAATTGTCCAGTATCCATTCCGCCGCCGGCGGCAGCGCATGGTCCAGTCGTGCCGCTTCGCGCAGATCCCGCCGCGCCGCATCGAGCGTCTTCTTATCGACATCGAGGCGCGCCAGAATTTCCCGCCTCGTACGCGGCGCGGTATCGCGTTTCCGCTTGCCCTCGCGTGCGGTGGGAAGGTGCGGCCGAATCACGAAAATCGACGGCGTTCCCGCCAGCCGAAGAGCCTTGACCACCTCCCCGGTTTTCGCAGGGTCCGTCTCTACCGCGACAACGGTCTCCCCCTCGATACGCAGATCGGCGTAGAATTGGCAGGAGTCCGGAGCTTTGGCCGTCGCGTTCCCGATCAGGCAGGCGCGGCTTCGCGTCTCGCGCAGGGCGGCGAACGCCCGGTCCGCGTGCTCCTGCTCTTCGGAAGAATAAAACGCAAGGACTACGCGCGAGGCATTAGTCTTCACGGCGGCCCGTGTCACACACGGCGGCGCGCAATGCGCGTCAGGATGCAGGCGAAAAACAACGCTCCGAATACGATGGTTGCGAACTCAATCGAAACAATTCCCGCCCCGGGGCTTGCCAGCGTAAAGAGAGCTCCGAGTAAAGCCATTAACGCAAAAACCAGCGTCCATCCCAACATGTATTTTGGTCTCGTTTCCGGAGCAGGCTAAATCGCCGTCCACGGGATAAGAAGCACGATGCCATCCAATGGACTGAATCGCACGATTCGTGAAAAGCGCCCGATTAGCTGGAGCGGTGCGTTTCAAGGGCCAGACGGCACTCAGCGTGGACGGCGCGGACTGCCTTCTCCAAGCCGTCGCGGCGCACCACGATGGAAATCGTCAATTCGCTCGAACCCTGGGCGATGGCGATGATATTAACGCTTTCGCGGGATATAGCAGTGAAGATTCGGCCAGCCAGACCGGAGAATCCGCGCATCCCCTCTCCCACCACGGCGAGCAGACCGACATCCGGATCGACATCGATTCCCTTGACGTAGCCGTGGGTGAGCTCCAGCGAAAGCGCTGCTTCGATGGCCTCGGTGGTCTTTTCGAGCTCGTCTTTTCTCACAAGGAAACAGAAGCTCTGGCGGTAGCTGGAGCTGGAGATGGCGAGGATCTCGACATTGGCCCGGTCGAGCGCATCGAGGGCACGCGCCATGATGTGTACGCCTCCAACCAGAGAACTGGCCGGTTCGAGGGAGACAAGGGCGACGTTGGCCATCGACGTGACCGCACGCGCGCCGGAGTTGCCGGCGCCCAGCGCGGGCACGATACGCGTTCCGGGCTTCTCTGGAGCGAAGCTGTTCTTACTCCATACGGGAATCCTGCGTTCGACGAGGGGTGCGAGCGTGCGCGGATGCAGTACCTTGGCGCCCGCGTAGGCAAGTTCGGCGGCTTCGCTGTAAGTAATCTCGTCCAGAATCTCGGCCCCGGGCACCAGCCGCGGATCGGCGGTCATGATGCCGTCGACATCGGTCCAGATCCAAAGCTCGGATGCCCCCAGGGCGGCCGCGAGGATGGATGCCGAAAAGTCCGAACCACCGCGTCCCAAAGTCGTGGGGCGCCCGTCGGCTGTGGCGCCGTTGAAGCCTGTGACGATGGGAATCTCGCCGGCCTTCAGCAGCGGCATCAGGCGTGTGGTGGCTTTCACGATGGTGGCATCCATCAAGGGCGATGCGTTGTTGAAGACCGCGTCGGTGACGATGGCCTCGGCGGCGTTGACGGCTTGGGCGGCGATGCCACGGGAATGCAGATGTGCGCTGACCAGCAACGCGGAAAGCCGCTCTCCGACAGCGATGGCTTCATCGACGGCGCGCGGCGGCCTGTAGGCTAGCATCTGCATGCCGTTCACGATGCGGCGAAATTCGCCTACCAGTTCGTCGATGCTGGCTTCTACGCCTGCCAGTGCGCCCGCCGGGATGAGATCCTTCGCGGCTTCGAAGTGGCGGGTTTCGAGTTGCCTGAGCCCCTGATCGATACCGGCCTGATCTCCCGCTTCGGCGTGGCGCGTGGTGTCGAGCAGAAGATCGGTGATCTTCGACATGGCGGAGACGACAGCCAGTACGGGGCGCCTGAGCGCTTCGGCGGCGATCAGGTCGCAGGCGATCTTCATTCGTTCGGCGGATCCGACGCTGGTGCCCCCGAACTTCATGACAAGCAGGTTTTCTACGTTCAATTACCGTTCCTTTCCATTCGAAATACGCGCGCGAACCAGCTTGAGAATCGCCTCTTCCACCTCTTCCTCGGTGAGGCCGGTGGAATCGAGGTAGGTGGCGTCGGGCGCCTGCACCAGGGGTGATTCGGCGCGATGGCGGTCGCGGTCGTCACGTTCGGCAATCTGTGCCGCCAGCTTCTCCGGAGACACATCGCGTTGCTCGCCGGTGCGGCGCCGCACGCGCTCGTTCGGATCGGCGTCGAGAAATATTTTCACGCGGGCATCGGGAAAGACCACGGTGCCAATGTCGCGTCCTTCCATGACCACGCCGCTCGCATCCGCCATTTGCCTTTGCTTGGCCACCAGGGCCGCCCGCACCGCCCCTATGGCCGCGACTTTCGACGCCGCGACCGATACGTCGGAGGCACGAATGGCATCGCTGACGTCTTCGCCATTCAGGCGTACTCCGCGATCCGGCAGCAGGTCGATCGAAGCGGCGTTGGCCAGTTGCGCCAAGCGGTGGGCATCGCCGATATCGATGTTTTCGCGGAGAGCCCAGAGCGCGACCGCGCGGTACATGGCGCCGCTATCGATATACGTGTAGCCGAGCCGGGCGGCGAGACGGCGCGCGATGGTGCTCTTGCCCGCACCGGCGGGACCGTCGATGGCGATTACATGACCCATTGAGCAGAGGTGTAATCACTACGTTATCGCAGGGGTTGCTTAATCAGTTACAGAAGTTATTTGCCAACCCAGCCGCCGTCCGCGAAAAAGCTTTGTCCAGTGACATAACTGGCCTCTTCGGATGCCAGAAAAGCAGCCACTTCGCCGATCTCTTTCGGTCTTCCGGCGCGGCCCAGCGAGATTTGCGCGAGCACGCCGGGGAGCAGCGTGGCGTCCTTCATCACCCACTCCACCATCTCAGTGTCGATCAAGCCGGGATGGATGCAATTCACGCGAATGCCCTGGTGAGTCACTTCAGCCGACAGATTACGCGTCAAAGCTTCGAGGCCCAGCTTAGCTGGCGCGTAATGTGTGCGGCCAGGCAGCACCTTGCCGGCCTGGATCGAGCCGATATTCACGATGACGCCCTTGCGGCCCGCTGCGATCACGCGCCGGCAAAATACCTGGGAGCACAGCCAGGCTCCGCGCAGATCCACATCGGTGACGCGCGTCCACTGCTCGTCGGTCATCTCGAGAAAGGGAACGATGGTCTCAATACCGGCGTTATTGACCAGCACGTCGATGGGCCCGAACTCGCTCCACGCCCGGTCGAACATGGCTTCGACGTCGGCGCGCTTTGAGACGTCCCCCAGCGCGGTGATGGCGCGCCGTCCGCTGGAGCGAATCCCCTCAGCCACCTTTTCGGCCTGGTCGTCCGCAACAACATCGTTCACGATCACGTCGGCGCCGTGTTCCGCAAATATCTCGGCGATGCCGCGGCCGATCCCTCGGCGCGCACCGGTGACCAGCGCAATTTTTCCGGCAAGTTTCATGTGGATCAGTTTTGCACGATGGCTACGGCGCGCACGGGCGCTGCCGACGCTCCCCGCCACTTAATGGGCAGAACGCTCACCGTGAAGGAATGAAACGGCGCGGGAATCTCATGCAGGTTGCAGAGATTTTCGAGATGATAATACTCGCGCTCGCGCATCACGCGATGCGCTTCCCAGAATTTCCTGCGCTCGAACATCTGCGCCACCGGTGGATCGAATCCAATGGCATCGATGCCCATCACCATCACGCCCCGGTCGAGGATGTAATGCACGGCTTCTTTGGTCATGCCGGGGTGGTCGGTCAGGTAACTCTTCTCGGTGCTGTGCCGGGAGGCGTCCGTGCGCAGCAGCACGATGTCGCGCGGCTTGATCCGATAGCCCCCGAGTTTCCGCTCAGCCTCTTCCAGATCGCTAACGAGGATCTCTTCGCCCGGACCTTTGGCCGTCAGGTCGAGTACCACGCCGTCACCGTAGCAAAGATCGAGCGGAATGCCCTCGGCGCGCGGCGCGTCCGGTTTCACATGGCCCCAGGAATCCATATGCGTTCCGATGTGGTCGCCGGTGACGATGATGCAGTGGTTGCAGATCTCATCGACGCCGTACTTGTCGGTGCCCACGCTGATCGCCATTTCCCGATGCGTTTCCATATCCGTGATGACGGGCTTGGCCACGTTGGGATAGCTCATCATTCCCTTGTAAACTTCCATGCTGAGATCGATCAATCGAACGGTCATCTGTCCCCCGAAACAAACGATAACATTATGGAAGGCCCAGCCCGCCTGGGGAGATTGATATTATGCGAACGTCGCGCGAATCGAATTGCGCAGGTTTTCGAGGGAGGCAATCGTGAAAGTTTTCGGAGCCGTAGTGGTGGCCCTTGTTATCGTTATCGGCGTGGGTATCGTCGCGGCGCAGCAGCCACCGGCCCCACCGGCCGGCCAGATGCGTGTGACGGAGGGCGCGGGCTCGACCATTTTCGGCAACTCCTGCGAGAGTTGCCACGGCAATCCCAAGGTGGATAGTGCGCCATCGCCGGCCACTCTCAAGCAGATGTCGCCGGAGAAAATTTACGAGGCTCTCACCACGGGAACCATGGTGGCGAATGCGAAGGATCTGACCGATCAGCAAAAGCGCGACATCGCCGAATGGGTAGGCGGGCGCAAATTGAACGCCGCCAGCGGCGATGCCCAGACCATGCCCAATCGCTGCGCCGACAATCCGCCCATCAAGGATCTGGCTTCGGCTCCGTCGTGGAATGGCTGGAGTGATATCAATAACACCCGTTTTCAGCCACTCAAGCAGGCTGGTCTATCGGCTGCTTCGGTCGAAAGACTGCGGCTCAAGTGGGCGTTCGGCATCCCCGCCGCCGCGTCCGTCTACGGCCAGCCGACCGTGGTGGATGGCAGAGTTTTCTTCAGTTCGGACACCGGCTGGGTTTACGGCCTCGATGCCGGCACGGGATGCGTCCACTGGTCGTTCCAGGCGCAGACCGGCGTGCGCAGCGCTATTCAGATCGGCTTATCGAAGGCGGGCACGCAGAAATATGCCGCCTACTTCGGCGACATTCATGGCAATGTTTACGCGGTCGACGCGGCTAACGGCGAACTGTTGTGGAAGCATCCGATCGATCCGCATCCGCTCTCGCGCGTCACCGGAGGCGTCAGGTTTTATAACGGCCGCATCTATGTGCCGGTGGCGTCCCTCGAAGAGCCGGAATCATCGAGTTACAACTACAAGTGCTGCACGTTCCGCGGGATGGTGGCCGCGTTGAATGCCGAAACCGGCAAACAGATCTGGAAAACGTACACCATCGATCAGCCTGCCACGGAACAGAAGACGCCCGACGGCAAGAGCTTTCTGGGACCCTCCGGCGCAGGCGTATGGAGCCCGACCGTCATCGACCCGAAGCGTAACGCCGTCTACGTAACCACTGGCAACACTTTTTCCGCGCCGGATGTGGGACGGTCGGACGGCATCATGGCCTTCGATCTGGATACGGGAAAGATTCTCTGGACGCAGCAGGATGAGCATGGCGACGTTTGGCACACTGGCTGTCCGTCGGGCCGTCCGCCGGCCGGTTTTCCGGCCAAGAACGTTCCCGCCCCCGTCGGCATTGCCGATGGAAACGCTCCGGGGCGCGGCGCGGGGTTCGCAGGACGCGGAGGGCGCGGCGGAGGCGGTGGGCGCTCGATGATTCCCGAGACCTATTACTGCCCCACGGAAGTCGAGAATCCGGATTGGGATTTCTCCGCGGGCGTAATTTTGGTCAATCTTCCGAGTGGCAAGCGCCTCCTGATCGCCGGCCAAAAATCGGGCGTGATCTGGGCGCACGATCCGGACCAGAAAGGCGCGCTGGTCTGGAGATCGGACGATTCGCGCGGTCAGATTGTGTTCGGCGGTGCGGCCGATAGCGAGAACGCTTACTTCGCATTCCGGGGCGGCGGCGTGGATGCGATCGGCCTGGCCGATGGCGTGGAGAAGTGGTTCACGCCCATCCCGGCGCAGGAATCGATGAGCATCCACACCGGATTGACCGCCGGTGTGACCGTGATTCCCGGAGTGGTTTTCACGGCTGGTCTGGACGGTATGGTGCGGGCGTTTTATGCATATAGCGGAAGACCCATCTGGCAGTTCGACACCACGCGCGAGTTCAAGACCGTGAATGGCATGACGGCAAAGGGTGGTTCTATCGGATCGGCCGGCGTTACGGTGGCGGGCGGCATGGTCTTCGTGCCATCCGGATACACGGGATTCCAGAACGGCCAGCCCGGCAACGTGCTGCTGGCATTAGCCCCCCAGTGAGGACGCCCATGCGCTCACCGTACATGTGGAGTAGGCCTTTGGCCTGCGCACTTCTTGTGGCTGCCTTTTCTATCCTGCCCACAACCGGTCAAACCCCCGGCCGAGGGCGTGGTGGCGGAGGCAACGCGGCCGCCAGCGCCAATGCAGGCCGAGGCGTGGCGTCAGTCCGTTGGGAAGCCTGGTCTGCCATGCGTTCCGCAGTCACCGCCATCATCGGCTGGAAAATCGGCGTCCAGGCGGATTACTTTCGTCCCGCCAACTTTTGGGACGCCGGAACAAAGATCGATCTGCTCGGCGTTGGCTATCTCGAAGGCGCACCCACACAGAAGTTCAACGAAGAGATCCCCAAAAGCGTCGGCGACAATATGGCGCCCGGCGAGATCAATGCGGTCCGCGACCGGCTCAACGCGCTGAGCTTCGCCATGACGGCCTACCGGGTGCCCACCATCGGACCGGCCGAAGACTCCGCGCGTCATCTGTTCGAGTTCGCCAAAAGCCTGGGCGTGGAAACCATCGTCGCGGATAAAATGCCCGACGCTTTGCCGATGGCCGACAAACTGGCGGGCGAATTCGGCATCAACGTGGCAATCTGCGGTAATCCGAAAACCGTGCTCGCAGCAGTGAGCGGTCTCAGCCCGCGCGTAGGCGTCTGCGGGGATACGGGCGCGTGGACGAAGGCCGGAATTAAACCGGTAGACGCGCTCACGGATCTGAAATCGCGGCTCCTTGTGATCCACATTGCACCCGCCACGCCAGGCTTGGCCGAGTTTCTCCGCCAGATGTACACGCTCGACCTGAAGCCGTCGCTGATCACCGTGAACGGCACGCCCGCCGCCTTCGAAGAATTTGAAAAGGCCCTGCGACCCGTGCTGGCGGACAAAGTGGATCAGATGTCGCGGGTGGCCGGCATTCGCGGTCCCGACCGGCTCACTCCGGAAGCGCGCAGCCAGATCGACGCCGCCCTTCCCACCAAAGCGGCCGCTCCACCCAAGAAGCCCAGGAAACTGCTTGTGCTCGATTTGAACATCGCCTACAACGGGCACGTGTCCATACCGGCCGAAAATTACGGTATCGAGCAGATCGGCAAACGCACCGGCGCGTACGAAGCCGTGTTCAGCAACGATCTGGATAATCTTAAATACGACAAGATCCGCCAGTACGACGCCGTCTATCTGAACAATACGGTAGGGATGATTTTCGTCGATCCGGAAGTGCGCGACGGATTACTGCGCTTCGTGCGCGAAGGCGGCGGTCTGGGCGGCAATCACGGCACCAGCCACGTATCGATGGACTGGCCCGAGTTCCACGACATGATCGGCGTGGTTCGCGGCATCCATCGCGAAAATACCGAGAAGGCCTGGATCAAAATCGACGATCCATCGAGCCCGCTCACCGTGCCGTTTGCCGGGAAAGAATTCCTCTACATGGACGAGTTCTTCCGCTTTCCCACCGCGCCCTACTCGCGCGAGAAGCTGCACGTGCTGCTCAGCATGGACGTGGATAAGACAGATATGAATCAGGGCCGCGCCTGCCAGTGGCCGTGCGTGCGCCCCGATCACGATTACGCGGTAAGCTGGATCCGCAGCTACGGAAAAGGGCGGATCTTCTTCGCCATCCTGGGGCACCAGCCGACCATTTTCACCACACCGCCGCTGGCCGATTATTTCATGCGGGGCATTCAATTCATCCTTGGGGATCTCGACGCCGATACTACGCCCAGCGCGAAGCTTTCGGCCGCACGCTGAGGCGGGAATACAATCGTCGTTGGCATGCCAGCCTTCTCGCTCGACCAACTCACCCAATCCGACCCGTCGATTTTTAACATCCGCTCCAAAGCCCCCGGCCCTCAAGGCAGTCTTCCCATCACCGCCGCCATGCTGCTGGAACGCCCCTCCGGCGATCTCTTCGGCTGGGCGCAGGACGCCGGCATGGGCTGGAATCCAGCCAAACTCGGTGGCAAGGAGATTCTGATTCTCAGCACGCACGGAGGCATCCGGCGTCCCGATGGCACCGCAGTCGCCCTCGGCTATCACACCGGCCACTGGGAGGTCGGCCTGCTGATGGAGGAAGCCGCCCAGGAACTTTCCTCCCACAACGCCGTCCCCTTCGCCGCCTACTGCACCGATCCCTGCGACGGCCGCACTCAAGGTACTGCCGGCATGTTCGACAGCCTGCCGTATCGCAACGACGCGGCCACTATTTTCAGACGCCAGATCCGATCCCTGCCCACGCGCTCCGGCGTCATCGGCGTTGCCACCTGCGACAAAGGACTGCCCGCCATGATGATGGCGCTGGCCGGAACGCCACACTTCCCCTGCGTGCTGATTCCCGGCGGCACCACACTGCTTGCCGAACAGGGCGAAGACGCTGGCCGCGTGCAATCCGTCGGCGCGCGCTTCGCCCATAACGAAATCTCCCTCGAAGATGCCGCCGAATTTCTCTGCCGCTCCTGCGCCAGTCCCGGCGGGGGGTGCCAATTCCTCGGTACCGCCGCGACATCTCAAGTGGTCGGCGAAGCGCTGGGCATGTCGCTGACGCACTCCGCGCTCGCCCCCTCCGGTCAGCCGGTCTGGCTCGATATGGCGCGCCGGTCCGCCCGTGCCGTGCTGCGGCTCGAATCTATGGGCCTGACTATGAATCGCGTCCTCAGCGACGCTTCTTTCGCCAACGCCATGATCGTCCACGCGGCGTTCGGAGGATCCACCAACCTGATTCTGCACATTCCCGCCATCGCCCATGCCGCGGGATTGCGCCGCCCCACGGTGGACGACTGGACGCGCATCAATCGGGAGATCCCGCGCCTGGTCGACGCGCTGCCCAACGGCCCGCGTTATTTCCCCACCGTGCAGGTGTTCATGGCCGGCGGCGTGCCGGAAGTGATGCTCCACCTGCGCCGCGCCGGTTTGCTGGATACCAACGCCATGACCGTTTCCGGGGAGAAGCTCGGAACCATGCTCGATTGGTGGGAGCAATCCGAACGCCGTGCCGCCATTCGCCAGGGGCTGCGCGAACGCGACGGCGTCGATCCCGGCCACGTCATTATGGACCCCGATTCCGCACGCCGCGCCGGACTCACCTCCACCGTCACCTTCCCCGTCGGCAATATCGCGCCAGGCGGGTCGGTCATCAAGAGCACGGCCATCGACCCCAGCGTGGTCGACGCCGATGGCGTCTATCGCAAGCGTGGGCCGGCGCGCGTTTTCCGCACCGAGCACAGCGTCATCCAGGCCATCAAGAGTAATGGCCCGGAGCGCATTAAAGAAGGTGACGTGATTGTGCTCATCTGCCGCGGGCCGATGGGCTCGGGGATGGAGGAAATCTTCCAGATCACCTCGGCGCTGAAGCATCTTTCTTTTGGCAAGCACGTCGCGGTGCTCACGGATGCGCGCTTCAGCGGCGTATCGACCGGCGCCTGCATAGGCCATATCACTCCTGAAGCCCTGGGGGGAGGGCCGATCGGAAAAATCCTCGAAAACGACCTGATCGAGATCGTTATCGATCGCAACACTTTGCACGGCACGGTGAATCTTCTTGGCGAGGATGGCACCGTGGCATCGGGTGACCGCATATTGGCCGGCAGAGCGTCGCGCGCGGATCTTGCGCCCGATCCCAACCTGCCTTCCGATTCAAGGCTTTGGGCGGTTTTGCAACACGCGAGCGGAGGCACCTGGGGCGGTTGCGTCTTCGACGTGGAAACTATCGCCGGCCTGCTCGCCGCAGGCCAACAAAATCCCGGCTGACATAACAGCCGCTGCCCTCATGTTTTCCCCCCGGCCTGCCGATTAAACAGCAGGACATGTTTGCCATCATCGGAATCGTAATCGTCTTCGGAGCGGTCATTGGCGGGTTTCTGATGGAGAAGGGGCAGTTGTTGGTGCTCGTTCAGCCATCGGAGCTCATAATCATTGGCGGTGCGGCCATCGGAACGCTGTTGGTCGCCAACCCACTTCCGCTTGTCATCAGGATATTCAAGAGCGTTCTCGGAATCCTCAGTGGCAGCAAATACTCTAAGGCTTTCTATCTCGAAAGCCTCACAATGCTCAGTGCCATCTTCGTTTTCGCTCGTAAGAGCGGCATGGCGAAGCTTGAGGAAGATGTCGAGAATCCCGGCAAGAGCGCGGTCTTCTCGAAGTATCCCAAGCTCATAAAAGATCACCACATGCTGAATTTCGTCTGCGACACGCTGCGCACCGCTGTATCGGGCGTGGTTCCACCGCACGACCTCGATCTCATGATCGAAAACGACATCGATATTCATCACCACGAAGCCATGGCTCCCGCGAGGGCGCTGGCTGTGGTATCCGACGCACTCCCGGGGCTCGGCATCGTCGCCGCCGTTCTCGGTGTTGTCATTACCATGGGCGCGCTGGGTGGCCCACCCGAAGAGATCGGTAAGAAGGTGGCCGCCGCGCTGGTGGGAACGTTTCTCGGCATTCTCCTCTCTTATGGGCTGGTATCGCCAATCGCGGCTAACCTTGAAAAAACCGTCGACGCCGAGGGGCAGTTTTATCAGATGCTTCGCGCCGGCCTGATGGCCTTCGCCAAGGGGATGGCGCCCATGATCGCAGTAGAATTCGCGCGACGGGCTATTCCACACGATCTCCGGCCGAGTTTCAAAGACATGGAAGCAACCATCAAGGGCAAGAAGACAGGCGAAGCTCCGGAAGCAAAGGCGGCCTGACACCATGCAACCTGTCCAGCCGATCATCATCATCCGCAGGAAGAAGGGTGGCCACGCGGGCCATCACGGCGGCGCCTGGAAAGTAGCCTACGCGGATTTCGTCACCGCCATGATGGCGCTCTTCATCGTCCTTTGGCTGTTGAGCAGCAGTGAGCAGGTCCAGAAGGCCGTCGGCGGATACTTCACCGACCCCCACAGTAAAGCCCACGACATCGGCAACGGTCTGCGCGGATCGGGCAGCGAGAGCCTGCCCATTCACAAGGACGACATGAAGAAGCTGAAGGAAAAACTAGAGCAGGCCGTCAAGGATACGTCTTCACTCGAAAAACTCAAGAAGAACATTGTCATCACGGTCACAGGCGAAGGCCTGCGCGTCGAATTGATCGAAGACGAGAACGGCACATTCTTCGAATCGGGTAGTCCGTTGCCCACCGTCTACGGCAAGGACCTGCTGGGAACACTGGCGGTTGAAATCGGCAAACTGCCGAACAAGGTGACTATGGAGGGACATACCGATTCGAAGCCGTTCAACGGCCGGGCCGACTATTCGAACTGGGAACTTTCATCCGATCGCGCCAACGCCGCGCGCCGCTGGATGCACGATCATGGGATGCAGGACGATCAGGTAACCCAGGTCCGGGGGTTCGCGGATCAGAGCCCGCGCGAGGCGACTAAACCCGAAGATCCATCCAATCGCCGCGTCACGCTGATTATTCAGTATCAGAAGCAGACCCCGAACATGCCACCGGAGCCCAAGCCCGGAGCGTCTGCGCCTGCCGGAAAGCCCTCGCCCGCTCCCAAACCGCCGGCCCCAGCCCATTAGTAGTGGGGCAGATTTCCGATCTGCCCGTTATAATTAAATTTCATCCCCCAAATGGACCCCTTAACACCGGATTTGAAGCAGACTATCAATCTGCCTCGGACGAGTTTTCCCATGAAGGCCAATCTGCCCCAGGCCGAGCCCAAAATGCTCGCGCGCTGGGCGGAGGAAGACCTCTACGGGCAGATTCGAAAATCGCGCGAGGGAAAACCCATTTACATCCTGCACGACGGGCCACCCTATGCCAACGGCCGCATCCATCTCGGCACCGCCTTCAACAAGATCATCAAGGATTTCATCGTCAAATCGAAATCCATGGCGGGCTACGATGCGCCCTATGTTCCGGGATGGGATTGCCATGGCCTGCCCATCGAACACAAAGTCGATCAGGAACTCGGCGGTAAGAAGGCGCACATGTCGGCTGCCGACATCCGCCGCGTCTGTCGCAAATACGCTGAAAAATGGGTCAATCTGCAGAGGGAAGACTTCAAGCGCCTCGGCGTGTTCGGCCAATGGGACCATCCCTACCTCACCATGGCCCCGAAGTACCAATCCGTAATCGCCGGCGCTTTCGTCGATTTTCTCGACAAAGGCTACGTCTACAAAGGATTGAAACCGGTCAACTGGTGCCTCCACGACCGCACGGCGCTGGCTGAGGCCGAAGTCGAATACGCCAACCACAAGAGCCCGTCCGTCTGGGTGCGTTTCGCCCTGACTTCCGACCCCGCGCGCATCGATCCCGAGCTTGCCGGCGCGAAGGTTTACGGCCTGATCTGGACCACCACCCCCTGGACCCTGCCAGCCAACCTCGCCATTGCCTTCAACCCGAAATACGAGTACGTCGCCTACGACGTCAGCGGAGATGTTTACATTGTCGCCGCCGATCTGCTCGAAGTCACCGCGCAGAAGTGCGGCTGGGCAGGAGGCATAATCACCGCCCGCTTCAACGGCAACAAGCTCGAAGGCGCAACCTTCCGCCATCCGTTCGTCGATCGCACCTCAATCGGTATTCTGGGCGATCACGTCACGCTCGAGCAGGGAACCGGCGCCGTCCATACCGCCCCCGGCCACGGCCAGGAGGATTACGTCGTCGGCCAGCAATACGGCCTGCCTGTCTATTGCCCCGTCGATGCCGCCGGCCGCTTTTTCAAAGTCGAAGGTGAAACCGGAGATCTGCCCGCGCAGTTGCTCGGCAAGACCGTGTGGGAAGGCAATCCCCTCGTCATCG
The DNA here is from genome assembly GCA_963719785.1 of Terriglobia bacterium. Taxonomy (GTDB): domain Bacteria; phylum Acidobacteriota; class Terriglobia; order Bryobacterales; family Bryobacteraceae; genus BOG-234. Next base: position 132,817 of record CAVRCX010000002.1, read on the forward strand.
AGATCCTCAAAGAGCACGGCGCGCTGCTCGCCACGGAGTACATCGATCACTCCTATCCGCACTGCTGGCGGTGCCACCACCCAACCATCTTCCGTGCCACCGAGCAGTGGTTCATCGGCATGGATAACAACCGCCTGCGCGCCAAAGCCCTCGACGCCATCAAGGCCGTGAAGTGGACTCCGGAATGGGGCGAAGACCGCATCTCGAACATGATCGCCGGCCGCCCTGACTGGTGCATCTCGCGCCAACGTGTGTGGGGTGTCCCCATTGTGGTGTTCTTCTGCGGGCAATGCAGGCATCCGCTGACCGATCGCAAGATCCTCGACCCGGTGGTCGAACTTTTCGCGCAGTATTCCGCCGACATCTGGTTTGAGCGCACCGCTGCCGAACTGATCCCTGCCGGCACCGTCTGCGCCAAATGCGGTTCAGCCGACTTCACCAAAGAGAACGACATTCTGGACGTCTGGTTCGATTCCGGCTCCAGCCACCTTGCAACCCTGAACGCCGAGTACGGGCTCACGTGGCCGGCCGATCTCTATCTCGAAGGCGGCGATCAATATCGTGGCTGGTTCAACAGCTCGCTGCTCATCGGCGTCGGTCTGCGCGGCACCGCACCCTATCGGGCTTGCGCCACGCACGGCTGGACTCTCGACGGCGAAGGCCGCGCCATGCACAAATCCCTCGGCAACGATATTCCGCCGGAGAACATCATCAAGGATTACGGGGCCGAAGTGCTGCGCCTCTGGTGCGGCTCGGTCGAGTTCACCGAAGACGTGCGGCTCACTCCCGATATCCTGACCCGGCTTTCCGAAGCCTACCGCAAACTGCGCAATACGTTTCGTTACGCTTTGGGCAACATCCACGATTTCAATCCCGCCACCGACGCCGTGCCGGGCGAGCAGCTTCTCGAACTCGATCAATGGATTCTGGTACGTGCCGAAGAGCTGACCGCGCGTTCCCGCATCTGGTATGAAGACCTGGCGTTCCACCGCGTCTACCGCGCCTTCTACGATTTCGCCACGGTCGACCTCAGCTCCATTTACTTCGATGTATTGAAGGACCGGCTCTACACCAGCGCCACTAAATCGCACGCGCGCCGCAGCGCCCAGACCGCGCTCTATCGCCTCGCCCATGCCTTGGTGCGCCTTTTCGCGCCCATCCTCAGTTTCACGATGGAAGAGATCTGGCCGCATTTGGGCGAGACAGGCAGCGTCCACACAGCGTATTTTCCGCAGCCCGGCGACCTCACCGAAGGTATCCACGCCGAACAGCGCGCCCGCGTGGAGAACTGGACCAAACTAATCGGTGTGCGCGATAGCGTCCTCAAAAGTCTCGAAACGGCCAGGAACGCCAAATTCATCGGTGCGCCACTCGAAGCCCGCGTCGAACTCGCAGCGGATGCCGAACTCTATCCGCTGCTCAGCCAATACCAGCGCGAACTGCCCGGGCTATTCATCGTCTCCCAGGTCGAAGTCGGCAACCACACCTCCGAAGGCGTGGAAGTGAAGATCGAACGGGCTCTTGGAGCCAAGTGCGCCCGCTGCTGGAAATACACCGAAGACGTCGGCTCTGTGCCCGAGTTCCCGACCGCCTGCGCCGCCTGCGCCGCGGCCATACAGGAAAACGAGGCGCATGGGTAACAGCGGGCGCCGCCTGACCGCGTTCCTCACTGCCATGGGCGTATTCGCCTGGGATCGCTGGACGAAAGAGATCGTCGAGACGCGCTTCGGCGCTTATGACACTAAAGTTGTGATTCCCGGCTTTTTCAACATCGTGCATTCGCAGAACCCCGGCGTCGCTTTCGGCATCTTCCAGGAGAACCCCAGCCATTCGCGCACCCTGCTGCTGGTCGCCATCTCCATCGCCGCCGTCCTCATCCTCGCCTGGATGCTGTGGAAGATCGATCGTCAGGATCGCTTAACCGCCACCGGACTTTCCCTGATCTTCGGCGGCGCGCTGGGCAACGTCTACGACCGCGCCACCACTGGCTCCGTAACCGATTTCCTCGACTTCTACGTGGGCGGCTATCATTGGTACACCTTCAACCTGGCCGACACCGCAATCTGCATCGGCGCCGGATTGCTGATCCTGAGTATGCTACTGTCGAACCGAAAGCTAAACGCCGAAGCCTGAAATGTTTCCCATCCTGTTTCACATTGGACGCTTCTCCCTGCCCACCTACGGCCTTCTCGTCGCGCTCGCCTTTCTCACCGCGCTGTGGATGGCCTCGCGCTTCGCCAGACAGCAGGGGCTCGATTCGAAGAAGATCGTCGATCTCGGGGTATATTGCGCGCTGATGGGCATGCTCGGCGCCAAATTGCTGATGATCGCGCTCGATCCCGAATACCGGGCGCATCCCATGGACATCTTCAGCCTCGCCACGCTGCAGAGCGCCGGTATCTTCTATGGAGGCTTCATCGCCGCGCTGCTGTTTGCGTACTTCTATATGCGCGCGCAGCATCTGCCCGTGCTGGCGACTTCCGATGTCTTCGCTCCTGGCCTCGCGCTCGGACACGGCATCGGCAGGCTGGGATGCTTCGCCGCCGGCTGCTGCTGGGGCAAACCGACCAGCCTGCCCTGGGCGGTGACCTTTCGCAATCCCGACGCCACCACCGGAGTTCCCCTCAACGTCCCGCTGCATCCGACGCAGCTTTACGAGGCATTGGCGGAAGGCGCGATCTGTCTGATCCTGCTCGCCCGCATGCGCCGCTCGCATCAGCAGGGAGCGATCATCGGGCTCTATCTTTTCCTTTACGGTCTGGTGCGCTTCGGAGTAGAGTTCCTGCGCATGCACGATAGCTCCAACCCCCTCGGTGGCCCTTTTACGCTGGAACAATGGATCTCGCTGGCCGTAGCCGTGGCCGGAGCCTGGCTGATTTCACGCCCCCCTCAGCGCGTAAGTGATAGCATACCCGCGTGAGCACAGACAGAAGAGATTTTGGAAAAATTGCCCTCGGGAGCGCCTTCGGAGCCGCCGCGTTTCTGGCCGCGGAACGAAAAAGCGAAGCCATCGTCCACAACAGCCAGCCCGGAATTAAACTCTGCGGCCAGGCGTCGGCCAAACCCACTGACGAAGAACTGAAGTTCTGGAATCAGATCGGCTGCGGCTACGTGAGCGTGGGGTCGACGCCCGATCTGCGCACGGCTGAGGGCTTCCTCCAGATCAAGAAGCGCTACGCCGATGCCGGTATCACGGTCTGGAACATCGGCAACACCAGCGTCCACAACATGCCGGAAGTAACCCTGAATCTGCCGGGGCGCGACAAGAAGATCGAAGAATACAAGCAATACCTGCGCAATCTCGGCAAGGCCGGGATCTACTACACGACCTACGCCCACATGGGCAACGGCATTTGGTCGAGCGGCCGCGCCGTGATTCGCGGCGCCGAAGCGCGCGAATTCGATCTCGCCAGCCCCAACAAAGTCGGCGTCTGGGACGGTAAGGAATTCCGCGAACCGCTCTCCCATGGGCGCGTTTTCACGCAGGAAGAAATCTGGGAGAATTATACGCACTTCATCAAAGAAGTGGCGCCGGTTGCCGAGGAAGCCGGTGTGCGCATCGGCATTCATCCCGACGATCCGCCCGTCCCCGTACTCGCCGGCGTGCCCCGGTGCGTCTTCGGCAATTTCGATGGCTACCGCAAAGCCATGCAGGTCGCAAACAGCCCCAACGTGGGGATTTGTCTTTGCTGCGGCACATGGCTCGAAGGCGGGCGTGCGCTGACGGGTAAGGATCCCGAGGAAATGATCCGCTACTTTGGCCCAGACAAAATCTGGAAGATCCATTTCCGCAACGTGAGCGCGCCGCTGCCTCATTTCGTCGAGACGTTCATGGACAACGGTTATTACGATATGTACAAGATCATGAAAGCCCTGCGCGACGTGAATTATGAGGGCATCGTGATTCTGGACCATACGCCGGGACTGACCGGCGGCCACTACAGCGAGCAGGCCTACGGATTCGCCTACATGAAAGCGCTCTATAACCGAGCCAACGCCGAAGCCAGAGCCTGAGTGAGTGGACGCGCGTTCACAAGACTGGAGCAACCGCGGGCGCGTTCATAGAGCCTTCCCTGCGCTCTCCAGCAGATCGATGGTGACCGCAATTGCGTGCCGGCTGTCTTCGCTATTCATCCGCCGTAGCAGGTGCAGCAGGCCCGGCGCCTTGTGCGTTTTCTCGCGCTCCGCTCCTTCCGCGGCTGTGCGGACCAGGCTGTCCAGGACTTCAGTGGGGATGCTCGCAAAGAGTTTCGTGAGCAGAATGAAGTTGCGGATGGCGCGGATGGAATCCGGCGCGTCGACCGCCGCGGCCGCCATGCCTACCAGTTGATCGCCGGCGCCCACCAACCCGCGTAATAAATCGAGGACGCCGCGGTCATGCAGGAGTTGTAAGAGCTGCAGACCAGACAGAATTGCATCCGAGTGTTTCTGCAGCGCCTGCTCAAGGCGCTCGATGGTGTCGTTCTCATCGTGGGGTGTCAGTGTGAGGGGAATCGGTTGCGCCATGAAAATCTACCTCTCGTGCCCGGTCTTGATCTGCACTAATTCACCGGGAAAACGGTAGCCGGCCTGACGCCATTTTCTCTCGACCTCCACGCCGTTCTGCGGAGTGGGATGCCCGAAGCGATGATTGATGCGCGGTAACGGGCTCTCGCCGGTGGTGGCCAGAACCTGCATCTGCACTGCCGTCTCTTTATACGCCGGCGTGTGAGTGGCGGGGTCGGTGTGGCTTCCGGTCAGCAGATTGACGGGGCTGGCGGTGGAATTCATCGGCATATAAAGCTCGCCATCATGCACTCTGTCGGTGACCAGGGCGCGCACACGAACGCGGCCGTGGCGAGATGTAAGTTGCACCAGGCTGCCGCTCTCGATACCGCGCGAGCGCGCCAACTCCGGCGACACTTCGACGAAAGTGTCGGGCGTTTTGGCGCGGATGCCGGGACTTCGGTAGGTCAGATTGCCTTCGTGAAAATGTTCCAGCAGACGCCCGTTATTCAGATGCAGATCGAACTCGGAATCCCGGCACTCCTGCGGTTCGCGCCATGTTACCGGAAACAGGCGCGCTTTGCCGTCCGGGAATGCGAAGCCTTTGGTGTAGAGCAGCGGCTGATCGCTCCCATCCGCCGACACTGGCCATTGCAGCGTGTTGTAGCCTTCAAGCCTGTCGTAGCGGACGCCGGCAAACATGGGAGTAAGCGCGGCCACCTCATCCATCACTTCCGAAGGATGCCGGTAATTCCAGCCTGCGCCCAGACGGTTGGCGACGTCCTGAATAATCGTCCAGTCCGGCCGGCTCCCGGGCAGAGGTTCCAGCACCTGGTAGAGGCGCTGAACGCGGCGCTCCGTGCTGGTGAAGGTGCCTTCTTTTTCGAGGCTGGGGCAAGCCGGCAACACCACGTCGGCAAACTGGCAGGTGGTGCTGAAGAAGATGTCCTGAATCACGAAGAATTCCAGTTTGCGGAACGCTTCCCCCACGTAGTTAGCGTTCGAATCGACGATGCTCATCTCTTCGCCGCACAGATACATCGAGCGCAGCTTGCCCTGATGAATGGCGTCGACCATCTCGTGATTGTCGAGCCCTTTAGCGGCAGGCACGTCCACTCCCCAGCGCGCCGCAAATCGCGCCCGCACTTCGGGATCGTCCACCGATTGGTAACCAGACAGCATGTTGGGCATGGCTCCGTGGTCGCTGGCTCCCTGCACGTTATTATGGCCGCGCAGGGGATAAGCTCCCGTACCGGGCCGCATGTAATTGCCAGTGATCAACAACAGGTTGGAAATCGCCGTAGAAGTATCGGACCCGTTGCAGTGCTGGGTCACGCCCATCGCCCACAAGACGCAGACTCCTTCCGCCTCGGCGATCATGTGGGCCACACGCCTCAACGTGTCCACCGGGAGATTGCAGGTTTCGGCCGCGAACTCCAGGGTAAACGGTGCCAGACTCTGGCGATACTCCGCGAGGCCGTTGACCCAACGGCTAAGGAAATCGGAATCGGCCAAACCTTCGTCGAGAATGTAACGCGCCACTGCGCACAGCCACACGATGTCGGTGCTGGGACGCGGTCGCATGTGGAGATCGGCGCGTCGGGCCATTTCATTTTCACGAAGGTCGGCGACGACGAGCTTCTGCCCGTGAAGCTTGTGGGCGCGCTTTACCCGCGTGGCCAGCACGGGATGGCTCTCCGCTGTATTGCTGCCCACGATCAGCACCAGGCCGGCCTGTTCGATATCGGCAATGGAGCCCGAATCGCCGCCGTAGCCGACGGTGCGGAACAGCCCCATAGTGGCCGGCGATTGGCAATAGCGCGAGCAGTTGTCCACATTATTGGTGCCGACGACGGCACGCGCCAGCTTCTGCATCAGGAACGCTTCTTCATTGGTGCACTTCGACGAGGCAATGAAGGCCAGTGCGTCCGGGCCGTGCGCGTTTTTGATCTCGCCAAAGCGCCGGGCGATCAGGTCCAGAGCTTCGTCCCACCCGGCCTCGCGGAATCGCCCACCCTCGCGAATCAGCGGCCTGGTGAGGCGATCTTTGCTGTTGACGAAATCCCACGCGAATTTTCCCTTGATGCACGTGGAGACGCCGTTGGCGGGACCCGCGCCCGGCTCCACTTTCAGGATGTGCCGGTCTTTGGTCCAGACATCGAAGCTGCATCCCACACCACAATAGGTGCAGACGGTTTTGGTGCGCCGGATGCGCGTGTTGCGCATCGCCGATTCGGCTTCCGAGAGCTGCAGGATGGCCTTGTAGCCGGTCTCGCTTTCCAGTCCCTTGACCAGATCGATCATGCTGTCGAGCACCGGCTTGCTGAAGCCCGTCAGGAAGCCCGCGTGACCGAGCATGGTTTTCTCCATGAGTGCATTGCACGGGCAAACCGTGACGCAGTGGCCGCAGGAGACGCAGCTCGATTCGCCGATGAGAGATCCGCCGTCCCACAATACGCGGGGATGCGGGTCTTCCCAGCGGATCGAGAGAGTCTCATTCACCTGAAGATTCTGGCACGCCGATACGCAACGGCCGCACAGGATGCACTGATTGGGATCGTAGCGATAGAAGGGATTACTGTTATCGACCGCGTAAGGCTTGTTCTGAAACGGGTAATGCTGATAGTCGATTCCGAGCAGCCTGGTAGTGTTGTGTACGGTACAGTTGCCGTTGTTGTTGTCGCACACCGTGCAATAGAGTTCATGGTTGCGCAGGATCCGGTCGAACGCCTCAGTACGTGCCGCCTGGGCACGGCCGGCAGTAGTCGAAACCTTCATCCCTTCGACCACTACAGAACCGCAGGCGCGAACCAGTTCGCCATTGACTTCCACCAGACAGGTATCGCAGGTTTGAATTGGCCCCAATTGCGGCAGATAACAGACTTGGGACAGATGCACTCCGGCGCGATTGATCGCATCGATCAACAGCTCTCCGTTTAGAGCTTCGAATTCGGCGCCGTCAATTGAGATCCGCATCGCCATACCGGTTGCAGTACCATGACCCTGGTCCCAATGTACCCGTTTTTTGATGGTGCCAGACTTTTGGTGGATTCGAGCCTGAAGGATTATTCAGAGGGGCGGGCGTCTGGTCGTGCGTTAGTGCTGCGAAGATTCTTCGAGATGTTTCAGTCGGGCGTCCATGACCTGCTCGACTCGAAAGAATTCGGATCTGAGCAGGTCTCGTAAATCGATTAGCCATTGCTCGGTGCGTTTGTCCAACTCGGTAAATCGTTTGTCCACCTTTGCAAACCGCTGATCCATTCGCTTCTCAAAATCGGAGAGGCGCTGATTATTGATCAAGAGGCTGACCAGAACGGTCAGCGTAGGTAGCCCGGCGGAAACGGCCGCGACCACTATTTGAGTGAGGGGACTCGTGATCCTGGCGCCCCGATGATAGCACTCGCCCTCAGCCGAGGGGGGCGATCAGGCCGGTCTCGATGTAGTCGAGCATCGCGGCCGGCGTACTCATGGCGTCGACAGGCAAACGCAGCACCCCTGCCGGCGTAAACTGGGCTCCGCGCGTGTTACTCACCAGCTCCATCAGCTTCTGCGCATCCACGCGGGTTTGGTCGTGGAACTTCACGTTGATCACGGAATGCCTTCGATCAATGGCCTCAATGCCGATCCTCTCGGCCGCAGTCTTGATGGCGGAATATTTCAGGAGGTAGCGCACGTCGTCCGGAACCGGGCCGTAGCGGTCGGCGAATTCCTGCTCCACTTTGTCGCGCTCGGCGGCGTCGACAGCCTGGGCGATTCGCTTGTAGGCACGCAGGCGCTGGTTCTCGTCGGCAATGTACGACGACGGGATTCGCAAATCCAAACCCAGATTCACCGACGAATGGATCTCCGGGGCTACTTCTTCGCCTCGCAACTCGCGCACGGTTTCCTCCAGCATGCGGATGTACATATCGAAGCCGATGGCGTTGATGTGGCCGTGCTGTTCGCCGCCCAGCAGATTGCCCGCGCCGCGTAGTTCCAGATCGAGCGCGGCGATTTTGAAGCCGGCTCCCAGGTCGCTGAACTCTTTGAGCGCCGCGAGCCGTTTGCGGGCGATCTCAGTGAGTTCCGAGTCGGGCTCGACGAGCAGGTAGCAGTAGGCGCGGCGGTTCGACCGCCCCACACGCCCGCGCAGCTGGTACAGCTCCGAGAGTCCATAGCGCTCGGCGTGTTCGATGATCATGGTGTTGGCCAGCGGAATATCGAGGCCGTTCTCGACGATGGTGGTAGAAACGAAGACGTCGAATTCATGGTTCATGAACTGGAGCATCACCTTTTCCAGTTGCGTTTCCGGCATCTGCCCATGGCCGACGCCGACGCGAATGGAGGGAAACATTTCCTGCACCATGGCAGCGCGGTGCCAGATGGAATCGACGCGATTATGCACGAAATAAACCTGGCCGCCGCGCGCCAGCTCCAATTCGATAGCGGGTTTGATCAGATCGGGTCCGAAGGGCGCGACCACGGTGTGGATGGAGAGGCGGTCCTTGGGCGGGGTTTCAATCACCGACATGTCGCGCAGTCCGAGTAGCGACATGTGGAGGGTGCGCGGAATGGGCGTGGCGCTCATGGTCACCACGTCCACGCTTTTGCGCAGTTCCTTGAGGCGCTCTTTGTGTTTGACGCCGAAGCGCTGCTCTTCGTCGATGATGACGAGGCCGAGATCTTTCCAGATTACGTCTTTCGAAAACATGCGGTGGGTGCCGACCACCAGATCGACTTTTCCCTCGGCGAGATCGTCCAGCACGGCTTTGGTGTCTTTGGCGGAACGGAAACGGCTGAGCATTTCAATGCGCACCGGAAAGGGCTGAAAGCGCTTCCGGAACGTGTTGAAATGCTGGAAGCAGAGTACTGTGGTGGGCGAGAGCACGGCTACCTGGCGGCCGTCGCCAAGAGCCTTGAAAGCGGCGCGCATCACCACTTCGGTCTTGCCGTAGCCGACGTCGCCGCACAGCAAGCGATCCATGGGCAGCGGGCTTTCCATGTCCCGCTTGATGTCCTCGATGGCGGTTTTCTGGTCGCGCGTTTCGGTGAATTCGAAAGCGTCTTCGAACTCGCGCTGCCAGTTGCTGTCGGCCGAAAAAGCAAAGCCGGGCGCCAGTTTGCGTTCGGCGTAGAGCTTGAGCAACTCCTCCGCCATGTCGCGCATTTTAGTCTTGATGCGCGTCTTGGTACGGGACCATGTCGCCCCGCCCATTTTGTCGAGGGAGGGCTTAGTTTCGCCCTCGCCGCGAAAGCGCTGCACCAGGTCCATGCGCGCCAGCGGCACGTAGAGCTTATTGCCGCCGGCGTATTCGATGAGCATGTAATCGCCTTTGGCATCACCCTGCGCGATTTCGCGAACGCCGTGGAACTGGCCGACGCCGTGCTCTACGTGGACCACGTAGTCCCCGGGTTTGAGGTCGAACTGATCCGCCGAAAATTTGCCGAGGTGCGCGATGCCGGGCTTGGCCACGGTTTCGGGAGATTCGAAAAGATCCTCCGCGCCGAAGATGGTCAGCCCGGCTTCCTGGAAGACGGAGCCGCGGGCCACCTCGCCGCGAATCAACGCCACCGCACTACCGCCGGATTGGGCACGTTCCCGCAGATACTCCGGCGTGCGGTCGCCAGCGAGTTCCACCTGGTAGGGCACCGAATATTCGCTGAAGATGTCAGCCAGGCGCTCGATTTCGCCGGTGGTCGGGGCGAAGAACGCCAGCTTGCTGCCCGCCTCGATCAGCGTCTTCGCTTCTCGTATCGCCACCTGCAGATTGCCGTGGAAGGCCATGGAGGGGCGCGTCGGAATGTAGAAGCTCTGCGCATCGGGGAGTCCGATATCGAGTTGCCGGGTTTCGAGGACGCTGTACCGCGAGGCCCGTTCGCGGAATTCGTCCCATTCAATGGCGCTCGCTTCCGGTTTGACAAACGCGGCGCCCGGCGCATCCCGCAGCCTTCCCCAGAAGCGCTCGGCGGCCGCCCTGGTCATCTCCGGCTCATCGATAACTATGAGCGGTTTTTCAAAAAAATCGAGGATAGAAGCCTGCGGCGGCTCCACGGCGGCGACCAGCAGTTCCCAGCCCGCGAAAGGCTCGCCATCGACGGGAAGCTCACGCGTCCGCATGCCCGCGTCGCGCAGGTAGTCCGACAGGCGCGACAGCAATTGACGCGACTTGCGGAACTCCGTGAAGGGCGCGAGAACGCACTCGCCGAGCTCGTGGATGGAACGCTGCGATTCGGGGTCGAAACGGCGGATGGATTCGATCTCGTCGCCAAAGAACTCGATGCGGACGGGCTGCTCCTGGTCGGGTGGAAAGACATCGAGAATGCCGCCGCGAATGGAGTATTCGCCCACCATTTCGACGGGATCGCGGCGCTCATAGCCGATGCTTTCAAGGTGGGCGGAAAGATCGTCGAGCGCGATTTCTTCATGAACGCGCAGCGTCAGAGTGAGCTGCCGGTAATAGTGCGGAGAGGAGACACGCGAGAGCGCGGCGGCCACGGGCAGCACCAGAATGCCCGCTTTGCCGTGCGCGAGACGGTCGAAAGCCGCGGCGCGCGTGGCCAGAATTTCGGCATGGGGCGACATGCCCTGCCCCGGCAGAACGTCGAGGGCGGGCAGAAGCAGCGGAGCCGTGCCTGCGTCCAAAAGATCGCAGAAAGTGCGGAGGAGCGGGTAGAGGGCTTCGGCCTGCTTGTTGCCATCGGCAATCAGGATCAGCGGGCGCTTGGTTTCGCGATACAACAGCGCGACGTAGACCGCCTTTGCCGTCAGGGTCAGGCCGGAGAGCCGCAGAATATCGTTGCCTGGCGAAGAGGCTGAAACGCGAGCAGCCAGACCGGTGAATCCGGAGCTATGAATGAGGCCCGAAAGCAGAACTTCTGTTTGCGGATTGCGCAATCTATCCCGGATACCGGTCGCGGCATTCCGCCGAGCAGAAATGAATTACTCTCCCGCCGACGATTTTCTTCAAAGAGCTGTCGACGGCCACGTAGGTACCGCAAACGGGGTCCTGCTGGAGCATGGTCGTAACCGGTGCGGTGGTCTGGGCAGGCGGACGCTGCATGGTCCGAGGCATGGCCCGCTGCGGTTGCTGCGTTCCCGCCCACAGCCTTTGAAAAAAATGGACCACAGACCTGATCACGGTAATCGCGATCACCAGCGTGACCAGGAGTCTGAGAAGAGAAAGCATGAATCAGGGACGCGGTTGGCGCGTCCCTCGTTTACTCGAGACCGGGAGTTATTTCTTTTTGCCCTTGGGGGCGCTGGGATTCTGGAACGACGTGCTGACCGAACCACCGAGCGCCGCGATCATTTCTTTGGCCTGCTGGGCGTTGACTCCGTCCGGCTTGAGTTCCAGATATTTCTGTAGCTCTTCGATGGTCCCTGGCACCGGTAATACCGCGCCGGTCTTGGGATCCGCCCCAGCCTTGGCCGCCAAGCTCATGCCCAGCTGAAAGTGGGCGTCGGCATAGTTGGGATCGGCCTCAATCGCCTTCCTGAAGGTTGCGGCAGCCGTTTCGTTTTGGCCGCTGTTCACCAGCAAAGCACCCAGGTTGTAGTAGTATTTGCCGGCGCCGGGAGGATCCATTTGAGCCGCTTTGGCGAGGTTGGCGCTCGCCTCGTCCAGTTTCTTGTCTTTGGCCAGAGCCAGCGCGTAATTGTTGTAGAGCCCGGCGTCGGGATTGATTTCGATAGCCTTCTTAAAGGCCTCAAAGGCCTTGTCGTAATTGGCGGCGGCTTCGGCGGGTGTTGACTGAGCCTTGCCAACGTAGGCATCGGCCAGACTGGTCCAGACCGCACCTTGGGTGGCGTCGAGTTCGGAGGCTTTATTCAGGTTCTCAATGGCCTGGTCCCACTGCTTGGCATCGATGGCGTTCTTGCCGGCCGTATAGGCGTCGTTCAACGCCTTGTTCTTGGCCAACTGAGCTTCGCGAGCCTTGGCATTCTTCTCGAAAGCCTCCTTTTGCTCCTTGGTCATGCCGCGCGTCTGATCCTCGGTGAGGGTTCCGGTTTCGGCCGCCTTGGTCATCGCCGCTGCCCGATCGGCGGCCTGTTTGAGGTCGAAATTCAGCGTCTTGGGATCGCCCGGGGAGGTTCTGAAGTTCTGTGCCGTGTCGCCCGTCACCTGGCCATTGATGGTGCAGGTAATGGTGTATGTACCGTAGGGCAGACCGTAATGGCCGTAGTGACCCTTCTTGTCGGTTTTAACCGTGTAGTGGCCCTTGATGTCGGTACGTTCGAAGGTAATGATCGCGCCTTGGACGGGGTTGCCGTCCGCGCCTTTCACGACGCCTTCGATGGCCGTGACCTGGGAAAAGGCGGGAAGCGATACAAACAGGAGCGTAACAGCGGCAAACAGCAGCGATTTCAAACGGAAGGACATGTCAAGCGTACCTCAAAAAAGGGATAGATTCAGGAGACCAGAGGACCAGCATACTACAGAGACGACGGCGGCGCGCCCCAGGATACAGGTGCGCCAATGTTTTAAAGGACGGACGGCCAAAGGTCCTATCCCACGTCCCCGATGGCGCGCAAATAGTCCCGATTCATGCGGGCAATCACGTCCAGACGGATTTCTTTGGGGCAGACCGCCTCGCATTCCCCGATGTTGGTACAGCTCCCGAACAGCTCCAGATTGTATTGCGCGACCATCCGCAGGGCCCGGCGCGAGCGCTCCGCCTGCCCCTGCGGCAACAGGCCGAGGTGGGAGATTTTGGCTCCCGTAAACAGCGCGGCGGAGGCGTTGGGGCAGGCCGCCACGCAGGCTCCACAGCCGATACAGGCCGCCGCGTCCATGGCGCGATCCGCATCTTCCTTGGGAACGGGCAGAGTATTCCCGTCGGGACCGCTGCCGGTTCGCGCCGTGATATAACCGCCGGACATAATAATGCGGTCGAAGGCGCTGCGATCGACGATCAGGTCTTTAATCACCGGGAAGGCCCGCGCTCGCCAAGGTTCGAGATACAGTTCGTCGCCATCCTTGAAATGACGCATGTGCAGTTGGCAGACGGTGGTGCCGGGCTGGGGTCCATGGGCGATGCCGTTGATCATGAAGCCGCAGGAACCGCAGATGCCTTCGCGACAATCGTGCTCGAACGCAATGGGCTCGCGGCCTTCGGCGATCAGCTTCTCATTGACGACATCCAGCATTTCGAGGAAAGACATGTCGGCACTGACATCCCTGGCATCATAACGTTCCATGGCGCCCTTGCCGGAAGCGCTCTTCTGCCGCCAGACGTGAAGTATCAGGTTCACTTGTAGCTCCGCTGGGCTGGATGAACGTAGTCGAATTCGAGCGGCTCCTGGTGGAGTTGCGGGGGCGCATCCGGACCCTTGTACTCCCAGGCGGCCGCATATTGATAATGCTCGTCGTCGCGCAGGGCTTCGCCGTCTTCGGTCTGAAATTCCTCGCGGAAGTGGCCCCCGCAGCTTTCATTGCGGTGCAGGGCGTCGATGCACATCAGTTCGGCGAGCTCAAAGAAATCGGCCACGCGGCCGGCGCTTTCCAGCTGCTGGTTGAGATCCGCACAGGAGCCGGGCACGTTGAGGTTGCTCCAGTATTGTTCGCGCAGGGCGTGGATCTGGCCGATAGCCGTGCGAAGCCCATCGGCATTGCGTGACATCCCGCAGCGATCCCACACGATTTTGCCGAGCTCGCGATGGAACGAGGCGACGGTGCGCTTGCCCTTGATGGAGAGCAGGCGCTTCACACGATTTTCCACTTCGGCCGTTGCCTGGTGGAATTCGGGGCGCGCGGCGTCGACTTTTTCCAGCTTTTCCGAGCCCAGGTAATTGCCCAGCGTGTAGGGAATCACGAAGTAGCCGTCGGAGAGCCCCTGCATGAGGGCGCTGGCGCCGAGGCGGTTGGCGCCGTGGTCGGAAAAATTCGCTTCGCCGAGCACGAACAGGCCGGGGATGGTGCTCATCAGCTGGTAATCGACCCAAAGGCCGCCCATGGTGTAGTGGATAGCCGGGTAGATGCGCATGGGCGTCCGGTAGGGGCTTTCGCCGGTGATCCGCTCATACATTTCGAAGAGATTGCCGTAGCGCTCCTCAATGACCTGGCGGCCGAGACGCCCAATCGATTCGGCGAAATCGAGATAGACGCCGAGGCCGGTTTCGCCTACCCCGCGGCCTTCGTCGCACACGGCTTTGGCGGCACGCGAGGCTACGTCGCGGGGCACCAGATTGCCGAAGCTGGGATAGCGGCGCTCCAGATAATAATCGCGCTCGTTTTCCGGAATCTGGCTGGGCGTGCGCTTGTCGCCTGCCTGCTGCGGTACCCAAATGCGCCCATCGTTGCGCAGCGATTCGCTCATCAAAGTGAGCTTGGATTGGTAGTCGCCGGATACCGGAATGCACGTGGGATGAATCTGCGTAAAGCAGGGGTTGGCGAAGGCGGCGCCGCGCTTGTAGGCACGCCAGATCGCCGTGCAGTTCGATCCCTTGGCGTTGGTCGAAAGATAGAAAACATTGCCGTAGCCGCCGGTGGCGAGGATCACCGCATCGGCCACATGCGATTCGATATTGCCAGTGACCAGGTTGCGCGTGATGATGCCGCGGGCTTTGCCGTTGACGACAACGAGGTCGAGCATCTCGGTGCGGGGGATCATGGTGACGCGGCCGGCATCCACCTGAGCTTCGAGGGCCTGATAGGCACCCAGAAGTAACTGCTGCCCGGTCTGCCCGCGGGCGTAGAAAGTGCGCGAAACCTGAGCGCCGCCGAAGGATCGATTGGCCAGCAGACCGCCGTACTCGCGGGCGAACGGCACGCCCTGGGCGACGCACTGATCGATGATGTTGACGCTGATCTGCGCCAGCCGGTAAACGTTGTATTCGCGGGCGCGGAAGTCGCCGCCCTTGACTGTGTCATAGAAGAGGCGATAGACGCTGTCGCCATCGTTCTGATAATTTTTCGCCGCGTTAATGCCGCCCTGCGCCGCAATGGAATGGGCGCGGCGCGGACTGTCCTGGAAGCAGAAGCACTTGACGTTGTAGCCCAGTTCGCCCAGTGACGCGGCGGCGGATCCACCGGCCAGTCCGGACCCAACCACGATCACGTTGTACTTGCGTTTGTTGGCGGGATTCACCAGCTTCATCTCGAAGCGGGCCTTTTCCCAGGCTTGTTCAATCGGTCCGGAAGGAACTCGGGAGTTTAATTCCATCTTTGGCCTATAGGTGTACGATGCCGGTCAGGACAGCGGCCGGGATGGAGACGTATCCGATGAAGAAGAGGATCGAGATGACGCGGGCGGCGGCCTTGATGCGCGGCGTGTAGTGGGGGTGCGTCAGGCCGAGCGATTGAAACATGCTGTAGATGCCGTGGTTCAGATGCAGGCAGAGAAGGCCGATCGCCACCGCGTAGGCGAGCGATACTGGCCATTGTTGAAACCCGTAGACTACGTTGGCATAGACCTCGTGCTCCGAAAAATCCGGATGCACGGTGCCCAGGGTGAGATGCAGCAGGTGATAGACAACGAAGGCCGCAATCATGGGGCCCGTGTAATACATGGTGCGCGATGCGACGGACGAATGGGCGTTATCTTTCTTCGCGTAGCTCACCGGGCGCGCCTGGGTTTTCAATTGCGCGAGCTGGATGGTGACGACGATGTGCGCCACTACGCAGACGAGCAGGATGGTGCGGACGCCCCAGAGGATTTCCAGATTGCTTTTCAGGAATGCCGCGTAGGCGTTGAGGCGATCCGGGCCGAGGAAGACCTGCAGGTTGCCGATCAGATGCCCGGTGACGAAGGCGAACAGGACCAGTCCGGTGACGGCCATCACGGCTTTCTTAACGATAGTGGCTTCAAAAAATCGCAAGGCCCGACGGGCTGGAGCCGCGCTCGCTGGACTCATCTCGCTGGACTCATCTCGAATGACTCATGGGAGCTATTTCAATCGTACAATTGGGCGTGTTGCGAACGCCCCTGCGCTGCGGCGAGCCCGCCCTTAGTGGCCTTCAGTGGCCTTCGCTGACGTAATTGCGATTCCAATCCGGAATCAGGACCGTCACGTCGCCTTTCACCACGGCCTGGCATCCCAGGCGCGACGCCAGCTGAAAATCGGCGGCCTGCTCCACGCGATCCATCTCGTCGTCTTCCATCTCGGAAAGATTTTCCGCGCCCTGCTTCACCACCACGTGACAAGTGGTACAGGCGCAGCTGCCGCCGCAGGCATGCTCCAGATGAAAATTGAAATTCATGGCGACATCGAGCAGCGATTCGGGACGCCCGTGTTCTTTATAAGGCAGCTTTCCCTGCTCGAACTCGAATGTTTCGTTGGCGGGCAGGAAGGTTACTTTCGGCACAATCCCGATTGTAGCGGGCAGCCGATTTAAACAAAGACGGCCGAGATATCGACGGACGACCGGTTTCCCTCCACCACCACGATGCCGGTTTCCGTGACGTGGTACAGGCGGCGATCCTGTTCGGCATCGTAGCCGATGGTAGCGTCTTCGGGCACACGCACGTTCTTGTCGAGAATGGCGCGGCGGATTTTGGCGCGGCGCCCGATATCGCAGTTATCGAGGATGACGCTGTCCTCAACGGCAGCCCCTGCGTGCACCTTAACGCCGCGCGCCAGGACGGAATTCTTCACGCGGCCTCCGGAGAGAATGCAGCCGCCGGAGACGATGGAATCGACCGCTTCGCCGCGCCGGTTCTGGTCGTCGAAGGTGAACTTGGCCGGGGGATCGGGATAGCTGCTGGTGCGCAGCGGCCATTGCCGGTTGTAAAGATTGAGCGCCGGTTTGACGGAACGCAGATCCATATTGGCTTCCCAGTAAGCGTCGATGGTGCCGACATCGCGCCAGTAGGACCGGGCTTCCTGAGGATCGCCGGGGATCTTGTTGGTCTCGAAATCGTAGGCATAGACCGCCTGCTGCTCACCGACCATGCGGGGCAGAATGTCGCGGCCGAAATCGTGCGTACTGGCTTCGTCGGCCGCATCCTCCTGCAGCGCTTTGAGCAGCGTGCGGGTGGAGAAAATATAGTTCCCCATGGACGCGTAGACGTGCTCGGGATTGCTCTGGATAGTCGGGGAGTGGGGATTTTTCTCATGAAAAGCCAGCACGCGATTATCCTCACCGGCCTCGATTACGCCGAACTCGTGCGCGTATTTTTTATGCACCGGGATGGCCGCGATGGAACAGGCCGCGTTGAGATTCTCGTGGAACTCGATCATGTGCGCGATGTTCATGCGATAGATATGATCGGCGCCGAAGATGGCCACCACGTGCGGCTCCGCCTGTTCGATCAGATTGATGTTCTGATAAATGGCATCGGCCGTCCCTTGGTACCAGGTCTCACCCGCGGAGCGCATCTGGGCGGGCACCGGGATGATGAACTGGTTCTTGAGGATTCCGCCCGTCTGCCAGCCCTCGTTCAGGTGCTGCAGCAAGCTCTGGCTGCGGAACTGTGTGAGGACGTAGATGGAATAGATGCCGGAATTGATGAAATTGCTGAGGACAAAATCGACAATCCGATACTTGCCGCCGAAAGGAACGGCCGGTTTGGCGCGCTCCTTGGTCAGTGGGTAAAGCCGGGTTCCCTTACCCCCGGCGAGGATGATTCCGAGCACGCGCAGTCGCATGGCAAGGCTATTGTGTCGCATGGAGTGCGGTTACGCAACAGCATTTGGCTTGCAGCCGCGCGAAACTACGTTACAACCGGATGGAGAACCGCGGCCTGGTCGCTCCTGACGCCTTGCCGAAGGCGCCACAGACCGAGGAGACCCCAGAAAGTCACCACCACATAGGAAGAGGCCTGCAGCAGCAGAATATAGGCGATCGCGTCTGTCCTAGCTACGCCGAAGGGCGTGAGTACGCTCACCGCTACAAACTGGTAAATTCCCACGTATCCCGGGGTGGACGGCAGGGCGCTGCCGAGGCCGAGACCGGTGATGAGCAGAAAGGCGATGGGAATACTCAGTGTCAGGCCCATGGCGCGGCCGACGAAGATGGCGCCGGTGGCGTCGATGCACCAGATCACGACCGTGAGGCTGAGGAAACCGGCGATGCGTCCCGGATTGTGAAAACTGCGTATCCCGTGGACGATCTGGCCGATCAGCTTTGCCAGGGTCTTGCTCAGACCCTCCGGTAAAGGCATCCGGGAGAGCAGCCGAAGGGCGAAAGGTTCTAGCCACGGCAGCACCGCGATCGCCACCACGGCGCCGATTCCGGCAATGGCAAACGGCTTCGCCGCATCGGCCAGCCAGCCGGGCTGGGAGGGCAGAGTCAGCAGCACCAGAGCGCTGATGGTGACGAGCGCAATGGCATCCGCCATTCTTTCGGCAAGGGCGGTGGTGAGGACGAAGGCTTTGCCCAGACCGGAGCGTGCGCTGATCATCATGGTGCGCACCACCTCCCCGGCGCGGGCGGGAAGAAAATTGTTCCCGAAATAGCCTGCCGCGGTGGCCCAGAAGGCGGTGGAGATCCGCACATCGCCCGCCGCACGGAGCAGGATCCGCCAGCGGTATGCCCGCAAAGCGAGGGCGACGGAAGACAGCAGAGAGTACAGGGCGACTTTTGAAAGGTGCGCCGACGCGAGGATTAAACCGACCCTGCGCCATTCGATGCCGCGGAGCGAATAGTAAAGCAGAACGGCCGCCAGCGCGATGGATCCCGCGGTGATCAGAATCTTCAGGCCATGGCGCTTCGGTGCGTTTTCCGGCGGTGCCGCGGTCACAGCCCTTATGATGACAGGTCAACGCGAAGGGGCGACAGTAGACTTTGGGTAATCCAGGGACGGGCCGCACAACTGCTGACAGACATTTTGTGATAGCTTACGGCGATATGAAGAAATCCATGCTTCTGCTCGCGCTTGCCGGGGGTTATTTCGCCGGGCGCGCCGACGTTTCCCGCGCTGTAAAGCTGGAGAACGCGCGCGTCCGCGTCACTCAGGTGGATTACGCGCCGGGCAAGCCTCGCGAGAAATCCATCCGCCCCGCCGATCAGGTGATTGTGTTTCTCGACGACTCGCGCTATGAACGGATTGATCCCGACACCGGGGCGAAGGAAATCCGCACCCGAAAGTCGGGCGACGTCATCTGGCATGACAAGGGAGAAGTGGCTCCCGTGCTCACTAATGTCGGTACGAAGACGTATCGCGAGCTGGTCATTGAGTTGAAATAGATTACTTCCAGTTGACGGCGAGATTGACGAACGAGCCCAGCGGAATACCGGTCGGCCCTTTGGCCATGTACGGCTTCGCGTCGTCCAGCCATGCGGTGCCGGCCACATCCACGTGCACCCAGGGGGTATCGCCGGCGAATTCCTTCAGGAACATGGCTGCGCTGCATGCCCCACCCCAGCGTCCGCCAATGTTCTGGATGTCCGCGTAGACGGTCTTGAGCAGGTCGCGATACTCGTCGTCGAGGGGCATGTGCCACATTCTTTCGCCCGCTTCTTTGGCCGCGCTCATCCAGCGTTCCCGCAGCTCGTCGTCGCTCGAGAACACGCCTGAGCTGGTGTGCCCCAGCGCTACCACGATGGCCCCCGTCAATGTCGCCGCATCCACCAGGTGAGTGCATCCCAGTTGCTTTGCATAAGTAATGGCATCCGCCAGAATCAGGCGCCCTTCGGCGTCGGTGTTGAGGACTTCGATGGTCTTTCCGGAGAGCGAGGTAAGGATATCGCTGGGGCGCAGTGCCCGGCCGCCTGGCATATTCTCAACAGCAGGAACAATGCCTGTGACCGCAACGCGCGGCTTCAGTTTGGCGATCGCCTGCATGGCTCCGATCACGGCGGCGCCGGCGGCCATGTCGTACTTCATCTTTTCCATGCCTTCGGACGGTTTGATGGAAATGCCTCCGGTGTCGAAGGTGACGCCTTTGCCGATCAGGGCCAGGTGCGCGCCGTCTGTGGCATTTTCCGGTTTATATTGCATGACGATCATGGCCGGAGGCTCGGCGCTTCCCATGGCTACCCCGAGGAGCGCACCCATGCCGAGCTGGCGCATGCGATTCTGGTCGAGCACTTCGCATGCAAGGCCGGCTTCCTGCGCCATGGCACGGGCTCGCGCGGCCATGGTGGTGGGGGTGAGTTTGTTGGGCGGTTCGACGGCGATATTGCGCGCCAGGTTGAGGGCCTCGGCTATTACGATGCCTCGATTGAGGGCGTTCTGCAGAGTGGCATCGACGCTCGGCACCGCTATGCTCACGGCATCTATGGATTTGGCCGGCTCTTTATCGGTTTTGTAGCGGTCGGGCTCCCAGGCGCCTGCCAGAACGCCTTCGGCGATTACGGCGACGAATGCGGGATCGGGCGCAAACGCTGCGTCCTTCACTCCTTTGCCCTTCAGAAAGCGGATCGCCGCGGCCGACAGCTTCAGGACTGCGGCTGCATCAAGCTTTTCAGGTTTGCCCGCCCCCGCTACCAGTATGCGCCTCGCGGCGAAGCCTTCGACGCCGTGAAGCAGCGTAAACTCGAGGAACTTGCCGGTGATCTCGCCCGAATCGTAAAGCGCGGCGAGCGGTTTCGCCAAGTCGGCCCTGCGGCCTCCTTCGGTTTCGAAAAGAACCAATGCGTCCGTCTGCAGGGACGGGATCTCCGTCTGAACGAGCTTCAATTCCATCAAATTCCTTTCTGTACTGCCGCCGGGCAGGCCGATTACCAATCGGCCGCAGGTTAGCGAGCCTGCCCCACGATTTAGTTGCGGGCTTTGCTTTCGCGTACGGCCGCGCGTGCCTCGGCTTCGTCAGTTTTAGCCCGCTCGGTTTCGCGCTTGTCGTGAAGCTTCTTGCCCTTGGCCAGGGCAATTTCGCATTTTATCCTGCCGTTCTTAAGATAGAGCCGCGTGGGAATCAGGGACAAGCCCTTTTCCCGCGTGGCAACCTGCATCTTATCGATTTCGCGCCGGTGCAGCAGTAGCTTGCGTGAGCGCACCGGGCTGTGGTTGGCCCGATTGCCGTGGCTGTACTCGCTGATGTGGGCATTGAGCAGCCAGGCCTCGCGATCCTCCACCGTGGCGTAGGCCTCGCGTAACTGTACTTTGCCCGCTTTCGCCGCCTTGACTTCGGTGCCGGTGAGCGCAATGCCGGCCTCGTACCGGTCCAGCAGGAAATAGTTGTGGCCTGCCTGGCGATTGTCGCTCAGAACCTTCGACGGATCGTATTGTGTGGCCAATGATTCTCCTCAACGTCCCGGCCCTCCGGTACGTCAGTCATTTTGATGATAGATCAGATCGCCGGTAGCTGCCAAAGTTAACATGAGCCGCTTCAATCAGTTAATCGCGATACTGCTGGCATCTGTGCTCATCCTGCCGCCGGCGCCGCTCGACGCCAAGAACCGTAAAGGCGACAAGCTGCGCAATGAAGCGCGGACCGAAGAGGTGAAAGGGAATTACGATCACGCCGTGGAACTGGCCGAACAGGCCATGGCAACCGACCCTTCCGACCCCTCCTATGTGCTTCTCGTCCGGCGCCTCCGCTATGAAGCCGGCGCGGCGCACGTCAGGAACGGTCAAAAGATTCGCGCGTCCGGGCAACTGGAGCAGGCGCTGGCCGAGTTCGAGAAAGCCTACGGCCTCGACCCCGCATCGGACATCGCGGCGCAGGAAATCAAACGCACCAAAGAGATGATCGAGCGCCAAAAGAACGGGGGCATTATGCC
Organism: Terriglobia bacterium; assembly: GCA_963719785.1. GTDB lineage: Bacteria > Acidobacteriota > Terriglobia > Bryobacterales > Bryobacteraceae > BOG-234. The sequence goes on from CAVRCX010000002.1 coordinate 154,887, forward strand.
TCCCCCGGTGGTCACCGCGGAAGACAGGAGAACCCTAACGCCCGCCGAACTGGCGCGTAAGGAACAGCAGGTGCGGACCGATTCCCTGCTGCCGGTGCCACAACTGCGGCCGCTCAACAGCGACGTGATCGATATCCGGATGAATAACCAGAGGCCGCGCGTGATGTTCGAAACGGTGGGCAAGCTGGCAGGTATCAGCGTGCTGTTCGACCCCTCCTACAATCAGGATCAGACGCTTTCGTCCGTGAGTATCGATCTGAGCCATACCACGCTCGAAGAGGCTCTCAATCAGCTGTCCATCGTCACCAAATCTTTCTGGAAACCGCTTTCACCCAACACGATTTTCGTCGCCATCGACACGCAGCCCAAGCGGCTCGATTACACCGAACAGGAAGTGAAAGTTTTCTACCTGAGCAACGTGACCTCGCCGCAGGAGATGCAGGAGATTCTGACTGTCATCCGCACCGTTGTCGATGTGCAGAAGGTTTTCAACTATACGGCCCAGAACGCGCTCATCGTACGCGCCGATGCCGACACCATGGCCCTGGTCGAGAAGCTGATTTCCGATCTGGACAAGCCGCGGCCCGAAGTGGTCATCGACGTCATGGTGATGGAAGTCAGCAGTACCTACATGCGCAATCTTTCGGCATCGTTCGCCCCTACCGGCATCACGACCAATGCCGTGTTCGCGCCCGGCGGCGTGGCGTCGTCCACCTCGACTACGGGGACCACCACCACGGGAACCACTACGACCACCGGAACCACTACTACTGGTACGACCGGAACGACTACCGGAACCACGGCGGCCTCGGCTTTGCAGTTCAATCAGCTGGGACGTATTTCGAGCGCCGATTATTCGCTCACCAATCTTCCCGGAGCGCAGTTCGAAGCGGTTCTGAACGACTCCGCCACGCGCGTCCTGCAATCGCCACAGATTCGCGCCGTCGACAATCAGAAGGCGAGTCTGAAGATCGGCACCAAGGTTCCGACGGCCAGCGGCAGCTTCCAGCCCGGCGTGGCGGGGGTCGGGGTGAGTCCGCTGGTGAACACGCAGTTTACCTATCTCGATGTGGGCGTGAATCTGGAGATACTACCGCGTGTGCACCAGAATAACGAGGTTTCGCTTCACGTGGACCTCGATGTTTCGCAGGTCAATAATTATCAGAATCTGGGTGGCATCAACATCCCCGAAATCGGCCAGAACCACGCGGTCGCCGATATCCGGCTGAACGATGGTGAGGTCAATCTGATCGGCGGGATCATCCAGGACACCAACAGCCGGGCGACCACCGGTATTCCCGGGCTGGCCAGCATTCCCGTGATCGGCCGCCTGTTCAGCGCCGAGAATCTGGATAAAGAGAAAAACGAACTGGTGATCGCCATTGTTCCGCACGTGGTTCGCGGCATCGATATCACGGAGGCCGATCTTAAGGGCGTGATGTCGGGCAGCTCAAGGCAGATCAGGGTGGAGTATGCTCCGCACCGGGCCGCTGCGCCAGGAGACCAGCCACCAGCCCAGTCATCAGCCCAGCCGCAGGCCAATGCAGCCGGTATGGCCGGAGTTGTGGCCGCTGGTCCTCCGGCAACCGCGCCGCTGATTACCGCGCCTCTTACCACTCCGGTCGTCACCGCGCCTCCGGCTACTGCGCCTCCAGCCGTGCCAGCGGCGCCAGGCGGTCCCGCGCGTATCAGTTTCCTGCCGGGCAATGTCGATACCCAATTGAGCCAGACCGTCAATGTCACGATTTATGCCGAAAACGTTACCAATCTGGCATCGGCGGCGGCGCATTTGCAGTACGACCCGAAGATTCTCCACATCAATAACGTGGTGGCGGCCGACCTGATCCAGAAGAACAGCGCTCCGCTGCAGCCCTCGAAAAATATCCTGAACGACGCCGGGCAGGCGGATCTGACCATCAGCCGCACGCCTAAAGATGGCGCCGCTTCCGGTTCTGGCGGATTGTTTACGATTGTGTTCCAGGCGGTGGGACGCGGCAATACGTCGGTGACTGTCACTGGCCTGACTCTGAACGCGCCGGATGGCACTGGAAGCTCGGGACCGCGCATTGCCGCGAATGTGCCGGCCGCTCTGAATGTAAATGTGCGATAGGGGTAAATTTAAAGCGAAGAATGAACAGGCGGCAGCGCCTGTTCCACTTGGGGATCCGCGTCGCGGTATGACGCTGGTGGAACTGATCGTGGCTTTCACAATCCTGATGGTGCTCACCACCATGGCGGTGCCGCTGGCGCGTAACAATGTGAAACGGATGCGGGAGCGGGATCTTCGCCTGGCGCTCAGAGAAATCCACACGGCCATCGATAAGTATAAAGACGCGGTGGATTCTAATAAGCTGGGGCCGGACGCCAGCGGACCCGATACATTCGGCTATCCGAAGACGCTCCAATCGCTGGTCGATGGCGTGAAGGGAGCGGGCCAGGGGGCCGATACGAAGATCAAGTTTCTGCGCCGCATCCCGCTCGACCCCATGACCAACACGCGCGAATGGGGCGTGCGCAGCATGCAGGACGATCCGAAGAGCACCGGCTGGGGCGGTCAGAATGTTTTCGACGTATATACCAAGAGCGACCAGAAAGACGCCAATGGAACGCCTTACTCCGAGTGGTAACCGGCTGACCCGACGACGCCTCGGCTTCACGCTCATCGAGATGATGATCGTGATGGCGATCATCGTGATCCTGATCTCCGTCGCCATCCCCTTCTATCAGAAAGCCATCATTCGCGCTAAGGAGAGCGTGCTGCATAACAACCTGTTCGCCATGCGCAGCGCCATCGACGAGTACACCTACGACAAACAAAAGGCGCCGCAGAGTCTGCAGGACATCGTGACCCAGGGTTATCTGCGCGAAGTCCCGCGCGATCCCATCACTGGCACCAACGATAGCTGGAAGATCATCATGGAAGATTCGGGACAGGCGGTGAACTCGACTGAGCCGGGCATCTTCGACGTGCGCAGCGGGGCGACAGGCAAGAGCCTCGAGGGCACTTCGTACTCGGATTGGTGAAGCAACGCTATTTACCGCGTTATAAAGAAAGAACCATAGCAGCGCCGTCGTTCGGGTAGAATTCCATCTATGGACTTATTACTCTGTGGCCGCGGCCGGTTTTGCTATCGCTTATTCTCCGCCGCCGGCCTTTTCTTACTACTTTCACTAAACGCGTTTGCTCAGTCGCCCACATGCACCGTGAGTGGAACTCAGAACGTGGTACATGCCGAAGGTTTTGCCGAACCCATGGGTAACATTACCTTGACGTGCACCGGCGGAATGATCGGCGCCACTGTAACTCCCTCCGTCTCCATCAGCCTGACCACTAATGTCACCAATCGCCTGGACTTGAACGGCAACCCGCTGGGCATCACGGCAACCGTGAACGCCGCACCGATAGCGGTTTCCGCGAGCTTGCTTTCCCCCACAAATCTGAGTGTTTCGGGCATCCAGTATGTGGTTGCGGCCGGCCCCACCGTCATCACTATTGGCGGAATTGTTGCCAATATCCAGGCACTAACCCCGGCGAACGGAATCGACCCCGTCACCGCGACGGTCGTGATACAGTCGAGCGGCTTCCTGATCGCCAGCGGCTCGCAGCTGGTTGCCGATGGAGTGCCTTCCCTGCTTTCTTCGGTAATCAACAGGGGCGTTCCCTGCAATGGATCCTCCGCGCCCGCGTCGCTCGATTTTCTTTCGTTTGTGACAACCACGCCTTCTTCGACGGTTCGTGTCACGGAGGCTTCTCCGACCGCGTTTTCGGTTAAGGCGCCGGGCGCCGATACCGGATTTCGGATTATTGTGAATCTCTCCGGCTACGGCTCGAACGCACAGCTCTATGTTCCCGACACTATCGTGGGCAGCACAGGCATACAGCAAACCTCCGACGGCTCGTTCGGACTGGCCGTCTCGCCGGGGGCTTACACGGCTGCCGGCCAGTTGCTTCTGGTGCTGGTCACCGGGGCGGATGCAACTGGTGCGGGCGGGGCGATGATCGCCGGACAGCCCTCCACAGCCGTTTCCGCAATAACGACTACCAACGGTTCCGCGTATGCAGTCTACGAGATTGCCGACAGCAATCCAACCGTAGTTGAAAGCGCTCAGATTCCGATATTTGTGGTGGTTCCCCCAACATCGTGTCCCGGCACGCTCATCCCCAACATCAGCGAGATGCCGGCGCCCGTCTCCACGGTATCGACGGCCAATGCGACGGCTCCGATCCCGCGTTACATCGCTACACCCGCGACATCGGACTGCAAAGTGATTGGCGATTGCACGGCCGTCTACTACCCGGCGTTATCCGTGAACCAGACAGCCATCAATCTGAGCGAATCCTCGCTGGGAGGCAAGCAAACGGCTTCCGTGCAGGTTACAAACTCGGGTACGGGGATTCTTCCATTCACCACCTCGATCACCTATCAATCGGGCGCGGGCTGGTTGTCCGTGACTCCCACATCCGGCGCGCCCACAACGCAGCCTGTGTTCCTGACGCTTACCGCAAATCCGGGCCAGTTGGCGCAAGGAACTTACTCCGCAACCCTGACGATCGCCGCGGGAGGCTATGGCTCCGCCATCATTCCGGTCACGTTTAACGTGGGCGCTCCCGGAGTCACCATCCAGAATGTCGGCAACGCCGCTTCCTTCCTGTACGGCACGGTCGCGCCGAACTCTTATGCCGTGCTTTTCGGGCTCAACCTGTTGGGCCAGACGCCGCCGGTGGTAACGTTCAACAGCCTGCCGGCCACGATCATCTATAACAGCGCCACGCAAATCAACCTGATCGTGCCCGCGCAACTCGGCGCCATGCAGAGCGCCGTGGTTTCCGTGATGGTTGACGGCAACGTGAGCAATCCATTCACGGTGAACCTTGCCGCCAACTCGCCCGGCATTTTCACCCCTGGCATCGTGAATTTCTCGAATTCCGCCGTCAACAGCGCGGGACAGCCCGCCAGCCGGGGAAGCATCGTCGAAGTCTATCTGACCGGGCTCAGCGACCCACTCACCGGTCAGGTCACGGTCAACATCGGCAATCAGACGAATCTGATTCCTCTTTATGCCGGCGCCCCCACCGCATTACCCGCTTTCGATCAAATTAACGTCACTGTGCCTGCGTCGCTGCAGACTACGGGCGCGGTGCCGCTTCAGGTCTGCATTCCGGGTCCGACTGGACAGCCGGTTTGCTCGAACACGGTAAATCTTTATGTGCAATAGATGTGGGACGGGCGCTTCCGCCCGTCCCTTTTCGCAACATGAAATCCGCTTCATGTCTGTCGCCGAGTCTTGCAACGCGACGGTGGACGCTATACTATTAGGAAATTGAGGATCATGGAATGATTTCAAGTGTGCAAACCGCTTGACACTCCGCCCTCGAATAAGATATCAATGTTCTTGCTCTGATATTTTCGTTATTGCTTTTGGGTAGTGGGCAAGCCATTTCAACATAAATCGCCCTCACCCGCCGAGTTGTACCGCCTTTGCCGACCGCTTCAGGAAAGCAGGCGAGTCTTTACTCCGCCCGACACGGAGAAGTTCCCAAAGGTTGTACTAAAGTATTTTGTTGTAGTTGAGGCTCAGGTTGTACGAGAACTTCGACCGATTCAATTAAAGGAAAATTCACAAGGAGAAGCAATGGCAAATTTCAGTAGTAGATTTCTTGGCCTTGTCGGCACCGCGATGTTATTCGCGGGAATGTCGTACGGTCAGACCCTCGTTTTCAATGCCGCCCCGACGACGTCTTTCGGCGCGATCATTGACCGGTTCGAAGACACGACTGCTCTGGTCGGCGACCTGAATCTCGGGACGGCCACCGCGGGTCCTGTGGCGAACGCAACCGTAACCGTGAGCCTGAACCTGCCGATCACCAGCCAGGTATTAAAGCTCGGTGGCGTTACCGATTCCGAAATTCTTTTGAACGTCGGCGCAGGCACCACACTGTATTCGGGTGTTATTTCCGGAAGCACTGTCACCTTCACGGGCGTCTCCATCGGGGTTGGCCAATCCGTTACGGTGCAGAACGTACGCGTGAACGCCAGCGCCGGCAGCGTCAATTTCAGCGTAACTGAATCGCTCATCATCCAAACGGGCGGCTTCATTAACTACGCAACTCCGACACCGGTACAGGTTGGATTGATCCAGACGGGCTTCTCCGTGCCTGCGACCACCGCAAAGTTTACTGTTCCGAACTACCCGATTTGCGTTGCTAACCCAATCAGCGGTCTGGGAGCTGTCGTCGCCATGACTGCGCCTTACGGAACTCCCTCTTTCGAGGTTACCGAAACAGCGAACTTCGTGGGCGCTTTTAAGGCCCAGACCGCATCCGGCGGCGCCGGCACTCTGATACCTACGGGTGAAGCCGGATCGAACGTCACCCCTGCGATGGTTACGCCGCCGGGCGGAGGAGCCGCGGTCGCGGGCACTGGGGTAGGCGTAGCGACCCACGGAACACGGTTCGTGTTTACGTTCTCCGGTATTCCTACCTCTGGTGTTGCCATCTACCTGCCCACGACGATTACCGGGAACGGAGCTCTTACTCTGACCCTCGGCAGCGCCGTTACGGGTGCACAAAAGGGCATCGCCACCGCCAACCCGACTGGCTGGCCGGGCACCTACCCGAACGTTGCTCCGCTTACCATCGGCGCCAACGGAACTGCCACCGCTGTATATGATGTTGCGACCACGGACAACGTGACCAGCGGCTTAACTTTCACGGTGCCCGGCTACGTAATCGCGAACCCGAATTTCGCCACGTCCGCACAACCGGCCATTACTCTTTCGGTGACACCCGGACCGACGGCTGGTTCCGGCGTGACTGACATTCCGACGTTCGCCAGCCAGAACTATCCGGTCATCACGCTGAACGCGTTCGGGCTCTGCCAGACCAACCTGCTCTTCCCGTTTGTGAGCACGGCTGGATTTGACACCGGTATCGCGATTTCGAATACCGGTACCGACCCGCTCGGCAAAGCTGGCGCGGGCGCCAGCGCTCCCGGCAGCTGCGCACTGTTCCTTTACGGCACCGGCGGTACTCCTCCGGCGCAGGGCGGAATGGCTCCCTTCGGTCTCCTCGGCGTGCAGGCTGCGCCGGCCGTTACCAACTACACCGGCACCTTCCTGTTGAGCCAATACGCAGGTACGGGCTTCACCGGCTATATGATCGCGCAATGCAGCTTCCTCTACGGACACGGCTTTGCATACATCGATTACGGTGGGCTCGGTGCGCCGACCAGCACTGCTCTCGGGTATGTGGCAAACGTCATCAACCCGGCCCGTGCGACGACCACGTTCGAATCCCTCGGGAACTAAGTATTCTGTTCCAGATCGGTTAGCGGTAATTAACGGCAGTGATAAGAGGGGGCATACCAATGCCCCCTCTTATCGCGTTGCGCCCCTTTGACGGCGGCGCTACTTGAAGTGCAAATAATCCCGGAGCGCGACAAGAGGATCCAATGAGACGCATTCCTGATCGCATAGTTCGCCTGTTTGGGTTTGCGGTATTGTTTGCCGCGACATCGTGGGGTCAGACTCTCAAGTTCAATCCCCCGGCGGTGCCGGCGGGCATCATTATCGATCGACTCGAAGACACTACGGCTTTGGTCGGGGACCTAGTTCTCACTTCACCCGGCGGGTTGCTCGGCGTCACCAATGCCACCGTCACAATTACGTTGAACCAGCCGGTTACCAGTCAGGTGCTCACCATCGGCAGCGCCACTCTGTCCGATGCGTTGCTGAACCTCACCGACACGACAACGCCTGCTTCCTCCGCCGTGTATGCCGGCTCCATTAAGGGCTCAGTCATTACATTTTCCGGCGTCGCGATCCCGGCTGGAGACAACTACACCATCACATTCCAGAATGTTCGCGTGAATGCCAATGCAGCGGCGAATAACTTCGTGGTCACCGAATCTGTCTTCATTGGCAGCCAGGGCTTTGTTAACTACACCACCGCCACTCCGGTTCAGGTTGGACTCGTTGAACAGGGATTCTCGGTACCGGGATTGACTGCGGGAACCACTCCGCTCTCCTATACCACCTGCGTCGGCAACCCCACCACGGCCATCGACGGCACCCCCAACACCTATTCATTCCAGATTACTGTGAAGGAACTGTTTAACGCGGCGTTTAAGACCAAAACAACCGCAGGTACCTGCGGCGGCATCTCACCATGCCAGGTGACAGCCGCGGAACAAGGTTCCAATACCACGAGCACTACTGTGGTGCAGGGCACGAACGCTTTGATTGGCCAGGCTACCCACGGGACGCGCTTTCAACTTTCCTTTGCCAACGTACCCCAGAATGTCACGATCTATCTGCCGTTGACTCTGACAAATATGGGCGGGACACTGGTGCTTACGCTCACAGGCAGCGCTACCGGTATTATCTCTCCCGTGAGCGCCTCTACACCGGCGGGTTGGCTGGGCGCACCTTCGGCGCCGTACACCAGCAACGGCAATGGCGCCGTCAATGCTTATTATGAGGTCACGACGGCTGACAACACCGTCTCGAACCTTTCGTTTAACGCGTTTGGTTATATCACTGCGCCGGCAGCATTCACCGCTTCGGCCACATCTCCGATCACGGTGACCATTACACCAGCTCCCACGGCGGGCTCCGGCGTCACCGACATTCCCAGCTTTGGCGCGTCGTCCAACCCCACCGTAACCCTCGGCTCGTTCGCGCTCTGCCAGACTGTGCTGCTGTTCCCCTACGTTTCGAACGAGACGGGTTTTGACACGGGCATCGCCATTTCCAACACGGGCGTCGATCCTCTCGGCAAGGCGGGAGCGCAGGGAGGTTCAGGGGGAACCTGTACACTCAACTTCTATGGAGTCGGCGCGCCCGTTCCAAGCGTCGCCGTGCCGCCACCGCCGCCTTTTCCAGCCGTACTACAGCCTGGAACAGCCTCCGCTTTCCTGCTGAGCTCCGTGGCTATAGGGTTTCAGGGCTATATCATCGCGCAGTGCAATTTCCTCTACGCACATGGCTTCGCCTATCTGTCGTACTATCCCGGGCGCGTCTCCCTACCGTATCTTGCGGAAGTGATTCCGACCGGTCCCGCCGGCAGAGCAACTACTACGTTTGAAAGCCTGGGTCACTGAGGCTCCTGTTTACCGGTCTTCACCTGAACCTGGAATTCAATTCCCAGCGGTGCGATATACAGGTGCACGGTTCCTGAGACGGCAATACCGGGCTTGGCCTCAAGCTTGAGTTGTGTCGATTTTCCACCCTCTACGCGACTGGCGCCGAGCATCACCGTCAGGCCGGGGATTTTTCTCGCAAACTCGTCCATCGTTATATCAATCGGCCCTGACAAATCATTACTGATCGTGACCGATTGAGCGGGCTCATCGGGCGTCAGCACTACCGAGGTGTGATCGATCTTCACCTTGTCGAGCAGCGAGGCGACACTCGGCCTGTTTGCCATCAGGGCCGCCAGATCGGGTGCCGAACTCTGCGCAGTCCCGCTCTTATCCGAATACATCTTCCCAAACGGAGTCTGTTCCAGGCTTACGGGGTCCATATAGAACATCCACTCCCCGTTCTCCACCTTCCACGTACTCCTGACGGGTACCTGAAACTCCTGTGGACCCGCGCCCACCATCATCACAAGTACTTTAGCCGTGACGACCACCCTGGCCTTCTGGCCTCCGTCCAACAGCTCCACGCTTTCAATATGAAACGCCCGGATATCGGGCTTCTTGGCGACGTAATACTGGTCCTTCGAATCCGCCGCAACCAGATCCTCCGCCTGACGCAGGGACTTGACGGAGGTGCGCCCTTCCTGTAACAACGTATAAAATTTGTCGACCCGCGTCCGCAGGCGGCTCTCAGCTTCTGAGGGACCCGGCCCGGTGGTCTGCGACCAGGCAGACACAGCTACAACCGTACATAAGAACCATCGAACCATGCCTCCATGATAATTCAGGCTCGCCATGCCACACTCCTGTAACATGAGACTTTCAAGCGGAGAAAATGTTTGCCGGCTCGCGGAAGATTCCTCAGATTATTCATCGGAAACATGGCGTCGGGAAAGACGCGCCACCTGCTTACTGAAATCGATACTCTGCGCCGCTATGGGCATAAAAAGATCGCCGTCTTTAAACCCAGGACCGATACGCGCAGCGGCCTCAGCTGCATCAAGAGCCGGAAGGGCGACGAGGATGCCGCGGAAGACATCTCGGCCACCGATCCCCGCGAATTGTGGCCCATCCTGCAAGCCAAAGAATCGGCCGCCGGCTGCCGTTTTGAAGTCATCGCCTTCGATGAAGTCCAGTTCTTTCCACGCGATTCCGGCTTCTTTCAACTGGTGAAACATCTGCTTGACGAAGGGTATGACATCCTCGCATCGGGCCTGGCTTTCGACTTCCGCGGCGAACCGTTCGGCTCCACACCGGATCTGGCGCTGCTGGCCGAGGATCGCTGCATGTGGATGACGTCCTACTGCACACGATGCGGCGTCCGTGCCCTCTATCCGCAGCGCATCATCGACGGCGAACCCGCGCACTATAACAGTCCGCAAATTCTGGTGGGTGGCGACGAGACCTACGAACCGCGCTGCGAGGAGCATTTCGTCCTGCCTGGACGGCCCATGCCGGGTCACCGGGAGGCGTCTCGGCAGCGCCGCATCTGGCCTGAGGGCGTCGAGCGCGAATAGCTCGTTATACTCATGGGCGATGGCGGCAATGCTCGCGGCAATGATCGATCCCGTTTCGCGCGGCCCGGAGATCGTCGATCTTCGGAACGTGGGCGCGCGCGAACTCGAACCCCTGCTGCGCGAAGAGACGGCCGAGTGGGAGCAGGAGCTCGATTGGGACTTCACGAAATCGGCCGATCTGGTCCGCAAATACGCCGATATGCGCGCCCTTGCCGGAGCCGCTCTCGTCGACCGCGGCGAAGTGGCGGGCTACGGGTACGCGGTTCTCGAAGACCATAAGGGCCTGATCGGCGATATCTACGTACGCCCCGGCTGGCGTGACCGCGATAGCGAAATCCGGCTCTTCCGGACTCTGCTCGACAGCCTGATCGCAACCCCGCAGGTGCGCCGCATCGAGAGCCAGTTGATGCTGGTCGAAGGGCCGACAGCGAAGGCCCTGCAGCGTGAGCGCTTCGTCCGGCTGTTCGAGCGCCTGCTGATGAGAATCGATGCCACTGCCGCCTTCCCGCCGGCTGGAAACCCCGCGGTAAATCGCTTCCGCATCGAGCCCTGGCAGGATTATCATCACGATGGCGCCGCCACCGTAATATCGCTTGCCTACGACCACCACGTCGACGCGCAGATCAACGATCAGTACAGGACCTTCGAAGGCGCTCGCCGGTTTTTGGGGAACATCGTCCAGTTTCCCGGCTGCGGCACGTTCTACCGCCCGGCTTCGTTGGTGGCTTTCGACCGCGCCACCGGCTGGATGGCGGGCATCGTCCTCGCCAGCTTTGTCGCCGACGAAGCAGCCCATGTGACCCAGCTTTGTGTGACGCCGCTCGGCAAGGGAAAAGGGCTGGGTTACGAGTTGCTCCGTCAGTCGGCGGCTGCACTACGGGCGGCGGGAGCCAAACGCATCAGTCTGACTGCCACCACGGCCAACAAGGAAGCGGTGGATCTGTACCTGCGCTGCGGCTTCACTGAAGTGCGCCGCTTTTTCGCTTACGTCTGGGAAGGCTACTGAAAACCCTCGATTACATTCTCATGCGTAGAAATTGCGTTCCCAGGCGTGCTGCCGCAGAATATCAAGCACACGCTTCGGCAAAGGTCCCTGCCCTGACGCCATAACGTTGGAATCGACGCTCGAAACGGTACGCATGCCTGGGATCACCGTCGATACGGCCGGGTGCGACAGACAGAATCGGATGGCAATCTCCGGCAGGCGATTTACATCCTCCATGCCGAGATCGCCGACAATGGCTCTCACGCGGTCGGCAACCTGCCTCTTCCGATCGCCGCGGAAATAGTAATTGCGGAAATCATTCTCCGGGAAAACGGTGGTCTCGTCGATACGTCCGGTGAGAGACCCCTCATCGAACGGAACGCGCGCCAGCACGCCGATATTGTGCCGCAGGCAGGCGGGGAACAGAGTGCGCTCCGGAGTCTGTTCGAAGATGTTATAGATCACCTGCACGGTATCGATCAAGCCGGTTTCGATGATGCCGATGGCGCTGTCCGGTTGATAATCGTTGATGGAAATACCGACGTAGCGAACTTTGCCCGACGCTTTGAGCGTTTCAAAGGCGCGGCGCCATTCATCCCGCTCAAGCCAGTCCGGATTCCAGACGTGCAACTGAAGCAAATCGATGGCATCGACGCGCAGATTCGCCAGGCTCTTTTCCGCCGAACTGACGATGTAATCGTAAGGAAAGACTTCGTCGATGCCGATGCCCGGCCGCGCCGGCCACAAGCGATTTTTCGGCGGGACCTTGGTGGCGATGAAAATCTTACGTCCCGCATCCTCAATGGCTCGCCCCACCAGTTGCTCGCTCTTGCCGTCGCCATACGCGAGGGCCGTGTCGATCAGATTGACACCGCTGTCGATGGCCCTGCGCAACGCCGCCAGCGATTCCTTATCGGTGGCGCCGATCCACTGCGAGCCGCCGATCCCCCACGCCCCATAGCCAATCTCACTCACATCGAAACCAGTTCTGCCCAGCACGCGATGGTTCATTTCGCCCACTATTATAGGGATGTTCCGGCTCGGCCACATCGCGCGGGCGTAAACTTGAATACAGGTCCCATGCGAAAGGCCGTTCTCGTTTTCCTGGCGTTTGCCCTGTCCCTCGCGGCCGCCAATTTGAAGCTGTACATGAAAGACGGCGGGTTCCAGTTGGTCCGCGAATATCGAATCGAGGGCGATCGGATCAAGTATTACAGCGTGGAGCGCAGCGATTGGGAAGAGATGCCCGCCGATCTGGTGGATCTGAAACGCACCGACGCGGAAGCTGCGGCGAAGAAAGAGGATCTGGATCGCCACGCGCAAATGATCTCCGAGGAAGACCAGGTGGCCGCGGAGTTGCGCAGGGAGATCATGAAAATCCCGCAGGATCCAGGGGTCTACAGGCTCGAGAACAACACCCTGCGGATTTTCAAACTGGCCGACGCCAGCGTGCACGATAACAAGCGGCGCACCATCCTGCAGCATCTGACCCCCGTACCAGTGGTGTCGGGGAAGTCCACCCTCGAAACTCCCGGCGAGCACTCGCAGAATGTCGTCACGGACGAGCGCCCGGAATTTTACATCCAACTCTCGCTCACCGACAGCTTCGCCATCGTGAAACTGACTCCGCTGAAGGGGTACAGAATTGTGGAGCACATCACAGTGGAGCCAGTGGTAAATATCTACGAGGAGGAGCGCGAGGTGGTCCCGACCTTCACCAAACAGCTCACCGAGAGCGGTCTCTACAAGATCTGGCCGCAGGATGCGCTGCCGAAAGGCGAGTATGCCGTGATCGAATACAACGAGGGCAAAATCGACGCGCGCATCTGGGATTTTCGCGTCCAGTAAACTCGTATCTGCATGCATCACGATCATCGCCGGCCGGTGCGCGTACGCCGCGTCGACCAGTGCCAAAGTGTCCACGAAATTTTCGAGCATTGCCTGCCTGCATTCGGGGGCGCCATTCTGCGCCGGGTTTATAACATCCTCGATCGGGCCATCGGCCAGGGCTGCCCGATTACGCTGTCGATTTCGGGGCCGATCACCGTTTCCGGCCAGCATCAGGCATGGTTGATTCCGCTGATCGAGACGGGCTGGGTGGCCTATATCAGCACCACCGATGCGGTGTGCTATCACGACGGGCACCGCAGCCTGAATGAGCACTCTAAAGATCCGATTTACGAAGTGCCGATCTTCGGCGACGACGGCGCGCTGCGTGACGAAGGCGTGATTCGCGTAACGGATATGGGATTCGACGAAGAAGTTCTGCTCGATCAGGACAAATTTCTGACCGCCGTCCTGCAGCGCCCTGAATTCCAGACTAAAATGACCGGAACGGAACTGCGTTACCGTCTGGGACAGTTCTATGACGAGCAGGAGCGTCGCAACGGCGTGCCCCCTGGGCTGCTTTCGACGTGCCAGAAGCTGGGAGTGCCGATCTTTGTGGGCGCGCCTTCGGATGGCAGCGTGTTCCTGAATTCCATGAAGCTTTGGGCCATGAAACAGGCAGGGCTGATTGCGGATTACGCGTTCGATCTGGACCTGCACGCAGAAGTGTTCGAAGCCTGCGCTTACCATTATTGGGGATTGTTCGGCAGCAGCGCGAAGGCAATCGCCACGTTGATACTGGGCGGCGGCGTGCCGAAGAATTTCAATCTGCAGCCGGAGCCCGCGCTGGGCCAGGTGCTGGGGCTGCCCAATGTGCGTGGCTACGAGTTCGACGTCCAGATCACCACGGCGCCGGTAACGGATGGATCGCTCTCTTCATGCCTGCCCGCGGAGGCTGTGACCTGGGGCAAGGTGGATAAGGATACCTACCAGCAATCGACGGAGAGCCTGCCGGCGGATTACTCGATGATGATGCCCTTCCTCGTGAAAGCGCTGATGGAGAAGCATGCCGCGCGGGAGCCATACCGGCTGTATGAGCGGCGCGAACAATTGGTCGAGACTTTGCGTGGTGCAGTACGCGAGAATGGCGCCTGGCTGATGGAATCGCTCAACTACCCCGTAGCCCGGGTGTGAGCCGGATCCTTCCGAGCCGCGACCGTAAGGGAGTCGGTCTTAATTTAAAAAATACGTCCGATAGAGCGTGTCTCGCTGCTTCGGAACGAAGCCCGCATCGCGAATCATGCGCCGCAGTTCTTCCTCCGTGGCCTGATGATGCGTGCCGGCCGCCGAGACCACGTTTTCCTCGATCATGATGCTGCCCACATCGTTGCCGCCGAAGCGCAGTCCGATCTGGCACGTCTTCAATCCCGGCGTCACCCAGGAGCTCTGAATGTTGACGATGTTCTCCAGATAAATGCGCGAAATCGCCAACGTCTTCAGATACTCCACCGCCGTAGCCTCTTCCTTGATGAAGCGGCCGAGCGAGGTAAGTTCGCGCTGGAACGACCACGGGATAAAGGCCGTGAAACCGCCCGTGTCTTCCTGAATCTGCCGCACGATATCGAAGTGATTCATGCGCTGCTCGATCGATTCGCCGCAGCCGAACATCATGGTTGCGGTGGTGCGCATGCCGAGCGCATGGGCCGTGCGATGCACGTCGATCCATTCGTCCGTGCCGCACTTCAGCCGGCTGATGCGATGGCGCACGGCGTCGTCCAGAATCTCCGCGCCGCCTCCGGGAATCGAATCGAGGCCGGCATCGCGGAGCCGGGCGATGGTATCCCGCAACGAGAGCCCGCTCACTTCCGCGATATTCGTAATCTCCGGCGCCGAGAAGCAATGGCACCAGATGTTGAACTTCGCTTTGATGGCGCGCAGCAGGTCTTCGTACCATTCGATTTTGAGGTCGGGATGCAGACCCCCCTGGAACAGAATGCCCGTCCCGCCGAGGTCGATGGTCTCCTGGATCTTGTCGAAGATCGCCTCGCGCGGCAGGACGTACCCTTCCTTGTGACCCATGGGCCGGTAGAACGCGCAGAAACTGCAATACTCGGTGCAGAAGTTGGTGTAGTTGATGTTGCGGTCGATGATGTAGGAGACGACGCCTTCGGGATGATGCTTGCGGCGGATCTGGTCGGCATCCATTCCAATGCCGATCAGATCGTCGGACTGGAACATATCGATGGCTTCAGCGCGGGAGATCATAAGGAAACTTCTATTTTACGCGCCGTCAGAGCGCCGTCGCTTCCACCAGCCTGCGCAGATCGCGTCCGCAGATTTTGCTGCCTTCGAGCTTGTCGCCATGCGGCCCCGCCC
Source organism: Terriglobia bacterium (assembly GCA_963719785.1). Classification (GTDB taxonomy): domain Bacteria; phylum Acidobacteriota; class Terriglobia; order Bryobacterales; family Bryobacteraceae; genus BOG-234. Next base: position 170,732 of record CAVRCX010000002.1, read on the forward strand.
AGTGCGTCTCCAAATGGATGAGGCCCTTATACCCATCCTCTGCCAGCGCGTCCATCTGCCCTTCCCAATCGATGTCGCCCTTACCCAGCTCGCACCAGACCGGCTGATGGCCATGCATGGTGCAGTCCTTCACGTGTACGTGCCCGATGCGCGTGACGTCGAGCAGCCGGTAACCCGTGGGAAAAGGCTTCTCTGCCGAAGCATACGCGTTGGCGGGATCCCACACGACCTGCAGATTCTCGTGATCCACGGCGGCGAGCACGCGGGCCGTATCCTGAGCGGTGGAGATATTGCAGGCGTGTTCGTTTTCGAGGCCGACGATCAATCCGTGCTTTCCCGCTTTGTCCGATAGATCCTGCAATGCATCGACGACGCGCTCGAAGACCAGTTCCGGCTTGACCACTCGCCAGTAGGAAAACACGCGCACGATCTTCGCGCCGGTGAGCTTTGCGATCTCGAAGGCGCGCTCGGCCAGGCGCGGCTGATCTTCATAAGTGTGTTTCGAATTGAATATGTCCTGCTGGAATCGCGCATCGATTTCCGGTGCGTCGGGCAGTGAACATTTCAAGAGCGGCGAGGCAATGGAAATCACTTCGAGGCCATTACCGCGCAGCACGTCGAGCGCGGTGCGGAGTTCGGCATCGGTCAGATCCATGACATTCTTGTCCCCGACCACACGCAGTTCGGCGCCCTTCATGCCCAGTTCGCGCATGGCGGCGGCGGCGATCGTGATGTCGGAGGAAAACTCGTCGGTGACCGCGCCGATGTGAAAGCGTTGCATTCAAACGGATTTTAGCAGGATGTGCAGGCGTTGCCGGCGCGAGAGGCGGTTACCGAATTTTGAACGCGTTCATAATTATCTTGACAGGCGAGAAGCTTCGCCGCATACCTTGCCATCAGTCTCGCGGTCACCGTTTGGGTGGCGCGCACGCTTCATCGCAACGGCAGGATCTTCCTGGTGGATGCCTTTCACGGCAACGCCGCGCTGGCGGATTCGGTGAATCACCTGCTGGTGGTGGGATTCTATCTGATCAATTTCGGCTACGTCACGCTTGCGCTGCGCACCAGTGCGGCATTGGAAAATTCGCGTCAGGCAATCGAACTGGTGAGCGACAAGGTGGGCCTGGTCCTGCTGGTGCTGGGCCTGATGCGCTTCTTCAATCTCTATGTGTTTTCGCGCATGCGAAAGCGCTCGCAGGAGAGCGCCGCCCCTCCATTTCCTCCGGACATGCAACTGGGCGTCTGACCTCCATGCGACATTTGAATGTCTTGTACGACCCCGCTTGCGGTCTTTGCACGCACGTGAAGGAGTGGCTGCAGCGGCAACCGGTGTATGTTCCGCTGTTTCTGATTCCAGCCGGTTCACCGCAAGCCTTGAAATTGTTCCCTGGGCTGACCCAGTTGGTGGGAGACGACGAACTGGTAGTGGTGAACGACCGGGGCGGCGTCTATGTGGGAAACCACGCCTGGATCATGTGCCTGTGGGCCCTGCGCGACTACCGGCGCTGGGCGTTGCGGTTGCCGGCTCCGGCGCTGCTCCCGTTGGCTCGCCAGGCGTTCGACGTTCTTTCGAGCCAACGCTCACTCGTCTCGCGGATCTTCGGGTTGGCGAACGAACGAGAGATGGCTGAGCAGCTTCGGCGAGTCACGCCGCCGTCCTGCAGCATCGATTAGCATGCGTCGAGAACGTTATCACCGCTGACCTCGGCGGCCGGTAGGGCAAATCTGCCTCACCGGCCACCGAAACAAGTTTCTGGAAAGTCTCGGCACTGCTGCAGGCAAAGCCGCACGGAGAGTGCTTGCGCCACAACCACTCCGTAGCTTGCTAAATCTTCATGCGCTCCAGCTTGCGGTACAGGGTTTTCCGCTCAATGCCCAGGATCGCGGCCGCGCGGCTCTTGTTCCCGCCTGTGGCCGCCAGCACTCGGCGGATCTGATCGGCCTCCGTCTCCGCCAGCGTCTCGCCGCCCCCATCCTTCGGCTCCATCGCCGAGATCGCATCCTGCACCGATTCAGCATCGATGCGGTCGTTGGGCGCGAGAATAGTCAGCCTCTCGATCAGATGCTGCAACTGCCGCACATTCCCCGGCCAGGTGAATTCTTTAAGCGCCTTCAGGCCCGATTCCGTCAGCTTCACCTCTCGGTTATAACGTGCGTTGTACTTGCCCACGAAAAAATGCGCCAGCAGCGGAACGTCGTTGCGACGCTCCCGAAGCGGAGGCAATTCCAGACGCACCACATTCAGGCGGAACCACAGATCCTGGCGGAATTTCCCTTCGTCCACCATCTTCTGCAGATCTTTATTAGTGGCGACCACCACCCGCACATCCACCTTCTTCTCGCGCGACGATCCCACCGGGCGTATCTCGCGCTCCTGCAGAAAGCGCAGCAGCTTCACCTGAAATGCCGGGTCGATATCGCCAATCTCATCCAGAAACACCGTGCCCCGGTTAGCCGATTCGAACACGCCGACGCGATCCCGGTCCGCTCCCGTAAACGCGCCCTTCATGGCGCCGAACAACTCGCTCTCGAGCAGCGCGGCTGGAATGGCGGTGCAATCCACCGGCACGAATGGGTGAACGGCGCGCAAACTGAAGCGGTGGATCATGCGCGCGATCAGTTCCTTGCCAGTGCCCGTTTCGCCTTCAATCACCACCGTGGCATCGGTCGGCGCCACCTTCGAAACCGTCTTGTAAATCTCGATCATGCGCGCGGAACTGCCGATCATCTCGCTCTCCGGCAGTTCCTCCTGCTCCACGTCGTCGTCGCCCGGCTCGCGCGCATCGATGGCGCGCTTCACCGCCTGCAGCAGCGTATCGAGTTCAAACGGCTTGGCGAGGTAATCGAAAGCACCGTTGCGCGTGGCCGCCATCACGGTTTCCATGGTGCCGCGCGCCGTCATCAGGATTACCGAACAATTTGGATCCTGTTTCCTCGCCGCCATCAGGACGTCGATGCCCGTGCGGTCGTCAATGTAGATGTCGGAGACGACCAGCGGATAGCTCTGCTTCGAGAGCCGCTCGATGGCATCGCGCGTGTTCGAAACCGCCTCCACCTGAAAACCTTCGAACTCAAGGAAGGTCACGATGGTCGTCCGCACGCTCGGATCGTCTTCCACCACCAGAATCTGTTCGCTCATAACGCTCGTTTGAGAACCAGCGTGAATCGCGAGCCTTTGCCCGGTTCCGATTCCACATGGATCGCCCCGCCGTGCTGTGTCACAATCTGCTCCACGATAGAAAGTCCAATGCCCGTCCCCGCTTCGCCCGATTGTTCGGCGCGTCTCGTGCGGTAGAATTTCTCAAAAATCCGGCTCACTTCTTTTTTATCCATGCCGATGCCCTGGTCTTCAATGGACAGGCGCACGCGGTCCCCTCTGTCATCTTCGCCGAAAACTTTGACGCGCGTATTGGACGGGGAATATTTCACGGCATTCGTCAGTAAATTGTAAACCGCGTACTCCATCAGTTCGCGGTCGCCCGTCAGATCGTCCGGCGGCAAAGCGCTGATTTCGATTTCAATCTGCTTACGATCGGCGAACGGCCGGGCGCGCTCCGTGCAGCGCTCCACCAAAGCGGCCAGCGGAAAACGCTCCTGCTTCATCTCCATCTCTCCCGCCGACAGACGCTCCACGCTCAGAAACGTTTCGATCATTCGCGCCAGGCGCTTCGATTCGGAATTGATCAGCTCCGCCATCTGCTTCCGTTTGGCTTCCGGCATGGCGCCGTAACGGCTGATCATCTCACTCGAACCCTGAATGGCGGTCAATGGCGTGCGCATTTCATGGGTGACGAACTGCATCGCGTGCTGATAGCGATTCTTCTCTTCGCCGGCCCGCACCAGGGCGCGCCGGACGAGAAGATGCCGCCAACTCGCCGCAGTGGCCAAAGCGAGCCCTGCGGATAAAGTGCCGGGGAGCCATGGCCACACCACCGATCGCGCGAACGCGATAGCGGGAACGGCCTGGGAAGCGGCTATCAGAAGCAGGGCCGCCACATTTGCCGCGCGTCCCGGCAGGAATACGTAAATGAGTCCCGCGCCGCTCACCAGCGCCAGACAGAATGCCAGTACCGCCACCGGCGATGCATCGACCAGAAACATATGCCGCGCGATGGTTTCGAAGGCGTTGGCATGAATCTCCACGCCCGCCATAGCGGTGCTCGACGCTGGCGTCATCCAGCGGTCCCGCACTGTGTTCTGCGCGGTCACACCGGCGAAAACCACCTTACCGGCAAACTTCGCGGCGAGCGCAGGGTCGCGATCCAGCTCGGCTACGGAGATGGATGGAATCAAGCCCTTAGGCGCGAACCGAATGCGCATCAGCCGCTCGTCGCCCAACAATCTGTCGCGACGCTGGTGGGCTTCATCCCGAATGCTCGACGGAATGCGCACGCTGGCCACCGTCAAATCGTCCGGCGATTCCATAATCTCCGCGCCATGGGCCGTTCGATATGCCGCCAGCGACAGCGCCCACAACCGCCTGCGCCCCGCAATTTTTTCGAGAGGCAATTCGCGGCTGATGGCGTCGTAGGTGTCGAGCGCCGCATGCACCTGGCCCACCTCCACGGCATACTTTCGGAAGCGCGGTATCGGCTCCTCCCAGCCACTGCCATCGGGCAGCAGGTCCGCCGAAAGAACCAAATTATGAGTGTGTGCGAAGGCTTCTTCCAGCTTCGCGCTCGGGCCCTCGTCTCCCGGATCCGACAGAATGGTATCCACCGCGACCACGGCGGGGCGCGCAGCCTGAATGAGATTCAGACCATCCGCCAATGCGCTCCGTATGCCTGCTGGAAAGCCGTATTTCGCCAGCGTCCGCTCGTCGATCGCGAGGATGATGGAGCTCGGCTGCCAGGGCGCCGCGGGTTCCGAGCGAAAGAGAAAATCGTAAGCGTAGTTGTCGAACTCGAGGCCCAGAGAGGTCCACGCCAATACCAGTCCTATAGCCGCGCAGGCCGGCATCAGCAACGCGAGTATCAGGTACGCGCTATTTCCGCTGCGCCAGCGCACGTTCAATCTCATCGGGACCGGTGGGCAGCGCGGCACTCAGCACCCTTGCGCCCGTCTCCGTGACCAGTACGATGTCCTCGATCCGAATCCCGATATTCTCCTCTGGAATGTAAACACCCGGCTCAACCGTGATCACCATCCCCGCTTTTAACGGCGCCGCGGTGTCCGAAGCGTCATGCACATCCAGACCGACATGGTGCGACACGCCGTGGGTGAAATACTTGCCCAGCGCATCGCCATGCAGATCTTTGCCGTGCGTGTTGATGTAGTCGTAAGCGATCTTATAGATGCTGCCGGACGAGTTCCGGTTGATGGTAACTCCAGGTTTGATGGCGGCGATGGCGGCCCTCTGCGCACCCAGCACTACGTCGTAGATCTCGCGTTGGCGCGGGGTGAACTTGCCGTTGACCGGCAGCGTTCGCGTGATGTCGCTCGCATAGTTAGCGCACTCGGCCGCCACGTCCATCACCACTACTTCGCCGGCATCCATGCGCCGCGAGTTCCGTGAATAATGCAATGTAGTCGAGTTGGGGCCGGAGCCGACAATCGGCGCGTACGCGCTGCGCCGACACCCATCCATAAGGTACGTCCCCACCATTACGGCGGCGATCTCGTATTCGTATTCGCCTGGCCGGAGCATATTCCAGGCTGCACGGTGAGCGTCGACCGAAGCCGCCGTGGCCTTTTCGATGGCGGCAATCTCCTCAGTCGATTTCTCCATGCGCAGCGCGGCGATCGTGGGGCGGGCATCGATTACCGTGCGCATGGGAGCGATCTTCTCGACGGCTGCCACGGAGGGGTCGCCAACGAGCGCATAGATGTTTGGATAGATATCGAGCAGAGTCTTCAACTCGGATTCGAAGCGCTCCGCCGGCATGACAGTGGTGAATCCTGTGCTGTTCGATACATTCGAATCGTCCGGCCCCAACTTGCGTCCCGTCCACTTCTCCTGGCTCATGACGCGCTGCGGAAGAAACAGAATCTCGCGCGGCGCACGAGCGCGTTCCACCAGTCCCGGAGCATTCCTCTCAGGCTCAGGCGTGAGGACGAGGATGGCGCCAGGCTCTTCCCATCCAGTCAGATAGAGGAAATTGGTCTCCTGGAAAAAGCTGTAATGAAGATCGTCGCTCTCTTTATTTCCAAAGAGAACCAGCACACCGTCCGGGATGGACTTTTGCAATTTCTCCCGCCGCCCCGCAAATTCGGGTGACACCGTGGCGCCCAGCTGCCAAACGAGGATGAAAAGCCACAGAATCCGCCGCAAGCCTTGAGTATAGCCTCCAGTTTTGCCGTATGCCGACACTCTGGCATACACTGGATCATGATGCGCAGCCAGTGGGTTGAAAAACGTTGGTCCGACACCGTGCGGACCCAGATGCACTATGCCCGCAAGGGTCTGGTTACCGAAGAGATGGAGTATGTGGCGCGCCGCGAGCGCATTTCGCCCGAACTGGTTCGCGACGAAGTGGCGCGCGGGCGCATGATTATTCCCGCCAACATCAACCATTCGAACCTCGAGCCCATGGCCATCGGCATCGCTTCGAGTTGCAAGATCAACGCCAACATCGGCAACTCGGCCACAACTTCCAACATCACCGACGAGCTCGATAAGCTCGAGTACGCGGTGAAGTTCGGCGCCGATACCGTGATGGATCTTTCGACCGGCGGCGACATTCCCGAAATTCGGAAGGCGATCATCGCGCACTCGCCGGTGCCCATCGGTACGGTGCCCATTTACGAAGCGCTCTCCCGCGTGCGCCGCGTGGAGGACCTGAACATCAATGTGATGCTCGAAGTGATCGAGGAGCAGGCGCAGCAGGGCGTGGATTATATGACCATCCATGCGGGCGTCCTCGTTCAATATGTGCCGCTCACCTCGAAGCGCATCACGGGAATCGTCAGCCGCGGCGGGGCGATCCTTGCCGAGTGGATGGTGAAGAACCACCGGCAGAATCTGCTGTACGAGCACTTCGACGAAATCTGCAAAATCTTCCAGAAGTACGATGTGAGCTTCTCACTCGGCGACGGTCTGCGTCCCGGCTGCATTGCGGACGCGAGCGACGCTGCCCAGTTCGCTGAACTCAAAACGCTGGGCGAATTGACGAAGAAAGCCTGGGAGTACGACGTCCAGGTGATGATCGAAGGTCCGGGGCACATCCCTCTCGATCAGATTGAAATGCAGGTCGTGAAGGAACGCGATCTCTGTCACGAAGCGCCGTTCTACACGCTGGGGCCGCTTGTGACCGATATCGCGCCGGGCTACGACCACATCACATCGGCCATCGGAGCGGCCATGATCGGCTGGCACGGCGCGTCGATGCTTTGCTATGTGACGCCGAAGGAACATCTGGGCCTGCCCAATCGCGAGGACGTGAAGCAGGGCATCATCGCGTACAAGATCGCGGCCCATGCGGCGGACCTCGCCCGCCATCGCCCCGGTGCACGCGATCGCGACGATGCCTTATCGCGCGCCCGCTACAACTTCGACTGGAACAAACAGTTCGAACTTTCGCTCGATCCCGAAACCGCCCGCAGCATGCACGATGAAACGCTGCCGGAAGAAGGCTTCAAGGAAGCGGCGTTCTGCTCCATGTGCGGACCGAAATTCTGTTCCATGAACCACTCGGCCAAGGTGGAAAGCTTCACGGCCGCGCAGGCGGAGGAAGTTCTGCTCAATATCTCCAGCGGGGATTAAGAGGCAGGGAGGCCTTTCTATGACCATCACGTTGCCGCTTCTGCCTCAGGAGGAAGCCCAATTTCTTGCCGCGGCGCGAGCTAAGGGACTAACTGCCGACGCTCTGGTTCGCGAGGCTCTTGATCGCTTCCTTGCGGAGCAGACCTTAGCGGCGCCGGCTCGGCAGGGGGGAGAGCGCGATGCGAGGCCTGTCTGGGACGTCATTACGGAGAGCATGAAGGACGTTCCGGCTGAGGACATGGCTCTGCTGCCGAAAGACGGAGCGAGTCAGATCGACCAATACATCTATGGCTGGCCGAAAAGAGATCCGTGAAAGCTGTCTTTGCCGATACGTTTTATTGGGCCGCACTGACCAATGAAGACGATTCGGCGCATCATCGCGCCCTCGAACTCAGCCGTGCCCTGAGTCCCGAAAGAATTGTAACGACCGATGAGGTGCTGACTGAGTATCTGGCTTTTTTTGCCGGTGCCCGTCCCACCGTCCGCGCCCGGGCCGGAAGCAATGTTGCCGAGCTCATCGGGAATCCCGCCGTTGCTGTGGTTCCCCAAAGCCGGAAATCTTTTGTTCGTGGGCTGGATCTGTATCGAGTGCGCCCCGACAAGCGCTACAGTCTGACCGATTGCATTTCGATGCACACGATGCGCGGCCTCGGCATCACAGATGCACTCACCAACGACCGCCATTTCGAGCAAGAGGGGTTTCGCGCTCTGTTTCGTGAGCCGTGACGCGCGGAACGTTGTCTTCGCCGAGAAGATCGACGCAATCGCTTTAGCTCGGCACGTCAGCCGCGATCGCGCCATAGCCGATCACCTCAAAGACGCTACCGCTTCCTACGAACAGCGAAAGGCGGCGTTCCTTGAACTCGGGGACCGTCTCCTGCAATCGACAGACCCAGCGGAAACAGAACAGCTTCAGGAGCAGCTGCTTGCGCGGACGACCTTCGGCGACTGATGCCGAAAATCAAATAGCGGGACTGGCCTCCCGATCTCCTGCGACACTTCTTTGACCTGCGAAACAACGAGAGAACTTCACTATGGCCGCTTCCGGAACGGCCGACGGGGCGGACCGCCCTGTGGCGGCTTACCCTGCGATGGTTTATCCTGCGGTGGTCGCGTGGGGCGATTCGGACGATCTCCGCGCGGTGCGCTCGGAGGCCTGTCGGACGACGGAGGGCGATAAGGGCGATCGTCTCGTCCACGGTAAGGTGGTCGCGGCGAATCTCCGCGGGGCGGCCGGGCTGAATCACTTCGGGGCGGACGCCCCTGGGACGAACCCCGATACGGTGGTTTGCCCTGGGACGGTCCGCGCGACGGGCGATCCCCGGAATCTCTGGAATCTCTGCGCGGAGGCCGATCTGACGCTCCCCGGTACGGTGGTTTGCCTTCGGATGGACCACGCGCCGGCCGATCCTTCACATACGGGCGTGGCGGACGATCTTGCGAAACTGCGCGCGTCGGCGGCTTCGGGGTCCATCCCTTTGAAGGCTTGTCCTGGGGAGGTCGGCGCACCGGTGCGGCTGCCGGCCGCAGGGCTTCCTTCGCCGGCTCCACAATTTTCACCGGCTCGACGATCGGCGGCTCCTTCTTTTTAAACTCCGGCTTAATCGGCTCGGGCTTCGAGAGAGGGGGCCGGGTCGGAATTGCCCGCTCTTCGCCCAGGAACCTCGGTCCCTGCGACCGCGGGCGCGCCACAGGCCGTTGCACATCCTCTTCCGCGGGCTTCACAATCACGATTCCCGCCCGCACGATTTCGTCCGCCACCTGCGCCACGGTGCGCATTTCCTTCACATCGTGCACACGCACAATATGCGCGCCATTGAGGATCGCCACTGCCACAGCCGCCCCGGTTGCGTGAATCATCGCAGCCGCCGAATCGCCCTCCACGCCATGGTTTAGGAAAGACTTCCGCGACGGCCCCACCAGCACCGGATAATCGAGTGCGGCGAGTTGCCCCAGATGCGCCAGAATCTCCGAATTCTGCTCCTTGCGTTTGCCGAATCCGAGCCCAGGGTCGACCACGATGCGGTTCTTCTCCACCCCGGCGTGACGGGCGCGGCTGATCGTCGCCTCCAGATCCTTACAGATGGTGCTCATCGCGTCCGGCATGGGCCCCAACTTCGCCCAGGTTTCGGGCAATCCCCGCATGTGATTCAGGATCAGACCCGCATTTCCATGCGCCGCCACCTTAGCCAGTTCGGCATCGAACGTCAGGCCGCTCGGATCGTTGACGATCTCGACCCCGTATTCAAGCGCGCGCTCCGCAATCTCCGATTTGTAGGTATCAAGCGAAAGCGGCACGCTTAGCTTGCCCCGCAGGCGCTTCAGCACAGGCACCAGCCGCTGCCATTCTTCATCGGCAGTAATACGTTTCGAATCGGGACGCGTCGACTCAGCGCCCAGATCGATGATGTCGGCTCCCTCTTCCTCCATCGCGATGGCCCGCGCGTAGGCACGATCGGGATCGGTGAAGCGGCCGCCATCCGAAAACGAGTCGGGCGTGATGTTTAGAACGCCCATAATGAGCGTCCGTTCGCCCAGCTGCAATTCGGTGGTACGCAGCTTCCAATAGTAGATTTTTCGATTCATTCGTGAATTCCAGTGTCCCATGCCGATTTGGAACATATTGGAATCTAAAGATTTTCCCGCTTACGGCCGATCTATTCATCAGCATGTCCTGTCTGGAAGTGGGGTCGGATTCCGCAACAACGTGGTTTGGAAGAGCGCTGCGTGAAGATCTCTTTGAAACCTGGTTTCAACCCATCGTAGACACGAGTGGCGGGGAGCCACACGTGCTCGGGAACAACTGCTCGCTCCGGCTGTTCGACGGCCGGCTCTACGGCGATGCCGAGATCCTCGAAGCTTCCCGGATTCATAAGCACCTCATGTTCGATGAGTATGCGCGTCGGGTGGCACTCTCGGCCGCAGCCTTGCAGCCGGGCCGCGGGCCGTGGTTCATTGACTTCGCACCAGCGTCGATCCGTATCCCGGAATTTTGTCCGACCGGCATGCTCCCGCGCGAAATCGTTTTCGGAGCCGCGGAGTCCGATCTGGCAAGCGATCCGGATCGTTCGGAAGAGATACGCGATTTAATGCGCAACTGCGGCTTCGGATTTTCCGTGGACGATGCGGGGACTCGCGCCGAGTCTCTCCGAACGGTCTGCGACCTGCGACCCGACTACATCAAGCTCGATAAAAACCTGGTCCGGTCGATAGAACGCCCGGTGCACGCCGCAACTGTCCGTAAGCTGGTGGAAATCGGCGATCGCACTGGAGCCGCCGTGATCGCCAAGGGGGTTGACAGGAAGCGCACGATGGAAAACCTGTGGTTGCTGGGGGTCCGTTATATGCAGGGATATTTGTTCGGCAGTCCTAAACCGGGCGGCTGACGAATGGGGTGCCTTTCAACACGAAACGAAGCGGCCAGTCAGCGCATTTGGTAATTCCGATGCGAGGTGTTATCGCGATGTCGGCGGTTTGTTTGTGTAACGGGGCGTGCACTGTCAAATCCCCCCGAGTCAGATCGGCTCCGTTATCTGCGCGGGTGATAGCCAGGGCGCGCGTCAGTTTGCCTGGCCCGGACGTCAAATCCCGATCGGTTCGCGCGCCCGGACGGCGCGAACGCATAATGTCGAGCCCCATCAAGGGTTCGAGCGCACGAATCAGCACGCAACCGGGCACGCCCTCGGGCTCGGCAACGATATTCAGGCATTCATGGATGCCATACGAAAGGTAAACATAGGCATGGCCAGGCGGTCCAAAGATAACCCGGGTGCGATCGGTAATTCCGGCCGCCGAATGCGAGGCGAGATCGTCGCCCCCCAGATAGGCCTCCGTCTCGACGATCATGCCGGCGGTCTCGCCATGCACCAGGATCGTCCCCAGCAGATCCCGTGCAACATCGACGGCTGCCCGCTGATAGAAGTTCCGGTGCAGAATTGGTCCGGTCATTTTTTCCGCGCAAAGAGAATGCCGCTCCAGCGCCCATCGACGGAACAGATCTTGTAATCCACCAGGCCCACATCGATGCCCGCCTGACGGACGCCATTCTGCGTGATCCCGTTGTCCGATCCCTTGCGCCACAGAATCCAGAGTTTGGTTTTGTCGGCCAGAGCGCGCATCTTCCGCAAACCGGCATTGAGCCCCGCGGGATCGTGTACAAACCACAGCGTCACGCTCTGTACGGCGTCGGGATCCTCCAGTAAGGCGGCCTTCTTCGGCAGTTCTCCAATCACCGTTCCATAATCGCGCGGCGGATCGATGACGGCGGCTGCGGAGCCCTCTTTAATCCCCAGCTTTTCCGCGGCCGTTCGGGTTTTGAAGCGTTCCATCATGGTCGGGGGCTGCACCGGGTCCTGAACACGCTTTCGGCAGGCGGCGGCCACGGCGCTGCGCACGCGCGCGGTAGTGGTGAAAGCCGCGTCGGGAAGAATTTCGCGAACCTTCTCGACCTTCTCCGCTTCACCGTTTACAAATACGATCGGAATATGGCGTGTAGCTTTCACGCTGCGCATCCAGACGGCAATCTCACGCCCGTGGCTGGGCAGACGCGAGAGATCGATGACAACAACGTCAGGCGGATTTTGCCGCAGTGCCCGGCCGACCGCGGCTCCGGAAACGTCCCCGGTGTCGTACTCCGCCTCCATGCCGCCCTGTCGACAAGCCTGGACCAGCGGAGCGGCCTCCTCAGGCTTCCAGTGAATAATGCGCACGCGGGGCATTCGATCACAGAATAAACGAAGGCACATGAGGTTTGTAAAATCTCGTCAGGTTTGTAAAATATGGTTCGCCCTTCATGCGGCTGTTTACCGGAATTTCCCTTAACGATGAAGTGACGCAGAATCTACAGCGGATGCTCGCACCGCTGCGCACCGCTGCGAATCTCCGTTGGACCGCGCCCGAAAACCTGCATATCACCACTAAATTCATCGGCACATGGCCGGAGAACCGCCTGGCGGAGCTGAAGACCGCGCTCGCGGCCATCGACCCGCCGGGTAATCTTGAGATTACGATTTCGCATGCAGGCTTTTTCCCCGACTCGCATCGCCCGCGGGTACTGCTGGCGGGTGTAAACTCAGGTCCGGGACTGGCGGAACTGGCTAAGAAAATCGACGATGCCCTCGAACCGCTCGGCTGTCCGCGTGAAGCCAGGCCTTATACGCCCCACGTGACGCTGGCCCGGATCGGGAAGGACCAGAGCCGGGAATCGGTTCGTAAGCTCGTTGAACACATCGCATCCATGACCAATTGCAACTTCGGATCGTTTGTGGCGGAGAGCTTCGCCCTGTTCCTCAGCGAGTCGTCCGGCGGCGGTTCCGTCTATACAAAGTTGGCTGCGTGGCCGCTCGGGAGATCCACGTAATGGCTCCTCTGGGTGTGGTTATCGCCTGGCTGATCGGAGGCATCCCGTCCGGCCTGATCATCGTTCGGCTGATGACCGGCGCCGACATACGGGAGGCTGGCTCGGGGAACATCGGAGCTACCAACGTCCTGCGCACGGCGGGACCGCTGCCCGGCGTCCTGACGCTGCTCCTCGATGCCGCCAAGGGGTTTTTCGCCGTATGGCTGGCCGATAAACTGAGCGGCGGCAGCACACTCTGGATGAGCCTCGCGGCCCTCGCGGTGCTCCTCGGCCATGCTTTCCCGGTTTGGCTGAAGTTTAAAGGGGGGAAGTCAGTGGCGAGTTTCATAGGCGCTTTCGCGTACCTGACGCCCCTCCCGCTGCTGGCCGTGCTCCTGCTCTTTGTGGGGGTAGTGGCATGGACGCGCCATCTTTCTTTCGGCAGCGTAATAGCCGCCGGGCTGTTCCCCATCGCCTGCTGGATGATCCTGCATCCGGATTGGCCGGTCCTGTTCGCTGCGGTCGGTGCGGCGGTGCTGATAGTCTGGCGGCATCGGGATAACATCGAGCGCATCCGCGCGGGTAACGAGCGCGTGTTCCGCTTCAAACGGACCGAATCATGAGGCCCACCCGGGGAGTCCGATTGCCAATCGGCCGCAGGTTAGCAACCTGCCCCACCAATTAACTTGAAAAACCTGGCAATCATCGGCGGAGGCAGTTGGGGCACGGCGCTGGCGTGTGTCCTGGCGCAGCGCTTCGAAGAAGTCCGGCTCTGGGTCCATGAACCCGAAATCGCCGAACAAATGAAATCCGCCCGCGTCAATGAAGTCTTCCTGCCGGGCATTACGCTTCCTCCTAACGTTACGCCCGGTACCGCACTCGAAGCGGCCCTCGACGGAGCGTCCCTGGTGCTGAGCGTCATGCCGTCCCACGTGGTCCGGCCGCTTTACACCCGGATGGCGCCGTTTCTCACTCCGGAAATGCGCCTCGTCAGCGCTACAAAAGGCCTCGAAGCGGGTTCTTTATCACGAGTGTCCGAGGTGATTCGCGACATTACCGGCCCGGATTACAGAATTGCCGTACTCTCCGGCCCGACCTTCGCGCGTGAAGTGGCCTCGGGGAGTCCCACCGCGCTGGTGGCGGCCTCGGACGACGAGGAGTTAGTCGCAGAGGTGCAGATTCGCTTCTCCGGCCCGACCTTTCGCGTCTACGCCAGCGACGATCCCGCAGGGGTCGAGATCGGCGGCGCCCTTAAGAATGTGATCGCCATCGGCGCCGGTATCTGCGACGGTCTCCGCCTGGGGCACAATGCCGTCGCCGCTCTGATCACCCGGGGCTTAGCCGAACTGACGCGCCTGGCCGTGGCGGTGGGCGCCAAACCGGAGACGCTGGCCGGGCTGGCAGGTTTGGGAGACCTGGTACTCACCTGCACCGGCGACCTGAGCCGCAACCGGCAGGTAGGCCTGCAACTGGCGACGGGTCTTCAGCTTGGCCAGATTCTCGCAGCTACCCCCATGGTGGCCGAGGGGGTAAAAACTACCTCGATAGCGCTGCAACTCGCTGAGCGTCATGGAGTTGAGTTACCAATCGCACAAGAGATGCACGCGGTGTTAAACTTGGGGCGGTCGCCCGTCGAAGCCATCCGGCGTCTGATGGGCCGGACCCTACGCAGCGAACGGGAACTACCGAGTGAGCGGGAATAAGGGTACGGGAATCCGCCATCCGATCCGAAACTATCCATGTGGCCGCGGGTTAACACAGTTATAGGAACCTCAGCGGTACCCGATCCGGACGCCGATTTAATGCTCCGTGTGAGGGACGGGGATGAGGATAGCTTCCGTGTTCTCCTTGATAAGCACCGGAACTCGCTGGTTCATTTCCTCTATCGCATGGTGCAGGAGCAGCCGGTGTCGGAAGAGTTAGCGCAGGAGGTGTTCCTGCGGATTTATCGGTCGCGGGCGAGTTACGAGCCGACGGCCAGATTTACCACGTGGATGTTCCGCATCGCCACCCATCTGGCGCTGAACTGGCTGCGGGATGCGAAGCATGAACGGTCGCAGGAGCGGCTGGATGAGGATCGGAGCAGCGGGATGCCGGCCCGCGAATTGCCTGATCGGAAGCTCTCTGTGGAGCAGAGAATGGTGTATCAGGCGCGATTGCAGGAAGTGAGGGACGCTATTGCCACCCTGCCGGAGAAACAGCGTGCCGCGGTCCTGATGCATAAGTACGAGGAAATGGAGTATTCTCAAATCGCGGGCGTTTTGGAGATCTCGGAATCGGCGGTGAAGAGCCTGCTGTTCCGCGCCTACGAGACGCTGCGAGCGAGGCTTGCGTATATGGTCACGGGAGGCCCGCGATGAATTGCCCGTTGTTATTTGAACAAACCGATCTGTTGCTGGATTACACGGCGGGACGCCTGGATTCGGCGACGGCTGCTCTGCTGGAGCGGCATATGGAGAGTTGTGCCCGCTGCGCTGCCTTCCGCACGGAACAGGCTGTGCTGTGGAATGCGTTGGACGCCTGGGAGCCCGAACCCGTCAGCCTGAGCTTTAACCGCACGCTTTGGCAGCGCATCGACGCCATTGCGGCCGAGCCCTGGTACAGGCGGCTGATCGACGGTTTCCGTTTCGGGGCGTGGAAGCCCGCGTTGCCGCTGGCGGCTGCAGTGTGCGTGATCGCCGCCGGTTTTGTCCTCGACCACGCTAACGCTCCCACGACGACCAATGTCGCCGGCGCCTCCGGTGTTTCCATCACCGAAGTCGATCAGGCGGAAAAAGCGCTGGACGATATACAATTGCTGCGGCAACTGGATTCCGCTTCGCATCCGGAAGCTAAGAATTCAAAGACAATGTAATTGACGATGACGCGCCGTCATGCCGCACTTCTACTTCTTCTCGGTGTATGGGGTCTGCTGGGTTTAAAACCGGCATTCGCCGCCCAAAAAGAGGGTCGTGCCCCCGCAGCTCCTAAACCGGCTCCCAAGGCAGCTGCCGCTGCCAGAGCACAGGCCAAAGCCCAGGCCCAGAAAAACAAAGAAGCGTCTAAATCGGAAGCCCCTGCACCGGCAGCCCCCGCGCCCGGCGAGCGCGCCATCGAACGTTTGCGCGGGATGACGCCGGAGGAGCGGGAGAAGGCACTCTCCACCCTGCCCCCTGCCAGACGCCAAAGGATCGAGCAGAATCTCAAGGAATTCGAGAAGATGCCGCCCGCCCAGCAGAATCGTGTCCTCACGCGCCAGGAGCTGCTGAACAGCCTGCCGCCTCAACGCCAGAATCAGGTGCGCCGATCGGTTCAGCAGTACCTGAACATGCCGGAGGAGCGGAAGGCCGTGGTCAATCAGGAAATCCAGCGCATGGCGCCCATGTCCGACGAAGACCGCCGTGCGCATATGAACAGCGAGGAATTTCGCAATCGCTACTCCGCCAACGAGCAGCAGATGATGGGCAATCTGATGGAGATCCAGCCACAGCGATAAGGGTCAGGCGCCGGCCGAGCCGAACATATTGCTCTCGTCCGCGGAAGGCCCGTACATCCCCGGAATGGCTACATCGTTGAGGCGCAGATAGACGCCCAGCTGCGCGCGATGGTGGATCAGGTGGTTCATCACCACGCTTCTAAGGACGGCGACGCGGGGCATGGTCATGACCTTGTGGCCGCCGAAGATCAGCGACCAGTCGACCGCCAGATCCGCATCGCTGGCGCCGGCTATAGCGGCGTGGGCTTCGTTCACGTTCTGGTCGAACCTTTCGAGCAGCTCAGCCTGGGATGTGGCAAGCCAGGGCTTCATTCCGCGCTGCAGTTCCAGGGTTTCGCGGTTGATGGTTTCGACAGCCCAGTTGGGTAACTCGGCTATGTGGCTCGCCAGCCGGCCCAGCGTCATGGATTTGGCATGCGGCTGCCAGGAGAACTTATCTTCCGGCACGCAGCTCAATAGTTTGCGCGTGTTCACCATCTCCCGATCAAACTCGGGAAGCAGCATCTGGCTGATTGACATTAAATCCCTCCCCTAAAACGGTACAATAAAATACATCACTTCACTGGTCCAACTTCCCGACGTCCGCCCCAGGGCTCTGGCGCCGAAGTCCGCCAACACCGATTATCTTCCCGCCCTCACCGGCCTGCGCTTCGTGCTGGCGATCTGGGTGATCCTGCACCACATCGCCGGTAAAGGCATGATGCTCGAAGGATGGACTGCTTCCTTACCACTGGCCGCGCAGAGCCTCATCCACGGCGGTTACCTCGCGGTGCAAACCTTTTTCATTCTCTCCGGCTTTGTGTTGGCTCGCAGCTACGCAGGCGCCCGCTGGGATAAACCTGGTCTGTTAAGGTACGCGGCCGCCCGCCTGGCGCGGATTTATCCGGTTTATCTGCTCAGTCTGGTGGTAGTTTCGCCATTCATCTTCGACGTGATGATTCGGCCCGGACGTACTGGCTCCGAGAAGGCCGGACTGCTGATCAATTACGGCTTCGTCCTGCAGGGTTGGACCGGCGGACTCAACGTCGGCTGGAACACACCGGCCTGGTCCTTATCGTGTGAGTTCTTCTTCTATCTCTTTTTCCCCCTGTTGTTGGTGTGGCTGCGCCGTGCCGGGCGGTTCACTATTGCGGCCGTACTGGCGGTCGCCATCGTGACGCCGGTTCTGCTGGCGCATGCCAATGTCCCGTGGACCTGGAAGCCGATTCACCACCTTTCCGATTTTGCGGCGGGCATCGCGGCGGCGCGGATCTTCGAACTCATCGAGACCGGCATGAAGCGGCGCGGCTATTGGCTCTATCTCCCGGCCCTGATCGCGGGGGCTCTGGTGATCGTCTATCCCTGGGTCATGAACGGTACCTATGGCGACGTCAACACGGGACTGCGGCCGCTGAACGTGGTGGCCCTGATCGGCCTGGCGCTGGGCGGCGGCTCCATGGCACGCATGCTCTCGACGAAGGCCGCGGAGTACCTGGGCAAGGCGAGCTACTCGATGTATATCCTCCATGTCCCAATCCTCTGGTGGTACGGGCGCTGGGCGGTTCGGGGGCCGTTGCACCTGCTGCCAGGCGTGGCCGCGCTGGTCTACTTTGCTCTGGTCATTCTGGTTTCGGCCTTCTCATTCGAGTGGGTCGAGATGCCGGCGAATCGATGGATTCGCGACCGCGTATCTGCGCGTTTGCGAAAGCCCGGCTTGCTGGCGGCACGCGCCGCGGCATAACGCTTCACTCTGGTGTAATCTCACAGAGGTCCGGCTGTTGCATCCTCAACCGCGAACGTTCTATGAACGTCAGGGAGAACCTCTTATGAGAAAACAATTCGCACTGATCGCAGCGCTGAGTCTCGCCAGTTTTGGACTGATGGCGCAAACTACGACCCCGGGCACCGGATCGGCTCAGCCTGGCCAGAGCACCAATCCATCCGGCCAGAACGGGACCGGCCAGAATGGGACCTACAATCCGAGCACGGGTACAACGTCCGGCCAGAACGGAACTACGCGCCGTAACCGCAAAGGCAAGACTAACAACAACAATAACCCGGGCGCTAACTCGCCGAGTGGGGCTTATGGGACCAATTCCAATCCGAGCGGGACCGGCGTGAACGGGACCGGGACCGGGACTGGGACCAACAACGGTACCACCGGCGCAGGCAGCAGTTCGACACCTAAGTAAATTCCAGCGGCCCGCTCACGAGGATTACATCCAGAGTGCGCGGGCCGTGCACTCCTTTGATACGCGTCATCTCGATGTCGGCTGTGGCCGAGGGTCCGGAGATCGTGGTGATGGGGCGAGTCCTGAAGTCGCGCAGTTTGCGGATTCCTTCGGGCACGGTTTGGACGACCTGATTTTCGCGGACAATGCAGAGATGGTAATCGGGAATCAGAGTCAGTGCCCTGCGGCCCTCGGAGTCGGAGTGCGTGAGGATGATGGTTCCAGTAAATGCGATTGCGACGGTGCAGGCAGTTAGTGCACCTTCGGATGCATCCAGTTGCTCGTAGCTCAGGTTTCGATCTGGAACAAAGTCCGTCGCCGGGGGCAGCCATTCGGGTGGCAAAGCCAGTGGAATAACAAGACTGGATTTGCCGCGTTGTTCCATGGCCGCTGCAATCGTCTCGGGGATGGCAGCTGTCTGGCATCGAAACACGCCCGCGTTGTAGTCTTCCAAACGAGAGATGAATTGATCGAGGTCCAGAGGGGCTTGCTGAATGTAATGGCGGGTAATCGGCGGCGCGCCCGATGGTTCGCCAATCGCCTGGCGCACGTTCTTCAGGATTTCGTTTCTCGCACTCATCGTTTGGCCCACCATTCGCGAAACGATTCCTCCGGTATTTCTGGAAAGTTGCGGCTGTCGGTCCATGAGGCCATGAAGAGGTGCTCGAAGGGCTTATGGCCGATCCGCAGAAGCTTTTGTCCCAATCCGATGCGTGCGGAGTCGGCGAGCCCGAAGGCGGCCATTTTCATGGCAGGGCCTTCGCCCCAGGGGCCATCGCCGTTCTCGACGATCTTTCTCCGCAGATGGATCAGAATTTCCGGGATGTTGATTTTTACCGGGCAGACTTCGTAGCACGCCCCGCACAGCGAAGACGCGTAGGGCAGGGACTGCGAGTGCTCCATCGATTGCAATTGCGGGGTGAGAATTGCTCCGATCGGGCCGCTGTAAATAGAGCCGTAAGCATGTCCGCCGGTCTGGCGATAGACGGGGCAGGCGTTCAGGCAGGCGGCGCAGCGGATACAATGCAGGGTTTCGCGCGACTCTTCGTCAGAGAGAATTTTCGTCCTGCCGTTATCGAGCAGCACCACGTGGAACTCTTGCGGGCCATCGCCTTCCGAGACTCCGGTCCATATTGAGTTGTAGGGGTTCATGCGCTCGCCGGTGGCGGAACGCGGCAGTAGTTGGAGGAAGACTTCCAGGTCGTCGAAGGTGGGGATGATCTTTTCGATCCCCAGCATAGTGATCAGAACTTCGGGAAGCGTGACACACATGCGGCCGTTGCCTTCCGATTCCACAACGCAGACCGAACCGGTTTCGGCAACCGCAAAGTTGGCGCCGCTGAAGCCCACTTTGACACGCAGGAAGCGCTCGCGGAGGTACGTGCGGGCGGCCGCGGTGAGATCCTCCGGCTGCGTTCCAAGTTCGCTCAGATGCATCTTCTCGAGGAACAGTTGCCGGATTTCGGTCTTGTTTTTGTGCAGTGCCGGAACCACGATGTGCGATAGTTTGTCGTGGCCGAGTTGAATGATGAGGTCGGCCAGATCGGTTTCGTACGGAGTGATGCCGGCGGCTTCGAGGGCTACGTTGAGCTGCGTCTCATCGGAGGTCATGGTCTTGACCTTGATCACTTCAGTCTGCTGATGGCTCTGAATAATTCCGACGATGATTCGATTAGCCTCGTCCGCGTCGCGAGCCCAGTGGACACGGCCGCCGGCAGCGGTGCAGGCCTTTTCGAATTGCTCCAGATAGCCGTCGAGATTGCGCAGCACCTGCTGTTTGATCTGCTGAGCGGAGTTGCGCAGTTCTTCCCAATCCGGCATCTCGGCCACCACGCGGGCGCGCTTGTTACGGATGATGTCGGTGGCGCGGCGCACGTTATGGCGCATCTGCGTGTTGGCCAGCAACGTCTTCGCGGCTTTCGGAAACGCCGGGGCAGTTTCGGATTGTCCAACGCGGATGCTCATGACGCGAGGATCTCCGCGATGTGCAGGCAGCGTGGGCCGTGGGGTTGGCGGCTGATCCCGCCCCCGATATGCATCAGGCAGGAGTTATCGCTTCCCGTGCAAACCTCGGCGCCGGTTCCGAGAATGCAATGCATCTTGTCGCCGAGCATGGCCGCCGATACGTCCGCGTTCTTGATGGCGAAGGTGCCGCCGAATCCACAGCACTGATCGCTGTCGGGCAGTTCAATGAGGTTCAGGCCCTTCACCGCTTCGAGCAAACGCTTCGGCCGGTCACCGATATGAAGCGAACGGAGGGCATGACATGAAGTGTGAAGCGTAACGGAGTGCGGGAAGGTGGCGCCGACATCGGTGACACCCAGCTTGTCGATCAGAAGTTCGGTGAACTCGAAAACGCGAGGCAGGAGATCTTCAACTTCTTTCTGCACGCCGGCTTCGGCGGCCATGCGCGGGAAGTGATCGCGGATCATCGACACGCATGACGACGAGGGGATGCAGATGACTTCCGCCCCTTTGAATACGTCGAGGAAATGGCGCATCAGCCCGATGGCTTCGGGTCGATAGCCGGTGTTGTAGTGCATTTGCCCGCAGCAGGTCTGGGCGACGCGGAACTCGACCGTATGGCCCAAGCGCTCGAGCACGCGCACGACGGCCTTGCCTGTTTCCGGGAAGAGCGTATCGTTATAGCAGGCGATGAAGAGGGAGATCAGCATAGAGCCCGGAACCTTTTATATTGTGTGTTCCATTGGTCCGTGTCGACGGGCTCGAAGCGGTCGGTTGGGAAGGAGCGGTCGATTACGGCGCGGGCGTCTGCGAGCGAGGCGACGGCTCCGGTTCCCAACATTTGCATCGCGATATTGCCGAGCGCCGTTGCTTCTACCGGTCCGGCTATTACAGGACGGCCTGTGGCGTTGGCAGTGAACTGATCGAGCAGGCGATTCTTCGATCCACCGCCGATGATGCGTATCTCTTCGAACTGCGTGCCGGTTAGTTCTTCGAGCGATTCGAGAACGACGCGGTACTTGAAGGCGAGGCTTTCGAGGATGGCTTTGGTGCAGGCTCCCGGGGTGTCCGGCGCGGGCTGCTCGGTCTGGCGGCAGTAATCGGCGATGGCCGTCACCATGTCGGGAGGATTCAGAAACGACGGATGGTCGGGATCGATCAGGGATGTGAACGAGCGCTTTTCGGTATGGGCGGCCTGGAGCAATTCGTCATAAGAGAACTCGCGTCCGGCTTCCGCCCAGCAGCGCCGGCAGGATTGCAGGAGCCAGAGTCCTCCGATGTTTTTGAGCAGGCGGGTGGTTCCGCAGACGCCACCTTCGTTGGTGAAGTTGAGTTCGAGGGCGCGCGGCGTGATGACGGGGGCGGCGACTTCGGTGCCGAGCAGCGACCAGGTTCCGGAGCTGAGGAAGGCGGCTTTGCCTTTTGTCGCGACCGCGGCTACGGCTGAGCCTGTATCGTGGCAGGCGGGCGCTACCACCGGCGTTCCGTACGATTGGCCGATCACGGTGCCGGGTTCGAAGATTTGCGGGAGCAGGCGCGCCGGGAGTTGCAGGTCTTCGAAGAGTTCGGTGGCCCAGGAGCGCGTACGGGCATTCATGAACTGTGTGGTGGTGGCGTTGGTGTATTCGGCTCCGAGGTTTCCGGTGAGCCAGTAGTTGAAAAGATCGGGGATGGTGACGAGAGCGTCGGCGGCTTCAAGGAGGCGCGGGGTGGTTCGGGCGGCGGCGAAGATCTGGTAGAGGGTGTTGATCGGCATGAACTGAATGCCGGTCTGGGCGTAGATTTTTTCGCGCGAGACCAGGTTGCAGACAGCTTCCACCATTCCGTCGGTGCGGTGGTCGCGGTAGTGATACGGATTTTCGAGTAGCTGGCCTTTTTCTCCGATGAGGGCGTAGTCCACTCCCCAGGTGTCGATGCCTATTCCAGCCAGGCGGGGGGTGGGCGGATGCTCGATTACCCTGGTGATTTCGGACCATAGGCGGAGGACATCCCAACGTAGGGAGCCTGGTTGACGGACGGGTTGATTGGGGAACCTGGATACGTCTTTCAGGGTGAGGATTCCGGCGCGCAGTTCTCCGAGGATTGCCCGGCCGCTTTCGGCGCCGATGTCAAATGCCAGGTAATCGGCGTTCACTATGAAATCTTCTTTGCCGGCGCTTCGGGGTTGTTGGGGCCGAAGTGCTTCAGGATTACCAGGTTTTCGGTTTCGCTCCGGTTGGTTATGGAGACTCCGTTTGCAGCCGCATCCTTCGTTACGAAGAGTTCGTCTCGGGTCATTTGGCCGTAGCGGATCAAGGTTGGCGTTTCTACTTCGTGCTTGCCGAAAGTCCCGTAGCCTGAGGTGAGGATGACCCCGTAGGCTGCGGCGTCTTTGATGGTTACCGTTCGGCCCGGGGGGATGGTTAGTTCCTTGGCAGAGTAATACGGGGTCGAGTAGACTACCCACTTTTCGAATTCGTTCGACTTCACGGGCGCAGGATGGAAGAGGCGATGCTCGGCGTATTCGGGATCGGTGTTGGCCGGCCAGTCGAGCATTTCGATCAGGTAGTCGAGGTCGTGATGGTGTTCGGGCGGGACGTCCTTGACGAGCAAATCCCACGGCACGGCTCGCCCTTCGACCAGGGATTGATACATGGCGAAGACATCGGAGTTCACCTGCGGCTCGTAGGTCACGAGCGAGCCGGGGGCGTGCAGGATGCCTGGATCCACTTGCCACCCGGTGCCTGGTTTGAGTTTATAGGCACGGGACAGATAGAGAATCTCGTTGTCGCCTTCGTTCCATTTTTCGAGGCAACGGCGCAGGTCGTCCTTCGTGGTGCCTGGATTCAGCCCCATGAAGGTATAGGGGAAGTTGTTGTCCTTGAAGTTGTATTGCGGGGGAAAGTAGTAGGCCTCGGGCTTGCCTTTTTGGCCTACGCGCGCGGCGTATTCGTCGTTCTGGTGGAGGTGGTGCGGGATGGGGCCGAGGTTATCGAAGAACTTGCAGAGTACGTTCCAGTTGCCCGTGCCGAGGAATCTTCCGGGGTCGGTTTCTATGGCTTCTTTCAACAGAACCTTCTGGCCGTTGAATTCGATGTAGCTCAGTCCTTCGTCTTCGGCCGTGAGGGGTCCGTTGGCGGCTTTGGTTGTCGAGGAGAACCAACGTTCGTCGATGCCTCCTCTGTGGGCTCCGAGGGCGTAGAGATCGCGTGGGTCGAGCTTGAGGCGGCCTCCCGGCATGAGGAAGGCGCGGGGCACCCAGCAGGGGGCGAGGCGCACTACTCCCTCGCCCGCGGTGAGCGCGTCGGAGATGATTTGTTTATTGGGCATATGAAGAGCCGAGGGCAGATCGGAAATCTGCCCCACCTGGCACCTGAGGCATTAGCGGAGGAATGCCTCGTGGAGTCCGCCATCGACGGGGATTACGTGCCCCGTGGTCTTGGCGCTTTCTTCGCCAGCCAGCCATACTATCGCGGCGGCGCAGTCCTTCGGCAGGATGGGACGTTTAGTCAGCGTCCTTTGCGCGTAGAAGTTGGCGAGCTTATCGCGCAGTTCTTCGGTGGATTCGGATTCGGAGAAGGCGATCTTGTATTTGGCGAGCGACTGGATTACCCTGTCGCGCGGAAACATGGTGGATCCGGCGACTACGGTGGCGGGCGCGATTCCGTTGACACGCACCATGGGGCCGAGGCCTACGGCGAGTTCGCGGATCAGGTGATTGAGCGCGGTCTTGCTGACGTCATAAGCTTCGCTGCCGTGCTTCGAAACCACTGCGTTGGCGGAACTGGTCAGGACCACCGTTGACGGAAGCTTCTGGTCGGAGAACACCCATTTGGCTTCGCGCGCGAGAAGATAATTTCCGGTTACGTTGACCTGGAAGGTGGTGCTCCACTGGCCTTCGGTCAATTGGCCGTCGGGTCCTCCTACGGGGAAAATGGCGGCCGTATTGACGATGCCGTCGATGCCTCCGAACTGCAGGATGGTGTGGCGGATGGCCGCGGCGAGGCTCTCGGCGGAACAGAGATTTACCCCCGTGTGCGAAACGGTCTCTGTCGACGTGAGTTTGGCGACTTCAGCCGAGACTGCGGCGGCAGAGGCTTCATTGACGTCGGCTACGACGAGGTGCGCTCCGCGTTTAGCGAGCATGATGGCGACCTCGCGGCCAATGCCGCTGCCTCCGCCGACGATCAGGAGGATCTTGCGGCTGAACTCGGCTTCGGCGGGCATGCGCTGCAGTTTGGCTTCTTCGAGCGCCCAGTATTCGATCTTGAACGCCTCGGGGCGGGGCAGGGCTACGTAATTATGCGCTGTTGCGAAGTGTTGGGATTGCTCGGCGATTCGCGCTTGCGGGAGTGGATTCGGCACGTCCTCATCATCGAGCGCGGCGGCTCCCGACATTACGTGGATGGCGTTGATGAAGAATTCTGTGGTAATGCGGGCTTCCTTTTTGTTCTTGCCGAAGCCGAAAAGGCCGAGGCCGGGAATCACGATGACGGAGGGATTGGAATCGCGCAGTTTGGGGGAATCGGATTTCGCCCAGGCGTTGTAGTATTCGGCGTAAGAGGCGCGGTAGCCGACGGCCTGCTCGGCGATGCGCGATTTGAGAACATCGACGCTTTCCTCGCCAGGCTTCCAATCGACAAACATGGGGCTGATGCGCGTGCGCAGGAAGTGATCGGGGCAGCTGGTGCCCAGTCCGCAGAGTTCTTTGGCCCAGACGGAACCGGCGAAGGCGAGAGCGTCTTCGTGATCCGCATAGTGGGCGATCTGGCGGCGGTTGGATGAGGCGACGCCGCGCAGGGTGGGCAGAATGGCGGCGGCTACGGTGAGGCGATCGCCGACTGGCTTTTGAAGAATGCCACCGAACACGGTGCTCTTTTTCTTTTCGTGGGCGGCGATGAAGCGGCCCATCTGGTCGATGGTCTCGATGCTGTTGAGGTAGCATTCGCGCTGCGTATGGCCCCAGGTGAAGAGGCCGTGGCTGCCGAGGATGATGCCTTCGGCGCCGGGGTTATCGCGCTCGGCTTTCTCCAGCATGAGGGCGAGTTCGAAGCCGGGACGCTGCCAGGGAAGCCAGACGATTTTGCGTCCGAAGGCTTTGTTGAACTCCTGCATTTTACGCTCGCCGTTGGCGCTGGCGGCGATAGCGATCGCCCAATCCGGATGGAGGTGGTCGACGTGATCGTAAGGCAGGAAGGCGTGGAGCGCGGTGTCGATGGAGGCGGCCACCTTGCTCTCGCCGAACGCGGAGAGCGGATAGAAGGAGACCATTTCGTCCTCGAAGGCTTCGCCGCGATAGATGCCCTTGAGCTGTTCGAGGCGGTCGAGATAGAGGAGGGCGAAGCCGGATTCCTTAATGGAGCCGATGTCGCCGCCGCTGCCTTTGACGGCCAGGACGCGGACGGAATTGCCCGTGAACGGATCGGGCATGGAAATTTTGGAGCTGGTGTTGCCGCCACCGAAGTTGGTGATGCGGAGGTCGGCTCCGAGCAGGTTGGAACGGTAGCGCAGGAGGGCCAGTTGATTCGAGGCGAGCTTCGCCGCCTCGTCTTCGTTCCAGAGATCTTTCAGAAGGACGGTATGCGCAGTGATTGTGGGCATCGTGAATATTATCTCAATGAGTGGATTGGAGCGATGGTCAGGCCAAAAACGAAGCCACGCCGGCTGGGGGTGCTTTTGGGGTTAACGGTTTTAGAATGTGTACATTGTGCCTCGCCGAGGTGGCTTCGCTTCGTGATGATTCGAGAGCAATTTCTGCGCTCTGCGATGAAGATGAGGCGGCGGCCCCCTGCGTTGATTTTGTTCTTGTGATAAGGATCGGCACAGACTTTGTATCTCCTGTCCGCATTAGAACTCAGCGCATTGGTGCATTTCGGTGAGTATTCGGCAAGTATATGAGAATGCTTGGAAGAAAGGGGCAATTTAGTTGGGAACGGCCAAATGAGGGCCGGATTCCGGTTAGTGCGGTTCGTCAAGAGGCGTGCGCCGGCCGTGACGAATGTGAACTATGTGGACGATGTCGCCGTCCTATTCCACATTAAAGGGGAGTGTACGGGCGGTTGTCAGAACCTACTCGCAGCGGGTGGGTCACGA
This sequence comes from Terriglobia bacterium, assembly GCA_963719785.1. Lineage (GTDB taxonomy): Bacteria > Acidobacteriota > Terriglobia > Bryobacterales > Bryobacteraceae > BOG-234. The sequence goes on from CAVRCX010000002.1 coordinate 197,494, forward strand.
TCTGATCCGGCGGCAGCGACATCAGATGGGGCTTGATGGCGATGAGCAGATTGTTATCCTCATCGTCCGTCGACACCTGCTTAAACAGGTTGCCCAGAAACGGGATCTCGGCCAGGCCCCAGAATCCCGTCGTTCCTTTCGATTTCGATGGGTTCATAAGGCCGGCTACAAAAGCCCATTCGTCGTTGCGAAGGCGTATCTGCGAGTTCAGGCTTTGACGGCCGATGACCGGGATGTTATTCACCGATTGACCGGCCAGCACTTCGACGCTGGTATCGATAGTAAGCGTGACTTCGCCCATGCCGTGCACGAAGGGCGTGATCTTCATTTCGAGGCCGAGATTTTCAAACGTATAGCTGGGCGGCGGCGCATAAACGCCCGGCGAAGTTGTCGAGACGCCGCCCGCATAAGCCTGGGTGATGACGGGATACTTCTCGCCGACATGCAGAGTGGAGGGCTGCCCCACTACGGATCGTAATTGCGTTTGGTAAAGAGTACTCGAGGTGGAAAGAGTCTGGTTGAACATGGCGCTGGCCTGCGCCACGGCGAGGCCGATCAGCGTCCGGCCGCCTCCGAAGGTCAGCAGGCTGGTGACGCCCGACGGGGCTGACGCAACGTTATGCAGAATGCCGCCAAGATAGACCGCCGTTATGTTGTTGGGCGCGGTAAATCCGTAATTCATCATTTCGCTGGAATTTACCTGAATGAACTGCAGTTCGATCATTACCTGGGGCCGGTAAGAGATCAGTTGTTCGAGCAGGGCTATGGCAGGCATCACGCGCGAAACGCGATCTCTGATAACAATCTGCGACTGCGTGGTGTCCCAGGATATTTTCTCCACGTTAGTAGTCTGGCGAACGACCTGCGCCATCTCGGTGAGTTCCTGGGTGGTGAGAATCTGCGGCACCGGAATGGCGATCTCCATGGTCTGTTCGAGGTCGGTGCGCTTGGTTGGGGTGTCGGCCGCGATCATCATGAGGCGGGAGGAGAGAGGGATTACGAAAGATCCGGTGGCGGCATCGAGATCGTCGAACGCCTGGCGGTAATCGGCGTCGGTGATGCGGAAGGAAATGGTGGCGCCGGTTTTGGGGTAATCGCCATCGAAGACGGTTTCGAGGCCAAAACTCTGGGCAACTTTGTCGAACAAGGTGCGCGCGTCGCCGCTGAGATCGAAGTTCTGTTTGCCCGGTTTGGCGTGCAGGGAGGGGATGGAGTTCAGATCGCGCGCTTTGGCCAATTCGGCGGCCGTGATGCTGTCGAAAGTGTCTTCGGGGAGTACAGGCTCAGGCAGGGGAGGCGAATCGGCGCCGGCTTGCGGGACAGGCTTCGACTGGTCGGCGGCGCGCGTCTGCAGAAGTTCCATTTGCGCCTTGTATTTGCGGTTTCCGGGAACGAGGGCGGCGGCTTCGGAGTAGAGCAGATACGCCTGAGCGAATTGCCCGTTTTTGCGGGCGCGGCCGGCTTTCTTCGCGAGCGAAAGGGCGAGTTCTTTGGGCGAATCGGCGGAGGAATCGACGCTGGCGGAGATCGCCTGGCAAGCCAGCAACGCGGCCGCGATCAGGAATGCGCGCATCAAAACAGTTGACGCGCGGGAATGCCTCCGCGTGCAGGAAAAGCTTGTGCGAACATCAGCTTGATGGAAGTACTGCGACATCTGGTTGAGGATCCATTCACCATTCTGATCCCGCTGGGGTTATTGGTTGGAACCATAGTGGCGGGGCTGATCGTGCGCCGGCTGTTGTTCAGGCTGGTGCGCGAGTGGGCGGCGGGCACGGACAGCCATCTGGATGTGGTTGTCACGCAGACACTGCGCGGGCCCATCGTGCTCTGGTCGATCATCCTCGGCCTTCATCTCGCCACGCAGAATTCGAGGCTACCGGCGCGCTACCTGCACCACCTGCCAGCCATACTCTCGGCGCTGGGTGTACTGGCGGTGACGATAGCTGTCAGCCGGCTGGCGGGGAACGCGGTGCGCTTCTATGGCGCGCGTGTCAAGGGCGCGCAATCGGTCACCAGCCTGACGCAGAGACTGGCGCAGATTGTGGTGCTGGCGATCGGCATGGTCTGGCTGCTCAAAGTAGTTTTCGATCTCAGCCTGACGCCGATCCTGACCACCCTCGGCGTGGGCGGCCTCGCAGTGGCGCTGGCGCTGCAGGAGACGCTTTCGAACCTGTTTGCGGGATTCTACGTCTCGATTTCCGGGCTGGTACGGATCGGCGACTACATCAAGCTCAATACCGGCGAAGAGGGCTACGTGCAGGACATCAACTGGCGCTGCACCACGATGCGGACCATCAACGACAATCTGGTGGTGGTCCCCAACAGTAAGCTCGGGCAGGCGATTTTCACCAATTACTATCTGCCGGAGCCGCGCATGGGCCTGTCGATTTCGCTCGGCGTGGGATATGACTCGGATGTCGACCGCGTGGAAAAGATTCTGCGCGAAGAGACTCTGGCGGCGGCGGCGGACATATCGGGATTGCTGACGGATCCCGCGCCCACCATCCGCTTCAACCCGGGGCCGAGCGACTGGTCGCTGATTTACCAGATCAACTTTAATATTGGACAGTTCGCCGATCAGTATCTGGTGCAGAGCGAATTGCGCAAGCGGCTCTACAAGCGCCTGGTGCGCGAGGGCATCAGTATGCCGTTCCCGACTCACAACGTGATTATGGAGACGAAGAATCCGGCCTGAGCGCGATGGTATAGAATGCTGGGCAATATGGAACGGAATGGCCGGTTATTGAAGTATGCCGTGGTTGTCGGCATGCTGGGCGCGGGCTTCGGCCTCACGCAAACGACGAACGACCTGGGCATTTTCACCAATGCGGGCAGCGTGGGAGAGACGCCGCCTGGCGGCAACGCGCATTACGATGCGGCGAAAGGCGAATACCGCATTACCGGCGGCGGCGCCAATATGTGGAGCACTACGGATGCTTTCTACTTCGTGTGGAAGCAGATGTCGGGCGACGTGAGTCTTAGCGCCGATGTGCAGTGGGTGGGCACGAGCACGGCAGAGCACCGGAAGGCTGCGGTGATGATCCGGCAAAGCCTGGATGCGGGTTCGGCGTATGCGGACGTGGCGGCGCATGGCAGCGGACTGACTGCCCTGCAGTTCCGGGGCGCGCCGGGCGAACAGACGTACGAGGCCATGACGCAGATCGACGGGCCGGTGCGCATACGCATCGTGAGGAATAAGACTAGTTACACCATGTATGCGGGAAAACCGGATGCGGAGTTGAAGGAATTCAGCACGATCGGGCTGATCGGTATGAAGGATCCGGTGTATGTGGGGCTGGGAGTTTGTTCGCATGTGGCGACGGCGCTGGAGACGGCGATATTTTCGAATGTGAAGCTGGAACAGGCTGGGCCGTCAAAATAGGGGCCGGGCTGGTGGATTATGATGAAGATAGCGAGCCAGTGAGCGGCACCTCGCGGAGAAGAGAAGGCTGTGACGAATCTTCAGTTATATATCGCAATCGGGTTGCCGACCATCGCGGTGCTCGCCAGTCTGACCATTAGCCTGGTGCAGATCTCCGGTATCCGGGAAGAACTGCGGGAGAACATGCGCGATCTTCGTTCCGACATGCGCGAGATTCGCGGCGATATTAAGCTCCTGACGGGCAAGGTCTACGAAATGATGGCGAAGTAGCCCGGCCGGTTTTCGCCGTTCCCCTACATGACTCCGGAGCCGGCATCCACGCCGCTGATGCGGCAGTATCACGCGATCAAAGAGCAGGTGCCTGGCGCGCTGCTGATGTTCCGGCTGGGCGATTTCTACGAGCTGTTCTTCGAAGACGCGGTCACCGCCGCGCGCGAACTGGAGATCACGCTCACCGCACGTAACAAAGAAAAGGGCACGGCCATTCCGATGTGCGGCGTGCCGTTTCATTCGGCAGAGGGCTATATCGCGCGGCTGATCGGGCGTGGATACCGCGTGGCGATCTGCGATCAGATGGAAGAGGCGGGCGCGGGCAAGAAGCTGGTGCGCCGCGAAGTGACGCGCATTGTTACGCCAGGTACGGCGACGGATGCGCATCTGCTGCGTTCGCACGAGAACAATTATCTGGCGGCGGTGGCGCGCACCGGATCTCGCGCGGGGCTGGCTTACGTGGATGTCTCTACGGGGGAGTTCCGGGCTACTGAGGTGGACCTGGCGGAGTTGCCCGGGCTGCTCGAGAGTATTGGCGCGAGAGAGATTCTGGTGGCGGCGGAAGCTCCGTTATCGCCCCATGCGTTGGGCCAGGCGGAGCCGAAGCGGTGGATCGTTACTGAGCTCGAGGACTGGGTCTTCAGTCCGGATTATTCGGACCGGATTCTGCGCGAGCATTTCCGGCTGCATTCGCTCGATGGCGGCGGGCTTGGGGGTAAGCTGAGCGCCATTGCGGCGGCGGGGGCGGTGCTGCATTACCTGCGCGATACGCAGCGCGCGGCGCTCGATCATCTGGATGCTCCGCGGCATTTCGATCGCGCCGACAACATGGTGCTGGACGCGGTCACGGTGCGCAATCTGGAGTTAGTGGAGCCGATCTTTTCGGATGGCGGCGCTACTTTAATCGCCATTCTGGATCAGACTTCGACGGGGATGGGCGGGCGACTGCTGCGGCAGCGTTTACTGCGGCCGTCTCTCGATCGCGACGAGATTGAGGCGCGTCTCGATTCGGTGGGGGATCTGGTTCGCGAAACCATTCTGCGGGCGGAATTAAGGAAACAGCTGGGGCCGGTATTGGATGTGGAGCGGCTGCTGGCCAAAGTAATGATCGGCAGTGCGGGGCCGCGCGATCTGCTGGCACTGGGAAAGTCGCTCGATCAGACTCCGCGTCTGGCGGATGCGGCGCGGTTGGCTGCAAGAGCGCTTTCGGCGCGGTTGACGGAAACATTTGCGCGGCTGGACGCGGTGCCGGAAGCTTCGCAGCCCATCATCGCCGCCATGGCGGATACGCCGCCGATCAATATTGGCGACAGTGCGACCATTCGTCCCGGTTATGATGCCGAACTCGACGAACTGCGCGATCTGAGCCAGAACGGCAAGGCATACATCGCGCAGATCGAGGCGCGCGAACGGCAGCGTACGGGGATCGCGTCGTTAAAGGTTCGGTTCAACAACGTATTCGGATATTACATCGAGATCTCGAAGGCGAATCTGCATAACGCGCCGGCCGATTATGAGCGCAAGCAGACCCTGGTGAACGCGGAGCGGTTTACTACGCCGGAGCTCAAGGAGTACGAGCGCAAGGTGCTGGCGGCGGAGGAGAAGATTCTCGAAATCGAGAAGCGCGTCTTTGCCGACATCCGACAGAAGACTGCCGACCATGCGCTGCGCATTCGGGCCACGGCCGCGGCAATTGCGGAACTGGATGTGTCGGCGGCGTTGGCGCAGGTGGCGACGGAGAGCCGGTACGCGCGTCCCCAGTTTTCGGATTCGGGCGAGATGCGGATTGCGGCGGGGCGGCATCCGGTGATCGAGAAGATTGCGGGAGAAGAAGCGGGGCGATTTATCCCCAACGATCTCTATCTCAACGATGCGGCGGAACATCTGGCGATCATTACCGGGCCTAACATGGGCGGCAAGAGCACTTATCTGCGGCAGGCGGCTTTGATTGCGATTCTTGCGCAGATGGGATCGTGGGTGCCGGCGGATTCGGCGCTGTTACCGGTGATCGACAGGATCTTCACGCGGATCGGGGCGTCGGATAACCTGGCGCGGGGTCGATCTACCTTCATGGTGGAGATGACGGAGACGGCGGTGATTCTGAATACGGCTACTCCGCGGAGTTTTGTAATCCTGGATGAGATAGGGCGAGGTACGGCCACTTACGATGGTTTGTCTCTGGCGTGGGCGGTGGTGGAACATATATCTACTACTACGCGGGCGAAGACCTTGTTCGCTACGCACTATCATGAGTTGACGGAACTGGCGGAACACCTCGAAGGTGTGCGCAACCTGCAGGTAGCGGTGAAAGAAGCCGGGGATAAGATCATTTTTCTGCGCAAGGTGGAGCCGGGGAAGGCGGATCGCAGTTACGGGATTGAAGTGGCGCGGCTGGCTGGCCTTCCGGCGACGGTGATTGAGCGGGCTCGCGAGGTGTTGAAGCTGCATGAACGGACAGAGCATCGGGCGGTAGAGGAATTGAGTCCGCGGGCGGATATGGGGCCAGTGCAGATTCGTTTGTTCGAGCCGGGGATGGATGAGATCAGGCAGAAGGTTCGCGGGTTGAAGATCGACGAGATGCGTCCGGTGGAAGCGCTGCGATTTCTGGAGGATCTGCAGCGGGAGTTGGGCTGATTATGCGGATAGCCGGGATCATGAGCGGGACTTCGCTCGACGGCGTCGATGTGGCTGTTGTCGATGTTACTAAGAAGCATGTCCGCACACGGGGCTGGATGACTACTCCTTATCCGGCAGCTACTCGCAGGCGGATCCTCACGCTGCGAAGCGCGCAGGATGTTTCTCGCCTGAACTTCGAATTGGGGGAGCTTTACTCCAAGGCGGTTATGGCGACATGCCGCGAACATGAGATCCCGGTAGAGTCGGTGGAGTTAGTGGGATGCCATGGGCAGACTATCTATCATGAGGGCTCGAGCGACACGGCGAATACTCTGCAGATCGGGGAAGCGTCGGTAATTGCGGAACGTTTGGGCGTTCCCGTGGTATCCGATTTCCGCACGCGCGATATTGCGGCGGGTGGGCAGGGCGCTCCTCTGGTCCCATTTGTCGATTATCTGTTGTTCCTGAGTAAGACAATCAACAGAGTTTCGCTGAACATCGGAGGGATCGCGAACATTACCGTGCTTCCCGCCGATGCCAAGCCTGACCAGGTGATTGCGTTCGATACCGGGCCGGGGAACATGGCGATCGACCAACTGGCGGAGAAGCTGAGTAAGGGCAAACGGCGTTTCGATCGCCACGGCGCGATTGCCGCGAAGGGCCATGTGCGGCGCGAGTTGCTCGATTCGCTGCTCGACGATCCGTACTTCTCCGCCAAGCCTCCAAAGACCGCCGGGCGTGAACAGTACGGTGAGGCGTTTATCGCGGAATTGCTGGCCACCGGAATTCCACTGGAGGATCTGATCGCTACGGCGACGGCGTTCACAGCGGCCACCATCGCCCTGGGAGTAACGCGATTTGCGCCCGACGCGGAGGAGTTAATCGCGGCGGGCGGCGGGACGCACAACCGGCAGCTTATGGCGCAGATCGCCGCATTTTTGCCCGGGGTGAGGCTTGCAACATCGGCGGAATTCGGCATCGATCCCGATGCCAAAGAGGCGGTGGCTTTTGCTATCCTTGCCCATCGAACGTGGCGACGTAAGACGGGGAATCTGCCTTCCGCCACCGGCGCGCGCCAGGCCGTGGTGCTGGGGAAGGTGACTTTCCAGTAGAATGGCTGATTGACTCCTCAAGAAGAAAACATCGAAGCGTCGGCGAAGCGCGTCTCGGTTGTCATTGTGTCGTTCAACCGGGTGCAGAGCCTGCGGCAGAGTCTCGCGGCGCTGGGCGATGCACACCAGATCCTGGTGGTCGATAACGGTTCGACGGACGGATCGGCGAGCCTCGACGAGGAGTTTCCAGAAGTCCGGTTCATTCGTTTGCCGAAGAATTTCGGGCTCACGAGAGCCATGAATATCGGGGTGCGGGCGGCCGATGGCGAGTATGTTTTGTTTCTGCATGACGACGCCTGTATTACCGGCGCGGCGGTTACTCAGCTGGCGGATTTTCTGGAGGCACGTCAGGATGTCGGTGCGGTTTGCCCCTTGCTGGTGAAGGACTCGGCCCTGCCTGCCCCGCAGGTGCGCGCGCAACCCAGGCCTGCGCAACCGGATCCTCCGCTGCGCCCGGCGGAGGGTGGACCGGAGATTGCCGTTGACTGTGTTTCGGGCGCGGCCATCATGTTTCGGATGTTCTTTCTGCGGGCGCTGCGGCAAATCGACGAACGTTACGGGAATTACGGCAACATTATCGAGCTATGCGCGCAGGTGCGCCGGGCCAGCAGAAAACTGGTGATCCTGCGGGACGTTACGGCGCTGCATGAGGAGCTGGAATCGCCTGGGCACCGCGGGGCTCTCGCAGGTGACAGAACCACGGGCACGGCCGAATTTCTGGGTAAACACTATGGGTTTATGGCGGGCCTTGTTTACCGGATTAAGGCAGCGCTCGGCGCATTGGTAACCTTCCGCTTCAGTGTGGTGGGCGGAGCGTTATCTAACGTGAAGATTGATGGTAGTTAACAATACAGGTTACACTCGTTAACATGGATCCGCTGTGGTGGATAGTCTGGTCGGGGACCTGCAGCCTCGGCACCGGCGCTCTGGTTTACTTCATTATGCGATCGCATATGGACGTTCTGTTGTCGAAGCAGAGAGAGGAACTGTCCGGGGCGCGGGCTCAATTAGCGTCGCAGAAAGAGTCGCTGGCGGAGACGATCAGGAATGTGGAGGAAGGTGTGCGCCGCAAGGCGATGGACGAATTCCTCGCCGATATCCGGGTAGAAGAACGGCATTATGTGCGCGAGCACAAGGTACTATTTCTGAATCGAAAGTGCATGGTCCGGCAGGAAAGGATTTTCTTCCGCAATATCCCGCTTTCGAATTGGGTGGAGCATGAGATGCCGTTCGAAGAAGGCGTGGATATGGAGAAACTGGCGCAGACGATGACCGTGTTCGCACCGGATTTATTGGAGCAGGCGGGGGCGGATCCTATGAAGCGGCTTTTGCTTTAGGGAGTGAGATAGACGGGCAGATCGGAAATCTGCCCCACCTAACTCCAGGCTTGCTGGACTTGACGGCGGGCGAATTCGAGATCCTTCGCCATGGCTCCGGTTTGATCCTGCGGCTGATATTCGGTGTGGATGGAGATCGGTCCGGTGAAATGGGCGGCGGCGAGGATATGGAAAAACTTTTGCCAATCCACCATGCCTTCTCCCAGCGGACATTTCTGTAGTTTCCAGTCGGCGCCGTCTTTCTTCCAGTAGAAGTCCTGTAGTGAGACGGCCTTGATGCGCGGCAGCACCAGACGCAACGCCACTTCCCAGCTATCGGCGCCACCGGCAGCCATGGCTTCGGCGGGATCGAAATAGTAGCCGACCCAGCGCGGGTCCATATCGGCGAGCATTAACTGGGCATCCCAGATGGCCTGGCCGACGAAGCCGCCGGCGCGGTTGGCGAACATGGCGGCGATTTCGCAACGCTGCCCCATGGAGACGACCTGGGTAAGATCGCGGCGCACCTGGGCGAGGCGCTGCTGGATGTCACCGGTTTCCTGATACTCCCAACTGCCCATGCGAAACAGCTGCACCTGGGAATGCCCGCTGAGATAAAGCACGCCGTATCCGGTGGAATCGTTGAGCGAGGTAATGGCGGTGGAGATGATCGGTACTTCGAGATTGGCGCTGCGAATGGCCTCGAAGGCGCGCACCAGATCCACGCTGATGATGTGCGGGTCCACATGGCCGCCGGGCATGACGGTGAGATCGACGCCTTCGAAACCGATTTGCCCGGCGATATTGCCGAGTTCGAAGTAAGGAACCTTGATCATGTTCTGCGAATAAACGCAGAGCATGGGGGCGGTGCGTTTGGGGGCGGAGTAGCCGAATTTCGGTTTGGCGGAAGGTGTGGGGTCCTGGGCGAGCGCGTCGCGAACCAGAGTGGCAGCGCCGAGTTTTGCGCAGGTTGCCAAAGCGGTGCGGCGAGTCAGCAAACCAGATCCTCCCGGCCGATTTTGAAGCCGTCGAGATTGCCGAGGATGGTCAGGGCGATTTGTTTTTGATCGAAGAACGTGCGTGCTACGCGCTGGACCTCATCGGCCGTTACTTTCTCGATGCTCTCGAGCAACTCGTCGAGGGTGAAGAAGCGCCGGAAGTGCATCTCCTGGCGGGCCAGATTGGACATACGGCTGGCCGTCGATTCGAGGCTGAGCATGAGCGAACCTTTGAGATGATCCTTGGCGCGGCGCAGTTCTTCGGGAGGAACAATGCGCTGCTTCATCTCAGTGAACTCTTTGAGCACCAACTCCACCACCTGGCGGGCAGATTCGAGCGAAGTTCCCGCGTAGACGGCGAGACAGCCGGTGTCGGTGTAGGGATTGAGCTCGGAGAATACGGAATAGGCGAGGCCGAGGCGTTCGCGAATGTTCTGGAAAAGGCGCGAGCTCATACCGCCGCCGAGCACCGTGTTCAGCACATAGCAGATAAAACGGTCCTCATGCGGGATCGGATAGGACGGCACGCCCAGACATACGTGGACCTGCTCGAGATCCTTTTTCGATTTCAGGGCAATGCGGGCGTGGGTGGCGGGCGCGACCTGGGCGGGTACGGGGCCGGCGGGTTTCACGGTTTCGAAGCGCTCACCCACCAGGGCCACCAGCCGGTCGTGAGAGAGATTGCCGGCGGCGGTGACGAGAAGATTTTCCGGCGTATAGACGGAGCCGTAGTAATCGGCCACCATGGCGCGGGAAAACTTCTTCACGGTTTGAGGAGTGCCGAGGATGGGTTTGCCGAGCGGATGATCTTTCCAGAAATTCGAAGTGAAGATCTCGTGGACCAGGTAATCGGGATTATCCGCGTCCATTTTGATTTCTTCCAGAATTACGCCTTTTTCTTTTTCGATGTCTTCCTCGCGGAAGAGCGGATTCAGCACCAGATCGCTGAGAATATCCATGGCGACGGGCAGATGCTCATCGAGAATTTTGGTGTTGTAGCAGACCAGTTCTTTGGCGGTGAAGGCGTCGAGGTTGCCGCCCAGCGAATCGACGGAGCGGGCGATATCTTCGGCAGAGCGGTTGACGGTGCCCTTGAAGAGCATGTGCTCGATGAAATGAGAGATGCCGTTCTGGTCGGGAGTCTCGCGGCGCGAACCGGTGCCGACCCAGACTCCGACGGAAACGGAACGCACGTGCGTCATGGCTTCCGTGATGACTTTGATACCGTTGGGAAGCGTGGTCGTCTGAATGTCGCGCTCGGCGGCGACTGCGGTAGGAGAGGATGACAACGTAATCGGACCTGATTCGGTTGTACCATTTTATGGGATACCGTTTCGATCCGGGGAACCCGGAAGGTGGTTCCGGGAACGCGTGTCAGATTAAAATTAATGCCGCAAGCTCTTGTAGGAATGGAACTTAACGACCTTCGGCAGGTAATGCCGACGGGCCAGCCGGCATACCGCGCCGAGCAGGTCTATCGGGCGATCTATCACCAAAAGGTGGGCGATCTGGTGCAAATTTCCAGTTTGCCCGCCAAAATCCGGGCCGAACTGGCATCCCAGGCGGAACTGGGATTGCCGGAGCTTTCGACCCGATATCAGTCGGTGGATGGCACGCGCCGTTATCTTCTGCGCCTGAGTGACGGGCGTACGGTAGAGACGGTCCTGATGCCGGAGCAGGACCGCGATACGGTTTGTATTTCGAGCCAGGTAGGGTGCCCGGTCGACTGCAAATTCTGCATGACCGCGTTGATGGGGCTGGAGCGTTCGCTGACGGCGGGCGAGATCGTGGGCCAGGTGCTGTTTGTGGCGCGGGACAATGGCTTGCTCGCGGACGGCGCACTTTCTAACGGCGCCAAGCGCTTCAACATCGTCATGATGGGGATGGGGGAGCCGCTGCTCAATCTGGCGAACGTATTGAAGGCGACGCGGATTCTGGTGGATCCGAACGCGGTAGGGATGAGCGAGCGGCGAATCACGCTCTCGACGGCGGGGATTATTCCGAAGATCGAGGAATTGGGGAAGGCCGACGTGCGGCCGAAACTGGCGATTTCGCTGAACGCGTCGACGGAAGAGGCGCGGCAGGAATTGATGCCGATTACGCGCAAGTGGCATCTGAAGGATCTGATGGAAGCGTGCCGGGCGTATCCATTGAGAGCGTGGGAGAAGCTGACGTTTGAGTACGTGCTGCTGAAGGGCGTGAACGACACGGATGCGGATGCGCGGCGGGTGGTGCGATTGCTGGCGAATTTGAATTGCAAGGTGAATCTGATCGCGCTGAACCCAGGGCCGGGGATTGCGTTTGAGACGCCGCTGGCGGAGCGCGTGGCGGCATTCCAGGAGATCGTACGGCGGGCGGTACCTTGTTTTATCCGCAAGCCGCGGGGCCTGGATATTTATGCTGCCTGTGGACAGTTGAAACGGAACGAAGCATGACACTCATAATTCCTCACCACAAGACGCAGCAGGAAGTTATCGGGATTATCGATCGCGGCTGGACAGACGTTTTCGCCGGGATAGCCGGGGGTTTGGTGGAAATCGTCGACCAGACGAAAGCATGGAACGGCTCGACGATGAGCTTTGGGTTCACGGGGAGAGTGGGGTTTATCTCGATTCCGTTGACGGGGACGGTTGGGGTGGACGACCGGAACGTGACTGTGCAGTGCGAACTGCCGGCGATGGTGAAGAATTTTCTCGGCGAGGATAAATTGGGTTCCGGAATTGAGGAGCAGGTGAGGGGATTGCTGAACGCTTAGTTGTTTGCGGGTGTTGGGGCGGTTTGAAACGGTAAAGGCGGATGGTGTAAGATTTAAGAAACCTTCCTGCACTGCTCCTCAGTAGCTCAATGGTAGAGCATTCGGCTGTTAACCGAAGGGTTGTAGGTTCGAATCCTACCTGAGGAGCCAAATCTTTTCATAGACTTACAGACGATAAACCACTCGGGAAGGCACCCTTCCCTGCAATACTGTGGGGACTTTTGTGGGGATGCTCCTTAAATACTGTGGCGACTCCTTGGCAATGCTGCGCAGCAAGCGGGCACGAACAAGGTCATTTGGGATCGCCATTCCAGACCAGTCGCTTTAGCCGCACGTCTGCAGATTGAGCAAGCTTTGGGGACAAATACCTCAAACTCCATTCCGGTCATTCGTGTTGCTTTCGAAGAATCGGTCCTCGGCTTGGCTGCTGGAAACGCGCCGACGTGAAAGCCGCGTGGGCAAGATACCCACGAGCAGTAGGTCCCTAAATTTTCAACGACGGCGCTCCCTTCTAATCAAACGTGGAGCCTGATAGCCCAATTGACGATGTAGTGGGAATTTGATCCGCACCCGCCCTGAGAATTTACTCCGGGATTGTCATCGGCCCCGCCCACCACAAAACCCGGACCTTGGCTGGCAAACAAACCCCGAAGAGCCGCTCCCTTATAGACATGAATTCCGGCGGCAACGGGACCGTCGCAATCGGGCCAGAGGGAACCCCAGGGCGCAATACCGGCGAGCCAGCCCGCGAGGGCACCAAGCGCTGCTCCGAATATCGGAACGGTTGCCGCGCCGATTTGAGCTCCGATGAGCACTCCGGCTTCGGTGGACGTGATTGAACCGAGATCGAGGCCAGTCAACGTCTGGATAGCTGCCTCGTCCGCTTTCTCCGCGGCATTCAGGAGCGTTTTCCCGGAGTTCACGAGAAAGCTCACCGTCGAATCGCCCTGTGAGCTGTTGACGATCGCGTAGGTCAGGATCACGACGTCCGAGTCCTGGACGGCAACGTTCGCAAAATGCAAATCCACTCCAACCGTGCCGCCCGTTTGGTTCCCCACGAACTGGGTAATGACTTCAGCCTCCTGGCCACCCGTTGAGAAGGGTGCGCCCACGATTGTTCTGAGGCCCAGGCTCACATAATCCGTGTCCGACTCCGTCTTGCCGAGGATTGACCCCGATCGCATGTTCAGGATCTGGAAATAAGGGAGGATGAAGTCGTAGGACTGCGCAGGAAGATAAAGTGCGCCGTACCAGATGCCTGAATCACTGCCGGCTCCCTTCCAGGCGAGCATCAGAGGTGCGACTCCGGCGCCGACTCTCGGTTTGAAATCGACGGGAGTTACGCCCAGCAGAGCTGGCCGGCTGTCTGAACCTATACCGTACCGGATCGTCTGCGGAGTCCATGTAACGTTGCCAGACGCAGGGTTGCGCAACATGCTGAAAAATACATTGCCGTTCTCCGCGCTCCACGCGAGGTTAAGGTTTCCATCGCCGTCGAAGGCCAATGCGGGAGGATTGCTTGTCGTTGCGCCGGGTACGGGCGCTTGCGGGGACCATGTCGTCCCGTCTGTGTATTTCGACCAGAATATGCGCTCGCCGTTAGCTTCCCGCCACGCCAGGCAGACACCGCCAAAAACGCCGGCCGCCATTGCCGGGCCATTGTTTGTTCCGCCGACAACAGGTATGGATTCCTGTGGCGACCAGTTCGTGCCGTCCGTGCTCCGGGACCAGAAGATCCGCACGCCGCCTTGCTCTTCCTTCCATGCCAGGAACAAAGTATCCCCCGTCGCGGCCAGCGCCGGGCTCTCGGTTGTTCCACCAACCCCAGGCACGGTTTGCTGCGGCGTCCACCCGCCGTTGGCACCGAGTTTGGACCAGTAGATCGCCGTATCGGTGCCCTCGCCCTTCCATGCGAGGTAGACCTCGCCCTTGAAGTTCGCCAAGGCGGGACCGGACGAGGTCCCGACGTTGGGGACGACCTGCTGCGGCGACCAGCTATATTGGTTTGAATTGGAGTCGGGATCGTAAGCAGACGTTGTCGCCCAGTATATTCTGGAGTCGGTTCCTTCCCCCTTCCATGCGAGCAGGGTCTTACTTCCGTAAATGGTCCAGGCCGGCCCGAGGCTCGTGCCAACACCAGGAACTTGCTCTTGTAAAGTCATTGCACTATCCTTTCAACACGCGCTGGCGGCTGTAAGACTCGGCGTCATTTTGCGTCCTGGGCCGGACTCATTCTACACCGAGAAAGTCATTAAGGCGAATCCAGATTGAGCTGGGTCGAGCCGAGAGCGCCGAGCGTGATGTACTGCAACGCACAGTGCGAGGTGTTTGAGAGCCGCCCGGCCGTGGAGAGCGGGTCCCGGAGATGGAGTTGATCGCGCAAAGCATCAGTTCTGCCGAGCCGGGAGATGGGCATATGATCGACCTGGTTCGCGCCTTTTTGAACGGACCAATAGAGGCCGTCAGTTAATATTTCTGTCGCGTAATGAGAAATTCGAGTTGCGACATTTGCGCTCCCCAGCCGTTGCAGCTATCAACAGGAACTCTCTGCCTGGCCTGCTACCACTCGACTACCGAACCGTCGTCGCTGAATACGCGGGCCATCGGCCGCGAACCGCCAAACGGGAATTTCTCGAGACTTGCTTCGGACAACTCGAAGCCCAGGCCCGGTTTTTCCGAAAGAGGAAAGCGCCCGTCAACCATACGCATGGCGGGGAAGCCGAACCACTCTTCCCAGATCTTGTCGTTGGCGTTGGGCCTTATCTGTCCGCAGATTTCCTGCACTACAAAGTTCGGCATGGCCGAATCGACATGAAGGGCCGCGAGGCCGCCGATGGGACCTTCGCACGAATGAGGCGCCATGGAGATGCCTGAGACATCCGCGGTGGCCGCCACCTTCCACAATCCGGTGATGCCGCCGACGTGGTTGATATCGGTCTGGAGGATGTCTATCACACCCATTTCAATCAGTTCGCGGGTTCCGTAAGAGGTAACCAGGCGCTCGCCGGTGGCGATGGGCGTGGTGGAGCGCCGCGCAATCTTAGCCATTGCCTGAACGTTTTCAGGCGGGCATGGCTCCTCGATGAACAGCAGGTTCAGCGGCTCGACTTCTTTAACGATAATCGAAGCCACGCTGGGGCTGGTCTTGGCGTGGAAATCGACGGCAATGTCGATATCGGGACCGAGCGATTCCCGGTAAAGCTGGATGGATTTGATGGCCTGGTCGATCTTCGGCCTGCGCTCGATCCACTCGTAATACCCGGGAATTCCCCCCTTGACGCACGTTACGCCAAGCTCTTTAGCGGTCTGGCGGATCTCCACCAGTTGTTCGGCAGTGGCTCCGTCGACGTGATAGTAGCCGCGCACTCCGCGCGGATCGTAGGGTCCACCCAACAGCCTGTACACAGGCATGCCGAGGAACTTGCCGCGGAGATCCCACAGGGCCTGGTCGATGCCCGATATGGCGGATCCCATTACCGGGCCGGCCCGATAGAACGAGTGAACGTACATATCCTGCCAGATGTGTTCCACCTGCAGGGGATCGGCGCCGACCACGAAATCTCTGAAGTCGTTCATGCAGGCCATGGTGGCGCTGGCTTTGCCTTCGAGGGTTCCCTCGCCCCAGCCGACCAGACCCTGGTTGGTTTCGAGCTTTACGAAAACGTAGGGACGATCGGAGTTCGGGCTCATGGAGACGCCGAAGACCTTCATATTAGTGACCTTCAGACCGGACTGCAGATCCGCGAACGCCTGCATGCCGTTGCCGCCACGCCCGGGGCCTCCGCGGCCCGGTCCCCGCCCGCCCGGCGCCTGCAGTTCGCAGCCGCACGACTCATCGACCGCCTCGATGGAAGGGCGCTTCTTTGTGCCGGCCAGGGCTGCGCTGGCGGCTCCAAGAGCAAGGAAATTCCTACGACGCACGATATTTCTCCAGTGCCGTCTCGTTTACGGTGATGCCGAGGCCCGGCGTTTTTGTCAGTTCCAGAAAACCCCCGCTGCTCTTCTCGAGCGACGGCGACACGATCTCGCGCCGCATCGCCCGATCCTGCTCGGACACGGGGATGGGCACGTGCTGTATGAAAAAGTTGGGGATGCTGGCCGCGAGGTGGATGCTCGCGGCAGTGGCCACCGGCCCTCCGTTGTGCCGGGGCGCGACGGCCACGTAATAGGGCTCCGCAAGAGCCGCGACACGCCGGGCTCCGGTGATTCCGAAGATGGCGATGTCGGGCCGGACCACGTCGATCAATCCTTCACGCAACAAGCCCTGAAAAACGCCGGGGTCGTCTATGCCCGCGCCGAATCCGAGAGGCGTGACGACTTCCCCCGATATCTTGCGCAATGCCTCGAGATTGGAATGCGAACAGGGTTCGTCGAACCACAGCGGGTGTTTCGCTTCCACGGTGAACGCCACCGACGCCGCATCTCCCGGCGTCAGCAGGCCGTTTCCGGCGAGCACGAAATCCCGATCGGCGGGAACCGCGTTCACCAGTTCCAGAATTCGATTCTCGTATGCCTTGCCCTGGTTGCGCGACAGCGGCCTGGGAACGTCGATAACGGTAACCGGAAATTCCTGCGAATAAGGCGAACTCCAGGCGCGCACTTTGTTGCGGGTCGGCCCTCCCAGAACGCGGTAAATCGGCGCATTGGCGGCTTTGCCGAGGATGTCGAGCATCGCGATGTCCAGTGCCGCGCGAAAGGGCGTGGAAGACGCAATCGTCGCGTAGGTGTTGGCGGGTTTACCTATCCACTCGGACTGCAGCGCGTTGAAATCCGCGTTAGTATCGAAGCCGCATTCGCCCCAGCCCGTCAGTCCCGATCGCGTTGTGACCTTCAACAGCGAGTACCGGGTCCCGGAAACGGGCTCGCGCACGGCAAAATGGCGTATCTCTGTGATGTCCAGCGCGGCCGGCCTGGGAGCCGCCGCCGCTGCCGCCTGGGGCGCGAAATTCATGCGCAGCCGGGCTCTCCTATGCGCGATTTGACTCATAACACTCCATAATGTTCGATTACCTCGCTCCTATCGGAAAAGCCGAGGGGCGAAGTCGTTGAGGCATCGGCGCCATGTCAGCCATTCGTGGGCTGTACCCGGCGACTCGAAATAGACGTTGTGAATGCCGGCTTTGGTCAGCGTGTCGCTGAAGTTCTTTGTTCCCGGTCCTTCGACCGAGCCAATTCCCAGGAACATGACCTTGACCTTTTTATTGAATGCGGCCGGGTCGGCGAACGCGCCGCCGCACGCGGTTTTCGGATCGAAGGCGCCACCACCCCTGCCGCCACAGCTGCCGCTGAATCCGCCCAGATAAGCGAATTTATCGAGGTTGCCCAGGGCGGTCGTGAACGTCTGCGCTCCGCCCATCGAGAGGCCGGCCATGGCGCGACTCTCTCGTCCGGGAAGCACCCGGTAGGTTCGCTCAACCATGGGAATCAGGTCGGTAAACATCATCTCGGTGAAAGTCGGACGGGCCAGTCCGCCGGCAGGCAGCGCGCCGCGTCCGGGTTGTGCAGCCGGGTCTGGAACGGGAACCGGGGACGGCGCGGGCTCGGGAACCATGCCACGAGCCGCAAATATGGTCGCGCTCTCGCCGGGCTTGGCCGCATTCAGGTTGTCCATCACGATAATCATAGGCTTCGCCTTGCCCGCCGCGATCAGGTTGTCCATGATCGCATCGACATGGCCCTGCCTGTACCAGCCGGTTTCATCCTCACCCCAGCCATGCAGCAAATAAAGGACGGGATAACGGGCATTGGCATGGGTATCGTAATCCGGAGGGGTGTAGACGAAACAACGGCGCCATTGGGCTGTGATTTTCGAGTAATACCGCTGCTGACTTACGCGACCGTGCGGAACGTCTTTGACCTGATAATAAGCAGCGTCGGCTTCAGGCTCGGGAATCTCGATTCCGCTGTTGTGCCACCCACCTCCGAAAAACGTCATGGTCGACGGGTCCGCGACGACAGCTCCATCGATATGCAGCGTGTAATAGTGAAAGCCAACTACCAGCGGCGTTGAGGTCGCGGTCCATACGTTGTCCGGACCCTTCGTCATGTCGAATCCCTGCCCACCGATGCGGACCGATACCTTCTGAGCGTCCGGCGCGAGCACGCGGAACAGCACGCGATGATCCTGATACACGCACGGGTACTTCGCTTCCGGGATATTGAGCGCCGAGGACTTACAACTGCCGGCAGTCTGTCCCCAGCACAATCCGCAACTCAGAGCCGCCAAAATGAAAGCCGATTTCACTCACTGCTCCTTTGCTCGTGTGTGCGCAAGTTGCCAACTAACCTGGGGCCGATACTATCAGCGGCGACAGTGGAAGTCAATGAATCAGGAAAGCGCTTTCATGCTCAGTTTGGCGGGCCGGCGGGAGCGCCCCGGCCTGGGATCTGACCCGGTCCACGGCCGCGTCCCGCTGCAACGCCTCCAGGAGGATTGCTCAGTGCGTTCAGACCGTACTTATAGTTCGGATCCATAGCGGCGATGTCCGTTCGATAAGCAACCACAGTTGCGCCGGGAAACACGGCAGGGATTTTCTGTGTGACTTTGCCGGTTGCCGCCCACTCCGTTCCCCGCTGGAAGGTAACAATGAAGCCGACGCAACTGAGCGCATTAACGTCGTGGCCGAGAGCCGTGTGAAACACCCGTCCTTTGCCGAAGTTGAGCGTGAGCAGCATCGGCTCATCGCGGCCGGTTCCGTGATTCGCGGGATCGGAATAAGCGGTGGCGAGGACCGTCATATTCTCACCGGGTCCGCGCAGGCTGTTGTATAACTCATCGCCCTGATGCATCCACACTCGCGGAAGTCCTTTGGTAATGGGATGATTCGAGTCCTCGATGGTAATCGCGAATGGCACGCGATTGCCGTGGTTTCCAGCGCGGCCCGGTGCGTCGTTCGAGACCAGCTTGCCATCTTTGAGATACCAGAGGGGGCCGGATTTCTCGGTTCGGTTGCGCCATCCTCCAATGCCGATCATCTGGTTGAACGCGCGCCAGCCCGCGAAGGCGTTATCGGCCGCATGAACGATCACCAGACCGCCGCCGCCCTGTACGTACTCCTCGAACGCGGATTTCAGCGAATCGGGCCACCGCTCGTCGGGCGCGTCGTAGTTCATCACGATCACCCGATACCTGGCGAAGTCCGGTTTAAAGGCGCTGAAATCGGCGCCTGGCGCAGGTGCGGTTACAACATCCACATGGAACAGACCAGTCTCCTCCAGCTCCTTTTTCAATACCGGTGTAGTGACCTGCCATGCGTGATAGGGACCAGCGCTCTCGCCATCGAGCAGCATGACCTGAACGATGGGGCCGGCCGCATACGCCTGCGACTGAAACAACGACGCGGCGGTGGCTACTACCGAAGCAAGAAGGACTCTGTTCATTTTCTGCCTCCTTAATCCTGCAAACGAAAAGCGTAGAGGTTTTCGCCGCCCGCCACAAGAACGTACTGATGCCCGTCGAGCATGTAGGTGATCGGGGCGTTACTCGGATTCGATATGAGACCGGCGTGCCACAGCGGCTCTCCGGTCCTCGCGTCGAAGGCGATAAAGTTGCCGGAGCCATCGCTGCCGAACAGCAGGTTCCCCGCGGTGGTGAGCAGACTTTGCGCGCCGTTATTGGTAGCGTGCTTCCAGGCGATTTTTCCGGTTTTGACGTCAATGGCGCGAAGTTCAGTCTTTAAAGTGGCTCCGCCGCGCTCGGCGCCGGAGTAACCTTCCGGCTGTGGATCGGTGTCCGTCTTATAGAAAATCGTGTACGATTGCGTTGTCCCGACGTAAAACAGGCCCGTGTCCGGGTTGTACGCTGGGTTCGGCCATCCGGTCGAGCCATTGGAATTCGGCGATGTCAGCGCCCCGGCGACTTGCGGTTCCTTGAGCGGATCGCGAATGGGTTGCCCGTTGGGAGCAATGCCTTTATACCAGTTCAGTCCTTCTACAAACGGCTCAGTCAGGATGCTCTTCCCGTTAGTCCGGTCGAGGACGAAGAATAGCCCCGAGCGATGCGCCTGCGCCAGAAGTTTCCGCGGCTTGCCATCTATTGTGGCGTCGAGAAGGATCGGCGTCTGAGCCGCATCCCAATCGTGCGTGTCGTGCGGCGAGAACTGGAAATACCACACCATCTTTCCCGTGTCGGGATTGAGCGCCACTACCGAGGCTGTGTAGAGGTTGTCGCCTTCACGGCTCTGACCCGCCATTACGGGATTGGCGTTCCCGGTTGGAAGGTAGAGCAGATTCAGCTCGGGGTCGTAAGTGGGCGGGTACCACACGCCTCCCCCGCCATGCTCCACGGCGTTCTTATTGGGCCATGTGCGGAACCCCGGGTCGCCCTCGTGCGCGGTCGTCCAGAAATGCCACTGGACTTCACCCGTCTCGGGATCCCGTGCTTCGGCAAAGTTCGGGACGTCCAGAAAATCGCCCCCCACACCGACGATGACATGATTCCCGATCACCAGCGGAGACACCGATGAGAAGTAATCGCGCTTCACGTCCGCGAACTGTTTGTTCCAGCGCTCCTTGCCTGTCTTGACGTCGAGCGATACCAGGTGATTGTCGTAGGTCTCGAAAAAGAGCCAATCGCCGTAGATGGCCACGCCGCGATTACCCAGCGCAAATGCGGGCAAACCTCTCCAGGTATATTTCCAGATTTCCCGTCCGGTGCGAGCGTCGATGGCCAGCACTCTGTTTGGCTCGGTAATATAAAGGACGCCATCGATCATCAAGGGCGCGCATCGCGTGTTGGCGACGCCACCCGAAGACGGCTCAGGGCCCGGGCCGCCGATATTTGCGCCCGGGGTCATGCTGATCTGATTCACCCACGCCAGCGTCAGGCTGTGTACGTTCGAGGCGTTAATTTCCTTCAGGGAGCTGTAATGGCGGCCGGAATAGTCCCCATGGAAGGTCGGCCAGCTGTCAGGTTTCGGATGGATGATGGCATCGGGCGGCAGTGTCTGGCCGAAGGCCGTAATTGCCAATCCCGCCAACGCAGTCAATGATGCCGGAATTTTCAATTTCATTTGCGTGCTCATTTGAGAGTGGCCAGATAAGCAGCCAGATTGTGCATATTCGTATCGGTAAGTCTGGTCATGATATCGAGGTGTGCCTGCAGTGGGTCGGTGATCTCAACGCGGGGAACACCGTGATTCCGGGCCCACGTTTTCGTTGAACCGTCGTCGAAGCGCAGAGTCACGTCGAAGTCGGTCACGCGCACAGGCGTGCCTTTAATGGCTTCGCCCGACGGCAGGGTAACTGTCGCGTAAGGTGCATTCTTTGCGGCGCCCGGGCCAAACCCGCCGCGGCCTAAGCGTGGCATCACCAGCCGATCCTGAAGAGTCGCGGAATCGTACTTAGCCCCGACTCCCTTCAGGTCTCCCGTTGGAGAGTGGCATTTATTGCAACCTCCTGCGCCGTTGAAGTATTGCGCGCCGGCTTTCGCATCGCCAATCAGCACTTCGGACATGCGAACATCACCGCGGCCCGAAGCGTAAATCACACGCGAATGCAGGTACGCGGCTATATCGGCGATCATGCTGTCGGAGGCGTCGATCTTTACGAGTTTCGAGTGCTCCGTGCCTCTTACATGGGCCGCCAGCTGCACGCCGTCTTCATCGTGCAGTGTGACGACGGAGGCGATCAGATCGGGACCGGCTTTGCCACCTTTACCCCGCTCTCCGTGGCAGTAGCCGCAGGTCGAATTGTAGGCCGGAAGTCCCCGTGCGACGGCTTCCTCAGGGTAGATTTTGAAGCGGGAACCTCTGCCGCCAACACCCGCTGCGCCGCCTCGGCCCGAGGGTGCGACGGCCGGAGGCTGAGCGGTGGGTGATTGCGCCTCCACCAGGACAATCATGCCAAACAGGGCGAGACCGCCCGTCAGTGCCAGCACCTTGTTGCCGACTTGTAGCTGTCGCAGCATATGAACTGTTAATTGTCCCTCATGCGTATGATGAATAGTTCGCACCGCAATAAAGCGCTTGCAGGCGAGGATTTGCGCCGCACCCGATTGGGGGGCAAGCCCGGCTGCCATTCGAAGCCCGGGCGTCACGAAGCGATTCAAGATGCGATAAAGGCGGGCATCCGTGTTTTGTGCCGCTGCCA
This sequence comes from Terriglobia bacterium, assembly GCA_963719785.1. GTDB lineage: Bacteria > Acidobacteriota > Terriglobia > Bryobacterales > Bryobacteraceae > BOG-234. The sequence goes on from CAVRCX010000002.1 coordinate 220,032, forward strand.
GCAAAGTTGCGATCTCTGCTCGCCGCGTGGACAATCCGGGTTTATCCGGCGAGGCCTTGAAACGAGGGAGATTGAAAGCGTTGTCATCCGTTTGTCCGGCGGGTTTGTGATAGATTCCCTCTGTGAAGCGGACAATCATTTATATGATGGCGCTGCTTGCCCCTGGCGCGGCCGCGGTTTGGGCAAACAAGAATTTTCTGGCGGACTGGACATTCAAGGGTTCCGCCCTGACCGGGATGGCGCAGTGGGGCGACGCCGCATGGTCGGCCGAGAATGGCGAAATCGTGGGAAAGCCGAAGAGCGCGGCGGGCGGCTGGCTGGTGATCGGGAAGCCGCTCCAGGACGTACAGTTCGCAGCCAGCTACAAGTGCACCGGCGGCTGCAAGGCCGGCGTTTTGCTGCGTGCGGAGAAAACGCCGACCGGCATGAAGGGCGTTTACGTGGAACTGCCGGTGGACGGCGTGCAGGCCGGGTCCTATGCGGTCACGCTGGATGCTGACGGGAAAGAATTGACTCGCGAAAAGCTGGGGCCGGCCAATGGAACGGTCCGCATGCTGCCGCCGGTAAATCCGGATGCAGCGGCGGGGCGCGGTCCGGGTCGTGGCGCCGGTCGTGGGCGTGGCGGGTTTCCGGGAAATAACCTCCCGTCTGACGTCCCCCTTACCCGCGCGGACTATACGTACAAGGCCGGGGAATGGAATCCGATCGAGTTCGTGCTCGACACAAACTTTCTGCGCGTCTGGTTGAATGACGGTCCAGAAGGTGGGATAGCCAATGGCCGGGCCGACGACACGGCAGGTGGTTATGGCCCAGAGGCTTTTTATGTGGGCGGAACCGGCGAAGTTCGCTTCAAGCAGGTTGAGCTGAAAGACATCGGCAGGCGCGTGTTGAGCGCGGAAAAGCTTTCACCCCGCTTCCGCATGCAGCGCATCAACGACTTCTATCTTGCATGGTCGGCGGCGGTCGCGGACGTCAATCAAGACGGCATTCCGGACGTAATCGCAGGGCCTAAGTACTATCTGGGCCCCGATTACAAAGTTTCGCGGGACATCTACGTCGGGCAGACGGTGAATGTAGACACGCAATACACGCCGGCGGCGGTGAATTTCGCCTTCGATTACACGGGCGACGGCTATCCCGATGTGTTGGTGACGGAAGGCCGGGCGATCGTGCTGTATGTGAATCCGGGGAAGGAAGAGCGGCGATGGGAACGGTATCCGGTGCTTGCGTCGGCCACCGCTGAGGTGGATGTTTTCAAGGACGTGGACGGAGACGGGGTTCCGGATGTGGTCTTCGTGGGTGGCGGCACGGTGAATTGGGCCACTCCGCAGAAAGGGAATCCGACGGCGCCGTGGGTGGTGCACGCGGTGTCGGAGCCGGGATTCAGCGGCCCCTTGTCGCAGCATGGGATCGGCGCGGGGGATATCAACGGTGACGGGCGCGTCGACATCATTTCGCCCTATGGATGGTGGGAACAGCCTCCGAAGGGTACGCCGCCGGGCCCCTGGACCTACCATCCAGTGAGTTTCACGCGCTGGCCCCGGGCCGGGGGCGGTCCGGGAGGCGGGGAGATGGACGTTTATGACGTGAACGGCGACGGCCTGCCCGACGTGGTCACCGCGCTCGAGGCGCACGGATGGGGACTTGCCTGGTATGAGCAGAAGAGAGATAAGGGCTCGGGCGCAATCACCTTTACCCAGCACATAATTATGGACGACTTTACCGCGAAGAACCCCGGCGGCGTGACGTTTTCAGAGTTGCATGCTATGACCATCGGCGATATCGACGGCGATGGAATTCCGGATATTATCGTGGGCAAGCGCCTCTATGCGCATAACGAGAGCCACAACGATCCCGACCCTTTCGGCGACCCGGTGCTGTATTGGTTTCGGACGGTCAGGAATCCGAAGGCGCCGGGTGGTGCGGAGTTCGTGCCCGAATTGATTCATAACCGGTCCGGCGTGGGGAGTACGGTCACCGCGGCGGATCTGAATCAGGACGGCGCCATGGACGTGATCACTTCGACGAATCAGGGAACGTATATTTTTTGGGGTACGCCGAGGAAACGCTAATGAATCCGATGCCTTTTCATCCATCGCACTGGCGGGCTGTGGGAGCGGTCCTCGCGGTCATGATGATCGCGCCCGTTCTCCCGGCGCAGAGACTTTCCGAGAGCACGGGAGTCAATCTGTTTCTGAATAATTGCACCAGTTGCCACGGAGAGACGCCGGTGGAGCACGCGCCCAGCCAATCCGCCATCAAGCAGATGCCGCCCGAACGCATATACGAAGCGATCACCACAGGGGCGATGAAGACCGAAGCGGCAAAGCTGACGGACGACGAAAAGCGTCTCCTCGCGGAGTATATGGGCGGCCGCAAGCTCGACAACGCCGACGTCGGCGATGCGAAGAACATGCCGAATGTCTGCCCAACGCATCCTCCGGTAAAAGATATGGCGGCGCCCGCGTGGAACGGCTGGGGGGATCTGTCGAACACGCGATTCCAGCCCGCCAAAGCTGCCGGACTGACAGCCGGAGAGATCTCGCGCCTGAAGTTAAAATGGGCTTTCGGATTTCCGGGCGCCACCGCGCTGTACGGCCAGACCATTGTCGACGGGCGCGTCTTTGTCAGCAGTAATGCGGGGTATGTGTATTCACTCGACGCCGAGACCGGATGTGTCCACTGGTCGTTTCATTCCGCGGCCGTGGTGCGCAGCGGCATTACGGTGGGCTCGACCAAAGCAGCAAGCTCGCCGGGAGCCAAAATCGCGGCATTCTTCGGCGATATCCACGGCAATGCGTACGCGCTCGATGCGTCGAATGGCGAGTTGCTGTGGAAGGTACAGGCAGACAATCAGCCATTGGCGCGCGTGACCGGTAACCCGAGGCTTTATCAGGGCCGCCTTTACGTTCCCATTGCTTCGCTCGAAGAAGACGAATCGCGCAGCCCGAGCCATATCTGCTGCACGTTCCGGGGAGCTGTTACAGCGCTCGATGCCGCCACCGGAAAACAGATCTGGAAGACCTACACGATTCCCGAAGAGCCGAAGGTGATCAAAAAGAATTCCCTGGGCGTGGATTATATGGGCCCCTCGGGAGCGGGGGTCTGGACGACACCCATTGTCGACCCGAAGCGCAGAGCGCTCTACTTCGGCACCGGCAACAGCTTCTCCGAACCCGCCACCACTTCCGATTCCATCATGGCGCTGAATATGGATACGGGCAGGATTCTCTGGTGGCGTCAGGCGCGCGCCGACGACGTATGGCATGGAGGCTGCGTCCAATCGATACCCGGCCGCCCCGCGCCTCCCATGGGACCAGGGCGCGGTAATCAGCCGCCCTATCCCAAAGACAACTGCGTGGATAAGACCGGGCCCGACTGGGACTATGCCGCTTCGCCCAATCTGGCGACCATGCCGGACGGCCGAACGGTCATCATCGCCTCGCCCAAGCAAGCGGTGGTGCGCGCTCTCGATCCGGACAAGAAGGGCGAAACCATCTGGGAACAGGACATTGCGAGGGGAATCGGCGGCGGCGCGGGGGAGACAGTCTTCGGCGGCGCGGTGGACGACCATTACGTGTACTTCGGGCTGCAGCTCGGCAACGGGATGGTGGCGTTGCGCTTGTCGGACGGCCTGGAGCAGTGGTTCATGCCCATCAAGACGCCAGAAGCCATGGCACAGCATCGCGGCATCGTGGCAGCCGTCAGCGTAATTCCGGGCGTGCTCATTTCCGGAGGCATGGATGGAATGCTGCGCGCGGTGTCGGCCGGCAATGGCCAGACGCTGTGGGAGTTCGACACGGCAAAGGAATTTCAGACAGTAAACGGAGTCGCGGCCAAGGGTGGTTCTATCGGCGCGGGCGGCCCCACCGTCGCCAACGGAATGCTCTTCGCAGGATCAGGTTACGTCGGATTTCAGAACGGCGTGCCGGGAAACGTGCTACTGGCGTTTGCTCCGTCTTTCAGCGTCAAGTGACGCCTATTACTTTGGCAACGTGTAGTAATCGTAGGTCAGGTTCCAGGTAAAATCGCTGCCCGGTTCGATCGACATGGCGATATAGGGTTCGACTGCCAACACGGTCCGAATCGACCAGTAGCCGACATTCGACAGCGGCCGGTCTCCGGTGACCCGATAGCCTGCTCCCACTTTGGTGTTTTCCACGCGAATGTCGTAGTCCTTCGGGGAATCGGAGAATCCACGTATGGTGGCGGTTGCGCGGTCCTTGTCGGCAAGTGTTTTGACGTAGGCAAACTGGTTTCCGCGAATTTCCGCCAAATCCCTGGCTGGGGCGCGCGTCGATTCGATCCGAAACGGGAAGGTGACGGTGAAATCCGGCCCTGGCGCCTGCCCGTCGAGAACCAGGAAGTTATGGTCGTACACGGTGCTCTTGATCGCGTGCGTGCCGGTATTTTTGAGAACGTGCCCAATGATCATCCGCGGCTGACCTTTCACCAGTCTCACAGTCTTGGTGTAGACATAGCCGTAACCGCTTGAGGGATCGCTCAGCGTGTGCGTAAACTCCACTGAGTCGCGAGTTCTCTTCACGGACCATTTTCCGGGGTCGACGATAGCGTAGGCTTTCGAATGATCGTACCTGCTGTCGTCCACCTTGCGCAGCACGCCTACGCCGATCTTGATAAAGCTCTGGCCGGGCTTTGCCTCGTCGAATCCGAGCGCCTTTCCATCGGTGTTGAACTCCTCGGCAGGACCGATTCCGGCTGTAAAAGGAGCGGAGACAACGTCCTTATCGTCGTAGTTGAAATCGTAAACCGCGGGATCGATCTTCTGGAACCAGGGTCCGTAAAAGTTGTGGCCTTTGTATTCCAGACTCCCGATCATGCCCGACCAGTCAAAACGCGTCGACCGGTAGAAACCCTTGTTCCCGTCCGGAAGATAGAGCCTGGCCCGGATCTGGCCGTTGGTGATTTCGACGCTCGGAAAATCGGCCGCGGATAAAGGCGTGAGCCACATTCCGAGAAGAGAGACGACGGCAGCGTTTGTCAGTGCTCTGGCGGAGTTCCTCATCGTCAGTTACCACGGCCGCCGCGGCCCTGACCCGCCAGATGTTCGTCGATCTTGTGGCCATCGCGCGATACACCCACAATCAGGAATTCGAGCGGCGTGGTGCCGGTGTTTGCAAACGAGTGCACTTCGCTCAGATTGATGGGGATCGCATCGCCGGTCTTGATCGGCGCCGTTTCAGGCTGTGCCCCTCTGCCCGCTGTCCCCATGGTGACTGTTCCTTCCCCGGCCATCACGTAATAGAACTCGGCCTGCTCTGTGTGGGAATGCGGGAGCGTGGAACTGCCCGGCGGAAGAAGCAAATGATCGGTATACGACCACGTGGTCAGACTGACGGATGAATCCAGCGCGCGGCGGTAGAGGACGGGCGCGGTGGCTCCGTGCAGGCCGGTGGCTGGCCGCAGCATTTTGCGATCGAGCAGCATGGCCATGAACTGCGGGACCGGATCGAGCGGCGCGCCCACGCGTCCATCGCCCAGGTTGAACGCATCGTAGGCGCCTTTGATGGCGGATACGTTGATATTCATCCACTGCACGGGCGTGTCGCCTGGATTGTAAAGCGCGTGCGAGTGCCCCATCCGGCAGAATGCTCCCGCCGGTCCTTTCAAAGTTGAGGTCCGGCCGTCGACGGTGAATTGGGCTTCTCCGTCGAGAATGACGAACATCTCTTCACAGGTGTTATGAAAATGGGCGCCGATTCCGCTCTTCGGCTCGATCACTCCGCGATGCAGAAACTGCAGGTTCGTGTCGAGGGTGTGGAAATCGAACAGCGCATAGAAATCGAGCGCGCCCGGTCCGTTATGCACCGCCGGACTTTTCCGAAATTTGGCGGGATCGGTATGAATGATGCGTGCCACCAGAGGTTCGCGAGCCCCCGCCGGCCATGCCAGCGCTAATGCCGCGCTGAATAATATTGCCCGATGCACTCTCATTGTCGGTCTCCCGTTATAAGCTTTTACAGCGGGAGTATATATTTAAGGGCGCGTTCTGTCCAGCGGTTTCCGCAAGGAACGCATCAGGAAGGGATGGATCAGATGAAGTCGCTTATCTCGATATTCGCCGCGACCACATGGGCCTTTATCACCGGAGTCGCGTCGGCCCAGACGCCTCCCACCACCGTTGACGGTTATGTGAGGGCGGCCAAGCTTGCCGCCGGTACCGATTGGTCCGGGACATTTCTTCGCCTCTGCGTTCCGCCTCCGGCCAATCCCCAGGCTACGGGAGGGCGCGGGCGCGGTGGAGCGCCGGGCCGTGTCCCTGCCAGAGAAACCTGGTACGCCGAACCGGCCAAAGTCGCCGACAACCTGTATTTCCTCGGCACCAGGGTCCACAGCGCATGGGCTGTTGTGGGCAGCGAGGGCATCATCATTATCGAGGCTCTGTTCGATTATGCGGCGAAGGATGAAATCCTCGATGGCCTGAAGAAGCTCGGATTGGACCAGAACAAGGTCAAATACGTGATTCTTTCGCACGCCCACGGCGACCACGACGGGGGCGCCAAACTGCTGCAGGGTTCGATTCCGGGCGCACACCTTATTTACGGCCAGGCGGACTGGGACGCCGTCGACAAATCGGATAATCACATGGGCGGCAAACCGAAGCACGATAAAGTGGGCGACGACGGCATGATCGTGTCGGTGGGCGACGCCTCGGTCCGTATCGTCACCATGCCGGGTCATACTGCCGGGACTCTTTCGTATTTGTTCGAAGTGCGGGATCACGGCAAGCCGCTGCGTGTCGCTTACGTTGGCGGGACAGCCATCCCCTTCAACGGGAGCCCCTCCTATTACGACACCTACATCGCCTCATCGAAGAAGATGGCAAAGGCCGCCGCCGACTACGGGGCGACAGCGCTGATTTCGAATCACTCCGAGTTCGACGATGCGTACTTCAAAGCCCACGCTGCCGCCGACCGAAAGCCTGGCGTAGCCAATCCATTCGACGTAGGTGCGGATGGGGTGGCCCGCTATTTCACTGTGGTCCAGAGTTGCGCCGAGGCCGCTAAGCTTCGGGTCGCAGGCCAGTAGAAAGGCCTGACGACATGAAATACGCAATGCTGGCTGCAGCTCTCGCCCTGGGCTCCGTGGCCTTTGGGCTCGACGGGCAAATCGGCATCCACGATCCCTCCACTATCGTGCTCTGTAACGGCAAGTTCTACACCTACGGCACCGGCGGCTCTTCCCTGGTTTCAGACGATGGCTGGACCTGGCGCGCCGGGACGCGGCTCCCCCGTACGGGACTGGCTCCCGACGTCATTCATCTCGGGGACCGCTATTACGTGTATGTTGCCGCCAACATCGGGGCGCAGCCTAAAGCCGCCATCAACCTGATCTCGAGCAAGACACTCGATCCGGCTTCACCCGACTTCAAGTGGGAAGAAGGCGGAGTCGTCGCCTCCTCCGACGGCATTGAGAAATCGAATGCCATCGATCCGGGCGTGTTTCTCGATCCCAACGACCACAGGCTGTGGCTGGTCTACGGCTCCTATTTCGGCTACATCCGCCTCGTCGAACTCGATCCCAAAACCGGCAAGCGGCTCCACCCCAACGACCAACCCCGCAACCTTGCCATCAACTGCGAAGCCTCCGACATGATTTACCACGATGGCTGGTATTACCTGCTGGCCACGCACGGCAGTTGCTGCGCCGGCGCCGCCTCTGGTTACAACATCCGTGTCGGGCGTGCGAGGAAAGTGACCGGTCCATTCCTTGACAACGGCGGCGTCGATATGATGCTGGGCGGCGGGAAGCTGTTTCTTGGATCGAGCGGCCGTGATATTGGCCCCGGCCATTTCGGGCTGCTCGATCTCGGCCAGGGCGTGCAGAAGTTCTCGCTGCACTATGAAGCCGATCTGGACAGAGGCGGCGCGAGCGTGCTCGACATCCGCCCACTGCTGTGGAGAGATGGCTGGCCTGTCGCCGGCGAGAACCTGAAGGAAGGCACGTACGAGATCGAATCGGTGCGCACCGGTACCGCGCTCGAATTGGCCGTAGAGGGAATGCCTGTCGGCGGCCGGCCAGGCAGAGCCGGCAGGGGAGGAGGGCGCGGCATGTTCGCCGGAACGGGTGCCGTAATTCCGCCGCAGGACGTCGCGCAGGTCTCGACCAGCTGGCCTGCAGGTAACATCGACCCGCGTTTGGCAAACTACTTGTCTCAGGCCCAGCAGAAATGGGCGATTACAGCCGTCGCCAATGCCGGAGGCTACCCCGGCTCGCCGTATTTCAAGATCGCCATCGCGGGTACCGACCGCACGCTGGCGGTCACCGAAGACGCTGAATTGGTCGTCCTGCCCGCCTTCACTGGAGCACCCGAACAACTGTGGCGTTTCGACGAGCTTGCCGACGGGACATGGCGCATCATGCCCAAAGCCATCCCCAATTCCAAATCGGAGCTGGCTCTTTCGGCCGTCGGCAGCAGTTTCGCGACGCTCGGGAAGTTCGATCCGGCCAGTGAGAAGCAGCGCTGGCTGCTCAAGACTCCGTGAACGGCTAAGGTGCTTCTATGAAAGTCCGCAAACATTACGTACCGGCCCTCGCCATGCTGGGCTGCTCGGCGCTTTTGGCGATTGCCGCCGGCGACACGCAGGCTCCTCCCACTACCCTGACGAGTCCCACCACACCGGAAAAAGCGCCCGGTGCGGACGGCTTCATCCAGCGCTGGCTGCTCCTCGATCCGATCGGCGCCAACGGACTGACCGACAGCGCCGTTCAGGCAATCGTCAGGAAAGAATATTTTCCCGATCAGTTTACAGTTGTTCCCCACGATGGCGACAAGGTGAGCGTTGGCGGTGCGCAACTCGTTTGGCACGCCGTGGAGACGAAGAATTACAACATCAATCTCTTTCACTTCGCCCGCACGCTGGGCAAGCCGACGTCCAACGTTCTGTTCTGGGCCGTCACCATCATCAATGCGCCGCAGGAGGTGCGAGGCGTGCGCCTGGCCATTGGCTCCAACGCGGCGTCGGTCTGGTGGGTCAACGGCAAGGAGGTCATTGGTATTTACGGCGATCGCCAGACTGTTATAGATGACGGCGTCTCCAAACGCCTGACGCTGAATAAGGGGCAGAACATAGTGCGCGCCGCCATCGTCAACGGCGGCGGAGCCACCGACTTCTGCGCCCGGTTTCTCGATGCGGACGACAAGCCACTGGTGAAGGGGTTCACCGTCCAGGTCAAGTGAGTTCCTGAAACTCGCGCTCGCGATATTCAACGTAGTCGAAGTCGGCATGCAAGCCGCTGCCCGACATATCCTGACAACACATACCAGCGAACGCACCAGTAAAGTTGGCGAGCCCGGGGGCGGTCGCTTCATCGGAGAGGATGCTGGCGTCGAACATCTCGGGGAGCCAGTGCCATTCCCGATCGCCTGCCAGCCGCCAGGCGAAATACAACCGCTCAAAATCGATCTCCGCCCGCAACTCTACCGGAACGCCGCGAGGAATGGAAATCGGCGCGGTGAATGCGTCGCCCTGCACCTGATCCGGCAATACCGACATCACCCGCAGATGCTTTCCGGCTGTCTCGTCTTCAGAAATGTAAAGGTAGTGAAATTTCGAGCTGTTGTAATAGCAAATCAAACCCGCCATCTGCTGAAAATGAGCGGGCTCGAAATCGACCACCGTGGCGAGGCTGCAGCAATGCGCCTGCTGCCGCCGGGCTACCAGAGATTGACGGAATAAACTGCCCACCGTTTCGCGGCCGTACAGGCGCAGATGTCCGGGCCGGGCCGTAAGGCTGAACAGTTCCTCGGGCGCCGGCGAGCGCAGCCACTGAAAATCGACAGGCAACTCCGCCGCATCGAAATGCTCCCTGAGAGGCGCCGCGGGCCACGGATGCTCCGGCAAATCGGGCGCCTTGCATTCAGTAGCCGGAAGCTCCGGACGCAGCCAGTCGTCCTCGGTCCAGACCATCGGCTGTATAGCGGTTTCGCGCCCCAGTGTGCAGCGCCCCCGATTGCGCAACGGGCGTCCGCACAAGTAGACCATATAAGTTTCGCCCGCCTGCGTCTCCACCAGATCCGCGTGTCCGGCGCGCTGCAGAGCAACGTCCGGCCGATTGCGCGCCGTGAGGATGTAGCGCGCGGGATGAAGCTCGTAAGGCCCGTCAATATTCCGGGACCGCGCCATCGTCACGGCGTGGCCCCAGCCGGTGCCGCCTTCCGCCGTCAGCAAATAGTAATAGCCCTTGCGCTTGTAAAGATGCGGCGCTTCCGTAAGACCGAGGGCGGTGCCTTCGAAAATCAATCGGCGTTGGCCCGTCAATTGTTGGTCCGAATACTCCTGGAGGACGATGCCTTTGAAGCGATTGTGACCGGGCCGATGATCCCACAGCATATTGACCAGGTATTTGCGCCCATCATCGTCGTGAAACAACGATGGATCGAACCCGCTGCTGTTCAGATAAATCGGGTCGGACCAGTCGCCGTTTATGGTGGGACTGGTGACCAGGTAGTTGTGGAAGTCGCGCAGCGAAGCTCCAACCGCACCCCCCACCGACGTGCGGCCATATCGCTTGACGTCTGTATAGATCAGGAAAAACAGACCATTGTCATAGCTCAGGCAGGGCGCCCAGACACCGCAGGAATCGGGATCGCCCAGCATGTTGAGTTGGCTCGCGCGGCGCAGCGGGCGCGTCAGCAGACGCCAGTTGATCAGGTCGCGCGAATGATGAATCTGCACACCGGGGAACCACTCGAAAGTCGAGGTTGCGATGTAGTAGTCGTCACCGACGCGAATGATCGACGGGTCGGGATTAAATCCTCTGAGGATCGGGTTATGAATGCGACGGGACATTGGGGTCAGGGTCGCGAACCAGTGTCCAAAGGACTGTGGCGCCGGCCAGATCGAGAACGCCGAGACAGACAAAGAATGGCGAATAACCGATGCTGGCGACAAGGCCACCTACCAGCAAGGAGAAAATGAGCAGGCCGAGATTACCCATGGTGCCAGCCATGCCCGCCACGGTTGCGACCTCGCTGCGGCGGAACAGGTCGGAGGACATCGTGATCACGGTTACGGAGAGGGTCTGGTGGGCGAACCCAGCGAGGCTCAGCAACGCGATTGCGGCATAGGGGCTCTCGACATAGCCGACGAAGATCACGCCGGTCATCAGCAGCGCCCCGAAAGTGAACGTGGTGCGGCGGGCGTTGATGAGCGTTAATCCACGCTTCTGCAGCGCCGCGCTGAGAAGACCGCCGAAGATGCAGCCGAAGTCCGCCGCCAGAAAGGGAAGCCAGGCTGTGAGCGCAATGTGCTTCAGATCCATATGTCGAACGGTGCTGAGATAAAGCGGCAGCCAGAACGTCAGGGTACCCCATGTGGGATCCGCCAGAAAGCGGGGCAACGCGATCCCCCAGAAGTTCCGCTGACGTACCAGAGACGCTACCGAAGGCTTCGCGGCCGATGCGAGACTGGCTTCCTGACCTGAAAGGATGTAGCGCCGCTCTTCGTCGGATAAGCCCGTGTGCGTAGCGGGGCCCTCATAGAACAAAAGCCACAAGGCAACCCACACCAACCCCAATGCTCCGGTGATGACGAAGGCGGACTGCCAGTTGTAATTCAGAATCGCCCAGGCGACCAGAGGCGGTGCCAGCATGGAACCTACCGAGGCGCCGATATTGAAGACCCCGCCCGCCAGTCCACGCTCCTTTGCGGGAAACCACTCGGCCACGGCCTTCATTCCCGCCGGGTTGGCGGAACCCTCGGCGAATCCGAGAAATCCGCGAAGCACCGCGAAAACCTGCCAGCTATGCGCCAGACCGTGCAGCATGCTTATGAGGGACCACGCCGTGGCGAAGAGAGCGAATCCTCGCTTCAGCCCCAGAACATCGAGCGCATACCCGGCGAGAGGCTGGAACATGATGGCGCCCTGAAAGGCTCCCGTGATCCACGAGTACTGTTTCTCGCCGATCTGGAGGTCTTTGAGCAGCGTTGGTGCGGCCACCGATAAGGTGCTGCGGGTAAGGTAATTGATAATCGCACCGAGCATGATCAGGCCGATCATCCACCATCGCAGTGCTTTGATTTTGGGGCGGGACATTAGCCTTTGGACAAACCGCCTATTATAGCCAGCGCGCAGACCGGTCGTCGGAGATTTTCTACGGCCGAGGAGAGATTCCGAGGAAAACCGGGAAAGCTTTCGCCGCCCCACTCCGCCGTAATGCCGTTACCTGGCTGGGAGGAACGGTCGGCATCGTTTGCTATTACTATGAAACGTGATGTTCGGGCGGCCTTGATTCTTGCAATCGCGGACGATCTTACCGGGGCTCTGGAAGTTGGCGCTCAGTTCGCCCGCTACGGCATCGACTCGTCCGTAACGACCGAGCGCATGATCGCAAGCGCTCCGGACGCGCAGGTCGTCGTAATCGACACCGAGACCCGGCATCTGACCGAGAGCGAAGCCACTGCCATTGTGCGCGATGTGGTAATCGCGGCGCGCCGTTTCGATCCGTGGCTCGTGTATAAGAAAACGGATTCGACGCTGCGCGGCCGTATCGCGGCGGAATTCCGCGGGCTGCTGGAGGCGATGCCCGGGGCGCGGCTGATTTACGTCCCGGCTTATCCGGAAATGGGGCGGACGGTGCGCGGCGGACGGCTGTTCGCGCATGGGACGGAAGTGCACCTGAGCGCGTTTGCCGACGATCCCATTGACCCCGTGCGCGCGAGCAGCATCGGCGAAATGCTCGGCGACGTCCCGGCGATCATTCGGGATGGCGCTGCGGTCGAGGATATTGAGGCGGCAGCAGGTGAGATTCTCGCGGGCGTTCCCGTGCCTCTCGCGGCCGGACCCGCATCGCTGGCAGCAGCCTTGGCCGCGGCGCTCGCCGGGCGACTGGAGAGGCGCGGTTCTCCCGACTTGCCAAGCCTGCCACGATGCCTCGTCGTAAACGGGAGCATGCATCCTGTCTCCTCATCTCAGATCGCCTTCGCGCAGGAGCATTCGTGTTTCGGCGCCAATTGGATTCACATGGACCACGACACCAGTGGTTCTGGCGTCGAAAGAGCGGTGCGCATGGGCGAGCATGTTCGCACTCTGCTGCGCATGACCGCATTTGACGGCCTGATTGTTTTCGGGGGCGACACGGCATTCGGGATTCATCGCGCACTCGGCTCGCACCGATTTGTGCCGTGTGGTGAAGTTGTACGAGGTGTGCCTGTTTCCCGATGCGGCGATTTGTACTGGGTCACGAAAGCCGGCGGATTCGGCGCGCCGGACTTACTATGCGAACTAAGAGAACGACTGACATGAGATCACTGTTCGGCATCACTCTGGGAGATTCCAGTGGCATCGGCCCCGAGATACTGCTCAAAGCTTTTCAAGAAGGCCTGATCCCGTACAACGTCATTGTGTACGGCGACGCTGAAGCGCTCACGTATTACGACCGGCTGCTGGGCTACGGGACCCCGCTTCGCAGGATCTGCCGAGGCACTGGATACGAGCCGGGTGTCCTGAACGTGATCGACCACTGCCTCCTTCGGGAGAGCGACATCACCCCCGGCCGAATCAATGCGAAATCGGGCCACGCGGCGCGTGAGTACGTCATTGCCGCCACCAGGGCCGCACTTGCCGGGGAGATCGCCGCCATGGTCACTCTCCCTATGAATAAAGAAGCCACGCAGAAGACCGATCCGAAGTTCGTGGGACATACAGAGCTTATCGGCGCGGTCTGCGGAGTGGAAGACGTCACCATCATGCTCGCTTCGGAGCAGTTGATTGTCACGCACGTAAGTACACACTGTTCCCTGGCGGAAGCCATTGCGCGCACAAAGCAACCGCGCATCCGGACCATCCTCAAGCTGACCGCGGATGCGGTGGGGAAACTCATTGAAAAGCCGCGTATCGCGGTTGCGGGGCTGAATCCGCACGCGGGCGAACATGGTCTGTTCGGGCGCGAGGAGATAGAGGAAATCGAGCCCGCTGTGCAGTGGGCAAAAGCTCAGGGCATGCCGGTCGAAGGACCGCTGCCGCCCGATACCGTGTTCTATATGGCTGTGCGGCAGCGCAAATTTGACGCGATCGTCTGCATGTACCACGATCAGGGACACGTGCCGCTGAAGCTGCTCGATTTTGAAGGCGGCGTGAACGTGGCGCTGGGCCTGCCGATTATCCGCACATCGGTCGATCATGGAACCGCTTTCGATATCGCAGGGAAAGGCCTGGCGCAGTCGGGCAGTTTCATCAAAGCGCTGCAGCTAGCCAGCCGCATGGCAGACGTGAAGAACGCTTGAAGAGATAGTGTCATCACCTGTTCGCTTATTCAGTTGATGTCTCCCGCCAGCAGAGGTAATGTCCTGTTAGCTTCCGATATTGCCAAATAACGGGAACGAAAGGGCTTAATATGAACGGACTTGTAGTGGCCGACCGGGCCTCTGAATGGCGCAGATTGAAATCGCTGGTGCTGGATATAGCGTTTCCTCCCCGATCACCCGGCGCGTGTATAACCTCGGACTCGACGAATTCATCGCCTGGTATATGCAGGAGCCGCGGCCCGCAGGATTTACCAAGGCGATCGTAACAGCTTGGCGCGTGGCGCTCGAGGCCCGCGGCCTCGAGCCGATCTCGATCAACGTGCGGATCACGGCGGTGCGGAAGCTGGCGGTCGAGGCAGCGGACAATGGGCTACTGGCGCCGGAGTTGGCCTCGGGGATTGCCCGCATCAAGGGCGTCAGGTCGCACGGGGTCCGCGTCGGCAATTGGCTGTCGCTCCGCCGAGCGCAGGCGCTGCTGAATGCGCCGGATGTGAGTACGAAGAAGGTACTGCGCGACCGCGCCATGTTCGCCACGCTGCTCGGCTGCGGATTGCGCCGGTCGGAACTGGCGAACCTGACGATGAAGCACGTCCAGCTGCGCGACAACCGCTGGTGCATCGTCGATCTTGTCGGCAAGCACGGGCGCGTGCGGACGATCCCGATGCCGGCGTGGGTGAAGAACGCTATCGATGCGTGGACTGCTGTGGCGGGCGTGACCGAGGGGCACCTGTTCCTGCCCGTCAACCGGGGAGATCAGGTATGCGGGGAACACATGAGCGAGAAGGTCGTGTGGCAAATGCTCAAGACGTACGTGGCCAGTGCGGGGCTGCCGGAAGTCGCGCCGCACGATTTGCGTCGGACAACCGCCAAGTTGTGCCGCGCCGCGGGCGGGGAGTTGGAGCAGATCCAGTTGCTGCTCGGCCATTCGTCGGTCCAGACGACGGAGCGCTACCTCGGCACGAAGCAGGATCTGGCGCACGCGCCGAATGATTCGATTAAGCTGACATTGGCGGTTTAGCCGAATTGGCCAAATGTTGTGGGAGGGAGTATCCAGGAAGATCCTTTATTCAATCCCGGCAAAGAGCTAAAGAAAATAGTGACATGATTATTAAGAATGCGTTTCCATGTGGTCACCGTTTGCTTTCCATGAACTGGCAGACTCGGTTTGCCGTCTGTCGTACGCAGCCTTGTTGCATGGTCCATCGGCTACGAGACAGAGATTATATTGCGGAGAAGCCTTCGGAAGCCCTTACCTTGAGTCGCACGACCCGGCTACCTGGCGCTGGAAGCTGGAAGGGACGCTAGCCATCGCGCAGGGTCTTATAAGCCAAACTCTGGCTGTAGCTCTCCGTGGCGCATCGCCCCCTCAGTCCCCCTCCGGGGGAAGCGCCAGCGGGCGCGATCCCGCAACCGCCGTCACACTTGATTCCCGCGCCGCTCCGGATCATGGCCTCCGGGCGGCGGCCATGATCCTCTGCGCAGGCGATGGAAGAGTTCGATCAGGAGATGTCGGCGGACACCAAAACGAAAAACTCAAAGGATTCTGAACACAAATGAACAACTTTTTGCTCAGCTCGAATACGGAAGTTATTGAAAAGAATGGTGGGCGCGCAGGGACTCGAACCCCGGACCTCCTGCGTGTGGAAGCCTGATTCAGGCTTCTTTTGGCTCCGTGATTTCCATTGTGTTCTCTGTCTTATCAACAGGTTGGGGAGTCTGCTTTTCGCTCAATCAGCAAGCTCAACAGCCTCAGCAGATGGCGTTTTGATACGGTTCTGATACGGCGCCCGACTTTCTGCTTTTTCTCGAAAAGCAGCAGGTCCTCGAAGATGGTGCCAGGTTTGATACGGTTCTGACACGGTTTACCGGTCACCCCAGAGACGAGCGGCTTTCTCCAACACGGCCTTATTGTCCTGTTTTTCCAATTGTCCATTAGTAATGGACATGATATATTTATGGACAGATGTCTGTTGATCCAACCCGTGATGAGCCTCAGCTCGATCAGATTCGCGCTGTGCCCTTCGTGCGGCATCTCCGTCTCATTCCTGCGAAGTCCGGTGATCGGAACGCCAGCGGCATTCTCGAGATTAGGACTCCGCGGGGCAAGCACCGCCTTCCCCTCCTCGTGAAGAGATCCTATCTCGACCGCAGCATGGTGAATGCTGTTATCGGCCAGATCCAGGGGGAAAAGAAGGCCGCAAAGGGTGGCGGCCGGAGCGTCAGCAATGGCGAAACACTCTTGCTGGCTACATACCTGGCCACGCCGACAGCCAAGTGCTTAATTGACGCGGGCATTTCGTTCGCAGACGAGGTCGGCAATATACATCTGGCCCTGGGCGATGAATACAACTGGACTGTGATCGGAGAGCGCAAGCCGCCAAAACCAGCGCAGTCGAAACGCGTGACCCCGGCGGCGATCCAGCTCTTGTTTCAATTGGCCACTAACCCAGAATCAGCGAACTGGACTGTCCGCGACCTCGCTGCCGCCGTTGGACTCAGCAAAAGCAAGGTAGCCGAGCTTCGCCTCCAGTTTGCTAACGAACGAGTATTCACGGCCCACGGAGATGAGAGATCTCCTGGCGGCACCCGCGAACTCGGAGACCGGCTCGTCTCAGGCTACAACCAGATTCTGCGGCCAAAGCTGGTGCTTGGCCGGTTCCGGTACCAGGAACCATCCGCGGAGCGGTTCCTGTCAAGATTGACGCAAGACGCGGCAGCGCAGAAAATACCGTATGCGTTGACTGGTGGTCCCGCCGCCGATGCGATGCAACACTTTTATCGCAGTTCCGAGGTTCCCGTTTTTTTGAACGCAGAACACCACCGCGCCCTGCGGTTGCTTCCTGATCGGGCCGGCCCTGTGGTGCTGCTCAAACCTTTTGGCGACCTCGTCTACTGGCGTGAATTCGAGGGCAAAATGGTCGCACCTCCGTGGCTGGTCTATGCGGAGTTATTGAACGGCAGCGATCCACGGGCGCGCGAGGCGGCGGAGGAGTTTCGTCAGGAATTTCTGAAATGAACGAGATCCTCACGCCTGACCAAATCGCAGATTTGGCGGGGATCAGCCAACTCTGCGAAGAGCTGGGAGCCGAGCTAGTCGTGATCGGTGCCACATCTCTGTTGATTCTCATGGGCGATCTGGGGCGCTCTACGCGCGATGTGGATCTCACCGTTGCTCTCGACTTCGATGAGTTCGAGCGTTTAACACTACCGCTGGCGACCATCGGATGGACACCGGCACCGAAGCTGGAGCACCGCTGGATCGCTCCGCGCCGGACGATCATAGACCTCCTGCCAGCCGGTGCTGAACTCCGTCGCAGCGGTTCCATCATCTGGCCCGCGAGTCAGTTCAAGATGAGCCTGGCCGGTTTCGATCACGTGTTCACCAGCGCAGTCGAAGTCAATCTGACGGGAGGAATGACGATCCGCGTCGCGCCGCCGATCGTCACGGCCCTTCTCAAGATCATTGCGTGGGTAGATGACCCATACCGGCGCGCCAAAGACCTTCAGGACATCCGCATCGTTCTGCGCCGCGACGAACAGGATAGTGATCGCCTGTTCTCCGACGCCGTCTTCGATGCGGAACTCCCGGATTTCGAATTCGCGAACGCGTTCCTCCTCGGCCTTTGACATGCGCGCGTTGGCAATCAGTGAGGACGCGCGATATGTCGATCAGTTTCTCGGACGCCTGCTGGTTCAGGACGGAGAGGGTCGGTTCGATGACGAATCAGACTTTGGCATGAAGAGCTTCAGCGGCCAGCTCAATGCATTCGGGAAAGGCTTCGCTGGGCGATGATGCATAAGCGATTTCATCCTTAGCCGAGTCGAGGTCGGAGTTTAGTTACGGCCCAAGGCGAGGGGATGTGTTGGGAAACCAGCGGTTTCACACTTGCGCTGCTTGCACAGGCTCAACCAAGTATCATCGAGCCGACCACTCGCCGAAGCCCCCAAAGAGCGGTCGCACCCTGGTTATCCCGAGCTTATGCAGAGCCAGCGGTAACTGGCGCTGGTCGCCTCATTCGGGCAGGAGCAGTATCGAAAGCGGTCGCGATCACGAGGGATCTCGGCATGACGGTTCGCCCTTTTCCGCGAAGCTGCAAGGCAGCTATGCTCGCTGCGGCAGCAACACTACCAGCGCGGTGGTGCGCTTAGCCCCTAATCGGCGATAAGCATGGGGCACGCTGGAATCGAAGTAGACGGCGTCCCCTTCCGCTAATTCGTATTTTTCTTCTCTGGCGCGCAACTCCAATCTGCCGGAGAGCATGTAGAGGACCTCGATACCCGGGTGTTCATGCGGCTGGCATTGTTCCGGCGTGATTGGATTGAACTCGGCGAGGAAAGTTTGCAGGACGCGGTTCGGAACCGGGAAGTCCAGGCTCTCGAAGTAGTAGCAAACGGGATTCGCGTCCGGTGAGTTGGGAAAGCGCAACCGATCCCCCTTGCGCACAATCTCGAGCACAGGCTTGGGTTCGGCATTGAAAAAATATTCCAGGCCGACGCTGAAGACCATGGCAATCCGCGCCAGTGTCGGTAGCGTGGGGTGCATCACGTCCCGTTCCAGTTTTGAGAGCAAGGCCGGGGAAAGCTTGGTATGTTTGCTTAACTCCAGCAGCCCCATGCTCTTGCGCAAGCGGAGACGCCGCAGCTTGTTGCCGATCCCGTACTTGCCGAGTTCGGCGTTGATGGTGTCAGATGCCATGTCGAAAGCTGTTTTCCTCTCAGTCTCTGTTTCCGGCGTATATTTTCCGCGTAGTAAAGCCAACCCACCGGGTATTCTTAACAGTAAAACAAATTTGATTTAAGATCAAACTGTGAATTGAGCTGAGCCGGGAAAAAATCGGCGAAGCAAAGCACGTGACGGATTGGAAAGGAGACAGTAAAGATGAAATTACGTTTGACCGTTCTTATGGCCGGTGCGCTGGCCCTCACATCGGTGGCTTCGGCAGCCGACATCGTAGACACCGCTTCGGCCGGCGGATTCAATACCCTGGTGGCAGCAGTAAGAGCCGCCGGTCTCGTAGACACGTTGAAGGGCCCTGGTCCATTCACCGTTTTTGCGCCAACAGACGCGGCGTTTGCCAAATTACCGGCGGGCACGCTGGAATCATTGCTGAAGCCGGAAAACAAAGCAAAACTGCAGGCGATTCTCACCTATCACGTGGTAGCTGGCAAAGTGATGGCGGCCGACGTTGTGAAACTCGATTCCGCAAAGACGGTGGAAGGCGAGAGCCTCACGATCAAGACCACGAATGGCGGTGTGATGGTGGACAACGCCCACGTGACGAAGACGGACATCTTGACTTCGAACGGCGTGATCCATGTGATTGATACCGTCATGCTGCCGAAGTAAATCCTAATTCTCGACAGCTGTTGGTTCTCTTGAAGAACCCCAAATACTGACGAAAGGCGAGAAGACAAAATGTACTTTTCCACGATTCCTCGCACAGCTATGACTATGCGGATGCGTCCGATGCGGCGCATGATGTCGGCCGTCTGCAGGCCTCCCGCTTCCGCCGGGACGAAGCGGGAGAACACGATCACGAATATCTTCGGGCTGATGGCGGCGCATGAGGAACGTCATGGCACGCAAATCAGCGGTCTGATGAGCCAATCCGGCTTTCCGGCGGGGGTGAGACTTTGAGACAGGCAGCATCCTTGAAGGTCATGTCCCCCCAGGGAGCGGGAATTGCAGCACACATGGAGGAAGTGCTGGCACTGGTGGGAGAAGATCCGTCACGCGACGGTCTTCAAAGAACGCCGGAACGTTGGGAGAAGGCGATGCGGTTCCTCACCAGCGGATACCACTCGCGCGTGGAAGACCTAATTAACGGGGCTCTTTTCGCGGTAAAGTTCGACGAGATGGTGCTGGTTAGGGACATTGAGTTCTTCAGCCTTTGCGAACACCACCTGCTGCCCTTCTATGGCAAGATGCACGTGGCGTATCTGCCGACCAACAAGGTGATCGGGCTAAGCAAGATTCCGCGGATCGTCAATATGTTTGCGCGGCGGCTGCAGGTGCAGGAGCGGTTAACACAGGAGGTGGCAGAAGCGATTTCTGATGCGATTCAGCCGCGAGGCGTGGCCGTTATGTGCGAGGCCAGCCACTTCTGCATGATGATGCGCGGCGTGGAGAAGCAGCATTCGAGCACCGTAACGAGCGCCATGGTGGGCGCCTTCCGCGATAATAAGGCGACCCGGGACGAGTTCCTCTCCCTGGTGCCGCAGGCAAAGATAAGGCTGTGATTCCGGGCTGCTCCCTGCGGGCTGGCGCCAGGCCTTCCTGCATTTAGTTCAGAAGAGCTGCGCGGGATGTTGCTTTTCGGAATCGAGCTGCTGCCCACCGACGATTCTGAAATGGATCTTCGTCGGCGAGATGCTCCTCGGGGGACGACGGCGGCTCATAGCAATGAAATGGCACAACGCTCGTACGGGGCAGAAGTATCAGGAGTTTAAAACCATGGAATACGGCGCCTTATTGATCATCTCATTCGGTGGACCGGAGCGGCGCGAGGATGTGATCCCGTTTCTGGAGAATGTGCTTCGCGGCAAGAATGTGCCGCGCGAGCGAATGCTTCAAGTCGCCGAGCACTACTACCATTTTGCTGGCAAGAGTCCCATCAACGACCAGAACCGAGCCTTGATTGCGGCCCTGGAGATCGAATTGAAGACGCGGGGGCCAAAGTTGCCCATCTACTGGGGAAACCGAAACTGGTGTCCGATGCTTGGGGACACGCTCCGGCACATGCAAAAAGACGGCATTCGCCGGGCCTTGGCCTTCACGACCTCTGCTTTCGGATCCTATTCAGGCTGCCGGCAGTATCGAGAGGATATTCATCGGGCGGCGACTGAAACGGGAAGCGGCGCACCAGAAATTCACAAGCTGCGAACTTTCCATAACCACCCTGGTTTTATCGGCGCCATGGCTGATCGGATCAGGACCGCGCTCGGTCGGATTCCGTCGGATAGGCGTGATTCGGTGACCCTGGTTTTCACCGCCCACAGCATCCCGTTGTCTATGTCCGAAACCAGCCCTTATGTCAGTCAACTGGAAGAGTCCTGCCGCCTGGTGTCCCATAAGCTGGGTCGCACCACCGGCACCCTCGTGTATCAAAGCCGCAGCGGCCCCCCAGCGCAGCCCTGGCTCGAGCCTGACATCTGCAGTTATATACGCCGGCTGTATGCTGGCGGGGGAGTAACCGACATCGTTATCGCGCCAATCGGATTTTTGTCGGACCATATGGAGGTACTGTACGACTTAGACACAGAAGCCAGTGAGTTATGCCAAACCTTCGGCATCAATCTGGTCCGCGCCTCCACTGTGGGCGTTCACCCTAAATTTGTTTCTATGATTCGGGAGTTGATCCTGGAACGTACGAACGGGGCTGAACGCCGGTCCGTCGGCGTGAACGGTCCCCAACCGACTATTGCGCCGCTGATTGTTGCCCAAATCCTCGAAGCCTGATAACTCTTTCCGACCGGCCAGCCCAGAAGGAAGTCGCATGACTCGGATTGTCCCTGGCCCAGACCAGGAGTCCGTTTGGGACTATCCCCGTCCTCCGAGGGTCGAGCTCTGCAAGCACCGTGTGCGCGTCGAGTTCAATGGCGAAAAGATCGTCGACACATCACGCGCCTGCCGCTTGCTGGAAACCAGCCACCCACCCACGTACTACATCCCTCGCACGGACGTTAGAACTCAATTTCTCACGCCGAGCTCCAGCCGTAGCTTCTGCGAGTTTAAGGGCGAGGCTTGCTATTGGGAACTCCAGGTCGGGGATCGAATCTCGCGCGATGCTGCCTGGAGTTACGCGTCACCGAACCAAACTTATTCGCTCCTGCGCGATCGTCTCGCCTTCTATGCAGGGCGCGTGGACGCCTGCTTCGTTGACGAGGAGCGTGTACAGCCACAGCAAGGTGATTTCTACGGAGGGTGGATCACTTCGCATGTAGCAGGCCCTTTCAAGGGTGGCCCCGGAACCAAACAGTGGTAGCCTCACCAGTACTCCGAGCTGCTTCGTTTTACGGCCTCTCCCAGCCTGGAAATGAGACTGGCTCACTGGTGGAACCTGAGTAAAGGTTATTCCTTGGTGGTGCTGCTCCTTGTCGAATCCCACATCCCGCGATTCGTAAAAATGTCATCTTCCTTTTATGCTTCTGATGGCTGCCAATGCGCGATCTCGGGCATCTTCATGATCAATGATTGGAATCGGCTATGTTTTTCCCGGGATCGATACCCGCCTCTGTAAGTATTGACGTCAGTAAAAGTCAAAGTGGGGTGACTGCCGCGATGCTTTTGAGAACCCTGACGTGCTCGCCACCCGCGAGCAGAAGAACCGGCCACAAGAGATCCAGACATTCTCCAGCGCCAACCGGCACCGCGAGCGATGTTTTCGGCGCTGCTTTCTTGCCAGCCTGCGTGACTCCAAAATGTCCTAAAAACACATTGTCTCCTTTCCGTCTTGATTGGTCCTTTCAGATAAGCTCGCTCATTGGCCATAAGGCGAACTCACGCTTGGATGGACTCTTCTCCACAGTTGACGCACCAAAGGAACAAGCACTGCATAAAGGACGGCTAGAGCCACCATTCCCAACACGAGCCATGCAAGAAGTGCGTGCATCGTGACCACCCACAAAGTGCGAACCGCGTGCCCTATACCCTCCCGGATCAGCGCAGTGACGCCGCCGAGCGAAATTGTCGAAGCGTCCACTCGAAACATCCAGGCACCCAGGCGGTAGAAAGGAATCAGCAGGATGAACTGGAGGGGATAGACCACTCCGTTGACCAATTGAATTGCAGGAAGATTCAGACGGAATAAAATAGCCGCGAACGTGCACAAAAGCATCGTCGAACCCAGCACCGGCGTGACGCCCAGAATGATTCCCAGCGCGATCGTGAGTGCAATCTTCTCCGGCGATACACCTTGGCGCAGCAACTGAATGAAAGGCCTCAGCCAACGGTAGGTCGGTGCGGGGTCCGTGCCCGTCATTGTGCGGAAGCCAACTGGCGGACTTGCACGGCAAGAGCCTCATAAGAAGTTTCCTCGAACGGTCCCGCGTGACGCCAGGCGACTTTCCCGTTTTGGTCGACTATGACCAGATACGCGGAGTCCTCTGCTTTGAATCCAAGTCGCTGCTTCCAGGGCTCCGTGCCGCCGTAAACCGTAATCACGTTTTCCTGATCGGCTTTCGGCGTGCCTCGCCGCATGCCGCTGTCGATGAACCATTTCCCGATACGGGCCATGCCGCCGATCATCGGGATTTCGTAGAAGGTGACCTGTGGATTCTTGTCAAAGTCCTGTCGAAACCGCCTGGACCAGTCTTCCACCGCGAATCGCGACTGATAGCTGAAGCCGAAGAGCAGCAGTGCCACCCGGCCAGAGGCGTCTTTCGGCAAAATTGCCTTTCGACCGCTGAGATACTCACCTCTGAGTTCGGGCATGTTCTCGCCAGCCGTCAACTCGCTCGCCGCAGATGATAAAGAGGCCATGGTGGTCAACAGTGCAATGGACAGGATGCGACGAATCATACGCCCACCTTCAATGGCTGGCCTGTTTCCAAGTGGTCCAGCGCCAACTCGGGTGCTGCCAGCACTTCGCTTTGCCCGTTATGCTTCCACGGCTCGCCATAGAGAATCGCAGGGTTGCCGTTCTTTGTGAGCATCAACTGGATGTCGCTGATGTGGCGTTCGCGGAAGGCGCCCTCGCAATAGGCCAGATAGTAGTCCCACATCCGGCAGAATGCTTCGTCCAAGCCCAGGGCGCGAACCTCCTCGATCGATTCGTGGAATCGCCGCCGCCACTCAGCCAGCGTATAGGCGTAGTGTAGCCCGATGTCCTCGACGTTATATAAGGAAAGCCGCGTCGAACGCACCAGTGAGTTGAGAATCTCCCGAATTGAGGCCAACTGTGCGCCCGGGAAAATACGCCTCTGAATCCAGTCGCTCTGCTTCCTGTAAGCATCGAAGCGGTGTTCGTTCATGGTGATGACCTGCATCACCACGCAGCCCTCCGGCGTCAACAGCCGGTCACAGGTCGAAAAGAAAGCGTCGTAGTAGTCTAAGCCCACGGCTTCGAACATCTCAACGCTGACCAGCTTGTTGAACGAGCCCTGCAGATTCCGATAGTCCTCCAGCAGGAGTTTGATCCGGGCTCCTGCCTCTCCGGCGCCGGCGAATAGCTGCCGGGCTTCGTCATGCTGCTCCCGGCTGATAGTGGTGGTAGTAATCCGGCACCCGTAGTTCCGTGAAGCATGCAGGGCAAAGGCACCCCAGCCAGTACCGATTTCGAGGACGTGATCGTCAGGTCCCAGCCGTAATTTACGGCAGATCCGATCGAGCTTCTCGATCTGGGCTTGTTCGAGCGAGTCGTCGGCATGCTGGTAGACCGCGCTCGAATAGACCATATTGCGATCCAGGAACAGGCGGAAGAAATCGTTGCTCAAATCGTAGTGCGCCTGAATATTGCGGCGGCTGCCCACGACCGTATTGCGATTCATCCGATGGCGCAACCGGTGAAAGAGACGGTTGGCGAAAGAAAGAAGAGGGTTGCCGCCTTCCAGTTCCGAAAGATTACGTGCGGCCAGACGCACGACGGCCACTGGGTCCGGCGAAGACCAGTCGCCGTCCACATAGGAATCTCCGGCGCCATCGTCGCCACCCCACAGCACTCGCGAGAAGAAACGTTCGTCGTGTACGGCGATCGCAGCCCGTAAACCCGTGCCGCCCTCGCCAAAGAGGTAGGTCCGTTCCGGGCAGATCACTTCGAGTGCACCGTGACGCACGTCTTCCAGCATCCGGAATACGGCTTTCCGCGCAAAACTCATGCTCATGTTCGTTTCGTTGCCTCCTGGACGGGCGGCCGCACTCGGGCCGGATGGGTATACACAGGAACTCGCTTCAAGAAAAGGCGCAGCGCCTGCCAGTGAATCGCGCCGATGACCTTGGCAGTCATCCACGGATGGCGCAGCAGGGCCAGGCCGAGGTTTCGTGTGGCCCAGGGCTCACGTTCGAGCTCAAGCGTCGCATCAAAGAAAGGCTTGAAAGACTCAAATGCCGGCCCGCGCTCGATCGTATTCATGTGAGCCACGAGCTTCTCACCCGGTTCGGTAAGCACGAATTCGTAATCCAGATTCATGTCCATGAACGGCGACACGTGCATGGTCTTCGGACAGCGATAGCGCAGCGCGGTTGCAGAAGATTTTGGGTCCAATGCGTTTGCGGAGGATTGCCGATTCTTTGGCCACAGCCAGTAGTTGCGGCACTCTCCGAAAGTGCTGTTCACTTCGGCCAGGATCGTATCGAGGTGCCCGCTGTGGTCATAGCAGAAGTAAAACGAAATTGGATTGAAGCAGTAACCCAGATAGCGCAGGTGCGTCAGCAGAAAGATCGGACCCGTGGGCAATGGCACTCCGTGGGTGCGGGCATCTTGCGCCACGCGCTCGCGCAGGGGGAGCCGGGGATCGCCAAAGTGATCCCGTTCTTCAAAGCTCGCCCAGTTGAAGCGGTTGTAACTGGTCCATGGTGATTTCGCCATCAGCTCGGGAATCCGGTCGATATCCAGCCAAGCCATGAAGAGCTTATAGGTGAACTGATGCTCACGCGGACGGAAGCGTCGGTGCCGTAGCGTGCCCGTGTAGAGTCCAGCTTCCGGAATCATGCGTGCCCGAATCATAAACAAGGCACTCCCAAAGCTTCAGCCACCCGCATGCCGCTCCGCACACCGTCCTCGTGGAAGCCGTAAAACCAGTACGCTCCGCAGAAGTGCGTGTGGTTCTTGCCGCTGATGTCGGCCCACCGTTCCTGAGCGTGAATCGCCGCCCGTGTGTACAGCGGATGCTCATAAACCATCCTGCGAAGAGCCCGTCCAGGATTGACGTGGCCGTTCGCATTCAAGGTGACGCAATAGTCTTGCGCCGTGTTGAGCGACTGCAGCCGGTTCATGTGATAGGTCATGGTGACCTTGCCCAAATCCCCCAACAGATAATTCCAGGAGGCTCTTGCTGCCGCCCGCTTGGGGAGCAGGGCGGAATCGGTGTGCAGACACGTTTCGTTCCGGCTCGTGGTGAAGCAGCTTAAGACTTTACGTTCCGTCTCGGTCGGCTGGGCGAGCAACGGCAGAATCTGGTCGCCGTGGCACGCGAACACGACTTCGTCAAAACTCTTCTCTGGTCGAGCATCGAAGTGAAGTGTCACGCCGAGTTCCGAACGTACCACTGATCGAATGACGGTGGTTTTGGAGATCCGCTCGCGGAACGGCGAGGTGAGCGGCGCAATATAGGAGCAACTGCCGCCGCGAATCACTTTCCACCGGGGGTGGGTGTTGATCCCCAGCATGCCGTGATTTTGCATGAAGCGGATCAGCGTCACTGCCGGAAACATCGGCATCACTTCCGGTGCCATAGACCAGACCGCCCCCGCCATCGGAATCAGATATCGATCCACGAAAACCGGTGAGTACCTCCCTGCGTCGAGAAACTCGCCCAGCGTCATGCCCTCGCCAGCCGGATCGTCGAGTATCTTAGGGGCCTCCCGATTGAAGCGCAGGATTTCCCGCAAAAGCGTGTAGTGGTCACGCGAAAAATAGTTGCGCTTTTGGGCGAAAAAGCCGCCCAGTCCGCGGCTCGAATATTCAAAGGCTCCTTGGTGCCCCGTTACCGCGAACGACATGTCGCTCGGCTGCGTCTCCACGCCCAAACCGGCCATCAGCCGGCAGAAGTTTGGATAGGTCCTGTCGTTATGAACAATAAAGCCCGTATCTACCGCGATCGGTCCGCGGTCAGACTCCACCGTCACGGTGTGAGTATGGCCACCCAGACGATTGTCGCGTTCGAACACGTGGACTTCGTGCCGGCGGCTCAGATAATACGCTGCCGATAGTCCCGAGATGCCGGAGCCGACCACCGCGATGCGCTTCACAACACCGCCCTGGCCGGGACATCTGGAATCGCTGTCGCTGACGGTACCCGCCGGAACGGCCGCAAGTCTCGCACAATGCCGAACCAGCTAAGAGCTTTGAGGACCAGGTAGGTGATATCGAGTTCCCACCAGCGCTCTCCCTGGCGGCAGCTTCCGGGCGAGAAATGGTGATTGTTGTGCCAGCCCTCGCCGAATGTGATCAGAGCCAGCCAGAAGTTGTTGCGGCTTTCGTCCGGAGTATCGAAGCGTCGAGTGCCCCACAAATGAGCCAGAGAATTGATGGCGAAAGTGCAGTGGTAGAGCAGGACTGTCGAAACCAGATAGCCCCACAGAAAGGCCGGCCATCCGCCGATCAGGGCCACGACCGCGCCAAACGTCACCGTCGGAACCCAATGGTGCCGGTCCAGCCAACGGATTTCCGAAAACCGGAGAAATTCAGCCACCGACCGCCGATCATAATCGTCGAAATCATTAGAGATCACCCAGCCCACGTGCGCCCACCATAAACCGCGAAGTGTGGGCGAATGGACATCCCGCTCCCGATCCGACTCCCGATGATGCAGGCGGTGATGCGCCGCCCACCACAAGACTCCCTTTTGCGCGGAGCTCTGCGCCAGGAAGGCCATCGCAAACTGGGCCACCCGTCCGAGTTTGTAACTGCGGTGCCCGAAGTAGCGGTGGTAGCCTGCCGTCACTCCGAACATTCGGATTGAGTAGGTCACGGCGAGCCAGGCCAGAAGGGACATCGTCGGCGGGGTCCACGACACTGCCAGCACTCCGGCATGAAGCAGGACGAAGAAAAAGACCGCGCCGAATTGGTACCCCGCTTTGCGCGCAACAACAGCCACCCTTTATTTGTAGCTGACTTTCTTAATTTTGTCAAGCATTTGTCCATGACATATGATTGACAATGAGAACGAACCCGGTTAGTATGGTTGCGGATGCCGACGCGTTACCCGATTCGAGCCGTGGCGAAAATCACGGGACTCAGCCTCGACACGTTACGAGCCTGGGAGCGTCGTTACCAGGCAGTGGTGCCGGAGCGTTCCGACCGGGGGCGCCAGTACGGCCCGGAGCACATCGAGCGCCTGCTGCTGCTGAACCAGTTGGTGGAAAAAGGGCATGCGATCGGCGGGATTGCGTCGCGTTCCGACGAAGAACTGCGGGTTCTTCTGACCCAGCAGCCCAACCAGGCAGTTGCCGTGCCGACATCGCCGACGGATATGCTGGCCCCGGTTCTGGCGGCGATCGAGAATTTCGACACGGTTCGCGCCAGCGACGAACTGAGCCGCCTGGCTGCGGTACTCAGCCCCCGCGATCTGGTCTATCAGGTTGCGGTTCCCCTCATGCGCGAAGTGGGAATCCGCTGGCATAACGGAACACTGGCCATCGCACAGGAACATCTGGTTTCGCAGATGCTGCGCACCCTGTTGGGAAACATGATGCGCCTTTGCCGGCCTTCCAACGCAGCGATGAAGATGGTTCTGGCCACGCCTGCCGGCGAATCGCACGAGTTCGGCATGCTTGCCGCTGCGATGCTGGCCTCCCTGGCTGGAGTGGAACCAGTCTACCTCGGTCCAAACCTGCCGGCGCGCGAGATTGCGGATGCGGCCCGCAGGACATCCGCGAAGGTCGTTGCTCTGAGCATCACATTCCTGCTCGATACTACGCAGGCAGAGTTGAGGGCCCTTGCCGCAGCCATGCCGGAGGGCGCCGAACTATGGGTCGGCGGCGCAGGCAGTGCCAGTCTCGACCTCTCCAACCTCGGTCGTAAAACTGTATGGATCAAGGATCTTCCGGCGCTCGAAAACGAGTGCCATCGCTGGAGAAACTGACCTTATGAAAACGGCGCTCAAGCTTCTATTCGCGGCGATCTTCGTGTGGATGATCGTGCTCACCATCCGCACCAGTCTGGCGGTCAGCCTTTGGAGCGCCTGGGATTCGTTTGCTGCCAACCCGTGGGCGGTGGCGACGCTCTACGACGCCTATTTCGGCTTCATCACTTTCTGGGTATGGGTGGCTTATAAAGAAAACACCTTGTGGTCGCGTCTGTTGTGGTTGGCGTTGATTCTTGGCTTGAGTAACATCGCCATGTCGCTTTACGTCCTGATCCAACTCTTTCGCCTGAAACCGGACCAATCCGTGGAGGCAATACTTCGCCATGAATGACGTGCTCACGCTGGTGCTCACCGGAGCCGCGAGCGTAGCGGCGTTAATGCTGCTGTTGTGGTTGATCCATTTGCGAACGGGCAACGCCGCTATTGTCGACGCTGGTTGGGCGGGAGGGCTGGCGCTGCTTGGAGTGCTCTATGCCGTGTTCGGCGGCGGCTACTGGCTTCGCTCTGCGATGATCGGCGCGATGTCGGCAATCTGGGGACTTCGGCTGGCCATTTACCTCCTCACCACGCGCATCATGGGGCATCCTGAGGAGGGGCGCTATGAGGAACTGCGCCGGCAGTGGAAGACGAATATCCCGTTTAAGTTTCTTTTGTTCTACGAATTCCAGGCGCTGCTGTGCGTGGTGCTTGCGGTGCCGTTCCTGACGGCCGCGCGCAATCCGGACTCCAGGATTTCGTCTCTTGAGTGGGCTGCTGTCGCGCTTTGGACATTGGCAATGGCCAGCGAAGCCGCGGCCGATGCCCAGCTCAACAAATTCAAATCCTACTCGTCCAATAAAGGCCGGACTTGCCAGGTGGGATTGTGGCGCTATTCCCGCCATCCGAACTATTTCTTCGAGTGGCTCATATGGGTGGCTTTCGCGATGTTTGCCCTGGCTTCCCCCGGCGGGTTGTGGGGATTGCTCTCACCCGCGCTCATCTTATACTTCGTGCTTCGCGTCACCGGCATCCCGGCGACGGAAGCTCAGGCAATCCGCACGCGCGGAGAAGAATACCGCCGCTATCAACAGACCACAAGCGCCTTCGTGCCGTGGTTTCGAAAAGAAAGGAGCAGCTAATGCAGCAAGCTTCCAGTCTTTCTGCCGCTCAGCATACCCTTGAGGCCAGGACCGCCTGGTACGAACTGTTGGTCGAACGCGACCTTGTGCACGATTGGATTTTGCGGGCCGGAATCCGGCACCTTGTTGTGCAGCGTCTCCGCGACGAAGACAAAGGCGATCCGGAAAAGCAACGGGCTCACTTCATGAGCTATGTCGAGCAATTGAAAGCCAGCCCGATCGCCATCCATACGCCCAAGGCGAATCAACAGCACTACGAGGTTCCAGCGGAGTTCTTTGCCTTAGTTCTGGGTAGCCATCGCAAATACAGTTGCTGCTATTGGCAGGAGGGCGACTCCCTCGACTCAGCGGAGCGACGCATGCTGGACCTCACGGCAGAGCGTGCTCAGATCGAAGACGGACATTCCATCCTCGATCTCGGCTGCGGATGGGGCGCGTTCTCGCTGTACGCCGCGGCACGGTTCCCCAATAGTTCCGTGGTGGGCCTGTCGAACTCGCACTCCCAACGCCAGCACATCGAGAACGAAGCTCTCGAACGGGGTCTTACCAACCTTCGCATCGTCACCGCCGACATCAACGATTTCGAAGCGGGCCGGCGCTTCGACCGCATCGTGTCCGTCGAAATGATGGAGCACGTGCGGAACTATGAGCGCCTGCTTCTCAAAGTTGCTTCGTGGATGAATCCCGAGGGCTTATTGTTCGTTCACATATTTACCCATCATCGATTCGCCTACCCCTTCGAGGTCCGGGATTCGAGCGACTGGATGGCGCAGCACTTTTTCACCGGGGGCCAGATGCCCAGCGACGACCTGCTGCTCTATTTCCAAAACGATATCAAGATCCGCAATCACTGGGTCGTGAACGGCCGACACTACCAGAAGACCGCCGAAGCCTGGCTCGTCAACATGGATCAGCGTCGAGACGAATTGCTGAAATTGTTCTCCAGCGTTTATGGCAGGAACGAGGCGCGGAAGTGGTTCGTCCGCTGGCGCATCTTCTTCATGGCCTGTGCCGAACTGTGGGGCTACCGGGGTGGCCGTGAGTGGATCGTTTCTCACTACCTGTTCGAGCCGGCGCAGGCTTTCGGTAGCGCTGGTCATCAGCAAATATGAGCCTCAGGTTTCATACACTGCGACGAGAACAGTGGATCCCGCGTCCGATCGACGAGGTGTTCGCATTCTTCGCCAATGCCCGAAACCTGGAGGATATCACTCCGCCTTGGCTCCGTTTCCGGATTCTGGCGATGGATTCCGGCTCCATTTCCGAGGGTGCGGAGATTCGTTACCGTCTGCGATTGCATGGCATACCGATTAATTGGAGGACCGAGATCCGCCAGTGGGCAGCTCCGCACCGCTTCGTCGACGTGCAGAGATCCGGACCGTACAAGTTATGGCACCGCACGCACCGCTTTGAAGGGCACGAGGGTCGAACCAGGATGATCGATGTGGTGCGATACACGCTGCCTTTCGGCGCACTGGGGCGACTGGTTCATGCGTTGAAGGTTCGCGGCGATGTGCGGCGGATCTTCGATTACCGCCGCCAGCGCATTCAAGAGTTGTTCGCGGAACAGAGGAGAGTTGCAACTTGAAACCACTGATTCTGATTACCGGCGCCACTGGTTACGTGGGTGGAGAGTTACTGAAAGCCCTTTCGGCGGCGGGATACCCGGTGTGCTGTTTAGCGCGGCGTCCAGAGGTTCTGAGAGCCAAAGGGCTCTCCGACGTTGAGGTCGTCGCAGGAGACGTTCTCGATGCCGCATCTGTCCGCGCCGCAATGGCGGGAGTCGACACCGCTTATTATCTGGTGCACTCGATGGGCTCGACCCAATCCTTTGAGGAGCAGGACCGTGCCGCGGCACAGAACTTCGCCGACGCCGCGAAGGCGGCAGGTATTCGCCGAATCATCTATCTGGGCGGGCTGGGGCACAGTGCGGAAAGGCTCTCCGCGCATCTGCGTAGCCGCCATGAAGTGGGCGACGTTCTCAGATCGACGGGCGTACCGGTTGTTGAATTCCGTGCGTCGGTGGTGATCGGATCCGGCAGTCTGTCGTTTGAGATGATCCGGGCTCTGGTGGAACGGCTTCCAGTCATGATCGCGCCGCGCTGGGTTTCAGTAGCCGCTCAACCGATCGCCATCGCAGACCTGCTTTCCTACCTGCTCGCGGCCCTGGACCTGCCGTTCGACGGCAACAGGATCTTCGAAATCGGTGGCTCGGATCAAGTTTCCTACGGCGGGCTGATGAAAGAATACGCACGACAACGGGGATTAAGGCGTCTGGTGATCTCCGTACCGTTCCTGACGCCGCGCTTATCCAGTCTTTGGCTGGGTCTGGTCACTCCGCTCTATGTCCGCGTGGGCCGCAAGTTGATCGACAGTATCTGCCACGCCACGATTGTGGAAGATCAGATGGCTCTTACAGAGTTTAAGATTCGGCCTTGCGGCTATCGTGATGCAATCGCGGCAGCTCTCAACGCGGATGGACCGCATCGGATGATCGATTCCCGGACGATCCACGTGACCGCTTCGCCGGAACATGCTTTTGCTCCCATCCGCCGGATCGGCGGCAAGAAAGGCTGGTACTACGCGGACTGGTCGTGGCGGGTTCGCGGGTTGCTGGACAGGCTCTTCGGAGGCGTCGGACTTCGCCGCGGCCGCCGTGATCCGGATTCTCTTCGCGTTGGCGACACCGTGGACTTCTGGCGTGTGGAAGCCATGGAGCCCGATCGCCGTCTGCGTCTGGCGGCGGAGATGAAGCTGCCGGGCCGCGCCTGGCTGGAATTTGAAGTGACGCGCGATGCCACAGGTTCCGTCATCCGGCAAACAGCCACGTTCGATCCCAAAGGTCTGCTGGGCCGCGCATACTGGTACTCCGTTTTTCCCCTGCACCAGTTCGTTTTCGGCGGAATGCTTAAGGGCATCGCGGCTAAAGGCCAAAGCTGAAGGCATGCCCACCTTTCTCAAAAGCATCGTTGTGGAAGCGCCGGTTGAAACCGTATTCGGCTTCCATGAACGGCAAGACGCCTTGCGGCTGTTGAGTCCGCGGTTTCCCCCGCTACGCGTGATTCGAAAGACCGGCGGCATCGAGCCTGGTTCGAGCGTGGAACTTAAGATTGGACCGTTTCTGTGGACCGCGCTCCACACGGCCTATGAAAAGAACCGCCTCTTTGCCGACGAACAGGTTCAGGGACCGTTTGCTAAGTGGATTCACCGCCACGAATTTGAATCGGTAGACCGAGCGACGCGCTTAACCGACCGCGTTGAATATCGACTGCCTGGAGGAGTATGGATGAACTTTCTGTTTGGATGGGCCGTGCAACTCGGCCTGCATCAGATGTTTAGCCAACGCCACCGGATAACCAAGCTTTATTGTGAGAAAGGGCCCAATGAAAAATTCCGTACTTAGTGTTCTTCTATCCGCATCCTTGTTTGCCGCGGACGCCGTACCTCAGGCTGGCCAGTCCGCTCCTGATTTCACGCTGCCATCCCAGGATGGGAGCAAGATCAGCCTGCATGATTTCAAGGGAAAGTGGGTCGTGCTGTACTTCTATCCAAAAGACGGAACAACCGGCTGCACGATCGAAGCGCATAATTTCCAGCGTGACCTTGCCAAGTACGAAAAGAATCGCGCGGTGATCGTAGGAGTGAGCGTGGACTCCACGGGCAGCCACCGGGAGTTCTGTGCGAAGCAGGGCCTCACGTTCAAACTGCTGGCCGATACAGAAAAATCGGTCTCGCGGCAGTACGGGTCATTAACGAATCTACTCGGTTACAAGATATCATCCCGCAACACCTTTCTGGTTAATCCAGAAGGCCGAATCGCCAAAGTGTGGACTGGTGTCGATCCAGGCCAGCATAGCGCGCAAGTACTCGCGGCGCTCGCACAACTTGCCCGCTAGTTGCGACTTTGTCGGGCCGCCGCGGATACGAAATATGTCAGGTCAACTCCCAGCAAACGCGAATCAGGGCGAAACGCTCCCTTCGCAGTACACTCCGCGGCTGTTGTCCTGGCGGAAAATGATTGCGTCGATGAGTTGGGGATACCTATCCTTCAGGCGCCTCATTTCCGCCTCGACGGACTCGGGCGATTGTCCGTGATCAAAGACCGGACAAAACGATCCGACTGAATCCGGCTCCAGCAGCACGTTCGCCAAACTATGGAGAACGACCTCTCGCTGTTGAGCGCTTTCCCAGGCGCTGCGAAGAGCCGGACTGCCAATCCAGCATAATGTCCAGATTCCTGCCAGCGAAAACGACTCCTGGATTGTGAGGGAAACGTCGGGGTTTCCAGTTATCCGCGTGGTCGCGCTGAGGGAGTCAACAGCCAACGACCACGTAGGCAACTTGCAATCGAGATTTCGCCTGAACCAAACTGCAAGCACTTTGTCGCCGTTTTGAGTGCAACGCCGATGTCGCCGCAAAGCCAGCAATCCGTTGACTTGCTTCAGGGCCAGGCCCAGATCGCCCTGGCGTCGCACGAACAAGAGCGCGGCCGCTGGCTCCATCTCCACGTGACCATTCATATTTGTAGAATCCCGGCTGAATCAGAAATATCCTTCTCTCTTCCGATCTTCCATGGCCGCGGCAGACACCCTGTCGTCAGCCCGTCCCCCGCGCTCACTCACCCTACTGGTTTCGAGTTCGGCAACAATCGCCTCTATGGTGGACGCCTCCGAAACCACAGCACCTGTGCAAGTCATATCGCCGATCGTACGGAAGCGAATGCGGCGCTTGTCGTACCGTTCTCCCGGCTTCAGGGCGATATAGTCCGACTTGGCCAGCAAAGTCCCTTCGCGGTCGAGGCACTCTCGCTCATGGGTGAAGTAGAGGTCTGGCAGCTCCACTCCCTCCTGCTGTATGTACTGCCAGACATCGAGTTCCGTCCAGTTGCTGATAGGGAACACGCGAAAATGTTCACCTGGGTTCCT
This sequence comes from Terriglobia bacterium, assembly GCA_963719785.1. Classification (GTDB taxonomy): domain Bacteria; phylum Acidobacteriota; class Terriglobia; order Bryobacterales; family Bryobacteraceae; genus BOG-234. Next base: position 255,090 of record CAVRCX010000002.1, read on the forward strand.
GCGCCCGTTGTAGAGTGACCACAATTCCGGACGTTGATTTCTCGGGTCCCATTGGCCGAATTCATCGCGCAGGGAGAAGAATCTCTCTTTGGCCCGGGCCTTCTCTTCATCGCGGCGGGCACCGCCAATCGCGCAGTCAAAGCGGAACTCACGGATTGCATCCAGCAAAGTCACGCTCTGGAGTGCGTTGCGGCTGGCGTCCGGGCCTTTTTGTTCCGTGACCCGTCCCTGCCGAATCGATTCCTCAACGCTGCGCACGATCAAGCGGGCGCCGATCTTCGCGATCCACCGGTCACGGTATTCCAGAGTTTCGGGAAAGTTGTGCCCTGTGTCGATGTGCATCAAAGGGAACGGAATCGACCCTGGCCAGAATGCTTTCCGAGCCAGATGGCTGATTACGATGGAGTCCTTTCCTCCGGAGAACAGCAGGACTGGCCGCTCGAACTCTGCCGCGACTTCACGCAGCACAAAGATGCCCTCTGCTTCGAGAGCTCCCAGGTGTGTCACGACACCGGCATCCTCCGCCAGCGCCCCTCAGGCTTACGTTCGTGAAAAGCCTCCCCGTCCATCGCAATGAGATTGATCCAGTCGTTTTCAACCAGCTGCCTTACCTGCGGATGTGCTGCCAGGACTTCATCGATACGCACTCGCGGAGCTTCAACAAAGACCTGGAGCCGCAGCGGTTCATGCACCCACTTCTCGCCGTCATGAAGAGATTGAATCGGAAGGCCTGTCCTCAGGTCGCCGGCATTTCCCTCCCAGATTCCGAACGTCCCCACCACGTTATGCAGCACCTTATTACCGCTGCCGAATAGTTCGTTGTTGACCGTGGACCCGTAGTACTGCAGATTGATCCAGCTGGCCACCACCACTGGCGCAGTCAGAATCAGGGTTAGCACGGAGCCATCGGTGTCCGCCGCGGCGTCATAGTCATGCAGGAACACGCGTCCGCCGAGATCCAGCGAACGACTTCTGGATCGCGGCGCCGCAATAAACGCGGCATTCCCTGCCAGGCCCCACTCCGGCCGCACCTCCGACCAGTCCCTGCTTCGCCTCACGCCCTCGCTCCCCTGCGTCTCTGATGCTCTGCGCAGCCAGCCCTGCAACTCTTCACATTGCTTAGGAGTCAGCACCTCAGTGTCGTAGAGGAGCACTTTGTTGGTGGTTGTTATATGCAGGCCAGCGACAAAGACGGTGTCAGCGGGAATCGCGATGTTTCTGAGCTTCAGTCCTTCGCGAACCTCGGGGTCGTTCATCAGCGCCGCCGCGAACCGGGCGTTCACGTCCCCTTTGTGTCCGCCGCATGCACCACAATCGAGGCTCGATCCGTAGGGGTTGTTCTCCGTGCTGCTGCCATGGCCGCAGATCAGAACGATCGGAGCCAGTGTACGCGGGTCGACGCTCATGTTGCGCAGAGCATCGGCCACGAGCTGAACCCGCGACTCCAGGGGAATCTGCCATTTCAGCACCGGGGTCTCGACAGCTTTATCCGCCCGTCGCAGCAGGCGTTTTGCGATCGCGAGCCCATACCAGAGGCCACCAGTTTCCACGGAAGGAAAACAGGCTGAGGCGGAACCACGCAGGTTGCTCCACGTCTCCGAGAGCCAGTTCAGTCCGGACTCCGTCTTCTCACTCTTTACCGGGTAGCGCGGCGAGATCAGCACCGGGCAACGCGCGGAGTCCTGGAACTCCAGCGCCATACCGAAGAAGCCCGCGAATCCGATGGTTTCGATCCCGTCGGCCTGCGCCTCGAGCGCTCTGCGGTATCCCTCCGAACGGACATCAATGCAGAACGCGGCCTGAAGCCGCCTTCTTGCGACGCTATGCTCCCCTGCGGTTGCTGCGGCAAGCTTCGCTGCGAGGGTCGCGCGGAAAGTCCCCTCGGCTGCCAGTTGAGCGACATATCTTGGCGTTGTGAAAGAAGAAGGAGCGGAATTCTTCCGGCTGGCATCGTATCCCTCACCAATTGCCAGCAGCGCTGCATCATAGGCCAGTCGAATTGCCAACAATTGACGGGTCAGGTTTTCTCCTGCCGCTTGGCGCTCCCGGTAGACGGACCACGCACTCCACCCAAATATGCTCATCAATTGCCGGTGCAGGAAGTCCTCAAACTCCTCGCCGGGGACGTCCAGCAGAAACAGTAACTGCTTGATCGCAGCCTCGTCGCACTCGGGCAGGGCACGAACGAGAGACCGGAAGCCGCGCAGGCCATACACTTCCGGGTTCAGATCGATGGAGGCCGCATGCTTCCATGCCCGATAGAGCGATTCGTCCCGCCGGGGCATCGCCCACCGGCTCTGTGCGCGATCGAAGTAAGAGGAGCACCACTTCGAAATTTCGTCGGTCACGAACCCGGTCCAATTCGTTCCCCGGGCGTGGTCGATCCAGTCGGCGACCGTCAGGATACGAGGCGACTCCTCATTCCTAGCCAGTTCCGCCTGCAGCCAGGATGCGGCGTGCTGCGGTGCAGGGAGACCCGTGCAGTCGATGTATGCTGCCGCTATCTGCTTGTCGCCGATCACGCCTGCCTGGCATTTGCTTCTGTAGTACTCAGCGGCCATAAGCATCGGGCCATGCCCAACCGCCTCGATCAAGCGAGAGGCCTCGGGGAATGTCCGTTCCGTCAATCCGAGAAACGGATTCACCGCAACAAAATTCTGCAATGGCCACAGTGGCGGAATCCGTTTGCACGCAGCGTCAATCGCGCTGGTTAGCATTTCGGTTTCGAGACCCGGCAAAGACTGGACCGGCATCAGAGACTCCTCTCGGTGTGCTGCACCGGCCATAGGCCAATCGTCAGGCGGTTTGCCAGCGTATTGAAATAAAACCCGTTTCGGGCGTGGATGTAGAAGGTGCTGACTGCATCGGTCTGACAGATGCGCGGCAACTGGCTCTGTAGTAATGCCGTCAGCAAAAAGAGCATCAGTATCGCGGCGGAGAGCATTCGGTCGGGGGACAAATGTACCGGTGTTACCACGGTTGAGGCGGCGGTTTCCAACCCGAAGTACACCGCTGTGAAGCAGGCCCCGGCAAGGACTCCGGTGAGAGCTTGCCATCCTCGCTTCGATCCCCAGAGCAATTGGGCAAGGGCGAGGAAGAAGATACCGCTGAGCACCGGCTGATCGAATTGTGCGAAGTTCGTTAACCAGGCCAGCAATGCCGGCAACGAGCCAGCAACCAGAGCCGCCACTCCTGTTGCTGTGTCCGCTCGGGGTGGCTCCGTCGAAACCACGCTGCCGGAAGAAAGGAAAGCGTAGGCTTTGTAAAGCGAGTGTGCAGCCAGATGGAGAAGTGCCAGATGAAATGCGCCCAGTCCGCATTCCAGCATCATGAAACCCATCTGCGCCACTGTCGAGAAGGCCAGGCACCGCTTCACACTCGCCTGCGTGAGCGCCACCACCGACCCGAAAAGTGCGGTGAAAGCTCCAACCACCGTCAGTGCCATAAGGGCCACAGGAGACAGCGAAACGATGGGACTCAGGCGGATCACTAGAATCCCTCCCGCGTTAATAATGCCCGCGTGCATCAGGGCCGAAACCGGCGTGGGGGTCTCCATGGTGTCCGGCAGCCAGCTGTGGAAGGGGAATTGGGCGGATTTCAGCATGGCGGCAAAGACCAGCAGGCAGACGATCACGTTGACCGGCGCGGGAACCTGTTCCCCGGCGCGGAGCGATTGAGCAGCTGCGAACAGCTTCCGGAAGTCCCATGTGCCGAATACCCGATACGTCAGAATCAGCGCGCCCGCCAAAGCGCAGTCGCCCAGTCTGCTGATCAGAAACTTCTTCCGCGCCGCGAGCAGTGCTCCGGGCCGGTCCGGATAAAACCGCAGGAGCTGATGGAGGCTAAGACTTGCGGCCAGCCATGCGAAGGCGAACAACAGAAGGTTTTGCGCCAGAATCAGGGCGAACACGCAGCTACCGGTGCGGCACAGCCAGAGGTAGAATCGGGCCTGCCCGGGGTCCCCAGCGAGGTACCGCCGCGAGTACCGGCAGATCACTGCGAACAGAAAGGTGCTCAGAACAAGCAGGACATCGGTCAGCCGGTCGAGAAAAGGGATCGCGGCCAGAGCGCCAGCTACACAAAGAAGCGAGAAGATCTCTCCTGCTGCAGCGGTCTGGTCTTGCTTCGTACATGTCTTTTGCATCCTGCAGTCAGAGTAGCGGTGAGTACTCTCATTCTTCAAATAGAAGATATATATGCTAACGTTCTAATAAAGAGATGGTTCCAACAAACGCCATTCTCAACTATCACCACTTGCGTTATTTCAGGGCCATCGCTCACGAAGGCGGATTGACGAAGGCCGCCGCTCGCCTTAATGTTGCCCAGTCCGCTCTGAGTATTCAGCTCCGGCACCTGGAAGAGAATCTCGGCCATCCCCTGTTTGTCCGCAAAAATCGAAAACTCCAGCTGACCGAAGCCGGACAGTTGGCCCTTCAGTACGCGGACTCGATCTTTCGTACCGGCGACGAACTGGTTGATACCCTTCGGCACCAGTCCCCGCGTGCACGTCAGGTCCTGCGCGTAGGAACCGTCGCAACCCTCTCCCGCAACTTTCAGTGGGAGTTTCTCAAGCCGCTCCGCAGTAGTCGCGACGTTCAACTCGTCCTGCGGTCCGGCGCCGTCCGCGATCTCATCGCGCAACTCCGCAACCACGAAGTGGACGTCGTCCTCTCCAACCAGGCCATGCGGCGCGATGCCGACACGGGACACCACAGTCATCTACTGGCCGAGCAGGAGATCAGTTTGGTGGGTCGCCCCGTTGCTGGCCGGGCCCGGTTCCGTTTTCCGGAAGACCTGAAAAAGACTCCAGTGCTTCTCCCGAGCCTCGAAAGCGAAGTGCGCGCGTCTTTCGACCTGATCATGGACCAGGCAGGACTTCGCCCGGTCATCGCCGCGGAGGTCGATGACATGGCCATGCTGCGGGTACTTGCACTGCGTCTTCGAGCGGTCGCGCTGGTGCCTAAGGTCGTGGTTCAGGATGAACTACGTTCCGGTGTGCTTGTTGAGCGGTACCGCTTTCCATCTGTTAAGGAGCGCTTTTACGCAATCACACCCAGCCGTACCTTCCCAAACGCGCTGGTGAAAACGCTGATCGCCCACGCGACGAAAAGACGGTGACAAATATGCCTGATCCGGAGCCAGAGGGCGAGCGACTCGGCGTAGAAATTGAACCAAATGGGACCAAAGCGAAGGCATGATGTGGAGGACTCTTGGATTGATGTCAGAGAGAATTCGGTCAGGGGCCTTGCGATGCGCTTTAATCTGAGATTCACTGGGATCGTGAACCGCAGTACCCTCGCTCGGACTCACCTGTCCGAGTGCCTAACGGTCCCGGGTGGCAGGGAACTCGACGGGATAACCGCACGATACCCACACCTCGATGCCGCCCTTCGAGTGTCAAACTCTGTCGCAGCGGTTCCATCACATGGCAGGCGAGTCTCCGCTGGGCATTCCTGCGAGACCCTGAAAAGTTATCGGCCTCGGGAGCGCTCTCGAAAGCGCGTCTGGTCGCGTTGATTCTGCCATCCCTTCCGAATGGCAGTCTCCCGGATAGCAGCTTGATACCTGCCCAGCCAGCCGCCCCAGCCATCTTCGGTCGGCGTCATCCCGAGCTTGAGGAGACCGCCCGTAGTTTCGCGGAGATGGTGGGTGTCTTTCAGTAGTTTCTCTGCGTCGCCCAAATCGCTGACTTCCAAACGCGCCTTTTCCGATAGCTTTCGCAACCGCACGAAAGCTGACCCTGAGTTCACCTCGGCTGCGGGCCTCCTCCATCTCCGGCGCGTACTGGATGAAATGGACCTTCGCGTCCGTTCCTTCGAGCATCAGGTAATTGCGTCCCGTTTGTTCGTCCTGGCCGTGAACGAGAACCCTGCCTTCGACCGAGGTAATCTGCCTCAGATCGAGAACTTCAATCGGCAGCCGCTCGTCTGACATAAGGACGCCGTGCGCCGCCAGCGTCCTCTGCCGGTCTGATGTTCGCTGCATCGCCCGGAGCACTCGTTCGAAGTCCCGCCGCAAACGCCACGTGTTCGGCCCCGTCGGTTCCGTCAGACCCATCTGTCGAAGCACGGCGAGGCGTGCAATATCATGTCGCGTGCGAGAGCGCGCCGTTTCGCCCAACGCAGTCTGCGCCGGGTTGCGCGATACCGAGAGGTACTGCGATCCGAAGTCCGGGCTGGATTCGCCCGCGTCCTTCAAGAGCCTCCGGTCGATAGAGGTGAATCGCTTCTCGGTAACCTCACCGCGTTCCGCCTTGACCCCGTCCAGTTCCGCGCGTCCAGCAACGAATACAACGCCTGCTGGCCACGGCCCACGCGGAAGATGTCCCGGGAAACGCGATCAAAGCCTGCACCCATCCGTTCGTCGGTGCCTGTCAGTTCGGCTCGCCCGTCCAGTTCGTTCCGGATCGCCGCCCGAATGAACGCACTTGGGTTTGCATAACCTCTGGTCCTGGCCGTCTCCTCAACCTGGCGTTGATCCTCTCTTGTGAGTCGGACCGCGACCCTGGCAATTCGGGCAGTACTCGCGCGTTGCTTCATAAAAGGCCTCTACATATAACAGCTCAGAACGGCAATTTTGGACATTTTTCTTCGCTGCGATCCTGCGTCGAACATCGGTCGAACGTGCGAGGTAATTTGTCCGACAGTGGAAGATGCTGACCGCGCACTCGTTGCGGGTGAAAAAACACCCGGCCGTTCGACAATCCCTTTATGTTCCACTACCGGTGTTTTTTGCCTTTCAGTGGTCCTTTTCTGACACCGCCATGGCTCGACTTTTGGGCACTCCGGGGCTTCGAGGGGCACATTGAGGACCCGGCTGGGGTCGAATGGGGCCTTCCGGGGCACTTTCACGACTTAGCGCCGGAATCGTTGGGGCACTCTGGGGCATTCAGGGGTCTTTTGTAGGTCGAGTACGTCAGCCAAAAAACTTGTCCAAAAAAGCGATTCTAGGCTGTTATATGTAGGCGGTTTTTTTGCCAGACAAACACTCACCATCGCCCGTTGTCTCGCTTGCGAGTGAGAAGCCCGCGACCTTGATGGCGCAACTTCGCGCTGTCTGGCCGGATGTGGAACGGGCACTGAACGTCGGCCACACGCTCCGGGTGATTCACCGGCGGCTGAACCAGATGGGCATCCCGATCACCTATCGGCGGCTGACGGTTTACCACGGACGCCTTCAGCGGGAGAAAGAAAAGAGTGGCCGGAGCCTGGCCAAAGCCCAGTCGGTCATCCCGCCCGTTGCCGCCGGAAAAGACGATGGCTCCGGTCCCAGTTCAAAGGCGTTCGATCCGCTATCGAATTTCCGGGAGCAAGAAAAGAAACGCGTCGTTTGGCAATACCCGTCAGGACCTCCCGACGAAAGCAAGCTCATCTGACGAAAGGGAAGGCATATGTCATCATTCCTCGCATCTCAGCCGTTGGGCGCAGCAACGCTGTCCACCCCAGTCCGGGACGAGCTTCCGCTCACTGTTCGCGCCGCCGCGTCGTTTCTCGGAGTCAGCCCGCAGACGGTGTATCTTTGGGTTGAGCGAAAGCAGATTCCCCATCTCCGCGTCATGGGCCGCAACATCCGGTTTCTGAAATCGGATCTTGAGCCCTTCCGAGCAACTTTCAAACAGGAGGTGGGATTTGGCAAGACCGAGTAAACATGACGGAGTTGTATATCGACGCAATGACAGCAAGGTTTGGTGGATGCGCTACCGGGACCGTTCCGGTGGCCGCCGTCTGGAATCGACGCATACAGAAGACTGGCAGGACGCGCAACGGCAACTGCGCGAACGGTTGCACGCCAGAGACAACAACACGCTCGCCACAGTCCGTAAGGGCGAGCAACTTACATTTAACGACTGGGCGGATTTTTTTGTCGAGAACTACTCGAAGCCGCCGATTCGCGCAGAGAAGACGCACGAAGTGAACGACAACGCCCTCAAGACTCTTCGCCCGGTGTTCGGACCGATGAAGCTCGCGGAAATCGACGCGACGGGGATTGAGGCACATCTTCGAGACCGCCTCAAGCAACGCAGACGCGTGCGACGGAAATCGGGAGTGATCGAACTCGGGCTGCTGAAGCCGGCGACGGTTCATCAGGAGTTTCGCGTGCTTCGGCGGATTCTCAGCGTCGCAGTAAAGAAGAAGCTCTGCCCGGCCAACCCGTGTGCCGGTGTCGAGTTCCCCGTGATTTTGAAGGGCCTGTTCCGGCCACATTACGTGACGGCGTCGGAGCAGAGACGATTGAACAGCACTCACCCGCGTACCTGCGGAACGTGATCCGGATTCTTACCGAGACCGGGTTGCTCGGCGTCGGAGCAGAGACGATTGAACAGCACTCACCCGCGTACCTGCGGAACGTGATCCGGATTCTTACCGAGACCGGGTTGCGTGTCTACAAGGAACTTGCGTCGATGCGCAAGGACCAGGTCGATCTGGCTAACAAGACGATTTTCATTTCGGACTCGAAGACTCCAACCGGAGTGGCCGAGGTTCCGCTGACGGACATCGCCGTTGAAGCATTCCGAAGCCAGATCGAAGAAGCCGGGCCCGGTCCCTGGCTCTTCCCGAGTCCGCTGAACCCAACCGGGTATCAGACGAACTTCAGGAAACCGTGGGAAACCGCGTTGCGGAAGCCGGGTATTCCGTACTTCCGGCTGTATGACCTCCGCTCAACTTATGCAACGCGGTTGAGTGCGGTGGCGTGGCTGACGAGTGGGTCACGCAGATGCTGCGGCAAACCGACGCCAAGGTGTTTAAGAAGTACTCGCAGATGAAGCTTCAGATGAAACGGGAAGCCCTGACCAAGCTGGATCGCAGTGCCAACGAGAAATGGTGAGGTAAGGGTTTTGATACGGGAATTCAGGACCGAAGGCGTTTTGATACGGTTCTGATACGTTTTTGGTGTCAAAGGGCAGCAATGGGAATGAACGGAAACCGCAAACCACTGATTCTGAAAGGTTGGAATGGTGGGCGCGCAGGGACTCGAACCCCGGACCTCCTGCGTGTGAAGAATACGGGTCGGTTGCAAACGGTCCTTCACCTTCCGGCTCATTCCAAAGATTCCAACCAATTAGAGCAACTGCTCTGCCTCCGCGATCAACCTCAGCCTTTTCAACAATCGGGGTTTTGGCACAGTTCTGGCACAGTGGCAGTTTCCAACAACCAGACTTATGGCGCTATTGCCCTGGTCGAATCCACGGCGATCATCGATTTGAAGGATTGGCTCCAGGAACGGCGGACCTCCACCTTTAAAGATTGGACCAACAGGCCCAATTGGCGGCACGCCTCGCTCCCGCGCTCTTCCAATTGGGGGGCGCGTGGCGAGGAATTCAAGAGCTGCCATGTTCTGACTGCGCTGGCCGAAGTCAATGTAGATCGGCGCAGACACGGCCACCGGAAGGGAAGTTGTGTCATACATAATTAAGAGCCGACGGTTTAGTCTGAAAAAATCCGGTTCGGGACGCCACTGAGTCGGGCGGAGGGCCGTGGGAGCCATGCCCCTGGCTTCGAGACTGGGAAAGGGAACGGCATGACAACAAGAAGATTCGAACTGGAAAAGATCGCCCGGAGCGTCCTCGCGGGTCTGGCCGTGGCGGTCGCGCTGATGCCCGCCGGCGCGAGGGCGCAGAGCTATGAGTGGGTGTCGGCCGCCGGCCCTCCGGCGAACGCCGTCACGGCCCCGGACAGCAGCCGCGCTGTCTGTCGCGGCAACTCCAGCAACACCTTATATCAACCGCCCATGCCGATGGGCCTGCTGGTCGGATACTGGGACGGCTTCCACTGCATTACTACCAGCTCCGCGGGGGATGCGTCTATCGTGATGCCCCAGTCGCCCTACCCCTACCCCGGTGAACCTCCCGGCAATCCACCCAATGCTCCAGCCAATCTGCAGTTTCTCGTCGTGGTTTCGGGGTCGCAGAACTGGGTATCGGGATCGCCGAAGGTCAGACCCCAGGATATCGGGAACCTGCCCGCCAACGCCGTCAGCGGGGGCACGAACTTATCCCCCGGGAGCCAGATTCCATACTTCGGGAACATGATCGTGTGCAGCTGGTCCGGTTTCAACGGGTGGGTATTCCGCAACGAGTGCATGATTCGGGACAACAACGGTAATTACTTCCCGGGTAATTCCACCGTCCTGACGGGCACGCTGCTTTCACCGCCGTCGCCGCCGTCCGACGCTACTCTCACCCCGATATCCGGCAACAACCAGAGCCAGTACATGCTGCCGACTACGCAGGCGCCGTCCACCGGCGAGATCGCCGCCCTCTTCGGACCTCTCCAGGCCGCGCTCAAAGACGCCTCGGGCAAGCCCCTTGCCGGTATGCAGGTGGTCTGGACCTGCATTCAACCGATGACGTGCGCCATGGACCCGACCGGGAAAAACTACGCGACCGGCGTCACGGACTCAAACGGGATGGCGACTCTGAACGCCCTCGGCGGCAACAGCTTGCTGACGACCATCGGACCGGACTCGCTGTTGGTGTGTGCGTCGGCCGGCTACGCCGTGGCTTCGTTTAACGTGAAGGTCAACCCGCCGCCAACCATGTCCGTCTACGCCGGCAATAACCAGGTAGCGGTCCTGCCCACGACGCCGGGCTCAACTCCCTCTTTCAGTCCGATCTCAGTAAAATTCACCGACGCCGCCGGTAACCCCGTACCCAACTTTCCGGTGAACTTCACCTGCGCCGGCTGCGGCTTCAACGGCTCGGCGATGAGCGGCACCAACGGCATCGCGATCATGAACTTCACTGCCTCGCGGTTGCTCACGATTCCTGGCGACTTCACTGTGACTGCGAGTTCGCCTGCTGCCAATCCCGTCAGCGTCACGTTCAATCTTGCGCTTCAGCCGCCGCCACCCGGAATCACCCTTTCCGGCAACAATCAGAGCCTGCTCCTGACCGGATCGACGCCGCCCGGCGGCATCGCCAACTTCGCGCCCCTCACCGCCACCGTCACGGACGGCTACGGCAACCCGATCGTGTGCGCCCCTGGCTCCGCCTCCGGATGCGCGCAGGTGACGTGGACCTGCATCCACCCCGGCGCCATGATCTGCCAGATCGACCCGACTTCGACGACCGCCCCGTCCACCACGACCACCACGGATTCTGCGGGCAAAACCACGCTCAACAAGATCAACGGCGCCAGCGTGAGCGCATACCAGGCCACCGGCCCCATCACCGTAACCGCCGCCTACGGGACCGTGGCGAGCGCGACGTTCCACCTGACAGTTGCCACGCCGCCGCCGACCGCCGCCCTGAATGTCATTTCGGGAAATGCTCAGACGGTCACCCGCGTGAACGGGACCGCCACATTCGCCCCCCTAGGCGTGTTTCTGATGAGCCCCACTTACCAGCCGATCCCCGGACAGACCGTGACGTTCGTCTGTTCGGCGCCGAGCGGTCTTACCTGCCGGCCGGCAATGTCGTCGACCACTACCGCCGGTCGTAGCGGAACCGCGGCGTTCAGCGGACTGCAGGTTTCCGGCACCGGCGCCGGCGGCGTGGTCACCGTCACCGCGATGGCCCCCGGAGCTTCTTCAGCGATATTTCAGCTGACGGTCAAGTGATCGCGCGGGGGACCGGCTTGCGCGCCAGGGCAATCAGCCCTCTCTTCGAACCTCGCCGACAGGCTCGTTATCCCTACCTCGATTTCGTCAGGTTTGCGCTTGCGGGGGCGGATTGAGACCTCGCGGCCTCGATCTGCACACAGAGGGCGAAACCCTGTGTCCGGAGTTTTGGCACAGTCGCCAGAAAACACCCGAAAAAGCAGGTGCTCATTTTGGCACAGTGGCGAACAAACGAGAAGGCAAGACTTGTAAGTCTTTATGTCAGTATGGTGGGCGCGCAGGGACTCGAACCCCGGACCTCCTGCGTGTGAAGCCTGATCCAGGCTTCTTTTGGCTCCGTGATTTCCATTGCGTTTTCTGTCTTTTCAATAGGTTGGGGAGTCTGCTTTTCGCTCAAGCAGCAAGCTCAACAGCCTCAACAGATGGGGTTTTGATACGGTTCTGATACGGTTCTGATACGGCTTGCCGGTCCCCGGAGACCACTGGCTTTCTCAAGCACGGCCTGATGTCCTGTTTCTTCGACTGTCCATTAGTAATGGACATGATATATTTATGGACAGATGCCTGCCGACCCAACAAACGCTGAACCCCAGTTCGATCAGATTCGGGCTGTGCCCTTCGTACGGCATCTCCGTCTCGTTCCTGTGAAGTCCGGTGATAGGAACGCCAGCGGCGTTCTCGAAATTACTACTCCGCGGGGCAAGCACCGCCTTCCCCTCATCGTGAAAAGATCCTATCTCGATCACAGCATGGTGAATGCTGTAATCGGCCAGATTCAGGGTGAAAGGAAGGCCGCAAAAAGCGGTGGCCGGACTGTAACAAATGGCGAAACACTCTTGCTGGCTCCGTACCTGGCCACGCCGACCGCGAAAAGCTTCATAGACGCGGGCATTTCGTTCGCAGACGAGGTCGGCAATATACATCTGGCATTGGGCGACGAATACAACTGGACTGTGATCGGCGAGCGCAAGCCGCCGAAACCACCGCAGTCAGAACGCGTGACCCCGGCGGCGGTCAAGCTCTTATTCCAATTTGCAGTCAACCCGGAATCCGCGAACTGGACTGTCCGCGATCTCGCCGCCGCCGTAGGGCTCAGCAAAAGCAAGGTCGCCGAACTTCGCCTCCAGTTTGCTCAGGAACGAATATAGGCGCAGGGAGCTGAGACTTCTGATGGCACCAGCGAACTCAGAGACCGGCTCGTTTCCGGCTACAACCAGATTCTGCGGCCAAAGCTGGTGCTTGGCCGGTTCCGGTATCAGGAGCCATCCGTGGAGCAGTTCGTGGCAAGACTGACGCACGACGCGGCAGCGCAGAAAATACCGTATGCGCTGACCGGAGGTCCCGCCGCCGATGCGATGCAACATTTCTATCGCAGTTCCGACGTTCCCGTTTTTTTGAATGCGGAACACCACCGCACCCTGCGACTGCTTCCTGATCGGACTGGCCCGGTAGTGCTGCTTAAACCCTTTGGCGACCTGGTCTATTGGCGTGAATTCGAAGGCAAAATGGTCGCCCCTCCATGGCTGGTCTACGCGGAGTTGTTGAACGGCAGCGATCCGCGAGCGCGAGAGGCGGCTGAGGAACTTCGCAAGGAATTCCTGAAATGAATGACATCCTCACACCCGACCAAATCGCGGATTTGGCGGGGATCAGCCAAATCTGCGAAAAACTGGGAGCCGACCTGGTCGTGATCGGCGCCACCTCTCTGTTGATCCTCATGGGTGATCTGGGGCGCTTTACGCGCGATGTCGATCTCACCGTTGCGCTCGACCTCGATGAGTTCGAGCGTTTAACGACGCGGCTGGCGGCCATCGGATGGACACCCGCACCGAAGCTGGAGCACCGCTGGATCGCTCCGCGCCGGACGATCATAGACCTCTTGCCGGCCGGTGCTGAACTCCGTCGCAGCGGTTCCATCACATGGCCCGCGAGTCAGTTCAGGATGAGCCTTGCCGGTTTCGATCACGTGTTCAGCAGCGCGGTCGAAGTCAATCTGCCCGGAGGAGTGAGCATCCGCGTCGCGCCGCCGATCGTCACGGCCCTTCTGAAAATCATTGCCTGGGTAGATGACCCGTACCGGCGCGCCAAGGATCTCCAGGATATTCGAATCGTTCTGCGCCGCTACGAACAGGATAGTGATCGGATTTTCTCCGACGCCGTGTTCGATGCGGAACTCCCGGATTTCGAATTCGCGAACGCGTTCCTCCTCGGCCTCGATATGCGCGCGTTGGCGACCGGTGACGATGCCCGATTCGTGGAGCAATTTCTCGGACGTCTTCTGGCTCAGGACGAAGAACGACGCGTCGATGACGAATCAGACTTTGGCATGAAGAGCTTTCGCGGGCAGATCCACGCTTTCAGGAAAGGCTTCGCTGGACGATGACCCATATGCTTAGACCAGCGGGGCGCAATGGGAGTACAACGGAAACCGTGAAGTGAAGTAGAAGCGATGCTGCTCAGGAAATGGTCCTCCCGCGGCTCTTTGACCAGATCGGAGATGCCACGCCGATCTGCCAGTAGAAGACATCGGGTGCCGTACGTCGGGGATTTGCAGTTCGCGACGCCCAAGCTAATCAATCCGGGCCTTTCCGTGTCGTTACTTCATTGGCCGCGCCGCCGCTGCCGGGTCATCTCGCCTTTGCGGTGACGGTCCAATCGTAAGGACGCAGTTCTTCGGGATGCTCGCGGCAGTAAGCGAGCACGCGGTGGCGGCGTTGGGGTCCACGCGCGGCGCCGTTGCCATCGGGGGCGCTCCATTCCGGCTTCGCGTGTTCGATGCGGGCCAGCAAGGATCGCCAGCGCGCCTTCACCGTGCTAAACGACAGCCCGAGCACGGGCCCGAGTTCTTCATCGGTGGCCCCGTCGAGCGCCGCGAGCAATAATTCCTGGTCGGTTTCACGGAGGCCAAGCACGGGCTCGGTGTACTGGAGGAGAAGCGCTGCGGCCGAGCCTGGATTACGCTGTGCGACCTCTCGCGACCCGTAGGAGAGGATGGAGTCGGTTTCCGGAAACTCCACAATCGTAGACCCGAGGGTGCGTGCGTAACGTTTGCCGAGGTCCGCGAAGATTTCAGTGAACACCGTGCGGAGACGATATCCCCGGACGAGCCCGTAGAATGCCGCGCCCAGCGCCATTTGCGCCTCCAATAGCTGTGGTTCCGGAAGAGTTTCCACGACGTTGCCGTAGAGCTGGAGCACATCCACGCCTGCCCCGGCGTTGTGTCGTGCGAGTTCGTCGCCTCGAAGGATCGCCGGATTTGGAGACGCGAAAGAGGCGATGAATCGATCGTTTACACCGGGCCGGGGGGTCCGGGTGTTTCGTCCGTGAACTGTGACCGCACGAAGCAGGCGGCCCCGAAGGCAACAAGGCGATGAGGACCGAAGGGAGGATCGGCCTCCACGGCTGCCGCAAAGAAAGAGCGGATGGCCGGCCACTTCGCGCCAGATCTGCAGCGCTTTTTCTTTTCCGACCAGCCCGGCTCCCATTTCTTTGGGCGCGATGGAAAGACACTGCAACACTTCCGTGCCCCTGACACGACGCCAACGAACCGACATTCGCTCCCCTATCCTTCGCTGGTTGTGTCGACAGATCTGCTGGACGCCGCACACGAGCTCAAAATTCTGCAAGAGTTTCTTCGGGAAAACGTCGTGGCCCCCCAAAGTACCTAATAGGTCATTGTAGAGCAGACGGCTTGGCAGGTAATATTGCCTTCCGGGGGCGCTCTTGCCCTGCAGGAGGAGAAATACCTTGCAACACAAGATGCGTTCACTTTTCAAAACGTTAGTGGCTGCGGGCGTCCTTGCCTGTATGCCCGCATTGCATGCCGCCACGATCACGGGATCCATAACCGGGACGGTGGAGGCTGGTCAGGGTTCCGATCCCCTCAACATATTCGGTTGCCCGGCCATGGACTGCGGCGGTCTTTCGATCCAGGCCTCCTGGTCTTACGATCCAGGCCTGTTCGGACCGCCGACGACCGGTCCCGGTTTCTCGGACGCAAAGGGCGTAGACATAGGTTCCTTCTCGGAAACGATCAACGGCGTGACCCAGGTAGTCGATTCCGGCATTACTTCTTCTACTACGCCGGCACAGCTCCGGCGCAGCCGAACGATGTGTTTCAGTTGGGCGCGGAAAGCGTGGCGTATCCGATTCCCGGCGGTACGGAGGCTGACTACACGCTGATTAGCTTTATACCGGGCGGAACGTTTCTAAGCGGACTCGGCCCCGTGCAGAATCTCAGCGGGCCCGTTTCTTCGGATTCCAGCGGAGCGCTGGAAGTCACCCAATATCTGGCGGGTGGCCCGGTCTCAGACACGATCCTGTTCACTGTCAACAGCGTGAGTCTGAATGCCGCCGCCCCTGAGCCCGCTTCGTGGTTGCTGATGGGAACTGCCTTGATAGCCGTAGCGTCAGCCCGGCGACGCCGCTCGATCTGAGGAGAGCGGAGCCGCGGCGCCGGAGCCGGGAACAACAGCGATAATTCCCGGTGGCATCGCTGCGTTGATGTTTGCCCGGCGGCGGCGCCGATCAGACGCCGCCCAGCAGCGTTAGCGAAACTTTTCGAGGAATGGGAACGTGTCAAAAAGACAGGATTAGGAGAATTCATGAAAGGGATAATAGAAGGAAAGATAATCACCGAGGACGGTAGCCCGATGCCGGGTTTGACGGTGACGGCGCTTGGGCCGGGGGGATCGGTAGAGGAAAAGACCGACGCCGGTGGGAACTATCGACTGGTGGTTGTGCCCGGCACGATAAAAGTGACGGTGGCGACTACCCATTTCTACTTGCCAGTGCATGAAAGTGTCGCCCTGGCGGCGAACGAGACACTCGTGCTTGACTTCGTCCTCGTGCCCAGAAATGAAAGGCGGTAGCACATATGCGCCGCTACCAGCTGACACCGATCCTGACACTGCTCTTTGCTCTGTCCGCCCCGTCCGCATGGGCCGGATCCTACACCATAAATTTCACGCTTACCGCGCCCGGCGTCCTCGCGCCCACCTCCGGTACCTTCGATTACGATCCAGCCAGTGGTTTTTCTAATTTCCTGGTCAATTGGGATGGAGAACAGTTCGACCTGACGGCTAGTGCAGACTCACCTTCGGGAAGCGGTTGCGGCACTTATAATGCGGCGCTGTCGTTCGCTCTTATCGAAGGGTTGACGCCATGCAACTCCCAGGGCGAAACCACGACGACCGATTTCTGGGCCCGGGTCGGTCGGCAATCATTTTGGCCAATTTGTATTTACCGATGGGCGAAACAACGCCGAGCTAACATTATTGTCCCCCGTGATCAACGACAATGCGCTTACCGGCTCTTTCACCTATTTGGGACGATGGACGACTGAATCGACGACCACGACCCCTGAACCCACCACCGCAATTACAGCGCTGCTGGGGGCCTTTTTGGTTCTGATGAGAAAGCGCCAGGCCAGTAGTGCCCGGACGGCCACGTTGCGTCGACAGTTCTACTGGACGCAGCACAATTCAGTTTCGACTTTTTTGACTCGTTTTCTCGCCAGCACTCGGATGGGGGCGTGAGCTTGCCAAAATCGATGAGTTTTCACACCGGAGGAATCAATGAGTTTTGGAAATATTCTGAGCATTTCCGTCCTTGCCGTCGCGACGGCCGGGTTTGCGAGCGCTCAGCCGCTTCTTTTTGACGATTTCAACTACCCTATAGGGCAATCGCTGGACGGCCAAAACGGCGGGATTGGTTGGGCCAGCGAGTGGCAAGGCGTTCCCAATTTGTATTACGTGGCCGCCGGGAGCTTGTCGTACCCACCATTGCCGCAGATGGGGAATCGGGCGCAATTCATCCAGAAGGATGAGTCGAGTTCGAACATCATCCGCCAGATTGCTTCCTTCGGGGGCGACGGTTCCACTTATTGGTTAAGCTTCCTGATGAGCGTCGATGGGCCTATCGGCCAGAACGAGCGTATGTTTCACTGATGGACAGCCTGGGCCTCGGGGATCTTGAGATTGGACGAGAATTGCCGGATCAGACAAATTGGGCGTCTTCAGCGGACGAGATAATTCAACCACGCCGTTCTTGTCTTCGCATCCGATCGTCCCCGGGCAGGACATCTTTGTTGCCGTGGAAATCGATTTGAATGCGAATCCCGCCTTGAACGACACGGTAAACATCTACTTTGACCCGGTTCCTGCCGTTTTAGCCGGCGCCGCTCCCGGAGTCCCGCAATCACATTCACGAGCTATAATTTTCTTTCCGCAGGTACCACACTGGGGTTCAATGGAATCGGCGGGTCTAACACTCCGTCGGGTTTTGTGGCGAACTTCGACCCGATCCGCGGCGGCACAACATACTACGACGTAGCTCCGGCAACGAGCTCGACCGCTCCGGAGCCGGCGACGTGGAGCTTCATTGCCGGTGGCCTCGCTATTCTCGCGGTTGCGGCTCGGCGGCGAGCGGCACGATGATAGCTAATTCGGAGTTCACATCCCGGCACCAGCTGTCGGGGTTCCTCATTTTAATGCGTCTCTAGACTGAGCCGCGACAGCAATCGAGCATGGTCTTGGTTTTCCGCTACCACGCAGCGGCGTTTGCGGGGCCAGCTCACGTAGCCGCCCGTAGCAGAACCGGTTCGTTACGGTCACGTGTCATTCCCGGTCTAAAACGACGCAATTTCCCCGGTGATGTAGTAGGCTGGCGAGGCCATTCGCGGGAATGCGGTAGTCATTCCACAGCAGTTTCTAAAGGGAGCTTGTCCGGCAGATCGTGAAGGCGATACTGTACGACTGCGGCGCCAAATGCTGGCGCTCTTTTTGACGGAGTACCCGTAGTGCGCGGTGTTCCCCTTGACGGAGCTGCGGCACGAAGCGATTTACCGAATCCACGACTCGATAACGGCCCACCTCATTCGGCCCATAGCGGCCAGTTAGGTGGCGGGCACGGTCACTGGCACCGGCAAACCCTGCCTCGTGTTGGCCTCGGTTCGGCCAACAAGAATGCGCGGTTGTTTGCCCGGCCGCCCCAGGTTCAGTCAGCGCCCGCGCGAGCGATCCCGGCTCCGTTCTCGCGCGCGAACATGTTCCCGTTTTTTCCGCGGTTCAATCTCACGCGCGGCCTTGCACAGGGCTGCCTGATACCTCCCGAGCCAACCGCCCCAGCCGTCCTCCGTCGGCACTACGCCACATTTGAGAAGCTGGCGCGCTGCCTCGCCGAGAAAGTGTGGGTTACTCAACAACATCTCAGCGTCACCCAGGTCGCTGACCTCCAATGTCGGGCTGGGGCCTTCGGAAAGTCTCCGCAAACGAACGAAGGAGTTGGCCTTCATTGCGCCACGGCTGCGGGCTGCTTCCATCTCCGGTGTGTAATGAATGAAATGGACCTTCGCGTCGGTTCCTTCGAGCATCAGGTAATTGCGCCCCGTTTGTTCGTCCTGACCATGAACGAGCACCCTGCCCTCGACGGAAGTCGACCTGCCTCAGATCGAGAACTTCAATCGGCAGGCGCTCGTCTGACATCGCGACGCCATGCGCTGCCAGCGTCCGCTGCCGGTCGGCGGTTCGCTGCATAGCCCGGAGAACCTGTTCGATATCCCGGCGCAAGCGCCACGTGTTCGGCCCCGTCGGTTCTGCCAGGCCCATCTGGCGAAGCACGGCGAGGCGCGCAACATCATGCCGCGTGCGAGACCGCGCCATTTCGCCCAACCCAGTCTGCACCGGATTCCGCGACACCGTGAAGTACTGCGATCCGAAGTCCGGGCTGGATTCGCCCGCGTCCTTCATGAGCCTCCGGTCGATCGAGGTGAACCGCTTCTCGGTAACCTCGCGGCGTTCCGCCTCGACCCCGTCCAGTTCCGTGCGATACCCAATCTGGCGCGTACACAGGTCCGCCGCAATAGCCCGAATGCCTTGCTGCACATACTCGCGGCTCAGGCGCAGAACCTCGCCGCTGTCTCTCACTCCTCGAATCACCACGTGAACATGCGGGTGCTCGGTGTTGTAGTGTTCAGCCGCAACCCATTCGAGGTTCGTTCCCAGATCCTTCTCCATCTGCGTGATCAGTTCGCGCGTCAGCCGCGACAGGTCAACCCGGTCCCCAAATTCCGGCGAGACGATCAACTTCCAGAACTGTTGATCGCCTGCGGTTTGCCAGGCTTGAAGTTTCCCCGCGATGTCCACTCCTTCGGTCTCCCGGCTGAATCCCACAGGCTTCGCGTCGTTCTCAAATGCTGCGCTCTCGCGCGCGAGATACCGCCCGTGCGCTTTCCACTGCCCCCGAATCTTGTTCTTCAGATACGTCACCCGGACCGCGCAGCGCTGATGGTACGGACGCGGGCCTTTCCCTTTTCCGCCTGGCGCGCGGTTGCTTGTCTTTCGGCTGCTCCGGGCATAGTGCATGAGAAGCCTGAATCCGCTCGACCACGCGGCACCTTCGTTCCGGGCAACGCGCGGCTTTGGCGGTCGTAGCCGGAATTCACGGTCGTCGTCAGTTCGTGCCATGGTCCACCAAATCCTGCATGGCGGTGCGTGTGTCGCCAGACATCGCCTGACCGGCGGCTTTGACGAGCCGTTCGTAACGCTCTTTCGCGCGGGCGATGGCCTGCTGCCTGGCGTCTGGCGGCGGTTCCGGCACGCAGGTGAGAATCGCTTTGGCGAAAGCGTCCAGCAACGAATACAACGCCTGCTGTCCACGGCCGACGCGGAAGATGTCCCGCGAAACGCGATCAAAGCCTGCTCCCATCCGTTCGTCGGTGCCGGTGAGTTCGGCTCGCCCGTCCAGCTCATTGCGGATCGCCGCCCGAATGAACGCACTTGGATTTGCATAGCCTCTGGTCCTGGCCGTCTCCTCAACCTGGCGCTGATCCTCTCTCGTGAGCCGGACCGCGACTCTGGCACTCCGGGCGGTACTCGCGCGTTGCTTCATAAAAGGCCTCTACATATAACAGTTCAGAACGGCAATTTTGGACATTTTTCTTCGCAGTAATCCTGCGTCGAACATCGGTCGAACGTGCGAGGTAATTTGTCCCACAGTGGAAGCCGCTGACCGCGCACTCGTTGCGAGTGAAAAAACACCCGGCCGTTCGACAATCCCTTTATGTTCCACTACCGGTGTTTTTTGCCTTTCAGTGGCCTTTTTCGGACAGCGCTATAGCTCAACTTTGGGGCACTCCGGGGCTTCGAGGGGCACATTGAGGACCCGGCTGGGGTTGAGTGGGGCCTTCCGGGGCACTTTCACGACTTCGCGCCGGAATCGTGGGGCACTCTGGGGTCTTCGGGGGTCTTTTGTAGGTCGAGTCCGTCATCCAAAAAACTTGTCCAAAAAAGCGATTCTGGGCTGTTATATGTAGGCGGTTTTTTTGCCAGACAAACACTCACCATCGCCTGTTGTCTCGCTTGCCAGTGAGAAGCCCGCGACCTTGATGGCGCAACTTCGCGCCGTCTGGCCGGATGTGGAACGGGCCCTGAACGTCGGCCACACGCTCCGCGTGATTCACCGGCGACTGAACCAGATGGGCATCCCGATCACCTATCGGCGGCTGACGGTTTACCGCGGACGACTTCAGCGGGAGAAAGAAAAGAGTGGCCAGAGCCTGGCCAAAGCCCAGTCGCTCATCCCGCCCATTGCCACCGGAAAAGATGAGGGCTCTGGCCGCGGTTCAAAGGCTTTCGATCCGCTATCGAATTTTCGGGAACAAGAAAAGAAACGCGTCGTTTGGCAATATCCGTCAGGACCTCCGGACGAAAGCAAGCTCATCTGACGAAAGGAAAAAGGAAAGGCATATGTCATCATTCCTCGCATCTCAGCCGTTGGGCGCAGCAACGCTGTCCATCCCAGTCCGCGACGAACTTCCGCTCACCGTCCGTGCCGCCGCGTCGTTCCTTGGCGTCAGTCCGCAGACGGTGTATCTTTGGGTTGAGCGAAAGCAGATTCCCCATCTCCGCGTGATGGGCCGCAATATCCGGTTTCTGAAATCGGATCTTGAGCCCTTCCGAGCAACTTTCAAACAGGAGGTGGGATTTGGCAAGACCGAGTAAACATGACGGAGTTGTATATCGACGCAATGACAGCAAGGTCTGGTGGATGCGCTATCGGGACCGTTCCGGTGGACGCCGTCTGGAATCGACGCATACAGAAGACTGGCAGGACGCGCAACGGCAACTGCGCGAACGGTTGCACGCCAGAGACAACAATACGCTCGCCACAGTCCGTAAGGGCGAGCAACTTACGTTTAACGACTGGGCGGATTTTTTTGTCGAGAACTACTCGAAGCCGCCGATTCGCGCAGAGAAGACGCACGACGTGAACGACAACGCCCTCAAGACTCTTCGCCCGGTGTTCGGACCGATGAAGCTCGCGGAAATCGACGCGACGGGGATTGAGGCACACCTCCGAAATCGCCTCAAGCAACGCAGACGCGTGCGGCGGAAATCGGGGGTGATCGAACTCGGACTACTGAAGCCGGCGACGGTTCATCAGGAGTTTCGGGTGCTTCGACGGATTCTCAGCGTCGCCGTAAAGAAGAAGCTCTGCCCGGCCAACCCGTGTGCCGGTGTCGAGTTCCCGGTGATTTTGAAGGGACTGTTCCGGCCGCATTACGTGACGGCGTCGGAGCAGCAGACGATCGAACAACACTCGCCCGCGTACCTGCGGAACGTGATCCGGATTCTTACCGAGACCGGGTTGCGGGTCTACAAGGAACTTGCATCGATGCGCAAGGACCAGGTCGATCTGGCTAACAAGACGATTTTCATCTCGGACTCGAAGACTCCAACCGGGGTTGCCGAGGTTCCGCTGACGGATATCGCCGTTGAAGCATTCCGAAGCCAGATCGAAGAAGCCGGGCCCGGTCCCTGGCTCTTCCCGAGTCCGCTGAACCCAACCGGATATCAGACGAACTTCAGGAAGCCGTGGGAAACCGCGCTGCGGAAGGCGGGGATTCCGTACTTCCGCCTGTATGACCTTCGCTCAACTTATGCAACCCGGTTGAGCGCTGGTGGCGTGGCCGACGAATGGGTCACGCAAATGCTTCGGCAAACCGACGCCAAGGTATTCAAGAAGTACTCGCAGATGAAGCTTCAGATGAAACGGGAAGCCCTGACCAAGCTGGATCGCAGTGCCAACGAGAAATGGTGAGGTAAGGGT
Organism: Terriglobia bacterium; assembly: GCA_963719785.1. Taxonomy (GTDB): domain Bacteria; phylum Acidobacteriota; class Terriglobia; order Bryobacterales; family Bryobacteraceae; genus BOG-234. The sequence continues at coordinate 277,758 of CAVRCX010000002.1, forward strand.
TTTGATACGGAAATTCAGGACCGAAGGCGTTTTGATACGGTTCTGATACGTTTTTGGTGTCAGAGTGCAGCAATAGGAATGAACGGAAACCGCAAACCACTGATTCTGAAAGGTTGGAATGGTGGGCGCGCAGGGACTCGAACCCCGGACCTCCTGCGTGTG
>CAVRCX010000003.1:0-207641 GCA_963719785.1 Terriglobia bacterium
AGCGCGGTAGGAATCGAACCTACAACCTACTGATTAAGAGTCAGTTGCTCTGCCAGTTGAGCTACGCGCCCGCAACTCAGTTATTCTAGCATCCAGACCCTCCTCAACGCACTTGTACGCTAGTAACCAAAGGTAAGTAGCACGCGCTCCGGCATCTATACTATTCTGAGTACTGGTACTCACAGATGCTCGCAGGCGCTTTCAGGCTTGATGTTTACACCTTGGGTGTAATGACGCTCGCGAACCTGGCGCTGGTCACCCTTGCCACCCTGTTCACGTGGATTGTGAATCGCCCGATTGCGGGTATTCTGGCATTCTCAGGCGGCATGTTCATCCTCTGCATCGGTTCCCTGGTCAGCATATTCCGCCACGCCGTTCCAGGCGCGGAGGTCATTCTGGTCGCCAATGCCATGACATTCTCGGCCACCATTCTGATCGTGCAGGGCCTGCGGCGCTTCCGCGGCGCAAAGCCGTTTTCGCTGCCCTTCGTAGCCTCCAGTTACGCGGGTTTCCTCGGCATCTTCTGTTACTTCCTTTTCGTCCACAACATCCTCGCCGGACGCGTAGCTGCTATCTCTTCCTTCTACGCGTTCTTCTGCTTCTTTGCCGCCTGGGCTATGCTGAGGGATGTCCCCCGCTCCGATCGCCTGGTCTACTGGCCTGCCGGGATCTTCCTTGCCGTCCACGGCCTGCTGATGCTGATGCGCACCGAGGTGGCCCTTACCGGCGGCTTTGGAGACAACGCCTTCTCTCCGGTCCCGGTGCAGATCGCCTGCCTCGTATCCCTGAACATGGTGGTAGTGAGTTCCGCGCTTTCCCTGATGACCGCCAGCAGCCTGAGGCTGAGGCGGGAAGCTGAAGAACTGGCCCTTTACGACCCTTTGACCCATTTGCCCAATCGCCGTCTCTTTCTCGATCGGCTCCGGCAGGCCGAACAGCGGGCGCTCGCCACCAGGGGCCAACTCGCCGTCATTTACCTCGATCTCGATGACTTCAAAGCCGTCAACGACACTATGGGGCACCAAGCCGGAGATGAAGTCCTCAAGACGGTCGCGGCGCGCCTTTCGACCGTCCTCAGCGCCGGAGATTGCCTGGCCAGAATCGGTGGTGACGAGTTCGTCGTGCTCCTCGAGGGCATACGGTCCCGGCAGGATGTTGTCTCGGTGACGGATCGGCTCAAATCCGTCGTCGAATCGGAAACCCTCATTGGTGGTTGGAGCGCGGTTTTCCGCGTCAGTTGCGGGATGGCGCTTTTCCCCGCTGACGGCCGTACTGCCGAAGCGGTAGTCCGGGAAGCCGACGCCGCTATGTACCAGTCGAAACGAGACGGAAGGCATACCTTGGCCGCGACCGCTTCCGACCAGAGTCAGGCCGCGGCTGTCTTCTCCCGATCACCCTCGCCTTCGCTCTCAGCTAAAATTGCCAGTTAGGGACAGGCCGTAGCGCCTGCGACCAGCATGTCCGATCAACTTCCAGAACCCTGGCTGCGCGGTGTCACCGCGGGTGCCGATCCGGTCGTAAGCCACCTGCTGCGCGCCAGCCAGCAGATCCGCGAGGATGTCGAGCGAGCGATCAAGCCGCTCTCGACCGTGCAGCTTTGGGCTATGCCCGAAGAAATGACCTCGGCGGGCTTCCACGCCAAACACCTGGCCGGCAGTACCGAAAGGCTCTGTACCTATCTGGAAGGCCGCCAGTTGTCGGAGGAGCAGCTTGCCGCCATCCCGGGCGAGCGGGCCGGTTCGGAGCCAGCTACCGAGCTGGTCGCCCGCGTGCACGCAGCCTTCGGCCGCTATGACCACATCGTACGTCAGCTCACTCCGCAAGACTTCGGCGCCCTCCGCGAAGTCGGCCGCAAAAAGCTGCAAACGACTGCCATCGCCCTCGCCATCCACATTGCGGAACACGGCCAGCGCCACGTCGGCCAGGCTATCAGTGCCGCCAAACTGGCACAGGCGACGGTGCCCTCCTGATGCTCGAAGCGATTCTCGATGAGATGCGCAGTCTGGGCAATCCCAACGCCTCGCGGGAGATGGCGCGCTTCGGTATTCACGCCACCAACGTAATCGGCTTAAGCGTCCCACAGATCCGCGCCATCGCGCGCCGTGTGGGATCCGACCAGGAACTCGCCGGGCAGCTCTGGGCAACCGGCATACACGATGCGCGCATTCTCGCCAGTCTGGTCGGCGATCCGCGGAAAATCACCCGCACAACGATGGACCGGTGGACCGGGGACTTCGCTTCATGGGACATCTGCGACGCTTGTTGCTGCAACCTCTTCGATCGCACCCCATACCGCTGGCAGAAGGTCCGCAAGTGGGCGAGGAACGATGGGAGAATTCGTGCGCCGAGCCGCGTTCGCCACGCTCGCCGGACTCGCCGTCCATGACAAGGCGGCCGAAGATCGCTTGTTTCTCGACGCCCTGCCGCTGATCGAAAAATACGCCTTCGACGATCGCAATTTTGTGCGCAAGAGCGTTAACTGGGCACTGCGCAATATAGGCAAGCGCAACGCTACTCTGCGCCCGCCGGCCATCGCCTGCGCGCAACGCATCCGCGCGCAGGGTACACGGGCAGCTCGCTGGATTGCAGCCGACGCGCTCCGTGAGTTAGTTAAAGTTGACTGGCAAGCCGGATTCGTGACAAAGCACGGTGCCGGCGGCGGCACGAACGGGGCCGTTGAGCGCTTAGTCCTCTTGTGCGCTTCGGTTTGAGGGCCGGACGCTCGGCTGCCGTGGCCCCGCCAACGGGGATGGTAGCCTGCGACGGTGTCGGAATCCGGTCCCAGTGATCTCGAAGGCATTGTCGCCCGCGGTTGCGTCGGTCGGGATCGTAATATTCACCTGATACAGCCCGGTGAGATAGGGAGCGAGGATGCCCTCGTTACTGTAGACAGTCGCCGCGTTCCCGCCAATGTAGCCATTGATCATGTTGGTCGTGTAGCTGAGCGGGCTGGCTGGCCCGAGCGTACCCGCCGTTACAGGAGGAAAAACGGCGCCCAGGCCCGACATGAACGCGGCCACAGTCTCACCCGGCTGAGCGGGGTTGGATTCCGTTACGAAGGCTCCCGTCCGCGTGTTCGATGGCGCCGTCGCCCAGTCCGTTAGCGGAGAATGTGAAAACCCCGGGCGTTGTCAGGTTCACGTTTTCGATCACGCTGTTGGACGTACTTCCGTTATTGACCACCTGAAATCGCGCCAGCGCAAACGTGTTGGCGCTGTAGGGCACGATGGCCCCGATCTGCGTCGGGACTTACATAATAAAGCGGCGCCGGAATCCCGTCCACCAGCACCTGCACGCCGTTCAGCGTGGTAGGAAATGAGGTATTGACCTGCAGACTCGGGGCCAGAGCGCTGCCGTAGAGCGTAACGAACTGACCCGGCGACACCCCTGCCGTGAACGGCGCCTCGTTGGCAGCGTCAACTACGCCTTGCGGATTCAGATATACACCGGAACCGCTGAGCACGGGGGCACTCACAGCCACACTGATGCCCAGCGCGGAGGACGTGCGGAAGCTGTGCCGAAACCGATCCGGACAGCCCGTTGCTGCCGAACGGTGTATTGCGTGGTGCAGTCACCTCCGGATAGTGTAGCCGTTATGGCTAGACGGGAAAGTATCCGGACGAGGTAAAGCTGATAGGCATGGCAGTATCGAGAGGATCAAAAAGCGCTGATGCCTGATAATATTGCCGCTCGATGTGGCATTGAACGCGCCCCAGTAGGTATCGAGATCCCCGCCGATTATCGTCGAGACCGGCCTGATAATAAAGGCCACTAAGATTCTGCGGCCGCACCGCCCGAGGTCTTGACTCCGACAAAGAAGTCATAGTCCTTTCGGATCCCCTCCGAAAACGAAATTGCCGTCCGCCGAAATGTACAGGTATTCGTTTTCGAAAAAGAAGTAAGCGGTCGATGAAGTTGAGTTGGGGAACGTCCAGATTGGCGCCGCCGTTACTGAAGACATATTTGATATTTGACAGATTCTGCGTGTAACCGTCGCGGAGCCTCCGCCTACGGAGTACCCAGTAACGCTGAAAGATCCCAGGCTGCCGGCGCCGTTCGGGTTCAAAGTGAAGGAAGCATCTTCAATTCTCGCGGCAGTCCCGGCAGGAAAGAAACCAGCCATGGAATACGTCCCCTGAAAGGAGGAGTTGGTGGCTACCGGCGAGGACTCAAGCGCTGATACGAAAAAGTCGGTGTACTGTGTGTTTTCGGTCGCGCTGCCAATAAAGATGCCGTTCGACACCGTGCCGTAAATTTTGTACGAACTGCCCAACAGCGGATGGGTTATGTAACCATAGCCGCTGGCCCCGATCGCGTACGTGCCCGATTCATTCAGGGCCTGGAGCTCACCATTCTGCGTATCCAGCTCGGTCCCGCTCGAAATGGTCCAGGTGCCGGTTCCACTGAACGTGATGTTGCCGTAGGTGACTCCGGCTACCCCGATATCGCCGCTGCTGTCGGAGAGCCCATAAACGACGTCGCGGAAATAGTAAGTCCCGCTCAATAGCCCATTACCGCTGGTGTCTGCGACAGGCGTCTGCGCCGCAGCCGGCCCAACCACTGCTATGGAAGTTATTAAGATTAAAAGCGCCAATCGCATAAGTTTCACTATCTGAACGTACGGCCCCACCCCGTATTGCGTTTCCATGCCCCAAAGTTCCTCTCTGCCCCGTAACAGCCTATCGCAGTCGAATGATAAAATCGGTTTCCCCACATATGAATAATTCCATGGCTCGTCCGCTTGCCGAAGTCGATCCCGCCATTCATCGGTTGATCCTCAAGGAGGCGGAGCGGCAGAATGGCCAACTCGAACTGATTGCCAGTGAGAATTTTACGTCGGAAGCGGTTCTCGAAGCCACCGGCAGCGTTTTCACCAACAAATACGCCGAAGGCTATCCTGGCCGGCGTTATTACGGCGGCTGTGAATTCACCGATGAGGTAGAGAACCTCGCCCGCGAGCGCGCTAAAAAACTGTTCGGCGCCGAGTACGTTAACGTACAGCCGCACTCCGGCTCGCAGGCCAATCAAGCCGCCTACTCCGCCGTGATTCAACCGGGCGATACCATCATGGGCCTCGATCTGGCCCACGGCGGCCACCTCACCCACGGGCACAAGCTGAATTTTTCCGGCAAGACCTACCACGTCGTCGGCTATCAGGTCAGCCGCGAAACCGAGACCGTCGACTTCGACCATGTGGCTCAGCTCGCCGACGAACATAAGCCGAAGATGATTATTGCCGGCGGCAGCGCCTACCCGCGCACCTGGAATTTCCAGAAATTCCGCGAAATCGCCGACTCCGTGGGCGCCATCCTGCTCGTCGATATGGCGCACTTCTCCGGGCTGGTGGCGGCCGGTCTGCATCCCAACCCCTGCGAATACGCCGACATCGTCACCTCCACCACCCACAAAACTCTGCGCGGACCGCGCTCCGGCCTTATCCTCGCGCGCGAGAAATACGGTCCCGCCATCGATAAAAGCCTGTTCCCCGGTGTGCAGGGCGGCCCTCTCGTGCATGTCATCGCCGCCAAAGCCGTGTGTTTCCTCGAAGCTCTGCAGCCGGAATTTGTCACCTACCAGGAGTGTGTGATCGCCAACGCCCAGGCGCTCGCCGCAGGCATGATGTGCGAAGGGTTCCGCGTCGTCTCCGGCGGCACCGATACGCACCTGCTCCTCGTTGACGTCTTCTCGAAAGGCGTTCGCGGCAAGGAAGCCGAAGCCGCACTCGACCGCGCACGCATCACAGTCAACAAGAACGCCATTCCATTCGACGTGAATCCTCCGCTCAATCCCAGCGGCGTCCGTCTGGGCAGCCCCGCCGTAACCACGCGCGGCTTCGGCGTCGAAGAGATGCGCGAAGTGGCATCCTGTATTTCCGAGGTCCTCAAGGACGTCAACTCAGTGTCGGGAATCGCCGATGTGCGCAATCGCGTGGAAGCTCTGACCTCCCGCTTTCCGCTCTACGCATGGAAGCGCTGATCACGTGAAGATCGCGGTCGACGTGCGGCGTATACGCGACTTCGGGGTCGGCACGTATATCCGCAATTTGCTCCAGTCCCTATCGTCCATCGGCAGTGAGCACCGGTACGATCTGATCTGCTGCCAGGAAGACAAGCCTCAGTTCTCTGCCCTGCCGAAGAACTTTCGCACCGTCATCTATAACCGGCGCGATTCTGCGCGGCTCGACCACCTGGATCTGCCGCGTCTGCTGCGCAAACTGGCGCCGGATGTTACGCACATCCCATTTCATCGCGTACCGTTGCTCATGCCGAAGCCGTACATGGTGACCATTCACGACCTCAGCAGTCTCTTCTTCGACGAGGCTTCGGGCATGCTGCATGCGGCGCGCGTCTTTCGCCTGCGGCGCGGCCTCGAACGGGCCCATCGCATCATCGCCGTCTCCGGAGCCACGCAGCGTGACGTGACCAATCTGGTGCCGTCGGCGGCTCAGCGCATTCGGCTGATTTACAACGCGCCCGATCCGCAGTTCATGGAACATCACCGCCTGCCCTCCGATGCGCGCGCAGCCGGACCGGATGCGGGCGCGCGCGAGCGGCATCGCATTCTCGAGCGCTATCAGATCCGCTACCCCTTCCTGCTGTACGCCGGCTCCATTCGCCCGCAGAAGAACCTGCCGAGGCTGATCGAAGCTTTCGCCGTGGCGCGCGCGTCGCTCGAAGGGCACCGCAATTACAAGGACCTGCGTCTGATCATCATCGGCGACGAGATCTCGCGCCATCCCGACGTCCGGCGGGCCGTGATGCACAGCCGCGTGGAGAGCTGCGTGCGTTTCCTCGGCTTTATCCCGTTCGATACGCTGCGCATCTTTCATGAACTGGCGACGGCGTTCGTATTTCCGTCGCTTTACGAAGGCTTCGGCTTGCCGCCGCTTGAAGCCATGGCATCAGGCACACCGGTGATCGCCTCCGCGGTCAGTTCACTGCCCGAGGTGGTGGGCGGCGCGGCCATGCTGGTGAATCCGGAGAACGTCTTCGATATAGCGCGCGGCATTACCGAGGTGCTGTTGAACGACGACTTGCGCGCGGATTTGATTGTGAAGGGGCGCAAGCAGGCGGCCGGCTTCAGTTGGGCCAGGACTGCGCGCGAAGTGCTCGATTTGTACGAAGAATCGCAAGGGGCATGCGGCGATAGCCGCGTCGTTCGGCACTGCGCAGAACGCGGCTGTCGCCGCATATACCAACTTACGCGGCGGCGCCTGCGGTTCTGTCGTTGTGGTGGAACTTCACCGAGACCAGCTTCGACACGCCCGCTTCCTGCATCGTCACTCCATACATCGCCTGCGCCGATTCCATGGTCTTCTTCGAGTGCGTGATCACGATGAATTGCGTATCCACCGCCATCTCTGCCAGCAGGCGCGTGAGACGCCCGATATTAGCCTCATCGAGCGGCGCATCAACTTCATCCAGCACGCAGAACGGGCTCGGCTGATATTTGAAAATCGCCATCAGCAGACTGAGCGCCGTCAGCGCCTTCTCGCCGCCCGAAAGCAGCAGCACGTTCTGAAGCTTCTTACCGGGAGGCGAGGCGATGATATCGATGCCGCTCTCATTGATGTTGGTCTCGTCGGTGAGGCGCATCTCGCCCGTCCCGCCGCCGAACAGCGTCTGGAAGCACTGCTTGAAATTCTCGTTGACCACTTTGAACGCTTCCGAAAAACGGTTCTTCGAGAACTCATCGATTTCGTGAATGGCCTTCTCGGTATCGCGGATGGAATCGAGCAGATCCTGGCGCTGCGCCGTTAAAAAGTCCATGCGCAATTGCGCTTCCTGGTGCTCCTCATACGCCGTGGGATTGACAGCGCCCAGGTTTTCGATCTTCGTCTTTGTCTCCTGATAAGCCTGCTCGGCCGCCTGCAGGACTTCGAACGAAGTATCGGGCGGCGTCTCCAGTTCAGCTACAGCAACGCCGAGTTCCTTGCGGCTGGTCTCATCGAGAAATTGCAATTCGGACTGGCGTCGCGTCAGATCCACTTCGATCCCGGAGCGGCGTGCGTGGCCATCTTCGATGCGTGTGCGCAGATCGCGCAGAACTTCGTCCGTCTCGGCCAGCGCCGCGCGATGCAGCGCTTCCTGCTCCGACATTTCAAGCACGGTCCGCTCAGCGGCGGCGATCTGCTCGGTCAGGCCGGTCAGCTTCTGATCGAGCTCGATGTTTTCGTTGAGAATGCGCGCCCGGTTCTCACCCCAGCGCTGCACTTCCGACGTAATCTGCTGGCGGCGATTCGACATCTCGCGGAACTGATTCTCGAGGCGAGCCAATGCCGCCCGTTCGCCCCGATGCCGCTCTTCGAGAGCCGCCAGCTTGGCACGCAGCACGGCATGCTCTTCGCCGATCCGCTGCGCATCCGTCTGCGCCGCTTCAAGCTGTTCGCGCATGGCTTCGAGAGCCTGCTCACGCTCGCCGCGTTCGGTATCTTTCTGCTCCACCGCCAGCTGATTTTGCGTACGCTTCTCATGCGCCCGCTCTTCTTCGCGCTTTAAACGCTCGAGTTCCAGACGCGACACTGAGATGCGCGAGTTGGCGCGATTGATTTCTTCGGTAGCGCGGCGCAGATCGTGATCGAGAGAAACTGCGTCCTTTTCGCGCGCCTGCTGCAATTGGCGGAGACGCTCGAGCTCAACCTCAAGAGCGGACGTCTCGCGTTGCAACGCTTCGAGCCCCGCAGTCCTCTCGGCCAGCAGACGCTCCTGCTCCTTCAACTGCGCCGCATATTCGCGGAGCTCGCGCTTCAGCACCAGCGGACCGCTGGATTTCTTGCGCCCGCCGGTGAGCATGCGCCCGTGGTAGCACTGGCCGTCGGAGAGAAGGAAGAAGCGGTCAGGATGCGCATCCGCCATGGCGCGCGCCTCGTCGCGATCGCTCGCCAGATAGCAGCCTGCCAGACGCGGCAGCAGATTGCGCGTCTGGCCGGAGAGGCCGTTGGTGAAGTTTACGAACTCAGTGAGGCGCGGGAGGTTGACAGGGTCCTCGCTGCGCTCCAGACGGGACAGCTGGCAGCGCCTGCTCCACAAGGAAAGTCGCGCGGCCTTCCAGTTCGCCCCGCAACAGGTTCATGCTGCGCTCGGCTTGCGACCAATCCTCGACCACCACGTATTCCAGCTCGTCATGCAGGAACTCTTCCGCCGCGCGCTCCCATGCCGGATCCACTTCCACGAAATCGGCCAGCACGCCCTCGGGACGAAACTCGCCGGCACGCCCATTCTCAATCGCCACCAGCAGTTTCTTAGTCGACTCGGTCGTGTAAGTGTGGTGCGAAAGGATGTTCTCGAGCGATTCCCGCTTGGCGCGCAGCCGCGAACATTCCGCCCGCAACTGATCCATCTGCTGGCGCAGTTCGGCTGCCTGACGCCGCTTTCCAGCGAGGCCTTCCTCCGTCTGGCGGCGATCCCCGACTACTGCCTGAATTTCAAGCTGGCGCTGCGCCGAGCTTTCGGAAAGCTGCTGCTTCAGCGTGGCGAGGCGCGCAATCTCCGCCGACGCGCTCTCCTCTTCCTTCTGCACCCGTGTGCGCTCGCGTTCGATGCCGGCCAGGTACGTATCGGCCTGGGCCAACTGATTCCGGATAGCGGACGCATCGCCCAGCAGCCGCAGAATCACCGAGCGCGATTGCTCGATCACGCGCTCGGCTTCCCTGACGCGCCCCTGAATTTCATCGCGCACGCGGTTCTTTTCCATCAGGCCGGTGCGCACTTCCTGCATCTCGGCTTCGAGTTCGGTGACGGACTGAAGCAGCGCGGCGCGCTCCGTATCGTTCTGCGCCAGGCGGCCTTCGAGCTCCCCGGTTTCCTGCTCGGCGCGCGCCATACGCTGCTCGATGGAAGCAGCCTCGCGGACCTGCGATTCGAGGCGGCCTTTGGTGCGCTCAGCCTCCACGTTCATCTCCGCAAGCTGACGGCGCGCGTCGGTCAGCTGCGCTTCGAGGCCATAGAAAACCTCCTGCGCTTTCTGCCGCTCGGCATCCTTATCGGCCGCCTGCACGGTGGCGTCCCGCAGTTCCGCCGATGCCGCTTCGAGCGCCGCCGCCGCACGCTCCGCCTCCGCATTCAGAGTGACGAAACGGCCCGCCAGCACGGTGCGCAGCTGCCCTTCGAGTTCGCCCTTCAGCTCCTGATAGCGCTTGGCTTTCGACGCCTGGCGCTTGAGCGAATTCACTTGCCGGGTGACTTCCTCCAGGATGTCGAAAACGCGCGATAGATTCTGCTTGGAGCTTTCGAGCTTGGCTTCCGCCAGGCGCCGGCGGCTCTTGTACTTGGTGATGCCCGCGGCCTCTTCGATAACCGCGCGCCGGTCCTGCGGCTTCGAGGAAAGGATCTGCCCGATGCGGCCCTGCTCGATAATGGCGTAGCTCTCCGGGCCCAGGCCGCTGCCCATGAAAATATCCTGAATGTCGCGCAGACGCGCTTGGCGGCCGTCGATCAGATACTCGCTCTCGCCCGACCGGAACAGGCGCCGAGTGATGGTGATCTCGCCGGGTTTCGCGCCGGAATGATGAACCATGGAATGGCCGCTGGCCGAGTGGATTTCGTGAACCTTGGGAGCGGTTTCCTCTACCGGCGCGGGCGTTTCCTCCACAGCCGCGGCCGCCAGCAGAGGCGCTTGCTGAGCCAGCGGGTCTACCAGCACCATGGTCACCGACGCCATGCCCAGAGGCTTGCGGGATTTGGTCCCCGCGAAGATCACGTCTTCCATGCGGGCGCCGCGCAGACTGCGGGCCGACTGCTCACCGAGGACCCAGCTGATGGCGTCGCTCAGATTCGACTTGCCGCACCCGTTGGGGCCGACGACAGCCGCAATGCCACCCCCGTTAAACCGGAGTTCCGTCCGGTCGCAGAACGACTTAAAACCCTGCAGTTCGACTTTCCTGAGCTTCAGCACTGGGCTACCTCATACCTTTTGGACGCTCGGGGGAGAGCAGACCCATACTACCGTCGATTCAGACAAAAGTAAAGTAGCAATGGCACTCCATAATGTAGCCCCGTTGGATTGGCCACAATATATGGGGTCCGTGTAGCGAGGAGTTAGGTTCGTTCCCTAATTTTCGCTAGTTTTTCAGGCGATGAGGCTGGCTCAGGCGAAGCTTGATCTTGGCGTGGGCGGCAGCGTCTCGGAAGTTCGAATGTCATGGTTTCAAGCCCATCTTCTTCCAGTGCCGAGCCCGGTCTGGGGTAGAGTCTTCGGTAAGTTATTGATTTGATTAGTGTGATTCCTGAAAAAAAGATTTACTGGCCACGGATGGCGGCGGCTCGGAGCGAGAGGAGCGCGTGGATCGTGCGCATCTTATACAATCACCCAAATGGAGCACAGCTACTGTTCATGGGATGCGGTCCCGCTCGAGGTAATGAGCGACGTAATCTCCCGCAAGATCATCACCGGCGAGAAGGCCATGGTTTCTCAGGTTTTCATAAAGAAGGACGGGGTCGTGCCCTTGCACCAGCACGAAAGTGAGCAAATCACCTACATCCTCGAAGGCGCCCTGAAATTTGAGCTGCAGGGGCGCGAGGTGACCGTGCGCAAGGGTGAGGTCTTGTGCATCCCGTCCTGGGTGCCGCACCGCGCCGTCGCCATGGAAGACACCATCGATCTGGACATCTTTTCCCCCATTCGCGTCGACTGGCTGAAGAAAGACGACGCCTATCTGCGCCGCGGGGAGTGTGAAGCTGCCGGCGGGCGTTAGGGGCCGTGGGCGGATATATCGGTCGATTCGCGCCCTCCCCGACCGGGCCCCTGCACTTCGGTTCGCTGGTCGCGGCGGTGGCCAGTTATCTCGACGCGCGCGCCCATGGCGGCCAATGGCTGGTGCGCATTGAAGACGTGGATACCCCGCGCTGCGTGCCCGGGGTCGACGCCGACATCCTGCGCACCTTAGAAGCGTTCGGATTTGAATGGAATGGCTCCGTTCTGTACCAGACAGCGCGCATCCAGGCTTACCGGGAGGCGCTTGATCGGCTGCGGCGCGAGGGCCGGGCCTATCCCTGTTCGTGCTCCCGGAAGGAGATCGGTAATCCGGTCTATCCCGGAACGTGCCGGAGCGGGCCAGTTGATCTCGGAAAGCCGCTGGCGTGGCGGGTGCGCGTCGACCCCATCGTGGTTTCGTTTGAAGACCGGGCGCTGGGAATACAGCAGCAAAACCTCGCCGAGGAAGTGGGCGACTTTGTGGCCTTGCGGTCCGATGGCCTCTTCGCCTACCAGTTGGCGGTGGTGGTCGACGATGCGGCGCAGGGTGTCACCGACGTGGTGCGCGGGGCCGATCTTCTCGATTCGACGCCTCGCCAGATCTGGCTGCAGAAACTGCTGGGTTTCCCCGTTCCACGCTACCTCCACGTACCCGTTGCGACCAATGCGGCGGGCGAGAAGTTGAGCAAGCAGACTCTCGCTCCGCCTCTGAATGTCGCCGATGCCGGGACGCAACTGCGCGCCGCGCTAAGGTTTCTCGGTCAGGACGTTCCGGTTGAAGCGGGCTTCAACGTTCGCGAAACTCTCGCATGGGCGTCCGCGCGCTGGGGTTTCAGGCCAAAACGTTGACTGATGTGCCCTCCGTTCCCAGCAGCGTCTCTTCCTTCGTCAGGTCCGTCTGGCTCTGATAACTAGCCAGCTGGCTGGGCGTGAAGGAAGCGAAATCAGCGCTCGGAGCCGCCGTGGCGGAAGGCGAAAACAATCCTTCGGCTTCCTGATACCTAAGCGCCTGGTCGCTCAACTGGATGAGATCGGCTGGCGATGCGCTCTCCAGCGCCGACTGCACCGAGGACGAAGATGTGAGTGATGAAACCAGCGGCGAGGCTGCGCTCGAAAGAAACTGCAGCACACTGCTGGCACCTGAACTGGACACGGCCGGATTCGCGGCAGGGACAGAGCTCATAATCAGGCGTACAGGCCGGTCTTCGCGACCGTGCCCGATCCCCCTTCCGTGCTGCCCGACGCACCACCCTGCTGTTCGAACCGCAGGTCGTTCTGTAACTTGACATAGGCAGTGAGCGCACTTCGCAGATCGCCCGAGCCCAGCGCGACACGCAATTCCCCGACATCGTCCTGAATACTTTGCGCGTTGACCGGCGGCTTGCTGGACGTCGAAGTAGAGGGTGAAATGGACGTGAAACCGGTTGCCTGGCTGCTCTTTAACGCGCTTTGAATAGTGGCAAACGCTTTCTGCGCGGTCGCCAGATTTCCGGACTCGAGTGAATTGGTGAGCTGCTTGAAACCCTGTTGCAGCTGGCTGGCGAGGCTCTGCGTGTTAGCCTGCAAGAGACCGGAACCGCTGATCGCCGTAATCGAGATAGACACGATTCACCTTCCGAAGCCCGCAGGCTTCGCGGGTGCTGCGGATTGAACGTCCGCAGATCCCTTGTGTTTCTTATCGGCCATCGCGACCGGAATTTGAATCTTTTTTGGACCGCCAGCCACCAGCTATGCTGATCGAAGTATGAACAAGCTGTTCGCTACCGCCGACGAAGCCATCGCCGGCATCCCCGACGGCGCCACTGTCATGGTGGGCGGATTCGGCCTCTGCGGGGTTCCCGAAAACCTGATCGCCGCCCTCATCCGCAAGGGTCCCAAAGGACTCCACACCATCAGCAACAACATGGGCGTGGACGGCTTCGGCCTGGGGCTCATGCTCGAAGCCGGCATGATCGAATCCCACATCGGCAGTTACGTCGGCGAAAACAAGTTGCTCGAGACGCGCGTCATCGCGGGCGACCTCAACCTCACTCTGGTCCCCCAGGGAACGCTCGCCGAACGAATTCGCGCGGGCGGCGCCGGCATCCCCGCTTTCTACACCGCGACCGGCGTGGGTACCGTGGTGGCCGAGGGCAAAGAAGTGCGCGAATTCAACGGACGCCGTTATCTGATGGAAACCGCGCTGACCGCCGATTTCGCCCTCGTCAAGGCCTGGAAGGGCGACCGCCTCGGCAATCTGATCTACCGTAAGACGGCCCAAAACTTCAATCCCATGATGGCCACCGCCGCCCGCATCACCATTGCCGAAGTGGAAGAGATCGTCGAGCCCGGGGACATCGATCCCGACCATGTGGTCACCCCTGGCGTCTACGTGCAGCGCATCGTCAAAGGCGAAAAATACGTCAAGCCGATCGAGCGCCGCACCGTGAGGAAGGCTGCCCAGATTACGCAATGACCCCCGCTCAGAAACGCGAATATATTGCCCGGCGCGCTGCCCAGGAACTGCGCGATGGTTTCTACGTGAATCTCGGCATCGGCCTGCCCACTATGGTCGCGAACTACGTGGCGCCGGGCATCGAGGTCTTTCTCCAATCCGAGAACGGCATGCTCGGCGTGGGCCCTTACCCGCTCGAAGGCCAGGAAGATCCCGACCTCATCAACGCCGGTAAAGAGACCGTCTCGGAGCTACCCGGCGCTTCTTTCTCTTCGAGCGCCGACGCCTTCGCCATGATCCGCGGAGGACACATCGACCTGAGCATTCTGGGCGCCATGGAAGTCGACGAGCACGGCAACCTCGCCAACTGGATGATCCCCGGAAAAATGGTCAAGGGGATGGGAGGCGCCATGGATCTGGTAGCCGGCGCGCGCCGTCTCATCGTCGCCATGGAGCACACGACGAAGGAAGGAGCGCCCAAGATCCTGCGCCAGTGCACGCTCCCCATTACCGGCCTGGGGGTGGTCAACACGATTATCACGGAACTGGCAGTGATTTCGGTGAAACCCGACGGCCTATGGGTCGAAGAAATCGCCCCCGGCTACACATTCGAAGAGGTTCAGCGCTTGACGGAGCCGCGACTTCATAGTACTTTATAACGTAAAGATATGAAACAGCCCTCTGCGCTGATTCCGATAGGCATGTCCCTGATCGCCCTGACTATGGTCTTGGCTCACGTCGCCCTGTATGGTGCCACGCACGAAGCTGACGAAGGAGCTACCGCGCACATCTTTCAACTGCTCCTGGCCGGACAGCTGCCGGTCATCGCGTTCTACGCCATCAAATGGTTGCCCCGAACGCCCCGGCAGGCGCTGCTCATCCTGGGAGCCCAGCTTGGCGCAGCGCTCGCAGCTTTAGCACCCGTCTATTTGCTGGGCATGTAGCCGTCAGCCCTGCTTCCAGCGCACGCCCAGCCCCAACGCCTTCTGTGCAAAAGTGATGCCGCGTTCCAGATCCACCCGCTGTTGTTCTTTGAGCGCCTCCGAATACGGAGCCGGCTTAGCCCCCGCAGTATCCTCAATCACCATCGCTCCCATGAACGGATGCCCACGCTTAGCCATCTCCTCAAAGCGCACAAACTCCGCGGCGGGCATCTTCGGAAACCACTTCCACCATTCGCGCTCATAATAAGGAACAATCTGCGGCGGACGCCCGGTGATATTCTCCAGCTGCAGCAAGCAGCCCGGACAAACCTTCTGATACAGCGTGAAGAATGCCGTCCAATCCACGACGCCATCGCCGAACGCGACCCATTGAAAAGCCGCCCCGCGCGGATGTTCGAACACCACCGAATCGCGCACATGCGTAGTCACCGCGTACGGCCCCAGAATCTCCAGCGTAACCTGCGGATGCTCCATCACCCACATCGGATTCCCCGTATCGAGGCACGACGCGACGAAGTCCTTGCCCGCCTCCTCAATAATGGTGCGCACCTCGCGAGCTTGAAAATCGCCCGAGTGATTTTCGAGTGCGATCTTAACCCCCAGATCCACCGCCTGCGATTTCACCGCTTTGAAAACTTTGATGGTCGCGTCCATATACTCTTCGATCGGCCGGCCAGTGCGCCGGTCGTCGAGCGATCCCATCACGCATCGCATGGACCGCGCGCCCACCGCCTTCGCCACCTTCAGGCCATCGATTGTCACCTGTTCCGGCGACGCGCCACCTGGCCGCCAGCTCTTCGAAATGGGACAGATGCAGCCGATCCCCGCGTCGATCTGAATTCCCAGCCGGTCCGCATAATCTTTAACAACCTGCAGATGTTTCGGATCGAGGCTGGTGTAGTCGCCGGAATCGGAAATCTGGATGGTATCGACCTTCAGGCCAGCCGCATAATCCAGCAACTGAATGTCTTTCCACTTGAATGCGCGCAGCGAATACGTGTCGAAGCCCAGCCTGATCCCCTCCCCAAGCTTGTTTTGCCCGGCGGCTGCCTGGGCCATCGCGGCGCCCGCCGCCGTTTGCAGGAAAGTGCGTCGTTTCATGTTGTGCGCTTGCATAGGTTATTCGCTACGGTTGTATCACGTTAAACTGAGACTGAGCATGTCCGATCCCGCCCCAGCTTTGTCGCCCCGCGGTATGCGGCTCACGCGCCAGCGCCGAATCCTGCTCGATCTGATCGATAAGACCGGGCAGCACCTCGACGCCGAACGCCTGTTTCAGCTTGCCAAGGAAAAAGATCCCAAACTCAACCGCGTCACGGTGTATCGAACTCTGAAACTGCTCAAGGAAGGCGGCCTCGTGGATGAGCTCGATCTGATGCATCAGGCCGGCGAGCAGCATTTTTACGAGACGCGCAGCAAGCAGGAGCATGCCCACGTCATCTGCCTCGGCTGCGGCAAGGTGGAAGAATTTTTCGGCGAACCGCTGCAGCGTCTGCGGCGCCAGATTGAAACGCACTTCGGTTTTCAGATCGTCCTCGCACGCACCGAAGTCGGCGGCTACTGTTCGCACTGCCAGGCTTTGCGCGCGCGCCAGATGAGCGAGGCCGCCGCTCTTGCTACCGCTCCCGCCCCGGCCAAACGCCGCCGAATCCAATGAGCCCCACTGCGGAATCGAACGCCACTCTCGTCGTAGTCGACCCCAACGGCCGCCGTGCGCGCGTGCCTCTTTTCCCGTTTCCGTTTCGCATCGGCCGCGCTCCCGATAACAATCTGGTGCTGCGCGACAGCCGCATTTCCCGCAACCACGCGCAGGTCTCGAATGACGACGGCCACTGCGTTCTCGAAGATCTCGGCAGCCGCCACGGCGTGTGGGTCAATGGCGAGCGCGTGGATAAATCTCGCATTCTCCATGGATCCGAGCGCATCGAATTCGGCGTGCCCGATGGCTACCAGGTAATATTCAGCCGCTCCGGCGACGAGATCCAGTCGCTGCTGGCCAAACCGGTGGCGGGCGACACCGGCAAGGCAGGCGCCGCTAACCTTGAAAAACTGCGCGCCGTGCTCGAAGTCGCGCGTTCGCTGCAGAGTTCTTTTTCGGCCGACGACGTTCTCAACACCGTGGTCGATGCCGCTATCGCCGTGACCGGCTGCGAACGCGGCTTTTTACTGCTCTTCGACGAGCAGCGTGAACTGCAGGTGCGCAGCGCCCGCGCCCACGGAGGCACCGACCTTCCACCCGACGAACTGCGTGTACCGCGCCGCCTGATTCAGCACGCTCTCGAAAGCCGCCGCGACCTGTTCAGCATGTCGTTCGACCCCAGCGCGCTCGACGAACGCTCGCCCGGCAACACCATCGCCGATCTGGAATTGCGCAGCGTGGCCTGTGTTCCGCTGGTGCGCGTAAACCTCAGCGGCGGATCGAAGACGCAGCTCATCAGCGCGGGGCGGTCGAATGCCGGCGTGCTTTATATGGATTCGCGCCTGACCGCCGTCGATCTCGCCGGTGGCAACCGTGAGCTGCTGCAGACGCTGGCGATCGAAGCCTCTACGGTGCTCGAAAACGCCAGGCTGCTGGAAGAAGAGCGCGCCAAGCAACGAATCGAAGAAGAACTCGGCGTAGCGCGCAGAATTCAGCAGAGCCTGCTGCCGCGACACCTGCCTGAGTCCGGCTGGTTCCGCGCCTGTGGATCGAGCACAGCATCACACGAAGTGGGCGGCGACTATTTCGATGTGGTCGAAATCGGGCCCAACGCGTGGTCCATAGTGGTAGCCGATGTCTCCGGTAAAGGCGTAAGTTCCGCTCTGCTGGCAAGCTTTCTGCAGGGCGCATTCCTCGGCGGCACATTGGGCGCCAGCATTCCCGACGTGCTTTCGCGCATTAACGATTTCATGAGCGAGCGCGCCGAGCACGGCAAGTATGCGACCGTCTTCTATGCGACCCTCGATCGCGCGGGCCGCCTGAACTTCGCTAACGCGGGCCACTGCGCCGCGCTGCTGGTGCGTCGCGATGGTTCAATCGACAGCCTCAACACAACGTCGATGCCCGTAGGCCTCATGCCTGGCGCGCCGTTTGCGGTGGATCAACGGGATCTCGCTGCCGGGGACCGCATCGTAATCTACAGCGACGGCGTGACCGAAGCGCAGAATGCCGCCGGAGAATTCTTCGGGCGCCCCTTACTGCGCGCGGCAGTGGGCAAAGCCGTCGATCTCGATTGCGCCGGAATGCACGATGAGATTCAACAGGCCATCCGCGATTTCACCGGAGGAGCCGAACAATCGGACGACATCACCCTGGTAGTCGTCGAATACAGCGAGGCGGGTTAATCGGGGACATGCGGCGATAGCGCCGCGTCTTCGTCAACCTCGGACGAGCGCAGCTATCGCAGCGCGTCCCGATTACGGCAGCGCAAACACATAAAGCGCCTGGCCACTCTGCGGGATCCTGATCTCCGGAGCCACCGCAGCCGGGACCTGCCGCGGACTCCCCCCGCCCAGCCCTGTCATTACCGCAATGTACTGCTTGCCATCCACGCTGTAAGTCACAGGGAAACCCTGCACCGAAGTGCCCAGCCGTGTCTCCCACAAAATCTGCCCTGTCTTCACATCGAAAATATGCAGCCCGCGATTGACGTCCCCCACCAGCACCCAACCGCCCGCGGTCGACAGAGCGGCGGTCAGAAACGGAGCGCGCTGCTCATACTTCCAGACCTCATTCAAAGTTTTCACGTCATACGCCGCCAGCTTGCCCATCTTGCCATCCGTGCCCGGCATCGGCAGAAACTTTCGGTCGCCCGCATTATTTCCGCCTGGGCCTTTCAGATCCACTTCCCGCGCCGTAAATTCCATACACGATTGACTCAGCGGAGCCACAATCAACCCCGTGGGCTGGTTATAACTCATCGCCTGCCAGTTCTTCCCACCCTCGGTGCTGGGGCAAACCGTCACCGGTTTGTTGAGCTGCATCTCCAGCAGATCCGTACGATACGTGGGCGTTCCGGTCTTCGGATCGATACTCGCCCATACCGTCTGCTTCACCATTTCCCGGCTGCCCAGATATTGCCCGGTCCTGCGATCCAGCTTCCACAGAATCCCCGCTTTGCCCGCGCTCAACGAAACTTTCTGATCCCCGATGTCCACTAATACGCGCTCGAACACTTCATCCAGATCGAACGATTCACCCGGCGCATGCTGGAAATACCAAACCAGTTTGCCCGTATCCGGATTCAGCGCCACCGTAGAGTTCGCATACAGCGTTTTATCGAACGGCGTCAAATGACGGCTCAGGAAATTCCACGGCTTCGACTGCGCCACGCCCCAATAGGTAAGGTTCAGCTCGGGATCGTAACTGCCCGCCAACCACGTCTCCGCCCCGGCGCGGTTATTCATCGGCAGATTCCCCCACGTTTCGCTGCCCGGCTCCCCCTCGCGCGGAATCGTGTAGAAACGCCACGCGCGCTTACCCGTGTGGATGTCGAAGGCGGCAATATAACAGCCCTCGCCATCGAAGCGCGCGCACCCCGTCATCCCCATCAGCACGTGATCCCCAATCACGATGGCGCCGCTGGTGGAAGTATGCGGCGCGTCGGATGCCGGCGTATCCCACACAATCTTTCCATTGCGCGCGTCGATCGCCACCATGTGCGCATCGCTGGTAGGCAGGAAGATCTTATCCTCGGCAATGGCGATACTGCGAATCCCACCGTACCCTGGCGCCTGACCCGGACCCGCACGCGTCTCCCAGATCAGATCGCCGGTCTTCGCGTCGATGGCCTGCACGATGTTGCTCGGGCTGGCCAGATAAATGACGCCGTTATGCACGATGGGCGTGGTCTGGTTGGCGCCCGAGTCGTTCATGGCCCAGGTCCATTTCAATTGCAACTGCTTCACGTTATCGCGCGTGATCTGATTCAGCGGACTGTAGCTGTGGCGCTGATAATTGCGCCCGAAAATCAGCCAATCCCCCGGCGGCGGATTCTTGAGCATGGCCGCCGTTACCGGTACATAATTCTTAACTTCACCAGGCGCTGTAACTCCGTAGGTCAAAGTTGCCACTGTGCCGCCCCGGGTAGCCGCGGTCGCACTTCCCGCCCCTGCCACGATCAAGGGGGCAGCGCCCGCCTGTCCACCACGGCCCGCACCGCCGCGCCCCTGGCCAGTGGCGACCGCGCCGATCAAAGTAGTCGCCCCCGGAGTCAAAGCCTGCGCCCCCGCCGGCGCGCCATTGCGTTGCAGAAGGTAAGCCGTCGCCGCCAGCGAAGCCGCCTCCCCCAGCGATCCCGGATTCGTGGTTGGCATGTTCTGCAGGATTTCTCCAAACAGCTCGCTCACCATCTTCGGCCGCCACTTGAGCAGGAACGTGCTGCCGCTCAAAGGAGGGGCGTCCCCCGACCCCTCGAAGTTCGCTCCGTGACACCCGGCACAACTCTGCGCGTAAAGCGCGCGGCCCGCGTCAGCCTGAGCAACCGTGAAAATCTGCGCCGAGGCACTCGCTGCGAAGAGCAAAGGAGCTATGAACACGGAACGCCGCATGGCAAATGAGTCTATCATCGATCTGATGAGCGATCTGGGGAGCGGATCGCTGATCAAAGTTCGAGCGGAGCGGTGCTGTCGCCGATTTTCTCCAGCTGCACGCCCGCTTTCAACAGAATCGTCAGCAGAAGATTCGACATCGGCGTGTCGAGCTTATAACTCAGATGACGTCCCGTCTCGAATTGCCCGCCCAACTTGCCGGCCATCAGGCAAGGCAGATTGGAATGCCTGTGCAGATTGCCATCGCCCATGCCGCCGCCGTAGAGAATCGCGCTGTGGTCGAGCAAGCGTGCCTTCGCCATCCTGCACGGCCTGCATCTTCTGCAGAAAATACACAAGTAACTGAACGTGGTAGGCGTCGATCTTTGCTTTCTTCGAAATTAATTCCGGATCATTGCGGTGATGCGAGGTGGGATGGTGCTGTTCCGGCACGCCGATTTGCGGATAGGTGCGCGCGCTCAGTTCGCGGCAGACCATCATGGTGAAAACGCGCGTCACGTCGGCCTGAAATCCCAGGATCTGCAGATCGAACATGAGCTTGATGTGGTCCTCGAAGTTGGGCGGAACGTCGGTGGGCCGTTGGGGCAACTCGATCGACTGCATGCCCTGCGCCTCTACGTTCTGAATGCGTTGCTCGATTTCACGAACCGATTGCAGGTATTCATTCAGCTTGCCGCGGTCCGAGGGGCCCAGCGTCTTATCGAGACTGCCCACTTCCTGCATCACGGAATCGAGAATGCTGCCGTTGGTTTTCATGCGGGCGAGGCGCTGTGCCGCGCTGCCGCCATCGCCGAACAGTCTTTCAAACACTACGCGCGGCTGAAACTCGGCGGGATTGGGCGTGGTGGGATTGTGCCACGAGATGGTGTTGTTGTAGAAACAATCGCCGGTATCGCAGCCGGTCTGCGCGGGGGTATCGAGATTCATCTCGATCGAGGGCACCGGCGTGGATTTGCCAATCACCCCGGCGGCGATCTGATCCGCCGAAGTGGCCAGATGCACTTCGATATCGGGCCGGCTGCGGTCGTAGGCGTGGACTCCGGTCAGCCAGACGGCGGACGAGCGCGGGTGATCGCCGGTGCCGTCGCCGAAGGTATCGGCCTGCAGGTGGGATAGCCCGGTCAATATGTTGACATGACTACGCACCGGTTCGAGCGGCTTCAGGATGGGAGGAAGTTCGAAGTTGCGCCCCGTGGCTGTGGGTATCCACTGATTCTGAATTACGCCGTTGGCGATGTAGATAAATCCGAGGCGCGGTGCAGGCTGGAGCGGCTTGCCGGAGAGGGCGGGGACCATGGCGTCGAGCAAGGGCAGCGCCACGGTAGCGCCCATTCCCCTGAGGAATGTTCTTCGGTGCAGCGCCTTTTTGGTGATGAACATATAGCCGTCTCCTCTGTTATTTACTCGCTTTGATCTCTTTTGGCGCTTCGGCCTCGCGCATGCGGAACGGCACGCTGTTTACCACTCCGAGCACTAATGACGAGAACGTGTAATTGTCGCGCGCGCCTTCTTTCACGATGGCACGAATCGCGGGCTCGTCGAAATATTGCACATTGCGCCCGATGGCGTACATCAGCAGTTCGCTGGAAATCGTCGATACAAATTCTCGCGGATGGCTCAGCAGCGCGGCCTTCAATCCCGCCATGCCATTGAACTTCTCACCGTTGGGAAAAACGCCGGAGGGGTCGATCGAGGTGTCGCCATCGCGGTCGCGCCATCTGCCTACGGCATCGAAATTCTCCATGGCAAAACCAATCGGGTCCATGCGCGAGTGGCATCCGGCGCACGCGGGGTCGGCACGATGGCGGACCATCGCGTCACGCATGGTCAGCGTCTGCCCCGGGTCCTTGCCTTCCGTTTTCAGGGCCGGAACGTTGGGCGGTGGAGGAGGCGGCGGCGAAGACAGCAGATTCTGCAGCACCCACTTGCCGCGATTCACCGGCGAAGTTCGGGTGGCGTAGGAAGTAATGGTCAGGATACTTCCCTGCCCGAGCAATCCGCCGCGCGGGCTATCTGGAGGTAAATTCACGCGGCGAAATTCACTTCCATGGATGTTGGGAATCCCGTAGTGTTGCGCCAGCCGTTCATTGACGAACGTGTAGTTGGCCGAGAGCAGATCCAGCACGCTGCGATTGCCGCGCAGAACGCTGTCGAGGAACAAATCGGTCTCCTGGCGAAACGCGTCGCGCAGGGATTCGTCGAAATCCGGAAACAGGCTCTCGTTGGGTTTCCTGGAATCCAGATCCCGCAGGTAGAGCCACTGTTCGGCAAAATTCGAGACCAGCGATGCAGAGCGCGCATCGGCCATCATGCGGCGTACCTGCTTCTCCAACACGCCCGGCTGCCGCAGCTTACCCGAGGTCGCGAGGTCGAGCAGTTCGTCATCCGGAATGCTGCTCCACAGGAAGAACGACAGGCGCGAGGCCAGTTCGAGATCGCTGATGGGATGCGAAGTTCCCGGTGCCGCGTTGGCCGGATCGCGCTCGATGCGGAATAGAAACTGCGGGCTCACGAGCAGCCTCTGGAGAGCGCGCTCGATTCCCAGATCGAAGCCGCCTTCGGCACGCCCGGCGATATAGAAGGGCATCAGGCTCTGCACATCGGCCGCGTTCACAGGCCTGCGGTAAGCCCTGCGTTCGAGTGTTGTCAGGATGCGCCGCGCACAGGGTTCTTCTTCAGCCGCGGTGGCCGGCCGGCACACGAAGATGCGGCGACGCGAGGCCGTGTCTCCTGGCCCATTCACGTTATACGGTCCGCTGATGGTGACCGTTTCCACCGCGACCTCCGGACCGGGGCTGCGCAAGCGAGGCTTCAGGACCTCCTCGTCGCGCACTTCATCGCGCTGAACAAAAGTGACGCCGACGGCTCTTGTTCCCGCCTTCACCGGTAGACGGAATTCGGGAACCTTGCGCCCACCGCGGCCACCTCGGCCCTGGCTCGGCGAGACATGGAGAAGCTGCACACGTTCGCCGTCGACGGTGATCTCGAGCTTCTGGTCGGTGTCCGAGGCGCCGGTTAGTTCCACTTTGATCAGGTACTCTCCGTCGAGCGGGAATTCGCTGCGCACCAACAGGCCACCACGCGTGCCAACGGGGAGGCCGTCTGCGCGAACAGTTTGCTCTTCCTGATCGGAGAGCCGGTAACTGTTCACCATCACGGGAATGGTGGGGTCGCCCACCGCCAGGCGGCTGATCTTTTCAGCGGCGCCCAGGTAGCTTTCCATCGCCGTGGGCGAGATAAACAGCAGGTCCGCAATGTTGTCGAAGCCGCTGCTCGAATTGTCCGGCGGAAGCAGGAGCGCATAATCCATCTCTTTGGGGAGTGGACCGAGGGCGAGCAGATCGCGCACCGCGTTGGCGTATTCCGTGCGGCTCAGGCGATGGAGCGGCGGGAGCTTGCCTGCATGCGGCGTGAGAGCGGCCGCGCGGTCGAGTTCATTTTCGAGGAATGCCGCCAGCGAATCGTACGTAGCCGAGTCGGGGCGCGGTGCACCAGGCGGCGGCATGCTGTTCGAGCGCAGTTTCTGGATTACTTTTTCCCAGCGCTCGGGATCGTTCTGCGCATGCTCCACGGCGGTGGGATCGAGAACCAGGCCGGCCGTATGCAGTTGCGGGCTGTGGCACGTGGCGCAATATTTGCCGATGGCCGCCCCGGCCTGCTGCGGAGTTATGGCTGCCGTTGCTCCTGATGCTGATCCGGATGCCGCGGCGAGCATGGCCACCAACGCCCGATACTGTAAACGTGGCATCCTTTGAATTCGCTTACATTATATGTTAGGAATTGAAGCCGGAAGGATCGCATGAAATTGCTGAAATTGGTTGCGGCGCTAGTGGCAATATCGGGCGTTGTGCTCGCGGCCCCGCCGGATTTGCGCCTGATCCAGGCGGCAAGGACCGGAGATGCGAAAGCCGTGCGAACCTTGCTGGCGCAGCACGTTCCGTTGAATGCGGCCCAACCCGATGGTTCCACCGCGCTCGATGCCGCGGTGCATGGCGATAGCCTCGAAATCGCGGAGATGCTGATTGCGGCGGGGGCCGACGTCAAGGCCGCCACGCGTTACAACATCACGCCTCTCTCGCTCGCCTGTAGCAATGCGAACGCGGCGATGATCGAACGCCTGCTTAAAGCCGGCGCCGACCCCAACAGCACTTCCGAAGAGGGGCAGACCGCGCTGATGACGGCGGCGCTCACGGGCAAAGTCGACGCCGTCAAAGTGCTTCTGGCGCATGGAGCCAAGGTAAATGTTCAGGAGCCCGTGAAAGGCCAATCGGCTCTGATGTGGGCGGCGTCGGAGGGAAATACGGCTGCTGCCGCCATGCTGATCGAATTCGGCGCCGACGTGAAAGCGAAATCGAAGGGTGGATTCACGCCGCTGTTATTCGCCGTGCGGGGCGGGCATAAAGACACTGTCGAAGCCTTGCTGGCGCGTGGAGCCAGTGCCAACGATGTCGCTCCCGACGGCACCAGCGCGCTGAATATGGCAGTGGTGAATGCATATTTCGAGGTGGCCGCGGCGTTGCTGGATCATGGCGCCGATCCCAATGCTCCCGACGCACGCGGCTCGGCGCTGCATACTCTCGCGTGGCTGCGCAAGCCGGGATCGGACGGCGGCAACGGGCTTGGAACAAGGTCTTACAGTCCGCCGCTTCCCACCGGAAACATGACGGCCCTGGAGTTGGCGAAAGTTCTTTTGGAGCATGGCGCCAATCCGAATGCGCGCATCGATTACAAGGAAAGGCCGTTCGCCGAGGAAGGCGGCGTGTGCCGGAATCCTCCGTTGATCCGGCTGGGACGTCATTACCTGACCTTCTCCGGCGCGACTCCGTTTTATCTGGCCGCGCGCAATGGCGATGCGCCTTACATGCGTCTGCTTGCGGAGCATGGAGCCGATCCAAAGATGCCCACCGTGCTGGGAGTGACGCCACTGATTGCGGCTGCGGGGCTGGACTATTGGGAAGGCGAATCCGCCGGTCCGTTTACCGGAGTGAGCGAGGCGGAGCGCCTGGGTGCCGTCAAACTGGCCATCGAACTGGGCAACGACATCAACGCCGCCGCCGATTTTGGCGATTACAAAATAGAGGGCGATCCTGCATATACGCTGCTCTACTATCCGCTGAATATGAGCGAGCTGGCGGCTAAGGTTCCGGGAGATCCACGGTGGAGCGGCAGCACGGCGCTGCATGCCGCGGTGGTATCCGGCCAACCTTCCATCGTTCAGTATCTGGTGGACCATGGTGCTCGGCTGGACGCCAAAACGAAAACCGGATGGACTCCGCTGATGATGGCCGGCGGCGTGTTCTTTGCCAATGCGAAAAAAGAATTCCCGGCAGCGGCGGCGATTCTGAAGAAGGCTCTGGCGGAGCGTGGTGAGTTGGCCGCCAGATGAGGTCTGATACCGATTCTCCGTCGGCCGTACAGTAGAGTTACTTACATGTTCCAGGTACAACGAACGCCCGAAGTACACGACGTAGTAGTCATCGGCTCCGGGGCGGGCGGGGGCACTGCCGTCAAAGTGCTCACCGACCTCGGCATGAAGGTCACGCTGCTTGAAGCGGGCCCCATGCTGAATCCCGCCAAAGACTTCAAGGAGCACATGTGGCCGTGGGAAGTGGACCACCGCGGCGTCGGTCCAAACGCCGAGAATTACTTCGGCAAGGACATCTATCCGTTCGGTTATTTCCTCGCGCCCAACGGCTTCTGGAATATCCCCGGCGAACCTTTTACGGTGGCGCCCGGCAACGAGTTTAAGTGGTTTCGCTCGCGCATTCTCGGCGGCCGCACCAACCACTTCGGGCGCATTTCACTGCGCTTCTCCGATTACGATTTCAAGCCGCAGGCCTTCGACGGGCTGGGCACCGACTGGCCAGTGACGTACGAGGAAATGTCGCCGTGGTATGACGTGGCCGAGGAATTCATCGGCATCACGGGCACACGCGAAGGCCTGCGCAGCGCGCCCGACGGGAAGTTTCTGCCGCCGATTGCGCCGCGCGTGCACGAGCAACTGATCCAGCGCGCCGGCAAGAGATTGAACATTCCAGTGATCCCGTCGCGCATGGCGATGCTGACGAAATCCGTGCATGGCCGCGCTGCCTGCCACTATTGCGGGCAATGCGGACGAGGGTGCCGCACAGCCTCGGCTTTTTCATCGAGCCAGGCGATGATCTTCCCTGCCATGAAGACCGGGCGCCTCAACATCATCAACGGGGCCATGGCGCGCGAGCTGCTTGTCGACAGCTCGGGTAAGGTGAGCGGCGTTTCTTATGTGGACAAGGCGACGCGGACGGAGAAGACGATCGCGTGCCGGGCGGTGATCGTTGCTGCGAGCGCTTGTGAATCGGCTCGCCTGCTGTTGAATTCGAAATCTTCGCAGTTCCCCAATGGCCTCGCGAATGGTTCGGGGCAGGTGGGACGCAATCTTACCGATACGGTGGGCCATGCGGTGAGCGGCGTGGTGCCCGCGCTCGAAGGCATGCCGCGCCACAACAGCGATGGCATCGGCGGGATGCACGTCTATGTTCCATGGTGGGAGCTGGATAAGAAGAACAAGGATTTCCCGCGCGGCTATCATATCGAAATCGGGGGCGGGTTCGGTATGCCGCAGATCGGGTCGTTCCGTGGCGTGGCCGCGCAGGCCGAAGGATATGGGCCGAAGCTGAAGGACGATATTCGACGCTTCTACGGCAGCCAGGTCAGCTTCGCCGGGCGCGGCGAGATGATTCCAAACGAGTACTCATACTGCGAGATCGATCCCGCGCAGGTGGATCAGTGGGGCATCCCGGTGCTGCGCTTCCACTGGAAATGGAGTGACAACGAATTGAAGATGGTGCGGCACATGCACCAGACCTTCAAGGACATGATTGAGACTATGGGTGGACGCGTGACTTCGCCGGATCTGCCGGCAGACACGCTGCAGGCGATCTCGGCGGGCGGCGAAATCATTCACGAGGCCGGCACATGCCGCATGGGCGACGATCCCAAAACCAGCGTGCTTAATAAGTGGTCGCAGGCCCATGAGGTGCCGAACCTGCTGGTGGTGGATGCCGCGCCTTTCAACGGCAATC
Organism: Terriglobia bacterium; assembly: GCA_963719785.1. Classification (GTDB taxonomy): domain Bacteria; phylum Acidobacteriota; class Terriglobia; order Bryobacterales; family Bryobacteraceae; genus BOG-234. The sequence continues at coordinate 27,660 of CAVRCX010000003.1, forward strand.
CGGATAAGAACGTTACGCTGACGATCGTCGCCAATGCATGGCGATCGGCTACCCACCTTGCCGAAGAGATCAAGAAAGGAAACGTGTAGCCAGATGGAAGACACTTCGCGGCGCGAGTTATTCAGAATCATTGGCAGTTCGCTGGTGCTGACGACTGCCGGTTCGGGCGTGCTTTCTCCTGCGCTGGCGCAGCAGGTTCACGCCGAAATTGGAGGCGGCGCAGGTTACATGCCGAAGGCTTTCAACCAGCACAATTTTGATACGTTGAAGAAGCTGGCGGAAATTATTGTGCCTGGGGCTTCCGAGGCGGGAGCGGCTGAATACATCGATCTTCTTTCCGCGCACAACCAGGAACTGGCGGCGATCTTCAACGGAGGCTTCGCCTGGCTCGATCATTACATGCGGCAGAACTACGGGATTGATTTCCTGAAAGCTTCAGATGCACAGCGGACTGAGTTGCTCGATCAACTCGCATGGGCGAAGAATGTGACTGCGGCGACCGCTCCCGGCGTGCCGTTCTGGACGTGGACGCGGAATATGGTGGTCGACGCTTATTACACAAGTCCGGCTGGTGTGAAGGACATCGGTTACATGGGCAACCGAGCAATGGCCAGTTTCAGCGTGCCCAAAGAGGCCGTCGATTATGCGCTCAAACGGAGTCCCTTCGCGAACGAATTCTGAGCGCGCGTTTTATACGGGGACGTACTGCCGCAGATAGCGCAGCCCCAGGCGGAAGCCGACGCGGTATCCTTCGTTGATCTCCGTGCCGTTGTAGCCTACGCGGTATTCCTCGTCTTCATGCTCGATATTCATGGCGCCGGAATAGCCTTTGTCCATCAGGACCGTGAAGAATTTCGGCCAGTCGATCTCTCCCTGACCCGGAATGCGATAGCGCCACCAGGGCGCGGGATCGGGCGGATTGATCCCGCTGCGGCGCAGTACCTGCCGTTTAATTTCGGTGTCCTTGAGATGGACATCGTAGATGTAATCGATCCAGTCGCGCGCGGCCTGGTAGGGATCCATGAACTGGCGCACCAGATGCGAGGGGTCGAACTGAATTCCTACATACGGTGAATTGCCGAAGGCTTTGAACAAGGCTTCATAGCCCATAGGGCCGGTAGCGACGTTGGGGCCGTCGGGCCAGGGTTCCCAGATCAGGCGGACCTTGTATTTCTCACACAGCGGGAAATAGCGCTCCTCATAGACGCGCCTGATTTCGTCCACATTCCCAGCGAGATTTTTGGCCGGATCTTTGCCCGACATGGTGCCGATATAAGAGACACCGAGCTTTCCGGCGGTCTCGATAACTCCGGCTGTGTGGTCGTTGACAGCCTTGCGATTGGCAGGGTTGGGATCGATGTGATTCGCGGTAACGCCCAAGACCGAGCAGAGCAGGCCGGATTGGCGGATGACCTCGCGGATGCGGGCAATTTCGCCATCGGACGGCTTAGCCAGATTTCCGTTGCTCTGGGCCCAGAGGCCAATGCTGGTGAACCCTTCCTGCTTTGCGAAGGCCACGTTTCCCTCGGAATAGTTGACGAGGATTCCAATGCGGGGCTTCCACATGGTGCGCTGGGCCTGCAACGCGCTTACGGCAAGCGTGCCGGCTACGATCTGTCGTCTGGTGATCATTGTCGTTGTACCGATTCTATGCTTTGAACTATACTTAACGACGCATGACGGATGAAAAACAATCGCGACGCAGGTTTTTCGAAGCTTATGCGGGTGTGACGGCGGCCGTGGCAGCGGTGCTTGCCGACCCGCCGCAAGCGGCCGCGCAGGCAGCGGGCGTTAAGTGCGGAGATCTCCCCGACTTAACAATTAAAGAAATAAAGGTATATGTCGCGGATAGCGCCAAATATCACCATAATCCCAACGATGCCGGCGAAATCGCCTCAATCGTGACCAACAGCGGCCATGAAGGAAGCTATCCGCTGGGAAATCGCGCCCTCATGCCGAACTGGCTAAATTGGGCGAAACCCGCCTTGTTGGGCAAGAACATCATCGACCTGCTGCCTTCCATCACAGCCACGTCGGGCCTGAAGGCAAGCTTCGATCCGGTGGTGGACCGTCCCGGCGGAGAAGCGGCGGGCGGCGGCCACGGCACCTGGCCTAACCACTACACCGCGGCGGCCGAAATATGCATGTGGGACATCCTGGGTAAGGTGGTCAATCGGCCCGTCTATAAACTGCTGGGCGGCAACAAAACCCGCGTGCTGGCTTATGCCAGTTCGCAGGCTTACACCAACATTGAGGGATGGGTCGACGAAGCGATCCGGTGCAAGCAGCAGGGCTATAAGGCATATAAGCTGCACCCCTTCGGTCTGGAGCGCAAACCGGGATCGGAGACTGCCGCGTACCTTGGCCACATCGAACTGCTGAAAGCCATCCGTAAAGCCGTGGGCGACGATTACCTTCTGGCGTACGATCCCATCATGGCCTATAACGTCCCCGAGGCGTTGAAGGTCGGCCGCGTGCTCGAAGAGCTGGATTACGCGTGGTACGAGGACCCCGTGCGCACCAACGATATGGAAGGCCTGATCGAGGTGAACCGCGCGCTCAATATTCCGCTGCAGGTGGGTGAGTATCTTTCCTCTATTGCGGATTTCGCCGAATATATCCATCGCGGCGCGCTCGACTCGGTGCGGCTGATCGCCGATAAGGTGGGCGGCATCAGCGGGTCCATGCGGGTGGGTATGCTGGCGGACGCGTTCAATATGGATTGCACGCCGCACAACTTCGGCAATACCGCGGAGCAGGCCGTGCATTTCCATCTCGAACTGGCAATGCCCAATGCCTTCTGGTTCGAGATGGGGGTTCCGGTTGAGTATTTTCGACCGGCCGTATTATCCGCAGAAATTACGCATCGATAAGGACGGATATGTGCAGGCGCCCACGGAGCCGGGGCTGGGGTATGCGATCGATCACAATGTGCTCGACAAGATGCTGAAGCGGGTAGACAGCTAGCCGCACCGCAGCGGCAGCGTCTACCCCACACTTCACGGGGTGCACTGATTCTTCAGCCAGGGAAACGCGGCGCCGAGATCGTCGTTGTGGGCGTTGCAGGGAATGGTGCTCAGATACGTCCATATAGCCCTGATCTGATATTCGGTCATGTGCTGAAACTTGGGCCATGGCATGACCTGGAGAAGAGTGCCATCGACAGGCGCGTTATAGCAGTTGTCGGTTACCGTCCCCCCGCAATTCGGGTGTAACTGGTCCAAATCATGACCCATTCGAATGATGGTCAGGAACTTGTTGTAGGGGATACCGCCCGCGGGATTGCCGGTGAAATCGGGCGTCAGATTGCGCGTAATGATATTCGGGCCCAGGCCAGGCCCGGCATACAGGGGACTCTTGGCGTCCTTGACGATGCCGGGGCCGACCGGGCCGAAATTCTGGCCGCCACTCAAATAGGTTGCCTGATTGAGTTTCACGGGAAAGTTTGCGGGCGCCCGGAAGAACGGATTGTTGGCGGGCAGAAATTCATTGGCAGGATCCGACCCATGGCAACCGTTGCAGTCCACCTGCGCGTTTACGATGAAGCTTCCTAAGCCAACCAGGCCCGGATCTTTACCGTCCAGATGGATGAAATCCGGCGCGATGAGAAGGCCAATTGACGACAGGTTATAGTCCGAATCCTGTTCGTTGGCATACATTTTTGGGGAACCTGGGTACAGTCCGAGAAGAGCGACCAATCCCACCGCGGACATTGCCACGGCAGCTTTTACGATTTGCTTCAGCGTCATTTTGCGCCTCCTTATTCTTGTGGGAATGAAGACTCTCATTTCGCCACCGCTCAGATAAGCGGAATTCAGAGAGCGAAATCTGCCATCGCCGGACGATTTATTTCAGGTGCAGTAAAATACCTTCACACAGGCATGCCTGACAGTTCGCCACCATCGGTTACGGAACTGCTTCAGGCCTGGAGCGCGGGCGACCAGCAGGCTCTCGGGCGTCTGGTCCCGATGGTTTATGCCGATCTGCGGCGGATGGCGAAGCGGCGAATTGCGTCCGAACGGGAGTGCGTGCCGGAACCGTCGTCTCTGGTGAATGAGTTGTATGTGCGGCTGGCGGGGTCGCATGGTCTGAGTTTTCGCAATCGGACCGAATTTTTCGGCCTCGCCGCACAATTGCTGCGCCGCATCCTGGTGGACGCGGCAAGGGCGCGCGGCAGTTCTAAACGCGGCGGCGGGGCGGAGAGAATTACCTTCGAGGAAGTATATTTCGCCGCGCCGGGCCGAGACCGCGAACTGGTGGCTCTGGACGATGCGCTGGAGGCACTGGCAAAGGTGGATGCGCGAAAAGTCCGCGCGGTGGAACTGCGTTTCTTTGGCGGCCTGAGCATGGAGGAGACAGCCGACGCGATGGGAATTTCGGTCCAGACGGTAGGCAGGGACTGGAAGCTGGCGCAGGCGTGGCTGGCCCGAGAGATGAAACGGAAGAAGCTACCCGAGTCCGACGTGAAGTGAGTCTCGCCCCGCAACGCGAGCGGCCCATGAGTCCGTCGCCGGCGTATATAATTACCGGGATGAAACTCGCCAGATTTGCGCTTTGCTTTCTCGCCGGTGTGCTGGCCGCGCAGCGCCCGCAACCGAGCTTCGAAAACGATCAGGTAATTGTCGACGCCCCGCATCCGAGCGTGGACGTCCCCGGCTCCACCCACAAGATGCACGAACACAAGCTGAATCGGGTGATGGTTTACATGCACACGGGCGGGGAGAATCTGCATTATCTGGACGGCCACACGGGGGTGTTGAAGTGGAAGGAAGGCGAGGTGCAGTGGAGTCCGGCCAGCGGCTGGCATTATTCGGAGATCCCGCCGGAACTGGATCCGCGGGTCTGGAAAACGCCTGCGTTCACGGGGCCGATGATCGTCGATATCGGCATCAAGAAGCCTGGAATTCCGGGGAAAACCTTGAGCGCATTCGACCCCGCGTTTTACAAGCTGGAGCTGGAGAATAGCCAGGTTCGTGTGCTGCGGCTCAAGCTCTCCGCACACCAGAGCTTACCGATGGAGGAACACTCGGTGAATCGCCTGGTGGTTTGCATGGTCGATCAGAATGTGCGCGAAACATGGGGCGACGGGAAGACGGAGACGCAGACGCACAAGGCCGCGGAGTATACGTGGGAAAACGCGGGGCGATCGAAGCTGGAAAATCTGAGCGACAAACCGTTCGAAGCGGTCATCGTTGAATTTAAGAGCTGAATTTAAGAGCTGAAGCGTGGCCGCAGGCTTTGTGGTAAAGTTCGGGCCATGACCAGCGTCGGCAGTAAACACGCAACGATCACCGGGCTGATTCGCCTGATAGCCGTGAGCTTCATCGCCGGAACGTGGCTTTCTGCCCAGACACCGCCGGAGGCCGCGAAGACGATTATTTTCGTCGCCGGCCCGAAAGACCACGGGGCTCCGGGGCGCCACGAATATCGCAAGGACCTGAACGTGATGAAGTACTGCATCGATCACGCCAGCAACATCTCCGGCGTGGCGACGCGTATTTATGAAGGCAGGGTTCCGGCCATCGCGTCGCTGCGCAATCCGGCGGCTATTGTTCTCGAATCGAGCGGCGACCGAACTCCCGAAGAGACGCATGCCCTGTTCCCGCCCAACGATACGACCGACCAGAAGACTTACGATCCGTGGACCACGCAGAGGCTGATCCAGTTCGACGATTTGATGAAGAAGGGCACGGGCCTCGCGATATTTCACTACACCACGCACGTGGTGAATGAGACGGCGCAGAAATATTTTCTCGACTGGGTGGGCGGGTATTACAAGACAGGCTATTCGAAAGTGGTGATGGATACGTGGACCACGGCGCTCGCGTCGCCTTCGCATCCGGTCTTGCGTGGCGTGGCGCCGCTCACTTATACGGAAGAGATCTTTACTAATGAGGTGCTGCCGGCGGATGCGCGGCGCACCATGCTCGTGACGGGTAAGTCGAAGGGCGGCGTGGATTCGCCTATCGCGTGGGTGGTGCAGCGGGAAGGCGGCGGGCGCGGCTTCGTGATGGCGGGGCAGGATACGCATAAGAACCTGGCTGAGGAGAGCAATCGCCGTCTGCTGGTGAACGGTATTCTCTGGGCCGCGCATGTGGAGGTTCCTAAGGAAGGCGTCAGCTGCGAGATCCCGGACGACGTGATGAAATGATGCCGCGAATTTCCTGGGCGTTCATCTTATTAACTCTGCCCTGCGCGGCGCAAACGGATTGGCCGGTGTGGGGTCACGATGCGGGCGGCACGCGTTTTTCTCCGTTGAAACAGATCGACAGGGATAACGTTGGGAAGCTGCAACTTGCGTGGAGTTACGACACCTTGGCCGCTGTCGCCGCTGCTCCGGGTGCACGGGGTGGCCGTGGTCCGCGTCCGCGCAGGTCGGAAACAACACCGCTGGTGGTGAACGGCGTCCTCTATATGTCGACCGCATATAACCATGTGGTGGCTCTGGAACCGGAAACGGGTGAGCTGCTGTGGGATTACGAAGGGCAGCATACGCCCGCCATGCGCGGTATCGCGTGGTGGCCGGGCAATGGTACTCTGCCGCCGCAGGTGGTATTCGGAACCAATGACGGATGGCTGCTTTCGCTCAACGCGAAAACCGGCAAGCCCGTGCCTGGCTTCGGCAATGAAGGCCTGGTGAATTTGAAGGAAGGCGTGGTGCCGGAGAAGTTTCCGCGCGCGCAGTATGGGATGACTTCGGCGCCCACCATCTTCAAGGACTTCGTGATCACCGGAGCGCAGGTGCAGGAAGCTCCGTCGCTGGGAGCGGCCGGGGACATACGGGCGTGGGACATGCGCACGGGCAAGCTGGCGTGGACGTTCCACACGATTCCCCGCCCCGGCGAACCCAATCATGAGACCTGGCAGGAGGATCAGTGGCAGGATCGCTCGGGCGCCAATGCCTGGGGCGCCTTTGCGGTGGATGCGGCGCGCGGGCTGGTATTCGCGGGTGTGGGTCAGGTGACGCGCGATTTCGATGGCAGCGATCGCAAGGGGCTGAATCTCTACGGCGATTGCATTGTGGCGCTCGACGCCGCTACCGGGAAACTGAAGTGGTTCTTCCAGACCACGCACCACGATAACTGGGACTACGATCCGACAGCGGCGCCCGTGCTGATGGATGTCGTGCACAACGGTAAGAAAATCCCGGCGCTGGCGCAGACCACCAAGCAGGGTCTGTTGTTTATCCTCGACCGTGTGACCGGAAAGCCGATTTATGGCGTGGAAGAGCGTCCGGTCGCCAATGACAATACAGTTCCCGGCGACACGCCCTGGTCCACCCAGCCCTTCCCGGTGAAGCCGCCGCCGCTTTCGCGCAATACGTTTACTCCGGATGGAGTCGCCACGGTGACGCCTGAGCATGAGAAGTTTTGCCGTGCACTTGTCAATACCGAAGGGGGCGCGATCGGCGGCGGACCCTATGCGCAGTATGGTCCGAAATTGCGCGTGATATTCCCCAGCTGGATCGGCGGCGGAAACTGGGGCGGCGCGTCGTTCGATCCTTCGCTCGGTTACCTTTTCGTCAACACCCAGGAACTGGGCAACCTCAATAAAATGATTTTGGGGAAAGACGGAAAAAGCTGGGTACGGGTGGCGCCGGACGACACCAGTCTCGAAGCCGACACAAGCCTCTTCATCAATACGAAGAACAGTTGGCCCTGCCAGCAGCCGCCGTGGGGGCTGCTTACCGCGGTCAATGTCAACACCGGCGATATCGCGTGGCGGATACCTTTGGGATCGTTCGATGAACTCGATGCGAAAGGCGTTCCTACCACCGGCACACCCAATGTGGGGGGATCCATCGCCACGGCGGGCGGCCTGGTATTTATCGGGGCGACCACGGACGCGAAGTTCCGCGCGTTCGATTCGCGCACAGGTAAAGAGCTCTGGGTAACCAAACTGAACGATGTGGCGCGCTCCGTCCCGATCACGTTTCAGGGCAAGGATGGCAGGCAGTATGTCGCCATCATGGCCGGCGGGGGCGGAGGGCCGCTGGCGGCCGGAACTGCACCGGGGACGGGACGGCTCTATGTATTCGCGCTGCCGAAGTAATGGCATGAGATGGCTGTTTTTGATTCTCACGGCGGCTGTCGCTTCGGCCCAGACCAATGGCGGCGCAAAGGACGATTTCAAACTTCCAGAGGGTCCAGGCAGGGAGGTAACGGAGCGGGTCTGCACGCCTTGCCATGGCCTCGAAAACGTGGTGCGCGCGCGTATGAGTAAGGAGCGCTGGGGCGCGGTGGTCGACGACATGGTCTCGCGCGGGGCAAAGGCTACGGACGGGGAGATCGATCAGATTGTCGATTACCTGGCGGCGAATTTCGGCAAGCCTGGAATGTAGGGAATCCCTGCGCGCCCGAGCTACACGCGCTCCAGTCGCTCAGTGGCGTCACCGAAGTGATCGAGCTTGATCCCGAAGCGATCCATGATCGATAGGTACAGACTGCACAGCTTACGGTTATCATCGCCGGCTTTCAGGTAATTGAGCGAGCGTCCCGTCTGCAGCGTGCCCCCGAGGCCTCCGGCCAGAACCAGGGGCAATCTATGGTTCTCGTGAAGACGGCCGACCCACAGATTGGAGAGCCACATCAGGCAGCAGTTATCGAGCACAGTGCCATCCCCCTCCGGCATGCTGTCGAGCTTCGAAGCCAGATAAGTTAACTGGCTGAGATGGAAGCTGGATATACGCTCGTAACCCTCCGACAGATTATCGTGGGACGCGCCGTGGTGCCCTTCCTTAACATTCAGGAACGGATAATACATCGAGGAAAGATCGCGCGCGGTGATCAGCGATGCCACGCGAGTCCGGTCGGTCTGGAAGGCGATGGCGATGATGTCGCACATCAGACGGGCGTGTTCGCGCAAGTCTTCCGGCAGGCCATTTTGGGGGCGTTCCATGGCGAAGGCAGGGCGATTTTTCTGTTTCGAAAGATCGTCGGACTGGTCTTTGGTTCGCCGCATGCTTTCGACGCGCTTCTCCACCTCGCGCACGCTGGCCAGGTACTCATCCATTTTGGCTTTATCCCCGGAACTGAGTTTGCGGCTGATGGCCTCGGCGTTCTCCTTTACGCGGTCGAGGGCGCTCATGTTGCGCAGGCTGCCGCGATTCTCAAACAGGTTATCGAAGGCCAGCGAGGGGTAGACTTCGACGGGCACCGGCGAATCGGGCGACTGCCAGGAGATGTGTGAACTGTAGGCGAGCGAGTAGTTGGTCTCGTGAAATCCCGTCAGCGGCTGTTCGCACGCGAGCGAAATGCTGGGTTGCACGGTATCCTGGCCGACGGTGTTAGCAATTACCTGATCGATGGAAACGCCCGAGTGAATGCTGGCGCCCGAGGTAAGGTGCGCACCCGAGAGCAATCCGCCGGTCTGGGGTGGATGAATGCCCAGATTGATCGCTTCCTTATTGAAGAGGCCGTCGATGATGTTGACCTTGTGCTTGATCGGTTCCAGCACCGACAAAGTCTTGCTGAGCTTCATGGCGTCGCCCGATCCTTCGGCGCTCCAGTGATTCTCATTGATGCCGCATCCCATGAAGAGAACTCCGAACCGTTTGGGAAACACCGCCGGAGCACCAGCGGTGGCGCCGGATGCGGAGAACGATTCGAGCCAGGGCAGGGCCACGGCAACACCGGCGCCGCGCAGCACGGCCCGGCGGGAAATGCGCGAGGTGGAGTTTTTGGCAGGTTGGTGCATCTTCAATTTCACCTTTCCAGTCCTATTCTACTTTTATTTCTTACTTGAGCGGGGCGCTTACCGGTTTCGCCACGGCCCGTCGTGACGTTGCGGGGGCCGCGTCGGCGGCGCTGTCGTCCAGATCGACGCGATAAAGGAAATAAGGCGATATCAGCACCGTGACAATGGTTTCGCGGATGGCGTCTTCATGGGTCAGCCCGTCCGTTTCCTGAAGCTTCCGGTAATACGCAAGGATGTCGTCCTGTTCCGCCTTCGATAACGGGCGGCGGTAGGCGCGCGCGGTGAACTTAAGAAGAGCCTCGACGTGGCGGGGCATGGCTGCGGGCCGCACCTTTTCCATGGACCGGATCGTCGCGTTGACGCTTTCGAAATGGTCCCGGATGGCCTGATTTACAACTGCATTATTGGCCGGCCCCGCCATTTTAAGCATCGTGTCGCGGAATCCCATGATGGTCTTTTCGTCGGTAATCCCCTGGTCCGAGTGCTGACGGGCGCCGTCCCGCCCCACGCGGCTGCCGTCATAGTAGAACTGAATGTAGCTGCGTGTCGTGTAGTCGCCGATGAACTCGAACTCATCCCACAGCTTGTCGAGTTCCTTGTGGGCTTTATCGTCAAGCACCATATCGATAAGCGTCTGGTCGTCGCGGAAGAATCCCGGAATGTTGTGTAAGCCTGCGCCCAGAAAGCGACCCTTGTCCAACCAGTCGATGGGATAGAAGCGTCCGCGCTCGCTCAGGTAGAAGTGGTCGGGGAACACATTGCAGAACCGGGCAAACGCCTCCTCATAGCGGGCGCGTTGGCCGGCTGGCACCGCCAAGTCGGGATCTTCCAACCGGTTTTTGGTCCACAAGGCGATGGCCGGCCCGCGGGTGTAAAGGTCGAAGGTGAACCCAGGGCCTTCGGTCACAACGATCGGACCCGGGGGCGGCTCACCTTCCACGCGAAGCGCGGTGCGGTCGAAATCGCGGTGGTGAGTCGCGTAGTATTTGTCCTTCCAATACACCATGGGGACGGAATTCGCGTTCACTCCCGGCGCCACGGGGCTGGTAATAAGCACGGGGGTATGCTGGCGGATCTTCACCACGAAGTCCCGCATGCGCACACAAGCGGCGCGAACGTCGTCCGGCTGATTGTCCCTGCCTTGCGGGGCAGGCAAATTTCGCCACATGGACTGCAGAGTGCCGAGGGGGCCCACCTCATTCTTTGTCGATTCCAGAATCTGCCAAACCATGGGCAGATACTTGGGGCTCAGTTTGGCATCGACCGCAATACTCGTCAGGGTGGCAGTGGGCTTACCGAGCGCGGCCCGGTATTTGAAGCGCCAGGCCGCCATGAAGTAATCGCCGAAGTCGGTGGGCTGACGACCGTAAAAATCCACGATGCGCTGGATGGCGTAGCGTTCGCGATCGGTTTCGGCGAGCATGGGATGGCTGGAAAAGGCCAGTCCGTCGGGGGTGAGCACCATATGATCGGAGATATCGCGGGCGGCGAGGAGGTATTTGTCGAGAAGCGCGGGCGAGATCGTCAAAGACTCCCCGGAGTTATCGAAGCCGGCCTGGTTGGCGGGATCGACGGGAAATTCCCGGGCGGGCTGCAGGTCCACGCCGGTCAGGTCGCGTATCGTGTAGTTGTATTCGGCGTTACTCAGCCGGCGCACCAGCACGGGGCCGGGATCGCCCTCATTTTTGCGTGCCTCATTCATGCGCATGGCCCGAATCCAGGCTGTGATCTGCTCGCGCGCCTGATCGGAGGGCTGCGGGGCCGACTTCGGTGGCATTTCTTTGGCCGTCAGTTTTTCGAGCACCTGCGCCCAGCGAGGATAGCCGGCGACGACGGCGTTCATGGTGGAGTACGACTTGAGGTCCAACTGCGCGGCAGGGGTGGCGCCGCTGTGGCAGACCACGCAATATTGCGTGACGAAGGGACGCACGGTTTGTTCGAACTGCCGCTCGATCGGGGTGGGAGCGGCAGCTTCGGCCAGAGGCATCGCGAGAATCGCCGTGATGCCGGCCACCAAACTCACCGCTGTCTTTCGCCGAACCATTACAACCTCCTGCCCTGCGCCGCTGCGGCCCCGGACACTTAAAGTTTTTTGACTATATCATGATTTTCGAACGATCCCGGGGGCGTGGCCGGGTTCGCCGTCAGAGGCGAAATCCGCGGTAGAATTCTAAGGCTGACGCTTGGCGTCGGAAACTTTAATTACAGCAGGAGAAGCGTCGTATGCGGAACATGTTCCTTGTGGCGAGCATTCTCGCCGTGGTCACAGTGGGCGCTATGGCACAGGCCGATCGGCCCGATCCACGCGCTGGCGAGTACCGTGCATGGATGCAATCGATACCGCCGGCGGTGCGCAGCCTGACGGCCGATATCAACGACAAAATGGGCGACATGGCCGCGGCCGATGCCGACAAGCTGGATGACACGTTCAAGCAGATTGAAGATTTCTGGGGGCAGCGCAACGTGCAGGATGCGGTAGCGTTTACGCAGACGGCGCGGAAAGCGTTGACCGCCATTTCGAAAGATGCAAAGGCGGGAAACACCGATGCGGCAATGGCGGATCTGAAGACGCTGCAATCCACGTGCGGGGGCTGCCACATGGCGCACCGGGACGGGTCGGCCGGATCGTTCTCCATTAAGTAGGGCGCTCACGGCTCGGTCTCAGAAGTGGACGCCCACGAGAACTTCGGCCTGATTCAGATTAGAGAAATCCTGGAAATTTGGAAGGGTTTGGCGGATGTAACGCAGTTCTCCACTGAGGCGGATGATCAAGGGGACTTTGACATCGATGCCTGCGCCTATGACGATGCCCGCATCCGATTGGCGCAGTAGCTCGCCCGGTCCGGAGGTGATGGCGCTCTTTGCGGCGGCGGAGATTCCCGCGAGGTGGTCGAATTGCAGGCCTGCCTCTACGAATGGCTTGATGAGCGGCGGACCGGGCAGGCGGTATTCGAGGAGGACCGGGAAACTGTATTGCTGGGCGGATATGTCCTGCACCAGATTCGGGCTGGTGAGGTTGAAGCTGTAAGGGCGAAATAGGCCGTCCACTTCGATGCGCAGATTTAGCGGGAGGTTGACCTGAATGGCTCCCCCGATGGTGAAGTTGGTGCTCTTTGAGATGGACTGGATACTGTTCAGAGTGTTTCCGTTCACTACGTTCGTGAATGGCGCTCCGCCGATAACGCCTACCGACAGCGCCTGGGCATTGGCTACGCCGGCAGTGAGCAGGCAAACCAGAATCGCATTTCGCATCTTACGTTGATACGTTCAGGATTCCTCCGCGGTTGCGGTGGCCCCGGCGGAGGAACGGGCAGATCGGAAATCTGCCCCACCTGGCAGCTACGCTCCTATTAGGTGAAGGAGCACGTTTCGTTTATGAGGGATGGCCCGGTGCTCGAATACATAGATGGCCTGCCAGGTCCCCAGCGCCGGTTGGCCAGCGCGCACGGGAATCGACAGCGACGGCGAGGTCAGTGTGGTTCGGATGTGCGCCGGCATGTCGTCGGGGCCTTCGGTGGTGTGACGGAACCATGAAGTCTTCTCCGGCACCATGCGTTCGAAGAATTCGACCATGTCGCGGAGCACGTCGGGATCGGCATTCTCCTGAATAGTGAGCGAGGCGGAAGTGTGCTGAATAAAGACCGTCAGCAGCCCGGTGGTGATATTCTGCTGCGCTACCCAGCGGCTCACTTCGCGCGAAATATCATAGAGACCTTTGCCTCTGGTTGCGACCGCGATTTCGCCCTGCGCCTGGTTCACTCGACGGTTACGCTTTTGGCGAGATTGCGCGGTTGATCCACGTCGCAGCCTCGCCTGACCGCGATGTGATACGCGAGCAACTGGAGCGGGACAATCTCAAGGATCGGCGTGAGCAGTTCCGGCGCGGCGGGGATCTCGATCACATCGTCGGCTACCTTGCGGACCTCGCGATCGCCTTCCGTGACGATAGCCACCACCTTGCCTTCGCGCGCCTTCACTTCCTGGATATTCGAGAGCGTTTTCTCGTACAGCAGGCAACTGGCATGATTGGTTCTGTCCTGCGTGGCGAGCACGACCACAGGCAGTTTCTCATCGATCAGCGCGTTGGGGCCGTGCTTCATCTCGCCGGCCGGATAGCCCTCGGCGTGGATATAGGAGATCTCCTTCAGCTTGAGAGCGCCTTCGAGCGCGATGGGAAAATGCACGCCGCGGCCGAGGTAGAGGAAGTCGGTCGAGCGGAAAAGCTTGCGGGCTAATTCTTCGTAGAGGCTGTCGTCGGCGAGGATGGTTTCGAGCTTGCCCGGGATACGGACTAACTCCTGCACAAAGCAGCGCGACTTCTCTTCATCGAGTGCGCCGCGCATCTGCCCCAGGTAACAGGCGAGGATGGCGAGCGCGGTCAGCTGGCATGTGAACGCTTTGGTGGAGGCGACGCCGATCTCCGGTCCGGCGTGAGTGTAGATGGTGCCGGAAGCTTCGCGGGTGATCATGGATCCGACCACGTTGCAGATGGCAAGCGTCTTAGATCCCTTCTGCTTGGCCTCGCGCTGGGCCGCCAGTGTGTCGGCGGTTTCGCCCGATTGCGAAATGACCACGGTCAATACGTCGGGGCCGACGAGTGGATCGCGATAACGAAACTCGCTGCCGTAATCCACTTCGACGGGTATACGGGCCAGCTTCTCGATCATGAACTTGCCGGCGAGCGCGGCATGCCAGCTGGTTCCGCAGGCGATGATTTTAACTTCGCGAAAGGCCTGGAACTGGTTCGGCGTGATGTCCATCTCGTCGAGAAAGATCTTGCCTGTTTCCTGGCCGACGCGCCCGAGCGTAGTGTCGCGGACAGCGCGCGGCTGCTCAAAAATTTCCTTGAGCATGAAGTGCTTATAGCCGCCCTTTTCGGCCATGATGGGATCCCACAGGACGTGCTGCACCTGGCGGTTCACACTGTGGCCGTTAAAGTCGGTGAGCTGAACGCCGGCGGGAGTGAGCACGGCCATGTCTCCATCGGCGAGGAAGAACATGTCGCGCGTGTGGCTGAGAATGGCGGGGACGTCGGAAGCCACGAAATATTCGCCATCGCCGAGGCCGATCACCACCGGCGGGCCTTCACGCGCGGCGACGATCTTGTGTGGGTCGCGGCGACTCAGGATAGCGAGCGCGAAAACTCCGCGCAGTTGTTTTAACGCAGTGCGCACGGCCTCTTCGAGATTGCCTTCGAAGTATTTCTCGACCAGATGGGCGATCACTTCGGTATCGGTTTCGGTCTTGAAGATGTGGCCTTCGTGCTGCAGTTGTTCTTTCAACTGGAGATAGTTTTCGACGATGCCGTTATGCACCACGACGATGTCGCCGGTGCAGTCGCGATGGGGATGGGCGTTTTCTTCGGTGGGACGGCCGTGCGTGGCCCAGCGGGTATGGCCTATCCCATAGCGGCCATCGACAGGATCCATCTGCAGCACGTCTTCGAGATTGCGCAGTTTGCCCGAGGCGCGGCGCACACCCAGTTCACCGTCATCGCAGTAAACGGCTACTCCGGCCGAATCGTATCCGCGATATTCAAGCCGTTTCAGGCCGTCAACAATGATAGGGACCGCACGCCTCGACCCTACGTAGCCAACTATTCCGCACATAACGCCATTGTCTCAGTCGAGTAACTTCTCGATACGGTAGTCCTCGATGACGGGGTTGCTGAGGACGTCGCGCGCAATGGCGTCGAGGTCTTCGCCGGGCTGCATGACGATCTCGAAGAATTTACCCTGGCGGACGTCTTCGATGCCTTTATGGCCCAGGCCGTTGAGGGCGTGGCAGATGGTTTGCCCCTGGGGATCGAGGACGGATGGTTTGAAGGTTACGTAGACCCTTGCTTTCACGTAAGACTATCTTAGCTGACGTGTGGGGCAGATTTCCGATCTGCCCGCGCCTCTTCCGGGAGACACCGAAGTTTTCATCACCCTCTATGCCCCACAGGCCGGGCAGATCGGAAATCTGCCCCACCAGGCAATACGCAGCAGTCGGGGGGACAGATATAGGCCGGGCCTTTCTCCATGGCTTCGTGCACCATCTGACGGATGGCCGATATGAATCGTGGATGGGTGCCCACGGTCGGGGCGCGCAGGAACTCGATTCCGCGCTTTGCGGCGAGATCCGCGGCCTCGGTATCGAGGTCGTAGAGAACTTCCATATGATCCGATAAGAACCCCACCGGGACGACGATCAGTTTCTTCGCAGCGGTTTCGCCAATAAATTTACCGATGTCGGGCTCGAGCCACGGCTGGGTGGGGGGACCGCTTCGGCTCTGGAAGACCAGCACAGGATCTCCCAGTTTCAGCTCGGCGTTCACCATTGCGCACACGGCCCTGAGTTGTTGTTCATAGGGGCTCGATTGCGCCATCGAGATGGGAACGCTGTGGGCTGTATAAACCACGTCGGCTCCCGGCAGCTTTTCAAGCGCCTCGCGGACGCGCAACGTCACGGTTTCGACGAAGCCGGGATGATTCCAGAATGGCGGAAGCTTGTCGATCGACGGCGCGCTTTCTCCCGCAGCTGCGCGGGCGCGCTCGATATCCTCGCGGTACTGCCGGCATCCCGAGTACGAACCGAAGGCCGAAGTCACCAGCGCCAGTGCGCGCTTGACGCCGTCGTCACGCATCTTCGTCACCGTGTCGGCGAGCATCGGCGACCAATTGCGATTGCCCCAATAGATGGGCAGATGCAACTCCGTGCGCAGGGCGGCAATCAGAGCGCGGCATTGATCGTTGATGGGGCTCATGCCGTCGAAGTGATAATAATGTTCGGCGACTTCGAGCATGCGTTGGCGGGGGACATTCTTGCCGCGGAGCACGTTTTCGAGGAACGGGATCACGTCTTCGTGCTTCTCGGGTCCGCCGAAGGAAACCAGCAGGAAGGCATCGTAGCTCCCGGATGTGAGGCCCCGATCAGTCACGGCCGGGCACCAGCGCCACGGGACGAATCGGCGAGCCTGTGGCTCCGCGGATTTTCAGGGGCGCGGCCACGAACAGAAATTCGGTGACGCCCGCGGCGGATAGTTCTTCGAGGTTGAGACATTCAATAATATGGATGCCGCTTTCGACCAGCAGATGCACGTGAACCGCCATGGCGGGGCTGGGAGCGAACTCGAATGGAGCGGTATCGCTGCCCGCCGCGAAGATCTTACGGGCGCTGAGCCACTCCGCCGCGGCGAGGCCCGGGCCGGGGCTGTTTACCTGGGAAATGAATTGCGCCGCGTCATCCCAATAGCGCGCCCACCCCGTGCGGATAACAGCCACGTCGCCTGGCTTCACGGTTACGCCGGTAAGATCCAGATGCTCGGGTGTGATGACAAAATCCTTCGGCAGAGCGTCAACTCCTTCGAGCTTTGCGATGTCGAGCAGGACACCGCGGCGGAAGATCGGTTTGATGGTGTCCACCGTGTGGCGCTCGAGACCGGTCGCATAATTCTGCACGCCGGCGGCATCCTCGCCACCGAAAAGTTTTCCGTTGCACGTAAAGTGACATAACGCGTCGATGTGGGTGCCGACGTGCGCGCCTAACGCAATGGCTTCGGAGGCCGAACTGGCGCCGCCGGGGTTAACGTAGTCCCCGTGCTTCTTATTCAGTCCGTAGAGAAACGGCGGATGCGCCGGGTGATGCGGCATGCCCGTGTAATACGGTTGGGCGAGGTCAACAAGGCGGCAATCGGATAGCGCCCCAAGTAGTTGTGAGAAACCTGACACCTCACTATATTAGCGATGATCCTCTGGCGGGGCATCGTTCGGTTGCGCGATAGCTCCCCGGATCTTCTCTCGCGCCTTGTTGAGGTCCTTGTCCAGGGCTCGGTTGGCCCGCTCCGCTTCTACTTTGGCGTCCGCCAGCGCTTTCTTGGCATCGTGTTTCGCCTGTTCGGCGGTTTGATGGGCCTGTTGCTGGGCACGCTCGTCCTGCGTGGGTGAACAGGCGGATAAGGCGAAGGCCAGAGCGATGGCGGCGATCAGTTTCATAATGTTGTACACAGCAAGTCGCCTGCCAGACCCGGAATGGACAGACGGAAGCGTCTTTCCCACACAGGAACGGCGAGGAAGGTATCCAGGCTGCCGCGCCAGCGCGGAGTATTGGCGCGATGGATTCGGCGTCGCCGCAGCGCTCACCGTCAGCCCCGTATTCGACCCGCCGCCCTGCCCGCTCACCGGCACATACGAGAGATGCGAAATGTTCTCACCCACGGCCACAATCGGCACGAATTCCGTCTGGCTCGCCGCATTAGCCGCCGCCGTCACCGTAGCCGTAACCGTCTGCGCGCCCCCGCTCAAAGGCGCCGTAGTAGCCGGCGAAAACGTCAGGCTCACGCCATCCACCCCCGGACTGCTCAGCGTAACCGGACCGCTGAATCCATTCACCGGCGCCACCTGCGTTGTGAACATAACCGAATGCCCCGCCTGCAGGCTCTCGGGCGTAGCCGGATTCACCGTGAAATCGGGTTCCGTGGCCGCCGTCACCGTGAAAAACACCGTATAACTGGCGGGGACCATCCCCGCTCCGTAAAAGTTCACTTCATAAGTTCCCGGAGCCACGTTAGGAGCCACCCAGATCGTGATCAGCTGATTCAACGGATTAATTCCATCAAGCGCCAGCCTGTACACCTGACTGGACAAAGTGATCCCCTGGTTCGGCGTGAGCGGGTAGAGATTCACCCCGGTCGCCCCTCCCAGCGGCGTGATCGTAATCGGAAACGTCCACGGATTCCCTTGCGCCAGCGTAGTCGGCACCGGCCCCGCCATCGAAATCCCCACCGGCGTAACCCCCGTGGGAGGCACGCTGATCGATACGCCGGCCGTCTGCGGCGAAACTCCCGGAGCGCTCACCGGGAACGAGAGCGAATAATAGCTCGAGCCCGAACCGCTGTTCACCGGAACCGTGACATTCATCGACACCGTCGCCACCTGCCCCTGCACTTCCACTGAAATCGACGAAGCGTTCACCGTCACTCCCGACGGCGACGGCGTAACCGTTCCCACAGTCACCGGCCCGGTCGCCCTGCCCAACCCTCCTTGCCGCCAGCAAGCTCGCCGCAATCAAAAGACAAGGAGCGAAACCTACTCATCCATCACAAGAGGCCAAGGAACTCTTCGACGGTCAACCCAGACTGATCGATGATCGACTTCAGCGTCCTGCGCTTCAAATCCTTCCCATGCCACGGTAGGGTGACCCGGAGATCGACGCGGTCCTCAGGCTTCAGAATGTAATGGCTGCCGGAGATATGGTGGACCGAGAAACCTGCGTGCTTGAGCGCCCTCAACACGTCGCGCGGCTTCAAAGCGGGCAGGTGGCGGCTCATGCCGTCTCGGGCAGCATCACCTGTATCTCTTCTTTGAGCGGAGGCCTGTCGCGCGGGATCGGCTGGCGGTCCTTGCGCAGGCTTTCCAGATAGGCCCGGATAGCGTCCTGCGCCATGCTGCGCGCCTCTTCCAGCGTATCGCCTTCAGTGACCAGACCGGGAAGCGCCGGACACGTTGCCGTGAATCCCCCCTCCTCGGCTGGCTCAAATAGAACCGTGTAGCTGTATTCGGCCATGGCGCCACTCCTTCTTAGATCATACGCTTTATCCTATCGGCGCTCGGTGTCCATCGGTGTCCGATTCCTAAGGTTTGCCCTCACCGGCTACCCACATTCACCACCACCGGCCCCAAACTCCCGCCCGATGGAATCCGCACCGGAACCTGCAGCACATCCCCGCTGTAACGCTGATTCTGCGCATTGCTCAGCGCAAGGCTCGAACTCGCTATCGCCAGCGTCAAAGTCTGATCGAACGGCACCAGCAAATAATGGTCCCGCGCCGTCGCACTCGCATCGAGCAAATGGAAATTGTGATACTGACTTCGTCTGCGTAATCGCCATCACCGAAAGCGCCGGCCCCGCCGTTCCGCCCACCGCAGCCGGCAGCAGCGCCGCGGGATCGTTTACGTGCACCTGCAGCATATAGCCCGTCGCCACCTGGACCGCCAGACCGGAAACCGGCGCGCCGTTCGAAATATCTACCACATTGACTGTGGGCGACCACAGGCAGGGGTCCAGCACGTTTTCGTGCGGAGCCTCCACGCAGATCTGATACTTGCCCGCGGGCACGTTCGAGAACAGGAACGTGCCATCGCTCTTCGAAGCGTACTGGCTGTCGAAGGGAGTCTGCCCCTGCACCCGCGCCGTGCTCACATCGTGGACGGTAACCGCGGCCCGGATCGGCTTTCCCGCCGTGGTCGTCACGGTCCCGGAAATAGTGGCCGTCGCGGCCGCCGGAAGCCAACCATACCAAGACCCTAAGACGAGTAAGGCGCAAGCTGAACAAGGAACAAACGACACCGCCCTCACGGCTGTTCCTGCCTTGGCGGAGTAACCGACGTGGGACGCTGATGGATCTGGATGGGCCAATACACCTTGAACGAATTACTCGAAATCACGCGCTCGGAAGAACCGTTAATCGCATAGCGGCCATCCTCGAATACATTCTCGCTCACCACGACTGAGACATCGGCATCTCCTATACTGGCGCCCGACCCGTCGGCACTGACGATGTCGACCAAGTCGCCCCTGCTTCGAACAACCAGCGAATCACCCGGAGACAGTACAATGAAGGACCCGGGAATGTTGGAAGCACCGACAGACCCCTCGAGGGAGAAGTGAAATGTCTTTCCCAGCCCAACGGGCGAAACACTCAAGCCCATGCTGAGCTCTTTGCGCCCAAAACTGCCGGATTCGAAGATGCGGCCCCTATCCCGGGAGGAGGGGATTTCGATTGCATACTTGCCGGTATTCCGAATAAGAACCTGCACTGTTATTCGATCACCTTTCGCCGCGACAACCGGGACCAAGTCCTGGACCACGACCTCCAGGGCCAGAGGCGTCGGCTTATTCAGGCTCTCGAAAGAAGCTCCCGGAACCCCGGGACTACCGGAATCGGGGACGTCCGCGGTTAAATCGAGTAGTCGCTGGGCCGAAACTCCAAGCGGAAGCAAGGTGGACAACGCCAACACTGCGGCGACGCAACGCTGGGTCGACGGCAGAAAATGAGATATCAATCTAATTAAGCTGACAGCTTCCATAACTCGCGTTAAGAGGTCCATCCCACGGCCTTATCGGTCCCAAAGTACGCGTCTTTACGTTTATTGATACTCCCCCGCGACTTTCCGCATGCGCGCGGTGTTAGCCCTTGCGTATGATCCGAACTTAATAAGAGGTTATGGCATGAAGGTTTTATCTTCTTTAATTTTAATCGCAGTAACGCTCCTCACGTCCACCGGATTCGCCGAAGAGCGAGTCCAGCGGCCCGCATATGTGCTTTCGCCGCGAGCCGCCGCGCGTTTCCTCGATCAGGCAACCTGGGGGCCGACTCCAACCACCATCGAACAACTCCAGAGAACCACCATGGAGGACTGGCTCAAGGCTCAGTTTGCCCTCAACACTTCCGATCTGCCTGACCAGCCCATCCTCGATTCCTCCGGCAATTCCAACAACAACCTGGCGCCCGTGCAGGCTGCGTTCATTCAGAATGCGGTGACCGGCGCGGATCAGCTGCGTCAGCGGGTGGCCTTCGCTCTCAGCGAGATCTGGGTGGTCTCGGCCACTTCCGGAGTCCCCGCGGCATATGCGTATCCTCCTTACTGGCGCATCTTTCGCGATAACGCTTTCGGTAATTACCGCAATCTGATCGAGGCCGTTACGCTGAACCCCGCCATGGGCCGCTATCTGAACATGGCCAATAACAACAAGGGCAACGCCGCCGCCGGCACGTCCGCCAACGAGAATTACGCCCGCGAGCTGATGCAGCTGTTTACCCTGGGGCTGACGCAATTGCAACCCAACGGCGCGCCGGTGTTGGACCAGAATAACAACCCGGTCCCCACCTATACGCAGGCCATCGTAACGCAGTTGGCCAAGGCTTTGACCGGCTGGACCTATCCGACCGCGCCGGGCGCCACCGCCAGGACAAATAATCCGGCATATTACACGGGCCAGATGTTCGCCGTCGAGTCGGAGCACGACACCACGTCAAAGGCCATTTTCGGCAACATCACCATTCCCGCCGGACAAACCGCCCAGCAGGATCTTGACTCAGTGACCAATGCATTAATGGCGCAGCCGACCATGGCTCCATTCATCAGCCAGCAATTGATTGAGCACCTGGTGACGAGTAATCCGAGCGCGTCTTATATCCAGCGCGTGGCGAAGGTTTTCAGTAATGACGGCACGGGCGTGGCGGGAAATCTGCAGGCCGTAATCAGCGCCATCCTGATGGACCCCGAGGCGCGCGCGGCGGACGATGAAGCGGCGCCCGTCAACGCCAATTTCGGACATCTGCGCGAGCCCATACTTTTCATGACGAACGTGCTGCGCGGTCTCGGCGCCACGCTCGGCGCTTCGAGCGCCATCTATAACAACGCCACCAGCATGGATCAGGAGCTCTTTTACGCTCCCAGCGTGTTCAGCTATTTTTCGGTGCAGAATCGCCTCGAAAACGGCTTGCTGGGGCCTGAGTTCCAGATTTATTCCACGCAGACGGTTGCCAATCGCGCGGATATCGTCAACGCAATTCTGTACGGCAAGCTGGATGCGAGCACCACGTTCAATCTGACGCCGTTCGTGAATGCGGTGAGCAATACCAACGATCTGCTGGATTACATCAGCCTCGTATTTCTGCACAGTTCCATGTCCGCGGGACTGCGCCAGGCGGCGACCACAGCGGTGAATGCGGCCACCACGCCCACGGCAAAGGCGCAGGCTGCACTATACATTGTGCTCACTTCGGGTGAGTACCAGATTATTCAATAGGCACGACGGGAGAAAGCCAATGTTTTCACGCAGAGGATTTATAAAAATCGGGACAGCCGCCGTTGGTTCCATGGCGCTGCGTCCCTTCGGAGCGCTGCCCGTACTGGCGCAGAGCGGCCCGGACTACCGCGCGCTGGTATGCGTGTTCCTGTTCGGCGGCAACGATTCGAACAACACCATCATTCCCATGGATACCGCGAGCTACTCCGCGTACCAGTCGATCCGCGGCACGTTGGGCCTTACCACGGCGGAGCTGTTGCCAGTCACCAGCGTCAACGGCGCGCCGTATGCCTTCCATAACAAGCTCCCCGAAGTGGCGAGTTTGTTCACCAGCAAAGAACTGGCGGTGGTGGCCAATACAGGCTGCCTCGTGCAGCCGCTCACGCAGGCCCAGTATCAGAAGCAACAGGCGTCGATTCCTTTGAACCTGTTCTCGCATCCCGATCAGCAGTTGGCATGGCAGACCTCCATCGCGCAGGGCCACAGCCCCACGGGATGGGCTGGACGTGTGGCGGATTACATCGCCGCGCAGAACCTGAATTCATCGGCATTTCCGCCATTCTTCTCAGTGGCAGGCAACGTGGTGGAGGGGTTGGGCGCTAACACCACGCCCGTCGCCCTGGGGCCTGGACAATCGCTGGCGCTGGCGGGCTTCAATACCTCGGCGGCATCGGTGGCGCGCATGAACGCGCTTACGTCCTTATTGACCACCAACACCGGCGTGTCGCTCGTACAAGCCGCCAACAATACGCTCTCGCAAAGCATCAGTGACGCCACGGCGCTGGCTGCCGCGCTGGCCAAAGGGACGCCGCTCAAGACGGTATTTCCGACGACTTCCATCGGCGCGCAACTGCAGCAGGTGGCGCAAATTATCCAGGTGCAATCCTACCTGGGGATGCGGCGACAGATTTTCTTCTGCTCCCTGAGCGGATTCGACACGCACGCCGGAGAGCTGGAAACGCACAATAATCTGTATCCCCAGCTGAGCCCCGCGCTGGCCGCTTTCTACGCGGCGACCCAGGAACTCGGGCAGGCACAAAACGTTACCACGTTTACCGAATCCGATTTCAGCCGGACCTTTCAACCCACCACCACCGATGGCACCGACCATGCATGGGGCAGCCACCACTTCGTTCTTGGCGGGGCCGTGCAGGGCGGGCAGATCTACGGCAAGTTCCCCACCTTCGAGTTAGGCGGGCCGGACGACACCGATGTGCGCGGCCGCTGGATCCCCAGCACGTCGATTGACCAGTACGGGGCCACGCTGTGTTCGTGGTTCGGCATTCCGTCGAGCGCGCTCGCTACCGTATTCCCCAATTTGGCGAATTTCGCCACGTCGAATCTGGGATTCCTCGGATAGAGCCGGCCGGGGTACGGATGTGGTCAAATAGATCACAGAGGAGGCCTGTATGGTTTCCATCCGTATCCTTAGTCTTTCCGTAGCCGCCATCGCCCTTGCCAACGGGCAGGATTCCCGCGTGACGAAGAGCGCGTTCGCGCCCGATAACGTCCCATCCCGCGCCGAAAGCGCACCTGTCAGAACACTCACGGCGGAGGAGCGTGGCGACCTGCTCATGGCGCGTAAGATGTATCGGGAGGCCGTCGATTCGTATCAGCAGGGGCCGAAGAATTCGCCGGTTTTACGCAATAAAATTGGCATCGCGTACCATCAGATAGGCGACTTTGCGGCGGCCCGCAGATATTATCAGCAGGCCATTAAGCTCGATAAGAAGTACGCCGATGCCATCAATAACCTCGGCACTATTTATTACGCGCAGAAAAACTACCGAGCCGCTATTTCGCGTTACAAACGGGCCCTCGAATTCAAGCCCGGCACGGCTTCGTTCTGGAGTAATCTGGGCACGGCTTACTATTCCCGCGGCAAATTCGACGAGATGACAAAAGCCTATGCGAAGGCGCTCGAATACGATCCGGAGATCTTCGAGCATCGCGGGTCCGTCGGCACCGAACTGCAGGACCGCACGGTGGCGGACCGGGCTCGCTATCATTACGAACTGGCGCGTATGTACGCCGGCCGCGGGAAAAATGAACTGGCGTTGCAGTACCTGCGCCGATCGCTTGAGGAAGGGTTGAAGGACAAGGCAAAGATGATTCAGGCGCCGGAATTCGCCGGCTTGCGCGATACCGATGAGTTTAAGGAACTGGTGGCGCTGGAGCCGCGTGTCCTGTAGAACGGCCTGTAGCCTCTTGTTCCTGTTTGCGGTTTTATCGGGATGCCAGAAGAAGGCGACCGGTCCGCCTCCGCGCTACATGGTGGTGCGTTTTGAGAATCTCTCCGGCGACCCCGCGCTCGAATGGCTGTCGCGCGGATCGAGTGAGTATCTTTCTCGATCCTTGTCAGGCGCCATGGACGGTCCCGTGGTGCCTGCCAACGCCGTGGGCAGAGTGGAGAGTAACTTCGGCACACGGCCCGCATCCGCTCCCGGTATATCGGGCGAACGGTCGGCGGCTTTGGTGGCGGGAGCTACGCGGGTGATCTCTGGCTACGTCGAGCGGGCAGCCGGGCGCCTCCGCATCGTAGCCACTGAAGAGGATGCCGCCAGCGGGAAATCCGTGCAGGTGCTTTCCGTCGAGGATAAGAATCCCATGCAGGCGCTGGCCAGGCTGGCGCATGAGTTTTCGCCAACTGCGCGGCCTTACCTCACGTCGGATGCCGAAGCATTGCGGCTGTACGTGTCCGCCCTCGAAAGCCCGCCGCAGGAAGGCGTGGGGATGATGGAACAGGCGATTCAGGCGGATGCGAACTTCGGGCCCGCGTGGCTCTTGTTGGCGAATCTGAATATTGCGCGCGGGAATCGCGAGGCTGCCGGGGAGTTGATCGAACGAGCGCGTCGTCAAAAGCTCGACCGGTTGGATCTGGCGGAACTCGATCTGGCGAGCGCGAGTCTAAGCGGCGACCGCGATCAACGGATCCGGGCGCTGCGGCAGGTCTCGGATCTGACCCCCGGCGATTCGCTGTTGCTCCGTTCCGTGGCCGAGACGGAAACCACAGCTGGACAGTTTACCGCCGCCGCCGCGGATTGGAAAAAGCTTGCCGCGCTCCTTCCCGCGGATGCCGACGCGTGGAATCAGCTGGGGTATGCGAGAGCGTGGGCCGGGGATTACCCAGGTGCCCTCGATGCATTGAAAGAGTACGCGCGGCTGCGTCCGAAAGATCCGAATCCTTCCGATTCCATCGGCGATGTCCATTACATGTACCGTAAGTTTCCCGAAGCCGCCGCGAGCTATCTGGAGGCTAATGCGAAAGATCCCAATTTTCAGCAGGGCGGCGATCTTCTGAAGACGGCGTGGGCAAAGTTCAGGGCCGGGGACAAGGCGGGGGCGGATGCCGCTTTCCAAAAATTCCGCGCCGCGCGCGAAAAGGTGAAAAGCGCCGATCTGCCGATTTTCCAGGCCGATTGGCTGTATCGAACCGGGCGGCAGAAAGAGGCCGTGGCACTGCTTCGAAGCGCGGGCAAGGGACCGAACGCGGCGGCGCAGCTGGCCATCTGGGATCTGCTGGCGAAGGACCGGAACGCCGCCGAGAAGGATGCCGCGGCGGTAGCCGAGGCGAATACTCCGCTGATCTTCGCGGCCCATTTTGCGGCGTTACCCAGCGCTTCCGCGGAGGAATGGGAGGCGCGTGCGGACCGCATGATCAAAGGGTCGGCTGCCGCCAGTTTCCGCGAGGTCGCGCTGGGATATGCGCTGCTGCTCGACGGTAAGAAGCAAGCGGCGCTTCCGGTTTGGCGGCAGATTATCGAGAAAACCTCCGCCACCGATTTTTTCTCGCAGGCGATTTATACGCGTTTGCAGGGTGCGCGGCCGAAGCTTGAAATCGTGCCGGACCCGGCCACGGTGAATCCGTTCGCCGGGCTGCTCGACACGCTCTGAGAGTGCCAACCCGTGCTAATGGGCTTCCCGCCGCCCCGTACCCTGGCACTGCGGACAATTCCCCGTACCCGCGCAATTGAAACACTGGCCCCCGTTACTCGTTCCCTTGCACGTAGTGCATTGCCCCGTTCCACCGCACACATCGCACTTCACCCTTGGTTTATCCATCAACATTTGCGTTGCACGTTCCTGGCCACCAATGCTTCAGGCATTTTTCAGCTTCCAATGTTCCACTGATAGACTGCGTGTTTCAAAAGCCATGAACGGAAAAACATCCTGTCTGTTGTTGGCTGCCGCAGCCACGCTGGCCCGCGCCCAGACACCGGCCATCACTTTGCCGGATGCCCTCGCCCGTGCGCGTCAATACGGCGGCCAGATCCAAAGCGCCAACTTCGCCGTCCTGCTCGCTAAGGAAGATACGAAGCAGACCAAAGCCGGACGCCTCCCCACTCTTAACGCCTTCAACCAGTACATCTACACCGAGGGCAACGGCACCCCCTCCGGCGTCTACGTGGCTAACGACGGCGTGCATGTTTATAACGAACAGGCGCAGGTCCACGAGGAACTCCTCTCCATCGTCCGCAAGGGAGAGATTCGGCGTGCCCTCGCTACCGAAGCAGCGGCGGCGGCGCGCGTTGAAGTTGCGGCGCGCGGCCTGCAGGCCACGGTGATTCAGGATTACTACTCGATCGCCACCGCTCAGCACCACTTCAACAACGCCCAGCGCAGCCTCACCGAGGCCGAACAATTTCTCGACATCACCCAAAAGCAGGAAAAAGGCGGTGAAGCCGCCCATGCCGACGTCATCAAGGCGCAGATCCAACTGCAGCAGCGCCAACGCGATCTGCAGGATTCGCAGGTGGCCATCGAGAAAGCCAAGATCGCCCTCGGCGTCCTCATCTTTCCCAACTTCACGACCGATTTTTCCATCAACGACGACCTCGCCCAGGCCGAACTGCTGCCTCCCGTGGAAGAAGCGCGCGCCAAAGCCGTGGCCACCAGTCCCGATGTGAAAGCCGCCCGGTCCACCCTCGAAGCTGCCGGCTATGACGTGAATGTCGCCCGCTACGCTTACCTCCCTTCCTTCTCGCTCGATTTCTTCTATGGCATCGACGCCAATCAATTCGATGCCACCAGTCCCCGCGCCCAGGATTCCGGCCGTTCCACACAGCCCAATTACGAAGTAATGAACCGGCAGAATCTTGGCTATTCCGGACAGGTCACGCTGAACATTCCCGTCTGGAACTGGGGCGTCACGCGCAGCAAAATACAGCAGGCCGAATTCAAACGCGCCCAGTCGCAGCTGGATCTTTCGCTCGCCGAACGCACCCTGCAGGGCAATCTGGCCTCGGCCTACGCAGAGGCGCAAGCCGCCCAGGCGCAACTCGATTCGCTCCGCAGTTCGGTGGATCTGGCGGCCGAGAGTCTGCGCCTCACCCTGCTGCGTTACACGGCTGGAGAAGCTAACGCGCTCGAGGTGGTAGATGCGCAAACCACCGTAACCCAGGCGCGCAACGCCTATGACGATGGACTAGCCAGGTACCGCGTAGCGCTCGCGACCCTGCAAACACTAACGGGGACCCTCTGACATCATGAGCCGTCAAACACCGCCCGCCCTCTGCCTTCTGATTCTGGCCGCGCTCCTGACCAGCTGCGCCAAAAAAGCCTCCGAAGGAGCCGAAACCGAGGCTCCCACTCCAGTTCAGGTGGAAGAAGCGCGCCGCGGACCCATCGACCACGTCATCACCGCCGACGCTGTCCTCTACCCCATCGATCAGGCCAACGTAACCTCGAAAATCAGCGCCCCGGTGAAGAGAGTCCTCGTCAACCGAGGCGACCACGTCAAGGCCAATCAACTCCTCGCCGAACTGGAAAGTCGCGACCTGACTGCGGCCGTGAACGAGAGCAAAGGTCAACTCGAGCAAGCCCAAGCCGCCTACGAAGCAACCACGGGGGCTACCGTAATCGATGATCGGACCAAAGCCCAGGCCGATCTCGCCTCCGCCCAAAGCGCCCTCGAAGCCGCCAAAAAAGTCTACGAAAGCCGCGCCGAATTAGTCCGCCAGGGAGCCCTCGCGCAAAAGCTGGCCGACGACGCAAGAGTGGCCATGGTGCAGGCCCAAAGCCAGTTCGATACCGCCCAACGCCACCTCCAAACCCTGCAGCAGGTAGGCCAGGCCCAGCAGATCGCGGGAGCCAAAGCGCAGGTGGATGCCGCCCGAGCCCACCTCAACAACGCCGAAGCGCAGCTCAGTTACGCGGAAGTCCGCAGCCCCCTCAACGGCATCGTTTCGGACCGTCCCATCTATCCCGGCGAAATGGCCACCAGCGGAAGCCCCATCGTCTCCATCGTCGATATCTCACAGGTAGTCGCGCGGGCCAACGTGCCCGTGAAAGAAGCCGCCGCCATCAAAGTCGGCAGGCCCGCCAACATCACCGGACCGGAGGGCGATATCGGCGGGAAAGTCACTGTGGTCAGCCCCGCCGTGGACCCCAGCACAACCACCGTCGAAGTCTGGGTGCAGGCCCCCAATCCCGGAGAGAAGCTCAAACCCGGCGGAACCGTGCGCGTGTCCATCAAAGCCGAGACCCTGCAAGACGTAATTATCGTGCCCGCCGCGGCCCTCCTTAATTCCGACGAAGGCGGCCAGAAGGTAATGGTGGCCGGCAAAGACAACCTCGCGCACGAACGCAAAATCGCCGTCGGAGTGCGCCAGGGCGACAACGTCGAACTGACCAGCGGAGTCCAGGAAGGCGAGAAGGTAATCGTTTCCGGCGGCCTCGGTCTTGACGACAAAGCCAAAATAAAAATCGTCGAAGCCAAGTCCGAAGACGAAGACGAGGACGACGATGACAAGTAACTGCCGGGTGGCCCGATGAACGAACACTGGACAGCGCGCTTCTCCCGCCCCATCGTCTTCATCATCATCACCCTCATCGGCATGGGCGCCTACCTGGCCTTCACGATCCCGGTGGCCGTCTTCCCCTCCACCGATTTCCCGCGCATCGTGGTAGGCGTCGATAACGGAGTCGCCCCCATCGATCAGATGCAAGTGACCGTCACCCGCCCCATCGAAGAGGCTATGAACAGCATCCCCGGCCTCGAAACCGTCCGCTCGAACACCAGCCGCGGCTCGGCCGAAATCAACCTCTTCTTCAACTGGAACGTCAATATGTTCCAGACCCTCGAATACGCCAACGCCGCTCTGGCGCGCGTCCAGACCACCCTGCCCTCCACTGCCAAACTCACCGCCAACCGCCTGACATTCGCCGCTTTCCCCATCCTCGGCTACAGCCTCACCTCCGATTCGCTCTCGCAAACCGCCCTCTGGGAACTGGCCAATTACTCCATCAAACCGCGCCTCAACCGCGTCAACGGAGTGTCGATGGTAGTGCTGCAGGGCGGCCAGGTTCCGGAATTCCAAGTCGAGCCCGATCCCGCCAAGCTGCTTCAGGCGCAAGTCACCGTGCCAGGTATTCTCGATTCAATCTCCCGCAGCAACATGATCGATTCGCCCGGCCTGCTCGAAAACAATCACGAACTTTCGCTCGCCCTTGTCACCGGGCAGACGCGCGATCCCGCCGAGATTTCCGACATCGTCCTCCGCACCACGCCCGCGGGAGTCCCCATCCGCATTGGCGATCTCGCCCGGGTCTTTCCATCCGTGATGCCCATTTACACCATCGTGACGGCCAACGGAAAGCCCGCCGTCCTGCTCAACGTTTTCCGCCAGCCCACCAGCAACACCGTCGCCGTCGCCGATTTAATTGCCAAAGAGCTCGATCAGATCCGAACCACCCTGCCTCCCGGAGTGAAGCTTCAGGCATTCTACGATCAGTCCGAACTGGTGCGCGATTCCATCGCCAGCGTGCGCGACGCCATCCTCATTGGGCTCGTACTCGCCGCCATCATCCTCGTGCTTTTCCTGCGCGATTGGGGCAGTTCCATCGTGGCTGGCCTCGTCATCCCCGCCACCATTGCCATCACCTTCATCGTGCTGCGCTTCCTCGGCGAAAGCTTTGACCTGATGACGCTCGGAGGTCTGGCGGCCGCCGTCGGTCTGGTCATCGACGACGCCATCGTAGTGGTCGAAAACATCGTGATGCACCGCGATTCCGGCCAATCGCGCGGCGAAGCCATCCGCAGCGCCCTGCGCGAAATTCGCGTCCCCCTGGTGGGATCGACCGTCACCCCCATCGTCGTCTTCCTCCCGCTCATCTCGATTACCGGAGTCACCGGCACCTTCTTCCGCGCGCTGGCCATTACAGTGGGAACCGCGCTGCTCACCTCGCTGCTGCTGGCGCTGACATGGACCCCCGCGCTGAGCCACTATCTGCTGCGACGTCAGCGCTCCGGCAAGCCGTCGGAATCTGTCGACGCTCATGGGCACGTCTCGAGCACGGGTCTGATGGGTCGCCTGACGCGCGTCTACGTCGCGGCCCTGAAATTCGCCCTGGGGAGGCCATTCGTGCTCGGCGCAGGGTGCCTCGCCCTGGTAGCCGTTTCCTTCTTCTGCTATCGAGCGCTCGATAGCGACCTCCTCCCCGAAATGGATGAAGGCGCTTTCGTGCTCGACTACATCATGCCCGCCGGATCGTCCCTGCAGGACACCAACGCCGTGCTCCTCGGCGTCGAAAAGATTCTTTCAAAGACGCCTGACGTAGAAGGCACCTCTCGCCGCACCGGTCTGCAGCTGGGACTCGCCGCCGTAACCGAAGCCAACACCGGAGACTTTCTGGTGCGCCTCAAACCCTCCGGCAAACGCCGCCCCATCGACGACGTGATCAAGGATGTACGCGAAAAAGTTAACGACGAATACCCACAACTCGATGTTGAATTTATCCAGGTCCTGCAGGACCAGATCGGCGATCTCAGCAACTCGCCCGAGCCCATCGAGATCAAGCTCTTCTCGCAAGACCCAGCGCTTCTCAAGAAGTGGGGGCCGAAGGTGGCCGACCGCATCAAGAAAATCGAAACCGTCAAAGACGTCAAGGACGGCATCGAGAACACTATCAGCGGCTCGGCCGTTATCATGCGCGTCGATCCCATCGTGGCCGCCCGCGCCGGTTTCACCCCTCAGGAAATCGAGCTCGACGCCAGCGCCATCCTGCAGGGTGAACCCGCCACCACACCGGTCATCGTCAACGACCGCTCGTACACAATTCGCGTCCGCTTCCCTGAGGACACGCGGGCCACGCTGGATGACATCAAGAACACTATGATCGTCAGCTCCACCGGAAAAAATGCCACGCTCGGCTCGCTCGCGACTTTCGAAGACGAAGCCGGCCAGATCGAAGTTCACCGCGAAAATCTGCAGCGTGTGATCGGCGTCACCGGCCGTTTCGAAGGCGTCGGTCTGGGCAAGGGCATCCAGCAGGTTCAGAAGGCGGTGGCGGAACTGGATATCCCGCCGGCCATCCGCGTCGTCTACGGGGGCACTTACGCCGAGCAGATAAAGTCGTTCAACGATTTGCTGTTCGTTCTCGCCCTCGCCGTAGTGCTCGTATTCATAGTGCTCCTGATCGAATTCGGAAACTTCGGAGCCCCCGCCGCCATCCTCGCCTCCGCGTTGCTCTCCACCTCAGGCGTCTTCTTCGCGCTCCTGATCACCGGAACCACGTTCAACATTTCGTCCTTCATGGGACTCATCATGGTGGTCGGCATCGTGGCCAAGAACGGTATCCTGCTCCTCGATGCCGATCAACGCTTCCGCACCGAAGGCTACTCACCGCGCGACGCCATGATCGAAGCGGGCGAACGTCGTCTGCGCCCCATCCTCATGACCGCCATCGCCACCACGGCAGGAATGTTCCCCCTTGCATTGGCTATCGGAGCCGGCTCCCAGATGCTGCAGCCCCTCGCCATCGCCGTCATCGGAGGCATCATGGCCTCCATGGTGCTCTCGCTGATCGTAACCCCAGCCGTCCACTTCTACCTGGGAGGCCAGGACGACACAAGCCCCGCTGCCGAGTAAGCTCCAGGTGGGGCAGGTTGACAACGTTACCAACCTGCCCCACCCTACGGGAATCTATTCATGCCTGGCGCCACACAGACTCTCCAGCTCCACGTGCAGCCAAATGCTCGTAGTGGTGTACCACGGCACCGTGACCACCTTGCTGTAGCTCTCCTGAATCCAAATGGAATTGTGGTCGTTGAAGTGAATAATCGCCCCCAGCGACGCGCTGCTGTCGAGCCGGTTCTCGAGGCGAGCATTCCCCGTATAGCTGGTGATTCCCGTTTGCAGCCACGTATACCCGGTCACGCGTTTCGTCGCGGGCAGCGGAAAATTCCTCATCACTCCCGCGGATTCCGTGTGTTCGCCGAATGCGGTGTCCAGGAAGCCGTGCGTCCCGCTGTTCTCATAGGTGTAACCGAATGTCAGCTCGTCGCCGAACGGGTCCTTCTTCAGAAACCCGAAGGTGTGGCCGATGCCGATGTTGTAGTTCGATCTGGGGACTAATCCCGGCCGATCGAAATCGGAACCAATCATCACAAAAAGATCCGTGCTGGTCCCCGACGACGCTTCCGGGGCCTGCGCGAACGCTGCTCCGCCGATGAGAAGCAATAGGGAAATGGCTCGCATGGACATGCTCGGATCATAGGCAAGCCCATCTGATGAGGGCATAAGGAATCCGTCCTTTTAAAATTCGGACGGTCAAATCCGGAACGATCGCGCGCTACTTCGTTTTGCCCGGCAGCGCCGCGGCTTTGGCAGAGAGCGACGTCCCCGGTCTGATTTCATCCGTAGCACGCCGCACCACCATATCGCCGGCCTTCAAATTCCCACTGACTTCCAACAGGTCTCCGTCGGCCACGCCCTTCTTCACGTCGACCCATTCCGCCTGGCCGCCCTGATTGCGTATCACGAAGGTACGCTCCGTCGTCGTAACCACGCTTGTCTTCGGCACGAAGAGCGATGGCCGGGCGCGGCGCACCGGCCACTTCACAGTCGGAAACATACCAGGCGCCAAAGACCCATCGCGATTCATCACATCGAGTTCGATGGCCATGGTGCGTGTCTTCTGATCGAGCGCGTGAGAAATGCGCGCGACCGTCCCCAGGTAATTTCGCTCCGGCCAGGCAGGCACCTGGAACGGCACGCTGGCCCCGCTCGCGATGCCGCTGACATCCTCTTCCGGCACAGGCACGACCAGCCGCAGGTGTGACACCTGTTGGATCGTCAGCAGCGCGACGTCGTTCCCAGGGCCGGCCAGCGCACCGGGGTGGATCAAGCGTTCGGTCACCACGCCGTCGAAAGGCGCCGTAATTTTCAGATAGGCTTCGAGATCCTGCAGCGTCCGCACCGCAGATTCCGCCGCGCGGCTCGCCTGCACTCGCGAATTCAGCAGCGCTTTGGCCGCATCCACTTGCTTTTCCGCCTGCACGAGTTCGTTGCCCGCCACCGCGCCGGGGGTTTCCGCGGCCTGCTTCATGCGATCGTACGTGCTCTGCGCCGCCGCCAACTGCGCCTCGGCTTGCAAGCGATCCGCCTCCGACGCCTGCACCTTCGATTGCGCTTCGGCAACCTGCGCCGCCATCTCCGGCGCGCTCATCTCGACGAGCAACTCGCCTTGCTTCACCACACTGCCTCGATCCACCAGCACGCGATCCACGTAGCCCGGCACCTTGGCATGCAGCGCAACACTGAGGAAGGGTAGAAACTCACCCGGCAATTCGACGGTGCGCGACACCGCTTTGGATACCACAGGCGTCAAATCTACCGTCTGCGCGAACAGCCCAGCGATACAAACCAAACCTACCGAGCCGCGACCCAGCGTCCCCTGCAGGCTTGCCGGCACGTAAGGGAGTGGTCTTCTCTTCATCATCTTCTTAATGTGCGTCATAGTATCGGCTCGCCGGGTCCATCGGATTGAGTGACGGAGACTTTATGGATGCCCTCCCCTGCAAAATGGCGTAGATCGAAGGAAGGATAGTCAAAGTTGCAAAGGTGGATACCAGCAGTCCGCCGATGACAGCGCGTCCCAGCGGCGCCGATTGCGCTCCAGCCTCGCCGAATCCGATAGCCATCGGGAGCATGCCGAAGATCATCGCCGCCGCCGTCATCAGGATCGCGCGCAGCCGGCTCGCCGCCCCCTCGCGTGCCGCATCCATCACCGAGCGTTCGTCGTAACGGAAGCGCTCGGCGAACGTGATCAGCAGAATCGAATTCGCCACCGCGATCCCGATCGCCATAATCGCGCCCATGAACGACTGAATATTCAGCGTCGTATCCGTCAGCCGCAGCATAATCAGCACTCCGCAAAGCACCGCCGGCACGGTGAGGACAATCGCCAGCGCCAGCCGCATCGATTGGAAATTCGCCGAAAGCAGCAGGAAGATCGCCAGCACCGCGAGCAGCAGACCGGTTCGTAATCCCGAGATGGTTTGCTCGAGCGGAGGGATCTCGCCCTTCATCACCACCTTCACCCCTCGCGGAGGAGCTCCAGCGCCGGCCAGCGCCTTGTTGAGCTTTTGCGCCGCCTCGCCCAGCGTGATCCCGTGAATATTGGCCGTCACGCTGATAATGTGCTGGCCGTTGAAGCGTTCTATTAACCCCGGCATCGTCCCCAGCTTCATCTGCGCGACGTCGGTCAGCTCCGTGTCCTTGTGGCCATCCATCATGATCGGCAGCTGCCCCACGCTTTCCACGCTCTGCATGCGGTTCTGCGGCAGCTCCACTTGAATCTGGAAAGCATTGCCCGAATTGGGATCGCGCCAGTAATTGGGCTGGGTGAAGCGCGATGACGACGTAGCGGGCACCACGGAGTTCACCACGTCCGCCATGGTCAGCCCGAACTGCCCGGCGCGATTGCGATTGATGTTGATGTCGAGCGTTGGGTAATTGTATTCCTGCGCGAATTGCAGATCGCGCAGGAAATCCAGTTTCGCCATCTGCGTTTTGATCTTCTGCGCGTAGGCGTAATCGTTGGCGAGACTCGCCCCCTGCACCGCGACTTCGATGGGAGTGGGAGACCCAAAGCTCATCACCTGGCTGACAATATCGGCTGCTTCGAAAGAAACCTGGCTGGTGGGCAACTCGCGGTGCAGGTCCGCGCGGATGCGCTCGCGCAAGGCTTCGCCGCGCGGGGTAGAGGGTTTCACGGCAACCTGGATGATGGCTTCCTGCGGCCCGCTTGTAAACAGATGAATCAGGTCGACGGGATAGCTGGGAGGGATGGTGCCCATGAAATCGCTCGTGATCAGGACATTGTCCCGGCCCGCATCTTGCTGAATCACATTGAGCGCGCGCAGCACAATGCGTTCGGTCTCCTCGATCCTCGTGCCGGCCGGTGCGCGCAGGCGTATGCGCAGCAGCGGAGCGTTGGCATCGGGAAATAATTCCGTCCCCATACCCGGCAGCAGAATATACAGGAGCCCGAACGCGACGGCCAGATAAACCAGCGCCACCGGCCAGCGCAATTTCAGAACGACGCCCAGATAGCGTTCATAGAACGATCGCAGATGTCCGAAGATTCCCTCACGCTCTTCGCCGCGATGCGCTTCCCTCATCAGCCAGGTCGAGAACACCGGAACCAGGCTGCTCGAAAGCAGGTACGACGCGATCATGGCGAAGGCGACTGCGAGCGACAACGGGACGAAGAGTTGCCGGCTCACGCCCACCATGAAGAACGAGGGAACGAAGACGGCCAGGATGCAGAACATGGAGAGCAAACGCGCCACGGCGGTGCGGCTGCATGCTTCCACCACGGCGCGCGCGCGCGAGGTACCCGGCAGCATCTGTGTATGAATGTTCTCGATCTCAACCGTGGCCTCGTCGACCAGCACGCCGACGGCGAGGGCCAGCCCACCCAGCGTCATGATGTTGATGGTCTGCCCCGTGGCCCACAGCAGGATCACTGCGGCCAGCAAGGCGAACGGGATATTCATGACGACGATCACGGCGCTGCGCCAGTCGCGCAGAAAGATCAGCACCATCAGGCCGGTGAGGCAAGCGCCCAGCAGTCCTTCTACGATCAATCCGCGGAGTGAGTTGGTGACGAATGGCGACTGATCGAATTGCAGGTTTACATCCACATCGTCGGGCACGGCCTTCTTGAAATCCGGTATCGCCGCCTTCACCGCGCTGATAACTGCCAGCGTCGAGGCATCGGCGCGTTTGGTCACCGGAATATAGACGGTGCGCTTCCCATTGACGTGCGCGTAGGCCGTAATAATGTCGGTACCGCTCTCGATGGTGCCGATGTCGCGCAGGTAAACGGTGGTTCCCGACACCGGCCGAACCGGCGCACCCATCAGCTCCGAAAGATCTCCACCGAGCGCCGCATTGGTCCGCGCGATGCGGTTGGTCGCACCGGTCCACATATTTCCCGACGGCATCACCAGCGTCGCCTTGCTGACGGCCGCAATCGCCTCCTCGGGCGAAATCTGATACTGCCGGAGCTTGTCGGGATCGAGCGTGATGACGATGGTTCGCTGATTGCCTCCAAAGGGTGGCGGAGCCGAAACGCCGGGCAGTGTCGCGAACAGGGGCCGCACGCTGTTGATAGCGAAATCCTGCAGCTCGCCCTGTGTGTGCGTGGCGCTGCTGAAGACCAGCTGACCCACCGCCACGCTGCCCGCATCGAAGCGTGTGATGAACGGCGGTACCGTTCCCGGCGGCATGAAAGCGCGCGCGCGATTCACGTACCCGACTGTCTCCGCCATAGCCTGCGCCATGTCGGTGCCTTCATGAAAAATCAGCTTCATCAAGGCCGCGCCCTGAATGCTCTTGCTCTCGACGCGATTGATTCCGGTGATATAGAGGAAGTGATACTCGTAGTAGTAAGTAAGGTAGCCTTCCATCTGCGCCGGATCCATGCCGCCGTAGGGCTGCGCCACGTAAATCGCGTTCTCGCCCACCTTCGGGAAAATATCGACCGGCATACGCTGCACGGCGAGAAACGCACAGAGCGCGAGGGAGATCAGCGCCACCACTACGGTGATCGGACGGCTGAGCGCGGCTAAGACTAAACGCATATTCGACCCCTCGCCCTCATTGGCCCGCCTCGGTCCGATCTGCCTCAAGAACGAACGGCCGCAGATCTCCCGCCGCGGAAGCTACGCCCAGCAAACCCCGCCAGACGCCGAGGCGAGCCAGCGCATCGTCAATTTCGGCCTGCGTAAGCAATCGCTGCGCTTCAGCGACTTCATCGATATTCCCCAGCCCGGACCGGTAGCGAGCCGTCGCCTGCTCGGTTGCAGCGTGCGCCGCGTTCACCTCGAGCGGCGTGTTCTGCGCGATCTGCCGGGCTCCGTTCACAATCGCCACGGATGCATTCCAGCGCGCTTTTAAATCGATCGCGATCTGCCGATAGCGGGCCGCCTCCGCGCGTATGGTGGCCGATTGTTGCGCCTCTTTCGCCTGAATCGCCGCCCGATCCATCACCGGAAAATTCACCGTGAATCCCAGCGCATAAT
Source organism: Terriglobia bacterium (assembly GCA_963719785.1). Lineage (GTDB taxonomy): Bacteria > Acidobacteriota > Terriglobia > Bryobacterales > Bryobacteraceae > BOG-234. The sequence goes on from CAVRCX010000003.1 coordinate 65,464, forward strand.
CCTGCGTCGTAGGGCCGAGGCCATTGAGTCCGCCGAGATCCTTACCGTTGACCTCGGCCCCGGTTCCGCGCGCATAGGCGGCGCCCTGAAGATAGAAACGAGGGAACCAGGAGCGTTCGAGAATCCTCAACTGGGCTCTCAACTGCTCGACCGTGGCGTTCTGCTCCACCGACAGTGGATTCGTCGCGGGATCGAGCGCGGTCACCGTCTGCTCGGGCGGCAACTCCAGCAGCCTCGGCGCCGCCACCGTGATTTGAGCGGGCTCCAGGCCCACGAATTGCGAGAGATTGGCGCGCGCCACCTCTACCGCCTGCTGCGCTTGAATCAACTGCGTCCGCGCCGCCGCCAACTCCGCCTGGGCCCGCGAGGCATCCGCGCCGGGACGCAACTGGGCGTTCACCAGCGCGCCGATGGTTCGGGAAATAGCTTCGGCGCGATCCACGCCGGCCTGCGCGGCGCGCACGGTTTCCTGCCCCGCGATCAAAGTTACATAAGCGTCCGCCGCCGCTACTGTAACGTCGAACCGGGTCCTCTTAAGACTGGCCTCGTACTGCGTCCGCGCCGCCGCGGCGCTGGCCACACTGGCGCGCCGCAAGCCGAAATCGAAGGGTTCCCACGTGACCAGGGTTCCAATGGCGCTGCCCCAGGCCGTGCCGAAATTGTTAGTGCCCAGCACCGGGCCGGACATGGATGGGATCACGCTCTGCGGCAGCAGCATCCCGAACACATTATTCCGCGTGGCGCGATTGGCTTGCGCGAGCACGTCGATGCGCGGCAGGTAAGCCGTCCGGGCGAGTTGAATGCCCGCCGCCGCCGCATTGATCTGCTCCTCGGAGATACGGATCGAAGGATAGTTCTTCAGCGCGCTCTCCACCGCCTGGCCGAGCGTCAGAGCAGGCGGCGTAGTGGCCTGTTGCGCTGACAGGGCCGCTGCGAGAAAGAAAGTGCTAATCGCTCTCAATGAGTTCATGAAAAAGTTCCCGCACTTTACTTTTCGAAGCTGCCAATGCTTTCCTTCCCAGCGCCGTCGCGCGATACACTTTCCGCAGCGACTTCCCGTTGCGCTGCTCGGTCGCCCGCAGGTACCCTTTTTTCTCGAGGCCCTGCAGCAGCGGATACAGACTGCCCGCGCTGATACGATAGCCGTGCCTGCCCAATTCCTCGATCATCCCCAGGCCGAAGATGGGGCCTTCCACGGCATGGTGCAGCACATGCAGCCGGATCAGGCCGGAGTACAAATCGCGGTCCGCCAGAGCGGCTTCGTGATCTGGTTTAGATTTCGACATTCGATAGCGAAAGAAGTGTTAGCATACGAACAAGCGATAGAACTTGTCAAGGAGAGTTCCATGAAAACGCGACGAAACTTCCTGGCCGATGTGGCAGCCGCGTCCGGCCTCGTATTGGGAGCATGCGGGCGCACAGCCGCACCAAAGGAAGGAGTTGGACAAGCCCCCGCCCCGGCAGGTCCCGCCGACGTCACGCTGCGCATTGGGCCTGTGCTGGCCGATGTCGCCAAAGAGCACACCATCAGCACAATCGCATACAACGGAACCGTGCCCGGACCCATCGTCCGCCTCCGCGAGGGCGTCCCCGTTACCGTCGATTTATTCAACGACACCGACACCCCGGAATTCGTCCACTGGCATGGCCAGATTGTCCCGGCATCGGTGGACGGTGCGTCTGAGGAGAAAAGCCTCGACGTACCCGCCCATGGCCATTTGCGCTATCGGTTCACCCCGCAGCCGGCCGGAGCGCGCTTCGTGCATTCACATGTCATGGCGATGTCCGATACCAACCGCGGTCCCTACACGGGCCAGTTTGCGTTTGTATACATCGAGCCGAAAGACAATCCGGGCCGGTACGACCAGGAAATCTTCCTCGCCACCCATGAATTCGAGCCCTTCTTCGGCGCCGAGGAGATGGAAGAAGAGGGCGACGCGGAGTTCGAGCGCAAAAAGAAAGAATCCCAGCAGAAGCAGGCCAAACCCAACGGCTGGGAAATCGGTTATCAGCGATTCACCATCAACGGCAAATCTCTGGGCTATGGCGAGCCCATCCGAGTTAAGGAAGGCCAGCGCGTTCTCTTCCACATCCTGAATGCCAGCGCCACGGAGAACATTCAACTTGCTTTGCCGGGTCACCAGTTTCAGGTAATCGCGCTCGACGGTAACCCGGTGCCCCAGCCGAAGCCGGTCGACGTGCTCGAACTCGGAACGGCCGAACGCATTTCCGCCATCGTGGAAATGAAAAACCCTGGCGTATGGATTCTGGGCACCCCAATGGACGACGACCGCAAGAACGGCATGGGGATCGTCGTCGAATACTCGGGCAAGACCGGCTCGCCGCGCTGGATCAAGCCGCCCAAAAAGCCGTGGGACTATACGCAATTCGGCCAGGCCCGCGCCGTTCCTTCACCCGACGAAACCATCCCCCTGGTCTTCGGCAAGATCAATGGTGGGACCGGCGGCTTCAATCGCTGGACCATCAACGGCGCCGCTTTCGATGAAAAAGCCGATCCGCGCGTGCTGCACAAAGGCCGGCGCTACCGCCTGGTGTTCGATAACCAGACCGACGACGCCCATCCCGTCCACCTCCACCGCAACAACTTCGAGCTGACGAGCGTGAATGGCAAGCCCACGGCCGGCGTCATGAAGGATGTGGTGCTCGTGAAGGGCTTCATGAAGATCGAGGTCGACGTAACGCCCGCCATGGAAGGTCTCACGCTCTTCCACTGCCATCAGCAACTCCACATGGATTACGGATTCAAGCTGCTGTTTAACGTGGTTTAAGAAACACCTTAATCTAATGGACTGTTGTTCTTCAGGAATACGGAACCGTTAAGATAGAAAAACTGTATACGGCCTACACCCTCCGTTTCCGACTGATAAAGCGGTAGTTAGGCATGCTAATTTTTTTTCTTGACATTCTGAACGATAAAATATATTGTCTATCTAGTTAGTAGATATTTATGGTCAGGTCACAATGAAGAACTTTACCGTGCCCACACTTCACCATCCCCCAACGTCGGGCGGCCGGCGGAGTTGTTGTTGCTGACCGCAGCCGCTTAATTCCTTTTCAACACACATTTGAACTTTGCCGCGCGAGGCTTCGGGTCCCGCGCGCTTCTGTAACCACGTTTCAAAACAAGGGGAAGAATGTCTTCGAGAGCAATTCGAATTTTTTTTCTGGCCGCACTGGCCCTGAACGGCGTTTCCCATGCCATCGCCCAGCAGGCCGATAACGCCATTGTCGTCGGAACGGTATTCGATTCATCGCGCGCTGCCGTTTCGGGCGCGATAGTGAGGCTGACGCATATATCCACCAACGCCTCAACGGAACTGCGGACGGACGAACGCGGCCAATACCGCACACCCTCGCTGAGAATCGGCGAGTACGTTGTCAGTGTCGAAGCCGAGGGCTTTAAGCATTTCAGCCAGCGCGGAGTCGAACTGGAGATCGGCGATGTGCGCCGCCTGGATGTCGTGCTGGAAATCGGGCAAAGGACCGAGTCCGTGAACGTCGAAGCCGAAGCGCCGCTGCTGCAGGCCTCCGATTCCACCGTCGGCGATGTGATTAACAACAAACAGATTGAAGATCTGCCTCTGAATGGGCGCGATTATCTGCAATTGGCGAATCTGTCTTCCGGCACGACCCCCTCGTCGCAGGGCGTGAGCATCGGAGGCCAGGCCGGTACGCAGGTCGCATTTCTGCTGGACGGACAGGACAACAACAATCAGCAGATTTCGACCGGCCATTCAGGTCAGAAAGAAGTAGTAAAGCCATCGGTTGACGCCGTTCAGGAGTTTAAGGTGGTTACCAACGGATATTCGGCGGAATATGGCCGTTCATCCTCGGGCGTGGTCAGCGTGGCGATTAAATCCGGCTCAAACCAACTCCACGGCAGCGCGTTTGAGTTCATCCGCAACGACGTGGTGGATGCCAAAAACCTGTTCGCCACCTATAAACCCCCGTACAAACGCAATCAGTTCGGAGCCTCCGCGGGTGGTCCGGCCATTCGCAACAGGACTTTCATTTTCGGCGACTTCGAAGCCGCTTACATTCGACAATCCACCACCACGCTCAGCACTTTGCCCACCGCGGCGCAGAGAGCCGGCCAGTTTTCGAGCACGATTATCGATCCGCTCACCGGCAGTCCCTTCCCCGGAAATCAAATCCCGCTGACCCGCTTCGATCCGGTTTCGCAGAAGATCCTGAGTTTTCTTCCCTCGCCCCAGACCGCGGCGGCCACCAGCAATTACAACTACCAGAGCCCTTCGAACCAGGATACGCACCGCTACGATCTGCGCATCGATCAAATCGTCAGCGACCGGCAGAATCTCTTCTTCCGCTACAGCGAGCAGGTGGCGGACAACGTCGTCTCGTCGCCTCTGCCGCCCGATAACGGCCAATACTATTCGGGCGGCGGCGCGCAAGCCACCAACAGCAAGAGCTTTGTGGTGGGGCATAACTGGGTATGGTCGCCCAGCGTGGTGAGCTCCGTTCGCGCGGGCTGGAACGATCTGGCGTGGACGAATTACTTCCCCAGCCAGTCGTTAACCGGCATTGGCATTCCGGGTGTCCTCGATGCCAATCCCGGATTTTCCAACGTCGTGATTACCGGCTATCCCAGCCTGGGTGTGACCAACGTGCCCAACGCCGACGCTTCGCAGGACCGCCAGCTCTCGGGCGACGTCACCTGGTCGAAGGGACAGCACAATCTGAAATTCGGCATACAGGCTTACTGGCTGCAGACCAACTTCCTGAGCTCCCAGCTCACCAGCGGCGTTTTCGACTTTGACGGTCAATACACCAAAAATGCCCTGGCGGATTTTCTGATCGGCGCGGCCTATGCGAGCAGCCTGTCGAACTATTCGTATCTCGCCCTGCGCTCGGCGTGGACGGATTTCTTCGTGCAGGACGACTGGAAGGTCAGTTCGCGCCTCACACTGAACCTCGGGCTGCGCTATGAACTCGACCCGCCCGCCGTGCAGAAGAACAACACCATTTCCAACTTCGATCTGGATTCCAATCCGGGCCATCCGGTTCTGGTGCCCGCTCTGCCCGGCGGAGGCATCGCCGCACGTGCGCTGCAGAATGTGGACTACAAGCAGTTCGCGCCGCGCGTCGGGGTGGCATACAGCCTGGACAGCAAGACGGTCATTCGTGCGGGCGCCGGGACTTTTTATTCCAACCTGATCACAGAGGGCGGCATGCAGTCGATGGAAATCAATCCGCCCAACAACATTCGCACCGGTTTCACCACCAACAAAGCGCTGCCGCCGACCCTGATCCTGAGCAACGGGTTTGCCGCCAATGCGCTAAGCCTCGCCAACGCCTCCAACGTGCAGTTGATTTCCTACGACCGCAAAGGCGTCACGCCCACGGACTACCAATGGAACTTCAATATCCAGCGCCAACTGCCCGGCGGCATTCTGCTCGAAGCCGGCTACTACGGCAACAAGCTGGACCATATGTGGCGGCAGATCGATGGTAATCCGGCGCCGCCCGAACCGGGTAACATCAACGCCAACCGGCTCTACACCAGCACGCTGGTGCCGGGCACCGGCGACACCATCACGCTGGGCAGTGTGGTGCGCATCCAAAAGGACGGCTGGAGCGCGTACAACGCACTTCAAACCAAGATCGAGAAGCGCTACTCGAATGGCCTCACCTTCATCGCGTCTTACGCTTACTCGAAGACGCTCGCCCTGGGCGACACCTCCGGCGTGCAGAATCAGCTGGACTGGTTGGCCGACAAAGCAGTCTCCAGCCAGGATATGCGGCAACACTTTACGGGCAGCGCGGTTTACCAGTTGCCGTTTGGCCGTGGCCGCGAATTCGGCTCCGGCTGGAATCCCGTAACCAACGCCGTTCTCGGAGGCTGGAGCTTTGCGCCCATCGTGACGGTAAGTACGGGATTGCCACTCAATATCACCGTCAACGGCAATCCATCGAACACCGGAAGCGGCGTCGACCGCCCCAACGTGGTGGGAAAGTTGCAGCTCGCCGAACCCACCGTCGCCGAATGGTTCAACACCGCGGCCTTCGTGGCCAACGCCCCGTATACCTATGGCAACGCGGGCCGCAATATCATTCGCGCGCCGGGGTTGGTGAATCTCGATCTGGCGCTGCACAAGTCGTTCCGCATCACGGAACGAATCAGTGCGCAGATTCGCGTGGAGTCGTTCAACGCCACCAACACTCCGGCTCTGGGCGCTCCCAATACTGTGCTGGGAAACGCGCTGTTCGGCCAGATCACGTCGGCGGGATCGGCGCGCGATAACCAGCTCGGCCTGAAAGTACTTTTCTAAATCAATTCGAAAGAAAGAGGAAAAACTTATGAAGAAACTGATTTTGATGACGCTGCTTGCCGCAGCAATCGCCTTTGGCCAGTCGGGCGCTCACGGCCAGCAGAGCAAGAAAGGACCCGCGTCGCAGGCCAAAGTTTTGACGCGCGCCGAAATCGACAACTTGCTGACCAAACCCGACCAGGTGCTGATCATCGATGTGCGCCGGCCGGACGAAGTAAAAGACATCGGCGGATTTCCCGTATATCTGAGCATTCAGATCGGCGATCTGGAAAAGAGCCTGGCGTGGATTCCGCGCGACCGCACCATCATCGCTCTTTCCAACCATGCGGCTCGCGGCGGCCGCGCGGCGGACATCCTGACCAGGGCCGGGTTCAAGGTGGCGGGTGCGGCGGGCGCCGAAGACTACGAAGCGCAGGGCGGCACTCTGACGAAGATTGTGCCGCCGCCGCCGCCCAACCCAAACGCGAGCGCGAAGAAGTAACAGAGGATGCGTATGCGACTACTGAAGATCGCCCTGGCAGGCATGCTCCTGGCGGCGCTCCCCGCACTCGCGCATCACTCGTTTGCGGCGGAATACGACATCAATCAGCCCATCACGCTGAAAGGAACTCTCACCAAAGTGGAGTGGACCAATCCGCACGGCTGGATCTACATCGACGTTAAGGGTGACGACGGAAAGGTAACCAGCTGGGCGATCGAATTCGGCTCGCCGAACGCGCTGTTGCGGCGTGGACTGCGCAAGACCGACCTGCCCATCGGAGTCCAGGTCACCGTCAAAGGCTATCGCGCCAAGAGCGGCTTGCCCACCGTCAATGGCTCCAGCGTGACGCTGCCGGATGGAAGGAATCTATACACCGGTTCGTCGAACCCGGAGGCCGCGGGAGCGGAAAAATGAGTACGCTCAATCTGGCTTTGCTCGCCGCCCTGGGGCTCGCACTGTGGGTGGGAAACGCATCGGGAGCGACCCCAACGCCTCCTGCGGCAACGGGCATTCCACGCGGCGCCGACGGCAAGCCGGACTTCTCCGGGATCTGGCAATCGCTGAGCGGCGCCGACTATGGCCTCGAGCCGCACCTTGCGACGAAAGACGAGCCACCCGGCGCCGGCGTGGTCGAGGGGGACCAGATCCCTTATCAGCCCTCGGCGCTGGCCCAGCGCGCGAAAAACTTCGCCGCGCGCGCCACCGCCGATCCGCGGCACAAGTGCTTCACGCTGGGGACGCCGCGCGGCATCTACGGCAATGAACCGTTCCAGATTTTCCAGCGGCCGCGCGACCTGACTCTTCTCTTTGAATTTGGCCACCCCGTGCGCACCATCAACACCAACGGCACCGAACACCCGGATGGCCACATCGATTTCTGGCTGGGCGATTCCCGCGGTCACTGGGACGGCGACACCCTGGTGGTCGACGTGACCGATTTCAACGGAGAAACCTGGCTCGACCGCGTGGGCGACTTCAACAGCGACGAACTCCATCTGGTGGAACGCTGGAGCTACCTCGATCGCAACACCATTCGCTATCGGGCTACCTTCGAGGACCCCAAGGTCTATACCAGGCCGTGGACGCTCGAAGTGCTGCTCTATCGGCGCCTGGAGCCAAACGTTCAGATCATCGAGAACTATTGCGCGACGCAGGATTTCGACGAATACTATCCCGTGCCGTCTGCGAAACAGGAGAAATGAGTTATGAGAAATTGCCGGCTAATCCGCCGTTACACGCGTCCGCTGTTCCTCCTGGGCGCCCTGGTCATCGCTTCGGTCACAGCCTCCGCGCAGGGCATGCGAGGATGGCGCGAGACCTCGTTTGTGCCCACGCCGAAGGGTGAGTGGACCGGGCCGCGTCTTCCCGACGGACAGCCCGATGTGTCCGGCCACTGGTCCAACACCATCGGCAATCACAACAATCTGACGGATCCGCAGGGACCTCTCGGCGCGGATGACGAAGCCCCGCAGGCTGCTCGCCAGAACGCCCGGCAGCTCAGGCCCCGCAGTCAACGTGCGCCCAGCCGCATCAGCGATCCGCCCGACGGCCAGATCCCGCTCCAGCCCTCGGCGCGCGCCAAACAGCAGGAGTTCCTTAAGTTCCTCAATAATCCGATCCGGCCCGAGTACGTCGAACCGTTCGCGCGGTGTGCTCCCGGCGGCCCCACTAAATCGTTCATGTGGCATGGCTATGAGATCCGCCAATATCCGGGGTATGTGGTTTTCCTCTTCGACTCTGGCAACCGCGTGATCCACCTTGACGGCAAGCCGCACCTTCCCTCGAACCTCAAGCTGTGGAACGGCGATTCCCGCGGTCACTGGGAGGGCAATTCGCTCGTAGTTGATACCACTAACAACAACTCCAAGGCGCGGCTGGGGCGGACCGGAGAGTTCGTCAGCGAGAACGCCACCATTGTGGAGCGCTTCACCTTCGATCCCAATGGCGACAGGTTTACCTACGACGCAACCTATACCGATCCGACCGTGCTGACCCGGCCATTCACCATCACCATCCCGAACCGCCGCATCACCGACAAGACTCCGGCCGATGACTGGAACAACCTGACGTTTCCCGCCAAACACGCCGGCGACGAACCGATCATCGAAGCTTATGAACGTGTCTGTGTGGAAGGGAACGGCGATCACGGACTGGTTGTTTCCTCGAAGTAAATTCCGGCCCAACCATGCCATCGCCCTGCCGGTTGTGTGAATATGGAGCCGATGAAGAAAGTCCCTTCTGGCAGCCTTGGCATTGGCGGCGGCGCTACGAGAGGAACGGTATCGTTCATATGACGTTTGCCGCGCCGATGCGTGTGAATCGGGAGGCGGGCAGCGCCATCGCGGCAGGAAATATTCGCGGCGCCCAGCTTGCCCTGCGCAACGGGCCGACGCGGGCGCGGCAACGCTGATGTTTCGCTGAATCGCGCCAACCCAAATCGAGCCAACCTATGAACGATAAGAAGCGCGTACTGATTCTCTGCACCGGAAATTCCGCCCGCAGCCAAATGGCGGAAGGATTGCTCCGGCACGATGCAGGCGATCTCTTCGAAGCAGCGAGCGCTGGAACCAGGCCAAGCTCGGTAAGGCCCGAAGCGATTGCCGTAATGGCCGAACTGGGGATCGATATCTCCAGCCACCGCTCGAAGTCCGTCGCCCAATTCGACGGAGAAAAGTTCGACTACGTGATCACCGTATGCGACAGCGCGCGCGAATCCTGTCCCGTCTTCTTCGGAGCGGCCACCAGGCTGCACCGCAGCTTTGACGACCCGGCGGCCGTTACAGGTTCCGAGGTTGATCGCCTCGTAGTCTTCCGGCGCGTACGCGACGAACTCCGCGCTTACCTCCGCGAATTCGCCATCCAGGCCCCGAAGTAAGCCTGCCGCTTCTCTACCTGTATTTTGATTCCGTCTCTACCAATTCCCTGGTATTTCCCGTCCGGTTGTCCGTGGCTAAGCTCGGATTTGACGGCTCAGATCGTATGCCCCCAATCTGGAACACCATCGAGTCGTTCTTCAAAAAAATCAGCCGAAAGCCGGGCGGCGCCGCGGCGCCAATGCCAATCGTGGCTCTCATCCAGGACCAGCACGATCGCAGCCTGCTCACAGCCATCGGCAAGAGAGACCATCTGGACGTCCACTTTGCCGACACCTGCGGCGAAGCCTGGTATGCGGCCAATCGCCTGCAATCGCCCGTGGTGCTCTGTGCCCGCGATGTTCCCGGTATCGAGTGGCCGGACGCAGTACGCATCCTCGCGTTGGCAGTGCCCCGTCCATGCGTCATCCTCACGTCTCCGGTAGCGGACGATTACCTTTGGAAGGAAATCGTGGCCAGAGGCGGTTACGATGTTCTCGCCACGCCGCTGCGCGATGCGGACGCCTCGCGCTCCATCAAGCTCGCGCTCTCATACTGGAAAAATACTTCCCGCGGCCACGTAGGCCTGCCCGCCTTCAGGAAATGATTCCCTTGCGCACGGCGTAAAGCACCAGATCCGCGAAGTTGCGCAGATTGAGTTTTTCATGCAGATTGCGCCGGTGCGTCTCGACGGTATAGGGGCTCAGATTCCACAGCGCGGCAATTTCTTTATTCGACCTCCCCTGCGCCAATAACTGCAGAATCTCCTTCTCCCGCGCGGTGAGCAACTCATAGCTGTCGACAAATCCATGCGTGCGGATTTCGCGCACATAGTCCTCCGCCAGCATGCGGCTGATTTCCGGGCTGAAGAATGTCTTCCTGGCGCTGACCGCACGGATGGCTTCGATCAGATCGCCTTCCGCCGAATCTTTCAGCAGATAGCCTCTGGCGCCCGCTCGCAGAGCGCGCAGCACGTAGGCTTCATCGGCATGCATGCTGAGGATCAGAATAGCGGCATCGGGAAGTATTTCATGGATGCGCTGAGCCGCCTCCACGCCATTCAGCTTCGGCATGGCGATGTCGAGCACCACCACCTCCGGCGCTGCCGCCTGCGCTTTCTCCACGGCTTCGTGTCCGTCGGAAGCCTCCGCGACCACGCTGAAACCGGCCTGCGTCTCGAGCAGCAAACGCAGTCCCCGTCGCATCACCACGTGATCGTCGGCCAACAGGATTCGTAGTGGTTTCACGTTAATGTGGAACAGGCGCTTCCGCCTGTCCATTCTTCTTCATTTTGGCCTGTCACAGGCAACTCGATTGTGAGCATCGTACCGCCGCCGATCTCTGAATCGATCCCGAATGTCCCGCCCAGACGCGCGACTCTCTCCTCCATGCCGAGCAATCCCAGACCCTTCACCTGCCGGACATCGAAACCAACGCCATCGTCCTGAATGCTCAGAATCAGCCGGCCATTCTGACGATGAACGCGGATTCGCACCGTCGTGGCATGCGAGTGCCGTTCGCAGTTGTGCAGCGCTTCCTGAACCACTCGGTAGAGACAGGTTTTGTATCCCTCGGGAAGATCGTCGCCGGTCAGTTCGGTCGCCACGCCGACGTCCATCGACGTGCGTTTCGACATCTCTCTCGCCTGCCAGCGCAAGGCTGGAATCAGGCCCAGATCGTCCAGCATGGAAGGGCGCAGCAGCAATGCCATATTACGTACCACGCGCACCGTCCCTTCCACCAGGCCTTTGATGGATTCGATATTGTTTCTCGATGCCGCGGGCGCCTGGGCATCCAGCCGGATCGAGAGATTCTTCAATTCGACGAGCACCGCCGATAATGACTGGCCGACTTCGTCATGCAGTTCTATCGACAGCGCCCGCCGCTCCGCTTCCTGTGCCTGCACGAGTTTGGCTGAAAGATTGGTCAGTTGGCGGCGCGCTTCCGCCGTCTCGTCGTACCGGAGCTGCGCGTTCTTCTCGATGCGCAGGATGTGGCGAGTACTGAAAATCGCCAGGCCGAGCCCAATCCCCAGCGCGGCGATCAGCGTCAGACTCAACCGCGTCTGAAACTGCACGAGCAGATCCTCCACCCGTTGATTGCCGGCATTCATCTGCCGCTCGTTGAGATCGCCGATATGGCCTGCGATATCGAGCATGGCGGCGCGCCGGGGAAATACGTCATCCCGCAGAAACGTGTATCCGCGCGTGCGCCGCTCCTCCGCGCTCCAGTTCAGACTCGGCCCCAGCACGTCCCAGTAGCGCGATAATTCCGTCGTCAGCGCCGCGTAGGGAGGCCGCTCTTCCGCGTTGAGTTGCCGGCCATACGCATCGAGCGCCGACTGCATCCTGCGCCGCACGTCTTCGAGGCTGGTCCGAAATGCGTTAGCGTGCGCCGGTTCCGGTTCCAGCAGATAATCGCGCACGTAAGTTCCTGAGAGATAGAGCTCGGATCGCAGTTCATTCAGCGTGTGATTGCGAAACAGAAACTGGCGCCGGATCGCGTCGCCCTCCCGCCGCACCTGCCGCAGCACCAGCAGCGCATCTCCGCCGCTCAGCGCCATGATCAGGAGCAAGCTCCCAAATCCGGCGATCAGGGCAAATCGAGCATTCCGAAAGCGCCGTTCGGCGCCTGCATTCGGCATAGATCCAATTCCAGACTACTGCGGAATTCTTCATCTATGCACGTCGACTGAACAAATCCGCCCCCCTACCTGAGTTTTTTACCGGAATATACCAACTGTCAGGGATAGAACGTTTGCGCGCAGAAACATAGATTGAATGGCAGGAGAGTTGCGAGGTTGCCCATAGCCCCGGAGAGCTTTGTCCGCATGAATCCCTGGAGATGCGCCCTTGCGGTCCTGGCGGTTGGCCTGACGATTGGGTTGGCTGCGTGCGGCAGCAATCAAGTTAACGTGCACGCCGATGCGGGGAAAACCACGACGGTCGAGGTCGGCGTCACTCCCGTCAAATCCATGCCCCTGTCTCGCACCCTGACGATCTCGTCAGAGCTGGTGCCTTTCCAGGAGATCGACGTCTATGCCAAGGAATCCGGCTATGTGAAGCAGCTTCTGGTGGATTACGGAACGCGCGTCAAAGCGGGCCAGCTCATGGCGGTGCTGGAAATCCCCGAACTCGAGCAGCAACTGCAACAGGACGACGCCGCCATCCAAAGCGCCGCCGACATGATCACGCACGCCGAGCATGAGCTCAGTCGCTACCAGGCGCAGCACAAGGTGCTCCAGCTCGAGGCCGACCGGCTGAGTACCGTGGCGAAGCAGCAGCCCGGTCTCGTAGCCCAGCAGGAAGTCGATGACGCGAAGGGTAAGGAACTCGCGGCTGAAGCCCAGGTCGAATCGGCGCAGTCGAATCTTTCCGCGACGCAAAGCCAACTGATGGCGGCGAAAGCCAGGCGTCAACATGATCAGGTTCTCTTCGATTACTCGAGGATCACCGCGCCCTTCGCCGGCACGGTGACGCAGCGCTACGCGAATCTCGGCACCTTAGTCCAGGCCGGCACCAGTTCGACCTCAAACGTGTTGCCACTGGCGCGGCTGTCCCAGGATGACCGGTTCCGCCTGGTGATCCCCGTTCCGGAATCCTATGTCCGCTTCATCAGGATCGGCGATTCTGTTGACGTAAACGTCCCCGCGCTCGGCCGGAAATACACAGGAAAGGTCGCTCGTTTCTCCGTCGATGTTAAGGAAGACACGCGCACCATGCATACCGAAGTCGATATCTACAACACGGACCATAGCCTGGTTGAGGGTCTCTACGCCGAGGCCACGCTGGCGCTCGATCGCAAAGATGACGCTATTGCCGTGCCGCTGCAGGCGGTCAGCCAGACTGCCGACAAGGCAACGACCGCGGATGTCGTGTCTCCCGCCGGAACCATTGAAGTACGCAACGTAAATCTGGGCATCCAGACAGATAAATACGCGGAAGTGCTTTCAGGCTTGCGTGCGGGTGAGATGGTGGTGGTCAGCGATCGCAGCAGTCTGAAGGCGGGTCAGCCGGTGCATCCAACCGTAGTTCAGCTTCTGCAAGCTCCAGGGCAGGATCAGTAAGCTCCTATGCCCGGCTTCTCCATTCGCAATCCCTACTTCATCGTGGTGTTGTGTCTTGCCTTGGTAGTCATCGGCATCACCAGCATTGTTCGCATGCCGGTAGATCTTTTTCCGTCGATCGATATTCCAGTCGTCGTCGTCGCGACGTTTTACAACGGCATGCCGCCGGTCGATATTGAAACCGATATCACCAATCCTCTGGAGCGCTGGTTCACCCAGGCCAGCGGACTGGAACACATGGAGTCCCGCTCCCTGCTGGGCGTGAGCATCATCAAGGCGTACTTCCAACCCGGCACCAGCGCGGATGCGGACGTAACCCAGCTCTCCAATCTGGCCCTTGCCGATCTCAAGCGCCTGCCGCCCGGAACTCTGCCACCGCTGGTGCTGAAGTTCGACGCCTCCAGTCTTCCCGTCACGCTGGTTACCGTTAAAGGCGAGGGCCTCAGCGAAACCCAGCTTCACGACCTCGCGCAGTTCCAGATACGAAATCAGATCGCCATCGTCAACGGCGCGGAGATTCCCGCGGTATTCGGCGGTAAATACCGCCAGGCGATGGTTTACGTCGATCCCTTCAAGTTGCTCTCCCGTCAGTTGAGCGTTATGGACGTCGTGAATTCGCTCAACGACAGCAACCTCATTCTTCCCGCCGGCGACGTCAAGATTGGACCCACCGATTTCTACGTTTACTCCAACAGTTTGGTGAAGAATGTCGCCGATCTCAACAGCGTTCCGCTCAAGACCGTAGGAACAAGCTGGGTTTCGGTGGGAGACGTGGGCGAGGCCAAAGACGCCAGCCAGCTTCAATACAACATCGTCCGCATCGACGGCCAGAAATCCGCTTACATTCCCATCATGAAGTCGGGCGGCGACAGCAATACCATCCAGGTCGTCAACGACGTCCGCGATCTGACCGCGCATCTGTTCGACCTTCCCAAACAACTCGTCACGAGCATCGTTTTCGACCAGTCGGTTTTCGTTAAGGAAGCAATCAATACGGTGCTCCACGAGGGCGCCACCGGACTGGCGCTGATCGCCGTCATCATCCTGGTTTTCCTCGGCAGCGCAAGGGCCACCGGCGCGGTGCTTCTCTCGATTCCTATCTCCGCCATGGCCGCGTTCGTGATTCTTTTCCTGCTGGGAACCACTATCAACACCATGATCCTGGCGGGCCTCGCGCTGGCCTTCTCGCGCGTGATCGACAACTCCGTGATCTCGCTCGAAAATATTTACCGGCATCTGGAAATGGGATCGCCTCCGGCCGTCGCCGCGGAACAAGGCGGATCCGAAGTGAACCTGGCCGTGCTCGCCGCGACCCTCGTCGACGTGGTGGATTTCTTCCCCGTCACCCTGCTGTTCGGTGTGAGCAAATTCCTGTTTTCGGCACTCGCCCTTTCGTTCGTTCTGGCCATGCTGGCTTCTTATGTGGTGGCGATGACGGTGATTCCGCTCTTCTGCGCGCGTTTCCTCAAAGCCGTTCCCGGTCACGCTACTCCGGAAGAGGGAGGTCACGGAAGTGGAGACTATGTCGACGACGAGAGAGAAGACCGCTCATGGGGTGGACGCTTCAACCGTGCTTTCAACCACGGCTTCAATCGCGTCCTCGACGTTTACGAGCGCGCGGTGCGCGGCGCTCTCAGGTATCCAGGGCTCACCGTAGCCGCGATCGGCATCCTCTTCGTGGCCAGCCTCGGAATCTATCCCTTCGTGGGCCGCGCCTTCTTTCCACAAACCGATGCCGGACAGTTCACCATGAACATCAAGGCGCCGACGGGCACACGGATCGAAGTCACCAACGAATACGTCGCGCGCATCGAGAGTATGATCCGCAAGGTGGTCGCGCCCAAGGATCTCAAAATGGTGCTGTCGAACATCGGCGTGGTCAACGATATTTCTTCGCTCTACACCACCAACCAGGGACAATACACCGCCACCATCCAGGTCGCGCTCAACGCCGGGCACAGTGTCGGCAGTCTCGAATACATGGACCGCGTCCGCAGCCGGCTGGCTACCGAGTTCCCCGACATCCGCGCCTTTTTCCAGAGCGGATCCATGGTGGATGCGATTCTCAACTCCGGCATGCCCGCCCCCATCGACGTGCAGGTCAACACGCGCGATCTCAATCTCACCTACAACACCGCCCAGGCTCTCGCCCAACGCATCCGCCGCCTGCCTGGCGTAGGTCAGATCTACATTCCGCAGGACATGAACTATCCCTCCGTGCGCCTGGACGTCGACCGTGTTCACGCCGCCGAATTGGGGCTGACTCAAAAAGACGTCGTCGACAACGTCATCACCGCGCTGAACTCGAACATCATGATCGCGCCCAACTATTGGGTCGATTACAACACTGGCAACGATTATTTTCTATCCGTCCAGTACGCCGAACACGGCAAGGGCGCCATCCACAATCTGGTCGATCTGAAGGAAATTCCGCTGCGCGCTCCCAACCTGAAACAGCCGACTACCCTCGATTCCGTGGTCAAACTGGTGAACCTGCAGTCGCCGACCGAGATCGATCACTACAAGATCCAGCGCGTGGCCGATGTGTACGTCACGCCGGTCGGCGAGGATCTGAGTAAACTGACCGCCGCCATTCGCCGGTCCATCGCGGACGCCAACCTGCCATCCAACATCCGTGTGACTCTGCGCGGCATGGTCAACGGCATGGATCAATCTTTCAAGAGCTTCGGTATCGGCTTCGGCCTCTCCTTCATCCTCTTGTTCCTGATCCTCGTCGCCCAGTTCCGTTCCTGGGTGGATCCGTTCCTGATCATGCTCGCCATCCCGATGGGATTCATCGGCGTGCTCGTAATTCTGCCGCTGACACACACCACCCTGAACGTGATGTCTCTGGTGGGCGTCCTGATGCTGATTGGCATTGCGGATTCCAACAGCATTCTGATCGTCGACTTCGCCCACAAACTCGAGGCGCAGGGAATGCCCGTGGCCGACGCCGTAATTACCGCCTGCCGCGTGCGCCTGCGGCCCATTCTGATGACGACGCTCGCGACCATCATCGGGCTCGCCCCCATGGCGCTGAAACTCGGTACCGGAGGCGAACAGTACACACCCATGGCGCGCGCCATTATCGGTGGGCTCACGTCGTCGGTCCTGTTTACGATCTTCATCGTGCCGGCCGCTTATCTGCTTGTATATGGAAAAAAGAAACCCAGCGCCGTATAGGTTGGTTTTCGCGGTCGTTTTCGCGGTGGCCATGTTTGGCGCGGGACGGGCGCTGGCGCAGCAACCTGCAACCGCCCTTCCCACCTTGACGCTGCAGCAGGCGGAGACGATGGCGCTGCGCAACCATCCGCAGGTGCAGGCAGCGCAGAATGAAGCCGCATACAGCAATCGACAGGTTGAGGAAGCGCGGTCCGCTTATTTCCCCACGGTAAACGCCGATGTGACCGGCTCCGGTGCAAACACAGGGGCGCGGATCGGCGCCGGCTACATCACCGATTCACGATTATTCGATCGCTTCGGCGCCGGGTTCAATTTCACGCAGCTCGTCACCGATATGGGGCGAACGAGGAATCTGGTGGCGTCGTCCCGTCTGGAAGCGCAGGCCGGAGCGCAGAATGTGCAGGCCACCCGCTATGACGTTCTGTTGCAGGTGAACCGCGCCTACTTCGACGTTCTCCACGCGCAGGCCCTGATCAGGACCGCCAACGAAACCATCGCCACGCGTCAGACCGTGCTCAATCAGGTGACACAGCTGGCGCAGAATCAACTGCGCTCGCAGCTCGACGTCAGCTTTGCCGATGTGAACCTCTCGCAGGCAAACCTGCTGCTTATTCAGTCGCAGAACAGTCTCGAGGAAGCGTATGCGGAACTGGCCCGGGCCCTTGGGGCGGCGCAGGTGGTGAATTATCAGGTGCAGGAAGAGCCGCTTCCTCCCAACCCGCCGGGCAATCCCGACGATCTGATCGCGCAGGCCATCGCCAACCGGCCCGAGTTCGCCAGCCTGCGGCTCTCCCGCGATGCCGCATACAAGTTCGCTGAAGCCGAAAACGATCTGAAGCGCCCCACCATCAACGCGTTCGGCGTGGCGGGCTACATCCCGTATATCGACCAGCTGACTTCGCAGGCAATTCCCTCGGAATATGCCGCGGGGGCGGTGAACGTTTCTATCCCCATCTTCAACGGCCATCTGTTTACCGCGCGGCACGAAGCCGCTCTCGATCGCGCCAGGGAAGCCGATCAAAAACTGCGCGATGAACAGCTGCGCCTCGCGCGCGATGTGCGCCTCGCCTGGGCGAATGCCTCTACCGCATACCGGCGCATCGACGTGACCGCGCAGCTGGTACAGCAGGCCAATATGGCCGTGAATCTCGCGCAGGGACGCTATAACCTCGGTCTCGCCTCGATCGTCGAGCTGTCGCAGGCGCAGCTGAATGAGACCCAGGCGGAGATCGAAAATCTCAGTGCCCGCTACGATTACCAGAGCCAGTATCAGGCCCTGCAATACACCATTGGTCAGTTGCGCTAGTACCGCCGCGACGCACAACTGCGCCGTTTCCCGCAGGTGCGGATCGGCGAAGTGGTTTGTTTCCCAAGGTGCGAATGGACGAAAACGTGCCTTGGTCAACCAAGAGAGTTGTTATGATCCAGGTCGACGCGCGTCATCTCGGTGGGGTGAGATTCCAAGTGGACGCCCGTGGGCATCGCGCAATATGCGATCAGCCGACGGGCAACGGGGGGACCGATACGGGCATGACGCCGCCGGAATTCCTCCTCGCGGCGCTGGCCACCTGCGCCGGTTACTATGCGGCTGAGTATCTGCGCAGCCGCGGACTTTCGTGCGAAGGCCTCACAGCGCGTGTGACAGCTGAAAAAGCCTCCAACCCGGCCCGTCTCGCTTCGTTTCGCATTGAGGTGACGACGGCCCCTATGGACGCGCGGCACACGGATGCCGTCCTGAACGCCGTCAAAAAATGCCTGATTCACAATACGCTGTTGAACGCGCCCCGCATCGAGATCGGCATCAACAGCCCGCATGACCCCGCGCTCGCGGCATGACTGGGATGAAAGTATTCTGAACTGGCAACCGGCTTTACCCGCGCCTACCACCGGACGGTGGTCGCCCGCCCGCTTTGTTCGCCCCGCAACCAGATGTAGAGCGGCGCATGCGGCGCCGGAGCCGGCCACGGAACGGCAACTCGGAGGATCTGCTCGCTCCCGCCTCCGGCGACAGGCGCTGGGATCGCCTCCACGGGCGTTCCCGTATTCGCATCCCACCCGACCTTCTCGATTCCTTCCAGATCCTGACCCTTCAACGCACCGTAAAATGCATTGCCCTCCGCCTTGTCGCCCGTAAGCTGGAATGACTCAATCTTTGGCAGGCGAATAATGACGCCGAGCTTCACCGGCGCCGAATCGCCCGAATGCGCGGTCAGAAGCGATGCCATCACTCTGCAGCCGGCCTGACCCACCGTCGCCGGATCGAATGACAAAAACAAGGGTCCATTCGGCGCCGGCTGCAATTTGACCGGTACGGACGGGCCTCCGGCGTCACAGGCAAGATTAACGCCGGTCACCACCGGGGCGTTACTGACATTGAGAGCGAAACTCACAAAAGAGTTCTCCGGGATTTCGCCCGCCTGCAGCGCTACGCCAAGGTCCGACGGAAGCGAGGCGCGAACATCCGTAATCGCGGGACGCGGACCCGCCACCAGCAACGCATCCGTAAGACCGATGGGCTGTTCGAAATCCTTCACTTTCATTTGCACGGTGATGCGCGATCCCTTTGCAATCCCGGGGTTGACGGTCACGTCAGCCTCGCGTTCGTCGCCTTTTTTCGCTGCCCCGAGCGTGATCTGTGCGTCACGCGCCGAGAGATCCTCGATGCGGTCGAGGCCCGTGCCCCGCAGCGTGATGCGCTCGGAATTGCCGTCGGTATGGGCCACCAGTGGAAGATTCGAAATCTGCGGCGGCGCGGGCAGCACCTTAAAGGGCACCTCATGAACTTTGGCGTCGTCTTGTGCAATCAAAAACTCATAGTTGCCAGCCGCCAGAGATTGCGGGTCGATCTGCGTTTCCATGGTCGTCTCAGGTCCGGCGCGTGGCCCTTTCGGCAGACTGAACGGAAGCGGCGAAGGCTGGGCAAACTTGTCGTCCCGGCACTTGTACGCCAGCTTTTCGACAAACTCGAAGTCGTCTCCCGCCAGACTGACGACGATCTTGCCCGATCCCTGCGTTAACCGATCCTGCGAGTCCGGCGTCAGATGTGCCTTATCGAAACGGCTTAGCGGCCGAAGGTCGATCTCGCCGGCGCTGAGCGGAGTCCAATCCCACTTGCCCGTAAGCTTCCAGGCGCCCGGCTTCAGCTTCGGGTCCTGCGGATCGATCTCGATGGTCTTCGTCTGCGTGTTCACTTTGGCGCCTGCCGGCACGGAGAGTTTCTCGTCCGCGGTGGAAACGAGTTTCCAGTCCTGCACGCGCGCCGCCAGGCTCCAGTCGCGCGCTTTCACTGCGATCGGGAAGCTCGACTTCGCTCCGATCGGCAGATGTTCCGGCTTTGGAAGACTGACCTCCGGCGCTGCCGCGTCCGGAATACGGGTGGCCCAAAGGAAGGCCAGTTCGGTGCGCGCGGCCGAAGGTGTCTTATTTCCGCAGAGCACAGTCTGGTCCTTGCCATCGGGCGGCGACTCGGCGAATGCGGAACGAAATTCGGTACCCGGAAAGATCAGGCTGTGCATGTTGACCAGCAGTGCCCCGCCGCTCGCCGCCAGCGCGACGTTGGTCCCGAAAAAGAGACCCGCAACCGCTGCCGCCAGGTTTGCCGATTGGGCGGCGCGCTGCGAAGGGTTCTGCGCCAACGGATCGTACGCGGCAAGAGAAGGGTTCACGCTGCGAATCAGCGTCAGCATCTGCAGGTTCGCCGACTGCGTGGGATCGAGTTGAGGAGCGCCGGGAAACCGATTGGCAAAACTCACGACGGCGGCGTTCACGTCCTGCCCGGTACCGAGCGCCTGTTGTTGCTGGGTGATGGCCTGAATGAGAGCCTGCGTCTCTTGCGTCTTCTCGGCGTAGTCCGCGAGTTGGCCAACGATCTCGTCGTTCTTCTTCACCAGGTCGCCGATCTTGCCCTTGTCGAGACCCTGCGGGCCATAGATCAGACCCACCACTTGCGTCCGGACAGGCACGCTCCAATTGGCGGCTTCGGCGGCAGGCCGGGGGTCAAGCACGACGATCTTTCCGTGGTCCGAAGGAACAAGCACCAATGCGATGCGCGCTCGTTTCTTATCCGGAGAGTCGACCGCCGAGGGAGAGTAGGCGAGTTTGTATCCAGGCAATAACTCGTTGATCGATTGCAATTGAAGCGCGGCGTCGCCACCGGGCCGCGATACAGAGATTCGGAAGGCGCCGACCGGAGCACCTGCAGGACAGGGCAAAGGCCCCGCGGCATGCAGCGCCTGAAGCACGCACAGGGACAGAAGACAGGGAAACCTGTTGATCACCACTCTTATGGTGACGCGCGCAACGCGCCGAAAGTTGGTCGGAAGTCGTCGAAAAATCAAAGTGCGTTCGATCACATCTCAACGCGCGAAGTGTACCTTGGACCATACCGATTGCGTCTTTCATTGTGGAGCGACGACACATGAGAGTTTCATTAAAGGCTGTTACTCTGAGTTCGGCCATTCTGTGGGGATCCGCGATCCTGCTCGTCGGCCTGATTCACATGGCCGCACCTTCTTACGGTGGAGAATTTCTCCGCATCATGAGTTCGGTTTACCCGGGAGCCGATACCGCGCCCACTCTCGGACCCGTATTGCTTGGCGCACTGTACGGGTTTGTGGACGGCGCGTTCGCCGGCGCCATCTTCGGATGGCTGTATAGCGCATTTGCCGGCGGCGCCGATCATGGCACTGCCGGCCCGCTCAGGTGAGGGATGGCCCCGCGAGGGTCAGCCTTCGGATGAGGTGAAGCCGGCCTCCGTGGATTCGGTGACGCGTTCCCAGCCCTCGTTTTCCAGTTTCATGCTCTGAATGGCGACGGAGTCTCCCGAACCGTCGAGTTCGGGCATCGCCTGGCACTCAGATACCCAGCAGCGGTACACCGTATACGCCAACACCTTCTGGCCGGCTTCGTTACACAGCTCGATGACGATGTCCTTTCGGGCGTCGTCGAGCGAGACCATTTGATTGGACGAACCCTGCGAAGCGGAATTCGTGTAATCCCAGACCTTGTTCGCCCACTGCTCAAACTCAGCGTCGTGCGTCACGCCTCGCTCAAGTGTGATCGGGGCGAACTCCGTCTGTCCCGGGCTGCGGCGCACAACGCCGGGATCTCCGCCCTCTCGGTAGGACACTACCTCGGTGGTTCGCGCAAGTCCGCTGACCTTGCTGATTCCCGCCACGTATCGACCGTTCCACTTCACACGGAAACGATAGTTCTTGTACGGGTCGTATCGAGTTGAGTTGACTTTAAATTCGGGAGCAGGCACGTGGGCATTCTCCTCGTCGTTGTAGCGTGTCGAACATCGAATCAACCTCTGCCCAGCAGACGCCGCCCGGCAAGTCTACAAGCTCATCAGGAATTATATTAATGCGTTCGACGCAGAGCTCGCCAGTAATGCTGCACGACCGCAATCAGCCGATATCCCGCGCACAACGAAAACCAATATTGGTGGTAGCCGAATCGGGTGTGTTCGAGGTCCGCGCGGCCACGCGATACCGATTGCAGTAAGACGCGTGACAGAGATACGATCCGCCCCGCATAGCCCGCGCCTGGCCGCCATCCGGCCCCACCGGATTCATGCGCGTAGCATACAAATGATGGTCGGACGAGAACCAGTCCGCACACCATTCCCATGTGTTGCCGGCGATGGTATAAAATCCGTACCCATTCGGCCCATAGGCATTGACGGGCGCCGGCGCCGAATAACCGTCCTCAGCCGTATCGTGCACCGGAAACTCGCCTTGCCATACGTTGCACACGTGAACGCCTCCGGGAGTCAGTTCGTCGCCCCAGGGAAAACGCTTGCCCTCCAGTCCGCCGCGCGCGGCAAACTCCCATTCCGCCTCGGTCGGGAGCCGCTTACCCGCCCACCCGCAATATGCGGCAGCGTCATGCCAGGAGACCTGCACCACTGGATAATTCTCCCGCGTCTCCACTGACGAGTCCGGCCCCTCCGGATGGCTCCAATCCGCACCGTCGATCCGGCGCCACCATTGCAGCCCCTCAGGATGCTGCGCCCGCGTCTCGTCATCCAAATGTCCGGCGAACACGAACGACCAGCCAAAGACTTCCGCTTCCGTCCTGTAGCCTGACGCGCGGATAAATTCGGCAAATTGCGCGTTGGTCACCGGATACTGGTCCAGATAGAACGGATCGATCGTCACCGCGCGGATGGGACCTTCACCGTCGGCGGGGATCGAATCCGCGTCTTCGCTGCCCATTAGAAAACGGCCTCCGTCGAGCCTGATCATTCCCTCAGTCGACCCTCCGGCTGCGCGCACACGCGCGGCTGATTCGAGACGCGACGCCTCGAACACCCGCGCACGCACTTTGGTCGGCGCGCAGCAGGGCAGCACCCGCAACGCATCGGGACTCACGCGCTCACCCGAACATCAGCCTTGCGGCGCAGAGCGTCGAGTTGCCGGCCCACTTCCCGATCCTGCTTGTTCCGATACAGCGCTTCCGTGATCGGACCGGCGGCTTCATCCAGGTCCATAATGCCTTCCGGCCGGCGATCATGCACCATGGCGACGTGCCAGCCGAAGCGCGTCTCGAAAACCGGAGTCGCCTCATGCAGCGGGGCCGCGAAGACCACTCGTTCGAACTCCTCCACCATGATGCCGCGAGCAAAGAATCCCAGATCGCCGTCATTTTCCGGGCAATCCGAACAGGTTGCCGCCAGCACCGCAAATTCTTCGCCGGCGAGAAGCCGTTGTCGCACCGCATTCATCTCCGCCTGCGCTTCCTCGCTGTCGCGGCCTTCTCTATGGCGTACCAGATGAGCGGCGTGAACGGTCTCCGGCCGCCGGAACTGCTCCCTGTTGCGCTTATAGTAATCGCGCACTTCGGTCGATTTCGGCGGCCTTACCGCGCGGCGCCAGTGAGCGATCATGCGTTCAAAGATCAGCCTGCGTGTCGCTTCGCGCAGGAACTCGGTGAGATCGGTCCCGGCCCGACACCCGGCAACCCCGTCCATGCGCGGCGCAAGGGCGCGCGCCGCCTCTTCAATTTGCTGCGCGGAGGGCGATAATCCCAAACGACGGCATTCCTGAAAAACCAGGTACCGTTCGATCAGTGCCTCTGTGGCGCGCTCGCGTAACTCGATCCTTTGTTCGAGAGTCGCTTCCACGCCGCGGCTCTCCAGATCCTTGCGCAGCAGGGCCGCTTCCGCGCGGATCTCCTCATCCGGTACTGCTTCGCCGTTGACAATAACCCGTGAGGCCGCCATACTCACACCGGATCTTCGGGCAGGTGCTTGTAATAACCCCGATAAATATCGACCGGATCTTCGAAACTCACCAGTCTGTCGTTCTGTTCCACAAAGCCGTCAACCAGGCCGCGAAGTCGTTTCAGAGTCTCTCGATGTTGAGGATCGCCGGCAAGATTGCGCACCTCGTCCGCATCGGCCCGCAGGTCGAACAGTTCTTCAATCGGCTTCTCCGCCGCGGCGAACAACGACTGCTCTTGCGTCAGCTTGCCCTGCTTCGCCCAATCCTTAACCAGGTTCCAGGTCGGGTAGTACTGTTCCTTGTACTCGTTATGCTGCATCCACGGCGTGCCGGGAAAGTAGTTGCGGATATATTTAAACTCCCTGGTGCGCACCGCGCGCATGCGGTCGATCGAAGTGTCCATGCGGTCGCGCGCGGCGAAAATATGAGGGCGCGGAACGTAGCCGGTCCCGAATATGTCCTGTCCCTGCATGGCGCCGGCCGGCGGATGGATTCCCGCCAGTCCCAGCAGCGTGGGACCAATGTCAATGCCGCTCACCAATCGATCGTCGACCGCGCCCGCCGGAAAGCGCCCGTCCGGGAATCGGATCATCAGCGGAATGTGGATCCCGCCATCGTAGAGAAACTGCTTACCGCGAAACAGAGGCCCATGGTCGCTCGACACCACAACCACCGTATTCTTCTCGAGGCCTTCCGCTTGCAGACGCCCCAGCACCTGGCCGAGATAGCCGTCCGAGAGAGAAATCGCATCCAGGTAATTGGCGTACTCGTCGCGCGCAATCGGGCTGTCCGGATAGTACGAAGCCAGCCTCAGCTTTTCGGCATCGACCAATGCGGATTTCGGACGCTGCCGCGCCACCTTCCACCCCTCGCCCTTGTGGGTTTCGATGATCGTGATGTGAGCGAAGAACGGCTGCCCCGGTTTGCGCTGCTTCCAGTCGTAGCCATCGAAGAATACCGCTTTGTCCACCGCGTTCGAATGAAAATTCAGATCCACTTTGCCGGAGCCGGCCGCGCCGTTCAGATCTTTTCGCCGACCGGGCGGAGGCTGCAGGTTGCATGTGAAATATCCTGCCTGCCGGAAGTGATCGCAAATGTGACTGGCGGGTGCGGCCAAACGCTTCTTATGCCACTCCCAGGTCCGGTGATTATGCGCGCCGATATTCGTCTGATAGCGGCCGGTCATCAGACACGACCGGCTCGCCGAACACACCGGCGCGGCGCTGTATGCATTCGTAAAACGAATCCCCTGCGCGGCGAAGCGATCGATGTTCGGCGTCTGCACGAGGGGCTCGCCGTAACAGCCGAAGTTCGGGCCCGTGTCCTCGAGGATCACATACAGGACATTCGGCCGGTTCCCCGGTGGATGAGTCTGCGCACTGGCGCCTGCAGCCGTCGTCAGGACGCCGAGCGCGCCTGCGCCTTTCTCAAACAGATCGCGTCTGGAGAGTGACATAAATCAAGAATACGGAAACAAGCACGGATCAATCGGCGCCGCAACGTTGCCTGCTTCCCGAATCCGCCCTGCGAGCCGAGCGCGCAGTTCCTCCGCTTGTTTCGCGTAGGTGGCACGCCCCGCCAGATTCACATGCTGATAAGGATCGGCATAGTTGTCATACATCATGTACTCCACATAGCGATCAGCCCGCGGCACTGCCTTCCAGTCCGCGCCCTTCGGTGCTGCCGCGGCATATGTGAACTGCGGCGTGCGCAGCCCGCGGCCCGTAACAAACTCGCTCATCTCAAAGTACGCCTCGTTGCGCCAGCCTTCGGTCTTGCGGTCGAGCAGGCCAAGAAAGCTATGCCCCTGCATCGACTGCGGCACCGCCAGTCCAACGGCCGACAGCAGCGATGGCGTCAGATCCACATGGCTCACCAACTCCGGAATCGCCAGTCCTCGGTTGAATCCAGGACCTTCGATAATCAGCGGTACACGAATCGAGCTATCGTGCGGCGACCGCTTGTATT
The DNA here is from genome assembly GCA_963719785.1 of Terriglobia bacterium. Classification (GTDB taxonomy): domain Bacteria; phylum Acidobacteriota; class Terriglobia; order Bryobacterales; family Bryobacteraceae; genus BOG-234. The sequence goes on from CAVRCX010000003.1 coordinate 91,551, forward strand.
CCGTGTTGCGCGTCTTGAAGTGACATCCGTGATCGCTGATGAACATCACTATGGTGTTGCGATCGAGGCCTGTCTCCGCCAGTGTCCTGCGGAGCGTCCCCACCGTCTCATCCATCTTCGCCACGCTCGCATAGTAATCGCCCAGTTGACTCGGCCATGAGCCTGGCAGCGGCCGCAAATCGGGCGGAACCCACGGATTCGGATAGCGCCCCGCATACTCCTTTGGCGGCACGAACGCATCGATATCGTTCTGATGATGGACTTCCAGATACGAGACCGTAAGCAGGAACGGCGACTTCGCCGCGCCTGAGCGCAGAAACTTCTGCGCCAGATCCGTCATGAAGTCCGTGCGATAAATGCCCGAGAAGTGAATGGGCTTGCCCTCGTTATCGTACAGGTCTCCTTCATAAGGATGCGACGTGCGCTCCAGAACGTTGGATGACTGCCACAAATCGAGGAAACCGCCGCGATATTCCGGCGGCATGGGGCCGAGCACTTCCGCGTTGCCGCCCGCAAAGCCGCCCAGATGCCACTTTCCAATGTGATTGGCCGTATAGCCGGATTGGCGAAGCACGGAAGCCAGCGTAGTCGCGCCTGGTGTCAGTGCGACGGCGTTTTTCCAGACTCCATGACGGCTGGGATATTGTCCCGTCAGGATGCTGGCCCGCGCCGGCGCGCAGACGGGCTGGGCGCAGATCGCCGATTGAAACATCGTGCCCCGTGCCGCCATCGCATCCAGATTGGGCGTAAGGTTCATGGGATTCAGTCCCGCTGCCCCGACGCAATCCCAGCGGAACTGATCCGAAAAAATGATGACGATATTTGGCCGCCCGGTGTGAGCGTCGCCTTGCGCCGTCTGGGGAGCCGCTACGGCGGCCTGCGCCGCAAAGCCCGCCAGTACGCCGGGTGCTGTTTTCAGGATGTTCCTCCGCGACGTCAGCGCTGATCTTCCGGAGTGGTTTTCGCTCATGGTGTGTGCTACACCAGCCATGCTATCGGAACGCGCCCGGCCCCACAAGGCAGCCTCACATAACCGGCGCCGGTATTCTGACTGAGCCGTTCTTTGTGCAAGAGCCGCTCCACGGCTGGAGTCGGGAGCATTAAACGCGTTACGTTCTGAGGTGGATTACGGGGTCCAACATTTCGCGTTCGGGCCGCCTCCGCGGATGGGTAGCAATCTACAGGACGACAACAGGACGTTCTCAACGGCGTCGCGGCGACAAGGTTCCACCGGTTCCTCGGTATACACTCAAGCAGGACCGCCCAGGGAGTGTCGAATGCAGCGCATCGCGATCGCCGGAGCCACGGGCTATATCGGGGGCAGGTTGGCGCCGCGCCTTATCAGTGCAGGCTACGCAATCCGCTGCCTCGCCCGATCCCCGCGCAAATTAGAGGGCCGCGAGTGGGCCCGAGGTCTGGCTTGTGACTCCCGCGTCGAGATCCGCCAAGCCGATCTCGCCGACGCAAAATCGCTTACCGACCAACTCCGCGGATGCGATGCGGCGTTCTATCTCGTCCACTCGATGATTTCGGCCGACCGTGAGTACGCACGGCGCGACCTCGACCTTGCTCTCACATTCGCCAGCGCCGCACGCGACGCGAATGTGCGCCGCATCATCTACCTCGGCGGGCTCGGAGAGACGGGCCCCGGCCTCAGCGAACACCTCTCTTCCCGCCGGGATGTGGAGTCGGCGCTTGGGTCTGCAGGAGTCCCCGTGACAGTCCTGCGCGCGGCCATGATCATTGGCTCGGGTTCCGCGTCTTTCGAAATTCTTCGCTACCTGGTCCAGCGCCTGCCGGTCATGATCACGCCCAGGTGGGTCGCCACCCGCTGCCAGCCCATCGCCGTCGAGAACGTACTCGCGTACCTGGTCGGCATCCTCTCGGCGCCCGAATCCATCGGCGGTGTTTTCGACATCGGCGGAAGTGAGACGCTTTGCTATCGCGACATCATGCGCATCATGGCCGAAGAACTCGGACTTCCGCGCCGCCGGATCGTCGCCGTGCCCGTCCTCACTCCGCGTCTGAGTTCGTATTGGATTCATCTTGTGACGCCCCTGAGCAACAAAATCGCCCGGCCGCTGGCCGAAGGGTTGAAAAACGAAGTAGTCTGCCGCGAGGATCGCATCACGACGATCGTTCCGCAGAGATTGCTCAACGTCCGTGAGGCGATCCATGCCGCCCTCGGCCAGGTGGAGTCGCACCTGGTAGAAACGAATTGGACAATGGCCGGACCCATGCCCGGTGATCCGGACTGGTCGGGCGGCACGGTGTTTCGCGATGAGCGCGAAGTCGCTGTCGCGGCCCCCGCACAAGATGTGTTTCGTGCCGTGTGTCGCCTCGGCGGCCGCCGTGGATGGTATGCGGACTGGCTCTGGAAAATTCGCGGCGCCATGGATCGCATGGCGGGAGGGCCAGGCCTGCGCCGCGGCCGGCGCGATCCCGACACGCTCCGCTACGGGGACGCTCTCGATTTTTGGCGAGTGGTCGGTCTGGACCCGGATCGCTCTCTTTCCCTGCGCGCGGAAATGCGGCTGCCAGGCCAGGCGCTGCTCGATTTCAGGATCGCGGCGAATGGCGCGCGGAACTGCACCCTGCGGCAGACCGCCCTCTTTGAGCCGCGCGGTTTGTTCGGATTAATCTACTGGTACGCCGTACTGCCGCTTCATGGCATCGTCTTCAGGGGTATGCTCGCGGGCATTCAACGTGACGCCGTCCGCATGGCCGCCCTGGAGCGAGCGGGATAGCCTGAGAGGGCCGCTGCACGGCCGCTGCACCGGGAGGACCACCGGCGGTTTGGGTTGATGACCCGGCAGGGGTGCGTCAGTTCCCCAGAGTCTGAGGATCGGGAAGGGCCCCGTAGTCGTCCAATGAATGTTCAGCCATTTCTCTGGCCAACCCCGCCGCAAAGTGCTCTGCCTGATCTTCGAGGATCAGCTTTACATCGGGCGAGCGTCGCAGAATATTCTGCGCGCGGCTGAACGCAGTCTCGAGTCCCTCCCGATGCGGCGCCCCCACCAGCAGATAGATGCTGTGTTCTTCTGCGCTGGCGTGCAAAGTCGTGGCCCTGCCCAGCCAACCGTTCGCCTTGTCCAGTATGGTGCCGCTGTCCGCCAGATCGAGCGAGACCGGCTCAAAAACGTTCCAGCGGCCATTTCGCCACGCCCGCGCGAACTCATATTCGTAATCCGGCGCCGTTATTTTCTTCGGTGTGAGCACGGCGGTCAGATTCCGGGATTCAAACGCGCCTTTGAACGCCTTCCAGACGTCCTCGTCCGACCGGCTCTCCGAATGTCCCCGCTCCGAATACTTTGCTACATGCCTGGCATAAAGAGATCTCAAGCTCTCGTCGAAGTCCCGGCTCAGCCCGCCGCCGATCAACTGAAACTGGAGAGCGCTCGCGTCTTCCGGCAGAATGTTCGCGAGAATGGAGCGAAGGTCGCCGCCTGGAAACATCGTCGTCGCGATCTCTTCGGCCACCACGTCCAACCGGCTCTGGATATATCGCACGGCCGAGCGAAAGCTTTCGCCGTCAACTGTCCCGAACATACCCGAAAGGCGGCTGTATTGGGTCGTGAACTTCGCCTTCAGAACCCGCGCCCGCTCCGAGTAAAGAACGATGCCAACATTGGCAAATTCTCCCGTAACCGCGTCATGGATATACCGCAGCGCGAAAAATTTGTATTCCATCATTTCGCCAGTCTCCATGCTATAACCTCTGCAAATCGGTCGGCCTTCTCTCGCGCCGCCATTAAGTGAGATTCTACCCTGTCTGCGTATGACGGTTGCCATGCCGCAGGCGCCGCCGCCAGAATAGCCGGAAGGCGCTTGCCCAAAGACTGCAGGCGCATGCGAAACGATTCGAGATCCAGATCCTTACCCCTGATCTGGGAATAGAAGACGTGTTTTTCTAAAAACGGCAACAGATGCAGGTCGCAGGGGTCGCCCGGGCCGCCCAAAGCGTGGACAAAAGAAAAAGCTGAATCGTGATCGATTGCCAGGATTCTGTCGTTCCCCGTCAGCAGGTTCGGTCTGTCCGCGCCCCGATCCGGATTCTGAATTAGAGCATCGAAGGCGAAAAGGTCGAGTGCCGCGGAACGCAGCGAGGCGGGAATGCCCTGACCGCGCAGCCACGTTCGATAGCCTGGCAGGAACCTGGTGGCGAAATTGAGGCCCACGCTCTTCCTGATCCGGTCGCCGGCACGGCCAAGCTCCGGGGGGTACAGCTTTGCCCATCTCGGAGTCGATCTGCACCAGCACGGCTTCGGGAGTCGCAATGTCGAAGTGTTGAGCGAGCAGGATTCCGAAAACCTCGAAACACGAATTTCCGCCCTGCGCCTCAACCTCCGAGCGCAATTTCACCACAAATTCGCCCGCGCTGGAACCATCGTCATTCTGGCAGCCGAGGATAACAGGCCTTGTGCGTCCCGCATTTAGCTCGTGATGAAAAAGCTCCGCGCGAATTATTCGGAGCATTTAGCCCCTTCGACATGCCTGTGCGCTGAAGCTTCCGGGTTCAAAGGCTGGCGCAGGAGCCAGCAAGTGATGGCGATACGAAGCTTCGGCATCCACAGAACTGGCTCCATTCACTCAGTGTAGATGGATTTCCGCTTCCCGAGCCCCGAGGGCGGCGGGCATTTCGCGGCAACGTCATTCCAGTAAATCCCATTCTGCACGGCACACCCGGATCGTTTCGGCACCGCCCTATCCGTTCCATCGTGGCCAAATTCCCGGTCCTTCGAAAACCTGCCGCTCTATACCACTGAATCTGATGGACCACCACAAATTAATCACGTCTTTTTTGAACGTTTGATCAGGTGAATGCAGTCCCTGATTCCGAAGTGCCAACACCGTTCGCAACTACTTAGGGGTATGGGCTCCTTCGGGCCGCTTCGGGGACGCCCAACCGGTCTCTTCAGCGCGATCTCGGAGGCGATACGTTCCAGCCGGCGCAGTAGTTTTCTGGCGGTGCGTTCGGGATGAAGCCGATCAAAGTGGTCGCCGCCGCGTTCCTGATATTCGGTCCCATTGCGGATGATCGACCACGCAATCGCCAGAATCCGGTGCGCGACGGCGACCGCGGCTTTCTTCATGCCTCGCCGATGCGCGACCCGGTTGAACACAGCGGCGAGAAAGCAATCCCGCGTACGTGCTGCCGCCCATGCACTCTGCACCAGAATGCGGCGCACGTAGCGGTCACCCTTACGCGTACGGCCGGAGAACCGCTTCCCGGCGCTTTGCGCATTGCCGGGGCATAAACCCGCCCAACTGGCTGCGTGAGCTGCGCTCGGGAACTGGGTCATATCGGTACCAAGTTCAGCGATCAGCACACGAGCCGTCGTTATCTCAACGCCGGGTATCGTGCAGAGCCGGCGCAGCAGATCCTCGTGCTCCGCAGTTTGCTCACAGAGCCGGGCATCGATGCCTGCCAGTTCCGCGTCGAGCGATTCCAGCTTCTTCAATAATCGGGACAGCAGCCAGCGGAAGTGTTCGTCGGGCCGCCCATCCAGGGCCAAAATCAGCTGCGGAATCTTCTCCTTCAATCTCCCCAGCGCCAGTTTCGCCAACTGCTCCGGCTGCTGGGACTCGGCTGCGAGTCGATTCAGAATCGCCCGCCCACTCTTACACGTGATCTTTTTCGCCACCGAACCAAGCTTGATATTGACCGTCTCCAGCAGCCGCCCGATCCGGTTGATGACGCGGTTGCGGTCCTGCTGAATATGCACCCGCATGCGCGTCAGCTCCCGCATCTGGCGGACCGGTCGTGGCGGAACGAAGCTCGCTCTGAGCAGGCCGTATTGCAGATACTCGGCGATGCGGCGCGCGTCGATGCGATCTGTCTTTTGCCCCTGCAGGGCGCGTACGTTGGCCGGATTCACCAGCGTCATTTCCACTTTGTACTTGCCACTTTCCAGCACATTCCAGACCGGTATCCAATACACGCCGGTGGATTCCATGGCGACCTGTTTGACCTTGCGCTCTTTCAGCCACTGCCGAAGCCGCTCCAAATCCTGGGTGAAGGTGCCGAAGACGGCTTCTTCGGTCTCCACTTTGCTGTTGCCGCGCACACGGCGACGGACGCAGACGCTGACGGACTCCTTGTGTATGTCCATGCCCGCACAGCAGCGATATAGTAATTTCATAACGCTCCTTCTGCCGCGAGCGCTGGACGCCTGGAAGAACCTTCGACTTTCCTTCACGTGCTCCCTGCCTCGCGGCAGAGGCGACAATCCGTTGTGCCGTGCACAACTGCATGCGGGCGCCCGGGCCACATTGACAATCGGACTCAGAGGCTCCAGACCGGAGACGGCCTCTTTTTGCTCCCGGCAAACACAGATTACCCTTGGCTGAGACCGTTTTCATCCCCCGTTGCGCCAACCCGCCGTGGGCCATTGACAAATATTTTCAACTTTCTTGAATCCCTCAACTTGAAGAAAACAAACTCCCGATCGACAATCCGCCCTGAATTCACCCGCCGGCGCGCACAGGCTCTGCACAATACTGAAGCCGGAAACACATCTATGAGCTCGCAACAACCCATCGCCGGCATGCGCACCCCCAAACACAACTATGTGGTCGCGTACGAAGCCGCCCCGCCAACCGTATCCATCCGCCGGGGGAAAAGTGGGCGCAATGTGTTAAAAAAACGCAAACGAACCGGATTTTGCCTGGCGCCCCGCCGCGTCCTTCACCCCCTTTATGACGTCCGCGTGAAGGCGTCGGATAGAATTATGCGTGGAACCAGGGCCCATGTAGGCTCGGTCAATTACTTACGAAGGGCTCAAAGGTTTTACGAGCGAATGAATCCGTCTGATACGGGCAATCCGAACTACTTCCACAAAGTAGTCGATTGCCAGTGGGCTTGTCCCGCACACACCAATGTGCCGGAATACATCCGGCTGATCGCGCAGGGCAAGTACACCGAAGCGTACATGCTCAATCGCGAGTCCAACGTTTTCCCCGCCATCCTCGGCCGCACCTGCGACCGCCCCTGCGAGCCTGCCTGCCGCCGTGGCCGTCTGGATGGAAAGCCAGTAGCTATCTGCCGCCTCAAGCGCGTCGCCGCCGATCGCAAGGGCGACATCACCGCCATGATGCCGGGCATTCCCTCGGTCAAAAACGGCAAGCGCATCGCCTGCATCGGCGCCGGCCCCGCCTCTTTAACCGTCGCCAACGACCTTATGCCGCATGGTTACTCGGTCACGATTTTTGAAAAATACGATAAGCCCGGCGGCCTGATGCGCACCAACATCCCGTCCTTTCGGCTCCCCGAGCAGGTGCTCACCGAAGAGACCGACGCCATCCTTAATATGGGCGTCGAGATTCGCTATAACTCGCCCGTCGAGAGTATGCGCGCGCTGCTCGATCAAAATTTCGACGCTATCTTTGTCGGCAGCGGAGCCCCGCGCGGGAAGGATCTCGAACTGCCCGGCCGGCACGATACCGATCGCATCCATATCGGCATCGACTGGCTCGGCTCCCTCGCTTTCGGTCACATCGATTCCATCGGCGAGCGCGTCCTGATCATCGGTGTAGGGAACACTGCCATGGACTGCTGCCGCTCCTCGCGCCGCCTCGGGGGCAAGGACGTGAAAGTTATGGCGCGCCGTCCCCGCGGCTTCTTCAAGGCGTCACCCTGGGAACTCGACGATGCCGAGGAAGAAGGCGTCGATATCGTTATCAACCACGCGCCCAAACGCTTCGTCATTGAAAACGGCAAGCTGGTGGGTATGGAGTTCGACCGCCTCGAGTGGGATGCGGAAGCGAAACATTCCACCGTCATCGAGACCATTATCATTCCCTGCGACGATGTGATTCTCGCCATTGGCCAGGAGAACGCCTTCCCCTGGATCGAGCGCGATCTCGGTATCGAATTCGATAAGTGGGGCATGCCCGCCGTCAATGAGACTACCTTCGAATCCACGCGCCCCGGCGTCTACTTCGGCGGCGACGCGGCGTGGGGGCCGAAGAACATTATCTGGGCTGTCGAGCACGGTCATCAGGCCGCCATTTCCATCGATAACTATTGCGCGGGAATTCCGGTGACCACGCGCCCCGGCTTCGCCATGAACCTGGTCAGCCAGAAGATGGGCCTCAGCGAGTGGAGTTATCACAACGACTACAATCCGGCTCCGCGGCAGAAGATGCAGCACGTGGATCTTACGCGCCGCTTCGAGGATCTCTACACCGAAGTAGAGTTAGGCTTCAGCGTCGAACAGACTGTGAAGGAAGTGCAGCGCTGCCTGAACTGCGACGTCGAGACTGTCTTCACCGCGGCAAAATGCATCGAGTGCGACGCCTGCATCGATATCTGTCCGCTGAGTTGTCTTACGATCGCGCCCGACGCGCCCGAAGATATCATGCGCCGGCATCTTTCCGCCCCCGCGCTGAATGCGGACCAGGCGCTCTATGCTTCCAAACCGCTTCCCCAAACTGCGCGTCTTATGCTGAAGGACGAGGATCTATGCGTTCACTGCGGCCTTTGCGCGGAACGTTGCCCCACCGCCGCGTGGGACATGCAGAAATTTGAGTTACTCATTAAATATGCCGGCGAACCGGCGCCCACTGAATCATGCGTAGCCGCGTAAACGATTTTGCAATCAAGCTGGCGAATGTCAACGGAACAGGGTCCGCCAGCGCTAACAGCCTCATCATGCAGGCCATCTTCCGCATGGGCGTGCCCGTTGCCGGCAAGAACCTGTTTCCATCCAATATTCAGGGCCTTCCCACGTGGTATGAGATCCGCGTAAGCCGTCAGGGATACAGCGCACGCGCGCTCGATTACGACCTGATGGTGGCCATGAATTCGCAGACCTACAAGCGCGATGTGGATGAAGTCCGCACCGGCGGGCATCTTCTGTATGACTCGAGTTGGCCGCTCGACGCCGAGTTACTGCGCGACGACATTCAGTTCATCGGCGTGCCTCTGGCGCAGATGTGTAATGAGAATTTCCGCGAGCCGCGCGAACGCATTCTGATGAAGAACATCGCCACCGCCGGCGCACTGATCGAGTTACTCGGCATCGATGGCGCGGTGGTTCAGCAATTGCTCGAAGAGAAGTACGGGCGCAAGAAAGCTCTTCGCGAATCCAACCAGAAAGCCCTGAAGCTCGGCGCCGATTATGTGCGTGAGCATTTCACTTGCCCGCTGCCGTTCCATCTGGAACACATGCATGCCAACGACGATAAGATTCTGATCGATGGCAATGCCGCTACGGCGCTCGGCTGTGTCTATGCCGGTGCGACGGTTGCGGCGTGGTATCCCATCACCCCCGCCACTTCGGTGATGGATAACTTCAAGGAATTCTGCGAGCAGTTTCGTAAAGACAAAGAGACCGGCGCGAATAACTATCTCATCCTGCAGGCGGAAGACGAACTGGCCGCCATCGGCATGGTCATCGGAGCTTCCTGGAACGGCGCTCGGGCCTTTACTTCCACGGCCGGCCCGGGTATCTCGCTGATGAACGAATTACTCGGCCTCGCTTACTACGCCGAGATTCCGGCGGTCGTTATCGACGTGCAGCGCGTAGGTCCCTCGACCGGTATGCCGACGCGGACACAGCAGGGCGACATCCTCGAATGCGCCTATGCCTCGCATGGCGATACCAAACACATTCTGCTCTTCCCGGCCAATCCTAAAGAGTGTTTTGAGTTCGCTTCCACGTGTTTCGATCTGGCCGAACGTTTTCAGACGCCGGTCTTCATGCTGTCCGATCTCGATATCGGCATGAACGACTGGGTAACTCCCAAGCTGACCTGGGATGATTCTTATCGTCCCGATCGCGGCAAGGTTCTGACGGCGGATCAGTTGGAGAAGATGACCAACTTCTACCGGTATCTTCCCGAAAACGGTACAGCGGTGGCGGCGCGTACACTGCCCGGAGTTCATTCCAAAGGCGCCTTCTTCACGCGCGGATCCGGCCACAATAAGTTCGGTGGTTACACGGAAGTTCCCGACGAATATCAGGAAGTGATGGATCGACTGCTCCGCAAGCACAAGGAAGCGGCGGCTTATGCACCCGCGCCCGAGATCCTGCGGCGGTCCGGTGCGCGCGTAGGAATAATCACCATCGGCGGTTGCGATCCGGCCGTTCGCGAAGCGCTCGATATGCTCGCCGACATGGGCAAGCCGATGGATTACATGCGCATCCGTGCCTTCCCGTTCCATAAACAAGTAGAGTCGTTTCTGGCCGAACACGATTACTGCTATGTGGTCGAGCAGAATCGCGACGCGCAGCTTTGTTCTCTGCTGATTCTCGAAACGCCGGTTCCCAAAGACAAGATCCGTCCCATCCTGGTTTACAGTGGGTTCCCGCTAAGTGCCAAAAATGTGTTGGATGTAATTGGAATTCAGGTGGAGGAGCTTGATGCCGTCTATCGCTAAACCCCGTATCGGCCATCCGAGCCTCGCCCGCAACGAAATCGGGCTTACCGTGCGCGACTACGAAGGCGCCATGTCGACCCTCTGCGCGGGATGCGGACACGATTCCATCACCGCCGCTATCGTGCGCGCGCTGTGGGAACTCTCCACCCCGCCGCATCGTCTCGCTAAGCTGAGCGGCATTGGTTGTTCTTCAAAGACTCCAACTTATTTTGTAAGTGGCGCCCATGGCTTCAACTCCGCCCATGGTCGTATGCCGGCCATCGCCACCGGCGCCAACGCGGCGAACCGTGAACTCACTTACATCGGAGTATCGGGCGACGGCGATTCGCTCTCTATCGGGCTCGGCCACTTATGCCACGCCATCCGCCGTAACCTCAAGATGCTGTATGTCATCGAGAACAACGGCGTCTATGGATTGACTAAGGGACAGTTCTCCGCCTCTTCCGATGTGGGCACGAAGAGTAAAAAGGGCGAAGTAAATAAGATGGCGCCCATCGATCCCGTCCAGTTAGCGCTGAGTCTGGGCGCAACCTTTGTGGCGCGCAGTTTCTCGGGCGATAAGCAGCAACTGATTCCCATCCTCAAGGCTGGCCTCGCACATCGCGGCTTCGCCATTGTCGATGTGATCTCACCCTGCGTCACGTTTAACGATCACGAGGGTTCGACCAAGAGTTACAAGTACACGCGTCAGCATGAGCTGATCGCCACGGAATCGGATTTCGTTCCGCCCGCCAGCGAGATTCTCGCCGAGATCGGTCCGGTCGGGGCGACCAGCATCACCATGCACGACGGCAGTGTGCTGCGCTTCACCAAAGTTCCGGACGATTACGATGTTACAGATCGCCAGGCGGCGCAATCGTATCTCAGAGAGCACTCAAATGAAATCGTCACCGGAGTGCTCTTTGCCGATGAGAGCATCCCTGACGTTCACGAGCTCAACAACACGCCACAGCATTCGCTGGCCAGTCTGCCGTTCGAAAAGCTCTGCCCCGGCTCCGCCGAACTGGCGCAGTTACAGGAAAGCTTCCGGTAACGAGGGACTCTGCCCACCTTCAAACGCGCACCCCAATCTTCCACAGGCTGTACCCCACCGCCTGCCGCAGATACAGCCACCACTCCTTCGCATAATTGGTCTCACCCGCCTCTTCCCGCGGCGATCCATAGACCGTGAAGCCTTCCTGCTGCAAAATGCGCTTCACGCGAAAAATGTGATACCCGTCACTCACGATAATGCACGATCGCAGCCCCATGCGCCGGAATATCTCCGACGCCGCCGTCAGCGACCAGGCCGTCGAATCGCCCTCATTCTCCACAATGATCGCTTCCGCCGGCACCCCCCGATCGATCAGATAGGACCGCCCCACGCCCCCTTCGGTGAACGACTTGTCCCCGCCCGGACCGCCCGTCGTCATGATGTAAGGTGCCAGCCGCTGCTGATAAAGCTGCACCGCGTGGTCGAGCCGCAGCTTGAGAACCGGCGAAGGATGGCCCCGATATTCCGCCGCTCCCATCACCACGATGGCGTCCGCCGGACGCGCCTCGTCCCGCGTGCTTTCGCGGCCGATGCGTACGGAAAGAGCGATCAGGTACCCCAGTACGAACGTCACCAGGGCCATGGCCAACAGGGCGGCCGCGCGTTTAAGGTGCGTTATTCTGATGTCATTATTGTAGCCGCATGCGGATTCAAACATTCACCAGCCCGGCTAATCCTCTGTTAAAAGAGATCCGTCGCGCCATCGCGCGCGGCAGCCTGACCGCCGACGGCCTGTGCGTGGCGGAGAGCTTCCACCTCCTCGAAGAGGCCCTGCGCAGCGACCGCGCCGTCCCCTTGGTCCTTGCCTCGGAATCGGTAAAAGGAACCGTGGATCGTCACGTCGCGGGGCTGCGCGATACCCGCACCGTCGTGCTCTCCGACAAGCTCTTCCAGAGCATCGCGGCCACCGAAACCAGCCAGGGCGTGATGGCCCTTGTACGCCCCGCCGAATGGTCCATGGAGCAACTCTTCCGCGGCCAGAGCCTGGTGCTCGTGCTCGACGGGATTCAGGATCCCGGCAACGCGGGAGCCATGGTGCGCGCCGCCGAGGCCTTCGGGGCCACTGGTGTGATTTTCGTCAAAGGCACCGTCAGCCCGCACCATCCGAAGACCCTGCGCGCGTCGGCCGGTTCGTTGTTTCGCGTGCCTTTCGCGGCCGGTCTCGAAGCGCCCCTGGTGCGCGCCGCCCTCCAGCAGCACCGCCTCGATATCTACGCCGCCATGCCCTGGACCGGCGCCGAACGTCTCGCCGAAGATGTCGATTTCGGTCGCCGCTGCGCCCTGATCGTCGGCAGCGAAGGCCGCGGCGTTTCGAACGAATTGCGCGGCATCGCCGAGGATGTGGCCATTCCCACCGCCGGAGTGGAATCCCTTAACGCCGCCGTCGCCGCCTCCGTGCTGCTCTATGAGACGCGCCGCCAGCGTGTGCGTGAGGCTGTGCACGTTTGAGCCTCTTCGACGCCAGTCCGTTCGGTGACCTGGCAAATTCAGGCGATGCCGATGCCAAACGGCCGCTCGCCGACCGCATGCGCCCCAACTCGCTCGACGCCTTCGCCGGACAGGAACACATCCTCGGCCCGGGCAAGCCGCTGCGCTCGCAAATCGAACGCGATCAATTAACGTCCATCATCCTCTGGGGACCGCCCGGCGTCGGCAAGACCACTCTCGCCCGCATCATCGCCCGCATGAGCAAGGCCGAGTTTCTTCCCTTCAGCGCCGTCATGGGGGGGATCAAGGAAATCAAGGCCGTGATGAGCGATGCCGAGCGCCTGCGCAAACTCGGGCGTAGAACTATCCTCTTCGTCGACGAAATCCATCGCTTCAACAAGGCGCAGCAGGATGCCTTTCTGCCCTACGTCGAACGCGGCGACATCGTGCTGATCGGCGCGACTACTGAGAATCCTTCCTTCGAAGTGAATGCCGCGTTGCTCTCACGATCCAAGGTCTACATGCTGCGTGCGCTCACCACTGAGGAGGTGGTCGAACTGCTCCGCAGTGCGCTGCCGGTGGTGGGAGCCACCGCCACCGATGAGATCCTCACTCAGATCGCGGTGGCCTCAAACGGCGATGCGCGCACCGCTTACAATACCCTCGAAATCGCGGCGGCGGCCAGTCCGGACGGGCAAATCACCGAACAAACTGTGACCGATGCCCTCGGCCGCAAGGTCCTGCTCTACGACAAGACCGGCGAGGAGCATTACAATCTCATCTCGGCACTCCATAAGTCGGTACGATCGAGCGATCCCGACGCCGCGCTCTACTGGCTGGCGCGCATGCTCGAAGCCGGCGAGGATCGCATGTACATCGCACGCCGCGTCGTGCGCATGGCCATCGAGGATATCGGTCTCGCCGATCCCCGCGCCATGGAGCAATGCATCGCCATGCAGCAAACAGTGCATTTCCTCGGCATCCCCGAAGGCGACCTGGCGCTCGCGCAGGCGGTGATTTATCTGGCGGTGGCGCCCAAATCCGACGCCGCGTATAAAGCGCTGGGGGACGTGATGCAGGAGGTCCGCGCCGGACGCGCCGAGCCGGTGCCGATGCATCTGCGCAATGCGCCAACCCGCGCAATGAAGGATTGGGGCTACGGAACCGGCTATCAGCACGCCCACGATTTCGAGGATGCCGTCAATGAAATGGAATGCCTGCCGGAGTCGCTGGCAGGCCGTCGCTGGTACCACCCCACCGATCGAGGCATCGAGAAAAGAATCAAAGAACGGATAGAAGAGCTTCGAGCCAAACGCGGCAAGTAATGTGCGACAGGCGCTTCCGCTTGTCGTTCGAAACTCAATCCGAGTCAGCATTTCGAGTAAAATTCTGTATATGAAAGTATCGGTCGGGGCGCGTGTGCTCTTGGCGTGTTCGGTCTTTATCCTGACAAACTGGGCCTACGGCCAGGCGACTCCCACAGCTGCCGAAATACTCGAAGAGGTCAGGTCAACCTACGCCAACATGGCTCAGTACAAATGGTCGGCAACAATCAGCGAGGAAGTTAAGAATGCAGCTGGCAGGAGCGATGTAGCCACCACGTCAGTGTCGGTCGCCGTTCAGAAACCAGACCGGCTCCGCTGGGAAGTGAAGGGCAGTGGCGCGTCGGCGTACACCGGAATGTATGGGGGCGAGGAAGTGATCGTCTCAAACGGTAAGGAGGTGTTTTGGTACAGCCCCCGGCTGAAGCAATATACGAAGACGCCTATCGGTCCCCTCGTAACTCCAATGGGTACGGTGTTGGCCTTCATCAACAGCATTGAAGACACGTTTTTTTATGGATTCAAGGTCGCAGATCCAATTGGAGCGAAGCTGTTGAAGATGGAGACTATCTCAAGCGGGGATTCGTCAGTTAGCTGTTATGTAGTTGAGATCGCAACTCCGCTCCAATCGACATTCACCTGGTGGGTCGATGCGCAAAGGAACATCGTACTGCGCGAGGTGTTCGAGAACATGGCCTCCGGCCGATATCCCTACCTGACCAGGCGCACAAACTTTTCGTTCGCACAGATCGGCAACTCACCAGAAAGCCAGTCTTTCGAATTCTCGCCACCTCCCGGCGTACGCCTGAGGAAAGCGTTCGAACAAGTTCCATGAGGGGTAGACTTTGACGCAAGCAGCGCAGAGAGTCGACTATCGATAAGTGAATCCAATACGATCTTCGGAGCACCACCAATGCCCTACGCAAACAAATCGAGCGCGATGTGCATCGAGAAAAGCCGCGTAAATCCACATTAAACTTTTGTAACCTGAAAACTACTACTCCCGTCAATACGGGATAGTGCTCCCCGCTTCCGACCGGCAACCGTGGCCGAAATTACTCGGGGGAGCGTTACACTGTTAAGATTATGCTCATCCGAGCCGCTGCACTCCTCCTCATCTCCCTGGGTTGTTTCGCTGCCGACCCCCAACCTCCGCGCGCGGGCAAGGTCGAAATCATGAAAGCTGCCGACGTGAAGCCAGGCATGAACGCCACCGCATGGACGGTCTTCCAGGGCGAAACGCCGGAAGCCGTACCCATCGAAATCATCGGCAACTGGAAAAATATGTGGGGACCCGGCCAGGACGTCATCATCGGCAAGATGGGCGGCAAGGCCATACGCACTAACGTAGCCGGCGGCATGAGCGGAAGCCCGGTTTACATCGATGGCAAACTCATCGGCGCGGTAGCGTTACGACTCAGCACGTTCTCGCCAGACGCCATCTGCGGCATCACGCCGATTGAGCTGATGCTCGAAATCAACGAGTTCGACAAGACCCGGCCCGCCGACGCGCGCACTCCCGATAAGCAGCAGATCGCCACCGCACACGCGTCCACGCCTCCCAACGATCTGCTGGCGCGTGTTATGTCCGCCGGCGTATCGGTTTCCGCATTGCCCACCATGTCGCAGATCGCCACGCCGTTACTATTCTCCGGCTTCCACGAGGATGCCCTGCAGGCCTTCGCGCCTCTCTTCAATCAACTCGGCGTGCAGGCCGCGCAGGGTGGAGCGGGTTCCGCGCTGGGTTCGAGCAAGCCCGCGGCGGATTGGAAAAACGCGTTGCAGCCCGGCCAGACTGTCGCGGGCGTTCTGGTATCGGGCGACATGGGCGTCACCGGCCTCGGCACCGTCACTTATAACGATGGCAAGCGCATCCTCGCCTTCGGCCATCCCTTCTTCAATATCGGGCCCGTTGACATGCCGATGAGTAAGGGTGAGGTGCTCATGGTGCTGGGTTCGTCCTATCAGCCCAATAAGATTGCTAACGCTACCGAAATTGTAGGCGCCCTGCATCAGGATCGCCACTCCGGCATTATGGGTGTGCTGGGCGATGAAGCGCCCATGGCGCCGGTCACTGTCAAGGTCCGCTCTATGTCCGACAGCAATACCGTGCGCTCGGAGAAGACTTATCACTTCAACGTTTTCCAGCAACAGAAGTGGACCCCCTATCTCATGATGATGACGCTCTATAACTCACTCAGCGGCATCAACGAATCGGTGGATGAAGCGACTTACCGGCTCACCGGAACGGCTAACCTGACCAATGGCCAGGGCAAGCTGGATCTTACAACCATGCAGACCACCGGCGAGATGCCTATGCCGGCCTCCATGCTGGTATCGGCGTGGTGGGGCGACAAGTTCAACCGCCTGTTCAACAATGCGGTGAAGGTGCCAAGTCTTGAGGACGCCGAAGTTACTGTTGACTTGTTACCCGAGCGCCGCGTTGCCACCATCGAGAATGCATGGACCCCCAACGTCGACGTACGCCCCGGCGACGAAATTCCCATCAAGGTTTTCCTGCGTCCCTGGCGCGGCGAACGCATCGAACGGGATTTCAATCTCAAGCTGCCTCCCGGCATCGGCAAGGGCGAGCATCGCATCCTGCTGAGCGACGCCGATGTAGCTAACCGCATTCAGGCCCTGGGCTTCGCGTCGAATCACTATATGGATGTGCCGCAATTGGTATCGCTTATCAATCAGGAGCGCAGCAATAACAAGCTTTATGTCTCGCTCATCGCCAGCGATCCGACGGCGTATTACGAAGACAAGACGCTGCCCAGCCTGCCGTCGTCGATTCTCAACGTCATGCAGGCGGGGCGCACGGCCGCGCAATCGGTACTGACTTCGCCCGAAAGCGCGAGCGAACAAATGTCCCTTCCCTTCGATTCCGTGGTGAATGGGAGTTACTCGCTTCGGGTCACCGTGAAATGAAATATTTTTCTCTCCTGCTCTGCACCGCCGTTTTCTGCGGCGCCACCGAAACCCGTACCTGGACGCAATCCGATTACGCCGATTTCCAGAAAGGCGTGCGCACTCACCTCTCCATCCGCAGCGACGGCCGCCTCTCGCTCGCGCCAAAGATGAGTGAGGTCTACGACTCTTCCACCCCCTATCTCTGGACGCTGGCGCAGGATTCGCACGGCAACCTCTACACCGCCGGCGGCCCTGGAGCCAAACTCTTCCGCATTTCGCCCAATGGCAAAGGCGAAAAAATCGCCGATTTCGACGCGCTCGAAATCCACTCCATCGCCATCGATTCCAAAGATCGCGTCTACGTGGCCACCGCGCCCGACGGAAAAGTCTACCGGGTCGAAGGCGCCAAAAGCAGCGTCTTCTACGATCCCAAACAGAAGTACATCTGGTCGATGGTCTGCGATCCGGCAGGCAATCTGTACATCGCCACCGGCGACCAGGGCGAGATCCACAAGGTTACCCCGGACGGCAAGGGCGAAGTCTTCTTCAAGAGCGATGAGACCCACATCCGCTCCATCGCGCTCGATCATGCCGGCAATCTGATCGCAGGCACTGAGCCCGGCGGCCTTGTCATCCGCATCTCACCCAAGGGTGAAGGCTTCGTCGTCTACCAGATGTCGAAACGGGAAGTTACCGCGCTCGCCATTGGACCGAATAATGAAATCTACGCCGCCGCGGTAGGCAGTAAGACGGCGCCTCGACCGGTTACCTCAACACCGGCACTACCTACACCCGTCACGCCGCCGGCCATGGCAGCCGGACCGACCACAGCCATCACCATCACTCCGCAGGTTGCCGCTGCGCCAACCGCCGCGTCTGCCCTCATCGCGCCCTCGACTGTGCCCGGCGGCTCTGAGGTCTACCTCATCCCCCCACGCGAGACTCCGCAACGCCTCTGGACCGGCGCGCAGGACGTCGTGTATTCGCTCGTGCTCGATGCCGAAGGCCGCCTGCTGATCGGCTCCGGCAATAAGGGCAATCTGTACCGCGTGGAGACGCCATCGCTTTACCTGACTCTCGAGACTTTCCCCGTGGAGCAGGTGACGATGCTCCTGCCCGCGAAGGACGGCACCCTTTTTGCCGCCACGGGAAATGTCGGCAAGGTATTCCGCATCGGTCCCGGGCTCGAAACCGAAGGAACCATTGAGAGCGATGTTTTCGATTCCGGCGGCTTTGCCACATGGGGACGCATCCAGCCCTCGGGCGATTTAAACGGCGGCGCCATCGCGATCGCGGCACGCTCGGGAAATCTCGACCGACCGCAAAAAGACTGGAGTCCCTGGTCGAAGGCCGTCAGCGGGCTCGATGGAGGCCGCGTCGATGTGCCGCCCGCCCGCTTCCTGCAATGGAAGGCCACACTCACCTCCGTCGCCACCGCGAAGCTTTCCCCCACTCTGGATTCTGTCGACGCCGCGTACCTGCGCCAGAACATCGCGCCGAAGATCGACCGGATTGAGGTAACGCCTTACAACTATCGCTTCCCCGCCCCGACTACACCGTTGACTTTATCGAGCGCCGCTACTCTGACCCTCCCCGCCCTGGGAGCCAAACCGTCGGCCCTCCACCTCGGCACGGAGTCGACCGCCGATCCCGCCATGACGTTTCAAAAGGGCGCGCTGGGCGTGCGTTGGACGGCGTCGGACGAGAATGGCGACTCACTCATCTACACCGTCGAAATCCGCGGCGCCAAAGAGAAGAATTGGAAGCTGCTGCGCGACAAGCTGCACGAAAAATACTATTCGTTCGATTCCACCGCTTTCGCCGACGGTGAGTACCGCATCCGCATTACCGCGTCGGATGCCCCCTCGAACACACCCGACGACACTCTCACCTCACAGCAGGAGAGCGATCCTTTCACCATCGACAACACGCCGCCCGCCGTCACCAATCTGCAGGCCGCCGGCAACACTGTAAAGTGGCACGCAGCGGATGCCCTGAGCACCATATACAAGGCCGAATATTCGCTCGATGGAGGAGATTGGACAGTCGTCGATCCGATAGGACGTCTTTCGGATTCCCAAGCGCTGGACTACGCCCTGACCCTGAAGAACCTGACTCCCGGCGAACACACTGTAGCCGTAAGAGTGAGCGACGAAAACGATAACTCAGCAGTAGAAAAAACCCAGCTCCACTAATAGTTGAAAAGTAGATTGGCAGGCTAAAGGTCTACTCCACCAGCCTGTAAACGATTGATTCTTCGTTGTGGAGTGGGCGTTTTCGCCTGCCTTACGCTACTTCTTAGAGGCGGCGTCGACTTTAGCCTGGGCCCGCATGGCGGCGGCGAGGGCGATTCCGAGATCGACATCTTCGCCTCCGTGGCCGCCGTTGCCGCCGCTTCCGAGGGCTTTGGTGGCTTGCGACAACTCGTGCTGCGCCTGCTGGAGATTGATTTCTTCGCGGAAATCGGCGCCGTCGGCCAGCACGCGGACGCGATCCGGCAGCACTTCGACGAATCCTCCGTAGACCGCGAGCACCTTCTCCACGCTGCCTGTGTGGTAAGTCAGAACGCCGCCCGGCATCAACTCGGAGATCAACGGTGCGTGGCCGGGGAGCACTCCGATATAACCATCGAGGGCCGGGATCTGCGCCTCCGTTATTGGCTCTTCGGACAGCAGGCGTTCGGGACTCACTAACTGAAGCTGCAGGGTTTCTGCCATGTTACCCCTTCAACTGCTTGGCCTTCTCGATCACCTCTTCGATAGTGCCCTGCATGTAGAACGCCTGCTCCGGCAGGTCGTCGTACTTACCCGCCACAATCTCCTGGAAGCTGCGGATGGTATCGGCCAGCTTCACGTACTTACCCGGAATGCCGGTGAACTGCTCGGCCACGTGGAACGGCTGCGAGAGGAAGCGCTGAATCTTGCGCGCGCGAGAGACGGCCAGCTTGTCTTCATCGCTCAATTCGTCGATGCCGAGAATGGCGATGATGTCCTGCAGATCCTTGTAACGCTGCAGCACTCCTTTCACCGACTGCGCGGTATCGTAATGTTCGTCGCCCAGAATGCGCGGATCGAGAATACGCGACGTGGAAGCCAGCGGATCGACGGCCGGATAAATTCCCAATTCGGCGATGGAGCGCGAAAGGTTAGTCGTAGCGTCGAGGTGCGCGAAGGCGGTGGCGGGAGCGGGATCCGTATAATCGTCGGCTGGCACGTAAATGGCCTGCACCGACGTGATGGAACCGTTCTTGGTGGAAGTGATGCGCTCCTGCAGTTCGCCCATCTCGCTCGCGAGGTTAGGCTGATATCCGACCGCGCTGGGCATGCGTCCCAGCAGCGCGGAAACTTCCGATCCAGCCTGCGTGAAACGGAAAATATTATCGACGAACAGCAGCACGTCCTGATGCTCTTCGTCGCGGAAATACTCGGCGACGGTGAGGCCGGTGAGACCCACGCGTAGACGGGCTCCGGGCGGTTCGGTCATCTGCCCGTATACCAGAGCGACCTTCGACTTGGTGTAATCGTGCGGATCGATAACGCCGCTCTCCTGCATTTCGAGCCAGAGATCGTTGCCCTCACGGGTACGCTCGCCCACGCCGGCGAACACGGAAACGCCGCCGTGCTTCATGGCGATATTATTGATGAGCTCCATAATGACGACGGTCTTGCCGACGCCCGCGCCGCCGAATAAGCCGATCTTGCCACCGCGCAGATAGGGTTCGAGAAGATCGATGACTTTGATCCCGGTCTCGAACATTTCGAGCTTGGTCGATTGGTCTTCAAAAGACGGCGCGGGGCGATGAATGGGGTAACGCTGTTTGGCGTTCACCGGACCCATCATGTCCACCGGCTGACCGAGCACGTTGAGCACGCGGCCAAGCGTTTCCTTGCCCACCGGAACGCTGATAGGGCCGCCCAGGCTGATGGCTTTCATGCCGCGCACCAGACCCTCGGTGGGCTGCATGGCGATGGTGCGCACGCGGCCTTCACCGATGTGCTGCTCGGCTTCGCAGACGATATCGATCGGTTCGGGAACGTCGAAGCCTTCGCTGATAATACGGATGGCCGTGTGGACCTCGGGAATCTGACCTTCGGGAAATTGGCAGTCGACCGCGGGCCCTGCGATCTGTACCACGTGACCGACTACTTCAGTAGCTGTTGCCATAAAAGAAAATCCTCGTTCGACGGTTTTATTCCGCGGCCGCCGCGCCGCTGACCACTTCGATAATTTCTTTCGTAATCGCTGCCTGCCGGACGCGGTTCATGTGCAGCGTGAGCGAATCGATTACATCCTTGGCGTTGGTGGAAGCCTTATCCATGGCCGTCATGCGCGCCGCCTGATACGCCGCCACAGTCTCCAGCATGGCGCGGAACACGGCCACTTCCACATAGCGGGGCATCATCCGTTCCAGCATCTCGAGCGGCGATTGCTCGTAGATGTAATCCAGCTGGGCTTCGGCTTTAGCTTCTTTTGTGTCCAGATCGACAGGCAGTAACTGCATCACCGACAGCGTCTGCGCCATCACGCTTTTGAAATCGTTGTTCAGCACGTA
Source organism: Terriglobia bacterium (assembly GCA_963719785.1). Classification (GTDB taxonomy): domain Bacteria; phylum Acidobacteriota; class Terriglobia; order Bryobacterales; family Bryobacteraceae; genus BOG-234. The sequence continues at coordinate 113,183 of CAVRCX010000003.1, forward strand.
CACGGCGTCGGTTTCGCCATCGCGATAACGGCGGATTACTTCACGGGCAATCTGCGCCGCGTCCTGATAGGTGGGCCGGTTCAGTACATTGATGTGCTCGGATAAAATTTTTCCATTGCGCCGCCGATAATAATCGCGGCCTTTGCGGCCTACCAGCGTGAGGGTAATTTCGGCGCCGGGGCGGTCTTCGAAAAATTTCTGCGAGGCCTTCAGGAGATTGGAATTGAAAGCTCCGGCGAGCCCCGTGTCGCTCGATATGAAAATCAGATCAACCCGTTTGGGTTCGCGCCGCACCAGCCAGGGACTCTCCGAAGCGCGTTCGTCCGAAGCGCCCGCGGCCGCCAGATTGGCCAGCATTTCGCGCATCGTCTTCGCATAGGGACGCGCCGCAATGACGCGTTCCTGGGCGCGACGCAGTTTGGCGGCCGAGACCATTTTCATGGCCTTGGTGATCTGCTGCGTGTTCTTGACCGAACGGATGCGCCGCCGGAAATCGATCAGACTCGGCATAATCGACTAGGCTTTGGCCGCCGCCGCGGGGCGCGCCCGTTCCTTCTTGAAGCGGTCTTTCAATTCGTTGATGGCGGCCGTGAGATCCTTCGTCAGCGCGTCGTCGAACGCCTTCTTTTCGCGGATGGTGCTGAGAATCGCCGGCTTGGAATTCTCGAGGAATTTATAGAGTTCCAGTTCGAAGTGACGGCAATCTTCCACCGCCAGATCGTCGAGCAGTCCTTTGGTGGCGGCGAAGATTATTGCAACCTGCTTTTCGACGGGTAAAGGCTGATACTGCGGCTGCTTCAGAATCTCCACCAGTCTCTTACCGCGATTCAACTGCTGCTGTGAAGACTTATCGAGATCGGAACCAAACTGCGCAAACGCCGCCAGTTCGCGATACTGCGCCAGATCGAGACGCAGCGGACCGGCTACCGACTTCATGGCCTTGATCTGCGCGTTGCCGCCTACGCGGCTTACCGAGAGACCCACGTTGACGGCCGGGCGGATGTTGGAGTTGAACAGATCCGATTCGAGATAGATCTGGCCGTCGGTAATAGAGATGACGTTGGTCGGAATGTAGGCCGAAACGTCGCCCGCCTGGGTTTCGATAAACGGCAGCGCGGTGAGCGAGCCTCCGCCTTTCTCATTGCTGAGTTTCGCCGCGCGCTCGAGCAGGCGGCTGTGCAGATAGAACACGTCGCCGGGGTACGCCTCGCGTCCCGGAGGACGGCGGAGCAGCAACGAAATCTCGCGATAGGCCGCCGCATGCTTCGAAAGATCGTCGTAAACGCAGAGGGCATGGCGGCTGGAATCGCGGAAATATTCGCCCATGGCGCAGCCCGAATATGGCGCCAGATACTGCATGGGAGCGGGATCGGAAGCACTGGCAGAAACGACGATGGTGTAATCCATGGCGCCGTATTCTTCGAGTGTGCGAACCACCTGCGCCACCGTGGAGCGCTTCTGGCCGATGGCGACGTAGATGCAGATCAGGTCGCCACCTTTCTGGTTGATGATGGCGTCGAGGGCGATAGCGGTCTTACCCGTCTGCCGATCGCCGATGATCAACTCGCGCTGGCCGCGGCCGATAGGAATCATGCCATCGATGGCCTTGATGCCGGTCTGCATCGGCTGCTTAACGGGTTGGCGCTGAATAACGCCGGGCGCAATATTTTCGATTGGGTTGGTACGTTCGGCGGCGATGGGACCCTTGCCGTCGATAGGACGGCCGAGCGCATCCACCACGCGTCCGACCAGCGCTTCACCCACTGGCACCGACATAATCTTGCCGGTGCGCCGCACCTCGTCGCCTTCGCGGATGTGCTGGTATTCGCCCAGCAACACCGCACCCACCTGATCTTCCTCGAGGTTCATGGCGATCCCCGATACGCCGTGGCCGAACTCGATCAGTTCGCCCGCCATAACCTTATCGAGGCCGTGTATGCGCGCAATGCCGTCCCCGACCGAGATGATGGACCCAACTTCGCTCACGTCGATGGCGCGGTCGTAGTTCTCGATCTCCTGCCGGAGTATTGTTGTGATCTCGTCTGCCCTGATTTGAGCCATATGATTCCGAATGAAAAGATATCTTTAATTAATTACCAGGCGCTGCCGCATGGTTGCCAACTGGCCGCGCACGGACCCGTCGTAAACTTTGGAACCCAGCCGCGCGGTGGCGCCCCCAATGAGTTCCGCATCCACCGCAAAGCGCATGCGCACCTGACTGCTCGCCAATTTCGCGAGCTCTATAGAAAGCTGTTGGCGTTGTGCCGCCGTGAGTTCGTAAGCCGAGACAACGTCCGCCCTGACGAAGCCCAGCCGCTCGTCGAGCAGCAGATCGAACGCATCGATTACTTCCGAGAGCGCACCCGCGCGCCGGTGATCGGTCAGGACGAGGAGGAAATTCCGAATGATGCGCTCAAGGCCGAGGGCTTCCGCGATACGCCGGATAACCAGACGTTTACGCGCGATCGATACGGAGGGGGACGCCAGTACGGTGCGCAGATCGGGGCTGCCCTGAATCACGGCATCGAAGGTTTTCAACTGCTCGACGGCCCGCGCAGGATCGATACCGGCGGATGACGACACCACGACATCCACAAGAGCGTTGGCGTAGCGATTGACAACGGCGGAAGAAGTCATCTGATCAACCTAAGTGTGACGTGCTGCCGGCAATTTCGCCGATGAAGTTATTGAGCAAGTCGGTTTGCGTTTGCGGCGACATGCGCGCACGCACCTTTTGTTCCGCCAGTTCGATGGCCAGCCTGGCGGCAAACCGCTGCACTTCGAGCCGGGCCAGTTTGCCCGCCGATGCGATTTCCTGCTCGGCATGCTGCTTAATGCGCGTGAACTCGGCTTCGGTCTCGCGGCGGATGCGCTCGGCTTCGCGCTCGCGTTCTTCCTTCGAAGATGCCCTCATCTGCTCGATCACCTGTCCGAGGTCGGCCAGCTTGGCCTGGACTGCGGCAGCGCGCGCATCAGCATCGGCTTTGGCTTTTTCACCGGCGGCGAGGCCTTCCTGAATCTGTTGGGAACGGGCCACCAGCATGGGGCCCATGTTCTTCACGATCAGGTAACCGAGCAGGGCGGCGAGAATGACGAAGTTCAGCACGTCCCAGATGGGAGATAATTTAGGCTCGCCGCCGCCTTCTTCAGCCATCAGCGGCAGGGCGATAAAGAGGATTGCTCCGCAGATCGGAAATCTGCGCCACCAGCACATCACGCCGCGCGCCTCCCGAGGATGGCATCGGCGATCTGCGCGGCCAAAGTATCGCTCTGCGATGCCAGCCCTTCACGCGCCGCCTCAGCTTCTTTGGCGATGGAATCTTTGGCGGCCGCAACCTTCTGGTCGGACTCGGCCCGCACCGCCTGCACCCGTTCCGCTTGCTCGGCATGCAAACGGCTCAGAAATTCCGCCTGCTCGCGATAGATCTCGCCCCGCGCTTCAGCCAGCTTCGCTTCGTATTCGGCGATCTTCGTATCGGCGGATTTCAGACTGTCTTCGGCAGCTTTGCGGGCGCCTTCGGTCAGGCGAAAACGCTCTGCCAGAACCTTTTCCAGTGGCTTCAGATAAAGATAGCGGACACAAATTGCAAGAATCAGCAGTAAGAAAAAAGTGGGCAGTCCGTTTAAGACAATCCCGCCTAAGTCATGCAGAGTTTTATCCATTTGAAGAAGACACGCGGACCGGCAAAATTAAGGGTAATGTCTACCGTACCATAGCGGTTTTGATGGGTCAAACAGATAGAACCGGACGGACCAGTGTGACGGTTCGATTACCCCGCCAGCAGGTGCTTCTGAATTTTCCCCATGGCGTTGCGCGGCAGTTTTTCTACCACAATAAACTGCCTGGGGATTTTGAACGACGCCAGTTTTTCGCGGCAGTGTCGTTCGAGCGCGACAAGATCGAGGGGAGCCTGGCAAACCAGATACGCCACGGGAATTTCGCCGCGCACGGCATCAGTCCGGCTGACCACGGCAGCCTCGGCGATGTCAGGATGCTCCTCCAGAAATTCCTCGATCTCACGTGGATAAATATTGAAGCCGCCGGAGATGATCAGATCGCTCTTCCGGCCGGAGAGCGTGTAGTACCCGTCTTCCGAAACGGTGGCGAGATCGCCGGTGCGAAACCAGCCGTCGGCGAATGCATCCCTGGTGGCCTCGTCGCGACGCCAGTAACCGGGAAATACATTGGGGCCGCGCAGATGGATTTCGCCGTTCACCAGCTTGCCGGAAATGCCGGGCAGCGGGAAGCCAACGGTACCGGCGCGGCGCTCTCCCACATAAGGATTGCTCATGTTCATCAGGGTCTCGCTCATACCGTAGCGTTCCAGAATGGTGTGGCCGAACAGCTGCCGGAAATCCTCGTGGACCTGTGCGGGGAGGGGCGCCGAGCCCGATACGAAGAGCCGCATGAAACTGCCGATCTCCCTGGCGACCGCGGAATCGAAAGCCAGCATGCGCACATATATAGTGGGCACGCCGAAGAAGAGGGTGGGGCGGAAATCGAGAAAAACCTGCGCCGCCGTCTGGTGCTCGAAGCGCTCGATCAAGCGCATGCGGCAGCCGCTCATCAGCCAGCAGTGCAATCCATTGCCGAGGGCGTGGACGTGGAAAAGCGGCAGCGCCAGCAGCAGCCGGTCTTGTTCCGTAATAGCCCAGCAAGTGAGTAAGTTGATGGCGTTCGCGGCGAAGTTGTTGTGCGTGAGCACCGCGCCCTTCGAAGTGCCGGTAGTGCCGGAAGTATAGATGATGCCGGCGGGCGTGTCGCCATCGAGGTGCGCCTGGGGACGGGTGTCTTCGCACGCGGCTGCTTCCATGGTCAGGTGGTGTGGATTCCACACCGGTATCGCTGTGGCCACCGGCGCATCGGTAATCAGGGCGTAAGGCTCCGCGTCGCTCAGGATGTGTGTGATCTCGCGATCGCGATACAGGATGTTGATGGGCACAAAGATGACGCCCAGTTTTACGCAGGCGAGATAGATGTCGATCATCTCGACCGAGTTGACCAGATAAACGCAGAGCCGGTCACCCGTTTTGAGGCCCTTCTTAATGAGCAAATACGCCAGCCGGTTACTACGCGAGTCGAGTTGTCCGAAAGTGTAAACCGCACCTCGAAACTCGAGCCCTTCCGTATCGCGCCGCCCGATCAGCGATAAGTCGAACAGTTGGCAAAGATTCATTTTTGTTTTACGAATCCCGAAAGCGGGCTGATGCGTTCTATGAATTAAGTATTACAGTCTCGCTCGACCCTTGAACTGAAAGGAATTATACAATTGCGAACATCGGAGATCGTCCGCGCATGGGGCCGGATTCTGCGTGGGCAACGCCCCTCGCTTTCTATCGAGATCACGCGGGAATGTCCGCTGCGATGTCCCGGATGTTACGCGTACGATGACGCACATCTCGGCGGTGGATCGGTCTTGCGCGATCTGCACGATCGCAAGGGTCAGGCATTGATCGATGGTGTGCTTGAATTAGTCGATCGTCTGCGGCCGCTGCATCTTTCGCTGGTAGGGGGCGATCCGTTGGTCCGCTATCGCGAGTTACAGGCGCTGGTCCCGCAGTTGCTGGATCGGGGCGTTCATGTCCAGATCGTGACCAGTGCGTTTCGGGAAATCCCGGTGGAGTGGGCAGCGCGGCCCCGCCTGAATGTGGTGGTATCGATCGATGGCCTTCAGGCGGAACACGATGTGCGGCGCGCCCCGGCGACTTACGCGCGGATCCTGAAGAATATTGCGAGCCAGCACGTAACCATTCATTGCACCGTGACCGGCCAGATGATGCAGCGCGGAGCTGGCTATCTGGAAGAATTTCTGGCTTTCTGGACGCCGCGGCCGGAGATCCGGCGGGTATGGTTCAGCTTGTTCACGCCGCAGATGGGAGATGCGATCGAAGAGATCCTGACGCCGGAGCAGCGCCTGGTGGCGATTGCGCAGATGCTGCAACTGCGGAGGAAATATTCGAAGCTCGATATGCCGGAAACTCTGATCCGGCAATTCGCCGCGCCGCCGCATAGTCCGGCGGATTGCATATTCGCTCAAACGACCGCGACGGTATCTGCCGATTTGAGAACTCGTGTGACCCCGTGCCAGTTCGGCGGCAATCCGGACTGCGGGTCGTGCGGATGCATTGCGTCGATGGGATTGGCCGCGGTGGGCGCGTATCGGATCGGAGGCATTATTCCCGTAGGCGCGATTTTCAGAGCGTCGGCGAAGTTTGGCGCGGCACGGGCTAAGGAGCCTGCATCGCCACCGACGGACTCCACGCGCCTGCCGATCCTTCAGTGAATATACAATAGTGCTATCCGGAAACGAGATTCTCCGGGACGCGGCTAAGGCCCCGGAAGAATCCCCGCGTGGTATCTCGTTCGAAATGGCGAAGGAGGTCTTTGACGACCCGAACCCGTGACCAGCGAAAACTACTTTATCGAACATTAGTGCGAACAGCGTTACGGCGCGATCGGTCTGACGCTCAATATGATTCTCCTTTTGATAGTATTCGTGGACCGAACCAAAGCTGGCATCGAAACCCTTCACATCATCTCCGCGAGAAAGGAGAGAAATATGAGCAAAGCGTGTACCAGGACCAGTTCCGTTAAGCGGATCGAGATCAGCGACGAAACCAGACGGACCTACGCCGATCGGGACAAGAGTCTCGACCATGCGGACCCGGATGCGCCGGCGATGCCGCCCGAGTTCTGGGCGAACGCCACCGTCGGCAAGTACTATGGCCCCGTCAAGACCCAGATCTTGCTCCGAATCGACAATGAGGTCCTGGACGGGCTCAAATCGAAGGGTCGGGGGCACCTGAGCAGGATCAACGAGATACTCCGCGAACGCATGACGCGGGAACGGCAATAGGGAGCCGCCGTGTCAAGCGACCGAGCCGCCGGCCTCCTCATGTTCCTCTTGCTCGCCTCCTCGGCATGCACCAGAACTATGACCGCGCCCGTTGGATTCGATCTCGATCTGGCCACAGCGCCGGAGACATGCTTTGACGACACGCGCATTATAGTCGTGACCGCGTTGGGAAATCACTACTTCTCGGTCAACAGCGAAACCCTGGATATACGCGGACTGGCCCCGCGGCTCAGAGAAATCCTTAGACACAGCGCTGAAAAGGTGGTGTTCGTAAACGCGGAGCCAGACGCCACAATCGGCGATTTTATTGAGCTCCTGGGCCAGGTTTGCCCAGAGGCGCAAGTAGTTAGCCTTCTTACCACGAAAGTGGCGACCCTTGCGCGTGCGCGGTACTGCGGGCCGGCCGCCGGATGTGGCCGCTGCTCGAATTTCCTGTAGTCCGGAGCTCTTAACAATCACGCATGCGATACTGCGATTTCTCATGCTCAAACTCGTGGCCGCAATTACAGGAATGCTCCTGCTCAGCGCCTGCCAGCGATCCGATGTAAAGGTGCTGATCGGCGCGACCACGGTTGTCGCTCCCGGGGCGCAGCCCATAGAGGATTCGGTAATCGTGGTAGCCGGCAGGTCCGTGCGCTCGGTGGGACTTCGTAAAGATATTCCGATTCCACAGGATTCGGAACGAACGGATCTTACCGGCAAGTGGGTGGTATCGGCCCCCGGCTCGCGCATCGCCATCGGGGAAGACGCCAACCTGTGGATCCTCGATCATGCGCCCCCTGGGGATGCTTCCCGACGTCTGATTCAGGGCCGGTGGCAACCGAATAATTGATGCGAACCTGCGGCCCCGGCGATTCGTAATACTCTTTTCGGGAGGGACGGGCGATGCGATTTGCTTGCGCACTTATTGCCGCGCTGCTGCTTTCGGGCTGCATCATCGACGATTTCGACAACTCAGACAGATATCAGTCGGATTTCCATTACACCTGGGACATGCAGCCGGACGGCCGCGTCAATGCGGAGAGCTTCAACGGCTCCATCGAGGTCACGGGGTGGGACCAGAACAAGGTCGAAATAATCGGTACAAAGTTCGCGTCTACGGAACAACTGCGCGATGCCATTAAGATCGATGTGCAGAACACGCCCGGATCCGTCGACATCCGCGCCGTGAAACCTTCCGGGCGGATCGGCGGCATGGGCGCCCGCTTCACGATGCATGTGCCACGTAATGCCCGTCTCGACCGGATTACCAGCTCGAACGGCGCCATACGGGTTCACGATGTTGCCAGCGCGGCCCACGTGCTCGGTTCGAACGGAAGTATTAAGGTCGGGAATGTGGGCGGCGATGTAGATGCCCACACATCGAACGGGGCGATTGAGGCGGAATCGATTCGCGGCCGTGCCACTTTAAGGACCTCCAATGGGGGGATCCGCGCGGAGAATGTCGATGGCGCTTTCGATGCGGAGACCTCGAATGGCGCAATCGAGCTGACCGCGATGAAGGCGCCGAAGGACAATATCCGGGCGCACACCAGCAACGGCGGCATTACGCTGCATCTGCCCTCGGCGACCGCAGCCCGCCTGATCGCCAATACTTCGAACTCATCGGTGTCGTCCGAATTCGACGTGAGCGGCCGTAGCGAAAACCGCAAGAATCGGCTGGAAGGCACGATCGGCGCCGGTGGTCCCACGATTGAACTCAACTCCAGTAATGGACGCATTCGAGTGCTGCGCGACCATACCGACTGAGCGGCGGCGATTGCGGTAATCTTTCGGTTATGGCGGGCGTGGTAAATCTTCAGAACATCGTTGACGAGCTCTCGATGATGTTTGAGGAGAACAGATCCTTTGTCGACCGGGAGACCGGCGAAGTAGTGATGGTTACGAGGGACGATCTGCGAGAGGTGGAAGAGCCCGGCCCGCATGACGACGATGAGACAGCCGTCCTGATCCTGGAACATCCCGAACGGTTTGAGGAGCTTCCCGATAAATGGGAGGTGAACGATTGGGAGATCATGCGCGAGTTCTGCGAGGCGGTTGAATCCGCTGAGCGGCGCAGACGTTTGCTGTCGGCGATCCGGGGCAACGGCGCCTTCGGGCGATTCAAGACGCTGGCAGCCGCGTACGGCATGCTGGAGGAGTGGTACGCCTTCCGCGACAACGCACTGTGGGAACTGGCGCGCGATTGGTGTGAAGAAAACGAGATCCCGTATACAGAAGAGTTCAAGAGGATACTGCCGCCGCGCGAGACTAAAACTGGAAGTATACAAACGGGATCGATTGATCCGAAGCCGTGAAGATCTCAATAGCGAGCAGCGCGATTACCGCGGCCAGCGTTCGCGCCCATGCGGGCGACTGAGCCAGCCGCGTCAGAATCTGGCGGTATTCTTCAGCGAGCGCGATGAGCAGCGTCGCCAGGGCCAGCTGCCATTGGATGGGGCTGAGGAGCGAAACGCCTCGCGGGCCGGAGAACATTTGACCGATCACGAAAACGGCCGCTGCGAAAGTTTTCGCACGGAAGAAAACCCAGCCGATGGTGACGATGGCGAAGGTGAAAATCGTGAGTGGAATGCGCACGAGTCCCTTCTTTTCTTCGCGGCCCCAAAGAACGCGCTCGATGGCCAGTGCGGCGCCGTGATAGCCGCCCCACAGCACAAAGTTCCAGCTCGCCCCGTGCCACAGGCCGCCCAGCAGCATGGTGAACAGCAAGTTCGCGTAGGTACGCAGTTTGCCCTTGCGATTACCGCCCAGCGAGAAGTACACATAGTTGCGCAGCCATCGGGAGAGCGTCATGTGCCAGCGCCGCCAGAATTCCGTCACGCTCGCCGAAAGATAGGGGCGGCGGAAATTTTCGGGGAAATGGAAGCCGAATAACAAGGCAATACCGATGGCGATATCGGTGTATCCGGAGAAATCGAAGAATATCTGCAGGCCGAAGGCAATGGTTCCGGTCCATGCGGGGATGAACCCAGGGATCGCCGCGGGATTGGCGTAATATCGGTCCGCCACTAACGCGAATTGATCGGCGCAGATCAGCTTCTTCACGTAGCCGGTCAGAATCAGCGCGAAGCCGCGTTGCCACTCTTCGCCCGTGGGCGGACGCCAGTTGAAGTAATCGACGAAGAACTGGCGCGCGCGCACGATGGGTCCGGCCACCAATTGCGGAAAGAAGGCGACGAACAGGGCGTAATCGACATAGCTCGTGATGGCCGGCTGCTCACCGCGGTACACATCGATTACATAAGAGATGCTCTGAAAGGTGTGGAAACTAATACCCAGCGGAAGAATAATGTCGAGCGGCTGAAACTGATGGCCGGGATAGAAGAGATCGATCCAGATTCCGCCGAGGAAATTGGCGTACTTGAACCAGCCGAGGAGGCCGATGTTGGCGCACAGGCTCACGAGCAAGGCCACGCGCCTGTGCCAGCCTTCGCGTTTAATAATCCAGAGAGCCGCCGCGTAGTCGATGGTGATCAGGCTCAGGATCACCACCACATACTTCGCGTTCCACGCCATATAGAAGAAGATGCTGGAGGCGAGCAGCAGATAGCGGCGCCAGGGACGCGGAAGAATATAAAACAGCGACAGCACGACCACCAGGAAAACGACGAAATTGAGGGTCGTGAAGAGCATGCTTCAGCGGCCCCCCAGAGCGGCGTCGATTTGTTTCGCCAGGTGATCCGAGAAGATCGGGCGGCCGAGATGATTCAGGTGCAGGCCGTCGGCGAAGATGTCAGGGTGTTCCAGGTCGCGAAAAGTGGCGGGTGGCAGGATCGTCAAGTTGGGCCTGCCCCGCACGGAATCGATAAATCGCGCGGGAATCACGGCCTGCGGGATCGGCAGCGGCGCGCGCGGCAATTCGAAAAAAATAATGCGCGTGGTGGAGTTCTTATAAAGGTCCAGTATCCTTCCCAGCCAGAGGTTGCGATAACGCGTGAGGGCACCGGTTTGCGGCTGGTGCTCAGGCATAACGAAGTCGCGCACCGTCGAAATCTGATTGGCATCGACGCCGGGGGGATAGTGGATGGTGCGCGCGGTCCAGTCGGCCGACAAACCGCTGAGGTCTTCGGATTTGCCGCCATAGTTCTCTTCGTAGCCCAGACCATGTTCACGCCAGTCTTTGCGTCTTTCGTATCCGGGCACGCATGCCGGCGAGGAAAGCCTGTACATCACGACGCAGCGTGGCGCCCTTGAACACACAGCCGATGAAAGCGCGCCTTTGGAGATCCGGCACATCGAAGGATTTGGCGAAATCGAGGCAATCGCCGGCGCGCAGTTCGGCGATCGAATAGTTCAGATCGCCGATAGTGTTCTGCTCGTCGAAGGTCCCGTCCTCATCGCTGTAGGGCGTGACCATGATGGCGATGGCGGCGAAGCGATTGCGCTGCGGGTCGGCATCGCGCAGCACGTAGTACCAGACGCGCGGATTGGAGCCGCCCATGCCGAAGTTTTCGAAATGATATTTTCCGTCGACGGCTGCAGACGCGGCAGGCACGGAGAAGCCTTCGGCGATGCGCGAATCTCCCACCACCATCACATCGGGAACTTTCAGCGGAGGCATGTGCGCCAGCCAGATATAAGCGCAGCGCCGGGGTTCCGGCGGAAGAATCCGGCTCCAGATATTTGTCGTACCAGCCGGAGCGGAAGATGGCGGCTTCGACGAACAGAAACGCGGCCAAGGCTACGGCGGTCCACCAGAGGCCGGATTGTGTTCAATGGTTCCGGGGCAGATTTCCGATCTGCCCGCGGATCATTCAACGTTAGATCTCCAGGATCACGGGCATGATCATGGGACGGCGCTGCGTCTCACGATTGATGAAGCGCTTCAGATCCGCGCGGATCTTTTCCTTCATGACACCGACATCGGTCTTCTCTTCATCGCTAGAGGTTTCGAGCGTACGCCGCACGGCATCGCGCGCGGATTGCATAAACGCCGCATCGCTTTCAAGCGCAAAGCCGCGGCTCACGATCTCGGGCGCGGATTCGATCTTTCCCGTGTGCTTATTGATGGCAATGATGGGCAGCACGATGCCGTCTTCGGAGATCACGCGGCGATCGCGGATCACCATATCGCCGACCACTTCGCCCACGGCTCCGGAATCGATGCAGACGCGCCCCACCGTAACGCGGCCGGCTTTGCGCGCGCCGCGCCGATCCAGTTCAATAACGTCGCCGGTTTCGAGAACGAACGTTTCTTCAAGGCCGATGCCACGCAGGTGCGAGGCGAGCCGGACGTGTTTCGCAAGCTGCCGGTATTCGCCGTGGATCGGCACAAAATAGCGGGGCCGCACCAGATTCAGCACCAGGCGCAGCTCTTCCATGGAGCCATGCCCCGAAACATGCAGCGGTGGATTCATGCTCCCGTACAACACGTCCGCGCCGCGTTTCGAGAGATGGTCGATCATGCGGAAGATGGTCTTCTCGTTGCCCGGAATAATACGCGAGCTGAGCACCACCATGTCCCCGGGACTCACTGAAATGTGCTTGTGATTATCCACGGCAACGCGCGAAAGCGCCGACATGGGCTCGCCCTGCGTACCCGAGATGAGCACGGTGACCTTCGACGCCTTGGTCTCCATCACATCCTGCGGGCGGATGAGCACGCCGTCGGGAATATCGAGCAGTCCGTGACGATGGGCGATTTCCGTAACCGAAATCATGCTGCGGCCGACCAATGCCACTTTGCGCCCGAACTCGTGGGACAGATGCAGAATCTGCTGCAGCCGGTGAATCGACGAACTGAAGCAGGAGACGAACAAACGGTTCTCCGCGCGGTTGAAAACATCTTCGAGGCGCGGGCGGATGGCGCGCTCGGAATCCGAATATCCCGGCCGGTCGGCGTTGGTGGAATCGGAGAGCAGCAGCAGCACGCCGCGCTTACCGTAGTCGGCGAGGGTGTGGAGATCGAACAGCTCGTTATCCGTGGGCGTCGGGTCGACTTTGAAATCGCCGGTGTGGATGATGACGCCGAGGGGCGTAGTAATCGCCAGTGCCACCGCGCTGACAATCGAATGCGTGACGTGAATCAGCTCGATGGTGAAAGGGCCAATGGTCAGGATGTCTTTGGGGCGGGCGGGCTTGAGGATGACATCTTCGACATCGTACTCTTCGAGGCGGCGCTCGACCAGCGACAGAGTGAACGGCGTTCCGTAGACCGGAACGTGGAACTCGGCGAGGAAAAAGGCGACTGCGCCGATGTGATCCTCATGGCCGTGGGTCAGGATGAGCGCCCTGCACGCATTCGCGGTTTTCCTTGAGATACGTGAGATCGGGCGTGACGATATCGACACCGAGCAGTTCGTCTTCCGGGAACATCATCCCGGCATCGATCACGACGATGTCGTCGCCGTATCGAATGGCCATCATGTTCATGCCGAACTCACCAAGGCCACCCAGGGGGACGACTTGCAATTTTTTATCTGACATTCAGGTAGGGCAAATCAGATTGTAACGAGTCCACAATGGGCGCGACCGCCTGGCCGGAAAATACATCCAAGCGAATATGTCCCCACCGAGCACGTTAAATGAACTGATCCGCAACCGCTGGAGTCCCCGCGCGTTTACCAGCCAGGCCGTGGATCGAGAGACTTTTCGCAATCTGTTTGAAGCGGCGCGCTGGTCGGCCTCATGCTTCAACGAGCAGCCTTGGCGATTCGTCGTGGCTACCAAAGAGAATCCCGATCAGTTCGAGCGGCTGCTGGCGACGCTGGTACCCAAAAACCAGGAGTGGGCGAAGACTGCCTGGGCGCTGGGAATCTCGATCGGCAAGAAGACCTTCACGCACAATGGCGGTTCCAACCGGTTTGGGATGCACGATACCGGCGCGACGCTCGCCAACCTGATGATTCAGGCTACGGCGGTGGGAATTCATGTCCATGGCATGGGCGGATTCGACGCGGCAAAGGCGCGCGCGGATTTCGGCGTCCCGGACGATTTCGACATCGGGGCGGCGTTCGCGCTTGGCTATATCGATGGATCCGCCGAACCACCCGACGACCGGTCCCGGCGGCCGCTGGAGGATATGGTGTTCGGAACCACCTGGGGCGTGACGGCGCCCGAAATCGGCATTTGAACATACTAAAGCCCACCGCCAAATACAAAAGCCCACCCCGGGAGGTGGGCTTCGGTTCGCTCTGTCTACAGAGCATTTCGATGGGAGAATCATTTTCGACGGCTTCACAACCGCCAAAAACTTTAGTGATTGGATCTTAAGGTTTCGGGCAATACTTCGTCAAGCGAAAATCGGGAATCAAGTTGTCCACAGCGTAAACCACTGAAAGAAAACCCTTTGGGAAACCTGTGGATTTCCCGTGGAAAACGTGCACAGCTTGTAGTAGCAGGGCCGTTTGGAGCCTGAAAAGTCCGCAATCGACACCATACAAAGCACTTCACTGCCTTCCGGAGAGGTGCAGAGAGATCATATTGTCGCCGTCGCCCGAGGCCCCTCCCCTGCGGAAAAGCACCCGGATTCCCCCCACCAGCAGTCCCGAAAGTACCATGAACGCGGCCAGTACGAAGCATAGAATCATGATGTTCCAGAATAAGTTGACCGGATTGTCTTTGGCCGTCGGAACATGCTCCGGGATGGTAATGGATGCCTGATATTTTACCTGGGACAGCAGGCGCTCGGCGTCATCGGGACTGGCCGGGTTGAGGGCCACAGCAACCAAAGGCCCACTGCGCTTAGCCACCGCGCCCGGAATTTCCTGGAAGTGCTGATATCGGTTGCGGGCCATCTCCATGGTAGGGTAGCTGAACACTACTAAAGTAGTTTTCTTGCCCTTCGACTGGTAGGTTGCCAGATCCCCCTCGGCGCTGAAGTGGAAGGCAGCAGTGCTGGGTGGAATGGACGGGGCGAAGCGCGCGAGGCTGTCCGGCCCCACGATATACCTCTCCGAATTCGGCAGCGCACCGGGCGGCATGTAACCCGGCAGGCTGGGCAGGGGCGAATGCTCGTAATTGGGCACGGTGGCCAGAATGTGGCTCAGCTCTTCGGGCTTTATCCTGTAGCCCTTGAAAATGAGCAGGTAGTTACCGGCTGCGACAAATTCATCGGCGCCTGCTTCGGCGGAAAGGCCCATCAGGACGACCGGGCGCGCGTCGGCGGGGCGGATATCGTCGAAGGCGGCCATGGCCCCTGTAGCGTCCGCAAACCGGTATGCAGTGATGGAAAACTGAGTGGGGCCGTCCGCGTAGGGCGCGGTCTCGGCGTCCTGCAGCCCGTATTCCTTCCAAACCTTGGCGTCGGGCGCGGCGGTTGGCGTGGGATCCCCCCGTTTCCAGGCTCCGATGGTGTCGGGCAGCAGGGCGGGAAAGGCTGAGCTGGCGAGGAGAAGAGTCAGAATCAATGACCGCATGTATACCTGTATGGACGTTCGCGGTGCCGAACATGATCCACGAGAAGTATAGCGCGGGGTCAGGCTCTCGCCCGCGCCGTCGACAGGTCGAAGGAGGATTACCGGGTATATGCTAGCACTATGCCGTTAAACAGGCCACTGGCCCCTGCAGTCGTGCTGTTGGTCTTGACCACCGCGTTAAGCGTTTCAGCGCAAGTTTCGCAGGGTTTCACGGCAGTCGTTAACAGCTATTTCGGTTGTGATCCCACGACGGCTGCTACAAACCCATGCTCGCAAAAATTTATTTACGTCCACTATTTCGATCCGAATATCGGCACGTCCATGATCTCGGGTAACATCACGGATACCTCGCAGCCGCCAATTTTCACGAGTACCCTGATTAACAAAACCGATGGCACGCGACTGCAGGTATCTTCCGACATCAACGCGTACTACAGCATCAAGCTGAGGAAGAACCCAGCGCCGGCCCAAAGCAGCAATAATTGCATTCAGGAAGGAAGTACATTGCTGGGAACTGAAACGATTCTTGGCATCGAAACCTACAGGTATCAACGAGGCGACGTCGAACCCGGAAATGCTGCGTCCAACGGCAATGACGGGACGGTGTACTGGCTGGCCCCATCCCTGAATTGTTTTCCGTTACGCGCTGAACACCATGTCGATTCCTCGCAGACCACGTTTCAGTTGGCAAGTGAGGTAATACTCGGCACCCCACCTGCGTGGGTTTTCGCGCCCCCCGCAGGAGCGGTCGAAATGTCTCCTCTCGACCTTCAGCACAAGCTTTTCATAGTTGGGATGCAGCGCGCCTACCCTGGCACGACCCTGGATGACGCAGAGTCCGCGTGGAGCAAGAACGAATCAGCTACCGACACAACGCTGGAGCTTATGGATGCGATGTGGCGCAAGCAAAAAGGCATCACGCAGTGACTGTCAGGCCACCCACAGCTTCGAAAGCGGCACCTTGCTCTCGAACGCAACCTGTTTGACCGTGCACTGGTGCGGTTCCTTATCTGGACGCCAGCGCATGAACTTCGTCCCATGCCGGAAGCGCGCGCCGGTGAAATGATCGTATTGAACTTCGACAACCAGTTCGGGCCGCAGCGGTTCCCATTCTGTCGATCGCGCGCCGCTCCACCGACTGGGACCGCCGGGAGCCTGCCCGGTAAATCCCGGCGGCTCAATCAGGCGCTCCAGCTTCTTCGTCAGAGATGCGCGGTCGGCGGTCGGCATCGATGACGTGAAACCTACATGGTTCAGTACGTCGCCATCGTAAAGGCCCAGCAACAACGAGCCCACGATCTCGCCCGCCGAAGCATAACGAAACCCGCCCACCACGCAATCGGCCGACCGGATGGTCTTGACCTTGATCATGGCGCGCTCGCCCGAGAGATAGGGCTTGTCGATTCTCTTGGCAACGATGCCATCCAGCTGGCCGCGCGTAGTCCGCAGCCAATCCTGAGCCACTGAAGCCTTGCGTGTCGACCCCGAAAGCTCCATGGTCCTGTTGCCCGCGAGGAATTTAGCATGGAAAGCTTCAAGCGCCTTGCGGCGTTCTTCCAGCGGCTTCGATACCAGCGAAGAGCCCTTCTCATCCACCAGCAAATCGAACACAACGAATTGCGCGGGATGCTTCTGCGACAACATACGCACGCGGCTCTCGGCGGGATGGATACGCTGCAGCAGATCGTCGAAAGACAGCCGGCCGTCAACGGGCAGAATCAGTTCGCCATCGAGGACGAATTTCGACGCCTTGACTTCGAGCAGCGCCGCCGCAACTTCCGGAAAATAACGCGTCAGCGGCTGGCCGGATTTCGATTGCAGCTCCACCTCTTTTCCACTGCGAAAGGCGATACAGCGAAAGCCATCCCACTTGGGCTCGTATTCCCATTCGTCCCCCACCGGCAGTTCGGCGGCGATTTTTGCTTCCATGGGAAGATACGGAAATTCAATCGGGAGTTTCACAGGAACCGCTCCAGCTTTACGCGACCGCGTTCCAGATGCACGGGGCGGAACAGGTCGCCCACGCGCTTGACACGCTCCACCATATTGTCGAGGCGGAAATCTTCGATGGCAATGCCGCGCTCCACTTCTTCCCAACTCACCGGAGCGGAAACGGTGGCGTGAGGTTTGGGCCGCACCGAATAAACGGAAGCCAGCGTTCGCCCCCAGGCATTCTGGTTGTAATCGACCAGCACGTGGCGCTCGGGCCGTTTGGCGACGCGATATTCCGCTGTGACGATTTCAGGATGGCGAGCTTCGAGTTGTTTCGCCTGCGCCTTTGCGAACGTCCAGACTTGCTTCTGCAGGGGCCCGCGGACGATCGGCACGTAGATGTGCACGCCGCGCGATCCGGTGGTTTTCGGGTAGCTGGGGATCTTCAGTTCGGCCAGGGCATCGCGAACCAGCAGAGCCGCTTCGAGCACCTGTTTGAAATCGGCGCCGGGTGTCGGATCCAGATCGAAGTGGAGATAATCCGGACGATCCACATCGTCACAGCGCGCGTACCAGGGATTCAGATCGATGCAGCCGAGATTGACCACCCAAAGCAGCCCGGCAAGATTCTGAATGACCGGAAAATCCACCAGATTCGCCGATGGATGCTGGATGGCGCAGATGGGAATCCACTTGGGCCGGGCTTCGGGGGCGCGCTTCTGGAAGAAAAATTTACCATACGCACCGTCGGGATAGCGCTTCATCACCATGGCCCGATTGAGCAGATAGGGCAGGAGAACCGGGGAAATATCGGCGTAGTATTGCAGCAGGTCGCGCTTGGTGATGCCGGTCTCGGGCCAGAAAACCTTCTGGAGATTGGTGAGATTTACGGTCCCGCCGTCGGCCTCGATTTCCGCAGTTGGCGTGTCCGCGGGGATCTCGATTGAGGCCAGGGTGGGATGGCTCACGGGGCTCTCTTAGCAAGTGCGGGACCAAAGGTCCCGATGAACAGGCGAGAGCGCCTATTCTACACTTCGGATGAGCCGCGCCATTTCTTCCAGGCCTTCCGCAGCGCCGATCTGGTTCTCGGCAGGCTGATTCTGGCTGACTTTCCACTTACCCTCGATACGGGTAATTGCCAACTCCACGCCCACGATTGCCTTCAGGAGCCCGTCGATGTATTCAGGCGGGGAGTCGGCGGGCATCCACGGCTTAGGTTGCCCGGCCTCATTCACGGCGGTCAATCGATCCAGAAAAGCCCGCAGGCGCTCCGGTTCGGCATAAACGCTCAACTTCCCATGCGCATGCACCACCGCGTAGTTCCACGTCGGCACCACGCGCCCGTGCTGCTGCTTGGTGGGATACCAATTGGGGCTGACATAGGCTTGCGGACCCTGAAAAATCGCCAGCGCTTCAACTACCGGCGAGTAATCCTGCCATTGACGGTTGGCGCGCGATAAATGGCCGCGCAATGTCCCCCAGGGCGCCGGCTCCGGATCGTACAGCAGAGGCAGATGATTCGCCTCCAGACCGCCGGTCCCCAGGGTCACCAGCGCCGCCAGGGGGAATTCGGACATCAGTTGGCGGAGAACCTCCGGGCGTTCCTCTCGAAAGTGCTGGGGTAAATACATCTCTCAGCGCTTCACGTTGTAGAGGAACGTCATCTGCAGCACGATGCGGTCCCCTTTGAATTCTGCCGGCAGCGGCGGCAACGGATTGGATGCGCTGATGGCGGCGACGGCCGATTGATCGAGCGCCTTGAGGCCCGATTGTCCGGAAAAGATGACCTTGGTGACCAGTCCCTGCTTAACCACCGCAAATTCCAGCGTGACCGTACCGCTCTGGCCCAGCCGCGCGGCTTCCGGGTAGACGGCAAACCAGTTGCGCCGGATGGCCGCCAGCACCTGGGTCATATAGGGCCGGAAATCCACACCCATCGGATCGCTCTTGAGCTGGAGCCCCGCATGCGGCTGGCCTGCTGAGGGTGGAAGGTTCAGCCCCGCGCCGGATCCGCCCAATTCCATATCGCCCACCGACTGCCCGGATTGGGGCGCACTGTGCGTCAGGCTGCGTACAGCGTCCGCCACGGAGGGGTTGGGTACATCGATCCTCTGCGCGAGCTTCTGCCCTCCTGGCGGGCGCTGGCCGCCGGGATTGGCATCCTCCAGCGCGATCTTAGGCGGCGCGCTCCCGGGAGGCGGCGGCAGCGGCTGATTGGCGATCTGCGCCGTCTGTATCGGAGCCGGAGCCTCGATTTTCGGAGCCTCGATCACCACGGGCTTGGGGGCAACCTCGGCAACCTGCGGAGGCGGCGGAGTCTTTGCCGGTTGAGCCGGTTTAGCGGCAGCCGCGGGCGCCGGAGATTTCAGAATGGGCCGGGGTGCAATCGTCTCCAGCGTCAGTTCCTTCTTGACCGGTGTCTTGTTGGGGGCTTTCTGGGTCAGTTCGGGCGGTGTATAGAGCGGGGTGACGTGGCGTACGAGGGTCCGCTCCGGTTCGGGCTCGTACGGCTCGCTCTTCACCGACAGCAGCGCCACGATTACAATCAGGTGGAAAATACCCGAGCCGACCGCAGCCGTGCGCCAGCGCATCCAGTCGCCCCGAGGGTCGCGGGCCAGCAGGAGATTAAATTCGCGTTCCGTGCTCTTAGAGGCGGCGTCCGGCAGGGCTAAGGTTTCCATCCAGCGGCGAGCGTTTTCGCGACCACGCCTGCATGCTCATCGATTTTAGCAAGAACGGCAAGCGCTATCTCCAATGTTCTACGCGCCGTAGGGCCATTCAGTTTCGGCTGTTGGCGGCTCTCGACGGCATCGAGAAAGGCGTCGAATTGTAGCTTGAGCGGCTCGCCGGATTCGATGGGCAGCTGTTCGAAGGCAATCCCCTCGGCCCCTCCAACCGAAAAAACCGCCGCTGCCTGCTTCGCGTAGTCCACCGAAATGTATTGGCGCGGTTGAAAGAGCCGCAGCTTGCGTACCTTGTCGGTGGAGACGCGGCTGGCCGTCAGATTGGCGATGCAGCCATCGGCGAATTCCAGCCTGACATTGGCGATATCGACTTTGGGCGACAGGATGGAAATGCCCGCCGCGCGGATCTCTTTCAACTCCGCATGCGCCAGGGCGAGGACGATATCGAGATCGTGAATCATCAGGTCGAGCACCACATCCACATCGAGGCTGCGCAGCGTGAAAACGCTCATACGGTGGATTTCAAAAAACAGCGGCAGCGTGGTGAGTTTCTCGAGCGCCAGGATGGCGGGATTGAAGCGCTCCAGATGTCCGACCTGGAGAATGCGCCGATGGCGTTCGGCGGCGTCGATCAGGCGATCGGCTTCGGCAAGGGTGGGCGCGATGGGCTTTTCGACGAGAACATCGATCCCCGCTTCGAGCAGGGCACAGCCAGCCTCAGCGTGGGCAATCGTCGGGACGGCGATAATTGCCGCGTCCACTTTTCCGATTACGTCGCGGAAATCGGCAGACGCCACAACTCCGCGCGGTTCGGCATGCTCGCGGGCGCGGGCGAGGTTGGAATCCACCACGTATTTCAGTTCGGCCCGAGGATTTTCCGCCACCACGCGCACATGATTGCGGCCGAACGCCCCGGCTCCGATGACGGCGATTCGTGTCATTCCTGAGCCTCCATTCCGATAATCGCGATCCCGGCGGCGTTGGCCTTGCCGACCAACTCCTCGCGATCGAGCATCAAAGTGCGCCCGGCATCGATGGCCAGCGCGCTGGTTTTGGTTTCGATCATCACCTCCACGGTTTGCGGCCCGATCACCGGAACATCGAACAGCATATGCCCGCGCCGGGAAGCCGCTTTAACCAGGGTGAGCCGCTTGCCCTCCACCAGGCTCGCCGCGCGCCGGAGCATGGCATCGGTGCCTTCCATCGCCTCGAGTGCCACGCAGGCGCGATCCGCGATGGCCACGCTCTGTCCCAGATCCAGGCTTGCCAGCGTGTGGGCGATGCGGCGACCATATTCGATATCGCGCAGTTCATCGGCATCGGGCTTGCGTTTGGTAATTGACTCCCGCAGGCGCCAGCAGGGGCTTGAGCAGCAGCGTGGAATCCACCAGTTCGATGCCTTCGTCCGAGAGCACTTTGCGCACGCCGCCGATCAGCGAATCGGTATTCTTTTGCGGCAGCGTGGCCAGCAGTTTGAACAGACGCCAGTCGGGACGGATGGCCGAAAAGATCTTCGCGTGCTTCACCTGGCCGGCCATCATGATCTGCGTGACGCCCTCGCGCTTGCAGGCGTCGATCAGCTTACTCAGATCGCCCAGTGAAATCCAGTAGCAGCGCGCCGCCAGTTGTTCGACCTCGGGCGCCGCCTCCTCTTTAATAGCGAACACGATTGCCTCGTCGCCCTGCTTGCGCGCCGTTTCGATTGCGAGCACAGGGAAGCGCCCGTTGCCGGCGATGATCCCGTACTTCATCCTTTAATCACACCGCGCTCGGAGGTGGCGATAAAGCCCAGCAATTCGTCGAGCTCGGCGCAGGGGGCGACCTCTTCGCGGATGCGCTCAACGGCCTGCGAGGTGTTCAGCCCCGCGCGTGTCAGCAGCCGGAACGCGGTCTGCAGGGACTCGATAACAGCCTTATCGAAACCGCGCCGGGCCAGCCCGATGGCATTGGCGCCGAACACCTGAACCTCCGGCTGATTACTGGTGAGCGAGTACGGCATCACATCCTGTTTAATCACGCTGTAAGGCCCGACGAACGCGTGGCGGCCGATGCGGCAGAATTGATGAACGCCGCTGAATGGACTCACATCCGCCCAGTCTTCGATCGTCACGTGTCCCGCCAAGCCGACGCTGTTGCCAAGGATCACATGATTTCCGATGCGGCAATCGTGCGCCACATGCGCATAGGTCATCAGCAGGCAATCGTCGCCGATGGTGGTGAGCAATCCCCCGCCCTGCGTGCCCCGGTGGATGGTCACGAATTCGCGGATGCTGTTACGATTGCCGATGCGTGTGAAGGCGCGCTCACCCTTGTACTTCATGTCCTGCGACGCCACGCCCACGCTTGAAAACGGAAAGAAAATGTTGTCTTCGCCGATGGTGGTGGGTCCCTCTATATAAAGGTTGGCCATCAGTCGGGTGCGCGCCCCGATTTCCACTTCCGCGCCGATAATGCAGAAAGGTCCGATCTCGGCTGAGGGGTCAATGCGCGCCGCTGGATCGACGATGGCTGTCGGATGAACCGGCATTACGGAACAGGAGTTTCCTGCGGGGGCACTTTGTCTTCGAGCTTGCACATCACCTCGGCTTCGGCGACGAGGACACCATCGACGGTAGCGCGCCCCGCCATCTTGGCAACCGAACCCTTGCGCTTGATAACACGCATCTCGATGCGCAATTGATCGCCCGGAACTACAGGCCTGCGAAAGCGCGCCGCATCCACCGAAACGAGGAACACTAGCTTGCTGTCGCGATCCGGAATGCTGCTCAGCACCTGGACGCCGGCGGTCTGCGCCATGGCCTCGACGATCATCACTCCCGGCATCACCGGAAAATCGGGAAAGTGGCCGGCGAAGAAGGGCTCGTTGACCGTGACATTCTTAATGCCGACGATACTCTCGGCATCCATCTCAAGGATGCGATCGACCAGGAGAAAGGGGTAGCGATGCGGTAATATCCGCCGGATTTCGTTCACATCCATGATTGGCATTGGAAAAAGACAGTATAGCTTCTACTGCAAAACCGGCAGCGTAAGGTAGCCGCTCGACACGAACAAACTGCCCTGCGTAGTCCCCCCGGGAGCCACCGATTTCAGTTCGCGGGCTAATTGCGTGCCGGTGATTTTGCCATCCAGCCCCGCTTCGAACGCCCGCACAACTGCCCGTACTTCATCGCCCGACTCATGCACGAATTCCAAACGGAAGTGGCGAATGCCAGCGCCGCGCCAAAGATCGAGGTGCAGACTCGCCTCCTGTGCCTCCGCGCCAAACACGGTATTGCGGCACCCGACATCGGCCATGACGGGATGCGCCCTGCCTTTCTCATCGCGCAACTCCACCTTATGTTTCTCGCAGGGGCGGCCGCAATCGCGATAGCTGGTGCCCTTCGAAAGAAACCGGCAGAAGACGCAATGCTCGGTATGAAACACCGGAAGATGCTGGTAAGCGACGGCCTCAATATTCTCCGCGGCTGCGCGGCGCGCCAGATCCGCCACTTGGGCCGCGTTGAGATCGTGCCCCGGCGTAAGCCGCCGCAGACCCAGGCCGAGATAGCGTTCAGCGGAGAGCGAGTTCGCCGTGTTCAGACTGAAGTCGCCGATCAGATACAGGTCCGGCCGTTCTCGCAGCGCATGCAGAATGCCGGAAGAACGCACCACAATCTGGCATTCGAGGCTCACGAGAAAATTGACGATGCGTGCTTCGCCCGGCTTGAGTACACGCGGACTGGCGACACGCGCCGTAATGCCGCTCGACTTGACGCGCTCGATGGAAGGGCGCAGACCGTAGAGATCCAGATAGTCGAGCGTGATGCTGGCGGGGCTGAGTTCGAGCGCGGCTTCGAGTTGTTCAGCACTGCGCACCAAAAGATGCAATTCAGGCAGCCCTGCGGCGTGATCGAAAAGCTTCTCGTGCCCGATGCTCGCAAGCCGATGAATCTCCATAGGCTGGTGCTTAGTCTGCAGGGCCTGCAGTTGCTCCACGGCGTCGCGCCGCATCTCGTTCAGCATGGAAGCGGGAGCGAACGGAGCGCCCTCGATGTCGAGCGAAACCTCGTCCAGTTCATACGCCGTATTTCCCAGCCGGCCAAATTGCGCGCGCAAAGTTTCGACGTCCAATGCCCGATTCCGCGCCGCGCCCAACGTCCCCGGAGACTCAACCGTCACCGTGAACTCAGGCCGCTTCGTCAACTCCCATTCGGCGATCAGCCGCACACCCTCGCGAGCCGTTACGCGGACGGAAACAGCTTGGCGGTACGTGAACGGCTTCACGGTCTGAGACAGCGCTGGATCATGCGTCCGCCAAACCAGATCGCCCGGCCGGATGCGATCCATGCGCAAAACTCCATTGCCGAAGCCGACCTGCAGCTTTCTGCCGCGGCCAGCCGTCACCTCGTAAACGCGTCCGCCTTCTTCCGGCTCCTGCGGACTCCGCCAATCGGCCGCATCGAACACCACGCCGTCGCCGGGTTTCAGCGGGGCAATACTGTGCGCCTCGCCGGCTGCGATGACCACGCGATCGAGCTCGATCGAGGCGACCCGTCCGATCAGAACACCACGATGCCGCGGTGCGCGCCCATTCACGACGGCTTGATGATTCGTCCCCCCGATAAAGTGCGCACCCAGCCCTCGCGAATAAACCTGCTCAAGACGCAATTCTTCGGCGCGCCCGATCTCAGGCGCACCACCCGCCCAGGCCTCATCCACAGCCTTTCGGTAGGCGCTGGTAGTGAGGGACACATAATCTGCGTCCTTGTAGCGGCCTTCAATCTTGAGCGCGGCGACCCCGGCGGCAATAATCTCCGGAACCTGCTTGAGCGTGTAGAGATCGCCCGGCGATAAGAGATAGCGCGCGTCGCCGAGAGGTTCGGGCGCGCCATCCACCATCAGGTCGTAAGGAAGCCGGCAGGCCTGCGCGCACTGCCCGCGATTGGCGCTGCGCCCGCCCCACGCTTCCGAAGAAAAGCACTGCCCCGAATACGCCACGCAGAGTGCCCCATGGACGAACATCTCGAGGTCGGCACCCGTAGCGCCTTGAATAGTGCGGATCTCAGCCAGCGACAACTCCCGCGCCAGCGTCACGCGATCGGCGCCCAGGTCGCGCGCGAAGCGGACACCCTCGGCATCCGTAATGCTCATCTGCGTACTGGCGTGCAGTTCCAGATCGGGCGCGATCTCCCGGGCGAGGCGCAGCATGCCCGCGTCCTGGATAATGAGCGCATCCACGCCGGCCTCGGCCAGCGCCGCTATCGTCTGCGCCGCCGCTGCCAATTCATGCTCGAAGATGAGCGTATTGAAAGTGAGGTAGCCGCGCACTCCGCGCCCATGCAAGGTGCGCATCACTTCGGGCAATTCTTCGAGGGAGAAACCGACTTTGGCGCGCGCGGAGAAGTGCTTGAGCCCAAAATAGACCGCATCCGCGCCCGCTTCGATGGCGGCGTGCAGCTGCGGCCAATAACCGGCCGGACTCATGATTTCAGGCTTGCGAGGCAGATACTTTAAGGGTACCGCGCTCGCTCAGGAGAGCAATTCCAGAACGCGTTGAGAGCGGTAATCGAAAATACGCGTCAGATCGCGCGCCACCTGCAGTCGATGAACCAGGCGTCCGACCGCTCCGAAGGGCAGCGCGTATTCGACGAGGTCTGTCACCAGAGTCCCGCCGGCCACCGCGGAGAACCGGTGCGTATGCCTCCAGAGCTTATACGGACCTTTCGCCTGATTGTCGACAAATTCAAATGGCGGATTCCATTCCTCGATTTCGGTCAGCCATCGAATGGGAATGCCGTGGACCCGCAAAGCATAGGCGATCATGGTCCCCTGCCTCATCATGATGGGCGGTGGCGTGAGAATCCGGAAGCGCATCCACGGGGGAGTGAGGCTTTCCAGATTCTCGGCACGCGAGAAAAAATCGAACACCTCCGGCAGTTCATTCGGCACCAGGAGTTCGCGCTGCAGTGTATAAATAGCCATCATTTCGGCAGGATCAATGTATCGACAATGTGTATGACGCCATTCGACGCCACGATATCGCGCTCGATTATCTGCGCGCTCTCCACCATCACTTCGCCGTGCGCAAGCCTGATGGCGAGGTTCTGGCCCTGCGCCGTACCCACCGATTCGAGCTTCCGAATATCCCCCGCCATCAATCTGCCTTTCACCACGTGGTACTTGAGAATGTTGCGCAGCATGGCCGCATGTTCCGGCTTGAGCAGAGCTTCGAGCGTGCCGGGATACAGTCGCGCGAACGCCTCGTCGACAGGCGCGAACACCGTGAATGGGCCGGGACCTTTCAATGTCTCCGCCAACCCAGCCGCTGTCACCGCGGCCACGAGCGTGTTGAAGTTCTCCGCGGCCGCGGCGGTTTCGACGATGTCGGCTCCTGTCATTTTCTGTTGTCCCTTGCGCGATGGCTTGTTACGCCCGGTGCATGGACTTCCAGGTCAGTAACTGATACAGCCCCGACAGTCCCACCAGGCTGTACACCACGGTGCTGAGGGCGCTGGTTTCGCCGAATTTCATCCCGAACACGGCAGCCACCAGATCCAGATGGAAGGCTCCGGCCAATCCCCAGTTCAAAGCGCCGACGATTACCAATACAGTTGCGACTACATTGAGCACTTTCATTATGAAAATTTCCTTTCGTTTCCAAATCGGGCCGGCTTCCTGCCAGCCATGATTTGATCTTAGAGAAAATATGTTTTACCGTAAAGAATTATCGGAGCCTGGCTTTCCTCAGCGGAAAATTCGCACCGGAAACAGGCATTGAGAGGAAAACGATCTTCATCATGGCTTCTGACACGATCTCCGCCGGGCTGGGAAAATACGCCATCGGAAGTAAGCTCCGGCGCCTGCGCCTGCGCAAGAGTATGGGCCTGGTGGAGTTGGGCAAGCACACCGGCCTCTCCCCCGCCCTGCTGTCGAAACTGGAGCGGGATGTGATGCATCCCACCCTGCCCACGCTGTTGCGCATCGCCATGGTGTTCAGCGTCGGCCTCGAGTATTTCTTCAACGCCGAACCGAGGCCCGTGCTGGCGATTGTGCGCAAGAAGGACCGCTTAAGCTTTCCCGATTCGCCGGACGCCAGCCAGCCCGCTTTTCATTTCGAAAGCCTGGATTTCCCGGTGCCCAATCGCGCGATGAATTCGTACTTCGCCGAGTTCGAAGCCGTTGACGAGGAGAACGTCCGGACGCATGAACATCCGGGTGTCGAGTTGCTGTACGTGTTATCGGGAAAGCTGGAACTGCGGGTGGGAGAAGATACGCACACGCTGGTGGAAGGCGATTCCATTTATTTCGACTCCTCTGTACCGCATGGATACCGGAGGCTGGGCGCGCGGCGAACCACGGCGCTGGTGGTGACGTTGGCCCCGCGCGCCTGAGGGATGAAGCCGTGTTATCGCCGATGAATCTGAGCAGCCGTGCTGTCGCCGCTCCTTCAGGCGTCGAGGGCTGTATCACGGACCCTTCCAACTGAAAGTGTGCATCCCACCGATCCGTGCGCGGGTTGTACAGGCGAACCAGCTTTCCGGCTGTTCCGATTGAGCCAACGTTAGTCCCTTTGCAACGGTTGCAAAACAGACAAGCGAATGCAAGGTTGCCAAACTCGTCCGACCCGCCGTGCTGACGGCTGATCACGTGGTCCACTTCATGCGCGAACGCGGCATCCCGCTCGTGAATCCTGCATACTCGCATCGCCCGCTGGCACGCTGAGAGACCTGGAAGCGCAGTTCCAGGCTGGCCCTCACGCCCGATCAGCCAGGATCAGCCGCGCGCGCGCCTTGGCAACTCGCAGAATATGCTCCAACTCAAGAAAATGCGCGAGCTCGGCGGATTCCTCGGGCGTGAGCTGCGATTCCTTCTCACGCTCCACGAGCTCGGCAACGCGAGCCTGCGCCTCCGATGAAGGATGGAAATTCGCCACCTCTTCCGGCGTCGAGCCTGCGGCCACAAAGTCGACAAGCTCAAGATAGACTGGATCGAGCGCGGTCGTATTGAAGGTTCTCCGGTCCCTTTACCGAGCATAGCGCAGTAGCGCGGAGCGCGCGAACCTGCGCTGGTTAGTTCCCGCCTGGTAAGCTCAGGACAAAATAACTCGGACTTCCGTCTTACTGCAAAGGAATCAGCTCTGGATCGTTGAGGCCGATCGAATTCGCGTTCGGGAAGCATGACTCCCACGCAAATCGATTCAATTTCCGCTTGGGACCCGCTCCGCATGTTCCACCACAAGGAACTCAACGGTACCTCTTTGGGACTCCAGTTTCAGGCCCAATTGCTCCTGCAGCGCCCGCTGCCAGACCGTGAACGCATCGCTGCCCTGATCCGGCTTAATATCGAGGCTGATGTCGTAGACCCCCGCAATGCCCGTCTTATCCACCACCGGAACCGCGGAACCGCTCGCGTGTGAGGGCGTTGACGGGTCGTCCAGCAAAGGTATGGTCAACTGGATCGCCAGCACATCGGCGAACTGCGAAAGATCGCCGTGAAATCGCCAAAGGTGAGAACCTTCCCTTGCGCTCGCTCCGCCGAGTTTCGGACCATCTTTTCCCACCACCAGTGCATAGACGCGGCGCTCCCTCATTTCGCTGCGCACCGCCAACTTGAAGCGATCCGTCAGGAGCGCTCGAAGCATTACCCTGAGCTGTTCGGTGCTCGTGGGACTCTCCGCCTTCGCGTCGATATCGAATTCGTCGCTGTCGAGCCATTCGGGCCCCCCGACGATCTGGGCCCAGGGAATCTGCCAGGCCTCGAAGATTAGCCGCTTCAGCGTGGCGTTACGGGCAATCAGTCTCTCGGGGTCGGTCGAGATCGTCCCATCGCGGCCAACCAGGAGCCTGCTCGGCTTAACTGAAGCAACGTCGAAGGTCTGCGCAAAGGCCCCGCAAACCACCACTACCGTTCCTGCCGCCCAGCGCGCCCAGTGGATCACTTCGTCTCCCACGTCGAATGGAATCTCTGATCCAGCACCAGATTCCCCACCTCACTGAACGCGAAAATCCCGGCACCCGGCGGCGCCTTGGGAAGATCCTTTTGCGGAGTGGATGTCTGCATTCTGCGGCCAGCCATCTGGATCTCGGGCGGCGTCCGGTCCCCATCGTCGAGCGGACTGAACTGCATCGGCTCCTCCACCCCATCGCGCTCGATGGCTTCGAACTTAATCGCCACCAGCCAATACGGAGCCGGCACCAGAAACTGCTCGAGGCGCAGCAGGCGGCCATGCAGCCGGTCCGTCTTGCGCACCAACACCTGCCCCTTCTGCCTGACTTCCCGCTCCACCACCCCCGTGATGGGATCGCCCGCCGCGGCTGTCGCACTATTGATGGGCGGGTCTATTTTTACCCGGATCTGTGTCTTCGGTGGCAACCCTTTGAGCGCTGCCCGGGCTGCCGCCACCGGCGAATTGGACTCATCCGGATCGTCAAAACGGATAGTCGATTCACCCGTAAACTCGTGGCATCCCGAATAATGCGTCTCGTTCTCCGTCTCCTGCCCGCCGCGATAAAGAACGTTCATCCGCGAAACCTCGGGCAGCAGAAAACTGCCCGACCCGATCTTCACCGTGTTGTAATCCATGGTGTCGTAGACCCGGCAAACCTCGCCCGAGGGAAACTCGGATGCGTCCACCACCAGGCGCTTCAGCTCGCCGGTGGCTTGCGAGGCGTAAAAAGTTCCGCGGTAGCCAACGGTCCTGTTCTCCCCCGAACCCATGCGGTACATGTAGTGGCTCTTCGCCAGCGGCACCGTATATTCGAAAGCGGCGAAGCGCCCCAGCGGGATATCCCGGTTCCCAATGAAACGGAAGCCCTCGGCATCTTTTCCAAAAACGCTGCCTAGAAAAGCTCCGAAGTCGCCGCTCCCCGTGGACCCGCTGAGCGCCAGGTCGTTGAGATTGCCGGTTTCAAACTGGCGCGCGCCGGCCCACGAAAAGATCTCGGAATCTTCGCCTACCGCGACATCGAGGCGCAGCCGGTCGTGCCACACCACCACACCCGGCGAGGAGAGACCGGCGCGCGAGGCGATCAGCGACTGGCAGCTTTCCGTCTGCAATCCCCCGAGCGGCCTGAACTGTTTCCGCGTCACCGTCTGGACGCATGTATAGCGGGGGACGCGCGCCACATTCTCCAGCACGTAGCGGCGTACGCGATTGAAAAGCTCCTGCACCGGGGAGTCGGCCGTGAAGCCCGCGATTGACGCCATCGTCACCAGAACGCAACTGAGCAGCGCCGCCCGCATTACCCGTTATTCTATTGCAACGGCGCTCTTCTATGGCTGTTGACTGGGTATCCGCGCTATACTGGTCTCGTACGTGAAGTTAATCCGCTAGTGCCAATCGTGTTTTTGGGGCCCCCGCAGATTGCCCTTCCTTAACAACAACAAAAAATAAAAGACTGAATGAACAATTTTTCCGATTTAGTAACATCCCCCGTCCTGCGCCACAACCTCGCGCGGAACGCTTTCAAAGAGCCCACGCCCGTCCAGGCACAGGCTATCCCCCCCGCCATGCTCGGCCGCGATCTGGTTGCCACTGCGCAAACCGGAACCGGCAAGACCCTGGCATTCGCACTCCCCGTGCTGGAACTGCTGGGTCAAAAACCGCTGAGCACCAAACCACAGGCTTTAATTCTGACCCCCACGCGTGAACTCGCCATGCAGATCGAGGAAGTCTTCTCGCGCATGGGCGCAGGCACCGGCATTCGCACCGCCGCCGTGGTTGGCGGTATGAGCGAAGCGAAACAGCTGCAGGCCATCCGCCGCGGCGCGCAGGTCATCATCGCCACGCCGGGGCGTTTGTGCGATTATCTCGACCGCAAACTGGTTTCCCTCGAAGCGGTACGCATCGTGATCCTCGACGAAGCCGACCGCATGCTCGATATGGGCTTTCTGCCCGCCGTCGAAGGCATTCTGCGCAAGACCGCATCCGACCGCCAGACGCTCTTCTTCTCCGCCACGTTCGAAGGGGGGGCCGAGCGACTAATCGGCAAATACATGAAGAACCCGGTGCGCATCACTGTAGGTTCCACCACACGCCCCGCCGACCGCATCGAGATGCATCTCTATGAAGTCGAGCAGGATCGCAAGCTTGGCCTGCTCAAGGGCCTGCTCGAAAACCAGGAAGGCTCTTTCCTGGTGTTCGCGCGCACCAAGCATGGCGCCGAACGGCTGGCGAAGAAGCTTTCCACTTCGGGCATCAAGGCCACGGCTATCCATGGCGACCGTTCGCAGAATCAGCGCAACATGGCGCTCAAGGGATTCCAGGAAGGCTTTTACCGCGTCCTGGTGGCCACCGATGTGGCCGCGCGTGGCATTCACGTCGATGGCATTGCGCACGTCGTGAACTTCGATCTGCCCCAGGCCGCCGATGACTTCATCCATCGCGTCGGTCGTACCGGGCGCGCCGGAGCCGAAGGCGTTGCCACCACATTTGCGACCAGCGCCGAGCGCGGGGATATCCGCAATATCGAACGCGGCCTTAAGCTTAAGCTGACTAAAAAGGAGCTTCCCGCGGGTATTCCGCGCGAGGAGCGCTCGACGACTCCGGTGATTGTGATGCCGAAACATGGCACACCCAGCCGGGGCAGCCATCCTGCGCACACCACGTCATTCAAGCCGAAACGCCGCCGCTTCGCTTCCGCGCGTTAAGCTTTTTTTCTTGTCGTTTCTCTTCTTGCCGATCGAACAGAGGCATCAGCTTCTGTTCGATCCACAAGAACGCCGCTTCCAAACCTTCTCTCTCGTAGAGCCTGCCCAGTTCCGCCTCAACTTCTGAAGGTTCGCCAAACGACGCCAGAAACCGGTTCGACGTCATGCGTTCGAACTTCTCGCCATCCACCGCCCCGCCTTCGCGCAGGATTCGGCGTCGCCCGTAGAGGCAAAGAACGGCATCACCGATCCAGGCCTGTTCCAGAATCTTCCGCCGCCGTTCCGCATTCACCAATGTAATTATGAATGGTGGATTTCGCTTCCGAACTCAGCACCGTACTGCCCGCGGATCTCCCGCATCGCGATAACGTAATTCTCAAATCCGCCCAACACCTCGCGCTGATCGAAGAAACCAACCGGGTTCTCAACCTCACGCGCATCACCACACCACGCGAAGCCGCCATCAAGCACGTCCTCGATTCCCTCATCCCGTGGCGCCTGTTCCTCGGCGCAAAAAATGTGCTTGACGCGGGTACCGGCGCGGGTTTCCCCGGAATTCCCCTGGCGCTGGTGCTGCCCGAAGTTCAGTTCATCCTCGCGGAATCGATTCAGAAAAAAGCGCGCTTCGTGGAATCGGCGTTGAAAGCTCTCGCTCTGCCGAACGTAACCATATGTGCTCAGAGAGCAGAAGACATTCTGAAGAATCGAAAAATCGACATCGTCACCGCGAGGGCCTTCGCGCCGATCTCAAAAGCCCTCGACCTCCTTAAGGGACACAGACTGCTCCTCTATAAAGGACCCGACGTGGAACGTGAAATCGCCGAAGTCCGCAACCCGCGCGCCTCCATCAAAGTGGTCATGCGTTACGACCTCCCCGACGCAATGGGAACGCGCACTATTGTAGAAATAGTCGCCTCGCCGCAAAAGCACTACTCGCCCCTGGCCACGAACTCCAGATCCTCGTAAGCGCTGAGGGGGTCGTTGATAAACACCCGTCCAAAGACCTTCGGCTCGACAATCATGACACCGCGTCCGAACTCGGCAATAAGCCAGTTGCCTGGATGTTCCACCGGATCGGCGACGAACTCGATTTCACCTGGTTCGCCATGCAGACGCACCCGATCCCCTTGCCTGGCCTGTTCTCCGGACTGATAGAAGAAGGGCATGGAACGAATTACAGATACCAGAATCGCACGATAAATAAGGCAGTCAGGGCATACACCATCCAACTGACTTCACGAAATCGGCCCCGCAAAATCTTCAAAAACGTATAAGCGCAGAACCCAAACGCCAGCCCATTGGCAATGCTGAACGTCAGCGGAATCCCCAGCATCGTCAGAAACGCCGGCGCCGCAATTTCGGGATCGCCCCATGCGATTTCGGTTACCGTGGTCATCATCATACTGCCGACAATAATCAATGCAGGAGCCGTCGCCGCAGCCGGGATCGCGCCGGCCAAAGGCGCCACGAACAAAGCCACGACGAACAACAGGCCAGTCACAATCGCAGTAACGCCCGATCTTCCGCCCGCCGCCACGCCGGCCGAACTCTCCACATAGCTGACCACCGTCGAAGTCCCCGCCATCGATCCCGCAATGGTGGCAATGGCATCGCTGTAGAGAATGCGGCTCAGCCGCGGAACGTCCTGCGCGCCGGTGAAAAGCCCGGCCTTCTTACCCACCGCGAGCAGCGTCCCGACATTATCGAACAAATCCACAAACAGAAATGCAAATATGATTTCGAACATTCCCAAATGCAAAGCCCCGCGCACATCCAGCTGGCCCGCCGTCGCCATGATGTCGCGAACGCTGTAAGGCTGCGGCGCCCAATGAATGGTCCCGGTGATAGCCGCGAGCGCCCAGGTGACGACCACGCCGATCAGAATGGCCGCGTTCACGCCTGCGCAGATCAGCGCCGCCGTAAGCATCAGTCCGAACAGAGCCAGCAGCGTCGAGGGGCTATGCAGATCGCCCAGCCCCACCACGGTCGCGGGATTTGCCTGCACAATCCCTGCATTCCTCAAGCCAATGAACGCGATGAACAGCCCCACCCCCGAGGCCACGGCTGCGTAGAGTTCATGCGGGATGGCGTTCACGATCAACTGCCGCACGCCCACCGCCGTCAGCAACACGAACGCAATCCCGGAGAGAAAGACGGCGCCCAACGCCACATGCCAGTCGATGCCCATCCCCTTCACCACCGAGTAGGTGAAGTAGGCGTTGAGGCCCATGCCCGGCGCCAGCGCAATCGGATAGCGTGCCACCGCGCCCATCAACAGGCTGCCCAGCGCGGCTGCCAGACATGTGGCTGCCGTGACCGCGGCCGTGGGCATGCCGGCCTCATGCAGGATCGACGGGTTCACGAAAATGATGTAAGCCATCGTGATGAACGTGGTCGCGCCGGCCAGAATTTCGGTCTTCCAGCCAGTGCCCAGTTCCGCAAACTCGAAGTAGCGTTCCGCGCGAGCGATCAGATTGCGCATGTTTATCGGGCTTAGTCGGGCCCTTCTTTGAGAGACCACCAACGTTATCATTAAACTGCACATGCGTTCGACTGTATTCGCTCTGCTCCTCGTGGCCACGCTACCATTGCCCGCGGCGGATGAGGCCGAGAAAGAACGCTGGACGCGTCTCCGCACGCTTGAATTCGAGTTATCCACCTCCGCCGGCGAAAAGACCGGTAAAGAGACTCTCCTCCAGTTCGAACAAGTGCGGGGATTTTTCCTTAATATTTGGCCGGAGCGAGCCGCCGCCGACGTTCCGTTGCGAATCCTCGTTTTTAAGACTCGCGAACAATTCGCGCCCTACACCGCGCTTCATCGGGAAGCTGCCTACTTCACATCGACATCGAGAGGGGATTACATCGTAATGGCCGATCCTTCCCCCGAGAGTTACAACATTGCCGTACATGAATTTTTCCATTTGATCGTGCGCCGCAGCGGGTTGAACATACCTGTTTGGCTGAATGAAGGTCTGGCGGAGGTTTACTCTACGCTCCGGCCGGCTCGTGGCGGTGTCGCCGTGGGCGATCTGATTCCCGAACGTATGGAGTCGTTGAAGGGGCAGTGGCTGAGTTTTGAGACCCTGACCTCCGTCGACAGCAAATCGCCGATCTATAGCGAGGGTGATCGCGTCGGTGTCTTTTACGGAGAGAGCTGGGCGCTGGCGCACATGCTCTTTCTGGCGCCGGAGTACAGCCCCGACTTTCCGAAATTCGTGAACGCTTTGAATGCGGGCAAGACATCGGCCGAGGCTTGCCGGATTGCGTTCGGGCGGTCCTCCGCACAGGTGCTCGACGATCTGCACAATTACTTCGGACGCAAACGTATCTACGGCACGGTTTTTGAAACCGGTCTGGGGAAAGCCGAAGCGAAACCTGAAGTGACCACGCTCCCGGCGTTCGACACCAGGCTGATGCTGGCGGATCTGCTGCTGGCAATTCACCGGTTTGACGACGCAAAGCGCGAACTCCTGCAACTGGAGCGGGAGCAACCGGCGCGGCCGGAACCGCACGAATCCCTCGGACTTCTTGCGGGGCAGCAACAGGACCGCGAGTCAGCGCGCCATTACTTTGAGAAGGCGTTCGCCGCCGGTGAGGCAGATCCGCGGATATGCTTTGAACTGGCCCTGATGGAACGCGAAGCCAGGCAGTCGCCGGAAACGTTTATCCCGATGCTGGAGCGCGCCGTGAATAAGAAGCCCGATTACACCGAGGCTTTGGTGCAGTTGGGTCTGGCACAGTCGCGAGCGCGCCAATACGAGTCCGCCATCGCGACTCTGTTGAGAATTCACGATGTAAAGAAGGAACAGGCTGCCCCTGTATTTACCGGGCTAGCCTATGCGTATCTGCAGACAGGCGATCTGGCGTCAGCGCGTAAACATGCTGAAACGGCAAGAAAATGGGCCGTGAACGCACAGGAAATGAATGCCCTTGACCAGATGATGAACCTTATCGACGCCCGATCCACGGGGCCTTTCGTGCCGCAACCTGGCGAAAAGCTGCAGCGGGTGGAAGGCTTGCTGCAGGCGATAGAGTGTTCTCCGGGACACGTGCGGCTGCATCTTTCGGTGGAGAAATACAATCTCGTGTTGGATTTGCCCGCCCCGAACGCCGTGGAATTCACTCGAGTGAACGGCGGCGGGGCGAGCCTCACCCTGGCCTGCGGACGCCACGAGCCCTCCCCCGTGGTTGTCGACTACGCGCCATCGAGTGCTGTGCAACAAGGCACCGCCGGAGTAGTCCGGAAACTCGAATGGTAGCGGCCGGAAAAGCCGATCACAAACTGAAAAAATATTTGTAATCCATTGATACCAAACGACATGATACGAAACTCCGATCTTGAGCGAAACGGTTTTCGCACGTCCCGCATGATAAGTTCCGGTCAGGAGAGTGGACCGCTCCATCGGCGCAGCCACCACCAGTTGCGGGCTTTTTGACATGGGGGCCTGCTTCCCGTTAAGAACGATGGACGGCAGCCGCTGCCGTACTCCGCGGAGGAGGAGGAACAGCGGCCGGGGCGCCAGATACTCGTTAACAACTGGCTCAGCGCCTGGTACCACCAAACCAGGGTACAATGTGATTTAGACCCGCTGACACCCCTCCTGCCCCTTCGGTGTAGTAAACTTGATATCAGAATTCATTCTTAGTGCTAATCGTCCCGAGCAGTTCCCCGCCGACGGGCTGCCCGAAATCGCTTTTCTGGGAAGAAGCAATGTCGGCAAATCCAGCCTCATCAATGCTATCGTTGGAAAAAAGGGGCTGGCGTTTACCAGTAACACGCCCGGTCGCACGCAGTCGATCAATTTCTATCGCATAGACGGTAAATTCTACTTCGTCGATTTGCCCGGCTATGGATACGCGCGTGTGCCCGTCGCAGCTAAAAACGAATGGGCGAAGCTTATTGAACATTATTTGCAGGAGAGACGCACTCTTCAGTTTTCATTTTTGATTCTGGACGCGCGGCGCGGCTGGATGGAAAAAGACCTCGATCTCAAAACCTGGCTCGAGGCCAATAACCGCCCTTACCTTGTTGTAGCCTCCAAGATCGACAAACTTAATCAATCAGAGCAGTCGCACGGAATAAAGGCCATCCGGCAACACGCCGAGCCACTGCCGTTCTCGGCCGTCACAGGCCGGGGAGTGAGGGAAATTTGGCAAGCGATTTCGAAAACACACCACCAGTAGAAAACACCCCGCCTCAGGAGCAAACGGTTCCCGAGAAGACGGCTGAGCGTCCCGCCCGGGAAGCCACTGCCGATAAACCTGAAGAGACGGCCACCAAGCCGGTCCAACAGGAAAGGCCCCCGCGCCCCCCGCGGCCGCAGCACCGGACGCACGAAAAGGCAGCCGACGCCCCCAGACCGGAAGGGTCAGAGAACGCGACTCCTCCGCCGAATCCCAATGGAGCGCCCGCGCCTCAGATCCAGCAAGCCCAGGCGCCACCCGTCGAGCCCGCTCCGGACGCGTCGGCTCAACAGAATAACCGCCCGCCTCAGCAACAGGCTCAACCGCCTCAGCCCCAACAGGGCGGAGGCGGAGGACATCAGCATTCCGGTCCGCAGGGACATCCCGGCCAGCAGCGCCGCCGCCAGCAGCAAGGCAAACCCGGCGGCACGCTCGATCTGGTCGAGCTCAAAGACAAGAGCATCATCGACCTCAACGCCATCGCCAAAGAGATGGGCGTACAGAACGCCGCCGGCCTCCGCAAGCAGGAACTGATCTTCAAAATCCTGCAGACTCAGGCGGAAAAGAGCGGCCTCATCTTCTCCGAGGGCGTGCTCGAATGCCTGCCCGACGGCTTCGGCTTCCTGCGCGCTCCCGAGTACAACTACCTGCCCGGCCCCGACGACGTTTACGTCTCGCCTTCGCAGATCCGCCGCTTCGATCTGCGCACCGGCGACACCGTTTCCGGCCAGATCCGTCCGCCCAAGGAAGGCGAACGCTACTTCGCCCTCATCAAAGTCGACGCCATCAACTTCGAGCCGCCCGAGGAAGCCCGCAACAAGATCTTCTTCGACAACCTGACGCCGCTCTATCCGCATGGCCGTCTGAAGCTCGAAACCGTGCGCGACAATTTCTCCGGCCGCGTGATGGATCTCATCACCCCCATCGGCAAAGGCCAGCGCGGTCTCATCGTGGCCCCGCCACGCACCGGCAAAACCATGCTGCTGCAGAGCATCGCCAATTCGGTCACCACGAACCATCCCGAAGTCACGCTCATCGTTCTGCTCATCGATGAACGTCCCGAAGAAGTCACCGACATGCAGCGTTCGGTGCGCGGCGAAGTCATCAGCTCGACCTTCGACGAACCGGCTACACGCCACGTTCAGGTGGCCGAAATGGTGATCGAAAAGGCCAAGCGCCTGGTCGAGCATAAGAAGGATGTCGTCATCCTGCTCGATTCCATCACGCGTCTGGCGCGCGCCTACAACACGATTGTTCCGCCTTCGGGAAAGGTGCTCTCGGGCGGCGTCGATTCGAATGCTCTGCAGCGCCCCAAGCGCTTCTTCGGCGCGGCGCGCAATATCGAGGAAGGCGGCTCGCTCACCATCATCGCCACGGCCCTCGTCGATACCGGCAGCCGCATGGACGACGTGATTTTCGAAGAATTCAAAGGCACCGGCAACATGGAAATCCATCTCGACCGCAAATTGATCGAGAAGCGCGTTTTCCCGGCCATCGATATCAACAAGAGCGGCACCCGCAAGGAAGAGCTGCTGATGCCGAAGGACGAACTGAATCGCGTCTACATTCTGCGCCGCGTGCTGAGCCCGCTGTCGCCGGTGGAGACGATGGAGCTCTTGCTCGATAAGCTGGGCAAGACCAGAACCAACGGCGAATTCTTAGCCTCCATGAGCGGCTAGTCCAGGTCCATTGCCATAGAAGACAAGTCCGATGGGACCCAAGGCCAGGATCATGTATATCGAATGCAAGAAGCTGGCCAATCTTACCGGCCCTGCCGAAACGGGCGGATCGTTGATATTCCAAGATCGGCGCTACGATCTATTATAGTGGTAAGGACATTCGGAGAGCCTCAAGGGCGCATGAGGAGATCGCAAGCGGGAAGGTCAAGCTGATCGATGGCGAGGAAGCCATGGCGCGGCTACTTGCGAAAAGCGCGGCGCGTCGTGCCGGGCAGGCTATCTTATAAGAGTGGACCGGCGTGAAATGGACAATATCTCCCAGGTAGTTTCGGTTAATGCTCGGATCATGCACGGTTCACCCTGTTTTGCGGGGACCCGCGTACCCGTCCAGACCCTCATCGATCACCTCGAGACTGGACACACGGTGGACGATTTTCTCGAAGGCTTTCCCACAGTTACACGCCAACAAGCCTTTGCTTTTCTGGAACTGGCTGCCGAGCACCTTGCCGAGTGCGTGTCCTCTTAGACGAATGCGTCGATGCCAGGGTGAGGCGATTGCTCCCCGGTCACGACGTAACGACCGTTCCGCGGTCCGGATGGAGAACTCTCGACGACAACGCTCTTCTAGCCGCCGCAACCGGCAGGATTGACGTGTTCATCACCATCGATCGGGGGATTGAGCACGAACAGAGTTGGCGCCAGTCGGAATTTGCCATCATCCTCGTTCGCGTGTTGCGCAACGAGGTCGACTTCTATCGCCCACTGATCCCCGAGCTCCTTACTGCCATCGAGACCGCCCTTGCGGGCCAATTGATTCACGTGCCGGCGAAGCCGTCCCCGGCGTCGGTGTGATCATAGTACTTCCCACGAGTCAACAAAACATGAGCGCACCCAAACCCCGCCGCAGCGAAATCTGGTTTAACGACAAAGCCGAACCCGGCGAAACCGCCGTCTATCTGGAGCGCTATCCCACCTGGGGCCTCACGCGCGGCGAAATGCAGGCCGGCCGCCCCGTGATCGGCATCGCCCAATCCGGCTCCGAACTCACCCCGTGCAATCGCATCCACCTCGCCCTCGCCGCCCGTATCAAAGAGGGCATTCGCGACGCCGGCGGCATCTCCTTCGAGTTCCCCATCCATCCCATCCAGGAAAGTTGCCGCCGCCCCACCGCCGCGCTCGACCGCAATCTGGCCTACCTCGGCCTCGTCGAAATTCTGGTCGGCTATCCCTTCGATGGAGTCGTTCTCACCACCGGCTGCGACAAAACCACGCCCGCTTCTTTAATGGCCGCGGCCACCGTCAATATGCCCGCCATCGTGCTCTCGGGCGGCCCCATGCTCGACAGTTATGTCAACGGCAAGCTGGGCGGCTCCGGCACGGCGCTCTGGGAAGCGCGGCGCCAACTCGCGGCCGGCAACATTACGGCGGATGAACTCATCGAGATCACCATGGCCACCTCGCCCAGCCCCGGCCACTGCAACACCATGGGCACCGCGCTGTCCATGAACTCTCTGGCCGAGGCGCTGGGAATGTCGCTGCCAGGATGCGCCGCCATCCCCGCGCCCTATGGAGAACGTGCGCGCATTGCCTACGAAACCGGCCGCCGCATCGTCGAGATGGTGAACGAAGATCTCACTCCGACCCGCGTCCTTACGCGCGAGGCATTCGAGAATGCCATCGTAGTGAACTCCGCGATCGGCGGCTCCACCAACTGCGCGCCGCACATCATGGCCATCGCCCGCCACATCGGCGTCGAGCTCGATCTCGACGATTGGCAGAACATCGGCTACGACATTCCGCTGCTCGCCAACGTCCAGCCGTCCGGCGAATATCTCGGCGAAGGCTTTCATCGCGCCGGCGGAATTCCCGCCATCATGAGCGAGTTGCTGCGCGTGGGCAAGGTCCACCCCCAAGCCATTACCGTAACCGGCAAAACCGTCGCCGAGAATTATAAGGACGCGAAGATTCAGGATCCGCTGGTGATCCGCACCTGGGAGAATCCGGTTAAAGAAAAGGCCGGCTCCATGGTCCTGACGGGAAATCTCTTCGATTCCGCGCTCATCAAATCCTCCGTCATCAGCGAGGATTTTCGCCGCCGCTTCCTCTCCACGCCGGGCGCTGAGAACTGCTTCACCGCGCGCGTGATCGTATTCGAGGGTCCCGAAGATTACCGGCATCGCATCGAAGACCCGGCCCTGAACATCGACGAAACCTGCATGCTGGTAGTCCGCGGCACCGGCCCCATTGGATTTCCCGGCTCGGCCGAAGTGGTGAATATGACGCCTCCCGGAGCGCTGGTGCGCAAGGGCTTCAATATGCTGCCCTGCCTCGGTGACGGCCGGCAGAGCGGCACTTCCGATAGCCCGTCGATTCTGCATGCGACTCCCGAATCGGCCGCCGGAGGAAATCTCGCCATCCTCCAGACGGGTGACATGGTCAAAGTAGATCTCGGAAGCCGACGCGTGGATCTGCTGCTAAGTGACGAAGAGATCGCCCGCCGACGCGCGGCCTTGCCACCTCAACATCTGAAGAACGATTCGCCGTGGCAGGAGCTCTACCGCGCGCATGTGGGCCAGCTCGATACAGGCGCGTGCCTCGAATTCGCCGTCGGCTATCGCGATCTGCGCAAGACCGTACCGCGCCATTCGCATTAAGTTCGCCTACTTCTTGAAATCCCAGAAGATGGTGCAGTCGTCCATATCCACGTGCTGCTTATACCGTTCCTTCAAACCGAAATCCGCAATCTCGTCGTCGTCGCAGCTATACGCAGTGGCGTATTTCCCGGCCAGAACCTGGCGTTTCACCTCATCCTTATTGACGATATGCAGGAGCGCTGCCTCCGCCGGCGGCAAATTGAGTAGGTGCGTATAAGCAAGCTCGAATCCTGGCGGCGGAATGCGCCGCGTA
This sequence comes from Terriglobia bacterium, assembly GCA_963719785.1. GTDB lineage: Bacteria > Acidobacteriota > Terriglobia > Bryobacterales > Bryobacteraceae > BOG-234. The sequence goes on from CAVRCX010000003.1 coordinate 154,414, forward strand.
AAAAAATAAATCGGCTCTTCAGCCAGCACGAGAGCATTCCGCGGAGTCACCTCGTCCACCTTCTGCGCCTGCTTCCGATAAACAGCCCAGTGATCGACGAATCCCCGCTCATACAAATTCTTGCCCAGGCACGCCAACATGAACGTCGAGAACAGGATCACCGCCCAGCGCGGCCGATCCGAATCGAGCAGGCGCGAGGCAATGCCATAGAGCCCCGCCGCCGCCAAAACAGCGAGGAACGGCACCATCAGCAAGAAGTAGCGCTCGAACGTCGGATGAGCGCGCCCCACTAACGTGGCCAGTGCCAGCGCCAGCCAGCCGCACAGGTAGAACTCCAACTTCAGCGCATGCGGCCACCCCGATCTCTTCGCCACATAATAGAGACCGAACACGGCGAATGCGCCCAGCACCAGGCTCTGCCCCGAATCAATCCACGATGAAAGGACTTCCAGATCGTGCTGCGTAGTCTCAGGCCAATAGAGCCTGCGATAGAGGGCGTGGTACTGAACGACATTGAACCAGGTCTGCCGTGGTCCCAGCCAGAACAGCCAGAACACCGGCGTGAAGGGCACAGCCGCGCAAATCACGCATGCGGCGAATTTTTTCCACTTTTCGCCGGAGCGGTTGCAGAACATCATCCAGACCAGAAGTACTGGCGCAGCCGCAGCCGATAGCAGCGAAGACGCGGCGGCCATGCCGGCGAAGAATCCTGCCATACCGGCCCACCACGGCCTTTTCCGATCCACCGCGATCACCGTAAATCGAAACGCGGCCACCACGCCAAAGATGCAGATCCCGTATGCCTGCGCCAGAGGGCCGTAGGCGAACACCATGGCATTGAGCCCGGTGGCCAGACCGCTCGCCAGGGCGGCGCCGAAGCGCCAGCGCGCGATCGGAAACCGGAAGTACACGTAGTCGGCCGTCAGCAGAACGGCGGCAATAGTGAACAGCGCCTGAAAGGCATGCGGCACGTGCCAGTCGAGGCCCAGCAGACGCATCCATCCCGCCACCCAGTACGCATTCCACGGCGTCTGCGGGAAGCAGAAATCGATGTACGGCTTCCTGCCGAGGCCGATCAGCCAGGCGGCAACCAGATGGTACGTCTCATCCCATGTGTATGCCAGGGTCTCGGCATAAACCATGAAGCCCGCCGCATAGACCGCCAGAATACCCAATAACCAGATGTAAGGGCCGCGGCGTTCAGGCGCCGGGGCTTCAACAGAAGAAGAATCCACCAAGGCGCATTGTGGCATACCAGTTGCTCGTGTTCACCCGAGGAGTCCACTCATGAGTAAACTCGATCAAAAACATCGCGACGAGATCCCCGACAGCCAGTACGCTTTTCCGAAGCAGGAAAAGGAGCCATTGAACGATGCCGCACATGTGCGCAACGCAATCGCCCGTTTCAATCAGGTCCAGGGCGTGAGCGACGCCGAAAGAGACGAAGCGTGGAAGCGGATCCGCACGGCGGCCAAAAAGTTCGATGTGGATCTGGAAGAGGGCGACTGGCGAGAACTGGCCCACGGTGGTAAAAATAAGACGAACCACGCAGGCAGCAAAAAGTAATGTCACCCGAGCCGCACTTACCGCCCAGTGATCCCGAACCGGTCTATCCACCGCATGAGCCGGAACCGGATTTCCCCGAGCCGGAACCGATTCAGATTAAAATCGACGCCGCTTGATGCGCGCCGCCAGATACCAGACCGTCGCCACATTCAGGATCAGGACGGTTACGCGAAGCCACGTGAACCGGTGGTAGACCTCATAGACTTCGAGCGGCACAAACAAACTCGTGCTGATCACGGTCAGGTATTCGGCCCAGTGTTTACGCATGAGCAGACCGGTGCCTTCAGTGAGAAAAACGCCCGCGTAAATGAACGTGCCGGCGCTGAGTTCTTTCAGCTGATTTGGCGTGATTCGGAATACACGGGCAATGGCCGCGTGGATATGGCGATTCTCGGGATCGAGGCGCAGCAGTTCGATCCAGCGCGTCAGCGACGCTGCCACATCGCGGTGCAACAGCTTAAGCAATCCGACGCCGAGGATCAGCAGACCGATTCCCTTGACGAGCTTAAAAATTCCGATCAGAACGATCCAGAGATCGCTCTGCTGTTTTTTAACTGGCATCGTGCTTCCTGTACGATACGGCCGGCCTCGGCCCCTGTTGCGGCGGTTGCGGTAAGATGCCCCATCTTTCGTCCCGGGCGCGGCTCGATTTTCCCATAAAGGTGCAGCTTGATTTCGGGCAACGCAAGTGCCGCGGCCCAGCGCGGTTCGCCGTCAGCCCAAAGGTCGCCGAGCAAATTAGCCATGGCAGCCGGGCGCAGCATCTCCGTACTCCCGAGCGGCAATCCGCACACCGCGCGCAACTGCTGCTCGAACTGGCTGGTGATGCATGAGTCGATCGTCAAATGTCCCGAGTTGTGCGGGCGCGGCGCCACTTCATTTACCAGCAGGCGCCCATCGCGAGCCAGAAAAAATTCCACGCAGAGCACGCCGGTCACGTTAAGCTGCTCCAGAACGCCGCGCGTGATTGCAATCGCCGTCCGCGCCACGCCGTGATCGAACTGCGCGGGGGCGATCGAAACGTCGAGGATGCCGTTGACGTGCTGATTGGCGCTGGGAGCGAAGAAAGCGCAATGACCGTCGTCAGTGCGTACCCCGACCACGGAAAGTTCCGCGGCGAAATCCACCACCGCTTCGAGGACAGCCTCCTGGCGTCCCATGGCATCCCATGCGGCTCTGGCTTCATCGAGCGAGCTCACCCGGTACTGGCCTTTGCCATCGTAACCGAACCCGGCGGTCTTGAGAATGGCAGGACCAAAATCCGGCATCGCACGCTCGATATCGTTGGCGCATCGGATGGCAACAAACCGAGTGACCGGAAAACCATGCTTCTGCAGAAAAGTCTTTTCGCGCAGCCGGTGCTGTGTGGTGTGGAGCACGTCGCCCGCAGGCCTGACGAGAGCAAAATTCGCAGCGGTCTCCGCCGTCGCCGCGGGGACATTCTCAAACTCGAACGTGACCACATCCACGGCGGATGCGAACTCGCGGACGCGGTCCAGATCCTCATACGGCGCGTCGATTTCAACATCGGCGATCTGGCCGGTAGGCGAATCGCGATCCGGCGAATAGGTGTGAACTCTATAACCCATCCGTCGCGCGGAAAGGGCGAACATGCGCCCAAGCTGGCCGCTGCCGAGCACTCCGATAGTCGATCCAGGCAGAACAGTTTTCATGTCAATGTGGGACAGGCTTACAGGGAATCTTCCAGCACCTTGCTGGTCTGGCGCGCGCGATAAGCCTGCAATTTCTCGCGCAATCCCCTGCGCTTATTGGCGAGAATCGAGACGGCGAGCAGCCCGGCGTTCTTAGCTCCCGACGCCCCGATCGCCAGCGTAGCGACCGGGATCCCCGCTGGCATCTGCACAATGGACAACAGCGAATCGAGCCCCTTCAAAGCCTTGCTCTCCACGGGCACGCCCAGCACAGGCAACGTCGTGTACGAAGCTGTCATGCCGGGAAGATGCGCGGCGCCACCGGCTCCGGCAATGATCACCTCAATGCCGCGCCCTTCCGCCGCACTGGCAAACTCCGCCATCAATTGGGGAGTGCGATGCGCCGAAATAATGCGGCATTCATGCGCCACCCCGAATTCCGTGAGGATCTCATCCGCCGCGCGCATCGTCTCCCAATCCGACTTGCTGCCCATGATCACGGCAACAAGCGGCGGAGCGGATTCGTTACTGGCCTTGCCTGCCATCGAAGCTTCGACTCATGGTGGTGAAGGTTCATCATATCGCGCTGTTTTGCGCCTGAGCTCCAGGGTGTTCGATAATAAGGCATGCAGCTGACTGTCGAACTGCCCGAAGACATTGCAAAACTGCTGGGTTCAGATTCGCAGAGTATTTCGCGAGCTGTTCTTGAAACGATCCTCGCAACAGCGGTTCGCGATGCGAAGGTTTCCCGGTCGGAAGCTCGACGCATGCTGGGCCTGTCCCGATACGAGATGGACGGCTGGCTCAAGCGGCACGGAGTCGTTTGCGGCATTACCATCGACGAACTGGAACAGGACACCGCAACCGCGCTTGCCTTCAGCGCCGAATGACCGTCGTCATTTCGGATACTTCACCCATCAATTATCTTGTCCTGATCGGCCAGATAGACCTGCTGCCGGCGCTGTACCAAAGCGTTCTAATACCGGACGTGGTCCTTTCGGAGTTGCTCGACGAAGGGAGTCCGACAGTGGTCGCGGCCTGGGCGTCCATGCTGCCTGCCTGGGCGGAAGTGGTCATCACTTCGGTCGGCGCATCTGGCTCCGCCCTAGATGCCGGCGAGTTGGCCGCAATCACCCTGGCGGAGTCGCTGACAGGCGAAGTTCTGTTGCTGATGGATGACTCGGACGGGCGTGCAGAGGCTGCTCGCCGGGGTTTCCGCGTCACCGGGACGCTCGGCGTTCTCCGCGCCGCGGCGCAACTGCGTCTTGTGGACCTGGGGTTATCAGTCGAGAAGCTCAGCCGGACTAATTTCTATCTTTCGCCGAGGCTGATGGCATTCCTGTTGACGGAAGATCGGAACAGAAGCAGCCGGTGAATGCCGCCCGATAAAAAAATCTCTACCCCGAACGGCTCATATCGCTCGAAGTCCCCCCGGCCGCCGGAACATAAGCCTTCAGCGTATAATCCATCACCATCCGGTCAGCATTAAATCTCCAACCCAGCGTCCGAATCGTCCGCTTCATGCGTTTGATCCAGCCGCGCGGCAGACCATCCCGATCGCGCTGATAGTAGAGAGGGATCACTTCATCTTTCAACACCTGGTACAGCGCTTCGCCATCGCGCGTGTCATGCACATCCATATTCGAATGGGTCCGGCCCGTGCCGATGGCGAATCCATTCAGGCCATCGTAAGCCTCTGCCCACCAGCCGTCCAGCACCGAAAGATTCAAGCCGCCGTTCAGCACAACCTTCTGGCCGCTGGTGCCCGAAGCCTCGAGCGGACGCCGCGGATTATTCAGCCACACGTCCACGCCCTGCACCAGATGACGGCCCACGTTGATGTCATAGTCTTCTACAAAGACGAACTTCTCGGCGAACTGCCGGTCGCGCATCAGATCGGCGATCTGCTGCAGCACCTTCTTGCCGGGCTCATCGCGCGGGTGCGCCTTGCCGGCGAAAACAAACTGCACGGGGCGCTTCGGATCGTTGACCATCGAGGCCAGCCTCTCAATATCACGCAGGATCAGGTTGGCCCGCTTGTAAGTTGCGAATCGGCGCGCGAAGCCAATGGTGAGAGCATCCGGACTGAGCACGCGCCCCAGCCTCTGAATACTCTCGTTCGTTTCATGGCGCGCCTCCGCCTGCTCGATGGCGCGGCGGCGGACGAACTCGATCAGCCGCGTCTTCAAACTCAGATGGGTTTCCCAAAGCTCGCCATCGTCCACGCTTTCGATTCCCGCCCAGATGCGCGCTTCGCCGCTGTGTTCATGCCAGCCCGCGCCGAGGTGCCGGTCGTAAAGCCGGAACATTTGCGGCGCCAGCCACGAAGGAACGTGGACGCCATTGGTGATGTGACCGATCGGCACGGCGTCTTCGCTCTTGCCGCCATACAAGCTGTTCCACATGGCACGCGACACCTCGCCATGCAGGGACGAAACGGCATTGGCGCGCCGCGAAAGTTTCAGGCCCAGCACGGTCATGCAGAATTGCCACGAATACGGACCCGGAGCCTCGCTGCCCAACTGCATCAATCGCTCATGCGAGATGCCCAGCGCATCGCGCAGAGGTCCAAGATGCTCCTCAATAAGGTCGGCGCCAAAACGATCATGGCCCGCGGGCACCGGCGTGTGCGTGGTGAAAACTACTTCTCTCGACACGGGCGGCACGGCTTCATCGAAGCTGATGCCCTCGTCTTCCATGCGGCTGCGAATGGCTTCGAGGACGGCGAATCCGCTATGGCCCTCGTTCATATGATAAACACCGGGCGTGATTCCCATGGCCCGCAACGCCCGCACGCCGCCGACGCCGAGCAGCAGTTCCTGGCGTATGCGCACACGCCCATCTCCGCCGTAGAGCCGCGACGTCAGTTCACGATCCTCCGGCGCGTTGCCTTCCACATTGGAATCCAGCAGCAACAGATCGCAGCGCCCAACCTTGACGCGCCAGACCTTGGCTCGAATCGCCCCGCCCCGCGTCTGAATCTGGATCGTGACGGGAAGCCCGTTCGACCCGATAGCCGGCTCCATCGGCAAATGATTCAGATCCGTCTGGAAGTAGTCTTCCTGCTGCCAGCCGGTCTCATCCAAACGCTGTCGGAAATAACCCTGACCGTAAAACAATCCGATCCCGATCAGCGGAATATCCAGATCGGACGCGCTCTTGATGTGATCGCCCGCCAACACACCCAAGCCGCCGGAATAGATGGGAATCGATTCATGCAAGCCGAACTCTGCCGAGAAATACGCCACCGGCCGCGGACGCAGCACGCCCGCATGGGTCGCCCCCCAGGTACGATCGGCATGCAGATATTCGCGCAGACGCCGATACGCATAATTGACGCGGCTGTGCAGTGCCAGTTCACTCGCACGCCGTTCGATCACCGTAAGCGGCAGTTCCGATAACAAGGCCATCGGGTTGTAGTTGACCCGCCGCCAGCGGACCGGATCCAGTTCGCGAAAGATGCCGGTCGAATCGTGATCCCAGCTCCACCACAGATTGCGCGCCAGCGCCCAAAGGCGTTCCTGCAGCGGGGCGATGAACTTTTCAAGCGTGCGCGCTTCGCTCACTACAGGCGCCACTTCCGCCGCCGCCAAAGTGAGCATGCGGATGTCCTGTTCGCCGAACACTCGCGGGTCGACCGTCTGCACCACCAGCACACCCTGCAGTACGCCGCGATCGATCAGCGGTACTCCGAGGAAAGACTGATAGCGCTCCTCGCCCGATTCGCCGAAATATTTGAAGCGCGGGTGCTGCTTCACCTGCTCCACCGCGACCGGGCCCACCTGCTCCGCCACCAGACCCGCCAGGCCCTCATGCAGTGCCAGGCGCAGCGTACCGATGCATTCGCGGCGCAGCCCCAGCGTGGCCGCCAGGACCAGATTGGCGCGATCCGGCTCCAGCAGATAAGCCGAACACACATCGGTCTGGAAACGCTTCGCAATCAGCGCAACCACGTTCATCAGCGTCTCGGCGGGCTTGCCGCCTTCCAGCGTCAAATGACTGATTTCATCCAGCGTCAGAACGTAGCTGGCCTCACTCATAGCTGCGGATGGACTCATCGGACTCTGCTCCCTTGGGTTATCGATTTCGTACCGGTGGCGAACGGCCAACAGCGGACAACCAGGTTAACCGCGACGGAGCGGGAAGGAACGATACGAATTATTCAGTGTATCGGCCTGCCGCGCCGCACGCAATCAGCGCTTTTAATCGGGCTGATTCGATTTGCATGTTACGGGCCGGCGGCGCAGTGGTTTATTCTTTTGAATAACCATGGCCAACGCCAAAATTGTAGTCACTCTGGGCCCGGCCAGCGATTCCTCCGAAACCATCTGCGCCCTCATTCGCGCCGGAGCGAGTATCTTCCGCCTCAATGCTTCCCACGGCGCATGGAGCGACCACCAGAAGCGCATCGAAGCCGTGCGCGACGCCGAGAATGCCACCGGGATTCCCGTCGCCACGCTGCTCGATTTACAGGGGCCGAAGATCCGCCTGGGCCGCTTCAAAGACGGCAAATGCGTGCTGCGCAAAGGCACGCGTTTCACCATTACGACCGAAGAAATCATGGGCGACGAGACGCGGGCCTCCACCATCTATCCATTGTTCGCGCAGGACGTAAAGCCCGGCAACAGAGTTCTTCTGAATGACGGCGCGGTTACACTGCGCGCGCGCTCCACCGATGGAGTCGCGGTGGAATTCGACGTAATCTCCGGCGGGCCCATCGGTAATCAGAAAGGTATCAACCTGCCTGGCGTAAAGGTCAGCGCGCCTTCCATGACGGAGAAAGATATCGCCGATCTGCAGGCGGGCGTCGAAGCTGGCGTGGATTTCGTGGCGCTTTCCTTTGTGCGCACCGCGCGCGATGTGCAGGAATTGCGCCAGCGCATCGGCTCGGCGAAGATCCCCATCATTGCCAAGATCGAGAAGCCGGATGGCGTCGACAACATCGAGGAGATTCTCGAAGTCGCGAGCGGCATTATGGTGGCGCGCGGCGATCTGGGCGTCGAAATGTCGCTCGAAATGGTCCCGCCGATTCAGAAAAATCTGATCCGCCTGGCGCGCAAACATAATCGTTTCGTAATTACCGCAACACAGATGCTCGAGTCGATGATCGAGAACGCCAATCCCACGCGCGCCGAAGTCAGCGACGTCGCCAACGCTATTTACGACGGTACCGACGCGGTGATGCTTTCCGCCGAAACTTCGGTGGGCAAATTCCCGGTCGCGGCGGTCGATTACATGACGCGCATCGCCGCCGAAACCGAACGCGGGCTGCGCCAGGCGCCTTATCCGGAGCTCACCGATTCGGTATCGTCCGATTCGGAGATTGTCGCGCGTGCGGCGGTGCGCGCGGCCCATGCCGCCGGAGCTCAGGCCATCGTCGTCTTCACCGAGGGCGGTTACAGTGCGCGCCTGATCTCACGCTATCGTCCGCCGGTCAGAATCATCGCCATGACCAATTCCCTGGACGTAGTGCATCGCCTGCTTGTAAATTATGCGGTGACGCCGGTGGTCGCGCCCGAAGTCAAGACCACCGACCAGATGCTGGGGCAGATGGACACCCTGCTGGTAGAGCGTGGATTGCTCTGTAAAGGCGACAAGGTGATCTTCGTGGCGGGCACTCCGGTGGGCAGCGCGGGCTCTACCAACCTGATGAAGCTGCATCGCGTTTCCTGAAGCGGCCGCGATACAATGCCCCTGCATGAATAACTCTGGTCTGAAGGGACGCAAGGCCCTCGTAACAGGCGCAAGCAAAGGTCTCGGCCGTGCCATGGCCATCGCTCTAGCTAAGCATGGCGCGCATTTAATCCTCGTGTCGCGCGATCGCGAAAAACTCGAAGCCGTCGCGAAGGAGATCACCGATGACGGCGGCCAGGCCGATGTCTTCCCCGCCGATATCACCAAAGAGGAGCAGGTTCAACAGCTTGAGGCCGAGGTCCGTTCCAAAATCGGCCAGGTGCAGATCCTGATCAATAACGCCGGCACCAATCTGCGCCGGGACATCACCGACTTCACCCTCGCGGAATGGCGCGGCGTGCAGGATACCAACCTCACCAGCGCGTTTCTCATGTGCCGCGCCTTCGTGCCGCACATGAAAGGCACCGGCTACGGCCGCATCATCAACATGACGTCGATCATGGCGCACGTTTCCATTCCGCAGCGCTCGCTCTATTCATCCACCAAGGCGGCGCTTCTGGGCATCACGAAGGCGCTCGCGCTCGAACTGGCGGCGGAGGGGATCACAGTCAACGGCATCAGCCCCGGCCCGATAGCAACGGAAATGAACGCGCCTATTCTGCAGAATCCGGAGTTGAACGCGCAGTTCATTTCAAAGATCCCCGTAGGGCGCTGGGGCAAGGTGGAAGAGGTGGGCGCGCTCGCAGCATTTCTCTGCGGCGACGACGCGGGCTTCATCACCGGGACAGACATCCTGATCGACGGGGGTTGGTGTGCCGCGTAAGGCTGCGCTTCTGATCGCACTTGCGCTGCTCGGCCTCTCCTGCAATCGCGGGAAACAACGGCGCATCGCCGTGATCCCGAAAGGAACGTCGCACGTCTTCTGGCAGGCCATCCACGCGGGCGCCAACGCGGCCGGCAAGGAATTCCACGAAGAGATCCTCTGGGATGGCCCGCCCAACGAAACCGACTACAGCCGCCAATTGGAGATCGTCGATTCCATGCTCAACCGTCATGTGGATGGCATGGTGGTAGCGGCGGCCGACCGCACTACTCTGAACGCATCGCTCGATCGTGCCGCGCGCGAAAACATCCCCGTGGTGATCTTCGATTCCGGCGTCGATTCCTCGAACTATGTTTCCTTCGTAGCTACCGATAACTATTCCGGGGGCCAGATGGCGGCACGCAAACTGGCGCAGCTGCTCGATGGGAAAGGAACGGTCGGAATCATCGGCAATGCGCCCGGCAGCGCGTCGACCATCGATCGTGAGAGCGGCTTTAAGGACACCTTGGCCAAGGAGTTCCCCAACGTGAAAATTGCCGCGGAACAATACGGCATGTCGGACGCAGCCAAAGGGCTGGCGGTCACGGAGAATATTCTGACCGCGCATCCGGAGGTCAATGGCTTGTTCGCCTCGGCCGAACCGAGTTCGGTGGGAGCGGCGCAGGCCCTGAAATCGCGCGGCCTGGCGGGTAAGGTGAAGCTGGTGGCATTCGATTCGAGCGAGGGGTTAGTGGCGGATCTGAGTGCCGGAGTTATCGACGCGCTGATCGCGCAGGACCCGTTTAAGATCGGCTATGAAGGCGTAAAGGCCGTCACCGAAAAGCTCGACGGCAAGTCACCCGCGAAGAAGATCGATTTGAGCGCCACCGTTATCACGAAGGCGGATCTCGATAAACCGGAGATCAAAAAGCTGCTCCACCCCGACATTTAATCAACACTTACTTCGTGCGCGGTAAGCTCCGTGATCCCATGCCGCTCCCGGCCATCTGGCGCTTCAGCGCAATAACCAATTGCCTGCGCTGCTCGGGAGTCATGCGCTGAATCTCCTTAGCCAGCTTCTTGCGCTGCTTCGGCGTGAGCCGGTTCATCGCCTCGGCCAATCGTGCCTGCTCCGTCCCGCTGAATCCGGACGAGGGCCTGGTGGTCGGTGTCGGTGGTTTTACCACTTTGGGAACAGGCGCCGGTTTGGGCACCATCGAGAGCTGCGCGACCATGGGCACGGGGCAGATCACCCCGGCCAGCATCATTGGTGCGATTGATGCGACCCTAATACCGATCAGGCGCCAGAGCATTTATTCTCCTGACTTTCGAGCAACTGGTTGAACACCAGCGGCATCTCCGACATCACCCGCATCGTGCGCGCCCGGTAAGCCGCTACCGCCTCGCGCGGGAATTCGAAGAGATTCGACTCCGGCCACGTTCGACCGAAGATATCGATCAGCAGCGAGCGGTACTTCCCAGAATGCTTCCCGCTCGCATCACGCTGTTCCGTGTACGCCACTCGGTCGGCAGAAGTCAGCGCACATAGCAGCGGCTCGATACCCTCCGCCACCACTGTGCGATACTTCTGAATTTTCCGGATGGCCCCGTCGAGCGGCAGGTTTTTCCAGCATTCCCAGCCGGCACGCAGAGTTTCGTCTCTGTTCCAGCGCGTCATAGGGAATGCGCCGATCGTCCAGTCTCCCAGGTGCACCGCGTTTTGCCGCCCCGCGCCGTATAAGAGCAAGTCTTCCTCGTAGCGCGCGAACCAAATCGTCAGACGGTCGACCAACTCAGTCATGCGGGCCCGATCAATGCCCTCGCGGTATTCGGTTCCGAATATACCAACCGAGCGCGGAACTCTGCGCACCAGTTCCATCACCTGATCGGTAAGGATCAGCTGGCCTACGCTGCTTCCCGTGCCCAGTATCAACAGGTCGAAATCCCCCGGCGGAACATTCCATGGCTCGAGACATCCGTGATGCACTTCGGCTCCGGCAGGCATCATCGAATTGATCGCATGAAAACCCAGGCGGTCCGCGAAGTTGCCGCTGTTGTCGCAGGACATGACCAGCACACGGCGTCGCAACGGCAACCGGGTCTCGCCGGGCACAATGCGCAGCAGCACCCGATTATCGTCCGTACGGAGAGAACTCTGCAGATGAAAGCCCGCTTCCGCGAATCCCCGGCACAACTCCTGAAGGCCTTCGTGCGCGCAATAACTCAAAATCACCGGCAGCCCGAACGCGCGGAGTTGTTTCAAAACCTTTCGCCAGTCCGGCACGAGCTCAAGCACGCCCAGGGCGGTGACATGCGTTACGCCCGCGGGTCGCGGAATCGGCTGCTCGCTATTCTGCACAACATCGAACCGGGTGTAGCGGGATCCCGTCGGAAGGTAGTGTTCGAGCGCCGAACTGCCGGCTCCGAGATCCAGCACGCTGGCGCCGGCGGGAATGAAATCGGCCGCCATACGTGCGCACTCGTTGGGCAAAGGAGCGCTGGCAGGCGAAGCACTAAGTAGCCGGCGGAGTTCGTGCTCCACGGACTTCATCACACTGTCCCAATCGCCGGCGACCGGCTGACGGAACAGTCGCATGGCAGGATACCAGGGCGAGTCTTCCCGTTCCAGCAGCCAGCGCCAATCCGGCGCAAACGGCGTGAGCATCCACACCGGCGCTCCGAGCGACCCCGCCAGATGAGCCACCGAGGTATCGACGGTGATTACCAAATCAAGCTGCGAGATAGCCGCCGCGGTCTCGGCGTAGTCGGTCAAGTGGGGTGCAAGGTCGCGGACCTTACCCTGCACGGCCGGTTCAGCAAGTTGCGCCACAGCCGGACCCACCTGCAGGCTGAACCACTGAACACCCGGACATTCAAGCAAAGGCGCGAACTGACGGCACGCCATCGAGCGCTTGCGGTCATTCTTATGCGCCGCGGTACCGGCCCAGACTATGCCGACTCTCAGTCCCGTCTTTTCTCCCAATATCCCGCTCCACTTCTGCTTCATTTCCGGCGGGATAACAAATGCGGCGGGCGGCGGAATGGTATCTTTATCCGTCGCGGCCAGGCTCGGCAGCGACAACAGATGGCATTGCACATCGAACGCCGGCAGCGGCAGATCCACCGGCGCGATCTCGCAACCGCCCAGCCAGCCCATCAAACGGACCAGCGGTTTAGGAGTCGGCAGGATCGCGTGGCCGCCACGGGCCTTGACAAAATTCAGATAGCGGACAAACTGGATGGTGTCTCCCGCGCCTTGTTCGGTATGGAGCAGAATACGGCGCCCGGCGAGCTCCGCGCCATCCCAAACGGGCTGGGGGAAAATCGGACGGCCAGCGACTTTGCGCATGCCCCATCGCCACTCGTATTCGCGAAAGCCTTCCCGGTAATCGCCCGCCAGCAGTTGTGTGAGTGCAAGATTAAAGTGCGCTTCTGCGTTGCCGGGTTCAAGAGCGCAGGCGCGTTCCATGTAGTGCCTTGCCTCGGGCACGCGGCCCAGATCGAGCAGTATGCCCGCCGTAACCACCATCGTCCAGTGATCGTGCGGGCGCAGCGCCTCTGCTTTCCGCAGACACTCCAGCGCCTCCGCGGATCGGTCGAGCAAAGTCAGCACCACACCGCGGCTGGCCAGAATTCCGGGATGCTCTCCGCACGCGGTCAATCCCAGATCGCAGATGCTCAGAGCCTGTTCGGGTTTTTGATCGTCGGCCAGCAGAGTGGCCAGCTTGCTGTAAGCTTCGGGTCGTTTCGAGCCCAGTTCCACGGAGCGCGCCAGATGCGGTATCGCCTCCAGAGGGTGCTCCGCCATCAACGCCTCGCCCAGGGAAAGCTGGTAATCGGCATTGCGCTCGTCCGCGTGAACGGCCTTTTCGAGGTTGGATATGGCGGGCTCGAAGCGCTTTTGCCTTACCTGCGCCACGCCCAGAAGATAGCGAACTACCGGAACTTGCGGCGCAAGTTGCACCGTCTTCTCCAGTAGCTTCAGCGCGTGGGCGTCGTCGCCCCGTTCCAGATGCCGGGAAGCTTCGGCGATGGCTTCTCCCAGCGAAAGTTGACGCCACGCACCGCTTCGCTCCTGCACGCGCACTGCGCTTTTCATATATGGCACCGGCGAACGCCTGGAAAACGTCAAATATCAAAAGGCTATCCCTGCAGGAGCTTAAGTAGCGCCTGCGGAGACGAATTGGCCTGCGCCAGCGCGGCTACCGACGCTTGTTCCAGCACTTGCGCCTTGGTGAGATTCGCCGCGGCCTTGGCGACATCCGCGTCCTTGATGCCCGATTCTGTGGCATCGAAGTTGGTGATCTGCGAATTCGCCAGGCTGATCGCATAGGTCAGCTTATTCTCACCCGCGCCGACACGCGCCTGAACCTGGCCGAGTTGAATAACCGCCGCAGTGATGGCGGCGACCGCTGCGAGCGCGTTCCCTGTCGCGGTAGCCGCCGCCGACGGGGCGACAATCGTCTGGGCGCCGGCGTTGACAAAAGCTCCGCCCGCCGCCGTGGTCGCCGCCGTGAAATTACTGTCGCTTTGGAAGGAGATGCCCGTTCCAAGCGCATTAGCCACCGCATAAATGCCCAGCGACGAGGTCTGCGCATTAATCTCTGCCAGCGCGCTGGACAGAGAGTCGGCGCCCGTCAGCGTGACATTCGCGGAGCCCTGCCCATTCTGGAAAGTCAGCGTTTCAGCTGTGGGAGTATATGTCGGGTTCCCCGTGGAGGTGCTGTAAACGCCGTTGTTCGTGCCTGTGCCGAAGGTGGGATTGGCAAGCGTTGTCGCAGTCGCGATCGGGTCCACAACGTCCGTCGTCGTGTTGCTCACGGTGAAAGGAGTGCCGCCGCCGAAGCTCAATTGCCCATCGCTGCCAACCTGGGCCGTAATTCCATACTGCGTCAACTGACTGTTTAGAGAGCTCAGAACTCCTGCTTCCGTGAGTCCGCTGGCTCCGCCAGTGACAGTTGCCGTGATCGCTTGCGCCGCATTTTTATCGATCAGATTGAAGGTGAAAGTCTGACTGGCGTTGGTGAGGAACGTCGCTCCCGGCGCATCCAGACGCACCGTGTTGCTGGTCAACTCGGTCCCGCCGCCGAGCACGCTCGTATTCAGAACACCCAGACCCGCGGCATCCACCTGATTCTGAGGGCCGCTGAGGTCCACTTCCACCTGCGAGTTGGTGGATGTATTTCCGCCACCGATATAGACCTGATTGACGGTGTTCAGCAAACCGCCGGCCGCCAGACCGATGTTCGATGCCTGCTGGGTGACCTGGCTCACCAGTTGCTGATACTCCACGTCGATATTGGCGCGGTTGCCGGTAAAGGTGGTGCTGGCTGATTCGGTGGCAAGCGTCTGGAGGCGATTCAGAATTGTCGTGATATTGCTGAGGCCACCGTCGGCGATCTGCAGCGTATTGACGCCGTTATTGGCGTTGAGAACGCCCTGAGTCAATTCGGCGACACTGCTTTGATATTGGTTTGCAACCGCCAGACCGGCGGGGTCGTCTCCGGACGAGTTAATGCGGTAGCCCGAAGTCAGCTGCTCGATCGTCTGTGTCTGAAAGTTATTGATCGTGTTCAGATTGTTGCTGGCCACGAGCGAGGCATAGTTCGTTTGGAACGAAATTGACATTGAAAAATCGCCTTCCGCGAGAGATTGTTCTTCGCGCGACATTCAATGCACTCGCCGAGCCATAAATCATTCAACTTAATTTCCCTTGTTCTTAATACTTTAGCCAGATATATCCAGTGTTATGGTTTTGACGTCGGGACTTACCGTCAAAACTATGACAATAAAAAAGGCCGGTCCGAAGCCCTTTCCGAGGAGAAGAGGAAAGGAGTTTCGAACCGGCCGGCGTTCCCGCGGTGAACCGCTTACACCGCGAGGAACAATGTGTTGCCGTCGCGATTAACCAGCAGCAGAACCGAATCGTCGTTGCCGGACTTGCCGGACTTGCCGACCGCCTGACTGAAGTCGCGAACGTTAGCCACCGCCTGATGATTCACCTGCTGAATCACATCGCCAGGCTTTAATCCGGAGTCGGCCGCATGGCTCGCGGGGTCGACCTCGGTGACCACCACACCCTGCGTCGAGGCGGGGATCTTGAGTTCCTGCGCCGCTTCGGGAGTGATGTTCTCCACGCTGACGCCGTTCAGACTCTTGTCCGGGGCAGCGCCGTTGCTGTTATGGTTGTCGAGGCTGGCGCGCTCCACCTTCGAGGGGTACTCGCCCAGCGTCACCGGCACGTTCTGCGCCTGTCCGTTGCGCATCACTTTAAGATTCGCCGTCGAATTCGGCGCCATCATGCCGATCTTCATCCGCAGCTGATTGGCGTCGGTCACTGGCTCGCCGTTGATGCCAACGATGATGTCGCCGCGCTGCAGATTCGCCCGGGCCGCGGGACTGTTGGGAGTCACTTCGCCCACCAGCGCGCCGTTCGTGTCGTTCGCATTGAAGGCCTTGGCCAGTGCCGGAGTCACATCCTGCGGGAGGATTCCGATGTAGCCATGCTCCACCTTACCGGTTGCCACGATCTGGTCCATATCGTTGCGCGCCATATTAATAGGGATGGCGAACCCGATACCCTGGTTGCCGCCCGAGTTGCCGGCCAGAATCGCCGTGTTGATGCCGATCAGATGACCTTCGTCGTCAACCAGCGCGCCGCCCGAGTTGCCGGGGTTGATGGCCGCATCCGTCTGGATGAAGTCTTCCACCTGCTCGATGCCGAGACCGGCGCGTCCGGTAGCGCTGACGATTCCCATGGTCACGGTCTGGCCTACGCCGAAGGGATTGCCGATGGCGAGCACGACGTCGCCTACTTCAACCTTGCTCGAATCGCCCAGCGTCAGTGCGGGGAAGTTCGCGCCGTCGATTTTGATCACGGCAATATCCGTCCGTGGGTCGGTGCCGATCACGCGCGCTTTGAACTCCCGCTTGTCATGCAGTGTGACGACTACGGAAGTGGCGCCATCGACCACATGGTTATTGGTGAGAATATACCCTTCCGGGCTGATAATCACGCCCGATCCGAGAGCTTTCTCGGAGTGTTGCCGAGGCGTCTGAAAATGGCCGCCCGGGCCCTGATCGCCGAAAAACTGGCGGAAAAACGGCTCCATTCCCTGAGGGATGCCGCCCTGATCCCCGTCGCCTTCCTCGAATCCTGTCTGCTGCTTCACTACTTTCGAAGTGGAAATATTAACCACCGCCGGGACCACCCGCTTCACGACAGCCGAGTAGCCGCGGCCGGCGGATGCTTCCGAGCGCGTTGCAACCTTAACGGTGGGAGCCGAATGCTCGAAGGGCAATCTGCCCGTTGTCGCGCCGTAAATACCTGTGGCCGCCATGGCGGCGGCAAGCGAGGCCGTGGCGATCCACTTGCGGCCTCTGAAGAACTGCGAATTCATTTGTGATGCCTCCTATTCCACGGTAGAGCCGCGCGGCCGAAAATCCCATCGCCAGTACAGGGTAGATTGGCTCCCCAGGCTTCGGGATACCGGCTCGCCGGGCGCTTCGATAGACTGAGGCCAGGTGATGCGCAACGACGCCGGCGATCGAAAACAGCTGCCTGCTTTGCGATCCGTGCTGATCGCGGGATTCGGCGGCATGCTCCTCCTCTTTGGAATAGCTGCTATCCAATCCATCCGCTTGCTGACTGCCATGCGGGCCGAGAACCAGGTGCTGCGCGAACAGGCCCTCGACCGCTCCCGCAAGCTCGCCACGGTTCGTTATTGCGTCCTGTTATCGCAGCAGTATCTCAACGATCAGGCGTCCAGGTCCGACCTGCGCAGCCAATGGACTCGCCTGATGGCGGACCTTTCTGCCTACCCTTTATCTAACGATCCGCAACTCCGCCAAATGCTGCTCGAACACTGGTCCGGTTTGAGCCGTGCCATGGAGCAGAGTTCGGATGATCGCGAAATCCGCCCCCTCCGGGTGTCGGCGGTGGAAATCACCGAGCGTGTCGAGGATATCGAAGCGAAACAGATGGCAGCCACCGCGCTGATGATGCAGGATCAGTTCGATCGCCTCGGGCATGGTCTGGGACTCACCCTCAATCTCGCGCTCGGAAGCGCGCTTCTCCTCGCCCTCGGATGCGTGGTTTACATTGTCCGCATCGAGCGGCAGAATCAATTGCGTTATCAGGAGATCGTGGCGCTCTCCGCGCGGCTCGTCGACGCTCAGGAGACCGAGCGCCGGACTATTTCACGCGAGTTGCACGATCAAGTGGGCCAGACCCTGAACGCTCTGCTCGTCGATGCGGCGAACCTTGCGCGCCGCTTGCCCGCTGACGATGAAACGAGCCAGACCTGCCTCAATAATATTCGCTCGTTCGCCGATTCCAGCGTAAACTCGATCCGCGATATCGCGCTCCTGCTGCGCCCTTCCATGCTCGACGATCTGGGGCTGATTCCGGCGCTCGAATGGCAGGCGCGCGAGACCTCCCGCCGCACGGGAATCGATGTCCGGGTTGCCGCCGAGAATGTCGACGACTCGCTTCCCGACGCCATCCGTACATGCGTCTATCGCGTGGTTCAGGAGGCCCTGCAGAACGTTTCACGGCACTCCGGGGCAGCTCACGTGAAGATCAACGTCCGTCAGCCCAACGGCGCGGTTTCGCTGACCATTGAAGACGACGGCGCCGGATTCGATCCGCGACACTCACGTGGCATGGGCCTGCTCGGCATGGAAGAACGCGTCAAACAACTGGGCGGAAAGCTCGAAGTTCAGTCGCAGCCCGGCAAAGGAACAACGCTGCGCGTGTCGCTCCCTGTCAGTGCCTCGGCCTGAATTACTCGTACAGCAATTCCGCGTACCTGACCTGCCGAACAAGTTTCTCGAAGCACGCCTCCCAGGCCTCTTCGGACCCCGCGGCCGAGATCATCGCCTTCTTGAAGTTGCGCGCCGCATCGGAAAGTCCGGCGACGTAAACATAGGTGTTGTCCTGGCGCACCAGATCCAGGATCTCCCTCGCGTTCTGCAGCAGAAGTTTTTCCAGATCGGGCGGGGCGTCGAAGTGCGGGCGCGGACTGATGGCCTCGAACGCCTTGAACGATTTCTCGTCGTAATAGAGCGCGAGATCCTTCCGCACGTCGTTCATGTACAGCAATTCCATGCCGGTCTTGGCCCCATAGAACAGCCGGACCTGGCCCTCCCATCCGCCGCGCTCCTCATAGATGTGCTTGACGAAGGCGCGGAATGGAGCGATGCCGGTGCCCACCCCGATCATTACCAGATTCGCCTTCGGATCGTCGGGCACGAAGAAACGCGATCCGTACGGGCCGGCAATCTGCACCGGATCACCCGGCTTCCGGTTGCACAAATAGTTCGACGCAAGGCCGGGATAACGCTCTCCGCTGACTTCATCGATATAGAAGCAGCGCCGCACGCAGATAGAAAATGTGTCGGCCTTCCCGTCCTCGCCGTGCCGCGGACTGGCAATAGAATAAAGCCGGAAGTGAAACGCCCCGCCGAATTCATGCGGCCCAGGCACCAGTACGGCAATGCTCTGCCCTTCCAGATAATCGAGGCGATCTTCGGGAACCTCGAGGACGAGGTGCCGGACTTCGACCGGATCGTTGGGCGGCGTGATCCGCTCAGTGGCGAGAACAGTCGCCAGGCGCAGATTACTGAAGTCGTATTCATAGAGATTCATAATGGTTCCCCGTCCTTTCTTCTCCTGGTGCAATTTCCGCTGTTGGCGCAACTCCCGCAGCCGTGCAGCATGAATTCGAGCATGTCGCGATCGCCCCCGCATCCGGATCGCCAGCGCACGAAGTTCTGGATGCCGAGCCAGACGCTCAGTACGACGAACATCCCCGCCGCGGCTTCGAATACATGCAGCAATGCGCGGAGCACATTCATTCGCCCTAGCCTCCATTCCCCATGCCGCCAAATCCCATGAAGGCCATCGACAGAATGGCGGCGAGCACCAGCGTCATCGCGGTGCCCTTAGCCAGGTCGGGGACGTCGGACAATCCCACTCTTTCGCGCACGAGAGACAGCAGCACCAGCGCCGCGCAATATCCGCCGCTCGCCGCGATGGAAAATACCGTGCTTTGTACGAAGTTGTAATTACGCGCAGTCTGGAAAAGCGGCACTGCCAGGACCGCGCAATTGGTGGTGATCAGGGGCAGGTAAACGCCCAATTCGCGGAAGAGAGCCGGGCTCGCTTTCTTGATGAACATTTCGGTCAACTGCACGGTCGCCGCAATGATCACGATGTAAATGATGATGCGCAGATATTCGGCGTGCAGCAGCACCAACAGCAAATTGATCGCGTAAGAAAGCACGCTGCTGACCGTGATGACGAACATCACCGAAACGCCCATGCGCCATGCGGTGGCAAATTTCGCCGAGAGCCCCAGGAACGAACACATCCCGAGAAACACGCACAGCACAAAGTTGTTGATCAGAAAAGCGTCGAGGAAAATGTGGGTGAGAGATTCCTTCATGCTGCTACCTCCTCCTGCGCGGCTGCGGCGCGTTTGGCGCTTCGTTCTTTCCAGGCGGCGAATACCAGCAGCCACATAGCGAGTGAAATGAATCCTCCGGGCGGCAGAAGGAACAGCACCCAGGGTTCGAAGTGCGAGCCAAACAGGTGAACGCCAAGAAAGGTCCCGGCGCCCAGAACTTCGCGAACAGCGCCCAGCATCGTCAATGCGATAGTGAATCCGCACCCCATGCCCAGCCCGTCGAGCATGGATTTAATTACCGGCTGTTTACCCGCATAGGCCTCGGCCCGCTCGAGCGTCAGGCAGTTGGAAACGATCAGCGGAATGTATGCGCCCAGCGCCACGTATATCGGGATGCTGATGGCCTTCACCAGATAATCGACCACCGTCACCGCCGTCGCCAGAATCGCGATGTAAGTGGCGATGCGCACCTGTTTGGGAATCAGCGTGCGGATCATTGAAATCAGGCCGTAGGAGCACACCATCACGAAGGTGGTCGCGAGGCCCATCGATACGGCGTTGCGCACGCTGTTGGTGATCGCCAGGGTCGGGCACATCCCCAGCACCATCACGAACACCGGATTCTGCTTCCACAGTCCATTGCGGAAGGGATTGCCCTCGGCTGTAATTGCAGTTTCGCCGGAACCGTGACAACTTATCTCGCTCATCAATTACCTCGCTCGATTCGTTCGCGATTTTTCAGCACCACGGGCGTAACGTCCTCAACACTCTTCGCGAGCATCCGTCCCACCGCACGGGAAGAAATCGTCGCTCCCGAAATCGCATCGATCTCCCACGGATTTTTCTTCGACCCATGTTTTACGGTCTTGATGGGATGCGTCGCGTCCAGATCCTCAAAGTTCTTCTCGAATTCCGGATCGCTGCGGATGCGGTCGCCAAGCCCCGGCGTCTCCCTCATATCGACCACCTTGAAACCGGTGATCGCCTGCTTCTCAATCGAATACGCATACATAGCGGAAATCACGTCCGCATAGCCGCGGTCGCTCGTCTCAATCACTACGCCGAGAAATTTACCCGCGCCATCGTAGCCCGCGAATAACCTGGGTCCGCCGAACTCGATACCCGCCACAATCTTCAGTTCGCCCGAACGTTCGATCGCATAAATAATCTGTTTCTGAATCCCCGGCAGGAGTTCCGCGACCGAGTCGCGCATGATGATCTCCTGGTTGTGGCGAATGCGGCTGGAAGTCGCCAGATTCGTCCCGACGATCAGAATTCCGCAGAGCAGCGAAACGGTTCCCAGCAGCCGCACCATGCGCGTACCCGTACTCATGGGGCCACCATCGCCTTCCTGCGCCGCTCGCCATATGTGCGAGGCTGCGTCACGTTATCAATCAACGGAGCCAGCGCATTGCCGAGAAGAATCGCGTACATCACACCCTCCGCCAGGCCTCCTTCGAAACGGATCAGCACCGTGATGAGCCCCATCAACAAGCCATAGATCCACATGCCGCGCGGGGTCACCGGCGAAGCCACCGGATCGGTCGCCATGAACATCGCGCCCAGCATCAGGCCGCCGGAAAATAACACAAACAGCGGACCCGGATAGCGCGTGGGATTCGAAAGGTAATACCCGGCATCGGTGAGCAACGCGCCCAGCAGCATGGCGACGGGAATGCGCCAGTCCATCATCTTGCGCGCGATCAGATAACAGCCGCAGAGCAGAATCAGCAGGGCCGGAGTCTCTCCGCTCGACCCAGCGCGCTCGCCCAGAAACAGCGTCCATGGGTCCGTCGCCACGTGATCGAATTTCTGCAGCATCAATGGAGTCGCGCCCGTGAAGCCGTCGATCCGGACCCGCGCAATCCAATCGCCCAGCGGCGCGGCTTTCAGAAATGGCGCAGCCAATGAAGTCGGAATGAATTCGGCGAAGCGGTGCAGAGCGAGTGCCGGCGTGTAACTGGTGATGGCGACCGGAAACGCCGCCTGCAGGAAGGCCCGCCCCACCAGCGCGGGATTGAACACGTTGAAGCCGAGCCCGCCGAAAATCATCTTGCCCGGCGCCACCGCGATGAACGCGCCCACCACCGCCATCCACAATGGAAGCCCCGGCGGCAGCGTCAGCCCCAGCAGAATTCCCGTTATCGCAACGCTGCAATCTCCGATCGAAGATTCACGCCCCGCCATCCGGCACGAGATGTGCTCGACCAATACGCACGCGCCCGTAGTAGTCGCCAGGAGAGCCAGCGCGCTGATCCCGAACAACCAAACCGCATAGCAACAGATCGGCAACAGCGCGTAAACCACGTGGCGCATGATCTGGTCCACCGAACGCCCGGAGTGCACGTGCGGAGAAGTGCGGATTTCGACGACCGTATTCATGCGCGCGCCTTCTGCTCCCGCACCATCTGTTTCGCAATGCGGAAATACTGCACCAGCGGAATGTGCGATGGGCACACATAACTGCAGCACCCGCACTCGAAACAATCCATCAGGTGAAAATCGGCCTCCATCTCTTCATACCGGTCTTTACGCGCCAGCATGCCGAGCCGCGACGGATTCAGATGCATCGGGCATACATCCACGCACGCCGCGCAGTGGATGCAGGTGTAAACGCGCTTGCGCCCGTTCACCTCACTGCGCGTGAGAACCAGAATGCCCGTGACGCCCTTAGTGATCGGCACATCGAGCGATCCCGCCGCGGCACCCATCATGGGACCGCCCAGAATCACCGAAGAAACCTGGTCCGTGCAGTCCGCCTGCGCCAGCGCCCAGCGTAAAGGCGTGCCCAGCGCCACCAGATAATTCCCCGGCTTGCGCACTCCCGGTCCCGTGATCGTAACGACGCGCTCGATCAGCCCCTGACTTCGCGGAAGCAGTTCGCCGATTTGCGCGAGGGTCGCAACATTGAAAACGGCGAGGCCGACGTCGGCGGGTAGTCCCGCGGAAGGGATCTCGCGACCCAGCAGAACCTTGACCAGCATCTTCTCGGCGCCCTGCGGATACTTCGCCTCAACCGCTTCAATGGTGATATCGGCAGCACCCGCCGCGGCGGCCCTCAATGCTGCAACCGCGTCGAGCTTGTTATTTTCCACGCCCACCACAGCGCGATCCGCACCCAGCGCGCGCATGGCAATCCGCGCTCCATGCAGCACTTCGCCCGGCTGTTCCAACATCACGCGGTGGTCGGTGGTCAGATACGGCTCGCACTCGCAGCCATTCACCACCACCGTGTCGATCTTCTTACCTTCCGGAACCTTCAGCTTGACGTGCGTGGGAAACGCCGCGCCACCCAGTCCGACCACCCCGGTATTCTGCACCGCCTGCACGATCTCCGCCGGCGTCATCCGCTCGATATCCTGCTCGGCGCCGTAGAGAACTTCCTGGCTCGCTCCCTGATACGGATTGATGTAGATGGCTGGTGAAAGATCGCCGCGCGCACTCGGAGCAAGAGCGATCCGCACCACTCGCCCCGTAGCCGGCGCATGCATCGGCACGGAAACAAATCCACCGGCTTTGGCGATCGGCTCGCCGCGCACCACCTCCTGGCCTTCATGCACGATGGGAATCGCCGGCGCGCCGGTGTGCTGCGAAAGCGACACCACCAGCATGGGAGCGAACGGCATTCGCCGGATCGGCAGATGGTTGGTCGCCTCCTTATGATCCGGCACGTGCAGCCCGCGGCCCAGGCGCTTACCGGCGAATATTTCCATCAATGCCATACGCGTCTCAGTTGTATTTCGCCGCCCGCTTGATCAGTTTGTCGATGTCTTTCTCTTTCGGATCGAACGGTGTCCCCGGATGAATCACCTGCGCCGTGCATTTCTCCGCCGCGCGCACCAGGTCTTTGTACGGTCCCCCTTTCGCGTTCTTGATTTGCGCGTGCTTGTTCTCGTCGTAGGCGAAGATCTTCGGATTGATCCCGACGCACTCGTCGCAGGACGTGCATTGTGCCGAATCGATCCACGGCGCGATGTATCCGTCGCTGTCCTGCGGGGCAGCTATGGCGGCGACAGGTAAAGCCGGCGGCAGCGCAGGAGAACCATTCACCGGCAACTCCGCCCCTCCCGCCAATTCCATAATGTGCGCCGAAAGAGCCTTGGCAAACTCCGCGCGCACCTGATTTACATCGACAGCTTCAATCTGCTCCCGCACTCCCGCCAAAGCTTTCAGCATCCGCCAGAAATTCCGCCGGTCTTCGCACGAGCGCACCAGCGGCGCCGCGGGGATCACACGGATCAGCCGATTCTTCGGACTCACCGCCCAGATATACGGAAACTTCCCTTCCCGATCGTCATTCGTCAGATCCAGATATTCGTGGATCGGGATCATGTTCTCGTTCCACGCATCGCGCGGCACGGTGCGGAACTGCTTGCGGAAACGCCCTTCTGTAACCGCGAAATCGGCGAAAGTCAGCGGCACTTCCATGCTGCTCTTCGCGCCCTGCTCGTCGGTGTATTCGAGCTTGTATTGCGGCCAATCGGTTTCGATCGACGGATTGCCTTCGAGGTCGAAGCACTCCTCCGGCAGCGTGCCCTTATCCGGGTTGTAGCGAATCAAAGGGTAGGCACGCGACTCCACTGCGAGCTTGCTCTGATGCTCCGCGAGATCGTCTGCAATCCCCTGCTCCGGCATGCACGGGCTGTAAATATTGAACAGCGCCGGCCGTCTGGCATTGATCCCTTCGATGAAGCTTTCAATCAAATGCGTGGGATTCGAAATGCTGCCCTGCGCCACGTAAGTAGTCCGGTGCGCCATCGCCACCAGCGCGATTTCCTTCCGCACTTCTTCCTTACCCTGCGCGCTCTTGCCGAACTGCGCCATATCCGAAACCTGGCCAGTAAAGCCTGAAGTACACGCCTGCCCGCCGGTGTTCGAATAAACCTGCGTATCGAGGATCAGTACCTTAATCGGTTTGCCCGACATCATCATGCGCGATAAATTCTGGAAGCCGATGTCATACATGGCTCCATCGCCGCCGATCGAGACCACCGGTGGGCAGAGGTGAAACTCCTCGTCGTCGAACTTCTTCCAGTCGAAGTAAGTGAAAAACTCGGCGTACTTGTCTTTGTTGTAGCCGTCTTTGAGCTCGATCTCGGCCATCCGCACGGCCTTGAAGCCTTCGGCCATGCGCGCCATGTGTCCTTCGAAAATCCCCATCGCCATCGACGGCGAATCCTGGAATAAATTATTAGCCCACGGAAACGGATAAGGATTGAATGGATAGGTCGAGCCCCACACCGACGTGCAGCCGGTCGAGTTAATGATGCCCATACTGCTGCGGCCTGTGCGCCCCGGCCCTTCCGTGTATTGCCAGCGCAGATGTTTCAGTTTGGCCAGCAGTTGCGTCGCCCAGCGCAGCCATTCGGCGTCGATCGTCTTGCCGCTGTGGCGTTCATCGAGCGTCCCCGAGAAGTTCGCCAGCGTGACATCGCGATCATGCAGTTTCGTCAGCGTATCTTCGACCCGGTGTGTGTCGCTGAGGTCCATGGTGTCGGCCAGCTTCAGCCGGATATGCCGGTCGAGTCGCAGAATCAGATCGTCGATCTTCTGCACCTGTTTCGCGGCGCGCGGCTGCATCAGCGCTTCGACGGTCGCGGTGAAAAGGTGCACCACAGTCTTCTCGCCGCAGCCGAGGCAGGCCCCGTCGCCGCCCACCATGGCCGAATAATTCCTCTTGTCGAGCAGCAGAGTTTCGAGCGCACCGATTCGTTCGTCCAGATTTTCGATGCGGATGAATTCCGCCGGAGTGGTCGGCAGCGTTTGCCAGAATTCCCAATCGCGTCGCAGGTTCTCGACCGTCGCCGGCGTCTGATCCGCCGATCGTAGCGCGTCGTCTTTGCAGACTTTCACGCACTCCATGCAGCCTTTGCACGCGTAAGGATTGACCGTGATCGAAAGCAATCCGCCCGATCCCTTCTGCTTCTTCTCGCGTACCGCCCAGTAAGGCTGCGTCACGCTGAACTTGAAATCGCCCAGCGCCTCGCGGAACCAAACGAACTCCTGGTCGACTTCGGCTCTCTCCGGCGAGCCGGTCTTATAACTCCCCTTCACTTCGCCAATCGCATCGTCGAGCAGCCGAGTCACATCAGCCTTTTCGCCCGCCGCCTGCAGAGCGCCGCGCAGTTTCTGCTCCACATTGCGCACCGCACGGGGTAGATGCCCAACCGTGTGGCCGTCCTTCTGTACATTCTTGAGCGCCGTTTCAAAGATCGCGCCCACCGGATGCACCAACCCCGGAATCGCGCTGTCGGGACAGATCGTGTAGCACGATCCACACGCCGTACAGTTCTCCGGAATCCACACCGGATGCGCGAATCGCACGCCCGTCATATCGCGGAAAATCCCTGTCGCCGCCGGAATGAAACTCAGCGCGATAAACGGATCGGCCAGATTATCGTTGCCTTTGCCCGATAGATAAAAGCTGCCCGTCTGCTCCCAGAATCGATGAATGTCCGTCGTCAGATCGGAACTGACAGGACGCTGCTTCAGCATCAGCGGCAGATCCACCGGTTTACGAATCAGCGCAGTCGAAGCAGCGGCGATACGCTTTTCCGTAACCTCGTGCACCTGATCGAAACCGCGCCGCACCACGCGGATGTTGTCTTCCACCACGCGCGCGCCCTTACTGCCGAACTTATGTTCCAACTGCGATTTGATAGCTTCGAATAATTCCTGCTCACCCAGCTTCGACTGCGCCATCACCGGCGACGCCGCAAAGAACGCCCCCTGAAACGCGTTCCCTTGCATGCGGAACTGCAGCTCCGGATCGGTCGCTTCCTCGCGCGCAATTTTGAACGCATCCAGATAAAAAAGCCGGATCTGGTTCTCGATCATCATCCGCTGGAAGCGTTCGGGAACCTGCTGCCAGACCTCTTGCGGATCTTCAAACGTGCTCTGCAGAATGAACACGCCGCCCTTCTTCAACCCGGCCAGGGGATTCGAATGCTGAAACACATTCGGGTCCGGCGACAGCACAACATCCACATAGAAGTAATCGCAGTTGATCGGAATCGGCTCCGGCGCCGCCGACAAATAGTAAGTGGTGGGCTGGCCCTTCTTCTCCGATCCGTACTTAGGATTGGCCTTGATGTGATAGCCCAGCAGATCGAACAGCGTCACCGCCAGATTCTTCCCCGTAGTGATCGCGCCCCATCCGCCCACCGAATGCATGCGCACTGTGATGCTGTTCTTCGGCATCAGATTGGGGTTCTCGGTGCCGTGAATCGCCAGATCTTTCACGCCCTGATATCCGTCCGCCACCTGGATCTGATGAATTTCCTGCTTGGGCGTGAACGGCTTGTCGTGAATGAAATCGATCGAGAGATAGAAGAAGCGTTTCTGCCCGCCCTTGGGCAGCATGTTCTCGATGGCGCCGATAATTCCTTCAGGCTGCAGATCGCGGCTGCCCAATCCATAGGATCCGGAATAGAGCGGAGGGATATCGTCGCGCCGCGCGTAGATCGCATGATCCGGATACGGCACATGTCCATTGGCGAAGGTTCCGTTTTCAATGCACCGGCTGATCGTCGATCGAAACTCGCGGGCCAGCGGAAGATCGGCAGCCAGCGGCTGGTCCACGCGCTCCAGCACCGCGACGCCTTTGCGGCCTTTCAGAATCGCCCCCAACAGATCGCCGGGGAACGGGCGGAACATAGTCAGATTCACCACGCCGACTTTGAGCTTCCGCGTCTCGCGCAGATAATCCGCCACCGCTTCGGCGGTCACGATCATGCTGCCCTGGCCGGCAATCACATACTCGGCGTCTTCCATGCGATATGTCGCCACGCGCTGGTAACGCCGCCCGGTGAGCTCGTAAAATTCCGCCATCGCCGCATCCGCAATGCCCGCAATGTGCGCGAAGAAAAACGGACGCTGCGCCGCCACGCTCTGCATATACGCGTCCTGATTCTGCACCGTCCCGATCATCACCGGGTTATCCACCGTCCACAATTCCGGAATGCGCCGCCGCTTATTCCCGAACAGAATCCGTTGCGCGGCCGTGGGCGTATCGATAATGTCGTCGGGCCTGCCGAGATACTCGCCAATCAACTCCCGCTCCGGCAGCTGCAGAGATTCGATGAGATGCGTCGTGAGGAATCCGTCCTGCGCGCAAATGCCCGGCGTCAGCGCCTGTTCCGCGATCTTGTGCGAAATAATATTCAGATCGCATGCTTCCTGCGCGCTCTTTCCGAACACCTGAAAGAACCCGGCGTCGTCGATGCAGTGATAATCGTCATGCCCCGCGTGTACGTTGAGCGTGGCCTTGGTCATGGCTCGGCAGCCCATGTTGAGCACGTACGTCAGGCGCTTGCCCACCGCCGCATAGAGCGACTCATGCATGTAGGCGATTCCCTGCCCCGATGAGAAATTCGCCGCGCGCAATCCGGTTATGGAGAGTCCCGCCGTCACCGCGGCCGCGGCATGTTCGCCCTCGGGCTCGATGAAGATCAGCGGACGCCCGGAGATATTAATGTGGCCCTTCGCCGTCTCCTCCGCCCAATACTCGCCCATCTGCGTCGACGGGGTGATCGGATATGCGCCGGCGGCATCGGTCGACTCCCGCTCGCACATGATGACGGCCGTATTGCCGTCCATCGCCTGGCGGATTCCGGGGTAGCGGAATTCTCGTTTTACGCTCATGTTATCTGTTCACCTCAACACTCCGCACACTTGTTGGCAGTGCAGCCAGTTCCACCGGCAGCGGCGACTTGCGCGTAATCTTCTTCGCCTCAAGCCCCTTGACCGGCCCCCGTGTTTCGTCGATCCAGACAATCGCGCCGGTGGGACATCGCTGGATCGCCACCGCTGTCGCCTGGCTGTTTCTTGAGTAATCGACCACCGCAAGATTGCTCACGATATTGATCAGACCCGCCGGCGCATCCGCCGCGCAGCGCCCGCAAGCCGTGCACGCAACTTCGCACTCGGCCTCCGCCAGATCGCCATGCAACTGATTGCGGCAGGCGACCCACAGCCGATGGCTCACCTCGTGAATGGAAAACAACCCCTTGGGACAAATCTCTACGCAGTCGCCGCAAGCCGTGCACTTGCTTTCCGTCACCACAGGCAGCCCGTGGGCATCCATGTGGATGGCGGCGAACTCGCACACCCGCGCGCAATCCGCCAATCCCAGGCAACCCCAACTGCAGCCTTTGCCGCCTCCCGAAACCAGCGCCGCCGCCTGGCACGATTCGAGGCCCGCGTAATTCGCCTTCTGCCGTGCCACGTGCTTACCGCCCGCGCAGGCCAACCGCGCCACGCGTTTCTCTTCCCTGCCCGCATCCACCTTAAGGAACTGCGCGATCTTAAGAATTCCAGCGGGACTGTTCACCGTGCACCGCCCCGGCGCGATCTCGCCCTTCACCGCTTTTTCAGCGAACGCACGGCATCCCGGACAGCCGCAAGCGCCACAATTCGCCAGCGGCAGCATCGACTCCACTTCGTCGATTCGCGGATCTTCCCAGACGTAAAATTTCTTGTCGGCGATAGCCAGCACGATCGCCAGGATCACCCCGATCCCGCCCATCAAACCCGCCGCGATCAGAAACTCAACAATCATTCTTTGGACCCGCCTGCGCCATACCCCGCAGCCGCCTGAGTGAAATGCAGCATCGCCGTGGCCTCGATACGCCAGATCGGCCTGAGTAGCGCGGTTACGATCATTTCCTGCATCGGTTGAGGCAAGCGTTCGGCCATCCTGGATGGCACGCTACTTGCGGACTTCAGTCCCATGAACATCCCGTGGCGCAGGACCATCCTGTCGACTGCTTTCGTCGGCGCACTCCTCGCTCTGCGCTTCCTCTCCGCTGCGCACATTGGACTCGGGCCATCGGGTTCCGTAAGAATCCAGCGCACCATGATGGGAACGCTCTGGAATATCGAAGTCGTCGATCACGGCCATTCCTACACCGCGCGCCAGGCGATCGACCGGGCCTACGCCGAACTCGCGCGCATCGAAAACCTGATGAGCGAATGGAAGCCCGAGTCGCCCATCTCGCAACTGGACGCGGCCGCCGGACTTCACCCAGTGGAAGTGCCCGCCGAACTCCGCGAAATTCTCGAACGCAGCATCCACTACAGCCAGATAACCCAGGGCACCTTCGACGTCACCTGGCGAGGCATGGGGAACATCTGGCACTTCGACGACACCTTCACCGTGCCCTCCGCAGCCACCGTCGCGAAGGCCAGGAAAAACATCGATTACCGCGCCATTCGGATTAACGGCAACAGCGTTTATCTTCCCGCCGGCACCAATATCGGCTTGGGCGGAATCGCTAAAGGATATGCCATCGACCGCGCCGCCCACGTGCTCGCCGCTGCCGGCTTCACGGACTCAATGGTCGATGGTGGAGGCGACGTTCTGGTTTCCGGCACGCATAACGGGGAACCCTGGCGTCTGGGCATTCAGGACCCACGCCGCGAGCATGGCCAGATCCTCGGCGTGGCGAATGTCTCCGGCATGGCGCTGGTCACCTCCGGCGATTACGAGCGCTTCCGCATCGTCAACGGCGTGCGCTACCACCACATCATCGACCCACGCACAGGATGGCCAGCCACCGCATCCATCTCGGTCAGCGTGCTGGCGAAGACGGCGGAACAAGGTGTCGTGCTGGCGAAAGGTATCTTCATTCTCGGTCCCGAGAAGGGTCTCGCCCTGGCGCGACAGGAAGGCATCGAAGCCATGATCGTCGACCCATCCCAAAAGCAGTATTTCACCCCAGGCTTCCTCAACCACGTGGGGCAGGTTGGTAACCTGCGGCCGATTGGTAATCGGCCTCCGCGGATGTCTACCAACCTGCTGGACCGGTGACAAGGTGTGTTTTCAACGCTGCCCGGCGCGGCGACGGCTGCTCCGGAGTATGGACGGCAGCAAGCGGCTACGGCATTCGATCACACGAGCCTTGACAGTCAGTTTGATGGAGCAGGTATGCGACCCGAAGAACCTTCTTCGCGCGTACCGGCGGGTGCGATCCAATAAGGGAAAGCCGGGCGTGGATGGGATGACCGTCCATGAACTGGCCGACTGGCTTCGGGAAAATAACGCGGCGTTGACGGCTTCACTGCTGGAGGGGACCTACCGGCCCCAGCCCGTGCGTGGGGTGCAGATCCCGAAGCCGGGAGGAGGACAACGCCAATTGGGTATTCCAGTGGTTGTGGATCGCCTCGTTCAACAGATGATTCTGCAAGTGCTGGACCCCATCTTCGATCCCACCTTTTCCAACTCCAGCTACGGATTCCGGCCCGGAAGAAGCCCTCATATGGCTTTGGAGCAGGCACGGAAATACGTTGCTCAGGAGGGGCGCGAGTTTGTCGTGGATCTCGACCTCGAGAAGTTCTTCGACCGGGTAAACCACGATATCCTCATGTCCCGAATCGCGCGCAGGATCGGCGACAAACGCCTCCTCCTCGTCATTCGGCGCTTTCTACAGGCCGGACTGATGCAGGATGGGGTGTGCGTTACCCGCGATGAGGGAACGCCACAAGGAGGGCCGCTTCTCCCTTATTGGCCAATCTCCTGCTTGACGATCTCGACCAGCTACTGGAAAGCCGAGACCATCGCTTCTGCCGCTATGCCGACGATTGCAACATCTATGTGCGATCGCTGGCGGCGGGGCAACGAGTGATGGAATCGGTGACACGGTTTCTGGAAGAGAAACTCAAGCTCCGGGTGAATCGTGAAAAGAGCGCCGTCGCTCCGGTCGGAGAACGCAGTTCCTCGGCCATCGGCTGCTCCTGAACGGCAAACTCGGATCTCCCCAAAAGCGTAGAGCGCGCGAAGGAGAAGATCAGGCGGATTACCAGCGGTTGGCTCCACCTCTGCATTAGAATGGAGTATGCGTCGCACACTGCCCTGGTGCCTGCTTCCTCTCGCCGCCGTCTTTCTTTTCGCCGCCGATCCTTCCTGGAAGAACAAGCCTGTCTCGCAGTGGACCGAAGAGGACGCCAAACAAATCCTCACCGATTCCCCCTGGGTCAGATACGTAACCCCGGAAAATCTCCCCGACAAGAGTCCCGATCAGCGCCGCGACGGTGGCGATTGGGACGAGGGGATTGGCCATGGTGTCGGCATCGCAGGCACGGGAATCCTGGGACCGCGCCGGGAAGCTGAGGCGATTAAGCGAGCCCACCAAAAGCCCCTTCCCCCAGGCGTGGCGATCCGTTGGGAGAGCGCCATCCCCGTGCGGGCCGCCGAGAAGCTGATCGGTGAGTTCGATATGCCCGCACTGACCACCGACGATTACGCCATCGTAGTCTACGGCATTGAAGCGCCCCGCTCGCGCCTGCATCTCGCCACCGAACTAAAGGGCATCGCCTATCTGCGGCGCCTGAACAAGAAGGATTTCAAGCCCTCGAAAGTTCAGATCCTGCCTCAGATCGACGGCACAGATAACATCGTTTACCTTTTTCCGCGCTCCACCGAGATCGGCAAGAAGGACGGAGGCATCGAGTTCGTCGCGCAGATCGGCCACCTTTTCGTGTCGCAATACTTCTACACGAGCGAGATGCAGATCAAGGACGAACTGGAAGTCCTGCTGCCAACGAACTCACGAGGACAGTAAAGCGTATGCTTCGAATGCTGCCTTGGTTCGTGCTTCTGTGCGCCGGCGTTTTGCTGTTCGCGGCGGATCCTGTGTGGAAGGCCAAACCTGTTTCCCAATGGAATGCGGAAGACGCGAAACAAATCCTCGCCGATTCTCCATGGGTCAAGTACGTTACGCCCCACTGGCTGCGCGACCTGAGTGCCTTTGAGCGCCGCGATGGCGGGATGATGAATGAGGGCATCGCAAAAGGGGTCGGGTTCGGCGCCGTGATTGGCATCTTCGGCGGCCAGACCGAAGAAGAGGCTGTCGCCCGCGCTCACGAGAAGCCCACTCCCGATCCCGTCGCCGTTCGTTGGGAAAGCGCGCTTCCGGTTCGCATGGCTGAGCAGAAGGCAGGCCAAACGGATGCGCCTACGCTTGACGGCGACGATTATGCCATCGCCGTCTACGGCATTCCCCTCCCTGGACGCTACAACCTGGCCGCCGAATTCAAGGGCCTCGCCTCCCTGCGACGCTATCAAAAAAAGGATCTGAAACCGTCGCGCGTTGAGATCATACGCCATGACGACGGCAAGGCTACCGTGGTTTATCTGTTTCCCCGCAAGGTCGAGATCACCAAGAAAGGCGGGGGAATTCAATTTGCCGCGCAGATCGGACGGCTCTTCGTGGCACAGTATTTCTACACCGAAGAAATGCAGCTCCACGACGAGCTCGAAGTTCTGATGCCGTCCAACTGACGGGGGTCGCCCGCATGTTCTTTGTTTCCGCCTATGAACTAACGGGGCGCATCGATCCACCAGCAGCCGTCTCCATTTATCTGCACGGCGCCACGGCCCCTTTCGAAAGCTCCACCGCCAGCAGTGCCGACGGCCGCTTCCGCTTCCATAAACTGCCCTCCGGCACTTACACCCTGGTCATCACGACACCGGCCCGAGGTGAGGCAGTGCAAACCGTCGAACTGACCCCAGGCACGGTGGATTCGAAAGGGCATCTCGATCTCGTCCTCCGCATCGACGCCAACCGTCTCGAGTCCGACGGCGCGCGCACAACCGGAGCCACCGTGTCTGCCACTCTGCTCTCCGTCCCGGATCGCGCGAGAAAGGAATACGACGAAGCCCAGCGCTGCCTCTCCCGCGGCGATTCCGATTGCGCCTCCGGACGTCTGCACCGCGCCGTCGAGTTTGCACCGCAATTCGCGGCCGCCTGGAATCAACTGGGTACCATCGCGTATCAGACGCGCCGCTACAGCGATGCCGAGACCAACTTCCGCCGAGCGCTCGACGCCGATCCCGACGCCTTCGAACCGCTCGTCAATCTGGGCGGTGTCTTGCCGAACCTGGAGCGCCCCAAAGAAGCGCTGCCATACAATCTGCACGCCGTCGAGCGCCGGCCCAACAATGCGCTCGCCAACTCGCAACTCGGTCTCACTTATCTCGATCTGTACGATCCGGATCGGGCCGAGAAGTATCTGAAGATCGCCATCCGAATCGACCCCGCGCACTTCTCCCACCCTCAACTGCCGCTTGCCGGGATTTATATCCAGCGCGGCGATCGGCGCTCTGCCCTCGAAGCCCTGCGCAGCTTTCTGAAACAACATCCCGACGCCCCCGAAGCACCAGGCGTACGGCGGCAGATCGCCGACCTGGCGCGTTAATCTGGCGATGCGTTTGCATCACCCCAGTTCGTTGGAGGGTTGCCCATGTTACCCAGAACGGCCATCTATATAAGCTTCGTTATTGTCTGTACTTGTTTATTCGCCACTCCTGGCGGGGCGCAGACCCGCTCCGTCCCTATCTACAAGGTGACCGTGATCGGCCGCACCGTCAGTGCGGTCAACTATCAATACCGCAGCGGTCCCACTCAAATCGATTTCCGCGGCACCGTGTTACTGCCGTCCGCCAAAGGCGAAGCGATCGTCGAATCGAAAGCCGGCCGCACCGAAATCGATGCTCACTTTGAACACCTCGCGCCTGCGCAGCAGTTCGGCGCAGAATATCTGACTTACGTCCTCTGGGCCATAACGCCTGAGGGCCATGCGAAAAATCTCGGCGAAGTGCTCGCCAACGGATCGGACAAAGGGCACACGCGAGTGACCAGCGATTTGCAGGCATTCGGCCTCATCGTGACCGCGGAGCCATATGCGGCGGTGCATTCTCCCAGCGACGTTGTGGTCCTTGAAAATCAGGTTCGTCCCGACACCATAGGCACGACGGAACCGATTCAGGCGCACTACGAGCTTATGCCGCGCGGCGCCTACACCTATAACGTTCCTGCCGGCCTTGGCGCGACGGGTCCCAAAGTTTCCATGACGGAATACGAAGCAACCGTCGAGTTGTACCAGGCCCAGAACGCCGTGCAGATTGCCGAGGCGCAGGGGGCTGCTCAGTATGCGCCCGACGTGTTCAAGAAGGCGCGCGCGCAATACGAAACTGCGCGGCAACTCCAGTCCGACCGCGCAGGTAAGACCGCCATCATAACGGCGGCTCGCCAGGCCGCGCAGACGGCCGAAGATGCACGCACTCTGACCGTGGCGCGAAAGCATGATGCGGAACTTGCCGCCGCCCGCGGCGAAGCCGAGCGCCAACAACAATTACGCCTTCAGGCCGAAGCCGATGCGCAGCGCGCGCAGTCGCAAGCGGCCGATGCCCAGGCGCAAGCCGTGGCAGCCGAGAATGCCCGCATCCAGGCGGAAGCTCGTGCCAATGGCGCCGCGGCCGCTCCACCCGCCATGGTGGTCGAGCGTGAAGTGGTCGTCCAAACTCAGCCGGACGATTCCGGCCACAAAGCGCAAATGACCCTGCGCGCTCGCTTGATGGCGCAGCTCAACGGTCCGCTTGAAGCTCTCGATACCTCGCGCGGTCTGGTCGTCACCGTACCCGATTCGGATTTCCGCGGAACCGCCCTGACGGCCTCCACCACATCCAGCCTGGCGCACGTAGCCGCCACCGTGATGTCGCAGCCAGGATTGACCATCGAGGTCGATGGCAACAGCGATTCGGCAGAGCCCTCCGCCGAACGCATCGCTCTGGAGCGTGCTGCTGCCGTAAAGGATGCGCTGATCCTGGCGGGGCTGCAACCGGATCGGATCACCACCCGTGGCCTCGGCAACACCCGGCCGTTCGGTCCCAACGCCAGCGATAACCGCCGCGTTGAAGTCGTCATCCACGGCGATCCCATCGGCAACGCGCCCTCCTGGGACAAGCCCTATTCGCTGAACCTGAGCCGCTGACTTCCACGTGGGGCAGATTGTTAATCTGCGGCCGATTGGCAATCGGCCTGCCCATCTGCTAACGCTTAACCCGCCGCCGAAGCAAGCGGCTTCTGCAGCACCGACAGCACCTTCATAGTCAGTTGCCGCACGCTGTAAGGTTTTTGCAGAAACCCGGCCAGCCCCTCGCCAAATCGTTCTATCGCCTCGAGCTCACTGTATCCGCTCGACGCAATAACATTAACCTCGGGCCGCATCGCGAGGAGTTGCCGCAGGGTTTCTTCGCCGCCCATGCCAGGCATCGCCAGATCCAGCAGCACCAGCGATATCGCGCCGGGATCGGCACTGAACAACGTCATCGCCTCCTGGCCATCCTGCGCCGGCAAAACACGATAACCATACCGCTCGAGGCAACTCTTGACCAGGCCGCGGACCATCGGCTCATCGTCCACCACAAGGACCGTGCCCTCACCGTGAATCGCAGTGGGTGTTTGTTCTTTCTTGTCGACATCCGCCGCACCCTCCTTCTCATTAGCGGGCAGATAGATTCGAAACGTGGTGCCGGCGCCTGGAGCGCTATCGACCGTGATCCCTCCGCGATGCCCGCGCACAATCCCAAGCACTGCTGCCAGCCCCAGTCCCCGGCCCGTAAACTTGGTCGTAAAAAATGGATCGAAAATGCGCGCCCTGGTGGCTTCCGTCATGCCGTGGCCATCGTCATGAACTTCGAGAACCAGATAATTTCCCGCCGGCAAATCTTCCGCGGGATAGAAACCACTGGTCGTCTTTGCGAGCCGCTCGCAGTGGGTGGATATGCGAACCGTGCCGCCCTCCGGCCCAATGGCTTCGGCGGCATTGATCACAAGGTTCATCAGCAGTTGCTGAATCTGGCTCTTATCGCCTTCCACCTGCGGAGCGCCGTCTTCCAGATCGAACTGCACCCGCACGTGTTTGGGAATCGAAGCACGCACCAGCGTGGCGATCTCGCGCGCTTCGTCGCCGATTGAAATCGGCCAATTGACGAATTTGCCGCGCCCCGAGTACGCCAGCATCTGCCGCGTCAACTCCGCCGCGCGCTCGGCCGCGCCCACCAGATTCTCCAGCGATTGATGCTCAAAGGAATTCTCGCTGGCGCTTTCGAGCAGCAGACTGGCGTTCCCCAGTATGCCCGTCAGCAGATTGTTGAAGTCGTGCGCGATGCCTCCCGCGAGGATGCCCAGGCTCTCCAGTTTCTGGCGATGGCGATCGGCCTCTTCCGCCAACCTGCGGTGCGTAATGTCCTGTGCCACTCCCACAATGCGGACGGGCCGGTCGGCTTCCGCAAAAGGCTGTCCCCGCGCAAAAATCCAGCGCAGCGAGCCATCGGGATGCTGTACGCGGTACTCGCTTTCGTAATCGCAAAGCTCGCCGATGCATCGCTCCATCTCGGCCGCCGCCCGCGCACGATCCTCCGCATGAAGCTGATCTTTCCATTCAGCCAGCGAAATCGAGGTGACGCCCGTTGGCTGATTCAGCATCTGCGCGGTCAGCGAGGAAAGCTGCATCAGGCCCTTTTCCAGATCGATGCTCCACAGACCCAGCTGCGCCGCATCGATAGCCACGCGAAGGCGCTGCTCGCTCTCCCGCAACGCCTGCTCCGCGCGTTTGCGCTCCGCGATATCGATGGTTAGTTCGCGCGTGCGCTCGGCTACCTGGCGTTCCAGCTCGAGCGTGATGCGCAGCGAGTTCTCCTTTTCGAGTTTGCGCCGTGTGATGTCGCGAATCACGGAAACCACAATTCCCGGCTCGCCCGTTTCCACCGGACTCAGACTGACTTCGGCGGGAAACGCTTTGCCGGTTTTCGTCGCGCAGATCAGCTCGTTCGGCTCGCCCCATTTCGCGCTCGACCATTCGGGCGAAAGTTCCGCCATGGATCGGCCGATGAGTTCGCTCCTTGTATGCCCGAACAGGACCTCGGCTGCCGTGTTTACGGATCGCACACGATGTTCGCCATCGAAAATAATCATCGCCTCCGGAGCCGCTTCGAGAACCGCACGCATGCTCGCCTCGGCGCGCCGCAGTTCTTCCGCCTGGCGCCTCAGCAGAATCGAATTCCTGCTCAGCTCCACAAACACGGCTACCTTCGACTGCAGAACTTCCGGGACGATCGGTTTAAAAAGAAAATCGACGGCCCCCAGATCGTAACCGCGAAAAAGGTGCTCCTCGTTCTTATAACCGGTCAGAAACAGAATCGGCGTGTTGCGCGATCGCTTCCGGCTTCGAATCAGAGTTGCCGTTTCAAAGCCATCCATGTCAGGCATCCGAACGTCGAGCAGGATGGCCGCGAAATCGTCCTCCAGTAAATAACGAAGTGCTTCGATCCCCGACGTAGCCTTCACTAACTGCTGGCCCGGGGCATCCAGCGTCGCCTCCAGCGCGACCAGATTTTCCGGGCTATCGTCCACCAGAAGTAGTTTGACCGCGTCACTTTCCGTCTTCGCGATTCTGGATCGATCCAGTCTGGCCGGGGCCGCAGCCATGGTTAATCACCGGCCCCTTCGCTGCGTTCCCGTGAACTTGAAACCCATACGCGCATCACGCTGAACAGCTGTTCGAGGTCCACGGGCTTCGTCACGTAATCCGAAGCGCCGGCCTCGATGCATTTATCCCGATCGCCCTTCATGGCCTTGGCGGTGAGGGCAATGATGGGGAGAGTGCGGAACTGCGGGATTTTGCGGATGGCCCGCATCGTCTGGTAGCCATCCATCTCCGGCATCATTATGTCCATCAGGACCACATCGACGTCGGGCGAACGTTCCAGCTGTTCGATGCCGGCGCGCCCGTTCTCCGCGTGCACAACCTGCAGATCGTGATGTTCGAGCACGCTGGTAAGCGCGAAAATGTTGCGCAGATCGTCATCGACCACCAGCACCTTGCGGCCCGCCAGCGTGGCATCCGTCTGGCGCAGAGCAGTCAGCATTTCCCTCTGCTTTTCCGAGAGGCCTTTTTCGTCGCGATGCGACATCAGCGTAGTTTCGTCCAGCAAGCGCTCCGGCGTGGGCGCATATCGTACGGCGCCCGAACGGGCCGCCCACCGAAGCTCGATATCCTCCTGTTCCGTCAGCGGCCGCGTGCCGTACAGGATGCAGGGCATCATATGAGGCGCAGTCTGTTTGTGAATGTCCTCGATCACCTTCATGGCGGATTCTTCGCCCGGAACCTGTAAATCGATAATCACGCAATCGAAGTAGTCGTGGAAAGTAAGTCCCAAAGCTTCCCGGCCGCTCGACACGGTCTGGATCTCCACATCCGGACCCTCCAACAGTTCCAGCGCATGCTGCATAGTAAGCGGATCGCTCGATATCAAAAGCATCTTGCGTGTGCGCGGCTCGATAGAGTGCTGGATGGTGGTGAAGGTAGCTGCCAGCGAATCGCGGCTGGTGGTTTTTTCGAGGAACGTCATGGCGCCCAGAGCCAATCCGCGGCGCCGGTTTTCATCGCCGGAAATTACGTGGATGGGAATGTGTCGCGTATCCGGATCGTGCTTCAGGCGGTCGAGGATGGTCCAACCCGCCATGTCCGGAAGCATGATGTCGAGGGTGATGGCCCCGGGCTTGAATTCGCGCGCGAGCGCCAGCGCCGTAGCGCCGCGCAGAGCTACCAGCGCCTTCAGGTTTCTTTCATGCGCCAGGTCCACCAGAATGCGCGCAAACGTCACATCGTCTTCGACGATCAACAGGACCGCATCGCCCGCCTGGATCGTATTGCGGTCGTCGTCGATGGTGACCGTTTCAATCACCGTCGGAACGCTGGTTCGCGGCGTCGGCAGAATCACGTCGAGATTGGCCGTGTGCGAATGCGCGGCCATAGCCACCGCTGCCATCGACTCCTCCTCACGAGCCTCGGTGCGCGGCGCAAAGGCGGGCGAACTGTAGGTTTGAGGCAGGTACAAAGTAAAGGTGCTGCCGTGGCCAGGCTGGCTTTGCAGACGAATTTCACCGCCCAGGAGACGCGTCAATTCACGGCTGATGGAAAGCCCCAGGCCCGTTCCGCCATAACGGCGGCTGGTGGTTCCATCGGCCTGCTGGAAGGCTTCGAAGATGATCTGTTGCTTCTCAAGCGGAATGCCGATGCCGCTGTCGGTGACGGAAAATGCCACCACGGTCTTGGCGCGATTCAGCACGGGATGCCGTGCGCTCCATCCGGATGCCGCTTTCTCCACCTTGAGACTCACCACGCCCTTCGAAGTAAATTTCAGCGCGTTCGAGATCAGATTCTTGAGCACCTGCTGCAAACGCTTGGCGTCGGTGTGCATGGTGGGCCCGATGGCGGGATCCACTTCGATGCTGAAATCCAGACCCTTGCCGTCGGCGACGTGCCGGAACGTTCGTGAAACATATTCTTCGAGCACCGCAAAACTCACCGTGCCGAGTTCCACGTCCATCTTGCCCGATTCGATCTTCGCCAGATCGAGGATGTCGTTGATCAGCGCCAGCAGATCCGTGCCCGACGAGTGAATTGTTTCCGCATACTTGACCTGCTTGAGACTCAGGTTCTGGTCAGCGTTTTCGCTGAGCATGCGCGCCAGAATCAGCAGGTTGTTGAGCGGCGTGCGCAGCTCATGCGACATGTTGGCGAGGAATTCCGACTTATATTTCGACGTGAGAGCCAGCTGTTCCGCTTTGTCTTCCAGAGCTACTTTGGCCTGCTCCACTTCCTTGTTCTTCTGTTCGACTTCCGTCTTCTGCTCGGCCAGCAGCTGCGCCTTTTCCTTGAGCTCTTCGTTAGTCTGCTGCAACTGCTCGGCGAGCGCCTGCGATTGTTTGAGCAGCTCGTCCGTACGCATGGTAGCCGCGATGGTATTGAGCACGATTCCGATGCTCTTCGTAAGCTGATCGAGGAAGGCGAGGTGGATGTCGCTGAACTGGTACATCGAAGCCAGTTCCACCACCGCTTTGACTTCGCCTTCGAAAAGCACGGGCAGAACGATCAGATTGACCGGCGTGCCGTCGCCCAGACTCGAGCTGATCTTGACGTAATCGCCGGGGACGTTGCCCAGCAGAATGCGTTCCTTGCGGCGCGCGCATTCGCCGATCAGTCCTTCGCCGAATTGAAATTGCCGCGGAATGCCGTTGCGTTCGGTATAGGCGTAGGCGGCGGTGAGCTTCAGGACAGGCGAATCTTCCGAGGCCTCGCTGATATAGAACGTTCCGTGCTGCGCGCTGACCAGCGGCGTCAATTCGGAGAGCAGCAGTTGCGCAACCGTGAGCAGATCGCGCTGCCCCTGCACCATGCTGGTGAATTTCGCGATATTGGTTTTGAGCCAATCCTGATCGGTGTTCTTGCGGGTGGTTTCGGCGAGGTTGCCGATCATCTGATTGATGTTGTCCTTGAGCGACGCCACTTCGCCCTGCGCTTCGACCGCGATGCTGCGGGTCAGGTCGCCCTTGGTCACAGCCGTGGCCACGTCGGCGATTGCGCGCACCTGCGTCGTGAGATTTGCCGCCAGCTGATTCACGTTGTTAGTAAGATCGCGCCAGATGCCGGCGGTACCGGGCACGCGCGCCTGGCCGCCGAGCTTGCCTTCGATGCCGACTTCGCGCGCCACCGTCGTAACCTGATCCGCGAAGACCGCCAGCGTGTCGATCATTTCGTTGATGGTGTCGGCGAGCTCGGCGATTTCGCCTTTGGTCTCGAGGACCAGTTTGCGTTTGAGATCTCCGTTAGCCACGGCGGTAACCACCTTGGCAATGCCGCGCACCTGAGTGGTCAGGTTCGACGCCATGAAGTTGACGTTATCGGTGAGATCTTTCCACGTTCCCGCGACACCGCGCACATCGGCCTGGCCGCCGAGTTTACCGTCGGTGCCGACTTCGCGGGCCACGCGCGTCACTTCCGAAGCGAAAGAGTTGAGCTGATCGACCATGGTGTTGATGGTGTTCTTGAGCTCCAGAATTTCGCCGCGGGCGTCCACCGTGATTTTGCGCGAGAGGTTTCCGTTAGCAACAGCCGTGGTGACGGCCGCAATGTTACGCACCTGATCGGTAAGGTTGCTCGCCATCGAGTTGACGCTGTCGGTGAGATCTTTCCACGTACCGGCCACGCCGCGCACCTGCGCCTGGCCGCCGAGCTTACCTTCGGTACCGACTTCGCGCGCCACGCGGGTCACTTCCGAGGCGAAAGCATTAAGTTGGTCGACCATCGTATTGATGGTGTTCTTGAGCTCGAGAATTTCGCCGCGCACGTCGACGGTGATCTTGCGCGAGAGGTCGCCGGTCGCGACGGCAGTGGTGACTTCGGCGATGTTGCGGACCTGGTTGGTCAGGTTGCCGCCCATGGTATTCACGGAGTCGGTCAGATCTTTCCAGACACCGCCGACGCCTTTCACATCCGCCTGGCCGCCAAGCTTTCCTTCCGAGCCGACTTCGCGGGCCACGCGCGTCACTTCGCTGGCGAACGCATTGAGCTGATCGACCATCGTGTTGATGGTGTTCTTGAGAGCCAGAATTTCTCCCTGCACGTCCACCGTAATCTTGCGGGATAGGTCGCCCTTGGCGACGGCGGTGGTGACTTCGGCGATGTTGCGCACCTGATTGGTGAGGTTACTCGCCATGGAGTTGACGCTGTCGGTGAGATCTTTCCAGGTTCCGCCCACGCCGCGCACCTGCGCCTGGCCGCCGAGCTTACCTTCAGTGCCGACTTCGCGCGCCACACGAGTTACTTCTGAGGCGAACGCGTTGAGCTGATCGAGCATGGTGTTGAAGGTGTTCTTCAGCTCCAGAATTTCGCCGCGCACGTCGACGGTGATCTTGCGCGAGAGATCGCCCTTGGCGACGGCGGTGGTGACTTCGGCGATGTTGCGTACCTGGCCGGTCAGGTTTCGCGCCATGGAATTCACCGAGTCCGTAAGATCCTTCCACGTACCCGCGACACCGGGAACCGCGGCCTGGCCGCCGAGGATACCTTCGGAACCGACTTCGCGCGCCACACGAGTCACTTCCGAGGCAAACGAACTGAGCTGATCGACCATCGTGTTGATGGTGTTCTTCAGGGCGAGGATTTCGCCGCGGACATCGACAGTAATCTTGCGCGAGAGATCGCCTTTGGCGACCGCGGTGGTGACCTCGGCGATATTGCGCACCTGATTGGTCAGGTTTCGCGCCATGGAATTGACGCTTTCCGTAAGATCGCGCCACGTGCCGGCAACGCCGCGGACCTCGGCCTGGCCGCCCAGCTCGCCTTCGGTGCCGACTTCGCGTGCCACACGGGTTACTTCCGATGCGAACGAACTGAGCTGATCGACCATGGTATTGATGGTGTTTTTCAACTCAAGAATTTCGCCGCGCGCATCGACGGTGATCTTGGTTGTGAGATCGCCTTTAGCTACGGCCGTGGTGACACCGGCGATGTTACGCACCTGATTAGTCAGATTGCTCGCCATGGAATTGACGCTCTCCGTAAGATCGCGCCACGTACCTGCGACACCGGTCACTTCGGCCTGGCCGCCAAGCTTACCTTCGGTACCGACTTCGCGCGCCACGCGGGTAACTTCCGATGCGAACGAACTGAGCTGATCGACCATCGTATTAATGGTGTTCTTCAGCTCGAGAATTTCCCCCTGCACGTCCACCGTGATTTTGCGCGACAGATCCCCATTAGCGACCGCAGTGGTGACTTCCGCGATGTTACGCACCTGGCCCGTGAGGTTCCGCGCCATGGAGTTCACCGAGTCGGTAAGATCTTTCCACGTACCAGCCACGCCGCGCACTTCGGCCTGGCCGCCGAGGATGCCTTCTTCGCCGACTTCGCGGGCGACGCGCGTAACTTCGGATGCGAAGGAGTTCAATTGATCCACCATCGTGTT
The DNA here is from genome assembly GCA_963719785.1 of Terriglobia bacterium. Lineage (GTDB taxonomy): Bacteria > Acidobacteriota > Terriglobia > Bryobacterales > Bryobacteraceae > BOG-234. Next base: position 198,070 of record CAVRCX010000003.1, read on the forward strand.
GATGGTGTTCTTGAGCTCCTGAATTTCACCGCGCGCGGCGACAGTGATCTTAGTTGAGAGATCGCCTTTGGCAACAGCGGTGGTGACACCGGCGATGTTGCGCACCTGCGCGGTCAGATTGCCCGCCATGGAGTTCACGGAGTCCGTCAGATCTTTCCACACGCCGCCGACTCCCATAACTTCCGCCTGGCCGCCGAGGATACCTTCGGTACCAACTTCGCGCGCCACGCGAGTTACTTCCGATGCGAACGAGCTAAGCTGATCGACCATCGTATTAATAGTGATCTTGAGCGCCAGAATTTCGCCCTGCACATCGACGGTGATCTTACGCGACAGATCACCCTTGGCAACTGCGGTAGTTACTTCGGCGATGTTACGCACCTGTCCCGTGAGATTGCGCGCCATGGAGTTGACCGAGTCCGTGAGATCCTTCCACGTACCGGCGACACCGCGCACTTCCGCCTGACCGCCGAGGATACCTTCGGTACCGACCTCACGCGCCACGCGGGTAACTTCGGAGGCGAAGGCGTTGAGCTGATCCACCATGATGTTGATGGTGTTCTTGAGCTCGAGAATTTCGCCCTGCGCATCGACGGTGATCTTGGTCGATAGGTCGCCATTGGCTACAGCGGTAGTTACGTCGGCGATATTACGCACCTGGTTAGTGAGGTTGCTGGCCATGGAATTGACGCTGTCGGTGAGATCTTTCCATGTGCCGGCGACACCGCGCACATCGGCCTGACCGCCCAACTTTCCTTCCGTGCCGACTTCGCGCGCCACACGGGTGACTTCGGAGCCGAACGAGCTGAGCTGATCGACCATGGTGTTGATGGTGTTCTTGAGCGCCAGAATTTCGCCACGCACGTCCACCGTAATTTTGCGCGATAGGTCGCCTTTGGCGACAGCTGTGGTGACTTCGGCGATGTTACGCACTTGCCCAGTGAGATTGCGCGCCATCGAATTAACGGAGTCGGTAAGATCCTTCCACGTACCCGCCACACCCTTCACCTCCGCCTGACCGCCGAGGATGCCTTCGGTGCCGACTTCGCGCGCCACACGAGTTACTTCCGACGCGAAGGAGCTGAGCTGATCCACCATGGTGTTGATGGTGTTTTTGAGTTCCAGAATTTCGCCGCGCGCCGCGACGGTGATCTTGGTCGATAGGTCGCCCTTGGCAACGGCCGTGGTGACACCGGCGATATTACGCACCTGATCGGTGAGGTTGCTCGCCATCGAATTGACGCTCTCGGTGAGATCTTTCCACACACCGGCGACGCCGCGCACATCCGCCTGGCCGCCGAGTTTACCCTCCGAGCCCACTTCGCGAGCCACGCGCGTCACCTCCGAAGCGAAGGCATTCAACTGATCGACCATCGTATTAATAGTGTTCTTGAGTTCGAGAATTTCCCCCTGGGCATCGACGGTGATCTTGGTGGAAAGGTCGCCGCGTGCGACCGCCGTGGTGACGCCGGCAATGTTGCGAACCTGATTCGTCAGGTTGCCCGCCATGGTGTTGACGCTGTCCGTCAGGTCTTTCCAGACGCCGCCTACGCCGCGCACATCGGCCTGGCCGCCCAGCTTACCTTCGGAACCGACTTCGCGGGCCACACGAGTTACTTCGGATGCGAACGAGCTGAGCTGATCGACCATCGTATTAATGGTGTTCTTGAGCTCAAGAATCTCGCCGCGGGCATCGACAGTGATCTTGGTAGTGAGGTCGCCCTTGGCAACGGCCGTCGTGACACCGGCGATGTTACGAACCTGATTGGTCAGGTTGCTCGCCATGGAGTTGACGCTCTCCGTAAGATCCTTCCACGTTCCCGCCACACCTTCGACTACGGCCTGGCCGCCCAGCTTACCTTCGGTGCCGACTTCGCGCGCCACGCGGGTCACTTCCGAAGCGAAGGAGTTCAACTGGCTCACCATGGTGTTAACCACGCGCGCCGTCTGCAGAAACTCTCCCTTAAGAGGGCGGCCTTCCACTTCGAGCGCCATGCTCTGCGACAGGTCGCCTTTGGCCACTGCGCCGATGACCCGTGAGACTTCGGTAGATGGCTGGACCAGGTCCACGATGAGTCCGTTTACGGATTCGACACAATCGAACCAGCCGCCAGTTGCATCGCCCAGAAAGGCACGCTGAGTGATCTTGCCCTCCTTACCTACTGAGTTGCCAATACGTTGCAACTCAAGAGCGAGCCGCTGATTCATTTCAATAATTTCATTCAGCGTGTCGCAGATTTTGCCTTCAATACCGGTCTGATCGTAAGGCATCCTGATGGAGAAGTCGCCGCGCCGCACGGCGAGCAATACATCAAGAAGTTCCAGGGTCGGCGCGGGCACCGAATTACGCAGGCGTGTAGCTGTTGGCATAGGGCTGTTGTCCAGATTAAACGCACACGTGTAGTATCGATTTTGCAGGGCGTGCGAGAACGCACCCCTCGTTGGACAGAACGGTGTTAAAACTTACTTTTGTCCAGGTAGTAATATTGCTACTGAAGAGCGAAGGTAAAGATGGCGCCACCGGCCGCCATGGTGACCATTTGTTTTCCGTTCACCATATAGGTGACGGGATTGGAAGCCATGGTTCCCCCCAGGTTGATGCGCCAGAGTTCTTTGCCGTCATCCGTGTCGAGGGCAAAAAAGTACGCTTCCATGTCTTCGCGCTCACGGCTGAGCCAGCCGCCGTTGCTGCCGAACAATACATGACCGGCGGTCGTCAGGACACCCGACCAGGGCTTAGTCTGCATCTTGTATTCCCACACCTTCTCGCCGGTTTTTGGATTCAAAGCGCGGATAGCCCCGTAGCCCGGATCTTCGGCAACGTCGATATCCGGGACGCTTCCGACATATCGATTGCCGGGCGTGTACTTAGGCTCGCCCTTGAGATAGAAGCCTTTGTTTTCCCAGACGGTGAGATAGAAGTAGCCGGTCAACGGATTGTAAGACGGTGAATACCAGTTAGTGGCCCCCTGCACGCCTGGCCATATATAGGTACCTTCTTCGGTTGGAACTGCGTTGGGTAGCTGGTCCGGGCGTCCTTTGGCATCGAGCGACTTAGCCCACGTCTGGGTGGCGAAGGCTTTGCCTAAGAGGAATTCGCCGGTAGTGCGGTCAAGGACGTAGTAGAAGCCGCTGCGGTGCGCCCAGTAAACGAGCTTCCTCGGCCGGCCCTGCCAATCGGCATCGACAAGGACCGGAACCTGCACGGCATCCCAGTCGCGGGAATCGTGCGGCACCATCTGGAAATGCCACTTGAGAGTGCCTGTATCGGCATCGAGGGCAATGGCGGAATCGGTGTAGAGGTTGTCGCCGGGACGCACGTCGGCATTCCAATCGGGCGAGGGATTGCCTACTCCCCAGATGATGTAGTTGAGTTCGGGATCGTAGGAGCCGGTGACCCAGGTCGATCCGCCACCCTGTTTCCAGGCATCGCCGCCGCCCCATGTTTCATGGCCTTTTTCGCCGGGGCCGGGGATGGTGTTGAAACGCCAGCGCCGCTTGCCGGTGGCAACATCGTAAGCATCGATAAAGCCCCGGATGCCGTACTCGCCGCCCGCCACTCCGGTGATCACCATGTCTTTGACGATGAGCGGGGCGCCTGTAACGCTGTAGCCGGTGTTGGGATCGGCCACGGGAACATCCCACAAGACCGCGCCGGTTTTGGCGTTAAGAGCTACGAGATGGGCATCTACAGTTCCAAGGAACACGCGATCGCCGAGAACGGCTACACCTCGATTCACGGCATCGCAACAGACGTTGATCTTTGCCGGGAGGACGCGCTTGTAGTGCCAGTAGGGTCGGCCGGTGGCGGCATCGAGCGCGAAGACGTTCGAAGGCGGCTCAGTGACGTACATGACTCCATCGACGACGATGGGTGTGGCCTCGATGCGATGGCTGGTGGGCATTTGGTAGACCCAGGCGACCTTGAGGTTCGCCGCGTTGCTGCGGGCGATTTGGTCGAGGGGGCTGTAGCGCCATCCTTTATAGGAGCCCGAGTAAGTGAGCCAGTTCTGCGGCTCGGATTCGGCTTTGAGGAGGCGCTCGTATGTGACCTGGGCCGGTGCGCTGGCGGCTATTGCGAGAAAGATGGACAGGCGAAAGCGTTTGCCCCACACGATGTTCATTGCGACTCCTTTTGGCGCTTCAGGGATGCGAGGTAACTTACTATGTCGTCCAAATCGGCGTCCTTCAATTTTCCTTTGTACGAAGGCATAACCGAACTGCGGTCGATTCCAAAATCGCGGAACGAACTGCGCGGCAACGCAACAAGGCCGCGCGAGAAATCGAGGATCTGCACCATATATGTATCCTGGTTCATCAGGAAACCCGAATACGAGGTTCCGTCCTGAGCGATTATTTTTGCCACCCAGAAATCCTGGGCAACTTTAGCATTGGGATCGAGGATCGACTCGCGAAGGTAATCGGGTGCGCGCTCGGAGCCGATCACGGAAAGATCCGGCCCGCGGACGGAGCCTTCGCCGCGCACCAGATGGCAACTGTTACAGCCGTTGTCGCGAAACAACTGCGCGCCGTGAACTGCGTTGCCGCGAATCGGCGTCGCGGCCGCGGTCTGGCTGAGGGAGCGTACGAAGGCGACAATCTGCCAGACCTGTGTGCCGTCGAAAAAGACGCTGGGCATGGCGGTTCCGGGAATCCCGTCGCTGATGTTGCTGTAGAGATCGGCATCGGTGCTGCCGTGGAAGAACGATCCCGTGGTCAGATTGGGGCCGAGTCCACCAGTGCCCTTAACTCCGTGGCAGGAGGCGCAGTGGGAACGGAAGATTTTCGCGCCCGCCGCGCGGTCCTCTGGCGTGGCGTGGGGATTACGCGCGGGAATTTGGCCCGGCGCTGCGAGAGCCGACGCAAGCGCCAGCATGGTAACCGCTTTCAATTAGAAACCTCCTCGGCAAGGGAAAGTATATTCCAAAGGCAGTCGAGGGGAAACAGCCGGTAAACGGGGTGGAAAGAAAGCCAAGGCCTCATTTCGATAATCCGGGGGTAAGTGTTGTTGAATGCGACACATAGATGCCCTTGTCAACTGGCTTTGTTGGTTGATTCACAGGCACTCCGGAAGTTCGCCAGCGCAACAGGCGGTCGAAGGCGCGATTGAACTGATTCTGAAAGCGGGATTCGGCCTGGCCGATGTGATCGAGCGCGCAGGTATTATTGGCAGCATCGCTGTATGCTATGCCGTTGCGAACGTCGTAATCGTTATCGAGTGGTTGGGCGAGCGGATCCAGCTCGCGATCAAGTTCGTGGTCGATGCGGGCGGCTTCCAGATGGGACATGCGCAGGGCGCGCCAGCGGGCCGTAGCCAGGGCGTGGACCAAGGCCGACTCGGCTGCAGTGCAAGGACAATATTCCGCGCGAAATTCAGTCCACAGGTCGTTGAATTGTTGGCTGTGTTCGGCGGGCGTACGGATATTTCGTGCGCGAAAGCCGTGACGCAAGGCGTTTTGGGAAGAACGGGCTTTCCCGGCAGCGGTCCTGGGACCGGTCGATTTCAGCGCATTGGCGCGGTTGGCGGCGATTTGTGCTTCAGTGGCCATATGATGGTGCTCCTAGCCGCAGTTTGCACGTAACGACGGTTGAGTCTGCCGTGGGATTCGATTAAGCGCATGAAAGCAATGGTAATTTAAGTCGATTATTTTTGTGAATGGACAAGACCTATCCTGTATCTATGCGCAGCCCAACTTTTCTCGCGATCTTGGTTATTGCTTCGGCCTGCACGGCTCAAACCGGCCTGCCGCCGCTGATCAATCGAGAAGTCTTTTTCGACAATCCGGAAATCACGGGCGCGCAGATTTCACCCGACAGCCGCTTCATCGCTTTCCTGAAGCCCTGGAAGGGGACGCGAAACATCTGGGTTAAGGCAACCGGAGAGCCGTTCAGCGCCGCGCGGCTGCTCACGACAGAATCGACGCGTCCCATACCCAGTTTTTTCTGGACCCGGGATGCGCGATTCATCGTGTACTCCAAAGACACCGCCGGCGACGAGAACTTCAATATCTTCGCCGTCGACCCCACCATGACAGCCGCAAGCGGAGCCGAGGCTCCTTCGTCACGCGATCTCACCCGCCTCAAAGGCGTTCGCGTGGAGATCGTGGCTCTCCCGAAAAGCGATCCCGACGCCCTTTTCATTGGCGTGAACGATCGCGACAAATCATGGAACGACCTCTACAAGCTGAAGATCTCGACGGGCGAGCGTACCCTCGTTCGCCAGAATACCGAGAAGATCGGCACATGGACAGTGGACGACCGGGGCCGGCTTCGGCTGGCGATTCGGGTCGCCAACAACGGAGATCAGGAGATTCTGCGCGTCGACGCCGCCGGTTTTACGAAGGTGGCAACGTGCACGGTGTTCGAGATTTGTAATCCCATACGGTTCCAGGCCGACGGGAAACGGGTCTGGATGGAAACCAATCACGGAGAAAACGTCGATCTTCTGTCGCTCGGCCTGTTCGACCCGGAAACCGGCAAGACTGAGATTGTCGAGGCCGATCCGCTGAAGCATGTGGATCTCGAGACCGAGCTGATTTCGGATCGTACCGGCGGGCTGCTGATGACCGCTTACGACGATGACCGCACGCGCCGCTATTTTAAAGATCGAGCTCTGGGAGCCGACTACCAGTGGCTTGAGAAGAAGCTTCCGGGAATGGATGTGCGGCTCGGCTCGCACACGCTGGACGAACAGGTGTGGCTGGTAATTGCGAGCGCCGACACCGAGCCGGGCATCACTTATCTGTTCGACCGTCGCGGGCGAAAGCTGGTGGAACAGTTCCGCATCCGCGAAAAGCTGCCGCGTGAGAGTCTGGCGCCGATGAAGCCGGTCCGGTACATCTCTTCAGACGGCCTCGAAGTTCCGGCTTATCTCACATTGCCGAAGGGCATGGCGGCAAAGAATCTTCCCACGCTGGTTTTTCCGCATGGCGGGCCGTGGGCACGGGACGTGTGGGGCTACAACAGCGGCGCGCAATTCTGGGCCAATCGCGGATATGCGGTGCTGATGCCCAACTTTCGCGGTTCCGTCGGATGGGGCAAGAAGTATGAGAACGCAGGTAATGGCGAGTGGGGCCGCAAAATGCAGGACGACCTCACCTGGGGCGTTAAGTATCTGGTCGCGCAGGGCATCGCGGATCCCCGGCGGATCGGCATCGTGGGGGGCTCTTATGGCGGTTATGCAACGCTGGCCGGCGTAACCTTCACGCCCGATGTGTATCGAGCCGCGGTCGACATTGTCGGGCCTTCTAATCTTAAGACGCTGCTCGAGGCAATTCCGCCCTACTGGGAGGCCGGGCGGCGGGAACTCTACGCACGCATGGCCGATCCGGACACGCCGGAGGGACAGGCATGGTTTGCGGAGCATTCGCCGCTCACGCGCGCCGGCGATATCAAGACGCCGCTGCTGGTGGTGCAGGGCGCCAACGATCCGCGGGTCAATCGGCGCGAGGCCGAGCAAATTGTGGTGGCGCTGCGCGACCGCGGGTTACCCGTCGAATACATTCTGGCGCCCGATGAAGGCCATGGCTTCGCACGGCCGGTGAATAACATGGCGATGTATATGGCAGCGGAGCGCTTCTTCGCGAAATATCTGGACGGACGCTATCAGGATGGCGGGACGGCGGAAGTGGTCCAGCGTTTGAAAGAGATAACGGTGGATCCGAAGGCCGTTGTGGTCACCAAGTACTCAGGTTCGGAAGTTCACTGACGTAGGCGCGTGCAGGATGCGGCGAGGCGGACAATGAAAGATATAATTTAATATAATTTATTGATGGCCACCACGAGCTACCTTGACCGCTTGCTGGACCCGCTAACCGACGCATTTACGCCGAAGATGGCCTCGGCCCTGCTGGAACTCCGCGCCGACTCCGAACTGGAGGCTCGCATTGTCGAGCTACGTCAGAAAGCGAACGACGGGACCCTCACTCCAGGGGAGGATGCGGAATACAAGGATTTCGTCGAGGCCGTCGATCTGATCTCAATCATGCAGGCAAAGGCGCGCCGCTTCCTCGTCCGGCAATCCGGGTAGGATGGATCAAGGTCTTCGGGAAGTTGTTCGGTAAATATATCGTTGACTCAGCAAACGATCTCCTGTACACTTAAGTCATGGGAAGCTTTCCTAAGACTTTTATCGAATCGGTTCAGTACTTTAGCGATGCTGACAACTGCCTGAATTTCCTTGCTGGCCGTCGCTGGAAGGACGGCGTAACCTGTCCGACTTGCGGACGGAAGGACGTGACTTTTATGGCGTCCCGCCGCCTCTGGCAGTGCAAGACGCACCATCCGAAGTCTCAGTTCAGCGTCAAGACCGGAACGATTCTGGAAGACTCCCCTATTCCCCTGGAGAAGTGGCTTCCGGTGATTTGGCTTCTGTCTGGATGCAAGAACGGCATTAGCTCCTGCGAGGTCGCCCGTCATCTTGGAGTGGGCCAGAAAGCCGCTTGGTTCATGCTGCACCGGGTTCGCTTCGCTATGCAGGACGAAGACAACGGCGGCAAATTGGGTGGCCCCGGCAAAGAGATTGAAGCAGACGAAAGCACGATCGGCGGCAAGGCGCGCAACATGCACACTGGCAGGCGCAACAAAAACCGCCAACTGGACAACTTCGGTAAGGCTATCGTCTCCGCCGTCCTTGAGCGCCACGGCGAAGTCCGCGCTAAGGTCATCCCGAACCGGCGCAAGAAGGCCATTCAGGAGCACGTCCGCCAGCACGTCGAAGCGGGATCGACCGTCTACAGCGATGAGTTGAAGTCGTATGAAGGCTTGGACGAATATACGCATCAGGTCATCAATCACGCTGAGACCTACGTAAACGGCCAGATTCACACGAACGGAATGGAGAACTTTTGGTCTTGCCTGAAGCGCGGTATCAAGGGCACATACATCAGCGTCGAACCGTTCCACCTGTTCCGGTATGTCGATGAACAAGTGTTTCGCTATAACAACCGGAAGGATATGAGTGACGCGGAGCGCTTCGAACTTCTCTGCACGAAAATTGTCGGCAAGCGATTGACGTATGACGAGTTGATCGAAGGAGGCTAAAGAACCTGCGGCAGTCGAGTTCTAATCGACAGGGCCGGGGGAAGCGGAAGGCGGCTTGACCGCTTTTCGCTTCGGCCCGCGCCTTCGCGGGTTTGCATCGACCTGTTTTCTGTATTCCGCTTCGCGCCGATTCAGTTCTTCTTTCGACATGCCGAGAACGCTGTCCACGAGATTCAGGAAAGTGGTTTCGTGCCGAGAGTGCTTCATTCATCATCAGTCTACCAAAGGCAGTTGGCCTTTCGTTGCCGCTTGAGCTGCCTCAATCTTATCCCTCGCGGAATTGCAAAATGGATGGGTGAACTGTAGGTTATCCACGCTACCAATCCCATCGTGCCCAACCTTACTGATGTGATCTTTTGATCTACATGACGGCGGTAATCGCGCACCACACACCGCACATCGAGCGCGCGTCTCCAGTACTTCGCTAACCAACTTGGCCCTTACTGCTGCTTTAGAAAATTTCTTTGCAGTCGTTTCCTCTGCATCCTCGCTCCCGAGTAGTGAGTTCTGAATGGAGGATAGATCAGAGT
>CAVRCX010000004.1:0-1266512 GCA_963719785.1 Terriglobia bacterium
ACGGCGGTGATCGGTTCCATCCTGTTGACGCTTGTCGACTACCTGCTGAACGTTGTCGCCGGGGTTTGAAGAGCGTCTACAAATTCCGTTTCAGGAACGAACAGATCTGATACCCGGCCACGAACTTAAACGGCGATTCGCCCAGCGTGTAATGGCCGCACGGCATTACGACAAGTTTGTGCGCCACGCCGCGCTGCCGAATATGGTCCACGATCTGGCGCGACAACTCCGGTGGAAACGTGGTGTCGTAGGTAGCGTAGAGGAAGAACGACCGCTTGGCCAGGTCGGCATAGCGATCCATATAGTGAACCGGGCTCACGCAATCCCACACCTTGCGCAGGCGCTCGATATCGATCTGGTCTTCAATACCCTGGCGGATGTGGCGCGTGGATAGTCCGCTCCAGACTACGTCGGCGAAGTAAGTGGAACAGTGGTTGAAGACGTTGACTTTGATGCGCTCGTCGTGGGCGCTGGCAAGGAAAGCGTAACAGGAGCCGAGGCTGGTGCCGACGATTCCCAGGTCCTTGTATCCGCGGCTCTCGAGCCAATCGAAACATGAGCGCACGTCGATGACCGCCTGGCGGGTGGCGTCGATGGTGCGGGCCACGTTGGCCGAGACCGCGTAATCGGCGCGGGTGAGTTCGGGCGGCATGCGGTGGTCGTGATAAGGCAGGCTGATACGCACCACGGAGATGCCAAGTTCGGCGATGCCCCTGCACAGTGCCACATGCTGCCCCGCGTGGGAATTCCAGTGCGGCAGCAGGACCACCGCCTTGGCGCCGCGTTTCCATCGTGCCTTGGCCGGAAAATAGCGCGCGCGCACTGTGTTATTGGCTGGATACGGAGTATCGACGGCGGAGGTGAACTGAACCTCCGGGTTGGCAGCGCCGCCATGCAGGCGGAAATCGCGCGGCGGTTTGTAGGCGAAAAATTCGGCGCTGCGCGCGAGGGCGAGGCGGTTCAGTTCGGTAATTTTCTTTTCCGGATCGGTTTCGTGGGAATGAAAAGGCCAGCCCCGGGTCCACTCGATACCCCAATCGAAAGGGCGCACCACGCGATCCGTGGAGCGGAAGGCGAGGTGATGCTCCCAATCCTCCATCCAGCGCCCATACCATTGCTTTACCAGTTCCATGTGGCGAAATTCGAGGTTAACACTACATCTTTACGCGCGCGTTGCAGCTTTGTTGCCGAGCAGAGGGCGATTGAGGAATTCCACGAAGGGCGCCATGATTTCGAAGCGCTTTACCACCTCGCCGAACAATCTCGGCGTGCTCGCGAGGGCCGGGTCGAGGCTGATGAAGAAGCAGTACATCTTGCGCTTGAGCAGGTCGATAGCGGGGTGCTCGGGATCGAAGCCCTTGGGAGCGCGGGCGGCGCTTTCGCCCTGCAGATCGCCCAGCAGCTTCCTGAATTTCGCCGATCCGTAAGTGGCCTGGAAAGCTGCATGATGGAGCGCGATGTGCTGCCTCACGCTGAGCAGCACGTCCGGCTCAGGGTGGTAGATGCCGCCCGCGATCTCAACTTCCTCGGGCGAAATGGAAAAGTAGTAGCCGGCGCCGCGATTCTTCTCAATGCCGTTGCGCCGGAACCATGCGGCGACGTGCGTCTTATAAGGAGTCTTGTCTTTCGCGAAGCGCGTGTCGCGATAGATGCGGAAGATGCACTTGGCCGGTTCGCCCACATACTGCGGCGCGAAATCCAGCATCTCGCGGTGGATGGCGCGCACCAGTTCGATCATCGGCAGGCGCAACTGTTCCTCGTAGATGGCCTTACGCGGCGTAAACCATTCGCGATCGTTATTCTTCTTCAGATCGCGCAGGAAGGTCAGACCCTCACGCGAAAATCCGGGGAACGCGCTCTTCATTCCTATAATTAAACCAATGAGTCTCGTGCATGAGACGTTCGAGCGCCTCGCCTCCATTCCCGGGATCATAGTTCGACGCGATTGTCCGCTCTCCGCCTGCACGCGGTTCGGCATCGGAGGCCCCGCCGATCTTTATGCCGAGACCGGCGATCCCGACCGGTTCGTCGACGCGCTGCATATCGCGAAGCTGAGCGGCCTCGAAACGGTGGTGATCGGCTGCGGCACCAACCTGATCGTCTCGGACGAAGGATTTCGCGGCGTGGTTCTCAAGCTGGCCAACGAGCAGATTCGCGCCGAGGGCCATTCGGTCTATGTGGAAAGCGGGGCATCCCTGCAGGCGCTGGTCGATTTTACGGTGGATCGCGGCTTGAAGGGCCTCGAGACGATGACTGGCATCCCCGGTTCCACGGGCGCCGCGATTTATGGGAACGCCGGCGCCTATGGGCATTCCATCGCCGGACGGATTTTGAGCGTACGTTTCTTCGATGGCGAGAGCATTCGCATCATCGACAACGCCCAATGCGCATTCCGCTATCGCGAAAGCGTGTTCAAGGAACGCAAGCAGTGGATTATTTTTTCGGCGCAGTTGGCCATGGAGCGGGGCGATCCGGTGGTGCTGCGCGAGACGGCGGACCGCATCCTCGCCATTCGTAATCAGAAGTATCCGCCCACCATGAAGTGCGCCGGTAGTATTTTCAAGAACTTTCTGCTGGAGGATTTGCCGGCCGAGGTGGTGCGCGAGATTCCATCGAAGGTAATCATCGAGGGCAAAGTGCCGTCGGCCTGGTTTCTGGAACAAGTGGGCGCCAAGGGCATGCAGGCGGGCGATATCCACGTCGCCGACTACCATGCGAATCTGATCTACAATGGGGGATCGGGCACCGCGCACGATCTTGTGGGCATTATCGCGGAACTGAAGCAAAGAGTGGGGAAACGCTGGGGCATTCCGCTCGAAGAAGAAGTCCAGTATGTCGGTTTCACGCCGCAAAAAATTCTTGCAATCGGTGGGAACTAATCGCGGGCATGTGGTCAATGGTATCCAGATGCACGCGGACCGCTGCAGGCACTGAGTCCCCTCACACCCTCTCTTGCGGCGGCCCGCTTCCCTCCAATTTCCTCGCGCTAAGATTGGAACATCCATGCGTCTTTTCGCAGTTCTGTCTCTTTTTGCTTCGCTGGCATTTGCAGCCGATCTGCCTTCGGGCGCGAGCCTGATGGAGCAGGCTGTGACGCACGGTGGTGGGGCCGCGGCTTATGCCAGGGCGAAGGACATTATCATGACCGGCACCGTCGACATGGCCGGGCACGCCATTACCGGTCCGGTTGCAATTTATCAGCAGGGCGAGAAATCCTATACTGTGATCGAGCTTCCCGGCGTGGGCAAAATGGAAGAGGGTTTCGATGGCGAGACCGCTTGGGAAATGAGTGCCCTGCAGGGTCCGCGTATTAAGGAAGGCGAGGAGAAAGATGCCTCCGTGCGAGCGTCGAAACTGACCTCGCTCGGATCCTGGCGGGACGATTACACGTCCGCGCGGACGCTGGGCGTCGAGGATGTGGATGGCAAACCGGCGTGGAAAGTGGAACTGACGCCGAAAGACAAAGAGGCTAAGCCCGAGATCTATTATTTCGACCAAAAGACGGTATTGCTGGTTCGGGTGACGCAAACGCTGCCGACCGCCATGGGCGACATCCCGGTCGAAGCCGGGTTTTCGGACTATCGCCTGGTGGATGGGATTCAGACGCCGTTTTCCATGGTCCAGAAGGCCATGGGGCAATCGATCGATATGCATTTCGACAAGGTGACTTACAATGCCGAAATCGCCGCGGATCGTTTTGCCTTGCCGCCCGCGGTTAGGGCGCTGGTGGAGAAACGAAAACCGTAGCTCGAATCACAAACCGAGCAGCGGCATCAAGCACGGCCACCGGAACCGGCTCGATTTTGGCGGCGTTTCGCGCCCACCCTTGAAGCCCCCTTCGACGGAAGGCCAACTTCAATAAGGATAACCCTTGATCTGATTGGTTACCGGGCACACCAGAACCAATCCGGACTTGCCGTTATACGAATGCAGACTGAGTACCAGGGTCGGACGGCACCCGGCTTGCTCATGGCCGGGCCTGCGGATCGAACGTGAGCCAGATGCGGTCGCCCGCGTCCGGTGCGAAAACGGCCACTTAGCGGGCTTCCTTGCCCTGCGCCGCGCCCCAATCGGTCTCGCGATGGCGATTCTTCACGGTAATTCCCGCCACCAGCTGATCGAGAGAGTATTTGCGGCGATGGGAGCGGAGCCCGATACTGCCGTCTTTGCATCGCGAGCGACAGGCGGTAGCCTTCCTCCAGTCCTGCCTCTTTCACAACCTCGCGGGGAATAATCCGCACCGCGAGGCCCCACTTCGCGACCTGCGTTTCGATATTGAAGGATCTACATTGAACATACATCGGGCTTCGCACCCGGAGTTGCCAGCCAGGCGACAAGCCGATACGGCCATCTTCGCATTTAGGTCACCCGGCAGCGTAAGATGGAAGAGGACGCGGCAACGCTTTCGAGCGAAGGAAAAACATGAGCCTCACCGACGACGACAAAAACTGGATCGCATCCGCGATCGCATCGGCGATCGGAGCATCGGAAGCGCGCCTCACCCATAAACTGGAGAGCCTCCCTGGCCATCAGGACCTCGAGCGATTCGCCACCCGCCAGGACCTCGAGCGCGTTGAAACATCGCTTCTTACCGAGTTCCACAAATGGGCCAGTCCCATGGAGCAACGCATGCGGACCCACCGGGAAGCTCTCCGCGCACTCGATCTCGAAACCGCGCGCCTCGACGAACGCATCACTAAACTCGAACCGCCCCCGCAGCAACATTAAGACGCACCCGAGAGGCCGTTCACTCGCCGCCGACAATCTCCCGAAATCGCAAATACCCGCTGCGACTCACGGGGATTTTCGAACCGTCATTCAGCACCGCCACCCAGGTATCCTTCGTATTCGAATCGATGCGCACAATGCGCTCCACGTTTACCAGATACGACCGGTGCATGCGCAGGAATCGCCTCGGATCGAGCGCCGCTTCGAGACTCGAAATGGTCTGCTGCTTCAGCCAGCTTTTCCCTTCACTGTGCAAAGCCACGTAATCGTCCTGCGCCTCGGCATAATCGAGGCGACCCGCCGGAATCACATGCACGCGCGGCCCATCTTTGACCACCAGCCGCTCCAGATATTCGCCGGGCGCGCGTGACGCCTGCTTCAGGTTTTGCGGAAACGTCATCGGCCGCACATCTCCGACCCGCGTGCGCACGCGATCGAGCGATGCACCGAATCGCTCCCTGGTGAAGGGCTTCAGCAGGTAATCCACCGCCGCCGCATCGAAAGCGCGCATGGCGTATTGATCGAAGGCCGTCACAAACACCACCGCCGCGTCGCTCTCTACCAGTTCCAGCACTTCGAAGCCATCCATCCGGGGCATCTGCACATCAAGGAACACCACATCCGGCTTCAATTCGTTGATAGCCTTGACGGCTTCGAAACCATTGCCGCACTCCCCCACGATTTCAATATCCGATTCGCCCTTGAGGAATTCGCGCAGCAGGCGGCGCGCCAGCTCTTCGTCATCCGCGATCAGAGTGCGCAACTTCATCGGAGGTCCCTCACGGGCAGCGTCAGCGACACGCGATACGAATTATTTTCCACCTTGATTTCCATCCGCGCCGCACCGCCGTACCGCGATTCGAGGCGCTCGCGAATATTCCTCAACCCCAGACCGTTGCGTCCCGCCGAGGGTGCTTCAGGATCGAACGGATTGGTGATACTGAACCGCAGCCGCTCCTGATCGCGCTGCCCGGACATGACGATCTCGCCCCCTTCCGCGATCATGGCGATGCCGTGCTTTACTGCGTTTTCGACCAGCGGCTGAATCAGCAGCGCGGGCACGTCGCAGTCGGCGCAATCGGCATCCACATCCTGCTTCACGCGCAGCTTCGAGCCGAAGCGGACCTGTTCCACATCCAGATACAT
Organism: Terriglobia bacterium; assembly: GCA_963719785.1. Taxonomy (GTDB): domain Bacteria; phylum Acidobacteriota; class Terriglobia; order Bryobacterales; family Bryobacteraceae; genus BOG-234. Next base: position 5,875 of record CAVRCX010000004.1, read on the forward strand.
CCGGGTCAACGCCATCTCCTCGGCGAAGGGCACGCTCGCACGCTCGCCCAAGCGCAGCGAGGTGCGCAGAAAATCCGCCAGCCGGATGCACATCTGCCGGGCCTCTTCCGGATTCACCGCGGTAAGCGCACTGATGGAATTCAGACTGTTGAACAGAAAGTGCGGATTCACCTGGGACTTCAAGGCCTTCAACTGCGCCTCGCGCACGAGAATTTCGGCACGGCGCGCGGCTTCGAGCTCGAGTGCGGCGTAGTGCAGGGCGACGTCCAGCAGGTAGATCATCAATGTGATCACGGCTAGCATGGGCACGGCGGGAGCGAAGCCGCGGTCAAGGCCGAGAAGCGACGCAGTGAAGCGGCCCACCAGCATCACGCCACCCGACAGGATCACGGCGGCCGCCAGGTGATTGAGCAGAATCTTCGCGCCCGAAGCCGAGCGCAGGGGCAGCGACCGGCAGACATAAAACGGCGCCAGACACACCAACGCCAACACCAGGATGGCAGGCGCTAACACGGCGGCGCTTTGGGCGATGGTCAGCGGACCCGAGAGATGCGCCACCAGCACGAGGATGGCTCCCAGCGGAATCCACGCTCCCATCCATACCAGCAAGCTGCGCCAATTCTGCAGAACCGGATGCATCAGTTGCGAATTTCAACCGCGCCGAATGCCGTACCGCCGCGAATCACCAGGGTGGGCGCTTCCACGCCCGGCGCCGGCCTGGGAGGCAGGGTCTTGTCTTCATAAGCGCCGAAGACGGCATTGCCTTGCAACTGCACCCGCCAGGCCTCGGGGATACGCAGTTCGATAGCTCCGAACGCGGCGTTGGCTTCGAGTACGGCATGGCGGTCCGGCCCGGAGATCTGCGCCCAGCGCAGGTCGATCTCAATCGAGCCGAAGACGCTTGAAAGATCGCCGCCTTCGAACTTCGGCGTCTCGATCTTACGCTTCACAGAGCTGAAGATAGCCACCTCATGCAGCTTATTCAGGTTGGTGGGGCGCGTGCGTGTGCCGGGGCCAATCACAAAACGCTCGGTGAACTGGCGCCAGCGCAGCCGGTAAATCAGCATCACGATGCCGGTCGCGATCAGCGCCAGCGGCCACAGGATGTCGCCGGAGATGCGCAGGATATTGTAATTGACGAGCAGCAGCAGAAGGCCGCCTACGATGCCGGCGATCGCCCAGACCATCACTACGACGCTCTTCGTGCGCAGGCAGGCGGCGCTGTATACGATCAGCGCGGCCGGCCAGAAAGCCCGCGCGGCCGCAAACGGCAGGATGTCGAGGTTATCGAGGAACAGCAGCGTGCCCCCCAGCACCAACAGCAGACCGATGGTGATGCCGGCTCCGGGCGGGCCATAACAGTCCTTTTTTATTTCACGCTTTTCGAAGTCGACCATAGATACAGTTCCTCTAATCCCGTCGCGATCAGGGTCACCGGCCAATAGACCTGAATGATACCGAAGCCGGCTCTCAGGGATAACACTCCGAAGAAAAGTAGAAGGATGGGGATCATCAATATTCCGGGATAGTAGATCTTCAATGCGATGCCTCGATTCCGATGTTATGGTCGGGAGCGTTGGAGACTCACGCGGTAATCGGCGAACCACGGTAGAAAATCGGTGAACGCCGAGTAACGCTTGAAAGGTGTGTGGGGCAGGTTGGTTACCTGCGGCGGATTGGCAATCCGCCTCCACGGTGGGCACGACAACGCTCGGGGGAGTGTGCCGGTGTTCGTCACATCAGACAGGCAGTTCGTCGAGGGGGATTAAGACCCTCTTGGCTCGTTTTTCGTCGTGGGGTGCATCGAGGAAACAAACGATAGCCTCGCCGCGGGTGGCAGCATGAGCAAAGATCTCCACAACCTTGCCGATTTGCACCGCGTACCAGTCATCCTTCGGCGGAACTCTTTTTTCCTGAACCGCCCGACCAAGCGCATCAATCAGTTCATGGTGCAGGAGCCGAACCGATGTCCTGCCGTGAAACACGGGCAAGCGCCACGGATGCCACAGGTCAGCCCGTATCAACTGGCCTCCTTCGATTGCATCCCGCAATACGCGGTTAAGCGGCGCTACCGTGGCCCACGTAGCCAGCAGATGCGAGCAACGCACAACCCCGGAGGCCTCAAGCCGCTCACGCTCACCGGCCTGGAACTCAACTACCTGGGACTCTGGAACAGATCCGATCAGAACGGCGAACGCCATGTATCTGGTCCACGATATCAGGATTTCGACGAAGCGAAGGCGGAATCGCAAGCGGTGTTTCGTAGTACACTGGGGCAAAGAAAAGGCGAATGCCCGAGTCCTTATCACTTACCTTCCCCGAAATCTCCGCCTCCCCGCGCAAGAGCGAACTGGCGCCCATTGTACAGAAATTCGAGCGCATGGCGCTGGACGACGCCGGCCCTATTCGCGCCATCCAGCGCACTCCCGCGCGCGCCGCGCAATATGCCGATTTCCCCGCCACGGTGAATCCAAAGCTGCGCCAGGTGCTCGCCGCGCGCGGCATCGAAAAGCTCTACACCCATCAGGCCGAAGCTTGCGATCGCATTGCCACCGGGTCGAATGTCGTGATCGTCACGCCCACCGCGAGCGGCAAAACTTTGTGCTACAACGTTCCGGTCATCGACCGCCTTACTGCCGAACCGGGCGCGCGCGCCATGTATCTTTTTCCCACCAAGGCGCTGTCCGAAGATCAGCTGGATGAACTGCACGGGCTGATTGAAGATATGGGTTCTGGCATCTGCGCCTTCACTTACGATGGCGATACTCCGCAGGACGCGCGGCGCGCCATCCGGCAGCGCGCCAACATTGTCCTGACTAACCCGGACATGCTGCATACCGGCATCCTGCCGCATCATACTAAGTGGGCCAAGCTGTTTGAGAATCTGCGGTACATCGTCATCGATGAATTGCATTATTACCGCGGCGTCTATGGCAGCCACCTCGGTAACATCATGCGCCGTTTGCGCCGCCTGTGCGAATTTTACGGCTCGAGGCCGCAGTTCATTGCATGTTCGGCCACCATCGCCAATCCACGCGAACTGGCCGAAACGCTGGTGGAAGCTCCGTTCGAGCTGATCGACCGCAACGGCGCCCCGGCCGGCGAGAAGGTTTTTGTATGTTATAACCCTCCGGTAGTGAATCGCCAGTTAGGCATTCGCCGAAGTTACATCAATGAATCGCGCAGGATTGCTCTCGAGTTACTCGATCATGGCCAGCAGACCTTGGTATTCACTAATAACCGGCTGGCTACCGAGCTTCTGGTGACTTACCTCAAGGACGCCTGCGATAAGGGACGAATTCCCACCGAGTCCGTACGCGGCTATCGCGGCGGCTATCTGCCACGCGAGCGGCGCGAGATCGAGAAGCGGCTGCGTTCGGGCGAGATCCGCGCCGTCGTCGCTACCAATGCATTGGAACTGGGTATCGATGTCGGCTCGCTCGATGCCGTGGTTATGGCTGGTTATCCCGGAACCATCGCTTCCACGTGGCAGCGTGCGGGGCGCGCGGGACGCCGCAATACGGGGTCGCTCGCCATTATGGTGGCTTCGAGCGCGCCCGTGGATCAGTACGTGGTGGAGCATCCGGAATACATCTTCGGCCGTTCTCCCGAGCATGCTTACGTCAATCCGGATAACCTCGAAGTGCTGCTGAGCCATCTGAAATGCGCCGTGTTCGAATTGCCGCTGCGCACGGGAGAGACATTCGGCCCACACGACACCACCGATCTTTGTACCTTCTTGTCCGAGGCGGGTTTGTTGCATCGCTCCGGCGAGGCCTGGCACTGGACTTCGGATAGTTATCCCGCCGATGCCGTAAGCCTGCGGTCTGTGTCGAGCGATAACTTCGTGGTGGTCGATATTACCGGCGAAGCGAAAATCATCGGCGAGGTCTCTTTCACCACGGCTTTGACTACCCTGCATGAGAAAGCGATCTACCTGCATGAAGCAAAACAGTTCCATGTGGAGCGCTTCGATTACAAAGAGCGCAAAGCATATGTGAAGCATGTCGATTGTGATTACTACACGGATGCCATCGATTACACCCAGGTCAAGACGCTGCGCGAGTTCGAGAAGGCGCCGGTGGTGGACACTGTGGACCGTCTGCATGGCGATGTGCGGTTGAATCGGCAGATCGTGGGATTCAAGAAGATCAAATTCTATACGGGAGAGAACGTGGGCGCGGGGCAGTTGTCGATGCCCGAGCAGGAAATGCACACCACGGCGTTCTGGCTGCATTTCAGCCCTCCATTCCTTGCGGGTTTCGAACGGTACACACCGACAGAGCGCCAGAACGGGCTCACCGGTCTCGGCAATGCCTTCCGCACTGTAGCTTCGTTACTGCTGATGTGCGATCCCCGCGATCTGGGCGTCGCGCTAACGGAGGATATCTCGGGCGAGTTACTTGCATGGGAGCCGAATCTGTATCTGTACGATAGTTACTCGGGCGGAGTGGGACTTAGCACGCCACTCTATCGACTAAGTGACAAGTTACTGCTTCAAACAGCCGAGCTGATTCAGGGCTGCGCGTGCGAGGCGGGCTGTCCGGCGTGTGTAGGGCCGGTCGGCGAAATCGGCGAGCGCGGCAAACAGGTAGCAAGCGAGATTCTCCAAAGGCTCCTGCCAGCTTAGCCCGGTGGGGCAGGTTGTCAACCTGCGGCCGATTGGTAATCGGCCTGCCCAGCCTTCCTCCCAAATTCCTTCGTAGACTGTGGCGGCAAAGTGATAATGTCCCCTTTGGGCAAAGTAGAAATGTCCCCTTGACAACCCCAGGCTTGGGGGATGCAAGAAGGACAGCTACTGATGACACAGGCCGATAGAGACCGGCTGGTAACGTTACGCAAAGTGAAGAAGCGCCTGATCACGCAGAGGCAGGCGGCAGAAGAACTGGGGTTGAGCGTGCGGCAGGTGAAGCGGCTGTTGTACGCGCTGAAGAAGCGTGGCGACAAGGGCGTTGTGCACGGGCTGCGAGGAAGGCCCTCGAATCAGCGGATCGCCAAGACCGTCGAAGAGGAAGCTATGCAGATCCTGTCGGCGGATTTGTACAAAGGGTTCGGGCCGACGCTGGCTTGCGAATATCTGGCCGACAAACACGACATCGAAGTGAGCAGGGAGACCTTGCGGCAATGGATGATCCGGGCAAAGCTGTGGCGTGCGAAGGAACAGAAGACGAAGGCGGTACACGTCTGGCGGCCGCGGCGGACCCGCTTGGGGGAACTGGTGCAGTGGGACACCTCAGAGCACGACTGGCTGGAAGGGCGCGGAGAGAAGCTGTACCTGATCGCCATGATCGACGATGCGACGAGCCGGTTGTTTGCCCGGTTCGTGCGGCACGATTCGACCGAAGAAAACATGAAATTGCTGTGGGGTTATCTGGAGAAGTTCGGAAGGCCGCTGGCGTTTTACACGGACAAGGCCAGTATCTTTCGGACGGCGGAAAAGCGCAAACGGGATGAGCCGGGAGTAGACAAAGACCCTGTGGTGATGCCGCCGACGCAGATTGGACGCGCCTTGCAGGAGTTGGGAATCGCGTGGATCGCGGCGCACAGCCCGCAGGCCAAAGGGCGAGTGGAGAGGAATTTCGGGACGGCACAGGATCGTTTGGTGAAGGGCCTGCGTGTGGCCGGAGTGAAGACCCTCAAAGAGGCCAACCAATATCTTGAGGAAACCTATCTGGTGTGGTGGGAGCGGGAGTTGACGGCGGAGCCGGCCAACGCCGACGACGCACATCGTCCCCTGGACAGGAGCCATAATCTGGCGGCATCTTTAAGCCATGTAGAAACGCGGCAGGTGCGGAACGATTACACCATTCCCCTGGACGCCAGGTTGTATCAGATCGAGCGGAAGGCCGTGGTCAGTGGATTACGCAGGGCCAACGTGCGGGTGGAGAAAAGGCTCGACGGCTCCATCGCAGTTAGATTCGGAGAGCGATACCTGCCTGTAAGCCGATGCGCGGCGGCGACGAAAGCCAAAGCCCCGGTAAAACCAGCCGCTCCCCGACGCCCCAACAGACAACGCGGCAGTGAATGGAACAAGAACTTCGATTTGAAAAAGGGGCCAAAGATATGGCAAGTTGCCTGAAAGATGGAGCCGCGCCCGAGGTTGCGTTTTCAAGGCATGGCGGAATCTATCGCTCCGATGTGTTTAGCGCTTCGTGCAAACCTGGCCCGGATTGCCGCTTTCCGGTCGGGTCCGGACCAGGTCATAAAGCGCGCCGGAAGAAAACACGCCTACTCATCGTCGCGACGAGTTCCGGCCGGCTATTCCTCGATCGGGTTGGTCGCCACCAGAGCCCGTCTCCGCTTCACCGGCACTCGCAATCTAACATGCACTTCTCACAAGCCCCGGCAAAAGGGGACATTTCTACTTTGCCAACAGGGGGACATTTCTACTTTGCCTTGACAAATTCCTTCGTAGACTTGCAAGCGATGGAACATCCGTGCGACAATCTGCCGCATAGGCACGAAGAATTTCCCTGTCGAGTTGCCTCCGTGAGCGGATTGAAATATCGACAGGGAGCATAGACCGTGCCTTTTTTCCATAAGCGTTTTCAAATCGCATGCACAGCAATGTGCATCGCCTTGCTTCAAACCGCGCCCAACATGGCCGGCCAGGAAGCGGACGGAGGCGTAGGCCTCGGCAAGCCGCCTGCTTCGTACCGGCCTTCCGTGCCAGGCGTCCACGGGCTCGTCGCCGCGGGCCATCCTCTGGCCGCCATGGCCGGTCTGCAAATTCTCATGAAGGGCGGCAACGCCATCGACGCTGCCGTCGCCGTAGGGGCCGCGCTCAACATGATGGAGCCGCAGTTCAACGGCATCGGCGGCAATGGCTTCATGACCATTTACGACAAGCGTTCGGGGAAGGTCTACTCGCTGGCCATGGCGGGCGCCGCTCCCGCCGCGATCAAGGGCGCCGACATGACACCCGAGACTCTCAACTGGGGCATCAACTCCGGCATCGTTCCCGGAAATTTTGGAGGCTACGCTACCGCCCTCCAGCGCTTCGGAACCATGAGTCTCGCCGAGGTCTTCGCGTCCGCCATCGATTACGCCGAGCACGGTTACCCGATGGATCCGACTCTCGCCTCGGCCATCGACCGGGCCAGTAAGAGACTTGCGGAGTTCCCCACCACGGCGAAGATCTTCCTGCCCGGCGGCCGTCCGCCCGTGGCCGGAGAACTGTTCAAGAATCCGGATCTCGCCGCCACCCTGCGCAAAGCCGTCGAGGCCGAGCAGATGGCGCTGAAGCAGAAGAAGTCCCGCACGGAAGCCATTCAGGCGGCTTTCGATCGCTTCTACAAAGGGGACATCGCTCAGGAAATGATTCGCTTCATAAAAGAGAATCACGGCCTGATGACGGCCGCCGATCTCGCCGCCTTTCATCCCATTTGGGCGGAGCCGCTGCACACCACCTATCACGGTTACGACGTGTACAGCAGTCCGGCCACTTCACGCGGCGGCTTCGAGCTCGAGATGGCCCTGAATCTGGTTGAACCATACGATCTCGGCAAGCTCAAACCCGGCAGTCCCGAAGCACTGCATGTTCTGATCGAAGCCATCAAAGTCACCAAGGCGGACGTCTATCGCTACGACGCCGATCCGAAATTCACCGACATTCCGGTCGAGGGAATGCTTTCAAAAAGCTATGCCGACAGCCGGCGCAAACTCATCGAACCGAATAAGGCCATGGTCTTTCCGGGCTGGGGCGATCCGCGGAAATTCAAATCGGGTGCGCCCGTTGCTCTGCTGCGGCTTCCCGCGGGAGGGCGTGAATTCCCCGGCGACTACGATCCGCATGGCGACACCACCAGTTTCTCGATCGTGGACCAATACGGCAACGCCGTATCGTGCACTCCCACCCTGGGCGCGGGGTTCGGAAACGGCGTGGTCATCGGAAATACCGGTCTGCTGCTGAACAATGGCATCCGGCTCGGCAATACGTCCCCCTACCCGGACAACGTCAACTATGTGCGGGGCGGTCAGATCCCGCTGCTCAACAATTCGCCGTCCATGGTGCTCAGGAACGGTAAGATCGCCATGGTATTCGGGACGCCGGGAGGGGAGACCCAGGGGCAGACCGAACTGCAGATGCTGGTTAATGTGATCGACTTTCACATGCCGGTGCAGCAGGCGGTGGAGGCTCCGCGTTTCGAACTCGAAGCGAGACCGAACTTCTATAATCCCGGTTCCGCGATCACCGTCTTCATTGAGGATCGCGCTCCGAAGGCATCCCTTCAGACGCTTGAGTCCTGGGGACACCACATCAGTCCCACCGCGGACTTTACTGCGGCGGTCGGAGGGATGCAGGCCATCGTGGTGGATCAGGAAAAAGGAACCATGTTCGCCGGCGCCGATCCTCGCCGCACCGGATACGCGGTGGGCTGGTAGTGCAAGGGTCAGATTTCCGATCTGCCCATCACTAGATCTTCACTCCGCGGCAGGCCCGGAATCGGCCGCGTCCAAAAGGCTCTCCAGTTCCCGCAAGACCAGCAGGTCTTTTGGGGCGGCCGGCGGCACGTTTGGCCCGATCAGGTTTGGCAGATCCAGAGACCACACCTCGCGGCCGAAGGCCGGCAACCGCACACAGCCTTTGAGAATCTCATCCCAGCCCCCAAGTCCTGTAAATGCCACCCGAGACCAGCGCTTGCGCGATCACGATTACCTCAAGCGCTATCTCACCTCCAGCATCCCCAGTGGCGATCTTTCCGGCAAAGACGTCAAGGAGTATCTGCGTGAGGTTCCAAGCATGAATCCCACTGCTTCGGCTCATGGTTCCTCGCTCGACGATTATCATGCGAAGTCTGATTCGAGGGTGCTTCAGCCGAAAGTGTCCGGGGCGCGGCCGCAACAAGCCGGGGATCGAACCGAAATGCGCGCTGTTGACTCCAGACAAGCGCGGCATACTCCTGGTGCGGGGGATTTAGCAGTACGTTGAACTCCTCCGGAATCACCACCGACGGCACCTGTATTGCCAGTTGTCCCGCAGTGTCAACCCACGCTTGCCCCGCCGCCTGACACGACGAAACGTGACTGAGATCGCTCCATTCCAGATTCGAAGGCGTGACTCGCAATTCTGCCCACGACCAGACGTAGTCCCGCGGCAATTCACTCTTGTCGAGCTGAACCAGGATTTCCACGCACGCCAGAGACAAATGCCGCGCAGTGTGGAGCATCGGGGCGCCTGGCGGATTCCAGCGGCCTCCATGGCCCCGGAATAGCTCGCTGCCGACCCCACGCCCCTCCTGTGTGCCTCGGCCCGCCCAGCGGCATCATCCATCAGAAGAAGAGGGTCGGGATACATCCCCGCCAACGTGATCGCCGCAAGTTTCCCCGAATCGAGGTTCGGCGTTTGCCTGGCGGAAATTGCCGAACGCGCGGGCGCTCCCGCTACCAGCGGCACCGGGCGCTGGTTTGCTGGATCGCCGTGTCTCGGGCGCGCGACGAAACTGGAATAACACGCAATGGGTGAGTCACCAACTCACAAATATATTTCACCCAACCCCCTCAATAACCTACAGCGAATCCCAGCCCCGCGCAAGATAAATCCGCACCGCCCCGGTGCTACCGTTGGGCCGAAATGACCCGTCAACCTCCCACTCCGATCTCGACCGCGGTCAACCACCCCGCAGGCCTTCCCTCGCACCAATGCGTTTATTGTAAAAGCAGACCCATTTTTCCCCCTAACCCCATGCAAACAATCAAATGCAATTGGGACTCAGGGTCCCAATCAGTCCCGCCCCAGATCCCTCCCGCCCCCAACCAGGCCCATTTTCCCGCCGCCGCCCCAACGTCCATTGCTAAACTGAAATCTAACCCCCAAATGAAGGTTGGAATCGTCGTTTTTCCTGGCAGTAACTGCGACCACGACGCGTGGTACGCCATCAACTCGAATCTCCACGGCAACGCCGAATTCATCTGGCACGATTCCCCCACCTTGGGTGACGCTGATGCCGTCATCCTCCCCGGCGGCTTCTCCTACGGCGATTACCTCCGCTGCGGCGCCATCGCCCGCTTCTCCCCCGTCATGCGCGCCGTCAAAGAATTCGCCGCCGCCGGTGGACTCGTCCTCGGCATCTGCAACGGCTTTCAAATCCTCGTCGAAGCCGGCCTCCTCCCCGGCGCCCTGCTGCGCAATATCGATCTGAAATTCCACTGCCAGGAGGTCGCACTGCGCACCGAAACCACTGATTCACCCTTCACCTCCAAACTCCACAAAGGCGAAATTCTGCGCGTGCCCATCGCCCACGGAGAAGGCCGCTACTTCGCCGATGAGCACACTTTGGACGAGCTCGAAGCCGAGGATCGCGTCGCCTTCCGCTATCTCGAAAATCCCAACGGCTCCGCCCGCGACATCGCCGGCATCCTCAATCGCGAACGCAATGTCATGGGCATGATGCCCCATCCCGAACGCGCCTGCGACCCGCTCATGGGCTCTGTCGGAGGCCTCGGAATTCTTGAATCCCTCCTCGCATCCACCCAGGTCCTGGCGGCGCGATGACCGGCTCTAAGATGCAGATCACGCCAGAGCTCATAACTCAACATCAACTGAGCGTCGGAGAATACGAGAAAATCGTCGCCCTCCTCGGCCGCGAACCCAGCTACACCGAACTCGGCGTCTTCAGCGTCATGTGGAGCGAACACTGCTCCTACAAGAGCTCGCGCATCCACCTGAAAAAGCTCCCCACCGAAGGTAAATACGTCGTCCAGGGACCGGGCGAAAACGCCGGCATCATCGGCATCGGCGATGGCTGGGTGGTCGCCTTCAAAATCGAATCCCACAACCACCCGAGCTATATCGAGCCGTTCCAGGGAGCCGCCACCGGAGTCGGAGGCATCCTCCGCGACATCTTCACCATGGGCGCCCGCCCCATCGCCGTAATGGATTCCCTCCGCTTCGGCAATGCCGATCAGGCGCTCTCTCGCCGCATCCTCGCCGGAGTGGTCCAGGGCATAGCGCACTACGGGAACTGTTTCGGAGTCCCCACCGTAGGCGGTGAATGTGTCTTTGAAGACTGCTATGCAGGCAATCCGCTGGTCAACGTCTTCGCTCTCGGGGTCTGCAAAGCAAACGAAATCTTCTACGCCAAAGCCTCCGGCATAGGCAACCCGGTCATCTATGTGGGAGCCAAAACCGGGCGCGACGGCATCCACGGAGCCTCCATGGCCAGCGCCGAGTTCACCGAGGAGTCCAAACAAAAGCGCCCCAACGTCCAGGTCGGCGATCCCTTCCTTGAAAAGCTCCTCCTCGAGGCCTGCATCGAGGCCATGAAGACCGGCGCCATCGTCGCCATCCAGGACATGGGAGCGGCTGGTTTAACATCCTCCTCCTGCGAAATGGGCAGCCGCGGAGGCGTCGGCATCGATATCGATCTCGACCGCGTCCCCCAGCGTGAACCCGGCATGACCGCCTATGAGATGCTCCTCTCCGAATCCCAGGAGCGCATGTTGCTGGTTGCCGAAAAGGGCCGCGAGGACGAGGTTTTCCACGTATTCCGCAAATGGGGACTCGACGCCGTAACCATCGGAACAGTCACCGAAGACGGCAAGCTGCGCATCCGCCACCACGGCCAGGTCATGGCCGAAATTCCCAACCGCGCCCTCGCCGACGAAGCCCCGAAATACGACCGCCCGCACAACGTCAAGCCCTACCGGAAAGCCCCCGTCGATCCGCCCGCCGCGATTCCGCAATCCAGAGACCTGACCGCCGATCTCCTCACCCTCGTCGCTTCTCCCGACCTCTGCTCCAAGCGCTGGATCTGGGAACAGTACGACTTCATGGTCCGCACCAACACCCTCGCCGGGCCCGGCTCCGACGCCGCTGTCGTGCGCGTCAAAGGCACCGACAAATCGATCGCCATGTCGCTCGATGGCAACGGCCGCTACTGCTATCTCGATCCCCGCGAAGGAGCGAAGCTAGCCGTGGCCGAGTGCTGCCGCAACCTCTCAACCACCGGAGCGCTGCCCGTAGCTGCCACCAACAATCTGAACTTCGGCAATCCCGAACGCCCCGAAATTATGGCCCAACTGGTCGAGGCCATCGAAGGCATCGCGGAAGCCTGCGCCTTCTTCGAGACCCCCATCACGGGGGGCAATGTCAGCCTCTACAACGAGACCCTGGGAGAAGGAATCTACCCGACGCCGGTGCTCGGAATCGTAGGCCTGATGAAGACCGGCCAACCGGTGCCCGTGTCCTTCCAGCACGAAGGGGCGCACCTCGTACTCCTCGGAGGTTTCGGCCAAACCGACCCCATTCAATTCGGAAGCAGCCAGTACGCCAAAGTAATCATCAAAGACTTGTGGGGGCAACCGCCCAAACTAGACATGGCCTACGAAAAAAGGGTGCACGAAGCGATGCGTGAAATCGTAGCCCAGGGACTGGCCCAATCCGCCCACGACCTGAGCGAAGGAGGACTGGCCGTAGCCCTCGCCGAATCCGCTACTTCCACCACAGGCGCCGAGGTTAAGGTGGGACATGCGGCGATAGCCGCGTTCTCCCTCTTCGGAGAATCCCCCAGCCGGATTTTGGTTTCAACTTCCAGTCCAAAACAAATTCAATCCATCGCGTTGCAATTTGGTGTTGAATCCCCCGTCATCGGCGTTACAATGAAGGGGCGGTTACAGATCGGAAACGAAGATCACAAGTTGATAGACGTCGCCACTGCCGATCTGAAGCATTCGTTTGAAGACGCCCTCCCCCGGCTACTGAAAACCCAAAATGCAGCCTGAAAATCTGGACAAGTTCCACGAAGAATGCGGCGTAGTCGCCATCTGCGGCCACCCCGAAGCTTCGAAATTAGCCTACCTGTCCCTCTACGCCCTGCAGCACCGAGGCCAGGAGAGCGCCGGCATCTCCACCAGCGACGGCTCCCTCATCCACACCACCAAAGCCATGGGCCACGTGGCGGACATCTTCACTAACGATGTCCTCAAAGGTCTGCCCGGCGCGCTGGCCATCGGGCACACACGTTATTCCACCGCCGGCGATACCGTAGCCCGCAACGCCCAGCCCTTTTCCGTCCACTGCAGCAAAGGCCGCATCGCCGTCGCCCACAACGGCAATATCACCAACGCCACGGAACTGAGAGCCGATCTTGAAGCCCGCGGCGCCATCTTCCAGGCCTCGAGCGACACCGAAGTCATCCTCCACCTCGTAGCCCATTCGAGAGAACGCACCCTGCAGGACGCCCTGCGCGACGCTCTGCTGCAACTCGAAGGCGCTTTCTCTCTCGTCTTTCTCGCCCAGGATCGCATCATCGTGGCCCGCGACCCCCGCGGCTTCCGCCCGCTCGCCATGGGACAGCTCGAAGTCAGCGGCACGCCTTCTTACGTCTTCGCATCCGAAACGTGCGCCTTCGATCTTCTGAATGCCGTCTATCTCAACGACGTGCAGCCCGGCGAGATGGTCATCGCAGGTCCCGAAGGCATCACGCGAGAACGCTACGCCCCCGAGGAACACCGCTCCCAATGTGTCTTCGAGCATGTCTATTTCTCGCGCCCCGATTCCATCGTATTCGGCCGCCCGGTGCAGGATTCCCGCGAAATGATGGGCTGTCTGCTCGCCCGCGAAGCTCCCGCCGACGCCGACATCGTGGTGCCTGTTCCCGACTCGGGCAACGCCGCCGCCCTCGGCTATTCGGCCGAATCCGGTCTCCCATATCGCCAGGCGCTGATCCGCAATCACTACGTGGGCCGGACCTTTATTGAGCCCTCCCAGAGCATTCGCGATTTCGGCGTCAAGCTTAAGCTGAACCCCATACGCAGCTTGCTCGAAGGTAAGAGTGTGGTGCTCGTCGACGATTCCATCGTGCGCGGGACGACCAGCCGCAAGATCGTTCGCATGGTCAAGCAGGCGGGCGCGCGGGAAGTCCATATGCGCGTATCCTGTCCGCCGACAGTGTCGCCCTGTTTCTATGGGGTCGATACGCCCAATAAGAGCGAACTGATCGCCGCCAACAGCAACATCGAGGAGATCCGGCGCTTCATTGAGGCCGACTCTTTGGCCTACCTCTCGATCAACGCCCTGCGCCGCTCTGTAGCCGACACTCCCCAGAGCGAGTACTGCTACGCCTGTTACACCGGGGACTACCCGACAGGTTTAATCAATATAGAGCAACTGGTCCGGGCAGGCAAAAAGGCCGGTTAACGTGGGACAGGCGCTACGGCCTGTCCATTCTTCGTTCCATTGTTCGTATAATGTAGTTTTAGAGGTTTAATGTCACTCCGCAGCTTTTTCCGCCTTTTTCTACACGTACAGATGCTCCCCATCCTCGAAAGCGGCGAGGAAACGCTGGTCGGCGGACAGGCCGTCATGGAAGGCGTCATGATGCGCGCGCCGCACAGTTATTGCGTCGCCGTACGCAAACCAACGGGTGAAATCGTCACCGAAGAGATGCCCGTTTCGCGTGTCTCAGATAAGCATAAGTTCTTTAAATGGCCCGTATTACGGGGCCTCGGCGTGCTGGGCCAAGCGATGTCGCTGGGCATGAAGGCGCTGCGTTTTTCCGCCAACGCGGTGCTCGAAGAAGGGAAGGAATCGAAGGAAGCCAAGCCCGAAATCTCCTCTTGGATGATGAGCGCCCAGGTAGTTTTCTCAGTAGTCTTCTTCCTCGCGCTCTACAAACTGATCCCGCTCAAGCTCACCTTCTTTCTGGGCAACTGGTTTCCCGCCATCAACGCCACCGATTTCCAGGGCCAGATCCTGTTCAACCTCGTCGACGGCCTGATTCGCCTCGGAATCTTCGTCGGCTTCCTTTATGGGATCTCCCGCGCCAAAGACATCAAGCGCGTCTTCGAATATCACGGCGCCGAGCATAAAGTCGTTTTCAACTTCGAATCCGGCCAGCCGGTAAACGTGGAAAACGCTCAGAAATTCGTCACTTTCCACCCCCGCTGTGGGACCAGCTTCATGTTCGTCATCATGCTGATCTCGATGGTGGTTTACATGTTTATTCCGGTCCATACCTTCGCCGCGAAAATGGCCGTTCGCGTGGTTCTGCTGCCGGTCATCGCCGGCTTCAGCTATGAACTGATCCGTTTCGCAGCCAAGCGGCGCGGCTCGTTCCTCGCCACCCTCGCTGCCCCCGGGTTATGGACTCAGCGCATCACCACCCAACCCCCCTCCGACGAACAGGCCGCGGTGGCCATCCGCGCTCTCGATGGCGCCATGGCCCTCGAAAACCAACAGGGCGGCGAACTCGTCATCGCCTGATTCCGCCATGCAATATTCGAAGAAGCTGGATCAGATCGAAAAGCATTTTGAAGAGTTGACCGCGCAGATGGCTGACCACGCCGTCATCAGCGATGGCGAGCAATATCGCAAGGTCTCGAAAGCGCACAGCGATCTTTCGGAAATCGTTACCAAGTACCGCGACTACAAGCAGGGCGCGGGGCAGCTCGAACAGGCTAAGGCCATGCTCCTTGAGTCCGACCCCGACATGCAGGAATTGGCGCGACTCGAGATCGAACACCTCGAGCCCGAGCTGACGCAGATTGAGCAGGATCTCAAGGTGCTGCTGCTACCGAAAGATCCGCTCGACGAAAAGGATGTGGTGCTCGAAATCCGCGCCGGCACCGGTGGCGACGAAGCCAGCCTCTTCGCCGCCGAGATCTTCCGCATGTACACACGCTACGCCGAAACGCAGCGCTGGAAAGTGGAAGTCACCTCCGCCAGCGAGTCTTCCGTGGGCGGCCTCAAGGAAGTCCTCGCGCTGATCAGCGGCAATCGCGTGTACAGCCGACTCAAGTACGAGAGCGGAGTGCATCGCGTGCAGCGCGTGCCGGAGACCGAGCAGCAGGGGCGCGTCCACACCTCGGCCATCACGGTAGCCGTTCTGCCGGAAGCCGACGAAGTCGAAATCAAGGTGGAAGAGAAAGACATTCGCATCGATACGTTTTGCTCGTCGGGGCCGGGCGGACAATCTGTCAATACCACTTATTCGGCGGTTCGTATCACGCACCTGCCCACCGGCGTAATCGTCTCCTGTCAGGATGAAAAGTCGCAGATCAAGAATCGCGCCAAAGCGATGCGCGTATTGCGTTCCCGGCTCTACGAAATCGAGCTCGAAAAGCAGCAGGCGGCCATTGGCGCGGAGCGCAAGAGCATGGTCGGGACCGGCGATCGCAGTGAGAAAATCCGCACTTATAACTTCCCGCAGAACCGACTCACCGACCACCGCATCGGGCTCACACTGCATCAACTCGATCTGATTATGGCTGGCAAGCTCGACGCCATCTTCGATGCTCTCACCCAGCATTACCAGGCCGAAAAGCTGCAAAAAGAAGGCGCCGCCGCGTGACGGATGAACATCCGTACGGCTCTTGCGCAAGGCACCGAACTTCTCGAAAATAACAGCATCGTCGCACCGCGCCTGACGGCCGAAGTGCTGCTCGCCCACGCCATCCACTGCGATCGCGCTTACTTCTACGCCCATCCCGAGCAGGAGCTTCGCGAAGTCGAGTGGATCCACTACGGCCGCTATCTGCACGAGCGCATCAAAGGCAAGCCGACCCAGTACATCACCAGGAAGCAGGAATTTTATGGACGCGAGTTCCGCGTCACGCCGGACGTCCTGATCCCGCGCCCGGAAACCGAGCTTCTGATTGAGAAGGTGCTCGCGCGGGCTCATGGCCTGACGATCGACGTCGGGACCGGATCGGGCGCCATCGCAGTTACGCTGGCAGTGGAAACCGGCACGCCTGTAATCGCAACTGACCTCTCTGCAGAGGCCCTGATCGTCGCCCGAGACAACGCGGTGACGCTCAGCGCACCTGTGCAATTCATCAGGGCGGACTTGCTCGAACCCTTCGCCGACAGCGCCGCCGACCTCATCGTTTCGAATCCGCCCTACGTTCCCCTGGCCAGCGCCCTGCAGCGCGAAGTGCGCGATTACGAGCCACATCTGGCGCTGTTCGCCGGAACCTCGGGACTCGACGTCTACCAGCGCTTGATTCCGGAAGCGCGCCGCGTCCTGAAGCCGGGCGGGACGCTGGCGCTGGAACTGGGCTTCGATCTGGCAGACCAGGTCACCGCTTTGGCCTGCGGCTGGCACAACATTCACGTCTTTCCCGACCTCGCCGGAATCCCCCGCGTGTTAGTCTGCGAAAAGCCGTGACGCAGCCGCCGGACCGGGCTATGCTAATGCCATGAAGGTCATGGGGCTGGGCTTCGCGCTGGCGGTTTGTGCATGGGCGCAGGCCGCGCACGATGTCCCACGGTTTGAAGATTTTCCCGCCGCAGGAGTGTTTCGAGGCGAACCCACCCAACCGGTTCTGACCACTGCCGAAGAACAGCGGTATCGAACCGTCATCCGCCGGGGCGTGAGCATGGGGTGGGGCGCTAAAGACTGCACGACCGGAAGGGAACTCGCGGCGCCGGGGCCGAACTTTGCAGGGCACTACGTCGTCGTAACCTGGGGTTGTGGCTCGCCCTGCCTGATGGCGGCGATTGTCGACTTGAAAACCGGGCGCGTATTTCCGCCGCCCTTTCATCACGGGCCGGGGCACAGCTATTTTCAGTTTCCGTGGAGTTTTCCGGCAGAGCCAGCTCTGTCATATAGACTCGACAGCCGACTGCTGGTCGCCAACATTTGCGAAGCTGATAACAATGCGGGAGCGGCACAGAAGTGTGGCGCGCATTATTTCGTCATCGCCGACAAGGGCCTGAAGCTGGTCTACACAGACCCGGAGAAGTAATGCGGACGATTTTCCACGTCGACATGGACGCGTTTTTCGTGTCGGTGGAAGAGCTGTACGACCCCAATCTCAAAGGCAAGCCTGTGGTCGTCGGCGGCAAGAGCAATGAGCGCGGCGTAGTCTCGGCCGCGTCCTATGAAGCTCGAAAATTCGGCGTCCACTCCGCCATGCCGTTGCGTACTGCATACAAGCACTGCCCACAGGCCATCTTCGTCGAAGGCCATCCTGAACGCTATCGCCAATACTCCGGAGGCGTTTTCGAAATCCTCAATCGATTCTCCCCAGTGGTCGAGATGGCCTCGATCGACGAAGCGTACGTCGATATGACAGGCACCGAACGCTTACTCGGGCCTCCTCTGCGCGCGGCCCATCTACTCCATGAGGCCGTCAAGCGTGCGACCGATCTCAACTGCTCGATCGGTATTGCCACCTCGCGCCTCGTTGCCAAGATCGCGTCCGACCAGGCCAAGCGCAATGGTATTCTCCACGTCCTTCCCGACAGAGAAGCGCGCTTCCTCGCGCCGCTTGAAGTCCGGCGCATTCCTGGCGTCGGCAAGGTGATGGAGAAAAATCTCCATTCGATCGGCATCCGGCGCATTGGCGATCTGGCTGCGTTGGGCGACAAAGATCTCGAATCCCGCTTCGGCAAATGGGGACTGGCGCTGGCAGGTAAGGCGCAGGGTCTGGACGCGGGTGGCTGGTTCGATGCCGAGATCGGCGAGCGCGGCGACCCGAAATCCATCAGCCACGAACATACGTTCGACCAGGATACTCTCGATGCCGAACGCCTGGAGGCCACGCTCGCGCACCTGGCCGAGAAGGTGGCCCGCCGTCTGCGCGAGCACGGATTGCATGCGCGCACTCTGCAGCTGAAGCTGCGGTATTCAGATTTTTCAACCATTACGCGCGCCCACACCCTGACCAGGCCGACCCAGCTCGATATCGATCTGATCGAGCAATCGCGCCGTCTGCTCCATGGCAATTGGGAACGCGGCCGGGCTATCCGGTTGATCGGGATCCATACGTCGGGGTTCGAACACGCGGACGGACAACTTGACCTGATGGACGGGGGGCGCTCCGATAGATGGCGTCAGGCGCTTGAGGCGGCCGACCGTTTGCGCGATCGCTACGGGGAATCTGCCGTGGCGCTCGGGTCGGGGCTGCGCGGCAAATTCCGCGAGCGTGTCCAGGAGAACCCCGCCGCACTGCCAGGTAAGGAACCACGCAAGTAGATCTTTGTGGGGCAGGTTGGTAACCTGCGGCCGATTGGCAATCGGCCTTCGTACGATCATGAGGAAATGCGTTTTGAATTTGCTGCCGCGGGACGAATCGTGTTTGGCCCAGGCACTGTCGCGGAGTTGCCTGAGATTGCAGGCGCGTTCGGCCGGCGCGCCCTGGTGGTTACGGGAAAAGACAGGATCCGCCACGCAGGCGTAATTGCGAGCCTCGAGCAGCGGGGTTTCCAATGCACGATCTTTGGCGTGAGCGGCGAGCCCACGGTCGCTCTGGTGCGGGAAGGCGCCCAAGTGTTGCGCGAGAGTGCTTCTGACGTCGTGATCGCCATCGGCGGGGGCAGCGCCATCGACGCCGGCAAGGCTATAGCGGCGCTAGGCCCGAATCCATCGGACGTTCTGGAATATCTCGAAATCATCGGCAAGGGCAAGCCCCTCGACGTGCTTCCCTGCCCCTTTATCGCCATCCCCACCACCGCCGGCACGGGCTCGGAGGTGACGCGGAATGCGGTGCTGGGTTCACCTGAGCACGGGGTGAAGGCGAGTCTGCGCAGTCCGTGGATGCTGCCGCGCGTGGCTATTGTCGATCCCGATCTTACGTTGGCGCTTCCCCGGGCAATCACGGCGTATACGGGGATGGACGCGCTCACACAGCTGATCGAACCATATGTTTCCTGCCGCGCCAATCCGTTCACCGACGCGCTGTGCCGCGATGGATTGCGTGTCGTGGCCGGTAGTCTTGCGCGGGCTTACGCGATCGGCCGCGACGCCGAGGCGCGGGCCGGGATGTCGTATGCGAGCCTGCTCGGCGGGTTGGCGCTGGCCAATGCGGGACTGGGCGTAGTGCATGGTTTCGCGGCTCCCGTGGGCGGCATGTTCGATGCGCCGCATGGAGCTGTTTGCGCGGCCATTCTGGCGCATGGAATGCGCGCCAATATTCAGGCATTACAGGCGCGGGCTCCGGAGAGCGCGGGATTGGTTCGGTATGCGGAGATCGCCCGCATTTTGACCGGAAAGGCGGGGGCTACACCTGAGGATGGGGTTGATCGGGTGAGTGAACTGGTTGAGAAGTTTGGCATCCCTGCCCTGCGGCAGTACGGCATTGAAGCCCGGCATTTTGGCGAATTGATCGAAAAGGCTGCGCGTTCCGGCAGTATGAAGGGGAATCCAATCCCGCTTACCCACGAGGAGTTGGCCCCCGTGCTGGCGGCGTCGGTTTAGCGGCGTTCGTCGACTTTTTCGCGGCGTTTTTGGGTCAGGATATCGCGCACCGCGTAGATGCGCCGGTCCTGCGATTCGAAGTAAGTGCGAATCAGCAGTTCGCCGATCAGGCCGGTGCTGAACATCATCAGGCCGGCCAGCAGCAGCAACGCTCCGGCAAGCATCAGCGGCCCATGCTCCTGAATGATATCGATCTGCGTGAACACCTTGACCACCAAACAATAACCCAGCATTAACGAGCCGAGGCCCGTTCCGGCCAAGCCGATGGCGCCGAAAAAATGCATCGGCCGGGTGAAATATTTGAGCAGAAAGCGGATGGTCAGGATGTCGAAAAGTACTCTAAAGGTCCGGCCCAGCCCGTAGTGGGATTCGCCCGAAGCTCGCGGCGTATTCTGGATCGGCACCTCGGCCACTTTGGCGCCGTAGAAGCTGGCCAGCGCCGGAATGAAGCGGTGCAGTTCGCCATAAAGATGTACATCCTTCAGGACCTCTGCCCGGTAGGCTTTGAACGTAGTGCCGAAATCGCGCAGGTCGACGCCGGAAGCCTTCGACATCAGCCAGTTGGCGATGCGAGAGGGAATTTTCCGCGTAATGGGGTTATCGACGCGCTCTTTGCGCCAGCCGCTGGCAATGTCGTATCCCTCATCGATTTTGCGCAGAAGCGCCGGAATGTCTTCGGGAGCGTGCTGCAGGTCGCCGTCCATGGCGATGATGATCTTGCCGTGTGCTTCGTGAAAACCGGCGGAGAGCGCGGCGGTCTGGCCGAAATTACGGCGCAGCCGGATCACTTTCAGTCGCTGATCCGTCTGCACCAGATTGGCGAGCAGCTCGTAGCTGCGGTCGGTGGAGGCGTCGTCGACAAAGAGAATCTCGTAGGGCTGCCGAATTGGTACCAGCACGGCGGTGAGCCGGTCATATAGAGGAAGGATGGAATGTTCTTCGTTATGTATCGGAACGACTATCGAAAGCATGGCGCCCTCTACCCTTGTATCATTCTATCCATATCAGCGTCTTTATATCAGCCATGGACCGGCTACCCTTCCGCGCCACCAGCGCGGCTGCTTCATACGATGACATTCGGCCGTTGCCCGTTTCGGTTTTGCTTGAGAACGTGCGAAGCCTCTATAACGTGGGGGCGTTTTTTCGGACGGCGGATGCGGCGGGGATCGCTAAGTTATATCTTGCGGGAATTACCGGGTACCCCCCGCAGGGGATGATCACGAAGACGGCCTTGGGGGCGGAGGAGACGGTGCCTTGGGAGTATATCCGAGACGCTCGATCCACTCTCGATGCGTTGCGCGGCTCGGGTTGTGAGATTGCCGCCATTGAGACCAGCGTCCATGCGGTGGATTTGTTCGATTGGCAGCCTCGTTTTCCGGTTTGCGTGGTGTTTGGGCATGAGACGGATGGGCTTACGCCCGCAGTGTCCGCTATGGCGGATACCCATGTGCGGATTCCCATGCTGGGGTTGAAGCATTCGCTGAATGTGGCTACCGCGGGTGGGGTGGTTTTGTATGAATTGTTGCGGAAGTACCGGGTTCGGATGGCGGCTTACCAACCCGCCGCAGGTTAACAACCAGGTTAACAACCTGCCCCACCAGGGCGAAGCTGACCAGGATGGAGAGGATGCGGCAGATCAGGGCTTCCTGGGTCAGGCCGAACTCGAGATCCACTTCGCAGGGGCCGTCACAATTCGGAGAGAGCACCATCAGGCCGATGGCGTCTTTGGCGACCGGCACATCCCGGCCTTTAACTTTGGCTTTCCAGCCGGCGACGTAATTGACTTGCACCGAGATTACCTGGCCGGGTTTCATGGTCGCGCGGATGACTCCTTGCGATGGGCTTTTCCACGTCAGATCAGCCAGCGGCAGGCTCTCGTCATCGAGCGCCTTGACGTAACCGCGGACGGGATCGATATCCAGACCGTGGATGGGAACCCGTGTGGCGATGGCGTCCTTCGGGACCACGTGGGCCAGCGAACGCGAACGTTGCGGAACGGCGAAGATGGTGTCGTCCTCGTCATGCCAAAGCACCGGCAGCACGCCGTCGAATTTATGCCGATGGGCGATCGGATGGTAGAACTCGCGGCTTTTTTCCCCGGGAACGCTGACCGCCTGATTGCCGAAAGCCTTCAGCCAGAATATGGAATATTCTGCATCGCGATCCCCGGCGTTGGTGCCGGTGTAGATGGTGAAGACGGCCACCAGCTGGATAAAGTTGGGCGCGGTGGGCTCATGGCCGGCGCTCAGCTGCGGATTGTCGGAGAAGACGTTGTAGAGCCATTCGGTATCGCCCGAGACCAGGGCGCGCTGGCCGGGCAGGTTGCGATTCAGCCACTGGATGGTTTTGTATTCGATGGTTTGGGCGATGTCGATGGGCTGGATCAGGCCGCGGGCATAGTGGCGGAGGATTACGGCCTGGCGAATCCCGGCGAAAAGGAGAACACCGACCACTACGGACCGCCATGGAAGGCGGGCGCACACGCAGCCGATTGCCAGGCAGACGGCCATCTCGAGTTCCAGTTGATAGCGGCTCCCCTGGGGAACAATCGTCAGATCCAGAAAGAAAAAGCCTAACGGGATCAGGCACATCCAGAAGGCGAACAGGACCGCGAAGCAATCGATCGGCGAACGGAAACGGCGCGCCAGCGCCCACAGCGCCAGGAAAACCACAGCGACGGCGGCGACCGCCAGGTAAGAGCGCAGCGTGGTGTGAAGGAAGCCGCGGGCTCCCCATTGATCCTGCAGGATCAGGTGGATGAGGGAGGGCGGAACCCAGGGGGAGATCCAGAGATAAGCGGCAAGGCCGGCCAGCAGCAGGGTCCAGAAGCCGCGGCGAAGCGCCAGGGCAATGCAGAGACCGCCAATCGCGAGGTCGGCGGCGCCGAAAGCGTTGGTAAGTACCACGGCAGCGGAAGAAACGATGGCGCCGGCGAGATTCAGCGGCGTTCGGTGGGCCATGGCGCGCCGGAGGAATAGCAACCCCACCGGCAGCAGCGTGAGAGCCACATTGTGGGGATCTTCCGCGTAATGAATCAGATTGAAAAGCCGCAGCGCGCCCCAGTGGCCATCGGTGTTAATGCGCAGGATGGGAATCAGCAACTCCGCCGGCGACCAGAGGGAAAACGCGAGGGCCGCCGTCAAACTGAGCACGACCGATTTGGACCAGTCCCAGGCGAACCAGAACAGGAATACCGGCCCGCAGCAATACGCCATGGCCAGCACGAAATGAAAGGCGTGCTCAATGGACCAGTCCGTCAGCTTGCTGGTGAAGGCCGCCAGCATGGGCAGCAGCGGCTGGTAGGCGTTGGCGGTGGGCATGCCCGCGTTGAACCACGGATACCAGCTTTGCGTAAAGCCGTAGTCGCGGAAGAAGCGGCTGATGGAGACAAAAACGCCCTCATTCGAATCCAGATTATGGATGAACTCGATCGAGAAGAGTTCGCGGCAGATCCAGGCGTTGAGGGCGAAGAGGGTGAGCGCGAGCAGAATCGGGCGTGCGCGGGACGTCCAAAAATCGCGTGATATGCTGATCGGCAGACGAGGGACCATGCGCTGTGACGCGATTTCCGAGGTTCCTTCTTTAGTTCTTTCTGAACCCGCCATGCAAAAGTTTACGTCACAATATGTTGCGGGCCAGCTTCATAATGATAGATGATCCGACCCAGGCTCTGCGTTTGCGTCGTCAGTAGAATCAAGTATGTTTGAGCTGTTGTTCAAATATCCGCAAGCGGTGTTTGCCAAAGGCAAGCTGGTGCTGCTCTCGCCGTGGCCGCTGTGGCTGATGTTTGTGCTGCTGATCCTCGCGGCGGGCGGCCTTTACTGGCACATGCGGCAGCGGCAAGTGGTGCTTTCCACGCTGCGCTCGACGCTGATCTGGCTGGCGCAGACGGCGCTGATCGCCATCGTACTGTTTATGCTGTGGCATCCAGCGATCAGCGTGGCCCGGTTGCGGCCGCAGCAGAACGTCGTAGCCGTTTTGATCGATCATTCGCGCAGCATGGGGATCGCGGACGATGGCAAGCAGCGTCTGCAGACGGCTGAAGATCTGCTGAATAACGATCTCCTTCCCGCCCTGGACAAGAAGTTTCAGGTGCGCCTGTACGAGTTCGGCAAAGACGCGGTGCGCATCGATCAGGCGCGCAATCTGCAGGCCGACGACAACGCCACCCGCATCGGGGACAGCCTGAAGCACATCGCCGCCGAGGCCGGGACCATGCCGCTGGGGGCGATTGTGTTGCTCACCGACGGCGGCGATAACACCGGCGGAGTGGATCGCGAGACCATCGCGCAGTTGAAGCAGTTGCGCGTGCCGGTCCATACCATCGGTTTCGGTCCCGACCACTTCTCGAAAGATATTGAGGTGGAAGACGTGGCGGTGCCGGCCCGGGCGCTGCCGGGCTCGCGGCTGATTGCACGGGTGGCTTTCCGGCAGCATGGGTACGCGGGCGAAAAAGTACGGTTGATGGTGCGGGAGAACGGGCATCCCCTGGCCCAGCAGGAAATTACCCTGAAGCCGGATGTGGAGCAGAGCGATTCGGTGCTGTTCGATGCGGGCGCGGCCGGGGCGCACACCTTTCAGATCGGCATCGATCCCATGCCGGGCGAAGAGAATACGCAGAACAACGCTATGGTGCGGCTGGTCAACGTGACCGATAAGAAGATGCGCATCCTCTATCTCGAAGGCGAGCCGCGCTGGGATTTCAAGTTCATCCGGCGGGCCATCATGGACACCGACGACAAGAGCGTCGAGATTGTGTCGATCCTGCGCACCACCCAGAACAAGACGTACACGCAATCGACCAGCGGCGTGGCCAATCCGCATGAGCTGGCCGACGGCTTTCCGACGAAAGCGGAAGATCTGTTTGCCTTCGACGGCCTGATGTTCGGCAGCGTGGAAGCGAGCTATTTCACGCCCGCGCAGCAGCAGATGATCCGCGACTTTGCGGACCGGCGCGGCGGCGGCGTTTTGTTCACGGCGGGGCGATATTCCTTGAGCGACGGCGGCTATGCGGCCACTCCGCTGGCCGAGATGCTGCCCCTGCGTCTGTTAGGCGAGAAGACCTTCGTGCGCAATTTCGCCGACGCCAGCCTGACAGAAGCGGGGCGTGAAAGCGTGATCACCCGCATTGTGGAAGGCCGCGACGCTAATATTGCGCGCTGGAAAAAGATGCCGCAGGTGGCTAACTATGCAGTGCTGGGCGAAAAGAAACCAGGCGCTGTGGTGCTGATGGACGTGGCGGAACCGAACCACCGCCCCACTCCGCTGCTGGCTATCGAAAACTTTGGGCATGGCCGCACCGCTGTCCTCGCCACCGAAGGCACGTGGCGCTGGAAGATGCTGCAGGACCATAGCGACATCACCGACTACACGTTCTGGAAGCAGTTGCTGCACTGGCTGGTGACCGAGACGCCGGGGCAGGTGGTGGCGTCGACGCCGCATCAGGTGCTGTCGGACGATACCGATCTTCCGCTGCGCGCGGTGGTCAGGGATAAGACGTATCAGCCTGTGGCGGGCGCGTCTGTCGAGGCCACCATCACGCGTCCCGATGCGCAGGTGAGTGTGGTGGAGATGAAACCCGATCCGCTCGAGCCCGGCACCTACGCGGCAGATTACAGCGCCGATAAGACGGGCGCCTATGTGGCGGAGGTGGTGGCGCGTCAGGATAAAACGGAGATAGGCAGGGATTCGCTGACCTTCCGGCGCGAAGACGGCGTGGCGGAGAACTTCGGCGCGGCGCAGAATAAAGATCTTCTCCAGACGCTTTCGAGCGATACCGATGGCAATTACTATACGCCTTCTAAAGCGAAGCGCTTGCCGGACGAGATCGCGGTTTCCGAAGCCGGCATCACCGCGCATGACAATCTGGATATCTGGGATATGCCGATTTTGTTCCTGCTGGTGATTGCGATTCGGGGCGGTGAGTGGCTGTTGCGAAGAAAGTGGGGCGTGGTATGAAGAAAGCACTCCTGATGCTTGCGTTGGCAAGCCCGTCGTTTGCTACAACTTTTTTTGTGACCGTGGCGGGGCTGGGCGGCGAGCCCGATTATGAGCAGCGCTTCTCCATGCTGGCTACCGATACCGACAAGCTTTTGCGCGGAGCGGGCGGTGGCGACCGCGTGGTCGAAACGCTGAAGGGCGCCGATGCCACCAAAGCCAGGCTGACGGCGTCGCTGAATCGCATCGCCGCGCAGGCCAAGCCGCAGGATGTTCTGGTGCTGATGATGATCGGGCATGGAACTTTCGACGGCACCGAGTACAAGTTCAATCTGCCGGGTCCGGATATTTCCGGCACCGAACTGGCGGGGTTGCTAAATAAGATACCGGCGACACGTCAACTGGTGGTCGATATGACCAGCGCCAGCGGCGGGGCTACGGCGGCGCTGAAACGCGAGAATCGTACGGTGATCACGGCTACCAAATCGGGCACGGAGAAGAATGCTACGGTCTTTGCCCGTTACTGGGTGGAAGCATTGCGCGATCCGGCCGCCGATGTGGATAAGAGCGGCGTGGTGACTGCGCTCGAAGCGTTTCACTATGCACAGACCAAGACCGCGGCGTTCTATACCGAACAGAAGCGCCTGGCTACGGAGCACCCACAGCTCGAAGATACCCAGCATGCGTCGGCATTTCCTCTGGTGCGCTATGGCGACGCGGCTACCACGGTGACGGATCCGGCCAAGCGCGATTTAGTCGCTAAGAAGGAACAGATCGAGAATCAGATCGACGCTTTGAAGTATCAGAAAGATCTTCTCGCCCCGGAGGATTATAAGAAGCAGATTTCCGCTTTGCTGCTGGAGTTGGCTAAGACGCAGGAGGCGATCGAGAAGTGAAACCGCATCTGGCGTTCCTTTCCCTGCTGATCGGTATTCCGCTGGGTGCGCAGACCATTCAGCAGGCTGAAGCGTTGTGGCGCGCTCACGATTACGTCAGCGCCACCACTGCCTTCGATGCGGCGCTTAAGGCGAATCCAAAAAACGCCGAGTACCGGGTGCGTTTCGGGCAGTTCTTTTTCGAGCGCTATTATCCCGACGAGGCCGCCAAGCTGTTCAAGGAAGCCCTCGAACTCGATCCGAAGAACGCGCAAGCTTACTACGGACTGGCCCGCGTTTATGCCGAGGATTTTAACCCCGAGGCCATTGCCGCCGCCGATAAGGCGCTGGAGATCAATCCCAAGTTCTACCAGGCGTACGAACTCAAGGCCCGCATGGCGCTCGAAGACGACGATCGCAAGAAGGCCGCTACCGAAGCTGATGCCGCGCTGGCGATCGACCCCACGGCGCTCGACGCCATTGCCATCCATGCCAGCCTGGACCTGCTGGAGGACAAGGAGTCTCCCTGGCTGGCCAAGATCAATAACCGCGCGAAGGGTTACGAAACCATCGCCAGCCTGCTGGTCATCAACCGGCGCTATGAAGACGCACTGGTTTACTACAGCAAAGCGGTGGCCGCCGATCCGGAACTGTGGACCGCGCATTCGCAGCTGGGTGTGACGCTGATGCGGCTGGGGCGTCCCGACGAAGCCTACAAGGAACTGGAACTCGCCTACAACAACGACCACACGAGCGACGCCGCCACACGGAATTCGCTGAAGCTGCTCGATACCTACAAAGATTTCGAGACCTTCACCACGCCCACCACGATCCTGAAGCTGAACAAGAAAGAAGCCGACGCCCTGCGCCCGTATTTCGAACATGTGATGCAGTGGGCGATGTCGGTCTACGAGAAGAAATACCAATTCAAGCTGCCGCGACCGTTACAGGTTGAGGTCTATCCGAACCATGAGGACTTCGCCGTGCGCACCCTGGGTCTGCCCGGCGTCGGAGGGATTCTGGGCGTCACCTTCGACGACGTGATTGCCATGGACAGTCCCTCAGGGCGTCCGCCAGGCCAGTTCCATTGGGGCGAAACGCTCTGGCATGAAATGAGCCACGCGTACATTTTGACGCTCACCAACTACCGAGTGCCCCGCTGGTTTACCGAAGGACTGGCCGTCCACGAAGAATCGGCCACCACGCCCGACTGGGGCGACCGCGTCACGCCTGAGATCATCTCGGCCATTCGGGACAAGAAACTGCTTCCCGTTGCCGAGATCGACCGCGGCTTCGTCCATCCCACTTTTCCCACGCAGGTGATCGTTTCTTACTACGAAGCCGGCAAGATGTGCGATTACATTGCAAGCCGCTGGGGTGAATCGAAACTCCTCGATATGGCGCACGAGTTCGCGAAAAACCGCCCGACCGTGGATGTGATCCGGGATCAGTTGAAGATGGAGCCCGAGGCATTCGATAAGGACTTCCAGGCCGAGATCGACAAAGAAGTCGGCAAGACGGTGACGAACTTCAAGGAGTGGACCACCGGCCTGGGCGAATTGAACAAGCTGTCGCGTGCACCAGGCAGCGACAATAACGAGATCATCTCCAAAGGCCGCGCTCTTGAGGCTCTCTACCCTGATTATGTGGAGGCCGGCAACGCGTACGTCGCGGTCGCCAAGGCGTGCCTCGCGAAGGAAGACAAGGCCTGCGCGATGGACGAATACGCCAGGTATTCAAAGGCCAGTGGGCGCGATGCCGACGCCATCAAACAATACGCGAAGCTGCTCGACGAAGCCGGTAAACCGAAAGAAGCGGAGGCTGCGCTGGAGCGCCTGAACTTCGTGAATCCGCTCGATACGGACCTGCACGAGAAGCTGGGCGCTCTCTACATGAAGACCAAAGATGCGCCGGCCGCGGTACGCGAATATGCGGTTCTCGTCGCGCTGCATCCCATAGACGTAGCGGGCAGCCATTACAATCTTGCTAAGGCCTATCAGGCCGAGGGCCGGAAAGACAAGGCCAGAGAGGAAGTCCTTACCGCACTCGAAGCGGCGCCGGAATACCGGCCCGCGCAGAAGCTGCTGCTCGAAGTGAGCGGCGAAGGCAATTAAAATAAAAACTCATGTCAACCATCGTCACTCCTCAAGTCGAGCCGGAGGTTCTGAAGTCTCGGATCGCCCGCTTCCGTGAAGTCGATTCCGAGATCGTCCACCAGATCGGCCGTGTGATTGTCGGCCAACACGAGGTGATCGAGCAGGTGCGTATCGGCCTGTTCGTGGGCGGCCATTGCCTGATTACGGGCCTGCCCGGCACGGCCAAGACGCTGCTGGTCCGCACCATGGCGGAGGTGCTGGGCCTGTTGTTTAAGCGCATTCAGTTCACGCCCGATCTGATGCCGACCGATATCACCGGCACCGACATCATCGAAGAGGATCCGACGACGGGGCACCGCACCTGGACGTTCGTACAGGGGCCAATCTTCGCCAACGTGCTGCTCGCCGACGAAATCAACCGTACACCGCCGAAGACGCAATCGGCGCTGCTCGAAGCCATGCAGGAGCGTGCGTGCACGGTGCGCGGCCATCACTACTTGCTGCCGGCGCCGTTCTTTGTGCTGGCCACGCAGAACCCCATCGAACTGGAGGGCACGTATCCGCTGCCCGAAGCTCAGCTGGACCGGTTTCTGTTCAATATTCTGCTCGATTATCTGACTGCCGAGCAGGAGTTGCAGGTGGTGGATCTCACGACCACGACGCATGTGGCCAAGGCGGATCCGATCACCACCGCGGAAGAATTGCTGAGCTTCCAGCAGTTAGTCCGCATGACGCCGATCGGGGAGACGGTGGCGAAGTATGCCATTGAACTGGTGCGCTCCACGCGCGTGAAGGATCCTTCGGCGCCGGACGTCGTGAAGAAGTATGTGAACTACGGGGGCAGCGTGCGCGCGGCGCAATTCCTTGTATTGGCTGCCAAAGCCCGGGCGCTGATGAAAGGCCGGTATCACGTGAGCTTCGACGATGTGCGGGAGTTGTTCATTCCGATCCTGCGCCATCGTATTCTGCTCAATTTCCATGCGGAATCGGATCGCTTGACTCAGGACGATATTCTGCGCCAGGTGTTGCAGATCAAACCAGCCCCGAGGGACTAATGACTCAGGAACACCGCTCCCTCACGGTCGCGGCTCGACTGTCCCTTCCGAGCCGCGACGAGGGAGCGGTTTCCGGAGAAGACTAATGCTGCAGCGATTTCTTGATCCTTCGGTTTTGGCTTCTATCTCGTCGCTCGATCTTGTCGCTAAGACCGTCGTCGATGGCTTCGTCGCGGGACTGCATCGCTCGCCCACCTTTGGGTTCAGCCAG
The DNA here is from genome assembly GCA_963719785.1 of Terriglobia bacterium. Taxonomy (GTDB): domain Bacteria; phylum Acidobacteriota; class Terriglobia; order Bryobacterales; family Bryobacteraceae; genus BOG-234. The sequence goes on from CAVRCX010000004.1 coordinate 36,190, forward strand.
GAGTTCGCCGAGTATCGCCAATACGTCGAAGGCGACGACCTTCGCCACGTCGATTGGAACGTTTTCGCCCGCACGGAGCGGATTTATCTCAAGCGCTTTAAGGGCGAGACGAACTCCCAGTTGCTGCTCCTCCTCGATGCCAGCGCGTCCATGAAGTACACGTCGGGGAAGATCACCAAGCTCGACTATGCTCGCTATCTGGCTGCCTCGCTCGCCTATATGTCATCGCAACAGCGCGATGCCACCGGCCTGATCGTTTTCGACGAAGATGTGAGAAATTACGTAGCGCCTTCCACCCGCCAGGGCCAGTTGATGCGCCTCCTGCACGCCATCGAACAGGCCGAGGGCGGCTCGCGTACCGATTTCGCCAAGCCGTTTATCCATTTTCAGGAATTTCTGCGCCGCCGCGGAATCGTGGTGGTGATGTCGGACTTCTACGCCGATCCCGAACAGATCGTAAAGGTTATCGAACCGCTGCGCTATCACGGCAATGAGGTCGTGATGTTCCATTTGCTCGACCCCAACGAAGTGGCGCCGAAATTTCGAGACCCTGTGCTGCTTCTGGACGTCGAAGAAGATACAGCCATGGAAGTATCGCCGGAATACGCGCGCAATGAATACCGCGCGAAGATCGACAGCCACATCGCTACGCTTGCCGATAAAGCGGCGGCGGCAGGTCTGGAATATGTGTTTATGGATACCTCGAAGCCGCTCGATCAGGGGCTGCGCAATTACCTTGCGCTGCGCCAGAGGAGAAGGTAGATGGGCTTCCTGACCCCTTGGTTCCTGGCCGGCGCGGCGGCGATCGGACTGCCCATTTACGTCCACCTGCTGCGCCAGTACCGGCAAACGCCCATCCCATTCGCCTCGCTGATGTTCTTTGAAAAGCGCACACAGAGCTCCATCAAGCATCGGCGGCTGAAGTATCTTCTGCTGTTCGCGCTGCGCTGCGCCTTCATCGCATTGCTGGTGCTGGCGTTCGCCCGGCCGTACGTCCACTCGAGCACCATCAAAAATGCCAGCAGCGCCCGCAATCTGGTATTCGCCATCGACAATTCGTTCAGCATGCGTCAGGGCGACCGGTTTACCAGGGCCAAGGAGGCGGCGCGCGCGGAGATCGCCAAAATGCATGAGGGCGATCGCGGGCAGATCATTACCTTCGGCGGTCCGGCCAGGCTGCTGACCGATTTCACTTCAGACAAACAGGCGCTGCAGGGAGCCCTGGCGGTTATCGAGCCGGGCGACGATGCCAGTTCTTACGCCGAGCTCTCACGTGTGCTGCGCTCGACCCGCGAAAGTCTCAAGTCCGACATCGAAGCCGACGTCTTTACCGATCTGCAGAGATCCTCCTGGCCGGCCAGCTTCTCGGACGTGCGGCTCGACGATGGCACGAAGCTGGTGCTGCATCCCATGGCCGATAAGCCGGTGCCCAACTGGACAGTGGAGAATGTGGACGCACCGCGCCGCGTCTTCGACACCAAGAAAGTGCGCACCGTGGCGACAATCGCCGGTTTCAATACTGAAGACGCAACACGCAAAGTTACCCTGGTCGCAAACGGCAAGCCGGTTGAGACCAAGCAGGTAAAGGTACCGGCGAACAGCCGAGCCACGGTGGAGTTTCTGACGCTCGATGCCCCCTACGGGCTGACCAAATGCGAAGTGCGCATCGATTCGGCGGACGAATTTCCCCATGACGATCATTGGTTGTTCTCAGTGGAGCGGGCCGATCCGAAGCCTGCATTGCTGGTGCATGGAGATAACGAATCGCAGACCGGAAGCCCGTTATATCTGCGCACCGCGCTCGAATCGGCCACCGACGCGGCGTTCACGCTGGAATCGATGACGCCCATCCAGGCGGCCAACGCCAATGTGGCGAAGTACGCCTTCGTGATTCTGTCGGATGCCGGGCCGTTGCCGGCGAAGCTCGAAGATGAGCTCGACAAGTACGTGCAGGCGGGCGGCTCCATGCTGGTTTCGCTGGGCCGGAACGCCACGCCGGGCCGCAAGGTCGCTGTGGCAGGCATCCCGGTCAACGCCATCCACACCATCGCCACCGATAATGAGCCGGTGCAGACGGTGGCGCAGATCGATACTTCCTACCCCTCGTTCGGGCGCACGCAGAACTGGGATTCGGTAGAGATATTCCAATATGTGACGCTGCAGACGCCGCCCGAATCGCCCGACGTGCGTGTGGCGGCGCGTCTGGCGAACGGTTTGCCGCTGCTGGTCGACAGCAAGGTGGGCGAGGGGCATGTGCTGATTTTCGCTTCGGCCTTCGACAACCTGGCCAACAATTTGCCCCTGCAGCCGGTGTGGCTGCCGTTCCTCGAAAACACCACGCACCAGATGGGCGGAGTCGGGACGGCGCGCGGGACTTATAAAGTCGGTTCCTACGTGGAATTGCGCACGGCCAAGGAAAAGAATACTCCGGTAGAGATTATCGGCCCCGGCGACAAGCGTTTGCTGACGCTGGCGGAATCGTCCAAAGCCAGCACGTTTCAGTTTCCGTCGGAAGGTTTTTTCGATATCCGGCGCGCTAACGGGCGGGAAGAACTGGCGGCGGTGAATCCGGATCGGCGTGAGTCGGATTTTACAATCATTTCAGCAGAGACGCTGGATCTGTGGAAAAATACAGGAAGGACCCCCGAGGGCGCAGGCAAGCCAGGGTCCGACTCGACGGCTGGCAATACGTCGAATACGCGTGACGACAACGCGGAACTCTGGTGGTGGGTGCTGGCGTTGCTGGCAATGCTGGCAGTGGCGGAATCGGTTTTAGGCAACCGGCACATGACGATGAACGCCGGTAAGGAAGCTTGATGAATCCCCTTGAAGGTCTCGCGCAATATTTGGATCGTTTGGAGCAAAGGCTCCGGCTCATCACCTGGACGCGAGGTGCTGCCGCGGTGGTCGGCGCCGCGCTGCTGCTGACGGTGATGATTGTAGGCGCCCTGATGGGGGCCGCATTCACTCCGGCGAGCCTGCTGGCGGGCAGATTTGTGCTTTTCCTGGGAATTGGCGCGGCCATCGCGGTAGCGTTAATAATCCCGCTGATGCGCATGAATCGCCGGCGCGCGGCGCAGGAAGTGGAGCAGAAGCATCCTGGATTCGATCAGCGCCTGCTCACCTTCACCGAGCGCGCCAAGGACAATGCTGCCGATCCGTTTCTGCCTTTGCTGGCGGAAGACGCGCTGGTGATTGCGCGCGATGCGGAGCCGGGCCAAGTGGTTGAAAATTCCCGTATTATCCGTTTTGCATCGCTGGCCGCGGCAGCCGCTGGTGTGCTGGTGTGGCTGATGTTCTGGGGCCCGGGCGTGCTCGGTACCGGCACCGCGCTGCTGTGGGGAAGCTATCCGAAGGATCAATCGAAAGCCATCTACAGCGTTACCGTCGAGCCTGGGTCGAAGACGATCCGGCGCAAAACCGATCAGCTGATTTCGGCGCATTTGAACGGCTTCACTTCGTCGAAGGCGAGCGTGTTTGTGCGCTATGCGAGTTCCACCAAGTGGGAAGAAGCGCCCATGGAGCCCGCAAAGGGTGGCTCCGGTTTCGGCTACATGCTGGTGGGCGTGCAGGAAGACGCCGATTATTACGTGTCGGCGGGCGGAGTCCGATCCGATAGCTTCAAGATCCACACGATAGACCTGCCGAACGTCAAGGACATCAAGGTGACCTACGCCTATCCTTCCTGGACGGGGATGGCGGCGGAGACGGAAGATCCGGGCGGAGATCTGCGCGCCGTGGAAGGCACAGTGGCGAAGCTCGAAATCCAGACCGACCGGCCGTTGAGTAATGCCCAGATTGTTTTTGACGATGGGAAGCCTATCGATCTGGACGCCACGCACGACAACAAGACTACGGCGAACGTGACCATCCAGAAGGACGGCACGTACCACCTGGGCGTGATGGATCACGGCGAAATGGTGCGCCTGACCGACGATTACTTCATTGAAGCGCGCAAGGTTGGGGAGCCCTCGGTACGGATTACCAAACCCGGTAAGGACGCCAAGGTGAGCCCGATCGAGGAAGTGATGGTCGGGGTGACCGCCGAGGACGAATATCCGCTCCAGGAGATGGACCTGCACTATTCCGTCAACGGCGCCCCCGAGAAAATCGTGTCGCTGCTGAAGGAAAAGGGTGCGAAGAAGGTCGAAGGCGGGACGATGCTTTCGATGGAAGATTTCAAGCTGGTGCCTGGCGACATCGTGAGCATTTACGCCACCGCGAAGGATGGCAAGAACTCCGCTAAGACGGACATGTACTTCATCCAGGCGGTGCCGTTTGAGTTCAACTACACGCAATCGCAGCAATCGGGCGGCGGTGGCGGCATGAGCGGCGAGCAGGAGCAGCAGATTTCCGAGCGCGAGAAGGAAATCATCGCGGCCACATTCAATCAGCTGAAGGGCGATGCCAAGGCCAAAGCGGCGGCGGCGGAGAACGGCAAGTATCTGGCGGAAGTGCAGTCCAAGCTGAAAGATCAGGCGCAGTCGATGGCCAACCGCACCAAGGCGCGGCAACTGGATTCGAACGGCGCCGGGTTCTCTTCGTTCGTGAAGGAGATGGAAGCGGCGGTGGCGGCGATGACGCCCGCTTCGGACAAGCTGAAAGGCCTGGCGTTCCAGGACGCGTTGACGCCCGAGCAGCAGGCTCTGCAGCATCTGCTGCGCGCTGAAGCGACCTTCCGCGACATTCAGATTCAGATCAGCCGTGGTGGCGGAGGCGGCGGTGGCGGCGGCGGCGCCGGACGCGATCTGGCCAACCTCTTCGATCTGGAACTGGATAAAGAGCAGAACCAGTATGAGACCAATTCCAGCGCATCGTCGGCCGAACAGCAGCAGCAGAAGATCGACGAAGCCATGAAGAAGCTGGCGGATCTGGCGCGGCGGCAGCAGGAACTGGCGCAACAGCAGCAGAACAATCCACAGCAGGTAGCGCAGCAGCGCTGGCAGCAGGAAATGCTGCGGCGCGAAGCGGAACAATTGCGCAAGGATCTGGAGCAGCAGAAATCCGGGCAGCAGGGTCAACAAAGTCAATCCGGTCAACAGGGACAGCAGGGACAACAGGGTCAGCAGAGCGCGTCGAGCAGCGGCCAGGGTCAGCAGAGCGGGCAGCAGGGCCAGTCGTCTCAACAGCAATCCGGCCAGCAGCAGCAACAACAGCAGATGGCGCGCAACCAGAGCCCGTCCGGTCCCATGAACCGGCAGCAACAGCAGAATCAGCAGCAGTTGGATCAGGCGCTGCGTCAGCTCGAGCAGGCGACGCGGGATATGAGCAGCGCGGCTTCGGCTCGGCAACCGGGTCAACAGGGTCAGCAGAGCGGCGCGGCGGGGCAGGCGGAAGCACAGCGGGCGGCGGATCGGCTGAAGCAGGCCGAGCAAGCCATTCAGGCCATGCGCAATCAGCAGAATGGATCGCAGATGAGCGATCTGGCCAACAAGGCCGAGCAACTAGCGGGACATCAGCAGGAGTTCGAGCAGCGCATGCGGCGCAATTTCGGCCAGGGCCAGGAGAATCCGCAGGTCGCTCAGCAGATGGCCGACGAAAAGAAGCAGATGCGTGAGCAGTACGAGCAACTGCAAAAGGAAATGCAGCAGACATCGCGCAGTCTGACGGCCACGCAGCCCGATACGGCGAAGAAATTGCGCGACAGCATGGGCAAGAGCCAGCAGGAAGAAGTCCAGAGCAGGATGGAGTGGACTGAGGCGGCGCTGCGCCAAGGCATGGGTCAGTACGCGGTGATGCGCGAATCTCCGGTGACGCAATCGCTGAACGAGCTGAAGGACGATCTGAAGCAGCTGGAGGCATCGGCTGCGAACCAGGGGCAGGGCGGCGAGAAGGGCCAGGCCGGGATGCAGCAGGCGCTCGATCAGGCGGAACGGGTGCGGCGGGAGATTGAACAGCTGGGGCGCGCCGCGCAGGGTCAACAGCAGGCTCGCAATGGCAACAACGGACGCCAGGGGCAACAGCAGGGCAACGGTCAACAAGGTAACCAACAAGGTCAGGGCCAACAACAAGGCCAAGGCCAACAACAAGGCCAGGGCCAACAACAAGGTCAGGGCCAACAACAAGGTCAGGGGCAAGGCCAGGGTCAGGGGCAAGGCCAGCAAGCCGGCAACTCACCACAGGGCGGTCCGGGCAATCAGGGTGGTGGTGGTTTCAATGGCGCCAATTATGGCGCTACGCCGAATGGCGGCTACACCAATGGAGGCCTTGGCTGGAACGGTGGCCAACTTCGCGGCGACCCCTGGAAGGGAGATCCTCGCCGCATGGACGGGGTGAATTCCGGGGATCCACAGGCGACGCCTACGCCCGCACAGGCGGAGGCAGCCTACGCCGATCTGCTGCGCGATCTGCAGCGGCTGCGCGGCTCGGTGGCCGACGATAAAGACGCGGCGCGCGAGTACGGACAGCTGGTGAAGCAAGCGCAGGAACTCGATCCGAAGCGCTGGGGGAGCAACCCGCAACTTGCCGAGGTGATCAACGGCCAGATTCTGCAGGCTGTCGATCAGATCGAACTGGTGCTGCGGCGCAAGATCGACGCGAGCGACAGCAGCGTGCGCAGCGCCAATCCGCGCAATACCCCTCCGGGGTACGCGGACGCCGTGGCAGAGTACTACAAGCGGCTGAGCAAGTAGCTCGCCCCGGAGCCCCGTGGGGGCAGGTTGGTTACCTGCCCCACTTTGCCATTCTCAGCCTGGGTGGAACGGCACAGGCGCTTCGTTCGCTTCCGCAATATCCAGATTCACCACAATCGGATCCTGCCCGCTGCGCACCACCACGGCTTCCACGGGTTCGTCGGCGCGCGCATTCATTTCCTGATGCGGCACGTATGGCGGCACGTAGATGAAGTCGCCGGGCCCGGCTTCTCCGGAGAATTCGAGGTGCTCGCCCCAGCGCATGCGGGCGCGACCTTTGACGATATAGAGCACGGTCTCAAGCTCACCATGATGGTGGGCGGCGGTGCGTGCGTCGGGCGCTACCACCACCGTTCCCGCCCAAAGCTTGCTGGCCCCGGTGCGCGCATGAGTGATGGCGGCGGCGCGCGTCATACCCGGTGTCTGCGGAGTGTTCCCGTCGAGTTCACCCGCGCGGACGATCTTGACGCCGGCGTTTTCCCAGTCCATATCAGGGCGCGAGTGACGGCAGTACGTATTGGTAAATCATCACGATTACGCCCACTACCGCGGCGAGAAAAATGCTGTGGCGCAGAGTGAAGCGGAACAGCCGGCCCTCTTCGCCCGCGGCCATGGACGTCGCCGCCGCCGCCACCGCGATGCTCTGCGGGCTGATCATCTTCCCCATCACGCCGCCCGACGAGTTGGCCGACGCCATGAGGGTCGCGTTCAAATGGAGCTGCGTGGCGGTTACCACCTGAAGATTGCCGAACAAAGCATTGGCGGAGTTATCGCTGCCCGTGACAAACACGCCGAGCCAGCCGAGGAACGAGCTGAAGAACGGGAACATGGCTCCGGTGGCGGCGAGCGTCAGTCCGAGCGTGGCGGTCTCGCCGGAATAATTCATCAGGAAGGCGAGGCCAAGGGTGGTGGCAATCGTCAACTCGGCGAAGCGCAGCTGATAAGCGGTGGCTTTCAGCACACCGAAAAAGGTACCGACGGACATGCGCAGCACCATAGCCGAGAGGATGGCGGCAATCAGCACCGAAGTCCCGGCGGCGGCCAGATAGTCGAAGGGAAACGACGCGGCGTAAGGCGTGGGCTTCTTGACCACCGGAGGCATTCTGACGGCCAGATTGTGCAGGCCCGGCCACGGGAACTCGAGACGGAAGTGGGTCATCAGCGTCGTATGCTTGTTGAGCAGACCGGAGATGAGGACGCAGGCGACGAGCAGGATAAAAGGCGACCAGGCGAGCCATGCTTCGCTCGCTGGAATCGACGTGAACGGGCGCGCAGGGCCATCGCCTTTCATCTGATATTTGTCTTTGGGTTTCCACACCTTCGTGATCAGCACCAGGACAGCCAGGGTAGCGATGGCGGCCAGTAGCGCAGCCAACTCCGGACCCTGGTACGTGGCCACGAGGAATTGAACGCCGCCGAAGACGACGCCGCAGATCAATGCCGGCCCCAGAACGCCGCTCAGAGCACTCCATCCGCCCATCATGAGGATCAGGTAGGCGGGAACAATGGTGGCGACCGGAAAACAGATGCGGCCCACACCGCTCGAGAGGCTTTCGAGGGGCAGTGCGGTAATTCTCTGCAGCGTGATGATGGGGATGCCGAGCGAGCCGAAAGTGACCGGCACGGTGTTGGCGAGCAGGCAGATGCCCGCCGCGTAGAAGGGCTCGAAGCCCAGACCGGTGAGCATGGCGGCGGCAACCGCGACGGAGGTGCCGAAGCCAGCCGCGCCTTCTATGAACGCACCGAACGCAAATGCGATCAGCAGCGCCTGCATGCGGCGGTCGCCAGTCAGGTTGCCCATCGATTCCTTGACGATCTCGAACTTACCTGTCTTGACGACGATGTTGTAGAGAAAAACGGCAGTAAATACCACCCAGCCGATGGGGAACAGCCCCTGGGCTACGCCATAGCCGATGGAACTGAATGTCAGCAAGGCAGGCATTCCGTAGGCGAAGAGAGAAACCAGAATGGCAGCGGCGAGTCCCGCCAGTGCCGAGAGCCAGGCGGGCTTCTTCAGCACTCCGATCATGATCAGCAGCACGAAGATGGGGATGGCTGCCACCAGCGAGGACAGGGTCGGGCTATTCAGGACGGGAGCGTAGTTGTGTTGCCACATGAGCGTAAAAGATCATATCAGTTTCGTGTCTGTGGCGTCGGGGAATTGCGGTTGTTGCAGAGCCGCGCGCAGTTTTTCGGCGGTTTCTTTGAGATGGCCGTCGCTGTCGTATTTGCGGCGCGGCCAGAAAAATCCCTTCAGCCCGTCGCCTCTATGTCTGGGCACGATATGCACGTGCAGGTGAGGGACGCTCTGGCTGACGCGGTTATTGATGGCGATGAACGTACCTTCCGCGCCCAGCGCCTGCTCGACGGCTCGCTCGAGTTTCTGCACAGCTTGAAAGAACGCGCCAACCTGCGCGCCGGGCAGATCCGCCAGGGTTTCAATATGCTGCGCGGGAACGAGCAGCACGTGGCCGGGGAACAGAGGACGGTGGTCGAGAAAGGCCACGGCGTCTTCGCTTCGCCAGACAATTTCCGCCGCGATTTTGCCCGCCACGATGTCGCAGAAGATGCAGTTCATAGTTTGAGCAGGCGATCGGCAAAGGTTTCGAGCCGGTCGACGAGAATGTCCGGCGGAAATTCGAGAAAGCTCTCGGGTTGAAATCCGTAGGTAACCCCGCAGCATGGGACGGCGGCGTTGCGGGCGGTCTGCACGTCGACGTAACTGTCGCCGATCATCCAGGTGTCGTGCGGCTCGGCGCCGGCTTCCGCGCGCAGCGTGTCGATGCCGATGCGATGCGGCTTCTTGTGTTCGAAGCTGTTGCCACCGTAGATCCTGAACATCAGGCCGGTGAGTCCGAAGTGGTCCATGATGGCATGGCTGATGCGCACCGGCTTGTTGGTGAGGACCGCAAGTTGGTTGCCTGCCCCATGCAGCCTTTCGAGCGCGGCGCGCACTCCTGGATAAAGCTCCGTATATTCGACGGCGTGATGCTTGTAATGATTGAGGAAGAATTCGAGGGCGTCGCGAACCTGATCTTCGCTCGGTTCCGGACCCATGGCGCGTTTGATCAGCACGGGCGCTCCGTTGCCTACGTAGGAAAAAATCAATTCGTGCGGCAGCGGCCCTTTGTCCATCGCCTGGCGCGTGGCGTTGACCGAATTCGCGAGGTCGAGCCGGGAATCGATAAGGGTTCCGTCGAGGTCGAAAATCAGCAGCACGGATTTTACGATGCAGTACGGCGGGGGCGTACCGTTCGGGCTCGGCTGGCATCGCCCTTCTCGCGCAGGGGAGGTTTGGAGCGTGGGCGCTTGCCGTCGATCTGATATTCGACCATCTTCCGCAGCAGGGTGTTGCGGTGAATGCCGAGGATCTTGGCGGCTTCGGACTGATTGTTCTCGGCGCGCCGCAGCACTCTTTCGATCATCCCCTTCTCGAGGATCTCGACCGCCTCCTCCAGGAAGAATCCTCCGTTGACCAGATGGTCGATGAGCGCGTCGAAACTTTCTTTCACGTTATGGCCAGACATGATAAAAACTAAAAATCCTCAGCCCCGTCCTTATGCGGTTTTTTTTGCAACGCCGATTCAATTCGGGAATACTGCGTGCGGAAACTTTGCTTCAGTTCCATGGGCGCCACCGCGACGAAATAGCGCGATGCCTCGAGCAACCAGGGGGCAATTCGCGAGTGTAGCACCGCCGTCGGCGCGGCAGTCGTTTCGGCGTGCGGACCGAAGGCGATGTAGGCGGTTAACAGGGCGACGGCGATGAGAACACCGCGCACAAAGCCGAAAACGGCGCCGAGGAAATGGTCGAAAAACGAAAGTCCGACGGAGCGCACAAAGCGGCTGACGATTTTCGCAGCCAAAGCGCCGCACAACAGAACAGTCAGAACGACGATGAGAAATCCGGCGAGGTTTGCCACCCTCGCCGAGTTGACGTAAGGAGCGACGTACGAGCCCGCCAGCCCGTAGAACCACATGCCGAGTACTAAAGCAAAGAGCGCGGCGGCAAGCCCGATAATCTCGCGCGAGAAACCTTTCAGGAAACTTCGAATCGTCGAAAACGAAAGGACGATAATCAGCGTAATGTCAAGCCAGTTCCACGTCACAACGAGCGCCCGGTGATACGCCGGTACGCTTCATGATACTTTTCCGAAGTTTTTTCGATCACGTCGGCGGGCAGCGGCGGAGCGGGAGGTCGCTTGTTCCAGTCGAGCGTTTCAAGGTAATCGCGCACGAATTGTTTGTCGAAGGACTTTTGCGGGCCGCCGGGATGGTACTCGTCGCGGGGCCAGTAGCGGGAGGAGTCCGGGGTCAGGACTTCGTCGCCGAGCAGAAGCTGGTCGCCATGCCAGCCGAATTCGAACTTAGTGTCGGCGAGGATGATGCCGCGCGATTCGGCGTGGGTGGCGGCCGCGGCATATATACGCAGAGTCAGATCGCGAAGCAGGATTGCCGTCTCTTCGCCCACGGTTTTGACGGTGGCTTCGAAGGAGATGTTTTCGTCGTGGCCGGTTTCGGCTTTCGATGCGGGAGTGAATATGGGTTCGGGAAGGCGATCGCTTTCACGCAGGCCGGCGGGTAGTTTAATCCCGCAGATGGCGCCGGTTGTACGGTAATCTTTCCAGCCGGAGCCCGAGACATAACCGCGCGCCACGCATTCGATGGGCTCCATGCGGCACCGCTTGACCAGCATGGAACGTCCCTCGAGTCGATCGCGGTAGTTAGTAAGTGGCGCGGGGTAGTCATTCACCTCGGCGGTAATCAGGTGATTGGGCACTAAGTCGCGCAGGAAATCGAACCAGAAGAGCGACATCTGAGTAAGTACGCGGCCTTTGCCGGGAATACCCTGGGGCAGGATGCAATCGAACGCGGAGATGCGGTCGGTAGCGACGATCAGTAAGTCGTTTCCGATAGAGTAGACGTCGCGTACTTTACCGCGAGTGACCAGGTCGATGCCCGGTAAACTAGTTGCAGTAATAACACTCATACTCATCTTTCAAAAACTAATCCCATGTGAGGCAGGTTGGCAACCTGCCCTACGTGAACCTCGTTGGGTGAGCTTAGCGGGACGGTCATTGGTGGGTTGATTCCGGGTCTGTTACCAGGTGGCTGTTATGGCGGCTGTAAGTGAAATAGATTACCAGCCCGATTACTAACCAGACTACCAGGCGAATCCAGGTCATCTTATCCAGCGACGCCATCATGGCGAAGCACACCACAATCCCCAGTATCGGCACCAACGGCACCAGCGGAGTCTTATAAGGCCTTGGAATATTCGGGTGCGTGCGGCGCATGATCATAATCCCCGCGCACACAATGACGAAAGCCAATAGGGTGCCGATACTTGTCATATCGCCCAGGCTCGACAGGGGCACAAAGCCCGAGAACAAGCTCACGAACACCATGAACAGCAGATTCGATCGCCACGGCGTGCGGAACTTAGGGTGGATGTCGCAGAACATCTTCGGCAGCAACCCATCGCGGGACATGGAGTAAAAGACACGGCTCTGTCCCAGCAGCATAACCAGGATCACCGACGTATAGCCGCCAAGAATGCCAAAGACAACAAGAGTTCCCAGCCAGTCGTATCCGATGTTATGCAGGGCATCGTAGATGGCGGTATCCGACATCACCTTGTAGTTGACGATGCCACTCAGCACATAAGCGAACGAGACATATAGAATAGTGCAAACCGCGAGCGATCCAATGATCCCGATGGGCATGTCGCGCTGCGGATTCTTCGCCTCCTGCGCGGCCGTCGAGACGGCATCGAATCCTATATACGCGAAGAAGATTACTCCCGCGGCGCGCATGATTCCACTAATCCCGAAGTGGCCGAACTCGCCGCTGTTCGGAGGAATGAAAGGCACATAGTTAGCCCGATTAATGTAGGCAAAGCCGAGCCCGATGACCACAATCACGATGGTGACTTTGATGGCGACGATAAAGCCATTGAGGCTGGCCGACTCGGAAATGCCGATCATCAGCACTAGGGAGACGGCGCAGATGATGAAGATAGCGGGCAGATTTACCAGACCGCCTTCGAGTGGCGATCGCGTGAAATCCGGCGGCAGCGCGAGGTGGAAATGATCGAGCAGGCGGACCAGATACTTCGACCAGCTCACCGATACAGTAGCCGCGCCTACGGCATATTCGAGCACCAGATCCCAGCCGATGATCCAGGCCAGCAGCTCGCCCATAGTGGCGTAGGCGTAGGTGTAGGCGCTGCCCGCGATGGGAATCATAGTGGCGAACTCGCTGTAGCACATGCCCGCGAAGGCGCAGCCCACGGCGGCGACGATGAAGGAGAAGACCACGGCCGGCCCGGCGTTTTCATGAGCGGCTTTGGGAGTGAGGGCGAAGAGTCCCGCGCCGATGATGGCGCCAATGCCGAGCGCAATCAGATTGACGGGCCCCAGAGTGCGCTTCAGCTGGTGCTGGCCGCCCTCGCTTTCGCGGATGATGCGGGCATGCGGTTTGGTGGCTAACAGGCTCACGATTGACGACCTTCCTTCCAGCGCCAGAGGAAGTAAACGGGAACCCCCAGCAAAACAAGAATGAGTCCGCGCACGGTGAACGCGGGCTTGTTCCACAGCAACAGAATTTCGATCAGGCCGGCGACTACGATGTACAGGGCTGGCAGGACGGGGTAGCCCACGGCGCGGTACGGCCGCTCCATTGCCGGACGCGTGCGGCGCAATCTGAAGAGTCCGCCGATGGTCAGGATATAGAACAGCAGAACTGCAAAGATAACATAATCGAGCAGATCGTTGTACTGTCCGCTGAGCGTGAGCAGTACTGCCCAGACGCACTGGATGGCGAGCGCGAATACCGGGGCGTGGGTTTGCGCATCAAGCGTGCCCGCGCGGCGGAAGAACAGGCTGTCGCGCGCCATGGTGAAATAGACGCGCGCGCCCGAAAGAATGATGCCGTTGAGGCAGCCGAAGGTGGAAATCATGATGGCCGCGGCCATGATCCTCGTTGCGGCTTGCCCAAACATCACGGATACGACAGCGGTGGCGACGCGATCTTCGGGCGCGGTCTGAATCTGCGGCAGCGTCAGCACCAAGAGGTAGACGAAGTTACACGCGAGGTAGAGGGCGGAAACTACGCCTACGCCGAGGCCCAGCGACAGAGGGAGATTGCGGTTTGGATTGCGCACCTCCCCGGCCGTGAAGGTCACGTTGTTCCAGGCATCCGAGGAAAAGAGCGGACCCACCATGGCCGTTCCCACCAGCGATACAGCGGCCCAACTCCATGTGGCGCCCTGCCAAAAATGCCCGAAATTCGCTGCAATCGCCTGCGGGTTGCGCCCAAGTAGAAAGCCCAGGATGGCGAGCCCCAGCAGTGCGCCTACTTTGGCGAAGGTGAAAATGTTCTGCACGATAGCGCCGGTGCGGATGCCTCGCGTGTTGACGAGCGTCAGGACGACGATCACGGCGATGGCCAGGAGTTGCTGCGTAGTGACGCCGAGTTTGCCGGACCCGAGCAGATAATTCGCGGCGGAGATGGAGGGGAAGAAGACTCCGGTGTATTTGGCGAAGGCTACAGCTACGGCCGCTATGGTGCCGGTTTGGATCACGACGAATAGCGTCCAGCCGTAGAGAAAGCCCCAGAGGCGACCGAAGGCTTCGCGGAGGTAGACGTACTGCCCTCCGGCGTGCGGCATGGCGGCGGCGAGCTCTCCGTAGCTGAGCGCGGCGATCAGGGTGAGGAGTGCGCCGAGGATCCAGCAGACGATCAGCAGGCCGGGGGATTTTACCTGGCGGGCTACGTCGGCGGTCACGATGAAGATGCCGGAGCCGATCATGGAACCCATGACGAGCATGGTGGCTCCGGTGAGGCCGAGGCCCTTTACGAAACCGGATTTTGCGTCCGTGATTACCGAGGTGTCAATCGTTGCCATTGGCTCATCCGATCGCGCAAGGTCTGCTTTGTGCAGGATAGCGGAAGGAGATCGGCGATGATGGCGACGGCGTCCGCGCCCGCTTTCCAGCAGAGGGCGGCGTTGTCTCTGGTGATGCCTCCGATGGCCACCAGCGGCCTTCTGGTAAGGGCCCGCACGGTGCGCAGGGTTTCGATGCCTACGGTGGGATCGGGTTGCTCCTTTGACGCCGTTTGGAAGATGGGACCGAAAGCCACGTAGTCGACGGGTTCCGATTCGGCGGCGCGCATTTGATCTGGATTGTGAGTGGAGAAACCTATGGCCGTCCCTGCAGCTACCACGCATCGCGCGTCGGTGGGCGCCAGGTCGTCCTGCCCCAGATGGAGGCCCGCGCCAAGAAGCGCGGCATAATCGGCGCGGTCGTTGACAATGAACAGCCCGTTCGCCTGGCGGCACAGCCCGGCGACTTTCTCCGCCTCCGCGAAAATTTCACGGCTCCAGAAAGCCTTGTGGCGGAATTGCAGAATCTCCGCGCCTCCTTCGAGAAATGCTTCAGCGGCTTCGACGATGCCGATGCCCGCGCGATCGAGCGCAGCGGTATCGAGGATGGGATAAACGCGGGGCAGCGTCATGTGGTCTCGAAGGTACGGGTTTCCTCGTTATAGATCGCCACGATGCCCGGCCCGATGTGATACACCCAGCCATGGAGCGCCAGATCTCCTTGTTCGAGACGCGCCGCGACGCTGGGATGCGTACGCAGATTTTTCAACTGCGCGACCACGTTGCCTTCGGTCAGCGCCTGCGCTTCGCGGTGTTCCACTTTGACGTAGCGCAGCCAGGCCGCCACGCTGGGGAAAGCTGCGAGCGCTTCGGGATTGAGGGCGCCGCGCACGACGCCGCAATCGGTGTGGCCGCAGACGATTACCTCCGGCACGCGCAGCACGCCCACCGCGTATTCGATGGTGGCCGAAACGCCGCCGATAGTTTCCGGCCACGGCGGGACCACATTACCGATCACGCGGCAGATGAACAACTCGCCCGGTTTGGTCTGTGTGAGGAGGCATGGATCGATGCGGGAGTCGGCGCAGGTGATGAACAGGGCCTCCGGTCGCTGGCCCTTAGCCAGGCTTTCAAACAGATCCTGATGTTCCGGATAGACTTCCTTTTGGAATCGGGAGATGCCTCCCAGAAATTTTTCTACAGGCACTCAACCGTTATACTCTGATGTCTGCATGCCTCGGGCTTTGCTCCGACTTACAATCTGTCTCGGCATGGTGGCCGTCGGCCCCCTGAGCATGGCTGTCAGCCCTGAAACCGGCATTCCGGTTTTCCATCATTACACCTCCGATCAATATAATGCCGGACCGCAGAACTGGGGCATAACCCAGGATCGCCGCGGCGTCATGTACGTCGGCAACGCTGCTGGCGTGCTGGAATTCGACGGTTCGACGTGGTCACGGGCCCCATCGAAGTGGTCGAGCGGCGGGTGTCCGCCAAAGGGCTCTGGCTTCGGCAGACCATCGACCCGGCCGTTCCGGTCTATCTGCGCGGCGATCCTAACCGCCTGTGCCAGGTGCTCATCAATCTGCCAGGCAATTCCATCAAATTCACCGAAACCGGCGGCCTCGAAGTGCGTGTCACGCTCGATCCCGCGAGCAACGCTGCGGGCTGCCTGAGGTTTGCCGTCGCCGACACCGGCATCGGCCTCCCCGCCGACAAGGTCGACGCCGTTTTCGAAAGCTTTTCCAGTGCCGATGCATCCACCACCAGAAAGTACGGGGGCACCGGGCTCGGTCTGACGATTTCGAGACAATTGGTGGAACCGACGCGGCCGGTAGCCGCATGTCCCAGGCCGCACGCTATCATCGCGTTTTGTCGAGCCGCGAGGTGAACATCGAACCATGCCATTAACCGTAGCGCAATTGACGGAGCGCCTGCTGGCCTCTTATGAACACGCAGGGGGGACCAATCACGTCGACGGCAAGAACCTGCCCTCCAAGCACACCGTGGCCGGGATCGCGACCGATCTGCTGCGGCTATTGTTTCCCGGTTTTTTCGACGAGAGACCCGTGCACTCGTCCGAGATCGCAGATGTCACCAGCGCCCTGCTTGAGAGTGTCCTCGCGCGTCTCGAAACGGAAATCCGCAAGAGCCTGAAATACGCCGCCCTCCAGCGGCCAGGCGAGGCCGACCCGGAAGCCGCCCATGCGCTTACTCGCCGGTTTTTCGGCAATTTGCCGCGCGTCCGGGAACTCCTCCGCACCGATATCGACGCGGCCTTTAACGGCGATCCCGCCGCCTACAGCAGGGATGAAGTAATCGTCTCCTATCCGTGCATCGAGGCCATTGCAGTGCAGCGACTGGCGCACGAACTTTATCTTGAGAACGTTCCGCTCATTCCCCGTATTATGACCGAATGGGCGCACGCCCGCACGGGAATCGATCTCCATCCCGGCGCCCGCATCGGCACGCACTTCTTCATCGATCACGGCACGGGAACTGTGGTGGGCGAGACGGCTGTCATCGGCAATCAGGTCAAGCTGTATCAGGGCGTCGGTCTGGTAGCAAGGTCGCTGGCCGCCGGGCAGGCGCTGCGCGGACAAAAACGCCATCCGACTCTCGAGGACCGCGTAACAGTTTACGCCGGCGCAACTATAATAGGCGGCGATACGGTGGTCGGGGCGGGCAGCACGATCGGTGCGAGCGTCTTCCTCACGCGGAGCGTGCCGGCCAACTCCCTGGTTGTCCCGGAGGCGACCAGAGTGAGAGTAACTCCGAAGCACTCGCAGGTAAGCGATTCGTTCGACTATCAGATCTGACACACGCTGAGTGAGTTCGCGCATTACATGCGCTAAAGAGCGCGAGCCTTGAAACCGGATCATTGATTTTATTGATGTTTTTGGGGGCGCTGCAAATGCCCTTAAGGGACCGATGAGAATTCGGCGGCTTTTCAGCGGCATGGGCATTTTCGTTTTCGCCTGGATTCTGAGTGCGAAGGCGCAAAATGAGTGTCTCGGCTGCCACGGACCCTTCAGCGATCTCATCAAAGCTACCACCAATTACGTGGCGCCCAGCGGCGAAAAGGTCAGTCCCCATCGGTATGTGCCGCACGATTCGAAAGAGGACGAAAACATTCCCCAATGCACCCAATGCCACACCGCGCATGCGCTCGATCCTTTGCCTTCAAAGGGGTCTATCGACGTTTCCAAAATAAGCGTGCAATGGTGCTATACCTCTTGCCACCATCAAAAGAACTTTACGCCCTGCAAGACGTGCCATGGCGCGGATGGTGTTAATGGACCACAGTAGAAAACAGCTCAGGAGAAACAGATGCCGAAGGACAACGTTGGTCGCAGAGCATTCCTGAAGGGCGCGGCCCTCGCCGGTCTGGCACCCGCTGCTCAGGCGGCCGCGGTTGGGCGCAAATGGGATAAAGAAGCTGACGTTGTGGTGGTCGGATCGGGCGCTTCCGGGCTGCCCGCCGCCATCATAGCCACGGAGAACAAAGCAACGGTAATTCTGGTCGAGGCCAACCGCGACATCGGCGGCCACGCCGCGGTCTGCACCGGCAACGTCCCGCTGGGCGGCGGCACCAGGGCCCAGAAAGAGGCCGGAATCGTGGATTCGCCCGATATCCTCTTCACCGACCTCACCGACTGGTCCATCGTGGAGCCCAACGGCGCCGCCGATTACCGCTTCAACGACCGCGACATTGTTCGCGCCTTCGCCGACAACAACGTTTTCGCCTACGACTGGCTGCTGGCCCATGGACTGACATTTGTAGCCGGGCCGCCCGACAATCGCGGCGGGACATCTGTGGGCAACTCCGCGGCCCGTACCATGCACGTGGCCGTCATGGCGTGGCCGCAGATTCAGACCGGCAAACCGGTGGACCCCAAAGACCAGGCCACCACGGCCGGGGGCATCGGCATCGTGCGCCCACTGGAGCAAGCCGCGCGCAAAGCGGGCGTGCAGATCCTTCTTCAACACAGAATGACCAGTCTGATCCGCGAGGACACCGCCGCCGCCCGCGTGGTCGGAATTACCGTGGAGGCCGCGGGCGCCAGGCTCAATATCCGGGCTCGCAAAGGCGTCATCATCGCCACTGGCGGCCACACCGGCAACGTGAATTTCCGCCGCATATTCGATCCTCGCCTCACCGAGGAATATTGCGGCGTGGCGGGCGAGCCCTATACGCGCCAGGATGCCAGTGGAGAAATCGCCGCCATGGCCGTCGGCGCATCGCTCTGGGGCGCCGCCAACCAGGCTGGGGAATTCGGCACGCATATCGCCAAAGCAGGGTATATCGGGTGCCAGTACGGATATCCCTCCATGTTCCCTACTTGGCAGCCTGGCAGCGAATATTTCCACCTCGCTCGCGCCACCGGGCTGCGGGTGCGGGATTATCAGAATGCCATCTGCGTCAACCAGGTCGGCCTGAGATTCTATGACGAGACGAAGACCCAGTTCCCCAACGCTCACCCGCTGCCCACTGGCAAGTACGTACAGAACAGTTTCCGCAACGCGGCCAATATGAAGTGGAATCCCCCCAACTACCTTCCGGCCGCCATGGGCCTGAATGGCGGGACCGGCAACGGCGGAGGGCCGATTTGGGCCATCTTCGACGCCGACGCAGTCAAGCGCGAGGAATGGACCCCGGCTCCACCCTATGTGGACATCGAGGCCGGCTTCTTCTTTTCCGGCAACACTATTGACGAGTTGGCGGCCAACATCAGGAACAAGTATCAGAAGAACCCCATGCCCGCCGGGGCGCTCCAGCATACAGTTGCCCGCTACAACTCTTTTGTGGACGCGGGCGCGGACGCCGATTTTGACAAGCCAGCTCCGAAATACAAAATCCAGACGCCCCCTTTCTACGCCGCCTGGGCCACGCCCGTTCTTCATGACTGCCGCGCCGGCCTGCGCATCAACGCTCGGTGCCAGGTGCAGGACCTCAATGGCAATGTGATCGCGGGTCTCTACTGCGCAGGTGAGTCCGCCGGTGGATTCAGCGAGCACGGCATCGCCCGGTGCGCCGTGCAAGGTCTCATCGCCGGCAGGAACGCCGCCGCGGAAAAGGTGTAATCGACGTGGCGATCGCCTCGTCCCGCATCGCCTGCGCCAGATTGGTTTAGAGCCACCAAAAAGAGCAGGGCTGATCGACCGGCTCCCAAACGCCCAGCGCCTTACAGATCGGAAAGATAGCCCAGTTTGCCCGTGCTGTCGCCCATCCGGTCGACGGGAACGTCCATCCGGTTGAGCATGGCCACGAAGAAGTTCGCCAGCGGGGTTTCCGCCTCGTACTTTATATGCCGCTCCGGCTTCAGCGTTCCGCAGCCGCGTCCCGCCAGCACCGTCGGAAGATTCTCATGCAGGTGCCGGTTGCCGTCGCTCAGCCCGCTCCCATAGACGATCATCGGTGCCCCAATCCAGGTACCTCGCTCGGATCACATGTACTCCATCAATGAGTGAGCGCTTGCAACAGGAATCTGGTTACAAGAGATCCTGCCTTATGTGCCCGAAACAAGCGGCTCAGAATGTCAGCCGCATGGAGAGTTGAATGTTCCTCGGGAGCGGTGTCACCAGCAGTGTGCTGATGACACCGAAACTGGTGGAGGATTCGTTGGTGCCGGGATTGCCGAAATCGGGCCGGTTCATCAGGTTGAATGCCTCTCCGCGCAGGTCGATCTTGTATTTCTCTTTTATAAGGAAGTCCTTATAGAGAGCGAAATCCACGTTGATCAGTCTGGGCCCCATCACATTGGGTAGGGTTCTCGAAAGGTCTCCATAAGTGAATGGCGCCGGAATCGAAAACGCCGCCGTATTGAACCATTCCGCCAGCGTGGGATTCGCCAGCTTGTCGGAAACTCCCGGGACAACGTTGGGGTGATTGGTCGTCGATACGTTATTCGAAGCGTACAGCGACAGTGTTTGCCCACTCTGAAAAGAAGTGACGGTGCTGAAGTTCCACCCACCCAGTGCCAGGCGCTGCCATTGCGGCCCTTTGGCGAAGAAAGGCTCCGCATACAAGGCGGTCAGCACGAGGCGCTGCGGAATGTCCTGGACACCCTTGGAATACTCGCCCTCCAACAGATTGTAGTAGTTGAGAACGCCCGTGCTCGAATTGCCGCCCGTCACGCCCGAGGTCTGCGCGTCGGCATCGAGCAGTTTGCTGTTGGCGTATGACAACAAGACGGAGAAACCTTGCGAGAAGCGCTTCTCGACCTTCAGTGTGAAGGCATTGTAAAAGGACGCTCCGTTGTATGCCCAGCCCCCGGCCACGGTGGTGAATTGCGGGAAGGGCAACAGCGATTGCTGCATCGTAATCGTCGAGGTGGAGAGCTGCCCGTTGGAGATCAATCCGAAGTAAGGATTCGGGACCTGGGTATTCAGGGCGTTACCCAGCGCGAGATAGGAGGGGTTCAGCTGATTCAGGTTATTCGCGCTGGATTCCAGATGCGTACCCTTGTTCCCCAGGTAGGCGGCCTCAATCAGCCAGTTGTTGAACGGCGAATACTGCAGGGTGAAGTTCCATTGCTGCGCGTAACCCTGCACGACGTTGCGCAACTGGGATGAAATAGCGCCGCCGAGGTTGGTAAGAAGTCCCGCACTTGAGCCGGTCGGCTGTACCAGTCCCTGAGGAAACGGGTTGCTTATCGTGTTATAGGGTGTGTTGCCGTTGTTCAGCGAGGCGATCATGGAAGTTTGAATGCTGTAGCCTGTGCTGCCCGGCTCGAGTTGGCCTCGTTCGGGCACCCAGAACATTCCGTACCCGCCCCTGGCCACAAGCTTACTGGTGACCTGATAGGCATATCCGATGCGCGGGGCGAAGTGGTTGTATATGGTGTCAACCACCCCGCGGGGAATACCCGCTGTGCCGGGGAATATCGGGCCGCCGACCAGCTTTACACCGCCATCCGTCGTCGTCGCCGTGGTGCTGAAGTTTGTCAGCTCGTTATGGCGATCGGTAAACGGACCCTGATACTCCCATCGAACGCCAAGATTGACAGTGAGCTTGCGATTGACCTTCCAATCGTCCTGCAGGTAGATAGCGTGGTCAAGCTCCTGGTATTCATGGCTGTTCTGATAGGTGTAACTGCCGGTAGCCGGAAGGCCCAATTCCATGGAAGCCAGGCCAAGGCCGGCAGTGGTACTCGCCGCGGTCGCGGTTGGTCCCTGCGTATAGCCGGCCGTGAAAGTGAAAGCCGGCGGAGCCTGATCGTACGGATTGCCGCGGTAGAGCGTATATTGATATCCCAGTTTAAGGGTGTGCTCATGCCACACCTTGGTCAGCGAGGCGACGTTGCCCCATTCATAAGCCGCCCGGTTCTGTATCGCCGAGCCATACCCGCCTAAAGCTCCTCCCAGGCTCGAAACGGTCACCGATGGAAACTGCTGGGCGTTGGGGGGCACCTGGTTGATGAACGACTGAGGAAAGCCCAGCGCCTGAAGGTAATTCGTACTCTTGAACGGCGGGACAAAACTCCACGGAGTCGCCTGATCGTAGTCGCGGTTGATGCTGGATCTCACATCGAGCACCAGGGTGGGACTCAATACCTGGGTGTAAGACACAAACCCGCTGTGGCGCGGCACGTAAATGGTCTTCTTATCGTTATCGAGCGGGTTCGCAAAGAAGCTGCCATCGGGAACGGTCTCATTCATCCGGTCTTCCGTATAGCGCACCGACAGGCGTTGGGTCGAACTGAGCAGATAATCCACTTTGAGCCCGCCCGTGTAACGAGTGATGGGGGTTGTTCCGACCTGGGTCAGATTATTGATTTGCCCGGGCAAATTCGGCAATGGATACAAGGAAAAGAATTCCTGCGCAAACGGGCTGATACGGCTGGCGGGAATGGTGTTGTTGGGGAACGCCTGCCGCGTGTAAACCCCCGCCGCGTTAACCGTATAGTTCAACGGATCGTAGATAACAATCTGCTGCCCGCTCTGGGTGGCTGTCTGCGAGAAATTTCCCGTGCGCTGAAGCGCCGAAGGAGACGAGATGGTTTGGCTGTTCGATATGTGCTGGATGAAAGCTTCGTAGTTGCCGAAGAAGAAAATCCTGTCCTTGACGAGCCGGCCGCCCAGCGATCCGCCGAACTGATTCTGGTGTACCGGCGGAAGCGAAATCCTGGATGCATTGTTGAAGTAGGTATTGGCGTTGAAGTCCGTGTTCTGCAGGTATTCAAACGCGCTGCCGTGGTATTCGTTGGTACCCGATTTGCTGATGATGCTGATCACGCCACCCGTGGTGCGACCGTATTCAGCCGACATGGCGTTCGTGATGATCTTGAATTCGCCGGTCGAATCCGTAGTCAGAAACGTGTTCGATCCCGATGCATCTCCCATTTTGTCGTTGGCCACTCCGTCCAACAGAAACGCATTGAATTGAGGCTGGCCGCCCCCAATGTTGATAGAGCCGACGCGCCATGACGTGAGGATCTGATTGCCGAAGTAACCCACGCCCTTCACGCTCGGAATCAGATTGGCCAGACCCATTGGATTGCGGGCATTCAGCGGAAGGTCCATCACCTTCTGGCTGTCGATGGTGGTGCCCACCTCCGAACTGTTTGGTTCCAGCAGAGGCGTACCGCCCACCACTTCCACCGTCTCAGTAGCCTGGCCAACGCTCAGGCTGATGGGAACGCCAAGGGAGCGGTCCGCTTCGACGATGATTCCCTCGCGCCGGAACGTCTTAAAGCCCGCCAGGGTGCCCTCGATGGTGTAGGTGCCGGGCGGCAGCAACAGAAATCGGTAATCGCCTGCCGCGTCCGAAGCCGTTGTCCGCGCTTCGCTGGTCCCAATATCGGTGAGGGTAACCTTCGCTCCCACCACGATCGCGCCCGAGGAATCGACCACTGAACCGGTCACGGAACCTGTGATCTGCTGCGCCACAAGATTCGTGCTGACAGCTGTGAGCAGAATGAGGAATGCTGCGATGGCAATGAATGCCTTAGACTTGGAATTTTTCATGGTCGGACCTTTAGCCTGCTGAAAGCGCTTGCCCCGAACTATATATCTACGGTTGGGTGGAGTCAAGCGATAAACTGGCTTTTTTACTGGCATTTTTCGTCAATTTTTTATCTAAATTTCCTGCGAGAATACGGGATATGCCTCGGAGACGGAGCCCAGCCTTTCGATTTGTGGCGTACCTTGCGGCGGTTTCGGGTTTCGCCGCTCCACCGAAATCCGTCTATATCGGGGCGAAAATGTGTGGCAATTGTCATCCGCTTCAGTTTGCCCGGCAGTCGGCCAGTGCCCATGCAAGCGCTCTTTCGCGCACCCCGGAGCACCGCCTCGCGGCATCTTTTCTAACCAGCGCGCCGCTGACCCGAATGCCCGCCTACCGTTTCGAATTTTCCCTGCGCGGCGGCGAACTGCGGGCGCGGATCTCAGACAGGGTGGACGTGATGGATCTGCCGCTCGAATGGGCATTCGGGGCCGGGCGGCAAGCCGTGACATTCGTGAGCAGGGTCAACAAAGACTGGTACGTGGAGCATTACGCCACCTGGTACCCGGCCCTGCGCGCATGGGGCGCGACACCCGGTCAGAGCGAAATTCAACCCGCCACTCTGCCCCAGGCTGCCGGACGGATTTACAGCGTCTCCGATCCTCAGGCGGGAATCGCCGGATGTTTCGAGTGTCATTCCACCGGCGCGGTGACGTTCGGCGAGGCCGGTGAAGCGCAACTCACCGAACCCGGCGTTCACTGCGAGACCTGCCACGGGCCGGGAACGGCGCACGCGGGCGATCCCACGCGGAAGACGATCCGCAATCCAGGCAAGCTTTCAGCGCGGCAACTCAACGAGTTGTGCGGCACATGTCATCGTTCGCCGCCCCCGAACGGGCAGACCGTTGACTGGAACTCCGCCTGGAACGTCCGGCATCAGCCTGTTTATCTCAACGAGAGCGCTTGCTTTCGAAAAAGCCGCGGTGCACTCACTTGCCTGACCTGTCACGACCCTCACGAACCGGCGGAAAAAAAGACGTCCGCGTTCTATAACAGCCGCTGCATGGAATGCCACGGAAAGAGCGCGCCAGTGCCGAAACCTGTGTGTCAGGCTCGGATGCCGGCGAACTGCGTGGATTGCCACATGCCTTTGGTCTCCCCGCAGGCGCCGCTGCGCTTCACCAACCATTGGATCGGCGTATATGCCGGCGGGGCCAAATTGAAACCTGTCCGCTGACGGCGCAACTGCTTCTTCGTAATCGGTTGCACGGAATCAGCCGGATTGCAACTCCGAAGAATCCATCAGATGCCCTGCTGACTAAGACAAACCGAACCAGACAAACGACTTAGATCGCCTGCAAGAGTTGCAGCGCGCTAAGATATTTCGCATGACTCTGGAACAAGTGGCCAAACGATCGGGCGTCTCCACCGCCACCGTATCGCGCGTGCTCAACGGCGTAGCCGTCGTTAGAAATTCCACCAAAGCGCGGGTCATGAGGGCCGTCACCGAACTGAAATATCATCCCAACCTGCACGCCAGAAGCCTTGCGGGCGGCCGCAGCCGGACCATCGGGGTCGTCGTCTCAAATCTTGACAATCCGTTTTTTCTGGATATTTACCGCGCCGTGGAAAACGATTGCCACTCCCACGACTACGAGGTTCTGGTGGCGAATACCGCGTACAGCCCCGAACAATTGATCGCCAGCGTCCGGTTGATGATCGGCCGCCGCGTCGCGGGACTCGCCGCGATCGTTTCCGAGATGGAAGACGCCATCGTGAGCGAACTGATGGAAAGCCGGCTCCCCATCGTTCTCTACGACGTCGGAACCGCGGGCGGAAACATCACCAGGATTCGGGTTAATTACCGCAAAGGCGTAGAGCGCATCGTTGAGTACCTCGTTGCGTTGGGACACCGGCAGATGGCGTTCATCGGCCATCACACCGTACTCGGCCCTCTCGACGAACGGCGCCGCGCTCTCTTAGACGCCGTGCAGGCGATGTGCCCCGGCGCCGATATCCGCATCGTGGCGGATGCCGACAGCCTCGATGGAGGGCGGCAAGCCATCCGTGGACTGCTGTCAACCGGTCCGGCGCCCACCGCCATAATCTGCGTTAACGATCTGATGGCCGTGGGAGCCCTAAGGGAATTGCGCGAGCGGGGCATTCGCGTTCCGCGGGATATTTCCGTCACCGGTTTCGACAACATCAAGCTCTCGGAGTATTGTTATCCCGCCCTGACTACGGTTCACATTCCCCGCGATCATATCGGCCACACTCTGTTCTCGAGCCTCGCGCCGGATGCCAACGCCGCCAACACCATCGGCAAAGAGTTCGTCATCGATCCCGAGTTGGTGGTGCGCGATTCCACCGGTCCCGCCCTGGTAATCCGACCGGAGTCGATTACGGGGCCGAAGGGGAAAGGACAATGTCGTTGAGATCGCCATCGGCAACAATAATGGGCAGGTAGGCATGGACAGCTTTTCCGTCGGCGTTCCAGTCCGCTTCGATCAGATAGGTTCCCGGCGGAACGTCGGGGAACGTGAAGGTTCTGGTTTGCTTATCCACGGAGGCGACGGCAAAAGGGGCGTCGTTGGGAGACAAATGCAGGTAGACGAAGGTGTCGGCCAACACAGAGGCGGTTCGGCCGCGCACCTGACGTCCCTGAGCCGATTCCAAAAGAATCGGGATGTTCTCCGTTTGACCGGCCTCAACATCGACCGGGGTAGCCGATTCAAGGGCTGTTCCTTCCTTGTAAAATCGGTGCGAATAGACCGGATTTCGCTCCGGGGATGAACTCGCGGGCAAACTTGAAACCTCCAGATAGTAGCGCCCGGCGGCGAGGGCCGGAAACCGGAATTCGCCGGTTCGATCCACGCGCTTCTCGCTGCGAACTACAACCTTGCCAGTCGACCCCTGTTCCCACAACCTGACCAGCGCGACGCCGCCGCCCTTCGCGTCCACCGCCCGGCCTTCGATCACCGCCTGCGGAGTGAGCGTCAGGGTCAACTGCGCACTCTTTTCGGCCGACCCGGAGATCAGAACCTGGGCCCTCGATGCCGGCGTGGGCGACTCGAAGGGATCTCCCAGATAGCCGTTCCGTTGAGCCCAGACGCTTACCGAACCCGCCGGCAGATTACTTACCCGGAAGGCGCCTTCATCGTCGGTCAGGAGGACCATTCGATCCGTCGCGCTTACCACAACCACCACGCGCGCTCGGGCAACGCCTTTCCCTGTCAGACCGTCGATCACATGTCCCGCAACCTCGCCACCCGAATCGGGTGCGGCAAGGGACGCGCAGGCGAGCGCCAACGATATAACCAGCGAGGAGCGCCACTTCATTTCGCGGCCTCGCCGACCGTCTGCAGCAGTCTCACCTGCGTTGCGGCGCGCTGGCCCTTAGCTACCTCGACAACCGAAGCCTGGCTCGCGACATCGGCCAGACTTGCCGGGCCTGCACAGCCGGCGTCACCCTGACTCCAGGCCCACAGGAGATAACGGCCGGGCGGCAACCGGTCAAACGTGAAAGACCCGTCTTCGGCGGCGTCGAAGTTGAGCACGTCGCCAGGTGCAGTCGGGGTGCCGCTCATCAGGATCGCTACCACCGCAAATGGCGGAGTGTGTTCGGGCATGATCAGTTGGCCATTAATCTTCGCGCATTGGGTGGAAAGCACTACATTGAGGATCTGCGATTCACCCGGCGATATGCTCACCGTGCCATGCAGGACCGAGTGACCACCCACGGTGATTGAGTCGATGCAGAAAGGGTCCTCGGTGCGCGTCAGCAGCCAGTAACTGCCTGGATCGATCGCCGGGAAACTGAAGGATCCGTGGTTCGCGCGCTGCGCCCAGAAGACAACGCTCCGCCCGGAGGAGACGGCGCAGAGTCCGATGCTTACAGAATCGGGTTTCAGGGCCGGCTCCGGGGGCGCCTGCAGCGAGACGTGAATGGAACTCACCGGCTGCATGGCAAGTTGCAGCCCTGTGATTGTCGTGTTTTCGACGAGGACCGGCTGTTGCGCCATTATACCCGGAGCACCGGTTGCCGGGTTGAACTTTTCGGTTCTGAGAACATAGCGCCCGGGCTCGAGTACATCGAATTCGAATGCTCCGTCCGTTTGTACGGTGACATGTGGCGAGGACGCCGTTTCGTCCTCCGGGAGAAGGCTTATATGGGCGACGCGCGGATCCCAGTCGCTTACCCGGCCCTGTACCTTCGTAACCGGCGTGGAGCCAAGTTTCAGGTCGGCGTGAGCAATCCGCCCCCATTCGATTTTGAAAGAAGCAGACGGCGGACCGGGGTAGCATGATCGCCTGTAGAAGCGCGTTGCGCTGCGCGCCCCGTAGTCTACGACCGAAGACGCCTCAGGCGCCATGGTTCGATGCCATTCGTTGCCGAAGGCATCCATAAACTCGGCGCACACCATATATCCGCCCGGCGACAACGCGGAAATGCGATAGTAGCCGCGGTCGTCCGTGGTAACCGGCAGCCCGCGCGACTGGACGATGCGGCCATCCATCCAGACACTGCGCAACGCCCACACGTTGACTAAGGGGATCGGGTCGCCGTGCTCATCGCGAACGATGCCGTCGATTGACGGGCGCGGCGTTGTGCGAAACATAAACTCAGAGTCCTGAAACTTGGGTCCGGCCCTTCGAGCGAGCACGGTCCCGTCAGGGAGTTCGCCTTGTGGAGGACTTCGCCGTAAAGCCACGTGTCCGCTGTGTACAAACCTTCTTCGAGTCCATAAAACACGAATCGGCCATCGGGCCCGGAAGTCACCGGCTCCGCGGCAAGTTGCCACGCGGGATATTTCTTGATGGCGATCTGCAGATCGGGGAGCGGCTGGCCAGTCGCATCGTCGACCACCTGGCCCCTGAGAGTATAGCGTTCCGAGGTTTGCGCGGGGGCGCCAATCGAGGCTATGCAAAGCATAAGGAGGACTATCGGACCGCGCCCCATGCGGACGACTGTAGCACAATCGGCCGGAGGCTGGCACGCTCGCTCCTTTCGGTTTCCCTGGCAGCCGTGCGCTTCGAGAAGATGCTCAAGCGGCTGCTGGGCGGCGCGTCCTCATCCGGTCAATCGGCGTAGGCGCAGAATGTTTTCGTCAACAGTTTGCGGCGGCTCTGCGCTGGTCATTGGCCGGCCGCCGCATGGATCGGGCCCGCGAGGATCGGCGTGTCTCAATTCCCAGCTTTCGCATTTTGTAAATCAGCGTGGTACGGGGTAACCCAAGCCGATCGGCCGCTCCGCCCTGCCCTCCGATCAGCCAGTCGGTTTGGTTCAAAGTTTCGAGGATATGTTCCCGATCGGCGTCGGCAAGCGTGCGTGCGGCGCTCTCCGAACTCTGCTTCACCGTCCGGTTCAGGTCCAGTGGCAGACGCAGCACCGGCCCGGGCGAAAAGAGTACGGCGCGCTCCACGAAATTCTGTAGTTCGCGAATATTGCCTGGCCAATCCTGCGCTTTCAGGACCGCCATCACGTCATCGGGAATCACATCGATGGACTTGTTGAGGCGGGCGGCAAACTTCGCTGCGAAGAACCTTGTCAGCGGCGGGATGTCCTCAACGCGCTCCCGCAACGGAGGCAGGATTAGTGGAATCACGTTCAGCCTGTAGAAGAGGTCTGCGCGAAACAGCTTCCTGCTCACAAGTTGCCCGAGATCCTGATTTGTCGCCGCCACCACACGCACGTCGACCCGGAGGGTCTGGGTGCTGCCCAGCCGCTCGAACTCCTGCTCCTGCAGTGCGCGTAAGAGCTTGGGCTGAAGTTCGAGCGGCATGTCGCCTATCTCGTCGAGGAAGAGCGTGCCCCCATCGGCCATCTGAAATCGGCCCTTGGTTTGCGCCCATGCGCCGGTGAAAGCGCCTCTTTCGTGGCCGAACAGTTCGCTCTCGAGTAATGCGCCGGGAATCGCCGCGCAGTTGAGGGCCACAAAACGGCGGTTACGGCGAGGGCTGGTCTCATGAATGGCTCTCGCAATCACTTCTTTGCCGGTGCCCGTTTCGCCCTGAATCAGGACGGCGGAATCTACCGGCGCAACCAGTTCAACGGCGTTGAGTAAAGCGCGGAACTTCGCGCTCGATCCAATCAAATCCACGGTGGCCATGGGTGTTGCTCCTTATGGAAATTCTTTGCGCGTTGCCGGTAATCTCGTGTGTCACCGAGCCAATAGACACCTGTCCTTTTGCACTGAGCGGGCAAAATCCCGCCGCGACCTCGTTTACGCGTTTTCCAGGCGTTCATGACTCCGGCCGAGTCTGGTCTGCCAACGTGGGCAGCAGCCGCGCGGGCTCGGAATTTCTCTCAACTAAGGCGCCTTCATGTCGGCGCTAAAGATTTAATTTCTCGACATTCGGATATTATCAACGGCGCGGATCGAGGTCTATTCTACTTTGGTGCAATGTCTGGGTTGAGCGGGGAAGCCGGCACCTGCTTACCGCCGGGTCGCCGCTTCTACGAGTCTGACCAGCTCGTCCCGCCGGAATGGCTTGGAGAGAAATCCGGTTGCTCCCCGCATCATGGCTTTGTCACGATTCGCCTGAGTTCCCTGTGCGCTGACAAACACGATCGGCACCCGATTGTCCGCACCAGAAAGCCTGTCCTGCAGTTCGAGGCCTGTGATGCCGGGCAACTGTATGTCGACGATCAGGCAGGCAGCTTTACGCGGTGATCCGGAAGCGAGAAACTCCTCCGCCGAGTCGAAGCTCTCAACGGCATATCCTGCCGACTCCATGCAGTCTTCCAGCGATTGCCGCACAAGCATGTCATCATCGATGATCGCGATGCTACCGTTCGATACGTTGCTCACTCAAGCCCAACTGCCCGTCGACGTTGCGGGGTAATGCTCCCGTTACCGAGATCGTAGCAGCGGTCTGGACCCGAGGTCTATAACACCTTAGTAGAATGCCCGGTCAGGAAGAGATTTTGAGCTTCTCGGCCATCCGAACCAGTTCGGCCAGCGACCCGGCGCCCATTTTGCTCATTACGCGGCCGCGGTGCACTTTGATCGTCTCCTCGGTTGTCCCCAGTTCGCCGGCGATCTGTTTGTTTAAGAGGCCGGTAACAACGAGCGCCATGACTTGACGCTCGCGTGGAGTGAGAGTTCCGAACCGCTTTTTGAGCTCCGAGGTCTCGGATCTTTGCAGGCGGCCCTCGCGATCGCGCCGCAGAGCTTCGGTCACGGCGTCGAGGAGCTCCGGCTTGCGGAACGGCTTCGTCAGAAACTCCACCGCCCCCGCCTTCATGGCCCGCACACTCATTGGAATATCGCCTCGTCCAGTGAGAAAGACGATGGGCACATCGGCGCCGGACTTCGTCAATTCCGCCTGAAGGTCGAGGCCACCAAGGCCGGGCAATTCAACGTCGAGAATCAGGCAGGCCGGGAGATCCGGATGCTCACCCTCAAGGAAATCCGCTGCCGATCCAAACGTGCGCACCGTGAAACCAGCTGAGTCGAGCAAATCCGCGACGGAATCGCGAACCAATGGATCGTCGTCGATCACGAACACGATGCAATCGGGATCGCTCATGCACCTGGCGCTGTGACAGGCACGGCGAAATGGAACACGGCGCCACGTGGCTGGTTCTTCGCGGCCCACAGCCGGCCACCGTGCGCCTCTATGATCGAGCGGCAGATCGGCAATCCCATCCCGATCCCCTGTGGTTTGGTGGTGAAAAAAGGCGCAAACAGCCGATCCGCCTGTTCACCTTCGATTCCCAGCCCGGTATCTTCGACCGATATCAGAATCTCACCGGTATTCGAATTTGCGGATCGAATCACGACCCAGCGCGGTTCATGGTCGAGTCGCGCGACGGACTCAATGCCATTCATCGTCAGGTTAAGGATGACTTGCTGAAGTTGAACCCGATCGCCCCTCACCGAAGGCACGCCCGGTTCCAGTTCAGTGCGCAGGACAACCTTGTTCCGTTGCGCTTCGTGTCGCACCAGAGAAACCGTGTCTTCGATTGCGATGTTGACGTCTACCGATGTGGTGATAGAAGTGGTTTTTTTGAACAGGGCGCGCAGACGTTGCACCGTCTCGCTGGCTTGTGTAGCGGCCTGAATGATCCGGCAGGCAGCGGCGCGAGCTTTATCAAGATTCGGCGGTTCGTGCGCTAGCCACGCTGTACAACTGTCACCGCTGGCGACGATCGAGGCAAGCGGCTGGTTCACTTCGTGAGCGATCGACGCAGTCAACTCGCCCATCGTCATCACGCGGTTCACGTGCGCCAGCTCTGCCTGTGCGTTGCGCAGATCTTCCTGCGCCTGCCTTCGATCGTGGAAGTCGACTACCGTGCCATGCCACCTCAGAATGCCCCCGGCGGAGGTGCGCAATGGCAGCGCTCTGGACACGCACCAACGGTACTTGCCGTCCGACGCGCGTCGGCCCCGAAACTCAAAATAGAAGGGGTCGCCACTCTCGACGGAACGTGCCCATGCCTGCTCCACATTTTCAGCATCGTCCGGATGAATCGTTTTCATCCACCCGGCGCCTTGAATTTCCCCTTGAGATAGACCCGTGTAATCCAGCACTCGCGTATTGCAGTAGTCCACCGAGCCATCGGGCGTGGCGCCCCAAAGCATTTCGGGAATGGTTTCGGTCATCTGGCGTAGGTTGAGTTCACTCTCCCGCAGTTTCTCCTCAGCCCGCTTCCGTTCACTGATGTCGCGGATGAAGCCCGTAAACACCCGGCGACCGTCGTTGTTTATTTCCCCGAACGAAACCTCAACGGGAAACTCTTCTCCATTTTTGCGCAGCGCAATCAACTCGGTACCTTGCCAGTTAATATGCCGATGGCTGGTCTCCTGATAGCGTTTGAGGCCCGCCTTGTGCAGGTCGCGCAGGCATTCCGGCATCAGCATGGTCAGCGGTTGCCCAATCAACTCCGACGGTTCATAACCGAAGGTACGTGTGGCCGCCCGATTGGCAAAAAGGATGTAGCCTCCGTGATCGATGCTCACCACGGTGTCGCTCGCAGTTTCGACAACCACACGATGGAATTCTTCCGTGGTTCGAACCTGCGCCTCCAGCCCATCGAGTATCACCGCGACCTC
This sequence comes from Terriglobia bacterium, assembly GCA_963719785.1. GTDB lineage: Bacteria > Acidobacteriota > Terriglobia > Bryobacterales > Bryobacteraceae > BOG-234. The sequence goes on from CAVRCX010000004.1 coordinate 68,715, forward strand.
AACCCGCGTCAGCTCACGCAATCGCGATTCCGCCTCTTCGCGCGCCTTAATCTGCGCTTTGAGGTCGTCGATCGTGCCCATAGTCTGATACGCCAGGGAAGCGAACTGCCCCAGAACACTCATGAGCCGCCGATCTTCCAAATCGAATTTGCGACGGTCGCTGTGCATCATCGCCCAGATCGTGCCGACGGCTTTGTCACGGACGTAAAACGGAACCAGTAAGCACTCTTCTGCCGCGGGCGAGAAGGGCTGCAAATAGAGATAACGTCGCTCGAAGTGCCGGAACAACAGGGTACAATTACGCTCCAGCACCTCTCCGGACGGAGCGAAATTGCGCGGCGTCACGCCGCCGACGTGCTCCTTCCACATGCCCTTGATGGCTGGCCAATAAAATCGTTGCCCTTCATCGTCCGGGGTTGCGCCGTCCGAAGTCAGTAAACTCAGGCCCGATGAGTCGGCGCCGGTAACACGCAGGATCGTGTCCGCCAACACTTCAAGAATGGTGTGCCGCGACTCAGCTAACGCGCTGGCCAGCGCTACCAGCGCGGCGTTCTCTTGCGCGTGATCGGGCCGGCGTGAAGGGCGCTGTCGCAGTTCCTCGGTGCAGAGGATCGATTCGAGGGAAGCCGCGCCCTCTGGTATCGAAGGATCGAGTGAAAAGTCGTCTTGCGGTTCGGCAGCCTCGGGCAACCTTTCACCTCCACCTCATGGACCTGAATGAAACGTGAGACTGAATGCCGGCCGCCCGGCAACGAGTCCATCGTACTTAGTAATTTAGCACTCACGCAGGAGCTGAGTTCGAAGGGATTGGCGCCGTCGGGTTTCTGACGAAGCCGTTTACGGATGAGGCTCTTCCGGGTGCGATCCGCCAAGCGATTCAGCGAAGTGGCCGGCGATTGATGCCGATCGGCATGACTCGCCGGCCCCACCGCCACTTCATCGAACTGGCCTCCGGGCACGATTGCACATTTGATCTTTGGCGGAGAAGCCTGCGGCAATAGCGCAGGTCACCGACCGCACGGCTTATATCCGATGCCGAGACAGTCATTTGTTTGCTTTAGGTCCGCAAGGTCTGACGCCGGGCGTCCGATTGAGTGAAGTCGGTTCCGCGGTCACGACACTGGTACATGCATTTCGACAACCAGCACGGACTCCCCGAGCAAAGAAGGGGAACCGCCTCGAAATCAAAGGGTTTCGTACCCGGGAAGAGGTTGACCCAGCGCACGGAATCCGGGAAAAGCCGTCCGTCTGACACCGGTAGCCGACTATTGACAGACATGAGCCGCGCCCTGAATGTGCTCAGCACCATCCACATGCAATGTGGGTCGCAACTTCCAAGCTTCAGGACCCCGCAGGCGCCGCGGCCCTCCAAGTGCATTTGCTGGATTTTACTTATGACCATAACCGAACCGCAAAGACTTTCCGTCGAGAAGCTACGCAGTCTGGCGTCGGCCGCTCCGCCGAGTATCTCGATAGTTCTTCCCGAACGAGAGGCTCGCGATGCGCGAATTGCTTTCAAAGACGCGCTTGCTCAGGTTCGCGCCAGCCTTTCGGCCAGCGCATCCAAACATGACATGGCCTCCCTTCTCGATCCCCTCGAGCGTGCGGCTGCGCATGCGATCGATTCCTCGAAGGAGCCTGCGACGTTCATCTTTCTGCGCTCGCCGGACTTATGCGAGTCAATCCGCACGCGCTATCTCGTCGGCGAACCGGTCGCCGCTGTCGGTGAGTGCTTCGAGCTTCGGCCGCTGCTGGCGCTTGCCGGCAAACACCTCGAGTTCTATATTCTCGCCCTGAAGCTGAATGACACGCGCATCTTTAAATGTACGGATCAATTCTGCGAGCCCGCGAGATTTCCGAAAAATGCGGGCACTGAGGCAGCCGGCTTCATTCCTGGCGCATCGCAATCCTCGCTTCGTGCAGAGCCCGTGCATGATCGCGATCATCCCGAAAACCACCTGGAACATTTTTATCGTGAGATCGATCGCGACGTAAACGCTCTCCTGAACGAGCATCCACCCCTCGTTGTTGTGGGCGTCGAACACGAAGTCGCGCTCTTCCATAGTTTGACGACCTATCCCGCGTGCGTGGAACCGGGAATACGCGGGTTGCCCGGACATCTTGACCTGAACGAAATGTATCGGCAATCCCTACAGTTGGTTCGGTCGGTGACTACCGGGCCCGCGCGTCGCGCCCTGGAGAAGTTCGACAAGCTGATCGGAACCGGCCACGCGTCGACCGATATACAGGAAATTGTGCAGGCCGCTTCCACCGGCAGAGTCGAACATCTGTTCCTGCTTGAGAATGGGGCCGTTCCAGGCGCGGTCGGCGGCGACATCCTCAACACAGCCGCCGTGCAGACGCTTCGCCACGGCGGCGACGTTCAAACTCTGACAGAGACCAGCATGCCTTCCGGGGGCCCTGTTTGCGCGATCTTCCGCTATGCGTCAGAGATTTCCCGATAACGACGCCGCAGACAACACAATTCCCGTTTGCAGTCTTCGGCGTCTCCGTCGAACAGAGCTCCCGGTCGATACTGTCGAGTTGGCGCGCTACCTGATTGGCAAAGTGGCAGTCCATGATACCGATGAGGGCAGGCTCAGCGGGCGCATTGTCGAGACGGAGGCTTATCCCGTCGGCGATTCCGCGGGGCATGCGTTCCGCGGAGAGACGCGGCGCAACGCCTCATTATTTCTTGGGCGAGGCCATGCGTACGTATACTTCGCCTACGGTTCGTCGTTCATGCTGAACGTGACGAGCGAAGTGGCCGGAGTCGGGGCGGGCGTACTCTTGCGTGCTCTCGAACCTCTCGAGGGAATCGATCTGATGCAACGCTTCCGCGGTGGAGCGGGGCTGCTCGATTTAGCCCGGGGGCCAGGACGGCTGGCCCAGGCGATGCAGATTGATTTAACGCAGGATGGTCTGGATCTGTGCGCTGCCGGTCCGCTCTGGCTCGCGACGAGTGGGGGGAAAACAGCGGCGATCGGCAAAAGTGTACGCATCGGTTTGACACGCAACGTGGATCGCAAACTGCGCTTCTACGAGCGAGCGAATCCCTATGTGAGTGGTCCAAAGAGGTTACGCGAGTAGTTGATTACAGATCGATTTCGACATCGCCCGACGGCTTCGAACAACAGATCAACACATTCCCCGTGGCTGGCGCCTCCAGCGGATCGGGCCGATATTGGACAACTCCGCCGATCAACGCGCACTCGCAGGTATGGCAGACCCCTGTGCGGCACGACCACTGTACGGGAACGTCGCAAGCTTCCGCAAATTCCAGCAAACTGGAAAACCGTGAATCCCACGGAATCGTGAGCCCGCTTCGGGTAAATGAAATCTGTGGTCCGGCGCCCGGTTGCCCTGCGGGAGCGTGGACCGGCGCGTGGGATGATCGCGCAATTCCTGGTGTGATCGGCGCTTCCGGCCCAAACACCTCCGAGTAAACTCGCGTGGAATCGACACCCCAGGTCTTCAAGCCCTCGGTCAATTGCTTAAGGAACGATGGTGGCCCGCACAGGTAGAAATCCGCATCGCGAGTTACACCCAACCGATCGAGCAGCGTCGCATCCACATGCCCAACCGAGTCGTAATCGACACCCGGCTCATCCCCTGAATCGGGCTTGCTGTAGACAATGTGGCTTCGGCTGTTCACGAGGGTTTGCAGCAGGCCGCGCGACTCTCGTGCAAACGGATGCTCCGCGCGGTTACGCGCTCCGTAGATCCACCAGACCTCACGACGTGACGCAGCGGAGGCCAGCGAGTGCAACATGGCGAGTACGGGCGTTGCCCCGATGCCGGCACTGAGCAAGACCACTGGAGTGTCGCCGGCCCTTAAAATGAAACGGCCGCGCGGCGCGCTCACCTCCAAAATATCGCCCGCTTGTACGTAATCGTAAAGATACGAACTGACAACTCCGCTCGTCTCTCGTTTGACACTGATCCGATAAGTCATGGCGCCCGGCATACCCGACATCGAGTAGTTCCTCAACAGTCTTGGCCCGTTGGGTATTGTGCGCAACCGAAGAACGACAAACTGTCCGGGCAGAGCTGCAGGCAGAGGTGTCCCGTCCGGTTGTTCGAAGGACAACGAGACCACATTGGCGGCCTCCCGATCTGCTCTGGCGACGGGTAATGGCCGGAAACCTGGCCAGGCCGGTGGCGGACCGACTGCGGCCTTGAGCCCCGGATTCCCTCCCTCCGAAGTCTTCTGCTCCGCAATTGCCTTTAAAGACGTTTTCCATCCCGGGCTGAGTGCCGGCACGCGCAGCGAGCGCTCAAGTTGCTCGTGCGACGGGTTTGGCAAATACAGGAGCGCATCGATGTCGGCGACGGTGATGTGTTCGGGGCCATCCGCCACTTTCGTGATTTCGTCGCCGGCGCCGACTTCGCCCTCTTCGAGCACGCGAAAATAGAACCCGGGGCGATGATGTGACACGAGCAAAGCGGCCATTGCCGGCTCTTCCATTCTGATACCCACGCGATAGCATGTGACGCGCGGCTGAGTGACTTCGAGGAGAGCGCTCCCAATGCGGTATCGATCGCCAATACAAACCTCATCGTCGGGTAGGCCGGCCACTGTGAAGTTCTCACCAAACTGTCCGAACGAAAAATCCTTGCGTCCGAGCTGAGCCTCCCAGTAGCGATAGGCGTCCATTTGATAGACCATCACCGCGCGGTGCTCGCCCCCATGCCCGGCGAGATCCCCCTGCCCGTCGCCTTGAACATTCAGACGGCGAACTGGAACCCTGCCCCGGACTGGCTGCTTCCAAATCGCCGTGTAGACTTGCTCTCCCTTCCACGCGACGTCGCGTGGAAGCCCGACATTGACTGACAGAAGCTGGCCCATTTAAGCCCTCCTCTTGAGCAAATTTGATTCCACCGCTTAGGCGTGTAGTATCCCACGCACACGCGCGACGTGACCGCGAGATGACGGCAGTCAGTCGGACGGTGTCGATCCGCTGAGTCGGTCCGCCAACAGTAGTGTGCGACGGTCTCTGGTTAAATCTTTCGTTTGTGCGCGTTGATCGTGGTGCCCGAATTGCGCTCTCGATGGTGTCGGGCGCAATTCGGAAACACAGGAGAACGAACATGAAAGTACTGATGGTATTGACGTCGCACGATCAATTGGGCAACACCGGCCGCAAAACCGGCTTCTGGCTGGAGGAATTCGCCGCACCGTACTTCGTCTTCCGGGACGCCGGTGTCGAACTGACGCTGGCTTCGCCAAGAGGTGGACAGCCGCCGCTCGATCCAAAGAGCGATTTGCCTGACGAGCAGACTCCCGCGATGACGCGCTTTAAGCAGGATAAGAAAGCACAGAACGAGCTGTCTCAGACTGTGAAGCTGTCCGACATGAAATCCGAGGATTTCGACACCGTATATTTCGTTGGAGGGCACGGTCCCATGTGGGATCTCGTCGATAACCCCGACGCCATCGCATTGATCGAGTCTTTCTATAACTCCGGCAAGCCTGTCGCTGCCGTCTGTCACTCGGCGGCCGTCCTCCATCGCGTAATGTACGAGGGCGAGCCTCTCGTCAAGGGTAAACGTGTGACCGGCTTTACCAATGGCGAAGAGGCCGCTGTCAATTTGACCCACGTCGTGCCTTTCCTCGTCGAGGACGAACTGAAGAGAATTGGCGGCATTTATGAGAAAACAGCCGACTGGGCGCCCTTCGCGGTCGTCGACGGTCGGGTCCTGACCGGCCAGAATCCGGCTTCGTCGACTACTGCGGCCAAGGCAATGTTGGAATTGCTCGCAGTTCGCAAGGCTGCTTAGCGGCAATTATGTCGGGGCTGCCCGGAAACAACAGTTTGGCAGACCTTTGAATGACCCACATGATCCAGAACGCATTGACAATACTCCGCGCCGGGGAATGGATACCTGTCACCGCGGCCCGCGTCCTGATCGGCATCTTTTTCTGTATTTCCGGCGGCACCAAATTGTTCGTACCATCGCAGTTTCGCGTGCTGGAACAGACCATGGTCCAAATCCACGTTCCGTTCACGCACGCAACTGCGCTCTTCGTCGCCACCGTCGAATTCGCCTGTGGGGCGGGCCTGGCGCTGGGGCTTCTCACGCCGCTGTGCGCCGCAATGCTCCTGGGGGACATGATCGTCGCGATCGCCACCGATCGGATCCACAGCATCCAGTCGATAGGTTTCCTCGAGCGGCTCGACGACTTCTTGTACCTTCCCGAAGTGCTCCACACGTTGATACTCTTCTGGCTGATCTTCTCTGGGCCCGGTCGATACAGCGTCGATGGCGTCGTCGTGCAGATGATCGGCCTCTTCCGCGTCTAAGTTTTGTTAACGACTGGGTGAAAATATGAAAGCAATTGTTGTCTATCAATATGGCGGTCCGGAAGTACTGAAGTTTGAAAACTACCCCGATCCTGTGCCGGGTCCGGGCGACGTGCTGGTGCGGGTCGCCGCCGCGAGCGTCAATCCGATCGACTACAAGCGGCGTGCTGGATTAACGAAGGATTTTTATCCCATGCACTTCCCGAGCTTAATAGGAGTCGACGTCGCCGGCACCGTAGCCCGGATGGGGGCGGGTGTGGAGGGCTTCTCTGTCGGCGACCGCGTGTTCGCCATGGCGGACAATACCTACGCACAACTTTGTGTCATAAATTCGAACATTCTGGCGAAGGTCCCCGAAGGGCTCGATTTGATCCGTGCGGCAGCGCTGCCGCTGGCGACCACGACTGGCAACCAACTCAGTTCCGCCACGGAAGTCAAGGCGGACCAGACGGTCGTGGTGGCAGGTGCCGCAGGGAGTGTCGGGCGTTCGGCCGTATTTGCTGCGAAGGAACGCGGGGCGGGCGTGATTGCGGGGGTATTAAAGAGGCAGATGGATCAGGCGAGCACTCTCGGCGCGGATCAGGTGGTCGCGACCGACGACGACACTGCGATTGCGAATCTTCCGCCGCTCGATGCAGTGGCGGATGCGGTCGGCGGAAGGACCGCTGAGAAGCTGATCGCCAAAGTCAAGCCGGGAGGAGTCTTCGCTTCAGTTGTCGGGGTACCGCAGAATGCCGCGAGGTACCCATCTGTAAAGGTGGTCTATGTCTTCTCGAAATTCGACAGGAAAACCCTCGAGTTCATGGCCGAGGCGGTGCGGGACGGCAAGCTGGTAATCCCCATCGGCCAGACCCTGCCACTCAGTAAAGCGGCCGACGCTCAGGCAGCCGCAGAGAAGGGTGGCGTCGGGAAGATCTTGCTTGTGCCCTGAAATGAAGAAAGATCACCGCGGATTTAATCTCGCCGGAATTGATCCGGCTTCGAAACCAAGCGGCGGCGCCATCACCCGGACCGACTGGGAGAGTTCCAGCCAATTGGGAATCGCTGCTGCACTAGCGAACCGACCGCACGAATCGATTCCCTTCGTGTGGGGCAGGTTGGTAACCTGCGGCGGATTGGCAATCCGCCTGTTCGCGATATGCCAATAGTCTTATATGTCCACGAATCGCCAGCGAAACGGATGGATCCAGTCGGTCGGACCGACCGCATCCGTAATGAGCATCGTCCTGAAAGGTGCTGTCAATGAAAGCAGTACAAAAGGAGCCAACAATGGACGCAGTACAAGTCGAACAGAAGAGCTACCAGATGCCTCCGCGCGAGGGGTTCAGTGTCGCGCATTTTCTCACCGTCGCCGACATCGGCCGGTCGGCTCGGTTCTATGAGAAGGTCTTTGGCGGTCGCATTCTGAGCACAGGCAACACCGAAGGCGCACCCGCGTACATTCAGATCGCGAATACGTGGCTCCTTGTCAACGTCGGGGGCGGGCCGACCCCAGACAAGCCGATGGTAACGCTCAGCGTACCCGACCCGAATCACATCAACGGCTTTATGAATATCCGTGTTGCGGATATTCAGGCGTGCTACGAGTTGTGGAAGAGTCGAGGAGCTGAGTTCATCACGCCGCCATTACCCAAGTACGGCGAGATTCGTTGCTACATCCGCGATCCTGACGGTTACATTATCGAGGTCGGGCAGAGCACCGAACTCAAATACGGTTAGTGCTCATCCGGGATGTTATGCGGATTTGGAACCGTAACGGGTTATCGACAGGAATACCAAATGGTAGACACAAATGGACTGAAAGAGCGGACCCGCGTGAACGCGCCAGTCGCGTCGAACACGCTTAGTGTGAACGTCTTTACGGCCCCGGGAAAGACTATGGCAGGCGAGCGGCCCAGGCCCTTCGGCGAAGCGCTCGGTTTTGACCCGATCACGTCGACTTTAATCTTCGGCGACTACGACGCCGTGCTGGTGGACGCTATGGGGACGGTGGCCGAGGCCGAGGCTCTGGCGAATTGGGTCGCTCTGCACAACCGCAACCTGCAGACCATCTACATAACGCACGCCCATTTCGACCACTTCTACGGTCTGAGCGTTCTGCTCGACCGTTTCCCCGGCGCTCGGGCGATAGCAACGCCCAGGACGGTGGACGCTATGCAGTCGTCTTTCTCTCCCTCGGTGGAGCGCCTGGCCCGCCGGCTCTTTCCTGGGCAAGTGGCCACCAGGCTGGTTCCACCTGAGCCCTATGAGCAGGACACGTTCACTCTCGAGGGTCACGAATTGCGCATCATTGAGCAGGGCCGCACCGATAGTCCCGATTCGACCTCTCTATACGTTCCATCGATCGGCCTGATCGTCGCCGGCGACGTTGTCTATAACCAATGCCGCATGTACGTCGGCGACACCACCCCCGAGAGCCGAAATAATTGGATCGCAGCGCTGGACCGGTTAGCAGCGCTGAACCCGGCGATCGTGGTCGCCGGTCACAAGAAGCCTGGCGCGCCCGACTCTCCCTCGACGATCGAGGACATGAAGCGTTACCTGCGGGACTTCGATCGGGTGCAAAAAACGGCGACATCCGAGCAGGAGCTGTTCGATAAGATGACTGACCTGTACCCGCATTGGGTAGCCAATCAGTCGTGGTTGATGTTCGGATTCCCCCAGTCATAACCTGAGCCCGGTCGTCTTCAGGAGGAAGAATGAAAGCTGGAAGGATCCATTACTTTGGTCCGCCGAACGCGATTGTGATCGACGACATACCATGTGCGCAGCCCAAAGAAGGCGAGTTGGTGGTACGGGTCGCGGCTGCCGGAGTTGGCCCATGGGACGCGCTCCTTCGGGAGGGAAAGAGCGTTGTGCAACCGTCCCTTCCGATCATTCTCGGATCGGATTTGGCGGGGATCGTCGACTCCGTGGGAACGGGAGTAATTCAGTTCAAGCCGGGTGACGAGGTTTTCGGCGTTACAAACAAACAATTCTGTGGCGGTTATGCCGAGTACGCGGTGGCGTCGGCACACATGGTATCCGCGAGGCCGACGTCACTGAGCTTTGTCGAAGCGGCGTCCGTGCCGGTGGTGGCAGTGACGGCGTATCAGATGTTGTTCGACCATGCGCAGATGAAGGCAGGCCAGGCGGTACTGATCCACGGAGCGGCTGGAAATGTTGGCGCGTATGCGGTGCAACTGGCGAAACAAGCCGAACTGCAGGTTTTCGCAACCGCCGGGCCTGCCGACGTCGACTACGTTCGCGGCCTCGGGGCCGACACAGTCGTGAACTACAAGACCACAAAGTTCGAAGATGCTGTGCCTCCCGTCGATGCGGTATTGGACACGGTCGGAGGAGAGACGCAAAATCGTTCATTGCGTGTTTTAAAGCCAGGCGGCATCCTCGTGTCGGTTGTTTCGCCGCCGCCACAGACTGCGGGTTTTCGTGCCGCCTTCTTTTTGGTAGATGTCACCGCGACGCGGCTGGGCACAGTCGCGAGATTGTTCGATAACCGAAAGCTGACCGCGGCGGTGGGCAGCGTGCTCCCGCTCGAAGAAGCTCGGAGGGCGCACGAAATGCTGGCAGGCGCACCGCACAAGAGAGGGAAGATCGTGCTTACGACGCATGCCGCTCACTAGAAGCTTCGCCCGCTTCCTGCGTCGGACCGCAGACTCGCATGGCAGGACAAGTACACACTGCGCGTACCGAACGGGCTCGCATTCTACGATTTCAGAGGGTATGAGAACTGGCAAGTTGTCGCCGTCAGTCAGACTGAAGAGCTGCTGAAGGTGATGGTAGCCAATCCGACGATGATCGCAGCCTACCGCGCGGGTGTTCCCGGCAACGGGAAGCTCTTTCCCGACGGCTCGAGTATTGCAAAAATCGAATGGAAACCGAAAAAGAACATGGAAGCTCCTTTTTCAGTGAGGGTGCCGGACACATTACAAGACGTTTTCTTCATCGAGAAAGGACAGCAACAAATTTCCGGACACAATAAGGACGGGCAACGCCGCGTTTGACTATAATCCCGCGTCGGACACGTTTAAGCCCGATCCGACCGGCGTTGTCAATTGCGGCTTCGCGTGCCATACGAGAGTGGCGGCCAAGGATTATATTTTCACGGCGTACGGTCAGAGGTCAGAGGTGAGCAGGATGATCACAGCAGAAACCGCGACAAATATGAACCTACCCACGAAACCCGCGCAGCTTCGACTGACCCGGCGATTGGCCGCTTATTGGAGCGTGACCATCGACAACCCGCCCATCGACGTCATGGCCCCGCAAGATTCGCGAGCGGCTGCTGCGCCGTCTGCCGCACGCCATCAAGGTGCCCGCAGCCAGCATAGTTCATGCGGTGCTGGACCGCCACGGTCTCGTCAGCCGCGCCCCCGCCCCCGCGCGCAGGGCACTGCGTTGTCGGACGGCCTGAACCCAACGATCAGTGGTGCGCCGATTACAAAGGCGAGTTCCAGCTTGCCGATAAACGCTATTGTTACCCGCTGACGGTTACCGATTATGCTTTTCTGGAGGAGTTCAACGGCGAACGGCCGCCTGAAGCGCTGCAGATGAAAGCGCCCGCCGAGGTTTTTCGCCCCGCGCTTACAGCGGTCTGCCGGAACCCAATTATCCGTTTCCGGACCACACGGTTGGCGAAATGGCAAGAGGTGATAGAGATTGATCCCCTTAATGCCAGGGCATTTTGCGGCATAGCTCAGTCTTACTGTGAAATGGCACTGCGCGGGGTAGCGGATTCCGCGGCAGCGATTTCGAATGCTAATCACGCAGCGGAACGGGCGGCACAACTCGCCTCGGACCTCACCGAGGTTGCCGCTTGCAGGGGATCAGCGCTTGCACTGTCATGGAAGTGGCGTGAAGCGGAGGCACGTTTTCACAAGGCTCTTGTTCTCGGGGGGCATGGCGGAACTTATCGGCAGTACGCGGTCCTTCTTGCCGCGCTGGGCCGCTTCGGGGAAGCATGGCATTATGTGCAAAAAGCTCAGCACATCGATCCATTTTCGAACAGACAGAAGGTAATCTACACAAGACTGTTATACGTGTCTCGAAACTATGATGACGGACTGACACACATTTCCGAGCAGCTATTATACGGACGTTTGCCTAACGGGGCCGAGATGTATCGCGCTCTTATGCTAACGTCGCTGGATCGGCGTGACGAGGCAGGACGAATAGCACACGACCTCCTCGAAAGGGTGGGCACTCAGCCTGTCATGATGAGTGGAGTAGCGGAAATCCTCGCGATCTGTGGCGAAATGAACCTGGCTGGAAGGATCGCCAGCGATTACAGGCTGTTCGCTCAATATTCGGAAATTAGCAAATTCCGCCAGGCCTTACTTGCACTCGCTCTGGGCGATTGCGATCATGCGATCTGTCTCCTTTCCGCGGCATTCGAGGAGCATGAAGCGGAACTCATGTGGCTCGCTTGTGATCCGCGCCTCGATACGATTCGGAAAGACCCCCGATTTACCGCGTTGCTGGATGGAGTCATGCTCTACACTCCCGGGTTCCGGCTGGAATCGTCTCCAGAAAGCGGCCTTTCCGCCAATCACAACTCCGTCCGCTCTCTTTCAGCATCCAACAGGGCATCATGACTACAGCAGATAGATCGGTACCGTTATACGCTCTATTCCCAACGTCCCTGTTGCTTCAGGCCTGCTCACGTTTTCACGCGCGCCGAATCCCGCGAACATCACACTCGGACACAAGAACTGATGACAGAGAAGCAAAGCCGGCTTTTTGAAGTCGGCACATCCAGGCACTATTCCAGCTTGGATTTGCTTACCGTGAGCTAGCGGTTGCTCACGTTTTCGAGCGTACCGCAATTTGACACGATTGAGTCGTGACAGCGCAGACGAAAGGCGACTTGGTGCGACCCGACTGTGAGCAACGCGGGAGAAGAGACATGAAAGTAATGACTGGAAAACACACCCGGTGGATACATACATGCTCATGAACGAACTGGGCGCGGACGGGTGGGAGTTGGTCGATTTATTCTTTCTGGACCTGCCGCCGGGAGACTCTCACGAAAAATCGTGGAACTACATTTTCAAGAGGCGAATTGGCGGTATGATGTGACCAGATGAATACGCGCGGGGAGATGGACTTCGAGGGCCTCCAGAAGGTCCTGCAATATCTGCTCTGTGTCCATGAATCCCAATTCTAACCCTGTCGCCACGCAGGGCCGATTTCCTGGACGGCGCTCTGGCCCTCGGTACGTGGTCGCTGTCCATCTGGCACGCCTCATGCGCCTTACGGTAGGCGTCCGCTACGTGGCTGCCCAGGGTACCGGCCACGCCGTCGCCACTTCCACAACAGCTTCCACGCGGTACATGATAAATTCAAATGTACCCACTCGCTTTTGGTGTGTCGAAGAAGCCGAGCGTTTTTTTCTAACCTCTCTCGCGTTCCGGTTTCGGACGGCCCGACCTTCGGGCCGTCTTGTTTTATATAAAATCGACTAATTTGTTTCCGTTTTCTTCACAAATCGTGTTTTCCGTTGGTTTGGTCCGACCAGATATCGTACATTAAGAAAAGATGAACGACAGGCACCCTGGGTGGACTTTGTCCGATGTTCGAATGTCGTTAAATCTTGCTGGATCAGATGTGGAGATTCCCTGCACTGTACTCGAAATTCGCGGCGGACGGGTTTACCTTCGAACCAGCCAGCAGGTTTTGGCCGGTTTCAGGGTAGTGGTCAAGCTCGACCATATCTCGCTCCCCGGCGAGGTGAGCTACTGCACGCCGAAAGACCAAGGCTATCTGATATGCGTTGAATTGGACCGGGAGACCGCTCACCAGAGAGGTGAATCAAGGTTCCCCGTTAATCTCCCAGCCAAGGTCATCGTTTTGGACGGTTCCGCCACTATGATATTTCCGGGAACGGTTGCAGATATTTCGCGGTCTGGGGTGGGACTGCGGGTCCCCGCAGCATTGGAAATCGCAAGTATGGTCTGTGTAGAGACTGCGACGATGTTGATTGCGGGCGAGGTCCGATATTGCCTCAAAAAGGGGGACAATGAATTTCGCGTCGGCCTCGAAACAACTGACGTATTCAGCGATCCTGACGCGGACCCGAATGTGCGAGATCATCCCCTGAGCTGGCTTCAGCGTGTATGGCGGATGCGGTAGCATCCCCCTTCCCGCTCCACTTAATGTACGATTCAGGCCAGCGGTTTGTTACGTTACCGGCGGGACCGCTGCTACGATAGAGGGTTGCGTTGCGAAGAGCGGGAACGGTTATGGAATAATTACAGCCGGTCTGTGCAAGCCCTCTGCACTGGTATGGACGAACTTGCCCGCATCGTTGGTGCGAGAGAGTTTGGTCTCAGGCTGCTTCATGCGGAGGAAGCAAGACGCCTTTGCGAGTCAACAAGACTTCTTTGGGAGGAGCACGTTCTCGCCCACGGATGCGGTAGCATGCAAATGCGAAGGGCCGCAAACGCATAACCTCCGTTTAACTTTTCAACCCTTGGCGAGCAGCGGTCCGCATCCGTGGTAAGCAACATGGGTTTCCAGCGCGCGCCAGGTTACTTGGACTGCGAGTAGCGACGTATGGCTATCCTGTGCACCATGAAACCCGATTGCCGCCACGTACGCCGCTGATGCGTCCGAATACTCAACGATGAGGCGGAGGCGTTCGGGGCACTCTTCAAGATCGGCCGGTCTTGAGATCACTGCTTGCGCGTGCCCAGAAATTTAGAGCCCGCGTCGGGAAAGACAAGCCCCTTAACCAAGGCACGCAGCTGCGATCCGATGAAGGGCTTAGCCAGAAAATGCCATCCTTCGTTGAGCACCAGCATCCCCCCGGGAAATCCGGACATCATCAACACTTTGAGCTTGGGCCGCTGCTCAGTAAGGATTGTGGCCAATTCTATGCCTGACATCACCGGCATTTGGAAATCCGACAGAAGAAGGGATATTTCGCCCTGGTATTCGTGTGCTTTCTCAATTGCCTCAGCGCCGCTGCTGGCAACCAGGATGTTGTATCCCTGATCAGCTAAATGCCCCGAGTTACTTTCGGCGGTGCTCTCCCGGTGGTTTTCAGTGGCCCGTCTTGTGTCAATCCCTGAAAAGGACCCCGAACCGAAAACGTCGCTCGCTACGAAGAACCCCTGTAAGTCACTGAAACGATGGGTTGCGATGGTGCATTACAGTTCTTTAGTGCCAGCCGGACGGCGGCGACGGCACTGACGTTCGAGGGCCGTGACACGTTTGTTCGCCTCATCCCCGGCTATCCATATCATGCTCATGACGCTTCGCAGATCCGGGCATATGGACAGTGTCACGGTTTCGCCTTAACTTCCGGATTGCGCTATCAGGAGCGACTACGACGACAGAATAAAGCCGCGCCGGGGAAAAAATGAGCCGGTATGTTCCTCCGAAGAAAGGCCGAACCAACTCACTTGCGCAGCGGCCGAAAGCCCGCCTCCTTTTCCGCTTTTCTCCAAGCAAAAATTTGGCAGCAGAGTCTGGGACTTTCAAAACCGCTACAATTTCCGCTACAGTCGGACCCGCAGCGTAGCCGCAATTCGCGGGTCGCGGTGTGAACATTGGTGCGGAAGGGGGGACTTGAACCCCCATGCCCTTGCGGGCGCAGCCACCTCAAGGCTGTGCGTCTGCCAATTTCGCCACTTCCGCTCGTCACTTCATCAGACGCACTAGTTTTTGGTACCTCAAGCTAGTGCGTCTGCCAATTCCGCCACCTCCGCAGGTATAGGGCGTGTCTTGCGATTACTTTTTTGCCGGTGCCGGCTGAGGTTGGGCCGGGGCCGAATTCTGCACGGGACGCCGCTTCAGATCCGGAATCGAACTCACTCCCGATCCCCGCGTGGCGACAATCGAAAGCGATATCGAAGTCAACATGAACAGAATCGCCGAAATTGTCGTCGCTTTCGATAACAGCGTTGCCGAGCCGCGCGGTCCGAACGCGGTCTGGGAACCCATGCCCCCAAACGCTCCGGCCAGGTCGGCGGCTTTGCCACTCTGCAAAAGAACCACAATGATCAGGAACAGGCACACGAGGACGTGCACGATAGTCAAAAGGTAAATCACAACTTCACCAGTATAGCGCAGCCTAACCGAACAATACCCTGCGCCACTGTTTGCCTACCTGGATGAGCATTTCGCTCAGGCCCGCGATCGAAAACATTAAATCCGTTATGCGCTGCCCGTTGATCGCCACCGCTCCGGCTTCGCGCCTGCGCCGGGCGTCGCTGACCGATTCGGCCAGCCCGACGCGCGCCACCAGCTTGTCGACATGGACGCCGGCCGGTCCCAGCACCCCGTCCGGCACGGGCACGGTCTGGATATCAGACGGCACTTCCTTTTGGCGCACCACCCGGTTGAACTCTTCGGCCGCGTGGCCCGCTTCCGCGGCGGAATGGAAGTCGGCCACAATCAACTTCCCCAGTTCGATCTTGGCGGTCATGGGATGTAGTTCGCCGCGCGCGATTCTTTCCTGCAGCGCCGCAATTTCGCTCATGCTGGTGTCGGTCAGCAATTCGTAATAGCAGAACATCAGGCCGTCGCCGATCTGCATCACCTTGCGGAACATCACCTCAGGCGCTTCGGTGATCCCGATGTAGTTGCCCAGCGATTTCGACATCTTCTTCTCGCCGTCCAGACCTTCGAGAAGCGGCGTGGTAGCCACAATCTGCGAGGGCTGGCCGTAGTCTTTCTGCAACTCGCGACCCACCAGCAGATTGAACTTCTGGTCCGTGCCGCCCATCTCCACATCGCATTCGAGTGCGACTGAATCGAAGCCCTGGGCCAGTGGATACAGTAGTTCGTGCATAGAGATCGCCACGCCGCCCGCGTAACGTTTGGCGAAATCGTCTCTCTCAAGCAGCCTTGCCACGGTATAGCGCGAGCACAGCCGCACCATATCTTCGTAGCGCATCTTGCCCAGCCATTCGCTGTTGTACCGGACCTCCGTTTTCTCCGGATCGAGAATCTTAAACACCTGCGTCTTGTAAGTCTCGGTGTTGGCCTCGATCTCTTCCCGCGTGAGCGGAGGACGCGTGGCATTGCGCCCGGTGGGGTCGCCGATCATTGCGGTCGAATCGCCGACGAGGAAGATCACGCGATGCCCCATGTCCTGAAAATGCTTCATCTTGCGCAGGAGCACGGTGTGGCCCAGATGGAGATCGGGCGCGGTGGGATCGAACCCGGCCTTCACGCGCAGCGGCCGGCCCTGGCTCGCACGCAGGATGAGGCGCTGACGCAGATCCTCCTCGCGGATCAGCTCGGCCAGTCCTTTTCTGAGGTAGTTGATTTGTTCGTCGATTGTATAGGTGCTCACTTGTCTCCTGAAAAACGATAGATGAAATCGCGGACGCGCAGATACCACTCGGCGCCGAGCTCCGGAAACACGAACGGCGCCCAAGCCAGCTGAATTATCTCGGGAACCCGCATATCGAGCGACTCGGCGAGCCACATATCCTCGGCGGCATTGCGCTGAATCACATCCCGCGCCGTCAGCAGGCCGGGGGGCGCCTCGGGCGGCAGGCCGTTGAGATAGCGCAGCAGCTGCGTCTGCGCCGTCGCACTCGATGGCGCATCGACGGGCGCGACGTCTTGATGGACCGGCATCGACAGCGTATCGGGCACCGTGGGCGCGATCACACGGACCTCCATGGGCGCCACCACCCAGACCCCGACCTTGAGCAGCGCCTCGATACGGATTCGCCGTGGAGGCACATCCGGTGGCACCCAGATGTCGAGAAGATAGCAGCGCGTAGTCTGATCCGGCATGTCGCGCAGCGATTCCGGAATGGCGCCGAACGAAGGCGACGGCTGCGGCGTGAGCCAGTCCGGGCAGTAATCGTCGCCGCAGGGAACGAAGTGTTCGCGATAGACGGTCATGCGCACGGTATCCGCCGGATTCGACCCCGCGTAGAGAAAGTAGTTGGTGCCGGAGGGCGCCGTCACCACCACCTGAACGGATAAATGGCCGTTGCGCGGCACGGCGGGGGAGAGGATCTCGCGAGGGCGCGGCTCACGGTCCGGAGCGACCACGCGGCCGCGCGGATCGAAGCGCTGGAACTCAGAGTAGATCCTGATCTCCTGGCCCGCCATACTCCAGCACACCGCCAGCGGCAGGATGATTTTTAGAAACGGCAATACGCTGTCTATGATAACGATTACGGGCCGACAGGCAGGATGATGCCCGATGGCGAGGTCTGGCCCTGAGTCGAGACGGTGATCGGATAATTACCCGGCGCCAGGGTGGTTGGAATGGTAACGTTCAGCTGATACTCGCCGGCAGCCACGAGGCCCGCGTAGCTGGGGGTCGCTGTCGCCGTTCCGATGGTCAGGGTGACGGGATTCGTATAGGGCACCGCCGCACTAACGATGCTGCCACCCGAAGACGATGCCAGACCATTGACAAAGAAAACGATGGTCTCGCCCGGCAGAGCCTTCGTCGTCCCGGCAAGCGCTGACGGGTCTCCTACAATAGTTCCACTTAGATGCACCGCGGCGGGATAGAAGTTTGAGCCTGCCGGGTAGTTGAACAGTGACGGCGCGACGGGGACCGCGGTAGCAGCAAAAGGCGCGCTGTACGATCCGTTGTTGCTGACGGTAACGTTGACGTTGCCGCTGAGCCCGGAGGGCGCCTGGGCGTTGATCTGAGTCCCCAGGGTAAAGTACACCGCGGCCGGAGTTCCATTGAACTGAACGCTTACGCCGTTGATGCGAACCGGCAGGAGATTCCCACTAACAAAATCCGTGCCTGCCCACACATAATAAGAGTTGGCCAGATTCGAACCATAGATGGCGACCCACTCGCCGGGCACGATGCTGGTGCGGGCGCTCTCGGCGTCATTGACGCTCGAGATCACCGGGGTGGGAGGCACAATCACCGCCACGCCCGAAAGAGCAATCGTGCTCTGCCCCTTGGTAATGATCAGGCTGGCCAGGGTGGAGGTCTGCCGCGATGTCAGGTTCAGCGTTACGCGAACCAACGGCATGCCGGTGAGGATTCCACCGAAACTCACACTACTGTCGACCCTCACCGAGCCCGGCTGCACCGAGACGCCCTGACCCAGCGCCTGAATCGCAACCGTCCCATCGATGCCACCGCCAATCAGAGCGATATCGATCGATTGTCCCGAAGGCGCCACCTCCGCGAGGGAAGCTACGGTACCAATGCTGCCCGAGCCACCTGCTTTGCCAACGCCGATATAGGGCTGCTGCAAGGCGCTGGTTCCGGCCGTTACGGTCAGATTCGGGACTGTCGTAGTCTTGCCTGCGCCCACGGTGAGCTGCGTAGGCGCACTGAATCCGCCGAGCGCGGTGGTCTGGAAATTGGTGGTGACCACGGTCGATGCCGGGAAATAGAGGTTAGCCGGCTGCACGATACTTCCGGCAGCCATCGGCTCCACGTAAATCATGTACGAGGCCGCAGGGGCCTGCACCGTATAGCTTCCATCCGTACCCGTCAGCGAGCCCACCACATTCCCGCCCGCAGTATCGATCATCGTAACCAGCCCATTCTGCACGGCGCTGCCGTCGCTCGCGAGAACTTTGCCGGTGATCGTCCCCAGGCTGGCCGTGGAAGCCGGATACGCCGAGGTAATCAAACTGACATCGTCAACCGACAGATAGCGTTCATTGAGTGAGGCGTACTGAAACATCGTGGCCCCGAGCAGACCGCTGTGGTTCGCGCTGAGCGAATGTCCGAATTCGTGCGTCATCACGGCCTGCAGGTCCGTAGAGGTCGAGCCGTCCGTGGAAAATTTGACCGCTGGATTGAGCACAATGTCGGAATCGTAAATGTTACCCTCGGCGTAGTTTACGCCGTTTAACACACCAGCGCCCGTCACGTACGAATCGAGCGTGATGGCTACGGCGCCACCGAGGGCGCTCAGGTCGGAAGCCGTGCTCCCGATCGCGATAGTCATCTGGAAGTCCATCGGGTCGATGACCCTGGCAGTCGAAAGCACCGGAAGAAAATGCACGTTGGCCGTCGCCACGGCGTTCCAGGTAGCCGCCGCAGCGGTTACGGCGGAAACGGGATCGCTGCCCGGGGAAATAACCGTTACGGCAGATCCGCTGGCACTGCTCTGGACGCCCGGTACGATCAGATTGTTCAGATAGAACTGGATGCCCGTATTGTCGATGCGCTGCACAGGCACGACGACGCCCTTTGCATCGACGAAGGACTGACGGATGTATCCAAACGCCGCCGGGTCCATCCACAGTGTCATCGGCACAACAAGGGCAATCGCCCGCGCTAATACGGCAGACTTCGTCATTGTCCCCTTTCCGTGGATTGGGCAGCGCGCACTCGATCGGCGATCCGCTGACTGGCCTCCGTTACCGTCATGCCATCGAGGCTGCGCACGGGAGCGGCAGCAGCCGATTTGCCGTCGACGATTTCCAGACCGCGCAACGACGCAGCGGCACGCAGCCGGCCGGCGCCGTCGATCGAATATTTTCCTTGTCCCCAGCCCGTGGTCCGCAGATACCCGTTAGGCATGCGCTGCAGAAAAATCAGGACGTTCTCGCCTGTTCGATACGATACCGAGCCCGCAATGGCCATTCCGACGCCGTCGACCGCGCCACCCGGCTCGGCGAATTCCACGGAGCTTCCCGCCGCGCCCTTTTTAACCGATGACACCGAAAGTTGGTAATGGGTCCAGATGTATTTGTGTTCTGCATCCCATGCCGTCCAGGATTGGGTCACCGAACCCGTGGCAATCAGATCCGAGGTATCCGTCAGCTGTTCGAATGAAAGTTGCGGAACCGACGTTGCGCTGCCCGCCCGCAGCATTAGTAAGCCGATGATCGCGACACGACTTTTTGAATGCATAAATACGAATTATGCCACAAATATCGAAATTATGTACTGGTACGTACATTTATAACTTTACATTGCAAAGTTCTCCACGCCGCTCTATAATCTTTTTATGGCGGTTGTCAGACCAATTCGTCCAGCGCGTGCGGAACCGGTGGGTCTGCACACCCAGGCGATGGATAATCTGCGCTTCATCCGTAACGCCATGGAGAGTGCCGGCTCGTTCACGGCCGTCCCTGGAGTTGGCGGCATGCTGATGGGAGCGACGGCGTTGTTTGCAGCTTTCGCAGCCCATCTGAGCAAGAGCCCGCGCGCCTGGCTGGCCATTTGGAGTGGCGAGGCCTTGCTGGCGCTGGCCATCGGTATCGCGTTTTCCTATCGCAAAGCCATGCGTAACAGCACGCCGCTGCTTTCCCGGCCTTTTCGCCGCTTCGTACTGGCCATGGTGCCGGCCGTCTTTGTGGGGGCTCTTCTAAGTTTTGTGCTGTACCGGGCCGGCGAGTTGCGTTTGATTCCAGGCGTGTGGTTGCTCTTATACGGAGTGGCCGTTTCGTGCGGCGGCGCGTTTTCGGTGCGCGTGGTACCCATGATGGGTATGTCGTTTCTCGCGGTGGGCGCGGTCGCAGCGCTGGCTCCGGCGTCCTGGGCCGATCCTTTGATGGCTGCCGGATTCGGCGGTCTGCACATAATCTTTGGTTTTGTAATTATGAGGAACTACGGTGGCTAAACAAAACACGGCGCTAAAGGCGGAGCACACGGCCGGCGAGAATCCCAGCGCCCCTCAGGTGGTTTCGGCGGGCGCGGGCGCGCGAGCGCTGGACCGCGTCATTCACGAACGGCTGCGCCTCGGCATCGTCAGCGCGCTCTCCGTCAATGAGAGCCTCACGTTCACCGAACTCAAGAAAATCCTCTCCACCACCGATGGCAACCTGAGCGTCCACTCCCGCAAATTGGAAGATGCCGGATACGTCGTCTGCGAGAAGCGCTTCGAAGGCCGTCTGCCGCGCACGGAATACCGTCTCAGCGAGAAGGGCAGAGCCGCGCTCGATGCTTATCTGACGCACATGGAAGCACTCATCAAGGCGACTCGTCAGCACTAAAAAAATTTACCTCAATACTTTATGATACAAAGTTCATTGCACGTCGCGATCATCATGGATGGCAATGGCCGGTGGGCCACTCAGAAGGGACTTTCGCGCACGGCCGGGCATCGCGCCGGCGCCGAAGCTTTGCGCAATATTGTGGAAGCGGCGCCGGATTTCGGCATTGGCACGCTTACCGCCTACGCTTTCTCGTCGGATAACTGGAAACGGCCCCCCGCCGAGGTAGGCGCGCTCATGACACTGCTCGCGTGGTACCTCGAGTATGAAACGCCCCGTCTGGTGGCCAACGATGTCCGGTTGTCCGTAATCGGGCGGCGCGATCGTATTCCAGCGCGGCTTCGCCATGCGATTGAATTCGCCGAGGCAGCGACGCGTCAATGCACCAGGCTGCATCTGCGTTTGGCAATCGATTATTCGGCCCGGGACGCCATTCTGCGCGCTTGTGAACAGGCCCGCGGCGCGCCGCTAACGCTCGAATGGTTCGAGGAATCGATGGGCAGGCCGCAATCGGTCGATCTGCTGATCCGCAGCGGAGGCGAACAGCGGCTGAGCGATTTTCTGCTCTGGGAATGCGCCTATGCGGAACTGGTTTTCACCGAATGCATGTGGCCCGATTTCGATAGGCTCGCGCTTCGCCAGGCAGTGAGCGAGTTCCGCAACCGCCATCGGCGCTTCGGAAGCCTGCCTCCCAAGCGCCACCAAATCTACGAGCGTTGGCTCAGGTAACGAGAAATCTGGTATGCTCCCTCCATGTCCCGAACCTTTGTTGCGCGAGTCATTATCGGAGCCGCGTTCCTGACGCTTGGCTGGGTGGCGTGGACGCAGACGCAGACGCCTCCCCAACTCACGCTCAACAAAGTGAAGGACGATCTCTTTGAGATCGAGGGCGACGGCGGCAATGTTGCGGTGCTGGTCACCGGCGAAGGCGTGATTCTTATCGACGATAAGTTCGATCAGGACCATGACCAGATTGTGGCGAAGGTCAGGAGCGTCACCGCGCAGCCGATCAAATACATTTTCAGCACCCACCACCACTCCGATCACAGCGGCGGCAACGCGAAGTTTTTGCCAACGGTGGAGATTATTTCCACTCTCAATGCGCGCAACAACATCGTCGAGCACAAGCAGCCCAACGCCGCCGATGTCGTACCGGCGCGCCTCGCGTTTACGCAGGAGATGAGCGTGTTTCTGGGTGGCAAAGAAGTGCGTGCAAGATATTACGGGCGCGGCCATACCAATGGCGATGCGGTGATTTATTTTCCGTCACTGCGGACTCTCCACACCGGCGATCTGATGGCGGGAACGAGTCCACTGATCGATTACGCGGGCGGCGGCAGCCTGATCGAATGGACGAAGACGCTCGATGAGACCTTGAAGCTGGATTTCGATACCGTGATTCCGGGCCATGGCGCCGTAACCACGAAGGCCGGCTTGATCGCTTACCGCAACAACGTCGAGAAATTACGCAACAGGGTTTCGGGCTTGATTCATCAGGGAAAGAGCCAGGACGAGATTGCGAAGGTCATGACCGCCGAGTACCAGTGGGCGCCGAACAGCCTGAATATGCAATGGAGTCTGCCCGGGATGATGACCGAGCTGAAATAACTCACTACCGAGGCGGGGTAGACAGGGGGATACTTTATCTCCTAAAGTAGGGGACGGGCCGCCACGCAAGAAACTCTCTACTACGATCGACGCCAATAATTACGTCTGGCTGCACAAGATGGTCAAATCCGGAAAGGCCGAAAGTGTCGGCGCGGCGGTGGACAAGGTCGCGGAAATAACCCGCCATCTGGACCAACGCGCAATGATCGAGCTCCAGACCGTCGCTTAATTCAGGGACCTGCCTGCCACCGCCGCCGCGCAAGAGGCCGACATGGAAAATGCCCTGAGCGCGGCTTCTCAAGAGATGCCTTTGACCAGCCTTAGCGCGCTCGTGGACGCTGCGAGATCTGTACCGCGATGGGCGCTGGTTTCCCCTCGACTCTCGCAATCTGAGCGAGCGGGCCGACTCCGCCCTGATCGTTCCATTCGGCAGCCTGGGCGCGGACGGTCCCACTACCCTGCGATTCGCGCCGGGCGAGACTGGCCTGCCGGGGCCGTCGTGGCTCAAGGGCCATTTCATCACCACGCTGCGGAAATCGTTGCTCGGAGAGCGCCTCCCACGCCCGCTATCGGGTTCGCGCATGCGGCAAGTCAGTCTGGCGATTCAGCGCGCCTTCGATCCGGATTCACCGCCGCGCAAAGCGTGACTATGTTCCCCAACCATCAGCTTGGGGTGCGGGGACCGGCCATTTCGCCGTCGTGGTGGCGCCGCCGTCGACCGCTATCACCTGCCCGGTAATGTAATCCGCACCAGGACTCGCCAGGAACACGGCGACAGGCCCCAGATCTTCCGGCTTGCCGAGCCTGTCGATCGCCTGCACGCCCTTGCGCCATTGATCCATCTCCGCCGATTGCCACATATCGCGATTCAGATCGGTAAGAATAAATCCCGGCGCAATACAGTTCACCTGAATGTTGTAAGGCGCCCACTCGGCCGCGAGCGCCTTCGTCAGTTGCCCTACCGCGCCTTTGGTCATCGAATATACCGACACATACGGCAGGCCAACGAATGTCGTGAAGCTGCCGATATTAATAATCTTGCCGCCCCGGCCGCGCTCGATCATGCGCGCGCCCACTAACTGGGTGAACTCCGCCAGCCCATGCAGGTTAGTCTGCATAATACGGTCGTACTGCTCGCGCGTGTACGATTCAAAGCGCCGCCGGATATTCATACCAGCCACATTCGCCAGTATGTCCACGCCGCCGGCTTCGAACGCTTCCTCCGCGGCGCGCCGGATCGACGCGGATTCCATCATGTCGAGCTCGATAGCTCGCCCATTCATCTCCCGCGCCAGTTCATCCAGCTTGTCCTTCGAGCGGGCCGCCAGAATCATTTTGGCCCCCGCCTGATGCATGCTGCGGGCGATAGCCAGACCGATGCCGCGGCTGGCGCCCGTCACCAGCGCGGTCTTACCTTCGAGCGAAAAGGGATTCAAAACGCTATTCTCTCACCCCAACTTGCTACAGTGAAAAGTAGTTATGAGTTTTAACGATTCGTTTTTCGCCGCTAAGTTCGGCATCGCGCGGCGAGACCTCGAGAACTATCTCGAGGATGCGTTGTCGCGCGGGGGCGACTACGCCGATCTTTACTTTGAATACCTGGCGACCAGCTCCATCAGCATCGATGAGTCGATTGTAAAAAGCGCCACGCAGGGAGTTTCAGTGGGCGTCGGCGTCCGTGTCATTGCGGGCGAGCGCACCGGCTATGCCTATTCCGACGACCTGAGCCCCGAAAAGATCAAACATGCCGCGCAGGTGGCGGCCCTGATCGCTTCCGGCCCCGCCAAGGTGGAAAAGACCTCGCTGCATGAGGGAGTGAAGCGCAATCTGTATCCAGTCCTGACCGCGCCCAGCGAGACGGCCTTCCGGGAACGCGTCGAACTGGCGCAACGTGCGGATCGCGCCGCGCGCGCTTACGATCCCCGCATCTTTCAGGTACAGGTAACTTACGCAGACAATCTGCGCGAGGTCCTCGTCGCCACCAGCGACGGAGTCCTCAACTTTGATCGCCAACCGCTCGCCCGCATGAGCGTTTTCACCCTGGCGAGGGATGGCAACGGCGTTCCGCAGCAAGGGCATTCAGGCGGCGGCGGACGCTACGAACTCAGCTGGTTTCAGAATGAACGCACCCCCGAATACTTCGCCAAAGAGGCCGCTCGTCAGGCCCTTGTGCAGCTCGACGCGGTGGAAGCGCCCGCCGGCGAACAGATCGTTGTGCTGGGTCCCGGCTGGCCAGGCGTGCTGCTGCATGAAGCAGTGGGCCACGGCCTCGAAGCCGACTTCAATCGCAAAGGCGTATCGGCGTTCAGCGGCCGCATCGGCCAGCAGGTAGCGAGTCCGCTCTGCACTGTAGTCGACGACGGCACCATCGGGGGCCGCCGCGGTTCGCTCAATGTAGACGACGAAGGAAATGAGACGCAGCGCAACGTGCTGATCGAAAACGGCGTGCTGCGCGGGTATCTGCAGGATAATCTTTCCAGCCGCATCCTCGGCGCCAAACCCACTGGCAGCGGACGCCGCGAAAGCTATGAACACATCCCCATGCCCCGCATGACCAATACATTTATGATGGCCGGTGAAAGCGACCCGGCGGACATTATCCGCTCCGTGCCGCGCGGACTCTACTGCGCCAATTTCGCCGGCGGCCAGGTCGACATCACCAGCGGCAATTTCGTCTTCTCGGCCTCCGAGAGTTATCTGATCGAAGACGGCAAGCTGACGCGCCCCGTGCGCAACGCCACGCTGATCGGCAATGGCCCGGAGGCCATGAAATACGTGAGCATGGTCGGTAACGACCTGAAGCTCGACGAAGGCATCGGCATCTGTGGCAAGGAAGGCCAGAGCGTTCCGGTAGGCGTCGGGATTCCTACCGTGCGCATCGATCGCATGACCGTCGGGGGGACGGCTTGACGCCCGTTCGGCTTGACTACGACAGTCTGCCTGAAATTGCCCAAGCCGCGATCAAACAAGCGCTCGATGAGGGCGCGGGGGATGCCGAGTGCACCATCTCCGAGGGCGATGAATTTTCCGCTTCCGTGCGCATGGGCGAGGTCGAAACTCTGAAGGAAGCCGGTTCGCGCGGCGCGGGATTACGCGTATTGATCGGCCGGCGCATGGGTTCTTCCTACACCTCGGATCTGACACCCGAAGGCATCCGGCATATGGTGCGGTCGGCTATCGATCTGGCCGCGGTGACTACGGAGGATCCTCAGGCGGGCTTGCCCGATGCCGATGAACTGGGCTCTATCAAGGGTGATCTGCGGCTTTTTTCCGAAGACGTTGCCGGGCTTCCCGCCGAGTTGAAAATCGATTCCGCCAAACGCGCCGAAGCTGCCGCGCTGGCTTTCGATCCCCGCATTACCAACTCCGAAGGCGGCTCGTTCGATTCGAATATCGGCGGCCGTGTCTTTGCCAATTCGCGCGGCTTCATCGGCGCTTACCGCTCAACCTACTGTTCGATTTCCGCGGTGCCCGTAGCCATCCAGAACGGCGCTATGGAGCGGGATTACTGGTTCACCATGGCCAGGGATTTCGCCGGTCTGGAAGATCCCGAATCCGTGGGACGCATCGCAGCCGAGCGCGCCATACGGCGTCTGGGCGCGGTAAAGGTAGAGACGCAGCGCGTCCCGGTGATCTTCGAGCCGCGCGTGGCGCGCACGCTGCTGGGCAATCTTTTCGAAGCCGTGGAAGGGCGATCTATTTATCGTCAGGCTTCTTTTCTGGCCGGTAAACTGGGCGAGAAGATCGCCGACGAAAGAATCACTCTGATCGACGACGGCACTATTCCGCATCTGTTCGGTTCGCAGCCTTTCGACGACGAAGGCGTTCCCACGCGGCGCACGCCGGTGATCGAAAAGGGCGTCCTCAAGAGCTACCTGCTGAACACCTACACGGCTCGCAAACTGGGCATGAAAACCACCGGCAATGCCTCGCGAGGGATTACGGGCAACGCCGGCATCGGCCACGGGAATTTCTTTCTCGAAGCCGGCGATAAGTCTCCGGAAGAGATGATTCGCGGCGTGCGCAACGGTTTTTATGTGACCGAACTGATCGGCAGCGGTGTCAATATAGTGACCGGCGATTATTCGCGCGGTGCCGTGGGCCTGTGGGTGCGCGACGGCGAAATGGCATTCCCGGTATCGGAGGTGACCATCGCGAGCACTTTGCAGGAGATGCTGAATAACGTCGCGGAGATCGGCAGCGATCTGGAGTTCCGCGGTTCCGTCTCCGCGCCGACCATCATGATCGGAGAGATGACTGTTGCCGGACGTTAAGATTTCGCCCGCCAGCATTGTAGTCGCGCTGGCCGGAGTTCTGATCGTGGGTGGGTTCGGCTGGCTCACTTTCGGACCTAAGCCTGCCCCACCTCCCCGCCCCGTTCTCACTGCGGAAGCGAAGCAGTATCTGGGCAATCTGGAACTTTCGAACGTGCATATGCAGGCCGCCGAAAGCTACGTGCAGGCGCGGCTCGTGGAGATCCTCGGCGACATTAAGAACAATGGCACGCGGAACCTGAAAGTGGTCGAAGTCAACTGTGTGTTTCGCGATTACGCCGGAGAGGTGATAGCGCGGGAACCGGCGCTGGTGGTGGGCGGCCGTTCGGGAGCGCTGGCGCCGGGACAGACCAAACCTTTCCGGCTGCCCTTCGACAATATTCCGGACACCTGGAACCAGGCGCTGCCGTCCCTGGTCATCGCCCAGATTCAGTTCGAATAAGTACAGGCCGGCTACTCGGTGCTCTGCCGCGCCGATTGCGGAACCAGATCTTCAAAGCTTTCGGGCGGATTGATGTAAAGCATGCGCTTGCAGCTTTCGCAGACCATGATGGAATCGCCGCGCCGGAGTTCCTGCAGAAACTGCGGGCGCAGCGTGATGTTGCACTTCGAGCAGCGGCCGTTCAGCGCCTCAGCGATCGCCACACCTGCCCGGCCCTTGCGAATGCGCTCATATTCCGCGGCAACCTTAGGCGTCATCTCGGCAAGGATTCCGGCGCGCTCCGCTTTGAGCGAATCGATTTCCTTCTGATCCACCGCCGTGCGCTCCTGCGCCTGCTTCTTCTCGGCATCGATCTGCCGCTTCTCCACGGCCAATGCCGCTTCGGCCGCCTTCACATTTTTCTCCAGCGGTTCCGATTCCGTCATCAATTCGAGAATGCGATCTTCGAAGCGGCGAATCTCCTGCTGGCAGAAATCGATCTCGTGCTGAAAGGCCTTGTACTGCTCGTTGTTCTTCGCCTCCAGCATCTGATTCTTCAGCTTGGTGATCTTCGGATCCTGGGCCTGGATGTCGATCTCCAGCTTCTTGCGCTCTTTCTGATTGGCGGCCAGCGCGGCGCGATCGGCATCGAGACGGCGCTGATGGCTCTCCAGTTTTTTCTCCACCTCGGCGATGTGTTTGGGTAAGGCCGCAATCTCTTTCGCGAGCACGGCGGCCCGATCGTCGAGAATTTGCAGCCGGATCGCCAGCTTAATATCGGGAAGCATGTGTTTGTTCGGAGTTTAACAAACGTCCACTCCGTTGAAGACGCTGGTGCAGGCACCACTACTTCAGTTGCAGGTTAATAACGGCATCGGGGTGGCTATCGAAAGTACTCAGCGTTCGTGTATTACTGGTGTGGCCGTTGAATTCGGCCTTGACCTCATAATCGACGTCCGTGCCCAGGCCGTTGAAATGATAATCGCCTTTTTCCCGCGCGATGTAGGAGCGGATCTGCAGCGTCTTCAGGTTCTTCAATTGAACGACGGCGCCCGCTGCCGGCGTCCCGTCCACGGCGGTTATGATCCCGGAGAGCGTTCTTTCCGCCGGCGCCTTATCTTTCTTCTGACCGAACGCCAATGCGGCCAGCATCAGGATTAGGTAAACAACAGCAATTCGTTTGATTCTTAAACCCACCATGCGGTCTCCGCCTTCTCTTTAATCATGATCGCATCGAGGAACCGGATGGCCTTGGTCAGCCCCTCTTCGGGCGAAAGAAGGCTGTCTTCATGCTCCACCGAAATCACGTAATCGTAGCCGTACATGCGCAGCGTGGAGATGAATTCACCCCACCATTCGGCGCCGTGGCCATAGCCAATGGTGCGGAAGATCCACGCCCGATCGCGTTCGTCGGTGTATTTTTTGGTGTCGAGAACGCCGGTCAGAGGCAGATTGCGGTCGTAGATCTGCGTATCTTTGCCATGCACGTGGAAGATGGCGTCGCCCAGCAGGCGTATGGCGGCGACAGGGTCGATACCCTGCCAGAACATGTGGCTGGGGTCGTAGTTGCAGCCGATGGAGGGTCCGGCAATAGCGCGCAGCCGGAGCATGGTTTCCGGGCTGTATACGACGAACCCCGGATGCATCTCGATGGCGATCTTCACGCCATGGTCGGCGGCGAATTTTGCGCGTTTAGTCCAGAACGGCGTCACTTTTTTATCCCACTGCCAGGCGAGGATGTCCAGATATTCAGGCGGCCAGGGGCAGGTGACCCAGTTGGGATACTTCGCGCCTTCGTGGTCGCCCGGGCAGCCGGAGAAATCCACTACCACCGGCACGCCCAGTTTCTCCGCCAGCTGAATCGTCTTGCGGTTCACTTCCTGATTTTGTTTGGCGACGGCCGCATCGGGATGAAGCGGGTTGCCGTGACAGCTGAGCGCGCTGATGGAGACGCCGTGGTCGTCGAGCTTCTGTTTGAATTCCTTCAGCGCGGTCTTGTTTTCGAGCAAAGATAATTTGCAGTGCGGATCGCCCGGATAATTGCCCGTGCCCAGTTCCACCGTGTGGACACCGAGGCTGGTCAGCTTCTTCAGGACGTCTTCGAGCGGCATTTGCGCCAGCAGTGCGGTAAATACACCCGTTCTCATCAGGGTCAGGATATCAGGCTATGGCTTTATTTTCGGCGGCGAGGTAGCCCAGACACATGATGGCCAGAAACATAGTAAGCACTTCGGTGTCGTTGAGGTTATATTCCCACCAGCCGCTCACCATGGTTCCGATAATGCAGGCGACGGCCGCGTGGAGGAAGAAGCGCCGGTCGGAGCGCCCCAGGGGCAGGCGGTGGAGTGCGCGCAGGAAATCCCACAGCGCCATCATAAGAGCGCCGGTGATGAATAATGCCGCCGGAACGCCCCGCTCCGCCGCGTATTGAATATAGATATTGTGCAGGTGGCCGTAATAACCATCGGGCAATGGCTTTTTGACATCCCGCGGCAGATAGGCATCGAAGACCTCCTGCTTCTGGATCTCATCGGGCCCCACGCCCACCAATGGATGCGCCTCGATCATCCGGTATCCGGTGCGCCGGCAGATGAGACGATGCTGGTTGGAATCGGTTTGACCCTGCGGGTGAAAAATGGAGCGGGCGCGTTCCTGAATGGCTGCGGGCGCCACAAGCAAGCCGAGCGCCAGCACGACGGGCATGGCGAGCGCGGCCCATTTCTTCCAGCACCAAAGCAGGTAGAAGCCGGCCACAACGGCCGCCCCCCAGATGGACCGGGTCTCGCTGAGGATAAGCGCAAGCCCAACGATGGACGCGCAGGGCAGCCACAGCCAGAGGCGCTTCTTAACATCGGGAGCGAACAGCAGAAACGCCATGAGGAGGAGCAGGACGTAGAGCTCCTGGCCCGAGAACGTCATCCAGTGGCTCATGAAGCCGCGGATGCGGTCGGCGATGTAGAAGTGATAGAAATCCTTGTTCGCGGCGTGCGCGCCGGCCACATCGCGCATGAACTGGAAGACTCCCCGTGCGGCGGTCGCCGTGCCGACACCCATCCACGCGAAAGCCAGCCATTTCGCCTCGGTCATATCGCGGACCGTCGAGAAGACCACCAGCAACATGAAGAAGACGATCATTTTCCGCACCTGCGCGGTGCCGTAGGCGGGGTCGGGCGAGCAGGCTAACGCTACTAAGGTCCAGACCAGAAACAATCCCAGAGGAATGGCGAGGCGAGGCCAGCGGAGCGGCAGGCCGGAGAGCAGCAGCGTACCCAGAGCCAATGCCAGCAGGGCCTGGGACACGGCGATCGACAGCAGAATCGATATAGCCGACGCGCAGGCCAGCCACAGGCTCCATCGCTTCAGCCAGGTGGGGGGAACCAATCTTGTAGGATAGACGATCGGGAGCATGGAGACGCGGACCTGAAAGAACGCGACTGTCGTCGCATGTCCCGCTTTGCATTCGCCAGAGCTTTGCGCCACGGTGTACGATGGTTTGAAGGCTCATGAAGTTCCTCGAAGCGCTCGATCCGGATGCCAGGGAACGCGAGTTGGCGCAGGCTCTCGATTCCGAAAAGATTCCCGCGCACATCGCCATCATCATGGACGGCAACGGCCGTTGGGCGAAGCGCCGGGGCTTGCCGCGCATTGCCGGGCATAAAGCGGGCGTGGCCAGAGTGCGCACCGTAGTTGAGGATTGTTCGCGTCTCGGCGTAAAAGCGCTCACCCTCTACGCGTTCTCGGCGGAAAACTGGAAACGGCCCCGCACGGAAGTCGATATGTTGTGGCGTCTTCTGCGCTATTACCTCCGGCATGAGCTCGAAGACTTGCAGCGCAACGACATTCGCCTGCAATCGAGTGGGCGAGTAGAAGCCCTGCCCTCGCGGGTATTTGAGGAATTGCGCGCGGCCGAACAGGCGACGGCCCGCAACCAGGGGATGCGCCTCAACCTGGCCATCAATTACAGCGCCCGTAATGAACTGGTGGACGCGGTGAACGCGGTCCTCGACGAGGCTCGCATCGAGGGACGGCTTTCCGGCCTTGTGATCGACGAAGAGATGATTTCGCGGCGCCTCTACACGGCCGGCCTGCCCGAGCCGGATCTGCTGATTCGCACTTCCGGCGAAATGCGCGTAAGCAATTTTCTGTTGTGGCAGATTGCCTACGCCGAACTCTATGTGACGGAAACGCTCTGGCCCGATTTCAATCGCGAGGAACTGCTGCGGGCAGTGCTCGATTTTCAGCGGCGCGAGCGGCGCTTTGGCGGACTCACGGCGCCTGCCGAAGCGGATACCAGGCCGGCTGTCAGGAGAGACGAGTTTGAAGCGGAGGAGATCGCCGTCTCCTCGCAATGAAGCGCGTTCTCACTGCGTTATTACTGGTTCCGATCGGCGTTTATGCCGCCCTCTTCGCTCCCCGCTCGATTTTCCTCGCGGTAGTCGCGTTATTCGCCTGCCTGTGTTTTCGCGAGTACGCGCGGATGACGGAATCGCGGCCTCTGGTAGGGTTCGCAGCGGGTTTGTTGCTGCTGATTGCCCCGCCGGAACAAATCACCGTCGTGGTTTCTTTGACCGTGCTGGCATGCATGTGCCTGCCCCTGGCTGCAGCCGATCCTGAAAAAGCGGCGGCAAGGTCGGGCGCTCTGCTGCTCGGCATCCTTTATATTTTCGGTGCGTGGAAGACGGCAATCCTGTTACGCGACGTCGACCTGCCTGCGCTGCGCCATCTGACGGCGGGGCGATACTGGCTGATGTTCGCGCTGATGGTGAACTGGATCGGCGATACCGGGGCGTACTACGCGGGGCGACAGTTCGGCCGTCACAAACTGGCGCCGGCCATCAGCCCGGGCAAGTCGTGGGAAGGCGCGGTGGCATCGGCGCTCACGGCGATTGTATTCGGGCAGATCTATCTGCCGCTGGCTATCCCCGGGACTTCGTTGCTTAAGGCCGGACTGCTGGCACTGGCGGCGAACGTGGCAGGGCAGGCGGGGGATCTGGCGGAATCGGCTATCAAACGCGGCGCGGGAGTCAAGGATAGCGGCACGCTGCTGCCGGGGCACGGAGGCATGCTCGACCGCGTGGACAGCACATTGTTCGCTTTGCCGGTGCTGTATGCGCTGGTTACGCTGCTTCACATATCGTGAAAGCGGATTTCGATGCTGAGCCGCACCGCGACGGGCTCGCCATCTTTTCGCGCTGCGTCAAAACGCCATTGCCTGACGGCGTCGACGGCGTTCTGATCGACCGCTTTATCGAGAGATCGTAAGACCCGCACGTCCCGCGGCGCGCCCTCCGTAGTAACGATCAGGCCGATCAGCACCGAGCCGGAAATGCGAAACCCTTCTGCCGGGTGCTCCGGAGCCACCTGATGGACTACTTTGGGCGGTGTGATTCCCGGCCCCAGATCGTAGACCTGCTCCTGCTTCTGCTGTGGGCGGGCAACAGAGCACAGAAGAACGAATATGCAAAGAACCGCCCTGAAGCTGCGCATGATGAATAAACCCCGAAAGACGCCGTGCGGTTACCTGAGGTTGCAGATTTCACGCTCCGTTTGAGCCCCACGTTACACTGGGATCACACGAATGATTCCTCACGCGATCCCCGAAGGTTTAACCTTCGATGATGTGCTGTTGGTACCCGCCCGGAGTGAGGTTCTTCCAGCCGAAGCGGATACCAGAACCAGGCTGACCCGGCAGATTCCCCTGAACATTCCCATCGTCAGCGCGGCGATGGATACGGTTACCGAATCGGGCCTTGCTATAGCCCTCGCACAACAGGGCGGCATCGGCTTCATACACCGCAATATGACGCTGGCGCGGCAGGCCGAAGAGGTCGACCGGGTGAAGCGCAGTGAGAGCGGCATGATTGTCGATCCCATTACGATCCACCCGGATAAGCGCATCTCGGACGCACTGGCGCTCATGGAACGCTATCGTATCTCCGGCGTTCCGGTCACGCGCGACGGAAAACTGGTCGGCATCCTCACCAATCGGGATCTGCGCTTCGAATCGCGCTTCGATATGCCCATCTCGGAAGTGATGACGAAGGATAACCTCATCACGGTTCCTGTGGGGACCACGCTTGAACAGGCCGAGGAAATTCTGCATCGTCACCGCGTGGAGAAGCTGCTGGTGGTGGACGACCAGTACAATCTCAAGGGCCTGATCACCGTTAAAGACATCCAGAAAAAGCTGAAATATCCCAATTCGGCGAAGGACGAGCAAGGCCGGCTGCGCGTGGGAGCGGCTGTCGGCGCCACCGGTGATTTTCTGGAACGTGCCCAGGAACTGGTGCACCGCAAGGTGGATGTGATCGCCATCGACACCGCGCACGCTCATAGTATCCGGGTGATCGAGGCCGTGAAGGCGGTGAAGAAGTCCATGCCCAATGTACAGCTGATTGCGGGCAATATGGGAACTTACGAAGCCGCGCGCGAGTTGATCGACCTCGGCGTGGACGGTATCAAAGTGGGCATCGGGCCAGGCTCCATTTGCACCACCCGCATCGTTTCAGGTGCGGGCGTTCCTCAGTTGACGGCCATAGCCGCGTGCAGCCGCGCCGCGCGGGAATCCGGCGTGCCGCTGATCGCCGATGGCGGCATCAAATTTTCGGGCGACGTCACCAAGGCCATCGCGGCCGGCGGCGACACGGTTATGATCGGCAGTCTGCTGGCCGGCACCGACGAGAGCCCCGGCGAAACCATCCTGTATCAGGGGCGGACATTCAAGACCTATCGCGGCATGGGCTCACTGGGAGCCATGTCGACCGGCAGTACCGACCGTTATGCGCTCGATCCCAACCAGAAACTGGTTCCGGAAGGCATTGAAGGGCGCGTCGCGTCAAAGGGGCCGTTGGCGGATTTGGTGTATCAGATGGTGGGCGGGCTGAAGTCCGGCATGGGGTATTGCGGGTGCCGCACCATCCCGGAACTGCAGGAAAACGCTCGCTTTGTGCGCGTTTCGCCAGCCGGTCTGCGGGAGAGCCACGTGCACGACGTGATCATCACCAAAGAAGCGCCCAATTATCGTATTGAGTAATTCGATATTTTCCTTGTATAATCGAACTCACGTGAACTTTCGCCTTTTGTTCGCATATCGTAAGGAGCTTCCGCATGGATGAAAAAGAACGCGCTCGCGCACTGGAACAGACCCTCGGTCAGATTGAGAAGCAGTTTGGAAAGGGATCGATTCTCCGGCTTGGATCGAGGGATGCCATCGTTCCGGTTTCGGTGATCTCGACCGGGTCCATCTCGCTCGACGCCGCGCTGGGGATTGGCGGCTTTCCGCGCGGGCGCATCAATGAGATTTACGGGCCGGAATCGTCGGGCAAAACGACCATCGCTCTGCAGGTGATTGCCGAAGCGCAGAAAAAAGGCGGGATGGCCGCGTTCATCGACGTGGAACACGCGCTCGATCCGAATTATGCACGCCGGCTTGGTGTGGATGTCGATAACCTGCTGGTTTCGCAGCCCGATTACGGCGAGCAGGCGCTGGAAATTACGGGGGCGCTGATCGCCTCGGGCTCGATCGACGTGCTGGTGGTCGATTCGGTGGCGGCGCTGGTTCCCAAAGCCGAACTCGATGGCGAGATGGGCGATTCCCACGTTGGCCTGCAGGCGCGTTTGATGTCGCAGGCGCTGCGCAAGCTGACTGGCGTGGTGTCGAAGTCGAAGACCTGTCTGATTTTTATTAACCAGATTCGCGAGAAGATCGGCGTCATGTTTGGCAGCCCTGAGACTACTACCGGAGGACGCGCGCTCAAATTTTATTCTTCTATCCGTTTGGATATCCGGCGCATTGCCGCAATCAAGGATGGCGATGCGGTATCGGGCAATCGAACCAAGGTCAAGGTGGTAAAGAACAAGCTGGCGTCGCCCTTCCGCGAGGCCGAATTCGACATCATTTACGGCGAAGGCATTTCGAAGGAAGGCGATCTGATCGATCAGGGCGTGATGCAGAACGTGATCGAGAAGAGCGGGTCGTGGTTGAGCTACAAGGGCGAACGTATCGGACAGGGCCGTGAGAACGCCCGCCAGTTCCTGAAGGACAATTCCGATATCCGGCAGAAGATTGAATTGGAACTGCGCAAAGCGCTGGGACTGACGCGCGAGCCTCGCCCGGAGCCAGCGGTGAATGGACAAGTTCCGGAAGGAGCACCTGGTCCCAAGGCGATGCCAGCGGTTGCCCAGCGCGCCCGGTGAGAAGAGGCCGATCTACGTGGGGCATTCATGTTAGGTAATTGTCAATAGGGAGTGAATGTTCCTTGCTGCGGCGCAGGGGGCGCCGCGAGGTCGTCGAGTGGAAGACCCGTTAAGGGAGTAGGGCAGCTTCGCCTGGAGCAGGATCTGATGGATCGTTAGACCGGAGGTCTACGACCAGACATTCATATGCTGGATCGCCGAATGGCACTGGCGTCCAGAAGATTGAGTTTGGATCGCGCTGCCAGCCTCGAAACAGGTTGATGTCGCGTGCCTGTGGAATCAGGCCGCGGAGCCCCACGGGGCGAGGTCTGGCAGAGTCCCGTCACCAGCCAGGCTGGGATGTGACTCCGGCAACGCCGGATGAGTTTGGCCGGCTATTCCTTGGCGGGTTGGTCGCCACCAGAGCCCGCCTCCGCTTCACCGGCAGAGGAAATCATGCATACGCTGGATAGATTTGCCATGCCTCAAAAACGCCGGCCGCTTATGCCGCGACAGTTTTGAGGGCAGCGAAATACTGGCGGTCAATGGCCAGCAGCCAGCGGACCAGCCGGCGCGCCACCTCGAGTGTGGCGCGATTCTTCGGCCCGCGCTGGCATTGCGCATCGTAAATGCTCCGCAGCTTGTCGTTATGCGCAATCGCCATGTGCGCCGCTTCGATCAGTGTGGTCTGCAAAAAGGCGTTGCGCTGTTTCGACAGCGGCCCGCGCTTTTGTATCCCGGCCGATTCCCGCTCGGCGGCACACAATCCGCAATAGCTGATGGCGTGCCGTTCGTTGGGGAAGCGGCTCGGTTCGCCCACTTCCACAGCCCAGCAGAGCGCTGTCAGGTCGCCCACACCATCGATGGCTTTCAGGCGTTGGACTCTTTCCTTCAGCAGCGGCTCGTCTATCAGTTGCCGGGTGATGACATCGTCCATCTCCTCCAGCCGCTCGATCTGAGTCCGGTTGAATTTCAGCAGTGGTTTCAGATCCTCTACCAGCCCGGCATGGTCCTCCAGCAAGGCCCCGAAATATCGTTTGCCATGCAGCTTTTTCGTCTCATAGGGAACGCCCCGCTGGATCAACAGACCAGCTGTCTTGTTCTTGAACATCACCCGCGCCCGCACCAGTAAGGCACGCTCCCGCAAATAGCAGCGCAGCGATTCGTACTCCATGGGCGGAACATAGCAGCAGGGAAACAGATCGGCCCGCAGAAGATCGGCCAGCGTGCGTGCATCCAGCGCATCGTTCTTCCGTTTGGCCGCCGAGATCGCTTTCAGTTTGGCGGGATTGGCCATCTGCACACGCGCCGCATACTGCTTCAGCTGCTCGTAAATCCAGTGGCTGCAGATAGTCGCCTCCAGTCCGCAGCACCATGCTGCATCGAACGTCCCGGCCCACTCGCCGATTGCCTCCCGTGTGGCTGCAATCTTGCCCTCTCTTACGACCGTGCCATCGGCCCTCTTGACACAAAAACTGATCGACTTTCGATGTACATCCAATCCGACGTAATATGAAAATAGAAGCATAGTTGATCTGCCTCGCCGCGCGTTGCCGCTGTCACGACAACCGGCGAGGCATCCCACCTATGCATTCAAACAGGTTGGTAGGGGTACCCTCTGGGTCCGGCCGATCGGCAATCGGCCTCCACGAAGTGGGTATCAAATCTCAGTGGCGGACCACGATCACCGCGGTCCACCCGGTTGCGCCGGTAGCATCGTAAGCGTGAACCAGAATCGTATTCGACCCTTCGAGCAGGGGTACGGCTGAAGCCTGCCAATGGCCGGTGCCTGTAGCCGTGCCCGTCGCTCCATCGCAAGACTGCCAGGTTACGCGGGTAACTCCAGTGCCCCCTGAAGCAGTCCCGGTAACGGAGATAGTTGCTGTAGCGACCGTTACTTCCACGGATGCCGGGGAAGTGATGGCGACTGTCACCGGCGCAGTGTTGACGGATGTAGCGGGCGGCGGGGTAAGCGTTATACCAACAGTTTGCGAGATGGTTTCGTGTGCCGCGTCGAAGGCCGTAAAACTCACGGTATTCGAACCATTCACCAGGGTCACGTCATTAGCGGTCCAGGCCGCCCCGATCAGGGAAGCCGCGCCGCTATAGCCGTGGTTAGTCTGCCATTGAACGGTGATGGGCGGGACGCCACCAGCCACGGTTCCGTCGACGCTGGTTTCATTGGTTGAGGTGGACGAGGGTACCGCATTCAGCATCAGCTGAAGTGGCGATGGCAAAGCCGCGGGAGCAGTTTCGCCGGTGCTCGAAGCACTGGGCGCCGCGCTGATCACATTGGCCGCGCCCGGTACGCCATACAGCGCCTGGGCAGCGCCGATATCGTTCGCCGAAAGCTGCATATTGGTTCGGTAATACGGGTACATCACATCGCCGGGATTGTCCGAATGGCCCAAGCCGATGGCATGGCCTGCCTCATGCAACGCCACGCTGTAGATATCAACCGTGCCGCCCACATGCCAGTTCACGTCCGCATTCATGTGCATGTCCCCGGCAATCGACTCGGAATTAACGGGAACCGGGTAAAACGTGTGCGCAATAACGCCGGTGGATCCCTCGAAAGGATACGCGTCCCCGTGCGCGCCACTGGCGAATTCCACAAACACCGTGCGCGGCGCCGATGCACTGGTGCCGAGCTGAAATACCACATTGGTGTACTTCGACCATTCGTTTAAGGCCCGTACGATTTCGCTTTTGACCAGGGCGGCCGCCACGTTCGGCGTCAGCGCGCCAAAGAAATAACCCAGGTGCGCGGCGTTGGCCGAGTCCAGATCCCAGCCATGCACAATGTTGGCGTACTGAGCGACAGGACCGGCCGCGGTCAGCATCCCAATACACGGATAGAGATCGCCGCTCCCGCTCACCAAATCGGGATCGGCGGGGAAGATGTAGGCCACTTCATCATGCGCCGCGAGCGCGGTCAGGCCGGCCAGCGAAGCCGTAACAATCTCATGAACAGCCATCAGAGTGGCCGAGCGCAGCGCGATCATTCCTTCCTCGGCGAACACCGCATCCTGCGCGCTCTCCGCTACGTCCGCGTGAAACTCCACAATGGCCGTAATCGCCGCCGTATTGCCGAGCGCGGGGCTCAGCTTATCCGCGGGGTTCAATGGCGCGATCCAGGTCATCCCCGATCGCGCCGTCACCGTTCCGGTCCGCGCCGCCACCACGACCGCGTTGTCGGGCACCACGCTCACCACCATGTCGCCATCCGCCAATAGCCTGTCCAAATCCTCAATACTCGGGAAATGGTCGAACTGGACAATCCTGTGGACGCCGGCCGCTCCTACCGCCTGAGTTGCGGAAACGGCTGCGGGGTCAGGCTGAACCGTCCGCGTCTTCAGGTGAATTTCCTGGCCGAAACTCGCCCCCGCCGTGATCAGAATCAATGCTCCTATACCGCTGTACATGTTCTTTGATCGGCGGATTCCGCGACCCGCTGTATATAACGAGCGTTAACCCTTGAAGCGTTTTTTTTACATCAGCGTCAAAGGATCGACATCGATCACCAACGCCGTGGCTCCCCACTTCTGTCCACGGGCATACTCCTGCGCCCGCTTCAGGAGCGCATTGAGTTCCTTACGGCTCCCCGACTTAATCAGCAACTGATAGCGGAACTCGGCCTTGAGCCTCGGCACGGGGGCCTCCGCTGGACCCATGATTTTCATGTTCTCCGGCGCGGGTGTCAGCTGGTGTCCCAGTTCCGTGCTCATGCGCAGCGCGTCTTCCTGCTTCGGCGCGCGTACCAGCACGTTGGCCATGGCGCTGAATGGAGGGTATTTCATAAAGCGGCGGAATTGCAGTTCTTTCTCAAAAAACGCATCGTAATCCTGCCGCGCCGCCAGCTGCACCGCATAATGATCGGGATTGATCGTCTGCATGTAAACCACGCCTGGCAAATCGCCCCGTCCCGCGCGGCCCGCTACCTGCGTCAGCAGCTGAAACGTCCGCTCCGCCGCGCGAAAATCCGGCATACCCAGACCCACGTCGGCCGACACCACGCCCACCAGCGTCACGTTCGGAATGTCATGACCCTTGGCGATCATCTGTGTGCCGACCAGAATGTCGAAATTGCGCTCGCGAAAATTGTTGAGGATATCTTCGAACTGCCGCTTCCCCGTCACCGTATCGCGATCCAGACGCGCGATCTTCGCCTCGGGAAACTCACCATGCAGCTCATCCTCGACGCGCTCCGAGCCCGCGCCCATGAAGTGAATGTGCTCGCTCTGGCACTTGGGGCACACCGTGGGAACCTTTTCCGCATAGCCGCAGTAATGGCACAGCAGCCGACGGTCGCGCCGATGCCACGTCAATGTGACCGAGCAGTTGATGCACTCAATTCGCGTACCGCACGAACGGCACGCCACAAAGCTCGAAAAACCGCGCCGGTTCAGCAGCACCATGGCTTGCTCGTTATTCGAGAGCCGCTCCCGTATGGCTTCAATCAGCGCGCGCGAAAAAATGGCATGCTTACGGGTTTCGAGAAATTCCTGGCGCATATCGATGGGGATGACCGTAGGCATCGGCCGTTCCGCAATGCGGTCGGGCAATCCGAGCAAAGTATATTTACCGGACGACGCATTGAAGCGGCTCTCGAGGCTGGGCGTGGCCGAGCCCAGCACCACGCAAGCGCCCGCCGCCTGCGCCCGCACCACGGCGACATCACGGCCGTTATAGCGCGGATTCTCTTCCTGCTTGTAGCTCGCGTCGTGTTCTTCGTCGACCACGATCAGGCCGAGATTACGCACCGGCGCAAACACTCCGGAACGCGTCCCTACCACTACACTGGCGCCTCCCGCGCGGATCCTCCGCCACTGGTCGGCACGCTCGGAATCGCTGAAAGCACTGTGGAGAATGGCTACGCGGTCCCCAAAGCGCGCATAGAATTGCCCCGCTACGGCGGGCGTCAACGCAATCTCCGGCACCAGCAGCAGCGCACTGCGGCCGCACGCCAGCGCCGCGTCAATCGCATTCAGATAAACCTCGGTCTTGCCCGATCCCGTGACTCCATGCAAAAGAAAAGTACAGAATTTCCGCGACTCGATGCCGGCGCCGATCAGGTCGAAGGCATTGCGCTGGGCGCTATTCAGATCGTGCGGCGCGCGGATAGGGGCGCTCCTGATCGCCATCGGCTCCGGCGTCAGGGTCACCAATTGTTTGCGGGCCAGCGAGCGCGCGGCTGTGCTCGCGTTCTTCACCATCTCCTCCAGATCGCCCAGATTGTGCGTGCCGGGATGCAAGGAGAGATAAGCCATCAATTCGCGCTCAGGCTTGGGGAGTTTGCCCTGGGGCTGTGCCTCAGTCAACCCGATGCGCAACTTAGCCGATGGCGCGCGCAGCGGATCGCGATTTTCGTTAGTCTGCTCCACCACAACCCACCCGCGCTTCTCAAGCGACTTAAGAATTCGGTCCGCCAGCGGGATCTTCCGCTTCAGATGCGCCGCCGAGAGCGAGCGTGCGGCCAGCATCTGAATCACCTGGTTGACCGTGTCGTCATTCGAAGGGTCGATGGAAAGCTGCTTCGAAGCATCGCGCCCCGCGTCAGTCAGGGAATAGTTTTTACCCGACCGGATGTCGGCGGCAAGCGGGAGCATAGAGCGCAACACTTCGCCCAGCGGCGCGCAATAATAACCGGAAATCCAGCGGCCGAGGGCAATCAGTTCGTCGCTCAGGACGGGCTCGATGTCGATCAGGCGAAACGCATCCTTAACGGCGATCTCGGGATCGTCGTCGTGGACTCGCAGCGCCACGCCCGTAAGCTTGCGCGTGCCGAATGGAACTACTACGCGCGCACCGGTCTTAACGCGATGCTGCAAAGTGAGCGGGAGCGAGTAAGTAAAAGCCTGGTCGAGCGGCACCGGCAGGCTGACATCGCAGAAGCGAGGCAAGTTCCCAGTGTAGTCTGATGATTCGATACCATCTTGACTATGGCAACTCCATCCACCGCCCCGACCCCGTCGCCAGTCCTCATCTTCGAGACCCTGCGCGCCTTTCAGGAAACCGGCGCCTTGAAAACAGCCATCGATCTGGGCGTATTCACCGCCATCGCGGAAGGTGCTTCCACGGCGAAAGATATCGCCGAAAAATGCGCTGCCTCCGAACGCGGCATCCGCATTCTATGCGACACGCTCTCAACCAGCGGCATTCTCAACAAGCGCGAAGGCGAGTACGAGAACACTTCCGATACCGCGCTCTTTCTGAATCGCCACTCCCCAGCCTACATGGGCGGCGTGGCGGATTTCATTTGCGGCCCGGAAATAATGACCGGATTCCTCCAGTCCCTCACCGATGCCGTGCGCAAAGGCGGAACCGTGTTGCCCGGCGAAGGCACCGTATCGCCGGAAAATCCCATCTGGGTCAAATTCGCCCACGCCATGGCGCCCCTCACCATTCCGCCGTCCAAAGCGATAGCCGGGCTCCTCCCGAGCATAGGTCCATTGAAGGTGCTCGATATCGCAGCGGGCCACGGCATGTACGGGATCACCATCGCGCGCAATAATCCGGAAGCTCAAATCACCGCGCTGGACTGGGCGGCCGTACTGGAGGTGGCCCAGGAGAATGCCGTAAAGGCGGGCGTGGCGGCGCGCTATTCGACAATCGCGGGGAGCGCCTTCGACGTCGAGCTCGGTTCCGATTACGATGTAATCCTGCTGACCAACTTCCTGCATCATTTCGACGCGCACACCAACGAGCGACTGCTGCGCAAAGTCCACGCGGCGCTGAAGCCCGGCGGCAAGGCCGTCACT
The DNA here is from genome assembly GCA_963719785.1 of Terriglobia bacterium. Taxonomy (GTDB): domain Bacteria; phylum Acidobacteriota; class Terriglobia; order Bryobacterales; family Bryobacteraceae; genus BOG-234. The sequence continues at coordinate 111,160 of CAVRCX010000004.1, forward strand.
CTTGAGTTCGTTCCCAATGAAGACCGCATCAGTCCGCCCAGTCCCGCGCGCTTCGCCATCACCATGCTTTTCACCACGCAGCGTGGCGACGCGTTCACCTTCCGTGAACTCGATTCCATGTTTCGCAACGCCGGCTTCGAGTCGAGCGTGCAGCATATGATCGAAACCCAGCAATCGGTAATCATCTCAACCACATGAGTATCATTCCCGCCAAACTCCACCACGTATCGCGCCAGACGCAGAAGCTCGACGAGACGCGCCGCTTCTATGTGGATGTGCTGGGTTTTCGCGAGCTCTCGTCGCGCCCGAATTTTCCTTTTCGCGGAGCGTGGCTTTACGGCTCGGGCATTCAGATTCATCTGATCGACGAACCGTATCACGAAACCGCCGGTCCACCGAATCCGCGCGAGAATCACATTGCGTTTCTGATCGAAGATATGGATGCGGCGGAGGAGACGCTGAAACAGCACGGCATTTCCTACAGGCGGCAGTCGTCGGCCGACGGCAGATCGGAGCAAATTTTCTTTCGCGATCCCGAAGGTTGGATGGTCGAACTGGGAAATTACCGGCTGCCCATGGACGTGTAGACGCAATGTTGGGATAGGCCCTTTGGCCTGTCCATCTCTTACGAACATGGACAGGCGGAAGAGCCAGGGCCACAGCACGTCGATCCGTTTTGCGAGACAATGTTCCTGACATGAACCACCGCCTCTCGCTCGGCGCCGCTTTCACCGCACTGCTCCTCACCGCGTTCTTCGTAACCGGCGGAGGCGCGCAGCCCAACTCTGTCAAGAAGATCGCCGATGGCGTCTGGTTTCGCGAAGGCGATATGAGCCAGGGGCACTCGAACAACGTCATCATCGAGATGAAGGACTACCTGATCGTCGTCGACGCCAATTTCCCCAGCGGCGCGCGTCTGGCCATGGCCGATGCCAAAAGGCTTTCGCCCAAGCCGGTGAAGTACGTCTTCATCACGCACCACCACGGCGATCACGACTACGGGGCCGCTGTCTGGACCGCGGCCGGCGCCACCACCTTCGCATACAAGGCCGTCGTCGACGAGATGAATCGCTATGAGCCCGCGCGCTGGCAAGCGGCCGCCAAGAGCCGGCCCGACGTCGCCGCCTTGAAGCGCGATGCACCCGAGAAGCCGCAGCAGACGTTCGATAAATCGCCCTACATCCTGAAAGATTCCACGCGCGAAGTGCAGTTCCTCTTCTTCGGCTGGGCGCACACACGCGGCGACGGCTTCGCCTGGCTGCCGAAAGAGCGCGTTCTCTGCACCGGCGATGCCTCCACCAACGGCCCGTATAACAACACCGCGGACGCCAATCTGGGCAACTGGCCCAATGTCCTCGCTGCAGCCGAAAAGCTGAACCCGCAGTTCGTCCTCCCTGGCCATGGACCCTCGGGCGGGCCGGAAATTCTGACCGGGCAGGCCAACTTCATGGTCGAACTAATCAAGGCTGTGAAGCAGGCAGTCGCGCAGGGCAAGAAGCTCGACGACATCGTCACCATGAAGGACGGCAAGCCTGTAGCGACATCCATCAAGCTGCCCGCCAGCGCGGATCACTGGGTGAGCAATTCACTCGCCGGCCACGTCGTCAACGCATACAACGAGGTCACGCAGAATAAACCCGTCGGCGACATACCCCATCCGTGAGGGCCCGTGCATTTGTGATTAACTAATACACATGCAAAAGCTGCTCGCGATCGGCGCGCTGGCCGTCATGCCGCTGGCCGCTCAGGTGAAGATCACCCAGGGAAATAACCGCATCGATGTCGCAATCGATGGCAAACCCTACACGACTTTCTACTATGGGCCGGATGTGGCCAAGCCCTATCTGCATCCGCTGCGTGCGCCTTCCGGAATCTCCGTGACTCGCGCATTTCCCATGGAAAACGTGCCGGGCGAATCGACCGACCACCCGCATCACAGAGGCCTGTGGTTCGCCCATTCGTCGGTGAACGGTTTCGATTACTGGAATAACGAGTTTTCCTATGAGAGCAATCCCAAAGTCAAAGGGACGCTCGGCCACATCTTCGTGACGAAGATCGACAAGCTGGAGAGCGGTAAGAAGACGGGCGAGATCGACGAGACATCGGAGTGGAAACAGCCCGACGGACTGGTGGTGCTGATGGAAGACCGCAAAATGATCTTCCACGCAGGAGGACCCGATCGCATTCTCGATTTCGACTTCACTTTGACCGCCAGAGAGACAGTGAAGTTCGGCGATGCCAAGGACGGCGTTTTCGGTATCCGCGTGGCGTCCGGTCTCGAAGAGCCTGCGCCCAAACAGCCAGCCGAGCCGAAGCGTACCGGCGTAATGGTGAATGCCGAAGGACTGAAGACGGAGGCCGAATGCTGGGGGAAACGGTCCGCCTGGATGGATTATTCGGGCACAGTCGATGGCCAGCAGGTGGGTATCGCCATCTTCGATAATCCCGGCAATCCGCGCTATCCCACCTGCTGGCACGCGCGCGGCTACGGGCTGTTCGCCAACAACATCTTCGGCGCGCATGAGTTCAGCAAAGGCAAGGAGCCGGATGGCAGCATCACTCTCAAGCCTGGCGACAAGCTGCGCTTCCGCTATCGGGTGGTGATTCATCCGGGCGACTCCGCGAGCGCTCATCTGGCGGATTTGTACAAGGAATACGCCAAATAGGCGTGACGGACGCCGGGCTTCGTGCGTCTATTGAGCTATACTCCTCTCAAATAGCGCTGAGGTAAAACATATGCGTCTCAAGTTAGCCGTTGCCCTGCTGGCCGCTGTCGTTTCCGTCTATCCCCAAACTCTGCCGCAAGGCGTTCAAAAAACCGACGCTGTCGCCGGAGTCACCGAATACAGCTTTCCCAACGGGCTGCGCGTCCTGCTCTATCCCGACGCGTCCAGCCCCAAGATCACGGTCAACATGGTCTATATGGTGGGGTCGCGCTTCGAGGGCTACGGCGAGACCGGTATGGCGCATCTTCTCGAGCACATGAACTTCATCCTGTCCACGCACGACCGGAACATCAAGAAGGAACTCACCGACCACGGCGCGCAATGGAACGGCACCACCGATTACGACCGCACCAACTATTACGAGACCTTCACCGCCTCGGACGAAAATCTGAAGTGGGCCCTCGGCCTCGAAGCTGAACGCATGGTCGACATGCGCATCGAGAAGCCGCTTCTCGATAAGGAAATGACGGTCGTGCGCAACGAATTCGAGATGGGCGAGAACAGTCCGCAGCGGATACTCGAAGAACGCGTGATGTCGACGGCTTACCTCTGGCACAACTACGGCAAGTCCGTAATCGGTTCCCTGGCCGATATTGAAAAGGTTCCTATCGACCGTTTGGCGGCCTTCTATCAGAAGTACTATCAGCCGGACAACGCGGTGCTCGTGGTGGCCGGACAGTTCGATCCATCGAAGGCGCTGGCATGGGCCAATGAAACCGTCGGCGCCATTCCGCGCCCGGCGCGCAAGCTGGATGCAACGTATACCCTCGAGCCGGTGCAGGACGGCGAGCGCTCCGTCGAATTGCGCCGCGTAGGCAAGGGCAAGGCCGTCATGATAGCCTGGCACGGCCCCGCTATGGCGCAGGCCGATTCCGCCGCGCTCGAAGTTCTGGACGGCCTCATGAGCGGCCCCAATGGCACCGGCCGCTTGTACAAGGCGCTGGTCGATAACAAGAAAGCGGTCTCGGTCCGCATTGAGAACCAGGAAATGCACGATCCCGGTATGATCATCGCTTCCGCGACCCTGAGCGACGAACAATCGATCGACGACGCGCGCAAGATCATGATCGACACGATCGCCGGTATTGTCGCGGAGCCGCCGTCGAAAGACGAAGTGGAGCGCATTAAGACCCGCACGCTGCGCAGCATGGAGCGCACGCTCGCCAACTCCCAGCAATTCGCCATGGCTCTCACCGACATGATCGCCGATGGCGACTGGCGCATTTACTTCACCAATTACGATCAGATCAAAGCCGTCACGCCGGAGGATGTCGTGCGCGTTGCCAGGCTCTATTTCAAGGATTCGAATCGCACCGTCGGCGTCTTCATTCCGACCGATAACCCGGACCGGACCGTGGTGCCCGCGACCCCGGATCTGGCGACTGTGTTCAAGGACTACAAGAGCTCGCTTGGATCTGCGGATATCGATGCCTTCGACCCCAGCCCCGCGAATATCGAGAAGCACATCACGCGTACCAAACTGACCAACGGACTCCGGCTTTCGATGCTGCCGAAGGCGACTCGAACCAATACGGTGTCGGCCAGCCTGGCGCTGCGCTTCGGCGACGAGAGATCGTTGGTCGGCGACAACGCCGTGGCCGAACTCACCAGTTCCATGCTGATGCGCGGAACCAAAACCAAAACGCGGCAACAGCTTCAGGAGGAGATGGATAAGCTCGACGTGCGCATCGGAGTTGGCGGGGGTGGGCGCGGTGGCGGAGGCAGGGGCGCAGCGCTCGGATCCGTCGATGTATCGATCCAGCAGGCGCCCGCCGCCAATCTGATTCCCGCGCTCCGCCTGGCGGCCGAAATATTGAAAGAGCCGGCTTTTCCTGAGTCCGAATTCGACCAGATTAAGGCTCAGCAAATCGCCGCTCTCGAACGCGGCCGCACGGAACCGGGCACGCTTGCGGCGGAAGCCCTCCAGCGCGGGCTGAGTCCGTTTCCGCGCACTGACGTGCGTTACGTCCGTACTCTCGATGAGCAGATCGCCGACCTGAAGAAGGTGACTCTCGACGATGTGAAGAAATTTTACGCCCAGTTCTATGGGGCTTCTCAGGGCGATCTGGTGCTGGTGGGCCAGTTCGATCCCGCCGCGGTTCGATCGGCCGCGCAGGAGCTTTTCGGAAGCTGGAAAAGCGCGTCGCCGTGGGCGCGCATCGGTTCCAAATATCTGCCCGCGACGCCGATTAACCTGAAGATCGAAACGCCCGACAAACAGAACGCCCAGTTCGAAGCCGGCGTGCGCATACAGATGTCCGACACCGATCCGGACTATGCCGCCATGGTTCTCGCCGACTACATCTTCGGGGGCTCCATCACGGGCCGTCTGCCCAACCGCGTTCGGAATAAAGAAGGGCTGAGCTACGGGGTTGGATCGAGCTTCACGGCCGCGTCCGACGGCGATGCCGCTGTCTTCGCGGCGGCGGCGATCTGCAATCCGAAGAACGCGCCGAAAGTCGAAGCGAGTTTTAAGGACGAACTGGCGAAGACCCTGGCCGACGGCTTTACCGCGCAGGAATTGGCCGACGCGAAAAAGGCCATTCATGACGAGCGCGTAGTGGGCCGCTCGCAGGACCAGAGCCTGCTCGGCTTGATACTGGCGCGAGACAATTACGACCGTACCCTCGCCTGGGACGAACAGATGGACGCCAAACTCGCGGCGCTCACGCTCGACCAGGTTAACGCCGCGTTTCGGCGCCATGTGAATCCGTCCGCGCTGCTGATCGTGAAAGCCGGCGACTTCAAGACTGCGGCCGTATATCAGTGAAGCGGCTGGCGCTGCTGCTCGCCATACCGCTCATTGCCATCCAGTTCGGCGCTAACGATACCTTTGTTACCAAGGGCGCCGGTGGTCTGGTTCCGGTGAAGACTTCGCAGATCGTGATGGAATCCGAGGATCTGGAGATCGGCCAGCAACAAAGTCGGGGTTCAGCACACCTACCGCCCAGTTGTCGGAGGCTCAGCCATTTATTGGAACGACGATGGCTCGTCCAGCATTCAGCCATCCTGCGGTGACGCCGACAGCCGAATCCGCAGTACTGAGCGAACGACGAATAATCCCGACGACATCGTGTTGACCTGCACGCCTGGTTGGAACGGGATTACAGCAACCCGCTGCGAACTCTCTCCCAAGCATTTTCATCCGGATCGCGAACTGGATCTGCTCATATTACAAGAGAATCAATAGTGAGATCGGACACACTCAGGTCCGGCAATACGGGAACTTTGGTACAGCGCGTGTATCCAATTAATTGAAGGTGTTCGTATGAAAAACAGAATGACGTTCGTCGTTCTTCCAGCGGTTTTGCTGGCTTCGCTGTTGATCGCGCAGCAGCCGCCGCCACCGCCTCCGGGCGCAGCTCCACCGCCGGAACAGACGGCGCCGATCCCGCCTCAACAGCTGGACGACCTGGTAGCTCCGATCGCTCTTTATCCAGATACTCTATTGAGTCAAATATTGGTTGCCAGCACCTACCCGCTTGAAGTGGTGGAAGCGCAGCAGTGGCTTCAACAAAACGCCACTCTGAAGGGGCAGGCCTTGGTCAACGCCGCACAAAAGCAGAACTGGGACCCCAGTATCCAGGCGCTCGTCGTATTTCCCGACGTGCTGGCGCGTTTGAATCAGGACATTCGTTGGACCACGGATCTTGGTAACGCGTTCCTCGCGCAGCAAGCGGATGTAATGGCCGCCGTGCAGCGGTTGCGTTTTAAGGCGCAGGCCAATGGCAAATTGTCGTCCACGCCCCAGCAACAGGTTGCAACGGAAACTCAGAACGGACAGCAGGCGATTCAGATTCAGCCCGTCGATCCGGGAGTGGTCTACGTCCCCAACTATAATCCTGAATGGGTCTGGGGACCGCCGGTGTATGGTTTCTATCCGCCTCTCTTCTATCCTCCTATCGGCGTAGGTTTCGGTTTCTATCCGGGTATTGACTTGGGATTCTACTTCGGCGGCGGTTGGGGACTGTGGGGCGGTTTCGGATGGGGATGGGGACCGAATTGGTTCGGCGGCGGCATTTTTCTGAATGCCGGCTTCTTCCATCGCTATGGTTTCCGCGACTTTCATCCTGGATTCGGCGGATCTAACGTCTGGGCCCACGATCCGGGCCACAGGCTCGGCGTACCTTACGCGAATCGTTCGATAGCGGCTCGCTATCAGGGAGCGGCGGGAGCACGCGGTGGCTTCGCGGGAACTCGTGGTGGCTTCGAGGGAGCTCGCGGCGCGGCTCAGGCACCGCGTGGGGCCGAGGGACAACGGTTCGGTAGCCAGGGTTTTGAGCGTCAGAACTCCGGCGGCAATCGCAGCGCCTTCAGCGGAGTCCGCAGCGCCCCTGAGACGCAGATGCGCAGCGACCACGGCTTCTCCAGCATGGGCCACGCGGGAGGTGGCGGATTCGGTGGTGGCGGCTTCCGCGGCGGTAGCGGAGGCGGCGGATTCGGTGGTGGTGGACATGGAGGTGGACGGCGATGAAAAATGTTCTGACTTTGGCCCTGCTGGCGAGTTGTGCATTCGGTCAGCAACCGAAAACCTTCGACACGCCTGAAGCGGCAGTTCAGGCGTTGATCGATGCAACTTCAAAGAACGATTCGCAAGCTTTGGCCGCCATCCTGGGGTCGACTGCACAGGGTCTGCTCACCTCGGGCGATCCGCAGCGCGACCAGGCGGAGCGCAGCGAATTCGCACAACTGGCCAACACTAAACACAGCCTCGAAAAATCCTCGATGCGCGCCAACACGATGGTTTTACTGGTTGGCGACCAGCGGTGGCCCTTTCCTGTGCCGCTAATTCGGACTAAGGACCAATGGCATTTCGACCCCGCCGCCGGTTCCATAGAAGTGCGCGCGCGCCGCGTGGGCGCGAATGAGCTGGATGCGATTGAGATCTGCGCGGGGTATGTGGAAGCCCAACAGGCTTTCGCTGCCGGGCGGCGTTCGGGCGCCGCCACCATGGAGTACGCCAGGAATATCGTGAGCTCGCCCGGACAGAAGGACGGCCTCTATGCGCCGGGAGCATCGCCGGAACTGGTTCCCGAAGGATTCGCCAATGCGGCCGTGGAGAGTCCGACCCGTCCGGCAAAACCTTACCACGGCTACTATTTCCGCGTCCTCCGAGAGCAAGGGACTAACGCGCCTGGCGGGCCGCATAGATATTTGGCCGGCAAATACATGATCGGCGGTTTCGCCCTGATAGCCTGGCCGGCCGAATACGCGGTGACCGGTGTGCACACCTTTATCGTCAATCAGGACGGCACCGTCTACGAGAAGGACCTTGGAACTCAAACGTCCACGGCGGCGCGGGCAATCGTACGCTACGACCCTGACAGTTCATGGACACCTGTCGACTAATCCCTGAGAAGTAATTCCATGACGATGGTGCTGTCGGGCGGATCGTCGTAGTAACGGGGTGTGGTGCGCACGATCCGGAAATGGAACTTGCGGTTGAGCGCGATCATGGCCGCGTTGCGTCTCCTGGTGTTGGTTATGATGCGCGAGAAGCCGTGATAGCGCGCCCAGGCGATTTGCCAAGCCTTCAATAAACTCCCAAAGCCCTTGCCCTGGAAGCGTGGCAGAATGCCTGTGGTGCTGATGTAGAGCGACCCCTTGCGCGGGGGATTCACACCGTCTTCGCGCAGATCGTCCTGAAAGTCGACGTGTTCTTCAAAGGCGCAGCAGCCGATTTTGCGGTTGTCGAGGAGCATCCACCAGCATTCGTATTCCTTCCAGGCCGAAGGCGGAAAATGGTCGGATGTGAAGACCTTGCGATCAAAGGCCGCCAAACTGCGCAGTTCGTCCGGTAAGACGGCCTTCCTGAATGCGATTTTCAATTCTCCGTCGGGGCTTTCTCGATATGGTCGACGACGATCAGATCGAGAGGGGCTCTTCTCGATTCCAGCCTGAGCCCGAGTTGCTCCTGGACCGCCGTCTGAAGGGTTGGTCTCGACTCGCCATCGGACGGGGCCTCAACCGCACCCGGCGGAGGCGCCATATGAGCACCCGGGGGTGGAGGAGGCATTACCAGTCCCTCCATCGAAAAGTACACCTCGAATTCGTACTTGCCCGTCAGGCCGGTCTGGTCGACCACCGGCCGCCCTAATTGACTGGCGAGCGATTCCGCCAGTTCCTGCATCGATGCCTGACTGGCGGCCATCTTCGCGCCTCGACCCATCATCACGGCTATCGTGACGCCGTGCCCTCCGGCGCGCATGTCCGGAAAGCCGTCCTTACCCATGACCATCCTGCCCGTGGGAGGGCCCGGGGCCGGCGGTGCGGCGTCTGCCGCTGAAGGCTTGAGCTTCGGCCCGTTCTTCGCGACAACCAGCACATAGGCCGGGAGTTCCTTTTTGTCGCGATGTATCGCCATTTTGAAGCGCTCGATCAGCAGATTCTGCAGCATCGCGGCAAACTGCTCTTTGGTGGCTCCATCGGGCAGTTTCGCCTCGATGTCGAAGCGTTCGGAATCGAGCCAGTCGGGTCCCGAAATCTGATAATCCTGGACGCCGTACGCCTTCGTCAGGAGCATTTTCAGCGAGACGTTCTCATAATGGATCCGCCCCGGATCCGGACTCCCGGGACCACCATTCATCCCAATGCGCATCATGCCGGGGCTCGTGGGCTCGGCCGCCGGTTTGATCGAAGCTACGTCGAATTGCTGGCCGTAGGCCGCGGCTGCGGCGAAAAGCAACAGGCTGAGTCGCATCATGGATAGTATGACGGACAGATCGGAAATCTGTCCTACGAGAAATAGTCGCGAACTTTTTCCAACAGGCCTTTTTCGTGCGGTTCGTTATCCACCGGCAGAGTGTCCTGTAGTTGCTCGAAAAGCTTGCGCTGCTCGCGCGTCAGCTTGTTGGGCACGCGGACGTCGACATGGACCACCAAATCGCCGCGCCCGCGCCCCTGCACTTCGGGAACGCCCTTGCCCTTGATGCGAAGCTCAGTCCCGTTCTGTGTACCCTCGGGGATCTCCAGAGCATGTGGGCCTTCGAGCGTCGGCACCAGGATCTCATCTCCCAACGCAGCCTGCGCGATGTTGACAGGGACGCGGCAATGCAGATCGTTTTCGTGGCGCACGAAAATCGCGTGTTCCTTGACCGTGAAGAAGATATAGAGGTCGCCCGTAGGACCGCCGTTGGCGCCGGGCTGCCCTTCCCCCGACACACGCAACCGGTTGCCGTCGGCAATGCCCGCCGGCACCGTGACCTTCAGCCGCTTGTTGACATGCCGGTAGCCTTCGCCTCGGCAATCACGGCACACGTTCTTGACAATCTGGCCCGCCCCGCCGCAATGCGAACACGTGCGGCGCACCGAGAGAAAGCCCTGCGAGAAGATCTGCTCGCCGCGGCCGTGACAGCCAGGGCAAGTGGTCGACCCGCTGCCCGGTTCGGCGCCCCTGCCTTCACAGCGCGGGCAAGGCTCGAGCTTCGGGACCTGAATTTCAACGGCCTTCCCGAACGCGGCTTCTTCGAACGTCAGCGTAAGGTCATAGCGAAGGTCGTCTCCCTTGACGGGACGGCTGCGCCCGGATGCGCCACGCGTTTGCTGGCCGAACATGTCGCCAAAACCGAAGACCTGGCTGAGCAGATCGCCCAGATCCATTGCCGATGGATCGAACCCGCCGCTGCCCATGCCGGAGAGACCCTGGTGGCCATAAGCGTCGTAGGCGGCGCGCTTCTGTGGATCGGAAAGGACGCTGTAGGCTTCGGCCGCTTCCTTAAACTTCTCTTCCGCCGCATGATCGCCCGGATTGCGGTCGGGATGGAACTGGAGCGCGAGTTTGCGGTAGGCGCTCTTCAGTTCCTGCTCACCGGCGCCGCGGGTCACGCTGAGCACTTCGTAATAATCGCGTTTCGTCACCGGCATGTACTTGAATTACGGCTTCACCGAGACCTTCACCATGGAGGGTCGCAAAAGCTTTCCTTTGAAATAGTAGCCGCGCTGGAATTCGCCGAGCACGGTGTGGTCCGGGGCGTCCTTCGTCTCCACACGCTCGACGGCCTGATGCAGATGCGGATCGAACAGCTTGCCGGTGGCATCCATCGGTTCGAGGCCGATTTTTTTCAGCGCTTCGTACATGCGGTTGTAAATCATCTCGACGCCCTTGGCGTATTCCGGGCTGGCCCCGTCCGACTTCAGGGCGCGCTCGAAATCGTCGAGGACGGGGAGCAGTTCCTTCACCATCTCCATGCCCGCGTACTGCAGGTATTCGGACCGCTCGCGTTCAGTGCGCTTGCGGAAGTTGTCGAATTCCGCCTGGCGTCGCAGCAGCAGTTCCTTAAGCCCGTCGCGTTCGGTCTTCAGCTGCTCCGTTTCGTCGACGGGAGCCGGCGGATCGGCCACGGGTACTTCTTCAGTTTTGACTTCGTTGTTTTCCACGTTCACTTCAATTTCAGATTAGCATCCAGCGGAAATGGTCACGCCTGGCCCACGTCTATAGAGTTTCGAAGGTCCGGCCGATCTGTTGTACCGCCGAGATCACTCGCTCATAGTGCATGCGCATGGGGCCGAGCACGGCGAAGCGCGCGCGCACTCCAGAAGGCAGCGTCACCGTCACACCTATCAGAGTCAGTTCGCGCATGGCGGGATGCGCGTCTTCGAGACCGACATGAATGCCAATCTGCCCTTGCGAGTTTTCGAGAAATCGATCAAGCAGTGCCACTACGCGCTTTTTCTCTTCGAGCGCGCGGAAAAGCTCCCGCATACGCTCGCGCGTGAGGTGAAGATCCAGCCCCACCAGATACGACGTGCCGTCGACTTCGAGCTGTGGATCCGGATCGACGGTCAGCAAGCCCTTCTGGCACAGGAGAGTCAACTGCTGCAGAACCGCGTCATACATGGCGCGTTCCTCTTCGATCCGGCGCAGCAGTTCGGCGCGCGCGCGCTCTAGAGTCCAACCGGCGAAGTTGCCGTTGACGTAGTTGCGCAGCTGGATGAGCTCATCCTGCGAGAATTGGCGGTCGAGAGTCACCGCGCGGTTGCGCACCATGCGGTCGCTGGTGGCCACAATCATCAGCACACGGCGGTCGGACAGCGCGATCAGCTCAATATGTTCCAATTCCTGGGAAGAACGGGGCAAGGCCGCCGCGATACCCACATGGCGGGTCATTTCCGTTAGCACCCGGGAGGCGATGGCGACGTGCTCTTCAAGCGACTCACCCGAGTGCATCTGACTGAAAATACGCTCCCGGTCGGCCGTGGGCAAAGGCTGGCCCGATACCGTTCCGGCAAAATCACGGAACGCTTTATCCGTAGGGATGCGGCCGGCGGAGGTATGCGGCTGCGCAAGGAATCCGTCGTCCGCCAGATCCGCCATGACGTTGCGAATGGTGGCGGGGCTGAGCGACAAATGTCGCATACGCGACAACGTGCGCGAGCCGACCGGCTCGCCCGTATCGATATAGGCGCGCACGATCAGGTGCAGTATTTCGCGTTCTCTGGGACTTAACTCCCTGCCCGACAACAGCATCCGCCTTGAGGCTCCTGTTTAAATATACTGTTACGCGGGCGGCGGGCGCAATAAAGGGCCGGCATTGGGTGAAATCGCGCAGTTCTTGAGAACTTAGAAATCCAGAACCCCAGCGGGATGAGCAATTTGCAACGGTCGGCCATTCTGGCTGTCAGAGTGCCTGTGGGAGGGCGAAAGTCCGGGAGACGATATGCCAGGGATCATAGCCCTTTTTGTCTGCGGATCTCTATTGCTGCTCAGCGGTTGCATCAAGCGATACTCTATCGTCGATCCGCCATCGTCTTTTCAGCCAGATAGCCAGGCGAAGCACCCGAGTGCCCAATATACGCCAGATTGAACGCGCGGAAATCGCTATATTCGCGGGTGAGGCGGAACTCGCCGCCAACTTCGCGCTTCCCGTTCGCGCGACAGGCCTGGTCATCTTTGCCCATGGCAGCGGCAGCAGCCGCCGGAGTCCCCGCAACCGCCATGTAGCAGGCGTGCTGAATCATGGCGGGCTTTCGACACTGCTGGTCGATCTTCTGACAAAGGAAGAAGAGGCGGTCGACCTCCATACCGCCGAGTTGCGCTTCGACATCGGCCTGCTGGTCACCCGCCTGACCGCTATCACCGGATGGGCGCTGCGGCAGCCGGATCTGCAAAACCTCGGAATTGGATATTTCGGAGCCAGCACGGGCGCCGCCGCTGCCTTGGGCGCCGCCGCCGAATGCCCCGATATCGTTCAGGCCGTGGTGTCGCGCGGAGGAAGGCCGGATCTTGCTGGTCCAGTTCTGGGCCGGATCGTTGCACCGTGTCTGTTTATCGTGGGAGGCGACGATCCCGTCGTCCTCGACCTGAACCGCCAAGCATCCGCGCAGTTGCCGCGCTCCACGCTGCACCGCCTCGAGATCGTCCCAGGCGCCACCCACTTATTCGAAGAACCGGGCGCGCTGGACCATGTCGCCGAATTGGCACTCGACTGGTTCCAGACTTATCTGACCTTGCGAACTACTGCGCCGAAAAAAATCTGACGTTAAAAAAAACCTGGCTCTGGCGACAGCTCCCGGCGGCGGGGGAATCGAATATTTAAAGCCTTTGACAAAGCCCACCGCGGCGGAGTTCACGCTGGGATCGGAACTCTCCGCGATTTCCCATTCAATCGCCTTCCGGGCGGCGCCAAAAACGGCGTGAACCATAGCCGGCCGGATGATCGTCGGGGGCCGATGCGGCGCTGAAGGGTGGGCGCCTCGTCGCTTCCGTGGCTGAGTAAAACTCAGGTGAGCGCTTCGTTATTCCAGTTCACCGAACTGGTGCGGATAAAAGCAGTTTGGGGGTTGGCATAAATGAGCGAGAAAACGCCTGGCGCAATTGCTGAAGGCGCATGGGGATGGCGCCGGCCGGCCTCTCATCGTAGACCAGGCCCATGGTTCCTGCGATGCGGGTTATGGAATGGTTGCCGAGTTGCGCCGTCCAGCGTGAGCCGTTCATGCCGAGCCACAGCTCCTCGAGCGTGCCAGTGCCTGCATAAGAAGACTGTAAGGTGGCGTTGAACGTCAGCTTCAGGTCGAATGGACCGCCCGCGTGAAGCTTGTATTAACCGCGTGCCCGAACAATGATCTGCTGGGCCGCCAGCCGCTCGTCGGGTGTGGCCGGAACCACGATGCCGCCGGTCACCAGTTCGAGGGGATCGGAGGGGGATCCGAGGGCACCGGAGCGACCGGGAGCTGCGAGAAGCTCTGGGCGAAACTGACGGCGCCTAACAGAACAACGCCCGAGCAAACGCGGAGAAGTCTCATCACACTCTGAATTTTATCCCGATTCGCACGGGGCTACGAATCCCCTTCCCTCCCTCATCATCTACTCTGAATGGAATGGACACTGCCGACACATTCGAAGCAAAGCGTATCCTGATCGTTGACGACGATCCCGATGTGCACGATCTGCTGACGGTCGCCCTCCGCGACACTGGCCGCTACCTCGAATGCGCCTCCGATGGCGTGGAAGGTCTGAAGAAGTTCGAAGGTGGACGCTGGGATCTGGTCATCACCGACGTGATCATGCCCCACATGGATGGCATGGAGTTGCTGGCGCGCGTGCACAGTCTGCGGCCCGAGACGCCTGTAGTGGTGATGACGGTGGACAGCACGGCCGAGAAGATCGTCTCGGCCATCCGCGATAACGCCTTTTCCTGGTTCCGCAAGCCTTTCGCGGCGCAGGAGGTGCGGGACATGGTGGACAGCGCACTGGCAGCGCCCCGCCTCTCGAACGATATCGAAATAATTTCGGCCAGCCCGCGTTGGCTGGAACTGCGGCTGCGCTGCGACCGGGATACCGTTCTGCGCGCCCTGCAATTCGTACGCGAGATGGGGCCCGGATTGCCGGAAGAGGAGCGCGAGAGTGTCGCCCTGGCATTTCGCGAGATCCTGTTTAACGCGGTGGAACACGGCGGCGGGAACGATCCAAACGTCTATGTGACGGTCACCTATACCAGGGCCGACCGCGCTCTGCTCTTCCGTGTGCGCGATCCCGGGCCGGGATTTTCGTTCGCTAAGCTGCGCCACGCGGCGGTGTCGAATCCGGCCGATTCGCCTGCCGAGCATACCATCAACCGGGACCTGATGGGGATGCGTCCAGGCGGCTTCGGAATTCTGCTGACACGTGCGCTGGTGGATGAATTGATCTACAACGAGCAGGGCAACGAGGCGCTGTTAATCAAGTATTTGCGCCAGTGAAAGCGGACCTAAAACGGGTCCGTGGCATGCCACCGGTTAGAATATTCAAAAGCACCGATTATGACATCACAACCGGCGAGCAGGCCGGGCGCAAAGGTAGTTGTTGCGACCACGGTCGCGCTGGCGTTTATTTCATTCTGGCGGGCGGCGTCCATTGTCCTCAGCGATCTTGCGTCATCCGCGTTTTATGCAGGCGGCATCGCGGAGCACGCGGTAGGCAGAAGCGCGTGCTGGCTGGTGCTGATCGTAATGCTGTTCAGCTTTGCCGTGCGGTCGGTCTACATGGAGAGTTCGTCCATGTTCGTGCGCGGCGGCGTCTACGTGGTGGTGCGCGACGCCATGGGTCCTTTCATCGCGCGCCTCTCCGTCTCATCCCTGTTATTCGATTACATCCTGACGGGTCCGATCAGCGTGGTCAGCGCCGGCCAGTATCTGGCTGGGCTGACCAATGAAATCAGCACCATGATGCACTCGAAATTCCAGATCTCGCCGAATTGGTTCTCGGCCGGATTCGCGGTGCTGGTGACCATCTACTTCTGGTGGGAAAACACCAAGGGCATGCACGAATCGAGCGGCAAAGCCCTGCGGATTATGCAGATCACCACCGTGATGGTGGTCATTTTCATGATCTGGTGCCCGATCACGCTGATCCTGCGCGGGCCGGCGCAGATACCACCCATGCCGCTGCCGCGGAACCTGCACTTCAACGAGGACGCGTTGGGCTGGTTCAAGGGCACGCTCTGGCCTTCGATTCCTTTCATCGCCATCATGATCGCCTTCGGGCACTCGCTGCTGTCGATGAGTGGGTTCGAGACGCTGGCGCAGGTGTATCGCGAAATCGCCTATCCCAAGCTGAAGAACCTGCGCATTACCGGAAACATAGTCTGCGTATATGCGGCCATCGGAACGGGCGTGATCACCGTATTCGCGTCCATGATCATTCCGGACAAGGTGCGTCCCACCTTCGTCGACAACCTGCTGGGCGGACTTGCCATGTACCTGGCGGGACCGGAAATCCTGCGCCTTGGTTTCCACGTTTTCGTTGTCGTGGTGGGCGTGCTGATTCTGGCGGGCGCGGTGAACACTTCGATCATCGGCGCTAACGGCGTGATGAATCGCGTAGCCGAGGACGGCGTCCTGATCGACTGGTTCCGCAAGCCGCACCGGCGCTTTGGCACTACCTTCCGGATTATCAATCTGATCGCGCTGCTGCAGATTATTACCATCCTGCTGAGCGGCGGCGATGTTTATCTGCTCGGCGAAGCGTATGCCTTCGGCGTGGTGTGGAGCTTTTTCCTGAAGGCGCTGGGCGTGCTCGTGCTGCGCTATCACAGGCACGATCAGGAATATAAATTCCCCTGGAACCTGCACCTGGGCGGGGTCGAGATCCCGGTTGGTCTGGGAATGACGACCCTGCTGCTGGGCATCACCGCCATCGTCAATCTCTTTTCGAAGAAGTTTGCGACTATCTACGGCGTCGCCTTCACCATCGTCCTGTTTATCGTGTTCACGATTTCCGAGCACATCAACCGCAGGAAGCACCACGGCGAGAAGCATGGCCTCGAGGAGTTCAACCTCGATCTGCAGCCTGAGGTCGAGACGACCAGCCTGAAGGCACGGCCAGGATCGATCCTGGTAGCCGTGCGCGACTTCACCAATCTGAGCCATCTGCGCGCTGTGGTGCATAAGACCAACATGCGCCGCCACGATATTGTCGTCATGACGGTGCGGCAGATTTCATCGGGCGCGGGCGAATATCAACTGGCGCAGAGCCAACTCTTCACGGATTACGAGCGCGAGCTGTTCTCGAAGGTCGTGGAGATGGCCGAGAAGGAAGGGAAAACGGTGGAACTGCTGGTGGTGCCGAGCGTGGATCCGTTCGACGCCATTGTGCAGACCGCCGCGAAATTACAGGTCTCGCGCGTGGTGACCGGCGAATCGCTGCGCATGGATACGGCGGAACTGGCGCGGCGCATCGGTCTGGCGTGGGAGCGGCTGACGGAGCCCCGGCACCCGTTTTCCCTCGAGGTTCTGTCGCAGGACAAGCCGCCGTTTTTCGTCAACCTGGGACCGCACCCACCACGGCTGTGGCCGGAGGATCTGGAACGCCTGCATCATCTTTGGCTGCGTCTGAGCCAGGGGCAGTTCGGATCGAAGCTGCATCATCGCGATGTGATCGGCGTGGCGCTGCGGCGTCTGGAGCGCGATCTGGAAGACGAAGAGCGCAACGAGCAGGCGCTGGCGGATCTGGATTTCGAAGTCCGCCACCATTAGGTTGGGAAACGCCGGCGGACTGGCGAGGCGTGTCGAGTCCGACACGGGAGCCAGCTGAGTCTATCTTCCAGGCACGACGTCAAACCCCGCAAGGATCAACTGCGCCCGCGCCCTGGAGACCTTACCCGCACATTCCGTCAGCAGTTCCCGGTCTACGGTGACGGAAGGTCAGCCCACCCGATCTCGCCCTGCGAGATTACCACTCAACACTTTCCAGCGTGTTCCGTGCCGCAAGCGAAACAAAAGGGTCGGCACCGGTCGCGCCAACCGCGTCCGTCACGGCGTTCATGGCTTCGGTAACGGCGTCGCCTGAATGGCGGGCAATGTACTCACGTACAGCTGCGCCATAAATATCGCTTCGCGAACGCCTGGTGCGGCGTGCGAGCCGTTCGGCACCTGCGAACACGTCATCGGGAATAGAGACCGCAGTCTTCATACTGAAAGTATGACCGAGATCGGGGATTATCCGGCTTCATTGAACCGGCAGCAGAACGGTACGGCTCTGCTGCGTCAAAAGTATAGTGGACGATCCCGGCCCCGGGCATGAGGTGTATTCCGTCTCCGATAAAACGCGTCCGAAGCCGATCGACAAGTTACCAGCGGGTAATGACGCTGGCACCTGGAAATTCACCTGATACACGCCGACGGTTCCCGGCGTCAATCCAACGAACAGCGCCGGAGACTGAGCCGAGGCGCCTGAGTCAGGACCGCCCCATGAAATAGTGTCGTCGATGGCACAGAGGGGGAAAACCGGGGTCACGATTGCCAGAGGGTTGAATGGAGAGGGTGTCCCGCTTGCCGGCGTGTTGCTCACCGGACCAAGATTGATACCGTACGCAACCAGGTATTCACCCGCATGCGCCGGGTTTTGCGGTGTTACCAGCGAATAGTCGCTGACGTGCTGAACGATTCCAAAACCGTTCACATCGGCGAAGAACACGCTCAACGGCGAGGTAAACGTCGTCCCGGTGTACGCCACTTCCACTTGAGCCTCAATTCCGTTCTGAAACACTGCAACATTTGTCGGATCGCCCTGTACTTCCCAAGGCACCTGAACATTGATCTGCTGGTATCCATTCTCAAAAGCGATGGCGAAAATCGGGGCCGGAACGGAGTTGATCCAGACGTTGATGCCATCGAGAACCTTTGGCAGCGGGTACTCGGTGGCGGCGATTATACCCGGACTACCTTCGAGCCCGGTCACAAATATCGAAGCAGGGCTTCCTTTCTGTGGCAGTCCGGGCTGGAAGGCCACACTGTCCGTGACTGCGGCGATAGAGATGTTTTGGGTTTGGGCGACGGAAACTACTGGAATCACGGCCAGATAGGCGAGCCGCCACAAACCTCGGATCGGGAAAAGGATCTTCAGGGACTGCCAAGCAGCACGTCCCCAGCCAAAGCGAGAATCGGCACCGTCGATGTCACTCCCCCATCGCATGCCGCAGCAGCGCGATGCTCTTAGGGCCCTCGGTCTTCAAATCGTTACTCGAGGCCTCGAGGCCAATCAGCCGATCGTACCCGATGCCGCGCAGGGCGGCAAAAAAAGGCGCATAGTCGTATTCATTCCAGTTCAGCGGCATGACGCGCTGATTCGGATTTGCCATATGCAGATGCCGCAGATGTGCCCTGACCTTTGGGATGATCGCGGGGTCTTCCTTCTCCACCGAGAAATGATAGTAGTCGATCATCAGCTGGACATTCGCCTCGTTCACCGCTTCGACCCATGCCAGCGCCTCGCCGACGTTGTTAATGATGTTCGACTCCTCGCGGCGCTGAGGCTCAATGGCGATGGTGATGTTGCGGGATCGAGCCTCGACGCCGGCGCGCTTTCCAAAATCGACCAGTTGTACGAAAGCCTCTTTTTTACCGAACCCATCGGGAACCTGGCGGGACCCGCTGCTTCCAAACACGATGAGCCGCACGCCTAAACGCGCTGTCCGGTCGAGCGCCCGCTGAAGGTACTCCTTCTGCCGATCCTTATCGACATTCGGTCCGGTTACTTTAATTTCGGCAGGTAAAAACCAGTATGCGGCCGGCACAGGCAGTGCCAGCTCCTTTAACCGGCGAGCCAGTTTATCGTAATCGGCGTCGGACAACGCAGCGACTTCCGAGGTACGCACCTCCATATAATCGAAGCCCGCGGCCTTTACTGCGTCGATGTCCTTCAGAGGGCCGCAGTAGCCGATTCTGACTTTGCCCCCGCTCTGCGCCAAGGCCGCCAGTCCCGCGCAAACCAGAAAGGACCCCAACACGGCTGAACGCGTGGCCGCTCTTAAATTTTTAATCATCCGATGTTTACGGTACCCACGCTATCCTGCACCGGAAGCCCTGTCATCGGCGGGAAGCGTAACAGACGCTATACGTATGTCATACGGGGGCCCGAGGAGTCATTAGCGTATAATCCTCGGAGGCAAAGGAAAACTAATGGCGCAAATCGGATTTATAGGTCTGGGAATCATGGGACGGCCCATGAGCCACAATTTGTTGAAGGCCGGGTATTCGCTGGCTGTGTACGATGTCGCCGCGGCGCCGGTCGAGGAACTGGCGCAGGCCGGGGCCGCGCGCGGTACGGGCGGCAAAGACGTTGCGGCTCAGTCGGAAATCGTCATTACGATGCTTCCCGATGGTCCAGACGTGGAAGCCGCGGTGCTTGGTCCCGGCGGCATTTTGGAAGGCGCCAAGCAAGGCTCCGTAGTTGTCGACATGAGTTCCATCAGTCCCATTGTGGCGCAAAAAGTGGGCGCGGCATGCGAAGCGAAGGGCGTTGAGTTTGTGGATGCGCCGGTCAGCGGCGGCGAACCGAAAGCCATCGACGGCACGCTGGCCATCATGGTGGGCGGCAAGCCCGCGGTTTTCGAACGCGTAAAGCCGATCCTTGAAAAGCTCGGATCGACTGTTACTTTGACCGGACCCATCGGCGCAGGCAACGTGACCAAACTGGCCAATCAGATCATGGTGGCGTGTAACATCGCGGCCATGGGCGAGGCGCTGGTACTCGCCACGCGCGCCGGTCTCGATCCCGAAGTCGTCTTCAACGCGGTCAAGGGCGGCCTGGCCGGCAGTACCGTGCTGAATGCCAAGGCGCCCATGGTGATTGCGCGCAATTTTAAGCCGGGTTTCCGCATCCGTCTCCATCAGAAGGATCTGCGCAATGCCCTGCTGGCGGGCGAATCTTTGAAGGTGCCGCTGCCGCTGACCAGCGTGGTCCAGCAGATGCTGATGACTCTGATGAACGAAGGCAAGGGCGATCTGGACCACTCGGCCATCGTCAATTTCGTCGAGGACATGGCCGGCGTGGAGACCAGAAAAACCTGACTGAGTCCGGACGGGGAGATCGGACATCTGCCCACCGGGCTAGATCGAGGGCGATTACTTCGTTGATCTCGATCGGCGGCACCTCAATCTCCGCGATTCCGTTAAGTTCGCGGTAACGGGGGCGCGTGTTACTGGTGAGCAGGCGCACGGCCTTAACGCGACTGCCCCGCGGGACCCGGATGCGAACGCGTTGCGCGGGCGAAGGTATCGGTTCGCGCACCGGTCCCTTCATCATCATGGGATTAGTCATCTTGACAAGGTTCGCGGCGATCGAATCTTTCTGCGCCCACAGCACACGTCGATCATCCCCTTGCCGGTGACACTCAATGGCTGCTCGCCCCCATACGCCCAGCGGACGGCGTTCTTCAGCACCGTGCCGTGGTCGGTGGCGAGAACATCCCAGAACGTCCGGTCGATATCGAAGGGAAAATAGACCACGCGCCCTTTGCTTCCATCGGCAGGTCCGGATAAGAAGGCACTAACGTCAGCGGCGAATACGGTTTAGGCACGGTGGCACGAACGTGTACCCAGTCAACTCCGTTGACGATGCGAGTGGCATCTTCGAGGCCAGCAACGAGCGGCTGATAACTGCCGTCACGCGGATTTTTCTCGACATTGAGATAGGAGTTATGCAGCTGAGTGTCGATAGATCCGTCGAACGATCCGCCGAAGAGCGCGGCCAGCCCGAAGTCTTTGCGGCGCGCGCGCCATTCGTCATAGAGTGAAGTCTCATTGGTTGCCGAGATGCTGCCGCCGCGATCGAACATAGTCCGCCAGTTGCTTGCACCGCCGGTCGGAGAGAGCGGCTATGTTGGAAAGAATCAAAACGCGGTAGCGGCTGAGATGCTCTTCGTCAAGCAACAGATCGTGCACCATGTCGAAAGGAACGCGCGCTTCCACCAGAGCCTGCTCTAGAAGCCGAGCGAAGCGTTCTCTACCTTCGGGGTCGCCTGGGCGCCGCCGTAAAACGCCGCCTCTGCTGCGAATAAACCATCGCAACTTCAGTCAGCGACTTCTCATTGCGAAGTCTCATTCCTGTAATGCCAGCCGTAACACTCCTCGACCACCGGAAGCCAGCGGCGGTCGATCGGCTTCGCATTGAATTTCGTAATCCACGGACGCAGGTTATGCGCTACGCCATCGGCCATCCACAGACGAATCTCGTCGCCGGACTGCACCGAATCCTTCCATCGATACGGCTCTTCCAGGCCCACGCTGACGATCCGCTCTGCGATCCAGCGCTCAACGGAAGTTCTTTCCGCCCTGGCGGCTTTCCGCGCCTGCGCCTCGACTTCCTCCAGACAGATAGTGATCCGGGCAATGAACTGTCTTATTCCTTCGGCAGCACGGCCCACGATACGATATACGCGATCAGCCCCAGATGCGGTGGAACCACCAGCAGCCCCACCCAGATCAGCCGCATCAGCGTGACGTCCATGTCGAAGTACTCCGCGTATCCCGTGCACACGCCCGCGATCTTCTTGCCTGCAAGTATCCGGCGCAGCCTTCGTGGAGCTACGGTATCGCCGCCCGCCGCTGCAGCCGATGGAACCGCCGAGCCCACGCCGGTCGGCCGACCGCAGTTGGTACAGAAGCGCGCCGAGTCGTCGAGTTTTACACCGCACCGGGTACAAAACATTTCCTGCAAGGATTACATCACAACGCATCTCAGCGCTGCTGGCGTGTTTCGACATGTGCAAGGTTTAGAACGTCGCCGGGAGACCCGCAAACAAAGTTTCCGGCGTGTTTCAAATGCCAGGGTCGAAATGGGTGAAGAGAAATCGTGACTTCCTTCCGACCTGGCGGGCTCTTGTGAGGCGAAACACGCTGACAACTCCGAGTCCAACAGAGAGCAGCACAAACGTAGATGGCTCCGGCGTCGTTCCGTCAACCAGCGTGTTGAAAGTGAGCGAGAAAGCGGGATCGTTTGAATTATTAGCTTCGATGCCAATGCAGTAAGTGGCCGCTGCCAGGCTGGCAATCGCAATCGTGCTAGTGAAACTGTTGCCACTGTTCAGCGATTGACTCCCGCCGCCGCTGCAGGTTCCAGCAACGCCTTCCGAAAACAAATAAGATATCCGCGCGGGGCTTTGAGTTTTGCCGGATTCGCTACCGAATTGTCGTTAATCCCGATCCGCGCGCCTCGCCCACGCCAACGGCATCGTTTCCCTTTCATAGAATTAGTGCTTCGCAATGCGTCAGCGGCCGATGGCGAGACGGGTCCCCAGCGCAGGCGGCAATCCGGCGCGCTCGATCTTCCGGTTGACGGCCTCGCAATCGTAGGCCACACGGTGCAGAATCAACTCCGCATTCCCGCTGTCGAAAATCGCATAAGCCGCCCGCGCATCCCCATCCCGAGGCTGGCCCACCGATCCCGGATTGATCAGATAGGCGCCTCCGGGGTCAATGCGCAGGCTTACCGAAGCCTTATCCGGCATCGGCCTCAGAATGGAATACTGCCAGCCATTGACCCACGCGAATCCACCCTGCAGATGGGTATGCCCGAAGAACGTTATATTCGATTCGAGATAAGCGAAAACATTGGCCGCATCGGCCAGCGACATCACGTATTCGTCTTCATCGAGCGGCGAGCCGTGCGCCACCAGAAAGCCGTCCACCGTCACCGGCCCCTGTACCAGCGCGCGCAGCCAGCCGAGATTGCTTTCGCTCAGCTCTGCCATCGTCCACCGGGTCGCCTGCTGCGCCACGGGATTGAACCATTCGAGGTCCTCCATGCCGCAGCACGCGCGGTCGTGGTTGCCTCGGATTACAGCGTTGACATGGTGGCGCGCCCAATCGACAACCAGGTTCGGATCGGGGCCATACCCCACCAGATCGCCACAACAAATGATCCGATCGTAATGGCCCGCGGACTCGGCGGCCACCGCTTCGAGAGCTTCCCAATTGCCATGTATGTCGCTGAGCAGCAGATATCGCACTGAGCAGCCCGGACTACGCCCGCCGCAACCGGAGCAGCGTAATCTCCGGCGGCGTACACACCCGAATCGGCATCCCGATGGTTCCAATGCCCGCCGTAACATAGCAGCTGCGCCCTTCGAGGCGATACAGCCCAAGCACGTACGGTGTATAGAATCGGGCGAGATTAAGGGTCTGTTTCAATACCTCCACAGTAACCTGGCCCCCATGCGTGTGTCCGGCGACCACTGCGTCGTAACCCTGGCGAACGGCCACGGGGAACACGTCCGGGTTGTGTGAGAGAAGCAAATTCGCGATGCCCGGAACGATCATCCGCTCAGCGCCCGCAAGGTATCGGTCCTTGTGGCGAAACGGCTGGAAATCCACTCCCGCCACGTTGAGCACTCCGCTGCCCCATTGCAGCCGCCGCGACTCGTGGCGCAGAAACACGATGCCTTTGCGGCGCGCCTGCTGAGTGGCGTAATCTTCGCACTCCGCGTAAACTTCGTGGTTGCCGAGGCAGCCCAGCACTCCGGCATCGGCGCGCAGACGCCCCAATTCGGCAATGGTGGCATCGAGCGGATCGCCGAAGCCCGTGATCAGATCGCCGGTCACCAGCGTCAATTGTGGGCGCAGCTCGTTGGCGATATCCACCACGCGCCCCGCCTCCCGCACACTCAGAAATGGACTCACGTGCAGATCGCTGATCTGGGCTATCCGAACGCCTTCGAGGTCCGGATGTAGACCGCGGATGGGCAGGTCCACCTCCTGCACCTGGTAGCGCGTTCTCTCGATGAATGCGCCGTAGCCGGCCAGCACCACCGGTGAGGAAATCGCCACCGCTGCCGCGGTCTGGATGGCACGCCTGCGCCCTGGCGAATGGGCTTCCGGTGCACGCCGCAGCAGCCAGCGGAAGATCGTGTAAATGACCACTCCGCTCACCGACAGCATTCCCCAGATAATCTCGCTGGCGCTGAGGAAACCGCGCAGGACAGGGGGCAGCCAGCGCGCCAGCCAACGGTCCTGCGTGAAGCTCAGCGCGATGCCCACAGCAATGACTGCCCATAGGACCTTCAAGGCTGTCAGGATTGTGCCGAACACCCGGGGCGACAGCCGACGCCGCCAATCGCGCATCAGAAGCCGGAGGATCAAAACCTGGCTCACTATCACGACGACGGCAACAAAAACGTCGCTGGAATGGACCCGTTCGGCTTGCGTCACGCTGTTTCTATTGTATTCGGACCAGATGTAGGATAGTCGCTTTCCCCTGTCCGCTCCGCCTGTAAGATCACCGCCAAAGCGGCGCAGACGGCCGTTTCCGTACGAAGCACCAAAGGCCCGAGCGACACGCCGGTCCATGCCGCAACGGCAAACTCCCCGCGTTCCGAGTCGGTCCATCCGCCCTCGGGTCCGATCAGAATCGAAGTGCTGTCGCCAGGATTGAACAACACAGATCGCGCGAGCAACGGAGCGCCGGACTGTTCATCCAGCCAGAACCTGTGCGTAGAGGAAACCTCCAGCGCGGCATCGAAACGCACGGCCTCGTCGATCTCCGGCGGACGCACGCGCCTCGATTGTTCGCTCGCTTCCCGGGCAATCCGCCGCCAGCGCTCGATGCGTTTTTTCGCGCCATCGAAGAGGCCGCGCTCGCTGCGTGCCGCCTCCACCGGTACGATCCGCGTCACCCCGAGTTCCGTGGCTTTCTCCACCGCCCATTCGAAGCGCTCAAACCTGATAAGCGACAGGTAGAGATTCACCTCCGGCAGTTCCGGCCCGGCATCGAGTTCTTCGATGGTGCTGAACTCCACCAGATTCTTCCGCGCCGTATCCACCGCCGCCAGCCAGACCCGCCGCGTATCCGAAATCTCGTATTTCTGACCCACCTCCACACGCAGTACGCGTGTCAGATGATGAGCCTCGTCGCCGCCGATTTCCGCGCGCCCTTTACGAACCTGATCGACGAAAAACCTCCGGCGTGCCATGTACAATAAGTTACGCCACCCCAATGATTGCGCTGCTTCGCGGGACCCTGGTAGAGAAGCATCCGAACCAGGTGATCCTCGATGTGGGCGGCGTCGGCTACGACGTCATCGTCCCCATTTCCACGTTTTCCAGGCTTCCCGAGGCCGGCGCCGAAGCCCGCCTGCGCATCCATACGCACGTCCGCGAGGATATGCTGGCGCTCTACGGATTCCTTTCGCAGGACGAGAAAAACCTCTTCGAGAAGCTGATCGGCGTGAGCAACATCGGGCCGGGTCTGGCCATTAAAGTCCTCAGCGGGATGGATGCGGCGGATCTGCTTACGGCCATCCGGCGCGGCGAAATCGAGCGCCTGGTACGCATTCCCGGCGTTGGCAAGAAGACGGCCGAACGCATCGTCCTCGAACTGCGCGATAAGCTGCCCGCGCCCGCCGGAGCCGACAATGCGCCCGCGCCGCCGGCGCTTTCCGAACTTGACGACGATGTGCTCTCCGCCCTGCTGAATCTGGGTTGCGCACGTCCGGCGGCGGAAGCTGCGGTCCGCAAGGCGCGGGCGGGCGGTGCGCCGGATGCCTTCGAGCCTCTGTTCCGCAAGGCCCTGGAGCTGGTCCGTTAATGCCTTCCGAAGACGCCAAATCGCGCCTGATCTCGGCCCTCGGCAGCGAGGACGAGCGCCAGTTTGAAGCCGGTCTGCGCCCGCGGCGTTTGGCCGATTTCACCGGGCAGGCGAGGCTCAAAGAGAATCTGCAGATCGCCATCGACGCGGCGCGCAAACGCGGCGAGGCCATGGATCACGTGCTGCTCTATGGCCCTCCAGGCCTGGGCAAAACCACGCTCGCGTCCATCATCGCGCAGGAGCTCGACGTTCCCTTCACCCAAACCTCCGGCCCCGTGCTGCAGAAGAAACTGGATCTCTCCGGCATCCTCAGCGGCATCCTCCATCGCCAGGTCTTCTTCATCGACGAAATTCACCGCCTGCTGCCCGACGTGGAAGAGATGCTCTACTCGGCGCTCGAGGATTTCCATCTCGATATCCTGATCGGCACTGGCCCCGGCGCGCGCACCCATTCGATCCCGCTGCAGAAATTCACCGCCATCGGCGCCACTACGCGGCAAGGCCTGGTCAGCGCGCCCATGCGCGGACGCTTCGGTCTGGTGCTGCGCCTGAACCATTACGACGTCGCCGAACTGAAGACTATCGTCGAGCGTTCTTCGCGCCTGCTCGACACGCCCATCGACGACGAAGGTGCTGAGGAGATCGCCCGGCGCGCGCGCGGTACGCCGCGTATCGCCAATCGCCTGCTGCGCCGTGTGCGCGATTATGCCGAGGTTCGTGCGCAGGGGCACATCACCAGGACCGTGGCGCAGACGGCTCTCGATCTGCTTGAGGTGGATCGCTTCGGCCTCGACGAAATCGACCAGAAGATCATGCGCACGGTGCTCGAGAAATTCGGCGGCGGCCCGGTCGGCATCAATACCATCGCCGCTTCCATCGGCGAAGAACCGGAAACCATCGAGGAAGTTTACGAGCCTTATCTGATTCAGCTGGGATTCCTGCACCGCTCGCCGCGGGGCCGCATCGCCACCGAGCGCGCTTACGATTACTTCAATGTGCCGCGTCGTTTCGGGGGCGTGGAGCGTCAACCGGAGCTCTTTTGAAGCTTGTGTATTTAGGGCTCGGCTCGAACCTGGGGGATCGCGAGGCGCTCCTGAAGTCGGCGCTAGATAAATTGCAATCGCCAAAACTGCGTTTGCTGCGTGTGTCGAATTTGTACGAAACGGAACCGATTGGACTGCGCGAGCAGGCCTGGTTTCTGAATCTCGCCGCCGAATTTGAATGCGATTTGTTCCCCCGCCAACTGCTGCAACGCTGCCTGCGAGTGGAGCGCGAACTCGGCAGAAAGCGCACGGTAGTCAACGGACCCCGCAGCATCGATATCGACATTCTGCTTTTTGGGAGTACGGTGATCAAAACCGCAGATCTCGAGATCCCCCATCCGCGCTTCAGAGAAAGGCGCTTCGTGCTCGCCCCATTGGCGGAACTGAATCCAACATTACGAGACCCAGTCACCGGTCGAACCATTGCAGAAATGTTGAATGGGCTGCGCGATCAAACCGTGCGTCGCTTCAATTGATGTGAATCGGATTGAGGATACTCAGCGGAGCCAACGCAGTAATCTTCCACTTACCGCGTATCTTCTTGATCTGCACCTCAACGCGCTCACGACGCCGCTCAGTCGGCCCCGCATCGGCCTGAGACTTCAGCGTCATATACCAATCCACATCCAGCGTGCGCACGTCTGCCGCCGGCGTCGCATTATCCTGAATCACATCGATGGCGCACAGCACGTCGGTCTGCGCGACTAATGCATCGATATTGCTTTCGATGGTTCCGTAGTCCTTCATATGCGAATCGAAAGCTTCCATCGCAGTGGTGCCGTCGTTCTGGCTGAGCGCAGAGGCCAGTTTGGCAATTACAGGAAGCCACGGAGTGTCCTCGGTCTGACCGAGAGCCACTCCGGCGACAAACAACAGCAGCAGACTAAGTCCGGTAATTCGCATTGATGTGGATGTAATCTTCCGTCAGATCGCAGGTCCAGAAAGTCGCGCTGCCCTTCCCTTTACCCGCAATCCGGAAGACGATCGAAACGTCCGTATCATCCAGCCGCAGCTTCATATCCCCTTCGTCGAACGGCGCGGCCAACCCATTACGGCAAACCTTAACGTCCTGCAAAGTGATTTCAATCGTAGTCGGATCGAAATTAACCCCCGAATTTCCCGCCGCCGAAAGTATTCTGCCCCAGTTCGGATCCGAGCCCGCGATGGCCGTCTTCACCAGCGGAGAGTTCGAAATCGAACGCGCAATTGAGGCAGCCGAGGCGTCGCTGATGGCCCCATGCACTTCGACCGATATGAGCTTACGCGCTCCCTCCCCATCGCGCACAATCTGCCGCGCCATCGATTGCAGAGTCTCCGTAAGAGCCTCCTCGAATACGCTCATCTCCTTGGGATCGGGCCGCACCGCGGAAGCCCCGTTGGCCAGCACAATCAGCGTATCGTTGGTCGAAGTATCGCCATCCACCGAAATGCGGTTGTAACTCACCTCCCCGGCGCGCACCAGCATGCGCCGCAGCAAAGTCTGCGGGATCACCGCGTCGGTCATCACGAAGCCGAGCGTAGTCGCCATGCGCGGATGGATCATGCCGGAGCCTTTGGTAACACCCGCGATCCGCACAATCCCGCGGCGCAGCGTAACCTCCCGCGATGCCCCCTTGGGCTGCAGGTCGGTTGTGAGAATAGCTCTTGCAACATCCGGCAAACCGTCGTCACGCAGATTATCGACCATGGTCTGCAACTTCGAGAGGATCAGATTCCCATCGAGTTCCACCCCGATCACGCCGGTAGAAGCGCTCAACACCTGGTTCGGCTGCAGCTTCAAAAGCTTGGCCAGCGCCTTAGTGGTTTCCGCGGCAACCTTGTCGCCCGATTTGGTGGCGCAATTGGCATTGCCGGAATTAACCAGGATGGCTCCGCATACGCCCTTCGATGCGCGCATATTGGCACGCGCGAGGCGAACCGGAGCGGCCTGCACTTTGTTCGTAGTGAACACAGCGGCGGCGGCCGCGGGGACGCCTGAAACGATCAGGGCAAGATCGTCCTTCTCCTGTTTTCGAATGCCACCGTAGGCGGTGGCGTACTTGAATCCGAGCGGTAAGTCGAATGGTCTCATTTAATGTTTGTCTTGAATGGCAATTTCATTTATATGCCAAGTCGGTCTTCCAGCGTCAGGCGATGTCCATTAGCGAACACCGCCGCCGGCATCTTCTTTCGGCCTTCGAGTTGAACTTCGAGTAACTCCAGCGAGGCTCCGTCTCCGCCCACGGCGAAAAGGCCCTCCTCGTGTACCAGCGCTCCCGGCGCCAGATTCCATCGTTGCGGAACCAGACGCGAGCGCCACAGGTGAAGCGATTGGCCGCGAAACGAGGTATGCGCTCCGGGCCACGGTTGCAAGCCACGAATCCGATTATGTATCTGTTGGGCTGAACAATGCCAGTCGATTCTGCCATCTTCTTTTTTCAGAATCGGCGCCAGCGTCGCCAGCGCGTTGTCCTGAGGAACCGGATGGGCGCTTCCGGCAGCCAGTTCAGACAGCGTTTCGATCAGCAGCCGCGCTCCCGCCTCCGCCAATCGGAGAGAAAGCTCCGGCGCCATTTCATCCGGCCCGATGGGCGTGTCCCACTGGCCTAAGGTGTCGCCCGTGTCAAGCCCCGCGTCGATGCGCATGGTGGTAACACCGGTGCGCTCGTACCCACGCACGATCGACCACTGAATCGGCGCAGCTCCGCGCAGTTCCGGCAGCAGCGACGCGTGGACATTGATGATGCCGAGCGGCGCGATATCGATTACCGATTGCGGAATGATCTGCCCGTAGCCGACCACCACCATGACGTCGGGCGCCAGCGCGCGCAGGTGTTCGATGGCTTCCGGGCGGCGAATACGTTCCGGTTGATACACCGGAATGCAGTGGCGGAGCGCGGCCGCTTTGACTGGCGAGGGAATCATCTCCTGTTTACGGCCCTGCGGACGATCCGGCTGGGTGATGACTTCGAGAACGTGGTGGCCTTCAATCAGAGCCTCCAGCGTAGGGACGGCGAATTCCGGCGTACCGAGAAAGACCACTTTCAGCGGACTCACTCCCACTCCCCGGCTTTCTGCAATTTCTTGATCTTTCGTTTAATCAGATCGCGCTTCAGCATGCTCAGGTGGCTCAGGAAGAGAATGCCGTTCAGGTGGTCGATCTCATGCAGCAGAGCGCGCGCCAGCAGATCTTCACCTGAAACTTCGAACCACTCGCCCTTGGCATTCTGTGCACGTACCGTTGCCCGTTTGGCGCGTGTGACGGGCTCCCGAAATCCAGGAATGCTGAGGCAGCCCTCTTCGCCGGTCTGCTTGCCTTCCTTCGCGATCACCTCCGGATTGATCAACACGATGCGATCCGGCTCCGTCCCCTCTTCCCCACCTGTGATATCGATCACCGTGAGCCGCTGCGAAACGCCTACCTGCGGAGCCGCGAGGCCGACGCCATGCGAAGCATACATGGTCTCGAACATGCTCTCGACGAAGGCGTGCAGTTCGGGCGTATCGAACTCCGTCACCGGGGCGGCCGGCCGTTCGAGGATCGGGTCATTCAGATATTTGACGATCCTGTGCTGCATCAGAAATTGCGCACCTGTTCGAGGTACCCCTCATAATTGCGTTTAGTCTCGCGCAGTGAGTCCCCGCCGAATTTTTCGATCATGGCTCCCGCGAGCACGATGGCGACCATAGCTTCGCCGATCACGCCCGCCGCCGGCACTACACAAACGTCGGACCGTTCGTAAGCCGCTTTCGAAGGCTCGCGCGTTTCCAGATCCACCGATTCGAGCGGCCGGCGCAGGGTGGAAATCGGTTTCAGGAAGCCGCGCACGCGCAGATCTTCCCCATTCGTCATGCCGCCTTCGATGCCGCCGGCGCGGTTGTTCCCCCGAAAGAAACGCCTGTCTTCGCGATTGTAATGAATCGTGTCCTGCACTTTCGAGCCGAAACTCTGGGCGCCCTCTTCGGCAAACCCGACTTCCACGCCTTTCACGGCCTGCATGGAAACAATGGCCTGCGCCAGGCGGCCGTCCAGACGCGAATCCCACGTAACGAAGGAGCCGAGCCCGGGGGGCAAACCGCGCGCCACCACCTCAAAGATGCCGCCCACCGTGTCGCCGGTTCGGTATGCCTCGTCGACGACGGCTTTCATCTCCCGCTCGGCGTCAGGGTCGACGCAACCCAGCACCACTTCCGTCTTGCGGCTCAGTTCGACGATCTCTTCCCAGCCGACGGTGCGCTCCAGGCGCTTCGAGCCCACGGCAATCACGTGGCTGAGGATTTCCACGCCAAAATTTCCCAGAAATTGCTTGGCCATGGCGCCGACGGCGACGCGTGCGGTGGTCTCACGGGCGCTGGCACGTTCGAGGACGTAGCGGGCGTCGGGAAAATCGTATTTGATCGCACCCGCCAAATCGGCGTGGCCGGGGCGTGGGCGCGAGACCGCTTTATGCTTCGAGGGATCGCCCGCCTCGACAGGCATGGATTCCGTCCAGTTCTTCCAGTCGGCATTGGCGATAATCATGGCGACGGGGGAGCCAATGGTGCGGCCCTGGCGCACTCCGGACACGATAGAGACGCGATCCGTCTCGATCTTCATGCGTCCGCCGCGGCCAAAACCCTGCTGCCTGCGCCAAAGTTCATGATTGATCGCGTCGATGGCGATGGGGATGCCCGCCGGAAGCCCTGTCAGAGTCGCAACCAGACACTCGCCGTGCGACTCGCCGGCCGTTTCAAATCTAAACATTCGGGTGAACCTCTATGTTGACAGAAAGGCAGGGGTTTGCGCTACTGGGGGTGTTTACTGGATTGCCGCCTTGATGGTCACGACTATTACATTGGAGCGGATCTCGGCACCGCCCTCTTCTTTCGGCAGCCTGCGCCAGAACTGGATGCTGTAGATTCCGGGCTTGGTCAGATCGACGTAACGCGCTACATCAAGCCCGCCTGTAACGCCCCCGCCCGGCCTTAGTGTGCTGAATGCCGCTAACCTTGGATTAACGTTCTGGTCCGGCTCCTCGTGGGCGATCAGATCCTTCTGTTTAGCGTTCGGGGCTTTGTCGGGGAGCAGAGCCCCGTCTTCGTCACGGACTTCGACCGCGTATTCAATGATCGTCCCAGGCGCAAATTGAACCACACGATTTGCGGTGTTGGTCAGCGCATAGGAGACGCCCACGGCCCTGCCGCTGGAAACAACGGGTCTGTCGGTTTCAATGTTCAACGAGCAAGGCGAAAGCGTTGCCCTGGGATGGACCGCTTCGGCAGAAGCGAGGACCTGAGCGGCGCTCGGCCCGTTGGATGCCGGCTCCGGTTTTACAGTCAGCACGATCACATTGGATCGTACAGGGGGCAGCCCGGGCCGCGACCATAGGGCCTGAATCGAATAAGTGCCGGGAGCGCTGAGGTCGAAAAGCGCCTCCATGTCCACGTTTTCGATCTGTTCTTGTCCGGGGGCAAAGCTGATCCAAACCGAATGCGAAGGACCCAACCCGGGGTCGGCCGCTCTGCGCACGGCGCTTTTCGACTTGGGAGTCGGACTGCCGTCCGGCCCGAAAACCTCCAGAGCATAATCGAATACCGCGTCCTCAGTTACGCCGAAGTTAAGTTCGCGGTCCGAAGTATTCTTCAGCGTTATCTTGATTTCGATGTAATCGCCCTGCGTGACGACCGTCCGGCTGGTGCTTATATTCAGAGACAGCGGCGACTCCGCCGCCCAGCCAGCTTGGGCCACCACGACCACACAGATGGCTACCAGCAATACGCCGAGCGCTTTATATCTGAACATTCCGGTATCGCCTTCATATTGACACAAAGGCAGACCCCTGATCCTGCCAATGCCTGACACCGAGTGTTATATTCAGCAAGAAGCGATTGGGCCATTATTTGGGTGAAGGCCGGTCACAAGAGACGCGGAACGGGGTCTGATCGCCGCCGACCTTGGAGGGCGTGATCAAGCAGCGAATCGCTCGGCCGGGCGAAGTTTCGGAACGTTGATAGAGGTGAGTTGCGATGAGAAAGCAATACAAGAGTCCCCTGATGGCATCGATCCACGAGACTGCGGAGGGTCTGCATTCCGCCGGCGTCATGGACAAGCGCACCATGCGCGAATTCGACGATCTTTGCCTGACGCCCGTGCGGCCCCTGAAGCCCACAGAAATTCGCGCCCTGCGTCTGCGGGAATGCGCCAGCCAGGCGGTTTTCGCTCGCTACCTCAATGTGACAACTGGTCTGGTGAGCCAATGGGAACGCGGCGAGAAGCATCCGCAGGGGGCGTCGTTGAAACTACTCACGCTGGTCGCCCGCAACGGACTCCAGGCCGTCGCGTGAATTATGCGGCGTAGAGATTTCATCGCGGCTTCGGCGGCGCCGGCGGTCCTCGCGCCCGGGCAGACTTCCATCCCCCGTAAGGGCCGTCTCAAACAGAGCGCCATGACGCGGAATTTCAATCCCGCCATGTCGTTCGAAGACATGTGCCGGGAGGCCGCCCGCCTTGGGTTGAAGGGGTTCGATACGCCTGCCGATGCGAACTGGCCCACCCTTCGCAAGTACGGGCTCATCCCAACGCTCTCCCTCGCCACCGCGACTCCGCTGCCCTTCCGCGATGGCATCGTGCGCAGGGAGATTCACGATCACATCGAACCGATCATGCGCGCCGATATCGACCGCTGCGCGGCGGGAGGCTGTCCCACGGTGGGCGTCGCCGGGGGACAGCGCCTCGGCATGTCCTATGAAGAGGGCGCCGACAATTCCGTGGCCTTCTTCAACCGTGTCAAGGCGCATGCGGAGGATAAGGGCGTGACCATCGTTATTGAAATCCAGAGCCGGTTCGACCGCCCGGATCAGGTGTGCGACCACGTGGCCTGGGGCGCGGAGGTGTGCAGGCGCGTCAACTCGCCGCGCGTCAGGCTGCTCTTCGATATCTATCATGTGCAGGTGATGGATGGCGATATTTGCCGGAACATCCAGGACAACTTTCAGTGGATTGCGCATTTCCATGCCGGGGGGATTCCGGGGCGGCATGAGATCGACGGCACCCAGGAATTGAACTATCGGTTCATCGCGAAGACTATAGCCGATCTGGGGTTCACCGGATATGTGGGGCATGAGTGGACGCCTGCGCCGGGACGCGATCCGATGCAAAGCCTGGCCGAGGCAGTGGATATTATGGATGCATAACTATATGTCCACTGCTCCGACAAGACTGGCGATGAGCGAGGACGCATACTTCGAGATGCTGGAAAAAAGCATCGACAAGTATGAGTATTGGGACGGCGTCGCCGTGGCGATGGCGGGGGGCCAGCCGGAGCACGCCACCATCGAAGGGAATATTTTCGGCGAGCTATTCCAACAACTGCGTGGAAGGGACTGCCGTCCGATCGTCGGCGATCAGGCAGTGAAGCTCGCGGGTTCCAAAGGCTACGTCTTCCCGGACGTAATCGTGGTTTGTGGCAAGGCGGAATATGTCACGAAACGAGGCATCTCCTGCCTGCTGAATCCGACTGTCGTGGTGGAAGTGCTTTCCTCCAGCACGACTGGCTTCGACGAGATGGACAAGTTTGCTGCCTACACCGCGATGAGAACCGTCCGCGAGTATCTCATCGTCTCGAGCCACCACCATGCGATCAAACTCTACTCCCGTCATACCGCGGACGAAATCTGGAGCGTGCGTGGGTATGAGAACCTCACCGACGTCGTCGACCTCGAGAGCTGCGGATGCCGCTTAACGCTGTCCGAGATCTATGCGAACGTGGAACCGCCCCCTACTGCCCTGGGGCCTTATCCGGCAGCGTGAACAGGTAAGAAACAATGTTCTGCATGTCCTGCTGACCGAAGTTATAAGTCGGCATCGGCGTGCCCGGCGACATCTTCTGCGGTTTCTGGAAATGCTCGATGGCCCACGCTTCGGTGCGGCGCGCAGACAGTCCATTCAGCGGCGGCCCGGTCTTGCCGCCCACGCCGTTCACCATGTGGCAGGCACTGCAGAAATTCTTCTGATACAGCGCCGCACCGTCCGCCGCGAAGGCCGGAGTGGTGCTGACTATATCTCCATTATCGGGCGTCAACGCCTGCATGGCCGCCGTCAGGTCGTTGAGTTGCGGTCCGGTCAGATTCACCGGCGTCATCATGCTGTTCGGAGTCGTCGATTGCGGCGACTTGAAGTGCGCCACCATCCACGCCGCGTCGTGACGCTTGTTGGTATTCAGCAGATTGGGACCGGTCTTGGGCTCGGTGCCCGTAACGTTGTGGCAGGTGGAGCAGTTTTCCTGCTTGTAATAGTGGATGCCGGAAAGCTCGGCCGGCGTCAACTGCATCCATTGCGTGGGGCCGGAAAAATCGATCGACGCGGCTTCGGTCTGCGGCGGGGTGCTCTTGACGGCAGCCAGCGTGAGCCCGCCCCAACCGATGCCGATCAGGACCACGATGCCCATGGCGAGCGTGCGCTGCCGCATGCGCACAATCTTACTGCGGTCGATAAAGGGCGTGGCGATCAGGGCCAGTATGGCGACGGTGGGCAGGATGACGGTGCCCACCACTTCGAGCGGCCCTTCGAAAACCTTCAGCATCTGGAAGAGGAACAGGAAGTACCACTCGGGACGCGGGATGTAACTGGTGTCGGTGGGATCGGCCAGATGCTCCAGCGGTACACGGGCCGCAATGGCCAGAGTGAACAGGATGCAGAACGCGATGAACACTGCCACGGTGTCTTTGAAAACCTGTTCGGGATAGAAAGATTTCTTCGGCTTCAGTTCGTCGCCGGGGGCAGGCATCACGCCATGGCGGCGGACGAGGAACACGTGCAGACCGATCAGCAGCATGGTGGCGGGCGGCAGCAGCAGCACGTGCAAGGCGTAGAAGCGTGCAAATGTCACCACGCCCACATCGCCGGTGCTGGCCAGCAGGCGGCTTACATAAGGTCCCATCACCGGTACCGTGGCGCCGATGTGGGTGGCCACCACGGTGCCCCAATACGCCCGGTTGTCCCAAGGCAGGAGGTAGCCGGTCAGACCATAGGCGAAGGTGAGCAACAGCAGAATCACACCCACAATCCAGGTGCCTTCGCGCGGCTTCTTGTATGCGCCCCAGAGAAAGACCTGAACCATGTGCAGGACCACGATCACGATGATCATGCTGGCGCCCCAGTGGTGCAGACCGCGCATGATGCGTCCCGCCGTAACTTCGGTGAGGATGTAGCGCAGGCTGTTGTAGGCCTCGCCCGGGGTGGGCGCATAATTGAACGCCAGCATGATCCCGGTGAAGAACTGGATCATGATCAGGAACAGCGCCACGCTGCCGAACACCTGATGCCATCCGCTCGAGGCGGGAATCTCTTCATACAGGAACTTCTGCAGGCCGGTATGCAGGCCGGTGCGTTCGTCGAACGCTTCAATGAACTGCTCAAATTTTTTCTTCATGCAGTCCCTCTCAGGCGTTCTCGGCGGAGTTCTTCAGCGCGCCCACCTGCAGGCGGTTGTTCTGTATGCGGGTGACGTAGCGATCGAGAGGCCGGGGCGCCGGACCGGCCAGCACTTGCCCCTGCAGCGAGAAGAACGAATTATGGCACGGGCAGGCAAACTGCTTGACCCCTGCGTCCCAGTGATAAGCGCAGGCGAGGTGGGTGCACTGCGGTCCGAAGGCGATGATCTTGTTATCCGGAGTTTTGACCACCCAAGCCGTTTTTTTCTCCGTCACCACGCGCCAGCCGTCGACGCGGGTATCCTGGAAGCTCATTTCCACTGGCGAGTCGGGTGTCAACTGGCTGATATCGCCGGCGTCGACATATCCGGAGTCTTTCCTGGAACGCGGCGGGACCAGCAGATAGATCAGCGCGGGGATGGCGAGGGCTACGCTGATCAGGGCGCCTAATATGTAGATCACCGCGAGGTGAAAGGCCCGCCGCGGCATGGGTTCTTTAGTTACTTCCGTGTGGCTCGAAGGGATGGTATCCGGCATGTCAAAGCTTCCATTCTACGCTGAAAGTACTCTCCGATGGCAAGTGCCGGTGCGGGCCGTTGCGGCATGTGCCAACATGGTTGATCTGTGACCCTGCGGCATCTGCCATACCTTTTGCGGCGGACGTTGATGGCATCGATCGACGATGGCCTTTTCTCCATTGCCAAGGGAGCGGCCTATTCGGCATTGTTGTCATTCTTTCCGGTGCTCACTTCGGCGGCCACAATATTCGTGCAGGTACGCGCCGACTATGTACAGCAGAACCTGGCGTCGTTCCTGTCGGAGATTTTGCCGCCCGGCACGGAACAGGTGGTCATGGATCAGTTCCGTTCCCGCGGGCAGAGGCCGGCCTCATTGCTGGTGGTGGCGTTTGCGCTGTCGCTGTGGGCGGCTTCGAGCGTCATCAAGAGCCTCATTGACGGCTTCAACGCGGCGTACCGGGTACCGCGCAACCGGTCTGGCATCGCGCATATCGGAATCGGCATACTGCTGGTTTTCTTCTCCGGGATTCCGCTGCTGGGCGCATCCGCTTTGATCCTGTTCGGCGGCGCCGTGGAGCCGGCGATTCTGTCTTTCCTGAAGGTCGATCCGATTCTGAATCCTCTGGCGGGGTGGTGGGAGCTGCTGTCTCGGATCATGCGCTATGCGGTGGCTTTTTCCGCTACGGTCAGCCTTACGGCCATTCTTTATTACTATGGGCCGTATCGTAAACAGCGCTGGATCAATGTGTGGCCAGGGGCGATCTTAGCGACGATTCTTTGGTTACTGGCGACTTTGGGGTTTGGATGGTATGTACGAAATATTACTAATTACAATCTGCTTTATGGGAGTGTCGGGACGAGTATCGCTTTGCTTTCCTGGATGTATTTGTTGGCGGCGATTGCTCTGATCGGGTGTGAATTTAATGCCGAAGCAGAGCGTATGGATACGGCTATGCGGTCGCTGACTCCGTTCCGGTAAAAGTCGCAGGCGAAAACGCCTGCTCTACAAGGGCTCAGTTCTGGCCGATAAGTAGTTTGGGTGAACACGTTCCTCGATAACGCTCAACGAATTTTCGATGTTGCCCGGCAGGACAGCAGCGCGGAAAACTCCGATTTCGCGTTGCTGGTCCGGTCGGATGGCGGCCTGCATTTAATTATGGAGACGCCTGTATCGCTGGAAGCGGCGGCGATCTATGCGGGGGCGCGCACTGCCTACCATGTCTCCCGATCACCCAGGGGAGTCCGGGTTACCGGGCTCGACTCCACGCAAAGGTGCGTGATCGAAGACTTGAGCATCCATCGGCGGAGCGAATTGCTGCGCGATCAGCCGCTTTACAGTATTACCTCGCCGCTCCTGACTTCAGCCTCTTCCTGATGCGCTGCAGGCTGGTCCGTGGCTGCTTCCGCAATTCTTTGTGAGTACAAAGGCGCTTTAGCCAACGCCATGCCCCACAGCACGTGACCCACTTCCAAAGCGCGCGCGGGCCCATACAGCGGGATCAGCGGGGCCGCGTATTTCCAGATCAGATTGAAGCAGTAATACACGATCAAACCGACTATGGCGCAGGTTAAGGCAAAAAAACGCGGCCGGTGCGCGGACTTCAAAAAGACGCCGCAAAGCGCGCCCCATACCATCCCACACGCTCCGTAGATGGCCAGAATCAGGGCGATTCCCGGCCACGAAGCGCGGAGGAAATGATTCTGGTAGACCTCGGGACCGTAAATCGCGGTGGCGAAAAGGTTCGGAACGATCCAAACGGAGTAACCTGCCGAAGCCGAAGACAGCATCAGCCAGGCGATCATCAGAAGGGTGCCGAGTACGCCGGCCTGAAGCCCCGCAAGCGCGTCCCGCAATGTCAGGTGGCTCTTTTCCGCACTCGCGGCATCCATTTAATTCCAGCCTATACTGGCGGATAAGGAAACGCAAAGTCCAACCCCGCACGGGGTTGAGAGGACAAGCTATGAAACGCCGCGTAGTGATCACGGGGATCGGGGCGGTGAGTCCCAACGGCATCGGCCGGGAGCGTTTTTGGGACGCCACGAGGCGCGGGGTCAGCGGTGTGCGGCGCATTACGCGCTTCGATCCGCGCGGATATCAGGTCCAGATCGCGGGAGAGGTGGCGGATTTCGACGAGAGCGCGCATGTGGAGGCGAAAGATCGCCCGCACGTGTCGCGCTGTGTGCCGCTGGCGCACGCCGCCGCCAAAGAAGCGCTGGCGGACGCGGGTGTGGAATTCGCGCAAATGAGCCGCCCCGAACTGCGCTCGATCGGGGTGCTGATTGGATCGGGCGGGGGGTCCCAGGAATTCACCGAGGAGCAGTACCGGCTTTTTTATGGGGGGCATGAGAAGCAGTGCAGCGTTTACACGGTGCCTACGTCGACGATCGGGACGCTGGCCAGTGAAATCTCCATGCGATTCGGTTTTCGCGGGATGAGCCATATTATCTCGACGGGCTGCACTTCTTCGACAGACGCCATCGGCTACGCTTACCGCAATATTCAATGGGGAACGCTGCCGTGGATGCTGGTGGGCGGGGTGGACGCGCCGATCGCGCCGCTTATCCTGCGTGGATTCATGGTGATGCGCATTCTCTCGACGAAATGGAATGGGTCGCCCGAATCAGCCTCGCGGCCATTTTCACGCGATCGCGACGGATTCGTGCTGGGCGAAGGAGCGTGGTTCTTCGTGGCCGAGGACTACGAGCATGCGAAGGCGCGCGGGGCAAAGATCTACGGCGAGATCGCGGGTTACGCTTCCACCTGCGAGGCCTACCACCGGGTGCGTCTGGAGGAATGCGGCGAGGAACCGGCCCACACGATGCAGATGGCGATGGACGAAGCCGGGATCGCGCCCGAAGCGGTTGGGTATATCAATTATCACGGCACGTCGACGGAGCTGAACGACAGGATCGAAACGCGGGCGGCGCGGCTGGCATTCAACGGACATGCGTACAAGCTGGCGGGTTCTTCGCTGAAGAGTTTGATCGGCCATCCGCAGGGCGCATGCGGGGCGGCGGGGGTGGCGGCTACGCTGCTGGCGATGCGCGACGGGATTGCGCCACCGACTATCAATCTGGAGAATCCGGATCCGGAGTGCGATCTCGATTACATCCCGCATGAAGCACGCGCACTGGGATGCGAATATGCTCTGGCGAATTGTATTGCCTTTGGGAGTAAGAATTCGGCGTTGATTCTCAGGAAACTCTGAGAGAAGTTTGAACTCTTCCCGGCGCCTTTTCCAAACGGCGCCGGGAAGAGATCGAACCGACCAGCAAACCACCCACAGAGAGAGGAAAACTGCTGAACGGAGCAGTCCAGCGATTTCATTTTCGAACGGGGATCATGCGGCGCGCAAGATTCTCGATGGATGTAGCCTGCACAGGCTATAGTGCTACGCTCGGGCGGCGCGGACCAGTTTTTCAGCGCGCAGCCAATCGTTTTCCGCGGTGCCATGCGGCTTACCGGAAAACTCCCATAACAGGCGCGCCGTCTTGCGCACGCGCTCCTGTTCGGGTAACTCATCCGTAACCATATCGATTTCGCCGGTCAGATGGGCGGCGAGACGGTCACGGGCTTCATTGTGAGCGACGCGGGCTTTTTCCACATTCAGCAAAGCCCCCTCAATGCGGTCGCGCGCGCCGGTCTCGACCAGCCGCTGCAATGCATCGAGCTGGCGCGAAAATTCCTCCCATGTGACCCTGTATTCATTCCATAACTGTCGATTGACTGCCATACCCCATTAGACGATTTGAGGAGGCCGCCGGTTCGTTTTTCCATCGAACGGTTCCGATCGGCGGTCGAACGGAACTTTTCAAGGTCGCCGGCGTCTTAAATTAAAATCACGTAATTACGCTTGCTCAAATATGGACACCGTCCTGAAGGATCTCCGCCACGCGCTGCGCATGTTCCGCCGCAGCCCAGGCTTCACATTCGCGGCCATCGCCGCACTGGCGCTGGGGATCGGCGCGAACACGGCCATCTTCAGCGTGGTGAACACGGTGCTGCTGAAGCCTCTCGCATATCCCGACCCGGACCGCATCGTGCAGTTCCTGAATAGCGGGCCGCAGGGCTCGTTCCCCGGTGCGTCCGCCACCAAATTCAACATCTGGCGGGTACAAACCAGCGCGTTCCAGGATGTGGCCGCGTTCGATAACGGCGCAGCGGGCGTCAACGTCACCGGAGGCAGTCACCCCGAGCAAATCCACGCGATGCATGTGAGCGCGGGTTACTTCAAGCTGTTCGGCGCGCCGCTCGTGCTGGGCCGTACGTTTACGGCGCAGGAAGATCTGCCACGCGGCGGCCAAACCGTAGTGCTCAGCTACGGGCTCTGGATGCGACGATTCGGCGGCGATCCGAACGCGATCGGCAAGACGATCGATCTGAGCGGCGATCCCCACACCATCATCGGCGTGGTGGGCCGGAACTTCGATACCGATACCCCAGCCGACGCCTGGCTGCCGTTTCAGCTGGATCCGAACAGCACTAATCAGGGTCACTACTTCCAGGTGGCCGGACGTCTCAGGCCGGGTGTCACGCTGGCCCAGGCGAACGCGCAAATGAAGATCGCCGCGGCGGAGTTTCAGCGCCGCTATCCGGTGGTCGGCGCCAGACAGGGTTTTGCAGTGGAGCCGTTGCAGGATCGTATCGTCCACGATGTGAAATCTTCTCTGCTCATCCTCACCGGCGCAGTCAGCTTCGTGCTTTTGATTGCCTGCGCCAACGTTGCCAACCTGCTGCTGGTGCGCGCCGCCGGACGCAAACGCGAGATCGCCATCCGGGCCGCCATGGGAGCCGGGCGCGGGCGCATCATCCGTCAACTGCTCACAGAGAGCGTCATACTCTTCCTTGCGGGCGGCATCGCGGGACTGTTGCTGGGAACGATCGGCGTGCGCGCCCTGCTTGCGGTCAATCCCGGCAACATTCCGCGCATCGGCGAGAACGGTTCCGGCGTCACGCTCGACTGGCGCGT
Organism: Terriglobia bacterium; assembly: GCA_963719785.1. Taxonomy (GTDB): domain Bacteria; phylum Acidobacteriota; class Terriglobia; order Bryobacterales; family Bryobacteraceae; genus BOG-234. The sequence goes on from CAVRCX010000004.1 coordinate 153,085, forward strand.
CTGCGCTTTCACCGTTGCCGTATCGCTGCTGACCGGCCTCATATTCGGGCTCATCCCCGCGTTGGGAGTCTCGCGCGCCGATCTCAGTTCCACCATTAAAGAGAGCGGCTCTCGAACGGGCACGGGGCTGCGGCATAACAAGACGCGGTCAGTCCTGGTGATCGCCGAAATGGCGCTGGCACTGGTTTTGCTCTGCGGCGCGGCACTGCTGATCCGCACGTTCATTGCGCTGCGCATGGTAGACCCGGGATTTGATGCGCATAACGTCCTGACGTTGAGAATTTCGCTGAGCGGCCCGCGCTTCCAGAAGACGGCTGGCGTGGCCGACGTGGTTCGCGCAGCTACGGAAAACCTGAATGCCCTGCCCGGCGTCGAAACCGCAGGGGCGTCCTGCTGTTTGCCGCTCGAAGGGGGATACAATCTACCGTTTATTATCGAGGGACGCATTCTGCCTGCCGGCGAGATCTCCCACGGCGGCGCCGGCTATGCACCCATCGCACCAGGGTTCTTCGAGGCGTTTCGCATTCCCATTCTGCGCGGCCGGTACTTCAGTTTCCGCGACGACGGATCTTCCACTCCAGTGGCGATCGTCAATGAAGCGATGGCGAAGAAGTTTTGGCCCAAAGGCGATCCCATGGCGGACCGAATCATCATCGGGCGGGGCGTAGGACCGGAGTTTGAAGACCCTCTGCGGCGGATTATCGGCATTGTCGGCAACATCCGCGACGGCGGGCTCAATCACGATCCCCGCCCCAGCATTTACCTTCCGCTAGCTCAGGTGCCCGATGGCGTGACGGCGCTCTCCTCGCGGATCGCGGCCACTGCCTTCGTGATTCGCACGCGGGTAGGTCCGCTCTCGCTTGCCCAGCCGATTCAGAAAGAGCTCGAACGCGCCAGTGGCGGACTGCCGGTGGCGAGAATCCGCACCATGGACGAAGTGATCGTGCGATCCACTGCGGGCCAGGATTTTAATATGCTGCTGCTCACAATCTTCGGCTGCTCCGCGCTGGTGCTGGCGGCGATCGGCATTTACGGCCTGATGGCGTATACGGTGCAGCAGCGGACGCAGGAGATCGGGATTCGCATGGCGCTGGGCGCGGAGGCGGGCAGCGTACGCAACATGATTGTGCTGCAGGGCATGCGCCTGGTGTGGATCGGCGCGATCATTGGGCTCGCCGCCGCCTTCGGACTGACGCGTCTGATCGCCAGTTTTCTTTTCGGCGTGAAGGCGTGGGACCCGCTGGTATTAACGGTGGTTCCGGTGGTGCTGATGGCGGTGGCGCTGTTCGCGGTCTGGCTGCCGGCGCGGCGTGCGACGCACATCGATCCCCTGGATGCTCTGCGGTACGAGTGAAAGCGATATATCTTATAAAGGATGAAACGGCTTCTTTTTTTCGCAACGCTGGCGCTGGCGGCATTGACTGTCAACGGCCAGGCGCCGGCGCCCGCCGCTGCCCCCGCTTCGACGGAGAATCATGATTTGGGTTTCACGGACACTCCGATGCTGCCCGGTCTTCCGTGGCATGTGCACGATCCGGCACGTCCGCATCCGCCGGTCGTGACGCCGTCGAATAAGCCTGGCGGACCTCCTTCGGACGCTCTGGTTCTGTTCGACGGCAAGGACCTCTCGCACTGGACGAGCCACGCCAGCACGATCACGCACGCGGGTAATTCCGGGCCGCCGGAATGGAAGCTGGGCGACGGCTACATGGAAGCGGTGCCGCACACCGGCGATCTGGCGACGAAGGAGAAGTTCGGCGATATCCAGCTGCACGTGGAATGGTCGTCGCCCAATCCGCCAAAAGGCAATAGCCAGGCGCGCGGCAACAGCGGCATTCTGCTGATGGGCCGGTATGAAGTGCAGGTGCTGGATCCGTGGAACAATCCGACGTACGCCGATGGGCAGGCTGCCGCGATCTATGGGCAATGGCCGCCGCTGGCGAATCCGGGACGCAGGCCAGGGGAGTGGAATGTTTACGATATCGTCTTCGAAGCGCCGCGGCTCGATGGCGATAAGGTGCTGAAGCCGGCGATAATCACGGTGTTTTTCAACGGGGTGCTGGTGCAGAATCACAAAGAGTCGATGGGTCCGATGATTTACCGGCAGGTGGCACATTATGTGGCTCAGCCCGCCGAGGATTCGCTGATGCTGCAGAACCACAACGATCCCGTGCGCTACCGGAATATCTGGGTGCGCCGCGTGCCGCCCTACGATCAGAAGTAGGCGGATGCGCAGGCTGCTGGTATACGTCGCCGCGTTTTTTTATGTGGGCGCGGGTGCGATGCATTTCCTGCGGCCGGCTCCTTATCGGAAGATCATGCCCGCGTATGTCCCGTGGCATGTGGCCATGGTTTATATCAGCGGTGCGGCGGAAATCGCCGGTGGATTGGGGTTGTTTATCCCGATGCTGCGCCGGGCCGCCGCGTGGGGATTAGTGGCTTTGCTGATTGCCGTGTTTCCGGCGAACGTCAATATGGCGATGCATGATATACAGGTCACGCAGACGCCTGTATCGGCGGCGCTGCTTTGGGCGCGTTTGCCTCTGCAGGGGTTGTTGATCTGGTGGTTGTTGTGGTGCACGAACTCTCCGAAGCAGTGCGGTTGAAAACACGCCAGCGGGACCAAGGGCGGGAGGAACGTCCGTCTGACCCGCACAATACGTTGCCGCTCCTGGTCCCGATGAACAGGCGGAAGCGCCTGTTCCACATGGTTTTCATAAGCCTTTGAGAGCCGTAGGATCATGGAAGCGACGAAAGACGCCTGCGCTACGGCGCGGCTGGCTTCAGGGCTTCCCGCAGAGCACCGTTTCGAGCGAGCAGCAACTGATCCGGGGTAGCCCTGGCAATGACGGGATCTTCGTCCGGATTGGCAATCCACACATCACGGTCGCTCATCGAATCCGCCAGAGCCCGATCAGACTCCGGCGTGCACATGCGTGCGAAAAGGACACGCGATCCCGGTATGTCCGCACCGTTGAATACCCATTCGTCGTACCAGTGATGATCGGCGCTGTAGCGAACGAACACAAGATGCTTCCCAGGCATGCGCTCAAGCCGCGCGATCGCAGTCTCGCGGCGGTTGGGCGGCACACTCATGGTGTCCCATATTCGGCGGAAGCCAGTCCACGAATTCGGCAGTACTGGCAGCGCCGCGAGGCCGATGATAAGAAGCGCGAAGGCGGTGGCGAACCCGGCGGTCAGATTGCGGGACATCGCCACTCCCACTCCGATCCTCGGGCGCCAAACGCGCAATTGACGCCAGCCTTCCACTGTCAGCCAGACGATCAGGATGGTCTCGGATGCGCTCTGCTGCGGATACCAGGCATGGTAGGTCGCGTGGTCGAGAATAAATAACCCCGAGACTAACAGCCACGGCCGAAGTCGGCGACGCCTGAGCGCGAAGGGAACGAAGAGTATCGCGGGGGTCAGAAAGGGGCCAATGAAGAAACGCCAGAAGTCGCGCAGCCTGTGCCAGGTAGACTCCCATAGTGCGCGAGGCGAAGATCTGCGCTGCCAGTAACGCAATTGGTCTTGGTAATTGGCCGCCAGTTCCGGGTGGTCGAAATGGGTGACTACGACGGGGGGCTGCCACCAGTAGGACTGAGGCGTTCCATAATCCTGCCGGTAGAGTGCGTAGGGCGATTTGAACGCACTACCCGTGATTTGCGCGTTGTACCAGCCGAGGCCGCATAGTCCTGCCGAAAGAAGCACCATCAGCGCGGGGAAAGCCTTTCGCGATCCCTGGCGGGAACCCATCGTACCGACGGTGACGCACAGCCAGATAAGCCCTTCCGCCGGCCGACTGGCGAGCACAATTACCACGCCGGCCGCTGCTATGGCGCCAGAGCTTATGGTCTGCCGGCGCAGCAGCGACCCGAAAACCAATGCCCCCCCAATGGCAGGCACCGCACCGCCGAAGTAGCTATTCATCCAGAAGCCAAAGACGCCGAACTGGAGCGCGGCAAGCAGACTTCCGAAGAAGGCCCAACGCAGGGGAACCACAAAGCCGAGAGCCCAGCATAACGCCGCGGACATCAACCCCACGCTCAGCCATACGCCCCACCAGGCATTTCCCAACACGAGCTTTCCCCAAGCCAGAGCCAGGCCCTGACCGGGTTCATATTGGGAAGCATAGGCGGGCGTAACCAGTTCGTACTCGGTTTCAAAATGGCGCCAATAAGGCGGCGTAGGGTTGGCCACCCTGCCGTGCGCGAGAGTGTCGCCGAGCAACAGATAGCTGAACTCGTCGTGCACGCGCGGTTGCGGTACAGGAAATACGGGCAGGAGAAGCAGGCGCACGAGCATGGGGAAGAAGGCGGCGGCCGCTATGGCATGCGCGCGGTTTGCGGAGAATCGCCGGAATCTCGATTCGGCGTGCGCAAACAGCCGACGCCCCGCGCGGGGTCTGATCCAGGCAACAAGCAGGGCCAGAACTGCCAGAACTTCAAGGTAGGTCTGGAGGGCCCTGGTGCTGTGAAAGATTGAATAAGTCATTCGGAAGGCCGGTCCTCTCGAGCATGGCTCTGTCCCCTGCATTGAACTCTTCGCGCTCGACGGCCGTAAGTTCCGATGTATCGACGCGCAGGATCCGGTAGGGACGCTCATCCGGCTCGACCAGCCAGACGTCACGGTCAGCGAGATATTGCGCCAGCGCTTCGTCGCTCTCGGGAGTATAAGGCCGCACGTAGACGATGCGCTGGCGTTCGATATCCGCGCTGTTGAACACCCATTCATCACAGAAACAGTGATCCGGCGAGTAGTGGACGAAAACCAGGTGTTTACCCGGCACTCGTTCGAGTTTCGCGTTTACGTCGTCACGGAGCCGCCGCGCGGGATAGAGCGACTCCCATATCGGCGGGAGGTGACGGAGGGCGTGCGGCAACACAGGCTCCATGGCGCGGCCTGCGGCCCCCAGCACGATGGCGAGACAGCATGCCGTAACCAGTTGCCTCGATAAGGCGAGGCCCGCGCCTCTGTTACGCCACCACACTCGCATGTGGCGCCAGCACTGCACCACTACGATGAGAATCAAGATAGTTTCCGGGGCATTCTGAGCGGGGAACCAGGCGTGATAGGTTGCCTTGTCGAGGATGAAAGGAATCGACGCCCACAACCAGGGGCGGATACGCCGATCACGGAAGAGCCAAGGCACGAAGAACAGCGCCAGAGTGAAGAACGGCCCAATGAAAAATCGCCAGAAATCGCCCAGCCGATCACGCTCGGCCTTTAGAATTGCGGGGAGTGAGTAGCGCGCTTCATAGAGATGAAGCTGATTAAGGTAGTTATCACGGATTGCCGCGTAATCGAAATGCGCTATATAGAGAGGTTGTTGCCACCAGAACGGCTGCGGTGTTCCGTAGATATGCTGGTAGGCAAGATAAGGCGGATTAGCGGGATTGCCCGTGATCCGCCAGTTATACCAGGCCAACGCGGCCGAACCTGCCACGAAGACCAGAGCAAACGGAACCGCAATACTTGAGAACCTCGGCTCTGGTCTGCCGGCGATGCGTGGAACAAAGACTGAAACCAGCGCCACGAGCGACCACAAGAGGGCTTCGAGAGGCCGGGATGCAAACAAGAGTATGAGTCCGAATGCGCACAGGGCTCCCGACGACGAGGCTTTCCCGGGCGCGCGCATGCGGACGATCGAACCCAGTACGATGGCTGCCGCGGTCGCGCTTACGGCGCCTCCGAAGTAACTGTTCATCCACAATCCGAAGATGCCGAACTGGAGTGCGGCCGCGAAGGCTCCGAAAAGGGCCCAGACTGGTGGGAATACATAACCAAGCGCCCAGCAAATAGCCGCGCACATGATTCCCATGCTGAGCCACACGCCGAACCATGGATGCCCGAATATCACTTCGCCGGCAGCCAGCACGAGACCCTGCGCAGGCTGGTACTGCGAGGCATAGGAGGGCCGGAGAAGCACGTACTCACTTTCGAAGTGCTGCCAGTAAGGCGGTGTAGGATTGGCAATCCGGCCATGCGCGAATGTGTCTCCCTGCAGGAGGTAGCTGAATTCATCGTGGATCTGCGGCGGCGGCGGCGGATACCAGGGCAGCATGAACGCCCTGACCAGCATGGGAAAGAGTGCCGCGGCCGCGATGGCTTTGGCACGCTGTCCCGCGAGATGTTGAAATCCACGTTCAATCCGGCGAAAGGCACTCAGGCCCGCCTGCGGCCTTGTCAGTGCAACGAGAGTCGCGATTAATACGAGACACCCAAGAACCTTGATTAACCTATGCGAGCTTAACAGCATCGAATAAGTCAACTTATGCTTTCCCCATTCGGTTCCAATGTCACAAGATCGGCGCAGAAGTGTCAATCGTCGAGGGTGCGAATAGTGCCACTTCAATAAGGCGTTTTAATTGGCGGCGATATTACGCGAAGATAAATGTGTGAGGTTATTCGCAGCCGTGTTAGACATGGCTCGGCGGATTCCAACGCCCAGGATGTGGCGTCAAGAATTACGTAAAAGATCACATTGTTAGTATCGGAGCCGGCGTCGAAAAAGATGCCTGAACAACGGCCACCGCCAAAGCGCCGCCGGGCGTGTCGGGGAGTGCGGGCAGACTAAATGTCGAGAAGACGTCGGTTGGATGGAGGCCAAAGCCGGAGGTGGGTCCCCGGTTCTGGCCCGCCAGAGAGCTTACGAGAACCGAAGCGGCAAAAACCAGCCGGCCCGCGCCGCCTAATGACAATTCTGCGGCCGGGTGAGCGTGGGGTTCCTGCATAAAATGCCTGAGGGAGTTGTTTCTACAAGGGCCGGCGTAATGGTTCCAAAGCGGATGTACTCGCCGACCTGATTTTGCTCGCCCGCACCCGTCATCACGATGGCAAACTCATTCGGTCCCGTCTGGTAAACCCCCGGCCAGGAGCCATAAGTAAATACGGTTTGCTTTGTGTCGATCCAGCTGTTGGTGTAATCGGCGCTTACAACTACCTCATGGAGATTGGATGTCGCAACGATCAACCCATTGGTCATCTCGACGGCCTGAATATCCTGAAAGGTGTAGGGAATAATCGGGCCCTCTCCCGACCAGCTCATGCCGTCGGACGAGTAAGACACATGCCCCAGGCAGTTTTCGGTACCGCACATTTCAAAGAACATCGCCAACTCGCCATCCGGCAGAGGAACAATGTTGGCTTCGCCGGGACGGGACGCTCCGGGTTGTCCGATGGCGTATATTTCAGGCCCCCAGGTGAAACCTCCGTCGCCCGAGACTTTTTCCGACAGAACCTGACTATAGGACGGCGTGTCCTGTTCATGAGTGTCGTTGGTGTAAAAGACCGCCAGCTGACCATTGGGCAGAAGGTACAAGTACGGTTCGAAGACCCCGGCAACGTGATGGTCCCAATCGACCTGACTTTGATATTGAAACGAGTTCCCGTTGTCTAAGCTCTGATAAGTTTCGATCCAGTAGGACTGCCCTACGATGACGGAACGAATGGCAAGCTCTACGATGCCATTCGGCATTACCAGTAACTCGGGGTTGTCCAAATCCCTCCCGTCCTCCACTACGTCTGTAATGAATTGCCATGTGCGCATACTGTCGAAGCTGCGCTGCACGCGGATGCGATTCGGTGTGGTAGCGAACATATACGCGGCAAGCCAGCTTCCATCGCTTAGTTGGGCCATGCGCGCCCAACTGGTCGGATTGCTGTCGAGAACAACGGTACTGCCCCATGTAATCGGCTGTTGCGCCGCATTTGCCCGGCAGAGTATCAGAATGAACGCAGCGATGGCAGGGTAACGGCCGGGCACAGTAAGCGGGTTCCTCTGCTCAACTATAGCCAAAGGTCACCGTCTGCGCCACCTATCCGAGTGATGTTCCTCACTTCCGGAATAACGGCTACATTGCCCAATAATCCCCAGTATTTCTAATATGAGGTTTGTCTCGATTCGGCTGGCTCAGTCTGCTTCCGCTTTTATTTGCCCTTACGGTTTGGGGGCAGACTGACACAGGCCAGATCACGGGCTCGGTTACGGGTCGAAAAGGCGAGCCTGTGCAACCGTCGGCGGTCCGTGCCGTGGCTTCGAGGACCGGGGAGATTCATGATGCCACAGTGTCGCGCACAGGCGTCTACAATCTGCCTGCATTGCCTCCGGGAGTCTACTCGGTAACCGTCTCGGCTCCTCCCTTTGCGCCAGAAGCGGCCACTGTCACCGTAACTGAAGGTGCGCGCGTTCGGAGAGACTTTACGCTTGAGCTGCCGAGCGCCGCCGAACGCGACCGCTTCGCCTCGCCACCCGACATACCCTCCATCGATTCTGAAACGGAAACTCAGAGTCAAGAGATCACGGAGCCGGAGATGCTCAATGTGCCGAATCTCACACGCGATCCGTATCGCCTGGCGGAATTGGCCGGCAATGTGTCGGACGCAGGGCTCGGCACACGAGGCGTCGGTCTCGCTATCAACGGCCAGCGCGAATCCTCTACCAATATTCTCCTCGACGGCGTCGATAACAAAGATGAATTCACCGGCTCGATCGGAGCGCCGATCCCTGTCGAGTCGCTGCGAGAGTTCACTGTGTTGACAAGCGGCTTCACGGCGGAATTCGGCCGCGCATCGGGTGGCATCGTCAATGCCGTCGGCAACAGCGGCGGCGCGGTATTTCACGGCAGCGCCTATGAATTTGACAGAGACTCCGCATTGACAAGCAATTCATTCGAGAACAATGCCAATGGATTTCACCAACCCGGTTTTGTGAGTAACCAGTTCGGTGGCGCTATCGGAGGCCCTGTCTTCCGCCGATCGAGCCTCCGCAACAGACTCTTCTTCTTTGCCAATACCGAAGGGACTCTCGTGCGCAGCGCGGCCTCGAACTATGCATGGATCCCCACCCCGCAACTGCTGATGCAATCGGCGCCGAACACCCAGACGTTCTTTCAGACACTGGGGCAATTGCGGCCTGGCGCACAGGTGACCGAATCCGTGAACCTGAATCAGTTGACCGCCATGAATGGGCTGAATCCCTGTGCGGGTATCGCATGTGCCACGCTTCCGGCCAATCTGGACCTTTTCGAACAGGTCGAGTATAAGGTCCCGGGCGATTCTGGCGGCGGTTTTCCGCAGAACACATGGAACTCCTATAATCGCGTGGATTACATTGTGTCGCAGCGCACACGGTTGTATGCGCGCTACGGTATCTACGACGAACACGATCAGGCGGGTTCGCTCTCAAGCAGTCCCTATGCGAACTACGATCTGAGCGAGCGTCAATTCGATAACTCGGTACTGGCGTCCGTTGTCGAACAGTGGAATCCGCGCTGGCTCTCGGAGAGCAAAATCTCCTTCGACCGCCTCACCATCGAGCAGCAGGGACTCACCAGCCGCGGTGTGGTGCCGACCATGTATGCCAACCCCGTGGCGCCAGTTGCCATCGGTGTGAACGACATCGCATTTCCCGGCTACAATCCGTTCTCACCGGGTTCGGGCGGCGCGTTCGGCGGCCCGGAAAATATCCTCCAGATCGGTCACGATGTGAGTTGGATCGAGGGACATCATTTCCTGCGCTTCGGCGGTAACTACATCTACATTCGCGACAACAGAACGGATGCGGCGTACCAGACAGCCCAGGATTCGCTTTCCGACGGGGGCGGCATTGGGGCGGCGCTGATCGGCCTGCTTGACGGCACTTTTTCGCAGATTCAGGTGGCAGTCAACCCACAGGGTCAATTTCCATGCGGCCAGGCTCCAACGTGCTCTCTCAACTTACCCGTGAGTTCACCGAATTTCAGCCGCAGCGACCGCTTCAATGAAGGCGCTTTGTATGCCCAGGATTACTGGAGACTCCTGCGGCGCGTGTCGGTGAACCTTGGAGTACGTTGGGAACATTTCGGCGTACAGCATAACCGCAACCCCAACCTCGATGCGAACTGGTACGCTCCCGGAGTTGAGTTCGCCGACAACAATCTCATCGATTACATGGTCAATGGCGGGCTGCACGTGGCGCCGAAAAGCCCCGTAGGTGGGCTCTACAAGCCGGACTGGAAGGATTTCGCGCCGCGAGTGGGCATTGCGTGGGATGTCTTTGGCGATGGCCGGACCAGCCTGCGCGCGGGCTATGGCGTAGGTTACGACCGTAATTTCGGTAACGTGACATTCAACGTGATTCAGAATCTGCCGAATTACGCCGTGCTGTCGGTCGCGGGTCCCATCACCACCAGCAATTTTGGCCCACTGAGCGCAGGCACGGGGACCATTGCGCTTCCACCGCCCGGCGCGCGCATCATAGATCCCGATATCAAGACCGCGTATGCACGCTTCTGGAACGCTTCCCTGCAACGCGAAGTGGCGCGCGGCATGGTCTACAGCCTCGAATACAGCGGATCGAAAGGGGTCGACCTTTACAGCATTTCCTACCCCAATCAACAAGGGTTCGGAAATCTCTATTTCGGCGATCCGTGTTACGGAGTCGGCGATTGCACCGCATCGCCTAACCAGAACTACAGCTCGGACGTCGGGTACCGGGGGAATCAGGGCTTTTCCAATTACTATGGCATCAACAACCGCTTCACGGTGAACAATCTGCTGCATAGCGGAGCCATGCTGACGGCGATTTACACATGGTCTCACGCCATCGATAACATCAGCTCGACGTTTTTCGAGGCCGGCGGTCAGGGCGTTGCCAACCGCTACGGCGACCAGAACATAACTATCAATAATGGGGATTTCGATCTGGGGCTGCTCGATCCCTATCAGCCCAATCTGGATCGCGGACCGGCGGAGTTCGATGTCCGGCATCGCGTGGTCGTATCGGGCAACTGGAAAATCCCCGCGTGGAATCCTCTGCGCCTGCCGAAGGCGATAGTCGAAGGCTGGAGCCTCGATCCTCTGTTCCTCGCGCGTTCGGGACAGCCCTTCAGCGTGTTCGATACGACTGCCCAGACTCTGGATCTGAACGCTCCGCGCGCGACATTTACGGCGAAGGTTCCCAACAGTAAGAACACGTTTATCGCTACCCCGATGCCGGACACTTATCAGATCATCACATTCCTGCCCGCGGATATTGCGCATGAGCCCAATCCTCTGACGTTTGGCTCTCAGTGGCCGTCGAATATGTCGGGGCGGGATGCGTTTCGGGCCCCGGGATTCTGGAACTTCAATCTGGCGCTCGATAAGGATACGAAGATCGGCGAGAAGCTCGTCCTGAGATTCCGCGCTGAGTTGTACAACGTCTTCAACCACGCCAATCTGTATGTGATTGGAACCAGTGCCAACGTGGGGGCGGGCAATACGGTCGACGCCTGCTTCGGCTGCACTGGATCGAGCTACGACCAGCGTCAGGTGGAACTGTCCGCACGGCTGAGCTTTTGAGGCTGAAAGCACTTTGCCGGCGCTCCCGCAGGTTGGTAAGAACACGTGGAGGCCGATTGGCAATCGCCATCCACGGGCGCGCACCAATCTACCGGACCACCGCCAAGGCGATTTCAACGGGTGCCCAGTTCCTGGCGGGCATGTTTGAGGATTGAGCCGGCGATCGATTGCAGAGGCAGGATTACATCCACGGCTCCGCGCTTAATGGCCTCGTTGGGCATACCGAAGACTACCGACGTGGCTTCATCCTGCGCGATAGTTGCGGCCCCGGCTTCTTTCATTTCCAGCATCCCGCGCGCTCCGTCGTCGCCCATTCCGGTCATGATGACGGCTACGGCGTTGCGTCCCGCATAGCGCGCAGCGGAGCGGAACAACACATCGACCGAGGGACGGTGCCGGCATACCAGAGGGCCGTCCTTGATTTCGACGTAATAGCGCGCGCCGCTGCGTTTGAGGAGCACATGGTGATTCCCCGGGGCCACGAGGGCGCGTCCGCGCAGCACGGTGTCGTTGCTCTCGGCCTCTTTGACGGTGATCTGGCACACACTGTCGAGGCGGTTGGCGAAAGCGCGCGTGAAGAGTTCGGGCATATGCTGCACGATCACGATGCCGGGGGCGTCGGGCGGCAGGACTTCGAGGAGCGAGCGAAGGGCTTCGGTGCCGCCGGTGGAAGCTCCGATGACCACTACCTTTTCAGTGGTCTCGATCATGGCTCCCGTGGCGCGGGCGAGGATGGCGTCGGCGGTGAGCTTGGGTTGTACCACCTGGTGCGGAGCCGGCACGCGCGGATGGGACGCGGCTGCCGCCTTGACGGCTTCGCAGAGAATCACGCGGGATTCTTCGAGGAATTTCTTGGTTCCCAGGCGGGGCTTGGCGATGATATCCACGGCGCCGTATTCGAGGGCTTTGAGCATGCTTTCGGCGCCCTGCTCGGCCAGCGTGGAACAGATGACCACCGGGATGGGGTGCTGCGACATGATCTTGCGCAGGAAGGTGAGGCCGTCCATGCGGGGCATCTCGATATCGAGGGTGATCACGTCCGGCGTTTGCTCGGCAATGCGTTCGGCTGCGATAAACGGATCGGCCGCGGTGCCCATTACTTCGATTTCGGGATCTTCGGAGAGGACGTCCGAGAGAGTCTGGCGAACGACGGCGGAATCATCGACGATAAGAACGCGAATCAACTTGCTCATAATTTGGCGCCGTTCGTAGTGGCGAGGCGGCGCAGCAGAACTTCGCCGGTGCCGGTATGGAAGTGAATTTTGCGGCCCTGAATCCCGCCCACGTCCATGACCAAAACTGTGAACCCTTCGAGCGCGAGGACTTCCGCGGCAGCCTGACAGTTGAGTGCGCCCACGGTGGGCCTGGCTGAAGTTCCGGGAGCGGAGATCACGTCGGCTCCGCCGAAGACTTTGACTTCGATTTCGTGGCGGCGGGCGCCCAGGCTGTCGAATTGCCGGGCGAGATAGCGAATGCAGAAATCCACGTAGCGGTAACCTTCGGGGGGGCCGATATCCGGCGGGCAGAGCGGCAGGACGCCGTGGCACATGGCGCCGGCTCCATGGCGTGCGCTGCGGAAGGTGATGCCGATGCACGATCCGAGGATAGTGCCGAGAATCATGGGCTGGCGCGTCAGATAGATCTCTCCCGGTTGGATTTCGACTTCCCTTACGTTAATGCCGGCTTCGGTCATCGCGGTTTCTTGTAAACGGCCGGGGCTACGCCGACGAACGGCAGATCCATGCCCTGGAAAGATTCGGAATGGCCGGCGAAGAAGTATCCTCCGGGGGCGAGTTGACGGGCCAGCTTTTGAAGAAGCCGGACCTGGGTGGCGCGGTCGAAATAGATAATGACGTTGCGGCAGAAGATGATATCCGGCGCTTCGGTGATGCCGAAATCGGCATCCATAAAGTTGATGCGGCGAAATTCGACGAGCGCGCGCAACTCGGGTACGACGCGGTGCCGGTCGGATTCCGGATCGCGGCTGCGCATGAAGTATTTACGCCTAAGGACCGTGGGAACGGGCCGCAGCAGGTCCGCTTTAAAAATACCTTCGGCGGCTTTGGCCAGCACGGCGGTGCAGATATCGCTTGCCAATATGTTGAAGCGAAACCCGGGACACCCCTGCGCGTATTCGCTGAGAACCATGGCCAGAGTGTAAGGTTCCTCGCCGGTGGAGCAGCCGGCGCTCCAGACCAACTGCCGGCCGGGACCTTTGCGCGCCACCAGCTCCGGCAGCGCTTTTGAGGTAAGGTAATCGAAATGGCCGGCCTCGCGAAAGAAATCGGTCTTATTAGTCGTGATGACGTCGATCAGATGGACGAGCTCATCCTCTATTCCATCCTTCGAAAACACGCGATCGCAGTACTCGCCCAATGAGGCGATGTCGAGGCTGCGCAGGCGCCGCTTCAGGCGGATCTCCATCATGGTCTTTTTGTCCGCGCCCAGGCTGATGCCGGATTCGTTGTAAATCAGGGCGCGCAGCTTGTCGAAATCGGCTGTCGATAGTTCTTCGCTGCGTGTATGCATGTGGGTATGTGGAGCGGGGCTGCCCGGCCAGCCCCGCCGGTTTTAATCAGGCGTGCACTTCGACCAACTGCTTGCCGGCTTCGACGCCGCGGACCGCCGAAAGTTCCTCGGCTGAGAAGACGCGGTCGATATCGAGGATCATAATGAAGCGCCCGTCGCGCTTCCCCATGCCCTTAATAAAGTCCGTACGGATTTGCGTGCCGATGCGAGGCGCCGGCTGGATCTGATCCGGTTCAAGGTCGATGACTTCCTCGACGGAGTCGGCCAGCGCGCCGATAACGGTCGATTCGCCCTCCAGAATCATTTCCACGACCACGATGCAGGTGTTGACCGTGATCTCGGTTTTCGACATTTCGAAGCACAGCCGGAGGTCGACCACCGGAACCACATTGCCGCGGAGATTGATGACTCCGCTCATGAAATCGGGCGTGCGCGGGATTTTGGTAATGGTCGTGAAATCGAGCACTTCCCGGACCTTTGAGACGTCGGTTGCGAAGACTTCGTCACCTAGTTTGAAGGTGAGGTACTGGCGTGTATCGGTGATTTCTGTAACGCTCATGGTTTGGTTTCCTTTCGCATCCGGTTACCTCTAGAAGCGTTCGAATTCCTTATCCAGGCGGTCGCCTGTATCGCGCATTTTCAGCGCTACGCCGACCTTGCCATTCTTCTTCGGGCCAACTGCCTCCTGCAGTTTTGCGAGCGACCCGGTGGGCCTGACACTCGCCGATCGGGCCACCGGGGCTTGTCCGGTGTCTCCCGTGCGGAAGAATCCGAGCGCGCTCATCAGCTGGTCAGCCTGGCCGGTGAGTTCTTCCGTCGTCGATGCCATCTCTTCGGCGGCGGAAGCGTTCTGCTGAATCACCTTTTCCAGTTGCTGAAGCGCCTTGTTGATCTGTTCGGCGCCGGCATCCTGCTCCTTACTTGAGGCAGTGATTTCCTGCACCAGTTCGGCCGTCTTCTGAATATCCGGGACGAGCTTATCGAGCATCTCCCCAGCCTTCTCGGACACTTTGACGGTAGTCCCCGACAGATGATTGATTTCGCCTGCAGCCTTCTGGCTGCGTTCGGCGAGCTTGCGGACTTCGGCAGCGACTACGGCGAATCCCTTGCCGTGTTCGCCGGCGCGCGCCGCTTCGATAGCCGCATTCAAGGCCAGCAGATTGGTCTGGCGGGCGATCTCTTCGATGATGGAAATCTTACTGGCAATCTCCTTCATCGCCGCGACCGCTTCGAGGACGCACTTACCGCTCTCCTGCGCGTCGCGAGCCGATTTGGTGGCGATTTTATCGGTTTGCTGCGCGCCGTCGGCGTTCTGCTTGATGTTCGAGCCCATTTCCTCCATGGAGGAGGAGGCTTCCTCGGCGGAGGCGGCCTGCGCGCTGGCGCCGTTTGAAACCTGCACGGAAGCCTGGCTGATGGACTGGCTGGCGGTGGCCACTTCACCCGCAATGGTGCGAATGTCGGAAACAGTGCGCGTGAGCCCGGCCACCATAGCGATCAGGGCCTGCATCAGCTTGTCCTGAGCCGAGCGTTCGCGCACGGAGACGGTCAGATTGCCCTGGGCGATCTCTTCTGCCGCATGCGTCACGTCGTTCATGGCGACGATCAGCGTGTTCAGGTTGTTCTTGATCGAGTTGAACTCGCCGTGGTAGGTGTCGGTGATTTGCGGGGGCAGGTCGCCCTTGCTGATGCGATCGACGTAATTGGCCGCAACGTTGAGCGGGGTGATTACGGCGTCAAGAATGGCATTGACGCCGCGCACGATGTTGGCATAGGCGCCCTGGAACTGATCGGGGTCGCCGCGCTCGGTGAGCTTACCTTCTTTCGAGGCGCTGGCCAGACGGGCGAGTTCCTTCTGCAGACCCTGCAGAACGGTAGCCACATTGTTGACGGCCTGCTTCATCTTTTCGTGATCGCCCTTGTAGGTTTGCGCGATCAGTTCGTCGATTTTGCCGCCGGAGATCTGCGCCAGAATGCGGTTGCCTTCGCCAATCGGGAGCAGGATGGCATCAAGCATGGCGTTGACGCCGCGCACAATGTCGGCATAGGCGCCGCGGAACTGTTCGGGCTTGCCGCGGTCGGAAAGCTGTCCGTCCCGCGATGCGTCGGTCAGGCGCATCATTTCCCTTTGCAGATTCTGCACCACGATGCCGACATTGTTGACGGCCTGTTTCATCTTTTCGTGATCGCCCTTGTAGACCTGCGCGATCTGCTCGTCGATTTTGCCGTCGGAGATCTGCGCGAGGATGCGGTTACCCTCGCCGATGGGGAGCAGGATGGCATCGAGCATGGCATTGACGCCGCGCACGATGTCGGCATAGGAGCCGCGGAACTGATCCGGCTTGCCGCGCTCGGAAAGCTGGCCGTCGCGCGATGCATCGGTCAGGCGCATCATCTCTTTCTGCAGGCTCTGCACGACTATGGCGACGTTGTTAACGGCCTGCTTCATCTTTTCGTGATCGCCTTTGTAGGTGTGGGCGATAAGCTCGTCGATTTTGCCGCCGGAGATCTGCGAAAGAATGCGGTTGCCTTCGCCGATAGGCAGCAGGATCGCATCCAGCATTTCGTTGAGGCCGCGCACGATCTCGGCGTAGGCGCCGCGAAACTGATCCGGCTTGCCGCGTTCGGAGAGCTGGCCATCCTTCGACGCGTCGGTCAGACGCAGCATTTCTTTCTGCAGGCTCTGTACCACGGAGCCCACGTTGTTCACCGCAAGCTTCATCTTTTCGTGATCGCCTTTATAGGTGTGGGCGATGAGCTCGTCGATCTTGCCGCCGGAGATCTGCGAGAGAATGCGGTTACCTTCGCCGATGGGCAGCAGGATGGCATCCAGCATTTCATTGACGCCGCGGACGATGTCGGAATAGGCGCCGCGGAACTGTTCGGGCTTACCACGCTCGCCAAGCTGGCCTTCCCGCGATGCGTCGGTGAGGCGCAGCATCTCCTTCTGCAGGCTCTGCACCACGGTGCCCACGTTATTCACAGCGAGCTTCATTTTTTCGTGATCGCCTTTGTAGGTTTGCGCGATCAGCTCGTCGATCTTGCCGCTCGAAATCTGCGAAAGAATGCGATTGCCTTCGCCGATGGGCAGCAGAATCGCGTCCAGCATTTCGTTGATGCCCTGCACCATTTCGCGGTGCGTACCCTGAAACTGGTCGACTCGTCCGCGCTCTTCGAGACGCCCCTGACGGGATGCTTCCACGAGCCGCAGAATTTCCTGCGACACCAGTTGCAACTCCGCGTCCACCGCTTTTCCATTACTGCCGGCGCGGCCACGCTCGACGAGCGCTCCGCGATCCGCAAGGGCCGAGCCGCCATTGCCGGAGGTCCGCGATTTTTTTTCAGTCACTTTAGCTTCCATCGATTCTGGTTTCCTTTTTTGAGACAGATTCCACAATTTTGTTGCGCCGCGCTCTGCGGCCGTCCGAGCTGTGCTCTCGTGGCGCACGATTGTTCTGGGACAGGGTCTGAACCGCGTTCTGCACCAGGCGATGCGGATCGAGAATCAACGCCACAGTCCCGTTGCCGAGGATGGTGGCCCCGGATACCACCTGCACATTCCGATAAAGCCGGCCGAGGTTTTTGATCACGGTCTGGTGATCGCCCAGCACCTGGTCCACGACAAAGCCGTAGTGGCCGTGTTCGGTTTCAACGATCATGATCTGCTCGCGATCCGGCCGGGCGGTCTCCATGCGGAAGTACTCGCTGAGCCGGATGTACGGGATAATCTCGCCGCGCACGTTGGCGATGTGCTTGCCGTGGGCATCCCTGATGTCCTCGGCGGTGAGTTCGACGCACTCAAGGCTGTTGGCGAGAGGCAAGACGAAATGAGCGTCGCCCACGCGCACCAGCAAGCCGTCGATAATGGCCAGGGTCAGGGGCAGGCGCAGTGTGATGGTAAGCCCGGCGCCGGGTTTACTCGCGATGTCGATGGAGCCGCGCAGCGCTTCTATGCTGCGGCGGACCACATCCATGCCCACGCCGCGGCCCGAAACTTCGGTCACCTCACGGGCGGTGGAGAATCCGGCCTCCATGATGAACGAGAAGATTTCGGCTTCGGTGAGGCGCGCGGAGGCATCGGTCAGGCCTCGCTCGATGGCGCGCGCGCGAACGGCTTCCAGATCGAGACCGCGCCCGTCGTCGCTGAGCCGGATCACTACGTTGGCGCCTGAGTGGCGGGCGGAAAGATGGATGGTCCCGCTGGGAGATTTTCCCGCCGCGCGGCGGATTTCGGGCGTCTCGATGCCGTGGTCCATGCTGTTGCGGATGAGATGAACCAGGGGATCGCTGAGTTGATCGAGGACGGTTTTGTCGAGCTCAGTGTCGGCGCCTTCGACGGTGAGCTCCACCTCTTTGTGGAGTTCGATCGAGAGGTCGTGAACGAGGCGGCGGAAGCGCTGCAGGTTGGTCTTGAGGGGCAGCATCCGGATGCTCATCGAGTTCTCGCGGAGCGCGGAGGTCAGCCGGTCGACGGACTCGGATATCTCGAGGATGTCGGGATCGTCGCGGCGCCCGGCCACTTCGCTGAGGCGCGCCTGGACAGTGACTAATTCGCCGACAAGATTGATGAGCTGGTCGAGCTTGTCGGCGGCTACGCGAATGCTCGATGTTGCGGCTGCGGCCGTGTTGTCGGTATCTGTCTGACGCCGATCCGGGCTTTTGCGCCGCTCTACGAGTGCTTCGGACACGGTTCTGTCTTCGACAACGCCGGCGATGGTAAGTTCGCAATCGTCCTCGACGAAGATGAAAATATCTTTGATCGCCTCAGCCCCCGCCGAGGTGGTCAAAGTCACGTCCCATGCCAGATAGCAGTGTGTAGGGTCGAGCTCGCCGAGCGGCGGAACGGCCCCGGTATCGACTGCGATGTGCAGCTTACCCAGCTCGCGCAGTTCGCGCAGCAGCAGCAGCGGGTTGGTGCCATTCAACAAAAGATCCGGCCCCGGTCGAAAGTGGATGTGCCAGGTTCCCAGTCCGTTACCGTCGTCCTGGATTACGGGGGAGATTGCCGTGGCGGCATGGTGGGTATGAGGCAGGCCGGTCAATTGCCGCAATTCCGCAAGGATACTTACCGAGCGGGCCGCGTCGGCGGTGCCGTTCCCCGCAGCCTGGTCCAGCATGGTTTTGATCTGATCGCCGGCCGCCAGGGTGAGATTAATCAGATCGGAGGTAGCCTCCAGCTGGCCATTACGCAGTTGGTCGAAGGCGGTTTCGAGATTGTGGGCAAAGCCCGCGATGTCGTCAAAGCCGAACATGGCGCCGGAGCCTTTGATGGTATGGAGAGCCCGGAAAGCCCGCCCCACAATCTCGGGGTCGTCGCGCCGCTCATCAAGTGACAACAGCGCCGATTCCAGTTCAGCGAGCAATTCGCGCGCTTCCTCCTGGAAGGCCTGTTTATATTTGTCGACCATCTATTTCGAAATCATCCGTTCATTCCGGGGAATTGATCGAAGCCTGCTTCGCGGGCGGCGCTCACCATGGCGTCGGGCACGGCTCCGGCGAATTTCGATCCGGCTCGATTCGCCTCGCGTTCCGCGGCCCAGAGTAGCTGCATGGCGGTGATATCGATCTCCTCGACGCTGCGCAGATCCAGCCGTAGATCTCCTCCCAATGCCAACGCCTCGATCAGCAGGTTTTTCAGTTCCGCTGCGGTCGCCAATGTGCACTCTCCTTCGAGACGGATGAGCGTATGGTCGGCTTGCTGTTCAATGGTTGCGGGCAATTTCACCTCTTTACAGGGCGCTGAAGAGTGATAGTGGTGGCGGGTAGAAACTTTCTCAAGAAAGTTCCACGGGCAGATCGGAAATCTGACCACCGGGGTCAGAGGGGGTGGAGTTCCAGTTGATCGCCTTTTTGTGTTTGGCTCTCATCGATCACGCCGACCGGGAGTTCTATGACGGAGTGGGCGGTCAGGCACATGGACATTTTCCAGGGGCGGAGGTCGCGCACCACCTTACGCACGCGATGTTTGCGGTCGATGTAAACCACATCGATGGCGAATTTCATAAAGAACATGTGAATCGCCTCGCAGGGGACGATCCAGAGCCCCTGGCCGCGTTCGAGACCGCTATGTTTCAGTAAGCCGGTTTTGCGGGTTTGGCGCGTATCAGCGACGTCGATGGAATCGCCCAGCAGCGAGTCTCTCGTGACGTTGCGGATCTGAAATTTCACCAACCTCTTTTTAGCACGGTGGGGCAGATTTCCGATCTGCCCGCTCTCTTTTGGGCATGGCGAGGGTACGCGTTGAATTGGCACGCACCCGCGGAGGCCGCTTGCCAATCGGCCGCAGGTTACCAACCTGCGCCAACCGTTATTTCGGGGAGGATTTTCCAGCGAGCTTCGGCACTACAATCAGCATCGCTCCATAACAGACCAGAGAGATCGCGAGAGCCGCGGGATGGCTTTGGCGAAAGTCCTCAAGCAGCAGCTTAACGGTACCCAGGGCGATAGCGGTATAGCCGATCCAGACCAGCTCGCGGCGGCCAGTGCGCGATCCGGCGAAGCTGAAAGCGAGCGCGAGGGCGCAGGTGACAAGGGTGCGCGCGGTCGCGAGAACGGAGACGGTAGGCTGGCCGAAAAGCACTGGCAGCAACCCCAAAATCAGCAGCGCGCCCAGGGAGACACCGGCAAGCAGCGCTGACACCAGACTGATTCTGGCGGGTTTCTTCCCCCATGCGGCGTAACAGCAGACGGCCGCGATGGCCACCATCCAGAGTGCGGGCGTGACCGGTTCGAGTGGAGAGCCTGTGAAAGCGTTGAGAGCGATGGCGGGGAATCCGGCAGCCAGATCGGCGGCAAGCAAATAGACTGCGCCGTGGATGCCAAGGGTCGATTGAGAGGCTCGGGCGCCGGCGAGGGTGGCGATCACGGCGGCGGCGCTCCAGATAGGCGTAAGCAGCGCCGCCGGCAGGATCAGGGCGCAGGCGACGAGGCAGAGGGCCGCTCCCCAGGCTGCGAAGACATGGTGATTGCGCCGCGGTGCATGATCTGCAAAGCGGATGAATGCGGTGAAGTAGCAGGCAGCGCCGGCAACGGCGGAGAGCGCTCCAATGGTTGGGGCAGCTTCACCCTGGGTGATCTGCAAGATCCCTTCGGTCGCCAGCGCGAACGCCACGGCGCACTGGGCGATTTCGAAGACACTGAGCTTTCGGCGCAGCACCACGGCGCGCCACGGAATGCTGATCGCGTAGATCAGGAAAAACGCGGCGCAGACCAACACACAAGTGGCCGGGGCGATGGCCCTGTAATCCTGCGGCAAGCCGCCGGCCCGGCTCAATAAATACAGCAGCAGCCAGATGGCGAAATCGGCGGCAAGAGCCACCGGTACGCGCATCTTGTTACCGGCCCCGTGGCACGCCCCCACTTCCACCACCAGAGCGATTACGAGCAGTGCGGCAATGAACGGAATCAGGTCGGCTGTTTTCAACATCAGAGCGATGGCAAGCAGGACCATCGACAGGGTGGTTACGGCCGTAACCATGCCCGGATTTCTCGACCAGGTGAGAGCCGAAACGAGCACGATGAAGGCAATGAGAATTCCCGCTGTGGCGGCTGGCGGGAGGACGTTGAAGCGTACTGTGGCCTCCCAGAGCAGCGGCGCGAGGATCAGGGCCGCGGTGATCCCGTAGGTAGAGCCCGCGAAGGCGTCGTCCTCATGCGTCCTGACGGAAAAGAACAGCCAGGTGGCGGCGTAGACAATGGCGACGGCAACAACCACCAGGGTGGGCACGGCGCCCGATTCGGCGAGAGCGCGCAACAGATACGCGCCCGCCAGCCCAAGGACTGCTCGACCGGCAATCGGGACGGCGTTGGGCAGACCGAGCGAGGGTGCCCCGGCAAAGGCTTCCGCGCCGATCAGCTGCGGAGATTGGATGGGGCTGGCGCCGCTGTGCTCAAGTGCTTCGACCCGCCGTTCCAGCTGGTGGATCTCCTCGCGGAGATGTTCAAGTTCCGGATCCTCATGTGGTTTCATTTTGGGGCCATGGCGGCAGCAGCTTCGCCAGTACATAGAGAATGCCGAGGGGCATGATGGTGAGGACAATGGCGGTCGCAAGGCCGTCACGCGAACCTAACTCGAGGGTGAAAGTGGTGTAGCCGAGCAGGCTCTTGGAAAAAAGCTGGCCGCCGATGACAACGTTCCAGCGCATGGCAAAGATCCCCACGAGCGTGAGGCAGCCCGCGATCGCGTACATTCTTTTACGGACCACCTCGGCCAGCGGCAGGACTTGGGTGGCGCCCAGAATGGTGATCGGAACCAGCGTGCCGAGAAGAATCTGAATGATGACATGGGGCACCCAGAGGCTGGTATGCACCATGAAATCGAGGCTGCGGAAGGACTCGTCGGCCTCGTAGACGCGGTGGATCAGGTCGAGCATTTCGAGGCTGAAATCGATGATGAAGATGTAGAAGAGGTATTTGGCGATGGCGTCGACGCAATCGATGCTGATCACGCGATGGCGCATCTTGGTGAGGGCCATATAGAGCAGCATGACGGCGGCGATGCCCGAAACCATGGCGGAAAAGATGAAGACCACGGGCATCAGCGGGCTCGACCACCAGGGGTTAGCCTTGATGGAGCCGAAGATGAATCCGACGTAGCCATGCAGCAGGAAGGCGGAGGGGATGCCGATCAGAGTGATGATGTAGCCGACGCGCTCGTCGATGTGCAGGGAGCGCTCCGAAATGTTGTCGGAACCGAGCGTCATCGCCTTATAGATGATGCGCAGCAGGCCTTTGCTCGATCGGGACAAAAGCACGATGTCGCGGCGGTAATCGAGCCAGATTTCGAGCACCAGCACCACCATCAGGTACCAGAGATAGACGAAACCGAACATAGCCATGGCGGAGGAGGTGTGGGGCGTGAGGTACATCTCGAGCGAGCGCTCGGGGTGTCCCAGGTGCAGCTGCAGCGGCAATGGCGCGACCAGAAGGAAGGCAAGCGCGGTCAGCAGGGCGAGCCGATAGGTGGGCTTGACGGCTTCCACGCGAAAGACGCGTTCGAGCGAGGCCAGAATGAAGGCGCCTGCCACCAGTCCGGTGATGTAGGGATAGAGCACGATCAGGAGGCTCCACTGGAGCTGTGTCTCATTCGGGTAGGTGAAGTTGGCGGCGGGGAAAAGATGCATGGAAGTTTCCTTATCGGACCGACCCGTCCAGGTTGGCGTAGAAGGCTTTGGCGCCGGTGGCCATCTGCGGCTTCAGCACCTGCACGCTGTGAAGCTTCATAAACTCGTGGATGGGGTCTTTCGGATTCTTGAGATCCGCCAGTTGGCGCGAGCCGGTGGGGCAGGCTTCGCAGCAGGCCGTGGTCAGTCCCTTGGTAATGCGGTGGTAGCAGAGGGTGCACTTCTGCGCCACGTTCTTTTCGGGATGAATGAAGCGGCAGCCGTAGGGGCAGGCCTGGACGCAATAGCGGCAGCCGAGGCAGTATTTCTCATCCACCAGAACCACTCCATCGGGAGTAGTGAAGGTCGCGCCTACCGGGCAGACCTGCGTGCAGGGGGAATCCGCGCAATGATTGCAGAGCTTGGGAACGAAGAATTCCTTGACTGAGTTGCCGGTCAGGCCGGTGCCGGGCGCGCGCTGTGGGAAGCCGTGCATGCCGCCCTGCGGAGAATCGACAAGGGGATCTTCGATGTGCATATCGTCCACCTGATAGCGCTCGATCCAGGTGCGGAAGAAGCCTTCGGGGACGTTATTCTCGACCGAGCAGGCGCGCACGCAGTTGCCGCAGCCGATGCATTTATCGACGTCGATGAGCATGGCCCACCAGTGGTCGGCCATCTTGTAGTTGGGGGACGCTTCGGGAGCGCCGGCGAGAACGTGCTCCCATGCGATGGCGGCCGCGCCGGTCAGGGTGATGAAGAAGCGGCGGTTCATGTTCATTTCTTTTCTTCCTTAGCGGCGGGCGCGTCTCCGATGTGCGGGCTGTGGGGCGTGTGGCAGGTATTGCAGGGTAATCCCTGGGAATGCTCGGCGGTGACCACGGCAGGGAACCATTTCGGTTTGGCGGAGTTGGCCTCGTGACAGCGCGCGCAGAGAACGGCCGTATCCGGCAGCACCGGCTTCACCGAGCCGGGATCGTCGGCATGTTTCGCTTGCGGGCCGTGGCAGGCTTCGCAATTGACACCGGCGTGTTTACCGGCTTTCTTGAGCTCGAACACGTCCTGATGGCAAACTTCGCAGGTCTCGTGGCCGGCGTGGACGATCGGTAAGGCGGCGACTTCAGCGATGGAATCCCCGCGGTAGTGACCGTATTCGCCAAAGCTCTTCGGCACGAACCAGGCGCGGAAGCAGAGAAAGAGGG
The DNA here is from genome assembly GCA_963719785.1 of Terriglobia bacterium. Lineage (GTDB taxonomy): Bacteria > Acidobacteriota > Terriglobia > Bryobacterales > Bryobacteraceae > BOG-234. The sequence continues at coordinate 177,239 of CAVRCX010000004.1, forward strand.
TGACCCCTACAAGAAAGACGGCGGCGACCCGGACGAGGTGTTCCGCGTCCTTAAATCGATTCATAGCTGGACCGGTAGTGGCATTTGGCGGCCCATGCGCAGAACCCGGCTTTTAGGCCTTTATCTCGACAGGATTGCGTGCGACGAAGGGATAGGTTGAGGGACTCCACGCCGTTCGCATGCGTCATTTCACGCAGCAGCACGCGACGGCCAGTGCCGTGCTTTGCATAGATACGTGAAAACCAAACTACTCGCGTTGGTCCTGTTGGCTGTGGGATCTCTATGCGCGCAGATCGGCGTCGGAATCAGAATCGGACCTCCTCCTCAGCCAAGGATCGTTCGAGTGCAGCCGGTGAGTCCAGGGCCGGGTTATGCGTTTGTCGACGGCTATTGGTATCCGGAAGGAGGCCGCTACAGATGGCACACAGGGTATTGGAGCCGGCCGCCGTATGAAGGCGCGGCATGGATAGCGCCACGTCATGATGGCACCATGTTCTACGCGGGTCACTGGGATGGACCGCACGGCCGGGTGGAGCACGATCACCACTGGGATCGCCAGCACGACCGCGATTTTCACCGCGGCGGCTAGCTGAGATAGAGGAGCTGTTTTGCGGCCTGTTACGACGAAAGCCGATAAAGTGTGGCATATTCGCCACAGCAGGCCGTGCCAGAAAAAAGACTTATTTAATGTATTTTCAATCACTTAATGCGATTTGAACCATCAGAAACCGGACAAATGCCCGTTTCCTGTGTCATACTAGGTTACAGCGACGGTACCCCCGAAAAATGACGCAGTTGGACGAGGCGATTGCCCGTTATCATCGGATTCTCGAATCCGAACCTTACCGCGACCTGCGGTGGGTCAAAAATCTACAAGAGCAGATGGAGGCCCAGCAGCTTTCCGCTGGTGGGCGGCTACTCTGTCCGTTCCTCAGGCCGAATTTTGTCACCCAGAAACAATACGACAATCTGGTCAAAACCGGCGAAGCGCTGATCTCGGCGGTGGATCGGATGTTGCGCCTGGCGCTCGCATCCCCGCAATTGCTTTCCCGCATGCAGCTTTTTCCCGCGGAGAAGATGCTTGCGGCGGCCGACCCCGGATACGAAATGTCCGAAGTGTCGGCTCAACTCGACCTGCAGATCCAGAACGGGTCGCTGCATGTCTTGCAGTATAACGCGGACGCTTTGTCGGGAGCCGCGTACGCCGAAGGGCTCTCCGATCTGTTCTACGATTGCCCGCCGGTGAAAGAGTTCCGGCGCCGTTATAACCTGACGCGCATCGGCGGCAAGAAGCCTTTCCTCAACGCTCTGCTGAAGGCTTACAAGATGTTCGGCGGCGCGAAGAAACCGAATATCGCGATACTGGAATTCCGCAATTCGACGGGACGCAGCGAGTATGAGATTTTTCGCGATTACTTCCGCGCCGAAGGTCACGCCACGGAACTGGTTTCACCCGAGCAACTGGAATACAAGAACGGCGTACTGCGGGCCAACGGCTTCGATATCGATCTGATCTACCGGCGTATCAGCGCGCAGGAGTTTCTGCTGCGCTTCACGCTGAGCCATCCGCTGGTGCAGGCTTATCTCGACCGCAAGGTTTGCGTGGTAAACAGCTTCCGTTCCGAACTCTCGCACAAGAAAGCGATGTTCGCTCTGCTTACGGATGAGGCTCTGGTAGCGAAGTTCCCGCTGAACGAACGCAAGGCCATCAAAGAGCATGTGCCGTGGACGCGTGTGGTGAAGGCGGGCAAGACGACGCATCGCGACGATGTGGTCGATCTGCTCGAGTTCATCAAAGAAAATCGCGAGACGCTGGTATTGCGGCCGAACGACGAGTACACGGATCTGCATAGCTTCGTGGGTTACGAGCACGACGATGGTTCATGGGCGCGCGCCATCCGCGAGGCGCTGCGTGCTCCGTACGTAGTGCAGGAGCGCGTGAAGCCGGTGCACACGGTGTTTCCTTTGATGAGCTACGGCCACCTCGAGTTTAAAGAGATGCAGGTGGACGTGCAGCCACAGGCGTATCTCGGCAAGGTTGGCGGCTGTTCGAGCTATGTGTCTTCGGCGGGCGCGGGAACTTATTCGCCGGCTTCGGGGATTGCTCCGACCTTTATCATCGATCCGAAAAATTAACGCGACGTAAGGCTCGCGACAGCGTCGGCAACTGCGACAGCTATGTAAAGCCCAACGATCGAGCGTCCCGCTCTGCTACAGACCGCCGATCCGCTGGACGGTGCGGGCTTCCTTCATAATCTGGCCGTAGCCTTCCTTATCGAAAGGCGGGCAGCCGGTCGGAAACTGACCCAACGGATGATCCTTGCGGCGCATTAAATAGGTACAGTAGGTCAGCGTCTTGCAAGTTCGCCGCTCGTCGAGTTCGCCTTTGTCCAGTGCGTCGCGTCCGAAGTCGGGATAAGCCAGCGAATTGCGTCCCAGCCCCGCAATCCGGATCGCACCCTCGGCTACATTGTGCGCCGCCGCGTTGATGGAATATTTCTGCAGCCAACTATAACCGCTGCCCACCATCGGCAAATCGGGAAAAGTGCCCTGCAATTCCCCGGCAATCCGGAAATGCCGGTCGACCCCTTCCATCGGATGCTCCGGCGATTCGTAATTGCCGTCGTCCGGCCGTTCGAACGGGCGCACCACATGCGGGTTATAGTAAGGGACCCCCAGCGAGACATTCAGCAGTTCCAGCCCTGCATCGCGCAGCATACCGATAGCCTGCTTCACTTCATCCAGACGCTCGACCAGCGGATTATCCTGATCCACGCCGAACCCATACGGATAGGGGCGTTCGAAATCGCACCCGTAAGGCACGCCATCGAAGCAGCCCAGGCGCGCCGCGATCAGAATCTTCTTTCCGAAGCGCGCGCGCACTTTGCGGATCACGTTCAGAGGAAGCCGCAGCCGGTTTTCGAGCGCTCCGCCGTAGAGTCCCGAGCGAGTTTTCGCACCCATCAGTTCGCTCAACAGATAGCCGTGCGTGATCTTGATATCGATAGCGTCGAAGCCGGCATCGAGCGCGCGCCCGGCCGCCTCCACATACACATCTTCGAGGCGCTCGAGTTCTCCGTCCGCTATGGCTTCCTGCGACGCCAGCGTATGGGTCTTACGATCGATATGCGGATTGTGATACGCAATAACTCTGTGCGGAACGCTGTAGCGGCCTGAGTGCGTCAGTTGCATTGGAATCAGCAGATCGGCGGCCGAGCCGAATGCCGCGGCGTGATCGCGCCGGATGGTTTCAATCAGACGTGCAAAATCGTCCCGCGTGTCGTCATTCAGCCAGAGCTGGCGAGTGTTGGCGCGGCCGTCTTCGCGTATCGCAGTGGCCTCGAACCAAATCAGCTTGGCTCCCCCCGCGGCAAAACGTTTATAGCGGCGCCAGGTGAGTTCGGCGGGGCGTCCATCGAGCGTGCCGTCGCAGCCTTCCATGGGATGAATGGCGAGCGAGTTACCCACCCGGCGATCGCCGATCTGCACCGGGCTTCCTAAAATCTTACGCACCCGCTCGCGATTCGATTCGAAGCGCACATGAGGCGCGCGCCACTCGGCTTCGAGGGCTATTTCTTCGAGCGATTTGTAAGTAAAGTGCCGGGTCATTTACCGGCAACTCCGGGCAGCGGACTTTCCTGGGGGAGCAGCATGATCGAGATCGCTCCCACCACGGCGACTCCCAGCACCGCTTCCATCGGCACCTTATAGCTGCCGAACATCTCGCGCAGCCACGAGACGCCGTACGGCACCCACGTCTGGCCGATGGTATTCACTGGCAGGATAATCGCCATGGCGCGCGCCAGTGAATTGACGCCGAACTGCTTCGCCGCCATCAACGGGATCAACATGTAATCGGCGCCCATGGCGAAGCCGAACACAACCGCGAAGAAATGCGGGCTGCCCGAAGGATGCACCGAAAGCAGCAGCGGAATGCTGGCGGCGACCACAAAGTAGGTGACCGTCATCACATGCTTCATGGGAAAAAGATCGGCGAACTTGCCGATGAGCAGCCGCCCCGCAATGCTCGACCAAAGAATCCACCGCGTAGCTTCGCTCCAGGCCGCATCGCGCAATATCTGGTCGCTGAAGCCCTGATCCTGAAAAACCAATTTCATATGTTGATTAATGGCGCCGATGGAGCCGATGGAGCACAGGCTGCCCAGCAGCAGCAGCCAGAAAGGCCACTGTCTCAGCAGATACGCAAAACTGCGCGCCTCGATGCTCTGGTCGCGGCTCGGCTCGAGGGCGCCGTCGGGAAACTGGCCGATTTCGGCGGGCCGGTCTTTGAGCACGAACAGCGCAAACGGCCACGCGAGGAACATGATGCAGCCGATGGCCAGCAGCGCGGTGCGGAAAGAATGCTGCTCGGTGACCGGCTTAATGAGCCACGGGCCGGCCGCGCCCACCAGCGCCACGCCGACGTAGACGATACCCATGGCCATCCCGCGATTGCGCCTGTACCAGTGCGAAACGATGATCTGATGCGGAATCGGCCCGGAGAGAATGTAGCCGAACGTGTAGACAAACCAGAGTCCGTAATAGACGCCGATGCTGCCGGCCATGCGGCTGAAGCCCAGGAAGGAAAGAAACGTCAGAAAGGTGCCGGCGACGATCAGCTTGCGCGCGCTGAACCGCGGCACCAGCACCGGCCCCACCCACAGCGTCAGCAGCGCAGCCAACGGAAAACCCAGCGTGATGTCATGCAGCGGCCAGTGAAACGTGCTCCGGTAATAGTCGTAGAAAAACGGCATATTGTAGTAGGGCAATCCCACCGAGATGCCGAACGTCAACAACGCCGCCGCTATAATCCATCGGCCATAGAAGGTTCTGCGCACGCCTCACCAATCTACCAATCGCATTGCTATAATTAAGTCTCACCCCATTTTTTCATCTTCATTACACCGTGATTTCAGTAAACAACGTAAGTATGCGCTACGGCGCCAAGATCCTTTTTGAGGACGTCACCACCGTTTTCCAGCGTGGCCGACGCTATGGTCTCACCGGCCCCAACGGCTCCGGAAAATCCACTTTCATGAAAATCCTGACGGGAGAAATCGACGCCCAGAAGGGCAATGTCGTGAGCCCGAAGCGTGTCGGCGTGCTCAGCCAGGATCAGTTTGCGTTCGACGCTTACCGCGTAATAGATACCGTGATCATGGGCAATCGCCCGCTCTGGGCCGCGCTCGAAGAACGCGACGCGCTCTACGCCAAAGAGGAAATGACGGACGAGGACGGCATGCGTCTCGGCGAACTCGAAGGAGTGGTCGCGGAGAACGATGGCTACTCGGCCGAGAGCGACGCGGCCATTCTTCTCGACGGCCTCGACATCCCGGAGCCCCTGCACGATCGCCGCATGAGCGAATTGCAGGGCGGCCAGAAGGTGCGTGTGCTGCTCGCCCAGGCGCTGTTCGGCGGCCCCGATGCCCTGCTGCTCGACGAGCCCACCAACCACCTCGATCTCGAATCCATCCACTGGCTGCAGGATTTTCTCAATCGTTACCAGGGCACGCTGATCGTCATCTCGCACGATCGCCATTTCCTGAACTCCGTTACCACGCACACCGCCGATATCGATTACGAAACGATCATCACCTACACCGGCGGCTATGACGACATGGTGCTCGCCAAGACGCAGATCCGTTCGCGCCTTGAAGCGCAGAATGCGCAGCGCGAGAAGAAGATCGAGCAACTCAATGAATTCATCGCGCGGTTCTCGGCCGGCACGCGATCGAGCCAGGTGATGTCGCGCAAAAAGGAAGTGGAGCGCCTGCAGACCAGCGACCTCGCGCGCTCCAACATCGCACGCCCCTTTATCCGTTGGGAGATGAAGCGGCCGTCGGGGCGCCATGCGCTTGAAGTGAAGGGGCTGTCGAAATCCTACGGCGAAACTTCGGTCGTGAAGAATTTCACCGCCAGCGTTTCGAGGGGCGAGAAGATCGGTATCCTGGGACGCAACGGCGCCGGCAAGACCACGCTGCTTCGTTCTCTGGTGGCTAACGGTCCGGGCGCTAATGACGAGCCTTTCACCGTCGACAGCGGCAAGGTCGAGTGGGGGCATGAAGTCGCCATCGGCTATTTCGCGCAGGATCATCGCGCCAGCATTCAGCCGGGCTTAACGATTCTCGACTGGCTGCAGCAGTTCGATCCCACCGCCGGCAACGAGGAACTCCGCGGCTTGCTCGGCCAGATGCTCTTTGCGCGCGATGAGGCCATGAAGCCCACCCAGGCGCTTTCGGGCGGCGAGGCGGCGCGGCTGCTCTTCTGCAAACTGATGCTGCAGAAGCCCAACGTGCTGGCGCTCGACGAGCCCACCAACCACCTGGATCTGGAATCCATCAACGCTCTCAACTTCGCCATTCAGAAGTATGAGGGGACGGTCTTCCTGGTAACCCATGACCACGATTTGCTGGAAGAGACTTCCACGCGTATCTGGCGCATGAGTGCCAATGGAATTGAAGATTTCCGCGGCGCGTACGAGGAATACCAAGCCGCGGTTGCGTAATCAATGTGGGATAGGCGTGACCCGGTGCAACGACGCATGGACCGGTCTTATCCCATCATCTTATCCAACCACGATAAGTTGCTCTGGTCGTCGATGCACCGGGTCGAGCCTGTCCATCTCTTGGCCTGCCCGATCAGAAGCGGTAGAACTTGTGGCGGCAGGCGCGGCAGCGGAACGGCGCCACAAAGAACAGTCTGAGGAACTCCTCGAACAAGCCCTGCCGATTGGCGCGGCGCACATTGGTCGAAGTGCAATTCGGGCAGAATCCCAGCTTGCCCGTCTGCTCGCTCATTTCCTGGGTATCGGCCTTGACTACTTCGGTCTCAGGCTTGGCGATTTGAAACTGTGGATGGGTAAAGGCCGCAGGAGTGGCAGGAACTGCCGGGGCTCGATGAGCGGGCGGGTCTAACTTGAAGCCGGGTACAGCCGCGGCGAGATTCTTTTCCATGTCGCTTACCACGTCGCTGACCTTCTTTTCGGCCACCAACGATGAATCCCGCAGGTTGACCAGCGTCTTCGACTGGAAAGCTGAAACCTTTTCGAGCGTATCGATTCGATCAGTCAGATGGTCGTTCAGAACAGCTGTGCTCTCTTCGATGGCCCGCTGCCCCATTTCCTTGAAATCGGTAAGCAGCTTGTCTTCGAGCTTTTGAATCTGCTCTCCCACTCTGTCGTGAATAATGGCGGGGATTTCCGCGTGCAACTGCTGGACGCGCTCACGCGACCGGGCAACTTCTTTGGCCAACTGCTTTTCCGCCAGCAATTCTCGAAGCGGATTGGTCCTGCGCAGTGGAAGGTTTCGCGGATTGCGGCGCGATGGTGCCAATGGATCCTTGTAAAAATTATATCGAGAAGTCACACTACGTACGTCCCTGCACGTATTGACTCTACCTGAACTTAGAGGATAAAACCAAGTTGAAAAGTCATGGTACTATCCAACGGTACTAATCGCCGCTAACTTGTTGATGCTGATGGAGAAAGAAATTTTGGGGCGGCTGGCGGGATTTGAACCCGCGACATCCAGAACCACAATCTGGCGCTACTACCAACTGAGCTACAGCCGCAGCCAGTTAAAGACAGTGTAGCATCGAGCGCTTGCTTATCGGTGGCCGCCGCCGTGCCCGCCGCCGCCAACGTGTCCGCCCCCTCCACCACCACCGCCACGCTGCGGAGCGCCCCCGCCGTAACTCGGAGCGCTGGGCGCACTGCGATACGAAGGCGCAGGCGCACTTGGGGCCTGACGATAGCCGCCACTATAGCCCGAACTGCCGCGATTATATGATGGCTGCGAATACTGATGGACAATGGGGGGCGCCACCTGCACTGACCTCGATGGGCCTCCTGAACTCGATGAGCCTCCTGAATATGATGGGCGCCCTGCGTACCCCCCCGAGTAACTGCGCGCCGCACTGCCGGCATATGGCGACGAACCCTGCGCACCGCCGAACCTTCCCCATCCCGGCGCAGACGTGCTGCGCGATACCGCCGGGCCGCCACTGCCGCTGTTGGGGGTTCCCGTAAACCGCCCTGCCGATGCCGCCCCACTCTGTATCCCGCGGCTGTCAAACGCCGATCGCACCGCCGCCTGTTGCTGCGTAAAAGGTGTGCGCTGTGCCGAAGCCGAGGCAGTTGTGGAACGGCTGTAGAATCGCTGACTTCCAAAATCCGCCCGTGGCGCGGAAGTAGCCGCACGGTTGCTGAAGCGCAGATTCGCCGCACTGGGCGTCACCGGCACGGCGCCCCGGATCAGCGATCCTCCCTGCAGCAAAGCACCGCTCGCCGCCACGCGATTGCTGAAATTTCCGCGTTGAAAATCGGCCGCCGATACCGCGGTCACACCACCGGCAAAGCGCGCATTCCGAAAGGCCCCCGTGATACTCGCGTTATGCACGATGTTCACGTTGACTCCAAAGCCGCCTCCCGCGAACCCGCCGCGTCCGTACCATGGACTAAACCGTTCGAACGGCGCCAGGGGAACCCAGCCGATGTTGCCGAAACCAAATCCAAATCCGAACGCCGGACCGAACCCTACAAATCCCACCAGCGCCGGATGCCACCAGAAATGCCCACCGCGCGCGCCGGGAAACCACGACCAGCCGAAGCCGGTGCGGAAATACCACGATCCATAGTGGAAGGGCGCCCAGCCCCACGGGTCGTAATCCACCCAAGTCCACCCATAGTAATCTTCCCAGACCCATTCGCCATTCTGGTAAGGAGCCCACGTGGGTGGAACCTGCGGCGTCCACACATTTCCATACGCCGGATCGTAACCCCACCGCCCGTACGCATCCATATCTTCCGTGCCGGTTACATCGGGACTCACATAACGGGGCGATTGGGAGTGCTGCAGAAACGCATCGCGCTGATCGCTCCAGCTATCCCACTGATCGGGCGCGGGAGCGGAAATCACCTGAAATTCCGGATCGTCGGGCGCGCCGCGGACCGTCATCATGCTGCCCTGACGAATGTGTTCGCTGCCCTTCGGTGTAAAGGCCTCCGCCTCGCCGCGCCGCACGGTGATTCGGGTCGATCCGTCAGGCGCCACTTCCACGCGCACCGTCGCATCGCGTCCGGGATGAACGGCGACCAGCGGAGTGCTGATTTCCGGCTGCCCTGCCGGCACGCCCAGCACACGCCACGTAACCAACCCCTTGGCCAACTGAATCTGATAATGCCCCGGATCCAGGTTCGACAAGCGGATTTCCGAGTCTCCCGCCATCCTGACGAAATTCGCCCGATCCAACTGTATCTCGACGGCCCCACCCGCAGCCACGGAAACCGAATCGGCCGCCATTAGAGGAGCGTTCAGGATGGCCGCCACCCAATCGCCGGAGTCGCCGCGACGCACCGAAGCATCTCCGCTCAGCACACTCAAACGGGCTACCGGACGCCCCGGCTCATCCGGAGCCGCCATCGCCGCGGTATCCTGCTGATTTGCCTGTGGCGGACCCTGTTGTTGCGGACCCTGTTGTTGCGGCCCCTGCTGTTGTGGGGGAAAAACGATTTGTTGGGACGGCCCATAGGGCGGCGCGGCGGGATATTGCTGAGCCGAAAGGACTCCGGCAATCGCCAGAATCGCACTTGGTAACAATAGGGAGAGCCGCATATGCATCGATACCCGCTGCCTTTAAGGCAATCCGCACACCAAAGGCTAACTCTATCATTCGCCGTGAGTTCCAGTTATCATTACGATGTCGAGCATGGCTGAAAACCACCACTCCGCCCGTTTTGGACCAGTCCCGTCCTTCGTCATGAAGAGGCTGGCCGGGCCGCTGCTGCTCTTCGTCATAGTCTGCGGCGCGTATTGGAAAATCACCATCGACGGCGCCGAGTACACCTGGCTCGACAGCCCGGATCTCGCCAACCAGGTTCTTCCCTGGCTCCAATATGAGGCGAGCGAGATCCACCACGGCAATATTCCGCTCTGGGATCCCTACGAATGGGCGGGCCAATCGCTGATCGGCCAGGCGCAGCCCGGCATCACCAATCCCATCAGCTGGCCGTTTCTCCTGATGCCGCTCGATAGCAAGGGCCAGCTGCGTCTGTTCCCGATCAATGCGTTCTTCCTGACCATCCATTACCTGGCGGCGCTGTTTTGCTACTTTCTATGCCGCGATCTGGGCCGCAGTGTCATGGCATCCGTATTCGGCGGCAGCGCCTTCGCTCTGGGCGGCTGGGTGGGGCAGACCGACTGGCCGCAAATGATCTCCGGAGGCGTCTGGGCCCCACTGGTTTTTCTCTTCTTCTTCCGCGTGCTGAGGGGTGAACGGCCCATCCGCAATGCCGGTCTGTCCGGGGCCATGCTGGGCTTCGCGGTGCTGAGCGGCCATCACCAGATCCCCATATTTATCGCCCTCGCGGTGGGGGGATGCTGGATTTACTACCTCGTCGCAGGCAATTGGATCGACAGACAGCGCTGGGGCGCCATCGCGGCATTCGGCGTCATGGCAGGCATGGTGGGCGCGATCCAGATTCTCCCCGCCAGCGACTACGGCCATCAGGCGCTGCGCTGGGTGGGCGCCAACAATCCCGTGAAATGGAATGACGTTGTACCCTACCGCGCGCTCGAAGCCCTCAGTATGCTGCCCGCCGGAGTGATCGGCCTGGTCTCACGCTCCATGACCGCCGGCACTGAGGTGTATCTGGGTTGGGCCGTATTACTCATGGCGCTGGCCGGCATCGCGGCGGCGTGGCGCGAACTGCCGGTTAAGATGCTGGCTATCGTCGCCATGGCCGGCCTGATCTGCGCGTTTGGGGGACAGACGGTTTTTCACGGCATCCTCTACGCCTTGATACCCAACGTCGATAAGGCCCGCCGCATCGAATTCGCCGTCTTCCTGCTGGGCTTCGGGGCAGCCGCGCTCAGCAGTTATGGCGTCGATCTGTTTCTCGAAGCGGGCGCCTGGTTCCGCCGCCTCGCCATAATCACCGTGGCTTGCGCCGGATGCCTCTATCTCACCGCCACGTGGTTCCTCATGCAAACCACCCTGCCCAAGACTAACGATTTCAATCTGATCTCTTTCGTCGGCGTAGTGGCTCTCCTGATCGCCGCCGTACTGGCTGCGTGGAACTCCGGCCGGCTACGGCATCCCGCCATTCCGATCACCGCCCTCGCTCTACTCGAACTGGGAAGCTCCGTGGGCTACGTCTATCAACGTCGCGACCGCCCCGGATCGCTGCTCACACAGCTCTCGGCCGATCCCGAACTGGCCGCCTGGCTGCGGGAAGCGCCCCCACCCGTCCGCATCCAGCTCGATGACCAGCAAATCCAATACAACTTCGGCGATTGGTACGGCATCGACGTCTTCGGCGGCTACCTGGCCTCGCTCTCTCTCAATGTCGATTCGGTGCGCGGCTTCGATTGGGCGCGCAATCTGCTGGGCATCAATTACTGGGTCGGCAGGAAGCCGCAGCGCGACGATCAAACCGAAGTATTCAGCGCCCCGCACGGCATGAACGTCTATCGCAACAAAGATCCGTTCCCGCCCGTCTGGACCGTCCATAAAGTCACGCATATCGATCCCGCCGCCATGGGCCAGGCCTTCGATCGCGGCGGGGCTTATCTCCGCGACGAAGCCTTCTTCACCGGCGAAATGCCCCCGCCCGTTCAATCCTGCTCCGGCGATACCGTCCGAGTGTTGCGCCGCGAGGCGAATTCGTACGACATCGATGCCCGCATGCAGTGCCGCGGCGTAGTAATCGCGGGCGATGAGGACGACGATGGATGGCGCGCCTGGGTCGATGGATCGTCAACGCCGGTCTACCAGGCGTATGGAATTGCGCGCGCTGTGGTGGTTCCCGCCGGCCATCATTTAGTTGAGATGCGTTTCCGGCCGGCGTCAGTCGTCGAAGGCGCAATCCTGAGCTCCATCGGATTTGTCGTTATGCTGGGACTGTTCTTCCTATGAGCTGGTTGACGATGGCATTGATGATGACAATAACCGCAGAGACGCTTAGTGCGCAGACCGCCGCCGTCCGTTACACCGTGCGCTTTCCCGATCCGCAAACCCACTACATCTCGGTCGAAGCTCATTTCCCCGTCGCGAGCGGTCAATCGCACGTCGAAGTCTTCATGCCGGTCTGGACGCCGGGCTCTTACCTGATCCGCGAATACGCCCGTAACGTGGAAGGAATCGTGGTGACCGGCGATCGCGGCCAGTCCCTGCCTTTCGCCAAATCCCGCAAGAATCGCTGGCGCATTGAGACTCAGGGGGCGAAGGAAATTCAGTTCTCGTATCGCGTCTACTGCCGTGAGATGTCGGTCCGCACCAACTGGGTGGAGAGCTCCTTCGCGCTCCTCAATGGCGCACCGACGTTCATCACACTGGTCGACGGGTTGCGCCTGCCTCACGAGGTTCAACTCGAATTACCCCCGGCGTGGAAGACCAGTATCAGCGGCCTCGCCGAAGGATCGCAACCCAATCGCTACCTCGCCCCCGATTACGATACGTTGGTCGACTCACCCATCCTCGCGGGCAATCCGGCCGTCTATCGTTTCGACATCGACCGCATTCCTCACTATCTCGTCAATCAGGGCGAAGACGGTGTGTGGGATGGCGCGCGTTCCGTCGCCGATCTGGAAAAAGTCGTCCGGCAATACCGCGCCATGTGGGGTTCCCTGCCCTACAAAAAATATGTGTTTCTCAACATGATTACGGAGGCCGGCGGAGGCCTTGAACACAAGAACTCCGCCTGCCTGATGACCAGCCGCTGGGCCACCGGCACGCGTCGCACTTATATCAACTGGCTGAGTCTCGCCTCGCACGAATACTTCCACGCGTGGAACATCAAGCGCCTGCGTCCCGTTGAACTTGGCCCCTTCGATTACGAAAATGAGAATCCCACCAAGAGCCTCTGGGTCTCCGAGGGCTTCACCGATTACTACGGATTGCTGATGGTCCACCGCGCCGGCCTGTCGACGCGCCTTGAGTATCTGGGCAATGGAACCGACGCCGCGCCGGACTCACTCTCGACCGTCGTCAACACCTTGCAAACCACGCCGGGACGCCTCGTGCAGTCCGCCGAGCAGTCTTCATACGACGCGTGGATCAAGCTCTATCGCCCGGATGAAAATTCGCGCAACACGACTATCAGCTATTACACGAAGGGCGCGGTGGTGGGCTGGCTGCTGGATGCCAGCATCCGGCACGCCACCAACGGAGCGAAAACGCTCGACGATCTGATGCGTCTGACATTTTCCAGATACTCGGGGGATCGCGGTTTTTCGCCCGACGAATTCAAGGCGGCGGCGGATGAAGTTGCTGGGACTTCGCTTCGGGAATTCTTCCATCGTGCAGTGGAATCGACAGGAGAGCTCGATTACACAGAGGCGCTCGGCTGGTTCGGCCTGAACTTCAAACAGCCGCCGGCGGGGGTAAAGAAGGCGTGGCTGGGGGTGGAAACGAAGATCGATAATGGGCGGCTCTTGATCGCACGGGTGCCGCGGGAAACACCCGCTTTCGATGCCGGCCTGAATGTGGATGATGAAATTATCGCGCTGGGCGATTTCCGCGTGCGTGCGGATCAGGTGGCGCAAAGGCTGGAGAATTACCATCCGGGAGATAAGGTGTCCGTGCTGGTCGCAAGGCGCGATAAATTGATGCGCATCGATGTCACCTTCGGCGAAGAATCACCGAAGAAATGGCAGCTGGAAATCCGCCCCGATGCAACCCCGGAACAGAAGCAGCATTTAGAAGCCTGGCTGGGCAGCGGAGCTTAGGGGGCGCCCTGGCTTATTTCTCGTTCCGACTATGCTGTGCACGGCAGCAAGACTGGGCGCCGCAGATCGACCCATCTCCAACGAACGCTTACGCCTGGCTATGTTGCAGACGATTTTTCCCGGCGCCGCAATTTCTCTGGAGCGCGGCGTCAGGATCGACAATGTCTGGCCGAAGAACGTAAAGCGGGGCGAAATATCTTATCCCGACGCCATGGCGCATGAGAACGTGTATCGAATAGTCGGGCCGCCAATGAACGAGGTCGAGAGGCATGCGTCCGAGGACGTCCTCACCAGAAGACTCTCCGATACTCGCCAAGTCAGACTCATGCTTTTTCGATGGCCTGACGAAATCGATTCCGGAATGCTGGCCGTTGTTCAATACGCCTTCGAAGGCTTCGTTCCGGCCGGGTGCTGTTGGTCCGTCGGCCGGTTGATTCATCTCGATAAAGATACGGCTTACTCGAAGGTACGATCTGAGTACCTGCTGCAAACCTGGCATCATTCTTCCTTGCAAAGAATTGAACTCATGAATCTCTCGGGGGATGGCGTTCATGACTTGGTGGTTGAGTCGGACTTCGGCGGCGCGGGGACGCACGCAACCACTCTGCAGATCTTCGACCTGAGACACGCAAACTTCGAACAGATTCTGAACATTGACTCACGATTGGAGTACATGGATCAGGATGGATACACACAGACGCTGGATATTCCGCGAGCCCTGCGGACTCATGGGCAGCAATTCTGCGTAACAAAGAGGACGCTATTCGAGAACGGCAAGTATTTCTTCCCACCCCGCATCTCACACCCCTGCTACCAGCGTGGTGAGGGCGTGGGCCTCCAGTAGCGCTTCAGCCCACGGGTTCCAAAAACGCTGCCGGTCTTTTATACACTAGTAAATATGCCTGACGTTTCGGCTGCCTCCGACCCTCCCCTCGAAGGCGCTCCGTTTGCCCGCTTGGTTGAACAGCATGAATGGCGTACGGTGGTCAGCTGGACCGGGGCCATCCTGATTGCCATCATTTTCCTCGCCGCCGGTTTGTGGAAAATAACCGATCCCGCCGGGGCCGCGGTCCGGCTCGCCCAGGCCAAAGTTCCGGAATCGCTCAGTCTCGCCGCCGCACTCTGTTTTGGCATCGCCGAAACCTTCGCGGCGGTGCTGATCCTCGTCCCACGCTTCCGCCGCTGGGGCGCGCTCATCGCCTCTCTGCTCCTCATCGCGTTCATGATCTTCATCGGCATCCACTACAACGAACTGCGCGGCGCCGAATGCTCCTGCTTCCCGTGGGTCAAACGTGCGGTAGGACCGGGATTTTTTATCGGCGACGGCATCATGCTGCTGCTCTCCATCGCGGCCGGCATCTGGGCCGTTCCCTCGACCGGAATTCGACCCGCTGCCGTGATCCTCGGAGCGGTCGCGGTTTTCGCGGTCGTCTCGTACGGTGTGAATTCCGCCAGACATACCGGCGTCAAGGCGCCCGACACCATCATGGCTGAGGACGGCCACCCAATCTCTCTGCGGGAAGGCAAAGTCTTCATATACTTCTTCAACCCACAGTGCATGCATTGCCTCGAAGCCGGACGAAAGCTGGCCGCGCTTAACTGGGGGGACACGCGGTTCATCGGCGTGCCCACTGAAAATCCTCAGTTCGGCAGTTGGTTCATGGGCAAAGCGGGGCTCGTCGGCCGCGGCCCTGTCTCGCGCGATCTGGATCAACTCAAGAAAATCTTCCCCTTCGACCTTCCTCCCGCGGGCGTCGCGCTGGAAGACGGCCGCGAAAAGGCCATGCTGTTGCAGTTCGAAGACAAAGAGCCCGCCGCCACGTTGCAGAAGATCGGCTTCGCCCGGTAAGGTGGGCCAACGGCACCCAACCTGCATGAGTGAACCGCGCCCACAGTGCAATTGATCGATTTCCCGTTCTTGAGATATATCCGCGAGGGGCCTTTAGCCTCTCCACTGTGGCGGAAGGACTCATCGGAATGAAGACCACCGTCGCTCTTTTCCTGACTTTCTCGTCTCTGCTAAGCGCCGCGTCGCAGCTTGGCCTCAGTACTTCCACACTCGGTCCATTCAACATCGCTCCTGGATCGAACGGGGGCATCGTTGCCGCACAGGCTTTCAACCTCGGCAGCGGCACGCTCAACCTTACGGTAACAACTTCGGCCTCCTGGCTAACGGCGGCCGTCGGGTCGTCGGCACCCTGCAGCCAGCCTGGCGGAACCTGTTATCCCATCAACATCGGCCTGAACACATCCGGCCTCGCCCCGGGCACTTACACCGAATACGTCACAGTCTCCGATCCTAACGCCGTAGATTCGCCCCAACAGATCGCCGTCACCGTCAACACCATGGGCGTGCCGTCTTCACTCAACCTCTATGTCGCGCCAGGCTCGCAATCTGTCGTCCCCATCTACACCGCCGGCACGGGCGTCTTCGGCAAAGTTACTACCCAGTCCGGTGGAAGCTGGCTGGCATTCGAGAGCGGTAATCTCGGGGTTGCACAACTGCCATACCCATGGTTCATCCAGGCTACCGCCATACCCTCCCTGCTGCCTGGCACTTACAACGGCAGCGTAACCATAAGCGGCTCGTCGGCCGCTTCCGATAACAAGACCATCAACGTAACTCTCACTGTAACTTCAGCGCCGATAATCGACTTATCGAAAAGCCTGGCCGTGCAGATTTCCGGCTACCAAAACGGGCCCCAGGAGACCGCTTACCCGGTTCTCAACAATGTGGGTCAGGGATCTCTTGCCATCACCGGCGCTACGGTAACGGCAAAGCCTGGGTTCCTGTCCGCTTCAGTCCTGACCGCCAACACTCTTCAACTAACGGCGGACCCCACAGGACTCTCGCCCGGCACTTATACGGGGAGCGTGACTATAACATCGAACGCAGCTAACAATGCGCTGGTCTCTATCCCGGTCGAGTTCTACGTAGCTCCCGCCGGGCCTCCACAAATCGGCTACAACGGAATCGTCAATATCGCGACTTATACTCAACAGGAAGCGGCTGCGCAGGGCGATATCTTCGGGATATTCGGCACTCAGTTCGCGGCCAACGGTACCGCCGCCCAGAACCCCTTCACGCCCCTTGCCACCACGCTCGGCAACACCCAGGTGCTGGTCAACAACGTACCCGCCCCTCTCTATTACGTTTCGCCCGGGCAGATCAACTTCCAGTTGCCTTACTCCTTAACCCCGGGTCAGGCGGCGACTGTACAGGTGGTATCGAACGGTCAACCCGGTAACACCCGGCCTCTGAACATTGCGGCAGTTGTTCCGCGGTTGCTGCCCTATCTGCCCCTACCCAACTACGGCCTGATCATCAACTACGGCGATGGAAGCCTTGCGTTTCCGACCGGTTCCAACGTCCCTGGATTCCAGACGCATCCGGCCAAGCCTGGCGATACTCTCATCATGTACGGCATCGGATTCGGACAAACTAACCCAGCGGCCACCGAAGGTCAGGCGGCCAGTTCCAGCCCTCTGCAGCAAATCCAGAAATTGACTGTGACCTTTGGGTCTTCATTCCAAGGCATCGCCAACGGAGTGGTTGGATTCGCCGGTCTCACCCCCACGGACGTTGGCCTGTACCAGATCAACGTGACGCTCCCCGCCAACGTCCCGCTCGGATCTGCGATCCCCGTCTACGTGGTGGTGAACGGCGTCCAAAGCCAGACCGTCACTTTGGCCATTTCCGCGACGGGCAATTAGCGACATAATGGCTGTACCTATGTACAGACGCCAGTTTTTCCAGACGGCGGGCGGGGCGGTCGCGCTTGCCGAAGCCGCCCTCGCCCAAAGGCCTGCCCCCTCGACTGCGGCTCCGACGGAACCGAAGCGCAAGGCAACGATGCACGCCGGCACGCAGCACTCCCATCAGGACGCCGTCCTGAGTGTGATGTCGTCGCTCGGCATCAACCATATCTGCAGCGAGGATCTGTCGCCAACGCTCGACGAGAAGTGGTCCGTCGACGGGCTCTCGCGCCTGAAAGACAACGTCGCGAAACACGGCATCTCGCTCGACATGGTGCCGATCCCACTGCCTTCGGCTTACATTTCGAGCGCCCAGATGGGGGCGATCATGCTCGGCGAAAGCCCGCAGCGCGACCGCCAGATCGAGCAGATCCAGCAGATGATCCGCAACTGCGCCAAGGCGGGGATTCCGGCCATCAAATACAACATGAGCATCCTCGGCGTGGTGCGCCTTCCGCAGCGCGTGCCCGGCCGGGGCGAGAGCACCTACAGCGCCTGGAATTACCAGCAGGCGCCCGATAAAGACAAGCTCACCGAAGCCGGTCCCGTCAGCGCCGACGCGTACTGGGAGCGCATCGATTACTTCCTTGCGCGCGTCGTGCCGGTCGCCACCGAAGAGAAGGTCCGGATGGCTTGTCACCCGCACGATCCCGGCATGCCCGAACCTGCCGGATACCGCGGCGTCCACACCGTGCTGGGCAGTCCTGCGGGCCTGAAGAAGTTCGTGTCGATGCATGAGAGCCCTTATCATGGGCTTAATTTCTGCCAGGGCACGGTTTCCGAAATGCTGCAGGATCCCAATAAGGAGATCCACGACGTGATCCGCTACTTCGGCACGCGGAAGAAGATCTTCAACGTCCATTTCCGCAATATCCACGGCAGGTTCAGTGACTTTCAGGAGACCTTCCCGGATGTGGGCAGCGTCAACATGATCGATGCCATCCGGACTTATCAGGAGGTCGGCTACCCTTATATGCTGATGCCCGACCATGTGCCTGTTATCCCCGGCGACAAGGGCGGGGCGCAGGCTTTTGCTTTTGCGTTCGGATATATCCAGGCTTTAATTCAGATGCTCGGTTGAAGAGTGTTCAGGGTCGAGGTCCTGGTTTTTTCGTAGGCGGCGATGGCTGGCTCTTGTTTCAGGATCCAGCCCAGTTCGTCGATGCCTTCAAGTAAACAGGTCTTTGAGAACGAATCCACGGCGAACTCTACTGCCTGTCCATCGGGCAGTGTCAGCGTTTGAGTGGCCAGGTCGACCTTGACCTTCGCATCTTCCGGCAAGCTAAAAAGCCTGGTATGAATCTCCGGCGAAACAACAATCGGAATCAGCGAATTCTTCAGCGAATTTTGTTTGAAAATATCCGCGAACGAGGTGCTGATGACCGCGCGGAATCCAAACTGAGTTAGCGCCCAGGGCGCGTGCTCGCGTGAACTGCCGCAGCCGAAATTATCTCCCGCCAGCAGGATCTGAGCGTGCTGCCCGCGCGGCGTGTTGAGGATGAAATCGGGATCCTGACGCCAGTCGGCAAAAAGGTTCTTATCCAGACCTTCCTTCGACGTAGTCTTGAGAAAGCGCGCGGGGATGATCTGATCGGTATCGACGTTATTCTTGGGCAGCGGAACCAGGCGCGATTCGAATGCGGTAAAAGGCTTCA
This sequence comes from Terriglobia bacterium, assembly GCA_963719785.1. Taxonomy (GTDB): domain Bacteria; phylum Acidobacteriota; class Terriglobia; order Bryobacterales; family Bryobacteraceae; genus BOG-234. The sequence goes on from CAVRCX010000004.1 coordinate 196,374, forward strand.
TAATAATGTCCTCACGTCGGTCACGACTCCGGTGATGGCGCTGGCGGCGGCGGTCTGCGGCGAAGCGAGGAAGGTGCGTCCGCCTTTGCCCTGCCGTCCTTCGAAGTTGCGGTTACTCGTCGACACGCTGTATTGGCCGGGCTCCAGCTGATCGCCATTCATCGCGATGCACATGGAGCAGCCCGGCTCGCGCCAATCGCATCCGGCGGCGCGGAAGATCTCGGGAAGCCCTTCGGCAATGGCCTGGCGCTTCACTTCCATGGAACCGGGCACCACCATCACGCGCACACTCGGATTCACCTTGCGGCCCTTGAGAAGCTGCGCGGCGATGCGCAGGTCGGAGATGCGGGAGTTGGTGCAGCTCCCGATGAAAACCACGTTAACGGGATGTCCAAGGATCGGCTTGCCGGCTTCGAGTCCCATGTAGATGAGGGCCTTCGATACGGCGTCACGCTCGAGAGGATCGGCAATGCTGGAGGGCTCGGGGACAGCGCCTGAAATCGACACGCCCATGCCGGGATTGGTGCCCCAGGTGATCATGGGCTCGAGCGCATCGCCGTCGATCAGAACCTGACGGTCGAAGGTGGCTCCGTCATCCGTAGGCAGTTGCTTCCAACGAGCCACGGCGGCGTCCCAATCCTTACCCTTGGGAGCGAATTCACGGCCATGCAGGTAGTTGAAAGTAGTGTCGTCGGGAGCCACCATACCGGCGCGCGCACCGGCTTCAATCGACATATTGCAGACCGTCATGCGGCCTTCCATATCGAGCGCGCGGATGGCGGAGCCGGCGTATTCGAGAACCGTGCCCGTGCCGCCGCCAATGCCGATCTGGGCGCAGAGAGCGAGGATAATGTCCTTAGCGGAAACGCCCCTCTTCAATGTTCCGTTAACCAGAACGCGGAAGGTCTTCGACGGACGCTGCAGCAGACACTGCGTAGCCAGAACGTTCTCGACTTCGCTGGTACCGATGCCGAATGCCAGCGCGCCGAACGCTCCGTGCGTGGCTGTGTGGCTATCGCCGCAGACCACGGTCATACCCGGTTGCGTGAAGCCCAGTTCCGGTCCGATCACGTGCACAATTCCCTGATGGCTCGAATGCACTCCATAATGCGGGATGCCGAATTCTTTACAGTTGATGGCCAGTTGCTCCACCTGCTTCTTCGCAATCGGGTCAAGGATCGGCAGCGAACGGTCGCTGGTAGGAATACTGTGGTCGGTAGTGGCAATGGTAAGGTCGGGACGGCGAACCTTGAGACCGCGTTCGCGCAATCCCTGGAAGGCCTGCGGGGAAGTGACTTCGTGCACGAGGTGCAGATCGATATAGATAAGCGAAGGCGCACCAGCCTCTTCGCGCACCACGTGGGAATCCCACACCTTCTGACTGAGCGTTTTTAAATTGCCTGACAAACTGCTTCTCCTGCTTGTTCCGTGGTAGCCGGGGTTCCGGCGGGTTTAAGATCGGCGGTGACGCGTCCGCTCGAAAGCACCTGTTCCATGGCGCGATTGACGGCGGCGGCTTCTTCAGTGAGCCCGAAACTGTATTCGAGCAGCGCGGCAACCGATCCGATGGCGCCGAATGGATTCGCTTTATTCTTGCCCGCGATGTCGGGCGCCGAACCATGCACCGGCTCGTACAAACCGGTCCACGCTCCGTTAGCCTTCTTCGCTCCTATGGACGCCGAAGGCAGCATCCCGATAGATCCGGCGAGCACCGCGCCCTCGTCGCTGAGAATATCGCCGAACATGTTTTCAGTCACCAGAACATCGAAGCGCTTGGGATTGAGAACCAGTTGCATGGCGCAGTTATCGACCAATAAGTGATCGAGCGTCACGTCGGGATAATCTTTCGCCACTTCGATTACGACCCTGCGCCAGAGTTGAGAAGTCTCCAGCACGTTCGATTTATCGACCGACGTTAATTTCCTGCGGCGCTTACGAGCCAGTTCGAAAGCCATGCGCGTCACCCGGTCGATTTCGCTTTGCGAGTAAGCCATGGTATTAACGGCTCTCGGCTCCGGCCCGTCTTCGTAAATACCGCGCGGCGTTCCGTAATAGATGCCCCCGTTGAGTTCGCGCACGATGATCATATCGACGCCATCGACCAGCGCGTTCTTCAGCGGAGAGGAATCGAGCAGCGCTTTATAACTGCGCACCGGGCGCAGATTGGCGAACACTCCCATGGATTTGCGAATCCCCAGCAAACCGCGTTCGGGGCGTTTCTCCGGCGGCCATTCGTCGAACTCCGGCAGACCTACGGCTCCCATCAGGACGGCGTCGGCTTCGAGCGCGAGCTTTTCCGTCTCAGGGGGAAACGGCGTACCGGTCTTGTGGATCGCTACGCCCCCCAGAAGGGCTTCGCGCAGGGTCAGTTCGTGCTTCCATTTTTCCGCGACGACGCGCAGAACTTTCACCGCCTCGCCAGTGACTTCGGTGCCGATTCCGTCACCGGGGAGGACCAATACGTTTAGGTTCAAAATTTCTCCAAAGCGTTAAAGAACTGGCGCCAGCGCCTGCTCCACTTGCTGGCTGGCGCGGGCCAATTCGGCAATCTCCTCGTCCATCAGGCCTTTCTTATTGTCCGCCAGCGCCGTGATCCTCTGATAAACGAAATCCAGTTCTTCCTTGCTCAGGTTGAATCCCAGATCTTCGCAGCGATTCTTCAGGGCGTGGCGACCGCTGTGTTTGCCGAGGACGAGCCTGCCTTCGGGTACGCCAACCGACTTCGGATCAATAATCTCATACGTGGTTCGTTCCTTGAGATAACCGTCCTGATGGATGCCCGCCTCGTGCGCGAAAGCGTTGCGTCCCACGATGGCTTTATTGGGTTGCGGACCGAAACTGATCAGTGAACTGAGCATCTGGCTGGCGCCGAAAAGGTGCTCGCTGTGGATGCCCGTGGTCCATGGATAACGGTCGTGGCGGGTCTTGAGAATCATGACGATCTCTTCGAGCGAGCAGTTCCCCGCCCGCTCCCCGATGCCATTGATAGTGCATTCGATCTGCCGCGCGCCGGCCTGCAAGGCGGCCAGAGAATTGGCGACGGCCAGGCCCAGATCGTCATGGCAATGCACGCTGACCACAGCAGTGTCGCCCAGGGCCTTGACGATGCGTCCGATCAGTTCGCCATATTCTTCGGGCACCGAGTAGCCGACCGTATCGGGAATGTTGACAGTGCGCGCGCCGGCGGCCACTACGGCACGCGAGATCTGCTCCAGATAATCGGGATCGGTGCGGGCGCCATCTTCGGCGGAAAACTCCACGTCGTCCACATAGGAGCGGGCGAGTTCCACAGCGGCGACTGCATCGTCGAGAACCTGCTGGCGGGATTTGCGCAGCTTGTGCTTCAGGTGAATATCGCTGGTGGCAATGAACGTGTGAATCCTGGGACGCCGGGCTTTGGCCAGCGAACTGGCCGCACGCTCAACATCGAGTTTGCAGCAGCGCGCGAGGGCGGCGACCTGCGCCCAGGGAAACTCACGGCTTACCGCGTCGACAGCTTCGAAATCGCCTTGTGAGGCGATGGGAAACCCGGCTTCGAGGATATCTACGCCAAGTTCCACCAATTTCGCCGCCATCAGCAGCTTCTCGGGTACGGTCATGCTGCAACCGGGGGACTGTTCGCCATCCCGGAGCGTCGTATCGAAGATCCAGACGCGATTATTCATGTGTGGAAGGTACTCCACAGCCATTATGGTTATGTTGGGATCGATAAGGCAAATTTATTTTATTTGATAGATTGATGAGTAATATTAATGCACGGAGGACAGAAGGGGGCGGTGAGGCGTCCGATTTTGGGAACCTCGGGTTCCTTCCGTAAAAATTCACATTTTCGGCTGCGTTTTTTCCCGTAGCGGAGTTTGGGCGCGGTTGGAGATGTGGCGTTGCCGAATTGCCGGTGGCGGCGTGCGGGATTTCGGCGCAGTTGGTCATTTGCGCCCTCAGTATAGACACGGCGGCTGTGATCAGGCATGTTGCGCAGGGAGTCCCCACACCGCGTAAGTGCAATGAGATGTTGATGGCAGCGATATTTTTCGGATCTGTGACCGAGGTTGGACGCTCCGTCAATGCGCTGTCTTATCGATGAGGTCTATCTGGATCGATGAGGTCTATCTGGATCGATGAGGTCTATCTGGATCGATGAGGTCTATCTGGATCGATGAGGTCTATCTGGATCGATGAGGTCTATCTGGATCGATGAGGTCTATCTGGATCGATGAGGTCTATCTGGATCGATGAGGTCTATCTGGATCGATGAGGTCTATCTGGATCGATGCGGTCCATCTCGCGCTTATACAGTTCGTTGTCCGGAAAACGCCTGTGCAACTCCCCAAGGAACTCGCGGGCACGGGCCGGATTGTTATCGCGCAACGCCGCCACCGCCAGCAGAAGCTTTGCGAATGGCTCCAGATAATGCCCGTGAAGCGCTGTCTCGCGAATCTGTTCGAGACCCCTCTCGCGATCGACGTTTGAGCCGGTCACGCGCAGGAGAATACGCAGAGGCGCGGGCTTCAGGCTCAGCAGATAGTTCTCGAGGCCCGGGCCAAGATACGCGTCGGCAGCGTCCGGCTTCGCCAGGATCAGTCTCTCAGCATAGACGCGGCTCTCCTTCGTGTAGCCCAACGCGGCCAAAGATTGCTTTTCGATGAGACCCGCATTATCGGCGCGCAAGCCCAGAGTCATCGACTTGACGAATAACGCATTGGAATCGGCCCCGGATCTTTGCAATACTGCATCCGCCAGCCGGTCCGCCTGGGCGATCTCCTGAACGAACAGTGCCTTCCTGGCAGGATCGGGCCGCAATTTCGCGCGCTCCCTGAAGCGCGAATCGTCGACAAATAATTCAGATTCCAGAGCGCCCAATCGAGCCAGTTCGGAAAACAACCAGGCCGCGGCGTTGGACGCCGGACCAAGCGGATCGTTCGGATGGCTCAGTTTCCAGGCGGCAAAGACCGAATGTGCCTCGTCGAACTTCAAGTCGTACATCTTGAGCCATCCGGCGTAAAGGTCTTTTTCCTGAACCACGCCTGCAGCCCGAGCCGTGCGCGGGAGCGTGAACATCAGGGCGGCCAGTACGGCGATAACAGTGAATCCGACGGGCTTGCGCATCAAGAAAGAGGCTCTTATCGTTCGACGCCCTTCTGCCGACCCCGGTTGCCGAGCCGGAGAATATCGGCATCAGCGCTTTTCGGGCCCTGCCTGAGGACCCAGTGACTTCACGGCGCCGTCTGCCAGCGCCTGCTTTTCCGCATCGGTGAGCCTGGCGGCCGGGTGCATCGGAAGATAGAACCACGGCGGCATCTCACCCTCTTTCACCTGTTCGGCCACGTTTTTGGCATGCCTCTGCGCGTGGTCCCACTCGGTGAAATTCAAATGGCTCCGCCCGCCATTTACATCCCTCGCGAGAAGCCAGGATACGGGCGCGACGTTGGAATACCAGGGCCAGACCGTTTCGTTGCTGTGGCAATCGAAGCAGGCGCGGTGGAACAATTCTCTTATCTGCGGTGAATTCCACGGCGGCTCCCCGCTGGCCGGCGGATTGGTGTGAGTGTGACCATACGGAATGACCTGAATCACTACGACAACCACCAATATCCATTTCAGAATTTTCATCGAGCTTTCCCGATCCGGTCAGTTGAGATCGCGAGACAGCATCAGTTTCAGTGTCACCTTATCGGATGCTGCCGTGAGGCCGAATCCGATGCCCGTTTCGATGTTGAGAAACTTGCCGCCGTGGTCCATGACTGCCCATATCTGATGGGACTGCTCCGTCGCCGAATAGATCTGACGGAACTGTCCATAGTCGGCGTACTCCTCAACCGCTCCCGCCCACTTCTCGGAAAAGTTGTAAGCCACTCGTATTGCCGGCGCGAAATCGAGGCTCTTAAAGCCGCCCGTGTAGGACGTATCCATAATCGGATTCACGATGATGTCGACCGGCTTCAGGTGCCAACCTACGATGGGCCGTACCTCGGAAGTAAAGTGCCGCGCATCCCACTGCTTCTGGTTGACGCTGAATTCGAAATTAACGCCATAGAAGAACTTCTGCTCCGCCGCATGCGGCTTGACGAACAGCCACCGAAGCTTGAAACCGTTGTAGGTCGCGCCATCGTTTTGGGAATAACTGTAAAGCGGCAGATAGAGCCCCTGCTCGAACCAGTCGGTCACTCCATACGCCCATTCCGCAACGCCCACCAGCGCATGGTTCGATTCCACGGCGCCGGGAAATACCGGCGTCTTCCGGCCATCCGGGGTGAAGTTATTGTGAACCATGAGGTTGAACTTGCCCTGCTCGGCGATGGCGGCGTCATAGACCTGAATCTCGTCGGTTTGCGCGCACACCAGCAAAGGCGTTGCCACCAACGTGATCGCTATCCAGCACAGACGTATGTGTGCTAACCGGATGAGAACTCTGGCGGCCGGATTCTCTACTCGCTGGGTCATAAAGATGCCCAGCTTAACAAAGATAGTTCATTTGTTCATAGAGTTTTTCTTAGATGAACATCTTGTCATCTGACAGTTGTTTTGGCGCGGCGACACGACGTTCAATCTGAAGCATGAGCCATGACGGGAGAGCGCGCGCTACCTAAGTTCGCGGAGAGGGGCAGTGCGATGGTCAGCCGAGCTCCGCCCTCGGGCCGATTCGATGCCTCGATGGTCCCGCCATGGACGCGCACAACAGCTTCGACGAAAGCCAGCCCTAAACCGTGACCGGTCGAGTTTCGCCCCTTGACGCGGCGCTCAAAGACCTGCGAACGGACCGCTGGCTCGAATCCGGGTCCGTTGTCCTCCACAACCAGTACAGCGCTCTCTTCCTCGGCCCGCAGCGAAATGGTAACGGTGCATGATGCAGGCAAATGCTTCAACTCGTTGTCGAAAAGGTTGGCAACCACCCGATGGAGAAGAGCTGCGTCCGCGGAGACCTCCAGCCGCCCCGCGCTGCACAGCTTCACGCGGAGCCCATTTTCAGACATGGACGGTTCATACAGGTCGATCATTACTCTCAGAAGATCGTCCAGGTCGATGGCCACCCGATTCAGCCTGAGGGCATTTGCTTTGGCTTCCGCCACGTCGAGAGACTGATCCAGAAACTCTGTAAGACGATCCATGTCCTCAATGGCCGACACGATCGATTCCGATTCTTCATCTCGCGCGCCGGCGGTCAGAGACATCTCCAGCTTGGCGCGCACTGCTGTCAGAGGGCTCCGAAGGTCGTGGGCCAGCGATCCGGTTATGGTGTGTATCTGGTGAACGGATCTTTCAATGCGATCCAGCATACGGTTCAGCGTAATTGCCAACTGTGAGACTTCATCGTTCCTGCGCGTTGCGGGAACCCGGCTGCTCAAGTCGGCCTCACCGATCCTTGAAGCAGCTTCGGTGATCTCCTGAATGCGACGCAGCACTCGCCGGGTACTATAGAACACGATCGCCGAGCCGATCAGGACAATCAGCAACCACAGAAGAACGAAGCGAAGACGCAAATTAGCCAGCACTCGCAGTTGATCTCGCTCCGACAGGCCAAGGTAAATCTGGCTTCCATTGCCCATCCGCACGCAGACCACGCGAAAGGGATTGTCAAAACCGGCTATGTGCAGGCTGGTTGGAGTATCCGGGACGATCCTGCTTTTCCTGACGGCGATGACATGAGCGTTCACATCCCCGGCACCCACCCATAAAGCCACCGAGCCATCGGCGGCGGTTTGCAGGAAGAACACGGAATCGTTCAGCCCCGCGTCGGCTCCGCGCTTGTGGGGCACTTCCCTGCTGGCGAGTTCGGCAACCTCTCCGACAACTCGGCCGTAGAGCCGGCCTGCCGGAGTTCGGCTCGCTACGTCGCTCAGAACTCCGGCTTCTCCCGCCAGCCAGGCATCGGTCCTCCGCTGGATATCGCCGGCGACGAACTGATGCAGGAATATGAATACGACCATGGTGCCGCAGGCGAACGCCAGCGTGGCCCACAGAGAGATGCGCCAGGCGGCGCTGCGCATGATCGGTCTAGCGGTCGTTGAGAACATACCCCACACCTCGCAGCGTTCGAATCAGGGGTCGGCGCCCATGCGTATCTACCTTCCCGCGAAGACGGTAGATGTGTACGTCCACGACGTTGGTGTCCGGCTGGATGCGCATGCCCCAGACTTCGTCGAGGATCATGGATCGCGTGACCACGCGGCCCGCGTTACGGCACAAATATTCCAGCAGAACGAATTCCTGCGGCGTCAAATTCAGGATCTCCCCGTTGCGGGAAGCTTCACGCCGAAGCAGATCGAGTTCCAGATCCAGCACGCGCAGGCGAGTGGCCTCGGCGAGCGACGCGTTGTTTCGCTTCACCAGATTGCGCAGCCTGGCAAGCAGCTCGGCAAGCGCGAATGGCTTGGTCAGGTAATCGTCGCCACCCTGTTCGAGCCCTCGCACACGGTCGTCCACCGAACGCCTTGCCGACAGGATGAGCACCGGTGCGCGTAACCCCAGCTGTCGCAGCCGCAGGATCAGGCTGAGGCCGTCCTCGTCAGGCAAGCCGAGATCGACGATCAGCACGTCATGCTTGCTCTCGACGGTCATGCGCTCGGCGGTCCTGGCGTCCCCGGCCGCCTCTACCTGGTATCCGGCTTCACTGAGCGAACGCTGCAGGAAGCCTTGAATTTCGACTTCATCTTCCACCAGCAGCAGCCGCATGACTTGATGTTAATGCATTGAGAGGACGCGCTGCGATAGCTGCGCCTGCTCGGGTATCAGGGGGAACGCGGCTGTATTAGTGACTGTCACCGTCGTGGTCGACGTCACCGGAGGCATGGGCCTGCGCCTTCGGACTTAGCTGAACCGAGTCCTTCGGTTCGGCGGACGAAGCGGGTTGTGGCCTGGCTTGCGCCGTATTCTGCGTGGGAACTGCCGGCGATACTGCCGATGCGGAAGATACTGGATTGATCATTTGGTTGTTACTCCTGCATACCGTATCGACCCATCGCGACAAAGTCCAGTTAATGAACAACACGTCATGCAGCGGTTCTTCAGCAGTCATCTTTGCCCGATATAAGCGAAATGATGCAGAGCCAAAATGAACGAATCGTCAGGAACGAAAGGCCATCGCACCCGTCCCCCTAAACTTAAGTGAATTCTCTTGAGGATGTTCGACGCCATGTCGGCGCCGGACTGTCCGCTTAGCGATGGGTCATTCCAAGCTCAACATCGGCATCATAGGTGGCGGTATCGGCGGCGTTGCGGCCGCTGTAGCGCTTCATCGCGCAGGCATTCAGGCGACGGTCTACGAAAGGGCGAACGAGCTTCGGGAAGTGGGCGCGGGCATGATGCTTTGGCCCAACGCCACGCGTGTGCTGAAGGAACTGGGGTTGCTCGAACGAGTGGCGGCGTTAAGCGGGCCCAGCCACCATTTCCTCGTTCGGTCCAGCACAGGGTCGATCCTGATGAACATCGGACTGGGCCATTTCGACGTACCCGCCTTGTGCACCCGCCGCTCGGACTTACTGGACGCACTGATCGCCGCGCTGCCCGCCGACCGTGTTCGTCTTGGCCGCGACTTCGGATATCTGGAGCGGCGAAAATCCAGCGTGGGAATTCACTTCTCTAACGGTATTTATGTCGAGCATGATTTCCTCATCGGCGCCGATGGTATTCGCTCCCGCGTCCGTTCGCAATCGCTGGGAGTTCACGAACCCATCTATCGCGGTTATACGATCTGGAGGGGCCTGGCGTGCCTTAAGGGCGCAGTCTCGAAAGGCTCGAACAGCGAAACCTGGGGGAGGGGAAAACGCTTCGGCATTCTCGGCACCGGCGCCGACCGGTTCACCTGGTATGCTACGGCGAATACCGATCCCGATCACGCCGACTCCCACGAAGGCCGTCGGCAGGAGCTTCTGCGGATGTTCGCAGGATGGCACGAGCCGGTCGAAAGCCTGATTGCCGGGACCGAAGAAGGCGCCATCCTCAAGAATGGTGCGTACGATCTTCCGCCCCTGAAACGCTGGGGGCACGGGAGGGTAATGTTGCTCGGCGATGCCGCTCATCCCTGCACGCCGAACCTCGGGCTGGGCGGCTGCATGGCGCTTGAAGACGCGCTGGTGCTGGCGAAGTCATTTGCCAGAGAAGCCTCTCCGGAACTCGCCCTGCGCCGTTACGAATCGCTGCGCCGGGAACGAACGCGCCATGTGCAGCGTCGCTCCCTTCTCATGGGGCACATCGGGCAGTGGGAAAACCTGCCGATCGCGGCCGCGCGCCAGGTGGTGACAGGTATGCTTCCGGCGAAAATCTTTGAACGAAATTTAAGGAGGGTTTATTCTTATGCGGCTTAGCACTCTGGCTCTCTGCGCGGCGATCGCAACGGGAGGGCCCGTCTTTGGTCAGGAAAAAGCCAAAGCCATCGACACCGAGCGCAGCACCATAACGATTCACGTTGGCAAATCCGGCCTGTTGTCGGCTGCCGCTCATGACCATACCGTCAACGCGCCCATATCGTCAGGCGCCATCCTGGAGTCTGGTACTCCGCACGTCGAATTCCGCGTTGAAACCGCGAAGATGACGGTGAAGCCCGACCCCAAAATCGACGCGAAAGATCAGGCCACCATCCAGACGCATATGGAGGAGCTGACACTGGAGACGAAGAAGTTTCCCGAGATAACGTTCCGCTCTTGGCACGTCCAGAAACTGGCCGACGGACAATGGAAGGTCGATGGCGATTTGTCATTGCACGGTGTCACCAAATCCGTCAGCCTGACCGTCAAACAGTCCGGCGATTCCTGGACGACACACACAATTCTCAAACAAACCGATTTTGGAATCACCCCCATCAGCATTGGTGGTGGAATCATCAAAGTGAAGAATGAAGTGGAGATCGATTTTCAGATCTTCGCCCATCCCGTCTGAATCATGGCTTCTTCCACTCTGTTCGCGCCCGGTTCCGGCCGTTCCGGATTCAAGACCGCTCTCTGGATCTCCCTTGGTCTGACTGCGCTCTTTGTCTTTATCACTTCGGAAGTCCTTTTGGCCACCGATTACCCGATGTATCACGCCTACCGTCTGCAGGTTATCGCCGACCGCCATCTCCTCATCCCCCATACGCTCAGCGGTGTCATCGCGCTGGTGGCCGGTGCGATGCAGTTTTCGTCGCGCCTTCGCCGGCGTCACCTGAAATTCCATCGCGTCCTCGGCCGCATCTACGTGATCTCCGTCTTTATCGGCGCCCCGACCGGGATCGCCCTCGCCGCCGGCCGCCCCGGCATGCCAGGAACGTCCATGCAGGCCGCCGCCTGGATGGTCTGCACCACTGCCGCCTTCATCGCCGCGCGTAACCGCCAGATCGCCCAGCATCGCCAATGGATGGTTCGCTCTTACGCAGTTACGTTTACCTTCGTCTCCAGCCGCGTGCTCAATCTCTGGCCCGTTTACTGGAGCCATCTTGGCGACAGCCTGGCCGCCGTCGGCGTCATCGCTTTCACACTCGCTTCCCTGCTAGTCGCCGACCTCGGCCTCAACTGGCGCGAACTCACTACCCGTCGAGCCTGATGGGCATGGTTGGATGCTGTAAAACAATCAAGAATGAGAGGGGAAAATGAACATAGTTCGGATCGCGACCATCGGTCTTGCTTTAGGCGGCGCTCTATTCGGGCAGGACGCCGTGCTGGCCCGGGGAAAGTATCTCGTGGAAGAGGCAGTCAGATGTCAGGAGTGCCACACCACCCGGACCGCCACCGGTGAACAGGACAAGACGAAATGGCTCAAGGGTGGCGCGCTCGATTTCAAGCCCGTTGGCGAAATACCCAAGTGGCATGCGAGTGCACCCGGCATTACTTCTACCAGCCCTCTGTGGCAGCGATGGGGCATGGACGGAATGATCAAATTCCTCGAAACCGCCAAGAACCCGAGGGGCGGCGGGGCCGATCGTCCCATGCCCGCTTATCAGATGCAGCACGATGATGCGGTTGCCGTCGCCGCTTATCTGAAGTCGCTCCCGTAAGTCGTTGTTCCGTCGCGCGGGCGAACGTTTGACTTATGGATACTTAATTTCCCCCTTCAGTCACTTGAAACCAAAGCTGCGGAACCAGGGGCGAGGGACCGTGTGGGCAAATGAGGAGACCAGGCAATACATTGCAGGTGCACAGGAATCCCGATAAGAGCAATCCCTTATAGACCCGGCGGCGAAGACCACGCGTTGATCCTCGTCAACGCCTGAGTTACCGCCGAAGGCCTTCTGCCTCCAAACCTATCCGACATGGTAAAGCGGACGAAGGACCAGCACTCCCCAATTACCTTCGGGGCAGGCTGGCGTGCCCGGAAAAAAGGGGAGTGCCCGCTTGCCGAAAGCCGATGAAGTACTAAGCCAGTTTTCTTCTTCGGGCCCGCGAGGCAAAAGCCAGCGCGGCCAGCGCGAGTTCCATAGTCGCAAGCGTGGAAGGTTCCGGGGTTGGAGCGGCTCCGGTGACCGTGATGGTTCCTGAAGTCAGGGACTGAATGTTAAACAGGTTGGTGTTTATATCCGAAAAACTGGTACCGGAAGTTGGTGAGAACGACACCGTGTCGGGTCCCGCGGCCGCCCCAGGCTGAACGTTGAAGAACACTTCACCGATAGCGACGGTCGCGCCCGCGGCCAAACTATATCCGTTGCCCGCACCGGCCCAGATGTCAAAGGCGCTGACTGTCTGGCCGTCCGGTGTGGTGCTGATAGTGGGTCCGAACAAGGAATCTGCAACGTCAAAGATATAAGGATTGGTGGTCCCGATCGTCGCGGACGTAAAAACGATATCCGAGCTCGCCGAAGACAACTCAAAGTCAAAAGCATCGATCACCTCGACTGTGCTGGTATTGTTCTTGGCGTCGACCTCAAACGAGTTGCCGGTGCTTCCCGACGCGGCCGTGACGCCGCTTTGGAGGCTCACGCTCAGTCCGAGGGACCCTGCCGTGACCGGCGCAGCCGCGCATATTCCGATGATAAAAACCGCCGTCAGTAAGGACCCGCTCGATGCGTCAATAGTCTTTATGTTCATTTCTTTCTCCGCGGTTATGGGTTCGTCTGCCCATTTTGTGTTCCAACGACTTTCACGTCAGCCGTATTGACTACGCCGTCGCCATTAATATCCGCGTAAATGTTGTAGGCCGCCAACCGGGCATTGTTTACAAACACCAGATCCGACGCGTTGACGACGCCGTCATCGTTAAAATCCCCCTCCAGTATCTTAAGCCCAGCACTGGTATTGCCGCCGGTAAGCGCCCCGCCCGCCGACTGAATCGCGTTGGGACCAGTTTCCGCCAGCGCTGCCGCCAGCGTGCCGTTACTGTTCTTCACCCCTGGGAACGTCCACGTCAGCGTACTGGTTCCGAGGCCCGAGAATCCGGTGGCCGTTACTCCGCTCAGACTATTACTATTGGCGCTCGTAATCGGCGCCGAGAACACTACCTGAACTCCCGTAATCTGCCAGGGCAAATGCATTCGGGAAGCACCGATCAAATTGTAGCTCTGGGTTCCGAAGAGCACGTTGAAAGAAACCACGGATGGCCCGGACGAGATTACCGCCGAATTCGTCAGCGAGAAATTTACCGTCGTAAGCCCGGCTGAAGCCGCGGATACGTTATAGGGTCCGCCAGCCGTCGCGTTCGCCGTGAACGGCGCCGAAGCGATGCCGGATGAGTTCGTCGCCACCGTGATCGTATTCGTGCTGTTGCTGAAGGTCCCCGAGGCTCCTGTCGCCGGTGCCGTGAAGACCACGTTCACTCCCGATACCGGGTTGCTCCCGGCATCCTTGATGGTTACCGCGAGCGCGTTCGTGAACGCCGTACTAACCGTCGCCGATTGCCCGCTGGCGCCGGCGTTGATCCCCATGCTCGCTGGGACCTGAACTACAGTCACGGTATCGGCGGAGGAAGATGCCGCCGACCCGAGGTTCGTGTGAACGGGATCGCCGCCGCCAAAAACCAAAGCCGTGTTGCTCACTGAAGTGGGCGATCCCGCGGGCACACTCACAGTGACGGCCAGCGCGTTGAACGACGCTGTTGCGGCTACGGTCTGGCTCGACGTGCAGGTAACGGTCGTGGTGCCCCCGCAACTCCAGCCGGTTCCAGTGGCACTCGTAAACATATAGCCCGTGGGCAAGGTATCGCTGACCGTGGTCACTCCTGCCGTGGCGGATCCGGTTGAGCCGTTACTCACCTGCAGGTTCCAAACCCCGCTGCCGCCCTGCGTAAAGTTGCCCATGTGGGATTTCGCAATGGTTAGCACCGGCCCCTGCACGATGGTGAGAGTATCGGTGCTCGACGGGGTGTTACCACCGCCACCGGAGATCGATGCCTGGATGGTTTGCGGACTGGCGGCCGCGGCGCCCACGTTGAAGTTCAGAGTGAACTGGGCACTGCCGCTGGTCGAGAGCGCGGGCGATGCCGTGCTGGTGCAGGCGAAACTGGCGGACACAGCCTGGCAGGTCCATCCCGATCCCGGCGGGGTGATCGACTGCGGGACGATGGCGGTGGCGCTGCTTAACGTGAAGGTCACGGTTACCGCGCTGCTGGTATTCCCGGCGCCGCTGGCGCTGCTGCCGTTACTCACCGTAATGGTGGCCGTCTTACCCGTGGCGCCCTGTTCGAACGTGCCCGCGGGACTGCCGTTATCCGTGATGCCAACACTCAGGACAGGCGCGTGAATAATGGTCGTGACATCCGCGGTGGAGGTTGCGCCGGTGATGCCCGATCCGCTGACCGTTGCGGAGTTGCTGGCCGAGGTACCCGAGGTCAGGGCGGGCGTAATGGTCACCACGATGGGGGTAAAGGCGTTTCCGGAGGATACCGCCGTGGTGCTGGTGCAGGTGATCTGAGTGGCGGTGGAACTGCCGCAGTTCCAATCCGGGCTGGCGCTGATATTCGACTGCGTCAATCCGGTGGGAAGCGCATCCGATACCGTCGCCGTCTGGCCGTTGGTAGAACCGGGGCCGCTGTTCGAGACATCGATGGTATAGGTTCCCGTCTGGTTAGCGACAAATGCGTTGCCGGCGCCGGGTCCCGTATGCGTCTCCGTGATGGTCAGGACCGGGGGCGTGACAGTGAGATCGAGGCACCAGCCATTGGTCAATCCGTCGCTGGCCTGATGGATGTTCTGATTAAAGTAGAGGCCCCAGGTGCCGTTGCCGTTGTCGCCCCCGAATACGCTGTTGAAGGTAGCGGTGCCGACCGTCGATGCGCGGGGATACGGTCCCGCCGGAAGCGTGTACATGCCGCTGCTGCTGGCAAAAAACGTATTGGCGGATCCATAGCTGGTGGGTTTATAAGATCCGGCGGACGGCTCGGAGCCCGAGGGCACAAGGCCGTTAGCGCCGGTGTCGAGGAAACTGAAGTTGCCCGAGATGGTGGCGGCGCCCGAGCCGGTATTCGAGAAGAAGTCGAAAGAATCCGCGGTGGTAGCCATCGGCCCCACCAGCAGCGACGCAGTGTTATCGTCAGTGCCCTGCATATGTAGAGACTTCAGATCTACCTGCACGGTCTGGATGGTGCCGGGCAGCGAGGTGACGAATATGTTCGAAGGATTGGGGCTGGCCTGGCCGATATCGCTCGCGTTATTGGGGCCGGGAAGCGTGACCGCGCCCGTGTTGCAGTAAGTGAACGTATTGCCGGAGATGGTGGGGCCGGTGGTGGCATCGTCAACGCGCTGCACGTAACTGCCGAAGCTCAGGCTGTAGGTGCCGTTGCCGTTGTAGGTAGCGAGTATGTTGTGGTCGCCCTCGCTGAGCGAACTGGTGGTGAAGCTGGCCTGGCCGCTCGAGTTGATGCTTACGGCGGAAGAAGGGCCGCCCGCCACCTGCACTCCGTTCTCCGTAAAAGTGACCGTGCCGCTGGTGACCGGATTACCGCCGGCAGTCACCGTGGCCGTAACGGTTACGGAAGCCCCGGTGGTGGCGCCGTTCGGGCTGCCGGTGAGGCTCGTCGTGGTGGCCAGGCCGGTCGACGGAGTAAAGTTCAGGCACCAGCCACCGGAGACCGCGACAGTACCGCCGTTGAAGTCGTCGTAGAGGAAAAGTTTCCAGTCCCCGTTGGCATTGGCGCCATCGAACTCACTGGTGAAAGTCTTCGCGGAAGACCCGCCACCGGGAGCCGCGTATGCATAAGCTCCCGGCAGTTGGGGTGCCGGAGACGGCGGCGAGGTGGGATTGAAATCGGCGCCTCCGTTAATGTAATACGTCGGCAGAAAGCTGACGGTGCCGGTCACGTTGCCGCTCAGGTTCTGGGGAAATGCGCTGCTCGCGGAGTCGCTCAGGGTCAGCGAGGTGGCATTAACGGAATCGACGTAGCCAACGTCCGCCAGAAAATTGAACGCATGCACGTTGTCCGGGGCTACCAATATCATGTCGGCGCCGGGAAACCCGCCTGCCTGGGCTGTCGTGACCGTTTTGAGAGTAACGGTCAGAGTTGACAGTGAATTGGCGATGCTCGGCGTGTCCGTCCCCACGTTGATGACGGATGGGTAAGGAAAAGTAGTCCCCACTCCGGGGGCACTGATGGCGCCGGTATTGCAATACGTTGTGCCCGTCGGGTTTATCGAATGGTTCTTGACCCACTGGTTGGCGAGCGTTGCATTGCTCGTGAGAAATGAGCCGGTCGGATTGTAGACTGCCTGGATCGAGTGGAACCCTTCGGTGCTGAAGGAAGCACTGCATGTGGCGACGCCGCTGCTAAGCGCCACCGTCGAGCAGAGAGTGGTGTTGGTAGTAGTGTCGGTGAACGTGACCGTGCCGGTAGGCGTGGAAGTTGCCGATACCGTAGCGGTTAGAGTTGTGACGTTGTTCGGCGCCGATGTGAAGCTGGGATTGACACCGCTGCTGAGAGAAGTGGTGGTGGAAACCTGGTTCACCGCGAGAGTCAGGACCAGGGTCCAGCTCGTGATGGATTCCGCATCGCCGGCGCTGTCATCGTCTTCGAGGTAGAGGTTCCATATCTGGTTGGGTGTATCTCCCGTAAACACGCTCGCGAATGTCGCGGAACCGACGCTCGCCGGCTCGCTCGAGGCCTGGGGGCGGTTGCCGCTCAGAAAGGCCAGATTCCCCGGATAAAAACCACCCCCTCCACTCATCGCAAAATCGGGATAGGAAGCGGGTTTCCAGTTGAACGTGATACTGGAGGGGTTACTGGGAGAGTTTGTGCAAGTGTTGCCACCAGTGGGGGCGTTGCCGCAAAAAAAGCCGGTTGTGTTATTGGGCGCCGTAGAGGCGTTAGTGTCTGCCAGATTGATGGTAGCGTTCGACAGCGTGGCGCTCTCGTCTCCGCCGTTCCCGACCGAGTGGAGAATTTCCAGATAATGGCCCGAGGTGCCCGCTTCCAGCAGGAATCCCGCGCCTTCCAGCGTTGAACCCACAGTGCCGTTGGCGGCGACGCCGTTGAGAATTACCTGAACGCCGGTGACGCTTCCCGTAATGCCGCCGACCGCGATGGAGCTTGGATAGGGGCTGCCTGCAACATTGGGCCCGTTGTTAGTTACGCTCGTCCCCGGTCCGCCGGTGCAGGTGAGCGTGGTGTTACCGTTAGACAGCGCGCAGGTCGGTCCCGCTGCCCGGACGGGAATCGAAGCTGCGAGGAATAAGGCAAAAAAAGAGAAGACAGCGGAATGTTTCAATTGGAACAACATGGGCGGAGCCTCCGAACCCCGCGGGTCGGGCTTAATACCCGCCGCACCGCCCGCCAAGTCTGGTATAGGGTATCATAGCTCGTCGGGAACGACGCACAAATCTTTTTTTGGACGCGCGAAAATGTTTTGGTAATTCCCCGGGATTGGTGGTACTTTTGTTCCGTGCGCGCTTCCGGGCGCATTTTTCGAGGAGGGTTAAATGACATCGTACGTCGGGCAGATAATCTGCGTCGGCTTCAATTTTGCCCCGGTAGGCTGGGCCTTTTGCGACGGGTCGATCGTTTCGATCGCCGAATACGCGGTGCTCTACAATTTAATCGGCACCACTTACGGTGGAGACGGCGTCAGTACGTTCGGCCTGCCCGATCTGCGCGGGCGCACTCCCATCGGTACCGGGCAACTGAGTGGAGGCGGCAATTACCTATTGGGGCAGCCGGGCGGCGCGGAGCAGGTTAATGTCACGGTCGCGCAATATCCGAACCACACGCACCCGCTAGTCGCGACAGGCAACAGCGGCAACGCCAATGCGCCGGCGGGCGCTTACCTTGCCAGCGGTCAGCAGATCTACACTGCCAATACCCCGCTGGCGGCCGATGCGCTTGCCCCGTCCTCTGTATCTCCATCTCCGGGCAACAACCTGCCACACGAAAATCGTCAACCTTTTGTAACTTGTAACTGGATCATCTCGTTGTACGGGATTTATCCAAGTCAGAGCTAGTATTCCAGGGAGAATTCAATGGCGACCAATCCATTTTTAGGGCAATTGCAGCTGTTTCCTTTCGGTTATGCACCCAAAGGCTGGGCGGTCTGCGCGGGGCAGACGATGCAGATCAGTCAGAATCAGGCTCTCTTCTCGCTGCTGGGAACCACCTATGGGGGAAATGGCATCCAAACCTTTCAGCTGCCGGATCTGCGGGGCAGGACCCCCGTCGGATTCGGACCCGGCTTTAACCAGGGGCAGGCCGGCGGAGAAGAGACGCATACCTTGAGCATCCAGGAGGTTCCGGCGCACAGCCACACCCTCACCGGCACATCGGCCGCTGCGGGGTTGAGTGTTTCGGCCCACAACGTCATGGCGAAGACCGCGGGAAACCTGACTGCTTACAATACGGCGGCGAGCCCTTCAAACATGAATCCCGCCAGCATCACACCGGCGGGTGGCGGCACGCCGCACGAGAATCGGTCGCCGTTTCTGGCCATGACCTGGTGTATTGCACTGACAGGGATTTTTCCCAGTCGCAACTAATCGCCGACAGGAGAGTGTATCGTGGACGTTTTTATTGGATCTTTGATGCTGGTCGGTTTTAATTTCGCTCCGACGGGCTTTGCGCTGTGCCAGGGGCAACTGCTGCCGATCTCGCAGAATGCGGCTCTGTTTTCGCTGTTGGGCACCTATTACGGCGGAGACGGCAAAAGCACTTTTGCATTACCCGATCTGCGAGGCAAGCTGGTGGTCTCGCAAGGGCAAGGCCCCGGGCTCAACAACTACGTCATCGGCGAGACGGGAGGGAGCGACACGGTCACACTGCAGGCGAGCACGGTGCCCCCTCACCAGCACTCGGCGCTGGCGGCGAAAGGCGGCGGCACAAAGAACACGCCAGCCGGAAATGCCCTGGCGGAGGTCGCGGTCTACGCGGCGGCCGGCCAGACTCCGTCGGCTATGAACGCGCTGGCGCTGGGCCCGCCGGTGGGCAACGGGCAGGCGCACAACAATCTGATGCCGTATCTGACCTTGAACTGGATCATCGCGCTGCAGGGAGTATTTCCGACACGCAGTTAGTCCGGAGACTGGCCAGGCTCGCGCACCATGAAGTGCTGCACTTCGGTGCCGCCCTGCCGCCGGAACCCCAGCCTCTCGTAAAGAGCGACGGCGCGATTATTGATATTCACGTTCAATCGCGCCCGCAGTCCGCGGCGATCCGTCTCCGCGAGCATATCGCGCAGCACCGCGGCGCCGATACCCTGGCATCTCCACGCGGGCAGGACAGCAATGTCGACAATGTACAGTTCGGCGTCCGAGCGCTGGGCAACGATCCACCCCACCGGTTCCTCATCCACACCGATCACCGAGATTTCGGCGTCGGCGTAGTTGGCCGCAATGCCTTGCCGACGGATGCGGTACTGCATGTCCAGCAGATGGTCGCGCATGTTTTCGGGCCACGCCCAGGCGGCCAGTTCTTCGGTAATCGTGGCAATGATAAGACGCCGCAGGAATGGCTCGTCTTCCGCGGTGGCCGGCCAGCAATGGATCATTTCGGAGTGCCACAGGAGGACGCCATCACGGATTCGAGCCAGCGTGAGAGGAGTCCGCGCCAGTGGGCCGCGTACTCGTCCATATTGGAACAACCATTGGAATATCCGGCCAGCGAGACTACTTCAGACATCGGCAGGGCGGGATCGGCGGCGCACGCCACAGCCAGCGCGCGATCCGCCTCGAAGTTTCTTTGCGGCGCCGCCCCGCCACCGCCGATCACTTCCACGTAGTAGCGGCATGACCTTATATTTTCGTCAATGACCGGCTGAAACAGGCGTTTGTCCGCCATATTCAAGGGAATTGAAACGGGAACGAACAGGATGCCGCGGGCCATAGCGGCCTTTTCGTTAAAATCGCCAAGCGCATCGTGAAAGGCCTGGCGCTCCGCTTCACAATCCTCGGGCGTCGCGCAGAAGACGCGATGCATCGTGTAAGACATAGCAGAAATCATCAGGGTACCAATGGCCGCGGTTTTTGTGGGGCAGATTTCCGATCTGCCCGAGCCTCACTTCAGATGCGCCAGTAATTTATCCACATGCTTCGCCAGCACATCGCATTCGATGTTCAGCCGATCACCCGCCTTTCGCCCCTGAATATTTGTGGCCTGGTAGGTGTGCGGAATAATCGCCACCCTCACCAATCCATCCTGCACTTCGGCAATTGTCAGGCTGATGCCGTCGATGGCGATCGAACCTTTGTAAACCAGGAAACGATCAAGCTCGCGCGGTACGCGAACGGCTAACTCCCAGTTGCCGTCCCTCAGCTCTGTCAGCGCCGCCAGAACCCCGGTGCCATCCACATGCCCCTGCACGATATGCCCGCTCAACCTGCTGCTCAGCATCAGAGGCCGTTCCAGATTCACCGGATCGCCCGCGCGCAGATCGCCCAGATTACTGCGCTTGAGGGTCTCCGGCGCAAGGTCCGCGGAGAATCCGTCAGGACGAATGTCGACCGCCGTGAGACAAACGCCATTCACGGAAATACTGCCGCCAAGTGTCAGATCGCTGAGCACGCCTTTACACGCAATGGAAAATCGCGGACCCGGCTCGACATACCCCACCTCGGCTTCCACTCGGCCAACCTCTTCGATGATCCCGGTGAACACTGCTCAATCCTTTCGTACGTAAGCTTCGACCGCGAACTCGTCGGGCGGAATGGGATGCAGCGTCGTGCGCTCCAGCAGGATCGCGTCCACACGCCGCTGTCTGCCGATGCCGCCCGCCATCGGCAGCGATTGCAAACCGCCCAGAATCTTCGGCGCGTAATATAAGAACACCTTATCCACGGCGCCGGATTCGAGCGCGGCCCAGTTGACCTTGCTGCCCGCTTCGATCATTACCGAGAGACAACGTCGCTCGCCCAGCAGAGCCACCACATCGCGAATGTCCACACGGCCGCGCGGACCGTCGAAGATGCGCACTTCCGCGCCCCGATTTTCCAGCGCACGGCGGCGTTCACCCGAGGCCGCCGAGGTAGCCACAATCAGCAGATCGGAATCCACCGAGCGAACCAGTTTCGATTCGAGCGGCAGCCGCAGGGTGGAATCGAGCACAACGCGCAGCAGCGGACGTGCCCGCGGCAATCCGCTGCGATCGGTAAGCAGAGGATCGTCGGCCAGCGCCGTGCCGATGCCGGTGATCATGGCGTCGGCGGCGTGGCGCAGTTCCTGCACGTGGGCGCGCGCACGTTCGCTCGTGATCCATCCCGTGTTGTCTTCCGGGGCGGCGATTTTGCCGTCCAGCGTGAGTGCGCATTTCAATGTCACGAGCGGCTTTCCCGTGCGCATGAAATGGAAGAACGGTTCGTTCAGCTTCTCGGCTTCGGCCTGGAATTCAGTGGCAATCTCAACTTCGACGCCTGACGCCCGCAGCCTGCGAAAGCCTTCGCCCGAGACCAGCGGGTTGGGGTCGGATGCCGGCGAAATTACCTTGGAAATTCCCGCTGCGATCAAGGCATCGCTGCACGGCCCGGTGCGCCCCGCGTGCGAACACGGTTCAAGCGTCACATACGCAGTGGCGCCGCGCGCCCGTTCGCCCGCTTCTTCAAGCGCAATGACTTCAGCGTGTTTCAGGCCCTGCCAGGTGTGCGATCCGCGGCCCACGATTTCGCCATCGCGCACAATCACGCAGCCCACCATGGGGTTGGGCGATGCCAGCGCCACGCCCTCCCTGGCCAACGCCAGCGCCGTGCGCATGTATTCGGGATTCATTGAGCAAAAAGGGAATCGATGAATTTCTCGGGATCGAATGGCAGCAGATCGTCCACCTTTTCGCCCACGCCGATGTAGCGAATCGGCAGACCCAGTTCGCGGGCGATAGCGACAATCACGCCACCCTTCGCGGTGCCGTCGAGTTTGGTCAGAACGATCCCGGTGACTCCCGAAGTCTCGGTGAACTTGCGCGCCTGCTCAAGGCCGTTCTGCCCCGTGGTAGCGTCGAGCACCAGCAGCACTTCATGCGGCGCATCGGGAATCACGCGCGCTGCCGTGCGGCGCATCTTCTCCAACTCCGCCATCAGGTTGGTTTTAGTCTGCAGACGCCCGGCAGTGTCCACGATCACGTAATCGGACTTGCGCGCCTTGGCGGCCTGCAGGGCGTCATACATCACAGCGCTGGGGTCGGCCCCGGTCTTCTGCCGGATCACCTGCGTCTCGGTGCGTTCGCCCCAGACTTCCAACTGCTCGACGGCGGCAGCGCGGAACGTATCGGCGGCGCAGAGCAGCACGGTGTGCCCCGTGGACTTCAGATGCGCGGCCAGTTTGCCGATGGTGGTGGTCTTCCCCGCCCCATTCACCCCCACCACCATCACCACGGCGGGCGGCTCGTCTACATACGCCAGAGGCCGATCGTTAGCCTGCAGCACTTCAAGAAGATACTCGCGGATCAGCCCGCGCAGTTCGCCGGAATCGCCCACCAGCTTGCGGTCGACACGCTCGCGTATGCGATCCAGAATCTCTTCCGTGGTGGCCACGCCGATGTCCGCGCTGATCAGCGTATACTCGAGTTCTTCGAGCAGATCCGCATCGATCGCCTTCTTGCCCGAGATGACGTCCTCAATGCGCGAAACCAGACCGTCGCGCGTTTTCTGCACGCCGCTCTTCAGCTTTTCGAGTAGCGTCGGCTCCTGTTCAACGGAGCCGAAGAGGGTTTGAATCATACTGTCTATCGATGGTATCAGCGCCGGTGCTCAGTTCAATGTGGGCCAGGCGCTTCCGCCTGTGCATGTCCAAAAGCGGCGGACTGTGCGAACCGTCACCTAGAATGAAGAAGAAATGTTCGCACAAAGCATTCTATGACATTCTTCAGGCACCGCCCGACGAGCGAAGAGAGTCTCTCGGAACAAGACGCCGGCGACTTTGGTTACCTGGGCCCCGACACGCATTACTTCGACAGCGCGTGCCAGACACTGCGTCCCCAGCCCGTCATAGCGGCCGTCACGGAATACTACCGGCAGTACAATGCCTGCGGAGGGCGCGTCAAATACGCCTGGGGAGAAAAGGTCGACGGCATCGTCGCGGATACGCGCGAACAACTTCTGAAGCTCCTCGATAAGAGCGCCAAAGACTACACAGTCGCGTTTTGCCTGAACACCACGGCAGGTATCAATCTGCTGTTGCAGCAATTGCCCGAAGGACGCTTCACCAGGATCGTCACTTCCGACATCGAACATAACTCGGTTTTTCTGCCCAGTCAGACCTGCGCCCGTCGCTTCAAAATGGATCGCCTGGTGCTGCCGCGCCGCATGGATGGGTCGCTCGATTTTCAGTCCGACGATCTGGAAAGAGCCGTCGTCGTCGTCAACACCACCTCCAACATCGACGGACGAACCCTGGGAAATTTGACTGACCTCGTCACGGCCGCGCACCATCGCGGTGGAGTCGTTATCCTCGACGCCGCACAGACCATGGGGCACGATGTGCGGCCTCTGCGCAGTGTTGCGTTCGATGCCGTCTGCGCATCCGCCCACAAGATGTATGGGCCGAGTCTGGGTTTCATCGTAATCCGTAAAGCTTTCCTGAGCGAACTCGATTGTTTTTTCCTCGGCGGCGGTACCGTCAGCGATGTCCGCAGAGACGATTTCGATCTGCTCGATTCTCCCGATGAAGCCTTCGCACGCCTGGAACCCGGCCTGCAGGATTTTGCCGGGATTGCGGGCCTCTGTGCGGCGCTTCGCTGGCTCTCGGCGCGTCCACCGCAAGAAGATCCGGGACGCATCCTCTATGACTCCTTATCGTCTAACGACCGGCTGAAAGTGCTGAATGCGGGACCGAGTCCGATTATCAGCTTTCACAGCGATCGTGTCGATGCTCATCGCCTCGCCCTCTATCTCTCGGCGCAGAACATCATGGTGCGGAGCGGCTACTTCTGCTGTCACTACTATCTGCAGCACGTAGCGCAGCTCCCGCCGCTGGTACGCCTTTCCATCGGTCTGCAAAACACCTCGAGCGAGGCAACGCATGTGGCGAATGTCATTCACCAGATCGTGAATCACTTGTAAATGTTCTGCATCGCAGCGTTTGTGGTTTTATTCTTCTGCGGTATCTTTTCCGCCGCTTACCGTAAGCTCGCCAGAAAAGCCTGGCATTGCGTGCTGCGCCGGATTACCTTCAGACCCTGCGACATCAACTTCAGCGAAGAGATGAAGGGCAAATTGCTCGGCAAGATCATTCTGACCTGGCCACGGCTGGCCAGATTTCTGGAACGCTGGATCGATCTGTTCGCCTGGATATTCGCCATTCTGAGTGTCTGGAGCCTGGCCGCCGTGGCGCTGGCCGGGCTGAATCTTCTGATCTACGACACCTGCGATCCGCAACATTCGGAAAATTGTTCGCTGAGCGGCGAGGCCTGTTCGATTTCGAGCTATGTGCCGGGATTCTGGGAATCCATTCGCGCGGGCCATCCGGTGCAGTGGGTCGTTAACAGCGCCGATACGCTGGGCGATACGGTCCGACAGATCCCTGCCCGATTCAGTACCTGGAAGCCCCAGAATTACATCTCGGCCGACAACACCACCTACCTGAAGTACGATCCGGCCAAACCCTGGGCGCTCGAAATTATAGACCCCGGCTGCCCGGCCTGCGCCAGTCTTTTCGCTAACATCAAAAGCGCCGGTTTCGAAAATCGCTATAACCTGACTTACATTATTTTCCCGATTCCGGATGCCACCAACTGGTCTGGTTATAAGTTCATCAATTCATATCTGATCGCGACTTACCTCGAAGCCATGAAACAAGTCGCACCCGCCCATCCCACCAGTAATGTTGCTCCCGACTGGCGTTTGCTCGAGAGGATCTACACAGGCTACGGCGCGGGAGGAATCAAATGGCAGGAGCGCTTCGATATGAGTTTCGATCCCGACCAGGCGCGCCGCACACTTGAGCAATTCTGTACCGAGTTCGGTTACTCCAGCGACCAGTTGGCGGAGCTCGCGAAACTGGCCGCGTCGAAAGAGATCGCCGACCGGCTGCGCGCCAACAGCACCGTCGTTAAGGAACGAATCCGCACGGTCAAGATCCCCACCATCATGTTCGGCGGCCGCCGTTACGACCGCGTGGTGGCGCCGAAACAGTTGAAGTAACCGGTGGGACAGATTTCCGATCTGTCCCGCTCTGTCTGAACGCGTTCAAAAACTCCTTGACAACCAGCCCCGGTCGCCGCACACTCATTATTGAACAGGTTCAAATATATGCCCTCAACTAAAGCGGAAGACACCGCGCACCGCATCCTCGAAGCCGCCCTCACCCTTTTCCGCGAAGAAGGTTTCGACCAGGCCACCATGCGCGACATCGCCAAAAAAGCCCAGGTCGCCACCGGCGCCGCCTACTATTACTACCCCTCCAAAGACGCCATCGTCATGGACTTCTACCGCCGCTCCTGCGATGAAATGCAACCCCAAATCGACGCCGCCCTCGCCCACGCCAAAACCCTCGAATCCCGCCTCCGCGAACTCATCCGCGTCAAACTCACCCACTTCGCCCCCAATCGCGGCGTCCTCCGCGCCCTCCTCCGCAACGGCGCCGACCCCCGCCATCCTCTCTCGCCCTTCAGCCCCCAAACCAGGGAAATTCGCGACATCGACCTCGCCTGGTTCGAGCGCATCCTCATCGATTGCGGCCTGCGCATCCCGCGCGACCTCTTGCCCCAGCTCCCCGCCGTCCTCTGGTTCTTCCAGATGGGCATCATCTTCTTCTGGGTAATCGACGAATCGCCCGACCAAATCCGCACCGCCCGCCTGCTCGATCTCGCGACCAAAAGCGTCGTCTTCCTGATCAAAGCGTCCGCCCTCCCACTGATGCGCCCCCTGCGTAAGACCGCTCTCCAGCTGATCGAAATCGCCAAAGGAGTCGAAGCGTGACTACCTCCGAGCGCTATGTGGTCGGGCCAATAATTCTCACCGCGCTGGCGGCCGCGGGATTGGCCGTGCTCCGAGTGGGCGTCTACGGCTGGACCATCTTCGTCGTGTGCCCGCTTTGGATCGGAGCCCTCGCCGCCTGGGTTGTTCAGCCATCCACCGCAAGCCGGGCCGCGGCCACAGGCGCCATCGCCGGACTGGTCGCCACGTGTTTACTGCTGGTCCTGGGCGTCGAAGGACTCATCTGCATCGCCATGTGCTTGCCGCTCACCCTACCATTAGGTGCACTGGGCGCCTGGCTGACCTGGCGAATCGCGTCGAAGCCCCTGCCCAAACATGGCATCGCGCTCCTGCTCTTTCTGCCAGTCTCCAGCTTCACCTGGGACACCCACGCCATCCCCCAACTATTCGAAGTGCGATCCGCCATCACCATCAACGCCCCACCCGAACAAGTCTGGAAACACGTCCTCTCATTCTCCGACCTCCCCGAGCCCACCGAATGGTATTTCCACACGGGCCTCGCCTACCCCATCCGCGCCCGCATCGAAGGTACAGGTCCCGGCGCCATACGCTACTGCGAGTTCTCCACCGGCCCCTTTGTCGAACCAATCGAAGTCTGGGACGAGCCGCATCTCCTGCGCTTCCGCGTCACCCAAAACCCCGCGCCCATGCGTGAATGGAGCCCCTGGGCCGAACTCACCCCCAAACACCTCCACGGCTACATGATTTCGAAACAAGGCCAGTTTCGCCTCAGCCGCTTGCCCCACAACCAAACCCTGCTCGAAGGAACTACCTGGTATCGGCACGGCCTATGGCCTTCCACTTACTGGCGCTGGTGGTCGGATGCCATCATTCATCGCATCCACCTCCGCGTCCTCAATCACATCCGCGCCCTCGCCGAAGCCCATCCACTAGAATCAATGCATGGCTACGGAAGCCGCCATCAACCCGGCGGTCGCGAAACTCAATCAAGTACGGTCGGAAATCGGTAAAGTCATCGTCGGTCAGCAGAGCGTCGTCGATGGCGTCCTCATCTGTCTGCTCGCCGCCGGACACGTCCTCCTTGAAGGCGTGCCCGGTCTCGGCAAGACCACTCTGCTCAGAACGCTCGCGCGCGCCCTCAACCTCCGCTACTCGCGCATCCAGTTCACCCCCGACCTCATGCCCGCCGACATCGTTGGCAGCATGATCATGGAATCCGACGACCGCGGACACAAGATGTTCCGCTTCCAGCCCGGCCCCATCTTCGCCCACCTCGTGCTCGCCGACGAGATCAACCGCGCCACCCCCAAGACGCAATCCGCCCTCCTCGAAGCCATGCAGGAACGCACCGTCACCTCCGGCACCACCACCCATGAACTCGAGTCGCCCTTCCTCGTCATGGCCACCCAGAACCCCATCGAGATGGAGGGCACCTATCCCCTGCCCGAAGCCCAGCTCGATCGCTTTCTGATGAAGATCGTCGTCACCTATCCCTCGCGCGCCGAGCTCAGCCGCATCGTGGAACGCACTCTCAATCGCGAAGACTCGACCGTCCATTCCGTTCTCGGCCGCGATGAAGTGCTCGAACTGCGCGCCGAATGCCGTCAGGTTTTAGTAGCTCCCCACGTACAGGATTACGCCGTCCAACTGGTCATGGCCACCCAGCCAGATCAGAAGGAAGCGCACGAAGAAGCGAAGCGTTACATCCGTTACGGCAGTTCGCCCCGCGGCGCCCAATCGCTCGTCGAATGTGGACGCGTCCTCGCCCTGATGCGCGGCCGCTATCATCTGAGCGTCGACGACATCAAGGAACTCGCGCCCGCCATTCTGCGCCACCGCATCATCCTGAACTTCGACGCCCACGCCGACGGCCGATCCCCGGATTCCATTCTCACCGCCATTATCAGTGGGGCAGATTCCCGATCTGCCCTCTAACGGGGTCTTCTTCTGGCAAACCAACCCTTACTAGACCGCCAATTTCTCGAACGCCTCGAACGCCTGACCATCCACTGGCAGCGCTCCTTCGCCGGCCTCGTTGGCGGACACAACCGCTCGCGCTTCGCCGGCGGCGGCCAGGAATTTCTCGATCACCGCCACTACCACCAGGGCGACGACCTCCGCGCCGTCAACTGGCGAGCCTATATGCGCCTCGACAAGATGTTCCTCAAGATGTTCCAGATCGAGCCCAGGGTGCCCGTGCGCATGCTGGTAGACACCTCAGCCTCCATGTCGGGAAGCAAGTTCGATTACGCCATGCGCCTGGCCGCCTCGCTCTGCTATGTAGGCCTCGTCCGGCTCGATACCATCGAAGTCCTCCCCTTCGACGCCGAGCTCCACGAAGGCAAAGTCTGCGGCGGCGGACGTCATCGCTTCACCCCGCTCTCCCGCTTTCTCGAAGGCCTGAAACCAGGCGGAACGTCCAACTTCCTTGGCGTAGTCCGTACCTTTCTGAACGAGTATCCACAGCGCGGCCTGGTCATCCTGATCTCCGATTTCCTCGACGAAGCCGGCTGCGAAAAGGCCATCCAGTATCTGGCGGATTATGGCAACGAGCTGATGCTCATCCAGCTCTGGTCCGACGAAGACCGCACTCCGCCCTGGACCGGCGAACTCGACTTCGTGGATGCCGAAACCTCCGCGCGCCTGCACATCCACGTGGATGCCGAAGCGCGCCGCCAATACACCGAAGCCTTCGATCGTTTTGCCGCGTCCATCAAGACAGTAGCCTTTCGTAACGATGGAAAGTACGTGGGGCTGCCGACCTCCATGCCCCTCGAAGAAGCCATTTTCGGAAGTCTCGCACGAGTGCAGAGTATAGCCTGATAGAGCACAGCCGATGGAGTTTCTCAACCTCAGTCTCGGCCAGTTCCTGATGCTGTTCGGCGCCGTGTCGGCCATCTCGGTGGCGCTCTATCTGCTCGACCGCACGCGCCGCAAACAGATCGTGTCGACCCTGCGCTTCTGGGTCGTGCCCGGACTGCCCGCGCCCGTATCGCGACGCCGCCGCATCCAGCAACCGCTCTCGCTCTTGTTGCAGTTGCTGGGTATGGCGCTCCTCCTGCTCGCCATCGCCGAATTCCAGTTCGGCGGCACGCTCAATAAGCGCCGCGACCACGTCCTCGTGCTCGATACCAGTGCCTGGATGGAGGCCAGTCTGCCGGGCAATCGGGGAAACATGACCCTGATGGACGCTGCCCGCGCCAATGCCCTCGGCTGGCTGCGCGCCGTGCCGCCCACCGATCGTGTGCTGCTGGTGCGCGCCGATGGACTCGCCACCCCCGCCACCTCCTGGGAAACGGATCGACGCAAAGTAGCCCGCGCCATCCTCGAATCGCAGCCCGGCGCCACCGCCCTCAACCTTTCGCAGAATCTCGAATTCGCCCGCGAACTCCAACGGCAAAGCGGTGCGCAATCGGGCGAAATCGTCTACGTCGGCCCCGGCCGCATCTCGTCGCGCGAAGCCAACAACGTAAACCTGCCTGAAATCCCGGCCTTCCGCGTTCTCACCGTCGACGACGCGGTGGAGAATTGCGGGCTCCGCAGCGTGGGCGCGCGGCGCTCTGAAACCGATCCCGGCACCTGGGATGTGCTGGTCCGAGTGCGCAATTACGGCAAACTTCCGCGCACCGTCAACGTCACCCTCAACTACGGCAAAGCACCCCAGGGGATGCATCCCATCGACCTGCCGCCGGGCGCCGAAAAGGAAACCACGTTTACCGTCCGCACCCGCGCCGCCGGCATCCTCGAAGCCCGCCTCTATCCCCGCGACGCCTTCACCGCCGATAACTACGCTGCCCTCGAATTGCCCCAGCAGCATACTCTGCACGTAGTCGTTTACTCGAACCAGCCGGAGACCATACGCCCCGCGCTCGCCTCCGATCCCAGGGTGAACGCCGAGTTCCACCCCACCGCGCAATACGCAACACCCGCGGCCGGGGCCGACGAACTCGTCATCCTCGATCGCTTTCATCCGCCCGCCAATCCCCAGGGCAACGCCTTATGGATCGATCCGCCCGCCGGCAACCCACCGGTGCCGATTCGCCAGCGCCTCGAGCATCCAGAGGACCTGCGATGGGTGCCCGATCAGCCCCTCACCGAAGGCCTGCGTGCGCGCAACATCCAGATCGAGGCCACTTCCGTATTCGAGCCGGCGGCACGTGACTTGCGCGTCGCCGAGGTCGATCAAGGCCCAGTCATGATCGCCCGCACCGCCGACAATGGTTCGAGAATAGTGGTAATGGGCTTCGATCCGTTCAGCGGCGCCATGCGCTATGAGCTCGCGACGCCGCTCCTGCTCGCCAACATCCTGCGCTGGGTCGCCCCCGGCATTTTTCGCGATCTCGACGTCGGCACGCAAAGCGCCGGTTCAGTGGCCTCGCCCTTCCCTGCCCAGACCGACCGCAATACCGTCCAGGTAATCACTGACGCGGGCCGCACCCTGCCCTTCAATATCCGCGACCGCGCCGTGCAGTTCTTCGCCGGTGAGCCCGCCCGTGTGCGTGTTATCGCGGGCAATTCCGAGCGCGTCTATTCGCTGACTCTGCCCGAACTCGGCGAAGTGAAGTGGGCGCCCCCAGCCAACGCCCGCCATGGTATCCCGGCCTGGACCGACGCCATCCGGCGCAGCCATATTCTGTGGCCTTTTCTGGCAGCCCTGGGCGCGGCCCTGCTGATTGCCGAGTGGGTGATCTACGGAAGCTACACCACTTCGCGACTGCGAATCGTGAGGCACGCATGACCTTCGAGCGCGCGTGGGTACTGTGGTTCCTTGTTCTTCCGCTCGCCTGGATGGCGTGGGAATGGCGCAGGCAGGTCCGCCGCAGTGCCCTGCTGATGAAGATCGCCATGGCCGTACTGGTGATCCTGGCCCTCGCTGAACCAGTGCTCGAAACGCATGATCGCAAGGTGGCGTTGGCGGCCCTCGTCGATACCTCCGCCAGCATCACGCCCGAGGACCTGGCGCGCGAAAGCTCTCTGCTGCAGCAGATCGACAGCGCCCGCGGATCGAATCTGCTCACCGTAATCCCCTTCGCCCGCACCCCGCGAACTCTGTCTCCGCAAGAGACCGGATTCCACCTCGAACGCAGCCCGGGCGCCAGTGGACGCGGCACCAATCTCGAATCGCCCATCCGCCAGGCTCTGGCTTCGCTTCCAGCCGGAACCATCCATCGCATCGTACTGATCAGCGACGGCAATGAGAATGACGGAGCCGCCACCCGCGCCGCCTGGCAGGCCCAGCAACTGGGAGTTCCCGTCGATGCCATCGCCCTCGCGGGCCGCACACAGCCGCAGCTTCAGACCCAGGCCGTCGGCATTCCCGGCACCGTTTTCACCGGTGAGCATTTCCCTGTTGATCTCACCATCTATTCGCCGAAGGCCACCCAGGCCACGGTGGAACTCGAGGCTGAGGGCAAGCCCATCGGCACCCACCAGATCGCGCTCGCGCAGGGCGATAACCGCGTCCGCATCCGCACTAGCCTCAATGCCGCCGGCGCCATCGATCTAGCCGGCAAGGTGCAGGCCACCGGTCTGGGAGAATCCCGCTTCGAGAACGCAGTCGCGGTGCGCCGTCCCAAAGTCGATTGGATCTCCGACGATCCGGAAGGCAGCGAGGAGCACATCGCGCAGGTCCTCGAGGCCAATCGATTCGACTTCGCGCCCTCGAAAACGCTGCCCGCCAATCTCGACGACACACAGCTGGTGGTCTTCAATAACGACAATCTCGACGCCATGAGCGCGGCCGATAAACAGCGCGTGGAATCGTTTGTGCAGCGCGGCGGCGGAGCGCTCTGGATTGCCGGCGAGCGTAACAGCTACGTGGATCACAAGAACGCGCCCGAAGATCCTATCGAGCGCGCCTTCCCCGCTAAACTCGCGCCGCCCCGATCGCCCGAGGGCACCGCCGTGGTGCTGATCATCGACAAGTCGTCGTCCATGGAAGGCAAAAAGATCGACCTCGCGCGTATGGCGGCCATCGGCGTCGTCGAGAATCTTCACGCCGACGACTACGTGGGCGTCCTCATCTTCGACAACTCGTTCCAGTGGGCCGTGCCCGTCCGCAAGGCGGAAGACAAAGCGCTGATCAAGCGCCTCATCGGCGGCATCACGCCCGACGGTGGAACGCAGATTGCGCCCGCTCTCAACGAGGCATACCGGCGCATCGTCACCGTCGATTCGACCTACCGGCACATCGTGCTGCTCACCGACGGCATCTCCGAAGAAGGCGACAGCCTGAGCCTCTCGCGCGACGCCGTCAACAGCCGCGTAACCATTTCAACCGTCGGGCTGGGACAGGACGTAAATCGGGCTTATCTCGAAAAGATTGCCGCCCTGGCCAAAGGCAAATCGTACTTCCTGAACGACCCAGCCGGCCTCGAACAGATCCTGCTCAAGGACGTCAAGGAACACACCGGAACCACCGCCGTCGAGAAGCCGATTCGCGCCTTAGTGAAGCATCCTTCGGATCTACTCGACAAGGTGGATGTGGCGACCGCGCCCGCCCTGGCCGGCTACGTCCGCTTCGAGACCAAGCCGACCGCCGACGAGATTCTGGAAGTCGACGAGAAAGATCCGTTGCTGGTGCGCTGGCAATACGGCCTGGGTCGCGCGGCGGTATTCGCCTCGGATGCCAAGAGCCGCTGGGCCGCGAGTTGGGTCGGATGGCCCGGCTTCGACCGCCTGTGGACCAATATCTTTCGCGACCTCCTGCCCCACGGCAACGAGAGCGAGGCCACTGCCCGCTACGATGCAGCCAATGAAGAGATCGTGGTCGATTACCATCTCTCGAATCGCGCCGCCGAGCCCACCGTTGCGCCCGATCTCTACTGCATCGGGCCGGGCGACTTCCGGCATCCGCTCGATGTGAGCCGCGTATCGCCAGGGAATTATCGCGGGCGTGTGCGCATCGGTGCGCTCGAGGGTCTGTTCCGTGTGCGGCCATTGAATGAGACGCGCGCCTTCCCTGAAGTAGGAGTTTACCGGCAGGAATCGGAATTGTCCGACTATGGATCGAATGACGCGCTGCTGAAGTCGCTGGCGCAATCGACCGGAGGCCACTTCAACCCATCCGTCGCTCGATTGTTCGATACGGGCGGGCTTTACATCGATTGGACGCTGCGTCTCTGGCCCGCGCTGCTGGCGCTTGCGATCATTCTGAATTTGATTGAACTGGCGATGCGAAAATGGCGCGGTATTGTGGAAAGCTTCCGCAATCGAAGCTCTGGCTCGGATCGCCTCGCGGCATAAAAAAACGGCAGGCACTCGGAGGATTGTGCCTGCCGTTTCACCAAAGAACCATCAGGTGCTCGGAGGAGTGCACCTGCTGGCTGGACCGCTGATTCCGGTGCGCGATGACTCGCGCCTGGAGCGGTACCACTCGGTAAACTTTTGTGAGGGCTTACCAACCCTCATAACCATTATGACGGATTCGGCGATAAACGGTTACGGTACCCTTTAGCACCGAATCACACTATCAAAAGTCAGACTATCATAAAAATTTCTAGAGCGTTACGCTTTCCGCCCTTTTTCGCACAGTGGGATTGCAAATTTAACGCAGGTAGAACAGACTAAGTCGCGGCAGCCCGGCAGCTTCCAGCGTGGCTCGCTCCAGAAATTGATTTTCCAGCATGGCAATCTGGGGAGCACTCATTCTACTCTTGTAGGGGCGCAGGTAGGCATCCAGTTCACGCCTCGCGGTCAGCGCCTGTTCTTCCGTTTGACGTCCCCGCGCCAGCGCGATCAGCTTTTGTTCCAGCACGCTAAGCCGCTGTTCCAGCGACTCCAGATCTTCCGAAAAAGTGGGCAAATCGTTCGCGATGTGGTCCAGCGAGTCTGCGATCTGGAGGAAATCACCCACTCCGGCGGCACGGACGGCGGCGGCATTGCCCTCGACGAAGCGCCTCAAGTCGTCCGCAGGGAACGGCGCTGCCTCCTGCCTGGCAGCTTTCGGTTGTCCCGCATCCGCCATGCGCTGGGCTTCGGCCATGACGGCTTGGGAACACCACGCCAACGAATTCACCATCTGGGCGCGCGACCGCTTGGCCCGCCACTTTTCAAACGCCGTGTCGATGCCGCGCAGCACCGCTTCGAGCGGCACACCCGAGTTCTTCCAGGACTCGACCAGTGCCCAATCGAGCGGCGACAGCAGGAACAAACTGGTGCCGCGGGCCTTCTGAAAATGTTCCTCGATCTCGGTGAAGTAATTGAAGTAATTGGAAAACGTCACACTGACTTACCGGCGCGCTCCCAGATGATCTTGAGGCCCTCGAGCGTGAGGTTTTCATCCACGTGGCGGATGTATTTCGACCCGTCGGCAATGAGCTGCGCCTGGCCGCCGGTGGCTACCACGCGTGTCTCTTCCCCGAGCTCCTCCACCAGCCGTTCGATCATGCCGTCGATAGCGCCGATGGCTCCGTAGTAGAGTCCCGACTGCATGCTGGCCACGGTGTTGGTTCCGATCACGGTTCGAGGCTTGCGGAAGTCGACCAGCGGCAGGCGCGCGGTCTTGCTGAACAGCGCTTCGGCCGAAATGCCGATACCTGCCGCGATGATGCCGCCCAGATACTCGGCGCGTGCGGAAATCGCATCGAACGTAATGGCAGTGCCGAGGTCCACGATGACGCAGGGGCCGCCGTATTTTCCGAGGGCCGCGACGCTGTTCACGATGCGGTCGGCGCCCACTTCAGACGGATTCTCGTAAAGGATGGTGAGGCCCGTATCGGTCTGCCAGGTGACAAACATCGCTTCCACGCCGAAGTAGCGCTGGGCCATCTCCCGCAGTGCGCCGTTGAGAGGCGGGACTACGGATGAAACGATGATGCCGCGCACCTCCGCCGGATCGAGCGAAGCGTAGCGGAGCAGGCTCATCAGCAGAATGCCCCATTCGTCCGACGTCTGTTCGCGCACGGTGCGCAGCCGGCGATGATCCGCGAGTTCGCCGCCGCGGAAAATGCCTACGGTGATATTCGTGTTGCCAGCGTCCAAAGCCAGGAGCATATCTACATGTAAGCCGGAACCGCGATCCCCAGAATGGCGAGGGTGCGTTCCAGTTGCGCGGCGAAGAACTCGGTCATCCAGAGCAGAAACACTCTGCGCTCAGGGTCGGGTTCGGAGAGGACCTGGTACTGGTGATAGAAATTGTTGAACGTCTGCGCCAATTGAAAAGCATACTTCGCCACGTGGGCTGGTTCGCCCGCGGTGACCGCACGTTCCACGGCCGCATCGACTTTCGACGCCGCCAGCAGGATCTGCCATGAGTCCTCAGGGGTGAGCTGGCGCTCCATGGATTCCCGTGTCATCTCAGACGCGAAGTCCGGTTTCGATTCGCCGCGTTCTTCGAGTTTGCGGAAGATATTGCGCGCGCGCACGGCCGCGTATTGTACGTAGGGACCGGTCTCGCCTTCGAAGCTCAGAGCCTCCTGGAAATCGAACGCAATCACGGTGTTCCGCGTGAACTTGAGCAGGAAGTAGCGCAGGGCTCCCATGGCGATTTCGGTCGCCACGGCCTTCTGCGCCACGATGTTATCTTCCGCGTGCCGCGATGCAACTTCAGTGAAAGCGCGCTCGATCAGCTGGTTCATCAGATCGTCGGCTTTGACGCCCAGTCCCTTGCGTCCGGAGACTTCGACATATGGCTTGCGCGCGTCTTCTTCGGAAAGTTCGATGCCGAGATCGGCGCAGCAGCGCGGTGAGAGCGCCACCATCTCGTAGGAGAAATGAATCGAGCGGCTGGCATGTTCTTCGAAGCCAAGCGCGCGCAGACCGGCCACCACCACGTCCTGCAAATACGATTGCCGGGTATCGATGACGTTATAAACCGTTTGCCCTTTGCCAAAAGCGGGTGAGGGACGCGGCTGCGGTTCGCCGGTCGAGACCCAGACCTCTTTGCCATCGGTGTAGCGCGTGAGCAGACGGTAATAGAAATCCTTGCCTAGTAAGCCGAATTTCCAGAGCTGATAGGCGATGTCTTTGCCTACGTAAGTCACGGTGCCGTTCGAGCGCACAATTACCTTGCTGTCTTCGTTGGCATCGCCTTCCTCGCGGAAGGAGGAGGATGGCATGACCCAGCAGCCTTTGTTCTTGCCCTCTTCCTCGAAGTAGATGGCCTGGCGTTGCTTCAAAAGTTCAAACGCGGCCGCCCAGAAGTGCAGGTGCAGGATCTCGCTTTCGCGCGGCAGAACATCGTACTGGATGTTGAGGCGCAGCATAGTCGCCAGATGCGCATTGACGATGGCGTCGGCCACCAGATGCGCCAGTTCGGCCAGTTCACCCGTGCCGGCTTCAATGGCGTGCAGCGTCTCGGCGCGCCAGAGCAGTGCTTCGGGATGGTCTTTGTAGTGTTGCGAAGTGCGTGCGTAGAGGTCCCAGCAAATGTAATCGAAGGGTTGCTCGCCATCCATCAGCGCCGCGACTTCGGCGGGTGTTTTCTTTTCGAGGAAATGAAAGCCGGCTACCACGTCCGCCACCTGCACGCCGGTGTTGTCGATGTAATTCTGCACTTCGACGTGGTTGCCGCGGGCGCGCAGCATGCGTACGAAAGTGTCGCCCAATACGGCATTGCGCAGGTGCCCGATATGGGCGGCTTTGTTGGGATTGATATTGGTATGTTCGACGATGGTCTTCCCGGCAGTCGCGGCGGCGGGCCTATCCGGCATCTTCAACAGCGCAGCGCCGTAGAAGCCGCGATCGAAGCGGACGTTGATGTAGCCGTTGCCGGCGATCTCGAGAGCGGCAACGCCGGGGATGGTTCCCACGGCTGCGATCACATCGGCGGCGATCTTCTTCGGGGACTGCTTGAGCGACTTCGCCAGTTGAAAAGCCACCGGTAGCGCCAGTTCGCCGAAGGACGCCTGCTTCGGCTGTTCGAGCACAATCTCGGCGTCCACGCCAAACTGCTCGCGCACTCGTTCTCTCACGAGAGCCTGTATCTGCTTCTCCAGATTATGAAACACGGAAATTTGAGTATAGCGACGACTGCGTGAAGGTCCCTATTGTTCGGCAGCAGACCTTTGCGCCAGTTCGCCGATGATGGGCAGGACGTACGGCTCGTCGTGGCTGGTTTTGATAATCATGAAGATGGAGACGGCGAGCAGGATTCCTTCCAGAACATGGTCGAGGCGGATAAAGTGGGCCGACATGCCGATCATGGCGGGGCGGATCACCCATTGCACCATCAGCCAGGCGGCAAAGAGATACAGACCCTGGAAGGCGTGGAAGCGAACGATCTTATCGCTCTTGAAGCGCCGTGTGGCGAGCACGATGATGGCGGCGATCCAGCCTACGGTGGGGATGTAGCAGAGGATGGAGGCGGCACGGGGCGATAATCCAGCGAGAGGATCGGCGGGCGGGCCGGCACCCTTTCCCGATGCGGCCGCTGGAGCAGGCTGCCGGCGTCCGCAGTGGGCGCAGAATACGTCCGCATCCCCTACCTGATGGCCACACTGTGTGCAAAACGGCATTCTGATAAAGAGTACGCTACCTAACCGGGATTTGTTCGCCTGCCAGTTGCAGGTTTGGTTCGGCGGGCGCGCTCAGGGGTGCCAATTCGCCGCGGCGGTATTTGGGGAAGGCGGCCGCCGCGATCATCACAGCGTTGTCGGTAGAGAGGGTGTGGGAGGGAAAGTGGACGGGCAGGCCCACGGATCGATCATTGACGGCGGCGCGCAGTCCGGAATTACAGGCCACTCCCCCGGAGACGATCAGCGAGCGTACTCCTTCCACCCGGTCGGCCGCGGCAAGGGCGCGTTTCAGCAACTCCTCAACTACCGTCCATTGAAAGCTGGCCAGCAGATCGAGCGTGACCTGCGGAGTGACCGCCAGCCATTCGGCTGTGGACGGGCTTAAATCGTGGCTGAGGAGTTGTTTGCGAAGGGCGATTTCCTGCGCCATGTCCCGGCCTTCCACCCAGCGCAGGACGGCGGTTTTGAGGCCGCTGAAGCTGAAATCGAGGCCGTTGCCTTTCATGCGCGCCATGGTGAAACGGATTCCATGGGGATCGCCGTGGGGCGCCAATCGATCCACCACCGGCCCTCCGGGATAGCCGAAGCCGAGCAGCTTGGCGACCTTGTCGAAGGCTTCGCCGGCGGCATCGTCGCGAGTGCGTCCCAGCAGCCGGTATTGATTGTCGGCCTGAGCTTCGAACAGGTGGGTGTGGCCTCCGCTTACGATCAGGGCCAGCGCGGGCAGCTGGACGGGGGTACCGCGTTGCCGTGATTCGAGGATTACCGCGTGGATGTGGCCTTCGAGGTGGTTAACCGTAATCAGGGGAATTTCAAGAGCGCAGGAAATCGCTTTGGCGTAGGTCAGGCCTACAAGCAGTGCTCCGGCAAGTCCAGGGCCGGAGGTTGCAGCGACGCCATCGAGGTCGCGCCACGTGAGCCCGGCCTGTTCGAGAGCTTCCCGAACCACCGGAACGATGGCCCGCAGGTGTTCGCGCGAGGCAAGTTCCGGGACTACGCCGCCGTACTTCGCATGCACCGACAGTTGGCTGGCCACCACCGCCGAAAGCACTTTGTCTTCGTTTTCAACGACGGATGCGGCGGTTTCGTCGCAGGAGCTTTCGATTGCCAGAATGCGCGCCAAGTACCACTGTGGCACGAGGCGTGCACAAGAGAACCATGGAGCTAACTATGAAAACTGTTGCAGCGGTATTTCCGGCCCTGGCGGAAGCGGAGCATGTGGCGGGCCACCTAAGGAATCTGGGCATTCCGAGCCAGGCGATACACGTCGCGGCCGGCAACGAGCGAAGCCGCCATGATGAATACATCCGTCGGGCGCAAGCCGAGGAAACCAAAACGGCGTCGGCTGCGGCAGCCGGTGCGTCAATCGGCGCAAGTGCCGGGTTCGTCGCCGGCCTGGCGATGCTGGTGATTCCCGGTGTGGGGCCGATCATCGCGGGTGGCGTGATTGCGACTGTTCTCACGGGCGTAGGAATCGGCGCGGCGGGCGGCGGGTTGATCGGGGCATTCCTCAACATGGGCATATCGCACGATGAGGCGCACCTTTATGAGGAGGCCGTCCGGCGGGGAAAGGTATTTGTTGCCGTGCAGGTGAGCGAGGAGATGGAACCCGAGGCCATACGGGTTATGGCGGAGCATGGCGGGCGCGACATCAACGACGAAGCGGATGCGTGGCGTGCCAGCGGTTGGAAGCATCCGTATCCCAACGATTCGACGGTCACGGCCAGCCAGCCTGCGGATTTGATTCCGCCAGAGACTTACACGCACGCGGGCTCGCGGCACAATTAGCGTTTCAGGGCTTCGGCAATAGGGCCCAGCGCGAGCGCAGGCAGAAAGCTCAGGGCCCCGATCAGGACCACGCTTCCCAGCACGAGTGTGCCGAAGGTCCTCGAATCGCTGCGCAGAGTCCCTGGGGTGATGGGCCAGCGCCGCTGAGCTGCGAGGCGTCCTGCCAGTGACAAGGCCAGAACGGCCAGCGCGAAACGTCCCGTCAGCATAGCGATGGCAGTGGTCAGATTGTAGAAGGCGGTGTTGGCATTAAGACCCGCCAGGTTTTGTCCATTGTTGGCCATGGACGATGTGTAGGCGTAGATTATCTCGGTAAATCCGCGAATTCCCGTGTTGGTGACTAAGCCGGACCGGCCCGCGTTAGTGACCAGGGCGACGGCAGAGAGTAGCAGCACCACCGCCGGCGTCAGCAGCGCATAAGAAATCGCCAGCCTCATCTCCGCGGCGGTGATTTTCTTGCCCAGGTATTCCGGGGTGCGCCCCACCATCAAACCTCCCAGGAACACGGCCACCAGGGCAATCATCACCATCCCATAAAGGCCGGTTCCCAGGCCGCCGAATATCACCTCGCCCAGCAGCATGTTCACCAGCGGGACCAGCACGCCCACGGGCCGGTAGGAATCGTGCATCGAATTGTAAGATCCGGTGGCCCCGTTCGAAGTGACCACGGCGGCCAGCGCCGAACCGCCGGTGCCGAAGCGAACTTCCTTCCCCTCCATGTTCCCGCTCTCGGCCAGCTCGCAGATGGCAAGCCCGGCGACGAACAACACAACCATTACGCCCAGCAGAATCCATCCGGCGCGCGGCGTCCGGGTCATGCGGCCGAAGGTGACGGTTAGAGACGCAGGCAGCACGGCAATGGCAAGCAGCTCCAGAAAATTGACCAGCGGCGTGGGGTTTTCATAGGGGTGGGCGCCGTTGGCGTTGAAAAAGCCGCCCCCGTTGGTGCCGAGATTCTTGATGAACTCAAGCGCCGCTACAGGCCCTTGCGCGATGGTCTGGGTGGCTCCTTCGAGGGTGTGGGCTTCGGTGTAGGGAGCGAAATTCAGCGGCACTCCCTTCCAGATCAGAACCATGCTTCCGACGAGCGCCGCCGGCAACAGTACCCAGAGCAGCGCGCGAACCAGATCCACCCAGAAGTTGCCAATGGTGGCCGAACGCTCGCGCGCAAATCCGCGAATGAAGGCAATGCCGACGGCCAGACCCGCAGCACTCGCGAGGAAATTCTGTGAAACCAGGCCAATCAGCTGAGTCAGGTAGCGAAGGGTGGTTTCTCCGCCATACGCCTGCCAGGTGGTGGTTGTCGTGAAACTAATGGCGGTGTTGGCGGCCAGGTCCAGACTCATCGGCGTGGTCAGATAGCGATCAGCCGGACCCAGCGGGAGCCAGCGCTGGGCAAGAAGCAGAAGGAAAAGGCCTGTCGTGCCGACCGCGCTGAAGAGCAGGAAGCAAGCGGTGTAGCGGCCTGCGGACATTTCCGCGCCGGCATCGATTCCGAGGCATCGGTAAAGAAGCGATTCGACCGGACGGAGCGCGGGATCGAGGACCGTGGGCTTGCCCTCGAAGACGCGGGCAAGATACAAGCCGGCGGGCCGCGCCAGGCCGACTACGAGCGCGAGAAAAATAATGTCCTGCAACCAGTGCATCGTAGTCCGCCTTAACATGTACTCTACGCCCTGGGATGTGAAGAAGGCATAGAGATAGCCGACGAGACTACACTGAAACAATCGCCCCGTGAATAAACGCCTGCCATTCTGGCTTCGCCATGTGATGTACAACCTGCGCGGCGGCTTCCTGCTGCGCCCGCTGATCATCGCACTGGCGCTGGGTTTCGCGGGCGCGGTGCTCTCGTGGGTGGAAGAAAGTTTTCCGCTCCTCAGCGAGTTTGTCCCCAGGGCGCTGTTCCCATCGCACGACGATCCGCAGGTGGCGCAGGTCATTCTGGCGGGCATCGCGCAATCCATCATGACGGTGGTTTCCATCGTCTTCGCGATTCTGCTGATGACGCTGACGCTCGCGTCCATGCAATTTTCGCCACGCATTATCGTCAGCTTTTCGAAAGACCGCGTGACGCAGTGGACGCTGGGTTTGTTCCTCGGCACTTTTTGCTACTGCATGGCTGCGCTGCCGACTGCGCGATCACTGCCGCATCCGTTTGCCCCGGTATTCACGGTTTTCGGCGCGATGTTATTGGCGCTCACCTGCGTGGCACTGCTGCTCTACTTCATTCACCACATCTCGCACGCCATCAGCGTGAACCATATCGTCGACCGAATCGCGGCCGAGACGGAAGCCATCATCGACGACGTTATGCCGCTGCCGCGCCGAACGGCCAGTCTGGTGGAGAGCGTGGCTGCCGAGTTGAACACCTGGGACTTCCCGCTGGTCAGCGAGACCTCGGGGTATATACGGTTCATCGACACGCACCGGCTGGTGACGCTCGCAAGGCTCAATCAAGTGAGGGTTCATGTGGTGCGCAAAGTGGGCCACTTCGTTCCCGCGGGCGCGCCGCTGCTGATGGCTTATAAAGGGGACCGGCTGACTCTGCAGAGCCGCAGCGAGATTCTGGATGCCTTCGACCTGGGGCCGTCGCGAACCCTGCAGCAGGATGTGGAATTCGGCGTTCTGCAGATTGTCGATATCGCGCTGAAGGCGATCTCGCCCGCGGTCAACGATCCCACCACGGCGGTCAACTGCGTGGATCAGTTGAGCCGCATCCTGATCCGCTTTGGGGCGCGGGAACTACCTGCATCGATCCTCTACGATCCGCCTGGCACGGCGCGCGTGAGCATTCCGTGGATCGATTTCGAAGGCTTGCTGAAATCCGCATTTCACCAGATACGCCTGTACTCGAAGACAGATCTCGCGGTCAGTCTGCGTATGCTGCGCGCATTGGGCGATATTGCGTGGACTCGCCCCGAGCCTGCGCTGCGGCGCGCACTTTATGAGGAGGGGAGAAGAATTGTTGAAGGATGTGCGGAAAAGCTGGGCGAAGAGGAACTGCGGCCGATGCGAGATCGCCTCGCGACCCTGGAAAAACTGGTAAATATCGCCCAATGAAGCGAATCCGTGACTTTTGTTGCCGGCCGAATTACAGATCCCCGGGCCGTAATCCCGTCTTTTTCCCGATCTGGGCGAGGAGGGCGGGGCCGACTCCTCGCCGCCTTAATCCGAATTGGATCGACAGAAGCGTTGTTTCGCCTTAACTGCTCGCCAGAGGCTCATGCCTGTGAAAAGACCAAGGCGAGCGGCGCGGGAACTTCCTCGCCGTGGTCGATGCAGTCGGCTGCGACACGCAGGCACAGCGCTCTGAGGGCCGCAATGGCCGACTCGCGCGTCTCGCCATACGCCATCACGCCCGGCATGGATTCGAAATCGGCCTACCAGCGGCCGTCCTCTTCTCGACCCACAAGGATGGGAATGGATTCGATCGTGACTGTGTCCATCGTGGTTGTCTTCTGTGATTGGCCCCTGTGGCCCTCGCCTCGATTATATTCCTCATCGAATGGCGCT
Organism: Terriglobia bacterium; assembly: GCA_963719785.1. Classification (GTDB taxonomy): domain Bacteria; phylum Acidobacteriota; class Terriglobia; order Bryobacterales; family Bryobacteraceae; genus BOG-234. Next base: position 239,323 of record CAVRCX010000004.1, read on the forward strand.
CCCTAACCTTCGGCAGTGGGCGACTAAAGGAATCCGTGTTACGGTTAACCCCATGAAGGTCTTCGGAACACTGATATTGGCGGGGGGATTGGCACTTCCGGCGGCCGTGGCTGGAGATCGGATGCCAGCGGCGCAGCAGAATGAGCTGGTCGCAAAATACTGCGCTTCCTGTCATGACGACGCAAAGATGGTGGGAGGTCTGACCCTCCAGCGATTCGACGCGGCGCATGTCACGCCCAGCCTCGCCGCCATGATGGCCAGCAAGCTGAAGGACGGCGCACTCGGGGCATCGGGTTTGCGGCCGCTGCCCGACCGCGCGACAGAAAATGCCTTAACGAGCGCACTGTCGGCGGAAGGCGCCGGCGCTGGCGATTGGGCGGTCGAACGGTCGCAGGAGCCGAAAACGCAGGCTCCGATTCTCACCGCGAGCATGGTGCAGGAGGTGCCCGCCGCTAACCCGGCAAAGCCCGATTTGTATCGATTGAAGTTGACGTGCCACACCGACACGCACGAAGGCGAGATGCAGGTCGCGTGGGCGCCGAGGGACGTCCCACAGAGCGGGGCGATGGTGTCTGCCGCTGTGGACGGGCAGTCGCCGACTACCCATAAGGCCCCGTATTACGAGGGTAACGTCAAACTGGAGCTGCCGATGCCAACGCGAACGTTGACTATCGGCAATGTCTTACCGAATCAGACAGTGGTGTTTCCCTTCGAGCGGCTGACCGAGGAAGCACGCCAGGCGCTCGGATCGTGTTTCGCGAGAAGCGGCGATAATCGGTAGGTGCTCCGTTCGGCCGCGCTGTTCGGTGCCGTTCTGCTCGGCACCGTGATCGCGTCCGGTCAAACGCCAGCGGTGATCGCGACAGATCGGCCATCCGTCACGGATTCGAGCGCAGTCGTCCCCCAATGGGAGTTTCAAGCGGAGAATGGCCTGCTCGAAACAGGCAATCAGGCAGACCGGACTATCGATTTCACTGAAACCCAGCTGCGGTTTGGAATCGGTCCGAGCACAGAATTGCGCTTTACGGCGCCCGATTATTACCAAGGTTCGGCATCGGGTTTCGGCGATGTGGCGGCCGGCGTCAAGCAACAACTTCACGGTCTGCCGGGAGGATTCGAAGCGTCGCTCGTGGTGTCGCTCAGTTTCCCGACTGGGGCCAGGCGAATTTCCAGCCATATGGCTATGACCCTTCGTTCCAATTGCCCTGGTCGCGCAAGCTATCCACCAACTGGACTGCAGCGGGCATGCTTTCCCTCTATGTGCCCACCGAGGATGGATCGCACCGTGTGGTCGGCGAAACCACTTTCCTGTTGGATCGACAGCTGACCCCCCTGGGATGGATTCGTGGAGTACTTCCGGCGATTTTCCGGAGTCCGGGGGGCCGCGGCATCTACTGCACTTCGGAACCTCCTATGAAATCACGGCGCAGCAGCAGATCGATCTGCATGCGGGCGTGGGGCTCTCGGCAGCTTCGATGGACCACTTGGTGGGAATCGGCTACTCCTTCTGTTTCCGGACCCGGAAGTGACTCATCGCAATGTATAAAATCGTACATTCATACCGTTTAAAGATGAAAACGCTGGCGTCCCGACCCGACCTGAGCGATGATCTTAAAAGGCGAGAGGAGATTTAAATACACATGGCAAAAACCCTTCTGGAACAGCTTCGCGAGATGACGGTGGTCGTGGCCGACACCGGCGATATCGGCGCGATCGAACAATTCAAACCGCGCGACGCCACCACTAACCCGTCCCTGATTACGGCGGCGGCGGAGATGCCGAAGTACAAAGAAATCGTGGATGGGACGCTGCTGCAGGCCCGCAAGGATCTGGGTGACAGCGCGGATCCCTCTAAAGTTGCGTCTCTCGCGTTCGAGCGCCTCGCGGTGTCGTTCGGGAAGCGCATTTTGAAGATTGTCCCCAAGCGCGTTTCGACGGAAGTGGATGCGCGGCTTTCGTATAACACCGAAGCCACCATCGCCAAGGGCCGCGAAATCATTGCGCAATATGCCGCCGATGGAATCTCGAAAGATCGGGTCCTGATCAAAATCGCATCTACCTGGGAAGGCATCAAAGCCGGTGAAGTTCTTGAGAAGGAAGGGATTCACTGCAACCTGACGCTGCTGTTCGGGCTGCACCAGGCGATCGCGTGCGCGGAAGCCGGGATCACCCTGATCTCGCCTTTCGTGGGCCGCATTCTCGACTGGTACAAGAAGGACACGGGGCTGGATTATGCGCCAGCAGATGATCCTGGCGTAATGTCCGTGCGGACTATTTACAACTATTACAAGAAGTTCGGTTACAAGACCGAAGTGATGGGCGCGAGTTTCCGCAATATCGGTGAGATTACGGAACTGGCGGGGTGCGATCTGCTGACGATTTCGCCCAACCTGCTGGCCCAGCTGGATTCGACCACAGGCGATCTGCCCCGTAAGCTCGATCCGGAAAAGGCGAAGACCATGGATATCCAGCGGATTCCGATGGATCGCGCCACCTTCGATAAGATGCATGCGGCGGATCGCATGGCCAGCGACAAGCTGACCGAGGGGATTGCCGGATTCTCGAAGGCTTTGGAGAATCTGGAAACCATGCTGGCTCATCGGATCACGGAACTGGAAGAAGAAGCCGTTCCGGCGATGGCGTAAAGAGATGGAAAGCGCAGGCCTTCGGCCTGCGCTTTTTTAGCTTTCCAGTACCGCGTTTACCGTAATCGACGTTTTGTAGAGCTTCGACACCGGGCAGCCGGTTTCGGCGTTATGCACGGCCTTATCGAAGGCTTCCCTGGTCGCCCCAGGAATTTTGGCCTTCAATTCCAAATGGCTTTCGGTGACCTCGAAGCCGCCCTCTTTCTTTTCCAGACTGATGCTGCAGACCGTGTCGAGGCTGGTGGCGGTTAGCCCCGCCTGCGCCAGCTGAGCGGAAAGCGCCATGGTGAAACAGCCGGCATGCGCGGCCGCGAGCAACTCCTCGGGATTGGTGCCCTGCCCGTCTTCAAATCGGCTGTGGAACGAGTAGGCCGTATTGTTCAATACGTGGGTCGCGGTGGTGAGCGAACCCTTGCCGCCCTTCAGATCGCCCTGCCAGTGTGCCTCTGCGGTTCTCTTCATATGTAGGTTGGTTTTCTCCTTCGTCTCTGATGCCAGGAACTCGATGGCGGATGCGTTTAAAAATATGCAGTTCGAGGGATGAATTGCCGCTCCACACGCATTGAAGGGAGTATGAAACTCACCCTTTCTCTTGCCATTCCCGCGCTCGCGCTGTTCCTCGCCGCGTCCGCCCCCGTTCTGCGCGCCGCCGACGTCCCCGCCGAAGGCAGCGTGGCGCCTGATTTCAAGCTTCAATCTCAGGAGGGCAAAACCGTGAGCCTGAAGGACTTCCGCGGCCAGTGGGTGGTCCTCTATTTCTATCCTAAAGACATGACGCAGGGTTGCACCATCGAAGCCCACAACTTCCAGCGCGATCTGGATCAGTACACGGCGAAGAAAGCCGCCATAGTGGGCGTCAGCGCCGATAATATCGATTCGCACCAGCAGTTCTGCACCAAGGAAAGCCTGACGTTCAAGCTCCTGGCCGACCCGGGTAAAGAAGTGATCGGCAACTACGGTTCGCTGGCGCCGAACGGGATGGTGGCGGCGCGCAATACGTTCCTGATCGATCCCAAGGGCGTGGTCCGGAAGGTTTATACGCAGGTGAAACCGAATCCGCACAGCGAGGAAGTGCTGGCGGCGCTGACGGATCTGCAGAAGAGCAAATAACCGGGCGGCTTCCTGTATAATTGACCGCGAGTGCAATCGAGGCAGGCGGAATTCGAGCGCGTGGCGATCCCGCAATCGGGGAGTATGCTCCGTTTCGCCTGCCGTCTGACTAACGACCGCGCCGCAGCGGAGGATCTGGTGCAGGAAACACTGCTGCAGGCTTGGCGGAGCTTCCATCAGTTCGAGCCGGCAAGCGATATCCGGGCTTGGCTCTTTCGCATTCTGGTCAACACATTTTACGGGCAGGGCCGCAAGAATCGGCTGGCGCCGGTGATCGTGCCCTTGAGCGCCGGGATCCGATCGCGCGCTGTATCGACCGATGAAACCCTTGAGGTTCTCGATGCACTCGACCAGTTGCCGAGCGAGCAACGGGAAGTGCTCTTGCTGGGCGTCGTGGAAGGTTTCACGTGCAGTGAAGTATCGAAGATTCTGTCAGTTCCGATTGGAACCATAATGTCAAGGTTGAGCCGTGGACGGCGTGCCTTGCGCGAGAAACTGAACCCCGTGAGTATGGCAATATGAACTGCACCGATATAAGTGAACGGGCACCGCTTTATCTGGCCCACGAACTCTCAGGGTCCGAACTGCGCGCCTTCGAGATGCATCTGGATGGATGCCGCACCTGTGCCGAGGAAATTGAGCTGCAGATTTCGATAGACGCTCGGCTGCGCGCGTCGATGGGCGCAGAGATTCGGGATACGGTGGAGTTGGACCGAGCGGTTCGCAGGCAGATTCAAATGATTTCCCTGACGCGACGGCGGCGCTTTATGGCTGCTGCAGCGGCCATCGTCTTCCTGGTTGCGGGTTCGGCGTGGTGGTTTACGCGCGTGCCGCGGATTTATGCCGATGCAGCGCGGGATCATCAGGCGGAAGTAATTGAGCACCAACCACGCCGGTGGCGTTCCGAATTGGCCGAGGTGGACGCCTTGGCTGCGCGGTTTGGCTTACCAGCCTCATCCATCACCGCGCTGGGTCCGGCCGGCTCGACACTGGTCCATGCGAAGATTTGCCGGCTCGATGGCTTGGCGGTACTTCATTTGGTCTATCAGAGCGGCACCCGGGAGATCTCTCTGTTTGTGCGCCGGAACGATGGGGGAGCGGCGACAAACACGCCGCTGCTGGTAGGTCAGGAGTACGTCGAAGCGTTCCGCACCCCGCGTTTCTCAGCTATCGTCGTGGCTGATGGTTCGCGAACCGATTGCCTGCACTTTGCGCAGACCGCCGCAGCACTTTTGTAATGTTTCGCAACTCGGCCTCCGGCTTGCATTTCAGCGGACCGGAGGCTTTTATGAAATACATGTTCGCGTGGCTACTGGGCGTGCCTGGCGGTTTGATCGTTTTGTGGTTCCTGTTCAACCACCACTAACGAAACTATGCCTTGGCGGCGCTGGAAAAAGGCCATTGTTCGGGCCGGACGGCAAGACCCAGTCCGACCGGCACGGTCTCGATTTCCCGCGCCAATACGGCACACGCTCGCTTTCCGGGTACCCAGCGGCTTTCAAGCGGCTCGACCTTACCGGACCAGATAGTCTCGGTGATCAGTTCCAGCGACGCGGCAGGCGAAAGCAGGGCTCGTACTTCACCGGCGGCCACCACCCACGAGCGTAAACAATACAAATTTCGTTGTTCGCCTTTGGCGAGCAAGCGTTGGGCACGTTGTGCGGAGGCAGCGTCCGCCGTGTCCAGTTTCCAGGCGATGTACAACGCATCGCCCCCATACACTTTCCGAGCCATTAATCAGTCAAGTGCGTTTCGGGCGGAAACTTCTCAAATATTCTTTGTTCGAGTTTGAAAAGCGGCCACCCGCTGTCGACATGATACAAAGGTTTGGATGACTCCGCGACAATTTGCCGCCAATCTAACAGGCGTTTTCGGATTTCCCGTCACACCTTTTCACCGGGATCTTTCCCTTAATCTTGAGGCATTGGCGGAAAACGTGGACGAGATGGCGCGTTATCCGTTCTGCGCAATGGTGGCCGCCGGAGGCACCGGCGAGGTCTATTCGATGACGCCCGAGGAGATCGAGCGGGTGGTCAAAGTCACCGTGGAAGCCGTGAACGGACGCATGCCCGTAGTCGCGGGAACCGGTTACAACTCGGTCATTGGCGCGGATATTGCGCGGCGCGTGCATCGCGCGGGAGCGGCTTCGATCCTGATCCTGCCGCCTTATTACAGCCATGCGCCGGAAGAGGGGCTGTTCCATTATTACGAGACCATTGGCCAGGCCACTCCCCTGCCCCTGATGGTTTACAGCCGCGATTGGGCGGTGTTTACGCCGCAGATGGTGGCTCGGCTGTGCGACCGCGTCCCCACGCTCGCGGCATGGAAGGACGGCCAGGGAAATGGCCGCGTCTACCAGCGCATCATGAATTACAACGGCGACCGACTGGCGTGGATGGGCGGTCTGGGCGACGATTGCGTGCCGACTTATTTCGCAATCGGCGTGCAGGCGTTTACCTCGAGCATTTCAAATATCGCTCCGAAGCTTTCGCTGGAACTGGCCGACGCGGGGATGAAACGCGATTTCGCCCGGCTCGATCCTTTGATGGCGCGCTTCGTTAATCCTCTGTATGCGATCCGCGAGCGCGCCAAGGGGTACGAGGTGTCCGTGATGAAGGATGCGATGGAGATTCTGGGTATGACGGCCGGGCCGGTGCGTCCGCCTTTGATGAACACCCGTCCGGCGGATGTGGCGGAGCTGCGGGAGTTGATGGGAGTGTATCGGGAGTGGATCGAAGAGGGGGACGCTGTCACCCCTCAAGCAGGTGGAGCAGCTTCGTCCTGACCTGCACGGCAGTCGGTGAATCGGGGCAAATGACCAGAATGGTGTCGTCGCCGGCGATGGTGCCGACCACTTCCGGCCAGCCTTCGTCATCGAGCGCCACCGCAACCGAACTGGCGTGGCCGGGAGCCGTTCGAAGCACGACCTGATTCTGCGCCTGGCGTACGTCCTGCAGGAATTCGGCGGCGAGTGCGGCGAACTGCAGATTGGGCGCTTCGCGTTCGATCTGCCGGTAGCCGTCGACCGTTTTCACGAGGCCCAGTTCGCGCATATCGCGTGAGAGGGTGACCTGCGTGGCGTCGATCCCTGTTTCCTTCAGCGCCCGGGCCAGTTCGTCCTGCGTGAAGATACTTCCGGCGCGAATTACCTTAAGGATCTGACCTTGGCGGAAGCTCTTCGTCATGCCAGCTTCGCTAAGCGGGATCGCGCTTCGAGCAGCGCCGCAGCTACAGTTTCGGGGCCGGTTCCGCCAGTGATTTCGCGCGTCTTCATGCCCTCGCGGGGGTCGAGAAGACGGGCGATATCGGGCGTGAATTCGGGGGCGAATTGGGCCAGCGAGGCGGCCGTCCAGTCGCCGGGTTTCTTGCCGCTGCGCACGCTTTCGAGCACCAGGCGCCCGACAATCTGGTGCGCCTGATGGAACGCCGTCCCGTTGCGCGCGAGAGCTTCGGCAAGGTCGGTGGCGACCACCCAGCTTTCATCGGCTGCCTGGGCGGGAATCCGTTCGCGCAGCACCACCGATGCGGCCACCGCGCGCGCCATTTCGAGGCAGCCGTTTACCTGATCGGCAGCGTCGAAGAGCGGCTCTTTGTCCTCCTGCATGTCACGGTTGTAGGTCATGGGCAGACCCTTCATGGTGAAGAGCAGCGAGTTCAAGGCGCCCAGCACGCGGCCCGATTTACCGCGGATCAGTTCAAGCGAATCGGGATTCTTTTTCTGCGGCATCAGGCTGGAACCGCTGGTCACTCCATCGCCTAATTCCATCCAGCCGAACTCTTCGGATGAGTAGAGAATCCAGTCTTCGGCGAGGCGGCTGAGGTGGATCATGGTGACCGAGGCGGCGTAGAGATAGTCGAGGGCGAAGTCGCGATCGGCCGAAACGTCCATGCTGTTGCGGGTGATTTCGTCGAAGCCGAGGTCGCGGGCGATGGCTGGGCGGTCGTGCGGGAACCCGCTGCCTGCCAGAGCGCCCGAGCCAAGCGGCATCACGTTGGTGCGTCGGCGCGCCTCACCGAAGCGTTCCAGGTCGCGGAAGAACATTTCGAAATACGCCAGCAGGTAGTGCGGCCAAAGCACGGGTTGGGCGCGGCGCAGATGGGTGTAGCCGGGGATGACGGCGTTGGGATGTTGGGCGGCAAGGTCCAGCAGTTCGCCCATCAGCTCGATCAGCAGTTGGCGCGATCGGTCGCATTCCTCGCGCAGCCAAAGCCTGACATCGAGCGAAACCTGTTCGTTGCGGCTGCGGCCCGTGTGGATCTTCCCGGCGAGGGCGCCGACGCGTTCACCCAGTTTGCGGATGACGAAAGTATGGACGTCTTCATCCGTCGCGCCTTCGAAAAAAGACGGGGACGCAGCATCCTGACGGATGGATTCGAAGGCATCGACTATGGTGGCGCATTCGGTTTCGGTCAGGACGCCGGCGCGGGCGAGCGAACGGGCGAAGGCCTGCGATCCGCGTACGTCGGCATCGAGCAGGCGCCTGTCGAAGTGGAGCGAGTTCGAGAAACGCTCGAAGATTTCCGATGGTCCGGTTTCAAACCGTCCGCCCCAGAGTTTCATGCGGGGCCTCCAAGGCGGACATGCGGCGATAGCCGCGTTTCCTCAGTGCCCGAACAGACGCGCCTGGCGACGCGTGTCCCGTCGTTTTTCATGAGAGCAACATCAACAGCAGCGCTTTTTGCGCGTGCAGGCGGTTTTCGGCCTGGTCGAATACCACCGAGCGCGAGGATTCAATCATGCTGTCGGTCACTTCCTCGCCGCGCTTGGCGGGCAGACAGTGCATGAAGACAGCATTCGATTGGGCGTGTTTGAAAAGTTCTTCGTCCACCTGATAATCGGCAAACGCGGTGCGGCGTTCGGCGGCTTCGTTCTCCGCGCCCATGCTGGCCCAGACGTCGGTGTAGAGCGCATGTGCGCCGCGGGCGGCTTCGGCGGGATCGTTGGTCAGCGTAATCTTCGCTCCGGTCTGGCCGGCAATGGCCTGCGCTTCGTCAATCACGCGGGCGCCCATGTCGTAGCGCACGGGATTGGCGATGGCGAAATCCATGCCCAGGCGGGCGGCGTTCAGCATCAGCGATTGCGCAACGTTATTGCCGTCGCCGAAGAAGGCGAGCTTAATGCCGCGCAGGGATCCAAACTTTTCGCGCAGAGTCTGCATGTCGGCCAAGGCCTGGCAGGGATGCCACGTGTCGCTGAGCGCGTTGACGACGGGAACTTTGGCCCAGCGCGCCAGATCGTCGACGGTCCGCTGGAGGTAGGTGCGGGCCACGATGCCGTTGACCCAGCGATCAAGATTGCGCGCGACGTCTTTCAGAGGCTCACGCGATCCGATGGGACCTTCGTTCAGGATGGAGAAACCGCCCAGTTGCTGGATGGCGAGTTCAAAGGTCAGGCGGGTGCGCAGGGAGGGTTTTTCAAAGAGGAGCGCGATGGATTTTCCGGCGAGATGGAAGCGGTAGAGTTCGGGCGAGCGCTTGACGTCGACGGCGAGATCAAGGAGGGCGAAGAGCTCATCGCCGGTGAGGTCGAGATCCCGCGTGAAATCGGTGTGGGCGATCCGTTGGATGTGCGGAGGCGCCGTGGTCATGAATTTTTATTCACCACAATGAATATTTAACCACTCGCGCCGCCAGCAGGTCAAGTGCAGGTCAAGTCTCGAATTCGACTCTTTCATACAGCGAGCCGAGTACCAGACGGCAGCCGATGGAAGTCAGCTCGATTTCGTCGGTGGACGAATTGAATTCGCGGAGCAGCCAGGCGCCGTCGGGTTGGCGGCGGTAATGTTCGGCAAAGATCTTGTCCTGGGAGAGCAGAAGATATTCCGAGAAGGAGGGCAAGGAACGGTAGAAAACGAACTTCTCTCCGCGGTCGTAGCTCTTGGTGGAAGGCGACAGAACCTCGACGATCATGGTCGCATCGGTAAGCGTGTCGGCTCGGGAGTCCAAAAGCTGGTCCGCGCCACAGGTCACCATAACGTCGGGATAAGTAAAGATGCGATACCTTGCGCTGAACAAGCGGAGGTCGCTGCTTCTGGCGCCGCACGGACTTCCGCGCAATTGTTCGGAAAGGCGGGATACAGTGTTTGAAACGATCCAGGCGTGGTTGGGCGTTCCACCTGCCATGGCAACCATCTGACCGTCGAGATACTCGCTGCGGAACTCCGCCGCCCTCTCGATCTCCAGGTACTGCTCCGGGCTGAGAAACGGAATTGACTGCGTGGACATCGGCTTGACCCATGGTAGCGGATTGGCCGGGGGATGGACGCGGGGTTCGATTCCTTATATCATTCCGCCGAGGATACAAACTTGAAAAGCTGGTACTCGGCCGGGATTGCAATCGGGATTTCGTTATTGATAGCGGGTTGTTCGGAGACGCCTGCGCCGGCGCCTGACACACGCGCTGCCGATGAGAAAGCCATCCGCGATGGCGAAACTCAATGGAACGCCGATTTCAAATCGCGCGACGCCGATAAGCTCGTGAATCACTATGCGGACGATGCTGTGGTGATGGTTCCGGGAGTGCCACTGGCTAAGGGGAAAGACGCCATCGGCGCCGCCCTGAAGGGATTTCTCGCCGACAAAAACTTCGCGGCGAATTGCACCACTGCGACCGTCGAAGTGGCGAAGTCCGGGGATTTTGCATACAGCCAGGGAACGTGTACCACTTCGATGTCCGATCGCAAGACCGGAAAGCCGATCACCGAGACCGAAAATTATGTGACGGTTTATAAGAAAGAAACCGGCGGATTCTGGAAAGCGATCGAGGACATCGACACGCCAGATGCTCCGCCGGTTGCTCCAGCTCCGGTTAAGAAGGCAAAGGCAAAGGCCGCTCGACGCCGCAAGTAGAAGGGCGCCGTCGAAAATACCTTGTCGCCGGTCCAGTAGGTTGGTAAACACCGCGGAGGCCGATTGCCGATCGGCCGCAGGTTACCAACCTGTTTGAATGCATAGGTGGGAGGCCTCGCCGGTTGTCGTGACAGCGGCAACGCGCGGCGAGGCAGATCAACTATGCTTCTATTTTCATATTACGTCGGATTGGATGTACATCGAAAGTCGATCAGTTTTTGTGTCAAGAGGGCCGATGGCACGGTCGTAAGAGAGGGCAAGATTGCAGCCACACGGGAGGCAATCGGCGAGTGGGCCGGGACGTTCGATGCAGCATGGTGCTGCGGACTGGAGGCGACTATCTGCAGCCACTGGATTTACGAGCAGCTGAAGCAGTATGCGGCGCGTGTGCAGATGGCCAATCCCGCCAAACTGAAAGCGATCTCGGCGGCCAAACGGAAAAACGATGCGCTGGATGCACGCACGCTGGCCGATCTTCTGCGGGCCGATCTGTTTCCCTGCTGCTATGTTCCGCCCATGGAGTACGAATCGCTGCGCTGCTATTTGCGGGAGCGTGCCTTACTGGTGCGGGCGCGGGTGATGTTCAAGAACAAGACAGCTGGTCTGTTGATCCAGCGGGGCGTTCCCTATGAGACGAAAAAGCTGCATGGCAAACGATATTTCGGGGCCTTGCTGGAGGACCATGCCGGGCTGGTAGAGGATCTGAAACCACTGCTGAAATTCAACCGGACACAGATCGAGCGGCTGGAGGAGATGGACGATGTCATCACCCGGCAACTGATACACGAGCCGCTGCTGAAGGAAAGAGTCCAACGCCTGAAAGCCATCGATGGTGTGGGCGACCTGACAGCGCTCTGCTGGGCTGTGGAAGTGGGCGAACCGAGCCGCTTCCCCAACCAACGGCACGCCATCAGCTATTGCGGATTGTGTGCCGCCGAGCGGGAATCGGCCGGGATACAAAAGCGCGGGCCGCTGTCGAAACAGCGCAACGCCTTTTTGCAGACCACACTGATCGAAGCGGCGCACATGGCGATTGCGCATAACGACAAGCTGCGGAGCATTTACGATGCGCAATGCCAGCGCGGGCCGAAGAATCGCGCCACACTCGAGGTGGCGCGCCGGCTGGTCCGCTGGCTGCTGGCCATTGACCGCCAGTATTTCGCTGCCCTCAAAACTGCCGCGGCATAAGCGGCCGGCGTTTTTGTGGCATGGCAAATCTATCCAGCGTATGCATGATTTCCTCTGCCGGTGAAGCGGAGGCGGGCTCTGGTGGCGACCAACCCGCCAAGGAATAGCCGGCCAAACTCATCCGGCGTTGCCGGAGTCACATCCAGCCTGGCTGGTGACGGGACTCTGCCAGACCTCGCCCCGTGGGGCTCCGCGGCCTGATTCCACAGGCACGCGACATCAACCTGTTTCGAGGCTGGCAGCGCGATCCAAACTCAATCTTCTGGCCGCCAGTGCCATTCGGCGATCCAGCATATGAATGTCTGGTCGTAGACCTCCGGTCTAACGATCCATCAGATCCTGCTCCAGGCAAAGCTGCCTACTCCCTTAACGGGTCTTCACTCGACGACCTCGCGGCGCCCCCTGCGCCGCAGCAAGAAACATTCACTCCCTATTGACAACATGAATGCCCCACGTGGCGCGCAAGTGTTTTTGCCCCATCGGCTACCAAGGGAGCTGGCGTTTGCTGTACTTGCGGCCGATATCTGCGGCTTTTTCGCTGGCTGGTCCCATCATCACACCTTCCTTGATCATGTCGATTACATCGGTCTCGGTCATGGTGTTCAGGAAGAACTTGTGGTTGGCCCTGGCGGCCGAAAAGACGGTGGAGCGCGCATCCTTCATGCGGGGATCGTTGATGGAGTTTTTGCTGAGTACGCCGAGCGAGAGAGCCATGTCGCCGGGTCCCCATTCCGCGAAAGCGATGCCTGGAATCTTCAGGTTGGCATCCGCGTTCGCGAGCGCGTATTTATCTTCGAGCTTGAGACCCAGCAGCAGTTCGCCGTCGGGATTGAGCGGCCACGTGTCGGCCTTCTGAAGATATTCCTCCGGCGTAATTCCCCAGATGTCGGCGGCCGTCGGATTGCCGTGTACACCGCGGCGCCCTTCCTTCAGGCCGTTCTGTCCCACGCCTTGTTTGTGGATGGGAAAACGGATGGCTTCCACAAATGCCCGCACCGCGCCGGGATCGTCTGCATGGGTCAGCAAAACTCCATGTACGCCGGTGGCCAGGACCTGATTGAACATCCAGGCGTTGGCGCGGACTGAGGCTTCGTCGAGGCCGTTAACCGGGACGTTGACGATGACAGCGGGAGTGCGATGTCCGCTTTTGGTTGGACCGCCTTTGACCAGGCCTTTCATGTATTCGGAAAGACCTTTTACATCGAAGGGCGCATGCTCCATGTCATAGCTGATGTAATCGGCATAAGTCTGGGAGTCTTTAACACCCTGATCAAAGGTCCCGGCGGTGCCGGAGTGGGAACCGGTGTAGTAAATCGGTTGGCCTGAGGCCAGCAGTTCGATGGCGCGGTTAATGTGCTTAGGCTTGGGGGCCTGTTGTGCCGTTGAGGTGGCCACGCCGAGCGCCACACACAAGGACAGAGAAGACCATACGAATGTTTTACGGAGGTTGTTCATGTTCAGCCGCAACGTTATTACATCGGCAGCAGCATTGCAAGGCTGGTCATGATTCTTACCGCGGTGAGACGGGCGGACTTGCGGAAGCGCACGCGGCGTGGTCAAGTAAGAAGCGAATGTCTGCCGCGAAGGTTCGCAAAGCTGTTTTCCCCGCCGCGGGTCTTGGAACCCGCTTTCTGCCTGCTACCAAGGCGCAGCCCAAAGAGATGCTGCCCCTGGTCGACAAGCCGATTATTCAGTATGGTGTCGAGGAAGCGCTGCATTCAGGCATCCAGAACATCATTATCGTGACCGGGCGCGGCAAGTCCGCCATCGAGGACCATTTCGACGTCAGCTTCGAACTGGAGCATCTGCTCGAATCGCGCGGCAAGAAAGACCTGCTGGGCATCGTGCGGCAGATTTCAGATATGATCGACGTCTCTTACATACGACAGAAGGAGGCCATGGGGCTGGGGCACGCTGTTATGCGCGCCCACGAACTGGTGGGTCCGGAACCGTTTGCGGTGGTGCTGGCGGACGACGTGATTGAAGCTGAGACGCCTTGTATCCGGCAGCTCCTCGATATTTATGAATTTTTCAGCGCCCCGGTGCTGGCGGTGATGGAGGTTCCGAACGAATCGATCTCGGCCTATGGGTGCATCGACGCCGAACCGGTGTCGCACAATGGGAGCCGCGACAAGGTGTTTCGTATCCGCGATCTGGTGGAGAAACCGAAGCCCAGCGAGGCGCCGTCGAATCTGGCGATCATAGGACGGTACATTCTAACGCCCGATATTTTCGATTCGATCGCGCGCGTGGAGCCGGGGGCGGGCGGCGAAATTCAGCTGACGGATTCCATCCGGCATCTTTCGCGCAGCCGTCCGATTTACGCATTCAAGTTCGATGGGAAGAGATACGACGCGGGGGATAAGCTTGGATTTCTGAAGGCTACGGTGGAATTCGCGCTGCAGCGACACGATCTGGGGGATGCGTTCCGCGAGTGGCTGAAGTCGCTCGCGTTGTAAAGTGGTTGATGTCCCTAATAAACGACGAAGAATCGGCAGCTTACAGCTGGTGGCATCTTCCGTGCCAGACACCCTCGGAGACTACGTCGGTTACGCCATGCCTATCGTGGTCTACAGGGCCGTGGCTGAGGGTGAGCGTAAGTTCTCTCCTGCCGAAGTCGAGTCCGCGGAGGTGGTCCCAGTTTGCGGGAATCCCGATACCGACCGCATCCGCACATCGATCATCGAACGCAGCAATCTAAGCCTCCGCATGGCCAGCGCCGGTTTACCGGGCTCACAAACGCCTTCGGGCGCAAATGGGAGAACCAGTGGGCCGCCGTAGTGGTCTGGTACAGGTACTATAACTTCTGCCGCGCCGACAAGAGCCTTCGGGTTACGCCCGCGACGGAAGCGGGGATTACCGATCGCATCTGGGAACTGCCGGAACTTCTGGCGTAAACTGAAAAGGATCACTAAAAAAGAAAAAGCCCGCTGCCAGGCGGGTCTTTTTCGGATCTCGGTTTGGGTGCGCACTCAAATTTTACGGTGTAGTGTGCCTGTGCGCCGATTCATGCGAAAGGGCGTTACTTATATCCGATGGACTGGGCAAAACTTATCTACGAAGTCGTTGGGCCGAAGTATCCCATCGCATCCCAGATTATTGTCACCCTACTCGGCGCGCTCATTTTCGGAGGTGGCTGGTGGCTAATAGGCAAGCATTCCGCCAAATCCGATGCATCGCACGTCTCGGCAAATTCGATCACTTTGCCCGTCGCCTCTGGACCGAAGGACGAGATCATCAATGCACCGTCAGATGCGCTGGAAATGCTGTCCCCGGACGACCTAAAAATAAGAGTCAAGAACGGGTTCGACGGGAAAGCGACAAACGGCCTGATACTAGAGTTTATTAATGACCGCCCAGATCCCATAGGGGTCTCAAGTGTAGCCCTCATTGATGCGGTAAGCTTCGATTCACGCAGATCTCGATTTCGCACAAACGACCAGTATCAGCGGGTTCCAATAGCAAGCTACACTAAAACGCCGGCAGGAGATATCGCCAGACAAGCGGCGTTTGGTCACACAGGAACCTGGCTCGTGAGGATAACAGAAAATCACCTGGAACCGGGAAATGGTACAGGCGGTCATCGCGTCCTGGAATGGCCAGCAGGAGACCCAGCCACGAAAGAGGTTTGGGCACTCACCTTATCCGTGGAACCGAATGGACTTCCAGTGTGGAATCCAAAGCTCCGAATCGAATGGGAGCGCGGCTCGAAAACAATCTTGGTATCGCCACTATGAGCGTTGCGACAGGAAATCACGGGTGCGCGCGAGCCGATCGTCGAATTGACGACGATTCTCCGCAATATGGGCATCGCTTCTCCGTAAAATCCACCACCGAAAAGCGATGTAATAATTTACTGACGGAGGTGTCAGCCATCATGAAGATGCTCAGGATCGCAGTTGCCATTGCGCTCGGTGTGCTGATGCTTCATGCGGAAGATCGGCAATTCAGCCTATCGGCGTTTGGAGTCGGGCCGATCACATTGCACACGGCCCTAACTCACGAAGGCGACGGCGTGCGCCTGATCGCCACGGCAAAAAACGAATCAGGTACCGCGATTGAGCGAGCGAGGATTTGCGTCCGTGCGTTTGAATCAGAGTTTGAATGCCTGTTCGAACTTTCTAACATCGCGCTCTGGGCACCCGGCGTCGAACTGAACTGGAACCTCACCACGACGAAAAAACTAACCAAATTGCCGCACTCCGCGACGCTGGAGCAACTCGACGTTGTGAAAACGAGCGGGGCGGAAGCGACTTCGCCACACCCCGGACAGATATCGCCTTCCCCCACCTCCGCGTCGCCTCCCATAACGATCCCTGCCATTGCGTCAGGTCCTCCAAGGCTGGGCGCTGACCGGCACCTATACATTTCCCCGATGGAGGGGAAACTCGACGGCTTTATCGCCGCTGAAATCATCAAAGAGCATTTGCCCGTGCATATCGTGCTCGATGACAAGGATGCAGACCTCATTCTCGTTGGGCAATCACTGAAGGAAGACGACCACTGGTACAACGCCGTTTGGGGCGGGAAGGATAAGAACGAGGGAAACCTTCGTCTAATCGATGTACGGTCCAAATCAATGGTATGGGCTGGCGAAGCTGGAGACCGTTCGCTGATTTATGGACAGTTCAAACGCGGCGGGGAACGGAAGGTTGCAGAGCGTCTCGTCAGACAGATGAAGAAAGATTACTTTCGGGCTATCCCGTAGCGGATCCAATCCGTTTTAGCGCAGACTTTTCCGGAAGGGATCGGTCCCGTTTCCGACCAACGAAGTGAAACTAAAAAGTCGGACCAACACACTTTTCAGGCACTGCCTTCCGTTTCCAAGGCTGGATTTCTTGGTAATCTTAATATAGTTGCGGTTCCCTTCCACAGAGCATCAGCCCGAAACACAACCTCAACCGCACAAGCTTCAACTGCGGGACGACCCGAAGTTTGCTTCGGCAAAGATGGCCGCGTTTCAGTACCTGGCGGTAGCCATTTTCCTGTTTCTAGTTTCGGGATTCTGGGAACTGCAGATCAAGAGTCCGGAGATTTATAACGAGCGGGCGGAGCGGAATCGCATCAAAGCTCTGCCCATCGTGGCGCCGCGGGGTAAAATTCTCGACCGCGATGGACGAGTGATCGTGGATAACCATTCCAGCTGGAGCCTGATTCTTTCGCGGGAAAATCTGCGGGAAGATCACCTGCACGAAATCGCCGACGGCCTGCATCTGGATTACGACGACCTCTTGAAAAAGGTGCGGCGCTACCGCAACCGGCCTAAGTACGAGCCAATCATTCTCAAGGAAGATCTCTCGCCGTCGGATCTGGCGTTTGTCGATTCGCACAGGGACCCGGAGACGTTTCCGGAGATGGAACTTATCGAATCGCAGCGGCGGCTGTATCCCGAGAGCGGAATCCTCGCGCACGTGATCGGGTACACGGGCGAGATCAGCGAATCGGAGCTCGATAACCCGGACTACGCGAAGTACGATCAGGGCCAGATCATCGGCAAGACTGGCATCGAGAAGCAATACAACGAGACACTGATGGGCGTCGACGGCGAGCGGCAATCGGTGGTGGATAATCTGGGGCGCGAGCGCGAGGTGCTGGGCATCAAACAAGCGATCCCGGGGAAGAATCTGCAGCTGACGATCGATCTGGATCTGCAGGTGGTGGCGGAACTGACGCTTGAAGGCAAGCGCGGCGCGGTGGTGGCCCTGAATCCCAACAACGGCGAAATTCTGGCGATGGCTTCGCGGCCCAGTTTCGATCCCAATAAGTTTGCCGTGCGGATCAAGAATAAAGACTGGAAGGAGCTGACCAACGATCCGGACAATCCGCTGCTGGCGCGGGCTACGCAGGCGCAGTTCGCGCCCGGTTCGACTTTCAAGCCGATTGTCGCGCTGGCTGGGCTCGAGAGCGGCTCGGTTGACGAAGACACGACGTTCAATTGTCCCGGCGGTGCGACGTTCTTCGGACATTATTACCAGTGTTGGTCGCACCACGGGACAATTTCCCTGCACAGAGGCATCGCGCAGAGTTGCGACGTATATTTCTACAATGTCGGCAATAAGACCGGCATCGATAACATCGCGTTCTACGCTCATCAGGCCGGTTTGGGACAGAAGACCGGAGTGGATCTTCCGAACGAGGCTGCGGGTACCATGCCCTCGCCCGAGTGGAAACTGCGCAATTACCGGCAGAAGTGGTACGCGGGAGAAACCATTTCAGTGGCGATCGGGCAGGGAGCCGTGACCGTGACGCCGATTCAGCTGGCGCGCGCCATCGGTGGATTGGCGATCGGCGGGGTGTGGCACACTCCGCACCTCGCGATGGCGGCTAAGAACGATAAACCCCACGAGTGGGCTATCAATCCGGACAACGTCCATAAGATCGTCTACGGGATGTACGGCGTGGTTAATGAAGGCGGAACCGGCGTGCGGGCGAAGATCCCCAATATGGACGTGTGCGGCAAGACGGGGTCGGCCCAGACGGTCTCCAATCAATATGCCAAGACGCACAAAAATGTGAAGGACAATGCCTGGTTTGTTGGCTATGCCCCTTGTTACAAGCCCGAGATTGTGATCGCGGTGCTGTTTGAAGGGGGCGAGCACGGGATGTTCGGGGCGCCGATGGCGCGCGACGTGATGGTGGCCTATTTCGATAAAAAAGCACGGCTGGCGGAAGCGGAGAAGCTGAAGCAGAGTCCCGCTTCGGCGCTGATGTCGGCTTTGACTCCGCGGTCGACAGGGGTACCGGCTTCACCACTCAATAGAAATGGACAGGCGGAAGCGCCTGTCCCACATTAAGTATGCTGAAAGATTTCGATTGGGCGATGTTCTTCATCATCCTGGCGATCTGCGCCCTGGGCGTGCTGCAGATCTTCAGCGCTACGCACGATACCGTTTGGCAGGGCGCGTGGTGGAAGCAGATCCTGTTTATCGCGGCCGGCTTCCTGCTGATGTGGATCGTGACGCAGATCGATTATCACGCCCTGATGCTGCGGGTTTATCCGCTTTACATCGCATCGGTAGTGCTGTTGATCGCGGTGCTGGTTTTCGGTAAGCGGGCGTTCGGCTCCACGCGCTGGATTTCGCTGCCGGCGGGGATTCACCTGCAGGTTTCCGAATTTGCCAAAATCGTGATCATTCTTCTCGTCGCGCGCTTTCTCACCGAGCTGAAATCGTCGGACGTGCTGCAGGCGCGCGATCTGCTGAAGCTGGCGGGGCTGATCGCTTTGCCTATGGCGTTGATCGCCAAAGAGCCCGATCTGGGCACGGCTCTCACGTATATTCCGATCCTCGCTATCGGCGTGTTTCTGGCGGGGATGCCGTGGCGCTATTGGGTGGCGATTGCGGTGGTGGCGCTGGTTGTGGTGCCCATCGCGTTTACCCATTTACAGGACTATCAGAAGAACCGCATCGTGAGTTTTCTCGATCCGGAGCGCGATCCGCAGGGCACCGGGTACCAGCTGATTCAATCCAAGATTGCGGTGGGCGCGGGGGGTACGTGGGGAAAAGGCATTACCAAGGGGAGCCAGACGCAGCTGCGCTTTCTGCCGGTGCCGCATACCGACTTTATTTTTTCCGCGTTTGGCGAGGAGCACGGCTTTATCGGCGTGATGTTCGTGCTGATTCTTTACTTTATTTTGCTGATGCAGGTAGTGCAGGACGCGCAAACGGCGCCCGACCGGGCGGGCATGTACATATGTATGGGTGTCGGAGCGCTGTTGTTATTTCATATACTGGTAAATGTCGGAATGGTGGTGGGGCGGATGCCGGTGACCGGGATTCCGCTTCCGCTCATGAGTTACGGCGGCTCGAGCATCTGGTCTACGTTTCTGATGCTGGGTCTGGTGAACAGCGTTCGGGTAAGAAGATTTGTGAATTGAAGATTGGGATTTAGTGTGGGACGGATGCGAGGGAGTACGCCGACTGGAAGCGGCTTCCGGAATCCGTTCCGGGCGTAAACGGTTTATTTGACTTAAAGTTGGGAGCCAATGAAGACTCTCGGACCGGACCTGGAAGTACAGGCTCCGGCCCGCTTCGATGTGGAGGCGGGGTTTTCCGAACGATGAGGGGTTCCCCAGGGCCGATGTCGGGTGTCGAGCGCGGGATTCGATTTCGAGATCCCGCCAGCGATTGATCCTCCACCCTCCGGCTGGCGTGAGGTTTTTTTGCGATCATGGCGGACCCACCCGCGCAGGCGGGAGTTGCCGACGATCCTTACGCAGGGCGCAGCACTTCGATTCGGGATTCCGGATTCTTCCGGTTCGAGCTCTTTCAAATGGAGCCCAACGGGGAGAAAAGGCATGTCCAAAGAACTTATCGTCTCGACGGCAAAACATGAGACGAGAGTGGCGATTCTTGAAGACGATCAGCTTGTGGAGGTCTTCCATGAGCGCGAAAAAGAATATTCCTTAGCCGGCAGTATTCAAAAGGGACGCGTCACGCGCGTACTGCCTGGAATGCAATCGGCATTCGTGGATATCGGACTGGAGCGCGACGCGTTCCTCTATGTCTCCGATTTCTTTGAAGACAACGAAGAATACGACGCCGTAGTCAGCACCGTTGAGGAAAAGGTCCTCAAGATGGAAAAAGGTGCGGGCGGTGGGCAGGAGCGCGCTCCGGAACGGGAACGATCGAGCCCCGTGCGCGTGGCCGAGGCGGATGCTGGCGAGTCGGCTGGTCCGGTGCTGGTGAGTCCGGCGGCAACGCCCGAGGTTGAGGTCCGACGCGATGAGCCCCGACGCGATGAGCCCCGACGCGATGAGCCGCGACGGGATGACCAGCGCCGGGATGGGCGTCCGGATCGGCAGGGCGGCAGGCGTGGCAGAAGGCGCCGGGGTGGACGCGGCGGAAGCAGTCTGCCGGATTCCAAGTTCTATTCACCGCGTACGTCGGAAACCCAGCCTGAAGCCGGAACGGCGAGTGAGGCGAGTGAGGCTGCACCGGTGTCCGCTGAGCCGTCTTTCCGAGAGACTTTTCGGGAACCCGCGCGACGCCCCGTAGAAGGCGACGACGATTTCATGGTTCTGCCGGGCGAGTCGCTCGCCAAGTATGCGGTGGCGGATCTGCGGGATGAGGAAGAGGCTTTAGAGCCGGAAGCGGAATCGCTTGAGGCGTCGGCGGAGGCATCGGCTGAGACGGCCGAGTCGGAAGCTGAGCCGGAAATTGAGCAGACGCTTGAACCGGCGATTCCGGCCGAGCATCCTCTGGCGGGATTCGGGGCCGTGTCTTCGTGGGCCTCAACTGCGCAGGTCGAGGAGATCGCCGCTGCGCCGGTAATAGAAGAGGCCCCGGTGGTCGTCGAGGAAGACATTATCGAGGTCCTCCCGCCCGCGGAAGAAATGGAAACGGAAGCTCCTGTTGCGGCGGAAGCTTCCGCGGAAGCTTCAGAACAGCTTTCGGCGGATGCTTCGGCAGAAGAGACGGAAGAAGTTGAGGAGTTCGCCGATTCCATCCAGGAAGCGCAGATTGCCTCGGGCGAGGAAGAAGGCCCCGAGCCGGCGCGGATTCCCACCAGCCTGACCGCCGCACTGCGCGAGCAGGGGCATCGCTATCCCCATCGCGTGTCGCGCCGTATGCGCCGCAAAATGCGTGGTGGACAGCCCGGCGATGAGCGTGGCCCCCAGGGTCGCGACCAGCGGAGCGGTGAGCAACCGGCTCGCGAACCACAAGAGAACGGGCCGGAGCAGGCTGCGGAAACTTCAGCAGAGGCCGGACCGGTCGAAGTGGTGCGGACCGCGGAAGTACGTGAAGAGCGGCGCCCGGATTCGCGCCAGGAGCGTGGCGGGCGCGATCGGTCGCGGCCGGAGAGACAAGACAGGGAAAGGCCGGATCGTGAAAGACAGGAACGGCCTGATCGTGAGCGTCAGGAGCGCACGGAACGCGCCGAGAAACCGGACCGCGAGCGTCCGGTACTGCCATCCATTTCAGATCTCTTAAAGGAAGGCCAGGAGATTATCGTTCAGATTGCGAAAGAGCCGCTGGGCCAGAAGGGTGCGCGCATCACTTCGCATATCGCCCTGCCAGGGCGTTTCGTGGTCTACATGCCGACGGTGGATCATGCCGGCGTGTCCCGCAAGATTCCATCCGAGGAAGAGCGCCAGCGTCTGAAGCGCATCGTGCAGACGCATCGCCAGGGGATTTCCGGCGGCTTCATTTGCCGTACCGCGGCCGAAGGCAAGAGCGAAGAAGAGCTGAAGAGCGATATGCACTTCCTCTACAACCTCTGGCTTGACATGCGCGCCAAAGCGGAGAAGCGGCCGGCTCCGGTGCTCCTGCATCACGATCTCGATCTGGTGCAGCGCATTCTGCGCGATCAGCTTACAACCTCGTTCAAAACCATCTGGGTGGATAACGAAGAACTCTACGAGAGCGTGCTGCGTTTTGCCGAGCGGTTCCAGCCGGCGCTGGTGGGACGCATCAAACTGTATACGCGAGCCAATCCGATTTTCGACGAGTTCGGCATAACCGCCGAGCTCGAAAAGGCGCTGCGTCCCAAGGTATGGCTGAAGTCGGGCGGGCATATCGTCATCAACCAGACGGAGGCGCTGGTGGCGATCGATATCAACACCGGCAAGTATGTGGGTAAGTCCAATCGGCTGGAAGACACCATCGTCAAGGTAAACACCGATGCGATCAAAGAGATCGTGCGGCAGATCCGCCTGCGCGATCTGGGTGGAATCATTGTGGTGGATTTCATCGACATGGACGAGCGCAAGAATCGCCAGAAGGTGATGCAGGTGCTTGAAGAAGCCATGCGGTCGGATCGCGCGCCTTACAAGATTCTTCAGTTCAACGATTTTGGTCTGGTGGCGATTACGCGCAAGCGCGTGAAGCAGTCGCTCGAGCGGACGCTGTGTTCGCCGTGCCCGTATTGCGAAGGCGCGGGCTATGTGAAGAGCGTGCAGACTGTGGTGGGCGAGATTCTGCAGGAGGCGCAGCGCATGCAGAAGGCGTTGGCAGCGGAGAATACCAATATCGTTCTGCGCGTGAATCCGGAAGTGGCGAAGGTATTGAAGAGCAATCAGAATCAGTTCCTGCAGGAGATCGAAGAGATCGTCGGCAAGAGCGTTCTGGTGAAGAGCGATCCTTTGCTGCATCAGACTAAGTTCGATCTGGCTTAGGCGTGGCCCACGCATGACGAACTACGTCGAGCCGACCGAGGAGTCGGGACGCGCCTTCGTGATGCGCCGGATGACGGGCGAAATCGTGATGCTGAACCTGCTGCGTTTTCGCAAGGTCGCGGATTATTCGGCTTTCCCTGAACTGGCTCCCGCGACGGCCATCAGCGGCGCCGCTGCGTTTGAAAGATATATCGCGCATACGCTGCCGTACCTGCGCGAATCCGGTGGTGAATTGATGTTCGTGGGCGCGGGCGGTTCCTTCCTGATTGGACCGGAGGACGAACGGTGGGACATGGTAATGCTTGTGCGCCAGAAGAGCGTTGAGTCGTTCCTCGCGTTCGCGTCTAATGCGGGCTATCTGGCGGGATTGGGGCATCGTACCGCGGCAATAGAAGATTCGCGATTGCTGCCGCTTTCACCTGCTCGCGCGGAGATCAGGGAGCCGGCAAAGTGAAGCTATGGCGGTTAACGGCGTTGCTTCTGCGGTTCGGTATCTTGTGTGCACAAAATCCCACGTCGCAGCCCGCTTACCTGTCAAAGCCTCCGTTTCAAGCTGGCAATCTATGGATGACCACCCCGGTGCCGTGGGCTCCGGCCGACGACCCGGTGCCGGCTTCGGTCAGGCAGTCGCGCGATCGGTATTTTGATCGGTTGATTGGCTTGCGCGAGCCGCTCACCCCGGCCAACGTCAGGGGCTCCGGGATATCGGAAGGCTTGCCGCCTCCCCACCAGGCCGAAATTCCGGAGTTACCGGATCGCGCGGTTTTGATTGCCACTTTTGTCTCGTATCAGCCGGTGCTCAGTAACTCGGGGAGGGCTATCTATACGGAAGTGACCTTCCTGGTAAGTAATACGTTTGAAGACAATTCAGGCCACGCCTCGCCGGGCAGCAAGTTTGTGTTGATCTTACCGGGCGGGACGGTGACAACCAGCCGTGGCGACGTGTTGTCCTTTCTGACACAACCGCGTGCGTATTCAGTCAGCGTTGGCAGGACATATCTGCTGGCACTCTCTTATCACAGCGACGGAGATTTTTTTATGGTGGGAAGAGACTGGGACATCACAGGGGGTGTCGTCAAAGCAAATTTTTCGGGTTCGCCGACAGCCCCGTCTTCTCTCATTGGCCTGAGCCTGCAGGAGCTTGTGGCGAAATTGAACGCTCAGTTCGAAAAATAAGCAACCCTGTGGTCAGCGCAAGGATGGTCAGGGCGAGCGACAGCTTAAGATTTGCTGGATGATAGGTCATTACAATTTCGCTCTTGCCCCTGGGTAGTTCTAATCCGCGAAAGGCGCCGTTGGTCATCAACAAAAATTGGCTTTGGCCGTTGACCTGGGCTTCCCAACCCGGATAGGTGGGTTCGGAGGTAGCGAGGAATGCCGGGCCTGCGGTCTCTACTGTCAGTTCGATTCTTTCAGGTTCATACTTGCGCACTTGCACTTTGCCGTCGGCCAGTCCAGTGCGGTCCGATGATATGCCTTCGACTATGGCCTCTTCGGCCGGATTGAAGGATGGCTGCGCGAGTAACCCGAATGTCTCGTTTTCGCTTGATGAGCGGCGCAGTGCGGGCACCAGAAAAAATCTTGGCAGCGGGTCGGGTATTCGATAGAGGTGAAGATTGGCGGCCTGACCGGCACGTTCCAGGTTCGCGTCTTTGATCTCCGACAGGCTGCCCAGCGCTCCGGTATTCAGCATTCTCAACAGCGGCGAATCGAAGCGGGTAACGGCAAGATCGCGCGTAGGCAGAGGCATGGGATCGGACGGTTTGCTCCCGCAATACAACTGGCGCAGCTCATGGATACGGCGCAGCATGAAAGGCGTGTTGCCGGCCGGCGTGGGCAGTTCCAGCATGCTTGCGCCGAGAATGCCGGGGACCCAGATGTCGGCGTAATCGATGCGCAGCGGCGGTACTGATGTGTCGACCAGCGCGCGCAGTTTGGGCAGCGCCGCGGGGTCGTTCATGTACTCATGATCGGAAGTAGCAAGCTGGTAGCTTCCTGGCGCCGTGTTCATGGGGCGGTCACGGCCCGTTTGGATCAGATCCCAGCCCGTGACGAGCGCCAGAATCCAGAGTGCGGCTTCGGGCACACGGCTGCCGAGACGATCGAGCACCGTAGCCGCGGTGAGTCCCGCGAATAGGCAGAATGCCATCATGGCGTACCACGCATAGAGAGCGCCGCGCACCATCTCGGGCAGATGCTGAAAGACGAATTGGTAAATCGGCGTATGTTCGCCCAGCATCCAGAGGGCGCTGACGATGGTCAGGGCGAGGAACATCAGGGCGCGGCCGGCCTTGCGGACGAACGGGGTCGCGAGGATCAGAAGCAACGGCGCGATTCCGCAATACACATAGAGGAACGTGAAGTTGTAAGGCAGTTTGTATTGCGGCGTCAAGCCCTCGAAGATGTGATAGTAATCGGGGCGCATCAGCGAGACCAGGCTCTGGAGCGGCGCGCCCCAGGCCGTGATCCAGGCGGCGCGTTCGGAAGCGATGCTGAGCCTGGTGAGCTGCCAGAGCGGAATTAATTGGATAGATGCGGCCACTGCGCCGAGCAGCCATCCACCGGCGAGGACGGGGAGAACACGCCACGACGCTTCACGTGCGCCCAGCAGCGCGAGTGCGAAAACAATCGTGCACCCGGCAATCACCACGGTAGTTGCGGCGAATCCCGCGAGGATGCTCAGGCACGCGGCGAGCGCCAGCAGGGCAAACCAGCGTGGCCGGAAGCCGCGGCGCATTTCGAAGATCGCCAGCATCGCCAGAGGCAGCCAGGCGCCATCGCAGATGGCTCCGAGGTGCGTGGCCTGCGACGCGAAATAACCGCCGAGTTGATACACCGTCGCCGCGAGCAGAGCAGCCGGATGCGAGAGACCCACGCGGCGCCCGAGCAGGAAGGCGAAGAGCCCCGCGACGATCATGTGGAGCGGGATCAGCCACTCGACCCAATAGTAGATATTGCGGCCCGCGTTGAGGTTGCCGACGAGGATCGCCAGCCACGTGCCGGGGTAAAACAGTTGCACCTGGAGGTCGCCGTAGAGCGGCATGCCGGCGTAAGTGTACGGGTCCCAGAAAGGCGCGCGGCCTTCACGGACCGACCGCGCCAGATAAGAGAAAACAGGGAAATAGTAGCCCTCCACGTCGAACGGGATGTGCCGGCTGGGATTGATGAGAACGTGCCAGTAAAAAAAGATCGGCTGCAGGACGAGGGCGATCAGGCTCGCGGCCACGCGCCTTACGTCAGCAGTTCGCGCAGGTCGGACACCCAGTAATCGGGCTCCCATTTGGCGAGTTCCTCGGGTTTGCCATAGCCATAGCGGACAGCGCAAATTTTAACACCAGCGCGGCGGCCGGCTTCCATATCTGCCACCGAATCGCCGACAAAAAGGCAGTCCGCGGGCTTGGCTCCCAAAGCTTCAATCGAGCGCAGCACAACATCCGGCGCAGGCTTGCAGGGGAATCCATCGGTACCCTGGATGTGATCGAAGTAGGGGAGCAATTCAAACTGTTCGAGGAGCGCTCGAGTGGTCGGCGTGCCCTTGGTGGTCGCTGTGCCCTTACGTCCGCCGAGATTTTGCAGGGCGTCGAGAACACCCGGAAAACGCTCAGTCGCCCCATGGCCGCGCGCCAGATAGGTAGTTCGATAGATGGCTATTAATTCGTCAATCTGCGCGGGAGAAAAATGGGGGAGAACCTCGCTGAAGCATTCGATCAGATGAAAACCCACGAAGCTCTTCAGATATTCGAACGGCAGAGGTTCGGCAACGTACGGTGAAAGCACTTGCTGGACTGCGGCGCAAATATCCACTGCCGAGTCCAGCAAGGTGCCATCTAGATCGAACAGGTAAACCGGGAAATTATCAGGCAGGCGCCGGACGCTCCCCTTCAGACAGGCCGGGCAGCCGGCGTCCACCACCGGAATCGGGGCGAATCACTTGCTGCGTATGGTCGGCCGAATCCTTCGGCTTGTTGCTGCCCATGGGCGGCAAACCGCCGCCACCCATGATGGTTCTTACTTCGCCGCCATCCAGCACTTCGCGCTCGAGCAGAGCTTCCGCCACGCGAACCAGGGCGTTCGAATGCTGTTCGATGATGGCGCGCGCCCGGCTGTAGGCGGTCGAAACGATGCGCTTCACTTCCTCATCGATGCGTATGGCCGTCTCTTCCGAATAGTCGCGATGCTGGGCGATTTCACGGCCGAGGAAAATCTGCTCTTCCTTCTTACCGAAGCTCAGCGGACCGAGTTCGCTCATGCCCCACTCGCAGACCATCTTGCGCGCCATTTCTGTGGCACGCTCGATGTCGTTGCCCGCGCCGGTGGTCATCTGGTTGAGATAGATCTCTTCCGCAATGCGCCCGCCCATCAAAATCGCCAGCTGATCTTCGCAGTAGACCTTGCTGTAGTTGTGCTTGTCGTCGACCGGCAGTTGCATGGTCACGCCCAGCGCCATGCCGCGCGGGATGATCGAAACCTTATGCAGCGGATCGGCATTCGGCACTTCCACGGCAACCACGGCGTGCCCGGCTTCGTGATACGCGGTGGTCCGTTTTTCGGATTCGCTCAGGATCATCGACTTCCGTTCCGCGCCCATCAGGATCTTGTCCTTGGCGAGCTCGAAATCGATCATCATGACAACTTTGCGATTCTGCCGCGCAGCGTTCAGGGCGGCTTCGTTGACCAGGTTCGCCAGATCGGCGCCCGCCAGACCGGGTGTTCCACGGGCCAACACCGAGAGATCCACGTCGTCGCCCAGCGGCACCTTCTTGGTGTGAACCTTGAGGATCGCCTCGCGGCCGTTGACATCGGGCCGTCCCACTACCACGCGGCGGTCGAAACGGCCGGGACGCAGCAGCGCCGGATCGAGCACATCCGGACGGTTGGTGGCAGCCACCAGGATAACGCCTTCATTCGATTCGAAGCCGTCCATCTCGACCAGCAATTGATTGAGCGTCTGTTCGCGCTCGTCATGTCCACCGCCGAGGCCCGCGCCGCGGTGACGGCCAACGGCATCAATTTCGT
Source organism: Terriglobia bacterium (assembly GCA_963719785.1). Classification (GTDB taxonomy): domain Bacteria; phylum Acidobacteriota; class Terriglobia; order Bryobacterales; family Bryobacteraceae; genus BOG-234. Next base: position 267,247 of record CAVRCX010000004.1, read on the forward strand.
CGATGAAGATAATGCAGGGCGCGTTCTTTTTACCTTGTTCGAAGAGATCGCGCACGCGGCTGGCGCCCACACCGACAAACATTTCCACGAAGTCGGAGCCGGATATCGAGAAGAACGGAACGTTGGCCTCGCCCGCGATGGCGCGCGCCAGCAGCGTTTTGCCGGTGCCGGGCGAGCCGATCAGCAGCACGCCTTTCGGAATGCGTCCGCCCAGCTTCTGGAATTTCTGCGGCTCGCGCAGGAACTCGATGATCTCCTGCAATTCTTCCTTGGCCTCTTCCACGCCGGCGACATCCTTGAATGTCACTTTGCGCTGTTGCGTGGAGTGCAGGCGGGCCCGGCTCTTGCCGAAGCTCAAAGCCTTATTGCCGCCGCTCTGCATCTGCCGCATCATGAAGATCCAGAAGCCGATCAGCAGCAGGAACGGCGAAGCGTTCACCAGGATCGATACCCAGCTGTTGCCGCTGTTATCGCTGAAGGTCATGGCGACTTTTTTATCGTTGAGCAGGTCGATGAGTTTGGGATAATTGGACGGCGCAACCGTGTGGAACGAGCTTTGGCCGTTCCTGAAATCGCCCTTCACGTCGCCGCCGTTTATCTCCACTTTTGAGATGTTGCCGGCGTCGACTTCGGTTAGAAATTCACTGAAATTCAGCGCTCGGTCGTTCTTCGTGTGACCCTGTTTGACCACGGCCCACAGCAAAACGGCCACGCAGATCAGGACCACCCAGAATATGATTGTCTTTACGTTTGAGTTCACAATACCTCCGCGCCCCGCTCATCCGGGCCCTCACTGCGGGACACCGGATTTTTCATCCGTGCGCGTTCTACTTCCTTAGACGTCGGCGTGCGACTATTTGATTCCCCGCCGTTGCCTCGTACCTCGCGAATCGACAAAATCTGCCGGCTTTCCGGAGTAGCGGCGAATTCTTCCGCGACGCCGAATTGGCGCGTCCAGAGGATGGAATCGCCTTTGACCACCACGGGCCAGGTGCGCCTGTCCCAGAGGGGAATGCGATTTTCCTGAAACAAAGTCTTGATCTTCGGCCCGGGTTTTGCGCAATTCTTAGGTGTATAACTATCGCCCGGTCGCCAATTGCGCAACATGAGCGATCCCGCACACCTCTCCCAGTCCAACGCGTCCATCTGTCTATTATATACGCGCACGTTTGTAACCAGTTCCATCTCTATGGTTAACCTGCGTTCAGGAACTTCGGTTAGCCCAGGCACGCGAAGGGGAAACTCAAAGTCGCGCGGCAGCCGCGAATCGTAGCCGATAGGGGCGAGGCGCAGCCAATCGAATGAGCGGTAAATGTCGAGGCCCGGAAGCTGTATGCGGCCGCTGCCTTCGCGGGTTTCCATCAGCGCCCTGATGGCCTCCACGTGCCGGAAATCGATGCCGCGCAGTCCACCGCTCACCCGCTCGATCCCCCTGCGCAGCAGACGGCGCGCGGCGGCGAGGGGCAGGCTCAGGAACGGCCCGGTGCGGATCAGGATAGCTTCGCGGTCAACCTGCAGGTAATCCGCTTCGAGGCGATCCAACTCCGCGGTCCAGTATTCCTCCTCGGCGCGCGCCCACTCGGCGGTCGATGCCAGCACCGAAGGCAGCGCCGGATTCAGGCTGGCCAGCTGTGGCAGAGTCTCCAGGCGAATCCGGTTACGCAGAAAATCGGTGTTGTCATTCGATCGGTCTTCCCGCCATGCGATGTCGTGGGCAGCCAGCCAGCAGCGGATATCTTCGCGGCGCAGGTCGATCAGAGGCCGCACGATGCGGGATTCCGTGATGGGGAGAATGCCGCTCAGACCGGCGCTCCCCGCACCGCGCAGAAAACGGGAGAGAACAGTTTCGGCCTGGTCGTCGATAGTGTGGCCGGTTGCTACCGCATCGCAGAAACCGTTAGCAATGCACTCGGCGAAAAATCGATAGCGTGCGCGCCGCGCTTCTTGTTCGATATTCCCTTCGCCGACAGGCAGCGCGGCGGCGTAAGACGGCAGCCTCAGCCTTGCGGCAAGATCGCGCACGAAGGCTTCGTCGCCATCCGATTCAGCACCCCGCAGCCGATGGTTGACATGCAAAACGGCGGCCGCCAGATTCATCTCATGAAGCGCGTGCAGCAGAAAGACGGAATCAGCTCCGCCCGAGACGGCGAGACCGATCCGGCGACCGTGGCGCAACATCGCGTGGCGTTCGAGGGTCGATGTAATAATTTCCTTGCAGGTCATTTGGCGACGCCGCTTTTATCGTACTTGGGCGGAGGCGTGAGCGTGCTACAAAGAACAGGTGGACGCGATCCTTACGCTCGATGTGGGCAGTTCCTCGGCGCGCACGCTGCTGTTCTCATTCGATGGGAAAGAGATCGAGGGCTTCGGCTCGCAGGTGAAATACCGGCCGCACACTACTGAGGACGGGGGCTGGGAAATCGATGCCAAAGAGCTGACCGAAATGGCCGCGCGGTCGCTGACTGAAATCTGCGGACAGATGCGCGCCCGGGGCGTGAAACCGGCGGCCGTGGGCGTGGATACCTTCTGGCACAGCATCGTGGGGGTAGGCGCGGATGGTCACGCCACCACGGCCATTCTGCATCCCTTCGATTCGCGCAGCGCCGACGCCGCCCATGTACTCGAGAGGCGTATCGACAACCTGAAACAGCACAGCCGCACCGGCTGTATGCTGCATCCGAGCTATCCCCCGCCGAAGCTGCTATGGCTTTCCGAAACGCAGCCCGATGCCTTCCGCGCCGCCGCACGCTGGATGAGCGCCGGGGAGTATTTATTCCTCGAATTCTTCGGTGAACCGGCAGCTTCCACGTCGATGATTTCCGCCAGCGGGTTGTGGAATCAGAACGCCAACGATTACGACGACGAGATACTGTCGGTCCTTCCCGTGAAGCGCGCGCAATTTCCCGATCCAGGCGCGATGGACCAGCCCTGTAAGGGTCTGCGCGCGCCGTTCAGCCAGCAATGGCCGGAGCTCGATGGGATTCCCTGGTATCCCGCGCTGGGTGATGGCGCCTGCGATAACGTCGGCAGCGGCTGCACTACGCGCGACCGCTGGGCGCTGATGGTGGGGACGAGCGGCGCGATGCGGGCCAGCATAGAAAGCGCGCGCATTGAAATTCCCGATGGGCTGTTCTGCTATCGCATCGATCGCAAGCGTTTTGTGGCGGGCGGAGCGCTTTCGAACGGGGGCCAGGTTTACGCGTGGATGAAGCGAACCCTCAATCTGCCCGACGATGCAGAGATCGAGAAGCAGTTGCGCGCCATGCCGCCGGGACTGCACGGGCTGACCATCCTGCCTCTGTTCGCGGGTGAGCGTTCTACCGAATGGCGCACGGACGTGCGCGGGGCGATCACCGGGCTCGGCGTCGGCAGTACTCCCATGGAGATTCTGCATGCGGCGCTCGAATCCGTGGCGCTGCGCTTCCGCAACGTCTACGAGATCATGGAAGATACTTTCGGCGTGCCGCGGGAAATAATCGGGTCGGGCGCGGCGCTGCTGAATTCGGCAGTGTGGACGCAGATGATGGCCGATACTCTGGGCCATACGGTAGTCATGTGCCGGGAGCGCGAAGCTACTTCGCGGGGCGCCGCTCTGTTGGCGCTCGAGCGCATGGGCGCCATCGGCAGCATTAGTGACGCAGCGGCGGATCTGGGCGAGACAGTGGAACCCGACCGTGCCAAGAACGAAGTTTATTCCGCGGCGTTGACCAGACAGCGGCGGCTTTACAAGAAAATCTTTGAGGAGCGATGGTAAATGGATCAGGACGAAGTACGCGCCCGCGCGGCGAAAATCAAGTTACTGCTGATGGACGTGGATGGCGTCATGACCGACGGCAAGTTGTACTTCATCCCCTCGGCCACGCCGGGTGAGATGGTGGAATTCAAGGCCTTCGACTCGCAGGATGGGATCGCTCTGCAATGGTGCCAGTGGAAAGGCATTCGCACCGGCGTGATCAGCGGGCGTAACTCGCCGGCTACCGTGGAGCGCGCCAAACAGGTCAAGATGAACTACGTCTATCAAGGCCACATCGAAAAGATCCCGATCATTGAAGAGATCATGGCGGATGCGGGGATTTCCAAAGAAGAAGTAGCCTACATGGGGGACGATCTTACCGATGTGGTGGTATTTCATCGCGTGGGATTAGCCATTGCCGTAGCGAATGCACGGCCGGATGTTAAGGCCGAAGCGCATTGGGTCACTCATCATGTCGGCGGCAACGGGGCGGTGCGGGATGCTGTCGAGTTAATCTTCGAGGCGCGCGGCTTCTGGGCCGAGATCCTTACTAAGTACGAGGTTCACGGACGATAAGGGGATTCTCCGGCCAGGCGTGTTTCGGGTACCTTCTGCCTAACTCGCGCCTTAGTTGCGGATAGAGCCGTTGCCAGAAGCCCGCGAGATCGGTAGTAGTCTGCACCGCTCTCTGATTGGGCGCGAGTAAGTGGATAACCAGTGCGACCTTGCCGCGCGCTACTCGCGGGCTCTCGGTTATCCCGAAGAAATCCTGTAACCGTGAAGCTACCCAAGGCGGCTTGCCCCGTTCGTAATGAACCTTCGTATGGCGGCCGCTGGGTAGCCTGAGCCGCTCCGGCGCAATCTGATTGAGCAGGTTGCCATCGAGTTTTTGTTCCAGCGCTGGAATCACTCCGGCCGCGCTCTTCTCTACATCGGCGAAGCTGCGCAGCCCATAGCAGAGGCCCACTAACGCGTCGGTAACTTCCCGTTCTGTGAACGCTTTCAGGTTCGAGTGTTCCGCGGCAAATTCCACGCGCGAGAGAAATCCGTCGAGCTCCTCGCGATTGACGAACCGATCAATGCCCGCGTCCAGAACTTTCGCCGCCAAAAGCTTAGCGGCCGCGTCATCGTCGATCGCTCCGCCGCGGGTCTCTTCAATCACCAGGTCGTCATAGAGAAGCGCGCTGACCGCTTCAACACGCTGCGCCTGCCGGTTCCACTCCACCATATTGCGCTCTTTTATCCGCTCTGGAAATAAATCAAGCAGCCAGTCCGACTCGATAGGTGAGGCAAGGCGGATGCGGCCTTCCACGTCCACTGCCACGAGGAACTCGCCCGGAGGATTTGCCATCGTAGCGGAGGTCCCATTCGAGAGCAGCACCGTCTCACCGGAACCGCGCCTGCCTACACGATCCGGAAACGCCGCCAGCAACGCTTTAGCGATAGCCACGTCGTCATGCGCGCGTCCTCGTTTTACGAAGCGGCGCAGCTGATCCCATACCGCGCGCGTTCGTTGATCCGGCTCGTCGTCGAAGCTGCGGATGCGCTGTCCGCTGCTCAACAGCGCGGCGACCCGGCACCCATGTTCACCCGCCCCGTATTGTTCGGCATCGAGCAGCAGGCGAGCCAATCTCGGATGCACGGGCAAGCGCGCCATCTTCTCCGCGGCATCCCGTGCATGCAGCCGGTTGAGCAGAGTTTCGGCTGCGTTCCACGCTTCGGCGGGAGGCGCGTCCAGCCATTCGAGTTGCACGGGATTCTCCACACCCGCGGCTTCGAGGTGCAAACACATCTGCGACAGTTCGCGGCGCATGATTTCCGGGTCGTCATGGTCGGGGCGGCGCTGAAAATCCTCCGCTGTATAGAGCCGGATCACGCGGCCCGGTCCCGTGCGCCCCGCTCGCCCCGCACGCTGGCGCGCCGAAGCCTTGCTGATGCGCCGGATTTCCAGCGCGGGCAGCCCCGTCCATGGAGAATCGCTGGCGATACGCGCCAGTCCCGAATCGATCACCGCGCGGACGCCTTCGATGGTGATCGAGCTCTCGGCAATATTGGTCGAGAGAATGATCTTGCGCTGCGCGGCGGGCTCAACGGCGCGATCCTGCTCGGCGGGCGAGAGGTCTCCATAGAGAGGAGCGATCAGCAGATTTGCCCGCCGCGCCAGAGATTCGCAGGCCCGTGCGGCTCGACGAATCTCCGCCGCGCCCGGCAGAAACACCAGCACATCGCCGGCCTTCTCTTCGGCGATAATCCGCTCCGCCGCGCCCGCCACCTGATCCTCCAGCGGCGCCGCGGAATAGGGCGTGTAGCCGATGGCGACATCGAATAAGCGGCCCTGCGATCGCAGAGCCAGGCAGTCACCGAGGAAGCGCCTGACCGGACCGGGGTCGAGCGTGGCGGACATCACCACAATGCGCAAATCGGCCCGCCGCGTCTTCTGCAGACGGCGCAACAGGGCCAGTGCGAGATCGGTTTCGAGATGGCGCTCGTGGAACTCATCGAGCACCACTGTCCCCACACCGCGCAGATCCGGATCCGAGATCATGCGGCGCGTGAGTACGCCCTCGGTCAGAAAGCGCAGGCGCGTTCGCGCGCTGGCCACTTCTTCGAAGCGAACCTGATATCCGACGGTTTCTCCGGGACGTTCGCCCAGTTCATCGGCGACCCGCCGGGCTGCCATGCGGGCGGCGATGCGGCGCGGCTCAAGCACCAGCACATCGTGGGGAAATTCGAGGAGCGCACGTGGAACGCGCGTGGTTTTCCCCGCGCCGGGGGCGGCTTCGATCACCAGATTCGGCTCGCGCCGCAGACTGGCCACGATCTGCGGAAGCAGCGCATCGATGGGCAGAGTCAACATGCTGCTTAAAAACATGGACAGGCGGAAGCGCCCATCCCACATTACAAGGGCTGGGCGAAACCCTCTTGGCTCAACACTCGCGTGCCGATCAGCGCAACCGAGAAATAGCCGTCTTCGCTTTTTCCCGAGAAGCGTTTGGCGTCCTGCGTCGAAACCTCAATCTGCTTCCACTTGGCGCGCAGCACTTGCTGATAGTCGTCGAAATACTGCTCGGCCGCATCCACGCTATCCCAGTCGGCCGCGTAAACAAGCATCATGCGGTGATCGGATTTAGCTTCATCGACGCGATAGGCCGACCCCTTCAGCTTCGGCCCCAGCGACTCAGCGGCGTCTTCGTCCACAAACTGAGTTAACAGAATTCGGTGATCCAGCTCGCCCATCGTGCCCTCGACAAACGTTTTGGAGTGAGGCAGCGGCTTCGGCAGATTCGGCGCCTTGTACGTCATGTCGTTGAAATAGCGTTCGGTATGAAGCACCTGGCTGGTGGTGACCGGCGGCTTGCGGAAGACCACGGAAAACGCGTCCTTACCATCCTTCATGAACACCGCCTGCTGGAACTTCTGGCCTTCCTCATAAGGGAACATCAGGGTACGTTTTAGATACAGCGGGGCATTGGTGAAGACGGGATATTCACTGTCGCCCCCGCCCTTCCCGTCGCCTCCGCTGTTCTCTTCGTCATTATCGTCTTTGAGGAAATCGCGCGCGGTGTCGGGGTCGGCCAGCGTCTTCCCTTCCCTGCGCAGCGCGTATTCGATCATCAGCCATGACGCCTGACCCTCCACCACAGTTTCGCGGGCGAGCGACTCCTCGCTGTCATCGGCGTTCTTAGCCAGAAATTTCTGGATGGGGAAATTCTGGTCGGCCAACGCGTGCGCCAATTCGTGAACCAGAGCGGCTTCGCGCATATTCTGCGCGGCCCAATCCGAGATGAAAAGCTTCTTGCGATGGAAGTCGTAAAAGGCCGCGGCCTGTTCGGTGAGCAAATCGATAGTAGTCTTCTTCAGATCGAAATCCTGCGGCACGAAACCGAACTTCTTGAGAGTCACTTCTTCGGCGCGAATCTCGGCGGGCTTGACGGATTCCCGGATCTGGTCCTTCAGAAAATGGTTTACCTGATCACGCGTAATCATCTGAAAAGGAAGCTGCTTGTGTATTTTGAATCCAGTGATTTCGGAGAGGTCTTTTAGAACCGAATTAATCTCCGCCGCAGTGGGAAGATTGGATTCCTGCGCCACCGCCGTAACGACGGAAGCGACTGCAACCAGCCATCTCAAGGACCTGAAAAATCTTGCCATCGTCAGCGACACCAGACTTTCAAATGGTCCCACACGCGTTGTTACGCCATGGCGCGCTACAATGAAGTTCGATCTAACAACCGAACGGAGTCTCACACTTGGCTGAAGTTAAAGCAGATAAGTTATATAAGTCGGAATACATTGGCAGCGGGACGTTCATCATCAGCAAGCCGAAACGCAAGAAGGCGAAGATGCGCCAGACCCGCCTGAAGAATCTGAAACGCGGCTCACGCAAGTAGCCAGGGGTGAGTAAGCTCGGATGAAACCGTTCGCCGCCGCGCTCTGCGTCGTTTCCGGCGTCGCGTTGAGCTTGCCGGCGGCGGATTCGATTACCGTCTTCGACCGTCAATGGACCGTACAGCAGTCTTCCGACTGGACCGTTGAGAATGGCGTGCTGCGTTTGCGAGTTTCCGCTGAGCCTCCGCCCGGGCAGCCGCGCCGCCCCACCAAATTCGCCCTGCTCGTTTCCAAACCGTACAGCAGGGTGACCATTAAGGGCGAAGTGAAGCGCAATGGCCGCAGCCTGATTTTCGTTTATGCCTGGCAGGACGATGCGCATTACAACTACGCGCATTTATCGTCCGATCCAGCCGAGAAACAGAACGTACACAACGGCATATTCCACGTGTTCGGCGGCGAGCGAGTGCGCATTTCCGCGCTCGACGGGCCCGCTTCGTTCACCACGCCGGATTGGGTTCCGGTGAAGCTGGTGTTCGACGGCGCATCGGGCCGCTGCTATGTAGAGGTGAACGGGAAACGCAACCCCAGCCTGGAGGCGGTGGATCTTAGCTTGCGCTGGGGTCGCGTCGGTTTGGGCTCATTCGACGAAACCGGAGATTTTCGCAACATCCGAATCACCGGCCAAACCCGCTAAGGTTTATGCCGCCGCGACGCCCGCTTTCAGCATCCAGGGTTTCGCGCTCTTAATGGCCTCATTGACGGCTTCAATATTACGCACGCCCTCGTCCGACAGCCAGTCTTCGAGCGCCTTCAACCCCTGCTTCCCATAAATCGCCACGCCATCGAGCCAGGTCGCCCGTCCGCAAAGCACGCCCGAATAATCCGTCCCGCTCTCGGCGGCGAATTCCAGGTTTTCAATGAAGACCGGATTGCTCACGCCGGCGCTCAAGTAAATGAACGGCTTGCTCGCCACCGAAGCGCATTCGCGGAAAAGATCCAGCGCCTGTGCGCGAGTATACGCGTAATCGCCGCCCTTGAACGCCCGGCTTCCCTGCACAAACGCCGGATTGATAGGCACTTCAACCTTCAGCACATCCACCTTGTATTGCGGCTTGGAAAACTCCAGCATGGCGCCTTTGACAACGGCCGGTTTTTTCTTCGCGTACTCGATGGCCTTCTCGTTCTCGCCCTTTTCGTCATAGCCCACGAATTCCAGAAAGAACGGAATATCGTACGATTCGCACTCGGCGCCGATCCTCTCGATGAACGCGTGCTTGATATCGTTGATGTCCGACGGATCGAAGGGGGTGTAATAGAGGAGAATCTTGACCGCGTCGGCGCCCCAATCCTTGATGCGTTTCACGGAAAGGTGCGGAAGAAGGTCGGGAAGCCGGCCCGGTTGCGTGTTGTCGTAACCAGTCTCCTCGTAGGCGAGCAAAAGACCGGCATTCTTGGCGCGCGCCTTAGCGGCGGGCAAGCCCCATTCGGGATCGAGCAGGATCGCGCTGGCATGGGGAGTGAGGATGCGCGAAACCGCAACCTTGAACTCTTCCATCATCTGGTCCGAAACCTGTTCCTGCGGCACCCCTTTGGCGGCCGCGATGGACTTCTTAAGGCTGCCCCGCTGATCCATGGCGGCGGCGGCGATAACTCCCGCGCTGTTCGACAGCGCCTTCATGTGTTGCAACTTGCCTGCGGTAAGACTCATTGTTTGCTCCTTCCGGATGAAGTTCAGATTATCCCATGCGCAGGCGCTCGAAGCGGCGATGAAATCCATTAACCGCGTTAACATCCCGTAAAATTTGCTCCTTCAGCAGCGCGGGCGTTTCGAACTTGCGTTCTTCGCGGACGAATGTAAGAAAATTCACCTCGATCCGGGTGGGCGGCGCGGTGGGCGGCGGGCCCAGTAAGAAGGTTTCGATGGTGAGCGAATCGCCATTGAACGTAGGCCGATAACCCACGTTCGTAACAGAGCGCCAACGCTGTCCCGAAGCCTCGTCGCGGGTACGCGTGGCATAGACACCGTTCTTCGGCAACAGCTCGTTCTCGGGCGCGAGATTCAGCGTGGGAACAGTCTGGCGCGAGCCGATTCCATGTCCGCTGACAACTTCGCCTTCCAGGGCAAAAGGAGTTCCCATCATGCGGCAGGCCTGGGAGACGCGGCCCTGCAAAACAAGATTGCGAATGGTGGTGCTGCTGATTCGCCCGGAGCGGCCGGTAATAGCGGAGACGGGGCTCAGCTCGAAGCCGAAGCGCTCTCCCAGCGTTCGCAGAGTCTCAATATTGCCGGACTGTTTATATCCAAAGCGGAAGTCGTCGCCGACCAGAACGACACGAGCTTTCAGGGTCTTCGCCAGCACTTGATCGGCGAATTCTTCGGGCGTCAGTTTAGCGAACTCGAGCGAGAACGGTAACAGCAGAACGGCCTCAATACCCGCGGCTTCGAAGCGACGCAATCTCTGCGCGATAGTGGTGATCAGTTTCGGCGCGCGATCGGGCGCGAGCACACGGGCCGGGTGCGGATCGAAAGTGAGGACGGTAGGCGTAAGGCCGCGTTCGCCGGCAATCGAAACCACGCGGCGCATGATTTCGCGATGGCCGATGTGGAGCCCGTCGAAGTTGCCGATAGTGACAACGGAAGGCCCGAAATCCGCAGGGACCGCTGCCGGAGAATGGAAGACTTTCATGCGTTCCCGTCGACTTCGATTTCGAGGCCATCCCAGGCCATGAAAATTCCCGGCGGCAGCGCTGCCTGCGTCGCTGCGTGCGGCAGGTCGTGGCAGATATGCGTGAAAAACGTGCGCTTCGCCTGCACCATTTGAGCGATGGCGGTAGAAGCAGCCACGGTGGAGTGCGTGGGATGCGGCTTGTGGCGCAGCGCATCGAGGAAGAGAACGTCCAGACCGCGCAGCTTCGCGAGGGAAGATTCCGGCACCTCGCTGTGATCGGTCAGATAGGCCGCGTTGCCGAAACGGAAACCGAAAATGGTGTCGTGGCCATGCAGCAGTGGGATCGGTTCAAAGCGCAGACCCTGCACATCGAAAGGCTCTTCGCCGATCAGGTTGACTTCGAGTTTGGGAACGGATGTGTTGCGCTCGCGATCGTCGAAGACATATTCGAAGATGCGGCGGATCACCGCAAAGGTCGGCGGCGAAGCATATATTGGGATGGGCGATTTCTGCCGGAAATTGAAGGGACGGATATCGTCGAGCCCCAGGATGTGGTCGGCGTGTGCGTGGGTGAATACGATGGCGTCCAGGCGATCGATATGGGCGCGCAGCACCTGAGTGCGGAAATCCGGCGTGGCATCGATGGCAATATTGCGTCCCTCGAAGCCGATCAGAATGGAAGGGCGGAGTCGGTTATCGCGAGGATCGGCCGAATGGCACACGTCGCAGGTGCAGCCGATAGTGGGAACGCCCGAGCTGGTCCCGGAACCAAGCACCGTAATCTTCAAGCTCATGACAAGTGGGGTAGGTTGCTAACCTGCGGCCGAATGGCAATCGGCCTGTAGAGGATGACCGGCAGGCATGTCTTACTCGCCCGAAGCGCTTTCTTTGGCCTGCACAAAACGAAATCTCAGCTCCGCCAGCGAATTATCCAGAGCCAGCTTTTCCTCCGGCGTAAGATTGCCCTGCGTCTTGACCTGCAGCATCGCGAGCAGATCTATATTGTGGCACGCCAGCTCGAAATCCGGCTTTTCCGACTCGGTGAAAGGCAGCAACCCGAGGCTCATTTCCGTCTGCAGCCGCAATGAATAAATCAGAAAATCGAAATCGGGCGGCGGCAGAGCGGGGCGCGAATCGGCACTTTCGAATGCGTCCTGCGGCGTATCTTCAACGGCGTCACTCATTTCTTATCCAGTCTACAACCCCGCCGCAATGCTACATTGGGTTTTACCCCAAACAAATCCAGAGATGCCGGACGGTTCCAGCGCCGCAGGTCTGAAATTTCAACGCCTCGTTGAAATCATGGCCCGTTTGCGCGCCCCCGGCGGATGCCCGTGGGACCGTGAGCAAACCTTCGATTCGATTAAGAAATACACCCTCGAAGAGACCTACGAAGTGCTCGACGCCATCGATCGGCGCGACTGGCAGGACCTGCGCGACGAGTTGGGAGATTTCATCCTGCAGGCCGTCTTTTACGCGCAGATGGCGGCCGACGACAAACTTTTCGAGATCGGCGATGCGCTCGATGCGATTAACCAAAAGCTGATCCGGCGCCATCCCCACGTGTTCGCCCACGAGACGGCGGAAACAGGCAGCGACGTCAAGAAGCGTTGGGACGAAATCAAGGCCGAAGAACGCAAGCGCAAACCCGCCACGCCGCAAGGCCTTCTCGATACGGTGCCGCGTGCGTTGCCGGCACTGGTGGAAGCGCAGCAGATTACGTCGCGCGCCGCCGGCGTTGGGTTTGACTGGAACAATGCCGATCAGGTGCTCGCCAAACTCGAGGAAGAATTGGTGGAGTTCGAAGGCGCGCGGCAGAACGCATCGCAGGATCGGCTGGAAGATGAATTGGGCGATCTGCTCTTCGTGATCGTGAACCTGGCGCGCTCCGTGAAAGTGGATCCCGAGCAGGCGCTGCGCCGCACCAGCGCGAAATTCAGGCAGCGCTTCGCACACATCGAGCGGCGCCTGGGGCAACAGGGCAAGCAGGTCTCGGGCACGTCCATCGAAGAGTTGGAGGCTTTGTGGCAAGAGGCGAAACAGACATAGAGATCCAGCCTCTGACGGAGCAACAGCAGTTTCGCGAAGCTGTGGAATTGCAGAAAACCATCTGGGGATTCGACGAAATAGAACTGCTGCCTGTCAGGCTGTTCGTAGTAGCGTCGAAAGTAGGCGGACATGCGTTCGGGGCTTATCACAACGGGCGTATGGTCGCGTTCTGTCTGGCGATTCCGGGCCTGAAGCCGGGGGGGCCCGATTCTAAGGTGAGCAAAGCCTATCTGCACAGCCACATGCTCGGTGTCCTGCCCGCCTATCGCGACATGGGCATCGGGCGCCGCCTGAAGCTGCGCCAGCGCGAAGACGCCATGGCACGCGGCATCGATCTCATCGAATGGACCTTCGATCCTCTCGAAATCAAGAACGCGTACTTCAATATGGAGCGTCTGGGCGCAATCGTACGCCGCTATGTCCGCAATCAATACGGGACCACTACAAGCCATCTGCATGGCGGCCTGCCGACGGATCGCTGTATTGCGGAGTGGTGGGTCGATTCCTCGCGCGTGGTGAATATTGTCAATGGCAAGTCCTGCGCCAGGCCGGCGATTCTCGAACGGATTGAGGTGCCGGAAATCCGCCGCGACGATCTGAACGGAGTCCGCGCGGTGCAGGCCGAGATCGCCAATCGCTTTGAGCGCGCCTTCGCTCGCGGGCTGGCGGTGGTTGGCGTGGAGCGCGCCGCCGGCTCTGGCGTGTACCTGCTGGCGGAGTGGCCGCAATGAAAATCGAGCGCATCGTTCTTCGCCAATTGAAAATGCCCTTGGTGCATTTCTTCGAGACCAGTTTCAGCCGCACTTACGAACGCCACATCATAATCGTCGAAGTGTTGAGCGAAGGGCTTTCCGGATGGGGCGAAATCACGGCGGGCGAGAATCCCTTTTACAACGAGGAGTGGACGGAATCCGCCTGGCCGATTGCACGCGATTATGTGGCGCCGCGGCTGCTGGGGCGTGAACTCGCGTCGGCCTCCGATGTCGACCCATTGACCCGCCATATTCGCGGACACAATATGGCGCGCGGTGGAGTGGAGGCGGCCGTATGGGACCTGCAGGCGCGGCGCAATGGCAATCCTTTGTGGCGCGAAATCGGCGGCGGCGCGAGGAGCGAAATCTCCTGCGGCGTATCGATCGGTATCCAGGATTCCGTCGAACAACTGATCGGCAAAATCGAAGTGGAACTCGCCGCCGGGTATCAACGGATCAAGATGAAGATCAAGCCGGGTTGGGACGTCGATGTCATCCGGCGCATTCGCGAGCGCTTCCCGGCGATCCGCTTGATGGCGGATGCCAACTCGGCCTACACGCTGGCCGATGCCGCGAAACTAAAACAACTCGACGAGTTCTACCTGATGATGATCGAGCAGCCTCTTGCGCACGACGACATCATCGACCACGCCGTTCTGCAGCCGCAGCTCGAAACGCCGATCTGTCTCGATGAGTCGATTCGCTCCGCGCACCACGCCGCGCAGGCCATTCGCCTGAAAGCCGGGCGCATCGTTAACATCAAGCTGGGGCGAGTCGGTGGATTTGCCGAAGCCCGGCGCCTGCACGACGTTTGCGAAGCCGGCGGCATTCCCGTATGGTGCGGCGGCATGCTCGAGGCCGGCATCGGGCGCGCCCACAATATCGCGCTGGCCACCCTGCCGAATTTCACCCTGCCGGGCGATGTCTCGGCCAGCCGCCGTTACTGGGAACGCGATATCATCGCGCCGGAAGTGGAAGTCACCGCACACGGCACCATCGTCACGAGGGATGCTCCGGGCTTCGGCTACGAGCTCGATCGCGACTTCATGCAGCACATTACCGTGCGCACGGAGATGCTCGACGCTTGAATCCGCACGTCATATTGTACGCCCTCATCACAGTGATGCTGTTGTGCTGGTCGGGTAACTATATCGCGGCGAAGATTGTGTTCCGCGAACTGCCTCCTTTACTCACCATGTGTTGGCGCACCATAATTTCGGCGGCGCTCATAATCCCGATCTACTGGTTTCAATCGCGCAAGGCAGAACCGCGGTGGACCTGGCAAGAAGTGCGCATCGTTTTCATAATGGGCGTGCTGGGGACGACGTTGAACCAGTTCTTCTGGACCATCGGCGTCGCCCGCACCACCGTCGTTCACTCATCCATGATTATGGGGACCACGCCGCTGTGGGTGCTGCTGATGGCGCGCATACTGGGCATAGAGCGCATCACGTGGCCGAAGGTGGGCGGTATGGCTATCGCCATGGCCGGGCTCGCCATGCTGCAGATCTTTCGTCCCGGCGTTTCAGCCAACGGACCCACTCTGGCAGGCGATTTTCTGGTCCTGTTGTGCGCCCTCGCGCTGGCGGGTATGACGGCGTTCGGGAAGCGTTGGAAGCCGAAATCGGGCGGCATCCGCATTGCCTTCATGGGCTACGGAGTGGGCGCGCTTCTGCTGATCCCCGCGTTATGGATCTCCAGCCGTGGATTCAACTACAGCGCAGTCTCCGCCGCCGCGTGGGCGGGCGTTATTTATATGGCGGTATTTTCGTCCATCGTCGGCTACCTGATCTATTACTATGCGCTGGCCCGCATATCCGCATCCCGCATCGCGGCGTTTCAATACCTGCAGCCAGTGTTCGCCATCATAATGGCAATGGCAATTCTGGGCGAGGAGCTCACTGGGCCCCTGGTGGCCGCGGGTGGAATCATCTTCGCCGGCGTGTATGTGACGGAGCGCTTCGGATGAGCGCCTTCACGCGGCTGCTGCGCACCAATCGGAATTATCGCTTCACATGGACGGGCCAGGTGGTCAGCGAAGTGGGCGACCACTTCAACAACATCGCGGTGATGGGGCTGGCCATGGATCATCCGCATGCGGGACTAGTGGTCACCGGCGTTTTCCTTTCGCGCGCGGTGCCGATGCTGATTGCCGGACCGATCGCCGGCGTTCTCCTCGATCGCATGAATCGCAAGCGCGTGATGATTGCCAGCGATCTGGTGCGCGCGGTGATCGCGCTGGGTTTCATCCTCTGCCTGACGTACCGGCAGGACTGGCTGCTGTTCGTTCTCAGCGCCATGCTGATGTTCGCGTCGCCGTTTTTCACCAGCGGCAGATCTTCGATTCTTCCCAGCATCGCGACCCCGGAAGAGCTGCATGTCGCCAACACCATGACGCAGACTACGTCATGGGCCAGCCTGACCATCGGCGCTTTCCTGGGCGCGGTGGGCGTGAAGTACGGTTACCGCAATGCCTTCGCGTTCAACGCGCTTTCCTTCGTGATCTCTGCGCTGTGCATTTCGCAATTGCGGCGCGCCGGAGGATTCATCGCGGCAGGCGCCGAGCGCAAGCAGGAAAAAACCGGCGTGGTGCAATATCGCGAGGGCCTGCAATATATGCGCGCCACCCCGTTGGTCGCCGGAGTTGCGCTCATCAGCGTGGGCTGGGCCAGCGGCGGCGGCGCGGCGCAAATCCTCTTCAGCCTGTTCGGCGAACGAGTATTCAATGCCGGACCGATGGGCATCGGGATCATCTGGGGCTCGGCGGGCGTGGGACTCCTCATCGGAGGCTCGATCGGTTACTGGATGGGCAAGCGCATCACCTTCGTGCAATACAAGCGCACCATTGCGATCGTGTATCTGCTGCATGGCGGCGCGTATGTGCTGTTCAGCCAGATGCCCACCATCGCCTGGGCGTGCGTGTTTATCGCTTTATCGCGCGCGGCGGTAGCAGTGAGCTCGGTGCTGAATTTTTCGCAACTGCTGCGCCACGTGGAGGATCGCTATCGCGGACGTGTATTCGCTACGCTGGAATCGTTAACATGGTCGACCATGATGTTGTCGATGATGGCGGCGGGCGCGGCATCCACCGTGTTCAGTCCGCGAACCATCGGCGCGTGGGCGGGCGGAATCAGTTCCACGACGGCGATCTTTTGGACCTGGGCGAACTGGAGCGGACGTCTGCCGGAGCCGCCGCGGCTCGAAGTATCCGAAGATGAGGAAGCGGAAGTGAAATCGGAGCCACCCGTTCAAGCCTGAAGGTGGGGCAGGTTGGCAGGGGTACCCTCCGGGTCCGGCCGATTGGCAATGGCCTTTGGAATTATTCATGAGCATCGAAGGCAAAGTCATCTTAGTAACCGGAGCAGCGAAGCGCATAGGGCGATCAGTCGCCCTGTCACTAGCCGCGGAGGGCGCAAGGGTGGCGATCCACTACAACGGATCCGAAGCGCAGGCGCGCGCCACAGCCGAGGAATGCGGCTCGGCGCCCCTGTTCAAGGCGAATCTCGAAAGCGTTGAGGAAACCAGAGCCATCGTGCAAGCCGTCGCCGCGCACTTCGGAAGACTCGATGGTCTGGTGAACAACGCCGCGCGCTTCACCAAATTCGATCCCCTGGCGATTGAAGAAGCCGATTGGGATTTCATCCACTCCGTGAACCTGAAATCGGTGTTTTTCGCGAGCCAGGCGGCGGCAAAGATCATGCTGGCGGGCGATGGCGGGCATATCGTTAACATCAGTTCGCTGGGCGCATTGAAGCCCTGGGCCGAGCATGCTCACTACTGCGCTTCGAAGGCCGGGGTGGTGATGTTGACCCGCGCGCTGGCCAAGGCGTGGGCTCCGAAGATCGCCGTGAATACAGTAGCGCCGGGCGTAATCCCATTCGGGGTTACCGATGCAAGGATTGAACGGTTCATCGAAAAGACGCCGGCGGGACGGGCGGGGACGGGCGAAGAGGTAGCCTCGGCGGTTTTGTTTTTTCTAAAGAGCAGCAAGTTTATTACAGGGCAGTTAGTCGCCGTCGACGGTGGTTTGAGCCAGCGTTAGCGCTCCAGATTAGGGCGCCTTACCCGGCGTCACCGCCAGATTGATGAAATCCCGAACGGACACGATCCGGGCATTGCCGAATTGCCTCAATCGGAGCAGATCCTTGTCCTCGCTGACTATGAAGTCCGATTTGGCGGCCGCAGCGCATTCGAGGACGCGGTCGTCGTCGGGGTCCTCCTTAATGACGTGCAGGGTTTCGGTCGGGGAGACGCGATTACAAAGTGCGAGCAGCTTTTCTCGTGCATCCTGAAGCATATACCCGTCCCAATGGAACTTATCGCGCAGCACGCGATTCGTCTCGGTCACTATCGCGTCCGAAATGTCGATGCGAATGCTGCCGGCTCGGGCATGGCCGATGATTACCGTCGCTGAACCGCCAAAATGCAGCGCCCGGATATAGACGCTGGTATCGAGCGTGGCGCTGATCACCTGCCGGCCAGGCTCAATGGCTGCGTTGCTCAGATCGGGACTCTGCTATAAGCCGGTCGATATCGGACTCTTTGACGCCGAGAGCCCTGGCCCGGTCCGCGCCGTAGTCCAGAAGCTTCGTCCACGAACGTTCTTCGACATACCGCTTCACGGCATCGGTGAGCACTTCATCGACGCTACGGTGTTCCGCCTGCGCCGCGCTCTGAATTTCCGCCAGCAACGGCTCAGGAAGTGAAATGTTGTTTGCTGCACCCATGGCCGTTCTCATAATACCGCCTTCGCAGACTGCGGAAGGGCGCATAATACAGCAAGCGAAACTGGAAGCAATGAGCACGACCACCGAGATCAGGGATCCGGTATACGCCGAATTGTTGGCGAAATCTCTCCCTCGGCCGGTTCGCACGGAGACGAGCGCGCGGATTGCGGAAAGGCTGCTCGCGCTCGCGACCACTGAAGTGCTGAGTGGTCGACGGTCCATCAGCAAGACCCAGGCAAAACGGCTGGCAGAGTATTTTCATGTGCCGATCGACATCTTCGTATAAAGCGCTCTTCCGGGAAAACAACGTTGGCCACTCGCTCCGCGCCCATTAACCACGTTTTGTTTGCTTCCGGCCAAAGTGGTACGCCGCACAAATGAGCCAACCGCCGGCCGGCAATTAGTTGCCACCTCACAGAACCTTCGGCATCACAATGGATTGAGAACCCATTTGGCGAAGTGTTGGAGGAGAGCGGATGAAAGAAACTTACGATGCCATTGTCATCGGTACCGGCCAGGCCGGGCCGCCCCTCGCGGTTCGCCTGGCCGGCGCCGGGCAGCGTGTCGCCATCGTTGAGCGCAACCGATTTGGCGGAACGTGCGTGAATACAGGCTGCATTCCGACAAAAACCCTGGTGGCTTCGGCCTATGCAGCGCAGATGGCGCGGCGCGCCTCCGAATTCGGCGTTCAACTCGAAGGGCCCGTCACCGTGGATATGAAGCGCGTAAAGGCGCGCAAGGACGAGATCTCAGGTAAGTCCAGTACCGGCGTGGAGCAGTGGCTCAGGGGAACGCAGAACTGCACGGTCTATCAGGGACACGCACAATTCGAATCGCCCACCGAAGTTCGTGTCGCCGACCACCTGCTGACCGCGCCTCGAATCTTCATCAATGTCGGCGGGCGGGCAAACATACCGCCGCTCGCCGGCGTCGCCGACACACCATACCTGACCAACTCCACCTTACTCGACCTCGACAAACTCCCGGCGCATCTTGTAATCGTCGGCGGCGGATATGTGGGCCTCGAGTTCGGCCAGATTTTCCGGCGCTTCGGCAGCGAGGTCACCATCGTCGAGAAAGCATCGCGCCTGATCGACCATGAGGATGAGGACGTATCGTCGGCCGTGCAGGACATCCTCGAACGGGAGGGCATTAGGTTGCGCCTGAATGCAAACTGCATTGCACTGTCGCGGAGGGAAAGCGGAATAACCGCAAGAGCGGATTGTACCGAAGGCGACCCCGAAGTCACCGGATCGCACCTCTTGCTGGCGATGGGCCGAACCCTGAATACCGATGACTTGGGACTCGAGAAGGCCGGCGTGGTGCGCGATTCCCGTGGCCATATCACGGTCGACGACGAGCTTCGAACCAACGTTCCCGGCATCTGGGCGCTGGGCGATTGCAACGGTCGCGGTGGATTCACGCATACTTCGTACAACGATTACGAGATTGTGGCGGCGAACCTTCTCGATGGCGGCACACGCCGCGTTACGGACCGGATTCCGGCCTACAACCTGTATGTGGACCCGCCTCTCGGTCGCGTCGGAATGACCGAAGCCCAGGCGCGCCAATCCGGGCGGCATGTGCTGATGGCGAAACGTCCCATGACGCGCGTCGGCAGAGCCATCGAAAAAGGCGAGACCCAGGGTTTCATGAAAATACTGGTTGACCGGGATTCGAAAGAGATCCTCGGCGCCAACATTCTCGGCACCGGCGGCGACGAGGCAATCCACTGCATCCTCGACCTGATGTATGCGCGCGCGCCTTACACGGTATTGCAGCGCGCCGTGCACATTCACCCGACCGTCTGCGAGTTGATCCCCACCATGCTCGCCGACCTCCAGTCGCTGTGACAGACCTGGAGCCTGGTCTTCGCGCCACTCCGCCAATCCGGTAGCAGAGCCCGATTTGGCTGCAGGGGAAAGTAGTATGGCGAAACAGTGCGAAGCCAACTGTATTTGGACTTGACGGCGCCTGCGCCGCGCCCTCGGTATACTTCCGGGAAGCAAGCGAGGTGGATCTCACGGTTCGTGAATTAGCCACCGAAGATTGTGCCGTTTTCGAGATCATGGGTGCCGCAGTAAATTCGCTGCAGGAACTCTTGATGGCAGTCGCGATTGCGTTCAAAAAACCTGAGGAGTGGTATGGCGATGAGGAGTACGCACCGAATGCGAGCGCATTTCTTGAGTACCTCGACGACGTCGCAGAATGGGTACCCGCGAAGGTTCAAGTCGTCTTGGTCCGCGAGGTGACAGCGTTATGGCGAGACTCACCTAAGATTGCTGGCAAGATTATAGAGCTCTGGCAATCTGCGACCTGCCGGGGAGCCCGAATCCGGTTGGTTCTTGTTTGGTGGCGGCGGATTTTTGCCGCTTCCTTTCGTGGATTCGAAACGCCGTTCTTTCTGCTGGTGGCGGATCGCTACCAACTCAGCCGGCGCAGACCGCCGACGAAATCGAAATGGGCGTCCCGGCTCATGACAGGCATTGCATGCTGCCGGCAGAGCGCGGCGATCCAGACGTCGTTGCCCGGAATCGGTTTGCCCGCACTTTTCAGTTCCAGCCGGATGGCTGCGTAGTGCCGCGCGGTCTCGATTCCGATATCAAGCACCGTGCACCGGTCCAGCATCCGCTGCAGCGACCTTTCGTAGGCCTCGCGGTGGCGGGATTGCGCTATTCCGAAGGCGAACTCCCCGGCCACAATCACGGGAATTGCAAGTTCACCCGCCTCGGACACGATATCGACCGCTCCCGGCGTTCTGTCAAGGTACGCGGACAACGCATTGGTGTCCAGAATCAAATGCGGTCCTCAGGTTCGATTTGTTCGAACTCCTCGTCGATGATCCTCTGTATCCGCGTCGTCTCTTTGTGGAGATGGGCCAGTTCGCCCGCGCATTCCATCCAGGGCCTGTCCGAACGTTTACGGCTCAGCGAGAGCTTTTCTTCGACAGCCTGGGTAACGTACTCCCGCAATGGAATTCCCAACGCACCGGCGGTAGCCTTGGCTCTCCGGAAAGTCAGGTCCGGAATCTCCAGCGTGGTCTTCATGACGCCAGTATCCCATATTTACGGGAGCCCCCTTCCGGCCCAAGCCCGCTCTCACGCCGTCTTGCGCAGCGGAGTGCTCCGGATGGCGTTGTTCTGAATAATCTCCCGCGCCACTTCGGCCATCGGAATTCGCCGGTAGCGGCTGACCTTTCTCAGAAGAAGATACGCGTTCTCCTCCGAGATACGCTCCTTTTTCTGCAGCAGTCCCTTGGCCCGCTCCACCAGCTTGCGTTCCTTCATCGCGTTTTGCAGCGCATCCCGCTCGAGCAGCGCCGCCACGATGCTGGCAACAGGCGCGGCGGCTTCAACCGCCTGCCGGTCGAACAAATTCCCGCTTCTGCGACCCAGCGTCAGAAATCCCAGCAGATCGTATTCGGCGCGGACAGGAAACAGCAGCAGGCGCTGATAGCCATATTGAAACACCTCCGGCAGGTTCTCGAACGGGATGTCGACCGCTGGGGAAACCTGCAGCGTTTCAGTGCTCTTCTTAAGCCACGCGGTCGCCCCGGCACTGAGGGTCACGCCGAGTTCGGGAATCTTCGGAGAGACTCGCGCCTGGATAGCCACGGCGTGCAGTTCCTCGGCGACGACATCGAATCGGTACAATACCGCGCCGTCGGCCCCGCCTCGCGTAACGAGTTGGCCAAGAAGCAGATCCATTTCCCTGCTGGCCGCGTGGGCTGCTGTGCCGTTCAGGCGAATGTAGTATCTTTGCTCGGCGGATTGCAGTTCGTATGGCATAGATGTTGGCTCCATTAAAAGAGAATTGTTATTTACCGCGAACACACAGGGCGCGGTTCAGTCCGGAATCGCCGGCAACTACGGAGGCCCGCCCGCCATCGCCGAAATCGAGAGCCCATTGCTCGCCGGGATCCTTTCCGGCGGAGGCGCTCCATTCCCAGCCAGTCAGCTTGATGGGCGCGGCGATGTGATAGCCGCTCTGATTGGCGGCGCCGCCAAAGAGCTGGTGAAGGTCGTCGATCGAAGGCAGCGTCCAGTCGCGATAGCCGCCCAGCATCAGATTCCGGCAATAGTATGCCGCTTGCGCCTGGGTGACGCCCGAGCCGTTGTCGGCGACAGCCCAGCTAAGGCGCGTGCGCGGATCCCTCCAATAACCGCGGCTCGGCTCGGACGGCTTCACAATTTCAACCGGTAGAGTCACCTCGACCGTTTTCGGAGTCAGGCACTCCTTGTTGTTGCAGGCCTGGTAATGCAGCTTGCCGGCGATCGTCGCGGATCCGGGACTGGCGTCAGCCGCCACTTTGAAGCGCGTTAGGATATCGAAGCTGCCTGTAAAGACGGAAACAGGTTTGGCGGAAAATCCGTATTTTTCCCGTTCCGGCTTGGGGAACGTGATGGCAGTGCTTTCCAGCGCGCCGGGGCTCCACGTCAGCTTCAACGGAATCAGGTATGGGTCCGCGGGTGTATTGCTGTTCACGTGGAAGCCTTCGTCTACCTGCACCGAGATGGCCGCTTTGACGGTTGTGCCGGCGACCGCCTTCACCGTGTTGGGCGGCGTCAGGTGAACCACATTCGCCTGCTGGGCAAACACCGTGGATGAGAACAGAAAACACGTTGCCAATCGATGTGTCATTTGGTTTTAATCCAGGAATGTGGAGCAGGCTCGACCCAAACCGCCTGCCCCACGCGGTATCGGACCTACCGGGCGGCGATCGCTTCGCCGGTCCCTTTCTCCTTCAACAGGCGTTCGATATTCGACGTGAACTCCGCCTTGAGTTGCGCGTTGAACTCACCGCTGGCTGGCGAGGCAAACCCGGCATGCGTAGCCTTCACTTTGCCGTCGCGGCCGATGAACAAGGTCGCCGGCCAGGTGTTCAGGTTCACCGCCTGCGGCACTTTGTCCCACATATCGGCGGGTTCGCCGGCGATCAGATACGTGTATGGGATCTTATACTCCTTGATAAACGCGTTGACGCGCTTCAAAGACACCTGCTGATCGGGTTCTTCGAAATCGAGAGCCACAATCTCCAGCCCCTGGTCGTGATACTTGTTGTAGAGTTCCACCAGATAGCGCGCTTCGTCGTGGCAGTTCGGGCACCACGTGCCGGTAACGATGGCGAGCACCACCTTACCTTTGAACTTCGGATCGTCGTTCGACAGCACCTTGCCGTGAATGTCGGGGAAGCTGTAGGTGAATACTTCGTTGGGATCTCTCACCGAGGTGTGCGTCATGTAATTGGCCGGCTCCGGCAGCCCCTTAGCGCGCGCCACTTCCGGACGATACGCGGTCAGCACACCGGTGCGTTGGCCGGCATTCAGATTCACCTCCAGCGTTCCATCCGCCTGCGGCTTGAGTTCGATCAGACCGGGACGAGCGGCATCGAAATGGCTGGCGACGAACTTACCGCCCTGCCAGCTTCCGGTGAGTGCGCCCGTGTCGCCGTCGACACGCAGCACCGTGGTGGTGATGTCAGCCCCATGCTGGGTTACGATCAGGCGCCAGGCTTTCTCTCCCTTGGGAGATTCGTGCGGGATTTCCCACACGCCGTCAATCGAGGGAACGTTGGCCACCGCTTCCGCCGTGGGTGCAACGTAACGTGTGGCGTGGAACGGACTGCCTCCACCCACGCCCGCGCGCCGATTGGCGACACTCTCGTCCGCACCGGGAAGAGCCGTCGCGGCCGCGCCGACACGCCTTGTATTAATGACCTGGCCATCCAGTTCACCGTTCTTCACAGTCCCGGTGATGGTCGTCAGATAGTGGTCAAATACCAATTCCAGCTTGCCACTCTGAAAGCTGGCGCTGGTGGTGATTTCCTTCTCTTCGCCGTTGTAGAGCGTGCCGGTAAAGTTGCCGCCGTCGCTCGAGATATCGAGGCGGAACGGAATTGTGACGCCGCCCTGCACCACCGTTGCCGACCAGCGCCCATCCAGATTTTCAGTCTGTGGGGCGGCAGCGGCAGCGCCGATACCGAACGCGACGGCGACAACAGTCAGACTCACTGAAAGACTTCTCATTGTGTGTTCGTTTTCCTTTCTGTAACTACGGTTGACGCCCCTTCACGAAAGCCGGGCTTGGTGGCCATCAGGATTTCAAGAATCGCCCGCCGGTCCTCGCTCGACAGAGTCGCGAATTCGGGGCTTTGATCGCGACCGCTCAGGACCTCATACAGCCGGCGATGGATATAGCCTTTGGCCGGCTCCGGAATGGCGTCGAACGCCTCCGAGTAGATCAGGTAACTGCACGGATACCTGAAGATTCTGGTGCGCAGATCGAAATCGCGCAGGG
The DNA here is from genome assembly GCA_963719785.1 of Terriglobia bacterium. Lineage (GTDB taxonomy): Bacteria > Acidobacteriota > Terriglobia > Bryobacterales > Bryobacteraceae > BOG-234. The sequence goes on from CAVRCX010000004.1 coordinate 291,806, forward strand.
ACCGCCCTTGTGGGTCGCGAGGACCGCGCGCCGCGAACTGTTCGGCAAAACCGGCCGTGCCTGCCACCGGTTCTTTCAGCGGGGCTTCATTGGTGAAAAGAAGGTATCTCACCAACTGCTCGGCCGGGCGCTCGAACTGCCTGCGGGCGGCGTCCGAAATGGTTCCCGCCGGCAGCCCCGCCTTCTTGTTGCGCGCGTCTTCCGCATACAACGCCAAACGGGTCTGGTAATTGGTCAGGGTGATCAGGTTGTGCATCTGCGTCTGATGAGCCAGCACCAGATGCGCCACGATGTCGCTGTATCCGGTGAGATACGCGCTGGTGTCGAGCCGACCCGTCAGATCCGGCGGATTCGGTCCGGCGCCGTTCGAAAACTGCTCGGCGGTTGCGCCGTCGGGAAGCAGCGCATTGCCCAGGTGAACCAGCCTGCCGGGTTTGCCCGTAACGTACCAGCCGCCCCATCGGTCCTTCAGATCGCTTTCCTGCCCCGTGATGTATGCGGGCGTCTTCGGGGCCTGGGTGCCGAGAGGGGTGGTGAAGACGGACCGCAGCATCACGCCCGGAACGCCGCGCGTCGAAGCCGCCACATGGCACTGTATGCAATCGAGCTCGGCGCGTTCGAATCTGGGGCGCGCCACCTTGTGTTCGTCCATCACGTAAAAGATGGCCCCCTGCATGGGGTCGAAGGACACGAACTCGAGCGACTTGCCGTCGTGCACCTGGCCCACATAAACGTCGTCGTTGTAATAGAGAGCGCGCGGATGTTCGGGCTCGATCTTTGGATATTGAAAGCTGGTCTTCGAAAACACCAGCGTCTGCGAGGTGGGCGACACGTTGAGCGCGCGAAGGACCGACCGCAGGTAGCCGTGCACGGGCTCATATTCGAGCCTGACATCGCCCCGGTCGAGACGTTTCTGCAGCTTCGCGACCGGGTCGTTCAGGTCCTCCGAACGGTAATTGATGGGCGCATCGGCGAAGGGCAGGAATCCCTGGTTCTTGACCACGAGAGAAGCACCGGAACCCTGGCCCCACGCCACAGACGAGAGGCAGACAAACGCCGCGATGGTCTTAATATCCATTATGTCTATCGACAGAATACATAATCTGTTCATTAAAAGTCTACCAGTCTAGTAGGATCTTATATTCCGCCTGCCCATGCTACTTGTGCGTAACGGTGGGCGGCGGCGGAAGCGGCGTGGGATCGAGATATCCGCGGGTGCCGTCCGGCCGGATCGGGCCCGGCCCGAAGCCCAGATGATCCTTGTCGATGTTGTTCTCGCTGCAAGCAAATTCGTGCAACTGGTCTCTCTCGGTCGTACCCGCGACCCAAGTCCGACTGTAGGTGAATGGCTTGGTATAAAACTTCCGATCCTCGATCAGTGTTTCGACGTGAATGTGGGTCGCATCGGGCCGCGTCCAGCGCTCCACTACGTGCAAGGCGTCGCTATGCGGGCTGCCATTCTCGTCCGCCCATACCTGCTTGTCCTTGAAAGCGATGGAATCGATCACCAGCGCGTCTCCGTCCCACTTGCCCACTTCCTCCCCAAAAAAGGTTGGGTCCGGATCCTCCGTGTGCCCGCGCCCGTCCACCGGAATCAACCGGTAATAGCTATAGGCGTAGAGGAACGCCACCCACTTATCGGTAGCGAGAATCTGGAAGCCTAATCCGCTGGCGTTGTGGCGTGGAATGCCGCCCGGAATGCATAGACTCTCGGGATCGATGGTGGCCGTGACATTATGCTTCCACGCCTCCTCGCCGGCCGGAGTCAGAGGCAACTTCAGGCCCGGAAGATCCTTGGCTATGTTGCCCACCGGTTTGGTGTCGCGCGTACCCCTCCAGTAGCCGTTCAAATCCGGATGCTGCCCAAATGCCCCCAGCGGGAGCATCGCCAACACCGCCACAGAAATCCAATATGCCCTCATGTAGATCGAGTATAGGGTGATTTTTTCTTGACGTCAACCCAAAATGTCTATAAAGTCAGTAGAGATATGAGATTTTCTAAAATCGCTTGCGGAATCCTGCTGGCGGGCTCGATCGCCGCTATCCCTGTCAGCGCCCATCACTCATTTGCGGCGGAGTTTGACGGCCATGCTGTCATCCGCCTGACCGGTGTTCTCACCAAAGTAGATTGGTCGAACCCTCACACCTACTTCTTTCTGGATGTGAAAGACGAACACGGAAAGATCGTCAACTGGGGCTGCGAGGCCGGTTCGCCCGGTGCGCTCTCGCGGCGCGGCATGAAGAAGAACGATCTGAAACTCGGCGACACCCTGATCGTCGACGGCTATCGCGCCAAGGACGGCTCGAATCTGATCGACGCCCGCCGCGTTACGTTCTCCGACGGCCGCAGCGTCTACGGCGGATCGCAGGGCGATGGCGGTCCCGGCGACGGTCAGGGCCAGTAGCACATTTTCAAAACACAGGAGTTCTCTCGCCAGGTTCGCGAGCTCCACAAGTCAAAGGAGACTTACATGAAGCTCGTTCTTTCCACTATTCTGTTTTCCGCGTTTATGCTTTCCAGTACGGCACACGCGCAATCGTTCCAGGGGTCGCTGCGCGGCCGCGTGCTGGATCCAAATGGAGCCGGAACCCCCAGCGCGAAACTGACGCTCACCGACGAAGCGACTTTAGTTCCGCGAACCACCGTCACCGACGCCAATGGCGAATACGATTTCGCCGCCCTGACTCCAGCTACCTACACCGTAACGGTCGAGGCGGCCGGCTTCAAAAAGCTGGAGCAAAAAGGCGTAGTCGTCCTGACCCAGATCAACTCCACGCTGGATCTCTCGCTCCAGATCGGCCAGGTCTCGGAGTCGGTCAACGTAACGTCCGAAGCTCCCGCGCTTGAAACCGCCGACGCCTCGACCGGTCAGGTGATCGAAAACCAGCAGATAACGGACCTGCCGCTGCTGGGGCGCAATCCATTCTTCGAGGGCGAGTTGGCGCAGGGCGTCGTATATGCCGCCAATCCCGAATTTCACCGGATGCAGGACCAGAACGGCAATTCACAGGTATCCATCGCCGGCGGCCCGCTGCGAACCAACAACTACACGGTGGATGGTATCTCGATCACGGATTCCAACAACCGCGCGGTGATTGTTCCTTCGCCCGAGGCTGTTCAGGAACTGAATCTGCAAACCAGCGATTACGATGCCGAAGTCAGCCGCACCGGCGGCGGAACGTTCAATACATCCATCAAGTCCGGCACCAACGAACTGCACGGAAGCGCCGTCGGCCACCTTAGAGAGACGGATTGGCTGGCCAACAACTTCTTCGCCAACAAATCCGGTCAGGCAAGGCCCAATTCGCCTTTCAAGGATTTTGCTTTTTCTCTCGGCGGTCCCATCGTCCTCCCGAAGTTGTATAACGGCCGCAACAAAACGTTCTTCTTCGCGAGCGTCGAAGCCTATCGCGAGACGGACGGTTCCACCACCACTCTGTCCGTGCCCACGCCACTCGAAGCGCAAGGGAATTTCTCGCAGACGTTCAACAAGAACGGTCAATTGCAGACCATTTATAATCCGCTGAGTACCAACCTCACTACTGGGGCGCGGACTCCCTTTCCTGGCAATATTATTCCGCTGAGCGTGCAGAATCCCGTGGGTCAGGCGCTGGCATCTTACTATCCCACCGCCTCCGCCGCTTACTATGCGCAGCCGAATTACGAGTTCACCGGCAGCTATCCTAACCGCGGCGATCAGAGACTGTTCAAGGTGGACCACCTGTTCAACAACTGGTTCCGCGGGTCAGTGTCCTACATTCACCAGAAGACTTTCGAGGTCGATTATCCCGAAGACATATTTCCCAACGCGGGAACGCCGGACCAGGGCTTTTGCTGCGATCGGAAAATCGATGCCACCGCGGCCAATGCCACAATAACGCCTGACTCGACCACGGTGATTACGGCCCGCTGGGGATTCAATCGTTTTTATAGCAGAAGCACCGTGGAAAGCGCCGGCTTCAACCTGGCGTCGCTGGGGTTGCCGGCCTCGCTGATCGCCGCCACCGCGAACCCGGCGTTTCCCGCCATTACCATGAGCGACTATTCGAGCTACGGCGGCGGCACCGCCTCCCAGGACGTATATTATTCGCGCAGTTTCAATGTGACCGCATCCAAATTCCTTGGCAGGCATACGGTCAAGGCTGGTTTCGATTTCCGCACGGTGCATGACGACGGCGTGCCCGCCGCCGGCCCCTCGAGCTTCACATTCTCGAGTGTGTTCACGCAGGCGAGCCCGACGGTTTCGAACGGCCTCTCGGGCAGCAGTCTCGCCGCGCTGTTGCTCGGCTATCCGACCAGTGGATCGCAGGCCGTTGTGGGTAACTTCAACGATTTCATCCGCTACTACGGAGGGTTCGTCCAGGACGATTTCCGCGTGACGTCCAAACTGACTCTGAACCTCGGGATTCGCTTCGAATTCGAGTCGGGTGTTCAGGAAGAGCACAACCGCATCATTACCGGGTTTAATCCCACAGTTACGAGCCCTCTCTCGCAGCCGGGCTTTCCGATCGTGGGCGGCGTGGAATACGCGGGAGTCGGCGGAAATCCCACGCAAACCGGAAGTCCTCAGTCCGTCAAGCCCGGTCCGCGCATCGGCCTCGCATATGCGCTCGACAGTAAGACAGTCATTCGCGCCGGCTACGGTATCTACTGGGTTCCTACCTTCTTCAGCGCCCAGAACGCCATCGGTTATTCGCAGACCACTTCCATCAACGCTTCGACCAACGGTAACTATACGCCCGCGATTTCTCTTTCCAATCCCTATCCGAACGGCCTGCTGCAACCCACCGGGAACACGCTGGGCCTCACGTCGGGAGTCGGGCAGGCGATCACCGTTTTCTCTCCCAGCGCCACTTCCGCCGGCTACTCGCAGCATTACTCGCTGGAAATTCAGAGGCAGGTCCCGCTCGGTTTTGTGATCAGCGTCGGCACTTTGGATTCCCACAGCGATCACTTGCTGCAGAGCGGAGTCAACATCGACCAATTGAACCCCTCGTACTACCCGATGGGCGTGTCCGCTCTCTCGCAGTCCGTCGCCAACCCGCTATATGGCAACGGCGGCGTGGGCACTCTCGCCACAGCCAAGGTGAGCCAGGCCCAGTTGCTGCTGCCGTTTCCTCAATACACTTCGGTATCGGTGTCGAACGCGAGCACGGCCGCGGCTCTCTACTATTCCTTCTACTTCAGGGCCGAGCGCCGCTTCTCGAACGGCCTGAGTATTCTCGCGTCTTACACCTGGTCGCGCAGCAAGGACGACATCACCGGGGCGAGTTCGGCAGGCGCCAGCAATATCGTCCAGGTCGCCGGCCCGCAGAACGCCTATAATCTGGCCGGTGAGTGGAGTCTTTCCACGCAGAACGTGCCGGACCGTTTCACGATGTCGGCCACTTACGAGCTGCCGTTCGGCAAGGGTAAGAAGTACCTGACTGGCAACAACTGGCTGAACTACGCAGTGGGCGGATGGTCGCTGAATACGTTCGGCATCATCCAAAGCGGATTCCCGCTGCAGGTGACGCAGTCGAACTCGAACAGCCTGATCGGCGCCAGTTATCAGCGTCCCAATGCCACCGGCGCCGTTTCCGCGGCGACCTCCGGTTCAATCGATTCGCGCCTCGGCGACTGGCTGAACCCTGCGGCATTCAGCGTGGCGCCCGAACTTACGTTTGGCGACACCAGCCGGTTCCTCAATGTCGGCGGCCCCGGCCTGTTCAGCATCGACTTCTCCGTCTTCAAGAGCTTCACCATCCGCGAACGGATCAAAGCGCAGTTCCGGGCGGAAGCGCTCAACTCGACCAATACTCCGTACTTCGGCAATCCCGGCACGACCGTCACCAGTGCCTCCACCTTCGGAGTGATTACCAGCCAGATCAACTATCCACGGCTGGTGCAGTTGGGGCTGCGGTTCTCGTTCTAAGTGCACCAGGCCAATGGCCTACTCCACCCGCTTCTGATTCTTTGTGGTGGAGTAGGCGTTTGCGCCTGCGCATTTTCTATCATTGTTCTGGACTGATCCACACCCTCATTCTGCTATACTGCAAAATTCAATCTATCTATACTTGATAGAGATTATGGACAAGGAGAATCAGTGCCAGACCAAATAGATCGCCAAACCGCCCTCGGTGACGTAGCGGCAAGACAACTAGCCAACGCGACGAAGACCGTACCACAGATGTCGAGCATCACCCCCCGGTGGCTCACGCATCTGCTCCAGTGGGTGCCAGTCGAGGCAGGAATTTACCGCCTGAACAAGGTCAAAGACGCCTCGAGCGTCACCGTCGATTGCTCGGTTCGCGACGAGCGGATTCTGCCCCAGACCTTCGTCGATTACGAAGAGCATCCTCGCGAGTACATGCTCAGCGCCGTGAACACCGTCCTCGATGTCCACACACGCGTCTCGGACCTTTACAGCAATCCCTACAACCAGATCAGCGAGCAGCTGCGGCTCACCACCGAGACGGTTAAGGAGCGGCAGGAGAGGGAACTCATTAACAACGCCGAGTACGGGCTCCTGCACAACATCGCGCCCTCCCAGCACATCTCCACGCGCAAAGGCGCGCCCACGCCCGACGATCTCGATGAATTGCTGACCCGCGTCTGGAAAGAGCCGGGCTTCTTCCTGGCCCATCCGCTGGCGATTGCTGCCTTTGGCCGCGAATGCACACGCCGCGGAGTCCCTCCGCCGACCACACCCCTGCTCGGTACCCAGTTTCTGACCTGGCGAGGCGTGCCGCTCATCCCGTCCGATAAAGTCGGGGTCACCGAAGGCCGCACCAACATCCTGCTGATCCGCACCGGCGAGCGCAAACAGGGCGTGGTCGGTCTTTATCAACCGAACCTGCCCGGTGAACAAAGCCCGGGGCTTTCGGTGCGCTTCATGGGGATTAACCACAAGGCCATCGCGTCTTATCTGGTTTCCCTCTACTGCTCGCTGGCGGTGCTGACGGAAGACGCCGTCGCGGTGCTCGAGGGAGTCGAGACAGGCCAATACCATGAATACGCCTGAAGCAGGCCCCTTCGACATAGCAAAGCTGACGGAGCTGGCCAACCGCTTCTTCGCAGATCTGCCTGTGACCGATCCCGCGCCACCCGCCGACTTGCGGCCTCAGCTGCCCATCGGCGTGCCGCATGAATCTTCGTTCGTCCCTGCTTTCCCGTTCAGCAGCGGAATTCCGCATTTCCCCGAATTCGCGTCCTTCAGTGCGACGGCCCCCGGGGGTGGGATTCAGGTTCCTGGGCTCGATTACGGATTGGTCCCGCCCTCGCCGGTCGGCGCCTTGGATGTCCATCTGATCCGCCGCGATTTTCCGATTCTCGCCGAACGGGTGAACGGCCGCCCACTGGTGTGGTTCGACAACGCCGCCACCACGCAAAAGCCGCGCCACGTGATCGAGCGCCTGAAAACCTTCTATGAGCGCGAGAATTCCAATATCCATCGAGCGGCACATGCGTTGGCCGCGCGCGCCACCGATGCTTACGAAGCGGCCCGCGAGAAGGTGCGGGCGTTTCTGAATGCACGCTCCGCCAATGAGGTCGTGTTCGTGCGCGGGGCGACGGAGGCCATCAACCTGGTAGCCCAGAGTTGGGGCCGGCAGAACATCGAGCGCGGCGACGAGATCATCGTCAGCTGGCTCGAGCATCACGCCAACATCGTGCCTTGGCAACAACTGGCCAACGAAAAAGGCGCGCGCCTGCGGGTGATTCCCGTCGATGACGATGGGCAGATCCTGCTCGAAGAGTACGCGAAACTGCTGGGGCCGAAGACGAAGCTGGTCTCCTTCGCGCAGGTTTCAAATGCCCTGGGCACCGTCACGCCCGCGCAGGCAATTACCGCTATGGCGCATGCCGTCGGCGCCCGCGTTTTAGTAGATGGCGCGCAATCCGTCTCTCATATGCGGACCGATGTCCAGGCCCTCAACAGCGATTGGTTCGTCTTCTCCGGTCACAAGATCTTCGGCCCCACCGGGATCGGCGTCCTGCAGGGCCGCGAGGAATTGCTCAACGAAACCCAGCCCTGGCAAGGCGGCGGCAACATGATCTCCGACGTCACCTTCGAGCGGACACAATACCAATCGGCCCCCGCGCGATTCGAAGCCGGCACCGGCAATATCGCGGACGCCGTGGGCCTGGGAGCCGCTCTCGACTACGTTACGAAGATCGGCATCGAGGCCATCGCGGCTTACGAACATCAGCTTCTCGAGTACGCAATCAGGCTGCTCAAAGAGATTCCGGGGCTGCGCCAGATCGGCACTGCGCAGGAGAAAACCAGCGTGCTCTCGTTCGTTCTGCAGGGGTACCCCACCGAAGATGTGGGCGCAGCGCTTAACAAGGAAGGCATCGCCGTGCGTTCCGGCCACCACTGCGCGCAGCCCATCTTGCGCCGGTTCGGGGTGGAAACCACGGTCCGGCCGTCGCTCGCCTTCTATAACACCTGCGAAGAAGTCGACCGCATGATCTCGGTTTTGATAAAGCTGTCGGACGGCACCCGCCCTTCTCACAAAGGTACTAATCTCCATCAAAGTACTTGACAATCTGTTAAAGCCGATACTACCCTAACCATATCGAGTTTGGGGTATAAGGGTAAGGCCCTAGTTGTTAAAGTCCCCGATTATTCAGGAGCGATTGTCAAAAGATGCGTTACTCACAACTGTTGTACGGGCTGCTGCTGGTCGTCGGCGTAGGGTCTTTGCCGGCCCGCGCGCAGACACCCGATCAGTCCACCCAGCAGGAAATTCAGGAACTTAAGCGACGGCTCGCGGAGCTGGAGGCAAAGGTGAACGCCCAGAACGCCGCCGCCCAGCAGACCAACGTGGCTCCGCAATCCAACCGCGCCGCCGCTGCCCAGGCCGCCCAGAACGCGGCCACCCCTCAGGTCGAGAACCTGGTCCCCACCCCCAACAACCAGGCAGGTGTCACGGCCGACACCACGGGCTTTCGCATCAGATCCAACGACGGGAATTTTGCCCTGAAGATCGGCGCCGATATCCAGGTGGATACGCGCTCCTTCGTCGGCGACGGCGATGCCGGGACCACCGATCAGATCCTTCTGCGGCGCGTTCGCCCAACCTTTTCCGGCACGGTTTACAAGGACATCGATTTCTTCTTCCGCCCCGATTTCGGCCAGGGCACGACCATCATCTACGACGCCTACACGCAGTTCAATTACTTCAAGCATGCCGCCCTGCGCGTAGGCAAGTTCAAGCCCCCGGTCGGTCTCGAGCGCCTGCAATCGGACGACGATACCAGCTTCATCGAGCGTGGATTGCCAACGCTGCTGGTGCCGAGCCGCGACATCGGCTTCCAGTTCGCCGGCGACATCGTCGACCAGCGCATCGGTTACCAGATCGGCGTATTCAACGGCGTCCCCGATAACAGTTTGAGCGACGCTTCGCCCAGCAGCCACCGCGATTATGCGGGTCGGATTTTCCTGACGCCGTTCCTTCCCGACCAGAATAAATACCTGCAGGGGCTGGGCTTTGGGCTCGGCGCACAGGGCGGCAACACCGATGGCATCGCGCTGCCTTCGTACAAGACCTTTGGCCAGAACACCTTCATGACCTTCGCCTCGGGCGTTACCTCCGCCGGGCACCGCACCACCCTCGCGCCGCAAGCCTATTACTATACGGGGGCCTTTGGCCTGCTCAGCGAGTACACGCTCAGCGAAGAGGATTTCCAGAAATCCAACATCCGCCGCGAGATCGGCTTTCGCGCCTGGCAGGTCGAGGCCTCATACATCCTGACCGGCGAGAGAAAGAGCTTCCTCACCCCCACTCCGAACCACAATTTCGATCCGCTGAATCATGGCTGGGGCGCGTGGGAACTGGCCATACGTACCGGCGATTTCAGCGTCGATAAAGGGCTCTTCAACTACGGCCTCGCCTCCACCTCGAACACGCCCCGCACCGACCGTGAATGGGTCGGCAGCGTCAACTGGTACCTGAACCGGCTGGTAAAAATATCGTTCGACTACGGCCATTCGGCGTTCGGTGGCGGCGCGGCCGGCGGCCTGAACAAATTGCCGGAGCAGGTACTCATCCTCAGATTCCAGCTCAACTTCATTTAAAGGCGTATAACTATGAAACTCAGGACACTGGTAACGCTGACCCTCGCGGCCGCATTGGCGCTCTCGGCCGCCGATCCGGTTAAACTGCTCAACGTTTCCTACGACCCCACGCGCGAGCTCTACCAGGACATCAACGCTGCCTTCGCCAAACAGTGGAAAGCGAAGACCGGCGTGGATGTTCAGATCGCCCAGTCGCACGACGGCTCGGGCAAGCAGGCGCGCGCCGTGATCGACGGATTGCAGGCGGATGTCGTCACCCTCGGGCTCGCCTACGACATCGACGTGATCTCGGAAAAGGCCAAACTGCTGCCCGCCAACTGGCAAACGCGGCTGCCCAACAACAGCACACCATTCACGTCGACGATTGTCTTTCTGGTCCGCAAAGGCAACCCGAAACACATTAAAGACTGGGACGATCTGGTGAAGCCCGGCGTCGCCGTCATCACCCCCAATCCCAAGAGCTCGGGCGGCGCGCGCTGGTCTTATCTGGCCGCCTGGGGCTACGCTCTCAAACGCAATAACGGCGACGACAACAAGGCCAAAGACTTCGTCACTCGCCTCTATAAGAATGTGCCCGTGCTCGATTCGGGCGCCCGCGGATCCACCACCACCTTCGCCCAGCGCGGTATCGGCGACGTGCTGCTCTCGTGGGAAAACGAGGCTTATCTGGCTCTCAACGAACTGGGCAAAGACAAGGTCGAGGTGATCACCCCATCCATCAGTATCCTCGCCGAACCGCCGGTCAGCGTGGTGGATCAAATCGCGGCGAAACACGGCACAACCGAAGTTGCCAAGGCCTATCTGCAGTTCCTCTACACTCCCGAGGGTCAGGAGATTGGCGCCCGCAATTACTACCGTCCGCGTCTCGCCGCAGTGGCCGCCAAATACGCCGCGCGCTTCCCCAGGGTGAACCTCTTTACCATCGACGACACTTTCGGCGGCTGGCAAAAAGCCCAGAAGAGGCACTTCGATGACGGCGGCGTCTTCGACAAAATCTATACCCCGGGAAGCTGATGCCTGCATCCTTCAGGCGTCCCGGCATCCTGCCCGGATTCTGGCCCACGTTCAGCTACACCGTGCTCTATCTGAGCCTGGTTGTGCTGGTGCCGCTGAGCGCGGTCTTTCTGAAATCGGTATCTTCGAGCTGGGCCCATATGTGGCAGGTCGTTACGTCGCCGGCCGTCATGGCCTCGTATCGTCTCAGCTTTGGCGCTTCGCTGGTGGCCGGCGTGATCGCCGCAGCTGTGGGCTTCCTCGTAGCCTGGGTGCTGGTCCGTTACGACTTCCCGGGTAAAGCCGTAGTGGATTCCCTGGTCGACCTGCCCTTCGCCCTTCCCACCGCCGTCGCCGGCATCGCGCTCACCAGCCTGTACACCGAGAACGGCTGGCTCGGCCGCTATCTCGCGCCGCTCGGAATCAAGGTAGCCTTCACGCCCCTTGGAGTCGTAGTTGCCCTGACGTTCATCGGACTCCCGTTCGTCGTACGCAGCGTCCAGCCTGTGCTCAGGGACGCCGATCGCGAACTCGAAGAAGCCGCGTCGAGCCTCGGCGCCAATCGCTGGCAAGTATTCAGCCGGGTGATATTCCCGCTGTTGCGACCCGCGCTTCTTACCGGCTTCGCGCTGGCGTTTGCACGCGCCCTGGGCGAATACGGATCGGTTATTTTCATCTCCGGCAATCTGCCCATGCGCACCCAGATCACCCCGCTGTTGATTGTGAACAAGCTCGAGGAATACGACTACGCGGGCGCAACGGCGATCGCCGTAGTGATGCTGCTCTCTTCGTTCATTCTGCTGCTCGGCATCAATATCCTGCAGAAGAAGACCCAAGCCTTCCAGGAGCCTGCCTGACCATGGCGACCGCCCTCGCTTCCGTGGATGCGCCGGCAGTTCCCGTGCCCCGCACCATCCACACAGATCCGCCTCTCGTGCGCTGGAGCCTCACCATCCTCGCTCTCGCCGCGATGGGCCTGTTCGTAGTTCTGCCGCTAGTCGCCGTCTTCGTACAGGCCTTCGAAAAAGGCTGGCAAGCTTATCTGACAGCCGTCACGCAACCAGACACCATCGCGGCCATCAAGCTCTCCTTGCTCACGGCGGGCATCGCGGTACCACTCAACCTGGTCTTCGGAGTAGCCGCCGCCTGGGCCATCGCCAAATTCAATTTCATCGGTAAGAACGTTCTGGTGACCCTGATCGACATACCCTTCGGAGTATCGCCCGTAATCTCCGGCCTCATCTTCGTGCTGGTGTTCGGAACTCAGGGCTGGTTCGGCCCCTGGCTGAACGCTCATGACATTCGCATCATCTTCGCGGTGCCCGGCATTATCCTCGCCACCACCTTCGTCACGTTTCCCTTTGTAGCCCGCGAACTGATCCCGCTCATGGAGTCGCAGGGCTCGGAAGAAGAGGAAGCGGCGCTGGTGCTGGGCGCGTCAGGCTGGCAGATGTTTTTCCGCATCACGCTGCCCAACATCAAATGGGGCTTGCTCTATGGCGTGGTCCTCTGCACCGCCCGCTCCCTCGGTGAGTTTGGCGCAGTATCCGTCGTGTCAGGACACATTCGCGGCCAGACCAACACACTGCCGCTCCACGTCGAGATTCTCTACAACGATTACAACTACTCAGGAGCCTTCGCGGTGGCCTCGCTGCTGAGTGTGGTGGCCGTCGTCACCCTGGCGCTGAAGAAATTCCTCGCGGAGGCCGAATGAGTATCGAAGTCCTGAACATCCGCAAGCAATTCGGAACCTACGAAGCCCTCCGCGATGTCAGCCTGAAGATCGAAACCGGAGAGCTGGTGGCGTTGCTCGGCCCCTCGGGTTCCGGAAAGACTACGCTGCTGCGCATTATCGCGGGCCTCGAACTGCCCGACAGCGGCACTGTCCTCATGAACGGCGAGGACGCCACAAAGTTCACCGCGCGCGATCGCCACGTGGGCTTCGTGTTCCAGCACTATGCCCTGTTCCGCCATTTGACCGTGTTCGAAAATATCGCTTTCGGTCTGCGTCTGCGTCCCAAATCCACAAGGCCGCCGGAGAAGGAAATTCGCGACCGTGTCCGCAAGCTGATCGATTTGATTCAACTCGGCTGGTTGGGCGATCGCTATCCGAACCAGCTATCGGGAGGACAAAGGCAGCGTGTAGCTCTGGCGCGCGCTCTCGCCGTGGAGCCGCGCGTCCTGCTGCTCGACGAGCCCTTCGGCGCGCTCGATGCCAGGGTGCGCAAAGAACTGCGCCGCTGGCTCCGCCGGCTGCACGATGAGCTCCACGTCGCCAGCGTATTTGTCACCCACGATCAGGAGGAGGCGCTCGAAGTTTCCGACCGCGTCGCCATCATGAATCACGGCAAGATCGAGCAATCGGGAACGCCCGCCGAAGTCTACGACAATCCCGCCAACGCGTTCGTCTACCAGTTTCTCGGCGACGTTAATTTATTCCATGGAAGAGCCTACGTGCGTCCATCCGAGCTTGACCTCGCCAGGCTGCCGGAGTTTTCCGAAGGGACGGTAGTGGCATCGGTACGTTTCATCGCCGCCGCCGGCCCCACCGTTCGCGTCGAATTGCAGCGCGAAGACACCGGCGTTTCCCTCGACGCCGAAATCACCAGGGACCGCTTCCGCGAACTGGCGCTCGCGGTGGGTGACAAGGTCAGCGTAACCCCGCGCAATCTTCGCGTCTTCGACCCGGGTCCCGAGGTCTGATTGTGGCGGCACGCACTCCTTGCGTGCCGCGTCGACACTCATGTCGACGCCTGTCCCGACCGGTGACGATATCCCAGGGACAGGCCGCTACTGCCTCGATCCGCACCATCCCCGTTTGCCAGTTGACGCATCGATTCCTGCGTTAGGGCGGCCTTCGCCGCGGGACAAAGAGGCTTCGGCGTCTTCGACAGCCGTCAGTATCTCCACGCGGCGACGTTCACGCTCCTCCCCCAGCGAGAGCGCTTCCTTTACTGCGTCGTCTTCGTCGTGAAGACGCCCGCTCTCGATGGCTTGACGAAGAAAAGCCTGCTGATCGGGGGTGAAATGTACTTCCATCGCGTCTGTTTAAGGATAATTCATCGAGGCGCACCCAGCCCCGCTGGCGAGCAGACCTCACCGGCCCCGAAAGGAGCCGCACGCTACCGGCATGAAGCGTCGACAATGCAGATCGCGGTCCGGATTGCGGTCGCCCCGACAACTACAGCGGACAACTCATGCTGCGGGGATGTACGCAAAAAACACCGTTCACACCACCCAAAAATAAACCTAACCCAATCCCTTTCATACGCTTATAGCGCCCGAAAAAAATTGCGATGCCGTTTCTGGCGGATCTCAATGCGAAGATGCGACCGGAGACGCCAACAGGCGAGAAAAACCAAATGCAACTGACCATACAAAACGCCGCTACCCCCGCCAACGCCTTCCCGGCAGTGAACTCCTCCGTCCGCCGCGGAGAGCTCGCAAGCTATTCTTTGGCCCTGCGGCACTACACACCCCGGCCGGCCGCAAACACCCCCGAAAACACTCCAACGAACCCAATTCCAGCGCCACAAAAACAGCCCCTATCAACCACATTCCAAACCACTTACCGAGTTCCACCCATCCCAGCCGCCGTGGCTTCCTTTCCCACTCCCCACCGCCCCAAATCCCGCGCAAAACCACCCCGCCCCACAAACCCCGCGAATCCTGGTATCATAGTTTCGCTGCGGGACAGGTCCGTAACAGTCTTCCGCACTCGTCCGTCAAACATAACATCTATGATTAAAGTTGAAGGTCTGACCAAGCGATACGCACGTAACGTCGCGGTCAAAAATATTTCCTTCGAAGTCGGTAAGGGCGAAATCGTCGGTTTCCTCGGCAAGAACGGCGCCGGAAAAACCACCACCATGCGCGTCCTCACCTGCTTCCTCCCGCCCACCGCGGGTAAGGCCAGCGTTGCCGGTTACGACGTCATCGAGCAGCCCCTCGACGTGAAGAAGAACATCGGCTATCTCCCCGAAACGCCTCCCGTCTATCCCGAAATGGAGGTCGCTCAATACCTCGCGTTCGTAGCCAAACTCAAGAACGTCCCTTCCGGCGATATCAAAAAACGCATCGATGAAGTCTGCGATCGCACCTCCATCACCAGCGTCAAAGACACCATCATCGGCAAGCTTTCGAAAGGCTACCGCCAGCGCGTCGGCATCGCCCAGGCCATCATCCACAATCCGCCCGTGCTCATCCTCGACGAGCCCACTTCCGGCCTCGATCCCGAGCAGCAGCAGCACGCGCGCCAGCTCATCGCCAGCCTCTCCGGCGATCACACCATCATCCTCAGCACCCACATCCTCTCCGAAGTCGAGCAATCCTGCAGCAACGTCATCATCATCAATAACGGTGAGATTGTTGCCGTCGATTCCGTGGCCAACCTGCACAAACGAGGGCGCGCCACTGAAACGGTTTCGATCGAAGTGGCGGGAGCAACGCCCGGTGAAGTCCGCCAGCGCCTCGAACAGGTGCCCGGCGTCGCCCGTGTGGTTGCCAAAGACGTTATTGAATCCGCCGCGCGCGATGGCCTTGCCGCCTTCGACGTCGAGTGTATGGAAAATTATTTTCTGCGTCCGGATCTGGCCCGCGCCGTCGTTCAGGCCGGCTGGAACCTTATGGAATTGAAAACGGTCGGCGAATCGCTCGAGGAGATCTTCCTCGAACTCACCCGATCCGAACTCACGGCTAAGGCCGAATCGAAAACCGAAGCCAAAGAGGGAGCAGTCTTAACTCAATGAGAAACATATTCACTATCTGCGGTAAAGAAGTCAGAGCCTATTTCGCATCGCCCGTAGCTTACTTGCTGATGGCCCTGTTCGGCCTCGTCTTCGGGTTCTTTTTCTACAGCGCCACCGCGTACTTCGTCATGGAAGGGATGCGCCAGCAAATGGGCGGCGGTTCCCTGAGCGTCAACGAATTCGTCGTCTCGCCCTTGCTTGGCAATGCCAGCGTGGTCGGTCTGTTCCTGATTCCGCTCATCTCCATGCGCCTGTTCGCCGAAGAAAAGCGTACCGGCACTATCGAACTCCTGCTCACCTCGCCTGTTCGCGATTGGGAAATCATCCTCGGCAAATGGCTGGGCGCCATGGCCATGTACCTCTGCGTCATCGGCATCGCCGCCCTCAACGTAGCCCTGCTCTTCGCTTACGGAAAGCCCGACTGGCGTCCCATCCTCACCGGCTTCCTCGGCCTGATCCTGCAGGGCGGATGCGTTCTCGCCATCGGGACATTCATCTCCACCACCACGCGCAATCAGATCATTGCCGGCGCCGCCACCTTTTCCATCTGTCTGCTCTTATGGGTCCTCAGCTGGGTCAGTTCTTATAACGATGCCGGCTGGGCGCAGGCTATCGCGTATTGCTCCATCCTCACCCACTTCGAACCGTTCTCGAAAGGCATCATCGATACCAAAGATGTTGTCTTCTACATTTCCGCGATCTTCCTGGGCCTGTTCCTGACTGCCCGGTCGCTTGAATCGCTGCGGTGGAGGGCATAATGGCCAACGACTGGATAAAAGCGCGGCAGACCAAATATGGCGCTTATGTGGCGCTCTATGTCATCGTCATTCTCTGTGTCGTCTTCGCAGCCAATTATCTTGCGAAGAACCACAACAAATCGGTCGACGTTACCTCCAACCGGCAATACACTCTCTCCGACCAAACTAAAAAGGTTCTGGGCGAGTTGAAGGCCCCGGTCCACGTTTATTACTTCGGTAAGTCGGAAACCTACGAGACCGCCCGCGACATACTCGACCGCTACCACAACCTTTCTACGAAGTTCGACGTCAGTTATGTCGATCCCGATAAAAAACCCGATGTCGCCCGTATGGAGGGCATGCACAACTACGGCGACATCATCGTCGATACGGGAGTCAAGAAAGAAACGGCCAAGGCGCTTACCGAAGAGGAGTTGACCGGCGCCCTGATCCGCGCTCTCAAGAACGGCGTGCGCAACGTCTGCTTCGTACAGGGCTCGGGCGAACACCAGCTCGACGACACTACACGCGACGGTTACTCAACCTTCAAAGACGCTCTCGAGAAGAATAACTACAAAACCCAGACCATCTCTTTAATCGAGAAGCCGGACGTGCCTAAGGAATGCAATGTCGTCGTGGTGGGCGGACCGAAGCACGATTACCTGCAGCCCGCGGTCGATGCCCTTAAGACTTACGTGCAGGGCGGAGGCCATGCCCTCATTAACTTCGATCCCGTGCTCAACCTGCCGCAGGAGAAGATGGGCGACACTCCCAATCTCGCGGCGCTAGTCGAGACCTGGGGAATTACCGCAAAGGGCGATGTGATTCTTGACCTGAGTTCCGCCAGCCGCCTCTTCGGCCAGCTCTCTCCCGTAGTCGGCTCTTACGAATCCCACGCTATCACCCGCGCCATGGGCGACAATGCCTCGGTATTCCCCTTCTCGCGCAGTCTTGATGTCAAGTCGCCGGCCGAGAAGCTCTTCTCGTCAACCGGTGACAGCTTCGCACTCACCAATCCCAAGCTGCCCATTCATGAGGAAGATCTCGATAAAGCGGCCAAGGGTCCGTTCGTGCTGGGCGCCGCCGATACCATCGGATCGGGTAACAGCGCGGGACGCGTGGTCGTCGTCGGCAGTTCCAGCTGGATCGGCAACCAAATCCTCGCTGCCCCTATCGCTAATCGCGACCTCGCGCTCAACGTCATGAACTGGCTGACCGCCGATGAAGATCTCATTTCCATCCGCCCCAAATCGCCCGAAGACCGCCGACTCAATGTCACCGGTTCGGGCATGCGTGTCATCTTCCTGACCAGTGTCATCTTCCTGCCCCTGATCGTCATCTTCTCGGGCGTCTCGGTCTGGTGGAAGCGGAGATAGCGGAGGCATGATGAAGCCAACCGGACTTCTTGTATCAACCGGAGTCCTGCTCGTGCTCAGCGGCACTGTATGGTACTTCAACAAGCATCCTAAAGCACCTGAGCCGCTGCCGGAATCCCCCAAGGTCCTGACACTGCACGAAGATCAGATTGAAGGTCTTCGCATTGCCAAACCGGGTGCCGAACCCGTCGTATTAAAAAACCTGGCGGGTAGCTGGACCATCGCCGAACCGAAGGCCATGCCCGCCGATCAGGACGCTGTCAAATCCCTCGTGACGACCTCGGCGGCCCTCACCGCCGATCGTCTCATCGACGAGCATCCGGCCAACCTGACCGACTTCGGTCTGACCAATCCCGCTCTCGAAGTGGACGTCACAGCCAAAGGCGGAGCGCAGTATAAAGTGCAGTTCGGCAGCGATAACCCATCCGGCAGCTACGCCTATGCGAAGCTCGAAAACAAGCCGGCTGTCTATCTGGTTCCTTCTGCCACCAAGACGACTTTCGATAAGACAGTCAACGACCTGCGCGATAAGCGCCTGCTGCCCTTCAATCAGGACAAGCTCACTGCCGTTTCCGTAACCTCCAAAGGCCCCACCTTCGAGTTCGGCAAGAATGGCCAGAGCGAGTGGCAAATCGTAAAACCCAAACCCATGCGCGCCGATAGCTCGCAGGTGGACGATCTGGTCCGCAAGCTCTCCGACGCCAAAATGGATTTGACCGACGACAATGCGCCGGCCGAATTCGCCAAAGCCGATAAGGTCGCGAGCGCCTCCGTGACCGATAACTCCGGTACACAGACCATAGACATCCGTCAGGCCAAAGACAAGACGTATTACGCCAAAAGTACGGCCGTGGAGGGAATCTATAAACTCTCCGGCGATCTGGGCGACGCCGTCAAAGACAAGGATGTCGATAGCTTCCGCAACAAGAAGCTCTTCGACTTCGGATTCAACGACCCAACCAAGATCGAGATCAACGGAACCGCTTACCAGAAAACGGGCCAGAAGTGGAACGGACCGTCCGGCGAGATCGACTCGAACAGTATCCAGAACGTGATCGACAAGTTGAGAGACCTGGCCGCTTCGAAGTTCGCCGACAAGATGGGTGGCTCGCAAGTGTTGACCGTGTCGATAACCTCCGGCGACAATCACAAGATCGAGAAGCTCGTGGTTAAAAAGGCTGGCGACGAATATGAAGCCCAGCGCGAAGGCGAACCGGCAGTCTACGTAATCGATTCAGCGGCCTTCGACGACTTACAAAAGCAGATATCGGGAATCAAGGCCGCCGCCAAACCCGCGGCCAAAAAGTGATTCGGGCGGTGGCCGGTGGGGCAGATTTCCGATCTGCCCTCGCCATGAACCTGCGGCTCACGCGTGGTAATGAAAATCGCCGGCTCCACGTGGGGCAGGTTGGTTACCTGCGGCCGATTGGTAGTAATCGGCCTGCGCGGTCGTGTACCCGCGGTTATGAAGCCTCGGAGCTTGCCCGGAAGAGGGCGGGCAGATCGGAAATCTGCCCCACCGGGCCCACGGTCCTACCAACTTGAACGGCCTGTTAACCGATCTCTACGAGCTCACTATGGCCGCGGGCTACTTCGCGGCCGGCAAGCACAAGGAGGTCGGAACTTTTGAGTTCTCCATAAGAAGGCTGCCGAGGGGTCGTCATTTCGTCCTCGCCGCCGGCCTTCACCGAGCCGTCGACTATTTGCTGAACCTGCGTTTCGAAGCGGACGAAATCGCATATCTGCGAGGCCTGCCGAACTTTCGTAACGCCCAACCGGGCTTCTGGGATTACCTGGCCGGTTTCCGTTTCACCGGAGACGTCTTCGCCATCCCCGAGGGCACGGTGCTCTACGAAGGGCAGCCCGTCATGAACATCCGTGCTCCGCTGATCGAAGGCCAGATCCCCGAGACTTACCTGCTCTCGGCCATCACTTTCGAAACCCTGATCGCCACCAAAGCGGCGCAGTTGGTCGAATCCGCGCAGGGCCGCGATGTAGTCGAGTTCGGAAGCCGCCGGGCCCATACCCCGGAAGCGGGCGTGCTCGGCGCTAGGGCCGCCTATATTGGAGGCTGCGCCGGAACCAGCAACGCCCTCGCCGGCTTCCGCTACGGGGTTCCGGTATTCGGCACTGCCGCCCACTCCTGGGTGATGGCGTTCGAATCGGAGACCGCCGCCTTCGCCGAACTGCAGGCGCTGCTCGGCGATCGCACCGTGCAGTTGCTCGATACCTTCGATACCCTCGAAGGCGCCCGCCGGGTCGCGCAGTTGGGCGGGCCGCTCTGGGGTGTCCGCATCGACAGTGGAGACCTCGCCGAACTCGCCCGCGACGTCCGCCGCATTCTGGACCAGGGCGGAATGCCGCAAGCCAAAATCATGGCCAGCGGAGATCTGGATGAAAAGAGAATCCGTGCCCTGCTCGATGCCGGCGCGCCCATCGATGCCTTTGGAGTAGGCACCGAGCTTGCCGTCTCGGGAGACGCCCCCTCCATGGGAACGATTTATAAGCTGGTCGAAATCGAGCGCGATGGCAAGCCGCGGCCCACCGCCAAGAACAGTCCCGATAAGCGAACGTTGCCGGGCGCCAAGCAGTTGTTCCGCTACCCGGAGCATGATTTACTCGGGCTGCACGACGAGTGCGCCGGCGGAGCCGAGGCGATGCTGAAGCCGTACATCATCGGCGGCAATCTGATCCGTCCATTGGCGTCGCTTGAAAGGATACGCCAGCGTGCGCGGCTCGGCATGACGCCCTGGCCTGCCAACAACCGGCGCACCGAGTTATCGCCCGCACTGCAGGATTTGAACGAGAGGGTGCATGAAAGCGTTCTTCGATATTGATACCCAGATAGATTTCGTCTACCCCGCCGGCGCGCTCTACGGCCCCGGGGCGGAACGCGTGATTCCCAAAGTCGCGGCTTTGAATGGCTTCGCGGGCAAACATGGCATCCCCGTGATATCGAGCATGTGCGCCCACCCCGAGGACGCCGCAGAGTTCCGTGTCTGGCCGCCGCATTGCGTCGTCGGAACAGTGGGTCAGAAGAAGCCCGCCGCCACTTTGATAGCCGGCTGCCAACAGATCATCGTTGAAAAGAACGACCTGGATCTGTTCAGCAACCCGGCCGTCCCAGGCCTGCTCGACAGCCTGAATATCGATGATTGCTACGTCTATGGAGTCTTTCTCGAATACTGTGTGAAGTGCGCCATCATGGGCCTGCTGAGGACCGGCCGCAAGGTAACTCTGGTGATGGACGCAACCGCGCACCTCTCGGCTGAGGCTGCCCGCCACGTCCTCGACGCCTTCGCCGCCGCCGGGGGCCGGACCGTCGCCGGACTGAGCGATATAGAGTAATAGATTGCCTGAGATCCTTCAACCCGCTTCAGCGGAGGAGTTGAGCCGCATGCTCGCATCGACCGCA
Source organism: Terriglobia bacterium (assembly GCA_963719785.1). Lineage (GTDB taxonomy): Bacteria > Acidobacteriota > Terriglobia > Bryobacterales > Bryobacteraceae > BOG-234. Next base: position 313,136 of record CAVRCX010000004.1, read on the forward strand.
TCGGCGAAGCGCAGCATCGAACTCTTCGGCGCCAACACGAAGCGGCTGATGGCTGGTGCACTTGAGCCGGGTGGCGTACAAATCAGCACCGCGCAGATGCGTCGCATCGTGCAATACGAACCACGCGACCTCACCATCAGCGTGGAAGCGGGTATGCCGTTCGCGGAACTGAGCCGCGAACTGGCCCGCAATGGCCAGATGATCCCGCTCGAAGGCGCTTATGCGGATGAAGGCACTGTGGGAGGTCTGGTCGCGGCCAACATCAGCGGCGCGCGGCGCAGGCTCTACGGCACGGCCCGCGACCTGGTCATCGGTATGAAGTTCGCCACCGTCGATGGCAAGCTGGTCCAGACGGGCGGCATGGTGGTCAAGAACGTCGCGGGTCTCGACATGGGTAAGCTGCTGATCGGATCGTTCGGAACTCTGGCCGCGATCGCCACTGTCAATTTCAAGCTGGTGCCCAAACCCGCTGTGGCCCGCACGCTGCTGTTCGGCTTTGACGATGTGAAGACGGCCATGGAGGCGCGTAATGCGGCTATCCGCGGCGTGCTCAATCCGGTGGCTGTGGAAGTGCTGAATCCGGTATTGGCAGCTCAGTTAAGTCTGACCCAGTTGAACGTGAAAGGCTTCATCCTCGCTCTTGCCTTTGCCGGTAACGAAGCTGTCATCGAGCGATCCAATCGCGAAGCGGCGGCATTCGGAAACGCCCGCCCCCTGAATGCTGAAGAAGACCAGCGCTTCTGGAGCGCGCTGGAGCACGCCACGCCCAGGCACCTGGAAAAGTTCAAGGAAGGCGTGGTCGGCCGGGTTTCAACCACGCTCGCCGATTGTGGAGAAGCGCTCGCTTCGGTGGAAGGAGCCGGCCATGCGCACGCCGCGTCGGGCGTTGTGAGAGCATGGTTCAGCCGCCCCGATACTGCATCGCGCTGGCTCGCCGCGTCCGTGAAGCGCGGATGGAAAGGGGTTATCGAGTTTTCCGGCGACACCGCCAAACGTAATCTCACGCTCTGGCCCGAGCCCGGCGGCGACTTTGCCATCATGAAGGGTATTAAGAAGATGTTCGATCCGGAGGGTCTCCTCAACAGTGGACGTTTATACGGACGCCTCTAATCAAATCGCCTCCGATCTGAATCAGGATAAGCCGAAGCAGGCCGATCTCGATCGCTGCGTGCATTGCGGCCTCTGTCTCAACGCCTGCCCCACCTACCGCGAACTGGGCGTTGAGATGGATTCGCCGCGCGGCCGCATCTACCAGATGGTGCAGGTGGCGGCCGGCGCCCCCATTACCGATTCCTACCGCGAGCACATCGATCTGTGCCTCGCCTGCCGGGGCTGCGAAAGCGCCTGCCCCTCCGGTGTCCAGTACGGCAGACTGGTCGAGGCCGCGCGCGCCGAAATAGAGACCAGCACCCAACGCGGCTGGTTCGCCCGAACCGTGCGCAATTTCGTTTTCCGAAAATTGCTGCCATCCCCTGCCCTGCTCACCGCGGCAGGCGCCATGCTGTGGATGTACCAGGTGAGCGGTTTGCAGAAGGTGCTCCGCGCCACCGGCCTGATCAGCCTTTTAGGACCCTTGGGCGCTCGTGAGTCGCTCGCGCCCTCCGCCGAGATCCCGTTCTTCTTTCGCGAACTGGGGAAGACCTTCCCAGCCGAAGGTGAGCGAAGGTATCGGGTCGCCTTCATGGCCGGGTGCATTGCGAATATTTCCTTCGCGCGCCTGAATGAGGCGACCGTCCGCGTGCTGCAGAAGAACGGCTGCGAGGTGGTGATCCCGGCATCGCAGACGTGCTGCGGAGCGCTGCACATGCACGCCGGTATTCGCGATGAAGCGCGCCGCCTGGCTCGACTGAACATCGATGCCATCGCCGCTACTGAGGGCGAGCAAGGCTACGATGCCATCGTCACCAATGCGGCCGGATGCGGCTCGACGCTGAAGGAATACGACGAGCTTCTAGAGCACGATCCCGCTTACGCCGCACGGGCGAAGCAGTTCAAAAAACTGATGAAGGATGTGACTGAGTTTCTGGCGTCGATCGAACTGAATCAGGATCTGGGTACCATCGACGCAACGGTTACGTATCAGGATTCGTGCCATCTGGCGCACGGTCAGAAGGTTCGCAAAGCGCCGCGCGAGTTGCTGGCCGCGGTGCCGGGGCTGAAGCTGCGCGAGATGCCGCTCTCCGACCTGTGCTGCGGCAGCGCGGGTATTTACAACGTCCTCCACACCGACCTGTCGATGGACATCCTCGAGAAGAAGATGGCCAACGTGAATCTGACGCGCGCGGACATCGTTGCGACCGCCAACCCCGGCTGCATGCTGCAACTCCAGGCGGGAGTACGTAAGTGGGGCCGCGGCGGCGAGCGCGTCGCACACGTCGTCGAAATCCTGGACGAGGCCTATCGCAAGGGCCGCTCTACCTCTTATTAGAAGCCTGCGCCGCCAGTTTCAGTTCACTGTTCACCTGATCCAGCAGATCCTTGGCCTTTTTGGCATGGCCCTGCAGGTCAAACTCATTGGCCTCCTGGGCGGCTGTGATCTTTTCATAGGCCTGCAGGCTCAGGCGTTGCGCGGCAGCCAGATTCGGATGCCGCCCGGCCGATACGTTCCTGGCCGGCGGTTGGGCCACGGCCGCCGCGCCGATAAGAAGCGCGGAACCGAAAACAAAAGAGAGAAGTCTGGGCTTGGTCATGGTTTCTGAGTTTATCGGAATCAAACGCCGGATTTCTATACGAAACTGGTTAATGCCTCGGCGTACGTACTTTGAAAAAGGGGATTGAGATTGTCTGAACTCAAAGGAAACAGATTTACCCGGTATTTCGCGTTGCTCCTCGATGCGCTCCGATCTGCCGACCCCAAGCCATCCTCGGTTTCGCCCGTATTGGACGCCGCCGCCAGGCTATTCCTGCATCCCGCAGTTGCCGGGTCGATTCACGAACACGTGGTTATCCAGAACCATCCCATTACCTTCGCGACAATTGACCTGAGCGGATCCTGCGCAACCGTCCGCAACGAACTGCGCCAGATACTTCGGGGCAGCGCTACCGAATGAACTGCATGTCGCACACGAGCTGTTCCGTCAATGGGCATAAACTCCTGGCGATCGCTGGTGAGCAGCGTCGCGTCGAGTTTCTGGCTCAGCGCCACGGCAAAACAGTCGGCAAGCGAAATCCGGCGATGCACCGACTTCAACGTGCCGGCAGAGTGCCACAATTCCGGTTCATGTCGTTCCGCTCAACAACTCCGGCAAGAGCTATATCTCTCAGAGCCCCCATTGCTTCAGCAAGTCCGCTGGCGCGGTGGAAATCGTAGAACACTTCGCACAAATTTATCGAATGGGCGAAACATTCATTACCCGCGTCCTCCAGGGCCAGCGCAACCGCTGATGCCCCCGGCTCATCTCTCAGGTACGCGATAATCGCACACGCGTCCAGAACGAACTTCATGACACGCGCGAGCGTTCTTCTAATTCGATCTCTTTTCGCTTGCGCGCCGCGAAGGCATCGCTCGAGGTCCTGACGTGTGCGTATTTGCCACGGATCGAACGGACCCGAACGGGGCGCGTCACGGCAGTGGGCAGCGTGTCGCTGAATTCCGGTGCGCTCCGAAGTTCGCCAAGTTGTTGCGGCGTCAAAGCTCTGACCGCCTCGATTATTCGTTGGACGTCGGTAGACATACTGCAAGACTATTTTAACTTCATCCGCGTGAATCTCATCGCATGTACATGCCGCCATTCACATCGATCACGTTGCCGGTAATATAGCCCGCCTCCTCACTGCACAGGAAGCGCACCGCGCACGCCACTTCTTCCGCCCGGCCGATCCGCCGCAACGGAATCCCCGCTGTAATCTTCGCCTTAAGCTCATCCTTCAATCCGGCTGTCATGTCGGTTTCAATGAACCCCGGCGCCACCGCATTGACCGTGATATTTCGCGACCCGAGTTCCTGCGCGAGCGACTTAGTCAGTCCGATCAGCCCCGCCTTCGACGCTACATAATTAGCCTGCCCCGCGTTGCCCGCCTCACCCACTACCGAGGAGATGTTCACGATCCTGCCCCAGCGCTCGCGCATCATCGGCGAGATCACCTGCTGGATGCAAAAGAAGGCACCCGTCAGATTGGTCTGCAGCACAAAATTCCAATCGTCCGCCTTCATGCGCAGCGCGAGGCCGTCCTTCGTCACCCCGGCGTTATTGACCAGCATGTCGATGCGGCCGAATTCCTTCGCGACCCTGGCGATACCTTCCTTGATGGATTCCTGCGCCGAAAGATCGAGCGGGACCACGAACGCCTCGCCGCCGCCCGCGCGAATCTCCGCCGCGACTTCCTCGAGTTTGTCCGTCTGCCGTGCCGCCAACGCCACCTTTGCGCCCGCCTTCGCTAACTCCAGCGCGCAGGCGCGTCCGATGCCTCGGCTCGCGCCCGTTACCAATGCAATGCGATTGTTCATATATGAACTTGCAATGATAATCGATGCGGGTGCGGCCTTTCGGTCAGCCGGAGATTACTTCGCCCAATTCCTTATTGAGTAACTCTTTAAGTCTGCCCTTTCCCCAGGTCGAGATGAGAGTGTCGACGGCCGCCCTGGCCGCCACGTCCTCGATCCCCGTACCAACGACGCTTTCGAGCAGGGGCTTTGCTACGGCACGCATCCGGGTCACAATCCAGTTGAGTACATCTGCCACACGGGCTGACGTAATGGTGGCACGAGCGGGGGCCGTAACTTCAGCGACCGCGCTTCCACAAAGCGGGATCAGCGGAATCGTGAGTTGCTGAGGGTCGAATTTATTAATCACAGCGAGGCGCGTGGCAGCATCGAACCCAGCCAAACCCTCCGCGATTATCGGATTGTCCACGGCGAGACGGAAGTGGTCGCTGAGAAATTTCTGGCAATTACGGCGCCCCAGCTGATAGTCGTGCGCGCGGAATCCGCGCTCGAAGAAGCCTCCAAAGGCGCCGAGCAAACCGCATTGCAACGCGGCCTTCGTCGGATTCTCCGCATCTGAAGGAGCCAGCACAAAGCGGCTGAATGAAGTGCCGTCCACTACCGCCGTCAACGATTCCCCCAGGAAGCGCGATTGCCCCAGCAGCGCCGTGAGCAGGTTGGGAATCATTCCAAACACACTGCCGTTTGTCTCGAAATTGTAATTGGGATTGTAGAGATCGTCGGAGGGAAAAGGGGCCACTGTCAGGACCGCGCAATTGGCCTTATCGGCCGGCCGCGGATTCTCCAGGTCGCCGGTTTGCGGATTGGGCTTCGCCAGCGGATTATGGATGGCGAGGAAGTCGTGCGCCAGTTCAAACGGATCGTTATCGGTGACACCGCCGTCAACGTTGAGAGTAGTGAAAGTGTCGCGTGGTTGAAGCGGCCAATGGGGCGCGACAGGCGGCGGGTCGACCACGGAAAGCGGTTCCCACGGCGAGTTGAGATAATCGGCCGCACTGCGGTCTATTTTGCGCGGGGCGAGAAAGAGTGGAAAGGCGCCGGTGGCCTTCGCCGCCTCCTTGAGCAGAGGCCAGGCGCCTGCGTTAGAGCCGATCGGCAGCGGCTTGGCGGCGCTTGAAAGCGGAGCCGCTGAACCGCTGACCGTTTCAAACTGGAGGCTGTCCGCATAATAAGCGATGTCCTCCTCGGCCGATCCATCGGCAACGCCGTTCAGCGAGAATGGAGTGCCGCGAACATTGGTCAGAGCCAGAAACAGTGTGAGCGAATCCGATATGTAAGGCCGGGACGTGGCGGCGGTGGGGGCAACGGCATAGTCGGCGATTTCGTCTATGATGGTGGAATCGAGAAGCGACACAACCGGCTTGCCGTCCGCCAGATCCTTATCCTGCAGGAGCCATTCGATATCGATCTTATTCACCCAGCTTTCATAGAACTTGTTCGAGGTGCCTTTAACAGAGGCATCGGCCGCGTTGCCGATGTGTTGAAAGCTCCCTTGCACCATTACGGCCGCAATGGCCGCGCACATTCCACCGGCCGAAGCTCCGGAGAATACATCGATCGAAATGTCGTGCATGGGTACGGGACTGCCGGACGCTTTGGCCGTGTACCACTCCTCGAGCGCCTGCATCAGAAAGTCGAGGACGCCCGCCGTATACGCTCCTGCCGATACGGCGCCCGCCATATTGATACCCAGGTGAAATGTCCTGGCATCGTTCCATTTTATCGGCATAAGACTCTGAATTATACCCTTTTCCGCCGACAATTTTAAATCGGTGGGGCAAATTTTCCGATCTGCCCCTGGACTATCCGCGCCCGTTATAGAAGCTCGCCCGCCCGCGCAGCTGCAGCACCAGATGTGCCACCAACTCGATGCCGATGAACGCAAGCCCGCCAATCCACCACGCGGGCAAATGCGCGGGACGGAACCGAGTTAACAGGATCGCGGTCAGACGCATGCCGAGAGCGAGAACGAACCCGCCAACAAACCACACAAGCAGGCGAACCCCCACCTGCACACCGCGCGCGGTGGAAAGCCGAGGGCGCAGCCAATTGAGGAACCACACTTCCAGCCAGTGGCCCCCGAACGAAGGCCAGAGCACCAACAAAGTGGCGATTGGCCAGCGGCCTGGGCGGCCCCCCCAAAACAGCGCAAGCACTGCGCCGCCGATAATCGCAATCGCGCCTGTGCGCAAAATTGTAGTCCGAAAAGGCTCCCGATAAGGTTGCCATTGTGAAGTCATGCAGTGCGCCGCCTCAGCCTCTCCACATCGCATGATACCGGTTCGCATGGCGCCGGAGAAGGCGGCGCCGGCCTTTTAACGCGAATCAGCGTGTCTTGCCAAAGCGAAAGCCGATGCCACCCGATACGCGCAGGTCGCCGCTCCAGTGACTAACGCCTGAAGGAATGTCCGGCACTTCCATGGCCGGAAAATCGCTCTGCAGCAGCGTGATCACACAGTGCCGTCCCACACGCAGGTCGAGCCCGACGCCAACTATACCCACGGCGATACTATTGCGCCTGAATGAAACAATCGCGCCCGCCGCATTCGCGCCGTCCACGCGCACATGAGCTCCGCCTACTTTGTACTCGGCGTGAAGAATCAGATGCGGCTTGCGCCATTCGGAGTTGAAGCGAACTCCAAACAGGTACGTGTAGAGGCTGCCGCTGCCACTGCCGGATCCGCCGAAGTCACCGATCAGGCTGAGCATGTTTTCGCCGTTCAGATGCGGAAAGGATCGTTTCAGAAAATACTCGCCGTATAAATAAGCGCCGTTTTCATTGGATTGGCTGAGCGAATTGTACGCGTAGTGGACGCCCACTTCGCCCGCGCTGTCTTGCGCCATCGCCGCAATCGGCAAGGCGCACACTCCCACACACCACACCAATAGATTGGTGTACGACATCTTTTGCCTCCAGGATTTAATTGCCGAATCGAACGTTGATATACGCGTCGCGCTGATCGGCGGCGGAGAAACCAAAGTTGGTCTTCTTCACCAGGTCGAGCGCGGATTGCGCCAGTTGCGGTTCGCTCGCCGCCGATAATTCTTCTTCGATTACGTTGCCGCCGGGGTCGATGGTGGCATGCACAATCACAGGACGGGCGGTGGCCGAAACGTCGCCGACGTCCAGCGGGAATCGCTGGGCGGTTATTAATCCAATGGCCGGCCCGGCCGCTCGCATCTCCGGCGTAATAGTGAAAAGGTCGGCGTCCACAGCACCCAGATCGACCAGACTGATTTGGGCATCGAGCGCTATTGTGCCGTCAATATATGTCGTGATCCGATCCGGCACGGCCCGCCCATGGAATTGCTGGTTCCTGTCGTACCCATAAATCGCGTAGGTCCCGGGAGCGACCGAATAGATCCGCAGCAGTCCCGAAGCGTTGTCGATGCAGTGCTCTTCTTCTTCCCAAAGGCGAGCGGAGCCGACCGTCGGCCGCATGTTCGAAGTGAGCAGGCAGGTGACTGGCCGGCCGTTCAGCTGCGCCGCCGCGGTTCGCACCATGAAGTTTGTACCCGGCGTGCGCGCGGCCCAGAAGATGGCATCGCGCATCATCTGGATGCGCATGGGAATCATGGAGACCGGCTGTGCGTCCGCCGTTTGTCCCTGCGAGCCGATGCGCACGATTGAATAGCCGCCGAGATTCGCCGTCCAGCGCCAGCTTTGGCCGGACTGCCAGGATTCGGTGAGTTCGCCCGCGCCGGTGTATTGCACATTCCCTACGGCGGTGAACGATACGCGTAACTCGTAGGGGAACATCGTCTGGATATGCATCTTGCTGTTCTGCGCGGCGCGTTCGAGCAGGCCGAATGCGGCGGCGCGATCGGCGGGAGAGACAGCGGGCTGAATCGATCCGCCGGCTAATTCCTGGACATTGGGAGGTACCGGCACCGAAGGCCCACGGACTCCGCGCACAGATGAGGGAATGCGTGGAAGTTCGGGCGCCAAGGCAACGGGCTGACTTGCTTCGGCGAGCAACTGCGGCGGCGGAGCCGGCCTACTGGCTGCTGGAACAGATGTCACGTTGGGCACTGCGTCGGTGATCACTTCCGCGTGACCGATCAGGGGGAGAGAGCCGATGACGAACCATGTTGCCAACACCAGCATCGTCGCGATCGAACCATAAGTAGAGAGAAGACGGAATCGGGAAACCACTACGTCCCGGAGCAGCGAATCCATGCGCCGCGTCAAATTTCGCCGGCGAAGGAATAATGGTGCGGGCTCGGGCGCGAGATCCGAAACAGATTGCCCGCGCGCGATGGTGAGCAGCGCATCGATATAAGAATCGCGCGAGCCGGTCATGTGCACCACTTCGGAATCCACCAGCTCTTCCCGCGACAGCCGTGTCTGCGCAAGCAACGGCCAGATGGCTGGATGAAACCAGAACAGCGCGGCCAGCAGTTCTTCGAGCAGAGTGACCAGCCAGTCATGGCGGCGCACATGCAAGAGCTCATGGCAAACGACTCCGCATTGGGCCTCATCGTCGAGGGACAGGAACGATTCGGGCAGCAGAACAACCGGGGCGAGCCATCCCAGCATTACCGGGCCCTTTACATGCGGCGAGATGCAGAACAGCGCATCTGCCTGAGTGACCGACGATGCGGCGCGCACCGATTCCGGAATCGGATAGAGCGGCATGGCGCCGATACGATAGCGGCGGATGCGCCACAATCCCACGAGCAGCCAGGAAAGCCGCGCCATGAATCCCGCGGCTAAGATCCAGAGAACGATTGGTGTCCACGGCAGTGGGTGAGTTAAGGCTGCACTCGCCGCGGCGCGATGAATTACCGGATGTTGCCACGGCTCGACCAACGGCAAGACGAGGCAAAGCGCGAGCACCATGTGGCAATAGAGAAGCTGCGCGCGGGGATGGCGGATACGGAACAGGATCGGCAGCAGCCATGCCAGCGACGCGATCACAAAGACCTGCTCCATCCAGGCTATGGCATTCGCGAAGCTCAATTCCATGGCTACTTCTTCCGCTTCTGCTTCACCAGGCTTTCCACCTCGGCAAGCTCTTCTTTGCTGATAGCGCTGTCGGCCACCAGATGCACCAACAGCGGTCCAGCCGATCCGTTGAACACGCGATCGACGAATTCTTTGACCATGCGCTGCTGCGTTTCGTCCTGCGACTCGACCGGACTGTAGACGTAAGCGCGCTCGCCCCGCTTTTTTTGGAGATGGCCTTTGCGCTCGAGAATTCCCATCATCGTCAGGACCGTAGTGTAGGCGATCTCACGCTGCTTCAGCAGGTCGTTATAAACTTCGCGAACCGAGGCCTGACCGCGCTGCCAGATCACTTTGAGGATTTCCAATTCCTGATCCGTCGGAACCGATCGTTTGGGCTTCATGGGCTTTTGACTAATACATTAGTCAGTAATGGAAGGTTTGTCAAGAGGAGTTTTTTAGCGGGTAAATAAGAGCCATTTTCGGGGTAAACTAAGTTCATCTGCGGAGGTATGGCGTCCATGAACCGCTTCCTGTTCATCGCCCTGATGGCGCTGCCGTTGGCCAGCAGCCTAATCCCAGGCAGAGCCACCGGGCCATTCGATCAACGACTCTCGCAGGACAAACAGATTTTACAGGCGCTGAACCGATTGACCTTCGGACCGCGCCCCGGCGACGCGGAAGAAGTGCGGCGTCTGGGTGTGGCGAAATGGATCGACCTTCAGCTGCATCCCGAGCGCATTGCCGAAAATCCGGATCTCGATATCAGGCTCAAGCCGCTTGAAACCCTGCGCCTGGACCTGCCCGACATCGTTAAGAAATACACGCCACAGCAGCAGGAACCCGTCATGATGCTCGGGATGGCGATGCGGGATAATCCGCTGCCGCAAGAGCAGATGCGTAAGATCCAGATGGGGACGGCGGAACAGCGCAAAGCTCTGCTGGCAGCGCTCGACGGCGATAAGCGGAAACAAGTCCTGCTGCGCATTCCCCCACAGAATCTGGAAGACCTTCCCGAGTACAAGAAGGAAGCGGAAGACGCCCGCAAGGCTCAGCAGGAAGAAGTGCAGAAGGAAATGCGCCGGCGCAATCCTCCGTTGCAGGATCTTCTCGACGACGACCAGATCAAAATCGCAAGGTCCGGTAACAAGGAACAACTCAGCGCGCTCTTCGCCGGCCTCGATGCCGACAAGCGTCCGCTGGTGGCCAGCCAGCTTCCCCCGCAAGCCATTGCCGCCTTCCCGGAATTGCGCCGCGAAGGGAATATTCACCGCGCGCCGCGGCAGGTGGCCAGCGAGGATCTCAAGGAAGCCAAGGTTTTCCGCGCCCTGTATTCCAATCGGCAACTGGAAGAAGTGATGGTGGATTTCTGGTTCAATCACTTCAATGTGGACGTGGGCAAAAATGTAGCTCAGGCGCAGACGCAAAATCTGCTCCATCTGCTGATCGGCAGTTATGAGCGCGATGCCATTCGTCCCCATGTTCTGGGCCATTTCAAGGACTTGTTGCTCGCCACGGCGCGGCATCCGGCGATGCTCTACTATCTCGACAACTGGGAATCGATTGCGCCCGGATCGTTCGATGTGGGGCCGTTCGCGCCCAATCGCGGAATGGTGAACGGAGTGCCGAATTCAATCCTGCCGGGGCCTTTCCAGCGGCTGGCGCATGGGCTCAACGAGAACTACGGCCGCGAGGTGATGGAGTTGCATACGCTCAGCGTCAAAGGCGGCTACACACAGGACGACGTGATCGCGGTGGCGCGCTGCTTCACCGGCTGGACGGTTCGCGACCCGGCTAATCCGCAATTCGTGTTCGCATCGTTCATGCACGATTTCGGCGAGAAGACCGTGCTGGGCCACAAGATTCCCGCGGGCGGCGGCGAGCAGGACGGCCTGCAGGTGATCGACATCCTCGCGCATCACCCTTCCACCGCACGCTTCATTTCGCGCGAACTGGCGCAGCGTTTTGTAGCGGACGATCCGCCGCAGGCTCTCGTTGACCGCATGGCGCAGACGTTTGTGAAGACCGACGGCGATCTGCGCGCGGTGCTGCAGACTATGTTCACTTCGCCTGAGTTTTTCTCCGAAGGCGCCTGGCAGGCCAAGCTGAAGTCGCCGTTCGAAATGGTGGTGAGCGCGGTGCGGGCAATGGGAGGCGAGACTTCAGATGCTCTTACGCTGGTGCAGAAGATCGCCGATCTGGGCGAGCCGCTTTATAACAAGCTGGAGCCGAACGGATATCCCAACACCGGCGAGGCGTGGCTGAGCACAGTGGGTCTGATGGGGCGAATGAACTTTTCGATGGCGCTGGTGGCGGGCAAGGTTCCGGGCGTGACGGTGGATTCGGAGCGCCTCGCCGGAAAAGACGAGGCAACTATCGAGCGCGATCTGCTGGGGCGCCAGGCTTCTCCCCAGACGCAGGCCGCGATCGATAAAAACCTCGAAGGTATAAACGCGAAGCCGGGATTGATCGCATCGCTGGTGCTCGGGTCACCGGATTTTCAGAGGAGGTAAATCGACTATGTTGACGCGACGCATTTTTCTGCGCGGCTCGGCGGTGGTGATGGCGGGAATGGGCTCCGTCCCTTCCTGGCTGGCCCGTGCGGCAACCGGTCAAGGTGCGAAACGCAAGACGCTGGTGGTAATTTTCCAGCGCGGCGCGGCCGATGGTCTGAACATCGTCGTGCCCTTTTCCGAAAAGCGCTACAGAGAACTGCGGCCTACGCTGGCCATCGCGCCGCCCTCGCGGGATGGCAATAACAATGGGCCGTTCGGCAACGCTATCGATCTGGATGGGCGCTTCGCGTTGAATGGCGCCATGCAGCCGCTCAAGGCGCTATGGGACAAACAGCAACTGGCGATCGTCGAAGCCACCGGTTCACCGGATTCGTCGCGCTCGCATTTCGATGCGCAGGATTATATGGAATCGGGCACGTCCGGAAAGACAACTGGAGATGGCTGGCTCAATCGCGCGCTGCCGCCGGCCGATGCGCAGACCTCGCCGTTACGCGCCGTCTCCATGGGAAAGCAAGTGCCGCGCACACTGCGGGGGGAGCGGGATGCGATCGCGATCGGCGATCCTCAACAGTTCAACATGGCGAATCAGGACGCGGCCGCGATTCTGCACGATATGTATGCCACGTCCGCCGATGCGCAGTGGGGGCGCGCCGGCAAGGACGCCTTCGAAGGCATGAAGCTGATCCAGGCGATCAATCGAAATCAGGAAAAATCGGCGGCGGATGCGGATTACGCGCGCAGCGGCGAACTCGGCCGCAATCTGCAACAGTTGGCACGTTTGATCAAGGCCGATGCCGGTGTCGAGGCGGCTTTCGCCGAAATCGATGGCTGGGATCACCATGGCAATGAGAATCCGCAGTTATCGAACATGCTGCGCCAATTCTCCAGCGCCCTGGCGGCGTTCAGCCAGGATATGGGCGACCGTATGGAAGACGTGGTCCTGGTGACGATGTCCGAATTCGGCCGCACCGTGGAAGAGAACGGCAACAGCGGCACCGATCATGGCCATGGAAGTCTGATGATGGTGCTGGGCGGACCTGTGCAGGGCGGCAAGGTTTACGGCACGTGGCCCGGTCTGGAGAGAGAGCAGCTGTTTGAAGGGCGCGACCTGGCCGTGACTACAGATTTCCGCGCGGTGCTCGGCGAATTAATCCGCGGGCATTTGGGCCAGAAGGATCTGGGGCCGATTTTTCCGGGATTTAAGGCTGGCGATCCGCTGGGCCTTCTGCGGGCGTAACTTTTATCGGCTTCCGGGTTGTTGAGCCGACCACTTTTTCAGTAGCGCGGTAGTCCGGGGAGTGAGCCACTGCGGGTTCCATCCAATCGGTTCTACGAATTCAATGGATTTCAAACCGAGTTTCCAGTAACCAATCCCAAGACACTCGTCGTTCGCCGTTTCGCCACGGCGCGGCGGTGAAAAGTCGTAAGCGTTCTTATAAAAGCAGCCCTCCCCGGTACCATCGGCAACGAGTACTTCGCCGGAATTATTTACCGAGACAGGGTCGCTCATCGCGGAATGGTCCACACATTGCGCTTGCCCTGGAAGAGAGACGATGCAGAGAGGTCGATTATCGTTGAACCAGGCGATTTTGGTTCCATCCGGGCTGATATTGAAAAAGTGCGGATATACGTCGTCGGCAGCCGCAATTTTGGTCGTCGGGTGGACTCCAAGATACAGGTCGCCGTGCTTGTTACCGTTGGCGGGGTCGGGGAGGATTCCCGCTACCACCCGACGATCGGCACTGCATCGAAAAAAGACGTAAGGAGGAAAGCTCAAAATCTCACCGGTAACTACGTCGGTGCTTGTCGGACCCCCTGACCCCACCTCAATCTCAAGCATTTTGCCGCATGAGCTTACGACGCCCGTCGTGCGGGCTCCGTAAAACTGCTTACTGGTCCCGGTCTTCAGATTCGCAACAGTAACAGTAGTCGGACCTGAGGCAAGGGTTGCGCCGCGTTTTGTATTCCGGCTCGTCGTGTAGGCCAGGCTCGATAACTCGTCGCTGACCGCGAAATTTTCGATATCGCCGCGATGCGTGATCTGAGAGGTTTTCCCCTCGCAAACCGAGGTGACGTCTCCTTTGAGCAGAAAACCAAAACATGGTTCCTTCGACTGGCCAAAACATACGACCGGTACAAAGATAATCGCGACAAGAAGAGGACGGTTCGATCGGTTCATACCGCGTGACGACAGTTCATTTTAGCTCCTGCTGCGGAAGTAGCAAGCCGGACGCGCTGCAATTGCTGCGCTCTATCAGGCCCGGGCAAAACGCGACTGGTTGCCGCATGTCCTCTTTTTACGGGACCAGCATGATGGGCGCCTGCCAGAACGCCGCCTTCTTACCAACCGGATCTAGCACGGTTACCTGACAGTTATAACGTCCCGGCTGCAACTTACCCAGCGCGATGTCGAATTTCATCGGCATCGATTTCAATCTGTTGGCCACCGCCTCGTTGATGGCCAGTGGAGGGGTTTCGAACGCCTTGGCCTGTCCGCGATAGAAAGTCACGAAGGCCACCAGCGGCTGCACCGTCGCCGCATTGGGCTCATAGGCCTGCAGGTAGACGTAAAGATCGCGCGTGCGGCTGAACACGCGAGTCACACTCGGCAGAAGCTTCTGGCCATCCTGGACCAGCGGGCTGGACGCCTCCGCCTTACCTTTATCCTTCGCCGCGTTGTACAACGCCTCTTTGAAATCCTCGCGCTGGCTGCTGAGGACAACCGAACTGATGGGGATGCGTTTCTCTTCTTTGTTGAGATTGGGGACGACGAACTTCTGCATGTAGGTCCCGATTCGTCCCGTCTCGTCGTCGCGGGCCAGCACCTTGATGGTGTAGTTACCGGGCAGAATCGTATACCCCGTGCTGTAAAGAACAGGGCTCTTCGACAATTGTTCGGCAGTCTTGTCGCTCAGTTTGATATCCACTTTGTCACGCACGTTCTGCACGGTGGAGCCGAATTCGTCCTTGATTTCGCCGATGAAGACGATCTGCGTATGCTCGGCGCCGCCGTGGCGTGCCAGCGCGAGCTCGCTGCCCGGAATTTTCATGGCGATCGGCACGTAATACTCGGCGCGGTTGAGCTGGAAGTAATCGATCTCCATGGCGATGGTAAGGTCGGTGATGGGGTCGCCCAGCATCAGCGCGTCTTCCAGTTGGCGTTCTTTATCCGCCACCGTGAACTTACCGAATACCTTATCGGCAAAGTAACCCTGGCGATAGTCGAGTTTGGCCGAAGTATCTCCGTTGTAAGCGATCTTGATGCGCCGGTACTTACCGTCGAGCGCAGTCTTAGTCGAGACATAGCCGATCACGTAGTAGCTGGAGATGGCTTCCTGTGCGTGAACAATACCCAGCGTGAGATCGTTGTAATCGAGCAGAGCTTTGCCGCCCGTGTCCGCCGCAAGGGTATACAAGGTGTCCTGCGTGGCCTGGAAATTATTCGAAGCGGCCAGCGCCGAAGCCCCGTTGTACATGCCGACGCCGCCCGGCGAGCCATGCGTTGCATCTCCCAGCGGGGCCGACGCGACAAGACCGCGCGAATCGATAGGGAACATCACCACGTTGGCGCGAATCGCGGCGTTGACGGTAGCCTGCATCTGCGCCTGATTGTTGATGCCGTTGAGACGCAGTCCGCTGGCGAAGTAGACAAACGACTTCTTCTCATTCAGCGAGCCCAGCATCCTGACCGCGGTCTGGATCGCCGCCAGCTGACGATCGGTATTGAAGATATTGAACTCGGCATCGTCCTGGCCGAACGCGGCGCCCGTGTCGGCGGTACTGTCGTCGTTAGTGCCTTCGTCGAAACCGAGGCCTTCACCGGCCACCAGCGTGTCGATGGTTTTCAGCAAGTCCTCACGAACGTCGGTGAAGTCATTCAGGACTTTCACCGAACCGTTGTCGTACTTCATGATGGACATCAGGTCCGACGCGGACATTTGCGTCTTGATGAATTTCGTCGCGGCCTCGAAAGCGCGCAACTGATCGGGCACCGGCATGGCGCTCATGTCGAAGTAAATTACGAGCAGGCGGCGATTCTGATAGCGCAGGTCGCCGGGAGTCTCGCTCGAGATCTGCGTCTTCGTCGGTGCCGCAACTTTGGGTTTTGCGTCATCTGGAGCCGTTGCCGGGGCCTCGGGCCGCGTGGCGAATTGCGGCGCCGGCGCATCGGGTAACTTCTGGAAATCGCAGAACTGGATGGTCTGCACCGCGCCGTCTTCGGTCACCGTGAAGTCTTTCGCCGTGAGCCCCTCCACAGGCTTGCCGTTCTTATCGCGCACTGAGACGGTTTCGATCACCACCTTCGTGTCAACTGAGAACTTTGTTACGCCGGTATCGGCATTAGTGCCGGGCTGAGGCGGCTGCTGCTGGGCGCACAGAAGAACGGCGGTCAAAACGCAGGCCAACAGATTTCTCGTCTTCATCGTCAGAACCTCACTCGCAAGGTCAGTTGGACTTTTCTCATGGCGTTCGTTGAAGCCGGCAGGCCGAATTGTGTACTCAGTATATTGGTTTGCCAGCTGCCGAAGACAGGGTGGTTGATGGGATTAGAAGAATTGAGCGACACGTCCATGTTCATCCGGTCGCGCAGGCGAAATGTGCGGGCGAAGGAAGCGCTGATGGAGAACTGATCCGGCCCCGTGATGCTGTCCCGCCCCGCATTGCCCCACTGTCCTGGTGCGGGCGCGGTGTAAGCGGCGGGGTTGAGGAACAGGCCTGAAGGCGCGGCATAAAGCGGCGCACCCGTGTAGTTCGGCCGTAAGGGTCCGTTGAACCCGGTGCCGGCCAACAGGGCGGGATATAAAGGCGTCAGCGGCAGGCCCGTGCCGGCATTAATCTGCGTTGAGAGCGTCCACTCTTTGAAGACCGTGCCGCGCCATCCATCGAGCAGCGTTCCGCCATGCATACCTACCCCGGTGGTGTACTGTCCGGTAAAGGTCAGCAGCTGGCGCTGATCGAAAGGCGAAAGGCCGCGTTCCGCGCTGAGATCGAGCCAGTTCTGCGCGATTACGGAAGTGCCCTGCCCCTTGCCGCCCAGCGAAGAGTCGTCAATAGCTTTCGCATAGGTGTACTGCAGGGTCGCTGTGAAGCCGTTGTGCAGCCGGCGCCGCAATTGGATGCTGCCGCGCTCATTGGTGGAATTGCCGTTCGAAGTCAGATAAGAGTAGCCTGGCAGACAAGTCGCGCACGGATTCACCGCTCCCGCCGGGTAGGTATTGGGATAAAACTGTTGTGTACCGCGCGTTCCTTTTATGCCGATATAGTTGGCGATCATTACCAGGCCGCCGGGCAGATCGCGCTGCACCTGCAATTGCCAGGTCTGCGTGTAGCCGACGCGGAAATTCGGATCGATGCCGAAAGTAGTCTGCGTGGAAGTGGGCGAGGCGATGAAGCCATTGGCCAGCGTCAGTGGATCGGCCGCACTGTTCTGCACGGCGAAGCTTTTCGAGAGCGGCGCTTGCTGCGCCATCTGCGTGGCGATCGTCTGATAAACCGAAGTGTTGTAGTAGACGCCGTAACTTGGACGAATGATCAGGGAGGATCCGGCGATCGGCCTCCAGGCCATTCCAATGCGCGGCTGGAACGCGTGCTTGTCGGGCTGCACCAGCGAAGCGGGGTATCTGTCTCCTGTAAGCTCTCCGACAGGATTATAGGCTATGACGGGCGCGGCGGCGGCGAAGCCGGGAGTAATATCCAGATTCACCAGCCGCCCATAGAGCTCAGTGATGGGCGTCCAGTACTCCCAGCGGAGGCCGACATTTACTGTGAGACTCGGAGTGATCCGCCAATCGTCCTGAATGTAGGCGTCGTATACAGATGAGCGGAAGTATTTATCGGCATTTCCGTAAGCGATGGAACTACTGTCCGGCACACCGAGCAGGAAGTCGGCGAAATCGGACCCGGCAGTTACTCCAGGAGCCGCACCGGTAGCGGCGCCGGTGAAAGTAAAAGCTCCGGTCGGATTCGCCTGGCTGAAAGAGTTGAATTGCTGGCGCCGGAAGTCCCCGCCAAAGGTGATGTTATGCGGCGAATGTCCCCAGTAAGTCTGCGAACCGATGGATGCTGTCTGATTATGATTGTGCGACAACGTGCCGTCGGAAAGAGACGCGATTGAGCTCGATGCGAAATTCAATTGCGGCGGGCCCCAGTAATCGGGCGATTGCAGATTGCCCGTAATACCCGCTTCGCCCGAGACGTTCTCCCGGTTGGCAAAGTAAGGCGTCAGGTCGGTATCCTGGCGGTTGAAGTTCAACGTCGTCGTAGTAAAGATCCGATTGGTGAAACGGTGCATCCATCCGGCGGTAACGGTGTAGCCGACGATGCCTGTGTGATCAAGGAAATTGAACAGGTTATTGTTCTGCTGACGCTGGTTCTGATACTGGAAGGTGCCGAACACCTGATTACTACGGCCGATACCTTTCGAGAGACGCGAAGTGATCTGGTCCTGATCGCTCCGCCCGACAATCGGCGTCTGGTAGTTATATTGGGCGCTCGAGAAGTTGGGCAGTGGATAGAAGCGCAGCAGCGACGTTGCCTGCGGGCTGATCAGGCTGGCCGGAATCGCATTGCCGGGAAACGGCATACCCGTGGAGGGTTCAAGGATCGGTGTGGTGAAATCGCCCGCGCGTTGATCGGCGGTCGGCACCAGATATGTGTTAGTCGAAGAGTTGCGATTGCGCTGCAGTTGGTAGGCGATATAGAAATTGGGAGCGCTCTGAATAGGGATGAGATGAGGAATGCGCAGCGGCCCGCCGAACTGGACGCCTCCGGTCAGGTCGTTATAAGCAGGTTTCAGCGTGTCCTGGCCGGTCAGTGAGTAATTGCGTGCATCGAGCGCGGAATTATCCACTGTCAGCATCACTGCCCCGTTATACAGCGAGCCAAATCCGCGGCGATTGTTACCGAAAGCCGGGTTAGTGCTGAAGGCGGACGATGCGCCATTATTAACGCTGCCGTTGATGGCGAGCGAATCCGTGGCGCTCTGGTTCGGGTTTTCCTGCCCTGGTGCAATGGGCGCTGCTGCGTCGGACGCCGGAGGAGGCGTCGCGGCGGCATTGACGTCTGTCCTCTGGAAGCCGGATGCCGTGTTGACGGGCGCGGGTTGATTGACGCCAGGCTTCGATTTCTTCTTCGGAGGAGTCGGCGGTGGTGGCGCGGCCGGAGCGCTCGCCGTCTGGGCGCTCGCGGCAGGCACGACAGCCTGGGGCGTCGCAGACGAAATAGTGGGCACAGCGGCTGTTTCGGCAGCCTTGATCTCATCGGCCGGCAGCAACTCCATTTCCCATTCGGCGGTGGGAACGCCGGGTCCGATGGTGATGTCTTTTTTCACAGTTGTGAAAAGCAGCATCTCCACCTGGATGTTCCAATCGCCGTCCGGAAGGTTGGGAAACGAGTAGGTTCCGTCGAGACCGGTGGAGGCTACGAACTTCTTCTCGCCTTGGGTTTTGTCAGCTTGGGTTGCGGTTAGTGTGGCGCCGGGGAGAGGGAGGCCGCCGAACCTGACTACGCCATGATATTCAGTCGCGAGCAGCGGCCAAAGGCTCAACCAAAGGAGAGCGATCAGGCGACGCGGCAACATGCAGGGTTTGACGCTCTTATACATGAAAGAGTTCAGAATTATTTTCATTTGCCGGCGCGCGCGACGTAAAATTCCGCTCAGGATCAAGGTGAGATCTCGCTTGCACGGCTAAGTCCACTAATTCTCCGTGGGCATCTCCACGTGATCGACGACGAGCATATCTACAGGCCCCCTGGCTGATTCGAGTCTCAGCCCGAGCTGTTCCTGCAAAGCTGTAAAGATCGAAGGCCCCAACGCGGAGTCCGGCGCCGCTTCTTGGCCTGGAGCGGCCGGCCGTGCGACCGGGTCCGGAGCCCATTCGGTCTTAATTTCGAAGACGCCGCTCAGGCCAGTTCTGTCAAGCACGGGACGGCCCAGGCGGAGGGAAAGGAATTCGGCGAACGAGAGAAGAGAACATTTGGCGTTGACGTGCCAGCCGGTGGAGTTGGAATCGCCCTGTATACCGCTCGCGGATTCCGTCGTCTTGAGTTTGGGTCCGCCATTTGCCACCCTCAAAGCGTAGACCGGCAGCACCCGTGTTTCCCGATGAAAGGCCCGCTTGAAGCGTTCGTTTAATAACGCCTGGAACATCTGTGGCACCTGCTGTTCCGGAGCGCCATCGGGAATTTTCGCCGCGACATCGAATCGCCAGGAACCGATCGCGCTCGGTCCCGCCACCTGATACTGCTGAACCTTATACGCCGCTCCAATAACGTCCGCTACGGTGACATTGGTGAAAATCACCCGCGCACCGTCAATGCTCTTTCTGGTGGAGACGCGTCCGGGGGCTTGAGGCGGGGCGGGCCGTATCGAGGCGACTTCGAATGCGGTCGGCGCTGCCGACTCTGGAGTTTCTACATTTTTCAGGCGGCGGCAGCGTTAACCAAAGCCTGATCGGTGATTTGGAAACCGAACGGGACGAGTAAGTGGGGCTGCTGGGTCATTTCTTTGCGGAGAAGAGTGGTCAGGTCCAGGGCGGAAGGCCGGCGGGCATTGCGCCTCCACTTGGGAAGCGCGGCGTAGGCCGTTCCACGTTCAGCGCCAAAGGCCTGCAGCGATGCCAGCAACAGAGCGCTGTAGGAAGCGACCGCCAGGACGGGTTGTTTGGGCACAGAAGTAGCGTTCCATAGCTGCGCTTGTCCGACGCCCAGAGTGTCCTTCTCTTCGCGGTGGTTTACTTCGATCTGCCAGCGGTCGAAATAGATTTGCAGCAATTGCCTGAGAGAACTGCGCAGATCGCTGGTTAACAGGTAAGCTGGATCGCGATAGTAGAGCTTTCCGCTTTTCCTCTTGCGATACGGAGTCGGCGCGATGACGATCAGGCGCAGCGGACGCTGCCCGGCGCCACGCTGCCAGTACACACCGTTGATCTCTTTATAGCGAACCTTGCGCCGCTTCCCGCCATAAAAGATTTTGGTGGTCTTATAGGCGCGGCTCTCGTCCTTGCGAACCTGTTCGGGAGTAAACTTCCCGACGGCGTAAAATCGGCGCGAATCCTCCGCGGCGCGAAAGCACAGCCGGGCGTCCCTGCGGGCGCGAACCAGCAGAATCGATCTTTCCGGAATCTCGCCAAAACAGGTGCGATTACAGAAACTGCCGTCGCCGGTCAGCACCAGCACCTTGTCCGGCCCGCCGGCGTCGTCCAGTTCTTGCCTGAGCTGTTTGCCCATATCGACAAAGCTGCGGGACAAGTTCTTCTGCTTCACCGCCTCCTTGTACTGCTTCCGCATCTCCTCCGTGGCCTTCTTGCCGGGGCGCTTGATGCGCGAGACTTCCTGGAAACAGATGGGCAGCGCGCGCGTGCCGACGGCAGCGTTACGGTGCAACGGCACCAGCAGAGAGGCTTGCAGAAAACGCAGACCCAGCATTAAATTCAAGTGAAACGGCGGCGACAGCGGATCGCGCTGATAGAACGCCTGTGGGATAGCGCGGCCCGTCTTGCGCAGTCGCGTATCGTCAATGGCCACGCCGACCAAACGTTGCGGGCAATATGCCAGTGCGCGCTGCAGGATCGGCCGAAACAACGTCTGCGGCTCCCACTGGCAGCGCGAGTGGAGAAAATACTCCGCGCTCCAACTGCGGTTCTGGCCGCCGTTGGTCCAGATGATACGAGTCAGGCAGCGGCGCCCGAGACAAATCAGCGAACCGAGCGCTTGTCGCACGCCGCGCTCGAACGTGCGCCGTTGGGGAAAGACGCCGCGCCAGTCCTGAACGATGTCGAGAAACGCGGCCAGCAGGCTCATCGGGCCTCCGGGCGCAGTGCGAATGTGTTCTTCTCGGGGCGCAGGAAGCGGTCGGAACGGGCCACCTTTTTGGTCAGCGAAGAGACCAGACTCTCGCGATCCACCGTCACGCCGAACTGGGTTTGGATGCGTTCCAGGATCTCGGAAACATGCAAAGGCGAGCGCGCCTTCTTAAGTATGTCGAAGGCCATTTCTACTTGGGACAGACCTTTGCGCCGACGCGGCGCGGCGGGCGAGCCTTCACCGTGGCGGAGGCGGCGCACCGCGCGAAGTTGGGCTTCCAGAGATGCTTCAAATACGCTGAGAATCAGATCTTTGGTTTCACCGTTCATGGAGGGCTCCTGAGCATGAGGCTCAGGATCAGAGTGGCATAAATCAAGTCGGTCTGTCAATATAATAACAACAGACCGACCTGTCTATTAGAAAGCGATGTCCCCCATGAGATCCCGAGGATAAAACAAATTAGCTTGAAAATGTAGAAACTCCAGGGTCGGCGCTGCCGACTGTCCGAACGCAGCCCAGGCGATCAGCACCAGGAAAGGCGCTCGATGCGACAGAGGTATGCCGAATTCCATATGCAGGAAAGTATAACGAAATGTTTTCCGTTGACATCATACCTACCGGACGGTACGATACCAACTAAGCGGTATGGAAACTCGACATGAATCCAAAACCCGGCTTCTCAACGCCGCCCTGCACGTCATCCGGGCCAAAGGCTACGCGGCCACCACGGTCGAGGACATCTGCCATAAGGCCGGCGTTACCAAGGGCAGCTTTTTCCATCACTTCAGGAGCAAGGACGAACTGGCACTCGCCGCGGCGTCGTATTGGGGATCGATGACGGATGGCTTCTTCGCCGCCGCGCCCTACCGCAGACTACAGGACCCGCTCGACCGGCTGCTCGGCTATGTGGACTTTCGCGCGTCCATCCTTAACGGCGAACTTCCGGACTACACCTGCCTGCTCGGCACGCTGGTTCAGGAAACCTACGCCACGCACTCGGAAATCCGCGCGGCCTGCGAACGCGGCTTGTCTTCGCATATCGCCGAACTTACGCGCGATATCGCGGCCGCCAAAAAGCTCTATGCACCAAAAGCCAGGTGGAGCCCGGAGAGCGTTGGGTATTTCATTCAAACCGTGCTGCAGGGCTCGTTCATCTTTGCCAAGGCACAACAAAGCCCGGCTGTCGTGCGCGAAAATCTGAATCACTTGCGCCGCTATCTGGGCGTTCTGTTCAATCAATCGGAAAGCAGGTCAAGACCCAAGGCAGTCCCACATAAGGAGAACTAATATGCGATTCATGATGCTGATGATCCCGAAAGGTTACGAAACGGCAGCGCCCGGTGCTATGCCCGACCCGAAGCACGTCGCCGCCATGATGAAGTACAACGAGGAGTTGCGGGAGGCCGGCGTGCTGCTGTCTCTCGACGGCCTTCACCCGCCGTCCGCGGCAGCCAGAGTGTCTTTCACGGAAGGTACGCCGACCGTAACGAGCGGGCCGTTTGCCGATTCAAAGGAAGCGTTGGGCGGCTATTGGATGATTCAGGTCCAGTCAAAAGAGGAAGCCATCGACTGGGCTACGCGCTGCCCGGCCCAGAACAACGAAATTATTGAGGTCCGGCAGGTTTTTGAGATGCAGGATTTCCCCGCCGACGTCCAGGCGGCTGCCCAGGGAGTCGGCCAATGAAGCTATTCACCTATCTCAACTATGCGGGAAACTGCCAGGAGGCATTCCGCTTTTACGAACAACATCTGGGCGGCAAGATCGTCATGATGATGACCCACGCGCAGGCGCCGGCTCCCACCAATGTTCCGGCCGATTGGAAAGACGCGGTGCTCCATGCGCGCATCGACATGGGAGAAACCCAACTGTTGGGCGCCGACATCCCCGGCGCTCAGCCTGTGCGCAGCGCGTACCTGACTCTCGTCGTCGACAGCATCGACGAGGCGGAGCGTATCTATGCCGTGCTCTCCGACGGCGGCCAGATCTTCATGCCCATGGCCGAGACTTTCTTCGCCTTCCGGTTTGCGCAGCTGCGGGATAAATTCGGCGCCTCGTGGATGATCATCCACGAACGTCCCATGCCCTGAGAAAGAGGATAAACATGAGCATTCAAACCTACAGGATCTATATCAAAGCCACGCCCCAGGCAGTCTGGGATGCGCTCACAAAACCGGAGTGGTCGATCAAATACGGCTATGCGCCATTGGTCGATTACGACCTGGACGCGGGTACGTTCCGGTCCTACCCGAACGAGGGGATGAAGAAATTTCCCAATATCCCCGACGTAATCATCGATGGAGAAATCATCGAGGCCGCACCTCCCCACAGAATTGTGCAGACCTGGCGAATGCTGATGGACCCCGGTCTGGCCGCCGAAGGCTTTACGCGACTCACCGCCGAGATCGACGCAGTCAGAGGCGGCGTCACCAGGCTCACGGTCAGGCATGACGTTACGGGAGCCCCGAACATTGCGGCACTGGTCGCCGGCGAATGCGAGTCGAAGGGTGCGGGCGGCGGATGGTACGAGGTGCTGAGCGGCCTCAAGACCGTGCTTGAGACCGGCGCCCAATTGCCTTTCCAAAGCGGCCCCGCCGATCAATGCTTGTGAGCGGCCCCGCTTGTGAGTGACCAGGATCAAGTCCTCGACTTCTACGCGCATGCCGGACCGATGACCGCGCCCGGCATGTACGCCGAAGTTCTCGAAGAATTGCCGGACGATCCCGCGTCCCTTGTGAGGATTGTGCAGGGTCTTGCCATCCATGAATTCGTCGCGTCTGAATTTTATGGAGTGGCGATCCCCGAGGAGCGCCGGGCCGAGTCGCATATTCGCCCGGTCGAGGAGATGCTGGATCGCATTATGGCGCTGGACCCCGCTCCGCTCACTGTCTCCAGACCACCGGAACGCCGCCTGGTGGGGGTTTGCCGGCATTTCATGGTGCTGCTCCTCGCCATGTTGCGGGCGAAACGAATTCCCGCGCGCGGCCGCTGCGGCTTCGGCGCTTACTTCAACCCGGGATTCTTCGAAGACCACGTCGTCTGCGAATACTGGAATGAATCGGAGAAGCGCTGGGTGTCAGTCGACCCACAATTCGATGATGTGTGGATTGCGCGTTTGGGCATTGACCATGACGTGCTCGACGTCCCGCGCGACCGCTTCCTCATCGCCGCCGATGCCTGGACCGAATGCCGCATTAGCGCGGCCGATCCCGCGAAATTCGGTATCGTCAATGGCAATCTTCGAGGGCGTTGGTTTATCGCAGCCAACCTGATACATGACGTGGCGACCCTCAACAAGATGGAACTGCTGCGTTGGGATGCCTGGGGTGGGATGCCCCGCCCAAACCAGTCTTACTCGGACGATGAGCTTTCGTTCTTCGATCGTCTGGCCGCGCTCACTCTTGAACCTGACCAGTCGTTTGAGGAACTGCGCCGGCTCTACGAATCCGACGATCGGGTGCGGGTCCGGGCCTGCGTCTTCAATGCGCTGCGCAACCGGCCGGAACAAACCTTAGCTTTCTGACGCCAAGTCAAGGTCGACAAACCTGGCGTGACCGTGCACACACGCGCGCAATAGCCCGCTCTTTGTAGAAACCGCGGGCGAAAACGCCCATCCCCAGCTAAGAGTCAAATAGTCCACATGCTGGTGAATAGGCCGTTTGGCCTGCCGGACGAGTCAGTCATTCATAGCGCAAGGCATCGATGGGATTGACCCGCGTAGCGCGGCGCGCCGGAAAATAACACGCGGCTATGCCGATGGCGATCACCAGCACCACGACACTGGCCAGCGTAAGAGGGTCATGCGGCGATACATGCCAGAGTTGGTGCTCAAGCACGCGCGTCGCCGCGGCGCTGGCCAGCAATCCGATCGCGATGCCCATCAGAAGCAGCTTGAAACCCATACGAAAAACCATCCGCACAACATCCCCCCGCCCCGCACCCAGTGCCATGCGGATACCGATTTCGTGCGTCTGCCGCGACACCGTATAGGCGATGACGCTGTAGACCCCGATGGCCACCAGCATCATACCCACCGCGGCAAAGACGCCGAACAAGACCAGACTGAGGCGCGGCTCGGCATACGTGAACTGGCTGATGAAGTCGTTGAGACTGCCGGTGAGCGTCAACGCCACGCGCCGGTCCACCGCCCAGACCTGCTTGCGAACGGGATTCAGCAGTTGGTTTGGATCCCCTGCGGTGCGCACCAGTATGCCGCGCTCGAAATCGCCAGTGATGGTGTAAGGAACGAACATTTCCGGCAGCGGCGGATCCTGCAATCCCTGATTCTTCTCATCGGATGTTACGCCGACAATCTCGAATACGGCGTCTTTCACCGGATCGCGCGCTGTCTCGAGTTGACGCACCCGAATGCGCTGCCCGATGGGATTCTCCGCGCCGAAGTACTTTCGCGAAAGGGTCAGGTTCACTACCGCGACTTTGCGCGCAGCCGCCACTTCGGTCGCGGTCAAAGTGCGCCCTCGCAGAACGCGCAGACGGAGAGTGGGGAAATAACCCTCGCTGCACAATTGATAGATGGCGCTCGATGTTTCTCCTGACGTCTTGCCGGGGATCTCGATGTCGCTGAGGATTCCGCCGTAGGGCGGGAGCGTGGTGGTTTCAGTGGCCGCCACTACTCCGGGCAGCGCCTGAATGCGCCCCAGCAGCGTCTGGAAGAATTGTGTCTTTTGCGCCGCGGTGGCGTATTGTCCTCGCGGCAGCGGCAAGCGGGCTACCAATATGTTGTCCGGATTAAATCCCAGGTCCACCGTCTGCAAGGCAATGAACGAGCGCATGAGCAGACCAGCGCCCGCCAGCAGCACCAGCGACATGGCCACCTCAAACACCACCAGCGCATTGCGCAGCTTGCCGTGGCGGAAGCCGCCGCTCACGCCCTTGCCGGAATCTTTGAGCGGCTCGACAATGTCGCGCTTGGCTGTCTGCAGCGCGGGCGCCAATCCAAACAGGACAGCCGTGCCCACCGCGACGCCCAGACTGAACAACAGCACCTCGGTGTTCAGCTGAATCACCGCTTCCTGAGGGATAAGACCCTGCGGGATTAAAGTCACCAGACCCTTGATTCCGGCGTACGCGAAGAGGCAACCGAGCGAGGCGCCGAAGACCGCCAGCAGCAGGCTTTCAGCCAGTAGCTGCCTGACCAGCCGGGAGCGGCTCGCGCCCAGCGCGGAACGGATCGCCATCTCTTTTTCCCGCGCCGTGGCCCGCGCCAGCAGCATGTTCGCCACATTACTGCACGCGATCAGCAGCAGCATAGCTACGGCCGCCGCCAACGTATACAGAGTCTTGCGAAACGGCCCGATAATGCTGTCGATGTAGGTCTGCACATCGATGGTGAACTGCTTCGGATAGTCTTTCGGATGCGACTGCGCGATACGGTGCGCCACCACGCCGAGATCCGTCTCGGCGTCCCTTATAGTGGCGCCCGGCTTCAACCGCGCCTGCAGAATGAAATACCGTTGTGTGTTTTCATGGTCCGCGCGATCGAGGGAAACGCCCCACCAGAGATCCGCCCCGCGCTTGGTAAATCGCACAGGCATAATGCCGACCAGCGTCATCGGCAGGTTGTTCAGGACGAAAGTTTTACCCAGAATCGAGGGGTCCCGGTTGAATCGTTTGTCCCACAAGGGGTAGCTCATGACGAAGACTGGCGGTGCGCCGGCTTTCACATCGTCTTCCGTGAAGGTCCGGCCGAGCAGCGCGGACATTCCCAGAAAACGAAATGTGTTCGCCGTCATGTAAGCCCCGTTAAAGCGCTCCGTGCCTTCACCGTTTTGGTAAAGCACGTCTTCGTTGCCGCTCCCCATCACCTCGGAGAAAACGTGGGACTGATCGCGATATTGCAGAAACTCGTCGAGCTGCAGCGCCGCCCGCCCGCCTGGCTCGGGGCGCGCGGAATCGTGTATATAAACGCCCACGATGCGCTCCGGATTCTTGTACGGAAACGGATTCAGCAAGACGCCGTAGATCACGCTGAAGATGGTGGTGCTGGCGCCGATGCCCAGCGCCAGCGTAAGAATAGCCAACCCGGCAAATCCAGGCTGGTTGCGCAACCCGCGCAATCCATACCTTAGGTCCTGCAGGAGTGACGACATGGAAACTAAGACGCTCGAAGGTGGAGAAAGTTCCCCTGAAAATGACGACTGTTTATCGTTCTAAAAACGAAACGCGAAATCTCCCGTCAGCGACGCCCACTCTTCTGTGGGACGCCCTCCGTCACGCGAAAAACGCACTGTAGGGCCGATCCAGAAACGATGACCGCGGTCGATTGCGATGCGGCCGCCACCGTCGAGCTCGAGAAGCCACGCGGGCGCCTGGTAACCCTTTGTCAACTCGGCTTGAGAGCTCCAGATATGGGTAGCGCCTGGACCGGCAAATAACTCCACTCGGCCGTTCGCCAGCGGCAGAACGCCCCGTGCGCCAATCGACAGCAGCGTCACGCGTTCTCTCGAAACGCTGGTTCCATATTCACTGAAGTTCGTGTAATTCGGAATCAAATTGGTCAGACCAACTTCGGGCGCTATATACCTCAGGAAGCGGAATTCATAAGTGGCCGAAAAAGCCGCACTGTTGGAGAACTGGCTCGTGCGGTAGCCGCCGGCTGGGAAGCCCCCTCCGGCGCCAATGGAGACGGTACTGTGACCGTCCTGACTAAAGGCATTCAAACAAACAAATGAAGTGAAAAAGAACAATCGGAATATGCGCATGCCGCAACAACCGCAAGGTTGAGGCCATCCAGCTTCGTTGAGTTATTCGCGACTTATTCCGCATTAGCCAGCCTTGCCGCGTATCCTAACGCTACGCTCAGCGTGTCGGCGCGCCACGAATTACTTCGGCGCAGGTTGATTCGGAATTGGTGCAGGTTTTCCGAAAGCCCGAACACGCTACGCGGACAGCACCCAATGGCTACGTCGAAATCGGCTCCCTCGCTGAAGCGGGTCGAATCGCAAATGAGGGCCGTCCGCTCACCTGATGGCAGCCTGGCGGCTCAGCCAGGCAAGCCGCGATACACTTTTACAATGCCCGCTGCCGAACTCAACCAACAATTCGGAATCCCCAATGCCCTGACCTTCGAAGACACTCCCGGAGGCCTGGTACGCGCCGTCATATCTACCGCCGAAGCCGAGGCGGACGTCTATCTCCAGGGCGCTCACGTAGCCCATTGGACGCCCCGTGGCCAGAAGCCCGTGCTCTTCGTCAGTTCTAAGAGCCTTTACGCCCCAGGCAAGGCGATCCGCGGCGGCGTGCCCATCATCTTTCCCTGGTTCGGTAATCGCGAAGGGGGCAAACCGGGCCCGGCGCACGGATTCGCCCGCGCCATGCTCTGGACCGTCGAAAGCACCCGGCAACACGACGATGGCCGTATCGAAATTACGCTGGTGCTCAAGCCCAACGATGCCACGCGCGGCTACGGCTTCGACCACTTCGAACTGCGCTTTCAAGTAAAGGTGGGCGCCACGCTCGGCATGGAACTTCAAGTCCACAACCCCGCTTCGGAGTCCCTGACTTACGAAGAAGCCCTGCATTCCTACTTTGCGATCGCCGATATTCACCAGGCCTCCGTCACCGGGCTCGAGGGCACAACCCTGATCGACAAGACGGATCATTTCATCCGCAAGGTGCAGCCGGATGAGCCGGTCCGCGCCACCAAAGAAACGGATCAGGTGCATCTCAACACCACGGCAACCTGCGTGGTCCACGATCCGGTGTGGAAACGTAAGATCTTCGTCGAAAAGACTGGCTCGAACAGCACCGTGGTATGGAATCCGTGGATCGCCAAGACAGCCGGCATGTCCGATATGGGGCCGGATGAGTGGCAGGGGATGATCTGCGTGGAAACCGCCAATGCCGCCGATAACGCCGTCACACTTGGGACGGGGGAAAGCCACACGCTGACGACTTTGATCCGGGTCGGTTAGAAGCGGGGTCGAGTAGACGCCGCCACCATGCCGGCGCCGCCGACAAACACCGACACTCCCGACGGGCTTACCGTGAAGTGGTCGACATGGTAGCTCAGATGGAACCATTGGGACACACGCGCGTCGGGAAACTGGGGGCGCACGAAGTTGTCCATTAAAAAGTCCAGGGCGCTGCCTTCGATGGGGACGCCTGAGACCTCCACGCGCTCCACATCCACACGCGCGCGGCCATGGGCCGACTGGATTCGGGCAGTCACCACCACAGGTCGGACGCCCGCGAACAGATTCTGCATCAGCCAACCTGGAGGCTCGCCCGTAAACGCCTGACGCAGCTTCACGAAATCGATATCGGCGCGGCCCGTCACACGGCCGGCGGCAAATTCCAGGCGAAGATTGCTGACGCTTTGGGCAACCCGTGCGCGGGCCTGATCGCGCGTCCAGGAATTCAACTCCCCGGGTGTGAAGTCGATACGCGACCCGGGCAGGGCGCGCCCGCTCTCGATGCGCTCAAACTTGCGCTCGGCCGATACGGATTCGGCGAGCGTTGCAGCCGCAAAACCGGCTATTGCCAACCACAACGCCGCACTCCGAATCGCCCTCACGCTTTTATATACGCGGGGGCGGGCGATCGGGACACAATGGTTTTTGCCAGACACTGATTTGCCAGACAGAAAGATTCTCGTGCGCGCCGGAACCGAGCGCGACTACCCGGCCATCGCTCGCATTCAACAACTTTGTCCCGAAGCCGCGCAGTGGCCGGTGGGCGATTATTCAGGGTATCGAATTCTGATCGCGCTGGTCGGGACGGTTGCAGCGGGATTCTGCGCGTGGCGGCAAACGTCCCTGCAGGAGGCCGAATTGTTGAATCTGGCGGTGGACCCGCGGTGGCGCCGGAAGGGAGTAGCGTCCGCGCTGCTGGCAGCTCTCCGCGAGTCCGCCGAGGGTGAGATTTTCCTCGAAGTAGCCGAACCAAACGTACCGGCGATAGCGCTTTACACTCGTCTGGGATGGGAGCAAATCGGCTTGCGCCGCGGCTACTATCTAAAAGGAACCATTAACGCAGTTGTTATGAAAAAACGTTCATGGTAAAGTCCTGGTAGACGGGTGGTAACGCCGCCCGCACTTCAAAGTGAAGTGAAGCTACCCACCGGGCCGCTTACCAGGTTCCACGCGGCCAGGCGAGGCAACTCCACTCGAGGAGAGATGCCCAGAATGGACCGGAACACGCAAGAAGAAATCAAAGCGCACCTGATGCAGACGAATGAACAGTTTCGCGATCTCATGCACCAGCATCATCAGTACGATGGGCTGGTGGAAGCTCTGGAGAGCAAGCACGTGCTCACGCCCGAGGAAGAGGTCGAAGAGCATCGTCTGAAAAAAATTAAACTCCGCCTCAAAGACCAGATGGAACAGATGGTCAGCGAGTACAAGTATCAACACGCGGCAGGTTGAGATTCATCAGGTGCGCTTAGCACCAATACAGGGGGACAGGCGCTTGCGCCTGTCCTTTTTCTTTTTATGGAACCGATTCGTATACCGGTGACCAGCGTGCTGGATCTTCACTCCGTGCCGCCGCGCGACGTGAAGCCGGTAGTCGAAGAATATCTCCTCGAAGCCCGGCGGCTGGGATTGAAAGCCCTGCGCATCGTGCATGGCCGCGGGATCGGCGTACAGCGCGAGGCGGTGCGCGGGGTGCTGGCCCGGACTGATTTTGTCGCCGGATATCGCGACGCACCGGCTGAAGCGGGTGGTTGGGGCGCGACCGTGGTCGACCTGGAATAGCGTAAGCAGGCTACGCTTGCGGCTGGCTGGCGTTGCGCTGAACCCACTTATACGCCTTCACCGAATTGCGCCAGAAGTACTTCTCCGCCGCTTCGTGCCCCTTGCCCGTAAAGTACTCGTGGACGATCTTGAACCCCACAGGCACCGGCAGCCACTGATCGCCATTCGGCCAGTCGCTCCCATAAAGCACGCGGTCCATGCCGAAAACGTCCACAATCTCATCAATCCTCGGCCGGTAGTATTCGGTGTCGGTGGGAATCTGCCCATTCACGCGGCGCAACACCTCCGACACCTTCACGTAAATCTGCGGCCGGTCGCGGAAGGCCTTCATGCTGGCGTCGTAGGAAGCGCGCGCGGCGCCTTCGATGGGCGGCACCATTTGCGGCAGGTGATCGATGACGATGCGCAGATTCGGCACGCGATCGCTCACGCGCACCACATCGGCCAGCAGCGCCACGTTCGGGTTCGCCGTATCGAGTACCAGATCCGCGTCGGCCAGCGATTTCAGGTCGGCGACGAACTCCGGATTTTCGACTTCCTTGCCGCCCTGCCGCCCCAGGCCGTAGCGAATTCCCCGCCACATGGGATTCTTATGGAAGCGCGCCAGCCCACGCTTGAACTCCTCCGTGCCCGGCGTCAGGCGGCCCACGGTTCCGACCATGATTTCGTCTTTGGCCGCGATGTCGAGCACCCACTGATTGTCCTCGTACCAGGCGCTGCACTCGACTTCAATGGCGCCCTTGATGCCTAAAGGCTCGACGATCGGCCGGTAGCGCGCGGGCAGTGACGTCTTGTAAAGGACCGCGTTCTCCTTGTTGGGCCATGGCGTGCCGCCGGGCCGGAACGGATCGTACAAGTGAATATGTGTATCGATGATGGGAAACGGCGTCGCGGCTTGAGCGCCGATAGTTGTCACGGTCGCGCCCGCGGCAACTCCCAGAAACGTTCGTCGATCGAGCATTTCCCCCTCCTCAATAAGCCACCAAACGTACCGGCCCGACTAATCCCGAAGCGGGCGGCGGCGCGTTGCCACGGCCGCGTCCCCCCCCACCACCACCGCCACGCCCACCCGCCGGAGCATTCACCTGAATTTCCAGATCGTTCGATCCGGCCTTCAACGCGCTGGTGATATCCCACCGATAAGGCTGCCAGGCATGAGCGTCGAAGTCCTTTCCGTTTACCTTCACGCGCGCGTAATCGTGAACGTCGGATATCTCCAGATATACGTGTTTCCCGGCAGGCGCCGCGGCGGCGAATTGCTTCTTGTAGACAGCGGGGCCGGGGAAACCGGCGGTGCCCAGATCCTCCCACGATTTCAAAGGCGTGGTCAGTTGCTTGCCATTCAGATTCACGGCCCAGTCTCCGCCCAGCTCCTGCAGGGTGTTGCCAGATGTCAGAGAAGGCTCCGGCACGCCCACGCCCGCAGGCAAAGGCCCGACCACAATCACCTTCGCCTCATAGGCCGCCAGAGTCAGCGGGACGCGCACCGCATCGCCATCAGTCACCGCGGCGCTGAGTGGATGAATCTCGCCCGTAGCCAGGTCCCACAGCTGCGCCTGTCCATGACCAGCGATGGTTGCCATGCGCGATTCCGTCGCGGTGCTCTCATTGAAGAAGAAATACATGTCCGCATCGCGCCAGCTGCGGTGCGTATAGGTCAAGCGCGGGAATGCGGCGTCCAGCTTCACATCCGGTTTGGGAAGCGCGGCCAGCACGCGCGGCGTAATATCGCCCGCAGGCTCGATGAGCGTGGCAAAGCTGAGGTCGGGAACGTCTTTCGCGTCCAGAAACGTCTTGTCCACGATCAGATTCGGAGTCTTGCCCACAAAAATCAACTTGCCGCCGGCTTTGACGAAAGCCTGAAAACGTTCGAGGCCGGCCCGCGTGATTACCAGCGTGGAAGGAACCACGATGGCCTTATATACCTGGCCGCTCAGATTCTTAAATCCGCCGTCCGCGATGGTGGCCACGGAACTGAGCGACTGCTCGTCGAAATAATCCCAATCGATCTGATGTTCGAATAATTGCCAGCCAAGCTTGGTCATACTGCGGTCGGCTTCTTCGTCGCCCATCCAGAGGGAGTTGACTGGATGATACAGGCCCACCTGAGCGGCAGGCCGTCCAATGGCCATCAGATAACCCGCGCGATCAGTGTACCACGCCAGCATCTGAGCCTGTGGAGGGACCGGCGCCGTCGCCGCGGGAGCAACTCCAGGAGCGCCGCCGCGCTGCATGATCGGAAGACTAATCTGCAGTGCGTTGACGCCGCGCACCAACTGGAAATCCAACTGATATTTGCCGTCGATCCCCAACCCGCCCGCGCCTTCGGTCCAGACCTTGGGTCGTCCGAACAAATGCGCCGCCGAAGACGCCAGCTTGGGGAAATTATTATTCACGTTCCACGTCCCGTCCGGAACATGCACCAGGCTCGGGATCAGCTGGGTCAGGTTATCGATGCCTGGCACCTCGACGTGCCGCATATCCCGGAAGAAGTCGCCTTCGTTGCGCCACAGATCCTCGGGAAGTTCGAGCCGCGACCCCTGCTCTTCATGATTCAGATGCACCAGGTACTCCAGATTGTTCTGCGCGCACCACGCGGCCTGGACTCCAAAGAAACTATCGCGGAAAATACCACTCCACACGTCGTAATAATCCGCCTTGACACGCCATGCCTCGGGCGTCATCTTCGGCGCGAAGAACAGCGGCAGGTACGGCTGCAGATCGTAACCCTTCTGCGCACGGAATTCATCGAGCAGTTTCGGCGTCCACGGGATGAAGGCCGTATAATCCGGTTCGTCGCCGAAGAATCCCAGCACGGTCTTTCCGAACTGATCCCCCACGGCCGCTTTGTACGTCTCATGCGTAACTTTAAGGAACGCGCGCGTGGCATCGGGATTCAGATAATCGATCAGCGAATACTGGCTGTCCTTGGCGCGCGTGCCGTCTTCGCGGCTGAAATTGCGCGTCGGCGAACTGCGCAAAATATGCCGGACCAGCACCATTTCCCAGGGTCTCGGATATCCGCCCGCGCCAGGCGGAGGAGCCGGAGCTCGCCAGCTGATGCCGCCGGAATCGAGTTTGACGACCTCTACCGTTCCGGTCTGCGCAAAAATCGCCAGGGCCCCTAAGGTGTCCGGCGGCACCGGCATCTTCAATGTCTGGCCAGGCATCACGTTAATGCGAATATCCGCGTCGATCCCCTGCATGGTCAGCTGCGGATATTCCTCGCTGATCCTGCCGCCGGCAAACCCGCTGGGATAATCGGACTCGTCCTGGAACCACAGCTTCATACCGCGTTTCGCCGCCTGCTCGACGGCGAATTTCACCAGACTCATGTGCTCCGGCGAAAGGTAATACTTCGTGCCACCGCGTCCCGGCGACATATTGACGATGAAGATTCCGTTGGCCGACAAGCGGTCGAGATCAGCCACCATTCTTTCCCTGGCATCCGGACCGTTCCAACTGGCGAACGGCTGAATCGCCCCGTACTCATGAGGAGGCGTTTTGAAGTTCGCGGCCACTTCGCGTAACGACGGCACGGTGATCTGCTGCCACGGCCGCTGCGCCATCGCCGCCAGCGCAAAAAGCACGAATATGACGACTATTGTCAGGCGCTTCATAAACACGCGCCATCATATCAAGTAACGCGGTGGGGCAGATTAGCGATCGCCCGCGGATCTTTCCGGTACAGGCAGCGCCGACCGACTGCCTGAGATGTTCGGGCCGCCTAGTTCTCTCCATGCAGCAGGAGGCTCTGGCTCTCGCTTGCGTCGGTCGTCGAACTGCCCCAGACTGAGGACGAGCCCCACACGGTGGAGAAACCGGAATCTTTGCTGCTGCCCCAGACTGTGGACGAACCCCAAACCGTCGAACTGCCCCACACCGTGGATGAGCCGCTGAGCCAAACCGACGAACCCCACACCGTTGAACTAACCCAGACTGTGGACGTACCCCACACCGCCGAAGTGCCCCACACCGTGCTGCTGCCCGAGATGACCGTGTCCTTGACCGTCACCGTGCCGGTAGTGGAGTTGAAGACCGCCGTCGGAGAAATGGCCGTACCGGAAGCCGTAGCGGTGCTGTTCAGCGCGGCCCATACGTCGAGATAACCGGCGCCCACCGTGAAGATGTCGTATTGGCTGGTATAAGAGATTCCGGTCACCGGATCCGTGGCAACGCTGTTGGCAGGGAATGTCTTGCTTGCGGTCAGCATCAGGCGCGCTTTCACCTGGTCGGGCGTGAGCTTGGAATTCTGTTGCAGCAGAAGCGCCGCCGCGCCGCTCACCATCGGGGCGGCCATGCTGGTGCCGCTCAGGGAAATGTAATAAGGCGAACTTGCGGATGTGCCGCCGGTTTCATAGTAGGACATCGGAACAAAATCCGTCGAGCTCGCCTGGCCCGAGATCACGCTGGCGGTCGAAAGCAAAGAAATAATCAGGTTGCCCGGCGCGACCAGGTCGGGCTTTACGATGTGATCCACCTGCGTCGGACCTTTCGAACTGTAGCTCGCAATGCGGTCGTCGCTGCGGGCCACCGTCTTTTCGTCCTTCATGGCGCCGACGGTAATGACGTACGGATCGTTCCCAGGCGCCATGATCGTCCCGTAACCGTCCTCTCCATAAGTGTTATCGCGGCCATTATTTCCCGCCGCCACCACAACCACGATTCCCGCCCGCCAGGCTTGCTCCACGGCTTGGCAAAGGGGGTCCAGCGCGTAGCTTTCGTAGACCGGACGCCCCAGAGAAAGGTTGATGATGCGGATGTTGTATTTGGACTGGAGCGCGACGGCCTCCTGAATTCCCGCGATTACGGTGCTGTCTGTGCCGGCCCCGGTATGGTCGAGGACCTTCAGATTGACGAGAGTCGCGTTCGGTGCGATTCCGATGAATGAGTGTGTGTACTCGGTTCCTACGGACTTATAACCGTTTCCGGCCAGGATACCGGCCACATGCGTGCCATGTCCGTGACCGTCGACAGGCGTCAGATCCGTGGTGGTGAAATTCTGGTTGTAGACAACGCGCGAAGCCGCGTTCAGAGTACCGGCCTTCACCGCAGCACTCAAATCGAACACGCCGAGCCCGGCGGTTTGAATGAGGGCGATGCCGCTGTCGATGAGCGCGATGCCGATGCCGGTGCCGGTGTAACCGTTGGTTCTGGCAATATTTGCATTCACGGTCGGATTGGCATAGTCGAGCAACGCTTTAACAGGGCGATCCGGCGTGATGTAGACGACTTCCGGCTCACTGGCGAGTTCGGCCAGTTGGTCGGCCGGGACGCTGTAGTGGCCGGCCTTCACGAGCGAAAGATCGCCTTTCAACGCACCGCCGTGCTTTGCGACCAGCTGATGGTGATACGGCGTCGGCGCTTCGATAAACTGCACAATTACGTCCACATCCCCGCTGGAGGTCGCAAGATCTTTGGCGACTTTGGAGTTATCGGCAGCTGCCGCGGTGACACACGCAAGCAGCGCCAGAAGCGCAACACTGACAACCGCCGGGAGACTTCTCTGTTTCCGATGTATTCCTGATAAGCGTTTAAGCGCCGCGATAGACATTTCATTCCCTTTGGCACCACCTGGATCGGTAGTACAACCCGATAGTAGGAGCTATGCTCAGACGCTTCAACGCGGGTCGTACTTTGAGTTGAAGCTGCCGATCGTTAGTGAAAGGTTTTGTAAGGATGTCCGCAGCCATGAAATCCAAGGGATTTGAGAAGATGCGAGCGGCAATCGTCAGCGTCGAGTTGACAGTCCCCGGCTAACCAAGGTAATCTCGCTGAGCGCCCCTGGCAGGCTGGCACTCAGTACCGATGGCCAATAGTTAGCAGGTGGCGCGCCAGGCCCATGCCGCAATCCATATCGCAGTGCCCCGTCGAAGAGGCGATCCGGGTGGTCGGCGGAAGATGGAAACTGCTGGTCCTGCGCTCACTGCTGCTTAACGGTCCGCAGCGTTACAACGAATTGCTGGTCACCGTTACGGCCATCAGCGCCAAAGAACTCACGCGAAATCTGCGCGAGTTAGTCAACGCGAAACTGGTAACACGCGACTCCGGCCGCGGGACCCCTTACCGCCTGACTGACCTCGGTAAGGGACTGATGCCGGTATTCACGGAACTGCTGCATTGGGGCACAGCGCTGCTCGCCCAGCGTTAAACCTAACGCACATTGCGGTGCGTTGACAGACCGAAAAGGCAACGAGACAATAGTGGGCGCATGAAATCCTTCGCCGTCAGGACGTCCATTCGCGCCACTCCCGAAAGCATCTGGGCTTTGCTCACCGACGCTGCCGGTTACGCTCAATGGAACAATTCGGTAGAGAAGGTGGAGGGAACAATCGCGCTGGGCCAACGAATCACGGTGCGTCCGAAAATCAATCCAGGCAAGGCGTTCCCTGTAACAGTAGTCGGATTTGAACCGTCGCGGCGCATGGTCTGGACGGGTGGCATGCCCCTCGGCCTCTTCAAAGGCGAGCGCACGTTCACGCTCCAACCGGGTGCGGACGGCGTGGAATTTTCCATGCGTGAGGATTACACGGGATGGTTGGCCCCCCTGATCGGCGCCTCGATCCCCGATTTGCAGCCCGCCTTCGATGAATTTGCGCGCGACTTGAAACGCGCCGCACAGGGGGCTTAGGAGGAATTATGCCGGCTCCCGAAGGAACCAAGGACCACCCCTGGAAACTGAAGACGCCTCCGGGCACATCCGAATTTGAAGCCTATAAGGATGAAGCCGCGGATCCTCCGGCGCTGGTCGTCCAAGTCGGGTCCACGCAACTCCGCTACCACCTGCGCTGCATCGAAGATCTGCACATGATGTTGATGCAGCATGGCGACTGGATGCCGCTCGGCAGCGCCGATGAGCAAAAGACGGCCGCCGAGGGCACGGTGGAGGCATGGGGCCGATCGCCCAGGAATCCCGTGGGCGGCTGGTATGGCCTGAGGAAGGGTTATCGCGGCCGCTTTGGCATGTACGTTCCCCCGGTCCTCAAAAAGCTCGGGCTGGCGGAGGTGGAAGAGAATCCGCGTAACAATCGCATCCGGGCAATTTAAGGCCGCAAGGCCAGGTTGTTTTGGGTGAGTCACAAACCCAACAATTTTATTTTCTGAGCCTTTGCCACAACATCCAGCCTCCACCGCCCAAAAGCATCACACCCACGTCGTAGCCTCAAGTCGAATCTACGGTTTTCGAAAAGGAAAAGGAACCGCCATGCCAACCACCGAAGCTCAAATTGCCGCTAATAGGATTAACGCCCTGTCCTCGACTGGCCCCCGCACCATCGAAGGCAAAGCCCGCACCTCCCAGAACGCCCTCTCCTCCGGCCTCTTCTCCAAACGCGACTTCGTACGTTCCGAAGAAACCGCCGAGTACACCGAAATTCGCGACACCCTCTGGTCCGACCTCCATCCCGCCACCCTTATGGAAAAAATCCAGACCGCCGAAGTCGTCAGCGCCACCTGGCGTCTGCGCCGCTGCGCCGCTCTCGAAGAAGCGCTGGACTCCGCCGTCGATCCCGGGAAAGAGCAGAAATCCATCGACCGCGCCCGCATCCAGGCCCATAGCCTTCTGCTCCGCGCCACCGCCGAACTGCGCCGCCTGCGTAAGGATCGCCTGAGCGAAGATCGTGTCGCCGAAATTCAGCCCAAAATTCCCCCAACAAAACCGACCCAATCCCGGCCCGACCTGACGACGTTGACCAGTGAGGAAATCGAGGCCATTCTCGCCATCACCCCCTGCCCGTGCAATTCCGGCCAATTATACGTGAATTGCTGTGCAACCAACGCCGCCGTCAACCTCAACGAAGCGGGCCGAGCCGCCTGATATGGGATGCGAATCGCTGCTATCGCGCCGCGCGATTTTTCTTCCGGGGATGTTCGGTGGCCGCAACCGGCTCGGCGCCGAGATTCTGCCCGGCCGCGGCAGGTTCTTCCATCTCTGCCTGGGCCGCCTCCAGAATATCCACGCCCGGCGCGCAGATCGCGTAATCCGAGCTATAGTCGTTCAACGCAATAGCACCCTTCTCCCGCAGGTACCAGACAATGAAGCCGATCTCGTCGTCCCTCAGGCCAGTCAGCGACTCCAGTTCGCGCGCCGAAAGACTGGCGTTTTTGTGGTCGCTCATGCGCTTCTTATAAAGCAGGCCGAGCACTGCAAGGCGCTTATCTTTTAACTCGCGCAGTCCCTCAGGCCAGCCGAAACCAACGATGGGTTTGGATAATCCCGACTCGGCCTGCTGATAGGGATTGGGAATCTTAAGAATCCGGTAGGCCTCTTTGATCCGCTTGAAAATTTCCGCGTGGCCGCTCTCTTTGCTGCCAGGGCCGTAGCGTGCCTCGAACTGGCCGTAGAGTTGGTCCAGCCGCCGCCCTTCGCCCGCCGCGCCCGCGCGCAGCAATTCGTGATACTCCGGTTCCGCGGTGGTGTCGGTGGGCTTGAGCACGGCCTTCTCCAGAAACTCGATTCCCAACCGGTACTGCGTGCGGTACCAGGAGCAACTGCGCACCAGCGACAACGCGAGAATGCCGATTCCGGTGGCGCGCATGACCATATGGGACGAAGCCGGCAGCGCCTGGGGGCAGCGATCGACGCGCCGGTGGTGGAGCAATCGATAATTCGCCCGTTCTCGTATTGCTGATTGCCGGCTTCGTCTTTCCAGATCATTTCCGCGGCGGCGTCAATGTAAGCGCGAGTGCTCCTCCTGCGTTCGATACCGGCGTTCATTCTCTCAATGTAACCTGATACAAGATTCTAATGCGGAGACCTACTCTGATAAAACACCGTGTAG
This sequence comes from Terriglobia bacterium, assembly GCA_963719785.1. Taxonomy (GTDB): domain Bacteria; phylum Acidobacteriota; class Terriglobia; order Bryobacterales; family Bryobacteraceae; genus BOG-234. Next base: position 353,342 of record CAVRCX010000004.1, read on the forward strand.
CGCTCGTTTTTGTTATTTCGCAACTCGCGCAATTCGCCCTTGTCGAGGCTCAGCAGCGCGAACATTGGGTGGCCACCTGGACGACCGCGCAGGACCTCGCACGCGTTCAGCCGCCGCCCGCCCCGGCACCGCCGCCTGCAACTCCGGCAACGCCGCCTGCCCCTGCGCAGGCGCCCCCGCCCCGGCCATCTTACAGCAATCGAACAGTTCGAATGATCGTCCGCACGAGTATTGCGGGCAGCCGCGTCCGCATTAAGCTGGCCAACGCCTTTGGCGCCGCGCCCGTGGTGGTTGGAGCCGCGCACATCGCAGTGCGCTTCAAGGACTCAGAGATTGTTCCCGAATCGGATCGCGCTCTCACGTTCAACGGCAAGCCGGGCTGCACCATCGGCGACGGCATGGTGATGGTCAGCGATCCCGTGGATCTGAAAGTCCCGGCGCTGGGCGATCTCGCCGTCAGCCTCTACATCCCCGGCGAAACCACGCGTCCCACCAGCCACGGCGCCGCCCTGCATACTAACTACATTTCGAAAGAGGGCGATTTTTCCGGTCAGCCGGTTATCGCCGATGCCGTCACGGTCCAGTCGTACGCTTGGCTCGCTGGTGTCGACGTGCTCGCGCCTGCCGACGCGGCCCTCATCGTCGCGCTGGGCGATTCCATTACCGATGGCATCCGCTCAACCGAGGACAGCAATCACTCGTGGCCCGCCCTGCTCGCCGCGCGCCTGGCTGCTCGCAAGGACACCGCGAATATTGCCGTCGGGAACATGGGGATCAGCGGCAATAAGGTCCTGCGCGATGGAGCCGGCGTAAGCGCCGTGGCCCGGTTTGATCGCGACGTGTTGAGCCAGTCGGGAGTGAAGTGGGTGATGCTGCTCGAAGGCATCAACGACATCGGCACCGGCAGGCCCACCGATCCGATCACTGTCGACGATCTCACCGGAGCCTACCGGCAGATGATCGACGAGGCCCACACCCACGGCATTCAGGTCATCGGCTGTACGCTGACGCCGTTCCTCGGCGCGCCCTATAAGAGGGAAGCCGGCGAGCCCATCCGCGAAGGTGTGAACAGCTGGATCCGCACCAGTGGCGCCTTCGATGCGGTGGTCGATTTCGATGCTGCGGTGCGCGACCCCAACGATCCGACCAAGGTGCGTGCCGAATTCGATCCCGGCGATCACCTGCATCCTAACGATGCGGGTTACGAGGCGATGGCCGACGCGGTGAATCTGGCGATCTTCGCTCCGCCGGCAAGAAAGCGCTGACGCTATTTTCCGCAGCTCTTCACGTTGGCGGGAAGCAGCGGCTTCTGGCCGGCGTGCAATTGCTGATCGAAGGCGATCAGTTCATAGGCGGTGGCGGCGTAAAGCCCCATCAGTTCCTCGATGTCGACGGTGCCGCGGCGTCCGAACAACTGGAGAACCTTCGCGAAGGTTTCAGACGACACCTTGCGCGCGCCGAACAGCTCGCGGCCGAACGTAATCACCGCGGCGTCTTTAGGATTGAGGTCCGTCACCGGCTTGCAGAATTTGATGGCGTCGATGACATTGGGCTCCACGTAGCGCGTATCCTTCGGCGTGCGCGCATGCTCTTCCCATTGCGTCCACTCGAACTGGTTGGTCAGTTCGCGCGCGGTGGTCAGGACTGCCACGGTCATCAGCCGATCCCCGATCCCCGCGTCATATTTGAGATAGTGGTGAGCTTCGTTCAGGCCCTTCGACAGCCCAGGGCTGTGCATGCGTACCTGGGGACGCTCTTTCTCGCGGCTCGAAAGCCCGGTCTGTTGCCGGCCCATCACCTCGTCGAAAATCTTCTGGTCGGCGGGGTTCATCTCCTCGCGCTTCGGCAAGGGGAGCCGATTGCCGGACTCGGGATCGATATCCGCGGGAGTCTGCGCGCTCGCGCACACGAGCAAGCCCAGCAAGCCCGCCAGCACAATGGTTCGGACACTCTTCCAACCTGTTTCAGCCATAGTATTGGAATTTATCCTAACAGGCCCAGCCCGTCAAGAAAAGGACTCCTAATGAAGCCTCAGAGTCCGGTCATCTGCTCCAGTTTTTCGGGATAGCGGGCGCCCTGCACGGTGATCTTTGACGCCGCGTCCTCAATGTCACGCAGATCGCCGGGAGCGAGTTCCACCGACAGGGCCCCGATATTTTCATCCAGGCGATCGAGCTTTGTGGTCCCTGGAATCGGCACGATCCAAGGCTTCCGGGCCAGCAGCCAGGCCAATGCAATCTGCGCCGGCGTGGCATTCTTCCGCTTCCCGATGCCGGCCAGCAGACCGATCAGCGCCTGATTCGCACCGAGAGCATCCGGTGTGAAGCGCGGCAGCGTGCTGCGAAAGTCGGTGCTGTCGAATTTTGTGTTTTCGTCCATCTTGCCCGTCAGAAAGCCTTTGCCGAGCGGGCTGAAGGGGACAAAGCCGATGCCGAGTTCTTCCAGAGTCGGGATCACTTCCTTCTCCGGAGTTCTCGTCCACAGGGAGTATTCGCTCTGCAGAGCCGTCACAGGTTGTACCGCGTGTGCCCTGCGTATGGTCTGGACGCCCGCTTCGGAAAGACCGAAGTGCTTCACCTTGCCTTGCTGAATCAGTTTCTTCACGGCGCCCGCTACGTCTTCGATCGGCACCTCCGGATCGACCCGATGCTGATACAGCAGATCGATGACATCCACGCGCAGCCGCTTGAGCGAGCCTTCGACGGCGTGTTCGATGTGCTCCGGCCTGCTGTTCAGGCGCGGCTGACCCTTCATCCCGCGAGGATCCATATCGGGGCTGAGGTCGAACCCGAACTTAGTGGCGAGCGTCACCTGGTCCCGGAAAGGCGCCAGCCCCTCGCCCACCAACTCTTCGTTGAGGTACGGGCCATAGACCTCGGCAGTGTCGAAGAATGTAATGCCGCGTTCCACCGCCGCGTGGAGAAGAGAAATCATCTCCCCCTTGTCCCTGGGTGGGCCGTAAGAAAAACTCATTCCCATGCACCCCAAACCGAGGGCTGAAACCTCCAGGCCGCTTGTTCCCAGTTTGCGCTTTTGCATTCTCCCCGCCTCAGGATTAGTATCGCGCCAGGTCGTATATCATACTGGCGTTGAGCAATCGGAAAGTGAGGAAACGCCCCAGGTGTCTGTAACAAGTTTCGGTTCGATGCGCAGCGCCGGTCTGGGTGTGTGCGCGACCCTGCTGCTGGTTTGCGGTACGGCGTTGGCGGCAGATGGCGACAGCGCGCTGTCGGTGGTGAAGGATGGAAGGACGCCGCCATTGATGAATGCCCTGAACCTGATCGCGGAGGGCGCGGGCTTTTACAAAGAAGAGCACCTGAAGGTCACCACCGTGGCAAGCGACGGCCCGGTGGATGCGCGGCGAATCTGCTCGAGCGGTGAGGGCGACATCTGCCCCGTCGGCATGGAACCACTGGTCGCGCCGTCCGCTACCGGCGTCCAGCTGAAGATGTTTCTGGCGCGCATTTCAAAATTCGGCTACGTGATCGGCGTGCCCGCGGACAGCCCGATCAAGACGCCAGCCGACCTGAAGGGGAAGAAAATCGGCGTGCATTCGGCGACGGGGACTTCGGCGACTTTCGCCACGGAATCGGAGCTCTCGGCCTTGGGGCTGAAGGCGGGCGACTATGAACTGGTGACGGCCGGCCTGAACGAGCAGGCACTCGATGCCCTGGCCTCGGGCAAAGTGGCGGCGCTGGGATTGCCGTTATATGAGATGCTTCCGTTTATTGTGGCGGGCACCAAGCTGCGCATCTTTCGCCATCCCACGCTGGGGGACGTGCCGAATTCCGGCTATGCGGCCGCGCCGTCGGTGATTGCCGGCAAGAAAGACGCACTCAGGCATTTCTCGCGGGCCATCGTCAAGGCGTCGCTGTTGGTTCGCTACAATCCCGCCGCGGCCGCGCATGCCCTGCTGGTTGCCGACGGTAAACCTTTCACCGACGCGGACGTGGCGCGCAAGACGGCGGAATTGACTGCGTGGGAAGACGATCTTCCGGCGGCGGATCCCGATAATAAGCGGATCGGCGCAATCTCGCTGACTGGCACGCAGGCCTACATTCAGCTGATGGCGGATGCGGGTGTGATCAAGACCGTCATTCCGGCATCGCAGGTGGTTACCGATGAATTCATCGAATTCGCCAACGATTTCGATCACCGGGCGATTCAGCGGATGGCCAAATAATTTACGGTTTGTCTTTCGGGATGAGGATTTCCTGGAGCGCTTTGGGGTCTGTGGGCAGTTCGGTTTGACCGGCAGGGAAATCGTTCTTCTTAAAGATGGCGGCGATAAGATCGGCATAGCGCTGATCGCTTAGAGTGCCTTGTTCGGTGGGGGGCATGGTGGCGCGAATGTAGCTATAAAGCGCGCCCGCGGTCTTGCCGTTCCAGCTGAAGAGGAATTCCGCCCCGGCCAGTCCAGGCGCTTCCGGGCCGCCCTGCATACTGCCGCCATGGCACATGGCGCACTTAGCGGTGTAAATATCCGCGCCTCGCTTCGCCTGCTCGTCCGTGTAGACGCCGTCCATGACGCTGCGCGGCTTTTGCCCCCACAGCGCCACGCAGATGAGGAGGATGACAGTGACCTTGTACTTCATCGTTCTACTCCCCAAGCGCAAATACAAAGATCGCATTCGAATTACTCGGATGCAGCTCCGGTGTCATGCGGTTCAGCATCGGTGTCTGGAGCGCGTTCCCCGTGCACACCGCAATGTACTGCTTGCCGTTTGCCGTATAGCTGATCGGAAAGCCGGAAACAGCCGAACCGAGGTTCACATCCCAAAGGATCTTGCCGGTGTCCTGGTCGAAAGCGCGGAAGTGGCCATTGGTGTCGCCTCCGAAAAGGAGTCCGCTGCCGGTGGCCACGAGCGACATCAGAGCGGCGCGCTGTTCATACTTCCAGAGAGTCCGGCCGGTCTCGACGGAGATAGCCCAAATGGTCCCCAGCTTGTCTTCGCCCTGAGGAAACTGCATAGTGTATTTGATCGCGTAGTAGGAATTAGGAACCGGCTTGTCCGAGATAGGCATCACGGTCATACAGGTATTCTGCAACGGGAAATACATCACGTTGTTCAGCGGACTGTAAGCACCGGCCTCCCAGTTCTTTCCGCCGGCGGTGGTGGGGCAGACAAAGCGCTCCTCGCCTTTGTGACTGAAGGTAGTCTCCGGGTTGACGGTAACTTCCCCGGTAGCTCCATCGATCTTCGTCACTACGTTCTGTCGCACGGTTGGAGTGGCCCACAGGAACTCGCCGGTCTGGCGATCGAGAGTATAAACGATCCCGGTCTTTCCAGGAATACCGGTGACCACTTTGCGGCGCTCGCCCGGCTTGAGCCTTGGATTGATCCACAGGACCTGGCTCTTATCGGGCGCGACTAAGGTATCGATGAGATAGCGCTCAAAGGGATGATCGAAATCCCAGTGATCGACCACATGCTGGTAATACCAGACCATCTTGCCGGTCTCTACGTCGAGAGCCAGCGTGCAGTTGTGATAGAGATACTTTTTGTCATTGCCCGCCAGCATGAACTTAGGCGCGGGCGAAGTAACCGATGTACCGATATAGATCAGATGCAGTTCCGGATCGTAGCTCGGAACCATCCACGAGCCGACGTGCTTGCGCTGATCGTACGGGATGTCGCCCCAGGTTTCATTGCCCGGCTCGCCCGGTTTGGGGATGGTGTGAACACGCCAGATCTCTTTACCTGTCTTGGCGTCGTGCGCGGTAATCACGCAGGCATCGGGTCCGCCTTTGGGCTCGCAACCGCGTCCGGAGATGATCTTACCCGCGGCGATGAGGGGCCCGGAGGTCTCCTGGGCGGAGTTCTCCCGGTAATCGACGATGCGGTTTTCCCATGTCTGTTTGCCGGTCTTCGCGTCCACGGCGTAAACGAAATCGTCGGCGCTGGTGATGATCACCTGATCGCCGTAGATGGCCATGTTGCGGTGGATAGTATACGCGCCAAAAATCTTCCCGATATCTTCGGGCAGTTGGCGCCGGTATTCCCATATTTGATCGCCGGTGGCGCCATCAATGGCCTGAATCACATCGCTGGGGTTGGGCAGATAGATAATTCCGCGATAAGCCAGGGGAGTGGCTTCCATGATCCCCGGGCCCATGCCGCGCGTCCAGATCATCTTGAGCTTGCTCACATTGGCTTTGGTGATCTGGATTAGCGGACTGTAGCCCCAGCTATCCTGGGTGCGGCGCCACATCAGCCAGTCCCCCGGATCTGGCTTCTCGATAGTCTGCTCGGTTACCGGAACGAAGTTGGCCTGCGCGGATACCGGTCTGGCGTTGAAAAATATCAGAGCCGCCACTGACACGGTGGCCGCTGCGGCGACGCGTTTCATCATGAACAGTTAGAATATCAAGCCGCATTCAGGCGATGGTTTACGATTCCGTCAGCGCGAACCCCTCATCGATCCAGCCGGTGATTCCGCCGATCATTTCTTTGACGGGGCGGCCCAGCCGGGCGAGCCGGATCGCCGCTTTGTTGGCGCCGTTGCAGTGCGGCCCGGCGCAGTAGACGACAAAAAGCGTGCCTTCCGGCCAGGCCTGTAAACGTTCCGCGGTGAGAATCGAATGGGGAATGTTGACGGCCTTCGGGACGTGTCCTCTCGAATAATCCTGGCGGCCGCGCACGTCGATCAGTACGAACCCCGGGGACTCCGACCGCAGCGCGGTGTGCACATCGTAGCAGTCGGTTTCAAACTGCAGCTTGCGTGAAAAGTGAAGCAAGGCGGCGCCGGACTCAGCCGGCGGTACCTCTGTAACTGGATTGGCGCGGATTTCGCTGGTGGGTGTCGGAATGGCAGGCGTCATAGAATCTCCACCTCCAGAATCGCCCGAAACGCCGATATTGACGAGTGGCATGAGAGTCAACTACCGTACAAATAGTGCCAGCGCGCCGAAGACCGAACGAACAGATCCGTCAGCGGACGGTCGCGGCCGTGGCATACGACGGTTTATGCACCTTCGAGTTCGGCATCGTCGTGGAGTTATTCGGGCTTCCGCGCCCCACCATGAAGAGCTGGTATGACTTCAAAGTTTGCGCACTCGAGCCGGGGCCGTTACGCGCGATTGGTGGTTTAACCGTGACGCCGGCGCAGGGGATTGAACAACTGCATCGGGCCGACATGATCGTCATTCCCGGCTGGCGCGACCATCGGGAGACCCCTCCGGTACGCCTGATCGATGCCCTGCGGCGCGCGCATCGGCGTGGGGCAAGACTGGTTTCCATTTGCTCCGGCGTGTTCGTGATTGCCGCCACGGGATTGCTGAACGGCAAGCGTGCGACCACCCATTGGCGCTACACCGGCGAACTGGCCCGCAGGTACCCGGAGATTCACATTCAACCGGATGTGCTCTACGTCGATGAAGGCGATATTCTGACTTCGGCAGGCAGCGCGGCTGGTATCGATCTCGGGCTGCATATTATCCGGCGCGATTTCGGAACCCTGGTGGCGAACCAGGTGGCGCGTCGTTTGATCATGCCGCCGCACCGCGATGGAGGCCAGGCGCAGTTCATCGAACGGCCGGTCGCGGACGAGGGCAGTCCCTGGCTGTCCCGGCTTCTCGAATGGGTCGAGCGGCACCTTGCGGAAGATCTGACGATTGACAGCCTGGCGCGCCAGGTATGCGTGAGCAAGAGGACTTTGACGCGGCGTTTCATCGATACGACAGGGACGAGCCCGGCGGATTGGGTCGCCGGCCTTCGTATTGCGCGGGCGAAGGAGTTGCTTGAGACTACTGCGCTGTCGGTGGAAGAAGTAGCGGAAAAATGCGGCTTCGGTTCGTCCTTCACGCTGCGGCATCATTTCCGGAAACGGATGCAAACCAGTCCACTGGCATACCGCGCAGGATTTCGGGTCCGTTGAGTATCCGGCAGATCGGAAATCTGCCCCACCAGGTTAAAATAAGAGCACTCCCCCGCCGTATCGTCAAATGGCAGACACCCCTTTCGTTCACCTTCACAATCACACGGATTATTCGCTGCTCGATGGCGCCTGTGAAATCGATCAGCTCATGAAAGTTTGCGCGGAGCAGAAGATGCCGGCGGTCGGGATGACCGATCATGGCAATCTTTTCGGCGCGGTGCAGTTTTATAATTCGGCCAAAGCGAATGGGATTCGTCCCGTGCTGGGGTGCGAAGTTTATGTATCGGGGCAGGGGCACAAGACGCGCTCCGATACGGATCGCTACAACCATCTGGTGCTGCTGTGCGAGAACCAGGAGGGCTACCGGAATCTGATCGATCTGGTTTCGACGGCATATCTCGAAGGGTTTTATTACAAGCCGCGCATCGATAAAGATTTGCTGGCCGCGCATTCGAAGGGGTTGATCTGTCTTTCGGCGTGCCTGCGCGGGGATCTGAACGAAACCATTCTGGCGGATCGGTATGACGATGCCCGGCGGCTCGCCTACAGCTATCGCGAGATGTTCGGCAAGGATAATTTCTTCCTTGAGATTCAGGATCACGGCCTCGAGCAGGACAAGCGGCTCACTCCGCAGGTGAATCGGCTGTCGATGGACACGGGCATCCCGCTGGTGGTGACGAACGACTCGCATTACCTGCGTAAAGAGGACGCGCGTGCGCACGAGATCCTGATGTGCATTTCAACGGGGAAGACGATCAACGATCCCAATCGCATGCACTGGGACCATCCGGATTTCTATCTGAAAACGCGCGACGAGATGATGGCGCTGTTCGGCGAACTGGAAGACGCGGTGAATCGGCCGTGGGAGATCGCCCAGCGCTGTGAGGTGAAGCTCGAGAAAGTCAAAGATCCGTTCCCGCGTTTCGATATTCCGGAAAGCTACACGGCGGATTCGTATTTCGCGTATGTGGCGCGGCAGGGGTTTGAACGGAGGCGGCCTCGGCTTGAGGCGCTGCGCGCTTCTGGGTGGCTGAAGCACGATCTGGCGGAGTACGTGGAGCGGCTGGAATTCGAAATCTCGATGATCCAGAAGATGAAGTTCTCAGGATATTTCCTGATTGTGTGGGACTTCATCCGCTATGCCAAATCGAAGAACATTCCCGTGGGGCCGGGGCGCGGTTCGGCGGCGGGGAGTCTGGTGGGGTACTCGATGTCGATCACGGATATCGATCCTCTGCAGTACGGGCTGCTGTTCGAGCGCTTCCTGAATCCGGAGCGCATCAGCATGCCGGATATCGATATCGATTTCTGCATGAACCGGCGCGGCGAAGTGATCCAGTACGTGACCGAGAAGTACGGGCGCGAGCAGGTGGCGCAGATCATCACCTTTAACACGCTGGGGGCGCGGGCGGCAATCAAGGACGTGGGGCGCGTGCTGGAGCTGAGCTTCGGGGACGTAGACAAGATTACGAAGCTGGTCCCGAACGTTCTGAATATCAAGCTGAAGGACGCGATCGCGCAGGAGCCGGGCTTCAACGAGTTGGCCTCGAAGGATCCGCGTGTGAAGGAAGTTCTGGACGTCGCGCAGCGTCTGGAGGGTTTCGCGCGCAACTCGTCGGTGCATGCGGCGGGGGTAGTGATTTCGCCGGTGGCTTTGAAAACTCTGGTGCCTTTGAGCCGGACCAACCGAGACGAAATTGTCACGCAGTACGACATGAACGGGCTCGATAAGCTACAGCTCCTGAAGATGGATTTTCTGGGGCTGACGACGCTGACGCTGATCGACGATGCGCTCAGGATGATCGAGAAGCGGCATGGCGTGCAACTGGTGGTGGAGGATCTGCCCGTCGAAGATCCGGCGGCCTACGAGATTTTCTGTAAGGGATTTACCAGCGGCGTGTTTCAGTTCGAATCGCCAGGGATGCGGGATATTCTGCGGCGCTATCAGCCGAGCCGGATCGAGGATTTGACGGCGCTGAACGCACTGTATCGGCCGGGCCCGATTCAGGGCGGGATGCTCGACGATTTTATCGAGCGCAAGCATGGGCGGCGGTCGGTGGTTTACGACGTGCCGGACCTGAAGGAGATTCTGGGCGAGACCTACGGCATCATTCTTTACCAGGAACAGGTGATGCAGATTTCCAGCCGCCTGGCAGGGTATTCGCTGGGCGATGCCGACATTCTGCGGCGAGCGATGGGGAAGAAGAAGCTCGAGGAGATGACGATGCAGCGCGAGCGCTTCATCTCAGGCGCTCTGCAGCGCGGCTTCCCGCAGAAGAAGATCGAGAAGATTTTCGATCTGATGGAGCAGTTCGCCGGGTACGGGTTCAACAAATCGCACTCGGCGGCTTATGCGTTTCTGGCGTTTGTTACGGCGTATCTGAAGGCGCATTATCCGGTGGATTTCATGGCGGCGCTGCTGACGTCGGAAACCGGCAATGTGGCGAAGATCGTGAAGTACATCAACGAGTGCCGGGAGATGAATATTCGGGTGCTGCCGCCGGATGTGAATGCGAGCGAGTGGACGTTTACTCCGGTGCGCGACGAGCAGGGGGATGCGATTCGGTTCGGACTGGGGGCGGTTAAGAACGTCGGCCAGGGCGCGGTGGAAGCCATTATCAAGGCTCGGCAGAAGGTGGGCAAATTCCAGTCGCTGCATCGTTTCTGCGAGGACGCGGATATGAGCGCGATCAACCGGCGCGTGATGGAGAGCCTGGTGCGGGCGGGCGCGATGGACGGTTTGCAGGGGACGCGGGCTCAGTTGCTTTTGGCTCTGGATGGCGCGATCGAGGCGGGCAATCGGGCGTCGAAAGATCGCGCGAGTGGGCAGGAGGGTTTGTTTGGAATGCTGATCGCGGAGGATCATCCGGAGCCGGCTCTGCCGAAGGCTAACGATTGGACTCCGCGGGAGAAGCTGCAGGGCGAGAAGGAGATGCTGGGGTTCTATGTCTCGGGGCATCCACTCGATAGTTATGAAGAGAAGATTTGCGAATTGGCTACGCACGATTCGACGAAGCTCGAGGGCCTGGAGAAGGGGGCCGAGGTGGCTTTGTGCGGGATCCTGACCGGGGTGCAGCGGCGGCGCAATCGGGATGGGAAGCCGTGGGCCTCGATGGTCATTGAGGACCGTTTGGGCACTATCGATGCTATGGTTTTCACTACTTCATATGAGGGGCTGAGTGCAGCTCTGGTGGAGGATCAGGCGGTTTTGATTCGCGGATCGGCTTTGCCGGAGGAGGGAAATCCCACCAAGGTTTCGATTAAGGAGATAGTCCCGCTCGACGTGGCTCGGGTGCCCTTGCCTACGCTGATTGGAATTAAAGTTTTCGTGGGGCGGAATGGGATCGACCGGGCGGCGGAGTTACAGAGTTTGTTCGGTCGTAAGCCCGGGGAGACTCAGGTGCGGTTGCGGCTGGAGGCGGCGCGGGATTTTTCCGTGGTGCTGGATGTTCCGGCTAAGGTTCGACCGGATAAAGAGTTCAAGGCCGAGATCTTGCGGATCTGCGGCCCTGACATGATGGAAGTTTTGGGGAACTAACTCTCGGCGAGTCCGTGCAGCGCGCTATCCATGGTCAGCAGCTTTGCGTCCAGCGACTTGGTGAGCACGAGATAGGCGGCATCGTAGGCGGTGAGGTTGTGGCGAAGTGCCCATTCCTGGGAGGAACGTAATATGCGGATATCGGGTGACAGGCATAACCTCGGCGATCACCTGAAAACCGGCCAATGATGATCAGTTCAAAACCGGCCAACGGAATTGATCCGGGAACACGAGATTAGTTATACCTTGCCGGGCCTGGTCGAAGCAATCCATTTTTGCTGGTGACCCTGGCCGCGAGACTGACTTTATTGAGGCAACGCATTACAATGTGGCGTGTGCCGAACACTAGGATCGAGTTTCTGGAGCCGTGGGGCGAATTTGTTCCAGGGCAGGGCGAAGCGTTTTTGCAGGAGCTGAAGCGCGAACTTTCGCCGGGTCATCCATTGGAGGGCATGGCGCTCGTTCCGCTCGGCCATTCCGGCGCTGCCGATGATGCCCTTTTTGGGTCAGATGACGGGCGTGTTTTTCAGGTGCATCTGACCTTAAGCCGCCGTACTGAACAACCTCCGTTACCTCGCTGCCGGACTTTTTCGACTGCGGACGATTGGATTCGGCAGGTGATGGTGCCTGCGAACGAAGAATATCGGAGCTGAAGCATACTACCGTTCTCGTCTGTCGTACAAAGGGGGCTTATACTGACTTCACCTGAGCGGAGGATACGGCAACGCAGGGATGCGACCGGAGCGCCGATCAGCGGCCGGAATGAAGGGCGGCGCGCAGCCGCCCTTTGCGCCCATTCTGGCGGAAAGCGATAAATCCCGGGAGCGCGAGGGCAGCGCCCTCGCAGTGAGAGAGCTTCGTTCCTTATGATTGTGCGGCGGTTTTCGTGCGCCAACTGCCCGGACCGCACTTCAGCACGTGGCCATGATGCAGCAGGCGATCCAGCATTGCGCTCACTGCGGCGACATCGCCTAGCAACTTGCCCCAGTCCTCGACCGGTCGATTGGAGGTCAGCAGAGTGCTGAACCGCTCGTAACGACGCATGATGATCTCCAGCAGATCCTCTGCGGCTGTATGCGGGAGTTTACGCATCCCAAAATCGTCGATGATGAACAGCGGCACGGTTGCGACTGAGTCCATGTATTCTTTGCGCGTCCCGTCCGCGATGGCGTCGGCCAGTTCATCGAGCAGGACGTGAGTTTCGCGATACATCACCTTGTACCCCTGATGAATAGCGGCCTGTCCGATGGCCTGCGCCAGATGACTCTTGCCCGTCCCACCCGGCCCGAGAAACAGAACGTCCTCGCGCTTATTTATGAAGGCCGCGGTGGCCAGATCGAAAATCAGACTGCGATTGATTTTGGGATTGAACGCGAAGTCGAAGTTGTCGAGGCTCTTGTCGGGATCGCGGAATCCGGCCTGTTTGCGGCGGCGTTCCAGCAGTCGGTCGGCGCGCCGCGTCAGTTCGTCGCTGACGAGACAGGAGATCAGATCAACGGGTGCCATAGTTTCGGCCTTAGCCTGACGCAGGCGTGTTTCGAGAACGTCCGCCATACCGCCGAGGCGCAGTTGGCGCAGCGAACGCTGGAGTTCGATGATGTTCATGGTTGTTTCTCCGTTCCTGTTCTTTTTTCGATGAGGTCGCGATACAGAGTCAGTTGCCGAATGAGCGGGTCGACCTGCCGCAGACTGAGCGGCAACTGCGGGTTACGTTCCAGATAACGGCGCACAAAGTGGTATTCGGCGCCCGTCTCCAATCCGAGGGCGCAGACCTCGTCGGTGGAAGCGACGCCGTACTTCATTGCCAGCGCGAGCACGCCCAGGATGCGGCGCACAGCAGTTTTGCCGTAATTCCGATGCATGCTCTGGCACAAAGCGCCGATATGGGTTCCGGCTTTTTCGGCGCGGGCCAGCAGTTGCTGAGTCGACAGAGGTGTCCGTCGTGGGCGATCTTCATCCTTGATGCGGTGACGCCCGCGCTGTTCCCGCAGGTGCTCACGCAGCAGTTGTCCGGTGAGCGGATCGAGAAGACGAACATGAGATGCATTCCACTGCGCTCGAACACGCCGGCCGATCCAGCCGGGAGGCGCGCCGTAGTAAGCAGCCTCGACTTCCACGCAGCCGTCCAGATGGACCGTGCGTTCTCCGCACTGGTAATAGCGAAAAGGCTCGACCGGCAACGGGAGCAGAGCGGGCCGTTCTTCAGCGAACATCGCCGCGACCTGCCGCTTGGTGGTGCCATGAATGCGGGTATCGGCCCAGCGCTCCTCCCAGCGGTCGAGGTAAGCCTGCGCCTCGTCCAGACTCTTGAAGCGGAGACCCTTCAATGGCGTCTTCTGGGCATGAGCGACGCCCCCTTCGACCTTACCTTTTCGGTCAGGGTCTCGCACACGACATGGCAGAGCGACCGCGCCATAGTGGTGGAGAACGTCCCGATACAGCGGGTTCAGCGAAGGATCGTGCACGTCGGGCGTGAGCACGCCCTCGCGCAGATTATCGAGCACAACCACACGCGGGGCTCCGCCCAACCGGCGAAACGCCTTCTCGTGCAGTTCGGCCCAGATGCGCGCACTGGAACGGAACGCCAGAAAACGAACCGATTTCCGGCTGCAGCCCAGCGTCAGTACAAACAGGCGCGTGCGGCGATACTTCCCGGTTTGCGGGTCGCGCACCATGGGGCCGGAACCGTAATCGACCTGCGCTTCCTCGCCGGGTGCTGTGATGATCACCACGCGGGCTTCCGGTGATGACGATCCTTGGAGCTTCCCGACGAATCGTCTTACGCTCTGATAGCCGCCGTTGAAGCCGTGGTCATCGACAAGATCCTGCCAGATGGCTTTGGCGTTGCGTCCGCGCGACAGCCCAGACTCGACGACTTCCCGCCAGGGTTCGCACGCACTCGCAGACGGACTTCGGCGTGGCGGTGGGTCCGGCACGGAAGCGTTTTGGTCGGCCGACTCTCCGCCAAAGTCGGTGATCACCTTATTGGCCGGTTTTGCGGGTGCTCGCCGCCCCCATCCGCCCGACGGACGAATCGCAATCCCGGCGGCGCGAAGATAGCCGCCGATCGTCTCCCTGCGGATATGTACGGTCTTTTCAATGCGCCGCAGCGACCAGCCCAGCCGCCCCAGCGCGATGACTTGCTCTCTTTTTCCCTCGCTCAAGACATTGCTCACGTTGACGGAGGGTACTCCTCACGTCAGGATCAATGTCCCGGATCAGTTCTTCCGTTGGCCGGTTTTCAGGTGATCACCATTGGCCGGATTTGGGTGATCCCCGAGGGGCATAAGAAGGAAGGTTTACAAAGCCCTTTGAGCCGCTCGCGGCGAGATCTCGCCCCGCGACTCCCAGCGGTGCAAAGCTCGGGTTACTTCGAGATCGATGAGGTGCGGCGCGTGCAAGAGATGGCCATCCAATGCAGCGGCGAACTCGAGTCCGGTCGAAGTCTGTTTGAGGATCTCAAGGACAGCTGACGCATCCACTACTATCATCTGGAGTCGCGGATTGCCCGGATGGCATCGGCTGAGGATTCGCGCGTCCTGATCGGCTTCATTTTTTTCAATCTTTGCAACCACTCTTCCATGGTCGGCTGTTCGGCCGTTTTCGCCACTTCGCGAACGAGATACTCGCTCAGGGACATTCCGGCAGTAGCCGCGCGGGCTTTGAGCTTCCGGTGCAAATCGTCCGGCACATTGCGGAACTGGATCATTACGGGCATGCGCTCAGCTTTGCATGTGGAACACATGCACACATGTGTTCCACATGTGGCGGCCATGAGTCACACGGTTGACGCCTTAGGATTTTCAAAGCTGGAGGAACGGTGTGGCCGTTCTGACGATCCTGTGAGTGGTTTTCTGCTAGCGGCCGGGGACTCCCATCATGTTACGGGTCCAGAGGTCGGTCATGGTCATAAAGAGCAGGATGATGAGCCAGAACAGGCCGGCTCCTACAGTCATCTTGGTCAGGCGCGAGCTGTATTTTACGTGCATGAAGAACAGGATGACTAAGGAGGCTTTCACGATGGCTATGGCCAGGGCCACGAAGATATTCCAGCGGCCTAAGTCGACGGTCGAGACATAGGCGGTAACCCAAGTCAATACGATGAGCGCGGCGAAGACCGCGAAGTATACGCGCTTGGGAACTATGTGGTGTTCGGCGTGAGAGTCCATCAGGACAACCCCCTCCCGGAGCGATCGATCAGGTAGAGCAAGGGGAACAGGAAGATCCACACGATGTCGACGAAGTGCCAGTAGAGGCCGAACATCTCGATAGGTGTATACCATTCGGCGGTGAACTTCCCTTTGTACGCTTGCCAGATCAGTACAAGCAGAATGCCCGCACCTACTATCATGTGGGTGGCGTGCAGGCCAGTCATCCCGAAGTAGAGCGAGAAGAAGAGCGAGGCGTGGCCGGCATCCTTGCAGCCTTCACACTCGAAGTGTTCGCCGGGGACTTCATGGTGAACCCACTTATCGTGATACTCGTAGGTCTTGACTCCGAGAAACGCTCCGCCTAACAACAGAGTAAGAATCAGGAACAGGATCAGGAGTTTGCGCTTACCAAGCGAGGCGGCATGTACTCCAAGGGCCATGGTGAGACTGCTGCAGATCAGTACCGTGGTGTTGAAGGCGCCGATCAGGAGATTGGTCTTGTTGCTGGCGGAAGCGAAAGCTATAGGATACTTTTGCCGGTAGGCGAAATAGGCCAGGAACAGGCCCCCGAAGAACATGATTTCGGTAACCAGAAAGACCCACATGCCGACCGTGGCAGCGTCTTTCTGCTGCTCGGCATTTTCAAAATGGTGCTTGAGCGTGGTGTGCTCGACAACGGCTTCATCGGAGACTGCAACGTGACTATCCAACGTGCCCGCCCTCCTTATAAAGAGCTTCATAATCGTACGCTTCGTGGGTAACCACGGGCGTAATTTCAAAGTTGTGTTTGGGCGGCGGCGAAGTAGTCTGCCACTCGAGCCCGGTTGCTCCCCAGGGATTGGGCGGAGCGTCGGGACCGTACTTCAGCGACCAGAGCAGATAAGTCAGGGGGATCAGGAATCCCAGACCGAGGAGTGATGCACCCGCAGATGAGAGGACGTTCAATACCTGGAATTCGGGAGGATACACGTGATAGCGGCGCGGCATCCCCATGTAACCCAGCAGAAACTGCGGGAAGAAGGTCAGGTTGAAGCCGACGAAGATGATCACAGCCGACAGGCGCGACCAGTTTTCGTCATACATTTTGCCGAACATTTTCGGCCACCAGAAGTGGATCCCGGCTAAGTAACCGAGGATGGCGCCGCCGACCATTACATAGTGGAAGTGCGCAATGACAAAGTAAGTATCGGTCAGGTGGACGTCCATACCCATGGAAGCGAGGAAGAGTCCGGTCAAACCACCGATGGTGAAGAGTCCCATGAAGCCGATGGCGTAGAGCATGGGGGTGGTGAGACGGACGGAGCCTTTATACATGGTGGAAGTCCAGTTGAAGACTTTGATGGCTGAAGGGATGGCCACGATCATACTCAGGACCGAGAAGACCATGCCTGCATAGGCCGATTGGCTGCTCACAAACAGGTGATGGCCCCAGACGAGAAAGCCGAACACGGCGATGGCGAGACTGGAGAACGCGATGAAGGTATATCCAAAGGGCTTCTTGGAACTGAAGGTGGAGATAACTTCGGAGATGACTCCCATGGACGGGAGAATCATGATGTAGACGGCCGGGTGGGAGTAGAACCAGAACATGTGCTGGAACAGGATCGGATCTCCTCCGTAGGCGGGATCGAAGAAGCCGATGTGCAGGCCGCGCTCGAGAACCAGAAGGAAAAGCGTGACGGCGATGACTGGCGTGCCCAGAATCATGATGGCTCCGGTCGCGTAGTGCGCCCAGACGAAGAGCGGCAGGCGGAACCAGGTCATACCGGGGGCGCGCATGCGGTGCACGGTGACTACGAAGTTAAGGCCGGTGAGGATGGAAGAGAAACCGTTGACGAAGATGGCCAGGCCCGCGGCGATTACGTAGCCGTTTGAGTAAGAAGTGCTGAAGGGCGTGTAGAAAGTCCAGCCGGTGTCGACGCCGCCCGAGAAGAGGACGTAGAGAATCATGACTCCGCCGACCATGTAGACATACCAGCTAAGCAGGTTGATTCGGGGGAAGGCGAGATCCTTAGCGCCGATCATGAGCGGCAGAAGGAAGTTACCGAGGATGGCCGGAATGGACGGGATCAGGAAGAAGAAGACCATGATGACCCCGTGCATGGTGAATACCTTGTTATAGGTGTTGGAATCGAAGAGATCCCCCTGCGGAGTAGCCAGTTCGATTCTGATGAGGCCGGCAAAGATACCACCAATGGCAAAGAATGCCGTCACCACGATCAAGTAGAGCAGCGCGATGCGCTTGTGATCCTCGGTGAGCAGCCAGCTCATCAACCCGTCTTCCGCGTTGATGTAATTCTTTTCTTTTACTGCGGTTTGAGTCGCCGTTATCATTCTTGTGTCCCCAGCAACTTATTGATTCCCCTGTGGCGCCGGTGTCGGCCGAGGTGCGGTCTTCGGCTGCGGCGCGGTCTTGCCCTGTGGCAGCATGTGCGTACTCGGATTGGGCGAAGTGCTGGTTTCGACCGGCAGCGGGGTGGCGCGATCCACCACTCCGGCGGGCGGTCCCAGCGACTTCACATACTCGATCAATTTCAGCATCCCGTCTTCGGTGATCAGGCCCTTGAAGGTGGGCATAATGTCATCGTACCCGGCGACTATTTTCGCCTGCGGATAGAGGATGGATTCGCGGATGTAGGATTCGTCGGCGCGGACTCTCGAACCATCTTTGAGATCCACCTGCGAGCCAAAGAGATTGTTGAGATTGGGGCAGCGGCCGTTGTTGTCGTTGACGAGGCTCGGATGGCAGTTACCGCATCCCAGTTGGTTGAACAGGGATTGGCCTTGTTCGGCCATGGAACCTTCGCCGCCGCCGGCTCCGAGCCACTTATTGAAATCCGCCTGGCTCATCACGTAGACGGTACCGATCATGCCCGAGTGTTTGGTGCCGCAGTACTCGGCGCAGAATATATGGTAGGCGCCGATCTTAGTGGCCTTGAACCATTCGGTAACGTACTTGCCCGGCACGACATCCGCTTTGGTGCGAAATGCGGGGACAAAGAAATCGTGAATGACGTCCTCGGACGTCATTGTGAGCTTGATATCGCGGTCGATGGGAATATGGAGCTCGTTGATTTCACGGGCGCCTTCCATGTGTTGAATTTTCCACATCCACTGCTTGCCGGTGACGTAGATTTCCATGGAATCGGCCGGCGGCCGGGATTCGGTAAAGAAAATCGCCGCGCCCCAGCCGAACATAACCAGCGAGAGCAGGAGCGGAATTACCGACCAGACGATTTCGAGGATCATGCCGCCGACGCCGTGCTCCTCTTCGGCATGGGCGATGGGTGGTCCGTTCTCCGGACGATGGCGATATTTAATGGCAAAATAAACTACAACGAATGCAATGATCAGCGAGAAGAACGCGCTGACCAGCACGAGGAACGCATAGAGGGCGTCCACCTGGTTGGCGATGCTCGATGCCGTCTCGGGAAAAAGCTGAAAACTTTTCGCTTCCATCATATGTGGTTCAGGCGGCCCGACTCCCTTTCTCCCGGCGCTCCCGCCGCAGCGATATGAACACAAATCCTCCGAGCATCAAAACTGTTGCACCGCCGGCGAGTCGTAACATGCCCATGGCATAGGGCGTGTATTTGGCCGAGTGGGGATCGAAGTGGTAGCAGAATAGCAGAATCTGGTCGACAGGATTGCCGATTTTATTCTGCGAGGCTTCCACCAAGCCTAATCTCATATCCTTGGGCGAATAATCGATGCCATAAAAATATTTGGAAAGCTTACCTTCGGGGGTCAGGATGTAGATGGCGCTGGCATGGGCGAACTGCGCGGTATGCACGTCCCACTTGTAGCGGAATCCCACGGCGTCGGTGACGCGCTTGATGGAATTGAGATCGCCGGTGAGGAAGTGCCATGCGCCTTCTTTGCCGGGCATCCTGAGGTCTTTCATTTCGACGGCTTTTTTGGCGGCGGCCTCTTTGGGCCCTTCGCGCGCGTCGAAGCTGATGGCTATTACGTCGTAATCTTTACCGGCGTCGAGGGTAAGAACTTTGGCGGCTCGCACCATTCCGTTTAGGATCTGGGTGCAGAGCATGGGGCAATCGTAGTAGACGAGGGCGAGGATTATGGGGCGCTTGCCGAAGTATGCGCCCAGGGGAAGAGTTTTGCCGTTTTCGTCTTTGAACGGCTCGTCCAGGGGGAGTTGGGAGTTCAGCCTTTGTTCGATAGTTACTCCCGCCAGCGGCGTGGGTCGGTCTACTCCCTTCATGTTGATGAGGTCCGGGACGCGTTCCGGGGCGGGTCCGGTGAGGGTTGGGCCCTCGTCGGCGCTGAGGACGGTTGCAGCCAGTAGTAATGCCAGAAGGCCCAGCGGGCAGATCGGAAAGCTGCCCCACCAAACGTTTTGTTGCTTCGTTTTCATTGAGAAATTTTCTCTGGGGTCCTGCCGCCGCTGGCGTCCGACGGGATGGTTCGGTAGCCATCGTTTTCGGCTCCGGCGGGGCTCGGTTTTGAGGGCAGACCCTTCTTCGCCACCATATCAATTGCCTGGTCTATGGGGATGCGCACCGTGCCTTTATTGGGATCGATCCAGCCGTAGTTATTCAAAATGGCGTCTTCATCGTCTTTCAATTGCTGTAGTTCCACGCGCGGCGGCTCGGGGGTTACGATTCCCTGCAGCCTGGGTTCCGGCGGCAGCGTGGGACGCTGATTCATCATGGCCGGGGGATTGGACGGATTCTTGTCGCTCTCTACCTTATAGAGATAGTCGAACATGGCCCACATGGCGAAAATCACGATGATGCAGCCGAGCAGCAGGCCGATGCCGAAGGCGGTAATGCGGAAGACGTTAACGTCGCGTCGCTCGAAGGAAACCTCCGGGTTCCCTTCATGATCCGGCTTGTGCGGTTTATTAGTGATCTCTGCCATGATTCAAACCTTTTATAAGATCCGGAGCGCCCAGCGGCAACAGCGGCCGTTCGGTGAGAAAACGAAAGAACATTGCCAGCCACAGGCCGCCGAAACCTATGGGCGCCGTGATATCCATCCACGAGATGGCGAAATGCGGGTCGTTGGTGTTCTGGAAGTTGGGCTCGACGAGCGAAAACACATCCACCGCGTGGACCACGATCAGATAGATGGCGATAGCGAAAATAGTGCGTGGATTCTTCTTGAGATCCTGCGAGAGCAGCAGCAGGAAGGGCAGCACGAAGTGGCCGAACAGGAGAATCAGCGCGACCCAGCCCCAGCCGCCGTTCCAGCGCTTGATGTACCACATGATTTCGGTGGGCAGGTTGCCCGACCAGGTGATCAGCAACTGGGCGAAGTTGAGGTAGGCCCAGAGCATTACGAGCGCCAGCATTAATTTGCCCAGATCGTGCAGATGCTTTTTGGTGACGCCGTGATCCATGGGGGCGTATTTGGCGAGGAAGACCAGGGTGGCCACCATGAGCGACATGGCCGTGAGACACTGACCGATCACGATCATGAATCCGTACACCGTGGAGAACCAGTGGGGTTCGAGCGTCATCAGGTAATCGACGGCGCAGAAGGTCATGAAGATGAAGAACAGAGGTACGCCAGGTGCGCTGAGCGTCTCCAGTTTGTTCGAGTATTCGGTGGACTTGGTTTCGTCTTCGAGCTTCGACCATTTTCTGAGCAGCAAGGTCAGGACGCAAAGGAAGACCGAATAAATAATCCAGCGGCCCCAGAGGAAGGGTACGTTCAGATAGAGGCGCTTCGCGTGGATGACTTTATCGGCCATACCTGCCGGGGTGGTCCACCAGTAGATTTTTTCGTGAAAAATGAGCAGCGGCAAAAACAGCGCGCACATGACGTAGAGCGTTTTGGCGCCGGCTTCGAGGGGACGGCGGATGATCAAGCCCCACGCGCCGCCGGAGATGAACTGCGTCATCAGGATCAGCAGGCAGGCTGCGCCGGCGCCGAACCATAGCCAGAAGCCGACCAGGTAAGAGCGCATGAACTGCATTCCGCCATCCCCATTAAGAAATGCGCCGGCAACCGTCAGCGCGAGGAAGAGAAGGGCGACGAAGGTCGCGATAAACGAATACCGCTTGAGCGTGTCGCTCAATTGCGGGGCGGTGGCGTAACTCTGTTCCGTCGTCGTCATTTTCTCTCTGGCTGATTGGAAGGTTCTTTAGCTCCGGCCCCGATGGCGCCGGGCACGCCGGCCGGGGTAGCGGGAACGGCCGGGAAATTATAGAAATCGCTGTCGGAGGGGACCAGCGGTTCGAATTTTTGCGCGGCCTGCTGCTCGGGAGTGGGGACAGTCCCGGCGCCGGGAACGCGCGCGCGGGCTTCGGCCGGCAGATCGTTAATATTGGCGTTTTCGCTATATTGCAGGGCTCGGATGTAGGCGACGATGGCCCAGCGGTCGCGCACCTGAACTTGCTGCGCGTAGTTGAGCATGGCTCCGTAGCCGTTGGTCATCACGTCGAAGAAGTGGCCCACAGGGGCGTTGCGCAGGCGGTCGATGTGGTAGGACGGGGGCTGCTTGAAGCCGCGTCGGACGATCATGCCCAGGCCGTTGCCGATGCGCCCGTGGCAGGGTGCGCAGTAGATATCGAAGCGCTGCTGGCCTCGTTCAATGAGGGGTTTGTCGACGGCCAGGGGGAACGCGTCTATGTCATTTCCGGCTGCGTCTTTGCCTGTGTAATATGCAGTGTCTTCGTCGAGGGAGCCACGGGCTATAGTGCCGGCCAGTTCGGGACGTCCGTCGCGTCCGTCGGCGAAGAAGTCGCTGGCGGCCTGGAATTTGTAGCGGGGTTGATCCTGCATGTCGAGGCGGGAACATCCGGCGAGGGCCAGGGTGGCCAGCAGGAGACAGAGATGAACAGGCGGAAGCGCCTGTTCCACATTTAACTTGATGCTCATCGGGGCACTTCCGCTATCTCTTCAGGGCCGAGGCTTTCTAAAAAGCCGGCCGTCCCGGCTAAGTCGAATTTTGGATCGTCGGACTCTATACAGAGGAAGAACTTACTGCGCGAGGCGTTGGCGAATCGTTCCACGTTGAAGACCGGATGGTAGGGCGATGGGAGGCCATTCATGACAATCATGCTGATGGCAGCAGTGAGGCCGCCGATCAGAATGGTGCATTCGAACGTGATGGGAATCCACATGGGGACGCTGATGAGGGGACGTCCGCCGATATTCAACGGCAGGGCGACGGCAGCTACCCAAGTCATCAGGCCGAAGCCACCCGAAGCGCCGAGCAAGCCTCCGATCAGGGTGCACAACGAGACGCGATTGTCGTGCAGGTCCATGGCGGCGTCCATTTCATGAATGGGCATGGGGGAGTAGGCGTCGTACTTTTTGTAACCGGCTTCGCGTGTGCGGCGGGCGGCGGCAACCAGTTCGCCGGGAGTCTCGAACTCAGCCAGCAATCCGTACAGCGTTTGTTGTTCGACTGCGTGACCGCTCATTGCGCAACCGGCTCCTTCACGCGCGCCCCGGGCAGAAGCATGCGCAATTCAAAGATGGTAATCATGGGCAGAACGCGGATAAACAGGAAGATCATGGTCATGAAAAACCCGAGCGTCCCGGTGTAGACGGCCCAATCCCAGACGGTAGGCCAGTACATGCTCCAGCTGGAGGGCAGGAAATCGCGGTGCAGGCTGGTGACGACGATGACGAAGCGCTCCAGCCACATACCAATGTTGACGATGATGGAAATGCACCAGAGTATGCCGGGGCTGGTGCGGATTTTCTTCGACCACAGGAACTGCGGCGTGATGATGTTACAGAGGATCAGGCACCAGTAGAAGGGCGCGTAGGGCCCGGTCATACGATTCCAGATCATGAAGCGCTCGTAGGTGTCGGCGCTGAAGTAGCCGAAGAAGGCTTCGAAGCTGTAGCCGTAAGCGACCACCATGCCGGTGGCCAGCGTTACCTTCGCCATGTTGTTGAGGTGGCGCAGGGTGATGATGTCGTCGAGGCCGTAGAATTTGCGGACGGGGATCATCAGGGTGAGCACCATGGCGAACCCCGAGTAGATGGCGCCGGCGACGAAGTAGGGCGGGAAAATCGTAGTGTGCCAGCCGGGGACGATGCCCACGGCGAAGTCGAAACTGACTACGGTGTGGACGGAAACCACCAGCGGCGTGGCCATACCGGCGAGAAGGAGCGACGCCTTTTCGTAGCGCTGCCAGTGGCGGGCGGAACCGCGCCAGCCCATGGAGAGCGCGCCGTAAATCACCTTTTGCCAGCGGGGTTTGGCGGAATCGCGCAGGGTGGCGAGGTCGGGCAGCAGACCTACGAACCAGAAGACGGCGGAGATGGTTAAGTAAGTCGATACAGCGAACACGTCCCACACGAGGGGGCTACGGAACTGCGGCCAGAGGTCCATCGTATTGGGATACGGCATCAGCCAGTAGGCCAGCCATGGGCGGCCGGTATGAAGGACCGGGAACATGCCCGCGCACATGACGGCGAACAGCGTCATGGCTTCGGCGAAGCGGTTGATGGCGTTGCGCCAGGATTGATTGAGGAGCAGGAGGATGGCGGAAATCAGCGTACCGGCGTGGCCGATACCGATCCACCAGACGAAGTTGATGATGGCGAAGCCCCAGCCGACGGGGATGTTGATGCCCCAGACGCCGACGCCTTTAATAATCAGCCAGGTGGCGCCGATCATCAGGTTCTGCAGCACAGCGAAAGCGATCAGCAGGCCGAAGACCCAGCCCAGCGTGATCTTGCGCTTGATAACAATGCCGCCAACCTTATCCGAAACCGACGCAAGGCTATGGCCCTCGTCGATCACCGGACCGACGTGAATCTTACTTGGAATTTCGACCGGTTGCGCCATATCTCCTAAGCCTCCCCGCCCGAGAGTTCCGGATTGGGGTTGCGGATCTCGGCCAGATGAGTGGTACGCGGGCGCGTATTCAGTTCACCCAGCAACGAATAATTAGTTTGTTCGCGTTTCCACTGCGACACTTGACTTTTGGGATCGTTGAGATCGCCGAACATGATGGCTTGCGAGGGGCAGGTTCCCGCACAGGCCGGGACGATCTCGCCATCCTGCACACGGCGCTCTTGTTTCTCCGCGGTGATTTTCGCGTAGTTGATGCGCTGCACGCAGAAGGAGCATTTTTCCATGACGCCGCGGCTGCGCACGGTGACGTCGGGATTCTTCTGCAGCTTGACGCTTTCGGTTTCCCAGTCGCTGAAGAGCAGGAAGTTGAAGCGGCGGACCTTATAAGGACAATTGTTCGAGCAGTAGCGCGTGCCGACGCAACGGTTGTACACCATGTTGTTCAGGCCTTCGGCGTCGTGCTCGGTGGCGGCGACGGGGCAGACCAGCTCGCAGGGAGCATTTTCACACTGCACGCAGGCGACGGGCTGGAAGTAGGCCTGAGGATTAGCCGTTTCGCCGCTGTAATAACGATCGATGCGGATCCAGTGCATTTCGCGGGTGTTGAGCACCTGCTCTTTACCGACTACCGCGATGTTATTTTCCGACTGGCAGGCCACGACGCAGGCGTTGCAGCCGTTGCAGGCTGTGAGGTCGATCGCCATCCCCCATGCGTAACCTTTGTATTCCCAGACCTGCGGGAAAATAGTGAGGCCTTTGGGCGCTGTTTCGCTTTCCTTCTGGGCGAAGAGGGGGTCCTTAATATACTCGGCCAGCGAGGCAGTCTTGACCGGTTCGCGGCCTTCCATGAGGAAATGGTGCTGCACGGCGGCGAGGCGGAACTTTTCGCCCAGCTTCTTGACTTTGGCGCCGCTTGCCCGGTAAGGGTTGGCGACGGTGCGGAGCAGATAAGCATCGAAGCCGGCGCCGTTCCCTGCCCTGCCAGAACGCCTGCGGCCATAGCCGAGATTGAGCGCGATGGAACCATCGGGTTGACCGGGGACGCGCCATACGGAGCCCCATACCGTGCCGCCGTTGACGGCGATTTCCACGCGATCTTCATCGGTGACGCCCAGATCGGCGGCGGTTTTCGGGCTGAGAATTACCGCATTGTCCCAGGTGAGGCGCGTTACGGGACGGGGCAATTCCTGCAACCAGGCGTTATTGGCGTAGCGCCCGTCGAGGATGTAGGGGTCGACGTGGAAGGAAACTTCGTAACCTTCTCCAGCCGCGGCACTCGAGGCGGCTGGAATCAACTTCGCGGTGGCGCTGACGGCGGGCAGCGCCGACTCCTTTACAAAGCCGTCGTGAACCGAATGCTTCCACCAGGTATCGAAATCGCCGCCTTTGTGGACGCCGTTCCAATAATCGCGAAGCGTTTCATAGCTCGATTTCTCGGGGGTTTCGGTGAACGCGGTGAGCAGCTCGTGCGCCGATTTCCCACCATAGAGCGGGGCAATCAGCGGCTGCATGATAGTCACGGTGCCATCATAGGCAGGCGCGTCGCTCCACTGTTCGAAGGCGTGAGCTTCGGGGACCAGCCACTGGCAGACTTCGGAAGTCTCATCGTCGTACAGGCCCAGGCGGACGCGAAGTTTCGCCATCTGGATTGTGCCACGCAGGTTTAATTCGGGGGGCGCGCTGTAGACGGGGTTGCCGCCCAGGATGAGCAGCAGATCCACCTGATTGGAATTGAGATCCTGCACCAGGGACTGGAGGTCGGCCCATTGATCCACGGGCTTCTGTTCGATAGGCGCGGTGAAGGTTACGGTTGTGCCGTTGTTACCGAGAACCTGGTTGATGTAATGAACCACCGCGTGAACTTCGGGCGATTGATCTTCACCGGCGATGACGATGGATTTCCCTTTGGCGCCTTGCAGGTCTTTGATCAGTACCTGCATGAATTTCGAAGTGCCGGCAACGCCTCCGCTAA
This sequence comes from Terriglobia bacterium, assembly GCA_963719785.1. Lineage (GTDB taxonomy): Bacteria > Acidobacteriota > Terriglobia > Bryobacterales > Bryobacteraceae > BOG-234. The sequence continues at coordinate 379,666 of CAVRCX010000004.1, forward strand.
GGCCGGCGGCAAGAGAGCGAACGAACGGCGCTACTTCGGACGGCTTGAGAGGCAACCGGTGGTCGGACTTCGATCCGGTGGAAGTGGGCGTCGATTCGACCGCGTAGAAACGGCTCTGTGTGGTGATGCCGCCGCGCACGACGCGCTTCGAGGTGAAGTCGCGCGCGTAGCGTACGCCGCCCGGCCCGTTGGCGAGGAAATTGGCGTCGATCGAGAGCACGACATCGGCCTGATCGAATTTGTAGACGGGATTCAGGAATTGCCCGAACGCCATCTGCGTTCCCATGCGGCGGCCGTGCCCGGTGGGTTCCCACTGATACCACTTGGCGCCGGGATACAGCTTCAGGACTTCCTGAAGTTGGGCGTAGAGGGTGGGCGAAGTGACGGTCTCTGTGAGGATGCGCAGGCCCGCGCCGTTCTTCGCTTTCTGCTTTTCGAGCGCTCCGAGGAAATTCGAAAGAAACGAAGTATAGGAACGGATTTCGCCGATGTAGTTGACGGTCTGGACGCGATCCGGATCGTATAGACCGAGTACCGAAGCCTGCGTCGGCACGTCGGCCGCGCCCATGCTGGCGGGATGTTCCGGATTGCCTTCCACCTTAGTGGGACGGAATTCGTGGGTCTCGACGAGGATGGGGTTGGCCACGCCGCTGACGGGAAACGCGGTGGCGTAGAAGAGGGGCTTGCCGGGTGAAAGCTGCTCGGGCGCTTCCACGTAGGGCATTACATATTCGGTGGGCTGCTTGACGCAGGCCGAAAGACCCGCCAGCGCCAGTGAGGCGCCCATGATCTTGAGGAAATTGCGCCGGCCTTCATCGTCAATCCATTCGCCAGCCTGCCGGGGAAACTCGCGATGCAGGTAATCCTTAAAGCCGTCGGTCGAGAGCAACTCGTCGAGGCTGCGCCAATAGCCAGCGCCCTTCGCCTGCTCCAGACGCTTCTGAATGGACTCCAAACTCAAAAATTGTTTTTGTTCACTCATTGCGCTATCTGTGGCAAGTCCAACAGGTCTCCAGCTTTTGAATCTCGTATTCTTTCACCAATTTCGGCCCCAGTTCTTCCTGCGACATTTTGGCGTCGACCTCGGGCTCGTAGCCCATTTTGGTGACGAACTGGCGGGGGCGAACGTATTTCTCGGGGTTGCGGTGGCAATCGAGGCACCAGCGCATCTGCAGGTTCGACTCCTGGTACATCAGGGGCATTTTATCGACGCGGCCATGGCAGGTTTCGCAGCCCACGCCCTTCTTGATATGGATGCTGTGGTTGAAATATACGAAGTCGGGAAGATCGGTGACCTTGGTCCAGCGAATCGATTCGTTGGTCCGGTAGCTTTCGCGAACGGGTTCGAGGGTGGGGCTGTCGATCCAGATCTGCGAGTGGCAATTCATGCAGGTCTTGGTGGGCGGGATCATCGCGTGGGGGGAGTTGTCGACGCCGGTGTGGCAGTAGCGGCAATCGATCCCCATGGACGCGACATGATGCGCATGGCTGAACGGGATGGGCTGTTCGCGCGCTTCGCCCTGACGGGTCGCATACTCGGAATCCGCGATCAACTCGAAAAGTGCGCCGCCCACGCAGCCGATGGTTAAAACGGCGAGGACGATGGTGGTGCGGGCTAACGCATTGGCGCCGGGTTTGAAGATCTGTGGCATTGAGGTCGGCTGTCAAAAAGCTTCAGGCTGCATTGGGGGCAAAACGGTCAAACGAATATTATGTCCTATCGCATCCGTTTTCCCAAGCACGTCATGTGTAGTTCTTTTCTCCGTGCGAAAAAAAGTTCCGATGCGCTGGGGAGGGCCCGATATGGAGCGGCCAACATGAAGATGACATGACATCGGACTAACCACTTTACAATGGAGCTTCATGCAAAAAATTATTCGCCCGGCGAGCAGCCTTTCCGGTGTGGTTGTACTGCCCGGGGACAAATCCATTTCCCATCGTTATGCAATGATCGCATCGCTCGCCGAGGGGGTCTCGACGATCCGCAATTTTTCTACGGGGGCCGACTGCCATTCGACGCTGGGATGCGTGCAGGGGCTGGGCATTCAGGTGGAGGAAGAGGGCACGCTGGTGACGATTCATGGGCGCGGCCTCAATGGATGGTCGCAGCCTGCGGCCGATCTGGATGCGGGCAATTCGGGGTCGACAATTCGGATGATGTCGGGGCTGCTGGCCGCGCAGCCTTTCACCAGCCGCATCTTTGGCGACGAATCGCTGTCGCGGCGGCCCATGGATCGCGTGATGAAACCGTTGGCGCAGATGGGGGCGCGGATTGAGGCGCGGGAAAATCGCTTTCCTCCGCTGACCATTCATGGGGGGCCGCTCAAAGCGATCGATTACACGCTTCCCGTGGCTAGTGCGCAGGTGAAAACGTGCGTGCTGTTTGGTGGGTTGTTCGCGGAGGGGCAGACGATTGTGCGGGAGCCGATCCGGTCGCGCGACCATACAGAAATTGCGCTGCGGGAGTTTGGGGCGGATCTTAAAGTGGCGCAGCGCGTGATTACGCTGGAGGGCCGGCCAACGCTTACGGGACGCGAGTTGACGGTGCCGAGCGATCTTTCATCCGCCGCATTTTTCCTGGTGGCGGGGCTGCTGGTGCCGGGGTCGAACCTGGTGATTCAAGGGGTGGGACTCAATCCGACGCGGTCTTCGCTGCTCGATTTTTTGCTTTCGATCGGCGCCCCGATTCAGGTGTTGAAGATCGAATCGGTGAATGGGGAATTGATCGGGGATATTCGTGTACAGCATGCGCCGGTGCGCGGAGGAGTAATCGAGGGCGATCTGGCGGCGGGATTGATCGATGAAATTCCGGTGCTGGCGGTGCTGGGCGCGGCTTCGGAGGAGGGACTGGTGGTGCGCGATGCTCAGGAACTGCGTATTAAGGAGACGGACCGCATCGCTACGGTGGCGGAAAATTTCGGACGCATGGGGATTCAGGTGGAGGTGACGCCGGATGGGATGCGCGTGCCGGGCAGGCAGAAGTTCAAGGCGGCGGGGTTCGATTCGTTCGGAGATCATCGGATTGCGATGGCGTTTGCGGTGGCGGCGCTGCGCGGGGATGGGGAATCGACGATCGATAGTGCGGAGGCGGCTTCGGTATCGTTTCCGGAGTTCTGGAATATTCTGGATTTGGCCGCATGTGCTTCAGCGTGATGGCAAGCGGGATCTGTCGCGTCGCGCGCTCGAAGAATTCAAGAGCGGCCATCTGACGGAAACCGAGTTGCAACGGCTTCTCGGTTTCGGTACCCGCTACAAGCTGGACGGATTCCTGAAAGCCCATGGCGTGATGATCGACGACTACACAATTGAAGATCTGCGTGGCGAAGTCGAGACTCTGGAGCGGCTGGGATTCTGAACTCGGTGCGGGTCGTTACCTGGCCGATACGCCTGCCAACCAACCTCACCCGGAAAGCACTCGGCCATGCAAGTGCTCTTACAAGTGCGAGGTGAACTGAATGCGCGTACTTTCATTTATGGTATTAGCTGCCGCGGCCGGAATCGGCCTGACGGTCAGCACTCCCACGGCAAGGGCCCAGGTCAGCGTCGAAATCGGCGTCGCTCCGGATTGTCCTTATGGTTATTACGACACCGCTCCTTATGGATGCGCTCCCACCGGCTATTACGGCCCGGAATGGTTTAACGGGGACGGCTTCGTCGGCGCGGGTCCGTGGTTTCATGGCGCCAGCGATTTTCAGGGCAACGTGAATAACAGGCTCCATCCGGAGCATGGCTATAAAGGCCCGACGCCTGCACGTGGCGAAAAAGCCGAACCGTCAAAGAACGTGGATAGCGCGCACTTCCAGGGTAACGAAGCCCGGGATGGACGCGGCCACGTCGCCACGGCGAAACGCTAGTCCGCGTTCGCGAAGTGTACAGTCGTTCAATTTCAGGACGCGGAATCGGCCGCGCCTGGAATTGAGGGTCAATCGTTATAACTCCCGTTAACTTCCTCCTGAAGGGAAGTTAATATGAACGTTTTTCCATCCAGCGCAACTCCGTTTTCCCGAATCGGTTAGACCGTGTGTAGTTCGAAGTCATAAACGATAAGGAGAAAACGCCATGAAAAGAACGATGATCGCAACGATGCTGGTGGGAGGATTATTTGCGGTGACGATGCCCGCGCAGGATACCCGGATCGCCGCGCGCAAGGAGAATCAACAGAAGCGCATCGCCAACGGAGTGAAGTCCGGCCAGCTGACAGCGGGTGAAACCGCGCACCTCGAAAACAAGGAAGCGAAGCTGAACAAGGAAGTGCGCACCGACCGCAAGGACAACGGCGGCAACCTGACTAACAACGAGAAGAAGCAGGTCAATCAGCAGCAGAACAAGATCAGCAAGGATATTTACAAAGACAAGCACAACAGCGCGGTTCAGTAAGCCGGCTTGTGCAATTCGAGGGAGGCGCCGTGTCGCATGACGCGCGGCACGGCGCTATTGCCGGGGATGCATTTGGCGGTAAAAGTCCCAAAGGGAACGGAGGGAACGGAACGAAAGCATCAGCGACATGATTCCCCAGAACCGAACGTGCCACGGTGTGCGGGGGCCGAATAAATCGAACACACCGGCCAACAGCCAGAAGCAGGCGCAGAACACGCTTAACGGGATTCGCAACTTCGGCTCTTGACTCAGCTCCCAGACGCGCCCGCTGCGCGCTGAAAGCGCCAGGTAAAGCGCGACGCTTGTGGGAATCGCGACAATCGCAAGAGCGGTCAGCCAATCCGGCATTCCACAATTATAGATGTGTTTGACCAGGTACTTAAGACTGTGCGGCGTATCCCGAAAGGCAAAGTGGCCACCTACGGCGATGTCGCGGCGGCGAGCGGGTATCCCGGCGCGGCACGGCAGGTAGTCTGGGCTTTGCGTGCGGGCAAGGGCGTGCCGTGGCATCGCGTGCTCGGTGCGAAGGGCCTGATTCGCCTCACCGGTGAAGCGGGGTTCGAGCAGCGTCTGCGTTTGCGCACTGAGGGCGTGGTTATCAGCGGCGACCGCGTGGATCTGAAGCGTTATGGCCACGTGTTCAGGCGGGTAAACTGAAGGCTTGGAAAATCGCGACTTCGCACGCATTCTGTACGAGACCGGCGATCTGATGGAGATCGCGGGCGAGGACGGCTTTCGCATCCGCAGCTATCGCAATGGCGCGTCGGCTATCGAAGGCTATCCGGAACGGATTTCGGATATTCTCGCCGACCCCGAACGTAAAGTCACTGACATTCCCGGTATCGGCAAGGGCCTCGCGGCAGTGCTGAAGGAGATCGACGCGCATGGCAGCTTCGATAAGCGCGATGAGTTGCTGCGCAAGTTCCCTTCATGCGCGCTCGAATTCCTGAAGATCCAGGGGCTGGGCCCGAAGAGCATCGCGCTGCTGTTCGAACATTTCCAGATCCAGACCATGGACGAGTTGGAGCAACTGTGCCGCGACCAGAAACTGCGCACGCTGCCGCGCATGGGCGCCAAGCTAGAAGAAAAAGTTCTGCGCAGCATCATGCAATACAAGGAGCGCAGCGGGCGTTTTCTTTTGAGCTTTGCGGACAATACGGCGAAGGAGTTGACCGCGTGGCTCTCCGGCGTGGAGGGGATCGAAGCGATTACCCCGGCGGGAAGTCTGCGGCGCGGCAGGGAGACCATTGGCGATCTGGATCTTCTCGTCACGGGACCGAATGCGGCGGCGGTTCTGGAACGCGTGGCGGCGCATCCGAAAGTGCAGGAAGTGCTGGGGCGCGGCGCTAACAAGACCAGCGTGAAGTTCGGGCGCGAGGGGTTGCAGGTGGATGTGCGCGCGCTGGAACATGCGACCTTCGGGGCTGGAATGCAGTACTTCACAGGCAGCAAGGAACATAACGTCGCGCTGCGGCAGCGGGCGATACGAATGGGCTTTAAGCTCAGCGAGTACGGGCTGTTTCGCGCCGAAGATGAAACGCGGGTGGCCGGCGAGACGGAGGGGGGCATCTATCAAGCTTTGGGGCTCGATTGGATCCCGCCGGAACTGCGCGAGAACCAGGGCGAGATCGAACTGGCCGAAGCGCATGCACTGCCGAAGCTGGTGGAGCAGGACGATATCCGCGGCGATCTGCACATGCATACGACGGCGACGGACGGGCGCGCGACTCTCGAAGAGATGGCTGAGGCGGCGCGCGATCTGGGGTACGAGTACATCGCGATCACCGACCATTCGAAAGCCATCGCGATGGCGTTCGGCCTGGACGAGAAGCGCGTGGTGGAGTTTGCGCAGACGGTGCGGAAGATCAACGAGACCGGTAATCTGGGAATCCGGATTCATTCAGGGCTCGAGTGCGACATCATGAAGGACGGGGCGATGGATATCGCGTGGGACGCGCTGGCGGAACTCGACATGGTGATCGGCAGCGTCCACAGCCACATGAATCAGGAGCCGGAGGAGATGACGGAGCGGCTGCTTAAGGCGCTTGAATGTCCGCATCTGAAAGCGCTGGGGCATCCCACGGGGCGCCTGCTGCTGCATCGCGAGGCGTTCGCGTTCGATTTCGAGCGGGTGATCGGAGAGGCTGTGCGGCGCGGCGTCTGGCTCGAGGTGAATGCGAGTCCGGAGCGCCTGGACCTGAGCGCGAACCATATCCGCGCGGCTAAGGCGAAGGGCGCGCAGTTCATTATTTCCACGGACGCGCACCATCCGAAGCATCTGCTCAACATGAGGTATGGGATTGCCACGGCGCGCCGGGGTGGGCTCACGGCGGAAGATGTGGTGAATACACGAAAGGCTCTGTTATGAAAATCGTCTCGTCAAAAGAAGTCTACAGTTGCAGGCTGTTTCGGGTCACGGAGGATGAAGCGACCGATCGCACGGGTTGGAAGATCGAGCGCAGCGTGGTGCGGCATGCGGGGTCGGCGGTGATGATGGCGGTGGACGATAAGGATCGCATTCTGCTGGTGCGCCAGTATCGGTTGCCGGCGGCACAATACATGTGGGAACTGCCGGCGGGCAAGGTTGATGAAGGGGAAACGGCGGCGCAGGCGGCCAAGCGCGAATTGATCGAAGAGACCGGCTTGCGCGCGAAGAAGTGGAAGAAGCTGACGACGTTTTATCCCAGCCCGGGCTTCGTGGAGGAGAAGATGACCATCTTCCTTGCGACCGGCCTGACGCAGGGCGAAGCGCGGCCGATGGAGGACGAACGTATCGAGACGCGTTGGTTCACGAAGAAGGAATTGAAGGAGTGGATCGGGAAGAACAAGATCATCGATGGGAAGACGATGATCGGATACCTGCACTGGGCGCGGATGTAGCAAAAAAAAATGGGCAGGCTCGACCCGGTTGCGGATCGAGCCTGCCCGGTACAACTACGCCTTCTTTGCTGCCTTCTTCGCGGGTGCGGCCTTCTTAACAACAGCCTTCTTCGCGGGTGCGGCCTTTTTCGGCGCAGCCTTCTTCACGGCCGCCTTTTTCGGTGCGGCTTTCTTAACTGCCTTTTTTGTTGCCATCGATTGTGATTCTCCCTGTCCCTCATTATGAAACGAAAACGTAAAAAGATAAACCAAAAAAGTTGAAAAATGTTTTGGAGTGTGTTTGGGGGGCTGCCGCGCCCGGTAAGACGCGAGATGGTACAAGAGGAATCTGGTGAAGGAAGTTCAGGTGATTACGGACGGCGCCTGCCTGGGGAATCCGGGGCGTGGAGGATGGGCCGCGATACTGCGGTACGGGCCTCACAAGAAAGAAATCTTCGGCTGCGAAGCACATACGACGAACAACCGTATGGAGCTGCAGGCCGCTATTCAAGGGCTTCGCATGCTGAAAGAGAATTGCGAAGTGGAGGTGGTGACGGATTCCGAATACGTGAAGAACGGCATCACGCAATGGGTGGCGAACTGGAAGAAGCGCAACTGGATGACGGCGCAGAAGAAGCCCGTGGTGAATCGCGATCTGTGGGAGGAACTGGATCGCGAAGTGGCACGGCATCAGACGCAATGGTCGTGGACCAAGGGCCATGCGTCGCATGAGGACAACAATCGGGCCGATGAATTGGCATCGCTCGCCGCACGCGAGCAGCGTTCGCAGATGTGAAGCCGCGGGCGCAGATGTGGGACCGATAGAATCGAAAACATGGCTAACGAAACATACGCGTTGTTCGATACGAGCGAGGGAAGCTTCAAAGTGAAGCTGTTCGCCGAACAGGCGCCAAAGACGGTACAGAACTTCACGGACCTCGCGGAGGGCAAGAAAACAGGCAAGCCGTTTTACGACGGCCTGATCTTTCATCGCGTGATTCCGAACTTCATGATTCAGGGCGGATGCCCACAGGGCTCGGGACGCGGCGGCCCCGGCTACAACTTCGCGGATGAGTTTCATCCTTCGCTGAAGCACTCGAAGCCGGGACTGCTGTCGATGGCGAATGCCGGTCCGAACACGAATGGCAGCCAGTTCTTCGTCACGGTGGCGGCGACTCCGTGGCTCGATAACAAGCACAGCATCTTCGGCGAAGTGGTGGAAGGGTACGATGTCGTCGAGAAGATTTCAAAGCTGCCGCGCAATTCCCAGGACAAACCGAACAAGGACGTGAAGGTCAACTCGGTAAAGATCGAGCGGAGCTGATGGCGGCGGCGCGCGCGGCTCGATACATATGATGGCGCGAGACGTGCTGTTCGGCGGCACGTTCGATCCCGTTCATAATGCGCATATCGAGATCGCGCGCGCCGCGGCCGACCGCTTCAGTCTGGAGAAAGTGCTCTTTGTTCCGGCCGACAATCCCCCCCATAAGAGGCACGGCGCGCAGGCATCATACGAGGACCGCGTACGCATGTGCGAACTGGCTTGCGCGGGCGAGCCACGCTTCGAGGTTTCGCGAATCGAGCAGGGATCGAAGCGCAGCTATTCGATCCTGACGGTGGAGAAGATGCTGGGGGCTGGATGGGGGCCGCTGGGTTTCCTGATCGGCGCGGATGCGTTTCGAGAGATTCAGACGTGGCATCGGTGGCGCGAGTTGATACGGTTGGTGGAGTTTATTGTCGTATCGAGACCGGACGCTGTGTATGCGACACCGGAAGGGGCGCGCGTGCACGAACTCAAGGGTCTTTATCTGCCGGTTTCTTCGTCGGAGATCCGCCTCCGCCTGGCACGCGGCGACGGGCACGTTCCTGTCCCCGGCGCGGTGCTGGCATGGATTCGGGAACGCGGTCTTTATACAGAGCCAGAAACCCGGTCACAAGTTTCGTAAATATCCTTAACGCTTGCCTGGGCCATAGGTTAGCGGCAATTTTCAGTTTCGCGTTGGACCGTTTCGCGGGCGCTCGATGGTACTGATGTGGCCAGAGAGAAGCATGCGAAACCACATAAAAACACTGACGCCGCTAGCCGGCACGATAATTGCAGCCACCGCGCTATGCGGGCTGGCTTTCGCCCAAACCGGGCTCACAACCATTCAGGACACTCTGTATAAAGCCGATGGGACACACTTCAGCGGCAGCCTGACAATCCAGTGGAGCACGTTCGATGCAGTCAATATCGGCACCATTGTGCAACAGAGCAAGACGGTGACTGTGGTCAACGGCAATCTGCTGGTGCAGTTGGCGCCGAACGCCGGGTTCGCGGCGCCGGGCAACATTTATACGGTCACTTATCAAAGCGACGGAAGCCAGCAGTTCACCGAAACGTGGACGGTTCCGGTGAGCGCTGTGCCATTGACGGTAGCGGAAGTTCGCACGGGTGCGATGACCAGTTCGGGCGGAGGAGGCAGTGCGGGCAATTCGACGTCAATTCCTGAATCGGCGGTGATCGGGCTGGTAGCGGATCTGGGCCAGCGCCCGAGTAAAGGGCCCGGCTTTGGGGTCGGCGCGGTGGCGGTAATCAATCAAAACGGCCAGATCGAAACGGTTGTGGGTAATGTGGGCGACTGCGTGTATGTGGACGGAACGGCGGGTTCATGCGGCGGCCAGACGTCTCAGTTCTTCGATGCAGAGATACCTGGTGGCATTGTGGATGGCACCAACAACAGCTTCACGCTGGTGAATCCACCGAGCGCTTCGAGTCTCGCGTTGTTTCGCAATGGACTCTATATGCTGGCGGGGCAGGATTACACGCTGAGCGGTTCGACGCTGCAATTCAATGTGGCGTATCCTCCGCCGCAGCCGGGCGACACGCTGGTGGCGAACTATCGGATCGATCCCACAAGCGGAGATGTCGGCGGGGTGGTGGGCGCGGTGCAGGGCGGAGGAACCAGCAGCGGCGGAGAAACCGCGTTGGCCCAGGTGCTGTGCAGCGGGAACGGACGCAGTACCATGGCGGCCGCGTGGGTCAGTCTGGGAACGTGCGATATCCCAGCGGCTTCGTTGAATCCGGGCGATCGTATTGAGGTGCGATTCAACTTCGCGCACAGCGGATCGGCGTCGGCATTCGATGTCCAGGTGAACTGGGGAAACACCACCATCGTGGCGCGGCACGGCGGTATGCAGGATGTGGCGGTGGCCGGTGAACTTGAAGCGTCGCTGAGCGCGACAGGTGCGCAATTGAGCATGCAAAGCTGGGGCACGGTGTTGAGCTTTCTTCCGGGCATTGTGTCCGCGCCCGCACAGAGCGGGGTTCAGGTAAATATTCTCGGCGAGATTTCGAATGCCGGCAGCGACAGCCTCAGCCTGGGCGGTTACACGGTGCTGCGCTATCCGCAGCATTGAGGACGAACGGAGCTGGTTGTGCTCGTTTGAGCAAAGCACAACCAGTCCGGCCGTTCTCGCCGACGCGGTCCGGTGTGACGGCCGGCGAAACTTCGAATCAAAGCAGGTGGAACGACACTTCCACGAGGGCCGATACGGCGACCGGCTTGCCATCCTTCGTGCCTAGCTTGAATAGCCAAAGCTCGAGGGCTCCGATGGCGCGTTCGTCGAGTCCCATACCCAGGCTCTGCACCACGTGGATATTTCGCGGGCGACCCGAGGCGTCGATATCCGCGAGCAACTTAACTACACCCGAACGTTTCGCTTTGCGGGCTTCTTCGCTGAACTCGGGCTCTACGCAGTGAATCAGTACGGGTGCGGTAACGCCGTTGCCGGGCTTGTAGACGGTACCAGCGAGGCTGTCTCCGTTGCCGACCGCGGGGCCGCCTCGGTCTCCGATGCCGGTGCCGTGGCCGTTACCGATCCCCAGAGGCCCACCCATACCCGCGCTGTTGTTCATGAATTTGCTCAGCGGATCGCCCAGATTGGCGAGCGGCCGGTCGAGCAGCGCTGCATCGAGTGGGGCTTCGATCGTCATTTCCATGGCGAGCTTTGGATGTGGATTCAGGATATCGAGGGTGGGCGGCACGAACTGGCGCGCTGCGATTTTCGGGAGGTGTCCGGCTGTAGCGGCAAGCTGTTGGTGCATGCCGCCGCCTCCGCCGAGCGCCTTGTCGGGAGTTGGATGCGGCAGGAATGGTGCAGGGAGTGGTGTGAGGGCGATTGACGAAACACGACGAGGCGTGGGAGCGGCCTGGTTCGATGCCAGCAGCAACAGGACGATGGCGGCGGCGTGGATCGCGATAGAAACCAGAGTGGATCGTGCGGTCATATGGTGGACGATCAGGCACGGCGCAGGCCAGCGTGTAAGTGCCGCAAATGCAATCGCGCGCATGTTGGTATGGCTGGCGCGAGCGCCACAGATGTGCGGAGACGAGCACAGTGAGAAAATGCGCGTGTGGCGATAACTTACTCGGAAGCGAGCCTCGCGCGATCGGTGGGCGCGGTACCGCATTCGCGGATTCGCGAACTGGCGGAAATTGCGTTCCGCATGGACGGGGTGCTGCGTCTCTATTTCGGCGAATCGAATCAGCCGACTCCGGACTACATCAAGGAGGCGGCCACACGCGCATTGGAAAACGGCTATACGTTCTACACGGAGAACGGCGGGCTGCTTTCGCTGCGCGAGGCTTTGGCCGATTACTATCGGCGTATGCAGCAGGTGGAACTCGACCCGCATCGCGAGATCGTGATTACGGCTTCGGGCGTACAGGCGTTGAACGTGACGATCAGGTGCATGCTCGATCCCGGAGATGAGGCGATCGTACTGACGCCGGCGTGGCCCAATGGGTCGTCGATTGTGGCGATGTCGAATGCGAAGCCGATCGAGGTGCCGCATCCTCTGAGAGGCGACAGGTATGAGATTGACTGGAACGCCATCGAGGCCGCGGTTACGCCGCGTACGCGCCTGCTGATCTATACATCGCCCTCAAATCCGCTGGGGTGGGTGGCCACGCTGGAGGACCAGCGGCGTCTGCTCGAGTTCTGCCGCCGACATGGATTGTGGCTGCTTGCGGACGAGGTTTACGACCGGCTCTGGTACGAAACGGAATCGCTGGGCACACCGGTTCCATCGATCCTCAGGCTGGCAACGCGCGAGGATGCCGTGGTGGTGGCGCAGTCGTTCAGCAAGACTTATTGCATGACTGGTTGGCGCATCGGCTGGGTGATCGCGCGCGCGGATCTGGCGGCGAAGGCCACGCAGCTCAACGAATTCATCGTTTCGCACGCGCCGAGCTTCACGCAGAAAGCGGCCGAGACGGCGCTGAACGATGGCGAACCGGAGATTGCGGCCATGCTGAGGCGGCTGAAAGACAATCGCGATTTCTGTATCGAGGCGTTGACCGGAATGCCGCGCGTAACCGTACCGCGTCCCGAGGGTGCGTTCTATTTGTTTCCGCGCATTGAAGGATTGACGGACTCGTTCGAATTCTGCCGGCGCTTATTAATGGAGACGAAGGTGGGGCTGGCTCCGGGCGTTGCTTTCGGCGCGGGCGGTGAAGGTTCGATTCGAATCTGTTACGCTGCGGAGCGGGCCATTCTCGAACCGGCGATGGAACGGCTGCATGGTTTTTTATCGAATCTTTAGGCGCGCTTTCAAGGAGAACAAGGTATGGCAGGCGGATTCAAGCAGTTTCTGTTACGCGGAAATGTAGTCGACATGGCGGTTGGCGTAGTCATCGGCGCGGCGTTCGGCGGTGTCGTTACGGGATTCACCAAGGACCTTCTTACTCCGATGATCGCGGCGGTGGCGGGTAAGCCCGACTTCTCGGCGATCAAGTTCACGGTGAATGGCAGCGCCTTCCTGCTGGGCGACTTCATCAATGCGGTAGTTTCGTTCCTGATTATTGCGGCGGCCGTTTATTACATGGTGGTACTGCCCGTGAACGCGCTGGTGTCGCGGGCTCGTAAGGAACCACCGGCCGATCCGACCACTAAGAAGTGCCCGGAGTGCCTGAGCGAGATTCCCATTCAGGCGAAGCGCTGCGCATTTTGCACGAGCCCTATTACGGCGTAGTTATGAAGTGCCTGGTTGCTGCGCTGTTGGCGGCTCCGCTTTGCGCGCAGTTCAATACGCTCAATCCGGTTCAAGGGGTCGAACAGCGTTCCGACCGGGTGGTGTTTCCGATGCAGACGGGCACGCTCGGAATTCTGGTCTGTACCGATTCCATTCTGCATGTGGTCTACTCGCCAACCGGTAGCTTCCCCGACCGTCCGCATCCGGCGATCGTGAAGACGGATTGGCCGGGGGCGACATTCTCGCTGGCGCAAACCGCCGCTGACGTCACCCTTTCGACGGCGAGGATGCAGGCGACAGTAACGCGCGCCACGGGCCTGATTGTTTACAAGGACGCGAGCGGTCGGCGGTTGGTACAGGAGGGTCCACATCTGATGCAGCCCTCTCGCGTGAATGGCGAGGACATGTACCGGTCGGAAGCTGTGTTCAATATCTACGGTTCGCACGAGGCCATCTACGGTCTGGGCCAGCACCAGGCGGGGGTGTGGAACTATCGCGGCGAGTCAGTCGACATCTCGCAGGACAACACCAATATTTCCATCCCAATGATGCTTTCGAGCAACGGCTACGGCATCTACTGGAACAACGATGGCCGGGGACGAATGAATAATCGCTTCGCGAACTATTTGTTCTTCAGTGCGGAAGCGGCGGACACGATTGACTATTACTTCTTCTATGGCCCGGAGTTCGATCAGATCGTCGGCGCTTATCGCCAGTTGACCGGAACGGCGCCGATGTACGGTAAGTGGGCGTACGGATTCTGGCAGAGCAAGAACCGGTATAAGTCGCAGCAGGAATTGCTGGATGTCGCCAAGCGCTATCGCGCGGAACATATCCCGGTGGATAACATCGTGCAGGACTGGTTCTGGTGGACGAACATGGGAGATTTTCACTTCGACCCGGAACGCTATCCCGATCCAAAGGGATTGGTGGACCAGCTTCACGCGGAGAATTTTCACATCATGTTCTCCATCTGGCCGTATTTTTATCCGGGCTCCGATGTGTACGCGGATATGGATAAGAAGGGTTACTTCATCGACCGCACGAAGTCAAAAGCTTATCACCCGCAGGGCATGGCGGTGTACGACGCGACTAATCCGGCGGCGCGATCTTATTACTGGAATCTGGTGGATAACTCACTGCTCAGGATTGGCGCGGATGCGTTCTGGATGGATACGACCGAGCCGGAGACGGAAGGCCAGGAGGAGAATCTTCTCACCTACAATAAGCTATCGATCGGCAATGGCGCCCGTTATGCGAACACATATCCGCTGGAGACAACGGAGGTGGTTTACGATGGGCAGCGCAAAGAGAGCGACCGGAAGCGCGTGTACATTCTGTCGCGTTCGGCTTATGCGGGCAACCAGCGATCCGGGGTGACGGCGTGGTCGGGCGATCTGGTCTCGGATTGGGAGACATTCAAACGGCAGATTCCGGCGGGTTTGAACTTTGAGTTATCGGGGCTGCCCTACTGGACCACCGACATCGGCGGATTTGTTTCGACTAATCCGGATAATCAGGCTTATCGCGAGTTGTATATCCGGTGGTTCGAGTATGGTGTTTTTTGTCCTGTCTTCCGCACGCATGGGACGCGTACTACGAACCAGAACGAACTGTGGTCGTACGGACCCGAAGCGCAGAAGATCCTGGTCGCTTTCGACAGGCTGCGGTATCGGCTGATGCCTTACATTTATTCGGTCGCATGGAAGACCACGAATGAGAACTATACGCCGATGCGGCCGCTGGTGATGGATTTCCGCAACGATGTGCGCGCGCAGAATATCGGCGATGAGTTTCTCTTCGGTCCGGCAATTCTGGTGGCTCCGGTGACCGAACCGGCGGCAGTGACGAGGCACCTCTATTTGCCGTCGGGTAAATGGTATGACTTCTGGACGGGCCAGGCAACTGAAGGCGGGAAGGCCGTCGATGTGGCTGCGCCTATCGAGCGGATTCCGCTTTTCGTACGCGCGGGTTCGATTGTCCCCCTGGGACCGGATGTAGAGTACGCCGCGGAGAAGGCCGCCGACCCGATCGAGTTGCAGGTTTTCAAAGGCGCGGATGGGAATTTCACGCTTTACGAAGACGAGAACGATAACTACGATTACGAGAAGGGTGTGCACGCAACCATTCCGTTCCACTGGGACGATGCACGGCAGTCGCTGACGGTCGGCGACCGCACCGGCGCCTTTCCCGGCATGTTGACGAATCGGACGTTCCGGGTGGTTTGGCCGGGGAGCACTCAGCCTGCAAAGGTCATCGAGTACACAGGCCGGGAGGTCGTCGTTGACGGGCGCATGTAGTCAGAGAGACAGAACAGACCGAAGCGCTTGACCTACATGTAACTAAACTGTTGCATTTTCGTAACATAGCTGTAATATAAGGGCATCTTCATCTTCGCCCTCATTTTCGGCATTGTAGCGGGACCCCTGTTCGCAGGGGTCCCGGTTCGCGTGGTGGACGGCCGTCCCGTGGTGGATGGCGTTTACGTGAACGGCCACGGACCTTACCGGTTCCTGGTGGATACGGCAACAACGTCGAATCATATTGAACCGCGGTTGGCACAGGCGATCGGACTGCGGGCGACATTCCGGACGGAATTGGCATCGGCTGTCGGTGTGGTTACGGCGCTGGGCAGCGATGGCGTGGAACTGGCGCTGGGCGAAGCGCGGGCGGACCGCCAGGTGTTTCTGTTTGCGGGCATGGATGTGGTCCACAAGCTGTCGCGCGATATTCAGGGGATACTGGGGCAGGCGTTTCTTTCACGCTTCGATTACAGGCTGGATCTGCGGGGCAAGAGGCTCGAATTCGGCACGCAAAACCCGAGCGGGCATCGCGCTCGGTTCCGCAACGTTGAGGGGCGGCCGACGGTCAGGACAAACCTTGGCGATCTGGTGCTGGATTCGGGCGTGAGCCGGTTAGTGCTTTACAGTGTGGAAAAAGGCCGGAGCGATTGGGCCTTCATGCAAACGCTGGCGGGGTCGCAAATGGCCGGGATCGTGAACAGGGTGTTGAGCATTGAAGGCCGGAGCGTATGGCGTGGAGAGGCAGTGACGGTTCCGGGCCGGTCCGAGCCCGGGGTGGCAGGGCTCATGCCGGTTAGTTTTTTCCGGGGCGTTTATGTTTCGAATTCGGAAAGCTATCTGGTTTTCGATGGGTTGCGGGAGTAATTCAATGCAGAGGAGTCAGAACTCGTTCCGCCAAAGCGAATTTTAAAGCCTCAATCCCCTGCCCCGTGACGCTGGAAATCTCAAACAAAGGCAAACCGAGCCCATCGGCGACGGAGCGCAAAGCCGCTAAGCGATCACCATCCTGCAAAGCATCCATCTTGCTGGCCGCCACCAGCATGGGCTTGTGAGCCAGATCCTCATTGAAGCTCGCGAGCTCAGTCATGAGTGTCTCAAAATCATGCACCGGATCGCGCCCCGTATCCGACATATCCACCAAATGCACCAGCAGCCTGGTGCGCTCGATATGCTTCAGGAACTGAATCCCCAGCCCCCTGCCCTCATGCGCGCCTTCGATAATTCCGGGGATATCGGCCACCACAAAAGAACGCAGATCCGGCAACTGAACCACTCCCAGATTGGGCTCAAGCGTCGTAAACGGATAATCGGCAATCTTCGGACGGGCCGCCGAGATGCGCGAAATCAAAGTCGATTTCCCGGCATTCGGATATCCCACTAACCCAACGTCGGCGAGCAAACGCAACTCGAGTCGCAGCTTGCGAAAGTCGCCCGGATGCCCCGGTTCATGCCGTGTCGGCGCCTGATGGGTAGAGGTAGCGAACCGCGCATTGCCGCGTCCCCCGCCCCCGCCCTTCGCCGCCAGCCAGGTTTCGCCGTCATGCGTAAAATCGAAGAGCTTGTCGCCGGTCTCATCGTCGTAAACGGTAGTTCCTACCGGAACCTGGATGGTGATCGACTCGCCCTCATGCCCCGTGCGATTACTGCCCTCGCCATGGCGCCCGCGCTGCGCGGTGTATTCGGGATTGAAACGGAAATGAATCAGCGTATTGCGGTGTATGGTGGCAACCATGGTGATGTCGCCGCCGCGCCCGCCATCCCCGCCGCTGGGACCACCGCGCGGAACGTACTTCTCGCGCCGGAACGCGAGGCACCCGTTGCCGCCGTCGCCCGCCTTGACGGTGATTCTAACTTCATCTACAAACATGAAAAAAGGCCGCTGATTTTATCGCATCCACAGGGGACGCAGACCAGCGGCCAACTCCTTCTTATCCGATCGATTGGTTATTCGGCGGCTTTGACGTTGACGTACTTCCCCATGCTGCCGCGGTCGCGGAATTCCACAATGCCCGTGATCTTGGCAAACAGCGTGTCGTCCTTGCCCCAGCCCACATTGGCGCCCGGCTTGATTTTGGTGCCGCGCTGGCGAACGATAATCGATCCGCCCGGCACAAACTGCCCGCCGAAAACCTTAACGCCCAGCCGCTGCGCGTTCGAATCGCGCCCGTTTTTGGAACTGCCTAAACCTTTTTTGTGTGCCATGCTTTACCTGCCCGAATTACGCAACGATGTCGCGAATCCGTAACTCCGTATAATCCTGCCGGTGACCCTGCGTGCGCTTGTACTGCTTCTTGCGCTTGAACTTGAACACCAGCACCTTGTCGCCGCGATCATGGGCCGCGATGGTAGCGTTGACGCGCGCATCGCCCAATTTGTCGCCGATCGTCAATTCGCCGCCGTCGTTAAATACCGCCAGAACCTTGCCGAGAGCCACTTCGGTGCCCGGTTCGCCACTCAGTTTGGGAACGCGCAGCAGGTCGCCCGGAGCGACGCGGAACTGCTTTCCACCAGTTTCGATAATTGCATGCATCAGAGGATTTGCCTTTGTAAGAAGCGCGCACGCACACGTACACCGCACGGCGCGAACGCCAAAACTCCCATTTTAATACAAACGGGTGTAGAAAAACAACCCAGGGATCTGGCAAAGTGCCGGGACAGGCGCAGGGGCCTATCCCATATTGGGTAGTTTCCATCGGAGCCGAAAGGTGGCGCCCGGCTCGCTCCCGACCGAAAGCATGGCGCCCAGCTGCCGAGTCAATGTCCGAACCACCTGCAGACCGAGCGACGGACTCTCCTCAATACTGAACCCGGCCGGCAGCCCTACCCCATTGTCCGCCACGGTGAGTTCGACATCTTCGTTGCCGATCCGCGCAAAGGAAACCCGGATCACGCCCGTGCGATCGCCTGGGAAAGCGTACTTGAGAGCATTCGACACTAATTCGTTGAGAATCAGCCCGCAGGGGATGGCGTCGGTAATGGTGAGATTGATCGCCTCGACTTCCAGCGCAAGCCCTATACGCGACGGATCGATGCAGTATACGTCGAACAACCGCTCCGAAAGACCCGTGACGTATGCGCTGAAATCGAGATCCGCCAGCGTATCGGACCGGTAGATGTATTCATGCACCAGGGACATGGCAACCACCCGCGAGTGCGCTTCCTTGAGCGGCGCCATGGCGACAGAACCGTCCGCCATGGTATCGATCTGCATCGACAGAAGGCTGCACACCACCTGCAGATTGTTCTTAACGCGGTGGTGAACCTCTTTCAGCAGCACGGTCTTTTCGTCGAGCGACCGCTGAAGCTGGCCCTGCGCGAGTAGTCGGGCCATTACGTTCTCCCACAATCGAATGGCGCCCTCCGCCAGACGGGGCATATCGCACAGAGAACTTTCGGACTTAACCACGTAGTCGAGCGCCCCGGCCCGCATCGCCTCGACAGCGACCTTTTCGTTACCGTGGCTGGTCATGATCAGCAGCGGGAATCGCCGGTGCTCCGTCAGCAAATCGAAGGCATCGCCGTCGGGAAGGCGCCAATCCGAGATCACCAGGTCAAACGGGGCGCTGTCCATGGCTTTGGCGCCTTCCGCTATGGTTGAGGCGATGGTCAGATGAAACCCACCGCTGCGTTCAAACGCGCGCTCGACGATGCCTTGGTGCTCCTCTTCATCTTCGATCAGGAGTATCGAGCGAAGGACAGACGGAAGCGCCTGTCCCACACTATTTGTTTTGCTCATCGAAGGGTCTCCGGTTCCACGCCAGCCAGTAGAAGCCGAGCGCCTGCATCATGCCGATGAACTTGCCAAAATCCACCGGTTTCACCAGATAGCTGTTGGCGTAGTGTTCATAGGCGGCCACCATATCCCGCTCGGCTTCCGAGGACGTCAGGACTACTACCGGGATGTGGCGCGTGGCGGCTGAGTCCTTAATGGTCTTCAGTACTTCCAGCCCATCGACCCGCGGCAAACGCAGGTCCAGCAAAATGATATTCGGCGTCGGACTCAGCGCCGGGTCAGCGTACCGCCCCCGGCGAAAAACATAATCGAGCGCCGCCTCGCCATCGGCGACACGGTATATCCGGTTGACGACAAGGTGGCCCGCCAACGCCCGAAAGACCACTTCCGCGTGGTCGTCGTCGTCTTCGACTAAAAGAATCTGCAACGGTTCTCCCGCTATCATTCCGTTTTCCCCAGGGTGAACCAGAATGTCGCACCGCCGCTGCCGGCCGATTCGACCCAGATCCGCCCTCCCTGCAACTCGATAATCGTTTTAACGATGGCCAGCCCAGCCCCGCTGCCCTCCGACTTCGGATTGAGCTTGTCGAAGAGGCCGAAGATCCGCTGGTGATATCTGGCTTCCAGACCCACGCCATTGTCTTTCACAAAAAAGCGCGTCTCCGCTCCCTCGTTCAAAGCTCCGATGCGGATCTCGGGCGCCGTTTGATCGCCCATGAACTTGGTGGCATTATCAATCAGGTTCTGCAGCACCTCGATAATTCTGGCCCGGTCTACGGTTACGGAAGGCAGGTCCGGGGCGACCGCGACGCGGATGTTCCCCTGCTGTATCCGTCCGTTGTTCAACTCAAGCGCATCCTCAACCAGCGAGCCGAAGGGTACCGTTTCCAGCGGATTCTCCACCCGGCCGACGCGTGACAGCGCCAGCACTTCATCGAGCAGTATCTTCATCCTGTCGGCCGCCTTCGAAACGCGCTGCAGGTCCGCCCGGACGCGATCCGTGTTTCCGGCCTCGAGATCCTGATCGATCATGGAGATATAGCTCTTGATGGTGATGAGCGGGCTTTTGAGATCGTGCGACACCGTGTAGGTGAACCTTTCCATCTCGGCGGATTTCGACTGCAGCTCCGCCTCATAGCGCTTGCGTTCCGTAATGTCGATGACGGCGGCCAGCACGAATTGGCCGTGCTCGGTGACGATTGGGCTCAGGCTGATTTCGATGGCCACTTCGCGTCCGTCCTTGCGCAAGCCGAACAGTTCGCGCCGTGCGCCCATAGCCCGCGCGACCGGGGCGGCAAAGAACGTGGCCAGTTGACCGCCATGATGAAAACGGAAGGGTGCCGGAATCAGCATCGCAATATTGAGTCCAAGCAGTTCGCTGCGATGGTAGCCGAAGAGCTTCTCGGTCTGGTTGTTGACCAGCGTCATCAGCCCATCTCCGGCCACCATGATCATGGCGCTCGGCGCCGCTTCCACCACGCGCTGGAAACGTTCTTCGGTTCTCTTGCGCTCGGTGGTGTCGCGCGTCAGTTTCGAGAAGCCGCGCAGTTTTCCGTCCTTATCGTAAACAGCCGCGATCAGAACCGTGGCCCAGAACCGCGAGCCATCGCGCCGCACCCGCCATCCTTCGTCCTCGCATTTGCCCATGGCACGCGCCATGCGCAATTCATTCTCCGGATGCCCCGATTTCACCGCTTCGGGCAGGTAGAAACGCGAGAAGTGCTGCCCCACGATCTCAGCTTCGGAATATCCTTTAAGCCGCGCCGCGCCCTCATTCCACGTGAGAACGCGTCCCTCCGGATCGAGCATGAAGATCGCATAGTCTTTGGCGCCTTCGATGACCGCTGTCAGAAGCAGAGAATGTTCCGCGGCTCTTTTACGCTCGGTGATATCGACGATGGAAGCGAGCACGAATTGCCCTTCGGGTGAGCCAACCTGACTGAGGGCGATTTCGACCGGCACTTCGCTGCCGTCCCTGCGCATTCCACACAGTTCCCGGCCCGCGCGCTTCGCGGTCGCCCCCGACTCGGCGAAAAACGCCGACAGCAGATTGCGATGATGGGCGCGGAACTGCCACGGGATCAGCATTTCAACGTTTTGTCCCAGCAGTTCGCCGCGCTCGTACCCGAAGAGTTTCTCGGTCTGAGTGTTGACCAGAGTCATCAACCCTTCGGCGCTCACCACGATCATGGCGTTGGGCACCGCTTCCACCACAAGTTGAAAACGCTCTTCCGTTCTCTTGCGCTCCGTGACGTCGATGTCGGCGCCCACCACACGGATTACCTGGCCGCGGTCGTCAAGAATGGTGCCAAACGCGACTCTGAGGTCTCTCAGCGTTCCGTTGGGACGAACGATGCGAAACTCCGAAGATCCCTGGGATTTGGAGGCAATCGCTGTCCGCAGAGCTGCCTCCGCAAAGGGCAGATCCGCGGGTGTCACCAGATGGGTCCATGCCGCGTAACTCATGCGCGG
Source organism: Terriglobia bacterium (assembly GCA_963719785.1). GTDB lineage: Bacteria > Acidobacteriota > Terriglobia > Bryobacterales > Bryobacteraceae > BOG-234. The sequence continues at coordinate 401,426 of CAVRCX010000004.1, forward strand.
GTTTTCCGCTAAGCCATATATCTCGTACATCTTGTCGTCCCATTGGGTGAGGTTGGTGCGGAGATCCCACTCCCAGATACCGGCCTGCAGGACTTCGGTAGCCAGTCCCAGCCGGCGTGCCAGCGTTTGACGTTTCTCTTCCGCCAGCTTGTCAGCGGTGATTACGTTATAGTGCACTACCAGACCGTCGCCCAGTTTGACCGCTGCGACCCGTTTCCACTCTGGCTTCGCCTCTGCGGCGGAGAAGTATTCAGTCTCGAGCGTGGTGTCCTCCGCGATAGTGCGGGCGAACTTCTCGAACATTCCGTCCGGACCGGTGCCGGGAAATTTCTCGAGCAGCGTGTGGCCGATCAGATCGCAGGCATTCATGCCCGTCAGTCTTTCCGCCGCCGGATTGACCATGGTGAAGCGAAGATCCCTGAGGATGCCTGTTTCATCCCGGATCGATTCAAAGACCACGATGCCATCGAGAGAGCCCTTAAAAATCGCGTCGAGCCGCGCCCTGTTGGTTTCGAGCTCGCGTTCGGCCTTCTTGCGGGCCGTAATGTCGTAGCTCAACTCGAGGACGGAACTCTGATGCGGAGCGACGCGCTGCAGAGTCCAGCTGCTGACCACAGTCAGCAAGGAACCATCGCGCCGCGTATGGACCAATTCGCCATTCCAGCTGCCGGTGGCGAGAACATGCGCCGCGATTTCATCGAGAGGTTGCGGGAACCGCGTGGCGAGCAACGAGTGGGTCACCTGGCCCAGCGCGTCCTGCTGGCTCCAGCCGTACAGCCGTTCGGCGCCCTTGTTCCAGTAAGTGATGCGATCATCGTGATCCCGGATGGAGATTGTGTCGTGCGCCAGATCGAGGAGCAGCGACTGTCTGGCCAATTCCGCGGTGTGCTCAACCGCTCGCGATTCGAGGTCGCGGTTGAATAAATTTGCCGATTCGGCCTTCAGTTCCGCGCGATCGCCTGCGCGCTGGAGGGATCCGGCCAGCAAGGAAATTCCCAGACCCGTGATCAGGTAAAGGACCATGCCCGTTTCCGCAACCGTGCCCGCCAGATGGAAACCCGCGCGCGGCGGCAATAGGAAGAAATCCGAGGCCAAGGCGCCCAGCAGAACAGCAAGCAGGGCCGGCCGCAAGCCGCCATACCACGTGGTTACAACTACCGCCAGGAAGACAGTGGCGAAGGGATATTGCACGCCCAGCACGGGGTCGAGAAGAAGCCTCGCGCCCACCGCAAGGGTGACGGTCGCGAACGCAACACTGTAGCGGGCAAAGGGGTTCCGTGCCATTGCGGGTTAACCCGGATGCGATTTCAGAGGGGAACAGGCGATGACGGCCCGAAGGAAACCAATCGGCACATAGACGTGCGACTGGTTCAAAGCCAGAAGCGACACTAAAATCGGATGGTAACACTCGGCAAGGGGCTCGGCTCCTGCCCCACAGCGTAATCTGGAGGTATATTGAAGCCACGCTGGATTATCGGGACCGCACTGGCAATTCTCCTGCTCTGCGCGTCGATCCTGTTCCTCGCCGGCGCGCTCGCGGCGGAGGCTGCGCTCCGTCCCCCGCGCCACAACGTCGCATCTGTCTGCCCTTGCATCGCTCATGTGACTTGCCGTAACGCGCAGGTGAATGCTCCCGACGGCACGCGCCTCCGCGGCTGGTACTTTGAGCCGGATGCGTCGAACGGCGGCGCGGTTCTGCTGCTGCACGGCGTCGGCGATACCCGCGAGGGCGTGGTCAGCCTGGGCAGCGTCTTCCTGCGACGGGGCTATGCGGTGCTGACGCCGGACCTGCGCGGCCATGGCGAGAGCGGGGGCCTCACGACCTATGGAGTGGCGGAAGCGCAGGACGTGCACGCGTGGGCGGATTGGATGCTGCGTCAGCCGCACATTGTGCGGATCTACGGATTCGGCGCATCGCTCGGCGGCGCGGAGTTGCTCGGATCGCTCGACGCGGAGCCGCGCTTTCGGGCCGTGATCGCGGAATCGGCTTACTCCAGCTTCCCCGCCATCGCGTACGAAAGAATGCATCGCGCGATTCCGGATGAATGGAAATGGCTTACGGGGCCTTTCGTCGACTCGGGAATATTGTGGGCGCGGCTGCGTTATGGAATCGATCTGCGCCGCGGCTCGCCTGAGGACGCCGTGCGCCATACACACGTGCCGATCCTGCTGATTCACGGACTGAAGGACGACAGGACTGCTCCTGATAATTCCCGCATGCTGGCGGGCGCAAATCCGCAGCCGACTCAGTTGTGGCTGATCCCGGCGGCGGGGCATGCCAACGCGTGGGCTACTACTCGCGGGGAATTTGAAGCGCGGGTGCTCGCGTGGTTCGGGGACATGCGGCGATAGCCGCGTTGCCGCGAGCCGTCAGAAAGCGCAGCCATCGCAGCGCGTTCCCCCCCAGCGTTATAATCAGCCGACACGTCATGCCAGAACAAAGTTACGCCAAACACGCCAAGCTCGTACCGCTCTACCACTATGTGCTCTTCGCAATCATCCTGCTGACACAGATTGGTTCACTGGTGAACCTTTTTCAGTCCGTCGGCAACCACGACCGCCTGTACAATGCGGCCTTGATTACGGCCATCACCTTTGCCCTGGAGCTGCTTTTCGTCTTCACGCGCGTTTTCCCGCTCAAGGCGCAGGACCGGGCGATTCGCGCCGAAGAGAACCTGCGTCACTATGTATTGACCGGCAAACTGCTCGACCCCAGGCTCACCATAAAACAGATTGTGGGCCTGCGCTTCGCCTCCGACGCCGAGTTCCCGGAGCTCGCCGGCAAGGCCGCGGCGGAAAGCCTTTCTCCCGACGATATCAAGAAGTCGGTTAAGAACTGGCGGGCCGATCACGACCGGCTTTAGCTTGCTCGACAGCTTCCTGCAGACGCGCATCGCCCGCGTGGATCGACATCGCCGAGAGCACCAGCGCCGCCGTGGTATCGCTGCCTTGCCGAATCAGGTCCAGCAGGAATTCGATGGCGGTTTCGGTGCGTGAACTGGCCAGCGCCAGCAGAATACATTTCCGCGTATCGCGATCCGCCGCCGCCCCGAACTTCTCTTTGAGATATTCGATGGCGTCGGCCCGCCGGCTCGCCCCCAGCGCCAGTATGGCTGCCTCGCGCACTTCCGCTTCTTTCGCATCCACCAGCTGTGCGGCCAGCGGCAGAGCTTCCGCGCCATCCACTTCGAGTAAACCGGTCAGGCATTCGGAAAGGACCTCGGGTTCCCGATCGCCAATCAAAGCTTTGAAGCGCAGCAGCAGAGCGGCTGCCTCCGAACCCACCGTGGCGATCGCCCGTACCGCACCGATACGCGCCGGCCATTGGCGATCCGTCAGCAGTTCCACCATGGCGCGGAGTTTGCGTGGATCGCGGCTGTTGGCCAGGCCAGTGGCACAGACCGCGCGCAATTCCGCCGCCGTATCCTCGCTGCCACCCCACACGCCCTCCATCTGAACGTGCTTCATACCGCGCCGGAACAGATCGGCGTCATCGTGATCGAGTTTCACCAGAGCCCGTGCCATGGCGGTCAAGGCCACACAACCTTTGTCGGCCGCCGATCCTTTATCGAGGAAGCGTCCGAAGGCAGCGGCTAAATCGCCGGTTAATTCGGTAAGCTGCGCATCCCCGGCAATGCGAGCCGCCTTCGCCACGATCAGATTCGATTTCGCAGCCAGGGCTTTGCCGAAGCGCTTTCCCGCATCCGGCGCGCCCACCTGAATATCGTCCAAAGCGGCGAGCGCGGTTTGGATGGGGTCGTTCTTCATGCCTCGCAAACAATCGCGGCAGTGACGCCTTGTTCGGTCACCGCGCGCGGACGCAGGCGGACCAGACGATTCGGCGCGTAAGGGAGATCGAGCTGCGCCTTGATGTAGTTATCGGTGAGCGCCAGCCCCAGGGGCTCGATGGTCACGGCGGTGAGCTCTCGGCCAAGCAGGCTTTCGCGGAACGCCAGATTTTTCGCCGCCGCCAATTCGCGCAGCACACGGTTGCGATCCTTGCGGACCCGTATCGGCACGCTGCCCGGCATCGATGCCGCCGGCGTTCCCGGCCTCTCCGAGTACGTGAAAACGTGCAGATACGTGTAAGGCATGGACGCGATGAACTGCCGCGATTCCTCAAACAACTCGTCCGTCTCGCCGGGAAATCCAGTCATCACATCGGCCCCGATGGCGGCATCGGGCATCAGGCGCCGGGCTTTGGTGACGCGATCCGCATAGTGCCGCGGCCGGTACTTGCGATGCATCTTACGCAGGATGGCGTCGGCGCCGGATTGCAGCGGGGCATGCACATGCTTCGCAATGCGCGCGGATTCAGCCATCAGACCCAGCAGGTTGTCGGTGAAATCCATCGGCTCGACCGAACTTAGCCGAATGCGCGCAATTTCCGTTTCGGCGAGCAGGCGCCGCAACAGATCCGCCAGCCGCATGGCGCTGCCCGATTCCCTGCCCCACCGGCCCAGATTGATCCCCGAAAGGACTACCTCTTTGTACTTCGTCGAAATGGCACGCACCTGGTCGACCACCTGGTCGGCATTGACGAAACGGCTCTTGCCGCGCACGAACGGGATGATGCAGAACGAGCAGCGATTGTGGCAGCCATCCTGAATCTTGAGATTGGGGCGCGTGCGGTCGCCGGAGGCATCGAGAATCGGGGCAGTGAGAATGTCGCGCGTTTCGAATATATCGCCGGTCAGGATCTGGCCATGGTACGCCTCGCCATGGTACGCCTCGCCATGATACGCCTCGCTCGCCACCAGTTCGGCGATTTGCGTCTTGTGGGAATTTCCCACCACCCATTGAACGCCGGGCATCTTAGCCAGTTCCTCGGGTGCGCGCTGGGCGTAACAGCCGGTCACCAGAATCCGCGCGTCGGGATTCTCGCGATGCACCCGGCGAATGGCCGATCGCGCATCGTTATCGGCTTCGGACGTCACCGTGCAGGTGTTCAGAATCACCAGATCGGCGTCCTCGCGGGCATCGGCTTCCGCCAAACCGCGCGCAGCCAATTGAGCCTCGAGAGCCGCCCCATCGGCCTGCGTGGCACGGCAACCGAAATTCTGCACGAAGAATCTGGTCAAGCCTCATCCTCATCCAGGCGCCGGAACAGATCCGCAACTTCAATCGAAACTGTTCCGTCCACGGTTTCGACCCGATCGGAGACGGTGAATTTACGGCCTGGCTCATGCACGGTCAGCGTCCGAGTCCGCGGATCGACCCCCCAGATGTTCGGTACCCCGGCGTCGAAATAATCCTGTAGTTTCGCGTCCATGTCGGCGGCGCGGTCTTCCGGCGAAACGATTTCAACTACAATCCAGGGTGTGTCGCGCCGGTACGGTTCCCGCAACTTCTGTCCCGGCGCCAGCGTCAGCACATCGGGGATACGGTACCGATTACTCTTAACCTGGAAGCGCAGTTCCACGTAGGTTCTCAGCACCTGCGCCTGAAGCGCCATCGCAATATTCAATTGCAGAAAGCTATGCTTATTCGTTCCTACGTTCCTCTCGATGAGGCGCCCGTCCACATATTCGCGGTCCGGATCGTATGAGGTGGAAAGATATTCTTCGAGCGTAACCATCGCCGCGACAGCCATGAGTCCATTCTGACATCTATACTGAATACAGAAATCCTCTTTAATGGGCGAATCCAGCGTTCTCTGGCTCCGCGTGGCCGCCGGGCTCTATTCTCTCGGCCTCCTCGATGCCATCATTACCGTAATCCGTCGCCGCGAAGGGCTCTTTCGCGTGGCTCTCGGAGCCTTCGCGCTGGGCGCATTGTTCCAACTGGTCTCGCTGGTCGAGCTCGGCATGGCGCAGCACCAGTTGCCCGTCAGCGACATTTTCGAAACCATGTCGTTCTGCTCGTGGATCATCACCGCCGCCTTTCTGGCCATCTACTATCGCTACAAAGCGGCCAGCCTGAGCGTTTTTATCTTTCCTCTGGTCTTCGTGATGACGCTGATCGGCGCCCTACGGACACCGGTCTCTACCTGGTCCAGCCCGGTCATCGCCAACACCTGGCTCGCCGTACACGTAGTCGCAGTCCTGCTCGGCTATGCGGCGCTGCTGTTCACGGCGGCGGCTTCGGTGGTCTATCTGGTGCAGGAACGCCGGCTGAAACGCAAGCGCCAAAGCACTGGTTCTTTCTTCCGCGTTCTGCCGCCGCTCGGCACGCTTGACGACCTTATCTCGAAATCCCTCGGCGTGGGCTTCGCCTTCATTACCATCGGCATCGTCATCGGCAGCATCTGGGCGTTTGTTGAAATGGGGACGCGCTGGATCGGCGAAAGCAGCATTGCCATCTCATTTGTGACCTGGCTGGTTTACCTCGCCCTGGTATTCTTCCGCGTGAGTTCGGGTTGGCGCGGACGCAAGACAGCCATCCTCTCCATCGTGGCGCTGGCCTGCTGCCTGGCTACCTGGGTGGCACACGCAACGCAGTTCAAAAGCCTGAACCAATGAAGCTGCTGCTGACAGGTTTGAGCCATAAGACCGCGCCCGTGCATCTGCGCGAGAAGCTCGCCATTGCCGAAGGCACCGTGCCGCAGGCGCTGCAGGAACTGCAGAAGCTGGGCGCGTCCGAAGCCGTCGTGCTTTCCACCTGCAACCGCGTTGAGTTCGCGCTCTCTTCTCCCGACGACGTCGAGCCCCACGCCATCTTCGACCGTTTCCTCACCGACTGGAAGGGTTCTTCCACGGTCTTCGACGGGCACATCTATCGATTGCAGGCTCGCGACGCCATCTCGCATTTGTTCCGCGTCGCCGCGAGTCTCGACTCCATGGTGGTGGGCGAGCCCCAGATTCTCGGCCAGCTCAAGGCCGCTTATGCCATGGCGAAATCGGAGGGCACGGTGGGGGGCTTGCTCGAAACGGTGCTCACGCGCGCCTTCAACGTCGCCAAGCGCGTGCGCTCTGAGACAGGGATCGGCCAGATGGCGGTTTCCATCAGCTACGCCGCCGTGGAGTTGTCGCGCAAGATTTTCGGCTCTCTGCAGGGGCAGACGGTGATGATCGTGGGCTCCGGCAAAATGGGCGAACTGGCGGCCAAGCACCTGCGGCGAGCTGGGGCCAGCCGCATTCTCGTGACGAACCGAACCTGGGAGCGAGCGCAGGAACTGGCCAAATTGTTTCATGGACAGGCCGTCGAGTATACGCGCTTCCAATCCATGCTGCACGAAGTGGATATCGTCATCGCATCGAGCGGAGCCCCACATTACATCCTGCATCGGGAGGATATGCAGCGCGTAATTACGCAGCGCAAGAACCGCCCCATGTTCCTGATCGATATCGCGGTGCCGCGCAACATCGATCCCGAGGTGGATAAAATCGAGGGCATTTTCCTCTACACCGTGGACGATCTGGAAGGCGTCGTCAGCGAGAATCTGAAGGAGCGCGGCAAGCAGGCCGAACAGGCCGAAGCCATCGTCATCCACGAAGTCGAGCTGATGATGGCGCGCCTCAGGATCGAAGAGGTGACGCCGACCATCATCAGCCTGCAGAGCCAGCTCGAAGAGATCCGCGCGGCCGAAGTGTCGCGTGCGCTGCGGCGTATGCCGGATCTTACCCCGGAGCAGGTGCAGCAGTTTGACGCCGCCACCCGGTCCATGATCAACAAGATCGCCCACGGGCCTATCTCGGAGCTGCGCCGCAATGCGGGCCAGCCGGAAGGCAATCAGGCCATTGAACTCATCCGGAAGGTCTTCCATCTCCACTGACATCACGTGGGGCAGATTGTTAATCTGCGGCCGATTGGCAATCGCCCTGCCGAGGCGCGGCGTACTCTTCGGGCTTGACGGCTTTAGCCGGCCGTCGCGGAACCCTGTACAGTCGGGTTACCAACCCGCCGCGGACTACCAGTCTGCCTTACGAGCACCCCTGCCGTTACACTGAATTTATATGTTGGCGATCGGGTCACGAGGCTCGCAGCTTGCCCTCTGGCAGGCACATTACATCAAAGACCGTCTCGAAGCGCGCGGCGTCGCATGCCGTATTGAAGTGATCCACACCAAAGGTGACAAGATCACGGACGTCCCCCTCAACAAAGTCGGCGGCAAAGGGCTCTTCACCAAAGAAATCGAAGAGGCCCTGCTCGACAGGCGCATCGACCTCGCCGTACACAGCATGAAAGACCTCCCGACAGAGCTGCCGAAAGGCCTCACCATCGCCGCCATTCCGCAGCGTGCCGATCCGCTCGACGCCATTGTCGGCGGCAAGCTGCGCGATCTGAAGTTCGGCGCCAAAGTGGGAACCAGTTCGCTGCGCCGCATCGCCCAGCTGCGCCGCGTCCGTCCCGATCTGAATCTGCAGCCCATCCGCGGCAATCTCGATACCCGTATCAATAAGGTGGAGAAGGGCGATTATGACGCCATCGTGCTAGCCGCCGCCGGTCTGCGCCGCCTCGGCTGGGGCGACATCATCAGCGAGGTGTTCCGCGCCGACATCCTTTGTCCAGCCGTGGGCCAGGGCGCGCTGGCTGTCGAAACTCTCGAAGACAGCGCCGGATACGAAGCCTGCGCGCCGCTTGACGATCCATGGTCGCGCCTTCCGGTCAGCGCCGAACGAGCCATGCTGGCCGAACTGGGCGGCGGCTGCCAGGTACCCATCGGGGCTTACGGCACGCTGGAAAATACCGAGATGTTCCTGACCGGAGCGGTCTTCGCTCCCGACGGCAGCGCCATGATCCGCTACACGGCGACCGGTGAATGCTCGCGGCCCTCGGAGCTGGGGCGCAATGTCGCGCAGGTGCTGCTCCATCGCGGGGCGCGCGCCATCCTCGACGAGGTTTATCGCGAAACGCCGGACATCGCATGATGAGCCCAGCATGATGAGCCCCGCACTATGAAGAAAGTCTGCCTGGTCGGCGCCGGACCGGGCGATCCCGAACTCATCACCCTCAAAGCCCGCCGCCTTCTCGAACACGCCGATTGCATTCTCTACGACCATCTGGCCAGCGCCGAACTTCTGGATCTCGCCCCCGCCTCGGCCGAGCGCATCTACGTCGGCAAGAAGAAGGCGGAGCACGCGCTCTCCCAGCAAGAGATCTGCGCCCTACTGGTCGATCGCGGCCAACGCGGCCTGAACGTGGTACGGCTCAAGGGCGGCGATCCGTTTATCTTCGGGCGCGGGGGCGAAGAAGCCGAAGCCCTGGCCGACGCGGGCATTCCGTTTGAAGTGGTGCCCGGCGTCACCGCGCCGCTGGGAATCGCCGCTTATACCGGAGTGCCGCTCACGCATCGCGACCACACTTCCGTCGTCACCTTCATCACCGGCCACAGCGTAACCGATATCGATTGGAACAAGGTCGGCACATCGGAAACGCTGGTGATCTTCATGGGTCTCTCGCAGTTCGACGACATCGCGACGCATATTATTGCTGCCGGCCGCCATGCCGCCACGCCTGCCATGGCCGTGCGCTGGGGCACGCGTGCGGACCAGCAAACCATCGTGGGAACCCTCGAAACTCTGCCGCGCCTCATCCACGAACAAGGCCTGAAGCCTCCCGCCACCATCGTGGTAGGCGAAGTGGTCCAACTGCGCGGCAAGCTGGATTGGTTTGAGAAGCTGCCGCTGTTTGGACAATCCATCGTAGTGACGCGCGCGCGTGAACAAGCCGCCGCATTGCTCACGCCCCTTCGGCAGCTGGGCGCACAGGCGATCGAACTTCCGACCATCGAAATTCAGCCCGCCGGCGATTACGGCCCCCTCGACCGCGCTCTCACGCAACTCGAAAGCTATGCCTGGCTGATCTTCACCAGCGCCAACGGCGTGCGCTGTTTCCTCGATCGCCTCGATGCGAGCCCATTCGATCTGCGTGCCATCCGCGGACGCATCTGCGCCATCGGGCCGGCCACCCGCGACGCCCTCGAGCGCTTCCACATCAAGGTGGATGTCGTCGCCGAGCAGTACGTCGCCGAAGGTCTGCTCCAGGCGCTCTCCGGTTACGACCTGGCCGGCACGCGGATTCTGATCGCCCGCGCGGCTGTCGCCCGAGATATACTCCCAAACGAATTACTTCGGCGGGGCGCGGCCGTGGATGTTGTCGAAGCCTATCGCACCGTAGCGCCAGCCGATCTTCGCCAACGCGCCACGGAGATCCTCGGCCACCAACCAACCTGGATCACTTTCACCAGTTCCTCGACGGTGGAAAATCTGATCGCGGCGGTTGGCGCCGAAGCGCTGCGCGGCATACGCATCGCCAGCATCGGCCCTGTCACCACCGCAACGCTGCGCAGGCACGGCATCGCGGATATTGTCGAGGCCGCGGTCTATACGGTTGACGGGCTGGTGGGTGCAATCCTCAACAGGCGGATATAATCGGACGATGAGATTTGTTTTCACGGTCGCGGCGGTTCTGCTGGTACTCGGGAATTGCTCGAATAAAAATGTCGACACCCTGGACGCGGTGAAGCAGGGAGTCATTCGCGACATTGCGAAGAACGTGAACATCGGAGCCATGGACGTGAACGTGGTTTCCGTCTCGTTCCGCGACAAAGAGGCCGACGCCGTGGTCTCCTTCGCACCAAAAGGAGGCACCCCGCAGCAGGGCATGACCATGAACTACACCATGGAACGCCAAGGCTCCGAGTGGCACATCAAGAAGCGGGGACCGAGCGCTCACGCCGCACAGCAGCCTCCGGGCGCAGGCGGTGCCATGGGTGGAGGAAGTATGCCTGGAGGAAGCATGCCCGGCGGCGATGCCGCGACCCTGCCTCCTGGCCATCCCCCGATGAACGGGGGCACCACATTACCCCCCAGCTCCGGCGGCGGCGCGCAACTGCCTGCCGGACATCCGCCTCTAAATGGGCAATGAAGGTTGCGATCCTTGGCGGCGGTCCGGCGGGCGCATTTGCGGCTCAACGCCTCGCGTCCGCCGGTGTGAGCACCTTTGTCTTCGATGAAAAGCTCGCCTGGGAGAAACCGTGCGGCGGCGGCCTTACCTGGAAAGCTTATTCGCAATACCCTTTCCTCGCCGAAAACGATACTCCCAGAAAGATCATCCACGAAACCGTCCTCGCCGCGCCTGAAAGCAAGCCCGTCAAGCTGACGCTCGACCGCCCGCTGCTCATTTACTCCCGTTTCGATCTCAACCGGATGCTGCTCGATCGCGCACAACAGGCCGGGGCGCAGATCGAGAAGACGCGCGTTCTCAGTGCCGGGCGCGTGGGCAATGGCTGGCGATTTACTACCAAATCCGGCGCTCTTGATGCCGACTATTGCATCGTCGCGACCGGCGCGCGCAATCCCCTGCGCGATTTCGGCACCGAGCTGAAGGCGGTCGACACCATGAGCGCGCTCGGCTACTACGTTCCGGGCGATCGCGAGCGCATCGATATCCAGTTTCTGCCCAGGCTCGAAGGTTATATCTGGGTATTTCCCCGCTGCGGACACCTCTCGGTCGGGATCTGCGGCAAGGGCGAACCGGCTTCCGCGCTGCGCGCCAGATTAGATCGCTACATGGAGGAGCAAGGTCTGTCGAAGGCCGGCGCGACTTTCTACAGCCATCTGCTTCCCTGCCTCGCCACACCCGCGTGGAGGCACAATCGCGTGGCGGGCGATGGATGGATGGCAGTCGGCGACGCCGCCGGTCTGGTGGATCCCATCACCGGCGAAGGGCTCTACTACGCCATGCGCTCGGCCGACTTGGCCACGCAATCCATCCTCGAACGAACTGCTGAAGGAGTCGACGTAGCCTACCGCAAATTGCTGCGCCGCGATTTTGCCTGCGATCTCGAATTCGGCTCCCGCCTTGCGCATCGCGTCTTCCACGGCACGTTTTTATGGGGCGCGGTCACCAGCCGCATGGTGCAGTTCACCCGCCTGAGTCCTATGTTCCGCGATGTGATGCAGGATCTTTTCGCCGGCACCCAGCCTTATATCGGACTCAAGAAACGCCTCTTCCGGAATTTGAATGGCAGCCTGGTGGAGATTGTCTGCAACCTGGGATTCGGCAGATTGATTCCGCGCCGCGAAACCGTGTAAACACCGCGGGGGCAGATTGGCAATCTGCCCTACGTGGCCAGTGAGTGGGTCACGATCTCTTGCGCTTCGGAGACGATTTCGTTCAGATGTTGGGCGCTCTTCTGGCTCTCCGCATAGAGCTTGTAGATATTTTCCGTGCCGGAGGGACGCGCCGCAAACCATCCACCGGCGGCGACCACTTTCAGACCACCGATGGGCGCTCTATTGCCTGGCGCGTTAGTCAGTTTCGCCGTTATCGGGTCACCGGCCAGGGTCGCGGCAGTGACCGAGCCAGGAGTGAGCTTCTTGAACGCGGCCTTCTGTTCGGGACTAGCGGGCGCATCGATACGCGTGTAATAAAGTTTGCCGAAGCGCTCGGTCAGCACGCGGTAATGCTCACCCGGATCTTTTCCGGTCGCCGCCGTGATCTCCGCGGAGAGCAGGCCCAGGATGATCCCGTCTTTATCGGTGGTCCAGACGGATCCGTCGCGGCGGAGAAAACTGGCGCCGGCGCTCTCCTCGCCACCGAAGCAGCATTTGCCGTCGAACAGGCCGGGCGAGAACCATTTGAATCCCACCGGGACTTCCCAGAGCACGCGCCGCAGGTCGGCCACCACGCGATCGATCATGCTGCTGCTCACGAGGGTCTTGCCCACCACGCCGGTCGCAGGCCACGCGGGGCGATGGCCCAGCAGGTACTCGATGGCCACCGCGAGGTAGTGATTGGGATTCATAAGGCCGGCGGATTTGGTGACGATGCCGTGGCGATCCGCGTCTGTGTCGTTGCCCCAGGCGATGTCGAAATCGTCTTTGAGCTTCACCAGAGACGCCATGGCGTAAGGGCTCGAGCAATCCATGCGGATCTTGCCGTCGTGGTCCACGGTCATGAAGGCAAAGCGCGGATCGACCCGTGGATTCACTACTTTCAGCTTGATTCCGTAGCGCTCCGCTATGGGCTCCCAGTAGGCGACGGACGCACCACCCAGCGGGTCAACGCCGATGTTCAGGCCGGCGGCGCGAATGGCATCCATATCAATTACCTTGCCAAGATCGTCCACGTAGCCGTGCAGGAAATCCTGCTGATGCGTGGTGGCAGCCTTAATCGCCAAGGCGAAGATGGTTCTCTTTACGTCGTGGTTGCCGCTGCGCAGAAGGTCGTTGGCACGGTTCTGAATCCAGCTGGTGACTTCGGTATCGGCGGGACCTCCATCGGGGGGATTGTATTTGAAGCCTCCATCGGCGGGCGGATTGTGCGATGGGGTAATGACGATACCGTCGGCGAGACCTTGTTTGCGGCCGCGGTTATAGACAAGGATGGCGTGGGAGATAACCGGTGTGGGCGTAAATCCGCCGCCTTCCTGAATGACCGTATCGATTCCGTTGGCGGCGAACACCTCGAGCGCGGTCTGCTGCGCGGGTTCTGAAACCGCGTGGGTATCCTTGCCCATGAACAGCGGGCCGGTGATTCCCTGTTGGGCGCGATACTCGCAGATGGCCTGGCTGATGGCAAGGATGTGCGCTTCGTTGAACGTGCCGTTCGATGGGCTTCCGCGATGGCCGCTGGTGCCGAAGCTCACGAGCTGAGTGGGGTCGGAGAGGTCGGGCTCCTTTTCGAAGTACTGACGCTCCAGTTTGGCGGGATCGATCAGAAGATCCGCGGGGGCTGGCTTTCCGGCTAGTGGATTGATCGGCATCGTCTTTTAATTATCGGACAGGCGGAAGCGCCGGTCCGGATGGTAATGTGCCAAGTGTCGGTTATGACTATGATTGGGTAATGACCACAGCAGTCTTTATTATTGTGGGGGTTTTGGTGGCGTGCGCGATTCTCTTCGGGTTACTGTTTTCATCCTGGAAACATATGGACCGTGTGGAGCGCGATGCCCGTTATCGCCGTCGATGGCTGCTTATCGGAGGTTTGTTTTACGCCGTCAATACGGTATTCGTCGTTGCGGGGGTCGCGACTGGACAAAGGCCCGTACTCGCTCTCCTGGCCTTGCCCGTCCCTTTGCTGCTTGCCTGGTTTTTCCTCCGACAGGCAGGGCGCGTAAAAATTCCTCCGGGCGGCTCAAGCGGAACTTAGCGCACAACCTCCGACATATACTCGGGGTATGCCCGGACGCCTGTACGTGGTCGCGACCCCGATCGGCAATCTTGAAGACATCACCTACCGCGCGGTGCGCATCCTGAAGGAGGTGGACTGGATCGCCTGCGAGGACACGCGCACCACCGGCCATCTTCTGCAGCACTACGGCATTACGACGCGCACCATTAGCTATCACGATCACAACGAGCCACAGCGGGCGGTGGAATTGTTCGCGCGTCTGCAGGCCGGTGAGACGGGCGCCATTGTTTCCGATGCCGGTACGCCGCTGCTTTCGGATCCTGGCTATCGCCTGGTGCGCGGCGCGGTGCAGGCTCGCGTTAAGGTGGAAGCTTTGCCTGGACCTTCGGCGCTTCTCGCCGCTCTGGTGGTGTCGGGCCTGCCCACCGATCAGTTCCACTTCGCGGGATTTCTTCCCTCGAAGCAGGGCCAGCGTACGCGGCTGATCGAATCGCTGGCGGATGAGGCCGCCACGCTGATCTTTTACGAAGCGCCGCACCGCATCCTCGAAGCACTGGCCGATGTTGCCGCGGTGCTGCCTCACCGCGATATCGTCGTGGCGCGCGAGCTGACCAAGATCCATGAAGAGGTGCTGCGCGGAACGGCCGGGGAAATTCTCGCCACGCTTGAGGCCCGCGACAGCATACGGGGCGAATTCGTGATTCTGGTGGCCAAGGCCACGAAGCCCGAGCCCGACGATACTCCCGCCGGCGAGGCCATCGAAATGCTGGTCAGCGCTGGTATTGCGCGCATGGATGCGATCAAGACCGTGGCGCGCGAGCGGGGGCTTTCGAAGCGCGATGTTTACAAGCTGGTCAATGGGACGCGCGGGCCGAAGATAAAGTAGTCGCCTTGTTCGAGAAATGCGCAGGCGGAACGCATACTCTACAACGGAGAGTGGAGTAGGCCCTTGGCCTGCCAACTGCGTGCGCCACAATGGAATTTGCGTCGGGAGACCATCATTATCGGCGGCGGGCTCGCCGGCACCGAAGCCGCATGGCAACTGGCGGAGCGCGGCTGCTCAGTCGTGCTCTATGAGATGCGGCCGGTGCGCACTACGGACGCGCACCAGACGGATCGCCTCGCGGAATTGGTATGCAGCAATTCGCTTAAGAGCGATCGGCATCCCTCGGCCTCGTGGCTGC
Organism: Terriglobia bacterium; assembly: GCA_963719785.1. GTDB lineage: Bacteria > Acidobacteriota > Terriglobia > Bryobacterales > Bryobacteraceae > BOG-234. Next base: position 416,629 of record CAVRCX010000004.1, read on the forward strand.
TCAAGGAAGAACTGCGGCGCCTCGATTCGCTGCTGCTGCGCGCGGCGGAGAAAGCGCGCGTGCCGGGCGGCCAGGCCCTTACGGTCGACCGCGTAGTCTTCGCGGAGGAGGTCACGAATGCCATTGAACGGCACCCGCGCATTGAAATCCGCCGTGAGGAGATTGCGGCAATCGATCCGTCGCGTCCGACCATTATTGCCACCGGGCCGCTGACCAGCAACGCGCTGGCCGCCAGTCTGTCGCAGTTCACGGGATCGGATCGTCTCTTTTTCTACGACAGCATCAGCCCGATTGTCGACGCCCACACCATCGATCACGGCATTGTTTTCCCGGCCTCGCGCTACGATAAGTCGCTCGACGGCACGGGCGATTATCTGAATTGCCCTTTCACCAAAGCCGAGTACGAGCGCTTCGTCGACGCGCTGATGGCGGCGCAGGCGGTCGATTCGCACGTGCCGAACGACGTGCCTTATTTCGAAGCGTGCCTGCCTATCGAGGAAATCGCCCGGCGCGGGCGCGAGACGCTGCGCTTCGGTCCCATGAAGCCGATGGGATTGACGGACCCGCGAACCGGCCGCCGTCCTTATGCCGCGGTGCAGCTTCGCCAGGAGAATCTGCGCGCCGACAGCTTTAATCTGGTGGGCTTCCAGAATCACCTGAAATTCGGCGAACAGAAACGCATTCTGCGGATGATTCCGGGCCTCGAAAACGCCGAGTTCCTGCGCTATGGCCAGATCCATCGCAACACTTACATCAACGCGCCAGCGCTGTTGACTGCCGCGCTGCAGCTTCGCACGCATCCAGATATCTTCTTTGCGGGGCAGATTTCGGGCGTCGAAGGATATGTGGAATCGATCGCCACCGGGCTGGTGGCGGGTATCCTCGCGGCTGATCGTCTGCGTGGCGAGACGGTGCGGGCATTTCCCCGAGAGACCGCTATCGGATCGCTGTGCCACTACATTTCGCACGCCGATCCGCGCAGATATCAGCCGGCGAATATCGCTTTCGATCTCTTCCCCGCCCTGCCCGAGCCGATTCGCGATCGCCAGCAACGCCAGACGGAGATTTGCCGCGTGGCGCTGGAAAAACTCCTCGAGTATGCAGGCGTGCATGTGTGAATTAACGGAGGCGATAAACGAGTTCATGGGGGAACTGGAGCGCCGCAACGAATCCCCCCAAACGCTGCGCAGCTATGGGGCGGATCTGCGCGAGTTCACGGCCTATTTTTCGCCACCCGGTTCGTCCCCCCCGGCGCTCAAGGATTTCGATCTGCTGGCCCTGCGCGAGTGGCTGGCGCACCTCTACGACCGGGAGCAGAAGCCGGCCACCATCAGGCGTAAGCTGGCGTCGGCGCGGGCCTTCTTCCGATTTTTTTCGCGCCATCATCGGATTGAAACGGACCCGGCGCGTCTGCTGCGCCTGCCTAAGATGCCGAAGACCCTGCCGCAGGTTCCGAATGCGGAGGTTACCAATGCGTTGGTCGATGGCCGGTTGCCGGAAGCGCTGGAGCGGCCCGATCCCCGGCGCGACCGCCTGCTCCTTGAATTGTTGTATGGATGTGGGCTGCGTGTGAGTGAGGCAGTGGGGCTGAATCTGGAGGATATCGACCGCGCCGAGCGCTGGCTGCGCGTGCGCGGTAAAGGCCGCAAGGAACGCCAGGTCCCCTATGGAGAGAAAGCCGCCGCCGCTTTGGATTCGTATCTGGCAAACCGCGGCGGGGCGGTAGATGGGAAAGTTCTTTTTTTGAACCATCGGGGCACGCGCCTCAGCGACCGCGGCGCGCGCAATATCGTGAAGTTCTACGCCACATATGTGGTGGGAGATTCTTCGATCCATCCGCATACTCTGCGCCATGCCTTTGCCACACACCTGCTGAGCGATGGCGCCGATCTGCGATCCATTCAGGAATTGCTCGGTCATGCCCGCCTCTCCACCACGCAGAAATACACCCAGGTGTCACTGTCGGACCTGATGCGGGTTTACGATGGTGCCCATCCCAAGGCCAGAACTTGAGCCTCCGAATCTTATGCTTTTCTCACGTCATATTGATTACTCTGTAAAGAGGGATGAGTACACAGACACACACTCCCGAGGCGGTCGACTTCGCGGTCGTAGCCCACGCCGCGGCCGAAACGCTTAACCCCGAAAAAGAATATTTCAGCGTTGAATCGAGTCCCAGCCGGGAACGGATGGTGCTGGAATTCTTCGCCGCGTTCGCCGCTTTCGTCGTTATCACGCTGCTGGCGTTCGGGCTGCATGCAACCCTGTCCGCGACGGCGTTTCTCTACTTCCTGATCATCGTTCTGGCGGCGCTGCGCTGGGGCTTTTGGCAAGCCACCACATTCTCGGTAGGCGCGGTTTTGTGTCTGGACTATTTTTTCACTTCCCCGCTCTTCAGTCTGCGCGTAAACCGGGCCGGGGACTGGACGGCCCTGATAGCCTTCGAGTTCGCCGGGACTGGTGGTGAGCCGGCTTTCGGCACAGGCGCAACATCATGCGCGCGTGGCCAGTCAGGAGCGCAACAACATCCAGCGGCTGTATGAGCTGGCGCGCAGCATCCTTCTGCTGGACTCGCACGAGCCGGCAGGCAAGCAGATTGCAGCCTTCGTGCAGCGGGCGATCGATGTGGATTCGGTAGCGCTTTTCGATTTCTCCACGGGGCAAGTCTATTGCGCCGGAGAGCAGAGTCCGGAGCTCGAGGTGCTGGTTCGAAGCACCTGGGTGGAGGACCGCAATCAGAACGATCCGGTGCTGGGTGCGCTATCGCGTGTCATGCGGCTGGGCCGGAAGGGCACAGGCGCTATCGCGCTGCGTGCCAAACACCTGAATCCGCTGGTAGCCGACGCAGTGGCATCGATTGCCGCCGTGGCTCTTGAACGATCGCGTTCGCTCGAAAAAGAGGCGCGCGCGGAAGCGGCCCGGCAGAGCGAACAACTGCGCGCCGCGGTCCTCGATGCGCTGGCCCACGCCTTCAAAACTCCGCTGACGGTGATACGCACCGTGAGCTCCGGTTTGCTCGAAGCCGGCGCCCTCAATCCGCAGGAGACCGAACTGGTGAGCCTGATCGACGATGAGACGGTGCGCCTGACGGAACTGGCCACGCGCCTGCTGCAGACGGCGCGGCTCGAGGGCACGGCTGCGTCCGCGACCACCGGGGAATGCGATCCGGCCCAGGTCGTCGAGCACGTCTTGAAGAGCTTCGAGAGCCAACTCGACGGACGGACGGTGAAGGTTTCCGTCCCTGACGCTTCTCAGCGCCTTGTAGTTTCCGCCAATCCCGATCTGGTGGCAACGGCGCTCAGCCAGCTCATCGATAATGCGATCAAGTATTCGGTGCAGGGCACGCCCATATCCGTCTCCGTTACCACGGGGGCGGCCGAAGCGGTATTCTCGGTGCATAATGTGGGTCCGTCCATTCAACCGGAAGATCGAGAGCGCATTTTCGAGCGGTTCTACCGAAGTCCCGGAACGGAATACCGTGCCGCCGGCACCGGGCTCGGTCTCTCCATTACGAGGAAGGTTGCGGAGGCGCATCGCGGGCGGGCCTGGGTAGTAAGCAGCGAAGCGTCCGGAACAACGTTCTTTTTAACTCTGCCCCTGCACAAGGAAGATACACATGCCTGAAGCTCCGCCTAATATACTCGTGGTGGATGACGAACCCGCCATTCGGCGCGCGCTGCGCGTAACTCTCGATAACCTCGGATTCGGCGTCACCGAGGCTGGAACCGGGGAGCAGGCGCTCAGTCTTATCGGCCAGGCGCACTACGACGCGGTGCTCCTCGACGTGAATATGCCGGGCATGGGCGGTGTACAGGCCTGCCGCGAAATCCACCGGCTGGCGCCGGGCCTGGCGATCCTGATGCTCACCATACGGGATAGCCAGGACGATAAGGTTGAAGCGCTCGACGCGGGGGCCGACGATTACGTCACCAAGCCGTTCCACATGGGTGAGTTGACTGCGCGTGTGCGGGCCGCGGTGCGCCGTTCGCACACCGTATACGAATCGACGGACGCATCCATGCGCATCGGCGAGATTGAACTGGATCCGGTGCGGCGTACCGTGTCTAAAGGTGGCACGCCGATTCACCTCACCCCGAAGGAGTTCGATCTGCTGCATTATCTGATGACCAATGCGGGAAAGCCGATCGCGCACAATCGCCTGTTGAATGCGGTGTGGGGACCGGAGTATGCGGGAGCCATGGAGTATCTGCGGACGTTCATCTACCAGTTGAGGAAGAAGCTGGAAGACGATCCCGCGCACCCTGTTTATCTGTTCACGGAAACGTGGTTTGGCTACCGATTTCGGGAATAGCAGCGCCCAACAGGTATTAGGACTTAGTAGCTAAGAAATAGTTTTTCCATGAAAACGTGATCCCACCAGGCGACCCCGCGAGATTGCCCTCACGCTACCGGTCTACAACTTTAATAACTCGCATAAGATCCATCTCTTTATAAGCTTGCGGCTGCGGGCCAGCTGTTGGCATTGTGCTTCGGCCATACTTATGCAGATCGCGCCCCATTCTCTACTCCCGGGAGAGACTAGCTATTGAAACTTTTTATGGCCATAATAATTAGGCCATCATCACCACTCCATTATGCTTTTCTCATGAGTCGTATCTTACGCTTTGGAAGTAACTCACAAGGCCTGTGTTGACTTCAGAAAGAGCGGCATTCGAATTGTCCTTCGGACGCGACAAAGAAGTTCTGCCCAGCCGGCAGGAAGGCAAGCTGCTTGTCGTGGACGACGAAGCGTCGGTCAGACGCGCGTTACACACCACACTTTACAGCCTGGGTTTCGATATTGGCGAAGCGAGCACGGGCGAAGAAGCGATTGCGCTCTGCCGCATTGTCCGATATGACGCCGTACTTCTCGACATCAACATGCCTGGGAAGGGCGGAATCGAGACATGCCGCGAACTGAACCGCCTGATGCCCGGCATGGCGATATTGATGTTGAGCGTGAACGACGACCACGAGCGTAAGATTGAAGCGCTCGAGGCCGGGGCGGACGATTACATCACCAAGCCGTTTCACATGCGGGAGCTTACGGCGCGCATTCGTGCCGCGCTGCGCCGTTCGCGTGCCTCCGCCGTACCGGGCGAGGACCTGATCACGGTGGGCGAAATCGAATTGCATCCGGCGCGGCGTCTGGTACAGAAGAGCGGCCACGCCGTCCACTTGACGCCGAAAGAATTCGACCTGCTCTACTATCTGATTTCGCATGCCGGCTTGCCCATCACACATGCGCGGTTACTGCATGTGGTGTGGGGCGCGGAATACGCCAACCAAGTGGAGTATCTGAGAACCTTCGTGCGTCAGTTGCGCAAGAAGCTTGAAGACGATGCGGCAAATCCCAAGTACCTGTTGACCGATACCCACGTTGGTTACCGGTTCGTCGACCCGGCCCAGGCGCCGCGTTCGGATGCCTCCCCGGAAGTACCGGGAGTGGGCGTTCAGACACCCGTTTAGGAACCAACACGCATTCGGTCCCGGGAGGGATACATAGCTATGAACGCTCTGATTGTTCTGACACTTTCGGCGGTCCTGTTCCTGTTTTCCCTGCCCACCATTCAGGAATTGGTGTCGACGATGAGGGAAAACCCGGCGTCGGACCGCCTGTCACCGCGTGATTAGCTCGCCTGGTGTTCTTTAATCCGCTGGTGCCGTTCGAGTAACACGCGGGCCGCTTCCCACCGGATCCGGGCATTTTCGGCCGCCGTTTTCAATTTCCTGTGTTCGGCGTCGTTGAGCCTGTAGCCGGTGGCGAAGAAGCGGTTGACCGTGGCCACATACAACTGCCTCAGACGGTCGCATTCAGTTACCAGATGAGAGCATTCAGGGACACTCCATGGGAGGTTCTGTATGTCGGCTTGTAATAGAGCTTGCATTTTGCACCTACTTCAGCGGCCCTAACAGCCCGACGATGCCGATCGTCACAGTGTCCATACCCTTCTTCATGACGTGAGCGTTGCCCTCTTCGAAGAAAGCCTGATTGGATTGGTCGTGACGGTATTCGAGGCGCGCCACCAGGTGATCGTTGACTTTCCCCTCGGCGGTGGCAGTACCTTCTTTTAGGGTCTGTCTGCGTCCGGTGGCGAAGCCGCCGGGATCGTCGAAACATTCAAGGCGTCCTGCAATGGCGAAGACCTTGCTCAGCTGATAGCGGCCCGCGCCGGCCAGCCCGTACCAATCGTTGTAGCCGCCGCCATAATTGTTGTCGCGCCCGTAATCGCCATTGATGTAGAAGTTCAGCTTACCGGTCGGCGTCAGCAGCAGCGTGGTGTCGATCAGGTTGCGTTCACCCACATGGGTACCAAGGTCGCTCTTGCCAACATAGTAATTAACACTGTAGGTGTACTTAGTCTTGGTGTAGGCGGCCGTGATGCCCACGTTCTGGAAGTCATGGTTGCCCCAGATCGTATTCCAACCGTTGACTACCTGCACGCCGAGGGTCAGTGTCTTGGTAACCGGGGTCGAGGTCCTGATCCCGAAATGATAGTAAGGGATGGCGAGCGCGAATAACAGAGAGCGCGTGTAATCCCAGTTGGAACTGCTTTCGATGACTTCGGCGCCGGCCGAGGTTACGAACTGGCCGAAATCGATCTCCGTGCCGTGTGTGTGATTGGGTTTGGCGATTAAATACATCTGTTCGACGTAGCGAAGGCCCTGATGCTGCTGCGCGGCGACGTCGCCTGCGTGGATGAGGCGCATGGTTTCGCCCAGCCCCACGTCGATGTGGATACCGAAAACCTTGTCGGATTTGTCGACCGTGGCCTTGAGCAGACTCAGACGCGGGGCGCCGCTGTGCAGATCGAAATTCTGCAGCAGGTTGGCGCTCATGGGCGGATTGATGCCGTTATAGGTCGAGTAGCCATCGACCAGTCCGCTGAAAGCCCAACCGTCGTATTTGGGCGGCGGCGCCGGAGGTGTGGCATCCGCCGGTTTAGGGGCGTCGGGCGTCGCTGGAGCGGGCGTGGCTGGCGTAGTTTGGCCCGCAGTCGGCGCCGCGGCTGCGTCGGGAGTTGGGGTGGCCTGACCTGGATCCACTTCAGCTGCCCATCCGGATACCGTAAGAGCAAGAATGCAAAGGGCTATTCTCATAGTCGTCTCCTTGTTTGAGTGGACACGCACGGGGTGCCCCGAATCCGTCCCGATCACAATAAACTCATGTTTTTAACACAATAAACTCATGAAATCATCATGTAACGGAAAAGTTCAGTTTACGTTCCGAGACGCACCTTCGGAAATAGATTTTTTGAATTGGAGGGATAGAGAGGGTAGAAAGGAGACGGAGCGGTCTACTTGGCGAAGAAGCCGGAGCGCGCGTACGCCTTGGCGTTGGCTACGTTGAGCTGGATTTTTATGGTGTGCCACTGACCGTTGGCTTCGGCATGCTCGGGAACATAGCCGATCAGATACTGATCCCGGATGGCGCGTGCCACATCGTGCGCTGCCTGGTCGATTTCATGCGCGTTGCGAACCACCAGTTGAACGCCGCCGGTGCGCCGGGTAATTTCCTGGAGGAACGCCATACCTTCGCGCTCTTCCCGGAGTTCGATGGGCTTCTTCGTCATCGTCGGGGTGTAGACGGTAATGGAGTAGATCTGTAAGTCGGCCTCGAGCGCCGCGGATATCAGTTCGCGCGCCGAATAGCGGCTGTGGTTATCCATGCCGTCCGAAATCACCAGGATGGCCTTGCGCGGGTTATGAGCCGTGCGACTTTGCAACAGGGCTGCGTAGATGGTATCGACCAATGCGGTGCTGCCCTGCGCTCCGGTAAAGACCATGTGGTTGACCAGTGAATCGAAGTCCTGCGTGAAACCGGAATCGCGGTTAGGCTTCGAGGCGACGGTGAAGAGAAAGGCTTCGTCCTCGGGATTTGAAGCTTCGAAGAAAGTCCGCATCACGGTTTTCGCTTCGGGAAGAACGCCGCTCATACTTCCGCTGGTGTCGAAGACAACTCCAAGCGACGCCGGGATATCCTGTTCGCCGAATGAAGCAATGCGTTGCGGCAGGTTATCCTGCATTACCGTGAAAGCATCGGCGCGCAGTCCACTTACAATAGCTCCGCGGCGGTCAAGTACGGTAGTCGGAACTAATACAATCTTCGCGTCCGCGTTGAATACAGGGGCATCGAACATATTCTCGCGAAACTGTCCGGCCGCCGGCATGAGAGTTAAATAAGTGGCAAGAAAAGAGTACAGGTATCGACGCATTGCAGCCGCCCTCGACTTAGTTCGAGTGTAGGGCGACTGTCATTAAGAAGGTCTGTAGTCTGTATAAGGATCCTCCTTATACAGACACGATAAAATTAATGAGCCCAATCCAAGGATTTCATTTAGGCGGCTGTAGAGGCGTGTACTGGGGTTTGGGGCCTTCGTCTTTCTTATCGACACACAGCCCTTTCGCGTCGGGCTCGGCGGGAACATCGATAGCCAAGGTGTTCGTCCGCAGCTTTCCCGTCCACGGCACGCCGATGCGCGTCCACATATCCGAGAGCTTTGCCTTAAGGTCGGGAGATATCGGCTGCTGTTCCAGTTCGAGCCGCAGGTAGACGCGGTGGCCACGCAAGTCCTGACTGTGGAGATCCGACTTGTGATAGATCGTCAACTGGACTTCCTCATGGATCGGATAATTCAAGACGCCGCCAGCCGGGATGATGGAGAAGACATCGTTGGGCGGATCGACCGGATTGTCCGGGCTCACGTCGGGCGGGAGATGCTTCATCAGGTCGATCTTAGGAGCGACCGGGCTTCGGAACACACCCTTTTGTTTGGTCATGACTCCCGGTTTGAGGGCCGTGTATGCCGACTGGTCGTGCTGGATGGGAATGATCAGCGGCCGGGGTCCGGTGTTCCGGTAGGCAAGCTGAAGACGCATTTGCAGAACCAGGGTCGACTGGGGCATGCGCTCGACTTCCAAAGCACGAGGGCGTGCGAAGCAATAATTCAGCTCATCGATCTTCACGAACGCGTCCGGCTTGACGACGGTTTGTCCCCATAGCGAGCAGATCGAAAAAGATACCGCCAACAGGAGGAGACGGGGTTTCGGGTGCATATATGTTTCTCAGCTTACTCGATTGTCGAATGGGCAAAAAAAACGGGACAGGCTTGACCGTGTTGCAAGTGGTCAACCTGTCCCGCCGTACACCTTGGTTAGTGGATCAGAGGTGAACCATCAGAGCGAACGTCCACCGGAGTTCCTGCTTCTTGAGATCCGGCTTCCAGAGACCGCCATCCGCGCCGCAGGCTCCAGTAGCGGAAGGGGTACCGTCGTTACATACGAACAGGCCGGGGCTGCCGTTGTTGCCGCCGGGAGGTGTCATGCCGCCGGGTCCGGACCAATACGGCACGTTGGTGCCGCGCTCGGTGAACTCAGCGCGCCAGGTGACGAACTGCGTCGGCATCCAGTCGAACGTTAGCTGGTAATCATAGCCGGCGAACTTCTGGCCGGGATTTTCTGTGAAGTAGGGCGTCCCGGTGGATGCCGTGGCGCCGTTGATCGGCGGCAGCAGAACCAGGTAGCGGCCCGGGTTGGTGATAAATCCGCCGCCGATGGTGGCGCCGAACTTGTCATGATCGAACCAGAAGCGTTGATAGAACATCCCGGCGAGGAAGTTCTGCGCCGGCACGCCGTTTTTGTTGTTGAAGCATTGCACTTTGGGGGCTGGCGCATTGATATTGTTCACATAGGTGCCGCCGCCGGTTTCGCAGCCTTCGTCCCAAGTGAACGAGAACGCCATGCGATGCATCAGCTTGTTGGGATCTTCCCAGTACTTCCACTCCATCGAATCGTCTTCGTGGATACGTGTGCGGTGGGTGCCGAGCGTATCCTGACCCAGACCATAAGTGTTCCAGACAAAGTCGAGGTTGGTGGTGGGCCGCCAGAGAATCTGTCCACCGATTCCAGGTCTCCCGTTGAACTTACCGTAAGACTGCCAGCCGTTGATGAGCCAGGGTTCGATCTTCAGCTTGTTGGTCGGGAACCACTGACCGCGGAATCCGGTGAAGAACCACGGCGTGTTCGACGACACGTAAGACGGCTGATAGCCCCAGTTGTCAAAGCTGTAGTAGCTGTAGAGACCAATGAACGACATGAAGATGCCGGCCTGAATGTTGAGACCGTGCTGCACGTCCATGTGATATCCGGCATAGCCTTCCGTGATGTAACGGTAGGCGTCGGCAAGATCCCACTGACCGTTTAAGCCGCCATTGCTGGCGTCATTGCGGGGAACGGCGGTTGCCGTGGCGCCGATCTGGGAAAGGATGCGCATCTGCATATGGTCCCAGTGAAAGTCGCCGCCGACGTTCAACTGCTGAAGGACGATTTCACCGGTGCGCTCGCCTTCCGTGGTACCGGCGAGAGTGTGATCGATGGGGTGAGACTGATCGTAGATGTAATTGACGTCGGCGCGGATCTCAGGCGAAAAATATTTTCCGTCGAGAACCGAATCGTGATTGCGCGACACCGCATTCATCCAGGTGAAGTCTCCATAAGCGAAAGGAGTCTGGTTGTCGACGGGCGCAGCGGCCGGAGGAGCCGGTTCAGCCGGAGCCTGCGGCCCACCAGAGGCGGGCGCCGCTGCCGGAGCCTGCGGAGACGTATCGGCGGCACTGGCGGACGGCTGATCGAAAGCTGCTGCCGGCGGCGGTGCAAGCGATGTGGTCAGAACCGGATCGGAATCGTTATCGCTCTTCGACTTGGCGCCGAGCACGATATCCTTCCAGCTCATGTGTTCCTTGAATTTACCCGAAGTGCTGGAAGCCGTTTCGGAGGTACTCGCCTGCGCAACCTGAGGCATGGGATTCGAGCTGACAGGGCTCACGGAAGAAATGGTTGCGGGCGCGTTCATGACCCCGGTCATAGCAATGTCGGCCCGCGTGGCCTTGCCCGCTGTGACTTGAAGCGTCGGAACTGTGAAGTCGGGATAGCCGTCGGCTTGCGCTACCACCGAGTAGGGACCAGGCAACACGTCGGAAAATGTATATAATCCGTCGCTGCCGGAAATAGTTGTGCGGATCGTGCTGCCATCAAGCTTTGTCGCGGTAACCATGGCCCCGGCGACTGGAGCTTTCGCCGGGTTCCTCACGAGTCCCGCAATGGTTCCGAATGACGACTGGGCATTCAGTACGGTTGCGGTCCAGAGCAAAGCGGTTGACATCACGATTGTGAGTTTTGTCATAGGGTTGAATCCACCGTGAGTCGAGTTTAAAGTTACCGAGATGAGGAACGCATAATTTTCGAATGAGGTTTTCACTAACACCTTCATGATTGTTTCTATGGTCAACATAGAAAAAATTCATCAAGACGACAGGAGCCAGATATCTGGTGCGAATCGGTAACTTACTAAAAACAGAATATATAGATCTGGATATTCTCAGAAAGCGAAGGCTTGGCGGGGCGTCACAGGAGCACAGGATTTCCTGAGGAAAGGGCTGAAGCGCCATGTATCCCGATATTTGTAAATCCTTATGTTGTAGTTTTAGTAGAAAAAGACCATGTCGCCGGCTACGATCACCTGGTTCTTCTTGGTCTGCAGATCGTAGGCGGGATTATCGTAAGAGCGCTCGTAGCGGATCTCGGGACGGAACAGGAGGCTGGTGCCGATGAAGTGCGTCCACGAGATCAGGTGTTCGCTGTAAAGCGTCCTGGTGCCCGTGCGCTGGCCTTTCAGGTCGTCAAAAACTTCGTTGCGGATCGACAGCGCGTCTTTCTTACCGAACTGCCGCTCCACATAGTTGGTGGTGGCCCACTCGGGAGCGAAACAATACTGCTGTCCTGGGTTACACCACGCGCCGTTGGCCCCGTTTTCTATCGGGGCGGTGCCGAATATACTCGGCACGTCGCGCTCGTACTGATACCAGAACTCAGTATCGAAATGCCACTTGGAATTGATCTTGTGATACCAGGTCAGGTAATAGGCGGCGAGGTTATTGTAAGCGTATTTGTTCTTGTTGACGGAGTTCGCGCACACGTAGAAGTTGTCTCCGCCTTCGCTCCATGTATAGCTCCCGCAAAACGTCCCGGTGGGCGTGGCGTCTTTGGTCCACAGGGCTGAGTCGCAACCGCCAGACAGCCCGGTCTGGATCATCCAGTGATCGCTCAGCTTGGTGGTGACGTTGATACCGCTCTGCGTGTAGCAATCATAAATATAAAGTAGCGAATGGCTGTACGTGTAGTTATTCGGCGCCAGTTGCGCCTCGATGTCGGGCAGCGAAACATAGCGGCCGATGCGCACGTTCATCCCGTCCGCCACTTTGGGAAAATACAGGTCCGCGTATACCATGACGGGGTCGGCACCGTAAAGACTGTTCTTGCCCAGTAGCTGATTGCTGAAGATGCCCTTCGAAGTGGTGTACCGGTAATCCTGCCCGTACAGCCCGCTCAAGCGGAAGCCCCAGTCGAAATGGTCCGTCTGAACAGTGTCGGGCACGCGCTCGATGTAGAGAACCGCCTGATCGAGAGTGATGGTGTTGGGTTTTATGTCGTAAGCGGCGGGCGCGTTGGCAAACTCGCCTTTGTTAGAGCTGCTTACGTTGAAGCCGGTATCGACCCAGCCGTAGATCTGGATCTTGCTGTTCTGCCACCACTCACCATGGGGGCCGTTGTAAAGAGCCGCCATCAGCGGCGGCAAATTCGTATTGGGCTGACCAATCACGGGCGAACCACCATACGGCCACACAGTGAAGGGATACGGCGGATTCGATTCGGGCGCCTGATATCCGCGGACTTTGGGATCCGGTCCGCCACCGCCGCGGTCATGCCAATCGTCCGCATAGGCCTTTGCCAGACGTGTCCAGAATCCCTTGGTAACGATGTTGGTTACCGCCGGGTCGATGGTGACGTCGTAAGCCACCGCCTTGCCGGGTTCAATCTGCACCGATGAGGCAGCGAGTGGCGCGTAGCCTTCCTTTTCCGCGGTGAGCGAATAGGTGCCGGAAGGGATCTCGGGGATCTGCCAGGCGCCATCGGGTCCGGAGACAGCTTTCCGGATGCTGCCGTCGTCGAGCTTTTTCGCGGTGATGACCACGGCCGTAACGACGGTCTTCTGTTTATCGCGGACTACGCCTGAGATCGTGCACAATGAATCCGCCTCGAGTGCAGCGGTTCCCAGCGGGAATACAAAGATGGCTATGAGGTATTTGGTCATCCGGTGTTTTGTGCTGAATGCCCGAGTTTAGAAATCCGAAGCTGAGGAACGCATAACTTTCCGATAAGGAATTCACACATGGCATGACGAAATTTTCTATGAGGGAGATAGAAAAAGTTCATCAGTATGCCCGGCATCGCCGGCACGCCAATTAGGTAAATATATGAAATAAAGCATATTAACCGATACTTGCGTCTGCAGTTGCACAGTGCGATTGATGACTTTTTTCTCATGCTGCAGATCGGCATGAGGAGTCCGTGAAGTCACTCTGCGGGATAAGGAAAGCCCCGCCGGAACACGCGAAACGCGGCCGGATTTTGCCAGACTTCCGATTGTGAAGAAGGCCACCTGGCGAGCGACTATCGAGATCGTCTTATCGTATTTCCTGTTTTACTCGAATCTCTTGAGGCGAATATGAGCGCTCGGGACTGGGCCGGCAGATGGATCTGGCGTGGGCACTGGCTGACATTCCGACACCGGCCAATTTCTGCATGGCGGTGACGGCGGTCGGCTACGTAGTGTTCGAATTCCTCCGCGCCAAATGCTGAGGGAAGGCGCGCGGCCGCGAAGTGTGGCAGAATGTGTTTGCGGCCGTCAGCCATGCGAACGCGCCATCCGATGCTCGAAGCCTGGGTTGCTGGAGCCCTCTTGGCGCTGGGTGCGTTACCTGCGGGGGCAGGCGAGGAAACGCAGTCCGTAGCCGGGGCGGAAGCCCCCGATAAAATGATCGCCGCTCTTCGCCAGATCACCGGCGAACTCACCGATTCCGTCAAACAATTTGAGGCTCATCTGGATCGCGAAATCGCCCTGCACGACCGCGGCTACCGCTCCGCGGACGGACGGCGGATTCCTGGTGCGGACGCCGATATTCTCAGCGGGCCGGCCGACCTCGCCCTGCCGGCCGTGCAGAAGCTCCTTACCGCGCGCATGATTTCCGCCCGCAGGACGGGTTATGAGCCAGCCGCTCTCATCGACTGCGACCGGATACAGAGCCTGATTGCGGAGACGCGCAATCGCGTTGTCCAGAGTAATAACGCTATGCGGCAATTCCTCATGATCTCCGCGAAAGAACTGAATTCCCGGACGGAAGTCGAGGCGAAAAGCCAGCGAGGGGAATTGCTGAAGGCGCGCAATGCCGCCACCGAGGCAGCGAAAAAGGCATTGGCGGTTCTACCAGTCGACTTGCCGGAGATCGATTCGCCGGAAGACCAGATGGATCGAACCTGGAGCCTGACCGGCACAGCCCTGCCGGTTGGGAAGAACGACGGCACCAAGGTCCCGGACCTGCCGCAACCAATGAACACACGCGACGATGTCGTACTGCCCATCCGCGTGGAGCGGGGAAAGAAAATTACCCTGATCCATGAGGCCTTTCGCCGCGTCACCCTGATGGATTCGGGAATGGAAGATGGGCAGGGCCGACACCTTTTTTATCAGGAAGATTGGGAGCAACGGCAGGGCACCACGTCGGTGAAACGCTGGGCTGTGGCGGTGGATACCGCAACCGGGCAGCAGACTCTGCTCAGACGCTATGAGAATCGCGAATTTTCGGGCGAACTCGACGAAGTCTATAACTCCCGGGGGCGCGTTTACATTTCGCGGGCAAAATTACCGGAAACAGCCAGCGCGCCTTCCCTTAAGGACATGGCGGCGGCGACCCTTGAGACGTCTCAATCGCGCGAAGAACTTGACGACGCAGTAGTGTCTTTCAAGACGCGCCTGCGGGAGGCTCTGGCGCGCAGCGATGCGTCGCTCGACGACGAATTGCCCGATAACTTCCGCCAAACTCTCTTCGCCATTCGCGGTCATCTGGGACGGTCGGAAGCCATTCTGAATTCCGAGAACGAGGTGCGGCGCGCAGTGGATCGAGCTGCCCAAAAGGCCGACGCGCTCGAGGCGTTGGCTGCGTGGGCCAACGGGACCGCTCTCGAGCGGGAAACCCCCGAGGGGGATTCCCGCGCTCTGCTGGAGGCGCTGAACCGATCGGACACCGAGATCGCCTCAACGCGATCCGCGGCACGCGACGCGCTGAAAGCTCTGCCGCCGGATGTTTCGCGGCCCGACGCACAATTCCCCGCCTTTATGAAAGACGTAATTGTTCGTATGCGGGGGACTCATTCGCCGGCCGCGCCCGATGGAACGGTAAGGTGCCGGCAGGAGGTGTGGCGCCTGGAGGGATCGGTGAAAAACATGCGCCGCGTGAAACGGACCATCGATGTTGTCGATATCGAACGAAAAACAGGTATACAGACGCGCGCTTCCCGCGAAATGAAATACTATCCGGCCGGCCCAGGCGAAACTCTGGAAGGCGTATTTGACGAAAACGCCGCTCAATAGTCGAAACGAAACTTACAGTTGCAGTTCGCCTCGCAATTGCATATCCCCGACATTGAAGGCTTGCTGGATAATTACACGTCCGATCTGCGCATCGAACTCGACCCATGGGTCCTTCTTGCTGATCTCGGCCGAGAGCGGAAACAGATAGACAACCGCCAAACCATCCCTGCGGTTGAACACCTCCACTCTGAGCGGCTTCACATTGGGCTTCCCTTCGCGCTTTAGAAATGACGTGGCTTTGAGCGGCTCTCCCAACTTTAATGGATCGCCCTTGAAGACCCCTCCCGGAATCCCGTATACAGCGACCTTATACCCATCGCCTTCGAGAGTGGGAGGCTCGATTTCGCCGAACTTCAACTCCGCCACGCGTATGGGAAGAGCGGTCTCCCAGCGGATGAGCACCTTGATGGCCTCGGGCGGGGGTGGCGTATAGCCTTTGGTGAAAATAGTCTTGAGGTCCAGTTGGGGCCTGACGTACTTAGTGCCGACGTTGTCGTAACCGACGCCCTTCGGCTGACCCATGTTGCCGCCTTCCCTCCGTTCGTCCTCGCTCTCGCGGCGAGCCAACCCCGCGTTAACCCATCTTGCCCAAGGCGAGTCAGAAAGAATCTCCCGAGCGTCCTCGACCGTCCAGTCCGAGGCAGGCTTGTTTTTCCAGGGGGCATCGGCGGCCAGAAGAGCCACTACGGAAACCGGGAGCAGCCAGAACACTTGCGGGAAACGGCAGAGGAATCGTCGCATAGTGAATATTATCCTCGCACACTTCCCGGAATTTGCGAACTTACTTGCCGGGCGCCGGACGGCTTGCCCGGAATTGCGACTTTGTCAACTCTTTGACGTCCAGTTCGCCGCTCTTGTCGCTGTCCAGACGGTCGAACTCGGCAGCCATGAAATTCATGTATTCCTGGCGGGAGATTTTTCCGTTCTTGTCCGTGTCCATGAGGAGCAACAACTGTTTGACTTCATCTTCGCCCAGAGCAACACTTCTCTCCGTCTTATTGGCACTCTTGTCTACTTTCTGAGCTGCCACCGTTCCGAACAGCGCCATCATGGCGCAGACGGCGCACACTAATCTCCATCTCTTCATAAAACCGCTCCTCATTCGTGCTGCTTTTCATCCGGTGAAGATATGCACTGCCTCAAGGGAGACCGCGGCTCGGAAACACAAGAGCATGTTCCGAGCCGCTGGCCCATGAGGCTAGAGTTTGACCATGATGGCGAAATCCAGCAATCCCTGACCTTCACGCAGGTCGGGGTACCAGATGCTGCTCGGTCCGCCGCCGCAGGCGACTTCGGCGGGTCCCAAAACCGTCTGACCGGACGAGGATCCGTTGGAACAGACGAAGTCCGCCGGAGAACCGTTATTGCCTCCCGGAGGCGTGATTCCGTGCCGGCCGGTCCAATACGGTACGTTGGTATGGCGATAACCAAGTTCCGTCCGGAAAGTGACGAACTGGCTGGGCATCCAATCAAGCGTAATAGTGCCATCCCAGGCCTTAAACGAAGCTCCGGGATATTCCGGGAAGTAGGGTGTGCCGGAGATCGCGTCCGCGCCGTTGATGGGCAGCACCAGCGCCAGATACCGGCCCGGATTGTCGATCTGGCCACCGCCGAGGGTCAGGCCAAACAGGTCCTTGTGCCACCACCAGCGGTTGTAAGCCATATAGCCGAGGAAGTCTTGGCGGGGGCCGCCCTTTCCGCCGGCGCAAGTCACCCCGCCGCCGGATTCACATCCCGCATC
The DNA here is from genome assembly GCA_963719785.1 of Terriglobia bacterium. Taxonomy (GTDB): domain Bacteria; phylum Acidobacteriota; class Terriglobia; order Bryobacterales; family Bryobacteraceae; genus BOG-234. Next base: position 433,857 of record CAVRCX010000004.1, read on the forward strand.
GCCGGTGAACGTGAAGGCCATCTTATCGATGCCGTTACCGGTCTTGGGATGGTTGTAGTACATGACCTCGATACTGTCGTCGGTGTGATACCGCTGGCGGTTGGGAACTCCAAGGGTGTCTGTGCCGACGCCATATTGGTTGGCAATGATATTCAGCCAGGGCTTCGGAGTCCATTTCAGCTGCCCGCCTACGCCGGGATGGCTGTTGAACTTGTTATACGACTGCCATCCGTTGATAAACCAGGGCTCGATTTTCAGGTGGTTGGTGGGGAACCACTGTACGCGCACGCCGTTAAAGAACCATGGCGTGTTAGATGACACATACGATGGCTGGTAGGCCCAGTTATCGAAATTGTGATAACTGAAGAGGCCGACATAGGAGACGAAGATACCGGCATCGACGTTGAGTCCGTGCTGTACGTTGAAGTGGTATCCGCCGTAGGCTTCCGATACGTATTTGTAAGCGGCGCGAACATCCCACTGGCCGACCGCGGGGCTGGCGTCGTTGCGCACCGTGGTGGCGGAGAACATACCGAACAGGGCGAGGACTCTGCCGCGCATCTGGCCATCGTGAAAATCACCGCCGATGGACAAGTCCTCAAGCTGGACTTCGCCGTTGCGGAATACTTCGCTCGATCCGCCCATGGAGTGGTCTACCGGCTGGTTGAAGTCGACACCGTAGAACGTATCCGCGCGGAACTCTCCGCTGAAGTATTTCGAATCGAGCGGAGAATCGTGCTGGCGTGAGTTGCCATTCAGCCAGGTCCAGTCGTAATCGGCGAATGGAGTGACGTTGTCCACTGGCGGAGCGGCGGGCGCGGCCTCCGGAGCCTGCGGGGTTGGTCCCGGAGCTGCTGGTCCCTGAGCCGACGGACCCTGCGGAGTGTCGGGTGCGGCCGCTGGCTTGTCGAACGCGGCGGCCGGCGGCGGGCTCAATGACGCCACGGCAACCGGTTCGCCGGGCTGCGGTCTGGTCACTATTTCATGGGCCAGCCGCGGCCAGAACTTAGGCGCGACATTCGAGCTCGCGCTGGTCACGGCCGGAGCTGGATTGGCCGGAGTCGCGGCCAGACTCGCTGCCGGTGGCGCGTCTTGTGAAATCAAAGCGGGCGCCGCCGTAAGCGTAATATCGGCTCGCGTCGCGTCGTCCGCGATTACCTTCAGCGAGGAGACTATGCCATCGGCGTAACCCTGCGTTCGCGCCTTTACCGTATATGTTCCCGGCATAAGATCGGGGAATGAATACACCCCGTCGCTGCTTGAAATCGTGCTGCGAATACCGCCGCCTTCCTTAGCCGCGATAATCGTTGCGCCGCCGACGGGAAGTTTCGCGGGATCCTTTACGATTCCCACTATGGTTCCCATAGGTACTTGAGCGCTGGCTATTCCGGCCGCGAACATCAAAGTGATTATCCCGGCCGTATCCCTGAGACGCCGATTAAACCTTTCACCAGTCCTGGCGATCATATAGATTTTCACGTTCCTTTTCCTCTTCCCACCCTCTCCCGTTGCCCGTAGACCGAACAGTTACTACTGGCTTTGCAGTTAGTTAGGGTGAAACCTCCCACTTCGAGTTGAGTTTAGGAACCAGAGACTTAAAAAGGCATAACCAGAGTGTCAGGGAGATCCTTATACCCGTTCGATAATTTCGATGAAGTCAATAGAAAAACTTCATTTGACCAGGCTCGTGACCCAATCGGTCCGGATGGCTTCGTCGACCGGACAAGCCAGCGGCGCGCCATCGAGAACCGCATTAACGAAGTTTTCCACTAACGGGTAGTGAACGTTCGGGTGGACCGGCAGCATCTCTTCCTTGCCGCCATAGCGCAGAGCGGGGCCGCTCAAAGGGTCGAGGTTCATCTCGCCCTCGATGCCGATTACGCGAAACTGATCGCGCACCACACGGGAGTTCCAGCGCACATCGATTACGCCGCGCACGTGGTTGGCATATTCAACCAGCACAGTGGAGCAGTCTTCCACCTGCAGGCGATGCACCACGTTCGAGAGCATGCCCACCGCGCGCACAGGCTCGCCGAAGAGGAAATTAAACGCGTCGATGCGATGGGAGCCGATGTCGTAGAGCGGTCCACCGCCGGCAATCGCCGGATTGTGCAGCCAGGGGCGATTCATATTCTCGAGCCAGCCGTGGCAATTGGATTCGGCGACGAGGGGCTGCCCGATGGCGCCTTCCGCGATCAGCTGTTTGGCGCGAATCAGCTTGGGATAAAGGCGCCGATAGTAGCCAATCCCCAGCAGGCGGCCGGTTTCACGCGCCGCCTGGGCCATGGACTGCGCTTCCGCGTAATTGAGCCCCGAAGGCTTCTCGCACAGGACGTGCTTACCGGCACGCAGGCAGGCGATAGTCTGCGGCGCATGCAGCGCCACCGGCGACGCCACGTACACGGCATCGATGCCAGCGTCATCCAGAGCTTCGTCAATCGTAGTAGAAGTGCGCACACCTGCATAGGCCTCGGCTTTCGCGGGATCGCGCGTCAGCAATCCGCGCAGAGTGCTCCGCGGTTCGCTTAAGATTGCGGGGATGACGCGCTTCCGCGTAACGTCGCCTATGCCGATTACCAACCAATTGACCATTTATATCTATAGTGTCCGGACCGGCAGCGAGACCACATCGTCTATTCGCATAGTCTCCTTGACGACGTATGGCTCACCGTACCGGACGCCTATGAGATTGCCGTAAAAACGCGCCATGGCGGCGAGGCGTTCGCGGATCTCAGCCTCGTCGGGAAACAGCGTCGCCCCGTGGTCTTCCGGACCGGAATGGACCGAGCCGTATTGCGAGCGGTATGCCAGCAGGGATTCCATGCGGCGGTCGAAATACTGCGTGATGTCGACGACGAAAGACGGCGTTACATTCGCATAAATGGACGCGTAAATAATCTTATGGGGGCGGTGCGGGTCGGTAGCCTGGTCGATCTTCTTCAGGCCCGCCAGAAAGCAGGCCTCGTAGCCGATCTCAGAGGCGCGGTAATGGTCGGGATGCCGGCCTTCCCAATAAGGCAGGATCACGGTGCGGGGACGCAGTGCGCGGATACGGAGCGCCAGCGTCATGCGCCCCGCGAGGGAATTTTCGAGGCGCGCGTCGGGAAAATGCAGATTTTCGCGGTGAGAAACCTTCAGGATGCCAGCGGCCAAAGCAGACTCGGCAACGCGGATTTCGGGCGATCCGCGCGTCCCCATATCGCCGGCGGTCAGGTCGACGATGCCGGTTCGGTAGCCTGCCTCGGCCATACGGAGCATGGCGCCGCCGCAGGTCTGTTCCACGTCGTCGGGGTGGGCGGCAATCGCCAGCAGATCGACCATATATCAACACATTATGCAATGTGAGAACACATACATCGCAGGGCTTCAGCGCGTTTGGAATGGAACTTTTCGTGTTCAGCGCTTCACCGCAAAGGAGGGGACCGATTGACCGACGCTTCTGCAGGAAACAGAGAACGGCGAGTGGGGGCCGGAATCCCCGGACTGGACTACATTCTGGGCGGTGGATTTCCCGAGAACCACCTTTATCTCATCGAAGGCGATCCTGGAACCGGCAAGACCACACTGGCATTGCAATGGCTGCTCGAAGGACGCAGGCACGGGGAAACCGGCCTTTACGTCACGCTTTCGGAAAGCAAGAATGAGCTCTGCGCGGTGGCCGCATCGCATGGCTGGTCGCTCGAAGGAATCGGGCTTTTTGAGCTGAACTCACTCGAAGAACGCCTGCAGGGCGAAGACCAGTACACGGTTTTTCATCCGGCGGAAGTAGAACTCAGCGAAACCACCAAACGGATATGCGAACTGGTGAACACGACCCAGCCTTCCCGCGTGGTTTTCGATTCGCTTTCGGAGATGCGTCTGCTGGCGCGCGATCCTCTGCGCTATCGCCGCCAGGTTCTGGCTCTGAAACAATTCTTCGCCGGCCGGAAGTGTACGGTGATTCTGCTGGACGACCGCACGTCCGAAGAGACGGATCTGCAGCTGCAAAGCATTTCGCACGGAGTCGTCCTTCTGGAGCGCTTATCCGTCGAGTATGGGGGTGCGCGGCGGCGGCTCACCGTGTCAAAAATGCGCGGTCTGCAATTCCGCGAAGGATACCACGATTTCAGCATCGAACAGGGCGGTCTGGTGGTCTATCCCCGGTTGGTGGCCTCCCAGCACCGCCAGGACCAGGCGCTCGCACCGGCTCCACGGAGAGCCGCGCTGAGCGGGATACAGGCGCTCGATTCGCTGCTGGGCGGGGGCATTCACTATGGGACCAGCACCCTGGTGATGGGTCCCGCGGGCTCGGGGAAATCGACTCTCGTAACACAGTACGCCGAGACCCTGGCGCGCCATGGTGAGAAAGTGGTTTGTTACGTCTTCGAAGAAACCCGGGAGAATTTTCTGGAGCGCGCTCAGGGGCTCGGCATGGATCTGAGCAGTCATCTGGAAAGCGGACACATCGTGGTGGAACAGATCGACCCGGCGGAAATTTCGCCCGGCCAGTTCGCGCATAAGGTGCGCAGCGCGGCGGAGGACGGAGACGCCCGCGTGGTCATCATCGACAGCATGAACGGTTATCTGAATGCGATGCCGAGCGAAAGTTTTCTGCTGATTCAGATGCACGAACTGCTGGTTTTTCTGAATGAGCGCGGTGTGCTCACTCTCATGGTGCTGGCCCAGCATGGCCTGATGGGAACCAGCATGCAATCGCCAGTCGACGTGACCTATCTGGCCGATACGGTAATTCTCCTGCGCTACTTCGAAGCCTTCGGTGAAGTGAAACAGGCAGTCGCCGTGATAAAGAAACGCACCGGCGGCCACGAGCGGCTGATCCGCGAATTTCATATAACGTCGGCCGGCGTGGAGATCGGGCAGCCGCTGCAGGAATTTGAGGGCGTGCTGACGGGAGTGCCTGTATACAAAGGCAAACGGGAGAATCTGCTGTCCCCCTCCTATGCGCAACTGACACCGCAATGACACCGCTGGCGGAGAATGGAGAAACCGTACTGGTGCTGGCGCCCACCGGACGCGACTCCTCGCTGATAACGGAAATGCTGCAGCGCGAAACCATTCCCTGTCACATCTGCGCGGGCGTCGATGGCTTGGCGGAGCGATTGGGCGAATCGGCCGGGTTGGCGCTGCTCGCCGAAGAAGCGCTGATCGGCGTCTCACTGGCTCCTATGTTGAGGGCGCTCGATAAACAACCCGCGTGGTCCGATTTCCCGCTGCTCTTTCTCACCACCACGGGCAGCCGCCCCACGGAAACCAGCATGGATCTTCTGAAACTGCTGGGCGACGAGGCCAACGTCACCATTCTCGAGCGGCCTATCCGCATGGCGACTCTGCTGAGCAGCGTGCGATCGGCTCATCGCGCGCGCCGCCGCCAGTATCAGGTGCGCGATTATCTGGCCCGCCTGAAGCAGAAGGACGAAGAGCTGTTGCAGACGCAGAAGCTGGAGAGCCTCGGCGTACTGGCGGGCGGCGTGGCGCACGATTTCAATAATCTGCTCACCGGCATTATGGGCAACGCCAGCCTGGCTATCGAGTGCCTTCCCCGTGAAGCACGTCATCTGCGGACGGTGCTGGAAGATGTGGTCAGCGCCAGCGAGCGCGCCGCTCACCTTACCCGGCAGCTTCTCGCTTATGCCGGGAAAGGCCGGTTCATCATCGAAAGGATCGATCTCTCGGAGATCGTACGGGCGATCACGCATCTGATCCAGAGTTCCATTCCGAAAAACGCCTGTCTGCGTCTTGAATTGGCGGACGACCTGGACGCAGTCGAGGCCGACGCGACGCAGTTGCAGCAGATTGTCATGAACCTGGTGATCAATGCGGCCGAGGCGATTCCCGCGGACCGCTCCGGCGAAGTAGTGGTCACCACGCGCAACGAAGAGCTCGGGGCCGGAAGGCCGGGGCAGGCGTTCGCGGCGGGCGAAGCCGGGCCGGGGCGATACGTGGTTCTGGAAGTGCGCGACAACGGGCAAGGGATGGACGATGCGACGCGGGCGCGCATTTTCGATCCTTTTTTCACCACCAAGTTCACGGGACGCGGATTGGGGCTGGCCGCCGTGCTGGGTATTGTCCGCAGCCACAAGGCGGCGCTCGAAGTGCAAAGCGCGCCGGGAGCCGGCAGTACCTTCCGGGTGCTGTTCCCGGCAGTATCGGCCGCGGTGACCGGCGACGTTGGCCGGGGCGCGGGCGATGGGGCCGCGGCGCGGCGGGACGCCGCGACCATTCTGATCATCGACGATGAGGAAACCGTGCGGCGCGCCGCCAAGGCCACGCTGGATCATTATGGATACGAAACTATTCTGGCCAACGATGGGAAGCAGGGAGTGGAGATCTTCACGGCGATGCCCGACCGTATCTCGCTGGTCCTGCTGGATCTGACCATGCCGGGCATTGGTGGCGAAGAGGTTCTGCGGCGTTTGAAAGCTATTCGTCCCCATGTGCGGGTGATTCTCTCGAGCGGCTTCAATGAAATGGAAGTGATCGAGCGCTTCAACGGCGCCGGATTAGCGGGCTTCCTTCAGAAGCCATACGCGGCGGGTACGCTGGCTGCCAGGCTCAGAAGCGTTCTGGCGCCGGGCAGGATTGGGCCGTCCTGAGAAAAGCCGTGGCGGACGCGGTTGGTAGCCGCATGCCCCGATCTCTGGTAAGTGACCTACCAGTAAACATCGCGCCGGCGGGGGTAGTAGCGATTGCGTGTCCCCATAACACTCACGAGAATCATCCCCGTGATGAAGCCGCCAATGTGCGCGAAGACAGCTACGCCGGGGTCGTTCACTTGAGTTTGGGCGATGGAACCGTAGCCGCTCACCAACTGAAGGAAGAACCAATAGACGAGGATCAGAGCGGCCGGGATGTCGACCGTGGTCAGGAAGATAAGGACGAAGACGAGGGTGTGGATGCGGGCGCGCGGAAACTTGATCAGGTAAGCTCCCATCACCCCGGCGATGGCGCCGCTCGCCCCAACGGTCGGCATATGCGAAGTGGGATTAAAAGCCACCTGGACGATCCCCGCAATCACACCGGAAATCAGGTAAAATCCCAGGAATTTAGTGTGCCCCATGGCGTCCTCCAGGCTCTTGCCGAAAGCCCAGAGGAACAGCATATTCCCGATAATATGGGCCCAACCGCCGTGCACGAACATGCATGTTACCAGAGTCGCCAGGCGCAGGTGCGCGGGAACCACGCCGTAGCGAGTCATGAAGTAGTTGAGAGAATAATCGTCCAGCGTCAGTTCGTAAAAAAAGACCAGCGCGCAAGCCACGATAAGCAGAGTGGTGACGATGGGTGCGCTGTAGGTCGGGCGGTCGTCGCGAAGCGGGAACATTTAGTGAGTTTGCGCCCGGCCGGCGATTTCTGGCGAACTTCTCCGTTCACAGTCAGCGATCAGATCCCGCGCTTCGTCGAGGCTGGCGATGCGCCCGCGCGCGCCCGGCGCAGTACAGTTCAAAGCCGCCATCGCATTGGAAAAACCGAGTGCATTGGCGATAGGCATGCCCTGCAAAACAGAATAACAGAATGCGCCGTGGAACACGTCCCCAGCGCCGGTGGTATCGAGGCAGTTGACGACAAAGCCCGGAGAATAGACAAACCGATTTTCGGTGAGGGCAAGTGCCCCGTGCGCTCCCAGAGTCATGGCCGCCACACGCATGCCGAACTTTCCCTGAATGGTCTGCAGCGCGTGAAACGGATCTTCGATGCCCGTCCATCGGGTGGGAAATTCCGAACTGGCAATCAGATAATCCACGAAGGGCAGCACCTGGTCGAAGCCGGCGTAAATGGTGTCGACGTCTACCGTGACGGGAATGCCGTGTTCTCGCGCGATGCGCGCCGCGTGCGCCACGGCCGGCGTATCGTGGCCGTCGATGTGAAGCAGGCGCGCGCAGGTGATCTGCTCGGGCGCGATTTGCTCCGGTGAGATGGTCAGGCAGTCGGGCCGGCTCCAGAAGACAGTGCGTTCGCCCGTCGATTCATCGACAACGATATAGGCGGATTGGTTGGGGCAGTTGACGCGCTGCTGCACGTGATCGATATTGACGCCCGAGCCGGTCAGGCTTTCGAGTTGGATGCGGCCGCGCAGATCGTCGCCGATGGTCCCGATGTATTTGGCGCGCAATCCGAGTTTCGCGCAGGTGACCATGGCGGTGGCGACTTGCCCGCCCACCGAATAGCACTCGCCGTGAAATGGCACTTTGCCCCCGTAGGCCGGAAAACGCGGCACACGAAGGATGGTGTCGGTGGCATTAAGGCCAACTCCGACTACATCGAAGTCAGCCATGCTCCGGCGCCTTGAAATGTTTGCTCAGCTTCAGGCCCTGCTTTTGATACGACGAACCGATGCCTTCGCCATACAGCATTTTGGGCCGCTCGAGCAGATGTTCGAAGACCAGGCTGGCCACCACCTGGCCATCCTCCAGAATGAACGGAACCTCGTGGGAGCGCACTTCGAGAACCGCGCGCGTGCCGTTGATCTCGCCCGATCCATAGCCGAATCCAGGGTCGAAAAATCCCGCGTAGTGGATGCGGAATTCGCCGATGGTGGGGTCGAACGGCACCATTTCGGCGGCGTAGGCGGGGGGGATGCGCACTTTCTCGCGCGAGGCGAGGATGTAGAAATCTTCGGGATCGAGAATCAAAGTGCGGCTGTCGTTGCGGCGGATGGGGTCCCAGAAATCTTCCGCATCGTAATACTGGACGCGGGCGAGATCGATCAGCGGGGCGTGCTTCCGGGCGCGATAACCGATGATGGGGGAGCCGTCTATGCCGGTGAGATCGACCGACAGGCGCAGGCCGTTCTGAATGGCCGCTTCGCCGCGGCTCTCGTCGGGCATATAGACGAGATCTTCTTCGCGGGCCAGTTGACGCAGCAGCGAATCGGAGGGCAGATATTCGCCCTGGAATAAACGCAGCTGCGACAGGCGATCGCCCTGACGAACCACCACGCTGAAGGTTCGCGGAACCACCTCGGCATAGAGCCTGCCCTTGTATCCGGGGGGAACAATTTCAAAGCGGCGGCCTTCGTCGGTGATCAGGCGCGTAAAGATATCGAGGCGCCCCGTGGAGCTCTTGGGATTGGCTTTACCAGAAATCCCGGCGGGCAGCGCCAGTTCCTCCTGCAGCGGGACGATATACACGCAGCCTTTTTCGAGAACGGCGGGGCGCGAGAGGTCGAGCGTATGCAGCCGGTAGCGCTCGAGTTTGCTGGTAACCGTGGCCGTGCCGGCGGCAAGAAAACTGGCGCGGACACGATAGGCCTCCGAACCGAGCCGCAGATCGATGGAGGATGGCTGCACCTGCTCGGCGAGAAACGCGGTGCGGGCGTGGATGGCTCCGCTCGCGATCATTTTCTCCAGCGCCTGCGAGGGCAGCACGCCCTTGGGGGTTTGCATTTCGTCAGTCATGCGGCGAAGTTTCCATCATGTCATGCGCATTGCGCCCTTGCGGGAATTCACGTAGGCTGAAGTCAGCATGCAGATCGCTCTCCCCGAACTCAAAGCGCCCGCCACCCTGATTCTCGATCATGAGAAGGGGCTCAGCGACGAAAAATATCTGAGGATCTGCAAAGCCAATCCGGATCTGCGGCTGGAGCGCACGGCACAAGGGGAGATCGTTATCGTGCCACCAGCCGGAGGGGAATCGGACTACAGATGTGCGGATACCATCGGACAGCTGCGAAACTGGGCCAGGAAGGATGGCCGAGGCAAGGCCTTAGGGTCGAGCGTTCAGTTTTGGCTGCCAAACGGAGCGGCGCTTTCCCCGGATGCCGCCTGGGTTTCGAATGCGCGCCTGGCCACGCTGACGAAAAAGCAGCGAGGCGAATTCCTGCGGCTGACGCCCGAATTTGTGGTGGAAGTGATGTCGCCGAGCGATCGCCTTGCCGCCGCGCAACGGAAGATGAAGGAGTGGCTCGATAACGGCGTCGAACTGGCCTGGCTGATACACGCGGATGCGCGACGCGTTTATGTCTATCGCCAGGGCGGCGAGCCCCAGCTTCATTCCGGAATCGAAACCCTGGCCGGCGAGGGCCCCGTCGAAGGCTTCACCTTGGAACTCGGCGAGATCTGGGCGGGTCTTTAAACCAATCTTCTGTGCGCTCCGGCACTTGGGCACGTTGCTTCCCCGCTTCTAAGGGCAGACACTTGCAACAGAGGGCGGCGAAAGGACTTCCATGAGTATGCACACCAAACATTTTCTGCAGGGTCTGTTTATTGCACTGGCGGCCGCGGCAGTGATTACTTCCCTGCCGGACATTAAACGCTACATCAGAATCAGCACCATGTAACCCACCCCATTGACTCCTGGCTGGCGACGTAATAGCATCCGTCTGATGTTGAATCGTCGTGATTTTTTCCGAACCGGCTTAGGAGCGGCTTTAGCCTTCCGGGCCGCCCATGCGATGCCGGGAGATAAGTTCCGCTGGGCCTGCACGTCGGGCATGTTTAAGGCCCTGGACGGCCAGCCCGATTCCACTCTTATGATGGTCGCGGCTTACGGTTTCGAAGGGCTCGAAGCCAGCATGCTGCTGGAGCAATCCTGCGGAACCGCTCGCGCCCTGAAAGCCAAAATGGATCAGTATGGCGTGGCCTGCGCGAATTACTGGGGCAGCGGCGAATACTACGATCCGGCGAACCCGGCCAAGGTTCGCGCCACCGTCGAGGATAATATTTCTCTGGCCCGCGACCACGTTGCCGTCTGCGGCGGTCACTGCCTCAAAGTCAACCTGACGATGCGAGATTTGACCGCGCATCCTGTGCCGAACTGGTGGACCACTGAACAGCTCGCAGTTCTCGCCAAAACTCTTAATGAGATTGGTAAAGGTTGCGCAAACGCCGGCGTCCGCTTCGCCTTCCATCCCCATAACTGGACGCTGATCGATGCCAACTACGCCGAAGTTAAACGCATCATGGATCTCACCGACCCGAAGTATGTATTCCTGGTTGCCGATACGGCCCACCTGAGCCTGGGCGGCGTCGATCCCATCAGATTCGTCAACGATTGGTTCCCTCGTATCGGCGACGTACATCTTAAGGACGTCATCGTGAAATATAGCCCGGCGAAATCCGGCTGGAAAGGCCCGGCGCCCAGCAAGGAAGAGCACGCGCGCGACAACCTCTACAAACCATTCGGCACCGGCGGCGTCGATTTCGTCGGATTCCTGGGCGCACTCCGCGCCAAAGGATATGACCGGTGGGTGTCACTCGATTTCGATCCGCCGCGTCCCAACGAAGGGTCGCTCGACGAGAATATGAAATTCCGCCGCAAATACGTAATCGAAACCTTACACGGCTCGCTGAAAACGTAGAACAGGCGCTGCCGACTGTTCATTCCTGGCCTTATAGCGCAATCCCCATCTTCTTCTGGATATAGTCGGCGGTGATCCGAGCGCTTTCCTTAGGCGGGCGCCAGGGCGAGGTATCCAGTTCCACCACCAGAAATCCCTTCCACTGGATGCTGTCGAGATACGCCTTGAGGGCGAGAAAATCCACTCCGCCATTGCCCAGCGGAAAGAAGTAAGGATCTTTCATTTGATCCACTGTCGGGGCCGGAACGTTTTTCGTCCCGCCACGGTCTTCGGGTTTGGTGTCCTTAAGATGGAACTCCACCACGCGGTGCCCCAGCTTTTTCGCCAGCGCCAGTGGATCCATACCGGCCATCGTGATATGCCCGGTGTCCAGCGTGAGCCCCACATATTTCGGATCGGTGTTCGCCATCACGTAATCGATCTCGTGCTGGTTCTGAAACTGGCTGCCCAGATGAGCGTGCGGGCCGAACCGCATGCCCATCTCTTCGTTGATTCGTTTGCCGAGAATGTTGAGCGTCTCGGCGATGTTCTTAAGATCCTCGTCCGTGGTGCCACGGGGCCGCCGGCCGCCCAGATTCGTTTTCTGATGGTCGGCGCCGAACTTCTTGCTGAAGCGCACCACGCCCAGATGGTTCTCGATCACGGCCTGGCGCCGCGCCGGATCCTCGAAATGCGTATCGCCGCCGCGCGCCCCGCCCGTGATGGCCACAAAGCGCACGCCGATCTTGTCCATCTTCTGCTGCAGGCCCCAGGCGTCGTTCGGATAATACTCGCTCAGAGCCGTCGCAAAGGCCTCCACATAATGAAAGCCCACTTCGCGAGCCTCGGCGAAGCCTTTGAAAGGATCGGCTTCCCAGCCTCCCCGCGTATTTGTCGTGTACCCGATTCTGTATCTTGGATCGGCGCCGAATATGCGCGTTACCGTCGCCGCAGTCGCCGAAGCGAAGAGAAGAAACTGTCTGCGATTCATGTGGTCAACTTATATCACGTTTTGGCTATCCTTAAAGCCATGGCTGAAGTGCATGTCGCGGCCAGGTGAAAAGTTCCTAATTGAGCCAAGTAGAAAGTTCCTATTGACAGCCGCGAGGCTGAAAGGTGGAACGAATTGCGATGAGCCAACAGGAGCGAGACTGGCTGGATTGGCTGAAACGGGCAAGAGACGGGAAGATGACGCAGTGCGAGGCGGCCGAGCGGATGGGTGTAACCGACCGTTGGGTGCGGAGGTTGCTGCGGCGGATGAAGAAGGAGAGAGATGCAGTCGTCGTTCACGGGCTGCGGGGCAGGAAATCCAATCGAAAGATTCCAGACAAGACCCGGGAAGCCGCGCTGGCCATATTGCGGCGTCCGGAGTGGCATGATTTCGGGCCGACCTTCGCTGCCGAGCAACTGGGGAAGCGGCATCAGATCGCGGTTGGGAAGGAAACACTGCGCGGGTGGATGATCGAGGACGGACTGTGGCAGCCGGGCTCGCGAAAGATCCGTGATATCCACTGCTGGAGACCGCGGCGCAGCGGGTTCGGCGAACTGGTGCAGTGGGACACCAGCGACCACGATTGGCTGGAAGGACGAGGCGAAGTGCGTTATCTGGTGCGGCTGATCGACGACGCAACCAGCTGGAGTTGGGGACGCTTCGTGGAGTCAGATGCGACACCGCAGAATATGGCGGTTCTGTGGGAATACCTGGAGAAGCATGGCCGGATGGTGGACGTTTACACCGACCGTCATTCGATGTTCGTGACGCCGTCGGCGCGCCGGAGTGCAGCGCAGAGCGCGGAGCAGGATCGTTTGACGCAGATCGGGCGCGGGCTGCGCGAACTGGGTATCGGCTGGATCGCAGCCTACTCGCCGCAGGCCAAGGGCCGTGTGGAACGCAGCTTTCAGACGGCGCAGGACCGGCTGGTGAAGCAACTGCGGCTGGCGCGAATCACATCTCTGGAAGACGCCAATCGCTTTCTGGAAAACGAATACTGGCCGGAATGGAATGCGCGCTTCGCCAGACCGGTGGAAGAGTTTCCCAACCATCACCGGCCGCTCAGCGAGCATCTGGATCTGTCGGCGATTCTGTGCCACGTCGAAGAACGTGTGATCGGCAATGACTATACGTTCAGCTTCGCCGGCCGGCGTTATCAGATCCTGCGGGAAGCGGTCCAGGCCGGCATGCGGCGCCAACGATTACGCGTCGAACTCAGGCTGGATGGTGAGTTGAAAGCGCGCTATCAGGGCCGTTATGTGGACATCGCTGAGTGCGGCGCACGGCCCGTTCTCCCAGAGTTGAAACGAAACCGACCCGTTCGCAAAGATCATAACGCCGGCGGCCGCAGCCAGTGGATGCAGGGTTTCTTTGATCGCCCCAGTCCGCCGCTGTGGAAGTCGGTCGAAGGTTGAACGGAAACCCATTTGGAAGACGCGCTTTTCTTATGCCCAAAGCCTCCGCTCCGGAGTTTCACCAAAGCAATGGGCCCCGGCCGAACGGACCCCTCCCGGCGCTCCGGAAATTATTGCGTCACAGGAGGAGTCCCGCCGACTGCTTCGGAGCCAACCCCGTCGCCTCGGCTTCGGGCAACTCCGCCAGGCGCGACCCCAGCGAAGCTGTGCGAACATACCACGAGGATCGAAAAACAAATCCTAAAACCGGAACTTTCTACTTGGCCGGCAATAGGAACTTTCTATTTGGCTCCGACACCATGGCTGAAGTGCAACCAATCACCAGCGCTCTTTTCGATAAGGTGGCCACGCTTGCCGCGGAATCTCCGCGCCTGCGCATGAATCATAATTTCCATGCCGGCATGGCGGACAACCCGCACCGCTTTCTCAACGTCCTGTTGCAGGGAACATATGTCCGGCCGCATCGCCATAGCGACCCGCCGAAAGCCGAATCTTTCCTCGTACTGGAGGGCCTTGCCGACGTGATCCTGTTCGACGATGACGGCAGAGTCAAGGCCCGTTACCGCTTGGGCGAGCAATCGGCCGATGGTCACCTGTGGGGCGTAGACATTGCGCCCGGAGTCTGGCACACCATCCTGCCGCGCAGCGCGCGCGTGATCTGCTTCGAAGTGAAACCCGGCCCCCGGATACCCGCCACGGACAAAGAATTCGCCACCTGGGCGCCGGCAGAAAACGATCCCGGCGCTGCTATGTACAGGGACGCGCTGCGATAGCTGCGCCTGTTCAGCTCTCCTCGAAACGCGGCTATCGCCGCATGTCCACCGGCTCAACGTTCCGGAATGGCTGCCCCATCCGTTCGCGGATCGCTCGCTCCGAAGTTTACTCTTCTCTTCGCGTCCCGCATAACCGCCTCCCCATTCCCCACCGCGCCGGAAAACGTCCCCAAATTTTCGATCTCATGCCCGCGCCGCTTTAACTCCCGCCGCACCACCTCGGGTACGCGCGATTCCATCTGCACATCGCATCCATCGAACGAATTCTTGGTGAACCGGGCCGCCTCGAGCGCCATCTGTATATTCATGTCGAAATCCACCACATTCGCCACAAACTGCGCGTGCGCCTGCGCCTGATTCCAGCCGCCCATGATGCCGAACCCCAACGTCAGATCTCCCTTGCGCATGAAAGCGGGAATAATCGTATGCAGCGGGCGTTTCCGCCCTGCCACTGAGTTGGGCTTCCCCGGCTCCGCATCCAGCCCGAAGCCGCGATTGTGCAATGAGAATCCCGTGCCCGGCGCTACCAGCCCCGTCCCGTACCCCTGATAGTTGCTCTGAATCAGCGACACAATATTGCCGTCTTTATCGATCGCCGACATATAAATTGTCTCCCGCCCATGCGCCGCCAGCTTCTGCCGGATCTCCGAAGGCAGGGCTTTCGCGCTGGCCTTCTTAGCATCGATTAACCCCGCGCGGCGCCTGGCCAAACGCTTCGCAAGCATCTCCTTCACAGGCACAGGCGCGAATCGCGGATCGCCCACATACCGCGCCATGTCGGCATAGGCCAGCTTCTTCGCCTCGATCATTACGTGCAGCGCCTCCGCCGAATTGTGCCCATAATCCTGCAATGGGAAATTCTCCATGATGTTCAGCATGGAAAGCGCCGCGATGCCCTGCCCGTTGGGAGGCAGTTCGGAAACTTCCCAGCCGCGATAAGTTGTCGAGATCGGATCCACCCACTCCGGCTGGAACTCCGTGAAATCCTCGAGGGTGTGCGCGCCCCCGTGCTCCCGCAGGAAAGCCACCAGGCTCTTCGCGAACTTGCCCTTGTAGAAACCGTCCCGCCCTTTCGACGCGATGCGCCGCAGCGACTTTGCCAGCGCGGGATTGCTGAACACATCCCCAAGCTGAGGCGCCTTCCCGCTCGGCATGTAAGTCTCCCGATAGCCAGGCTGTTGCAGCAAAGGCTCGCTGACCCATGAGCGCGTACCGATCTCCGGCAGCGGAAATCCTCTCTCCGCGTAGAAAATCGCCGGCGCCAAAAGCTCCGAGAATGGCTTCGTGGCAAAGCGTTTGCGCAGCGCTTCCCATCCCGCCACGCATCCAGGCACGGTCACCGAGTGAGCGCCGATCCGGTCGATGCTAGTCCCGGCGCTGATCGCCTGCGGAGTCCAGCCGCTCGAATTCAGCCCGAAGAGCTTCCCCGTCTTCGCGATATAAACGATGGCAAAGAGATCGCCACCGATCCCGTTGGCATACGGCTGCATCAATCCCAGCACCGCGTTCGCCGCGATGGCCGCATCGACAGCGTTGCCCCCCGCTTCGAGTATTTTCGCGCCGGCCTGCGAGGCAAGAAACTGCGACGCCGCCACGATCCCATACTGCGTGACGATCATCGACCGAGCCTGCTCGCGCGGCGCAGGGGGCGGCAAATTTTTCATGCGGGGAGTTTAGCACGTTTGGGCCGCCCCTCCCCCGCCCTTCACCCCATCCCAACATCCTGATAATCTGAAAGACGCGATGATCACCCACACCACCAGCCGTCGATCTTTTCTTCGCGTAACCGCCCTGACCGGAGGCGGCGTCCTGTTCGCCCTGACCGCCGATCCGCTGGACAAGCTCTTCGCACAGGAGGTCCGCCCGCCGCGCGCTCCCTTCCCCCGCACCATGCCGCCCAGCGCGTTCATCAGTGTCGCCGCCGATGGAAACGTCACCATCATGGCCAAGAATCCCGAAGTCGGCCAGGGAATTCGCACCACCCTGCCCATGCTGATCGCCGAAGAGCTCGACGTCGATTGGAAGAATGTCAAAGTCGTCCAGGCCGAGCTCGACGAGGCCCGCTACGGTCCGCAGCGCTCCGGCGGCAGCACTTCCACGCAGGCCAATTGGGATCCCCTGCGCCGCGTGGGTGCGGCCGGCCGATCCATGTTCATCGCGGCAGCGGCGGCAACCTGGAATGTGCCCGCTGCCGAGCTCTCCGCCGCATCCGGCAAGGTCACACACAGCGCAACCAATCGCACCGCGACCTACGGCGAGCTGACCGCGAAAGTAGCCACACTCACGCCGCCCGAACTCTCCACAGTCACCCTGAAAGATCCAAAGAATTACACCATCATCGGCAAGACCACACGCGGCGTGGATACCAATGCCATCGTCACCGCGAAGCATCAGTTCAGCCTCGACGTCACCGTGCCCGGAATGCTCTGGGCTGTCTATGAGAAATGCCCCGTGTTTATGGGCAAGGCCGTCAGCGCCAATCTCGACGAAGTCAAGGCGCAGCCGGGCGTCCGGCACGCTTTTATCGTGGAAGGCACCAAGATCCCCGGGGGCCTGCACAGCGGAGTGGCCATTGTCGCCGATAGCTACTGGCAGGCCAACATGGCGCGCAGGAAGCTGAAGGTCGTCTGGGATGAGGGTGAACTGGCGCAGGAATCGAGCGCCGCCCACGCGCAACGCGCCGAAGAGCTGTTTCAACAGCCCCCCACCATCGTGCTGCGCAAGGATGGCGATCCCGATACCGCGCTCAAGTCCGCCGCGAAGGTGCTGGAAGCCCGCTATTCCTTCCCGTTCATTTCCCACGCCCAGCTCGAGCCCACCAACTGCGTGGCGCATTACAAGGATGGAAAGATCGAGATGTGGACTCCCAGCCAGGCGCCGGGCCAGGGACGTTCCGAAGTTGCCGCCTTGCTGGGCATCCCGGAGAGCGCCGTAACCACTCACCTCATCAAGGCCGGTGGCTGTTTCGGTCGCCGCCTGGATAACGATTACGCTCTTGAAACAGCCCTGATTTCGAAAACCATCGGCGCCCCCGTCAAGCTGCAATGGACTCGCGAAGACGATATGGGACACGACCATTACCGCGCGGGCAATTTCCACTCGCTCAAAGCCGGCCTCGACGCCAACGGCAAACTGATCGCATGGAAAAATCACATGATCAGCTTCGGTGACGGCAAGTATTTCGGCCGCGCGGCGGGATCGCCAGGTACGCAAAGTCCGGCCGGATGCGTTCCTCATTTCGATATGTCGGCGTCCGTCCTCGCCTCGAAGGTGCCGCTTGGATCTCTGCGTGCCCCCGGCAATAACGGCCTCACCTTTATCTATCAGAGTTTCATCGACGAACTGGCGCACGCCGCCGGTAAGGACCCCGTCGAATTCCGCATGGAACTGTTGCAGGCGCCGCGTGTCCACAACGCCACCGATCCCGACGTCGAGATCGACCGCATGATGGCCGTTCTGAAGTTGGCTGTCGAGAAATCGGGCTGGAAAGCGGGCCAGAAGTTCGCCCCGGGAACGGGCCGCGGATTCGCCATTCTCGACAACCACGGTTTCGTCGCCACCGTCGCCGACGTTCGTGTGGAGGGTGGTACTAAGGTAAAGGTGGAAAAAATCCTGACGGTGCTCGATCTGGGCAGCCAGATCGTCAACCCCGGCGCCGCGCAGAACATGGTGGAAGGCGGCGTGATCGAAGGCATGAGCCAGATGCTGTGGGAGATCTCAATTTCCAATGGCCGCGCCGTGCAAACCAATTTCCATCAATACCCAACGGTGCGGATGACACAAGCGCCGGCCCAGGTCGAGGTGCATTTCATCAAGACCAACAATCCGCCGACGGGTCTGGGCGAGCCTATGCTGCCGCCCGTTCTGCCTGCCATCGCCAATGCGATCTTCGCCGCCACAGGCAAACGAATCCGCCAGTTGCCCATGACCAAAAGCGGCTTCACCTTCATCTAGCCAGGCAGGGCAGATTTCCGATCAAACAGCGGCAAAGCACGCTGTTTATGTGCCAAACAGCGCATAAACCCACCGCGCGAATGTTACAGCCCTGATAATTCAGCGGTTACGCGATTGCACATTCCTCAATGTGAACGCGGGCACAATTGAGGCCGTTCGGGGCAGCGTAGTGGACGCAACCTTCGCCGACCGTATCCCGGCCCTTTTCCACGTGCTCCGAGCCGGCGACAAAGCCGACGTAATCATCGAAATCCTCTCCCACCTCGACGCTCACACCGTGCGCGGCATTGCGCTTAATTCTACCCGAGGCCTCGCGCGCGGTTCGCCCGTCGTCGATACCCACCAACCCCTGAAAGTCCCGGTCGGCGAGCGAGTCCTCGGGCGCATGTTCGATGTTTTCGGCGAGACCATCGACAACCTGGCTCCGGTCGATGGAGGGGAGTGGAGATCGGTCCACGCAGCGCCCGTTCCCCTGGTGCGCCGCACCACCACCTCCGAGGTTTTCGTTACGGGGATCAAAGCCATCGACGTCCTCGCCCCCCTCGAACGCGGCGGAAAAAGTGGTCTCTTCGGAGGCGCGGGCGTAGGCAAAACCGTCCTCATCACAGAGCTCATCCATAACGTGATCGGCCATCACAGCGGCGTCAGCGTCTTCTGCGGGATCGGCGAGCGCTGCCGCGAAGGCGAGGAACTGTATCGCGAAGTGCAGGCCGCCGGAGTGCTCCCGAAGAGCGTGCTGATCTTCGGCCAGATGAACGAATCCCCCGGCGCGCGCTTCCGCACCGGCCACGCCGCCCTGACCATGGCCGAATACTTCCGCGACGATGCCCGCCAGGACGTCCTGCTCCTCATCGACAACATCTTCCGCTTCATCCAGGCGGGCTCCGAAGTCTCGGGCCTCATGGGGCAGCTCCCTTCGCGGCTCGGCTATCAGCCCACCCTCGCCACCGAACTTGCCGATCTCGAAGAGCGCATCTGCAGCACGCCTTCAGGAGCCATCACGTCGGTGCAGGCGGTCTACGTGCCCGCCGACGATTTCAGCGATCCCGCGGCCGTCCACACCTTCAGCCACCTCTCGGCTTCCATCGTGCTTTCGCGCAAACGGGCCAGCGAAGGGCTCTATCCCGCCATCCATCTGCTGCGCTCGGGATCGAAGATGGCCTCGCCGACCATCGTGGGCCTCCGCCATTATCGAATTGCTCAGGAGATCCGTAAAACTCTCGCTGGCTACGAAGAGTTGAAGGACATCATCGCCATGCTGGGCATCGAAGAGCTCTCGCGCGAAGATCGGGCCACGGTGAATCGAGCCCGGCGTCTGGAGCGCTTTCTCACCCAGCCGTTTTTCGTTACCGAGCAATTCACCGGACAACCCGGCCGCCTGGTGCCGCTTGAAGATGCGCTCGACGGCTGCGAGCGCATTCTCAACGACGAATTTTCAAAGCAGCCCGAACATGCCCTCTACATGATCGGAAGCATCGAGGAGGCTCGCCCCCAATGACTGTCCAATCCATGACCCTGAAAGTCTGGCTGCCCAATGAAATCCTCTTCGAAGAACCCGTCATACGCATCCGCGCCGAAGCCCGGAACGGCTGGTTCGGTCTGCGTCCCAGGCACGTCGATTTCGTCACCGCCCTCGTGCCCGGAGTCCTTACTTTCCAGTCCGCCGGCAAACCGGAAGAATATTTGGCGGTAGACCGGGGAGTGCTCGTAAAGTGCGGGCAGGAAGTCTCCGTCTCCACCCGCCAGGCGGTGCGCGGAACCAACCTCGAAAGCCTTCAACACGAAGTGGAACAGCAGTTCCTCGCCCGTCAGGAACGCGATAAAGCGGCGCGCGCGCTCGAAGCCAAACTGGAGGCCGACCTCGTACGACGCCTCCTCACCTTCGAAAAAAGCTGAGCCCTATGCCCGATCCCGAAACCTCGTCCGACCGCATGCTTCGCGAAGTCAGCGCGAAACAGAACCGCATGCTCAAAGCGCGCACCGGCGACCAAGGTTTCTGGACTTCCCTCCAAATACTCGGCACCGTGGGCTGGTCGGTAGCCGTACCGACCCTGCTAGGCATCGCGCTGGGCGTCTTCATCGACCGGCACTGGCCCGGACGTTTCTCATGGACGCTCATGCTTCTCTTCGCCGGGCTCGCGCTCGGCTGCGCCAACGCCTGGATACAACTCGGAGGCAAACAACAATGATCCTGCGTTGCGCATTTGGAATCCTCCTCGGCGTCTTCTTCTACGGCGGCTTGTGGCTGACCGTGCGCCGCTTCCCCACCACACATCACCCCCTCGCCCTGACCCTCGGCAGCCTCTTGCTGCGCATGTCCATAACGCTTGCCGCCTTCTATCTCGTCATCGACGGCCAATGGCAAAACGCCGTCGCAGCCCTCATCGGGTTCACCGCCGCGCGCTTCCTGATAGTCAACAGGAGGGCCTCATGCACCTGACGCCGGACCACATCGTTTTCTATCGCTGGGGCCTCTTTCACCTCAACGCCACCATCGTGTACACGTGGGTCTTGATCATCCTGCTCACCACGCTGTCCCGCGTTCTCACACACCACCTCGCCGGACCCGATCGACCGCGCTCGCGCTGGCAGAACGCCATCGAAGTGATCGTCCAGACCATTCGCGATCAGATCCGCGCCCTCTGCCCCGCCGGCGGCGATACCTATCTGCCGTTCATCGGCAGCCTTTTCCTTTTCATAGCCGGCGCCAGCCTGCTCGAGATCGTCCCGGGATGGCATGCCCCGACCGCATCGCTCTCCACCACCGCCGCCCTCGCCATCTCGGTAGGAGTGGCCGTGCCCTTCTTCGGCGTGCGCAGCCAGGGCCTCGCCGCCTACCTGAAGACTTACCTGAAGCCCACCGCCATCATGCTGCCGTTCCATCTGATGAGCGAAACGTCGCGCAACCTGGCGCTCGCCATCCGCCTCTTCGGCAACATTATGAGCGGCGCCATGATCGCTGGCATGCTGCTCGCTCTGGCGCCCTTTTTCTTCCCCGTGCCGATGCAGATGCTGGCGCTGCTCACGGGTGTGATTCAAGCCTACGTCTTCGCCATTCTGGCTATGGTCTATATCGCAGCGGCGGTCCAGAGAGGACAGGAAGGATAACCCAATATGGACAAAGTAATCATGATCGGTATCGCCTCGATTGTCGCGGCGGCGTTATGCATGGGCATCGGCGCCCTCGGGCCGGCGCTCGCCGAGGGCAAGGCCGTCGCCCAGGCGCTTGCCGCGATCGCGCAGCAGCCCGATGAATCGGCTACCATCAGCCGCACCCTGCTGATCGGCCTCGCCATGATCGAATCCATTGCCATCTACTGTTTCGTCATCGCCATCGTGCTGATCTTCGCCAATCCGTTCTGGAATTACGTCATCGCGAAACCCGGAGGCTAACCGTGCTCATCGATTGGTTCACGGTGGTCGCGCAGATTGTCAATTTTCTCGTGCTGGTGGCGCTGCTGAAGCGTTTCCTCTACGGACCGCTGGTGGCCGCCATCGACGCCCGCGAGAAGTCCATTGAGGATCGGCTCGCCGGTGCCGCGCGCCAAGAAACTGAGGCAGCCGCACGCATCGAGCAACTGGCCAAACAAGCCGCCGACGCGGAGCGTGAGAAAGCTGCAATGCTGGCCGCCGCCCGTGCCGACGCCGATCGCCAGCGCGGAGAGATTTTGCTCCACGCGCGCGAAAACGTGAAAGCCCTCGAAGCCAAATGGCGCGACGAACTGGATCGCGAGAGGGCCGCCTTCCTCGACGATGTGCGCCGCCGTTCCGCCACCGAAATTCTCGCCATCGCGCGCACTGCTTTGCATGACCTTGCCAGTGCGGACCTGCAGCGCTCGGCCATGAGCGCATTCATTGGGAAGCTCGCATCGCTCGACCCCGCCCTGCTGCGCGCGTTTGCGGCGCAAGGCATGACCGTGGTCAGCAAGGAAGATCTGACCCCGGAACTGCGCGGCGCCGTCCAGCAAACTGTCGACGAGCGCGTGGGTGCGTCCACCGCCATTACCTTTCAGCGCGCTCCCAACATGGCATGGGGCGTCGAGCTGCGCGGTAACGGCCAGCGTATTGGCTGGACTCCCGATGCCTATCTCGATTCACTCGAAGACAAACTGCGCGGCGCTCTCGATAAGGCCGCCGCAGCCAGCTATCCGCTGACGCCCGCCTGAGGCAATATGGAAACGCGCGCCACATTACACTCCGTTCTTGACGACGCTCTCGAAGCTATCGAGGAAGTTCGCCGCGAGAAGAACTCCACGCCCGCCGGTCCGTGGTTCGAGGAGTTCGGCGTCGTCACCTATATCGGACAAGGCATTGCGCGTGTGCGCGGCCTGCCCAACGTAAAGTCGGAAGAGCTGGTCCGCTTCGATGGCGGCGTGCTGGGTATGACGCTCAATCTCGACCCCGGCGACATCGGCGTGGCGCTGCTCGACGACGCTTCTGACATTGAATCCGGCAGCGAGGTCCGCCGCACCAATCGTGTCCTCGATACACCGGTCGGCGAGAGTCTGCTGGGCCGCGTGGTGGATCCGCTGGGCCGCCCGCTCGACGCGCTCGGACCCATCGACACCCACCTGCGCGCGCCGGTCGAATGCGCGGCCCCGCCCATCATGGATCGCGCCCCTGTTACCGTGCCGCTGGCCACCGGCACCAAAGCCATCGACGCACTCATCCCCGTGGGGCGCGGCCAGCGCGAGCTCATCCTCGGCGACCGGCAAACGGGCAAGACCGCCATCGCCATCGACTGCATCGTCAATCAGAAGGGCAAGAACGTCATCTGCATCTACTGCGCCATCGGGCAGCGCAATTCTTCCGTCGCCAAAGTAATTGCCGATCTCGGCCAGGCGGGCGCCATGGAATACTCCATCGTGGTGGCAGCCGGAGGCGAATCCGCCGCGGGCCTGCGCTACGTCGCCCCCTATGCCGCCATGTCGATGGGCGAATATTTCATGCGCCAGGGCCGCGACGTGCTGCTCGTGCTCGACGACCTCGGCGTGCATGCGCGCTCTTATCGCGAGCTGTCTCTGCTGCTGCGCCGTCCGCCCGGCCGCGAAAGCTTTCCTGGCGACGTATTCTACATTCACTCGCGCCTGCTCGAGCGCTCTACCCATCTCCGTCGCGAACTCGGCGGCGGATCGCTCACCGCCCTGCCCATCGTCGAAACCGAAGAGCAGAACATCTCCGCCTACATTCCGACCAATCTGATTTCCATCACCGACGGCCAGATCTACCTCTCGCCCGATCTTTTCCAGAAAGGCATCCTGCCCGCCGTGGACGTGGGCAAATCCGTTTCCCGCGTGGGCGGCAAAGCGCAGCTTCCCGCCTATCGCGCAGTGGCCGGCGACTTGCGCCTCTTCTACTCGCAGTTCGAAGAGCTGGAAGTTTTTTCGCGTTTCGGATCGAGGCTCGACGAGCACACACGCACTACCCTCGCTCGCGGACGCGCCGTACGCGAAGCATTGAAGCAGCCGCAGTTCGATCCGCTTCCGGCTGCCGCGCAGATCGCCATCCTGCTCGCAGCCACGTCGGGTCTGTTCGATAACGTGGCGCCGGACGACGTCACTGAATGGTGCGCGCGCGTGCGCATCCGCTTGCCTGAAGCGCTGCCCGGGCTGGTCCAATCGATTGAGGCTGGCGAAGAATTGAGCGACGAAGGCCGCACTGCACTCCTGCAACTCACCGCCGGATTAACCCCATGCAAACCGCCGAATCGTTGAGGCGCACCATCGCCGTCAGCCAGGAACTGCACTCGGTCGTTAAGACCATGAAGGCTCTGGCCGGCGTCAACATCCGTCAATACGAGCGCGCCGCGCAAGCCGTCGCCGAATACAACCGCACCGTCGAAATGGGTCTGCAGATCGCGCTGCGGCGCCTGCCCGCGCAGACCGGCGTCGCGAGAAACACGGGCGGCAAACTGGGAGCTATCGTCTTCGGTTCCGATCAGGGCATGTGCGGACAGTTGAACGATCAGGTGGTGCAGCACGCCTCGCGCGCGCTTGAAAAACTGCGCCGTCATCATCCGGAACAAGCTATGGCCGCGGTGGGCGTGCGCGCCGCCAATCAGCTCGAAGGGCTGGGCCGAAAGATGGAGAGTACGGTGCAAGTGCCCGGTTCGGTCAGCGGCATTACCGCGGCGGTGGAAGTAGTGCTGCGCCAGATCGAAGAGTGGCATTTTGAGCGCGGCGTTGAATTCGTGGTGCTGTTCAACGCGCGGCCGGTCTCAGGCGCCTGGTATCGCATCCGCGGCATTCGCCTGCTGCCCGTCGACGAGGAATGGATCAACAGCATCCGTGCGAAGCCATGGCCGGGCAAGACCCTGCCCATGTTCACCATGGACGAAACGCAGCTCTTTCAGGCGCTGATTCGCGAGTATCTTTTCGTCTCGCTCTATCGCGCCTTCGCCGAATCGCTGGCCAGCGAGAATGCCAGCCGCCTCGCGTCCATGCAGGTAGCAGAGCGCAATATCGAGGATCGTCTGCGCGGGCTCACGGCGGAATCGCGCCAGTTGCGCCAGGAAACCATCACCTCGGAACTGCTCGAGACCATCGCCGCGTTTGAAGCGCTGACGCCTATTTCTTCGGCTTCTCCGCGTCGATCCTGATGGTATTCATCATCGCCGTCTGGCTGGGCAGGTCCCTGTCGCCGGCGGGAAACTTGTTGTAGGAAAGCATGTAGGCGAGAATATCCACCTTAGCCTCGCGCCCCACCTTGCCGGGGTCGCCCGGAGGCATGCCTGTACGGATGCGATCGAACAACTGCCCGACCGTCAGACCGTTCCAGTTGGATATGAAGTCCCCACCCACCAGAGGCGGCGCGATTTCTCCACCCGCCAACTGATCGCCATGACAAGACGCACACGCCGTACCGTAAGCCGTTCGTCCGCGATCGGCCTGCGCCTGCGTGTAGACGCCGTCCCAAACCGAACTACTCGTATCCTGGGCCCAGGCGCACCCGATAATCGCCACGATTAATAATGTATATCTCATAAGACCATTATTGCCCCGGCACTGCTCCCATCCCCTTATATGCAAATCGCTGTACCCGAGCCCCCGGAGCCACCTCCGCCGTATAAAGGTTGCCCTTCGAATCGACCGCCAGATGATGCAACCCCTGGAACTGCCCCGGCTCCGTCCCGCGCGTGCCGAACTGATAAAGCACCTTCAGCTTTTTGCGATCGATCACCACAACATGCGAATTCCCAAAATCGGCGACATACAAATACTTCTGCCCCTTATCCGGCGACAAAGCAATTCCGCAAACCGATTCCGGAGCCGGCCCCGCCCGATTCACAAACATCTGCCCCAGATACTTCCCCGCCGGAGTGAACATCTGAAATCGCCGGTTCGTGCGGTCCGCCACATACACAATGTTGTCGTTCGAAACCACAATGCCATGCACGGGGCTCGAAAATGTCGGCGACCCCTCGCCTTCCGTATCGAGAACCACCGGAGCCGCCCCGCGTCCCCCGCGACCCCGTCCACCTGCGGGAGGAACACCCGCCGGACCACCCGAAGCACCGCGCCCTCCGGATCCGGCATCGTCCACCGGAGGTTTGCCGAACGCCCCCCACATACGTTTGAACGCGCCCGTATCGGCATCGAAGACCACCACGCGGCGATTGCCATAGCCATCGGACAGATAGACCTCATTCGTCTTCGCCGAGACAAACAAATCGCCAGGCTTGTTGACGCTCTTCTCATCCTTGCTGCCGAGGCTGACGGAGCGCCCACCCACCTGCAGTAGAAACTTCCCCGTGTTAGTGAACTTGAGCAGCATGTCGTCCGAGCGCTGCGTCTTCGATTGCCCGCTGGGACTGCTGCCGCTGATCCAGACGTTGTCCTTGTAATCGACGTAAATATTGTGCTCGGAATCGGGCCAGTCGAATCCCGCGCCATCCCCGCCCCAGGCCTGCAGAAACTTCCCGGAGGCGTCGAATTCCAATACCGGAGGCGCCGCGGTCTTGCCCTCTGGGACCGTACGAGGCCGATGGATGATCCAGACGTTGTCGTGCTTGTCGACGGTAACGCCAGGGACATTGCCGAGAACCCAGTTGTTGGGAAGTTTGGGGAAGGTAGGGTCGGGCGCGAAGGTGGGGACTTTGCCCGTACTCGCTCCCTGCACAAGAGCCACCAGGGCGAAGGTCAACAGCCACTTTTTCGTAATCATGAATGACAATCCTAACAGAGAACCTTGAAAGTCTCCGCGCATCGGCGGCCTGATTGGACCATGCATCAGCCCTCTCGCGAAGGGTCCTTTGTGCAACTGCGGTTCGCGACATTTAGACGGAGGCGAGGTGCACCCGGTGATTCGTTAGTCGGTCACAAGCATCCTTCGCCGTTGCTGGTTACGAGAATCTGAGTCACCATATCAGAATCCGCCTGCGACCTAAGAAAACTCGTTTGGGCTGGTTTTGTGGGCGCGAACTCAATAGCGACATAGTCCGGCCACGCGCTGCAGTACCAAGGAACGTCTTCGTCCGCCACCTTTACTAAAATCGTGAGGGCCTTACTGTGCACGTCCGCACCGGGCCATCGCTGGCCAAATTCAGTGCCTTGCGCTTTCAGGTAGTTTTCGACATCCCTCCGGCTGGTACCGGGCTTGAGAACTTCGGAATATTTCAATTGCGCCGCCTTTACCGTCCGTTGGTTGATCGTGAACCTGATCTTGCCGCGAACGCAATAGGCGGTCGGAAGTGAGACCGTTGCAAGTAACGCGGCGATCCAGAACCGTCGTTTTGTAATCCCCCACATCTTTGCGATTTTATATTGTGTCGCCAGTGTCACGCCAGCGGTACCCGGCCAAGCCCAGATGCATGGTACCATTAATGTTACTATAAATTGGGCAATGTGATTGAACTGCGCGCCTTCGTCGGTGAACAGGGAAACAAACCATTCGCAGAATGGCTGGACGGGCTCGATGCGCGGGCCGCCGCCAAAGTAACTATCGCACTGGCGCGCATGGAGCAGGGGAACTTCTCTCAGGTCAAAGGCGTGGGCTCGGGCGTCTTCGAATACAAGATCGACTTCGGCCCAGGCTATCGCGTCTACTTCGGCAAAGAGGGCGACACTTTGGTGATTCTAATCGGCGGAGGAACGAAAAAGCGTCAGCAACAGGATATCGCGGCGGCGCAGGAGTGCTGGGCCGCGTACAAGCGAAGGAAGAAACAGGAGACTCAATAATGCCACTCACCCACGATTTCAAGGAAACCATCCGGGCTCGCGCTCAGCGCGACCGGGAATTCCGCCAGGCCCTTCTGCGCGAGGCTGTCGAGTGCGTCATCAACGGCGACCTGCCGACCGGCAAGGCAGTCCTGCGCGACTACGTCAATGCAACGGTCGGATTTCAGGGCCTCGAAAAGCGCACGAATATACCCGCCAAGAGCCTGATGCGCATGCTGGGGCCAAAAGGCAGCCCGTCCGCCGCGAATCTGTCCAACATTCTGACCGCTCTGCAGAAAACGGAAGGCGTTCAGTTCGAACTTTCGCTCAGACGGCAGCTTAAGGGTTAAGCCCATCCAGCCGGTTGCCCCGGCGCAGGCGGCGGACATAATCCACCGCCTTGAGAAAACCGGAGCGTTCCTTTCGTATCCCGACGAACTCCCGCATCGCCTGCATGCGCTCGGCCTCCCGCAAGGGTCCCGGGACACTGTCTCCACTCCGAGCGCGGTGACTAATCTGCGTGCGCCGCACGATGAGTAGGATACATCGTTGAGGAATCGCCGACGCCCGCCGACAGACTCCCGTATCATGAGTGTATATGGCCGAGTTGGTCTTCGAGGCCGTCCAGGAAGCTGACAGCGGTTACTGCGCGGAATGCCTGACGGAGAACATCTTCACCCAGGCAGACACCTGGGACGAATTGCGCAGGAACGTTATTGAGGTAACAGCAGCATATTTCTTCGACCAGCCTCGGCCCACGCGCATTCGCCTGCACCTGGTCCGGGACGAAGTGTTGTCTGTCGCATGAAGCTGCCCCGCGATGTTTCCGGTGAACGTCTTGCCGGGCACCATATCATCCTGGAAACGGAAGAGTCCCCAAACCGGAGCCGGAGTCTGTCAGACTTCCCTTTGGTCGCGGCGGAGCTGCACCCGCCATCGCGAGCGAGTAGACCTTCCCATGCGTGAACCCAGACACCAGTAAATGTGATACGCTATTCCGGACCGCAAGGCCAACATCAGAATTGCGGCCCAAGGGAGATCTATGTCGACACCTAAACTATCGCGGCGGACTTTCTTCGGCGCTTCGGCGGCAGCGGGAGCCGCCGTCGTGGCCCACCCGGTCAACCTGGCCGCGCAGGCCGCCGGAGTCAAAGCCGGCGACATGCCGGACCTCACCATCAAGGAGGCGAAAATCTATGTCCTCGATGGCAGCAGCTGGCGCAACGCCGGCGCCGGTCTCAGCGGTGGAAACGAAATCGCCTCTCTCGTGACCGCCAGCGGGATCGAAGGTAATTTCACCCTCGGGAATCGCGGCAACCCGCCGGGCTGGGTAGACTTCGCCAAAGCCAACTGCGTCGGCAAAAACGTGTTCGATATTCTTCCCACCGTGGCCTACATCCCTCTACAGAACCGCCCAGGCGGGGGCGGCGGCGCGGGAGCAGGCAGAGCCGGTGCACCTAATGCCGGAGGACGCGGAGCAGCCGCGGCGCCACCCCCAGGCAGAGGCGGCGGACGTGGCGAATTTGTCGGCGGATTCAACCCCGGCTTCGCCTTCCGCCAACGTGGAACCGGAACCCCGGGGCCGAATGTCCACGCCGCGGCCTGCGACTTCTGCCTCTGGGACATCCTCGGCAAAGCAGTCAACCGCCCCATCTATAAGATCCTCGGCGGCAACAAAAACAAGATCCTCGCCTATGCCAGTTCCCAGCACCTGGCCACTGTCGAGGACTTCGGCCCCGACGCCCTCAAGGCCAAAGCCGCCGGCATCAAAGCCTACAAGATTCACCCCGGTGAAGGCCAGCACAGAAACGGCAGTCGCATCCCCGCCTATCTGGGCCACATCGACGAGATCAAAGAAGTTCGAAAAGCCGTGGGAGACGACTACACCCTGCTCTTCGACGCCGTCCAGCGCTATAACTACTACGAGGCCTTACGCGTGGGCCGCGCCCTCGATGAGAATGGCTACGTATCCTTCGAGGACCCCATGCAGACCAACGACATCGAGGGGCTGATTGAACTGCGCAAGCACCTGGACGTACCTACCGAGGTGGGCGAGTTCATTACCAACATGTACGACTACGGCGAGTACATCCAACGCGGCGCCATGGGCATCGCGCGGCTGATTACGGACAACCTCGGCGGCATCACCGGATCGTTCCGAGTGGGTCAGTTGGCCGACATCTTCGGTATGCCCTGCACGCCGCACAACTGGGGCACCTTCTTCGATATGGCGGCGGCGTTCCAGGTGGAGTTGGCTCTGCCCAATTGCTACTGGTTCGAGATGCCGTGGCCGTGGGAGTACCCGGACCGTCCCTATGTGAACCACAAGTTCCGCGTCGATGCCGATGGCTACGTTCCCGCGCCCACCGATCCCGGCATGGGATATCCGCTCGACCGGGCCGCCATGGACAAGCTCATGACTCGCATCGACCGCTGAAGCAATACGCTTTTGTCTCTGCTGCGCGTTACGCGAGCTTTTGAAAGATTTGCCGTACTTTCGATGCAATGGTCGCAGCCGTGTAGGGCTTCTGCAGAAAATCGGCAATCCCCGCATCGGCATAGCGTCGCGAAACCTCCGCTTCCGCAAACCCGCTTGACAGAATGATCGGAAGCGCCGGACACATACCCTTGATGAGTGGAATTGCCTGTCCCCCCGTCATCACCGGCATCGTGAGATCGAGCACCACCAACCCAACGTCCGAATCGCCGCGCAATATTTCGAGCGCTTCCGCTCCGTTGGCGGCGATCAACACCCGGTGTCCCTGCCGTTCGAGAGCGCGCGCCGCCGCCATCCGAACCATCTCTTCGTCATCCACCACCAGCACCGTTTTGCCGGTGTTCGCGGCCGGAGCCGTGTCGACCTCGACCAGTGTCTCCTGCCGCCTCGCCTGCAAGCCTGCACTCGCGGCCCTCGGCAGAAGAATCTTAAAAGTTGTCCCCGCTCCCGGCTGGCTGACGACTTCGATATCGCCCCGGTGCCCTTTCACGATTCCCAGCACGGCCGCCAGACCCAGCCCGCGCCCCGTGAATTTGGTGGTGAAGAACGGATCGAAAATCCTCTTTACCGTGTCGGCGTCCATACCGATTCCGTTATCGCCGATTTCGAGCAGAACATAGTCCCCCGGAGGTATCTCCGCCTGCACTCGGCTGCTGAAGCGCCCCTCCGCGCGCTCCGTCGCACCGGTTCGGATCGTAACTTTCCCCGGACCTTCACCGATTGCCTCCGAAGCGTTAATCAGCAGGTTCATGATGATCTGCTGAATCTGCGCCCGGTCCGCTTCGATAAAACACGCTTCTCCGTCGATTGCAAGTTCGAACGTCACGCTTCGGCAAAGGGAGGCGCGAAGCAGCGTGAGATTGTCCTGAATGATGGTTTTCAGATCGACGATCTCAACCACGAACCGGCCTTTGCCCGCGAAAGCCAGCATCTGTCTGGTCAGGTCCGCCGCGCGTTCGGCCGCCAGCACAATTTCGCTCGCGAAGGGACGGTCCTGGTCCCTCGCCGTTTCCTCCAGCAGACTGGCGTTGCCGAGGATGCCCGTCAGCAGATTATTGAAATCGTGCGCAATACCCCCGGCCATCACGCCGAGACTCTCCAGCCGGGCGCTCTCCCGAATTTGTTCCTGACGATCCCACTCTCTTCGCTCCGCCCGTTTTCGCTCGGTGATGTCGCGCGTCGAACCCGCCACCGCCTCCACCTCTCCCGACTCGGAAATTACCGGCACAAAAATGTACTCATACTGCCGCGTGCTTCCCTCCGGCTGGACCAGCGGCGTCTCCCCGTGGACCGGTAAACGCGTGCGCACCAACTCATCGATCTCACGGTGAACCTTTGTCGCCAGATCCCGCGGGTATCCCAGTTCAAAGAAATTCTTTCCCACCACATCCGCCAGGGACCGCCGCAAGCGCGTCAGCAGCGCCCGGTTGGCGTATATGAAGCGCCCCTGGCAATCGAAAACATACGTGGCATCCGGAGTGTTGGAAAGAGCCGTGTCGAACATTCTGCGCTGCAGCTGCAACTCGGCAATAGCGCTCTCTCGTTCCTCCTCCGCCCTTTTGCGCGCCGTAGTTTCTAAAGCCAGTATCAGGATTGAGTGAGAGTCGGCCGTCTCTCCATCCATTACACGCGTATAGCTGAATGAGAACCAGGCTGGTTCTGGCGTCGCTCCCGGACGCCGGGTGATCATAGCCGCCTGATCTTCGGCTCGAAAAGGCTCGCCCGATTCGAGCACGCGCCGCATTCGTGGAATGGAAACCGGTGCGGCGTCGGGAAAGACCTCCGCGAATCGCCTGCCCGCCATCGGCACGCCCGGCGCAATCGCCGCGTAAGCCGGATTCACTACCTCGAAGACGAAATCGGGCCCGCGCAGGAGCGCGATACACGCCGGTGCATGCTCGACAATCGATCCGAACAACCGATCGCTCATCAAATCCTCGCGCCGGCTCTCGCCTGCGCCGAGGGAAACGGCTCGGACAGGTTCCGTCACTGTATTGTTTTCACCAATTCAGATAAGCGAGGAGCGAGCCTCGATTGAGAACAATATATCGTTTATCCGGGCAGCACGGATACCATCGATCGAAAATCAGGGGCACGGCGGCACAGCAAGGCAGGAGCCTCGATCTTCCGGGAGTTTACCCATTCCAACGTGGGACAGGCGTTCTTTACGCGAATATGCCCTGATGAACGTTGCCCGCAACATCCGTTAACCGGAAATCGCGGCCGGAATATCGATACGTCAGCTTCTCATGATCGAGCCCAAGGAGAGCCAGCACCGTCGCATGGAAGTCATGGATGTGCATCCGGTTTTCCGCCGCATGATAGCCGAACTCATCCGTCGCGCCGTAAGCGAAACCAGGCTTCACCCCACCGCCGGCCATCCACACCGTATATCCATAGGGGTTATGGTCGCGCCCATTGCCGCTTTCCGAAATCGGCGTGCGCCCGAACTCGCCCGACCAGATGACCAGCGTGTCCTTCAACATCCCTCGCG
The DNA here is from genome assembly GCA_963719785.1 of Terriglobia bacterium. Lineage (GTDB taxonomy): Bacteria > Acidobacteriota > Terriglobia > Bryobacterales > Bryobacteraceae > BOG-234. Next base: position 466,411 of record CAVRCX010000004.1, read on the forward strand.
CCTTCAGATCCTTCAATAACCCGGCGATCGGCAGATCCACCTCCGCCGCGTTCTCGTTGTGTTTCACGAATAAGTCGGTGTGCTGATCCCACTTATAACTATGCGTGCACTGTATGAAGCGCACGTCCGCTTCCGCCAGACGCCGCGCGAGAAGACACTGCCAACCGAAATCGGCCGTCTTCGGATCGTCCAGACCGTATAGCTTCTTGGTGGCTTCCGATTCGCCCGAAACATCGAACACCTTCTGCGCCTCGGCCTGCATGCGGAAACCCATCTCGAAGGATTGAATGCGCGTCTCTAATTCATCGTCGAGCTTCCACAACTCCTGGTGCTTGCGGTTGATCGCCTGGATCATATCCAGTTCGTAGCGCTGCTGTTCGCGCGTGAGCCCCTGGTTGAGCAAATATTCGATGGGTTCTTTCTGGATCTCGGCCACCTGCATACCGGCGTGTCCGATCGCCGTCCCCTGTACCGATCCCGGCAGGAATCCCGAACTCCAGTTCTTCGCCCCACCGTGCGAAAGCGCCGGCTTGATGGTAATGTAGCCGGGCAGATTGCGATTCTCCGTGCCCAATCCATAAAGCACCCACGACCCCATGCTGGGACGCGTGAAAGTAAACGTGCCGGTGAAAGTCTGCAACAGCGCGGCGCCGTGATCCACGCCTTCGCCGACCATGGAACGCACCACGCAAAGATCGTCGGCACACTCGCGGATCTTCGGAAACAGATCGCTGATAGGCAGCCCGCTCTGTCCGCTGTTCTTAAACGCCCACGGCGATTTCATCAGCCCGCCGGTTTTCCCCGCCGCGAACGTCAGCGGCTGTTTGATGGGCAGCGGCTTGCCGTCATTGGCATCGAGGTAGGGCTTGGGATCGAACGTGTCGATCGACGAAGGTCCGCCATGCATGAACAGAAAGATTACGCGCTTGGCCCGCGCCGGAAACATCGGGGACTTCGGCGCCAGCGGATCCGTATCTGCCTCGGCAAGCATAGACCCCAGGCCAAGCATGCCGAACCCGCAGGCGGCGCTGCGCAGCACGGCGCGCCGGGAAAACCGGGACCGCGGAGGAGCCTTCGTAATCAGCGAGCGTATGTCCATATTTGGCCTCTAGTACACGTAAATGAATTCGTTCGACGCCATCAGCGCATGGCAAAAACTCTGCCACGCTTTCTCTTCGTTAATGTCTTTCCACTTGCGGCGCAGGTTCTGCATGTAGGTCAGCCCCATATCGATCTCGCTCGGGTCCGGACGCCGATCCAGGATCGCCACATAGGCTTCTTCGATCCGCTTCGTATCGGCCTTGCTCTGCGCCAGTACCTTATCCGCCAGCGCCTTCGCTTCGCGATCCACCATCGGGCTGTTCATCACGAACAAAGCCTGCGTCGCCACCGTGGTCGGATTACGTTTGCCTTCCGGGCTGGTCGCATCGCCGAAATCGAAAAGCATATAAAGCGTCGGCAGATTCGAGCGCCGCAGCGGCAGGTAAATGCTGCGCCGGTTGGTGCTCTCGGGATTCATGCTGATGCGGCTGGAACTGGTTTCCCCATCCGTACCGACGCCCGGATCGAGCGTGCCGCCCATCGTAAGATCGAGATGGCCGCCGATCGCTAGGAACGCATCGCGAATCTCTTCAATGCTGAGGCGCTGCCGCGGAAAACGCGAAATCAGCCGGTCTTCCGGATCTTTCTCTTTCTTCGCCAGATCGTACTCGGCGCTCATCTGATACGTCTGCGACAGCATGATCAGCCGATGCATCTTCTTCACCGACCAGCCGTTCTCCATGAACTGGCGCGCCAGATAATCGAGCAGTTCCGGATTTGAAGGCCGGTCGCCAAGCTTGCCAAAATTATCCGGCGTGCGCACGATGCCGTCGCCGAAGTGCCCCTGCCAGATGCGATTCGCCATCACGCGCGCGGGCAGCGGATTGCGCGGGTCGACCACCCAATCGGCAAATTCGAGACGGCCGCTCTTCGTCGCCACAGGCTCTTCCGGCGCACTGAGGCGCAGAATCGCCGGCACCGTGCGATCGACAGGATCGCCGATGTTGTGATAATCGCCGCGCAGGAAGACATGCTGTTCCATGGTCTCGCCTTCCTTAACCGCGCACGCCATGGGAACTTCAGTCTTGGGAACGGTGCGTTCAAGCTCCGCGCTTTGTGCCAGCAGCGTGCGCACTTCCGCCGCCTGCTCCGGCGTCAGCGTGGCGATCTGCTCGTCGCGCGTTCGATGAATCGGGCCGCTCTCGGCCACGAACGTCGCGTAGAAGAACGGATTTTGTTCCTGATTCACTTCGGGACGCGGGCCAGCCACTTTGCCCGCCGACGGAAACGCCTGGCGCGCCGATTTCCACCAGCTCAGATCCTGATCGTATTGATAAGCGCTGCGCCGGAAATCTTCCTGATATTCTTTGGCGATCTCCTTGCGGTTCGCGTCCGTGGCCGCGCGCCACTTTTCCAACTCCGGCGCCGGCTTCGACGTCAGGTATTCGACCCAACGCGCATCGGCCCCGGCCTGCGCCAACGGCTCGTGCTTCGCATACACGCGATACGCCGCCAGCATCGAGGCGGAAATCAGCGCTTCCTGCTTGTCGCGATTCTTCTTTGATTCGGAATCGAAATCGATGATCTTATCGATCTTCTTTTCCACCGCCAGAAAATCCGACCACTGCTTGCGGAAAGCTTCGAACTGTCCCGCAGGCGCGAGCGGCGTCTGGATTGGATCGCCATCTTCGCCCTTTGTATAGCTGAGAGTGCTGGCAAACATAGCCGCCATCGCATAGTAATCCTTGGTCGCGATGGGATCGAATTTATGGTCGTGACAGCGCGCGCAGGTGACGGTCAGGCCGAGCAGCGCCTTGGCCGTGACATCGATCTGATCGTCCACCACGTCGTAGCGTTTCAGCGGCAGATCCTTCTGCGCCAGCGCCTTCTTCCCCAGCGCCAGAAAACCCGTGGCGACGATGCCGCGATAACCCACGCCCGAGTTCGGATCGGCCGCCAGAATATCCCCGGCCAGTTGTTCGCGCACGAACTGGTTGTACGGCATGTCGTCGTTGAACGCCTGGATCACATAGTCGCGATAACGCCAGGCGTGCGGATAGCGATGGTCTTCGTCGCTGCCGGTCGAATCCGCATAACGCATCACGTCGAGCCACAGGCGTCCCCAGCGCTCGCCATAGCGCGGCGAGGCGAGCAGGCGATCCACAACCTTTTCAAATGCATTGGGCGACTTGTCGGCGAGAAAATCGGCGAGCTCTTTTTCAGTGGGAGGAAGGCCGGTCAGATCGAAAGTGGCGCGCCGCAGCAGCGTGTTCTTGTTAGCGGGCGGCGCCGGTTGCAGACCGTTCTTTTCCAGATTGGCGAGGATGAAACGATCGACTGGATTGGCGCTCCAATCTTTGCGGTCGACAGTCGGCGGCGCGGGATGCCCGATGGCTTTGAAAGCCCAGTAGTTCTTGTCCGCTTCCGTGATGACGCCGCGGATGGCGACCGGACGAACGCTGGTGGAAGTCTCTACCGCCGATGTCGACGGAGCGGCGGGGAGAGGTGCGCCGGCCATCACCCATTCGCGAATCGCCGCGATTTTTTCGGGAGGCAGCTTGCCTTGCGGAGGCATCTTCACGCGGCCTTCGTAACTGAGCGCTTTCAGGATCAGGCTGTTGTCCGGCTCAGCCGCAGTGCCGAAGAAACCACCCGCCGCAGCCTCTTTCATACCTTCGACGGAGCTGAGATCGAGCCCGCCGCTTTTCAGCTTCTGGTTATGGCAGCTCTGGCACGTTTCGACAAACAACGGGCGCGCGTTCTTCTCGAAGACTTCCAGATTCTGGGCCGAGAGCGAACTGGCGGTGAACAGTGCGGCGGCGAAGCAAATCTTGAGGGTCATTTGAGCGTCGATCACATTCTATCGCGTCCTGTTTCCCTCAGCACCCGCTAATGACAGGAGTGTCAAGGCAAAGTAGAAATGTCCCCCTGTTGGCAAAGTAGAAATGTCCCCTTTTGCCGGGGCTTGTGAGAAGTGCATGTTAGATTGCGAGTGCCGGTGAAGCGGAGACGGGCTCTGGTGGCGACCAACCCGATCGAGGAATAGCCGGCCGGAACTCGTCGCGACGATGAGTAGGCGTGTTTTCTTCCGGCGCGCTTTATGACCTGGTCCGGACCCGACCGGAAAGCGGCAATCCGGGCCAGGTTTGCACGAAGCGCTAAACACATCGGAGCGATAGATTCCGCCATGCCTTGAAAACGCAACCTCGGGCGCGGCTCCATCTTTCAGGCAACTTGCCATATCTTTGGCCCCTTTTTCAAATCGAAGTTCTTGTTCCATTCACTGCCGCGTTGTCTGTTGGGGCGTCGGGGAGCGGCTGGTTTTACCGGGGCTTTGGCTTTCGTCGCCGCCGCGCATCGGCTTACAGGCAGGTATCGCTCTCCGAATCTAACTGCGATGGAGCCGTCGAGCCTTTTCTCCACCCGCACGTTGGCCCTGCGTAATCCACTGACCACGGCCTTCCGCTCGATCTGATACAACCTGGCGTCCAGGGGAATGGTGTAATCGTTCCGCACCTGCCGCGTTTCTACATGGCTTAAAGATGCCGCCAGATTATGGCTCCTGTCCAGGGGACGATGTGCGTCGTCGGCGTTGGCCGGCTCCGCCGTCAACTCCCGCTCCCACCACACCAGATAGGTTTCCTCAAGATATTGGTTGGCCTCTTTGAGGGTCTTCACTCCGGCCACACGCAGGCCCTTCACCAAACGATCCTGTGCCGTCCCGAAATTCCTCTCCACTCGCCCTTTGGCCTGCGGGCTGTGCGCCGCGATCCACGCGATTCCCAACTCCTGCAAGGCGCGTCCAATCTGCGTCGGCGGCATCACCACAGGGTCTTTGTCTACTCCCGGCTCATCCCGTTTGCGCTTTTCCGCCGTCCGAAAGATACTGGCCTTGTCCGTGTAAAACGCCAGCGGCCTTCCGAACTTCTCCAGATAACCCCACAGCAATTTCATGTTTTCTTCGGTCGAATCGTGCCGCACGAACCGGGCAAACAACCGGCTCGTCGCATCGTCGATCATGGCGATCAGGTACAGCTTCTCTCCGCGCCCTTCCAGCCAGTCGTGCTCTGAGGTGTCCCACTGCACCAGTTCCCCCAAGCGGGTCCGCCGCGGCCGCCAGACGTGTACCGCCTTCGTCTTCTGTTCCTTCGCACGCCACAGCTTTGCCCGGATCATCCATTGCCGCAAGGTCTCCCTGCTCACTTCGATGTCGTGTTTGTCGGCCAGATATTCGCAAGCCAGCGTCGGCCCGAACCCTTTGTACAAATCCGCCGACAGGATCTGCATAGCTTCCTCTTCGACGGTCTTGGCGATCCGCTGATTCGAGGGCCTTCCTCGCAGCCCGTGCACAACGCCCTTGTCGCCACGCTTCTTCAGCGCGTACAACAGCCGCTTCACCTGCCGCACGCTCAACCCCAGTTCTTCTGCCGCCTGCCTCTGCGTGATCAGGCGCTTCTTCACTTTGCGTAACGTTACCAGCCGGTCTCTATCGGCCTGTGTCATCAGTAGCTGTCCTTCTTGCATCCCCCAAGCCTGGGGTTGTCAAGGGGACATTTCTACTTTGCCCAAAGGGGACATTATCACTTTGCCGCCACACCGCTAATGACAGGAGGTTTACCCGAATCGTCCCGGTCGAGTGTCTCCATGTGACAGCCTGCTCGCTCGAACTCGCGTCCGTTCCAGCGATACGCAGCGTAGGTCGACTCCCAGGCGCTGTAGTTGTGGGGCACTACGATGTCGTGGAACCCGTGGTGAGTATTTCTCTCATGGTTCAAGTCGTAGCCGTTCTCTTCGAACACCATTTTCAGCTTTCCCCGCTGCCGAACAAAAACGAACATCTCGCAGTTCCCGGTGGCGCCGCACATGCGTCGCGAAACCCGCACGAAGATCTGCTTAGGTCCGCGTCGGGCCAACTTAATCGAATCCACTCGCGCGCTCAACACAGCTTCGCGCTCAAGTTGGTCGTTTGCGAAAACGCCGTGGAGCCCTGCGTCGACGACGTCATAGATCTGCGCACGTTCCTCTGTGGTGAGAGGTGCGTCCGCCAGGGAGTGTCCGAAGTCGTCCTGAAAATCGATGCCCTCGGATTCTTTTGCCAGTTCCATCGCCGGCCAGAGACTCGCGATGACAAGCGCGCCGAGAAGAGCGGTTCGCATAACCCTCGTGGCTCATTATCTCTTAAGTGCGTTTGCGCACCAGGGAAATCCTGCATACTGGCTCGACAGGATTCAATCCCAAACCCGGCCGCGCCAAGCTCAGATTGGAAAAGGAGAACCTGCATGCAGCTCTCACTCATAGCTTTGCTCACGGTGGCCGGGATCGCCACAGCCGCACCCCTGAGCAACCCCGACAAACAATTCCTGATCACGGCCGCCAGGACCGACATGATCGAAGCGCACGAAGGACAAATGGCGGAAAATCAGGCGAATCGCGCCGACGTCAAAGACTTCGGCAAGACCCTGGTTCAGGACCACACCCAGGATTACGGGCAGCTCACCGCACTCGCCAACAAGACCGGCGTCACCATTCCGAAAGGAATCGACGCGGCCAGAACACCAGACATCCAGCCCCTCATGCATCTGAATGGCGCCGGCTTCGACCGCGCGTTCACCCGCGATGAAATTGCGGCTCACAAGCGCGCGCTGGCCGCCTTCAAACGGGAAGCCGAGCATGGCCAGGACCCAGACGTTAAAGCCTACGCCTCAAGCATGATTCCGACTTTGGAGAAACACCTGCAACTGGCCGAAGCGTGCGCCGGAACTCACAAATAGTTCTTAAGTTGGCGTTGGCCCTGCTGGTGTGTCTTACCTGCCTTGCTCAATTCACGACGCGCACCGTAGCAGGCGTGGTGACAGACAAGCGGGGCAACGCCCTCCCGAATACCGCGGTGGAGCTGGAGAACGCGATCACCTTATCGGTGATGTCCGCCATTACCGATAAGCACGGCCACTATCACTTCAGCGGCCTGAACAGCGATGTCGACTATTTACTGAGAGCCAAGTACCGGAATTACTGGTCGAAGCCGAAGACACTGAGTAAATTCAACACCGCGCCGCATCCTCAAGTGGATCTCGTCATCCCGATTGAGTGAGTCTTTAGAAATTGACGATGCCGGCGAACGATTTCGGATCGAGACTGGCTCCGCCCACCAGCGCGCCATCGATCTCTTCTTCGAACATCAGGCCCTTCACATTGTCGGGCTTGACGCTGCCGCCGTAGAGAATCCTCGTGGTCTCCGCGGCGGCGTCGCCAAACTTCGCCGCCACCTTTTTCCTGATGAAGCGATGCGCATCCGCGGCAATGTGCGGCGTCGCCGTCTTGCCGGTGCCGATCGCCCACACAGGCTCATACGCGATCACGATCTTCGCGAACTGCTCCGGCGTCAGGGGCGCGATACCGCCATCGAACATCCCGCCCAGAACGTCTTCCGTGCGGCCGGACTCGCGTTCCTCGAGACGCTCGCCCACGCACACGATGGGGTTGAGATTGTACTCGAGCGCCGCCTGGGTTTTACGCACTACGTCGGGCTCCGATTCCCCGAAGTACTGGCGGCGTTCGCTATGGGCAACGATCACATAGCGGCAGCCGATCGACTGCAGCATGTGGCCCGAAACCTCGCCCGTAACAGCGCCCTCCTTGCCCCAGTAAAGGTTCTGCGCGCCCACCGCAACGTTGCTGCCCTCCGCTTCTTTAATGGCGGCATCAAGATCGGGAAAGGGCGCGCAAATGACGATGTCGCAATGCGAAGCACTGGCCACCAGCGGCTTGAATGCCTCGAAAAACGCGTGCGTTTCAGCGGGGGTCTTGTACATCTTCCAGTTGCCCGCCATCATGGGTGTTCTCATAAGATCGCTTGTAAAAAACTCGTCCCTTTCTCGATGGATGTAGCGAAGTTCTCCGCCACGGTTTGTCCGATATCGCTGAGCGTGGCGCGCAGGCCGAGGTCGATTCCGGCATGCACGTGGGGGCCGAAAACCAGCAGCGGAGTGTATTCGCGGCTGTGATCGGTGGAAGGCGTGGTGGGGTCGCAGCCATGGTCGGCGGTCAGGATCGCCAGATCGTCCGGGCGCAGCGCGGCGCGGAATTCCGGCAGCCAACGGTCGAATTCCTCGAGCGCATTGGCATAGCCTTCCACATCGTTGCGATGCCCGTATTGCTGATCGAAATCGACCAGATTGACGAAGACGAGGCCGCCGTTAAAGTCCCGTGTAGCCTCGAGCGTTTTCTGCATTCCGTCGGCGTTGCTCTTCGTCAGTACATGGCCGCCGATGCCGCGCCCCAGAAACACGTCGAAGATTTTGCCCACGCTGAAGATCGGGATATTCTTTTCGGCAAGCTTGTCGAGCAGCATGCCGGGCGGAGGCGGCACCGCGTAGTCGTGGCGATTCGCCGTGCGCACGAAAGCGCCGGGCTTACCTTCGAACGGCCGCGCGATTACCCTGCCGACCTCATGCGGGCCGGTCATAATCGCGCGCGCGATTTCACAGATGCGATAGAGTTCGGCGAGCTGTATCACCTGCTCATGGGCCGCTATCTGAAAGACGCTGTCGGCCGATGTGTAGACGATCGGCGAACCGGTTGCCATATGTTGCGCGCCCAGTTCCTTGATGATTTCGGTACCGGACGCGGCCTTGTTGCCCAGCGTGGAACGCCCGATGCGGCTTTCGAATTCGCCCATTACGTCCGGCGGAAAACCGTGCGGATAGAGCGGGAACGGTTTGGCGAGGTGGATGCCAACCATCTCCCAATGCCCGGTAGTGGTGTCCTTACCCGGTGATGCCAGGGTGCAGCGTCCATAGGATCCCTCGGGCGTGGCGGCCTTCGGCAGTTCGGGCATAGGCTTCAGATTGCCCAAGCCGAGCCGGCAGAGATTCGGTAAGTGAAGCGGGCGCCGGCGGGCGATGTTACCCAGCGTATCGCTGCCCGCGTCTCCGTAAGCGGCGGCATCGGGCATCTCACCCACGCCGACGCTGTCGAGCACGATCCAGATGACGCGTTGAAACACAGATTTCACTATATCGGGCGGCAGCGTTAAACTAAGTACGGTTGTTTGAGGCAGTTCATGCAGACCCGCAGAAACTTCATCGGTAACGTGGCGACCGGGCTCGCCGGAAGCCTGGCCACAGGGCAGGTGCTGGGCGCCAACGAGCGGATTCGGATCGGCGTCATCGGCATCGGCGACCGCGGCACACAGATCGCGCGCGAGGCTGCTGCTTGCCCCAATGCCGAGTTGACGGCCTTCGCCGATGTCTATACCCGGCGTCTGGAAGACGCGAAGAAGCTGGCGCCCAATGCCAGGACTTACCTCGACTATCGGGCGATGCTGGAAGATCCGTCAATCGACGCGGTGTTGATCGCTACGCCGCAGCATCTGCATGCGGAATGCTTCGTGGCCGCCATGGATGCGGGTAAGCACTGCTACCAGGAAAAGACCATGGCGTTCACGGTGGAGGACGCGAAGGTCATGCGAGCGGCTTACGAACGAGCCGGCAAGCTCACGGTACAGATCGGTCATCAGGGCTGCTCTTCGGGGCAGGTGGCGGATGCGGCGAACTATCTGGGGAGCGGGATTGTGGGCCGAGTGACCGGCATCCATGCGCATATGTATCGCAATACGCCGAATGGGAAGGCGCAGTGGGCGCGGCCGGTTTATCCGGATATGACGGCGGAGAACATCCTCTGGAAGTCGTTCCTGGGAAATGCGGCAGAGCAGGAGTTCGACGCTAACCGGTATGTCAACTGGCGCTATTTCTGGGATTACTCAGGTGGGAACGTGCACGAGAACATGTGCCATCAGCTGGCGTTCTGGTACAAGGTGATGGGGCTGACAATTCCTCATACCGTGAGCATGAACGGCGGCCTGTATCTATGGAAGGACGGCCGCGAAGTTCCCGATACGATGAACGTTTCGATGGAGCATCCGGAGGAGATTCTGTTCTCGTGGGATTCGGGTTTCGGCAATAACCAGCTTGGCGTGACAGAAGAGGTTCTGGGTACCGACGGCACTATTGCGAAGGGGCAGCAGATCCGATATTTGCCCCAGCGAGTGAACCGGCCTGATGGCACGGAGATGCTGGGGCAGGCGCCTACTGCGCCGCGCGCGCATATGCAGAACTTCCTCGATTGCATTCGCAGTGGGAAGGAAACCAATTGCCCGTTCGATATTGGGTATCGCGTTTCGATTGCCTGCAGGATGGCGGTCGAGAGCTATCGCCAGGTGCGCACGGTGCATTGGGATCCGCGGACGGAAGAGATCGTTTAAGGGATCCAGGCGCGGCCCATCGTCGCGAAGAAAAAAACGATCAATCCTACCAGCGACGCCAGCGCAAGGGAGTGCGGCAGCACCTTGCGAAAGAGATCGCCTTCCCTGCCCGGCTGCCCCACCGCGGCCGTTGCCACCACAATCGATTGCGCCGCGATCATCTTGCCCATCACGCCTCCCGCCGAGTTCGCCGCGGCCATCAACACCGGCGGTAGTCCGAGCTTGGCGGCGGTGATGATCTGCAGGCTGCCGAAGAGCGCGTTCGATCCGGCGTCGGTCCCGGTGAGCGAGACGCCGATCCATCCGATCAGAGTTCCGAAAAACGGGAAGAACAGACCGGTGTGCGTCATGGCGAGGCCGAGTACGGCGTCCATTCCGCTGTAGCGCGTCACGTAGCCGAGCACCAGCATCGCCATAATCGCGACCAGGCTGAGCCGCATGCGATGGCAGGTACGAAAGAAAACGGCGATGGTGCGCCGCATACTGAGGCCCAGCAGCGGACCGGTGATCAGGCCGGCGAGAAAGGTTGCGGTACCCGCGTTGGCCAGCCAGGTGAGATCGAAGATAGCCGGTTCCGGATGCGGCGCAGGAAATACGGGCGGCATGCGGAAGACCTGGTTATGGAGGCCAGGCACGGGGATGCTCGGGCTGGTGGCGTTCAGGTAAAGCACCACCGACGGAAGGCCGGAGAGGATCACGAACAGCGACAGCAGCAGGAAGCCTGACCAGGCATGCACGATCTTGCCGAAGGAGTAGTGCTGCAGGTGGATGGTCGACGGCGGCTCATCGGGAAAGCGCCAGATCTCGCGCGGCTTCCAGACCTTGAGGAACAGGGTGAGTGCGATCAGGGTGACGAGGCCGCCGATGATATCGACGAGGCCGAAATCGCGGTAATTCGACCAATAGAACTGGATTCCGGCGAAGACGGCGCCCGCCAGCAGAAGTCCCGGCCATACGGCGAAGACGTTGCGCCACGAGGTAACCAGGCGGGTCAGCCAGAAGGGCAGGATGAATGAGGTGAAAGGCAGGATGCGGCCCATCATGGCGCTGAGTTCCATTCCCGGCAGACGGGTGACGGCGATGAGCGCGCGCACCGGATTGCCCACGCCGCCGTATGCCACCGGCGATGTGTTGGCGATCAGGCACATGACGGCCGCAGCGAAAGGCTCAAAGCCGAGACCGACCATCATGGCGCCGCAGATGGCGACAGGCGCTCCTCCGCCGCCCGCGCCCTCGAGCACGGCGCCGAATGCGAAGGCGATCAACAGGGTCTGCAGACGCCGGTCGGTGGTGACGCCGCCGATCGATTGTTTGATGACTTCGAAGTAGCCCGATTCGACCGTCAGTTCGTAGACGAAGACGGCCGCCAGCAGGACCCAGCCGATGCGCACTGCGCCGTAAACCATCCCGCTCGCGACCGCGCCCGCGATTTTCACCGCAGGCATGTGAAACTCAAACGCCGCCAGAGCAATACAAAGTAGTGAGGCGTTAATGGCGGCCCAATGCGCAGCGGTGCGCCGGATGGCCAGCAGATAGAAGAGCAGGCATACCGGGAGGGCGGCACTGAGGGTCGAGAGCCAGACGTTGCCGAGGGGATCGTAGGTCTGTTGCCAAGGCTGCAAGTGGGAAGGCTAGGATGTTATCACAAGCGATGAACCGGACTCTCTGTTGGATGTTGCTGGCCATACTCGTGGTGACGGGCTGTGGAAAGAAGAAGGTCAGGGTAAATCCCGTAGCTGGTGTGCAACAGGGTGCCCAACAGCCGTCGCTCGCCAGGCGCGATGTACAGGCCGAAGTGGGGCAGACGCAGCGCGGCGCGGCGAGCTGGTATGGGCATCCATATCACGGCAGGCAGGCGGCTGACGGCGAGATCTACGATATGGAGACGATGGTGGCGGCGCATCGCACGCTGCCGTTCCAGACGTGGGTGCGTGTACGCAATGTCTCGAATAACAGGACCGTGGATGTGCGGATTATCGACCGGGGCCCGTTCGTGGATGGGCGGATTATCGATCTGTCGCATGCTGCTGCGCAGCAGATCGACTTGATCGGACCGGGCGTGGCGCAGGTGGAATTGACGATTGTCGCAGCCCCGTCGAATCCGGAGCCGGCGCTGTTCGCGGTGCAGGTGGGAGTATTCCGCGAGCGGCCCAATGCGGACCGGTTGGAGCAGAGCCTGACGGCGGCGTATGGGTCCGCGAAGGTTGTCGAAAGGCCGGGCAGCCCCAGCATGTGGCGCGTGCTGGCCGGACATGAAACTTCAGCCGATGCCGCCGAGGCGCTGGCGCAGCGCATTCGCGGGGAGCAGCATGTTCCGGAGGCGTTCGTCGTGCGGCTGGACCCGTAGGGTCGGCGGAGGGACATGCACCGACAGCCGCGTTTGGCCTGGTGCCCGAACAGGCGCAGCTATCGCAGCGCGTCCCCGAGAGATGCCATTAGCGCTTGTAATCGACGTTGCCACCGTGGTGTCCCTCGCGGGAGAACCGCCGGCGGTCGCCTGCGCGAAACGTGTGACCGCACTTAAGGCAGCGATATTCGTGAAGCCCTGTCGCCATGGTCATCAAACGGCGCCAGGTCGAATCGAGGTGCTCCGTTTTCTCCGACTGGCATTTGGGGCACTGCTTGGCGACTGGCAGGGCTATGGGCATTCAACTGCCTTAATTATAGGCGTAGTTCAAGGTTGCGGGTATTGCCGGAGTTTGTGGCCGAGACGATTGGAGCCACCCGCCGGGATCGAACCGGCGACCTGCTGATTACGAAATTCCGGGTCTGGCGGGAACTGGTTGATTCTGAGTCGGCCCCACGACTGCGATTTGGGAGGATTCGGCGTGCTCGGCCGGTATTGAATCCGAGTTCCAGTGACGCACAGACGCCTCCTGCCCGAAACTTCTATACTGGAAACATGGAGCGAAGCGAATACATCGAACAGCGCAACGGCGGACTCTACGTCGCTGGTACGCGTGTGTCCCTGGACTCAATCGCATATTCCTTCAGGGCAGGCGACTCGCCGGAAACCATTCGGCAGAACTTCTCTTCCCTCAGTTTGGAGCAGGTGTACGGGGCGATTGCCTTTTACCTTGCTCATGAGCAAGAGGTCGATGCCAACATTCGCGAAGGTGAAGCCGAGATCAACCGCTCGCTCCCGCCTTTAAGCGAGAGCCGCCCGGAACTGTACGCCCGTCTTGAGCGCGCCCGCCACGAGATTTCAACGCAGGATCTGGCGAAGCATTGAGCATCCGGTTTCAGGCGGACAACGACCTGAAGAGGATCATCGTTGACGCAACGCTGCGCCGCGAACCGCGCATCGATTTTCAGACGGCTCAAGCAGCCCGATTGGATGGTCTCGATGATCAGTCCGTCTTGCATCTCGCGGCAGCACAATCCCGGATTCTCGTGAGCCATGACAAGCGGACAATGCCAGCAGCACTCGCCTCGTTCGTTGCTGCGGGCGACACGAGCCCCGGAGTGCTTCTCGTAATACCTCAGAGCGCCTCGATCGTCGAGGTCGTTGAAACACTTATTCTGATTTGGGCAGATGACCGAGGAAACGACTGGAAGAATCTGGTCGCCAAAATCCCGCTTTGACTTCGGCAGCCCGCCATTTTGTTATTGTGCTTCTGTGGACAATACGCTGAAAGTGATAACCGTGCTGGTGCTCGCAGTTGTCGGGTACAGTCCAGCGGCTGAAAAAGAATGGGCTGATCAAGTTCCATCCGAACAGCGGGCGAGCCTCGCAAAACGCCTCACTGCTTATGTGGAGGCGAATCGCTCTCGAGACTGGAACAAGCTTTACGATCTGATCTCGGATTCTGGTCACGGGGGAGTAGACAGGCCGGGATTCTCCGCCAGGATGACCGCCGCACACCGAAAGGAGTTCGCGAATGCTCCGGACCTGTTGAAGTTCCAGCCCGCCCTCACATCCAAAGAAAGTGGATACGACATCTATGGCTGCGCCAAAGCGCAACGTGAAGGCATGGAGTTCAATGGTGTCGCACTGATCCATGCTGTCTTCGAACATAATGACTGGTTCTTTTCCGGATGGGCTTTTGCCGAATTTCCAAACGAGCCGTGTAAATCTCCGTCCGATCCGAAATGGGAAAAGCCCGACCCAATGGAGTGGAGCCTGCCACTTGAAGAATTGCGCAGCCCGAACGGGGGCACCCCCATTCACGTCGATAGTCCCAAACGCTAGCTACGACCTCGACCTTGGCCAGTTAGCAGTTGCTGCACTCGAATCGCCGCTCCACATTCGCAGCAAGTCTTTTTCCGCGACCAGGTGAGCGGCGCGGAAGGCTTCGCGACCCGCCTTCTTCACCGGCCTTCACCGCGCTTCAGAAGCTCAGCCATGACTGCTTGAGAATCTCCGACCATCGCGGCGCCAACAGTTTTAAGAAACCGGTCGTAGCGTGACTTGCCGCGTGCTATCGCCTGTTCATGGGCGTCCGTCGGTGGTTCAGCCAGGCACGTGAGGAGTGTTTTCACCAGCGAGTCTACAAATGCGAACAACGCCTGTTGCCCGAGCCTAACGCCGCGAATTTCGCGCACTACTCGGTCGAGGCTGGCTGCAACCCGCTCTTCTGCCGCATCGACTCCGCTTTCGCGGCCTGCGAGTTCCCGCTCGATTGCCGCTCGAATGAAAGCGCTCGGATTTGAGAAGCCGCCCTGTTTGGTTGCGACTTCAATTCGTCTGTCTAGCTCCGGCTCCAGCCGCGCTGCCCGGATTCGGACCTTCCGTTTTGCCATTCTGGCCTCCTAAACGGTAGGCCGGAACGCGTCGAGGGCGTGACATGAGATGTTCAACGATTGTTCAACTGAGTGCCATCCTTGTTGAACGTGGAACGAGCTGAGACGACAGCAGATCACCGAAACAACCCAGAGACCTGTACAACAACCCTTTATGTTCCACCACCCGTCTCGTTGCCGATATTGCCTTTGCTGTGAAAGCAGCGACGAAAACTATTGGCAAGAAACTGAAACATTCTGAATCCCGTTCTGTCCGCGGCGGGATTCTGAAACATCCTGCAACCTTGCGTTGAGATTCTGAAAGTCGTCTTACAGCTCATCATTCCGGCGGACCTGATGAAATTGAAAACGCTTCGGTAAATGGGAATCAGATCCGCGCCCCTATTGGGGGAAAAACCGACAAGCCGACAAGGCCTCAGTTTGGCTGTCACGATGAGCTTGGCTCACGCCGTACCGGTTGGAGGGACTTGTGGCACACCAATTCCGCCGCTGGGTGGCGCACGAGGGAGCGAGATTATGAGCTCAACTTCGCCGGTACCGGCTAATTCAACGGATGCATCGAATGATGTGGACCCGCCAGTGCACGAATCGTCTGATCGCCTTCTAACCATTGACGACATCGTCCGCTGGTTCGGTGTCAGTCGAGCCTGGGTGTACGATCACACCACCAGGAAGCGGCCTTTGCTCCCTTGCATCAGATTCGGCGAGATGACCCGGTTTCGCCGCTCAGACGTCGAGAGCTTCATTCGAACCCACGCGAAGCATCATGACTCCAAGTGATCACTTCACGATAAAATCGATTTTGTCGCTCGGAAGGCATATGGGCCGCGACCGATATCAGGAGGGCAGTCTCGTAATCGTCGGGAAGCGCGTCAGGAAATGGCGTGGGCACTTCTACGTTTACGAGAAGCAGGCAGACGGCTCGGAGAAGCGGCGCTTCCGCAATGTTCTGCTTGGCCTCAAGTCCGAGATCGACAAAGGGCAGGCCAAACAGAAACTGCGCGATCTAATCGCGCGGGAGACGCGCAATGTCGCTCCTCCGCCGGTGAACGTGACGCTTCGGTGGTTTTACGAAAACCGCTTTCTTCCGCAGAAAGAAGAGCAGTGGAAGATCACCTCGCGGCCCAAGACGAAGCACTTCATCGAGAACTACCTGCTCAAGCGCTTCGGCGATTGTCTTTTAGCGGACCTGGATAAATTCACGCTGCAAACGTATCTGAACGAGCTTGCGCCAAATTTCTCCAAGAGCGTGCTCGCGAAAGCGCGCGTCTATCTCAACGCCATCCTCGGCGAAGCTGTCGAATTGGAATTCCTGCCGAAGAATTCGGCAGCCAAGCTCGTTGTCCCGCGTTCCGGCAAGAAAGCCGCGAATCAGCCCTTGACCCCTGAGCAGATTCCGCAGGTGCTCTTTCATCTGGGCGACCGCGACCGGCTGATCGTGCGGATGTTTCTCGTGCTCGGCCTGCGTCCCGGCGAAATGTTCGCGTTGCGCTGGAATGACAAGCAGGGCAACAGCCTGCGCATCGATACGGCGATTGTCGATGGTATCGAGGTCGAAACCAAGACCGAGGGCAGTGACGCGCGGTATGGCTCCCGGTCTCAATCGAAAAGGAGCTCGAATTCTGGCGGTCAACCAGCGAGAGCGTCCCGCCCGACTGCTTCATCTTTCCGTCGGCACGTGGAACTGCCATCAACACGAACAATTTCCTGTTCCGCGTACTAAAGGAGGCGGGCAAGAAAGCGGAGATCAAGGGAGTAACGCACCAAATGCTCCGGCGCACCTGCTCCACCTACATGGCGCAGCTCACGACCGTGAAAGACGTGCAGGCACACCTGCGCCACGGTTCCTCCGCAACCACACTGGAGCATTACATCAAGTCCGTGCCGGAGAGTGTGCGCGTGGCGGTCGAATCGCTCGACCATCTGCTGAAGAAGGCACCCTTGGATTCAGGACAGCCTCCGAATTGAATCCAGTTGAATCTAACTTTGAGGGAGGGCAAACGCTAACTGATTGAAAAACTGGAGCCACCCGCCGGGATCGAACCGGCGACCTGCTGATTACGAATCAGCCGCTCTACCAACTGAGCTAGGGTGGCTTGAATTGAGAGCAACTTGTCGAGGAATCAAAACGCCGCTTTCATAATATTAGCATCGGTTCCGTTACAGGCTATCGAGGACCATCGCGGCCAACAGCACCGGCAGATAACACACCGACGCAAGCAGCACCCGGCGGGCGTTGATGCAGTATCGCTCTCTACCAGGACGCACTCCCAACCAGAGCAGTCCCGCGCCCGCCACAACGGCTGCGCCAGCGTAGAGAGATCCCGTCATGCCTGGAATACGCGGCAAGAGGCTGACCGGAATCAGCAGGATCGAGCGCGCCACAATGCGCCGGGCGGTCGACTCGCCGTCCGGTTCGACGACAGGCAGCATACGGATTCCGCTCCGCGCATAATCTTCGCGGTACATCCACGCGATCGCGTAGAAGTGAGGAAACTGCCAGACAAACAGAATGCAAAACAACGTAAAGGCCGAGGCGTCGAGGCTTCCGTGCGAGACAGCGTAACCGATTCGTGGCGGCATCGCACCCGGTGCAGCTCCCACTGTAGTGCAAGCGCTGGAGCGCCGCTTCATCGGAGTGTAGACAAGCATATAAGCCAGCATCGTCGACAAACCGAGCCACGCCGCCAGCGCATTTGTTCCGTACCATAATCGGCGAGACCGGCTGCGGACAATGCCACTCCGAAAATGAATCCGTGCGCGCTCTATACGACCGGAGGGGATTGGCCGCGCGCATGTCCTGCGCACTCTGGCATCGCAATCCGCCTCATGCCATTGATTAAGGGCCGAGGTTCCCGAAGCCATGAGCGCCGTCCCGATCAGAACATTTATAAGCGCGGACAGAACCAGCGGCGCGCGCGGGCCGAACAAATATCCCACGGCTGTACAGACCAGGACCAATGCGGTAATCCGCGGCTTCGTCAACTCCGGAAAATCCCGCATGGCAGACTACCGGAGGTCAAAAAGTCCTGCTTCCTGAGCCCGTCCCGATCTCCGGACGGTCACGTCCAAGCGCGGCGAGAGCAGCCGCATCGTGATGGACGCGGCTGGAGCGAGATAAGCGAAGGTCACCCATACCCACATCAGTGTGCCGGCCCATTGCTGGTCCTGCAGCGCGGAGAGACCGAAGATCCGGTGTGCGGACATATAGGACGGATAGACGACCCGGTCGCAGAACGTCAGAAATGCGGAGAGCGCATCGCACGGCAGCGTGGCGAGAAACAGATAGAGCGGCGCCGACCATCGCGGCAATCTGGCGACGCCCGGCCACGGCTGCACGATCGGCCACCAGAATAATAGCCCCGCTGCCAGGAAAGACCCTTGCTCACTCGCATGCCAGACCTCCGAGCTCATCCCGCGCTCGAAAACTTCCGGGATGTGCCAGACCAGCACGACAATTGTCCCCGCCAGCCAGCAGATCGCCGGGTGAAACCACAAACCGCCGCCAACCAGCCGCCGCGCTCCCAGCAGAAGCAGCGGGGCTGCCACGGTCATGATCAGCAGATGCTGCAGCATATGAGCGATGAGCAGCGCGTCGTCCAGACTGGCGAGCGGGGACGCCATGGCGATCCATATCAGCGCCAGTCCGCCGAGAAACGCGGCAAGGCGCGAAACGGGGATCGGATTCGGAAGAGAACGTCGGATGCGAATCCAGCCTCGTACATAAACCATCGCCGTTCCGAGCAGCAGCAACGTAATCGGGACCGGATGCAAGACGTGATGCATTTGAGGCCTACTGGCTGGCTCGCGATGCATCCCGCGCCGCAGGTTGATTGGCGGGATGCAGTGTCTCGAGGAAAGCAACCAGCGCCGCAGTCTCAGCGGGGTTCAGATTTTTTCCGTAAGCCGGCATGTTGCCGCCGCCCTGAATCACCTGCCTGACCAACTGGTCGTACGTAAGCTGCAGCGCTACACGGTCCAGCGCCGGCCCGCGCTCGCCGCCTTCCCCGCCGAGAGCGTGGCAATTATGGCATTGCATGGCCTGAAACACCAAAGCTCCCTGGCGCTCCATGGCGCTGCGCTCTTTCAGGTACTCGGCGGGAATTGGATCTTTGCTCCACGCGTTCATCACCGGACTCCAGGGCGCTATGCCGGCAAGATGCGTGAAGGTCCCCAAGCCGACGGCCAGCAGCAGGATCGTCAACACAGCGATAGGCCGGCGCTGCCAACTCTTTTCCCCTTCGCCCGCCATAAACGGCAGACCGAAAAGCACGGCAAGCGCGATTACCGGTCCGATCAGCAATGCCGGAGTCTCGAGCGACGGCGGCAGCAGAGACAACACGGCGTAGAGCCACAGGAAAAAGTAATCCGGCTTCGGGACGGTCTGGATGATCGTCGGGTCTGGCTGGCCGCTGGGTCCGAATGGACCGAACAACAGCGCGCAGGCGGCGAGAGCGAGGAGAACGAAGCCGGAGAAAATCAGGTCCTTCGCGATAGCCCCTGGGACAAACGGCACACCGTCCTTCTTCGTCAGTTCGTGATATTCCTGCATGTAGGTCGCGCGGCGCACGATACGTCCGGGCATCGGCCACTCGTTGATTCCGAGCTTCAGTACCAGCAGCAGGTGGATGCCGATAAACGCCATCAGCGATCCCGGTATCACAAATACGTGCAGCGCGAAAAAACGCGAGAGTGTGGCGCCGGCGATGATTGGACCGCCCAGCAAAAGCTGTACAATCCACGGCCCAAGCACGGGGATGCGGCTCGAGATGGAGGCTCCGATGCCCAAACCCCAATAGGCGTCCTGATCGAATCGCAGCACTTGTCCTGTGAAGGCCATCCCCAGCGTGAGCAGCAGAAGAAGCACTCCAATAAGCCAGGTAAGTTCGCGCGGAAATTTAAAGGCGCCAAAAAGAAAAACCTGCACCATGTGGATCAGGACAATGGCCACCATGAAGTTCGATCCCCATCCATGAAGCGCGCGAATAAACCAGCCCAGAGGGATGCGATGATTCAGCACCTGCAGACTGTTCCACGCTCCCCCGGCGGAGGGCTCATAGATCAGCGCGAGCAGAATGCCCGTAACCAGCTGGAGCATGAAAACGGTAAGTGCGGCGCTCCCGAAGACGTAAAACCAACTAGCCGATTCGCGCGGTACGGGATGCTCCAGGGCTTCGCGCACCGGCGCGGCTAGTTGCAGACGCCGGTCGAACCACGCGCCCATGCGCTCCATAAGGCCAGGCGGAGTCAGGCGCATGGCGATTTCCCGATCGATACCAACCTCGCATTGGGACTGCCTGTGGTGGGCATCCGGCCAGCCTTAATGAGCAGATTTCCGTTTTCGACTTTATAGGCGTACTCGAACAGTCCGCGCTCGGGAGGCCCGGAGGCGCGCGAGCCATCCTCGTAGTAGGCGCCGCCATGGCACGGGCACATGAATAAGCCGGACTGCGAAAACCAGCGCACGGGGCATCCCAGATGGGCGCAGTTTATGGCGAACACCTGGAATTTTTCGCCTTCGAGATGGCGCACCCAGCAGGGTATATTCGCGGTCTGGCCATCGTTCGGATACTCGACCGGATTTCGATAGTCGGCAAGCCTCGTCTCGCCGGCGGGAAACCGATCGAGCGAACCCAGCGAAAGCCACGACTCCGAATCCGCGCTTTTCCCGCTCATTAAAGGAGAAAGAAGATAGCGCACGATGGGCACTCCCAGAATTACCCCGGCAACTCCATTGAAGAGCAGCCCGGCCTTCAACAACAGTCCACGCCTCGAAGGTGCCTCAGCTGAATTCATAGACTTTTCTCCTACTCGCCGCGAACCCGTTGCGCGGTGAGCCACGCCACAACGTCCGCAACATTCTCCGCCGACATCGGCTTTCCTGGAACATCGTCGCGCCAATCGGGCGAGCCCAGATCGCGACGCCCGGCGATTACCGTGGTACGAAGACCTTGCTCGCTTACCAGCGCCAGATACGAAGGGTCCACAATGGAGCCCGCCCGTCCGCCCCCGCGACCATTTGGCCCGTGGCACGACGAGCACCACGTTCCATAAACAATCGCGCCGCGCGCCGCATCGCCGGGACTATCTGCCGCATAGGGCGGAGCGGTCGCGCCACCCAGAGCATCCGGCCTGGCCCAATGCGTTCGAATCCCGCTCACGAGAGTCTCGATTTGCCGATCCGTCAGCGCACCGCCTGAGCTCTGTGCGAAGGCGGGCATCGTGGTCCCCGCGACTCCCTTGGCTGTTACCGTGCGAATTACCGCATCGTCGGCAATCGCGAGGTACACCGGGTCGCTCAACGCCAGCGCCAGTCCACCTTTGCCGTCCCTGCCGTGGCACCCGGCGCAATTCTCCGCGTACAGCAGGCTGAAGTCGAGTATCTGGTCCGGACGCGTCACGGGAGATTCGACGTGGGCAGCCTCGGGAATTTCGCAGGCGCCGAGCGCGAGCATCGATACAGCCGCTATAACGCATCGAAGGTTCATCGGTGTTCGTCCCCATCGCGCGGTGCGTCTCTCAATCCCGACGCCTCCATGCCTGCCCGCACCATAAACGGAACCGCTTGCCCCGTGTATACGCGCTCCTGCCGGGACACCACGATGCCGGCGACGAGGCCGAAGCCGAACTGGGAAATCACAAACCACAACCAGTTGATCCTGTGATTAAGAACAGGGTTCACGATGTCGAGAACTCCGTAAATCAAACCGGACCACAATACGGGCGCGACGAAACCTCCCAGCAGAATGGGACTTCGCGGCAACATCGGGAGCATGGCGCCGTACAGCAAACCCACCATCAGCGACATGATCAGGTGAAGTGGAATGGCAAGCAGCAAGGCATTAAGATCGAACGCGGCGAGCCGCGCGGTGCTCGCGTTCACGGCTTGCGGAAAGAATCCCGCCACCAGCAGATTGATCGGATACCAGATACTGGTCCGGCTCACCAGACCGTAAGTCATCGCCAGCAGGGCCATGGCAAAGCTGCCGGCCAGCCCTCCTTTAACGCCCGCCGAAACGGGATAGATCTCGATGGGCAGCCACGCACGAACCAGCTCCGGCGCAATTTCGATGCGATTGACTTCGCGGCGTGTTGTCGCGATTGCTCCGGCCTCGGGCACAACTGGCAACGATTCGTGCGCTTCATGCGGCAAAACCGCGCGGAACCAGCCGACTATGCCCGCAATTGCCAGAATAGCCCCCAGCACTGTTACGGACACGCCTGTCACCATCCCCGCCGCCATGGTTGTCAGGCCGAAGGCGAGCACTATCGGCCATGCCGTCGGCGCAGGCATACTTACTGTTCTCGTTGTCGTTTCCGTCGTGCCCGCGTTCGATTGGTTTTCCATACAACGTTCCTATCGCCCGATGATGTAGACCACGGTGAAAACCACCACCCAGACTGCGTCGACGAAATGCCAGTACAACGACAGTACTTCCAGCCGCTCGGCGTGCTCCTGTCTGACGAACCCCAGCGCGCTGAAGATAGCGACCGACGATAAGCCGAGAAGGCCGGCCGTTACGTGAAAAGCGTGAAGTCCGACCAGCGAGTAATAGGTGGTGCCGAAGAGATTGGTCTGAATCGTCAGCCCCTCGTCGTAGATCAGGTGATGCCACTCCCGCGCCGTTCCACCCAGAAAGAGGGCGCCTAGAACAATGGTGAGAAGCCACCACAACGCGAAGCTCCGGGTTTTTCCCGCCTGCAGAAACTTCACCGCAAAGTGAATCGTAATGCTGCTCGAGAGTAGGCAAATAGTAAAGAAGATGGGAGGTGAAAGGACGGTCCGCGGCTGCGGTCCCGAAAGACTCTTACCGATATAAAACAGGTACGCGACAACGAAGATCGTGAAGATCGCCAACTCGGCGGTGATCAGGCAATACATCCCCACCTGGCCCTTCGAAGGAAGACGCCACTGGGGAGTCGGGACCGGTGCCGCGAATGACACTGTGCTCATGAAATCCTCTTCCTCATTCGTACTTCCAATCGGGATCTTCGGGATGTTTCAGGTCCCACAGCGGACGCCTGCTGTGGACTTCCGGAATAGTGTCGAAATTGTACGCCGGCGGCGGCGAACTGGTGGTCCATTCGAGCGTCCACGCATCCCATGGATCGTTACCGGCCACCGCACCGCGAAAGTACGACCAGATCAGATTGGCGGCGAAAACCAATATTCCCGCGGCCTGAAAGAGGGTTCCCACGCTGACCAGCACATTCCAGATCTCCCAGCCGCGCCCCGGTTCGTACGTATAGATTCGGCGCGGCATGCCGAGAATGCCTGGTACATGCATGAGATCGAACGTGAGATGAAATCCGATAAAGAAGAGCCAGAAATGAAGTTGCCCCAGCCGCTCGTGGTACATTCTCCCGGTCACTTTCGGGAACCAGTAGTAGAAGCCTGCAAACAGCGTGAACAAGATACCACCGACGATCACATAGTGAAAGTGCGCGATCACAAAATACGACGCGGTCAACTGCCAGTCGAACGGAGCCGCGGCCAGCATCACGCCGGTCAGCCCGGCGATGAGGAATTGAAACAGAAACGCGATGCAGAACATCATCGGCACCCTGAAATGAATCTTTCCGCCCCACATGGTGCCCAGCCAGTTGAATATCTTGATGCCCGTGGGGACGGCGATCGCCATGGTCGTCATGACGAAAAAAGTGTTGGCGCCGGACGTCATCCCCACCGTGAACATATGGTGCGCCCACACGCTCATGCTGATGAACCCGATAGCTACGGTTGCGCCCACCATAACCGGGTAACCGAAAATCGCCTTGCGGGAGAAGACCGGAATCACTTCGGACGCGATGCCGAACGCGGGAATCACCAGAACGTAGACCTCCGGATGTCCGAACACCCAGAAGAAGTGCATCCACATCAC
The DNA here is from genome assembly GCA_963719785.1 of Terriglobia bacterium. GTDB lineage: Bacteria > Acidobacteriota > Terriglobia > Bryobacterales > Bryobacteraceae > BOG-234. The sequence continues at coordinate 490,339 of CAVRCX010000004.1, forward strand.
GGCCGAGCCGCCTGCCTGCGTATCGAAGAAGTGTCCACCCATGTAGCGGTCGACCATCAGCATGAGCTGCGCGGCTGTGAGCGGGCTGACGGCCAGAATCACCAGGCCTCCCATCACGAAGTTCAACCACGCGAACAACGGCATTCTGCCGAGCGTCATTCCCGGACAGCGCATGCAAAGGATGGTGGTTACCAGGTTGATGGCGGTCCCGATGCTGCCGACACCGGAGACCAGCAGCGCCAGGGTCCAGAAATCGGTGCTGTGTCCCGGCGAGAAGGTTTGCGAAGTCAGCGGAGCGTACGCGAACCACCCCACATCGGGTGCGTTGCCCGCGCCATACAAACCATCGCCGCCGATGAAACTGGAGTAGAGGAGCAGACCGCCCAGCGCCGTCATCCAGAAACTGAACGCGTTCAGGCGCGGGAACGCCATGTCGCGCGAGCCGATCATGATAGGAACCAGGTAGTTGGCAAATCCGAACACCAGCGGCATGGCGACGAAGAAGATCATGGTCGTGCCGTGCATCGTGAACATGCGATTGAAAACTTGGGGTGAGACGAAGTTGTTCAGCGGACGCATCAGCTGGATCCGCATAATGATCGCTTCCACGCCGCCGATCACCAGAAAGAGCAGCGCGAAAAGCACGTACATAATGCCCAACCGCTTATGGTCGACCGTAGTCACCCAATCGTGCAGCGTTTCCACCAGTGGTTTACGCGTGGTTCCAGCGGTAGCGTCCCAGGCGATCGATCCGGTCGACATCAGCGCAGCGTCTCCATATACGAAGTAACGGCATCGATTTGCGGATCGCTCAGCCCCATTGCGGGCATCAGGCATCCGGGTTTCAGAACATTCGGATCGCGTATCCACGCGCGCAGTTTCTCGTGCATATTGCGCGTTGCGCCGGAAGCGATGGTGTCGCGGCTCATCAGATGGGTCAGGTCCGGGCCGAATCTGCCCTGCGCCACGGTTCCCGCCACGGTGTGGCAGTTGACGCAGGCGGTTGCTTCGAAGATACGCCGCCCCTCGGAAGCCGCCTCATTTACCGCGGCCGTCTGACTCTGCTGCGCTACCCACTTGTCGAAATCGGCGCGCGTGTCGACGTAGACGCGCAGCAGCATCATGGCGTGCTGCACCCCGCAATACTGTGAGCACTGCCCCAGGTAAAGCCCCGTCTGATGCGGATCGATCCACATGTGATTCGGATGGTTGGGGATCAGGTCGGTCTTGCCTGCGAGCCGAGGCACCCAGAAGCTGTGATCGGTATCGGCGGAAAGCAGTGTCAGAAAAGTCGGCGTGGGATGGGCCGGATCGCTGACTGGAACGTGCAGCTCATTGGCAGTGACGACCTTCAGGTCCGGGTAGCGATATTCCCACCAATACTGATGCCCGATCACGGTGACATGAATCGCACCCTGCGGCGGAACCGCATTTTGAATACTGGCGATTACGCGCGCAGCCGCGAGAAACAAAACCACCACAATAAGAACGGGAATTACAGTCCACGCCAGCTCAACTTGCGCGCTCCCATAAATCTGCGCAGGCTCACGCGAGTCGTCGCCCGGCCGCAGTCTGAATTTGACGGCTGCATAGACGAGCAGGCTGAAGACAACCAGGAAGATGGCGCCGGTTACAGCCAGCACAAACATGGAAAGCCCGAAAATTGTGTCGGCAGGAGTAGAGATCGGAGCAAAAATGTTGGTAGGGCTCAGATACTGGGCCGATGGCAGCATTACGAACCAACCTTCCCGGGTTCGAGAGGATGCGTCATATCCTCCGGCCGGACCCATTCGTCGAACTGCTTGCCGGTCACATACCCCAGTGCCAGAGCAGCCTCGCGAAGCGTGAGATCCTCGCGGTACGCTTTAATCGAAATCTCCGCCGCTTTCTCGTAGCCAATATGTGGATTCAGAGCCGTCACCAACATCAATGAGTTATCGAGATGCATGCGGATGCGTTTCTCATTCGGCTCGATGCCTTTCGCGCAGCGATCGTTAAACGAGCGCGCGCCCTCAGCGAGCAACTGAATCGACTGCAGGACGTTGTGCAGGATTATCGGCTTGTACACATTCAACTGGAAATTTCCCTGCGAACCGGAAAATGCGACAGCGTGATCGTTGCCGAATACTTCTGCCGCAACCATCGTCAGCGCCTCGCACTGGGTCGGGTTGATCTTGCCTGGCATGATGGACGACCCCGGCTCGTTTGACGGAATCCGCAATTCGGCCAATCCGGCCCGCGGTCCGCACGCGTACCAGCGAACGTCGTTGGCGATCTTCATGAGCGCCCCGGCGAGCGTGCGCAGAGCGGCGCTCACGTTCACCATGGCGTCATGCGCGGAAAGGGCCGCGAATTTGTTGGGTGCGGAGATAAACAGTTTGCCCGTCTCCGCGGCGATCTCACGCGCCGCCGCCTCGGCAAAACAAGGATCCGCATTCAGCCCCGTGCCGACGGCCGTTCCGCCAATCGCGAGCGCATAGACGCCCGGCAGGCTCGCATGGATAGTGTCGAGCGCCTGATCGAGCTGCCCGACCCAACCTGAAATCACTTGACCCAACGTCAGAGGCGTGGCGTCCTGCAGGTGAGTCCGTCCCATCATGACGATGTGCGAGAACGCCTGGGATTTGGCGTCCAGCGTATCGCGCACTTCGCGTATGGCGGGAACAAGAGTATTCTCCAGTTCCTCCACCGTCGCAATGTGCATTACAGTTGGGAAGGTGTCGTTTGACGACTGGCTATGATTCACATCGTCGTTGGGATGGATGGGCACCTTCGAGCCGATAACTCCGCCCGTAAGCTGGATCGCGCGATTGGCAATCACCTCATTGGCATTCATATTGGTCTGAGTGCCCGATCCGGTCTGGAAAACCACCAGGGGAAACTCGCTGTCGAGCTCTCCGTCGATCACATCCTGCGCGGCACGGACAATCACATCCACCTTGTTGCGCGACAGTTGCCCGAGTTCACCATTGGCCAGCGCGGCACATTTCTTAAGAATGCCGAGAGCGCGAATCACCGGCCGGCCCCAGCGATAACGGTCGACCCCGATCGGGAAATTTCGCCGGGACCTCTCCGTCTGCGCGCCCCACAAGTGGTCCGCCGGGACTTCCACGCTTCCCAAAGAATCCTCTTCAACTCGAAATGGAGCGGTATTCATTGAAGCGACCGAAACCTTTTCCTCTGCAATGACGCTCTGCCAATTACGCATTCCGCGGTCCATTTGCACTATCTATTATCCCCGCAATGCGGCAAACAAATCGAGACGGAAGCCGGGATTAATGATGCGCAACGTGGTCCGACAGGTGGTCGGCATTTGGGCACGCCGTACGTTACAAAAGCGTGTCGAAACCCGCATCGCGACCTGTGTGCCGAGTTGAAAAGAGGCGTCGAGCGAGTTGGCACCACAAGTGCAATCTCGCGGCAGAGACTCTGCGTGAATACCGCTGACGCAACCCGGCCGGCAGCACTGTGTGAACGGAATTACACTCGTCGCGCCGAGGAGACGCACTGAACCGCGTGCGGCGTTTGATCGTGTTCACTAAATCGGGAGGTGACTTATGTCGCGAAACGTAGCCGACTTGTTGTGGGAAATGCTGGAGGGTGCGGGCGTGAAACGCTGCTATGGGATTGTCGGCGACGCCCTCAATCCCGTGATCGATGCGCTACGCCGAAACGGGAAGGTCGAGTTCATACACGTGCGTCATGAGGAATACGGCGCCTTTGCGGCCGTCGCTGACAGCTACCTTTTGGAAAATCCGGTAGCCGTGTGCGGCACTGCCGGACCGGGGACTGCGCATCTCTTCAACGGCCTGATGGACGCGTTGAAAGAGCGAGCGCCCGTCATTGCCATCGCCGGCGATGTCGAGACCGCGCTTATCGACACCTCGGCGCTCGAAGAGATGAATCCATACCAGGCCTTCCAGGCGGCCGCCCTCTATATCGGACGCATCGTCAATCCGCAGCAGGCCAGAGCTGTGATCGGGACCGCCATCATGACCGCCGTCATAGATAAGGGTCCGACGGTGATCTCGCTCCCCGGCGACGTGGCAGCCTCCGCCGCGCCCTCCGAATTCCGCCCGGTCGCCATTCCCGCGCAGCCGGTGCTTCGTCCCGGCGACGCCGATCTCCACAACCTCATCTCCCTGATCGATGCGGCAAGGAACGTGACGATTTTCGGCGGCGAGGGCTGCCGTCACGCGCATGACGAGGTCGTCGAGTTGGCGAGCAGACTGAACGCGCCGGTCGGTTATTCGTTTCGGGGCAAACAGTGGCTTGAACACGACAATCCGTTCGCCGTCGGCATGACCGGCCTGCTTGGGTACGGCGGCGCTTACAACGCCATGCACGACGCGGATCTGGTGCTGTTGCTGGGCACGGATTTTCCTTTCTCCGAGTTTCTGCCCGGCGACAGTGTGAAGAAGGTGCAGATCGACATCAACGCGACACACCTTGGCCGGCGCACCGCGCTTGACCTCGCGCTGGTGGCCGACGTTAAAGAGACTGTCAACCTTCTGCTCCGAGCTCTGGCTCAAAGGACGGCCCGTCACTTCCTCGAGAAGTACCTGAAACAGACGGACCGCTTTCATGGGCTCCTGCAGCACTATGTCGATAAGGGGCCGGGCCTCAAGCCGATCCGTCCCGAATTCCTCGCGGCGACCCTAAGCGATGTGGCCGCGCCCGATGCGATGTTTTTCATCGATACCGGCACCGCGTGTATGTGGGGAGCGAGACACCTGCGGGGCGGGCGGGATCGCAGAATCTTCGGCTCGTTCTCCTGGGCGTCCATGGCCAACGCCGCGCCCTATGCGTTTGGCGCCCAACTGGCATTCCCAGGCCGGCAGACTATCGCGCTATGCGGCGATGGGGGATTCAGCATGCTCGCGCTTGGCGACCTGATGACGCAGGTCGAGCGCAAAGCTCCTGTCGTGCAAATCATCCTCAATAACGAATCCCTCGATTTCGTCCACATCGAGCAGCAGGAAGCGGGACTGGTTCCCTTTGGAACCAAATTCAGAAATCCGAATTTCGCCCGCGTGGCGGAGGCGATGGGCGCCAAAGGCATTCGGCTGGAAGAGCCTGGCGTCGTGAAAGAGGCTCTTCGAGAGGCTCTGGCTTATAAGGATGGGCCGGTCGTGGTGGATGCCGTCGTCGACCCACTCGCGCTTTCGCTGCCGGCGCATGTGCCGCTTCACACAGCGACGGGCTATACGCTCAGCCTGGCTAAGCAGGTACTGGCCGGCCGCCTCGACGACGTGATCGAAACCATCGAGCACAACGTTCATCTGGTGTGAGCGCGCGGGCGTCCGATAGAATAGCCTGCATATGCGCAACCTGCTATTCGCTCTGCTGCTTGCGGTTTCCGCCGCGTTCGCTCAATCGGACACCTTCGATACGACCGCCGGTCCGGTGAAGATTACGCCCATCATGCACGCCGCCGTACTCTTGCAGGCCGGGGGCAAGAACATCTATATCGATCCCGCGCAGGGCAGCTTCGATGGCCGCCCGGCCGCCGACCTGATCCTCATTACAGACATACACGGCGACCATATGGCACAGCCCATGATCGATAAGATCAAGAAGCCCGGCACGGTGATCTTCGCTCCCAAGGCGGTCGCCGACCAGATCCACGTCGATACGGTAATCGCCAACGGCGAGACGAAGAAGTGGGGCGACTGGACCATCACGGCCATCCCCGCCTACAACCTCACGCGCGGGCCTTCGGCGGGCAAGTTCTTTCACGATAAAGGCCGCGGCAACGGCTATGTGCTGGCCTACGGCGGGAAGCGATTCTACTTCTCCGGCGATACCGAAGGGATCCCCGAAGTGCTGGCACTTAAGAACATCGACGTGGCCTTCGTCTGCATGAACCTGCCCTACACCATGACGCCCGAAGAAGCGGCCGCCGCCGTGAAGGCGTTCCACCCCGCCATCGTCTATCCCTATCACTATCGCGGGTCGGATCTGAATGCGTTCAAGGCGGGATTGGCCGGTACCGGTATCGAAGTGCGGCTTCGCGAGTGGTACCCGAAATAGCCGCTATTTGGCTTTATCGTCGATAATGTAGATCTTCTCGCCCGGCTTGGCGAACTTGAGCCGCTGGCGGATTTCGAACTCCTGCTCGGTCGGGTTCTCGCGCAGCCGATCGATGCGCTGCTGCTTCTCTTCAATCTCGCGATGCAGTTGCTGATTCACCTGCTCGTACTCGCGCACTTCGCGCCGGCGTTCCATCAATCCAGGGATGCCGTTCGGTCCGCGCAGCACGACGAAGGCGTAGATCACACCGCAGAGTACGATGATCGCATAAGCGGCTTTTACGGCAGAGATTCTCATAATAATTGAAGCTTCGCGAGACAATAGTAACATTGAATTCCAATCGATGACAAATAACATCGTTGTTCTAAGTACATGCGGCTCGGCGGATGAGGCTGAGCGTATCGCGCGGCAGTTAGTCGAAGCGCGTCTGGCCGCGTGTGTAAACGTAATTATGCAGATTCGCAGCTTTTATCGGTGGAAAGGTAAAGTCGAAGATTCGGGTGAATATCTCCTGGTTATAAAAACCTCCCGCGACTTATTCGAGCCACTGCGCGCTCTGCTTGAATCGGCTCACTCTTACGAACTCCCGGAAGTATTGGCGCTACCGGTAGTAGCCGGTTCGCCCAACTATCTGGCGTGGCTCGAAGGTGAATTAGCGTCCGCGGGTGACCCAAAAGGGCCGCCGCGTGGCTGAGATTCGCGCCTTAATCTTCGACATGGATGGAGTAATCGTCGATTCGAATCCCCTGCACCGCATCGCATGGGCGGAATACAACGCGCGCCACGGCATCCCCACCACGGAAGCCATGCAACAGCGGATGTATGGCAAGCGCAACGACGAAATCGTGCGCGACTTTTTCGGCGAGCATCTCAGCGCCGAAGAAGTTTTCGCGCACGGCGCGGCCAAAGAAGCGTTATACCGGGAGATGCTGAAGCCGCGCATGGAGGCTACGCTGGTGCCTGGGCTCAGGGCTTTTCTCCATCGTCACCGGGGCATGCCGACGGCGCTCGGGACCAACGCCGAACCCGCCAATGTGGAATTCGTGCTGCGCGAGGCCGGACTCAGCCAGTACTTCCGCGTGGTCGTCGATGGACATCAGGTTGAGAACGGCAAACCGCATCCGGAGGTTTATCTGCGAGCTTCGGATCTGTTGGGGATCGCCCCGGAATTCTGCGTGGTGTTTGAAGATTCCGCTACCGGAGTGCAGGCCGGACTCGCCGCGGGCATGCGCGTAGTGGGGATCGGCACCACTCACGACGAATTGCCGGGGGTGTCGCTTCACATCGCTGACTTTAACGACCCGTCGCTGGAGCGTTGGCTTGCAGGCTGCCGCACCGATTAGCCCCCCTCGCTGTGTTCCTTGTGTTCCTTCTCGAAGTACTCGCGCTCGGCCACTTTCTCGTCCCGCACCTGTGTGCTGGTGGCATGTTTGCGGCGGGCTTTCTGCAGATGATTTTCGCGGATACCTTCGGAGCTCACGGCAAATCCGGACAGCAGCTGTTCGATCTCCGGGCTCTCGCAAGAGGGGCAGGCCGGAGCCGGCGATGCCGGAAGCAGTAGCAGTTCGAATTCGTTGGCGCAGCGATGGCATCGGTATTCGTAGATAGGCATCTGCCCGGTATCGTACCAGAAACCGCCCGCTAAAATTAACCCTATGGACTTCGATCTCGTCGTTATCGGAGGGGGCCCGGCGGGGATTGTCGGCGCGACCACCGCGTCGGCTTTCGGGAAGACGGTGGTGATCGTCGACGACCACAGCGAATTGGGCGGCGCAGGCGCGAACACAGGCACCGTTCCCAGCAAGACTCTTCGTGAAACCGCCCTTGCGCTTTCGGGAATGCGCACGCGCAACCTTTATGGCGTCGACCTGTCGCTGCGCAGAGAAGCGTCCGTCACCGACTTCCTCCGGCATGAGCGGAATGTGAAGGCGGGACTCAACCAGCTGTTGTCCCAAAGAATGGCCGCCATGCACACCAACGTTTATTGCGGCACCGCGTCGTTTGAGGATGCGCATACCGTGCGTGTGCAGCCGGGAAACATTTTGCTGCGGGGACAATGCATCCTGATCGCCATCGGGTCGGCTCCGGTGCGTCCCGAGACGTTTCCGTTCGACCACCCGGAAGTCTACGATTCCGATACCATCCTCGGCCTGAACCGCCTGCCTCACAAGTTGGCGGTGATCGGCGCGGGCGTGGTGGGCAGCGAATACGCATGCACGTTCGCGGCACTGGGCACGGAGGTCCATCTCATCGACGGCCGCGACAAGCTGCTCTCATTTCTGGATGTGGAACTCGCCGCTTCACTGACCGATGCCATGAAGCGCAATGGAATTATTTTCCATTGGAAAGAGCAGGTGCGCGTCTGCAAGGTCGACGGCAGCGGCCAGGTGGCATTGAATCTGGCATCGGGCGCGGCGCTCAGCGTGGATGCGGTGCTGGTGGCAGCGGGCCGGAAAAGCGATGTGGCGAAGCTGAATCTAAGCGCGGCGGGAGTGACCGCCGGAGAGCACGGCGTCATAGCGGTCGACGAGTATTACCGGACGAGCGTGCCGCATATCTGCGCCGCCGGAGATGTGATCGGCTTCCCCGCCCTGGCGTCGACCAGCATGGAACAAGCGCGCCGCGCAGTGCGGCATGCGTTGGGGGTGGACCTGACGCCGCGCGCTTCGGGCCTGCTTCCCACCGGCGTCTACACCATTCCCGAAGTGAGTATGGCGGGCGAGACAGAAGAGGCGCTCAAGCGCGCCGGAATCGAATACGTGGTGGGGCGCGGGCCCTATTTTTCCAGCGCGCGCGGACGGATTATCGGCGACTCCAGCGGCTTTCTGAAACTTCTGTTCCGGCGCGAGGACATGAAGCTGCTGGGCGTACATGCGATCGGAGAGCAGGCTACCGAAATCGTCCACATAGGGCTGATGGCGTTATTGAAAGGCGCCGGCGCGGAGATGTTCGACGAAGCGTGTTTCAATATTCCGACACTCGGGTCTCTATATAAGGTGGCGTCGCTCGATGCGATGACGGCAGCGGGGTGGTTGAATCGATGAAGATCCAGCAGACCGCGCCCGCCGCATAAATCAGCGCCGAGCAGTAGAAAGCTATGTTCCATGCATTGCCGCTCATGGCCAAAAGGACGCCGGTGACAGTGGGCGCGATAGCGGCTCCGCAATGTCCCAGCATATTCATAAAGCCGGAGACGGTGCCGACGCGCTCGCCGCCAATATCCATGGCCGCGGTCCAGGAAATAGGGCCGCTGAATTCGGCCGCGAAGCTGGAGAGCGCCAGCACCGTAATAGCGAGTCCGGCGTTGGCGACGAAGGTGAAGAGCAGCAGGAGCACTGCGGCCCCTCCGTAGGCCGCGTATCCAAGCAGCTTTCGCGCCCTTGCGGTGCTGCCGATACGACGCGTCAGGGCGGTCAAAGCCCATCCTGCAAACAGGCTCCCTGCGCCGGCGGAGAACAGCGGAAGTCCGGCGGCCAGCGATTCATGGCGCAGATCGAGACCGCGCGCCTGGTAGAGATATAACGGCAGCCAGGTGATGTAGAAATAGAAACCGTAGTAGTGACAAAACCACTGAATGCCGAGGGCCCAGACGCTGCGCGATCCGAGGATGGCTGTCCACGGTGTGGCTGGTTTGGCCTCCATGACGGGCTCGTCGCGATAGAGCCGGTAGAAGACAATTGCCCAGAGAATTCCGGCGGCTCCGAAGAGCATGAAGATCTGGCGCCAGTTGAACCAGGTATAGAGGGCGACGATCAAGGCAGGCGTCAGGGCGGCTCCCCAGCGTGCGGAGGCGGCTTTAATTCCTTCAGCCGAGTTGCGCTCTTCGCGAGAGAGCCAGGTTCGAAAGACGCGGGCGAGTCCGGGGAAGCAGCCCGATTCTCCGGCGCCGAAGAGGAGCCTCGTGACCACGAGCGAAGGGAAGTTCCACGCCAAACCGGTAGCAGCCGTGAAGAGCGACCAGAGGAGGACCACGCGGGTCAACAAACGGCGCGCGCCGAATTGGTCGCAGAGCCAGCCGCTGGGGATTTCGCAGGCCGCGTAGGTGAGTCCGAAGGCGGAGAAGACGAGGCCCAGTTGCACCGGAGAGAGGTGGAGATCTTTGGCGATGGCGGGCGCCATTTGGCTGATGGCGGCTCGGTCGAGGAAAGACAGCGCTGCCAGTGACGCGCCGAAGGCTACGACGCGGGGTCTGGTGCTCACAGCCACTTTTTCAAAGCCCACTCCTGAAGACCGGCTTCGACCACGTTCTTCAGATCGGCGATCAGTTCCGGTGCCGGATTGGTCTTGAAGTTGAAGCAGGTCTTGCCTTGCATGCGCTTCTTCAGCGCGGGTGTCACGCTCTTCGCGACAGCCGGGCACATATAAAGCGGCATCAGGTGAAAACTCACGTACGCCTTGCCGACACGCACGGACGCGAAGAACATTGGGTTGCCTTTGTGCTGCGGGAATGGTGACGCGGACTTCGTGACCAGCGTGTACTCAATCGGCGTGTCGACCTTCACGACGAGTCGGTCGGAATAATCCGCGAGCACGGAATTCAGGTCGGCGAAGATGGTTTTCATTTTTGTTTCAGGAAGGCCTGGGCTCCCTTTCTGAAGTCTTCGCCTTGCATGAGGCGGTCGCGCATTTTGTGGCCGATGGTTCCGGCGTGAGTCCAGTCGTGACCGCGAATCTGGTGGACGTAGTTGAGTCCTTCGCTGATAGCCGTCGAGCTGAACGTGGCAATGGATTTGGCGATCTCCAGGGCGCGCTTCACAGGGTCGGCTGCGATTTCCGCGACCAGCCCGTATTGCCTGGCTTCGTCAGCCTCGATGGTGCGGCCCGTAAGGCTGAGGTCAGTGGCTCGGCGCTCGCCCATGGCCAGGGCGCAGGCGCGGAAGACGAGGACGGGCCAGAGGCCGAGGCGGATCTCGGGCAGTCCGAAGCGCGCGTCGGGCGCGGCGATCACGATGTGGGCGTTGGCGGCGAGGCCGGTGCCTCCCGCTAATGCCGGGCCGTGTACGGCGGCGATTACGGGCGTGCGGAGTCGATTGATGACGGTGAACAGGCGCTCATGCAGTTCGGTGAGCTGGAGCGTATCGCCCTCGATAACCTCGTGGAGATCCATGCCGGCGCAGAACGCCGGGCCGTTGCCGGTGAGCAGAATGGCGCCGGTCGCGATGTCGTTGTCGGCTTGATCGAAGGCGCGGACCAGGTCATTGCAGAGCTCGAGATTCAGGGCATTGCGTTTGGCCGGACGGTTGAGCGCGATTTGCAGGACTCTCCCGTGGCGCGATTGTTCAATCAACAAGTTCGACCTCCATGCGGAGCAGGCCGGCTCCGTAAGTTTTGCCTTGCGCGTCGATGCGGAGAGAGACCGTGCCTCCTCCTCCGAGTGCTTCGTGCAGCAGCAGATTGATGGCCCCGAGATTGGGCAGTTCGAAGCGCTCGACTTCGCCTTTGACCAGATCGCCGAAGAAAGCTTTGACTCGTTCGGGAGTTACTTCGCGGAGGATGGTCGCGTAGTGTTCAGGCTTGAGCGCGATGACTCCGATGTTGCTGGTGTCGCCTTTATCTCCGGAGCGCGTGTGGGCGATGGTAGAAAGTGCGACCTTCATGAAATGACCTCCCACCCGTGGAGGCCGATTACCAATCGGCCGCAGGTTGACAACCTGCCCCACAAACCCTGGTGGCTGGTGGGGCAGATTTCCGATCTGCCCGCCTCTCTTCCCGGCAAGGCGCAGGTTTTCATTTGACCACCTCGACCTGGGTTTGGATTTCCCCGCGTGGGATCAGCGCCGACCAGTAGGCTACGATCTCGCGCACGGGGGGACGCCCTTCGCCGAAGCCGGTGGCGCCGGGCGGACCATTGAGGACAAGAGGGATCAGTTCGCGTGTGAAGCGATCGACCGCGCGGCGATCCTGCCCGCGAACTCCGATGCGCAGCTGCACTTCGGGCGGGTCGGGATTGGGCGGGGCGGCCAGGCCATGGCAGGCATTGACTCCGAAATATTCGGTGTAGATCTCGTCGAAGTGAAGGCCGAGCGCAGTGAGCCGCCGGCGTACGATTCGATCGGCGTCGTGCGCTTTGGAGAGCGCTTGCGGCCAGCTATAGACCAGTGTGCCAATGGCCTTCCATCCATCGGTGTAGCTGATGGAGAGCTTCAGTGTCGGGGGACGCGGGCCTCCTCGAATGCCTGTGACATGCACGCGATCAGATCCGGCGTCGGCGAGCTGGATAGAGGTGAAGTCGGCGATGCAATCGGGCGTGATGTAACGGTGCGGGTCGCCGAGCTCGTAGAGCAGTTGTTCCTTGACGGTATTCAAGTCCACACGGCCGCCGGCATTGGCGTGTTTGGTGACGGTAAAGGTGGCGTCGGGCTCAGCTTCGATGATCGGGTAGCCGATGTTGGCCATGTCCGGAATGGTTTCCCAATCGACCTGGCAGTTGCCGCCGGAGCATTGCGCGCCGCATTCGATGATGTGCCCGGCGATGGTTCCGGCGGCGAGTTTATTCCAATCGTCAGCCTTCCATCCGAACTTATGAACCATGGGAGCAAGAGTGAGGGCGGTGTCGGTGGATCGGCCGGCGATGACGACGTCGGCGCCCGTATCCAGCGCCTCTGCAAGGGGGAAAGCCCCGATGTAGGCATTGGCGGAGAGGATTCGGGAACGGATGGTGGAGATCGGTTCGCCAGTATCCATATCGGCCATTTCGTAACCTTTGGCGATGAATTCGTCGAGGCGCGTGAAGACGTCGTCACCGTGGACTACGGCAACTTTCAGGTGGGGCGCGAGATCGAGAACGGCGCGGGCGCAGGCTGCCGGGTTGACTCCTCCTGCATTGGCCACGACCTTGATCCCGCGTTCTTTGAGTTTATTTGCGAGGCGGCCGATGAGCGGCGGAAAGTCGCGGGCGTAGCCGAGGCGAGGGTCTTCCTGCTTCTGCTTCTGCAGGATGGACATCGTAACTTCGGCGAGGTAGTCGAGCACCAGGAAATCGATGGGGCCCTGATCGACCAGGCGCACGGGGGCTTCGAGCCAATCTCCCCAGAAGCCCTGGCCGTTGGCGATGCGGATCATTTACAAAGTCTCCAGAACTAACGGCGTGGCGCGCGGGCGGTGCATGGCGACTTCGAGGGCCAGCGTCAGCACTTCTCGGGATTGGTTGGGATCGATGACGGCGTCGGCGTGTCCACGGGCGGCGGCGTACTTCGCATCCAGCCAGCGCTCGTAATCGGCGCGAGTGCGTTCTATGGATTGCTTCAGATCGTCGGGCATGGGCGCTCCGGACTTTTTCAGCTTTTCTATTTCGACGGAGAAGAGCGCCTGCACGGCGGAATCGCCCTCCATAACTCCGATACGCGCGGTGGGCCAGCTGAAAGTGAAGTTCGGGTCGAAGCCCTGGCCCGCCATAGCGTAATAGCCGGCGCCGCTGGCGTGATTGATGGTGAGGACGATGCGCGGGACAGTGGCGCAGGACATGGTTTCGACCATCTCGGCGCCTGCACGAATGATTCCTTCGCTCTCGGCCTGGAGGCCGACCATGAAGCCGGACACGTCCTGAATATAAATGATGGGCACGCCCTGGCGCTCGGCAAGTTCGACGAAGTAAGCGACTTTGCGCGCGGTCTCGGTGTAGATAATGCCGCCGATGCGAGGCTTGAGGAAACCGCGGCGATTGGCGATTACGGCTACCGGATGGCCGCTGAGGCGGGCGCTCGCGCAGAGCATTTCGGGGGCGTATTCGGCCTGGAATTCAGAGAAATCCTGCGCGTCGAAGATGCGGAAGAGGACATCTTCGATGTTGTAGGGCAGGCGATGATCGCCGGGCAGGACACTGTATAGACCTTCGGTCGCGTGCGCAGGCGGGGTGGAGGGCGGGGCTGCCGCGGGCTCTGGGAACTGGCGGAAACGCGCGCGGATCATTTCGAGACTGTCTTCATCATTTTTCGCGGTGTAGTGGGCGACGCCGCTGGTCGCGTTGTGCAGATGGGCTCCGCCGAGCGATTCCTGGTCGATGGATTGGCCGGTCGCGCCCTTCACGAGATTGGGTCCGCCGAGTCCCATGAAGCTGGTGTTTTCGACCATGATAATGACGTCGCTGAGGGCGGGCAGGTAGGCTCCCCCGGCAATGCAGGGGCCCATGACGGCGGCGATTTGCGGAACGTGGAGTTTGCGGCGCATCAGCGAATTGTAGAAAAAAATACGGCCGGCGCCGTACTGGCCGGGGAAGATGCCGTCCTGATAAGGAAGGTTGACGCCCGCCGAATCTACCAGGTAGACGATGGGCACGCGGTTGCGCATAGCGATTTCCTGGGCGCGGAGAATCTTCGTGATGGTCTCGGGCCACCATGCGCCGGCCTTGACTGTGGCGTCGTTGGCGACGATGACCGCGGGACGTCCTTCGATTTTGCCGATGCCGGTGACGACGCCCGCGGCGGGTGCCTGGCCATCGTATTTGTCGTAAGCGATGAGGAGGCCGATTTCGAGGAAGTGGGCGCCGGTGTCTATAAGGCGCGCGATGCGTTCACGGGCGGTGAGTTTGCCGGCGCGATGCTGCTTGTCTATTTTTTCGGGGCCGCCGCCTTCGCGCAGTTTGGATTCGAGGTGGTGGAGACTGTCGACCAGATGGCGCATGTGAGCCATGCGGGCTTGTTCGCTGGCGGCGCTAGCCGGGTCGGGAGGCATCCGAGGAATAGTGTATCGGGCTGGCCTGGGCGCGTGGCATGTGGGCGACGCGCGAGGTGGTGAAAATGGCTTCTGCCTTTCTACTGCAGCGGGCTAATCGCGATTACGAAGGTGAGGATCTGACGCGGAGACAGGGTGATCGCTTCGGATCCTTCGATTGTGCCGTTCGCACCGTACCAAGCCGGCTGAAAGCCTCTGGCCTGGACGCACACGCGGACCGGCACCGTTGGTATCAGCCACGAATTGCCAAGGCTGGAGCCGGATATCGAGCGATTTGGGGACCCAACGCGTTCGAGGTGTACGGTAATCGCAGCGACCGGCTCTCCCGTGATCGCATCGTTCGCTCTCACGTTCAGGCGTCCGGCCGGCGACAGCTTAATCGTGAGACCAGATACTTCTCCGCCAGCGGGCACTTCAACCTCTGCTGCTCCCGGGTCGTCCCAGAAATTCGACCAGGCATCAGGGTAGAAATCCTCCTCCTTACCCGCACTGAGATGTGTCTGGACAGGCAGCAGACCAGCCAGAACGAACCGGCCTTGCGCATCTGTCCTGGTGTTGGGCACAATCGTCATCAGAATAACGCCATGCGGCGTAGCTTTGACAATGGCGTTGGGCACTGGATTCCCGCGCTCGTCCCGGACTTCTCCCGACGATCGGCCTCTTTTCGAATCCGACAGGTCCTGAATCGGCCCCGCTCCGGGAGTCGATTGGCCTTGCGCGAAAACTGCGCAACCCAGGAGCAGGAGCAGCCACAGAGGTGTTCCTTTCAGCTTCTGACCCTCCGGTGCGAGGTCAATCGTGAGAGTCATCAATCTTCTCTGGTTTCTGATTTTACGCCAGCTCGGAGATCGGGACGCCGGCGCCGCCCTGGGGCGTGAGCCCGCGCCGAGGCTCTCGGAGGCACGTTGAACAGGAGCTCGCCCCCCCGCCATGACGATTCAAAGACGCGTACAATCGAGTTATGGGTTCGACCAGAACTGCTCTCACGCCAGCGGACCTCATAACAATGCCTCGGCCTCGCGATGGGCGGCATTATGAGCTGAGCGATGGAGAACTGATCGTCGTGGGCAATGCATTGGCAAGGCATGAACTGGTGAAACGCCGAATCCTGAAGGCGCTGTTTTCCTGGGAGATCCGGTACTCTGCCGGCGCGGTGTTCTCCGAATCGCAGTTTACTTTGGGCGAGGGGACCGCGCGGATTCCCGATGTTGCGTACATTCAGAATGCCAAGCTGGAATCGTTCCCCGACGCCGACGTGCCGATTCCGTTTGCCCCCGACCTGGCGGTGGAGGTAATTTCGGAGTCCGAGTCCGCCTTCGATGCCGAGAGGAAGGTTGGCGAATACCTCAGAGGTGGCACGCTGGAGGTTTGGCGGGTTTATCCGAATGAGCGCCGCGTGCGTGTCCGGACTGCCGAGGGTATCCGCGATTTCGGTCCGAGCGACCTTTTAACCAGTCCTTTATTGCCCGGTTTTGAGGTATTGGTCGAAAACTTTTTCGGCCGCTGAGCCTGGTTGCAATCTCCGGCCCCTCTGATCCGTAATAGCCTGTGTGGGGTTCGAGTTCGCCCGAATTGTCGAAGAGAACCAATCGATGGTCTTCAGCCTCGCCCTTCGCTATCTGCGCGATCGCAATAGCGCGGAGGAACTGGCGCAGGATGTGTTCCTGCAGCTTTACCGGCAACTGGCCCGCATCGAAAGCCCGGAGCATGCCACCTGGTGGCTGCGCCGCGCCATCTGCCACCGCTCGATCGATGAAGTACGTAAGCGGAATCTGCGCCCGCAAGTCCGCCTCGACAGCGTCCCGGAACCGGCGGGCCAGGCCAGTCAGCCGGACCCCCTGCTGAGCGAACGGCTGCGCCAGTTGGTCGGGAAGCTGCCGGAGAAAGCCCGCGCCGTCGTGATCCTGCGTTATCAGGAAGACCTCGACCCCACGGAGATTGCGGAGATCCTGGATATGCCTTTGAGCACCGTGAAGAGCCATCTGCATCGCTCGCTCGCATTGTTGCGCGGCAGGTTACAGAAGCAGGAGGTGTTTTCCGTATGAACCTTGAAGGCGAATTGCGGGAGGCGCTGCGCCGCGAACCGGCGTCGACGGATTTTACGGCCAAGGTACTGGCCAGGGTTGCGGTAAAGAAGCAACGTCGTGTGCTCGCCCTCGCCGTGGCGGCGGGACTGATCGCGGCTGCGTTCATTCCTCCCGCCGTCTCGGTATACCACAGGAGACAGCAGGCCCAGGAAGCCCGTCGGGAATTGCTGATCGCTCTTTCCATTACCCGCACGAAATTGCTCCAGACACAAGCCCGGCTCGAACGCGCCGCGCTGCGCTCCACACAAGGACATACACCATGATCAAAACGCCGCTTCTCTTCGCTCTCGCCTTCCCCCTCTTCGCACAGCAGGGCTTCGATTTCAAAACGCTGGATCCACTGGCCGCCAACGCCACTGACAAAACCGTGGTCACGCTCGACGCCGACATGCTGAAGATGGCGGCCAATTTTATCGGCTCCGACCCCAAAGAAAGCGCGTCGATTAAATCGCTGATAGGCAACCTCAAGGCCATCTACGTCCGAGAATACGAGTACGCCAGGTCGGGTCAATACAACCAGGCCGATTTGGGGCCCTTGCGCGCTTACCTCTCCCAACCGCCCTGGAGCAAGATTGTCGATTCGACAGAAGGAAAAGGGAAGGAAATCTCCGAGGTCTATATGCAGCCCCTGCCCGGCAATCAGCTGGGCGGCATCGCCGTCATCTCTTTAGAGCCCAAAGAGGTGACCGTGGTGTTGATTAACGGCGTCATCAATATGGACGATATCGGCAAACTGGGCGGAAACATGGGCATTCCCGATCTCCACACTCTGATGGATCTCAAGAAGCCGGAAGACGAGAAAACGAAGAAGAAAGATTAACGGGCATCGCCGCGCGGCGTGAGGCGCTCGGCAGCGTGACGGGCATCGGCGCGCGCATCCGCATAGACCACTCTGGCATCCGAATCGATCCGGCTCCAGAGAGACTGTGCCACAGCGGGCGCGTCCCGAAACTGCTGGCGAACTCCGTTGAAATCCCAGCCAAGCGAAGCCGCGTCGAAACCAACCTCGTGGGCGACATAGGCGGGAGTACGCGCGACGTCATAAGTAATATCGTCAATCTGCCGGCCACTGGGCAGCAGGTCGTTGAAAGCGACCAGAACCACCGCCAGCACGAATATGGATCTTCCCGACATAGACAGCTAACGATTGAATTATGGTACTACCCGTACCAGATATCAAGGTTGTCTTTAGTTAGAAGCCCCGGCGGCAGTTAGAAGCCCCGGCGGCCCCGCCCCATCGCTCCGCCGCCGCGTCCGCCTCCGCCACCCCTGGCGCCCCTCTGGTTATATATCGTTTGCTGGGCGGGCGTGAGGATGGCATAAAACGCCGCGTTCGCGGTCGACTGCTCCTGAACTTCCTGCGTAGTCAAGACGCCGATCGTGCTCGCTTGCGCGCTTATTGTCGCGCTGTCGTTGGTTTGCACCGCGGTTTGCAGAGTGGTACGGGCGGTCTTCAGGCTCGCCGATATCGGGGCAAGCGCGCTCTGTTCGGTCGTGAAGATCGTGGTTGCCTCAGCCTGCTGGGCCGTGGTGAGCGTCAGCAACTTAGTCAGGCGGGCGACTTGATTGGCGACGATTTGCGCCGGAGTGGGCGGCGTGTGTGCGGTCTGGCCGAAGGCGAACGGCGCAGCTGCAATCAGAAGCAAAGAAGTTGTAAACGAGCGGCGTGGCTTCATTCTTTTTGAGGTCTCCGCCTTTATTTGTTTTCCGCCGGGAAATAGTTCCCGCGGCTAAACAGCAGCAGATCCAGGCTCAAGGTCAGACGCATGGCCTCGACCGGACCCGATCGCAGCGGACGGTAGATCGAGAGCAGAACGTCCTCGACAGCGGCGGCATCGAGATCGGCCTCAGTGGTGATCCGCGCGCACTCGACCAGCGTGAAGCCCGGCGCGAAAGTCTCAATCGTGCGTTGCACGCGATCCAGGCCGGCCCCGCGTAGTTCGATCAGGTCCTCGGGTGATGGAAGGGCGACGAGAAGGCGTCCGTCAGGGTTGAGGACACGACGGAATTCGCCCTCATTCATCCGTGCCGTGATCGAGAGAACCACTGAGAACGAGCCTTTCGCCCAGGGCACAAAGCGATCCGCGTTGGCCACGATCCACTCGCCTCCGGGATATCGCCGTGCAGCCGCATCGACGGCTGGGATCGAGATATCCACGCCATGCACGTTGCAGTTGGTCTCGCGCGCCAGTGAGCCGAGATAGAAACCGTCCCCGCAGCCCGCATCGAGAACCGCGTCGCCGGAGTTTACCGCCGCCATCTGAGCAACGGCGCGATAAAGCGGCGCAGTCACTCCCCGGTCGTGCAATCTGCGCCGCGCGGCAACAGCTGCCACGGTGTCGCCGGGGCGCTTCGATCGCCGGTCCTGCGGTTGTAAGAGATTGGTATACCCGGAACGCGCAATATCGAAGGAATGTCCGCGCGCGCAATAGCGCGTCTTCCCTTCCCGGGCCAACGGCAGATGGCAGTCGCGGACCGGACAGAGAAGCATCGCGGGCGTCCTGTTCATTTGAACAGGTTCAAATCGATCGCATCGGCCATCGCCTTGTAGCCCGCATCGTTGGGATGCAGCTGATCACCGCTGTCGAACGCGGGCAGCATCTTGTTGGGACTCTGCGGATTGCGCACAGCCTTATCGAAATCGATCGTGCCGTCATACGCTTTGCCCGTGCGAATCCATTCATTAACGGCATCGCGTATCTTACTCTTCTCCGGTGTGTAGTACTGGCGCGAGCTTTGCGCCTCGCCCTCGAACGGCGTCAGCGTGGCGCCGATGACTTTGATGCCGTGCTCATGCGCCCGCTCGATCATCTGCTTCAGCCCGGCGATGATGTCCTCCGCGGTCGCGTTCTCCGAAGGCGGGCTGGGTGGTCCGGAGTGCCCGATATCGTTGATGCCTTCGAGAATAATCACGTACTTCACGCCCGGCTCCGCCAGCACGTCTTCGTCGAAACGCGCCAGCGCCGGGATGCCCGCCGAACCGCCGCCGTTGAGAATGCGGTTCGCGCCGATGCCCATATCGACCACGGAGAAGCGGGTCGTCTGCATCTTCTGCGCAAGCAGCCGTTCAGCCAGCCCGTTGGGCCATCGATGATTTGCATCCATCGAGGAGCGCGCGCCGTCGGTGATGGAATCCCCGATGGTGACGATGGTGCCGGTCGATTGCGGCGCCAGCACGTCCACGCCGGTCAGAAACACCCATGACTGAATCGTCGCCGGGCTGTCCAGCGATGCCGCGGAAGTCTTATCGCCGGACACGATCCAACTCGTCTGCTGCGACTGGTAGTGGATGCCGCCGGCCAGCGCAGTTCCCGGTACGAAGATACTGATGACGAGATCGCCCGCCGCCGGAACGGTGAGTTTCAAGGGATCGCTGAGCGCCACGGCCCCCGCGGGAATGCGCACCGCAGGCCGTCCGCTGAACGTGAGCGCATGGTCCGTGCCGCTGACGATCTCCGCGCCGGCCTTGCGCAATGCAATGTGCGCCGCACCGATCTCCACCGCCTCCGCGCCGAATGCATTCGAAAGCCGCACGCGTACGGTGTCCCCGCCGATGCTCACGTGGACCACCTCGCGCACCGTCTGGTTGCTGAATTCGAGTTTGCGGGTACGCATCTGCTCGGGCGCCAACTGAGGCGAAGGAGCTGCACCCCACGTCCCCACCCAGTGCATCGGCTCGGCCGCCGCAAGCGCTTCCGCCAGCGCCATTAACAGGAAAATCGTTCTGGTGAATTTCATGCCGTCTCCTTCAAATGGACGAAAGCAGGAAGCCGCCGTCGACCACCAGCGTCTGTCCCGTCATGTACGAAGCGCCATCGCCCGCCAGCATCACGGCCGCCTCCGCAATCTCAGCCGGCTGCCCTAGATGCCGAATCGGCTGGCGCTCGATCTGCACCGTGCGCCGCGTTTCGTCCTTCCAATAATATTCGCTCAGCTTTGTCTGAATCAGCCCCGGCGCAATTGCATTCACGCGCACGCCGCGCGGACCAAGCTCCAGTGCATAGGATTGCGTCATCATGATCAGGGCGGCTTTCGTCATGCTGTAGAGCATCCCGTGATGCTGCGGGCGCAGGCCGGAAATGGACGCGATGTTAACGATCGACCCGGAACCGCGCACGCACATGCTCGGCGCCACCGCGTTCATCAATCGAAACGCGCTCTTCAGATTGATCTCGATCATCTTATCGAATTGCGCGTCATCCATATCGAGGCAAGGACCCTGCGCAACGTTGGTGCCCGCGTTGTTCACCAGGATGTCGATACGTCCGAACTCGGCGACAGTGTAATTAACGAGTTGCTGAATCTGTTCCGCGCGGCCCACATGGCACGCCACTGCCTTCACGGCCGGGCCCAGTTCGCGCACCACCTCGTCGAGGGCCTCCTGCTTGCGGCCACAGATGACAACACGCGCGCCCTCACGCACAAAGGCCTCGGCGATGGCACGGCCGATGCCCCGGCTGGCGCCCGTGACGATGGCGACTTTGTCTTGCAGCCTCAACACCACCAGCTCCACGTGCGGCAGGTTGTTAACCTGCGGCCGATTGGTAATCGGCCTCCGCGGGTATGTACCAACCCGCTGGACCGGCGACAAAGTGTCATCAACGGTGCCCGCTCTCTTCCGGGCAAGCGACGGCTGACAGGTCCATAGCGAGGGCAGATCGGAAATCTGCCCCACCGGACCCGCGCCATTTTGACCCCCCGGTCACGCAAACACCGCTTCTACCAACCTCGGACCGCGCTGTCCTAACGCGTCGCGAATCTGCTCCGTGAACTCCCTGGCTGTCAGCGCGCGAGTCGCCGCCACCCCGCAGCCTTCCGACAACTTCACCCAATCCAGATTCGGCCGTCCAATATCGATCATGTCGTTGGCGATGCGGCCGAAACCATTCGCCCCGGTGCGCGCCATTTCGATATCGAGGATGCGGTAGCGCCGATTGGCGAAGATAACGATCACCACATCGAGATTTTCCCGCGCCATCGTCCACAAAGCCTGCAAAGTATACATCCCGCTGCCATCGGCTTCGAGTGCAACCACTTTCCGGTCGGGGCAGGCGATGGCCGCACCCAACGCCACAGGCAGCCCCTGGCCAATCGATCCGCCCGTCACCGGCATGAACTCATGGGGTGCCGCAGCGGCGAGATATTTGAGAATCTTCCCGCTCGAAGAAACCATTTCATCGGCGATCAACGCGTTATCCGGAAGACACGCAGCCAGCGTTTGGCCCATCGCATCGAGAGTCAGTTCACTCGAGTCCTCCGGAGCAAATACGGGATCCGGTTCCTGTACAAACGGATACACGGCCAAAGCACCACAGTCGTCCGCCAGAGCTTCGAGCGCGGCAGTGCCATCCTGTTCGCGCCCCGCCAGCGTGGACACAGCGCAGCTGTCCGGAACCATGTAACTCGGAATGCCGGGATACGCGAAGAACGACACCGGCTTTTCGGATTCCACCAGAATCAGATTCTTGACATCGGCAAACATGGGGAGCGCGCCTTCGGGAAAGTAGGCCACCTGCGGAGGCTGGAAAACTCCCCGTCCGGTAGCGATCTTCGGAGCATTGCGCGCGGTAATGAAACGAACGCCGGTGGCCGCGGCAATGCGTCCGGCGGCTTTCAAGGCGCGCGGAGTCACCGCAGTCCCGCCGATGAGCACGGCTGTGCCTGGTTGGGATAGAAGCTGCGCCGCACTGTCGATCGCACGGTCCGGAGGAATGCGTCGCCTCGGACGTTCGACCATAGGTACGACGACTGGCCCGCCCGCATTCACCTCCGACCACGAGTAATCTGCCGGGATGATCAGCATGGCAATCTGCCCCGGAGGCTGGCACGCCGCCGCAATCGTCTCCGCCGCCGCAACGCCGACATCGTCCGCGCTCGTCGCCGTGCGCACGCAGTTCGAAACCGTGCGCGCAAACGTGGCGATGTCGGATGTCAGCGGCGCGTCGACCTTCAGATGCGCGGTCGCATGCTCACCCACAATACTGACGATGGGAGAACGAGCCTTGCGGGCATTATGGAAATTGGCGAGGCTGTTGCCTAGGCCAGGCCCCAGATGCAGCAGGGTGGCGGCGGGCCTGCCGGTCACGCGCGCATAGCCATCCGCCGCGCCCGAACACACGCCTTCAAACAGGCCCAGCACGCCGCGCAGCCCGTCCACGCGATCCAGCGCGGCAACGAAATGCATCTCCGACGTACCCGGATTCATGAAACACGTATCGACGCCGTTCGCCACCAGCGTCCTTAAGAGAGACTCCGCCCCGGTCACTCTTGGCAGCATACTATGTCAACTATGAGCGAACTCGTCACGCTGTCGCGGCATGGGAATGTGGATGGCGTTATCACGGTGGTCACGATCGATAATCCGCCCGTCAACGCGCTCAGCCCTGGCGTTCCGGAGGGCATTGAGAGTGCCATCGAAACTGCGTCGAACGATCCCGATGTGAAGGCCATTGTGGTGATTGGCGCCGGCACTACATTCATCGCGGGCGCGGATATCAAGGAGTTCGGCAAGGTCGCGTCCGGCGAAGCGCAATTGCCCGATCTGGCGGCCATCATTCGCCGAATTGAGGATTCGCCCAAGCCGGTGGTGATGGCGCTGCATGGGACAGCCTACGGGGGTGGACTCGAGGTGGCGATGGGCGGGCATTATCGCGTGATCGCGCCCGGAGCGAAAGTCGGGCAGCCCGAAGTGAAGATAGGATTGATTCCCGGCGCCGCCGGAACGCAGCGATTGCCGCGTCTCGCCGGCGTGGCGCAGGCGCTGACGATGTGCGCGTTCGGTGAGCCGATCGGAGCCGAGGAGGCGCTCGCCTGTGGTATCGCGGACCGCATCATTGAAGGCGATCTGCTGGCCGGCGCCATTGCGTTCGCGCGCGAAATCGCCGACCAGCCTTTCACTAAAGTGCGCGACCGCAACGCCAAACTCAGCGGTGTCGATCCCATTTTATTTGCTGCCGCACGCGATGCTGCCAGTAAAAAGCTGCGTGGCCAGGAAGCACCGCTCGCGGCCATCGAAGCCGTTGAGGCCAGTCTTCACGGGTCCTTCGAAGAGGGCTGCCGGGTCGAGCACGAGCTATTCAATCGCTGCCTGCATTCGAGCCAATCGAAGGCGCTGATCTACGCATTCTTCGCCGAACGCACAGTCATGAAGATTCCCGATATTCCCAGTGACGCGGGGAATTCAGACGTCGCCATCAACGAAGCCGGACGGCTGCTCGAAATTGTGCGCGGCAAGGACACCAGTAAAGAAGCGATCGCAGCATCGATCACGCTGGCTCGAAAACTGAAGAAAGTTGCCGTAGTCGCGAACAACGGCTCCATCGCCAAGCGGATGTACGACCGCTATCTGCGCGAGGTGGAACTCCTCGTGGACGAAGGCGCGTCCGTGGAAGAGGTAAACGGCGCACTCTATAACTTCGGCATGGGCGGCGAGCCCAGCGTCATGTCGAACCCGCGGATTGTGGATCGCTGCATGGCCGCGCTGGCCGATGAAGGCGCACACCTGCTCGCTGAAGGAATCGCACTGCGAGCCGTCGACATCGACATGGTGTTTGTGCACGGCTACGGATTCCCCGCCTGGCGCGGAGGCCCCATGTTTTACGCTGAGAACAGATGCGCGTCCTGACCGCCTTCCTGTGCGCCACCCTGCTTTCAGCCCAGACCACGGCCTTCGTGCAGCAGGTGGAACAGGCAGCCATATCGGGTAATTTCAGTCTTGCCCGGCAAGAGCTGAGCCAGTTCCGCAAGCTGAGAGGCGCGACGCCCGAGTACATCGAAGCCCTTGCCTGGCTGGGGCGCGGCGAACTGGGCGCGAGGAATTTCACCGCCGCCACGCAGAACGCCGATGAAGTCCGCAGACTCTGCCTCGATCAACTCACGCATCGCAAATTAGACGCCGAACCCAGTCTGCCCCAGGCGCTGGGCGCATCGATCGAAGTGCGTGCGCTGGCATCCGCGATGCAAGGCCGCCGCGATGAAGCGGTGGTATTCCTGCGCCAGGAAGTGACACGCTGGCACGACACCTCTATCCGCCCGCGCATTCAGAAAAATCTCAATCTGCTGACACTCGAAGGCAAGCCCGCCCCTCCGCTCGAGATCGCACAATCGGTGACAGCGCGCAGGCCGGAGTCGCTGGCGCAGCATCGTGGACATCCTGTGCTGCTGTTCTTCTGGGCCCATTGGTGCGCCGACTGCAAACAGGAGATCAACATCATCCAGCGGCTTGAAGTCGCCTACGGTCCGCGCGGGTTGGTCGTCATCGCGCCCACTCAACACTATGGATACGTTGCGAGCGGCCAGGATGCGCCGCGCGATATCGAAACGAAATACATCAAGCAGGTCTTCGCCGAATATTACGCCTTCCTCGGCCCCATTGAAGTTCCGCTGAGTGAAGAGAACTTCGCGAACTATGGAGTGAGCACGACGCCCACCCTGGTGCTCGTGGACGCGAATGGCATCGTGCGTCTCTACAATCCCGGCGCGCTCAGCTACGAACAACTGTCGGCGAAGATTGCGCCCCTTATTACCCGATGAGTTGGCCGATTCGCTCCGCATCGTTCGGAACCACAATCGGCTTATTGCCGAAGGTGGACTTGATGGGCGTACCGTTGGGTGCGGTCAACTCTCCGGTGTGATAGCGGTAAATGTAATCGGGGTCCTTCAGAACATTGCCGGTGAGGACCGCGACCACGTCCGCATCGCGATCGATGACGCCCGCGGCCGTGAGCTTGCGAATCCCCGCCAGCGTGGCCGCGGAGGCCGGTTCGCAGCCGATGCCGCATTGGCCGATCACCGCCTTGGCATCCGCGATCTCCTGCTCGGTCACGCGTTCCACCGTGCCTTTTGAATTCTCGATCTCGAACTGCGCCTTAGGCCACGAGACGGGATCGCCGATCTTGATGGCCGTCGCCAGCGTCTCCGGATGTTCCTGCGCGTGGAAAGGCTGCAGCCCTTTCGCCGCCATGTATTCGTAAAACGGCGAGGACCCTTCAGCCTGCACGACACCGAGCCGCGGCATGCGGTCGATGAGACCAGTCTCGTACATCTCGCGCAGCCCTTTGCCGAACGCGGAAACGTTGCCCAGATTGCCGCCGGGCAGAACGATCCAGTCGGGCACGCGCCAATCGCGCTGGTCGATCATTTCGATAACGATCGATTTCTGCCCTTCGATGCGAAACGGATTGATCGAATTAAGCAGATAGATGCCCAGGCGCTCGGCGAGCACGCGCACCAGGGCGAGGATCTGATCGAAATTCGCTTCCACCTGAAACGTCTTGGCCCCATACTCGAGAGCCTGCGCCAGCTTGCCGTAGGAGATGTTGCCGTGCGGGATGAAGATGAGCGGATCGAGTCCGCCCGCACTGGCGTAGGCGGCCATGGACGCCGACGTATTCCCGGTGGAAACGCAGGCCACGCGCTTCATACCGAGCCGCTTCGCCTGAGCTGCGCCGCAGGTCATGCCATTGTCCTTGAAGGAACCGGTCGGATTGAATCCCTGGTGCTTGAAGGTGAGGCGCGCCAGACCTCCGTATCCCGCCGCGCGCGGTGCGTTGAGCTGCGGAGTATTGCCTTCCCGTAGCGTGACGACGTGCCGTAGATCGTCTAGGAAAGGGAACATCTCGCGATAGCGCCAGACACCGCTCTGGCACAGCGGCGAGTTATCCATGCGGCGTTCGCGCCAGGTCTTCTTCAGAGCCGCCGGATCGGCGCCCGAGAAATCGTACTTCGCCTCCAGCAGTCCACCGCACACGGTGCAGTTGTAGAGAACGTCGTTGATGTCGAAGCGCGCACGGCAAGCCGGATTGAAACACGCGAGATGAGATTGCATGGGGAACTCCGATTTTACCTTTGACTCTATACTGGTAACGGCTCCATTGTATGAGCGATTCAACGTTTCTGAAGCGGGTCGAGATTCGAAACTTCAAGAGCATCGCGCATTGCGACGTGCGCCTGGGGCCGTTGAATTTCCTGGTTGGACCGAACGGATCCGGAAAAACGAATTTCGTCGATGCGTTGCGGTTCGTGCGGGATTGCATGACATCCAACTTCGACGAGGCACTTTCGCGCCAGCGTGGAACATCGAATCGAGTTATCCGCGCTGGCGCCGATTCCATGAACTTCCGTTTGGATTTCTCGCGGTCGGGCGTCAGCGGCGTTTATGAATTTCAAATCGGTTTGGGCACCGCCCTCGGCGCACGCGCGCGAGTCGAGCGGTGCAGGCTTTCCGACGGCGCGTATTTCGAGATCCAGTCGGGCGTACTCTTCGGGTCCAGTGAGACGATCCTGTCCGCGATTCCAACCGATCGGCTATTCCTTACCTCTGTTTCCGGACTTGTTCCGTTCAGACAGGTGTATCGCGCATTGGAGTCAATGAAGTTTTACGTGCCCGACCCGATCATCGCTCCTCTGGCTGGCTCCGGCTCCGGCGATGTCCTCGATCCCGATGGAGAAAATTTTGCCAAGGTATTCGATGGGTTGGATGATATCGCGAAGAAAAACGTCGAGGAATGCCTGCGGATCGTTGCTCCCGGCCTGGAGTCACTCAGAGTCGTCGACGTACAGGGCGCCAAGATTCTGCTTTTTCGACATGCGGACGCGGAGTTGTTCGCAACCAGCATGTCCGATGGAACTATCAGGGCTTTGATGCTGTTGGTGGCGGTGGCACAGCAACACGTCAAAGACGGCCAGATTCCCCTTGCCTGCTTCGAGGAGCCTGAGACTGGCATTCATCCCGGAGCCTTGGGTATTCTGTTGGACGCCTTTATGGAAGCAAGCCAAACCACGCAGGTTATTGTCACCAGCCACAGCCCCGACCTACTCGATCACAAAGACATCCCCGCCGAATCTCTGCTCGCTGTGGTAATGGATGGCGAGACCAGAATCGGTCCCCTCCCTGAAGGCTTCAGAGATGGGATCAGGCGGCGATTGTTCACTCCTGGCGGATTGCTGCGCTCGACTCAGATCGAGCCCGAAACAACGGCGCAAGCCTCATAGATGCCTCTGGAAATCGCTTGCATTGTCGAAGGACATGGCGAGGTGCAGGCCGTGCCGGAGCTGATTCGGCGGATCGCGAGGGAACTCGGAAAGTACCCGAAGATTCATCCTCCGATACGGGCTTCACGCGACAGGCTGACTAACGACAAGCTTGGTGAATACGTCGATACAGCGCAAGCTCTTGGCGACGACGTCGGCACGCTTCTGCTTTTCGACGCCGACGACGATCCCGCATGCAGTCTCGGCCCAGGCTGCCTCGCGCTGTTGCGAAAGCTCGCGCCACACAGGCAATCAGGCATGGTGCTCGCGGTGAACGAGTTCGAGAACTGGTTCATCGCTGGTGTAACAGGTCTATGGGGAAAACGGGGAATTCCAGACGGGCTCCGCCCACCCGCTGACGTTGAATCGATTCGCGACGCAAAAGGCTGGCTGTCCCGGAACATGGAATCCGGATTCAAGTATAGGGCACCGAGGGATCAGGCGGCGTTCGCGGCCCTCTTCGACATGCAGGAAGCCCGCCGACTTGCTTCCTCATTCGACAAATGCTGGCGCGAAGTAGAAGGCCTTCTATACGACGCCTAACGTCGCAGCACTGTCCAGCCGGGATCGAGCACCGCTTTGGCATTCGGCGCCGCCACATTCACCGTAAACTCGACCGGGTCCGAGTCGGTGCGAACCTGCTGTACCACCGGCGTGCCACGTCCGGTCTGAATCTCAACCGGGATCGCGATGCTGTAATCGTCCGGCACGTCGGACTGCGTCACCGTACCCGTCAGCTTGTATGCGCCCGGCTTGCCTTTCACCGTATAAGTCAGCTTCAGCGTAGCTACGCCCGTGCTGTAAACCCATTGATCGAAGAAGTTTTCGAGCTTGGCGTCGCTCGAGCCGGGCGGCATAAATTCGGCGCAGAGCAGACGGAACGATTCCGTGTCGAGGGGCTTCCACTGATAGCGGCGCCTCAGTTCCGTCAGCATCTTCCACCATCGCTCGTCGCCCATGCGCCGCCGCAGCATATGCATGATCCATGTCCCCTTGCCATAGATCACGGCGAGCGACGCATTGGGATTGTTGGAACCCTCGAGGCGCCGACCCTGCACCACCGGGCCTTCCGACTCCGCCGTCGCGCCATCGGGACCTTTCACGAACAGCGACTTGCGATAAGTCTCAAGAGCTAAGTCGTCGGCCTTCGCACCCACTTTGGTTTCCATGTACATCACGGCCGAGTAACTGGAGAGCGCTTCCATCAGCCACTCGTGATGGTAGGAAACCGACGTAACCGTGTTGCCCCACCATTGATGGGCGATCTCATGCGCTATCAGCAGGTTCTGAAAAAACTCGCGGTCCGATGCCGACAAGTGATCCGGGATGCCTACTTCGGGAGCCAGATAGTTAACGGTGGGCAGATAGATCATGCCGGAAAATCCCTGCCCGAAACGCCCGGGCACGGGTGACACTTCGATGTTCCTTAGCGGCGGCTCGCCAAACTTCGCCCTGTAGAAAGCCAGGGCGTTTTCCACTTCGCCCGTAATCCGTGTCAGCTGATCCGAGGGATTGGCAACGCGCGGCTCCGGCTGTATGGTCAGGGGCTCCGGTTGCTGGATAGGCCGAGTGCGCCGCGGCTGCAGGACGGGCGGCGTGATCGAAGAAGGATCCGGGGGCAGTTGCGCGAGCGGCCGCAACGCGTCTTCCACCTGCTTATTGGCGCACACTTCCACGGTGAGACCATCGCGCTGCGTCACCTTACGCTGGTACTCGCCGAGATTGAAACCCAGCAGCCGCACCGGCCCATCGGGAACACGATGGGTGATGTGGATGTCGCCCTCCACGCGGTCTTCCTTCACCTGGCCGGCCGCTACCAGATCCAGGTTCGCGGGATACCGATAGGTCACATCGTAGGTGGCGAACTGCAAGCCGCGGCCGGGATACCAGGAGCCACGCGCACTGACGAAATACACCTTGTGGCCTGCTTCGAGAACCACGCGGCCTTCGTGGTCGATCTCGATCTCGTGCTCGGAGCCAGGCTCGAGAGGCGCGGAGGGCAGGACCATCAGCAGCTCGTTTCCATTGTTCTGCACGAGGCCGGTGCGGACCGAATCGCGCTCATAAACCTCGGCGGGCGCGCCATCCACCTTAGCCGCCGTGGCGTGCATCTGGCCGGTCAGATCGAAGGCGAGCGCAGTGCGCGAATCGGCCGTGGCACGGACTCGCATGTGCGTCACGCAGTGCATGGTCAGGGAAGCGTCGAGCGTCACTTCGATCCGGTAGCTCAGGATCTCTTCTTCGGGCAACGGGGGCGGCAAACCGCGATGGCTGCGGCTCTGGAAACTGGTCCAGGTGTCCCACCACGTGGCGCCGTTGCGTTCCGTGATTTGCCCGGCCATCAGCTGTTCGTAACCGCGCGCATCGTACATGACGTCGAAGTTGCCCAGCTTCCTGCCTTGAATAAACGCCTCGAAAAAGCCGCCTTTCGATGCACCCCGGGTCACCAGATCGAGGACGATGCGCGATTCGAAACCCGAGGTAAGATTGGCGGCGATCTGGCCCCAGCGTGTATTCAGGAGCGCGCCAATGTCCGGGTACTTCTTCGCGTCGCCGGCCTTGATCTGTTCGAGAAGAGATTGGGCGGTGTCGTCGGTGAAGATGAATGCGGCCTGGGTGAAATGCTCGTTGAGATTGGGCGAACCTGCGTAGCCGGCCATGGATTTGCGCTCGGAACGATCGGGAGGAAGCAGCAGTACTTCGGCATCGCCGCCGTCGGTGTCGGCCGAGAACACTGCCGTCACCGGCCCGCCGTCCACGGGCTTGCCGAACATCAGATAACCGTCGGTCAGGTAGAAGCGGGCGTCTTCTTTGGAGATCTCGATGTCGTGGACGCGGTAGCACTCGTTAATGTCCAGACCGGCGCCGATGACCTGCTTGCCGAGATCGGCGGCGGCGTGCATCTGCGCATAGACAGGCAACATGAACAAGCCGAACAGAGGAATGAGTCGTTGAGTCACTGCTATGGCGATTATCGCAACTGCTCCACTGGACGCCGATGATACACTGGCCATTCATGCGCTTCGTAACCTTCCAACATCATGGGCACCAACACGCCGGCGTGGTCTCCGGCGAAGACATCGTGAGTCTGAAATCCGCCGGCTTGCCGGACATGCTTTCAATCCTGAAAGCCGGGGAGGGAGTATTTAGGCGGATCGAGGTGCTCTTGGCTAATCCTCCCGCCGAGGCGGTGATCCCGCTGGGCAGCGTTAAGCTGCTCGCGCCGATTCCGCGACCGGGGAAGATCATCTGCGTGGGACTGAATTACCGCGACCACGCGATCGAGTCGAAGATGGAGATCCCCACGCGGCCGACTATCTTTTCGAAGTACAGCAACACGGTGATTGGGGCGGGCGAGGATATTGTGCTGCCGAAGAATTCGGAGAAGCCGGATTATGAGGCGGAGTTCGCGTTTGTGATCGGCAAGGGTGGACGGCATATCAAGAAGGAAAATTGGCGTGCGCATGTGTTTGGGTATATGAATCTGAATGACGTCAGCGCACGGGATGTGCAGTTGGCGGTATCTCAATGGACGATGGGTAAGTCGTTCGATACCTTCGCTCCTATGGGCCCGTATCTGGTCAGCGCCGATGCCATTGAGGATCCGCATAATCTGGACATCTCACTGACTGTCAATGGGGAGACTCTGCAACATTCAAATACTCGAGAGTTGATTTTCAAGATTCCGGAGTTAATTGAATTTTTGTCGAGCATTATGACGCTCGAGCCCGGCGACGTTGTTTCGACCGGCACACCTTCGGGAGTGGGATTCTCGTACAATCCGCCTAAGTGGCTGAAGCCTGGCGACCTGGTTGTTGTGAAGGTGGAAGGGCTCGGCGAACTGCACAATCGGTGCGTGGCGGAAGTCTAGGCTTTACGCTGTACGATCAGGTCGGCGATCTGGTGCAGCCTGCGCGCTCGGTCCCCGAACGGCTCCAGAGATTGGTGGGCCTGGCGGCATTGGTCTTGCGCCATGGCTCTCGATTCTTCGAGTCCGTATACCGCCGGGAAGGTGATCTTGCCCTGGGCTACGTCTTTGCCCGCGGTCTTTCCCAGCGCTTCCGACGATTCCTCGATATCGAGGATGTCGTCGACGATCTGGAACGCCAGGCCGGCATGTTCTCCGTAGCTTGATATGGCGCCCATTTGAGTCTCGCTGGCTCCTGCGCAGATCGCCCCCATGCGCACGCTGGCGCGCAGCAGGGCGCCGGTTTTGGCTCGATGAATGCGGTCGAGCAGTTCCGCGGTGGGAGGCTGGCGCTCGCCCTCGATGTCGGTCACCTGTCCGCCGATCATGCCTTCCACGGTGCCTGAGGCGAAGGACAACTCTTCGATCAGAGCCACCTTCCTCTGCGCGTCGAGACCTTCGATGCGCACCAGGGTCTGGATGGCCAGCGTGAAGAGGGCATCGCCGGCGAGGATAGCCATGGCGTCGCCGAACACCTTGTGGCACGTCGGTTTGCCGCGGCGGAAGTCGTCGTTGTCGAGCGCCGGAAGGTCGTCGTGGATGAGCGAGTACGTGTGGATCATCTCGAGCGAGCAGGCGGCCCTGACGACTCCCGAAGCGTCGTCCGCAACGGCAGCCGCAGCCTGCATGCAGAGGATGGGCCGGATGCGCTTGCCGCCGGCGAACAGGCTATAGCGCATAGCTCGGTGGATGGTCTCAGGCAGCGTCGACTCGGAGGGCGTAAGACGATCGAGCGCGGTGTCCACCAGCTTCTGCTGCTCGGCGAGAAACTCGGCCAGCGCCATCACTTCTCGGGACGGAACGGTTCCGGTTGGTATGTTCCCTCCTTGCGGATCAGCATCTCCACGCGGGTCTCGGCTTCTTCGAGTTGGGTGCGGCAGGCGTCGCTCAACTGCATGCCGCGCGAAAACAGCTCGAGCGAACGATCCAGCGGCAGATCGCCGGATTCGAGTTCCTTCACCACTTTTTCCAGTTCATCGAGACAGGTTTCGAAGCTCGCAACGGTCTGCGGGGGAGTCGCCATTTGCACTATTCTCTCAGAAGAGAGTCGCCTGGAGATCGGGCGGCTCGGCTTTTGGCTTGCGGGAAGCCTGGGGTGGCGTGAAGCCTCGCATCAGGGTGAGCATACGCTGATGGCAATTATTTATTTCCACCAGGGCGGCGCATCGCGTGCACCCACCTTTGACGGCTCCGGGGCCGTCGGTGTACGGATCGAAGCCGGGGTGCTTTGAGCATTTGCCGCGCCAGCGTATGCTGCCGATTTTCAGCATCCGCCTTATATGTTATTTCATGGGCGCTTACCGGGGACGGCGAGTCCGGAGACGTGGTCGGCGCGGCCTTTATAGGCGTCTTCGAGGGTGATGTTGTGAACCTGCAGGATAGTCCCCATCACGGAATCGAGTTGGGTCCAGGCTTTGGCATAGGCGCCGCGGGCGGCCACTTCGGTGGAACGAGCCTGGGCGACGTAGCTCTGATACTGGATCACTAAAAAGTTGGTCGAGAGGCCCACATCGAAGCGCTCCTGTTCGATTTCGAGGGATTGTTCCTGGAGCTTGCGGGTTTCGACGGCAGCATCGTAGGCGGCGCGTGTACGCTGCAGAGCGATAAGCGCGTCCTCCACCTGGACACGGATGGTGTTCTCGAGTTGTTTGGTGCGGACCTGCGTCTGCTTCAACTGCAATTCGTCACGGGCGAGATCCGCCTGTGCGACACGGTTGCGAAGAGGCAGCGTCAGATTCAGGCCGATGCTGTAAGTGGGATAGTCGCGGGCGAGGACCTGCGCGAGAGCGGTGCCGTAGCCATCGCCGGAGCCCGGCAGAACAGCCAGTCCCCCGCCAGTGGGTGTAAAGAGCGGATTGGCAGCTCCGGCCAGACCGCTGTTGGCCATGTTGCCCACCAGATCGAGTTCGGGGCGCACGTTGTTGCGGGAACCCTCGAGGGTGATGCGGGTATTAGCCAACTGCGTCCTGGCCGCGAGGTAATCCGGCCGGTTTAAAAAAGCCGTCTGCACCATGTGATCGATGGTGTCGGTGGGTAGCGGATCGAGCGGCAGAGGGTCGGTGGGAACGATGCGGGCGCCGTGAATGACGGGGTCGGCAGAGAAATCGCGGGTGATAACGCTCTTGAGAATCAGCTCCTGCTCGCGCAGGTAGCCGTCGGCGTTGGCCACGTCCTGTTGCGCGGCGGCGACCTGGGCTTCGGCGCGAGTAACTTCCACCGGTGCGAGAGTGCCTTGATCGACCTTATTGCGGTTGTCCTCGGCGAGGCGCTGCGCGGTGGCGAGGGTCTCGCGCTTGACGCGGAGATCTTCACTAAGACTTACGAGGTCGGTATAGAGACGGACAACGCCCGAGACGGTGATGGTGGCCTGGTAGCGGAAGACCTGATCGGACATCCTCTGGCTATTCTGTGCAATGCGGATGAAGCGGCGGTTGACGGCGATACCGAAACCCCGCAGCAGGGGCTGGGTGATGGTGACGCCGAGGCTCGAAGAATCGTACGGATTGACGAGGTTGCGAGATGAGTTGCTCCAGGTGTGCAGGTTCTGGAAGCCGGCTGACACGTTGGTTCCGGGGCCGAAACCCTGGCTGTAACCGAAGTTGCTGGTATAGGAGTTCTGCAGCAGAGCCGGAGTGCCGGTAGTGACGGTGCTGGTTTCCGGGGTGGTCTGGTGCTGGGCGAGGAACTGACCGGTGAGGGCGGGATCGAACTGCGGGATATTGGGGCCGCTCGAGAAAGCGAACAGACCGGTAGTGTTTAAGTTATCCGTCACCTCATTGATGAACTGGGAGTCGGTGACAACGGAGGTTACGGTGGTGGTCTGGGGCGCAGAGCCTGTGGCGGCGGTATTGATCAGCGGCTCGCCGGGGCCACCAAGGCCGGAGGGCGCCTCATTGGCGGTAAGCGGAACGCCTCGCAGCAATCCTCCGCCTTTGGCGCGCAGCGTGTCTGTAGCCGCCATGGGGATTGCGTAGCGCTCCAGTTCAATATCGAGATTGTTTTCGAGTGCGAGGGAGATGGCATCCTGCAGGGACAGGTAGATCTGACCGGCGCGGACCAGATCGCGGAGGCGCGCGGAATCGTGAGGATCGGTACTCGAAACGGAGCCCGGCTTGTAGATGCCCAGGGTGCCTGAGGAATAGCCGACGGACGGGGTTCGGTCGACAGGCTGCGGATTTTGGGCGCAGAGAGGCAAGGCCGATAAGCAACAGAGGCCCGCTGCCACGGCACGCGCGATGCGATTGATCATTTATTTGGGAGCCCCCTTTTGGGAGCCCGTGAGATCGGCATTGACCAAAGCACCCTCGTGCACATCGTCGCCTGGATTCACTACAAGGATTTCATTGCCGGTAAGTCCACCGAGCACTTCGGTTTCGGTGCCGAAGTCGCGACCGATGCGCACGGGCTGCATGTGGATTTTCATAGCGGCTGCATCGCTGCTGGTTGGATCGCTGTTCAGGACAGCCACCTGCATGCCGGAGTTGGCGGCAATGAGGGTGTCGCCGGGGATGAGCAGCGGGGGCGCATCGCGATGACTCTTGAAACGAATATCGGCGTACATACCGGGTAGAAGCTTACCATCGCGGTTAGAGACCTGCACTTCGACGAGCAGCGTCCGCGAATTGGGGTCGAGCGAACTCGAGGTGCGGGTGACCTTACCTTCGAATACGCGGCCGGGAAATTCGTTGACGGTGACTTCGGCCGGCATGCCGACCACGATGCCGGGCGCATTGGCCTGAGGGACGCTGGTCAGAATTCGAATGGTACCAATCTGCGCCATGCGAAACATCTCATTACCGTTGGCAGCCTGAGCGCCTCCGAGGCTCATGGGAGAAGCGCCCTGCCCCGCCCCACTAGCGGAGATGAGCGCGCCTGTGTCGATGTTGCGGGCGGTGACGATGCCATCGAAGGGAGCGCGAACGTTCTTGTAATCCTGCAGAGCGACGACGCGTTCCAGATTGGCCTGGGCCTGACGGACGTTATCCTCGGCGGCGCGGATGTTGGCCTGCTGGGCGTCGACCAGGGCGTCGGCGGTTTTGAAGTTGGATTCCTGCGTATCGGCGTCCTGACGGGCTACGGCGCCGCGGGCGACGAGGTTGTTGTAGCGATCGGCGGTGAGCTTTGCGAGATCGCGCTGGGACTGCGCCTGGACCAGGGCGGCCCTGGTTTGGGCGAGTTGCTGCTGGGCCTGGGAAACGGCGGCACGGGCCTGATCGACCTGCTGATCGAGTTCGGGAGCCTCGATATCGGCCATCAGCTGACCGGCGCGGAGGCGGTCGCCGATATCGACATAGCGTTTGCGCACGTAGCCGGGAGCGCGCGCGTAGATGGACGCTTCGGTTAAAGCGGAGAGGGTGCCGGGCAGCAAAACGTCGCTATCCTGGGCGGCGCGGCGCACTTTGGCGGCGGTCACCAGGGGTAAAGAATTCTTTTCTTCGCTGGCGGCGGCTACGGCGGCTTCTTCGCGCTGCTTGCGCGGGAGGTAGCCGGCGAGGCCTATGGCGGCCACTACGATGGCGATGACCAGGAGGGCCAGGAATATTTTGCCCGGCGAGATGTGGTGGGGATGCGGGTCGGCGTCTTTGACTTCGACCACCCTCGGTTCCTCCTTTGGCCTTTCCAGCAACGGTTTTTCCTCTAGTTGATTCATTGGATCTCTTTCGGAGAATGGACAGGCGGAAGCGCCTGTCCCACATTACGCATGGAGCACCAGCTCTTCGTGGGCTTCGTGTTCGATCTGTTCATCCTGATTCACGGGGGGCTTGCGGCGGAGGAAGCTGTAAACTATGGGCACGAAAAACAGGGTGCTGAAGGTGGCGAAGACGAGGCCTCCGATGACGGCGCGGCCGAGGGGGGCGTTTTGTTCTCCTCCTTCGCCAAGACCGAGCGACATCGGCAACATACCGATGATCATAGCCAGGGCGGTCATCAGGACCGGGCGAATGCGGGTAAAGCCTGCCGACAGAGCGGCTTCAATTTCATCTTTGCCTTCATGGCGCTCATCGTTGGCAAACGTGACCAGCAGAATACTGTTTGCGGTGGCGACGCCGATGGCCATGATGGCGCCCATCAGCGAGGGCACATTGATTGTCGTCTGTGTCGCATAAAGCATCCACAGGATGCCGGCAAAGGCGCCGGGAAGGGCGGTGAGAATGATGAACGGATCGAGCCACGACTGGAAATTTACGACCATCAGAAGATAAACGAGCATGATGGCAAAGACCACACCCAGGCCGAGGCGACGGAAAGATGTCTTCATGGTATCGGCCTGGCCGCGCAAGGTGATGGTAGAAGCTTTGGGAAGCTGCGTGTGGTCCATGATCTTCAGGATGTCGGAGGAAACGCCTCCCAGATCGCGCTGATCGACATTGGCATAGACATCGTAGACCGGCTGCACGTTGTAATGATTTACGAGTGAGCTGGTAAGGCCGCGGTGAACGTCGCCGATAAGGTTATTGAGAAGCTGTGTGCCCGCGCCTCCCGGCGTGGTAACCGGGGTGCGGGACAGGGCATCGAGAGAATCGATTTTGAACTGGGGAGTCTGCACGGCAACGTTGTAGGTGACGCCGTTGGCGGGATTGAGCCAGAAGTTGGGCGCGGTCTGTCCGCTGGAACTCAGCGAAATGAGCAGGCTGTTGGCGACATCGCGTTCGGTAAGACCAGCCTGATCGGCCTTGCTGCGATCCACGTCAACTTCGAACTCCGGCGTGTGGACCTGCTGGTTGATGTGAACATCGACGGCGCCGGGAACCACGGCAACTTTACGCTGCACTTCCTCGGCGATACGGTAGCCGGCGGCGGCATCGCGGGTGACAATCTGAACGTCGATGGGAGCGGGAAGGCCGAAGTTCAGGATCTGGTTGGTGATGTTGGCGGCCTGAAAGAAGAAGACTTCGTCGGGAAAACGCTGGCGAAGCACGCGGCGGATGGTGCGCTGGGCTTCTTCGGTGGGCCGGTGATTTTCGGGATTCAGGGAGATGAGGATCTCGCCATCGGCGGCGCTGATGGTGGCGTTATCGCCCCACGCGAGAGCGAATGAGGCGTTGGGCAGGCCGATATTGTCGGTGATGCCGGTAATCTCGCCGGGCTTAAGAGTCTGGCGGATGGTCTCTTCCACGCGGCCGAAAACGCGTTCGGTCTCTTCGATGCGCGTGCCTTCGGGGGCGCGCACATGGAGGCGAATCTGGCCGGAATCGATGTAGGGGAAGAAATCGGTTCCGACTACCAGGAACAGGCCCATGGAGGCGATTACCAACCCGCCATAAACAATGGCTACGCGCACGCGGTGATGCAGGCACCAGCCGAGCACTTTGCGGTATTTGGCGCGCATTTTTTCGAACTGAGTATTGAAAGAGTGATGCGTCTGCCAGATGAAGCCCTTGGCGTTTTTCAGGCCCTCTTCACCCTGGGCATAGATCTCCACTTCCGGCCGAAGCATGTAGTGGACCATGGTGGGCACCAGAGTTCGGGTGAGGAAATAGGACATGAGCATGGCGAAGGCGACGGCGAGGGCGAGCGGAGTGAAGAGGAAGCGGGCCGGGCCGGTGAGCAGCAGCACGGGGATAAACACGATGCAGATGGCAAGCGTGGAAACGAAGGAGGGCAGCGCGATCTGCTGGGCGCCATCGAGAATAGCGCGGGTGAGCACCTTAGCCATCCCCATATTGCGGTGGACGTTTTCGATTTCGACGGTAGCGTCGTCGACGAGGATGCCGACGGCGAGCGCCATGCCTCCGAGGGTCATGACGTTAATGGTGTGGCCCATGGCCCAGAGGACGATGCAGGAAGTGAGAATCGAAAGCGGGATGGAGGTGCAGACGATGACCGTGCTGCGCCAACTGCCGAGGAAGAGCAGGATCATGATGGCGGTGAGGCCGGCGGCGATCAGACCTTCGCGGACGACTCCATTAATTGCCGCTTTGACGAAAATACTTTGATCAAATAGAGGGCGAACGGAGAGGGCGGCCGGCATACCGGCCATGATTTTGGGGAGGGTTGCCTTAATGCCGTTAACAATATCGAGGGTGGAGGCCTGGCCGTTCTTTATGACGGTCATCAGGGCGGAGCGGCGGCCGTTCTCGCGAACGATGTTGGCCTGCACCTGGAAGCCGTCGCGAACCTGGGCGACATCGTGAATATATACGGTGGCGCCGTTGACGGTCTTGACGGGCAGGTCATTCACACCCTGCACGGTGGTGGGGCTGGCATTGAGATGGATGAAATACTCACGGTCGCCCATCTTGGCGGTGCCGGAGGGAAGAATCACGCTCTGGCTGTTGACGGCGTTCGATATATCGGTAGCCGAGAGGCCATGGGCGTACATCGCGTTGGGGTCGATATCGACCATGATGGCGCGCTGTTTCCCCCCGTAAGGCGGCGGGATGGTAGCGCCCTGTATGACAGCGAGTTGGGTGCGGATGAAATTCGCCCCAAGATCGTAGAGATCCTGCTCGCTGAGCGTTTTGCTGCTGAGGCTCAGCTGGAGAATGGGGACGCTCGAGGCGTCGAACTTGATGACGCCGGGGGGAAAGATGCCAGGCGGGAGGGCGCGCTGAATGGGGTTGCAGACGGCCACCACCTGGGCGATGGCGAGATCGATCTTCACATTGGGCTGGAAGAAGATACGGGTGACGGAGATGCCATTGTAGGAAGAGGATTCGATGTGCTCGATGTCATTGATGGTGCTGGTAAGGGCGCGTTCGAAGGGGGTGGTGATGCGGGAGGAGACTTCGTCGGGCGAGAGGCCGTTGTAGGACCAGATGACGCTGAGGACCGGGATATCGATATAAGGAAAGATGTCCTTAGGCATGGACACGATAGAGAGTCCGCCCAGGATGGCGATCAGGACCGACATGACTACAAATGTGTAGGGCCGGCGTAACGCGAGTTTAACGATCCACACTAGAGATTGGCTCCGGGAGAATGAGTGCTCAACGCGGGCAAGTGCTCACTTGCATTTAGTTTAACGGATGCTCCGCCGCAGGCTTTCGATGCGTTCAAAGAAGAGGAGGCGTCGGGGTGGGGAGATTGGTTAGCGGTGGGGTCGAATTTGGCTGGACCGGCGGGTTTGACTATAAATGTCGAGAGTTGCGCGAGTTTGGTTCGTTCCGTGAATTTCGCTCTTCCCGATAGTTTGGTTCGTTCCGTGAATTTGCCGTTTTCTTCCTCGATGCGGGTGCGGGCGAGTACTTTGCTAAGGAGTTCGCTGGCGGTGGCGTGCAGGCGGTTGTAGCGGGATTCGGCGTGCCAGATCACCGGGAGGATGCACGAGTGGTCGGCGAGGGTGCGATAGGCCCGCGCAGTGAGCGTCGACGGATCGGCGGATTTATCGGTTTCCGCCAGACGTGCCATCTCGGCGTCGATCAAGGCGGTTTCCGCGGCGCGACTGCGTTCATGAAGCAACTCGGCGGCGGCCATGGCGTACACGAGGTCGACGGCGAGTGGGGATTGGGGATGGAATTCGGCCATTCCGTCGTCGATAAATTCGGCCAGACGCTCAGGGAATTCGGCGAGAATGAGGTCCGCGTTGGCGTAGAGGCCGCGTTTGAGGCTGTTGCGGGCGGATTTG
Source organism: Terriglobia bacterium (assembly GCA_963719785.1). Classification (GTDB taxonomy): domain Bacteria; phylum Acidobacteriota; class Terriglobia; order Bryobacterales; family Bryobacteraceae; genus BOG-234. The sequence goes on from CAVRCX010000004.1 coordinate 530,696, forward strand.
CGTTTGCCTTCGGGGGTCTTGGGGCCGCGGGATTTCGCCCCGTTGGCGCGGGCGGTGGCTTTTCTTAGTTCGGACGTCATGGATTTCTTCTCTCAAGTCCAGATTGCGCTATGGGGTGGTGGGTTTTGGCGTGGTTCGGGGTAAGTTATTGATTTGGTTGAGGCGATTTCGGGATAAAAGATTTATCGGGATTTCGGGGCGGCCGGCATCGTCGGCTGGATCGCCCCAAAGGTTCGCCGGTGCGGAGCGCGGCGAGCACGAGGAGGCCAGCTCCGGGGCGCGCGATTTGGTGTAGGATGTCATCAGATCGTCCGACCGGAGCAACTCGCATGAATGTCCACCACCCAGTGCCGTCCGTGAGCCGCTGGCTCCTGTACATCGGATCCCTCATGTTGGCGTCCGGCCTGCAGCAGCCGGTTCACGCGTCAGGCGCAGACCTCTCGAAGTTCAGGCCCATCGAGCCGCAGTACATCGCGGCGCTGGGAGACCCCGGGGCCACCTCCGGCAGCGGCGCGCAAGCCTGGGGCCTCTGGAGCCAGGACCCGGGCCCGCGCGGTTGCAAGCTGGACCTCTATCCTCAACTCAAGGCGGCCGGCGGCGTGGCGCCATCACAGTGGAAATTCGACGCTGCGGACTGGTGGCTTGAGGAACACGGCTTGATCATGGAGAAGCCGACCTTTCCGCTGCCTCCTGGGAAATACCTCGTCACGGGCGACCGCGCGGTGACAACCGTGCTTACAATTCAGCCCAGGGATAAGGACGGCAATCAGCGGTGGGAACTCGCCGACGGCGCGACCCTCTACGATGTCACCCATCTCGGATGCCGCTCCGCACGCTACACGCCGGCGACGGTTGGCAACTCTTGCTCGCCCGCGAACGTTCGGACCACGGGCTTTCCGGTGAATCCAGGAGCGGCCATGCCCGTCGTGAACGGCTGCCGCAAGCAGGACTACGCGGTTCTCATAGTCGTTGGACTGCCCGCCACGCACTGACAGGCCACACGCCGGACGCGACTGCTCGCCATGTGACCATGCCGACACCCACGTCCCGCATTACCTTGCCTTGCTGGATGATGTCGAGATGCTCCGATCGCCGCAAAGTTTGCGACGCTCAACCGGTGGTCGGCAGCGCCTGTCTCACATTAGTTGGCGTAGGCCGGAACCGCGGCGGCGGCCTGCTCCGCAACGCTGGCGGCGTGGCGCGAAATTCGCTCCAGATGGCGGCAGACGATCATGAGATTCACATACCCCAAGGTGTCACCCGGGCCCGCAGCTAGTTGCGACAGCTTTCCATAAAGCGTCTGGCATTCGGCCCGGATTGCCGCTACCTGCGGCGCGACGGACAATCCTCTGGCGGCTTCGTCGTTGCTCCAGCCGCCAATCGCTGTCGACAATACCTGACGGATTCTGGAAAAGATCTCGGCGATCAGATTCGCGATCGTCGAAGGGGGCCGTTGTCCTGGCGATCTGCCTATAGTGACAATCTCGTACGCATAGTCGCCGATCAGCTCCAGATCGACAATAGCGTCGAGAATTCCCGTGACGAGCCGGGCATCGCGCGCGACGGGCGCCTGGCGAGTAATCAGGCTGAGGCACTGGTCGTGGATGGTGCGCATCTGATGGTCGGTCCTGGCCTCGAGTTCGCTGGCGCGCTCGACGGAATCGGAATCGGCTCCTGAAATGGCTTGAAGGGCCTCGGTGAGGAGTGCTACGGTGGTCCGGCCCATCTCGATCAGGCTTTCACGAACCGATTCCAGTTCCTGCAGGTAATGTGTTCTCGTCATTACGTATGGGTTCTGTCGTCACCGTACGCGCAGCCCGGCAGCCGCGGCCACGGGGAGACGCGCTTCGAGAATCCGCTGAACCAGGCGCACCGCCGCGCGCGCCGCAAAGATCGTTTTCGTTCGCATTGGCCTTAACCCCCTTTGTTAATGACGTATTTTTTAGGCGGAAGTTTCGCGGCCGGGCGTGGCCGGATCACCCGGCTGTGTTAATGTCTGCCTTGATGACAGGGATGGACAAATCCGGGTTACTGGGGCGGCGGACTTTTGGGGCGATCTGTGCGGCGGTGCTCGGCGGGTGCGTTTCGAAAACGCAGCCGGAAGAAAAACTGGCGATTTCGGAGTATGGAAAACTGACTTCGACGCTGCCATGGGCGGTGGCGTTCAAGAAGGGATATCTCAAGGGAGACGGGCTCAATGTCACCGATATCATCTCGTCGGGGGTGGGCGGCGGCGGCCTGAGGAACCTGCTGGCGAGCAATCTGGGCGTCGGTAATGTGGGGACGACGGCGGCTATCGCGGCCATCAATCAGGGGATGGACCTGCGCATCGTGATGTGCAATGCCGACCATATCGGCGACCTGACCTGGGCCACCAGGAAGGACAGCAGCATCCAGTCGATCCAGGACCTGGCCGGCAAGAAGGTGGCGTTTACCGCTCCGCGATCCACCACCGAGATGGTGCTGCGGGCCGCGATCGCGAAGGCCGGTCTGAACGGCAAGGTTGAGATCCTGGCGATCGGGGGATTGGGGCCGGGGCTCACCGCTCTGGCGCACGGCGCGGTGGACGCCACTCCCCTGGTGGATCCTACGCTCACGCTGGAGCCGGAGAAGTACCGCATCCTGTTCCACGGTTACGACATTTTTCCGAAGTTCACGTACTCGGTGGTGGTGGCGACGCGCGAGTTCACGGAGAAGTATCCCGACAAGCTGCGCAAGATCCTGCGCGCGCGGCGGCGGGCCGTGGAATTCATGGAACAGAATCGGGATGAGACGGCGGCGATTTATGCGCAGCTGTTTGAATTCTCGCTGGACGTCGCCAAAAAGCTGCTGCCCAAATATTACGAGTGGGGGCAGTGGTCGCACGGCGCATTTTCGAAGGAAGGCCTCAAGGCGATGTCGGACGGGATGATGCTGGTGGGCCAGATCGATAAGCCTGTCGACTGGTCGAAAGTAATCGACCAGAGCTTCCTCGATCCGGATCAGCGGCGGGAGCTTTTTTGAGCCACCAGGCGATCGACACGGAGATTCATGTGGCATTGAGGGGCGTCACGCGGGTCTATCCGGCGCACTCCGGCCAGGGTGAGGTGCACGCGCTGGGTCCCATCGATCTGAACATACGGCGGGGGGAATTTTTCGGTGTAGTGGGGCCGTCGGGATGCGGCAAGTCGACGCTGCTCGAAACCGTGGCGGGGCTGGTTCGGCCCACCACGGGCACGGCGACGTTTGAAGGCAGGGAGATCGGCGGCGCAGTGCCGGATGGCATCGGAGTGGTGTTTCAGGAAGACGCCAGTTTCCCGTGGCTGACGGTGGAAGGCAATGTCGCGTTCGGTCTGCGGCGCGCGGGGGTGGAGGCCGGGGAAATCGCGCGGCGCGTGGATGGCGCTATCGAGTTCATGGGACTCAGTGGGTTCCGGCGCGCTTATCCTTCGCAGCTTTCGGGTGGCATGCGGCAGCGCGTGTGCATTGCCCGAACGCTGGTGATGCGGCCGCGTCTGATCCTGCTCGACGAGCCGTTCGGGGCTTTGGATCAACAGACACGGTTGCTGATGGGCGAAGAATTACTGCGGCTGTGGCGCGATACGGGGGCTACGGTGGTGCTGATCACACATTCGCTGGACGAGGCGGCGATGTTGTCCGACCGCGTGGCCGTGATGTCGTCGCGGCCGGGCCGGTTCATCGCGACGATTGAAACCAACTGGCCGCGGGAGCGCGATTCGCGGATTGTATCGGAAGCGGCGTTCGGGCAGTTGACGAGCGAGTTGTGGACGCTGCTGCGCGATGAATCGAAGAAAGCGCTGACATGAAACACCCGGGCTGGTGGCGTCTGGCGATTGTGGGTGGCGCGGTGCTGGCGCTTGAGCTCGCCTGCCGCGGCGGCATCATCGATCGGGTGACGATGGTGCCGCCCTCGCAGATGGTGGTGGCGCTGGTGCGCATGATGATCGGCACTCCGTGGTTCTGGTCCGATGCGGGCGCGACGTTCCGCAATATCGGCGCCGCCATCGTGCTGTCGATCGTGCCTGGTTTTCTGATCGGCCTGATGGTTCACGCACTGCCGAGGCTGCGCGCGGTGCTGAACCCGGTGCTGTTCTCGTATTATTCGGTGCCGACGTTTGTTTTTTATCCGTTGCTGATCGTGATCTTCGGGATCGGCCCGGCTTCGCTGATCGTGATGGGCGCGATGTTCGGAATTGTGGCGATGATTTCGGCGACGCTGGTCTCGATCGACCGCATCCCGCGGGTGTATGGGAAGGCGGCGCGGGTGATGCGCCTGAGTCCATGGCAGACTGCGTTAAGGGTCCAACTGCCGGCGGCGACGCCGCATCTGATCACAGGAATCAAGCTGGCGGTGGCCTATTCGGTGATCGGCGTAATTGCCGGGGAGTTTATCATTTCGACGGCGGGGCTGGGGCGGCGGCTGACGCTCTCGTACAACGGGTTCGACACGGCGACGATGTATGGCCTGATGCTGCTGATCTTTATCGCGGTGGCGATCGTCAACACCGTGCTGCAGGGCTGGGAGACGCGCGTGCATCGGCGCTGGTATCGTGCATGAGACAGCGCTGGTCGGACTATGCGATTCTGCTGATGGCCATCGTTGGGTTGTGGCAGGCGGCGTATTATCTCGCGGGGCCGGAAGCGATTACGCCGCCCCTCGCAACGGTGCGGCACCTGGCGGTACTGATGGACGGCGCGCGGTTTTGGGAACATGCGCGGGCCAGCGGCGTGGCCTTCCTGTATGCCTGTATGGTGGCGCTGGCCGGCGGGCTGGTGCTGGGAATTGCCATCGGCGCCAGCCCGCGTGGGCACGAAATCCTGACGCCGATTCTGAGCACGCTTTACTCGATCCCGAAGATCATGCTCTATCCCGTGATCCTGCTGGTGTTCGGGCTGGGCCTGTCGGCGAAAGTGGCCTTCGGGGCGATGCACGGCTTCTTTCCGGTGGCTTTATTCGCCATCGGCGCGATTCGGAACATCCCGCCGGTGCTGCTACGCAGCGCCCGGGTGATGCATGTTGCGCGGCTGGATCTGGTGCGCCATATTCTATTGCCGGCCGCGCTGCCGGAGATCGTGACGGGGCTGCGCATTGGTTTCGCGACGACGTTTCTGGGGACTTTGATGGGTGAGATGTTCGCCTCGAGCGAGGGACTTGGGTTCATGATGATCCGGGCGATGGATATCCATAATGTGCCCGATATTATGGCGCTGACGCTGCTGGCGTTTGTGGTGGCCACGGCGGCTAATACTTTTCTGCTGGCCGTGGAGAAGCGCGTGCATGCGCACGGGCGGTAAGCCGCTATGACTTCCCGGCGCCGGGTAGTGCCTGAAATCAGGCACTACCCGGCGCCCGAGCCGGAGCGTCCCAAGAGTAAAATCAAGAAAGTTACAGAAATGCCAAACACGGACAAACCCGATTCGAATTTGCGGGGGCGAGTCATCCCTCCACAGGAGCGCGGGCGCCCGCGTCTGGATACGGCGGCGCTGGAGAAGTTGCTGGAGGGATGGATGCCGGGCGATGCAACGGAGCAGAGGGAGACGTTCGAGGTTCTTCGACGGTCTTTAGATGAGGATCGGCCTGCCGGCTACCAGCTCTTTTCATGAGCTTGACGATTCTGCTCGACGCCGGCCCGCTGTGCATGATCACCAATCCGAAAAGTTCGCCGGAAAATGAGGCGTGTAAGGATTGGCCCGCGTCCGTCGCATCGAATGGCGCCCAGGTCGTGATTCCGTAGATTGCCGACTACGAGTTGCGCCGGGAACTGCTGAGAGCCGGAAAGGACAGGGGAATTGGGAGGCTTGACGCCCTCAAGGGCCTGCTCCGCTACGTGCCCATCACAACGCCGGTCATGCTCAAGGCTGCGGAATTCTGGGCGGCCGCGCGAAACATGGGCCGGCAATCGGGGGCTGACGCCTCACGGGACGCCGACATGATCCTCGCCGCGCAAGCCGCGATCCTCGCTGGCGGCACCGACGAAACAGTGATCGCGACCACGAATGTCCGCCATTTAGCGCTGTTCGCCGTTGCGCGCGTCTGGCGGGATATCCATTAGCCTCGGCCAGCGGCGAAGTCCGGGAGAGCCTCCGGATCGGATGGGCCACTACCGCGGTCGCCGACGCTTCCCCAACCTCACGTACAGTTCGCCTGACTCTACACTTCCCGCCAGCCGCGACGCGGGCGTCCGAGATCGTGCTTGCCTGACTGCCGCGGTCGATTGGTATTCGATGCGGTAGGCCGATTGCCAATCAGTCGCAGGTTTTTGACCATTGGCGCAGCCGCATGGATAACCTTATCCGGGATAATGCCGGTCTTTTCGTCTGAATGCCGGGTCGGACCTGCCCTTCATGGCGCGGGACCGTTTTCATTCGAACAGGTCGGAGTGGCTCCCCGTACGGACCAGCGTCAGTTCGGTATTCGTCAGCTTGTAGAGCAAGAGCCAGTCGGGCTCGATATGGCAGTCCCAGTGCCCGATCCAGTTGCCGCGCAACGGATGCGGACGGCACCTGGTCGGAAGTGGCTGCTGCTGCTGAAGCAGGTTGACAACATTTTCCAGCTTGTCGAGATCCTTGCCCTGCTTGCCGACTCGCTTCAGATCCCTCTCGAACGCGGTCGTGGTGAGGAGCGCAAGCGCCATTTACATCTTTTCGCGCAACTCACGGAAAGACTTATAGCGACTCAACGCTGCCGGGTTGTTGGCCTCCGCCATCGCGGCGACGGTTTCGGCGTTAGGAACAGCGACCGGAAAGGGAAGTCCCTTGTGCAGTTCGACCTGCTTCAGAAACAGCCGAATCGCTTCGGTGGTCGAGATTCCGATCTTCGAAAATACGCGCTCGGCCGACATCTTGAGCCTGGGGTCGACGCGCGCGTGGATCATACGGGTTTTCTCGCTTACCTGTGGCATGGCGGGCCTCCTCGTTTATTGTATCTCAATTGAGACCTCGCGCCACGCTCACGCCGCGCTGTGGATCCGGGAACCGGAGTAGAATATAGCCATTATGAAAATTGTCCAGGGCGACCAGATGCCGATCGACGAGGATGCCAGCAATGTACGCAGCGGCAAGCTGAAGAAGCAGGTTTTTCTGGTGGGCAAGGAGGGCACGCCGGGCAATTTCAAATTCGGCCTGTTCTATCAGACGGGCGATTTCTTTTCGCCGCGGCACCGACACAATTTCGATCAGTTCCGTTTCCAGATCGAGGGCGATGCGGGCTTCGACCGCAACGGCACGATGCACCCGGATACGATCGGCTATTTCCCGGAAGGCGCGTACTACGGTCCGCAGAGCTCCACGGGATCGAACATCGTGGCCGTGGTTCAGTTTGGCGGGCCCAGCGGGTCGGGTTATCTCTCGCAGCAGCAGGTCAACGCCGCCTTCGATGAAATGAAGAAATTCGGCGTGTTCGACAAGGGCGTGTTTCGCCGCAACGAGGGCGTGCCCGGCAAGAAGAACATGGACAGTTTTCAGGCGGTCTGGGAGTATGCCAACCAGCGCCCCATGGTTTATCCGAAGCCGCAGTATGCCGATCCGATCCTGATGAACCCCGCGCATGTGCGTTGGATGCCGCTCGCCGGCGCCGAGGGCGTAGAGGTGAAGACGCTCGGCACTTTCACGGATTGCCAGATTGGTTGTGCGCGCTACCGTGTGGCAGGTGGGTCAAGCTTTACGGGCAAAGGGCGCGGACTGTTTCTCGTCCTCTCAGGGAAAGGCGTGGTGGCGGGCGAACCGACGCGCCGGTACACTGCTGTCTATCTTGAGGACGGCGAACAGGTGACGTTTGAGGCTGAGGAGACCACTGAGATCCAGTTGCTGGGTCTACCTGCGGAGTCGCTGATCGGCCGGCAGCCTCTGGCCGACGAAGCGTCAGAGGACGAAGCGGCGGCGGCTTAAGACCTATTCGATTTCGTCGGTAAACACGAGGAAGCTTTCGAGCATATTGGGGCCGAAGGTAGTGGCGATGGCGGCATCGGCGGCGTCGCGGCCGCGGGCCATCAGGACGCGTCCGATGCGGGGTATGTTATTGCGCGGGTCGAAGGTGTGCCACGCGCCGCCCAGGTAAGCATCGAACCAGGCGGCGAAATCCCCTACTCCGTAGGGCGGGGGCGTGCCCATGTCGCCCAGATAACCGGTGCAATAGCGGGCGGGAATATTCATGCAGCGGCAAAACGCGATGGCCAGATGGGCGTAATCGCGGCAGACGCCGGTGCGCTCGTGGTAGACCTGCGAGGCGGTCCTGGTGGCACGCGCGTTCTGGTAATTGAAGGCGATGTGGTTATGAACGAAATCGCAAATGGCCTGCACGCGCGCCCAGCCCGGACTGATGGATTCGAACAGCCGCCAGGCGATCTCCGAGAGCAGGTCGGTTTCGCAATAACGGCTGCCGAGGAGGAATACCAGCGTCTCTTCCGGCAGATCCTGCACGGCGTGCTGGATAGCCAAGGGAGCAGCAATGTCCGGTATCCCCGAGTCGCGCACTACGCCGCGGGCAGCCAGGCGAAGGCGCCCCGCCGGCGCGACGATCCGGTTGCACCAGTTGCCGAATCCATCGCGATAGCCGGTTATCGGGACGGCGGGTTCGGTGGTCAGGTGATCGGGCACCACGATGTCGGACGCGCGCGAGTAGTGGATATGGAGCGTCAGGATCATCGGCGTAGCCTGCGGCAGGCTGTAGACGAGTTCGTAGCCGACTTGTATATTCATTCGACCGGGCAGACGTGGATGCAGGCTACTTGCGACGGGCGGAGTCGCGATGGAGCGCTCTTTCGAACTTTGCGGCGGCCGCGGGAGTTTTGAAATTGCCAGTCAGAATCTCACGATTTGTGGCGTCGCGGGCGTAGAGTTCCCGGTTGGCTTCTTCGTCGGGACGCAGGGTGGCGCCTTCGAGCGAGATGCCTGCGAACAAGCCGCGCGAACGGGAATACGAAAGCATTTCCGCGTTCATCATGGCGTCCGTCTGGGCCGTTGTTTCGCGCCCGATGGGGCCAGCCGCGGCGGATGCGTCTCCACCGATGGTGAATTTATCGGATAAGAGGTGCTTCATGCCGCCGTCGTTCATGACGAGGAGGACGATATCGGTTTCCGAAGCGCCGATCTGGAATCCGACACTGCCGCCTTCAACGCGCATGGCGGCCGGAGCGCTCCAGCCCGATCCACCCGCACGGCGGCAAGTGGCGAATCCGCGTCCATATTTCGCGCCGAAGATGAAGCCGGCCTTTTTCATGCCGGGCACAACTACGACGCAGCGCGCCTTATCGAGCAGATCGTGAGGGATACCGTGGTCGGAGGCCTGCATCATGTCGATCAGGGTGTCGGCCGAGGCGTCCAGCCGGTCGTCGACTTTGATCTCGCGGTCGGCCGCGAAGGCGGCGGTGCCGAGGGTGCCGGCGATGGCCAGGATTGTTACCAATGTTTTGCGCATACTCTGATATGTTTGCACGGCGATTGCCAAGCCCCCTGGCAGCCATGCAGGCTTGGTTTTATGCGGGAATTCGTAGATCGGAATGGGTCCGCGGTCCTCTTTGAAATGACCGCCCGTGGTCACCGTACGCAGAGTTCTCTGACGCTAAGTGATGCGCTCGGCTCGTACGACAAAACGGTCGGGGGCCGGGCCGACGAAGTAGAACGGATAACAGGTGACCACGGTGAGGACCTCGCTTGTGGTTGGCTTCAGGACGGCGATGTCATCGGGACTTACGATGCTGGTGGAAACGACGCGGTAACGATATTCTCCGGCGAGCGTAGTGAGGGTGATGACGTCATTCGCGCGGATGTTGCGTAAGGGGCGGAAGAAGGTATCTCGGTGACCGGAGATGCCGATGTTTCCCGGTTCTCCAGGCAGCGCGGTCCCCTCGATATGGCCGGCGGAGCGCCGCAGAGTGGCCGTGCCGGTTCCTTCCATGACGATCACCGAAAGGTTGAGCCGCGGCACTTCGAAGCGGCCGATCAGTCCTGAAGGCGCTACGGCCGGTGAGCTTGCGAGGACGCGATCGGTTAGCAATTGACTGAACTGGCGGCCCTCCACGCGCTGAAAATTCCACGCGGCTAAGAACACGAATCCGCAGTACGCCAGCAGCGCGAAGGCGACGGTGAAGAGTACCCACTGCGTGCAGCGTAGAAAGCTCTTCATTTAGAAGCCCCTGCGGCGATGTAACCGGAGCGCGTGCGTACCAACAGCTTGCCCGATCCGGGGGCTTGCGCGGTTACCCGAATAGTGCGCAGGGCGCCGGCTTTCTCCTCGTTATTCGAAACGTAGCCGATAGTGTATTGATTGCGGATGTCATGGGCGATGCTTTCGCAGATGGAAACCACGTCCTCAAGTTTCCGCGGGAAAAAGGCCTCGCCGCCGGTGGCCCGGGCGAGGCGGCGCAGCACGTCGGGATTGCGATCCGCATCGTCGTCGTCGAAGATGCCAACGGTGTAAACCAGAGCGCTCGATTGCTCGGCGGTTTTCAGCACTTCGGGTAACTTGCGCGTGCTGGCGTTATCGCCTCCGTCGCTGATCACGATGAGTACTTTTTTCTCCGGCCCACCCGCGCGCAGGCCGGTGAAACCCGTGGCCACCGCATCGTAGAGCGCCGTCTTCCCGGCGGCGGGCTGGCTGGAGATGGCGCCCGCCAATTCATCGGCGCGATCGGTGAGGCCGATGGCGGCGGGGAGCCCCAGGGTTACCTTCTCGTTGAAGTTGACGACGAACATCTGATCCGCCGCGCTGCTGGATTTTACGAACGTGCGGGCGGCGGCGACCACCCACGGAAGCCTGGGACGCATGCTCGAACTGTGATCGACGACGAGGCCGACGGTGACGGGGACGTCCTCGTGGCGGAACAAGCGAATGGCTTGGCGAACGCCGTCTTCGTATACGGCAAAGTTATCTTCGTGCAGATCCGGAGCGAAGCGTCCAGTGCGATCTTGAACGACGGCCTGCAGTACCACCAGGTTGAGGTCCACCGAGATCTGAAACGGGGCGTCACTCTGAAACGGCGCTTCGGATTGCCCCCAAGGCAGAGCCGCGGGCAGATCGGAAATCTGCCCCACCGAAACACCGGCGAGAAGGAGTGCGGCAAAAGGCAGCAGATTCCCTGCGCGCATCAGATGGCCTCGATACTACGATATTCCGGCCGCCACATGGCGTCCTCAATCTGCGGCTCGATGTCGTCGAATGCGACGCGGGCGAGTCCCTCGGCAACGGCAGCCTCGGCAACCGCGGTGGCCACGGTTAAGGCGACGCTGCGTAAATCGTCGATGTGGGGCAGGAGCGAGGCGCCGGCCTGATGAACGGTTACCAGGCTGGACACGGCATTGGCTGCCGCCGCGAACATACCGTCGCTGATGAGTGCGGCGCGCGCGACGATGGCCCCGAGGCACAACCCGGGATAGAGCTTGGCGTTATTGATCTGGCCGATGACGTAAGTCACTCCTTTATGAGTGACCGGGGCGAAAGGGCTGCCGGTAGCTACTAAGGCGCGGCCGTCGGTCCACGCAACCAGATCGGCAGGCCTGGCCTCGCACTGGGAGGCGGGGCTCGACAGCGCGAAAATAATCGGTCGCTCGGTATGCGCCGCCATTTCCTTAACGATGGCCTCGTTGAAACTGCCCACGGCAGTCGACGCGCCGATCAGCATGGTGGGTTTCACGCGGCGCACCACCTCGGCCAGACCCACTCCGTTCCAGATCCCGTCATGTCTCCAGCCTTTACTCTCGGCGGCCGGTCTTGCGTAGACCGACTGGTAATCGGGCAGTTGGTCCTCCATATGGGTGGTAAGGAGACCCTGCCTGTCGACGCACCAGAAGCGCCGGGTGGCGTCTTCCCTGGAGAGTCCCTCGCGGACCATGGCATCGCGCATCTGGCCGGCGATTCCAATACCCGCGGTCCCGGCGCCGAAGATAACCACGCGCTGGTTGCGCAGAGGGGTTCCGCATACGCGAACGGCGGAGATGGCTGCCGCGAGGGCGATGGCGCCCGTGCCCTGTATATCGTCGTTGAAGGTGCAGATTCGGTCGCGGTACTTATCGAGGATGCGGCGTCCGTTGTCCGGCGCGAAATCGACCCACTGCAACAGTGCGGACGGGAAGAGCCTGGTGGTGACTTTCACATAAGCCTCGATGAAAGCCTCGTAGCGCTCCCCGCGAATGCGGGCGTGCCGGTTGCCGATATACATGGGATCGCCGATGAGGGTTTCGCGATTGGTGCCCACATCGAGCATGATGGGGATAACGCGGGTCGGATCGATTCCTCCAGCTGCGGTGTAGATCGCCAATTTGCCGATCGACACTTCGATCCCGCCCACACCCCAGTCGCCGATACCGAGAATTTGTTCGGCGTCGGTGGCGACAATCAGGTCGATATCGCCGGACCCGGCTCCGTAGTTGGCGAAGGCTTCCTCAATGCCTTCGGCGTGATCGATAGAGAGATAAACTCCGCGCGGACGCCGGCACTCATGCTGATATTGCTGAATGGCCAGGCCCACCGTCAGATCGTTCACGATGGGAATCATTTCGCGCAGGTGCTCGGTAAAAAGGCGGTAGAACAATACCTCGTTGCGGTCGTGCAGGGCGGTCAGAAAGATATTCCTGCTGAGCGCATCGGGCAGACGGTCGTACTGGATACTGGCCCGACTGACTTGGGTAGCCAGGGTGCTGATCTCGGGCGGCAGCAGACCGGTGAGGCCCAAGGCCAGGCGTTCCTGCGCTGTAAAGGCAGTTCCTTTATTCAGCAGCGGCGAATTGAGGACGGCGAGACCACGGGCCGTGGTCTGGCGACAACCGTCCCCATTCTGCCTGGGTTTAAGTGCCGGGATCAGCCTTTGCCTCATAGCTCTCTCGACCTACACTACGCAGGCGAAAACGCCTGATTTAAACAAGGCGTTTGGCGAATGCACGAACAGCGAAGGCTCCGCAGAGAGCCATCAGTCCGAACAGTCCGATCAACGGCAGGGTGCTCGCGGTGGCCGGCAGATTCCGCGCCACCAACATCTCAGCGGGCGGCGGCGGAGTGACCACCTGGGCCAGTTCCACTTGTTCGCCGCTGGGCTGGATCGCCATCACGGGAGCCTGTCTCATTTGCACTACAACGGGCGCACCCGCCTGGATAGGCTGGGCGACTTCGACAGGGATCTCCGCCTCGGTATAGAGGACGGGCGCGCCGGCTGTCTTTGCCAGTTCCATGGCGCGGGCCTTGCCATAGACGAATTCCTCACCCGAATTGCTGCCGGGATAGAACCACGCGCGCAGGGCTTCCGGCTCTCCAGCCGGTCTTTCGCGGAACGTCATCACGGTCTTTCCGGTGACTTTGAGGCGATAATTCGGAATAGCCAGAATGGTGGCGTAGACGGTTTTCTCGTCCGCGCTGAAAATCTGCACGATATGGCGGTCGGATTGCGAATCGAGGATCTTGAAAACGTAGGTGCCGGCGGGCAATACGGCAAAACCCACGAGGTGAACGCCGGGGATCTCGACGGGACCGCTGAACGTAAATACGGTCTTCTTGTCCCACTGGTCGGCTCGAGCCCCGGGTACGAGTGCCGCGCCCATCATGGCCACCACGAACGCTGTGAGGCACACGGTCTTCGCTGCTTTGGATCGCTTCATTTATTTTTCCTGGCGGGATTGTGCCGCGACTTTGCAGGAGCATGCCGAGGTCCGTTGCGCGATCGAGTGGCCGGTGGGGCAGATTTCCGATCTGCCCGCTCTCTTCCGGGCAAGAGGGCAGATCGGAAATCTGCCCCACCGGCTACTCGAGAAAAGGTTTCTGAAAGTCCCTGACCTTGCGGCGTCATCTGGCCGCGGGCGGTCAAACGGCGGCGCCCTGCAGGAGCCGAATTTGTCGCAGCGCATCTTCCAACTCCGCGTGCAATATGCCCACTTCCAGAATATTGTGAACGCGCGCCCGCAATTCGGCCAGATCCAGAGGTTTGCTGAGGAAATCCTTAGCTCCGGCTTTGAGGGCGCGGAGCTTTTCACCCGGCTCCGCGGTGATCATCAGAACCGGTAGATCGCCAATGGCTTCGATTTGTTTCAGCCCTTCCATCACCTGAAATCCGTCCATAACCGGCATTTGCAGATCGAGCAGAATCAGACTATAGCGGTTGAGGCGATGGAGTTCGCAGACCTCGACGGGATTGGCGGTGGAATCGATGGCAGTGTAGCCGGCGCCGCGCAGCATGCGCTCCATCAGGGTAATGTTCATGTCGTTGTCGTCCACGACGAGGATGCGGGCGTTCAGGATTGCTTGCTGAATCTCGGCGGCGTTCATTTGGCTCCGCCGGTTTGGGATTGGTCCGCGGCGAACACCAGCGCCTCATCGAGCGTGTTCATGAATTCATTCACCTTGATGGGTTTGGTCAGATAGCGAAAGAATCCCGCCAGCAGGCCCTTGTGGATATCGCCAGGCATGGCGTTGGCGCTGAGCGCAACTACGGGGATGTGCAGGGTTGCGGTGTCTTCCCGAAGGATCCTGAGCGCCTCGATGCCGCTGATGCCGGACAGGTTGATGTCCATCAGGATCACATCCGGCTGGCTTGCTCGCGCCATCTGAACACCGAGATTACCGTCGCGCGCACTGATCAATCGTATGTCCGGACGCCGTGCTATCAGTTGCTCGACGAGTTGCAGGTTGGCCGGATTATCTTCCACATAGAGCAGCGTGCGCAGAGCGGCGCCATCGAGGACCTGCGCCAGATTTATCGATTCCGCCGCCACCAGGTCCTTAGCGGAGCGCGGCGCGGCGGCATTCAGGTCGAACCAGAAAACGCTGCCGGCCCCGACTGTGCTTTCGACGCCGATGACCCCGCCCATAAGTTCCACCAGACGCTTGCTCATCACGAGGCCGATGCCGGTTCCTTCCTCGGCGGTCGATTCGCGCCCCAGCCGATTGAAGGATTGAAAAAGCTGCGTGAGCATTTCCGGAGACAAACCGGCGCCGGTGTCTCTGACGCTGATGCGAATTTGTTGGGCCGCCGTCGGGACGCAATCTACCACCACGGTTCCGTTCACGCGGTTGTACTTGATGGCGTTTGAAAGCAGGTTGATGAGCACCTGCTTGAGGCGCGTGCGGTCGGCGTCGACAAAGCAGGGAACGGCGAATTTGGGAAAGGTCATGGCGATGCCGCGCTTCTGGCCCTGCGGTTCGATCATGGCCTGGCATTCGGCCATGACTTCGGCGAGCGACGTAGGCTCGAGCGACAGCGCCAGTTTCCCCGACTCGATCTGCGCCAGATCCAGAATCTCGTTGATCAGATCGAGCAGATACCAGCCGGCGCGAAGGATGGGGTCGATACTGGCCATCTGAGAGGCAGAAGGCGCCGGCGTATCGGAGCTCATCAACTGGGCGAAGCCGAGGATCGCATTCAGGGGCGAGCGGAGCTCATGACTCATGCTCGAGAGGAAATCCGATTTTGCGAGGTTGGCTTTTTCGGCGGCCGCCTTGGCTCTTTCAAGCTCGACGTTGTTTTCCTGCTGCAGGCGCTCGAAGCGTTTGCGTTCGGTGACGTCGCGCGCGGCGGCGAAGACCCCCTGCAACTTGCGATCGCGGTCGTGGAAGGTCGTGGCGTTGTAAGACACCACGGTTTCTTTGCCATCACGATTGCGCGCGGTCAGCTCGTAATCGGTAACCTTACTTTCGCTGAGTACGCGTTTAATGCCCGCCTCGGCGCGCTCGGGATCGGTGAAGTAGTTCTTGAAGGGGGCGCCGATCAGTTCATCACGGGTGCAGCCGGTGAGCGCCTCCATCTGCTTGTTGACGTCGGTGATGATGCCGGCGGGATCGGTAGTCATCAGGGCGTCGATATTCGATTCGATCAGAGACCGTGTGTAGAACTGCTGATCGCGCAGGCGCTGATCGAGGAGTTTCTGTTCGGCTTCCACCTGCTTGCGCGCCGTATTATCGGTGCCGATCAGCAGGTAGCCAATGATGCCGCCGCGATCGTCGCGCAGCGCCGTGACGGATACGACGGCGGGAAAACGGCTGCCGTCTTTGCGGATGTAAGTCAGCTCATAGATGTCTTCGATGCCGCGCGAGGCTTTGAAGACCAGCGCTTCGAAACCGGGCGTAATAGGCGTGGAGAGTTCGAGGCTCAGGGCTTTGGCGCGCGCGATCACTTCGCGGGGATCGGAGATGTCGGCGGGGGTGATTTTGTCGACCACCTCGATGGCCATGTAGCCCAGCATGCGCTCGGCCCCCACGTTGAAGAGCTGGATGACGCCCTTTTCGTCGGTGGCGATGCTGGAGAAATTGGCGCTGTTGAAGATGGCGTTTTGCAGGGCGCCCGTTTTGAGGAGCGCGGCCTCGCGGCGGACCTCTGTGTTTACGACATCGCCGATTTGTGCGGTGTGCGATTGTGCAGTCATCTGAACCTCCGTCGGCGATTTACCCTGCCCACGGGGTTTTGGACGACCACTTTATAAGAGCACTTGTCTGGCCGTCTTCTCCACCGTTCGGACATGCGGCAGAACGGACGCTGATAGCCGCATGTCCCGATATATCCGGTCGGTTAGTGTATTTCGATTTTGAGCACGGCGTCGGAATGCTCGTGACGCCATCCCCAGTAGGCTTGCTGGTCGTTTTCGTTGAGGCGCGCGAAATCTGTGTTTTTGCGATGATTTTGTTTGGTGTACATACGATAGGCCTGATTTTCATGAGCGTTCCACTCATGATCGTCGTTGTGATCTTTGTCGTGGTAGACGCGCGCCTTTTGGTCCTGGGCTTGTAGGGGCGTGGGGGTTATTGCGATGGGGGCCATGAGTGCGGTGCCGAACAATGCCGCACCGCAGAAACGGAGCATGATTATTTTCATACCATCGGGTAAAGCATTTGCCGCGCCAATCGTTACCTGCGCGCGGCGGCGCGCAACGGCCCTGCACATGCAACTCCGCGCGACGGGGGATTAACCGAATGAAGCGCTGCTCGTACTCATTGTTTGCCGCATCTACCTTATCTGCAGTCGTTCTGACTCTCGCGGGTTGCCAGCAGGCGCCCGCGCCTGTATCGGCGGCGCCGGCCGCGACGCCAGCGCCACAGGTCGTTGTTGAAGAACGCAATCATCACGACGACGGGGACGCGCGACGACGGCAGGACGAGGATCGCGCACGTACCCCCGATGCCCGGCGTCCCGACGACCCTCACGCGCCCGATCAACATTGAGCGCCCAAACGGCTCAGGCAGCAGTGCAGGTGCCGTCCAGCGTCTCGCGCACTTTCGACACCAGTGCAAAGGGTGTAAAGGGCTTCTGCAGGAATGCCGATCCATGGCTGTCTTCGTCCTTGAGAGGTACCTTCTCGGCATAGCCGGACATGAACATGACTCTCATGCCGGGCCTCAACTTCCGGGCGCCATCGGCGAGTTCGTATCCACTGAGTTCAGGCATGTTCACGTCGGAAAGAAGCATATGAATCGGCCCCTGGTGGGTGCCGCACAAATCCAGACCTTCGCGGCCGTTGCATGCTTCGCAGACCACGTAACCTTTGATCTCGAGGACAGTGCGGACGAGAGCGCGGATGGGAGCTTCGTCTTCGACCAACAGGATCACTTCGGAACCGCCCGGCGCGCCGGCAAGTCCTCCGTCGGGACGCGATGCACGGTCGAGCGCCTGCGCGGAAGCGAGGAGCATCAGTTGCGAGGTGTTGCCGACGCCGGCGTGTGGTGGTTCGCCGTTCAGCGCGAGGCGAATTTCGGTTAACGTCATGTGGTCCCCTTTCGGCGATCGAGATCGCTTGAACGTGTTGCAGCGGACTGTTCAGGCAATCCACCAGCCACAGCGATCATGCGCGCTGATTCTCTTTGTTTGTTGGCATGCGAACGCTGAACTGCTTCGAGCGCCGGAGGCCGCGACCGTCGGCGATACACCATCTGACCGCGTGTGGTCAAAACCTCGAATGCGCACCGGGCCGGTTTTGGTTCGGTCGTCAGCGTGCAACTACCAGGTTGAGGTTCTCCGGAATATGTTGTTCGACCATGTGTGCCGCAAATGCGGATCGTGCAATCTGTGCAGTTCCCGCGTCAGGCATCCTACGGAAGCTATCGGTTCCGTTTTGTTCACCATGTATCGCTGTATGGCGTGCGAGTTGCGACAGGCCAAGCTCCGCTTTGTCAGAGTTGGCCCCCAGCGCGCGGCGGAGAAAGCCGTTTATGGAGTGGATTGGAAGCGTTCGTGACGGCCGGGCGTTGCGCGCTTGACCAAATACGGTCAAGTGCGTAGCTTATTTCGGGGATTGATGGTACAGTTGGTTGCACATCAAACGCGGAAACGGAGCCGATGGACGCTGCAACCTTGAGATCGCGGACTCCCGGATCCAACGCTTCGTGGCTCGAGGAGAACGGCGCGAAGGAACTGGAACAGCTCCTTCGCGCGATAGTTTTCCATACTTCGGCGCCGATTCTGCTGACCGACAGCGATCGCCGTTCGCGCGACGCCAGCATCGGTGCGTCCAAGCTGTTGGGTGTGCCGCGCGAAAAGATCGTGGGCAGTAGTCTGGACGATGTCGCGGCGGCCGCTTTCAGACCGGAAATTCCCGCCCGGTGGAGGGACTTTCTCAGCAAGGGCGAGCAGGAGGGAACACTTCAGCTGGTGGGTGCGGACGGAGGCCCACGCGAGGTCGAGTACTCCGCGAAGAGTAACGTGCTGCCAGTGCGGCATGTACTCGTATTACAGGAAAAAAAGGCGGCGCGGGAGAAGGCCGACACCCGCGTTCCGTCCTGGGTGGGGGATTATGCGTTGTTTCTGCTGGATGCGGACGGACAGGTCGCCGCCTGGTACGCGGGAGCGGAACGCATCTATGGCTATAAGAGCGTCGAGGTAGCCGGCCGGAGCGTCTCCGTCTTCGACCCTCCCGAAGCTTCCGGCAAGCTCCGGGAAAAATTGAAGAAAGTCGCCGACGAAGGCCATCACGGCTGCGAAGGCTGGCAGATCCGTAAAGACGGATCGCGATTCTGGGCCAACGCGATCACCATAGCGCTCAGGGACGAGACGGGGAATCTGCAGGGGTTTGCCGCCGTGGTGCGCGATTTCAGCGACCGCCACGAGAGAGATGAAAAGCTGCGGCGCAGCCGTGCGCATCTGCGGACGCTGCCCGCGCAATCGACGGTCGCGGGCATCATTTCCGGCGAGTTCGACCACATTCCCGAGGCCAACGATGCGTTTCTCGATCTGGTGGGATACAGTCGCGAGGACTTGCAGGCGGGGCTGCTGCGCTGGGCGGATCTTACGCCCCCCGAATATACGGCGCTCGATGAACTGGCGCATGAGGAGGGTCTGCGGTTCGGCGCCTGCACACCTTTCGAGAAGGAACTGATTCGCAAAGACGGGACGCGGGTTCCGGTCCTCATTGCCACGGCCGTGCTAAAGCTTTCCCCCTTCCGGTGGATTACGTTTGTGCAGGATCTGCGCGATCGCAACCGGGCGGAGAGCGTCGAGGACGAAGAGATAGAACTCAAGAGCGATTTCGACGAAATCGTGGGTGTCAGCGCGGCGCTGAAGCGTGTTGCCCGTTTGACGCAGGTGGTGGCGCCCACCGATGCGACGGTGCTGATCCTCGGCGAGACCGGCACCGGGAAAGAGCTGGTGGCGCGCGCCATTCACCGCATCAGCCCGCGCCGGAATCGGCCGTTCGTCACGCTGAATTGCGCGGCGATTCCCACCGGGCTGCTGGAAAGCGAGCTGTTCGGCTATGAGCGCGGCGCCTTCACCGGCGCGTTATCGCAAAAGATCGGACGCTTCGAGATGGCCCACGGGGGCACGCTTTTTCTGGACGAAGTGGGCGACATTCCTTTGGAGCTGCAACCCAAACTGCTGCGCGCTCTGCAGGAAAAATCTTTTGAAAGACTGGGCGGGACGCGAACTATTCCGATCGACGTCCGGCTGGTGGCGGCGACCAATCGGAATCTGTCGCAGATGATGGGGGATAAACTTTTCCGCAGCGATCTGTACTATCGGCTCAAAGTTTTTCCCATCACGACGCCGCCGCTGCGCGACCGTCCGGAGGACATTCCGGTGCTGGCGCGGTATTTCACCAAGAAGTATGCGGCGAAGATGGGACGCCAGATCGAAAGGATTCCGGCAGACACGATGAAAGCCCTGGTGGCATGGCCATGGCCGGGAAACGTGCGCGAGCTGGAAAATTTTATCGAGCGGTCGGTGATTCTGTCGCGAGGCCCCAGCCTGCGCGCGCCGTTGTCGGAACTGCGCAACAACGCCGCGAATGGCGGGGGCAACTCGCTGCTCGAGGATGTGGAGCGGGACCATATCCTGCGCGTGTTCCGGGAAACGGGTGGCGTGATTACCGCGGCAGCCCATCGTCTGGGCATACCGCGGACCACGCTGAACGCCATGATGAAGAAACTCGGCATCTCGCGCAGCGATCTCTGATCGGAGCGGCTTTAGAGATCGGGACATGCGGCTATCAGCACCCCCACTCGCTTGCGCGCGATGCATTGAGCCAGAAACTTGTGTCGTGCCCCGTCCGGGTTTCTAATCGTCTGTAGATCCGGGCGGCAAGCTATGGTCGCAATGCGTTTGGTGCCTTTGTGCCCGTCTATCAGCATGACTTCGGCTGCCGCGATGCATTGATTGGTGGCGAGCCCGGCCTTGAAAAAGGCTGGCCCGACCCCGCTGGAGTGTCTGTAGTTCTTTCGCAAGCCGAGCCGAGCCCTGGATCTGAATTCAGACAACAGGAATATGCCATGGTAAAGCCTGAGTCGCCGGGTGGCTGCCGACGACCCCGGCCTGACCATTGTTCATCCCAATGCCGGTGGTATTGGCGTAGGCAATGAGAGTCACTTCGTGGCCGTACCCGCGGACCGGGACGCCCATCGGGTAAGGGAGTGGGGATGCTGGACGGCAGATATGAAGCGCATGGCTGAGTGGCTCAAGGCGTGCCGGATCGACACGGTGGCGATGCAGGCTACAGGGGTGTATTCCATCGCGCTGGACGACATCCTGACACAACATGGCATTCGTGTGGTATTGAACGCCCAGCACACCAAAAATGCGCCCGGAAGGACAAGCGTTGGCCCGGAGCCCGGTACCGTCACCTGCGCCGCACACTGCCATCCAACGCAGCGGCGGTCAAGGCAATGGCCCGCTACCCTGGCGTACTGATCCACCGTATGCTCACCCACGGCCAGGCCTGGGTGGATCGAGGCGCCGCGAAATTCGAGCAACGGCGCAAGGAACTGGAACTTGCCAGTTTAAACTCAAGGGCTTTAGCCAAAGGCTTCAAACTGGTCCCACTCCCCGACTAAGCACGCGCCGCTACCCGTTGCGCTCCGGCAAGATCTCCGCGAGACAGGGTATTAGTGTGTTCGGCCGGCCCGGTTGGACTGCCCTTCCGCTCACCCGAACCAGCAAAATCCACCTACACAACTTCAAAATCGCCCAGTTTGCCGACCACAGGCGAATCAGTTTCTGGAGAGCCGCGTCTGTTGGGGCCAGGCTAAACGCGGCTATCGTTGTCATGTCCCGATTCAGTTCACGCTTCTTCCATGAACGTTTTGAGCCGGAAGCTGCGGCTGGGATGCCTCAGTTTCCTCAGCGCCTTCGCCTCAATCTGCCGGATGCGCTCGCGCGTCACGCTGAAGTTCTGCCCTACCTCTTCGAGCGTGTGCTCGCTGCCATCCTCCATGCCAAAACGCAGCCGGATAATCTTCTCTTCGCGCGCCGACAAACTCTTGAGAACCTCCGCAGTTTGCTCATGCAGGTTCACATTGATCATCTGTTCGGAAGGTGACACATTGGCCTGATCCACGATGAAATCGCCCAGGTGCGATTCTTCCTCTTCACCCACCGGCGTCTCGAGCGAAACCGGCTCCTGGGCGATGCGCATCACGCGGCGGATCTTATGCACCGGCACTTCCATGCGCTCGGCCAGCTCCTCACTGGTCGGCTCGCGGCCGAATTCCTGCACCAGCGACCGCGACGTGCGGATCAGCTTGTTGATGGTTTCGATCATGTGCACGGGAATGCGGATTGTGCGGGCCTGATCCGCTATAGCGCGCGTAATGGCCTGCCGGACCCACCACGTGGCATAGGTGGAAAATTTGTAACCGCGCCGGTACTCGAATTTCTCCACGGCCTTCATCAATCCGATGTTGCCTTCCTGGATCAGATCGAGGAACTGCAATCCGCGATTGTTGTAACGTTTGGCAATACTCACTACCAGGCGCAGATTGGCCTCGATCAATTCCTGGCGCGCGCATTCGGTCTGGCGGTCCGAACGGTTGACGAGGTCGAGCGCACGACGGAGTTCGGTGGCCGGCGAGCCGAAGCGGTCTTCCAGATCCTGCATGGCCTGGCTCAATTGGCGCTGCTCGCGGCGCAGTTCGCGAAGCGTTTCCGAGTGGCCGCCCGCGACCGCTTCAATAGCCCGCTGATTGCGCGCGATCTGATGTTCGACAGGCTTCACCTCATCGACTACGGCGCGCAATTGTGCGATTAAACCCCGAATCACGCAGTTTTGCAACCGAATGGAACAGACATTGCGCGAAATCTGCACAGCCAGGCGGCCGAGTTCCCAGCGCAGCCGGCGATTCTGCTTGGGCTTGGTCTGGCGCGGCACCGCCACCAGTCTCTGCCGCAGTTGCATGAATTTCTTACGCAGGCGTTCTATTTCCGCACAGGACGAAGCCAATTCGGCAGCGCCCGTCTCGTAAGTCTCGTCGGTCGGGATGGGATCGTTGAACTGAAGGATGTCCCGCGCCGCCAACTGGCCAGAACTAACCTGATCGCCAAGCCGGACGATTGCCTGAACGATAATCGGGCAGCGCGACAAGGTGCGACGGGTTTTCATCTGGCCGCGCTCGATGCGCCGGGCAATCTCGATCTCGCCCTCGCGATCAAGCAGAGGCACCGATCCCATCTCGCGCAGATAAAGCCGCACTGGATCGTGCGTCTTGTCGAAGCTTTCGATTTCTGGAAGGTCGTCGATCTCCTCGAAGCGGCGGTCGTCCTGTTTGTCGTCGAGGGCGGGCACTTCGGCGCCCGGTCCATCGAGAACCAACTCTTCCAGATCCTGTGGAATGATCTCGATGACGTCGTCGAACAGCACAAACCCGCTCTCCTTGCTCACTATCGCAAGGGGATCGACAGCCTCGAATTTATCTTCGGCCACTGAGGATGCTCCCATTACCGGCGCGAATTTTGATTCATTGTACCGCTGAAATGGATTCAAAAACGTCCAGGTTAACCAAAGAGAACAACACTTGAGTGAGATTAGGGACTTCGGCGTTACAGGGGTGGGGCAGATTTCCGATCTGCCCGCTCTCTTCCGAATGCGCTACGTATTCGCGGTGAGCTGGCTCATCAGCTGCAAGGCGTCGCCGATGCGGCCCTCACGTTCCGCCAATTTGATGCGGGCCTTCAATTCACGGCGGATGGACTCATGTTCCTCGCGGCGTACCGCCTCGATACAGGCCAGTCCGTCTTCGAGGGTCAGCCGCGAGGCGTCGGTATCGAGCACGATGGACGCCAGCCGTTCCTGATCGGCAGGGGCGAGCCGCTCGTGAAGAGAGTTAAAGCTAACAGCCTCGCCGGCATCGTGCATTGTAATCAACATGTCATAAATCGGCGCGGTCGCCGCCTGACGCACCGCCGTGATGCCGCGCAAACCTTCGATCAGGCTGGGCCGAGCTTCATGGTTCGAGAGCAGAAGTGCTAACAAGTATCGGTCGGTGTCCTTCAATCGCTCGGATTTAGGTGCTGCGTTGGGCCCATCTACGCGATCTGAGGCCCTCTTACGAAACTCTCGCACGGCCGGACTCGACTCGACGCCAAGATAATTTGCAATCTGGTTGGCAACGACGAGCCTATCGAGCTTGTCATTCAGGGCGAAAATCGGAGGTAGCAGGAAATTCAACGCGTCCGCGACTCCCTGTGGTTCACGAAGGTTGAAACGGATCCGAGCCCGGTCAGCCAGCCAAAGGAAATAGTCCTTGGCGCCGGCCACTTTCTCGCGATACATTTCGGCGCCATGCTTTTTGCAATATTCGTCGGGGTCGAGGCCACCCTCCAGATCCACCACGCGAATGCGCATGTTTTCGTCAAGCAGGAGTTTGATGGATCGCTCCGCCGCTTTGGCGCCCGCCGCATCCGGATCGAAGTTCAGATGCAGCCTTTGCGAATGCCGCTTCATGGCGCGGATCTGTTCGGTGGTGAGTGCCGTCCCGCAGGTTGCCACGGTCTCGACGACGCCGGCCTGCGTCGCCCCGATCACATCCATGTAGCCTTCCACCAGAACGATGCGATCCAGTTTCATGGCCGCCGGCTTCGCGCGATGCAGATTGTAGAGCACGTGCGATTTTTTATAAATCTCGGTCTCCGGCGAATTCAGATACTTCGCCTTGTCTTCGGGATCGAGGGCGCGGCCTCCGAAGGCGATGATTTTCCCCGACTCGCTGTGGATCGGAAAGATAATCCGATTGCGAAAACGGTCGTAGAGAGACCCATCTTCCTCGCGGCGGCCGAGCAGGCCCGAGGCCAGCAGTTGATCGTTCTTAAAGCCGCGCTGCTCGAGAATGCGGAGCAGGCTGCGGCCGGAGCCATCGGCCAGCCCGATCTGGAACTGCTGCACCGATTCCTGGGTAACCGCGCGATCCTTGAGGTAGGCGCGCACGGAAGCTCCGTTCGGACCCGCCAGATTGGCGCGGAAATGCTCGGCCGCAATCTCATGCATCTCATACAGGGCGGCGCGCAGTTTGGTCTTTTCATCGCCCGCCTGGGACTGCTTCGGGAGCGCAATGCCATGCTGATCGGCCAGTTTCTTGAGCGTCTCCCAGAAGGTGAGCCCCTCGTGCGCCATCACGAAATTGAAAACATCGCCCTTGGCGTCGCAGCCGTAACATTTGTAAAACTGATGGTCGGCGTAGACGGAAAACGAGGGCGTCTTCTCGTTATGAAACGGGCACAGGCCGGAGTAGCGATTGCCGAAGCGCCGCAACCGGACGTAGTCCGAGATGACGCGTACGATGTCGATCTCGGCTTTGAGCTGTTGGGCGAAATCCATCCGGCAGGGTTCGCTACCATTATCGCTTGGACGATCAGGATATATATTCTTTGATTGGCGAGCAGGGTTTCGCGCGCCTCATTGCGGCCTTTTACCGGCAGGTCCCGGGCGACGACATTCTGGGGCCGATGTATCCCCCTGAGGATTTGCAGGGCGCGGAGGAGCGTCTGCGGGATTTTCTGATTTTTCGGTTTGGGGGGCCCACGCGTTATATCGAGCAACGGGGCCATCCGCGTTTACGGATGCGCCATGCGCCGTTTCCGATCGGTCAAGCGGCGCGGGACCGGTGGATGAAGCTGATGACCACCGCGCTCAGCGAGGCAGACTTACCCGCCGAAGCCGACGCGGTGTTGCGGGGATTTTTCGATTCGACGGCAACCTTCATGATCAACAAGACCGAGGACATGCGGCGATAGCCGCGTCTGTTCCTCGCTGGAAGAAACGCGCTATCGCGGCATGTCCTCCATCGCCGCTGGAGTTACGTGAACGGACCGGTTATTTGCGTTCTTCTTTTGCTTCAGGCCTTGGCGCAGCGGCGTGTTCAGGAGCGGCTACGTGCGTCTCTTGTCTGGCCTGCGGAGCCGGATGGCTGCTGGGGGCAGGGCTCCGGTTGCTGGCCACCTGTTTCGGCTGCGGCTCGGGCCTGGCATGCTGGCTCGGCTGTTCAGCGGCGCGTGTGTTGGCAGCGGGACGGGATGGTGTGGTGACTTGCCGCGCTTGCTCGTGCGCGACCGGAGCCGAAGAAGGTTGATTGTGCTCTCTGGCGGTCGACGTTTCCGCCGCACTGGGCCTCACGGAGATGCCGCCCGGTCCGCCATTAAAGCTGGTCCGGTTGCTGCCACGGTTGACCACCGTCTGGTTGTAGGTGTTGTGAATGACTGTGGTATTGACGCGGCTCACAGCGGTGTTATAGGCAAAATGCCCACCCTGCCAGCGTCCGCCGTCGAATCCGCTCCCGCCATAGCCGAAGCCGTAATTCACGCCGCCATAGAAGCCCACGGTCGTGCCCCAATAGCCGGCATTAAATCCATAGAATCCGTTCGAATAACCCCAGTAGCCAGGCGTCCAGAGGAAGCCGGCCTGGGGCGGGCGCACCCACGCGCCGGGTATCCAGTAGTAAGCCGTGTCACGATATCCCCAGTATCCAGGCGTCCAAAGGAATCCGTCGGTCGGGCAGGGCGGCTGCTGGTAGATTTGGAGAACCGGCGGGGCGATACCGATCGAAAATGAAATGCCGGCGGATGACAGGGCCGGCGCAAACAACATGGCGAATCCGGCAAACACACCGGGAAGCGCGCTGAATTTCCACATTTTGAGAACCTCAATGTGATGAGGCACTTGGATGGCCGTTGCGGGCTTGCCGATGCTCAAACTTGACCGCTCGATACTGCATTCATATAATTCGTAGTATGAATGCATCTCACCTGACAGTGCGAAATCTGCCCGATGAAGTGGCGACGGCCTTGGAACGGGAGAAGCGGCGGCGAGGCACATCGTTGAACCAGACGGTGATCGACCTGCTGCGGCAGGGTCTGGGCGTCCAGGGCAAGCGCAGCAACGGCGTCGGGAAGTTGGCCGGCACGTGGACGGCGGCCGAGCACCGCGAGTTTCTTTCCGCCATCCCGATCTTTGAAGAGATAGATCAGGAACTGTGGAAGTGAGCCGCTACTGCCTGGACACCGTGGCGTACAGTCATTTCAAGCGCGGGGAGGGGCGGATTACGAAGATGCTGGATCGCGCTGAATGGATCGGCGTACCGGTTATCGTGATCGGCGAATTGTGCGCCGGCTTCGCGAAAGGATCGAGGTTCGAGAAGAATCTGCGAGAACTGGACGAGTTTCTGGCGCTGCCGGTGGTAGAAACCTTGGCGGTGGACCGGGAGATTGCGGAACTGTTCGGGGAGATGATTAACGAATTGCGGCGAAGCGGTCGCCCGATTCCGGTTAACGATGTCTGGATCGCGGCCACGTGCGTGCGCGCCGGGGCGACGCTGCTGACGTGGGACGCGCATTTTCGATCAATTCCGCGTGTAGGAACGATGGTGCTCGATTCGACGCCCTGAAGACCCGCGGGCAGATCGAAATCTGCCCCATTGGGTTAGATGCGTTCGAGCCTTGTTTCGGCGTCGCCGAAGCGATCGAGCTTGATTCCGTAGCGGTCCATCAACGACAGGTAGAGGCTGCAAACCTTGCGGTTCTCGTCGCCCGCGCTCGTGTAATCGAGCGTGCGGCCCGTCTGGAGCGTGCCACCGAGGCCTCCGGTAAGCACCAGCGGCAGCCTTGAATTATTGTGCGTTCTGCCAATCCAGAGATTGGAGAGGAACATCAGGCAGGAGTTGTCGAGCACGGTGCCGTTGCCTTCGGGCATAGAATCGAGTTTGGAGGCGAGGTAGGCGTACTGCTGCACATGGAAACGCGTGATCCGCTCATAGGCGTCGTTGTTGTTACTGTGCGAGGCGCCGTGGTGGCCTTCCTTCACTTCGAGGAACGGATAGTACATGGCCGAAAGATCGCGCGAAATGATAAGCGACGCGACGCGGGTTTTGTCGGTCTGGAAAGCGATGGCGATCAGGTCGCACATCAGTCTGGCGTGCTCGCGCAGATCTTCGGGCAGACCGTTGGCCGGCCGCTCCATGGCCCATACGGGTTTGGACTGGCCCTTCGCATCTTCGTGAGCTTTGTCCTGGGCTTTGCGCATGCCTTCCACGCGCTTCTCCACTTCGCGCACGCTGGTCATGTACTCATCGAGTTTGGTGTTATCGCCGGCGCTGATTTTGCGGCTCAGGCGGTCGGCGCGCTCTCTGACGCGGTCGAGGATGCTGATATTCACCAGGCTGCCGCGATTCTCAAACAGCATGTCGAAGGCGAGCGCCGGGTAGCATTCGTTGGGAACGGGCGAGTCGGGACTCTGCCACGAGATGTGAGAACTGTAGGCGAGCGAAAAGTTGGATTCGTGGAAGCCGGTGATGGGCTGTTCGCAGGCAAGCACCATGCTCGATTGCAGAGTGTCCTGGCCGACATGATTGGCGATCATCTGATCGATCGAGATGCCGGAGTGAAGGACGGCTCCCTTCTCGAGATGCGCACCCGTGAGCAGGCTGCCGGTCTGCGGGGGGTGAATGCCGAGGCCCATGGCGCCTTTATTGAACAGGCCGTGAATCACGTTGACCTTGCTCTTCAGCGGCTCAAGCGGGGAAAGCGACTTGCTGAGCTTCATGTCGGCGCCGGAGCCTTCGGACGACCAATGGTCCTCATTGACGCCGCAGCCGAGGAAGACGACTCCGAACCGCTTGGGGAACACGGCAGCCGTGGTGCTACCCGTAGTCGTGGCCGCCTTCGCTGCAAAAGACTCCAGCCATGGCAGCGCCATAGTGACCCCGGCGCCGCGAAGAATAGCCCGGCGGGGAATGCGAGGCGAGGAGGGTTCGGTTCGATGAGACATCTTCATTTGCCTTTCTGCGTAACGGTCTGGGATTTTGCCGCCGGAGCGGGTGCGCCAAAACTGACATCGACCAGATCGGCGCGGTAGAGGAAATCGGGCGAAACAAGCAGGCTGACGAGCGAAGATCGGATGGCTTCTTCGTGCGTCAGATTGCCCTTCTCGCGAAGCTCGTGGTAATAGGCGAGAATCTCGTTGCGTTCGTCCTGCGCCAGCGGCCGGCGATAGGCACGGGCGGCAAACTTCAACAGGGCATCGAGATGGCGCGGCTCGGCATCTTTGCGCGCCTGCTCCACCCAACGAATCTCCGCGTTGATGGAATCGAAGTGGTACTTGATGGCTGCCATGACGGCGGGGTTGTTGGCTGGCGCCGCGAGGTCGAGGAAATGATCCCGGTAACGGAAGATGGTCGCCTGGGTGGTGGATTCGTCGAAGGTCGGCTTGACGAGCGGAGGACCGCCGCGCCCGCCGCCACCCGCGTCGAAAACGAACTGTTGCCAGGTGCGGATGGTGTAATCGGCGATGAAATCGAACTCCTGCCAGAGGGTGTCGAGTTCCTTCCTCCCCTTGTCGTCGAGGATGAGTTCGGCCAGGGTCGCATCGTCGCGGAAGTAGCCCATCACGTTGTGGAAGCCGGCTCCGAGTAGACGGCCGCTGTCGTTGGTGTAGCTGTCGACGGGATAGAAACGGCCGCGCTCGCGCGCATAAAAGCCGCTGGGAAAGACAGAACTGAAGCGTGCGAATGCCGCCTCATAACGGGCGCGCTGCCCGGCGGGGACGGCGAGGTCTGGATCGTTCTGGCGATCCTTAATGAAGTCGGCTATGGCCTGTTTTACGGCGATCTCCTCGCCTTTGCCGAAGGTCGGGCCGCGCGTGATAATCGGATCCGGTTGCGGCGGTTCGCCTTCCACACGCAGCGCGGTGGCGTCGAAATCACGCCGGTGAGCGGCGATCTCGCGATTTCTCCACATCACGAACGCCTGGGAATTGGGGTTCTGGCCCGGCGCCGCAGGGGTATTGAATAACCACTCGGTGTGACGGCGGATGCGGCGTACATAGTCCCGCATCTGCACACAGCTTTGCCGTATAATGCCATCCTGTGCAAGATCGGGCTGGTGGCCTTGCGGGGCCGGCAGTTCGCGCCACATAGCCTGCAGTTTGACGGCCGGTCCCACTTCTTCCTTCGACTCCAGAAACTGCCAGACCATGGCGAGGTAACGCGGGGCGACCTTGTTCTCGGCTGCGATGGTGGCCAGGGTGGCTTTCGGCTGACCCAGCGCCACGCGATGTTTATAGCGCCAGGCGGCCTGAAAGTAATCGGCGAAATCGGTGGGCTGTCGGTCGTAGAAGTCGACAATGCGCTGGATCGTATAGTGCTCGCGGTCCGTCTCGACCAGCATGGGCCAAGGCGCAAAGGCGAATCCATCGGGTTTGAGGACCATGTGATCCGCGGTCTGGCGGGCGGCTTCGAGATATTTGCCCATCAGACCCGGCGACATCTCTAACGATTCGCCTGTGTTGTCGAAACCAGCCTGATTGGCGGGGTCGACGGGGAATTCGTTGGCAGGGCGCAGATCCACGCCAGTCAGATCGCGGATCGTGTAGTTGTATTCGGCATTACTGAGGCGGCGGTTGAGCACCACACCGGGATCGCTCGCGTTCTTGCGGATTTCCTCGGCGCGTACGGTCTGAATCCATGCGACGATCTGGTGGCGCGCTTCGGCGGGGGGCTGCGGCGCCTGCTTCGGCGGCATCTCATTGGCGTTCAACCGCTTCAGTACCAATTCCCAGCGCGGATAGTCGCGCAGCACGGGATCTATCGAATCGTAGGCGCTCAGATCGAACTGCGCGGCGGCGGAATTTCCGCTGTGGCAGCCTACGCAGTATTTAGCAATAACCGGGCGGACGGATTGCGCGAATTGCTGGTTCAGTGGCTGGTTCGACGCGGCGAAGGCGGGTACGGCTGCGAGGGCGAGCGTGACGAGGGAGGCTCGAAGTTGCATTCGGAAAACTCGTAATAATCATACAGCATTTCAGGTTTGCCGGATGAACAGGCGGAAGCCCCTGCTTTCCATTCAAACCTGGACCAACTCGGGCGTCGGCTGCCTGCGCGTAAACAGCGCGCGGAACTTCTCCATGTAGACGTAGGTCACCGGCGTTATGTACAGCGTCAACAATTGCGACACCAGCAACCCGCCGACGACCGCCATTCCCAAAGGCCTTCTCGATTCCGCGCCCGCGCCGAAGCCCAGCGCGATGGGCAGCGTGCCGAAGAGTGCAGCCATAGTCGTCATCATGATGGGTCGGAAGCGCATCAGCGCTCCCTGGTAAATCGCCTGGGCGGGCGCGATGTTCCTTGTGCGCTGCGCGTCGAGGGCGAAATCGATCATCATGATGGCGTTCTTCTTCACGATGCCGAACAGCATCACCAGACCCACCAGCGCGAACAGGTCCAGATCCATGTGGAAGATCTTCAAAGTGATCAGTGCGCCCACCACGGCGGAGGGCAATCCCCACAGAATCGTGATGGGGTGAATGAAGCTTTCATACAAGATTCCCAGCACCAGATAAATCACCGCGATGGCCACGATCAGCAAAATTGAGAGGCCTTTGAACGAAGTCTGAAAGGCCTGCACGGTGCCCTGGAAATTGGTTGTAATAGTGGCCGGCATCTGCAGTTCGCGCACCGTCTCGTTCACGCGATCGGCCGCTTCGCCCAGTGAGACGCCAGGCTTCAGGTTGAACGATATAGTAACCGCCGGCAGTTGGCCGGAGTGCTGCACGCTTACCGGGCCTACTGTCCGGCTCATGGTCGCGACTGTGTCGAGCGGGATGAGCGTGCCACCCGTCGAGCGGATGTAGAGCCTCGAGAGCGCGGCGGGATTGTTCTGATACTCAGGCAGCACTTCGGCAATCACCTGATATTCGTTGGCAGGCGTATATATGGTGGAAATCTGGCGATCTCCGTATGCCGTGTAGAGCGCGTTTTCAATCTGCTGCGGCGTCACGCCCACGGCTTGCGCTTTGTCGCGATTGATATCGACGGTGATCTGCGGACTGGCGATCTGCAGGTCGCTCGATACGTCGGCAAACCCGGGCAGCGCGTTTATTTTGGCAGTCAGGATGGGCGCCCACTTATACAGGTCGCGCGTATCGGGTCCACCGAGCGTTAGAGCGTAGAGACTTTTGGTGATCTGGCCGCTCACGCTGATGGGCGGCGGATTCTGCATGAAGGCGATCATGCCCGGCACCTGGAACATCAGCTTGGGGCGCAGTTCGTCGATCATGCCATCCACCGAATTGGGCCGCTCATCGCGCGGTTTGGCTTTCACGAAAAAGATGCCGGTGTTCATGGCGCCGACGAAGCCAGCGCCTACGAATGAAAAGACGGATTCCGTATTGGGGTCGGCCCGGACAATCTTGATGACCTCGTCCTGATGGCTGACCATGTAGTCGAAGGAAGAGCCTTGCGCCGCCTGGGTGAGTCCGAACATGAAGCCGGAATCCTGGCTGGGGATGAAGCCCTTCGGCATGGTGGTGAAGAGATAGAAAGTGCCGAAGAGCAGCAGGAAAGACACGCCCATGGTCACGATGCCGTGGCGCATGGTTACGACCAGTGTACGGTCGTAGATGCGCGCGATGAAATCGAAGCCGCGTTCGGAAATCTGGTAAAGTTTGCCGTGCCGTTGGTGCGCGGTGAAGCGCAGGAAGCGGCTGCACAGCATGGGCGTGAGGCTGAGCGAGACGAAGCCCGAGACCAGAATGGCCACACTGATCGTGACGGCGAATTCGTGCATCAGGCGCCCCACGATTCCGCCCATGAACAACACGGGGATGAACACGGCCACCAGCGAGATGGTCATCGAAACGATGGTGAACCCGATTTCGCGCGACCCACGATAGGCAGCATCCATGCGGGCCTCGCCGTTCTCGATGTGGCGGACGATATTTTCCAGCATCACGATGGCGTCATCGACCACGAAGCCCACCGAAAGCGTAAGGGCCATCAGCGAAAGATTGTC
Source organism: Terriglobia bacterium (assembly GCA_963719785.1). Classification (GTDB taxonomy): domain Bacteria; phylum Acidobacteriota; class Terriglobia; order Bryobacterales; family Bryobacteraceae; genus BOG-234. The sequence goes on from CAVRCX010000004.1 coordinate 563,140, forward strand.
GACCGTGTAGCCGAGCAGATACATGACGGAGAAGGTGCCGATGATCGCGAGCGGTACGGCGAGGCTGGGAATCAGGGTCGCCGAAATATTGCGCAGGAAGACGAAGATCACCATTACCACCAGGGCGACGGTGAGCAGCAGCGTGAATTTCACGTCGGAGATGGAATCGCGGATCGATACTGAACGGTCGTACATCACGCTGATGTTGACCGCGGCTGGGACCTGTGCGCGGAAAGAAGTCAGCAGCTCCTTCACGCCGTTGACCACTTCAATGGTGTTGGTGCCGGGCTGGCGCTGCACGGCGAGAATGATGGAGCGCTCGCCATTGTACCAGGCGGCGGCCTTGTTATTCTGCACGCTGTCCTCGACCGTGGCGACGTCCTGCAGGCGCACGGGCTGGCCCTGTTTGTAAGCCACGATGACGGGCCGGTAAGCGGCGGCGTCTTCGAGCTGCCCGGTGGATTGCACCGTGAACGCCTGCTTCGAACCGTTGAGCGTGCCGGTCGGCAGATTGACATTGGCGTTCGATACGGCGTTCTGCACTTCGTCGATGCCGAGGCCGCGGGCGGCCAGCGCGTCCGGATTCAACTCAATGCGCACCGCGTATTTCTGCGCCCCGTAGACCTGCACCTGGGCGACTCCGGACACCGTGGAGATGCGCTGGGCCATCAGAGTTTCGGCGAACTCATCCACGCGATACAGGGGCAGAGTTTTTGAACTGACCACGATGAAAAGAACGGGTTGGTCGGCCGGATTAACCTTTTGATAGGTCGGCGGCGACGGCATGTTCTGGGGCAGTTGCGACAGGGTTTTGGAGATGGCCGACTGGACGTCCTGCGCCGCTGCATCGATGTTGCGGCTCAGGCTGAACTGCATGGTGATCGCGGTGTTGCCAAGCGAATTCGAGGACGTCATGGAATCGAGCCCGGCGATGGTGGTGAACTGGCGCTCGAGGGGCGTGGCGACAGCCGATGCCATCGTGTCCGGGCTGGCTCCCGGCAGGTTGGCGGAGACCTGGAGCGTGGGGTAGTCGACGTTAGGGAGATCGTTGACGGGCAGGGCGCGGTAGGCGACCCAGCCGAAGAGCAGAATTCCCGAAGTCACCAAAGTAGTGGTGATGGGGCGTCCGATGAAAAAGCCGGGGATGTTCATAAGGATGCCGCCGCCATTTTAACGATGCGCACCGGCGCGCCTGGCGCGAGCAGCATCTGGCCATCGGTCACCACGGTGTCACCGGCAGCGAGGCCGCTTTCGATTACCGTGTTATGTCCCGCCGCCTGTCCCACTTTGATGGGGCGTATTTGCACCGTTCCTTTGTCCGAGACTACGAAAGCGAACTGGCCCTGCTGGCCGGTCTGGATGGCTTCCGACGGCACCACAATCACGTTATGCGCGGTGGCCAGCCGTAGTACCACGTTGATGAACTGCCCCGGCCAGAGTTTGCGATCCGTGTTGCGGAAGGTGCCTTTGATCTGAATCGTTCCAGTGGCGGCATTAACCGAATTATCAATAAAGGAAAGCTCGCCCATAATTGGTGCGGTGGCTCCCACATACGCCTCCACCTGGAGCTTCCCTTGTGCGCTGAACCGGCGGATGTCGGATAGATAAGTCTCGGGCACGGAAAAAGTTACGTAGACCGGTTCGATCTGATTAATAGTGACCAGCGCATTATCGGCCTGCGCTTTGACCAGGTTGCCTTCCTTGACGGCAAGATTGCCGGTACGTCCATCGATAGGCGCGGTGATTTTGCAGAATTCCAGATTCAGTTCGGCGGCATTCAGATTGGCGGTGTCGGCCTGTATGGCGGCGCGGGCCTGCGCAATGGCGGCCTGATCGGACCGCAGGGCCTCGCGCTGCATGTTGGCGGTGGTCGCGTAGGATTCGTGCTGCTCCTTTGAAACCACGCCGTCCTTCAGTAATTCGGCGTACCGATTGGCGAGCACCTCGGCATTCTGCGATTGCGCCTCGTCGCGCGCCTGATTGGCCTGCGCCTGCTGCAGCTGCGCCTGATCGCGGGCCACGGCGGCAGCGGCCTGGTTGTACGTATCCTGATAAGGACGCGGGTCGATTTGAAATAACAGCTGGCCTTTGTGGACTTCCTGGCCCTCGGTGAAATCTACATGCATAAGAATTCCCGCCACCTGGGATTTAATCTGCACGCTCGACCATGCTTCCACGTTTCCGATGGCATGCACTTCGACGGGCACCGAGGTTTCGACAGCCTTAGCCACGGTGACGGGAACGCCCGGCATACTCCCGCGACCGGCCGCCGGATTGGGCGCGGCGCTCTTCTGGCAGCCCGCAAGCGCGCAGGCCAGCAGACAGAAACCAATATGTAACCTTAACGCGTTGGGGTTTTTGGACACTCACTACAGTTTATTATTGTTTCGCGCGCGACCTTTGGCCGCGGAGTGGGTTCAGCCTTTTTGAAGCCCGTGAAAGTCATGGTGGTCGACGATGAGCCGATGATCCGGCGCTTCGTCACCATGATTCTGAGCGGCTCCGGGTACGAGGTTGTGGATGCCGATACCCCGGAACAGGCCGTTCAGATCATGGACAAAAATCGGGACTTCGATCTGCTCGTCACCGATGTGGTTATGCCCAATGTGAGCGGGCGGGAACTTGCGTCCCGGCTGACGGAGAGACAGCCGGGGCTGCGAGTTCTGTTTATGTCGGGCTTCGAGGCCGGCGCGCTGCAAGGCGCGGCTTTTCTGCAGAAACCGTTTCGCATACCGGAACTCCTCGAACGAGTCCGCCAAATCCTCGCATAACCCACATACCTGGTGCCTGGTGGGGCAGATTTCCGATCTGCCCTCCCCGACTCGACGCCTTCCGTGAGCTATCGTAAAACCGTGACCGGCCTCTGCGACTCCTGCCGCCACCGCCGCCAGATCCTGAGCGATCGAGGCAGCGCATTCATTATGTGCCAACTGGGTTTAAAGGATCCGAACTTCCCGAAATACCCCCGCCTGCCCGTCCTCCAATGCGCGGGATTTGCGGATGTGTTACAAGAACAAGGGAAGCCATGCCCACCGCCCCCGCAGTCCGCAAAGGAACCGCCTCGGAACGCCTGATCGAGGCCGCCCTCGAAATGTTTTCGCGGCGCGGCATGGCAGCCACCACACGGGAAATTGCCGATGCCGCCGGCGTCAACGAAGTCACCCTATTCCGCCTGTTCGAAAGCAAAGACCGGCTGCTCGCCGCGGTGGTTCGCGAAGTGGTGCGCGCCGAGCACGAAGCCCTCGACCGCGTCGATCTGGAAGACTTCGACATCCGCCGCGACATCTCCGCCGTCGCCGAAGTGTATTACTCCACCCACGAGCAATACCAGGATTTTCTGCGCACCATGCTGGCGCACCGCTTTCACCCCCGGCTTACCGAGGACATCATGCGCGACGTAATCCAGCCGCTGCGCCAGAAGTTCATCGCGTATCTGGCCGAAGGGCAGCGCCGGGGAGTCATCCGCCAGGAAATCGAACTCAGCCCGGCAGTCGACGCATTCACCGGCATGATCTTCGCGGCAGTCCTGCGGCGCGCGGTCTTTTCCCCCGGCTACACGCGCGAAGCCTATCTGCGAACCTGCGTCGATCTGTTTCTCGAAGGAGTGTGTATCGCCAGGCCCGCGTGAGAGAATGCAAGTAACCACTTGCATCTGACGCATGGCGACCACCACGACCCCTCCTGCCGTCTGGCGGCCTAAATACAATCCGTGGATCGTCGCGCTCACGGTCACCCTCGCGACCTTCATGGAAGTGCTCGATACCTCGATCGCCAACGTCGCGCTGCCGCACATCGCGGGTGGGCTTTCGGCCAGCCAGGACGAATCGACATGGGTGCTGACCAGCTACCTGGTTTCTAACGCCATCGTCCTGCCCATCAGCGCATGGCTCTCGGTTCTGGTGGGGCGCAAGCGCTTCTACATGACGTGCGTAACGCTGTTCACCATCAGCTCATTCCTCTGCGGCCTCGCGCCCTCGCTGGGGATGCTGGTGTTATTTCGCGTGATGCAGGGGCTGGGCGGAGGCGGCCTCGCCACCAGCGAGCAATCTATTCTGGCCGACACGTTTTCGCTCGAGAAGCGCGGCATGGCCTTCGCGGTTTATGGCATGGCCGTGGTGATGGCGCCCGCCATTGGACCCACCCTGGGCGGATGGATCACCGACAACTACAGCTGGCGCTGGATTTTCTACATCAACGTGCCGGTGGGATTGTTATCGCTGTTCCTGACGCAGAAAATCGTCGAAGATCCGCCGTACATCGCCGTCGAGCGCAAAAAGATGCTGACCAATCCCATCGATTACATCGGGCTGGGGCTGATTACGGTGGGCATCGGCTGCCTGCAGGTGGTGCTCGATAAAGGCCAGGAAGACGATTGGTTCGCATCCCGCCGGATTGTCATGCTGACGCTGCTGGCGCTCGCCACCCTGGTGTGGTTTGTGATCAACGAATGGAAGCATCGCAATCCGATCATGGATCTGCAGCTGCTTCGTAACCGTAACTTCGCCACTGCGGTGGTGATGATGTTCGTGCTGGGCAACGTGTTGTTCGGGACCACGGTGCTGATCCCGCAGTTCCTGCAGACTCTGATGGGCTACACGGCGGAGCAGGCTGGCCAGGCGCTTTCGCTCGGCGCCGTGGTGCTGATTTTCATGATGCCGATCGTGGGGCAATTGGTATCGCGCGTGGACCCGAGGTATCTGGTGGCCATCGGTTTTCTCGCCACGTCTTTGGCCTTGTATCACATGACGATACTGAACACCGATATCGATTTCCATACGGCCGCCATGATGCGCGTATACCAGACGATGGGCCTCGCGTTCATTTTCATTCCCATCAATACGCTCTCGTATGTGGGGATGCCGCCTAACAAGAGCAACCAGGTTTCGGGGATTACCAATCTGTCGCGCAACCTGGGCGGGAGCATTGGGATTTCCATGCTGAGCACGTTTCTGCTGCGGCTGGCGCAGAGGCATCAGGTGTATCTGAGCGCGCATACGGGAGCGGGCAATCCGATTTTCCAGAGCCAGATTGCCGGGCTGACAAAGAATTTCAGCAGTCAGGGAGCCCCTCCCGATCAGGCAACCGACCGGGCGTACGCGATGGTTCAACGCATGATAGCGGGGCAGGCGAGCACACTCGCGTATATCGATATTATTTCCACGGGCGCGATTGCGGTGGCATGTCTGGCGCCGCTGGTGTTTATTATGAAGAAGCCCAGGCGCGGGGCGAAAGCCGCCGCCGCGCATTAGGTGATTCGTTCCCTGAAATCGCTCAAAATCATACTCGACTTTGTGCGGTTTCCCGGGGGGCAGGTCAGTCGCCGTCACGCATCCCGCATTATCAGTGCTCGCGCAGCAGTTTGCAATGCCCCACACGCTCGCCGGCAAACCCACCGTCCCCGGCGCAACCTGCATCGCCTGCAGCCTGTTGTTGAACTGTGCCGTCGCCGTCAGCCCGATGTGCAGCGGAATCGATTTCGGCGCCCCCTGCGGCGCGTAAAGAATTCCCGTAGCGTAGTCCTTCGTCTCAAAGCCGCTGGTCCAGCCTGAAACCTGGCTCACCCGCCCGGTCGAATCGTACCCATAACCCACTACCCGCCCCGATGGATATGTCTCCGCATTCAGATGTCCCGAAAGATCGTAGCTGTAGTTCGAAAACGGATAAGACTTCGCCGCCGTCGTCTGCGTGCTCGAAGTAACCAGCCCAAGGGATCGAAACTGCCGTACAGCATGTCGGAGGCGCTGCCTGTCGACTTCCACCAACCGCCCCAGTCCGTTCGTCACGGCTGTTCCCCCAGGCAACGTCGTAGCACCAGGAAGCATTCGGCGTATCCGAGCCCCACGACGGACTGGAATCCGCATTGTAACTGGCCGGAATACGGCGATCGATCGAATCGTACGTGTAGTCGCCACCCGGCTTCCCGATCTCGAAGGCGTGCTCGACCACTACGCGGCGGGCGGCAGAACAGTCGCGGCAACCCGAATAAACATCCTCTGGTCAGCGGCGTTTCGCCAATCCCTGGCCGCAATAGAACTGGTCCGCCGGGAGCGAGCGGCCGGCCCTGGCAGCATATGATGGTCAGGACGTGCAACCACAACCGGCCGCCCGACCCACCCATGTACGTCATGTAGTGCTCGGCCTGACTGTGGCGGCTTACATGATCACCTATATGGACCGGGTGGTGATCTCATCGGCGGTGCCCTCGATTCAGAAAGAGTTTGGCCTGTCGATGGTCACCATGAGCTGGATTCTGGGGTCGTTTCGCTGGGCGTATTCCATCTTTCAGATTCCGGGCGGCTGGCTGGGAGACAAATTCGGGGCGCGCCGGGCGTTGACCGGAATTGTGACGTGGTGGTCCGTATTCTGCGCGGCCACGGCGCTTACGTGGAACGCGGGTTCGATGATTGTGTGCCGCTTCCTGTTCGGCATGGGCGAAGCGGGGGCGTTCCCCATTGCTACGCGCTCGCTGTCGCGATGGATGCTGCCTTCGGAACGGGGCTTTGCGCAGGGGATCACGCACGCCGGTTCGCGTTTGGGCGCGGCCATGACTCCCGCGCTGGTGGCGCTGGTGATTGTGAAGTTCGGATGGCGGGCGGCGTTTGTATCGTTCGGGTCGATCGGCTTGGTGTGGTCGGCAGTATGGTTCTGGTATTACCGGGACGATCCCGGCCAGCATGCGGGGGTGAACGCGGCGGAGCGGGAACTGATCGTGACTTCGGTTGGGACGCGGAAGTCGACGGACGGCGTTCCGTGGGGGCCCATTCTCAAGAGCCCGCAGATGTGGATCCTCGCCACCATGTATTTCTGTTACACGTATTCGCTGGCCGTCTACCTCGATTGGTTTCCCAAGTATCTGAATGGGGAGCGCGGGTTCAGCATCGAGAAGATGGGGCTGTATGCGAGTCTGCCGTTACTGGCCGGCGTGTTCGGGGATATCGGAGGCGGCTGGCTCTCGGATATTCTGGCGCGGTACATCGGACTGACGACGGCGCGGCGCACGGTGGCGGTGGGCGGATTTCTGATGGGAGCGGTGAGTATACTGGCGGCCTGTTTCGTGCACGACCCGGTTGAGAGCGTTTGGTATTCCTGCGCGGCGATGTTCGGATTGGAGCTGACGGTGGGAGTATCGTGGGCAATTCCGCTGGACATCGGGGGGGATTACGCGGGCTCGGTTTGCGCGGTGATGAATTCGTGCGGAAACATGGGCGGGGCGGTGTCGACGACCATTTCCGGGTATCTGGTGAAATATTTCGGGTGGAATTCGATCTTCATCGTGATGGCCGTGCTGGCGGTGCTCGGGGCCGGGTTGTTCCTGCGCATTGATGCAGAGAAGCGAATCGCCTGAGGGCGGCGATAATGAAAGCGATGAGAAGTCTCTGCACGTTTTTGCTTGTGCTCGGCCAGTTGTGTGTCGCGGCTCCGGCGCCTCCTCCGAAGAAGCCCAAGCTGATTCTGGCGGTGGTAGTGGATCAGTTCCGCTACGATTACATGCTGCGATTCCGCGCGGATTATACGGCCGGATTCAAGAGAATTCTGGAGCAGGGCGCGGTGTTCGAGGATGCCCACCATATCCATTTCCCTACGGTTACAGCTATCGGGCATTCCACTTTTTTGAGCGGGGCGACGCCTTCACTAAGTGGCATTGTGGGCAACGAGTGGTTCGAGCGCGAGACGGGGAAGATAGTGACCAGCGTTTCGGATCCGGCGACGAAGCTGCTTGGGGCGAACGGGGCGGCAGAAGGGTCTTCGCCACGGCGTTTACTGGTGAGTACGCTCGGCGACGAGATCAAGATGACGGGCCAGCAATCGAAGGTGATTGGGATTTCGATCAAGGACCGCGCGGCGATTCTGCCGGTGGGGCATATGGCCGACGGGGCTTACTGGTTTGACGATCCGTCGGGACATTGGGTGACGAGCAGTTACTACACGGCCGCGCTGCCCGATTGGGTGGCGAAGGTGAATGCGGCGAAACCGGCGGCTGCAGCGGTGGCCGGCGTTTGGTACCCGGTGGAGGCTAAAGTGGGCTCGGCCAAGCCGTTTTGTGCGATGGCCGCGGCCTCCTCGGGAGGCGTTCCCAGGTGTGTGTCGATCGAGGCATCGCCCTGGGGCAACGAGATGATCGAGGATTTCGCCGAGCATGCGCTGGAGGCGGAAAAACTGGGGCAGCATACGGGCACGGACATCCTTGCGGTGAGTTTTTCCGCCAACGATTATGTGGGGCACGCGGTGGGTCCGGACGCGCCGGAGGTTCGGGATATGGCGATTCGTACCGATCGTTTGCTGGGGAAGTTGCTGGACGATGTAGACAGGACCGTGGGCCTGGCCAATGTGGTGGTGGTGATGACGGCGGATCATGGAGTAGCTCCTGTGCCGGAGGTGAATACGGCGCGGCGCATGATCGGCGGGCGCAATTCGGATACCGATCTGGCGAAGGCGATGAACGATGCTTTGGTGGCGAAGTATGGGGCGGGGCAATGGATTTTGTCGAGTTCTGGTGGGGCGTATCTGAACAGGCAGTTGATGGACGCGAAGAAGCTGGACGAGGCGGATGTTGAGCGGACAGCGGCCTCGGCGGCGCGTCGACAGCCGCATGTGTTTCGGGTCTATACGCGAGTGGAATTACTGCGCAATGAGGTGCTGGAAGATGCGGTTACGGATGCGGTACGCAGGGGATTTTACCGGACTCGGTCGGGCGATGTGATGGTGATTCCCGAGGAGTTTTATATTTACAGTACAAGTGGGACGACGCATGGCACTACGTTCAATTACGATACGCATGTCCCGGTGATCTTTATGGGGGCCGGGATTAAGGCCGGACACTACTTCGAGAAGATTGCGGTGAACGATATCGCGCCAACGCTGGCGGCGATCGTGGGCGTGGAACAGCCGAGCGGGTCGGTGGGCCGTGTATTACAGGAAATGTGGCAGTGAGCGCGTTCCGGCGGTTTTTCGATTTTATGGCCGGGATGGGCCTGATTGTTCGGGACGATCCGAAGAAGGTGGTCGATCTGACGGTGCGGGAGTGGGGCCCCGAGGTGGATGGATTTGTCTTGTCGATTCGGGAGATTCCGCATGAGGATCCGGATGCTCAGGCGGCGGTTTCTTTGATCTTGCGGAATGTGGGCGGAACGCCGCGATCTTTCGTCGTGCCTGGGTGGGTGTTTTTTTATTCGTTTGAAATTTTGGGTGCGGATGGGACTCCCGCGGCGGTGAGTTCGTTTGGGCGGGAGTTGTTGAAGCCGGCGCGGCAGACCGAACGGATTGAGGTCGCCTTGGGACCGGGCGAGTTTACGGAGGCGCAGATTCCCATTGGTTCTTTGTTTTCGCTTTCGGGGCGGGAAAAGTATCGGGTGGTTGCGTCGTGTGCGCCGTTTGAGGGCATTTCGGTTCGGTCGAACCTGATCCTGATTTGAGCCAGGCCGATCGTCAGACGGCTTCGGCGAATCCGGAGGGCCAGCCGAACGCCGCCAGCGCGGTGAGCAGGATGTAGCGGGCGCCCGCCGTTTCTCCCTGCTCGATGGCCAGCACGGCGTGGTACAGAAAGTCCGCCAGCCGTTCATGCCGCGCGCTGTTTTTGACCCGCCGCAGACGGGCGTGCTCCTCCGTCATCGATGCAATGACCGATGCTCCACGCCCCGCGGCTAATCGATCCACCCAATGGATAAGATGATGACGGTTGTCGTCAAACACCGGAATCGCGATCGGCGCGGTTTTGATGGGAACCGATTTGGTTCGACGCGCCGGCCGGATGTCTCTGACACTGGGGGTCACACCCAATATTTCGCACGCGAAGCCCGGTGCGTCTATCCTCAATATAGTTAATGCTCGACTCCTTTGAATCCATCATTGCCATAGTTGGCCCCGGCGGCGTACTGACAGGCGAGGCGGTCCACGGCCGAAGCACCGGCTGGGCCACGCGCGGGAACATGCAGGCCTGCGCCATTGTGAGACCGCGCACCACCGCCGAGGTTTCCGCAATATTGCGCTTGTGCTATGAGAAAGGCCAGCCCGTAGTGCCGCACGGCGGGTTGACGGGGCTGGTCGAAGGAAGCCACGCCGGAGCGCATGAGATCGCGCTGTCGCTGGAACTGATGGACCGCATTGAAGACGTGGACGAATCCGGCCTTACCATGACCGTCGAAGCGGGCGTGGTTCTCGAATCCATTCAGAAGCGAGCGGAAGCGTCCGGACTTTTCTTCCCTCTGGATCTGGGGGCGCGCGGATCGGCCATGATCGGTGGCCTGATCTCGACCAACGCCGGCGGCAATCGCGTGATCCGCTATGGCATGACGCGCAATCTGGTGCTGGGCATCGAAGCGGTGCTGGCGGATGGCACGGTCATCTCGTCGCTTTATCCGATTATCAAAAACAATTCGGGATACGATCTGAAGCAGTTGTTTATCGGGTCGGAAGGAACGCTGGGCGTGATCACGCGCGCTATCCTGCGCCTGCTGCCGCAACCGCGCAGTCAGAATACGGCGCTGATCGCGGTGACGGAATTCGCCCATCTGCCGCGCATTCTGCGGCAACTGAGCGCGGGGCTGGGTGGCACGCTCAGCGCCTTCGAAGTGATGTGGAACGGGTTTTACAGACTGGTGAGCACACCGCCGGCGCGGCAGAAGCCTCCGCTTCCGCAAACCTTTCCGTATTACGCGATCGCCGATGCGCAGGGCTCGGATCAGAAGCTCGACCAGGAGCGCTTCGAAGCGGTGCTGACGAGCATCACGGACGAGGGACTGGCGGCCGATTGCGTAGTCGCGATGTCAGCCGCGGAAAGGCAAGCGATCTGGGCTTTGCGCGACGACGTGGATCAGTTCCATCAATACCGGCCGTGGTTCGGTTTCGACGTCAGCATGCCGATCCGGCATATGGAGACCTATGTGACGAACGTACGGGCCGCCCTCGACGCCGCCTGGCCGCAGAACGTGGCTTTCATATTTGGACACATGGGCGATGGCAATCTGCATCTGAATATCCATGTGGGCAGCGGCGATGCGGAATCGCGGCGGCGCGTGGAGGCGATCGTTTACGGAGGGCTCAGCGAACGGCAGGGATCGGTTTCGGCCGAGCACGGTATCGGGCTCGAGAAACGCGGCTATCTGAGTCTCTGCCGCACGCCACAGGAGATCGAACTGATGCGGACGCTGAAGCGCGCCATGGATCCCAAAGGAATCCTGAACCCCGGCAAAATTCTGATTTGATAGCCTGAAGGTCTGGTGGGGCAGATTTCCGATCTGCCCTCGCTTCGAGCCGAGGAGATTGGTGCGCTGGCGCGTAGCATTACCGGTGGGGATCGCGGTCTTAAGCGCGTGGAGTCTGCTCCACGCCCAACGGCCCTTCCGCGAGTATGAGGCCATCGAATACAACGACTTTCCTCTGCCTGCCGACTACAGAGACCTTCACGAATGGACGCGGGCGCGGTTGCGCGTCCCGGGAGTCAATCGCGGCTACCGAAGCGTCCTCAACTGGACCATGGATTACCCGCGCTCCGACCGGCACCTGCTCCAGGGCATGCGGCGGCTGACGCGCATCGACTCGAAGTCCGTCGAGCAGGTGGTCGATCTGGACGGCAGCGACGATATTTATAACTGGCCTTCGCTCTACGCCGTGGAAGTGGGGCACTGGTTTATCCCCGACGATCAGGCGAAGCAATTACGCGAGTATCTGCTGCGCGGCGGATTTCTGATGGTGGACGACTTCCACAGCACTTACGAATGGGCGGTGTTTATGGCGAGCATTACCAAGGTGTTCCCCGACCGCCTTATTGTCGATATTCCTAACAACGACCCTATCTTTCATACCATCTATAACCTTGATAAACGCTTTCAGGTGCCCGGGGCGCAATACCTGCGCAGCGGCCGCACTTACGAGATGGACTCCAACGGCAGGCCGGAGCACTGGCGGGCGATTTACGACGACAAAGGGCGCATCATGGTGGCTATTTGCCATAACATGGACCTGGGTGACGCCTGGGAGTGGTCGGACGATCCACGTTATGACGAGAAGTTCGCCGGACTTGCCTACCGCATTGCCGTCAATTACTGGGTCTACGATCTGACTCATTGACTCACTAAAGTTTCTTCCCTCGCCAGCACGTTCGTGGTATAAGAATCTAAATCGAGCCGATTATGAAAACCGCGCAGAGACTTGTCGTCGCTATTGCCCTGGTCGCCGCTTCGCTGGCCGCGCAGGGGACCACCGAGTTATCTGTCGTCGGGCCCAACGCGAACGCGACCGCGGCGGGAAACGCCCAAAACGCATTGTCGACCTCTCCTGTCTCTCTTGAGGTTCAGCAGATCGTCGGATCAGGCCAAATGCCGTCCGGCACGATCATAATTACAGGCATGTCCTTCCGCGCCGCACCGGGCAGCGGACCGATCAACGCCAACATCGGCAGCCTCAGCGTGTACCTGTCCACCAGCCCCAATTATCCGAATACCTCCGGCGGTGGAAAGACGCTGATGAACCCGACGTTCGCTATCAATGCCGGAATCGATAAGACGCTGGTGTTTTCCGGCAGCAACGTCACATGGAGCGACGCCGGCTGTATCGCACCCGGCCCCTGCCCGTTCGATATCAACGTATTATTCACGACGCCCTTCTATTACAGTTCGTCGAACGGCCCGCTCCTGATCGACATGCTGGAAACGAATTTGAGCGCAAAGAGCGGGACATTCGACGCCGCGTCGTTCACCGCGCCGGGCGGGTCGGTGGCGCAGGTGGTTGGAACGCTGGGATCGGCCATGGGCACTTTTTCGTATCAGGGAAGCGTGGTTCAGCTGACGTATCTGGGACCAGCGGCGGCGGGCAGCCCCTCGTTCACAGAATTGGTTAATCCTGCCAGCAACATTCAATTGGGCTTTCCCAACGCCGGGATCGCGCAAGGCTCTATCCTCGTGGTATACGGTTTCAATCTGGCTTCCGCCGGCCTGTTGACGACCTCCGCGCTCCCTCTTGCAAACAGCTTGGGCGGGACTTCGATGACCGTCACGGTAAATGGAACCACCCTCCCGATGCCGATCGACTATACCTATGGAGGGTCGTCGTATAGCCAGGTGGCGGCGGTTCTTCCTTCTACCACTCCGCTGGGCGCCGGCACGCTGACTCTGACCTACAACAACAAAAGCGCTACTTACCCAATCAACGTTGTGGCCAGCAACTTCGGCCTTTCGACAGTCAACGAATCCGGGTCCGGAGCCGCGGTAGTCACGTTCCCGAATTATTCGGTTGTATCCCAAACCAACACAGCCAAGCCGGGAGACAGCCTCGTTCTCTGGGGTACGGGTCTCGGCGCGCTTCCGGCCGGGCAAAGCGACGCCTCGGCAGCGGTGGGCGGCAATCTTCCGGCGACGATCCAGGTGTTGGTGGGAGGTGTGCCGGCCACGATACTCTACCAAGGCCGCACGCCGACCGCCGTAGGCCTCGATCAGATTAACTTCACGGTGCCGCCGAACGCGCCGCTGGGGTGCAATATCGGGATCGTGGTGCAGACGACAGCGCCGACGGCGACGGTGAGCAATGCCCCCACTATTGCACTGGCCGCGACGGACGGCGCTACGTGTACTGACGCCACGCAGATCGTTCCGACCTCTTATCTCACCAAAAGCAGCCTGAAGGCGGCTTATGTCAGTGTGAACGAGAATAGTTCCCTCAACGGCTTCACCGGAGCCGGAAACAATCCATCCACGAGCACTTCCTTCGGAGCGAAGGCGGGATTTCTCCAGTTCACTAATGCCCAGTTAGGGATGCTGGCCGCTTCCGACAACACGGAGGCAACACTTGGCAGTTGTCTGACCGGGATCGTCGTGGGATCGGGCAGTGGCCCCGGCAACCCGGCGGCAACCTATCTGGACGGGGGCGGGTCGATCACGCTGACTCCCTCTTCCGGCCCCGCGATCATGCTCGCCCCGCAGATGAACGGAAGCGCGCTGATTTACCAGAACTCAACTTTGACGGCAGCGCCCAGCGGCACCTGGGGCTTTTCCAATCCAGGTGGCGCCGGGGTTGGTCCATTGAACTTTAACTTCCCCATACCCGCGAAGGTGACATGGACCAATCAGACCATTCTCGCCAGCGGCGTTCCGATCGACCGCACCCAGCCGTTAACGATAACGTGGACGGGAGGAGACGCGAACGGCTATGTCGATATCGAAGGGTTCGCCGCGGTCGGCGTTTCTAATAACCCGGCGTATACGGCCTACTTCGATTGCGCGGCGCCGACATCCGCCGGCTCGTTTGCCATTCCGCCCTCTATCCTCCTTGGTCTGCCGACGGGACTGGCCGCGAACGCGGGCATTCAGGTTTCGACTTATAGCTTCCCGCTTACTCTTCCTTCGATATCCGGGTTCGATATAGGGGTAAACACTTCCGAGTTTCAGAACACCATTCCGGTGATTTTCAAGTAGGCGGCGTCGCAGCTAAAAGTGGAAGCCGACCGTCGCCGTGATGGCGCGCGGCGAAACATAGTGGGTTCCGCTGAAGGTGGAGATGAAGTTATAGAGCGCTTCCTTGTCGGTCAGATTGATGACCGTCAGGCGCGCGCTGAACTTATATCTGTCGCCCTGGAATATATTGTCGTGTCCCACGGCAATATCGAAGAGATTGCGCGATTTAATGCGGGGCGGGTTGGTATCGTCGTTCTCGGTGCCAGGGGCCGGCAGGCTCAGGTACCTGGATCCGTACATAGCGGCGGGGCACAGGCCGGTGGGACTGATCGGCGTGGTCGGAGTGGCAAAGACGCTCCCGCAATAGAGTCCCGCCTGGAATTGCTGATCCGGTGTGAGAACCGAGGCATCCACGATCGAATCGTTGCCATTGGGGCCGTTCCCAGGACAACCGGCGCACGGTGCGGGACCGGCTACCAGTCCACTGTCGTAACGCCAATTGAGGCTGAACCACGGAGCCTTCTTTGACGGCGGCTGATATTGCAAATGCGTGGTCTGGTTGAATTTCTCGTCGTGGTCGATGCGGAACACGCTGACCGCGCCGGGTGTCGCGCCGATGCCAGCGATCTGCGGACCGAAGAAGCGCGCCGCTACGCTGGACATCACGATAAAAGCCGAGAGCCCGTGGAAATTCGGCAACGTGCCGCGAATGGCGTACCCGGGAATCTTTGAGCTCTGCCATTCGATCGGATAGGTGATCGGGGTTGCGCCAAGCACACTGAAGTCGAAGGCCTTGTGGGTGTACTTCCAGATGTATTCGCCGTCGAGGACGAAATACTTGCCGAAAGCCTGCTGCAGGCCGGCATGAAACTCATTGCGGTGACCGGGGCTCAGCGGCGTGGTGGTCACACATGCGCCGCCAGGAACGGCGGACTGAAGTGCGTTGATGACCGGGTCGTTGCATCCCAGGCTGGCCAGCACCAGGTTCTCGTTAAACGGACTTTCCATAGTGCGTGCATAAGAGATGCGAAGGACCGTGTTAGTCGGCTTGATGTTATAAGCGATGCCGAGGCGCGGCTCGCCTTGACCTGCACTGGCGAGGCCATTGTATTTATCAATGCGTACGCCCAGATTGAAGGTCCAGTTCTTCAGCGTGATCGCGTCCTGCACGTAGAAAGCGAATTCCTTAATGTCGGCGTGACCGTAGTAAGAGTAATTGCCGCTGGTTTTATTCGAGCAGCCGTCGGACGCAGGCAGTGCCGCCGTCCTGGTCAGGTCGAAGCAGCCGAGGAGCGGTATGAAGTTTGGATTCTGCGTCAGCGCTCCCGTGCAGTTGCCGGGGTCAGTCTGCAGTGGATTGGTGTCGGGGCTTCCGTCGGGATTGAGACAAGGGGCGTTGGCAGTAGGATCGACCAGGCCGATCATATCCCGTTCCGTAATGAACGTGTGTTCATAAGTGGACCCCACCTTGACGTTGTGCATGTGATTGATCCAGGAATAGCTGATGCGACCGCCCGCATTCTTGAGACTGCGGTTTTGCGCGATCGACTCCGACTGCAGATTATTGGTCCAGTCGGCAAAGGGATCGCCGCTTGGGTAGTAATTATATTGATCCTGGCGAACGAATGCGCCAAACGTGAAGATGCTGTTGGCGTTGATCAGGTGCGTCCAGGTCGGAGCGATATTAAACGTCCTGATCTTCGACCTCTGATCCTGGGGACCGACAATCTGACCGTTGGGCCCGATGGCGTTTCCGTTCAGATTCGTCCATGCCTGAGCGGTTTGCGCGTCGTACGAATTGGGAGTCTGGAACCAGGAGCGGCTGAAGCCGAGATTGAGGTTGATCGAGTCTTTATCGGAAAGCTTGAAATCGAGGCGGTCGAAGATGTTCTCTTCATTGCCGTGATCGTGAAAGACCTGGAACTCAGGACCGTCCAGAAAACGGCCGGTGTTGAGACCGTTGACCGAAATGAAATTCCCCCACTTCTCCTGGCCATAACCCAGATCGAAGCCGCCGTTGGAACTTCCAAACGTGCCGTAGGACGCGGTCACGTCCCCGTGGGGCTGAGTCGATCCAAGCCCGGAGCGTGTGGTCACCACGACCACCAGGCTCGTCTTGCCGCCGTACTCGGCCGGGGGCGCCCCTTCAATTACTTCCATCGACTGCACGGAATCAACCGGGATCTGGTTGGAGAAAACCTTGCTCTGCTGGTCGGTAATGGGCTGGCCGTCGACGGAGAAGGAATTCGAAGCGTGATCGCCGAGCCCGTGGAACAGGCCGTTGGAATCGGCCGCGACGCCGGGTGTGGCCAGTGTCACCAGGGAACTGAGTGACGATGAGGCGCTTTCGAGAGGCAGTTTTTCAAACAGGCCGCGATCCACGTCGGTGTGGGTCGAGGGATCGGTTTCGACCAGATCGCCCGCTCCCGTAATCGTCAGGCTGGTAGTGGAAGCGCCGATCTTCAGGCTGAACTTCACCTCGATCGGTATCGGCGATCGAACGTCCAGATCCTGCTCGGCCGTCTCGAATCCCGTGGCCAGTGCGGAGCAGTGATAGTTGTTATAGGGAACGTTATCGAACTCGAATTTTCCCTGGGCATCCGTCTGAGCGGTCTGTTTATATTGGGATACCGGATTCTGAATCTCAACCGTAGCGCTTTTGATAGCGGCGCCCGAAGGATCGAGAACCGATCCGCGAACCGTCCCAGCGGTGGCGCTTCTCGATTGCGCGAGCGCCGAGCTGACTGTGGCGATAAATACGAGAGATAAGAGTGTAAGTCTGGGCACGTGGACTCCTGATGTCAAGAATCGATTCTGAAGTAGTTGGCAGATAGTTCCACGCAGAATTCCACGAGCGGGAGTTATGTCCGATGAACGGGCTGGTTCGGGCTGTAAGTGGAAAGTCGGGGAAGTAACTATTGGAGCAGCAACGGCACCAGGCAGACAGCCATGGAGTTAGACCAGCCTGCGAACTGCAGGGAAAAGTCGAGATCGTCGGCTGTTACCGTTTCGCGGCGATCGAGCCGTGCCGCCACAGCGATCAGGCACACCCATGCGGCGGCCCCGGCGAGTACCGCATGAACCGAGTTTGTTGTCACCACCAGAAAAATCCACGATGCGGGGACCGGCACAAGAGCCAACACCCAACCAGAGGTGTGCAGGCCGCTTCGGTCTAACCAGATGGACGCGGCAGTCGTCAGCAGATGACCGGCGATGGCGGCGCCAAGAAATGCCGGAGAGAGTACGATATTTCTGACCTCGGCAGGTCCTGCCAGTGCCCTCGCCAGGCAAAATACGGCAGTGGTCAGCAGAACGCTTACGGCGTACCAGCGCGCGTGCTGGCGAAAGTCATTGGCGGGGCCGGTCTGCAGCAGGCAGAAATCGCGTACGCAGAAAACAATCCAGATGCACAGCGCGACGAAAATCACATCCCCCCTCCGAATCCCCGCTGGTTACCAGTTCAACAAATGCCGAATGCTCCGCGCCTGGCGTTTACTTACCACAAACTCCATCCTGTTATTCAGAGTTACCAGCCAGCGCTGGCTGCTGATGGAACTCATCCTGCGAACGTGATCGATGTTGACAAGGGCGTTGCGGTGAATCCTTCGAAAGCTGGTGTCGCTCAAACGCTCCTCGATCGCCTTGAGGGTCTGCGTCGCCAGAAATTTATTCTTCACGGTCAGGACCCAGACCAGATCTCCCTCGGCCTGGAAAGCATAGACCTCATCGGTATTGAGCAGGACATATTCCGTGCCGCTGCGCCCTACGATTTTGCTCGCGGGCCGGGCTCCCTGAGCGCCGGCGCGGGGTAACTCAGCGACCTCCTGAATGCGCGCGACCTTTTCAGCCGCCTGCATGGCGGAAGTGCGCCGGGCCCTCTCCACGGCTTCGAGAAGCCGCTCTCTCGACACAGGCTTGAGCAGGTAATCGACGGCGCCGGCTTCGAAAGCCTGGATGGCGAACCGATCCCACGCGGTGACGATGACGATCACGGGCAAGGGCGTTCCCTGTTTCAGGCTGCGCGCCACATCGAGGCCGCCCATCACGGGCATCTGCAGATCGAGCAGAACCAGATCCGGCCGGTCCTCGGCGATCCTCTCAAGGGCTGTCACGCCGTTCTCCGCCTCCCCGACTACGCTTACGTCCTCAAGAGTCTCCAGCTCTTCCCGCAGGATGCTGCGGGCGATCGGTTCGTCATCGACAATCAGGGTTCTCAGCGTGCTCCCCATGGACCTTGCTTTTACCATGTTCAGGGGCGTGAAGGTTCATAAAATCTGGCTGGCGGTCTGAGTCTGGCGGTGAAAGAACTAAGTTCGGCGAGCGAGCGGAATCGCGTGCACGCATGATCTGTCGTTGGGTATTCTGGACGGATGCGGCCACATATTCCACGCGTAGTCTTGTGGCTGGTTAGTATGTGCTGTGCAGGCACCGCCGCCGCACAGGATCCTTTCGAGATCCATATCTATGAATACGAACCTATGTATCGCGGAGAGTATAGTCTGGAGGCTCACCTCAACGTTACGGCGCAGGGTAACTCCTCGCCTGACGGAACACTGCTTCCGAGCGATGGGCAGACGCATCTGACGCTCGAACCTACGGCTGGGTTATCATCCAATCCGGACTTGCCCGATTTCGCCCTGGGTTTTATGTTTCTCAGCGCCTGGGAACACGGTTACACGCCCGAATTCGGAGGGTGGCGAGTATTGCCTCACGTGTACCTTCCCGAGTCGTGGAACCTGCCGGTGCGCCTCGGATTCGTCGCCGAGTTTTCCTTCCAGAACACCCACTACGAAGAGAATTCCCGGCGGGCGGAACTGCGTCCCATACTCGACCGCGAGTTCAGCCACTGGCAGATCGTGCTGAACCCGGTCTTCGAGAGGGCACTCCATGGACCGGGCACAAACCACGGGTGGAATTTCGAACCGGCGGGATTGATTCGCTGGAAACGGGAGAAGCTTTCGCCCTCGCTCGAATACTACGGAGAAATCGAAAGCATCAACGTGCGGCCCCACTTCCAGCCGGAAGTTCATCAGCTGTTTGCCGGAGGCGACTGGGAAGCGAGGCCCGATTTCAGCATCAACTTCGGTCTGGGATTCGACCTTGGCGATCGCGGCCCGGGCATCGTCGTAAAGAGCCGTTTCGAATGGCACTGGGGGCACCCGAAGCATCCATCGGTGCACACGCGTGCGAATTGATTCCGCGAAATCTGCCCCACAACGATCAGCGAGTTCTCATGGGCGAGCAGCATGGCGTCTCGACCGGCTTCGGCTCCATCAATTCGACGCGCGTCAGATTCGGGTCGTAGAGGTTGAGTTGCCATTTGCCGTCGCGCCCGATCTTCGGTTTCTCCGTCAGATTCACTCCGCGGTCGGTCAGGTTCTTGTAGGCCGCTTCCATGTTGGGAACGCCCAGGGCAAGGTGATTCATTACGCCGCGCGTCTTCGGGGTGGGGTCGTGGACGTTCAGCATATACTCCAGCCAGTCGTCGCCATCGGGCACGCGCATGTCGACCCAACTGATGTCGGTGTCGGTCTTGCCGCCATGCCACATTTCGGTGAAGCCGAGGATGTCCTTGTAGAAGCGATCTTCGGCGGCCCGGTCCTGCACGATGAAGCCGGCGTGAATGATACGGGTGGAGATGCCGTGCCCAGGAGCGCGCGTCGCGGGGTGGGACTTATATTGAATAAATCGAACCGTGCGGCCCTCGGGATCATTCACCGACAAGGTCATGCCCGACAGACTCCCTTGCACTCCCCGGCTGGCGAGGTAATCGCGCAACTGTTTTACATCGGTGGTTTCGAAGGCGATGTTAATGAGGCGGTCCTCGGCGTCGTCTTTAAGATCGGCGGAGAGTTGAATGTATTGGTGGTCATTGACACTGAAAACGGCCGTGGGCTGCTCTACCAGACCGAGATCGCCTTTGTAGAACTGACGCGCAGCCGCGAGGTCGTTGGTCTTGAGCGCGACATGCGCCACGCCGACGATTGGAGGGCGGGTCTGGGCGAGCAGGCTCGCGGCGGCGATGGCGTAAAGCGGCAGGCAGCGGTGAAACATGGCCTCAGTATATTACCGGCGGCCGAGGAAGATGGTGTGGGCGCGGTCGCGGTGGATGTCGACCTTGAAGCCGGCGCGGGTCATGAGTTTGGCGAACTTCGGATCGGGTTTGGCGGACCAGATGGCCAGGCAGCCGTTGGGGCGCAGAGCGGCGAGGGCTTCTTGCAGACCTTGGTAGCTGTATAAGTGCGCGTTGCTTTCGGTGGTCAGGGGCGCCGGGCCGTTGTCTACGTCGAGGATGATGGCGTCGAATCCTTTGCCTGGATCGCGGATGATTTCGGCTACGTCCTGATTGCGGACGATCGCTCTTTGGTCATTGATGGGCGGGTTCCAAGCAACGACTGCGGTGAGGATCTCGGCCACTATGATGGTTGCGTCTTTGGGGAGTGCATCGAGAGCTGCTCGCAGGGTAAATCCAAAGCCGAGGCCTCCGATAAGGACTCGCGATCCTCGAATCCCTTTGAGGTTTGCGCAGGCTAATTCCGCTAGTTTTTCTTCCGAGCCGTGCCGGCGCGTCGACATGAGGTCGGATCCATCCACTCGGATGGTTCGGGTGCCGTCGTGTTCATGGAGCGACACGATCTTGCCGTCTGGCGTGAGAGTCGCGTCGATGAGATTCCACTTTTTCACCAGATGAATTCTTTGGCGCTTTCTCTCTTGTCGTAGCCGTCCAGTACGTGGACTACGCGGATCTTCTTCATCGTCACTGGCGACAGCTGGCCTATCGGGATGTAGACGATGTTTCTTGCGAACCTTGCCGCGATGTTTCGGAAGACCGAACGCGGCGGTTTCGCCGCTACGTATACGACGTACTTCTGGATCGAGTAATCCATGCCGGCCAGCAGCAGGCGCTCGGCTTTGGTTTCGGCGAAGTCGTAATCGGGATCGGCCCAGACGTCGTACATGCGGCGCGCGGGCAGGCTCATCAGAAATCCGCCATACTCGGCGCGTCCGATGCCGGGCCCGATCAGATGCTCGAAGGGATTGGTCGAGTAGTAGGCCATGTCCGACTCGTTCTGATGCTCGCCGAGCCAGGTGGTCATGTAGTTGTACCGTCCGTCGCGATCCTCATCGAAGATCACGATGACGGAGCCGACTTCGCCGTGGATCTTCTGCAGATTGCGCACGAAGATTTTGCCATCGTGCCAGTTGCGGACAGTCTCGCGCAGATCGATGCCGTCGAGCAGAGAGGCCGTGAAAGGCTCCACGGTGGCACGCTCCTCAGACAGCATGCTCTTGCCCTTTTTCTTCAGAAAGCGGCCGAAATCTTCAATGAGAATATCTTCCGGCGGATAGGAACAGATGCTGGTGCCATTGAGTTCGCCCGCCCACTGGCCGGGGAATTTCTCCTTCTTGCGGCGCTTGAGGCCGAGGTTACCCATGCGGCGTTTGGTGCTGGGAAGGCGCCGACGAAGACGGATGCGCTTGGTGTTGAGCCAGACTTCATCGCCCGAGATGTTGACGGTTTCGAGATCGCTGACGGTCTGTTGCGCGGAGTAGCGCGAGGCGGTTTCCCAGACGTCCCACGCATAGTTCTCGTCGACGATGGAGCGGGCGGAGATGGCGAGGTCGTAAAGAGATGCCGTGAGATCGTGATGGATGACGGCGAGATTGCGGCTGTAGCGCGCCAGCAGACGACGCTGCCAGGCGTGCATCTTCTCGCCGGTGTTGAGCTCGTAAGCCTTTTCCGATTCGCGGAAGAGCGCCATCTGAGAGTGGCGGCGATCGACGGTGCTTCCGGCGATTGGCGTGCCGATGTGGAGGCGAAAAGCTTCGTAGCGCTCCTGCAGGAAGGGATATTCGACGGTGATTTCGCCGAGGCAATCGGGATGGGGGTTCACCAGTTGCAGTTCCTCGCGGCGGCGGCGCGTGGGCTCGGATTGCGGACGTTCCATGGCGTCGAGCACGGGATCGAGCAGATTCAGCGAGATCACCACGAGGACGCGCGCCTCGGGATCGGCGCCCTGCAACTTCCAGGCGATGCCTTCGGCAAACTGCTCGATCTCGGCGGTGCGCTCCGAAGGGTAGAGGCGATACGCTTCCACGTACTGGCTGAGCGGGATGGAAGTCAGGGCGTAGGTGTCCGGATACGTGTCGGCGATGTGCGGGCGCTCAGTGGAATCGGGATCAGCGAAGACTACCTGGGCGCCGATTTGCTGCGCGCTGCGGATGGCCTCGACAAACGGATCGGCCGGTTCGACGGGGACGTAGACGGATTGCTGGGCTTCGGGATCGCGGCGGTACGCGGTGTCGTTGTAGAAGATGACGGAGATCTGCGGCAGCCTGCGGACGGCATTCAGATAGGCGTCTTCGAGGGTGGCGGGAAGTTCGATGGCGACCACCTGCGGGAGATCGGCGAGGATGCGGCGGCGCACTTCGATGGCGAATTCGAGCCTGCCGGGAACGACGGGCAGATAGGTGAAACGGCCCCGTTCCAGGCTGGCGCTATTGAGAACTTCCCCGGGATCAGGAAGTGACGGGCCGGTTTCGCCGGACATAGCGCAGCGCCTCCTCACCGAGGGTCTGGAAGAGCGCCAGTTCCAGAGCCATGCGCTCATGCTCGCGGCCGGTAGCCAGGCTCTTCAGCTTGATGGCATAACGGGCGATGTTGATGCCGTCGCGGACGCTGTAGCGCTCATCGGCGGCGTGGGCCTGCTCGAGGAAATCGGTGACGTACTGGAGGATGCGGTCCTCGGCGAAGGGCAGGTTCTCTTTGAGGATCTGGAATTCCTCGTCCTTTTCGGGGAAATCGATGAGGATTTGCGGCTGCAGGCGGGAGTGGATGTATTCGGGCAGTTCGAAAGTGGAGGAATCGTCATTCATGGTGGTGACGAGGCGGAAGTGGGGATGGGCTTTGATCTTGACTCCGGCTACGATGCTCTCGACGTAGCGGCGGTTGTCAAGCAGCGGGGCGAGGCTGGCCCAGCTCTTCTCGCTCATGCGATTACCCTCGTCGAGGATGGCGATGCCGCCGAGAATCATGGCGCTGACGAGGGGCGATGCGACGTAACGGAGATGGCCGGCGCCTTCGAGGACCGGGGTTACCAGCAGGTCTTCGGGGCGCGTGTCCATGGTGGCCTGCATGATGAAGACGTCGCGGCCCATGCGTTTGGCAGCGGCGTAGGCGAGGGTAGTCTTGCCGACGCCGGGCTTGCCGATGAGGCGGGGGCTCATGGGGATGTCGGCTTCCGTCACCACCATCCAGGCGGCCAGCAGCTGGCGCATGAGTTCCTCTTGCCCCACCCAGCGGACCGGGAGTTCATCGGGGTGGGCGAGGTGCAGGATTACGCCTTCGATCTCGACTTTCATGGATATTTCATCTTCCCATGGCGGCACGATTTCCAATTGAGATCAGGCGCTCATCGATCCGCAGACCGGCGCCGGCCACGACAGAGCCTGGTGCTTCTCAAGGAGCGACTGCAGCGCCTGGCGAACATCTTCCGGCCACGGAGCGCTTTTGCGCTGCGCCAGGTCGACGAAGGTGTTCACGCATTCGAAGATCGAGGCCAACTGCCCCGTCGATTCGTTCATCAGGAACATCACGTAATGGAAACGCTTGGCGCTCACTCCGGCAATGCGAAGGTAAACGGCGAGCCGGTCGCCCGTCCGCACCTCCCGCAGAAAATGCGTGTGGTGTTCGAGGTCCATCGTCCCCGATCCACGCCTGAGGTGGTCGGAATCGCTCAGCCCCACAGTCGGATAGAATACGTCACCGGCATCATCGAATACCGCGACATAATACCGGATGTTCACATGCTCATTGCGATCCGTCCATTCGGCGCGCGCGACCGTCTGGTAACAAGGCGGACCCAATTCTTCAATCTGTTCCCGAGTGAGATGCGGTGGCTTCACGGCTTTACAAACCCTTCACAATTCTCCTTCACCACCACACAATGGCTTTACGAGACGCTGTCGAAATAAAAGCAGCATTATGAAAAACGCTATCTTCTATGTCTTCATCCTGACCCAGGCCGTCGTCGCGCAAGGCCCCCCTCCAGGCTTTGGCACCATGGGCGGCGACGGAATCTGGCGCCGCAACGCCGCCTTCGGCGAAGCCCAGACTTTCGATTATTGCCTCGGCCATCAGCCCGGCAACGGCACTTATCATTACCATGTCAATCCCGTATGCCTGCGCGCCCAACTCGGCGACAATCTGGTCGCCGTCAAAAACTCGCGTGTCGGGACTACTTACCAGGAGATGAGCTCCGGCTGGAAGCATTCTCCTATCCTCGGATGGGCGCAGGACGGCTATCCGATCTACGGCCCTTACGGTTACAGCGATCCGAAGAATCCCAACAGCGCCATCAAACGAATCGTATCCAGCTACCAGCTTCGGAGTATCACGACACGTACGTCCCTGCCCACATGGTCGCTGCCCAACCACACGGGGATCTCCCAGCAACTGACCTCCAGCCAGTACGGCCCGCCGGTCAGCGCCACGTACCCGCTCGGCCGTTATCTCGAAGACTACGATTACATTCAGGGACTCGGCGATCTGGATCAATACAACGGCCGCACCACAGTTACCCCGGAGTTCCCCAACGGCACTTACGCCTACTTCGTCACCATCGACGCCAATGGCAATCCCGCGTTCCCGTATGTCATCGCCGGTCAATACTACGGGACAGCCTCGGCCGGTTCAACGCAGAGTGTAACCGGCACCGTGCAGGACTACTTCAATAACGGCGTCTATACTCAGTCCTCGACATTCACGACCCCGTCTCTGGCCTCATGGGTGACCGCCAACGCCACCCATTTCGCCCAGATAGTAAGCGGATTCAATCCCGCGGCGGGCGCCATGACCACCTGGCCGGGCAATGTGCCCAGCGGAGCCCAGACCAGCGGCAGCGTTCTCACTCCCATGTACGCGGAGATTCAGCAGATCCGCTACTCCTCCAGTTCGGTCTATATCAATACCAACGGCCTCCCCGGATACACCTCCGGGCCCTGGTTCGGATTCCAGAACAACGGCGGAGTGTTCCCTAACTTCCCCAGCAATCAGAATCTGCTCTATCAGTTCCCGGTCTCTCCGGCGCCGGCCGCCACACTTACTTCAACCGGCGGTGGTACCTGCGGCCTCTGGGTCAATGGGGTGGCCGTTTTCAACTTCATTGATGGCGCCAGCTACTCGAACAGTAACGCCGCCGATGAGGGCGGAGGAATCGTCACTCCGTCCGTGATCAGCGTGTCCGCCGCGTCCTTTGAGAACGGCCCCGCGGCACCCAATTCCATCGTCGCGGCCTTCCCCCTGTTCAACCCGACCATCGCCACTTCTACCGCGGCTGCAACGTCCGCCAACTGGCCCACCACGCTGGGTGGCGCGACCGTTAGTGTCAAGGATTCCGCTGGGACGTCGCGCACAGCCCAGCTATCTTATGCCTCACCCTCGCAACTGAATTTCGTAGTGCCCTCAGGCACTGCGACGGGCCTGGCCACGGTTACGGTGACGGCCGGTGGAAGCTCCGTAACCGGCGGCCTGAACGTAATGGCGACTTATCCCAATCTCTTCTCGGTCGGCAGCAGTGGACTGGCGGCGGGGTATACGCTCCAGCCAAGTTCAAACGCGATCGCGAGCCTGTCCCAGCCTGTAAGTGCCGGTTCGGCCGCTAATCCCGTCTACCTGGTGATTGTCGGCAGCGGACTGGGCAGCGCGAATGCTGCCACTGCCACCATCGGCGGAGTCAACGCCACCATCACTTATGCCGGACCCGAAGGTACTTACCCCGGAGTCGATCAATACAACATCCTGATTCCTCCGTCGCTCGCCGGTAAAGGTCAGGTCAACGTGGTCGTAACGGCTGCCGGACTTCCCTCCAACACTGTGAACATAACCATTCAATGAAGGCTTGCGTCATCCTCGCGCTCTGCTCGGCGACCGCTCTCGCGGCGGACCCGTGGATCATGAGCACGGCGACTAATCCCGCCGTACTGGCCGTTGCCCCGGATGTTCATTCCGTTCACGCCGACGGCCAGTACGTCTACATCGAATCCGCCGGGCTGTCCCTCCATTCCTTCGGAGCCCTCGAGGCCAATCAGTACGATGCCCCGCTCGGTCCCCGCGCCCTTACCTTCCGCATTCCGCGCAACCCACGGCCCGCTACGGGCGCACACCTGAGCACGCCGCTCGGCATCGTCGGCGTCTTCGTCACCGGCGTTCCCATTTACAACCCCCTCGGCACGATCTCGTATCGGGACCAGAACCTCTGGCATCAGGATGCGGTTAAGTCTTCGCAAATCGCCCCATCGCCACTTTTGGCCGCGCTGACTTCGCACTCCGAGCGCCACTCGCCCATCATCGGTTTCGCGCTCGATGGGTATCCGATCTATGGACCCTTCGGTGACGAGGGGCGTCCCATGAAATCGAGTTACCAACTGCGCGCCATTACTCGCCGCAACACCTTGCCCGATGGAACCCTCCTGACACCAGCACAGGAAGGACCTGATGTGAGCCCGCAGTTTCCGCTCGGCACGTTCGCCGAGGATTATGAATACGTCCCCGGCTCCGGCGATCTGGATGGATTCAACGGCCGGGTGGTAGACGGCACTTACGCCTACTTCATGACCGCCAATGCGTGGCCGTATCTGATCGGCCCTCGTTACTATGGCGAAGCCGCGCTGCCCTCGCCCGCTCGAGTTAGGAGTTACAAGTGCTCCGGTGTAGAACTCTATACCGATGTCAAAGAAATACACGCTGGTGAACCGGTGCAGCTGACGTTCTCATTCAACGCGCGATTCCTCGAGAAAGTTCATCAACAGCCCGTACATCTGGTTGTGGTGTCGAAGGATCTCGAAGACTTCGATCACATCCATCCAGAGCCCGTCCCCGGCGACGCGCTCTCGGTCGCCCACACTTTTGCTCACGCGGGAGAGTACTCGCTCTACGCCGATTACACGGCGCCCGGAGCAGCGCCTGCCGTCGCCCATTTCACATTGTTCGTCCAGCCCGGGAAGGAGATTCCGGCCGCGTCCCCACACGATAGCGGCGTCCAGGTGACGTTCTCGCCCGAGCGGCCAATCCGCGCCGGAGAAGACATTCCTATCACCTTCAAACTAAGCGACTCCAGCGGTCTCGAGCCATGGCTGGGCGCCTGGGCGCACATCATGATCGTCAGCGGGGACAGGCAAAACTTCATCCATGCCCATCCGATGGAACAGCCGGAGGTGACCCAACATGTCCACACAGTGCAATCGTTCGGTCGCGCCCCGTCGATTATCCGCACCGTCGTCGGGTTCAAGAATCCAGGGCCTTACAAGCTCTGGTTCCAATTCCAAAGCCAGGGCGAAATCGTCACTGTCCCGTTCGAATTCGATGTGCGACAGGCGCTGCCGCCTGTCGATTCCGCAGCCAGTCGCCCAGCGAAGAACGCAATCCCAGTCAAGGTCAGCTCGCAGGGATTCGAACCATCGAGACTGCTAATCACCGCCAATCAACAAACGCAACTGGCGTTCACTCGAACCGACGCTCAGAATTGCGCGTCAGAAGTTTTGTTGCCCGAACTGGGAATCCGCAAACCGCTGCCTCCGGGTCAAACGGTATTGATCGATCTGCCTGCCTCGCCCGCGGGCGAACTGCACTTCGCCTGCGGGATGGGAATGTTCCGGGGAGTTCTTTTGGTTACAGACGGCAAATCAACAATTCGCGCTCATACACGATCTCCGGCGGAAGATGATCGTGCAAGTCGATAAATAACTCCTCGTGCCCGATCACCTCGGCCCGCCAGGCGGCATGGTCGAAGGCCTGCAGCTCATCGAACTTTTCCTTCGAAAAGCTGAGTCCGTTCCATTCCATATCTTCGTAATGGGGCATCCATCCGATGGGCGTCTCGCGGCCCACTGCCCTGCCCCGGGCGCGATCCACGATCCACTTGAGCACGCGCATATTCTCGCGGAACCCGGGCCAGATGAATTGTCCGTTGGCATCTTTGCGGAACCAATTCACGTGGAAAATCCGCGGCGTCTCCGCCAGACGGCGCTGCACCTTGAGCCAGTGCCGGAAATAATCGCCCATGTGATATCCGCAGAAAGGCAGCATGGCCATGGGGTCGCGGCGCACTTTGCCGACTGCCCCAGCCGCGGCCGCGGTAGTCTCCGAGCCCATGGTCGCGCCCGTGTACACGCCTGAACTCCAGTTGAACGCCTGGTAAACCAGAGGCATGGTGGTGGCGCGCCGGCCGCCGAAGATAATGGCGCTGAGCGGCACCCCCTCCGGCGATTCCCAATCGGGATCGATGGTGGGGCATTGCGCAGCGGGCGCGGTGAAACGCGAATTCGGATGAGCCGCCTTAGCGCCGGTTTCCTTAGCGATCTGCGGCGTCCATTTGCGACCCTGCCAATCGAGGCATTCGTCCGGCGGAGTGTCCGTCATGCCCTCCCACCACACGCCGCCTTCCGGGGTAAGCGCGACGTTGGTGAAGATGGAATTGCGCGACAGCGTAGCCATGGCGTTGGGATTGGTCTTCACCGACGTACCGGGAGCAACGCCGAAAAATCCCGCTTCCGGATTGATGGCGCGCAGACGCCCAGTCTCATCGGCCTTGATCCAGGCGATGTCGTCGCCGATGGTCCACACTTTCCATCCATCGAATCCGGCGGGCGGGACGAGCATGGCGAAGTTCGTCTTCCCGCAGGCGCTGGGGAACGCGGCGGCCACATAAGTCTTCTCGCCCTCAGGACTCTCCACGCCGAGGATCAGCATGTGCTCAGCCAGCCAGCCCTCGTCGCGCGCGATGTTCGAGGCGATGCGCAGCGCGAAGCACTTCTTGCCCAGCAGCGCATTGCCGCCGTAGCCCGAACCGTACGACCAGATTTCGCGCGTCTCGGGGAAATGCACGATGTACTTCTCTTTATTGCAGGGCCACGGCACGTCCACCTGACCCGGCTCGAGCGGCGCGCCCACCGTGTGCATGCACGGGACTACGCGCTTGATATCCTTATCGATCTCGCGGAAGACGGGCATGCCGATGCGCGCCATGATGCGCATGTTGACCACAACGTACGGCGAATCGGTGAGCTGCACGCCGATCTGCGACATGGGCGAATCGATGGGACCCATGCTGAACGCGAGCACGTACATGGTGCGACCGCGCATGGCGCCATCGAACAAGCCCTTCAGCTTGCGCCGCATCTCATAGGGATTTTCCCAGTTGTTGGTGGGGCCGGCGGCATCGCGCGAAAGCGAGCAGATGAAGGTGCGGTCTTCCACGCGCGCCACGTCGTTGGCGTCGGAACGGGCATAGAAGCAACCGGGCCAGAGCTGCTGATTGAGTTTGATGAAGGTGCCGCCGGCGACCATCTGTTCGCACAGCGAGTCATATTCCTCCTGCGATCCGTCCACCCAGTGGATGGCGTCGGGTTGAGTAAGCTGGGCCATTTTCTCGACCCACTTGCGGAGGTGCTTGTTGCGGGCTAAGGGGGCGGATAGATTGCGAGTTTCGGGTTCGGCGGAAGAGGTAGGCATAGGGCGCGGGCTCGCTTTTAAAATATCAGCATACTGTGTGTGGGGGTGGGACGGGCCGGCGATTGCCGGGTTGGAGGCGCCCTGGGAGCCTTGGGTTCGGGGCCGATTTCGAGTCGGGAAGGGCGTTTTTGCTGGGTTTCTCGGGTTCGTTTGGAAATTACGTACTTTTTGGGCGGACTGCGGGCAGTGGAGCGCGGGGGCGGTTGGCCGCAGTTCGAGCGTGGCGGCGAGGTGGCTGATGCTGCGCGACGTGGTTTCGCTGTTCATTCGCTTAATTCCGGTTCGTTCGCGTTTTTTTGACTTTTTTTGGCCCTCGTTTTCCTGGGCTTCGGCCGTAGGAACACGCATCCTATGGTGGGCTTGGACGCGCGCGGAATCGGCGCGGAGATCGGTCGCGGCGGCGAGGCGCTTTTCAGAATCGGATTGTGGGGGTTGTTTCATCTACGACCCGATCTTTGCATCGGCGCGTGTGGATCTTGGTGGGGGTTGGCGGGTGCTGGGTTGGCGGTGCTCATTCCATGGTGGTTAGGGGTGAAAATACTTCAAAGGTTTTTGTGATCGCCCCAGAGGGGATCGCTCAGACCGCCAGAGTATAGGGGCGATTGGCGGCGAAAACGAAAACGTCTCGTTTTCCTGAAACCAGTCGTGTGAGATCAGCAGGTTCTTCCAGGGCGGCCTGACGCTAACCGAGGCGGACTTTCGCACCAGCGGGGCAGCGCAGATCTTTTTTCCCGGACCTGCCTCTTGTGGGTCAGCATTGCGTAGTTGCCGACAGAGTGTCAATGCGGATCCGGCGGAGGGAACGGCGTTTTTCGGGACTAATCCTGAGCAACAGCCATAAGCACCGTCAGATCAGCGGGTTGCGTAATTCTCACAAGGAGCACGCAAAGAAAGGTGAACCCTGGGCGACTCCAACTGGGCATGTTTTAGTCGGCCTTGTCCGAGTGTCCGCCTATCCAATCCAGGCGCCCAGAACCTCTTCAAGAGCTGACGTATTTGAGAAGGACTGCCAGACATCGTAAAAACCCAATTCATTCATAGCGAAGCGCAATGGCCGGATCAACCCGCAACGCTTTTCGTGACGGCAGATACGCAGCCAATAAAGCAATAAAAAGCAGCAACATCGGCACTCCGATAAAGGAAACGGCATCCACCGGTGCGAGCCCGTAAAGAAGTGTACGTAGAACGCGCGAGACGCCGATCGCCAAAACAAGCCCAACGCCGATGCCAACGATAACCGGCCGCGTACTCTCGCCAAGAATCAAACGAAGGACATTCGCTTTACTAGCACCCAGAGCCATACGAATGCCCATTTCACTCGTCCGCAGAACAACACATAGCTCACCGTCCCGTAGATCCCCAAGGAAGCCAGCAGCAGACCGAAAACCCCAACCAGAGAGGCAAAGGCGGCCGCGCAACGGGACACCACGAAAGGCGGTGTTGAATGAAGCATCTCGTCAAGTGTCGCCGTATACGCGACCAGATCGGGATCGACTGAGGAAACCGCGGCGCCGATACTGGAGATGACTGATGCAGGGTCGCTTCGTGTTCGCACCAGCATCGGGTGTTCATCCAAACGATTGGCTGGCAGCGAAAGATAAATTTGAGCGTTGTCACTGCCGTCAATCTGCACGCCGCGGGTGTCCTTGACCACCCCAATGACTTGATAGGAAACCCCATCAGGAACCATCTCAGAAGCGGAAACAAACTGGTTTTTGGTGTCAAGCGTCAATTCACGCCCAATCGGATTCTGATCCGGCCAGAGTTCAGCCGCTTGTGTAGCACTTAGGATGACCGATTGCTCCGCGGCACTCTGCCCATAGGCGAAACCTCTACCCGCCAGCATGGGGATTCCTAGGGTTTCAAAATAATTGGGGCTTACGTAGGAGTAGAAAGCATAATGAGCCGAGCCACCGCTAGCCGATTTCTCGCCGCCAAATCGGACTGCTGCCGTTCGAACCCCATCGCCGTCTGGAGCACGTCCAACGGTTACTTCGCTCACAGTCGCGAGTCCCTCAACCCGGTTCCGGGTCTCACGTAGCAGACTCCTCTTGCGTTCCGTACTGTATCTGACTTGATCTGGAAACTGAATTTGCACATCAATCACATGCTTGCCGTCGTAGCCCGTTTCCATCTGAAGAGCGTGGACGGATCCGCGAATCAGCAAAGTGCCCGCTACCATAAGCGCTAGACACACCGCCACCTGCGACGCAGTCAGGGCGGAGCGAAGCTTGCGGCTCCGAGAAGAGGAAATGACCTTATGGTCTTTCAGTAAGGAGTGCAGGGCGGCCCGCGAAGATTCGAGCGCCGGAGCCAGCCCAAACAGCACCCCAGCCAGGAGGGAAATGGAAAACACGTAAGCAAAGATCTCGAGATCGGGCGTTACTTGAATCACTAGCGAACCCCATTCCGGTGGCAGCACATCACTCAATTCCATTGCCACTACATGCAAGAGTCCCCAAGTCAAAAACAGTGCTACCACCCCGCAAAGCAGTCCCAGAAGAGCGCTCTCCGTGAGGAGTTGACGGACGATTCGCAAACGGGATGCTCCTAATGAGAGACGCATGCTCAGTTCGTGCTGGCGTGCCGCCGAGCGCGCCAGTTGCAGGCTTGCCACATTAGCGCAGGCAATCACAAGCACCAGCCCCACAGCCAGCATAATCAGGAATACTGCGAAGCTTAGACTTGAATCGGGTTTCCGGCCGAACGGCGAACCCGGCCATAGTTCCGCTGTCGCGGGCTCGCTTGCTTGCGAATGAGGATTGTGGAACGCTCGTATGCGATTCGCCCTCATGGTTATTTCCGCCTGCGCCTGCAGTATAGATACGCCCGGCGCCAATCGTCCAAATAAGCGGCAACGCTGATCTTCCCGGTCACGCAAGGGATTCACTCCGGAGTGAAAGAGCGGCTCGATAGAAAACGGCACCCAGAAATCGGGTGCCGCTATGCCAGTGCCCACAAAGTTGTGCGGCGTTATGCCAATGATCGAAACAGCTATTCCATTCAGCCGCACCACCTTATTAAGAATCCCGGGATCGCTTGCGAATCTTTTCTCCCAGTAGTTGTCACTCATCATCACCGAAGGAGATGACAACAACTCGGAAGCATTCACCTGGCCGAATGTACGCCCGCGAACAGCGCCGATACCCAGCAATGAGAAATAGTTTTCAGAAACTACCTCCGCACGGACAAACTCAGTATTCGTTGTCGATAAGCCGGGTAAAGTAAAGCCAAACGCGGTGGCGATCGAGCCTAAGCGGGAATGTGTATGCACTGGCGCCCCGCCGGCACGGGAAAGTGTCAAGTCGTCGCCGGCCGCAGCAATGATTCCTTCGAAGGAACGGGCGCCGTTCGCATAATCCAGATAGTCCGGGTAACTAAACATTGGGTTTTGACCGCCTGATGCCCGAGTCAAGCTAATATTCACCATTCTGGCCGGATCGCGCGCATCAAGGGTCCGCTTCACAATCGCTTTATAAGCCGTAAATACAGTGGTGTTGAGACTAATGCCAAGTGTTAGAGCAAGCACAGCAAAGGCGGTGAAGCCGGGATGCTTCATCAGAATGCGCACCCCATAGCGAATGTCCTGCCAGATGCTGACAGGCAGTGCGAATATGTCAATTTCGCGCATTCGCTCGAGCAACGAAGCGGTGCCACCAAAACGAATACGAGCATCGCGCTGCGCCTCTTGCGGCTGCATACCTTGCTCTAAATTCAGTTGCTCGCGCATGGAGAGGTGAAAATCGAGCTCTTCCTGCCATTCTTGCGAAAGTTTGTTCCTGCTGAATAACGCGCGCGTTCTGCGAATCCAACCCATCGGCTCACCTCAGGCTTTCTGCGGAGTAAAATTCAGCACCAGCGCTATGGCATTCATCGCCTCTTGCCAATTCAACTCTTCGGCTGCGAGGTGCTTTCTGCCGGCCGCGGTGAGACTGTAAAAGCGGGCCCGTCTGTTGTTTTCACTGAGCCCCCACTTCGCCGCGATCCACCCTCGTTGCTCCATTCGATGGAGCGCTGGATAGAGCGAGCCTTCTTCCACACGCAGCACGTTGTTCGAGATTTTTTCGACGTGCAAAGTAATAGCCCAACCATGCATTGGCTCGATATCGAGGGTCTTCAGCACCAGAAGATCGAGCGATCCGTGGAGAGCGTCGTTTTTGGATTTTGCCATGTGAGGCGGCCCTATAGTTATCTATAGGAATAGTGTCGCATTTCGCCTCCGCTTGTCAAGCTTGAACTCTTACCCATCAATGAATTCGCTGCCTTCGCCAAAGCTGTTCGTTGCTACGTCGAGATCCCTACCGATTCTGACGAATCGCGCGTGCCATCGCGATTAGTAATCTTAAGTCGGCTTGCGACCTGGCATGGCCGCACACGCCGCGTTAGCGACGGTCCAGCACTAAAAAACCAAGGGTCGAATCGGTGGCGAATTCCGTGATCCGTATGGCGTCACGCCGTAGGACAAGTTCAGCATCCCGGGTCGGATGTGTCCAGCGCCGGAGCCATATCACTTTTGGGGGCGGACCCATTGCAGCAGCGAGTTCGTAAAAATCCGCGTCGGTGGTTACGATGACGAAACCGTTTGCCCGGGCAAAATCCCAGATTTCGCGATCCGGACGCTTAAGTAAATCGAACTCCGCCACGTGAGCCGATCCGGGATACAGCTCGGACAGTCGAAAAGCAGCTTCACAGAGCGACACGCCTGCCCATGTGGGCGGCGAAGTCGTAGATCGCGCGGAAATCGTCCGGCTCCAATTCCGGGTAATCGTCGAGGATTTCCCGCTCAGTCATTCCGGCGGCGAGCCAGCTCAGGACATCCCAAACGGTGATGCGGAGCCCGCGTACACACGGTTGGCCGGATCGTTTGCCGGGCTCGATCCTGATTCGGGCGGTCATTGATCTGAGAGTACCACCAACTTGATCGGTGGGTGATATCGAGCTACAGCCGGGATACTCCCTGCGACGCCGGCTTTTCGTTCCTGACCCGGCCGGACGACATTCCTGCCGGTCCGTTCCAACGGGACAGCATCGCCGCCTCAACCGAGCGTGACGGAATTCGCGACGAGTCGCGGATTTTATGAACGCATTGTCCCCTGCGTTTTCCGCAACGCCGCCCACGAGGGCTAAGATGGGATTGTGGACCGGCTGGAGAAGAGTATCGAGCGGCTTCGCCACCCCGCGCCGGGCAGCCGGATCGAGGCCGCCCGCAATTTCGGCATCGATCTCAACCTCCTGATAGCGAATCTCAGGCTGACACCCGGCGAGCGTGTAAGACGAATGCACGCTGCCTGCGTGGCGGCCGAAGAGATCCGTGGCATGGCGCGCCGCCGGAGTTCATGAATTTCGTTCTGGCGGTGCAGGTTCTCACCGATGCGGGCGTGGAGTTCGCCATCATCGGCGGATGGTCGGCGATCATGCACGGGAGCGCGCACCTGACCAACGATCTCCATTTGTGTTATTCACGGAACCCGGATAATCTGCGGCGGCTGGCGCGGGCGCTGGCTCCATACCATCCGCGACCTGCCGACTTTCCACCCGAACTCCCTTTCGTTTGGGACGAGGGGACACTGCACGGAGGGACCGTTTTTAAATTGGATACGGACCTGGGTCGAATCGACCTTCCGGCGGAAGTTGCGGGACTTGGGGGCTGGGATGAGATTCGTAAAGGCTGTGTGCGGCTGCCGGCCTTCGGCCGCGAGGTGTGGACGCTGGATCTGCCGAGCCTGATTCGGGCCAAACGCGCAGCGGGCCGCCCCAAAGACCTGCTGGTCTTGCCGGAACTGGAGAGCCTGCTGGACGCGGCAGCCGATTCCGGGCCTGCAGGGGAGTAACGCGCCAACAAGCCGGACCGTCCCTTTCCGCTCGCGCGGTGCGGTAATTCAGGAAATCGTAAATATGGAACTGAAGCTCGGCGACCGCGCCTGGCCCCCGGCGCTCTGTTGTTTCGACGCCGACGTGACCGAGCAAGAACTGGATTCGATCCAACTCGCCGCCAGCTTCGTGACACAGCCGCGCGTTACCGATAGGCGAGACTGCGGGCACTGTCGTGGTGGACGTTGTCTCGTCGAGATGCGCTCCGGAGATGGGGGGATTACGCCCGTTTTTTCCTTCGAATATCCCTGGCCGACGAGCAATACACGGCTATCGCCGCATGTCCCGAAGAGGGCTTCTAGAAGGCGGCGGCGCCCGCTTCCGCTACCGCCTGATCCTGTTTACCCATGCCTCCGCTGACGCCGATGGCTCCCACTACCCGGTCGCCCCTCTTGAGCGGAATACCACCGGCGAAAATCATGACCTTGCCGCCATTCGAGGCATGAATCCCAAAAAACTGGTCGCCCGACTGGCTCAATTCAGCGAGCGCTTTGGTCTCGATATCGAACGCCCGCGCGGTCCAGGCCTTCTTGATGGAAATGTCGATGCTGCCAATCCACGCCTTGTCCATGCGAACGTGGGCAATCAGGTTTCCTCCTTCATCCACCACCGCGATGTTGGATGGCTGGCCGATTTCTTCGGCCCTGACTTCAGCGGCCGCAATAATCCGGCGTGCGTCTGCGAGCGTTATCATAATTTTCCTTTCCGATTCAAAATCACCGATTGGTCCTATGCCGTCCGATCCGCGAGCATCAAAAAACAGAGCAACGGCAGGTAGGCGACGGATGTGAGCAATACCCGCCGCGCCTGCGCCTGGGAGCTTCCCGTGAAGGCCCGCAAAGTCGAAACCAGATACCAGGCGCCAAGACCCACGGCGCCCACCGCGTATAACGAACCTGTCATCCCCAGCCGCGACGGAATCAAACTGACCGGAATCAGCGCCATGGCGAACAGTACCATGCGCCGATTGGTCGAACGGCAATCGGGCGCGACCACCGGCAGCATGCGAATTCCCGCCCGCGCGTAATCTTCACTGTAGATCCGCGCGATGGCATAGAAGTGGGGGAATTGCCAGAGGAACAAGATGGCCCCAAGCGCCCACGCCCCGCGTGTGAGCGCGCCGTGTGCCGCGGCAAAGCCAATTACAGGGGGCATCGCGCCAGGAATCGCACCTACCGTGGTGCAGATGGAGGAACGCTGTTTCAGCGGCGTATAGAGAAGCAGATAAGTAAGCAGCGTCAACAATCCCAGAGAGGCCGAAAGAAGATTCACGGCAAGCGCCAGCTGCGCAAAGCCTATGGTGGAGACGCCGGCGCCGAAGGCAAATGCCGACGCCGGGCTCACGCGTCCCGATGGGATGGGACGCCCCGCCGTTCGCCTCATCCTCGCGTCCGGCGCGCGCTCATACCATTGATTCAATGCCGCGGTGCCCGATGCGAGCAGTCCGGTGCCGATCAACGTATTTACCAGCCGCGCGATTTCGTTAACGACGCGGGCGCCATGCGGCAACCCGAAGCAGAAACCTATTCCGGTACTGAACAGGATCATGGCTGTGATGCGCGGTTTGGTCAGCTCAAGATAGTTTCGTATCATTCGAAGCTACTTCAGGCTTTCGAGATAAACCACCAATTCACGCAACTGATCCCCGGTGAACTCTGTCATGTTGGGCATAACCACGGCCGGCTTAAGCGAGCGCGCATGGGTGACCCAGGCCATAAGATTCGCCGTATTGTTATCCAGCAGGTTGGCTGCAATTTTTCTGCGCGAGCCGATGTGCGTGAGATTCGGGCCCACGGTTCCCGCCGCCAGAGTTCCGTCTATGGTGTGGCACAAGGAGCATCCACCCGACAGGAATACGTCTTGTCCACGAGTCTGCTCGTCGGTGGACGGCGGTGCCCCGGGCTGGCGCATGCGGACGAGCCACCGGTTGTAATCCTCCGGTGTCTCCGCCACCACGCTGATAATCATCTTCGCGTGCTCGGCTCCGCAAAATTCGGCGCACTGGCCGCGAAAGACCCCTGGAGAACTTGCTTCGACGCGGATGCGATTCATCTGGCCGGGAATCAAATCCACCTTGCCATGCAGTGCGGGTACCCAGAACGAATGAATCACGTCCTCCGAAGCGAGATCGATATCCACGGTTCTTCCGGCGGGAATATGAATCTCATTGGCGGTAGTAAAGTGTTCGTTCAGGGGACCACCGAGATACTGCAACTCCCACCACCACTGGTGACCCACAATGCGGATCTCGGCATCCTTAGTATTCATGCCGCCGCTGAGGGGGAAATGCGACATGCTGTCGAGCCCGGCAATGTACATGATGGCCAGGACCGCGGCGGGAAACGCAAAGCCGCCAATGAAAATCCAATTCTGCCCCCCTCCGGTATCGGCCGGTTCATGTTCGTCGAGCGAACCCCTGGGCCGGGTAAGAACCAGCGCGAGGATGAGCCACATCACGCCCAGCACCACCAGAGAAAGAATCAAGACGAACCAGCCGAGACGCGCCAGACTTGCGCCCGCGGGACCGGCCGGGCTGAGAATCCGCTGCTGCGCAAATGCTGCGAGTGGCAGGGCTAACGCCGCGAGGATGCGTATCGGCAATTTCATTTTTGCACCGGAGCGTCGGGCTCGTTGGGCGTGTTCATCGATTTGATGTAGGCCACGAGTTTCCAGATCTGGTCCTGCGGGAGTTTCGTTCCCCAGGCGGGCATGCCCTGCCCACGGCCTTCCGCGATGGAGGAAAATACATGCGCGTCCGAGCTGCCATAAATCCACGTGGCATCGCGCAGACTCGGCCCCATACCGCCGCCGCCGTGGCCGCCGTGACAGCCATAGCAGTTGTAATTCACGAATAATTGCCGGCCCTCGGAGAGCGCAACGCTGTTGCCGGTGTAAGGATTCTGCGGCGAGGGCGGGAACTGACCCGGCCCCGGCATGGGCCCGACAGGTATGTCGACTGCCGGCGGCGCCCCGTCGGTTGCCGTTTCCGTGGGCGGCCGATCGCAACCCGCCGCGCACAGCGCGATCAGGAGGAGTATCGACAGCAACATTCGCTCGTGCATAAATTCACCGTTTCGTTTACAAGCTGAAAATATAGAGGGTGCCGCCCGGGCCGGTGTAAGACTTAAGGCCTTTCATCGCGCCCACGATTCCCAGCGCCGCCGTGGGATCGTCGGCCGAGAGCGCAGGCAAGGCTTCCGCGCCCATCCAGCCCCCAATGCCGGAGTAGACCGCAACGTATTGCTTTCCATCCGGGCCGATGTAAGTCATGGGATTGCCGATAATGCCCGAGCCGGTCTGAAATTGCCAGAGCGCCTTCCCCGTGTGCGCATCCACGGCCTTGAACATGCGGCTCATGGTGCCGTAGAACACCACGTCTCCCGCCGTGCTCAGCACCCCACTGTAATTGGGCCACGGCGATTCCGTGACCGTCCACGCCGCTTTGGCGTTTTTTACGTCCCACGCGATCAGCATGCCCTGACCCGCTCCCGGCCCCGGCTTCATGGTCACGCTCGCCCCCAGGTAAGGCGTCCCGGCGATGTAATTGGCTTTCACGCCGCCATAATCCATGCAGGTGTTATGCGCGGGGATGTAAAGCAGCCCTGTGCGCGGCGAAAAGGAAGAGGGCACGAATTCTTTGCCGCCGGTGGAAGACGGACAGATATCGTGAGTAGTCGAGCCCTGATGCGTTTCTTTGGAGGGATCGACCTGGGGAAGCCCTGTCTTCAGGTCGAAGCCTTTCGCCCAGTTGGTGGGCGGCATGAATTTCTCCGCGGAGAGAAGCTCGCCCGTTTCGCGATCCAACACAAATACAAATCCGGTTCGGCCCGGGTGAATCAAAAGCTTTCGCATGCGGCCTTGCCAATCCATATCGATGAGAACGTTTTCCATGATCTCGTCGTAATCCCAGGCATCGTGCGGCGAAATCTGGTAGGCCCATTTGGCCTGCCCTGTCTCAGGATTCCGCGCAAATATGGTGATGCTCCATTTGTTGTCGCCGGGGCGCTGATCCGCATTCCATACGCCGGGATTGCCGGTACCGTAATAGATCAAATCCAGTTCCGGATCGTAGGAGACCCAGCCCCACTGCGTTGCGCCGCCGTGCTTATACTGATCGCCCACCCAGGAACTGACGCCAAGATCCTTGCCCTGATCCTTCTTATAAAAGGGCTTGAAATCGGGACCGATCAGAACGTCTTTATCGGGGCCGGTGTTATAGGCGCGCCACACTAACTTACCGGTCTTCAGATCCAACCCTGCGTCCCACCCACGCACGCCCATCTCACCTCCGGCGTTGCCCACGATCACGCGATCTTTCACGATCAGCGGGGCCATGGTGATGGTTTCGCCGATATCTACATTCCCGAGCGGCGTCTTCCAGACCTCTTTTCCCGTCTGCGCATCCACCGCTACCACCTGACCGTCGAGAGTGGCGTAGACGATCTTCCCGTCTCCATAGCTCGCGCCCCTGTTGACTACGTCGCAGCAGGCTTTGCCCTGAGCCATTGGTTTGGGATGCGGATCGTACTGGAACTTAAGCGGACCGGTGGGATTTTTCAGATCCAGAGCGAGCAGCGAGTTGGGAAACGGCGTCACCACATACATGGTGTTATTCACTACCAGCGGGCCGCCTTCGTGACCGTGCGGAATACCAGTGGACAGAGTAGCCACAAGTTTCAGATTTGCCACATTGCCGGTATTGATCTGACTCAAAGTGCTGAAGCGCGTGTTCGCCAGATCGCCCGCGGGAACTGTCCACTCGCCACTGGGCAGAGGACTCACTACATGGATTCCGGGCAGCGCGCCGGGCACGTCGGTGGCCGTATTAGCAGGAGCGTTGGAGGCGGCGTGGGCCGTTTCCGTTTTCGTTGCGCAACCACTGGTGAAGAACGCCGTCGCACTGCCGGCACAGAGCGTAATGATCCAGGTGAATCGCGAATGTTGCATGGCTCCCCTCATTCGAGCGTGTACAGATATGCGGCGACGTCGCGCGCCTGTTGAACGGACAGTCCCAGGTTCGGCATGGCCGTATGCGGTTCTACCGATTGCGGCGACCTCACCCAACGCACCAGGTTCTCCGGCCTGTTGGGCAACTCTCCCGCGATATAGGTGCGGCGGCTGAAAGACATTAATGGCGGCCCCACCAGCCCCCGTGCGCCGTTAATGCCCGGAATGGTATGGCAGGAACCGCAATTCTTCAGCGCAATTACTTCCCTTCCCCGCGCCGAAGTTCCTCCCGTCAGAACTTCATAGGCGCGCGGCGTTCTACCCCCGGTGCACGAGGCTAACAGGGACGCCAAACCGAGGCAGGTGGCGCGGAGAACCGTGTGTAGTCGTGCGGGTGTCATCGATAAGAGCTGCATACAGGGATCAGGAAGAACGGAATGCCGGCCCATATCAGGCCCACCACGGACGCGGCGCCCACGAATGCGCCGGTCAGCGCCATGAAGTTTTCGCGGGGAATGCCCTCCGCCTGAATGAATTTCTGGCGGTCCGCGAGCGCCCGCCAGTTGAAATAAGAAACGATTCCGGCCGCGGCCGCGACGAGGAGGTACGCGAGCGTCACACACACCAGCAGGATGCGAACGTCAACTCGCGGGATCGGCCACCAATGACCGCTGCCGCTGGCGCAGGCCTGGGTGGCAATCTGAAAACACGTGAATCCCTGCAGCGCCCATGCGATTCCCGCGCCCGCCGCGCCGAACCATAGTCTGCCTGCCGGTATGTGGTGCGATTGTTCGTAGGTAGTTTGGACAGACATAATCAACGTATATTCGGAGCGATGTAGAGGAAGCCCACGATAAAGAGCCACACGAAGTCGACGAAGTGCCAATAGATAGCTGCGTTGTGGTACGGGCGGTAAGGCGTCCACTGTCTGGGTTCCAGTTTGGGCAGCACCAGCACGTACAACAGCATGAGTAATCCCAGGCATAAGTGAGCTACGTGAAAAGTAGTTATGGTGTAAAAGATCGACCCATAGGCGTCTGTCTGCGGAGTTACACTTTGCAGATGTTCTTTGTAGTCGAAAGCCGATAGCGCGAGGAACCCCATCCCCATCAGGATGGTCAACGCCAGTGCCAGCCGACCCATGCCATAACGGAGTTTTTTGACTTCCTGTTCGCCCCAATAGGCCACGCCGCTGCTGGAAAACAGGATCACCGACATGGGAATCACGTAGTGCAGCCGGGGCGGCTTGACATTCAACCAGCGCCACCCGCCCTGCGCCAGATAGAAGTAGGCCACGAACAGCATGATGAAGAGAAAACCCTCGCTGAGGATAAACAGCATCATGCCGTAAGTGCCTCGATGGTCGTCGAGCTCGTGCACCGTGGTCTTCCAGCCGTCGGCGTTCGGTGGCGGGCCGACGTAAGCCGGAATGTCGGCGTGGATTGTGCTCACTGCCGGCTCTCCCCTGGTTTTGGCTCGCTGTGCCTTGGCCATAGCCAGATGCCATTTACGAGCGCGCAGGCTAATGCAAAGGCCAACGCGGTCCACACATATTTAAAGGTGAGTGCGGTGAAGATGCCCGTCATCGCTACCGCCATGATCAGAGGCACAATCGAATCCTCTGGCATACGCGATAGATAACGCGGGTTGGCATCGAGAGGTGTGCTGGCCAGCGTCAGGCGCCCCTGATCCAGAACGCGTTCGCCGTGTGGATCGTCTTCCTCGTCATGTGCGTCCCAAAGCGGGTTGCGCGATACCACTGTCGGAATGTGAACCGTCCCGTAGGCGGGAGGCGGCGACGATGTGGACCATTCCAGAGTATCGGCGCCCCATGGATTCCTTCCGGCCCGCTCTCCGCTGCGCAGACTCACGACGAAGTTTATGATGCTGAGCAGAATCCCGAACGCCAGAATGAATGCGCCCACTGTCTCGAGCAGGTTGACGGATCCCCAGCCCAGACCATCCGCATAAGTCCACTGCCGTCGAGGCATGCCCATCAGCGCCACAATATGCATGGGGAAGAACGTCACATTCAGCCCCACCAGGATTAGCCAGAAGCTGATCTTCCCCATGGTCTCGTTCAGCATGCGCCCGGTCATCTTGGGAAGCCAGTAGTAGAAGCCCGCGAAGACAGGCAGCATATTGGTTCCTACCAGCACATAGTGAAGATGCGCTACGACGAAGTAAGTGTCGTGTAACTGCCAGTCGAGCGGGATGATCGCGGTTACGATCCCATCGAGGCCGCCGATAATGAATACCGCGAGGAAACCCATGGCGAAATGAAAGGCCGCGGTGGTGACGGGCCGGCCCTTCCAGACAGTTGCCAGCCATGCGAAGACCTGTACCGCGCTGAACACAGAGATGGTCATGCTGGCGGCGCTGAAGAAGCTCATCGACATGGTCGACATGCCTACCGCGAACATATGATGTAACCACACACCGAATCCGACTAAACCTGTCATCACCGTTGAAACAGCTACATAGGGATAGCCGACGATGGGCCGGCGCGTGAAGACCGGTATGATCATTGAGATCATACCGGTGGCGGGCAGGAATATGATGTAGACCCACGGATGTCCGAAGAACCAGAAGAGCTGCTGCCATAACAGCACGATGCCGCCGTGCGTAACATCGTAGAAGTGGAATCCCCATTGCCGGTCCAGCTCGAGAAAGACGCAAGCGGCAGCGAGGGCCGGCATGGACAGCACCGAAGAGATGGAAACCGTGAGTGTACTGTAAAAAAACAGCGGCATACGGCTGATGGTCATGCCAGGTGCGCGCAGGCGGAAGATACTGACGATTAAGTTAATGGCGCCGCCGGTTGCCGATATCGTGAGGAAGATCAGCGATAGCGCGTAAAAATCCATACCATGGCCGGGAGAATAAGGTTTGTCCGTGAAGGGTACGTAAGCGAACCACCCGCCGTGGGGCGATTGAAACAGGAGAGTACTTCCGTAGAGATACAAACCGGAAAACAGATACGTCCAGTACGTGAATGCATTCAGCCGGGGAAACGCCAGATCACGCGCTCCGGACATCAGTGGGATCAGATAGATTGAGAAGCCCGAGAGGATTGGCTGGGCATACCAGAAGATCATCGTCATGCCGTGCATGGTGAACAACTGATCGTAGGTCTCGGGATCGACAACACTGCGATTGGGTCCCGCCAGTTGTAATCTCATAACCAAGGCTTCGAGCCCGCCCATGATGAGGAAGGCGAATGCCGTCGC
Source organism: Terriglobia bacterium (assembly GCA_963719785.1). Classification (GTDB taxonomy): domain Bacteria; phylum Acidobacteriota; class Terriglobia; order Bryobacterales; family Bryobacteraceae; genus BOG-234. The sequence continues at coordinate 607,083 of CAVRCX010000004.1, forward strand.
AAGATACCTTTTGCCGAGCTTCTGATGATCGACGGTTGTAAGCTCGCCCCACAAAGTGTGCGGCGATTCCCAAAGTTGCGTGAGATGTTGCTCTACTGCGGGACTCATCTTGTCTCCCGGATAACGGGCCTATAAGTGGTCTGAAGAACAGAGCGCGTGACGCGGCGATTGCCTGACAGTTTATTTATAGTCGTTCCGGTTCGAGGGAGCAATTCAGACCCGGCTAAAACCGCACATCGTCAGATGTTCGCGGTTATGGTTCGCACAAGGGGAGGCCGATTGCCAATCGGACGCAGGTAAACAACCTGCCCCACTTACGGGTTGGCGGAGTCGCCGCTGCCGGCCATCTCTTTGCGGGCATCGAGCAACGCTCGCACTCGCGAGGTCAGAGCGCCTGGCGCGAATGGCTTTTGCAGGAACACCATATCTTCGTCGAGTGCCCCCGACGCCTGCAGATTGTTCCCCGCATAACCCGACATATACATGACGGCCATACCGGGACGTTCTTCGAGCAGCCGGCGCGCCAGTTCCCGCCCATTCATATGAGGCATGATCACGTCCGTGACGACGATGTCGATCGGTCCGCTGTGCGCGCGCGATGCCGTAATTGCCTCAGGGCCGCTGGCCGCCACCAACACGTGGTATCCCCGTCGCTCGAGTGCGATGCGAACCATCCTGCGAACGCCCTCTTCGTCCTCCACGAGCAGTATGGTTTCGTGGCCGCCCGGGGGTTCGGGTTCCTCCGCTTGCTCCTCGGAGGCCTCGTTGGTCACGCGGGGAAGATAGACGCGGAAAGTAGTGCCATGCCCAGGCTCGGTGTAAAGATCGATCGAGCCGCCGCATTGTCTGACAATGCCGTAGACCGTGGATAGCCCAAGGCCCGTGCCCTTGCCCGGCGGCTTGGTAGTGAAGAAGGGTTCGAAGATGCGCTTCCGTGTGGCCGGATCCATGCCCGCGCCGGTGTCGGAGACTTCGAGGACCACGTAACTTCCTGGCCTCACCCCGAGATGCTGGCCAATATAGTCCGGGCCCAGTTCGGCGTTCGCCGTACGGATAAGAAGCGATCCGCCCTCGGGCATGGCATCGCGCGAATTGATCACCAGGTTAATCAGCATCTGCTGGATCTGCCCCGCATCGGCGTGAATGCGTCCCGCGTCCGGCGCCTTCTGAATCCGCAGATCGATATCCTCGCCGATCAGCCGCAGCAGCATAGTAGCGGTTTGATCGACCACCTGATTCACTTCCAGGATTTTAGGCTGGATGTTCTGGCGCCGGCTGAAGGCGAGCAACTGGCCGGTGAGATCGGCCGCGCGCTGGCTGGCTTTCAACACCTGCTCGATAGCAGTCCTGTCGCGTTCCGTCGACATATGGCTGGACGCCATCAACATCTGACTGTATCCGGAAATGATGGTGAGCAGATTGTTGAAGTCGTGCGCGATGCCACCCGCCAGCATACCCAGCGCTTCCATTTTCTGCGCCTGCCGAAGTTGCTCCTGCAGCCGTCCGCGCGCGGAGGCATCGTGGAGCGCCAATACCATCACGCCTTTCGGAGCAGGCCTGGCGGAGATATCCGTCTCGTGAACCCCACCCCTGGAATCGAGGATGAAACAGCTTTCGATATTCGCCAAAGACTCGCGCAGAGCCTTCTCGATACGATCCAGGTCTTTCGAAGTAACAATTTGACGAAGGTTTTTTACCTGCAGCCCGGCGCGATCCAGGGCGAGGAAATTCAGGGCGTAGTCGCTCGCCGCGGAAATCTCGAGTGTTGCGGCGTCGACAGCAAGCAAGGCTTCCGGCGCTTTTTCAAAAAGGTCTTTGTAATCGCGGAAATTCGGACGCATGGGCGCCGTGCCATCCTGCCCCACGATACGTGAATCGCAAAGGCTACGGCAATGGCCCCGGCAAGGCTTAAGTATTGGCCCGCACATCTTCAAAGGCCCGTATCGTCTCGGCAATGGCCTCGCGCAGCGGCGTTCGCGGTACTTCTCCAACGACACGAACCAGCGCGGCATCATCCATCCGGTATGCCACCGGAACCTGCGGTCCCTCGACCGAAATCAACTGCGCCGCGCCCGGACGAATCTCTTCGAGCATGCTGCGCAGCTGTTCCATCTCCACCACCTCGCCGCGCAGATTGAACGTATGCGCGCCCTCGGCCGGGCTGAAGAGGCACTGGATGAATATGTCGGCGACGTCCCGGACGTACTGGAGATCCATAAACCCGCTGAGGCGGATTTTGAAAGGCTCGCGGAGAGCCACGGCGCGCATGGCCAGAGTGGGGTCGGCGGTAAGGCCGGAGTCGCGTCCCGGGCCGAATACGGTCCACGGCCGCAGGCCGATGCTCGAGATACCGTCGTTTGAATAGAAGACGCGGGCGTTGCCTTCATTGGCGGCCTTGAAGACGCCGTAGTGAGTGGCCGGCTTGACGGGCAGATCCTCAGTGAGAGGGGCGTCGCCATATTCGGCGGCCGGTCCCCAGACTGCCGAGGAGCTTGCGTACACGATGCGCGTGGCGCGTCCGGAATCCCGCGCGGCTTCGAAAAGATTCAAGGTTCCGATGACGTTGATGAGGCCGCCTTCGACAGGATTCTTCTGGCAGAACGGCATCAGCACGGCCGCCAGATGGACGATGTGGGAGATCTCGAGGTCGCGCACGAGCTTCTTCACCGCGGCCGTGTCTTCGATGCGTCCGATGCGCCGGTCTACTCTTCTGGTTATCTCTGGCCCGGCGATCATGCCGAGCCGTTCGAGACTGTCGCTGATATCGAACGTGACCACTTCATGCCCCTGCTCGATGAGCCGCCTCACCACCCACGACCCGATGCAGCCCTGCGCTCCCGTTACCAGTGTTCTCATAGGATTCAACACGCGATAATACAGTACGCACCGTTAACGATGAGAACCTGCTTGAAAAGCTGCGCGTTGGTATTACTTATGCTGGCCGTGCCGCAACGCAGGCAGGCGTTCCAGTTGGAACCAGGCGACTGGCGCTTGCTTCCTCTTACGATCCGGCAGATTCCTACGGAAGTGGATTGCCGCTTCGAGGTGCTGAAGGGGAACGCCAGCGTGCACGTGGAATTGATGACCATGAGCGAGTTTCGACAGTTCAATCGTGGCCGCGAACACGACACGCTGGCCGAGTCCTCCGACGCCGCCTCCGGCGAGTTCCGCCGCATCGTCGCTGAGCGCGGCCAATACGCCGTGGTGATCCTGAACGCCAGGAACGCTCCGGCGGCGACCGTCTCTCTCGAGGTGAGCACAGATCTGAATCCCAGCGGCGGAATCGCCACGGAACTCCCTGCGGGAAGGCGGCTGGCGGTAATTCTGATCAGCTTCGCGGTGTTCTTCACCACCGTGACGTGGGCGGGAAGTAAGTTGATGCGCGCAGTAAGCGGGACACCTGGAAAAAGATGATTCGGCCCTTCGATCAATCCGGCATCGTGCGTGATGAAAATGGGGTGGCGCATTACCAGGATCGTCCACCGTCCTTGACCGCGATGCTGCGCGCCACGGTGGACGCGAGTCCGGAAGCTATCGCCATTGTGGAGTTGGGCGGGGAGGGCGTTCGTTATCGCGAGCTGTGGGATCGGGCCGCTCGTGTTGCCGGAGGCCTCCGGTCGAATGGCATTGAGCGCGGCGACCGTGTGGCGATCCGGCTGCCCAATGGTCTCGAATGGTGCGTGGCATTTTTTGGAATCCAGTTGGCGGGTGCGATCGCGGTCCCGGTGAACATGCGGTTCAGCGAGCCTGAAGTGGATTACGTCATCACCGATTCCGGCAGCAGCTTTGTGTTTCTGCCTGGCCAGCCTTTGCCTGACGGGCGCGCGTGGGCGGTGGAAGACCTTACGCCGGATGACATTTCCGCTATCTTCTACACCAGCGGGACAACCGGATTTCCCAAAGGCGCCATCACCACGCATGAGAACTTTCTCGCCAACATGGAATCGTGCCGGCGCGTTGGTTTGGCTCCCTCCGGCGCATTTCGCAACCTGGTCTCGGTGCCGCTCTTCCACGTTACCGGGTGCAACAGCCAGCTTCTGCCCACCTGCGAGGCGGGCGGGACCACCTTCATCATGCCGTCGTTTCACGTGCAGGATTTCCTCCGCGCGATCGAGACCGAACGGATCGAGGTAACCATCTCCGTACCCGCCATCTACTGGCTGGCGATCAATCAAGCGAACTTCGGCGACTTCAGGATGAACAGCGTGCGCACGGTGGCGTACGGCGGGGCTCCCATGGCGCCCGACCTGATTGCGCGCGTGATCGAAGCGTTTCCCAATGCCCGCGTATCGAACACCTACGGGCTCACGGAGACGTCATCGCTGACCTCCTGGCTGCCGGCCGAGTATTCGCTCACGCGCCCTGAATCCGTTGGTCTGGCGGTGCCGGTGGTGGATTTGAAACTCGACAACGCAGTGGGCGATGTAGGGGAACTGCTGGTGCGCGGATCGAACGTGGTGCGCGGGTATTGGAAAAAGCCTGAGGCGACGGCCGAAACGTTTGCGAACGGATGGCTGCGCACGGGCGATCTGGCGCGTCTCGACGAACAGGGCTTCGTGCAGATCGTCGACCGCAAGAAAGACATGGTCAATCGCGGCGGTGAGAACGTTTACTGCGTCGAAGTAGAGAGCGCTCTGGCCGCGCACCCGGCCATCTTTGAGGCCGCCGTGCTGGGCGTGCCCGATGCCATGATGGGCGAGAAAGTGGGCGCTGTAGTGGTAGCCAAGCCTGGATATATTATCGAGATCGCCGAAGTGATCGAGTTCGCCGGATCGCGGCTGGCCGATTTTAAAGTACCTCAATATATGGTGATTCGGGACGAACCGCTGCCGCGCAATCCGGGCGGAAAGATTCTGAAGAAGGCGCTGCGCCAGAGCGTAGAGTGGGGACGACCGCTGCGATGACGCTGGCCATGCTGGGCGAAATGGTGGGGCGTGAAGTGGCCGTCACCGAATGGTTCGCCATCAAACAGGAGCGCATCGATAAATTCGCCGACGCCACCGAAGACTGGCAGTGGATTCACCTCGACCGTCCGCGCGCGCAACGCGAATCGCCTTATGGGGCCACGGTCGCGCACGGCTTTCTGACGCTCTCCATGCTGAGCTATCTCTCGCGCAATATCCTGCCCGTGGAAGGCATACGGCTGCGCGTGAACTATGGTCTGAACCGCGTGCGCTTCCCCGCGCCGGTGCGCGAGGGATGGAGGATCCGCGGGCGCTTCACGCTGCTTTCGGTGAAGGAGTTTGCGGAAGGCGTGGATGTGACGCTGGACGTTACGGTGGAAATCGAGGGCGGCGAAAAACCTTGCTGCGTGGCCGAATGGATTGTCCGTTACTATGCGAGCTGATATAGCGGCAGTGCGCCCTGGCGAGGAGCTCGACCTCGCGGCGCTCTCGGCCTGGCTGAAGACTCCGGTCGAGATCGCGCAGTTTCCCAACGGTCATTCGAACCTGGTGTATTTGATCCGCGCGGGCGATCGCGAGTACGTGCTGCGCCGTCCACCGCTCGGGCCGGTGCCGCCTAAAGCGCACGATATGGCGCGCGAGTATCGTGTGCTGAAAGCGGTTCATCCGCATTTTCCGGAGGCGCCCCGGGTGCTCGGTCTGTGCGAAGATCCGTCGATTATCGGGTCCCCGTTCTTTCTGATGGAGCGGCGTTACGGGGTGGTGGCGCGCAATGAAATTCCTCCGGTGGAATGGGCAGCGATCGCGGATTACCCGCGTCTGGTGAGCGAAGCGTTTATCGATTGCCTGGTGCGTCTGCACGCGGTGGATATTGCGATTCCGGAGATCGGCGCGTTGGGTAAGCCGGAGGGATTTGTGGAGCGGCAGGTGCGCGGCTGGGCGGAGCGCTGGCAGCGGGCGAAGACCACGGAAACTCCGGAGATGGATCGGGTGATTGAGTGGCTGCGCGATCGCTTGCCTCCAGCCCTTGCGCCCACCCTGGTACACAACGATTTCAAACTCGACAACGTGATGCTCAGGGCTACGGCGGATCGCGTGGAAGCCGTTCTCGATTGGGAAATGACTACGCTGGGCGATCCGCTGGCGGACCTGGGGCTGAGTCTTTGCTACTGGACCAATCCCGCCACTTCAGCCATACTTACCACGCAGCCGGGTTGGTACACGCGCGATCAGTTTGTGCAGCGCTATGCGCAGCGCACGGGCCGCGACATGACTCATCTCGGCTATCACGAGGTGCTGGGTATCTTCAAATTAGCCGTGATCCTGCAACAGATCTACTATCGCTTTCATCGTGGCCAGACCAATGATGAAAGGTTTCGCAATTTCGACGCGCGGGTTCGGAGCCTGGTGGAGCGCGCCGCGGAGATGGTGAACCGATGAGCCGCGTATATCTGGTGCGCCACGGACAAGCGGGCACGCGCCAAGCTTACGATTCGCTTTCGGATCTGGGACGGCGCCAGGCCCGCAATCTGGGGGAATATTTCGTGCGCGAGGGCATACGGTTCGGCGCCGTCTACACGGGTGCGCTGGTGCGCCAACAGCAGACCGCCGCAGAGGTGAAGGCAGTCTACACGGAAGCGGGAATCGAGTTCCCTGCTCCGTCCCTCGAACCCGGCTGGAACGAGTTCGATCTGGATCACGTTTATCGTGAACTGGCGCCGGTGCTGTGCGAGGAAGATGAGGAGTTCAAGCGCGACTTCCAGGCCATGTGGGCGGAGATCGACGACGCCGCGGACGAGCAGGATGCCGATGTTCACCGTCGCTGGACGCCGTGCGACCTGAAGATCGTACAGGCCTGGATCAAGGGCCATGAACGCTTTCGCGGCGAGACCTGGAACGCTTTCCGCAACCGGATTATGGGGTGCCGCACTACACTCGCGAGCCAACCGGAAGACGAACATAATGTCGCTGTGTTCACTTCCGCCACGCCGATCGGCATTTGGGCCGCGCTGGGCATGGACGTGGAGGATTATCGCGCTATGCGGCTGGCCGGCGTACTGCATAACGCTTCCTACACGGTAATGCGGGTTCGCGCGGATCAACTGCGCCTGCATGCTTTCAATGCGGTTCCACATCTGGAGCCGGAAATGCGAACCTATCGATGAGGCTGAAGACGCGCCTCGGTACGGTGGGGCAGATTTCCGATCTGCCCGTGCCTCTTCCGGACAGGCATGTCGAGGGCACCCTTGAAAAACATTTGTCCCCGTACCGGGGCCCTCGCGAATGCCCGGGGAGGCCGATTGCCAATCGGCCGCAGGTTGACAACCTGCCCCACGAGTTTTTCATCGGAAATCTGCCCCACCAGTCACCGGGAGACAAGGTTTACAGACTATGAATTTTGAATTTACCGAGAAAGTGCAGGAGTTGCAGAAGCGCGTTACCGCTTTCATGGACGAGCACGTTTATCCCAACGAGCACAAGTTCCACGAACATACGCGCGGCCCGAATCGCTGGCAACCGGTGCCGATTATCGAAGAACTGAAACCGAAGGCGCGCGCCGCCGGGTTGTGGAACCTTTTCACCCTGACCAATCTCGAATACGCACCTTTATGCGAGATTATGGGACGGTCGCCGATGGGTCCGGAAGTCTTCAACTGCTCCGCGCCGGACACGGGCAATATGGAGGTGCTCGATCGCTATGGCACGCCGGAGTTGAAGCGCCAGTGGCTGGAACCTTTGCTCGCGGGAGAGATCCGCTCGTGCTTCGCCATGACTGAGCCGAAGGTAGCTTCGTCTGACGCCACCAACATCGAATCGAGCATCGTGCGCGATGGCGACGACTACGTGGTGAACGGTTTGAAGTGGTGGACTTCCGGGGCGGGCGATCCGCGCTGCAAGGTGGCGATTTTCATGGGTAAAACCGATCCCGGCGCGGCAAAGCACAAACAACAATCGATGATTGTGGTGCCGATGGAAACCCCCGGCGTGAAGATCCTCCGCATGCTTCCGGTCTTCGGCTACGACCAGGCGCCGCACGGCCACGGCGAGGTCCTGTTTGAGAATGTTCGGGTCCCCGGGGAGAATCTGCTGCTGGGGGAAGGCAGAGGTTTTGAGATCGCCCAGGGGCGCCTCGGTCCGGGTCGTATTCATCACTGCATGCGATTGATCGGAGTTGCCGAAAGGGCTCTCGAAGATATGTGCCGGCGGGTAAAAGCGCGCGTGGCGTTCGGCAAGACAATCGCGGAGCAGGGTACTATCCGGGCGGATATCGCGACATCCAGAATCGAGATCGAACAGGCGCGCCTGCTGGTGCTGAAGGCCGCGTGGATGATGGATACGGTGGGCAATAAAGCGGCGAAGGCGGAGATCGCCATGATCAAGGTGACCGCTCCCAATGTGGCGTTACGCGTGCTCGACCGCGCCATTCAGGCACACGGCGGGGCGGGGGTTTCGGATGACTTTGAACTGGCCGGAGCATGGGCTAATTCACGCACACTGCGCCTCGCCGACGGCCCGGATGAAGTGCACCGTGAAGCTATCGCGCGTTATGAGCTGGCTAAGTACGCGTCAAACGGTACTGTTACTTAATCCGTAAACGGTTCGTTACGAAAGCACTAAAATAAAGGCAGTTAAGGAGGCAATAAATGCGACCTTACAAGTCGGCAGTTATTGCGGCATTCGCACTCCTCCTGCTCGTAGCCACTCTGGCCGCGGACAGCATCAACGTAACACTGACAGGGGCCGGCCCGGCAAACGACGGTAGTTATTATGTTCTGCCGTACCAGCTAAGTGTCGGAGGAACGGATTACGATGCGGATTGCTACGATGCTTTCGACCAAGTTCAAATCAATCAGACGTGGCAAGCCAACGAACTGACATTGAGTGAGGCTGCGACTTATGGCCAGTTCAGCGGCGACAGTAACGCGTTGACGGGTTATGAGGAAGTGGCCTGGCTTTCGGCTCAGCCAGCCACCAACGAGGCGAGCCAGGTTGACTTGCAGCATGCAATGTGGAACGTCTTCGACCCGGGCGCCAATTTCGCGGTGAGCACCACACTCGAACAATCGCTCGGGGCGGCTGAAGCGAACGGATTCAGCGGCTTTGATTTCAGCAATTACGTATTTCTCGAAGCAGTTCCGGGAACGGATGGCCTGGCGCAGGCGTTTGTGCTTTACATGCCGGGTGGAGGCGGACAGAACCCGTCGTCGAGCGCAGAGCCGGGCGGGATAGTTCCTCTGCTGATCGGCCTGGGGCTGCTGGGTACTTACAAAGCCGGGGCGCTCAGCGCAGCTACCGGGACACCCCCGCATAGCTGAGCATTTCGAGAAACTGGCCACGAGTGCGCATATCGATCGCCTGGGCCACTAGTTTGCCCTGGCGATCGTAGAGAAAGCTCTTGGGTATCCCTTCCACGGCGAAGGCGGCGTGAACTTTGTCGCCTGGGTCGAGGAGGATCGGATAAGCAATTTTCCTTTCCTCGACGAAGGGATTGACCCTGGATGCCTCTTCATCGGATATGGCGAGGATCACCAGGCCTTGCGGGCTGAATTGCTGGTATAAGGCGTTGAGGTCCGGCATTTCTTTGCGGCAGGGCGGACACCAGGTAGCCCAGAAGTTCACGAGGACCACTTTGCCGCGAAGATCGTGCAGAGTCCAGGCTAGGCCGTGCAGATCGGTGAGGGTGAAATCGGCTTGCTCTCGGCGCCGATCGTCGGCCTGCAGTTGCGCCATCGCCTGGGTGAAGAACGGGCTGTCCACTGAAACGGGGACGTGTTCGTAGTGCGCCAGTTGGGCAAGCTCCGCCCAGGCGTTGGATGCGACACCTTGCTGCTGCAGGGCGTCAGCCAGCGTGGTTGCCACCTCCTGCAGCGTGTCCCGACCGAAATCGCCTTCGGTGGAGAGACTCGCCAAATTGTTCGCCAGGGTGAGTTTGTCTTTTGAAGCAGGTAATTGGCGGATTTGCTGCGCCAGGGTTATTGTGACCGCGCCTCGCTTCGCATCCGGCACTTCACGGAGGTGCTTGATTTGGTCGGCTATGGGCTGGGCCTGGCGCGAACAATACAGAGTGGCGACGGCCAGAATGGACAGGCGGAAGCGCCTGTCCCACACGGTCATGCGGCGTCCCTCAGGACTTTGGCGAGGATGTAGGGGCCTTCGGGGATTACGGCTACCCTGGAGCCTGCGGGCAGCCCTTCAAGCAAGGCGCGGACGGCCGCGTGCACATCGCTGAATGCTTGTCCCCATAGCTTCTCGCGTAGTTCGGGCGCCAGACCCGGCACGCAGTAGAACACTTCGGCATGCGTAGCCACCAGCGCCAATTTCTCGAGCTGCCACTGATCGACAGTGACTTCTGTGCCTTCTATCGCCTTCAGAAAGCCCCCGGGATTGGGATATTCGCCCAACATACGCGTAAATTCAGGGCTGCCGCAGCCTTCCGAGCAGGCGCCCACCAACAGAATCCGCCCTCCCTCGCGCACGATGTGCGACGCCGCAGTGATTCCCTTGATGCACTGATAATACGTCAGATCGAGGGGGTAGCCCGCGCCCGTGGTGATGACGGCGTCGACCGGCTCGGGCAAATTCTGCAGCATGGCGGCGGAGACGAATTCCACGCCGCGGGCGTGGGCGCGCATCGGGTCGCCGGCGAAGACACCGGCAATGCCTCGATCTCTGGCCAGCGCCACGTCGACGATGAACTGATGCCCGGCCATGGCTGCGATCCCCAGCAGTTCGCGATGCAGCGGATTGTCGCCGATGGAGCCTTCAACGGCCCGCGGCTCGCGCATGAAGCGCGGACTGTGGATCACTTTAATCGTTTCCTGGGCGGCGAGTCCTGGGACTACCAGCTTGCGGCCGCCGGAATATCCAGCCATCAGATGCGGCTCGATGAATCCCAGGGTGATGCGAAGATCCGCGCTCACGAAGCGCTCGTCGATCCATGCGGGCGTCCCCGCGGCCGTCGTTCCGAGATACCGGTGCTGTGCCAACTCGCGGGCATCGTGATTCTCCACACGATAAGCGGCCGCGATGTCCGGTCCAACGATCTCGCGAATCTCCGCGGGGGTGGCGGGCCGGTGCAGGCCGGTGGCAATCAGGATGGTGATACGCGACCGCTCGATGCCAGCCTGTTCCAGGCGCCGTAACAAGGGAGGCAGGACGATGCGATTGGGGGCCGGGCGCGTAATGTCGCAGACCGAGATGGCCGCCGAGCGTTTCCCTCGCGCCGCTTCCCCGATCGGCGGCGAATCGATGGGGTGATCGAGCGCGCGTTCAATGGCGCCGGTCTGATCCCCAAGCGGGGCAGCCGAACGGGCGTCGATCACCACATAATCGAAGCCGTCGGGCAATTCAATTTCAGTGCCTTGTTTGTCGAACGCAAGTTTCAAAATACGCGGCATCGGTTGTACCTTCCTGATCTTCGCATTTCAAATGAAACCTGCTGGCATAATATGATGCAACATTGGAACCGGTTATTGAGAGCGCGGGCTGCCTGTCGGTGGTGATTCCAGCGTACAACGAAGAATCTACGCTGGAAAACGTCGTCCATGAAGTGTTGACACTGCCCCAGGTTCTGGAAGTCATTGTAGTGGACGACGGTTCGAGCGACGGCACCCCGGCGGTCTGCGAACGCCTCGCGCGACTACCCAAAGTTCGCACCATCCGCATGCCGCGCAATGGAGGCAAGTGTGCGGCGCTGAAGGCCGGCTTCGCGGTTTCCACGGGGGAAATCGTCATCGTGCAGGATGCCGATCTGGAGTACGATCCGGCGGAGATTCCCGAGGTAATTCAACCTATCGTCGAGGGGCATGCAGACGTGGTTTACGGCTCGCGCTTTCTGGTGCGGCGCGCGGCCCGTGTGTTGTATTTCTATCACTACCTGGCGAATAAGGGGCTGACGCTGCTCTCCAACCTTTTGACCAATGTCAACTTCACCGATGTCGAAACAGGGTACAAGGCGTTCCGGGGCAGCATTATTCGCAACATGGTAATCGTTTCCGAAGGGTTCGGCATCGAGATTGAAGTGACGGCCAAGATTGCCAAGCTGGGTTGCGCTATCTACGAGGTTCCCATCAGTTACCATGGCAGGACCTACGAGCAGGGTAAAAAAATTGGCTTGTCGGATGGCGTGGCGGCGTTATGGTACATCGTCAGATTCAATCTGTTCTGCGATCTGAAATCTTCTTTTGTGAGGCTCCCCACCGATATCGTAAAACCGGCTCCGGTGCCCGCCAGACGCAGCGTGGGAATGTAGACTCTAAATCCCCGGGTCAACCCCGGTAAGGCCGGTAAGGAGGGTCCGGACCCGATCAGCTTCCTTTGTGTTAACATAAAGGTGTAGCTTGCCCGCACTTTTCCCACTTCGCAGCGCCAGGCTTTATCCATTTGGATATCCACAAGGAGTGACCCTACACTAAGATGGCTAATTTTAATCAGGGGGCTCAGGTCGAGCACCAGAAGTTCGGTCTGGGTACCGTATTGTCGAGCAGCGATGAGCGCATTGTGATTAAGTTTGACGATCACGGCGAGAAGAAGTTCGTTACGCCGATGGTCATTGGTTCTCTGAAGAAGAGCGACCGCCAGCCGCCAGCCGAAAAGCGCGCCTCCCGTGCCCGCAAGCCTAAAGCTGTCGCCGTTCCGGCCCAGGCCTGACATACGGACACACGAAACATTAAAGGATCCGAAGTTTGAACGCCAGACAGAAACGCCTCTTCGAAGACGCTCTCAAGAAGAATCCCAACCTGAAAATGCCCACGGCCGGACAGCCGGCGGGCGAACTTACCGATGAAGACCTGGCTCTGCTGAAGCAGGGAGTCGGGGACAAGAGCGGACGCCCCCAAGCCACGGCCACCGCCTCCGGAGAGGCTGCGGAGGAAGGGCCGGCGGAAGCGCAAGTCGGCGCCGTCATGACCTACTTTGAAGAGAAGGGCTTTGGCTTCCTGCGCCCGGATAACGGCGGGAAAGATATTTTCTTCCACATCTCGCGGCTGCACCAGGGGCAGGCCACGGAACTGGCCCCGGGCACTCGTGTCGCCTTTGACCTGGGGATGGACCGCAACGGGAAGATCGCCGCGAGCAGTGTACGCATTCTGCCACCCGCTGAAGACGCCGCGGCTAAAAAATAAATTTGGAGCGCACCGCTCTGCCGTGCCGACCCGCTTTTGACCCCCTTTTGTAAAGGGTGGGAATCAACCGAGCGCCTTCAGGGGCCATCCACCGGCTTTTACCCCGGCAGGGACCAGCGCACCAGCGCTCTTTGGCCGACTCCCTCATTCTTGAGCGTTGGATCAAAAATGAAAGGCGTCACCTGCGTTGCAGAAACGCTCCAAGGGTTGATTGTACCCCGATCCGCAACCAACAAGCTTGTTCCTTTTCGGCGGATTTCGCGATATACTGCTCTGAGCTCGTTGTACGAAAACCGACACTTGGAGGCTCGATGGCACTTACGAGACTAATGGCTCTTTTGCAGGACGCTCCGCCAGCGAATGCCGCCGCCAACAACATGCTCACCCTGGTCTGTGGCGGACTGGCGGTGGTGCTGATCGGGATTATTATCATGCGGCGGCGGGCGCGGAAGTAACTCCGGCCGCCCGTTCAATTCCTGGACGCCATCCAGAACGCCAGGCTGCGCATCTGTTCCTGAATCCGGTCCCTGTCCGGCGCGCCGGGAGATAGTTCCAGATAGCGTTCGAAAGCCGCCAGCGATTCCGCGATTCGCTGGAGTTGCATCAGGGCCACGGCGCGTTGCTTATGCTCATCGGCGCCGGTGGGATCGGCGGCGATCAGCAAATCCAGCAAGCGAAGCGCTTTTTCCGAGTCGCGGCCGGCAAAATAAGCGCGCCGCAGATTGTTGATCATACGCAGCACAATGGAGCGCGTGTCCACCGGGGCCAGCATATCCTCATCGAGCGTTTCAAGTTGTGCCAACTGGCAGCAGCCGGCCGCATCGACCAGCGCGCCTCCATGAAAAGGATCGATGAACGTGGAAAAACGGCCATCGTCGTAGCGCACGACAAAGTGCCCCGGCAAGCCCACTCCGCTCACCGGTTTGGCGAGGCGCCGGGCGATCTCAATGTAAATCACCGAAAGCGAAATGGGCAGACCCAGCTTCGATTCGAGGACGCGATTCAGACAGCTGTTATCGGCGTTGTAATAGTCGTCCTGATTGCCCCGCAGCCCCAGTTCGCCGAAAAGGTACGCATTGGCGGTTTGGATGAAGCGCGCTCCGTCGGAGAGATCGTGGGCGCGGTCGGCAATGGCGAAGGCGTGGCGATCCAGTTCGGCAATCCAATGCGCCGGGTCGAGAGCGGGATAGCCAAGGCGCGCCACTTCGAGCGCGGCCCGATCCAGTTCCAGAGTGGAAGGGCGCCCTCGCAGCAGATCCAGCAGCGGTGACGTCTCCGGCCCGTTCATCCGAGGGTAGAATAGCACCATGAATCTCAAAGGCAAACGCATCGCGATTCTGGTCGACCAGATGTACCAGGAGATGGAGGTGTGGTATCCGCTGTTCCGGTTCCGGGAAGCGGGCGCGGAAGTAGTGACCGTGGGAGCGAAGGCGGGTGACACGTACCCGAGTAAACTGGGCTACCCGTGCAAGGCCGACATCTCTTACGACGTGGCGCGTGCCGACGATTTCGACGGCGTGCTCGCGCCCGGCGGATTCGCGCCGGATTTTATTCGCCGCCATCCGAAGGCTATCGACTTCGTTAAACAGATCGACAGGCAGGGTAAGCTGGTCGCGGCCATCTGCCATGGACCCTGGGTGCTGTGCTCTGCGGGCGTTCTGAAGGGCAAGCGCGCTACTTCATTTTTCGCCATTAAGGATGATGTGGTGAATGCGGGCGCGCATTGGGAAGACAGCGAAGTGGTGGCCGACGGGAACATCGTTACCTCGCGTAAACCCGACGATCTTCCAGCGTTCTGCCTGGCTTGTATTGAGGTGGCTGCGGCGGTTCCTGCCGCGGTTCATTAAAGAAACTACCCCGGGAAAGAAACTACCCCGGGAAAGAAACTACCCCGGGAAGAAACCGCTCAACCAAATCAGATTCTGGCCGATAAGAAAGGGTAAGAGAAAGTGCCAGGAGAAAATCTCATGAGCGTTTCGCCGGTATCGCATGCTACTCCCGTTCATCAAACGCAGCCCATACAAAACCAGCCCCCGAAAGCCGTATCGCAACCAGCTTCGGATACGGTTCACCTGAGTCCCGCGGCTACGGCTCAGACGAAGGGCGGTGATATCGATCACGACGGAGATAGCCACTAAAGAGCGCAGGCGAAAACGCCTACTCTACAACCGCGCTAAGGCTTGAGCGTCAGCTTCTGCACGCGCCAGTTGGTAAGTTCACCGACATACAGAACATTGGGATTGCGGCAATCGATCTCATTGACCGTGCCGAACTGATTAACAAGCTTGCCCGCCGTGCCGAACTTACCCACGACTTTGCCGTCGAGCTCCATTTTGAAGATCTCGCCGTTGTCCATCGAATCGGGCGGATTGGAGTTCGAACTGTAGAGGTATTGATGAGCGCCCGGCGAAATGCACAGTGTCCACGGCGCGCCGACATCGCCGATCTGGCTCTTGAAGTTGCCTTCGCTGTCGAAAACCTGAATTCGCTTGTTGCCGAGATCCGCCACATACACATTGCCCTGGGCATCCACGGCAACGGAATTGGGCATGTTGAACTGTCCGTCGCCCGATCCGCGCGATCCCCAGGTCTTGATGAACCTGCCGGTCTTATCGAGCTTGACGATGCGCGCGTTGGTGTAGGCGTCAGAGACGTACATGTTGCCGTGGGGATCGAACGCAATATCCGTAGGGCGGTTGAAGTTATCGCCCTGCACACCCTGGCCGGGCACGCCGCCGCGTCCTCGTCCACCACCGCCGGCGGCCGGAGCAGCTGCGCCGCGTCCACCAGCCGGAGCCGCGCCACGCCCACCACCGCCTTCAGGACCGCCCGCCGGATTGACCGACTCCGGCTTGCGGCTCAACACCTGCAGGAACTGCCCCGCGGGACCAAATTTGATGATGTTATTCGAACCGCGATCCACCGTCCAAATGTTATCCTGCGCGTCTACCCGTACCGAATTGGCGAACAGGAAACCATAAATTCCCGTGCCGATTTCGCGCACGTACCTGCCCGTGGAATCGAACTCGAACAATCGCGAGCCGCCGTGCGTAAAGAACCGCGAGCCGCCCATCGTCCCCGATTCGCCGGTGCGCGTATAAACGAGAATGTTGCCTTTCGAATCCGCGGCCACGCCCGCCGCCTCGCCCAGATAGGTAGTGGCCGGCAGCTTCAGTAAATTGATATTGCCTTCAAAGGAAATCTGCGGGGCCTGCGCCCAGAGCCATCCGCCGGAAACGAGCGCCAACGCGGCACAAAAAATTCTCTTCATGGGGTCCCCTGTCTACTTACTCGGATGCAGGACGATTTTCTGCACGCGCCACAACTGGATTTCCGATGTATACAACTCATCCGGATTGCGGCAATCGATCTCATGCAGTCCGCTGAACTCGCCCAACTGCTTACCCGCCTTGCCGAACTTTCCGAGAATAGTGCCGTCGAGCTCCATCTTGTAAACCTCACCGGTTACCTGCGCCAGTGTGTAGTCATTCGAATCGGGAAACGTGTTGGACGAATAAAGATACTGATGCGGCCCCGGACTGATACAGAGTTCCCACGGCGTGCCCACGTTATCGTAAATGGTTTTGAACTTCAGATCGTTGTCGAAAACTTCGATGCGTTTGTTGCTGCGGTCCGCCACATAGGCATTGCCTTTGGCATCCACCGCGAGCGAGTGAGGAAGATTCAGCTGGCCCGGCTCCGACCCCTTCGTTCCCGCCTGCGCAATGAACTTGCCGTTCTTGTCGTACTTCACAATGCGCGAATTTCCGTAGCCGTCGGTGACGAAGATATTGCCATCCGCATCCCACGCCACATCGGTCGGCCGGTCGAAGATATACTGACCTGGATTATTCGGATTAGGCGGAATCGGGGCGCCGGCGATCGAGTCGGGAGGCTCCGGCCGACGGCCCATTGTCATCACCACACGGCCCTCGGGGTTGAACTTGATGACCATATTCGAACCCTCGTCTACAGCCCAGATATTGTCCTGCGGGTCCACTCTGACCGCATGCGCGAATACGAAGCCGTAGAGTCCCTGCCCGATTTCGCGGATGAAGTTCCCTTTGGCGTCGAACTCGAATAAGCGCGTGGCCTGGCTGCGCGTATAGACAAAGACGTGGCCCTTCGAGTTGGTCGCCACACCGATGCCTTCGCCGAGATACAGGTTGGGGGGCAGCTTCAGAAAGTTGGGTACAGACTCCCATTTGATCTCGGGAACGTTCTGCGCTTTGGCGCGGGCGGCCAACTGGGCGGGAGTCAGAGTCTCGGACCCGGCCGGAGTCTGGGCTGACACGTTAACGGCGAATAACAGCGCCAGTACGGAAAGCGTCTGACAGATTCTCTTCATAAGGGGCCTCGGATGATCCTGTTTTTCCGCCCCAGTATATACGATTACTTGCCGGATCGTTCGGGAACGTCCACAGGAAGAATCTTGCGGATCGCCACATTGGTGGCCTGCGTCAAAGGCGCGCTGCCGGCAGTCGCGCCGTTCGATTCGAGAATGAAGGCGACCAGATCGGCCGCCGCTTCGTCCGTCAGGGTGCCCTGCGAGCGCGGCGGCATGGTGGTGCGGAGGTAGCCCATCAGATCCTGCACGCTGCGGTCGCGCCATTGCTTTACGAAGTATTTCCCGGCAAGTTGGGGCGTGTCGCCGTGGCCCGAGAGGTCGGGGCGGTGACACGAGGCACACATGGCCTGATATAGCTTCCGGCCGTCGCCCGACTGCTCGGCGGTAAATGGACCGGCGGCCGGCTTGTCCTGTGCGAGCAAAGTCAAGGTGCCGACTACGATCGTCGGCGCGATCCAGTACTTCCTCAAGGCACGATTCACACCTATTAATTAGACCGCAAGCCCTACTCCGCCCGCAAAGTCTCGACCGGGTCCACCGCTGAAGCTCTGCGCGCGGGCAGATAACTCGCCAGCACGGCCGCCCCAACCAAAACCAACGCCATCGCCCCATAAGTCGATGGATCGCTCGCCGTGACTCCGAACAATAAAGCCGACAGCAGCCTCGTCAGCAGCGCCGCCGCTCCGAGTCCGCAGATCACGCCGATCCCCGCCAGCCCGAGCCCATACCGAACGAACATCCCGCGGATCTCCCGCGTCCGCGCGCCCAGCGCCATGCGGATGCCGATCTCGCGCCTGCGCTGTGCCACCGAGTAGGAAATCACTCCGTAGATTCCAACCAGCCCCAGCACCAGCGCCATCCCCCCGGCGATCGCCAGCATCGACAGCGTGAACGATGTCCGCGCCATCGATTTACCGTAGATCTCATCGAGCGTGCGCACATTCGCCAGCGGAGAGTTTGGACTCGCCGACCACACTGCCCGCCGAATCTCGTCGGTAAACGCAGCCGAACCGGTTCGCTTGCTGCGAATGATGAACGCCATGTTTCGTTGTGTCGTCAGGGACCCGTCAAGCAAATTCTTCCGCAGCATGGACCAGTACACGATGGCGGGCGGCTGCTTCTGCACCCCGTCGTCGTACTCGTCTTTCACCACTCCGATGATTTCGCGCCACTCGCCCTTCGGGTTCTCCCGGATGCGTTTTCCCAGCGCCGCCTGGGGATCATGCCAGTATTCGCGAGCGATCTTTTCGGAAATCATCCCCACCGGTCTGTAGCTGTAGACGTCCGTCCATGTCAGCTCGCGGCCCGCCACCAGCGGATTTCCCATGGTCGAGAAGTAACCCGGTCCGATGAATTTGAAACGGCGGACAGGCGGCAGCTTTCCATCGGCGACGGGATGATCTTCCGCGAAGAGCAGATCATTATCCGTATCTCCGTCCATGATGATGGAACTCGTGAGGGAGGCCGACCGCACGCCCGGAACACTCACTATCTTTGCGAGAATGTCGCTGAACATCCGAACCACGCGCTCCGGTTCCTTCACCTGCGCCTCGGGAATCGAGACCCGCAGCGTCAGCAGTTCTTCGGGATGCGTGAAGCCCGGCTGAACCTGCCGCAGGGCTAAGAACGTGCGCACCATCAGGCCCGAACCGATCAGTAAAACCAAAGCCAGCGCCACCTGCACCACCACCAGTACGCCGCGCGCGCGGTGCCGTTCCCTGCTCTGACTGATGCTGCGGCCACCCTGGCGCAGACCCGTTCCCAGCTGTGCGCCCGCATATTTCAGGATCGGCAAAGCGCCGAACAGCAGCCCTACCAGCAGCGAGACGCCGAGGGTGAACAGCAGCACCGGCAGATCGATTGAAATCTCGTCGAGACGCGGCAGGTTCGCCGGAGCGATCCAGACCAGCAGGCGCAGCGCCGCATAAGCCACGCCCAGCCCGAGAACGCCGCCGGCTAATCCCAGCGTGACGCTCTCGATCAGCAATTCGCGTGCGATGCGGCCCCATCCGGCGCCGAGGGCCGCGCGGATGGCCAGTTCCTGCTGCCGGCCTTCCGCTCTCACCAACAGCAGATTCGCCACATTGGCGCAGGCGATCAGCAGCACCGCGCCGATAGTTCCCATCAGCACCCAGAGCACTTTGCCGACGTCACCCACGAAATCATAAGCAAACGGGCGCACGTTGGGGCCGATCTTCGCGTCCATAAACATGCTTATCGTGAAGCCGGGCGGCGGCGGAAATTTCCTCGGCTCGATAGCCAGCATGCGCGCCACGTCGGCATTCGCCTGCGCGAGGGTGACGCCTGGCCGGAGCCTTGCCACTGCCTGATGGCTGAAATTTGCCAGCGTAACTTTGGCCCGATTGAACATCAACGGGATCACCAACTCGGGCTGCGGGTTCATGAATCGAAAGCCGCGTGGCGTCACACCGATGATTTCCCGGGCGCGCCCGCCGACCACAATGCGCCGTCCCACCGCCGATGCCGCACCGCCAAACCGGCGCTGCCAGTAGCCATACGTCAGCACCACGGTAGCGGGGCTGCCATCCGTATCGTCCTGGCGAGTAAAGAAGCGGCCGAGGAACGGTTTGATCCCCAGAATCGGCAGCACCCCATCTGTAACGAACAGAGCGCGCACTTGCTCGGGATCGCCAATCTGCGTTACCGCAACCGAGCCGCCGTTATATAAGCCGACGTCCTCGAAGGTGCGGTTTTCCTCGCGATAGGTGAAGTAGTTGGAGGGCGACGCGTTCAGTTCCTTAAAGTTGGATAACGCCGTCGTGTGCCAAATCCCGACCAATCGATCGGGATCGGTATAGGGCGGCGGTTTCAGCAGGATGCCGTCGACAACGCTGAAAATTGCCGTGTTCGCGCCGATCCCGATGGCGAGCGTGATCAGCGTCACCGTGGTGAACAAGGGCGCGCGCATCAATCGGCGCAGAAGTTGTCGCATGCAAAACAATACGTCTGGGCGCGCCGAAAGTTTGCTTTATTTAAGACATCGCCGCCTGCAGCATGGCGCGCGCGTAACCAACGTTGTACGCATACGCGGCATATCCGCCCCCGCCAGGATAGCCGCCGATGCGGCCCCGCTCCGCATCGTAATCCAGACGCCGCGGATGCTCCGGATATATCTCGTGCCGGTACTTGTTCTTCACCAGCTCCTTCATCACCGCGAACATGTTATTCAGACCTTCGTCGATCCACACTTCGCGGTATCGCTCATACGGCTTGATCACCAGTACATTGCGGAAATGCACATGGTTGATGCGGTCGCGCGAGGCGAAGTACCGGCACGCCTCAACCGGATCTTCACCCATTTCGCGCGTCACCCCGCAATCGAAGGTGATGCCATTCGAAGGACTATTCACGATCGAAATCAGCTTCTTCCAGCCCGCCACCGAGCCCATGATCTGCTGCGAGCCTCGGCTGACCGGCGCCGGTGGATCATTGGGATGCAGCGCCAGACGCACGCCCGCCTTCTCCGCCGTGGGGATGACCGCCTTCAGGAACCACGTGATGTTGTTCCACATTTCGTCCAGATTATGCGCCCCTTCGTTGGGCAGCGGCGGCAGATCTTTGAACTTCATACCTTTTTCCTCGGGCCGAGTTTCGTACGGCCGGTCGGCGGTCTGCACCAGTTCGTTATCGAAGCCGGTCCAGCCGGAGTTGCCGCGCTCCGTGTCGATTTCTTCGAAATACCCCTCCATGGCGCGATGCGCATAGAAGTTGTATTCGACCACCGGCAGTCCAACCTTGCCCGCGGCGACAATCGACTGTTTAATTTTTTCGGTGTCGTCGTTGCGCTTGTTGCCTTCCTTCCCATAGAGGATGTCGTTCGACAAATTGATCATCAGGTTGCCGACTGTGATGCCCGCGGCCTTCCACGGTTCCATCGTCCTCGTGAGGACTTCTTCCGTCCACGGAAGTTGGTTCGGACCTCCGCCCAACACCCAGTTCACGCCCAGTTGTTTGATACGACGCGGACCCGCGGTGGGATCGGGAGCGGGTTCGTTGGCCGCCCGGCCACGGCCACCGAATGCGATGCCGCTGTCCCCGGTGCTCAAGGCGATCTTAGGTGTGTCCGGTCCTTCTTTCGGCGGGGCAGGCACCTGGGCGGCATCCAGTTCCGCGGCGGCGAAAGGCGTGAGTGCGCCCGCGCCCGCAACCTGCATGGCTGTTCGGCGTGAGAATTTCATGCCCGCGAGTATACACCCGCGCCTGCTCGCACTGATCGGCAACTTACTCAGCGTGTGAGCACCAGCGGAAGGTGTGACGAAAGTCCAGCTTCTTCCGCTGCCGGGGTCGTCCGATTCGAGAGTGAGCAGGCAATCAGCCCTCTCACTGCACTACCCAACGCAGCTCCAGCATCCCGTTGCGAAAGAAGAAACGCCGATTGGCTGTGCCCTCCCCGGGACGAACATTCGGCGATCCTTCGCGCATGCCCGAATCGCACAAGCTCTCCTGCTTCGGGCGCCCCCGGCCTGACGCAGATAAGGATTTGCTCCAGCTCGACGTTCACCTCCCAGGCACATAGCTATCCGGGAATGCCCAGCTTCCGAAGAATCGTCATCGCCGGACACCAATTCGTAAAGGCCGATTGAAACAGATTCAATCCGACGAACGCGGTAAAAAGATACCAATACGGACTCGTCCAATATCCGAGCGCCAGGCTCACCACCACAAAGGCACCCGCGATCATACGCAGATATCTGTCAACGGTCATACAGACTTTCTCCTCCTTCGATTGAAGACATAAAACAACACCGGCACCGTCATGCGCGAGAGCATCAGCGAAGCGATCTCACCCGCCATCAACGCAATCGCCAACCCCTGAAAAATGGGATCGAAGAGAATCACCGAGGACCCGGCCACAACCGCCGCGGCGGTCAGCATCATCGGCCTGAATCGCACCGCCCCGGCATCGATCACCGCGTCATCGAGCGGCATCCCCTGCGCCAGACGCAATTCAATGAAATCCACCAGGATGATCGAATTCCGCACCACGATTCCGGCCCCCGCTATGAACCCGATCATCGAGGTCGCCGTGAAGAACGCGTGCAGCAATCCGTGCGCCGGCACAATCCCCACCAGCGAAAACGGGATTGCCGCCATAATGATCAACGGCGTAAGGAACGACTGGAACCACCCAACCACCAGGCCGTAAATCAAGACCAGCACCGCCGCAAACGCAATTCCCAGATCGCGAAATACCTCATAAGTGATGTGCCACTCCCCATCCCATTTCATCGAGTACCGCCCCGGGTCGGATGGCAGCGCCGCCATATGCTGCTCGATCCGGTAGCCTTCGGGAATCCCGATCTTGTCAATCTGCGGCCCCAGTTTCAGCACCGCATAAACCGGGCTCTCGATTTCGCCCGCAATATCGGCCGTTACGTACGTAACCGGCATCAGATTTTTGTGGTAAATGCTCTTGTCTCCGATCGCTTTCTCCACATGCACAAGTTCTCCAACAGCAACCTCGTGTCCATTGCGCCCGTTGATTTTCAAACCCATCATGGGCTCCATATCGGAACGCGTGGCCCGGTCGAGGCGCACCGTAAGCGCCACATCTTCCTTCTCCGCATCCTGATGCAGGAGCCCTGCCGTGGACCCCGCTGAAGCTACCTGCATGGTCCGCGCGATGTCGTCCTCGGAGATTCCGTCGATGGCAGCCTTCTCCTCGTCGACCAACAGGCGATACTTCGCCTGATCGTCCTCCACGTACCAATCGACATCCACCACGCCATTGGTCCGCCGGAATAAATCCCTGATCTGCCGCGCCAGCGCAATACGCCGGCCCATGTCCGGCCCGTAAACTTCCGCCACCAGCGTCTCGAGCACCGGAGGACCCGGGGGCACCTCGGCCACTTTGATGCGCGCGCCATGGCGATCGGCGATCGGCTGAATCCGTATACGCACCTGTTTGGCGATCTCGTGACTCTGCAATTCGCGCGCGCTCTTCGCAAGCAGATTCACCTGAATATCCGCCACGTTGGGCCCACGCCGCAAATAGTAATGCCGCACGAGGCCGTTGAAGTTGTAAGGCGACGCCGTTCCCACATAGGTCTCCACATTCACCACCTCGCGCTGCTTCTCCGTCTCTTCCGCCAGCAGCCGCGTTACGCGGGCGGTTTCTTCGAGCGTAGTGCCGGTGGGCATATCGACAATCACCTGAAACTCGCTCTTGTTATCGAACGGCAGCATTTTGACCTTGACCAGGCCAAAATAAAACAGCGAGCAGGAGGCGAGCAACAGCACCACCACGCCACCAAGAAAGCACCAGCGCAGCATGCCCCGGTGCAACAAGCTGCCCATGAAGCGGCGGTACAGCCGCGTTACGAAATCCTCGCGCTCGCCCTCGCTATGCCCGCCGGGCTTGAGAATCCGTACCGCGGCCCACGGCGTCACGGTGAGCGCAACAAGAAGAGAGAACAACATCGCCGCGCTGGCGCCGATCGGGATCGGGCGCATATACGGCCCCATCAGCCCACCCACAAACGCCATGGGCAAAATCGCCGCTACCACGGTCAGTGTGGCGAGGATGGTGGGATTACCCACTTCGGCCACCGCCTCCACCGCGACCTCGAACGGCGCTCTGTTGCGGTTCGCCTGCATGCGCCAATGGCGCACGATATTCTCTACCACCACAATGGCGTCGTCCACCAGAATGCCGATGGAAAAGATCAACGCGAACAAAGTAATCCGGTTCAGGGTGTAACCGTAAAGGTAGAAAACCGTGAGGGTCGAAGCCAGCGTCACCGGAATCGCAATAAACACGATCAGGGATTCCCGCAGCCCCAGCGTAACGGCGATCAGCGCGCTTACCGAAATCACCGCAATCAGCATGTGCCAAAGCAGCTCGTTCGATTTCTCCTTCGCCGTGTCTCCATGATTCCGCGTGACGGTCATCTTTACGTCCAAGGGAATCACGCCGCCCCGCAACGGTTCCAGGCGATGCAGCACATCCTCGCCCACCGTCACCGCATTGGTCCCCTTGCGCTTCGAAATCGCAATCGTAACCGCCGGGTAAAAGCCCTTTCCCTCCGAGAAGCGCACGTATTGGGTGGGTTCCTCGCCGCCGTCGGTCACCTGGGCCACATCCCGTACGAAGATCGGTTTCTGATTGGCAACGCCCGCGACAACGTTGCGAACGTCATCCGCACTGGAAAGGAACTGGCCGGTCTCCAGAAGATACTGCCGGTTGCCGCGGGCGAATTCTCCCGGCCGCGTGCGTTTGTTCGAAAGCCCTAAAGCCTCGACCACCTGCAAAGGCGAGAGAGCGTAAGCGCTCAGCCGCGACGTGTCGAGTGTAACCTGAATCTCGCGCCGCGCGCCGCCGATCAGAGCCATTGCGGAAACATCCGGAGTCTGCTTGATGCTGTCTTCCACCTGCGCCGCGATGCGCCGCAATTCGAAGTCGCCATACCGCGCGCTCCAGAATGTAAGCGCCAGAATCGGCACGTCGTCGATCGAGCGCGGCTTCACCAAAGGAAGCGACGCGCCCGGCGGAATCGAATCCAGATTTGCATTCAGCTTCTGGTTCAGCCGCACGATGCTCTTCTCCTCGTCCTGCCCCACCAGGAACCGCACGATTGCCGTAGACATCCCGGGGCTCGACGTCGAGTAGATATACTCCACACCCGGGATCTCCCAGAGCAATTTCTCCATCGGTTTGGTGACCCGCTCTTCCACTTCCCGCGCCGACGCGCCCGGCATCTGGACAAACACGTCAGCCATCGGCACAACGATCTGCGGCTCTTCTTCGCGCGGCAGTTTCCACACCGAAAATGCCCCCAGCAATAAGGACCCGGCGATCGCCAGCGGCGTCAGCTTCGAT
Organism: Terriglobia bacterium; assembly: GCA_963719785.1. Classification (GTDB taxonomy): domain Bacteria; phylum Acidobacteriota; class Terriglobia; order Bryobacterales; family Bryobacteraceae; genus BOG-234. The sequence goes on from CAVRCX010000004.1 coordinate 632,298, forward strand.
CCAATCCAGGCTTTCGCCAGTTTCCCCGCCGGACCCAGTTGACTCTCCGTCACGGCAGAACCTCAATCCGCGCGCCATCCACCAGTTCACGCGGAACCGGAAAGATAACCTTCTCGCCGGAGCTCAGACCCGTCAGAACTTCCACCCGATCGTTGCACCTTCTGCCTGTGGTAATCAGACGCGTGCGGACGACGCCGGCATCCGCCACCAGCACCGATTGCAACTGGCCGCGGTCCGCGACGGCCCCGGCCGGAACCGCCAACAGCGCCCTGCTCCCGAATTGAAAAGCCGCGCGCCCGAACACGCCGGAGCGAATTGCCGCCAGCGCGGGCAAATCAATCCGTACCGCATACGCGCGCGACGCGGCATCCACCGCGGGAACGATTTCCGATACGCGTGCATCGATAGCGCGATCCACGCCGTCGAGCGTGACCGATACCGCCTGACCGACTCGAATCGCCGGCAGCCGCGATTCCTCCACCAATGCCTCAAACCGATAGGCGCCTGCGCGTTCCATCGTCATCAGTGGCACACCGGGCATGGCCAACCCGCCGGGATCGACCGACCGCGAGACCACAACCCCACCGAACGGCGCGCGAATCTCCGCATAACCGCGGGCGATCTCCGCCGCGCGCACTTCCTGATCCACTTCAGCGACCTTCGAGTTCAGTTGCACGCGCCGAGCCTGCGCCGCATCGAACGCCGCCTGCGCGCCTTTGAGCCGAGCCGACGCCTCATCCAACTCCTGATCGGAAATCGATTTCTTCTGAAACAATTCCTGCATGCGGCCGAACGTCACGCGCGCCAAATCGAGATTGGCCTGCGCCGCCCGCACACCGCTGTCGGCTTCGGGCGCCGCCATCCGCAATACGTCACGGGCCGCCTCCGCGCGCCGCGAGCCGACATCCAGATCCGCCGTGTCGAGCCTCACCAGCAAGTCGCCCTCGCGCACGCTGTCGCCAGCCTGCGCCTTAACTTCGCGGACGTAACCGGTCAGTTTCGCGGCAATCGCAATCGAAGTTCGGGCGCGAACCGTCCCCGTCGCTTCATACTGCGCGGGCCAGTTTTCAATGGCCGCCGTCACCGTGGAAACCGCAACAGGCGCCGCGGATGCCACCGGCTTCTCCACCACCTTCTCGCTGCACGCCGCCAGCCACAAGCCAAAACCAATCGGCACTATCGAAAGCCAGTTCATCTAATTCAGAACCTCCGATTCGGCGCTCAATGTCCCCGCAGCCAGTTCGAGCAGGGCCGCCGACACCCGTTGATCGCGAATTGCGGCCAGGTGTTGTGTGCGCGCCTCCAGCACCGCCGTCTCGGTGCGCAGCAAATCGGTCACGTTCCCGATCCCCGCCGCGTAGCGGTTCTGCGTAATGCGCAGACTCTCCTCCGCCTCGGCGACGGAGGCCCGCGCTACTTCGATGCGTTCGTCCGCCGCGCGCAGATCCGCAAATGCCCGCCGCACTTGCAACCGTATAGCGGAATCGGCGCGATCCCGTTCGGCCTCCCTCCGGCGCAGCGCGAACGTGCTTTCGGCGATGCGCGCCTTATCCCCGTTCCCATTGAATAAGTTCCAGCGCAGTCCGATCGAGACCAGCCAGTTGGCGCCGCCGCGAGCGTAGAAATTTTGGCGATCCGCCTCAAATGCCGCATGAACGCCTACCTGAGGCAGATAGCCACCCCGCGCCGCAGCCACCCGATTCTCAGCCAGGTCCGCAGCCAACTTCGCTTGCCGAGCCTCGGGCCGATCGGTGAGCGCTTTCCCTTCGTACTCCGCCGGCATCCCCGCCGCAAGCTTCAAAGGCGTCAGCCCACCGGTCAAAATATGCGCGGTTTCGAGCGGCAATCCGAGCGCATCGTTTAACGCGGCACGGGCCACATCCAGGTCCGCCCCGCGCCGGATCTGCCGCTCATGAACGCCGGCCAGATGCACGCGGATCGAAAGCACGTCCGCGTCGGTTGACATTCCCGCCGACCGGATTGCCCGCGCGCGTTCGAGGTCCGCCTCCGCCGATCGCATAGCTTCGCCGGTCGCGTCAACCTGCTCCGCGCTCAGCAGAACGTCATACCAGCAGCGGATCACCGCCGCGATCGTTTCCATTTGAATACGCCGGCTTTCTTCGCCCGTCATGTTCTTAGTCAACTCTGCCGCGCGCACAGCGTGTTTCGTCTCGCCTGCGTCATACAGCGCCTGGTCAGCGGTGATCTGCGATTGGAAGTTATTCAGGAAGTCAGGCCGGTTGAGCGGTCCCAGCTGAAAGTTTTGCGCGGCGAATTGGTGCTGCGTCAATAAGGAAGAGAAAACAAACACCGGATTATCGCTGCGCGTCCACGATTCCGTATAGTCGACCCTCGGCAGTTTTCCTGCCCGCACCCGCGCGACCCCGCTTTCCGCGGCCTTGCCAGCCGCAGCCGACGCAGCCACCGATCTGTTATTATCGAGCGCCATGTGAACGGCGTCTTTCAGCGATATTGCGTCCTGTGCCACACACAGGTATGGCGCTAAAACCAGCAAGGGCAGCGTTTTCTTCATTGCGTCCGGAACTCAGGATGCAGTTATTGTTCGAGGGGTGACATGTCACCTTTCATCGAAGTTTGCATCCTGAAGAAATGGGAGCAAAAAGTTATGGAAGTTCTGGCCGATTATCTGGGAGGCACAAAGTTCGCCGCGGAGGCGCGAGGTCATCAGGTACTCTGCGATCAGCCGCGCGATAATGGCGGCTCCGACGAAGGCATGTCGCCGCCCGAGTTTCTGCTCACCGCGCTCGCGACGTGCGCGGCATACTACGCGGTTCAATACCTGAAGGTGCGCGCGCTGCCCACCGCCAACCTGCAGGTTCGGGTCAACGCCGAAAAGGCCCAGCAGCCCGCCCGCCTCGCCTCGTTTCAGATCGATGTCGGAGTGCCGAATCTCGACGAGCGTCATCAAGCGGGCCTTCTGCGCGCCGTGAAAGCTTGTCTGATTCACGCCACGCTGCTCAATGCGCCCACTATCGAAGTGTCGATCCACACCCCGCCCGTCTCCCTGGCGGTGACGGACCCCCCCAGGAGCGGAGGCGATAATGACTATTGGACCGGCCTGCCGAAACTGAACTCGCGCGTCAACTGATTGCCGGAAAACCTGAGGCGTTTGACCGCTTTGTGGAACACTTCCGCAATAAAATCTTCCGCTATAGCTGGCTCATGTGCGGGCATCGTGAAGACGCCGAGGAAGTGGCGCAGGAGGCCCTGCTCAGCGTTTTCGAGAACTTCCACAATCTGCGCGAGCCCGAGCGCGTCCGTCCCTGGGTCTTTCAAATTGCCCGTAATGCCTGTCTCATGAAACGGCGCAAAAGCGTGTTCGCGCCCGCTCACGAACTTTCGCTCGACGACTATCTGCCCGCCAAATTCCAGATCGCGGATTGGTCGGAACTGCCGGACCGCCAGGTCCTGCAATCGGAATTAAGACAGGCGCTGGATCGGGCCATCGCCGGTCTTCCCGAAAACTACAAGTCCGTAATGCTGCTGCGGGACGTTGAGGAATTGTCCACGCAGGAAACCGCCCACATCCTGGATTTGACGGAAGATGTCGTCAAGACGCGTCTGCATCGCGCCCGTCTGGCCGTCCGCCACGAACTGGACAGTTATCTGCGCAAGCGCACGCCGGGAGACTCCCATGGAACCGCATGAACGCACGGAAAAATGCCTGGAGATTTTTTCCATGCTGTCCGAATATTTGAATCTCGATCTTCCGGCCGAGGCTTGCGCGGAGATCGAAACTCACCTGGCAGGCTGCCCGCCCTGCATCGAATTTGCCGAGAGCCTGCGCAAAACGGTCGAGCTCTGCCGCCGCTACCAACCCGCCGCGCTGCCAGAGCCGATGGGGAACGAAGCGCGCGCCCAGCTGCTCGAAGCCTGGCGAAGGATGCTCGATGCCCGCAAAGGCACATCCTGAAGAAATAAACGCGGAGCGTTCCGCCCACGCGCCCACTTACCGGATTCCTCACCAGGGCCGGATATAATCGGGCTGAGGCGGCGGTTATGCGGCTGGTTTTAATTGCGCTGATGGCGACGTTTTTCGGTACCGCGGTGGCAGACACTGAGCATGTGATCTTCACCACGCGCACCACCTGGGGATCGCCTGTTGTCGTCTCAGAACCGGTGACTTCGAAAGAGTTTGGCTTTGAGTCCGTCACGCTGCACAACTACTCGACGCAGGATATCCGGGCGCTGAATCTGAAAGTGGTTTTGGTGACGGCGGATTCTCTCGAGCAGGAGGTGGACGGCGCGCGCATTCACGTTTCGCTCTCAGCCGGCACGTCCAAAAAAATCGATGTGTATCTTGCCCAGGTCAAGGCTTTGGAGCGGAAGGCGCATGCGATGCGGCTCGATCCCGCTGTGACGGTGATGACCGTGGAATCCGTCGATTTTGCGGATGGGGCGCTGTGGGAGGAACTCGATCAGAATAACGCTCCTATCGATGTTCCCGTCGACGATCAGATCAGGAAAAAGTGACTCGTGGTCCGATTACTGTCGCACTCATCGCCTGCAGCGCGCTGTGGGCGTGGCAGCGTCCTTTTCGCGAATATCCCGGCATCGAGTACAACAATTTCCCCCTTCCTTCGGACTGGCAGGAAAAGACCGAATGGGCGTTTGCGCGGCTCATGTATCCGCAGGCCTACGGTGGCTATGGTTACCGGCGCGGGAGCGGGGACTGGCGCGAGGGAAATTCCATGTGGACGCAGGATTATCCACGGGCGGACCGGCATTTTTCGCAGGCCATCCGTCGGCTTACTCGCCTGCATGTGCGCTCCACCGAACAGCCCGTAAATCTGGACGATGGCGATGACGTTTATAACTGGCCGTGGCTTTACGCGGTGCAGACCGGCCAGTGGAAACTGACCGAGGCGCAGGCGAAAAAGCTGCGCGAATATCTGCTGCGCGGCGGCTTTTTCATGTGCGACGATTTCTGGGGCGAGGCGCAGTGGATGGTATTTCGCGACAGCATGGATCGCGTGTTCCCCGACCGGCCGATTGTCGATATTCCCGAAGGCGATCCGATTCTGAAAACGGTTTACGATCTGAGCGATCGTTACCAGGTGCCCGGCGCGCGCTATCTTTCGACCGGCGTCACGTATAAGTGCGAGGGATGTCCGGCGCGCTGGCGGGGTATTTACGACGATGCGGGGCGCTTGATGGTGGCGATGAGCGTCAACTCGGATCTGGGCGATTCGTGGGAGTGGGCCGACGATCCGCACTATGACGAGAAGTTTTCGGCGCTGGGAATTCGCATTGGCGTGAACTACGTGGTGTATGCGATGTCGCATTGAGATAATGGCGCCTATGGCAGGTTTTCCCGAATTTCTTCCGTTACCGAATGCCGTGATCGACATGGCGACTTCTACCGCTCTTGAAGAGAATGGACAGCCGCTGAAGATTTACTTCCATGGACCGACCGATCAGTTGAAGGCCATGACCGTGGGCAATCTGTTATTGGATCCGGGTATGAGTCCGCACCCTCCGCACCAGCACCCGGAGGAGGAGTTCATGCTCATCGCGCAGGGCACCGGGGAGATTCTGGTGGATGGCCAGACGTGCCAGGTGGGACCGGGATCGATGATGTATTGCGCGGGGAACCGCATGCACGGCATCACTAATACGGGGAGGGAGAAGATGCTGTTTTATTTCTGGAAGTGGCTGGCGTAAGGCCGGAGCGTGCCTGGAAGAGCCGCGGGCAGATCGGAAATCTGCCCCACGTTGCGATAGAATCGTGCACTAATACGGAGGCCCCGATGCGGCTCTTGATTGCCGGTATAGTTTGTGCGGTTTCGCTTTTGGCCCAGGGCGGCGGTGGCGTGCAGTTCCGCGATTGGACGCCTCCCCCTCCCACAGGCAAGCCTGCCATTGCGTGCGGTGAACTGCGCAGCCTGACGAGCTTCGATCTTTCGGTGATCGGCGCACGGGTGATTCCAGCCTCGGCCAATGCTCCCGAGCACTGCCGGGTGAGCCTAATGGTTCCTCCCGAGATCAACATTGAGGTGAACCTGCCGACAGCGTGGAATGGGCGGCTCTACATGTTCGGCAATGGCGGCTGGGCCGGCGAATCGTTTGAGACGCCGGGGCGAATCGCCAATCGCGCGCATGGGCTGAAGGCCGGATTCGTGACTGCGGCCACCGACACGGGGCACTCGGCTGCTTCCGAGCCCGGGGCGAGCTTCGCGCTGAACCGGCAAAAGCTGCTGGATTTCGGTTTCCGTTCCCTGCACGTGACCGCCGAGGCCGCCAAGTTGATGGCGCGAACTTACTACGGGACCGGTCCTTCGAAATCGTATTACGACGGCTGTTCGCAGGGTGGCCGCGAGGGCCTGATCCTTGCACAGCGTTTTCCCAACGACTTCGACGGGATCATTGCGGGGTCGCCGCAAGTAAGTCTGACGCAGACCATGACGGCGCGCGCCTACTGGATGCAGGGGATGGCCGCCAATCCGTTTCCAGCCGCAAAGCTTGGGCTGCTGGCAAGCCGGGTTTACGACCAGTGCGATGCGAAGGATGGATTGAAGGACGGGCTGATCGAAGATCCGCGGCGCTGCGATTTCAAACCGGCGCGCGATCTGCCGCATTGCGCCGAAGGGTCGGACCAGCCTGATTGTTTCACCGGCAATCAGATTGCGGCGCTCGAGCGGATTTACGGCGATATATTGAGCCAGGGGACGCGATATTTCCCGGGCTGGCCGGTGGGCGCGGAAAGCGCTTGGCTGGGACAAGAGGTCAATGGCCCTAACGGGCCGGGGACGTGGACCAATTACGCGCAGAATTTTCTGCGTTACATCGCGCCATGGAACAAGGGGCTCGATTCGAATAAGGGCCCCGATAACGATAAGGGCCCCGATAACGATCCGACGCAACTGATCGCGCAGTTCGATATCGACAAGGGCCCGCCGCAGATGGATGAGTTGCGGCAGATAGCGGACGCGACGGACACGGATCTTTCGGCTTTCATGCGGCACGGCGGCAAGCTGGTGATGTATTACGGCTGGGCCGATCCGCAATTGAATCCGCGCATGGGCGTCGAATACTACGAACATGTCACGGAGAAGATGGGCGCGTCGACCACGGATTTCTTCCGCTTATTTATGGTGCCGGGGATGTTCCATTGCGGCGGAGGCGTGGGGACGGGCGTGTTCGATACGGCGACGCCGCTGGTGAAGTGGGTGGAAGCGGGTACAGCGCCGGAGCGAATCGAGGCAAGCCGCGTGGTCGAGGGCAAGGTGGTACGGACACGACCGCTGTGCAATTATCCTTTGGTCGCTCGCTATAAGGGCAGCGGCAGTATCGACGAGGCGGCCAATTTTTCGTGTGTGAAGCCCTAGAATTTCGGGGCGTAGTAACCCTTGCGCGCCCGCACCACCAGGTCCTTGCGCGTCTTCACTTTTACGGTGACGGGATGATAAAGCCCGTCCGCCTTTAAAGGCTCGGGACGATAGAAGATGTTGTACTGGTGGCGCAGTTCGTTGGCGATGTTCTCAAACGATTGGTCGAGGTCCTCGACTTTGAACGGGAAGAAGGCCTGGCCGCCGGTCTCCTCAGCCAGGTAGCGCATCACCTGGTCCCCGTCGATGGAGTCGCGCGTGGTGTTGGTTGAAATCCCGTAGATCACGGTGTCGGCTTTCTGCACCATCTCGAGCGCCTGATCGCGGGTATAACGGCTTTCGGTATCCTGGCCGTCGCTGATCAGGATGATGGCGCGGCGGAATTTATCCCGCGGCCGATCCATCATGAGCTTCTCTTTGGCAGCGAAGTAGAGGGCGTCGTAGAGCGAGGTGCCTCCGCCGGGACGCATGCCTTTGATACCTTTCTCGAGGTCTTTCAGATTGTCCGTCAGATCGCAGACCAGCTCGGCGGCGCTGTCGAAACTCACCAGCATCATGCGGTCTTCTTTGGGACGCATCACGCTCTGCATGAAGCGAATGGCGGCTTCCTGCTCAAATTTGAACTCGGTGCGAATGCTGTTGCTGGTGTCGACCAATACGGCAAGGCGCAGGGGCAGATCCGATTCGGCGGTGAATTGCTGAATGATCTGCGGCTTCTTGTTTTCGACAATCTGGAAATCGTTCTGCCCGAGGTCGGTTACGAAGCGGCCTTTTTTATCGGTGACTGTAAACAGGATGTTGACGCGCGTGACGTCGAGGGTGAAACTGGTCTGACCCTCCTGCCCTTCCTGACCGGCAATCTGCTGGCTCGAAAGAGAAGGCTGGCCTGCAACCGGCGTCTTTTGCGCCCACAGCGCCAGGCTCAAAACACACACAGACAGACCCAGACCGGCGCACCACAGCAATTTCATATGTGTCCTATTCTATCCTTCCATTCGGCCAGATCCGCAGGCAGCGGGGATTCCACCACGACCGTCTCCCCCGTCGCCGGACTTCTGAAACCGAGCCGGTGCGCATGGAGGAAGTAGCGCTTCCACGGGGACGGCCTGGCTCCATACAGAGTATCGCCCGCCACCGGATGGCCGAGCGCCGCCATATGAGCGCGAATCTGATGGGTGCGGCCGGTGCCGAGGCGGATGCGCAGCAGAGTAAATCCCTGAAAGGCTTCGATGGTCTCCCAGTCGGTGAGCGCAGATCGTCCAATGCTGAGCCGGGCTGTCATGCGGGCGCGCTGTCTGGGATCTCGCGTTATGGGCTTGGTGATTCTGCCGGAGGGCTTGTTCATGGCGCCTTCGACCAGGGTCAGATAAATCTTCTCCACCTTGCGCGAAGAGAATTGCAGTGCAAGATCGCGATGGGCCGCGTCCGTCTTCGCCACCAGCAGAACGCCACTGGTGAAACGGTCGAGGCGATGTACGATGCCGGGACGCAGATCGCCGCCGATGGTCGAGAGCGTTTGGAAGCGATGCAGCAAGGCGTTGACGACGGTTCCGGCATGGATACCCGCCCCCGCGTGGACTACCATGCCGGCGGGCTTATCGATGACGACGGCGCTCTCATCCTCATAAAGAACCGTGAGGGGGATGGCTTCGGCGGTGGCATGGAGCGGCGGCAGGGCGGCTGGTTCCAGATGAATTGTTTCCGTGCCGCGCAACTGGTAGGACGGCTTCTCCGGGCGGCCGGCTACGCTGACACGAAGATCGTGGATCCAACTCTGGAGTCGCGAGCGGCTGAACTCGGGCAGCCTCTCGTGGAGGAATGCATCGAGGCGTTTACCGCGATCGTCGGGGACTGCCTGGAGTTGCATAGTTTGATAAGAAAGGAGGGAGAGGCGGAAGCGCCTGTCCCACATCACCTGGAGGCCAGTTTACGCCAATCCCGGAACTGCAGCCGGCAGTAGGTACAGTGGTAGAGGGGAAAACCAACAAGGCCGAGCAATCGGCGGAGGGGGTTGCGGCTCATCTTGTCCACCCAATCTCTCCGGGCAAGCTTCGAGAGGTCGCGAGTGCCACACTGGGGGCATTCGACAAACCTTCGGAAGATTACGAAGAGAGAGCGACGCCAGACATGGTCCCTGCGACCGCAGTCCCCGCAGCGAAACACGGCGTAAAAGAGGACTTTCTGGATAATGTTTCGCCTCTTACGGGAGCTGTGATGTCCGCAGACAGAGCAGATGGGCATTAGGTTGTGACCGCGGGAACGTACTAAAGATAACAAAGATGCTACACGAAATCTCAGTCTCAGGAGCACGGCAGCATAATCTGAAGAACATCAGCGTGCGCATCCCGCGCAACAGCCTGACGGTGATCACGGGGCTGAGCGGGTCCGGAAAATCGTCGCTGGCGTTCGACACCATCTATGCCGAAGGGCAGCGGCGCTACGTCGAAACGCTCTCCACTTACGCCCGGCAGTTTCTGGATCAGATGGAACGGCCCGATGTGGATTCGATCGACGGCCTGAGCCCTTCCATTTCGATCGATCAGAAGACCACCGGCCGCAGCCCGCGCAGCACGGTGGGAACTATTACTGAGATTTACGATTATCTACGCCTGCTTTACTCCTCGATTGGCATTCCGCACTGCCCGGTGTGCGGCAGCGAGATCTCACGGCAGACGACGGAACAGATTCTGAAGCATGTTCTTTCGCTGCGGCCGGAAGATAAGATTCTGGTGCTCGCGCCGGTGGTGCGCGGGCGCAAGGGCGAATTTAAGAAAGAGATGGAAAAGCTGGCGCGCCAGGGATTTGTGAAGGCGCGCATCGACGGCGTGATCCGGTCGCTCGACGACGAGATGAATCTCGATAAGCGGCGCAACCACTCGATCGAGGTGATTGTCGATCGCTTGCTGGTGAAGCCGGGAATCGAGAAGCGCCTCGAAGCTTCGATCGAGACAGCCACCAAACTGGCCAACGGTCTGGTTTTGATTTCCGTGGTGAACGGCGAGGAGCGGCTCTATTCGCGCAAGCTGGCGTGTGTGGAATGCGGGAGCAATGTGCCGGAGCCGGAGCCGCGTTCGTTCTCCTTCAACAGCCCGTACGGCGCCTGCGAAGAGTGTTCGGGGTTGGGCAGCACGTGGGCATTCGATCCCGATAAGGTGATTGCGGACCCGTCAAAACCGCTACTCGAAGGGGCATTGGGGCCGGGCGCGGGGTCAAGCCTGATAACACATAAGGTGCAGGACGGGGCGAAAGCGCTGCGCATCCGGCTGAGTACGCCCTGGGAAAAGCTCTCGCGCGAGGCTCGCGAAAAGCTCCTCAGCGGCAGCGGGGCGTTCCCGGGGATTCTGGCGATTCTGCAGGACATTTATCGCGACGCATCGGCGGGCTATCGCGAATGGATGACCGACTATATGTCTCCGGTGACGTGCGCGGCCTGCGGCGGAAAAAGGCTGCGGCCTTCGAGCCTGGCGGTGCGCGTACGCGGCATCTCGATCGCGGAATTCACCGGCATGCCGATTTCGCGCGCTTTGCTGACGGCGCGCTCGTGGGAGTTCGCGGCGCGGGAATTGCAGATCGCGGGCAGGATCGTGGACGAGATTCGACGCCGCCTGGAATTTCTCGAATCGGTGGGGCTGCATTACCTGAGCCTCGACCGTTCGGCCTCGACTCTTTCGGGCGGCGAAGCGCAGCGTATTCGGCTCGCGACGCAGATCGGATCGAAGCTGCGAGGCGTGCTGTATGTACTCGACGAACCTTCAATCGGGCTGCATCCGCGCGATAACCAGCGCCTGCTCGACACGCTCACGGCGCTGCGCGATATGGGCAATACGGTGCTCGTGGTGGAGCATGATGCGGAGACCATCGAGCGCGCCGATTATGTGCTCGATCTGGGCCCTGGCGCCGGGCGATTGGGGGGTGAGTTGGTGGCCAGCGGGACTCCGGCGGCGATTCGTTTATGCGCGGCCTCGCTGACCGGCCAGTACCTGGCGGGGACGCGCGAGATTCCGCTGCCGAAGCAGCGGCGCGGGGGCAATGGAGAATCGATCCGCATTACGGCGGCGACCGAACATAATCTGAAGGGCATCGACGTGGAGTTTCCGCTGGGCCGGTTCATCGTGGTGACCGGCGTTTCGGGCAGTGGGAAATCGACGCTGGTGAACGACATTCTCTATCGCTCGCTGGCGAAGGAAGTTTATGGGTCGCACGAAGCGCCGGGCACGCATGGCGAGATCACGGGCATCGAGAATATCGATAAGATCATCCGCATCGATCAATCGCCGATCGGGCGCACGCCGCGCTCGAATCCGGCCACTTATACCGGATTGTTTTCGCCCATTCGCGAGTATTACGCGCTGCTCCCGGAATCGCGGGAACGGGGCTACAAGCCGGGGCGTTTCAGCTTCAACGTGAAGGGCGGGCGCTGTGAGGCGTGCCAGGGCGATGGGCTCAAGCGCATCGAGATGAATTTTCTGCCCGACGTTTATGTCACCTGCGATGTGTGCCGGGGCAAGCGCTATAACTATGAAACCCTGCAGGTGAAGTATAAGGGGCATTCGATCGCCGATCTGCTGGAGCTGACGGTGGAGGAGGCGCTGCCCTTGCTGGAGGCGAATCCGCAAATCAAGCCGAAGCTGCAGACGCTGCTCGATGTGGGGCTGGGGTATATTCATCTGGGCCAGTCTTCGACAACGCTTTCGGGTGGCGAAGCCCAGCGGATCAAGCTCGCTAAGGAGCTGAGCAAGCGCCAGACGGGGCGGACTTTTTACGTGCTTGACGAGCCTACTACCGGATTGCACTTCGAGGATGTGCGCAAGCTTCTGGAAGTACTGCAGAAGCTGGTTGAGCTGGGGAATACGGTGCTGGTGATCGAGCACAATCTGGATGTGATCAAGTGCGCGGACTGGATTCTGGATCTGGGACCGGATGGCGGCGAGGATGGCGGGCGAGTGGTGGCGACCGGGACGCCGGAGCAGGTGATGCGATCAAGGAAGAGCTTTACGGCCGAGGCGCTGAGGAAGCTGCTGCGGCCGGAGAGGGCGGCGTGAGGCTGGCTACCATACTCAGTTTCTTTCGCAGATCCCCACGCTATGTTGACCGGGAATTTTCCGATCTTTCGGTCATGTTGTATAACGACTTGGAGAACCCGACCTACAAACACGAGCTCCTCAACGAGGAGCGACTGGATTTTTCTGTCGAGAGCCTAAAGCACATCGACGCGTACCTCGATGTGCTCCACGGCGATCCGCCGCAAGAAGAAGATGCCATTCGCGTGGTGCTGCGTTGCGGCGCCTATGTCGGCGAGGTGATCCGGAAGCATTCGCCTGACGAAATGCATTGGGTCGCTTTCAGAGAGGCCGAGAGGGATTCCGCCTTTGCGAAAGGCCTCGGGCATTCGGCGGCGACCGCAGGCATCCTGTGGAGAGACCCCTGAGAACATGTGTTTCCCCCTCGGAAAAGTATGCAAGTTCCTGGAAAACGGCAGCGAGGATAGCGTGTACTCCTTTGCCCGAGTGATCGTAGAGGGCTCTCTACCCAGACCGGCGAATCCTTCCTGACCGGTTATATTTTGTATATAATTCAGTCAAGGCTGCGTTTCGATGCATACAATCAACTTGCCTAAAGTGGGCGGATCGATCACGCTGGCTGTCCCGCCGCTGATCATACCTCCCCAAACGAAGACCCGCTATACGCTCAATGAACTTCTCGCCCAATGCGATCCCACTGCCCCGGTTACGGTCGAAGATCGGGAGTGGATGGACACGCCGCCTGTAGGACACGAGTTGTGAAGCTGGGAAATCTGGCAACCGCAGGAAACACTACCCTCTTCATCCCGCAACCGCAGGCTTGATAACCTTGAAGGTAATTCCCGCTGACGCGTCTTGTGAATAATTACTACGGCGTCGACCCAATCGACCTATCCGAATTGAAAACTGTTTCGCTCACCGAGCGCGGCGGCAAGGTGAAGCAGGGCGATTTTGCGCGGCCGTACACTCCAGGGTCCGGTATCGGCGGATGGCTTGACAGCCTGCCGCACATCCTCGCCGGCGATACGTTTCGTCAGGTAGTGGATGCCATTGTCACGGCCCGTAAGAACGGCAAGCCAATCCTCTGGGGCATGGGCGGGCACGTGATCAAGTGCGGCCTCGCGCCGGTGCTGATGGACCTGATGCGGCGCGGGTTGGCTACCGGCTTTGCGATGAATGGCTCGGCGTCGATTCACGACTTCGAGATTGCGCTGGCCGGACATACCAGTGAGGATGTGGAGGCTGTCCTGCCCGATGGGCGTTTCGGTGCGGCGGAAGAGACGGGGCGCGAGTGGAACCGGGCGCTTTCGACCGATGCCGGGTTGGGCCAGTCCCTGGGGAAAGCTCTCGACACGCTTGCACCGGCGGCGCATGCTCCGGCCAGTTTGCTGCTCCAGGCGTGGCGAGCGCGGGTGCCCGTTACGGTGCATGTGGCGATCGGGACGGACACCCCGCATACGCATCCGGCGACGGATCCGGCCGTGCTGGGAGCGGCGACGCATCGTGATTTCCGTCTTTTCTGCACACTGGTCGCCGGACTCAATGGAGGCGGCGTTTACATCAATGCGGGTTCGGCCGTGGTGTTGCCCGAGGTCTTTCTCAAGGCCGTTTCATGCGTGCGCAACCTGGGCCATGAATTGCGGGATTTCTCGACGGTGAACATGGATTTCCTGCAGCACTACCGGCCGCGCGTAAATGTGGTCGAGCGGCCTCATGCCGCTTCGGGAGGCCGAGGCTATGCGCTCACCGGACATCATGAGATCATGATTCCGCTGCTGGCCGCCGCTTTGATCGAGAATGCATCTTGACCGCGCGCGCAGATAGTTCCGAGCCGTTAGTCCTGGCGCAGCCCGACGCCCCGTTCTGGGGTTTCGGCGAATTGTTTATCAGCCTCGCGGTGTTCCTGGCGGCGATGATGGTAGTCTCGGGCCTGGCGGTGCAGTATCTGCACGATGGGGCGCGGCGCGGCTACTGGGCGGTTGCCGAAGAGTTCACTGGCTATCTGATATTGTTCGCCGCCCTGAAAGTAATCTTCTTTCTCAACCAGCGGCCTATGTTCCGATCGCTCGGGTGGGTGCCGAGCGCGTTCGACACGCCGACCCTGATCGGCATGGGATTTGCCCTGGTAGTGCTGAGCGCGCTCCTGCAGATTCTGCTGCGGACGCCCGACACGGAGACGCCTTTCGATGTGCTTCTCAACGGGGACTGGCTCAGCCGGATCGTCATTTCCGTTTTCGGCATTACGCTGGGGCCGATTATCGAAGAACTGCTGTTTCGCGGTTTTCTGCAGCCCCTGATGGTAAGTGCGACAGGCGTCTTTCCCGGTATCCTGATCACGTCCTGCCTGTTCGGCGCCGCCCATCTGTCGCAGAACGCGGACATCTGGCAGAGCGGCGTGCTGATCGCGCTGGCCGGATTCGTTTTCGGCGTGGTCCGCCATGTTTCGGGCTCGACGCGCGCCTCTTCGATCATGCATATGGCTTACAATACGCTGCCCTTCTGCCTCACTTTGATGCAGGGGGCGGCCAGTGGACACAAATGATAGAGACGATTCAGTGGACGGACGACGGCGTGGTGATGATCGACCAGACCCGCCTGCCTAACGAAGAGATTTACGTCACCTGCCGGAGCTACGGGGAAGTTGCGGAGGCGATTCGCAGCATGGTGATCCGCGGAGCTCCGGCGATCGGCGTGGCTGCAGCGATGGGAGTCGCCATCGGCATCGCGCAGGCGGATCGCGAGGGCCTCGACGGGCAGATGGAGAAGATCTCTGCCGAATTGGCAGCGACGCGCCCCACCGCGGTGAACCTGTTCTGGGCCATCGACCGCATGAATCGCCTCTACCGGGAGTGCCGTCATCTCAGCGTGGGAAGAGATTCGCGACCGCCTGATTGCCGAGGCGAGGCTGGTGCGCACGGAGGATATCGAAATCAATAACGCCATCGGCAGGCATGGCGCGCCGCTGGTGCCGGACGGCAAAACGGTGCTCACGCACTGCAACGCGGGCGCCCTGGCTACGGCGGGCTACGGCACGGCGCTGGGAGTGATTCGCGCGGCGGTGGAAGCGGGTAAAGATATCGATGTCTTCGCCGATGAGACGCGTCCGTTCCTGCAGGGGGCGCGGCTCACGGTTTGGGAGTTGCAGCACGATGGCATCCGGGCCACCCTGATCACCGATAACATGGCCGGGCATTTTCTGCATTCCGGACGCATCGGATGCGTGGTGGTGGGGGCGGATCGCATTGCCGCCAATGGCGACGTGGCCAATAAGATCGGTACGTATTCCGTGGCCGTTCTGGCAAAGGAGAACAACGTGCCGTTTTATGTGGCGGCGCCGATTTCCACGCTCGATCTTTCATTGCCGAACGGCGAACACATTCCGATTGAGCAGCGCGGCGCCGCGGAAGTTACGCATGTCTTCGGAGTGCGCGTGGCGCCGGTCGGTACTGAAGTACAGAATCCCGCTTTCGACGTAACGCCGCATCGCTACGTAGCCGGTATCATTACAGAGCGAGGAGTGGCCCGCGCACCTTTTGAAGAATCGCTCCGGGAACTCGCGGGGAAGGCAAAATGAAGATTGGTTTCATAGCGCTCGCGGCCGCGCTGAGCCTGCTGGCGGCGGGCGATTACTCGAATCGCCGTGCGCCGGGGTTTTCGCTGACGGATTCGCACTACCAGCAGCACGATCCGCAGGATTACCGCGGCAAGGTCCTGCTGATCGATATCATGGCCACGGGCTGCCCTTATTGTGCGCACCTGGTGGATACGCTGGTCGAATTAAAAGCTAAATACGGAGATAAACTGGCAATTATCTCTGTCGTTACCGCGCCCGACAATTTTCAAACGGGCGATGCCTTCGCGGCGCAGCACGGGATGACCTGGCCCCTGGTGTTCGACATGGGCCAGATGATCGCGTCTTACCTGAAAGTCACGCCGTCGAGCCCAGGGGTACACTTTCCGCACCTGTTCGTAATCGACGGGAGCGGCACCATCCGCAACGACTTCGGGGCGGAGGACGGCGATGCCCTGACAGCGGCTCGGCTGTCGGCGGAAATCGATAAGGTTGCAAAGTGAGGCACGAGGGCCTCAGTAAAGTTATTTCAGAAGTTCTACGGCGGCAATGATGCCGCCCACCGCGGCCACCGCGATCGCGCTGATGACAATATACCGCGTCCATTTTTCTTTGGACGTGGACCCGGACATCGCCACATTCTTCATTTGATCTTCGATACTGTCAAACATAGTCAGCCTCCAGATCCCGTAAGGGGACCCTTGACCGTAGATCATACTCCTGTGCGCGTCCGGAAGGAAGCGGGCGGGAAGGATTATCTCTCGACTTTTATCTCTCGACTTTTATCTCTCAACGACGGGCTGGGCAACTTTAGTGGTATTAGCGGCTTCGCCCATGGCGGCCGAACGCATCTGATCGGGCGTGGGCAAAGTCGAGGCATCCCAGCCGCCGCCCAGCGCGGATATCAGGGCCACGGCGGAAGTCATGCGACGCTGCAGGAGGGTCACGGCGGTTCGCTCATCTCCCAGCGCGAGAGTCTGTGTGGTGATGACGTTCAGATATGAATCCGTACCGGCGCGGTAGCGTTCGAGTTCGAGCGTCAGCGACTGTTCGGCGGCGTCAACGGCCTGTTTTTCCTGATCGGCCTCGAAGGCCAGAACGCGCAGGTTCGAGAGGTTGTCTTCTACCTGCTGGAACGCCGTCAACACGGTCTCACGATACGCAGCAACCGCCGCATCGTAGGCCGCGATAGCGCCCTGCACACTGGCATCGCGGCGGCCGAAGTCGAACAAGGTCTGCGAGATTCCTGGCCCTGCGGACCAGGTACGGCTGGCCCAGGTGAAGAGACTCTGCAGGTTGGGGCTGAGCAACCCGGCGCTTGCCGACAGCGTCAGCGTCGGATAATACGCAGTTTGCGCAATCCCCACATTGGCATTGGCGGCGGCGATCAGCCGCTCCTGCGCGGCAATATCGGGACGTCGTTCGAGCAGTACGGACGGCACGGCTACGGGAATCTCCGCCGGCGGTCTTTCGATTTTTCCCGGCTTGATGGAGAATTCCGCGGGAGGCAGCCCAACCAGCACGGCAATGGCATGCTCAAGCTGGTTGCGCGTGGTCTGCTCGTCGGTCGCCTGCGCCTGCGTTGTATAAAGCTGGGTCTGCGCGAGTGTTACGTCGGATTTTGCAGCCACGCCGCCGTTGAAGCGGTTGATCGTCAACTCCAGGTTCTTCTGGTACGCCACGTCGGTCTCATTGAGGAGCGCGATCTGCATGTCGGTGCCAAGCAGCGTGAAGTAATCGGACGCCAGCGTGGTTTGGAGGCTCAACCGAATGTTCTCCAGATCGGCGGCGGAAACCTGCGCATTGGCGTTGGCGTTGTCGACAGCCAGACGGACACGTCCCCACAGATCGGGCTCCCAGGAAGCAGAGAAAGGAATCGAAAAGGAAGACCCGGGGCCTCCGTTCTTACCGCCTCCCGCACCTGAACCGCGATCAGTTTGACTAATGGAAGGATTTGCCCCGATGGTGGGGTAATAATTGGCGCGATCGCCGAGGATAATGGCGCGCGACTGGCGGAATTGCGCTTCAGCCTGTTTCACGCTGAAGTTGGAGACGCTGATTGACTCCTCAAGCTTGTTCAGCTGCGGGTCGCCGAAGACTTCCCACCACTTGCCTTTCAGGGCGGCGTCACTGGGCGTGGCGGTCTTCCATTGATCGCTGCCGGTGAGTTCCTTAAAAGCCGGCGCAGGCGGAACCACGGGCGCCACATACTTCGGACCGATGGTGCACGAAGCACAGAGAACAGCGGAAAGGAGAACCAGGCCCGATGGGCCGGTCATTGGTCGTCGAAACATTAATCGGCGCCCTCCGCGAGCCCGCCGGGTATCAAAATACCGGGACGGTGCCGTCCAGGGTTCTTGCGCGAGAAGCGATAACGAAGTCTGTCAAGAGATAGATAGATCACGGGTGTAGTGAAAAGAGTCAGCATCTGGCTGACGATCAGGCCGCCTACGATGGCGATACCGAGCGGGCGGCGCAGTTCGGAACCGGTACCGATGCCGATGGCGAGCGGCAAACCGCCCAGCAGCGCGCAGAAAGTTGTCATCATAATCGGGCGGAAACGAAGCATGCAGGCTTCGAAAATCGCATCGCGGGAATTCATGCCTTCATTGCGTTCGGCGGCCAGGGCGAAATCGATCATCATGATGGCATTCTTCTTGACGATTCCGATCAGCAGAATAATGGCGATCATGGCGATGATATCCAGCTGCTGGCGGAACAGAACCATGGCGATCAGGGCGCCGACGCCCGCGGAGGGCAGAGTCGAGATGATCGTCAGCGGATGAATCAGGCTCTCATACAGGATGCCCAGAACGATGTAGACGGCGAGCAGCGCGGTCAGGATCAGAATGGGCTGATTCCGCGTGGCGTCCTGATAAGCCTGCGCGGTGCCGGCGAACTTGCCGATCACCGATGTCGGCACGCCCATGTCGATCATGGCCTTGTTGATGGCCAGTTCGGCGTCAGAGAGCGCGACGCCCTCGGCCAGATTGAACGAAACCGTGGAAGCCGGGAACTGACCCTGATGCGGCAGGGAGAGCGGGGTAATGCCTTCCGTCCAGTGCGCAAAGGAGGAAATCGGCACTTCGATGCCTCGCGGTGTCTGCACGTAGACCTTGTCGAGGACGGCGGGGCTCGACCACCATTTCTGCTCGAGCGCCAGCACCACATGATATTGGTTGATCGACTTGTACATGACGGAGACCTGGCGCTGCCCGAAGGCGTCGTAGAGCGCGCTGTCGACGGCCTGAGCGGTCAGGCCCAGACGCGAAGCGGTATCCCTGTCGATGGTCACGTTTTCCGAGAGACCGGAACTCTGCAGATCCGAACTGACGTCCGCAATCTCGGGAATGGTCAGCATCCGCGCCAGCACCTTCGGGCCCCACTCTCCCAGCAGCTTCAGGTCCTGGGTCTGAATGGTGTATTGGTACTGGGCGTTGCCCTGCCTGCCGCCCACGCGGACATCCTGGTTCGATTGCAGAAACAGACTGGCGCCGGGCATACCCGCCGTCTTGCGGCGGATTCGGGTGATGATTTCGTCGCCGGTTGCCTTGCGCACGCCGACCGGTTTCAGCTGGCAAAACAACTGGGCCGAATTGCCGCCGCCACGCCCGCCGCCGCTGCCCGCTCCGGCGAAGGCGTCGACGCTGTCGACATCCGGATCGCTGCGCACCTGGGCCTCGAAAAACCGCACCTTGTCGGAAAGAGCCGCGAACGAAATATGCTGCTGCCCCTGAATCTGACCCTGCAGCCGCCCGGTGTCCTGTTGCGGGAAAAAGCCCTTCGGAATCTTGACGTACAGGTAAACGTTGACGCCGACGGTCACGGCCATGACCAGCATAGTGAGCGCCGTATGATCGAGCACCACCTGCAGAGCCGACGAATACGTGGAGATGATCCACTGGAACATGCGCTCGGTCACGTTGTATAACCAGCCGTGGGTGTGTTTAACCTTAAGCAGGCGAGCGCACATCATGGGCGTAGCCGTAAGCGACACGACCATGGAAATGGCGATGGCGATCGAGAGGACGACGGCAAACTCGCGGAACAAACGCCCCACGATGCCCGGCATCATCAGAATCGGGATAAATACCGCGATGAGGGAAATGCTCATCGACAGCACTGTGAACCCGATCTCCCGGGCGCCGCGCAACGCAGCCTCCATCGGCTGAATGCCGTTCTCGATATGGCGCGTAATATTTTCGATCACCACGATGGCGTCGTCGACCACGAAACCCGTCGCGATGGTGAGGGCCATCAAAGACAGGTTGTCGAGCGTGTAGCCGAGCAGATACATGGCGCCGAAGGTACTGATGAGCGAAACCGGCACCGAAACGCTGGGAATAAAGGTAGCCCAGCCGTTGCGCAGGAAGAAGAAGACCACCAGAACCACCAGGCTGATGGAAATCGCCATGGAGCGCTCGGCGTCTCTCACCGAAGCCTGGATCGTGTTGGTGCGGTCGTTATCCAGTCTGAGGGTGATGGTGGGCGGAAGGGATGCCTGAAACTGCGGCAGAACGGCCTTCACCCTGTCCACCGTATCGATAATATTGGCGTTGGGTTGACGGCTGATCTGGATCAGAACCGCAGGCTTACCGTCGGCAAGGCCGATATTGCGCACGTCTTCCACGGAATCGAACACGTGACCGAGGTCCGACAGGCGCACCGGCGCGCCGTTGCGGTATATAGCCACCAGATTCTGATAATTCTTCGCCTCAAACAGTTGATCGGTGGTGTGAATCGGCAGAGTCATTTCCGGACCGCTGATTTCACCAGTGGGGTTGTTGGCATTGGCGCTCTGCAAAAAGCTGCCGATCTGATCCATACCCACGTTGTAGCCGGAAACCGGCTGGGGATTCAGTTCCACCCGGACTGCCGGCAGCGAACTGCCGTTCACGTTCACCTGCCCCACGCCTCTGACCTGCGACAATTTCTGCGCCAGCACCGACGATGCCATGTCATACAGCACGGGAGTCGGGACTACCTGCGACTGCAGCGAGAGGATCAAAATAGGCTGATCTGAAGGGTTCAGCTTCTTATATCGAGGATTGGTGGGCAGGTTGGCTGGGAGGTATCCCGCGGCGGCGTTAATGCCTGCCTGCACATCGCGTGCCGCCGCGTTGATATCGCGGCTCAGATCGAACTGCAGCGTTACGCTGGCCGAACCGAGAGAGCTATTGGATGTCATCTCGGTAACGCCGGCAATTCGGGTGAACTGCTTTTCAAGCGGCGTGGCAACCGATGCGGCCATCACTTCGGGGCTGCCGCCCGGCAGGGAAGCGCTCACGAAGACGGTGGGAAAATCAACCTGCGGCAGAGGCGCAACCGCCAATTGCGTATAGCCGATCACGCCCGCCAGGGTCAGCGCGATGGTCAACAGCGTGGTGGCAACCGGGCGGTGAATAAACGGGGTCGAGACGCTCATGAAGCGGCCTCCGGCCCCCGCAGATCCGGAAACGACAACTGCTCTTCGAGATGCTTGCCGCGGGCGTGCGCGATCCATGCGGCGATGCGGCCGAACCAGAGGTAGATAACCGGCGTGGTGAACAGGGTCAGCACCTGGCTGACCAGCAGACCGCCAATGATGGTGATGCCCAGCGGTTTACGGAGTTCCGAACCCACGCCGCTCCCGAAGGCCAGAGGAACGGCGCCCAGCAGGGCCGCCATGGTGGTCATCATGATGGGGCGGAAGCGCAGCAGGCAAGCCTGATAGATGGCTTCTTCCGGAGTCTTGCCCTCGTGCCGTTCGGCTTCGAGCGCAAAATCGATCATCATGATGGCATTTTTCTTCACGATGCCGATCAGAAGAATAATGCCGATGAGCGCAATCACATCCAGATCCTCCTTAAAGAGGATCAGCGCAAGAATCGCGCCCACGCCGGCCGACGGCAGAGTGGAGAGGATGGTGATCGGGTGGATATAGCTCTCATACAGAACGCCGAGAACAATGTAGACGACCACGATCGCCGCCAGAATCAGGATCGGTTCGCTCTTCAGCGAATTCTCGAAAGCCGCTGCCGTTCCCTGGAAGGTGGCCTCGATGCTCCCCGGCATGCCGACTTCCTTATAGGCGTCCCGGATGTGCTGGACGGCCGCGCCGAGCGATGCCCCCGGTGCCAGATTGAAGGAAAGAGTGACCACGGGGAACTGTCCCTGATGGTTAATCGAGATGGGAACTGGGACGGTAGAGAGCTTCGTAAAAGAGCCCAGCGGAGCCTGCGGCTGCGCTGCCGCGCCGGTCAGGGCGGTGTTGGTGCCGGCCAGCGCCACGGTCGACGCCAGGTTCTGGGAGGCGGCGCCGATCTGGATACGCAGATTGGGCAGACTATCCGCGCTCTGCTGCCACTGCTGACCGGTCTCGAGGATCACGTGATACTGGTTAGCCTGGGTGAAGATGGTCGAGACCTGCCGCTGCCCAAAGGCGTCGTACAGCGTATCGTCCACGTTTTGCGGCGTGATGCCGAAACGGCCCGCTGTATCGCGATCGATATCGACCTTCAATCCCAAACCGTTGTTCTCCTGATCGGATGCGACATCGCGCAGTTCGGGAATCTGCTTCAACCGGTCGACCAGACGGGGCACCCACTGATCCAGAATCGCCTTGTCGGGTGCGTCCAGCGCATATTGATACTGGGTTCGGCTGATTCTGTCTTCAACGGTCAGATCCTGCACCGGCTGCAGATATAACCGGATACCGGGAATCTGGTCCACCTTCGGCTGCAACCGATGAATGACCTCGAGCGCGGAAATGTTCCGGTCCTTGAGAGGCTTCAGGGTAATTTGAATGCGGCCTGAATTGGGCGTGGTATTGATTCCGTCGACCCCGATGAACGAAGAAAGATTCTCCACGGCGGGATCCTGCAGGATCGTGTTTGCGAGTTGCTGCTGCCGCTGGCCCATGGATTGGAACGAAACCGTCTCCGGGGCCTGCGAGATGCCGAGAATGACGCCCGTATCCTGCACAGGGAAGAAACCCTTGGGAACGATGACGTAGAGATAGACCGTAAGGGCAAGAGTGCCCACCGCAATCAGCAGCGTCAGCGGCTGGTGACGAAGCACCACGCGCACCATTTTGCCGTACTGCTCGATGGTCTTGACGAAGCACCACTCCGACCAGCGGTAGAACCGGCCCTGCTCGCTTTCGGGGTGATGGCGCAGGATTCTGGCGGCCATCATGGGCGTCAGCGTCAGGGAAACGAATGCGGAAAGGATGATCGTGACTGCCAGCGTCACGGCAAATTCCCGGAACAAGCGCCCCACGATGTCCGCCATGAACAAAAGCGGGATCAGCACGGCGATGAGGGAGACGGTCAGCGATACGATGGTGAAACCGATTTCAGCCGAACCTTTCAGCGCCGCCTCCATCGCCCCATCGCCCATCTCGATGTAGCGAGAGATGTTCTCGATCATCACGATGGCGTCGTCGACGACGAATCCGGTCGAGATCGTCAGGGCCATCAACGAAAGGTTGTCGAGGCTGTAGCCCAGCAGGTACATCACGCCGAAGGTCCCGATCAGAGAAAGCGGGACCGCAATACCGGGAATAATGGTGGCGGACAAGCTTCGCAGGAACAGGAAGATCACCATCACGACCAGGGCGACGGTGAGCATCAGCTCGAATTCGACGTCCTCAACCGAGGCGCGGATGGTGGTGGTGCGGTCCGTGAGCACCTGCAGATGCACCGATTCGGGCAGCGATTGCTGAATCTGCGGAAGCAGGCTCTGTACCGTGTTGACAACCCCGATGATATTGGTGCCGGGTTGCCGCTGGATGTTCATGATGATGGCAGGATTTCTGTTGACCCAGGCGGCCTGTTTGGTATTCTCGGTGCCGTCTATGATCTTCGCCACGTCCGATATCCGGACCGGGGCGCCGTTGCGGTAGGCGATGATGGTAGGCGCATACTGGGCCGCCGATTCGATCTGATCGTTATCGTTGATGGTCCAGGCCTGCTCCGCCCCGTCAAAGTTTCCCTTGGCTGCATTGGCGTTGGCGCTGCCGATGGCCGTCCGCAGAGTTTCGAGGCTCAGCCCGTAGGCAGCGAGCGCGATGGGATTAGCTTGTATCCGTACGGCGCGGCGCTGGCCCCCGCTGATACTCACCAGACCTACGCCACGCAGCTGCGAGATGCGCTGCTGCATGCGGGTTTCCGCCAAGTCTTCCACTTGGGACAGTGGGACGGTGTTCGAGGTAATAGCGATGGTCAGAATCGGCGCGTCGGCCGGATTCGTCTTGGCGTATACCGGCGGAATCGGCAAGTTCTTGGGCAGGAACGTACCAGCCGCATTGATGGCGGCCTGCACCTCCTGTTCGGCGACGTCGATGTTAAGTTCCAGCGCGAACTGAAGCGTGATCAGCGAACTGCCGAAAGAGCTGATCGACGTCATCTGGTTTAACCCCGGCACCTGCCCGAATTGCTTCTCGAGCGGCGCGGTGACGGAAGACGTCATCACCTCGGGGCTGGCGCCCGGATAGAACGTCTGGATCTGGATGATTGGGTAGTCAACCTGCGGTAAGGCGGAAACGGGAAGCTGAAAATAGGCGACCACACCGACCAGCACGAGGCCGGCCATCATGAGCGAAGTAGCTACCGGCCGTTGAATAAATATCCGCGACGGACTCACTGCGGACTGCCCCCGGAGCGCTTGCCTTTACCCTTGCCTTTGCCCTGGTGTCCGCCGGCATCGTCCGCACCGGAAGCCATCCCGGCCGCCGCCGGAGCACCCGCGCCACGTCCACGCCCGCCGCGCCCACGTCCTCGACCACCGCCGCCCGTGCCATCGTCGCCGGGCTGACGGATGCGCACCTGGCTGCCATCCTGCAAACGATCCGTACCGTCGACGACGACCGAATCGCCGTCATTGAGTCCGCTGTCGATCGAGGTCATGTTGTTATCGAGCGCGATGCCCGGCTGAACGGGCTGTAATTTGACTCGGGAGTTATCGCCAACCAGAAAAACGAACGAGCCCTGCTGCCCATGCTGCACGGCCACCGAAGGAATCACGATCTGATTCGGCTTAGTGTCCACCAGCAGCTTGACGTTTACGAACTGGCTGGGGAAAAGACTGTAATCCGTATTCGCGAAAACGGCCTTCAATTTGGACGTTCCGGTGGTTGGATCAATCTCGTTATCCATGGTCAGCAGGTACCCAACCCCCAGTTTCGTCGAATTGTCCCGGTTATAGGCTTCCACCGGAAGGCGGGCGCCGGCATGCAGCTTTTTAATGATCTGCTGGATACTGTCTTCCGGAATAGTGAAGAGCACCGAAATGGGCTGGATCTGGGTGATGATAAACAAACCATTCGCATCCGAGGTATGCACGATGTTGCCGGGATCGACCAGGCGCAGCCCGATGCGTCCGCTGATGGGCGCCGTAATATGCGCATAGACCAGTTGGAGCTTCGCGTTATCGATATTGGCCTGATCCGTCTTGATGCTCCCCTCAAGCTGGCCGACAGTGGCCTTCTGGGTATCGAGTTGTTGTTTCGGAATGGCGTCCTGCGCCAGCAGCGTCGTGTACCGCTCGAGATCCAGCTTAGCGTCGGCCAGCAGCGCTTCATCGTGAGCTAATTGCCCTTGCGCCTGTTCGAGCATCACCTGGTAAGGCCGGGGATCGATAAGAGCCAGATCCTGACCTTGCTTTACGTCGTCCCCTTCCTGAAACGCCACGGACATGAGTTGTCCATTCACAAGCGTTCTGACCGTAGTTGTGTAGAAGGCCGAGACGTTGCCCAGGCCTGTCAGGTAAACCGGGACGTTAGTGCGTGAGGCTTTCGCCACCACCACCGGTGTCGGTCCGAGGCCGCCGCCGCCCCGAGCTGCGGCTCGCCGCCCGCCCGCATTCGGGCTCACCGGCACCAGATTTCCCTGGCCGGCCCGCCACACCGCGTAGCCTGCGACTCCGACAAC
Organism: Terriglobia bacterium; assembly: GCA_963719785.1. Taxonomy (GTDB): domain Bacteria; phylum Acidobacteriota; class Terriglobia; order Bryobacterales; family Bryobacteraceae; genus BOG-234. Next base: position 658,150 of record CAVRCX010000004.1, read on the forward strand.
AATCAGCAGCAGCAGCATCCAGACAAAGCCGCGCTTCTTCGGTTTCTGGGCGCCGGGAGGCGCGCCTTGGTGAAAGGGAGCGCCAGGCTCGGGGATGTGTATCCCAGGAGCAGTTTTCAAGTCGGTGGTGGTAGTATTCGTCGTCATTCAAACCGCATTCGAACGTTATAAATGTAAGTGACTGTCCACGGCCTCATCAGGTAACAGGCCCGGAGGATGTCGGACCAATTTTATAACGGCGGCTTCATGCGGCGAACCGGCGCTTCGCACGCAGCCCCCTCCAGGAGGACCCGTCCGGCACGGACCACCATTTGGGGTGAATCCCCGAAAAACCGTGTGCTAACGATTGTACTTCGGGGTCACCCCTCGCAATTTCGCCCAAATCGCGTCGCACGTTTCGAGCAGCTCGGGCGGCAGGGGACCGTCTTCCAGAGCGTCCAGATTCTCAAGGTATTGGTCGAGGCGAGAAGCGCCCAGAATGATGCAGTCGGCCTCCGTATGGCGATAAACCCAGTTCAACGCCACGCTCACCAGACTGCGGCCGTGGCTGCGGGCGGCGCACGATAATTGGTCCACCGCTTCGAAAAAGCCAGGATGCCAGTAGCGGTCGAGGTAAGCCTGATTGTTGTCGAACCTGGTTCCCGGCAGAGGGCGGTCCTTTTGTTGCTTTCCGGTTAACAAACCGCCAGCCAGCGGATTGTAAATACACGTAAAGATTCCCAGCCGCCGGCACATTGGCAAATATTCCTGTTCGATGCCCCGCGCCAGAAGGTTGTACATCGGCTGCGTCACCGTGGCCGGCGTGTAGCCTTTATCGGCGGCAATCCACTGGGCTTCGGTTACCTGCCAGGCGGCAAAGTTGGAAAGAGCCGGAAAGCGGATTTTGCCGGCCTCGACCAGACGTTGCATCGCTTCGAGCGATTCCTCGATCGGAACGCCGGAATCGGGATGATGGAGGTAATAGAGATCGAGATAGTCGGTGCCGAGGCGCTCAAGCGACGCGTCGATGGCGCGAAAAATGGCCGCGCGGGACAGCCCTTCATAGCCATCCGCCGTCATTTTTCCCCGAACCTTGCTGGCCAGTACGACTTCGCCGCGCCTGCCGGCAATGGTACGCCCGAGAATGCGCTCCGCCGCACCCTGGTTGTACACGTTGGCGGTGTCGAAAAAATTTGCCCCACGGGACAGGCTGTAGTCGACGATTCGTTGCGCCTCGGCCGCATCCACCTGCGACCCGAAGGTCATGGTCCCGAAACAAACGCGTGGCACCGAGAGCCCGGTGCGGCCCAAAGGTCTTGTTTCCATAAGGTGGGACAGGCGCTGGCGCTTTCCCGGCGTTTACTGGCGTTTACTCTTCTTCCTGAGTTTCCGTTTTCGTGTAGTAGTAGGTATATTTGCTGTAGAGTTCGCCCGCACGCGCGCCGTTCGCTACAATGCCGAGCACGTTGTTCTCGCACAGCGATTGCATGGCCCGGATTACGTTGTCGTAGGTGGTAGAGCCGATGCGGACCACAATCAGCGTGCCGTCCGTAATGGTGGCCAGCAGGTTGGCGTCGGCGGAAAACAGCAAAGGCGGAGTATCGAGGATCACCCAGTTAAAAACCTTGCGAAACGCGTCGATGGTGTACTTCACCTGCCGCATATTCAGTAGTTCGAGGGGATTCTTTACCTGCGTTCCGGCGGGCAGGAAATAGAGATTCGATCCCTCGATGCGGCGGATACACTCTTCGAGAGGTTTCTCGGCCAGCACAAAATCGGAAAATCCCGGCGACCGCTCGCATTGGAACATGTTATGAATCACCGGCCGGCGGAGATCCAGATCGGCGATCAGCACGGGCGATTCGAGTTGCGCCTGGGCCAGCGCCAGATTGATGGCAGTGAAGGTCTTTCCCTCGGCCGGAGACGCGCTGGTGACGACAATGGTATGCAGATCCTGCTGGCTCTGCATATGGTTGAGGCGCGTGCGAAGGCTGCGAAATTCCTCTCCGGGAACCTCATGCGGCCTGTCCATATCGATCAGATGGGCTTCCGGAGCGGGGTGAAACGGAACCACTTTGCAGCGCGACAGGAAATTTCGCCAGTCGACCTGCAGTTCTTTGGTCTCGATCTGAACGATTCCGTTCGAGCCCCCGCGGAGACTTGCCACATCAATACTGGCGGGCGTCTCGGTGACGCCGTCCACTTCCTCGGGAACCAGCAGAGCCTGTGAATCGAAGGCTTCCTCAGGACCGGCTCCGTTCAGACCATCGTCGATAAGACCGGCGCCTGCCGGCGTGTCCAACAGTTGCTCCGCCCTGCGCAGCGCGTCGTGTACCCGGCTCATTGTCGGCTTTCCTGTATCATGATGCGTTTTTTGTCACTGTGAAGTAGTAGAAGAGAGCGGCGGAGATCGCGATGAAGCCGATCAGCACCGCCGCCGACCACAGCATGTAAGTGATGCGTCGCTTACGCTTCACCAGCAAGGTGTTCTCGAGGAGAGGAATACTGCTCAGCACAGGCAGATTCGTGTAAGCACGGACGTCTTTCAGATTCTTAAGCGATGTATCGCGCGCTTCCTGGACACCGGCCAGAGCGATACCAAGCATAAACGAAATGCCAATCCCCGCCCCCACAATCAACCAGCGGTTGGGCTTGCTCGGATTGGTGGGCAGCGAAGGCGGGTCGAGCACGTCCAGGGTCTCGGTAGCCTTTCTTTGAATCAGGTCGCTCGATTGAGCGGTCAGATCTTTCTTCTTAAGAGTTTCTTCGTACTGCTGCGCGGCGTTTTTGTATTCCCGGTCGAGATCCTGATACTGCGCCAGATTGCTCGAAGTGGCCGCCAGCCTGGCCCGGTACTCCTCGATCTCTTTATTCAGCTTTTCCTGTTGCTTGAGCCTGGTATTGCGATCGCTTTCGTTGTTGGCCAGCTGCGCATTAGTCTGATCGATGCTGGCCTGAAGCGCGGTGATGGTTTGCGCCATTTGGTAATTGTTGGCTTTTTTCGGCGCTTCTTTGGGCCTGGCGGCTTCTTCCAGCCGCTGCTTCTCCTGGTCCGCAATGATGGCATCGCGCTTTTTTTCCAGCACACTCAACCGCTGCTTGAGATCCCGGATATCGGGGTACGTTTCCCTGTAACGCTGCAGCAGTTCCTGCAGGTTCAGATCGTCGGCTGCAATCTGCTTGTTCAGGCTGTCGAGCTCCTGATTCTGTCTCACCACGGGACTAAGGAGCGACGGAGTTGAATTTGCCGCGTCCTGCGCCATGAGACCCGTCAGGTCCATCTGGCTCTTCAGGCTTGAAAGATGGGTTGTCAGGGTGACCCGCTCCGCGGCCAGCCGGTTGAGTTGATCGTTAATACCACCAATCTCGGTCTGGAGTGAATTCAAAGTCTGCACGTTCATCTCGGCCTGTTCCGGCAGACGACCCTGGTTTTCCGCCCGGAATTTCGACAGATCTTCGCTGCGTTTTTCGAGGGTTGCCTTGGCCTGCGTCAGTTCGTCCCCGAAGAAGTCCTTGAGCAGGGTCTGCTGGGAGCGCTGTGAAGTGGTGTTCTCATCCGAGAATTTAGTGATCAGAGCTTGTACCGTGGCCTGCGCCTTAATTCTCGAGGGGTAAGTAAAACTGATCGAAAAAGTCGACCCGCCATTGCGCTCCACGGTAACCTGCGACATCGTGATGTGGATGTCTTTGCGCATCTCCTCAATGACGTCTTCGATCGGTTTCTTCTCTCTGTCTTCCTTGTAGAGATCGAGCCGCGGATCCTGAATCAGATTGGACAGGCTGGTGCGGCTCAGGATGGTGGCCTCCATCGCGGTTATGCGCTCGAGCAGCCGGGCGTTCACCGTGCTCTTTACCAGTTCGTCGGAAATCTGGGCCGGCGTGATCTGCATTACGGCGATCGATTCGTAGCTGTTTTGCTGGAAGAACGCGACGCAAATTGACACCACTATGCCCAAAAAGAGCGGACCCACGATCCAGGCAATGTGCCTGCGCGCGACGTCGATGTAATCTTCAAGGTCGAGCGCGCGGCGGGATACCGCGGCATAACCCTGCGTGGCTGTCATACGATCATTTCTCCAAAACCCGGGAACCCGTTACTCGTCGACAATGATGTAATCTCCGTTCTGCAGGATAATGTTCTCCTCCATATGTTTACCCTTGCTCACATCCACGTAATTGAAAAAAAAAGGCTTAGCGACGCCCTTGCGGACGATGCGGATCTTCTTCTTGTTTGCGAAATCATGAAACCCGCCGCAGTTGGCGATGGCGTCGAGAACAGTTGTTTCAGCAGTCAGCGGATACTCGCCGGGTCGGATGACGCCGCCGATAAGATAGTATTTTTTACTATTAACCTTCAGCACCTGTATATTGACTTCCGGACTGTTGAGGACCGTAAGAAGTTTCTCGCTGATCGATGCTGCCAGTTCGGACTGTGTCAGCCCGTCCGCCTTCACCAGACCGATCAGCGGCATCGAGATAGTGCCGTCAGGTGAGACATCGTAGATGTGACTGAGGTGGGCGTCGTTCCACACCGTGACATCCAGAACGTCGAGCGGACCGATGATATAGGGCTTGGATCCCGGTTTGGCGTCTGGCGTTCCCCCCGCCCCACCGGACTTCGCCGGCCCAGGGGCCTGGGGTGGATTGGAGGCGGCTGGTTGCGGAGCTGCGGCCTTGAGCGAATCGGGAACAGCCGCTACGGCGCCCGAAGTGTCAGTTTCGGTCTGGCCCCTCGGCTGCGGGCTGGCCGGCATCTCGGTCGCGGGCGAACTGGCCTGCGAAGCGGCAGGACTCGCCCCAGACTGGCCCAGGCATAAGGCCCCCGCGCAAATCAACATGGAAACGGTCCTGACCGGCAACTTCATTCGCACTTCCTTAAATCGTAGCAAGCTGCGACGGGTTAAAGAATATACTTCGGTTAACAGGAGATACGGAACTGTCCCCAAAACAATATTTTCTCGCCAAAACCGACCCCGAAACGTATGCACTGGAACAACTTGAGCGGGACGGGCAAACTGTGTGGGACGGCGTACGAAATCCCCAGGCGCTGCGCGCCATTCGCGATATGCGCGCCGGGGATCGGGTTTTCATCTACCACAGTATGGGTGACGCGGCCATCGTGGGCGTTGCAGATATTGTGGGCGACGGGCGTCCGGACCCGAAAGACGCCAAACTGGCGGTGGCCGATTTCCGCTTCCGGTGCCGCATCGAACCGCCCATCACGCTGCGGCAGATCAAGGAATCGGGCCTGTTCGAGGATTGGGCGCTGGTCCGGCAAAGCCGCCTCTCCACTATGACCGCCCCGCCCGAATTCCTGAAATGGGCGCGCAGGCAGCGGCCGGAGTGCGATATTTGACGTATGGCATCCCAGCCCAGGACGTTCCTCACGCCCGGGCAGTATCTGGCGATCGAGCGCGCGGCCGAGTATAAGAGCGAGCACTACGCCGGCGAGATGTTCGCCATGTCGGGGGTACGGGAAGCGCATAACCTGATCCAGGGAAACCTGTTTGCCGAGCTTCATCGTCAGTTGCGGCAGCGGGCTTGCCGCTTATACACGTCGGACATGCGCGTACGTGTGAGTGCTTCCGGCCTTTACACATATCCCGATGCCACGGCCCTGTGCGGTGAACCTCAGTTTCTCGACGACGTCCGCGACACGCTGCTCAATCCCCATCTGATCGCCGAAGTTCTCTTGCCCTCTACGGAAGCCTATAACCGCGGACGCAAGTTCGAGCACTATCGGAACATCGAGTCGCTGCGCGAATACCTTCTGATTTCAACGGAGCGGGTGAGCGCCGAGCTTTCACCCGCCAGGCGGACGGCCGCTGGCTGTTGAGGGCCGCCACGAATATGGAAGACGTTCTCGATCTGCAATCGATCGGTTGCCGCATAGCGCTGGCGGACTTGTACGAGGACGTCGATCTCACCGCCGCCGCGAGGCTGTAAATGTCGCTTCGGTTATATTACTTGTAGTACCCAGTCTCAAATTCCTCAATTCCAAATGCCTGAAAATCCCCTGCTGTCCGTCTCTTTCCACGTCCCTTTCGACCGGATTCGCGCGGAGCACGTCGAGCCGGCCTTCAAAGCGCTGATCGATCAGGCCCAACAACGAATCAACGACATTGTCGCCGATCCGAGTCAGCGCACCTTCGACAACACCATGCTGGCGCTCGAGCGCGCCACGGAAAATCTGGATTACGCCCTGAGCGTGGTGCGGCACCTCGAATCGGTAGCGACCACGCCCGAACTGCGCGCCGCGTGGAATATTGCGGAACCGGAAGCCAGTGCCTTCTATTCGCAGATCCCGTTGAACGAAGGGCTGTGGAAACAGCTGCAGGCTTACGCGGCGACCGACGAAGCGAAAGCGCTCACGGGAACGCGGCTCCGTTTCCTGACCAAAACGCTCGACTCTTTTCGCCGCCAGGGCGCCGAACTCGACCCAGCGGGCAAGAAGCGCATGGCCGAGATCGACATCGAGCTTACGAAGATCACCACTAAATTTTCGGAAAACGTTCTCGATTCGACCAATGCCTTCGAAATGATCGTGACCGACGAGGCGCAATTGGCCGGACTGCCTCCGAGTGCCATGGCCGCGGCGCGCCAGAACGCCGAATCGAAAGGAGTCCAGGGTTGGCGATTCACTCTGCAGGGGCCGAGCTACATTCCCATCGTCACCTACCTCGACGATCGCGAGATTCGCGAACGTGTCTACCGGGCTTTCTCGGCGCGCGCCACCGAGCCCGAACGCGACAACCGTCCCATCATCGTCCGCATCCTCGAACTGCGCCGTGAAAAGGCCCGCCTGCTGGGCTTTCCCGATTTCGCCGATTTCGTACTGCACGACCGCATGGCGCATCGCGGCGAGCGCGCCACGGCGTTTCTCGAAGAGCTCAAGACCCGTACGGAACCGTTCTTCGCCAAAGAAAACGCCGCGCTCGAAGCCTTCGCGGGCCGCAGGATCGAACCCTGGGATATCAGCTACTACGCCGAAAAACAGCGCCACGCTCTATACGAATTCGAAGAGGAGGAACTGCGCCCGTACTTCCCCGCCGAGCGCGTGGTCGACGGCATGTTCTCCATCGTCGAGCGGCTCTACGGCATCCAGGTCAAGGTGCGCGGCAATGTGCCGGTATGGCATCCGGATGTCCGCTATTACGAAGTGCACGACCGCGATGGTGCGCTGCTGGGCGCCTTTTACGCCGACTGGTATCCGCGCGAAGCCAAGCGTGACGGCGCCTGGATGGAAGGCTTCATCACGGGCGTCGAGACGCAGAGAGGGCTGGAGCCGCACGTGGGCTGCGTCTGCGGAAATCTGACGCCGCCCATCGGCGACAAACCCGCGCTGCTCACGCACCGGGAAGTGGAGACCATCTTCCATGAGTTCGGCCATCTGCTGCATCATGTGCTGAGCCGCGTGGAAGTGAAGAGTCTGGCAGGCACCGCCGTGGCCTGGGATTTTGTGGAACTCCCCAGCCAGATCATGGAGAACTGGTGCTGGGAGCGCGACGCCCTCGATCTGTTCGCGCGGCATTACCAGACCGGCGAAGCGATTCCCGACGAGTTGTTTCAGAAGATGATGCGCGCTCGGACGTATCGCGGCGCCAACGTACAGATGCGGCAGCTCGGATTCGGCCTGACAGACCTGAAGCTGCATCGCGAGTACGACCCCGCGCTCGACGGCGATGTGATGCAGTATGCGCGTGCCATTCTGCAGCAATTCACGCCCGCGCCGCTGCCGGAGAATTATGCCATGATCGCCGGCTTTACGCATCTCTTCTCGAGTCCGGTCGGGTACGGGGCGGCGTATTACTCGTACAAGTGGGCCGAAGTGCTGGATGCGGACGCATTCACGCGTTTTCGCGACGAAGGGATTTTCAGCGCGGAAGTGGGCGCGGCGTTCCGAGAGAACATTCTGTCGAAGGGCGACAGCGAAGATCCGGCGGAGTTATATAAGCGATTTATGGGGCGCGATCCGGATCCGAATGCGCTGCTGGTGCGATCGGGTCTTGTGGGTTAGCGCGCGACCTCAAAGCTTGGACTTGGCCACTAGAATCAAATCGCGCAGCCTGTCCAACTCCGCCAGCTTAATGAAAGCATTTGTCCGCCCAATTGTCCCGCTTGATACGGACGCCGAGATCTCTCCGCTGGGGCTGTTGAATACCGTGATGCGAAGGTCTCCCTTCGTGCGGTAATCCACTTCGAATAGATCGAGCTTGGTCACGTCTTTGCTGACTTTTGAGATATATTCGATTCCCTTGACGAGAGAGTCGATCTCGTCGACATCGATATAAGAAGTGTTCTCTCGCTCGAGTCTGCTGGTTTCTTTGACGGCTATGGAGATTCCGGTAGCCTTCGGCGAGTTTGGGCTACTTCCATCTCTAAACTCTCTCGCATCCACGGTCACCTCGCCGCCCATACCACGCAGAGTTCCAACTGTCGAATACCCCCGGATCAGCACGACGCCTGTGCGAGCCTGGAAAGCTTCGAGTTTCGTTGCAGGGGCCTTGCCTGCCTGATCCTGAGCGAAGGAAACCCCAGAACAGATCAGGATTGAAACGACCATTCGCGTTCGACTCATAGAGGGCACAATTTCCTTTCGTCGGGGCGGTCTTAATCGCCTTGGCTCGCCGCCGGTCACCATCCCGAGTTAACACGCGGCCTCATCGAAGAATCTTTATGGGCAACGTTGCACTGAAATTATCGGGTCCGTTCTTACGGAATCCCATTGAGTTACTATCAAAGCGACATTGCGCGTAGAGGTGGCCAGCGTGTTCGAAGCGAAATGCCATCAAGGCTCCGTTCATCCGACTGAAAAACCCCTCCAATCGTTCACGGTCGGAGGAACTCGTGCCGCTGCATTCAAGATCAAAAGTCCCTGCGCCACTGGGTAATATCTGAACTCGTCCTGAATTGGGAATAGGAAACAGATCGCCGTTCATCAGTTACCAGCATAAAACATTCCAAGCGCCACTGGTTGAGTTCTGCGCGCTGAAATCGCTGCTCAAGTATGTTAGTTTCTTGCGTGGGACACGCGCAATAGTTGTTGGGCCGAAGAAAGAATGGAATTCAACGAAATCATCGCGCTGGGGTCGGCTGTACTCAGCGTCGGTGCGAAAGCCGGCTTTTACCTTCACCTGAGCGCCAAGAGTTTGGCGCCAGAATGCCGCGGAAATGGACGGTACGTCTTTCTGTGCCGCCCGGGGCTATAGTGGTATCAGGCCGAGGGACAGAATGACCCTTAACGAAATCGTCGCGCTCGCCTCGGTGGTGCTTAGTATCGGCACCAACATCGGCCTCTACATTCACCTGAGCTCCACTATGAACACACGGTTCGATTCGGTCGACCGGAAATTCGAGTCTATCGAACGCCGCCTGGAACTGATTCAGGGCGACACCCATCAGATGGACATCCGCCTCACGAAGCTCGAGAAGTAAATCGCTACTCCGGCCCCAAGCCCCGCGCGACGATCTGCGCGAGATCCAGTAATTTCGGTGGCTCACTCGTCACAGCCTTCAACGCATCCCGGAACATTGAGGCGCAGAACGGGCATCCGGTTGCAACCGTATCCGCGCCTGTCGCCACCAGTTCTTCGGCGCGCGCGACATTGACACGCTTGCCCTTCTCCTCGCCCAGGAACATCTGCCCTCCGCCGGCTCCGCAACAGAACGACCGCTCGCGATTACGCAGCGCTTCCGTCAGATCTACGGCGCGGCTGAGAACTTCGCGCGGCTCTTCGTACACGCCGCGATAGCGCCCCAGATAACAGGGATCGTGATACACCACCTTTTCCCTGCCCTCGTCCGCCAGCACCGGAAGGCGCATCTTGTGCCGCGCCAGCAATTCCGTATGATGCTCAATCTCAACCGTGTGCCCAGCTTCGCGCCAGTCCGTCCCCATGGTGCGGACGCAATGCGGGCAAATGCTGAGGAATTTCTTCACCTTGCCGGCCTCGATAGCGCCGATGTTCTCTTCCGCCAGCGTGGTGAACAACAGATCGTTGCCCAGACGCCGCGCGGGATCGCCATTGCATTTCTCCTTTTTAAGAACGCCGAACGTGATCCCCAGGTGATGCAGGATGCGCACGAGCGCCAGAACGGTCTCGCGTCCCTGCGGATCGTAGGCGCCCATGCATCCCAGCCAGAGGCAATACTCCTGCGTCCCGTTGTAAATCGGCAGGGCGTTTTTATCGATAAATTTCTGGCGCTCGCCGGCCGCGATGCCAAGCGCATTGCCGTTGCGCTCCATGGTGAGGAAGAGTTTGGTGCCGAAGGAATCCTCCCATGTACCCGTATTGACGGCGCCGCGTCGCATGCCGATAATCAACGGCAGGTGCTGGATGCCCACCGGACACTGGAACTCGCACCCGCCGCAAGTCGTGCACTGAAAGATCGCCTCTTCGGAAATATGCGCGCCCAGCAAGGGCTTTTCGGACGCGGGGCCCTCGTTCGTCAGATAGGCGCGCAGGCCGAGAATCACTTCTTTCGGATTGAGCGATTTTCCCGTGTTGAAGGCCGGGCAGTGTTCGGTGCAGCGCCCGCACTCCACGCAGGAGAGCGCCTGCAGCGCGTCGATCTTCGTCACATCCTTGCCCGTGACGAGGCCGAAATCTTCATCACCGCTGAGCTTCGGAATATCGCTGAAGCCTTCGCGCTTCAGAAAAACGGTGGCAGGGCTCAGCAGCAGATGCAGGTGCTTGGTATGGGGAATGATCGGCAAAAACGCCAGCAGCGCCAGCGTGTGGATCCACCACAGTACGTGGCCCACTGGCGTGTCCTCGGGATGGTTGAGCGCGGCGAGGTAGGTGATCATCAGAATGAAAATCAGCCCCGCGATGATTCCCGATTCCGGGTTGACCTTACCCAGCCAAACGGGCCGCACAATAAATCTGCGCACGGTGAGCCAGACGATCGATATGGCCACCATGACCGCAAACAGTGCGACGAAAGCATAGTAAATGCGGCCGAATGCGCTCTCGCGGGAAAAAATCGGCACGCCGAAACCGATGGCGATATGGTTGATCGAGACCAGTATGAAAGCGCAAAACCCCCAGAAGACGAAGGCGTGCGCCGCACCGGCGATGGGCCTTTGCTCGATCACCTTGCTTTGAAACAGAACTTCGACAACGAATCTGCGGCAGCGCCGCGCGAAGGAACCGAGCGAAAAATCGGTGTCCCCTTTGGCGGCCCCGACAATCTCGATCACGTACCGGAAGCGCATCCAGAAGCCTCCCAGCGAGGCGCAGATGCACAGAGCCAGCAGAATTTTTTCCATGAGACTCACCTGAATGTAGCATCGCTCCGGATGTCGCTCCGGCAGCGCAGATTGGGCGGATGTGATAACCTTTCCCGTCAAAGGGCCAAATTTGATGGAACGAAAAAAAGCTTCCGATTTCCCCCAGGAACTTCTCAATCTTTTCGACCGCTATATCCATGGCGATATCGACCGGCGCGCCTTTTTCGATGGAGCCGCGCGCTTTGCGACCGGCGGTGTTACCGTGGCGGCACTATGGGAGAGTCTGTACCCCAATTACGCCTGGGCGCAGCAGGTGCCGAAAGACGATGCGCGGCTTAAGACCGAGTACGTGACGGTGCCTTCGCCGAAGGGCAACGACAATATCAAAGGCTACTTCGTGCGTCCCGCCAAAGCCACGGGCAAACTGCCCGGGGTGCTGGTGGTGCATGAGAATCGCGGCCTGAATCCATATATCGAGGACGTGGCGCGGCGTCTGGGTACGGAGAATTTTCTGGCCTTTGCGCCGGATGGTCTCACGTCTGTGGGCGGCTATCCAGGCGACGAGGAGAAGGGCGCCGCGGCGTTTAACAAAGTCGATAAACCGAAGATGACGGAAGATTTTATCGCCGCCGCGGAGTGGCTGAAGGCTCGGCCCGATTGCACGGGCAAGATCGGCGCCATCGGCTTCTGTTTCGGCGGCGGCATTGTCAACACGCTGGCGGTGCGACTGGGTCCGGATCTCGCGGCTGGCGTGGCGTTCTATGGCGCGCAGCCCCCGGCAGCCGATGCCGCTAAAGTGAAGGCTCCTCTGCTGCTGCATTATGCTTCGCTCGATGCGCGGTTGACCGGCGGATGGCCAGCCTGGGACGCGGCTCTCAAGGCAAACAACGTGACCCACGAGGGTTATGTCTACGAGGGCGCGAACCACGGTTTCCATAACGACACCACGCCGCGTTACGACGAAGCCGCGGCTAAGCTGGCCTGGCAGCGTTCGGTCGCCTGGTTCAATAAATACCTGCGAGGGTAGCGCGCCAGCTACAGGATTTCGCGGGCGGCGTTGTAGCCCGGGGCACCCATGACGCCGCCTCCGGGATGGGCTCCCGAGCCGCACAGATACAGCCCGGCAATCGGCGTTCGATAACGCGCCCAGCCTGCCACGGGGCGCAGGAAGAACATCTGGTCGAGACTCATCTCGCCGTGGAAGATGTTGCCTCCGGAGATGCCGAAGCGCCGTTCCAGATCGAGCGGGCTCAGGACCTGGCGCTCGCGCACGATCTGGTGAATGTTGGGCGCATACTCGCCGATTAGGTCGAGTACGCGGTCTCCATAGGGCTCGCGCAAGTCGTCCCAGTGGGCATCGCGCAGGGTGTAGGGCGCGTATTGCAGAAAGATCCCCATGATGTGTTTGCCAGCGGGGGCGAGGGAGGGATCGTAGGTGGTGGGGCAGGTCATTTCGATCAACGGATTTTGCGAGGGGCGACCATATTTGGCGTCGTCCCAGGCTCGTTCCACGTAATCGATGGAGGGGCAGATGTGCATGGTGGCGCCATGCTGCGGGCCTTGCGAGGCGCCCTTGATGCAATTCGGGTACGCCGTGAAATCGGGCAGGCCGTCGAGGGCGAGATTCATCTTAAGGGAGGTGCCTTCGACGCGATAGTGTTCGATGGCGGCGCGGAATTCTTCGTCGAGATCGCGGGGGTCGAGCAGTTTCTGAAAGGTGAGTTTCGGGTCGAGGTTGGAGGCGATTATGGGGGCGTGGATTTCGTCTCCATTTTCGAGAGCGACGCCGTGTGCGCGGCCATTGCGCACTAATACCCGGCTCACCGGGGCGTTGAAGCGAATCTCCGCTCCGTGGCTGCGGGCCGAGGCGGCGATGGCTTCGGAAACCGCACCCATGCCACCCTGCACAAAACCCCATAGACCTCGTTTGCCGGATACGCCACCCATACAGTGGTGCATCAGGATGTAGGCGGTGCCGGCGGAGCGCGGACCTCCGTTGGCGCCGATCACGCCATCGGTCGCGAGTGTGACTTTGATCTCGGGAGATTCGAACCATTCATCGAGCAGGTCGGCGGCGCTTTGCGTGAAGATTTTCACGAGGCCGGTGATGTCGCGCGGGCTCAAATGGCGAAAGCGGCCCAGCAGCTTCAGGTACTCAACGAAATCGCCAGCCCTGGTGGGTGGCAGTGGCGGCGGCGTGACGAGAAGAAGCGATTCGACGACCTGGGCGAGACGCTCCAGCCACGCTTCGTACTTCGGATAAGCCACCGCATCGCGCTCGGAGAATTTGGCGATCTCCTGCAGCGTTTTCCGTTGATCCTGCCAAAAAAAGAGATGGCGTCCGTCGGGGAAAACGGAGAAGAAGGCGGGGTCTTTGGGCTGCACGCGATAGCCGAATTTTTCGAGTTGCAGTTCGCGCACGATGCGATCCTGCAGGAGGCTGACGAGGTAGGCGCCTGTCGACACGCGGTATCCCGGCCATATTTCTTCAGTGACGGCGCAGCCTCCGGGGATGGCGCGGCGCTCGAGTACGAGCACTCGTTTGCCCGCGCGGGCGAGATAGGCCGCGGTGACCAGGCCATTGTGGCCGCCGCCCACTATGATGGCGTCGTAGCGCGCGGTCATGGAAGTGCCCGACGTTGTCGGGTGGACAGGCGGAAGCGCCTATCCCACATGCGGAACCCGTTCGTTCTTAAAAGCGACGACGGCCAGCGGCGGCAGTGTGATCGAGATGTTGCAGGGGCGATGATGGCGTTCTTTTTCCTTCGCCATGACGCCTCCGCAGTTGCCCAGATTGCTGCCGCCGAATTGCGCCGCATCCGTGTTCAGAATCTCGCGGTAGAAGCCTGCTTCGGGCACGCCGATCTCGTAACCGAAACGCGGCACCGGCGTGAAGTTGCAGGCGAAGACGATGTACTCGGACCGGCTCGAAGCATAGCGGACGAACGAGATGATGGACTTCTCCACGTCGGCGATATCGATCCATTCGAAGCCCGCGTATTCGAAATCCACTTCATAAAGCGCGGGCTCCTCAGCGTAGAGCCGGTTGAGTTCTTTTACGAACGACTGAAACGCCGCGTGCATGGGGAACTGCAGGATTTCCCAGGGCACGGAGGTGTTGTGATTCCATTCGAGGTAATCGCCAATGTCGCAGCCCATGAACTGGAGCTTCTTGCCCGGGTGCGCATACATGTAGGCGAAAAACGCACGCACGTTGGCGAACTTCTGCCATTCGTCGCCAGGCATTTTCGAGAGCAGCGAGCGCTTCCCATAGACCACTTCATCATGCGAAATGGGCAGCACGAAATTCTCGCTGAAGGCGTAGAGCATGCTGAAGGTGATGTTGTTGTGGTAGAACTTGCGGTACACGGGATCGACGGCGAAGTAGTTGAGCATGTCGTGCATCCAGCCCATGTTCCACTTCATGGTGAAGCCCAGGCCGTTGGCATATACCGGGCGGGTAACGCCGGAGAAAGACGTCGACTCTTCGGCGATGGTCATGGCGCCGGGCACGGTGTGAGCCAGTTCGTTAAAACGTTTGATGAACTCGATGGCTTCCAGATTCTCGCGTCCCCCATAGCGATTGGGAATCCACTCGCCCTCCTTACGCGCGAAATCGAGATAGAGCATAGAGGCGACGGCGTCCACGCGTAAACCATCGATGTGATATTTCTTCAGCCAGAAGAGCGCGCTGGCAATCAGAAATTCGCGAACCTCGTTGCGTCCGAAGTTGAAAATCAGCGTGCCCCACTCGGAATCGCCCTGGCGCGGATCGGAGTGTTCGTAGAGCGCGGTGCCATCGAAGAACGCGAGGCCATGGGCGTCCTTGGGGAAATGCGCAGGCACCCAATCGATAATCACGCCGACGCCCTCGCGATGGCAGGTGTCGACGAAGAGCATAAACTCTTCAGGCGTGCCGAAGCGTGAGGTGGGAGCGAAGTAGCCGATGACCTGGTAACCCCACGAGCCAGAGAACGGATACTCCTGGATGGGCAGCAATTCAATGTGCGTGTAGCCCATGCGCTTGACGTATTCGACCAGGCGCACGGCGAGCTGTCCGTAGGTGAGCGCCTCGCCGCCAGGTCCGTGCATCCACGATTCGAGGTGGACTTCGTAAATGGAAACCGGCCGTTTGAGCACGTTCGATTCAGCCCGCTCCGCCATCCATTCGCCGTCCTGCCATTGGTAATCGTCGATAGAGCAGACGATTGACGCGGACTTGGGCGGATGTTCGCTGCGGAAGGCGACGGGATCGGA
Organism: Terriglobia bacterium; assembly: GCA_963719785.1. Taxonomy (GTDB): domain Bacteria; phylum Acidobacteriota; class Terriglobia; order Bryobacterales; family Bryobacteraceae; genus BOG-234. The sequence goes on from CAVRCX010000004.1 coordinate 673,619, forward strand.
TTTCAGCTGCTGATGGCCGAGGAATTTGGAGCGCACGAGGTACTTGTACGATTGCCCCTCTTTGGCGCCCGGGATGAAAATCTCCCAGACACCGGCAGTGCGCAGGCGCATGGGATGGCGGCGGGTATCCCAGTCGTTGAAGTCGCCGGCCACGGAGACGAACTCGGCGTTAGGCGCCCAGACGGCGAAGCGCACACCCTCGCTATCGTCGAGACGCGCGAGGTGCGCGCCGAACGATTTCCAGGCTTCGTAGAGGGTGCCTTCGGAATGAAGGTGCAGATCGAAATCGGTGATGACGATGCCGAAGCGGTAGGGATCGTCGAGCATGGCCTCGCCGCCGTGGTAATCGTCGATATGGAACTTGTAGGCAGCCGGCTCGCGCTTCAGTTCGGCGACGAAGAAGCCATCCCGATGGCGTTTCTCCATTGGGATAGTGGTATGTTCGATTACGACCCTGGCCGATTTGGCCTGCGGCAGGAAGGCGCGGATTTCCCACGCGGTCTTACCTTTTTCGATGTTGATGGGATGCGGGCCGAGCACGCTGAAAGCGTCGCCGTGGTATCCCCCAACGATTGCTTCCATTTCGGCGGCATTCATGGGAACTTCGATTATATGGCTCTGGCTGAGCTTCACCTCCATCTCGAAGGCACGGTCGACCGGGAAACCGTGATGCTTCTCGACCCAACCCTTACGGAAGAGGACGTCGATCGCGTGTGGGGGTTCTCGGATTTCGACGGTTTTCTGAACTGTTTCAAGTTCATCGCGCAGCGTTTGCGGGGGCCGCAGGACTACGCGCTGATCACGCGGCGCATGATCGAATCGCTGGCGCGCCAGGGGGTGAGTTACGCGGAGGTGACGCTGGCGGCGGGCGTGATCCTGTGGCGCGGTTTCGATTTTCATTCGGTGTGGCGGGCCATTCGCGATGCGCAGAACGAAGCGTGCGCGCGCGACGGCTTGGAGGTGTGGTGGAACCTCGATGCCATCCGGCAGTTCGGCGCCGATCACGTGATGGAGGTGGCGCGTCTGGCGGCCGATCATGTGGGCGATGGCGCTATCTCTTTCGGCATCGGAGGCGATGAACTGCGCGGGCCGGCGCGGGATTTCCGGGATGCGTATCGTTATGCGAAAGACGCGGGGCTTCATTTGACGGCGCATGCGGGCGAGACCGATGGTCCGGATTCGATCTGGGGCGCGCTGGAGATCGGAGCCGAACGCATCGGCCATGGGATTCGCGCGGTCGACGATCCGGAATTGATGCGGCATCTGCGAGACGAACAGATTCCGCTCGAGATCTCGATTACCAGTAATGTGAGGACAGGTGCGGTGGGGTCTTACGGTCACCATCCGGTAAGAAAATTATTCGATGCGGGTGTGCCGATCACTTTGAATACGGACGATCCGGGCGTCTTCGACACGGACCTCACGCAGGAGTATACGATCGCCAGCGACATGTTCGGTTTCGATGCAGAGGAGTTGGCGAAGGTACGGGCGAACGCGGAGAGGTTCCGCTTTCGCAATGGGCACGTCTGAACGATTGCTATTCTGAACTTGCTATGCACCTGAAGATCCTTGCACATCCGATCTTCGTCAATCTGAACTTCCACATGCCCATGGTGGTGGATCTTTCGCATCCGCTGGTAATGCTTTCAGGCGAGAACGGTTCGGGTAAATCGACGTTGCTTCATTCCATCCACTACGCCCTGCGGGGCGAGAAGACCGATGGGTACTGCTACAAGCTGGACCGCGGCGGGGTGAAGCCTGGCAAAGTGTTTCTGTTCGATGCGGAGCAGCACAATCCGCGCATGCAGCTGGATTTTTTCAGCGATCAGCCGGAGATGATGGAGTTTCTGCAACTGGCCAGCCATGGCCAGGTGATGCTGGCGATGTTCCGGCAGAATTTTCCTTCGCTGGAGCGCGGGACCACACTGTTGCTCGATGAGCCGGAGATGGCGTTGTCGGTATCGAATCAGCGGCGGATTTTGAAGATGCTTAAGGAACTCGTCGAGCAGCGGGATTTCCGGATCGTCTGCGCTACGCATTCGCCAGTGCTGCTGGAGGATCCGGGGACTTACGTGATTAACCTGGATAATCATGTGAACCGGAATGTTCCGGTGGAATCGTTTGGCGTCGAAGGGGCCAGCACGATTCAGTAGGGCGGATTGGACAAGCGTGCGTTACCTGGAGGCTTGTTCCATGTGATCGACTAAGATCACGTCGATAGGAGCCCTCTGGAAATCCATGCGCAGTCCCAGCGTTCCCAGGGCCAACTGCAACGATTGACCCATTGGCTCGTTCATCAGCTTCAGCGCTTGCGGGGGAACACTGGTGCCGGCGGCCACTGCCGCGCGTATCAGCATAATGCGGAAATCGGTGGGAGCCAGCGGCAGCGTCACATCGTATCTGCCCGGTGTGCTCGTCATATCGACTACGGGCTTGTCCATGAACCGGCTGAGCGAGTCCGCCAGATTGGCCATGGTCAGGTTGCGACCGATGAACTGGTTTTTATTGAAAATGAACCAGGCCCCGTTACCCAGATTGGCCGAGATTCCGCCCTGCCCTCCGCTGGCGGCGAGATCCGCGGCGGCGGCTTTCTCGTCGGGATGCGCCTGCGATGGTTTCATCTTCAGGCCGGTTTTGTCGACTGCCAGTCCCCAGGCGGCAAACTCTTTCTTGTCCCGATGAAACTTCAGGGAGAATCGATCGGTGAGCAGCGCCATGGTCATGGCCGGGATCTGTTCGCGCGTGGAACCCGCCGGAAGCGTGGCGGTAACGTCGAACCTCTGCGAATCGAGCCAATCCGGCCCCACCACCTGATAATCCTTCAATTTGGTGGCCATGCGGATGTACTCTTTGAGCGAAAGACCGGCGCACATGATCTGCGTGCCTTCGATGTGGACACCCACGTTCGCCTGGTCCGGCGGCGTAGGCTTGACGGAAATACTTTCGAAGACGGGCGCTGTCTGACCCCATGCGGCGACGGCCGCGACGGCAATGAAAAAGCTTCTTGAAGTCCCTGACATAGTCTTTCTATATAGCGTATAGCTCATTGCGGCTGCGCTTTGAGGTAGCGGCGCAGCACCCAGAAAAGCGCGGCGAAGAACAGCAGCGCGAGCGTGCTCCATGGCGCAAACGGGCAAAACGTGTAGTAGCCCAGATCGCTGACGGTCGACGAGGAGTGCGGTATGAGGGTGGCGGCCGCCAGCGTCAGGAACAATATGGACAGAACCAGGAACAGAGTTTTCATCGGTGATCTCAAATTGCAGCAGGGGACGCTGTTTGATATATGATAGTACCCGTTTCAGGCACCCTGAGAGGTTTCAACAACGATGTTTAAATTCGCTCCCCCCGTTTTCCGGCGCGCCTCGTCCGCCGTTTTAGCGCTCGGGTTGGTCACCGCGTCGGTGATCGTACTCGGTTCGCTTTCGCTTAGACTCCAGGCTCAGGCGCCCGCCGCGGCGCAGGCTCCGGCGGCTTCGGACGCACCCGCGCAGCTGACACCCGGCGCTCCGGGCGCGGTTCCCGGTGGCCGAGGAGGTGGCAGAGGCCGCGGTGGTCCCCGGCGTCCCCCGCAAGGCGGCAACGGCAAGATCAAAGTTCTGGTCATCACCAAAGGTCACGAGTTCGAACGCGAGCAGTTCTTCACCATGCTCGATTCCATGAGCGCCGACATTACATGGACGCACGCGGAGCATCCCGCGGCCGATAAGCTGATGAATCCGACGGACGCCAAAGACTACGACGTTTATCTTTTCTACGATCTGGGCGGACCCGGTGTCGTGACTACCAAAGCGGACGGCACGCGCGAACGTGTTTATCCGCCGCCATCCCCGCAGCTGAAGGCGGATTTCGAAGCTCTGGTCAAGCAGGGCAAAGGTCTGGTGTTCCTGCATCACGCGGCGGCCGCCTGGGCGCATCACTGGCCCGAATATTCCGAAGTGATCGGCGGCGCCTGCGACTGGTATGCGCCGGTAACGGTCCGCGGCATTACGGATCCGGGACATGGGTTCTACGGCAATACGCATCAGCACATCACGGTGGTGGATAAAACCAGTCCGATCATGGCTGGCCTTGGTGATGGATTCGACGTGGTGGACGAGGCTTACTCGTGCGCATGGTTCGAGGACTCGGTCCATCCGCTGCTGCGCACCGATTTCGTGCCCACTAATCTGGCGCAGAAGCTGAACCCGGCGCGCAAGTACAGCAATCTGGCGGGCTGGTACAAGGCGTCCGAGAACAGTCCTGTGGTGTACATACAAATCGGGCACGATCATCAGCCATGGGAACTGCCGACGTATCGCATGCTGGTCGACAATGCGATCAAATGGGCGGCGTCTCCGGAGGCTTTGGCATGGGCCAAGGCGAACCACACGACGATCTGGAAGTAAGTTGTCAAAGAACGGTTGTTAAAAAGAGGCGGGAAGCCGAGTGACCGGTCCTCCCGCCTTCTTCGTTTGGGAGCTCCCTGCCATTTTTTAACGGGGACTGGCGCCCCCGCCGCTTTTTCGATAGCGGCCATCGTCCATCGTTAAGTTACATGAAGCAGCTGCTCTTCCCGGGATCGCTGCTGGTGTAGGTGGTGGGTGCGCCGATGGAAGCGGTCCACTCTCACGAGCAACAAGTAGCATGCGGACGCGTTGGGAACGGTTTGGCGTGGATGCGGCGGTGGGGCTTAAGGTCTTTAGTTCTTAGCGGGTAAAAATATCTTCGCGATCTGTGATTGGGGATTCGGGCCAGGTCACGACGCAAGTTACGGCGCTGCTTGAAGTCGGGTACTCAGATTGTGCTCGATCTGGCCGTCCGGAGTAGTGAATGAGGCGACAAACCCGGTCTCACCGTGGACGCGGCAGGATAATTTCGACGCTGAACCTCATCCACTCAATCTTGCCAGCCTTGTTTGTCCGGTGAATCGCCGGCGTGGCTGATTCTCGAAGCGGTGATCCATAGGCTGCCCTTGCCGAGCGGCGAAGCCCAGCTTCGCTAAGGCTTCCTCCGCTTTCCCTGGACTGGCTGCGTAAGGCCACAAGACGATATTGAGCCGGTTGGAGTCTGTGGGACAGTCGGCGCAGGTTGTCACAAAGCGGAATTCGCGCGGCGAAAGAGATACTTCTTCCTCAGCCGTCCAACCGTAGCTCATGTCGATATACAAATCTCTGTGGCGCGGTAGGGCGCATTGACCACGGAGGCGAATTCGTGGCAGTCTCCCTCCGGCCGTTTCGGCACGATGGCAATATTCCAGCCGGGTTCAAGAACAAGTTCCAATTCAGTGTTCAAAGTACGGCGGAATTCCTCGCCTGCGGAAACTTCGCCCGAAAAGCAGATCGCGCCTGACGAAGATACCGGCTTGTCCGCTCCAGGAGCCTTGCGGGGTAAGACTTGAACGCTCTGCGCGCTGGCGAGCCAGGAGCAGAAGCGAGAGAAAGCAAGGATCGCGGATTTGTTCATGTCTACGCACCTACAACATGGCCTGGATGGCGAAGACCAGCACCACCAGCGCCTCACCGGAAATAAATCCCGAGGCCAGCGGCAGGCAGAATTTTTCCTCCGATGGCGCGTCGGCCCTGGACCACAGCCATTGAAAAATGCCGCCGGCCACCATCGGCATCACTGAGATCCCCGGCACCAGCATGCCGATACCCACGGCGGTGGGCGAGGGCAGCAGATGGCTGTACTTCGGCTCAAGTATCGTAATCGCAATGCCCAGCGCCACGGCGATCAGCATGGCAGCGAAACAGCCTCGTGGCAGCTGGTTGAAACCCTGGTTCAGCAACTCGGCGAATCCCGCCCACTTCACGCTGATCGGCGAAGTGAGCCCGCTGCCGCCGATGCCGTATTTTGCTTTGAGCGCCGGATATACCAGCGAGACCGCGAGCGACCCGAGCGGCACTCCAATCAACTGCAGGATGGTGAGGCTGCGGTTATTCGAGCCCACGATTTTGCCCGATTTGTAGGTCTGCATGAGGGTCTCGCCGTTCACCGCGACCGTGCCCGACATGCCGGAGCCGATCATGTTCACGGCCATGCTGCCGGGCGAAACCACCGCGAAGACGGCCTGCATCAGATTGGCCATGGCGCTGACGGGCGCCCAGTTGGTTTCGCCCAGTACGCGTGTGCCGACCAGCATCAGGAAAAACGAGAGCACCAGCGACACCACGGTGAGCCATATGGGAAAGCCCAGCGAATAAACCTGCAGCAGGCACAGCATTACGGAGAGCACGGCAATGCCGGCGATCACATAGCGCATGGGGAAATCGGTGGAGCCGACGCTGCGGGTGGAGAAACTCGCGAAGGTTTTGACCACCAGCTTCCATTTCAAGACCAGCGCCGTGATGCCGCCCGCCACCATGAACCCCGTCGCGGGCCACATGACCCAGCGCAGCACGGTGGCGAATTGCGGGTCCGGCACGATGCCGCGCGCGGCGAGGAGGGGCGGCGCAATCATCCACGATGCGATCATGCCCAGCCCCATGGAGACGGCGATGCGCGGGCCCACCAGCATGCCTGAACCGAAGGACAGAATGCTCACTTCAGTCCCCATGCGCAGGGCCGCGCCGTTGGGTCCGAAGTTCCAGGCGTCGGGCAGCATGCGGAATTTATCGCGCGCCACCGCCAGCAGACCGGAGAGGAACATGCCGACGCCCAGCGCCGTTACGCGCGGCCCCGCCTCGCGCGGACCCTGGTCGAGCACCAGCAGCGCCTCGCCCGCCGCCATGCCGTCGGCGAAGGTGAGATCTTCCTCGTCGATGTAATAGCGGCGCAGCGGGACCGCCATCAGGACGCCGATCAGCCCGGCTACCGTGAGCCAGGAAAACGTCTGCCACACGGAGAGGTGCAGCGAGAAGCCAAGCGACGGCTTGGCGTTCAGCATATCGAGCGCGGCGAGGACTATGCACATGAAGCCGGATTGCCCAGCCGAAGTTCCGGCCGCCTGCACGAGGTTATTTTCCATACGTGTTCCGCGCACGCCGGTGAAGAAGCCTATGGCCGAGATGGCGATGTAGCCGAAGAAGGCGCTCACTATCGAGATATTGGGGCCGTAGCCGATCTTCAGCACCACGTAGGGATAGGAAGCGCCGATCAGCAGGGCGACAACGATGGAGACCAGTACAGCGCGCGGCGTCAGATCTGTAGTCACTGGGGGAAATATAGCGCAGTTGCCTCGCGGTCCGCTGAGATCCACGTGGCGCGTTAGGCTGTGGATATGAAGACGAACGCCGTGCGGGCGCTCGAAGACAGGGGCATTCGGTTCGAGCTGCGGACGTATGAAGTGGATCCGGAAGATCTCAGTGCGGAGACGGTGGCGAAGAAGGTCGGCATGCCACTGGAGCAGGTTTTCAAGACGTTAGTGGTTAAGGGCGATCGCCAGGGCGTTTGTCTCGCGGTGGTGCCGGGGAATGCCGAACTCGATCTTAAGGCGCTGGCGCGGCTGACCGGCGATCGGAAGATGGAACTGGCTCCGCTCAAAGAGGTGCAGCCGCTCACCGGGTACATTCGTGGCGGCGTGACGGCGCTGGCCTGCCGGAAGGATTATCCGGTTTATCTGGATGAGACGGCGATCCTGTTCGATGCGATCGCGGTGTCGGCGGGTATGCGCGGGATGCAGATTGTGCTGCATCCGGAGGATTACATGGGGGCGGTTAAGGCGGCTTTGGGCGCGATTGCCGGATGAAGAAGAGCGGGCAGATCGGAAATCTGCCCCACCCGGCCGCACTCCGCGCGATATCTTTAGAGGGCATGCTGCGAGCTACGCGCACCACGGTCGATCTTAGAGGCTACCCGGATCTGGTGGTGATCTATCTGGGAATGAAAGTTCGCTCACCGAGGGGGGTATTCACGCTGCTGAGTTTAGGTCCGAACATCGGCGCCTCGGTGGCAGCCAGGCCGGATGGGTTGTTGCTGCACGAGAATTTTCTTATGTCGCTCTGGCCGTTGCACGCCGGGATGCGGCAATACTGGCGCGACTTCGATGCGCTGGAGAAATGGTCGCGGAGCCTGCCGCATCAGGCGTGGTGGGTAGATTTTCTAAAAGAGCCCAAAGGCGTGATGTTCTGGCACGAGACTTATTTCATGCGCGGCGGCGTTGAGGCCATTTTCGATAATATGAGCCAGAACAACAGGGACCAGGCTCCGGGACTGGCCCACTTCGCTCCCCATTTGGAAGCGCACGGTCCCATGTATTCCGCGCGCCGCAGACTTGGGTTGGCGGGTGACGAAACAGCGCCCAATCCCGTTCCGGAGCAGAAGTGATCCTAGACGTGCGCCATTACGAGGTTGCCTTTTTCGCGTAGCCCCGTCAGGGCGAGGCTGTAGCGTCCGCGCACGCCGGTCTTTTCGAAGATGTGCTTGAGGTGAATCTTCACCGTGCCGGTCTGGATTCCGAGGGTGCGTCCGATGTCGCGGTTGCGCAGGCCTTGTTCGACCAGTTCGGCAATCTGATGTTCGCGGGCGGTCAGGCGGGAGCGGCGAGGTTCGAGCGTGTTGTCGGCGGTCCCGAAGATTCCATCTTCCATCCAGGTGGACCCGGAGGTGACCGCGAGCAGGCATTCGAGCATGGTTTCGGGGACGGCCGTGCGCCGCAGAATGCCGCGCGCGCCGGCCTGCAGGAAGCGCAGCGCCTCGGATTCGTTAATTCCGACTCCCCATACCACCGGCGCGGTGGTTCCCTCGGTTCCAGGCTCCTGTAGCGCGGCTTCCTGTAACCCGGCTTCCTGTAACCAATCCAGGATAGCCTTCGTTCCGAGGGCTTTATCGAGGACGACTGCGGCCGGCGCCATGGTGCGGGTCAATTCCGACGCCGCTTCCAGACTGCACACCGAGCCGGCAAATCGTAGCGTGTCGCAGGTCTCGAGAAGGCAGCGCAGCCCCTCGACGGCAACCGGCTGGGTATCGCAAATCAGGACCGGTTTTCCGGCGGCGTTATTTGTCATTCATTCGACCTCATTGTCTTATCGGCTGAAACCGTACAGAAGTTTAGTGCCCCGAGCGGGGGAATATCTCTAAAGGAATTTCAAGACCACTCCCTCACGGTCGCGGCTCGGTGTTCAAGGTAGGATGATGCTTGGTGATTGAGCTCTCGTCCGGCAACGCCGCAGCGTGGCTCGTCCGGCACGGAATGCCAGCCGGTGGCGCGCGGTTCGACGAATTGGGCGGCGGCGTATCGAATAAAGTGATCCGCGTGGAAGCGGCGGCTTTCCGTGCCGTTTTGAAACAGTCCCTGGCTAAGCTGCGCGTCGAACAGGAGTGGATTGCCGACCGTGGACGCATTTTCCGGGAGGCGGCGGCCATGCGCTGGGTGGATGGCAGGTTACGGGGCGGCCAGGCGCCGAGACTTCTGTGGGAAGATCGGGAAAATTTCGCCATCGCCATGGAGTCGGCTCCGTCAGGCGCGGAAATGTGGAAAAACCGGCTCTTCGGTGAAGAATTCGATCCCGGTTGCGCGCGTGCCGCCGGCAGGATGCTGGGAAGCCTGATCGCGGCCAGTTGGAACGATCCCGAGGCGCGGCGTATTTTTGGCGATCGGACCGTTTTCTGGCAACTGCGGATCGATCCCTATTACCGATTCACGGCGGACATCGTGCCGGAGTGCGCGGATTATTTTCATGACCTGATCGAGCGTACGGGTGCGCGCAAGGTTAGTTTGGTGCACGGCGACTGGAGCCCCAAGAACCTGCTGGTGTCAAGCGAGGGTGTGTGGGCGATCGACTGGGAAGTAATTCACTTCGGCGACCCCTCTTTCGATGCCGGCTTCCTGCTCAATCATCTGCTGCTCAAGAGCATTGCTATGCCGCAACATCGGGCGGATCTGACCCATCTGGCGGAGGTTTTCATCGCAGCGCTGGGGGAAGAATTGCCGGCGGGCGCGGAATGGATCGAGGCCGCTCTATTCGAACATCTTCCCGCGCTGCTGCTGGCCCGCGTCGATGGGAAATCCCCCGCCGAGTATCTCGATGCCGGCATGCGCGACCGCGCCAGAAGCATCGCGAAAGGTCTTATGCGAGAGCCCACCGCAGTTGTGAAGGAGGTATTCGGAAGATGAGGAACGATGAGGATTGAAAGTGTGCGTGCCCTTGAGATCCTCGATTCGCGCGGCCATCCAACGGTGCAGGCGGAGGTGGTTCTGGCAGGGGGCACGCGAGCCACCGCGCAGGTTCCCTCGGGCGCGTCGACAGGCCGGCACGAGGCGGTGGAATTGCGCGATGGCGACCCGGCGCGTTACGCGGGCAAGGGGATGCTGCGGGCGGTACGGAATATCGAAGACGTGCTGGGGCCGGCGGTGACGGGGCTCGATGCATCGGATCAGGCGGCGGTGGATGCGCGTTTGATCGAAACCGACGGCAGCCCAGGGAAAAGGCGGCTGGGAGCCAACGCTCTGCTGGCCGTTTCGTGTGCGGTGGCGCGCGGGGCCGCCCGGCGCCTGGATGTCCCGCTGTGGCGCTATCTCGCGCAGGGGCGGCGTCCACAGATGCCGGTTCCGATGATCAATATCATTTCTGGTGGCCTGCACGCCGGTGGGGGGTGCCCGGAGTTTCAGGATTTCCTGGTGATTCCGCGAGGTTATACGGATCTGGCGGCGGCCCTCGAGGCAGTGACAGCGGTGCATCGGGTAGTAGGGAAAGCTCTGGCGGCGGGGATCGCCGACGAAGGCGGCTGGGGTCCGCGGCTGGATTCGAACGAACAGGCGTGCGCCATCCTGCGCGAGGCTATCCACACGGCCGGCGCGTGTATGGACATTGCGCTCGATGTCGCCGCCACGCATTTCTTCGCCGATGGCGTGTATGCGATCGAAGGGCGCCAGTTAACAAGCGCTGGCATGGGCGACCTGCTGGAGGGCTGGATTCCCCGCTATGGGATCGCTTCCATCGAAGATCCGCTGGGGGAAGACGATTGGGAGGGATGGAAGGAACTGACTCAGCGGCTCGGAGCAAAAGTGCGGCTGGTGGGGGACGATCTGTTCTGCACCAATCCGAGCCGCCTCGAGCACGGCATCCGCGCGCGGGCGGCCAACGCGGTGCTCGTGAAGATGAATCAGATCGGCACGCTGACGGAGACGTTCGCGGTGATCGATCGGGCGCGCGAGGCGGGCTACGGCGCGGTCGTCTCGGCGCGGTCGGGAGAAACGGAAGACGCATTTCTGGCCGATCTGGCGGTGGCGTCGGGCGCGGGGCAGATCAAGATCGGATCGGTCACGCGGTCGGAAAGACTGGCGAAGTATAACCGGCTGCTGGAAATCGAGAAGTGGGAGCTGAGCGCAGATTGACCGAATGAACAGGCGCGAGCGCCTGTTCCACATCACTTCAAATTAATAGTCCCGCGGCACTTCTCCGCCCCGCATTTGCACGGGATGCGCTCGATGTCTTTAGAGAAGTGATAATCCACCGTCAGTTCCTCTCCCTTGCGAATGGGCCGGCGGCTCATGTAGAGAATGTGGCCGTTGCGGATGACGGTGACGATATTGGGATCGCAGCAATGATTGATGTATTCCGCGCCGCTTCCGCCTACCGCGCCGTCGAGCGTCCAGTAGTTGTCAAGGGTGAAGAGGTAGATGAGACGGCCCTGTTCGTCGCTGCGCCGGCGCGTCTCTTTGCGGCTGATGCGCTCGCCGGTGTACTCGATCACTTTGCGGCGCGCGGGGATATCCTCCGCTGCATAGACCCCCCAGCGGTGGATCTTCGAAGGCTTGACGTCGAGTTTGAAGCTTGCGTACTTCTGATCGATTACGGGAATCTGCTGAGGCTTACGCCTGGCCATTCTCGCAATTGTAAGGGAGTGCGACAGGTTTTGAGAAGAGCCTGGCTCATTTATTATTTTGCGGGGTGGATACGATTGTAAAGATTCTTATCTGAAAGTGGCTGGACCAGGCGGCGTGCGATATCCTATACACCATGCTTCGAGCTACGATAATTTTCTCAGTTCTTGTTTTCAGCGCCGTCAGCCTGAGTGCTCAGGACGACCTCGCGCAATTTCAACCGATTATGAGGTCCGTTGTGGCTGCGAACGGCCAGCTGCGCACAGCCATCATGGGCAACGATGCCGCGGCAGCGGCTACCGCGGCCAACAATATGGCGGCGGGCTTCGACAAGATGATTCCGTTCTGGAAAGCCAAGAACGCGGACGATGCCGTGAAGTTCTCCGAGACGGCTCGCGACGCAGCCAAGGCTGTGGCGGCGGCGACTTCGATTGCGGATATGCAGGCTGCGGCCCGCAATATCAATCCCAACTGCGGCGGCTGCCATATGGCGCATCGCGGCGGGGCACAGGGCGCTTTCACCATCAAATAGGTTTCAGGGTTAAAGTTTCAAATGGCTGGCGCCACCCGAATCGCGGTGTGGCGCCAGCCATTTTTGTTTTCAGAGCCGCATGCCTCCCGTGCACATGAGAACCTCACCGGTGACGAAGTCGCTCAAAGGGGAGCAGAAGAAGAGCACCGCACCGGCTGCCTCTTCCACCGTTCCTGCGCGTCCCAGCGGGCTCATCGGGATCACCTTATCGAGCACCGCCTGTTGTACTCCCACCCTGATTTCCCTGCCTTTTACTTCGATCGTCGATTCTTCCGAAAGAGGCTGAATCAGCCGCGTGCCGATCAAGCCGAAGCCGACCGCATTCACATTGACGTGGTACCGGCCCCATTCCTTCGCCATGGTTCGGGTGAGTCCGATCACCGCCGCTTTCCCCGAGCCGTAACCCGCCTGCCCCGCGCCGCCGTCGGTACCGGAGATGGAGGTGATGTTGACCACTTTGCGCTGCACGCGCCTGCCTTCGGCGGCCTCGCTTTTGGCCGATTGGCGGATGTGGTCCGCGGCGGCGCGCAGGATGCGGAACGGGGCGACCACGTGGATATCGAGCATGGCCTGAAACTGCTCGTCGGTGGTCTTCTGGATCACGTTATCCCACGTGTAGCCGGCGTTGTTGACGATGATGTCAAGGCCGCCGGTCTCGCGAATGGTGTACTCGACCAGTTGTTCGGGAACGGCGGGATCGGTCAGATCGCCGGGGAACATGGCCCCGCTGATGCGCCCACGGGTGTCTTCGAGAGGTTCGGGATCGAGATCGTTGACGACTACGGTAGCTCCGGCCTCGGCGAGTTGCATGGCGATGGCGCGCCCGATGCCCCGCCCCGCCCCGGTCACCAGGGCAACTTTCGATTTAAGTGAAAACATAGATTGGCACTCAGGAACGCGGCGGGATTGGGTGTCTCGGTTGATAAAGGCCCATGTGGCTGCCGTCCGGCAACTCGATCTGCGCCACCAGGCCCCAGCCCTGGTCGACGATGGGCTGAGTTATCTTTACGCCTCTGCTCTTAAGTCTCTCGACGGTGGCGTGAACGTCTTCGGACATCAGATAAAGCTGGTGCGAATTTTGCTCCGCCGGATGGACTCCCAGTTCGGCGGGTGGCAGGGCGAAGATCAGCCAGCCGTGCCCCGCGTCGACGAAGGGCCATTCGAGGACATCTTTGAAAAAAGCCCGCAGTTTCTCCGCTTCCTTGCTGTAGACGATGGCATGTACGCCGCTGATCATTTCACTACTTTACTGAATCCCGGGATTGTCGGGACGCGCTGCGTCGCCAAAAGGCGCCTGTCGCCGCATGTCCCACGTTTCATTCAATCGCTACTGAATCTCCGGCACAACTTTCATCCCGTCTTTCAAAGGCCGGTCGGAAGGCTGGGCTACCGCATCGCCATCGTGCAGGCCGCTTACAACCTCCACGCGCAAGGCGTCCGAAACGCCGGTCTTCACGCTCTGCCACTTGACGGTATTATCCTTTTCCAACACGTAGACTCCGATGCCGTTCTCTCTTCGGACGGCCGTCTTCGGGATGGTCAGGGCATTGGCCACCACCTGCGTCAGGATAAACGCATTGACGTTGGTTCCGGGCACCAGTTCATGGTTCGGATTGTTAATGGTGCAGAGCACTTCGCCCACCTGACGGGTCCCCAGGGCAATCACTTCGGAGGGCCGCTTCTCGACGGTGCCGGTCCATTCTTTGCCCGGCAGCGCGTCCCAGGTTATACGCACAGATTCGCCCGGAGCGACGCGCCCGAGTTCCGGCTCGTCGACGTACACACGCACGCGCACGGGGTCGAGTTTGCCCACGCTGGCCACGGGATCGCCAGCGTTGAGATATGCCCCTTGGCGCGCCGGTAAATCGTAAACGGTCCCGGCAATGGGCGTAAAGATGGCGTTCTGCCCGATATGCGCGCGCGCCAGCTTAACATTGGCCTCGGTCTCACGGAGACGTGCCTCCGCGCTATCCAGATCCCCTTTACCCACCAGCGAAGTCTGGCGCGTGCGCAGCGATTGAATCTGCACATCGAGATCGGTGACCGCCTGCTGCGCCTGCTGGACCTCATAGGCCGTAGCGGCTTTTGACGCGAGCAGGCGCTCGAGGGATTCGAGGTTGCGCTGCGCCGCGTCGCGCTGGCCCATGAGCCGATTCAGATTGCCCTGCATTTCGGCGCGATCCTCGGTGCGGCCTCCCGCTTTCAGGGTTTCGAGCGCCGCGCGCGCCTCCTCCACACGCGCCTCGGAAGCCTGCAAATCTTCGACCTGACCCGGCTGGCTCAACTGGGCGATCATGAGGCCCGCGCGGACCGTATCGCCCTGATGCACGAACAGGCGCTTCACCAGACCCGAGGTTTCGACGTGAATCTCCATGTATTCGATGGGTTCGACTTTGCCGTTAGTCGAGACAGTGTCGGATAGGGTCTCACGAGTCGCTTTGGCAAAAGGTATCCGCGGGTCTTCGTTTTTTTTGCGAAACGCCCAGACGGTGAGGGCCAGGACAGCGAGCACGGCGAGGAGAAGAATCTTCTTCAACTGACCGCCGCCTTAGCCAGAAACACGGGTAACTCCCGAGGAGGCCGATTACCAATCGGCCGGACCCAGAGGGTACCCCTGACAACCTGCCCCACGCGGCACCGTGAAGACAGCGTGGTCAATGCGCCTTCTCTCCGGCGCAGTAGTCGAATAACAGCTGCCATTCGATCAACTGTACCTGCATGGCAAGCCCTTCTTCATGGGATCCCGGGCGAATGCGGGCGGCTTCGCAGAATTCGATAAAGACGAACGGATTCCACTCCTTGCCCGTATCGAAGCGTTGCCGGCGCCCCGCCTCTTCGCGCAGTGCGGGAAAAACCGGATGCTTGCCGACCTGGCGGAACCAATACGCGGCATTGCCCGCATCGGGCTCCTGCCGGTGCATGATGCCATGCCAGAAACTGCCGTCGGCCGTATGCAGATCCTGCGCGATGGCATGCGCTTCGTCGAGACAGGAGAAATAAAGATACATTCCGCACAGCGCGCCTTGCGGGGAACGGGCGTGCGGAAACAGACCGTGGGCGGTCCATCGCTTCAGCTCATCGCGCCCCTCAATGGAGAAATGCCCGGCCGGGGCCAGGGGCATGAGACGTGCGCCGTTACCGTCGAGGGCCATGATACGCGCCGGCTCGGCGCCGTAGAGAGAGGGGTCGAAGTCCACTTCTTCTAACATATCGAAACCACACACTTGAACGGGGCGCGCGACGAAAGTTGGGTTATCGTTCATAATAAAATCAGCAATGGGAGAACAGAAGACGGCCCTGGTCCTTTCGGCGGGGGGAATGTTCGGGGCCTACCAGGCGGGCGCATACAAAGCTATCGCGGAAACGATTCAGCCGGACATCGTAGTGGGGGCATCGGTGGGCGCGCTGAATGGCTGGCCCATCGCATCCGGTTGCTCGCCCGAGCATCTGATCGAACGGTGGCTCGATCCTTCCACTGGCGACGCCTTGAAACTGTTCCCCAATGCGGGATGGCGCAATGGCTGGTTCGATCCTGCGCCGCTGCGTGAACAGGCGCTGAGGATCGCGACCGATTACGAACCGAAGATCCCGTTTGGCGTGGTAGTAGTGCAGCTGCCCTGGCTGAGTACGGTGCTGGTGGAGCACCCGGAGGCCACCGCGGCGCATCTGCAGGCGACTTGCTCCATCCCGCTGTTCCTGCCCACGGTCGAGATTGAGGGACGCCGCTATCTGGATGGCGGATTTTTCGAGAAGCTGCCCATCTGGGCGGCCGTGGCGATGGGAGCCACGCGCATCATCGCTATCGATTCGCTGCCCGATGTGGGCTTGTGGTGGCTACGCGCGGGCATCAATATCGCACGCCTGTTCAAGCCGTCGCGCAGCTATCCGGCCGATTTGGATCTGACGGTGATCTCCCCTTCGGAAGCCCTCGGCGATGCCAATGACGCCGTGTTCTGGAAGCGCGAGAATGTCGAGCGCTGGGTGGAACTGGGCGAGCGCGATGCGGCCCGCAGTCTGCGCACGTCACGCGAATTGTACGCGGGGAGACCGGAAATCTGCCCAATCGTGTGTTACAAGACAGGCCCGAAGGTCACTTAGATACCGGTTGTATAATTCTTAACCGGGAGCGATGGTGCAATCTCGCGGCTCCCCAGGGACCATAAAAAATGCGCAAGGTACCGAACGCAGTTCTGAACGCAATAGTTCTACACACGACCGGAATCGCCATTCTGGCATTGGCATTTCCCCTCGCCGCTTTAGCCAATCTATCGGGAACGCCGACGCTGAGTGCGAATATGGCGCTGAGTCTCGATACCGGAACCACTTCCTCTTCGGGCGGCGACGTCCTTTGGAGCGGCGCCACGATGACGCCTCAGGGGAAAGCCACGGCATATAGCCTCGGCCCGGTGGGCTCGTCGGCATTCGCTGTCTTTACTCAATCTACTTTGTCGTCTTTCGGTCCGCTGTATACCTCAGCGGCCATCCCGGCCAGCACGCTGGTAGTGGGCGAGGTCTTCGCAGTGCATACCAATGGCGGGAATTACGCCGCGGTTCTGGTGACGGCGGTGAGCGGGAGTTCGATCACTCTCCAGTTCACGACGTTCGGAGTAAACAGCGGGCCAACTATAACCGCGGTGCAGAACAACTACGGCAACATTCCGGCGGGTTTCGCCAACTCCGGAATCGCCCAGGGAGCGCTGGCGCAGATCTATGGCACGGGGCTTTCCAACACTCCCACGGCGCAGATAACGTCTCTGCAGAGTCCGAGCGCGGCGGGCGGTCTGCCTACCAGCCTGAATGGCGCCACCGTGAAAGTAACGTCTGGCGGCACGACGGTGACCCCGGCGTTCTACTATGCGGGCAACACGGTCATGGCGGTGGTGCTTCCGTCCAACACGCCTGTCGGCACCGCGCAGATGACCGTGACGTATAACGGCCAAACCAGCGCCCCCTTCAGCTTTCAAGTCGTGCAAAGCACGATGGGATTTGACACCTATGGGGGGACACCGGAGATCGTAGCGCAGAATCCGCTCACTGGGGCGCTTTACAGCTATGCCAGTTCGGTTCCTCCGGGTGCGGAGGTAGCGTTCTGGGGCTCAGGCCTGGGCGCCGACCCGGCGGTCGATACCACTGCGGTTCCGGGCGCCTTTAATAAAAATGGTCTGGCGCATGTTTACGTGGGCGGAGTGGATGCGCCAATCGCCTACCAAGGCGAGTCCGGGCCCGGCTACCCGGGCGTGGATGAAGTTTTTGTCACCATACCCATGGGTGTTCCGACTGGCTGTAACGTATCGGTGGTGGGCGTGTCGGCGAGCGGCGTGCCTACTAACTTCACAACTATGCCGATCGGCAACGGACCATGCTCCGACCCGGTGTATGGCATCACCGGCGCTCAGCTCACCAGCCTGAGTTCGCAGACCAATGTGGCGAACGGAACGGTGTTGCTCGAGATCAGCACCAGTCCGGCTACCAGCGGGAGCGGCACCACCACAAACGACATTGCCGTCGCGAGTTTTCAAAGTTATACAGGCTACACGTTCGGTTCAACCTCCGGGCTTGTGTCGTTGGGCGGGTGTACCGTGAACCAGACCGTAAGCTCAAGCGGCAGCAGCGGCACCACGACCGGGCTGGATGCGGGCACTATAAAGGTCTCGGGGCCGGGCCTCAGCTCCACCACGCTGATGTCCGAGGCCCCGTTCCTCGCCGGTTTCTATGAGGCGCAACTGGCGGCGGGGTCGTTATCCAGCGGAACGTATACGTTCACGGGCAGCGGCGGAGCCAATGTGGGCCCCTTCACCGCTATGATCACGTTCCCCAACCCGCCGTTGACCTGGACCAATCAGGCTGCCGCGGCGACAGTCATGCGCTCGGCTGGACTTCCGGTGACCTGGACCGGCGGCGCGACAGGCACATACGTCGAAATCGGCGGAAACTCATCTTCCTCCTCGGGTTCGGCGTTCGGCAGCTTCACGTGCATTGCCCCCGTGTCGGCAGGCAGCTTCACCGTCCCTTCTTATGTGCTGGCGGCACTGCCCGCGGGCATGGGGAGCGTCACTGTGGAGAATGAGACCAACTTCTCGTCCTTCACGGCGACGGGGCTCAACAACGGCTTTGCCGCTGGATTTGTGGCAGTCGAGGTGAACTCGACTTATAACTAAGACGAGCGGGGAGAGATGGACGGGCGGAAGCGCCTGTCCCACATCACTCACGGCTGCCAGCGAAGGTTCGGTTTTCTGGCCGCGGTAACCTCGTCGACGCGCGTGGTCCTGGTCAGGTGCGGGGCCTTTAGAACAATCTCCGGCTCGTCCTCGACCTCCTTCGCTATGGAAATCATGGCGTCGATAAAGAGATCCAGTTCGTTCTTCGATTCGGTTTCGGTGGGCTCGATCATCATGGCGCCATGCACGATCATGGGGAAGCTCACCGTGTAGGGGTGGAATCCGTAGTCGATCAAGCGCTTCGCGATATCGCCGGTGCGCACGCCCTTCGCCGCCTGGCGATCGTCGCTGAAAACCACTTCGTGCATGTTGGGGCGATCGTAGGGCAGATCGAAATACGGCCGCAATTTGTGGCGAATGTAGTTGGCGTTCATGACGGCGTCCACCGTAGCGTTGCGTAAGCCCGGGCCGCCATGCGCGAGGATATAGGCGAGCGCCCGCACCAGCACGCCGAAGTTTCCGTAGAACGCCCGTACCTTGCCGATCGATTGCGGCAGATGGTGATTCCACGTCCACGCATCCTGAATTTTCTGCAGGCGCGGCAGGGGCAGAAACGGTTCCAGATGCTTCTTCACTGCCACGGGACCGCCTCCGGGACCGCCTCCACCGTGGGGCGTCGAGAACGTCTTATGCAGATTGAGGTGCATGACGTCCACGCCGAAATCGCCGGGCCGCGTGATGCCCACCAGCGCATTCATATTGGCGCCGTCCATATACACCATGGCGCCTTTAGCGTGCAGAATTTCCGCCGCGCGCACGATGTTCTCTTCGAAGACGCCGAGTGTATTGGGATTCGTCACCATCAGCGCGGCGACGTCCTCATCCACGTGTTTCGACAGCTCAGCGAGATCGATCATGCCCTGATCGTTGGAGCGGATGTTCTGCACCGCATAGCCCGCGATGCCGGCTGTGGCCGGGTTGGTGCCATGGGCGGAATCGGGCACCAGAATCTTCTTACGCGGATTTCCCTGCCCTTCGAGGAACGCGCGCACCAGCAGGATGCCGGTCAATTCGCCATGCGCGCCGGCCGCCGGCTGCAGCGTAACGGCGTCGAGCCCGGTGATTTCACAGAGCGCGGATTCGAGCCTGGCGATCACTTCCATTGCGCCCTGAGAGAGGCTTTCCGGCTGGTAGGGATGCGCCCATGCCAGGCCTTCGAGACGCGCCACCGCTTCGTTGATGCGCGGGTTGTACTTCATGGTGCACGATCCGAGCGGGTACATGCCCAGATCGATGGCATAATTCCACGTGGAGAGGCGCGTGAAATGGCGGATCACTTCCACTTCGCTGACTTCGGGAAAGCCGGTGATTTCCGTGCGTACGTTTTCTTCGCCGAGCGCGGCCAGTGGATCGACAGCGGGCACATCGAGCGCGGGCAATTGATAGCCGACCTTGCCGGGAGAACTGCGCTCGAAGATCAGCGGCTCGTTCTGCGTGATGTGGGGACGGACTTTTTTGATCATCGGCCGCACGCCTCGGCTAAGGTATCCATATCGGCGCGCTTCGTCATTTCGGTGGCGCACAGGAGAATGGCGTTGCCCAGTTCGGGATAGAACTTCTTGAGGGGCAGACCTCCTATGATCTTCTTTTCGAGCAGGCGCTCGTTAATTTCCTCGGGCGCCTCAGCTACGAACTCATTGAAGTACGGGCCAGTGAAGCGAGGCTTGACCTTCGACCCCAGATAGTGCGCTTTCGCCAGATTCTGCAGGGCCAGTTCGCGCAGCCCCTCCTTGCCGTAGAGTTCCATGAAAACCGTGGCCATCAGCGCGATGAGCGCCTGGTTAGTGCAGATGTTCGACGTCGCCTTTTCCCGGCGGATATGCTGTTCGCGCGTGGCCAGGGTGAGGCAGAACGCGCGATCGCCGCGGCTATCAGTGGTCTGACCGACCAGACGCCCGGGCAACTGCCTGATGAACTTTTCTTTGGAGGCGATGGTTCCCACAAACGGTCCGCCATAGCTCGGCGGGATGGCGAACGATTGCATCTCCCCGGCGACGATATCGGCGTCGTGCGGCGGCTCGAGAATCCCCAGCGAGACGGCTTCGGAAAACGTGAAGATCAGCAGCGCGCCCTGCGCATGCGCCAAATCCGCCGCCTTTCGCACGTTCTCGATGACGCCGAAAAAATTCGGCGACTGGATAATCACGCACGCGGTCTGCTTGTCGAGCTTGGCTTCGAGATCCGCCAGATCGATCTGGCCCGTTTCCGCATCGTAGCCGAACTCTTCAATCGGCAACCCTTGATTTTTCGCGTAGGTAGCGAGCACGGCGCGATATTCCGGATGGACGGACCTCGCGACCAAAACGCGCGAGCGCCCGGTGACGCGCACGGCCATCATGGCAGCCTCTGGCACCGCAGTCGACGCATCATACATGGACGCATTCGCCACATCCATGCCGGTCAGCTGGCAGATCATGGTCTGAAATTCAAAGATGGTGACCAGCGTTCCCTGGGAGATTTCGGATTGATACGGGGTGTAGGACGTGAGAAATTCGCCGCGCGAGACCACCGTATCGACCAGCACGGGCCGGTAATGGTTATAAACGCCGGCGCCCAGAAATGTCGCATAGCCAGCGGCCGTGTGATCGGCCAACCCCCTGAAGTAATCGACAATTTCGTACTCGGAAATCCCCGGTGCCAAGTCGAGCGGCCGGTTCAGGCGCGCCTGCGCCGGGATCTGCGTGAAAAGTTCCTCGGCCGATTGGAGTCCACACGCCGAGAGCATCGCCTGACGCTCAGAGTCAGACTTCGGAAGATATCGCAAAAGGTTAGCTTTCAGCCCCTATGTATGTTTGATAATCGGCAGCCGATAAAAGATTGTTAAATTCCTCGGGGGATGCCACGCGCACCTTGATCAGCCATGCTTCGCCATGCGGGTCCTGATTCAGCTTTTCGGGACCCGAGGCCAGCGTGTCATTCGCTTCGACGACTTCGCCCGAGACCGGCCCGTAGATATCGGAAACAGCCTTGACGGATTCCACCGAGCCGAAGCTCTTGCCTGTTTCAACCTGCGTCCCGGGCTTGGGCAGATCGACATAAACGATGTCGCCCAGTTCTTCCTGCGCATGAAAGGTAATGCCGAGGGTGGCGATATCGCCCGCCAGGCTGACCCATTCATGTTCCTTGGTGTAGCGATAGCTCTCCGGATAATTCATTGACGTCAGCTCCCCTGGCGCTTGTAAAAAGGCGTCGGCACGGTCTCGGCCTCCACCGGCTGATTGCGGATTACGATTTCGATTTTCTCACCCGGTTGGGCGCGATCGATGGGCAGATAGCAAAGTCCTATATTTTTGTTGAGCGTGGGCGACGGCGAGCCGCTGGTGACCCAGCCCGCCGCTTGGCCTTCGATGACGATCTCATAGCCGTCGCGTCCGATACCGCGTCCGCGCATTTCAAATCCCGTCAGTTTGCGCGTCAGGCCTTTCTCGCGCTGTTTCCGCAAGGCTTCGCGGCCAATGAAATCCCCTTTGTCGAGTTTAACGATCCAGGCCAGATCCGCCTCAAGGGGCGAAATGGAGGCGCCGATTTCGTGGCCGTAAAGCGCCATTTTACTCTCAAGCCGCAGAGTGTTGCGCGCCCCCAGACCGCAGGGCTTGATCCCTGCCGATTCACCGGCGGCCATGATCGCGTTCCACACCCGGACCGCATCTTCCGGGGCGACGTAAACCTCGAACCCGTCTTCGCCCGTGTAGCCGGTGCGCGCGATGCGGGCTGGAACGCCGGCGAACGCGCGATCCACAAACCAGTAATATTTAATGGCGCTAAGGGGCGTATCGGTCAGAGTCTGTGCGACACCCAGCGCCTTCGGCCCCTGAATGGCCAGCTGCGAATACTTGTCGCTGGCGAATTCCACCTCGCATTCGAACTGGTTGGCGCCGCAGATGTGCTCGAAATCCTTCTCCTGGTTGGACGCGTTCACGCAGAGGAAGAAGGAATCGTCGGTCACCTTGTGCACCAGAATATCGTCGACAAAACCGCCATGCTCGTAGAGGAGCCCGGAGTACTGCGCCTGGCCGTTTTTGAGCCGCGCGACCGCATTGGTGGTCACGTAATCCACCAGCTTCATGGCTTCCGGGCCGCGGATTTCGATCTCCCCCATGTGGCTCACATCGAACAGGCCGACGGCGTTGCGGACGGTGTTGTGCTCGTCGATGAGGCCGGAGTATTGCACCGGCATATCCCAGCCGCCGAAATCGACCATCCTGGCGCCGGCAGCACGGTGAACCTCATTAAGAGGCGTTCGTTTCAGCGGGTTATCCGTCATTATTTCGCCGGTTTGATCGACGTTACCTGAAGCGTTTTGTCGGTCTCTTTGCCTGTCGGCAGGGTGACAGTACCGGTGACGGTGACCTTCTTCCCCGCGTATTTGGCAGGCGTTGTCTGGTCGCTCAGAACGTAGACGTCTTTGCCGACCCACAGAGCATACTTCGCCTTCATCGACTGGATGCATTCGGCGGTGCACCTGGCAGCATCGGTTCCGCCCATGGTCTTGTGGTCGCCCTCGCACATGTCGTCGCCGACGATCCCGGTGAAGGTTTTCGGAGCATCCGCGGCCATCGAGAGCCCGGCCACCGCGAGAAGGAGAACGCGCTTTCTCATCAGGTTCATTGTAACGCCCATAATGGTGGCGTGGCCTTCCTGCCTTGGCTGGCCGAGTTGGGAACTCCAGATGCAGAACGTCCATTCCGAAGCGGAGAGATTCCCATGAGAACGAACGCCTTGCTCATCGCCTTTTCACTGCTGGGATGTCCATTTGCCGTCGACAGCCAGCAGCCGCTGGTCGGGCAAATTCAGGGCTCGGTTAAGAATCAACATGAGGCGCCTGTCGCGTACGCGGCTCTGACGGCAACCAATACGGACAGCGTCGATCCTGAATCCCACCGCCGCACAACGGGCGCCGATAAACAGGGTTTCTATGAGTTTGTCGACGCTCCGCCCGGGCGTTATTCGATTGTCGTCAAAATGAAGGGTTATCGGGACTATACGGTTCCTCAGGTGACGGTGCATCCGGGCGAGACGGTCCGCATGCCTGAAATAAAGATGTCTTCCGCGGCCACGCATTAGTTGTGGAGCAGACATGGGCCCGGTCTGGGCGGTTTCGTCCGTGCGGCGATCCCAGCCTTCTACCCGCAGTCCGCGAAAAGGACTAGCATCGAAACAGGGACATTTGCCGTACCCCGGAAGGACAATATGAATTACCAAAAGGAGTTGCGAAAGTCGAAACAGGTGGTTCGCGAGTGGGTTCGGGCGAACTTCTCCGATGAGAAATTGGCGGGGGTAACCGCCTTTAACGCGGATGGCAAAATGACCTTCCGTAACCCCTGCGGGTGTCTCATGGGCGTGACTTACAGCGAACATCTCCATCAAGGCCGCGACTGCAATCGCGATCACTACTGGGTCGCGCGCAAGCAGGACCTGGCGCAAACCCGTCCTTTCGCGGCGTGGTTTCCCACCTCTCGGATCGGCAGGGCCGAACGAGCCTACAACTTCCTGGGCTTTTCCGCCAACTTCGGCTACTGCTTTGGTGACGACGAGCTCCGCCGCCGCCGGTTTTCCGCCTTGCTGCGCGCGGAAATGCGCCGCCGGGAGCGAGTTCGCTTGGTGCAGGATCAGACCGACGCAGTCGAACTTGTCGGCACGACCGCCCTCTCAGTGTGAAGAATCATCGACTTATGTGGTGCGTGTAGTGGTAATTCAAAATTTCTATTGACCAGATAAACAAACTGGGCGTAAAGTTATGTCAGCGGGCCATGTTTGCCCCTGAGGAGTTTTTTATGCCCACCACTGAGCGCGACTGGCATGCTGTTTATCGCGCTGGTTTTTTCTGGACTGGCGTCCTGATGACGCTGGCATGCCTTGCCCTTGTATTCGCTGGCAACACCCAGATCGGTTACCGTTTAGAACATACCGGTTTCCCGCTCTCATGGGCCTTTGCGGGTCTTGCGGTGCTTCAGTTTGTAGCGGTTGAGATCTGCCATCTGGGATCACGGCGAGACGGGCGTAAGCGCTAAGCGAGATGGACAGGCCAAAGGGCCTATCCTACATCAGTGCTTAGGCATGGCGTTGCGGGCTCGCTTCACGATAGCCTGGAAGCGGTGCGTCAACTCGCGAATCCAATCCAGATCGCGGCCCTCGATGGCCTCGGCCGGAATCAATTCTTCCCGAATACCCAACGCAATAGCCCCGGCGCGAATGAAGTCCCCCGCAGTTTGCTGATTCACGCCGCCGGAGGCAATCATGCGCACGTCAGGAAACGGCGCTTTAAGGGCGTGGATATAACTGGGTCCGCCCACTGAAGCGCAGGGGAAAACTTTGACGAAGTCGGCGCCGGCCTTTCTGGACAGCATGACTTCTGTAGGGGTGAGAACACCGGGGATCACCACTACATTGCGTCTGACGGCGAATTCGACGATATCGAGATCCAACCCAGGGCTGGTGATAAACTCCGCCCCCGCGTCGAGACAGGCTTCGGCGGTTTCTATGGTAAGTACTGTTCCAGCGCCGATGACCATTTCCGGATGAGTGCGCCGCAATTCTTTGATCACGCCGATGGCGCCCGGCACGGTCATGGTGAGTTCAATAACCCGGATGCCGCCCCGAAAAATCGCGGCCGCTCCAAACAGGGCGTCGGCGGCAGTCGGGACGCGAATCGCGGGCACGATCCCGACCTCCTCTATAAGTGCCCAGACCGCCTCTCTTGTCAACGATGTGCGTATCATGCCGTTAATGTTTAATTTAAAGGATTTACTCGAACTCGCCTTCGGGTTCAGGCAATATGTCGCCTTCGGCGGCGATCCACACATACATCGTGGGCAGCAGGAAGATACTCATCAGCAGAGCCGCCATCAGACCGCCCACGATCACGATGGCGAACGGACGCTGCGAATCTGAGCCGATGCCGTGCGAGGTGGCGGCGGGAAGCAGGCCGAGCATGGCCACAAGCATGGTCATCATGATGGGACGCAGCCTCAGCACCGCGCCTTCCACGGCCGCATCGAATACCGTATGCCCGCGGACGCGAAGCTGATTGATGTACTCGACCATGATGACTCCCACCTGCACGGAGACGCCGAACAGCGCGAGGAATCCGACGCCGGAAGAGACGCTCAGGTTGGTGCCGGTGAAGAACAGCGCTAAAGCTCCCCCGACCGGCGCCATGGCCACATTCATCAGAATCAGCGAGGCCCATTTCATCGACTTGAACATCGAGTAGAGAATCAGGAAGATCAGCAACAGAGTCAGCGGGATAATGATAGCCAGGCGCCGGGCGGCGCGTTGCTGCGATTTGTATTCGCCCGCCCAGTCGATGTGGTAACCCGTGGGCAGTTTTACCTGCTTACCGACTTTCTCGATGGCCTCTCCAACCGCGCCGCCCAGATCGCGGCCGCGTACGCTGTACTTGATCGCCACATAGCGCTGGTTCGACTCGCGATAGACTTCCGAAGCGCCGTCGAGCAGTTGAATATCGCAGAGCTGCGCCAGCGACACGCGCTCACCCGAGGGCGAGACAAGCCGGATGTTATCGATGGCCTCCCTGCGGTCGCGGAACTGGGGCAGATAGCGCAGCACCAGATCGTAACGCTGCTCGTCCTGCAGAACCTGCGTGAGTGCGTTGCCGCCGATGGCAGTCTGCACGGCATCCTGCACATCGGCCACGTTGATCTGGTAGCGGGCGGCCTTATCGCGGTTGACGGTCAGGTTCAGATTCGGCTGCCCGATTACGCGGAACAATCCCAGATCCTCGATCCCCTTGATGCCGCGCATGATCGACATGATCTCGTCGGCCTTGCCTTCGAGCTCTCTCAAATCCGTGCCGAAAACCTTGATGGCCAGCTCTCCCTTGACTCCGGAGACGGCCTCTTCCATGTTGTCGGAGATGGGCTGGGAGAATCCCCATGTCACACCGGGAATCTTCTCGAGCTCGCGATTCATGGCGGAGATCAGTTCGTCTTTATCCTGATGGAAGACCGGGCGCCATTCTTCCTTGGGTTTCAGATCGACGAAGAACTCGGCATTGAAGAAGCCCGTGGTATCCGTCCCGTCGTCCGGCCGGCCGACCTGGCTGGTGCATTGGGGCACTTCGGGAAAGTTGCACAAAACAGCCCGCGCCTCGTTCGCTACCCTGGTGCCTTCAGTCTGGCCCGTGCTGGGCGCCATGATGCCGCGTACCCAGATAGCTCCTTCGTCGAGGTGGGGCAGAAACTCGGAGCCGAGCACGCCGGTGATCAGATAAACGGTCAGGGCGAAACCGGAGAGCGCCACGCCCAGTGTGAGCCAGCGCCAGTGGATGGCCCGGGTCAGGGACGCCCGATACATCTTCGTCAGGAAGATCATCACTGGGTTGTGCCATTCCTTCGTGCCTCTACGAAAGAAGAGACTCGAAAGCACCGGCGCCAGCAGCATGGAGAACATCAGCGCGCCGAGCAGTGCGAACGCCACTGTCCAGGCCATAGGCTTGAACAACCGGCCTTCCACCTGCTGCAGCGTGAAGATGGGCAGATACGCGGTGACGATGATGCCGATGGCGTAGAACACGGGCCGCTGGACTTCATGCGCCGCCTCGCGAATCTTCTCCATGGGTGTTCGCTTGTCCGTCTCGGAGTGGCGGGACAGATGGCGCACGATGTTTTCCACCATGACCACCGCGCCGTCCACCACCATGCCGAAGTCGAGCGCGCCCAGCGAAAGCAGGTTGGCGGGAATTCCCTTGAGCTGCAGACACGTAGCCGCGAACAGGAGCGAGAAGGGGATGGTGAGCGCGACGATAATCGCGCCGCGCACATTGCCGAGGAACAGGAACAGAATCACCACCACCAGGATGATGCCTTCCGTCAGGTTATGGAGTACGGTGTGGGTGGTGTAATGCACCAGGTCGCTGCGGTCGAGAAACGGGACCACTTTGACGCCGTGGGGCAGAATGCCGTTGTTCAGCTCCTCAACTTTGGCGTGGATTCCTTCCAGCACGGAATCCGAATCGGCGCCCTTGCGAAGCAGCACGATGCCGGAAACAACGTCATCGTCGTCGACGATTTTTCCGTTGGCCAGATGACGTGCGCGAGCGAACTGGCCCAGACGAATCTTGGGGCCCTGCTGGACCACCGCGATGTCCTTGACCTTTAGAGCGGTTCCGGTCTTGGTGTTCAGCACGGTGTTTTCGATGTCGTGGACGTTCCTGACGAGACCGACTTCCCGGATGTCGATCTGCTGCAGCCCGGATTCGATAAAACTGCCGCCGGCGTTGGTGTTGTTATTAGTGAGTTGCTGCTCGACCTGAGCAATGCTCAGACCGTAGGAGATCAGCTTGGTGGGGTCGATACGCACCTGATATTCGCGCGTGGGGCCGCCGAAACTGGCGACATCGACCACGTTCGGCACGGACTTGAAAGATTTCTCGACCACCCAGTCTTCGAGCGACTTCAGCTCCATGACGTCGTAGCGTGGATTAGTGCTCTTAAGAGTGAAGAAATAAATCTGGCCGACCGGGCTCCAGTCGGTTCCCATCTGCGGTTGCACTCCGTTGGGGAGCGTCACCTGGGCGAGGCGTTCCAGAACCTTCTCGCGATTCCAGTCGTTGGCCGCTTCGTCATCGAAGGTCATCTTCAGATCGGAAAGACCGAACAGCGAGAACGAACGCAGAGCCGTCAGGTGTGGGATCCCGTTCATGACGATTTCGAGCGGGATGGTCACCTGCTGCTCTATCTGCTCGGCCGAGATGCCCGGCCACTGGGTGATGACTTCGACGTAGTTATTAGCCACGTCCGGGTAGGCTTCGACAGGCAGCTGATGGAACGAAATTCCACCCCAGATAAACAGCAACACCGCGAAGGCGACTACCAGAATCCGGTTGTTGAGCGCGAAATCGACTAACCCGCGAATCATATCCGGTTATTGCTCCACCGAGTTTTCAAGTACCAGCGCGTCCTTCACTACCTGGTCGCCGGGATTGATGCCGGTGACTTCCTGCATATTCTGTGGCAGCGTGATGCCGCCCACCACTTCCACGCGCCGGAACGACTTTCCGCCGCCGGGCGCATAGACCCAATCGCGATCGTGCAGATGCAGAATAGCGGTGGCGGGAACCAGGGCATGTGTTTTCACTTCGCTGCCGTGGAAGGTCGCGGTAACGAACATGCCGATGCGCATCAGCCCGGAGTTCTCCACTTCCAGACGCACCTTGGCGGTACGGATGGTGGGGTCGAGAATGGGCCCGATATTGCTGATCCTGGCGCGGAAAACCTGATCCGGATAAGCATTCAGCCGGACATCGGCGAACTGCCCCAGCCTGACGCTCTTGAGATCGTTTTCAAAAACGTCGCACAGCACCCAAACGTGCGAAAGGTCGGAGATGGTAAAAGGATTGGGCGAGGCGAGTCCCTGCACACCGGCGGCCTGCGTCACCTGCTGATCCGTAATCACGCCCGACACCGGCGCCACCACATCGACGATGGTGCTCACGTGGTCTTTATCGACACCGAGTACCTGCAGGTGCGCCTCAGTGGTTTCGACAGTTACCTTGGCCTTGTCTTCGGTATCGACGGCGACTTCATAGTCCTTCTGCGCCATGGCGCCTTTTTCGAGCAGAATTTTGGCGCGTTCCAGTTGCGCGCGCGCCAGGATCTCATCGACCACGGCCTGACGGTAATCCGAGAAGGCGCTCGATATATCCGCGCTCTGCACACGCATCAGCAACTGGCCTTTGGTCACGGTATCGCCGAGCTTGGCGTGGATCTCGAGCACACGGCCGGAAGCGATCGTGATCACCGGAATGTTGCGCGACACGTCGGGCGTTACCGTCCCGGTGACATTCAGTTCGGGCGCAGCCTCGTACTTGCCGGCGGTCACCACGGCGTATTGCTCGGGCTTGTCGACAGTGACCACGCTCGAGTTGCCCGCGGGAACGACCTGCGGCGCCGTCGGAGGGGCTTCCTTTGCCGGGTCGGCCTTAACTACTTTTTCGCAGCCCGCGAGCAACAGCGCGGCGGCGATCGAAAGGGCTATGGGGATGTAATTGGTCCGGCTCATTGAGTTATCACTTCGCGTCCGACCGCAAGATTCAGCTGGCTGGCGGCGGTCAGATAGGCGCCAACCAGGTTGATGTAGTTAAGCCGCACGGCCCTGTAATCGCTCTCGGCGCCCAGAAAATCCAGCAGCGACGCGCCGCCGCGCTGATAGGAGAATGTCATGATCTCGCGCACACTGGCGGCTTCTTCGAGGTACCTGGCCTTGTACGGGCGCAGCAGCGCCACATTGCTTTGGACGGTGGACCACGCGGAATCCACGTCGCTGTAAACCTGCGCAGTGGCTGCGTCCTGCAATCTCTGATTGCGCCGGATATCGATCTCCGTTCGTTCTTTCTCGCCCTGATTGCGGTCGAAGAGCCGCAGCGGAATATCGACACTGGCGCCGATGGTGTTGTTATCGAACGGATTGTTAAACGAAGGGTTGTGCGTGATCCACAAGCTCCAGGTCGGATCGGTGGAACCATTGGAAACCGCCAGTTGATGGTCCGTCTTTGCTTTGTCGACGGATTGAATAGCGGCTCTCAGGTCCGGGCGCGCGTCGAGTGCGGCGTGGTGAATCTCGTCGAGCGAAAGGGTGACATCGTTGAAATCGAATGGCCCGGTGACATCGAACTTGTCGATGGGCGTACGATCGTTCAGCAACTCCAGCAACTGGATTTTGGCGGTGCGTACATTCACCAGGGCGGTCTGAATGTCGGATTCATATTGAACACGCTGCAGATCGAGCCGCATCATATCGATCTTCGCGATATCGCCAGCCTTCAGACGATCCTGGCTGACTTCGAGCACATGATCGTAGTACTTCAGGTTTTCCTCGGCCACACCCAGCACCGCTTTCGCCTGCAGGGCATTGACGAAGGCGGCGCGCAGATTAAACAAAAGGTTGCGCTTCAGATCTTCCTGCTGCGATTCGGCGATGGACGTGCCTTTCTTCGCACTCTCGAGGCGCAGTTCGCGCTTGTTCTGGCGCTCGTGCAGGTAACTGATGCCAGGCGCATACTGTGTGCCGGCGAAAGGACGGTAGACGCCGTTGTAACTCGCCAGCTGAGTGCCATCTACGGACAGGGAGAAATCCGGATTGGGGCGCAGAAACGCTGTGATCTCCTGCGCTTTGGATTCCGCGATACTGTCCTCCCCGGCGAGCAGGGTCGGATTGGTTCTTTCGAATTTCTGTCGAAGCTCTTGCCAGGTGTAGGTTTGCGCGTCGGCTGCACGCGCAAAACAACCCGCGAGGAGAGTTGCAAGGCATAGCCGGCCCAGGGAGGATCGATAGGCAACCTGAGACATTTCGAAAGCCAATTCTCAATGTAGCTGCCCGTATGCACTTTGCCCGACTATCTTTCGATCTATTGAATTATCTGTCGGACAGACGTGGAATCTTTCGGCCCTTTTGGCCTAAACGCTTGCTCTGCGAACATAGAATGATGACGTATAGTGCGGTGCCCGCCACCCGGGCCCGCAATAACCGCTTCATGCTGTCTTTTCTGATCCGCGGAACGCCGAAAGCCGTATTGCTGCGCGCCGTTGCCATGACTGTAGTAATCGCGGCGACGGATTCTCGTATTAACGGGGACGTGCAACTGGGCTTTCTCTACCTCTTCCCCATGCTGCTCGCGGGCAGCGTTCTGAACCGCTGGCAGATCGCGCTCTCGGCCTTCACCTGCACCGTTCTCACCGAGCTTTTCGACGATTACGATTGGTTCTTTCCAGGCAGCATTCCGCGCGACATTCTGATCTTCGCTGCGTTCCTTTGTATGGGACTGTTCGTCTATGAGGTAGGCCGCAGCCGGCATCTCGCGCAGTTGCATCTGGAGGGGATCGAACGGGAAGCCCAGGCGCGCAAAGAAGCCGAAGAGCAGTTGAAGATTTTGATCGAAAGCAGCCCCGCCGCCGTCTTCACCGCTACTTCGGATGGCCGCGTTCTGCTGGCCAACGAAGCCGCGCATCGGCTCTTCGCCGTTCAGCCGGGTATGCTTCCCGGCAGGTCCATCCACGAGTTTCTGCCCTCGCTGCTGAACGTTCCCGCGCCGGACGAAAATCACGCGCCGTTTCGCACCGCCATGCAATGTCGCGGACATCGCTGTAGCGGAGAAGTGTTTTTGGCCGACATCTGGTTCTCGACTTATCGTACCAGCGCCGGTCCACGTCTCGCCGCCATGGTCGTGGACGTATCGGAAGATCTGCGCAACCGCGAAGAACTGAGTCTGAATCAATTACTGACGGGATCGCGTATCCTGGTAGGCGCGGTTTCGCACGAGATTCGCAATGTCTGCGGCGCCATCGCCATGGCCCACGCCAATCTGTCGCGTAGTTCGGCGCACGAAGCAACTTTGATTGGTAACAAGGATTTTGAAGCGCTGGGCAGTTTAATCGTGGCCCTTGAAAAGATCGCGTCGATGGAGTTGCGAAATACTACCGATCAGGCCACTACTGTGGATCTGGCCTCGCTGCTCGAAGAACTGCGCATCGTGGTCGAATCTTCGCTGGCCGAGGAGGGGGTCAAACTTCACCTGGCCATCGACCCCACGCTGCCCGCCGTCTGGGCGGACCGCCAGAGCCTGATGCAGGTTTTTCTGAATCTTACGCGCAACAGCGAACGGGCCATGCGGGGACGCGTCCGGCGCGAACTGGCCATCGGCACCTCGGTCGAGCGCAAGCGCGTCTCGGTACGCTTTCGCGATACCGGCTGCGGAGTGACTCATCCGGATCGCCTGTTCCATCCCTTCCAGCAGGAGGCGCAGGCCACAGGATTGGGGCTCTATCTTTCGCGTGCGTTTATGCGCTCCTTCCGCGGAGAATTGAGGTATGAGCCGGAGCCGGATGGGTCCAGCTTTATAGTGGAACTAGCGCCCGTGCCCGCGGGCAAAGACAACTATGAAGCCGCAGATCCGGATTCTGCTCGTGGACGATCACAGCTTATTCCGCGAGAGCCTCAGTCGGCTGCTCGAAGCCGAGCCTGATTTCCGTATTGCGGCTACCTGCGCCAATGTCGAGGACGCGTTGGCCGCGCTCGACAGGCACACCGTCGACGTGGTGCTGCTCGACTATGATCTGGGCGAGGAACAGGGCACGGTGTTTCTCGACGAAGCGAAGCGCCAGGGATTCACCGGACGCATTCTCATGGTCACCGCCGGCATGAGCGACACCGGCACCCTGCGTGCGTTCGAAAGCGGCTCGGCGGGCGTGTTCCTCAAGCACAGCCCTCCCTGGCAACTGGTCGAGGCGATTCACAAAGTGGCGGGCGGCGAAATGTGGCTCGATTCCCGCGCCGTACAGTCACTGGTTTCTGGCGCTACCGGTAAATCGGGGGAACAACAAACCGCCGATTCTCTTACGGAACGGGAACGCGCCGTTCTGAAATCGGTGTTTGAAGGATTGACGAATAAAGAAATTGGCGGACGCCTGCAGATTTCCGAGAGCTCCGTCAAAGCTGTGCTGCAGCAACTTTTCGATAAAACCGGCGTGCGTACGCGCAGCCAGCTGGTGCGTATCGCTCTGGAGAAGCATGCCGAGGACTGGTTGAGGGATTCGTAACATTCCACCCGCGCCCGGCGTCCAGATAGGTGTTACCGAGCCACGACCCGGCCATCCCCTTCAGGGGTGCCGGCCGTAGGGAGTGGTGCTTAGGGTATAGGATAAAGACATGATTGAAGGTTTGTTCCAACCGGTGCATCTGCTGATTATCGTCGGCGTTGCCCTTTTCTTTTTCGGCCCTACCAAGCTGCCCGAGCTCGGTAAAGGCCTGGCGGAAGGCATTCGCAACTTCAAGTCCGGCTTAAAGGACGGCGAGAACGAAGCGGAAAAGAAGTAGTTTTACCAGTGGAGAACGGCTGCCCCTGCGAAAAGGGAGCCGCCTCCGCGACTCCCTTTTCTACCTCCATTGCTAATTAGGGCCGGAGGCACCTCCGAGCGCCCCCGTGACGCGGAAGGTAGAGCATGTGTCCCTTCCCTACCGCGCCAAACCTTGTCGACGCGCTAGCTGAACACGTCTTCGTTCACTCAGTGCCGTGGTCCGGCGGATCGTTTCAAGTGGCGTAAAAGATTTGCTCTGCATCCTGTCAGGCGACGGGCGGCATAGCGTGCGGAAACCGGCCCAGCCAGATCGCACCGAACAGGCTCACCAGTTCGTTATGAATCGCACCGTTGTCAGCCAGAATGTGCGGCGATTTCAGATGGTGCCCCGTGCCCCGCATATCCGTACAAACACCCCCGGCTTCCTCCACCAGAAGAATCCCCGCTGCCATATCCCACGGGCTCAGGCCGATTTCCCAGAAGCCATCGAGCCTCCCCGCGGCCACATACGCCAGATCGATCGCGGCCGATCCACCGCGCCGCACCCCATGCGCCGACATCGCCAGTTCATGGAAGAAGTGAATATTCGGATTGGTGGCCCGGTTGTGGTTTGGAAAGCCCGTGCTCAGCAGCGAATCGGCTACCCGGGCGGCCCCCGATACATGAATGCGCCGCCCGTTCAGGAATGCGCCCGCGCCGCGCTCAGCCGTAAACAACTCATCCCGGTTGGGGTCGAATACTACGCCGGCGATCAACTCCCCCGCCTTCTCGAGCCCCAGGGTTACGTTCCATACCGGATAGCTATGGGCGAAGTTGGTGGTGCCGTCGAGAGGATCCACGTACCAGCGGTATTCCGATGGACTGTCATGCCCGCCGCCTTCTTCAGCCACGATTCCATGCAGCGGGAACTGCTTCGAGAGCCTCTCGACCACCAGTTTCTCGGACGCGCGATCGGCTTCCGTGACCAGATCGTAATCGCCCTTCATCTCGAAGGCGACGCGGCGCTCGAAGTAATGCCGGAGCAGCGAGCCGGCCTCATGCGCGATCTCCGCCGCGGCTTCCACAAACGACGCCATGCGGATGTCTACGCGACCTCGTAGAGGTACTTAATGTCGTGCTTGAAGATGAACAGATTCGGCGCGTCCGTACGCGTGATCCTGATGAAGCGCTGGTCGTAGTATTCGACCACCCCCTCCACCACTTCGTTATCGCTCAGCTTGACGCGCACCGGGACCTTCTTCTCGATGAGATGTTTCAGATACCTGATCTCCTCGAATGTCTGCTCGGCCGGGCGTGCGCTTTTTGACCTGGATTCCGCCACTACGATTTTTTATTGACCTTTCGGTTTATTTGCCGCGACGGGCTTGCGCGGCCGCATCGTTTCATCGTTGGTATCGCCCACAGGTCCGGAAGATCCCGCGCTTTGCTCGGCCTCTCCATAGTATCCACTGCGCGCAGTTACACGTAATGCGGGATCGCGAACGGACACCTGCAGTTGATGGAAGCGGTCCTTCGTGAGCGGAACTTCTTTCGGATAATAGGCGATCAGATATTGCGTGCGCAGATCGCGCAGAATCTGGTCGAAGGCATTGTCGAGCTCGGCGCCGAGCGTGGGCTGAAACACGCGCCCCCCGGTGCGCAGCGACATGGTGGTTAGGGCGTTCTCGCCGCCCGTATTGCGGCCCGCGTCGTTGGTGATGGGAACCACCAGGATCGGGTAAATCACCGCGTCCGCCAGTTGCGCGGCTTCGATTGCGCGGTTGAAATCGGTGTGGCTGGTGGTATCCCCGCCGTCGGTCACGATGACGAGGACCTTGCGGCCCTGCCGGCCCTCGATATCGCGCGAGGCCAGCAGAATTGCGTCATAGAGCGAAGTTCCCGCCTCACCGTGCAGTGCGCGCACCTTGCGTTCGAAGATCGGCAGGCTGCGTGTGTAGCCGGTCTGCTTCACAATCTCCCAGTTGAAGCTGAACAGCGCCGCCGAATCGTCCGGATTGCCTTCGCGGAACAGCGCCCGCACAAAGCGCATGACGGAGTCGGCTTCGAATTTCAGATCCTTCGCCGTAGACCCGCTGTTATCGATCATGACCGCGACGGAAAGCGGCTGATCGGTCTGGCGCTCGAACACGGAGATCTGTTGCAGAGCGCCGTTATCGCGCACTGCGAAGTCGGATTTTTCAAGCGATCCGACCAGCGCGCCGTTGGGATCCTTTACGGTGGCGAGAATACGGACTAGTTGTACGTCGACCCGGATAGTGGGGTCCTGCTGGGCAGCCAGAGGCAGGACCGACAGGGCGGCAAGCAGACAGATGGACAGATCGGAAATCTGCCCCACCTTACTCACCCGAAATCCGTGGAGCATTCTGGTCCCACTCACCTTCCACCCAAACCTCTCCGTCGGCAAAGAACTCCTTCTTCCATATAGGCACCGTACGCTTGAGCCGGTTGATCCCCTCGAGCGCCGCATCGAAAGCGGGGCGCCGATGCGGAGCCGTGGCAATCACCACTACGCTCGCCTCGCCGATCTCCATGGTGCCCAGACGATGCAGCATAGCGATGCGGCTGATCGCAAACTGCCGCGCAATCTCGCGCCCGATCTCCGCCATCTGGCGAATCGCCATCTGTTCGTAGCATTCGTATTCGAGGCGCAAAGTCTCACGCCCTCTGGTATTGTTACGGACCACACCCTGGAAAGTTACAACGGCGCCGTCTAATCCCTGCAGCAAACGCGTTTCGGCCGTCCTCGGATCGATGGGATCGCGCGTCAGGACAAAGAAGTGTCCCTCCGCATCGGCAATCTCGTGCAACGGCGCACCGCCGCTCACCGGCGGCAAAAGCGCCACCTCATCCCCCTCGGCGAGAACATCGGCCGGACCGGCGAACTCGTGATTACGCGCCATCACAATGCTGCGCGCCATCCCCCCGAGCTGCGGAAATTGAGCGGCATAATGATCGAAAACCGCCCGAATACTGGCGCCGGCGGGAAGTTCGAGACGGTCTTCCGTCCGTCCGCAGACGTCCTTCAGAAGACCGAAAAAAAGCACTTTGATTTGCAAGCTACTGGCAGCTTAACAGACCCGCTACAATCGAAATCCGTGACCGACCACACCACGCACATTCGCGTCCGCTACGCCGAGACCGACCAGATGGGCGTCGTTTACCATGCCAATTATCTGATCTGGATGGAAGTCGCCCGCACCGAACTCTGTAAACACCACGGATTTCGCTACCGCGATATGGAAAGCGGCGACGGCATTCTGCTGGCGGTCACCGAGGCCAACGTCCGCTACCTGGCGGCGGCAAAGTACGACGAAGAAATTGCTGTTACGGCAAGGATCGCCGATGCCAATCGCCGTTTCGTGACGTTCGAATACGAGATGCGTTGCGAGGGACGGAAGGTCGCGACCGGTTATACGAAGCACATTTTCCTGAGCCGCGACATGCGCCCCGTGCGCCTGCCAGATAAGTACGCGCCGCTCTTCGGGATTGAGTAATCGGCCTATGCCGGCACTCGTGCGTCAGTGGGCTTGATGGGATAGATCCTAACCTTCACTTGAACCCGCGAACCAAGCCGATTGATGATCGATATCAGGCGATCCACGGTGAAACGCCCGAGATCCGCGTGACGAATGCGCGAGAAGTCGGCCGCCCGATCCCGGTGCGGCTATGGGCGGCGCGCACGCTCAAGCCTTCCCGGTCCAGGGTCTGGATGATTTCGGATGCGAGCACCGCCTTGAGTTGTTCGACGTCGGCATTCTCGTATCCGAGATCGCGAAAAACGTTGCCGCTTCCGCGCACTACTTCGAGTTCTTCGCTTTTCATCGCAACATCTCCTTCAACCTCTTCAATCGATCTGAAATCAGGTCAATATCGCGCTGCGGTCCGCCTTTCGGGCCGAAATCAGACGGATCACCTCGTCGTCTTCTCCTGCTCGTGGACGCCTGAGGAATCTGAAGTAGAAAGCTCCGAACACCAGGACAATGCCAATATTAACCGCCAGCCGCTCCCAGAATCGGTTTCTGAAGAACGCGAAGTCTACACCTGCTATGACGGCTGCCATCGCCACTCCGTAAATCACGATAGCCGCCTGTCTGCCCATCTCAGTTCGCTCCCATATTTACACATACGATTTCTCGCCTCGAAAATTTCGTTAGGATTTTCCCTCGCGCGACGTTTAATAAATGTGCAGCAAACTTGCGAGGCAGTGCTTCTGAGCGCCGGTCCGCCCTCAGCCCCCGGCCACCAATTCGAAGAGCTGTTTTTCGAACATTATCCACGGCTGGTGAAAACCCTGCTGCGGCTGGTGGGGAATTCCGGCCAGGCTGAAGAACTGGCGGCGGACGCTTTCTACAAATTGCACCAGCACCGCAGTCAGCACCAGTCGGATGAGAATCCCGCCGGATGGCTGTACCGCACTGCCATAAACCTGGGGCTCGACGCCATGCGTTCCAACTCACGGCGCGTGCGGCGCGAGGAGCAGGCGCACCGCGAAGCCCTGGCGCACGAAACGCCGGGCAATCCGCTCTACGAAATGCTGGCCGAGGAGCAGCGCGAACGGGTGCGCACCGTGATTGCGCGCCTCAAACCGATCCACGGCCAGGTGCTTCTGATGGGCAGCAGCGGCTTCACCAGTAAGGAAATCGCCGCCGTCGTGGGAGTCAGACTCGACTCTCTCTACATGCTGATTTCCAGAGCCAAAGCGCAGTTCGAAAAGGAATATACCGGTCTTTTTGGGAGATCGGATGGGAGGGCAGAATGATAACGGCGTGCTTAAGCGAATCCGACGTGCAGGGGTACCTCGAAGAGTCCGGGCCATCCCCGCTCCGCCAGATGGTCGAAGGGCATCTGGTTTCCTGCGCCCGATGCCGGGTCGAATTTGATCATGTAGTGGCGACTCACCAGCGTGTGAATGCGTGGCTCGCGGAACTCGCGTCGCCGGCGGATGCAATGCCGGTGGACGTCCACACTGCCTTCGCGCGCGTCCACCACAGAATCGAGGACAACAAAATCGAAGCCCCGGATCATCTGGCCCGCCTCCTCGCCCCCGCCGCCGTCGAGATCCCGTGGTACATCTCGCTCTACCGCAGCCTCGGGGAACTGATCCGGCCGGAGAAACTGCCGCCGCTCGAGGTCACCTCGCGCCCTGTCGCAGTCAAGACCATTTGGGGGCTCTATGCCAGGGATCCGCGCTCGCGCTGGGTGTCGATGGGGATCCACGCGGCAGTCTTCTCGCTGCTGATGTTCGGCTTTACCAGCCCCACCATGCAGAAGGCGATCCGGCAAAACTTCACCATGATCGACCCCAATCTCAAGCCCTTCGTGCCCGAAGTGAAGCCGAAGAACGCCATGCAAGGGGGAGGGGGCGGAGGCGCGCGTGAAGCACTGCCAGTATCGAAGGGGCAGCTTCCCAAGCCGTCGATGAAGCAATTCGTACCGCCGCAAATTGTCGACCATACGCCCAAGCTGGCGATGGACCCCTCCATCATTGCGCCGCCCGATACGCCGCTCCCGCAATCCACGCTCAATAACTGGGGCGATCCACTGGCCAAGCTGATGAATGGATCGAACGACAACGGCTCGGGCGGCGGCATGGGCAGCGGCAGCGGAGGCGGAGTCGGATCCGGCACCGACCGCGGCTTTGGTCCAGGCGCCGGTGGCGGCATCGGCGGCGGCGTATTCCGCGTGGGTGGCGGAGTGAGCGCTCCATCCGTGATCGTTAAGGTCGATCCGGAATACTCGGAAGAAGCGCGCAAGGCCAAGTACAGCGGGACTGTCCTGCTGTCTGTTGTCGTCGATCAGGAAGGCCACGCCCGCGACATCCACGTGCTCAAGAGCCTCGGCATGGGCCTCGACGAAAAAGCCATCGAGGCAGTTCAGAAGTGGAAGTTCAAACCCGGCATGAAAGGCGGACAGGCGGTCAACGTACGGGCCCAGATCGAAGTGAACTTCCGCCTCTTATAGGCGTCGCCCAGCCCGTGTGCGTGATATAACGCACACGGGACGCGATGCCGCGCAATCCGCTCCACCCCACCTAATAAAAGCCCTCGATATTTCAATCACTTACCTTTTGGCGCTCATCCTGCCAGACTTGCGCTTCACGGAATGGGACTCGATCTCACCTGGATTGCGCTTGCCGGCAGTCTCCTGATGGCCCTCGGCGGAGCCTGCCTCTTCGCGTTCGCCGTGAAGAAAGACTACTTCCACGACATGGAAGATGCCAAATTCCACGTGTTCTGGTCCGATCTCGAAGAGATCGTAGACGCCAAACCCGGAGCCACAGTAAATGAGCGATCCCAACAACCAAAGTAAAGCCCCCACTTCCCGGCGCAGCCTCCTCACCTGGTTCACCGGAGCCGCTCTCGCCGGATCGGCCGCCATCAGCGCGCTCGCCAACTTCATCTTCCTCAAGCCGCGCGCCACCTACGGCCAGCCCAGCCGTTACTCCATCGGACATCCCGACGACTATCCCTCGGGCGCACGCGTCTCCCTCGATCAGCGCCGTGTCTGCGTGGTTCGAGACGGATCGAAGCTCGCCGTAATCTCCACCATCTGCACCCATCTGGGATGCACGGTGGGTATCTCCGACACCGGTTTCGCCTGCCCCTGCCACGGCTCCCGCTATGACCAGGATGGCAACGTGGTCGGCGGACCGGCGCCCAAATCGCTCGCCTGGTATCAGGTGACTCTCGCGCCCAACGGCGAACTCGAAGTCGACACTAACAATACCGTCAAGCAGGGAACTTACTACGACCTATGAGCGACCGATCCGTTCAGGAACCCGAGGCGGCGGTACCGGAGGCGGTAGAGACAGTCGAAGCCAAGCAGTCCTTCGCCACAGGACTCGCCCAGTTTCTGCCCAACGTCTGGCACTCCATCTTCCGCCACCCCCTGCCCGATTCCGACCTCGGCGCTTCCCAGACTTCGGTCACCAATTTCTTTCTCCACATCCATCCGGTCAAGGTACACAAGAACACCCTGCGGCCCCTATATACCCTCGGCCTCGGCGTGATGTCCTTCGTGACTTTCGTTGTCCTCACCGTCACCGGCATCCTGCTGATGTTCTACTACGTACCATCCACCACGCAGGCCTATGACCGGATGCTCGATCTTCGCGGCTCCGTCGCCTTCGGCACCTTTCTGCGTAACCTGCACCGCTGGTCCGCGCATGCCATGGTGGCGATTGTCTTCCTCCACATGGCGCGCGTCTTCCTCACGGGCTCGTACAAAAAACCGCGCGAATTCAACTGGGTAATCGGCTGTCTGCTCTTCCTGCTGACCCTGTTCCTCAGCTTCACCGGCTACCTGCTCCCCTGGGATCAGCTGGCATTCTGGGCCATCACAGTAGGCACTTCCATCGCCGCGTACGCGCCCCTGATCGGCTCGAAAATTCAGTTTCTGCTGCTGGGAGACAAGGCCGTCGGACAGGAAGCGCTGCTGCGTTTTTACGTCCTGCATGTGGTGGTTCTCCCTGCGCTCGTTACCCTCCTCATCGCCATCCACTTCTGGCGCATTCGCAAGGATGGCGGCCTCTCGCGTCCCGCCGAAGCCGACCTCAGTGCGGATCAACAACCGTTACGAGTGGAAATAGTTGCCAGTGCCCCCACGGGGAAACGGACCTTCGGATTGATGGGTTTCGTCCGCGGCCCGTTTACCAAGGTCGGCAACGTTCCCGATAATTCCGTCTACGCCTGGCCCAATCTTCTCGTCGCCGAGCTCTTCGTCTTCGTCATCACCGTGGCCGCGCTGCTGGTCGTCTCGCTGCTGTTTAACGCGCCGCTCGAAGAGCCGGTCAACATCCTGCATCCGCCCAATCCGGCCAAAGCTCCGTGGTACTTCCTCGGCCTGCAGGAACTGGTCAGCTACTCGGCTTTCTGGGGCGGCGTGGGCATTCCCGGCCTGGAAGTCGCTCTCCTCATGCTCACCCCTTACATCGATCGCAAAGTCTCGGGCGTCGGCAAATGGTTCGCCAAAGAGCGCTTCCTCGCCAACACGCTGTTCATCGCCTTCGCGCTGCTGAACGTGATCTTCATCATCATCGGCACGTTCTTCCGCGGACCCAACTGGAGTATGGTGAGCCCCTTCTGAGGATCCTATGAAACTGGCCCTCGCCATCGCAAGCGCCGTCATCCTGGTCGTCAGCGGAATCGTCTTCTACGATCAGTTCTTCCATCTCTGGGAGCGCAACCAGAACACCTACTTCGATCAGGCCCGCACACAGGCCCGCAACGACGCCGAACGTCAGGAACTGGCCGACCGCAGTCCCAAAATCGAGCAGATCATCGTCACGCAATTCGGCGACAACCGCGTTGACCGCTGCACCACCTGCCATCTCGCCATCGACGATCCCCGCTTCAAAGACCACTTCGAACCACTGAAGACGCACCCCTACTCCGCCGCGCTCGGCGATTTCCAGCGCAACGGCCGTTGGGAGCGCCGCCACAAATTCACCGACTTCGGCTGCACCGTGTGTCACGACGGCCAGGGCCGCGGCCTCGAAGCCGGCTACGCCCACGGCGAAGACGAGCACTGGAACGATCCTCTGATCGGCTACATCACGCAGGCCAACTGGCGCAAGGAATTCGTCCCGCACCTGAAGGGCAAAGAGTACATGGAGGCCAACTGCGCGCAGTGCCACACCGACGAGAATTTCGCCGGCACGCCGCACGTCAACCGTGGCCGCCAGCTCTTCTTCCAGACCAATTGCTACGGCTGCCATCGCATCGAAGGCCTCTCCGAAGGCACGCTCGCACCCGAGCTCT
Source organism: Terriglobia bacterium (assembly GCA_963719785.1). Classification (GTDB taxonomy): domain Bacteria; phylum Acidobacteriota; class Terriglobia; order Bryobacterales; family Bryobacteraceae; genus BOG-234. The sequence goes on from CAVRCX010000004.1 coordinate 715,684, forward strand.
CCGAGGCCGGACACAAATTCAAAATCGACTATCTGTGGGAATCGGTGGTCGATCCGCGCGCCAACCTCGCCACCTCCTTCATGCCGAAATTCAATCTCTCGGACGACGACGTGAAGTGCCTGGTCATCTTCCTCAAGAGCCGGCGCGGCGTCAACTTCGCCGAAACTTCCCTGGCCCGCTACGAGGCTCGCATCACTCCGGCGAAGGAAGTCATCACGCCTGAAGCCGCGTTGAATAAACCGGCTATCAAGCTCCCCGATCAGGTTGCCGAAGGTAAGGCGCTCTTCGAAGATCGCGCCTGCACCGCCTGCCACAAGCTCGGCGACAAAGACGGCGGCATTGCGCCCGACCTCAGCTTCGAGGGCCGCATGAAAGACCCGGACTGGCTGCGCGATCATTTCCGCGCCCCGCGCTCGCGCATTCCCGATTCCAATATGCCGGCCTTCCGCTTCACAGACACCGATTTCGCCGCGCTCACCGCCTACCTCGAAAGCCGTCAGGAACCGCCAAAGATTTCAAACGATGGAGCCGAGACCTTCAAGACCCTCTGCTCACGCTGCCACGGCGAAAAGGGCGACGGTCAGGGCGTCACTGCTTACTACCTCGACCCCGCCCCGCGCGATCTCACCAAGTCGTCTTTCATGAACAGCAAGCCGGAAGATCGCTTCATCCGCTCCATCACTAATGGCGTCGCCGGAACTTCGATGCCCGCATGGGGCAAAGTTCTGACGGACGAGCAAATCCACACCGTCTTCAGTTACGTCAAGACCGCCTTCGTGAAAGAGAACCGGCCCTTCAAAGAGCGCGCCAATATTCCCGAAACCAATCCCACGCCGTCGACGAAGGATTCCATCGCGCGCGGCGAAGCTACTTTCCTCAAGCGCTGCACCGGCTGCCACGGACTCAAGGCCGATGGCAAAGGCGCCAACTCACTCGACATCGTGCCGCGCCCGCGCAATCTGCGCAATCGCTGGTTCGTCGAAAAGCTCATCGACCACCGCGCGCTCGGTTCCATCCTCTACGGCGTGCAAGGAACCGCCATGCCCGCATGGGTCGATTACGGCCTGACGATGAAGGACGCCAGCGATCTGTTGAATTACATCCGCAGCCTGAATCCGCCGCCCGCCCCCGCGCAGCCGTCGAGAACTATCGCCGCACTGACCCCAGGAGATCGCTAATTAAATGGAAGAACAACTCGTAATCGAGCAAACAACCGCCGGAGTCAGAACCTCTACCCCGACCATCCACACGGATGCCACCGCCAAGTGGTTTCTGATCAGCTCCGTCTCCTACTTCTTCATCGTCGGCATCGTCGCCATAACCATCGCGGCCAAGTTCGTGTGGCCGGAATTAATGGGCACAGTCTCCATCCTGACCTACGGACGCCTGCGCCCCCTGCACGTCAACGGTATGCTCTTCGGCTGGCTGCTGGCCTGCGATATGGGGCTCACCTTCTACATCGTGCCCCGCCTCTGCGGTGTCAAACTGTGGAGCGAAAAGCTGGGCTGCGCCACGGCTGCGCTGTGGAATGTGATCATCCTCGGCGCCGTCATCGAACTGCTCGCCGGCCGCAATCAGGGCCTCGAGTACGCCGAACTACCGACTGAGCTCGACATCCTCGTGGTCATCGCCTGGGTCATGTACGGCACCAACATCATGATGACCATCGGCACACGCAAGTACCAGCAGATGTACGTCTCGCTTTGGTACATCATGGGCACCATCCTCTGGACTCCGTTCGTCTACATCACCGGCAACTTCGCCACCATGTTCGCCACCGGCGTCAACCAGGCCAACCTCAACTGGATGTACGTGCATAACGCCGTAGGCCTGATCTTCACGCCTATCGGCCTCGGCATCGCCTATTACTTCATCCCGCGCACCAGCAACGCACCGCTGCACAGCCATCGCCTGTCCATGATCGGCTTCTGGTCGCTGGCCTTCGTCTACGTCTGGACCGGCGCCCACCACATGCTGCACGGGCCGATTTCACAGTGGTTGCAAACCATCGCCATCGCCTTCTCCGTGATGCTGCTCATCCCAGTCTGGACCGTGGTCTACAACTTCTTCGCCACTATGAAGGGCCAATGGGACAAGGTGCGTAACAACGTTTCGCTCAAGTTCCTGATGTCGGGCGTAGTCTTCTACCTGCTCACCTGTTTCCAGGGCCCCATGCACAGTCTGCGTACCGTGAACGCCATAGTCTCGAAGACCGATTGGATTCCCGGCCACGCCCACATGGCGCTGCTCGGCTGCTTCAGCTTCTTCGCCATCGCCGGAACCTACCACGTGCTGCCGCGCGCCTTCAACACCAAACTCTATTCCGACACACTCGCCAACTGGAGTTACTGGTTCTTCATGATCGGCGGACTCGGGTTTTTCGTGTGCCTCTGGCTGGGCGGTTTCTGGCAGGGGTGGCAGTGGAACAATCCGTCGATTCCGTTCATCGACACGGTGGTCGCCCTCAAGCCCATCTGGATTGTGCGCTTCTTCTCCGGCGTCGTGATGTTCGCGGGCATCACCACGTTCCTCTACAACTTCATGGCCACCATCGTCAATGCCGAGGGCGTAAAGAAGGGGCAAAATGCTTAAGAACGTCGATCTCGATGCCAAGATTTTCGTCATCGCGGCGCTGGTGCTCTTCTTCGTCGGCGGCACGTTGACTACCGTCGCACCACCCTTAATCGACAAAAGTTGGGGCAAGCCCTTCGAGAATTCCGATCCATCAAAAGGTCTTACCGGCAAACTGCTGCCCTACACCGCGCAGGAGAAACGCGGTCTCGCCATCTACACCCGCGAAGGTTGCTGGTATTGCCATACGCAACAGACTCGCACGCTGCTCGCCGACACCAAACGCTCCGGCTGGCGCGGAGTCGATGCGCCGGTTTCGACTCCCGACGAATTCGTTTACGATCAGCCCCACATGTTCGGCACCAAGCGCACGGGCCCCGATCTTTCGCATGTCGGCGGCAAGTACGACACGCAATGGCACCGCACACATTTCAGAAATCCGCGCGATCTGGTGCCCGGCTCCGTCATGCCGCCCTTCCCGTGGATCGTCGACAACGAAGAAGAATTTCAAGCGCTGGTGGCTTATCTCCAGCGCCTCGGCCGCGCCAAGAACTGGCGGCCCGATAACGATTATGAAAAGTGATGACTTACGGAATTAAAACCATGGACTACACATACCCAAGCATCTTCTTTTCCTACTTTCTGTTCTTCCTGTTTCTGGTAGGCGGCATCTTCTTCTGCATCCGCAGCTTCAAGCGCGGCTACTGGGGCAAAGACGCCGAAGACGTCAAATATCACGTATTCGATGACGATGAGGTGCCGCATGGCCACTGAAGTTAAGCCGATGATTCAAAAAACCGCCGTCCACGAGATCGCCGGCGGCTGGATCACCGAAAAGCCGGACACCGAAGTCCCCGTCTTTCTGCGCGTCTGCTACGTGCTCATCGCCAGTTCCGCCGTCGCCTACCTGATCCTCTACATCTATGGCGAAACAGGGCATGCCGAACGCGGCCCGCTGGTGAAGCAGTTCAATCTTTCCACCTTCACCTCCGAACCATTCATGTACATGGTGGCCGCGCTGGTGGCCGTCTTCTTCATCGGCGTTTCCGTCTTCGCGGCCAAAAAGGGGCACGAATAAAAAGGGGCTGACCCATCATGATCCAGGTTCAACCGCCCGACGCGACCGAGTACTGGATGAAGCAGGTGAAGTGCCGCGACGCCTGCCCGGTGCATACCGACGCCTGCGGCTACGTTACCGCCATTGCCGGTGGCCAGTACGAACGCGCCTACGCGATCGCGCGCGCCACCAACCCTTTCGCATCCATCTGCGGACGCGTCTGCGGAGCGCCCTGCGAGATGTCCTGCCGCCGCGGCGCTGTCGATTCCGCCGTATCCATCCGCGCCCTCAAGCGTTTCGTCACTGATAAATATGGACCCGAGACCGGCGACTTCGCCGGCCACTACGCCGGCTGCAACGAAAAGATGCTGCCCCCCGGCCGGGGCGATTTCGAACGCATCGCGGTCATCGGCGCCGGCGTCTCCGGCCTCACCGTCGCGCATGACTTGACGCGCATCGGCTACAAAGTCACCGTCTTCGAAGCTTACTCGCAACCCGGCGGCATGCTGACCGTCGGCGTTCCCGTATTCCGCCTGCCGCGCGACCTCGTCCGCTGGGAAATCCAGGCGATTCAATCGCTCGGCGTGGAGATCAAATGCAACATGGCGCTGGGCCGCGACTTCTCGATCGCAGATCTGCGACGCGACGGTTACAAAGCAATCTTCCTCGGCGTCGGCCTGCCCAAGGGACGCCGCCTCAATATTCCCGGCGCCGGCCTCACCAACGTCTATGACGGCCTCGATTTCCTGCGCTCCTTCAACGAAGGCTCTCCCATGCCCCTGGGACGCCGCATCGCCGTCATCGGCGGCGGCAATGTCGCCTACGACGTAGCGCGTTCGGCCATACGCCCGGTGAGCGCCGAAGCCACCCGCGAAGAAACCAACGCCGAAATGGAGCGCGGCGAAAAAACCGCCTACGATATCGCCCGCACAGCGCTGCGCATGAGCGGCGATAAACAGGTTCACGTTATCTGCCTCGAGGATCGCGACGAAATGCCCGCCGACCAGCGCGAGATCGAGGAAGGCGAAGAGGAGGGCATCTACCTGCACAACGGGCGCGGCCCCAAAGAAGTTCTCGGCGTCAATGGCAAAGTCAGCGCCCTGCGTACCGTCAAGTGCCTCTCGGTCTTCGATTCCGATGGCCGCTTCAATCCTCTATTCAACGATGACGACATTGCCGATCTCGAAGTCGATACCATTCTCTTCGCCATCGGCCAGTCCTCCGATCTGTCGTTCCTCAGTGCCGAAGACGGCGTGGAAACCAATCGCGGGCTCATCAAAGTCGATCCCGACACTTACGCAACTACCGCGCCCGATGTTTTCGCCTGCGGGGATATCGCGCATGGCCCGCGGCTTTTCATCAACGCCGTCGCCTCCGCCCAGATCGCCGCCCGATCGATGCACGATTACCTGCGTGGCACCCGCACCGAGATCACCGTTAAGAAGAACTGGGTCCCCGCCGGCTACACCCTCGCTAACGATTGGGATCGCATCATCCGCCACGAGCCTCCCGTCATCGAAGCCGAGCGCCGTGCCGCCTCGATCGAAATCGTCGAGCAAAGTTATTCCGAAACCGAAGCTCGTAATCAGGCCGCGCGCTGCCTTCGCTGCAACATCAATACTGTCTTCGATACCTCGCTCTGCATCGGGTGCAATGGCTGCGTCGATGCCTGCCCGCGCAGTCTCATCCGTCTGATCGGTCTTGGCAGCCTGGCGCTCGACGGCGATTACTCACAGGAGATCGCCGACAATCTCGACATCCCCATCGACGAACTGCGCCGCATGGCGATCGAAGATCTCGACCAACTCGGCGGCGTCATGACGAAGGATGAAACGAGTTGCATTCGCTGCGCCCTGTGCGCCGGCCGCTGCCCCACCCACGCCATCACCATGCAGCGCTTTGAATATTCGACGGAGTGCGTGAGCTACGGAGCTCAATGATGTCCTTCGCGGGCTTCGCCGGTATGTTTGCCCTCGGGCTCGCGGGGAGTCTGCACTGCGTGCAGATGTGCGGCCCGTTGGTGCTGAGCTTTGGGATACCCATGGCGGGGCGCGCGAGACTGAAACAGGCGATAGCGCACGCCGCGTATCATGCTGGACGCGTTCTCACATATGCGGCACTCGGGGCGTTGGCGGGATGGGCGGGATCGGGCATGGCCCTGGTGGGCGCTATCGGCGGGATCCAAAACACCGCGGCAGTAGTGGGCGGCGTCCTCATGATCGCGGCCGGCCTGTTGATCCGCGACGCCGCACGCAGCGGCGGCCTGATCCAGATCGGAGCGCCCTCCGCATTCTCAAGGCTCGCCGGTGAACTGCTCCGAATCTCCTCAACGCGAGGCAGATTCTCGACAGGCCTGGTCCTGGGCCTTCTGCCCTGCGGCCTCATCTACGCAGCTCTGCTCCGCTCCGTTGCATCCGCCTCACCCGCATCGGGAGCGCTCGCCATGCTGGCCTTCGGCCTCGGCACCGCCGCCCCACTTTTCGGCCTCGGCATATTCTCTGTCGCAATCAATCGCTGGATAGGACTCCGCGGGCAGAACTGGGCCGCCGCAGGCGTCATGCTGATGGGAGCCATTCTGATCTGGCGCGGCATTGTCACTCCGGCCATGCATATGCATCACATGCATTAGGACCCCATGGCATCCACTTTGATCACACCCGTAAAAGCCCCGCCCCACCGGCCGCATCATCGCCTGCGCCGCCGCATCCACCTCTTCTTCTTCCTCGTCTTCTGCGCTCTGCCGTTCTTCAACATCATGCGCTTCGATATCCCCCGGCAGCGCTTCTATTTCGCCGGCGTCGAGCTCTGGATCGGCGAATTCTCCATTATCTTTTTCTCCCTGATGTTCCTCATGTTCAGCATCGTGGCGCTCTCCATGATCTATGGCCGCGTCTACTGCGGCTACGCCTGCCCGCAAATGATCTTCAGCGAGACTGCCAGCGCCGTCGAGGAACGCCTGCGCAAATGGGTGACGAAAAAATTCATCGCCTGGCCCGCCGCGCGCCGCCGCCTGCTCCACCGCGCGCTCACGTATTTGATCGTCGCGGCGGTTTCGGTAATCCTGGCGTTCATTTTCATTTCTTACTTCGTCGAACCGCGCGACCTGCTGCGCCGCCTCACCCATCTCGACATCACCACCTCAGCCGGATTCGCAGGCGCCGTCACCACGCTCATTACCTTCCTCGATTTCGCTTTCCTCCGACAGAAATTCTGCACCACCCTTTGCCCCTACGGTTATCTGCAGGGCATGCTCGCCGACGGCAAAACGCTGCTCGTGCAATATCGCGATCCCGACCACCTCTGCATCGAATGCAAAAAATGCGTGCGCATCTGCCACATGGGAATCGATATCCGCGACTCCCCGTTCCAGATCGAATGCATCCATTGCGGCGAATGCATCGACGCCTGTGAGGAAGTGATGACGCGCGTGAAGCGTCCTGTGGTAATCGAATATTCCTGGGGACGGGAAGGGCCGAAAGCCGCGGGCAGCTTCGGCATACGCGATGCCAAACGCCGCATCGTTCTGCTCGTGATGCTCTTGTACGCGAGCAGCCTGGGCGTAGCGCTTTCCATGCGCAATCCCGTGCTGGTTCGCATCAATCCCATCCGCACCACCAGCCTGTACACGATCAATCGCGCCGGCGAAGTGGAAAACCAATTCCGCATTTCTGTATCGAACCGCGGATCGGCCAAAGAATTCGTCGTAGTCTCGATCGATGGGCTCGCGGGAGGCCGCCTCGAACTAACGCCCAACCCGATCCCGGCGCCTCCCGGAGAAACCGAAGTGAAAGAATTCGCCGTAGCCGTTCCGGCAACCGCACCGTTGGGAGAAGTAACCCACTTCCGCTTCCAGACCGAATCCCAGCCCGACGCCAGGCGCAGAACGATAGAAATGACCTGGCTAATGCCCCCCTGTAGCGCGCGCACACATGCATGCCGCGTCGAGATTCCTCTCGACGCCTCCCCAAAAGGAACTCAATGAACTTCAAAGTACTCCTGGGCGCCGTCATGACGCTCTTCATAACCATCCTTGTAGTCTGCTACGCACTGACCAAACAGGCCAACCCAATCTTCCTCGACGAGCATGGCAAGCCTTCGAACGTAGCCAAACCGAACTACTGAAACATGCCGGTGGCCCTCGATCTGGAATGCCGACTCTGCACCCTGCCCTGTCCCGAAGGAGAACCCTTCTGCTGCCTGGGCTGCCGCAATGTATACGCGATACTGATCGAAAGCGGAGCCATCCGTGAAGGCGAAGACCCGCGCCAAACAGACCTCTTCAAACGCAGCCTCGAACTCGGCCTCATATCGAACGCACTCACGAACCCAGCGCACCTACAAATCCCCGCCGACGCCATCGAAGAGGAAAAACTCTTCCACGTTTCAGGCATGTGGTGCAGCGCCTGCGCCTGGCTGATCGAGCACGTCCTCGGCAAAGAACCGGCCGTCCGCCACGCCGATGTTTTCTTCACCTCCGACCTCCTGCGCGTGCGCTACTGCCCGCAATACCTGCCCGCCAGCCGCATTGAAGAACGCCTGCGCACTCTCGGCTACAAAGTTTCACCCAACAACGCCGAAGCCCGCGACCGCACCCTCGAGCGTCGCCGCGAACTGCTGCGCCTCGGCATCGCCGCCTTCCTCTGGCTCAACGTGATGACGCTGAATCTCTCCGTCTACCTCGGCGGAGGCTTCCAGCACTTCCTCCCCTTCCTTGTGATGGCGCTCGCCACGCCCGTCGTCTTCTACTGCGGACTGCCGATTCTGCGCATGGCATGGCTCGGCCTCCGCCAGGGCATCGCCCGCATGGAAACCCTGCTCGCCATCGGCATCGTCTCCGCCTACGGATACAGCGTCACCCAGGCTCTTCGCGGCGGCGATCATATTTATTTCGATATCGCCTGCGCCATCGTTACCCTGGTGCTGCTCGGTAAATTCGTCGAGCGCAATGCGAAGGAATCGACCACCCGCGCCATCACCGGCCTCTATCAAATGCTCCCCGTGAAAGCCCGCGTTCTGACCAACGGCCGCGAACGCTTCGTCGCCATGGACGCACTGGCCCCCGACGATCTCTTCATCGTAAAAGCCGGCGAAAGAATTCCCGCCGATGGCATGGTAGTCTCCGGCGAGTCCCACGTCGATGAAAGCATAGTCACCGGCGAATCGCGTCCCGTCTCCCGCAGCCCCGGCGACACAGTCTGCGGAGGCACCCTCAGCACCAGCGGCGTCCTCGAAGTGCGCGCCACCTCCACCGGCCGCAACTCCGTAGTAGGCCGTATCGTCGAATCCGTCGAAGCCGCCCTCAGCCGCCGTTCCGATATCGAGCGCCTCGCCGACAAGGCCGCACGCATCTTTGTCCCCTGCGTGATTGCCCTGGCCGTCGCGGTCGGCACGATCTCTCTGATCGCCGGCCTGAATTCCGCCGACGCTATCCTGCGCGCCATCACCGTGCTCGTCATCGCCTGCCCTTGCGCACTCGGCATTGCCACGCCGCTCGCGATCACCGCCGCGGTAGGCGCGGCATCGCGCCGCGGCATCCTGATCTCCGATCCGCGCGCCCTCGAAACCGTTCCGCGCGTCAACACTGTCTTGCTCGATAAAACCGGCACCATCACCGAAGGTCGCTTTTCACTTCTCGAATTCGATCCCGCCCATCTGTCCCTCGTCGCCGCCATCGAGCAGTATTCAGAACATCCCCTCGGCCAAGCCGTGGTCGAAAATGCAAGCACCCTCCCGCCTGCATCCAACATCGAAATCCGCAAAGGCCGCGGAATCCTTGGCGACGTCCACAATCGCCGCGTCTTCTGCGGCAACCGCACCCTCCTGGCAGAATTATCCGTGCCCATCGAAACGTCTCTCGTCTTCCGAGCGGTGGCCGCCGAAGCGAAGGGCCAAACCGTCGCTTTCTACGGATGGGACGCGCAGGCTGCCGGCATTCTGATCTTCGGCGACCGCATTCGCCCTGACGCGCCATCCCTGATCGCCGATCTCAAACAACGCGGCATGCGGGTGTTCATCGTCTCGGGCGATGCTGCCGGGACCGTGCAATCTGTCTGCGATGCCGTCGACGCTGACGAATGGTTTTCCGAAGTTCTGCCCGATGGCAAACAAGCCCTCGTCGCCCGTCTCCAGGCGCACGGCATGCACGTTCTCATGGTCGGCGACGGCGTCAACGACGGTCCCGCGCTCGCTCAGGCAGATCTCGGAATCGCCATGGGATCCGGCGCCTGCCTCGCCATGCAGGCCTCTCATGTGGTCCTGATGACCGGCCATCTTCATCGCATCCTCGAAGTCTTCGACCTCGCGCGCCGCACTCTGCGCATCGTGCGCCAAAATCTCTTCTGGGCTTTTTTCTATAACGTGGCCGGCATCAGCCTCGCCGTGATGGGCCGTCTGAATCCCATCGCCGCGGCCGGCGCCATGGTCGTCTCCAGCTTATTCGTAGCGTGGAATTCTTCGCGTCTCCGTGAAATAGAGCAGGCCGATCAGCAAACCAAGGCTCAGTAGAGACATCGCCAGGCCCGTGGCCCTTCCCGGAGTCTTATAGCGCAATGCAATCGAATGCCTGCCTGCCGAAACCGGCACCGCCATCAAAAAGCCATTGGCGGGCAAAACCGGAGCAGCCGAGCCATCGAGCGTCGCCGTCCAACCAGGATCCCACGCCTCCACCACATGCACAAACCCCGGGTGACCCGCCTCTACCTGCAGCCGAATCTCATCGCTGTTCGGCCGCAGATATTGAACTTTCCCGGCCCCTCCCGCGCCGCCACTGACGCGCAAATGACGACGGGCAGAATCGGGCAGAATCAGGCTGTACGGATTCCCCGCGAACAGATTAGGAATCTTTTCCTCCGCGCTGAATCGCGCGCGCTCCGCCGCAAAAAAGCTCGCGCGCGCCACCGGATTGGGAACGTGATAAAGGTTGGTATCGGAAGTTTTAGCCACTAACTCAAGATCTGCGCGCGTGTCCGGCGTAATTACAAAACGAACCCCCGTCGCCTCGAGCGCAGCAACAGTAAGGTCGGAGCCATCCAGTTCCTCTTCATTCTCATCCTCCGGATCGCCCGTCAACGCCACAATGCCCTGGTCGAAGCGTGCCAGCCAGATGGAATCGAATCCACCCACGTCATCGTAGCGATCGGCATAGGGGCCGCCCGTCACCGGGTCGCTCCCAATTCGCCCATCGCCCACCTGGGTTCGCAGAGTCTCTTCAAAAGCGGGCGGGCCGGACCGGCGCGGCGAGGTCAGAATGAACATCTGATCGAATCGACTCAGATCCACGAAGTGCAGTCCCAGTCCCAACGCCAGCAGCGCGACCGTAGATGCCGTCCCGCCCCGCAGACGCATGCGCCGCACTTCGTCCACGCTCGCCCCCAGAGCCGCCGCCACGCAAAACGTCCACAGGTAAAACAGCCGGCACGAACTACGCAGAAGTGTTCCCGGCAGCATGCGGAACAGCAACTGTCCCACCGGCAAAGCCAGCAGGAAAGCGCCCGTGCCCAGCACTGCAAGGAACATCCATCGTCCCCGCGGCAACTGTTTGCGCCACACACAGAGCACCACAAGCCCCGCCAGCGAAACCAGCGGCAGGATCCCCACATAGCAGACGGTGTCCCAGAAATACGCGGTATTCGGGTAGCCTCGGAACAGATTTCCGGACCCCGCCTGAATCGGCAGAGCATAACCGTCGATGCCGGGCACGATCAGCGACAAAAGACGCCGGTACGGCATCGCTACATCGTTATCCGCCGACGCCAGATGCAGGATCCGCGTGCTGCGGCCGATCAGCAGCAGCATCGGCCACAGGATGGCGCACGTGGATCCAATGCCCAGGCCGATCGCCGCCACCACTCTTGCGCCAAGCCAGTTCCGTGCCCGCCACACCACATAAAGCAAGGTGGCCGCGAACGAATACGCCGGGATCTGCGGATGCCCGGCCACCACCACGCATGCGCTCGCCAATGCCAGCGCTCCCAAATCGAAAGCATGGCGTTTTATTCGCTCTGGCGCCAGTGCGCGGTCCGTAAGCCACAGGAGCAAAGGCAGTGCCGGGTACGCCTCCAGCAGCGGCAAATGTCCGGCGGCGACGCGCGACGTAAAGTATCCGGCGCAGGCAAACGTCCAGCCCGCCGCCACCGATCCCAACCGGGACAATCCTGCGCGCCTGCAATATAAAAACGTGAACAGAGCTGCCAAACCGGCGGCGATCGCCACCCCCGCCACATAAGCGATTTCCGGGTCCAGCAGAAACAGCGCGAAGCGCGTCGGAATCCACGGAAAACTCTGCAGATTGGCGGCAAACGGCGTTCCCATGAACTCATGCGGATCCCAGCCTGGGACGGTATGCCGCACGCCGAGCAGCGCCTCCCGCGCAAACGCGATGTGCCGGACGTGCAATTGCTTATAGTCCGCTCCTACCAGCTGTTGAGTGCCGTCGACAAGCGAAGTCCGCAGATACACGGACTCCGTCAGCACCAGCAGGAACGCCATAGCAATAGTCGACAGCAGGCGCGGATGCCGCTTATTGAAAGAAATCTGCCGGGCTGGTGAGGGCGCCATTTCTCACAATAACTCACCAAGCTTGTGCCGGATCTTCCGCAGATCCTCCACAAAAGCGGCGTATTCCGCACGGCGCCGTTCCGCATCGGGCGCCCGCAGCACCGCCGAAGGATGTACCGTGGCCGCCACCGCCCCAGCCAGCGGATGTTCAAAGAAGCGCCCGCGCTCCGCGAGCAGACGGTGCTGTTTCCCAATCACCGACCGCGCGGCCGTAGCCCCCAGGCATACGATCAATGCCGGCCTGATCAACGCCAGTTCCGCCTCGAGCCACGGCTTGCAAGCCGTAATCTCTCCCTCGGACGGCTTCTTGTGAATGCGCCGCTTGCCGCGCTCTTCGAATTTGAAATGCTTCACCGCGTTGGTGAGATAAACCTCGCCCCGCTCGATCCCCGCTTCCTCCAAGGCCTGATCCAGCAGTTGTCCCGCCGGACCTACAAAGGGCAAGCCCTCCCGATCCTCCCGATCCCCAGGCTGCTCGCCGACCATCACAATGCGGGCCCGCGGACGCCCCTCGCCAAACACCGCCTGCGTTGCATTGCGGTAAAGATCGCAACCGCGGCACTCTGCCAGCGCCTCGCGCAATTCGGCAAGGCTGGCATGCGCCGGAACAAAAGGTGCCGCCCCGGGAGCCTTATTTCCCGTCGTCTTCTTTTCCGATAACATCGGACTTTCCGACAACATCCGAAATCTTGTTGGCCAGTGCGATCGCCGTGTACGGCTTCTGAATAAAGCCCGCCAGTTCCTCCACGGTGAACCGTCGGATCGCTTCCGCCTCGTTGAAGCCGCTCGAGAGCAGCACTTTGACGCCCGGCGAAATCCCCCGCAGCTGCCTTAGCACCTCTTCGCCATCCATCTCCGGCATGGTCAAATCCAGCAGGACTGCTGCGATTTCCTCCTGGTGCTCGCGAAACAGCTCGATACCTCTCGGGCCGCTCTCCGCCTGAATCACCCTGAAGCCATGCGATTCCAGCGACGCCTTCGCCACGCGCAGCACCGTGGTTTCGTCGTCGATCACCAGCACTGATTTGTTCCGATCGCTCCACCCGGCAATCGCGCTTGTACGCTGCACCGGGGCCACGCCGCGCTTTGACGATGCCGGAAGCAGCACCTGAAACGTACTCCCCTGCCCCGGCACGCTCGACACCCTGAGGACGCCTTTGTGGCCGCGGATAATGCCCAGCACCGCCGCCAGGCCCAAGCCCCGGCCCAGGAATTTGGTGGTAAAAAACGGATCGAAGATGCGCGCCCGCGTAGCCTCGTCCATACCGCTCCCGTTATCGCTCACCTCCAGCATCACGTACTCCCCGGTGCTTGGCTCCTGGCAGGCCAATGGGGTGGCGATGGGCGACGCCAGGCTGCTCCGAATATCGGCTTCTTCCATCCGCAAGGCCCGCGCTGCAATCCGCACACTGCCCGCCCTGCCCTCGGGTATGGCTTCCGCCGCGTTGATCAGGAGGTTCATCACCACCTGCTGCACCTGGGCCGCATCGCCTTCGATGCAAGGCACGTTTTCATCCAACTCCAGCCGCACCTGCACATTCTTCGGAATCGTGCTCTGCACCAGATGGCTGATTTCTCTGATCAGCGCCGTCACATCCAACGTGACCACCGCGAAACGGCCTTTGCCCGCATATGCCAGCAACTGCTGCGTCAGGTTGGCGGCGCGTTCGCTGGCCCTCATCACGTCGTCGAGGATGGACCTCAGCGAGATCAGATCCGGCGGCAGTAGTTCGGCCGCCAGGCTTGCATTGCCCAGAATGCCGGTGAGCAAATTATTAAAATCGTGTGCCACGCCCCCGGCCAGCACGCCCAGACTCTCGAGGCGCTGCGTCTGCCGCAGTTGTTCCTCCACTTCCTTCTGCTTCGAGATGTCCCGCGCGATGTGGGACGCCCCCACCACCACGCCCCTGCGGTCGCGAATAGGCGAAATCGTCAGCGAAACCTTCACAATGCTGCCGTCTTTCTTCACGCGCTCGGTCTCGAAGTGATCGACGCGTTCCCCGCGAGCCGCGCGCCGCAGGATCTCCGTCTCCTCATGCTCGCGTCCGACGGGCTGCAGGATGATAATGTTCCTGCCGATTGCCTCCTGTGCCGTGTAGCCGTAGAGTCGTTCGGCGCTGGCATTCCATGTCTGGATCGTGCCCGAAAGGTCCTTGCTGACAATGGCGTCCTCGGAGGATTCGACGATCGCGGCCAGTTGCGCAATGGCGGCGTCCAGGCGCTTCCGTTCCGTGATATCCCGCGCCACGTCGGAAGCTCCCACGATGCCGTTCTTTCCGAAGATCGGCGAAATCGTCAGCGATACGTGGATGGGCGCACCGCTCTTGTTAATGCGCACGGTCTCGAAATGCTGCACCCGCTTTCCATCGCGCAGACGAGCCAGGATAGCTTCTTCTTCAGCGACGCGATCCGGCGCCACCAGCAACTGTATGGAACGGCCGATCGCTTCCTCGGCCGCATATCCGTAGACCGCCGCCGCCCCGCGGTTCCACGTGAGAATGGTACCGTTTAGATCCTTGCTGATAATGGCGTCGCTCGAAGACTCGATCATAGCCGCCAGACGCGCCAGTTCATCCTGCGTGTCCGGTATCAGAACTCGGCTCGACGGCATGCAATCGGATTCCGGAAAGTGCGCGGGCATGGGCTTGTCCTAATGTATCTTTATTCGTTGCCAGGTTCTGCCCGGTCGCCCGATCAAAGGGTAATGCACCTCACGTGCAGCCATAATCCTCATCCTTCAGTATCTCCCGAAGGTTAAGACAGGTTAAGGAATATGCGTATGGCCCCGCACCGGCATCTCGTCCAGTTTTACGAAAATAACGAAGTCCTCGCCCGCACGGTAGGCGCATACCTTGGCAATACACTCGCGCGCGGCGAAACAGCTGTCGTCAGCTCCACATCGTCGCATCGGCGGGCATTCTCGCGAGAACTTACGGAACAAGGATTCGATGTCAGGCAGCTTGTGTGGAATCGGCGCATGATCTTCTGCGACGCCCGCGAAACTCTGGCGCAGTTTATGGTGGACGGCCAGCCGGACCCCGATCTTTTTGAAAAAGCGGTCGGATCCATCGTGCGCAGCTTCGCCGCCCCGTCCCAATGGGGCCTTTGCGTTTACGGTGAGATGGTCGACCTCCTTTGGAACGCCGGCCTTTCCACCGCCGCCAGCCGCCTCGAAGGCCTGTGGAACGCCCTGCTCGCGACCAACCATTTCAACTCCTGTGCGCCTATCAAATCGGCGTCTTCGGCGAGGAATTCCAGTCCGGGGTTCTCGACGACATCCTGCGCACCCACTCCACGTGGTTTCGGCAGGCACCCGCGAACTGGGCCGCGCCGTAACCAGCGCCATGAGGAAGTGCTCGGATCGAGGGCGCAGGGCCTGACACAAATGGTTCGGTCGCAGTCTCATCCCTCCTCCTGGGCGGAGATACCTGAGGCCGAATCCACTGTCCTATGGTTGCGCACCAATTTCCCGGATTACGCCGATCAGATCCTCGCCCGAGCGCGGCGATACTACCGGGGAGGCGCCGCATATCTCCGAAATGTCTGAGACTCTTCCGCGCCCTGGCCCATGTAAATAGCCGCGAGTGTAAAATGAAGAAGGCACCAGCGTTTCCTTTATGTTTCTGGCCCAACCCATCCCAGCGCTTCTCGCCACCTCCGCCCTGACCCGCATCTCGCGCGGCATGTTCGACGATACCTTCGCCGGGATCCATCGCCTCGGCTGGTTCGACTGGGCGCTGCTTATCCCCTACTTCGGTATTCTGGCAATCCTCTCGATCTACGGCCTGCATCGTTTCGACACCATCCACACCTATTTCAAGCATCGCAAAAAGGCCACCGGCGAGCCGCCTCTGCACTTCGATAATTTGCCCCGTGTCACTATCCAGCTGCCGCTCTATAACGAGCGCTACGTCCTCGAACGCCTCATCGATGAGGTCGTCAAAATCGAGTATCCGCGCGAGTTATTGCAAATCCAGGTCCTCGACGATTCCACCGACGATACACACGCTTTCGCCGACGCCCTCTGCGAGCGCTATCGCAACATGGGCTATCCCATCGAATATCTTCACCGCACCAATCGCCAGGGCTTCAAAGCCGGGGCGCTCCAGGCCGGTCTCGCCAGCGCCACCGGAGAATTCGTCGCTGTCTTCGATGCCGATTTCATCCCCCCCACCGACTTCCTCACCCGCACCATTCACCACTTTGCCGATCCCAAAGTCGGCGTAGTGCAAACTCGCTGGAGCTACCTCAACCGGGATTTCAATTTCCTTACCGAAGTCGAAGCCATCCTGCTCGATGGACACTTCATCCTCGAGCATGGCGCGCGTTCCCGAGCCGGCTATTTTTTCAATTTCAACGGCACGGCCGGCATTCTGCGCCGCACCATGATCGACGACGCGGGCGGTTGGCAGCACGACACACTCACCGAAGATTCCGACCTCAGCTACCGCGCCCAGCTTAAAGGCTGGAAGTTTGTGTACTTGCCGGGCCTCGAATGCCCCTCTGAATTGCCGGTCGAAATTCACGGATTTCAGGTACAGCAATTTCGCTGGGCCAAGGGTCTGACCCAATGCGCCAAAAAGCTCCTGCCCAGCCTGTTTGCCGCGAAAATCCCCTTCCGCGTCAAAGCCGAAGCCTTCCTCCACCTCACGCCCAACATTTCTTACCCGCTGATGGTAGTGATTTCGGCACTCATGCTGCCCGTCATGATCGTCCGTTTCTACATGGGCGTCTGGGAAATGATGCTGCTTGATTTCCCGCTGATCGTCGCCTCGTTCTGGTCCATCTCTGCCTTCTACGTCATCGCCCAGCGCGAACTGCATCCAAAGAACTGGACGCGGACTCTATACCTGCTGCCCATGCTGATGGCGGTCGGTGTGGGGCTTACGCTCATCAATACCCGAGCCGTCCTCGAAGCCCTCTTCGGCGTGAAAAGCGGCTTTGTCCGGACCCCCAAATACGCCATCGAAGGCACCCAACAGAAACGCATGGTGAAGAAGTACAAGAGCCGCAGCGGATGGCTTCCGTACTTCGAACTGGCGGTCGGCAGCTACTTCCTTTACATGTGTTGGTTCGCCATCGAGACCAATAACTTCCTGACCCTGCCCTTCCTCACGCTCTTCGTCGGCGGCTATTACTGGGCTGGCTTCGGCACCCTCTACCAGGAATATCAGGACCGTCTGCGCCATCAACGCCAGCACAAACTGGCCTTCGAAACTTCGCGCTGAGTGTGCGACAGGCATGACCGGGGGCGCAGAGGCATGGTCCACCTTATCCAGGATAAGGTGGACACTTCGGCTTCGCCAGTGGTCACGCCTGTCGACGTAGCTTATCTATGCTCACTCCTCAAATGGTCCGCCAGGCCGCGGATCGCATTCGCCCGCTGGCGCGCCGCACGCCCGTGATGACCTCGCAAGGCGCAGACACGAGAGCCGGCCTCCGCCTGTTTTTCAAATGCGAAAACCTCCAGCGCACCGGCTCTTTCAAAATTCGCGGGGCGTCGAACCTGATCTTTTCCATCCCACCCGCCGATCTGCCGCGCGGAGTGGTGGCCTTCTCATCCGGCAATCACGCCCAGGCCACTGCACTCGCCGCGAAGCATGTCGGCGCACCGGCCACCATCGTAATGCCCGAAGACGCGCCGAAATCCAAAGTCGAGGCGACTCAGGCGCAGGGCGCGCGCATCGTTACCTACAATCGCTTTCGAGAAGATCGCGAGGCCATCGCGAAGCGCGTGCTGGAGGAAACCAATGGAACCCTGGTGCCCCCCTTCGATCATCCGCTGATCATGGCTGGCCAGGGAACCACCGCCCTCGAACTATTTGAAGACGTCCCCGATCTCGATGCCCTGCTGGTCTGCGTGGGCGGAGGCGGGCTGCTGGCCGGTTGCGCCACCATCGCTAAATCGATTCGCCCCGGAATTCGCGTCTTCGGCGTCGAGCCGGAACAGGCCAACGATACGTTTCAGTCCTTCGCCAAAGGCGAGCGCGTCACCATCCCCCCGCCCGACACCATCGCCGACGGCCTGCGTCCGCCATCTCCCGGCAAGCTGACCTTCCCCATCATTAAGGCCAACGTAGAACAGGTCCTGGTCGTGACCGAAGACGAAATTCGCGCCGCCATGCGCTTCCTGATCGAGCGTATGAAGATTCTCGTCGAACCCAGCGGAGCCGTAGCCCCCGCCGCCGCCCTCTTCGGAAAACTGCCCAGCGGGATCCACACCGCCGGAGTAATAATCTCGGGCGGAAACGTAGACGGAGAAGTCCTGAAAACCCTCTGGCCATGAACCAACAAGACCAAATCTCCATCCGCCAGGCGTCAATCTTCGACGTGGATTTGCTGGCCCCCTTGTTCGATGCCTATCGCCAGTTCTACCGCCGGCCGAGCGACCTGGAACTGGCTCGCCAGTTCCTCTTCGCCCGGCTCCGCAACGATCAGTCGATCGTCTTTCTCGCAGTCCGGCAGGATGATTCGGCAGTCGGATTCGCCCAGTTATTTCCCAGCGTCTCGTCCGCATCCGTCGCCCGGATTATTATCCTCAACGACCTCTATGTACAGCCGGACGTCCGGCGCCAGGGAGATGGGCAAACTGCTCCTCAAGGCCGCCGCACAGTTCGGCCGCGCCGCCGGGGCAGTGCGTTTAACGCTTTCCACTGAAATTACCAATCAGGCCGCGCAAGCCTTGTACGACAACGCGGGCTGGACCAGGCAAACAGATTTCCAAGTCTACAACCTGCCCCTTTGACGTGGGGGCAGGTTGGTTACCTGCGGCCGATTGGTAATCGGCCTCCTGCTCACCCCTGACGATCCCAGGGCTTATCATGCACTCCCTGATCGCGCCCTTCCACTCGATCGTAAAGATACAAATTCGAAACCGTACCCATCGACTCGTTGTAAAGGCTCGTCAACCCCAGCGCTTCCCGCAGATCTTCCTGGAAATTCTGGATAGCCTTCAGCTCTTCGGCCAACGCCGGCTTACGCTTCCCGCTCGGAGTCACGAAAAACTTCTGAAATCCGCCATCCGTCAGAGTCCCGATCTCCTTGCCCATCACGATACCGGCGCGCTCCACCATGCGAGGAACCTCTTCCGTACCGGGCTCAGCCACACACGCCACGCCATCCCTCGCGATTCGCGTTTTTCCCCCACCGATCGATTCGGTGCGGAAACCAGCCGCGCGGGCCGCGCTCATGTGGTCTTCGAACGTCAGTTTCTTTACGTGCTCACGGCGAAAGAACATAGGGTCTTTCCAGTTTACTTAACGGCGCGCTGGCACCGGTCGCTGCTGAGAAATATCTTCTTCGTGTAATCCTGCGTCAGCCGCAGTTCCTTGCCGTTCGCCTGTTTCACCCAGATATATTTATCGTCGAAACGCAGCGGCACGGTC
This sequence comes from Terriglobia bacterium, assembly GCA_963719785.1. GTDB lineage: Bacteria > Acidobacteriota > Terriglobia > Bryobacterales > Bryobacteraceae > BOG-234. Next base: position 735,253 of record CAVRCX010000004.1, read on the forward strand.
TTGCCCCGCTCCATCAGATCCGTCGGGACCTTCTTGCGCGTCTGCGTGCGGACCTTGTCGTACCCAATCAGAATCTTGCTGCTCGCATCGAAGCAGAAATAATAATCGGCCACGCCGAACAGGCAGTTCGCGCAGGGAAACTCGTTATGGTCGAGCATCACCGCCTGCACATCCGTCGTATTGTCTTTAGCTCCGAACGAAGCCGGAGCGGCGATAGCGATCCCAAGGAAAAGCGCGGGAAGGAAGAAGCGACGAAGGTTAGCCCGATTCATGCTTCTTATATTATCGTGGTGTCAGTGAAGCCAATCTTTGGCCTGTTCGTCCTCAGCGTATTTGCCGCGTCGGCCCAGACCGATGCCGCGCACGTGCTTGCCCACGATATCCTTCAGCAACTCATCGGCATTAATACCACCGATTCCGTGGGCGACAACACCGCCGCCGCGCGAGCCATGGCGAAGCGTTTTGTCGATGCGGGATTTCCCCCCGCCGACGTGCAGTTGCTCGTCCCTGCGGGCCGTCCCAACAAAGGCAATCTCGTCCTCCGTCTGCACGGCCCCATCAACGCCACGCTTAAACCGATTCTCATCATCGGCCATCTCGACGTAGTCGAAGCGCGCCGCGAAGACTGGACTACCGATCCTTTTCAGCTCGTCGAAAAAGACGGCTATTTCTACGGCCGCGGCACCCAGGATATGAAATCCGAAGACGCCCTGCTGGTCGCAACTTTCATCCGTTTCAAGCAGGAACACTACCAGCCTGACCGCGACCTGATCCTCGCCCTCACCTCGGATGAGGAAGGCGGTACCGCCAACGGTGTCGACTGGCTGCTGAAAAATCATCGCCCTCTCATCGACGCCGAGTTTGTCCTCAATGCCGATGCGGGCGGTGTCGATACCGACAAAGGAAAGCCTCTCGCGGTACGCGTCTCGGCAACCGAAAAGGTCTACGCCGATTTTCAGCTCACCGTCACCAACCCCGGCGGCCACAGTTCAAGGCCCGTTCCGGATAACGCCATTTACCATCTGGCGGATGCGCTGGGGCGCCTCGAACATTCCTCCTTTCCCTTCGAACTGAACGCCGTGACGCGCGAATACTTCAAGCGCCTGAATATGGACCCCGCGGCGGCGCAGGTGTCCGCCGATCCCTTCTATAACGCGATGGTGCGCACCACGTGCGTAGCCACGCGGCTCAGTGGGGGGCACGCCAACAATGCACTCCCGCAGACCGCGCAGGCGGTCGTAAATTGCCGCATCCTGCCCGGCCACTCTCCCGAAGAAATTCGCCGCGAACTGATCCGCAAATTGGACGATCCGAAGGTCACGGTCGGCTATATAGATACTTTGACGGGCAAGGTATTGGCCACGGCGCCGGATCACGCGGGACCTCCGCCGTCAGCGCCGCTCCCGGCCGTAATGCGCCCGCTCGAAAAAATCGCCGACCAGCTCTGGCCTGGCGCCCCCGTAGTGGTGGGGATGTCAGCCGGCGCTTCCGACAGCAAATACACGCTCGCCGCCGGCATGCCCAGCTTCGGCATCGGCGAAGTCGCCATCGATCGTGACGACGATCGGGCCCACGGAAAAGACGAACGACTGCTAACGACATCTTTCTACCAGGCCGAAGACTTCTTCTATCAATTCCTGAAATCCATCACCACGCTTACTGAACCGCGACCGTGAGGGAGTGGTCCCTCAACCCCAAACCCGAAACCGCCGAGGCAACTGACTCGGATCCGCCAAGAGTAAATAGATCGCGCCATAAGGAATCAAAGTGGCCAAAGCCGGCAAGTAAGGGTGTGCCATAGCAGGCAGCGCCAACTTAATCCCCCAAGCCAACGCCGCCGCCCCCAAAGCCGTAATCCAAAGCCGAGCCAGATACCGGCTCCCCACTGGCTCCGACCCAATCCTCTGCCCCAAAGCGCGCCGCAGCAAAATAAATTCCACCCAACCCGCAACGCCCGCCGAAGCCGTCAACCCCGCAATCCCCCAACGCGCATCGATGCCAATCCACATCGGCAAATGCCGCACGCTCAAGTACCCCAGCGCGGTAGTCAAACAAATCCGAATGATCGCAAACCGAAGCGGAGTGCGCGTGTCTTTCAACGCATAAAACGCCGATGAATAAAGCCGCCCCTGCGTCGACGCCAGCAGCCCCACAGCCGACCCCGCCAGAATCCCCCACCCCCAAACCGTATCGCTCACCGTAAACTTGCCGCTCTGAAAAACCAACCCGATAATCTCGTCTCCCAACAAAAGAAACCCCACAACCGAAGGAATCACCAGAAACGTAATGCGCCGCAGGCCCCCGATCAACCTCTTGCGCAGATAAGCCGCCCTCTCCGCGTCGTCGCCTGTCGCGCGCGACATCTCCGGCAATTCCGATGCCGATACCGACATGCCGAACAGACTCACCGGCAATCCCGAAATTGTCGTAACGTACCCCAGCATGGCCACGCCGCCCGGCAGCGGACTGGCCAGCATCGAATCGATGAACGCACTGATCTGCACTACGCCGCGGCTCAAGAACACCGGTCCGAAATTGCCGATCACAACCCGCACATTCGGCAGGTGTATCGCCAGCGCAATTCGCAAAGCCGGCACCAGTTGCAAAACCACCGGCAACTGCACCAGAAACTGCACCGCGCTCCCGATCACCGAAGCCCACGAAATCACAAACGCGATCCGATCCTCCCCACTGCGCGGCCCAAACCAAAGCAGCGCCCCAATAATGATGAAGTTCCACAACACCGGCACGCTGTAAGAAAGGAAGAATCGCCGATGGCTGTTCAGTATCCCGAGACACCATGCCGACATCACCAGGAACCCCGCGCCGGGAAACAAAATACGCACTAACCGAATCGTTAGCTCGCGCTTGGCCCCATGGAATCCGTAGGCAATCACGTCGATGAGCAGCGGGGTCGCAAGCACGCCCACCAGCACGAGCACCGAAGTCAGCAGCCCCAAAATCGCCAGCACAGCGCCGGCCACGCGGCCCGCCTCCTCTTCGTCGTCGCGCGCCAACAACTCCGCATACACAGGAATGAAGGAAGCCGAAAGCACGCCCTCGCCGAACAAGGTTTGCAGGAAATTGGGAATCCGGAACGCCTGTCGAAACGCATCGGCCGCGTCCGAACTGCCCATGTACTTTGCGAAATAATGCTCGCGTACGAATCCCGCAATGCGGCTGAGAAAAATTCCGGCGGCGACCAAACCGGCCGCACCACGCGAACGCGGCGCCTTGATCGCCTGCGCCATCACTTTTCCAGCAGGAAGTTCCCGGCGATCATCGCATCGATCCCCGACGAATAGAAACTTCTCACCGCATCGCGCGGCGTACACACCAGCGGCTCGCCGAATAAATTGAACGAGGTGTTGTAAAGAATCGGCAATCCATCGCTCGCCCCAAACGCATGCAGCAGCTGCCAATAAAGCGGATTCTCGTCCTTCGATACGGTATGCACCCGCACCAGGTCGTCAGCCAGAATGGCCCCGCGCAGTTGTTCTTTATAAGCCGCCCGAACCCGCCCCACCGTAGCCAGATGCCGCGCATTGGGACCCGCCTCAAAATACTCCGCCGCAACTTCCTCCGGCACCGAAGCCGCGAACTTCCTTGACGCTTCCCGATGCTTAATGAACGCGTTCAGATTCTCCGTCGAATAAGGATCGCGCGGCGACGCCAGAATACTCCTGTTGCCTAAAGCCCGCGGCCCGAACTCCATCCGGCCCTGCATCCACGCCACAATGTGGTGCTCCTTCAACTGTGCAACCGCCGCCCCGATCAGTTCCGGAACCGTAGGCAGTAAATGGAAACGCAGTTTGCAATTCTCCAGCACTTGCTTGATTTCCGATGGCGTGAAGGCCGGCCCAAGCGAATAGCTGATATCGCGGATTCGAGCCCCGCCGGCCGACTCATGCCACACATGAAGCGCCGCGCCCAGCGCCGTCCCCGCATTACCGGCCGCCGGTTGCGCGAACACGCCCTTGTACCGTCCCGAATTTTCCAGCGCGGAAACCAGCAGCGCATTCCAAGCCACTCCGCCCGCCAGACAAACATACTCGGCGCCTTCCGCCAAATGCATCACATAATTTTCCAGCGCGCGCTGCATACTCGCCGCGATATCGGCGCGCCCGCCCTTCATGTCGATGGGCTCTGCATTATGGCTGTAAATCATGCGCTCGATCGCATCGACATAGAGCGGCTGCCCGGTAGCGGAAAGCCATTGCACGCGATGCTCGCCGGCGCGCGCCTGAAAGCCCAGAAACTCCGTGATACGCCCGTAAAGTTCGCCGATAGAATCCGGATAAAGAATCTCGCGTTCCAGAGTGAGCCTGTCGCCTTCTCCACGCCAGCGCGCCCCGCAGCGCAGATCGCCTTCCCGGTCGAGCGTAATCACCGTAGCCCGATCGAAGGGCGAAGCCAGATAAGCTGACGCGGCATGCGCGGCATGGTGGTCGATCGACACAACCCGCGCATTCGTAAATTTGCGCAGCGCTATCGGCACCGCCGACCCCGGCGGCAACGGCCGTGCCAAGGCCACGAAATCCACCTGATCGGCAGTAATCCCGCCAATCTTCAGACACGCCTCGATGGAAGCGTCGGGCAAACGGCCTGGCTCAACCCGGCGCGTAAGCTTCGACTCTTCGACAGCCGCGGCCACCCCGCCATCCATGACCAGTGCCGCGGCTGCGTCGCCCAGCACCCCTCCGATTCCCAATATATTCATGTGACAGGTGGGGCAGATTTCCGATCTGCCCGCTTTTCAATCTTCGACCAGGTATCCCGCAAAGCCACCGTGCGATTGAAAACCGGCGCCCCCGGAGCACTGTCCGGATCGACACAAAAATACCCCAGCCGTTCGAACTGACATCGATCGAACGCGTTCAACCGACTCAGCGCCGGTTCCAGCTTACACTCCCTGAGCACCTCCAGCGACTCCGCATTCAGATCCCCGATATCGCCGGGCAGCTCCACCTTGAAAAGCGAATTATAGAGCCGCACCTCCGCATCCACCGCATGCGCCGCCGATACCCAATGAATAGTAGCCTTAACCTTTCGTCCATCGGGAGCGTTGCCGCCGCGCGTCGCCGGATCGTAAGTGCAGTGAATCTCCACCACCTCGCCCGCCTCGTTCTTCACCACCGAATTACACGTAATGAAATAACCCCAGCGCAGCCGCACTTCCTTGCCCGGCGACAACCGGTAATACTGCTTCGGCGGATCTTCCCGGAAATCATCCTGCTCGATATAAAGCACGTTCGAAAATGGAACTTTGCGCGTGCCCGCCGAAGCATCTTCCGGATTATTCACCGCATCCATCTCTTCAACCTGGCCCTCCGGATAATTGTCGATCACCACGCGCAGAGGCCGCAGCACCGCCATCATACGCGGCGCCCGCTTGTTCAGATCCTCCCGAACGAAATGCTCCAGCAATCCCAGTTCGATAATCCCGTTGGTCTTCGAAACTCCGATCGCCCCGCAAAAATTACGGATCGCTTGCGGCGTATACCCGCGGCGCTTGATACCCGAAAGCGTTGGCATGCGCGGATCGTCCCACCCGCGCACATGCCCTTCCTGCACCAACTGCAGCAGCTTGCGTTTGCTCAACAGCGTGTAAGTCAGGTTGAGCCGGTCGAACTCTATCTGCTGCGGATGATAAATCCCCAGCTGATCGAGAAACCAATCGTAGAGTGGACGATGATCCTCAAACTCGAGCGTGCAGATCGAGTGCGTTATATGTTCGATCGAATCCGACTGCCCGTGCGCGAAGTCGTACATCGGATAGATGCACCAATCGCTGCCGGTACGATGATGCTCGGCATGCAGGATGCGATACATCACCGGATCGCGCAGGTTCAGGTTGGCCGAAGCCATGTCGATCTTCGCCCGCAAGGTTCGCGAGCCATCGGGAAACTCGCCGTTGCGCATGCGCTCGAAAAGATCCAGACTTTCCGCCGCCGGTCGATAGCGCCACGGACTCTCGATCCCCGGCTCGGTAAGCGTCCCGCGATACCTGCGAACCTCTTCCGCCGAAAGATCGCACACATATGCCCGGCCCGCCGTGATCAGTTCGCGCGCCCACTCGTATAACTGGCCGAAATAACTGGACGCATAAAAAATGCGATCCTCCCAGTCGAACCCCAGCCAGCGAACGTTCTCGATAATGGAATTGACGTATTCCGTGTCTTCCTTCTCGGGGTTGGTGTCGTCGAAGCGCAGATTGGTCTTGCCCCCGAACTCGGCGGCCAGCCCGAAGTTCAGGCAGATCGACTTGGCATGTCCGATGTGCAGATAGCCATTCGGCTCGGGAGGAAATCGAGTATGCACTCGTCCTCCGAACTTATTGGTTTGAAGGTCCTCAAGGATGATGTCGCGAATGAAATTCGACGCGCTGACAGGGGGAGTCATGTTTATTTCAGTTTTTGAATAGCTTGTTCGATTCGGGGCAGGCACACCTCGCGGCCCAGCACTTCCAAAGTCCCGAAAAGCGGAGGCGCCGTCTTGCGTCCGCAAACGGCTACGCGTATGGGCTCGAACATCTGCCCCGCTTTAATTCCCAGGCTTTCGGCCGCGCCGCGCAGTGCGCTCTCAAGGCCGTCATGCGTAAACTCGGCCACAGCGAGCGTCTTGCAGGCTTCTTCGAGCACCCGTTGCGCGAGCGCGTGATCGCCTTTCTTCGGAATCAACTCCGCCGCATCGTAAGGCGCCAGCGTACCCACAAAGAAGAAATCGGCCACGGTGAGCACATCGTTCAGCAAATGGATCCGCTCCCGGATCAGCGGAGTAATCTGCGCAATCTTCGCCGCGCTGAATCCCGCCGCCTCCACTACCGCCTTCAACTGCGCGGCCAAAGCCTCCACCGGCATGGTGCGGATATGCTCCGCATTCAGCCACAGGGCCTTCGCGTCGAATGGATTCTCCTCCGTGAAATTCACCACCGCATTGCTGCGATTCACTCCTTCGAACGAAAATGCCTGCACCAGTTCCTCGCGCGTCATCTGCTCGCGATCGTCCTTGGGAGACCACCCCAGCAGACACAGGAAATTGATAAACGCCTGCGCCAGAAATCCGGCATCGCGATAAGTCGTTACCGAAACCACCGGCCCATGACGCCGCTTGGACAACTTGCTCCCATCGGGCGCAGTGAGTAAAGGAAGATGCGCGAATTGCGGAGGCCCCACCCCCGCCGCGCGAAAAATCAGAATATGTTTGAACGTATTCGACAGATGGTCCTGCCCGCGCACAATATGACTGATCCGCAGATCCACATCGTCGGCACACGAAGCCAGATGATACGTCGGCGCGCCATTACTGCGCAGCAACGCGAAGTCCTCAATATCTTCTACCAACTTCGCCTGCTCCCCATAAACGCTGTCCGTAAACGTAATGGCCTCGCCCGTGCCGCGCGGCACCCGAAAACGGAGCACGAACTTCTCTCCCAGCGCCGCCCGATGGTCGCTTTCCTCCCGCGAAACTTCCCGCTGCCCCGGATTCGAAAGCCACGCGCCGCCCGTATGCGCCTTCTCCGTCTCCTCAACTTCCGCCGGAGTGAAATCCCGATACGCCAGCCCCCTGGCCAGAATCTCCGCCGCCAGATTCCGATGCAGCGCCAGCCGTTCCGACTGCCGATATTGCTCATCCCACGAGAGATCCAACCACGCCAAACCTTCGAGGATCGACTGCAGCGATGCCTCCGTATTGCGCTCCAGATCCGTATCGTCGATACGCAGGATCATCGTGCCGCCATTACGGCGCGCATAAAGCCAGTTGAAGATGAATGTGCGCGCACTCCCGATGTGCAGATAGCCCGTTGGGGAGGGCGCGAACCGGACTCTGAGCATGAAATTCGAGTATAGCGATGCAGTGGTTACCATTGGGTGTGCGCGCTTTGTGGCTCTTCCTCCTTATCCCATTCGCTTTCCTGGCCGCCCCGCAGGATGATGTTGTATTTCGCTCCGGCGTCTCCCTCGTGCGTGTCGACGCCGCTGTCCAGGACGCCGCCGGCCAGCTCATAACGGATCTGAAGAAAGATGATTTCCGCGTCACCGACGAAGGCGTCCCCCAACCCGTCGTCAACTTCAGCTTCGAAGAAGAGCCTCTCGATCTCATCCTTCTCTTCGACGTCGCCAACAGCATGAAAGGCAAGGTGCTCGAAATCCTGCGCGCCGTCGAACTGGGCTTTCACGAACTCCAGCGCGGCGACCGCGTCTGCGTGATGGATTTTGGCGGCTTCTCCGAAGAGATCGCGCCCTTCTCGGCCAACCTCGAATCCATCAACGAAGCCATCGTGCTCAAGATGCCGAAAATGCGCTTTGGAGGCGATTGGAAACCGGAGAAAGCCGCCGACGATGCAGCCCTCAGATTTCACGGCGAACCTGTGACGCAACGCCGCCGCGCCGTGCTGCTGATCACCGACAAGATCGGCGCGCGCTCACCCGGCGATACCGCTGCGATCCACGATCTCTGGGCCGCCGACGCCGTGCTCAGCGCGCTGGTGCTGAATGGCGGACAGCCCGCCACCAACGCCATCGTCGATAAAACCGGAGGCGCCACCATAGTAGCCGGTCCTCCCGGCCCCGCTTTTCAGGACTCCGTACGCCGCCTGCGCCGCCGCTACACGCTCTACTACGCCCTCCCCATAGCGACGTCAGGCACCGAGCGCAGTATTCATGTAGAATGTCTCCGCCCCAACTCCAAAGTCATAGCAAGAACGGGCTACATAGTTAAGTGACTCATGCCCGGTGGGCAGATTTCCGATCTGCCCGCGCCTTTGTGGGGCAGGTTGATAACCTGCGGCCGATTGGCAATCGGCCTCCCCGGATTCGTACTAATCTACCGGGCTGCCTACAAGGTGCTTTGAACGGTGGGAGGAAGCCGAGCTCTGAGGATATTGATCGGAATTCTGTCCCACGCGGCTTAAACTGCGTCGTGACCCGTATCTTTGTAGGGCTGGTGCAGGTACTTGCCGGCCTCTTCCTGCGCGCCCTGAGTATTGTCGCGGGTGCGCTGGGCTTGCGTGTATTCATTGACTGCGCGCTGGCGGTCGCCGGAAATATCGAAGATCTTACCGAGGAAAATATGCGTCCAGACTTCCAGCCACTTGGGTTGCAGGTCCCCCTGGATCACTTCGCGGAATTCATTAGCCGCCGATTGATAATTGTGCTGCTGGAAAAATATCTGGGCTACGCGGTAGTGCGCCAGTGAACTGGTCTTTCGGGTATCTAGCGCCTTCTGGTATTCCTTCAGCGCTTCGGCGAACTCATTGACAGCCGCGAACTGTTCGCCGCGCCGGATGGCCACTTCCACGCGCACGTCGGGACTCATGCGCAGTACTTTGTTACCCGGGTCGATGGTGATCTTCTTCGGCTTGCCGAAGGTATCGACGGAAAATTCGGAGGAAGTCCCCATCACTTCAATACGCTCATCTTCGGGATTGCCTTCGGTCTCGATATGCAGGTCGACGGGCATGCGGAAGGTATCGAGATCCTGCGAAATTTTGCCCTGCACGCGGAAACCTTTCTGGGTGCGGAAGATGGTGTATTCGAGTTTAAACTCCGGCGCGCCGTCGTTCGAAACCCACTGGATGAAGAAGTATTTCATGTCTTCACCGGTGACGGCTTCGCAGGCGCCGCGAAAATCCGCCGTGTTGGCGGATTTCCAGGCGTATTGCTGGAGGAATGCCTTCACGGCCTTAAAGTATTTTTCGTCGCCCATGGTGCTGCGCAACATCTGCATGACGACGGCGCCCTTACTGGCGCTGAGGGCCCAGTATTCGGGTGAATAATCTTCAAGCCGCGCAGTCTGAATGAGCGGCACATTATCCACGGTAAGGGCCGTGATCGCCATGTCTTTCATGCGCTGATCGAGGGCCGACGCGCCCTTCTCATGCTCGGTCCATAGCGCTTCCGCGTAGAGCGACATGCCGTTTTCAAGCCACATGTGATTGCGGTCGACCGGCGATACGTCGATTTCCCACCATTGCCGCGCGATCTGATTCACCAGCACATTGGCGTTGACGTCTTTGTTGATGACGTTGGGGGCGAGGAAGATGAGCCCCGGTGCGGCGTAGCCATTGGGGGCGCCATCCACCATCTGGATCACCGTGAGGTTGGCGTAGGGCGCGAGACCGAAGAGGCTCGTGAAATGGTTCATCATGCGGGCGATGGCGTCCCCGTACGCATTGGCCTGTTCCGCCTGGGCTCCACGGAACCAGAGAGTGGTAGTAAGTCCTTCGGCCGAACTCTTGACCGGCTGGCCCTTCACTACCGCGATGTCGCCGGGGAATGACGGCTTGTTGAATTCAAATGTGTACGTATTGCCGGAGACGGAACCGGCGCCGCTGCCGATGACCTGAAAGCCATCGGGCACAGTGATGTTCATCTTCGAAGTGAAGCGGTCGGCCGTGTAGCCGCTCACGGGAAACCAGCGCGCGGGGTAGAGCAGGAAGGCGAAATCGTTCTGAATGGCGGCGAATTTGATCCCGTAGATGGGCGATTCTTCATTGCCGGTGAGGCGGCCGTCGTAAGTAAAGGTGATTACCTGGGGCTGGCCCGCCGGCAGGACGCCGGGGAAACTCAGGCGGACGGAATTCTCCTGCTGGTTGCGCGCGACCGGTATGGGTGTGCCGCGGTCGTCGACGACGCGGGAGATGTTGAGATTGTTGTTGAGTTCGAAGACGGCGGAGGTCAGTCGGTCGTCGACGGGCGTGAAACGGATGGATGCGCGCGCCGTTATGGTCTGGGTGTCGAGATTGATCTGGGCGTCAATGGTATAGCTGTCGACGTCGATCTTCGGCCGCTTGTCATCCGAGCTCTGTGCATAGCCGCAGCTCACGGCCAGCAAAACGCCCAACGCCAGTTTCAATTCAAACCTTCCCATACTTTCTCCACTTCGCCGGCTGCCAGGACCATCGGATCGGCGTTCATTGCAAGTTTCGCCGCTACGTTCGCCAGCTCAATTTTCATTTTCTCTCGTTCGGGGGCCTCGTCAAGCAGCCGGGCGGTTTCGGCGGCAATGCGCTCACCCGTCATGGCGTCCTGCATGAGCTCCGGAACCACGCGCCGCTCGGCAATCAGATTCACCATGGAATAAAACGGCACGGCCACCAGCAGCTTGCCGAGCGCCCAGCTCAGCGAAGTAACCCGATAGAACGTGACCATGGGAGCGCCCAGCAGCGCGGCTTCCACGGTAACCGTTCCGCTGGCGGCCAAGGCTACGTCGCAGTGCGCCATGGTATCCCAAGCTTCGCCCTCAATGGCGCGAATCGGACTGCCGCGCAGGGGCTCCTCGAAGAACGCCGCCCCGCACGTGGGGGAGGCTGGCAGGATAAAAGTGAGTTCACGATCTTTCAGAAGAATCCTGGCCGCGCGGATTAACTCCGGAACGTGCCGAAGCGCCTCGCTGCGGCGGCTGCCCGGCAGCACCGCAATCAATGGACGGTCGGGCGGGAGGTTGTGTTTCCGAAAAAAGTCTTCCCTGCTCAGTTGGGGGTGGACGCGGCGGGCCAGCGGATGTCCTATATAAGACACCGGGACCTGGTGTTCGCGGAAAAAGGCTTCTTCGAACGGGAAGATACAGAGCAGGCGGTCGATGATGCGGCGCATGGTTTTGACGCGGCCTTTGCGCCATGCCCAAACCTGGGGCGCTATCAGATACACGACAGGAACGCCTTGATTTTTCAGTTTGCGGGCTACCCGGAGGTTGAAATCGGGCGCGTCGGTGAGGATCGCGAGGTTGGGCTTTCTCGCGGCTGCTGCGGCGGTCAGTTGCTGGAATTTGCCCCAGATGCGCGGCAGGTGGGCGATGACTTCCACCAGTCCGACTACCGCCAGATCCTCGCTGCGGATGATGGGTTCTACCCCGGCGGCGCGCAGATCGGGGCCCGCGCAGCCGAAGAATTCGCAAGCGGGCCAGCGGCTACGGAGTTCGGCCAGCAATTGAGCGGCGTAGTAATCGCCCGAGGCTTCTCCGGCGGAGATCAGGATGGAATGGGGCGGATGGCGCAAGTATGTCTATCAGGGTCGCACGGGCGGCAGAGGGCAGATCGGAAATCTGCCCCACCGGGCCCAGCGGCAAGGTTCTGGAAAGGCCTTGTTACAATCAAGGCGAATCCTCCCTTTTCCTTAACGATGCCCTCTGCTAACGGCCGTCCCCGCACCACGGTTGACGAACTCGCGCGCCGCCTCCGGTCTGAGATGACTCCCGTCAACAACCGGTTTTCCTACTTCCCGATGTTTCCGGTGGCGGAGGAGGATCTGCGCCAATATATCCACGATCCGGTGGCCGCGCTGCCCGCCGCGGTTTGCGATCTGCTGCCGAAAATCGGCATCGTGTTGGCGCCGTATCTCGAGCGGCCGACCGCGAAGGGGACGGTTTCCGTGGTGCACGAGAAGCCGGCGGAACCGAAGCTGGCTTTCTCCACGCGGGTGCCGGGAGAGGATTTCGCCACGCTCTTTTTCACCGTTAAGGACGAGCAGGTGGCGGATTACCATTACTTCTTTTACGACGAAGTGGCGGCGCTTTTGTCGCAGCGCTGGCCGTCGAATGTGCAGGACGTCTGGCAGCGCCTTTTGCGCGAGGAGTTGAGCGGAGAAGTGCATGGGGAAGTCGATGAGCGCAGCTGGCATCTGAAGCAGACGCTGCTGCGGCGTCCCATGGCGGCGCGCAAGGATGGCAAGCCGTTTCGCGATTATGCGCGGGAATCGTTTCGCGACAGCATGACGTTATTTCTGCATGGGATTTGTTGCGATATCGATGTGGAGACCGGGCCGCGACAGTTGCCCAGCCGGTATTTGCGTAAGCGTCTGGAAGCGCTGAAGGGCCTTTTCCCTCCGCCGGAAGGGCATGGGGTTTTTCCGGAAGATCTGCAGCGCCGGTAGGGAGCGGATCTGGAAGGCGTCAGGGCCTCGAATCCAGCAGGGCGTTTGAAAGCAGCGTCCTCGCAATAAACGCTTCTGTGAAGAAGCCGCCCAGACTGAGCGTCAGCCCAAGACCGCAGATTCCGTAGGGAATGAGATTCGCGGGGCTTGGTTCACTGTGTTCCGCATGCCACGTTCCGTAGCCCATGAACGAGAGCCAGAACAGCGTGAAAACCAGGACCAACGGGTGCATGGACATCGCCACATCGACACGAGTGCCGCCGGATGCGGAAGCCATGTGGCCCTCAATCCGGGGCAGGAACGAATTTCTATACCGGATGCGTCGCCGGATCTGAAATGAATCGTCGTCAACTGTTCCGGCGAAAGGCCGCGGGGAAAAGTCCTCGCGGACGACTGCGCGAAGCCGCGCTGCAACAACGTCAACCGGGGCCGCCACGTCCAGACTGAATCGATAAAGGGGCAAGGCGTTATCCGACATCTTAACCGGAAACAGTCGGCCCTCTCTCGCTATACTACACAAGGGTTCGGCGAACAACTTTTACCGAACTCTCGTATCTCTACTCGGAACAATCTACACGGATCAAAAAATCATGTTGCAATCGACGAGCACCACCCTCGGGCAAGTACATGCTCTGCTGGCGGCCAAACGCTATGGCGTGACCGAAACCGGCGACGGCGGACTCAGGATTCAGGAACTGGACAGCGGTATCTTCGTTAACGCCGTCCTGCAGGGCGAAATTATGTTTTTCTCGCTGGTTTGCGCCACCGTGCCGATCTTCCGCATGACGACTTCGGTGATGCACAAAATGCTGTCGTCGGAAAACGGGATCTCAACTTCGTACTTCCAGCTGAGTGAGACGGGCGACGGCAATGTCACCGTTACTCTGAACAATTTCTGCAAGCTGCAGGAGATGGGACCGGACGACGAGGACGACATCCTGTCGTGCGTTACCTTTCTCCTCGCCGATGTGGTGCATGCGAAGGAATTGATCGGGGCGGACATCCAATAGGAGCACATCATGGCATTCTTTTCAGACATCTTCAATCGCGCCGGTCGAGTGGCTCGCGGTCAGGCGAATCAGGGCATGGGAGCCATTGAGGACGCGACCTTCGAGGCTACCGTCCGCCAGACTGTGGCCGATATGAAGACCGAGCTCAACAATGTGGTGCGGGCTTCGGCCAGCGCCATGAGCAATTACAATCAGCTCGACGCCGAGTATCAGAAGTACGTCAAGCAATCGCAGGAGTGGAAGGACCGCGCGGGTCAGGCCCTGGACGCCGGTAACGAGGAGCTGGCGAAGAAGGCACTGGCTCGCAAAGGCGAGTCGGATAAGCAGGTGGCTTCGCTGCAGGCGGCGGTGGATTCGGCGCGACAGGCCAGCGATTCGCTGAAGCAGCAGGTTACCGATCTGAAGCACAAGATCGACGAAGGCGAGCGAACGGCTACTACTTTGGTCGCGCGCAAGAACGCGGCGATGGCGCAGCGCAAGGTTTCCGAAGCTCTGGCTGGCGTGGGTAAGGCCGATAATGCTTTCGCCACACTTTCGAGTTTTGAAAAGTCGGTGGCTAAGGAAGAAGCTACCGCCAAGGCTTTCGGAGAGTTGGCCAGTGCGGGGAAAGACACGGCTCTCGAGGATGAGTTTGCGCAGCTGCAGGGGCATACTGTGGATGCCGAGCTTGAGGCTTTGAAACGTGAACGGCAGACTACGGTTACCATCCAGAAGGAATTGCCTCCGGCCAGCGGGCATTAGGTCCGATATGTTTTTCGATAAAAAGCCGGCGGTCCCCCCGGTCGATCTGGCGAATCTTAAGATCACCGATGCTCGCGTAGGCGATACGTTGTCGGTGGTGGGGGCGGCGGAGGATTTCAGCGATATCGATTTCACTGTCGATCGGCGCGATCTCTATGAAGCCGGCAGCCGGCAATGGACGGCGTTGAGCGGCACGTGGCGGGATCGGCGGGTTTATCTGGAAGTCCATAACGAAGACACCGTGGATGTGCTGGGGAATTTCGATGGGCGCCGCATTACGCTCGATGAACTGGGCTTGAGCGAGGCGGATCTGGGCGAGCTTGACCAGCGGCAGAATCCTACGGACTTCTTCGATTTCGAGGGCAAATTCTGGCTCTGGCGACTGAGCCGTGAAATGGGCGTCTTCAGCGAGGGCAGGGATACTGGCCGCGGCTTCTATGGCTGGGAGTTTCACGAACAGGACGGCAAACGTTACCTGAGCGTTCGCAAGTTCGAAGGGGAGCCATTCACGGCTTCCATCTGGATCAGGGTGGAACCAACGGACGTTAGCGTTTTCCGGGGGGCTTAAAAAATGATGGCGCGCAAGCGCTCTCTCCTGATTGCCGGGGCGTTGTTACTGGCCGGTTGCGGTGGACTTCCCCGGTCCCTTCGTCAGGAGATCGCATCTGAAAATGAAAAGCTGAAAGCGGCCGATCTTCAACTCGCGCGGTCGGCGAAAACCGTCGCGGACGATCTGGCGCATGCTTCGGATCTGTTCGCGGGAACTCCGGCGGCGACGGATTTGCCGGCGCGAATTCGTTCCGCGCAGTCGAAGCTCGACAGCGCTAAGAGCGACGATCGCGAGCTCGAAAAGATGGAGCGTTCGGGCGGCAAGGATGCCGAGCTGCGTGCCGAGCGATTGCTAAGCGATGAGCGGCGGCTGCGCACGACGGCGCTCGATGACGCGCGTGCGGTGGAAACGGAGGCCACGCACTGGCTCGATTTCCGCAGTAATTTGCCGTATTACCTGGCGAGGATGCAGACCGAGTACGATTCTATCCGCGCCGTCGATTTCACGCCGGTGGCGCATGCGGTCGAGAAGGCGGAGCGGGATTGGCCGGCGAAGAAAACGGATCTGGATAACCGGCTCGCCGCATTGAAGTCGGAACAAACGAAAGCGGAAGAGGAGTGGAGTTCGACGGAGGCTGCGCGACAGGCTGCAAGTGCTCAGGCGAGCGGGCCCGTTGTTGCCACTTTGGTTCAGGCGGACGATGTTCTGGCTCGCGATTCCGTGGCCCTTCCACGTGACGCCACGCAGTTAACCGCCATGTGCGGCCAGCTTTACAACGCGTGGGACAAGGTGCTCGACGATCTTGAGGTGTCGAACAACGGCCCCGATAAGGTCTATCGCGAGAAGGTCAAGACAGTCACTACGCATTTCGTCGACGTGGCTGATAAGAAGACCGAAGTCTCAAGCGATACACAGTGGGTGGATGTTTCCCCAGGCGCGTGGCGTGCGGTGGAAAACGATCTCGGCATGGCGATCAGCCACAAGGATGCCGGCCTCTACGACTCCGAGGCGACCAATACCGCGCAGCCCGCCGGATTTGCGTATATTGCGCCGCCGTCGGTGGGATCGAATCAATACGGCTATTGGACCCACGACGATCGCGGGAGTTTCTGGACTTTTCTGCCGCAGTATCTGATTATGCGGGAACTGCTGTGGGGGCACAGTTACCGGCCGATCATAATCAATGAATACAACGGCTATTACAACGCGCAGCGCAGCGGGCGAACCTGGTACGGGCAGGAGACGCCGGCGAGTCCGCCGAAATATGGCAGCCATGGCACGTTCACGGAGCAGCGTTATGCCGGGAGCCGTTATGTGCAATCGGGTGGATTCAAGGGATCGGCGTATGCATCACGAAACTCGGGCTCGCCATCGGCAGCTCCGTCTGCGTCGCCGCGTTTTGGCAATGCGGAACCGGACAATGGAGCGGGGAAACGCTTTGGGCATGGTTCTGAATCGGAGCCGCAGGGGAAACGCTTCGGATCGGGTGGAGGGGCACGGCCTTCTCCTGCGCCGCCCGCGGGAAGACGGTTTGGAGGGGGCGGGAGCCCGCGGCCATCCGCGCCCCGTAGTTTTGGACATCGTCGATAGTAATCTGTTAGACTAAGTTCATGGGACTAAGTCTAAAAATATTTAGCAGTGTCAACATACACGAAGCGAAGACCCATCTTTCTTCGCTCGTTGAAAAGGCTGCAAAAGGCGAGCCCTTTATCATCGCCAAAGCGGGAAAGCCGCTGGTTAAGGTCACGCCGCTGGACGCACCGGAGCGGGGACAGATGCGCCGGCTGGGTTTCATGACTGGCCGGATCGTGGTACCGGACGATTTCGATCGGATGGGGAGTGCCGAGATCGAGCAGATGTTTGAAGGAGATGCGTGAAGTTCCTGCTGGATACGCATCTCCTTCTTTGGGCGGCGGGTCGAACCGATCGCTTGACCGATGAGGTGCGGACCCTGATCGACGACCCGCTGAACGAGCCTGTGTTCAGTCCAGCCAGCCTGTGGGAGATTGCTAGCAAGTGCGGACTCGGGCGGACGGATTTTCAGGTGGACGCACGGCTCCTGCGGAGGGGGTTGCTGGACAACGGCTATCTCGAGCTGGCGATAACCAGTGAGCACGCGGTCGCCGTCGCGGGTCTGCCGCCCATCCACAAAGATCCGTTCGACCGGCTTCTGGTGGCTCAATCGCTGGTTGAGGGGATCACGCTGCTGACCGCGGATCCACTGGTGGCTCGGTATCCCGCGCCGGTGCAGAAGGTGTAAATGTGGGACAGGCGCTTCCGCCTGTCCATGTTTTAAGAGGCGATTTGGACTTGTTCCACTTTTGGGATCAGCAGATGAATGATCAGCAGCGCGATTAAATACGCCGAGCCTGCTCCCACAAACAGAGGCCCGTACGATTTGCCCGAGTAATCCAGCCACATACCAACCGCCGGCGCCACCAGCATGCCGCCTATCGCGCCGCCCATGCCGCCCAGCCCCACCACGGAACCCACAGCGAGTCTCGGGAACGTGTCCGAAGGCAGCGTGAAGATGTTGGCCGACCATCCCTGATGCGCCGCGGCAGCCAGGCTGATCAACGCCACCGTCAGCCATAGTTTGCCGCCGGTGAACATGATCAGACCGACCGGCGTCACCGCCAGCGCGCAGATCAACATCGCCGTTTTACGTGCGGCCGACAGCGACCATCCGCGCTTGACGAATCCGGCGGAGAGCCAGCCTCCGAAGATGGAGCCGAAATCGGCCGCTACATAAATTACGATCAGCGGCGGACCCAGGTGCGTCAGATCCAGACTGTATTTATCGTGCAGGAAACCCGGCACCCAGTAGAGGTAGAACCACCACACGGGATCGGTCAAGAACTTGCCGATCAGGAACCCCCACGCGGCGCGCTTATTCAACAGTTGCAGATACGGCACCTTAGTCTGCGGTTCGGCGGCGTGGTCCGACTCGATCAGATGGCGTTCTTCCGCGGTCAGCAGTTTATGTTCCGAGGGCCGGCGATAGAAGCTGAGCCATAGCACCAGCCACACCACGTCGAGGCTGCCGGTGAACACGAACGACATGCGCCAGCCGAAATGAGCCGCTACTAATGGCACAGCCAATGGCGCGATGATGGCCCCGATATTCGATCCGCTGTTGAAGATGCCGGTGGCGAGGGCGCGCTCGCGGCGTGGGAACCAGTCGGCCACGGTCTTGATGGCGGCGGGGAAATTCGAAGCTTCGCCCAGGCCCAGTCCGAAGCGGCACATGGCGAACTGGAACGGCGTACTGGCCAGCGCGTGCAGCATGGATGCGCTGCTCCACACGGCGACGGCGAGTGCGTAGCCGATGCGCGTGCCAAGCCAATCCATGGCGCGTCCGGCGAACGGCATCATCAGGGCGTAGGCGAGTTGGAAAGTGAAAATCACCCAGCCGTAGTCGGCTTCGGTCCAGCCAAGATCGTGTTGCAGGACTGGCTTGAGAATGCCCAGCACCTGGCGGTCGACGTAGTTGACCGTGGTGGCGAAGAAGAGCAGGCCGCAGATGGACCATCGCAGATTTGTGCCGAAGATGCTTCGTTTTTCGATTGCCGTTATACTGCCTGCAGCCATGACGTTTGGCGCTCCCCAACGCGGGTGAACTGTTCGAAGTTACCACGAAACAGGCGCGTAATATCGTGGCGGATATCTTCGCGCGTGACCGGGCGTCCATCCTCCGCCAGCAGATTGTATGCATTGGCCAGGATGGGAGTCAGCGTGCGGCGCGTGTTGCGCCACTTGTAAATCACCTGTTCGAGCACGCGCGCGTCGGAGTGCTGCGGGATGAAGCTGGTGCCCAGCATTTCGAGGCGTTCGCGCGTCATTTCTTCCACGATCGACGGATTATTCAGGAACCACCAGCAGCCGAATGGCATCAGGTTGGCGAATTTGCGCGCGTACACGACAAGCTCATGCTGGTTCTCGCGGCTGAGTACCGAGATGAGAAAACGATTGTCGGGGTATGCAACGCAGAGGTGTTCGACGGCGCGCAGATCGGCTTTTCCCACGCCATCGCCCGCCAGCTTCAGGGCAGGATTTACCAGGTAGCGCACGCCGATCATGACAGACAAAGGAATTCCTCGCTCGCGGCACACGGGCAATACGGATTCCGCGATGAAGCGGCCGCGCGTGCTGTCTTCGGGAAACGCGAAAGTGTCGGGCAGCGAAACCGCCATGTAGACAGGCTGCATGCGATCGCACCATGTAGAGAGGAAGCGGCGCACTTCGGCGCTGGATTTGCCGGTGCCTTCGGCGTTGACCGCGTAGCCTTGCTGCTCGAGAATCTGCCAGTGCTGGTCCCATTTATTCAGAATGCGGTCGAGGCGCAGCACGGCGTGGAATTGCGCATCGGGCGCGGCCCCGTTTTCCCAGGCGGGGGCTTCGGAGGGATCGAGCGGATCGTTGGTCATCACCACTTCGCTGATGCCGGCAAGCTTGAATACATCCTTGATATGGGATTCGATTTGGCGGGAGGCGAAGAAAGCGCGCGCTTCTTTAAGATCGCCGGTTACCGGGAGGCCGAACGCGTTGATGACGGCGATTACTCCGCGCGTGGCTTCGGAAACGGGGGCGTTATCGAGGAATAGGGTCTTCCAGATCAAGTCCGCCTTCGCCAGCTTCGGCAGCGCGAAATATTCGGCCGGGGCGATGCTGGAGGATCGGAAGAGCTCGGCTTCGAGGTAGTGATACGTGATCAGCTCGTCGATGCCCCAGAGGCCAATGGGTCCGAGTGAAGGCATAAAGAGGTGCGTGTGCACGTCGACAAACGGGATGGCGCCGAGTTCCTGTTGGACGGCGCTGCGGATCTGATCGGGTAAGAGAGCGGAGTGATTCACCTATATAGGAGTATCGAATCCGGCGGCTTTACGCAATCGTTTACACTGCCTGCATGCCCTGGCGACACACTATCGGGGGTGTGGTTCACCGCTTCGACGATTTGAAAACGCTGCTGGCGAAGGCGTCGCCTGCGCGGTCGGGCGACGATCTGGCGGGGATTTCGGCACGTACTTCGGAAGAACGCGTGGCGGCGCAGATGGCTTTGGCGGATCTTCCGCTTTCCACTTTTCAGAGCGAGCTACTGATTCCCTATGAGACGGATGAGGTCACACGACTGATCGTGGATGAGCAGGACCGGGCGGCCTTCGGACCTGTATCGCACCTTACAGTGGGCGAGTTCCGCGACTGGCTGCTGACTCCCGAGGCCTCTGGGGAAGCTCTCGCTCAGGTTGCTCCCGGCCTGATGCCCGAGATGGCAGCGGCTGTTTCAAAGCTCATGCGCGTGCAGGATTTGATTACTGTAGCGGCGAAAATTCGCGTGGTGACTCGATTCCGCACCACGGTTGGACTCGCCGGGCGATTGTCTACGCGCCTGCAGCCCAATCATCCGTCCGACGATCCCACTGGGATTGCCGCCAGTATTCTCGATGGCTTGCTGCTCGAGAGCGGCGATGCGGTGATTGGCATCAATCCTGTGTCGGACAGCGTGGAGCGCGTGGTGACTTTGCTGCGCCTGATCGACCGGCTGCGATTGACTTATAAAATTCCTGTGCAGAGTTGCGTGCTCGCTCATGTGACCACGCAGATGGAGGCGATGAAGCGCGGCGCGCCCGTGGATCTCGTGTTCCAGTCGATTGCCGGCACGGAGGCGGCCAACAGCTCGTTCGGGATTAATCTGGCGCTGCTCGAAGAAGCCTGGCAGGCGGCGCGCGAGCTGGGACGCGGCGAGATCGGCGATAACGTGATGTATTTCGAAACCGGGCAAGGCAGCGCACTTTCGGCGAATGCGCACCATGGCGTGGATCAGCAGACGTGCGAGGCGCGGGCCTACGGAATCGCGCGGCATTATCGGCCCATGCTGGTGAATACCGTGGTGGGATTTATCGGCCCGGAATATTTATATGACGGCAAGCAGATCGCGCGCGCCGGACTCGAGGATCATTTCTGCGGCAAGCTGCTCGGGCTGCCGATGGGCTGCGATGTTTGTTATACAAACCATGCCGAGGCCGATCAGGACGATATGGATGCGCTGCTGACGCTGCTCGGGACGGCGGGAGTCAATTACATTATGGGCGTGCCGGGCGCGGACGATGTGATGCTGAATTACCAGAGCACCTCGTTCCATGATGCGCTTTACTTAAGGGCGCTGCTGGGATTGCGGCCCGCCCCCGAGTTCGAAGCCTGGCTGGAACAGAATGCAGCGCACGCTCTCCTGCGCAATGCCGTTAAGCTGCCTCATTCTTTTTATTGACAGGAGAAATCGTGGTGGCCCCACATCCGTGGTTCGTGTGTGCAGAGGGGGTCGGAGGCCAGCGGATCGCCTGTCGCTTCGAAGGCGCGCGCCCGCGAGCCGCCGCACAGCGCATGGTATTCGCAGCATCCGCACCGTCCTTCAAACTGCGAGGGGTCGTGCAGCGAGCGAAAGGCCGGGGCGTCGCGGTAAACGTCGACCAGGCGATCCTGACGGACATTCCCGACCGTCAGCGGAAGAAATCCGGCGGGGCAGATCTCACCTGTATGGGATACGAAAACGATGCCGTGCCCATCGCGAATGCCAAAGCTTCGGAAGGCCGGGCTATGCTTAATCTCCTCGGCATTCATTCCTTCCGAGCGCATCTTTTCGAGAGCCACGCGCCGGTAGGAGGGCGCCTCCGTGGTGGCCACGATGAACGGCGCAATGCGCGAGGTCTCGTAAACCCAGCCCATCAGTTGTTCGGCCTCCTCCGGCGCAAGGGGCTGCAGCACCTTCCCGCGGCCCACTGAGATCAGGAAGAACAGGCTCCAGCGGGCTACGCCGAGAGACTTGAGAAGTTCATAAATGGCAGGGACGTCGTCCGCGGTCTCGGCCGCTGCCAGGGTATTTACCTGCAGAGGCATACCGAGTTCCTGCGCCCAGCGCATGGCCTCAAGGGTGCGGTCGAAAGTGCCGGGTACGCCGCGAATCGAATCGTGACGCTGCGCGTTCGATCCGTCGAGACTCAACCCCAGCCCTTCCACCGAAGCCTCTTTCAGGCGGACGAGCATTTCGCGGGTCAGTAGGGGCGTGGCTGCGGGGGTAATGGATATGCCGATGCCCAGCTTGTGGGCTTCGGCGATCAGTTCAAACAGATCGGGGCGGGTGAGTGGGTCGCCCCCGGTTAGAATCAGTTGCGGCGTGGGCGAGCCGAATTCCGCTATCTGGCTCAGGAAAGCCACGCCCTCATCGAAGGTGAGTTGCATGGGATCCGCGCCTGGAACCGCTTCGGCGCGGCAGTGGCGGCAGGCGAGAGCGCAGGCCCGGGTGATTTCCCAGTAGACATTCATGGGCGTCCGCGAGTAATCGCGCGGCGTATGCTGCGGGGAAGGGCGTGACAGGTGAGGTTGGACCGTGGACAACTGCATAATCCCTGTTCGGCACTTGAGGTTCCATAGGATCTCCCGCATTTTCCATCGTTTGGCGACCGCCGGAAAACGCGGAGTGCGCTGTTTCGCTCCGGCGGGGTGTCTGGTTGCGCGAGATGACGCTCTGAACCGTCGCAGGCCCGGGTTACTTCAAACCAAAGCAGTAGAGGGTGTCGTCGTACGTTCCCAGGTAGACTCGTCCGTTGGCGAGGCTCAGGCCTTCGAAGTGGTTCCAGGAAGTGATTTGGTTTCCGCTGGAGTAGAGTTCTTTCCCCGTTAAGGCATCCAGGGCATAGAGAGTTGCGTGGGTCGACGCGGCTATTCTCAATTTGCTTGAGTCTCTCAATCCGATGTCCGGGTAGGCTTGAGTTGTATTTTCTCCGCTGCCGAATCCGTAAACTACTCCATTGGCTACCAAAGGCGGCTCGGCTTGATCCATGTCCCGCGACATCCACACCGGGGTTAGTTGCGGCTTGCCGTTCTTGTCTTCAACTTTGAAGGCAACTACGGCACCGTGAGTCACCGGACCGTAGGAAATCGGCACTTTGAACTTCGAGTGTACGGGTCCCCAGAAGGGCGTCAGAACCCAACGCGTCCCGCTTGAATCTTCCCAGCTGGCCATAGAGCCCCAGATGCCCGCGGAGGCGAAGTTCACCTCTTCATTGCAGATGAGCGGAGTGCGGTCGAGCGGGGTCTGATGGTCTTCGCCGCCGGGATCCTTTGTATCCATTAGATAGACGCGGCACTCTTTGCTGGCTGTCGCCATCAATTCGCGGCCTTTGTAATTGAAGATAGCCGGAGTTACCTGGAAATCGAGATCCCGTTTCTGCAGCCACGACCAATTCGAGGGAATGAAATAATCCACGATGCTCAACTGGCCGCCACTTACTCTTGCGCCGACAAGTCCGTTGCCGTAGGTCTGAGTTTCTTTGTCGTAGCGGCCGTCGCCCGTGGGCGCCCAAGCCGTTCCGCTCGAATCGATAGCTACTCCGCTGCGGCCCCACAGGCCTCCGCTTTTCGGACTGGCTGTCATTACCTTGTGCTGAGGGTCGTTGACATCGATGGCCCACATCTGATTAGGATTGCCGTGGCATCCCTGCGAGGTGATGGTGAACAGCACCCCGTTGAACATGTTGAGCGAATAAACCTTGGCATTGGGGCGTGTGAATGTGTAGGGCGCGGAAAGCTCTTCGCCATCGGCGGCGTTCAGGGTGTGGAGTTGGCCATCGCCCGCCAGCGCGTAGACGGGACGCTGGCCGGCGGCGTTGGGAGCGCCTATGGTCGGAGTGGCGAGCAGGCCCTCGGGACAGAGTGGGTCGTCGTTGTTGGGACGAATGTTGGCGGGCGGCGGGTAATCGAAATGGTGTTTCCAGAGCACAGTGCCGGATTCGACATCGATGCCGTACACGTTATCGGAGACGCCGGCCACGATGGCTACCTGCTTCACTCCGCCGGGCGTCCGGAGCTGATCGATAATCAGCGGCGGGAACAGTGAGTGCATTTGATTCGACTGATTATCGAGCTTGAGTTTCCAAAGGATCTGCAGATTCTTGACATTGTTGACGGAAAGGATGTGTTCGTCCTGCTGCCATGCGGTGCGTTGCTGGCTGCCGCCGTCGGTGAGCCAATCGGCCGCCGGAGCGAGTACCGCCGCCAACAATAAATAAATTAGTTTTCGCATGTCGATGTCATTTCCCGGTGAGTTGCGGCTGCTCGGCGAGGAAGCCGAAAGCGTAGACGGTGTTGTCGTGCGTAGTAAAGTAGATGCGGCGATTGGCTACGGCGAGACCACTGCCGTGCGCAAAAGTCTGGGCGATGTCGCCTGAGGAATAAAGCTCGGCGCCGGTTTCTCCGTCGAGTACGTAGAGGGTGGCGTGTGATGCCATTTTTTCGCGCTGGGCAACGGTGTATGGCTTGCCGTTCGGTTTAGCTTCGCGATTGGATTCGCCGGTCGATAATGCGAAGACGAGGCCGTTGGCTGTGGCTGTGGGGGCGGGCGCCAGCATGTCGCGCGAGGTCCAGGCGCGAGTGAGTTTCGGATGTCCACCCGCGTCCTCAAGCTTAAAAGCGACCACGCTGCCATGGGGGCTATTGGCTGTGGGACCCCAGAGCGATGTGTAGATCCAGCGCATGTTCTTGTCGGTATCTTCCCAGGTAGAGAAACCGGCGAATCCGTTGCCCGCATACTTAGTGTTGGGAGCCGCGATGGGCTCGGTCTGGTAGAGGAGCGTATTGTGGTCCGCGCCGCCGAGCGATTTCGCATCGAGCAGATAAAGACGGCCATCGGGACCCGCGGCGACAACCAGATCCCTGCCATTAGAGGTGAAGACGACTGGTGTCGCGGTGGGCCTCGATGATGTCCCGGGCAGCGTTACGGAATCGGTGACTTTGAGGTCTTTCGTCATGGCAAGGATCGTGCTGCCGGCTTGCGCGTAGACTGTACTATCGCTGGCGATGGCGGCGTCTCCGGCTCCGGGGTGCGAAGTCAGATTGTTGGCAAGAGCGCCGGACTCGGTTTCATTCATGTCAAGCGCGTAGAGGGTGTCGGGATTGCCTCCGCAATTATCATGAGTGGCCGCGTAGATGACCCCGTCGTTGAGGTTGAGGCTGCCGACTTTCGAGTTAGGCGGAACGAACTTGACCGGTGGAATGCGGTCGGCTCCGGTCGAGGTGTTGAGTACGTGGAGGAAGCCGTCGCTGCTGACTGCGAGGAAGAGGCCGGCGCGTCCGAAGCCGGTGGCGAAGAGCCCAGGCGTGGTGCCGCGACCTCTGCCTGCCACAGGTCCGCGCCCCATCGCCGTACTGCTTCCCGGCATAGCCAGGGCAGCCGTCAAGCCGCCCGGGCAGGCTGCGGTGGGCGCGATGCGCGGCTTGGCGCCCTGATAGTCGAAATGTCTTTTCCAGATGATCCGATTGATATCGGCATCGATGGAAAACACATTGTCGTCGCTGCCGCCGAACACCAGCATTTCCTTGAAGCCGAGGTAGGTGATCAGATTGCCGTTGACGATTGGCGAGGTGAGGGACTGCAGGCCCAGGGCCTGATTTTCGGCCTTGAATTTATAGAGCAGTTCAATGTTCTTGGCGTTGTCGCGGGTGAAGGCTTTTTCGGCCCTCGCCCAGCCATCGCGCTGTGGATTCCCGCTTTGACCGGCCCAGTCCGCGCCCCACACGGCGATGCATGCGATGGCAGCCGGCAGGGCCGCCATCAAGACCTTTCGCATTCCCTCAACCTTTCCCGCAGCGCCCTTAAGCGACTTAAGAATCGCTAGTATATCAGCGGCGGCTGGCGGCATCCGGTCTGGATGGCGACAGTCGGAATGGCGCCGGGCGCAGCGCCGATTTGAGCGGCAGCAGGGCTGCCGCTCCTCATACCAGGCGCAACCGAGGCTCCGGACCGGCTATTTTTGTACCGCCGGAAGCTTGGTTGGATCAGCCACATTCGGACATTGGGGATGACCCAGGCCACTCGCGCTGACTCCGATTCCACCGGCGGGATTCGGAGTGATGTCGTAGACGATATTGTCGGGCCGGTTCGGATCCCCCGATAGTGGCGGAAACCCAGCCAGGTGATCGAGGCCGAGAAGATTGCGCGTACGCCACGCGATGTCGTGATCCGTGCATGAGTGATCGCCCGCGACGCCGAGACCACCCGCCGCCACCTGCCCCTGCCCAAACAGCCCGACGCCGCCGCCAATCGCCATGAAGCCGCCGATTATTTGTCCCACCATGGGATCTTCCGACGTGCCAAAACCCCACACGTACGGGGAGAATACCGCCGATTGATTGACGGGGTAATTGTTGGTAAGTTCTCCCACAAAACCACCCGGTTGAGTGGCCGAATACAAATTCGCCGTCGATAACGCCAGACCGCCCGGGAAGCCTGCGCCATTGCTGCTGGAACTCGAGTCAAAGGCGAAAGCGTTGCCCGCATTCGCTCTCATCGCGGACGAGATTCGGCCAATCCCAAGTTGCGTGGTAGTGTTGTTGCCGGTGAAGGCAACGGCGCACACCACTCCATTCCGATTCACCACGGTTGCCCACTGCTGGGCATTCAGACCGCTGCTCTCGGCGGCCCTCGCCGCAAGCAGCGCCGTCCTCAACTGAGCGCTGTTGGGAAGATTCCCGCACCCATAGCTCTGCGCATGCATCGTCGCCGCCGCCAGGAATGCCGTCGCGCCAAACATCCATACATTCGTTTTCATGTTCTCTCCTCTGTGCTTGGTGCAGATTCGTTCTGCATGTCCGTTTAGCGCGGAAACCGGGCGGAAACTATAACCGCCGCGGGATTTTTTTTCATCTCGCCGATGAGTGTTAAAATACTCGGACATCGTGACGGCTGAGCGCTGGAGACAAATCGAAGAGATTTTCAACTCGGCGCTGGAATGCCCGCCAGAGCAGCGCGGCGCTTTTCTTACCCAGGCCTGCAAGGGCGACGACGAACTCAGGAAAGAAATCGAAGACCTGGTCCTGCGCGAAGAATCGCCTGGCTGGAAATTGCCTGAGCATCCGGCCTGGGTGACGCCGGAACCTCCTGCCGGCCCGTTTGCACCGGGCACTCGTCTCGGTCCTTACGAAATCGTCGAAGCGATAGGGGCTGGCGGAATGGGACTCGTGTTCCGCGCCATCGACACACGCCTCGGACGCAGCGTCGCCATCAAGACTTCGCGGGAACCGCTCTCCGATCGCTTCGAGCGGGAAGCGCGCACCATCGCTTCTTTGAACCATCCCAACATCTGCACGCTGTACGATACAGGTCCCGATTACCTGGTCATGGAGCTGATCGAAGGCCCGACGCTCGCCGACCGCCTTCGCAAAGGTCCGCTGGCTCTCGACGAAGCGCTGAACATCGCCCGCCAGATTGCCGCCGCGCTCGAAGCCGCGCACGAGAAAGGTATCGTCCACCGCGATCTGAAGCCCGCCAACATTAAATTCCGGCCCGACGGCTCCGTGAAGGTGCTCGACTTCGGCCTGGCGAAGTCAGGGGCGGAATCCGAACCTTCGGCGGATTCAATCGGCATCAGACTCTCCGGCCTGATTCTGGGCACGGCAGCGTACATGAGCCCGGAACAGGCGCTTGGGCAGGACCTGGACAAACGCTCAGACATCTGGGCCTTTGGCGTCGTGCTTTATGAAATGCTCGCCGGCTGCCGCCCGTTCGCGGGCGCGACCGCATCGGACTGTCTGGCGGCCGTCGTTCAGCGCGAGCCGGATCTGACCAAAGTCCCCTTTAGGGTTCGCCGCCTGGTGGGCCTTTGCCTCGAGAAGGATCCAAGGAAAAGACTGCGCGACCTCGGCGATTGGGAACATTTACTCGATTCGGAGCCATCGCAGCCGGCTCCTCCCGCGGCAAGCCCGTGGCGAAAAATCGCATGGGTGGCGATTCCGGCTTTATTGGCAGCGGCGGTCGCAGTCGGGGCGCTTTCGTTCAAATCCGCGACTCCCGCCCGCGCCACGCGCTTTCAAGTCAGTCTGCCGGAGAACGTCTTCTTCCAGCAATTCGTCTCTGTTTCGCCGGACGGGCAGAATCTGGTCTTCACCGCCACCGGCGAACAGGGCGGACTGTGGATTCACAACCTCGATACGCTCGCATGGCGGCGGCTGCCCGGGACCGAATTGGCGCGCTCCGTGTTCTGGTCGCCCGACAGCCGTTTCCTCGCATTTGCGACCCGCGACTTCAACGGCAGCGAAGTCAAAAAAATCGATACCGCCGGCGGGCCTCCCGTGACCATTTACACCACGAGTCAGGGACGTCAGTTGGGCAACGGCACGTGGAATCGGAACGGCGACATAGTTTTCGGAGCCGCGGCGGGACTCGGGAAACTTCCTGCCGGGGGCGGCGGCGACACACCACTAACTTCCGTCGATCGGGCCCGGGGAGAGGTCGGCCACCGGTCTCCTGCGTTCCTGCCGGACGGAAGGCACTTTATCTATTTCATTGCGGGACCCGCGAGCGTGGCGGGAATCTATGCGGGTTCTGTGGATGACCAGCCGGGGGCCCAGCCGCGCCAACGTATCCTTGCTGCCAGGTCTGCCGCGGTCTACACCGGTGGGAGGCTGCTATACCTGCGGGACGATACTTTGATGGCGCAGCCGTTCGATGCTGGCCAGCTCAGCCTGGTGGGCAGCCCGGTCCCGCTCGCCGAACATGTCCAGGCGATCGGATGGGCGCCGGTGTTCTCAGCGTCTCCGGGGGTTCTGGCGTATCGCTCGGGCACGGCGCCGCTGGGACGCCGGCTCACCTGGCTGGACCGCCAGTGGAACGAAATCGGCGCTGTTGGGGAGCCGAATTCCGATAATGACATCAAGCTCTCTCCGGATCAGACGAGCGCGGCTGTGGTCGGGGTTGCGGAAAAGAGCACAGCACCGGACATCTGGCTGATCGACTTCGCGCGCGCAACGCGAACGCGCCTCACCTTCGATCTGAGCGCCGACAGCCCGGTCTGGTCGCCGGATGGGTCGCGCATCTTTTTTTCCTCCGGCCCGAAACTCGAGTCGATTTCGTGGAAGGCCGCCGGCGGCGCCGGGTCCGAGAAGGAATTGTTGAAGGAACCGGGCAGATTTCATTACCCCACGAGTATTTCGCCCGACGGCCGCTTCCTGATCTACTTCACGATGCCAAAGCGCGCGGGGGCTCTTCCGCTCGCAACGCATGGTCAGCCCATTCATCTGCTGGGCTCGCAATTCAGTGAAAATCGTGCGACCATTTCACCCGACGGGCGCTGGATCGCCTATCGCTCGAACGAGTCCGGCAAATTTGCCGTCTACGTCCGGAGTGTGGTGGAGTCGGACTCCGGGCGTTTGTCGCTGGGAGAGGGCAAGTGGCAGGCGTCGCGAGACTCCGGGGAAGTTCCCCCCGCTCTGCCGATCTGGAGCCACGACAGCAGGGAACTCTTCTACATGTCGAGTCAGGACATCATATTCTCGGTGCCTGTGGACGGCAGCCGCACCTCCCAGCCGTTGGGCAGCCCCTCAGCGCTCTTCACCGCGCCCTGCTCGTGCGGGTTCGACGTCAGCGCGGACGGGCGGCGTTTCCTTGTGCGGGGCGCCGCGGGCGCGGGCGCCAAAACGCCCATCACGGTGGTCCTCAACTGGCAGGCGGAACTGAAAGCGCGATGAACGAAGGCATCACCGCGCTGCTCAAGGCGTGGAGCGGCGGGGACGAGCAGGCACTGGAGCGGCTCACTCCGCTGGTCTACCCCGAATTGCGGCGGATCGCGCGCCAGCACCTGCGCCGCGAAAACCCCGGCAACACGCTGCAAGCCACCGCGCTGGTGCACGAAGCCTGGCTGCGGCTCGTCGCGCCAGGACAGAGAAACGATGCCAACCAGGCGCACTGGCAGGATCGGGCCCATTTCTTTGCGGTTTGCGCCCAGATGATGCGGAGAATCCTGGTGAGCTCGGCCCGCAAAAGAACTGCCGAAAAACGCGGCGGGGGCGGCTTCACCGTCGTGTTAAACGAGTCCATCGATGGCGCGCCTCTGCGCGACGAGCAGATGATCGTGCTGGATGATTCCATGGACGCCCTCGCCAAATTCGATCCGCGCAAAGCCAAGGTTGTGGAGTTGCGATTTTTCGGCGGCCTGAGTGTGCGGGAAACCGCTGAAGTGCTGAAGACCTCCGAGCAAACGGTCTTGCGCGACTGGAGGCTGGCGCGCACATGGCTGGCGCGTGAGATGGAGTCGGCGGGCGGCGTCGGGAATTGAGGTAATCAGCACTGTCGCCGTAACTGGGCGATTTTCAGCGATCACTTCCCGGGCGGCATTCCTTTTACGGAACCCGGCTGCGTCAGGGTTCGTATATCCACAAAGTCATTGCGGACAACCTCGATTTCGTCGCGATATTGAGCGGCATTGCCATAGTCGACGAAATGCCCGTAGCGTGAATGGAGGTCGCGTAGGCGGCGCGCGTGCCTGATGGGGCACCAATGCTGCTCGGTTCGCGCCGAGATTTCGCGGGCCCACGCGAGCAGACCATTGCCGTAGGAGCAGTAGGCGCAGTTGATTCGCTCCACGATATTCAGGTACTCGAGCCGCCCCCGGTCGAAGACGAGGTAATCCGCGCGCCTGGCTTTTGGAATGCCGTACACAGGGAAGCAAATAGCCTGATAAACGGCCAGGAAGAGATCGAGAAGGGCGAATGGCACGACGCCGGAGTAAATGATCGGAGCGGTCAGGATGGCGAGGAAACGGGAATCCGCAATATAGCGTGCTAACGACGACTTGAGCCTCCGGTGCTCAGCCAGCACCGACTCTTCGAATTGGACCTTGCCCCCGGACCAATGAAAGGGAAACGTCCGCTCCATTTCCTGGCGGGCGGTTCCCAGTTCCTTCTCCAGGACCTTAATGCGCTTGGTCAACTCGTCCTGGATGTTGGTCACAAAGTTCCTTCTTTCGGTCCCCGGTACTGCTTACGCGCGGCCCGCGAATCCGCCGTCTTCGGTTGCGACCTTGATTTTTTCGCCTTCTTTGATGAAGAGGGGAACGCGGATTTCGCGGCCGGTTTCGAGTTTGGCGAGCTTGGTAACGGTGCCGCTGGAGGTGTCGCCTCGGGTGCCGGGTTCAGTATAGGTGACGGCGAGCTCAACGTACATGGGCAATTCGAGGCCTATGGGATTGCCGTTGTATTTCTGGAGCTGGATTACGGCTCCTTCGACCAGGTAATCGAGGGCATTGCCGATCATTTGATCGTTGAGCGTGAGGGTGTCGAAGGTTTCCTGATCGAGGAAATGGGAGCCGTCGTTGTCGGTGTAGAGGTAGGAAGCGGGGACCGATTGGAGGTCGGGCTCTTTGAATTTGTCACCCGCCTTGAAGGTTTTTTCGAAGACCGCGCTGGTGAGAAGATTGCGAATCTTCAGGCGCACCAGGGTTTGGCCCCCGCGGGCGGTGGGGGTGCTGACCTCCGCTTCGAGGCAGCAGAATGGGGTGTTATCGAATTCGAACAGGGTTCGGCGTTTTACGCTGATTGCGTCTATTAATACGGCCATGGGGAGTTGATAAGAAGATAAAGGGCAGATCGAAATCTGCCCTTCCTTTTATTTGGAGTAGCCTTGCCAGACGTATTCCAGGGCTTCTGGCAGGGTCTGCGCTTTCACGGCGCGGTCGGTGTGGCCGGCGTTGCGCGCAAACACGAACTGGTAATGATAGCCCTTGGCGGCCAGCGCTTTGGCCATGATCTCATTGGCCTCGACCCAGTCGTGCGAGGGATCGCCGGGGCGGCCGTTGTCGCGGTCGCCGACTTCCATCCAGATGCGCAGCGGCTTGGCCGGGCTGGCGGGGATCAGATGCTCTTCGAGCTCAAAGGCCCCGTGCGGGAGATTGGGGTCGGTAGGCCACTGGTTGTTGACGAAGGTGCCCGAGTAAGTGAGCACTCGATGATAAAGCTCCGGGTGGAACCATGCCATCGCCATGGCCGCGGAGCCGCCGGAACTGCCGCCCATGGTCATGCGGGCGTCGGGATCTTTGGTCAGCTTTACGTTGTACTGTTTCTCGACGAGGGGCAGCACTTCCGCTTCGACGAACTCGGCGTACTTGCCGGACATGGTGTCGTATTCGAGGCCGCGCTCGCTGCCGCCACCGTCGCCGCTGCCATTGCCGATGGAGACGGCGATGATGGCGGGCAGGCGCTTCTGTGCGATCAGATTATCCAGGGCCCTGAACAAGCCGAGGTCGGGTCCATCGGCACCGATGATGAGCGGGGCGACCGTGCCGGGGACGTATTGTTTGGGAACATAGACGGCAACTTTGCGGGTGTAGGGAGCAGGGTGGCTGCTGATGTTCCGGCGTTGCCCGGGCTGGGGCGGCGGTGCGTCGGCGGGGGCAGGATCGCGCGCGACGCCCGGATAGAACTTGCTGTCGGTCGACTCCATGGTGAAGTTGTAGATAGTTCCCTGGGGCACGGATTCGTTCACGGTCATCTCGGGTGCGGCGGGATGGGTTGGGCCGATGATGAAGTTTCCGTCGGCTTTGGGCGATGGGTTAGTGCCGTCGGGCAGCTCCGTTGCGGTGACGTAGCCGGCGGTATGGGGATCGCGGAGGGGGTTCGGCGGGCGCTGGGCTCTGCCGGCCGCTGGACCGGCTGCGGGCGATGGTGCGGCCGGGGCTTGCGCCAGAGCTGCCGCGGCTGTGGCGAGGAACGCGATGCTGAGAAGACGGACCATGAGTGACTCCTTTTTCCCCACAATCTTATCTCAAGCGGCGGCGGTGACCGAGGGCCGGTAAAGACGGGCAGGTAAACCGGCCATTACGTTTGCACTATGATGGTTCCAGGTTTTTTATGCGTATCAACCCGGAAAAATGCGTTGCCTGCGGCAACTGCACGTATGTTTGCCCGATGGAGGCGATTTACATCGACCCCGTCATTAAGCGCGCCACCATCAAGCGCGACGAGTGCGTAGAGTGTTATGCCTGCTACAACGGGCTGAGCCAGGAGCATCTGAATCCCACCATGGTGCGGACCATGCGGAAGGCTCTGAAGATGCTGCGCATCCGGTTCGATCCCGAGCCGGATGTGTGCCCCACGGCTGCATTCGAGCCCGATGAATTAACGTGGCCGCGTGTGGTGAGACGCGCGTTCTCCGATCCCCGCGTGCCGCACGAATCGACCGGCGTGGAAGGGCGAGGCACGGAAGAGGTCAAGACCAACGACGTCAGCGGGCGCGTGAAAGTGGGCGAAGTCGGATTCACCATTGAGTTCGGACGGCCCGGCGTGGGCGCGCGCTTTTATCAGATTCAGGAGATGTGTTGGGCGCTGGCGAAGGCCGGTGTCTCCTTCGAGAAGAAGAATCCCATCACTTCGCTGATGAGCGATGTGCCGAGCGGGACTCTTCGCGAGGACATCCTGAACGAGAAAGTGATGTCGGCGATTGTCGAGATCAAGGTTTCGGTGGAGCGCACGGAGGAGATTATCCGCCTCGTGTGGGACGTGGAGAAGAAGCTCAATACCGTGGTGGCGCTGGGGGTGGGGACGCGCTGCGACGCGGATGGCGAAGACCGCGTGGTGGCGCCGATTCTGGAGCGCCTCGGCTATAAACTGGAGCGCGCGAAGACGAATATCGGGCTGGGCAGAATTACGCGCAAGCTGGAACCTGCCGCCGTACAGGAGACCGTAAACGCATGACCAATACATTGCATCGCTTCGGACCGGCGGAAAGTTTCCGCGACGATTTTATTATTTTTGCGATTGCCAGCAAGGGCGCCAACGACGCCGATTCTTTGCCCAAGCTGCGGAAGTTTTTGCAGATCGCGACCGAGTATAAGCCAGTGAATCTGGGAGACGCGCGGCACGGCGGGGCTTTGCGGCCTTCGCGGCACATGAATCCAACATCGCATTGGAATCGCGATATTATGCCAAATTTCGATGCCGTGATTGCGGGGCTGGACCATCCGACCACGTGCGCGGCGGTGTTCGATAACAAGGTGGCGGCGGAGGATTTCGTCAAGCGCATCAAGGAAGAAGACCTGGGGCTGAGCATCAATATTTCGACCTCGATCGATGGGGCGGAAGAGTGCTGCCATTATGCCGGAATCCCTCGGCACAGCGTGGGGTATTCGCTGGGCTTCGAGGGCGATACCGATAAGCTGCCGAATTCGCAGATCATGATGCTCTCGACGATGTGCGGACATGGGATGGTGAGCCATTCGCTGGCCAAGAAAATGGTGGATTGGGTGAAGGAAGGGCGGCGGACTCCGGAACAGGCGGTGACTTACATGGCTCGGTTCTGTTCGTGCGGAGTTTTTAATCCGGCGCGGGCTAAGCGGGTTTTGCAGGACGCGATTGATGGCAAGTAAGCGCTGGCTGTTGATTCTGGCGGCGGCCGTCTCACTTCAAGCCGAGGTGAAGGTCCTCAAGAATTTCACGCTGATCGATGGAACAGGCACAGCCCCGCTCAACAACGCGGCCATGATCGTGGACAACGGACGGATCACCTGGGTGGGGCCAGTGGCGAAATTGAAAGCACCGGCGGCGGCCGAAACAATCGATCTCAGCGGCAAGTATGTGATGCCGGGAATTATCGATCTGCATGTCCACCTCGGCGCTACGGTCGATTTGAATCAGAGCGCCGATAATCTGACCGAGCAGAGTACGGAGAACGATCTGAAGACGTATGCGTCTTACGGCGTGACCACCGTGCAGAGCATGGGTACGGACAAAGATCTGGTACTCGCCATGCGCGATAAGCAAAGGGCCACGGGACGCCCGGGTGAGGCGCGCATTTACACGGCCGGCCAGGGGTTCGTATACGAGGGCGGATATGGCGGCCTCGCGGGCGTGAACGGGCGGGTGAAGTCCGCGAGCGAAGTTCCGGCGATGGTGGCGGCGCAGGCGGCGAAGAAAGTGGATCTCATCAAGTTGTGGATGGACGATGAGCAGGGCACGATGCCGAAGATGCCGTATGACATCGCTAAGGCGATTATCGAGAACGCGCACAAAAACAAGCTGCCGGCGGCCGCGCATATTTTTTATCTGGCCGACGCCAAGACGCTGGCGAGCTATGGCGTGAATGGATTCGCGCACAGCGTTCGCGATCAACCGATTGATCAGGGGCTGATCGACAGCATGAAGAAGCATGGCACGTGGCAACTGGCCGCCACGCTGAGCCGCGAAGCTTCGATGTTCGCTTATGTGGGTCCGCCGAAATTTGCGAGCGATCCGTTTTTTCTGAACGGCGTGTCGGCGAAGGTGAAGAGCATTTTGACGAATCCGAACTCGGATTATCTGAAGTTGCGGGGAGCAGATAAGGTTCTGCCGAAGTATCCGGCGTTTTTTGAAACCGCGCAGAAGAATTTCAAGAAGCTGGCGGATGGGGGTGTTAAGTATGGCATGGGCACGGATTCCGGGCCTCCTGGACGTTTTCCCGGGTACTTCGCGCACTGGGAGTTGGAATTGATGGTGCAGGCGGGGATCACGCCTATGCAGGCCATTCAGGCGGCCACTAAGAGCGGCGCGGAGTTCCTTAAAGCGAAAGATTTGGGGACGCTGGAGAAATCGAAGTGGGCCGATTTGGTGGTTTTGGATAAGAGTCCGCTGGACGATATTAAGAACACGCGGACCATTGACTCGGTTTACATTGCGGGGACGCGGGTTAAATAGGTCAGAACGCGAGAGGGATGAGTTCGTCCATCGTTTTCACGTAGTGAATCTTCATTTCGCCGAGTTGTTCCGCCTTCAGGTCTTCGCGTACGTTGACTTCGTTGTCGGCCGGCATGATCACTTCAGTCACTCCACCGCGTTTCGCCGCCAGCACCTTTTCTTTGATCCCTCCCACTGGCAGGATCTGGCCCGTCAGCGTAATTTCACCTGTCATCGCCAGATTCCGCTTCACGCATTTGTCAGTCAGCATGGAGAGCAGCGCGGTGGCCATGGTCACGCCTGCCGATGGACCGTCCTTCGGAATAGCCCCGGCGGGGACGTGGACATGAATGTCGCTGGTCTTGAAAACATCGGGATCGATGCCGAGTTTCGGTGCGTGGGCGCGTACCCAAGTCAGCGCCGCCTGCACGGATTCCTGCATGACGGAGCCGAGTTGGCCGGTCATGATTAATCCCTTGCTGCCGCCGGGCATGCGTCCGGCTTCGATGAAGAGTACGTCGCCGCCGACCGGTGTCCATGCCAGTCCGACGGCCACGCCAGGGCGGCTGGTTCTCTCGGCAACTTCGGTGTCGGGGCGATGCCTCGGAGCGCCGAGGAATTCCTCGACGAGGGCCGGAGTGATTTCGGTAACAGGGTCGGCGCCTTCCGCGTAACGCCTCGCCACTTTGCGGCACACGGTTCCGATCTCGCGCTCGAGGCTGCGCACGCCGGCTTCACGGGTGTAGCGGCGCACGATGAAGTGGACGGCATCGTCGCGGAAGGTCAGCGGCTTGTCCTCACTGAGTCCGTTCTCGGTCTTTTGCCGCGGGATCAGATAGCGGAAGGCGATGATGGTTTTCTCCTGCTCGGTGTAGCCCTGCAGTTCGATGATCTCCATGCGGTCGCGCAGCGCTTCAGGAATAGTGTCGAGCACGTTGGCGGTGGTGATGAAGAGGACGCGCGACAGGTCGAAGGGCTGATCGAGATAATTATCGCGGAAGGTGAAATTCTGCTCGGGGTCGAGCACTTCGAGGAGCGCGGAGGCGGGATCGCCGCGGAAATCGCGCCCCAGCTTGTCGACTTCGTCGAGGATGAAGACTGGGTCATTGGCTCCGGCGCGGCGCAGCGCCAGCATGATCTGACCGGGCAGCGCTCCGATATAGGTGCGGCGGTGTCCGCGGATCTCGGCTTCATCGTGCATTCCGCCCATGGAAATGCGCTGGAACTTGCGTCCGAGCGCGCGGGCGATGGAACGGCCCAGCGAGGTTTTACCGACGCCGGGAGGGCCGACGAAGCAGAGGATGGGGCCTTTGAGTCGCGGCTTGAGCTGCATGACGGCGAGAAAATCGAGGATGCGATTCTTTACCTTTTCAAGATCGTAATGGTCTTCGTCGAGGATCTCGGCGGCGCGGCGTACGTTCACGGCCTCGCCTGTCGAAACGCTCCACGGCAGGCTGGTCATCCATTCGAGCCAGGTGCGCGCCACGTTGTGTTCAGGCGACATGGGAGTGATGCGGGAGAAGCGGGTGAGCTCCTTGAGAGTCTCCTGCTTCACTTCCTCGGGCATGCCGGCCTTCTCGATTTTTTCGCGGAACTCTTCCGTCTCATGCTCGCGGTCGTCGCCTTCGCCGAGTTCTTTCTGGATGGCTTTCAATTGCTCGCGGAGATAGAACTCGCGCTGGCTTTGGGAGAGCTGGCCCTGCACCTGGGACTGAATCTTCTGGCGCAGTTCGAGGAGCTCGACTTCGCGCGCCAGCTGCTGGTTGATGTATTCGAGGCGCTTCTTCGCATCGTTTTCTTCGAGCACCAGCTGGCGTTCGGCGTGGCCGAGGCTGGGCAGCGTACCGGCGATGAAGTCGGCCAGACGTCCGATTTCTGCGATGTTGCCGGCGGCGGTGGCCACTTCGTCGGAGATGTTGGGAGTGGCGGAGATGATCTGGGTGAACTCGCTGAGGACGTTCTGGCGAAGGGCGGTGAGTTCGGGCGTCATCTCCGGCTCGATCTCGGGCAGGCGCTCCACACGGGCGCGGAGGAATGGTTCGCTCGCCGTGTATTCGAGGGTTCGCATGCGCGAGACGCCTTCGCAGAACAGCAGTTGACCTTCGCGCATACGTACCACTTTGTGGATGATGGCGATGGTGCCGGTGCGGTGCATTTCATCAGGCGCAGGGGCTTCGGTGCGCGGATCGTTCTGGGAGACGACGCCGATCAGGCGATTTTCGCCGAGGGATTCCACCAGCGCGACGGAGGTGGGTCGGCCTACGCTGAGGGGCAGGAGGGCGTTGGGGAACAGGACGGTATCGCGTACGGCGAGGATGGGAAGTTCTTCCGGAGTTGGCACTGCTTCCGGTTCGGGAACGACATCCGGTTCGGGAACGACATCCGGTTCGGGAGCGACATCCGATACTACCTCGGCTTCGAGCGATTCCATGCCTTCAGCTTATCGGACTCATCGGGATACGCGGCCACAGCCGCGTCGTTCGAGGCGCGGACCAACACGGCTGTCGCCGTATCCCCGGTCAGCGAGCCAGTTCCACATCGATCAGACGCGCCAGATCTTCGTAGGTGATGGTTTCGACAAGCGCCTGATTGCCCACGTAAACCGTCGGCGTGCGCGAGATGCCTCGCGCCGCGGCGCCCAGCGAGTCCTGATCCACCAGCGTAACGATACGCGGGTCGTTCAGGGAATTGACGATGCCCTTGTAATCCAGATCGTTGCGGTTGGCGAATTCAATCAGCCAGGGCTTCAGATTATTGGCCGTGAGGTGCTCCTGCTCCGACATGATTTCCCTGCGAAAGGTGATGCCGAGCTTCGGGTCCTGCTGGTAAACCCAGCGCGCGGCAATGGCGGCCTCTCGCGCCCAGTCGTGTTTACCCAGAGGCAGGTCGCGGTGAATGAACGCCACCCTGGAACCATATTTCGGCAGAATCTTCTCGTCGAGCAGGGTGCGAAACGTCTGGCAATCGCCGCATTGCAGGTCTTCGTAAATGATGACCTTCACGGGGCTGGCCGGATTACCTTCCACTACATCGTTACGCGACGCGGCGTGCATGTTTATGACCGCGGCCAGCAAAATCGCGGCGGCGATTTTCATAGCTGGGCGGGAGTCTGCAGCCGGAACGTGAGGCGCGTTTCCGATGGGATTTTCACCGTCTGGCCGTGCGTCAGAACCTGGACGCCGCCCCCGAGAGCAGCTCCCGAGCCCGCGCCGATAGCCGCGCCTTTACCGCCGCCGGAAAGGGCCCCGACGATGGCTCCGAGCGCCGCTCCGCCCCCCACCACCTCACCGGTTCTGGCTCCGCGCGAGGAACTTTCGGTTCTGACATCGGTGCTCGTCACGTCCACCGGCCGGCCGTTCACGTTGATCGAGACCAGCGCCATGGTGAGCACGGTGCGGCCTTCGATCTTGCCGGACTGCCGATCTTCCACCAGCTTGGTCAGCACATCGGCGCCGCGTGGTATTACCGGCTGCCCGTTGACCACTACCGGCTCATCGATGCTGGCCCGAAATGTCTGGCCCAAACGGGCGGTTTGCGAGTTGACGGATTCGATCATGCGCACCGTGATCTGGGTATCCGCCGGAATCGTGATACCGAGCATCGGCGGGCCCTGCGGCGGAGTGTCCCGCCGATAGTCGTCGCGCCGGTCGTCGCCGCGTCGGGCTTCAGGCGGCGGTGGCTGGTAGTTCGGATCGGCGAACGTCACCGATTGCACGCGCTCCACGTCGAAGTTCCGGATGTCGCCGTTGACGTCGAAGCGGATTTGCCGGGCGGTGCCGCCAATGAAAGTCCCCTGGACGACTTCACCGCTGCGCAGAGTGATGGTGTCGGCGCTAGCCACCGCCCCGCTCAGGATCATGATGGCCGCCGTAAGATGGATATTGGTTAGTCTCATTCCGATGCCTCCTATCAATTCTAACGTTTGGAACGGCTTCGGGGTCAACGAGGTTGCAGAAAACAGGTCAAATCCCGCGCCATGAGCATTTTATCTTCCATTCTGTTATAATCGGGATGTCTTTGCCCG
Organism: Terriglobia bacterium; assembly: GCA_963719785.1. GTDB lineage: Bacteria > Acidobacteriota > Terriglobia > Bryobacterales > Bryobacteraceae > BOG-234. The sequence continues at coordinate 774,916 of CAVRCX010000004.1, forward strand.
CATCAGTTAGTTCGAGTGCCTTCTGGCCGCCCCTCCTCCTTACCATCGTCGTTGGTTTTGGTTCAGAGCAGTCTGACAGAGACAAATTCACCTTAGGAACCAACCAATGACCAATCTCTTTGTTGGGAATCTCAGTTTTCAAACCACTCAGGACGAGCTGCTGGCGGCATTTTCTCAGTTCGGAAACGTGGAGCGTGTCAATATCGTCACAGATCGGGAGACCGGGCAGCCCCGCGGCTTCGCATTCGTTGAAATGACCGAGCGACGGGACGCTGAAACAGCCATCTCGCAACTCAACGGGGCCGATCTGAACGGGCGGACCATGAACGTGAACGAAGCGCGTCCCAAACCCGAGGGCGGGCGGCCGGGCGGTGGCGGATTCGGGGGTAATCGTGGGGGCGGCGGTGGGGGTGGCAATCGCAGCCGCACACCTCGCTGGTAAGGGGACCTGACCAGTCCAGCCTTCTGGCGAGAGGATAAACTTGTAAAGTGCCGCCGGTCGTGTGGCTGGCGGCACAATCACCCATAGGAGCAAGCGATGTCTGGTCGAGGACGGCCGACGTTCAATAAACGTCAAAAAGAACAAAAACGCAAAGAGAAGCAGCAGGAAAAGGCCTCTCGGCGTGAGGAACGCAAGCTTTCGAGCGAACCGTTGAAGGACGAAGAAACGATAGCGGCGGAGGCACTGGCGGAGTTAGCGGCGGCGCAGGCCGAATTAGCCGCGGCAATCGCGGAAAACGGTGCATTGCCTGTCAGCTCTTCGGATCCTCTTGTTCAGGAGTCGCTGCGCAGAGAAGATTAGGCCTGTTTTTGTAGTCGACGGGAGCCTTGGCGGGCCCCACTGGAGAAAAATGCCAAACGACGATCGGGACCAGCGGCGCGATTCTTTCGATTCGGGCGGGATCTCCGGCGGCGTGCGGCTTGCCCCGGTGGAAGACGGGCTGGCCCTCCTTGAGGGCACGGCTGGCCAGGTGGCCTGGGCACATGAGATTCGTCACCGCGTCAATGCGGAATTCGACCGTGTGCGGGCATCGATTGAAGCCGGTTCCAACAAGTTTCGCGCGCTCGACCGCAACGAGACTGCCAACCTTCTGGCGCTGCTCGAGGAACACCGCGCCACCGTGCTGGCCGACGACCGGGCTGAGTATTTTATCGCGCAATGGCAGAACCCTCCGGATCGCCTGATGCGCGTGCTCAACGGCGACGAGCGGTGGAAGAGCATCAACGACGCGCGCGCCGCCCGGCGTCCCCGAGCGGAGGCTGCCGCGCCCATCAGATACCTCGGCTTTGACGATGCCGCCGGTACGCGGATTTATAAATTCGGCAGACTTCCCTCGCACGACGGCATGGAGATTTTCGTGGTCAGTATGGCTGTCGAGATGTTCCAGCGGCATAAGATTTCATTTCAGGACGGTCCCGCTATGTGTTCGGCGATTATGGCAGCCAGCCCGGAGCCCAAAGACCACTGGGTAACCGATGAAGACAGCCTGGAGTTTATTGCGCGGCGCCCCGTGAAGGCGGATCGCAAGCCGCCCCGCCAGAAGCAGGCACTGCCCGCGCAGTGAACCTGGGGCGCACCGATCCATGGCCAAACATCCTGATGACGCCGGAGTTTCTCCCGACCTCAAGCGAGGGAGTATCCTGGTGCGCGCTGAAACACGGTTGCCGGGCTCGCTGTCGTCGTCCGCGACCCAGCTTGCGGGTGGGTGGAATCTGTTGTCATTCGCTCCCTCGGAGGTGTTCTCCGACTCGGAAAAGTCCTTCGACTCGGAGAGGTTCTTTGAAAAGCTGAAGGCGTCCGGCTGGAAGTGCTTTTATATAGGGCGTGAAATGAGCTTGACTGCCACGGGCAGGACGAGCGGGCCGACCATGGCGAAATTGTTGACCCGCATAGAACGCGTGGTTGAAAAGCGCGATTGCAATTGTATTGAGATCACCGGTATAGAAACTTCCCGAACTCTCGGATTCAGCAGCGTCCGGCTGGGTGCGCAGGCACGGCACGTCCAGAAGGGTTCGGAAGGAAGCGTCGAGCTGGGGCTGATGCAGGATTGATTATCGCCCCGCATAAATAGAGAAGAGGGTCTGGTCCGATGAAAAATACATCACGTACCGTATTGGCCGCACCGGCCGAGTTCATCCGCATGAAGCTCGACGAGGGATTCGCCGCCGTGCAGACGGGCAAGATGCGCAGCCAGTCGGGCGCTTCGGATGCGGCGAGCGCCGCGCGCGAGTATGTGGAGCAGACGGTGGTTCTGGTCCGCGATGCCATACGATCGGCGGACTTCACGGAATCGCAACTGGCCGTGGTGAATAAGAAAATCCAGGCTCTGCGTGACGCGGCCGGGCGTATCGGGGCACCTTAGACGAGTGCCGCGGCGTAGCTCGGGCGCGTGCCCGATATACGATGGGCCTTGACCTCTCCGCCGGCCAGCTTGAGCTCGCCATTCTTCGTGCGCAGCTCGATACCTTCGAGGTCCAATTCTCGGACCATGGGGCCCTGCTACGTGGCGCTCGACGATGCGCGCGCGCAGGCTGCCGGCTTGCGGGCTCGCTTCATGCCGTCGGCGCACCCGGAATCGCTGGCAGCGCGAGCCCGGGCTCCTGCTTCCGCCGAGGAGTGTGCCAACGCCCTTCAATCGCAGCGCCGCCGACCCGGAAAAGCTGCGGCGGCTTGAAGACGTTTCCGGCTCTGCGCTATCGCGACGTGGATCAGACCGGCGTAACCCCGGAAGCGCTGGCGGATTTCCGCGCCGTGCGACCCGAGGTTCGGCTGCCGAGCGACATCTGGGTCGGAATCGGCCGGGGCTTGAATCAGGATCGATACAGGTGCGGGTGCGCCGCGTGCATTTCTTCCGCCAGACCCTGGGCGGCCTCAATATTGACGAGTTCACCCTTGCCGATGCCCAGGCACCAGGATCCCGTCTTGTGCCACGCCTTGCGGTCGTCGATCAATTCGGGCCAGTACGGGAAGCTTCGACACTGCATGGGCTTGGCCAGATGAACCCGGCAGCCGCCGCCTTCGAGGAACTCGCATTGCGCATGTCTGGGCACGCGCAGGCGGCGCAAATTTTTCGTCCGGTAGACGTAGCGGCGCTCGAATTCCGCGTCGGTCATGCCCAGATATGCGGCGAGTCGCGTGAGGTCTTCTTCGGTCAGATAGACGAACCCCTGCTGCTCGCAGCATCTGGTGCAGCCGGGCTGGCATTGGAATCTCATGAAAACGCGGCTGTCGCCGCATGTCCTAATTCGTTTTTTTGAAATCGGCGGGGACGGCGAAGACCGAATCCGGAATTGCGGCGGTGGAGAAATCGCTCGAATCCATGGTCATTTCCATCAGGTAATTGGACGATCCCGCGGATGCAGGCGACGCCGCGGCTCCTCCGCACATCTTGTCGTACTGCTGTTTGATCATCGCCGCTGCAGGTCCGCCCTTGGCGATCATCGCCTGCATCTGCGGACATGCCTGCGCCATGGCCTGCTGCATCTGAGCCATCTGCTCACCCGAAGGGCCGGCCGCCGGGCTGCCAGGAGCGCCGCCGGCCGATTTCATGCTCATCACCGACTCCACCTGCACGCCGTGCATGGCGGCCATCTTTTTCATCATGTCGGCCATAGCCTTCTGCATGCCCGGCCCGGTGCTCGCGGTCAGACTCGCCCAGGGGAACTTATTGGCGTTCCTCTCGTAGAAATCATGCATTTCACGATAGCCGGGGACATCCGGCGAGATCCACATATCCATCTCCATCTGCATGGGGCCCATCTGGCGAGCTTGTGGGCTATCGACTTCCATGGTCATGACCAGCTCGCTTGCGTTATAGCCGTTGATGGTTTTCTTCTGTCCGGTTTCCCTGATGTCGACTTTGGCTTCGATTTCGGCCTGCCTGGCTCCCGCTGCGACGTCGTTGAAGCCCGTCACCGTGTAGGTCTTCTGGGTGAAATTCAGGGTGGTAATGGTCTGCGCTTCGAAATCGAGGATGGTAGCCGTAGTGCCGGTGTCGGTCTTCATCTTCTGGCCTTTGAAATATAATTTCGAAGTCTGGGGAGCGGTGGCGGCGCCTCCCATAGATGCCATCATGCCTCCAGTGGTTTTGCGGGTGGAGGTGTAACTGAAGTCGGCGTGGGCGGCGGCGCCGAGACACAGCGTCAGCGCCAGCAAAATCGTGGTTCGCATCGCAAGAATCTCCTTTCGAATAGTCTACACGCCCTGCCTGCTAAAATTCTTGCCGTGCCCGACCTCAATGGACAGATAGCTTTAGTGACCGGGGCATCCCGTGGTCTGGGACGCGCCATTGCCCTCCGTCTCGCCTCCGATGGCGCTGCCGTCTGCGTCAATTATGTGCAGCGCGCCGACCGCGCGGAGAGCCTGGTGGATGAGATTCGCGCGGCCGGAGGGCAGGCTATTGCGATCGGCGCCGATATCGGCGACTTCGGGCAGGTGGAGAAGCTGGTCCTGCGTACCAGCGAAGATCTGGGGCCGATCTCGATTCTGATCAACAATGCGGGCGTTGCCTGGCGCGCCACGCTCGATACGTTTGAAGTGGAGAGCATGGCGCGTATGCGGCGTACCAATGTGGATGGCCTGATTTTTGTCACGCAATTGGTGGCGCGCGGGATGCGGGATCGCGGTTACGGGCGCATTGTGAATCTCAGCTCGATCGCCGCCCATGGGACAGCGCTGCCGGGGAATGCTTTCTATGCCGCCACTAAAGCAGCGGTTTCGGTGCTGACGCGGCGGTTCGCAATGGAGCTTGGCCCACATGGAATAACCGTCAACGCGGTGGCCCCGGGATTCATTCTTACGGATCTGGTGAAAGAGGGCAGAACGGAACAGGAGTATGCCGAGCTTCTGGCATCCATGAGCCAGCGTGTAATGGTGGGGCGAAGCGGCCATCCGGACGATGTCGCAAATGCGGTGGCTTTCCTGGCGGCGCCCCAGGCGAGCTATATTACGGCCCAGACCCTGACGGTGGATGGCGGCCGTATGGATTACATCGGCCACCCGTAATGTGGGACAGGCGCTTCCGCCGGGCGCTTCCGCCGGCCGCTTCCGCCTGTCCATTTTCCTCAAAGGGCGCTATTTCTGGTAAACGATGCTGATCATAGGAACGACTTCGTTGAGGAAGCTGCCAAACTTCACGCCCGGCGCCGGTGTGAGTACGGCAGTCGGGAAGGCGGTCATGTAATCCCGCACCTCGGCGCGCAGAGCCAGGTTCGAGCTCAGCGCGAAGGTTACGCCAGCGGAAACCGTGCCCATCGGCTTCCAGGAAGAGGTTTTGGTGAAATATCCAAACTGGCTGAGGGGCTGGTAAGCGGCGCCGGTTCCGTTGCCCACGAAATCCTTCAACCCGCCGCCCAGCGAGGCGAACGCCTGCAGGCGCGATTCGCTGCTGCCGGTGTGATAGACCATGTCGTAGTGGATGGCGTTGGCGGCGCCGGAGAACTGCGCCGACTGGCCGCCCGAGGAGAGGCGCAGATCGCTTTGCATGTACTCGTAGTGAATTTGCCCGGAGAGGTGTTGATAAAGGTTCTGTCCGAGAAATATTCCGGCCACGAACCCAGGCGCAAATCCCGCGGTGGCGTTGCCGGGGGTGCCGGTGGCGGAGACTGTATTCAGAAGTCCGACGCCTCCAACGGCGCCGAATTCCCATTGCTGGGCAAATGCGGCCGTCGCCGCCGGAATCAAGAGTATCGCTAATCTGAGAGTTCTCATCGTTGCTCCTTCGTGTTGGCCTGGCTTATTTGACTACCCGGACGCTCAGCGTGGTGGTGCTGGCGCCCTGATTGATCGCGAGCGGTATTGCCAGTCCCTCGGTGACGCTGGCGGGAACGGTGGCGTTGATCTGATAAAGGCCGACTTCACCGGGGACCAGCCCGGCATAAGTCACCGTAAGCGCTGTCCCGCCCAGTGTAAGGGTGGGCTGGACGGACGCGTAGGCGAGCGGTTTGGTGGGCGCGGCCTGGCCCGTTCCAACAGATGGTGTGGTCACACCCATGCCGGTGAGGTAGATAGTAAGGGTGTCCTTGGGATAAATGGGGTTCGTCGGGGTGACTAACTGACCGTTATCGTCGCGAAAGATGGTGGCCAATCCGGTCTCGGCTCCGGCCACGGCGCTCATGAATACGCTGGGCGCGGTCGGCTCCGCGGTGAACAGATAGTTGTTGCTGATTCCGTTAGGTGTGTGAATCGTCAACGTGGCGTTGCCGATCACGTTGAACGGAAGCTGCCCGTTGATCTGCTGGGAAGAGGTATAGAGCAGCGGAATCGGCGTGCCGTTCACACCGAGACACGAGTTGCCCACGGAAGTGGACAGCGGCGTGCCGGCGGCGGCAATACTTGCCTGGCTCAGGTTCTGACCGTAGATGCTGATCAACCCGCCGGGAGCTACCGCGGAGCTGCCGTTGGCCGCGTTGGCGATACCCGAAATGGTTGGACTGACGCCAGGCGGATAGCTCGATGCCAGAAGGGTGATGCCCGAAGTGGTGAGCATGGCGATGGCGCCGATGGAAGGCAGCGGGGCGACAGTACGCGAAAAGCTCGTCTGAGCGTGAGTGCTGATGGCTCCTGAACCGTAGGCGCCGTACCCAGCGGTTACCGCCAGATTGTTCGTGACCGGCAGCACGGGAGCTTCGGCGACGGTCAGGGGAACCGTCGTGCCGGTCTTCAGAGAGTTTACCTGCAGGAGGGTGCCGGCGGCAGCGGCGGAGGCAGCCGATGCCATGTATCCACCCTCACCCATGAAGGTAAACGCCGATGAAGGAAGTGCCGACGGATTGACTACGCCAACGGGAACGAGGGACGAATCGAGTACCGAATTTCCGACAACATAATACCCAAAGTCGGAGGCTGCGAAAGCTCCCGAAAAAGCTGTAAAGTCCTGCCGCGACGTAACGAACGTGTTGGCGGCAGCCGTGTACAACGCCACGTTACCGTCGGGCGAGGCGAGAAGCACATTGGCGCCGCTGGGGGAAGACGCGAGGACCGCGTTGGGCGATACTGAGTTCACAAAGGCGCCCAACGTGGGCAGTAGATTGGCGGTTCCGGCTGCCAGATTGATACTGTCGACCACCCCGGGAGGGCTTAGCCCTTCGTTGCGGGCCAGCGCCAGTATCCCCGCATTCGAAACGGCGATCGAGCGAGCGAAATGACCGCCCGGCATGAGGATCGAGCTCACGGGCTGAAGGGCGTTGAGGTCGTAGACGGTGACCAGTTCTGAGTCGTCGTGGCCCACCAGAAGAGTATTCCCATCCGTCGTCATGGCCATCATGGTGGGTGAGGTGGCGGTGCGCAGGGCCGCGATCGGAGAGAGGGTAGCTCCGTCGAAGACCAGCAGCTGGTTCATATCCTGACGGAGAACGTAAACGCGGTTGCGGACAGGATCGGCGAGAATGTCGCTGAGCACGCCCGGTTGATCCACAATCGTGCCCTTCTGGCTGGGATCGGGATTGTTTACCAGCAGGCGAACCGGCTTGGGTTGGTTGACGGCGCTTTTCGACGAAAGCGTGATGCTGAAAGAGGCTGTCCCGCCGGAGCCCGGAACCACGGTGGGGTCCACCAGTACCTGAACGGTCGCCGGTGTGACACCCGTCGCCGGAACGATGGTAACGCCCGCCTGGGTGGTGGAAAGAGCAAAGTCGGTTTGTCCGCCGCCCGGATCGGTGATTGTGAGAGATTGGGACAAAACGCTGCGATTGCAGAAATTCGTAGCCACCAGCACGTCTTCCTGGGCGGCCGCGAGACGGTGAGATGTGTTCAGCGAACCCACCGGCAGGACCATGACCCCGCTTTCCGAGATCGCGTACATCATCGTGGCGGCTGCATTCAAAACGGCGTGCCCCACCATATCCTCGGGTATCGAGATACGGTCGCGGAAGGTGAGATTATCCGCATCCATGATCACCATGGCCGCCGGTAAACCCGGAGTCGTGGTGGTAGATGAGGTCCCCGACGAACCGGATCCTGAAGAACCAGAAGAGCCCGAACCCGAGGAACTCGATCCCGACGAACCGGATCCCGAGGAACTTGACCCAGACGAGGAACTGGATCCCGACGATGAACCTGATCCAGCAGAACTCGAACCGGATGCCGTGGAAGACCCCGGAGGGCCGGTGGGCTGGTTGGCATCCGGAATCTGCGCGTAAATCAGTTGATGCACCGAGTCGATGACGCTTCCGGTGATATTGGCGGACTGGATTACCGCCGGATATCGTCCTCTCAGGTAACCGCCGCTGCCGACGAGGGTGTATCCGATCATCGCGAAGCTGCCTTCAGACGACGCGCTGACCCGCGGCAGCAGCGTGGGCGCGGAAGTGTAGAGCGTCGCGGAAATGCCATTGTTGGCAGCGAAGAACTGGAACACCAGCTGGCTCGAAGTTCCCGCGCTGGCAATGCCCCACACCGTACTGCCGTCGGCGGAAGTGGAGAGCGCAGCCTGAAGAATCTGACCCGGGAAGGTGGCCAGCTTCACAGGCAGCGGCTGGGCTACTTCCGCGATAGTTGCTAACTGCTGCGTCTGGCCGGTGGCGGGGTTGAGGAGCAGGAAACTAGTGGTGGTGACAACCAGAGCCTGCCCATTGCCGACGAACGCCACTCCCAGCGGCGCGCTGGCCAGCGAGAAAATCTGTTGTGTATTGTTGGGCAGATAAATGGATGTAATGGCGTTTTGACACGCGGGCGCAGTTTGTCCAGGGGGAGTAGCCACGTTGCAGAAATGCGCCACCAGCAAATATTGATTGTCGAAAGAAAGCGCAATCGCCCCGGGGAACGGCAGAACATTGATTGAGCTATTGATCGAGTTAGTTGCCGTCGACATCACGTCGATGACGTTGGCCCCGAAGTTGGCGATATACAGAACACCGCGCGATTCGTCGAGAGCGACGTCCGCAGCCGAGCCGCCGATGGGGACCACTGAGCCGAAAACCGGAGCTGTATTCTGCGCCGTCAGAGCCTGAACGGAGGCCAGCGCCAGAGTGAAGACCAGACGTCTTTGAAGTCGCATAGTCGGATGGTCTTATTAGACGGCAGACCCGACCGGCGATCAATATTCTAAAAGGTTATCGGCCTAAGGTTTACAGGGAGATATCGGAAGGTAACGTCAGCGCCTCAACGAATGATTACTGTCGTTTGGGAGGACCGGACCAACAGCGACTATTTCGATTCCAGCCGCTTTTCCAAAGCCGCCACCCGGCCCAGCAGGGAGACCCATCGCTATTCGGAGTTCTCTGAGAACTCTGAAAACCGGGCCATCGCCGGCGTGCCCGATTGAATCAGACCGGCCTGCAGTTTGAGGCGCGCGTCCACCGAATCGAACCGCGCCTTCACTTCCTCGAACCGCGATCCAACCTCGTTCAGGATGTGCTGCGAAAACCGCGTGAAGGCCTCGTCGAGACGCGCATCGAACCGTGCTTCGAGCCGAGCTTCCGTGTCTTTAAGACGTGATTCGAACCGTTGAACGATACGCGTTTCCATGGCTCCGAGCCAAATCTTCAGTGCTGCAGGTGGCGGACCTCGGGCCGAACTGACTTCGCCGCAAACGTTGACGCTTTCAAATCTGGTTGCGCAGGTGATCCCGGACGTCCGCTGCTGGTCAACGCTGCCCCGCAGGCTGTGCAGCAGTGGATCTACCGGCCATTGGGGCCGAGCGGCCACCCCGCCTGAGGAATGACTCTCGATGATACACTGACGGAGATTCTTTCAGGATGCTTCTTCCCCGCGAATTCGTAAGCTATTTGTCACGCCAGATCGTGCGCCGCCTGACTCCGGGCACCGTCGAGACCCACTCGCCGGATAAAGTCGCCGAGCTCGTCGGCTCCATCATCACCGAAGAGCTGAACGCGGAGGACAAGCTCAACGACGAAGTGCGCGACCTCCTCGAGCAATACAGCGATTACATGCGCAAAGAGGGCGTCAGCTACCAGGATATGTTCCGCAAGATCAAGAACACCATGGTGCAGCAGCGCAAGATTGTGCGCGCGTCGGGCCGCGATACGGGCGACCAGATGAAGCTTTCGCGCGACAAAATTACCGATATTTCGCACAAGCTGATCGGAGCCATTCGCAAGTCGCGCGATGTGCGCCTGAAGAAGGACATGAACGACGCGCGCCTCGAAATTGTGAAGGCCTTCACCGAAATTCTGCAGGTGGAAGAGAAGGCCGACCGCGCGTCGCGAGATAAAGTCCGCTCCGTTAAGCGCGATATTCCCGAAGGCAGCGAAGAGTGGGACATCCTGCAGAAACGCTATTACGCCGAAGAGCTGAAGAAATTCGGCATCGATCCGGCTAAATGAAACCGGTTGTGGTGGTGGTGGGGAGTTTGAATATGGACTTCCTCGTCAAGACCGGCCACCTTCCCGCCGCAGGCGAAACCGTTCTGGGGTATGGCTTCCAGATGGTGGCTGGTGGCAAGGGCGCCAATCAGGCTGTCGCCGCCGCTAAGCTCGGAACCGCGTCGGTGACCGTGCGGATGGTGGGCAGGGTGGGCCTCGATCTCTTCGCGGATCATCTGAAAGCCAGTCTTTCGAGTGCCGGGGTGGACGTGAGCGCGGTGCACGCCTCGCGCACACAGCCTACGGGCGTGGCTCTGATTGCGGTGGATGCAGCGGGGCAGAACCAGATCGTAGTGGCGTCGGGCGCGAACATGGATATGCCGGCGAGCGATGTGGTGGCCATGCGCCGTGTATTTAAAGGGGCGAAGATCGCTTTATTTCAGCTGGAGACGCCGCTCGATACGGTGGCCGCCGCATTGAAAATCGCGCGTGAAGAGGGCTTGCGGACCATCCTCGATCCCGCTCCGGCGCAGCTATTGCCATCCGATATGCTGCGCGATATCGACATCCTCACGCCCAATGAAGCGGAGGCGTTAATGATGCTGGGGAGGCGTCCGCAACGCATTACGCTCGACGAGGCGCCTCAGCTGGCGGCCGAGGTTGCGAAGCTTGGATCTCATATGGTGGTGCTCAAGCTGGGCGACCATGGCTGCTTCTACCATGGCGCGGGCGAACATTATCACGTGCCGGCGTTCGCGGTGGATGCGGTGGACAGCACGGCGGCGGGCGATACCTTCAACGCGGGCCTCGCGATTGCGCTGGCGGAGGGCGCGCCGCTGCCGCACGCACTGCGGCTTGCCAATGCGGCCGCGGCCGTGAGCGTCACTCGGTTAGGGGCACAGGTTTCGGCGCCCACGCGCGGCGAAGCGGATCAATTACTCGGCGCCTTTTGACGGCTCTTTTTAACAACCTCGGGCTCCAACCTCTAAGCTTGTCGCATGGCAAGCTTGCCCGCATCGCAGCCGAGCGAGGCCCGGCTCGAAAGCCACGGTGGGGCAGGTTGTTTAACCTGCGGCCGATTGGCAGAGGGACTTGCAAAATTCGCCGGATCGGGGCGATACGCGATGCTGCGGAAAATGCGGTTCCTGTATTTCCTTGCACTTGCACGCGCTTTTTTTGTGCGAATGGTTCGAGGACTTGCAAAATTCCGAATCTTGCAAGTCCCTCTGGCAATCGGCCTCTACGGCTTGCCACCAATTCTACGGGACCGCCGACAAGGCAGGTTTTCGATGGTGCCCTCTTCTACTCCTGACCCAGCAGCTCCGCACGATTGAGCCGCTCACCCTTGAACATCACAAACGAAATCGCCTCAGTGGCCCTGATATCCACCAGAGGATTCCCATCGACCACCAGCAAAGTCGCCTCTTTCCCCTTCTCAATCGAACCCAATCTCTCCCCAGCGCGCAGCGCCCTCGCCGAATTCAACGTAGCCGCCGTAAGAGCCGCCTGCGCCGGAATCCCCGCCGCCACCCAAAGCTCCATCTCATGCTGCGTAGTGGGCCCATGAAATACCAGCATATTGCCCGCATCGCTGCCCGTGACGAGGGGCACGCCCCCCTTCCAGGCGCGCAGCAGGTTATCGCGCGCAATGCTCAGATCCGGCGGATGTTCGCGAAAGAATTTCCGCAAGCCCTGCGGAGGTTCCAGCATACGTCGCGCGCCGGCCAGAACCTTCGCCGGAACCACCTGCTGGACAAGAGATCGGTTCAGAGCGTCGAGATCGCCGGCCGCAAGCTGGAGCTGGACTCCGGGCGCGCTCAGCGCCGGCTCGTAAGTGACGCCTTTTTTTGCCATGGCGGCAAAGTCGCTGTCCGGAATACGCTCGACAAACGACCCGTTTGCGATGCCATTTATTCCGGCATTCAATGCATCTTCGACGTCGCGCACACCGCGTGTACTGACCACAGTGGGCATCCCGTCGTCGCGGGCCGCGGCTGCCAACGCATGCAGGATTTTCAGGTTGTAAACATCGAGGCCGGCGCCTGCTTCGAGGAACACCTGAATAGCATCCACATGCAATCGTTTGAGCTCGTCTACCGCCTGCTTCGCTTCGTCCGCCGTCTTCGGGATGCGCGGTGATTTGGCCTCGTCCTGCGCCGCGGGGGGCGAAAGAGTGCCGTTCGAAAACAACGGCGACGGGCCGCCCGGCACTGTAAATCTGGGGCCCGTGGCAAACATTTCCGCGCCGAGCTTTACCCCGCTGTTCACAAGATCGCGCGTCTTCAGCGACGCGTCGGGCATGTCGCCAACGCTCCGCACGGCGGTCACGCCGCAGTAGAGGTAAGAGGCGAGCTCGCGTTCGGAATTTTTCAACGGATCGGGGTTCTCCATGCCTTTTATCGGAGCGCCCGATGTATCCAGATGCACATTAACATCGATCAGGCCCGGCAGAATCGTCTTCCCCGCCGCCTCGATCGCCTCCGCATGCAGTGTCCGCGCATCGGGAATCTCGCCGTCGTAAACCTCCGCGATCCTGCCGTCCTTTACCAGCACCGCGCCGTTCTCGATCACCGTGCCGTTGCCCACAAAAATCCGCGCATTGCGGATCAGCGCCGTACGCGAGCGCGACATCGTCCGATTCAGCTCTTTGATCTTCCGGACATTGTCTTTCGCGTAAGCCTGGTATGAGCCAAGAACGGCAAACGGAAGCAGCACCGCCAGCACCCACAGCTTCGATGCCGGCCGCATTTTTTCTTCCTTTTCCCAGCGGAACAACTTGACGCTCAGCAGCAAGCCGATCCCGGCCGTCAGCGCCAGCGCACCCACCGCCTGCCAGTTCACCGCCAGCGATTGATGGCCGACCAGGATCGCCTGCATACCGCTCACCAGATAAGTCGCCGGGATGAACTGCGCAAATACCAGCAGCCAGCTCGGAAACATCGCCACCGGAAAAGAAGCCCCGCTCAGGAAGAGCATCGTCATGTAAGCAATCTGCACCAGGATCGTGCTCTCCTGCATCGAGTTCACTACCGACGCAATGATCAGACCGATGGACCGGATGGCCACCACGCCCAGCACAATGAACAGCAGCACCGAGCCAAGGTTGGCGGGCATCTGCATTCCGTAGCGGCCCCGTGCGACCACCAGCATCAGCAGCACGCAGGGCAGATAAACCACGAGGCCGGTGACCGTCGACGCGACGAGAAGAGGCAGCGGCGAAATAGGCGCCACTTTATATCGGCGCAGGATGTTGGCCTCGCGTTCCTGCACCGCGCGCATGCCTCCACCGAACAGCCCGTTGCCCAGAATGCCGATCACCGTCACCATGGTGAAGACCTGCAAAATCGCCCCGCCCTGCTCCGCGTGATAGGCCTGCGCGAAAAGGAAGAAGAATCCAAACGGCATCAGGTAATTGAAGAAGATCACCGCCTTCTGCCGAAAGGCCAGCCTCACGTCGATCGCGATCAATGCCAGGTATGGTTTCATCAGTCGCGCAGCCTCTTGCCGGTCAATTCGATGAACACATCTTCGAGTGTAGGGCGGCTCAGATGAACATCCTCGAGACCCAGGCTTTGTGCATCGACCCACTTCACAATTTCAACCAGGGTCTTCGCCGGCTTCTCCGATGTGACCGTCAGATGCCGCTTGTCGTCGCCCAGCAGAGTGTGTGTCGCAAACGGCCACGCGGGTAAATCGACACCTTCCAGCGACTGGTCGCAAACGATTTCGATGGTCGACTTGTTGGCGCTTTGGCTCTGCAGTTCCCGCGGCGTCCCGATGGCGATCACTTTGCCGGAATCGACAATAGCCACGCGATCGCACAAACGCTCCGCCTCTTCGATATAGTGCGTGGTCATCAGAATGGTGCGCTTCTCGTCGCGCAGCTCTTCGAGCAAGGCATGGATCTCCAGACGAACCTGCGGATCAAGCCCCGTGGTCGGCTCGTCGAGAAACAGCAGAGAAGGGTCGTTGACCAGCGCCAGCGCTATCGCCAGCCTCTGCTTCTGTCCGCCCGAAAGCGTTCCAAAAAAGGCCTCGCGCTTATCCCAAAGCTGCAGGCGCTTCAGCAAATCGGCGGGGCTCAGCATGCGGCTGTAGAGCGCGCCGAAAAGATTCAGCGCCTCGATCACCCGGATCTTGTCCGGCAGATTAGTGGCCTGCAGGCAGACGCCGATGCGATCTTTCAGCTGCGTCTTCTGCCGGTCCGGATCGTAATCGAGCACGCGTACATCGCCGCTGGTGCGCTGCCGTATGCCCTCCAGAATTTCTACCGTAGTCGTCTTCCCCGCCCCATTAGGCCCCAGGATGCCGAAAACCTCGCCGGTCCGCACTTCGAAATCGATACCGTTCACGGCTTCGAAATCCCCGTACTTTTTGTGCAGCGCGTGAACTGAGATGGCGTTGGTCAAATAATTCACTTCCACAAAGGGAGGGCGAGGATAGCGTCCACGGCGATCGCCGGGGCGCAATCTCCCTCCACGCGAAAATCCGCCCGGCTGTAACCCGCCTGCCGGTCGTCATACAGCTTGCGGAACGCTGCCGGATCGCGCGCCAAAGGCCTGTCCTGCGGATCGGCCGCCAGCCGTTGCCCGATCGCTTCAAACGAACAATCGAGCCAGATGGAAATGCCATGCTGTTCGATCAGATGGAAATTCCCCGGGTGCACAAATGCCCCGCCGCCGAGTGCGATTACCGTGGGGGCGCCCCGCTCCACATGCCGCACGTAAGCCCCGATCATCGCCGTCTCCAGCCGCCGGAACTCCGCCTCCCCGCGCGTTTCAAAGATATGCCCGATCGTCTGCCGCTCCTGGGCTTCGATCTCTGCATCCAGATCCGCGAATTGCCAGCCGAGGCGATCCGCCAGCATCCGTCCCACCGTCGACTTGCCCGACCCCATGAAACCCGCGATATAAATTCCCGGGGCACGCTTCAACTTGATATGCATTCAGACCTGTTCCATCCGCGATTCCACCAGCCCCGGCGCCAAACGGTGCGCCCATATCGCCAGCCATCCGATGCGCGGCGTAACCACTTCGCGGCTCCGTAGTTCGATGCCGCGTACGATCGCCGCGCTGCAATCTTTGGCGGAGACGGCGAACCGCTTTCCTTTTACCAACCGCGGAGGAGGCGAACTGCCCGCCGCATGCGCCTGAAACTCCGTGTCCACATAGCCGGGAAAAACGGTCATCACATTCACTCCGTGACGCCGCAGTTCCATTCGTTGCGTGGCGCTCAATGACGTAAGGGCAAATTTGCTTGCCGAATATAAAGGCAGCCACGGCAGGCTCATCTGCCCGGCGATCGAACTCACATTAACGATAGTGCCGCCCGTGCGCAAAAGGAATGGCGTCGCCAATTGAGCCAGATGAAAAGGCGCGAAGAAATTCAGCTCGAACATACTGCGCGCGTCTTCCACGGGAGACGCGGACGGCGCGTAGTACGATCCCCGCCCCGCATTATTGATCAGCACGTCGATCCGGCCGAAGCGCTCCACAGCTTGTTGGATTATCGCCGACCGCGTTGCCTCAACGGTCAGGTCGCCCGCGACGATCAGATCCTCAGGGTCGGCCGTCGCCCGCAATCCCGCTTCACTCCGAGCCGCGAGAACGAGTCGCGCCCGCCGCGCCCGCAACGCCATGGCAAGCTGGGCGCCGATACCTTGCGACGCTCCTGTGATAATGACTACCTTGCCCTCAAGCGAATCCATGAAGAAGCGGCTGCAGGAAAGGCAATAATATCAAGTTGCGCACGGGACTTGGGATAATAGCGCTTTATCGAGAGTGTTCCCCTTCATGCGCTGTATAGTACCCCATGGTGCGTTCGCGTGTCGAGGGTGTTACTCTTTGTCTTTTGCGGGTTCGCCGCCGTGGGTCCAAAATGGTTGCTACCGGGTTTTCTGAGCAGCAGTGGCTGTTCGATTGTGGAGGTGTCGATTTGTCCGCTTTACGGGTCCGCCGCGATCTTCTGCGGAAGTCTCGCCGCGCTGTCAGGACGGTTCGGGCTTATCAGTCCGACTGGCGTTCGTTCGATGCCTGGTGCGCGCGCGTCGGCCGGGTTTCCATGCCTGCGCTGCCGGAGACTGTGGAGTTGTACGTTACCTGGATGTTGAGTGAGTTGGGCCGGAAGGTCACCACCGCCGAGCGGCACGTCTCGGCGATCGCCCACCTTCACCGTGAGGCAGGGCATGGCTCCCCTGTCCGTCCGCCTGTCCGCGAGGTGCTGAAAGGGGCCCGCGTTGAGCGCCGGGAGAGGCCCAGCGGCAAGGCCGCTCTCGATCCGCTGGATCTGGTTCGGGTTTCCCGGGCGTGCGATGCGAGGACTGCCCTTGGGGCGAGGGACCGGGCCATTGTCGTTCTGGGTTTCGCCACCAGTTTCCGGCGCAATGAGCTTGCGCGTCTGCGTATGTCTGATGTTGTGTTTCAGCGCCGTGGTCTGGCTGTGCTGCTGCGTTACTCGAAGCGCGATCAGGAGGGCAGAGGTCGCGTGCTTGGGGTGTGGGCGGGTAAGCGCTCGGTCACCGACCCGGTGCGTGTCCTGCGCGCCTGGATTCGGAAGCGTGGCGATTGGGAGGGCCCGCTGTTCTGCCGCGTCCAGACCGGAGATTTGGTGGTGCGGGCGCCGATTTCCGGTGAGGCTGTGAAGCGCGCGATTTCCGCGGCTGGCATGGATCCGGCGCCTTATGGGGCCCACTCTTTGCGCGCGGGGGCCATCACCGCTTCCGCCAGAATCGGTCGCAGCGATCAGGAATTGATGGGACTTTCCGGCCATTCGAGCGCAAGGGTGATGAAGATGTACGTTCGTGGCTCCCGGTTGTTTTCGGGCCGCGACCCTCTTGAGGGTGTGCTTTGATGGTTCCGAGGCCGTCTGTGGTTGGACCCGCGGCGCGGCCCCGCTTGGCCCGCTTGCGTTTCGGCGCAATGCGGGCTTTGTTTTTTGTGCTTTCGGCGAAAGGTTTCGCTTTTAAGGGTAAATTCCGCTTTCCCCCTGCCGGAGGCTCGCCGGCTTCGCTGGCAAAGCCGTAAAGCTGGGCATGCCGGCCGCCATGCAGCTGCAGGCGCCTTTCGCTGGCTGGCTCCCGGGCGAGTTGCTGGCTGGCGCCTTCGCATGGCGGGTCGGCGTGCTTCTTCCTTCGCTGTGGAGCTTTCGACGCCGCGGCATCGCGAGGGAGCCGGGGCGGCGACTGAGTGCCGCCCCCGATCCGCGGGCTGCTGAGCTCCGCATATCTCGGATTTTTAGCGTGGCCGCGACAGATGGCCGGCGACGGCCGCGGCGCGGATCGCGCTCCTGCCCCGCTGGCGGCTGGCTGCCCGGCACTTGCGCTGGGAACTGGCCGGCTGCGGTCCTCTCCTCTGGCATCGCGACAGATTGCGACGATTGCGACAGCTGGCTGTCGCGTTGTCGGGATCGCTCACCGGCGCCGCGTGTTTGTTACCGAATGACAAACATTCAGCCGGTGGGCTGGCCTTCGGCTTCCGGGCCGGTAGCTTCGGCGGGCTCTGCTGCCGGCGGCGGGGCTGGCGGCGTGACTGGCGGCCGGTCGAGGACGGCGAATGTAGTGATTATGGCCGCGTTGCGCAGCCGTTTCATCCCCGGCGCCAATCCGAGGGTGGTCTCGTCTTCCCCCTTGTACTCGAGGTCGCCCCCCAGCAGGTCGAACGATCGAGCATTGGGCCACCACTGCTCTGCCGCTTGCGCTGCCTGGCGGAATCCCGCTGCCGTGGCCGGCAGGTTGGTGATGGGCCAGCTGGGCCCGCCGATCGCAGGCAAGCTTCCGGTCGCGCGGATATGGATGTAGTGATTGACGGCCGTGTTGACCCAGGCCAGCATGGTCGCCTCGTCCGGATTGTAGGGCCAGTCTCGCGGCGGCTTCGGCGGCTTTTGCTCCGGCGGCTTCTCGAGGTCCAGCGGTGGGCCGGCCGGCTTCCCGCTTCCGGTGATGTACAGGCTGCTCGGCGGCGCGGCCGGTGATGGCTCCGCCGGCGTTTTCGCTGCCGGGTCTGCCGGCTTGCGCTTCAGCATTCGGAATCGTCGTCTCCGAATGCGCCGTCCTGCATGTTGGGATCGCGGGCGCCTCCCATGTTCTCGGGGTCGTCGTTGCCTGGATCGCAGGCGTTGTCTGGCGGGCCTTTGCCGGTCTGCTGGGTGCGCTGGTGGCGCTTCTGCTCTGCGGCTGATTTGTGGGCTGGCGGGCTCTTGAATCGGCCTGTCCCGCTCCGGTGCTGGATTGCCGGGGGTTTGATGGGCGGTGCTGCGGTGGGTGGTTTGCGTGCCATAGCTTCCAGCGTGGCAGCTTTGCGGCGGGCGCGTCGTGCTTCCCGCCGCTGCTGGCTGCTGGACTACAGGTCCCACTCCCGCTTGACCCGCTCGATTCGCTCTGCGGCAAGCTGGCTGTGGGCTTCGGCGATCCGCTGGCGGTTCAGCTGGGCGTCTCGCTCGTGCTCTTCGTGCCTCGCTTCGGCTTCCACCTCCTGCTGTGGTGTCCAGGGGTTCAGCCAGGAGGGGGGCGGCTCCCAGCTGTCGCCGTTGTCTTCGCTCCGGATCTGGTGCCGGATGCCGAATTCCGCGGCTTCCTGCGCATCGCTTTCCCGCTGGAGGTTGTACGCTGGTGTTGTTGTTTGCATTGGTGTTTTACCTCGCTGTGATGGGCTGGCTTCGGCTGGTCCGTTGCGGCTCTCCGCTCGGCCTGGGGATCGCGGCGGCTTTCCCCTGGCGGGCTCTCGTGGTGATGCCGAATAGCTTCCGGCTGGCTCTCTCCGTGCGGTCTCCGATTGGCGTCTCTCGCGATTTGCCGGCCATCTGCCGGGTTCGCATATCGAAGGCTGGCGGGCCTTCGGCGGGCTTCGGCTGCTGGCAGCTGCAGGGCAGTCGGATTGCGCATTGCCGGATCGCGTAGCCTGACGGCTGCTCGTTCCACGTGTGGCCGTCCGCTCTGTCGGTCAGCATTTGCCGGCCTTCCTTTCGAGGTCGCGGATGTCTCCCTCGATTTCTCTCTTGCTGGCTTCCAGTCGTTCGAGCCGCGTCTCGATCCCTGCCGTGATCTGGGCGCGGCGCTCGGCCTCGTTGTGCAGGTGGAAGGCTCTCTGCTTCAGTTCTTCAATGGCGCGTGCCTTTTCCTCTGCTGCCGTCAGCAGCTTGGATGTCCGCTGCAGAGGCTCGGCGGTGATGGCGGCGGATTTCTCCGCCGCTGCCTCAAGGGTTTCGATGCGCGCGATCGCCTCGGTGAGTGTGTGCTTCATTTCGCGGCCGCTTTGCTGCGCTGGATGTAGATGCTGAGCGCGACCCTGCAAATGATGTCCGTCTCGCACAAGCGGAAGACTGCCGGCGTGCCGAGCCGCGCGGCGTAGGCTTCCGCTGCCGTGGTGGCCTGGATCGCTGCCACAAATGCGGCCGTCATTTCGGTTGCTTCGGCGCTGATGGCGATGGCTTCCGGCTTCCGCTCGCGTGTCGCCAGCTGGGCAGCTGGCTGCGGCTGGCTGGTGTTGCGTGGCGCTGGCTGCCGGCGTGGCGCCGGGGCTGGCTGCTGCTCGCCCACTATGCCGACGTTCCAGATGATTTCCTTTCCGCGGCCTGGGATCTTGGTGATCTGAATGACGTCGCCCGCCTGGGCGCCGCTCTCGGTGATTGCGAGCTCCAGGCCTTCGGGCGCGAAAAGGATGCGGGCGTCGTCGTCGCACACGCGCATGTAGTCGGTCCCGTTGCGTCCGTCGATGGGTTTCGATTCGCTCCGGTCCAGCTTCATCTGTACGGGCTGTGATGGTTCGAATGTGATCTTTTCGCGCGTCATGTTCTTGTCCCTTTTCTGTGGTGTGTGTTTCACGTGAAACCCTTTATTTGCAGGCCTTCCACGCATGTTTCTGCTTTTGCGGTTCGGGCCTTTCGGCCCCCCACACCTTCGATACGTGGAACATCTTCACGTTCGCGACGGAACTGCAACGCGGGCTTTCAATGAGCTCTTCATCCGATCAAAAATTGTTCGCTCTGGAAGAATTTTTGCCCCGCTCGCTTGCGGTTACCGGCGCGAATGTGGAAGGTGGACTTCCTGAAGGGGTGGGGGCCGGCGCGGCGTTGCGCCTTCCGGATTTAACGGGCTGCATGGGGCCGCGCTGCAAAGAACCCGCCCGCCCCTGCGGGCCAACGCAAAAGCAAAAGCTGCTGGCTGCTGGGTGTGCTCCGCTGCCCTCGCGATACGTTGCGGGGCTGCTGGCGCGTCGTCTGTGCAATCGTTGAGGCGTGGCCGCTCCCGTGATACCTGATCCTGCAGGCGTTCAGCAGGGGAAAAGCGATGGCCGGTTCCAGAAGGGCGTGTCTGGCAACCCTGCCGGCAGGGCGAAGGGCTCAAAGAGCAGGGTTTCATTACTCGCTCAGGAACTTCTCGACGGCGAGGGCGAAGCTGTGATGCTCAAGGCGATCGAGATGGCTAAGGCTGGCGATCCCGTGGCCATGCGGCTCTGCATCGAGAGAATCCTTCCCCGGCGGGCTAATGTCGTCGAACTCGCTCTTCCGGAGATCCGCAGGGCTGAGGATGTGGCCGATGGCTGCGCCGCGGTGATCGAGGCTGCTGGCTGCGGGCGTATCACGCTGGGCGAGGCTCGTGAGTTTATGGCGCTGTTCGAGACGCAGCGCAAGGCCATCGAAACCCATGACCTCGCCATACGAATCGAATTGCTCGAGGGGCGCAGGAGGCGCGGTTAGATGAGACTGATCCGTCGTGTTGAAACTCTGGAAGCTGCTGAGCGCGGCGCCGTTCCCGCTGGCTGTGTGGTGGGTGTCGCGTGGTCCAGCTGCGAGGAGCGGCTCGGCCGTGCGCTGGCTGCCGGCGAATCGCTGGCTGTCGATATCCATCTCGCGGTTGAGGTTGGCCCGGGTGAGTCCCATGTGTGGGTCGATCGCGCGGTGGAGCGGGCTTCTCTCGATCCTTCCGATGCCGGCCTTGTGTACGGTGCCGATGGCTCGATCGTGGGTGAGGTTGTGCCCGGCGATGGCGCGCGGCTGCTGCTCACGATCCACTCGCTGAACGGCTTCCGGCCTCGCGTTTCGGGCGGCTCCTCCCGCGCGTGATCCGGGGATATTGACATCGCGACAGTGCATTGTCGAAACTGTCGTGATATGTCGAAGCCCTCGTTAGCCGGTTCGCCCGCCGGCGTCTGGCCCAGCAAAGCCGAAGCTGCAGCCCGTCTGGGCGTCTCTGCCCGCACCGTGGAGCGTTACATCGATTCGGGCCGTCTGGGATCCCGCCAGCAGCACGCCCCGGGCCGGAAGCCTGTCGTCGTGGTGGATCCTGCCGGCCTCAATGCTCTGCTCGCCGAGTCCGCCGCGGTGCCCGCTTCGCTGGTGCGCTCCGCTCCGGCTGCCGCTTCGCCCGCCGCTTCCGCTGCTCCGCTGGCCGCTCTTGCCGAGCTGCTGGCCTCCCGGCTGGCCCCTCCTGCTCCTGCTGCGCCTCTTAAGCCTTGGCTGACGCTGGACGAGGCCGCGGAGTACTCGGGCCTCCCGGCGCCGTGGCTGCTGGCTCAGGCCCGCTCTGGCTCTCTGGTGGCTGTAAACGTGGGCATGGGAAGCCAGGAGCGCTGGCGTTTCAGCCGGCGCCGCCTGGCGCTGCTGGTGCCTAGCTCATAGGCCGCTGGTCTGGGGGTGCGCGTGCCAGCCCTTTTGGGCGCGCACGCAAAAACCGGGGTGGGGGAGCCCCAGCGGAGCGAGGGGCAGACGGGCAGCGCGCGTCCTGGACGGCGGGCGGGAGCGAAGCGAGGCGGGGCATGAGTAAGCGACGCGGCCGCAGCCGCGCGCCTTGCTGAAGAGCTTGACCCTCTCTGGCTCTCGCTGGCCTGCTGGTGTGGCTGCTGGCTGGCTGCCGCGCTTCCGTCACCTTGCGCCGCAGGCCTTCCGGGAGTGAGGGCGCGATTTTGCATAAACCCGCGTTACCGGCCGGCAGGCTTCGCAGCTGCCGGGACGAGCGCCAGTGAGTTGGCAGCTGACGGTAACGACGGATTATGTAACTTCGCGCTTACCGAAAAGTGCTTGCTGAAGCGCGCGGGCAAGGCTGCGAGGAGTGGCCACGACGAAGCTGGCCGCGGCACCGCGACGCGGAAGCGAGGTTAAGCAATTCCGGGGTCGGGAGTCCGGACAGGCGCTGCACGCCGCGGGCCCAGCTGGTGGGTGCGCGGGCTTCGCTGGCTCGCGGCGTGCGTTCCTTTCGCTAGCTGGTTGACGCCTGGTCGGACGACCATGCCTGTCCGCACGATCGACGCGCGGGCCAATCTACTCGGCTCATGCTGTGGCTATTCGGTGCGGTGCTTCGCGCCGCCGCTTCGCGCGTCTGCCGCTGCGCGTTGCGTGGCTTGTCGGAATCGCTTGCGGTCGAAGAGTTCGAGGTCGCGTACCCAGCGTTCGTTGGCTTGGCGGCCGCGTTCAAGGAAGCCTTCGTGGTCTCCGTACCAGCGTTCCTCGCGCTCCGCGGCACGTTGGCAGCCCTGCCGGATACGCATGTAGTTGAGGTAGGTCTCGGCGTCGCGGTAGCGGATTCTGCGCCAGGCGGTTCTGAGTTGTCTGCGCAGCTTTCCGAGCATCGATAGTGCCGTTGATTTGGAGGGAGGTGGGTTGTTCATTGGCTGGATGATGCATGGGATCGTTGGCCCGTCCACGAGGGGCCAGTAATGGACGGGCCCCTCACATCTACCGCTGCTCCAGCCAGCCATAGGCTGTCACGACCCGCAAACCCCACTCATTGAGGAGCAAGAAGTCGTCACCCATAGCTCGCTGCTAGCAGCCCGTGGCGCAACTCGACTTTTTTCCTGGCCTGAGAAGAGGAATCACTTTACGATGGAGACATGTCATTGGGCAAGCGAGGGCCAGATGAGAAGCAGGAGCCGATCTGGATCGAAGCGGCTCGCCTTGCCACTCCCGCCGGCCACCCCTTCTATGAGCGTTTGAACCGGCTGTTGAGCAAGCGCGGATTCGACGCGTTCGCCGAATCGGCATGCGAATCGTTTTACGCGAAGGTGGGCCGTCCGGGTCTGGCGCCCGGAGTTTATTTTCGCGCACTTCTGGTCGGGTATTTCGAGGGCATAGATTCCGAGCGGGGTATCGCATGGCGGACAGCCGATTCGCTGGCCTTGCGGTCATTTCTGGGTTTTGAGCTGGGGCAGTCGACGCCGGATCATTCGACCATCTCGCGAACGCGCCGTCTGATCGATGTGGAAACGCATCGTAAAGTTTTCCTGTGGGTATTGGGCATGCTGGCGGAAGAAGGCTTGCTGAGAGGCAACACCGTCGCGGTGGACGGAACCACTCTGGAAGCCAACGCGGCGTTGCGCTCGATCGTCCGCCGGGATAACGGTCAGGGTTACGACGACTTTCTCAAAGGTCTGGCAAAAGAATCCGGCATCGAGACGCCTACCCGTGAGCAGTTGGCAAAGCTGGACCGCAAGCGGAAGAAAAAGGGCAATAACGACGACTGGAAGAACCCGCACGACCCGGATGCGCAGATCACAAGGATGAAAGATGGCCGTACGCATCTGGCCCACAAGGCAGAACATGCAGTGGATCTGGAAACGGGAGCCGTGCTGGCCGTGACCCTGCAGCCCGCCACCGCCGGTGATACCAATACGCTGCACGAAACACTGACACAGTGCGGCGAACATATTCGGGAAGTCGCGGCCGATACGGACAACAAAGCGGAGCAACTGAACCCGCAAGGTCCCGCCGAGCTGGTGCTCGACAAGGGCTATCACAGTAATGATGTGCTGATAGTTCTGAAAGAAGTCGCGGTTCGGAGCTACTGTTCCGAGCCGGACCGCGGCCGCCGGAACTGGATCGGCAAGGAAGCAGAGAAGTCAGCGGTATATCAGAACCGCCGGCGGATCCGAGGTGAGCGCGGAAAGCGCCTGTTGCGCCAGCGCGGCGAGCGAGTCGAACGAAGCTTCGCCCACATGTACGAAACCGGAGCCATGCGAAGAACCCACCTGCGGCGGCATGACAACATCATCAAACGGTTGCTCATTCACGCCGGTGCGTTCAACCTTGGACTGGTGATGCGAAAAATATCGGGGTGCGGAACCCCGAGAGGCTTGCAGGGAAGCCTGAATGCGCTTCTGTTCTTTGCTCAGCTGTTGTGGAGAGTCACTGTAGGCGCCCTACCGCGACCACGGCATCTATCAGAGCCTCGCGCGGTAACTTTGCCGGAAAACGCGACGCCTTTTCGGATACCTGCTCTTTGCCTGCATTCCGGCACTCCGTCTTTGAAAATCAGTTCAGCCACGGGCTGCTAGAGGCAGCCTCCGAACAGAAGCCACTCGCGGAGGTTACCGACGCCGAGGATAGGATCGTTTCCCACTACTTGCCTCCTTGATGCGGATGACCGTAGTTGCCGCGCTCACGCCCCCCGGATCCGAAGGATCGGGACTTGCGGGCATTGGCATAGTGCAGGTAGGTGGACGCATCGCTAGACAGGATGCGTCGCCATAATTCTTTTAGTGTTTTCATTTTGGGTGTGGCGCCGGAGCAAAGGCTCAGCCCGGAGCGGGCTGAACGTGTGTTCACGGGGTTTGTGCTGAATGCTGAAACGTAAGTGCCCCGACGCCGAAAAATTCTCGCGTCGCCCGTGCCTTGCCGGGGCCGGATTTCTACTTGGGTCACCGAAACGGTCCGTTCCCCTGCAAACTATCGCGCACGGCGGTCGGCGAAGTGATGGGGCTTCTCTCTGGGTGATTCGACCTGCATGATGTACTCCTCGGCCTGCCATTGTCCGCCACGTGCTGGAAAAGCAAGGTGCCATCCTGCTTTCACGAAGCCGAATGATAGGTCCTTAGCCGCGCTCGCGACAGGCGGGGTTATCAGGATTCCGGCTTCCAATCCGATCCCGGCAACGTGGTAAGCAAGGGTGGCTGCGGTTAAGGCAACTCCGCCCACGACCCCGACGGTCACCGACGAGGCGACCGCTCCGCAAGTGGCCACCGCTATGCCGGTCCCGGCGTGGATTGTTCCCTTCGCGACATCCCACCCGGCGCGCCCTATGCCGGTGCCAATGTCCTGTGCCGCAACCGACACCTGTGCTTTGCCAGCCGCCGCCGCAAAGATTGTCAAAGCTACCCGGCCAATAAGCAGTCTCATTCCGTTCTTTGGGCCCCCAGCCCGGACGGCACTCTGCGTTTTGGTCATGCTTCGCACAGCGCTTCGCCTCCCTGTCTATCGGCAGGCCCTCGGAAAAGGGTTAGCGAAGTCCATGGATGCTTTGACACGAGTTCGATTCGGATGCAGGCGCACGCTCGGAACAATTTCGGGCACGTTCACCTTCGCTTCGGCGGTGTCCCCGTCCGCCGCCTCACCTCGGTACGGCGCGTTATCTCCGGCGACTTCTGGTGTCGATGAGTACTACAAAGTTTTCGTCCTATATAGAAGTGCCGAGCGTTCATGGTTTTCTCAATATTTGTGCGGGTGAGCGCAGTGGGTACGCCTTTGGACGTCGGGGAGGCCGCCGGGCGAGAGAGCCCTCAGCACTATAAAGTACCCGGTCGAATCCACCGATCTACTGGGTGGGGAAGAGATATGATCGACGTTCAGGAAGAGACGAAAGGTAATGCGGAAACGCTCCTTTGTGGACCTAAGCAACGCCCTCCAGAGAACTGTGGCCAACCGAGGGCGCAGGAGTTAGCGGGTTGCGTCAGCGTCGAGGTCCTACATCAGGCCTCGTTTACTGCGTCTCTTAAGAAGCTGTCCGACGCGGTGGAATCCCGAGGGGAACTCCCCCGACATACACACGATCAAGAGCCTCCTGCGCGGCGGAAATCGTGGCTTAGGTGGGTGTTGGGCAAATCTTGGGCGGGCCCGGTTGTTGCCACGCGGGTCCGCAACGTCGCGGTGAGAGCATGTGCTGAGGAGTCCCTCGGTCTTCTTATCGAAGAAGTGCTTGGCGCCGGTGGCGAGGAAGGCATAAAGATAGACTTTAGCGAACTTGTTACAGGCCACTGGGATTGCCTGTCGCTGTCGTGCCTCCTCGATGCTGCTTTGACGAGCGCTGCGGGATCGGTGCATGTTGTCGGTTGGGGGCACCTGTTCGAACACTTGCACGCGCCTCGTGCCCGGTATGACACATGTTGGCACCGCGATTCAGGCGGCTGGTCGCTGCGCATGTTGGCATTACAAAATCAGTTTGAGAAATTGACCCGCGAACATTGGTCCATTGTGCGGGCGCGACGGCGCGTTTCGTCTTCGCCTAGGGAACCGGCCCAAGGCTTCTGCTTGCACGGTATGACGGGCGTGGACGCTGGACTCGCGCCCCGCTGATTGCAGAGCGCCAGCTGGTCGACGGTGTGCCTTTGACCTCCCGTTAATGGCGCGACCCATTGGGGATGTTTTTTACCCATTCTCCTCGTCGACACTGTTCGGCGCCGCCAGAAAAATAAGCAGGAGAAAAGTTTTGGGTTGTCGCACTACCTTTCTGTGAAGAAGCTCGGATAGCTGAGCGGAATCGAGATCGTTCTCCGGTGCCGAACACGACCGCTTCTGGGTCGCACTGGTGACGTGAAAAGGAGCCACTATGAATCGAAGTATGTGCGGCGTAATCGCCGTCACTTCAGTCGTTCTGACGGGTTGTAATATCCAAGCGCTGACTGAAGACGCAACCCAGGCGGTAGCAGCGTATCAGCAGGACAAGTCCCTTGTTGAAAGCTTCGCCGCCGATATTAAGCGTGGCTTTAATCCGGACACGCCGGAATATCAACATGCGGAGTCCTTGTACTACAAGGCAAAGGACGCAAATGATAAGCTGCTCGGACAAATCACTCTCGCGGCCGCCACTGGCGATCGGGGCGTGACGTCAAATCTGGGCGTGGAACTTGCCCGGTCCACCATGGCGGATTTTGTGCAGAGCGCCACTGAAAGCCTCTCGCCCGCCGATCGAGCCCTTCCGATTTTGGCCGCGTTCGCTGCGCTGCCAGCAATTTACAGGATAGTGGCCGGTCTTCCAAAAGGTGGGGCTACGGTCGCGGCCCAGAACGTTGCGCACAGGGTCCGTTGGCGAACATGGGACTCTGTCGCTCCAGCTGGCGACCAGGAAAACTCCCGCAGGGTGCCCAAAAAGAAACGACATCAACCCGAGCTGGCCGGGGCAGCAGGATAAGGACGGAGAGATCTATGCTTCACATGGAGATTAATTGCGGGCTTCTTGCCGGGTTTCTTCTGGTCGCCGTTGTCGCGAACGGCCAGGGGCTTGGCTCCTCCCGGCGGGATACGGCTCTTCCGGGAGAATATACAGCTATCGCGGGAAATGGTAGCAATGCCAGCGTGACACTGCCGCAAACCCCCGATGCGGCGAGGCCTGTTCAGTGCTTCGTCAATGGTGTGCCGCGCCGGCAAGGCACGGACTTCCAGGTTAACGGCCAGGTCTTGACGTTCGTGGCCGCCTCGACACCGCGATCCGGCGACTCGGTAACGGTCTTCTACAAATCCACTCCGTCAGGGGCTCGCGGGGTCGGTATCCAGCCGCTTCCTTCGACGCCCCTTCTTCAGACAGATTCAGGCGCCAAGGCCATGCACGACAACGTTGCGCTCCTGCTTGCCCAGACCGCTCCTATTACATGGGCTCCCCTGTCAGCGAGATCGGTGCCCGCGGATGCCGCCCCGGCGATGTCGTCCGGGGTGCAGTCGCGCGCAGTAGCGAGTTTGAAGCAGCGGCTATCCCGCACCGGCGGCGTGTCAACGGACGGTTCCCGAGCCGTGAGATCCAGCGCGGGCAGCCCGGAGGCGCCGAACGCGCCAGGACGCGAGCCGAGCGATGAGCCGGCGTCCGTCCGTGGCCTCAAGGCATTGATTCAAAAACAGCAGACAGGGGTCCGTCAGTGACCCGCCGGTGACTTATGCATCTACGCCCTATTTCCGTTCTCCTGGTGCTCTTGGTTTGCGGCATGAGTATCCAAGCTCAAACCTCGGCATCCCCGGCACAGCCGGCTTCAGGCCGTCGCGTCGCTCTGGTTATCGGCAATAATATCTATCCCGGACAGGAACTTAAGAATGCGGTGAACGATGCGACCTCTATGGCGAACGCACTCCGTAGCGAGGGGTATAGTACAACGCTTTTGACCAACACAACCCTGGCTCAGTTGGAAGGCGGGATAAGCACATTCACGAATGGTGTACAGACGGGCGACGTGGCGCTCATGTACTATGCGGGCCACGGATTCCAAATCGACGGTGAAAATTATTTTGTTCCTGTCGATTTTGCCGCCTCTGACCCGTCCACCGCCAAGACGCGTGCAGTTCCTATGAGCCGGGTCACGAATAGCTTCACTCAGCAACACGTTCATGCGGGAATTCTGATCGCCGACGCGTGCCGAAACAATCCGTTCGGTGCGACTCGGGGGCTTTATCCCGGCTTGGCGGCAATGTCGGGTGGGGCGGGAATAGTCATTGGACTAGCAACCTTCCCCGGTGGTGTAGCCTTTGATAACCCTGGGCAGGGGAATGGCCTCTATACCAAGGCCCTGCTGGACAATATGCGGCGGCCCGGTCTCAGCGTCGATCAGGTCTTTAGTGGCGCGGCGTCCCAGGTGTCCCGCGAGTCGGAGGGGAAGCAGGTTCCGTGGACAGGCTCCGCGCTTCGCGGGGTCGTTATATTTGGGAACTCCCCGCCGCCCGTCGGGCACTCGGCGGAAGGGCCGCCCGCCACCAGCGCCTTCGGCCCACAAATGCGGGCCGTCGGTGTACCGATGGCCCCTGGAGGCCTTCCGTCGGCCGTTCCTGCGCCTGTTGCGATCAGCCCGGACCGAGCAAGTTCCGGCGCGGCCGCTCCCCTCCCGCAATTTATTGTTAGCCCGAACATCATGAGGAATCCCCGCGGCCTGGACCCTCTTGGGCCGGACCTTGACGACAGCGGCACCTTCGCCCAGATTGCGGATCTATTGCATGATGGTAACGTTCAGACGGCACAAACTGAGCTGGCAAATATTGGGAAACAAGGCACTATGGACTACCGCTTTGCATACTACGCCGGCCGCGTTGCCCTCGCACAGGATCGGTATCCGGATGCGCTGGCTGCCTTCAATCTTGCGATCCAGCAGGCACCGTTAAACCCTTTGCCTCTGTACTTACGAGCGCTCACCTACGCCCTGTTGGGGCAATATCAGGCTGGGTTATCCGATATCTCGGCGGCCTTAGGCGACCGCCCCCTTGATGCGCGCTTCCTTATGGCTGAGGCGAACGTGCTTTTTGTAACGGGAAGGTATGCCGATGGCATCGTGCTCTGCAACCAGGTGATTGCGAGCGATCGTCTCCAGGCCGCGGCCTATCTAATACGAGGAAACTGCGAACGGATGTTAGGGGACGCAGCCTCCGCCAACGCAGACTACATCTCTGCCACCAGACTGCAGAGTGCGCAGTGATCGTGCCGGCCGCCGATCGCCGTTCCCGCGGTCAGCGCTTCTTTTTCGTGCTGTGCCTCAGCGTATTATCCGGGCTACGATGTTACGCGACCCGGATTGAGGATGACGTTAGATTCGGAGGGGAGCGCTTCAATGGCTCGCTTTCGATCATAAGGCTTAATTCCTCTTCGACGACAAGTAGCCCGCCAACTGTCGCGCTGGTTGTGAATGGTCAATTGAGCATTGACCTCCCAGATGAGGCGGACGGGGCCCGGACGGGACTGTACCAGGTCGAATACACCGGCAAAGGCGTCAAGGTATGGGAGAAATGGTCGGTGCCGCCGTCGAGCACGCCGCTGAGGCGCCAGAACGTTGCGATCAGTGGCAGCGAGACAGACAGCCGCAGTTGGACTCGATCTACGGCAATCACTGACATAACTGGTTTGGCTAATGCTTTGGGCCAACGCCCGTCCGTGGGCCCTGAATTTGGCGTCTCAGGTGTTGCCGTTATCAACGCAAATGGACAGATTGAAACTGTGGTCGGGGACGCTGACGCCTGTGTTCTTACCGACGGTACGACGACGCCGTGCAGCGTGGCCCCCGTGTTCGTGGACGCCGAAACCCCGGCTGGAACAATCGATGGCTCAAATTGCACGTTTACGCTGGCTAATCTCCCCGACGGTGCAAGCCTGGCGCTGTTCAGGAACGGATTGTACATGACAGCGGGCATTGATTATTTACTTAATGCTCAAAACATTACATTCGTTCCGCTTGCGGTCCCACAGCTCTCAGATGCCCTAATCGCCTCGTATCGAATCGCAAGCGGAACCAGAGGCGTGTCAACTCGGTCTTCCGCGCAAAGTGCGGCACCGGGTAGATCCGTGTTGTTGTGCAGCGGTACCGGCACCGTCGTTGAGTACTTGGGAGTTCCCCACTCTGAGGCAAGTTGCAGCATACCGGTGAGTGTGCTGGCGCCTTTCGATGAACTCACTATTACGTTTGCGACGTCAGCAAGCTCTCTCGCCCACTTTAGCGTGCAACTTGCCATGGAAGACGCCGGGGTTTGGCGCGCTACATATACCCACGCGCCAAACGCTGGTCCGCAGAGCTTTGAGGTTCCGGTGGTTGATGTCGCTCGCGCCAACGTAGAAATAGTCCACTTCACGCTCAAGGCGGATTCTGTGGGAACGGAACTGGTGCAGATAACGTTAATGCAGGTTACGGTACGGGCCAAATAGTGGCGTTGTGCCGAGCCGCTCACGAAGGCCCCGGTTTCGGGTCAGATCGATGTTTTCTGGAAGCGATTGTTTTAACGCATGCTTGCCACTTTGATGCTCGCCGCTGCCATGTACCTGGTCGCCGGAAAGGAATCGGGCCCCTTCGCCTGAGTGGTTTCCGTGTGTGATGGAGTTGAGAATCGGAGAGGAATTAGCTTAATGCTGTGTACGCATTACTCGTGGTGGTTGGGGGGTTAATTGGCATACTTGACGACTAGATCACTCCGCGGATGGCATTGCGGCGCTGCTGTCTTCCTTTACTTCAGCCCAGGGGGTCGTCCCAGGGACAATTTCGACCCGCGCGGCGAAAGCGCCCACGTTCGCAGTGATCGGATCGGAGTAGCTATCGCATGAGAACGCGCGCGGAGCATAGGCTCTACATGCGGTGCTGGCGCGACCGTAAACGGCACTGGCCCGGATGGGACTTCGATGGCATGTGTGCGGTGGTGGGATTCTCTTCGCCGCCCTCCTGCCTCGATCCGGCGATCTGGAATCGCGTCGAGCCGCTCTATGTCGAGGGTTGCACTGTCTTGTTTCCAGTCAAAGCCAAAGCGTCGAGACAATCGCGACGATTGCCATGGTGGCAGTATTCCCCATCCCCGTCGTTCCCGACAGCCCCTTCGGCGCGTTCGGCGGCCTAACGGCGCTCCGCGACGGCGCTCCCGCCCAGCGCAAATATCAAATGGCCTACGGGCATAAAGGCGCTTGGCGCCTATGCCCAGCGGCGCTGCCCGCCGCGCAGAAGCTCCTTGGCCTCCAGCAATAGATCGGGCAATCGTGGCGCACGGCGCCCCATCTGACCGAACAGGAGTGTTAGCGCGTGCCGGTCGTCGCCGACCCAATCCTCTGGTATCACGTGGAGGATCTCGTCGAGTGCCTTCGCGAGGGGAATTGCGAGGATATTCGCGGTTGCCAACGCGAACTCTGCATCGGCCCCTGGAGAAAGGTATTCGCCAGCCAGTGGCGGGTATGCCTTTCCGAATGGTTGGTCCCGCATCGTCCACGCGGCGCCGTCGAATCCGAAGGCCATTCCGTTGTCGATCATTTCGGCGGCAAACTTCCCCCCCGCCCGGAAGAAAACGGCCTGACGACCGTCCTTGTTGTCTACCCAGATGTCCCATACCAGGATTCGCATGAAGTCCCTGGCGTTTTTGAGGCGCTTAAGTAAGCCGGGGGGGAGCCAATCGTAAACGGCGACCTTTTCGGGATCGCCTGGGTACTGAGATCCGAAGTGCAGCCCCGCCTCGACCGGCCTTTACCCGTTCTTGAACGCTATTCGCGCGTCCGGATTCGCAGCAATGAAGGCGCGACTTACCTTAACGATTGCCCATCTGGGAGATGCGATACGGAGCCGCTTCAGTAGTTCGGCCGCGATCGCTTCATTGACGAGGACGCGGCGGTGCTGAGCGTTCTGAGCCCACTTGAGAGCGTAGTGCCTTCCGTCGTCGGCGAGTACCAAGTGCGGTTGGGACTTGCCGTTCAATCTTCCTATCAGCTGGCAGGCGCTTACGTGAAGTGGGGAGTCGGGTTGCGACTCTACGCCTGGTCTTTTTCCGGGCGGGTTTGCAGTCAATAATACTTATCGGCCTCGCCGGTTATTCCTCTAGCGCGGCCGAGGCACCCCGCGGTATGCCGAGGGGTGCCCGCGCCGTGCGGACAGCTACCTGAGTGGGCGGAGTGTATCAGTCGCTGAACGCCGAGAGGAATGCAGCGGCTGCGGCTGTCAGCGCCTGTGCCGCTTCCTTCTGCGCCGACGTGGCTTGGCTGTTGTCAACGCTCGCCTCGGCATAGGAGATCCCGGTCATGATGCCCATCCGGGCGTAGGGGCTGAGCCTCAGGGTTTCGTCGGTGAACGCATGCAGGGTAACGGATGCGCCTGGCGTCAGATACAGGACGTTCGCACGAAGCCTGTTGTTGGCCGCGCCAATTCGCAGGGATGGAATGCAGTCGGGCGTGACGCTGCGGTCGTCGTCGCCTTCCTCGAGGTCTTTCACGTCGAACACCACGGCGGCCTGCGCATCGCTGAAGGCTATTGCGCTGGCTGTGTCCTCAATGGCGATCCGCGCGGTGGCGCCATGGCTGAGGCCGGTTACCTTGAGTTGGAGAGTGGGAATTGCGGAGAGCGCCGAGGTGCTCAGCGCTCCCGGTATGGGCCCGGCCTCGGTGACGACTTGCGCGCCGTTGGTGATGTCTGCCATGGCTCAACTCTACCCCCATTGGTGTGGGTGCGGTTGATTTTTGTGGCCGTGGGCCTGTCGCGCCCTCGCGCGGTGGGCCTAGCGCCGGAAATTCTCATCCGATTTTTGCCTCAGTGGATCAGCCCACGTGAGTGACAGTGATTGGCGCCCCGTAGAGATCCCGCCACCCTTCTCCCGGCTTCCGTGTGATCATGCTCAGCGTCCGGCTCCTCCCCCGCGTGCGGTGTTCGACGATGGCCACTTCCTCCGCTGCCGCCAGCTGCTCGGCGATTGCGGCAGGCTCGACCGCGCGCCCAATATAGGCCGTGCACCAGGTGCTTTCCCCTCGCATGTGTACGCGCGAGGGTTCTGGCTTCGGGGGCGCCTGTGGTCTTCTCTCCGCCGCTCTCTTGGCTTCTTCGGTGCGCGACAGCCTGAGCTCCGATCTCAGCTGCCGCATGCGGGAGCCTTCCTCCTCTTCGCTGATCCTCCTGTCCTCGAGCTGGGTCAATCGCTGCCTCCGGGCGGGGGATTGGCCATCACGATCAGGGGTCGCTGGCCCTCGAACGTCTCCCACCCTTGCGCCGTCTCGATCAGCACCAGCGTGTTGCGGGCCGGGTTGGACAGCAGCGCCACGCGGGTGCATCCGTCGGCCGCGGCTCCCTCGAATGTTGGCCGCATGGATGGCATCCGCTCGATCATCTCGGCCGGCGTGTGGACCCTGCGCACGGTGTGCCTCTCGCCGTTCACCTGGATTGTGTCGCCGGCCTTCATCCGCGCGCCCGCTTTCGCTGGGCCTCTGGCTGTTGGCTGGCCCGCTGCTGCGCTTCGCTGAGCATTCGCTCGGCTATGCGGATCTCTTCAGTGAGCTCGTCCCTTCGCCTCCGCAAGGATTGCAGTGCCGCCAGCGCCGCCTGTCGTGGTGTGGGGTGGTACATAGCTACAGTGTGCGGCCTTTCGATGGCGCGGCGTTGTGCCTTCCGGATTTAACGTGCTGGCCGGGGCCGCGCTCGAATTCCCGCCGTCCGCCCCTGCGGGCCAAAGCATGATTTTCAGCGGCTGGCCCTGCAGGCCTCGCCACCCGCTCGCCATCTCGAGGGCGCAGAATATTGCGCCGTCGTGGCTGATCGCCGCGATCCTGTTGCAGCTTCCCTCGGCCAGGATCTCGCGCACCATGGCGATTTGCGGCGCCCCTTCGATCTCCGGAAGCTGGCTGAGCTCGCAGCTGGACGCGTATGGCTGGCCCCCATTCCGGATTGAGCGGCCCGGTGCTCTGCCATGCGGACAGCAGGATGTCGCGCCCGCATGCGCTGCAGAGCTCGCCTGCGAATCCTTCGACCCAGCTGCAGGGCTCGCCGGCCGGGTCTACGCATGGTTCTGTGTCGCTGCAGCCGCATAGCTCGCAGTGCCGGTGTGGAACGATGATCGGTTTGGCTGTCATGGCTGCTGGTGCGCCTCCTCTGCGCATTTGTGGCTCTTCGGATCGCCGACGGCCCCGCCACAGTGGCCGCACTTTGGCGCCGTGCGGTCGAAGCCGTAGCGGCGGGCCCAGCGCTCGAGGGCGACCGCTCGCCACTCGTATCGCGGCTGCTCATAGACCCACATCCGCAATTCCACGGGCAGCATTCCGAGGTTCTCCGCTGTTGCCGCCAGCGAGTCCGGCAGCGGATCGCCGACGCTCAGGCCTTCGCCGCTGGCTTCCTCGATCCATCTGCGGATCTGCTCGCGGTCGAACTGCTTCCAGGCTAGCGGTTCCGGTGGTTCTGCTGGCTGGCTGCTCATGGCTGGATCTCCGGCGCCGTGCGCACTCGCTGTTGGGCTTCCTCAAGCTCGATTCGCCGGCGGAGGTCGCTGGCGAATGCTTGCTGCTCCTCCGGCGTGAGAGCTCCGGAGAGCGCGGCGCCCACTCTGGCCCAGGCCGCTTCGTCGTCCATAGGCAGGGTGAATTTGATCGTTACGGTTGCTTTGGTTGCTTGCTTCCGCGGCCGGCGGGCTTTCACGGTTGTGCCTTCTGGCATTAGCTACGCTCCTCTCGCTTTTTGGCCGCGCCTGATTTCGCCGATCAGCTTTCGGCCGAATTGTGGATCCGCTTCGGCGGCTGGCTCTGGTGCTTGCGGCATTTGCGTTACCTCGGGTGGCGGGGCCTCTCTGTCCGCTTCGGCCCTCGCGTGCCGCCTCATTTCTTCGATTGCGCGGGCGTTCTTTTTCATCCAGGGTATGGCGTCTTCCCCGAAAGCTTTCCCGATCAGTCCTGGGCTGACTGTGTACCCGTCCGCTTTCCGCTTTTCGCAAAAGTCCCGTATCCAGCGCTGCACCCCGGGTGTGGGCAGATTCAGCCGTTCGGCGTCTTGCCGGATTCTTTGGGTGAGGGTGTCCGTCCGGGGTTTTTCGCCCGTGTAGTGCTCGATCGTGGCGGCGATTTCCTCGCGCGCGCGTGACGGACTGTGGGAGTCCAAAGTCAAAGTCTGACTGTGTGTCCCACTGTGGGACTCTAATTTCCCTGAGGGTGTTTCCGGATTTTGTTCGCCTGACAACTCGGGCGGACCTATTGAGGGTCCCACTGTGGGACCCTCATTTGCCTTAATTAGAGTCCCACGGTGGGACCCTGAGTCTCCCACTGTGGGACCCTCATTTGCCTTAATCAGGGTCCCAGCGTGGGACCCTAATTTCCCCTGCGCGGCCGGTTTTCGCCCTGGCGATTTGGTCACCGGCCGGGGTGTGTCTTCCTTCCATTTTTCGATCTGGGCCTTCACTGCGTGCCAGTCGATCGCCCATTCCGTTGCGTCGTCCCGGCCGTGGCGGTTGGTTTGCCGCGATCTTCTCAGGACTCCGGAGGGGTTTTTGGCGGTGGTCTCGAGCTCGGCGTTGGCGCGGTGCCAGGTCGAGCGCCCGACTCCGGCCGGCCCGCGTATCCATTGCAGGGCGTGGTGGGAGTAAATCCCGTTGGTGGCCTGCGTCTCGCTGTGCTGGTCGCAGTCTTTGCCGATGGCGGTGGACCGCTCGGCGTGGAAGAGGAGCACGGCCATTTGCGCCGGCGTCCAGATGGCGTATCCGAATTTGATGAGTTGGACTATCGCGGCGTAGTTCGAGCCGTACCCTGGGGGTGCGGTTGTGTGCGCCATGCGCTGTTTCCTTCAGCTTGAAAATGGTCGCGGAAGGTGCGTAGAATAGGGGGCACGCGGGCACTTTTCCAGTGCTGGCCCTTCCAGTGTGCCGGTGGCGGCATGCGTCGCTTCCTCCGCCAAGACTTGGCGGCGCCTGCCGAAGAAAGACCTGGGAGGTCCTCTATAGCGGCAGCGGCCGTGGCGATAGCGCGATAATAGCGCTATGTCACGGCTCCTGCCGTTATTTCCTCTGCAGCTCGTCGCGTTTCCTGGCGCGGCCATACCTCTGCACATTTTCGAGGATCGCTACAAAGAAATGGTCGGCGAGGCAGAGGCCGCGGGCACCGAATTCGGCATCGTGCTGGCCAAAGAGGGCGGTGTAGTGAACGCGGGCTGCACCGTAGTTGTCGAAGCCGTCCTGACCCGTTACCCGGATGGAAAATTCGACGTGCTCACTCGTGGACAGCGCCGGTTCTCCCTGGTGGCCATCGATCAGGAGCTGGCGTACCTGCGCGGTCAGGTGGAGTATTTCGAAGACAACGATCTGCTCCCCGTGACGCCGGAGCTGCGCCGCAAAGCCATCCACGCCTGGGAAGAAATCCGCAAGGCGCTCCTCGAAACCGGCGCCGAGGTTCGCGAGATCGAGCCCGATCCCCACAACCCTCAGCTCAGTTTCGAACTCGCCCAGGGCGTCGACGATCTCGATTTCCAGAGCTTGCTGCTGCGCAGCCGCTCGGAAGCCGAAAGGCTCGGCAAGTTCGTCGAGTTCGCCCGTGAGTACATTCCACGCAAACAATACGCCGCCAGAATGAAGCGGAGCGCCCCCCAAAATGGCTCTGGCCATCGGCCCACGGGTTTGTAAATGCCGCTCGGGAAATACAGCGAACAACGCGGGGGAAGGCGGTGGGGGCCGCTCAGCGTCTCGCTGGCGATTCACAGCGCCGCGTTTGTGGCCTTCACCAGCGCTCCATCCATCCAGTTGCCTCACGCTGCAGAGTCGGAGTATAAACAGAAAATCGCCGGCAAGGAAGAGAAGCTGGTCTGGTACAAATTCCGCGAACTTCCGCATGTCACGCCCCCGAGTTCCCGACACGACTCCCGCCCTTTGCGCGCGGCCGTGGTGGCGAAGCAGTCCATCGTTTCGTCTCCGAAGAATGCGCCGCGCCGCAATCAGATGGTGTGGACGCCGGCCCCGCAGGTGGCCGCCGCGCCCCCGCTCGAGTCGCCCAATCTGCTCGCCATCAAGCTGCCCGATCCGCCCGTGAAGCCTTTCGTTACGCCGCCGGATTTAACGCCCAAAGAAGCTCCCAAAATCGACGTCCCCGATGCGCCCCAGCTGAGAGCCGGCCCGCTCAGGACGGCGGATCTGAACAACGTCCGGCTGCCTCCCAGGCCTTTCGCGGCGCCACCCGTCGCGCCCCCCAAAATCGCCCAAATCAAGCCCATCGACGAAGCGCCCGAACTGGCGGCGAAAGTGATTCCCGCCACCGGCGTAAACGTGCCCGCATCGAAACTGCCTCCCCGGCCTTTTACCGCGCCCTCGCGCAGCACCGCCAGCACGCCTTCAAAGAATGTCGACATCCCCGATCTCCCTGCCACAGACTCGCCCCTCAACGTCGCCATCGTCGGCCTGAACCCTCTTGATAAGGCCATGCCGCTTCCCGCCGCACCCAGCCCCGCCACGTTTTCCGCCGGCCCTAAGGTGCGTCCCGACGGCGCCACGGCGGACGGTGCAGGTAAAGGCTTGACCGTACCCGATCTCTTTGTGCGCGGCCCCAACGACCCTGCAACCGACCCCATCGGCCCGGCCGGCTCAAACGGAAAAGGTACCGCGGGAAGCGATTTGATACGCCAGGCCTACGCCGCGCCCACTTCATCCGAAACGCTGCGCGCCGCCATGCGCCAGGGCGAGCCGGTCATGATCGCCCATGTAGATCCCTCCCCCGGTGCGCTCGCCGGCGCGGCCAAAGTTTCGAGCGCTCCCGACCCGCGCTTCAACGGACGCGACGTTTACATGATGGCCATCCAGATGCCCAACATCACCAGCTATTCGGGAAGCTGGCTCATGTGGTACGCGTCGCGCACCCAGCGTGAGCTCGGCCTCGCGCCCATCGCGCCGCCCGTGGTCCATCGCAAGGTAGACCCGAAATATTCTCCGGCCCTGGTCGCCGAGCGCGTCGAAGGAAAGGTGCAGCTGGCCTGCGTCATCGATGAAGCGGGCAAAGTCTCGAACGTGGAAGTGGTGCGCGGCGCCGATACACGCCTCAACGAGGCCGCCGAGCAAGCTCTCGCGAAGTGGGAATTTTATCCCGCCACGCGGCAAGGCGAGCCCGTCGAAGTGGATGTGCTGGTGGAAATCCCCTTCACGCTGGCGCCCCCCATCCCCTTCCGCCGCTGACCCATGCCACCCATCACTGAGAGACAGCACCTGATCTTCGACGCCGACGATACGCTGTGGGAGAACAACATCTATTTCGAGGCGGCCTTCGCCGAGTTCTGCGAGTACCTCAACCATTCATCGCTGACGCCCGCCGAGATTCGCGACATCCTCGATGAAATCGAAACCGTGAACGCGAAGATCCACGGTTACGGCGCCGTCAATTTCGGCCGCAATATGAGCCAATGCTATCTGCGCCTGGCCGAGCGCGCGGTGGATGAACACGACCTTAAGCGCGTCACCGGCATGGCCCACCAGATCCTCGCCCATGAAATTGAATTGCTGGACGGCGTCGCCGAAACGCTGCCCTTCCTCGCCGAGGTGCACGAGCTTTCCCTCTGTACCAAAGGCGATGCCGAAGAGCAGAATCGCAAGATCGATCTTTCCGGGTTGCGTCCCCTCTTCGCCCATTGCGCGGTGGTGAAAGAGAAGAACCGCGCCGTCTACGAAAATCTGGCGGATGTCCGCGGCTTCGATCCGGACCGCACCTGGATGATCGGCAACAGCCCGAAATCGGATATTAATCCTGCGCTGGAGGCCGGTCTGAGAGCCGTCTTTGTACCTCATGAGAGGACCTGGTCGATGGAGCGCGAAGAGATCCGCGACCCGAATGGTCGGCTGGTCGTAGTCAACCGCTTCGCCGACTTAGCCGACCTCTTCCGCCAATAAGGTGGGGCAGATTTCCGATCTGCCCGCAGTTCTTGCAGCCCTGCGCCCCGAAACCTTGCGCCAGAATTGCGCGAAGGGGCGCAGGGGCATGAGCGAAACACTGAAAACAAACATCGCCGCCTGGCAGCATCCGTGCATCAACCCTGTACATGAAACCAAGCCTGTTATGCATCTTCCTGCTCACCGGCTCTGCGCTGCTCGCCGCGGACACCCCCAACGACCAGATTCAACGCGGTCGCCAATGGTTCCTCCACTCCTCTAAAGGACTGGCCTGCGCCACTTGCCATTCGCTCGAAGGCAACGGAAACTCCATCGGGCCGGATCTGACCCGCCTTGCCGGCTTCATCGGCCCCCGTGGCCTGGTAATGACGATCCAGATGACCATGACCGCCTATGTCCAGCAGATCACCTTGGCCAACGGCCACAACTTCCCCGGTATCCAGAAGGAAAAGAACGGCGATGTCCTCGAGATTTACGACCTCAGCCGGACTCCCGCCGTTTTGCTCAAACTAAAATCCAACGACGTGATGTCGATGAAAGCGGGCCCCAAATGGACCCATCCGCCGACTGCGGCCGGTTACACGCAGGAGGAACTGGCGGATATTATCGCCTACCTGAAATTCGTCGCCACCGGCGTCGCCAAAGAAGTGACGGTCGCCGATCTGCACTGACGCCCGCTGTTGAGGGGCATGGCGCCGCGCCGATACCATGAACCATGCGTATCGGGCTCCTTTCCGACACCCACGGATTTCTGGACGAAGCCCTCTTCCGGCATTTTGCCGAATGCGATGAGGTTTGGCACGCGGGCGATTTCGGCACTACCGAAGTATTGGATCTGTTGAAAGCATTCAAACCGGTTCGCGGCGTTTACGGGAACGTCGATGGCGCCGAACTACGCGCCGCCCTTCCAGAGGATCTCGTGTGGCAATGCGAGGGCCTGAATGTCTATATGACCCATATCGGCGGATATCCGGGCAATTACGATCGAAGAGCCGGCAAAGAGCTGCGACGGCTGCAACCGGCCTTGTTTATCTGCGGACACTCACACATCCTGAAGGTGATGCGCGACCCCGCGCTCGGGTCACACCAGGAACGCCTGCTCCATATGAACCCCGGCGCGTGCGGTCATCACGGATGGCATCTGGTCCGCACCGTGCTGCGCTTTACGGTCGAAAACGGCAGGATATCCGGCGTGGAGGCCATCGAACTGGGTCCGCGTGGACGGCGATCCGCCGGCAACCAGCGCGCCGGTTATTGAATGTCCAACGTGACGGTGTTCGCCTCATGTATTTTGGGGATGTCTGCCCGCTGGACACTGTCCTCATTGGTCACGAATCGGCGATTCCGGCATTCGCGTCAGCTAACAGCCTCGTGGAGGAGTGCGAATCTTTCAGCATCGTTGCTCCGCAAGAGCGCCGGGTCTTCTTCAATTGGATTCGGCACAACGTACCCGCGCAACTTCGCGTAACGCGCCGCACTTTGAGTCCTTTCCATCGGTACCCGCCAATCCCGATAATCGATGGCAAGAGGAACAGGATGCGGATCAAATTCGTAATAATCGGGTTAATTCTGGCGTGTGAGTGTTTGCCGGCGGCCGACACGCTTCTCAGCCCCGATCTCGGGTGGCTGATTTCCTGGAATCCGCAGTCGGGCGCCGTCACAGCATGGCACTCCCGTATTTTGAACGCGCAGCCAGACGGACTCGCATGGGACCCGGCGAATCGCACGCTGTTCGCCTCCAGTTACCCGGCAAGACTGGTCGAGCTTCCCAGCACACCGTACAACTTATATAAAATCAATGCCGACACGCTCGCGGTAACGCTCGCCGCTCCGATCACCGGAACCGCGAGCGGCACGGTGACTTCTTTGGCGTACGATGCGCTCGGGAAAATTCTCTATGGCGTCGACACCAGCTATGGTTACAATCCACAAACTTTCGCATCGATCGTTAACAGTACAACGTTATACAGGATCGATACCACCACGGGAGTTGCCTCAGTAGTAACCACGTTTCCCGCGCCCGGAGTCAGGTCTATCACCTGGGATCCCGACTCGGGAACACTGTACGGCCTGACCAGCGACTCTTCGGCTCCTGCAATCGTTCGTGTCGACATCGCAAATTCCGCGCTCGTGCAGTTGATGCCACTGACTTCCTCGTTCCAGACTCTGGCTGTTGTGCCGGGCACACTGTCCTTCTACTCCCAGGAGCTCACTCCGCCCGCCCAGCCGCATTTTGCCCTCGTTGATGCCCGTTCCGGAAACGTACAGCAACTCGGCAATATCGGCGCGAATTTCGTCGGTCCGATACTTTACCAGGATTTCGGAATCGCCCCGGAATCGGTCCCCAGCTACGGGCCGCTGTCCTACACGATCGACGACCTCTGCTACCCCGCCGCCTGCCGCGCAACTCTTCTGAACGACGAAGGGCTCGTCGCGGGCGTCAGTACTGCCCCGCAAAACCCTCTGTTTACAGTCGGGCCGGGAAGCCAGACAACAACTCTCGCCGGGACCGAAGGACTCATTCCCACTTCAATGAACAATCGCGGCGACATAGTGGGAACCGTGCCTTCCTCGCTTGTGTACCCGACTGGGTTCCTCTACGCAGGCGGCACGGGACAACTCTATAACCTGCCCGGCAACGCTCTGCACATTAACAACCTGGGCGACATCACGTCAGGCAGCGGCAATTTCCTCGGAATCGACTTCGAATATCTGAACGGTGTGAACGACAGCGGCGTGGCTTTCGGACAGATTTACCCGCACACCGGCGTGGTCGCGATGCCGGGCAGCACGCCTGTCGAAATCATGTGGACGGCCCCTTCTTACTTCAACAATCGCGGCCAGTCGTTGATGTTTCTACAGGGCTACTACAACACGAGCGAGCTTGGCCTCATTGGCGGATTCGGCGTCTACTCGCCCGGCACGGGCATCCGCATCGTGGAGGCGGGCATTTACGAATTGTTTGCATCGGGCTTCAATGACAGCGGGCTTGCTCTGATGGCAGAGCAAGTGCCCGACTCGGAACTGCTTGACACGGAGCAGAGCGTCCCGGGACTGGGAACCTCGCTCGTGCCGCTGCATTACATCGTGCCGCTGTCTTCCGGGTGGTCGCGGCTGCGGCCCGTCGCGCTCAACAATAAGGGCCAAATCGCGGTTCAGGCGGTGAACCTGAGTGACGGCAGAGATACGACAATTCTGCTCACGCCAAACATCCCTTCTACACCAGTCACCTCTACACCGGTCGCCGCGCATGAGCAACGCGCGCCGGCGGGCTGCGGCCCGTGGACGCTGAACGGCGCCCGCTTCGATTGCGTCAGACCCGCCCCGCGGTTGACGCGGTAGTGTTTATCGGGACCAGCGGTGGATTGCCCGGCACTCGGGGAATGG
The DNA here is from genome assembly GCA_963719785.1 of Terriglobia bacterium. Classification (GTDB taxonomy): domain Bacteria; phylum Acidobacteriota; class Terriglobia; order Bryobacterales; family Bryobacteraceae; genus BOG-234. Next base: position 817,576 of record CAVRCX010000004.1, read on the forward strand.
CGCTGCGACGCTTGTGTTGCCATGGAATTGGCTCCTTGCTTTTTTAGAACGCTGCAGAGCGGCGGCGGCCCGGCTTCCGGTCCGGCGTTGCTGCGGGGCGCCGCACCCTGCGCTTTCCTGCCACCGGTGTCAACTTCCGGTAATCCGCCGTTATGCGAAATCAGGGCCTTTCGCTCGGTGGATCATACCAACGATTTGGGCTTTGCCGGGAATGCCACGTGGCAAAGGGCTCAATCTGTGCGCTCGTCGAAACCCCGGCCGCTTAAGATCATTGGCACGCACTTCTCCGCCCGCGCTGCCCGCGTCTTCGCCTGTTTCGCGCCCGAGACATGAAAGATGTACGACTTCCTCCGTCCCGGCGTCAGGGCCTCGAACGCCGCCTTCAGCTCTGGAGCCGCATCCAGCCTCACTTGCAGCTCCTCGGGAACCGCATACTCCGAAGCCTTCTTGAGGGGAACCTTCTTTCCCGACTGCTCGACCTCGATGGCTTCGGCGATGTAGCTCCTCAGGGTCGCCTGCAGTGCCGAAATTTCTTTGGGAGAAGTGAATTTAATCCACCGGCCGGCCTGCGCCTTTCCGATCTTTTGGAGAATCTGCTTTGGGTCCTTTAGCAAGGCGCCTTTGAAGAACGAGAGCGCACAGGCGTCCTTTAGCGGGATGATGATCATCACGTTCTTTTTCTGGCAGGTGAAGCAGGGTTTGCCCCATTTCAACTCCTCGACCAGGTCGCAGTCGAGTACAATCTTCCTCAGGTTGTCTGTTTCGTTCTGCCATTTTTTCGCGTAAGGTACCTTCATCGTCCCAACCTGTGTGCTACATTTCCATTCGTTTTCATAGACAGTATGCCACCGTGCAGGAGAAAAGCGCAGGAGCCAGATCGTGCACAAGGAAATACTCGGTCAAGGCTCAGTAGAAGTTGGGGTGGGACAGGCATTCGGGGATCGCGCCCACAAACTCTTCGACGCCCAGCCGATCGGGCGGTTTGCGAAAGTACGCGGTGAACTCGCGGAGAGTGCGGATGTAGTAGCGGATGGTGCCGGGAGCAAAGTTGCGCCGCTGGAATTCGTCCAGCATGCGACCTGGACACGATCACTCCAGCTGGCGCGGGGTGCGTGGTGTCGCTCAGTTGGCTGCGGCAAGCCTGAGCCTGGTGGCGCGTTTCCCCACGCACAATGTGCAAACCCAACACGGCACTAATCTTGTGCCTTGGGGCGACAACTGCGTACTAACACCTCAGAGGGTTTTTATGAGACGACTCGTGGTTGTATTCCGCATCGCGGCGTTTGCCGCGCTTATCGCCCTGTGTCTGACCGGCGAAACCAAAAAGTTTGCCTATGGCCCGCGCGACAAGGCTCGCTATGCCAATCCGGCCCTGGTGAGTTTTCTTCGACCGGGCCTGATGATAAAGATCAATTCCGCCAGCATCGGCAGTGGCGGAGCGATTAGTGTGACGTACACCGTCACCGACCCCGCCGGGGTTCCGTTGGATGTCGCCGGCATAACCACTCCGGGCGCGGTGGCGCTCACCTATTTCGCCGCCTACATTCCGAAAGGTCAGGAACAATATGTTGCCTACACGACCGCTTCGGCCACCGGCGCCAAACTGGGAACCGTCACTCGTCCCACTTTCGAAGAAGGCGGCGGCGCGGTCACATCGCTCGGATCGGGCCAGTACAGTTACGTCATGAAGACGACGGCCCCGGCGGGATTCGATCCCTCCGCGACTACCACCATCGGGATGAGCGGTATCCGCGATCTTACTGCCTTCAACCTCGGCACAAACTACGCCGGCGCCACCTACAATTTTGTCCCCAACGGCGCGGCCGTCACCGTAACCCGCGACGTGATTCGGACCGCAAGCTGCAACACATGTCACGACCAGTTGGCTTTCCACGGGGGTCACGCCTTCGGTATAGAGCAATGCGTGATGTGCCATCAGCCGCAGAACGTCGACCCCACCACGGGTAACACCCTTGACCTGAAAGTAATGGCGCACAAGATCCACATGGGGTCGCAATTGCCGAGCGTAGTGGGAACTGCAACGACCCCTGGAGTTCCCTACCAGATCGCCGGCTATATGAATTCCATCAGCGACTTTTCGAAAGTAGTGGACCCGGCCAATGTGCAGCGCTGCGCCGTTTGCCATAGCCAGACCACCGGCGCGGCGCAAGCCACGGCATTCCTGAAAGAGCCCAGCCGCGTGGCCTGCGGATCCTGCCACGACGATGTGAATTTCGCCAGCGGCGTTAATCACGCCGGCGGATTCCAGGCAGACGATACGCAGTGCACTAACTGCCATCAGCCGCAGGGCGAAACGCCATTCGATGCGTCCATCATGGGCGCGCACGTGGTTGCGTCCGACACAGCCGCCACTTATCCGCAGAATCCGGATACACTCATCACCGGCGACGCCATCCACATTACCGGCGTTACCAACACCGCGGCCGGCCAAAAGCCCGTGGTCGCGTTCACCGTGAAGGATACGGTGGGCAAGGCGCTGCCGATGTCCGCGATTGAGGACCTCAGCTTCACCATGGCTGGCCCCACCACCGACTACGGCTACACCAGCTTTGGCAGCGATGTCACCACTCCGGGAATCGTATCCGAGGATGGCACCCTCGCCACCTGCGACGCCAACAGCAACTGCACATATACCTTCCTGCACGCGATCCCCGCGAAAGCTACGGGAACGTATGCCATCGCCGTCGAGTCCGAGCGCCTCGAAAACGTTTTGACCGGCACCACCGCGGCTCAGCAGGTCGAAAGCGGAACCGCCAATCAGGTCGTCTACTTCTCGGTGGATGGTTCGCCGGTGGTATCGCGCCGGACGGTGGTCCTGAAGGCCAACTGCAACCAGTGTCATGTGAATCTACAGGGTCACGGCGCGCGCCGCAACGACCCCGAATACTGCATCATGTGCCACAACCCCTCGCTGACCGATTCCGCCACCCGCGCTCTTTCGACCAAACCGGCCGATCTGAATGCGCCTGCGCAGTCTTTAAACCTCAACTTCATGGCGCATCGAATACACACCGGCGTGGGTCTGGCGGCGCTGGGATCGAGCTACCTGGTCATCACTCACGGGGGCCGCGAGGTGGATTTCAGCGGCGTGCTCTACCCGGCTATGAGTGCGTCGGGATCCGCTACGTATACGCAGAACTGCGCGATGTGCCACACCAAATCGAGCGAGCAGACTTTGCCCGAGGGCCTGAATCAGGTCACCAACCCGCAGTACTGGATCAATCCGGTTCAGTCCGCGGCAGGGTCCTGCAGCGGATGTCACGCTTCGAAGGCCGATGCGTCGCACTTCCTTGCCAACACCGATTCGCTGGGAGAGAGTTGCACCGTGTGCCACTCTGCCAACGCCCAGTTTGCCATCGCCGCGGTACACGCTGAATAGTCGTCCGCGGCTTACCGTACGAAGAGCCAAAGAGAGACCGCCTGATGCTTCGTCAGGCGGTCTCTCGCGCGTACACGAGCGTCGACCGGGCCATCGCCAATTGCTTATTCGTAATTACCGGCCCCGTGCCCGAAGGGAACTCGCCCACCATCGCCGCCACCAGCCTCCCCCAGCCCAGTGGCCCTTAACCGCGGCCCGGACCGGATTCGAGCGGCCCCATCCACTGGATTTCCCGGTCGAAATTGGAGTTCATCTTATACATGCGCACCACCGAGGAGATGCTTTCCCCTCGCACATCGATCTTTGAAAGATCGTAGTTGCCGAGGCCTACCGCGCCGCAGTACTGCAGGTAGCCGACCCAGCTGGGGTTGACTCCCATGGCTTCGACAGCCACGCGATCGGCGGCCACAAAGTCGCGGGAGGCAATCGCGATGCGGTGCGGAACCGCATCCCCGCCAATCGGCCCATTGCCTTCCATGCCTTCATAGCCATCGAGCACAGCGAGGTTCCAGTGCGGCGCCAGACGCTGCGCCACCATGTAGATGTTGTAGTTGTGTTGCTGATAGCCGCGCACGTGGATCTTGCGCTTGTCGCTCCACGTCCCCGACTCCTTCCGGCTGCTGCGGAGCGGGGCGCCCATCACCATGTTCTTGACGGCGGCGGTCACGATCATCGATTCGTGGGTCTTGGGGATGGCCGCGCAAACGATGAAGGCATCGGGATCGACGTTGCGCTGAGCGATGCGCGCCGGGCTGAGGTGGACGTTGCTGTCCATGGTCGGAATGACCACGTATTTGCCTTCCTCGTTGAGATCGACCAGGCTCACCCGGAGGCGCGGATATTCGGAGACAAGGCGGTTGTAATGGAAGTTGTCGAACGCGAGCGTGGTGTCGTTCGAGGCGGCTTCGCCGATGACGACGGGGCCCTTGAAGCGGCCATCGAGGTAGTCGAGGATGCCGCGGATGGCGTCGGGATGGGTGGAAGCGAGCTGCACGTCAACGCTGGTCAGGTTTGGCTTGATGAAGACGTACTGCTTGCGGGCAAGTTCGGGACGCAGCTCGGCATCGAGGGAGACGAGGGCGTCGTGAATGTTTTTTCGGCGGTCCTCACCGCGCACCAGGCTCACGGTGGAGCGGTAGTTGGCGGGAGTGATGGGGTCCACCGGCAGGCGCAGGGCAGGGGTGGGAATCTGCTGGGCGCTAAGGCGAGCGGCGGTAGGGCAGACGAGCGCACCGGCTCCGGCTGCGGTCAGGAAGTTGCGGCGTGAGGGTGAAAAGAGATGCGGCATGGAGTGATACTCCTCTGCCGACAGCATATGGCCGCGCGGGGGAAAATGCAAAGGGTACAGGGTCCGTACCCGCAGCTCTCTAGGGCAGTGCGTAGGCGATCAGTTCGCCGCCTCCATCCGCCCCATTGGTCGTCACCGCGACCACGATGTACTGCTTGCCGTTATAGAGGTAAGTCATCGGCGAGCCCGTCTGCTTTCCAGGCATGTTTACCTCGGCCGGGATGTCTTCACCCGTTGCCTTGTCGTAGGCGCGGAGCAAGGCCACCTGCTCGCCTTTGGAGTTGGTATGAACTCCGCCTTCGCCCGCGATGACCAGCGTCTTGGTGGTCAGGACGCCAATGAAGGTCCGGCCAGGCTGCCCGAGCCGCGGCAGGTCGAGCCCCTTGAGGGCGGGATTATTCTTGATTTCGTCGGGCGTTGAAGAGTGAGCCTTCTGCCACAGCATCTCGCCTGTGTTCATGTCGTAGGCCGTGATCCGGTCATAGGGGGGCTTAATCAACGGGAGGCCCTGGACGTTGAGGCCTCCGCGCCCGCCACCGAAACCGGCAAAACCGCCAGCTCCGCGACCGCCGGCTCCCCGCCCACCACCACCACCGCGTCCGCCACGACCTGCGCCTCCACGGCCTGCGCCGGGTGCTCCCTCTTCCTCTTCGCCGGGTTCAGTGGCTGGGCGCAGCATGCCTCCCGGGCTGTTGGGCCCCGGCATCGCGAGTTCGGCCGGGACGTTGCGAAGGGTAAACAGGGCAGTGTGCGAATGGATGTAGAGGCGGTTGGTTTCGGGATCGAAGGAGCCGCCCGGCCAGTTGGCGCCGCCCACATCCGACGGAAGCATCAACGTACCTTGGGGGCCGTCGGGCCGGGCCAGCGCCGCCGGCGTATAGAGAGGCCCAAGCTTGTAGTTCTTAATCGCCTCCAAGGCCTGCGCCCGCAGTTGCGGCGTGAAATCGATCAGATCGTCAATCGAAACGCCCTGCCGGTCGAATGGCGCCGGCTTAGTGGGAAACGGCTGCGTCGGGCTGGTCTTCTCGCCCGGCACATCGGACTGCGGTACAGGCTTCTCCACAATCGGCCAGATCGGCGCACCGGTCTCGCGATTCAGCACGAACAGAAACGCCGTTTTTGTGGGCTGTGCGAGCGCCTTAATCGTGCGGCCGTTCTGGACCATGTCAAAGAGGATCGGCGCACAAGGCAGATCGGAGTCCCAGATTCCGTGGTGGATCGTCTGATAATGCCACTTGCGCACGCCGGTCTTAATGTCGACAGCCACCAGGCTTTCCCCAAAGAGACCGCTGCCCGGCCGATTGACGCCATAGTAGTCGTTGCCCGGCTCTTCGAGCGGCAGGTACACCAGACCCAGTTGCAGGTCCGCGCTCAGCTGCCCCCACGCGCCCAGATTTCCGTTGTGTTCGGCGGAGCCATCCAGCCACGTGTCGTACCCGAACTCGCCCTTGCGCGGTATGGTGTGAAAAATCCACAGCCGTTTGCCGGTTTTGACGTCAAAGCCGCGGATATATCCGATCGCGCTGACTGTGCCTTGCGGGCTTCCCATCGCAGCATGCGCTGCGCCGACTACGACCACATTGCCGGCCACCAGTGGGGGCGCGTTCAGGCCGACCACGGCATGAGTCAGGTCGATTTCCTGGTCGTCTTCCAGCTTCAGATCCACCATGCCTTTCTTGCCGAAGGTCTCCACCAGATGCCCCGTCTTCGCATCCAGCGCGATCAATCGATATCCCGGCGTTACGAAGATGATCCGCTGATCCGAGCCGTCGGGGCTCGACCAGTACGACAATCCCCGCCCGGCTCCTTTGCGCGGGGCGAAGCGGCCGCGCTCGCCCTCTTCGAGCTGATACATCCACAGCATTTGACCGGTGCCGGGATTCATAGCCACCACCGAACGGGCCATCCCGGCCGTGGTGTAGAGGACCCCATTCACCATCAGCGGCGTTGAAGAATAGAGCCGGTCCGGAGTCGGTCCCAGGTTATTCGTATTCAACCGCCACGCGATCTGGAGTTTGCTGAAGTTGTCCTTATTGATCTGATCGAGCGGCGAGTACCGCGTGCTCGCCAGATCGCCTCCGTAAGTCTTCCACTCGCCTGTGCCGGGCGGGACGGACGCTGCCGCCGGGGCCGCGCCGCCGCCGTTGGGAAGGTTCAGTGCGACGTTGCCGGCCGGGATGTCATTCGCCTTCAGGATGTAACTCAGGAGATCGGTAAGCTGGCTGCCCGCCAGCGAGTTGGGCGCGGTCGGCGGCATGGTGGTCCGGATGCGATTCGCCAGGCTCAGCAGCGTCTGGCTGTCCCATGCCTTCCTGAAGTTCGCTCCCGCCAGAGCCGGCGCACTTTCCATGCCCCCCAAATTGTCGCCATGACAGGCGGAACACCTCGCGGCGTAGACCTGTTCGCCTCGATTCGCCTGTTGCGCGGTGAACGCCCCTTCGCGAAACGTCTTCGTCGCCGCTTGCGGCTGTTGCGCCGCAGTGGGCAGAATCGCGGATGCAAGCACCGCCGCGAGGGAAACTTTGACAATGTTCTTCATGGATATTCCGACTTCTTTGCGCCAGTAATTTTTCCGGTTCGCCGTTCGCCAACTGCATGTCCCCGGTTTCGCGGGACCGCCCGCGAGTGGCTACCCGCGCATTATATATCTTCTCCGTCCCGATGCGCGCACTACATCTCGCCCCGAACGCGGGACTTCACGGAGTCTTAACGCGACCCGCGACATGCGTGCCCAGGCGTTCAAAGTGCCGGACGTTCCAGGTGTAGATGTTTTGTGCTCTGGCTTTGAGTGCGCATTGCCCGAGAATCGCATCGTAGATCCCGCCGCCCGTGACACCGGACGCGGCCGCGCCGTCAATGGCGTTGAGGTATTCGTCCGGTTCCAATGTCACGGTGGTGAGGCGCTCCCTGATACTGACGCTCCGTCACGGTCGCGGCTCAGCAAAGCCACGTTGTTTCCGAGCCGCGACCGTAACGGAGCGGTAACAGCAACGCCTCATCGGCGCCGACCCGTTCCTTACCGGGCATCCCGGATCGGCACAGAGCTGCCAAGGAAAGCCTTCATCCTTTGGGCTCGCGGTTCTCCCGGTCGCGTTGTTCGCGTATATCGCGCAGGACCTTATCCGTGGCTGCCGCGCTAAGTCTCGTGTCGCCCTGCAACACCCAAACTCCCCGCTTCTTACCGATCGCCGACGCGGATCGAACGGGGCGCAGCACCATCGGTTCACCTTCGGACTCAAGTTCCAATTTGTCCCCCTGCGGTGTAACAGTCATACTCATTATGGTAGCCATTGCCGCCCGACGTCACCGTGCCGGCGATAACGCAGACGGTCGGCGCACCGCCACAGGAGGGCCAACCGGTTCAAATTCGAACTCCATGGCTTTGCCGCGCACCACATAGCACAGATAAAACTCCCAGAATTTGCGGAAACGCGTGAAGCGATTGACGAGAAACTCAAAGCCCAGCCATTTCCAGAAAGACAATAGCTTCACATGGACGGAAATCTCACGAAATTTTGCCGCCGTGTAATAACCGAAGCCGCCGTCGTTTGCGCCGAAGTAGCGGAAAGAAAAGCTGTTCAGATGGTGCTTGTGGGTGGGATCGCAGAATGAGCTGTAGTCGGTGTAATGCGGGGTCTCGACGCGGATGCGCCCCCCAGACTTCACCAGGCGATGGAACTCTTCCATGGTGCGGACCACGTCGGTAACGTGTTCGATCACGTGGATGGCGCGCAGGTTATCGAAAGTGCTGTCGGCAAACGGCCAGGGAAAGTGATCGAGGTCGCAGATTACATCGGCTGCGCTGGCGGGGTTGAAATCTATGCCGATCGAGCCGGGATATTTGCGAATACCGCAGCCGACATCCAGGGTTTTCAACCTTCAAGATTACCAAGCGGTGGTCTAAAAGGTACATTCGGCTGGCCGGGTAGCGGCGGTGAGCTAAACAGAGTAATATCTCCCTAATGCGCCACATTATTTTGCTGAGTCTTGCCGCGTTCACGACTGTTGCCGAGGGGCTGGCGCAAACCTCGCCCCTCGTCCTGCAGGCGCCCGCCGATCTCACCGTCGGTGCGGATGGCAAGACCGCCATCGGACCGCTGTTGCTCACCAGCGCCAACGGGAAACAGGTCTCCGCGACGCTGGGGATCGCTGCAATCGAAAACCCGCAGACCCATGCCGTGTCGATGGCGACTGCCAAATTCGATGGCGCCGCGCCGGGCAAAAAGATCGTAATCCCCCGCGCCGGAAAGACTGTCCTGGTCGAAATTACCAGCACCGCATGGCAACCGGGACGGAACGAGGTAACGCTCACAGCCGATTACATTGTAGTGGGAAAGTTTACCGTGGCCAATTTGCGGCCGTCCCTGAGCGACATCTCGGTGCCGGACCCGGAGTACGATATCGCCCAGGACGAGCCGAACGTGCTGAAGCTTAAGAATGCGTCGGCGTTAACCTTTCCGCTGCGCTGGCGGGTTGTAATCGACCAGAATCCGTCGGCCGCGCAGGACGTGACGCTGCTGCCCGGCGAGTTGGTTCGTTCCCCGCTCCCCGCCATACCGCCAGCATGGATACCGCCCCACTTTTTTTTCCGGGACGCGAAATACGACGGGGTTGTGGAGCTTGGAATCGCGGGGACGCAGCCGTTCGTCGCCATGAAAGCCATCCCGCTGAAAATCCGCGTGGTGCGGCCGGCGTTGCAGGAAATAGCGGGAATCCTGTCGGTATTCTTTTTGATATTTCTTGGCGCCGGGCTTTCGTATGTGGTCAATCTGGCGGTCCCCAATCTGATGAAACTGGTATCGCTGTGGAGAGACGTTTCGGAACTGAACAGGCGCGTCAACGGCGTCAGCGACCGCATCGATTCGCGGCTGCGCGTCCTGATCGCGGTCGAGCTAAGGCGGCTGAACGTCAGGGGCGGAAGGTTCTGGAGCGTACTCCTGCCCAGTTTCACCGAGACCCACGCGGCGGATGAGGACGCCCTGGCGGCGCTCAAATCGCGCATGGATCACGTGGAAACCCTCGATGCGCTGCGTGCCCAATACTACGCGCTGCCCGCCAGCCGGCTGCCGCCCAAAGCGATGTTCGAGATGGACGCGAAGCTGCAGTCGGCGGCCGATCTCCTCCGCCAGATCCGCCCCACGGCGGGCGATCTCGAAAATGCGCGAAGCACTCTGTCGGAAGCGGCCATTCAATTGAAGTCGTTGGGAACCGGAGCGGAAATCGCTACCGAATTGGTGGCCGAGGCCAAGCGCCTGAGAGAGGCGCTCGAACAGATGGACCCGCTGGAGCTCAATAGCATTTTGACCCTGGTGCCCGCCATTGCCAGAGTTCCCCTCGCCGAGGACGACCAGCATGCCTGAAGACGTCAATATGCCCGAAGACCACAAACTGCCCGAAGAGGCAGAAACGCCCCCGGCCCAGGTAGTCGAGGCCGCGACTGTCGCCACGGCCGGTAAGGAACCGCGTGCGCAGTTGTTCGCGGATCTGACACAATTAGTCGCCGAAGCCAAAATTCCGCCCGAGAACTATGCCGATATCGGCATCCAGTTTTTCAAACTGAATCTGATTCTTGAATATCTGAAGCTGCTCGAGAATGCCAAAATCCCCGAGCCAGCACCGCAGCAGGCCGCCGATGCCGCCCTGACCGAAGGCCGTGTAACCACCACGCACATCTCGTTGAAGACGCGTCTCGAACAGCGAAGAACGGATTTGATCGAGAAGTTGCGCCTGTATTGCTGGGAAGCTCTCCAGGCGGCGCGCCTGCTTCTCGACGAACTCAGATGCAATACGTTTCCCGACGATCTGGAGTGGGAACTTACCGATTACCCGCAGCGGGTTGAGATCAAATCCAATCCGCCCGCGCCGGTTCTGAACGAGCCGACGGAACTCTCCGTGTGGTTTCACCGCCAGGATTGCGAGCACGCCGCCGCGCGCGACGAGCTTTTCTGCCGCTGGACTTTCCAGCCCGCGCCGAACGAGGTGAGCTGTCCCGACGAGAGAGGATGGAATGTCTGGCACGTTTTCGGCGCCCCCGGGTCGCACGAGGTGAAGGTTAGGTTCCACGACGCCGCGGGCCGCCCCGTCCGCAAAAGCGGTGGTGAGGAAGTCGTCGTACGGAAGACGTTCAGAATCGCCAAAATCAAAACCCGGTGGTATCTCCGCTCTAGCATCGAAATGCTGCAGTTTCTTGTTTCCCTGGTCGTAGTGGTGATAGCTCTGATGGCCGGCGCCATGGAAAAGATCGAGGAACTGGATGACCTGCATGCGATCGGTACCCTCATCGCGATCGGATTTGCAGCCAACACCGTGAAAAACCTCATCACGCCCCCCAACAGCAGGCCCTGAGCACATTAAGATCGCGCTGATAGACTGAACCGTTTGCGCACCCCCGTAATTACCGGCATGCAGGTCATTCCGGTGGCCGGACACGACAGCATGCTGCTCAACCTGAGTGGCGCGCACGCGCCGTTTTTCACGCGCAACATCGTCATCCTGCGCGATAACTCGGGCAGCACCGGCGCAGGCGAAGTGCCCGGGGGCGAGCGCATACGGCAAACTTTGGACGACGCGCGGCCTCTCGTCGAAGGCCAGCCAGTCGGCGCCTGGAACGGCATTCTGAATTCCATGCGCCGCCAATTTGCCGATCGCGATACCGGTGGTCGAGGCGTCCAGACATTCGATCAGCGGGTGGCGATTCACGCCGTCACGGCCGTCGAAGCGGCCTTGCTCGATCTTCTCGCCCAATACCTCGGTGTCCCCGTGGCGGAGTTACTTGGCGAGGGCCGGCAGCGCGATACCGTCGAAATGCTGGGCTATCTCTTCTATATCGGCGATCGGAACCGAACCAATCTTCAGTATCGAAGTGACTCCGATGCGAGCGACGACTGGCTGCACTTGCGTAATGAGGAGGCGCTCACTCCGGAAGCCATCGTGCGTCTTGCCGAGGCGGCCCATGCCCGCTATGGCTTCACCAATTTCAAACTGAAGGGCGGAGTTCTGCGCGGCGAGGAGGAGATGGAAGGGGCGATCGCGCTCAAACAACGTTTCCCATCGGCCCGCGTAACGCTCGATCCGAACGGGGCGTGGTCGCTCAAAGACGCCATCGAACTCTGCCGCGATCGGCGCGATGTCCTGGCTTACGCCGAGGATCCCTGCGGCGCCGAGAAAGGCTATTCCGGCCGCGAAATCATGGCCGAATTCCGCCGTGCCACAGGCATGCCCACAGCGACCAACATGATCGCCACGGATTGGCGCGAACTGGCGCACGCCATTCAGTTGCATGCGGTGGATATCCCGCTGGCGGATCCGCACTTCTGGACCATGCAGGGTTCGGTCCGCGTGGCGCAGCTATGCCATGAATGGGGTCTGACATGGGGCTCCCATTCGAATAATCATTTCGACATCTCACTGGCCATGTTCACGCACGTTGCGGCGGCCGCGCCGGGCAGAATTACGGCCATCGATACGCACTGGATCTGGCAGGACGGCCAGCGGCTGACCAGGGAACCCTTGCGGATTGTGGGCGGAATGGTGACTGTCCCCAACCGCCCCGGCCTCGGCATCGAGATCGATACAGACCAGATCGAAAGCGCCCACCGCCTGTATCAAACGATGAATCTTGCTGCCCGTGACGATGCAAGCGCCATGCAATACCTGATCCCCAACTGGAAGTTCGATCCAAAACGCCCCTGCCTTGTGCGGTAATGCTCCGGTGGGGCAGATTTCCGATCTGCCCTCGCCATGTGCCACGCGCTTTCGCCTGTGCCAATCGGCAATCAGCTCATCTTTTCCCCGCAGCGCCACCCGAAGCTATATAAGCGCGCGCGTGTGTCAACTCGTCAAGAGTCGGATCGGCATCCTTCCAGGCCGCCAGAAAATCCGCATACCCCCTGGATGCCGACGCCGTGTCGCCGGCCTTTTCGCTGCTCATAGCCACACCGTAGAGGGCCAGCCCGGATCGTGGCCGCTCCACCAACGCCCGTTGATACGCCGCCCGCGCGTCCGCCCAATCGCCCGCCGCCAACATAGCCGCTCCCTCCGTTTCACCCACTGGCCGGATGTAATTCGGCGGCTCATGGTATCCCAAACGTCTCTCCGCCTCCGCCGCCTTCGCGAACACGGGCTTTGCATCGACGGTCTTTCCCTCCGCAGTCAGCAGCGCAGCCTGCAGCTCCAGCGACATCACCGAGAGCATGTTCACAAGCGGCCGCAGCATGGCGTCCGGCATCACTTCGATCTTCGGTGGCATTGCCATCGTTGGCATCTTCATCGGCGCGGGGCCTGGCGACATCCGCGACAACCCACTGTCGAATCGCGTGGAACACTCCCGCGCCTTCGCCAGATCGTGTTGATTGACAGCCTGCATCCCGGCCGCGAAGTCCGCCAGTTGCCGCGCCAGAAAATCCAGATGCGGCCACCGCGTCTGCGCCGTTACTCCCTTCAATAAATCCGTCGTCTGCGCCCAATCGGCCGTGCGCAGGGACACCGGCAGATGCGCATTGAGCCGGGAAATGGAATCGCGCGCCGAGTTGCTGTAAAGCGTGGTATCCAGTTGGCCCCGCGCCCCGCCGATCTTAGCCGAGAGTGCGGTCGCCTCGCTGAACTTCCCTTCCTCCATCAGGTTGGCGATGGCATACATCAGGTTGTGCACGTAGTTCCAATCGTCGTCGGGTGCGATATGCTGCTTCCGCATATAGCGCTCGTCAACCTCCATCGACGCCGCAAACGCCCGCTCCGCGCTCGCATAATCGCCCACGCGAAAGTAAATATGCCCGGGCATGTGGACCATATGTCCCGAGGCGGGCGCCAGCCGTCCCAGTATTTCCGCGCTGTGCAGCGCCCGCTCGGGATGGTCGGTCGGCTCGAGGTCGTGTATGTAGTAATGATGCGCCGCCGAATTGTCGGGCTCGTCCCGCATCACGGACTCCAGAAGCTCGAGCGCTTCCTTGCCCCCAACCGCACTTGCCAGAAAAATCCGCGCCTGCGTATCCCGCGGATATTCCTTCACGATGTCGCGCCAGATTTCCACCGGTCTGGCCATCATCGATTGCCCACCGGGATGGCGGCGCCCGTCTTCGAGAGCAGCCGTTGCCTCAATATAGAGTCGCTCACGCCGGCTCACCCCATCCTTCAGACTGACGGCCTTGTCCAGCGCCTGTCCCGCATAGCCCATCGTCGTGCTGTGATAGAACGACTCGGCTTTATAAAGCCCCCAGTAACACATGGCGCATTTCGGATCTACGCGCACAGCCTGCTCGAACGCGCGCGCCGACTCGTAATCCCAATAATCGTGCAGCAGATTCAAGCCCTGGTTGAACCACATCTGCGCCCTCGGCGATGCGGTGATTTTCATCTGCACGGTGCCCGCGCCGCGAATCATCCTCGGCGGTGGCAACTGGCCGGGAGGGATCTGATCCTTCATCTCCATAACCGGCGCCGCCATGCTTTGATCGGGCATGTTCATCTGCGCCCCGGCGGGCAGGACTGCAAACAGAAAGGCGGCCAGCCAACCGCGATGCGCAGGCTTCACCAGGACGCCCCCACAACCTTGCGGATCATGCCGTCGCTCTTACTCATGATGTAAAGCTCGCCCGTCGAATCCGCCCAGAGATGGATATCGGAGCGGCCTCCGTCAGGCACCTTTGCCATGCCGGGCAGAGTGGGCGCCGTGCCGCCGCGCGCATGATAAACCAGTTCCGTAATCGGGTACATGGACGCATACACTTCGCTGCTGCCGCCCGGCGCTGCCCAGCGGAACTTCAGCGGGTGCATCTCCGGCACCGTGTTCGGTTTGCTGACATCGGCTGACAGCATTTTCGCGTAATCGACCCACCAGACGTTGCCGGTGGTGATGTCGCCGAAGATGTACTTGCCCGCCAGCGATGGAATGGCCTTGCCGCGATAAACGTAGCCGCTCGAGATAGCATCGCCGCCGCCCTGGACATGTCCATACTGCAGCACGGGATAGGTGGGATTCACCATGCCGTCCGTCTCGGTGGCGTTGATCTGCACCGGAATCCTGTCGTCGCCGCTCAGGTCGCTCAGATGGTTCGCGGCATCCAGTTTCTGATTGCCCTCGCGCAGCGAATAGCCGTAGTTCGCGCCTTTTTTTATCACCACGACGGTCTCCCAGGTATAGAGGCCGATCACGTTCGCGATCAGATGATTGTCGCGTGGATTTCGCGGATCGAAATCCCACGTGAGACGCGCGGGATTGCGCAAACCATACGCCCAGATTTCGCCGCGCGCACCCGGCTTCGAAGCAAACGGATTGTCGGTGGGAATGCGATAGCGCCCGTTCTCACTAACGGTACTCGAAGTTTTTTGTTCGCTGAGATCGGGAATAATCCGGAGGATCTTGCCGACCAGCGTATCCAGACGCTGCGGATTGGAACGTATCTCAGGGTTACGCGATTCGCCCGCGCCGCCGTCTCCGCACGCGACGTACAACACGCGCCAGTCCGCATCGCCGGGGTGCGCGCTCGGATTGAAAATCAGGTCCGCCATGGGATGAATCTGGCCATACATGCGCAGCCGCATCAATTCGCGCGCGGTTCCTTCGAAGGTGCTGTTTGCAGTGTTGGTGTCCGTCCATTCGATGAGCACCGCTTCGCGCATGGTGCGGCCAGGAGTGGCGATCGCCGGCGTGGTTTCGTAGCCCGCGCGCAGGCCTGGAAAGTTTGTATTATCCGGCGTGGCGGGGCCGGGTGCTTCGGGATCTTCCAGATGAATCGTATAGAACTTGCCGTTGCGCGCATAGTCGGGATCGAATGCGAACGAGATGAAGCCGTTGGCAAAGCCGCTCTCGGTGGGGAGCCTGCGGAACAATCCCGGCTGGCCGTTGCGGCCGTTGAAATTGAGATACGTGGTGAACTTTCCGGTCTGTTTATCGAGGATGTAGAGCGGGCCGTTCAGGTCGTTCACGAAGATCCTGTTCCTCGCAACTCCGGGCTCTTCACGCATGAAATTGACGCGCGCCAGAAGGCCCATAATCTGCCCTCTGCCGTCGACCTTGCCGGTCATCGGCATGGTGGCGAAGTCGCGGATTTCGAGCGTAATCTCGGGCGCTGGCTCACTGGCGGCTGTGTTGGCCAGAGGGTTTGAAAAGCACAGAACTGCCAGCAGCGGCAGCGACGAAATGCGCATGGGGGAATTGTACTGCGTTCGACGGCTTACCAGCCCATCTGCGCCATGCGCTCGGCAATGATGCGGTCGTATTCGGTCAGGCGCCCCGGTTTGCGACGAAGCGGCGCCGGGAGGACCGAGGCAAGCTCCACCGCCTGATCGCGCGTGAGACGGCGCGCCGGATTGTGGAAATAGTGCTCCGCGGACGCTTCGGCGCCGTAGATGCCCGGGCCCCACTCGATGACATTCAGATACAGTTCAAGAATTCGTTTTTTTGAAAGCAGCAGTTCGGTCAGAGGAACGATGGTGAACTCAATCCCTTTTCTGATAAACGAACGGTTGGTGGTGAGGAACAGGTTCTTGACCAGTTGCTGAGTTATGGTGGATGCGCCGCGGCTCCTGCCACGATCAAGATCGTCTTCGACGGCGATCTCAACCTGTTTCCAGTCGAATCCATGATGCTGGAAAAACCTGGCGTCCTCAGCCGCTACGACTGCATGCTGGAGCGCCGGAGAAATCTGGTCGATCGATACGAACACATAAACCTTCCTGTAAGTCCCTCGATGCATCCACGATTCAACCCGGCGCTCTGCCTGAAGCGCGGTTGTCAAAGGATTCACCCAGCGGAGCAGAATAAGGCTCAGCGTCACCATGCCATAGAAAGCTATGATCGCGATGACAAGAACCTTCACGATGCGGCGCAGCACATTCTCCAGAATAGAGGCACGTCACAGCGCCATATACTGGAGCCGTCATGAGCGACACCACCATCAGCCGCCGCCATCTCATTGGAGTAGCCGCGGCGGGCATTGCCAAGCTGCGTCCGCTGTCGGCCCAGTTGCGCATTTTCGACGCCCGCGATTATGGCGCTGTCGGCGATGGCGTCAGCCTCGACACAGAACCGATCCAGCGGGCCATCGACGCGGCAGCCGCATCCGGCGTTCCCGCGCAAGTGCTGATCCGCGGAGGCAGGAAGTACCTGATCGGCACCCTGGTCCTCAAGAGCGACATCGATTTCCACCTTGCCGACGATGCCGAGCTGATCGTAAGCAAAGACGTCAGCCATTACGCGTCGGCCACCGGCGGCGTCCTCACCGCCAACGGCGCGAAGAACCTGAAAATCTCCGGCACCGGCAACATCAACGGGCGCGCCCTCGACTTCATGACCGGCTATTCGAAGGAAGGCGAAATCTGGCAATTCGGCCGCTTTCGCCCCAAGATTTTCATCCTCACCGCCTGCCAGGGCCTCGAAATCAACGGCATCTCGTTCAGCGATGCGCCCAATTGGGGACTGCATATGTTGGGCTGCCAACACGTGCTGGTGGATCGCCTGAAGATTCGCAATCAGCTCGACGTGCCCAACTGCGACGGCATCGATCCCGACCATTGCTCAGATGTGGAGATCCGCAACTGCGATATCGTCTGCGGCGACGACGCTATCGTTATCAAGAGCACGCGCGACGGCAGCCAGTACAGGCCTTCCTCGAATATCTCGGTGAAAGACTGCGTCATCGAAACCAAAGATTCCGGCCTTAAGATCGGCACCGAAACGGTGGGCGATATACACGACGTGCACTTCGAGCGCTGCGAGATTCGTTCCAGTTGCCGCGGTCTCACCATTCAATTGCGCGATGAGGGCGATGTCTCGAATATCGATTTCAACGACATCCGCTTCGTGGCGCGTTACCAGGCGGCGCCCTGGTGGGGACGCGGCGAGGCCATCTCTCTAACGGCCATCCCGCGCGCCAAAGGTTCGCGCGTCGGGCGCATTCACGACGTTCATTTTCGCAACGTGACGGGACACGCGGAGAACAGTGTGCGGGTCAATGGCACCGCCGAGAGCCGCATCGCCAACGTCACGTTCGATCACGTTGCCCTGACCTTCGGGCGCACTACCGCGTACCCCGGTTCCGTGTATGACAACCGCCCTACCAGCGCCTATCCGGGCATCGAACCGCACGGTACCTCCGCGTATAACATCCGCTATGCCGATAACGTGGCATTGCGCAACTGCAGCGTGGCGTGGCAAAAGCCCGTACCCGATTCATTTACCAACGCGCTCGAAGCTGAGTCGGTTACGAAGCTGGCGCTGTCGGGATTCTCCGGCGAAGCGGCCCAGCCGGAGCGCGATCCAGGCGTCATAATTCTTTGAGTTGATACTATCTCGACATGCAGATATTTGTGCGGCGTGCCACCCTCCTGGCGGGCGCTCTGTTCTCCACCCTGGCGTTCTCCCAGACAGGCGGCGGACGCCCCGAGGCTATCGTTTCACCGGAGATCGCCTCCGATAACCGGGTCACCTTCCGCATCCGTGCGCCCAAGGCCTCTGAGGTTATGGTCTCGGCCAGCATCGGCACGCTCGACCCCAAGCCCGCCGGCGCCGTCAAAGATTCGCCGGGCATGTGGAACGTGCCTATGCAAAAGGACGCGAAGGGCCTGTGGACCGTCACCATCGGCCCCCTCGAACCGGACGCCTATCGCTATGTATTTCTGATTGACGGAGTGCGCGCCATCGACCAGGCCAATCCTAACGAGCGGCCCGGCGGGACCATCCACTTCAGCTATTTCGAAACTCCCGGCAACCCGCCGCGCTTCGACGAAGTGCAGGACGTGCCGCACGGATCCATTCAATACCGCACCTATCGCTCGTCGGTATCGAAGGCGCTGCGCACCGTCGCCATCTACGTCCCGCCGGATTACGACCTTAATCCCAACCGCCGCTTTCCGGTTCTTTATCTGATGCACAGCGGAGGCGATTCCGAGGAAGGCTGGACGCGTCTCGGCCGCGCACATGCGATCGAAGAGAACCTGCTGGCGCAGCATAAGACCGTGCCCATGCTGATCGTGATGCCCTACAGCGACATTCCCGGCGACGCCACCACGCTTGCAGCTATCGATGCCTTCGGCCGCGAGCTGTTCGGCGACATCTTTCCCATCGTTGAAAAGCATTACCGGGTGGTCGCCAATCGCGACAATCGGGCCATTGCGGGAATATCCATGGGGGCGGGACAGTCCTTCACGCTGGGCTTGCGCAATCCCGACAAATTCGCCTGGGTGGGCGAATTCAGCGCCGGTGCCTTTGGCCAGAAAGGATTCGATCTGGATAAACAGGTCCCAGGATTTACCAAGGATCCCGCCGCCGTGAACAAGGAGCTGAAGCTTCTGTTCCTCGGCTGCGGCACCGAAGATACGCGCTACCCGGCCCATGTGCAGATGAACGACCTGCTGACCAAAGACGGAATCCACCACGAATTTCACAGCGTTCCCGGCGAACACGAATGGCGCGCGTGGCGCCGTTTGCTCGCGGAGTTCATGCCGGAGCTGTTTCGCAGTACACCGTAGCCTATGCGCGCCTTCGACGAACAACTCGTAGAGCGGATCGATGGGTACATCGAATCCCTTTTTGTTCCGCCCGATCCCATCCTCACGGCCAACCTGGCGAACGCCGATGCTGCCGGTCTGCCCGCCATCAACGTGACTCCCAACCAGGGGAAGTTTCTGTATTTACTCGCCCGCATGGCAGGGGCGCGGCGGATACTCGAGATCGGCACGCTGGGCGGCTACAGCACTACCTGGCTGGCGCGTGCGCTCCCCGCCGATGGCAAATTGATCACCCTCGAATACAGCCCCGTCCACGCCGCGACCGCCAGCCGGAATCTGGCAGCCGCCGGGCTGGATGGAATTGTGGAGATCAAAGTGGGGGACGCCGCCGCTTCCCTCCGCGCCATGTTCGCAGCAGGCGAACCGCCCTTCGATTTCGTCTTCATCGATGCCGACAAGACCGGCTACGTGAAGTATCTCGACCTCGCCCTGCAGTTATCGCGGCCCGGCACGGTGATTCTGGCCGACAACATAATCCGCAATGGCGAGGTCATGGAGGATAATCCCGCCGACCCGAACGCGCGCGGAGCCAGGGAGTACAATGCTGCCGTCGCCGCCCATCCCCGGCTCGAATCGATCGCTTTGCCGATGTTCAAGCGCAAGATCGACGGTTTCGCGATTTCACTCGTGAAGTAAGGCCCGGCCCTAATACTAAGTTGCAGAAGTTTGCGTACACCGCTCTTTCACAGTCGCGGCTCGGAAGTCCTTACTGAGCCGCGCGCGTAAGCAAGCGGTACGATGCGGCAATTTATGCAACTTAATACTACGCGGTCTGCGCTTCGGCTTTGGCGAACGGATTCTCGTCGGCGCTGGGCCCGTAGATGGAAGGCACCTTGCCGCCCATGGGGCGCATGTAGGCCGACAACTGCCCGCGATGGTGAATGCTGTGACGCATGGCCATGTCGACAAAGCCAGCCGCAGGCATCTGCATGAACCCATAGAAATCGAGGATGCGGGCGGCTTCTTCAGGCGTAAGCGCCGACAGTTTTTCGATGGCGGCCGACATGGTCTGCGTGTACCAGGCCGAGATCTGTTCGGGTGTGGTGACGTCTTCGGGCTTCGCAGGGCCCTGGCCGAAGGCGCCGCTCAGGATTCCTTCGAGGAACATCACATCCGCCGAAGCGATATGCCACAGCAGATCGGCCGCCCCCGTGCATCGATCGGTCGGGCGATAGTCAAGGTTAGCGTTCGGAGTTGCGGCGATAACTTTGGCGGTGGTCGCCGTCTCGTGTTTAAGAATCGGCAGATTGTAGTCGAGCAGAAATTTGGCTTGTTCTGGAGTCATGGAAACAGCATATCGCGTACCGCCGTTGGTAGTGTTGCATAACGGCTTGTTCTCGAATATAATTTAGTTGCGTCCGGGCCCTGTTGTGCCCCACGGCGTTGTGCCGCACGGCCCCGTTTTTCCCACCATCCGACCAGGTTGTCCCCACTTTTTTTCAGCGAAAAATTCAGCGAAACAGGTAGTTGGCCAGAGAGGATAACCAATGAGGATTCTGCGCTTTTGTCTCAGCACTTACCTGGTGGGGATTTCGGGGGTGGCCGCCATGGCCGCAACCAACTCCTTGCCTGTGACCTTTAACAAAGACGTTCTTCCGATTCTTGAGAAGAATTGTCAGGAGTGCCATCGTGCCGGCGAAATCGCGCCGATGTCGCTGCTTACTTACTCGGAAACGCGTCCCTGGGCGAAGAGCATCAAGACGGCGGTAGCGTCGCGCAAGATGCCGCCATGGTTTGCCGAAGACGGCTACGCTCATTTCGCCAACGACAGACGGCTCTCCCCTGCCGATATCGCCACCTTAGTCGCCTGGGTGGACGCCGGTGCGCCCGAAGGCAATGCGAAAGACAAGCCCGCTCCGCGCCAATTCGAAGACGGCTGGAACATCAAGCCGGACATGATCGTCGAGATGCCCACCGACATCCACCTGCCTGCTACGGGCGCTATCAACTATAAAAACATTCTGGTGAAGGTAAATTTCCCCGAAGATAAGTGGGTGATTGCGGCGGAAGTACGGCCCGGTAACAGGGCCGCCGTGCACCATATTCGTCTCGACGTGCGCTCGCCAACATCGCACTGGATGGATGACGCCATACCCGGCGTAGCTTATGAATCCGGCGACGAAGCCATCGGACGAAATCAGGAGGGCGAGAACCTGCTGGGTAAGTACAACCCTGGTTTGGGTGCGCAGGATTTCAGCATGGATGGCTCGGCGAAGTTTGTGCCCAAGGGGTCCGACATCGTATTCAGCATGCACTACACCGCTATCGGCAAGGAGACGACGGATCGCTCGAGAGTCGGATTGGTCTTTGCGAAAACCCCGCCGAAGCTGCGCTACCTGACGGTGAATGTGCCCATCGCCAATAACCTGGTGATCCCCCCCGGAGATCCCAACGCGGAAGTAGTCAGTGAAAGCACCGTGTCCACGGATAATGTCCGGCTGGTTTATGTGCAGCCGCATATGCATCTGCGGGGCAAGGATTATGAGCTGCGGGCGATCTACCCGACAGGAGAAATACAGACCCTGTTCAAAGGTAAGTTCGATTTCAACTGGCAACAGGGTTTCGATCTGACCGAGCCGATCACGCTGCCCAAAGGGACACGCTTGCTCGGCATCACACACTACGATAATTCGCTGAATAATCCCATGAATCCGGACCCCACGAAGGAAGTGGTGAACGGGCTGCAGAATTGGGAAGAAATGAGCGCCGTGTTCTTAGGCGTCCTGGTGCCGCTCGATACCAAACCGACGATGGTGTTCAAGCGTTCGGGCACGAGTCTGCTGCCACGAGTGCCGGGACAAGCGGGTCCTACGCTCTCGGCGGTGATCATGCCGGAGCGAAAATAGCGACAGAACACTAAGACCGACGGAGGATCGGAAAGGGAGGCCATCGCCAGGTGGCCTCCCCTTTTTTTCGTTATCATCTAATGACTCCCACGATCAGAAAAGCGAAAGCTGTGGTCAGGAGTACAACGCGCCAGCGGTGGAGCAGGTCCCATCTGCGCCGGTACGTCTTCCAATCGCTGGGCGGGGTGATATTTTCCCACGATGCGATACGGCTGTTGATCGGCACGGGGAGCGTGACCGAATACACAATCGCCAACGTCCACAAAGCGACCGACGCAGTAATCAAGGCAGGTAAGCTGCCGGATTGGTGCCATCTGAATGAGGCCTCGGCTGAAGTAAGCATGAATACGAGGATGTACCAATACGGCATGAATTTACCCTGCACTCGCGCGAGGGCGCTTGCCACCGGAAGATGAACATGATCCGGCAACCGATCGAGAGCGGGGTGAACAAACGCGGCGATGGCCAGTTCGCTCCCCACCATCAATCCAGCGACCATGATCGCAACGACATTCAGGACTTCCATCATGAGTTCCTCCCTAAGCTGCCCTCAGGCGCAAGTTGGGCGGTCTTCCCTCTCAGAAGGCACGCAGCACGCGCCTTGCCCCTCACTTGACCGGATCTTCGCGGTTATAGCGTAGTTCACAAAATATAACATGATTATTAAATCTATCGATGCTATAAAAGATGCGAGGCGTTTGGAAAAGTTTCAACCGCCAGCCTGGCGTCTGCCCGAGCGGCGCTATAATTCCTGTCGATGGCAACAAAGCTGGCGGCTAACCGCCTTGCGGAGCGAAAGCTGCGTGACAGGCAGGCCCGCCGGGCACAGATTATCGGTGCCGCCCGGCGAATTGCGGAACTTGAAGGGTGGTCAAGCGTAACGGTTCGGCGGCTGTCCGACGAAATCTCCTGGAGCCAACCCGTCTTGTACGCTCATTTCGCAAGCCGCGAAGAGATTCTCGCCGCGGTTGCCATCGAGGGCTTCAAGGAGATGGGCCTGGCTTTGGAGAAGGCACGGAAGCGGACTAAGAGTGGAAACAGGGTCGAATCGGTAGCGGCCGCATATCTGCAGTTCGCTGCGTCTTCGCCCGCACTGTATGAAGTGATGTTCTCGCTCAGCCTGAGCATACCCTTCGATGACGCGGCTACGCCTCCGGAGTTGCGCTTCGCGTTTTCCCAACTCCACGAGTTGTTTCAGGCGGAGGGCCCGAAGTCGGAGGTTATAACGGAACTGTTCTGGGCCAGCCTCCACGGCATCGCCGAGCTCACAAGAACCAGGCGATTTCCGCGCAGCCGTCAGAAAGAGCGCGTGAGGACGGTCGTCGAGCTCTTCACTTTCCCCGGATGAAACGGCGCCGGTGGCGGAAGCGCGTTGACTCGTCGATCGATCACTGCACTCTCGCGATCTGTCCTCCGCGGCCAGCCGGACGGGCCGGAGGCACATAGTCCACCAGTTCATCCACCGGCTTTTTCGCCGCCCACGCAATGCCGCGAAGCAGCGTGCGCTGAATCTGGTAGTTGGCGAAATTAGCGTAGGTGTGGCCCTGCATCCACACGAACGCGCGCGCCGCCTGGCCACCGGGCAGCGTATGTTCATAAGTCCACATCTGCGGCACCACTTCTCCCTTGTGGTCCCCGGCGCTTCGCGTGGGCGCCATCTCCGCCGTTGCCAGCACATGGATGGCGGGATTCTGCGCCCAGGTCATCAGGAAAAAAGCTTCATCGTAAACGGTGAAGTTAGTCATGTCCTTCATGATCGGGTCCGCTTTGTCCACCACCGTGTAAGGGACCGGCGCGTCCAGCGTGAAGTTGGTCTCGCCATGCTTCTTCGCCCCGCCGAGCAGCGTGGCAAACCACGCCGGATCCGGACCGCACAAGGAGTCGTGAAGACTAACGAGTCCGCCGCCCCGTCTGACGTAGGCTTCGAGTGTGGCTTTCTCGCTGTCGCTCAGATAGGCTGCATCGCCTTTGTAAATCACCACGACGTCGGTATGTTCCAGCTCACCGCTGCCCGGAGTATGCAGGCCGCCATCGACTACCGCTCCGTGCTCCGTCAGAATCTTGCTCCAGTCGGCAAGAAATTGCGGATAATCATGCTGCCCCGGCCCGTGGGACTTAAGGCCCGACCAGATGTATATACGCATGCCGCTGGGATTCTGGCCTTGTGGCCGGGGAGTCCCTTGCGGGCCAGCGCCCCTTCCGCCCTGCCCCCACGCATACGGCTGACCCGCCATTCCCAGTAACCAGACACCCAGCACCAGGTGCGGCGTCCCCATTTGCCGAAGGTAATTTCGTCTGCGTATCACCAGTCACCGCCTTGTCCGGCGGGGTGAAACCCGCTTGTCGGAACAACCAACAATCCTATATCAGAACGGCAGGCGGTGCGGACGGCAATCGATCAGACCGTGGCCTGTGCGGCTTCAACCTGTGCGGCTTCAACCGGCGGGCAGGCAATTTTGCTTGCCCGCAGAATCGAACTCTCGCCCCGCCGCAGATGCTCGATCATGCCGCTGCGCGCGCCTTCCGCGTCGGCCTCCTGAATGGCGAGGAAAATGCGTTCATGTTCGCTCGTGGGCGCACCTTCCTCGCGCAGCAAAGTCGTGACGTTGAGGCTGCGCGAAATTGCCCGGTGTAACGAAGAAAACATGCGCTGGCACACGCGATTTCCCGAAGCCCGCCAGATGATTTCGTGAAAATGCAGATCCTGTTCCGCTACCTCATCGATGCCCATCTGCGGATTGTCTTTCATGAGCGCCACGGCTTTTGCCAGATCGGCAACGTCGTCGTCGGTTCGGCGCTGGGCCGCGCGCGCCGCTAGTTCCGGCTCCACAATGCGCCGTGCTTCGAACAACTCCTGGAATGTGATGCCGTCCACCAGGATCAGAAAATCGAGCGGCGCGCGCAGCGTAGTGGACGCATCCACCGTGAGATACGTGCCATCTCCCACGCGCTGAAAAACAATTCCCATCACATCGAGCGCCTTGAGCGCCTGGCGGATGGAGGCTCGGTTCACGCCGAACTGCCGTGCCAGTTCGCGCTCCGGAGGCAACTTCTGGCCCGGCTGCAATTCACCCCTTGAAATCATCTCCTGGAACCCGGCAACCAGAGAATGAGTTAAATCCCGTTTACGCACCGACATTTTATGGTATTACCCTTTGGATAGTTGCTCAGCATACCAGAATCCGGCGCGCCCGCAACTATGCAATTGCATAGTTTGTCACGAAGCTGTTCAACGTGGTTCAGAAGCTGTTCAGTGAAGTAGACAAGCTGTTAATTGAAGCGACCCAATCACACGTGATCCACCTCACGCAGCCAGTCGGGACGCTTCAGCACATCGCGCGGCTTGCTGCCATCGGGTGGACCGATGATGCCGTCCCGGTACATCATATCGAGGATGCGTGCGGCGCGCCCGTAGCCCAGCCGCAGGCGCCGCTGTAAGGTCGACGTCGACGCCTTCCCCATCTCCAGAACCACGCGCAAAGCCTCTTCGTACATGGGGTCCTGGTCCGCGGGCGCTCCGTCTTCCACTTCCGGATCGCCCTCGTCGGTGGGCGGCGCAATCAGGTAGGACTGGTCGTAGTCCGGCTTGCCCTGCACCTTCCAGAAATCCACTACTTTGTTGATTTCGGTCTCGGTCACGAACGCGCCGTGAACGCGCGTCAGACGGGACGAGCCGGGCGGCAGGAACAGCATGTCGCCCTTGCCCAGCAGATGCTCGGACCCCATCACATCGAGGATGGTGCGGCTATCCACGCGCGTGGCCACACGGAAGCTGATGCGGGCGGGAAAGTTGGCTTTGATGATGCCGGTAATCACGTCCACACTGGGGCGCTGTGTCGCCAGCACCAGATGCATACCGACCGCCCGCGCCATCTGTGCCAGGCGCGTAACCGACTCTTCCACGTTGCGCCCTTCGAGCATCATCAGATCGGCTAACTCGTCGATCAGAATCAGAATGTAGGGCAGTGGCTTCAATTCTTCCGCCGCGGGTTCCCGCTCGTCCTCGAAAAGGCTGCGCGGCTGATTGCGCATGCCGCGGATCTTCTTGTTGTATTGATCGATATTGCGCGCACCCTGCTCGGCCAGCAGACGCAGCCGGCGTTCCATCTCCATCACCGCGTTGCGCAGCGCGTTGGTGGCTTTCTTCGGATCGGTAATCACCGGCGTGAGCAGGTGCGGCACGCCCTCGTACATGCCCAGTTCCACGCGCTTCGGATCCACCATGATCATGCGCACTTCATCCGGCGTCGACTTGTACAGGATCGACATGATGAGCGAGTTGATCATCACCGATTTGCCCGATCCCGTGGACCCCGCGATCAGCAGATGCGGCATGGTTTCGAGCGTTGCCACTTTGATTCGGCCGTTGATATCCTTGCCCATCGAAATGGTCAGATTCGAGCCCGACGACGTGAACTCTTCGGATTCCAGAATGGCGCGCAGGCTGATCAGTTCGCGGCGCGCATTGGGCACTTCTATGCCGACGGTAGGTTTGCCCGGAATGCGCTCGATGAGGATCGATTCGGCCTGCAGCCCCAGGCATAGGTCTTCCGAAAGCGTAGTGATCCGGCTGTATTTGATCCCCGCTTCCGGCTTGAATTCGAAGGTGGTGACCACCGGACCGGGATTGATCTGCACCACGGACCCGAGCACGTTGAACTCTTCGAACTTGGTTTTGATGGCGACGGCCGTGTTCTTCAGCTCCTGCTCATCGAAGGCCGAGCGCACCGGAATTTCGTTCAACAGATCGGTCGAGGGCAGCCTGTAGAGCGTGGGCAATTTGGTGTGGTGTTCCCGCGGCCGGGCTTTGGTGAACGGGAATTCAAGCAGGTTCGACGCCTCGGGAACGGGCGTTTCGTCGAGACGGCAGATGGGGATTTCACCATTTCCGGCCGGGGCTTCGGCCTCCGGGATGGAGTCCGCGGCGGATTCCACGGGAGCGTCATCCCAAGGCAGGGTTTCGGAGACAGGCTCGGGTTTGCGCCCGCGGGTGCGCTGGGTCGGAAGTGGTTCGGGCGTGACCGGGATTGCGGCGGAATCGGCCTCCACGCGCAGTCGTGCTTCGGCGAGCGCAGCGGCACGTGCTTCGGCAGCCGCGCGCATCTCTTCCCGCTTCTGCAGCGCGGCTTCGCGGCGACCCTCGATCCAGCGACGCCAGCGGTCGCGCAGTCCTGTGAAGAACAGGATCACCGGAGCCAACCACCGCTCCACCACACCCAGCGTGAACGTCGAGACCAGGTAAGCCGATACGATCAAAGACGTGGCCAACACCACCGCCGCTCCCGCTGTGTTGAGCGCATGCCGGAGCCAGCCCGCGATGAGAAGTCCCGCCGCTCCTCCGGACAAAATCGTGTGGTCGAACATGCGCCAATCGGGTAGCAGACCGGCCGCGCCGCAAACGGAGGCCAGCAGCATCGCGCTGCCCAGCAGTTTGGCGGTCGGCGCGGCGATGGATTCCGAACGTATCCATTTCCAGCCGAGCCCGAATATCAGCACGGGAATCACGAACGCCGCCAGTCCGAACGACTGCAGAAACAGATCTGCAAGCCAGGCGCCCACGGGACCGATCAGATTCTCCGTGGGAACAGCTCCGCTGACCGTGTTCCATGACGGATCGGTGGGATGAAACGACGCGAAACTCAAGAGAGCGAGGATACCTGCCGCAAGGAACAGAAATCCCGTCACCTCGTTGAGGCGTTTGGATTGGGTAGGGGTAAAGAGCCTCATCCGGCTGGCGGACGGAAGAAGCCAGAGCAAATCCAGTATGCCAGAAAACGCTGTTGCACGCCACCGCATGGCCACACCGCGAGCCCTGATCCTTTCAGGCTAAGCTAGCGTATGAATCCGTGTGCCTGCCCACGGAGTACCGACGTACCTTCATGCACATTCCGGACGGATATCTCAGCCCTGCCACCTGCGCGGCGCTTTACGCGGGTTCTACCCCGTTCTGGTACACGTCTCTGCGGCGCCTGAAGCGCATGTTGAACACGCGCACCATCCCCCTGCTTTCGGTCTTCGCCGCTTTCTCTTTCATCGTCATGATGTTCAACCTGCCCCTGCCAGGGGGTACCTCCGGCCATGCCGTAGGGATGGGAATTGCCGCCATCGTGCTTGGCCCCTGGGCATCCATCCTCGCTATCTCCATCGCTATTGCCATTCAGGCTGTCTTTTTCGGCGACGGCGGCATCACAACCATCGGGGCCAATTGCTTCAACATGGCGATCGTGGGGTCGCTCGCCGCCTGGGCCATTTATCGCGCCGTGGCCGGACGCGCGCCCATCGAATCGTCGCGCCGTGTGGTGGCGGCGGCGCTGGCGGGCTATTTTGCGATCAATCTGGCCGCGCTTGTGGCCGCCTTGGAATTAGGCCTCCAGCCGCTGCTTTATCACGATTCCTCGGGTGCGCCTCTCTACGCGCCCTACCCTTGGCATATCGCCATCCCCGCCATGATGATCGGGCACCTCACGGTCGCCGGTCTGGCGGAGGCAGTGGTGTCCGCCGGCGTAGTGGCCTATCTGCAGCGCGCCGAGCCATTGTTGCTGGAGACCACCGCGCCTGCTCTGCACGCGACCAGCCCGGGGCCATCCGCGGGAGGTTGGCGAGCGACGCGGCCGCTTTGGATCGCGCTCGCCGTGCTCATGGTTCTCACGCCGTTGGGCATCGTGGCTGCTGGCTCCGCCTGGGGGGAGTGGGCGCCCCAGGATTTTTCCAACCCCTCGGCCCGCCAAAAGATCGCGGCGGCCTCAGGCCAAGCTCCGCCCCCCTCCAACGCGCCGGTGGGACTCGAGCGCCTGGCTTCGCTCTGGACCGCGCCCATGCCCCGCTACGCCCCGCCATTCCTTAAAAGCCCGGCATTCGGCTACCTGCTCTCGGCGATTTTCGGCACCGGCCTGGTCGTCTGCGCGTCCCTCTTCGCCGCCTGGTTCCTCGGTGGCCGCACGGGACGCGGACGTGCCGGATGAGAGCCGGCTTCATTGAGCGAACGCTGGGCAGCCTGCTCGCCGCCTCCGAA
Source organism: Terriglobia bacterium (assembly GCA_963719785.1). Lineage (GTDB taxonomy): Bacteria > Acidobacteriota > Terriglobia > Bryobacterales > Bryobacteraceae > BOG-234. The sequence goes on from CAVRCX010000004.1 coordinate 846,627, forward strand.
TATGCGCAGACGGCCGAACAACTGGCCTTCGGGCGCGGCGTGCTGCAGAGGATCGATCCGAGGGTAAAAGTCGCCGGCTTGTTCGGGCTCGTCGTGGTGGTCGCCGCGTCCCGCCAATTGCGCGTCATCGGCCTTCTCTTCGGTTGCGCGCTTCTGCTGGCGTTGCTGTCCCGCATCGGTCCCCGCAGACTGGCGGGCTGGGTCTGGATGCCCGTACTCTTCTTTACCGGCGCCATCGCACTCCCCGCCATCTTCGTCACGCCTGGCCGCCCCGTGGCAGAAATCGCCGGTATCTTCGTCACCGTGCAGGGACTGCGCAGCGCAGCTTTTCTTCTGTCGCGAGCCGAAACCGCCGCAACGTTTTCCGCCCTGCTGGTTCTCACCACTCCCTGGACGTGGGTTCTGAAAGCCCTGCGCACGTTCCGCTGCCCCGTGGTGCTGGTGGCCGTGCTGGGGATGACGTACCGCTATATTTTCGTGATCCTGCAAACGGCGTTCGAGATGTTCGAATCGCGCAAGAGCCGCACGGTGGGCGTTATGGAACCGCGTGAGCGCCGGCGTCTGGCCGCCTCCGCCGCCGGTGTGCTCCTCAGCAAAAGCCTGCAACTGAGCCTCGACGTGCACCTCGCCATGCAGTCGCGCGGCTTCCGTGGCGAGGTTTACATAATCGACGACTTCCATGCAACGCTTGCCGATTGGCTCTGGCTTGCCGGATTCGCGCTCCTTGCCGCAGCCGCGCTTTGGTGGGGACGGTGAGCGTTTTCCAACTGGACCGTGTTTGCTACGGCTACGGCTCGCAGATGGCCATCGACGGCGTCTCGCTGGCCATCGAGCCTGGCCGCCGCGTTGCTCTGCTGGGCGCCAACGGTTCCGGCAAATCCACCCTGCTGCGCCTTCTCGACGGCCTCTATTTCCCCGCTTCCGGCAGCATTTCCTTCCACGGCCGCCGCCTCGAACCGGAATGCTTTGAAGACGATCGATTCGCCTTCGATTTCCGGCGCCGCGTGGGTTTGGTTTTTCAAAATCCCGACGTCCAGCTCTTCAATCCCACGGTTTTCGACGAAGTGGCTTTCGCTCCGCTCCAGTTGCGCTGGCCCAAAGAGAAAATCGTGCAGCGGGTTACCGAAATGCTGGAACTGATGGAGATTGGCGGCCTGAAAGATCGCGCCCCTCACCGGCTCTCCGGGGGCGAGAAAAAACGCGTGGCGCTGGCCTCCGTGTTGGTGCTCGACCCGGAGGTTCTGCTGCTCGACGAGCCCACCGCGGCCCTCGATCCCCGCAGCCAGAGCCAGATTATCGACCTCCTGATCGGCTGGGGCGACGGCGCCAAAACCGTGGTAACCGCTACGCACGATCTGGGACTGGTGGAAGATATCGCCGATTACTGTTTCATCCTCCAAAGCGGCAAAGTGCTGGCGCACGGTCTACCGGCGGAATTACTCGGCGATCAGGCACTGCTCACCCGCGCCAACCTGGTACACGCCCACCGCCATCGCCATGACGCAGGCGGCATGCATTCGCATCCCCACACCCACCCGCACCGCCACGACTAAATGTGCTGCCCCACCAGGCCTTCCAGCCGCATCACGATCGATTCCAAGGCCCCGGATTGAGCGTTCAACTCCTCGCTGGCCGATGCGCTCTCCTCCGCACTGGCGGCCATGCTCTGTGTCTCTTTCTCCATCTGCACGATAGCCTTCGCAACCTGCTCGATGCCGCGCGCCTGTTCCGCGCTCCCCACTTGCACCTCGTCTACCAGCGTCTTTGCTCTCCCAGCGATCTCGGTGATCGATCGGACCGCCGTCGCCACCTGGTCCAGCCTGATCTTGCCGTCGTGCGACCGGGCAATGGATTCTTCGATCAGCCCCGCGGTGTCCCGTGCCGCCTGCGTGCAGCGCTGCGCCAGATTCCGTACTTCGCCGGCGACCACGGCAAATCCCATGCCCGCTTCACCCGCCCGCGCCGCCTCCACCGCCGCGTTCAGCGCCAGAATATTGGTTTGAAACGCAATCTCGTCGATGGCCTTGATGATCTTCGAGATCTTCCCGCTCGAGGCGTTGATGGCATCCATCGACACCACCATTTCGTCCAGATTCCGATTGGCCTCATCCACCTGCTCGCCGGCTTCCACCATATTGCGCGCCGCCGCTTTGGAGTTCTCCGTGTTCTGCCTGGCCATGGCGTTGACCTGTTCGCTGGCGGCCGACGTCTCTTCGAGCGAGGCCGCTTCCTCCGACGCTCCCCGCGCCAGCGATTGGGCCGATCCCGCGACCTGTGCCGCCGCCCCCGCAACCTGATGTCCGGCTTCGCCGAGTTCCAGTATTACCCTCCGCAACGCGCCAGTGATATCGCGCGCCACGAAGAACCCCAACCCCACCCCGATCAGCAAACATGCCAGGCAGCCTGTGGCCAGCATGTTGGTGGCGCGGCGTAATTGGACGGCCGCCTGCAGGGCCGATTCGCCGGTGGCCGCGCTGCCGCTGTGGCTGAGGCGCGCCGCGGAGTCCACCATCGCGCCGCCCAGCCGCGCCCATTCCTTCACCAGATCCGCAAAAGGCGGGCCACGATTCTCACCCTTCTGCACCACATTGATGATGTGCTCAAGCGCCGGCGTGTAGTTGTTGAAATCGCGTAAAAGCGTTTCGAGATCGGGACGCAGCCGGTCCGATGCCCCCGAACGATTCACCAATGCCTGCAGCTTCGGCAGATCCTGCTGAGCGCTGCGGAATGCGGCCCATCCCTTTTCGAGAGAACCGGGCTTTTGAATCGTCACGAAATAGATGAAGAAGATTCTGGCGTTGAGAACCTCACGCTCCACCTGGGTCGCCAGCTCGGTTTCCGGCAGGTATTCGGCCGCCAGCACGTTCAGCCGGTTGGCGTTCCGATTGGTTGTCCATAGTCCGAACAGACCAACCAGCAGGGCCTGCACCAGAACCAGCAGGAACCCACCCGCGATCTTCTTGCCGATCGTCCATCGCAATACTCCACCTCCGCGCGCACTGAAGCGAACACCTGTATATCGACGCCGATCCACCGGAACTTTAGGTCTGCGCCCGAGTTCGGGTAGTGCCCGCTAGGGGGCAGCGAAACGAGAGTAATATATTTAGATCATGCCCATCTATGAATACGCCTGCGAATCCTGCGGGAACAAGTTCGAAAAGCTCGTCCGGCGCAGCGAGGACGTCCTTGAATCCGGATGCCCTTCATGCGGGCAGAAACATCTGAAACAGGAGTACTCTACCTTTGCGGCGCGAGGCAGCGCTGGTGACCCCATGCCCAGCCCGGCCGGAATGGGCGCCGGCTGTCCCGCGGGGATGTGCGGAACTCCCGGATTGTGCGGGCGGAACTAATGGCTACCGTCGCCACTCTCCAAACCGCCGACAGTGAGATCCTCACGCCCGCGGCCCAGGCGTTTCTCACCGAACTGCACCGCAAGTTCAACAGCCGGCGCATCGCCCTCCTTGAGCGCCGCGTGGTTCGTCAACAGGAAATAGACGAAGGCGCCCTGCCGGATTTCCTCCCCGAGACGCGCGAGATCCGCGAGTCCGCCTGGACCGTCGCGCCTATCCCCGCCGATCTGAAAGACCGCCGCACCGAAATCACCGGCCCCACCGACCGCAAGATGGTCATCAATGCCCTCAACTCCGGCGCCAGCATGTTCATGGCGGATTTTGAGGACGCCAACTCTCCCACCGGCCGCAATCTCATCGAGGGCCAGCGCAATCTGATGGACGCCATCCGCCGCGAGATCTCGTTTACCGGCCCGGAAGGCAAGCAATACAAGCTCAATGAGAAGACGGCCGTGCTGCTGGTGCGTCCGCGCGGCTGGCATTTAGTCGAAAAGCACTTCCATGTCGATGGCGAACCGATCTCGGGCGGCCTGTTTGATTTCGGGCTTTATTTCTTCCACAACGCCAAAGAACTGGTGAGCCGCGGATCGGGACCTTATTTCTACCTGCCCAAGCTTGAATCGCACCTCGAAGCCCGCCTTTGGAACGATGTTTTCGAGTTCGCCCAGGATCACCTCGGAGTGCCGCAGGGGACCATCCGCGCCACCGTCCTCATCGAAACCATCCTCGCCGCGTTTGAAATGCACGAGATTCTGTATGAGCTGCGCAACCACTCGGCCGGGCTGAACTGCGGCCGATGGGATTACATCTTCAGCTTCATCAAGAAGTTCCGCAACCGGCCCGATTTCATGCTGCCTAACCGCGCCCAGGTCACCATGACGACCCACTTTCTGGCGTCTTATGTGGATCTGCTGATCCAGACCTGCCACAAGCGCAACATCCACGCCATGGGCGGGATGGCGGCACAGATTCCTATCAAGAACGACCCTGCGGCCAACGATATCGCGCTCGAAAAAGTCCGCCAGGACAAGCTCCGCGAAGTGAAGGCGGGGCACGACGGAACCTGGGTGGCGCACCCCGGCCTGGTCGGCACGGCCAAAACCGTTTTCGACGAGTACATGCCGCAGCCCAATCAGATCGACCGCAAGCGCGAGGAAGTCCACGTCACCGCGAAGGATCTCCTGGCGATCCCCCAGGGCACCATCACGGAAGAGGGCCTCAGGCTGAATGTCGACGTCGGCATTCAATACCTCGAAGCCTGGCTGCGCGGCAACGGCGCCGTGCCCATCTACAACCTGATGGAAGATGCCGCCACGGCGGAGATTTCGCGCGCCCAGGTCTGGCAGTGGGCCAAACACGGGGCCAAACTCGAGGATGGGCGTCCCGTTACCCCCGAACTGGTGAAGGAAACAATCGCCGGGGAACTGGCGAAGATGCGCGATCGCGCCGGCGCCGAGCGCTTTGCGAAGGGTAAGTACCAGTTAGCCGCCGATTTGTTCGAGAAAATGATGTTGTCGGGCGAGTTCAACGACTTCCTGACCCTGCCTGCATACGAGTTTCTGGACTAATTTCTGTTACCGCAGATTGGGTAATCCGCCTCGTCAGTTCCGGTCGACGAAGACCGGCGATGACAAGGGGCACGGATTTTTTTAAATAACAGGCCTTTTCTATACCACGACGTTTAAGGAGAGCGATGTCCAATCAACTTACGAATTTTCTCAGCCTGCCCTACGGCGAACTTGAAGAATTGAATCTGAAGGCCAAGGAACAACGTGCCAAACGGGTTCCCATGGAGATGCTCCAGGAAGAGCGCCTCAAGTACCTGACGGACGAGAAGCGGATCAAAGCCGTTACGGTGATGTTCAGCGACCTCGAAGGCCGTCTCCACATGCTCGATTACGACAAGAAGTTTCTCGTCACGAGCCACGACAACCTGACCTTCGACGGCTCGTCCATCCGCGGCTTTACGGCCCAGAAAGAGAGCGATCTCAGGCTCCACATGGACTGGGGTGCGTTCTATTGGGCGCCGGCCGATTTCATCGGCGAAGGCAAAGTTCTGGTGTTTGGGGAAGTGATCGACAAGCAGGGCGGTCTCTATCTGGGTGACATGCGGGGCGTTCTGAAATCGTATGCGCAGGAACAGTTCGCCAGTCACGATTACACGCTGAATGCAGCGAACGAGATTGAAGGCTTCCTTTTCGCGGGCCTCGACGCAGAACGCCGGTATACCGAGACCGGCAGGTTCGAATATGTCAATACCGGCGGTTACTATCACTCGCTCCCCGGTGATACGCTGCGCACCTTCATCGACAAGGCGGCGGAGGTGCAGCGGGCGATGGGTTTCGAGAACGAGAAGGACCATCCTGAAGTTGCGCCCTCGCAGTTTGAAATCAACTATAGTTATTCCGACGTGGTTACGGCTTCGGACCAGATCCAGCTCTATAAGTTCCTTTGCCGCCAGGTGGCGCGTAGTATGGGTCTCACGGCCTCCTTTCTGCCAAAGCCGGTGGTAGGTGTAAACGGCAGCGGCATGCATACCAATGTGTCGGTTTCCAAGGGAAAGAAAAATCTGTTCTGGGACCCGAAAGGCGAGGAGAAGATCGGTAAGTTCGCGTGGGACTTTGTGGACCGGGTAATTAGCCACGGCAATGACATCTGCCTGGTGCTGAACTCCAGCGTGAACGCCTACCGGCGGTTGGACCCGCACTTTGAAGCCCCCAATCAACTGATCGCGTCCGCGGTGGATCGCGGTTCCATGGTGCGCATCCCGATCGGGAACGAGCGCAGTTCGCGCATCGAAGTTCGCGCTGTCGCGCCTGACGCCAATCCCTACATGGTGCTCTACAGCGTCTTTAAGACGGGGCTCGACGGCACCATCGCGGATATCCCGGATTTGCGCAGTGCCAAACGTTTCCTCCCAGACAACATTTACGATGCCATGGAAAACTTCCGCAAAGCGGAGTGGACCGGCACGCTCTTCGGCGATGCCGTCAAGGAACGTTATCTCGACCTGAAGAAGGGATCGGCCGACCGTTGCGCGCGGCTCCTCGGGACCAGAGTGAAGGCACCCGAAATCCAGTTCCACCATGAGGTCTACAATCAGTTCCTCTGGAACGATTTCTAGCGCAGGCTTATCCGCTGTTCGAACTTTACAAGCCCCGGTCATTCACCGGGGCTTTTTTGTTTGTATTCTCAGGCGGGCGCCGCTCCATCAATTCCCGGTATTTGCCCAATAAAAATTAACGATTGCCCTGGGTGAGGCCGTTCCCTGATACTGGGTCTTTTCCACCCACACTTCAGGAGAGCGATGTCAACAAAATACAAACTCGAATACATTTGGCTGGACGGTAAGAAGCCCGTTCCTGGCTTGCGCGGCAAGAGTCTGCTCAAGTCCTTTGACAGTCCACCTACCCTTGCCGATATTCCCAATTGGGGTTTTGACGGCAGTTCCACTATGCAGGCCGAGGGCAAGAGTTCCGACTGCGTGCTGAAGCCTGTGGCTCTTTATCCCGACGGCAGCCGCACCAACGGCTACATCGTTCTGAGCGAGGTCATGCATGCCGACGGCACGCCGCATTCGACTAATGCGCGCGCCACCATCGAGAACGATCCCGACCTGTGGGTTGGCCTGGAGCAGGAGTACTTCCTGTTTCAGGACGGGCGTCCGCTGGGCTTCCCGAAGGACGGCCACCCCAACATTCCCCAAGGTCCGTATTACTGCGGCGTGGGCTACAAATACATGGGCAGCCTGGCCCGTAAGATCGTCGACGAGCACTGGGATCTCTGTCTTACCGCCGGCATCAACCACGAAGGCATCAACGCCGAAGTGGCCAAAGGTCAGTGGGAGTTTCAGATCTTCGCCAAAGGCTCCGCCAAGGCCGCCGACGATGTCTGGACCGCCCGCTATCTGATGGCTCGTCTTTGCGAGAAATACGAAGTCGATCTGGAACTGCATTGCAAGCCGATCAAGGGCGATTGGAACGGATCCGGCATGCACTGCAACTTCTCGACCAAGTACCTGCGCGAAGTGGGGGGCAAGGAATATTTCGAGGCGCTTATGAAGGCGTTTGAAAACAACATCGCCGCGCACATCGAGGTGTATGGCCCGGATAACCACCTGCGCCTGACAGGTCTGCACGAAACCCAGGCCATCGACAAGTTCAGCTACGGGCTCTCCGATCGCGGCGCGTCCATCCGCCTGCCCGTCAACTTCATCAAGAACGGCTACAAGGGTTATTTGGAAGATCGCCGTCCCAACTCCGAAGGCGACCCGTACCAGATCGTCTCGCGCGTTCTGAAGACCATTAACAGCGTCCCGAAACCCTGATCTAAGCGGTTTCGCGATTCCCGGGGAAGGGGGGATCCCTCCTTCCCCAAAACATCCGCAACCGCGCACGCCGCTGCCGGTATACTTGCGGGAGGACCGCTCACCATGCCCCCCACGGCCAAAACGCTCCCCAACACGGCGCCTCACCACAAGTTGCTCACTCCTGAAGCAACAAATGCCGCGTTCACCACCGTCAGGGCCGCCGATTCCCCAATCACGGATGAAACTGATATTCCCGAAGCGGTGCGGCAAGCTCGCAAGCTGGAAAAGAAGCGGCTGAAAGCCCTGAAGAAGGAAGGCAAAAAGACTCTGAAATTCAAGGAGAAGAAACCCTCCGCCAAATCGGAGGCGATTACTTTCCCTATGGTCGCACTGATCGACGAACAGGTGCGCACCAGTATTCCCCCCGAACTGGTTGCCCGCGTAAAGGCGTTGAAGAGCAAGAAAACCATCATCAGCTCCAACTACCCCTACGCTAAGGTGATGAAGGAGGAGGATTATCTCGAGGAGATCCAACTGCTGCAGATTGAACTGGTCAAGATGCAGGCCTGGGTCAAGGAAGTTGGGGAACGCATCGTGCTGATTTTCGAAGGGCGCGACGCCGCAGGCAAGGGTGGCACCATCCAGCGCTTCACCGAGAACCTTAATCCTCGGGGAGCCAAGGTCGTGGCGCTCGCCAAACCCTCGGATACAGAGCGTGGCCAGTGGTATTTTCAGCGCTACATTGAAAAGCTCCCTACGAGGGGAGAGATCGTCTTCTTCGATCGCTCCTGGTATAATCGCGCCGGTGTCGAGCACGTGATGGGGTTCTGCACCCCGCACGAATATCTGGAATTCATGCGCCAGGCCCCGGAGTTTGAGCGCATGATGGTGCGCAGCGGAATTCGCCTCTTCAAATTCTGGTTTTCCGTCGGCCGCGAAGAACAGCTGCGACGCTTTCTGGGCCGTGCCCAGGATCCCCTCAAGCAGTGGAAACTCAGCGCCATGGACGTGGAATCCCTCGGCCGTTGGGACGCCTACACCAAGGCCAAGGAAGCGATGCTTTTTTATACCGACACAGCCGATGCCCCATGGACTATCGTCCGCTCAGACGATAAAAACCGCGCGCGTCTGAACGCCATGAAATGGGTCCTCCACAGCATCCCCTACGCCGGCAAGGACGAGGACGTCGTCACCGCGCCCGATCCCCTTATCGTGGGGTCGGCCCGGACCATTTACGAGAATGGCGAGGATTCCAACGGGCACGGCCGCTCCAATCATCTTCAATCCTGAAATCGGTTTTCAGTGATATTTTTCGATGGCCGCGGCGCACCTGTCGACCGTGGCGGACAGCGAAAGCTTGCTGCCGCCTCCGTAAACAATGGAAGGCTGGCCGTTATTCCAGTTGAAAGCGCACAGGGAGGGATCGGTCTTCGCCGCTTTGCGGTGAATCTCGCGCAGGATATCCTCGGGCCGGCGGCCGGGAAAGTTGTCCAGCGCGCCGTTTAACCGGTCCATACCGCCTGCCAGTCCGGGGTCCGGCGCGGGGTTTCCGGCCGGCGTAACGCCTGGTAGGGAAAACGTCTCCGAGGGCGCAGTTAGAACCGGTGTGCTCACTGGACTAACCTTGCCGGCAGCCGACTCCGTAATCGTCGATTCCGCCACTACTGCTCCACACGCGGTTACAGGCCGCCTCGATATCGTCCAGATCGCCACTGCCAGAGCAATAGCGCCGGCCGCCGCTACGATCGCCGCGACGCTCCCTCCGATGTGGCGCCGGCGCGATTGACGCCGATCCGATTTCGTGGCCGCGTGACGCGCTTCCTCTAATTCCGTCTCCAGATGCGCGATAATGTTGCCGGTTCTATACGCTTCCGCGTGCCGCGCCGTGTTCTCCTGGTCGAGTTGCCTCTTCGTCTGGTGCAACTGGCCTTTCGTCAGTACCAGTTCCGATCGGCGGTCCTTGTTTTCCTCCTGCAGCGTCTTCATAGCGCGGCGCCAATCCGCTTTCAGCCTGGTAACATCGGCCGCGGAGAAGGAATCCGGCGCGCCCGGGATGGAATCGACGGCCACCGGAGCGCGGGCTTGCAATTCTATTTCAAGCTCGGCGTTCTTTCGCTCTGCCTCTTCGAGGCGCTGCCGGAGATCGAACTCCGCCAGACTCGACTGCAGGAGCCGCAATCGAGCGCTCTCGTCGACGTCGGTCTCGATCTCCCGATCCGGCGCCAAATCCACCGGTATCTCCGTCGGGGCGTCTTCGGGAGCGTCGAGATACTCTGGCTCATCCTTAGGCATTGTCTATACCTCTTATCGGATAAAAGCCAGATAAACTTTAGTTGCGCATCGGGACATACGGCTGCCAGCCGCGTCCGCGGACCCGTGCGCTGAGCGTTTTCAATGGCTAGGCTGCTGCACCGCGGATGCAAAACCGCTGCGCGCCGTCCGCCCCCGCAACCGGAATCCCAGACCGATCAGCAGCAAGCCGGAGACGAAAACGTAAGCGCCAAACCACAGAGCCAGCACCAGCGCACCCGTAATCGGCGCCAGCGTCACCAGAACTCCGAACACCACAGACGCCACGCCCGAAAGCGCCAGCAGCCATTCACCGGCCACGTGCCGCCGCAATCTCCAGGCCGCGGCGATTTCGAACACGCCCGTCACAATCGCCCACGCCGCAATCACAAACACCAGGGCGACGATCGTGATGCCGGGCCAGAGGAATGCCACCGCCCCACCCGCAATGCCGGCCACACCTTCGAGCAGCAGCGACGCCCACCGTTCATGAGCGAGAGTCGCCCTCACCGCCCCTGTGATGCTCATGGCGCCGTCAATAAGCGCGTAGGCGCCAAATAACAGCACCAACGCCCCCAACGTGATGCCAGGCCACATAAAGGTGATGATGCCCAGCGAAATCGCGATCAGGCCGCGCACGATCAGTACCCACCAGTTTCTTGCCATTACCAGTAACATAACTTCCCTTTCTCACTCCCGTTCTTCGTCAATATGCCTCGATTTCGACGCCACACTGTCGACCTTTCGACTCGTTTCAGGAATCCGCCGCGGGCAGCGCAAAGTCCGCGGGACTCGACAGGTACAGCACCGTTCTCGAACCATCTCTCGATTCCCCCGCCAACACTTCGCCGCTGCCGTCCGCCCCCCGCAGCGCATACAACGTAACCACCCGCTGCACGCCGTGCGCAAGACTATCGTCGGCTGAAGCGCCGAAGCTGATCCAAACCGTGTCCTCACCGTCTTTCACGTCCGCCGACACGCCGTCGAACGGCCGGTTCTCAGTCTCCACCAGGTAGCCGGTTTCGTTGCCGATAATCTCGAGGCGCGCGTGCGCTCCCCGGTTGCGTTGCGTGAAGTCGGCCAGAAAGAGGATCCACTCGTCTTTCGGAATCGTCTGCATCGCAATATTGTCGATAGATGTCGCTGAGTTGCTCATGGGTCTTGCCCGTGTTTCATGCACGCAGCTTGCCAGCTCTATCTGTGCTCACCCAGCAAGCGGGGTCTCGACGCTGCCAGTGTCGAGGCCAGCTCCACACCGGTTACACCACCGATCTCCGCCAGCCGCAGATCGTCCCCTCCGCGCGGGAAACAACTGGTTCGTGGTACGCTTTCGCAAGAAGGCAGGTTTGCGCGCCGGACCCCCGCATCGATCCCGCGAACTGCCTTCTCGTAACCGACCTCGAAGATTCGACTCCCGCTAAACCCCTCGTCACCCCGCGCCCGCGCACCTGAGTTGCTGCGCAGACTTCAAAATCAGACTGCAAAGAAAAAAAAAGGAGCGCTTCATGAAAAACAGATCGTGGCAATTCGTCTCTCTGGCAACCGTACTCATCGCCGGTCCCGTGGCAATCACAGCCCAGTCGCCGCCCCATCCCACCATCGTCATCTACGGGAAAAGCTGGACTCCGGCCTCCGTCGTCGCGCGCAACATGGGGTCGCCGGAAGAGCAGACTACGCCCATGACCCCTTACAAAATCATCGACAATGTCTACTACGTCGGCTCGCTCACCCTCAGCACCTACCTCATAACCACGCCCGCCGGCAATATCCTGATGGACACCACGTACGAGCGCAATGTGCGCAATATCCAGAAGTCGGTGGAACAGCTCGGGTTCAAATTCTCCGACACCAAATACATCCTCGGCAATCACTGGCACAACGACCACATGGAGGGCGACGCGCTCGCAAAGGAACTTACCGGCGCTCAGGTCTGGGTCATGGCCGAAGATGTGCCCCAGCTCAGGAATGTCAAGCCGGGCGGTAAGGAACACCCCATCGACAAAGAACTGAAAGATGGCGATACCCTCTCGCTGGGCGGTACCGTCCTGACCGCGCATCTGACCGCCGGCCACACGCATGGTTGCACCACCTGGACCATGAAGGCCAAAGAAGCCGGCAAGACTTACGACGTCGTCTTCCACTGCAGCCTGCGCATCGGTGCGGCCGACGCCAGCAAGCCCATCCCCGAAATTCTCGTCACCGAATTCAACCGGACGATTCCCGTTGTCCGCGCGCTTCCCTGCGATGTACCCCTGGGCGACCACCCCTCGCAGTACGATATGCCGCAGAAGTTCGCCCGGCTCGGCAAGAGCCCGACCAATCCGTTCATCGATCCGGCCGGCTGCAACATCGAGACCGACCTCGAGGAGATGATGTTCAAAGCCGTCCTCAAGGAACAGCACGACCAAGGTCTACGGTGAACCACCGGTGGGGCAGATTTCCGATCTGCCCTTCCTAAACCCGAGCGTTTACTTCGGCTCAACCGCAATCGCCCAAAGATCGGTCTTGCCCACATTCTGCCCGATATGCGTTCCGCCCAGCCGCCACGCAATCTCGCCGGTCTTCAGCGTCGAAGGTTCCTCATGCCCATCCGGCATAAGATGGCGCAACTCCGCACCCGATAAACAAACCACCACGCGATTCTTGTGCGTGTGCTGCGGTTCCCGCGTTCCCGCCGGAATCCGAATGTCATAAACCCGCGCGTACTGGTTATCGAGCAACACCTTGTAATTGGGCGACAGCCCCGTATTGCCCCACATCTCAGCCGACCCGGCCGATTGAAAATCGATCTGTACGAAACGCACTGCGGATGTCCCCGCGTTCTTCAGAGTGCGTGCTTCCGCCGGCTCGAACCAAACTTCGCCTGGCGCCGCGCGTACCACCCGTCCATTGATTTCCAGCATCCCCGGCTGAACGAAAACCAGCAATCCCGGCTTCCCCCCGTGGTTCGATTGCACTTCTCCGGGCGCGAGCGAAGTCTCCACCACAACCACTTTTTCGTTGCTCACACCGCCCCGCAGCCAGGCCACGGTCAACAACGCCATACAGACAACATGCCGCATGCGTTTCACCTTATCAAACGGCTCGCCGAACCCTCTCCGATCGCGCCATCCGAACCGCGATAGAATAGACGGATCATGCGCCGCATAGTAATCCCCGCCCTGCTCGCGTTAGCTGCGCTCGCGAACGGCGTCCCACTCCTCGCGCACCACTCCTTCGCCGCCGAATTCGATGATCAGAAGCCGATCAAAATGACCGGCGTGATCACTAAAGTCGAATGGCAAAACCCCCACATCTGGTTTTATCTCGACGTGAAGAACCCCGACGGGACCACCACCAACTGGGGATTTGCCGGCGGCGCACCCGGCCAGTTAATGCGGCGCGGCATCACCAAAGATCAACTGAAAATCGGCGAAACTGTCGTAGTGGAAGGGTTCCGTTCCAAGGACGGTTCGAACAACGCCTCCGGGGGCCGCCTCACCTTTCCCGATGGCCGCAACGTCCTGACCGCCGGCTCGCAGGATCGCGTCCCGCCCCAGACCATGCCGGCCAAACCCTGAACCCTATGAGACGCGTATCTTTTCTCCTCACCCTGGTTTTGGCCTGCGCTCCCGGCGCCTGGACGCAGAAGGCCGAGCCCGCCATCCCGCGCACGGCCGACGGCAAACCCGATTTTTCCGGCATGTATCAATGGCCTACCTACCTGCCCGGCGACGAGCGCGGCCATTCCAACGCCACCACTTTCGATCGCAAAAATTTTGCGCCCCTCAAACCCGGCGGTGAAGCGTTCCTCGAACCGCGCACCGGCGACCCCCGCCACGACGAACCGCGCGACTTCTGTATGCCCGCCGGCTTTCCTGGCGGCATCCTCTCCGGCAACGCCATGCAGTTCTTCCAGACGAAGAATTACCTCGTGATGGTGCACGAGTTTCAGCGTATGACGCGCATCATCCCGCTCGATGGGCGTCCTCACCGCAAGGGTCTGGAGCCGATGTATTACGGCGATCCCGTCGGCCACTGGGAGGGCGACACCCTGGTCGTTGAAACCACCAACTTCAACCGCTGGTCGCTCGACGATTACTACTACACCAACCCCAAAGAATTCCGCATGCACAGCGACGCTCTGCGCACCATCGAGAAGATCCGCTGGAAGAATAAGGACACCCTCTACTACGATCTGACCATCGACGATCCCAAGATCTTCACCCGCGCCTGGTCGCAGGAATTTGAGATCAAGGCCAAGCCGGAATGGGAGTCGGACGGACTCTACGAATACGTGTGCGAGGAGAACAACCGCTGCCCCGGCGGTAAGTGCGAAAGTAAGTAGCCCCTAACCCTTCATGTCAATTTCCCAACTTTGTCAATGGCTCCAGGACACCCCCTGGGGGACCGGCATCCGCGAGTCCACCTGGGTATTCCCGATCATAGAAGGCACCCACGCCATCGGTATCGCATTCTCTGTGGGGATCCTGCTCATCATGGATCTCCGTCTGGCGGGCGTCCTGCTGCGGCGCGAGCCCGTATCGCAGGTCTCGAATCAGCTGATGCCGTGGAGCCTGGGCGGCTTCGTCATCATGTTCATCACCGGCATCCTGCTCTTCTGGTCGCAGGCGATGAAGGCGTACGGCAGCATTTTCTTTCGCATCAAATTGGTGCTGCTGGTGCTCGCCGCCATCAACGCGCTGGCATTTGAACTGACGCTGCGGCGCAACATCGTCACCTGGGACACTGCGGAAAAGCCCCCGTTTCGCGCGCGCCTCGCCGGCATCCTCGGCATCGTACTCTGGGCGGGAGTGATCGCCGCCGGACGCACCATGGCTTATAACTTCTAACCGCCCGCCTCTATGCAAACGCTGCTTCCGTTTTTCAAGTGGTGCGATGGCACCGCGGTCGGCCAGGCCATTCGCGATTCGCGCTTTCTGTTTCCGATTATTGAAAGCCTGCACCTCTTCGCTCTGACGGTCCTGCTCGGCACCGTCCTCGTTCTCAATCTGCGATTGTTAGGCGCGGGAATGCCCAAACAGCCCCTGTCGCTGGTAGCACGTGCGCTGGCGCCGCTGACATTCTGGAGCCTCCTCGCCATGCTGATCACCGGCTTTCTTCTCTTCTGCTCCGAAGCGTTGAAATGCTACGACAATCCGCCTTTTCTGGTTAAGATGGTGGTGCTCTTTGTGGCTATCGTTTTTCACTGGGTGGTGTTTCGGCCGACCGTGAATGCGCCGGCTGAACCAGGAGGCCCACGCCGCATCGCCACGGCTGCGGGATCCATATTTCTCTGGTTCGGCGTTGCCGTAGCCGGCCGCGCTATCGGATTCTACTGAGCTCCTGCAACAACTCCGCCAGCTGTTCCGTGCCCGACGCGGCGCCGCCGAAGCGCGCGGAATTATAGAGTGCGGTGAATCTCGTCACCTGCTCATTTTCCGCGGCGGGCAAGTGCTGAGCGAATTCGCGGGGCGTGAACCAAACCGGTTTCTCAAATCCGCGCCGCTCCAGGATATCAAGCATATGCCGATAGAGCAGCGTGGCGTCGCTCGCCTGGCCGCCGCCTCGCGCAATACGCCTCACGTGCAGTTTTTTCCGCCATTGACGCCAAAGCGGCGGTGCAGCGAACACCATGATCCCGGTGAATAACAATGCGCCGGCCAGCCAGGCTGCCCACACTCTGGTGTCCGCCGGGAATCCCGTGGGCCATTTTCCATGCGCGCGGAAACTGCTTCGATTCAACGCCCGCAGACCAGTCTCGAACTTAGCCGCCAGCGCCGCCTGATGCCCCAGATCGTAGGCGATCACCCACTGCTGCCACATGCTGTCGGCCGCGTCGAGATACATATTGACGCGCGCCAGAAGGCCGCCGCTCCGTCCACTGGCCCCGGATGGCGTGGGATCGAAAGTCACCCAGCCGCGCCCATCGATCCACGCTTCCACCCACGCGTGCGCGTCCGAAGCGCGAATCACGTACATGCCCGAAATCTCGTTATAGTAGCCGCTCTGGTAGCCCGTGACCACGCGCGAGGGAATGCCCAGAGTCCGCAGCATCACGGCCATGGCGGAAGCGAAGTATTCGCAGTAACCGCGCTTCGTCACAAACAGAAAGTTCGCCAGTGGATCGGGTAAAGGGCGGTTCGCCGTTTCGAGGCTGTATTGAAAATCGCGGCGCAAGTGGGCCTGGATGCGCAGCGCGTGGTCGAGCGCCGAACCTGCTCCACCCCACGCGCGCGCTGTCGTGTAGATCCGAGTGTCCACAGGAGGCAGTTGCAAATAGCGAAACCGCTCATGGTCCGCCAGGGGAGTGGGAAGCGGTGGACCCGAATGCGCCGAAACTTCATACCGCAGTTGCTCGCCCGTGACGGGAAACACGCGGTAGGAATCTTCCGGCGTGCGCACCAGTTGCGTCACCGAGACGTTAATGAACTCCGGGATGCCGGCGATGAATAGCGTGCCGGTGTCCGAATTATTCACATCCACGCGGTAGAGCAGGCGCCGTCCATCGCGCCGCGAACGCTGCAATTGCCCCGCCACTTCCGCCGTACCATTTACCGACAGCACATCCGCGCCCGGCAGTTTCGGTTCCGACCAGCGCTTGCCGTCGAAGAGACTCAACGCCGTGCCGCGCCATTTCAGATTCGGCGGCAGCGCCCGCGAATAGCTAAGCACATGGATCACCGGATGGGTATCCTTGCTGATCTCCCCAAAGACCCCGAGGTCGACCTCATTCGAGTAGCCGGTCAGATGCGGCGCATTGGGGAACAGCATCGCGGCCGCGCGCGCAGTCCGCGGCACAATTAAGAACAGGCCCGCTGTGATGATGAGAATCCCACACGTTGCGCTGCAGGCGACCAGCGCCAAACGCCACCCCACACGCGCATTTGCCGGCTGCACGGTTTGCCCGCTGCGCTCCAGGCCGCGGCGGATCTCCGCGCTGGTGAACGCCGCCATGGCGAAGAGGATATAGAGTGCCAGCCAGCCGAAGAAGCTCGCCTGGAACGACAGCACCGCCGCGCCGATCAGTTCGATAAAGGCCACCGCGCCCGTGTAAAGGTAGTCCCGATTGGTTCGCGCCGTAAGGATCTTGACGGCCGCCAGAAAGCACACGCCGTGCACCGTGGCAGTGAAGAAGTCGCGCGAAATCAGATAAAAATCGAACGGGTAAAAAACGATGTAGCCGATGGCCGCATACGAGACTACGCGAGGGGAGATTTCAAGCCGGAGGATGCCGGGGATGGTCAGCGCCCGCACCAGCAGCGCGGCGAAGGTGAGCCACAGAGTCGGCCGGTCAAGATAATGCGATCCGGCCAGGGCGAAAAAGCCACTGGCCACCAGACCCAGCAGCGAGAACTGGAAGAACCGGTCTATTGAGGTAGCGACGGACGTAGCGATACCAGTTTAGCGGGACATGCGGCGATCAACCGCATGTCCCAGCCCGCCTACTTCTTATCTGCCTATTTCTTGTCTTTCTTGGGCTTCTTGGTTTCCTTCTTGCGGTCCATGCCTTTTGCCATCGAAACGTTCTCCCTTCACTACTGATTATGCAGCGAGACGGCTGGTTTTCAAAGTGCCAGATGGGCCGGCAGATGTCTGAGCTCGATCTGTCCTTCCACCGCCACGATCACCGACCGTTCCAGCACGTTCCGCAGCTCACGCACATTGCCCGGCCAGTCATGGCGCAACAGGGCCGCAAGCACCGGCGGATCCATGCCGGTAACACGCGTTTCGTGCTTCCGGTTCAGGTCCTCAATCAAGGCTTCGGACATGGCCTCGATATCCGCTTTCCGATCGCGCAAAGGCGGCATGTGGATATGGAAGACGTTGAGGCGATAAAACAGATCTTCCCGCAGGTGCCCGCCTTTAACCGCCTCATCGGGCACCTTGTTGGTGGCCGCAAGCACGCGCACATCCACGGAGAACTCCGCCTTACTGCCGAGCCGCCGCACCTTAGAATCTTCCAGCACGCGCAGCAGCTTAGCCTGGGTAGCGATGGGCATCTCGCCGATCTCATCCAGCAGCAGCGTGCCGTTCTGCGCCAGTTCGAAGCACCCCGCCCGCCTTTCCGTAGCCCCGGTGAAGGAACCCTTCTCATGCCCGAACAGTTCGCTCTCGATCAGCGACTCCGGCAGCGCGGCGCAGTTGATGGCCACGAACGGCCCGGTACGGCGCGTGCTCAGCGCATGCAGGGTGCGCGCCACCACCTCTTTACCCGTGCCGCTTTCCCCCGAAATCAGCACGCTGGCCTTGCTGGGAGCGATCTGCTGCAGCAGCGAATAAATCTCCTGCATACGCGGGGCCGAGCCGATCATTTCGCCGACCGAGCCCTTATATTGCAGCTGCCGCACCAGCCCGAGCTTCTCCCGCGCCAGCCGCTTATGACTGGCCGCGCGCCGGATCAGCAGCTGCAGTTCGGCCGGGCGCACCGGCTTCTCCACGAACCAGTACGCGCCCAGATCGTGCACCACGGAGAGCGCGGTCTCGATCTTATTGAACGCTGTGACCACGATGGCCGGCGGAGCGCTCTCGGCATCGCGCAGGGCCTTCAGGAAATCGTGCCCATCCATGCGCGGCATGCTGAGGTCCGTCACCACTACATCGGCGTCGAAGCCCTCCAACTTTTCCAGCGCCTCGCGGCCGTCGGCTGCCGTCTCGGCGTTCATGCCCCACGCCTTGACCATGCCCGCCATACCGGTGCGCTGGCTGCTTTCGTCGTCGACGATCAGGATATTGAGTTTTGTGGTTTCCAGAATTCAGGCCCGGGTCTTCTTCGGCGCCGGCTGCTTCAGGCGAATCAAAGCGGCGGCGGCCGAGTATTGCACTTCTTCGCGCTTATCGTCGAGCAGCAGGGTTACGTCGCTATACAGCGTTCCCATATCGCGCAGCGCAATGGCGCGGGCGGCAGCGGCACGGACGGTCCAGTTCTTATCGCTGAGGGCCAGCTTCAGCGCCGTCTGCGAATCCGCGCTGGTATCGGTCGCGAGCAGCAGGGCCGCTACCGTCTTGCCCGACGCTTGTTTATCCTTCAGCAGATCTTCCGCCACCGGAAGCCCCGCCGCGAACGGGCCAATCAGAATTCCCGCCGTTGAATTGACGCCGATCAGCACCAGACCTTTGGGATCGTGCAGCTTCAGTTTCACATCGCGCACCGAGCTCGATACAAATCCGGATGTGTCCGATTGATCGCCGTTCAGGATGGCGATCAGCACCTCCCGGCCCGCCGGATCGCCCATATCGTAGAGGGCTTTGGCGGCCGCAAATACCACCTCCGGAGCGCCGTCGTTGAGGGCCTCGCGCAGTTTCGGAATCGACGATTTCGATTTAAATCCGCCGAGTACCGTGCAGGCCGATTGGCGCACGCCCAGATCTTTATCGGCCAGCCCTGACTCAACCAGGTTCACCGCTTTCGGCTGCGCGCGAACCACTGCCATGGCCAGCACCGCATCGGAACGCCGCAAGGGATTCGTGTCCTGAAGGGCGTGTTCAATAGTTTGCCAGGCCCGGTCCTCGACATTCTGCGCGAAGGCGCCGGCGGCGATCAGAAACATCAGGAAGAAGCGCATGTTAAATACTGGCATACATCAGCTTTCAATGCCCATCTGGGTCAGCCGATAACGCAGCGCATTGCGCGTCAGGCCCAGAATACGCGCCGCCTGGCTCTTGTTCCCATCGGCTTTTTTCAGCGCGTCTTTAATCAGTTCCTGCTCGTAAGTGTCCAAACTCATGCCATCGGGCAAGCCCACTTCGCCGGCGGCAACGCGGGGCCGGAGATTCATATCCAGGCGAATATCGCCGGCATCCAGCTTCTCGCCCAGCGCCATCACGATGCTGCGCTCGATCACGTTCTCCAGTTCGCGCACATTGCCCGGCCACGAATACTGCATCAGCTTTTCAATCGCCGCATCCGTGATATCGGTGACACGCCCGCCCATCTCCGGCGCCAGCTTTTCGACGAAGTGGTGAGCCAGATACGGGATGTCTTCCTTGCGCGCGCGCAGCGGAGGAATCTCCATCGGCACCACGTTCAAGCGGTAATAGAGATCTTCCCGAAACGTGCCGTCTTCAAGCGCGGCGCGCAGGTCGCGATTGGTGGCCGCCACTACGCGCACATCGATGTGCATGGTCTTATTGCTGCCCAGGCGCTCGAACTCGCGCTCCTGCAGGACGCGCAGCAATTTGATCTGAATGTTGGCCGGCACTTCGCCGATCTCATCCAGCATCACGGTTCCGGTGTCGGCCTCCTCGAATTTGCCCGGCTTCGAAGTGTTGGCGCCGGTGAACGCGCCTTTTTCGTAGCCGAACAGCTCGCTCTCCATCAGGTTTTCGGGGATGGCGGCGCAATTGATTTTCACGAACGGCCGGTCTTTGCGCGGCGAGTGAAAATGGATGGCGCGGGCAATCAGATCTTTGCCGACGCCGCTCTCGCCCGCCAGCAGTACGGTGGCCCGCGTGGGCGCCACGCGCATGATGGTGCCGAAGATCTGCTGCATGGCGGTGCTGCGGCCCACGATGTTGTCCCATTGATATTTCCGCCCCAGCTCCTCTTTGAGGCGCCGGTTCTCGTCGCGCAGGCTGCGAATCTCAAGGGCCTTGTTGACCACCGTCGTCAAATGGTCGAGCGAAAAAGGCTTCAGCAGAAAATCGGCCGCGCCGGCCTTCATGGCGTCCACCGCGTTCTCCACCGTGCCAAACGCCGTCATCACGATTACGGGCACATGCGAATCCTGGCGGCGGATCAACTGCAACATCTCGAGCCCCGTCATCCCCGGCAGTTTGAAATCGGTGAGGATCAGGTCGGCGCGGTCCATGAACGGCAGCGCTTCTTCGGCAGTCGCGGCCTTCACCACATCGAAACCGGAATCGAGTAACTGAAGCTCCAGGATGCGGCGCAGCTTGTCTTCGTCTTCAACGATGAGAATTCGTTTCTTCATTTGGGGATGGGTAAATAAATGCGGAACGTACTGCCTTTGCCAGGTTCGCTTTCGACCGCCATTCTACCGCCATGGCCGTCGATAATCTTCGCCACGATGGCCAGTCCCAGGCCTACGCCGTTCTGTTTGGTAGTGACAAACGGATTGAAAATCGTCTCGATCTTATCCGCGGGAATGCCGCAGCCGCGATCCACGATAAAAATCTCCGCTTCGTCTTTGACCACTCGCGTGGCCACGGTGATGGGTGCGTCCGCCGCCGATGCCTGCGCGGCGTTAGTCAATAGATTGATAAAAACCTGTTCCATCAGAGTGGGATCGATCTCGAGCGGCGGCACGTCGGGCGAATAGTTCGTGATGATGACGACCCTGGCGTGTTTCGCGGCGCGGTCGATGACGGACGTGACGTCGGTGGTTTCGCGCCGCGGTTCGAGTGGGCGGGCGAAATCGAGGAAGCGCGTGACCAGAGAGTTGGTGCGGTCCACTTCGTCGCTGATGATCTGCGCCAGTTCCCGCGTGACGGCGCCTTCCTTTGCGGTGGAACGAACCAGCATTTCCGCCGAACCTCTGATGCTTCCCAGCGGATTGCGCAGTTCGTGAGCCAGACCGGCGGAGAGTTGTCCCAGAGCTGCCAGACGTTCGGAGCGGCGCACGGCAGCTTCGGCGTCGATCAGATTTTTGTTAGCGACGGCCAACTGCTCGGCAGTCTTCTTATAACGGGCCGATTCGGTACGGCGGGCTTCCCCCAAAGAATTCACCATCAGAGCGCAGACGGCGAGCAAAAGACAGCGGACTACCAACGTGTGGATGGCATCGGGGTCGAGGTAATCGCCATGCGAATAGTCGATATAGGTGGGCAGCAAAAACGACAGATAGGCTGCAATGGTCGCCAGAGATGTGGCTACGGTGCCTGCCACGCCGAGATAGGTGGCGGTGGAAACCACAGGCAGCAGCAGAACCGTGTAATACTCGCTGGCGAGCGGAAAGTATTTTTCGCCGTTAGGACTCTGGCGCGGCGAGGCGAGGATGAGATAGCAAATCAGCAATTGCAGCAGAATCGAAGTGGCGCGGCCCCAACGCGTGTCGAGCCAGGTGGCGCGGCCTTCCACCAACTGCATGAACCCCAGACCGGCCAGAAGCGAGCCTTCGCGCGCGTCGTGCGCAAGGATCACCAGCGCGCCGAACATCAGCGCGATCAGAATATCCTGGATGCGCACGGTAGGGCGGGGGCGCGTCAGTGGCGATTCCGGACTCATGCTGGTTTTTTCATGATAAGCGGCCTCATTGGCGGATTTGCACGAGCCTGTGGACGCTGGCGGAAATCGGAATCCCGGCTTGACGTGGGACGGGCGCGGCGATGGAAGTCCAGGCGAGCCAGAATCGAAGCCAACCTCGATGGTCTGGGGCGGAGTGTTTAAGTGGTTCATAACGCTCCCGTTAACACGTGTTTTGGGGGTGTTGGAATTGGGTTCGCTCGTGGTTTGCCGGAGTTTTGAGCAGTTGGTGGAGTGGACGGGATGGAGACCGGGCGACGGCTCGCTTTGAGTATGACAATGGTCTCGTTGGCCGGTGTTTTCAGGTTAGTCGTCATTGGATTCAGGCGTTGCGTTTATGGCGCGGAAGCTCCTTCCCGTCTGCATTCTGCATCGGGGTGTGCGGAAAATGGGGCGGCGGTCGCTTGATAAGCGCGGCAAGCGTATGAAACCATATGCGCTTAGCTTTATTTTTCCGGTTTGTGATTGGGATTTCAGCGGGCAAACGTTCCCGGATCTCGACGCGAGCCAGTACACATCGAACGTGATACCGGTCGAACGCCGACTTCTGGGCGTTTGGTGGTGTGACGGGGATTTATCGCCAGGAATGACGAACCGCGCGGCCCAGTCTCCCGTCTCACTCTGCAGCAAAAGGCGTACCCTTCTCAATTCCGAAATCGGCCTTTGACCCAACTTGGCGCCTGACCCGGCGATTTCGTTCACTTGATCGTCCGGTTACCCCATCGAACGTGCCACCGCTGGCTTGGTGTTTTCTTGATGGGGAAATCCAACCAAACGCGATTTTCGGCTGCACAAGAACATCGCCTTGTCGCCAAGCTCAACGTGCAGCAAAGCCACTGGAAATCCTGGCCGCACTAGCGCGGGTCGTCCTCTCTGAATGTTATGCTCACAGGCGACCTGGGAGGAGTTCGATCATGCCGATGAGGACCTGCTTCTCAATCATGCCCTTCGGGGAGGAGTTCAAGGATGTCGAGCGCATCATTGAAGCCGCCGCGATCAAGTCTGGGCTGGATTACGACCGCGCCGACCGAAACAACCAGCCCGGCTCCGTTGTCGCACAGATTATAAGCAAGATCCGTCGCGCCTCCGTGGTTGTCGCCGATCTCACGCGGGATAACCCCAACGTCTTTTACGAGCTTGGCATCGCCCACCAGATCCATAGCCCTGAGCAAGTAGTACTGATCCGCCAGGGAGCGACCAACGCCCAGTACGATGTGCACCAATACGAGCAACTGGTTTACACGCACACCGAGGAAGGCCGCCAAAGACTCGCCGAACTTCTCCCCGAGCAGATCCGCCGCGCCGCCGAGGCTGTCCATGAGCACGGTTACTGGAACATTGTCAGTGGGGGCCTAGCGCGTACCCGACTGATCATCCGCGATCTGGAGCGCGAACTCACTGCCGGGGCGAGCCTTTCGCGGTTAACGATCCGTGTTTGTGCCGGGCTGAGTTCGCTCGCAATCAGCAACCATGAACCCTGCGCCGAACCGCTCAAAGCGGAATACCAGGAAGCACTGCTTCTCGAGCGGGACACATTGCTGCGGATTCTCGCGGCGGGAGCGCGCCTGAGAGCGATCATCAATCCACCACGCAAGTTCGCTCACTCTATGTATCCCGCGAGGCTCGAAGCACGCTATCGGCGGATGATCAAGCTCCTCGAAGGAGGGAGCGATGTGTCAGACGATCCGGATGCTGTCGCTTTGGACCGCGCTGCCATGCAACAGTGCGACTTGGTTCTCTCCCCGGTTCCGGTTCCGAACCTTTGGATCATCGGCGATTCCGTAGCGTATGAAGGAATGAAACGCGGCGGTTCGGGCGGCTACCCGGTAACACACTGCGAGACGGATCGGGAGCGAGTCAAAGAAATGATCGAAAACTTCGAAAGTTTCTTCCAGTTGAGCCGCCAGGACACGGAAAGGACTTACCCACCCGATGGCCGAATCCTGGAACAGATGCGGGAGTTCTTCGCCGAGGCGATGGAAGGGAGGTAAAGCGAACGGCGGCCACAAATCCGTATTCGCTACGGCCCCGAAACGCACTCGCTACCTCTCAACCACGTGCCACAACGGCTCCGGGGCAAAGCGCTCCCTGGCGATAACAGCCCTTCGCACGTGGAGTCCACAGGACGGTATCGCCAAGGAACAGGCCATGACTCCAAACAGAAAGAAGCCCGAGATGGTTTTGCGCGATGGTCCGCCGCCGCGGGTTCTTGTGTCATGCGTGTTTTGGGAGAGTAGGGGCAAGACTTTTTCCAGGTCCGCGGCATCACACCCGCAAGAATGACGTACTTTATTATACTCCGGAGAATCCTGTGTTCTACCATTGGTTTCATCCAGCTACTCGACGGAGGATAAATGATTTGCCGAACGCGAAAAGAATTCCTCGATGCGCGTCCACGCCAAGCGTTCATCTCCTACGCTCAAGTGGAGGCGTCGTGGAAGACGCAGCTCGTCGAGGCTCTCAAACCGCTGAAAAGCGACGTGTGTCTCGAAATCTGGCACGACGGCATGCTTTGGCCGGGGGATCCGTGGCATCCGAAGATCCTCAGCGCGCTCGCCGATGCTGACCTGGTTATTCTCCTGGTCAGCCGCGCGTTCCTCGAATCGCAGTACGCGCGCGAGACAGAAGTCCCGCTGGCGGTCGAGCGAGCCGACTCCGGCCGCAGTCGGTTGGTGCCGATCATTCTGGACTCATGCGACTGGGCGAATCAGCCGTTCGCCAAATACCAGGCACTGCCCGGCGACCGCGTGCCGATCGCAGAACGCTCTGATATCGACCACGCCCTGAACGACTGCCTGGAGCGTCTGCGCAGCGTGTTCGACCCGGCTGAGGCGAAGTACGGTGGAGACGCGCCGGGCAAGGGAGTCCGCGGGCTTCCGCTGCTCCGCGTCACCTTCAATTTCATGGGGCCGAATTGGCCCGATTGGTCGGCGCTGATCGAGTGTGCGCAGAAGATCGCAGACAGCGGCGACGTGCGGACGAATACTGCGCGGCGAATCACTGGGACGTCCGTGGGAAATCGATGGGAGTGGCTGTTGGAGGGGCCGGAACGGGCGTTCGCCGCCTTCGAGACGGCTCACCAGGAGCGAAGGCTCGGGGGCGCGCTGGGCGTGGAGGTGGTTTCGGTCGACCGGACGGTCGGCGCGGTCTACTATGCCGGTACACACCTAACCAATGACGGCGAAGCGTCGCCGCCGGTGGATCGCACCCTAACGGTAGGTAGCCCGATGTCGCCACCGGTGCTGTTCGGGTTGGCGGTACGGCCCTCGGAGCCGGATTATCTGCAGCCATTCTGCACGAAGAACGGCAACGACATTGGGTACGACGATTGGCAGCGGGAAAAGCAAAAGCTGCTGGGCTATTTTTACACCGTCCTCGCGCTGCCCGACGATCTGCACGTCAACCTTTCCGCCTTCGATAGCGGACGAGTAATGCCCGCAAACCTGGCCCGCACCGAGGTGGGTCGGTTGCTGGGCACGCAGGACTGTCTGTTGAAGCAACTGACGGCCTCCATGTTACATCCACGAAATCCGCAGGGCCGCGCATTTTGGGAGAGAGTGGAGGCACTGGCGCACCGGTCGGGAAAGCGCGAGTCGATCGAGATGTGGCAGAAGGTCTGGATAGTTCCGGGGGCAGCCACGTTGAATCAGAAGTCGGCGGGGTATCCGTACGAGCATCCGTTGCCGCCGGGGATTGAGGTGCGGCAAGAGGATTGGCTCGGGCACCTGTCCGAGTGTTCGATGCGAGTCATGTGCGAGACCGATTATCTCGCGCTTGAGAAGCGGTCACAGGAAGCTCGATTGAGCGCCGGTCCGGACGACCCTTTCCACGAGCAGGCGTTGGAAATCTTCCGCGAAATTATTCTGCCGTCATTGATGGAAGAGGTCAACACGGGCAACCATTTTGCACCTCTGCGGCAGGTCCATTACGTGGTCGCACTGGCGAAGTGGTATCGCGAGGAGATCGCCGCACACGGTTTCCATACGCGGCTGATGGAGCTCGCCGAACAAACGCGGACGAGCCTCGGGCACTCGACGGAGATCGGTCCCGGACCAGATGCGCCGGACTGGATGAACGAATGTTATGCGCAGTATCTGGAGTTGCTGGATGGCGTATTTCGCGTGGCGCAGCCGGAACCGAATGTGAATGGGAATACTCGGTTTCGCGTCTACCATTCTGGATGTGTGTCCATCTAGAGTTGTAAGGGCTGATATCGACAGGAATTGAGGCATCCGTGCTCAGTCATCACTTGGCTAAAGCTCGCTTAAAGTAGATCAACAGGTATGTCAACCGACGATGAGCCTCAGTGCGTGAAGCTCGGGTCTTTATTTCCTTCACGTTCAAGATATGTACACGAAGGGGGCTATCTGGTTACCTTCGTCTTCCCTGAGTCGCGTGCGCGTGTTGAAAAGCTGGCGCTGGAATTCTTCGAGAGCGCTCGACATGAGTGGAGCTGATACTATTTGTTTGGCAGAAGGCCAATGATTCTTGATGGCAACGTCTATCTGTACTGCACACACGGCGGGAGGGTTGTGTTTGCCGGCAGGGATCTGGCGTTGCCACTCACAGAATCCGACCTTATAAATGGGGTCATCGTTGGCTGCACGCAGATCGGGCCAGCGATCAAGCCCTGCACAAAGGTCATCTCCGTCCTTAATGGCTTGACTCCTATCTCATCAGAGGAGTCCTCCAAACTAGGCGATGATCTCATAGCGATCACAGACGGAACCCCCCCAGGGACCGTGTATGCGATTTCACTTCCATCCAAGGGTTTACCTCGAGAAGCAGAGGCAGAGGCAGACGGGGTGACGCTTTCGACTGCCGATCGGAACGCACGGCTGCACACGTTGCTGGCTAACCTCGATCGGGTTCTGGCAGCTTTGTTAGCGGACCAAGCAGACCGCGCCAAGGAGATCGACGTACTGCCCTATAACCTCCGAGATCTTTACTTCGCACTGCACCGAAGTCGCTTCACCGAGTTCGCCGATGCGCTGCGGCGGTCGGGTTGCAGCTCAGAAACTTTCATTTCCGTGGTGAGCAACGTCATCTCGGGGGTCTTCCGCGCCGCCTTTTTTAATGAACCACGGATCTCCCGAACCGCATTAAGGCTTTCTCTGCGCAAAGAACTGATGCCGGCATACCTTGGCGCAATGATGCAGGAGAGCGACTTCAGTTCCGTGGTCCGCATACTCAGTAGGGTTCGGATGAAGCCACCGGTGCGTAACGGAGAGGACCGCCCGCGGGCTTGGCCCATAGACGACGAGGCCGAGGTAATTGGGCATGCCATCAACGCAATCCCGGTCGATCGTTTGTGCAATGGACTTCACATTTTTGCGAAGGCGCTAGCTGGACCAGAGAACAAAACAGATGTCAGCCAAATCATCGCTCTTAGACCGGATACAGGTGGACTCAGGCTGGCGGGCGAATCGTCGCCGGAACCTCAGGACAACTCAGCCGATTTGGAAACCCGGCAAGTCCCAAAGATTCTCAAATGGGCTGACGGTGACGGGGCAAAAGGTAGAGCTGTCGTCGACACTTATCACTATTTGTTCCAGCGGGCAATCTCTGCAACCACTGTCGAGCCGCTCGACGGGCTGAAACCCTCCATCCCTCTGTCGCCCGGAAATCCGTTTCATTGCAGCGTCTTCTATTGGGACAAGGTTTTCGTAGGAGAGATCGGTCGGATTGTCGCCTGCGTGCATCTTGGATCGGCGGCAGAGAAAGCCGTGAGAGATGCGCTAGAAAAACTGGCCTTAGCCTCCGGGAGCGAGTTGAGGGCCGCAACTGCCCTGCCGCATGTTTCCATGCCCGTAGGCGCAACAATACAAGTCACTGTGGATTGTCCGACTTTGGAATTTGAATCAACCAACTCTTCGATTCGCCTTTGGGAAGACCACCAGGCAACCGTTTTTCGTTACCGTGCCCCGAGCACGGTTGCTGGGCGCGTTTGTCGGGGGCAGATTTGCTTCTGGCTTCACGGTGTGATCGTGGCGAGCGTTGAAATTGTTATTTTCATCTCGGTAAATCAAATCCCAGAGATATTTCGTGAAGCGATGGCAGTAGCGACCGCGAAGCCTTACCGGCGAGTGTTTCCTTCATATTCTCATGTTGACGCGGATGTTGTTCGCCGGCTGGAGTCTTACGCCGAGCTGTTTGGCGACGAATACCTTCGGGACCAGCGTACATTACGAGCGGGTCAATCGTGGAAAGAAGAGATCTTGGAACTCATCCGGCGGGCCGACGTTTTTCAGTTATTTTGGTCCGCTAATGCTGCGGTTTCATCTTGGGTTGAGAAGGAATGGAGAGCGGGTCTCCTCGAGCGGGTTCGCCGCCCAGACCCGTTTTTTGTTCGCCCGGTCTACTGGACGAAGGAACCAGCACCAATTCCATCGGAGTTATGTCATTTGCACTTTGCAAGGGCCGCCTTCATCACTCACGACAACGCCGATTGACGATTGATTGACTGCCTAGTGGTTCTACCGGCGGCGCCGTGGTTGGTGGGCGATCGGGCTGTTGTCAACAGAAACCGGTCCCACGCCGTTTCGTCGATGTCGCGAGGGTGAGGCCACTGGCGGTAATCCGGTCATGGCAGCGAAGACGGATGTGCTGTTGCTGGTGGGAGGGGGATTTATCAACAGTTTCAGTTCGACAAAACCGTTGCCACGAATTCTCAATCCGCGATCTTTGGCGATTACCGTCCGAACTACGACGATGAGGCGTAAGTGTGGAGTGCGCCCGTAGTCCGGCAATCGGGAAACCGGAAGGCGCCTCCGCATCAAGCGTGAGGTGCTCGAATGGGGAAAACCTCGCGCGCAGACTACAGACCGCCCAATCCGTTCCGGGATCTGCGCGCGTATGGCGATCACCTTGATCGCGGGGGAACGATTAAGTCCCAGCCCCCCGCTGGCTGAACCCCGGGCTGCCAGACTTGGACTCCAGTCTGGACTACAGCCAGGCCGGAAGTTCAGGCCCGTGTTAAACTTGGAGCGTTTTTCTGTACTCTTGACGCGACGCGGCGAGTATTGGCAGGGCTTATGCCAGACGACCTTTCATCACAGCATGAATACGATTTATTTATCAGCTATAGCCACAAGGATTTGGATTGGGTCAAGAGTGCTCTAATACCGAAACTCGATCTGTTCGACATACGATACTCCGTTGACTTTCTGCATTTTGGAGCTTCGCAGTCTATTCAGTCGGAGATGCTGCGGCTGATGCGCGCAAGCCGGAAAACCCTGATTGTTCTGAGCCCCCGATGGCTTGCGAGTAACTGGACGGCCTTTGAAATGCAGTCGACAAGAGCCTTTCACAATGACCAGTTCCACGGTCGTTTCCTCATCTTTCAGATCGAACGCTCCGAGATACCCGAGATGCTCCGGGATGTTACGGTGATCGCTCTGGATGCTTCTGGAGAAAGCGCTGCGTTCGGGAAGCTGCGACGAACTGTTCTGGCGGCACGGGCAAGCCGAGGCGCACTTCAGCCTTTCAACGGCGGGCTTAAGTTATCCAAACAACACGCGAGTCCCAACTGGTTCGGAGTCCGTTCCTCGAATTTTGAGTACCAGATGACGATCGATGTGGAGGTTCGGTTTCCTGCGCCGGTTACATTCGATTCAGTAATTTTGCGCGCTTTTGTCCCTCTGTCCGTGGTAATCCCTGACGATTCGATGGACACCGTAAGGGTACTCATGATCAAGGGAGGGTCACAGATTAGCTATTCCCATCGGGGGATTGCCGGGCTTCCCGACGCCGGTAGCCGCGATGCTGTTATTGAATCCGTTTCGCTGCAGGGGCCGAAGGGTATCCGCTTGCACGATCTGAGAATTGGGCCTCTGTGTTCCAGCATCCCCGGGACGTGTATTTTTCAATTGACGATGGCTCTTTATTATGCAGACACACAAGTCACCAACGAGATTGCGTGCGCACTTCCTCCGCTGAGCCGGCTGCCAGAAGTCATGAGAGGTGACGGGCTTGAAGTTCCCTGTATCCCTCTTTACTGTCTGCCCGCTGCCTCGGGAATCGTACAACCTTCGACCGTGGAATCGCTGCTTGAGACTGCCAGTCAGTTTAGCCGGGACTCGCTTCTGTTATCAATCAGCGCGATCACGATGACTATGTGGTCGTCCGGTGAATATGGAAGCGTTCAGCAGTTTGAAGGGTGGCAATGCGAATTCTCTTCCGAAGCCGAGAACCGTATCTACTATGTTGCCACTTTGGATCCGTCCTGGATCGACCCGGCACAAGGGCGTCAAGGACATATCAAACCAGAATGCTGGCTCACACCATCGATGCTGGCCTCGTGCAAAGTAGATGCGCCGCTCGCCTATCTGATCGCTTTACAGTCGGGTGCACGGTGCCCGATGCGCAAAGAGGGCGAAGGAGCCGAGAAGTACAAGGTGGACGGGCGCGAGTCCACCAACATGCGCTTGGAGGCTGTAGTTGTCGATGGTCGCTGGCGGCCAGTCTGGCTCGTGCCTCTGCGACTGAACAACCTTATGGTGGCTATTACCGCCGATACGGGAGAGATCTGGGCCTCGCACGGCATTGAGTTAGAGAAGCTGAAACAACAAATCTGGAATCGTTAGGAGATCGAAAGTGGGATTACTGAGTGAAGAGAAAATCATTGAATACACCAAGGAGGGCATCGCAAGGACAGGTGTGACTGTCTATCAGGCACCGTTCTTCTATCGCGGTCCAATGCCCCTGACGTACGAGAGTGGAATTATACGTCTCGGATCGACAAAACTCGTACGTTGGAACCAATTTAAAGATTTTCGTGTAGAGTATGATACCGAGAACAGCAAAGGTGTCCGCGGCATTCTCGCGGCGTCAGCGGTTGCCCTCGACAGCGGACGCAAAGTGCTGGCCCGTGCTGAGGTGGTCGAGATCGTCAAAGGATTAGGCTTTCATGTTCAGGAGGAACACCTCACCCCCTCAGGAGTGGCTACTTACTCTGCTAGGAGCTACTTCGAGTTCGATGGCAATAAGGCCTCGGAGGCAGATACAAAGGGCAGCAAGCAAAAGGAGTACTTCTTCCTCTGGCCGTTTTGATGCAACCTCGACTATTGGAGGCCGGTGCCTGATTTGTCGGCGAGGGTTAGCTCGGCTCGGGTCTGGTAGCTGTTGATAACAGCCCTTCCCGCCAGTGGATTGTTGTGCCGGCTTGGCGCATGATCGAACCAGTATTCCGAACACTTCACCTTTCGTCCATCTCCTCCCCGCATGCTAAGATCGCAGCTACCCGCCGATGCTCACCGACGATTTCTCGACCGGCACGGTTTCGCTTGTCCTGGCAATCACCGGACACCGCGACCTATATGAAGCCGACGTCCCGGGCTTCGAAGACGAAATCCGCAAAATCTTTCAGGCGCTGAAAACTACATACAGAAACACGCCGATGCTCCTGCTCTCAGGCCTGGCCGAGGGTGCGGATCGGATCGCCGTGCGGGTGGCGCAGGAGAAGGAAATCGCCGTCCCTTACGTGGCGATTCTTCCCATGCCGGAAGATCTTTATTGCACGGATTTTACAACCGAATCGAGCGACCGGGAGTTCAGGAACCTGTGCCTTGGGGCTCTACGGTGCATTACCCTGCCTCTGGCCCCGGGTATTACGCGCGAAATGGCAGCCATTCAGGGAAATGCCCGCGATCGGCAGTACGAACGGCTGGGCGAGTATCTGGTCCGCTACAGCCAGATCCTCATCGCTATTCACGATCAGGACCGCGCTCGCAGGCCTGGAGGAACTGCCGACGTGGTCGGCCTGAAACTCCAAAGAGACGCCCGATCCCGCCGAATTTTCCGTGCGCGCATGAATGCGGAGGGCGCCGGGCCGGTGTATATTCTGGCCGCGCGAACCGTCAGTTCCGGTCCGCGGGACAGTCCGGCGCTTAAATGCGAAAGGGTGCTTCCGCACGGCACAACGTGGGAAGAATACGCGGCCTGCTACAGTCTGCTCGACAGGTTCAACGGCGACGTGGCTCAGGCCGGCAAATCGTTTTCCAAAGCCGTCGCGAAAAGCAGGGAGTATCTCTTTGTCGAAGGCGAGCCTGTGGGTCTTTCCGGCGCGATGGAGTGGGTGGTGGAGGTCTACGCGCGCGCCGATGCCCTGGCCGTTCGCAGTTCCGAGCGCGGCCTGCGGATCTGGCTGGTTGCATTCTTCATGCTCGCGCTGGCGGGGCTTTGCCTGGCACTCTCTCATTTTCCCGGAGGGTCGGAAAACTTCCTTTATGGATACTACGCCTGCCTGGCGCTCGCATCCCTTCTGGTTTTTTGGGAATCGAAGACAGGCCTTCGTGGACGACACGAGGATTACCGGGCGTTGGCCGAGGCGCTCCGGGTGCAGTTCTTCTGGATGGCTGCAGGGCTCACCGACCTGGCGGCCGACCAGTATCTCCGCAAGCAGGCCGGGGAAACGGTGTGGATCCGCGATGCCGTCAGCGAATGCGCCCTGTTTCAGGGTGTGCTGAGTCTCAGTCCCCCGGAGCCGGAGGGACGGGGCGCCCGATTGCGGCTGGCGCATAAATGGGTGGTCAGCCAGAGAACCTATTTCGCGAAGACGCGAAAGCTGCACGAGACAAAGAAGCGCTGGTTCGGCATTGCCGCCGGCGCTGCCGGGATTATTGGCCTTGCGCTGCCGATAACCGGCATGTATTACCAGCTGACGGTATGGACCGAATCCACGGCGGCGGTTGCGATGTGGTGGGCGGCGCTGGCCTGGGACTATGTGGAGCGCCGCGGCTTCACGCAGGAAGCACGGCAGTATGCGCGGATGCACGACTTATTTCGCGATGCGGATCTGGATCTGGAAGAGCTCGAAGCCGATGGACAATTCGAGGCCAGCGAGAAGACCCTTCGCGAACTGGGCTGCGAAGCGCTGGCCGAGAATGCGGATTGGCTGGCGATGCACCGGGAGCGCAAGTTATCGGCGAATCTCGGCGCCAAGTGACGAGTCGTCACGCCGGGGCGGCCCCCGGAAGCCCGGTTCCCCACTGAAGCTACACTATAGTGTCGGAAACCCGAAAATGCCAGGCGCCACTCCTCCGCCACCCTCGGCGACCGACCCTGTTTCGGGCTATGGACCCCAGCCGCTTTCTCCCGCAGTTAAGACCGGCAGCGAGAGCCGTCTGAAGGATCGCATTGCGATCGCCGTATTGCTGTGCACGATGGCGTTCCTTTCACTACTCACCTGGAAAAGATGGGGCTCCCTGCTGATCGATTGCGGGCAGGAGATGCACATCCCGGCGGCCCTGAGCCAGGGTAAGAGGCTGTACTTCGATCTTTGGCATGCCGACTGGCTCCTCGAAGGCTACCGGCCGATCCGGACGTTCGGCGACTATGAGCGCTCCGTCCACCCGCGCGCCAGGGGCGTGGTGGTCTTCGAACGGAAAGCCCGATGACATTGGGGGAACAAGCGGGGATTCCTCAGCGCATTCATGAAGAGGAGCGCTTACAGCACAACCAGGCGCGCGTCCGCTATTGGGAACGGTACGCGCTGGCCCCCGGCCGATGGGAGCGCACGCGAAGTTACTATCGCGAGAGACTGCGCGAAATTTACCGCTTCCTGATCCCGCCTGGGCTGCGTGTGCTGGAGTTGGGCTGCGGCAACGGAGATCTGTTGGCTTCCCTGCGGCCCTCGCGCGGCCTCGGGGTCGATATATGCCCCGCCATGGTCGAACGGGCCCGCGCAGCTTATCCCGATCTCGAGTTCCGCGTTTTGGACGCTCACCAGATGGAGTCCACCGAGCGCTTCGACGTGATCGTGTGCTCGGATCTGTTAAACGAGTTGTGGGACGCGCAGCAGGTACTCGAACAAGCCCGCAAATTGTCACACCCTTCGACTCGTATCCTCATCAATAACTACAGCCGGCTATGGGAGATTCCCCGGCGCGTTGCCGACCGTCTTGGTCTGGCGCAGCCGCAGTTGCCCCAGAACTGGCTTACTATCGAGGACATCGGCAATCTCCTGTACCTGGCCGATTTCGAGGTGATTCGCACTTCGGCGGAGATCATGTGGCCGCTGCGGACACCGCTCGTGAGCCGCTTCTTAAATCGCTATCTGGTGAAATTGTGGCCGTTTCGGATGCTGGGGATCGCCAATTTTGCCATCGCGCGCCCCGCACCCAGGCCAGTCGAGCCCGAACCTGTGGTGAGCGTCATTGTGGCAGCCCGCAACGAAGCCGGTAACATCCCGGCGCTGTTCGATCGCATCCCCGAAATGGGCGCGGGAACTGAGCTGCTGCTGGTCGAGGGGCATTCCTCCGACGAAACGTATGAGGTCATCCGGCGCGAAATGGAGAAACGCCAGCGGCCGCGCACCAAACTGTTGCGCCAGACCGGCGAGGGCAAGGGTGATGCCGTCCGCCTCGGTTTTGCTCATGCGTCCGGCGGCGTACTCATGATTCTGGATGCCGACCTTACCGTTCCTCCGGAGGATTTGCCGCGCTTTTATGAAGCCTGGCGCAGCGGCCGCGGGGAATTTATCAACGGGGTGCGGCTGGTCTATCCCATGCAGGATGGAGCCATGCGGTTCTTTAATCTCGTCGGCAATAAATTCTTCAGTCTGGCCTTTAGCTGGTTGTTGGGGCAGACGGTTAAAGACACCTTGTGCGGGACCAAAGTCCTGAGCTCAGACCACTATGAGGTCATCGCGGCGAACCGCGCGTATTTTGGGGAAATCGACCCATTCGGAGACTTCGACCTGATATTCGGCGCGGCAAAAAATAATCTGCGCATCGTCGATCTGCCCGTCCGCTATCGGGAACGTGTCTACGGAGAAACCAACATCCGGCGCTGGCGCCACGCGGCGTTGTTGTTCAGGATGGTGCTTCTGGCAGTGCGCCGTATCAAGTTTGTGTGACGTCCCAAGAAATCTGATATAGAATTGCTGAAGTCGAAAGGAGATCCGATTGAAACTCTGGTTCGGGACTTTGCTTCTTGCACAATGCGCGCTCGCCCAGGCGCCGCTGCCATCTGTTCCTTGTATACCGCCGCCGGCGCCGCCACCGGTCCGCGCCGCGCAGGCACCCGCCAACGGGGCGGGTCGTGGTCCTCGCGTTCAAAAGCCCGCGTCCCCACAGGATGTCGCGGAAATGGCGAAACTCAGGGACCTTCCGGAGTGGACCTCCGCTGCCGTCGACGGCGATTACGCAACGGGCCCAGGTTATCCAACCGCGCCGGAACTTGCCAAACGCGTCGGCGTCCCCGAAGGCAAGGTGATTGAGTTCGTGATGAACTCCGCCGACAGCAAGTTTTACCCCGGCACCAACGGCGCCTTTCAACGGCACGTCTGCGTCTACGTTCCCGCGCAGTATGTTCCCGGTACCGACGCCCCGGTCATCGTCTCCGCCGATGCCTATGGGATGCGGTATAACCTGCCCACCATTCTCGACAATATGATTTATGATCGGCGTCTGCCGGTGATGGTCGCCGTTATGATCGCCAACGGTGGCTCGGAGCGCAGCATGGAATACGACACCGTTTCGGACAAATACGTCCAGTTCGTGGAAGAGGAAGTCCTGCCGCGCGCCGAAAAAGAGGCGAACGTCAAGCTGTCGAAGAATCCCGAAGCCCGGATGACCCTGGGCGGCAGTTCGGGCGGTGCGGTGGCGCTGACCATGGCCTGGTTCCGGCCGGATCTTTATCACCGCGTCCTCACCTACTCGGGAACATTTGTCAACCTGCGCAATGGCCCGGAAGCTCCGCTGGGCGCTTACGAATATATCGAGCACCTGTTTCCAAACACGCCGAAGAAACCTCTGCGTCTCTGGATTCAGGTATCGGAGAACGACAACGGCGCCAAGACCGCTTCAGAGGATCGGAGAAACTGGGTGACCGCCAACTCGCGGCTGGCAAAGATTCTCAAAGACAAGGGCTATCCTTATCAGTTCGTCTATACCAGGGGCGCCGGCCACACCGAAAGCAAGGTCATCGTCAATACCCTGCCCCAGGCGCTGGAATATGTCTGGCAGGGATATTCGCCCAGCGTCAGGTAAATTTTGCGGGCAGGCGCAGCCACTCCCTTCAGCGCCACCCGCTTCGGGCGGCCTTTTCGACGCTACGCAGGCCAACACAGGCCAGCAAGTGAAAGCAATGCAAGGGCTTTTCTCGCGGTTGCCCTGACGCGTGCGATTACATACTCAAGCTGCCTCGCAGCGCTTGATTCGGTCCCTCGCGTGCGGCGAACCGCGGGATGCTTTTCGATCACATCTGCCGAAAATGCGGTTCGGCAAATCTCAATAGGTCCCGCATCAGAAACGTCGCGGAGGGGATCGCGTCTCCGCTCTTCACCATGTATCGCTGTATGACGTGCGATTTAAGACAGGCCAAGTTCCGCGCCGTCCGAGTCGGCCCCGACCGCGCCCGCGAGAAAGCCGTCTACGGAATCGACTGGAACCGCTCCTGATGTGGTGGGGCAGATTTCAGATCTGCCCGCAAGCCCTCATAGTCTGCCCTCCAACTCAGTCCGCGTGACGGTTGAACTCGCCACCTGCGCCCTGCCGGATTTCTTCGCCATCTCCTCCGCCGCGACACGAAACTGCTTCGATTTTTCCTTCTCCCCGACCTCCCCAAGGTATCGAGCATACAGACTCAACAATTCCGCATACGCCCCGGTGTCGGCCAAATGCTGAGCGTCCGCGCTTCTCACGCTCTCTTCAAGGATGCCGATCGCCGCGCCCCGGTCCCCACTCGCATGCGCGATCAAAGCCATCTCGATGCGCGCCTTTGTCAACTGCGGATGATTCGCGGGCAGAAAGCGCCCCATCGTCTCCCACGCGCGCCGGCAGGTTTCATCGGCATCCGCGTAGCGTTTTTCGGCCAGATACGCGGCGGACAGACTGAGCAATGTGCTCGCCACCGCCGGATGTTCCGCCCCATACCGCGCCCTTCTGACCGCGAGCGCGCGATTGAAAAGCGCCTCGGCCTCGACCGCATGCTTACGCTCCAGCTCGATGGCGCCCAGATTATTCAGGCTGGTGGCGACATCCGCATGCTCCGCCCCAAGGGTCTTCTCCTCAATAGCCAGCGCCTCGCGCATACTGCGCTCCGCTTCTTTCAAACGATGCTGGTCGTTGAGAATCTCGCCGGTGATGCTGAGCACATCGCCAGCCTCGTGCGATTCGCTCTTGCCGAGCAGTTTCAGGATAGCCAGCGCATGGCGCTCGGCCGCCAGCGCCTCATCCAGACGATATTGCGCACGATACGTCTCTCCCAGTCCGCCCAGCGAGACAGCCAGTTCGACTGAATTACCGTCCTTACGAAAAAGATCCAGCGCCTGTTTGTACTCCTGCTCAGCGACGCCGAGCTGGGCGATTCGCAGATGAGCCACACCGAGGCAATAAAGCACAATTGCCCGATCTCGCGGCGACTCCGCCGACCGCAGCGCAATCTCGTAATTCGCAATCGCCTGGATGTAAAGGCCGCGCTCGAATTGACCCCGGCCCAGCGTATAGGGATCGCTCCAGGAGGACGATAATGCCAATTGGACCGTAATCAGAAAGCCGAATAGATACCGCATGGGATCATCCTTACGCGGGCTGGCGCTTCATAAAAGATCCAATTCCACGATTATTGGCCTGAACTTATAACTTTCGACAATGCTCCAGCGAAATGGTATTGAAAAATCGACCCCGATCATGCCAATATTGGATTCAAGGCATGGAAGCCGCTCAACTCACGCAACAGCTTGGTAATTGGACGCAGACCCCTGGCCCTTTGTACCGCCGCCTGGCCACTGCGTTTCAACAGGCCGTCGAACAAGGGTTAATCGCCCCCGGCGCGCGCGTCCCGCCTGAACGAGAGCTCGCCAAAGCTCTGGCCCTCAGCCGCACCACGGTCCTCACTGCCTACAACACCCTGCGCGCCGACGGATGGCTGGAAAGTAAAACCGGAAGCGGCACATGGGTGAGCCATCGCCTCGCCTCTGCCGCCCGCCATCGCACCCACGCCGCGACCTTAAATGGCGCGTCCACCGTAAGCCTGCTCCAGAT
This sequence comes from Terriglobia bacterium, assembly GCA_963719785.1. Lineage (GTDB taxonomy): Bacteria > Acidobacteriota > Terriglobia > Bryobacterales > Bryobacteraceae > BOG-234. The sequence continues at coordinate 884,745 of CAVRCX010000004.1, forward strand.
TGGCGGCGAGGCTGTGGATCTGGCCATGGGTACGCTCTTCCCGTTAGCGGAACTCCCCGCCGAACTCCTCGCAATCGACGCCGCGTCGCAAAGGGCGCTTCTCACCGAGCGGAGCTATATGCCGCTGGGTCTGCCCCGCCTTCGCGCTGCCATCGCGCGGCTCTACACCAGCCACGGTCTGCCCACTGACACCGAGCAGATCCTGGTCACCTCGGGCGCCCAGCAGGCGCTCTCTTTGATCACCGCGCTCTGCATTCAAAGGGGCGATGCCGTGCTCGTCGAGAATCCGACCTACTTCGGCGCTCTCGACGCCTTCCGCCTCGCGGGTGCGCGGCTAAGCCCGGTGCCGGTCGGCCCCGAACACGTGCGATCGTCCATGCTCCGCGACCGCCTGCTCTCGGTGGGTCACCGCCTCATGTACCTCACGCCGACGTGGCAAAATCCGACCGGAGTCGTCATGCCGGAATCCGCTCGCCAATCCGTCGCGGCATTGGCGGATGAATTCGGCATCCCAGTCGTCGAAGATCACACCATGTCGGATTTATCGATTGAGGGAACGCCACCCGGCTTCATCGCGAGGTACAGCAAGGCGGGCATGGTGCTGACCGTCGGCTCCCTGAGCAAAATATTCTGGGCAGCCCTGCGCGTGGGATGGATACGCGGCCCGGTGGGGACCATCGCCCGGCTCGCGCGCATCAAGACCGGTTCCGATCTGGGATCTGCGCTGCTGACCCAGGCCATTGGCGCACAACTCCTCACCGTGCTCGATCGCGCCAGGCAGATGCGCCGCCATGAACTCGCGCGCAAGCGTGATCTGGTGGCATCGTTGCTGCGCGAAAAATTACCCGAATGGGATTTCTCCATACCTCGGGGAGGCGTGTCCCTGTGGGTGAAATTGCCAGGCTGCGACGCCCGCTACTTTGTCCAATGCGCCGCCCGCCACGGCGTTGCCGTCAGTGCCGGAAGCATTTTCGCCGCAGATGAATCGTTCCCCGACTACCTGCGCATCCCGTATGTGCTTGATGAACCGTCGCTCGCGCTCGGAGTGGACCGTCTGGCGTCGGCATGGACGGAATATCGTGGATCGACCGAAGCCCGAACCGCGCGCTCCGAACCCATCGTATAAATGTGGAACAGTAAATGTGGAACAGGCTTGACCCGGTACGCAGCCGAGAAGAGCATTCTTATCCAGGATAAGGCAGGCCACGCCGCTGCGCCAATGGTCGAGCCTGTCCATTCCAGGCTTACCGTCGCGCTATCCTCGTAAGCAGAGATGAAATACCTGCGGGACGTCACCGTGGTGGGCGCTGGTAAAACGCCCTTTGGAGTTTTTCCCGATAAAGACCTGCGCACTCTGGCCGTAGAAGCGGGCCAAAAGGCTCTCGCCAATGCGCGCACCGACCCTGCGGCCATCGAAGCCTTCTACCTGGGCAACTTCGCCGGCCCCGAGTTCACCAGCCAGAACCACCTCGCGCCTTATATATCCACCGCGCTGGGCATGAAAGGCATCCCCTCCACGCGCTTTGAAGCCGCCTGCGCCTCGAGCGGCGCCGCCTTCTTCCACGCCTTCATGGGCGTAGCCAGCGGCATCTACGATGTCGTGATGGTGGCTGGCGTGGAGAAGATGACCTGCCAGCCCACTGCGCGCGTTACGGAAATCCTCGCCGGGGCGGGAGATTGCGCCACTGAAGTCAAGGCCGGCTCCACGTTTCCCTCGCTCTTCGCCATGATCGCGCGCCGCCACATGCACGATTTCGGCACCAAGCGCGAGCACCTCTCCGCCGTCGCCGTCAAGAACCACGAAAATGGCGCCCTCAATCCCGACGCCCAGATGCGCAAAGTAATCACCCTCGAACAGGCCATGAACGCCCGCCCCATCGCCGAACCGCTCAACCTCTACGATTGCTCCCTCATCAGCGATGGAGCCGCCGCCGTAGTAATCTGCGCCGCCGACCGCGCCCGCGAATTTACCGACAAGCCGGTGAAGGTCAGGGGCATCGCCCAGGCCTCCGACTTCGTCGCGCTCGACCGTAAGCCCGACATCACCACCTTCCCCGCCGTACGCGGAGCCGGGCAAAAGGCTTACGAAATGGCTGAAATCGCCCCGAAAGACATCGAATTCGCCGAATTGCACGACTGTTTCACCATCGCCGAAATCGTGGCCATGGAAGACCTGGGCTTCGTCGAACGCGGCCGCGGAGGCTTCTTCAGCTTCGAAGGCGGAACCCGCCGCACGGGAGCCCTGCCCATCAACGCCAGCGGAGGTCTGAAATCGAAAGGCCATCCCGTCGGCGCGACAGGAGTGGCGCAAATCTGCGATGTAGTCCAGCAACTCCGCTGCGAAGCGGGCGATCGCCAACTCCCGCGCCACGGCCTCGGCCTTGCCCAGAACCTCGGAGGAAGCGGAGCCTCCTGCGTAGTAACCATCCTGGAGCGCGCCTGACCAAATGCAAACCGGAACCGTCTACACAGAAACCATCGTCCACCTCGCACCCGAACGTTTCGCCGCCGACGTACCCTACCAGGTGATAATCGTAGTTCTCGATTCCGGCGGCAGAGTAACCGCTCGCGTGGATGGCGATCGCGTATCAATCGGTGACCCTGTCGTCGAAACAGAAAATCGGGAAGGTGTCCCCGTTTTCCGAAAACTATGAAACTTGCCGACCGTATGCAGCGGATTCTCACCGAATCCGCCTTTGACGTTCTTGTGCGCGCCCGTGCTCTCGAAGCTCAGGGCCGCGACATCATTCACCTCGAGATCGGCGAGCCCGATTTCGACACTCCCAGCCATGTAATCGACGAAGCCAAACGCGCGCTCGACGCCGGCTTCACCCATTACGGCCCCACCCAGGGTTTACCTGAGCTGCGCGAAGCCATCGCCGAATACGTCTCCGCCACACGCGGCATCGCGGTCACTGCCCGCAATGTCTGCGTCACTCCAGGCGGCAAGCCCATCATCTTTTTCCCCATCATGGCGCTGATAGAACCCGGCGACGAAGTCATCTACCCCAACCCCGGCTTCCCCATGTATGAGTCGATGATCGGAGTCATGGGAGGCAAGCCCGTGCCCATCCCGCTGGTCGAGGAAAACGGCTTCTCCTTCGACCTCAACGTCTTTCGCGACAGCCTGTCGGATCGCACCAAAATGGTGATCCTCAACTCGCCGCACAATCCCACCGGAGGCCTGATCCCGCCCGCCGACATAGCGGCCATAGCCGACCTCCTGCGCGATCGCAATGTGGTGGTTCTCTCCGACGAAATTTATTCGCGCATCGTCTACACTGGCGAAAAGCCTGTATCGATCGCCTCTATGCCGGGCATGCAGGAGAAGACCATCATCCTCGATGGATTCTCCAAGACCTACGCCATGACCGGCTGGCGCCTGGGCTACGGAGTGATGCCCGAATACCTGGTCGACGCGGTAAATAAGTTGATGGCCAATTCCACCTCCTGTACCGCGACGTTTACGCAGAAGGCGGGAGTCGCCGCCCTGCGCGGTTCGCAGGAGCCGGTAGAAGCCATGGTCAAGGAATTCGCCCGCCGCCGCGCCGCTTTCTGCGCGGGATTAAATGATATTCCCAACTGGCGCTGCAACATGCCGGGAGGAGCCTTCTACGCCTTCGCCAACGTCAAGGCGCTGGGCCGAAGCTCGAAGGATATTGCCGACGCCATCCTCAATGAAGCCGGAGTAGCCTGTCTGAACGGAGCCGGTTTCGGCAAATTCGGCGACGGCTACATCCGCTTCAGCTACGCCAACTCCTACGACAACCTGATGAAAGCCGTAGACCGAATCCGCGCCTGGTCAAAGTAGCATGTGGAACAGGCGCTACCGCCTGTTCATCGGGACCGAACGGTCCCGCATGCCTCCACGATCAACAATGTGGAACAGCTGGCCGATTGGGAACCAGGCCGCGGCCTCCTCGACCATTCCCGCCGGTCCTGACGGTGCAATCGGCGTCCTGTATTAATCCTCGACGGGCGCGAAGCTGGCATCAGGAATCGGGTGAGCGCCTCCACCGAAATAAAGTATCCTTGTGTGTCGGACTACTTCCATGAAATTTCTCGCCCCCCTCCTCATCGCATTCCTGGCCGTTTGCGTCCAGGCCCAGCAACCCCGCCTCCCTCAACTCAAACTCGAAGACACCACCGGAGACCAACGCGTCCTCGCCGAACGCATGATCAAAGAAACGCGCTCCGGCCTCACCGGCCCCTTCAATCCCATGCTGCGCAGCCCCGAGATGTCGCAAGGCCTCATGAGCCTCTATGACTATTTCCGCCACAACACGGCCTTGCCCCGCCCGCTCGTCGAACTGGCGATCCTCGTCACCGCACGCGAATGGTCCACCCAGTTCGAGTGGTTCATGCACTACCCCATCGCCCGCACCGAAGGAGTCTCCGCCGCTTTACTTGCCGACCTGCGCCAGGGCAAACGCCCCGCCTCCATGAAGCCCGATGAAACCGCCGTCTACGAATTCGCGACCGAGCTCCTGCGCAATCGAAAGGTCACTGGCGCCACCTACCAGAAAACCCTCACCCTGCTGGGCGAGAAGAATCTGGTCGACCTCACCACGCTGATCGGAACCTACGCCACCTACGCCGCGCTCCTCAACGTGAACGAAGTCGGCATCCCCGACAACGGAGGCCCCGAATATCTCCCCGTGAAATAGCAACGGTGGGACAGATTTCCGATCTGTCCTCCTATTCGGGTCACAGAAATCTTGGTCATAATATATTTGACATCCCAAACGGAAAGGCGCATACTCTAAAACATGAGCGACACAGCTACCCTCCGAGATGCGATCCTTTACTTCGCGGATTTTGAACATTGCAAAGAACTTATGATGGCTCTGCGATGGTCGGACGGGAAGGTGAAATGTCCGACTTGCGGAGCGGAAAAAGTCACTTGGCTTGAGAAACGCCGCGTATGGAAGTGCTACGCGAAGCACGCCAGCCCCACGTTCTCCCTTAAGACCGGAACCATCTTTGAGGATTCGCCAATTGCGCTTGAGAAGTGGCTTCCGGCGACGTGGATGCTCCTGAACAGCAAGAACGGTATTTCGTCCTGGGAACTCCACCGGGCGCTGGGCGTCACTCAGAAGTCTGCATGGTTCATGCTCCACCGCATCCGGCGCGCGATGGAGGGAAAGACCTTCAATAAACTTGCTGGCGAAGTTGAAGCGGACGAAACGTTCATCGGCGGCAAGGTGCGCAATATGCACAAGGACCGTAAGCGGCGCTCTCAACAGAACGGCCAGAAGGGCGACAAAACGATTGTGATGGGCATTCTTGAACGCGGCGGCACGGTACGGACAAAGGTGCTGTCGAATCGCAAGCGTCATGCTGTCGAGGCGGAACTTCGAGAGAACGTTGAGCTGGGATCGGCGCTGTACACGGACGCCCTGCAATCGTATGCGTTCATCAACGACGAATTTGCCCACAAGGTAATCGACCACGCTATCTCGTACGCTCAAGGGGCGGTCCACACGAATGGCATGGAGAACTTCTGGTCGTGCCTCAAGCGGACCTTGGGTGGCACTTACATTTCGGTCGAACCGTTTCACCTGAAGTCGTATCTTGATGAACAGGCATTCCGATTCAACAATCGCAATATGGACGACATGCACCGCTTTGTTTACGGGATGCGTCAGATCATCGGCAAGCGCCTCACTTATGCAGAGCTTACCGGAAAGACTCTGGTGGAACAGCATGGCTGACGGGCTTCCCGACAAAAAGACAGGGACGCGGGAAGCGCACCGCGTCTTCAGTAGAGATAGATTCGAAAGAAGCCCAGAGTTCGCCGTGTTCAAACGCGGCATGAAGAAGCTCCTTGCCGTCCCAAAGGCTGAGTTAGATGAGTTAGTGAGAGAGTCGAAAGAGGCATCGCCACGGGCGGGAAATCCGAAAGCAGCGGGAAGGAAGAAAAGAGGGTGTGCTGAATTCTGTGTAAACGTTCTCCGGCAAAATAAAGGAGAACGCAATGAAAAGGCAGACACAGGACAAGCCGATCAGCGACGAACTGATCGATGAGTGGTTAAAGCAGGGGCGAAAACCGGAGGACGTCAACGGACTGCTGAAGCAGATCACGAAGGCCGTGTTGGAGCGCGCGATGCAGAGTGAAATGACCCGGCATCTGGGATATTCCAAACACGATCCGGCCGGCAACAACAGCGGCAACAGCCGGAACGGTGTCACACGGAAGACGTTGAAAGGCGATTTCGGCGAAGTGAAAGTGGAGACGCCGCGGGACCGCAACGGCCAGTTCGAGCCGCAGCTGATCAAGAAGAACCAGACGCGCTGGACGGGTTTTGACGACAAGATCCTGTCGATGTACGCGCGTGGGATGAGCACGCGCGACATCCAGGGTCATCTGGAAGAGATGTACCAGGTGGAGGTGAGCCCGAGCCTGATCAGCGAAGTGACGGACGCTGTGATGGAGCAGGCGCGGACGTGGCAGAACCGGCCGCTGGAGCCGTTCTACGGCATTGTGTTTCTAGACGCGCTGTACGTGAAGATGCGGCACGAAGGCCGGGTGGAAAACCGAGCCGTTTACGTCGCGGTGGGCATTAATCTGGAAGGCCGGAAGGATGTTTTGGGCTTGTGGACGTCGGCCACTGAAGGCGCGAAATTCTGGCTGAACGTCCTGACGGAACTGCGCAACCGCGGGGTGCGCGATATCTACCTGGTGTGCGTGGACGGGCTGAAAGGCTTTCCGCAGGCCATAGAATCCATCTATCCGAAGGCGCAGGTGCAGCTCTGTATCGTGCACATGGTACGGGCCAGCCTGAATTACGTGTCGTGGCAGGACCGCCGGAAACTGATCGGCGATTTGAAGCCGATCTATAAAGCGGCCACGGCAGATGAAGCGGAACGGCAGTTGAGCGAGTTCGAATCGAAGTGGCCGAAGTATCCGGCCATTGCGAGGCTGTGGCGCGACAACTGGGAGCGGGTAATCCCGTTCTTTGCTTTTCCCGAGGAAGTACGCAAGGTGGTCTATACCACCAATGCGGTGGAATCGCTGCATATGAGTCTGCGCAGGATCATCAAGACGCGAGGCTCCTTTCCGACCGAGGAGGCGGCTTTCAAGCTGTTGTACCTGGCGCTGACGAAGGCTGTAGCGAAGTGGGAGACGGTGCAGCATTGGAAGCAAATGCTGAACTTTCTGGACACGGTATGCGGCGACCGGATCCGGGAGGCCGGCGTTCGGCAGTAACGCAAAACCGCTCAAAGCCCACCAGCAGGATGAGCCGCTCACCCGCCGAGCCGCCCGTCGGCATGGCAGTAAATACCAGAACGGTGCTCGCGCGCAAGGGTCCGCTGGCGCCGCGCCGAAAGCGGCGCGCCCTTGCGCGCTCCGCGCCGTTCTGGCAGGATGGAAATCGCGACGGGCGGCTCCGGCGGGATGAGCTAAGAGGCAATTCTCTTCGACCGAAACCCGAAAAGCAAATCAACCGGCGACACGTTTACACAGAATCGCCGACACACCCGAAGAAAATCCCAATTGACGGAGAGTGAAGTTCGAAGATTCCTGCGAAATGCCGCGAACACTCTCGCAGGAATCCGTAGAGATATAAATGCTATAAGCCAAGAGCGCAAACCCGGCCACCAACAGGCAGATCCAGAAGCCAATAGGGTTACCGTCAATACTCTCCTTGACCTTCCCCCAGCCGTACGCGAATATTACGAATCCCAAAGCAAGAGGAAATGGGGACCACGACTTAAGAATCTCCTTGAGACTGCGGCGGTCGGAACTGCCCTTTGGCTTGCCTTCCTCAATCGAGGCGTTCTCAGTGAAATACAAAGACAAACTCCTGAAATCCAGAAGAGCGCCGATGCCGCCAAGAGGGGCGCAATAGCCGCAGAATCCGCCGCAAAGACGGCAGACGCCACCCTCAGACAATCGATTTCTGGCCAGCGGCCTTATCTCACTATTCGGAATATTGGGCAAGTGACCATTTCTTATGGAAAGCCCATAGAGTTCAACATTCAGACGCTTAACTGGGGAAAGTCCATTGCCCTGAACGTTGATACTGATGCGGGCATTTGGTTCGGGCCGGGAACCAGCACGGCAGTTGATAAGTTCTTCTCCAAGTCCCCCCTTATCCATCCATCGAAACTCATGGATATGTTCGTCATCCCGAATATCGGGAACGGAGATACCACCTCCCCTAGCTTTAACTACACAACCATCACATCCCAATCGTCCAAGCCTTCGCGTGAAGCTATTGCGTTTATAACTACCCACCAAGGTGGCGTAATGGCGGCTGGACGTTGCTGGTATCGAGATACGTTCGGGACTTGGTACAGGACTGATTTCTGCTATATGACCCTGCTGAGCGGCGCCGTGTCTACATGCCCCGCCCACAACTCGTTGCTCTAATGAAAAAAGCGACCGGCTTGTCACGCCACCCCAAGCGTACCATGCTAGGGACGCCAAGTATATTATAACCGAAATCTTCCATACTGTTTTCAACCACATACCGATCTCAGCTCTATGATCCTCAGCCCCCCATGCTACTTCTGAGGCCGAGGAGAACCACAATGTCGTTCAACAAAGAGCTCAGAGATCAACGCAGACTAGAAAAAGACAAGAAAAATCTGGAGAAGCTGCATCAACTTCTCTCCGACCGCCAGCAGCGCGCCAACGAAACCAATGCCCTGAAATCGACCGGACCCCGCACCGAAGAAGGCAAACAGCGAGTACGCCTCAACGGCCTCCGTCACGGCCTGACCGGCCAGGTCACCATCATGACCGACGATAACCGCCGCGAACATGACGATTTCTGCAACCCCATCCTCGCCCGCCTAAATCCCGACGGCCCCCTCGAACTCCAGATCGCCAATCTCATCACCCACGACCACTGGCGCCTCAACCGCATCCACTCGATCGAGGACGGCATCTTCGCCCTCGGCCACACCTACCCGAAAAATCAGATCGATTCCGGCGCCCCCCAGGCCGACGTAGCGCTCAGCGAAGCAACCACCTTTATGCGCAGCGCCAAAGAGATCCTGCTCCTCACTACCTACACGGCACGCACCAATCGCAGCCTCGAAAAAAACATGGCCGAGCTCCGCCGCCTCCAGGCCGAACGCAAAGCCCTGCACGAAACGGATCTCGAAGAAGCCCAACTCCTTCACCAACTCGCTGAAAGCAAACGAGAGACCTTCGACCCCGCAAAAAATGGCTTTGCTTTTTCAGCGACAGAACTCAACTTTCTTGTGGACCGAAATCGCCAGCTGAAAGAGGCGAGAGAGCTCTCAAAACCGCCCAGGCCAATCAAAAAAGCCGCCTGAAAACCCATGAAAACCCACTAACCAACCCGATGGCCCAACCCACCCCAGGAAAGCTGCGTCATGTAGAACAAGCGCTTCCGGCTGTTCATTCCTCAGAACACACGCCGCTTCAACCGCTCCACCGTGAACTTAGCCGTATCCGCCACCGCCATCACCGCCATCACCCCCGCCTGCACCGGATCCGTCACCACCAGATCCGCCGCCTCCGGCACGCTCCCCGCCATATTCAGGCTGATCACCAGCAGCCCCACGGCCCGCACCTCCCGCACCGCCGTCTCGATCTCGCCGCCCATCAGCGCCCCCGCCAGCACCAGAGCCCGCGCCCGAGGCAGCCGCGGCACCGCGCGTACCGCATCCGCCAGCGCCTGTTCCCCCACCAGCGGAATCGTATCCACCGAGATATGCTCGCCCCGGATATTATGCCGGTCCGCCTCCACAATCGCCCCGATCGCCACCTGCGCCACCTGCGCCCCGCCGCCCATAATAATGATCCGCTTCCCGTAAATCTGGTCCATGCTCTGCACCAGATCCACCCGCCGCACAATCGGCAAAGCGCGCAATCCTTCGAGAATCGGATCCAAAGCCTGCGTCGTCACCTCGAAGTACACGTGCGCCCCCGCCGCGTTCTCTTCCAGAATCGAAACCGTTTCGATATCGCCCCGATGCTCCGCGATCACCCCGGTAAGCCCGTGCAATATCCCCGGCCCGGCATCGGCCTCGATCAACAGACATAGGCCAGCAACCCATAGTTGTGCGCGTCCATTTGTCTGGAGATATCATCTCAGTAATGCTTTCCCGACGCGCATTGCTCGCCGGCTCGGCGGCTCTCCTCGGCGCCCCACGCCTGCCCGCTTTCAAATCCCACATCACGAAAGCCAGCATCAGCGCCATCACCGACGCCGTCGCCCACACCCAGGCCGATGCCATCGCCTTCGCCCAGCAATACGGCCTGCAATGGGTCGAACTCCGCAATGTCCCGGAGACCAAAAAGGAGTTCGCCTTCTTAACCGAGCCGGAGCTCAAGCGCTGGGCGACCGAACTCGCCGCCGCCAAACTCAAGGTTTCGTTCCTCGATTCCAGCCTGCTCAAGTTCACCTGGCCCGGCACCGCGCCCGCCATCACGCCGCAGGATCAGAAACGGTGGGAGCGCCGCAAAGAAGACCTCTCGAGCGCCCTCATGGCCGCCAACATCTTCGGCGTCGACAAGGTGCGCATCTTCACCGGAACCCGCGCCGCCAATCCAGAATCCGTCTACCCACTCATCGTCAAGACGTTCGAAGAGCTGATTCCCATGGCCGAGAAGGCCCGCGTGCGCCTCCTGATACAGAATGGAGCCAACCAGAACATCGGCACTTCGGCCGAAGCCAAAGCCATTCTCGAATTACTCCCCTCGCCGGCCATCGGCCTCAACTGGGACCCGCAGGATGCCATGCCGCTCCACGAAGTTCCCTGGCCCGATGGCTACCGGCAGATCCCCAAAGGACGCCTTCTCAACACCCAGTTCAAGACCCAGAGCCTCCTCGAAGACGGACCCGAAAAGCTCAACTGGAAAGCCATCCTCGAAGCCCTCGAGAAGGATAATTACAAGGGCCAGATCGGCCTTGAAACCCACGTCTCCGACGCCACGTTAATAGAGAAAGCTAATGAATGCATAAAAGAAATGCTCCACATAGTCGGCCAATTATGACGTGGGACAGACGCTTCCGTCTGTCCATTCCGGAATCGGGATCATGAGTAACCCCTTCAAAATAGGCTTCGCCGTCACCATAGTCCTGATCGCCTTCCTCGTCTGGCGAGGCTTTGTCGCCACCAAAGGCAACCACCTCGAACCAGTCGGAAAAATCGGCAAAGTGCGCGCCCAAAAGGTCGATGAAAACGAAATGGTGGTCGTCGTCGACTTCAATCTCAGGAACGATGCGGACCTCCCCATGATCGTTCGTTCCGTAGAGGCCAACATCGACGAGCCCGACGACTCCGTCCTCCAGGGCAATGTCCTTGCCGCCGCCGACCTCGCCAACGTCTTTCGCAACTATCCCGACCTCGGCGAACAATACAACCCGCCCCTCAAAGCGCGCGACGAATTGAAAGGGCACGACTCCATCGATCGCATGGTAGGCTTCCGCTTCGACGCGCCCGAAGACTGCGGTCCTCAAGCGCAAAGACATCGTCCTCCACATCGAAGACATAACCGGACCCGTAGCGGAGTTGAAAGCAAAATGAGACTGGCGGTCTGTCTTCTGCCGCTGGCTATACAAGCCGCGCAAATCCCGGCCGGGACCGAATTCGGCATCCGCCTGACCGACAAAGTAGCCAGCGAAGCCGACCACCCCGCAAACCCTGATCCACGCGGTCGTAATCTCGCCCGCCGCCATCGACGGAAGAATCGTTCTCCCCATGGGCGCGCAGCTCACCGGCTCGGTGAAGCTGGCTAAAGCCGCTAACGATAAGGACAGAGCCCAGCTGCAACTCGTCTTCACCCAGATCGGAGCCAGGTACATGGAAAACCAATCTCGCGGCCATAGTCGGAGCCCTCGACAACGCACGCGAAACCGTCGACGGCGACGGTGTCATCAACGGCATCGACGTCGCGAAGACCTACAGCTCCCAGCTCGATCAGGGCATTTCGAAGCTGCAAGCGAGCGACCGGTTCGCCGGTCTGGCCGGACTCATCCAGGGAGTGAAGCAAGGTCTGAAAATCGAAGACGCCAATCCCAACATCGATTACGACCCCGGCGCCGAGATGACTCTGCGCCTCACCCAGCCCCTCGACTGGCGCGGACCCACCCAGGGTCCTGAAGCAAAGCTGCTGCCGTTTCCCAACCAATCGGCGCTGCCCGATCTGGTCAATCGCCAGCCCTTCCGTACCGCCGCCGAGAAGCCGCCCAGGCCCTCCGACATGACCAACCTCATGTTCATCGGCACCGAAGCGGATCTGCGCGCCGCCTTCGAAAAGGCAGGCTGGTCCTCGCCCGAAAGGCTGAACGGCAAATCGAAACTCGAAACCGCCCGCGCCCTTATCGAAGATCGAGGCTATAAAGAAGGGCCCATGTCCATCCTGCTGCTCGACGGCCAGCCTCCCGACATGGCCTTCCAGAAAGGCAACAACACCTTCGCCCGCCGCCACCATCTGCGCATCTTCCGCCGTCCCGAAACCTTCGCCGGCAAACCGGTCTGGGTCTGCTCCGCGACTCACGACATCGGCATCAACTTCTCCGATCGCGACCGCACGTTCATCCATCGCGTCGACTCCTCCATCGACAAGGAACGCGCCAAAGTAGTCAACGATCTGCTCTTCACCGGAATGGTAAGGTCGCTGGCCTCTAGTCAACCGACCGGACGTCCCCACCAGCCTGGCCAACGCCACCGGAGACACCCTCGAAACCGATGGAGCTATGGCCGTCCTGCTCTTCTGACTTAATGGGCGAAATCTCCGGCCTCAACCCTGAGCTGGACGCTGTTTCGAACGTCGTCCGGAAGTGAAGCAACACAGCGTTCCAGAGCCTCCCGAGGTGAATCGGCGGAATTGAATCGCTCATCTATGAACGCGTCCAGTTGCGCTGCCTTTTGCTGAACGAACTCACGCACAATGGCGTGGGTCGCCAGGCTCTCCCCGATTCGATTGAGAAGGTAGGAAAATGCCCAGCAGACGCGAACTAACGAGTCCACGGTGACGCGAGACAATCCGGTTTCAATACAGAGGTCGGCCGTGTAAATTGCATCGACGGCGCCAAAGCGGGCGGCAAACGGGGAATCCCACACGTCATTACGAATTCCCGCGCTGAGAATAAGGTCCCATTGCCTCGTGCCTCCGGCCCCCCCGTTGATGAAATCGAAAAATGCCGCCTGCTCCGGTCCACCCACCTGGCCGCCCTGAAAACATTCCGCGTAGGCGGCAGCCGCGGAACAGACACCCATCAGTCCGTTAAACACCATCATGTGTCCAATGAACTTTACTTCTGCTGCGGCCGTCAGGCGCTCACCAAAGTATCGCGGCGTACCCAAAGACTTCAATGCCGCCTCAAGCCGGGTGAACAGCTCCGGGGGCCCGCTGGCCAGGATGAGCATGGTGCCCTTCTCTGCGCCGATCGGACCTCCGGTCAACGGGTAGTTTACATAGTCGACTCCCGCGGAGTGACAGTATTGCGCCGCCGCTCGAACAAAGCTTGTTCCCACTGTTGAAGCGTGGCAAATGAACTTGCGACCCTCCTGAACACCCAGACGGTTCGCCAACTCTCCAATGATTTGCAGGTCGTCGCCGTTCTTGCCGCAGCAGACTACAACGCCATCAAGGTCGCCCGCGCCCGCTAGTTCAGCCAGGCTTCCCGTGAGCGCAGCGCCATGCTGCTTCCATGCTTCGCGCTGCTGTTGCCGCCCCGGGTTTCCCCGATCATGGACGCGAATAGCCTGTGCAGCACCGGTGCGGGTCCAGTGCCGGGCCATGGGAGAAGCCATCTGGCCGAGTCCACCAACCACGCCAAGCCGCATCAGCCCAACTTTCGGCTCGTCCATTCCGCCCGCTGGCCTTAGGTCTCGTAAACGATACCGGTGGGCGATTCAATTGCCGGGGAAACCACTGCGGGGGAGCCTACGGCCGGAGAGCCCACTGCGGGAGAACCCACTGCCGGAGAACCTACCGCGGAGTCGGAGTCGACCCTCCTGTTGCGCTCTTCTTCGCTGGCAGATCGTGAATCGATGTGAATTGCATATTCCCTCCAGGATTCTTAACTATGTTATCCCATTTTCAGGCATACCCTGCTGGCACGCGAGCCCGAGCATGGCGTATTCAGGCACGGCATGGAACGCCGCGGGCGACGAAACGGGTCGAATGCGCGACAGCAATTCGTCCACAGAACCAGTGCGAATCGTGCGCTCCCGCGCTGCGATCACCGCCGGATCGGAACTCACCCTGACAGCGGAAGTTGTTCGCTCATATTCCCGCACATACTCGACCGAGGGCCTGCGAATTGCCTCGTAACGCCGTAAGGCGTGCCCGATGTCGTTCCGATGCGCCGCGATACAACACGCCAGGGCGAAGGCGTCTTCAATCGCCAGATTTGCACCTTGACCCGTCGTAGGTCCAATGGCATGCGCCGCATCGCCAATCATAACCACGCGGCCCCGGTGCCAGGCGTCGGCTGGGGCGACTTCCCAAACGGGCATGGCAAAGTTGTGCGGCGTCTGCTCGCATGCGAGAAATTCTTCGATCTCCCGATCCCAACCCGAGCAGAGCCGGCGAACCTGCGCCAATTTGTCCGGCCCGCGATGAACTTCAGAACTGTCGATGCGCGTCATCACGTACCACCACTGCCGGCAACCCGCGAGCGGCCAGACACAACAAGTCCGCCCCGTGCCGAACCACCACTGCATGGCATGTGGAGGAAGAGGCACGCGATCCGCGCCTGTAAGGACGCCACCCCAAAAGGCGAGGCCGGTGTAACCAAGGCATCGGCGCGTCACGGTTTTGGCTAAACCGGAACCGATTCCGTCCGCCAGTACGACCAGGTCGCCGGTAAATTGCTCTCCGTCCGCCGCAATGATGCTTGCCGTCTCGTCTCCTTCCCGCAAATCCGCCGCGTCGACGCCGAAGCGCAGCCAGGACGCTGGAGTCCCGCTCTTGAGCGCCGTCAGGAGTTCCGAACGCAACACGGGAACGATCGGTTTTCCCATATCGGAATTGAACCGGTCGTAAGAATCTTCGAGCAACAAATCGTTCTCGGATCCGCGGGCGAAATAACCGGAAACGCCCGCATCCTTGGACCTCGTCCAGGGTCCCAGATCCAGCAGATCGAGAATTCTGACACCGTTTGGGTACAGCACCAGGCCGCCGCCCATTCCCCTGACTTCGGGCGACTTTTCGAGAACAATTGCATCCAGCCCCAGGCGCCGGCAGGCCGCGGCCAGAGTGAGCCCGGCAATTCCGGCTCCGACGATAACGATCCGGGGCGTTGCGCTACCTCGACACATTCAATCAGTTGCCGGAACACGATCGCAAGCCACGCGGAAGCCGAAATCATAGCTTCTCCGTTCGGGAAAATTCTTCTCCCGGCGCGCGGATCGGCAATAGGACGGCCCGTAAAAGAAAGTTCCGCCGCGCAGCACACGGAGCTCACCGGTCTGCGAGGCCGGTTCCCCAGGCGTTTCGGAGTACCGATACGAATAACGGTCGGCGCACCATTCCCAGACGTTGCCGTGCATATCGTACAGCGACCACTGGTTGGCCTTCCTGGTGCCGACGCGATGGGTCCGCTCCTCCGAGTTCCTGTCGATCCAGGCATATTCGAGGACGTCCTCTTCCCGATCCCCAAAGCAGTACTGGGTTGTGGAACCCGCCCGGCAGGCGTACTCCCACTCAATTTCGGTTGGCAAGCGGAACCCCGCCCACTTGCAAAATGCCTGCGCGTCATGCCAGGTAACGCCCACCACTGGTTGATCCGGTTGATTAAACCGCCGATCGTCCCAGTAAAAGGGCTTTCGATAAGCAGGCGTTTCCGCCAGGAAACGCTGATACTCCTCATTGGTGACGGGATATCGGCCCATCCAAAAAGGCTCGACGCCGATATCGCGGATGGGTTGTTCGTCTTCCGCGGTCGAAGATCCCATGGCAAAGCGCCCCCCCGGCAGAGCGACCAGGGTGATGCGCGTCCGGGCGTCGATATGTATGCGGCAGGGAGTCGACACAGCCGGATTCGGATCGCCATGGGTTTCGGAAAAGCGCTGCAGTACGGCCGACGCGCCTTCAATGCGTTCCACACCCAGGCTGATCACGGCGTTTCTGGCCGCCGCGCGAACCTCGAAATTCTCGTCTTCCTGGACCATCTCCAGAAGTCGTTCGGCGGCGGGCAAGCCATCGTCCCCCATAGATCCAACTGTCTCCGCGGCGACGCCACGCACCCGGTAATCGGGGTCTTTCAGCAGTGAACGCCAGCGTGCAGGGTCTGAGCTGCTCCTGAAGCGGCGCAATGCCCAGCTTGCCAGTGCCCGATCCGCGCCGTTTTCGGACTCGCTTACCTCTCGAAGCGCCTGCTCGAGGCTGTATTCGGCGGTTTCTTTTTGAATGATTTCCCGCGCGAACTCGGCAACGGCGGTTTGCCCCTGCCAAACCAGCTCGGTGCAGATTTTCGCGATGCCCGCGTTTGGCTTGTTCCCAAAGGAACGCAGCAGAAGGAGCTTACTTTCCGCCGGAGTCGATGGCGCCCCGAGAGCTGCCCGGATCGGTCCGTAGGGATCGCCACCCACCTCGCCGATCTGCTCCGCGCAGGCCTGCAGCGCGTCCATCGAGGATTCGAGGTGCGGGCTCTCGAGAACGCTGCGAAGAAAACGATCGATGAACGCACTGCTTGCTTTTGAAACCGTCAGCAGGATTACTTCGTTCCACCAGCTGTTTCCCAGATGGCCGGCAATCAGCTCGGCGTTATCTGCGTCGAGAATGTACTGAGTGGCAAAGTATTCCTGAAATGTAAGGTGCAGGAAGCCATATTGGCCGCCACCGGTGGCGCAGAGTATTCCGCACGCCTCGTGCAGGATGTGAACGAAGGCCCAGCCGTCCAGGGGTAATCCGCAACTGAGGAGGGCAGGTCCGCATAACTTTGCCGCGTCGCCGCCATCGATGGAACGTTTCTCGTTCGCATGAAGATTGAAGGCGAGGCTGCCTAACGCTTTTCTGGCGCATGAAACAAACCGGTCCAGGTCGCAGCCCGTAGGCGACGGGCGCGAGCGGAGCAGCGCCGTAACGCACCGCTCGTACAACTCCGCCCGCCGCCTCGGCAAATCGTTTCCCTCCCGGTAGTGGACCACGCACAGCACCGAAAGGAGCAGCGGATTCCTGCACAAAGACTGCATGGTGGGAGTGGAAAATCCATCTCCCTGAAGGATTGACAGCAACGATTCGGAAACGGTTTCCGCCCTGCTCAGCGACTCCGGCCGCAGTCCAAAGTAGCTGGTGAAGACGGCCCGATGCCATCTTCGGACGTAGTCCTGAATCTGCGGCGGCGACAGCGGGAGCACCCTGGCAATGAGAAATTCGTCATCGCGGCCAAACTCGGACGACCACGCGTTTTCGCGGCAAGTGACCAGCACGTAATCGCGAGGCAGATCCTCGAGCGTGCTGCGGATCTGCGTGAAGGCGTCGCTTCGGTTGCGCGGGTCGGCAATCTCGTCCAGCCCATCCATAACCCAGAGCCGCCTGTTTTCGCGAAGCAGATCGGGCCAGGGGCTTTGAAACTCCGGAGCGGCTACGCGCGCGCCGGTCTGCCGCTCCAGCAGCTTGCGGATGTCGTCACCCGATTCGAAGTCGGCGAGGCGGATGACGATCGGTATCGTCTTTTCGTCGAAGCCCAGATCCTGTGGCGCCCGCGTCCCGCTGGCGAGCAGCCAGGCCAGCTTGCGGGCCGCAGTGCTCTTGCCCGCGCCCGGTTCACCGAGAAGCATGACGGCTCGCCGGCCATATTCCCCCGCCCGCGAAAAGATCTCCTCCAGAGCGCCGGTATCGAGGCTTTCGCTGGTATCGCCCTTGCGGGTACCAGCCTCGGGTACAAACAAGCGCTGCGGATTGGCGATTCGCAGCGGGGTATACGCATCGTCGATCGACAGTTTCAGATTGGAATTTGCTTCGGTCCAGATAACCGGCAGCTTGGACATCCTCTCCTTGAGGCGCTCGAGGTAAGCGCTCACGGACGTAGGCCGCGAAGAAACTCCTGGAGCCTGAGATGTCGTGCCGGACTTATTGCGGGCAATCCAGATATCGGCTTCGCCCGACAGAACGGCCCGTTTCGGGTGCTGGCCATAAGCCTTGAGCTCAGGCCGGTCGCGCAACTGGACTTCGACGAACTTTTGCACGTCTTCGACGGAGATGTGGCCGGTTTCCGTCTTCCTTCCGCCCAGCCCGGTCTCAATCGCTTCGACCAGAAGATGCGTGAAAACGCTGGAATACTGTCCGTTGGTCTTATTCTCGTAGCTCGGCTGATAAGCGGAAGACGATGTGAGAACGACGATTCCGCGGGGCAGATACCCGGGCTCGAGATTGCTGTCCTCGTCGCTCTTGGCGGCCATCCCGCTGAAGCAGGCATCGATAATCAGGATGGCGCGCACCACCGACTTGATCTTCAGCTTGCTGCGAATCTCCGAGAATGCATGTAATTCGTCCTCATCCGCTCCAATCTGAAGGCAGTATTCGTCCTGTACTTTCCGGCCATGACCGGAAAAATAGAATATGAGCTGGTCCTCGTTCTTGTGGTCCTTGAGAAATTCGTTGAAGTCTTTGACAAAATCGGCCGCCGAGGTGTATCCGGCCCGCGCGAAGCTCGAATTTGGATTGCATTCGCCCAGAATCGGATCGCACAATGCGGCGTGAACCGCTCTCACGTCGGCTTCGCCGCCTTTTAAATTCGAGGCCGCGGACACTACGAAGGCACGCCTGCGACCCACTTCAGGACCTCTTTTCGATGAGGACCCGAACGGGCCCCGATTGTTCTTTCAGAACGCGGGTGACGTTCGCTTCATCGAGATTGCGCGCTTCGACCGTAGCATCGCCGACAGCGATTTTGACGGTATATTTGGGCCGGGCATCGGCCCATTGCTTCACAAGATCGAGGCCGAGCTTAATAGCGTTGAGCGCCAAACCGGCGATTGCGATGCCAATCGTAAGACCGCCGTCCTTGGTATCGGGCGCCCCCGCGCGCTCGACTCGCGGAGTCGTATCCAGGCCATCGGCCAGCGCCTCCCGGAGTTCCGCCAACTCGGAGTCGTCCGCGTGCGAAGGAGGAAACCCGTATTGAATCGTCAGGTCCGCGGAGGTCGGCATTTGAATATGATGGTATCATCAAAAAACAGATTTCGGAGGGCTGCGGAGACAGGTCCCGCGGCGCGGCAATTCACACCGGTTCTGAAGTAAAAATACCGAGGTAAACATGGAGACAGCGTCCGGAGTTGAAGTTCATCCCGCCAATCCTGAGAATTATCCCGACCGTGTTTTTCGGTCCCGGCACATTCGTTTCCATCGTACCGGCGGCGAACAGCCGTTGGCATATCACCAGATTTTCGGTAATTTAGCGATAATCGACCGCGACATGATGTCGTACCTCGAGACGATGCAGGAGCCGGTTGACTACCGAGTTCTGGCGAATCATATCGGCGCCAGCCGGGCGGCCGCTCTCTGGAACTCTTATTTCGTCGTAGAGGACCCGGAAGAAGAGCGCCATGCCACCCGGTCGATGCTGCAGGAGCGGCGCGCTTCACTACACACGGGCCGCTACATCGGCGCGCTGCAGATCAGCAGCAGCAACGCTTGTAATTACTCCTGTTCCTACTGTTTCGCCGATGCCTCGGATCAACGGTCTCCGGTGAGATCGGCGATGCCGCAGAATCAGAATATCTCCTTCGAATCGGCTGAGGCAGCCATTCGGGCGGTTCTTGCCGTGGCCAGACGAAACGGCCGCGAGCGGATCGCGGTGAAGTTTCTGGGGCGTGAACCATTAATCAACTGGCCGGTCGTCTCCCGGCTGTTGCGTACTTTTAACACGGGCGAGATTGTGTGGGCGATCACCACCAATGGTTCCCTCATCACGGAAGAGATCGCGGATGCGTTTCGGGAACACAATGTGCTGACGATGGTAAGCCTGGACGGTCCGCCAGCCGCGAACGATGCCCTGCGAGTTCTCAAATCCGGCCGTGGCAGCTATGCGCCTACCGAGCGCGGGATCCTGAACCTGGTGTCGCGGGGCGCGCCGTTCGGCGTGAGCAGCGTAGTCTCCCGAGCCACACGCTTCGACACTATGGAAGGCTTCATCGAGCGTCTGGTGAACTGGGGCGTAAGAGAGCTGGAACTCACGCTCGTGATGCAGACCGATCTGCACCAGATTTCCGGCAGCGGTACGGACACGCTGGCGGAGAACCTGTGGAGGCTCTACCGGCGGTTCCACGATAAGGTGTTGATTCACGGCGACTGGGTAGATCCGTTTCACCGTATTATTTCGACCCACAAGTTTCGTCGCGAGAGCGAGATCCAGCGGCCCGCGGGCGCATCCTGCACAGCCACCTCGCACCAGATCTCCATTGAGCCGACCGGCGACTTGTTTCCCTGCAGGGCCATGTCGCTCCATTACGGCCACATCTCGGAATTAGAGTCGGTCCTTCAAAGCGATGCGTACGCATCCGTGGTGATGCGCACCTTCAGCAACGTGCGCGCGTGCCAGGGGTGTGCGCTCGAAGGATTCTGCCAGGGCACCTGTCTGGGATCTTCGGAGTCGCAATTCGGGGATATCTACGAGCCACCCCCGGAATATTGCGATATCTACCGAAATACGACAAGGCTTTTGCTCGACCGCTGCGGCATCGGGCTGGAATGAATCCGTAATGGGTGGAAACGAACGGGTTCTGCTACATCGCTTGAATGGGCAGCTGATTGCCGCCGTGCAGACGCTGTTTCCGAGCGCCCGGTGGGACGACTGGATCATCAATGTCATCATTCTTCATCGGCGAACGGCCGATGTGGAACAGACGGCTCTGCAGACGAGCGCGACCTGGTATAAAGGAGAGCTCTACGATCGCCAGGAACGATGCACGCGCGAGAGCAAAGTACGCACACTCGATATGAACGTTCCGTTGCAAGCCTCCCTTGCGGGATATTGCGTCACAACGGGTAACATCGTGTGGGTCGACGAACTGGTGCGACTGTCGCTGGCGGATCCCCTCCACGACCTCTACAAGGAATTTACCCAGGTCGGCGTCGACGCTCCGGAGAAGCCCAATTCGGAATATGTCTTCCCCATCGGCTTTAAGAATGGGGCCGGGACTTCGTGTCTGGGGGTTTTAAACTGCGAATGGTATGGAGATGCCTCCGTCCCCAGTCCTTTCGCCGAGCTCAAACGTAACGTGGTCAGCGATTTGATTATGTCCGTGGCGCGGGCGCACGCACCCTTCGTCGCCATCGCTTTGAATCCGGAGGCAGCGAGGACAGGCGATTTTTCGGGAATCCTGGCCTTTCATTCTACTCTTCTCGAGAATCGGGTGCAGCGCCTTCGCAGCGGCGAAACGCTGTAAATCCGGGCGGCGCGAGGCCGCTTCCGGCGGAACCGACGTTACAGCCGCGCTACGACCAATGCGACAATCGAAGTGAGTGGCGGATGCCGCTCGCAAAGAGCTTTTGATGATTACGACAAGCATTGACGTTACTGTGCGGCCAAGCGCTGGACCCACGCTCGATCCGAAGCGGATCGAGTTCGGCAAAACCTTCACCCCCAATTGGTTTGTGACCGAGTTCCTGAATGGCGAATGGCAGAATCCGAGGGTGGAACCGCTGCGCAGTCTGGAACTTCATCCCGCCGCCGAGATATTCCAGTACGGCCAGGGAATTATCGAAGGCCTCAAAGCGCACAGATGGTCTGACGGTCGAATCGCGCTTTTTCGCCCGCGCGACAACGCCGAGCGCTTTGTAAGATCCGCCATCCGAATGGACATGCCGCCTGTGCCGCCCGAGCTGTTTGTGGAAGCGCTTAAGGCTTTAGTGTCCGTGGAGCGAAACTTTGTGCCTCCGGAGCCGGGCACTCTCTACCTGCGGCCCACCATGATCGCCTCGGAGCCGTGCATAGGCGTGAGATCGGCCCATGAATTCATGTTCTATATCATCGCGCTGCCCGCCGGAGAGTACTTTAGAGATGGGGGCAGACCGCCCGGATCGGTGTCGGTTTATGTGGCGGAGCGCACTTCCCGCGCGGCGCCCGGAGGCACCGGCAACGTAAAAGCGGTAGCGAACTATGCCATCAGCCTCAAAACCATTACAGAGGCCAAGGCCAAAGGATGCGCACAGGTGCTGTTTCTGAATGCCTGCGGTTCCCGTCTGATCGAGGAAATGGGAGGCATGAACGTGTTCTTCCTCGACGACGAGGGCCTGCTGACGCCGCCTCTCACCGACACCATACTGCCTGGAATCACGAGGGAAAGCATCATTAGCCTTGCCGCCGAACTGGGGATGCCGGTGCGCCAGACGCCGATCGGCATCGATGAGTTATGCGAACGGATTCTGCAGGGAAAGGTAACCGAGGGTTTCGCCTGCGGGACCGCCGCCACCATTGTCGGGATCGGGGAACTGGTCTTCGAAACGGGAAGAAAAGTGGTGCTGGGCGCGGGCAGGAGCGGTCCTGTAACGGCTAAACTGTACGACGCGCTGCAGGGCATCCAATTCGGGCGTCATCCGGACAAACGGGGTTGGACTATGACTGCGTGCGAGACGAGGTAGGGGTACTGTGTCTAACACTGCGTTGGAGGCACAATCTCAAGATACGGTTGCGGATTGCGCGCCGCCTGCACGGGAAACGCACGGCGTAAATGCCGAAGCACTGCGCTACGCCGAACGTATTGCGCGCGAGGCTAAGCATATACCCGCAGGCGACGGATCCGATAGTCGCACTGTTCTGCGCGCGGTGCTGGACCTGGTGTTTGAGGACGCTGAAATCCGCTTGAATTTTCCCGCCGCCGAAATTCGCTACACCGCAATGTGTGGCGAAGTAGCGCGGGAAGTGTTCCGCATGATCGGCCAGTCGCCGGACATGATCGGCTTGCTTTCGATAGGCGATGTGAAACTGCCCGACTTTGCCCGAACCGTGGTGGATGCGATCGTGCACGCCGCCCACGCCATACACAATGAGCTTTGCGCGGAGGAAACATACGGATACGATTTATCGTCGCGGGGGTCTTTAAAGGCCCGGCAAGCGATGATTGGCTACTTCGATCGGCATTATGCATTCAGCCAGGTGCCGGGTCTCTGCGGGCGGCTGGCGGAAAACTGCGCGATTACCGGCGGGGGAATGAGGGGCCTGGACGACCTTGCCACGGCCCATGTGCGTTTGGCCCAGCCGGACCGGCACGCTCGCTTCATCTACCCCGACAACAGTTTTGCGACATGGCACTCCATCGCCAACCTGCGAAGCGTTGGCGGAAAGGTCGCCACCGTTCATGTATTGGCGACAAGACCTGAGAACGTGCTGCAGCCGACGGCCGGCGACGTCGACGAATTCTACGACAGAGAGACGTTGTCTTCGGCGCATCCCACAACCGACCTTTGGTGCATCACACCCGTTGGAAATCCCTCGGGAACACGCATGGACGCTTGTCAGCTGGCGGAAACATGCCGGCAAATTGTGGCGCGCGCCCCCAGCGCCAAGATCCTGCTCGACTGCACCTACGTGCGAACTCTGGCTCACCCTGAAGCCCGCGCGCTGATCAAAGGAATTCTGGAGAGCCCCGAGGTTCTCGACCGTATCATTTTCCTCGAGAGCTTCTCCAAGACGCACGGCCTTTGCGGTGAGCGGTGCGGGGCGTATTTCTCCGCCAACCGATTGCTTTTCGACGAACATCACAGTATCAACATGACGCTGTCGGCCGGCAATGGCCGGTATAAGAGCGCTTTGGTGCTGGCCATCGCGAGCGCCACGGAGGCGCAGGAAGAAACCATCCGGTCTCTACACCGATTCTGGCAGCGAGAGCGGCTTGGCCTCTATCACTATCTGGTTCGTTCCAGGCAGTTTGGCGAGCTGTTCGCCGATGAACAGGAACATCTGCGGCCGGATCAACTGGAGGCTACGCTGGGGCTTTATCTCTTCCTGAAACTGCGCGACGGCGTATCCGGCAAAGACGTTCTGATCCGCACGGGCTGCCTGGGAGTGGAGACGCCGATGGCGTCAGGCAACTATATACGGTTTGCGGTCGGCAAAATCACCGAACCCACTTACGCGCGATTCATCCCGGCTCATTGAGGCCCTTCTTCAGCGTCGCGGTACTGTACGTGTGCCGTCGGCGAATCATTGACTCAGGCAAGCGGGTTCCCGTAGACTAAGGCCAAATCGCGATTCCAAATGTATGCCGAAAATTTCCGATAGCCTGCGCGGCGCACCGGGTGTGTGGAGGTCCGTTTTCAGGATCATGTATCTGGCCGCGGCCGGAGTCGCCGTAGTGCATGCGGCCGATGGCGGAAACGCCGTACCGCACGACTGGAGCCACGAATACCTCATCTTCTCCACGCCAGGCGACGCCGCAACCGCCAGTCAGGCTCAGCAGGATCAGCGCTACTGGCATCAACTCTATTGGAGGAACGCGCCTGCCATCGCGGCCGCCGCGCGCACGCAGAAAGGGATGTCGACACCTGGATCGGATCCTTCGCCCACACCTCTTCCGGATGGAGCTTTGAACGAGGACTGGCAGGAGAATCTCGGTCGTGGCGCGAGCGCCGGAGCCAATCAGTTTCCCGCCAAGTTTTCGTTTAACAGTGGTACAGCCTATTGCGGCAATGCCACTACGCCCGACTACGTCGCCTTCAATACGGGGTTGGCGGGCAGTTCGTCGCAGGCAACGGTCGTCGCCTACTACAACCTCTATTCGGGATGCACGGGCGCCGTCCCTCAGATCTACTGGCAATACAATACCGGCGGTACGGCAGCCACGTCGATTGCGCTCTCGCTCGACGGCACGCAGATCGCGTTCGTCCAGAACGAGTCGAGCGGGGCTGCCGAGCTGGTCATCTTGAAATGGAGCAAGTCGCCCGCCCTGAAGACGCTGACGCGTGTGACGCGCGCCGAATACCGGGCCTGCACGGCGCCCTGCATGACAACTATCGGGATGGACAGCCACACCGACACGAACTCATTTCCTTTTTATGATTTCGGCCACGACCAGATTTATGTGGGTGACGACAACGGTACCCTTTATAAGTTTGACGGCGTATTCAAAGGGACACCGGCGACGGACACTACCTGGGCATCGAAGGTAGTAAGTGCCGGGGACAAGCTGACCAGCCCGGTTTACGATTCAATGACCGGAAATGTCTTCGTTGGCACCTCTAAGGGAGTTTTTCATTCCTATAAGGGCACCTCGGGAGCGGCGGTCGGAACCAGCGACACACTCGGTGAAAGCATTGCGGACGCCCCTCTCGTCGATTCCGTGGGCGGAAAAGCCTATGTCTTCGTGGGTCACGACAAATGGTTCCAGAGCGGTGTTTACCAGTTCTCCACTACCTTCACGAGCGGCAACGGCACGGAACAGACGCTTGGCCTATCGATCCCCGGAACCACGCTTTACCACGGAACGTTTGACAACAAATATTACTCATCGACTAACGAGAATATGCCTACTGGAAATCTGTATGTATGCGGCGCGGAAACAAGCCTCACGGGAGCGGACGCCATTTTCAGGTTTCCGATCTCGGCTAATGTATTTAAGCCGCAGGCAGGCAGTTTAGAAGTTGCCAATCCCGGCTGGTTCCTCGCGACGCCTCCCGCATGCTCTCCGCTGACCGAATTCTTCAACAGCCCGGCTGACTGGATTTTCCTCAGT
This sequence comes from Terriglobia bacterium, assembly GCA_963719785.1. GTDB lineage: Bacteria > Acidobacteriota > Terriglobia > Bryobacterales > Bryobacteraceae > BOG-234. Next base: position 910,356 of record CAVRCX010000004.1, read on the forward strand.
GTGCCGGAATCGGGGGACGCCAAAGGGTGCACTGGCGCGTGTGTTTATTCGTTCAATGTCGCCAGCGGTTCGCTGCCGGCGAATCCCACGGCAGGCGTAGCCGAGGCTGGGGGATCGAGCGGCATTATTATCGATAACGATGCGGTAACGGCGGGCGCTTCGCAGATCTACTTCACAACTCTGGACAATCAGACGTGCAAAACCTCGGGCGGCACCGGCGGTTGCGCGGTGCAGGCATCGCAAGCCGCATTGAAATAGAATGAAGTATGCCGATTGACGAGCAACCCGCCCCGCCCACTCCGCCGGCCGGCCGCAAGAAGCCCTACGAGAAACCGGCGTTTCGCTATGAGCGGGTCTTTGAGACACGGGCGCTGACCTGCGGCAAGCGGCAGGGCACGAGCGGCTCCTGTTCGGTCAATCGAAGAACGTCTTAAGGCTTCGGGCAGGACACCCAGCATGGATTCTCTCCACGACAACCGCGCGGCTGTGACATGCGCGCTGGTGGGGGAAGCGGTTCGCACGTTCGGCGAAATCCGTTTGCGCGTCGCGGGGATCAGCATGCTGCCGTCGTTGTGGCCGGGGGACATTCTGCTGGTCCGCGGTTGCCGCGCAGCCGAACTTCAGCCAGGACAGATCGTGCAATACATGCGTGACGGCTTGCTCATCGCGCACCGGATTGCAGGCAGCCAGGGCAGCCATTGGCTGGCGCGAGGCGATCGTAACGTATACATCGATCCGCCGCTATCGGATGCGCAGATCCTTGGCCGCGTTGTGTGGATTGAGCGCCATGGCCGCAAGGTCGACCCGGGATTTACCAGCGGTCGTCGGCTTGCCGCGTGGTTCCTGCAGCGCTCGGATCTGCTGGCTCGCATCCTGCTTCGCCTCAGGATGGCGGTTGCGCATTGATCAGGGGAATCAAAATCGAGATCGGCGGTATGCCGATTCTGGTGCGCACCGGAGACCCGGCGTTCTCAAGAATGCTGATGGGCCGCTACGGCGGATTCGTCAACGAATTCGGGTCGCCGGTTTTCGAGTTGGATACCGATGTTGTCCCCGCTGGAAAGGCATCCGACGATGAAGATCTGCGCGTCCGCTTCGAAGCTGGATGCTGTATCCTCGAGCGCGGCGATTTCCGCGCCGAGTGCGATCTCAAGCGCCGCCGCGGACGCATTCGTCTGGCCGCAACCCCATGGGCTATCGATGCCGTGCTGCGCATTCTGCACTCGCTGCTGCTCGCACAGCAGGGTGGATTGCTGGTCCATGCGGCCAGCGCCGTTCGTAACGGAAGCGCCTTTCTGTTCGCCGGAATTTCCGGGGCTGGTAAGACGACCATCTCTCGCCTGGCTCCGGCCGACGCCACGCTGCTGACCGACGAGATCTCCTATGTTCGCGATGGTCTCGCGTGGGGCACGCCGTTCGCCGGCGAGTTGGCAGAGCCCGGCGCAAATACGCAAGCGCCGTTGAAAGCAATTTACCTGCTGTCGAAGGGTCCCGAAAATCGCATCGAACCGGTGAGTGCTGTGGAAGCTGTTCGTGTACTGCTCGAATGCATTCTGTTTTTCGCGCACGACGGCGAACTGGTGGGTAAGGTATTCGATTCGGCTTGTGAGCTGGCCGCCCGCGTACCGGTTCGCCGCCTGTTCTTCGTACCCGACGCGCGGGTCTGGGATCTGGTATGTTGAGTCGTTTGTATATCGCCCACGCCTCCGATATCGCCGCACGCATGCTGGGCGGGGAAATGATGATCATGTCCCCCCGCGATTCCACGCTGTTCACGCTCAACGAGACTGCGTCCGCCATCTGGCAGGCTGCCGATGGTACGACTCCGCTAGAGGAGATTGTCGATAGGAACATCTGCGCGGCATTCGATGTGGAACGCGAGGCCGCGCTGCATGATGCGCGGGAACTGGTGGAGCAACTGGCCGCCCACGGAGTTCTGCTCATCTCGGAGGCGCCGATCCCATGACACTCATGCAGGAGATGAGTGCCCGCGCACTCCGTCTGGGTGTTCCGATCAGCGTGCAACTTGATCTCACGTACCGGTGCAACGAGCGCTGTGTGCACTGCTATCTCGATCATAATGACCACGGCGAGATGACCACCGCGGAAATCAAAGATCTGTTGCGGCAGTTCGCCGATGCGGGCGTGTTTTTCCTCGTGCTTAGCGGCGGCGAGATTATGATGCGCAGGGATTTTTTCGAAATCCTCGCGCATGCCCGGGCGCTGATGTTCTCCGTGAAGCTGAAAACCAATGCGGTGATGATCCACGAAGGCGATGCGGAGCGTATGCGCGCGCTGGGCGTCGACTCGGTGCAGATCAGCGTGTATTCGCACCGGCCCGAGGTGCATGACGCGATCACCAAATTGCCGGGATCTCTGAAGCGGTCACTCGATGGCGCGCGCCTGCTGCGCTCCCACGGCGTCAAGGTCGTCTTCGCCAATGTTTTAATGCGCGGGAATGCGGAAGATTATCGCGGAGTGCAGGCGCTGGCGGCCGAACTCGGTGCGCAGTTCACGCTCGACCCCACCATCACGCCGATGATGGATGGCGACCGGTCCATCCTCTCGCTGAATATCGATTCCGCCGCGCTCGAAGCCGTGTTCCGCGATGCCACCCTGGTGGGCGAAGTGGACGAGTTTTGCGCCGCGCCGACTGGGCCGATGGAAGAAGAAGACGCTTTCGATTCGGTGCCGTGCAGCGCGGCGCACAATGCCTGCTACGTTTCGCCCTATGGCGATGTGTATCCGTGCGTGCAGTTCCCTCTGCCCAGCGGCAACGTGCGGCGACAGAAGTTTGCAGACATCTGGCGGAATTCGGCGCAGCTGAACGAGGTCCGTTCCATCACGCTGGGCGATTTAGAGGGCTGCTCGAAGTGTGTGCACGGCGCCTCATGCTCGCGCTGTCCGGGACTGGCTTACACGGAAGGCAATATGCGCGGCCCTTCCCTGCAGGACTGCGAAAAATCTTTTGCGCGCACCGGCGTCGCTTCGGTGAACCTGTTGAACAGGCGATCCACGGCGGCGAATCTGGTCCAGATCGGTTCTTAATCAGCGACCCGGCGGATTAGGGGCTGTGCCACCGATGTGCAGCAGTTCAATCTCGAAAATCAAAGCCGCACCGCCAGGAATCCCCGGCCGCCCTTCATTGCCGTAGGCAATATCGGCGGGACAAACCAGCCGCGCCTTGCCACCGACCTTCATCTTCTGCACACCTTCGGTCCAGCACTTGATTACGCCGTTGAGCGGAAACTCGGCCGGCTCGTTGCGCTTGTAGGAGCTATCGAATTCAGTGCCATCGACCAAGGTGCCGCGATAATTCACCTTCACGGTATCGGTGGCCTGCGGCGATGGACCGGTGCCGGCGCGGAGTTCATGATAGATCAAGCCGGACGCAGTCTTTTGCGCGCCCACTTCCATGGCCGCCTTCGAGAGATACGCGGCCGACATCGTCTTCTGTCTTTCCGCGGCATGCGCGCCGCGCGCCGTCGCCAACGCCTGAATCTTCGGGCCCCAGACCTGGATATCCACTGCCGGTTTGCCTGCGGCGGCATCGCTGAACGACTTCTTCAGGATCTCCAGCTCCGCCGGGGAAAGATCGAACTGTCCGATCGAACGGTACATGGAAAGGCCCAGCGCGTAGATGGTTTTCTCGTCGTCAGTCATAGGTTTGGATGCGGCCGGCGCAGTCTTTTTCGCGGCTGCCGGAGCGGTGGCGGCAGGCCTGGGTGCGGTGGATGGAGCAGGAGCCGCTTTGGGAGCCGGGGTCTGCGCGCAGAGCAGAGCGGGCAGGAAGATCAGAATTCGACGCATGGCCTCAGACTACCATCCGGGTTGATGCAGAGGAGGCGTGCAGTGTTTGCTGATGCCGGATCCGATATTATTTGATGCGCGGTTTTTGATACAATAACATCAAATGCGCACTACTCTGAACATCGAAGATGAGGCAGTGTCGGTTATACGGAAGTATGCCGAGGAGCGCGAGGTTTCTCTGGGACAGGCAGCTTCCGATCTGATCTATAAAGGAGCAGAGAGCCTCCCGAATTTTAAAACGAAGAACGGTTGGGTCGTTTTCGAACTCCCGCCAGGGACGCCGGAAATCACCAACGAAACGCTCGACGAGTGGGAGAAAGAAGAGCACGAAGAGGAGCATCGACGTGCGTTCTCTCCTCGACGTTAATGTTCTTGTGGCGCTGGCGTTCCCGCTGCACTGTGCGCACCGGGCGGCGCATGCATGGTTTCAACGGGAACCCGATCGGCTGTGGGCAACATGTCCGCTGACGCAAGCCGGGTTCCTTCGCGTCGCGAGCCGCCAGTTGGGCGGTTCTCGCGATGCCATTCGAAAGGCCCTGGCGGGTCTGGATCGGGATTGCCGGAGTCCCCATCATGAATACTGGCCAGTGCACGTCGATTTGCGGGAACTGAGCGATTCGCATGTGTCTCGTCTCATCGGGCCCAACCAGATCGCGAACATGCAACTGCTCCTGTTGGCACACAGGCATCGCGGACAGCTGGCGACTTTCGACACCGGGATCAGGGAGCTTGCATCCGGGACGCGGTACGCGGGCTCTCTGGTGGTTCTCTAAACCTGCACAAGCGCCTCGGAACGAACCTCAACAGCCTCCCAGTTCGAGAGCGTGGGCCGGTAGATCCACTGGCGTATCGCGGCGGCAGCAGCCTCGGCGAAGGCTGAATCGCCGCTGACGACCTTCGCCGTGCTTACGCGGCCGTCCTTGCCGACCACGACCTCCAGTCTGGCGTCACCGGGGACGCTCGAAACCGGATCGCGGCGGCGTGTCATTTTCGCGAGGGATGTGCCGGAAAACCCAAGCAGGTGGAGGCGTGATGCTGCCGGCTCGCGGCACTGACAGGTCGTGCGGGGGCGGGGGAGGTGGAGGTGGAGGGAGACCTGGCGCCACCGCAAACGACGCCGCGTCCCGCAGGAGATCAAACGTCCTGGCAAACTGGGGCGGCCACGATCTGACTACGCCGGATGCTGCCATGCGCTCCTTTTCTGCCCGCGCGTCCCGCGACTTCCGCCGCCACTCATCGGCCAAGGCAATATCTTCGCGAGATTCCTCCTGGGTACTTCGCAGATCGGCCCGCTCGCGGATCAACGTATCGAGAAACGCCATCGCGCGATCATTCAGCGGATCAAGGTCGAGCGCACGTTCGGAATTAGAGATCCCTTCTGCAATGACCAGATCCGATCCCGCCTTAAACTGCCGGGGCGCGCAGTCTGGCACAACGATATAGTTTGCGCGAAAATCCCTCCAGGCAATCGCCCCCAGCGTGCACCAGATGTTGGCATTTGAAGGATCCAGATGCAGCGCTTTCCCGAACCAAGCCCTGGCTTCGTCAAACCTGCCTTCATTCAAGGTGAACCGCCCGAGCAGGACCAGTGCTGGCCAGTTCTCTCCATCGAGATCGACCGCTCGTCGAAACGCCTGTTCAGCCCGGATTGCCAACTCGATGTTCGAGGGATCGCTTCCGCCCGGCACGTATTGCTGGTTACACGCGAGCCCCAGATATAGGTGGGGAACAGGATCGTCCGAATGCAGATCGACGGCATTCTGAAAAGCATCGGCCGCGTCCAAATAGAGCCCCGCCTTGTAACGCTGATTCCCGAGGCCGATCCAGGTCCGCCAATCTTCGGGTTGCGCGGAAGCCGGAGTCATCGCTCTTTAATAGAACAAATACTTGCGCCACTGCTCATCGCTCTTGCCGAGCAGGCGCATCAGATGCCGGCTGGTATGCAGGCTGAACGGACGGGGCTGGCGCGCCAGTTTCATGCCCGCTTCTTCCGGCGTGCGGCTGCCCTTGCGGTTATTGCAGTGATGGCAGCAGGCCACCAGATTCTCCCACGCCGATTCACCGGCGCGCGAACGGGGGATCACATGATCCAGCGTCAACTCGCCCGCCGGCATGACTTTCAGGCAGTACTGGCAGGTGTAGCGATCGCGCATCAGAATATTCTTGCGCGACAGCGCGCGTGTCTGGTGCGGGATGCGGCGGTATTCGAGCAGCCGGATCACCGACGGCACCTTCATGGTCCGGCGCGTCGAGTGCACCGCAGTGGCGGAGTGTTCCTCGGCGGACGCGATCCCTTTGAGCACCAGCACCAGAGCACGCCGGGCGGCGCAGATGTTAATCGGTTCGTAACTCGCGTTGAGCACGAGCACTGGTTTCTGCAGTCTGCTATAGGTCGGCATAGGGCTTCTCAGGATCTCCATCGTCGATCTACTCTCGCCAAAGTCGCCAGTGAAACGGATGCGGCTCCGGCGCGTTTCAGCGCCGATGCGCAGGCACTGGCGGTGGCGCCTGTCGTCATTACATCGTCAATCAGAAGAATTCGTTTCCCTTTAACATCGGCGGATGGACGCGCCGTGAAAGCTCCCGCCACATTACGGCGGCGGCCTGCCACGGCGAGGCCTGCCTGCACGCCGGTCGAACGTTTGCGGCGCAGCGCGTTCACCAGCGGGATGCCGCGATGTCTGGCAATATATCGGCCCAGCAGTTCCGCCTGATTGAAGCCGCGCGCCCATTTCTTGCGCCAATGCAGCGGGACCGCCACTACAATGTCGAAGCGCTCATCTATCGAGAGAGCCCGCTCCAGATACCCCGCCAGCGTGCCCGCCAGCGGCTTCATCCCCGCATACTTGAAAAGGTGGATCAGGCGGCGCAGCGAGCCATCGTAAAATCCGAAACAGACCGCATTGTCGAAACCACGCAAGCCGGACCGGCAAGCCGCGCATACTCCATGCTCATCCAGCGGGTAGCTGTTTAGAAACGGTGTGTTACAGCACGAACAGAAGTAATTCGCGGAGAGTGGTTCGGGGGAGGCCAGGCACGCGACGCAGACCGGCACCCGTGTCCATTCGCTAAGCGCGCGTTTACAGATTCGGCATTCGTCGGGGAAGACTAACGAAAAAATGCCGTGGGGGATCGCTCGTAAAGTCGAAGCAGCCGTTCTCGTTAGAGCACTACTCGAGAAGGCGCACCTCCCTGAGGCGTTTCCTCAACCCGGAAATGTTGTGGCTGGACGAAAGTGAGTGCCATCTGCGCGGCCCTCGGAACTTTAATTCTAGGGATGCGACGGGACTCTTGTCAAATGTCAAAGGCCGCCGGGGTAAGAAGTGATAGATTCGTCGAGGTGCGGGCCACACGCGGAAATCCGGGCGCAGGAGTACGTCAGACTGAGCCGCGACCCAGCGATCCCCTTCAGGGGTGCTGGCACGTGAGGCAGGGGTCTCTGAGATATTTCATTGCGTTCGCGTGCTACGGCGCTCGCTTGCACGGCGATGAATCCGGGTCCGTGGATCGGCACAACAATTTTCCCGGAAGCCGGTTGTTGGGTGCCGACTCGCAGCGCGCTTCATCCGAGCGTCAAAGTATGCTGCAACCGCCCAATTGGCTGGACCGGGAGCGTCGGACAGCCGTCCTTTCGGCTCTGCGCGGGCACTGCACGCATTGCGGTTGGAGTCTGCTGGCCGCGCACGTGCGGACCAACCACGTACATGCGGTTGTGGAAGCCAATGTACGACCCGAGAAAGTCATGAACGAATTCAAGTCGTACGCCAGCCGGGAACTCAATCGCCTGGAGAACGATGGACCGGATCGAAAGCGATGGGCCCGTCATGGAAGCACACGATGGTTGTGGAAGGATGAGGATCTTCAGCAAGCACTCCAATATGTCATCGAGGAGCAGGGCGAACCTATGGCTCTCTTTGTTGCGGAGAGCTGATGAAAGTATCCGCTCCCTCGCGTGCCAGCACCCCTAAAGGGGATCGCTGGGTCGCGGCTCGGTAACCGCTGTGGCGCACATTCAGTTCAAAGGCCGCCGGCATAGAGCAGGCTCGACGCCGTTTTCGCCGAAACGTAAAGAATCCACAGGCCGCCGACCGCCAGCAAGCCGTAGAAAAACCTGGTGTGCGTGATCTTCGAAAAGCCGTATGACAGCAGACCGATTTCCCCGAAGCTGAGAATATCCAGCGATTCGAACAGGCCGCTCAAACCTTTTGGGATGGAGTTCTTATCCATAAAAGCCGCGGCATTCGTGGGCAGCAGATTCCCCACATCGAGGGCGCCAGGATTGCCCGCGGCGATCAGAATCCAGGCCGTGAGGGCAGTGGTTACCAGCCAGTAGGGAAACATCGCCAGCGACACCATGGAGAGCACGGTGGGAAAATCGGGGGCCCGGCTGGTCATCAGGGCGAAGGCCATCAGCGCGCCGGAAACAATCAGCAGCATCAAGGCCGTGCCGACGATCGCCGCCACATAGCCCCGGTAGACAACGCCCGGGGAACCAGCGGCGCGTATCGCAGCCTCCCTCCGTGCCGGGCTCAGCCGCGTGCGGGAACTCTGCAATTGCTGCCGGGCCACATTTTCACGACCCACGTAGTGAGGCACCAGATACGTCCCCAACAGCACCAGCAACGCCACGGCGATCATGGGCGCGATCCAGGCCCCCTTCCGCTCCGGCAGGCTGGCGAACAGTTGGCCCGGCTGATAGAAGACTTCGAACAGAGCTTTCATCTGGATCAAGTGGAGTCTAACACTCCTAAACTCTTTGGCGCTGCTAAACTGGCCGCAGGGCATGGCTGAACTTGAGATCATCCCGACTCCTCGCGCGCGCGCCCGCGTCGCAGGCACCGTGCTGGCGGCTTTCATAATCTGGGCGGTGCTGGTCTTCCTGCTAACCGGCGGCGGACGCAACCTGTTTGAAGGCAAGACTACCATCGTCACCTACATGCCCGATGTGACCACGCTGGCCGTCAAGGACGACGTACGGCTGAGCGGCATCTCCATCGGCACCGTGACGAAAATGGTTGTGAGCCCATCGCTCGATCCGCAGCGCGCCGTGCGCATCGAGATGCGCATTAATTCCCGCTTCCTCAAGGTCATCCCGCAGGATTCCCAAACCAGCATCGGAGCCGATACGCCCATCGGCTACTGGTTCGTTTCCATCGCCGAAGGCAAGAGCCCGATTCCTTTGGCCCCCGACGGGACGCTGCAGAGCGAACCGCTACAGCAGGCCGACCAGCACCTCGAGCTCATTGCCACGCTGCAGAGTCAATTGAGCCAGGTGAATGACATTCTGATCCAGATCTCTTCGCCCGGGACGCAGCTCGGCCAGTTCGTTCTGGGCGGCGAGATGTACGACAACGTGCTGCGTCAGATCAGCGGATTCAGCCGGACCGTACATGGATTTGTCGCACCGGACAGCCAGTTGGGCCAGGCGTTATTCTCCAACACTCTCTACGATCAGCTGCGCGATCCGCTGGTCCGGACCGACAATATGCTGGCCGCTATTCAGCGCGGGGAGGGCGCCTCGGGACGGCTGTTTGCGAGCGACGAGCAATATAACCAGATCCTCCACACCTTGCAGGATTTGCACGCCAGCCTGGCGGATCTGAACGCCGGGAAGGGACAATTCGGTCCGCTGCTGCACGACGATGCGGACTACCGGAAAATTCGCATGCTGCTAGCCCAGACCGACGGCATGATCTCCTCGCTCAATGCCGGAGAGGGCGGCATCGGCCGTTTGCTGCAGAATCCGCAGCTCTACGAATCTCTCAACGGATCCCTGCGCTCTATGGAAGAATTGCTGAAAGATTTCCGCGAGCATCCGCAAAAGTATCTGCGCTACAAAGTATTCTGATGCGTATCAATCAGGTTAAGCTCGCCCTCGAGGCCGGAAATCTGCAGCTCGGGTTGAACTTCGGCACGCTGCGGTCGCCGGAAATTGCGCGCCTTCTTGCCGCCGCCGGTTTTCACTGGGCCTTCGTCGACACTGAGCACGGGAACTTCGATCTTGAAACCGTAAACGACATTTGCCGCGTCGCTCAATTAGCGGGTCTGTGTCCCATTGTTCGTGTGGCGGATCTGCAGTATCCGCTGGTGGCGCGCGCTCTCGACAGCGGCGCGCAGGGCATTATTTTTCCGCGCATGGAGGATCCGAAACTGCTCGAAACAGCGCTGAGCTGGACGAAATTCCCGCCCGTGGGCGTACGCGGCTACGGTCTGATCGCGCCGCAGATCGATTATGAGGCGCTGCCGTTTAATCAGGTGATCGAGCACGTAAATGCGAACACGCTGACGGTGCTGCAGATCGAGAGCCGCCGCGGCGTGGAAGCCCGTGAGGAGATTCTCTCGGTGCCGGGCATCGACGCGGTGATGGTCGGTCCCGCCGATCTGTCCATCTCAATGGGGGTTCCCGGCGATTTCCAGCACCCGACGATGGTCGCAGCCATGGAATCGATTGTCGAAACATGCCAGCGGCGTGGCATTGCTCCCGGAACGCAGACGCGGACCGTGGCGCTGGCGAGATTCTGGAAGGAGCGCGGTATGCGTTTCCTCGGGTGCGGCAGCGAGATCGGATTTCTGTTCGATAAGGCCACGGAGACAGCCAAAGCGGTGCTTGCCGACTGACATGAGATCCCGGACACGCGGCGATAGCCGCGTTTTCTCCAATACGTCCAAACGCGGCTATCGCCGCGTGTCCCTGATTCTTTGTGCAGCATGTCTCGCATCGGCAGCCAGCGCGCCAGAGCAGGCGGCCATCGATCGTATCTCGGCCGATTCCATGCGCGCCAATCTGTCCTTTCTTGCATCCGACGCACTCGAAGGCCGCGCCACCCCATCGCACGAACTCGACATCGCCGCGGAATTCATCGCGTCACGCTTTCGCGCCGCCGGCCTCGAACCAGTAACGAAGGACGGCAGTTATTTCCAGAAAGCCCTCTTTGCCGAAGTAACGCCCAAACTCGACGATTTCCGTCTTATCCTGCAGGCGGATAAAAAGAAGATAGAGCTGACTTCGGCCGACGTGCGCGTGCACGCAATACGTCCGCTGAGTCTGAACGACGTCGAGGTGGTGAATCTCCCGCCGAACGGCAATCTGCCGCCGATCGAGGGGAAGATTGTGGCCGGGGATGCGAAACGCTACGGCAGTGAAAACGCCCTCTACAAGCTGCAAACGCTAAAACCCGCGCTGATTCTCCTGCTGGGCAGCCTGCGCGGCGCCGAAGAGACCTACCCCTTCCTCGAGGACGCGGATGCGGGCCTGGCGCCAGTGATTCGTGTGGGCAACGACGATGCGGCTTCCGCGCTCTCGCAAAACCGCCGCCTGATCGCCTCGGTGCATCTATCGGCCCCGGCGCGACACGACGTGATGCTCGAAAACGTGGCAGGTATTCTGCGCGGGTCGGATCCCGTTCTGCGCGACCAGTATGTTCTCTTCACGGCGCACTACGACCACATCGGCACGCTGGGCCCGGGTCCCGGGGACCGCATTAATAATGGCGCCAACGATAACGCCAGCGGCACGGTGTCGGTTATGGAGATTGCCTCGGCGCTCGCCACACTCAATCCGCACCCGCGCCGCAGCATTCTTTTCATGGCTTTCTTCGGCGAGGAAGGAGGCTTGCTCGGCTCCACCTATTACGTCGGCCACCCGCTGGTGCCCTTGAAGGACACGATAGCGGACGTCAATCTGGAACAGATGGGGCGCACCGATGACAATGACGGTCCGGAAGTGGGCGCGTTCGCTTTCACCGGTCCCAGCTACTCGGATCTGGCGGCGAGAATGGCTGAGCCGGCCAGATCCGAAGGGGTGAAGGTATACCAGCACCGCGGCGCCGACAGCTTCTTTGACCGCAGCGATAATTACGCCTTCGCGCGTGCCGGGGTGGTGGCGCACACCATTGCCGTAGCCTTCGAATTTCCCGATTATCACGCGGTGGGCGACGAATGGCAGAAGATCGATTACGCCAACATGGCAAAGGTCGATCGCGCGGTGGCGGCCGGGTTGCTGGATCTCGCTAATACGGACGCTGCGCCCCTGTGGAGCAATTCCAAAGAAACTCAGCCTTACCGACAAGCCGGGCGCTAGATGGAAGAAGGCGGGCACCGTCGAAAACACATCGTCGTCGGTTCCGTAGATTGCTACGCGCCCGCGGAGGCCGATTACCAGTCGGCCGCAGGTTGACAACCGGTTGACAACCTGCCCCAGTGAGCCAAAAACCGGCGGCAGGCCTCTTTTGGGGAGATCCACCGCCGGTTCGCGCCACTTCAACTACTAATGCAAATGCAAGCTGCCTTCCAAACGAGCGGGTAAATACTACTTCAAAGACCCATCCGTTTGGCTTCCTGGTGCGCGGCGGTTCGGATCGCCGCCAGGGGATTCGGCGAGATCTTCCATTTCTGCTGGCGAATCGATTCGGCCACCGCGGGCGCCATCTCAGGAGGCATCTTCACGACATCGCGGACAAAGGCAATGAAGTCGGGCGAGTCCTGCCCGAGCTGGCTGACAGCCTCGATCTCGTTGTAGCCCGCCGGCTTGTTGGCGCTGCGCGTCGGCTGGTAATTCTTCTGGGGAGGAATCGATGGGCCTCGCTGATTGAAAAACTGAGCCCCTCGGGCGCGTTTGGAATTCTTACCTTGTTGCATGTTTTGTCGATAGGTACTGCCACGTCATGACGTTCTCGAAAATTCAGGACTTCGGGGGAACCGCGGCGGGCCTGCGCCCGGCAAGCGGATTCACATCCCGCTCGATCTCCGTTTTGTTGACACACCAGAGATCGTATTCATTCTGATCTTCCAGCCAGCACTTCGCCGGCGCGCCGAAAAACCGCTCCAGACGCGAAGCTGTGTCGGCGCTGATGCTTCGCTCGCCGCTCAGAATCTGGCTGATGCGACTGGTTGGGACCTTAAGCGCATCGGCAAGGTCGCGCGCGCCGAGCCCCACCTGCAGCATCTCAGCGTGAAGAATCACGCCCGGGTGGGGCGGACGTTCCGGGATGGCATCGAGGCTTTTCATTCTCCGCCTTTCGCCGCGGCAGATTTATGTCTGGCGGCGGTCCAGCGGGCCAGCACTGCGTTACGCGCCTGCTCGCTGAGCTGTTCTGGCGAAAGCGTCTGCGCACGCTTCTTGCCACCCCTTCTGCCGAGCGCTACGGCGGCGGCGTTTTTCTTCGCCTTCTTTTCGGCCATCAAGTTCAACCATACAGGATTCGAAGCGCTACGTAAAGCGGCACTCGCCGCGCCGTGGTTCCCGGAAGGCCCAAGGGGTTGACGACACGCGCGCCAATTCCCTAACGCCCTGCGGTCCAGTACCCCCCAAAACAAGCGAATCGGCGTGGTATCTTTGAGATGCTTTGCCATATTTCCGATTAATCCGATTTGCCCTTTTATTCTCCGTTCTGGCCGGCACAATGTCCGCCCAGGCGCTCTTTTCAAAGCCGGTTACGGTGCTGGGCGATCCCGCCTTTATCGGTACCGCGGCCAATCCATTGCAGATTGAGGGGAACGGCCCTAACTGGGTAGAAGGGCGCGAGTTAAGCTCCCCCCTCGGCGTGGCTCTCGATTTGTCCGTTTCACCCCCAATTGTGTATATCGCGGATAGTGGGAACAACCGGGTTCTGTGCTACCAGTACTCAACGCAGTTGAAGGCAGGGTCGACCGCCGACCTGATTCTCGGGCAGGTGGACCGCTTCAGCAACCTCACGTCCTCGCAGAATGGGCGGACGAGCAGCATGAACACTCCGACCGGACTCGCCGTGGACAGTGCGGGCGTCCTTTATGTCGCCGATACAGGAAACAACAGAATTCTACGCTACACGCGGCCGCTCTCGCAGCCTGCCGGATCGATGCCGCTGCCGGATATGGTTATCGGCCAGACTTCGCTTTCCGGAAGGTCTTCGAACGCAGGGGGGATCAGTGCTACTTCGCTCGCGCTCGCTACCAGTACCACCTATCGCTCCGGACTTGCCATCGATTCCGCCGGCAATCTCTGGGTAGCCGATACGGGCAACAATCGGGTACTCCGCTATCCAGCGGCGGTTCTCGCCAAAGGACAAAACGGACCCGCCGCGGATACCGTGATCGGCCAGGCCGATTTCACTTCGACCGCCACCCCCAGTACGCGCACCAGCACCACCAACCTGGTCTCGCCGCAAGGTATCGCCTTCGATCCCGCAGGCCGCCTGCTGGTCGCGGACGGAGCGTCGCGCGTCGTGGTTTACCAGCAGCCCTTGGGTACGAACGCCGTAGCCTCCCGCTTCCTCGGTATCGATACCTCGCAAACCGCTTCCTCCACCACGCAAATCGCCGTCAACAACCCGCTCGGCGTTATCGGCACGCCAGAGGGTGTCATCGTGCCCGACACATTCAACAACCGCGTACTGGTGTTTCCCACGGTGGATAACTGGCCGCTGGTGTCGCAGCAGCTTTCGCCCTCGGCCAGTCTGATCATAGGGCAGACTTCTTACACGGTCTCCATGGCTAACCAGGGAAATGGCGACGCGTCCTCGTCTTCGTTCAACACGCCCGTCGACGCGGCGGCTTCGGGAACCGAGTTGTTCGTGGCGGATGCAGCTAACAACAGAGTGCTGGTTTTCCCGCTGAGCAGTGCCGGTATCACTCCCACGGCCACTCGCGTAATAGGCCAGCTCGACTTTCCTTATGATGCCGTGAACCTGATCGAGGGTCATGAATTTTCCCTGGATTCGTCAGGTACGGCAATCCTCGATCAAAGTTCCACACCTCCTCATTTGTACGTCGCGGACACGGCGAATAACCGCATTCTGGGATTCAAGGATTTCACCCATTTGCAGAATGGGCAGAACGCCGATATCGTAATCGGGCAGCCGGATCTGATGCGATCCCAGATTAATTATCCGACCAACAACGCAGCCATGCCCAACCAATCGGGGCTGCACTTTCCGACCGGCCTGGCAGTCGACTCGATGGGTAATTTGTATGTGTCGGATACGGGAAATTCGCGGGTGCTTCGTTTCCCCGCCCCCTTCTCGTCGGGCATGACCGCACTCGAGAAGGCCGATATCGTGATTGGCCAGGAAAGTTTCACGTCTGTTGTCACCGATCCAACCGCATCCACCATGAGCGCTCCTTTCGGTCTGGCGCTGACTGCGAACGCTGCCAACGCCACAGCGACCGGAGGTTATCTGATTGTTTCGGACAACGTTCACAGCCGCGTGCTGTTTTTCCAGAAGCCTTTCTCGAGCGGAATGAGTGCCAGCAAAGTGCTGGGGTCGGCGAGTTTCACGACTGTCGGCAGCGGCTCGACTGGTAGTCAATTCAATGCTCCCCGGGGAGTTGCGGTGGACCCTCAGGATACCGTTATGGTGGCGGACACAGGTAACCGGCGCGTGCAGATCTTTAATGTCGCAGCCAGCATCAACAATGACGACCGGGCGTCGGTCAGCATCACATCCGGCCTGAATACGCCGGCTTCCATCACCACGAACGGCAGCGGCTTCTGGGTCGCGGATGAGGGCTTGAATCAATTGCTGCATTACCCGGTCGTGAGTCAACTGGGGCTGGTAAATAACGCTTCGAACGCCTCACAGCCGGCCTTGCAGCCGTTCTCGGCTTTTGTGGACTCGTATGGCAACTTGCTGGTTTCGGACAACGCCAATCGTGTGCTGTATTTCGCTCCGCAGGTGGTGGTCGTCAGTTCCGCCAGTTATTCGCCACGAGCAGTGGCGGCGGGTACGATCGTATCGGTTTTCCCACAGACGCAGGCCAGTTCGTCGACGATGGCGAACATCATTGCCGCTGGCACGGGGACGTTTTCCGGGCTCCCGCTGCCGAATGTCCTCGGCGATACGCAGGTGCTGGTGAACAATACTCCCGCGCCTTTGTTCTATGTCTCGCCGGGGCAGATTAACATGGTGCTGCCGAACGAGTTGTCTACCGGCGGGACGGCGAACCTGTCCGTTGTCCGGCAGTCCACCGGAGAGATCTACGGCAGCGCCGAATTGCAGCTGGCCTCGGCGGATCCGGCCATGTTTACTATGAATCAGGGCGGCACCGGACAGGTCTCGGCGATTAATTTTGTGGATGGGACCGTCAATTCACCGGCGAATCCGGTGGCGCGCGGCCAGGTTATAGAACTCTACGGAACCGGCGTCGGTCCGGTGTCGGGCGCGCCGCCGGATGGCCAGGCCCCCTCTGGCGCCGTTCCGGCAGCTACTCTTCCGCAGATCGTGCTGGGAACGTCAACTTCGTTTCTGCCGGCCTCGAACATTCTTTATTCGGGGCTCGCACCCGGCCTGGTTGGGGTGTGGCAAATCAATCTGATGATACCCACGACGGCGCCCACTGGCGGGTCCGTGGCCATCCGAATATTCCAGAACAGTATCCCGAGCATCGACCCTGGCATTAACCAAGGCGCCACCGCCATCGCCATCAAGTAAGACGGCGGCGGGCCACGCAGGGCATGCGATAGGGGGAACGCGGCTGTCGCCGCATGTCCTCCTCCCGGCTACGCTAACCTAACTTTCACGCCAAAGACAGGGCAGGCGTTTCCACCTGCCCCACTTCCTTCTCGAACTTCAGCTTCGCGCCGTCGCCATCCCGATCCACCACCACGGTCTCACCCCCGAGGAAGTCTCCCGCGAGTAAGCGCAGCGCCAACGGATCCTGAATCAGCCGTTGAATGGAACGCCGCATAGGACGCGCGCCATAAGCCGGATCGTAGCCATCGCTGATAATCACGTCTTTCGCCGCCGCGGTCACATTGAGCTTCAACCCGCGCTCTGCCGCCAGCACCTTTTCAAGCCGCTTCAGCTGCAGATCGACGATCACCCCCAGCTGCTCTTTCGACAATCCGTTGAACACGATAATATCGTCCACACGGTTCAGAAATTCCGGCCGGAAGGTCTGCTTCAGCGAATCGAGCAGCCGCTTGCGCACCTCTTCCTGTCCGCTCCTGGCCCGCTGATTCACCGAGAACCCGATCGGGTTGGCGTCGGCAATCACCGCGCTGCCCACATTCGAAGTCATGATGATCACGGTGTTGCGGAAATCCACGGTACGGCCTTGCCCGTCCGTCAGGCGGCCATCGTCCATAATCTGCAGCAGCGTGTTGAACACATCCGGATGCCCTTTTTCGATTTCGTCGAACAGAACAACAGAATAGGGCCGGCGCCGCACATGCTCGGTCAACTGCCCGCCTTCGTCGTAGCCGACGTATCCGGGAGGAGCGCCGATCATGCGCGACACGGAATGCTTCTCCATGTATTCCGACATATCCACGCGGAACATGGCCTTGTCGTCGTCGAACATAAACTCGGCCAGCGCCTTCGCCAACTCGGTCTTGCCCACGCCCGTCGGCCCGAGGAAGATGAAACTGCCGATGGGGCGATGCGGATCGCTCAATCCCGCGCGGTTACGCCGGATGGCATTGGCGACGAACGACACGGCTTCGTTCTGCCCCACCACGCGCTCATGGAGCCGCGCTTCCATGTGGATCAGCTTCTGCACTTCGCCTTCAAGCATGCGCGACACCGGAATGCCCGTCCAGCGCGCCACAATCCTCGCGATATCTTCCTCGTCGATCTCTTCTTTTAAAAGCGCCGAGCCGGATTTAATCGCCTCCAGATCG
This sequence comes from Terriglobia bacterium, assembly GCA_963719785.1. GTDB lineage: Bacteria > Acidobacteriota > Terriglobia > Bryobacterales > Bryobacteraceae > BOG-234. The sequence continues at coordinate 927,763 of CAVRCX010000004.1, forward strand.
TGATTTGCCGCTTCGATCTGGCGCTCGATCTCCACGATCTTCTCGTATTTCAACTGCGAGGCCCGCGCCCAATCCCCGGTGCGCGTGGCTTTTTCTTCTTCCGCGCGTGTCTGCTCAAGTTCTTCCTTTAACTGCTGCACGCGCATGATGGAATTTTTCTCCCGCGTCCAGCGTTCTTTCAAGACCGCCGATTCGCCGCGCAGGCGCTCGAGCTCATTCTCGACATGCCGCAGACGGTCGCGTGAAACCACGTCGTGTTCCCGGTTCAGCGCCTGCCGTTCGATCTCCAGATGCGACACGCGGCGCTCCAGATTATCGATCTCGATGGGCATGCTGCCGATCTGAATCTTCAGCGCCGCGCCGGCCTCGTCCACCAGATCGATGGCCTTGTCGGGCAGGAAGCGATCCGAAATGTAACGGTGCGCCAGTACCGCCGCGGCCACAATCGCCGAATCTTTGATGCGCACGCTGTGGTGGATTTCGAATTTTTCTTTTAACCCGCGCAGGATGGCGATGGTGTCGTCGACCGTCGGCTCGCCCACCAGCACGGTCTGGAAGCGTCGAGCCAGGGCGGCGTCTTTTTCGATGTATTTGTGATACTCGGCGAGCGTGGTGGCGCCGATGCAGCGCAGTTCGCCGCGTGCCAAGGCGGGCTTCAGCATATTGGCGGCGTCGATAGCGCCTTCCGCTCCACCCGCGCCGACTAAGGTATGCAATTCGTCGATGAAGCAGATGATTTCGCCGTTCGACTCGGTGATTTCTTTGAGCACGGCTTTCAAACGGTCTTCAAACTCGCCGCGGAACTTGGTGCCCGCCACCATCTGGCCCAGATCGATGGCCACCAGTTTCTTATTGCGCAACTGATCCGGGATGTCGCCCTTGACGATACGCTGGGCCAGTCCTTCGACAATGGCGGTCTTGCCGACACCCGGTTCGCCGATCAGCACCGGATTGTTCTTGGTGCGTCGGCTCAGCACCTGCATGACGCGCCGGATCTCTTCATCTCGCCCAATCACCGGATCGAGCTTGCCGCGCCGCGCCTGCTCGGTAAGGTCGAGTGCATAGCGCTCCAGCGCCTGGTACTTCGATTCCGGGTTCTGATCGGTGACCCGCTGCGTGCCGCGTACCGCCACCAGAGCTTTCAGAATCGCGTCGTGGTTAGCGCCCAGCTTGTTGAGCAGGCTCCCCGCCGGGTCGTACCTTTGATCGGCAATGCCGAGCAGCAGATGCTCGGTGGAAATGAACTCGTCTTTGAAGTTCTCCGCTTCTTTTGACGCACCGTCAAAAACCTGTTGCAGGGTGGGCGCGACGTATAAGCCGGCGGGCTGGCCCATCACCTTGGGCATGCCCGTAATTTCGCGCTGGGCCTCGCTCAGCAGTGCATCGGGCTGAACTCCGCACTTTTCCAGCACCGGGCGCACGATACCCTCGCGCTCGGACGTCAGCGCGAACAGCAAATGCAGCGGGTGCACCGCCTGATTTCCGTTCTCGCCGGCGATTCCCTGCGCCTGCTGGACGGCTTCCTGAGCCTTTTGGGTCAGTTTGTCAAACCGAAATGGCATTTTCTTAATTTCTCTCTTGCAATCCGTCCGCCCAAAAAATAAGGCGGCGGGGGAGCCGCGGACTTCGCTCAACCCCGCCGCGAATTACGTCTGCTACTCAGATGCGCGATCAGGCCGCCTGGCTCTGTGAAATCGCGACTTTGACCTGCCGTGGTTTGGCCGCTTCCTTCTTCGGCAGCGAGATGGTGAGCACACCATTCTTATAATCGGCCGCCACTTTCTCCGTGTCTACCGTCGAGGGGACTTCGAAGCTGCGCACAAACTCGCCGTAGCTGCGCTCGATGCGATGCCAGCCCTTCACGGTTTCGTCTTTGTCGAAGTTCCGTTTGCCGCTGAGGGTCAGCGTATTGTTCTCCACGCGCACGTCGATGTCTTGGGCCTTCACGTCGGGCAGATCCGCGCGAAGTACCAAGGCGTCTTCCGTCTCGAGAATGTCGACGGCCGGAGACCAGGGACGGCTGGTTCGGGGTTCACTCATCAACCGGGTAACGGCGTCTTCAAATAGCCGAAGCCCGTGGAATGGGTCGAGGGTCACTGCTGTACTCATGGTTTTAAGATCCTTTCTTGACAAGTTTGGATTCAGGCTGTTTATTTAACCTCATCCTAATAGGATCATAAATTATGAGTGTATCGTTGTCAAGTCTATTTAGCGCGATCAAAAACTCTTCGATGTCCCACCGGCAGGCCAAGAGGGATGCGATCATCGAAAGGATGCTGCGTACTTCCCTTATTCTCATAGCCGCCTTCGCACTTGAGGCGCAGACGCCCGCGAAGCCCGAGCCGGACACGCTGATTCTTGCCGACGGAGAAAAGCTGATCGGCCACCTGGTGCGATCGACAGGATCGACGATTCGCTTCAAGAGCGACGTACTGGGCGAAGTGTCGATCGATTGGAGCAAGGTGAAAGAGCTCCATTCGGCCCAGAAGTTCGCCGTGCTGACAAAAGAAGCTGCTGCCGCGCAGGAGAAGGTGCGCGGCAAGGGAGGCCCTCCGGCCGGAGTTCTGGAGGGCAATATTTCGGTCGCAGACGAGAAGATTGACGTCGCGACGACTACCGGCACCACAACGGTTCCCATCGCCGATGCCGCCGACGTATTGGACGTTGCCGCCTACGAGAAGGCATTCACCCGGCATCCGGGCTTTTTCTCCGATTGGAATGGGGCCATTACGGCGGGAGGCTCGATCGTCGAGGCCACACAGACCAGCAAGACCTTCAATGAATCCATCAGCCTGGTCCGCGCCATTCCGGCCGAAGACTGGCTGGCGCGCAGGAACCGCACGACCTTCGATTTCAGCAGTTCTTACGGGGAGCAGACGCAACCGGGGACGCCGAGCATCAAGACTTCCATCTACCACGCCGATGCGGAGCGGGACGAGTATGTCTCGAAGGCGATCTTTGCTTTCGGCCAGGCCCAATTCGATCACAACTTCTCCCAGGGCCTGGATCTGCAGCAGACCTATGTGGGCGGCATCGGGTGGAGCGTGTTCCAGCGCGATAACGAAGGGCTCGATCTCAAGGGCGGCATCAGTTTCATCGAGCAGCAGTTCGCGGGGGCGACGAAGACGCAGAATCTGGCTAGTTCGGTGTTCGACGAGAAGTACATGCGCAAGGTGTTCAAAGGGGCCATCTTCACGCAGGAGTTTTCCGTGAGCCCGTCATGGACGAACAGCAAGGCGCTTTCGGCGCTGGGCAACGCCAGGTTGACGCTGCCGGTCTACAAGCGCCTCGCGGTGACTATCGGCGCGATCGATACGTTTCTTAACGATCCGCCGCCGGCTTTCAAGCGCAATTCATTTCAGGCCACGGCGGGCCTTACTTATTCGTTGAGATAAGCGGGCAGATCGGAAATCTGCCCCACCAGGCACGAGGTAATGAACAGGCGGAAGCGCCTGTTCATTACTTCTTTTCGGCGACGCGGACTTTGGCGGTTTCGAGCTTCTTCGACACCTTGCTCAATTCCTCTGGGTCCTGCTCGCTGGGAGCGGCGGCTTTCATTTCGGACACGGAAGCTTCCCATTGCTGGATGGCTTCACGGATCTTGCCCTGCTTGAAGTAAACCTCGCCCAGATGATCGTGAACCGTGGCGTCGTTGCCGATCTTGTCCAGCGCCTTGCGGAGCAATTCCGCCGCCTGATCGAGGCGATTCTGACGGAAGTAGACCCAGCCGAGGCTGTCGAGGAAAGCGCCTTCCCCCGGCTGTATATCGAGCGCCTTGGAAATATATTGCTGGGCTTCTTCGAGGCGTACGCCGCGCTCCGCCAGCATATAGCCGAAATAGTTCAGCGCGCTGGCATTGTTGGGATCGCGGTTGAGCACCTTCTTGAACTGCTCCTCGGCGGCGTCGTAATTCTTCTGGCGCTCGTACATGGCGCCGCGCGCGAAGGTGATGTCCTGGTGCTCTTTATCGCTGTTCGATAAGGCATCGGCGGCATCAAGCGTCTTGCTCTCGTCGTCGAAGCGTTTGGCTTTGTCCTGTATCTGGGCGATCTGCAGTAAAATCCCGCGATCCTTGCCTTGATTGGGCAACTTTCCCAGCTCGCTGATAGCCGCGTCGTATTGACCCATTTCCTCCAGCAACTCGCCGCGAACCAGTACGATGCCCTGCTTCTCCTGTTCGTTGGCCGAAGCAGCCTCGGCGGCGTCGAGCGTCTTGCGCTCGTCGTTGTACCGCTTAGCCTCATCCTGAACCTGGGCGATCTGCAGCAGAACGTCGCGGTCGCTCGAGGCGTCCGGAATGGCTCTCAGTTCGTTGATGGCGGCATCGTACTGCTCTTGCTTAGCGAGCACGCCGGCGTGCGCGAAGATAACCTGACGGTCGAGAGGAAATTTCTTCAGAGTGGCGTCAGCAACCTGGCGGGCGTCCTTGTAATCTCTGGCAAAGGCGTATACCTTGATGACCTGGATTTCAACCTTGGCGGCCGCGGCCGGATTCAGATCGGAGATCTGCCGCAGCGTAGCCACCGCGTCCTGCAGCTTATCGACCTTTCCCTGCATGCTGGCCAAGCGCCCCAGCAGATCGATGCGGGTGGCCCGTTCGGCCTCTGGATATTGCGGCTTTTTGGTATCCGCCAGCAGGCCTTCGAGAGCCGTAATGGCCTGCGCGGTCTTGCCCTCCGCATCCAGCAAATCGGCCTCGGCGGCACGGACTTCGGGAGTATTCTCGATGGCTTTTGCCTTGGCGAGCGCCGCATGGGCGGCCACAAAATCGCGCTTGTGCTCGTAAAGATCGGCCAGTTGCAATTCCAGTTCGGGATTCTTCGGATCGTCCGCCTCGAGATCCTGGAAAGCCTTCAGGGCTTCATCGCCGCGATCGGCAGCCAGCAAAGTGGCGGCATAGTGGCGGCGTACCTGAACGTTGTCGTTGGTAAGCGGCAGCGCCATCTTCCACGCATCGGCGGCATTCGAAAACTGCTTATCCTGCTCGTAAAATTCGGCCAGAGTCGTGACCGTGCGGGGATCGGGATTCTTATCCACCGCCTGCTTCAGCATGAGGATGGCGTTGGTCATATCGCCCCGATCGGCATAGACGGCGGCCAGCCCGCCCAGCGCTTCATCGTCGTTCGGATCGGCGGCAATCACGGCGCGATAGGCCTTTTCGGCGCCTACATCATTGTGCGAAACGCGATAGAGCCGCGCGAGCATCGACAGGCTTTCGGTGTCCTTCGGATTCAGCTGAGTGATTTTCTCGTATTCGGTGATGGCCGCTTTGAGCATGGCCTGATCGACCTTGCCCTGACCCTGATCGGGATCGCCGATCTGCCGCGCGTAGATGCGCGCCAGAATCTTGTGGGCTTCGCCATTATCCGGGTTCTTCTTAATCAAGTCGTTGGCGAGTTGTGAGGCGCGCTCGATCTGCCCCGCCTGAATGTAAAAATCGGCCAGTTCCTCGGCGATGTAGCTGGCATCGGGATCGAGCTTCATGGCCTGGAGGTAGAAATCGATGGCCTTGTTGACGTACTCCCCACGGTTGCCGTAGGCGCTGGCAAGCTCTCCGTTGAGATGCGCCATGGCGAAGGCGTAGTAGGCCTCCGCGCGAGTGTCGGGCTTATTCGCGGCGGGAGCAGCCGGAGCCTGGCAAAAAGCCGGCGTCACAGCGGCGACACACGCCAGACCTGAACACAAAACCGCCAAACGCCCGCTACGGATCATTTTTTAACCTTCCTGCCTTGTATACGGCAACAAACCCATCATCATTGTATAACGCCGATAATGGAAGGACCGTTGCAACTTCCGCCTCTGATCGCCATTGCGGGTCCAACCGGATCGGGAAAGAGCCATCTCGCACTTTTGGCCGCCGAGCGTTTCAGCGGGGAGATTCTGAACTGCGACTCGATCCAGATTTACCGCTATTTCAACATCGGCGCCGCCAAGACTCCGGAAGACGAGCGGCGCGGTATCCCTCACCACCTGATAGACGCGCTCGACCCCGATGTGGTTTTCACCGCCGGAGACTTTGCGCGTACAGGCAGGCGGATATTGCATGAAATTGTGGCGCGCAAGCATCTGCCCGTGGTTACCGGAGGGACTGGCTTTTACCTGCGCGCATTGGTGGAAGGATTGGCGCCGGGTCCGCTGCGCGACGAGGTTTTGCGCGAGAGGTTGACGCTGCGTGAGAAACGGCGTGCAGGCTCGGTGCATCGGCTTTTGGGCCGGTTCGACTGTGTCACGGCGGCTCGGATACATCCCCATGACTTTCCGAAGACGCTACGTGCATTGGAGATCTGTCTGGCCGAACGGCGTCCCGCCACGGAGGTTTTCTCGGCGGGGCGCGACGCGCTCCAGGGCTTCCGTGTGCTGAAGATCGGACTGTTTCCGGATCGCGAGCAGCTTTATAAGAGGCTGGAAGCGCGCCTCGAGGCAATGTTCGCCCATGGGCTCATAGAAGAAACGGCCTCGATCCTGGCGCGCGGCTTTTCTGAAAAAGCAAAGCCGTTTGAGTCGATCGGGTATAAACAGGCCCTGCAGGTGGTGAAGGGTGAGCTGTCACTGAAAGACGCTCTGTTCTATGCCCGGCGGGATACTCGACGCTACGCCAAACGGCAGATGACGTGGTTCCGGCAGGAGCCGGGGCTGGAGATTACGGCTGGCTTTGGGGACGATCCGGCGGTGGCGGCACGGGTGCTGGAGCGGATTGGGTCATTTCTGGCCTGTTAACCTGAAAGGGAGTGAAGCACCGCTCCCTCACGGTCGCGGCTCGGAACCGAACGCGGCTATCGCCGCATGTCCTGGTTCTCCTGCTGGCATTGGCTCCGTTCTGTAGAGCGGCCGATACCGTTGCGGTTCTGCCGCTGTTTAACACCGATGAGGCGCAATCTTCGAACCTCGACTGGATCGGCGAGAGCGCGGCGGAGACTATTCACGAATCGCTCAGTACCGCCGGTCTGCTGGTTCTCGCCCGTGAAGACAGAGCTGAGGTTTACCGGCGGCTTTCGCTGCGCGCCGGGGTCGTGCTGACGAAAGCTTCGGTGATCAAGATTGGCGAGACGCTGGATGCGGGTGAGGTGATTTTCGGTTCCTATAAGGTGGAAGGCGCGGAATCCGGCGCGGCGTCCCCTACCAATTTGCAATCGAACATCCGCCTGACAATCTACGTGATCGACCTGAAAAAGATGCACGAGATGCCCGCGATTGAACAATACGGTCCTTTGAACAATCTGAGCCAAATGCAGATGAAGCTGGCATGGGGGCTGCTGAATCAGCTGGCGCCGGATCGCGTGCCGGGGGAGACCGAATTTCTGCGCGAACGGCCGCCGGTGCGTGTGGACGCTATGGAAAGTTATGTGCGCGGCCTCATGTCGCCTAACCCCGAGCAGAAGATGAAACTGTTTACCCAGGCGGTGAAGCTCGACGACCATTTCTCCCAACCCAATTTTCAGTTGGGCCGGATACAGTTTCAGAAGAAGGATTACAAGGGAGCCGGGGCGTGGCTCGCCAAGGTCACGAAAAACGACTCGCACTACATGGAAGCCAACTTCCTGCTGGGTATCTGCCGCTATTACGAGGGCGATTTCGACGGCGCCATCCAGCAATTCCGCATGGTAGCTGCGGAAGTTCCGCTCAACGAGGTCTATAACGATCTGGGCGCGGCGCTGTCGCGCAAGGACGATAACGCGGCGCTGGAAAATTTCGGCAAGGCGCTGGAGGGCGACGAGGGCGATCCCGATTACTGGTTCAATACCGGCTATGCACTCTGGAAGCAACGCCAGTTCGAGCAGGCGGCCCAACACTTTCGCGCCGTGCTGGATCGTTCGCGGAACGATCAGGATGCGACAACCATGCTGGGGCGGTGCCTCAAGATGGAAGGTCCGCGCCCCGGCGATACCCGAAGCGAGGGGCGCGAACGGATCAAAACGACGTTTGAGGATTCGGCATTCCGGCAACTGCAGGCTGAGCTGAAGGGTAAAGGGGCGAAGTAAGGGGCAGCCGAAAACGGCCTACTCCACCCGGGCTTCTTTTTTTGCCTGGCGGGTCAGTGCCTGTTCGAGAGCTTTGGCCTCGCGCAGGCGCTTGTTGCGGCCGATGCGCACTTCGATCTCATGGATGGAAAATGTGAATCCACTGTCCGGGGCGAAATCGTAGTCGGGGTTGTAGGCGTGCCCTTCGGAAAAGTTGAGTTGCGCGAGGGCGGCGGCCTTGTCGAGATACTTATCGCGTTCGGCGCGGCGCGTGGCCTGCATTTTACTCAGTTGCGCGATGTTCAGGTGAATGCGCTCGTCGAGCGCGAAGAGGTGGTCCAGGATGGTTTCGTGCTTCAGGTGCAGCAGATTCTGCTGGATGGCGCTGAAGCGATTGCAGGTCCAGGTGTCCTGGGCAATCGAATAAGCGATCTGCAGTTCGAGTTCGCCCTCGGGCGCCAGATCCTCTAACATTTTTGCGCAGAACAGGGCCTGGAGTTTGCGGTCTTCCTCTTTAAGAAGAATGATCTGCTGCGTGTATTGGTCCCGCTCGGCGATCAGGGCCGGGGTTCCAAGACGTAGATTCGCTTCCGTTGTTTTGTCGATGGTCATAGCGTGGTTTCCGGCCAAAGGAATACCATGCGGGTGCGGGGGGTTTTGCCCGAGCTAGCGCCAGGTTATTGATAGCAAAGGGAATAGAAAGTAGAAATTTGTGGACTGCGGAGACGGACCGATCGGAAATCTGTCCCACCGCTCAGCGGCCGGCCTTGGCGCGCTTGAAAAAATACGCCGGATAAGTCTGGGTGACCACTGCCTTCGGGTTGGCCGAGCCGCGTTCCTCGTTGCGATAGACAAAGGGCATCACGCTGACCAGTTCCCAACCCTGGTCGGCGAGAGCCTGCAGGTCGCGCGGCTCAACCTGCTGATAGAAGCCGGGCGGGTTCTCGCGCGGGAAAACGGCGTGCACCTCAAACGGCGCGTGCTTTGGATTTTGCACACGCTCCTGTTGCGCAAACAGGAGCAGAATGGCCGCGAGGCCGGTCAGGCAGAGAATCAGGCAGCGTTTCATTCTGTAATGACGCTCGCAAAGTGGCAAGCGTGGACAGGCGGAAGGCCTATCCTACATTTGATTGCGGGTGGTGAGGCTGTCTATGGCCTGCGGCTCGCTATCGAAGAGTGGGATCACACGCGTGAGTCCCGTGAGTTCCAGGACGTCGCGAACCACCTGTTGCGTTTCGGCAATGGCGAGGTGTCCGCCCGCCGCCTTGATATTTGAGAAGCTGACAGCCAGCGCGCCGACCCCGGCGCTGTCGGCATAGGGCACGCCGGCAAAGTTGAGGACGATGCGCCGATTACCCGCGTTCAGCATGTCCGTGACGGCCGACCGGAAGCCATTGGCGGCCTGCCCCAGCACCAGCCTGCCCTGCAGCGACAAAATGGAGACGGGACCGGATTGATGAACCTCTGACTGTATGGATTCCATGAGCACCCACGGTTGTGCTCAGCAATCAGACGGCCACCTTCTCGGCTGACTCAACCTGCGCCACCACCTCGGCCAGAGTGGTCACGACAATTGCCGACAGCGATTTGCGCAGCCTCTCCATGCGCGCGGGGCTGGATTGATCGGAGGTCCACAAGCCGGCAATAATAATCGGGGCCACGCCGCTGTCGCGGATATCCTTCGAAATGCGGCGGGCGTTACCGGAAGCGAAGGGGGGCACAGCGGAAATGCACACGACGTCGTCAGCCTGGGCTCCGAGGGTGTGGATCAGCTGTCCCGGGGAATCGGTAACAGGAAAAGCGATAGCCGGAAATCCTTCCTGGACGAGGAAATGGGCGCACATGGCGGCGGCGATTTCGTCGGCTGCGTCGTGCGCCGGAACGCAGAAGACGCGGGTGGAACGGGGTTTCCGGTCGCGGGGCGCGGGCTCGGCTTCGGCGAGCTCCGTGACAAATTCGTTGATGCTCTGGACGATGAAGTCCTCGCGTTTGGCGTCGAGCTGGCCGGTGTGCCGGTCGCGTTCGGCCATGGCCAGGGCGGGGAGCACGATTTCGTCGAAAACCGTGATCAGGGGCTGATCTTTGCCGAGGGTTTCGAGCACATTCTGAGCGTCCTGCTGATCGAGCGCCAGCAGACGCTGGTAGAAGATCACGGAGGACGAAAGAACCGGCTCGTCGCCGAGCACCACATTGAGAAACTCCAGCTGCGGGGTATGGCGGCCGAGCACGCTCAGGCATACCGTAAGCGGCGTGGAGAGCACCAGCCCGATGGGCCCCCAAAGGACGGTCCAGAATACGGCGGAGACCAGAATGGCGACGGCCGAGAGACCGGTGTGGACACCATATAAGAGGGGCTCGACAAAATTGGCGATGATGAGCTCCGTCACCGCGAACAGCGCCACCACGGACAACGGCATGTGCCAGCCATCGCTGACCGCCAGTGCCACCACGAACGGCATGGAGCCGGCGATCGGGGGGCCGATGTATGGCAGGAAGCGCAAAAAGACTGCGACGACGCCCCAAAGCGGCGCGCTCGGTACGCCCAGCAGGTAGAGACCGGCGAAGATGATGGTGCCGAAGCCGCAATTGACGGCGAACTGCATCAGGACGTAGCGGCTGACGCGATAGCCTGCGTCGTCCATGGCTTTGGTGGTGGCCTGCAGTTTTTGCTGGCCCATCAGGCGGAGCAGCCGGTTGCGGAGATTTTCGCGGTCGATGAGCATGAACAGAGTGAAGACCGCGATCAGACCGGCGGTGCCGAGCGGTTTCAGGAGCTCGCCCCCATAGTCCCGGAGAGTTTGAAGCGTGTTGCGCTCCTCGACAACCCGCACCGGCATGGGTGCCTGACCGGCAGCGGCGGAATTTGCAGCCTCGTTTCCGGCCGGCGCCAGCATCTGCTTCTCCATGTCCTCGAGGCTGGAAATCAAATCGCTGAATTCCTTCGATCCACCCTGCAGTGCGACTACTTTGCGGCTTATGTTGTCGCGGTAGCGCGGCAGGCTTTCCGCAATCTGGATGAACTGGCCGACCACTACCCAGCCGACTATCGCGACCAGCGCGGAGGCAACGGCAAGTACCAGAATTGCCGAGGGGATGCGCGGGATATGCCAGCCCTCGAGGCGTTTGACGATTGGTCCCAGCAGAAAGGCGAACAGCAGCGCGAAGGCGAAGGGGATCAGCAACTCGCGGGCGAAGTACAGCACTGCGATGGCGATGGCGACGCCGACGATGGGTGTGGCGGAAGTTTGCGATTCCTGGGTGCGAGCCATGAAGCCAGGCCGATCTTACCAGTCTTTGGGTCTTGAAGCCAATTTTACCGGCTATGGGCGGGCCGGTTGACACGGGGAGCCGATTACCAGAGGGACTTGCAAAATTCGGAATTTTGCAAGTCCTCGAACCATTCGCACAAAAAAAGCGCGTGCAAGTGCAAGGAAATACAGGAACCGCATTTTCCGCAGCATCGCGTATCGCCCCGATCCGGCGAATTTTGCAAGTCCCTCTACCAATCGGCCGCAGGTTACCAACCTGCCCTACGCAGCAACGCTAGCGGGAGGTGCAGGCTGTGGGATTCCAGCCAGTCGCGTCGGCTTGCAGCTTGAAGTGGGTGCTGGTGATAAAGGGCGTGGTCAGATATTTGGGGTCGTCTACTACGGTGGTTACGATGAGCCAGGAATCGCCATTGGGCTCGTGGGTGCGGCTGTAGTATTCGGTTACGACCGCGTCGGCGCTGTAGGGCACGCCGTTCTTGCGGAGATAGCCGGGGCGAATGTGGGTGGTAACCACTTTGAGCGATCCGCCGCGCGCCGTGGGATCGGGCCCGCGTCCGCCGCCGGGAATATCCCAGTGGGCCAGCGAGAATCCCTGCCAGGTGGCGGGACCGGACGGAGCTTGCCCGGAGAAATGAATCAGGCGGGTCTGCTTGCCTGCGTCGGTGTCGATGCGTAGCGTATTGTCGTCTTCCCAGGCGATGTGGATGCGGCCCGGCACGCGCATGATGGCGGGTGCGCCATAAGATCGGCACTGCTCCCCGGCAGCTTCGTCTTTGGCGGGATCCCACGTGTCGGCGACCTTCTTACCCTCAGCATTGAGCGGCACGCTGGCGTAATCGCCCTTGGGAGGCGTCACCATGCGGAAGCGCCAGTCTTCGGTCACGATGGAAACCCAGTAGCCGGTCAGGTCGATGGGGGCGCCGGCTTTGGGCGTGCGGGGCGCCTGTCTCGGCGCGGCGGCGGGCGCCTGCGCGAGCAATGAGATGGTTGAGGTGAGTAGGAGCGCTGCCGTTGTGATAAGCCGCATTTTGCTACTGAATTACGCCCTTCCAGTGCCAGCCATCCTTGGGACGAGTAATGCTTTGCATACGAATGCGGTGGTCGGATTCGTTACGGCCGGGGTTCCCGGTGATGATCACGTGGTCGCCCGGTTTGAGGGTTTCGCGGGTCACGCCTTCCCGGCTCAACTGGCCTCCGCCGCCCCATTCGATAGCCCAGCGGGTAACTTCTCCCTTGCTGTCCTTCACGGCGACATCGACGAAGGAGTGCGGATTGCGGAACTGAAACTGTACCAGATCCCCTTCAATGCTGATTACCTTATCTTCGAAATATGTCGCGGCGAACGAATGATGCGCGAGGACCGGTACCGCCCACGCCCCCAGCAGCACTATCATCGACGCCAGTCTTGCCCTCATCCGATTTTGCTCCCTGATATCCACCCTGATATCCACCCAAGCCATCAGCTTCCCAACCAAGCTAGTCGATGAAGGTGCCTGGCGGCTTGCACAAACTCGTATTGTATCGACAGAATCATGACTTAGAGGCGGCGGCTCAGGATGGCCGCCTGCCATGCCACGCGTTTTCGATCAATGCGAAAACACCATGATATTCCAAATTACGCGGGTTGGGGTATGGGCTGGCGGTTGCCAGTTTTGCGGCCCGTTCAATACCGTCGGCGGGCATGCCCAATTCGCGCAGGGAAACCGGTGCCTGGATGCGTACCGCAAGGTCGAAGAGGCCCTCGGCGGCATCGCTCACTCCGAGCGCGTTGGCAATGGTGCGCATGGCCCCTTGGGCGGCGTCGCGGTTGTAGGCCGTGGCATGCGGCAGGATCACCGTATGCACTTCGGCGTGCGGCAGGTTGAAGGATCCGCCCAAGGTATGGCAGAGCTTGTGATGAATCCCCATGCTGGTGGCACCCAGCGCCGTCCCCGCCAGCCAGGCTCCGTAGAGCGCCTGGGCACGCGAATGCAGATCGTTTGGATCCTTCACGACATTCGGTATGGCTCGTGAGAGGGCGCGGATACCTTCGGCCGCCATCAGGGAAATAATGGGATTGCCGTCGTGCGCGTAGAGCGCTTCGACGCAATGGGCGATGGCGTTCATGGCGGAGGGGCCAGAGATTTTCGGCGGCAGGGTCAGGGTGAGGATCGGATCGTAGATAACCGTTTTCGGCAGCACGCGGCGGTCGCGGCCGGTCTTCTTGATGCCCGCTTCGGTGAGGCCGTAGATGGGCGTCATTTCCGATCCGGCGTAGGTGGTGGGGATGGCCAGAATCGGCAGGGAGCTTTCGAGGGCGATGGCTTTGCCGAGGCCGATGGTGGAACCGCCTCCGATGGCCACGCAGCAATCGGCGTTGAGGCGGCGCGCCTCTTCGCGGGCGGCGCGGGCGGTTTCGATGGGTACGTGCATGACGGCTTGGTCATAGACTCCGGCCGACAAATCTCCCAGACGGCAGGCTACGTCTTCGGCGTCGGCGCGTTGCTCGGGGGTGGAGAGAACGATGGCGCGGGTGGCTCCGAGGCGCTTGACTTCTTCGGCTACGCGGTCGAGAGAACCCTGGCCGAAAACGACTCGCGAGGCGGGTTGATCGGATACGAACTCGAGTGGGCCGTTGGTCATTGATGGCGATTCTAGCAAGTAGAGTATTCTTTTCAAGAGGTGCCGACGATGAAAATCAGCCGCCGCGATTTCGCAACTACTGCCACGGGCGCTCTATCCGTTCTGAGCGCTTTGGCCGCCGAGACCGAGTCATCCAAATCCCCCGCTGCCTCGATCGACCTGGCGGAGTGGAGCTATTTCTGGGTGGGCGTGGAACGCGCTCCACTGGCTCGCGGGACGTATGTGGGCGGCAAGCAGATGTATGTCGAGTACTGGATTCCCACTGTGGTGAAACATCCCGTGCCTATCGTGCTGGTGCATGGCGGCGGGGGACAGGGGACCGACTGGATGGGCACTCCCGATGGCCGTCCGGGCTGGGCCACGATGCTGGTCCAGAAGGGCTACAAGGTGTATGTGGTGGATCGGCCGGGGCATGGGCGCTCGCCGTTTCATCCGGATATTGATGGGCCGTTTCCCGCGCAGGCCAACAGCCTCGAAAACATTTCAGGGCGCTTCACGCCACCTAATCCGACTACGCCCAACAAGCCTTTGCCTTTCCAGCATTTTCATAATCAGTGGCCGGGCACGGGGGAGGTGGGTTCCGACGATCTGGATCAGTTTGTCGCATCGCAGGGCGGATCGTATGTGACGGTGCCGGGCAACCCCAACGCCACCGCCGTCATCGCGCATACAGCGTGGCGCGAGCGCGGAGCTATGCTGCTCGATAAGATCGGGCCGGCTGTGATCATGACGCACTCGGCGGGCGGGCCGTTCGGCTGGCTGGTGGCCGAGGTTCGCCCCCATCTGGTGAAGGGCATCGTTGCCATTGAAGGCGGCTGGCAACCTTTCGGCGGCGCCAATATGTGGGGCATGTCGACGATCCCGGTGGCTTACGATCCGCCGATTCTGGATCCATCGGAGCTGAAGACGGTGACGGTTGTACCCAATGAGCAGGGCATTCAGCCTTACAAATTGCAGGCCGAGCCGGCGCGCAAGCTGAAAAATCTGCAGGGCATTCCGATTGTGGTGGTGACGTCCGAGGGTTCGTTCGCGTCGCCGGGCAATCCCGGAGCGGTGGCGTTTTTCAAGCAGGCCGGCTGCATGGCGGAAGAGCTTCGGCTGGTGGATCACGGTATCCACGGCAACGGCCACATGATGATGGTGGAGAAAAATAACGCCGAAGTGCTGGAGCCGATTGTGGCGTGGATCGATAAGAACGTGCCGAAATCGACGCGTGTGCCGATGAAGGGGCGCAACGCCGATCCGACCGCGCTGAAGCTTTCCGAGCAGGGCTTTTTCTGGGCGGGAATGAACCGGAAAAAGATGCCTTACGGGACGATTATCGCGGGCCAGATGTACGTGCAGTATTTGACTCCGGCCAGGGTGAGGCATCCGTATCCGGTGGTTCTGGTGCATGGCGGGACCGGCCAAATGCTGCATTACATGGGACCGGGGGACGGCGCGGCGGGGTGGGCGCATTATTTCCTGCAGGAAGGCTACAAGGTTTACCTGATCGATCGGCCGGGGCATGGGCGGGCGCCGTATCATCCGGATGCGCTGGGGCCGATCGGGGCCAATCCTTCGTATGCGTCGATTGTGGCGGAATTCAATCGGTCGGCGCGCCCGGTTACAGAGGTGGTGATCGATCAATTTATGGCCAGCCAGAACGCGGCGCCGCAGGATTCCGTGATGGCGCACAAGCTTTGGGCGAGCGGTGGGGCGCAGATTCTGGATAAGACGGGGCCGGCGATCGTTATGGTGCATTCGGCGGGTGGACCGTTTGGATATCTGGTCGCCAACGAGCGTCCGCATTTAGTGAAGGCGATTGTTAATGTGGAGGGCGGCGGCGCGCCTTTCAGCGGGGGAACGCCGTGGGGGCTGACCGATGTGCCTCTGGTCTGGGAGCCGCCGGTCACAGACGCGGCGCAGCTTAAGGACGGGACGCCGCGGGTGCTGAAAAATCTGCAGGGGATTCCGATTGTTTACGTGACGGCGGAGAAATCGGGACGCACGGCGGGTCCAGCGACGGCGGCGTTTCTGAAACAGGCAGGCTGCGAGGGAGACGATTTGGAATTGAAGGATAAAGGGATTTTTGGGAACGGGCATTTCATGATGTTCGAGAATAATCGACGGCAGGTATTCGACACGATTCGAGGATGGATCGAGAGCAAAGTAGTTTGAAGACCACTCCCTCACAGTCGCGGTTCAGTAGTCTGAATGGCAGCCGGTGGCGCGATAGCGCTTGCTGAACCGCGACCGTGAGGGAGTGGCATACAGGAGGAAAGAAGCTGGCTAGAATTCTCGATCTCAAAACCGCGGTGGCGGAGTTGGTGCGCGATGGCGATCAGGTGGCGCTCGAAGGTTTCACACATCTGATTCCCTTCGCCGCCGGCCATGAAATCATCCGGCAGAAACGGCGCGATCTGACTCTGATCCGCCTGACGCCGGATCTGATTTACGATCAGCTGATCGGCGCGGGATGCGCCTCGAAGCTGGTGTTTTCCTGGGGAGGAAATCCGGGAGTCGGCTCGCTGCATCGCCTGCGGGATGCCGTGGAACATGGCTGGCCACGGCCCCTCGAACTCGACGAGCATGAGCACGCGGGAATGGCGGCGCGGTATGCCGCAGGAGCTTCGCATCTGCCCTTCGGCATTCTGCGCGGCTACCTTGGCACCGAATTGCCGCAGCATAATCCAAGCGTGAAATTCATCGAATGTCCTTTCACCGGGGAGCGCCTGGCGGCGGTGCCGGCGATTCGTCCCGACGTCACCATCATCCATGCGCAGAAAGCCGATCGGCGCGGCAATGTGCAGATGTGGGGCGTGGTGGGAGTGCAGAAAGAAGCGGTGCTGGCGGCGAAGCGATCCATCGTTACAGTGGAGGAGATTGTGGACGATCTGAACGCGCCTCCCAACGCCACCGTGCTGCCAACGTGGGTGATCGGCGCGGTTTGTGAGGTGAAGCGCGGGGCGTTTCCTTCGTATGCGCTCGGCTATTACCATCGCAACAACGCGTTTTACAAGCAGTGGGACGTTATTGCGCGGGAGCGCGCGAGTTTCGAAGCGTGGATCGATCGGCACGTTCTGGGGACGCCGGATTTCGCCGGATTCCTGCGCAGTCTGAAGCCGGAGGAAGCGCATGCCTGAGGCCACTTACACGACGGATGAAATGATGACAATTGCGGCGGCGCGCATGGTGCGTAACGGCGCTTCGTGTTTCGTCGGCATTGGATTGCCCAGCGCGGCGGCCAACCTGGCGCGCCTTACACATGCCCCGGATGCGGTGTTGATTTACGAATCGGGCACCATCGGGACTAAGCCCACGGTGCTGCCGCTTTCGATCGGCGATGGCGAACTGGCGGAGACGGCGGATGCGGTGGTTTCGCTGGTCGAGATCTTTACGTATTGGCTGCAGGGGGGACGTATCGATCTGGGATTTCTGGGCGCGGCGCAGATCGACCGCTTCGCCAATATCAATTCGACGGTGGTTGGGGACTACCTTACGCCTTCGGTTCGTTTGCCTGGCGCGGGTGGCGCTCCGGCGATTGCGGCGTCGTGCGGTGAGGTGCTGATTACGCTGCGGCATAGTAAGCGCGCCATGGTGCCGAAGGTGGATTTCATAACTTCCGGAGGGCATCTGGAAGGCGGCGACAGCCGTGCGCGCATGCGATTTCCAGGGAAGGGTCCTACGGCGGTGATCACGGATCTGGGGATTCTTACTCCCGATCCGATTAGTAAAGAGCTGACGTTGACCAGCGTGCATCCGGGGGTGTCGATTGAGAAGGTGGTCGATGCGACGGGCTGGCCGCTTAAGGTGGCAGCAGAGGTGAGGACTACGGCGCCGCCGACGGAGACGGAGCTTAAGGTGCTGCGGGAGTTGCAGGAACGGACGGCTCGGGCGCACGCGGCTGGGTAGAACCCTTTCGCAAAGAAATTTGGAACTCGAGAAATTACGCGACCGCCTGCTTCGGGCTTTTCCGCCGAAGTGTTTCACGGGCATTGTTTCGAGCCACGACGAGTGTGAGGAAGGCATTGCGCTGCGGCGGGAATTACTCGGCAAGTCCTGGGAGCAAATCTCGTCCCATTTCGTGCTGGAGAACTCGTTGTCTCTAGCTCTTCTCGAACCGGACGCACTGGCGATTCTTCCGGCCTGGCTCCTTCGTTCGGCGGAGAACGTCGATGGCGCCAGCCTGCTCCCGGATTTTCACTGTGTATTTCCTCTCACCCGGCAGCCAAGAGCAAGGTCGGGATGAGGCGCGAATCTCGAAGACGGTCGGACTATTTGACGCGGACCAGAGAACTCTGGTTGGAGCTTAGTGGCCTGCGTTCAACGTAATGAGTGATCCGTGGGAGCGTTTGCGCTGCACGCTCATCCGCGCTACCGTGAAGATATGGCTGACGTCGGCAGAATTGAATTTGAAGACCCGACCTGCATCGCTGAAGAGGAAGACGAGGAAACCCTTGCTTCCATTGATGAAGGAATTCGCGACGCCCAGGCTGGCCGCACGGTGCCCATAGAAGAAGTCCGAAAGCTCTTGCCCACGTGGATTACCGCGTCCTCTTCTCGCAAAGAGCGCTAAACGATCTGGCCGAGATCGTGGGGCACATCGCACGGGACGACGGTCAGGCTGCTTCCCGCTTTGGCGAGGCTTTGCTGGATCACGTCGATTTGCTGGGCAGGTTTCCGCGCATGGGAAACGCCATAACGGAGAGGTCGCGAGTGAGTAAACTGGTCCACAGCCCGATCGTCGTCTACTACCGAATCCGCCATTTTCGGCATGGATCGCGCAAACAGCCGAAGTTCTAACCAGTAAGAACCAACAGAAGCCCACATACCAGGGCCTGCGTTTATCATACAAATGAATGATCAATGGACAGAATGAATTTGCATACATCTGCGATGCTGTGCGCACGCCCTTTGGCCGCTACGGCGGCGCGCTGGCCCCGGTGCGGACGGACGATCTGGCAGCGATTCCGCTGCGTGCTCTGCTGGCCCGGAATGCGGGGCTCGATCCGTCGGCTATCGATGATGTTCTTTTCGGTTGCGCGAATCAGGCCGGTGAAGATAATCGCAACGTAGCGCGCATGGCGCTGCTGCTGGCGGGGATTCCCAAGGAGGTTCCAGGGAGCACGGTCAATCGGCTGTGCGGTTCGAGCATGGATGCGGTGGCGATGGCGGCGCGGGCCATTCGCAGCGGCGAAGCTTCGGTGGTGCTGGCCGGTGGCGTGGAGAGTATGTCGCGCGCTCCGCTGGTGCTTTCGAAACCCGATGCTCCATGGGCGCGCACGCAGAAGCTTGAGGACACTACGCTTGGGTGGCGCTTCGTGAATCCGCTGATGCGCGAACGTTATGGCGTGGATTCTATGGCGGAGACAGCCGAAAATGTTGCCGCCGAGTGCGTGGTATCGCGTGCCGATCAGGATGCGTTCGCGTTACGCAGCCAGCAGCGATGCGCGGCGGCGACGGCGCAGGGAGTGTTCGCCGCGGAGACGGTGCCGGTTTCGATTCCGAAAAAAGATGCCGTGACGATCGACGAGCACCCTCGGCCGGATACGACCGCGGAAGGGTTGGCGAAATTGAAGCCGGTCGTCAAGCCCGATGGCACGGTCACGGCGGGGAATGCTTCGGGGATCAACGACGGCGCGGCGGCTCTGCTGCTGGCGTCGGAAGCGGCGGCTCAACGTTATGGGCTGAAGCCTTTGGCGCGTGTGATCGGGAGCGCGGCCGCCGGCGTGGCTCCGCGCGTTATGGGGCTGGGGCCGATTCCCGCCGTTCGGAAGTTGCTTGACCGCGTGGGGCTACGCCTCGATCAGATGGACACGATCGAACTCAACGAAGCTTTTGCGGCGCAGGCTTTGGCCGTGCTTCGTGATTTGGGATTGCCGGACGATGCGGCGCAGGTGAATCCTAATGGCGGCGCGATTGCGATCGGCCATCCGCTGGGCGCGAGCGGCGCACGGTTAATTACAACGGCTGTGTATCAACTGCAACGAACGGGCGGGCGCTACGGATTGTGCACCATGTGCATCGGCGTGGGGCAGGGCATTGCGATGGTGATTGAGCGGGTGCACTAACGCGCTAACGCCATCGCCAACTTAAGGGCGTCGCCGAGGTCCGCCTTGCTGTCGGGCTTGGGATCGCGAATGAAGATTTCAAATCCCTTTGCGGGCGTCGTTCCCGTGTTTCTGAACCCGTGCGGCGTTCCCTTCTCGATGAAAAAAGCCTGCCCGGGTGTCGCCATGGTTTTGGTCGAACCAACGGTCACTTCGATAGAGCCGGACATGCTGAGGAATAAGTGGAACCGAACGTCGTCGTGCTGGTGGACGCTGCGCGCCGCGCCGGGTTGAAACTCAAGACGCAGCACGTCGACACCGGCGCCAGGATTAATGATGAGCGAGGCGCGCGACACGCCCGGATCTTTAGTCGGAACCAGTTCCTGGGCGGGCGCGTTCACAGCGGCAAAAGTGCTCAAGGCGGCGATCAGTGCGAAGGTTCGTAGCGGCATAACGTTTCTACGCTAATCGCTTTTGCCCGCCGACGCAAGCTTGATATATTGGATCGCCATGACACGCTGGCTTTTTCCGCTTGCGAGCGCCTTTATTTTCCTTATGCCGGCCTGGGCGCAACTGGCGCCTCCCAACGAAGCCGGTGTGACGCTGGGACAAATCCATCTGATCGCCAAAGATGTAGAAGCGCAGAAGCATTTCTGGATTTCCATGATAGGTGGAAAGCTGGTGAAGAACGGCTCACTCGAATTGATCGAATTTCCCGGCGTGTATATCACCATCAGTCAGGGCGATCCTTTGGGGCCGGCGGCGGGATCGGTGATCGACCACTTCGGTTTTATTTTCCAGGATGTGCCTGCCATGATGGCGAAATGGAAGGCGAACCATTTCGAGATCTACCAGGTGGGGAACCCTCTGCAGGGCTCCGTACATGCCCCGGAAGATGCCGATCTGCTGGAGTTCTTTCAGGATGCAAAACAGGACGTCCCGGTTCGCATGGATCATTTCCATTTGTTCATTACGGATGTGCCGGGAATTCAGGCCTGGTATAAGAACGCGTTTGGATTGGCGCCGGGCCAGCGGGCGCGGGTGGCGCGTGTGGGTTGGGTAGATTGTGACTTTGTGCCTGGCGGAAACCTTTCTTTTGTGGATCAGGGCAAGAGGCTGGCGCCGACTAAAGGCCGCGGCGTGGATCACCTGGGCTTCGAGGTCAGGGATATCGATACCTTCGTCAAGAAGCTCGAGGCGCAGGGCATCAAGCTTGATACGCCGGTGCATCCGATTCCCGGCACGAAAATCAAGAGCGCTTTCCTGACAGATCCCTGGGGCACTTACATCGAGATCACCGAAGGATTAGCGCCTTAATGCGGGTATCAACCTGCGCGTTGTTGGTATGGACACTCACCGCGCCTTGGGGATTTTCTCAGACGGGAGCGAAGAAGGGCGAATGGCCCACCTATGGCGGCGATACCGGTAATACGCGCT
Source organism: Terriglobia bacterium (assembly GCA_963719785.1). Lineage (GTDB taxonomy): Bacteria > Acidobacteriota > Terriglobia > Bryobacterales > Bryobacteraceae > BOG-234. Next base: position 949,081 of record CAVRCX010000004.1, read on the forward strand.
ACTCTCCACTCGACCAAATCAATGCAGGCAACTTCAACAAACTCGAGTTAGCCTGGCGATTTCGCACGGGCTTTCTCGGGCCCGTTCCGGAATTCAATCTGGAAGGTACGCCGCTGATGATGCGTGGCAGGATTTACGCCACTGCCGGATCGCGGCGTGACGCGGTTGCGCTCGATGCCGAAACCGGGGAGCTTCTGTGGATGCACAGCGAAGATGAAGGCGAACGCGGGCGCAACGCTCCACGCCCGATCTCCGGACGCGGCCTAGCGTATTGGACGGATGGCCGGGAGGAGCGTATCTACTACGTGACGCCGGGCTATCGGCTGATCGCGCTCAATGCGAAAGACGGCATACCCATCGCGGGCTTTGGCAGAGATGGCGTCGTCGATCTGAAACAGGATGACGATCAGACCATGGATCTGGTGAAGTCCGACATCGGCCTGGCGTCGGCGCCTACGGTGGCGAACGGCGTGATTATTGTTGGCGCGGCGCATTTGTCAAGCGGCGGCCCGCGCAGCAAGATCAACGTGAAGGGCTATGTGCGCGGCTTCGATGTGCGCACCGGCAAGCGGTTGTGGATTTTTCACACTATCCCCAGGCCGGGTGAGTTCGGCTACGACACATGGGAAGGCGATTCGGCCGATTACACAGGCAATACGGGGGTGTGGGCGCAGATCAGCGTGGATGAGCAACTGGGCACCGCCTATCTTCCGGTCGAGCTTCCGACGGGCGATTATTATGGCGGCCATCGTCCAGGCAACGGCCTGTTCGGCGAAAGCATCGTCGCCGTCGATGTCAAGACGGGCAAGCGCAAATGGCACTATCAACTGGTGCATCACGGGCTGTGGGATTTCGACATTCCGTGCGCGCCCATGTTAGTTGACATCACGGTTAACGGCCGGCCCGTCAAGGCGTTGGCGCAGCCCACCAAGCAGGCTTTCCTTTATCTGTTCGACCGCGTAACCGGCCAGCCGATTTTCCCCATGGAAGAACGGCCGGTGGAGCAATCGACTGTCCCCGGCGAGAAGACCAGCCCGACCCAGCCGTTCCCCACTAAGCCACCGCCGTACGACACACAGGGTTTCACGGCCAACGATCTGATCGATTTCACGCCTGAGTTGAGGAAGCAAGCCGAGGCCCTGCTGGCGCACTACAAACTGGGTCCGGTCTTTACGCCGCCGGTAGTGAGTAAGGCCCCGGGGCCGCTCGCGACCATCGCGTTCGGTGGGGGAACCAATTGGCCGGGCGGAGCCATCGACCCAGAGACGGGTATCGCGTATGTGTTTTCGCAGAAGTTCCTGCTCAGGCTGGGTTTGGTGCCGGGCAATAAGGCGAAGACCGATTTCGCTTACGTGCAGGGTACGGCTACGGGAGGGGCGGGGTCGCCGCCGGCGCTGAGTGTGCAGAATCTGCCGGTCTTCAAGCCGCCGTATGGATCGATCACAGCCGTCGATCTGGGCGCGGGGAAGAATCTATGGCAGATCGCGCATGGAGAGACGCCGGATTTTGTGCGCAATCATCCGGCGTTGAAAGGCCTCAACATTCCGCGTACCGGCCGGGCGGGGATTGGCATGGGCATGCTGGTGACTAAGTCGCTGTTGATTGCGGGTGAGTCGGGCACCAACACTATGCCCGACGGGACCAAGGGCGCTTATCTGCGTGCGTATAACAAAGCTACGGGCCAGGATGCCGGTATGGTCCCTATGCCGGCCGGTGAAACCGGATCGCCCATGACCTACATGCTCAATGGCAAGCAGTACATTGTAGTGGCGGTGAGCGCGGCGGGTTATCCGGGTGAGTATCTGGCTTACCGGCTGCCGGATTAGCTGGATGCTTTTCGTGTATAATCGCGTGGTGATGAAAGCAATTATTGCGGGTCTGATTTTGCTGGCGCCTTTGCCGGCGCAATGGATCATTCAGGATAAGATCCCGCGCAACAAGGATGGCAGCCCGAATCTCTCGGCGCCGCTGCCGCCGCGGAAACCGGATGGACATCCCGACCTGAGTGGTATATGGATCGCCGAGCCCGCACTGCTGCACGACGCGACGGCGCATCTGAAGCCCGGCGAAGTGCAGTTGACGCCCAAGGGACAGGCTATCTATGACGAGCGCAAGTCCGGCGCTGTCGCCAACGAAGATCCCGACGCCCATTGCCTGCCGCAGGGTGTGCCGAAAATCCACCACACACCTTTGCCGTTCAAGATCGTTCAGGAGCATGACCTGGTGGTTATGCTGTATGAAGCATTCGGTCAGTACCGGCAATTTTTCCTCGATGGGCGGCCCCTGCCTACCGATCCCAACCCCCAGTGGTACGGGTATTCGGTGGGACATTGGGAGGGCGATACTTTGGTGGTAAATTCCATCGGCTTCAACGGCAAGGCGTGGATGGATCAGGCGGGGCTGCCAACATCCGAAGCATTGAAAACGGTCGAGCGCTTTCACCGGATCGATTTCGGACATCTCGAGATAACCACGACGATCGACGATTCCGTGGATTACAAGAAGCCCTGGACCGTAACTCAGCCAGCGGTGCTTTTTCCCGACACCGATCTGCTGGAGCATGTCTGCAACGAGAACAATAAAGATCTTGAGCATTTGTCAGGTAAGAACAAGCCTTGAAGATTTCATCGGCAATTATCGCGCTGCTGCTGAGCGCTTCGTCAGTCTTCGCACAGAGTGAGATTACACTTCTGTCGCCGGGCAGCATTCAGGCGTCCATGGAAAACCTGGTGGCGTCCTTTGAAGCTAAGACCGGCGAGAAGGTCAAGGCCACATTCGCTTCGGGCGGTGTGACCAGGCAGCAGGTGATGCGCGGCGAAGTCTTCGATGTGATCGTGCTGCAGCCGCCCTATCCGGAGGTTCTGGCCACAGGACATGTGAATGCCTCGACTGAGACGCCGCTGGCAACAGTTTCGCTGGGCATCGCCGGCCGGAAGGGCGAACCTAAGCCGGATATCTCGACCGCGGAATCGGTCAAGCGGACACTGCTGGCGGCCAAAGGCGTGGCCTATCCGGATGAGCCGGGCGGGGCTTCTGGCATCGCCTTTCTCAAGTTGCTGGATAAGTTGGGAATCGCCGCCGAGATGCAGCCTAAGCTTAAGCACGGGCATAACGGCGCGGGTACCATGGATTTCGTCCTCAAGGGCGAGGCGGACTATGGTGTCACCTTCGTCAGCACCATGAATTATGCGGGGCTGGAGGTAATCGGCGCCTTCCCGCGCGATCTGGTTCCACCTACGGGGTACGTTGGGTTTCTGTCCGCCCACACACCAAATGGAGCAAAGGCCAAGGCTCTGCTCGATTATTTGTCGTCGGCGGAAGCTGCCAAGGCCTGGACTTCGCGTGGCCTGCAACCGGGCCGTTAGTCGAGGGACTGCAATACGAGGGTAGTGATCATCTGGCGGACGTGTACCCGCATGTCGCCCGGCGCGGCAGCCATAAATACCACCACCAGTTCCTCTTTGGGATCCACCCAGAAGTAAGTGCCGTTCGCGCCACCCCAGTCGAAATCGCCCGCCGTGCCCATAATTCCCGAGACGCCGCCACCCTTGCGAACGGCCACGCTTAACCCGAAGCCGTAGCCGTTCATGTTAGGAAACTCACGCAGCTTTTCGGTGTCTACTTCGGGGCCAAGCTGGTCGGAAGTCATGTACTCCACTGTCTTGCGCCCCAGATACTGCTTGTCCTCAAACTTGCCCTTGCTGCGCAGCATTTCGGCGAACCGGGCATAGTCCATGGCGGTGGAATAGATGCAGCCGCCGCCGCAATCGAACTTGGTGGGATTCACCGGATTGCGAAAAGCCTGCGGCTTGCCCGTCACAGGGTCGACGGGCAGTGATCTGGCGAAGCGGGGAGCCTTCTCCGCCGGAACGATGAATCCCGTATCGACCATCCCCAGGGGCGTGAACAGGCGCTCCCGCAGATAATCGCTGAGCTTCTGTTTAGTGACAGCCTCAATGGTCAGACCGGTGAGATCCATGCCGAAACTGTAATCCCAATGCGTGCCGGGCTGATAGAAGAGCGGCAAGCTGCCCAGCGTCTTGAGGAAGGCGTCGCTGGTCATGGCATCGGCGGCTTCATTCGAGCTTTGCGGGTAATTCCTGTAGAGCTGGCTGGTGCCCCGATTGCCGTAGGTGAAGCCCGCGGTGTGGCGCATCAGATCCTGAATGGTCGGCTTGCGGTGCACGGGTTCCGCGCCTGTCGGTGTTGCCACCATCACATTGTCAAGCTGCGGCAGGTACTTACCCACCGGATCGTTGAGCAGCAACCGGCCTTCCTCGATCAACATGAGCGCGCCCGTCGCCGTCAGTGGCTTAGTCATGGACGCAATGGTGAAGATGGCGTCTTTAGGCATCGGTTTGCCCGATGTTTTGTCAACGGATCCGAACGCTTCGTAATAGACCAGCTTGCCCCGGCGCAGGATCGCCACCACGGCGCCGGGATACAACCCACCATCGATTTCAGTCTTCAGCGCCGTGCCGACACGCGCCAGCCGGGCGGACGATATGCCCACGGCTTCCGGTTTCGCAATGGGCAGTGAGGCGCCCGCGGCCAGAGAGACAACCGCGCACACAGCCAGACAATGTCGAAGTATCATGAGGGACCGAAGCGGTCAGTAATGAGGAGCGGCCGTCGTCTCGGTGTCGCCATGAGAGGAGCCCGCAAAAATTCTCTTCCCATCGGCCAGCGTCACGGCGGTAGCGTTGGCCAGATTCGAGCCATCCTTGGCGCGATAGCCTTCCACCGTGACCACGTCGCCCGGCTTTAAGGAATTTCTGGTCCAGCCTTTCCGGATCAGCGAGTTCAGAGCAGCCAGTTCGAATTCCCAGTTGGTGACTTTACCCTGGTCGTCTTTGACGTCGATGTAAAAACGGGCGTGGGGATTGGTCCATTCCACTTTCGTCACCGCGCCGGTCAGCTTGATGGGTTTGTGATCGTCGAACTCCGCGGCGAACGAATGATGGGCGAGAAGCGGCAGCGCCGCCAAACACATTCCGACGGTTACAGCAAGGATAGTGTTCTTGATTCTCAATAGCATAGACCTCCGACTTTTCCCTGAAAGGATATCATGGGGGGCCGGGCGCCGGATATTTGAATCCTGACCAAATTCATATATTATTGGCTGCATGTCCCACCGGTACTTACTGGCCGCTCTGGCCATCCCGCTGTTTGCAGCGCAGCCTGAATTCAAGGCTCACGATGTCGCCGAGGTCAAGCAGGCCGCCCAGATATTGGCGGTGGACATGAACCACGATGGCAAAATCGACCTGGTAGTGCTCCCCCAATCGGGCGATCTGGTCTGGTTTGAAAATCCGGGCTGGGAGCGCCACGTCATCGTCAGCAATGTCCACAGCATGATCGACCTGGCGGCCTGGGACATTGACGGCGACGGTATTCCCGAGATCGTACTCGCTTATGAGTTTTCTTCGCGCACTAAAACCAGCGCGGGAATCGTGTCTCTACTGAAGCACAACGGCGATCCGCGCCAGCCCTGGACCATGACGGAGATCGACCGTCTGCCTGGCACCCACCGACTGCATCTGGCCGACATCGACGGATCGGGAACGAAGGTACTGGTCAGTTCTCCCGTGGCCGCGGCGGATACCGAACCACCGGACTTTCGCGGCCATGTGCCGCTGAACTACTATCGCGCGGGTGAGTGGAAGCGGCATCTGATCGACGACAGCAATGAGGGTGTGGTTCATGCCATTACGCCGGTCGATTGGGACCACAGCGGTCGCGATTCGATTCTGATTGCCGGGTTTACCGGGGTGCGCCTGTACAAGCTGGGCAATGACGGCCATTGGAGCTATACCGTGTTGACTAAGGGCGATCCGGCTCCGTGGCCGAAAGGTGGCGCCAGTGAGGTGGCTGTCGCGCATCTCGGGACGGAGCGCATTCTGGCAACCATCGAGCCGTGGCACGGGAACAAGGTCGCGGTCTATCGCCAGCGCGATGCGGAGTGGCAGCGCGAAGTCATCGACGACAGCCTGGTCTACGGCCACGCCCTGCTCGCCAACGACTTCAGCGGGGACGGGCGCGATCAGATTGTCGCCGGATGCCGCGATCGCGCCGAGTGCCTCTACATTTACAACTACGACGGCAAGCAGTGGAACCGCCGGTCGCTCGATACCAACATGGGCGCCGATGGCTGCGTGATGGCCGATATCAACGGCGATGGAAAGCAGGACATCGCGTGTGTCGGGACCATTACCAACAATGTGAAATGGTATGAGAACGTGAGTGCGAAGAAGTAAGAAGGGCAGATCGGAATCTGCCCCGCCGGCTAATTCATTCGGCCCGCTGTGCCGGGCGGGTTCACGACGAATTCGTCCCAGTGTTCCTTGACCACTCCTTTTTCAACCTTGACCAGATCGTAGTGATAGAAGTTGTAGGTCTTCCTGGGATCGTCGGGATCTTTCTCCCCCGGGCGGGGCCAGATCATCATCGAATAGGGACCATTGATCAGCGTCAGAATCGGCGGATTGCGCCACTCGGGCTGGAGCGGTTTGGCATCTTCCGGCCGGCGTCCAGGACGCATGCTCATGGCCTTGACCAGTCCATCACGTCCTTGCGGGAAGTTGGCATTGTGCTGGAGATAATCGGCATCGAGCAGCGTCTGCGCCATCTCCAGATGCGCGCTCTGCAGCATGTCCTTGAACTCGGCCGTGGCCAGGCGGAGCGTCTCCTCTTCTTCTTTCGAAAGCGTGCCGGTATTCCAGTCTTTCATGGGTTTCGGAGAAACGCCTTCCACGATCGGACCCGCGCCGGGCTGCTTGCGCGCGCTGTCCCAATGCTCCTGGATCTTCCCGTTCTGCAGTCGGACCAGCTCCATGATGGTCGAGTAGTAAGTGTCGGACGCCTTCAAGGGGCTCTTCTCGAGCTTCTCAAAGATCAGATAGACATAGTCGCCCTTGGCCGCCATAACCACAGGGACGTTGGGAAGTTTGGCAGGGATGGGATTCATCGGCGGGGTGGTCTTGCGGATGTATTCAATTAAGCCCTCGCGGCCGGCTGGAACGTTGGGTTTGTGCTGGATGTAATCCGCCGCCACGTATTTCGGTATCAGGTCGGTATGTCCGGCAACAAAAACCTCACGCCAGAATTTCAGCACGAACTGAAGATTCTTTTTCTCCTGCGCGTTCATCGGGGCGACCTGCGGCTTGGTGGGCGGGTTCATCAACTCCGCCGCCAGCGGCGTCGGTCCCAGTGAAAAAGCCACCATTGCAACGCACGGGATAATGCTCTTAAGGTTCATGGAATCTCTCCTCCCCGGAACAAGGGTCGAGCGGGGACCAGTTAATTATACAGAAAGATCCTGAAGTGGCTATATAATCTATGGAGCCATGCTGCATAGATTCCAGTATCAACTTGCCGCGGTTGCGTTGCTCGCGTCCGCGGGGACAGTGACGGGCGCCACGGGGAGCCCCGAATCCCTGCCAAATCCCTACCATCTTGTGCCGGATTATTTCAAGATGCCGCCGGGCCGGCAATGGGGTCAGGTTGCGTCGGTGGATGTGGATCCGAGGGGCAACATCTGGATCTTCGAAAGGTGCGGCGACAAGGCATGCAACACCAGCACTGAGGATTCGATTTTTGAGTTCGATCAATCGGGGAAATGCATAAAGCACTTCGGATCGAAGATGTTTTTCTCGCCGCACGGCATCACGGTGGACGACCAGGGAAACGTGTGGGTGACGGATGCGGAGGACGGTCCCGGCGCCAAAGGCCACCAGGTTTTCAAATTCAATCAGGATGGCAAGCTGCTGATGACACTGGGTAAGGCTGGAGTGCCGGGAACTACCAACGACACGTTCAACCGACCTTCAGATGTGGCCATCGCCAAGAACGGCGATATTTTCGTAGCCGACGGGCATGGCGACGCCTCTAACGCGCGCATCGTCAAGTTCAACAAGGACGGGAAATTTATCAAGGCTTGGGGGACCAAAGGGTCAGCCCCGGGTCAATTCGATTTGCCGCACGCTTTGGCCATCGATTCGAAGGGGCGGCTTTTTGTGGCCGACCGCAACAACAATCGCATCGAGATCTTTACGCCGGATGGGAAATATATCACTGAGTGGAAGCAGTTCGGACGGCCGAGCGGGATCTTTATCGACAAGCGCGACAATCTCTATGTGTCGGACTCCGAGTCGAATAACCCGCGCAATCCCGGCTTCAAACGGGGTATTTACGTGGGGAGCGCGAAGGATGGGAAGGTCGCCGCTTTCATCCCCAACAACGAACCCGACGACCCGGATCACACCAACTCCAGCTCCGCGGAGGGTATTGCGGCGGATGCCGCGGGCAATATTTACGGCGCCGAAGTGGCAGGCAGGAAGCTCACGAAATTCGTCAGGAATTAAACGGGCGTTGTCGCGGACGGGCTACTGCTTGTCCCAGACGACAGTGAAGCTGGTCTGCTTACCCTGCGCGTCGGTGCCTTTGTTTGCGATGGTCATAGTCTTACCGTCTTTCGAGATTGTGGTGAGACCTTTCATGTGATACTTGCCCTTCTTAGTCACGCTGGGGAACGTGTTGTCATCCTTGCGCGTGATGGCAATAGTGTCAAACACCGAGCCGGTTCCACTGACCGGATAATCCTTGCCGTCATAGATGACCGTGACGGTGTAATTGATCTGCGTGCCGTCTTTGCGTTTCCCGGTGGTCGTGATTTTTAATCCGTTCGGAACAGCTTCGCGCACCATAATCATGTCGACGATCGGATTGGGGTTGGCCGACTCGTATTTGGTTTGATCGATGTTACGCTTCCAGATGCCGACTGAGTTGTCGCCGGCGAGCAGAGTGAAGGCTGTGAGGGCCAGTGCCGCTATTAGCTTGATGGTCATTCGTTCGCAAAGCATATCAGGCAATTGCCTTCACCACAAGACGCGCACGGCGTAATGTTCAATTTGGGGATCGGGTGTAAGAATCGTCATCCCGTGGACGATGGCCTGGGCAACCAGCATACGATCGAAGGGATCCGAGTGAAGCCCTGGCAGTCTGCCCGCGTGGAGAGACGAATCCTCGTCGATATCCAGTGGAGCGATGCCGCTTGCCTCGCGGAGCCTCGGCACAAAGAGATCCGGCCTTTCAGGCAGGGGAAGACGCCCTGCCGCGTGTTTGATACTGATTTCCCAAGCCGACGCGGCGCTCAGGTACCGCTCGTTGTTCCTGTCCAGAAACGCTGCCGCCGCAGTCTTGCTGAGCCTGGGCGACTCCGAGAGGATCCAAAGAAATGTGCAGGTGTCGACAAGAAGCTTCATCGCTTCACTGGCCGCTGAAAGCCCTCAGAATGTCATCGGGCAAGGGCTCGAAGAATGAATCGGGCACGACGAATTTACCCCGCGCCGCGCCGATTCGAGGTTTGGGGCCACTCTTCCGGCGAAGCGACCGAAGTTCCGCCACCGGCTGATTGCGGTTGCAAAGCACCAGCGCGTCACCCGGCGCCAACTCGGACAGATAGCGCGAGAGATTGGTTTTCGCGTCGTGCATATTGACTCGCTTCATTAGCTACATTGTGAACTATCAAGTGAACTAAGTCAATCGGTTGCCGGAAGCTCGATAATGCACCGCGTCCGCCGGCCTGAAAAACGCGGCTGGTCGCCGCATGTCCCTCCCTATCGCGGAATCTGCCATCTCGTGTCGCACACTCTCAGAAGCCGTAAAGGCGGGCGGGGTTATCGACGAGGATCTTCCTGCGCACTGCGGCGTCGGGCTCCCAGATGGGGAGCTGGTTCAACAGACGCCCATCGTCGATGCGATGCATGGGGGTCACTTCTGTCGCCTTCCGGCCCGGAGGCGTAACTCCGGTTGGATGCGGCCAGTCGGTGCCCCACAGAATGCGCTCTGTGTTGGCCGCGATCAGCGCCCTGGCGAACGGCGCGATATCCGCATAGTCGGGGGTTTGTGTGGAACACCGATAAGCCGCCGAGAGTTTGACGTACGCCTTGCCGGAAGCGACCAGATTCAGCAGATCCTCGAAGCCCGGCTGATCGAGGCCGAGTGACGCCTGCAGGCCTCCGAAATGATCGAAGACAACGGGGACCGGCGAGTCCTCAACCAGATCCTTAATGCCCGCGATCACCGGCAGAGTGGTGAAGATCTGGATGTGCCAGTTATGCCTGCTGACACGGGCGGCCAGTGCCTGAAATTGTTCGCGGCCCCGTTTGGCGTCGTGCTCTTCGGCGTAGCTGAGCCGCAGATTGATGCGCGCTCCGCGCATGCCCGCTTCGGTCAGAGCGTCGATCTCCTGGTCCGAGGTTCGGTCGTCGATCAGTGCGATGCCCCGCGCATTCGAACCGCGCGCCTGCATCCCATAGAGCGTGACCGAATTGTCCGTGCCATGCGTGTTGGGGTGGACGATTACGACGCGCTCGATGCCAAGCTTCTGGTGAAGTTCCGACATCTCCCAGGGCTCGACCACTTCGGGAGTATAGACGCGCTCAGGCGACATCGGGAAGCGCCGTGGGTCCGCGTAAATGTGTGTGTGGCAATCGCAGGCGTGTTGCGGAACTTCGAAATTCACCGGCGACGTAGTGAGTGGCTGCATCAATAGCGCTTGGTCTGTACCGGGCATCCCGGGAAGTAATTGCCCTTGGCTAACTCGGATGCACAGCGCGCGCGGGTTCGCTCCACGCCTTCTTTAATCATTTGCAGCACCTTGGCTTGAGGCAGCACGTCGGGCGTCCAAACCGCATGGACGGGCGAATCGTAAGCCACGTCGAGCTTGTAGTATTCGATGGCATCGAGGTAGTTATCGGGCCAGAACTGGTAGTCGTAAGCGGCCGTAGCCATGTCGGCTTCGGCGATTACTTTGGCGGCGGGCGCGTAGGCGAAGACCGAATCCGCCGTATGTGTATCGTCGCGCGACCAGTAGACATCCACGGTCATCGCCTTGTCGGCGAGGCGCAGATGCTCGTCGACGGGAATGAATTTCATGGGCTTGGGATGCCGTGCGAGCGCGTCGGGGAAATCGGGATCGGCATGCTCGACCTGTTCGCGGAAGATCCCCTCGTTGCCACGTCGCGAGATCACCGTGATCCCTTCGGCCACGGCTGCTCGAAGCCCGTTGACGTGGTCGAAATGATTATGTGAGCAGATGAGTTGAGTCACCGGTTTGCCGGGCACCATCTTCTGTGCGAAATCGAGTGTCGCCTGCGCGGGCCTCACACTCTGCGCCAATTCGAAAAGCGTAAGGTGGTCGGCGAATTCAAATACAGTGGTGCCGCTGTTTAGGCGCCAGATGCCTTGCGCGATGGGGGTCGCTTTGATGTCCATCGGGAGTTGCGGCTCCGGCGCGGCGCGAATGGCCGGGGGCGCGGCCAGATCAGGAATCTTACCGTCGATTACATACGCGTCGACATAGAGCTTGAGATAGGGGACGTGGCGCCAGTCAAGGTCCGTGTTGTAACCAAGCGGGAGCAGCAGGCCATCGTGCGGCGTATAGCCGGTGAAATGCGTTGTCAGCGTCGCTTGCCCCAGGTTGCGCTGCGGATTCGACCAACGCACCCAGGCCGGCAGGTTCGTAGCTGGATCTATGGCGAGGCTGAAGCGATCACCCTCCTTCATCACGACATTGAAGACGGACAGGCCGGCTTCGGTGCGGCCCTGTGACACCTTGTTCTGTGGATCGAGCGCAACACGGACGGCGGCGATAGGATTGTTGATCGACCACATACGGCGCATGTGTACGCCATCGATGTAGTGGGAGTCTTCGAACCAGCGGTAGATGCGCTGCGTGTTCCCGTCCGGCAGCACGTCCCAGGCGAGGTCACCATCCAGCCGCTGATCGATCGGATGATAATCGTGGCCGGCGGGAATGGCAAAGGGGAACAGAAAATTGCGGCGTTCGAACTGGCGGTAGCGATTATTATTGAGGTCGTAATCGCGCTCCAGAGTATTCGCCGCCTCGAACTTCATGGGGGCATTCGGATCGCCGGTAATGTTGCCGCCGCCGAACATGTAGGCGTACTGGCCGTAACCGATGAGCGTGATGTTCTTCAGCTTCTGGATGCGATCCAATCCGCCGAGGGCGTTGGCCGCTTTTTCGAGAGACGGCCTCGGTTGCGCGTTGGCCTGGATGACTAAGGCCAGTAAGAGAATTGGAAAGAGTCTGGTTATTTTGCTTTGCATGGTTGCGGGTCCCACTTAGACCCATCCGGTTCCCACTTGAATTGTTCGCTGGTGATGAAAATATCGCTTAGATATTGCGGATCTTCGACCATCGTGGTGAGGATCAGGAACGGCGTGCCTTCCACGTCGACGCGATCGAAATACTCGGTCAACACGGCGTTGCCGCTGTAGGGTACGCCGTTCTTGCGCAGATACCCGGGACGCATGTGCGTGGTCACTACTTTCAGGGTTCCGCCTTTGCCTGGTTCCGGTCCACCGGCGGGCGGCTCGAAGCCACGGTATTGAAGCTGCCTTTGCCAGGACGCCACGGAATCGCCTTGCCAGCCTGGCGCGCCGCCTTTCCACTTAGGGCCATCGAAGTGGAAAAGGCGCGTTTGCTCTCCCGCGTCGGTATCGAGCTGCAGCGTTTGATCGTCGGCCCAATGAATGCGCACGCGCGTGGGCAGGCGCATCAGGCCCGCCGCGCCATATGTTTTGCACTGCTCGCCCGCCGCTTCATCCTTCGACGGATCCCACGCGTTGCCCACCTTGCGGCCGGCCTCATTGAGCGGCACGCTGGCGAAATCGCCTTTCTGCGGCGTCATCATGCGCCAGCGCCAATCTTCATTGACGACGGAAACCCAGTTCCCCGTCAGATCGATCACCGCTCCGGCCTTTCCCGACGGGGACTGCGCGAAACTCAGCGACGAAATCAGGAAGATGAGCAGTCGCTTCATTTTTTGAGTTCCCGATATACGGCAGCGACGAACATATCAGTCGTCCATGGGCCTTTGTCCACGCCGTAGCCGCCATCGTAGTCGAAGGTTGGATTAGCCTTGATGACCTGCTCAAGCGTAGAGCCCTTCTTGACCAGATCCTGAATGCGATCGCGAATGATGGTGAGCATGTCGCGGTAATTAGCCAGATCGTTACGATCGCAGACGCGGCCATGGCCGGGAATGATGTAGGTGCCACCTTCCTCATTTTCTTTGGGAATCGCCACGTCCTTGAGGATGTGGTTGATCTCTTTCAGAATGCCGGCCAGGCTGCCACCTGCCTTCTCGTCGATGACCGGATACCGCGTCATGTCGAACAGGTCGCCGGTACTCAGCACGTCGGAGCGACGGAAGAAAATGACACTGTCGCCGTCGGTGTGCGCGTCGGCTGCGTGTTCGAGAATCAGCGGCTCATCGTTGGCGTAAAGGTGCCAGGCTTCATCCTCATAAGTCTCAGTGGGCCAATCCGCGTGCGGAACACCGGAGCCATCCGCCGACATACGATCCAGAGTCTTCAGATGCGAAACGACGGCGGCCTGCTGCGGAGAGCCATGCACGGTCGCGAGCATGTAGAAGCCGCCCTGCGCGAGATTGCCATTGCCTCCGGTATGGTCCCGGTCATATGAGGTGTTAATGATATAAGCGATCGGTTTTTGGGAGACAGTGCGAATGGCCTTCATGACTTCGGCGCTCATAGATGCCGGGCCGGAATCCACCAGCACCACGGCCTGATCGCCCGCCTGCATAGTAATGTTTGAGCCCGCGCCGTAAATCAGATAAACCTGGCCCTGCACGTGGAGCACACCCACTTTAGATTGCGCGGCCAGGGCTGTAGAGAAGGCAAGCGCCAGTAAGACTCTGTTCATGGCTTGGCCGCGGGTGGCGGGATGGGCATGGTGGAGAGTTTCTTCTGATATTCGGGATACATCGTCTCGGCGCCCCCGCGAGCGGCGGCAAACGGGACGCGATATTTGATGCCAAATTCTTCGAGCCAGGGATTGGTTCCCGGCAGGTGGTTCGGCACCCAGTCCTCAGGCTTGTCGATTTGTTCGGAAGCCACGCAGGATTGCGGGCTGGGCGCATAGCCGGGATTGAGGGCCCAGTTCGAAGTGCGCACCAGCGGCTCGGTGAGGAAGATCGGATCGTGCACGATGGTGACGACCGTCAGGTAATCGCCGTGGCGTAGAAAGTATTCGGTCATGGTGGCCTTCTCGCTGCGCGGGAGCCCGTTGCGGCGCAGCCAGCCTTCCTTGAGATGGGTGGTTTCGACCTTCAGCATGTCGGCGATCCAGACGCCTGTGGAGAAGCCGCTCCAGGTGTGGGGCGCGTATTCATTGGGGTGCGGGCGGCCATCCATCCAGATGGTGCGCTGCGGATTCATCCACATCACGGCGGTGTGCCATGCGGTTACCTGCTGCGTGAGGGGATCGATATCCGGCCAGACACGCATGCTGCCGGGACCGCGGAAGGCGTAGTCGGCGGGGTGGGGTTCGCATTGATGCTCGCGTTGCGCCCACTTGCCGGCATCGAAGGTATCGGCCTGGGCACGAGCGCGGTCGTTGATGGGGAGTCCGGTGTAGTCGCCCAGGCGCGGTCCGTCGGTGCGCTCGATGGCATCTTCCTGGACCTTCTGGCCCCACTCACCGGAGAGATCCATCTGGGCGGTTGCAGGTATGGAGGACAGCGCCAGGAGGGCCGGGAGACAGATTCGCAAACGCATCACATAAACTTTATCAAGGGGTAACGCTGGCGCCCATGCCCGCTATGATTTGCCAGCCTTGCGGGGTACGCCACCAAGTGTGCGTGATGCGTACGCGCGCTTCCTTTCGATTGCCCGCCAGATCGGTGCGGACTTCGTGGGTGCGATAGAAGACGAACGCAAAATCTCCTTCAACTCGAATGTTAAATAGATCAAGATCGCAGGTGTAGTGGCCTGGGCGCGTGTCCTTCAGAATGCCCGCGACATTGGTACGCATGTCGGCTTTATCACCAGGCTTTTGGAGCATACTCCCCCAGGCGGCGACTTCGTCGTGCCAGAGAGACATATGCTCCTCTAGTTTTCCGGTGGTGCGGGTGCGCCAGTAGCGGAGCTCTTCGTCCCAGACTTCCTGCTGCGCCTCCGTAAGTTTACTTTCCACCGGTATAGCTGACGCGCCAGACGGATTTCGATCCATCGTCGGTGACCATCAGCGATCCATCGGATGCCGTCGCCACACCCACCGGCCGGCCCCACACGGTGCCGTCGGGCAGCACGAAGTTGGTCAGAAAATCCTCGTAGCTACCGGAGGCGTGACCCTTGCTGAGAGGGACCCGGACCACTTCGTAACCGGTGCGGACCGCCTTGTTCCACGATCCATGCTCACCCGCGAAGATGTCGCCATCGTATTCCTTCGGGAACATTTTGCCGTCATAGAAGGTCATTTCGAGCGACGCGTTGTGCGGTTGGAGCAGGACGTCGGGAACCAGCACATGGCCCTTCAGTTCGGGGTGCTTGCCTTCGTGCCTGGGGTCCTGATTGCTGCCCATGTAGTACCAGGGCCAGCCGTAGAAGCCGTCTTCCTGCACGTGGGTGATGTAATCCGGGACCAAGTTATCGCCGAGCAGATCGCGTTCGTTTACCGAACACCATAACTCGCCGGTGATGGGATTGACGGCAAGGCCCACGGGGTTGCGAATGCCCGAGGCGTACACCTTCACGAACGTTCCGTCCGGCGTGTATTGCAGGATGTCGGCGCGATGCACTTCCTGCTTCTGCAGTTCGGGATCTTCCTCGGCAACATTCGAGCCGGAACCGACGGCGACGAACATCTTCTTGCCATCCAGTGAAAACTGCACGTCGCGGGTGGAATGGCCGCCTACCGGCAGCGTCGGGATGATGGTCTCGACGGGACCGGTAGCTTTCAGATCGCCGTTCTTATAAGGGATGCGCACCACCGATCCGGTGTTGCCGATGTAGATGTATTGGGGATTTTTTCCGGGCGGGTAGAAGGCCAGTCCGAAGGGATTCTTGAGTCCCGTAATAAACGTGGACGTTTGCTGCGGCTTGCCGTCGGGGGTGATGCCGTGGAAGATGGTGATCTCGCCGTTGCCGGTTGTTTCGATGACGAACAGGTCGCCGTTCGGAGCGCGGCGAATGGTCCGCGGATTGGCGAGGCCCGTGGCAAAGAGCTCGACCTTGAATCCGGGAGGCGCCTGGGGCCAGACATTGTCGGGGCGCGGGACGATCTGCGCGCGCGTGGTCGACGCCGGAGTGGCGAAAGGCTTCGGCAGGCTGTTGACGGTGATGTGGCGCCAGACGCCGGGTTTCACATCGGTAAAGCTGGCGAACGCGGCGTCGCCTGTGAGGACGTTTTTCGGGTCGGCATTACCGGATGCGAGTTTGATGGCTGCCGTCGAGGCCAGCAGGATGGCGGCGGTCAGGGCCGTGCGGGAAGAGAGTTTCATATTGTTACAAAGTCCTTACGATGTCATTTTGAAAACGCTGTCATTTGAGAGTTACTGCGTAGAGTTTGAACGGGCCGGGATCCTGATCCTTGAGCTTCGGGTCCATCATATAGGCGACTTTGCCTTCGAGCACCCACGCGGTGTTGCCCACTCTGGTGACGGCGGTGGAACCGTTGAAGCCGTTCTTAAGGACTTCGATCTTCGCGGTGTCTCCGTCGAAGGTTACGCGATCGAGGCGGCCGGCACCTTCGACGAGCAGCAACTGATTCTTGCCGTCGGCACGCATGCCATCCGGGCTTTCCAGTTTGGCCGAGACCTCAAGCTGAACGGCCCTGCCGGCAGTTCCGGTACCGCTCAGCGGGATGCGGAACAGGTGACCGGATTGAACGGTGTTCACGTAGAGGGTGGAGTTGTCGCCGAAAGCGATGCCGTCGAGCGAGTCGAAGCGCGGGTCGTTGGTCCAGACTTCGAGCCTTGAGCCGCCGCGTTTCAGTCGCAGGATGCGCGGGTTGCCGGTGTCGGTGACGTAGGCGGCGCCGTCGGGACCGATGGCGATGTCGTTGCAAATCGACCTGGGTGCGGGTGGGAACGGGTAGCTGCCCTTGGGTGTGCCGGTCTTGAGATCGAAAGCCTTCAATGCTGTCGGCTCGCCCTCGCTCGTCATGTTGGTGGAGCAGGCCCAGAGCGTTCCCGATTTTTCGTCGGCGAGGACTCCCAGAACGGCCAGCAATCCATTGGCGCCGGGTTTGATCCATGGCTCGGCGGTGGCCGCGCCGGGGGCCGTTTTGAAGATCAGGTGATTGGCCAGGCTTCCGGCGTAGATAGTGCCGTCGGCGGTGGACGTGACGCTTTCGGGAAACGGCCGGTCGCCGGGGATGGTGATCTCCGTGACCGATGTGGCGGCGAGGCTGAGGCCGGCGCTGATGAGGGCGAGAATGCGAATTTTTTTCATTTATTTGTTCGGTTTCGTGGAGTCGAATTTAATGGATCTGAGAGCGTTGGCATCGCCCTTCAGGGCCGTTGCGCCGGCGGGAAATCCGTTCTGTTTGAGCATATACGCGAGGATCTCGGCGTTCTGTTCTCCGCTGAGCTTGCCGGGATGATCGGCGGGCATCGAGAGGCGCATTTTTTCGAAGAGATCGCTGAGTTGCTGGCCGTTCCAGTTGGCTTTGAAGTCGTCGCCGGAGAGCGGAGGGAACTGGCCCGCACCTTCGAGGGACATGCCGTGGCAGGAGGCGCACTCCTGTTTATAGAGAGCGAGGCCGCTCGAGGCCTGCGCCTCCGTGTAGACGCCATCCCATACTGAGGAGGGCGTCTGGGCGAAGGCGCAGACGGCGAGTGCGAGGGCCAGGGCGAAGAGAACGCGGCGATCGCCACGTGTCCCTCCATTACTGGGCGGAGTGGAAGCGGCCATAGTAGACAGCCTTGCCGATCACGTGGCCTTCCATTGCTTTCAGCAGATCTTCGCGCGAAACAGTGGCGGGCAGATCCAGCTTGGTGTCGAGCGCATAGAACTCGAAGCAGTAGTGATGGAACGGTCCGGGTCCGGCGCCTGGTCCGGCATAGGAAGGAGTACCGCCGCGGCCCGCATTAAAGCCGGGACCGTTGCGCGTTCCATCGGGAAGGTCGCCGCCGGGCAGCCCCATGGGCACACCCTTCGCCGTTCCGGGGATGTTGAAAGCCGCCCAGTGGAGTGTGTCGGTGGGCCCTTTGTTGGTGGCATTTTCCATGTCGCGCAGTGTCATTACATAGCTTTTCAGGTCGGCCGGCGGGTCGGTCGGGGTGTTGCCGATACTCCAGTGAAAATCGAATGCGGGGGACTTGTTATCGCCGCGCATGGAGTACGTCATGGGAACTTCGCCGCCATCGGGCCATGCCGATGTGGTGACCGAAAGTACCACGCGCGGGGGGCCTCCGCGACCTCCCTGCCTGCCGGCGGGCGCCTGGGCCATCCCGAGTGCCGTGCATGAAAGGAATATGACAGTTGAAAGCACACCTCGTTCAATTAACTTCATTCGCAATTCTCTCCTCACAAAGGTTATTTTTTCGGACCTTCCTGTATCTTAGTAAAATACATGTAACGACTCACATGAAGAACCGAATAAATACTATGAATCGATTCAGGTTGGGAATGTTACTCGCAGGCTGCGCTATTGTGGCCGCGACTTCCATTATGCACGGCGCCGCGCCCGCCTGCGACGCGGGCAATGGCGGCATCACACTGCCGGCCGGGTTCTGTGCGTTCGTCGCCGTCGACAATATTGGGTCCGCGCGGCACATGGCGGTAGCGCCCAACGGCGATGTCTACGTCGCGCTGATGGGCGGACGCGGAGGGGGCGGCGGAGTGGTCGCGCTGCGCGATAAGGACGGCGATGGGCGCTTCGAGACAAAGGAAACTTTCGGCAAGGGGAGCAGCACGGGGATTGGTCTGCGCAACGACTATCTCTATGTGGCGACTACCACGTCAGTGGAGCGCTACCAGATGACGCCCGGGACGCTGAAGCCCACGGGCGCGATGGAGACCGTCGTCGCCGATCTGCCGGTGCAGCGGGAGCACGAAGATAAAGGACTGACCTTCGATGGGAAAGGATCGCTCTATATTAATGTGGGTGCGCCTTCGAATGCGTGCCAGCCGCGCGATCGCGCCCCGAAGCAGGCGGGACAGGATCCATGCCCGATTCTTGACGAACATGGCGGTATCTGGAGGTTCGACGAGAACAAGCTGAATCAGAAGCAGTCGGACGGCACGAGGTATGCGACCGGCCTGCGGCAGATGCCGGCGATCACATGGCACGATGGCGCGCTTTACATTGTGATGAATAATCGGGACCAGTTGGACCAGTTGTGGTCGGATCTGTTCAATTCCGTAGACAACGCTACGCGGCCTGCCGAACCGATGTTCCGCGCGGCTACGGCTGGGTTGAATTTCGGATGGCCGTTCTGCTTCTATGATTTCGGGCAGAAGAAATCGCTGCTGAATCCGGAGTACGGCGGGGATGGGAAGAAAGTGGGGCGCTGCGCGGATTTCGCTCAGCCGATTGCCGCGTTCCCGGCGCACTGGGCTCCGGTGGACGTGATGTTCTACGAGGGCATGCAGTTTCCGGCGAAGTATCGCAATGGGGCGTTCATCGCGTTCCATGGATCGTGGAATCGCTCGCCGATGCCGCAGGACGGTTATAACGTGACGTTCCAGCCGTTCTCGGGGGGGAATCCTTCGGGCAACTTCGAGGTTTTTGCCAATGGTTTTGCGGGTAAGGCTGAGCTGATGAATCCGAACGATGCGGCGGCGCGGGCGGATGGCGTGGCGATGGCGCCGGACGGATCGCTTTATATTTGCGAGAGCCAGAAGGGCAAGATCTGGCGCGTGATTTATACGGGGAAGTAGACGCCGGATTACACGGGGGCAAAATTTCGTGAGATTTCCGTCCACGTGAAGCCACTATCTTTCTGGAAATGGCCCGGCTTCGAGTTTCTCGTCAACCGCTTCGCGCGCCTGCGCAAATCCGGCAAAGCCATGGAGTTCGAATTTGAATCTCCTGGCCCCCCTGTACCGGTGCGCCGACGGTCTGCGTTATCGCCGGCACGGTAATGTCGGGCGACGCGGCGAAGATCTGGCGCATCGCTATCTACGCAAGAAGGGCTTCATCGTAGTAGCGCGCAACTGGCGCCCTCCGCAGGGAGGCGGCGAGATCGATCTGATTGCCTGGGAGCGCGGGGTTTTGGTATTTGTCGAAGTCAAAGCCCGCCTATCCGCCGACTGGAGTGCGCCCGAGCGCGATATCGACCATGAGAAGATCCTTGCGCTGCGGCGTGCGGCCAGAGACTATATCCGGCGCGCGGAAGCCGACGCTTCGACCGCCCGTTTCGATGTGCTTTCGATAGTCGGCGAAACCATCGAGCATCTTGAGGAGGCCTTTCCGCTCGCTATGTCGTCATAACCGTGTCGATATAGTGGATGGTTCATCACATATGCCCGAACTGCGAAAAGATCCCGTGTCCGAGCGATGGGTCATCATTGCCACCGACCGGGTGCGCCGGCCTACCGATTTCGTTCGCGAATCGCTGCCCGTCACCGCTTCCCCGCGGTTCTGCCCTTTCTGCGAGGGCCACGAGAGCAAGACGCCGCCCGAGGTGCTGGCTTACCGCAATGGATCCGCGCCCAATCATCCCGGCTGGTCCCTGCGCGTGATTCCCAATAAATTCCCGGTGCTCGAAGTGGAGGGCGATCTCGACCGCGAAGGCGAAGGACTTTTTGACCGGATGCATGGCGTGGGCGCGCATGAAGTAGTGGTTGAGGCCCCGCAGCATGCGCTCAGCATCACCGAACTTTCGGACGCCTCCGTCGAGCAGGTGCTGTGGGCGTTTCGCGACCGCGTGCTGGATCTGAAGAACGATCGCCGGCTGCGCTACGTACTGCTGTTCCGCAATCAGGGTGAGAGCGCGGGCGCCACTCTCGAACACACCCATTCGCAGCTGATCGCTCTGCCGGTAGTTCCCAAGCGCGTACAGGAGGAGATCGAGGTTTCACAACGCTACTTCGATTTCAAGGAGCGCTGTCTGTTCTGCGATTTGGTTCGCCAGGAAATCAAGACAGGAACGCGCATCGTGACGGAAACCGAACATTTCGTGGTGGTGGAACCCTACGCGGCGAGGTTTCCGTTCGAGACATGGATTCTGCCGCGTGGCCATCGTTCGCATTACGAGGACGCCGATGCCCATCAACTGAAGAACCTCGCCTGGGTTCTTAAATCCACGCTCAAGAAGCTGGAAAAAGTTCTGGAGCGGCCGCCCTACAATCTGCTGATTCATACCGCGCCGCTGCAGGAGGTGGCGAGCCAAGCGTATCACTGGCATATCGAAATCATTCCGAGGCTTACGAGAGTAGCAGGTTTTGAATGGGGCACCGGCTTTTATATTAATCCGACACCGCCGGAAGAGTCGGCGAAATTCCTGCGCGATGCCGGGCTGGGGTAGTCGTGGCGCTTCATCGGTGGCTGATCCCCGCTGCTATCCTGAAAATTTGGAGTCAGCCACCCATTGAACCGTATCCTGTTAGCTTTTCGAGCCTTCTTCGCGCTCCTCTTCAGCGGCAAATTGCCGGACGACATGTTAGGCGAACTTGGCCTCATCGTGAAACCTGCGCCCGTGCCTCCCGCGCCGCCCAAGCCTGAGATTAAGCCTGAAGACGGCGCCCTCCAGTTGCTCGGGATGCTGCAGCGCGACGCCCGCCTGCTGGATTTCTTCATGGAAGACATCGCCCCCTATTCGGACGATCAGGTCGGCGCCGCGGCGCGCGATGTCCACACCCACACCCGCGAGATTCTGATACGTAATTTCGCCCCCGTTCCCGTGATCGACGCGGTGGAGGGCAGCGTTGCCAATGCGCCCGATGGCGGTTCTGCGCTGGTGAAATACATCGGCAATGTTCCGGCGTCCGGCAAGCCCCCCGCCGGCGTGCTGCGTCATAAAGGATGGCGCGCTACGGCGATCGCGCTGCCGAAGCTGAATTCGCGCCAGGATCTCGCGGTGCTCGCGCCCGCCGAGATCGAAGTGGAGTAGTCTTGGCCAAGCCGCGCTATTCGATCGGCATCGACCTAGGCACCACCAATAGCGCTCTCGCTTACACCGAAATTTCGGATGAGCCCGTGGTTCAGCTGGCCGCTATTCCGCAGCTCATCAACGCCAATGAGGTGAGCGCCGAACCACTGCTGGCCTCATTTCTCTACATCCCCGGGGAGCGCGATTTTCCTTCCGGGGCCACTGCCCTGCCCTGGGATCAGGCGCCCAAATATGTGATAGGAAAACTGGCGCAGCGCCGCGGAGCCGAGATTTCCACGCGCCTGGTTTCGTCCGCCAAGAGTTGGCTGTCATACTCCGCGGTCGACCGCACGGCCGCCATGCTGCCGTGGAAAACCACGGAGGGCATCGCGCGTATTTCTCCCGTTGACGCTTCCGCCGAATATCTGAAGCATCTCCGCGCCGCGTGGGATCAGGAACATGTGGACGCCCCGTTCGACCAGCAGGAAGTGCTTGTCACCGTGCCCGCGTCATTCGATGCCATTGCGCGCGAACTCACGCAACGCGCGGCGGAGACCGCGGACTTTCGCAACCTGACGATGCTCGAAGAACCGCAGGCCGCGTTCTACGCATGGATCGAGCGTCATCGAGACTGGCGTCAACGAGTGAAGAAAGGCGACGTCGTTCTCGTGGTGGATATCGGCGGCGGCACCACGGACTTCACCCTGATCTCCGTCACCGAGCAGGATGGAGAACTGCAACTCGAACGTGTAGCTGTGGGCGAGCACATCCTGCTGGGAGGAGATAACATCGATCTCGCGCTGGCCCACACCGTGGCAGCCACATTACCCGCGAAGATCGACGCCTTCCAACTGCAGGCTCTCTGGAACAATTGCCGCCTGGCAAAGGAAAAACTTCTCGATCCCACGTCGAAAGCCGACGAAGTTCCAGTAACCATACTCGGCAAAGGCTCCAGCCTGATCGGGGGAACCATCAAGGCCAAACTGCGGCGCGAGCAGATTGAACAAGTACTCGAAGGCTTCCTGCCGCGTACCGCCAGCACCGAAATGCCGCAGGGAGCCAGACGCATCGGCCTGCAGGAAATGGGACTTCCCTACGCCGCCGACGCTGCCATTACCAGGCACCTCGCGAAGTTTCTCCGCCAGCAGGAAGGCCAGGGCAAAAGCGGCATGGCCTGCCCCACCCACGTCCTCTTCAACGGAGGCGTGATGCATGCGCAATTCGTGCGGGACCGCCTCCTTGAAGTGCTGAATTCCTGGCTGAAGCAGGAAGGCGCCGCTCCCGTCCAGCCGCTCTCGGGAGAAGATCTGATGCATTCCGTAGCACGCGGCGCAGCCTACTATGGAGCCGCCCGCCATGGACACGGAGTGCGTATCCGCGGAGGCATCCCCCGCTCTTACTATGTAGGAATCGAATCCGCCATGCCCGCCGTGCCCGGCTTGCCAGCGCCCCTCAAAGCCATGTCGGTAGCGCAATTCGGCATGGAAGAAGGAACCGCGGCGCGCATCCCCGATCGCGAATTCGGCCTGATCGTAGGGCAACCCGCCGAGTTCCGTTTCTTCTGTTCCGCCACGCGCAAGAGCGATCCGCCGGGATCCATGATCGAAGACTTCGGAGACGATCTGGAGGAGTTGTCTCCGGTTGAAGTTCGCCTGACCGCAGAGGGCCAAAGCCAGGACCTGGTGCCCGTGTCGTTCGAAACGGTGATCACTGAAACGGGCATGCTGCAGCTCTGGTGCGTAGCCCGCGACGGCCACCGCTGGAAATTAGAATTTAACGTGCGTGAGACGGTATGAAAGTCGGCATAGACCTCGGTACCACCAACTCAGCGGTCGCCTGGATTGACCCCGCACAGGCCGAAGATACCAGCTTTCCGCCCATACACATCTTCGACATTCCGCAACTCGTAGCGCCGGGACGCATCGAATCTCGCCGGACCCTGCCCTCCTTCCTGTTCCTCGATGAAGGTCAGCCAGTAGGAACCTGGGCGCGCGATCAGGGAGCAATCGTTCCCACACGCCTGGTGCACAGCGCCAAGTCCTGGCTCTCCAATCCCGACGTGGATCGAACGGCAAAGATTCTCCCATGGGACGCGGGAGAAGGCGGTCGTGTCCTGTCGCCCGTGGAAGTATCGGCGCGTCTTCTGAGTGCTCTGAGAGAAGCCTGGGACAAGTCCGGACGCTTCGCACCGCTGGCCGATCAGGATGTGGTCCTCACCGTCCCCGCATCCTTCGACGAGGAAGCGCGTGAATTGACCGTGAAGGCCGCCGAAGAAGCCGGGCTGCCGCGACTGACGCTCATCGAAGAGCCCGCCGCAGCCTTCTACTCCTGGATCGCCAATAACTTCGCGCGCTCGCGCCGACTGCTCTTCGACGGCCAAATCGTCCTCATCTGCGACGTGGGCGGAGGCACCAGCGACTTCTCCCTGATCCGCGTAGCCCGCGATGGAGACAAGATCGATTTCACGCGAACGGCGGTGGGTAAGCATCTGCTGCTCGGAGGCGATAATCTCGATCTGACCCTGGCATGGCTGGCCGAAAGCAAACTCGGAAAGCAGCTTTCCATACGGCAGCGCAGCGGTCTTCGCCGGCAGTGCTCGGCAGCCAAGGAAACTCTGCTGTGCGACGATCGCCGGCAAAGCGTCGAGATCAACGTATTGGGCGGAGGTTCGTCGCTGATCGGTGGAACCATGAAGACCGAGATTACGCGCGCCGAAGCGCTCGAACTGGCCCTCGAAGGTTTCCTCCCCATCACGCCGCGCGGCGAAAAGCCGAAGGAAGAAAAACGCAGCCTCTTCCGCGAGTTGGGGCTGCCCTATGTTTCCGATCCCGCCATCAGCCGTCATCTCTCGGTCTTTCTCGAATCGGCGGGCCAGGCACCGGACGCCATCCTCTTCAACGGCGGCTTCTTCATTCCCGAGATTCTCCGCCAGCGAGTTGCCGACGTACTCGAGAGCTGGTACGGCAAGCGCCCGGAGATCTTCGAGAACCGCGATCTCGATCTGGCCGTGGCCAGCGGCGCGGCTTATTACTCGTATGTGCGCTCGACGGGATCGGGCGTGCTGGTGCGCGGGGGCCTGCCGCGAGCCTATTACGTCGGCCTCAATGATTCATCGGCCGTGTGCCTCGTGCCGCGAGGAGCCGAAGAAGGCGATACCGTCGAGGTGGATCGCGAAGATCTGCAACTGGTGGCCAACAAGCCCGTCGCCTTCCGCCTGCTCAGTTCATTGACGCGCACCGATGACAAGCCTGGCGAAGTGGTGCAGTTCGGAGCCGAGGAAGATATCCATCTGCACGCTCCCCTCGAAGCCGTAATCCGCTTCGGCAAAGGCGGCGAGCGCCTGGTCCCTGTCAAGCTGGGGGCGCGCCTCACGGAGACCGGCACCCTCGAAACCTGGTGCGATTCGAAGATCAGCGAGAACCGCTGGCGTCTGCAATTTCAATTACGAAAAACGCCGGTGGGCGAGACTGCGGCATCGCGAAGGCCGGCCGCAGTAGTGAGCCAGGAAGCGGTCGACACGGCAAGCGAACTGGTGCGCGACGCTTTCGCCAAAGGAACCATCGCGCCGGAAGAATTGCCCGCGCGGCTGGAGGCGGCGCTCGGCCTGGGACGCAATTCCTGGCCCGTCGATGTGGCCCGCAAGCTGGCCGACGTGTTTCTTGAAAATATGGAGCACCGCAAGCGCAGCGCCGCATACGAAGTACGCTGGCTGAATCTGGCGGGCTTCTGTCTGCGCCCCGGCTTTGGCTACATCGGCGACGAATACCGCATCGAGCAGGTGCGCCGCATGTATTCGGGCGGTCTGCAGTTCGGCAATCAGGTGCAGAACGAAATCGATTGGTGGATCTTCTGGGGACGTCTGGCGGGCGGCCTCAATCGCAATCAGCAAGTGGATATGGTGCAGCGCCTGCTCCCGCTGCTGATCCCCAAACCAGGCAAAAAACCGCAGCGCCTCAACAACAGTCTGCAGCGCGAAATGTGGCGCACTGCCGCGTGCCTCGAACTGATCCCGGCCGCCAATCGAATGCAGTTGGGCGATGCGATTCTGAAGCAGGGCCGCGACGACACGGCGCTGTGGTGCATCTCGCGCCTCGGCGCCAGGCAGCTCTTCTACGGGCCGGCCAATCAGGTGCTGAGCCCGGCGGTGGCCACGAGGTGGATCGAAGCCCTGATCGCCGCGCCCAAAGCCGAGGACGCGCTGGTATCGCTGGCGCGCCGAACCGGAGATCCTGTGCGCGACATCTCCGCCACCACATTCCAGGCTGTGCAAGCGAGGCTGTCCGACCCGGCCTTACTCGAGGCGGAGCGCGACGAGACAGCCATGGGCCGAATCTACGGCGAAGCCCTCCCCTCCGGCCTGGTTTTGGTAGGCTGATGCGCCCGTTGTTTATCGCCGTAGCTCTCAGCCTTGCAGTCATCGCAGGCGGCCTCTTCATCGTGACGAAGATGGGCTTCAGCAGCAGATCGAGCCCTGGCGCCATGGAATCGAGCATAGCCCGGGAACTCCGTCTGTGGTCGATCCCAGGAAAGTATAAATCGATGCCAAACCCGGTCGTGTGCTCAGATGCAATCCTGACGGAAGCCCAGGCGCACTGGGCCGATCACTGCGCCACCTGCCACGCCAACAACGGGAGCGGAGATTCCATGCTGGGCCGAACCATGTACCCGCCACCGCCCGACATGCGGCAGCCCGCAACCCAGTCCCAATCCGACGGCGAAATTTACTATACGATTAATAATGGTGTACGTCTCACTGGTATGCCCGCGTTCGGCGAGCCAGGCGATCGGGACATGGATTCCTGGAAGCTGGTATGCTTTATCCGTCATCTGCCGCGGCTCTCCCCGGACGAAGAGCGCCGGATGCAAAAGCTCAATCCGAAAACACCGGACGAAATTGAAGAAGAACGCCAGGAAGAAGAATTCCTGAATGGCGGCGCAATTAATCAACCAAGGACGAATTAGAAAATGAAGCAACGAATTTTTACCGTACTATTCTCGCTGGCCTTCGCGGCCGCACTGCTGGCGCACGCCGGCGCCGAGCATATCACCGGCTTCGTAAAAACCATCACTCACGATAGCCTGACTGTGGAAACGACGAAGCATGAAATGGTGACGGTGGTGCTGACGCCCAAAACCGATGGCGTGAAGAGCAGCGTCAAATTCAATGTGCAGGAACTGAAGCCCGGCGAGCGGGTGGTCATTCACGCCAAAAAGAACGCCTCGGGCGCGCTGGAGGCTATCGAGGTCGATTGGGGTCCGCGGCCGAAGTAGCGCCGACATACTTCTTGTAAGCGCCGATCCAATCCACCGCGATATCGTGCTGCGCCGTGGAAAGGTCCAGCGCGCCATTGCAAACCAGTTGGTGCAGGCGCTGCTCAAGGCGATCCTTCACGCGCGCATTCCACCGCGTGGAGTAAGGCTGCGGCCACATGTTACGCACCGACTCGGCGCCACCGAGATCGGGAGTGATCAGGTAGTCCACTTCGAATTCGTTGCGCCGCGTCGGATCGATACCGTACGCCGCGAAGACTGAGCGCCGCGTCTCTTCGGTGATATTCGGCGTGATGGTTTCCGCCTGCGCGGTGCGGCAAACTTCCGCGATGGTAATGGGACGCGTTTCACCGGGCGTGAGGCTGGCCTTCGGCTTTGGCCCTTCCGCGCTGACCCGCGTCTCGAAGGCGACAAGTACTATTGCGAGCACGCATACAAACGCCGCGGCGGCAGGAGCCAAACGCCAGATCGTGGGACGCGAAGACGAGGCTGCCGCTTCAGTCAGGCGGGCGCGGAACAAGGCCGAAGCCCGGCGCTGCCCGCCCGGATTATAGTTTCCCCGGGCGCGAACTAATTCGGCCATCGCGCTCTCGAACGAACGCAGGCGCGCCAGGCAGAATCCGCAGTCTTCCAGATGCGCCTGGCGCTGCTGTGAAAGTTCGCCATCCGACGCCAGGATCAGTTCCCGGTCGGATAAATGGTCAGACATCGAATTCCTCCGCACGGGTGAGACGCGAAACGGCTCGGGAAAGCGCATTCGCCACGGACCCGAGAGACATTCCCAGCACGCCGGCGATCTCCCGGTAACGGAGACCCTCGGCGCGCAAGGAGAGACACCATTGATCCTGCTCCGGCAGCGCCCGAACCACCGCCAGCAGACGTTGCCGCCGCTGCGTGGCCGCCAGTCGTTCTTCAGGCCCGGGCGAGGAATCCGCAGGCGCATCGGAGTAAACAGGGAGATAGCTGAAGTGCTCGGCCTGGCGCCGCGTGCGGCTCCGCTGCTTCAGTGCCGAGTTGTGCGCGACCTTGAAGATCCATCCCTGCAGGTTGTCGCAGGACCTGCCATGCTGCAGGTGCCGGAACAGCGCCAGGAACACCTCCTGCACGACTTCCTCCGCATCGGCGACGGGGATGCGAAACGACAGGACGTAGCGGAGAACGGGTATTCGCAACTGCTCGAACAGAGAGACGACCTCTTCTTCCAGGCCGGAGGGCGTCGTTTCGATGAGAGCGGTAAGGGGCACTACCCTTCAAGAATACCGCGGAACGTTGGGTCTTCGTCCGCTTCCGGCGCCACGGCTAGTGACGTGTTTAAATAACTATGACATGGTTAAACGTCATCTCGCTACCGGGCTGCTTCTGCTCCTCTCATCCGCCGCGTACGCGCAGGTATCGGCGGTTCTCTCAGGCACTGTAACCGACCCGTCGGGAGCGGTGGTTTCCTCCGCGGTGGTCACCGCCGTCGACACGGACACCGGCGCCAGCCGCTCCGTCACGACGGGCGCGGACGGACGATACCAGATGCCCTCGCTGGCAGTCGGAACCTATGAGATCCATGCGCGTAAACAGAGCTTCACCGAAGAGGTCCGTACAGGCGTGCAACTGGATGTGGGGCAGGATGCAACGGTCGATCTGAGCCTGCGCGTCGGCGAATCAAGCCAGCAGGTCACCGTGAATGAGGACGCGCCGCTGGTGGGCGTGACGACCACGGACATCTCGGGATTGGTGGGCCTGAGGCAGGTCAAAGACCTTCCGCTCAATGGGCGCAGCTACGATGAGCTGATGACGCTGAACCCCGGCGTGGTGAATTTCACGTGGGAAAAGACCGGCGGCATTGGAGTTTCCAACTCCACTTCCGGCAATAACTTCGTGGTATCCGGCAACCGCCCGCAGCAGAATGAGTACCTGCTGAACGGCATCGAGTTCACCGGCGCGGCGGAGAATAATATGCAGCCCGGGGGCGTCAGCCAGCAACTTTTGGGCGTCGACGCGGTGCTTGAATTCAACCTGCTGCGCGATTCCTACGGCGCGGAGTACGGCAAGCATCCCGGCGGTCAGGTGGTGATTGTTACGACGTCCGGGACCAACCAGTTCCACGGCTCTCTCTATGAATTCATTCGCAATAACGACCTCGATGCGCGCAACTTCTTCGATGGCGCGTCCGTGCCCGGCTTTGCGCGCAATCAGTTTGGAGCCGCGCTGGGCGGGCCTATCAAGAAGAACAAGACGTTCGTCTTCGGCAATTTTGAAGACTTCCAACAGCACCTGCATCAGACCGGCGTCGATCTTGTTCCCGATGCCGAAGCGCGCCTGGGCTACCTGCCCTGTAAGTTGGTGAGCCCCGTCCCGAACCCGTGCCCCACCAGCGGCCTCGCGTTCGTGGGAGTTTCGCCGTTGATCAACGCGTGGCCCGCACCGAGCGCCAACGCTGCCGACTTCGGCGGCATCTCGGAAGCGTTTAATAACCCGCTGCAGACCATTCGGGATACCTTCGGCACAGCGCGCGTGGACCACATTTTCTCGGACAAGGATTCACTGAGTGCGGTTTACACGGTTGACGACAGCGCCGACTTCACGCCTACGAGCACTAATCTTTACAGCACCGACGTGGATAGCCTTCGGGAACAGGTCGCCAGTGTGGAAGAGACGCATATACTCGCGCCCAACTTCATTAATACGGCCCGTATCGGTTTCTCGCGCGCCGGCTATTTCTTCACCGGGGAACCCACGCCGGGCACTCCCGCCGCATCTCTGCCGGGATTTCTGACCGGCGACCCCATCGGCGCGCTGGTCGTGGGAGGCAGCGCGGCTTCGAATCCCGCCGCAACCGTGGCGCTCGCGGGAAGCAACAACGGAAGTAATCTCCACGTCGCCCGCAATCTATACACCTATGAAGACCGCCTCTCTTACGTCGTGGGCCGCCATCAAATCAACTTTGGCGAGTGGTTTCAGCGGCTCCAATCCAACGAAACACTGGCGCTGAGCCAATATGGACAGGCCACCTTCACCAGTCTCGACACATTCCTGTTGGGAACGGTGGCCACGCTCCTGTTCGATCCGGCGCCCACTGAGATGGCATGGCGCTCGTGGTACGGGGCGTTGTATGCCGAGGATGTTATCAGGATGACTCCGCGCCTGACTTTGTCACTCGGGTTCCGCGACGAGTTTACGACCGGGTGGAATGAGGCGCATGGACGGGCTTCGAACTACACTTACCCGAATGGCGTGATTTCAAGTCAGCCCACGGTAGGGAACTCCGTGTTTACCGTTAACAACGCGAAGTTCCTGCCGCAGCCGCGCATCGGCCTGGCGTGGAGCCCTTTCAGCAACCCCAGCCGCACGGTCATTCGCGCGGGCTTCGGGATGTTCAACGATCTGCAGGATGCGCTGGGCTACAGAACGGACCAGAACGCGCCATTCAACCCCACTTACAGTGTGCCCACCGTGCCGGTGTCATCGCTCCCGCTTTCTCCCACGGCGCCGATCCCGGCTACTGCTCACTTAGTGCCTGGCGGAGTCCAGCCGGACCTGCAAGCGCCGACGTTGATTTCCTGGTCACTCAGAGTCCAGCAGGCGATCACCGCGAACACATCCCTGACGGTAGGGTACGTAGGTTCGCATGGCTATCATGAACTGCTCGGCATCGATGCGAATGAGCCGTTCCCCGTGATTTGTCCAGCCTCGCCTTGTCCGGCGACTTACCCCAGTACCTTCCCCGCAGGTATCGCAGGCACGGCAGTTCCGGCCGGAACTTACTATGTGCCCACCGCGACTAAGCCTAACGCATCAATCGCGAATACCTGGACATGGTTTTCTGAAGCGGACAGCTCGTACAACGCGCTGCAGATCGACGTCAATCATCGCTTCAGTCACGGCTTGTCCCTGCGCGGCGTTTACACGTGGTCGAAGACCATCGACGATGGCGATTCTTTGAATGCGACCACCTCGGGCAGTAACCCCGCGCTGGCATCGAATCCATTCGATCTGCGCGCGGATCGCGGTCTGGGTAATTTCGATGTGAGGAATGTGGCGGTGGTGAATGCCCTGTATGCCCTGCCCTTCGGACACGGCAACCTGGCTCTGGGCGGCTGGTCGCTCAGTTCGGTCGTGACCCTGCAGGGAGGCTTCCCCTTCACGCCGCAGCTCAGCTATAACCCGTCGAACAACGGCGACACCCGCAATCCGGTGCGCCCGTTTGTCAATCCCGCATTTACCGGTCCGGTGATTGAGGGCACTCCCAATCAGTGGTTCAATCCGGCGGCCTTCCTTGCACCCCCGGCCAGCAGCGGCTTCTATGGGAATCTGGGCAGAGACACGCTGATCGGACCCGGACTCGCTACGTGGGATTTCTCCGTTCGCAAAGACACTCCGATCTATGAACGAGCCACGCTGCAGTTCCGCGCGGAATTCTTCAACATCCTCAATCGGGCCAATTTCAATTTGCCTAACGAGGTAGTCTTTACGTCCGCGACGGCGACTTCGCCGACGGCGGGTGTGATTACAAGCACGTCCACGTCGTCGCGGCAGATTCAATTCGGTCTGAAGCTGCTCTGGTAACGGGAAGACCACTCCCTCGCGGTCGCGGCTCGGTAAAAATGTTTAGCGCTCGAGGACGATGACGCCCCATGGTCCCGTGCCGGCTTTGATCTTCTTAGTCACCGTGTTAGTGGCTAAGTCGACTACAGAAACGTCATTCGACGGTCCATTGGCCGAGTAGAGAGTCTTGCCGTCGGGTGACAGCGCTATGCCCCACGGGCGTGCTCCCACGGCAACGGAGCCGAGCGGCTTGTTAGTGGCGGTGTCGATGGTGAATACCAGATGGCCGCGGCCGGTGCTGCTGTAGAGCTTTGTCCCATCGGAGGACATCAGAAGGGCCATTGGTTTGATCTCACCGGGCTTACCCAGTACTATCGGCTTCAGCATCTTCGCCTTTACTGTGTCTACAGGGACAACGGCGCCGTCGTTCTCGGCATTGACATAGAGTCTCGAACCATCGGGCAGGAACGCGATGGAGCGCGGACGGTGCCCGACTTTGATGGTCCTGATCACCTTGCCTGCCGCCGGATCGAATACCGACAGAGTGCCGGATTCTTCATTGGTCACGTACACCAGCTTGCCATCCGGAGTAACCTTGACGCCCTCCGGTTGTTCGCCAACCTTGGCTGACTTGACTACGGTGCCCGATGCGAGATCTACCACGCTTACCGCGGCATCGTCTTCGTTCGAAATATACAACTGGGCGCCATCGTGGCTGAGGTCGAAATTTTCCGGATCGGAACCGCCATGAATGGTGCGGGTGACTTTGTTCGTCGCCACATCGAAGACGAGGATTCCATCTGCGCTCTTGTCCGGCGGGGGAAGCGTACTCTCATCCACGCCGGGGCCGGCAATCGGCGACCCACTTACAGCTATGTAGATAGTCTTACGGTCCGGGCTCGCATGAATGCCGCGCGGACGCTTGCCGAGCGGTACGGTGGCGATCACGTTGTAAGTGCCGGAATCGATAATGGTCAGGTCGCCAGACACTTCATTAGTGACATAGAGGCGCGGCGCGGTCGATTCCGGTGGCGCGGTCTGCGCTTTCTGCTCCGGCGCGGGTTGAGAGCAGCCCGTGAGAAATGCCACAAGGCACGTTGGAACAAGCAGGTACTGCGGTCTGGTCACGGACTTATTCTCCTTTGAACGTAAAGTCGGCGGTTACTTTGCCCGACGGCCCCACGGTTATCTTCTGGTCCTGCGTCCCCAGCGTTTCGTGCCAGGCTTCGAGAGTATAGTCGCCAGGCGGTAAGTTGGGAATGGCGAAAGATCCATCGGGCGCCGAGACCGCGTAGTACGGATTATCCACAACGCCGATAAAGGCATGCATCCAGCTATGAATGTTGCATTTCACCCGAATCATGATTTCCGGCTTGACGAATTTGCGCTCAAGCGGCGCGTCTCCCTGCCCCTGACTATGGTTCCACTCACGATTGATCTGGGCGAGCGGATGGATGTTATGCGTCACCGGGTCGGAGTTAGTCACGTTCAGCGTCTGCCCCACCTGAATACCCAGTACGCGCGGATGAAACCAGCAGCCGTTCTGATCGATGGTGACGGGCGTTGCGGGCGTCTCGAATGTCTTGCCCTCAAGTCCGCTTTTGACGTAAATGAAGACGTTGGCCAGGCCGCCTTTCGGATTCAGCACCAGCGACTCGTCGTAAGGCTTGCCGTGATGGGCGGTCACGCAGGCGGGCTCATTGCTCATGTCGATAGGTTTGCGCGCGGGCTTCCTGCCGGTAAATCGAATGGCGCCGCTGACAACTCCGGCAGTGGCGGGATCGACCTTGAAATACGAGGGGGGCGGAGGTTCCTTCTTAGCTTCCTCTTTGGGCCCGGTGCCCGAGCAGCCGGCGAGAAGTGCGAGGGCACAAATATTCAATAAGTGGATGGGTCGCATGGTTCAGGTGCCCGGTTTACTCAAGTCTGCGGCGGTCCCGCCTCCGGCGGCAGTTCACCGGTAAGCGACTCCAGGAAGGCGATCAGATCGGCGCGTTCCGGTCCGGAGATTTTGATGGCCTTGATTTCTTTATCGAGATAGGGATTGGAATTGCCCTGGCCGGCGTAGAACGCCACCACATCCTGCAGCGTCTTGAGGCTGCCGTCATGCATGTAAGGCCCGCTCTTCGCCACATTGCGCAGGGTGGGAGTCTTGAAGGCCCCTTTGTCGCTTTCCACCTTGGTTTCGTTATAGCGGCCGAGGTCGGTCAGATTGCCCTCGCCATCCACGCCGATGCCGATGTTATGAAATTTTTCGTCGGTGAACAGCGCATACTTCTCGCCGATAGTGTGGCAGGTCACACAATTGCCCCTGGTGGTGTCGGTGAATATGGCCAGACCGCGGATCGCAGCCGGCGAGAGCGCCTTCTTATCGCCGCCATACTGGTAACGATCGAAGGGAGAATCGCCGCTGATCACGGTTCGTTCAAAGCTGGCGAGCGCCTTTTCCACCTTGCCCAGCGTTACGGGGCCGGGGCCGAATGCGCCGGCGAACTCATTCCTATAGACAGGATCGGAATTCAGCTTCGCCACACATGCGTCATGCGGATGGTTCATCTCGATGGGGTTAGCGATAGGGCCGGCCGCCTGCGCTTCGAGGCTGTTTGCCCTTCCATCCCAGAACTGCAGCGGCGAGTAGGCTGCATTCACCACCGTAGGAGCGTTGCGCGTGCCAGTCTGGCCGCGGAAGCCCGTCGAATGACGCTGGCCGTCGGTAAAACCGTTCACGGGGTTGTGGCAGGAGGCGCACGCCAGCGAATTATCCACGGACAATTTCTTGTCGTAAAAGAGGCTCCGGCCCAGCGCGACCGTTTCCGCCGTCACCGGATTATCGGCCGGGATGGGCACAGGCGGCAGCCCGAGTGGAGCCTTGACCTCAATAGGCGCGCCGATGGGTTTCTCGCTGACGGTGGCAGGCGCAGGCGTTTTGGTACCGCATCCGCCCGTGACATGCACCAAGGCAAGCAGCAGGGCAAGCACCGCGACACTTATCTTCATGGATTCATTTGTAAAGGCGATAGGATGCCCCGCGCCGTTACCCAACGCCTCTGTTCTATCACGGCTTAGCCGCCGGCTTCCACTGGCCCGCGAGTCTGTGCGCCTCGCCGATCTGTTCGTGCGTCATTTCTTGCGCCAGGTTATCGCGCATTTCGACAATGGTGTCCCGATCGCCGCCGGTGGAGTGCGCGATGGCGATCTCGTACCACATGTACGCCTGGACGTAATCCTGATGCACGCCCTTGCCAAAGTTGAACATAATGCCGAGACTGGCCTGGGCGAACGGCTCCCCCTGGGCGGCGGCTTCGCGATACCAGTGTTCCGCCTGGGCGAAGTCTTTGGGCAAGCCGATGCGGCCGGTTTCGTAATTTTTGGCGAGGTCGAATTGCGCCTCGGCATCGCCTTGTTGAGCGCGTTCGAGAAGGCGCTCGCGCAGCGGCTTCTGCGGCGTTTGGCCGAAGCCGGCCGGCAGAGCGACCAGCGCCGCTATCATCAGGGCCGAGGCTGTTTTTGCACTCACTCGATCGACTCGACGACTATTATAGAGTCATGCGGCAGGCGTGGTTCTTGCTATGGGTCCTGATGCCAGTTCCGGGCTTTGCCTGTAAGTGTCTGGTGTCGTACCCAGTCTGCCAGGAAGTGGCAGCGACGGATTTCGTTTTCATCGGAACGGTCGAATCGGTCGAGCCGCGATTCCTCGATCCCTGGCATGCCGCGGACGCCGCCGCACAAGCGCCCATCGACGAGATCACGCGTCTGCAACGGGACGACTCGGCTTCCAGTCTGGCGCGGCTCAGGCAGATCTATCTCAAGATGTTTGGCGACCTTCCAGACGAGGCTCGGCGCCAATTGCTGTCAGCGAAGACGCACAAGGAACTCGATGCGGTGTTCAGCTCGATAGCCGGGCAGGGTACGCGCACCAGTTTCCGGGTCCGGACGATTTTCCGCCATCCGAAGGACGATGCGGAAGAGGCTCCCGTGACATCTCTGGTGGTGTGGACCGGTGCCGATTGCGGGATCGATTTTCAGCAGGGCGAGACCTACCTGGTGTATGCCGACGACGACGAAGAAACCGGCCGTCTGGAGACCAGCATCTGCTACCGGACGAAGCGGCTGTCGGACGCGGGCGCGGATCTGGCGTATCTCTATTTCTTTCAAAATGGCGGTGCGAAATCGTCGCGGCTCGAAGGATTTGTCACCAGCGAGCGGCTTCAGGATCGGCCTTTGAACGTGGATAAGATCGAGGCGCCGGTGGCTGATGTGGTGGTCGGAGTGAAGGCGGACGGTCTCTCCGTTTACACCAGATCGGACGCGAACGGAAGGTACTTTTTCGACGGGCTGGCTGGCGGCGAGTACGACGTTTCCGCGTTTGATGGCGGGTTTCCCCGAATTGTGCAGATGTTGGCCGGGCCGCTGCGCGTCGAGGTACCCGACAAAGGTTGTGGCAGCCAGGTTCTGGCGATCCCGAAAGCAGCGATCCGGTAATCGGGTCCAATTTACTGATTGTCCTTGAACTCCTCGTACCACGCCATCTGAATCGCTTCAAGCTTTCCCTCGCTGGATTTCGCCGGGTCGTCCTTGAAATCGTCGAGCTCGGTTACCCACTTGTGTAAATCGGTAAAGCGCACGGTCAGGGGGTCGGTGTCGGGGCGTTGTTCATAGAGTTCGAGCGCAATGTCTTCGGGGCGGTCCCAAGTCAATCGAGGCATGAAAACATGCTATCCTGCCGGTGACTCCGCGTGCGCTCAATCCTCTCTATCTTTGTTGCCGCGACGGCTTACGCCCAGCTTGCCGCGACGGCTTACGCCCAGTTCACGCCGGCGCAGAAGGCCGGCAATCTGGATTCGTTCGAACTGGTCTGGAGCACGGTGCGCGACCGCAGCCCCGACGCCACTCTCCACGGCTTGAACTGGCAGGCCGTGCATGACAGCACGCGGCCGCGGATCGCCGACGCGCGGTCGATGGACGAAGTGCGCGGCATCCTCACGGATATGCTGGCAAAGCTGAAGACATCTCACTACGCCATCATTGCGAGCGATCTGTATGAGCCGCTGGCGGACTCCGCTCCGGCCGCCGATGCCACACCTGGTTTCACTCCCGTGGTGATCGATGGCAAAGCGGTGGTGGGCAGCGTGGAGCCGGATTCGCCGGCGGCGCGCGCGGGGATTCATCCGGGGATGGTGCTCGATGGAATCGACGGCGCTAAGGTGAGCGGCATGCTGCGCCTGGCCGATAACGTGAAGGATCAGGAAACGCAGCGCATTGTGGCGCGATCGGTGGCACGCAAACTGGATGGGCCGGCGGATGAACCGGTGCAGTTGGATGTGGTCGACGAAAACGGGGCCACGAAACATATCGCGATTGATCGCACGCAGGCGAAAGGCAAGCTGGTGAGCTTCGGCAATTTGCCGGCGACCCGGCTGCTCTTCCAATCGCGACGGCTCGCGGGGGGCGCCGGATATATCCGGTTCAACGAATTTCTCGATCCGGTCTCGATCATGCCGCAGTTCGAAGCGGCGGTGACGGAGTTTGCCAAAGCGCCGGGCATTATCCTCGATCTGCGCGGAAATCCTGGGGGCATTGGCGTGATGGCGATGGGGATTGCGGGGTTCTTCATCGATAAGAACGGGCAGAAACTGGGTGAGATGAAGATGCGCGAGGCGACGCTGAAGTTCGTGATCTTCCCGCGCGCCGAGACGTATGCCGGTCCGCTGGCGATTCTGGTGGATGCGGGTTCGGCCTCGACTTCGGAGATTCTGGCGCAGGGTTTGCAGGATCTGAAACGCGCGCGGATTTTCGGCACGCGGACGGCAGGCGCGGCGTTGCCTTCGGACATTATTCGATTGCCCAACGGCGATGGGTTCCAGTATGCTCAGGCCAGTTACACATCCGATCGGGGGAAGGTGCTGGAAGGAAATGGCGTGACACCGGATGTGGAGGTGAAGCAGACTCAGCAGGCTCTGGCAATGGGTCACGATCTGGTCATCGATGCGGCCGAGCAGTGGATCAACTCTCTGGGCAAATAACAACCTACAGATTGAACTTCTGCTTCACGTGCGCCAGGCTGGCTTCGAGGTCTTCGAGTTCGCGCTTGGCCGCGTGCGCCTGGTCGACGGGCGGAATTCTGTAAGGCATGCCGTTTTCCGCCAGTTCGGCAAAGCGCTCAAAAATCCATGCGGGCACGTCGGAATACGGATACCAGAATCTCGCATCTTTGTACGGAAAAATTCGCGGCCCTTCGACGATCGATTCGATCGACAGGGTGCGGCCGGGACACTGCGCGGCGAACCTGCGGCAATAGTCGTCGATCCCCACATTGCCTTCGCCCATGCGCACCCATGACACGGCGGCTCCCTGCGGCACGCTCCACACAGCACTGTCGCGCAGGTGGCCGGTGAGCACGTAAGCGTGAACGGCTTCGAGCGTGGTATGCGGATCTTCCAGCGTCCAGCATGAATTGCCGGAATCGAGGCAGGCGCCGACAAAGTCCTTGCCCGAGGCCTCTATAAGGTTGCGCAGTTCCCAGCCCTGCATGTCGCCCGCGTGGTTCTCGACGGCGATCTTCACATCGGCGTCCATGGCGCGCGAACGCGTCCTGCGCAGCACTCTCACTGTGCTGTCGATATGCGAATTGATGGGTCCGGCCAGACGGTCTTCCCAGCTGCCTAGAACGCAGCGCACGATCTTCGAACCCACGGTGACCGCCGCGGCGATCATGCGGGCAAGCTGTTCTTCGGCGGTGCCCTGCTTCGCGTCGAACATCTTCGAAGTGGGGCAGATCGACTTCATGCCGATCTCGATCTCAAGGCCTTTTTGTTCCGCGTAGGCGTGGATTTTCTGAAGATTGCCGCGCTCGAGACTGCCGAGGAAGCCGGGTTCGGAGAAATTTACAACGCGGACTTTGCGCGCGGCGCAGTAGTCGAGGTATTGGAACGGCGTCCACCCCTGCGAGCGCAGGCTGTAGATATCGATGCCGAGTTTGAGCGGGGACGCGGCCTGCTGCGCAGCCAACGGGGCAAGCGTACCGAGGGCCAATACAGAGCGTCGGGTCATCCCGTTTGCGATGGTAGCAGGCCGTGTGCAGACCGCTCCCTCGTGGTCGCGGCTCGGTAAGGTCTGGCGAATCTAATTCAGCATCTTGCCCTGGCGCAGGTAGGCAGGCACATCCAGGTCGTCTTCGAATACCGCGGCCGGCATAGGTTCCGGTATTGGATCCGGAATCGCGGGCGCGGGCGGCGCGGCCATGGCTGCCTGCTCGGAACGTTCCGCGAAGAACGCACTCGGGGGCACGGCTTCTATCGACGGTTCACGCGTGTCTGTCTGCCTGGCGAAGCCGGTGGCGATTACCGTTACCTTCACGGCATCGCCCATATCGGCTTTGGCGATCACGCCGAAGTTCAGCTGCAGGTCGTCCGAGCCACTGGCCTCGCGAATGATGGAACAGGCTTCGTTCAATTCGTGCAGTCCGATATCGGGCG
This sequence comes from Terriglobia bacterium, assembly GCA_963719785.1. GTDB lineage: Bacteria > Acidobacteriota > Terriglobia > Bryobacterales > Bryobacteraceae > BOG-234. The sequence goes on from CAVRCX010000004.1 coordinate 988,232, forward strand.
ATGCCGTGATGTTCATCAACACCTGGCGCGCACCTTTGATCTTGGTGTCTTCGAGTAGAGGCGAACTGATGGCCCCGCGCGCCGCCTCGACCGCCGCGTTCTCGCCGTGCGCCACCGCATTGCCGATCAATGCAATTCCCATGCCCGAGATGGCCGCTTTGATATCGGAGAAATCGAGATTGATCAGACCCGGCGTGAGAATCAATTCGCTGATTCCCTGCACGGCCTGGCGCAACACGTCGTCGGCCATGCGAAATGCCTGGGCCATGCTGGTGCCTTTGGGCGCCACTTTGAGGAGCCGGTCGTTGGGAATGGTGGTGAGGATGTCAACCGACGAAGCGAGGTCGTCAACGCTTTTCTCTGCCTGCCGCATGCGCTTCCCGCCCTCAAACGTGAACGGCTTGGTGACGATGGCGATGGTGAGGGCGTCGAGCTCTTTGGCGAGCGTCGCCACCACGGGAGACGCGCCGGCGCCGGTGCCGCCACCGAGTCCCGCGGTGACGAACACGAGGTCCGCGCCTTCGAGGATCGCGAGGATTTTCTCCGTGTCTTCGAGCGCCGCCTGGCGACCGATGGCCGGATCGGAACCCGAGCCGAGACCATTGGTGATCTTCATGCCGATCTGGACTTTGTTCGGGACCTTCGACGCTTCGAGCGCCTGCGCATCCGTGTTCATCACATAGAACTCGACCCCGTCGAGCCCTTCCTCATACATGCGGCCCACGGCGTTGGTTCCACCGCCGCCGACGCCGATCACTTTAATGCGCGCGCCTTTGCGCGTATCGTCCTGAAGTTCGTATTTCAATAAATCCATTCGCCGATCTCCTCGTTTTGATGCACTACCGCAGTATTCGTCCCAACACGCCGACCGATTGCTTCTCCACATCCACCTGGCTGCGCAGACGCGCGGAATACATGGCCAGCCCCGCTACCGTGGTCCATGCCGGATCGTTCAGTTCCTCCGGCCAGTCCTTGATTCCCTGCGCGAGGCCCATGCGCGCCGGACACTCGATCACGCGCTCCGCCACATCGCAGATCCCGGGCAACAACGCGCCGCCGCCGGAGATTACCAGACCGCCGGCAATGGCGCGCTGCATACCCACGCGGGCCAGTTCGCCGCGCACCATTTCGAATAACTCGACGGCGCGCGATTCCAGAATTTCGTTGAGCAGTTTGCGCGGGGCGTCGCGTTCGAGCGCAGGAAGCTCCACCACGCTGTTCTCCGCAGTGCCGACGGCAACCGCGCTGCCGAACTGTTCCTTTACCAATGCGGCCGCGTCCAGAGGGATGCGCAGCGCGTGCGCCAGATCGCGCGAGAAATGATCGCCGCAGATTCTCAGCGAAGTCGCCATCTGCGCCGACTCGCCGTAGTAGCAAACCAATTCGGTGGAGTGCCGCCCGATGTCGATCAGCGCCACACCTTCCCTGCGGTCTTCCGGCAGCACGCTGGCGTAGCAGGCCGCCATGGCTTCGTAAACCGTTTCATCCACCGCCAGATGCGCGCGGTTGATGGCGCCGATCAGATTATTGTGCTCCTGAATCGAGGTTGTTATCAAGTGCGCGTTGGCTTCGATCACGGAGGCGAGCATCTGCCGGGGGTCGTGAAAGCCGGGGTGATCGTCGACCACAAAATCCTGCGGCAGAACTTCGAGCAGCATGCGGTCTTCCTGCAATTGCACGCGCATTGCCTTGTCCATGGCGCGGTTGACGTCCTTTTGCGTGATCTCGCGGGGACGGCCCATATCCCAGCGGCCGCGGTTATTGGCGCCGCGCACGGTGAGGCCGCCGATGCCGGCCACGACCGTTTCAATGGCTGTCTGCGCCGTTCGCTCGGCCTCTTCCACCGCTTCCATTACGCAGTTCGAAACCGCCTGTTGATCCGCAATGCGGCTTTTGGCCCAACCTTCGGACGGCACGCATCCGTAGCCGAGAAAGTGCAGCCGTTCGTTTTCCAGCAGCGCGATAACGCACCGCGTATAAGTGCTTCCCGCGTCCAAACCGGCCGCGAAGATGGAATTCGTACTCATATAATTTCGCCCTGCTTACCTTGCTAATATCCGGTCGTCCAAACGTAAATCGAAGACACCGGCCTTCTCCGAATGTTTCCGAATCTCGCCGTAATGGTTTACAAAATTCAGGTAGCGCGAGCGGAAGTGCCGATCGCCCAACCAGAGTTCCACGGCCTGCCCGTCCACATCCGCGATCACGCGCATCTCCTGCGGACTGGCGGAATTCACTTCCGAGATATCTTTCGCCTGCGGGCCCAGATCGCTCAACAGATGCTCCATGGTCCGGACGCGCATGCGGCGCTCTTCGTCGGTCTGATCCTCCGTTACGCCGCTGAGGACGGGGAAGCGGAAGCGCACCTTGGGCGGGATGGAAAGCAACACGCCGTCGTCGTCGATCAACGCCAGCCAGTGGCGCACGGTTCCCGCCAGAGGGAGCCGGGCAAAGGCCACCGGCGTTCTCTCCGTGACGCGCACCACGATTCGGTTCGGCCACACGCGCGTTACCGAAGCGGTAAGCACCCAATCGATCGCCAGCAGGTGCCGGCGCCGCTCGGCCAGCGGAATCTGAAAAATGCTTTTACCGAGATCGGGGGCGAACACGGCCTGGATGCGGGCACGGTTGGTGTAGCGCGTACCGCCGATCTGCAGATCCTGAAAATCGAATTGCGGATCGCGCAGCAGGTACGACTCCGCTTGCTTCGAAGCCCAGGCGACACACGCGAACATGCCCGCCCACAGAATTACACGGACCCACATCCGCCAGTTTCGCGAGGCCGGCGCTTTAGCCTGCACGTCTTTTCTAGCCACGCAATTTCTCCAGGATCTTATCTCCCAACTGCGACACACTGCCCGCGCCGAGCGTTACAATCATGTCGCCCGGTTCCACGCCGCGCACTATCGCTTCCACCCCAGCAGCGCTCGAACCCGCGTACTCCACGCCTTTATGCCCGAACTGGCGCATGCGTTCGACCAGAGACTCCGCGGTCACACCCTCGATCGGCTTTTCCGAGGCCGCGTAAATATCGAGCATGACTACGCGGTCGGCCACGTGGAAGGCGCGCGCAAAATCGTCCATCAGGTGGAGGGTACGCGTATAGCGGTGCGGCTGGAACAACACATGGATGCGTTTGCGGCAGCACGATTTCGCCGCGGCGAGGGTGGCGCGAATCTCCGTCGGATGGTGTCCGTAATCGTCAACGACGGTGATGCCGTTAACCTCGCCGCGCACTTCGAAGCGGCGCCCGACGCCCGTGAATTTTTTCAGGCCCTCGCGAATCACATCGGGCTGCACGCCGAGTTCGATGGCCGCCGCAATCGCCGCTGTCGCGTTGAGGACGTTGTGGTCGCCGGGGATATTCAGATGAAACTCGCCCAGATCCGCCGCATGCGAGCGTAAACGGAACACAGTGTGGAAGTCGCTGCCTTCCATGGCGCTGGGCTGGAAGTCGGCCTGGGCGCTGCGTCCATAGGTGATGGTCCGGCGCCGCACACTCGGCAGAATACTCTGTACGTTTTCGCTGTCGAGACAAAGGATCGCCGCACCGTAAAACGGAACTTTGTTGACGAACTCGGTGAACGCCGCGCGAATCGCTTCGATATCGGCGTAATGGTCCAGATGCTCGCGATCGATGTTGGTGACAATGGCGAGAATCGGCGACAACTTCAGGAACGAGCCATCGCTTTCGTCCGACTCGACCACCAGAAAATCGCTTTTGCCGACGCGCGCATTGGAGCCGCCCATGGCTGCAACCTTGCCGCCGACCACCACAGTAGGGTCCTTGCCGGCATGACTCAGAATGGTGGCGATCATCGACGTCGTCGTAGTCTTGCCATGGCTGCCGGCCACGGCGATCCCGTATTTCAGCCGCATCAGTTCGGCCAGCAGCTCGCCGCGCGGGATCACGGGGATCTGCAAACGCCGGGCTTCCTGCACCTCGGGATTCGATTCGTCGACGGCGGAGCTCACCACCAGGGCTTTGGCTCCCACCACATTTTTCGCGTCGTGCCCTTCGTAAACCGTGGCGCCCAGTTGCGCCAGGCGGTCGGTGGTCGGGGTGAGTTTCAGATCCGATCCGGAGATGGTGTAACCCAGATTGAGCAGCACTTCGGCAATACCGCTCATGCCGATTCCGCCGATCCCCGCGAAGTGGAGGTGCTGCCTTGAAAAAAACATTCTTATTATGTATTGTTTCGGCTGGCCGCCGCCCTGTCAATCGATTCTTCGAACAAAATCTCCGCTGCGCGCCGCGCCGCTCCCCGATGAGCAAGGTTCCGTGCGTTCTCACCCATGGCGTGGAGACGCGCGCGGTCGCGGTAGAGAACGCTTACCGCGTCGAATAACTTCTGGCCGGTCCATTCGGCATCGAGCGACAGCATGGCCGCATCGGCGCGCTCGAATGCCTGGGCATTTTTCAATTGGTGGTCGTCCGCCGCGAATGGGAACGGGACGAGCACGGAGGGCTTACCCGCGGCGGCCAGTTCGGAAACTGCGCCCGCGCCGGAACGGCAGATAATCAAATCGGCCTCGGCAAAGGCGGCGGGCATATCGGCGATAAACGCCTGCACGTCGCCGGGGAGACCGGTTTGCGCAAACTCGCTCGCTATGGCGCCGTGCATCGGCAGGCCCGTCTGGTGGACGATTCGCACCGGCAATCCGGATTCGCGAAACAACGGCCAGCTCTGGCGGGCCGCGTTGTTCAAGGTGCGCGAGCCCTGGCTGCCGCCGGTGATCAGCACGGTAAATTCGCCGTTCCAGGTTTTCGGCATAATCCGGAAAAACTCCTCGCGCACGGGCAAACCGGTCAACTCCGTTCGCCCTTTCGGGAAAAACCGCGCCGTCTCCGCGAAACTGATCAACGCCCGCTTCACCCAGCGCGCAATCCAGCGATTGGTTACGCCCGGCACCGCGTTGGGTTCCATGACAACCACAGGGACGCCACGCATCAGAGCCGCCAGCACCGGCGGTCCGGCTACGTAGCCGCCCATACTGAAGACAGCCGAGGGGCCCCATTCTTTGAACCGCTTCACCTGTCCCAGGGTTTCGGCGACCAGCCGCCACACGCTGACGAGGCGCGTCGCTGCTCCGAGATTTTTCAATCCGCCCACGCGAATTTTTTCGAGGCGAAACCCCGCATCCGGAACCAGGCGCGCCTCGACTCCCCGCTCCGTCCCGACGAACAACACCTCATGGCCTGCCCGCACTATTTCCCGCGCCACGGCGATGGCGGGAATTACGTGGCCGCCGGTGCCGCCGCCGGCCATCAGGTACAGGCTCACTCGCCCTGCCTTGTGGGGCAGATTTCCGATCTGCCCGCCCTCATTCGGGCAAGCTCCCTGGCGAGGGCACCCTCGAGAACGCCTTGTCGGCGGTGCCGTAGATTTTTACACACCGCGGAGGCCGATTACCAATCGGCCCCAGGTTGACAACCTGCCCCACGTGGAGCCGACGACTTTCATTACAATTTGTGGGCTGCAGGCTCATGGCGAGGGCAGATCGAATAGTGCGCATCAGCCCGCGTGCTCCGCTAAATTCAGGAGAATCCCCATCGACGCCAGGGTCACCAGCAGCGAACTTCCTCCAAAGCTGATCATCGGCAGCGGGATCCCTTTGGGCGGCACGAGGCCCAGCACAACACTGATATTGAAGAACGCCTGGATCACCAGCATCGTCGTAATGCCCAAAGCCAGATAGCGACCGAACTCATCCGGCACCCATACGGCCGCGCGAATGCCGCGCCACAACACGACGAGGAATCCAATGAGAATCGCTACGGCGCCGACGAGGCCGAACTCTTCGCCCACCACCGCGTAGATCATGTCGGTGTGGGATTCCGGCAGATAGAACAATTTCTGCCGTCCCTGCATCAACCCGACGCCAACCGCCCCCCCCGATCCCACGGCAATTTTCGCCTGCTCGATCTGGTAGTTGGTGTCCTTCGCGGTAATCGTTTTCTTCATCTGCGCGCGGATCCAGCCATGTTTGTCGTACTTGTCTACCAGTTTGAATTTCGGATCGACGTAGCTGACTACACGGGCCAGCCGGTAAGGCTTGGCCGCCACTGCCGCGCAGCAGGCCACGAACCCGACCACCAGCGCGATCAGGATGTAGCGTCTTTCAAGCCCGGCCACGCAGAACATGGCGGCGGCGGTTGAGACCAGTACGATGGGCGTTCCGAGGTCCGCGACAATCACCGCGCTGGTGATGAACCCGACGGCCAGGATGGCGGGGAGCAGCGTGTACCGGCTGTTGATGGCGCGCGAACGCAGCGCGATGAAGTAGGCGAGGAACAAGGCGATGGCGGGCTTGGCGAATTCCGACGGCTGCAACCCACCGATGGGTCCGAATCGGATCCAGCGGTGCTGCCGGGGATCGGCGAACCAGGCGATCACCAGCAGGATCATCACCAGGCCCATCACGGTGAACGCTACCGCCGGCGTCTGCAGGTGGCGATAGTGCAGGCGCTTGAAGAACATCATCATGGGTATCGACACGGCGAGCCAGATGAGTTGCCGGAGCGCGAAGTAGTAGCTCGAGCCCTGGCGCATATCCGCCACCACCGACGACGCGCTGTAAACCATCACCGCGCCGAACAAGAGCAGCAACACCACCGTGCTGAACAGGATCCAATCCGTCTTAAGTCTCTGTGCCATTTGCTATTCCATTTACCAGTTCTTTGAAAATGCGCCCGCGCTGTTCGTAGCTCTGAAACTGATCGAAGCTGGCGCATGCCGGGGCGAGGAGCACGGTGTCACCGGGCTTCGCTTTGGACCACGCTTCGGCGAGGGCGCGATCGAGCGTACCGGCGTCGATCAGCTCCACCGCGCCGTTCAGATGCAAGGCGATCTTCTCCGCCGCGGCACCGATCAGCAGTGCGGCGTGCGCCTTGTTGTGCAGACGATCGCGCAGCACGGTGTAATCGCTGCCTTTGTCTTTGCCGCCCAGAATCACCCAAAGATTGCCTTCGAACGAATCGAGCGCTTTGATGGTGGCGTCGACGCTGGTTGCCTTCGAGTCGTTGTAAAAACGGACGCCGTTTTTCTCGGCGACGAATTCGAGGCGATGCTCGACGGCTTTAAAGGTTCGCACGGCGGCGGCGATATCGGCATTTGAAACGCCGGCGAGGCGCGCTGCGGCGGCGGCTGCCATGACGTTCTCCACGTTGTGCCGGCCGGGGATCGGGATCTCGGTTATGGGCATGAGCTCATCGGCATTATCGGCGGTGAACCAGACGGTAGTGCCAGGGGTCAGAGCGGCAAACGAGCGGCAGATCGGATCTGTGGCATTGAGCACCGCGTAGTCGCCGGCTTGCTGCGTGCGGAACAGATTCCCTTTCGCGGCAGCGTAGTTCTCAAAGGTGTGATGGCGATCCAGATGGTTCTGCGTGACGTTCAGGCAGACGCCGACATGAGCTCGAAAGGTGCGAATGGTCTGGAGCTGGAAGCTCGACAGTTCGAGCACATTCCATTGATCGGGCCGCGAAGTTTCAGTCATCGCGATGACCGGCGTGCCGATATTTCCACCTACCTGAACAGGCACACCGGCGCTCTTCAGAATGTGGCCCACCAGGGAGGTTGTGGTGGTCTTGCCGTTGGTTCCGGTGATTCCGATCACTGGCCCTTGCAAGTGTTCTGCGGCCAGTTCTACTTCTCCGATCACATCCCTGCCGTGCGCTACTTCGATGGGGACGCCTGGAGACAGGACTATCAGGCCCCAGTTTTCGTCGAAGAGCGCGTCGGTCTGGAGGCGGAATCCCGGGACATCGTGAGGCTTCAGATCCGCAGTGGTAACGTCGGCGCCGTGCGCGCGCAGGAAATCGGCCGAGGCTCGCCCCGACTTCTCCATGCCAACGACCAGCGCTTTGATGCCTTCAATCTTCATCGGTTTATCTAAGCTTGAGCGTTGTCAATGCGAACAAGGCGAGCACCAGGCCGATGATCCAGAAGCGCGCAATGATCTTCGACTCCTGCCAGCCCAGCGCTTCGAAGTGGTGGTGTATCGGCGCCATTATGAAGATGCGTTTCTTGCGGAGCTTATAACTGCCCACCTGAAGGATCACGCTCATCAGTTCAATTACGAACATGCCGGCGACGAAGATGAGCAGGATCTCCTGCTTGATCAGAATCGCCACCACACCCATGGCTCCGCCCAGCGAAAGCGACCCGACGTCGCCCATGAATATGTCTGCTGGGTGCGAGTTCCACCACAGGAATCCGAGACTCGCTCCAGTCATCGATCCGCAAAAGATCGTCAGCTCCTGCGTGCGCGGATTGCGGGCGATCTGGAGATAGTTGGCGAGTTCACGGTTGCCACCCGTATAAGCCAGCACGGTGAGCGCGCCGGCCGAGATCACCATCAGACCGATGGCGAGCCCATCCAGACCGTCCGTAACGTTAACCGCGTTACTCGATCCGACGACTACCAAAACGAAGAATATGTAGAAGGGCAGAAACGCCAGCGCGTAAGTAAACGGATTCCCCATCAGCGAGTGGATGAGCAGGTCCGGCTGAAACTGCTTGATGAACGGAACATTGAGTGTGGTGGTGTAGGCGCTGTAGAACTGCATGGCCGCCAGCACCGCAGTGATCACGGCCGCCACCAGCATCTGCAGGCCGAACTTCTGCCGGGCGGTGAGCCCGAGGTTGCGTTTGTTCATCACCTTCGCGTAATCGTCGATGAACCCGATGATGGCGAAAGCGACGAGGGCGAAGAGGGCGATCCAGACGTAAATGTGGCGCAGGTCGGCCCACAACAGAGTCGGCACCACGATGCTGATGACGATCAGGATTCCACCCATCGTCGGCGTGCCCGCCTTCTTCATATGCGATTTCGGGCCGTCTTCCCTGATGTGCTGGCCGATCTGGAGGTAGCGCAATTTCTGAATCAGCCACGGCCCCAGCGCTATGCAGAGGAAGAGCGAAGTGAGGCTGGCCAGCATGGCGCGCGTAGTCACGTAGTGAATCGCGTTGAACGCTCTCACCGCCGGATACAGTTGTTGATAGAGAAGCCAGTAGAGCATGGGAAGGTTATTTCCTTATTGTCCCGTTGTTCCCGAAAGCCTTGTCGAGAGCCTTCTCGACGGCGATGCCGCGCGATCCTTTGAACAGCACCGCGTCACCCGGCTGCGCGTAATTGCGGACGAACTCGCCGGCCTCTTCGGCCGTATCGAAAAATAACGCGGCGCTGTCCGACATCCCGGCATTCATGGCTTCTTCAACCATGAAGCGGGCAGCGCCGCGTATGCCAATAACGGCATGAATACCCTGTTCGACGGCGAATCGTCCAATGCCGCGGTGGAGGGTCTCGGCCTCTCGGCCAAGCTCGAGCATCTCGCCCAGCACGGCTATGCGCCGCTGAGCGGGGGTTCCCCTAAGAACTTCAACCATGGAGCGCATGGCTTCGGGGTTTGCGTTGTAGCAATCGTTAATGATGGTGACGCCGTGGCGTTCCAGGCGCTCGCCGCGCATTTTGCCGACGCTAAGAGTGCGTACGGCATCGCGCAGGAGGTCCGGCGCGATCCCGAGGGCGCGGGCGGTGGCGATGCCGGCGAGCACGTTGCTCACTCCGTGACGTCCGCTCAACGGGGATTCGAAATCCACGCCGAGGCAGCGGAAGCGGGCGCCTTCGGGGAGCATTTCCACGCGCTCCGCGCGGACTTCGGCGTTTTCGGAAAATCCGAAGAGGATGCTGCGGCCGGGGTGTATCCGAGCGAAGTCGCGAACGTATGGATCGTCGGCGTTGAGCACGGCGATGCCTGTGGCGGGGAGCTCTTCGATCAATTCGCGTTTGGCGCGCGCCACTCCCGCGATGCCGTCCGCGAAGTTTTCCGTATGGGCCCAGCCTACGTTGGTCACCACTCCGATGCTGGGTTTGGCGATGCGGGCCAGGGCGCGGATCTCGCCCGCGTGATTCATTCCGAGTTCGAGCACCGCGACCTTGCAATCGTCCGGCAGGCGGAGGATCGAGAGGGGCACGCCGAGGTGGTTGTTGTAGTTGCCGATGGTGCGGCCGGTGCGGATTTGGGTGGCGATCAGGCTGGCGATAATGTCTTTGGTGGTGGTTTTGCCGGCGCTGCCGGTGACGCCGATTGCGGTTCCGTTCCAGCGTTCGCGTACGGCTCGGCCTAGTTTTTCGAGAGCGATTGTGGTGTCCGGCACGAGTAGCTGCAGGCCTTGCGCGTCGGATGGCTTGTCGACGATGGCCACCTTTGCTCCGCGTTCGAATACCTGTGCGACGTAATCGTGGCCATCGTGGATGGCTCCGCGCAGGGCTATGAAGCAATCGCCTGGATTCAGGGTGCGGGAGTCGATGCTCCAGCCGGAGACCGTGGTATCGGAGTTGGGAGGAGCCGCTCCGATTATTTCGGCGATGCCGATTACGGAGAGGGTCATGAGCGCTCCCCTGTGCCACGTGGGGCAGATTTCCGATCTGCCCCTATGGGCCTCCGGCCCGATGAAAAACGCCGGATCCACGTGGGGCGGGTTGGTAACCTGCGGCCGATTGGCAATCGGCCATCCCTGGCGTGCAAAAGGGTTCTGGAGCCGGGAGACGCGTTTTTCGACGGTGCCCACGCCAGTGTCCGGCCGCCTTCTGTGCCCACTCGCGGAGGCGGAGTACCAATCCGCCGCAGGTTACCAACCTGCCCCACGTCGAACCGACGATTTTCCTTACTCATGGCTTCCTCCGGAAGCCGAAGGTGCGCAGAATCTCTCGGGCTGCTTCACGATCGTCGAAATGAATGGTGGCGTCTTTAAAGATCTGATATGTCTCGTGGCCTTTACCGGCCAACAGCACGATGTCGCCGGCATGCGCTTCTTCAATGGCCTTGCGTATGGCCGCCGCGCGGTCGGGTTCCACGATGGCACGCCGATCCGTGCGGCGCACCCCGACCATCACATCGTTGATGATCTGCAGCGGGTCTTCGGTACGCGGATTATCGCTGGTGACGATCACCAGATCGCTGCCTTCGCCCGCCACCTGGCCCATGATGGGACGCTTGGTCCGATCGCGATCTCCACCGCAGCCGAACACCGTGATCAGGCGCGTCGGCTCGAGCGAGCGCGCGACTACGATGGCATTCTTCAGGGCGTCGTCGGTGTGAGAATAATCGACCACCACGGCAAAAGGCTGGCCTTCGTCCACGCGCTCGAATCTTCCTGGTACGCCCTGACAGGCGGCGATTCCACGTTCAATCACGTCGGGAGGAAGCTGGTAAGTCATCCCGGCGCAGCAGGCCGCGAGGATGTTGTAGACATTGATTTTTCCGATCAGAGGCGAGCGAATTTCGAACTTCTCTTTGCCGTAAGCGACCTCGAAGCGCAGACCGTTCAGACCGGAATGAATGTGGCGCGCGCGCACCATGGAGTCCGGCCGCAGCCCATACCAGAGCACTTCGGAGATGCTGCCGGCGCCGAGTATTTTGCGCCCCCATTCGTCGTCGCGGTTGATCACCGAATATTGCGGCGGCGGACCGCCCGAGCCCGCGAAGAGCAACTGCTTGGCGGCGAAGTACTGCTCCATGGTGCCGTGGAAATCGAGGTGATCGCGCGTCAGGTTGGTGAAAACCGCTGTATGGAATTCGAGGCCGTAGACACGGCCGAGCGCCAGGGCGTGCGACGAGATCTCCATGGTGGCGTGGGTTCCGCCCATTTGATCGAGCTCGGCGAAGAGCCGGTGCAGATCGAGCGATTCGGGCGTGGTGTTGGCCGCCGGCAAGACGCGGGATCCCAGATGGTACTCGATGGTTCCGATCAGCGCGGTGGTTTTGCCCGCAGCCTGCAAGATCGAATCGATGAGATAGCTGGTAGTGGTTTTACCGTTGGTTCCGGTGATGCCGGTCAGGGATAGCTTGTCGTCGAGCTTTCCATAGAACGTACGCGCAGCCAGGGCCAAAGCGTGGCGACCGTTTTCTACCTGGATCCAACCGGGCACAGAAGCTTCACTGGCTTTCTCGGAAACGACGGCGATGGCCCCCCGGCTCAGGGCATCGGCGGCAAACTCGCCGCCATCCACGCGAGCGCCGGGAAAAGCAAAGAACAGATATCCCGGGAGGACACGGCGCGAATCATATTCGAGGCCTTTGACCTCCTGATGAGCAAGCTCCGGCGGCAGTTCGGACAGCACCGGTATTCCCGCCAGCACTTCGCTCAACGTCATATGTCAGCGCGCGAAAACGATCCTGATTCTTTCTCCACGCCGCAGGGGCTGACCGGGCAAGGGCAACTGCGCGCGCGCCAGACCGCTACCTTCTATCATCACTTCAATGCCGTCGGAAGAAGCCGTCTCCATCACGTCCCGCAGCGACTTGCCGCGAAAATCGGGGACTACGGGACCGGCGAACAATACCGGGGCCGGCGCCGGGGCTGGAGGAATTTCGTCCTGATCTTCATCCGCGTGGGCAGGGGGCCTCATCTGGTCGGCCAGCAACTGCTTCACGCTGGGATCTTCATCCATAATGCTGGGGCCGCCGAGATCGGCAATCGAGACATCGTCGTCAACCGGCTTTTCAGGCTTGGCGGGCTTGGTAGCGGCCACCAATTCCTGCGGAATATCTTTGGGAACATCGAGCATGCGCAGCGCTTCTGTCGCGATGGTTTTGAAAACCGGCGCCGCCGCCGCCGCGCCCATGCCGGCATCGCCAGCCGTGCCGTTGACGGTGACCAGAATCACCAGACGCGGATTAGTCACGGGTGTGAAGCCCATGAACGAGGCGTTATAGAGGTGCGTGTAGTGGTGGGTTTTGGTGTCGAAGATCTGTGCCGTGCCCGTCTTTCCGGCCGAGGTGTAGCCATCGAGACGCGCGGTCAGGTGGGCTGTGCCGCGGAGCACCACGCCTTCCATCATCATGCGCATGGTCATCACGGTTTCCGGTTTGAGGACGCGCACCGGCGCTTCGGTCGGCTCAAGTTTATCGCCGCGGCGCAGAATGATTTTCGGCTTCACCAGCATGCCTCCGTTGGCGATCACCGAACAAAGGCGCGCCAGTTGGACAGAGGTGGTGGAGACTTCCTGACCCATGGAAATCGACGCCAGTGAAGTGGTGCCCCAGCGGCTGAGGGGCCGCAGCAATCCGGTCGATTCGGCGGGCAGCGTTACGCCGGTCTTCTGGCCAAAGCCCAAGCGCCGCGCGTATTCGTACATTTTCTCGCGTCCGACGCGGGTGCCGATCATAATAGCGCCGATGTTCGAGGACTTCTCGAGCACCTGCTGCATAGTGATAGTGCCGAAGCCGTGGTGTGATTCGTGGATGATGCGGCCGGGCAGGACGAGGGTGCCGCCACCGGTATTGATGAGCGACTCGGGCCGCAGATCGGTGGTTTCGAGCGCCGCCGAGAGAGTCACTACTTTAAAAATCGAACCGGGCTCGAAGGGTACGGAGACGCCGAGGTTGAAGCGCGACATCGGATCGTCCTGCGGGACGGGCGGCTTGTTGGGATCGAAGGTCGGGTAGTTGGCGAGGGCGAGGATCTCTCCGGTGTAGGGATCCATCACGATGGCGGTGCCGCTGCGCGCGTGTTTCGCTTCGACGCCGGCTTTGAGCTCGCGCTCGGCTACGTACTGCATGCGTTCGTCAATGGTCAGGGTGAGCGGCGTGCCCGCCTGCACCGCCGAATCGACGCGCGATTCGATGCCGCGCCGCTTCACATCCATCACCTGATGCTCGGTGCCGTCGTGACCTTTGAGAGCGGCATCGAGCGTTCTCTCGATACCGGCGGCGCCTTCTTCATCCTTGAATACGGATCCGAGCACGTGCGATGCCGTCTGGCCGTTGGGATAATGACGCTGACTTTCGGTGCGGAAAGTTACCCATTCGAGGTGCAGGGCCTTGAGGCGATCGGTCTCAAACGGGTCCATGCGGCGCTTGACCCACATAAAGCCTTTGTGATTCTCGCGCGCCCAGGCGAGCCGCGTGTAGAGGACCTGCTGATCGAGATGGAGGATGTTGCCGAGCACTTCGGTGGCGACTTTGAGATCGGAGATCTGCAGCGGATTGACTGAGACGGAATCGACCGGCACGCTGAGCGCGAGGGGCTGGCCGTTGCGGTCGAAGATGGAACCGCGCGGCGCCGGGATTTCGACTTCGTGTTCCTGCTGCGAGCGGGCGATGGCGGAATACTTCGCATGCTGCACGATCTGCAGGGAGACGAGCCGGGCGAATATGCCGATCCCCCACAAAAACAAAACCGCGGCCAACACGGTGAGACGGTTGACCGCGCCCGCGACTGAACCCGGCCGACCGCTGATTTCCAAGGGGTGGCTCCTTTTATTGGCCGCCGACGGCTTTATTTGGCCCGCCGGCGGCTGGAGGCGCCTGGTTTTTGGCAAACGTACCGTCGGCCGATGGGTTGTCGAGGTGGATGATCTGATCCGCCGCCGGGCTCGTGAGGTTGCGCGCTTTAGCCAGATCGTTAAGGCGTTCCGGGCTCAGCATACCGGCTTCGCGGACATCGAGCTCACGCTTTTGATCGATGAGCGTCTGGCGCTCGGCTTTGAGACTTTCGAGTTTATAGCCCGCAAGGACGGATGCCACGTGGGGTGCGATGATGCTGGCGCCGAGCATCAGAAGTATACCGGCCGCGCCAACCGCCGACCAGCATTCGCCGCGGGCCGCGGGGTCGGCCTGACGAACGACACGCGAGTTGTCGATGCGTTTGGAATAGAAATAAACGTCGTCGTTGGGCAGTGCCCGCAGCCTGAAAGGATCGGACTGCGCCCGAACTCTGGTGGTGCGATCCGCACTCACCGCAACCGCGTCGCTCCGTTTAAAGAATGTTGCCAGCGTGGCCATCGCTTTATATTTCCTCGCTACCTCTGGTTAATTTTGGCGGGTTACCAACCCTCCGCAGGTTGACAACCTGCCCAGCTATTTCCAGCGCCCGGAGTTTTGCGCTCCTGGACGGCGGATTCTCCCGGACCTCTTGCTCACTGGGAACGATGGGTTTTTTAGTGAGGATAATTCCCTCCCCCGATCGCGCCAGTTCGCGGAATTTCTCTTTGACCTTGCGGTCCTCTCCCGAGTGAAAGGAGATGATGACGATGCGGCCGCCCGGGCGCACCATGCGCGGCGCGGCTTCGAGTAAAGCATCCAATTCTTCCTGTTCCCGATTGACCACCATCCTCAAAGCCTGAAACGTGCGTGTGGCCGGGTGGATGGGACCCGTCCGGGGTACGGCCCGTTCCACTACACCCGCCAGGTGCAGTGTGCTCCGAATGGGCCGCGCCCGAACGATTGCTCTGGCTATCTTCCGCGCCCTCCTTTCTTCGCCGAGCTGGTGGAGCCAGTCGGCAATTGCCTTCTCGGCACAGTGGTTTATCAGATCGGCCACGGGCGCGCCACGGGTCTGATCCATGCGCATATCCAGGGGCCCTTCCGACAGAAACGAAAAACCGCGATCGGGGTCCGTCAGTTGAAAACGGCTCACGCCCAGATCCGCCAACAGGCCATCGAGACCCGACAGGCCGGTTTGCTGCAATTCCGAGAATTGCGCGTGCTGAAACTCGATGCGGTCCGCAAATTCCGCCGCGTTGCGCGCCGCCATTTTGAGCGACTGCGGATCCCGATCGTTGGCTACCAACTTTCCACCCTGGGTCAGCTTCGCCGCGATCGCCGCTGTATGACCGCCCAGCCCTGTTGTACAGTCCAGAAATTTTCCGTCCGGCCGTATCGCCAGATATTCCAAGGTCTCGGCGAGAAGTACGGGATAGTGGTTGGCCATAATGCATCACTTGATCCCCTTTCCCATTCCGGCCTGAGTCAGTTTCTTCACCGCGTCCTTCGCGGTTTCGACGGCAGCCTTCTTCGCCATCTCATACTGGGCGTGCGTCAGGATACGGATGCCGCCTTGAAAAGCCATGAGGTGTAACTCCTGCCCCTGGAGATCGAGCGCGCGACGCAATTCGGGGTTCAGCGTCACTCGACCCTGCGCATCCATTTCAGCCTCGGCGCCGAGGTCGTGCGCCATAAACATGACGTGTTCTACGGCTTCCTGATCTTCGCTGTAGGACTCGAGAAAGCTCTGGTATTGATTCCACGCGGAAATCGGGTATAGTTGACCTATGCTTCCATCGAGGCTGGTGCAAAACAGCGTTTTTTCGGCGAACTTTCCCAGATATTCCTGGAATACCGTGGGGAGCTTCAGCCTGCCTTTTTCGTCCAGGCGGGCAGGATACATGCCGAGCGGCGGTCTGACGTGCGGAGCCGGCGTCGCTGGGCTGTCCTGATCCACTTTTTATCCACTCTCGGCCACTGCTGGCCACACCATGGATTGTGGCACGACTCAGATCGAGTTGCAAGTGTATTTTTGGCCAACTAGTTTTTTTTGTTTAAGTTACGGTAATACTACAAATGCCCACGCTGGCCGGCTGGCCACTATTAGTAGGAAATATGGCGAAGCTAGGGCGAAAGTAATCATAGCGGGTCATTTGTGAAAGCAGGGAGATTTGGTTTGACGGTAGAGCTGAGCAGCGGCCTGACCGTCGACGAATACATGGATCGGAGTTTCGATCCTGAGTGCGAGTTGCTGGGTGCGGAAACGACGCCGAAGCCCGGTGAACCATTCGATGATGGCCCGCCTCACGAATGTTTCCAACTTCCGCTGGCTCCTCATCTTCGACCGGGTCCTGGAAACGGAGAGGCGAAAGCGCGGAGGATTGGTTTCCGGTCAGGTAAGCAACGCGAACTTGACTCCGGCCTTCTTCACCGCTACGAACTGGTCGCGCGTCACGCACGCGATTACGCAGTCCTGCCCACCCGTATCGTGGTAGAGGAAGACTTTCGAGGGATCTGACAGAGCAAGCAGCTTAATCAAGTGCGAAAACACTGCCGGATCGACCCAGTCGTCGTTCACCTTGAAATCAATATGCACAGGTTCGCCAGAGTATTCAAAGTCGAGAGTTGCGATCCCCGCTCCCACGTCGACTCGGTCCCGCAGGTTTTCAATGATAACTGACTCCTGGGTCAACTCGGCCATTCGCTGGGCGAAACCAACGTAAGAGCCGTTGCCTTCTACACACTCGGTATCGAAGTGCCAGATATTCACGGAATGATTACGCCAGGGCGGTCTCTCCTCGGTCATGCCGAGGCCAATCAACGTTAGATTGAATCCGGGCTTCTCGAATCCTTCTCGTGGCCAGGACTCAAGCAAATCCTGCGCAGTGAAGGGAGGCGCAAGACTCAGCCCGCATTCGGTGAGGATCTCCAATTTTCGTGCCACGACAGCCCGGGCTTTCGCGGCGCTTCATGCTCGCGCGCGCGGGCTGCTCAACGAACTTCCGGCGCGGAAGACTGGACGGATGGTACGGGCACGCCACCATTGTCGAAAATACCTGGGCGCAGCTTGTGCCGGGAGCCCAAGGCACGCAGATCGGCGGCATCGAGCGACACGGAGTCGTCAAGTTCGAGAAAGAACATGACGGACGATCCGCTTGGATTATGAGGCAAGCCGAGGAGATGACCGATTTCATGTACCGAAACCTCAAACATCTTGTATTCGGTGAGCCTGGAACGGGGATTGAAGGCAATCCAGCCCTGGAAAGCCGGCCGGTTGGGCAACTGCGATCGGGCTAGGATGCACCCCTCGCCGGCGGCGCCGAAAAGACTGGAGGTTCCGTCAACAAGCTGGATGGTGCAATCGAGAGAGTCCGCCGCGTGCCATTCGAGATCGAGAACTTCGGCCCAGAAATCCAATGCTCGTGCGAACTGGCGGGCGAGAACCGGGTTGGACGTTGAGAATCTTACGCGGAGATCCAGATGTTCCCGATTCAGCAAATCGGCGTGGCGATTGCATGGAGGGTATTCGCCGCTCCAGTTTTGCGGTGATGCCTCGGCGATGTCGATGGTGGCCGACAGAACAATAACGATCAGAATCGTCGCTCCGCTCACAATGAACTCATCGGCCGCATACTCTTTCTTTAGAGCGCATGTTGTTGTGGCGCCCCGGCGGCCGGCGCGGTGGCGACGGGTCAGTTTACCCGTCCTGATAAACCGGTTCACTTGAAGCATAGTCGGCCCAGAGCGGCGTCAGACCCGCGCATCAATCCACGTGCCACGGGTTACAGGCGTCTTTAGCCGGCGAGACGGGGCAGATCGGAAATCTGCCCCGCCGGAGATATCGACCTCACATCGAGGAGGAGTTGAGGGTACCGTTGACTCCCGCGGGGAAAAAACCACCGGACGTGGCGGAGCTGTTCCCGTAGACTATGCTCAATACCTGTCCCGGGGTGCGAACCGCGGCCAGCCCGTTACTATCCACCGAAATATACTGCGTACCGGAGGGGGGCGGCAGGATGTCGAACTTGTCGAGGGCCATGGTTGGCACCTGGTAAAGCGAGGCGTGAAGACGAAGATTTCCCACGTGCTCCGCTTCGGCGGCGAGAATGCGCGCTGCGTAACCAAGAATGGTGGTGCTCTGAAGCATCGGCGCCGCCCCCCCATAAGCCGAGACACCCACATCTTCGAAAGCCCGAGCCAGGCCAACAAAGGCTTCCTGACTTTGGAAACCAGTGCCCAGGGCGGCGAGATTGATGGCGGGCTTGGCGATCGGCGTGACACCAAGACTCGTAAGGGTATTGCGAAGCAGCGTAACATGAGCGCGTTCGTCGGCGCCGATCTCGGCGGCCGAGTTGGCCAGCGAACTCCCGGCTATGAATGTCACTTTCTGTCCTCCGGTGGTAGCACCGGCGCTGCCGCTTCCGGTAATTCCGATGCCCATCTGGCTGATAGACTGACCAGTCACCGCCATCGTGTAAAACTCGGCTTCCAGATATTCCAGGTTCAAAGCGAATTGAAGGATGGCGATATCGCCGGAAGCCAACGATTGCGCATCGGCGGTTTCGACTTTTGCGAGAGATGCCGCGATGCCGGCGCTGGCCAAACCCAACGATCTCGTAAACGCGCGTCTGTTGTTCAGTGTGGCCTTTAAATTATCAAGTTTCATAGGATTCCTTTCGATCTCTTTCAGCTGAGAACTTGCGACTACTGAAAATTCACCGTGACGGTATTAGTGGGCACTCCGTCGACGTAAATCGAGATATTGACATCTCCTTTTCCCGTGCCCGCCAGCGACAGAGGCAGAGGACCGAGGTTGATCTGATCCAATCCGATATCGGCACTGCCGGCAGCGCCTGCATAGGCTACGGGAACTTTGATGCCACCTATGAAAGCCTCGACAGGATTGGGTGAATGATGTCTGATGCCGGTTCCGTAGAGAACCAGATAGGTCTGGCCGGAGGATGGCGAAATGCCAAGCGGGTTGGTCACATAATTACTGGTGCCGCCGATAAAAGTGTAGACATAGATTGGGTTGCCGAACGCCGGATAGGTGAACGCTTCCGCGGCAGCTGGTCCGGTTCCATTTTCATTGGCCGCAAAGATTGCGGGCGCCACGTTGGATATCAGGATACTGCCCGTGGTTGTGGTGTTGGTGCTCGAGGTTACTGTCGCCGTCCCGAGACCAAGAGCTGTATTGGACGGAATTTCATAATTAACCTGTCCTTGCGATGCCATAAAGAGACCCGCCGACTGTGTTGTCTTGCTGCTGTCGGTAATCTGGACAGCGACATTTGCCAGTACCAACGGCAAGGGAACCTGCAGGGACGAGAACGTTTGGGTGGTCAGATTAGAGCCGAAGCCCGCGGCGATGGAGTCCGGCGCCACGATAGGTCCCCAGTTTCCGGCTGACACCGTGGTAAAGGCGCTGCTGTTTTGAGCAAACGCGCCGGGGCAAAGCAGCGCCGAAGCAATTACGATCAGGGATAAATTTGTCTTCCTCACGAAGATCTCCTCGCCCTTGTTTACGAACGGGAAGAACGAGCAGATCAGTGGAGCGCGGGCTGGTGAGTGCTCATCGATACCCTGGAAAGCGTGTTTGACGGAATGGGTAAACATAGTTGCGTGCGGTCTCTGACAGAATTCGCCGAAAGGCGCACTGCGCCAGCGAGAATGGAGCGGCCAGATTTGACGATTCGAATTGGCGATACAATTGGCTTGGAAAAACGGGGGGTGTAGCTCGATGACACGATCTTTTCTCAGTACGGTGGTCGTTGTTCTAACGCTCCTGCGACCTCTGCACGCAATGACGGCGGAGGAACGCCGGCAATATCGCGACAAGCTTCTGCAGATTCTGCCGGACGTCCCCTCGTTTAAAGCGTGGGTCGACAAGACGGACGAACTTCCGCCCGATTTCGACATCTTCCCGAAGGTCAACGGTCTGCCGGATCCGCTGCGGTTTCTGGATGGCCGGCCGGTGAGAACGGCCGAGGACTGGAAGGCGCGCAGGGCAGAGATCCGCCAGCTTTTCGAAAAGTACGACCTGGGCTCGTTTCCGCCGAAACCGAAACTCGACCGCGCGGTGGTGCTGGATGAAACGCGGGGGCAAGGCTATCTGATTCGCAATCTGCGTCTGGAATTCGGCCCCGGCAGCAAGGGAACCATGCGGGTCCAGATCATGATTCCGGATGGCAAGGGGCCGTTTCCGGTGCTGATTTCTCCCAACCTGCCGGGGTGGGGGCCGTCGCTGTTGCGGCGCGGATATATTTCCGCGGGATATGCGGGCAACGACGGCATGGACGACGCGGCGGCGTTGGGTCAGCTTTATCCCGATTATGATTTTGCCTTGCTTCCGCGGCGCGCGTGGGCGGTAGGGATGGTACTCGATTACCTCGAGACCGTGCCGCAGGTGGATATGAAACATGTGGGGATGTTCGGCTATTCGCGCGACGGCAAGATGGCGATGATCGCTTCGGCGATGGACGAGCGTATTGCAGCGGTGATTGCGGGAAGCACGGGCGTGGGCGGCATACTGCCCTGGCGTCTCTCCGGCGAGCGCGGCGCGGGCGAAGGAATCGAGACCACCACGCGTCAATTTCCCACATGGTTTGTCCAAAGGCTGCGCTTCTTCTCCGGGCGTGAAGACCGGCTGCCGATCGACGGCAACCTTCTTGTTGCGCTGATGGCGCCGCGGTCCACGCTGATGGAGTGGGGGCTGAACGACCAGGTTTCGAATTCGTGGGGTGGGGAACAGACCTTGCATTCGGCGCTCAAGGCGTATCAGCTGCTGGGCCATCCCGAGAGGCTCGGCATGCTGCGTGTGCCTGGATTCCATGGCGCGAACGACCAGGAAGCGTGCCTCGACTGGCTCGACATTCAGTTTGGCCGTTCTACGCGCACGTGGACCAACAATTTTCTTTTCCCGTGGGACTTCAATCAGTGGCGCGCAACCTCGAAAGAGAGCGTGGATCTGAGCCACTATCCAAGGCACGCAACGGATAAGCCGCCGGCTTCGGTAGCCGAATGGCAGAGCAAGGCCGGTGAGATCCGCAAGTCGATCCAGTGGATGCTGGGCGATGAACCGCCCCTGATGCCGCCGGGACCTTCACGCGGGGCGTTGCCCGGAAGAGGGGGACGCGGTGGTGGTCCCGTGGCGGGCCGCTACGTTGCCAATCCCGGACAGGTTACGCCAGATCTGGTGAACTGGGTGATCTCGAATGGCGGCAATCAGTTTGGCTGGCTCGAGCCGCAGAAAAGCCTGACCACTTCGAAGAGCGTCAGCTTCGGATTTAACGTGCGGGGTGATCTTTATTACCCCATCGGCACGCCGGAAAATGCACACCTTCCGGTGGTGATCTGGCTGCATGGGTACAGCTATCAGCTGGGTTATATGTGGGTCTATCACAACGATCTGCATCCGATCCTGGCGCTGGTCAAGGCGGGTTATGCGGTGCTGGCCTTCGATCAGAGCGGCTTCGGCAGCCGGATGAACGAGACCGGTCCGTTCTACGACCGCTATCCGCACTGGTCTCAGATGGGGCGTATGGTGGAGGACGCGCGCGCCGCCATCGACGCACTGGAGAAAGAGAACATGGTGGATGCGCAGCGGATTTATCTGTTCGGATATTCGATGGGTGGAACGGTTGGCGCATACACGGCGGCGCTCGATTCGCGGGTGAAGGGGCTGGTGTCGATCTGCGGCTTTACGCCCATGCGGACGGATACGGCGGAGCGCGGTACGGGCGGGGTGGCGCGATACAGCAACGAGCGTGGGCTGATGCCGCGCCTCGGATTCTTTGTGGGCCACGAGCGGCAGATCCCTTACGATTTCGAGGATGTGCTGGGAGCTATCGCGCCGCGGCCGACTCTGGTAGTCCAGCCGCAACTGGATCGGGATGCCAACCCTGCCGATGTGCGCGCGGCGGTAGAGCAGGCTCAGAAGGTGTATGGTCTCTACGGTCCGGCGGCTCGCCTGACGCTTTACGATCCGTGGGATTATAACCGTTTGCCGGATAAGACGAAGGACTGGATCGTCGACTGGATGGATAAGAATCTCAAGTAGCGAGGAGATTCTTTCAGGCTTGGGCGGCCTGCGCCAGGCGCGCTTCGGCCGCTATGCGGAAATGCTCCTTGAGTTCGGGCTCACGGGAGAGCAGGCGATTGAACAGATCCCGCATCAATGACAGACAGACGCATGCGGTGAGGGTGCGCACGGTAGCGTTGCGCGGTTCATCGGAAAGCAGCGCCATTTCGCCGAAGTAGTCGCCGTCGTGCAGCTTGGCCAGCCGCACAGTGCGCCCTGCTTTCCCACCTTCCTGCCGGGTCACTTCCGCGGTGCCGCGTACGAGGATGTAGAAACAATTTCCCCGATCCCCTTCCTGCACGATGGCGCGGCCTTCCGGGATGGCCTCCGTGCTGAACCACTGGGCGAGCTCTGCGAGGGTTTCATGATGGACGCCTTTCATCACGGGCAGTTCGGCGAGCCACGCGGCATCGACGGTCGCCTTCTCGTTGCCGGCTCCAATGCTGAGGCCGGCCTGCTTGCGCCACAACTCGGCATAGAGAGCGCCCGCCCCGAGCAGTTCGCGATGCGGGCCCTTTTCCATAAGCCTCCCACGGTTGAGAACATAGACGCAATCCATATTGACCACCGAGCTGAGGCGGTGCGTTATGGAAACGGTGGTTCTTCCGCGAGCGATTTTTTCAAGCGTGGCGTTGATGGCGGTCTCGCTTACCGCGTCGAGCGCCGAGGTAGCTTCATCGAGCAGCAGCAGAGCAGGATTTTTCAGCACGGCGCGCGCAATGGCGATCCTTTGCCGCTGCCCAACGGAGAAACGGCTGCCGCGTTCGCCAGCCATAGTGTTGTAGCCATCGGGCAGCGCCATGATGAGTTCGTGGATCTCGGCTGCCCTGGCCGCATCGGCAATTTCCTCGGTAGTAGCATCCGGGCGGCCCAGCGCAATGTTCTCGCGCACGGTGGTGTTGAACAGGAAACTCTCCTGCAGGACGACTGCCGTCTGCGCTCGCAGCGATGCCTGAGTGGCACCGCGAATATCCGCCCCGTTGTACAGAATGGCGCCGGAATCGGGATCGTAGAAGCGCAGCAGCAGGTTCAGCACGGTGCTCTTCCCGCATCCGCTGGGACCTACGAAGGCCACTGAGGCGCCGCGCTCGATGCGCAGATTCACGCCGTCCAGATTGGGCGCCTTGCCGGTGTAGCTGAAGGTGACGTCGCGCATCTCGACGGGCGGCGCGAGAGAAGTGGCGGCGGCTTGCGGCGCATCGCTCACCTTCGGCTGCTGCCGCAGAATCTCCTCGATGCGGATCATCCCACCGCTGGCGTTGATGAGATTGGGCGTGTACTGGGCGAGGTACATGAACGAATAACTGAGCGATACAAACAGCGCCTGAAACGCCGCGAAGGTCCCGATGGTGATGGCTCCGCGGAAGGCGAGGTAACCGGAAATCGCCATGACGACGGCCTGGAGAACGAGCGTTCCGAAGCTGGCCGAACGCTCCATGAGGGCCGTCATAAAGCCGAGGCGGATGCCGGCGCCGAGCAGCAGGCGATTCTTCTCGCGGAATTTCTCGATTATGGAGGACTGCAGATTGAAGGCGCGCACCAGGGCCGGGGCCATGAGAGTCTCCTGCAGGGAAGACATGATGCGGCTTTCCTCTTCCTGTTTGGCCACGCTCGCCTCAGTAGCGCGGCGCGCGAAAATCCGCGGCCCCAGCACGCAGACTGGGCAGAGCAGGATGCCGAGCGTGGCCAGGCGCCACTCGAGCGTGAACACGAGGACCGCGGAGAGCAGCAGATCCATCAGGGGCTGGAGGCCCCACGAAACCCCGGCCGCGAGTCCGTTCTCAAGGGCGGCTACGTCGTTGGAAAAACGCGACATGGTGTCGCCCACCTCATTGCGGGCGAAAAAGTCCATGGAGAGATCCTGCAGGTGCTCGAACATGCGCTGCCGCAGAGAGAAGACGATGCCGCTCACGACCTTCGCGTAGAGGTAATCCCGCCCCATGGAGGTGGCGGAGACAACCACGGTGCTGGCCACCAGAGCGCCCAGGATTATGATTGCCATGTGCGGATTGTGGCCCAGCAGCGCACGGTCGATCATAAGCTTCACGCTCATGGGAATCTGCGCGTTGAAGCACATCTCGAGAGCGGATGCGAGCACCACCGGGATCAGCTGGACCCGGTTTGGCCGGAGGTAGCGGAAAAGCGGGCGCAAGCTATTCAATGGTACAAAAACTAACCGGACTGCGCGGCGCCGATGCGGCAGTGAGTCAGCACCGAGGGGATCTTCATTTTGCCGGCCAGCACCAACTCTACGGAAGGTTTCTCGCGCACCAGTTCCCAGAGCGGCTGGGCGACCCGTGGGATCTGTGGAAACGCGTCCTTCAGCAGGGCGTCCCATTCCGGCGCATGGCGGAGGGGGTCGTCGGGCAAAACCTGGCCGCGGCAATGGGGCGCGCCGCAAAGGCACTCGAATGGCTCCTCAAGGTTGAGCGCTCCGTAATCGTCGGTAATCTCGTCGCCTGCCACAATATCGCGCACGGCGATTTCGAAATCGAAGCCCGGACTGAGACACACCGCGGCGCAGGAATGGTTCACGAAGCGTCCGTGGTCCCAGCAAAGAATGCGGTCGCCGGCGCCGTTGATGTAAGAGTACCGATGCACTTGGGCGCTCAGCAGCGCGGGCATGACGGCGAGCTGCCCGGCGGATACGATCTGGTCGAGTGGATCGCCGACCCACGTGATAGTGCCTTTGGGAATCAACCGGGTCGCGAAGAGCCCATAGCCTATGGCGGGGCTGACGAATCGAAGTTCCGAATGGGGATGGATCAAATGCTTCCAGGATACCGCGAAGGCCCTCAAAAGTGGGCAGCCTGGCCTGAAGTACAAGAGCCAGCCGCGAAGGCGGGCTTACCTGTGAGTGCCGACGTGGACGGAATACTGCGATTGCGTCAGTTCTTTCACGTCCAGCTCGCCATCTTTGTTCCTATCGAGCTTGTCGAATTCGGCTTCCATGTATTTCATGAACTCGGCCTTGGTGACTTTGCCGCTCGAATCCGTTTCCATGAGAACCAGAAGCTGCATGGTCTGCTTCAAGCCGGGATCGAGTTTGGGGGCGGCGGTGGCGGAGGGAACCAAGGTTCGCGCCGTAGCCAATGCGAGTACCATGGCAAGAACTATCATCAATCTTTTCTTTGACATATCGGCTCCGTACGGCGACTTGCGAGGGATCGCCTACGGACAATATACAACAATTTGATGGATTGCATTCAAAAAATTGATCTGGCGCGAATCCCTGAAAAGACAGGGCAGATCGGAAATCTGTCCCACTACATCCAGCGCTTAATGAAGTTTGTGTCGAATTTGCCCGCAACAAAATCAGGCTCATCCATGATTCGCTTATGCAGTGGAATCGAAGTGTGAATTCCCTCCACCACAAATAAGTCGAGCGCCCGTTTCATGCGCTGAATGGCTTCCGCGCGATCCTTGCCATACGCGATCAGCTTGGCCACCAGTGAATCGTAATACGGAGGAATCACCCCATCCTGATACGCGTGCGTATCCACGCGAATGCCGATCCCCCCGGGTAGATTCAACCCCGTAATCCGGCCCGGCGAAGGCACAAACGTATCCGGATTCTCCGCATTGATGCGGCACTCAATGGCGTGTCCGCGCGGCGTTACGGGGCCGTCCAGAATCTCCCCCAGCGTCTCCCCGCCAGCGATGCGAATCTGCGCTTTCACCAGATCGATGCCGGTCACCGCTTCGGTCACCGGATGCTCCACCTGGATGCGCGCATTCACTTCGATGAAATACAGGTCGCCCTTCTCGTCCATCAGGAACTCGACCGTGCCCGCATTGCTGTAACCGATTGCCTTGATCGCGTCCTTCAATTGGGCCGTAACACGCTCCCGCACCGCATCCTTGAGAGCCGGCGAGGGAGACTCCTCCAACAGCTTCTGGTGCCGCCGCTGGATGCTGCAATCGCGCTCGCCCAGAATCTCAACGTTGCCATGCTCATCCGCCAATACCTGAAATTCGATGTGCCGCGGCGCCCCGATGTATTTCTCAAGATAAACGTCGGCGCTCGAAAATGCCGCTCCTGCTTCCTGCTGCGCCTGCGTCAGCAAACCCGGCAACTCCTCAGCCGAATTCACCACGCGCATGCCGCGTCCCCCACCGCCCGCCGACGCTTTCAATATCACCGGATACCCGATCCGCGCCGCCGTCTCGACGGCCTCTTCCGCGCTCCCCAGCACGCCATCGGACCCAGGCAGAATGGGCACCCCGTAATCCTTCATGATGGCCCGCGCGCGTTCTTTAATGCCCATCGCGGAAATCACATCCGGCGTGGGGCCGATAAACTTGATCCCCGAAACGCGGCACACCTCGGCGAACCCGGAGTTCTCGCTGAGGAATCCGTAACCCGGATGGATCGCGTCCACGTTGGTAATTTCCGCAGCGCTGATGATCGACGGAATATCCAGATAACTGCGCGCGCTCTTGGCCGGCCCGATGCAGATCGCCTGATCGGCGAAGCGCACAGGCAAACTATGGCGATCCGCTTCCGAATACACCGCGACCGTGGGAATGCCCAGATCCTTACACGCGCAGATGATGCGCAGCGCGATCTCTCCCCGGTTTGCGATGAGGATTTTTCTAAACGGGACGGATGCCAAAGAGGGCTTCTCCGTATTCCACCGGCTGCCCGTTTTGCACGAGCTTGCTTTCGATCACCCCAGCCACGTCCGCCTCGATTTCGTTCATCAGCTTCATCGATTCGATGATGCAGAGAACCTTGCCGGGTGTAACGTGCTCCCCGATACGCACAAACGGCGGCGTATCCGGCGAGGCTGCTTCGTAGAACGTGCCTACGATGGGCGACTTCGTATAGATAAGCGTGTCCGGCTCTTTGGATGCGGGCGCAGCCTCCACTTTGGGCGCGGGCGCGGCAGGAGCGGGCGCCGATGCGGTTGCAGGCGCAGGCAGGATCACGCTGGTTTCCGATCCAAACGAAAGCCGGACGCGCACGCGGTTCTCCCCGCGCTGCACCTCGAGCTCCGCCACGCCGGACTCTTTGGCCAGTTGTATCAACTCCCTGATTTCATCGATTGTCATGCAATCGTTTAGATTATCAGTACCGGTGGGGCAGATTTCGGATCTGCCTTCTTTCCCTCCGCAGCCTTCCGGTACCATAAGTTTTCGCCCATGTCCGACCCCACCCCCGCCATCGAGGTCCACGATCTGCGCAAAATCTACGATGGCAAACCGGCAGTCGACGGCCTCAGCCTCACTGTGCCGCGCGGGTCTTTCTTCGGCTTCCTCGGCCCCAACGGCGCCGGCAAATCCACCACCATCCGCATGCTCACCGGCTTGATCCCCGCGACCGGCGGCACCATTGAGTTGCTCGGACTGCCCATGCCCGCCGAGGAGCTTGCCATTAAACAGCGCATCGGCCTGGTTCCCGATGAGTCGCTCCTTTTCGACCGCCTGACCGGTCTCGAGTTCCTCGAATTCGTGGGCCGCATGTACAGCCTCGCCCGTCCCCTCGCCCGCCAGCGCGCCGAAGAATTACTCGATCTTTTCGAACTGGCGGACGAGCGGCGCAAATTGATTGCAGAGTATTCGAAGGGCATGCGCAAACGCATTGCTATGGCGGCGTCCCTGATCCACCGCCCCGAACTCTTCCTCATGGACGAACCATTCGAAGGCGTCGACGCCGTGGGCGCGCGTCTCATGAAGGACATCCTGGTCGATCAGGTGCGGCACGGCGCAACCGTTTTTCTCACCTCCCACGTCCTTGAAGTGGTGGAGCGGCTCTGCGACCATGTCGCCATTATCAACGCGGGCAGGATCGTCGCCGAAGGCAGTATGGACGATCTGCGCGCCGGCACACACACTCTTGAAGAGGTCTTCGTCCGCACCGTCGGGCGCGACCGCGAATACGAAGGACTCGAATGGCTAACCTGAAAAAATGTGAGACAGGCGCTATCGCCTGCCTATTCTTAGTTCTGTTTCACCCGCTGTTCGCCCAATCGCCGCCCATCCAACTCAATGTCGATGCCAGCGAAGCCGCGCGACGCCTGCTCCACACCACCATGCAGTTCCCGGTTTCACCTGGCAAATTCACGCTCCTGTATCCCCAGTGGATTCCCGGCGAGCACGGTCCCACCGGTCCCATTGAAGACCTCGCCGGTATCCGGGTCACGGCCAATGGAAAGCCGCTGACGTGGGCACGCGACGCCGTCAACATGTTCGAGTTCACCATCGACATCCCGCCCGGCGTTTCGACTATCGACGTTGCCGCCGAGTTCATCTCGCCTCCGGAATCCGGCGGCTTCTCTTCAGGCGGTTCCATCACCTCGCAACTGGCCGTGCTGAGCTGGAACCAACTGCTGCTGTATCCCAAAGGCACCCCGGCCGATCAGCTAAACTACCAGGCCACTCTCAAGGTTCCGAGCGGATGGAGCTACGGCACCGCGCTTCCCATCGCCAGCGAATCGGGCAATCAGATCATTTTCAAACCCTCGTCGCTCACCACCCTGATCGACTCCCCCGTGCAGACGGGCATCGACTTCAAGACCGTTGATCTCAATCCGGATGGCAAACTTCCCCACTACCTGCACATCGCGGCCGACAGTGAGCATGCCACGCGGATTTCGGACGATGAAGTGAAGCACTACCGCAATCTGGTCAAAGAAACCACCGGACTCTTCGGCGGCTCCCACTATCGCGATTACCACTTTCTCTACACCCTCAGCGATCACGTGGCGCACTTCGGCCTCGAGCACCACGAATCGAGCGACGACCGCACCGACGAGGATTCGCTTATCGACGAAGATCACCGCAAAGTGGATGCAGGCCTGCTGCCCCACGAGTTTGTGCATTCATGGAATGGCAAGTACCGACGCCCCGCCGGCCTCGCGACGTCCGATTACAGCCAGCCCATGAAAGGCAATCTGCTCTGGGTTTATGAAGGGCTCACCGAATATCTCGGGGAAATCCTCACGCCGCGCAGCGGTCTCTCCACCGATCAGGAGTTCTTCGATTCGCTGGCCATGGAAGCAGCAGCGCTCGACAAAGAGGAGGGCCGCACGTGGCGTCCTCTCGAAGATACCGCTGTAGCCGCCCAGGTGCTCTACAGCGCGCGCGCCGATTACAGCGACCTGCGGCGCTCCGTCGATTACTACGAGGAAGGCACGCTCATCTGGCTCGATGCCGACGTCACCATCCGCACACTCAGTAAAGGCCGCAAGTCGCTCGACGATTTCTGCAAGCTCTGGGCCGGCGGTTCCGATACCACAGATGTGCCCACCGTCAAGCCTTACACTTTCGACGACGTGGTGGCGACCCTGAACGCCACCCAACCTTACGATTGGGCAGGCTTCCTCAACGAGCGTCTGCAGTCCACAGCCCCGCACGCTCCTCTCAACGGCATCGTCAACAGCGGCTACAACCTGGTCTACACCGCCGAGCGCTCCGATTATCAAAAGAGCCATGAGGCGGTTCGCAAAGGCATCAGCCTCGCTTATTCGATCGGCCTCAGCCTGCGGGACAGCGGCGACATTGTCGACGTCCATCTGAACTCCCCCGCATACAAAGCCGGGCTCGCCCCTGCCACCCGGGTGATTGCCGTCAATGGGCGCGAATACAGCGGAGCCGCCCTGCGACGCGCCATTGCCGACGCCGTGAAAGACCCGGCCCCTATCGCGCTCATCGTCAAAGACGGCGATTACTACAAAACCGTCAGCATCGATTACCACGGCGGCGAAAAATATCCGCATCTTGTGCGCGATAAATCGAAACCCGATCTGCTCTCCGATATCATCCGCCCCCACGCGGTGGTCCCTCCGGCGAGGCCGCAAATGAACAGATGATCGGCGCCATACTGCGCGCTCAGTTCCTCAGCATGCGCCTGCGCACCGGCACCCGCCGCGGCGCCGCCATCTTCTCAGCTTTTACGGGATTCTTCTTTTACGGATTCTGGGGCATCCTCGGATGGTCCGCCATGCTCTTCTTCTCGCTCCCCGAGGAGGCCCCGTTCTTCGTTCCGGTTCTGTCGAGCGCACTCATGTTTGTGATGCTCTACTGGCAGTTGGCGCCCGTCATCTCCGCCAGCTTCGGAGCCTCGCTCGACCTCCGTAAGTTGATGGTGTATCCCATACCGCATCGTTCGCTGTTTCACGTGGAAATCCTGCTCCGCATCACCACCTGCGCCGAGATGCTGATCGTGGTCGCGGGTGGGGCCATCGGCCTGATGCGCAATCCAACTTACGGACCCTACGCCGCGCCGTTCATCGTTGCCGGGGCGCTGATCTTCACCGCCATGAACATCCTGCTCTCCGCCGGTACGCGCAACTGGCTGGAGCGCCTGTTTCTACGCACGCGCCTCAAGGAAGCTCTGATTCTCCTGCTGGTGGTCGCGGGCGTGCTTCCGCAGTTCCTCCTCTTCATGCATGTCAGGATGTCCGCGATCCTGCGCTTCGCACCGTCGCAGCTGGTATGGCCCTGGGCCGCCATGGCGCGCCTGATGCTGCACGATCGTCTCGCACTGAGCGCCGGAGTTTCTGCCCTTTGGCTGGCTGCGTCCTGGTGGTTCAGCCGCCGCCAGTTCGAGCGCACTCTGCGTTATGATTCGACTGAGTCCAGGCGCCCCGAACGGGAAATGGCGGCACGAACTCGCACCGGTGGACTCACCGACAAATTGTTCCGGCTCCCCGCGCGTTTTCTGCCCGACCCGATCGCCGCCATCATGGAGAAGGAACTGCGCACCTTCGCCCGCATGCCGCGCTTCCGCCTGGTTTACGCCATGTCCTGCTTCTTCGGACTCGTGCTCTACTTCCCCTCCATGCGCGCCGGCAACGACAGTTCGTTCCTCCGCCAGAACGCGCTTCCGATGATGTCGCTTTACGGCCTGCTCATGCTGGGGCAGATCAGCTATTGGAATTCATTTGGATTCGACCGCTCGGCGGCGCAGGGCTATTTCTGCTGGCCGATCCGCTTTCGCGATGTGCTTCTCGCCAAGAACCTGACCGTCTTGTGCCTGCTGATTCCGCAGATTCTGATCATCGCCCTCATCGGACGCGCCGCCCACATGCCGGCGGGTCCGGTCAAAGTGCTGGAGACGATGGCGGTGATGATGGTAGCGTCGCTCTACTGGTTTCCCATCGGCAACATCTGCTCGGTGCGCATGCCGCGCGCCCTGCATCCGGAGAAGATGAATCAGATGTCGAACAAGCTGCAGGCCATGACCATCTGGACGGCTCCGTTCCTGCTGCTGCCGCTGGCGCTTGCCTACTGGTCGCGCTGGTTCTTTGAAAGCCAACTGGTCTTCGCCGCGCTCATGCTGGTAGCCGCGGTTATCGGCGCAATCTTCTACTGGATCGGTCTTGAGTCCGCCGTGAATACCGCCACGCTTAAGCGTGAGTCGATGCTGTCGGAGCTTTCCCGATCCGAAGGCCCCCTCTCTACCACTTAGTGTGGGGACATGGAACAGCCAACGAGAGGCGGCGCACATTTACAGCAGCGACCCTTCGCAGGATGGCTGTCGGCGTGCTTTTGAAAGTAACCGCGAATATCTTTTTAACAAAATTTGGTTCCAACCTTGCCGGATTTTACATGTAGTCTGATTCAACCCGCAAAGTACTTCGATCACTATTGGGAACACACCGTTGGCAGCGGGCATGCTCCTCTCGCCCTGCGAGCGGACTGGCAGGCCCAGATGCGGCGTTGCCACGACGAACTCGGTTTCAGGCACGCCCGGTTTCACGCATTACTTTCGGACGAGATGTTCACGCTCACCTGTCAGGAAGAGCACCTTCTCTATTCCTTTCGCAACGCCGATCAAGTTATAGACTTTCTTCTTTCCATAGGAATGAGGCCATTTATCGAACTCTCTTTCATGCCTGAAACTCTGGCCTCCGGCAATACCACGGTATTCAGCTATCGCGCGAACGTAACGCCTCCGAAAGATTACGATCAGTGGGCCACCCTGGTTCAGAAGATCGTTGCGCATTGGGTAGATCGGTACGGAGTGAAAGAAGTTCGTGAATGGTTTTTCGAGGTATGGAACGAACCTAATCTAAAAGGGTTCTGGACGGGAACCCAAGGGGAATATTTCGAACTCTACCAACGCACCGCCGCGGCCATCAAAGCCGTAGACGCGGCATTGAAAACGGGGGGACCAGCGACCGCCGATAACTCGTGGATTCAGGAGTTTCTTGATTTTTGCAACACGAACTCGGTTCCGGTCGATTTCATCAGCACTCACCACTACCCTACGGACGCGTTCGGCGTGCCGGGCGCCGACACCATCACTCAACTGGAGCATGCGCCGCGCGACGTCATGCGCGACCAGGTGGCCAAGTCTCGCGATGAAGCACGAGGCTTGCCGCTCTACTATACGGAATGGAACATCTCCTCGAACCCACGCGATCCGCTGCACGACGAGCCTTTCGCAGCCGCCTTCGCAACCAGAATCATCATGGAAGCGCGCGGCTTGGCCCAAGGTTACAGTTTCTGGACCTTCAGCGATATCTTTTCCGAAAACTATTTCCCTTCCGTTCCTTTTCATGGCGGCTTCGGACTTCTGAATCTTCACGGAATCGCCAAGCCTTCGTATCGGGCATTCCAGTTGTTACATAACCTGGGGACTGAATTCCTGGAGGTTCATGGCGCCCATGAAACCGTCGATGCCTGGGCGGTCCGAAAAGACAAATCGCTGTCGATCGTCCTGACCAACCTCGCCATGCCCAGGCACCCCATCGGCACGGAACTGGTGAACTTGCGCCTTTCGGGCGAGTCGCGGCCGCTGCGGGCTTTTGTCGAACGGATTGACGAAGACCACGCCAATCCCCGCAAGCTTTGGTGCGCCATGGGCGAGCCGGAATATCCAACCCCGCTTCAGGTATCGCAGCTGGAAGCGGCTTCCGTCCTCACTCGTGATGCGCTGCCCTTCGTCTGCGGGAAGGGCACTGTCGACCTTAAGCTCGATTTACCGGCCCAGAGTGTTGCCGCGATTACTATCGAATTCGAATAGAGTATGAAGCCGCTCCCCGCTGAGACTTCACTGCCGGTGGTAAATCCGCAGGGAAGCGACAAGGAGATGCTCGATTCGCTGCTCGCCGAGACATTTCTGTTCTTCCGCGATGAAGCGAATGCCCTGACCGGACTCACACCCGATAAGACCCAACCCCATTCGCCTTCGAGCATAGCCGCGGTCGGCCTGAGTTTGAGCGGGCATATCGTCGCCGCGGAACGCGGACTGCTTTCGAGAGCCGCTGCTGTAGCCAGCGCTCTGAAAATCCTGAGGTTTCTACAGTCGCTTCATCAGGGGCCGGAAGCGGACGCATCGGGCTATGAGGGCTTCTTCTATCACTTCATCGATATGCACACCGGTAAACGTGTGTGGAATTGCGAGCTTTCCACTATCGATACCGCCATCCTGATGGCCGGGGTTCTCACAGCCGCGGCGTACTATACGGCGGACAGCGGGGACGAACGCGAGGTTCGCGAGATTGCCGACGCCCTCTATCTGCGAGTGAACTGGCAATGGGCTCTCAACGGGCAGGCGACAATCTGCCATGGCTGGAATCCCGAAGCGGGCTTTCTGCCCTATCGATGGAACAACGACTACAGCGAAGCCCACATTCTGTATATCCTCGCGCTTGGTTCTCCCTCTTTTCCCATCGACCCGGCGGGATACCGGCAATGGATTTCAACCTTCCGGACGCAGGTAATTTATGGATACGATCATCTCTACGCCGGGCCGCTGTTCATCCACCAGATGTCCCATCAATGGCTCGATTTTCGCGGGATCCATGACGATTTCAATCGTGCAGCGGGATTCGATTATTTTGAAAACAGCCGGCGCGCCACTCACGTCCAAAGACAGTACGCGATTGAGAATCCCCTTCAACTGCCTCACTACGGCGAGCATAACTGGGGATTCACGGCCAGCGACGGGCCGGGTCCCGCAAGCCTCGAATTGAACGGCGTGCAAAGAGTCTTTTTCGATTACACCGCGCGGGGCGCTCCGTTCGGTCCCGACGACGGCACCATATCACCCTGGGCGGTGATTGCTTCCCTGCCCTTTGCCCCTGAGATCGTGATTCCCACGGCGCGGCACGCTATCGAGCGCCTCGACCTGAAGAGGCACAGCCGGTACGGTTTCGACGCCAGCTTCAATCCTGCGTTTCCGGAAAAAAGCAGAAATCCGAATGGCTGGGTATCGCCGTGGATTTTTGGTTTGAATCAGGGGCCCATAATCCTGATGATCGAAAACTTTCAAACCGGCCTGATCTGGAATCTGATTCGCGAATGCCCGTACACTGCACGCGGTCTGAAGCGGGCAGGTTTCGAACCCGCGCGAGAGGCTGGCTGATTCCGCGCTTTACTTCAAGCGTTCTGCCAACAGGTGGTCGGCGATACGGATGGCGTTGGCGATGATGGTCAACGACGGATTCACCGCGCTCGCCGAGACGAAGAAAGACGCATCCACAATATAAAGATTGTCGAGGTCATGCGCTTTGCAGTGGACGTCAAGGACGGATGTGGCCGGATCGGTTCCCATCCGGCAGGTGCCGTTCTGATGACCGACACCCTCAATGGGAATTCGTTTCTTGAAGTAAGCATGCAACGGGACGGACGTGGTGGCGTGTCCTGCCCTCTTCAGTACGTCCACCCAGCGGTCTTTCAGGCGTTCGAAAGATTCGACATTATTCGGTGTATAGCTAAGTTGGATCCGGCCTGGCGCCGCATCCGTGACTGGACTCGACTCATTTGTAGAACCGGTATCTGCCGCCGGATGGGCGCCGAAGATTCCAGGCTGCGAGTGGGCGAGGGAAAGCGGCGTGGTGTTGTGAAGAGTAACGCGATTGTCCGGGTCCGGGAGATCCTCGGTCGTCAGCCACCATGGCACGGCATGGTGTTTCAGCCCTTCGAGGACAAAGCCGGGAGTGAAAAAAGGCGCGTCACCCTTCATCATTTCGGCATGAAAACTGCCGACGGGCTGAACCTGGCCGAGCGGAAAAGGATACGCCGGGTCGGGGTCCTTCAGATAAAAATGGTTCGTGCCCCACGTCTTCGTGTAGCTGTCCTCATTGCGCTCCGTGGTGATGGCGAGCAAGGCGTCAGCCTGGTGATACATGAAGTTGCGGCCTACCTGATCGGATCTGTTGGCGAGCCCGTTGGGGTGCTTATCATTTGCCGAGGCCAGAAGAATCACGGCTGAGTTGACGGCCCCTGCGCACAAGGCAAATAAGCCTGCCGTGTATATCGCGGTATGGCGGCCATCGGACGCGGCCGGCTCGTTATCCGCGGTTCCGGAGTGCATCACTTCAACGCCGGTAATCGCCGTTCCCGCGCCATTCGTCAGCAGGCGCGTGACACGGGAATTCGTCATCAGCGTCACGTTCGGCAGATGCATGATCCGCCGGATGCAGTTGATATCGGCATCCGACTTGGCGTGGACGAGGCAGGGGTAGCCGTCGCATGTGTCACAGCGAATGCACTTTGAGGCGAGGGAGTCAGCGTCGTCGCGCTTGAGCCCGAGAGGCATGGGGAAGGTTTCGATCCCCAGCCCGCGGACCGCATCTTCCACCTTTTGCATGTGAGCTTCGTTGGGAAGCGCAGGGAAAGGATACGTCTTCGAGTGGAAGGGTTCGGTCGGATCGAAAGAAGAACCGAAGCCGCCGGGGACTGAAGGCGCTGCGCCGAGGTCGCCATGAACCTGGAACAGTTCTTCGGCGCGGGTATACCAAGGCTCCATATCGGCGTAGGAAATGGGCCACTCCGGGGATATTCCGCCTTTGTGCCGAATAACTCCAAAGTCCTCGGCGCGCATGCGAAACATAGCGGCCCCGAATACCTTGGTCTGTCCGCCGACACAGTAGGCCTGTTGCGGGTGCAGATTCTTTCCGTCTTTGTCCTGCCAGATTTCCCTGGTGTGATAGCGGTTATTAAGAAAGACCGCTGAGGTATCCCAGTTGAGCTTCTCCTGAGGCAGGAATCCTCCCCGCTCCAGGATAAGAATTCTCTTGCCCGCCTCGGCCAGATGCAAAGCGAGCGTCCCGCCGCCCGCGCCGGTTCCGATCACAATCGCGTCGTACTCACAGGCCATGTCTCTAACATACGGCGCGGCTGGGGAGAACCTGCGAAGGTTCTGTGCTTTTAAGGACCTCACCGGTGGCGATGTCGCGGATACTGGCAGATAAAAGGGCAGGGATACGCCGGGTCGGGATGTAATTTAGCACAAAGTATTCGATCGGCGCCGAAAACAAATCGATAGATTTCCGCGGATGCGAGCATACCCAGCGGAGGCGCGATGAAATAGAGCCACCATGCGGTCCAGACGCCGGCGAATACAGCCGACCCCGTGGTGCGGGCCGGGTTGATGCTGAACCCCGATACCGGAGCGAAAAACAGGATGTAGAGTGTAATCAGAAACCCGACCAGATAGCTGGTGCAGCGCGCGAGCGAAGGTTTGTTCGATGTCCACAGAACCACTGCCATGAGAAGAAAGGACATGAACAACTCCGCCAGAAATGCCGCTGCCGTTCCATATCGACCCGGTACTGTGACAGCGTAATCGACGGCCGGCAGGGCGATACTGTTGCCGAGCAAGAGGGCGGAGACTCCGACGCCAAATATCCCGCCGCAAAACTGAAAGACGACGTAAAACACCGCATCCCAAACGTGGATCTTGCCGAGCCGTAGGTAAGTGATAGTGATCGCTGGGTTGAAATGAGCGCCCGAGCGTTTACCCGGCGGCGAATGAATGATCAGGACAGCTGTCAGGCCCATCGCCAAGCCCATCAGCAGCCGGCGGCCTGCCGGGCTCGGAAGTTCATGAGCCATATGTCCGGAAGGATCGAACAGGAGGACGGTGAAGATGCACGCCGAGAGCATGAAGGCGGCTAATTCAAGGCCTTCAAAAATATAGAGCGGCCAGTGCCGGTGGAACGCGTCGGCCGGGTGGACTTTCGGTGACAAAGCAGATCCTGCCGGCACAACGTGATTCAGTAACTACCGGACTGCTGCAGCATTCCACCGTCGATGAAATATGTGGCGCCGGTAACATACCCCGCCTCATCGGAGGCCAGATACAGCGCGAGACCCGCGACCTCCTCCGGTTTGCCCCAGCGGTTCAGCGGAATCTCCCCCATCAGGGCCTTCTCCATTTCCGGTTTGGCCTCCACGTCCGCGTCGATGGGTGTAAAGACGGCGCCCGGCCCGATATTATTTACCGTGATGTTGGCCTTCGCCAGTTCCACCGCGATGGTTCGGGTGAGCATGCGCAGGCCCCCTTTGCTGATGCAATAGGCCGCATTCGTTGGCATGGGTAAATCCTCATGGACGGAGGAAATATTGATCAGCCGGCCGCCCTTGCCCTGTTGAATCATTTGACGGGCGGCAGCCTGGGAGACCAGGAAAGGTCCAATGAGATTGACAGCCAGAATTTTCTGAAGTTCGTCGAGCGGATAATCGACAAACGCCATTTTCTTCTCAATACCGGCGTTGTTGACGACGATGTCGAGCTTGCCGAACTTCTGGATCGTAGTGTCAATGAGGCTTTTGACCTGATCCGGTTTCGACACATCGGCCGCTACGGCTAAACATCTCCCCCCGAAGCCGGCGATTTCACTTTCCACGGAGGACGGCGTTCCTGGACTGCCGACGTAGTCGATAACGACCGCGGCCCCTTCCCGGGCAAACCGTATCGCGATTGCTTTGCCTATACCGGTCGCGGCGCCGGTCACGATAGCTACCTTACCTTCTAATCGCATGGGAATATTTATGCAGGTGTATGGCCGATTCCCGCTTCTTGGCATCGGTCACGCCGACCGTGATTTCTGTAGCTAACTGAAAACAATGGTGAGCCGGGCGGGGCTCGAACCCGCGACCACCGCATTAAAAGAAAAGTGTTCCCAAGGCGCACCAGCCAGCGCGGGTAGTGTGGGCCACTTTCACGGGCCGGGCGCAATACTGACAAGCGGATTGTAAACGGAACAGCTTCTTTCGCGACTTGTCCTCGGTTCACGGGATATGCGCAATCAGGAAACCACGCCTCACCGAACGGCCCGCTCTTACCAGAGTCCGATTACGATCAGTACGGAATAAACGACTAACAGTGTCAGCGCCTGAATGCCGACGCGCGTCAAGGGCATTTGCAGTGACGCCGTTTTCTTTTGGCGTCTGAGTTCAAAAAGATAACCAGCCGCAGCCATCAGCAGCGCGGCCGTGATCCACGGACGTCTGTTATACGCGAAAAAGCCGCCCACGGCGAGCAGGACGACTTGACAAACCAATGCCGCGCGGCGTGAGCTGGTTTCCCTGGCGCCTTTGCGGACAGCTATTCGCGCATCCAGGCGCGCGTGCACGACGAAAATCCCCGCGGCAGCCTGCAGCGCACAGAGAAGCCACAGAACCCAACACCAGCCGGGAATTGCTCCCTGAGCCGAGAGGCCGGCCGCGAGCGAAGTAGACGTCAATGCCACGGCACTAGCAACCTGAAACCATTCCGAACGCTGCCGGTTTCGCAGATTGACCATAACCGCCACCACCGTGAATGTCACTGCACCCAGCGAGAGCAGCATGAAGGACCGCCAGTTTCTCGTTCCGAGGAGTGCGAGTCCGCACAGCGAAAGCAGGATCGATTCGACGCCGACCCATCGCCTGGCCGCCTTGGTCTCGGGATGCTCCTGTTTCCATATCCAAAGCTGGCGAGCGAGGACCAACAACGGGTCTTTTATGGCGAACGCGCACACGATAGCGATCAGGATCACGCCCTCGACCCAGTACACGCGCTTCAGCACTGCGGCAGCGCAAAAGAAAGGAGCCAGCAACATGGCCGTTGCGCCATGTTGCTGGGGGAAAAACGTTCGGCCTGCCTGCACTGGCGCCGATGCCGCAATTGTTACTTTTCTCACAGCGCGCGTACTAATCATTGTGCAACTGAGGATTCGTTCACGCCTGGTCAACCATGCAAGCAGCCATGCCGGGTTTGGCCCGCGGTTCTATCCCGCTGCCGCGTCGCTCGCCGCGGGTAGAAACTGTAATAGGTATGGTCAGTTTTTTGAGCGCACCCGTGCCAGATTCCGCGCAGGTGGTGTTGCCGTCGTGACAACGTTCGCCGGATGCTGCCTCACCAGCCACGTCAACCCGGAGGTTGCATGATTTCATTTGATTCGGCCCACAAGGCCGTTCATTATCCACCAGACCGCCGCTTTCGTATCTGGATTCGACCATCCATCCTGGCAGGGATTGCGATCGCGATTCTCACTGTGATCGCTGCGGCCTGGTTCGAGGTCGCCGTCGCCGGAGTGCCTCAACTCCCACCCGTTCCACAGATCGAGCCTAACGGCCTCACCTCGCCACACGGCTTTCCGGTCTGGGTGCGTTACTGCCACTTCTTCAATTTCTTTTTTGTGATGCTGCTGATTCGCAGCGGTCTTTCCATCCTGATGGATCATCCTCGTCTGTACTTCAACGATGGCTGTACGCCCGGGAGCGAATGGATTCGGTTTACGCCCCTGACGGTCCCGCGCGACCGCGTCTGGACTGCGAAAGATGATGCGCGTTACATTTCACCTCTGGTGGGCACGCCAGGCTACCGGCACACAATCGGTGTCGCGCGGATCTGGCACTTCATCAACGTTCACGGCTTCATCGTCACTGGTCTGATCTTTGTTGCCATGCTCTTTGGCAGCGAGCAGTGGCGCCGCATTGTGCCCGATTCTCCACTCGTTCTCCTCCAGGCATGGAACACGTGGGTTCATTACGCGACTCTTCATCTCCCACCCGAGCCCAACGGGTTCTACGGCTACAACGCACTTCAGCAAATTGCCTACTTCACTGTCGTTCTGGTCTTCGGTCCTCTGGCCATCCTCACAGGCATCGCCATGTCGCCGGCCGTTGTGAACCGCCTTCCCTGGTACGCGCGCATTTTTGGTGGCCGGCAATCCGCCCGGTCCATCCACTTCCTCACCATGCTCAGCTTTTTTGCATTCCTCGCCGTACACGTCACCCTGATCGTGATCACGGGATTCGCACGGAACATGAACCATATCGTGCTGGGTACCGACGATCAGATGCCCCTCGGAATGTACCTGGGCTTTGCAGGGATCGGCGTCGTCATTCTCTCCTGGATCGTGGCGCATGATATCTCCTGGCGCCATCCGCGCGGACTGCAGCACGCTCTCAAGTCCGTTACCTATCCCATGCAGCAGATTACTTTGAACGTCCTCGCGCCACGCCAGAAGTATCGAGAGCAGCAAATCTCGCCTTATTTCTGGCCCAACGGAAAAATGCCCGTCCGCGACGACTGGAAGCGCCTGGCGGAGGGTGCTTTCGAGGATTTCCGACTCAAAGTAGGCGGACTCGTTGAGAGGCCGGTCGAACTCTCCCTGACGGATCTTGAGCAGTTGGGTGAAATCGAAGAGATCACGATGCATCACTGCATCCAGGGATGGAGCGGCGTTGCCAAGTGGGGCGGCATTCCTTTGCAAAAGCTCGTCGAATTGGTGCGGCCCAAACCGCAAGTCCGGGTAGTCGCCTTTTTCTCCTTCGGTGAAGCTCTTTACGGCGGCCCCTATTACGACACTCAAAGCCTCGAGAATGTCCTGAAGCCGCAGTGCCTATTGGCGTCTCGCATGAACGGGCAGCCGCTTCAAGAGGCATATGGTGCGCCTCTGCGGCTCCGCGTCGAGAACCAACTCGGCTACAAGATGGTCAAATGGATCGAGCGCATCGAATTCATCGAATCGGAAAAACTGCTAGGCAAAGGAGAGGGCGGAGCAAACGAAGATGATGAATACTTCGACTTGCTGCCCAACATCTGATGCTGCCGCGTTTCCCGACTATTTTCGAGATGCTGGCCAACGCGTTTCGCATGCTGGCAATTGTCACTTACCGTTGGCCCGGCCACAACAAAACGCGAGCATTTCCTGAGCTTGCAGGCAACCTGATGAAGGAGTGCGCATCACGGCACCTATGATTGTCATGACCATTGGGCACTCAACCCGTTCATCAAACGAATTCATCCAACTTCTGAAAGCGCACCGGGTGCAGAGACTGGTCGATGTACGCACCGTCCCACGTTCGCGGCACAATCCACAGTTCAACCGAACCGAATTGTCGCCTGTCCTCCTTTCCGCGCGCCTTCATTACCGTTACATGCCAGGTCTGGGTGGCTTCCGGCATACGCGCCGTGATTCCGTCAACACCGGATGGCATAACGCCAGCTTCCGTGGCTTCGCCGATTATATGCAGACGCCTGAGTTCCGGAAGAATCTGGACGATTTGATAGAACTTGCGAAGTCCGAGCGAGTCGCAATTATGTGCGCCGAAGCCGTTCCGTGGCGCTGTCATCGTTCCCTGATAGCAGATGCTTTGTTAGCACGAGGAATTGAAGTGCGGGAAATCATAAGTCTCACCCGTACGCGGGTTCACACGCTTACACCCAGGGGCAAGATAACGCCAACGCATGTCACCTATCCGGCAGAACAAAAAGGCAGAACAAAAAAAGATGGCGTCACTGGCGAAAGCGAACGCACCAGGGGCGTTCCACGGTGAACCATATACTCGAACGATGCAAGGCTACGACGAACTTCGCGGCGGCGCGGCGTGGCTGGACGTCTCCAGCCGCGGCAAAATCCGAGTGGCGGGCGACGACCGGGCGCGCTTCCTGCACGCGATGAACGCGAATCATATCCAGCAGCTTATTCCGGGAAAGGGGTGCTATGCCTTCTTCCTGACGGCACAGGGACAAATTCTGGCGGATGCGAACGTGCTGTGCCGACACGATTCTTTCCTGCTCGATACCGAACCGGAAACGCTGCAGAAACTGCTGGAACATCTCGATGAGTTCATCATCGCGGACGATGTCACGCTGGAGGACGTCACACTGAAGCTCGCGACCATCGCCGTAGAAGCACCAAAGTCGCCCGATGTGCTGGCTGCCGCGGGGGCTCCTGCACTGGAGACCTGCTACGGAGCCAACGTGGAGTAAGGATCGGCTTTGGTGGCTCGATTGAGCGTCACCGGGAGCCTGGGTGTTTTCATCATCGTGCCGGTGGCGGAGAAGGATGAAATCCTAAGAACGCTCGACGCGGCCGGTGTGGTGCCTGCGGATGAAATGGGCATTTCGTGTAGTGCGCCTGGAACACGGCAAGCCGCGGTATGGCGAAGATATCAGCGAGCGCTACCTTGCTTAGGAAGCGAATCAGGCGGACGCGCTGCACTTCCATAAAGGGTGCTACCTCGGCCAGGAGATCGTTGAGCGGCTCCGATCGCGCGGGCTGATTCAACGTGTTCTGAAGCCGCTTGAAATCGATGGACAGAGACCGCCCGAACCCAGGACGAAGCTACATGTCGGCGGCGCGCCTGCCGCCGAAATTAGCTCAGCCGCCTACTCTCCGGCACTCGGGAAAGTGGGCCGCACTGGGCTACTTACGGGTGGAGTACGCCCAGCCGGGGACTGAGACCGCGTGCGAACTCCCTGATAACGGCCCGAGTGGCGTCAAGTTTACTACATTCTATTTTGGATTTCTTCAGGTTCCTGGGATTCGGGATGACACAATAGAAATTCCAGATGGGGAGTAACGCCTATGGACATTCTCGAAATGGTCGGAACTGAGATCCCAGGCAGGCGCCATGGGGGCGGTACGAGGTATCCCTAAAGAAGATCGCCCTCTCACAGCAGATGCTCCATGAAGGATGCCCGGTTCGGGCAGAGACTGAGTGCCCCTTTTTTCCTTTCCGGCTTCGTGGACCGTGAATTAACCCTGGATCTTCAAAGAATCTGGTCCCGCGTCGAAGAGGGCTCGCGCCGCCAATGGGGAAGTGAAGCTGCACGCCGCATAGGCCGGATATGCGGCTGGATTCTATTTGGCAAAAAATGATGGCGCCGTTGGAGGTGGCCAAACATGAGCTCGGAGAAAAGACAGAATAAGGGCGAGATGCCGGTCGCGGAGGGCGTCCGCCTGACAGACCTGGTGAATTATCAGGAAGGGTCCGTTGTCAGCCGGACGATAGTCAAGCGCTCAACGGGAACTGTCACTTTGTTCGCCTTCGACGACGACCAGGGATTAAGCGAGCACACGGCCGCGTTCGACGCCGTGGCACATCTGCTCGAGGGCGAAGCGGAAATTACGGTCTCTGGCAAGCCAATGCGCGTGAAGGCGGGCGAAGCAGTTCTCATGCCGGCAAACCAACCCCACGCGCTGAAAGCCCTCAGTAGATTCAAGATGCTGCTGACGATGATCCGCTCGTGAGCAACACGGACGGAGTATTCACTTGGCAAAAGCGCGGAGGCCGCCACGGTCATCTCTCCACACGGCCATTGGCATAACGCCAACCCTGAGAGACGTCCCGATGATGGATCTGCCCGGTCCGTGTTTCCGGCACACGACCGGCACACAAGCGAGACTCGCGAGAGTGGTTGTTCCGGGACGTGGCGGAGAATCGTCGTCGCTAAGTCAACCGATAAAGTAACCAGACAAGCCAATGCGGACCCGGATTCACCGACCTTGTGGGTTCGACGTTAGATCCCTCTGAAACCGGATGGCAATTTCGCTGACCACGATTACTGATCGCCTTCGGACTGGGCTGCGCAATTATGATTCGGCGCCGCTCCACTCCGTCAGGTGCAAACCAAAGACCCATCAAATCAGCCGAGAACCGAACATTGACCCTGAATTCGCATAACCGGACAAAAAAGATGCAAAGTCAGATGCAAAGTCACTTGTAACCTGCGTCGATTTTCTCTCCAACTTATTGAAAATAATGGTGAGCCGGGCGGGGCTCGAACCCGCGACCACCGCATTAAAAGTGCGATGCTCTACCAACTGAGCTACCGGCTCCTCGAAGGATGTGCTGGACAAGATGCCCGGGGGAGGGCCTGCTTAGTCAGGTTAACATAGCCACCCCTTCCCTTCGCGCGCCGGTAATTCCGGGCGTTGCTATAATTCGGACGTTCCCACCCGTGCGAACGTGGCGGAATTGGCAGACGCTCTGGATTTAGGTTCCAGCGCCCGCAAGGGCATGGGAGTTCGACCCTCCCCGTTCGCACCAAAGGCTCTTCGCAACTTATTGAGGTGACGTTTTTGCGAGCCCCGCGTCTACTCAACCAGGAACCGATGCACGATGCCGCGGAAACGGTGAGTGCCAGATTGGCTGCGCCTTTAGATGAAGCCGGCCTGATCCGGGCAGCCCAGCGGGGCGACCAGGACGCTTTCGAGCGTCTTGTGCGCACTTACGACCAAAGTGTGCTCCGCGTCGCTATGAACCTGCTCCGTTCTCCCGAAGAGGCGCGCGACGTCTATCAGGAAGCCTTTCTGAAGGTTTACCGCAACCTCCACACATTCCGCTTCGATTGCTCGTTCCACACGTGGCTCTACCGCATCGTGACCAACATCTGTCTCGACCACCTGCGGCGCCGCAAGGTGCGCAAGGAAGAATCGACATTGCTGGACACTTCCGAGGGCGTGGTGGACCGCGCGGCGCAGCTTGAGGAAGAAGGAGCGCATTCCAACCCCGAACGCCAGATGTGGAATCGCGAACTGGCCGAGAAAATCGACGGCGCGTTGAGCGCTCTGACCCCGCGTGAGCGGACCGTTTTTGAATTGCGCCACTACGAAGGCCTGCGCCTGCGCGCTATCGGCGAAATCATCGGCACCACTGAGG
The DNA here is from genome assembly GCA_963719785.1 of Terriglobia bacterium. Lineage (GTDB taxonomy): Bacteria > Acidobacteriota > Terriglobia > Bryobacterales > Bryobacteraceae > BOG-234. Next base: position 1,033,207 of record CAVRCX010000004.1, read on the forward strand.
AGGCGGCGAAGAATTGTCTCTTCCGCGCCACGCAGAAAATGAGATCCAGTCTGGAAGCGTTTATATGAGTTGTCACGAGATCGGCCGCGAAATTTCTCTTTATTGTTATGGCGAAGTTTCTTCCGAAGTGGAAGAACGCGTCGAAGCGCATCTGGCCGAGTGCTCCGATTGCCGCCATGAATTGGCGCGCCACCGGGCATTTCTGGAATTGATCGACCAGCGCGAGGATGTGACCGACGCTTCTCTGCTGAGCGCCTGCCGGGTGGGCCTCCGCAACGCCATGCATGAGGACGCGAAGCCCGCACACCAACGCTGGCTCGAATCCCTGCGCAGCTTCGCCCACCTCGATATTCCGTTCCGCATTCCGGTGGGCGCGATGGCCCTGATTGCTTTGGGATTTTTCGGCGCCCGCTTCACTCCTGCCAGGTTCGGCGGCGCGCAAGCCGGTCTGGCGGAGCCCATGTTTTCGAGCGTGCGTTCGGTGGAGCCCGAAGCCTCCGGGAAGGTGCAGATCGCCGTTGATGAAGTGCGCCGGCATGTCGTTACCGGCACCTTGCAGGATCCCGCCATTCAGGGCCTGCTGCTCACCGCGGTACGCGAAGAATCGAATCCGGGGGTGCGCGAGGAATCGATCGGCGTCCTGCAGAACGGCGGCGACTCCGCCGAGGTCCGCAAAGCTCTGACCGACGCCCTGACGCACGATCCGAGCGCTGGAGTCCGGCTGAAGGCGCTCGAAGGCCTGAAGTCCTATGCGGGCGATCCGTCCGTGCGCAAGACCCTCGCCGACGTTCTTTTGAAGGACGACGACCCCGGCGTGCGTGTTCAGGCCATCGATCTGCTCACCGCCCATCATGACGATTCGATTGTAGGCGTCCTGCAGGACGTGGTGCAGAAGGAAGACAACAGCTATGTGCGCACGCGGACGACTCAGCTTCTGGAAGAAATGAAAGCTTCGGTCGGCACATATTAGACATTAACCCGTCCAATAAAACGTAATGATGCGGAAAATAGCTATAGCGCTCCTCTCGACCCTGCCGCTGATGGCGCAGAATCCGACTCCCTCGCCCCGTGGGCATTCGGTAACGGCCCGTGCGATCTCCCGGCGCGGCTGGCTCGGCGTAGGCCTGGGCGAAGTGACGCCGGAGCGCGCCAAAGCCCTCAAGCTCAAAGATGAATCGGGCGTGGAAGTAACCCACATCGAAGACAACAGCCCCGCCTCGAAGGCCGGCCTCAAAGAGAACGATGTCATCCTGGAAGTGAATGGCCAAAAGGTTGAAGACGGGCCGCAGTTCGCCCGCACCATCGGCGAAACGGCGCCGGGAACGAAGGTGAACCTGACCGTCTGGCGTAATGGAGCGACGCAGACCGTTGCGGCGACCGTTGACGCCCGGCCTGCCCAGTATTTCGTTCTGGGTCCCGACGGCCCGTTTGCAGTGCCGATGCCGCCCATGCCCCCGCTGCCCCCCGATACGCCCTTCTCCGTTATACCGGGCCAGGCGCCGCTGGTCGGATTCGAAGGTGAGACGCTGACGCCGCAGTTAGCCGCATATTTCGGCGTCCACGAAGGAGTGCTGGTGCGCACCGTTACGCCCAACACGCCGGCGGAGAAGGCGGGATTGAAAGCCGGCGACGTGGTTACCAAAGTCGGAGGCATGCCGGTTACGAGTCCCCGCGAGATCTCGGGATTAGTTCGCGCCGGGCATAAGACGGTGACGTTCACGGTGATGCGAAACCATAAGGAAATCACCCTGAACGTGGAGATCGCCGAGGAGCGCGTTCCGGGTCCCCTGGCGCTGTAGCATTAAACCCATTTGAATAATTTCAGCGCGTTCCTGCCGCGTATCTTTTCTTTGTCTTCCTCACTGGCGAAATCGAACATCAGATCGAACAACTCCACTTCCTTGTCGAAGCCAGCCCGATCGTGCCCGAAGTATCCCCAGATCATGCGATCGGGACCGAATGCGTCATAGCACTTACGCACGATGGGCTTCATATCCTTATTCGCATTGGAATACTTCATCACGACTTTGGGCAGCTTCGCCAGTTTCAGCACGCCGGCAAAATCTTCCGGAGTGCCTTCGCTCGCGCGCGCCAGATGATCCAGAATCACCGGCACATCGGGAAACTGCACTGACAACTCACCGATCTGCGGTGCGTAATAGGGCAGAAAATGCATCTGAATTCCCAGCCCCAATTGCTGCACCCTCCGCCACGTCGCCTTCATTGCGGGCGAATGCATATCGCGATCTTTAATCGGGCCCTCGGTCAGCGACGGCGTTCCGGGCTTATGCACCTCATGAATACGCAGCGCCACTATGCGCTTGGGATTCATCCCCACCAGGGTCGCAATGCGGTCCGGCGTCTCGCTCGATGTGGGGTCGAAGAGGCATACGCCTTTAAAAAATCCCGGCGACGGCTCATGCGCGAAGCAATATTCCAGATACCGGTAATCGTCCTGATAAGGCTCCGGATGGACGATGACCGCGTGATCGATTCCCACCGACACGGCGAATCGGACATAATCCTCAACCGGCAGAGGAGTCGGCTTGTAGGTGGCATTGGGAGCGAGCGGAAAGCGCTTCAGATCGGCCGAGAACAGATGCACGTGGCTATCGACAATGGGTCCGCGGGGACGCCCGGCGGCCAGAGCCGGAACCGCCGCCAGCAGGCCTCCGATAACTTCACGGCGCGTGAGGTTCGACTTGAGCATGGCCGCTGCCATTATATGTGAGGTTCACGCCGGAGATACGCCGCGCTCGCGCTTCATTCATCAGAAGCAGAAGAAGCTCCGCGCCCGCGCCTACGCTCAGACCCGCTCCATGTATATTCGAAATGCAGTTGCGCTCCGCATCGGTGCGGCCGGGCCGGGGAGCCCAGGTGACATAGACGCCGAGGCTGTCGGGGGAGCTGAGGCCAGGCCGTTCGCCGATCATCACTACCGACAGTGCGGCGCCGAGGACCGAACCGATCTCGTCGCCAATGGCCACTCTGCCCTGCTCAACGATTACGGTGGGAGCTAGTCTCCATGCCTGCAGCCGAGGCAACAGAGCGCGCACCAGATGGGCGGCGTGCTTGTGAACCGCGAGCGGCGACAGGCCATCGGCGACGATGAGAGCGCAATCAAATTCCCCGTGCAGCTTCTCCAGATGCAAGCGCGATGCGGAGCTCAGGCAACGCCCCAGATCCGGCCGCCGCAAATACTCGGCACGATCCCGCACAGAGGTTTTGACTACGATGGCATCTAACTCCGAGGCGAGGGAATGCGCATCGAAAGGCAAATGAACCGCGTCCCGGGCGCGAGCATGGGCCAACTGAAAATCGAGCATCTCCTTCACAGGAACGCTGTTCCCAGCCCGTCCCAAACCCACCCGCGCAATGGTAAACCGCCGAAGCTCCTTCATCTCTGTCAGCGGCTACGGTTGCACGGTGTCATACGCACTCCGAGCGCCGCAGGAGTGTGCGCCAAAATCTACTTGCCGAAGACGGTACCGGTGGACGCGTTCACGTAGACCGCGAAGCCCCCGGTTTTGGTGCCCCAGCGGATGTACCACATCGGGGCCGGGAAGGTCGAGGCGTTGCCGAGCGCGAAAATGGTGATCGGCTTGTCGGCGTTCTTCGTCAGCCAGTCGCCGGCCTTGGCAGCGGCGGTCTTGTAAGCGGCGTCGGAATCGACCGAGAAATCGGAGTTGGCGAATGGAGTTGCGGCTTGCGTAGGACCGCCCCAGGGGGCCGAACCGGCGTTATTGACGCCCTTCAACGTGGTCCCCTGCTCCACCGTCGAGTAGGTGAACGTGGTGGCCTGCCTCATGCTCGCGGAAACGAATACCGCGGTCCACATGGCGTACTTGCCTTCTTCGCTCTTCACGCCTTCGACATCGTTGCCGGTGAGGCTCGCCGTCTGCAGGTCCGGAGCCAGCGTACGGGCCACTTTGTACATCTCGTAATAGGCCGTCAAGCCGGTAATCGGCCCGGTCGGCACCGCCGGTTTTTTCTTCTCGACTTTGGTTTCCGCCGGAGGAGGTGTATCGGACGAACAACCAGACAGGAGCAGGAGACCGGCCATGGTGGCGCTCCCGAGCATTAGCAGACTTTCGAGCTTCATTGGCGAAAACCCTTTCGGGCTATCATTCTAATCCATCGTGTGCGTCAGCGCACTACCCCGGCGTCTTTCAGTCCGTTGAGGATGAACTGAACCGCAATGGCGGTGAGCAAAAGGCCCATCATGCGGGTGAGAATGCGGATGCCGGTCTGGTGGAGGTACGAACTGACCCGATCCGCCGCGGCCAGCACCACATAGGAAATCGCCGAGCTTGCCCCAATAGCGGCCAGGATGATCAGAGCGTGCGGCCAATCCTGATTCTGCGTCATCAGAACCATCACCGACGATATGGCGCCCGGGCCAGCCAGCATGGGCACGCCCATGGGGATGATGCCGACGTCTTCTTTCTCGGCGCCTTCTTCGGTCTCGCCCGGTGTTTCCTTGGTAGCTGACCTTCGGGCCCTCAGCATCTCGAGTCCGATTGATCCCAGGATCAGGCCGCCGGCGATTCGGAATGCCGCGAGGGTGATGCCGAAAAGCTTGAAGATCAGCGTTCCCGCCATGGAAAACGTCAACAGCACTACGAAGCATGTCCACGCCGCACGCACCGCCATATGCCGCCGGCGCAGTCGATCGGATCCATCTGTCATGGCGAGGAAGGTGGGAACGGCCGCGATGGGGTCCACCAGCACGAAGATCGATGTAAAGGCCACCAGGGAAAACTGCAGCAGCGGCGTCATGACACCGCTTCCGTGGGAAAGCCCAGCTTCACCCACGCGGGCAATCCGCCGGAGAGCGTCTTCGCATTGAGATATCCGAGCTTGCGCAATTGCAGTGTCGCTTTGCCGCTGGCGCCCTCGTTGGGGCAGCTGCAGTAGAGAATAATATCGCGATCCAGCGGCAGCTCGGCGTGGCGGGGAATCAGTTCGTCGGGAGGACGCATCACGGCGCCGGGGAGAGCTACCGGGTGGCCTTCGATTTCATAAGGGCTGCGCAGGTCGATAATAAACAGATCCCGTCCGCCTTCCAGCTGATCCCGAATCTCTTGTGGTTCGACGGTCGCCGCCGCGACATTGCGCAGAAATCTTCGTCTGCGATATATTTTGAAGCCGATATACGCCACGAGGGCGCTCACCAGCACTACGACGAACGTCCGGCTGGCGCCTTCGAAGTAGTCGGCGAGCTCTTCCAACCGGCGGCGAAAGATGAAGCCAAGCGTCAGATAGAACGACACCCACAGCAGCGCACCCAATCCGTCCCAGAGCAGGAACTGGAGCAGCGGCATGCGGATCATTCCGGCCACCGGGGTGGCCACCGCGCTGAGGCCCGGAACGAATTTGGAGGCCAGCAGGCTGCGTGGCCCATTGCGCGCGAAACGGCTGTGTGTGCTCGCTACGCAGGAATCGGGCTCGATGGAGATGCGGCACAGGAATCCCAGCGCCCTGCCTCCCCAGACCCGTCCGACGCCGAACCAAAGCAGATCGCCCGCCATGGCCCCCGCCCACGCGATGGCGATGGCGGTGGCCATATAGAAGTGTCCATCGCCCGCGAGGGAACCCATACCGATCATGAAAGGATCGGCCGGGATGGGAACTCCACACTGCTGCCCCAGCACCGCCAGAAACAGCAGCGCGTAGCCATAATGCAGCAGCAGCCGGATGAAGTACTTCATCTCATTCTAAGGATGCGGCGCGGAGTCGCAGGGATGCGGTTCCCCGAGGAAGGCCGTGTGCCTGCCGCTAGAATAGGCTTTCTCCTTGAACGCGACGCAAACCTGGATCTGCCTGACTCTCTTCGCGTGTTCGCTGGCGCTGTGGAAGCGCATGGCGCACGACCGTTCGCGTCTGCGTGCGGCGCTCAGCTTTCTCGGTCTTTGGGGCGTCAACCAGCTCATCGCTTTGCTGCCATCGGCATGGCTGCCCCGTTCGCTTGTCATGTCCCAGGTCTCCCTTGCCCTGGTGGAATTGGCGGCGGTGCAGATTGTGTCGGTACTTCTCTTCGATCTGCTCCTGCGCAAAGTGCGCATGCCAAAGTTTGCCAGCGAGATTATTGTCGTGGCCGGATACATCGCGATCATTTTCAGCCTGCTGTACCACCTCGGCGTAAACGTGACCGGCATCTTCGCTACCTCCGCCGTGGCTACTGCCGTGGTGGGCCTCGCCCTGCAGGACATGCTGGGGAATATCGCGGGTGGGATCGCGCTCGAACTGGAGGGCGGCATACGCGCCGGGGATTTCATCAAATGCGGAGAGATTTCCGGCTGGGTGGAGCACGTCCGCCTGCGTCATACCGCGGTCAACACCGCCGACGGCGATATCGTAATTCTGCCCAACAGCCAGCTCACCCGTTCGCCCGTCACCATCATCCCGCCTAATCACCGCAAATTCATTCCTTTCTTCATGCCCTACGGGGTGAATCCGCAGGAGCTGATCGATGCGGTGGAATTCGCGCTGCGCCATTCGCCGCTCCCGGAGATCTCCACAGACCTTCCGCCGCAGTGCATCATCCTTGAAATGACACCGAACCACATCCAATATGCAGCGGTCGTTTGGCTGGCACGGCCCGGCCGCGACGAGGTTGCAATCTCTTCGGTGCTGGTGCGGCTCTACTTCGCTTTGCAGCGGGCAGGCCTGCCGGCAGAGGAGATCACGCATCTGCTCGAGATGAAGGCCGTGGGCGGTTCGAAGCTCGGAACCCCCAATCCAGTGGAAGTGCTGCGGCGTACGCCGATCCTCCGGCTGCTGGAGGATCCCCATTTGTTCGAACTCGCCTCGCATTTGCACCATCTGGCGTTTGCTCCGGGGGAGCACATCATCCGCCAGGGCGATCCGGGCGATTCCATGTATTTCATCGTTTCCGGGCAGGTAAACATCCTGTTCCGCTCACCCAACGGGGTGGAGCAGGTGGTGTCTCGTATGGAGCATGGCGAATTCTTCGGCGAGGCTTCGCTGTTGACCGGTGAGGCGCGCACTGCCAGCGCTATCGCGGAATCCCGCGTGGAGTGCTACCGCCTCGATAAGTCCGGTCTGCAGGGCATGGTCAGCCGCCTGCCGGATCTTGCCGAGGATATGTCGGTGGTGATGGCGCACCGCCAGGTAGAGCTTGAAACGGTTCGGGAGAGCCTGGATCGGGAAACCGCGCGTCTGCGGGAGACTGAAGACCAGGCGCAGATTCTGTCCCGTATCCGGCGCTTTTTTGGGATTACCGGCGCCGGCGCACGGGTGTAGGGCCTATTTCTTCGCTTCGATCCTGATATCGTTCAAATCGGCAAGCGTGCTGGAGAGATCCTTGTCACCGGCCGGGAAATTGTTGGCGCTCAGAATGTAGGCCATGGCATCGGCATACTGGCGGCGGCTTAAGTGGCCGGGATCGTCGGTAGGCATGGTGGTGCGGATCTCTTCGAACAGATCGCCGGCTGTGCGGCCCCGCCACTTACCGATAAAATCTTCGCCGACCAGGGCGGGAGAGGCTTCGCCGCCGCCCAGGCTTGGCCCGTGGCACCGTGCGCATTCCTCACCGTAAACCGTTTGTCCGCGGGTGGCCTGCGCTTTGGAATAAACGCCGTCCCAGACGGACCGAGACGCAGCTGCCACGGAGATTGCCGCGAGCGAGAGCAACAGGATGAAAACACGGATGCGTTTCATGAGTCCGATGGTAGTTTATCAAGTGTGCGAAATAGGAACAACCCCGGACGGCGGCTACCGCCCGGGGCTGTGAAGCTCGGCCCTTTTGGAGCCGCAGCTTCGCTGTCTTGTATCAAGAAACGCCAGACCGAGTATCGATCTGAATCGCAGAGAGAAGTAGATTCGCATTGAATCCACCTCCTTTCCGCTCCTGATTTATATAAAGCTGGATTAGAGGCATGGGCCCGGAATGCTTGATACATTCCGGGTCCGCGTTGTCTCTGGAGCTTCCATCGAACAGCGCAGCCGCTTCCCGCAACCCATCGGCGAAACCCGTTAATTCCAGTAATTCCGGTCGAGGCTTCGATACTGAATGGCCTCGGCAATATGCTTGGCGGCGACGGCCTCCGAATCGTCCAGATCCGCCACGGTCCGGGCCACCTTGAGGATGCGATCGTGCGCGCGCGCCGAAAGGCTCATCCTGCGCATGGCCATTTCGAGCGTTCGTTCGCCGGTCTCGTCGAGCGCGCACTGCTTGCGGATCAGCCGCGTAGGCATTCTCGAATTGACATGCCCGCGCGCATTCTGAATCTCCCGCGCCCGCTCCACGCGCCCCAGCATGTCGGCCGAGGACTCCGCGACCTCGCCGGCGCGCAGCTCTCTGTAAGGCACGGCCGGAACTTCAATCTGGATATCGATGCGATCAAGCAGCGGGCCGCTGATCTTCCCCAGATAGCGCTGGATCAAGGCGGGCGTGCAGCGGCATTCTCGCGTGGGATCGCCATAGAATCCGCAAGCACATGGGTTCATCGCCGCCACCAGCATGAAGCTTGCCGGGAAGCGCAGCGTCATACCCGACCTGGCGATGGTGACGTAGGCGTCTTCGATCGGCTGGCGCAGAATTTCCAGCACATTACGGGGAAACTCCGGTAGCTCGTCGAGAAACAGCACGCCGTTGTGGGCGAAACTGACTTCGCCGGGACGCGCCGCGCCGGATCCCCCGCCAATCAACCCGGCGTCCGAAATCGTGTGGTGCGGGGCGCGAAAAGGCCGCGTCAGCAGCAGGCCCGGCCCCCGGCTGCAGGATGCCTCCGATGCTGTGAATCTTGGTGGTTTCGATGGACTCATCGAACGAGAGCGGAGGCAGGATACCCGCCAGCCGCTTCGCCAGCATGGTCTTGCCCGAGCCCGGCGGCCCGATCATGATCACGTTATGATTGCCGGCCGCCGCCACCTGCAGCGCGCGTTTGGCCGTGGTCTGGCCGCGCACCTCGCGAAAATCGGGTGCGTTCGGCGCGGCAATGCGGCCCACTCCTGCCGCTTGCGCTCTCATGGGAGGGAAATCCTCCGGCTTCGCCAGCATCGCGACCACCTCGGAAAGATGCCGCACGCCAAACACATTCACGCCTTCCACCACGGCTGCCTCGGCGGCGTTTTCCCAGGGCAGAATCAGATTTTCGATCTTATGCGCGCGGGCGCAAACGGCGATCGAAAGCGCACCGCGTACCGGCCGGATGGCCCCATCGAGCGACAGTTCACCTACCGCGAGATGTTTGTCGAGGCCTTTGAAAGTGCCCATGGCGCCGAGGATCGCGAGGGCCATGGGCAAATCGAAGCCGGAGCCTTCCTTGCGCACATGAGCGGGCGCCAGGTTCACGGTCACCGCCTGGTTGGGATATCCAAAACCAGAGTTCATCAGCGCCGACTTGATGCGCTCGCGGCTCTCCCGCACGGCAGTGTCCGGCATCCCGACCAGCATGAAATCGCGGGCCATGCCGCTGCGGTACAGATCGACCTCGACGTCCACGGGATGCGCGTCGATTCCGTAAACCGCGGCGCTTCGCGTCTTGAACAGCGGCATGACACACTTCTCCCGGAGCGCGTTCACCTTTAGCTCGGTGTCGCTCAGATGAGGTGGTGCCGAACCGGGAAATAATTCTCACGAAATCCGCAGCGGGCTACCCCAGAATTCCCAGGTTGGAGGTCTTGAAGTTGCCGATATTGGGGAAGATCGCCGGCAGACTTCCCGGCGCTACCCCGAACCACTGCGCCAGCGTGGCCCCATATTGATCTACCGAACTCGTGGGAATCAGCGCGCCGGTGCCTGTGGCGTCGTAATCGCTGCCCAGCGCGAGTGTGGGGAACTGCCCATAGAATTGCCCGCCCTTCACGCCGGTGCCGATGACGAAGTGGTGGCTGCCCCAGGCATGGTCGGTCCCCGTGCTGTTCGGCGCCAGCGAACGCCCAAACTCGGATGCCGTGAAAGTGGTGACGTTCGAATCGACGCCCAATTCCTGCGTCGCCTGATAGAACGCCAGCACCGCCTGGCTCAACTGCTGCAGCAGCGAGCTCTGAATTGCCAGCTGTCCGCTGTGCGTATCGAATCCATCCAGTTCGCAGAAAAAGATTTGCCGCGAAAGCCCCAGCGCACTGCGCACCTTGATGATGCGCGCCACGGTTTGCAGTTGCAGCGCCAGTGGATTTCCCGCCGGGAATTGCGTTGCCAGCGTAGTGTTCGCCAGCGCGCCGCTCAACGCATTGGCATAGCTCACGCCGCGGTTCAAAGTGCCGTTGGCCGCCTGTACCAACTGCAATCCATTGTCGAACGTGAGCAATTGCTGCATCCCGGCCTGACGTGCGGAATTCCCGTAGTTCAACAGGGTCGCCGATCCCGACGGCACGTTGGCCGCGAACGTTTGCTGCCCGGTCAGGAAGAGGCTCGATCCGTTGGTCGAAGTGGCGGCGGGGAACGCCGCGCCCGCGTTCGAGGATTGCAGCAGATCGGCGATGCGTCCGCCCCACCCGGTGCTGCCCAGACCTGTCGGAATCGAGGTCTGCCACTGGCCTGCCTGATCCGAATGCGAGAACAAGGCGTTAGGCACAATCGAGCTGTTATTGGTGTCGTAGGCAACCTTATCGATCGGCTCCACCAGCATCCCCACATTAGCCAGCACCGCGGCGTTCCCGTCGTTATAGAGACCCTGAATCTCCGGCAGCTGGGGATGCAGTCCATAGACATCGTTGCCGTTATTTATGGGCAGCAGCGAGGCTTGCGGCAGCCCCAGCGCACCGCGCGCGCTTTGGTAAAGGCCGTAAGTCTGCTGCGCGGTGTTGATGGGGATCACGGTATTGTGGCCGTCGTTACCGCCCGTCAGAAAGATGCACACCAGCGCCTGATAGCTGTTACCGGCCGCCAGCGCATTCATCTCGCCGAATTTCGACAGAGCGCCTAACGCTCCCACCGCGGATACCGACCGGATCGCGTCCCGCAGAAATTCACGTCTGGAACGAATTAACATTTTGTGTAATCTCCTTTTTTCGCGGTATGCGATTAGTGCCACACGTTGTAATAGCTGGAGCTCAGGATGAGCCAGGCGCCCGTCTCGACACGCGAAAGATTGCCGTTGGTGTCGTTGGTCACCGCCGTCACGATAGCCTGCTTCATTGCCGCGGGCATCGTCCCATGTGTAAGCGTTAGATCGAGCGCGGCTACCAGCGTTGCGGGATTCGAGGCCAACGCGACATACGGCGTGATATCGATGGTCGTACCCGGCCCATAACTCAGCACCGGATTGCTGTATGAGAAGAACATTCCCGCCACCATGTTGGCGCGGTAGACCGAAGCATCCGGCGTATAGATCTGAAACTCCGGGCCGAGCAGCGTGCTCCCCGGCGGAACGAACGTCGGCGAGTAATAATTGAACACGCTCGGCGCGTTGTATAGATCCTGGCTCATGTTGACCAGATCCCAACCGAAGTAGTTCTGATTGGACATGACGCCGCCAAAGGCGCGAACCATGCCGGCGATGAATAAGGCCGGCTCCTGCAGGTGGCCGTCGCCAGGCTGGTCGTTGCCGCCATTGTCATTGGCGCGCGCTTCGGGATCGAGCAGGATAGCCGTAATCACCGCCTGCATGTCGCCGCGCACGCCGTTGCCGTTATTGGCGAAGGCCGCGGCCACCCGCGAAATGTAGGCCGGGCTGGGATTACTCTTGACCAGATGTTGAATCAGGATCTTACCCACGAAAGGACCCACGTTGGGATGGTCGAAAATATTGTCCAGCGCGTTGCTCACATCCTGTTGCGGGCTGAGTCCCGCGGGTTCCGCATAACCGTTGACTAACTGCTTCGACCCCGTGTCATGCTCGGCCGCATACGGCACCATGGGCCCGGCTGGATTGATGTAATCATTCCACTCCACGGGTCCCGAGGTGGGCAGGTATGTGTAGCCGGTGAACACCCGTGCTGTATCGGCTATCACGGGCTGCAGATAGGTCGGTATGGGCAGGTTATTGTTATCCAGCTTCTGAGAACCATCCTGATTCAGCATGGTGGTGCCGATGGTGAACAGCTGCATTACTTCGCGGGCGTAATTCTGATTGGCGATGGTGCCGGTCACCGGGTTCCCCACCGCGTTATTGGCCATGTCGAGATATTGGCCCATAGTCGGACTCAGCGTAACGTCGCCCAGAATCTGGCGGTAATTCGTGAAAGCATCGGCCATCAGCATCTGCTCATACGGAATCATCGAATCGTCCCAGATGATGGTGTTGAACGACGTGACGAAGATCTGGCTCAGCGCGAACGCCACCTTCTGGCGCAACTGGTCGGGATTCGTCACCGCGTTGGCGAGGAACTGCTCCGGCATCCCACCCTGGCTCAGGCTGGAGTCGGAAACGTAGCTCGAAACCTGCGGCATGGCGAATTGTTGAGTGAGCCAGCCCTTATAGCCCAGTTTCTGCACGTTCGCCGCGTCATTGGGGGTGGGTCCGAACGCGGCTTGTTCAAGGAAGCGCCGAGCCGCTGCGGCCGACACCTGCGCGTTGGGATTACCTACCTGCACAGCCAACGGCGCCGACGCAACCTTTCCGTTCGATACGATCAGGTTGACCATGCCGGTAGTGGCGGCAAATCCCGACACTGAGAGCGACGTGGCACTCTGCGCAGTGACGATCAGCGGTGTGCCTCCGAGAGATGCGGTGGATTGGGCGGTGAAACCAGTGCCGGCGATCGCCGCCGTGCAGGATCCGAGCGGCAACGCCGAGGGCGTGAGCGAGAGAATCACCGGGATCGGATACGTCAGAGTTACCAGAGCGGTGCCGCTTCCATTCGCGCCAGTGGCCTTGATCGTGTCGGTGCCCGAAGCGGGCATCAGGGCGGGTGCTGTGTAGAGACCGACTGAAGTGACCGAACCCGCGTTGGCGCTCCAGCCCGTCGCATTGGCCGCGGAGAATTGCTGGGTCCCGCCAAGCACAAGGCTCACGGTAGCGGGCGAAACGACCAGCGGTGTGGCCAGCGTGATCTTTGCGGTGCTGCTGCCGCCCGGTCCCGTAGCTGTCACTGTGTCCGTCCCCGTAGAGGTGATGGTGGCTGGAGAGGTGTAAAGGCCCGCCGCCGTGATCGTCCCGGCGCCTGCGCTCCACGACGTCACGTTCGACGCGGAAAACTGCTGCGTGCCGCTGAGTGCAACGGTTGCCGTTGCGGGAGAGACTACGGGCGCCGGGGTTGCGGGGGTCGAAGGCGCGCCGCTTTTCACCGGTACTGTAAGCGAATTGCTCTGCCACGTGCCAGGGTTGTTGATGTAACAGGTAAAGGTCGACGGACTCGCGCCCACGTAAGACACCACGGATACCGACGTCGCCGAAATAAACTTAGTCGACATCGATGCTCCACCGCATACCGCCATAGCGCCCTTAACAAAAGGCGCGCTGGCACTGGCCGAGATGGTGATGGTATCGGTGCCCACCGGAAGGGGATTGGGCGACATCGCGGTTATGGTGGGGCCGGGCCCTTCTGGGATTGACATAAACCACCGTCGAGATTTTCGGATTGGCGGTGGACGTGGCGCTGATGAGGATCCCGTTGGTGGGCACCTTCGCCGGAGCGGTATAGAGACCAGTCTGAGTAATCGTTCCTCCGCCGGCCGTAACGCCCCACGTCACCGTAGCGGGAGTCAGCCCGGTTACGGTTGCCTTGTATTGTTGAGTCCCGCCCAGGGGAAGATTGACGTATCCCGGCGAGATGGTGACGGTCTGACCGTATAAACAAACGCCTGCAATAATCCCGGCGCCGACCAGCGTCGCGATTCGATTGGCGAATCTGCGCATTAAACTTCCTCCGATGGAATTTGGCCCGCAGCCGCGTGACAGGGCTGAGAGGCGCCTCCGTAAACAAGAACGAAAAGCCCGTTGAGATCAGTTAAGTTGTCTTAGTTTTTTCAGGGCGTTTCCGTCCGCTTGTGCAATAAGGTAGTGCTTCATCATATGGTTCTCGTGTCACCAAAACAATTCCCCTTTCGGGATATAACTGATTAACATGCAGCGCTTATTTTTTCTAATGGTGTTCACCCTGGGCCCGGCCGGGCTTTTTGCGGCGGATGCCGTCCAGTGCCCGCCGCGCATCGACGTAAGCCAGCGACTGGCGGTCCAACTCCCCGGGTGGTCCGTAATCTCGGACCAGATCCCGCATCAACTCGCGGGCCTGACGTTCTTCGACGGCAACCCCCGGGACCAGGCTTCTCTCGCGCCCGATAAACAAACCACGGTCAATGGCAAGACCGTTGCGTTATGGATCTTTGGAATAAGTGGGGGCCGCATCTGGGTCGCCTGCCGCTATGCCGCCACGGACGTGATGTTGACGCGGGAATTGCCCAGAACCGTTCGGACGTGCTCGATCACCTACGCGACACGCGAGACGGTCGACGGATTGCCCGTCGTCGAAACGGTCGATTGCAAGTAATCGCGCAGATCGATGCAAGTAGTCGGGCAAGGTCGATTGAAGGTAATCGATGGTGGCGCAAGAAGGGGAGGGAGTAGTGGCGCTACCGCGGAGCCCGTAACCTTACCAAGCCGGTACTCGGGAAATCGGTTCGTTGAAAGGGCGCTCCCCGCACCTTCACAGAACAGATTGGGACGGGCGCGACGAAGCCTCAGTACCATCGCGCCCATTATCAGAGGTCCAACTGCGTACACTCCTCTAATCGGCAGTCCTGAAAGACATTCGAGCCGATTTATGATGCTCAGGCCACGACCATAGGTAATTGTCACCGATCATCTGAAATCGTCTTTTTCTGAACTTTCGGCAGCTTGGAGAGCACCAGTGACGTCATCAATCATGCCCGCGGATCACGCCCCCCTTGAACGCGATGCGATCGCGCTGCGAGTTTTGAATTCATACCACTGGATGCCCATGGTAATCCGATCGCCGACGATCGTTACAATCCGCCCTTTGACAACAAGCTTGAGCCGTGTGCTGTTGTCCAGACGTGCCGGCCAGTCGAGGGAGGCTTCCACGAGCTGCCTCGGCAAAAGAATCTCATCAGTCTTAAACACCAGAACTTTGCTGCCGATATTCACACTCTCGCCCTCAAAGGTCCGGTCGGGTTCAAATGAGGGCTGGACGAGGCGACACTGCAGTTGTAGCCGTAAGGCGAACTGCTGGGCCATCCCGGGATGCTGCCCCTGGCTTCCAGCCGTAGCCGATTCCGAAGAACGAAACGGCGACATTCCTGATCGTTTCAAAGCCGTGCTGGTCAATCCCCTGACTAGGTGTGACTGTCCAGCCATTTGTTGCATCCGAGATTCGGGCTGTCTCATCCGGCAGCTGCCGGCATCTTCAAATACAGACGTAGACTCGATAAACGGGTCGCACTGTCTCGATGTACGAGATGTCGGAACGTGGGTCTCCACGCAAAGTCCCCCAACAACGCGCATTGCGGAAGTTATCAATGACCTGCTCTGACGGGCGATTGGGAGTAGGCGAGGGCTGTGGAAACCCACCTTCATTGCCGCCGGAGGCGTTGTTCTCCCTAACCTATTGCTTCCGATTGGTGGCGGAAGAGGGGGGCGAACCCTCAGGTTGAGTGAACAACGCCGGCATCGTCGAGATGCAATCGGCGCTTCGGCCGGAACGATGAGAACAGTTTGGATGTGGCTGAAGAAGACCGTGTCAGCCCCGAGGAGGCCCCCGGCGCCGGGGACGAAGTTTTGATTTATCCGAATTTGCCAAGTGGCCCGCGGAATTGCTCGCCTACCACGACCCTGTCGGCTCGGCGATGCTCAACAGCTTCTGACTCGCCCGATTCAACTCTGTCTGCGTTGCCAGCGTGTCGGACGTGATCGTTTGGCATGCGCTCACATTCGGCGGAATTGGGGGGATGGAAGCAGGGCTGCCCGTGATATAGATCATCTCGCATTGGCTGAGGCCGGATGCGTATAGAATATCGCCATCATAGATCTCCAAAAAATTCATCGGTGCGTCGCTGTAGTTGAAGTTGCCGAAGTTGGTCACACTCGTGGGTCCGCATCCATAGCCCGTTGTGTAGGCGCAAAAGGATGGTCCGACGGCCGTACCAGGAAAAAAGCTGATACTCAGCACATTTTCGAGCCCTTCGCCGGGCGTGAGTGACCCATCGGGCTCGCCACCGCCGCACTGCATGGGGTATGTCGGGCAACCCTCGGCCTGGATGTCATGCCTCGTGGCAGAGAACGTATGGGAAAACTGTAGTCCGCCGAGGATCCGAGACAAGCGGAACGGAGTGCCGGCCACGTGTGCTGTGCCCGCGGCCGTCGTCGCCGCCAACCATTTTACGCCGTTGGTTCCAAGGTCATAACTATCTCGAGCCGCTGTCATCCCGGCCTCAAAGACTAGCTTTGCATTGTTCCCACCGACGAACGGATTCGTGTAATACGCCAGGACCTGCGTTACAGCCGCACAAGCCATTACGTCGTTCGGGTCGGTCGTTGGGTCATTGCCGCAGTCCGATTCAAAGCCTGGCGCAGCGACTAACAACGGGGAAGACGCCGCGACTGGGAATGCGGGGAGTGCGTCCGTCGTGGTGGTGAGGGATAGCGTCACGCCACTGAAAACCTGGCTATAGACGTCGATCACCGCATCCCACTCCTGGATGAACGGGAGATCGGTATTTTGGTATTTCGGATCCGAGCCATAGAAATTTTGGAAGAGGGTGTTCCATGCGGTGGGCACATCGACGGTGATTGCCGTCTCACTGGCGGGGACGACGCCCGGCGCCATTAACGTCAGCATCGCCTTCCCACCCACCACGTTGGTGGAATTCGGGTTTGGGTTATTGGGGGGGTATGGGCTTATCTTCTGGTTAGCCAAGTTGGGCAGGATCATTTCCGTCGAGGACGCCGTCGGTCCGCCCATGGCGATGGAGTCAAAAGCGTAGCTCGCCGGTTCCATCTGAATGTGCTGGTTGAGCGCAACCAGGAAGGTCTGCCAATCCTTTTTGTAGACGGAATTCCATGGCAGCGGAAATTGCTCTTGAATTGGCGTGCCGCTTTCCACCTGCCAGAAGAGGGTCGTATATCCGCACTGATGCGAAACCGCCGGCACTGGCGCGGGAGTCATGAACAACCCGTCGCAGGAGCCCGCGCCGCCACAGTTTTCTTTCCATCCGCACGCGCTGGCGTCGATGTTGTTGAAGACCCAAGAGGGTGAGTTATAGCCGGGTGAAATGATGAGCTGAATCGTTTTCGGTGGAAGCCCCCGGTTAGCGGGAGCGTTGTTCCATTGATCTACCGCGATAAAGACGTCATCCAGCGCGTTCCACGTATAGGCTCCCTTCGCCGGGTGGAAGGAGTCGAAACCGGGGTCGTTCGGGTTGAGTAAGTACCACGGTATCTGGGGCGCTAGCCCGGAAATTGCGGGATTATCCAGGAGTGTGGTGAAGTATTTGACGAGAACTGCATCTGCAGCCGGATTGGGATAGGCAGACGAACCGCTGGGATAAGCCGCTGCCTCCGCCAGACTCACCTTATCATTGAGGAGAAAGTTGGCGTAGATACCTTTTGGCCCGCGTGCGCCCCAAGGACCAAGTTGACCTGAGACGAAGCCCTCCGTCGAAGCCATCAAAAGGCATGTAATCAAAGCACTATTTCTAAATGCCATGAATTGTTCCCCCTAACCAGCCAGCCCCATTCCATCAGAGCCGGAGTGGATTCTTCGGCCAGGCCAGAACGACACTCAAGGTTAGCCTATCACGAGCGGCCAGTTTTCAACCGCTTACAAGACCGCTTTTTCTCGCTGTCGATTGCCCAAATTTGTACTGGTACTGGCGGGGGCGAAGGTCTTGCGATCCGGCTCCCGAAATCGGACCGGGTGATCGCAAAGCGCCCGCAGCGCCTCCCGCAGACACCTCGGCGACACCGAAGTGTAAAGGCTTCCTTGCAAAGAACCGCCGGTCGATCCACGGCGGAGCCCTGCGCGTTGCCTTTCTGGCGCGGAAGCGCCTCGCAGCTGCTGGAGCATCCTGGCTCTGCCGCAAAAACTCCGGCACTCAAGGAGTATGTGCGCGAACAGATGTGCCCCGTTCAGAACTTCAATACCCGGCGGGGCACGCTCCTCGTGTCGTCGCCCGAGGCAACGGCGCTGGATCTCGTCGGTTACGCGACGCGTCACGCGGGCGGACTCATTCAGGTGGCGGGGGTTCTACCTGAGCTCGCCGAGAGGATCGATCCATAGAAACTCGCCGCCGTTGCCCGGACAGACCCGTTATCGACCTCGCTTTTGCCGAAAGCGCGGCGCGCGCCACCGGAGAAAGAAAGGTTGGAAGCATTCCCCGTCATGAAGACCTTCAGATCCGCCGCCGGCAGGGAAAAGAAGCAGAACGACCGTGCGGTGATGTAATCACGCGGGTTCACCATCTGCCTCTACGTCGGCATTTATGTAGAGTTTCAGGGGATTCATACAGAAAGTGTAAACTCAAGGGAATCTCGAAGTATAGATTCTCGTTAAGCAGCTGTTCGGCGCTATACGCGACGTAGACTCGATAAACCGGTCGCACTGTCTCGATGTACGAGATGTCGGAACGTGGGTCTCCACGCAAAGTCCCCCAGCAACGCGCATTGCGGAAGTTATCAATGACCTGTTCTGACGGGCGATTGGGGAGTAGGCGAGGGCTGTGTTGTTCTCTCTAAGCTATTGCTTTCGATTGGTGGCGGAAGAGGGGGTCGAACCCTCACGTTGAGTGAACAACGCCAGATTTTGAGTCTGAACCCGCACGGTAGCACGCAGACCGCCAATATCTATTTTTCATCTACTTACGGATGTCTCTTATCTATTCCGATCTACCCGACTCGCGCCTGCGGTTTACCATTCTTGCCGTTTTCAACACTAGATTTTCGGTTTACCGAGTGGTATGCTCGTCCATATATGGCCCCAGTTAAAGAGTTGCCCAAAGGCGTCTATTGGAAGCGCGGCGAACTCTGGGTTTTCGTCGGTCGTCAAGGGAGACAATTTCATCGTCCCGCTCACACAACAAGCGTGAAAGCTGCGCTCGAAGTCCGCGACGGACTTCTAAAGGAAATTCTGGCTGGTGAGAAAACGGTTGCTGGCGTCGGCAACGTTACATGCGGCCAACTGCTCACTAATTACCTCGAACGGCTTCGGCGCAAGTCCCGTGAGGGTACCGCCACCTACAAGGACACCAAGGGTGTGGTCGAAAGGCATCTGATACCGGTATTCGGGAAGATGAAGGCAAGCCGGGTAAACCGAGCCATGCTCGAAAAGTACCGGGACAACAAGATCGCCGACAAACTTGTCCAGGTGACGGTGAATCGGCAACTCGGGTATTTGAGAACCGCTCTCCGGCAAGGAAAACGCGACGGACTTGTCAACCAACTTCCCGACTTTTCAACCTCGATCATTGCGAGTGCCGAGAGTGAGAACGCTCGAACCGGAATCATCACAGAAGAGCAATACAAAGTCCTGCTGGACCACATCGACAACGGCTTCTTCCGAGCGCTGTTCGTTCTTTGCTGGAACACAGGAGTACGACCCAAAGAAGCTTTCAGGCTGACGTGGGATCAGGTCGATTGGAAGACCCGGCTGATATCCGTGAAGGCAAATCAGGCGAAGATCGGCGTTGCACGATATCTCCCGATGCGGAAAAACGTTGTTGAAGAATTGGAATTGTGGCGTTCGTACCTTCTCGACCTCCATCCGAAGGCCAAGTACATCTTCACGCATCCGCTCCGGGGAAACCAAATGACCAGGAACGACTATCGAATGCCCTGGGCTAACGCTTGCAAAAATGTGGGCTATGCTGTCGAAGCGATGACATCTACGGGTAAGAAATACATCAAGCCGACAATCATGTTTTACGACACCCGTCGCGCCTTCAGAACCTATATGCCAGAAGAGATTAACGATTCAGATGGTAAAAAGGCGATGGGTCAGACACAAGACACGACATACGGGCGCTACCACGTCGAACCGCAACGGGCCGCAACACGTCTGCTGAAAGCGTTGGAAAAGAGCGGGAAAGCCGGTCCAGCCGAAGACCAGACCGAACGTCTGAAGGCACTCAAGAACTGGTTTGACTCCGGCCTGATTGATGAAGAGGAATACAAAGAGCACAAGCGCCTTGTGATTTCAGGGTCACTGAACCTGTAGGTCTTCGAGCCAAGCAAGAAGTTTCCGCTTGTCAAAGGCGATTTTGCCGCCCATCTTGAAACCGGGCAACTGGCCGTTGTAATACATCTGCATCACCGCACGTTTGGTGCGTCCGATCAATACACCTGTCTGTTCGGCATCCATGACGATCTGTTCAACCTGCCCAAAGTCACTCTTCAATCGAGCACAAACTCGTTCGACGACGGCATCGGCCAGATCATTAATGAATGCATCGGTAATTAGATTGCTTCGCATTAGTTCGGTCTCCTTGCTCTCAGCCATTCCC
The DNA here is from genome assembly GCA_963719785.1 of Terriglobia bacterium. GTDB lineage: Bacteria > Acidobacteriota > Terriglobia > Bryobacterales > Bryobacteraceae > BOG-234. The sequence continues at coordinate 1,053,572 of CAVRCX010000004.1, forward strand.
AGACCGACCGGTTTACCCAGTGCCCTCTCGTGCTCACCCGCGAGTTTCTATGAGACGCAGTGACCACAATAGGTCAGTGACACCATCTCGCCAGGAGATGCCCACCGCGCCACATGCCCTCCTGACAGATGCCCTGACAGCGGCATAGTCCGACACGAGCGCGATGATCTGGCCAACCGCCGCATTAATAGTCGTCCGTTTGATAGGCCAATACCAGTCGATGTCCTCTGATGACATTTACGCCCAGATCATTCGGCGCATGTGGATCAATGCGGCTGGCGATCTCACGGCCACCGCGTGTATGGGTCGAGATGCCATATGCATAGGACGACTAAGAGCACGGCGACTGCCACTCGGCAATACTGCCGGTCGCGACCATCTCATGTCTTGGAGACTAACGAACGGGCTATCCGCTGGTTTGCTAGACGCGAGTTCCAATAGCTATAGGTGATTGATGTATCTACTCTTGACAATGCGATCTGGTTAGATCCAGATACAGAACTCTTACACTCCGAACACCCGAATCGCGGTAACCTCACACCATGACCTCACAACCTCACAGTCTCCCGGCAGAAGACTCAAATCACGAGAAATAGCGCTACACTCCGCCCAGGTTGATATTAAAGTCTTTGCTAAACGTGCGATGGAATGGGCGAAGAGCAGTTACTATGACCGGTTGCTGGCCCTTCAGTACAACAATCCGCAGCACCGAGTAGGCCGTCTTTAGTGACACAGCAACGACAGCCAGGCAGGGCCGAGTCAACGCACTGCTGGAACATCCAGTAATGAACCGGTAGATACGAAAAAGCCGAGAGCTACTTGTTATGCCACGAAGAGAAGACATCTGCTTGAACTGCCGGGAACCGAAAGAGATCGTGAGCCATGGCCTCTGCGCAGCCTGCAATATGCGTGAGCACCGGGCCGAATCCAAAAGAGATCCCGATCAGCACCGAACCCCGCCTAAACAACGCCTCGACCGCAAGAAATGCCGCACAGCTTATTACAAATTGTTGAACCTGGCCGACGACCTGAACATGTCGGCTGAAGACATCCAGACCTTGCGTGCTCTGATTGCCCCGTACACGAGGCAGATAAGGGACACTCTGCTTCCCGGTGACGATGATGATGATAAAGGTGACGAGTTAACAGTTAACACCGACGTTGGTCAGTTAACTGTTAACTCACCAATAGAAACCAGCGCGGAAGAAACGCAGACCGCGTCCGATCCTGAAACCTCTGACGCCGAAGAGTTGCCGATTACCTCATCGACAGAACCCCGTGCCGACGCACCGTCGACCTCGCCCGAACCTGAAACGCCTGACGCTGAAGACCCAAACGGTGACTCCCCGCTACATCCTCGTAAACATCCACAATCTCGACGCCACCGCCCTGACCGCCGCCAGCCAAGCTGATCATTCCGATCATCTCCGGCGACAAGTTGGCGACCACTTCCGCCGCCAGTAAGTTCGCATCGTGCAAAGATTCGGCGACGATCTGAAAGGCTCTGGGGCCTGCGTTCTCGGGGCGGTGGATCAGGACGTCGTAATTTCTCATTCGTTTGCCGGGGCGTTCACGGAGCGCGGCGGATTCTTGAATTAACGAACCCACCGCTCACCGCCAATCTTTGCTTACTTATGCCGCTGTCTTTGTCGCCAGTAGCAATGCTGCTCGGTGATCCCTGGCGAGTTCTTCGTGGTCTCTTTGAACCTGGTCTGAGAACAGGATGCTATCCCGTTGCTCCGTCCAACACTCGACGATTTCCCGAACCGTAGCAATGGCGTCCTCTGCCAAGTCGCGGCTGACCCGCGGTCCAACATCAGAAGGATCGTCCATTGGTTCGAATACTTCTGTCCAGTGCAACCCGGCGACCTCAACCTTTACGGAACTGCCCTTCTTGTCTTGGTACGTGACGCCGAGGATACTATTACCGGGGTCTATTACAGTTACGCCGATCAACATCGGCAGCTTTTTATTGTTTCGTTTTCGCGTGTTCATATTATTCTGTGTTTTGGAGAGCCGCTTCTAATAAGCGGCTCCACAGCTAGGTTCCCACGGAAGTTCAACCTGTCAAGCGGCCTACGTTATGCGTGACTATTAAAGAAAAGTCGGACGCGGCAGTGTTTGTTTAAACAATTTCCCGGCTCCTGTCGGACCATCTCTAACCATCAGACGGGCGCTTCCGAGTCGTCCTGACGCGATTCTCAGCCCCGTTTGTTGAACAGACCGCGTGTAAACTGTCGAAACGTGAGCGGCTTCGGAAGGCTGCTCTTTATTTTCTTCCGCTTCGCCGGTCGGTAGATTGGGTGGATCGGTAATGGCACCACAACCGGCGTCGGCGGCGGTGTCCTGATGATCCTCACGTCTCGCTACCGGCCAGCGACAGCGCTGCCAGGAATGCGGTCACCAGATTGCCGGTGGCAAGCCGTTTCTCCTGCCACGAAGCTTCAGCATCACCCATGACGGCGGCGTATAGATCACGGGCCGTATAGACGAGCGCGGCCACGACCTCGGCCAGATCGAACTCCTCATGGTTCCTTATTGCGTGGGTAAGATCGGCATCCAACAGCCCAGCATCGGCAATTTGAAAGGCGATCTGCTGGGTAGTCATTGCTTTGCCTCTTCCCGGACATTGCGGACGACGATTTCTGTGAGCAGCGTGACGAGCAGATCTTCTGCAATCCTGGGAATTACCGAGCGGCATCGTAGAAGCGGTGAGCCTGCATAACCGGCCCGAACGTTCAGACGGGCGGCTTAATGCGATCCTCACCCTCGCCGATAGTCCCACACCCTTGCCACCGTATTCGGCCTGCGAGGATCTGTGGCCAGTAATGCGCCGAACCGCCGCCATTCAAAGGACAGGAATCGCGCTTGAGCATTTCGAAGAAATTCATGTGAGGCACCTGTCGTCCAACCCGTCGCGCTGATAACATTGTGCGCGGCCAGAATTCTCCAACTCCGGCTGTATGAGCTTTGATGTTGTGCCCATAGCAAGATCGTCGGGGGAGTGACAATCTCCTCGCCGCTACCTGATACCCATGCTCCGCGATGTTCTACTTTTGAAGTATCAGGTCGGCGCACTGCGAAGCGCGAGGAGATATCCAGTATGGACGGCTGAAGGGTCGGCGACCGCATATATTCGAAGCCCCCACTGATACCGGCGAGAACAACGAACCGTACATACGGTTCGGCGCAGGGGCGTCGGTCCAAATTGAATGTGCGCCGGGGACAAACGGCACGGCTGGCACGAATGTAGTAAACCGCCGTGACCGGCGCAGTCAGTGCGTGCTGTGTGCGTGATATCGCGCACGCGCCGCGAATTCCGGTTGTGTTTTCAGAACGTTAGCCTTGGCTTTTGAGATGCGCTAGCCTAAGAAGTACACAGAGAATGTAAAATGGACGCCATCCGGGAAGTCCTTCTCTCTAATCTGCACGCGGCACGTGAGCGCAGCCGGATGGCCGCTATCCAGGTGCAACGCGGTCAAGATCATGAATCGCTAGCGGAAGTCGGCGCGGCCTATCTGAAGGCACTCGACGAACTCTGGGAGTATGACCGCTTTGGAACTGTTCCCGAGTACCTAAGAGCAGCAGGATCTCAAGCGGCTGGTGCCTGATTGACGACTCTTTGTCTCGGTCGGTCGTAGTGTGATTTCTTCCGGCGCGGGTTCTTGTTGGCCTAAATATCAGCATGCGAACGCTTGTGATAAACTCCAAAACTCACGCTCATGATGCACCCTGTTGTTAAGATCGACCGAACCGTAAAGGTCGGTGACATTCTGACTTCTGCCACTATCCTGATTTCCATCACCTCGCTTCTGTACACTTGGAATGCCGATCAACAATTGCGGAGACGTGAACAGGCCAATCGAATTCGAGTGGCGGCTGCTTCATCATTAGTGAAATTTGACGCTTGGAAGAGCATATCTCTGTCGTTTTTCGACGAGGCGCTGGTTGCATACGATGATCTGAAGCAGCAGTTGTTGGCGAACTACACCTATGAGCCAAATCGGAATCATCTATGGAAACGCCTACTGGAGCTACAGGTAGAGGTGCAGAAGGCGCATCTGGACGATGACGTTCAAGGGGGCTTGATGGACCTGTACACATATAATCCGACCGTGCGACCAGAAGTCGAAACTCTTCTTAGAAAAGCCGACGATACCGAGCGGGAAGCTTTCGGCGTTGCAAGAGAGCAGTCCCAAGATGTTCTTAGCAATCTGTTCTACGGGGCACAATCGGTTTCGGCGGCAGAGTATCACGGGCACTCAGCCGATCTATATAATAAATTTGCAGAGATTAATGAACAGGAGCGACAGGACCTCAGAAATCACATTGAGAGTCTATTTAAGCCGTCGATAGACGCACTGAAGCACCTTATTTCACTTTCTGATGACGAGCTTTTGGCGAACTCAAAGGTTCCACTAAACCTGACCAAGTGAATGTCGTCTGGTGTTTCTAGCTGGATATAGTGGGAACGTCGCCACTAATTCGGCCCGATGAATACATTGGTCCCTCCCCAAGATGGTTAACCAGCCTTCAGTTCTTCGACGGAAACTAAGGCTCACTATGCCCCGTCGCTCGTCGTTCATTGAATCGTCGGCCCGAAACCACCGCCGCCACCGGATCGTCACTGAATCGTCGGCCCGAAGTCATCACCGCCGTCGAACTCGGCAAATGCTGCCGTCGCTTCCGCACGTCGGTCCCACTCAGCCGCGAGAGCGTCGGAGGTCGAATCCAACAGATCGAGCAGGGCGTCCAGCTTCCTTGCGAATTGGAAGATGTCGAAGGTTCGGTAGTGGCCCGAGACTGAATTGGGATCTTTGGTCCTCGCCGACCGAACCGCTCGGGAAACCGGATCAAAGACTTCGACCTCATTCACCAGCCCACTGAACTCGACCATCGACGAAACCCCATCGCATTTGAACTCGCTTTCCCATCCGACCTTCCTGATAACCTGGCAAACAATTTGCGCCAGCCACCGCAACGACTGCGTCTTGAAAAGCGTGATGTGGTCGGTGGGCGACGGCAAGAAGTTGCTGCCCTCCCCCGCCAGCAACTTCAGATGGATTTCGAGCGCCTGTCGATAAAGAAGAACCACCGGGCACGCATCCCAATCCGTTCTGGCGTTCTGATCTCGCTCCAGTTCCGCGATGAGGATCTTGGCCGCACGCTGGAGCGAACGAGCATAGAAAAGGATTTCGATGTCGCCGCCACCGTGCCAGTGTTCGACCGGGCTTCGGGTTCCGGCCTTCGATTTTGAGCGGCGACGGACGGGTGTCTTTTTCATCGGGACGTTGCTTCCAATTTTAGATTGGCGACGACCACGCCGAACAGTCGCACGAAAGTGTTTGGTTCTATTCGGTGAGTTTCCGCAGCGATGTGCACAACTCAGGTAGCAGCGGAGTTCCGTAGGGAAGTCGACTAGTGGAGTAACTTGTGTGCTACGTCCAGCAACGGGGCGACGGCGGCTGCGAACATGTTGTACAGGTCCCGTGCTGCTGACGGAGCTAGAGCCGATCCGACCATAATGTTGAACAAGAGACCGGTCGCCATGTTCGCCCAATCCTTTTTGCCGAAGCGATTCATTTCGGATCTTATCTCCTCGAATCCCCCATGTATGGCTTCCGTTTGGGAAGTCGTCAGTTTGTGAATGGCCTGAATCTGAGCTTCGATCCGATTCAGTTCCCCATGGAGGTAGCCGATCTCTTTCTCGTCAAATTTCTCTTCTGCCGAAGTTATAGCTATTTTGATCGACAGTGATTTCGTCTTCGCTATTTCCGCCCACAAATCAGACGTCTGTACTTCTTCTCTCAGTCTAAGAAGCCATCGCCCGAAGGCTATCTCTCGATCTTGCCATTTGAGTTGAGGGTCAGGCGTCAGAGGCACTGCTTGAACACGATATCCTTGTCCCGGAGAGCACTTGTCGATATGGAGTCCACACCGATAAAAGAATTGCGAGTCGGTGTGAACCAGTTTCGAGCCAAGAAATACTGCCGTTCGTCCGTGAGGTCGCACTTCTGATTCTTCGGTGTCCAGCCAATGGAAATCCCCAGCATACATCCTGACCTTCTCGATGATGGGGAAGAGCTTGTTCTTCTCGGTTAATAGGTGGGGATTCCGGTGAAGCTGAACGCTCATTCCGACAGGAATCCGAACGGCATTCCGGGATGAATCCGAACACCATCGGAGCGTAGCGACGCTGGCATTTCAATTGTGCAAAAAGTGTTCGGCTTCGTCAAGAGAAACTTATCCGAAGCGAAGCGGAGGAAGAGCGCCGCTAGCGGAGAAAGGGGCGCGGGGAAAGGGGCGCAGCCCTTGTCCCCGCCTCAGCACGCAGTCACCCCGAGCGCGAAGAGCGCTCGGCCCGAAGCCTGGTACGGCTTCTTGGCTTGTCATCAAAGCGACTCGATACCGATCATGGGAACGGGAGTGGATCTTGCCTTATACTGGCCTGGTGCCACCGACTCACAAAATATCGCGCAGGCCTCCTGAGGGTGCACCCGAAGGCACACTGTGGTTCGGCGGACCGGTTGACAGGTTTAAGATCACGCTGCGCATTTACGGTGAAGAACTTGATCCCGATCAAATTTCGGCCCTTTTCGGCTGTGCCCCAACAGTGGCAGAGCGGAAGGGCCTTCCGGTTTCCATGGGCGACGGCAGTCGGATTGCCACCAAGGGCCGCTGGTCGTTGACGATCGAGTCGAAAGACTGCGACGAACGAGACGACGTAGAAGACGGTGTCAAAATGCTGTTGGCTCGACTGCCATCTGACGCCAATCTGTGGGCTACTCTAACAAGCACATTTAAAGTGGATGTCTTCTGCGGCATTTTCATGGCTTCTTCCAACCGCGGCTTCGGAATTTCGGCTGAAGTCTCCAAATTGCTGACGGATCGACACCTCAACATCGGTTTCGACCTGTACTTTGATCCTCCTAAGTAACTGCTCAATCGGCGGGAATGGGACTTGCAGGGAATTCTTCTGACGCGGCACGGAGGGACGCGGGCGGCGTCTGGCTATGCGCTCGTCTTTCCGCGATTTTTGCGCATCGAGTCTCCACGCATCTCGACACGGTGAGCGTTGTGAACTAGCCGGTCGAGGATGCCATCAGCCACCGTCGGATCGCCGATCTGTTCGTGCCAGCGGGTCACGGGCAACTGTGACGTGAGAACTAGCGAGCGGACCTGATACCGATCTTCGCAAATTTCCCAGAAGTCACGACGTTCGGGCTCCGACAGCGGCGCCATTGCCCAGTCGTCGATCACCAACACATCAACCCGGCTCAACCGTGCGAGCAGATTGCGAAAGCTTCCGTCGGCACGAGCCAGCGCCAGGTCGCGGAACAGCGCAGCCGCCCGTGTGTAGAACGCCGAGTATCCATCGCGGCACGCTTTCTGAGCCAGAGCGCAGGCGATATAACTTTTCCCAACGCCTGTCGGTCCGATAACGAAAAGATTCTCGTGGTTCTGGACCCACTGCGAATCCTTCGCCAGTCCGCGAATGACAGTCTTTTCCAGACCCCGCGCCGCGCGGTAGTCGATATCTTCGATACAGGCATTGTGGCGGAGCTTGGCGGTCTTCAATCGACGCGCCAGCGCTTGGTTCTCGCGCCAGTTCCATTGCTGATCCACTAATAAGGACAGGCGCTCGATGAAACTCAACTCCCGCACCCCAGGGTCCTGTTCCTGTGCTTTGAGCGCATCCGCCATTCCCTGCAACCGCATACTCAGGAGCTTTTCGATCATTGGTTGTTCCAGCATGTCGATGGCTCCTATTCGAAGTACTCGGCACCGCGGATGTTGTCGTGCGGTGACGGTGGGCTTGGCGGTAATGTCGGCGTCCCAAGCGGCTGCTGGTCGAGTGCATTCTTCAGGATCGACTTTACGCTCTGATAGCGGCACGCTCCGGTTAACAGCGCTCGTTCGGCGGCGGCCTCCATGCGAACTGGCGAGTACCGCCCGGCCAGCCGGATGATGCCCAGGCAACCGCGATAGCCCATCTCCGGGTGTGGCTTGTCGGCAAGGATGCGTTCGAACAGACGCGCTGTGTGAGGGCCGATGGACTCCGCCCAGTGCACCATACGTGAGGGGGTCCATTCCAGATGTTCCTGATGGGATCGTGGGCGATGTTCGGCGATGGTCACGGTGTGCCCATGACCACGCGCACGCAGATGCGAAGCGACACGCTGGCCCTTGTGGAAAAGCTCGACGGTGGTCGGCGTTGACCGCACTTCCACCAGTTCCTGCACGAGGTTGTACGGCAGGCTGTAATAGTTAGTGTCGAACGAGATGTGGTAGTCGATGTTGACTCGTGCGCGAGACCATTGGCTGAGATCGAACCGCTCGGCAGGCAGAGCATTCAGCGCAGGCTTGTCGAGAGCCGCGAACTGCGATGCACGGGAGCCTTCGCGCTTACGGAACGGCCTCTGATTTATGCGGTCGCGCAGTTCACGGATAGCATGGTTCAGTTCCTCGACTGAGAAGAACTTCCGATGGCGCAGTGCCGCTATGATCCAACGCTCGGCCAGCAGCACACCAGACTCGACCTTGGCCTTGTCGCGCGGCTTGTAGGGACGCGCTGGAACCACGCCCACGCCGTAATGCATGGCCATCTCCTGATACGTGGGGTTCAGATCGGGATCGTAACGGCAGGCTTTCGTCACGCCGGTCTTAGTGTTGTCGGGCACCACCAGTTTCGGAACACCCTGGTAGAACTCGAAAGCACGCACGTGTGCGCTGATCCAATTCGCCAACTGCTCGTCACCGGTGGCCTCGGCGTAGGTGTATGAGCTGGCTCCAAGCACAGCTACGAACAGATGGGCCTGCTGCACGGGACCACCCCTCGGGTCGTAGATCGGGATGGTGGTTCCCGCCCAATCGACGAACAGCTTCTCGCCGGCCTTGTGTTCCTGGCGCAGAACTACATCCTGCTTGCGACGCCAGCGCTGGTACAACTCGCAGAAGCGGGAGTAGCGATAGCCATCCGGGTTGGCCTGCCGATACTCCTCCCAAAGCAACTGCTGGGTCAGGTGCGCATGACGCTGACGCTGCTGATGAAGGTCGGCGAAGTCCGGCATCGGCAACACTGCGGGGCGAGCCCTTGGCGGTCCGCCGAACAGGGCAGTTTCGAGCCGGTCTTCGTCCCAATCCTCTCCAAGCGGCCACGTTACCCCGGCGGTTTCGGCCCGTTGCAAATACTCGTGTACGGTCCCGAGACCGATCGAGCAACTGCGGGCGATTGCCCGCAGCCCCAGGCCAACTGAAAACTTCAATCGAAGAACTTCCTTGATCTTTCGCACGGACAATCTCCTGGCTGGCAAGTAATCCTCCCTTTCTCAGGGAGGCTACCCACCGCTGTGTTGTCCAGCGCCGCTGGCTGATGAAATCCGGGCTCAAGCCGAACGCGATTCCGGGATCGGCCTGAAACTGTTCGGCTTCATCGCGGAACCGGTGTTCACCTTCATCCCGGAATCCTGTTCGCGTTCATCCCGGAACAGCGTTCGGAATCATCCCGGAATCGCGTTCACGTTTCCCCGGATTCCCCAAATAGGAGGCGAATATCTTGCGCGGCCACTCTCCCGCAAGCGTAACATATGCGTCTTTTGTAGGGGGAGTGTCTCACCTAAATATGCGGCAAGGAACTACACCGCTCCAGGGCGATTCAAAGCCCAACAAGGGAAGCTGCGTTCTCTCTGAACAATGAGCCGTCTCTGATGTAGCGCCGCACCATATTGACTGAACGGTGACCGGTCTGCGCCATGATCGAGCGTTCGCTGGCTCCCGCCATCGCCGCCGATGTCGCCAAACCCGAACGGAGGCTATGACCGGCGAAATCACTGGCCTTCAGTCCAACGGCACCGGCGTACTTCTTCACGATCTCTGCCACCGATGCCGCCATCAAACGATCCGCCGCGATTCTGCTGAAGCGATCAACGGGCCGAAATAGCGGACCTTCGGTGAAACCGCAGTCTTTCAACCAATCTTGGAGCGCCCTCACGGGACAGGTCACCGGATTGGAGCCATAGGGCACACCGATCTTCCGGCCTTCGCCTTCCTGGTCCGTCTTCGAACGCCGGATGGTAAGTGTAAGCCCATCTCGCGAAAACACGGCGTCATCGACATTATCGCGAGAGCACGCCCTGCCAGGTTGGACTTGCAAACCAACTGTGTTAGGTCTTTGTAGAGAGCTTGGTTTTCCGAGTGGCTGTTGTTCTTGAATTCACCTTGATCAGTCTCACACTCAGTCGCATGAAACACTTTCCCCCCGGTGCGATCCGGCCATGTTTCACTAATAGATTTCCAGTCACCGTCATTCCCGAGTACTCCGGCGACTGCAAACACCCGGCTCCCTGTTTCATCGCTGCTTTCATCGCCAAAAACGGTGTACATGTCGCGTCACCCATCAAAAACAATTCAGGGACAAGAACTCGCCCCTTTTCGCTTTTTCGATTGTAAAACAGAATCGACCTGTCACGTCTCCACAGGCGTAACATTTGGCCAGCCGGGGCGATGAAGGTCTCGGTGATCGCCGGAGATTGCTCAGACGGCGGCGATTCGTTCCTGGCCGACGAAGGTCAGGAAGATCGAGAGGGCGGCACGAAAGACGAAGGCGAAGGGCTGAAACGGGCGATATGCGCTGTCGGAGTGGCCAGGGAGTCCGATGGCCCAGCGGACGAGTGGGAATAAGTCCTTGGGCACCTGGACGTGCTGGTGGGCATTCCAGGAAGAAGCCCGGTTCGGTCTGGCGAAGGTTATGGCAGGTACAATCCCAGCGTCTGACAAGCTCGGACTTGTTCCTCTTCACGAACGGTGAGATCGTGAATCTTCTTGTCTATCGTTTTCTCATAAATCAGCTTGCAATTCGCCCGGACTCGTCGAGCTTCTTCGGCGTTTCGAGCATCCTCTTCAGCTTTGAGCTTGGCGTATTGAGCGTCAGTTTCAGCCTGTTTCCGTTTTTGCTCCGCTGCCAGTCTTTTCTGGCGTGTCACTTCAGCGGCGCGTTTTTTCGCCTCTGCCTCGTCTTCCCTTGCTTGTGCTTCTTTGGCAAGACGCTCTTCTTCTGCTTTGGCTGCGGCGTCGGCTTGCCGCTTGTCTTCAATTTCCCGAAGCTGTGCGGCCAAATCCACTTTTTCGCCAGTGACTCCGTTGATTCTGGTCTTAAAGCTTTCTGCGAGGATTAAACGACCTTTGATGACCTCGGTCGTGCATCCATCAATCGTACCCACCAGCGGAATCGACGTATCCACATAATCTTTGACGACCTGTTGGCTGTCGAGCCATCCCAGGCTTGTGTTTACAGAAAGATTCCAGACGCGGGGTTCGCCGTTGCATAAACCACCGATATCGAATTGCAGTTTCAAAATGCGCCACGGTGAGGATGTCTGATTCTTGATTTTCAAAGCGAGTTCGGGAACGAAGTTGCCGTATGGGGTTATTCGAATGAATTGGGCATGAATGGCGATACTTCCATCGTCGAGGGGCAAAGTAATGTCGTCAGCATAGACGATAGAACTGAAGAGCGCCGCCATAATGAGGAATCTCATTCGCACTATTTTAACTGTTTCGGGTATCCGATTGGCGGCGAGTTCGCCGGTGTCGGTGAGGTGGACGGCTGGCGGCGGAAGTGGCCGTTAGAGAGCTTCCCCTTGACACCGAAGGCATCGGATTTCGTTCCGAGCGATCTGGCGGCGGCGATGCACTCCTCGACGGCGGCGAATCTCAGGCTAATCGTGAAGGCGGAAAAGGGGAAACCGGCGAAGCTCTGAAGGTGCCAGTCGTCCGAGGGACCCGATGGTTCGGCCCAGGAGTGGCCCAGATAGGTGCGGCTATTCGATGCCTTTTCTTCTTTGTTTTTAACAGGATGTGGAGCGAAGAAAGAACCCGGCGTTAGGTAGGTTGGTAAACCGAGCGGTTTACCAAACGGTTTACCAGTGCTTAAAGGTCCCGGTTTTTTAGAAGCGCAAAAAACAAATAACCCATTTGTTTTGTTGGTGGCGGAAGAGGGGGTCGAACCCTCACGTTGAGTGAACAACGCCAGATTTTGAGTCTGGTGCGTCTGCCAGTTCCGCCATTCCGCCGCGGGCACCGATGCTGCTAGTGTACCCAACTCCATTCGCCACCGGCGCTGTCTGTATGAATGCCGTATATTATGAACGCTTGCGCACTCCACACGGATTTCCCTGGAGGACGGCGATCGAACGCACCGCTTGCCTGCTCGCGCTGCCCCTGTTCGCCGTAGGCATCTGGCTCACCATCCGCCTTGCTGTAGCCGATGCGTCAATCCGCCAGGAAACCCCGGAATCGATCGCGGAAGCGGTTCGTCTCGAATCCGGCAATGCCGCTTATCACGATCTTCTCGCCGAATCGCTCGAAAGCGAGGGGCGCAATCCCGATGCCGAACACGAACTCGCGGTGCGTCTCAGCCCCCTCGAAGCCAGCCATTGGATCGGGCTGGCCACCCGCGCGGAAGTGGAGCGGGATTACCCACGCGCCGAAAAGTATCTGCTGCAGGCGGCCAAAGTGAACGTCGGCTTCGAGCCGCGCTGGTACCTCATGAACTTCTATTTCCGCCGCGGCAATCTACCCGAGTTCTCCGTCTGGACCAGGCGGGCGCTCGCTATGAGTTACGGCGATCTTACGCCCGTATTCCGCCTCTGCTGGCTTGCCACCAACGATGCACACGCCATCGAGACAATGCTTCCCTCAGCCGATCAGCCAGCGGGCAAAAAGACGCAGTTGCAGTATCTGCAATTTCTCCTTGACACCAGGCGCCTCGACGCCGCCCGACCCGTGGCGCGTAACATCGCGTTGCAGGCGGATGCCGCAAATCTTCCGGTTCTCATTCAATACTGCGATGCCATGGTCGACGGTCATACCGATGCCGCGTTCGAGGTCTGGAACGTTCTCTGCCGGCGCAAACTGGTTCCCTTCGAACCCCTCTCGCCAGCCGACGGGCATGTGATCACCAACGGAGATTTTCGAATCAAGCCCACCGAACATGGGTTCGACTGGCGGTTGTCTCGTGTGGACGGAGTCTTCGTTACGGCAGGCGCGGCTTCCGAAGGCGCGGCGGCAGGGGGCGGAGCTTCCATCGAGATGTCGGGCAATCAACCCGAACAGTGTCTGTTGCTGGCGCAGATCGTGCCCCTCGCCCCAGGCCACAAGTACCGTCTCGATTACGAGTATCGCGGCGATGCGGTGGATGAGGATTCCGGCTTGAATTGGCAGATCGTCTCGCTGGGTTCCCAAGCCACGGACATACAGTCCGAGCATCTCAAGATGACCGGCGATTGGGTCACGGGCCACCTCAGCTTCAACGCCGGGGGCGGTCCCGCGCGATTGTCTCTGCGCTATAAACGCGCTCTGGGAACCGTCAGGCATCAGGGCATCGTGGCTCTGCGCAGCGTCTCAATCGAGGCTGTCCAATGAAAAGATTCTCCGCTATAGTGCTGTTTCTGGCGGTCGCCGTTTCGGTCTGCGTAATGTGGGTTCAGGCGCGCTGGCCCACCACGCTGCCTGAAGCGGTAGCGTTCAGCCTGGGGGCAATATGGGTCGCCGCCGCTTTGGGAGGCTGGGTTCAACTGCGCTTCAGCTTCGGCATGGTTCCCCTCGCCGCCCTACTGTTATGGGCGGGCTTTCAGATTGAATACGGCGCCACCGTCTACGCCTGGCACACCAAAGTGGCGCTCCTTTACTGGGCCGCCAACCTGGCGTTTTTCTTCGTGGGCCTGCAGATTTTCGCGGATCGCCGGCTCAAAATGCGGCTGCTCCAGGCTCTGGTCGTTTTCGGTTTCGCCATCGCTGTCATCGCCCCGCTGCAGGCGCTCGAACCGGGTACGAAGGTCTTGTTTCTCTTCGATCCGCCCAAAATCTGGTGGGTTCCCTACGGGCCCTTCCCTTACACCAATCAGTACGCGGCATTCATTGAACTATTGCTGCCGATCGCTCTGTACAACGCACTCGTCGACCGGCCATTGCGGACTTTCTACGTGCTGGCGGTTGCAATCATGTATGCCTCGGTAATCGCCGCGGCTTCGCGCACGGGCGTCGTGCTGACTACCATCGAGCTGATCGTTGTGCCCCTGATTGTGCTTCGGCGGTACCGGATTTCTTCGCGTGTCGTAAAGACCGCGGGCATTCTCTTCGGCGGAATTTTTGTCATGCTTGTGCTGGCGGCCGGTCCGTCCAGGGTTCTCGACAGATTCTCCGCGCCCGACCCCTATGCCGGCCGGCGTGAGTTCGTCGATTCCACCATCCGCATGATTCATGACCGCCCGCTTGTCGGCTTCGGACTGGGTAATTGGTCCACCGCCTATCCCGGCTACGCAATTTTCGACGACGGAGCTTTCGCCAACCAGGCTCACAACGATTGGGCGCAGTGGACCGCGGAAGGCGGCATCCCCCTGCTTGCCATCATGCTGACGCTGGCCATCTGGGCCATTCCCCGCGCCCTCGGCAGCGGATGGGGAGCCGGAATCGTGGCGGTGTTCGCCCACTGTCTGGTCGATTATCCGATTCAAAGGACTGCGGTCGCGATCGTTTTCTTTGTAGTGCTGGCCGCCGTGGCATCCACGCAAGGCCGCGAAGAACAAGACTGACCCGACGCACTCATCTCGACACCTGCTCCTGTTCGCCCAAACCCGCCGGACAAATGGACCTGAAAAACTGGCACGACTCACAGTGCGCCCCCACACGCAGATCGAACTGCAGCCGGTCCTGAGCCTCCCGAAGGTCCGCGATCAGCTGTCGGGCGTTGTCCAGCGTGGCGTCATTCAAAGGCACCTCGACCACCAAATCGGCGCGAAGAAAATGCAGCCACGCGTGCGCCGGCCGTTGGCCGAATGCGCGTTCCATCGCCAGCGCATAAAGGGCTAATTGCGGCGCGTAATCCGCGGGCCGAGCGACCGCGTCGGTCTTGTAATCCACCAGATGAATTTCGCCGTTCTCCTCAAACCAGAGGTCGATGGTGCCGCGCACCAATGTATCGTCCAGATCGGCGATGAAATCCCACTCCCGTGCCGCCCGCTTTGCCTGCGCCGCGCGCCGGCCGAGATCGCTTTCGAGAAATACATTAGCCAGCTTATGAGCCTCCGCTGGATGCGGTCCCGCTTTGCCGGCCAGCACCTCATGCACCAATGAACCCAGTTCGGCCGCGTCCAGATCAGTCTCATCGTCTTCTTCCGGAAGGCTCTCCGGATCGAAACGCGCAAAGCGCCGCGTGTTCCAGCCGATATACCGCTGCAGATAATATTTCCGCGGGCAACCGGAGAACACGGCCAGTGACGTAACATTCACGGCCGTATCATGTTGATCCCCGACATGGGGCCGAGCCAGCGTAAGCACGTCCGTGGTTTTGCCGTCCTGCAACGCGCGAAGATCGGACAAAGGCGGATCGCTGTCGGCCACCACCATGGAAACTTCAAACCCTTCCGGCTCGGGAGTGCTCTGAAAGAAATCGTCCACCAACCTGGCCCAGTTGGTCAACCGTTTGGCGCAGGTGTACGAAAGGATCAGATGCTCCTCGGCGCGCGTCATTGCAACATAAAGCAGCCGATTCGATTCTTCCCTCTCACGCTGCTTCAAACGTTCGCTGTTGGCGCGCGCCCACGAATCCTTCATGCCGTCTTTGCTGGAAGGATCCTTCCATTTGATGCCCAGACCATGCTCCGGAGTAAACGTCACGGGCGCGGACTCACGCTGCGTACCCTTGTGCATGGCCGCGATGATAGTGACGCGAAACTCCAGTCCCTTGGCGGCATGCGCGGTCATCACCTGCACGCGATTGCCCTGGTCTTCGTCGGAGAGTTCGGACTCCGTACTGACGGCATCTTCCATGCTCTCGAGCTCGCGCAGGAAATCGACCAGCGGCAACTCGGCGCCTTTGGTGCGCGCCAGTTGGAGAAAAGCCTCTACGTTATCGCCCAACAGCGAGCCCGGGGTCCACTGAAAGCCACAATCGCCCAGCATACGGACCATCAACACATCGAGCGGAACCACCGGCTGGTCGCCGCGCCATCGCTTCAGATCGGCGGTGAAGCGTTCGAGCTTAATCCGGTCTTCTTCGGCAAAATCGCTCAGTAATGCCGCGTCGCGGGCCGCCATATTCAAGCCGCTGGTAAGCGATGTGGCGAGCAAACGCAGACGCAACAGAGCTTCGTCCCCGAGGCCCACCAGATTGGACCGAAGCACGGTTGCCAGGGCGATGGCGTCGCGCGGATTGGCAATCGTTTTCAGCAGCGCCGTAATATCCAGGCCCTCGCGCGACAGTAGAAACGATTGCCTGCGTCCGCAAACATAGGGAATCCCCGCGCGGTCGAATTCGGTGAGAATCGGCGTCATCGATTCGCTGTTGCGGCACAGTACCGCGAAATCCCCGAAGCGGGCGGGCAGTTCTTCGCTTAAACGCGCAATTCGGTGGGCGATCCATCGTGCTTCGCGCCGTCCGGCTTCGTCTTTGTCCTCGCTCTCTTCGAGCACGCGCAGGATTTCAATCGATGGGCGCGTCTTCCCGGAAAAGCCCTTGCCGGCCCGCAGCGCGCGGTGTTCAATACCCTCGGCGCCGTTCAACAGCGCTTCCACGCAACGCAGAATTTCTTCCCGGCTGCGGAAATTATCGAACAGTTCAGCCTTGTGTTTGCCGTTCTCTTCGATCTCCGCCTGGTAGCCGAGAAAGATATCGGGCCGCGCGTGCCGAAAGCCGTAGATCGACTGATTAATGTCCCCCACGGCAAAAAAAACGTCTTCGCCCCGGATCAGGCCGATCAGTTGTTCCTGCTGCCTGTTGATGTCCTGGTATTCGTCGAGCATGATCTGGCGAAAATGAGTGCGGATGCGCGTGCCGACCTCCTGGTTCTGGCACAGCAGTTCGATAGCGCGGCGTTCCAGATCGTTAAAATCGAGCGCCCCCCGTTCCTTTTTGCGCTCGCGATAAAGCTCGTCAAAGCGCGCCAGTACCTCGAAAATAATCTGACGAAAAGGCGCCGTGTGGGCATCCACGGCAGCGCCGCTCAGAGCGTCCCTCAGCGCTTCGAGCGCTTTCTTCTCGTCTTGCGGAACGCGGCGCATATTCCACGGACCGGATTTAATGAGTTCCATGACGTCCGTGCCCGCATTCGCCGTCGCCAGCGTTTGCGACCACGCAATCAGCTCGGCCCGTTGAGTTGCCTGCAAGGGCGTAATTTTTTCCGGCCAACCGCGCAACAACTCAACCAGTCGGAGAGCCAGGCTCTGTGGCGTAACGCCCGCGTTGGGGCTCGCCATGGCGCGCACGTCTTCCACTGTTTTCCCCGCAGAACGAATGCCATCGTACGCGTTCTTCAGATCGCCGGCAATCCACGGCTCCTGTAAGGTTGCGATCAGCGCCAGACCCTCTTCGCGCCGCTCCGCCATCAGTTCATCGAGCGCTTCGTTCAAACACGCGAACTGCAGGTCGTCCGCCTCGCGCGCATCGAGCACCACAAAGCGCGGATCGATGCCGGCCGCGATGGCATTTTCGCGCAGCAGCCGCGCGCAGAACCCGTGAATCGTCGAAACCCACCCCGATTCGACATCGCGCAGCAGCACGTCGTTATGGCGAAACTGCTCGGCGAGCTTCGCCTTCATGTTGGCGGCGGCCTTCTCGGTAAACGTGACAGCCAGGATGCGATGCGGGTCGATCCGGTGCCGTTCCACCAAGAGCCGATAGCGCTCCACCAGCACCGTGGTTTTGCCCGAGCCCGGCCCGGCCACTACGCACGCATCCTTCGAAAGGTATTCAATCGCTGCCAGCTGATTTACAGTAAAATCCCGCGGCGTAAATTCACGCACCGCGCGCTCCGATGGTGACGAAGTGCTCCTGCTCGATGCGGCACGACTGCGCATAGTCGCACCATTTGCATTGATCCGGTTCCGCCGGCTCGGGCTGAATCGCTCCCCGGAGAAAGCCTGCGAGGCGTGCGACGCTTCGGTCGCGCGCGTCTTCCATCCAGCGCGGCGGCATCTCCAGAAGGCCCAGGTCGGCGCCAGGCACCCCGCCCCAGCCGAAGGTTTTGTCTTCGCGCACCGCCACGTACATCATGGCGACTGTGTTCAGGCCGAGGCGTTCCCGAACCGCCGCGGCGTAGAGCGGCCCCTGCAGCTTCACCTTGCTCTTCACCAACCCCTCGACGCGCGCAACTTTGCTGCTCTTGTAATCCACGATGATGCAATCGTGGTCGTTCAGGTGGTCGATCCGATCCACGCGGCCTGTCACGGTAATACCGCCCGGATAATCCAGCGTCAGATCCACTTCAGCCTGGGAGGATACGGCCCTCCAGGGTTCTTTGTACGCGCTCACGCGGCGTGCGATCTCGCGATAATTCATGCGCTCCACTTCGAGTCTGTAACCCGCAGGCAGATGCTTCTCGCGACACATCGTGTCGAAAGCGGTTTCAAATTGCGCCACGAATTCGCCCTCGCGGTTCACGTTGAGCCACGCCTCCAGCGCCTTGTGCAGGATCAGGCCGGTCACGCCGGCGTGCAACCGCTCGTCAGGACGCTCCGGCCGCCCCTTCAAGGCCAGGGTGCGGCCCGCGAAAAATTTGAACCGGCACTGCGCAAGGTCTTCGAGGGCCGTCAGACTGATGCGCTGGTGGTGCGCGGCCAATGCCGTCAGCAGAGCCGGGCCCTCGATGTGGCCGGCCCGTCCCGCATGCGCCCGAATTACTGCTGGTGTCGGCGTGCATACCGAACCGCGACCGTGAGGGAGTGGACCCAGGTCCGCCAGATAACGCGACGAAGAAGCGCTCTTACCCGCCGCATCGTGCTCGGGATAAGTCAGCACCAGCGAATCGCGCGCCCGGCTCTGCAGCGAAATGAATAATTCGCGCTCTTCGCGATCCAGTTCGGCGGCCTTGCGCAGGCGGATGCCGCTCTTATGCAAAGCCTCGATTTCATTATCGGGAAACAGCAGATTCGGCGGATTCTTTTTTGGATAATCCCGATCCGTTACGCCGCAGACAAACAATGTACCGACATCCCACTGGCGCGCTTCATACACGCTCATCACATGGACCACATCCCCGCGCTCGTCACGGTTATGCATGGATGCGGCCTCCACAGCCTCGGCGGCGATATGCCAGAATTCGCCCAGCGTGATCTGTTGTGCGCCATCCACCCAGAACGCGGCAGCCGAGGCGACGGCATCGAGCCACGCGCGCACGGCGGCCACATGACTGCGTCCAGATTCAACGGCTGCGTGATCCCGCGCCACGTCGAGCCTGCCAGGCCGGTAGAGCGTTTGCGCCAACAGTTCGAAGCGATGCTGCCACGCGCCAGGACGCAGACGGTCGTTTAGCCACGCATCCACGGCCACGCATTCGCCAATTCGTTGACGCAGATCCGGTTCGCACAAAGCCAGCAGAGCATCCGCGCCGTGGCCGGGCATGGCCTCGCGCACTGCAAAATCGAAACGATCGAACGCCGCGCTGTTTCCCCAGGCGGGATGCGCTCGTAACGCCTCAATGGCCGCGCCAAACTCCCATCCATGGAGGGCGCATGCGATCAGCCCACCCAGAAACACCGCCGCCGGATGCTTGCGCAAAGGCGTTGAAAAATAGTACCGAGCCGGGATGCCGAAGCGCTCGAACGTGCCGCGCAGCAAGGGCGGATAGGACGACGCCTCCCGCAGCGCGACGCCGATTTCGCGAAACGCCGTGCCTTGCTCGTGCAGAGTCAGGATACGCCGGGCAATCTCGTCCGCCTCGCGTGGCATCGACGCGGCCGCAGCCACCGTAACGCTGGCCTTTCTGCAACCCGCGGTCAGCAGCCGATCCGTCGCGCCCAGTTGCAGTGCGAGCTTACGCATATCGTCCGCGGCGGGAGTGTCGATCATGGTGAGGGTTAAATCGCAGGTCCTCGCCAACGCAGACACCAGTTCGCTCTCCAGCGGACTCAGGTGGATGAAGCCGTCCATCCAGACTCGCAGAGGTTCGGAGTTGCCGGCAGCCGCACGGATGATTCCGGCCCGCGTGGTAAATCCGCACTCCCGTACCCTCCGATCGACGGCGCGCCAGACCTTTTCAAACGCCTTGCCATGTGCCGAAAGTTTGCGCACCCCGGCCAGCTTTTCCGGCGTGCACCCGGCATTTTCAAAAAGTGCGATGGTCTCGAGAACGGTCGCGGTCATCCCTGCGGTGCTTGAAACCTCGGCGAATTCACGCAGATTAAGCCGCTGCAGAGCATCGCGGACAATCGCCCGCAGCAGCCCATCGGGGACAAGCTTCGCCGTGGCAGCCCGCTCCGCAACGAACCGGCTCAGCGAGGTCACCGAGGAGGGCGGAAATATTACGCCATCGCGCGCCAGTTCGTGCTGGAAATGCCGCACCAGCGTGGCGGTGGGCACGACAATCCGTGGCGCCCGGATGCCCTGCGCCAACGTCTCCTTGAATTCACGAAATACCAGCGCCGTCTTACCGCTCCCCGGCGCTCCCCGAATCAATCGCATAGGAATCCGCCTTCACGGTACCAAAGCGGTGGCGCGCACAAGTGGGGCAGACTTCCGATCTGCGCTGGGTTTTTCGTCGCTTTCCGCGAATCGCAGGCCCATGCCGAGGGCAGATCGGAAATCTGCCCCACCAGGCAAACCTCAACTCTTATGCTTCGGTACCGCGTGCGCCCCGGCTAAAGCCGTCAGCAGATTCTGCCCCGAAGGCGACCCTAATCCCGATGCCGCGTCCCAACCTGGACCCGCCGAAAAGGCTCCGTTCGATCCCACCGTAATATCGTGGAACGCCCCTGCCGACGAAGGCAGCGAATAGAGAGTCGGCTGCAGAAAACCCACCGGCGTCCCCAGCTTTTGATTCAGCCGCGCGATGAGGCCGCTCCACAGGGGCGCGACTGCACTGGTGCCTCCGATGACCAACGTTTGCCCGTCGACCAATACGTTATAGCCAGTGTCCGGATCGGCATCGCCCGACACGTCCGGAACGCCGCGGCCTCCCTTCGCAGGTGGCACGATCTTCGCCGCCGCCTGCCACGTGGGCAGCGCGAATTGTACGCTGTAGCCGCCTCCACCGGCGCCTCCCTGCGCACCGTCGTTCCACACCGTCTCGCTGACGATCTTGCCACTGGCGCTCTGCAGGCTGGTGCCGCCGCACCCCAGGATGTGAGGGCTCGATGCCGGAAAGTCCACGTGATTGGCGCCATCGTTAACACCGTCGCTTGACCCGCTATCGCCCGATGCCGCGCAGATAGTGACGCCGAGCGCCGCCGCGTCCTGTGCCGCCGAATCAAACGCCGTCATCGCCTGTGCAGTCCAGGTGGATTCGGGGCCGCCCCAGCTGATGGAAATCACCGAAGGCTTGTGCGTGGTGTCGTGAATCGCCGTGGTGAGAGCGTCCTGAAAACCCTGATCGGTATTGGGCGTGAAGTAGACCACGATCTTCGCCCCGGGCGCGACCGAGCCAGCCACTTCAATGTCGAGCAGAACTTCGCCATCCGCGCTGTTCGCGGTGGTCGGATGATTCTTTCCTTTATCCACCAGCACGGCGGTCACCGACGGTTCTTTGACGCCGATCGATTTGAAATAGTTCGCCAGATCGGTGGGCTTGTAACCACCCCCGAGTTCGATAATGCCGATGGTTTCGCCAGTGCCGTCCGTGCCAGCTGGGAAGTTATAGAGCGCTGCCACCTGCGGCGGATTATAGGAAACGTCCTGCGTATGTGCCGATATCCGCGGTGCGACGGCGCCCTGGCGCACGCGCAAATGCATCTTCGCCTGGGGCCGGTCATCGAACCCGAGAATCGCTTCGATCGAATCGGCAACTTCCGCCGGTACGTGGATTCCCCCCGTGCGCCCGCGATAATCTTTTCCTTCGTGCTGGTATTGATCGAGCTGCACCCCGAAGGCCTGCGTGAGATCCTTAATGGTCCCTTCGATCTTCACTGTGCGCCGTTCGGGCGAGACCTCCGGCACACGCAGATTATTGGCAGCCGCGAACTGCTTCAGCTTTTCGATTACCGTCGGATCCGCGCCATGTTGGGCCGCGAACTCCTCTCGCGATATATGCGCGCCGGCGGTCGCTGGAACGGCCGCGCGCCGCATCGGCTTCAGGATGACGGAGATGTCGATCACATCATCGGCCGGCAACTCCCCTTTACGCACACCCAGCGGCTGACGTTCGCTGCCGGGAAGTAATACTTTTCGATTTGTAACAGTTTCCTGCATAAATGCTCCTGATCACACTGAACACTAACCTTAATGACGGGAAATTGCAATGGGGTAACTACTGGAATTTATTTGTGCCGCGCGGCTTCAATACTTCTTGACGTTAGATTCCGAACTCGTTAAGCTGGCCTGTCGGAAGGGATTGAAGCGATGAGGCGTGTTCTTTTGTTGGCGGTTGTGCTGGCAAGCGCCGGATGCAGTCCGACGGCTCCGCCGGATACGACGGCAAAGGATCAGGCCGATATCAAGGTCCTCGAGAACCGTTTCGTAGCGGCGTTCAAAGCCAAAGATGTCAACGCCATAATGGCTTGCTATATGTCCGATCCTGCCATGATCGTGTTCGACGTCTCCCCACCGAGACAATACACCGGATCGGAGGCATACAAGAAGGACTGGCAGGATTTATTCGCCGCGTTCCCCGGTCCGCTCGATGGAACCCTGAGCGATCTGGATATCGCGACAGGAGGAGATATTGCGTACGGTCACAGCATTCAGCACGCCTCGTTCACGGATAAGGACGGCAAGAAGTTCGAACTGACCGTGCGCGTCACCGACGGATACAAAAGAGTCAACGGCCAGTGGCTGATCGCCCATGAGCATGTCTCTATCCCCGTCGACCTGGCCACCCTGAAACCCGATCCGGTCTCGAAGTAGGCCAGCGAAGCACCCTTGACGGCGCCAGGGCATAATCGTCACGGGAAATGAATACGCCAATCGCCGGCGGCGAGCAATCCATTACCGACCGCCTCCGCACCTTAATTAAGATCCCGGCCGGATCGTCGCTAATCCTCGGCATAGGCGACGACTGCGCCATTTACAGGCCGCGCGGATCGGCGGACGATCTGCTGTTTACCACCGACCTCTTCATCGAAGGCGTGCATTTTCTTCGCGACACCCACAAGGCGGCGGATGTGGCTCGAAAAGCTCTGGCGCGCAGCCTCAGCGACATCGCCGCAATGGGTGGATCGCCACGATTCTGCCTCGTCTCGCTCTGCGTGCCCCGCTGGGCCGATCGAAGATGGGTGGCTACTTTCTTCGATACCCTCATAGCTCGCGCGGCGGAAACGGGCGCAGTGCTCGCCGGCGGCGATCTCTCTCAGGGCGAAACTTTGGCCTGCGATGTGACGATCTGCGGTGCCGTTCCACGCGCCACGGCGTTGCGCCGCGACGGCGCCCGTGCGGGCCATGAGATCTACGTCTCGGGCATGCTGGGCGGCTCCGCTCTCGGCCTCGAAGTCCGTAAAGGCAAAGCATGGCGACGACATCTGAATCCCGAGCCGCGCCTCGCCCTGGGAGCGTACCTGCGCGAAAAACTCTGCGCCACTGCCGCCATAGATCTGAGTGACGGTCTTTCGCTCGATCTCCGGCGCGTGTGCCTTGCCTCCGGCGTCACCGCCCGCATCTCCGCGCCTCCCCGCTTTCCCGGCGCCACTCTCGAACAGACACTGCACGGCGGCGAGGAATATGAGCTTCTCTTCACAGTTCGCCCCCACACGCGCGTGCCTGCCGTGTTTCAGGGTTTGCCGCTCACCCGCATAGGTACAATCGTCGCAGGTGCCGCGGGGGACATCCTCTTCGATGGCCACGCGCTCGAACCACTGGGCTTCGACCACTTCAAAGAAAACAAATGAGCCTGCGCCGGCCTGCAAAACCGGCCGCCAACCGCGTACTAGTCCCGAAACCCTTTTGGATTAAAACCGGGCGGGTTAAAATGTGGGAACAAATGCGAGTTACGGTTATAGGAACAGGCTATGTCGGCACCGTTACGGGAGCGTGTCTGGCTTACCTCGGCCATCGCGTCACCTGCGTCGACACGGATCACACCAAGATTGAGAAGCTGCGGCTCGGCGAAACACCCATTTATGAGCCGGGTCTCGAAGAATTAATCGCCCTTTCCAATCGGCGCGGAGGCATCGATTTTCAGACCGACCTCGCCGGCCCCGTGCGTGAGAGCGACGTCATCTTCATAGCCGTCGGCACTCCCCCGCTTCCTTCCGGCGAGTCGAATCTTACTTACCTCGAGGCTGCGGCCCGTGGTATCGGCGCGGCCATGGACGACAGGAAATTTCGCGTGGTCGTCAACAAATCCACCGTGCCTGTGGGCTCCGGCAATCTGGTAGGGGCCTTTGTCCGCGACGGTGTTCTGGAAACCCACCCGGATCTGGTCGACGATGTACGATTCGGCATTGCCAGTAACCCCGAATTTCTGCGCGAAGGCTCGGCTATTCACGATTCGCTCTACCCCGATCGCATCGTGCTGGGCGCCGAAGACGAAGGCACGATCGAGATTCTGCTTACGCTGTACCGGCCGCTGGTGGAGCAGGACTTTGTCGACCCCTCGTTCGCGCCGCGTCCGGCGGGCAGGAACAGCGCCCAGCCTGTCCCTGTGGTCACCACCACGCTCACCAGCGCCGAAATGATTAAATACTCGGCCAATGCTTTCCTCGCCATGAAGATCGGATTTGCCAACGAGATTTCGAATATCTGCGAACGCGTCGGCGCGGATGTCACCGAGGTTATGACCGGCATCGGACTCGATGCGCGCATCGGCACCGGTTTCCTGAATGCAGGCATCGGCTGGGGCGGCAGTTGCTTTGGCAAGGACATCACCTCGTTGCTGCACACCGCCGGCGAATACGGCTATCAGGCGCGGTTGCTAGAGGCATCGCTCGCGGTGAATCGTCTGCAACGCCAGGTGGTGATCCAGAAGCTGCAGGAAAAACTTTTTATCCTGAAAGGCCGGACAATCGCCTTACTCGGGCTGGCATTTAAGCCTAATACCGACGATCTGCGCGATGCTCCCAGCCTTCAGATCGCCGAAAAGCTGATCCAGATGGGTGCGCGCGTCCGCGCCTACGATCCCATCGCCATGGACGCCTGCCGGGAACAGAACCCTGGCCTGAGAATCTGTTACTGCAATGACGCGCTTTCCGCCGCTGAACACGCCGACGGGCTGGTCCTGGTGACGGAATGGCCGGAGTTCGCCACTCTCAACCTGGCCGACGTGGCCGGTCGAATGAACAGTGCGGTCCTGATCGACGGGCGCAATCTCTTCGACCCCGAAAAGGCCCGCCAGGCTGGTTTCCAGTACACGGGTATTGGACGAAACGGGCGCGCGGTCGCGCAACGCACCGTCCGTGCCGCGGAATAAACCTCACGCGGTAGCCAGGAAAAAAGTACGTGCGTAGCCCGCCGCTCCCGTCATGCCGGCGTCGCGCGCATCGTAGCGGGTTAGATCGTGGAATCCCGCCTCACGCAGCGCTTCCTCCACCGCATCGTGATCGTGGTACGTTTGGCGAACCGTGAAATCGACGCGCTTCCAGATATTGCGCGCCTTGTGGAATCCCACCGCAGTGCAGGTGCCGACAGCGGTCAGCGGGTCGTATTCCATGCGCAGCACACACACGGTCGCGTCATCCACCACGGCGTCAGTCGTATTCCAGTAGAGAATGAACGCATCCTCGCGATTGAGGTCGAAGAGGAATGGCGCGCCGGGCTTCAGATGTTTGTGGATGCGCACAAACGCCTGCGCCAGTCCAGCGATATCCGGCACATGATTCAGGCTTTCGAAAATCGAGTAAGCGCCGTCGAACTTTCTCCGCAGCGAGAAGTCACGCACATCGGCGACGGAGAGTGGCACACCAACGGCGTTGCGGCGCGCGAAGGCGATCATCCGCGCCGAGGCGTCGATTCCCGCGATACGGTATCCAAGGCGATGCACCGTGCCGGTAAACTGGCCCGTACCGCAACAAACGTCAAGCAGCGAAGCGCGTGGTTTCAGACGCGCGAGCAGAAGCCGTTCCACAACGGGTAAGGCTTCGGCGCGGTAGTCGGCTCCCCAGTGCCGATTATAGAATTGAGCGAACGGGTCGTACTCGTTGTTTCGGACGATGTGGTTAGCCCGCACTCTGTCCGGCAGGATAGCAGGACGTGCGGGTTCCGGCCTTCGTTGAGTCGACCGATCTCTTCGAGAGCCAGATGCAGCGTTCTGCGGTCTCCGGCACGCGATGCTTCGGTCACCGCCTCTGTCAGCCAACGGAGGGACTCTTCGAAAGCCGACTCATTCTCCGCGATGGATCTCATACCCAGAGTTTGGACACATTACTGGGGCGGGGTCAATCCCTTCAATCGGGGATAGCGGGGTGTTAGCTTACGAAAGCAACATTCCGCGACGCTGCCCCTGGTGCCATACTGAGAAGGAATCGCGCATGGGTCAAACCATCACGGCTCCGGACATCGGGCTTTCGGGTGTAGAGGTCAGAAACCCGCTTTATCGCGTGGTGCTCCTCGACGACGACGATCATACCTATGATTACGTCATCGAGATGCTGCGTAAGATCTTTATTTTCACCGAGGAACAGGCATTGCAGCACGCCCAGGAAGTGGATGCCCGGGGCAGAACTGTGTTGATTACGTGCGAATTGCCGGAAGCGGAATTCGGGCGCGATCAGATACACGGCTACGGACCCGACTGGCGTCTGCCACGGTCTAAGGGTTCGATGTCGGCGATCGTCGAACCGGCCGGCGAATCCGCCTGAGCGTTCGGTTAGATCCGGGTACACTGGTAGGCAATGAAACGAATCGTGGCGATTGTTCTCTGCGCCGCATGTGCCGGTTGGCAAGCTGTGTTCAGCCTGGCCGCACTCGCCCCACCGCAGCCTGTATTTATCTTCCTCACAAGCACCATCGACGATCCCATTAATACCGACATTTCCGAGGATCGGATTCGCCGCATGATCGCCATGCTGGAGAAACATCGCGGGCAAACCCCATCCGCTCGCATCGGCGCCACGCTCCTGTTCTCCGGAGCCATGAGCGAGGAACTGGAGAAGCAGCACCAGTTAGTGGATCTTTTGAAAGCCTCCCAGCGCAGCGGCTTGATCGAGGCCGGTTACGATGGCTCGGCCGAGCCCACTTTTTTCCGCCATCAGGGCCTCGACTTTTCGGCAGGCAGCACGCCGGAGGATCATTGGAACGCGCGCCTCGTTTTGGCGGAAAGACTCCTCACAGCCGCCCGCAATCCGCTGACCGGCGAGACTCTTCCCACCGGTTCGGGCGGGTTGAAAAAGATGCAGGAAGTGCTGGGACCGGCGGCTTATATCAGGGGAATTTATCTGACCCTGGGCAACATGTACCACCCCATGCAGGAGACGGGCCCGGATTCGGAGATCGTGCAGGTTCTGCAGCGCTACAACACGACCGCGGTCATGGAAGGATTGGCGGACACCAACGTTGCCCACGCCGGATCGGACAACTACCGGGGCTGGGTAAATGCGCTCAGTACGGCACTCAGCCAGGATCCCGATACCTCGCCGGAACTTTTCTGGCAGGACGGAAGGCTGCGTTCTTCCGAGGACGGCAAGCGCGACCTGCGACTTTTCCGCGCTTCACAGGGTGTCGACGACCTTAAGAAGTATTTCGCGGGGCTCGACCGCTCGCGCATTCGCATCGTACACATCCAGATCGGCAACCAGGCCAACCACGCCAAACCGAATCCCGCGCGTGTGCGGCCTGATGTGCCCTTGTTCTATGCATGGACGCACCCAGCCGACCCGAAGTATCCCGCGGCACTGCGCCATTCAGAGGCCGAAATCGACGCCGCCTACGCCAAAGAAGATGCCGTCCTGAACTACCTGCAAAGGGAATTCTTTACGGCCAATCCGGGCAGCCGGTTCGTTTCCACGGCGGACCTGAAGAACATGACTCCTCCCGCCTGGGGGTATGAACTGCACATGGACAGCCTGCGCGCGGCGGTGCAACAAATGATCGCGGCGTTGGGCGATGATAAACACCCGCCGCGATTCCTGCGGGTGGAGGGGCACTATCTGTCCGAGGCGGATTTATTTGCCGTGATGGCCGAAGCGCTGGCGCAGATGTATCGCACGGGAGCGATGCCCGCCACGGTTCGCGTCCCGCATGTCTTCGGCCCCATTCGCACAGCGCAGCCCTCGTCACCGGCGGCCGGAGACGTGGTAGCGGGGTCGGTGGCGCGGGTTGCCGCCCGATTGGTGGAGGAACTCAACTACGATAAATGGACTCCGATACCGCGCAACGCCGTTCCCTCGGCCGTGGTCATCAACGGTGCGGCGCTCAACCCCGCGCAATTTCTGCGCCTGATGGCGGAAGCCGTGGTGGCGCCTAATGCCGAAACGAAGCTCACCATCAAACCCAGCGATATGTTCTGGGGACCGGAGCCGATCTTCTATCGGCGGCGCCCCATCAGCGAGCTTGGCGCCGCCTGGACATACAAGCCTGCGCCGATTCAGTAAGGCGCGCGGCCTCTGATGGTTTACTTTTCGTCGGCCAAGGTTTTAAACGCGCCACGAAGCCCTCGTTGACGGCTTGATGAAACGCTCCCGGCGGGGTAACCGCCTCGCCCGACCCTCCGCGTTGGCCGGTACATAATAGGAGAGAAAAGCCAGGAGAGGAAACTATGCACGACGAGGGAACGAAAGACATGCTTACGCGCCGCGCGGCACTCTTATTGGCGGCCGCGGCGCCTCCATTACTCGGGCAAACGGCGGAGAAGCCAACGGGACGGCCCGTAATTCATTTTGAGATCGGCTGCCGCGACCGTGCGAAGACTGGCGATTTCTATGCCAGGCTGTTCGGCTGGCAGATCGCGCACGACGGCCCCGCGTCGACTATTCAAACCGGGGGGCCGCACGACATCCCAGGTCACATCACCGCGCTCGGCCACGAGCCGGAGCATTACACCATGTTCTATGTGGACGTCGACGACGTGCAGGCAGCCTTGGACAAGGCGTCCGCATTGGGCGGCAAGACGCTGGTCCCGCCGATCGCTATTCCCACCGGCACCTTTGCGTGGTTCGCCGATCCCGAAGGGAACATGATCGGGCTCTTGAAGCCGGCAAAGCGTTAGGGGCGTTCCCGTCGATTGCAATTACAAGCTCGTTTGATCGGACTATCCCGTCCTGACGGCATTCGAAGGGACCCGAAATTTCGCGCGGCATCTGAACGTAAGCCAGGCCAGGCCCTTATCGCTTCGACAGTCTCCAACTTTTCCAGGCGATCAAGACTCTGTTGATAACTTTCCGCGACCTGGACGACAAGTTCGGCTTTGCCGTTGACAGTAAGCACGACGGGCCTGCGCGTCAGCTTCATCTGGTTCAAGAAGTCGCTGGTGCGCCGCTTGAAGTCGGTGAGGGGTTGGTGTCCTGGCTAAGATTCACCATGGCCGCATCCTAAAAGCATCTTAAATCATGCTATCAGGAACCGCAGACCAGCCGCGGCCACTCATTGACACCCGGAAGAAGAACATCATACGATTGCGGAAGATTGCGTAATACTATACCGCTGTTTGTCTGCCTGTTCTGTCTTGTTCTCAAAGCGCAGATCGCTCCGGATGCGACCGGACAAAACGGGGTGGCCACCGGAGGCACGTTCGCGCCGGTCCTCGATTCCGAAAAGCGCCCCATCACCGCCGGCGGTTTCGTTAAGAACGGCCCTATCGTGTTCCGCGACATTTCGGAAAAGGCCGGTTTGACCACATGGCATCACACCATGGGCACGCCGGAGAAGAAGTACATACTGGAATCCACCGGCTCGGGTGTCGCGCTTCTCGACTACGATAACGACGGCTGGATGGATATCTATCTGGTGAACGGTTCCACCTTCGATGCGCTGAGCGGCAAAGCTCCCGCTCCTAAAGCAGCCCTTTTCCATAACAATCACGATGGAACGTTCACCAACGTGGCCGATAAAGCCGGCGTCACCAACGAACGCTGGGGATTCGGCGTTGCTGTAGGCGATTACGATAACGACGGCTGGCCGGATATCTACGTCTCGAACTTCGGCAAGAACCGGCTGTATCACAACAACCACGACGGCACGTTTACCGACGTGGCGGAAAAGGCGGGTGTCACGCTGGGCAACTGGTCGAACGGCGCCACCTTCGGCGATTACGATGGCGACGGCAAGCTGGATCTTTTTGTGCCCGGGTACGTGCACTGGGATATGGATCATCTGCCCGCCCCCGGCTATGCGTTCTGCAAATTCCGCGGTGAAAGCGTGATGTGTGGTCCGCGCGGCCTGCCTGGCGAGCCCGACCATCTCTTCCATAACAATGGCGACGGCACGTTTACCGACGTCAGCAAGCAGGCCGGCGTCTCCGATAAGAACAACTACTACGGATTCACCTCTGTCTTCGTCGACGTGGATAACGACGGCAGGCCGGATCTGCTCGTCGCCAACGATTCCACTCCCAATTACCTCTATATCAATAAAGGTGACGGAACGTTTAAGGACGGCAGCTTCTTATCCGGTTTTGCGCTGAATCAGGATGGCCGCGAGACTTCGACTATGGGGCTGGCGGTGGGCGATTACCGCAACGGCGGTATGGTCGATCTCTATACCGGAACTTTCTCCGACGATTACAAGCCGCTCTATCGCAACGAGGGCAAAGCTAACTACACCGAAATCAGTCCGGAAATGGGTATTGCCGATATTACCTATCCATTTCTCACGTGGAGCACGGAGTTTATCGATTACGACAACGATGGGTGGAAAGATGTCTTCGCGGTGAACGGCCACCTCTATCCACAGGCCGATAAATATCAGTGGGGAACGTCGTGGGCGCAGCGTCCATATCTGCTGCACAATATGAAGGGTACGAAGTTCGAGATGGTTCCGGCTGTCGAAGGGACGGGCCTGGCGGTCGTGATTCCCGGGCGCGGCGCCGGATTCGGCGACTTATTCAATAACGGGAAGATCGACGTGGTAATTAATGCCATGGACCACACGCCGGTTCTGCTGCAGAACGTGAACCCGGATAAGCATCATTGGGTGGGCCTGAAGCTGATCGGCGGGCCGAAGAGTCCGCGTGATGCCGTGGGCGCTACGGTTTATCTGACGGCCGGTGGAATGAAGCAGCGGGAAGACGTGATGAGCGGCGGCAGTTACGAATCGTCGAACGATCAGCGTCCGCATTTCGGAATCGGCGACGCGACGAAAGTGGATATGGTGGAGATCCACTGGCCCAGCCGGGCGGTTGAAAAGGTTTCACTGCCGGCGGTGGACCGCTTCTATACGATCGAGGAAGGCAAAGGCATCGTGCCCAGCGTTTACGATAGTATGGCTCAGAGGTAGTTCGCAGTGGGGATTTCAGGACGCACGTCGATCGCGGGGTTGGTACTTTGCATTTCAGCCACCGCGCAGGTCAGTGGCGAGCGTGAGCAATACAGCAAGCGTGAGCAATACAGCAACGACATTCGCCAGAACTATAGTTTCCATTTCGGCAAAGACCAGATCTCCACGCCGGGAAACGCCGCCATCGAGGGCAACGACTTCATCCCGCCCACGGCATTCCCCAAAGCCGAATACTGCGGCAAGTGCCATCAGGAGGCCTACAGCCAATGGCGCCAGGCGCTGCACTCTAATTCGTTTCGCACGCCGTTTTACCGGACCAGTGTCAACATACTGCTGCGCACCAGAGGCATCGAATTCACCCGGCACTGCGACAGCTGCCATAATCCGATCGGCGTTTTGTCGGGAGCCCTGACGCCGGATTCCAAAGTGGATCGCGCGTTCGATGCCGATGGGCTGACCTGTATGACCTGCCACGCCGTGCAGGCCTTGCAGGCGACTACGGGCAACGGCGGCTTCGTGATGGGCGTTCCTTACGTCACTACCGACGAGAAAGGCAATCCGGTATACGGCGAAGTTTCGGACGACGAAATCATGAAGTATCCCAAGCGGCACGCCAAGGCCGTGATGAGGGATGTTTTAAAGAAGCCTGAATTTTGCGCGTCATGCCACAAGGCGAATCTGCCGGTCTCGCTGACCGACTACAAATGGCTGCGCGCATTCACCGCCTACGACGAGTGGCAGAATTCGAAATTTTCCAAACGCAATCCGCTGGTCTTCTACTCAGCCGACCTCAAGACTTGTCAGAGCTGTCACATGCCGCATGACGATCTGACGCTGCCGGATAAGGGCGCCAAAGATAACAAGCTGGCCTCGCATCGCTGGCCTGCGGGCAACACGGCCGTTCCGTTCTACTACGGCTTCGACGAGCAACTGAAGAAGACCATCGATTTTCTGCAGACCGGTAACTACCTGAATGTGGATCTGTTCGCCATCAAAAAGGAAAACGATGAAAGGCCGATCGCGCCGCTGGGGTCTGTGCCTTTCACTTTAGCGGCCAACGACCTGGTCGAGACCATGGTCGTCATCCAGAACCGGAATATCGGGCACTCGCTGATTCCCGAAGTGCGCGATCTGTATGAAGCCTGGGTCGAATTCACCGTGAAAGACAGCAGCGGCAAGGACATCTATCGCAGCGGTTTCCTGAAGCCCAACGGCGCGCTCGACGACCGGGCGCACAGCTTCACCAACAGGCTGGTGAACACGGACGACAGCATGGTGGATAACCACAAGGTCTGGACCATCCATTCAGTCGCCTACGACAACACAATCCAGGCTGGCCGCTCCACGCTCGTGCGCTATCAGTTCCGCATTCCGCCCGATGCCCGCGGTGCGTTGACGGTTATGGCTCGGGTGAACTACCGGCATCTGCGCCAGAGCTACCTCAATAACGTGTTGGGCGAAGATCATCCGGCTTATCCGGTGGTGGAGATTGCCTCGCGCAGCCGCACTTTGAATGTGGGCGCAAATAAGCCGGCCGCTCCCGACCCGAAAGACAATCCAGACTGGATGAGGTGGAATAACCTGGGCATCGCGTACCTCGATCAGTTCCAATATGCGGACGCAGTGTCGGCCTTTAATGAAGTAGTGAAGCTTCGTCCTGAATACGCGGATGGTTACATCAACATCGCTCTCACGAATATGGTGTGGGAGAAATACGCGTCGGCGCGTGTCAGCCTGGTACGTGCGCTGGCGCTTGGTCCGAAGAATGCCCGCGCTCTGTATTACATGGCGCTGCTGGAACGGCGCGCGGGCCATCCAGAGGCGGAAGTGACCGATCTGAAAGAGGTGGTCAGGCAATATCCGGAGTCCCGCGATGGGCGGCGCGATCTGGGCATCTCCTACTATCAGCAGCACAAATACGCGGAGGCCGTGGAACAGTTCGAAGCCTTGCAGGCCATCGATTCCGACGACCTGACCGCGCACTATAATCTCTCGATTCTCTACCATCGTCTGGGCATGGACGAGAAGGCCGAACAGCAAGCCGCGCTCTACGCGATCAAGAAGGCCGATCCGGCTGCGGCCACCAACTCTCTCGATTTCCTGCGCGATCACACCGAGATCTCGACCGAGATGGAAAGCGTACCCTGGCATGTCCACAACTGATAATGTGCGACAGGCACTTTTGCCTGTCGGTTTGCTGCTCCTGGCCTCCGTCACTCAAGCGGCGGAAACTTGTCCCTGGCTGAACGCCGCAACCGCGGGAGGATTCCTGGGCGGAGCCGTCACGGCGACCGTAACGCATGAAAACGCCAACCGCGACGACGCGGCCTGCGCCTTCACCAGCGCCATCTCCGAACTGCGCATCACCGTCGAAACCATGGACCCGCCGCACAGCGAATACATGAAGCAGGCGGAGCAATGCGGCGCCGACACAACGCCGTTGAAAGCCATCGGCAATGAAGCCGTGGTGTGTAGCCCGAACGCCCGCGCGGCGAGAGTGGTGGGCAGGGTGCGCAACCGGATCTTCACCATTCTCATCACCACAACCGACTCGTCGACAGCGTCCGATTTGCTCCGTGAAAAAGCCCACGCGGTGGCCGAACAAGTGGCCGGGATCCTGTTTTGATGCAACTGGTCGCAATTTGCCTCGCGCTCTTTCTCTTTTCAACGGAGGCCGATTTCCAGGCGCAATTTGTCGCCGGCCTCAAGGCCCTCAATCAGAAAAATCTCCCCGCCGCGAAAACCGCATTGCAGGCGGCGAGCCGTATGCAGCCGGCCAATGCGCGCGTATGGGTGGCACTCGCGCAGACGTATTGGAGACTTAAGGAGCCTGCTCTCGCCGCCGACGCCGCCAGTAAAGCCGAAAAGCTGGGCGCCGAGGACCCCGCCACATTGCGCGCACTGGCCTTCTTCTATGCCGAGCAGAAGAAGTTTTCGAAAGCCGGGGACATGGAGGCGAGTTGCGCCGCAAAGGACAGCCAGGACACCTCGGCCGTGACTCGCGCCATGGCCGATTATCTGCAGGCCGATCAGCCTAAGAAGGCCATCGATGTGGCGCTGGCCACCACGGGCTGGGAGCAGAGGGCGGATATTCGCAATCTGCTGGGGAAGGCCTACGAGGCCGATGGCCAGATTCTCAAAACCCTCCCTGAACTGCGCGAAGCGGTCCAGCTCAAACCCGACGACGAATCCTATTATTTCGATCTCTTGCAATCACTGCTCAATCATTTCAACTTCGACATCGCGATCAGGATCGGCGAAGAAGGCCGCCGACGATTTCCCCGCAGCGCGCAGATTGCGCTCGCAACCGGCGTGGCTTATTACGGCGCCTTTCAGACGGACCCCGCCGCCGACGCATTCCTCGACACCATCGCGCTCGACCCTACAATCGAACAGCCTTACCTTTTTCTCCTGCGCATGATCAACGATGCGCACAATAAGCTGCCGGCCCGCATGCCGGAGATCGAGCAGCGGTTTGTCGAATATCAGGAGAAGAATCCCGGCAACTATCTGGGCTACTTTCTGCACGCCAAGGCGTTAACGGCGGAGTCGAAGGAACCGGAACAGGCGGAGAGCCTGCTGCGCAAGTCGATCGCATTAAATGCGAAGTATTGGGAATCCCATTACGACCTGGGGCTTCTGCTGACCAAGCGAAGCGCGCTGGTCGAAGCCGAGAAAGAGTTTCGGCGCAGCACGGAACTGAACCCGAAAGATCCGGTGGTCCACTACCACCTTTTCCGGGCGCTTGCCGTGCTGGGAAGAACGGAGGAAGCACAAGCCGAACTCACCGTGCAGCGCCGGGTTTACGCGGAATATGAGGCGTATATGAACCAGCAAACCGGCGGGATCAAGCGCCTCGACATGACCCTGGTCGACCCTCCGGAGCCGCACCGGTAACCATTCCATATTCCATAACTTACGTCCTGAATTCAGTATATTGGGCGCGCGTACGATTTTGTTCGAAAAAGTATTGATTCGACAAATCGATGGTGATAGCATTCTGCCTATCCATTCTTCCTCAAGGAAGGATTAGGGGGATATTCATGCATCGCTGCTTCGCAGGGCCCCGCATCGCCCTGCTCGCTTTAGTTTCTGCGTGCGCACTGTTTGCGCAACGCGACCTCGCAACTCTCGTCGGTACTGTCACCGATCCTTCAGGCGGCGTGATAGCCAACGCCGCGGTAACGGTAACGGAAACCGACACCAACGAAGTTTATAACCTGACCACCAACAGCGCGGGCGAGTACATCCGTCCTGCCCTGAAGCCAGCCACGTATTCGATCACTGTCAACGCGGCCGGCTTTAAGAAGGCCGAGCAGAAAGACGTCGTACTGCGACCCGGTGAACGAACCGGTGTCAACATCACTCTCACCGTCGGCGAACAGACCCAGACCGTTGAAGTGACTGCCTCGGCGCCCTTGCTCCAGACGGAAAGCACGCAGGTGGGCGCGGCGCTCGATTCCAAACAGGTGTCGGAAACTCCGCTGGGCGCCACCCGAACCTTTACCTTTCTGGCGCGCCTCTCTCCGGGCGTGGTTCCGAGCGAACCCGGCTCCCGCGACATCATGGGCGGCGGCTTCTCCGCCAACGGCGTTCGTTCCAACGGGCAGAACAACTTCCTCCTTAACGGCGTCGACAATAATGTCAACACCATCGACTTTCTGAACCAGACCTCATTCTCGGTGGGACCCTCAGTGGAAGCCATCAGCGAAATGACGGTTGAGACCAACGGTTACAACGCCGAATACGGCAGGGCCGCCGGCGCCGTCATCAACGTCAACATCAAGTCGGGCACCAACCAACTGCATGGCAGCCTGTTCGAATTCCTGCAGAACCGGGACCTCGATGCCAACATCTGGACCAACAACTTTGCCGGTAAGCCAAGAGGCCCGTTCATTCAGAATCAGTTCGGCGGGACGCTCGGCGGTCCAATCATGAAGAACAAGCTCTTCATCTTCGGCGACTATCAGGGCACCGATATTCATTCTTCGGCGGGCCTCCAGGGTCTGGGCTTTTCGGGGCTGTATACCATTCCCACGCCAGCTGAAATCGGTGGAAATTTCCAGAGCATTTTGGGCGCTTCGGGAACCAGCACGGACAACAACGGCAATCCGGTCAATTTCCAAAAGGGCGCCATCTACGATCCGCTTACCACAGTCGGCGGAAGTACAAATCCCATATCGAGAACGCCGTTTCCGAACAACATCATTCCCGTCAGCCGAATCGATCCCGCGATGGGCAAGATCCTCGCACTGTTCCCGGCCCCCAACCAGCCCGTTGTCACCGGCGCACAGCCGGCCAACGATTACTTCTACAACACCGCCGGGTCGGCATTAACCAATCAGGGAGACGCCCGCGTCGATTACAAGCTGAGCGATAAGAGCAGTCTGTTCGGCTCCGTCAGTTGGTCCAACACGAACAAGCTGCAGACGCCGCCCTTGCCGGGAGCTCTCGACAACAGCGGCTTCACCGGACACACGGAGTACGATCTGAACCGCAACGGTCAGCTCAGCTACACGCGTGTGTGGAGTCCTACGCTGGTCACGGAATCCCGCATCAGCTTCACCCGGCTGGTGGTTTCGCGCCACATTTTTGACGCCAACAAAGACGATTTCACGGCCTTCGGCATCGGCGGCTTCGATCCCACCAACACGTACGCTATGAATGGCGGCCTTCCGTCGTTCTCGGAATCCGGTTACTCCGGTTTCGGCGGAGGCGGATATAACCCCTCGCTCGAATACAACAACGTGTGGGATCTGGTGCAGAACGTAGCCATCAGCAAGGGCACTCACGCTCTGAAGGCGGGTTTTGAGTTCCGCTCGATCAAGTTCCCGTTCTTCCAGTTGCCCGACAACCACGGCGGCGTCAGCTATAACTCCAACGAGACTGCTTTCCCTTCGAATAAGTCTTCTTCGCTGGGACCGACGATCGCCGCCGACACGGGTGACGGCATCGCCTCGGCACTGCTGGGACAGATCGACAACTCTTCGATGTCGACGGCAAACTTCATGTCGTCTCAGAAGGTCGCCTATGCGGGCTACGTGCAGGACGACTGGAAGTTTTCGCAAAAGCTGACTTTCAACCTCGGCTTGCGCTATGAGCTTTGGTCTCCCACAGGCGAACAGTGGGGCCGTCAGGCTAACTTCGACCTGCAGAATAACACTCTCTACATCCCGTCGGGCGGTAATTGCAATGCGGCCCTGCCGCCGAATTTTGCGACCCAGTTCCCCACGGTCATCATCAACCGCTGCAACGTCAGCAACTACCTGGTGCCG
Organism: Terriglobia bacterium; assembly: GCA_963719785.1. GTDB lineage: Bacteria > Acidobacteriota > Terriglobia > Bryobacterales > Bryobacteraceae > BOG-234. Next base: position 1,091,132 of record CAVRCX010000004.1, read on the forward strand.
TGGGACAAGTACGATTTCGGTCCGCGCATCGGCATCGCCTACCACTTCATGGACAAGATGGTGCTCCGGCTCGGCTATGGCATATTCTACGGCGGAGAAGAGAACCAGGGCGGCAGCCCGAACCGCGCGGAAGGCGTGCCGTTCAACGAAACGGTCAACCTATCCCGTGCCCAGGGAATCTCCAGTTTCATTGGCATTTCGGATCCGCTTTGCACCGGATGCGACTCGATGCCGGGCGGACTGACCGGAGGTTTCCCGGCCAATCCGTTCGCTTACCCTGCCCCCATCAAACTGCTCGGAGTTCAGCCCGACTACCGCAATGCGCTGGTTCACAAATGGAACGTGATTCTGCAGCGCGAATTGCCGCGGGATATGTCGATCGAACTGGGATACACGGGCAACCACCAAGCCCACCAGGTGATCCTCGGCAATACCGATCCCTATCCGAATCTGGGGACCACCAATTCGTCGATCAGTTCGGGTACCCTGCAGGAAATCCAGCCTGCGTGCCCGCCCCCGACCTGCGTCTCGGTCGGCAACGGCCTTACGGAAACCGTTTCCAACGGCTTCGGTAATTACGCCGCGGGCGACATCAAGCTCGAAAAGCGCTTCAGCCACGGTCTGCAGTTCATTACGTCGTATACGTGGTCTCATGCGCTGGCCAACGCCGGAACGACCCTCAGCGGCTCTTCCAACTTCGGTTTCCTCGACCAGACAAACTGGGCTACTTCGTACTCGAGTGCGGCATGGGATATCCGCCACAGCTTTACTACCGGATTCAATTACGACATTCCGATCGGTAAAGGCAAGCAGTTCGCCGGCAACCTGCCGAAAGCAGCCGACTATGTTATCGGAGGCTGGAAGGCTAACGGTCTGCTGACTCTTCGAACCGGGCAGCCGTACACCCTTAACGGCACCAGCTGCCAGGGCGTTTGGAGCAAGTGCCTGCCAGAGGTGGTGTCGGGTTATACTGCCAACCAGGCGCCAGCCGGCGGCCGCACTCCGGGCGAGTGGTTCGACGTCAACGCATACACAGTCGCTCCGCCTTTGATGAATGGTAATCTGGGCCTCCAGTCCAGTATTGGACCGCCCACCAAGACCATGGACTTCTCGATGTTCAAAGATATCGCGCTCACCGAGCGGTTCAAGGTGCAGTTCCGGGCGGAAGCCTTCAATCTCGCTAACTTTGCGGTGTTGAATATTCCGGACGCCAGCTTGTCTGACGCAAAGGCTTTAGGCGGCAACGGTAACTTCGGTAAGATCACGAGTTCCGTGAGCGGCAGCGAACGCCACGTTCAGTTCGCGCTTCGGCTGCAGTTCTAAGCCGGACAAACTCGCTTTGACCAAGGCGGTCCGCTGCGGCGGGCCGCCTTTTTTTATTTCAACGAATTCCCAATTCCCGCAGCCTCTGGGTCGCCTCCGCCGCGACTCCCGCTTCGCCGCTCCCTGCCGCTGTGCGCAGATGTCCCGCGGCGCCTGTCCTGTCTCCCTCCGCGGCCAGCACCATCCCCAAGTGCAGATGAACGCCGCCCATATCTGGCTTGAGCGCGGGCGCAGCCTCGTACTCCCGCGCCACTTCGGGCAATTCCTTCTTCCTCGAGTGAAGCCCGGCGAGCAACTCGTGCGCCTCGAACAGACTGGCGTCGGTCTCAATGATCGGCGCGCACCAGTGCCAAGGCGTAAGCGCCTTACCGAACGCTGGAGGGTCCAGTTCCGCGCCGAAGCGTTTAACCTCGCCAACTATGCCGTGCTGAGCAATCCGGACGCGAGCCTGGGCGAGGCCAAGTCGCTGGGGGGCAACGGCAACTTCGGCAAATATCACGAGCTCGGTTACCGGTTCTGAGCGCCACGTCCAGTTCGCGCTCAAGCTGTATCTTTAACTCGAAAAAATCGCTTTGACAAGGGCGGTCCGCTTCGGCGGGCCTCCGTTTTTGTTGGTCCTGAATTTAGAAATACTTATCTTGTATTTATACGGTTTATAAAAGGCTTGGCTTCTATTTATTTTTGTGCTGTTTTTGCTTGACCCAATGGTCGGACAAATGATATTTCTTGCTTCATCTGTCCTGCTGAAGGCAGAACCAGGGAGTACCAACAAATATGCATCGCTGCTTCGCAGGGCCTCGCGTCGCTCTGCTCGCCTTAGTTTCTGCGTGCGCACTGTTTGCGCAACGCGATCTCGCAACCCTCGTCGGCACCGTCACCGATCCTTCGGGCGGCGTTATAGCCAACGCCACAGTAACCGTAACGGAAAACGAAACCAACGAAGTTTATACGCTCACCACGAACAGCGCAGGCGAATATATCCGCCCGGCATTAAGGCCATCCACGTATTCCATCAGCGTCAATGCGGCCGGCTTTAAGAAGGCGGAGCAAAAAGACGTCATCCTGCGGCCCGGCGAACGAACCGGTGTCAACATCACGCTGACGGTCGGCGAACAAACCCAGACCGTCGAAGTAACGGCGGCGGCGCCCTTACTGCAGACCGAAAGCACGCAGGTCGGCGCGGCTCTGGACAGCCGATCGGTGTCGGATACGCCGCTTGGCGCAACCCGCACATTTACCTTCCTTGCGCGTCTCTCTCCCGGCGTGCTTCCCAGTGAACCGGGTTCTCGCGACATAGCGGGCGGCGGATTCTCCGCCAATGGCGTGCGCTCCAACGGTCAAAACAACTTCCTGCTCAACGGTGTCGACAACAACGTCAATACCATCGACTTCGCCAACCAGACTTCCTATTCAGTAGGACCTTCGGTCGACGCCATCAGCGAATTGACCGTGCAGACCAACGGCTACAACGCCGAATACGGCCGCGCCGCCGGCGCCGTGATCAACGTCAACATCAAATCGGGCACCAACTCCGTGCACGGCGACATCTTCGAATACATCCAGAACCGGGACCTGGACGCCAATGTCTGGCAGAACAACCTGGCAGGCAAACCCCGCGGAACCTTCAACCAGAATCAGTATGGCGGGACGCTCGGCGCTCCCATCATCAAGAACAAGCTCTTCATCTTCGGCGATTATCAGGGCACCAACATTGCCTCTTCGTCCGGCCTGCAGGGCCTTGGCGTGTCTGGCTTGTTGACCATCCCGACACCGCTTGAGACGCAGGGTAATTTCTCCGGCCTGTTGGGCGCTTCCGGAACCAGTACGGACAACGCCGGCAATCCCGTCAACTTCGAGAAGGGCGCCATCTACGATCCCACGACGACCACCGGCACATCTTCCACGCCGATATCGCGCATCCCGTTTGCCGGCAACATCATTCCGGTCAGCCGCTTTGACCCCGTCTACGCCAAGATGCTGGCCCTGTTCCCGGCTCCCAACCAGCCTTATTCCAACGGCGTACTGCCGATCAACGACTATGCGTACTCCACGCCCGGCAGTCTGGGAACTTACCAGGGAGACGCTCGCTCCGATTATAAGCTCAGCGACAAGAGCACAATATTCGGGTCGGTGAGCTGGAATGACACCGCCAAGCACGAAACGCCGGAATTGCCGGGCGCCCTCGACGGCACCGGCTGGACCAACGAGAAGGACTTCAACCGCAACGCACAGATCAGCTACACGCGAGTCTGGAGTCCCACCCTGGTTACGGAGAGCCGTATCAGCTTCACTCGTCTGGGTATTTCGCGCTACCAGTTTGAAGCCGCCAACGACGAATACAAGATCTTCGGCATCGGTGGTTTCGATCCGTTCCTCCAATACCCGTTGAACGGCGGACTGCCAACCATGTCCTCCAGCAGTTACAGCAATTTCGGCGGCGGCGGCTACAATCCCTCCATCGAATACAACAACGTATGGGATCTGGTGCAGAACGTAGCCATCAGCAAAGGCACTCATGCGCTGAAGACCGGTTTTGAGTTCCGCTCCATCAAGTTCCCGTTCTTCCAGTTGCCCAATAATCACGGGAACTTCAACTACAGCCCCAACGAAACAGCCTTCCCGTCGACGAAGTCGTCCTCGCTGGGACCGACGATCGGCGCCGACACCGGTGATTCCATCGCTTCCGCCCTGTTGGGCGAGATTAATACCGCCGTGGTCTCGACGGACAACCTGATTTCATCCCAGAAGGTTGCCTACGCGGGCTATGTTCAGGACGACTGGAAGTTCTCGCAGAAGATTACCGTGAACCTCGGCCTTCGCTACGAACTCTGGTCTCCGACCGGCGAGCAATGGGGACGGCAAGCCAGCTATAACCTGCAGGACAACACCCTCACCATACCTCAGGGTGGCAATTGCAACGCGGCACTCCCGGTGAACTTCGCCACGGAGTTCCCGACCATGACGATCGATCGCTGCCATGCCAGCAACTATCTGGTTCGCTGGGACAAGTTCGACTTCGGTCCGCGTATCGGCATCGCCTATAACTTCATGCCCAAGATGGTGCTTCGCATCGGCTACGGCATCTTCTATGGCGGTGAAGAAAACCAGGGTGGAAGCCCCAACCGCGGTGAAGGTGTACCCTTCAACGAGACGGTGACGGCGCAGGCCGCTCAGGGCATATCGAGCTTCATCGGCATTTCAGACCCGATGTGCACGGGCTGCAATTTCATCCCCAACGGACTCACCAGCGGCTTGCCTTCGAATCCGTTCGGACTCCCCGCCGGCATCAAGTTCCTCGGCGTCCAACAGGATTTCGACAATTCTCTGGTGCACAAGTGGAACCTGATCCTGCAGCGCGAACTGCCCTGGGATATGGCGCTGGAAGTGGGATATGAAGGAAATCACCAGGCGCATCAGGTGATTCTCGGCGACACCGACACCTATCCCAACATGGGGACGACTAACTCGTCGATCACCGCGTTGAGCCTGTATGAAATCCCCGCGGAGTGCCCGCCTCCAACCTGCGTTTCGGTAGGCAGCGGTATGCAGATGACAGTGTCGAACGGCTTCGGCAACTATGCCGCGGGTTCGGTGAAACTCGAGAAGCGCATGTCGCACGGTCTGCAGTTCATCACCTCATACACGTGGAGCCACGTTATGGCTAACGCCGGAACCACGCTCAGTGGATCGAGCAATTTCGGCTTCCCGACCCAGACCAACTGGGCTTCCGGATATTCCAGCGCTGCGTGGGACATCCGCCAGAGCTTCACCACCGGCTTCAACTACGACGTCCCCTTCGGTAAAGGCAAGCAGTGGGGTTCTCATTTGAACCGCGCCGCCGACACCATCCTGGGGAACTGGCACACCAACGGTCTTCTGACGCTGCGGGGCGGCATTACTTACACCCTGAACGGCGCCAGTTGCCAGGGTGTCTGGAGCCGCTGCGAACCGGATATCGTCTCGGGATACACCGCCAACCAGGCTCCTGCCGGGGGCCGCACTCCCGCCGAGTGGTTCGACGTCAACGCCTACGCCGTGCCCGCGCCATTGACGGGTGGCACCATGCCCATCCAGAACATGATCGGGCCTCCCACCAAGACGATGGATTTCTCGGTGTTCAAGGATATCCCGGTCACCGAGCGCTTTAAGCTGCAGTTCCGCACGGAAGCCTTCAACCTGGCCAACTTTGCGGTACTCGGTCTTCCCGACGCCAACCTGAGCGACGCCAAGGCATTCGGCGGCAACGGCAACTTCGGCAAGATCACTACTTCCACCGTCGGCAGCGAGCGCCACATTCAGTTCGCGCTCAAGATGTTCTTCTAGATCCGGGAGATTCGCTTTAACCTGGGCGGTCCGCTGCGGCGGGCCGCCTTTTTTATTTAAGCCGCCATTTTTCATTTAAATTGGCAAGATTTGTCGAACCATTCGCTCACCGGCTGGACCAAATGCCGTGCGGATATTAGCCATCCAAGGTCCGTGGGACCCGCCGGGTGCGTCCTCGACGGTCCAGGACGGTCCTCGATGAGTCGCGCACCCGGGTCGTTGACCATCCGAGTCTTGCCCGATCACCCGAAATTTTCTTATGCTCCCATGGTCCCTGCCGAAGCGGTAAACCGGCAGCCCTAGAGGGGTTTAAATGAGCTTCCGTTCCTTTTATCGAGAAGGAAAGAATCGTTGTATCGCGGGGCCACGCGTCGCTCTGCTCACTTTAATTCTGGCGTGCGCAGCGTTTGCGCAACGCGATCTTGCAACCCTGGTCGGAACCGTTACCGATGCTTCGGGCGGTGTCGTCGCCAACGCCACGGTAACCGTAACGGAAAACGATACTAACGAAGTTTATACGCTGAAGACCAACAGCGCGGGGGAGTACATCCGGCCGGCGCTGAAACCATCCACGTATTCCATCAGCGTCAGCGCGCCCGGCTTTAAAAAGGCTGAACAAAAGAATGTCGAGCTCTGGCCCGGCGAACGAACCGGCGTCAACATCGCACTGACGGTGGGCGATATAGGCCAGACCGTTGAGGTGACCGATACGGCGCCGTTGCTCCAGACGGAAAGTACACAGGTCGGCGCGGCATTAGGCAGCAAAACGGTGGCGGATACGCCGTTGGGCGCCACCCGTACGTTTACCTTTCTGGCACGCCTTTCCCCAGGCGTGGTGCCGGGGGAAACCAACTCCCGCGATGCAGCCGGCGGCGGATTTTCCGCCAACGGCGTACGATCCAACGGGCAGAATAACTTCCTGCTCAACGGTGTGGACAATAACGTCAACACCATCGACTTCGCCAACCAGACATCCTATTCGGTCGGGCCTTCGGTGGACGCCATCAGCGAACTGACTGTTGAGACCAACGGTTATAACGCCGAGTACGGCCGCGCCGCCGGGGCCGTGATCAACATCAATATCAAGTCCGGCACGAACTCGGTGCATGGCGATATTTTCGAATACCTCCAGAACCGCGATCTCGACGCCAACGTCTGGCAGAACAATCTGGTGGGCCAACCCAGAGGAACATTCATTCAGAATCAGTATGGCGGCACCATCGGCGGCCCCATCATCAGGAACAAGCTCTTTATCTTTGGCGACTATCAGGGAACCAACATCGCCGCGTCGTCCGGCCTGGCCGGCCTCGGCGTCTCCGGCCTGCTTACCATTCCAACGCCGCAGGAGGTGCAGGGTAATTTCTCCGGCCTGCTGGGGGCTTCCGGAACCTCAACCGATGTCAATGGCAATCCCGTCAACTTCCAGAAGGGCGCCATCTACGACCCGGCAACGACTACCGGCACCTCCTCCGCGCCGCTCTCCCGCATCCCGTTTTCCGGAAACATAATTCCCATGAGCCGCATGGACCCGGCGTATGCCAAAATGCTGGCGCTGTTCCCGGCTCCCAACCAGCCGTACTCGAACGGGGCCACCCCGGTTAACGATTACGCTTACGCCACGCCCGGCAGTCAAGGCACATATCAGGGAGACTCCCGCGTCGATTATAAGCTCAGCGACAAGAGCACGCTGTTCGGCTCGGTGAGCTGGAATAACACCACCAAACACGAAACGCCGGAACTGCCGGGAGCCCTCGACGGCACCTCCTGGACCAACGAGATCGATTTCAACCGCAATGCGCAGCTCAGCTACACGCGTGTCTGGAGCCCCACCCTCGTAACCGAAAGCCGCATCAGCTTTACGCGTCTGGGAATTGCTCGCCACCAGCTGGAAGCGGCCAACGACGAATACAAGTTATTCGGTATCGGCGGCTTCGACCCATTTGGCCAATATGCGCTGAATGGCGGGCTGCCCAACATGACAGCCACCGGTTACAGCAGCTTCGGGGGCAGCAATTATAATCCCTCGATCGAGTACAACAACGTATGGGACCTGGTGCAGAACGTAGCCATCAGCAAAGGCACGCACGCTCTGAAAACCGGCTTCGAGTTCCGCTCCATCAAGTTCCCCTTCTTCCAGCTTCCGAGCAACCACGGTCAGTTTAACTACACCAACAACGAAACCGCCTTCCCCTCGGCAGCCAAGTCCTCGCTGGGGCCGACCATCGGCTCCGACACAGGCGATCCGATCGCTTCCGCCATGCTGGGCCAGGTGGATACGGGGGTTGTTTCCACCGACAACCTGATTTCATCCCAGAAGGTCGCCTACGCGGGTTACTTTCAGGACGACTGGAAGTTCTCGCAGAAGCTGACCTTCAACCTTGGCATGCGCTACGAACTCTGGTCCCCCACCGGCGAGCAATTTAACCGGCAAGCGAGCTACAACCTCCAGACCAACACGCTCACCATCCCGGCAGGCAATAATTGCAATGCGCCCCTGCCGCCGAATTTCACCACCGAGTTCCCCACCATGACCATAAACCGCTGCTCAGCCAGCGGCTATCTGGTGCGCTGGGACAAATTCGACTTTGGCCCGCGTATCGGCATAGCCTATAACTTCCTGCCGAAGACTGTGCTCCGCATCGGCTATGGAATCTTTTACGGCGGCGAGGAAAACCAGGGTGGCAGCCCCAACCGCGGCGAAGGCGTGCCGTTTAATGAGACGGTGACCGCGCAGCGAGCTCAGGGGATATCGAATTTCATCGGCATTTCGGACCCGATGTGCACCGGTTGCAATTTCATACCCAACGGACTTACCAGCGGGCTGCCTGCCAATCCGTTCGCCTTGAACGCCGGCATCAAACTGCTGGGGGTCCAGCAGGATTTCGACAACTCTCTGGTGCATAAGTGGAATCTCATCGTGCAGCGCGAATTACCCTGGGACATGGCTCTTGAACTGGGCTACGAGGGAAATCACCAGGCGCATCAGGTGATCCTCGGAGACACCGATACATATCCCAATCTGGGGACCACCAACTCGTCGATCTCGGCCTTGAGTTTGTATGAAATCCCCGCCGAGTGTCCGCCCCCTACGTGCGTCTCGGTAGGCAGCGGCATGCAGCAGACTGTGTCGAACGGCTTCGGGAACTATGCCGCCGGCTCGGTCAAGCTCGAAAAGCGCTACGGACACGGCCTGCAGTTCATCGTGGCTTACACCTGGAGCCATGCCCTGTCGAACGGCGCCACCACGCTCAGCGGATCGACCAATTTCTGGACGTCCTCCGGCACATACTTCCCCAACCAGACCAACTGGGCGTCCGGATACTCCAGCGCCTCGTGGGACATCCGGCACAGCTTTACCACCGGGTTCAACTACGACATCCCGTTCGGCAAGGGCAAGCAATGGGGAGCGCACATGAACCGCGCCGTCGACACTGTCCTCGGCAACTGGCACACCAATGGCATTCTGACGCTTCGAACCGGAGTTGTGTACACCCTGAACGGCACCAGTTGCCAGGGCGTCTGGAGCCGTTGCGAGCCGGATATCGTGGCCGGCTACACCGCCGACCAGCCTCCTCCGGGCGGGCGCACGGACCAGGAATATTTCGACGTTAACGCCTACGCCGTCCCCGCGCCTTTGACCGGCGGCACTATGCCGATCCAGAACATGAACGGGCCGCCCACCAAGACGATGGACTTCTCGGTGTTCAAGGATATCCCGCTCACCGAACGCTGGAAGCTGCAGTTCCGCTCGGAAGCCTTCAATCTCAGCAACTTTGCGGTTCTCGGCATTCCGGACGCAAACCTGAGCGACTCAAAGGCGTTTAACGGCAACGGGAACTTCGGCAAGATCACTACTTCCACGGTTGGCAGCGAGCGCCACATTCAATTCGCGCTCAAGCTGTTCTTCTAATCCTTGCCGGCGAAGGTCAGCTCCAGCTTCTGTCCCGGCGCCAGGGCCGCCCATTCACGCGAAAGGGCGGCCCGCAGCGCGCGGATCTTCTGAATTTCATCACCGGTGAGCGTGCGAGGGGAAAACGCATTGAACTCCTCGGTGGTCCACAGCACGCCGGAACCCCGCTCCGAATCGAACAGGCCAACTACCTGTTCCACTTCTACGGCCTCGGCCGGAAGAGGGCCACGCGCGCCCTTGCCGGTAGTGTCCTCTACGTCCCAGCCTTCGCCAATCAATCCAAAGAACCCGCGCTGATAACCCAGCACCGTCTCAACCGCGTAGTGGGTCAGATCGTGCACGGCGAAATGCGCTGCATGTCTCGTTTGCTTCTGCCAGGTGACGGAGCCGTCCGCGCGCCTGCATCGAAGCACTCCCGAGCCATCCGGTTGTTTCGCGATCTCAATCAGAACCATCGGAGGGCCTCGATTCGCAGTATCATAATACAAACGGTTTCGTTTTGTGAATCGTCCCGTGAATTTACATTCTGCCAATCCGCGCCAGATTGCGCACGCCATTTCCCTGAACCGACGCAACTTTTTGCGCTCCGTTACCGGGGCGGGTGCGGCCGCGGCACTCTTCGGCTCCGCTCCGTTGCGCGGCATGGTCGCGCCGCGCAGTAAGAAAGCCGTCGTCGTCACCTTCGGCGGAGGCGCCCGCGACGACGAAACGTTCATGCCGGACGGGCAGGAAAACATTCCGCACCTGCTCAACGAACTGATTCCTCAAGCCACGTTTTTCACCCAGGTCGTGAACAAGGGCATCCTCGGCCACTACGTCGCCACCGCGAGCATCGTGACCGGCGTGTATGAGACGTTCAATAACTTCGCCGCGGTCTCGCCCGATAACCCCACAGTCTTCGAATACTTCCGCAAAGATCTCAAGCGCCCGGCGACCGACGCATGGGTGGTCGCGCCCAGCAACGGTTTCGCTCGCATCGGCGAGAGTGGACACAAAGCCTACGGCCCTGGCCTGGGCGCCGGCGTGATCCTCCCCAAGCGCCTGCTCACTGCCGCCCTCTCTTCCAGTTCTGAAGGCGAGCGCTACCAGCACCTGCTGCGCGACAACTATGAGACGCCGCTCTACGCCCCCACCCTCGCGGGCCGTCAGATCGAACTCAATCAGATGGCGGATGTGCTCAAGCTTTCTGTCGACGATTTCGCCACCCACGCGCGCAGCCTCGCCAGTCCCGACGAACTGTCCGTCTACGTAGCCAAACACCTCATGCGCGAACTGGCGCCGAGTCTGTTGTGGGTCACGTTGCACGATATCGATATCGCACATTCCGGCACGTTCTCTCTCTATATCGACGGCATCCAGCGCTGCGACCGGCTCTGTGCCGAACTCTGGCAGGCTATCCAGAAAGAGCCTGAATACGCCAACCAGACCACGATGTTTATTCTGCCGGATTTCGGCCGCGATTCCGATCTCAATTCCGGCGGCAACGGATTCCAGCACCATCGCACCGGCGACCAGCTTTCACGCACTACGTGGATGATGGTTCTGGGGCCGGGGATCCGCCAGAACACGGTGGTCGACCGGGCTGTCGATTCCACCGATCTGATCCCAACGCTCGGCTCACTGCTGGGCTTCAACGCCCGCTTTTCGCAGGGCAAACCGATTGCGGAGATTGCCTGATATGCTTCCGAACCAGTTAAGTCCGGAAAGCTTTGCGGCATATCCGCCGGAGGCCAAACGCGTCGCCACGGCGCAGATCGAGCTGCTGCAAAAATCGCCGCTTGCGTTCGTCCCGCTGTTGCTGCGGGAATTGATTGTTTACGATTGGAAGTTTCCCGCCGAGCGCAAAGATCTGGACCGGCAATTCGCCTGGCTTGCCAGTCTCTCGCCCGAACAGTTTGCCGCTGCCATGGCCGCGTTCACCAAATTATCCCTGGCGCCCGAACTGGAGAAAACGGATTGGATTAATTCGCCGGGCATTTTTTCCGAACAGCTATCGGCGCATTTGTGGAAGACGCATCAGATCGATGCCTTCAGCGCCGCTGCTGTCGAATACGTGCAGAAATCCGGCGCGTCGGGTGGTGAGGACGCTTTACCCACGCACCGCCTGGGAATTGTCGTCATAGGCCAGGGTGTGACGAATAATCGTTACAGGCTCTTCCGCAAGCTGCGCCCGCTGGGGACTTACTTCACCCAGGTCAAACACGAGAACGGCATGGGCACGCTGCTTCAGGCAGTAGCGAAGCGCGCGGCCGCGCACCCCGAGCCATTCGCTCACTGGTACATCGACGGAGGTGCGCCGGCCGCGACGGATCCACAAAGCCCGCTCGCACTGGTTTCTTACGCTGCGCTGTCGCCGGTTCGCGCCGCGGTGCAGAGCCGAATGCAAAAGCTCTACGAAGCGCCTGTCTTCGATCCGGAGCATTTGCGCACCGCGTTGGCGCTGACGCGGCCGGAGGAAGTCGGCCTGGCTGCGGGGCGGGATCCGGTCCTTGATCGCTTCCAGCTCAGCCTCATCACGGAGGGATCAGGGACTCAGGTCTTCGCTACCACCTTCGTCCAGTGGGCCGCGCGGGAAGCGTTGCGACGCGCCCAGCCGGTCACGTTGCTGGCCCGTTTCACTCCCCGCCAGCGCGAGAAGCCGATGAACGAGCTGCTGACGGAGACCCAGCGCAATCCCGAACTCGATCCTCAAGGGTCGCTGGTCGACGCCGATATGGGCGCCTGGTATACGTGGATCAATCAGCAGCGCCTCACGGGCGCGGACAAGTCGGCGTTCCTCGTCTGGTTCGAAGATCACGAGGAAGCGGTGGTGGTCGCACCATCGTTTGATCGCGGCAAACGCTCGGACGCAGCTATTAAGTTAGACGATCTCGTCAGGCAGATCGCCTGAAGGGCAGATCGGAAATCTGGCCCACCGGATGGTGGGGCCTGCGTGATTTGGCGCGCTGCTGCGCCTTTTCAGGGCAGCAGACCGCCGCCATCGAAGGCGTTCACGAGCTCCCGCAGACTCTCCAATTCCCGTGGATCCGGATTCCACTTGTAAGCGTGCGTCTCGCAGTGGAATACCGGTGCTCCAGTGTCCAGCAGATGCCGCAGTTCGTCTACGCTCCATCGCTGGCCGGTCAGGTGACGGCCATCCGGACAAACCACATCGCGCGCAATCAGATTACGAGGCGGGGCCTCGCCCGGTGCGCCGGCAAAACACGTTTTGAAACACTGCTCACACTTATCAACGAGAAACGTCATCTCCGCCCTCCGGCCTGAGGGAGTGCATCCCGAGGGCCGTTTCGGGCGCGGAAATTACAGCCGTTCGAGGCGTGTAGTGGAATCGCCGAACTGTTCGAGCTTGACGCCGAAACGATCCATCAACGACAGGTACAAGCTGCACATCTTGCGATTGTCTTCGCCCTCTTCGAGATAGTTGAGAGTACGGCCGGTTTCAAGCGTGCCGCTCAATCCACCGGTGAGTACCAGCGGCAGTCTGAAGTTATCGTGTTTGCGGCCGATCCAGAGATTGGAGAGGAACATCAGGCACGAATGGTCGAGAACGGTGCCGTCGCCTTCCTGCATGGCGTCGAGTTTGGAGGCGAGGTAGGCGTACTGGCTGACGTGCCATTGCGCGACGCGCTCGTAGCCGTCGGAATCGTTGTGATGCGACGCTCCGTGGTGCCCTTCGTTGACTCCGAGGAAGGGGTAATACATCGCCGAAAGATCGCGCGAGATGATGAGAGAAGCCACGCGGGTCTTGTTGGTCTGGAAAGCGATGGCGATGATGTCGCACATCAGTTTGGCGTGCTCACGCAGATCTTCAGGCAATCCATCGGCAGGCCGGGCCATGGCGGCGGCGACGGTGTTTTTGCCCTTGGCCGCATCGTCGGCGTTGTCTTTGTTCTTGCGCATGCCCTCGACGCGCTTCTCCACTTCGCGGACGCTGGTGAGGTATTCGTCGAGCTTGCTCTTGTCGGTGGAGCTGATCTTTTTGGTGAGGTCCTGGGCACGATCTTTCACGCGGTCGAGGATGCTGAGGTTGAGCAGGCTGCCGCGGTTATCGAACAGGTTGTCCCACGCGAGCGAGGGATAGACTTCCACGGGGACCGGCGAATCCGGGCTCTGCCACGAAATGTGGGAGCTGTAGGCCATGGAGAAGTTGGTCTCGTGATAGCCCGTCATAGGCTGCTCGCAAGCCAGCACGATGCTCGATTGCGGGGTGTCTTCGCCCACTTTATTGGCGATCATCTGATCGAAGCTGATGCCCGAGTGGATGATGGCGCCTTTCGAAATGTGCGCGCCGGAGAGCAGGCTTCCGGTCTGCGCGGGGTGAATGCCCTGGCCGGTCAACGCCTTGACGTACAGGCCGTCGATGACATTGATCTTCTGCTTCAACGGCTCAAGCGGCGTGAGCGTTTTGCTGAGTTTCATGGCCGCGCCCTGGCCTTCGGCGCTCCAATGATTCTCGTTAATGCCGCAGCCGAGGAAGACGATTCCGAGGCGCTTGGGGAAAGCGGACGCCGGCGGCGTATCGGCGAAAGCGTCGAGCGAAGGGAGCCACGGCAAGGCCATGGAGCAGCCGACGCCCCGAAGGATAGCGCGGCGAGTCACACGAGCGGCGGAAAGCTTTTTCGACATCTTAATCACTCTTCCTTGTCTGAGGGGTCTGGGAGTCGGCGGTTGCGCTCGGCTCCGGAGTTCGTTTGTTCAAAAACTGCGGGCTGGTAACGATAGTCTCGACGAGCGTGTCGAAGCGATATTCTTTGGCGGCCAGGCGGGTTTCCATCTTGTCGATGAGCGCTTCATCGGAAAGCTGGAGCGACCGATTCAGCCCGTAGGCGAGCAGCTTGCGGCTGATGTTATCCACGAAGTCCTTCTGGCGGTGCTCGCGAATGTAGGCTTTGACGCCCTCGAATCCGGAGCCCTGACTGCCGCCGGGGAAAGTGGTGGCGGTATCGACCGGACGTCCGGCCAAATCTTTGGTCCGCGCCTCACCGACCGGCCCATACCCTTCAAACGCCATGCCGACCACGTCAAAGCGCAGATGGCAGGCGGCGCAAACGGGGTTGGAACGATGCTGGGCCAGCACTTCGCGGAGCGGCAGATCTGTCTTGGCTTCGTCGTGCGGCAATTCGGGCACAACGGGCGGCGGAGGCGGGATCACCTCACCGAGCACGCGCCGCACCACCCAATATCCACGCTTCACGGGACTGGTGCGCAGGCCGGGCGCATTCTGGGTCAGGAAGGCCGCCATGGGCAGGATACCGCCGCGCCCATATTTATCGGCATCGTCGACGCGCACCCAGGTATCGTTGTCCCCTTTGACCTCAGGCATCGCATAGTGTTTCGCGAGCACGGGATTGACGAACGTGTAGTTGCCATACAGCAGGTCGAGCACGGAGCGATCATTGTTGATCACGTCCTGGATATAGCGGACCGGCTCCTGGAACATGGCTTCGCGGAGATCGTTATTAAAAGTGGGGAAGCGGTCGCGATCGACCGAGTTGATGGTTTCGAAGCGGCGGAAATCGAGCCAGTTGCCGCCAAACTCGGTAGCCATACCACGCACACGCTCGTCTTTCAGCATGCGGCGCGTCTGGGCCAGCAGAACTTCAGGTCTTTGCAGATCGCCTGCCGCGGCGTGTTTCAGCAACTCGTCGTCGGGCATGCTGGACCAGAGGAAATAACTCAACCGGCTGGCCAGCGCATAGCTCGAAAGGGGCTGGCCCTGTGTACCGCCAGCGGTTTTAGTGGAAGCCTTGAGCGCCGCGGTATGGATCAGATTTCCTGAAGACATGCCAGCGTTGTTCTGCAAATCGATGCGATAGAGGAAATCGGGCGACATCAGCACGCTGGCGATGCAGTCGCGAATGGCGTCTTCATGGGTCAGCTGGTTCTTCTCGCGCAGCGTGTGGTAGTAGGCGACCATATCGTTGCGCTCGGCTTCGGTCAGCGGGCGGCGATAGGCGCGGGCAACAAAGCGGAGAAGCGCTTCGAGGTGTTTCGGCTCGGCATCGACGCGCTCCTTTTCGAGCATCCGCAGAGTGGCGTTCATGCGGTCGAAGTGATCGCGGATGGCCAGCACGGCGATGGGATTATCGGACGCGGTCGCCTTGGCGATGTAGGCATCTTTCAGGCCCATGATGACGGAAGTATCGGTAATGGCGTGGTCCGGCGGGCGCGCACAGGAGGCCTCGGCGCCGTGACCCAGAATTTCACCGCACTCGTTGAAGTAGTACTGGGTATAGGTGCGCTCGGTGAAGTGGGCGATGTAGTCGAATTCGTTCCAGAGCCGGTCGAGTTCCTTCTGACCTTTCTCGTCGAGGATCAGTTCGGAGAGCGCCGTATCGTCGCGGAAATAGCCCACCACGCTGTGATAGCCCGCGCTCAGGAGACGTCCTTTGTCTTCGGAATCGTCGGGGAAGTAGCGGCCGCGCTCGGTGATGTAGAAAGCATCGGGAAAGACCGAAGCGAGGCGCGAGAAGGCGGCCTCATAGCGGGGGCGCTCGGCTGCGGGAACCACCAGATCGGGATCGCCCGCACGGGCTTTCGCCGAAACGAGGGCCCAATGCGCGGCACCGTCCTGGTGAAGGCCGGGCATTTTGGGAATTTCGGGAACCACCGGAGGCGGATCGGTATCGTTACGAAGATCGTTCGGATCGCTCTTGCGCCGGTTCTCCGCGTACTCCTTCATCTTCCAGTTCAGCAAGGGCTGCGATGCGCCGGGCAAACCTTTCACGATGGGGGCGGCAAACTGCATAGCCGTATGCTGGCGGATGCGCACCACGAAATCGCGCATTGCAACGCACTGGGCGCGAAGGGCTTCGGCCTGAGCCGCGTCCTGACTGGGAGCGGGCAGCGCGGCAAACATCGTCTGCAGCTTGAGGACCGGACCAACGGTGTCCTTATCCTGCAGGATTTGCCAGACCATGGGGAGATACTTCTGGCTTAATTTCGATTCGGCGGCGATGGAGGCCAGGGTGGCGTTGGGTTTGCCGAGCGCGGCACGGTGCTTGTATCGCCAGGCGGCCTGGAAGTAATCCGCATAGTCGGTATCCTGCCGGTAATAGAAAGCGAGGATGCGCTGAATGGCGTACTTCTCGCGATCCGTCTCAACCAGCATCGGGTAAGGCGCAAAATCGATGCCGTCGGGTGAGAGAACCATGTGATCGGCGACACTGCGCGCGGCCTGCAGGTACTTATTGAGCAGCGCGGACGACATGGTTAAGGACTCGCCCGAATTGTCGAAACCGGCGGGATTGGCCGGATCGACGGGAAATTCCTTAGTGGGTTGCAGATCCTGGCCGGTGAGGTCGCGCACAGTGTAGTTGTATTCGGCGTTACTGAGGCGCCGCGCCAGCACCAGACCGGGGTCTCCCGCCGACTTTTTCACCTCTTCGGCGCGCACGGCCTGAATCCAATCAATGACGTGCTGGCGATCGGCGTCGGGCGGTGGCGGCACCGGCTTGGGCGGCATCTCTTTCGCCGTAAGCCGTTGCATTACAAGCGCCCAACGCGGATAATCCTTCGTCACCATATCCATGGTGGTGTAGGATTTCGAGATCGAATTGGGCGGCTGGGTTCTGGCCGCTGTGGCATGCCGATGCAGTACTTGGTGACGAATGGCCGGACGGTTTGGTCGAATTGCCGGTCCAGCTTGGGTGTGGCCGCGTTAGCCGCAGGCAGGGCGGCGAGGGCGAGCATGACGGGAAGCGCTCGAAGATGCATGAAGAAACTCATAGATATGATACAGGATTTGACGGATGAGGTTACCCAGGATAAAGTAAGGGGTTGGACCAATTTTGGGGCGGAGGCCACCAAGCGGAAGTGCGTCATAAGTCGATCCGGTAGAGGAAGTCGGGCGCCATCAGCACGCTCACTATGACATCGCGGACGGCGTCTTCGTGGGTCAGGCCGTCCTTTTCCCGCAGCGTCCGGTAATAACTGAGCAAATCGTCACTTTCCGCCTTCGACAGCGGACGGCGATAAGCCCGCGCTGCAAACCGGAGCAGGGCCTGCAGGTGCAGCGGTTCGGCATCGGCCCGCATCTTTTCCACAGCCCGGATGGTGGTATTGACGCGCTCGAAATGGTCGCGCGCCGACTGGTTGGCGAAGGCGTTGTTGGCGGGCGCAATTTTCGCCAGATAAGCGTCGCGCACGGCGAAAATCACGCGGGC
Source organism: Terriglobia bacterium (assembly GCA_963719785.1). Taxonomy (GTDB): domain Bacteria; phylum Acidobacteriota; class Terriglobia; order Bryobacterales; family Bryobacteraceae; genus BOG-234. Next base: position 1,108,853 of record CAVRCX010000004.1, read on the forward strand.
CGGCGGTGATCCCTTCGCCGGGCTTCAGGATGTCCTTTTCGTGGCTTTGGCCGAGAATCTGCCCACTCTGATTGAGGAAGAATTGGATCCACGTGCGGGTGGTGTAATCGGCAATAAAGTCGAATTCGTCCCACAGGCGATCCAGCTCTTTCTTGCCCTTTTCATCGAGGATCAGTTCCGTTAGCGGGATATCGTCGCGGAAATAGCCCATCACGTTGTGGAAGCCGGCGCTCAGCAGTCGTCCTTTATCCTCGGAGTCGTCCGGATAATAACGACCGCGCTCACTGATGAAGAAGGCGTCGGGAAACACGGAACAGAAACGCGCGAAGGCAGCCTCGTAGCGGGCACGTTCGGCGGCGGGTACCACCAGATCCTTATCGCCGGCGCGCGATCTGAGCTGCAGGGCGATATTGCGCGGGGCAGATTCCTCTTCGAGCCGCGGATAACCCGGCATCGGGGGCGCGACGAGAGGCGGATCGGTATCGTTGCGCAGTGCGTTGCGGTCGAAATCCCGGCGGTGCGTGGCGAATGCCTGGAGCTTCCACGCCATCAAGGGCTGCGAGGTGGCACGAATGCCGGGCACCGCCGGAGCGGCGTACTGCATCATGGCGTCCTGGCGAATGCGGATTACGAAATTGCGCATTTCGATGCACTTAGTACGTAAACTGTCCGGCGCCTGGTTGCTGGCTGGGGCAGGCAGTTCGCGGAACATGGTGCGGAGCCTGGCGATGGGGCCCACTGCATCTTTATCCATATCCACGAGAATCTGCCAGATCAGGGGCAGATATTTCGGGCTTACCTTCGTCTCGGCGGCGATGGCGGCCAGTGTGACGTTGGGCTTCCCGAGGGCGGCGCGGTATTGGAATCGCCAGGCGGCCTGGAAGTAGTCGGCGTAATCGGTGGGCTGGCGGAAGTAGAAGTTTACGATGCGCTGGATGGCATACTTCTCGCGATCCGTCTCGACCAGCATGGGATAAGGGGCGAAGTCGATTCCATCGGGGGTCAGGACCATGTGATCGGCAACGCCGCGGGCGGCCTGGAGGTACTTGTTGAGCAGCGCCGACGACATGGTGAGCGACTCGCCGGAGTTGTCGAAGCCCTCGGGATTGGCGGGGTCGACGGGAAATTCGCGGGTAGGCTGGATATCCTGGCCAGTGAGATCGCGGATGGTGTAGTTGTATTCGGCGTTACTCAGGCGCCGCGCGAGAACGAGACCGGGATCGCCGGCGTTCCTGCGGACCTCTGCGGCGCGGACGGCCTGAATCCAGTCGATCACCTGCTGGCGGGCTTCGGCGGGTGGAGGCGGCACGGGTTTGGGGGGCATCTCCCTGGCCGTCAACCTTTGCATGACCAGCGCCCAGCGGGGATAATCCCGCGTGACCGTTTCCATGGTGGAGTATTGTTTGAGATCGAACTGGGCGGCGGGGTTGGCGCCACTGTGGCAGCCGACGCAGTATTTGGCGACGAAGGGGCGCACGGTTTGCTCGAACTGGTGATCGAGGGGTGGAGTGGCGGCGCTGGCGACGGGCAGGGCGGCGAGGACTAAGAGGATTGCGCGAATGTGCACCATGGGACCCATCCTTAAGACTAGAGGGTTTGAGGGGGTGTTGGCCCCTGCCAAAGTGCAGGGTTGCGGGGTCGAAACCCCAAAAACATTGAGAAATCCAGGTCTGTTCGGCATTGGCGTATTTTGAGATCGGGTGCGCACCGGAAGTGGTTGGGTGGCGGGGTCGTCGGATGACCTCCCCTTTGTTTTGAGCAGGTTGCTGGGTTCGTTCCGCAAATAACATACTTTATTTTCCCGAGCGGCACTCTCGCAAGAGCGTAGGAAGGCTGTTTATTCCTGATGGAGAGTTGGTTCGAGAGCTTCATGCCTGACCTCATACTTGCATCGGTGCGTGCGCAGCTTCACCGGGAATGGGCGGATGGCTGGGCTCATTTGTTGATTCGGCGGCAGTTAGCCAGGCGAAAATACTTTGCAGATTTCTGTCAATGGCCCACGGCGGGTTGGCGCAACGGGGGATGAAAACGGTCTCAGCCAAAGGTTAATCTGTGTTTGCCGGGAGCAAAAAGAGGCCGTCTCCGGTCTGGAGCCTCTGAGTCCGATTGTCAATGTGGCCCGGGCGCCCGCATGCAGTTGTGCACGGCACAACGGATTGTCGCCTCTGCCGCGAGGCAGGGAGCACGTGAAGGAAAGTCGAAGGTTCTTCCAGGCGTCCAGCGCTCGCGGCAGAAGGAGCGTTATGAAATTACTATATCGCTGCTGTGCGGGCATGGACATACACAAGGAGTCCGTCAGCGTCTGCGTCCGTCGCCGTGTGCGCGGCAACAGCAAAGTGGAGACCGAAGAAGCCGTCTTCGGCACCTTCACCCAGGATTTGGAGCGGCTTCGGCAGTGGCTGAAAGAGCGCAAGGTCAAACAGGTCGCCATGGAATCCACCGGCGTGTATTGGATACCGGTCTGGAATGTGCTGGAAAGTGGCAAGTACAAAGTGGAAATGACGCTGGTGAATCCGGCCAACGTACGCGCCCTGCAGGGGCAAAAGACAGATCGCATCGACGCGCGCCGCATCGCCGAGTATCTGCAATACGGCCTGCTCAGAGCGAGCTTCGTTCCGCCACGACCGGTCCGCCAGATGCGGGAGCTGACGCGCATGCGGGTGCATATTCAGCAGGACCGCAACCGCGTCATCAACCGGATCGGGCGGCTGCTGGAGACGGTCAATATCAAGCTTGGTTCGGTGGCGAAAAAGATCACGTGTAAGAGTGGGCGGGCGATTCTGAATCGACTCGCAGCCGAGTCCCAGCAGCCGGAGCAGTTGGCGAAACTGGCGCTGGGGAGATTGAAGGAGAAGATTCCGCAGCTGATTTTGGCCCTGGATGGGCGGCCCGACGAACACTTCCGCTGGCTGCTGTCCCGATTATTGAAGAAGCTGGAATCGCTCGACGCGGAACTGGCAGACATCGATGCCCGGCTCTGTGAGCAAACTGCGGAGCACGAGGATCTGCTGCGCCGGCTCTGCACGATACCCGGCGTTGAGATAACGACGGCTCGTGTGCTGATCGCTGAACTTGGTACCGATATGACCCAGTTCCCGAGCGCAGCTCACGCAGCCAGTTGGGCGGGTTTATGCCCCGGCAATGCGCAAAGCGCCGGGAAGCGGTTCTCCGGCCGTACGCGTAAGGGTGACCGCTACGTGCGCCGCATTCTGGTGCAGAGTGCATGGGCGGCAGCACGTACGCGGGATTGCTTTCTCGCCGCTGTGTTCAACCGGGTCGCGCATCGGCGAGGCATGAAGAAAGCCGCGGTCGCCGTCGCGCACCGGATTCTGGCGATTGCGTGGTCGATCATCCGCAATGGGACCGAATATCAGGAACGCGGCGGCGACCACTTTGATCGGCTTCATCCCGAACGCACCGCCAGAAAACTACTGCGCCGGCTGGAACGTATCGCCTCCGAGATCGCGCTGAAGAGACCGGTTGGGCGTCCCCGAAGCGGCCCGAAGGAGCCCATACCCCTAAGTAGTTGCGAACGGTGTTGGCACTTCGGAATCAGGGACTGCATTCACCTGATCAAACGTTCAAAAAAGACGTGATTAATTTGTGGTGGTCCATCAGATTCAGTGGTATAGAGCGGCAGGTTTTCGAAGGAATGACCGCGCGGGGATTGCCTGGCACTATAACAAGGAGAGAAGTCTCATAGGAAATCGGCGATTTCAGGAGCCCCGATTCTCTATCACGGCGAGGGTATACGCTCTTATTTTCGGTAACGTGCCGTTTGCGGGCGTGATGTACCGGACGCGGTGTCTTTGGGATGGTGGGGCTGCATGTCCGGCAAGCAACTGCGTGCCGACGGGATTGATGTGCGCATGATTGAGAATGCTTCGCAGGGTCCAGACCGGTACTTCACGGCGGTGCGGCATGATCGCTGTGCCGGTGCCCTCAGGTGACAGGCGCGCGCACTTCACGTGACTTCCTCTCTGGCCCGACCTCTTCAAACCGGCGGATTCAAGGCGACGCTTCATGTCGCGAAAAGCGAGCGGTTTAAGCCGCCCCAACCTCCACCCCAATTTGACGCACGCGCAACCCGAGGCTGCCTTGAATCGGCGCTATTCTCTAATGCTTTGCAGGCACGTATTTGATGAGTTTCTGCTGCCCGACCACCGCTGCGTAGATATTGCCTTTGGCATCCGCGACCACGCCCTCCGGGCCGCTGGTGTCCGACATCGGTAACGCGCTGCTGTTGGCATAATGATCGTCGCTTTCCGGAGTCGGCATAGTATCCGGAATGAACGCAGTAACCTTGCCGTCCTTGATCCTGCCAATGCGGATGCCGCGAGTAAAGCCTGGATTGTTCTTTTGGTTCGACTGCGAATCGGCCGTATAAATCATGCCCCTGGAGTCGATGAAAATCCCGCTTGGGCCGCCGAATTGCTTCCACTGTTCCAGAAAGTTCCCGTCCTGGTCGAAGATCTGAATCCGGCGATTGGCGCGGTCGCCTACGAACAGGCGCCCTTTGGAATCGAAAGCAAGCGCATGAGGAGTGTCGAACTCGCCGGGGCCGGTGCCTTTCTTTCCCCAGGCTTTGATGAACTTCCCGGTACCCGAAAACTTTACGACCCGGGCGTTCGTGTTTCCCCCGTGTCCATCAGCGACGAAGATGTCTCCGTTGGGCGCGACGATGACGGCGGAGGGGCTGTTGAAAGTGTCCGGACCCTCGCCGGTTACTCCTGCCTTGCCGAGCGTCATTAAAACCTTACCGTCCGGGCTGAACTTGGTAACCTGGTTGCCTTTTCCGTCTCTGGCCACCTGGTCGGTAACCCAAAGGTTTCCGTCTTTGTCGACGTACATGCCATGAGGCGTCGCAAACATCCCCGCGCCGAAGTTTTTGAGCAACTTCCCGGACGGGTCGAATTCGAAAATCGGGTTGTCGGTGCTGGCGGCGCAGGAATTGGCGCCACACCGATCGGCGACCCAGATATTTCCCGTCCGGCGGTCGATAGCGATCGCGCTGGCCGATCCCCACTTTCTCCCGGCCGGGAGCTGCGCCCATTGATCGTTGGCGTCATAAGGGTTCGGTTGGCAAAATATCTGCCCTGCTGAAACCAGAAAAAGGCATAACGTAATGGTTCTCATCGGCGCTCCAACATCTCTTCTTTTTGTAACCAACGTTCATACTACAACCAATCTCCAGGCCGCGAAACCGGCATGTGCCGTCGCCAGTTCGCAGATCAGGCCCCCTTGCCGTCCGAAACGGCGGTCGCGGAGATCACCTGTGATCTGTCGCGAAGGCCCGCGCCGCATTCGACTGAAAGTGTGGTTTGGGCGCGGCTAGTGGCCTGCAGCAAGATGTTGCGGAAGCAAAGTGAAGTGGACCGGATCACGGCGGCTGTTCGGTCGCCTGATGCCGGCGAGGGCCGCGAGCTTATCAACGGTGACGCGCTTTCGATTCAGGCGGGCGCCACGGGGCATGGCGACAGCCGCATCAAAAGCGAGTCCGATCTCATGGTCGGAAGCCGGGACCGGTTGCTGTCTGGCGAGCAGTTGATGGCGCCTGAATTCGGCCCCCACTTCCTCGCGCAGCGCCTGGCAGCCGGCGGTCCGGTTGTTGCGGAGTTCCTTCATCCACTTGACCCAGACATCGTGGAGATGGGCCTGATAGGCTGGCGGCCGGTAAGCGGATTTCAGCTCAAATGTCCCGCCTGACGAGGTCACGAGGTCCCGGAAAACGTCTAACGCCTGAGCCGTGTCCGTCATTAGGCCCTCGACGTCGGCGGGGACGGATTCGGCGTTGTTCTCGAATGTCAGGGCTTCGGGGTCCTCGATCTCGGGAAGCGGCGCCACTTTGCAGCCTGCCAGCATCCGGATGCGGCGGGCGGCACTGAGTTCCGCGTCCAAAATCGCGCGCGAAATGGCATGGTCCGCAAGAACCGGCAGCGGCTCCTCTTCCATGGCTACGGTGGCCGTGACGGAAGGGAAGGTGTCGGTCGCGCGCATGCACGTACAAACGATCGAGGAAAGAATAATTTGCCTTACGATCCGACGCAAAACGATTCCATACTCCCGGGAGCTCGGTGGCACCCACGATTTGAACTAAAACTCACACTGTAACACTGTCGTATCGATGGATCAGGCTGGTGTGACGGTGCCATTCGCGGCAAAGGGTTTCGACCAGGCGCTCGCCAGAGATATCCCTCGGCAGTTTCAGGCGACGGATAACACTCCGTCGCGGACCAAGGTGGAGCGCGCATGGGTGTGACGACGAACGGCAAACCGGCTTATCGACTTGCCAGGGAACCGTATGCCATCGTCTTCCTCACCACCATGATCAGCAGAGGAAGCCCTCCAACCGCAACCAGAGCCGCCGCTCGACGTATCTGAGACCAGGAGGTTGGAATCGCCGCAGTAGAAGGGGCGCTCACCGGACGCCATAGTCTGCATGCCAGGACACCAATGCAGAACTGGCTTGCGATAAGGAAAAACGGGCTTATGGAGACGTCCGACAGATCGGATAGGTTGTACGGGCGCCCTCGGACGAGCATCACACCCGAATGTGAAATGGCATCGAACAGAAAGCCGCCGATATTGCTCCTGGCTAAGAAGTTGCCGAGTGTGGCGGCAGCGATATACCCCCAACTCTCCGGATAGCCATAAAATATCGCGGCGGCAATCATCGGAACGATCACGTATTGGGGAGCAACACTCGGCGAAGAGGCAAACAAAATCATCAGGTAAAAGAGATAAAGATCCTTCCCCGGTTTCCGCGCCAGAACCGCGCCTGCTATCACCAGCAACGCCATCCAGAGCCGATCGACGCTGCCTCCCGGGATGCGATGCAGATACCGATCCAACACACCGAAGTTCGACTGCGCCGCATGGACCTGCATCTGGATGGGCATGAACAGGCCGGCCACGTTTCCCGTCCATGACAATCCTAATGAACTCCTGTAGGCGAAGACATTTTTCAGCATACCCGCACGCGAGGCAGGGTCTCCCCACCACGGTAGAAAGCTGCCGAAGAATATGGCATACGCAATCACCGGATACAGAAGGCGGTAGCGCAGCTTTCCCAACGGTTTCCAGAACAGCATCCATATGGGGAACAGGAACAGTACGTGTTTGGCCACGAGCGAAACCCCGAGACAGACGGATGACCCGAGGAGGGAGGAAAGTTTTCCTTTGCCCTCGCGGATCAAAAGCCAGGCCACCAAGCCCACCAGAACCGCCACGTTTTCCAACTGCGTATGGAACCCCGAGATCAGCAGGCTGACCGGAGAAAGCAGCAGCACCATGGCGCCGGTCCAGGAATAGGTACGCGCGATGATCATCGCCGTCAGCACGTCGATGACAGCGAGGAAAGCGGAAATCTGCATATGAAACAGTTCGCCGCCGCCCGGGCCGGTAAGACGCCCAAACCCGGATACGATCCAGGCCCATATCGGACCATATCGGTAGAGGTCCGTGTCGCTGTAGAGGTTCTTGCCCTGTGCGAGTATGTCGCTGAACAATCGCCACGTATCGAGGTCGTAGTTATGGCCCACGCTGCCCAGCGCGACCTTTGCCAAAAACGAAAAAACCGCCGCCGCGGTAAACAGCCGTTTTTCCCGAACAGACAAAGCCGAGCGCTGCAACCCGATGACCACGATAGCCGCAGCCACCGGGAAAAAGACGATGTCGGCCGCAGCCGCAACCGTTGGGATCCAAATTGTCATGGCTTCACCTGGCTGGTGAGAGAGGCAATAGTCCTGAGCCAGCGATCCCAGGCTTGGGGTCTTACGACCCGCAGGGAACATTGTAGCAGCAGCATACGGCGGCCGACACGAGAATTGTCCATCCTGAAACCGAATCCGTTTCATTTCAAGATAATGCTGAAAACAACGGAAAACCAGAGCAGCAAACTGCGGCAGGAAGCGATTCCCAAATAGAGATGCCGAAGAGCTTTCGCCCGGCCGGAGGGCGAGAGTTTTAGCTAAAGCATACAGGCGCTTCGTGTGGGGTGGTGCTACCATGGCCGTTTTACGGTGCCCCACGTGTTGCTCAATCATGTCGCAATCACAACAAAAGGTTCTGATTACCGGATCGGCCGGCCTGATCGGATCGGAAGTCTCGCTGGCGTTTGACCAGCGCGGATTCTCGGTTCATGGCCTCGACAACAACCAGCGCCGCGAGTTCTTCGGGCCCGACGGCGATACGTCCTGGAATCAGAAGCGCCTCGCCACTACGCTCAGGACCTATACCCATCACTCCATCGACATCCGGGATCGGGCCGGCGTCCTCGAACTGATCCGCACCCTGCGCCCCGACTACATCGTCCACGCCGCCGCTCAACCCTCTCACGATCTTGCCGCTAAAATTCCTTTCGCCGATTTCGATACCAATGCGGTCGGGACGCTCAACCTGCTCGAAGCGACGCGCCAGGCCTGTCCTGAGTCTCCCTTCGTCTATCTCTCGACTAATAAGGTCTACGGCGACGCGCCCAATTTAATCCGCCTCCGCGAACTCGACACGCGCTGGGACTACGAAGATCCCCAATACGAACACGGCATTCCCGAATCGTTCTCGATAGACCAGTCCAAGCATTCGCTCTTCGGCGCTTCCAAAGTCGCGGCTGACGTGATGGTCCAGGAGTATGGACGTTACTTCAACATGCCCACCTGTTGCCTCCGCGGCGGCTGTCTCACCGGGCCCAGCCACTCCGGCGTCGAGCTTCACGGCTTCCTGAGCTATCTCGTCAAATGCAACCTGGAGCAGAAGGAATATACGGTCTTCGGCTACAAAGGCAAACAGGTACGCGATAACATCCACTCGGTGGACGTCTGCGGCTTCATTCTTGAGTTCATCGCGAAGCCCCGCGTTGCGGAAGTCTATAATCTGGGCGGCGGCAAGGATAATTCCTGCTCCATCCTCGAAGCCTTCCAGATGGTGGAAGCCGCAACCGGCGTTCCGCAGCGTTATAAGTATGCGGATCAGAACCGCATTGGCGACCACATCTGCTACTACAGCGATCTGCGCAAGATGCGCAGCCACTATCCAGGCTGGTCGCTCACCCGCTCGCTGAAACAGATCTTCGAAGAAATTGCAGACGGATGGCGCACACGAACTGCCATCGCGCACGCATGAAAGTTCTGATCACCGGGATCTGTGGCTTTGTCGGCAGCACTCTCGCGCGGGTGCTCACCGAGCGGGAAAACACTCAAGTCTGCGGTATTGACAATTTCGTGCGGCCGGGCAGCGAAACGAATCGCCTCGAACTCCGCCGTCTCGGCGTCAATCTCTTCCACGGCGACGTCCGTTGTGCCAGCGACTTCGACCAGCTCCCAGACGCCGACTGGGTGATCGACGCCGCCGCCAATCCCAGCGTGCTCATCGGCGCCGACGGACGCACCAGCAGCCGCCAGGCCGTGGAACACAACCTTTTCGGCACCATCAATATCCTGGAGTACGCCAAAGCCCGCAAAGCCGGCGTCATTCTGCTGAGTACCAGCCGCGTCTATTCCATCCCGCAGATGCAGTTGATCCCACTCAGGGAAACACCCGACGCATTGGTCTTCGACCACGCCAGGCCTGCACCCTGCGGAGTCTCCGCGCTGGGCATGACCGAGGACTTCTCCACCGCCGCTCCCATCTCCCTCTATGGCGCGACCAAGCTTGCGTCGGAAGCGATGGCGATCGAGTACGGCTACACCTATAATTTTCCGGTGTGGGTGAATCGCTGCGGAGTCCTCGCCGGCGCCGGGCAGTTCGGTACCGCCGAGCAGGGCATCTTCAGCTTTTGGCTGCACGCCCATGCACGGCGCCGCAAACTGGGCTTCTTCGGGTTTGGAGGCCGCGGCCTGCAGGTCCGCGACGCCCTCCATCCGCGCGATCTCGCGACTGTCGTCATCCGCCAAATGACCAATCCCGGTGGTGTCAGGCCGGGCAGCATCTTTCATATTGCCGGAGGCCGCGATAACGCCATGTCGCTCGCGCAACTCACTGCCTGGTGCGACGATCGCTTCGGCAAGCATGACGTGGGGAGCCACTCCGCCACCCGTGCCTTCGACGTCCCCTGGGTGGTGCTCGATTCCGCTCGCGCCCGTGAGGCTTTCCATTGGACGCCGGAGATGAGCCTGCCGAAAATCCTTGACGAGATCGCCGCTCACGTCGACGCTCATCCCGACTGGCTGAACATGGCGGGCGCCTGATGGCCACCGAACTCGCGCCAGCCGAAGTTACCGCCCCCGATCCGCTCCAGTGCATCTCCATCGTGATCCCGGCGCGCGATGAAGAGGGCTGTATCCGCTCGACGGTCGAGCACCTGCATCTGGAGCTCGGCATCCATCACGTGCCGCATGAAATCGTGGTGGTCGACGACGGCAGTTCCGACTCCACCTGGCAGATCCTGACCGAGCTCTGCCAGCGCATTCCCGAGTTGCATCCGGTGCAGAATAGCGGAGCCCATGGGTTTGGACGCGCCATCATCTGTGGCCTTGACGTGATGCAGGGCGACGCGGTGGTCATCATGATGGCCGACGAATCCGACGATTGCCGCGACGTCGTGACCTACTTCCAGACCCTCAACAAAGGTTACGACTGCGTCTTCGGCAGCCGCTTTGTCCGCGGCGGCGGCACGATCGACTATCCGCTTATCAAGCTGATCCTCAACCGCATCGTCAACAGCCTCATCCGCGTGGTGTTTAATATTTCGCTGAACGACACCACAAACGCCTTCAAAGCTTACCGCCGCCGGGTAATTGAAGGCTGCCGCCCGCTGATCTCGCCGCACTTCAACCTCACGGTGGAACTGCCGCTGAAGGCGATTGTCCGAGGATACAGCTGGACCGTCGTCCCCATCACCTGGCGCAATCGCCGCAGCGGCGTGGCGAAGCTGAAATTGAAAGAGATGGGGAGCCGGTATTTCTTCAGTTGCTGCTATGTATGGCTGGAGAAGTATTTCAGCCGTGGGGATTTCAAGTATAAGAGGTAGCCGAGCTATTCTTTTCCGTATTGCTCGAAGAAGTGGGCCAGGGTTCGGATTCCATCGTAGTAGTTTTGGATGTTGTATTTTTCGTTGGGGGAATGGAGGCCATCGTCGGGGAGCCCGAAGCCCATCAGGATCGTGGGGATGCCCAGATGGGTGGCGAAGTCGCCTACGATGGGGATGGAGCCACCGGAGCGCGTGAAGACGGTTGGCTTGCCGAAGACTTCGCTGAAGGCCTGGGCCGCGACCCGGATAGCCGGATGATCGGGATTTACCATCAGGCCGGGGCTGGAACTGAGCACACGCACTTCGCATTGAATGCCGGCGGGCGTGTTGTCGGCTACCCATTGTTTTACGGCGGCGAGGATCTTATCGGGATCCTGCTTCGGCACCAGGCGAATGCTTACCTTCGCGACTGCCTTGGCGGGGATCACGGTTTTGGCGCCGGCTCCGGTGAAGCCTCCGGCTATGCCGTGGACTTCGAAGGTCGGCCTGGCCCAGGTTCTTTCGAAGACCGAGAACTCCTTTTCTCCCGTCAGTTGGGTTGAACCGACCTCCGAGGCCAGATATTCTTTCTCGTCGAAGGGGAGGTGCGTCCAGCTTTCCTTTTCTTCGGCCGAAGGCGCTTCGACGTCGTCGTAGATGCCGGGGATGAGGATGTGGCCGTTAGCGTCCTTGCCCTTCGACAGCAGTTCGATGAGGCCGAAGACGGCGTTGGGGGCGGCGCCTCCGTAGAGCCCGGAGTGGAGATCGCGCGCGGGCCCTTTGGCCTCGATCTCGAGATAGACCAGGCCGCGCAGCCCGATGTTCAGAGTGGGCAGGCCGGGGGCGTACATTTCGGTATCGGAGACAAGCGCTACGTCGGCTTTCAGCTTCGCCGGATTTTTAGCTACGTACTCGGCTACGGAGAGTCCGCCGACTTCTTCTTCGCCTTCGATGAGGAATTTCAGATTCAGCGGGGGTTTGCCGTGGACGGCGTGCAGGGCTTCGACGGCTTTGATGTGGGAATACATCTGGCCTTTGTCGTCGGCCGAACCGCGGGCATAGAGATTGCCGTTGCGCTCGGAGGGTTCGAAGGGCGGGGTTTCCCAGAGGTCGAGGGGGTCGGGCGGCTGGACGTCGAAGTGGCCATAGCAGAGGACGGTCGGTTTGCCGGGGGCGTGCAGCCAGTCGGCGTAGACGAGGGGATGGCGCTCGGTTTCGATGATTTCGACGTTTTCGAGGCCGGCGTCGCGGAGTTTGGCGGCTACGTACTCGGCGGCGCGGTGGGTATCTTTATTGTGCTCGGGGAGGGTGGAGATGCTGGGGATGCGCAGCAGCTCCTTCAGTTCTTCGAGGAAGCGCGGCTGGTTCTCGGTTACGTAACGATCTAAGCTTGGTGAAATTCGGGCTTGGGACATTCGACTTCAAGTTTAGTGCAGGGCAACGTTGAAAACACGCCAGCGGGACCAGGGGCGGGAGGAGCGTCCGTCTGACCCGCGCAGTACGTTGCCGCTCCTGGTCCCGGTGAACAGGCGAAAGCGCCTATTCCACATGCGGCGGGCAGATCGGAAATCTGCCCCACCAGGCACTGCATGGTATAGAATTTCAGCGACATGATTTATACACGGCGCGATTTTGGGCGACTGGCTTTGCTGGCGTTGGCGGCTCCCAATTCAAAGATCAAGGGCGTGCAGATCGGGGCCATCACCTATAGTTTTCGGCAGGGTGTGCCGAAGGCGGAAATTATCCCGGATATGGCGAAGATCGGCCTGAGTGAGGTGGAGCTGATGTCGGGAGATGCGGAGGCTATGGCGGGGGCTCCGTCGGTCCCGCAGGGGGGTGGGGGCCGGGGACGCGCTCCTTTATCGCCCGAGCAGATCGCGGCTCGGGAGGCTCAGCAGAAGGCGCTTAAGGACTGGCGCTCGGCGGCTACGCCTGCTACCTGGGAGGGCGTCAGGAAGCAGTGCACCGATGCCGGGGTGGCGCTTACCATCCTCTGCTACAACATGAACGTCAATATGGCGGACGAGGAGATCGAGTATGCGTTTGCCATGGCGAGGGCGATGAAGGTCAAGGCGATTTCATGCAGCGCCACGGTCACTTTCGCTAAGCGCGTGGCCCCGTTTGCGGACAAGCATAAGATCGTTTGGGCCGGCCATGGGCACGATAATACGTCCGATCCGGAGCAGTTCGCCAAGCCGGAGACGTTTGAGTTCATCATGTCGCTGAGCAAGTATATCGGGGTGAATCTGGATATCGGGCATTTTACGGCGGCGGGGTACGATCCGATTCCGTTTATTCAGAAACACCACGCGCGGATTACTAACCTCCATTTGAAAGACCGGAAGAAGGATCATGGTCCTAATGTGCCTTGGGGAACGGGTGACACCCCTATCAAAGAGGTGCTGTTGCTTTTGAGTAAGGACAGGTACCCGATTCCGGCCAACATTGAGCTGGAATATCCGATTCCGGCGGGTTCGGATCCGGTGACGGAGGTTGGAAAGTGCTATCAATACGCTAAAGGATGCCTGGAGGGTTGACGGGGACCTGCCCTACTTGATCCAGACCTTGGGCTCTACGCTCATACCCGGGCGCAGGCGGTGCTCCGGATCCTGCCCTTCCTTGAAGCGAATGCGCACGGGCACGCGCTGCACCACCTTGACGTAATTGCCGGTGGCGTTTTCCGGCGGGAGCAGACTGAAGCGGGCACCGCTGGCTCCGGCCACGCTCTCCACGTATCCATCATAGTTGCGATCATACGCGTCCACATGAATGGTGACGCGCTGATTGGGCTGCATTTTCTTAAGCTGGGTTTCCTTGAAATTGGCCGTGACCCAAAGGTTATTGAGCGGAACATCGACCAGCAATTGCTGGCCCGGTGAGACCTGCTGGCCGGGTTCGGCATTCTTCTTGTCGACGATGCCGTCGATGGGGGCCACAATTTTCGTGTAAGACAGATTCAGCAGAGCCTGATCGACGACGGCCTGCTGCTGAACCGTGTTGGCCTGTCGCACGCGCACCAGTGCATTCTGGAGAGCGATCTGCTGGGGACGGGTCTTGCGCGCATCCTCCTCCTTCGTGAGCGATTCCTCGAGCCGGGCCTGCGCAGCTTCGATAGCGCGCGCGGCCGATTCCGCGCTGGCTTTGCGGGCGTCCACCAATGCCATCTGCGATTTTGCCGCCGCCTCGGCCTGATCGTACTGTTGCTGGCTGATCTCGTCTTTGGCGACGAGTTGCTTATAGCGAACCAAATCAGTCTGTGCCTTCACATTGTCGGCCTCGGCCTGGCGAACCTGCGCCACGGCGGATTCGTAATCTCTCTGCGCGCCGGCGACCTGAGCGCGTGCGGCGGCGATGTCCGATGCGTAGGTCGAAACCGAGGTCCCGGTCGTGGTGGTGGTAATGGGGACATTCGGCTGCGCCGCCGTCACCTGGGAGCGCGATTCATTCAGGGCAGCCTTAGCCTGTTCCACGGACACATCGTAATCCCGGGGATCGAGCTCCACGAGCAACTGTCCCGCCTTCACCTGCTGATTATCTTCGACGTATACGGCTTTAACGGTGCCGGCAATGCGGCTGGTGATGGCGTAGATATCGCCGTCGATCTGGGCGTCGTCCGTATCCTCGTAAGATTCGAGATACCCCCACAGTATGGAGCCCCCGATGCCGGCTCCCACCAGAACGACAAGCAGGATGATCCAGCCGAGGGGGCCCATACGCCGCCGGGGCTTTGGTGCAACCTCGGGCTGCGGAGCCTTAGCCTCTTCTTTCGGTTGATCCGCCATCCTGATCGGTCCTCTTTCTCTATTCTCTCGTTCAACGTTTTTGATGCCGGAGGGAGTGAGTGGGCTGCGTAAAATGCAAGTCGCCACTTGCCCTGATATCAAGATACACGCGAGGCAGCCTTGCAGCGTCAACCATTTGTGACTCGTTCCGTGCTGTGGCGTCCGCTGTGGTGTGTCCTTTTGGCACTGCCGGTTTTGGGCGCCGACGCCGATCTGGACACTTTGCTCAAAAGCGTAGAGACACGTTATAACCGAGCACAGTCGCTTAGGCTCGATTTTTCAGAGACTTACGCGGGTCTGCATCGGCCCGTCCAGAACGATTCCGGCGTCCTCTATCTGCGAAAGCCCGGCCGCATGCGCTGGGAATATACGGCGCCGCCGGGCAAGCTCTTCCTCTCCGACGGCAAGGAAGTCTATTTGTATACGCCAGATGAACACCGGGCCGAAAAGAGCAAGCTGAAGGAATCCGAGGATATGCGGGCGCCGCTGGCGTTTCTGCTGGGTAAACTCGATTTCGCGAAGGAATTCAAGTCGTTTCAGATGCGGCCGGAAGGCGCCGACACGTGGATCGTGGCGGAGCCGAAATCCGCCAACCTGGCTTACAGTAAGGTCGAGTTCCTCGCGACACCGATGGGTGAGATCCGGCGCGTGATCGTGACCGGCCAGGATCAGTCGAAGCTCGAGTTCAGTTTTTCCAATCAGCAGTTCAACGCCACGGTTGCGCCCGATTTGTTTACGTTCCACGCGCCGCCGGGCGTCGAGGTGGTGGAGGCGGAGAAGTAAATGTCCGATTTCGTCCTGAAGTACGCCGACGCGCGCGGAGAAGTCCACAATCAGGTGGCGCAGGGCGCTTCGGAACAGGATGTCCGGGAGCGCTATACCCGCCAGGGTTTCCTCGTCTATTCGGTCAAGGCCAAGCAGGCCGGGCTCAGCCTCTCGGGCGAGATTAACATCCCGGGGCGGCGGCGTAAGCTGAATCTCGAAAAATTTCTTATCTTCAATCAGCAGTTCGTGACGCTGGTGCGCGCGGGCTTGCCGATTCTGAAATCTCTCGACCTTCTGGCCGAGCGCCTGACCGATGCCAAACTGACGCCCTACGTCAATGCGGTGCGGGAAGACGTGCGCAAGGGCGCGCTGCTCTCGGAGGCCTTCCGGGCACAGGGGATTTTCCCCAAAATCTACGTGACTTCCATCATGGCGGGCGAAAAATCAGGCAGTCTGGTGGAGGTGCTGGAGCGCTACATCACGTACCAGAAACTGGCGCTCGCGGTGCGCAAGAAAGTGCTGGTTTCGCTGATGTATCCGAGCGTTTTGATTGTGCTGGTGGTGCTGTTGATGGTGTTCCTGGTGACCTACGTGGTGCCCAGTTTCGCCACGCTTTACAACAGTATGAATGCGCAACTGCCCACCATTACGCTGTATCTGATCGCCATCGGCACCACGGCGCGAAACTACGTGCTGACCGGAGCGGGTGCGCTTTTCGGGCTGATCTTCCTTTACATCTGGTGGTCGCGCAAGGAGAGCGCGCGGGAGAAGATCGACGGCGTCAAAGTTAAGGTTCCGCTGTTCGGCGATATCTGGATCAAATACCAGGTGGCGCAGTTTTCGCGCGTGCTGGGGACGCTGCTCACGGGCGGTATTCCGCTGGTGCAGGGCCTCGAAACAGCAGCCGATTCGCTGGGCACGCCGCTGTTGCGCAAGACTCTCGATAAGGCCGGCAAGAGCGTGCGCGAAGGCCAGTCGCTCTCTTCGTCGCTGGCCGCCAGCGGTATTTTTCCCGAGCTCTCGGTCGACATGATCGAAGTGGGCGAATCGACCGGCGCGCTGCCCGCCATGCTGACCAGTGTGGCGGAGTTTTACGAGGAAGACGTCAACACGAAAATGACCGCCGCTCTTTCGCTGATCGAGCCGGCCATCATGATCTTCATGGGGATGTTTGTGGCGTTTGTATTGATTGCGCTTTACCTGCCGATCTTTTCTCTGGCCGACACGATTCGATAGAAGATTATCCTCGAATTTTCGGGAACGCGGTCGATAAGCCACATATGGATATTGCCGCGACCGCTGCGTTGAGCGGTCTTCAGCAGGCTGAGAGCCGTGTGAACGCCATCGCTGGCAAGATCGCCGTTTCGGATAACAATAATGACAGCGTCGATCTCTCCACTCAGGCCGTCGCTTTGATCCAGGCTCGCGAGGATTTCTCGGCGAATATCGGAACGCTGAAGGTCGTTGACGAGATGCAGAAGAGCCTGTTCGATTTGCTGGGATAGTGCGGTGTCTCTCAAGCCGCGTTTTACGAAACCTGAAGCGGCGCAGCTTTCGCAGCGCGTCCCGCCCAGCCAGCTCTGCGCTTGAGTACCTTAAGAGACACCACACCAGTGCGGCTGGCACCGCATGGACAGACGAAAGCGTCTATCCCACGTCAGAGAATGGCCTCCGTGGAGTGAACGCCGGCCGCCTGCAGACTCAGTTGCATCCTTTCGAGCGCCGCCCGGTGAATTTGCGACACCCGGCTCTCATTGATCTTCAGTTCCTCGCCGATCTCGCGCATCGTCTTATCCCCGGCGTAATAGTGCTGGATTACGGCCTGGTAGCGCGGAGGAAGATCGGCGATGGCGGCCTGCAATACGTCCTGGAGTTGACGCCTGCAGGTGAGCACGTCTGGATTCAGCTCGTTGGTGGCGGGAAACTCCGGCACGGACTGATTTTCATCGTCCGGCGCACGGCTGGCCGAGACCAGGCCCACCATCTGCAGTTCGACGGCGACCTGACGCCAACGCTCCACATCCATCCCCATCTTGCCGGCGATCTCCTCTTCGGTTGGGGGCCGTTCCATGGTCGCCGCCAACTCGCGGGTAATTTCTTCGAGCTTCTTATGACGTTTGCGCATATCGCGCGAGGCCCAGTCCATCTCGCGCAGGCTGTCGAGGATGGCGCCTTTAATCCGATGCTTGGCGTAGCCTTTGAACGTGACCTGTTTTTCCTGATCGAATTTCGTCGCCGCATCGAACAAACCCAGCACGCCCGCATGCACCAGATCGTCGAGTTCCACGTGTACGGGAAGATTCTCGTAGACACGCACGGCGATAGCTCGCACCAGAGGCAGGTATTCGAGGACAAGCCGGTCGCGTTCGGTGTGGGGGTTGGCGGAAAGGGCGGAAAAATCGGCGGCGTTGGAAGTCATGCGTTATGTCCGACTGATCTCCTCAAATGCATCTCCGTAGCCATCTGGTCCTCCGTATCGACACACACATTCCTAATGACTTATCGACTTGGGCCGCGATGGCTTTAGCCCGGTGGTATCACTTCGGCATGCTGGGAAGGGACAACGTTTCATTACGGAACAGAACCGCTCACCAGCCCGCTTTCCACGCGATCCAAGTCTTGACGGCCAGTAAGGCCAGAACGATGAGGATGATCTGCAGGACCCTTCCGTGGCAGGTCAATAAGGCAACGATCACGAGCACCGCGTAGGCTGCCATGGCGGTGAGGAAGCGCTTCTTCATGACGGGATTTTAATTGTTACACGCGCGACATCGGCCCCGATTACGCGTTTGAATAGTCAGGAGGTACTTAATATGAAACGCTTTATCATCAATACTTTACCTGTGGCTGCGCTGCTCGCTGCAAGCATTCCGTCTATCAGCGCCGAGACTATCAATCAACGCCGTGAGAATCAACAGGACCGCATCGCGCAGGGCGTGAAGAGCGGCCAGTTAACCGCTCATGAAACAGCGTCGCTCGAACGCGGGGAGGCGAGGGTCAATCGCCAGATCCGCACTGATCGCCTGGACCATAACGGCCATCTGACCGGCGGGGAGCGGGCGCGCATCAACGGCGAGCAGAATCGTCTGAGCCGTCAGATTTATCGCGATAAGCACAACAATTTCCGGCAGTAGTCAGCCTGCGCTTTTCACGGTTCAGGAAGGGTGTCGCGCAGCATGCGGCAAACTTCCTGGGCCGCGTGGTGAGCCGCCGCCTTCTTTGAAGGTCCCTCGCCCGCCACCGCGATCTCACGACCTATACGCACTTCCACTCTGAACGTGCGGGCGTGCCCGGGGCCGGCCTCACCCAACAGCTGATACTGGGGACGCGGCAGATTGCGATCCCGCGAAAGTCTTTCGAGCTCGGCGCGAAAGTCGTGGGGTGGTCCGGCGCCGGCCAGTTGCGCCAGTTCTTCCTCGTCGGGCATGGCGTGCCTGAGCAGGATACCGCGCGCGGCTTCGGCTCCGCCGTCCAGATAGACGGCCGCGAGCACCGCTTCAAAGGCGTTCACCAGCAGGCGCTGTTTGGATCGGCCGCCCGCCGTTTCTTCGCCGCGGCCGAGATGCAGATAGCGGCCCAATTCCAGACGATGCGACGCAGCCAGCAGGTGCGTGGCGCTGACCAGATGGTTCTTGAGCAGGGAAAGCTGCCCCTCGTTGAAATCGCGGTAGCGGCCGAAAAGCCATTCGCTGACCAGCCAGCCGAGAACGCTGTCGCCGAGGAACTCGAGCCGTTCGTTGTCTTGCCCCAAAGAAAGCTGAGGCAGCGCGCCGGGCTGCGCTTCATTGGCGCTGGAGCTATGCGTCAGCGCGCGAACCAGGAGAGCCCGATCGGTAAAACGGTAACCGAGGGCTTGCTCGAGTTCCTCGAGGTTCGACGACATTGCCGGGTATAAGAGGCGCCCTCCTACTTCTTGATCATCGACTGGGCGCGAGCCTTGTCGTTGGTGGCGATGTTCTTGATCTGAGGGCTGGCGTTCGGATTCGCGATGGCCTTATCGAGCCATACAATCGCCTGGTCGGGCTTATGCGTATCGATCAGCACGCGGGCGCAGCGAATCAGGTCGGCCGGCTCCACATCCAACTCCGAGACCTTCTGGAAGTCCGCGGTGGCATCGTCCACCTTATTTCGGAAGGCCGCGGCGATTCCCAGCGCCATATAGCATTGGCCTTCGAAGTCGCCCTTCGCGGTGGACCATTCGGCATCGGTCATTTTCGGATTCGGCTTGTCGACCGTCTTCAGGATCTCGAGCGCGTCGTTCGCGTACTTCTCGGCCTTGGTCAGCTTTTCCTGTTTATCCAGATCGTTGATGTGGGTGGTAGCCGCGTAGGTTTTCGCCAGCAGAACCAGCGCCTGGTAACTCTTGGGATCCGCCTCTACAGACTGCTCGGCGAACACAATGGCTTTATCGTTATCGCCCTTGCGCAGATACGCGTCGGCCTCGATAAACAGCGCCATGCCCTTGAATTGCGTATCGGCAAAATTGGTGACCAGATCGTTGGCCAATTTAATACGCGAGTCGGAATCCGTTGCCTGAACCATGGCGTTATAGGCTTCGGCTTCTTTCCGCGATATCTTTTTCGCCGGCTTGGGCGGCGTAATCGGGGCCTGTGCGAACGCCAGCGTGCCGGCGAACAATACTAATGTGAGTGTGGCGAATCGCCTCATTTCGGTGTCTCCTGATTGGTCGGAATATTTTGTGATTCTTTGCGCGCCGCCTCGATAGCACGCTCGGACGCGCCGGGGACCGCCAGCGCCTCCCTGTACAACGTTGCCGCCCTCGCCGGGTCGCCGGCGGCTTTCGATAGACGTGCGAGGTAAACCAGACTCCACGCCTTTGTGAACGCATCGGGCGAGGCGCCCAGCGTCTTTTCAAAAAGTTTCACCGCCGCGTCCGGCTGGTTCTGCTGCAGAGCGATGCGGGCCAGCCCATACCACGCCTGTGCGTGCTCTTCGGAACTGCCGCGCTGCTCCAGAGACTTCAGAAACAGATCCCGCGCCGGCTCCAGTTTCTTGTTCGAGTACAGATCTTCCGCCTGCTCGTTCGTCTTCGCGGAGGGCGTGAGCTCGGGGCCGGCCACTGTCACCTGCTTACCCAGGCGCTGCAAAGGCGCGGCGTCGAAGCGAACCGTGGCGATGCGCGCGATCTCCTTCTTCAGATCGATGTCGTTGGCCAGCTCCTGCGCATAGAAGCGCATGCTTTGGTCCTGTTTTTCGAAAACCGGCAGCTGGTCGTAGAAATACGCGGTCAGGATGTAGCCCTGACGCATGGCGCGGTCGACACCGGTTTTGTCCTTGTCCATGCGGCATTCCACGGCCTTGATGAGGCTCTCATTGGCCAGCAGCACGAAATCTTTCTTGTAAGCCTCGCTGAGCGGGGAAAGCTGCACCACGTCCAGCAGGGAGGCCTTCTGTTTGAAATCCATCCCGTACTTGATCATGATGGGATCGAGCTGGAAGTGCAGGTAGGCGTGGCGGATGTCGTACATGCGCGGCTTGTCGGACGGGGTGGCGATCACAAATGCGTCGTCCCCGTAATTGCGCGTCTGAATCTGTTCCGGCTCGCCCAGCAACTCAATGAAGACTGAAAAACGCCGCCCAAGGTAACCACCCGCCGCCACACGCAGGTAGCTGTTTATCACCGTGGTCATATTTATGAGGGGCGAGTGGTACTTCTGAAGTTCGGTTTCATAGGCGGGGCGCACTTTTTGCCAAAGATCGGCGAGGTGCGCCTGGCGGTAGAAATCGATCAGCAATGGAGTGAAACCGGCCAGATCCATGGCATCCGGCGGCACTTCTACGTCGCGGCCTTTCCAGGCGAAATCCGGCGGCCCGGCGATGGAAAACGCATAGGAGATGTACTGCGCCAGATCCTGGACGCCGGCTTGTACGCCGGGCTTCGCCATATGCTTGCGGTAGTATTGCTTCAGTTCGGGCAGGACCGGGATATCCTGCTGGGCGAGATATTCCCGCACCTGCTTGCGCACTTCGCCGGCATCGGGCATATTGATGCCTTCGTCGTAGCCGGCGGCGTTGGCGGCGGCCATGACGTAGAAGAGGTTTTCATTGGCGTCGAGCTGGAGAGCTTCGGCGCCGAAGACACTGCTGCAACCGAGCAGGGAAAGGGCGGCGAGGAAGGGGATTCGCTTCAAAATGCGTGTGCCTGAAATCGCTAGCTTACCATTGTTCAGGAGCTTGATCTAAGCGTGATACCGCCGCTGCGCGTGATGATGGTTTCTTCGGAAGCGAGCCCGTGGGCGAAGAGTGGCGGGCTGGCCGATGTTGTGGGCGCGCTCCCGGCGGCACTGGCCCGGCTTGGCCACCCGGTTTCAGTGGTGATTCCGCGCTATATGCACGCGGCCGCGGCGCCCGCCCAGCGCGTCATTGAAAGGCTCCCGATTCGGCTCGGCTGGTCCCAGTACGACGTCGACATCTGGGAGATGAAGCAGGACGGTGTCATCACCTATTTCGTCGAACACGCGGGCCTCTACGGCCGCGCAGGGCTCTATGGCGACATCTACGGGGAGTTTCGCGACAACCACATCCGCTTTGCGCTTCTGGCCAAGGCCGCCCTCGAAATTTCGCGCCGCCGCTTCCAGGCGGATATTTTCCATTGCCACGATTGGCAGGCCGGATTGGTGCCGGTTTATCTTCACGAATCGTCGGGCATCGACCCCGCTTTTCTGGGAGCCAAGACGCTTCTGACCATCCACAATCTCGGCTACCAGGGGGTGTTCGACCGCGGCAAAATGGGCGAGGTTTCGCTGCCCGGCTATCTCTACCGCCCGGATCTGATCGAATTCTGGGGCCGCATCAGCTACCTGAAGGCGGGAATTGTTTTTTCGGACGAACTCAGCACGGTGAGCCCCAAATACGCCCAGGAGATTCAGACCCCCGAGCACGGCTTCGGCATGGATGGACTTTTGTGGGCGCGCCGCGACTCGCTGGTTGGCATCGTCAACGGCGTGGATTACTCGCGCTGGGATCCCGCTACCGATAAGGCCCTGCCTGCCCATTATTCCGTGGAGGATCTGAGTGGAAAGCAGATTTGCAAGCGTGAACTGCTGCGCGAAATGGGCTTGCCCGAAGCCGCCATGGACCGGCCACTGATGGGGATCGTCTCGCGTTTCGCATCCCAGAAGGGATTCGACCTGGTCGCCATGTCGGCGTGGGAGATGTTCAGCCATGACGATGTATCGCTGGTGGTGCTCGGCAATGGCGAACTCTGGTATGAAGACATCTTCCGCAACATGCAGCGCGATTTCCCGCACAAAGTGGCGCTGCGTATCGGCTATGACGATCCGCTGGCGCACCGGATCGAAGCGGGATCGGATATTTTCCTCATGCCCAGCCATTACGAGCCCTGCGGGTTGAACCAGATCTACAGCCTGCGCTACGGCACCGTCCCCGTGGTGCGCGCCACCGGCGGTCTCGACGATACCATCGACGAATCGACAGGCTTCAAGTTCGTCGATTACAATGAGAGGGCATTCCTCAACACGGTTCGGACGGCATGCGCGGCGTGGCAGGACAAAGCGGCGTGGACAGCCATGATGATGCGGGGAATGCGCAAGGATTTTTCATGGGCGGCATCGGCCGCCGAATACTCGCGCTTGTACCGCGGGTTGCATCCTTTGGCGGTATGAGTACTCTAATAACTTACACGAGATTTTAAACGAGGATTGAAAATGGCAGGAGCAAATACACTCAACTTTACCGACGCCGGCTGGGACGCTGAAGTCCTCAAGTCGGATCAACCCGTGCTGGTGGATTTCTGGGCCACGTGGTGCGGACCGTGCCGTCAGATGACGCCGATTATCGATCAGCTGGCCGATGAGTATACCGGCAAAGCCAAGATCGGCAAGCTCAACGTGGACGAGCAGGGCCAGACCGCGATGCGCTATCAGGTGCGGGGCATTCCGACCATACTGCTTTTCAAGGGCGGGCAATTGGTGGCTTCGAAGGTCGGCTCTACCGGCAAGGGCGATTTGCAGAAGATGATCGACGAGCACGTCGGGTAGACGAGTTTTCGCCAGGCTTGAAGAAGCGCAGCTATCGCAGCGCGTCCCACGTCAGAAGACGATGCGGGACTTTTTGGCTTCGATCTTTTTATAATCGAGGCCGGGCACGTTCTTCAGGTCGTCCAGAGTTTTGAAAGCGCCCCTATCCGTCCTGTACTGAACCACCGCCTCCGCTTCCGCGCGGGTAAGCGATAAGGATTCGAGCTCCAGTTCACTGGCCTTATTCACATTCACCGGCTTAGGCGCTTCAGGACCGAAGTTCTTCGTAAGGTAAGCGAGGATAACGGTGTAATCCTCATCCGAACCCTGCGCCCCCATGTTGACCATCTTGGTAAGGGTCTCTTCCCAGGCCGCCTGGCTCTGATGCAGGGAAGCAGCCTGCTCGGCCGAGTGGCAGTTCCCGCAGACCTTGACCAGTTCATCCTTTCCCGGGCCGGGAGGCAGATCGGCCCAGGCGAATCCAACACACAGCAAAACTACAAGCGGAAGGCGCATAAAACCCGTCTTCAGGATACCCCGAAGGGCAGCGCTAGCTCGGCCGGACGTCCGTCGATTCCAGCCATGGTCCCCGGCTTGTTCCAGGGCACACGCACATACGCAAGGCCGTACACTTTGCCATCGGGCGACAGCCCGGCCGAAGTTACATCGCCCGCATCTTTACCGCCCGCATACAGCTTGCTGCCCGGCGCGGGGACCGCGTGCGCGTCGAGGCGGAATCCCATCAACTGCTTATTGACGTGCCCGCGGGAACGGATGCGCTCGACAATCTCCTGCCCCAGATAGCAGCCCTTCTGAAAATGCAGCGCGTGCATCTGCTGCGTCTCCTGGGGCAGCGTGCTCTCCGTAATATCCTGGCCGTAACGCGGGACGAAATGCTGCAGCCGAACCACCTCGGCATCCTCGGGCGATGCCGCTATCGCGCCCGCCGCTTCGAGGGACTGGACAAATTCTTCGAGGCGTCCGCGAGGCCCAAAGGCACGTGCGCCGGGCGCTCCGGTCGAGGAGATCGCGGCCACGCAGAAATCCCCCCAGCAGGCGTGCGCATAGCGATGATTCGGCGCGGGCAGCGCGGCCGCCTGAGCGATTTCCAAAGCTTTCGGCCCTTCCATCCCCAGGCAGAACGTGGCGTCAGTTACATCCTCAAGCGTGACGTCGTCGGCGATGATGTAGCGATCGAGATGCTGGTAGATCGCGGCGCGCGACTCCGGCTCCGTATCGAGCAGCAGATGGTCTTCGAAGCAGAGCACGTACGCGTCGGCCAGAATGCGCCCCTGCGCGTTGAGGAAAAACGCATACAGGCCGTCGCCCGGCTTCAACTGCTGCACATGATTGGTGGTCATGGCGTGCAGCAGGCGCACGCGATCTTCTCCCGTGACGCGGATTCTGCCGCGGCTCGAAAGATCCACGAGGCCCGCGCCGTGCATCAGCGCTTCATACCCTGGAGTGAGAGTCATCGCGTCAACAACCAGCGCAGCACTGCCGAAAGAATCACGATCGCGGTTCCGCTGATTGCGACACCGGTCAACTGACGGGCGCGCTTCGCATTGTCGGGCCGTCCCGCCAGATAGACCGCCGCGAAGACATGCAACGCCAGCAGAAACTTCATCCCGAACACGGCATGATACGCGGGCGTGAGGCCCGTTTTGTTGAGGAAGTTGTACGTTCCGGAAATCAGCAGCCCGGCGATTGCGAAAATCACGAAGGGACGCCAGGCCGCCGCGATGGCATTGCCGACTTTGTCGCGCGTCTCGGAGGCCAGCGCAGCGGTGGCCGGAATGGCGGCGAATCTCCACGCGAGAGCACCGCCTAAAAGCGTGATCGCCGAAATAATGTGGAGGAAGCGCATGAAGATATTAAGAGCAGGCATCAAACCACCATGATCGGCTATTGAGTAAGCTGGATGCAATGATCCACGAAGTCCTGCCGGTAGGGTTGCTGGCGTGCAATTGTTCCGTGATCGGGGATGAAGTCACCCGGGAGGCAATTGTGATCGACCCCGGCGACGATGTTTCCGGGATTGTCGAGATCCTCGATCGGCACCTGTTGAAGGTCACAATGATCGTGATTACGCATGCCCATATCGATCACATCGGCGGGGCGCATAAACTGCGCGCGCTGACCGGGGCGCCCGTTTATATGCATGAGGCGGATGCGGTGTTGGGCGACAACCTTGAGATGCAGGCGTCGTGGCTGGGAGTGGAGACGCCGCCGAATCCGGGCATCGACCGGCGCGCCAAAGAAGGGGACGTCCTGACTTTTGGGCTGACTGAAGCCCACGTTCTGCATACGCCCGGCCACACGCAGGGAAGCATCTCGCTCTATCTTCCGGAGGAGAAAAAGTTGCTGGCGGGAGATACGCTCTTCTGCGGCAGCGTGGGGCGCACCGATCTGCCCGGCGGCAATTCGGCGGAGATCGCCCGATCCATTCGCGGTAAGTTGTATACGCTGCCGGAGGACACGATTGTGTTCCCGGGGCATGGCGAGGAGACTTCGATCGGGCGGGAGAAGCGATCGAATCCGTTCGTAAAGGGTTAAGCCGGGGTTTTAGCCTTCAACTCGCTCATCACGCCACTGATCAGGTCTTTGGCATCCACTATCTGCTTGGTGATGATCTGAATATCCATGGCGGGCTTACCGGGTTGGCGCGCGCTTTGGCAATACACG
Source organism: Terriglobia bacterium (assembly GCA_963719785.1). Classification (GTDB taxonomy): domain Bacteria; phylum Acidobacteriota; class Terriglobia; order Bryobacterales; family Bryobacteraceae; genus BOG-234. The sequence goes on from CAVRCX010000004.1 coordinate 1,135,030, forward strand.
CCGTGCTGGCCGACGAGCACCAGGGCATCGGTCAGCAGATCGAGCGTGACGGCAAGACGGCCGCGCGGGACACCCATCATGAACTCGTGTTTTTCGAGCTCTTCGCGACGCTCTTCGTATACGCTCACAACTTCAGTTTACGCGCGGTATGCTGAATGAAGCGATCCTGGCTATGACACCTGAATCCGAATGGACCACCAGACTCGTGGTGGGGCGCCATCCCGACCGCAAATTCGACATCGAATTCTGGCAGAAACAGGGGGATGAAGCGATCTTTTCTGCGGCCTGGGAAATGATTGAGCTGGCTGAGGAAATGAAGCATGGCCGAAAGCCAGAACTTCAAAGAACTGTTACAACTCTTAAACGACTGCCAGGGTGATTATCTGATCGTGTGCGGCTACGCGGTGATGCGCTACGCGGAGCCACGCTTTACCGAAGATCTGGACATTTGGGTAGGGCATTCAGCGGATAATTCCAGCCGCGTCTTTACGGCGCTGGCACGTTTTGGCGCTCCGCTTCACCACAACGGGGTCACAGAAGAGACTTTTTCCGTGGAGCAGACGATTTATCAATCGGCGTTCCACCGTTCGCGTGGATATGCTGACCAGCATCAGCGGGTGCCTTTTTGAGGACGCGTGGGGCCGGCGCGTACCAGGCGTGATGTATGGCGTACCGGTCCATTTTATTTCGCTCGCGGATCTGATTGCCAACAAACGGGCTGCCGGGCACACGAGCGACCTGGAACACCTGGGGCTTCTGGGGGTGGAGTGACGGCGCTCAGTTCCTACAGCTGAATCCGCTGGAAGAGCCGTCCTCCGACAAGCAGCAGGATCACGCAGAGAGCCGCCAACACTCCCAGATCGAGCGCCGCGCCGAAATGCGAGATTCCGATGAGGGAACTGCGCAGCCCATCCACGCCGTAAGAGAGTGGATCGATGCGGGCAATGATGTCGAGCGCCACAGGCAGATTGTTCAGCGGAAATAATGCGCCGGAAAGGAAGAAGATGGGCATCACCAGAAAATTCATCACCAGCTGGAAGCCCTGGAAATCGCTCAGCACGGACGCGATGGCGGTGCCGAGCGCCGTGAACATGATGGCGATGAGGACCATAAACAGCAGTGCGGCGGGCAGCGCCGAAAGCGCGGGGCGGAAGCCGGCGATGAGACAGATCGCCGCCACGACCAGGCCCTGGATCAGAGAAACCGTCGCCCCGCCCAACGTGCGCCCGACCATGATCGTCGCGCGCGAAACAGGCGCCACCAGCATCTCCTTGAGGAAGCCGAACTGGCGGTCGAAGATCAGTTCGATACCGGAAAAAATCGACGTGAAGAGAATCGTCATGGCGATGACGCCGGGCGCCAGAAACTGGATGTAATTGCCCTGTCCCGCTTTTTGAAACACGGGCGCAAAACCAAAGCCAAAACCGAACAGGAAGAGCAGCGGCTGTCCGAGCGATGCAATCACACGCGCGCGCGAACGCACGTAGCGCTTCAGCTGCCGGAGCCAGAGCGCGTAGATAATCGTCATCGGTTTCTCCTGAACATGCGGGCCATATTGCGCATCTGATCGGCGGAGTCGGCGCCTTCCGCCCGGATTGAGGATCCGGTGAGTGCGAGAAACGCCTGCTCGAGCGTCTCCGCGCTAGTCTGCTGTTTCAGTTCGGCAGGAGTTCCCTGCGCCACGATCCTGCCGTGATCGATGACTGCGATGCGGTGGGCCACGCGGTCGGCTTCTTCCATGTAGTGGGTGGTGAGGAAGACAGTAACGCGTTCCTCTTCGTTGAGCTTCTTCACCTGCGTCCAGAGCTGGTTGCGCGTCTGCGGATCGAGACCCAGCGTGGGCTCGTCGAGGAAGATGATGCGGGGCGTGTGCAGCAGGGCGCGCGCGATTTCCAGACGCCGCCGCATGCCGCCCGAAAACTGCTTCACCGGAGAGTTGTGGCGATCCCACAGTTCGAACAGGCGCAGCAGCATTTCCGTACGCTCGTGCCGCACCTTGCGGGGAACATGATAGAGCGCGCCATGCAAATCCATGTTCTCCGCCGCGGTCAGTTCGTCGTCGAGGCTGGGGTCCTGAAAGACAATGCCAAAGCGCTTGCGGACCTCGTTCTGATGGCTGGCGGGATCGAGCCCGTCGATCTCTACCTTTCCGCTGGTGGGGCGCAGCAAGGTGGTGAGCATCTTGATAGTGGTCGTCTTCCCCGCCCCGTTGGGTCCGAGGAAGGCGAAGATCTCGCCCTCATCGACGTCGAATGAGATGTCGTTAACCGCCTGAATCTCGCCGTAGCTCTTGCTCAGGTGCTCGACCCGGATCATTGGTGTGGTTGTTCGGTGGGGCAGATTTCCGATCTGCCCTCTTTACTTTCCGGGGATCGCAAACGGGATGGCGCGATCCGCGTTCAGCTTCGTGGTCTGATCCAGATCGATGAGCGCGAGCGAAGCCTGATTATGCGTATTCTGCGTAGTGACGTAATGCAGGGTATCGCCTTCGACCCAATACGCAAGCGCGGGATAAACGGTGTGGTCGCGATATGCAATCAGGTAATAATTCTGCGGAAGGCCGATGGGATCGCCGGGATTCGAAACGTCGTCTGGCGCCGGCTGCCGATCGTCGTCCGCAGCGCGATCATCCGGCCCCCGCGAACCGAAATACTGATTGATGATAATGGGCTGCTGCGAAGTGGGAGGAGGCGTCTGCAGATAATTGCCCTGGGCGTTATCCGCAGAGCTGTAAGCCGTGTCGTAGTAGTTCGGGACGTAAAAAATGGGCGTGAAGCCCACAGTGGGAGCCGCCGCTCTCTTGCGGTGTCCCACGGATGACGGGAAAGTGGGCAGCGCGACACCACCCAGCGGACGACCGCTGGGTATACTTGCGTAGCTTCCACCCAGCGCGGCGACCGAGGAGACGGCTGCGGGGGACCGAGTCTGCGCTTCAGCAACGCCTGTTACCACTCCCGCACCGCACAGAACGCACAGCCCGAAGGTCAGGAAAGTTTTCATTCCGCCACCGTCCTTGCCTTCAGGGTAGCATCGATTACGCTTTTCGGATTAAACTTCAGGTCATTTCGCCGCGGGGGCGGAGGGTGCAGCGGGCTTGGCGGCCGGCGCAGCAGGCTTGGGAGCAGGAGCGGCGCTGGTACTCGTCTTAGCAGGCGGCGCGGTCGGAGTCACGGGCGCTGCCTTGTCGTAGAGCGCAATAATGTCCCGCGTAATATCCACGGCGCTTGAAGCGAAGCGTATGTTATTCGGCTCTCCGCCCACATCGAAAACAATACTGATCTGATTGTCGACCGCGTACTTATTCACCACCTGCATGATCTTCGGACCGAGATCCTGCAGAATCTTCTGCTGATCTTCATCCATTTCCTGCTTGGCGTCGGCGGTATCGCGCTGCAGATTCCGGTTCATCAGTTCGATGTCGCGCTCGTAATTGGCCTTGGCCTCGTCGCTCAGCGTGTTGGCGGCTTTCCGGTACTGTTCCTGCTTGGCCTGAAGCTCCTGGCCGCGCTTTTGGATCTCCTGTTCTTTTGGCCGGAATTTGGCCTGCAGGTCCGCCACTGCCTTCTGTCCGTCTTTGGTAGTAACCAGCGCGCTGGTCATATCGATGACGGCGATCTTCTGCGGTCCGGGAGCCGCGGGGGCGGCCGTCTGCGCACAGAGGCCGGAAAGCATACCGGATAATACGGCGAAAGCGGGCGCAATCAATAATTTGTTCATGGCGTTCTCTTGCTCCTTCAGGACGGCTTATTTCGGAGCCGTAGCCGGGGCCGCTCTGGGTTGTGGGGCAGCTGGTTTGATCGGGGCAGGTTTGGCCACTGCCGGAGCCGGTTCGGCCTTATCGTATTCGGCTACCAAAGCTAAAGTGATATTCGACGCCGCGTCCGCGAAGAGCACATTATTCCCCTGGCCCCCCTGGCTGACGTCCACCACCATGGTAAGCTGCTTCTCCGCCGCATACTTGTTCAGCACCGCGCGCATCTTTTCCATGATCGGGCTGAGCAAACGCTGCTCTTCCGCCTGAAAATCCGCTTTAGTGTCGTCGGCATCGCGCTGCAGATTTTTCTGCGCCGTCTGAATGTCGCGTTCGGTACTGGCCTTGGCCTCGTCGCTCATGGTAGCCGCGGCCTTCTGGTACTGGCTCTGTTTGGCCGCCAGATCCTGCGCGCGCTTGTTGAACTCGGCTTCTTTGGGACCGAACTTCGCCTTGATCTCGTCAGCGGCTTTGGCCCCGTCTTTGGTGCGCAGCAAAGCGGTCTGTATATCCGCTACGGCAATTCTGGTCTGAGCCTGGCTCCGCGGGACGGCGCCAGCCGCGAGGGCCAGGGCAACCACCGGCAGAATCGTTAATTTAACTCTCAACTCGTGTTTACTCCTTATCAATACTGGGCTCAGAACGTTCGGCCGATCGTGAACCGGAAAGTCCCCCGCTGCTCGAAATCAGGGTACGCCGGTGTATAGGTGGAGATCGCATTTGCAAAGGTCGCGGAGTTCGGAAACATGGTGCGATCCATTACAATCGGTCCCTGCAGATATTCGCGCACAACGAACGGATTATAAGCATAGTATATCCGGAACGGCGCTTGTACGATCGGCAGGATCACCTGGATCTCAAGACCCGTCGACATACGCAGCTTCTCCGTCTGCGGGTCGATCCGTATCTCGTCAGTAAATGCGGCCGAAGGGAATGCGGCGTTCAGCATACTAACCTCGCCGGGGTTGACCTTCAATTGGTTCTTCCACGCCACCCTGTTCATCCCCACGTCGACAAAAGGGGCCATCGTGATAGGTCCGACCACCGGAATGCGGTATTCGGCATTGAAGTACCCGCTGGTATCGCCGCCCGGCGTGGTGATCTGATAGATCGGAACCGGCTGCGTGACGTTGGTTTGCGACAGATATCCGTTCACGATCGTATGCTGCGTGCGCTGTGAGCCATCCGTGTTCAGCACATTCACGGAAGCCTGACTGGGGAGGTAAGCCACCGGGCTGATGGAATAAAACTGGAACCCGCGAATATCGTTTTCCCCGCCCATAAAGGTGCGCGCGAAAGGCGGCGTCGGCTTTCCGCCGTAACCGAACAGGGTCTGCGCGGTCAGGTGGAAGGCGAAAACGTTCTTGCGCCAGCGCGGGCTGGCGTGATAATACTGTCCGTCAAAAGTGGGATGGATCTCGTTTACGTTCGCGCCCAGCACCGATCCGGCCGCCTGGATCGAGAAGAAAATGCTCTTGCCCGCAGTGGGATTGTAGTAGCTGTTCTTGGAGTTGTAGCTGTATGACGGCGTAATACTGATCGTCTTGATGCCATTCAGCGCATTGGGCCCGTTGGCGCGCTCGAATTGCAGATAAGTGAAATAGGTTGTGGCGCCCTGCGATAACGTTTTGATGCTCGAAAGATCGTAGCCGACGGACATTCCGAAACGGGCGAAACTACGCTTGATGGGATAACTCATGGAAAGCGAGATGCCCTTGGAATCCTGAATGTAGTTGAGCACGTTGGCGCTGCCCAGCGCGTTGTAGAACCCCGTAACGTTCACACCCTCGAGGAGGGAAATCTGGCGCCCCTGGTTGTAATCGAAGCGCCGCAGATACACCGTGATGCCCGCCTGCAGCGGCCTGTCGAAAAGGTACGGCTCGGTGAATCCCAGCGACACGTTGTCGGTGAGAGTACCTACCTGCGCGCCCAGCGACAAAGTATCGCCCAGCCCGAGGAAGTTGTGCGTCGAATAATTGAGGCCGACGAAGGTACCGGAGATTCCCGACACGCCACCATTCAGGCTGATGGAATTCCGGCCGCGCTCCTTCACCTTAAGATTGATATCCACCGTATTGGTACCGGGATTGCGGTTCAGCGTGTAGGATTCGTTCTCCTTCAACGCTTCGAAATAGCCCAACTGGTTCAGGCGCAGAATACTTGCATCCCACAGCTGCGAATTGTAAACGTCGCCTTCGTCGATCAGAATCTCGCGCCGAATCACCTTATCCCGCGTCGTGGTATTGCCTGTGAATTCGATGCGGCGGACAAAGAACTGCTTGCCCTCGTCCACATTCATGGTGAGATCCACCTTGTTGGTGCCAGGTTCGATATCGATCTGCGGTTCGCCCACATAATCGATGTATCCGTAGAGGCTGTAGAGCTTGGTCATCTGCTTGATGCCATTACGGAGCTTTTCGGTGGAGAATACGTTGCCCGGCTCCATCTGGAAGACGCGCGTCATGAACTGCGTGGAGCGGAACAGTTTGACGCCGGTGAAATCGAGCTTGGCGAGATAATAACGCTGCCCTTCTTCCACCGGAAGCGTGATATCCTCCGCCTCACCCAGGCGGTTCTCCTTCACGATCGGCACGTGGAATCCGCCTGTGGCGCCTCCGGTCACATGCAGCTTCAGGGTCTGCTCCAGCGCCTTGGCCGTGTAGTAACCCTCTTTCTGATAAGCGTCCCTCACGCGTTCTTTATCTTCTTCGAGCTTCTCCGAATCGTAGGTCTTGGCCCAGAGGTCTTCAAAGAAAATGGAATAGGGGATACCGAGCGGCTTCGAATTCTTCATCGCGCGGATCACCTGGCGCTGGCTGAACGCTTCATTCCCGAGAATGGTGATCTTGCCGACCTTCACCTTCGGCCCCTCTTCCACCTGGAAGATCACTTCGAGGGAGGCCGGTGGAATGCGGCGCAGTTCCGGCGTCACGGTGGCAAACTGGTGCCCACGCTCGGCCAGCAGTTCCTTGATGACTACCGCCGCGTGATTGATGATATTCGGATCGTATTGGGATTCCACCACCAGGCCGACCTTGCGCTCCTTGAAGCGATCCAGCACGTCCGAAGTTGATGCGGCCTTGAGGCCCTCATATTTGATGTCGCGGACTACAGGCCGCTCGGTGACCACGAACGTGACCACGATGCCGCCGCGCTCGCCTTTTTCAGTCTGCAGCTTAATATCGTCGAAACGGTTGGTGTTCCACAGGATCATGAAATCCCGCCGCAGCGCTTCTTCGTTATAGACGTCTCCGGCCCGGCTGCGGATCAGCGCCCGCAGAGTATCCTGCGGCACGCGCCGCGATCCGGTGAAAGTAATGGCTTCAATCACATCTGGCGCTACGGCGGGGCCGTTGGCGTTGGGCTCCGCCGGCTCAGCGGGTTTGGGCGCTTCAAATTGCGGCGCAGTCGGAGGTTGGGGCGCAGCGGGAGCCTGGGGAGCGGCGCCCGCGGCCGGTGGCTGCTGAGTGGGTGCAGCGCCGGGCGCCGGCTGCTGAATCGGCGGCGGTGCGGACGGCACCACGTTTTCGAAAGGATTGGCGGGTTGCTGGGGCGCTTGCTGTTGACCGGCCTGCGGGGCAGGTTGCGGCGCCTGCGCCTGGGCCGGCGTCTGAGAGTACGACGGTGAAACGATGGCGATCAGACCATATAGACAAACGAAAGCGCTGTTCAGGCACATTGGCCTGAGTGAAGTCATGAAGACCTGGTTCCTTTCCACCGGACGCAAGGTTCAGGGACGCGTCCCCTATTCCTCGCGTTTCCCCTCTGCACGATTACGCGCTACCGGGCGAATCATTCATTCTAGCCGACTTCCCTCGTTGTCTCAATGTGCCCGCACCGCACAGGTGCCTCCACCACGGCACGGGGCCCGTGGCGCGCGCACTTCTACTCGGTCAGGAGTTGGCGGAGGACATAGGGCAGAATACCTCCATTGCGGAAATACTCGGCTTCCTGCGGAGTATCCACGCGGGGAATCGCCTCAAAACAAATTTCCTTCCGATCCGCATTCACCGCCGTCACGCTGACGCGCGATCCCGTCTCGACCGCCTTCTGCACACCGGTGATATGGAATAATTCCTTCCCACTTAGCTTCAGCGAAGCCGCATTATCGCCCTGCACAAACTGCAAGGGCAAAACGCCCATCCCGACCAGATTCGTCCGATGAATGCGCTCAAAGCTTTCCGCGATCACCGCCTTCACACCCAGCAGAGCAACGCCCTTCGCCGCCCAATCGCGCGACGATCCCGACCCATATTCCTTGCCGGCGATTATTATCAGCGGCGTGCCCTCGGCTTGGTAACGCATCGACGCGTCATAGATAAACATCTGCTCGCCATCCGGCAAGTGGACCGTCCATGTGCCTTCCGTCCCCGGCGCCAACTGGTTTTTCAGCCGTACGTTCGCCAGAGTCCCGCGAACCATCACCTCGTGATTGCCGCGCCGCGCCCCATAAGAATTGAAATCCTTCGGCGCTACTCCCTGTTCGATCAAATATTTGCCGGCCGGGCTGTTGACCGCAATGGAACCGGCGGGCGAAATGTGATCCGTCGTAATCGAATCTCCCAGCAGCGCCAAAGTTCGCAGGCCAACGAGATCGGCGATCGGCGCGTGAGGATCCACCATATTGTCGAAATACGGAGGCTTCTTGATATACGTCGACTTCTCATCCCACGCATAAATCTCACCTGTGGGAATCGGCAAATGCTGCCAGTTCTCATCGCCCAGAAACGCCGACTCATACTGCGAGCGGAACATCTCAGCGTCCACGATCAAACGCACCGCCGCGTCGACTTCCTGCGGGCTCGGCCAGATATCCCTGAGGTACACGGGCGCGCCATCCGAACCCGTACCCAGCGGATCGGTGCTCATATCGATATCCACGCGCCCCGCAATCGCATACGCCACCACCAGCGGAGGTGACGCCAGGTAATTCGCCTTGACCTGCGGATTAATGCGCCCTTCAAAATTACGATTGCCGCTCAACACGGCCGCGACCACCAGATCGTCTTTCTTGACGGCATTCGAAACCGCCTCAGGAAGCGGTCCGCTGTTGCCGATACACGTGGTGCAGCCGTAACCCACCAGGTTGAAATTCAGCGCCTCCAGGCTGGGCATCAGGCCCGCCTTGGTCAGATATTCAAAAACCACCTTGGACCCCGGTGCGAGGCTCGTCTTCACCCAGGGCTTACTGCGCAGCCCTTTCTCGACGGCCTTCTTCGCGAGCAACCCCGCACCCATCATGACCGAGGGATTCGAAGTGTTGGTGCAACTGGTGATGGCCGCAATCACTACCGCGCCACTGCCGATCTCCGCCGCCTCGCCATGAATCTCGAACTCGGACCGCTTCTTCGTCGCATCCTTAAACGAATCGCCGAAGTTCTTCTTCACCTCAGGCAGCGTCAGCTTATCCTGCGGACGCTTCGGACCCGCCATGGAAGGCACCACGCTCGCCAGATCGAGTTCCAGCGATTCCGAGAACAGCGGATCGCGCGTGTCATCGGTACGGAACAGCGTCTGCTCCTTCGTATACGCTTCGACGAGGTCAATCAGGTGCGCATCGCGATTCGACGTGCGCAGATAATCGAGCGTCCCCGCATCCACCGGGAAATAGCCGATGGTCGCGCCGTACTCGGGAGCCATGTTGGCGATGGTGGCGCGATCGGCCACGCTGAGCGCCGAAAGTCCCGCACCGTAAAATTCCACGAACTTGCCGACCACGCCCTTCTTGCGCAGGATCTGCGTAACGGTCAGGACCAGGTCCGTAGCCGTGCAGCCTTCCGGCAATTTGCCGTGGAGCTTGAAACCCACCACCGGAGGCAGCAGCATGGAGACCGGCTGGCCGAGCATACAAGCTTCCGCCTCAATTCCGCCCACGCCCCAGCCCACCACGCCGAGGCCGTTGATCATGGTGGTGTGCGAATCGGTCCCGACCAGCGTATCGGGATAAGCGGTCCAGCGCCCGCCGGCGCCCTGCGCACGGAAAACCACCGGCGCCAGATATTCCAGATTCACCTGATGGACGATGCCGGTATCGGGCGGCACTACGCGAAAATTGCGAAACGCGGTCTGCGCCCAGCGCAGCAGCATGTAGCGTTCTTTATTGCGTTGAAATTCCAGCAGCGCGTTGACGTTGAACGAATCCTTGGTTCCGTATTCATCCACCTGCACCGAGTGGTCGATCACCAGATCGGCGGGCATCAGCGGATTGGCCTTCGAAGGGTCTCCGCCCAGCGCGGCCAGGGCATCGCGCATGGCAGCCAGATCCACCACACAGGGAACGCCGGTGAAATCCTGCAACAGCACGCGCGCCGGCATGAAGGATATTTCGCTGGCGTTGGGGCCGCTGACACCGCGCGCCACGGCATCGATATCCGCGGCTTTGACTTTTTTACCGTCTTCGCAGCGCAGCAGGTTTTCGAGCAGAATCCGGTGCGAGATCGGCATGCGCGAAACATTGGCAACGCCCTTTTCCTCAAGCGTGGACAAACGGAAATAGCGGTAGTCGACGCCGCCCACACTGAGGGTGGACTCGGCGCCAAAGCTGTTGTGGCTCATGGGGTTGTTTTCAATATATCGAACAGGTCCCGTTGAGCCGGAATTTCACTTCAGCTTGTCGTAGATGACGTGGGCGTCGACGGGCTTTCCCAGGGGGCTCACGCCCTTCGAAAACGTGGACATGGAATTGCCGTCGGGCGAGACCACGGAGCGGGCTGTGAAAACCACCTTGCCGTCTTTCCAGCGGCTGATTTCTCGTTCGTTGGGTCCGATGTGAGTGCCCGAAATGCCGTCGTAGGCGGGCGATGTTTCGAACATCTTGCCCTTGCCGCCGTCATAAGGGATGGTGTAAAAGACCAGCGTCTTCTTGCCTTCCGCGGTAACCGCGGCGACGTGCACGTGCATCTCGCTGCCTTCGACCGTGATGGTGGCGATCTGTTCTTTGGGAGGCGTGCCTTGTTTGTACTCCGATTTGGCCGGGTTCATCTTCCATGTGCCGACAAAAGGGTCCGCCGCGCACAACGTCGCAGCCAGCGCCATCAGGGCGAACGGTATCCTCGCAAATCGCATAAAATCCTCTTTAAGAAGGTACACCATTTCAAATGATCTGGATCAAGAGCCTGCTTGAAAAGGCCGATTACCAGAGGGACTTGCAAAATTCGGAATTTTGCAAGTCCTCGAACCATTCGCACAAAAAAAGCGCGTGCAAGTGCAAGGAAATACAGGAACCGCATTTTCCGCAGCATCGCGTATCGCCCCGATCCGGCGAATTTTGCAAGTCCCTCTACCAATCGGCCGCAGGTTACTAACGTGCCCCACGTGGAGTGGTGATCGGCCTGCTTGTGGATTCCAAACTCTGTTATGAGGAAACCAATCCTCATCATTCTTTTCGCCCGCTGCCTGGCTGCCCAGCAAGCCAGCATCGAAGGCATGGCAATCGACGCGTTCACTCGCCAGCCCCTCGCGGGAGTGCACATCAATATGCACCAGGACTCGGCCGAAGACGCCTGGGGAGCCATCACCCGCCCCAATGGCCGTTTTTCCATAACCGGCATGAAGCCCGCGCTCTATTTTCTTACGGCCGAGGGCAACAGCTACATCCATCTGCCGGGCAAAAATGTCCCGCTTAAACCCGGCGACCAGGTTACCGGCTTCATCGTCGAAATGACACCGCGCGCGGTAATCGCCGGACGCGTTCTCGATGAATTCGGCGACCCGATGCAGAATGTGGACGTAGAGGCGACACCTGTTGTCCCCGAGCCTCAACTGGATGAACCCGGCATGAGCGATCGCACCGACGAGCGCGGCCAGTTCCGCATGACCGGGGCGCCGGGGAAATATTACGTCAAGGCAACGTACGCCCCAATGCGTTTTGTCCCCGCCGAAACTTTCAACGGCCTGCCCGCGCCCCCGGCGTACGCCGCAACTTTTTATCCATCGTCCGCCGATAAGGATCGCGCGCACGTGGTCGAAGTCGCTCCAGGCCACGACCTGAACGGCATCGACATCCGCCTAGCGCGTACGCTCAGCCTCAACATCAGCGGAGTCGTAACGGGAGTGCCCGATGGTTCTCCGCCCCCTTTGGTCTGGATGGAGCACGACGAGGCACGCCAATATACCCAGCCCGCACTCTTCGACGGTATATTCAGATTTTCAGGGCTGGCCCCGGGACACTACCGGATTCTCGCCTCAGCCGGATCGGGTGACAACCCTCTCCGCAGCCAACTTCTCGATGTGCATCTCGAAAGCGTGGACGAAACCAATCTGAACCTCAAGCTGATGCCGGGAGAGGAACTGTCCGGGACGCTGGAAATTCACGGCGACCCCGGCAAAACTACACTTCTCAAAACGCTCGCGGTCCACCTGGAGCCTGAGTCGGCTCCACCTCCCAAAGGCGGCGCGGTCGATTCCGACGGGGCGTTTCACCTCTCCCAAATCTTTCCCGCTAAGTTTCGCGTGACCGTCCGCCCTCTGCCGGAGAACGCATACGTCGATTCGGTGAAACTGGATGACACCGAGATGCCCACCGGAACGCTCGACCTGACGCGAGGAGCAGGAGGCGCCAGACTCAAGGTCACGGTCGGCCTCAACGGCGGTCAGGTGGAAGGCACGGTGCTGGGCGAAGATGGAAGACCTTTTGCCGGCCCAGTCGCCTTCGTCTTTCTCGCGGCCACGGTGGATGAGATCGACAACTTCAGCGGGAAGCCCATTGACCCGGAGGCGAAATTCAGTTTCGACGGCCTGCGTCCCGGGAAGTACCGGCTCTTCGCGGTCGATCCGCGCCTCGTCTCCTCCAGCCTCGAAAACTTCCGGGCATTGTTTCCCAAAGGCGAGGAAATCGAGATCAGGGAAGGCGATCGCCTGATCAAAGATGTGAAGGTGATGGCCGCGGAGAATCGAGATGCCAAACCGTAACGCCGCATTGCATCTGGCTTTCGTGTTCGCCCTGCCGCTCGCCGCGCAGACCGACAGCGCCAAACTCGCGAGCGTGCAAGGTACCGTAATAAATTCCGTAACCGGAGCTCCCGTGCCGCGCGCCCAAGTGTTGCTGAACGATCGTTACGCCGCAACCACTTCGATCGACGGAAAATTCTCCATCGATGGCATCTCGCGAGGCGCCTGGGCGTTGGCAGCAAAACATGTCGGATTCGCCGGCAGTCCGCAGCCAACTCGCTTAACGCTCGAGCCCGGCGACAGCAAGACCGGCATTGAAATCAAACTGACGCCCACCGGAGCCATCGTTGGACGGGTCACGGATGCGGGAGGCGAACCGGTGGAAGGGGCGAGTGTTGAAGCTGAAGGCTACGGCGGAGTCAGGGAAACCCGCTCCACCGACGAGCAGGGCCACTTCCGTCTGGGAGGTCTGGCGCCGGGCCGGTATCGCGTGACAGCCTCGCCCGACTCCTCATGGAGGGGCCGGCCGGAGATTCGCACCGATGGAACCAAGGAGGTGCACAATGCCCGCACCTGGTATCCGGGCGCGCTCGACGGGAAGGCGGCGGGGGTGGTTCTCGTACGGGCGGGTGTCGACTCGACCGGGATCGACATCCAGCTGGTACCCGTTCCGTTCGTGCGCGTCAGCGGCAAAGTGGTGGGGATGCCCCGCGGCGCCGAGCAAATGGACGTGGTGGCGTGGCGGGGCAAGACTGGCGTCGGAATCGGACTCAACCCGGATGGGACGTTCGAAACCTGGCGGCTCGATCCCGGCAAATATGGCCTTTCCGCGGATTGGGAAACCCCTGGCGGCGAGCATGTCGAAACCGCGTCGGCTGAGATCGAAGTCGCGGGCTCTAATATCGACAATGTCGAACTGCGCGCCATCCCCGATTCGAATATCAGCGGGCTTATCGAATTTGAGGACGACCAGCTGAAGCAGGCGATCTTAAGCCTGCATCCCCAGATGGTGGAGTTCTCTTACATCGGGATTGGATCTGAAGATCGCGATTCCCGGCCTCTCGCCGGCGATGGCACGTTCCGCCTCGTGGGAGTTCGTGCGGGGAAATACCGGCTCGGCTTTTCGGATGAGAGAGTATATGTCAAATCCATGCGTCTCGGCTCGACGCCGATCGACGGGCCGGTTCTGGATCTGTCCAATGGTTCGGGTGGCGCGGATTTGACGCTGCTTCTGAGCGCGGCTAACGGCTCGATTTCCGGAACCGTCCCGGCGGGTACCGTGGTGGTTCTGACCGGTTTGGACGAGCGGAAAGCGACCGCCGGACCCGACGGCACATACACCATCGACCATCTGCCGCCGGGAAGTTATCAGATCGTCGCCGTAACGGACACTGAACCCGTCAATCTCATTGGGTATGAAAATCTGATGGAAACGGTCGATGTCGGACCGGGGAGAAGGTGACGAAGGACCTGCAGCGGCGTGCGCCGGAGGGTCAGTAATTCGACAGCACCGAAGAGGCCGATTACCAATCGGCCGCAGGTTACCAACCTGCCCCACCTGCTATTTCGAAGGCTTGAGGCTTTTGTAAACCGCCTCGACAAACAGATCCGTAGTCCACCCCGTGGTCGATCCGTACATGGGATCGTAATCCTCGGTAGGCCGCGCCGCCTTCACCTGCTCGGTGGTCATCCCCTTATTGATCATGTCCTGAATGCGGTCGCGGATAATCGTCACCATATCGCGATATTCCAGCACATCGGCCTCGTCGCACAGCCGCCCATGCCCGGGGACAATCATGGTGCCGCCTTCCTGCTTATCCGCCGGCACCGCGATATCCAGAATCATATTCAGGCCGTCGATCACGCCCTGCACATTGCCCCCGCGCTCCAGATCGATAATCGGATAGCGCACGGGCGTAAAAATATCGCCCGCGCTCACCACATCGGAGCGGCGGAAAAAGACGATGCTGTCGCCATCCGTATGCGCCGCGGGCTGATGGAAAATCTGCACCGCCTCGCCGTTGAAATACATGTCCTTCTGGGCGACCGCGTACGTATCGGTGGGCAGCGCGCCAAATGGACTTGAAGCCGCGCTCATGCGATTCAGCACCTCTTCGCGCGCGATGATCGCCGCGCCCTGCTGCGCGCCTGGCCCGATATCCGCCACCACGGTGCCACCCGCGATGGTGCTGCCACGCTTCGCCAGCGCTTCGTTGCCGCCCACATGATCGGGATGAACATGCGTATCGATGATGTAGCGCAGCGGCTGATCGGGCGATAGCTTTTTAATCTCGGCGAAGACCTTGTCCGCGTTCTGCGCGAGGCCCGCATCCACGATCAGCACGCCATTGCGTCCCGCCTGAATCGTAATATTCCCACCCGCGCCCGCCAGCATGGAGACATTGCCCGCCACCGGCAAGACCTCTATCGCAGCCGGGGGCGCCGTACTCGGAGCGGAAGCCGGCGGCGGAGTCCAATGGCTGAACGTGCGCGCCGCGGCCATCTTCAGCCGGAACTCCGGGTACATCGTCTCCGCCCCGCCGCGTGCGGCATCCCGCGGCAATCCATACTTATCGGGGAACTCATTCAGAAACGGATTGCTGCCCGGCAAATGATGCGGTACGGCGCCGCGCGGACGCTGAATCTCCACCTCGATCTCGCACGGATACGGAGCGATTTCCTGATCCGGATCGAGTACGAAATCCGTCGTCCGAATGAACGGCTCCGTCAGATACACGGGATCGTTAACGATCACCACCCACGTCAGAAGATTCTCATGCCGGATCCAGTGCTCCACCACTGTCGCGCGATCGCTGCGTGGAATCCCGTTGCGCCGGATCCAGCCGATCTTCAGATGCGTGGTGTAGATGGTGAGCATGTCGCCCTCCCACTTGCCGGTGGAAAATCCCTGCCAGGTATGGGGAGCATTGGCCGAAGGATGCGCGCGGCCATCCATCCAGATGGTGCGCTCCACGCCCATCATCGAAATGTGCGTGTGATAGGCGATCACCTGCTGCGTATCCCGATCGATTTCCCTGGTGATGCGCAAATTGGCCGGCCCGCGTGGAGAATAGTCGGATGGATGCGGCTTGCACTGATGCTCGGGAACAGTCAGCAGCGAGGCATCCCAGGCATCCCCGCGCAGACGCGCCGCGTTGTTGATCGGGAGCCCAAGGTAATCGCCGATCTCCGGACCCGGACGCCGCTCCGGCCAATCCTCGTGATACTGCGGGGACCACTCACCCGTCGGATCGATCTGACAAAACGCCGGAACCGCCAAAACGGCGGCCAGCAAAAGAATGCATTTCATATAAATGTGCGACGGAGGCTTTCGTCTGCCGATCTTACTTCGAAGGCTTCAGACTCTTATAAACCGCTTCGATGAAATGATCGTTGGGGCCGCCATAAAGCGGATCGTAATCCTGGGTAGGCTTAGCCGCCTTAACCTGCTCGAGCGTCATGCCCTTATTGATCATGTCCTGAAACCGGTCGCGGATAATCGTCAGCATGTCGCGATATTCCACCACATCGGCCTCATCGCACAGACGACCATGGCCCGGAATCACCATGGTGCCGCCCTCCTGCTTTTCCGCGGGAATAGTCAGATCGATAATCAGATTCAAGCCGTCGATCATGCCCTGCACATTGCCGCCCCGCGTCAGATCGATGGCCGGATAGCGCTCGGGAGTGAAAATGTCGCCGGTACTCACCACATCGGAGCGGCGGAAGAAAACAATGCTGTCGCCATCGGTATGCGCGGCCGGCTGATGCAGAATCTCGATGCCTTCGCCGTTGAAAAACAGATCCTTCTCGGCGCCGACGTAGGTATCGGTCGGCAAAGCGCCAAACGGAACCGGAGCTTCATTGCCGGCCGGCGTGGCGCTCATGCGATTCAGCACCTCTTCATGTGCGATGATGGTGGCGCCCTGCGCGGCGCTGCCCCCGATGTCGCCTACCACATTGCCGCCTGCAATGGTGCTGCCCCGTTTCGCCAGCTCTTCATTCCCGCCTACGTGATCCACATGAACATGGCTGTTGATGATGTAGCGCAGCGGCTGATCCGGGGATAGCTTCTTGATCTCGGCGAAAATTTTGTCCGCGTAGGGCGCCAGCCCGGTATCCACGATCAGCACCCCGTTCCGGCCTGTCTGGATGGTGATATTTCCGCCTGCGCCCACCAGCATGTAGACATTGCCCTGCACCTTCATGACATGCAGCTCATTCAAAGGTGCATTCGCCGCGGGCGCCTGACAGAAGGCCAGCGCCGCGCCGAAAGCCAGGCAAGCCACCATTTTTCCCATCAATCGGATTCCCATATTACTTCCCCGCCACCGTTGAACTCGTGTCGGGCCTGGTGGAACCCGGCTCAGGCGGTTTGAGCCCGGCCAGCTTCAGACGGAACTCCGGATAGGTGGTCTCCGCCCCGCCCCGTGCGCCGATCTCCGGCAATCCATGCCTGATTGCAAACTCCGTGAGAAACGGATTCGTTCCCGGCAAATGATGTGGGATCGTCCCGCGAGGCCGTTGAATTTCGATCACGATCTCGCACGGGTACGGAGCAATCTGCTGGTCCGGCGCCGAGACAAAATCAGTCGTCCTGATGAACGGCTCGGTCAGATAAACCGGATCGGTAATAATCACTACCCAAGTCAGATAGTTGTCATGCCGGATCCAATGTTCCACCACCGTGGCCTTGTCGCTGCGCGGAATCCCGTTGCGGCGGATCCACCCGATCTTCAGATGCGTGGTGTAAATGGTGAGCATATTGCCCTCCCACTTCCCGGTTGAAAAACCCTGCCACGTATGCGCGGCGTATTCCGGAGGATGCGGACGGCCATCCATCCAGATGGTGCGCTCCGGAGCCTCCCAGGAAATATGCGTGTGATACGCGATCAATTGCTGCGTGTCCCGGTCGATCTCCTTGGTGATGCGCAAGTTGGCCGGACCCCGCGGAGAATAATCGGAAGGGTGCGGCTTGCACTGGTGCTCGGGCACGGTCAACAGCGAGGCGTCCCAGGCGTCGCCCCGCAACCGCGCTGCGTTATTAATGGGCAGTCCCGCATAGTCGCCGATCTCCGGGCCCGGAATGCGCTCCGGCTGATCCTCATGGAACTGCGGAGCCCACTCGCCCGTCGGATCGATCTGAGCCAAGGCCGGCATAGCGAGACCCACTACTAACAACAGCGCGCATCCGCGAATATTCATATGTCTAAACTCCAACCAAATACTTTATCGCAGAAATCCGACCCCATCCGCCACGTCAGGATTCTGCTCACCAACGCGGAATCCTGCAAGCCACGAAGGTCCCGCGTCGAATAAGGTCTCGTTACATGGCTGAATCGCAAAAGTGGGACACCTCGTATGAATGGAAAGCCGTGACCCTGCTGGGTCTGGGTTTCGGGCTCGTCGGTCTCGACCGCTGGATTATCGCGCCGCTCTTTCCATCCATGATGAAAGACCTCGGCCTCGGCTACCAGCAACTCGGCAATCTGATCGGCATCCTCGGACTGGCGTGGGGCTTCTTCGCCATCGTGATGGGTGGCCTCTCCGACCGGATCGGGCACCGTAAAGTTCTCATCCCCGCCATTGTTCTGTTCTCTTTGCTCAGCGGAGTTTCCGGCCTCGCCACCGGATTCATGAGCCTCATCCTCATCCGCGGCATGATGGGGCTGACCGAGGGTTCCTTCTGCCCCACCAGTTTCGCCGCCACCGCCGAAGCCTCCGAGCCCAAACGCCGCGGACTCAACCAAGGCCTCCAGCAAAGCACCTTCGCCCTCTTCGGCCTGGGCTTTGCGCCCATCATTGCGACGCAGTTGCTGCAAGTGGTTCCGTCCTGGCGCTACGTATTCATGGTGGTGGCGATCCCCGGCCTCATCCTGGCCGCGCTCATGGCCATGGTGCTTCGCGAACTCCCCCACATCACTAACAAGACCGAGCGCCCCGGCGGACATAAGTGGTCGAAGATCTTCCACAGCCGCAACATTCTGGTCTCCATGTTCGCCCTCTTCTGCGCCATGTGCGGAGTGTTCGTGTTGAGCGCCATGATGCCCAATTATCTGATCGATTACCTGAAGCTCGATACCAGCCAGATGGGCTTTGTAACTTCCGCGCTGGGTTTCGGCGGGTTCATCGGACAGTTCGCGCTGCCCGGTCTTTCGGATCATCTGGGGCGCCGTGTGGTAGCCATCGGAGGCTTTCTCGCCACTGCTGTGCTCATCCGCGTATTCATCGCCATTGGACCCAACCCGGCCCTGTTATTTGCCGTGCTGTTCGTGATCTCGCTCTGCTGCCTGGGTCTGGTGGCGCTGTTGACCGGCCCCATCGCGACGGAATCCGCCCCTGTAGGCCTGGTCTCTTCGGCGATCGGCATCGTAGTGGGAGCGGGGGAGATTTTCGGCGGAGGAGTGGCGCCGTCGCTCGCCGGCTACATCGCCCAGAACTACGGAATCCAGAACATCCTCTATCTGGCACTGGCTGGTGTGATGGCGGGAGTGGTGGTCTGCTTCTTCCTGAAAGAAACCGCCCCCAGAAGAATCCCGCAGGAAGCCGCCGCCACTGCGTAGCCGTGGTGGGGACAGATTTCCGATCTGTCCCGCGCAAGACTTTATAATTGAAGCAACATGAATGGCGCGATCCAAAACTTTCTGTCCATATCGCTGCCCATCATGCTTACCCTGGTCGGCACCATCTGGGTCGCCTCCTGGCCGCAAAACAAGAGATTTGACGACTTGCGATCCGACATGAACAGGCGCTTCGAGGATGTAACCACCTGCTTGGTGCGTATCGAACAGAAGCTGTACAACGAGAAGAACGGCTCGTCAGAGTGGAAGAGCGGACTTCGATGGTCCGCGACTAAACTTCACCATGATCGCGGCGCGTCGGCCGTACGGTGACTTCTACGTCCTGCCCAAGATCGGTCAGAAATTGCAATAATCGGCCAAACGAAAAACTGTTCCCCCGATTGCTCATCAAAAGGGATACCTGCGGCTGCTTAATGCCAAGGGCCGCCGCAGCCTGGCTCTGCGTCATACCCCGCTGCTGAATGACACGGAAATCTCCAGCGCCAGGCGCGCCTTCATCAATTCCTCGTCCGGATTGCGAAGACCGAGATCCGCGAAAACATTGGGACGCGCTGCGATAGCTGCGCCTGTTCGGGCACAAAGCCAAACGCGGCTGTCGCCGCATGTCCTTACCCCTGGCGCCTATATGTGGCCGGTGAAACTCCCACCAGCCGCAGGAACCAATTGGAAAGGTGGCTTTGCGAAGAAAAGCCCGACGAAAATGCCACATCGGCAATCGGCGAAGTGGTATTTCTCAGAAGCTCCTTGGCGCGCTCGATACGCCGCACCAGAACGTATTGATGGGGCGACTGTCCCACCGCCGCCTTGAATGCGCGCGGCAGATACAGCGGGCTTACTTCAACCTGCGCAGCCATGGCCTCAAGGCTCAGATCATGATCCAGGTTTTCCTCGATAAACTCGATCACCCGCCGCATCTTCCAGCCTGAGATCGTCTGCCCGGCCGTGGTGCGCGGCGTACGCGACCGCGTCGAGTGATTGCGCGCCAGATGCGCCGCTATCATCTGGGCCAGGGTATCGATATACAGGCCGTCGCTGGCATTGCCATCGCGCAGCGCCGCAGCGATGGCCAGGGCCAATTGCTCCAGCAGCGGGTCGATCGCGGCAAATCGCGGCACCAGCTCGGCGCCTGCCGGATCGCCGCCAAACATCTCGCTCACCGCCCCGGCAAACACGTCCTGCCTGACATAAACCTGCAGAATCTCAGGATTTCCCGCATGCTGCCACTGGGTCTTGGCCTGTCCGGGAGTCAGGCACAACCGGCGCGGGCCGATCAACGATCGCTCCTGCGGACCGCCCTCAATCCGCCGCATCACCTCGGTGGGGCGAGCCAGATGATAGATGAAAAAAGGATGGTCCACCGCCAGTTCCGTCGCCTGGAACGGAGCCTCTTCGATGATCGCCGCAAACATCGAACGCCATCCGACATCCTGGCTGTGGGCGATAACGCGATTTTCCGGCCGGAGAACCCGGCCATGAGTTTCCCGGACTGTAAAAACGTCCTTGGTAAGGGGGATCATACGTGGTCCGCTGACATTATATGCCTTTTTTCGCACTCCAAACAGAGACCCACGTTCCGCCGGTGTCATTTTTCCATTCACCGGGGTGGAGTTTCTGCTAGCGGCTAATACGGACCATCGGGTAAACTAGTTCGGGAAACTTAAGGAGTAATCTCGAAAAATGAACTATCACACGCAGTTTGGCTCGCTCGAACACTATCAAAAAGGCGGCGTGCAGGTGGTCGACGACGACCCTAAACACTACGTGTTTTCCAACGTCTTTGAGGTCGCGTCCAAATCGAAGCCTTACGAAAAGGTCTGCGTGGGTATTAATCTCGATTACGTCATCGAAGCCCTGCGCGCCGAAGGCGATTCGCCCTGGTTCGCCGCGCCCCATGACGAGGCCGCACTCATCATGGATGGCGAAGTTGAAGTGCATCTGATCAAGCCCGATGCCCCGCTCACGGCCGAGGACAAGGTGGGCTCGGTGAAGCTCGCCGGCCAGCCCGCGGGAAAGAAGATGGGTTGGATGAAGGTACGCCGCGGCCACATGGCGCTGCTGCCGAAAGGCGCCGCCTATCAGTTCCGCAGCGCCAAACCCGGAGTTTTGTTGCTGCAGACCATCAAAGGCGACCACACCGTGGAGCGCTGGGCAGAGATCTGCCAGACTGCATAAAACTTGCACAGTATTGGATAATATAAGCATCGAAAACAGGAGATCGTTATGAGCACTGCTACTGCCGCACCTGTCGAAACATCCGCCTCTGAAACGCCGGCCAAGGACCTTGGCTATAAGACTTTCACGGCGGGTAAGTACCGCTTTGAGCGCGACGAGTATTTCGCCCACATCTATTACCCGGGCGGACGCCACCTCATGCATATTGAGGCGTTCCTCCGCGCCCTTATGCGCGACGTCGGCTGGGGCTTCTTCTACGGCACGGTGAACTTCGACAGCGTCCTCGGCACCATCAACCACTACGGCACTGTCGACCTGTTTGTCGGCTTGCTCAACGAAGGTTACCGGGCCAACAACCGCCATTACGTGGAGACTTTCAACTCGCGCGATCTCAAGAAGGTCTTCGAGGAAATGCTCGACGACTGGACCAACGAGGGCTTCGATCCCTACGCCGCCCCCGATGAGACCGGCGTTGCCTATGGCCCCAAGCACGGCAATAATTCCAAGGCCCTGAAGCGCGAGCGCATCGTCGCCAAGCGCATGGTCGGCATGCCGGGCGATCTGCAATATCGCACCGACGAGGCTGGCCAGCCGGTCAACCGCCAGTTCCTGGACGTTCCGCAGGACACTCCCGAAATCCATGCCGAGCCCGGCTTCGAGAGCGAAGTTCACGCCTTCAATATGTTCGCCTACACTTCGCGCTCGGACGTGACGTGGAATCCTTCGGTCGTCTCGAATGTGAAGGACAGCCAGTTCTGCGCCACCACCGAAGAGCACATGCTCCCCATCTTCCACGGCAACGATCGCGTGGAGTGGTTCGTGCAGGTCTGCGACGAAATCATCTGGGATGTCGAAGACGGCAAGACCGGACGGCCGCGCGCGAAGGTTGTGATGAAAGCCGGCGACGTGGCCGCGATGCCCGCCGACATTCGCCACAAGGGTTATTCGCCCAAGCGCTCCATCCTTATCGTTTGGGAAAACAATGACGGCACCCTGCCCCAGCGCTATGCCAGCGGTGAACTGAAGCCCTATCCCGTGGAGTTCTGATGACTGCGCTCGCCGGCGCCGAACGCGGGCTCGAAATCGAGACGCGCCTTTTCATTGGAGGCGAATTTACGGATGCGGTGGAAGGCGGCCGCATCCCCGTCTTCAATCCTCACGACAACAGTCTGCTCGCCGAAGTGGCTGAAGCTTCCCCGGCCGATGTGGACCGTGCAGTTGTGGCCGCCCGCAAGGCTTTTCCTGCCTGGAAGCGCATGGGTGCGGCCGATCGCGGCAGGCTGCTGCTCAAGCTTGCCGATGCCATCGAGGCCGACGCCGCTTATCTGGCTGAGCTGGAAAGCCTGGACACCGGCCATCCCATTCGCGACACCAAAATGCTGGACGTACCCCGCACCGCGGCGACGTTTCGCTACTTCGGCGGCATGGCCGACAAGGTCCAGGGAAGCATTATTCCCGTCGAAGCCGGCTTTCTCAACTATGTGACGCGCGAGCCGCTGGGCGTGGTGGGGCAGATTGTGCCGTGGAATTTTCCGTTGATGTTCACCAGCTGGAAGATGGGTCCAGCTCTCGCGGCCGGGAACACGGTGGTGCTCAAGCCGGCCGAATTAACTCCGCTGACGACACTGCGCATCGCTCAGTTGATGGCCAACGTCGGCATACCGCCGGGGGTCGTCAATATCGTGCCGGGCTACGGCCAGACCGCCGGGCAGCACCTTGCCGAACATCGTGGAGTCGATAAGATCTGCTTCACCGGCTCGACCGCCGTGGGCCGCAAAATCGTAGAGGCGTCAGCGGGAAATCTCAAACGCGTTCAACTGGAACTCGGGGGCAAGGGCGCCAATATCGTTTTCGACGATGCTTTCCTCCCGGCTGCCGTCAATGGATCCGCCTTCGCCATCTTCCACAATCAGGGCCAGGCCTGCATCGCCGGCTCGCGGCTTCTCCTGCATGAGAAGATCGCCGACGAATTTCTGGATCGCTTCCTCACTCTGACCCGGTCTATCCGCTTGGGAAATCCTCTCGACCCGCAAACCGAAATGGGGCCGCTCACGTCGCAGGGGCATCGCGACCGCGTGCTCGCGTATATCAAGGTCGCGCAGGATCAGCGCAGTCAAATCCTCACCGGCGGCAAGACTCCGTCGAATCCCGAACTGGCGGCCGGCTGCTACATCGAGCCCACCGTGGTGACGGCGAAGCCCGAAGATCGCGTCTGTCAGGAAGAAGTCTTCGGCCCGTTCGTTTCCGTAACGCGTTTCACCGATGAGGCGCAGGTGGTCGGCATCGCCAACTCCACCGAATACGGATTAGGCGGAGGCCTCTGGACCCGCGACATGCAGCGCGGTCATCGCGTCGCCGCCGCCATTCGATCCGGCATGGTCTGGGTTAACACCTACAAGCGCGTGAATCCCGGCTCGCCCTTCGGAGGCGTTGGCCAATCCGGCTACGGGCGCGAGATGGGCTTCGAGGCCATGCACGATTACACCGAGGCGAAATCGGTCTGGGTCAACGTCGACGCCGACATTCCACCGTGGTACAAGCGCTGATTTGAAGACCGCCGACGACATCACGGCCGACGTACTGCACAGCTTCGACGCCACGCCCGATCCGCGCCTTCGGCAGATCATGCAGAGTCTGACGCGGCATCTGCATGCCTTCGTGCGGGACGTCGAACTCACCGAGCCCGAGTGGTTTGCGGCCATCGATTTTCTCACCAGAACCGGCCACATGTGCAGTGGCAAACGCCAGGAATTCATTCTGCTCTCAGACGTGATCGGGATCTCCATGCTGGTCGATCTGGTGGCTCACGCGCGGCCCGCGGCGGCCACTGAGTCCACTGTTTTTGGCCCCTTCCACAGAGAGGGCGCACCCGATCTGCCTGCCGGAGGGAACATCGCGCACCTCGATAAAGACGGCGAGCCGACCGTCGTCAAAGGCCGTGTGTTGAGCCTCGACGGGCAGCCCATTGAGAACGCTTTGCTCGATGTCTGGCAGACCGCGTCGAACGGCCTCTACGATTCGCAGGATGCGAATCTGAACGAACTCCACATGCGGGGCAAATTCCGCACCGATGCACAGGGCCGCTATGAATTCCGCACCACGCGGCCCGTGCATTATCAGATCCCCAGCGATGGCCCTGTAGGAGGAATGCTCCGTGCCACCGCGCGCCATGCCTGGAGGCCCGCCCATATCCACTTCGCCGTATCCGCCGAAGGCTACGAGCCGGTGATCACGCATATCTTCGATTCGAGCGATCCCTATCTGAAGTCGGACGCCGTGTTCGCAGTAAAGGAATCCCTGATCCGCGAATTCGGGCCAACCGTGGAGTTCGATTTCAAACTGACGCCGTGTCAGTCTCAATCATAATGTCGTCCCCGCGAATCTCCACGGGGAACTGAGTCAGAACGAGCTTGGGGTCGTAAGGGCAAACGCCCGAATGCGGATCGTACCGCATCCCATGCCAGGGACAAACCAGCAGGTTGTCGCGAATCGTGCCCTGTCCCAAAGGCCCACCCGTGCAGGGACAACTGGCATCGAAAACATGAATCTCCCCCGCATGGTGACAGAGCGCATAAGTCATATCGCCCACCTCGGCCTCGCCCACCGAACCGGGCGGCAGAGCGGCTACCGAGCCAATCCTGATCAACGCCACAAATCCACAGTAGCAGCCTGCCGGGGCAGCCGCGCAGGTCAGTATTCCGGCCCGTGATCCCGATTAAAGACCCTGACGCGGAACAGCGGTTTAGCGGCCTCGGCCGGATCCTGCTCGAAGGCCTGCTCGGTCTTAGCCGGATCGTAGCCGCGCCACAGCCACGTCAGCGATTGCGGAAATTCCGCGCGTCCCTGGGCCGAATTATGCGTGCCGAAACCGTAGCTGAAGTGGAAATCGTAGCCATGTTCCTTCAGCGAATTCGCCATGTTCAGGCTCTGCATGGGCCACGTCAGCTGGTCGTTCTCGCCATCCTGCAGCCACACGCGGATGTTGCGGATGGCGTCGCGCTGCACCATGGCGGGGTAGGCCTGGCCGCCGTAATTCGGCACCTGCTGAATGGACATGAAGCTGCCGAACCAACTGAGCACGCGGCTGAAATCGCCCGGCGCCTGCCACGCTGCGTTGAACGCGCAGATGCCTCCCGACGAACTGCCACTGATGGCGTGGCTGTAGCCGTCTTTGCGCACATTGTATTTCGAGTAAATCGCTTCGGGCAGAAACTCGTCGCGCAGAAACTTCACGTAGCGGTCGGACACGGTGTCGTATTCGAGGCTGCGAATCATGCCCTGCGGAACGCGCACATTTTGTCTGGTGACCCGTGGCGCAGCGCCGGGACGCTCATTGCTCGGCGGCATACGCGCGATCAGGTCCTGCAGCTCTTTATAAATCGGCGTGCCTTCGGGAACATTGCCGGGCTGGATGAAGACCGCGATCATGACCGGAATCTTTTTCTCGTAGATCAGATTGTCGAGAACGTCGAACAGGTTGCCTTCGCTGTCGCGCCTCGTGTAGCCTCGACCGTCCTGAAACACCATCAGAGCGGCGGGTGTCTTCGGATCGTACTCGGCGGGGACGTAGATCCAGTAATCGCTCTTCATGCCGTCGTAGACTTTGCTGGTATGGACGAGTTGTTCGGACAGTTTGCCGGTTGGGACGCCTGGCTTCGGATAGGACTCCGGCCCGAATGCAGATACGTCCTTGCTGCCGCCGAAGGGCTTGCCGTCAATGCGGTATTCGAACTCGTGGCCGGTGCCGGCAGCCAGCTTTCCTACCGCATACCAGATGTTTGTCGCGCCGAGCTTTTGCATGGCGGGGCCAGGGGCGTCGTCGAGCATCAGGACTGGGCGCGATGCGGATTCGACAGCCCAGATGAAATCGGGGCCGCGGCCGATCAGCGCCGTGCCATTGTGAATCCGCTCCTGGCCGAGCGTGGCGAGAAGCGCTTCCTGCAGCTTTGCCGGATTAGTTCTGACAAGATCGATTAGTTGCGGCGCGGTAAGTTTATCCGCGGCGAGGGCCCATGTAGCCGAGACGCACAAAGCCATTAAGATGCGATGCATGCCGTCGAATCTAATACAGAACCCGAGGTCGCGTCAAATCGGATAAACTATGCTCTATGAAAACAGCCCTGACGCTCCTCCTGCTGTCAGTTGCGGCCTTCGCCGCCGACACGTCGCAGGACGAAAAGGACATCCTGGCCACCCTCGCAGTCTGGCGGCAGGCCGCGCTCCAGGGCGATGCAGCCACGCTCGACAAGCTGTTCCATCCCGACCTCACCTACTCGCACAACAATGCGAAGATTGAGAACAAAGCGCAGGCGATTGCAGGGGCTGTCTCACCGGAGACGAAGTCCAAGGGCGTCGAGTACTACGATCTCGTCACCCATGTTTACGGCAACACCGCCGTGATGACCGGGCGCTGCGTAATCACCACGTCGGCCGATCATGTGAACAACATGCATTTACTGGTGGTGTGGCTCAAAGGGCCGCAGGGTTGGCAGATTGTCGCGCGCCACTCCGTCAAATTACCCGACCTGCCTTCACCGAATAGTAAATGAACCCCTGAGGTGAATATCGCGCGATGAGCTTCCCACGTTGACCGTGTAAGCGCCGGGGACAAGCTTCCAGCCGTGCGTTGCTTCATCCCATACAGACAGGCTGTCGCGATCCAGCGCCATGGTTGCCGTCTTGCTCTCGCCGGGCTTCAAAAAGAGCTTTTCAAAACCCTTCAACTGCCTCGGCGGTTCACCGGCGGCGGCAGGGTCCCCCACATAAAGCTCGACAACCTCCGCGCCTTCACGCTTGCCGCTGTTGGTTACTTTAACGCTGACGGTTTGCCGGCCATCCGCTCCATGCTCGATCTTCAGATCGCTGTATTTGAATGTGGTGTACGACAAGCCATAGCCGAACGGAAAGAGCGGCGTCTGATTCTTTGCATCGTACCAGCGATAGCCCACCAGAACGCCCTCGTCGAAGTTCACGATCTTGCCATCGCCGGGATATTCGTCGGGCTTAGTCGCCGGCCCCTGCTGTTCATTGGCGGGGAAAGTCATGATCAACCGGCCCGAAGGATTGGCATCGCCATAGAGAAGCGCCGCAATCGACGATCCGTCGAAACCCCCCGGATGCCCCGCCCATATCACGCCCGCGACCTTATCGATCCAGGGCATGGCAACCGCTCCCGCCGTGTTGAGAACGACCACTGTGCGCGGATTCACCGCCGCCACGCTTTCGATCAGATTATCCAGATCGCCCTGCAGAGTGAGCGACCAGCGGTCCATGCTTTCACCCGCGCGTTCGCCGGCAAACACCACTGCGACGTCGGCTTCTTTGGCCGCCTTCTGCGCCGCTTCGACGGACTCTGGTGAATTCGGATCGGCCGGCTGCATGCCGAGGCGAAGGTTAGCTCCGCGGCCCTGCGTCATATATTCGAGCTTCACTTCCACGGGCTGATTCGCGGTAAGGGTGGTCCCGCCGAAGACCGTGATCGAAATGTCTGACTTCATGATGGTCCCGACCAGATTGCCGCCCAGATAGAGCTTCGCGGTGCCGGAGCCGGTCAGCGAAAAACGATAGCGGCCCGTTGTAGTGGGCGTCAGCGCAGTGGTCCAGCGCGCCGACCATGGGATGCGCGGCCCCGCGGCGCCTCGACCACGTCCACGGCCTGGCGGCGGCGCGGGTACGATCTCCGTGGGGGGCGCGAACTTCTGCAGATCGACGCCCGCGTCCCTGCGAGTGACGAGAGCGCTTCCGGAAAGATCGGGCGTGGAATAGAACGCGGCGGAGAAATCGGCCTGCATCGGAGGCAGCGGGCCCAGACCCGGCGTCCCCGGCACATAACTTACCTTGACGGCGCTGCCCGCGCGCGCTATGATCGCGTCCACCGGAAAGTTCGGCGTATCGATCGGCACATTGGCGCTGGTCATCTGCACCGAGGCGTTCTTGCCCGCATCGTCGCCGATGATGGCCACGCTCTTGATGCCCGTCAATGGCAGCACGCCGCCCTTATTCTTCAGCAGCACGGCGCCTTGCTCGGCAACTTCTTCGGCGACCTTGCGATGCTCCGGCGTGGTGGCTTTGACGTCGGCTGGCGCGGCCGGGACATCGAAAACGCCAATGCGGAAATACGGGACGAGGACGTGGAAGGCGATCAGATCCACGGCGGATGCGTCCAGTTTGCCGCTCTTCACCAGGCCATCGATAACGTTGGGCGCGAGCAGATCCGACCCGGCCTTGATGGCGGCCGCCGGATCGCTCACCGGTTCCGGGAAGACGAATCCATCGAAGCCGAATCCCCGCAGGGTATCGAGAAGCGGCTTGTTCACGCAGGAGAACTCGCCATTCACGCTGTTGTAGGCGCAGAATATGCCGGCCATTTGGGCGCGCTGGGCAATCTGCTGCCAGGCGTACAGATAAATCTCATGCAGGGCACGCTCGGGAATCTGCTCGCTCACGGTCTGGCGATCGATCTCCTGATTGTTGGCGAGGTAGTGCTTGACGATAGCGAGGACGTGATGGCTCTCGATGGCGCTGACTTCGGGGACCACCATCTCGGCGGTGAGGAACGGATCTTCGCCGAAGGTATCGGCAGTGCGGCCCCAATGCCACGTGCGATTGATGTTGATCATGGGGAAGGCCGTGCCCCGGCCGGCGAACTCCTCGCCTACGGTATCGCCGACGCGTTTGGCGAGATCTTTATCCCACGTGGAAGCGAGCACATGCGAGTGCGGAAATACGGTGATGCCGGAGGTGCGCGGAGGAGGCGCCTGGCCGCCGCGTCCGCCCGCCGATGAGTAGAGACCGAGCCGGGGAAGCGCGCCGCGGAAGTTGAGCTTCTCTTCGTAAGTCATCTGGGCGATTACTTCGAGGGCTCGGCAGGCGGGCGTCTGGCTGGCATCGGTCCAGGGCCTGGCGTCGCTTGATTGCACTGCGCTGGGTTTGCAATCGGTGGAGGAGACGCCGGGGATCTGTGGCAACGCAGGCGTAGTGCTTTGGGCAATAGCAAGGAAAGCCCCTCCGGCGGCAGCCAGAGTGAGGGCGGCAATGTGTTTCGTCATTAGCGAGCTTTCGAGGGTTTCGGCGTGGCGCCGGTGGCGACGATCATCTTCGTCAGCAGTTCGATGGTGGAATCGAGCGGAATGATCTTCGCGAGCGCGATAGGTGTGCGGTTATTGATGTCCATCGAATCGAGTTCCCCGCCATGTTCGGCGAGAAATTTAACCATCTCGGTGACCTGGGCTTCCGTGGCATAGCGCCGCGTCCCGATCATGGCGGCATGCATCACCGTTTCTTTACGATCGGTCATGGCCTTGATATCGGGGTCGAGCTCATACGCGTACTTCACCGATTCGATATGCCCTCCCGAAGCCGCGGCCATCAGCAGCGTGCTGCCGTCCGTGGCATGCATTTTCGGATCGGCGCCGGCATCTACCAGCACCTTCATAATGTCGGGGCGGTTGACGCGCGCGGCGATCATCAACGGCGTCTGCTGGCCCGTGGGTGGACGCTGCAGGATGCCCATGCGGTCGCCCTGCCTGGGGTTCGTTGCCGCATTCACGTCGGCGCCCTTGGCGATGAGCAGCTTCACGGTTTCGATATCGCCGGACTCGGCGGCAATGTGCAGCGCGGTCTGGCCTGTGGGATCTTTCCCGGTAACCTTCGCGCCCTCATCGATCAGCAACCTGGCGACAGCGGGCTTCTTTGCGTTGAGGGCCACCAGCAGCACGTTGAGTGAGTGGACCTCATAATTGATATCAGCCCCGGCTGCAATCAAGGCCGCCGCGGACTTGACGTCGCCATTGTCGGCGGTGAATACCAGCGGTGTGAAGCCGGATTTCGACGCCGTATTGGGATTGGCCCCGGCCTTCAGCAGAACCTGCACGGCTTCGGGATGGGATTGCGCAGCGGCCCACATGAGAGCGTTCTGGCCGCGTCGGTCTTCCACAGCGTCGATCTTCGCGCCATGCGCCAGAAGAGCCCGCAACACATCGGCATTACCGCTGGCCGCGGCGATCATGAGCGGTGTCTCGTTGTAGAAGCGCGGGGCATTGACGTCCGCGCCGGCTTTGAGCAGCTTGTCAACTATGGCCGCATTGCCGTTGGCGCAGGCGAGTGTCAGCGGACTCTCGCCATACTCGTCGGCTACGGTGACTTTGGCGCCCGCTTTCAGGAGCATGTCCACGGTAGCGGCGTCGTCTTTATAGACGGCCCAGGCGAGCGGTGTCGACCCATCGGGCGTCCGCGCGTTTACATCGGTGTGCGGGATCAGAGAAACGACAGCTTTAGGATTCTGGTCCTTAATTGCGTCCACCAGCGGTACATCGCTGGCGGCGCTCAAGGAAGCCGCAGTAAGGGCAATCAGTATGGGAAAGCGAAGGCGCAAATCAGGCTCCCATTACGTCGACTTTGCCCGTGCTGTCGCCCAGCGAATCGGCGTGAATGTCGACCCTGTCGAGCATCCCCAACAGGAAATTCGTCATCGGCGTCAGCGGCTTGTACTGCACATGCTGGCCGCCCTTTATGTTCACCGACTTGCCGCCGGCGAGAACCAGAGGCAGATCGTAATGGTCATGCGTATTGCCGTCGCGGATGCTGCTGCCGTAGAGCATCATCGTGTGGTCGAGCAGCGTGCCGTCGCCGTCCGGTGTGGCCTGCATGCGTCCCAGCAGATAGGCGAACGCCTTCACGTGAAACTGGTCGATCTTCTGCAGCTTCACCATCTTCTGCTCGTCGAGCATGTGGTGCGACATGGAGTGGTGGCCGTCGGGCACGCCGATCTCGCGATAGCTGCGATTGCTGCCTTCGCGCGCCAGCATGTAGGTGATCACGCGCGTCATGTCGGTCTGGTAGGCGATCACAATCAGATCGCTCATCAGTTTGGTGTGGTCCTCAAAGGCGTCCGGAATGCCCACGGGCCGCTCCATCACCGGCATCTTCATGGTGGCGCTTTGCTCTTCTGCCTTCTGAATGCGGCGCTCGATGTCGCGGATGCCTTCGAGGTATTCGTCGAGCTTGCTCTTATCGCGTGGTCCGAGAGCGGGCTGCAGACTCGAGATGTCGCCGCGCACGGTGTCGAGAATAGTCCGGTCCTGATTCATGCGCCGGATCCTTACCGCTGGGTCGGTCGATTCGCCATCGCCGAACAGGCGCTCGAACAGCGCGCGCGGACTCAGCTCCATCGGGTTAGGCGTAGTGGGACCGCGCCAGGAAATCGTATTCGTGTAGGCGCAGCTATAGCCGGAATCGCATCCGCCGGCCAGAGTGTTTTCTTCAATGCCCACTTCGAGCGAGCCGAACTGCGTGAACTGGGCCAGTTGTTTGGCCGCAATCTGATCGGCGGAAATGCCCGCGTGAATATCGGCGCCTTCCGTCTTCTTGGGGTGCACTCCGGTGAGCCAGGTAGCGCCGCCGCGCGCGTGGTCGCCGCCGCCATCGCCCAGCGACTGCCCGTTGTACTGCTGGAGGTTTCTGAGGACGATCATCTTG
Source organism: Terriglobia bacterium (assembly GCA_963719785.1). Taxonomy (GTDB): domain Bacteria; phylum Acidobacteriota; class Terriglobia; order Bryobacterales; family Bryobacteraceae; genus BOG-234. Next base: position 1,166,899 of record CAVRCX010000004.1, read on the forward strand.
TCCTTGAAGGGCTCGAGGTCCTTCATGGTTGCCTTCAGCTGGAAATCCGTTCCGAGCTGATCGGGAACCCAGTCGCGCTGCAGAATACCGTTCGGAACATAAACAAACCCGAGCCGGGTGGGCGTTTTGACCGCGGGGCTGCTGGCGCGTGCCAAGGCGGGAATCATGGAATCGAGCAGCGGCAGCGACAGCGCAATGCCGGCTCCACGCAGGAACGTGCGGCGGTCCAGAGCTTTCTTCGTGATAATCATGACGATCGGGTTCTCCTCATCTGAAACTGCGGACTCCTGACAATGGCATCGATCAGGGCCGGGATGGTGTCGTTCTCTTTGGCCGCGTCGCGCATAATGGTGCGCACCGCCGGAAGATCGCTCGCTTCGACGCCGCGGCCGAGGGCGTAGGTGAGCAGTTTTTGCGTAAAAGTCGAAATAAAGTCGTCGCGATGCTGGGTCAGCAGCAGGTTTTTCAAACCGTTCGGCCCATCGAACGCGGCGCCATCGGGCAGCTTACCGGACGCGTCGATGACCGCCCCGTTGTCCTTGTCCCGCCAGGCGCCCACGCCGTCATAGTTCTCGAGCGCGAAACCGATGGGATCCATGCGCGAGTGGCAGGATGCGCAGACCGGATTGGCGCGATGGGCTTCCATCGCCTGCCGCATCGACAAATTGCCTTCCTTACCATGCGGGTCGAGCGAAGGCACATTGGGCGGGGGCGGAGGCGGCGGTGTGCCGAGCAGATTTTCGAGCACCCACTTGCCGCGCTGGACAACCGAAGTGCGATTGGGATATGACGTGACGGTCAACAGACTTCCCTGCCCCAGAATACCGCCGCGATGCGGATCGCTGATCTCGACGCGCCGGAACTGCGATCCATGGATGCCGGGCACGCCGTAGAAATCGGCGAGTCGCTCGTTAAGGAAGGTGAACTTCCCGTCGAGCAGTTGCGTGACCGGGCGGTTCTCACGCACCATGGCGTTAAAGAAGAGCGTGGTCTCCTCTTCGAAATCGTGGCGCAGAGCGTTGTCGAATTCCGGGAAAGCATCGGGATCCGGCTTCTGCGTCTCCATGTTGCGAATGAAGAGATACTGGCCCGAGAAGTTATCGATGAACGCTTTGGACTTCGGATCGTCCAGCATGCGCGCAGTCTGCTGCTGCAGCACCTTGGGATCTTTCAGCTTGCCGGCCTCGGCCAGCTTCAGAAGCTCTTCGTCGGGAATGCTGCTCCACAGGAAGAACGAGAGCCGCGATGCCAGTTCGAAATCGTTAATGCGATGGACGGAATTCGGCGCGCTGGCCGGCGGATCGTGCTCGATGCGGAAGAGAAAGTCGGGCGTAACCAGCATGCCGCGCAGCGCCATCTCGATGCCGTTATCGAAGCTGCCTGATTCCTTATCCTGACGGCCGAAGTCGTAGAGAGCCATCAGAGGCTTCAAGTCGGTCTCGGTAGCGGGACGTCTATAAGCCCGGCGTACAAGCGAGGTCAGGATCTTGCGGGCGCAGGGCGATTCTTCGGCAGCCGTGGCAGGATGGCAGATGAAAACCTTCTGGCGGCTGGGCGAATCGCCGGGGCCCAGAATGTTGTAGGGTCCGTCAATCGAGAGACCCCCATAGCCGCGAACTTCGAACAGCTTCACACGCACGCCGTCGAGACGTAAATCCAGATTGTCGGGCTCGCCGACGGGACCGGGAGCTCCGCGACCGGCGCCGGGAAGGTTTTCCGGCATGGCACTGGAACGAATCGCCGTCAGACTTATGTGCCGGACGCCGGCCTTGACCGGAAGCCGCAACTCAGGCATCGGGGCGCCTTGGCCGGGACGTCCGCCGCCGGTCTGGATTTTGAATACGTACTCGGCATCGACCGGAAACGTGTACTGGAACGACAGGCCGCCGGCGGAATCGAAAGGCACGTCGTCCGAGACGCGCTCGTTACGTCCGCGGCCGCGCCCCGACGCTCTGGGAAGGGCAAAAGTGTCGACTGCCGGCTTGATATCCGTAGCGCCGATGGCCAGGCGCGCCACCATGCGGCCCACCTTCATATAACGCTCGATCAGAACGGGCGAAAGCGATAATACATCGCCGATATTGTCAAAACCGTAGCCGGAATCGTCGGCTGGCAGATTGGCGCCCGCATTGATATCGAGTGCGAAGAGATCGCGGATGGTGTTGCTGTATTCGGCGCGGTTTAACCGGTGGATCACGGGATGGCCGGGATCGGGGTGGGTCACCGCATATTGATCGAGATTGCTCTGGAGGTACGTGGTAAAGGCCTTGGCGGCAGCGGCGTCGGGGTGGGGCAATCCTGCCGGCGGCATCTGACTCGATGCGACCTTGCGGAGGACCTTTTCCCAGACGGCGGAATCCTCGCCGGCTTTTGAGATATCGAGGCCTTCGAGCGAAACTCCGGCGGTCTTCAGCTTGTCGTTGTGGCAGGTGACGCAATACTGCTTAACCAAGGCGTTTTGCGTCGCGGCAGGCTGTTGCCAGGCGAACAAAAGAGGCGCGGATACGAACAGCAAAAGGACTTTACGGGACACTAATATAAGGGTATCGCGTTCGGGTTCGCGCGTCACCTATCTTTCGTTGGCTGGACAGGCGGAAGCGCCGATCCTACATCAGAAGCTGACGCGGGCCACCAGCTCGCCCGAGCGCTGACCGCCTACGCTGCTCACATTAATATAACCGAAGCCACCGGAGAGTAGACCGGTCGACGAGTTGTAAGTCGTAGTCGCCAGCGGATTGCTGGCGGATGGATTGGGCAATTCCAGACGATTGAATACGTTGAAGAATTCGCCCCGCAATTCCAGCCTGGTTTTCTCGCCGATCCGGAAGGTTCGGCCCAGGTTCAGACTTTCATACGGCGTTCGCTCGTACCGGTAGTCGTTGTAATAAGGCGCCGAATAGCCCCAGTTCCCGTTGGGCACATCCGTCCAGGCCTTGGGGTTCAGCACCAGCGTTTTGGTGGGATCGAAGCAGTTGCAATTCAGGTTCTGCAGGAACAGAGGCTGGCCCGGCACACGGTTCATGCGCGTGGTCTGGAAGATGAGCGAGTTGAGGTTGCCCTGCGAAGCGGGTACCGGGATGGGCAAGCCGCTGCCGTAACGGAACAGCCCGCCCAGCCTCCAGCCGCCGACAATCTGCTTGTACAACTTATTCTGCGACGGTCCGAACTTGTCGAAGGGAAGCTCGTACGTCCACGAGACTACGAACAGAAACGGCTGGGAACTGGAAACCAGGGACTTCTGGTTGGGCGGATCGAAAACATTGTTAATCGCCTGGCCGGTAGCTTCTTCCTTAGACCATGTGAATGCCGCCTGGCCGGTCAGTCCGTGGGTGAAGCGCTGGGTGACTTTCGCCTGCAAGGAGTCGTACCAGCTGTCGCCGAGTGGCGCCCACATGGGGATGAAGGAACTGCTGTATTGCGGGTATGGGCGCAGGCTCTGCGCGACGGTCTGGCCGGTGGGGAATCCCGGGTACGGCAGTTTGACGCCGGCTGCAACCGCTGTAGCCGAACCAATGGTAGAAGTGAGCAGCTTTTGGGTGGTCGGGTTGGTGATGTCATATCCCTCCGCCAGCAGCGTAGCGGGGTTGGTCGCGTTCAGATTGACCAGACCGGTGGCGCCGATTTCCCATGCGCCGCGGTTGCCCACGTAGGCTGTTTCAACCATCAGGTTTCGCATCACCTCGCGCTGCAGATTCACGCTGAAGGAATGAACCCGGCCGGGACGATTGGCATTCGGATCGATGAAATAAGCGGGGGAACTGACGGTGCCCGGGGTGGGCAGGATGCCTGGATTCAGGGAAGCGTTGTTCAGGGCGGCCTGGCTATACTGCAGGCCATTCTGCAAAATCACGCCGGGAACCCCGAAGGAAGGCGCGGGGAACTGCAATTGGTTGATGCCGACGCCGACCACAGGGCTGGCAGTGAAGGTATTGAAATTGGCTAGCGAAGCGTAGATAATGCCGTAGCCTCCGCGGATGACTGTTTTCGGATTGATCTGATACGCGAAGCCCAGACGCGGACCTACGGCGTACGGATACTTTTTGGCGAAATAGCAGTTGCAGCGGCCCGCCCCGTAGCCTTCGTAAACGACTCCGCCGAGCAGTCCGCCCGCCGAGGGGTTGGGAATACTGGGACCGAACATGCTGTCGCGGTTGTAGAGTTCATGGCCCTGGCCCTGCAGATCCCAGCGGATACCGTAATCGATCGTGAGCTTGCGGGTTATTTTCCATGAATCCTGCAGGTAGAGGCCATAACGCCGGTTGCGCCATTCCAGATCCTGTGGGGGCTGCACGGTGGCGCTGTCGGCGAGACCGAGCAGGAAACTGGCATAGTTGAGACCCACACCGCCGCCGCCGAGGCTCTGGCCCTGGGTGGAAGGAGTGCCCGTCTCGTTGGGGCTGAAGTTCAGGATGCCGCTGGTGCCTTCGCGCTCGTTGTCGCTGAAAATCTCCTGATGGAATTCGCCGCCGAACTTTATTTGATGATTGTTGCGCACCCAAAGCAGGCTGAAGGGCGCGGTTATCTTGGTGTAAAACTGAATGTCTTCACCGGCGGGTCCGATGCTGGGAGTAAGGCCGCCGCCGTCGGACGAATTCAGCCCGTTGATACGCGGGAATCCTACGCCGACAGCGCTGCCGTTAAAACCCAGCAGCCCGGACGCGTTGTAGTTAAGTACCGAGGCGGGCGAACTGGCTGGATTCGAGAACCGAAACAGGCCGATGCCCAGATGCAGGACGATTGTCGGGGTAATCGTGTAGTCGTAGTTGATCCTCTCGATCCAGGTAACGTCGTTCGGCTTCTGCACGGCGCTGATTGGCAGGGGCAGGCCGTCTTCGTCTTCGGGAGAGATGTTGGAAGGCCGGAAATTGAAGAAAGAGATCTTCATCGCTGGGCTGATGTAGTGATCGACCTTGACGTACGGCTGCAGCGAAATAAGCGCGAAGCGCGGGCTGACGACCCAGTTATTAGTGACTCCGCCCAGCACCGGAACGGGTATCAGCGACTGAATCTTCAAGGCCACGGGATCGAGACGGCTGGCGGGAATCACGTTATTGGGAAAGGGCGTGCGATAGGGCGTGCCATTCGGGGCCGTGGCCGTGGTCATTGGGTCGTAGATGGTGTTTTCGAGATATGCATTGCCGAGCGGATCCTTGCCGCTGAGAGTGCGCCCCGTGAGAGCGGCGCTGAAATCGCCCCCGCGCATGGCGACAGTGGGCAGGTTGCTCAGGGTATACCCGGACGTGAGACTGCTTCTGGCTCCCTCAAAATCGACCGAGAAGAACGTCTTGTTGCGGCCATTGTAAACTTTCGGGATAATCACCGGCCCGCTGACGGCGCCATTGATGTCGTTGTTGCGCACCAGCGCCTTGGTATAGATGAAAGGCCGGTCGGCATTAAGCGCGTCATTTTGCCAGTATTCGAAGGCGCTGCCGTGGAAGCTGTTGGTTCCGGTGCGGCTGGCCATGACCCATACGCCGCCCAGCGCCTGGCTGTATTCGGCGGAGTAGTTACTGGTCAGAAAGGTGAACTCCTGAATGGTTTCCTGGGGAGGCGGGCCGGTGTGACCGCTGTTGCCGTTGATGTTGGTCGTGTCCTGGCCATCGATCATGAGGCGTCCCGTGCCGCCCGGCATGCCGTCGACGCGGCCGCCTGTTCCGGGTGCGGTGCCGGCAACGCCCGGCGAGAGAGACATCAGGCTCTGCGGCGTGCGCCCGCCGGCGCTGCTGGCAAGCGGCAGGTCGGTCATTTCGTTGGTGGTGACGGTAAAGCTCTGGTCGTTGCTTTCCGATTGCAGCAGCGGCGCGGTCGCATCCACTGTTACCGTCTCAGTGACGGCGCCCAGCGTCAGCACGATATTGACGTTCACCACTTCAGCTACATGAATTTGAGTATTCTCTCCGATGTATTTGGCGAAACCTGGAGCGGTCACGGTCAATTCATAAATGCCAGGCGGCAGGGACGGAATCGTATAGCTTCCGGTGGTGGTGGATTTGGTTTCATAGAGCGCGCCGGTCGCCGTATTCTTGACGGTGATGGAGGCTTCGGGAACCATGGCGTGTCCCGGATCCTGCACGGTGCCGGTGAGAATACCCCGATCGTTCTGGGCCAGGGCCAGTGCGCCGAAAGCAATTGCCAGCCAGCAAAGATAGCTAAATCGTTTGGAAAATCGATTGAGAATCACAAAGCCCCCGTTGAATTCGATCCGCATAGCGGACACTATGCCAATCGCTTAGCGGCATGCTATCACCGGCAACAATCGGGGGATTGCACAAACTCGGCAGTTGCCAACAGGAATCTGACGTAACCTTAACGAGGCTGCATGCAGCTTTTCGCGCCGGGCGGCAGCAGCGGCTTCTGGCCCACATTCAGCTGCGAATCGAACGCAACTAACTCCGCCGCGGTGGCGCTGTAGAGCCCCATCAACTCCTCCAGATCGACCGTGTCATGGCGCCCGAACAGCTGCAGAACTTTGGCAAAGGTCTCGGGCGACACCTTCCGCGCGCCGAACAACTCGCGGCCGAAGGAGATGACGGCGGCGTCCTTTGCATCGAGATCCGTCACCGGACGGCAGAACTTGATGGCGTCCACCACCCTGGGCTCGAGGTAGCGTGCGTCTTTGGGATTGCGGGCGTGTTCTTCAAACTGCGTCCACTCATACTGGTTGGTCAGTTCGCGCGAAGTGGTCAGGACGGCGACGGACATGACGCGTTCCCCGAGATGGGTTCCATTGCGCAGATACTCACGCGCCTGCTCGATCCCCCTGGCCAGATTAGGGCTGTACATGCGCAGCAGGGGACGTTGATTGGTGCCCGGATTAGATCCGCCTGTCTGGTGGCCCATCATCTCGTCGAAAAGCTTCCGTTCGTCGCCGCTGAAGTCCTCTCGTTTGGGGATCGGCAGCCGGTTACGGGACTCGGGGTAGATGTCCGGAGGCAGCGCCGTCTGCGCGTACATGGCTGCCAGCCAGCCCATCGTGGCGGCGAGCAGAATCGCGCCTGTAATCCTTCCTGTTGTCACTGGATTCTCCTTTCGGGTCTCAGACCCCCTGCCATGATGTCAAAAAAAATAGCGGCCCGGAAAAAAATTTCCGGGCCGCCACTCAGGGTCGGATTGTGGGTGAAGTTTTGAGCTTAGAAGTCCACGCGGAAAACCGCCTGGCCCGTGCGCTCACCTCCGAAGCCAGTCGGATTCTGGAAGCCGAAGCCGCCGGTGTACTGACCGAGAGAGTTAGTAGTAACCGTAGCCAGCGGGTTGCTGGACGACGGGTTATTGCCGCCGTAGATGATGCGGTTGAACACGTTGTAGAACTCCACGCGGACCTGCAGCCGGACGTGCTCGGTGGGACGGAACGTGCGTGCCAGTCCCGCCTGCTCGCTCGGCACGCGCCCATAGCGATAGTCGTTATAATACGGCGCCGAGTAGCCCCACTGCCCGCTTGGAACATCCTGCCAGGCCTTCGGATTGAGCACCAGCGTATTGTACGGGTTGTAGCAGCCGCAGTTCAGGTTCACGAGGTACAGAGGCTGTCCCGGCACGCGGTTCATGCGCGTCGACTGGAAAATCAGCGAGTTCAGGTTGCCCTGCGAGGCGGGTACCGGAATGGGCAGACCGCTGCTGTAGCGAAGGAGCGCGCTCAATTGCCAGCCGCTCACAATGTGCCTGACGAGCCATTGGTGCCCGCCCGGAAGTTTCTGCAGCGGAACTTCGTACACAAAGGAGAGCGTAAACAGGTTGGGCTGCGAAGAACTGACCAGCGACTTCTGGTTGGGACGGTTGAAAACATCGTTGACCGCCTGTCCGGTCGCTTCTTCCTTCGAAAACGTGTAAGCGGCCTGCGCAATCAGCCCGTAGGAATAGCGCTTGGTGACCTTAGCCTGCAGCGAGTCGTACCAGTTGTTGCCGAGCGGCGCCCACATGGGATTGAAATTACTGTTGAATTGCGGATACGGCCGAATGCTCTGCGCTACCGTCTGGCTGAGCGGGAATCCGGGGTAGGGGGCGGTGAAGCCGGCAGCCTTGGCCGCCGTCGAACTCAGGGTCGAGGTCAGCAGTGAAACATCGGCCGGAATGCTCAGGCTCAGACCGTGTGCCGCCAGATCCTGCTGCGAGATCGCGTTGAGGGCGACCAGCCCGCTGGGTCCGGATTCCCAAACGCCGCGGTTGCCCACGTAAGCCGCTTCCACCAGCAGGTCCTTCGTCAGTTGCTGCTGCAAGTTCACGCTGAAGGTATGGATCCTGCCCGGACGATCGGCATTCGGGTCGATAACGTAGATGGGCGAGTTAACACCGCCGGGAGCGGGGTCGATGCCGGGATTCAGATAGTTTGTCGTCGTCAGGGCTGCCGGTGCATACTGCAGACCCTGGCTGAGCGTGGTAGTCGGGACGCCGAATGCCGGAGCGTTGAAGGTGAGTTGGTTGATGCCGACTCCCTGCACCGGAGTGGTGGTGAAGCTGTTGAAGTAGGGGATGGCAGTATAGACTACGCCCCATCCGCCGCGCAGCACGGTCCTGGGCGCAACTTGATACGCGAATCCGAGACGCGGCCCGAAAGCCCATGGATACGGGTGGTCGAAATAACAGTTGCAGCGGCCCGCGCCATAGCCTTCATAGACGGTCCCGCCCAGCAGTCCTCCCGCCGAGGGATTTGGAATGGTGGGTCCGAACATGCTCGAACGGTTGAAAATTTCGTGGCCCTGCGCCTGAATATCCCAGCGCAGACCGTAGTCGAGAGTGAACCGATGGTTGACTTTCCAGCTGTCCTGGATATACCAGGCGCCGCGGTTATCGCGGTATTCGAGTTCCTGCGGAGGTTTGACGGTGGCATTATCGACCAGGCCCAGCAGGAAGCTCGCGTAGGCCATACCGACTCCCGCGCCGCCCAGGCTCTGCCCCTGTGTGGAGGGGTCGCCGGTCTCGTTGGGGCTGAAGTTCAGATTCCCGGTGGTACCGGCCCTGTTCACGTCCGCAAATTCGTTATTAGCCCATTCGCCCCCGAACTTATAAGTGTGCGCGCCGTGAACCCAGGTCAGGCCGGCCACCGAATCCACCTTGTCGTAATAGGATTGGTCGCCTCCCGTGGGCCCCATGGTGGGACCCATGCCGCCGCCGGTCGATGACGTCGGAATACTTACCACGGGCATGCCCGTTCCGATGGCACTGCCCACAAATCCGAGCTGGGTGGCCGCATTGAACGCGAAATCCTGGGCCACCGCAGTGGCCGGATTGTAGAAGCGCAGGAAGCCCGCACCCCAGTGCAGGAGCACCGTGGGAGAAATGGTGTAGTCGTAGTTGAGCCGCGGAATCCAGGTGCTGCCGTGCGGCAGTTGGAGCGTGGTGATCGGTATGGGAAGGCCATCCTCATTGTTCGGCGCCAGATTGAACGGGCGGTCGATATAGATGGAGAGCTTCTGCCTGTCGCTGATGTAGTGATCCACCTTGAACGCCGGCTGCACCGAGTAAGTCCCATACTTGGGCGATTGATACCAGTTGTTCAGAACGGTGGCGCCGGGCACGTCGGGCAGCGGGATAAAGGCCTGGATCTTAAGTGCCACGGGGTCAAGCCGGCTGGGTGGGATGATGTTGCCCGGAAACGGCATACGATACTGCACGCCGGTTGAAGACGTCATGGTGGTCATCGGATCGTAAATGGTGTTCTCGAAGTAAGGATTGCCCAGCGGATCCGTTCCATTGAGTTTGCGTCCCGTCAGGGCTTGGCTGAAGTTGCCCTGCCGATAGAGCAGAGTCGGCACCGTGTTAGTGGCTCCCGAAGCGGAAATTCCGTTCTTGGCATCTTCAAAAACCACATAGAAAAAGGTCTTGTTCTTGCCGTTGTAGATTTTGGGGATGATGATGGGACCGCTGATGCTGAACCCGAAGTCGTTCTTGCGGTCGAACGGATTGGTGTTCACGAACGGCTTGGCGGCGTCGAGCAGGTTATTCTGCCAGTACTCGAACAGGCTGCCATGCAGCTGGTTGGTGCCGCTCTTGGTAGCGAAGACGTAGGCGCCACCCTGCACCGCGCCATATTCGGCTGCGAAATTGCTCGTCTGCAGGGCGAATTCCTGCACCATCTCCTGCGGGGGCGGGCCGGTGTTGGTGCCATTGTTATTGGCGCTCGAAATATCCTGGCCGTCGATGTAGAGCCGTTGCGTGTTGGGCGTCTGGCCATTGACGCGCCCGCTGGTGCCTTCACCCTGGCCTGAGACGCCCGGCACCAGAATCACCATGGCGCGAGGATTGCGCGCTCCGCCGGTGCCCTCGTTGGGCAACTGGAGGATCTCCTGCGTGTTGACGTTGGTGCTCTGTTCGTCGCTTTCCGATTTCAGCAGCGGCGCCGTCGCGTCCACCGTGACCGATTGAGTCACCGCGCCCACCGTCAGCTTTACATCGACGCGCGACACGTTGTTGACCGTGACCTCGGTGCCGGTGCCGACATACTTCTCGAATCCCGGCGCTTCCACGGTCACCGTGTAAACTCCCGGGGGCAGCAGCGGGACTGTGTAGTCGCCCGAGCTGGTGGTCCTAGTATCGTAAACGCCGCCCGTTCTGGTATTGGTCACCGTTATGGCAGCGTTGGCGACTACGGCACCTCCGGGATCCATCACGGTTCCGGTTATAATGCCGCGATCCGTCTGCGCCAAGGCGAGTGCGGACCAGGCAATGGCAAGCCAGCAGACGTAGGTGGCTCGCTTAAGAAATGTTTTAAAAAACACGAAACTACCCCTTTCAAGCCGCTGAAAATAAAGCGGATGCGTAAGATACTTTACGAAATACTAACGCCCCTTTTGAAAGAACGGCTTGCAGGAATTCTGCAGCGAGAACAGAAACTTGACGGGGGGCTGTGGGATCGGTGGGCTTACGTACAGGGCATTTGAGAGCTTAAAAACAGTTACGGCCCGGAAACGAATTTCCGGGCCGCAATCGATGTAGCACAGGCGCTTCCGCCTGTGCATGTTTTCAAGAGAGGGACAGTTCGCGCTAGAAGTCCAGACGGAAGACGAACTGGCCCGTTCGCTCGCCGCCGAAGTTGTTGGGATTGACGAACCCGAATCCGCCGCTGAGTTGACCCAGGCCGTTGTACGTCGTGGTCGCAAGCGGGTTGCCGGACGACGGCGTCGAGCTCGACAGGAGCACCCGGTTGAAGAGGTTATAGAACTCAATCCGGAACTGCATGCTGATCCTTTCGTTGGGGCGGAATGTGCGCCCGACGCCCGCTTGTTCGGCGGGCGCACGCGGGTTGCGATAGTCGTTATAGTAAGGCGCCGAGTAGCCCCACTGCCCGTTCGGCACGTCCTGCCATGCCTTCGAGTTGAGCACCAGCGTGCTGTAGGGATTGATGCAGCTGTGGCAGTTCGGATTGACCAGGAACAGCGGCTGCCCGGGTACCCGGTTCATACGCGTGGACTGGAAGATGAGCGAGTTCAGGTTCCCCTGTGAGCCCGGCACGGCAATCAGCGAGCCGCTAGCGTACCGCAAGAGAACGCTCGTTTGCCACCCGCTGAGAATATGTCGCGCGATGAAGTTGTTGCCACCCGGAATCTTCTGCAGCGGAACCTGGTAGATGAATGACAAGGTGAACAGGTTGGGCTGGGAGCTGCTGACGAGCGATTTCTGGTTGGGCCGGTTGAACACGTCGTTGATTGCCTGGCCGGTAGCCTCTTCCTTCGAGAAGGTGTAAGCTGCCTGGGCGGAAAGCCCATAGGAATAGCGCTTGGTGACCTTGGCCTGGAGAGAGTCGTACCAGTTGTTGCCGAGCGGCGCCCACATGGGATTGAAGCTGCTGTTGAACTGCGGGTAGGGGCGAATGCTCTGCGCCACGGTCTGGCTGGTGGGGAATCCCGGGTATGGCGCGGTGAAACCTGCAGCCTGCGCGGCCGCGGAACCGAGCGTCGAAGTCAGCAGCGAGACGTTGGCGGGATTGCTCAGGCTCAGACCGTGCGCCGCAAGATCCGCCTGCGAGATATCGTTGAGGGCGACCAGTCCGCTGGGGCCGTTTTCCCAGACGCCGCGGTTGCCCACATAAGCCGCTTCCACCAGCAGATCCTTCATGAGCTGGTACTGCAGGTTCATGCTGAAGGTGTTGACTCTGCCGGGACGATCGGCATTCGGATCGATGAAGTACGCGGGCGAGTTCACGCCGCCAGCGGCGGGAGCGATTCCCGGATTCAGGTAGTTTGTAGTGGTCAGAGCCGCCGGGTTATAGACCAGGCCCTGGCTCAGAGTTGTGGTCGGAACGCCGTACGCGGGCGCATTGAAGCTGATCGTATTGATGCCCACGCCCTGGACGGCGGTGCTCGTGAAGCTGTTGAATGTCGCTATCGAGGTATAGACCAAGCCCCATCCGCCGCGAACCACCAGTTTCGGCGAGATCTGATAGGCAAACCCGAGCCGCGGCCCGACGGCATACGGGTAGGGGTGGTCGAAATAGCAGTTGCAGCGGCCCGCGCCATAGCCTTCATAAACCGTTCCGCCGAGGCGTCCGCCGGCCGATGGGTTGGGAATGGTGGGGCCGAACATGCTGGAGCGGTTGTAGATTTCATGCCCTTCGGCCTGCAGATCCCAGCGAATGCCGAAGTTGAGAGTGAGCTTGCGATTCACCTTCCAGTCGTCCTGGTAGAACAGGCCCCAGTGCTTGTTGCGGTATTCGAGCTGCTGGGGAGGCTTTACCGTGGCATTGTCCACCAAGCCGAGCAGGAAGCTCGCATAACCCATGCCGATTCCGGCGCCGCCCAGACTCTGCCCCTGCGCCGAGGGGTCGCCGGTTTCGGTCGCGCTGAAGTTCAGGTTGCCCGTGGTGCCCGAAAGGTTGAGGTCGGCAAACATATTTTCCTGCCATTCGGCGCCGAATTTATAGGTGTGCTTGCCGCGGACCCAGGTGAGGGAGTCCTGGGCTTGTGTCTTGTCATAAATCGAAATGTCGCCGCTGGTGGGGCCCGAAGTCGGCGCGAAGCCGCCGCCGGTGGAGGACGTCGGAATGCTGAGCACGGGGAAGCCGGTCCCGATGGCGCTGCCATTGAAGCCTATCTGCGATGAAGCATTGTAGGCGAATTCGCTGGGGAGCGCGGTGGCCGGGTTATAGAATCTCAAAAAGCCCAGGCCCAGGTGGAAAATCAGGGTAGGAGAAATCGTGTAGTCGTAATTGACGCGGGGCAGCCACGTGTTGCCGACCGGCAACTGGATGGTTGTCAGCGGGAAGGGGAGGCCATCCACGTTGTTGGGCGCCAGATTCCCGTTTCTGAAGAGATAAATAGAGAGCTTGTGGTTGTCGTTGATGTTGTAATCCCCCTTTACGGCGTCGTTCGACGAGCGCGTGGTGTACTTCGGGCCGTTATACCAGTTGTTGAGGAGGGTCGCGCCGGGGACATCGGGCACAGGCATATAAGCCTGGATTTTGAGGGCGACCGGGCTCAGGCGGCTGGTGGGAATCATGTTATTGGGGAACGGCATGCGATATTGCACGCCGGCAGACGACGTAGCCGTGGTCATCGGATCGTAGATGGTGTTTTCGTAGTACGCGTTGCCCAGAGGATCGGACCCGGTGAGCTTGCGTCCCGTGAGCGCGGCACTGAAATCACCGGTGCGATAGGCGAGGGTGGGCACGGTGGTGGTGGAACCCGAGGAGGAGAGAACGTTCTTGGCGGTTTCGGAAACGAGATAGAAGAAGGCCTTGTTTCTGCCGTTGAAAATCTTCGGGAGAACGATGGGACCGCTGAGGCTGAAGCCGAAATCGTTCTTGCGGTCGTAGGGATTGGTGTTGACGTAAGGCTTATCGGCGTCGAGCAGGTTATTCTGCCAGTACTCGAAGAGGCTGCCGTGCAGCTTGTTGGTCCCGCTTTTGGTGGCGAAGACGTACACGCCGCCCTGCGGCGTGCTGTACTCGGCGGAGTATTGGGTGGTTTGCAGCTCAAATGCCTGGATCATTTCCTGCGGCGGCGGACCCGTGTTGGTGCCGTTGCCGTTGGCGCTGTAAATGTCCTGACCGTCGATGTAGATGTGCTGCGTATTCGCCGTCTGCCCGTCGATGCGTCCGCCGGTTCCGGTGCCGTTTCCCGAAACGCCGGGAACCACAATCACGAGGGCGCGCGGATTGCGAGATCCGCCGGTACCCTGCAGGGGCAGCTGTTTAATTTCCTGCTCGTCGACCACCTGGCTCTGCTCGGGGCTTTCCGATTTGAGCAGCGGGGCCGTGGCATCGACCGTGACGGATTGCGTGACTGCGCCGACGGTAAGCGTCACGTCGATGCGCGCAGTGTTGCCGACCGCCACCTGAGTTCCCGTGCCGACGTACTTCTGGAATCCAGGCGATTCCACTGTCACGACGTACGTTCCCGGCGGCAGCAGGATGATGCTGTAGTCGCCCGCGTTGGTGGTTTTCGTATCGTACGTTCCGCCGGTGTCCACGTTTTTGGCCGTGACCGATGCGTTCGCCACCACTGAGTGCGCCGGATCCGTAACAGTTCCGGTAATGACTCCGCGGTCGGTCTGCGCCAGTGCGAGCCCGGACAAGGCAATTGCCAGGCAGCAGAGGTGGCTGGCTCGTTTAAAAAATCGATGGAAAATCAAGAAAATCCCCCTGAAAAATTTGTCAGTCAACAAGACTATCGAATTCCGCGAATCAGGTCACTGTCTTTGGTTAGGTAAGGCTGGTAATAACTGCCACCACTCACAGTTGCGGCCCGGAAACGAATTTCCGGGCCGCGTATAAGATATGGACAGGCCAAAGGGCCTGGCCCACATTTGGCTTAGAAGTCCACGCGGAAGACCGCCTGGCCAGTGCGCTCGCCGCCGATTCCGGTTGGATTCTGGAAGCCGAAGCCGCCGGTGTACTGACCAAGCGAGTTGGTGGTCGTCGCCGCCAGAGGATTGCCGCTTGAGATGCCGCCGCCGCCGTAGATGATCCGGTTGAACACGTTGTAGAACTCGATGCGAACCTGCAGCCGGACTTTCTCGGTGGGACGGAAGGTGCGTCCCAGCCCAGCCTGTTCACTCGGTGTGCGCCCGGCACGATAGTCGTTATAATACGGTGCCGAGTAGCCCCACTGCCCGTTGGGAACGTCCGCCCAGGCTTTGGGGTTGAGGATCAGCTGGTTATACGGGTTGTAGCAGCCGCAGTTCGGATTTACCAGGAACAGGGGCTGTCCAGGTACGCGGTTCATGCGCGTTGACTGGAAGATCAGGGAGTTAAGGTTACCCTGCGACCCAGGCACTCCAATCAACGCACCGCTGCTGTAGCGCAACAGCGAACTGAACTGCCAGCCGCTCACAATGTGCTTGACCAGCCACTGCTGCCCGCCCGGAAGTTTCTGCAGTGGAACTTCGTAGATGAAGGACAGCGTAAACAGGTTGGGCTGGGAGTAGCTGGCCAGCGACTTCTGGTTAGGCCGGTTAAAGACATCGTTGATCGCCTGGCCCGTGGCCTCTTCCTTCGAGAAGGTGTAGGCCGCTTGTGCCGTCAACCCATAGGAATAGCGCTGCGTGACTTTGGCCTGCAGCGAGTCGTACCAGTTGTTACCCAGCGGCGCAAAGGTCGGGTTGATCGCGCTGGAGAACTGCGGGTAGGGCCGCAGACTCTGCGCGACAGTCTGAGTGGTGGAATATCCGGCGTACGGCAATTTAATGCCGGCGGCTATGGCCGCGGCCGAGCCCACCGCGGAGGTCAACAACGTGAGGTTGGCCGGATTGCTCAGGCTGAGGCCGTGTGCCGCGAGGTCCGCCGCCGAAATGTCGTTGAGAGCGACCAGTCCGTTGGTGTTTTCCCAAACGCCGCGGTTGCCGACGTACGCCGCTTCCACCAGCAGATTCTTCAGAAGCTGGTGTTGCAGGTTAAAGCTGAACTGGTGGACGCGGCCGGGCCGGTCAGCATTCGGATCGACAAAGAATGGGGGTGCGTTCACTGCGGCGGGGTTGGGATTTCCGGCCGAGTTGGGATAGAACCCGGGATTGAGGAAGTTTGCCTGGGTAAGGGCCGCCTGGCTATACACGAGCCCCTGGCTCAACGTCGCTGCGGGCGTTTCGAGCGTCGGCGAGAGTGAGGTGAAGCTGATGGTGTTGATGCCGACGCCGCCCACCGCGCTGCCAGTCAGGCTGCCGTAGGGGATGGATGTATAGACTACACCCCAACCACCGCGGATGACGGTCTTGGGAGTAACGTTGTAGGCAAATCCAAACCGCGGTCCGAAGGCCCATGGGTAGGGATGGTCGAAATAGCAATTGCAGCGGCCGGCGCCGTAGCCTTCATAGACCGTGCCGCCCAGCAATCCACCGGCGGTCGGGTTGACGATGGTGGGACCAAACATGCTGGAACGGTCGTGAATCTCATGCCCCTGCGCCTGAATATCCCAGCGCAGACCGTAATCGATGGTGAGCTTGTGGGTGACTTTCCAGCTGTCCTGGATATACCAAGCCCCGCGATTATTGCGATATTCGAGCTCCTGGGGAGCCTTGACCGAGGCACTATCCACCAAACCCAGCAGGAAGCTGGCATAGGACATGCCAGGTGATCCCGCACCTCCGAGGCTCTGACCAACGGTGGAAGGATCGCCGGTCTCGGTGGCGCTGAAGCTCAGGTTCCCGGGAGTACCGCTCTTGTTCACGTCGTCATACGCATTATTGGCCCATTCGCCGCCGAACTTGTATGAGTGGGAGCCGTGGATCCAGGTCAGGCCCGCTACGCTGCTCAACTTGTTGTAATACGTGTCTTCGAGGCTCGCGGGCCCCATGTTCGGCCCCATGCCGCCGCCGGTCGACGACGTCCCGATGCTGATAGTGGGCATACCCAGGCCGGTCGCGCTGCCGGTAAATCCGAGCTGCGATGCCGCGTTGTATGTTGCCTCAGCGGGGAGCGTCCCGGAAGGACTCTTGAAGCGCAGGTAGCCGATGCCCATGTGCAGCAGCAGAGTCGGCGCAATGGTGTAGTCGTAGTTGACGCGGGGAATCCAGGTGTTGCCGTGCGGGATCTCGACCTGCGTGATCGGGAAGGGCAGGGCGTCCTCATTGTTCGGCGCCACATTGAACGGGCGGTCGACATAGATGGAGAGCTTCTGCTTGTCGCTGATGTATTGATCGACCTTGAAGGCAGGCTGCACGGAGTATGTACCGTACTTGGGCGACTGATACCAGTTATTGAGCAGCGTTGCGCCGGGTACGTCGGGCACCGGGATAAAATTCTGGATCTTCAAGGCCACAGGGTCGAGCCGGCTGGTCGGAATGGTGTTGTTGGGGAACGGGATGCGATAGGCTACGCCCGAGGCCGACATTGTCGTGGTAGTCGGGTCGTAAATTTCGTTCGCATAGTAGGGGTTGCCCAGCGGATCCGTGCCGTTCAGCTTGGCTCCCAGCGCCGCGCTGAAATTGCCCGTGCGATAAGCCGGGGTGGGCACGGTATTTGTGGCGCCCGAAGCCGAGAGACCGTTCTTGGCGTCTTCAAACACCACAATAAAGAAGGTCTTATTCTTTCCGTTGTAGATTTTGGGGATAATGACGGGACCGCTGACGCTGAAGCCGAAGTCGTTCTTGCGATCGAACGGGTTGGTATTGGTGTAGGGATGGTCGGCATCGAGCAGGTTATTCTGCCAGTACTCAAAGAGGCTGCCGTGCAGCTGGTTGGTGCCGCTCTTGGTGGCGAAAACGTACATGCCGCCCTCTGCCGAGCCGTATTCGGCGGCCATGTTACTGGTCTGCAGGGCGAATTCCTGCACCATTTCCTGCGGCGGCGGACCCGTGTTGGTGCCGTTGCTGATGGAACTCGAGATATCCTGACCGTCGATGTAGAGGCGGTGTGTATTGCTCGGCTGCCCCTCGACGTGTCCGCTCGTTCCTTCGGCAGCGCCCGACACGCCCGGAACCATAATTACAAAGGAACGCGGATTGCGCGCACCACCGGTGCCTTCGAGCGGCAACTGGAGGATTTGCTGCGTGTTGACGTTATGCGATTGCTCGTCGGTTTCCGACTTCAGCAGCGGCGCGGTGGCGTCCACCGTTACGGATTGGGTTACGGTACCCACCGTCAGCGTGACGTCGACGCGCGATGTGGTGTTGACGTTGACCTGGGTCCCGGTTCCGATATATTTTTCAAAGCCGGGCGCTTCCACGGTCACGGTATAGAAGCCGGGAGGGAGCTGGATGACAGAGTAATCGCCCGCGCTGGTGGTCTTGGTGTCGTAAACGCCGCCGGTCGCGTTGTTGGTAACCGTGATGGTGGCATTGGCGACCACGGCGTGAGCCGGATCCTGCACAGTGCCGGTGATGATGCCGCGGTCCGTCTGCGCCAATGCGAGCCCGGACAAGGCGACCGCCAAGCCACAGAGCTGGGCGAATCGTTTAGTAAAACCTTGACTGAAAATCACTAATAGACCCCTTTCAAATCGGCGAGGAGACAGTACACGAAGTCGTACAACTTCGCAAAAATCCCACTTTAGAGTACCGATGTTTAGGGAAATACTATCATTATGAATGTGTGTGAGATTGCACGAATCCGACTCCTGCGAGCAGAAACCTGACGCGACCGTAAGACTTCCTTAATGGATGGACCAACTTACGGACAGAATGGCGAGCCGGGCGGGGGTCGAACAAGCGCCCTGCGCATCTTGACCAGACTGGCCGCATCGGCAGCAGCGCGAGAACTCGGCCAGGCCTTGGTCGAAATTTCTTCGAGCAAGCGCAACAGGCGGCGCCGCATTTTCGAATGCTTTCCAGTTCCGAAAGGTTTCGGCCTCGTTTCTCCGCCCAGCAACTCGCATGCGGGATCGAAGCTGCGGTCGAGATACTCGTCCACGGATAATCCGACAGTAAGATTCACGGGCATCTTCGCCGCTGCTTCCCAAATGCTACCGCAGCGCACAAGACACCGAATCGGCGAGGGCAGATCGGAAATCTGCCCCACTCAGTCCTCAGGGAGCCGGTAGAGTTTGTAGCCCACCAAGAACAGCCAGACGGTGGCGCCGAGGGCATTACCGATTATGGCCACACTGAGGCCCGTTATTGAAGCGAGCCCGAGGATGCCGGTGGCCAGCCCCAGCCACGCCGTGATCTTATTGAACGCGCTCTTCAGCATTACGAAGCCGATCAGAAGTATCCCGGCAGAGAGGGTCACTATTGCGTACACGATTTCCAGAGGGGACGTCAGCATTGCCGAGGCATAGTCGGCGGCAGCGATGTAACCGGCGCGTTGGGCGTCGTTGGTCACGGCGGAGTAGCGGCTATAGAGGGTTAGGATGGAGGCGTAATGCGACCAGGTGACCGCTAAGTCCAGAGCGACAAACAGCCCCACCAACGCGGTCGCCAGCACCATGGCGTTTCTGTTGACTCGTTGCAACGCGAGGTAGAGGGCGAACGCTACAGGCAGGTAAAGAAAGTCCGTGAAGACCGAGAGAGCGAGGATTGTCCACCAGACTGTCGTCTTGCCGGGAAGGAGCTTAAACCAGGCGTCGGCACCATTGGGCGGGGCGCCGACGGAGGCGTACAGCGGAAAGATGATGAGGTACCCGATGCCCAGGAGCAGCGCAGCGACACCGCCAATGCGATACCACTCCCTCATGGTCGCGGCTGGGAAAGAACGCCCATCAGAGCTTGGCGTAGTTCTCCTGTGCGGCGGGAGGCTTCGGCCATCAGGAAGCCGATGTCGGTCTGGGTGGTCATGAATTTCACGCCTTTGCGGATGAACTCGACTTGCCTTGCCACATTGCGATCCCCGCCCAGTCCGGCGAATTTCCCGTGGGCGTTGGCGACGGCGATCACACGTTCCACGGCGGCAACGATCTCGGGATCGCCGAAAGCTCCCGGCTTGCCCATGTTCACCAGAAGATCGTTGCAGCCTACGTGGATGACATCGACACCGTCTATAGAGGCGATTTCTTCGACATTGGCCAGGCCCTGGCGGGTTTCGATCATGCAGACCACCAGGGTGTTCTCGTTGAGCGTGCGGGTGACCTCGGCGAGCTGCAGCGTACGGAAGTCGAAGAGCGAATAGCCACCGGAGACGGATCGCTTGCCGAGGGGTGGGAACTTGGCGGTATCCACTGCCTTGCGCGCCTGGTCGGCGGTGTTGATGTCGGGGAAGACGATGCCGGTTACTCCTGCGTCGAGTAAGAGAGAAGTGTCGGGATCGTCGCAGCTGCGCACACGCACCAGCGGCGCTACTCCCGCGCCCCTGGCTGCCTGGGCGATGTGGGCGAGCGTTTCGAGGGAAAAGATGGCGTGCTGGGCATCGAGGAAGAGGAAGTCGTGGCCGGTAGTGCGGGCGATGGAGGCGATGTCGCCGGAGCGGGCGAGGCGTATGTTCATGCCGAGCGCGACCTCGCCGGCTTTCATGCGCTCGATTACGGGATTGATCAGGGTTACTTCAGACATGGTTTCCCTTCAGATAGCGAGGCGAGCGTCGAGGACTGCCGAGCGGCCTTCGACCTGTACGGCGTGGAAACATTCGTCGAAGGATTTTTCAAGATCGGCGACATCGTCCACAATTCGGGGAAAGGCTCCGCCGGCCGCGGCGGCGATGGCGGCGTAGTCGGGCTGGGGATTAAAGCTCATGTCCAGATCGGCGGCGCGGCTGGCGTAGCCGTCCGGGTGCACCGCCAGCGTCGAAAGTTTGGGAGATTTCCAGCCCTTGTTGTTATAGATGACGGTCAGGAACGGGGTGTTGTATCGGCGCGCCATCCAGTGAACCGAAGAGGGCACGGAGAACATGTACGACCCGTCTCCGGTCAATGCGATCACAGTTTTGTTGGGATGGGCCAGTTTGGCTCCAATCGCGGCGCCTCCATGCCAGCCCAGCGAGCCTCCTCCGCTGGTGAACATCATGCCCGGCTCGGTGAGCGCGAGGTGATCGAATATCGGCTGGTAATTGGAGATGCCTTCATTGACTATCAAGGTGTCGGTGGTCAGGCGTCCGCGAAGCATCGCCGTCAGATACTCTCCGGTGAGACGGCCGCTGGGGCGTTCTTTCTCAGCCAGGCGCGCTTTACGGGCCGCGTGTAGTTCCTCCCACCGGGATCGTCGTTTGGCGAGAAGCTCCTGGTTCAGGGTTAGTTTGTCGAGCTCGGCGTTGAGTTGCCCCAAGGCTGTGGCGGCATCGGCGGCGAACCGGCCGCGCGCGGAGATGTACCACAACGGCATCTGCATCTTCAGCGGATCGACGTCGATGTGATAGATGGCTGCGTCTGCGTTGGGCGCACTGGAAGTGGGGATCCAGGGAATATCGCTGTCGATGACCAGCACCACATCGGCCTCCGCGAGCGCTGGGTTTTGGCGCGGCTCGTTCCATTGATTTCCCTGGTAGAGGGGGTTAGTGTGCGGAAAGTTGACGTAGTTAGGAACCGATTCGAGGACGCCTGCGCCTAGCCGTTCGCAAAGTTCGACCAGCGCTTTCACTGCCTGCGGATTGCGTCCCAGGAAGGAGGTGACGATCAGGGGCGCGCGGGCAGTGGCGAGGGCGCTCGCGAGTTCGGCCAGGCTGGCGGGCGAAAGCGCTGCGGGGACAATCGGCTTCCAGTGGTCGGGAACGATCCTCGCGGCGGGGGCGGGCGCCTCCATGATTTCGCGAGCGCCAATCAGGTACACGGGACCTTTGGGATCGCTGCGGGCGAATTGGAAGGCGCGCGCCACCAGCTGCTTGATGGATTCGGCGACGCGGATTTCACCTTCGTAGCGCATGTAGCCGCGGACGATGCCGCGTTGATCGTGGACATCCTGAATCCACTGGATAAATTCGTTGCGGCTGCCCTTGAGCTCGCCTTGCTGGGTGAGTGGCGAGGCGCCCGCGAAGACGAAAATGGGGACTCGTCCCTTGGCGGCGTTGTGGACGGCTCCGGCCAGGGCCTGCGTGCCACATTCGACATGCACCAGCACTGCCTGCGGGCGTCCGGTGGCGGCGGCGAACCCGTGGGCGGCGCTCATGCCCACCATTTCATTGGGGCAGGTGATGATTTTGGGTATCGATCGTCCGGCGGCGCGCGCGGCTGCGATGCCTTCGACTATGGCGGGATGGTCGCTGCCGAAATTAGCGAATATGAATTCGACGCCGAGATCGTGGAGTACTTCGAGCAGGGCTGAGCTTGCTGTATAGGTTGGGGAGTCGCTCGTCAAATTCTTTTTCGATCCTTCATCAGGGCATTGTATGGTATCGAGTTGCCGTTCAATCCAATCGAGCTCGGGTATACAATTTTGCTGTGCATAAACTCCCTGTAAAGTGCCTGATTTTCTGGATCGCCGCTGCTACGGGCGCGGCCTTCGCGCAGACGGTTGAAAAACTCGACCCCGCGCTCGACCGGCTCGTCAGCCCGAATGTCGTGGTGGAACGGGTCGCAACGGGTTTCGATAAATGGACCGAGGGCCCCGTCTGGACCCATTCCCAGTCGCTGCTGTTCGCGGAAATCCCGGCCAACAGCATTATTGAGTGGCGTCCGGGCCAGGCGGCAAAGGTCTTTCTCCATCCGAGTGGGTATGAAGGCGCGGCGCCGTTTAAAGGTCCCGAGCCCGGCTCTAATGGAATGACGGTCGATTCGCGCGGCCGGCTTACCGTGGCCGGACATGCCAGGCACTATGTGTGGCGCCTCGAAGCGCTGGATCCCAACGCGCAGATCACGGTGCTGGCGGACACTTTCGAGGGGAAGCGTCTGAGCAGCCCCAACGACCTTGTCTATAAGTCGGACGGATCTCTCTACTTCACCGATCCACCTTACGGGCTGGTCACGCAGAGCGATAAGGATCCGGAAAAGCAGCTGACTGTGAACGGCGTCTATCGGATTCCCGGCGCCAGCCAACAGAAAGCCGGCGCGCCGCCGGACCGGGCACATCTTCAGCTCCTCATCAAAGATCTTCCGCGGCCGAACGGAATCGCCTTTTCACCCGATGAGAAGATTCTCTATATCAGCGATTCCGAGAAGTTATCGTGGCTGCGCTATCGCGTGCAGCCGGATGGTTCCGTTACCGATGGCAAGGTCCTCTTCGATGCGACCGGCGTGAAAGGGGTGGGTGGCCCGGACGGAATCAAGGTCGACCGTCTCGGCAACATCTGGGGTTCGGGACCTGGCGGCGTCTGGATTCTGTCGCCCGAAGGAAAGCATCTTGGAACCATTCACGTTCCGGAGAGAGTCGGAAATCTGGCGTGGGGCGATCAGGATGGGAAGACCCTTTACATCACAGCCAGCACCAGTGTTTATAAGCTCCGTGCCAATGTTGAGGGCATTAAGCCGTAAGCCACTATGGAATTTACCGCTGGAGTACTTAGAACTCATCTGGACTATTCGACCTGGGCATCGAGGAGGCTGGTGGACGCGGCGAGCGTTCTTCAGCCGGAAGAGCTGACGCGGGATTTCGGCACGGCCGACCACAGTGTGCTGGGCACTCTGGTACATGTTTACGCGGCTGATCGGGTGTGGCTGGGACGCATTCGGGGCAATCCGCCGGCGCGTTTCCTGGATCCCGAT
This sequence comes from Terriglobia bacterium, assembly GCA_963719785.1. Lineage (GTDB taxonomy): Bacteria > Acidobacteriota > Terriglobia > Bryobacterales > Bryobacteraceae > BOG-234. The sequence continues at coordinate 1,190,322 of CAVRCX010000004.1, forward strand.
AAGGATATGCGCATGGAGGTTCTGCGCGACGATTGGCCGCCGCTGCTGGAGGAATGGCGCAGTTGGGCCGCAGACCTGACTGACGAATCAGTCGGCAAGCGGGTGCAATACAAGGACCTCAAGGGCAACCCCTACGAAACGCCGCTCTGGCAGATCGTTTTGCATGTGGTGAACCATGGAACGCACCATCGGGGCCAGGTTTCCGGCTTCCTGCGGACCATGGGGCATACTCCTCCTCCGCTGGATTTGATGGCCTATTACCGGGTATCGAACCTGTTGAGATAGTGCAGGGTTTGGTTTACGTGCCGGCGTTTTCCGTGATGTAATCGAAAAAATGAAAGTCGCGATTGTAGGTGGTGGCATCGGGGGCCTGACCTTCGCCCTCGCGTTGCACGATGCGGGCATAGAAGATCTTTACGTGTATGAATCCGCGCCGACCATTAAAGAGCTTGGCGTGGGCATCAACATCCTTCCACACGCCACGAGAGAGCTGTGCGAACTGGGCCTGCTCGACGACCTTTACGACGTGGCGATTCCCACTCAGGAGCTGGTCTACTATTCGAAAACCGGCCAGCGCATCTGGGGAGAGCCGCGGGGGCTGGCGGCGGGATACAAGTGGCCGCAATTTTCCATTCATCGGGGCGACCTGCAGCTCCTGCTGTTGCGCGCGGCGATCAAGCGGCTGGGCGAATCGCGTGTGATCACGGGACACCATCTGGCTCGCTTCGGCCAGGATGCGGCTACAGTATGGGGCGAATTCCTCGATAAGCCGGGCGGCACGGTGGTGGGCCGAGCCGAAGCCGATTTGATGGTGGCGTGCGATGGGGTGCACTCGGTGATCCGGCGCACGCTTTATCCCAATGAAGGACCCCCCAAGTGGAATGGCGTGACCATGTGGCGCGCGGTGACGGAGGCGAAACCGTTCCTGACCGGCAAGTCGATGATCATGGCGGGGACGTTTGCGCGACGCGTGGTGGTGTATCCGATTTCGAAGAAGCATGCGGATCGGGGCATGTCACTGATCAACTGGGTGGCCGAGCTGAAGACGGCGGACGATCAGCCGATGCCGGTGCAGGATTGGGAATTCATTGCCAATCGCGACGAAGTGCTGAAGGCGTTTGGGTCGTTCCAATTCGATTTTCTGGATGTGCCGGAAATGATTCGCAACGCCGGGACGATTTATCAGTATCCGATGGTGGATCGGGACGCGTTGCCGACGTGGGTGCACGGCAGAGTGCTGCTGCTGGGCGATGCCGCGCATCCGATGTACCCGGTGGGATCGAACGGGGCTTCGCAGGCGATTATAGATGCCCGGGTATTGGCGCGGGAATTGGCGTTAAAGCCTTCAATGGAGGAGGCCTTGAACGCTTACGACGCGGTAAGGCGGCCGGCGACGGCGGCGGTGGTGGCGGCGAATCGCAAGGTGGGGCCGGAGCTTTGCATGGAGTTGGTGGAGGAGCGCGCGCCTAATGGGTTTACGAAGATCGAGGAGATCATCAGCGTGGCGGAACTGGAGGAGATTTCGGCGCGGTATAAGGTTACGGCGGGTTTCGATCCTGCGATTTTGAATGGGCGGGAGTCGCTTTCGGTGAAGCGTTGAATTCATCCTGCCCACATCAAGTTGACAGAGCAGTCGCCGTTGCCCATCCACCTGTCGATGCCGCGGAGTTCCACGCGGGCTCCGTCGCGCCTGATTCGTTCCGCCAGTTCGGCTGAGTAAGTGCCGAATTGATTTGGAAACGCGATCTCCCGAAGTTGCGGCCGGTCATAAACGACGACCTTGGTGGTAATAGCCTTGCATCCGGCCACCGGATCTATAGTGAGCAGACCACTGGCGTCGCCTGTCCCGCGGATCGTGGTGCTAACCGTTCCTTGCGTGCTGGTGCCGTGCTCGTAAAGAAGGGCGGGCCGAACAGCCAATATCGGTTTCTCTTGAGCCGCGCATTCCGTACCGCGATAAGTCCAATCGTGAATGAACGGGAAGGTTATGCCGCCCATCGGCCCGCGAATCTCCTCAGCCCCAAAATGCTGGAACCGGTACAGTTGATTGCTCCAATGGCCCGAGCAGAAGGGACCAACGAGTGGGTCGGACGCAATCTCGTCGTACGTACCGATCAACAGTTCGGAATGCCCGTCGTGGCTGAGATCCACCAGGTGTTTGATTCCCGCGCCGTTTTCGCCATGATAAACGACTGTAAAAAAGGGAACTGGTAATCCGTCGCGGGCCATCAGGAGTATCGAGAGCGAAAACAGTGGCGTCGTGCGGCCGTTGAAATACGGCCCGGCTGCGAAGAGGACGTAGTCTTGAGTCCCATTGCCGTCCATGTCGGCCCGCCAGACTTCGTCGAGACCGAAAATGTGGGCTTCCCATTGCTTTCCCGACTTTCCCACTCCGCGCAACCGCGCCTCTCGTGCGTCCCGGTTTCCTGCCGTTGCGCTAATCGCATCGAACATGACGTGCGAACCTTCTTTCAGCCAGCCGGATCGAATCCTGGTGAGTGGAAATGGCGGAAGCTTGTTGACGTCTATGCCGGTCGATGTGTCATTCCAATTTCCCAAAACGGCGCTCAGGACGATCCCACACAGAAGAGCGGCTCGCCAACATGTCCGGCGCATAGTTTCCAGATTAGCGCCTGTCGGTGAATCGGATCAGAAGCGCGCGCGGCTGTTGAAGTTCAGTTCTCCGACGGCCGCTGAATGCTCTCGATCGCCAGCACGGGAAGCGAGGCCTTTCGCGGTTCCAGGCGCAGCCCGAGTTGTTGCTGAAGCGCCTGGAACAGGGACGGTTTGTCGGCATCCGCCTGATTTGGGCTTGAATCGAAGTTGAGTAACAAATCGAACTTTCCGTCCAGGCCCGTTTTGTCGAGCACTGGTCTGCCTGCGAAATGCCGCAGCGACTTAGCGAGTTGCGTGGGGTTGGTCATGCCGCAGGCGAATGAGTTGTCCTTGCGGCAGGCAGAGGCTTCGCCTTCTTTCAAGGGTCTCACCCTGGGGCCGCTTTTATCCACCACCAGGTCGTAAACCGAGATCTCTCTTGTTTCCCGGCGAAACTTTAGCTGGAAGCGGTCGGCCAGCAGGGATTGAAGCATACGGCCATTTCGGGCTTGCCCGCGGCTGCGTTCTCTGCCTTCGCTTCAATGTCATACCGATCCGTTGAGAGCCAACCGGGCCCGCCCGTTACCTGATAGTCCTCGACGCCGTATGCAACCTGAATTACCTGCTTGATCCAACTCATTGCCGAGAGCTGTCCGCCGGGAAGGAACCGGAACCAACTTCCGGCCGGCATGTCGCTGAGCTTTACCGAGGCGACTTCGAACGCAAGGGGAGTGGCTGTTTGCGGGAATGCGGCGATGGCGAAAAATGCCGGCAGACTTATGACGAAAAACGCGCGCATCTTCAAGTTAGTTTAATCCCTGCAGGCGCCATTTGTTTGCTTAAGTGTCATTCGGTAGGAGCAGGCGTCGACAGGAGTATCGATGCGGCACGCATGAGTGTGTCCGCTACTTCAGCTCGGCAAGCCCAGGATTTCTCTTGCTTCGGCGGGGCTGGCTATCTCCAGGCCGAGCTCAGAAGCGATTCTTGCGGTTCTGGCTACCAACTGCTCATTGGTCGCCAGTTCGCCTCGGCGGTAGTAATTATTGTCTTCGAGACCCACGCGTACATGGCCTCCCAGCAGCATGGCTTGGGTGGTGGCGGGGAGCTGTGCGGGTCCAATCGCGGAGACGCAGAAGATCGACTGCGGGGGCAGCGCCGCGATCATGGCGTTGAGCACTTCGTGGCTGTAGGGCATGGCGCCCTGAAAGCCCTTGTCGGCTCCCAGCACGATGTTGATATAGTACGGCGGCTTGTCGTAGCCCTTCTGGATCAGGCGGGTAACGTCCTGCAAGATGTGGTTAGGGGCGAAGACCTCCCACTCCGGCTTGATGCCTCGTTCGCTCATGCGCTTCACCAGCGCCTCGCAGCGGCTGGGCGGAGTGACGACTAGAATCTCCTTGTCGCCGTGCACGTCGACGAAGGTCATGCCGTCGAAGGTTGCCATTTCGGCGCCGGCTTCGCAGCCCTTCAGGCGCTCCTCGAAATTGTTTTCGTAGAGCCCGTCGGGACGCTTGAGGAGCATGTCGCCGCTCGATCCACCGCCGGTCGAGTTATTGATGACGATATCGCATTTGGCCCGCACGCGGGTGTTGATGTCACGGTAGATGGCGGCATTGCATGTGGCTTCGTCGTCGGGGCGGCGCGCGTGCAGAGCGGCTATGCAGGCCCCCGCCTTATAGCTCTTGTAGACCGACTCGGCGATCTCATCCGGCTGCGTGGGCAGGTTGGGATTCTGGCTCTTCGAGGCCATGCCTCCGGTGGGGGCTACGGTGATCATTAAGCGGGATCGGGACATGAATGCTCCTTAGGAAATGGACAGCGCTTCGATTACTTCGGCGGGTATCGGGACGCCGCGGATGCGGTCGGGATCGCTCGGATCGGCAGCGGCCCAGACGCGCGTCTCGGCAGCCTCGATTGCCAGATCTTCACCGCGCAGCAGTTTATGGGCGACTCCGAAACTGCTGCGGCCGAAGCGCGAGATAGTGGTTTCGATGGTAACGGTTTCGCCGTAGCGACTGGGGATGATGAACCTGGCTGAGGTATCGACAATCGGAAAACCTACGATGCCGAAACGTTTGCGCAGAGCGAATTTGTCGTAGCCCAGAGCGGCGGCGAACAAGTGTGCGGTGCTGGCGTCGAACATCGCAAAATAGCGCGGAAAGAAGACGATTCCGGCGGGGTCGCAGTCGCCCCATTCAATGGTCACCGAGCGGCGGTTTACGAACATGCGTCCCTTAAATCGGGAAATGTCCGCCCTGGGTCTCGATGGTGATCCAGCGCAGATCGGTGAATTCGGCGACGCCGGCCTGACCGCCGAAGCGGCCGTAACCGCTGGCCTTGACGCCGCCGAAGGGCATTTGCGCCTCATCGTGGACGGTGGGGCCATTGATGTGGCAGATGCCGGATTGGATGCGGCGGGCCACCGATAGTGCGCGGGCGATATCGCGGCTGAAGACTGACGCGGAGAGCCCATATTCGCTGTCGTTGGCGGCGGCGATGGCGGCTTCCTCATCCTTGACGCGGATGACCGCGACCACCGGGCCGAAGCTTTCCTCGCGGTAAAGCCGCATGGCCGGGGTGACGTAATCGACGACGGTAGCCGGCATCAACACGCCTGCGCCATCGCCGCCGGCGGCAACTTTGGCGCCATGCCGCAGGGCATCGCCGACCAGATCGTGAACGTGCTGCGCGGCGTGGAGATCGACGACAGCGCCCAACGGCGTTTTGCCCTCCCTGGGATCTCCAGCCACCAGCGTTTTAGCCTTGGCGGTAAACAGGGCGATGAAATCGTCGGCTATGGCGTCGACCACGATGATGCGCTCGGTGGACATGCAGATCTGGCCCTGGTTCATGAAGGCTCCGAACGCAGCGGCCTTTACTGCCTCGCCCAGATCGGCGTCGTGGAGCACCAGCAAGGGGGCTTTGCCGCCGAGTTCCAGCACCACGGGTTTGAGTTGGCGCGCGCACAATTCGGCGATGATCCGACCTACGCGTGTCGAGCCGGTGAAGTTTACCCGGCGGATGGCTGAGTGGGCGATGAGAGCCTCGACCACGCCAGGCGCGTCGGGGAGATTGTTGGTGATCACATTGACCACCCCATCGGGCAGGCCGGCCTCATGGAAGGCGGCGCCGATCAGGGCATGTGTGCGCGGACAAGTTTCAGAGGCCTTGAGAACCACGGTGTTGCCGCAGGCGAGTGGAGTGGCGATGGCGCGCACGCCGAGTATTACGGGGGCGTTCCAGGGAGCCATGCCCAGCACTACGCCGGCGGGCTCGCGGATGGCCATGGCCAGACAACCTGGCTTGTCCGAGGGGATCACGGTGCCGGAGATCTGTGTGGTCAGGGCGGCCGCCTCGCGGATCATGCCGGTGGCGAGGAAGATGTTGAAGCCTGCCCAGGCTTGGGTGGCGCCGATCTCGGCCTGCATGGCGGCGATGAGCTCCGGCGCCTTGGCGGCGAGACTGTCGGCAGCTTTATTCAGGAGGGCGCGCCGGGCATTGGGGCCGAGCGCGGACCATTTGGGGAAGGCGGCCTGCGCGGCGTCGGCTGCCTTGAGCGCGTCGGACGGGGCAGCGGCTGCGGCTTCGGTCGCGACCGCGCCATTCAGGGGATTGGAGCGGATAAACGTGCCGCCGGCCGCCGCTGGAACGAACTGGCCATTGATCAAGAGCTGGGTTGCGGGGTTACTCACGCTGGTACTGGCTCCTCGCTCGCCGCTTCGACTGGCGTATGGGTTTCAATCATCGCCAAGTCCGGCATCCCGAGGAGCAGGATCTCCGATACTTCATCGGCCTTGAAAGCAATGGTCTCAACGGTATCGAGATAGACTGAGGTGTACTTTCGGAAGGTGTCGCCCGCCACTGCGCCGTGGCCTGACATGACCATGAAGATCCCGCGCCCCTTAGCTGTGAACGTCGCGTCCGGCTGCAGGCGGTAGAGCGCGCAGGGGATCTGACAATCGGTGAAGACACCGAGAAGCTTCTCCTCCAGACCGCTGACGCCAGGCACGGGCATCCATTGGTAGCTGTTGGGGTCCATCATTATGGGGGCGGCATATTGCGGTTCCGGATACACCAGTTTGCGGCCGTTAATATGCTCCCAGACGGCTTCGAAGCCGTCCATATTCCTTCTGTCGGTGGCGTCCGGATTGGGGCGGAACACGCCTTTTTCGAAAGTGCCGACCTTGAGAAGCTCTTTCTTGGCGGCGATGGTTTGTTCCGGGGTCAGCAGGCCTTGACCGCTGGGTCCGCCGAACTGCAAGGTGGCCGTGTAGGTGTCTTCAGTATCGGGGCCCTGTGGACCGTAGTAGCACCCCTCGGGGAAGTACCCGACTATGCCAGGCTTCATCTTGCCGCTGAGGCCGTATTCGCACAGACCTGCGAGCTGCACGCGAAACTGGCAAAAATTATGCCGATGCCGCGGTGAATAGAAGTCGCCGTATTGATGGAACAATCCAAATTTGAAGTTGCCGGGAGAGGCCGGGTCGCCAAAGAGAAGGAACTGCTTGCCCACCTTGCCGGTGCGAACACCGCCGCCGTCGCATACTACCGGGATTTCGTCGCCATGCGCTATCTGCATCGCTGCCTCCAACCCAAGCTTTATAGCACACCGAGGTTCGAATCGACGTTCAGATTCCTGACGTCTTTTCGCTATTCCAGGCAGCCTTTTTTTGCATCGGCGGGAAGCAGCGGCTTCTGTCCGGCGTGCAGTTGCTGGTCGTACGCCACCAGTTCGTTGGAGGTGGCGGCATAAAGCCCCATCAGTTCTTCCAGATCGACGGTACCTCGGCGGCCGAACAATTGCAAAACCCTGGCGAAGGTTGCCGACGACACGTTCCTTGCTCCGAACAGTTCCCGGCTAAAGGTAATAACGGCGGCGTCTTTCGGGTCGAGATCCGTCACGGGCCGGCAAAACTTGATGGCGTCGATAACCTTGGGTTCCACGTACCGGCTGTCTTTCGGAACGCGGGCATGCTCTTCCCATTGCGTCCACTCGAACTGGTTGGTGAGCTCGCGCGAGGTGGTGAGAACCGCGATGGTGGTCAGCCGGTCTCCGAGGGTGGTTTGGTATTTCAGATAATGGTGCGCCTCGGCGAGGCCCTTCGATACTCCGGGGCTGTGCATACGCGCCAGCGGACGCTCTTTCTCGCGATCCGAAAGGCCGCCTCTTTGCGTGGCCATGATGTCGTCGAATATGTTCTGGTCGGCGCCGGTGAAGTCTTCGCGTTTGGGCAAGGGGAGCCGGTTGCCGGATTCGGGATCGATATCGGCGGGGGTTTGAGTTTGGGCGCAGAGCAAGACGCCCAGCGTGGAGGCGAGCAGAATGACGCTTCTGAATGCTCGAATCCCAGTTTGCCTGGTTGCCATTGTTGGAAATTATACTTCACGCAGACCAAACTCTTTGAACCGTTGGCCCCAACCTCGGGCGGCGGGTTTGAACCGATTGCCGGCGTCGGGTAGTTTCAGCGACGTTGTATTTTCGCAAATTTGCGAATAAGCTTGAAGAGTGCCAAAAACGGCGGTCGTTCTGTACTGCGAGGAAGACGGGTCATGTCCGTTCCTCGAGTGGCTCGATGAACTGCCGCTAAAGGCGCAGGCGAAGTGCCGCCTCCGGGTGGAGCGGCTACGGGATCTGGGGCACGAACTGCGGCGGCCCGAGGCAGATCTGCTGCGGGATGGAATCTACGAACTCCGTGCGAGTCTGCAGGGCATTCATTATAGAATTCTCTATTTTTTTCACGGAGCCGTGGCGGCGGTCGTGGCTCACGGGATCGTGAAGGAGAGAGCCGTCCCACGTACGGAAATCGACCGCGCGATTGAGCGCAGAAAGCGGTTTGAAGCGAATCCGGCGAAACATCGCTATGAGGAGGATGCGGAATGACGAAGAAATCGGCGACAACGACCGACGCGGTAGAGATAATCCACCGCCGGCTATTCGAAGGCAAGCCAGACCGGCTCAGGGCGCTGGAGGAGGCGCGAGCGGACGACGAGATAGCCCGGAAGATTTTCGCCTTGCGAACCAAAGCAGGGCTGACGCAGGCCCGACTCGGTAAACTGATCGGCACGACCGCTTCGGTGATCTGCCGTCTCGAAGACGCAGACTATGAAGGCCACTCGCTGGCGATGCTTCGAAGAATCGCGGCCGCGCTGAATCAAAGGGTCGAGATTCGCTTTGTGCCGATCCGGCGGATGGCGTAGGTTGCGTCCTGAGAACAGGTCGGAGAGCGAGCCTCGTGATTGCCGACCCCCGGTCACCGTTGGCATGCGGCCATGAATGGTCACGAACACCTCGGAGCTTGTCTGTATGAGAACTGCGGCAGATCGGAAATCTGCCCCACTGTCATCGCACAGGGACGAGGCGCAGGAGTTGTCCGCCATCGGTGAGGACGTAGACATACCCCTCCGGGCCGACCCGCACATCGCGAATTCGATCCACCCCATGCAGGATGATTTCCTGCGTCACGGGCCGCTCGCCATCCATAACCACGCGGAAAAGATCCATCTGCGCCAGGGAGCCTACCAGGAAGTTGCCGTCCCAGCGGGGGAAGGCCTTGCCGTTATAAATGGCCAGAGCCGAAACGGCCGGCGAGGGCGACCAGTTGACGGCGGGCTGGTCCATCTTCTCCTGCTCGGGACCCTCCGGCTCAGGGTGCGCGGGCATGGGAATTGCGTCGTAGCGATGGCCCCAAGTGATCACCGGCCAGCCGTAGTTGTGTCCCGCCTTGATGTGATTGATTTCATCGCCGCCGCGGGGCCCGTCCTCGGATTCCCACAGTTCGCCCTTGCTGTCGAAGGCCAGGCCAAGCGGTGCGCGGATGCCCAGCGCATAGATATACGGGAAAGCCCCCGGCGTATTGACGAACGGATTGTCGGGGGGCACCTTGCCGTCGGCGGTCATGCGCAGAATCTTGCCCCATGGGCTGGAGAGGAGCTGGGGTGGCTGCTTGCCCAACTCGGCGGGCGCCACATAAGAGCCATCAGGAAAGGACGTGCCGATATAGAGAAAGCGTTTGGAATCGAATGCCAGGCGCAGCCCGGTGGTCACATCGATCGAGAACTCGGTCAGGACCTGATTATCGACCCAGCGGCCATTCAGCAGCCTGCCCCGGTTGATGCTGGCCACGCCGTCAAGTTTGCCCTGGGCGTTCTTCACTCCGTGGCAGGTCACGAGGTAGATCCAGCCGTTGTTCTTGTAATCGGGGTCGAGGATGATATCAAGCAGACTGCGTCCACCACCGCCGCGCAGCCCCAGGCCGTTGCCACTCGGCGCGTCGGGCACAGGCTCCAGCTGAAGATGGCCTTTGTCGACCACGCGCAGATTTCCGGCGAGCTCGGTGATGAGGATACGGCCGTCCGGCAGGAAGGCGAATCCGTAGGGCTCGCCTACTTTAGCGATAGTCGCGACGCGGAAGTCATAAAGTTCGGTTTTCACCACGCCCTTGGGGACGCCGAGGGGCGTGTAGTTGCGAGTCACCGGCTGACGGGTCGATGGGGGAGCCTCGGCGCGCTTTTGGCGCAGAAAGGCGACCAGGGCTGTGATCTCGGGCTCCGACAGGACGGCGCCGAAGGCCGGCATGCCTCCTTCGGTGAATCCGTTGCGGATGGTGCGAGCTACTCGCTGATCGTCAACTCCGTGCGCATAAGTGGGACCGAGCAAAGAGGGTCCCTGTCCGCCGCGGGCCTCACGGCCATGGCAAACGGCGCAGTGCTTCGCGTAGGTACCCGATCCGGCTTGGGCATTCTGGGCGAGAGAGAGCCCCGGCAACAGTAAAAGGACTGCCAGAATTTGAAATTTGCAAGTCATAATGTGGGACAGGCGCTTCCGCATGTCCATGATCTAAGAGATGGACAGGCTTGACCACTGGCAGCGACGACCAAACGACCTTATCCAAGCCTTATCCAGCAGGATAAGCCGCTCAGCACGTCGTTGTACCGGGTCACGCCTGTCCCACATGAGAGTGCGTGCGCTACGGCGAAAGGGTCTCGAGGGAGCGCTGCTTCGTGTTCGGCCCCAGCGCGCCGATGGAGAGCGCCACCAGCAGCATGCTCAGGGTAAACAGCACGAAGACCACCGGGGCCCCGTACTTGCCGAGCACCCAGCCGACCACCAGCGACGCGAAGAACGCGCTCCACCGGCTCCAGGAGTAGACGAAGCCGATGGCCAGCACGCGAATTCGCGTGGGGAACAGTTCCGCTTGATAAGCGTGGAAATTGAAGCTGAGCACGGCTGCGCTTAACAATTCAAAGCCGCCGGCGGGAACGATGATCCACGGATTGCGCGAATTGGCGAACACGACACCGACCGATGCGATAGCGAGCGCCGAACCGACGATTTGCCACTTGCGTTCGAACTTGTCGGCGAACGACATGCACAGCAGCCCGCCGAAGGGCGCCACGAGCGCCATGCCGAGCGTGTAGCCGAGGCTGCGGGTGACACTGATGCCCTGCGTGACGAGGAACGTCGGCATCCAGCTGATGTAGCCGTACAGTGCAAACGACTGCAGGAAATGGAACAGGCTCAGCATGAAGGTACGGGGCAGATATTCGGGACTGAAGATCTGTGCGTAGCGACCGAGCTTATGCGGCTCCCTGTGCGCCGCGGGTTCCGGCGGAGGGAGCGCATGGCCAATTTCGCGCTCGACCTTCTTCTCGAGATTGGTTACGATGCGGTCCGCCTTCTCATAATTGCCATGAGCGGCGAGCCAGCGCGGGCTCTCTGGAATCAGCAAACGCAGGGGCCAGACCACCACCGCGCCGATCGAGCCCAGCACTACCACCCAACGCCAGCCGTCCACGCCCATCAAGTGGTACGGGACCAGCGAAAAGGCTGCCAGGGCGGCGAGTGGCTGGCCGCAGGAATGGATCGAATTGCTGACAGCGAACGCCTTGCCTCGCGTCCGTTTGGGAATCAACTCGCTGAGGTAAGCGTCGATGGTGATCACTTCGAGGCCGGTGCCGATGGCGAGCACGAAGCGCCAGAAGATGAGCCCGGCGCCCGAGGTTTGAAAAGCCATCGCCAAGGCGCAAAGGCTGAACCACAGCAGGCCGAAGGTAAAGATGGTGCGGCGCCCGAAGCGGTCGGCGATAAAGCCGCAGCCGAGGCTGGCTACGAGGAGACCGACGAAAGTGGCCGCATTGAAAGTGGCGTAACTGTGAAGGTCGAAAAAGCTGCTGCTTTTCGCGGTGAGGAGGTGGGCCTTATAGAGTCCCGGGGCAATGTTGCCGCCGGTGCTGATCATGTAGGCGTCGAAGAGGCCGCCGAACGCCAGCAGGACCATGATCTTCCAGACGACCTTGCTGGACGCCAGGCGGTCGAGCCGTGCGCCGATCTCCGGCAGGCCGAAGTCGGGCAGGGCGTTCGCCTTTTCGGATGAAATTACGCTAGCGTCGTCCAATGGGTGTCTCCTCTCGCGTAAATCGCTGACCCAATGGGGTATGAGTTTATCACAAGTTGGGCAACCGTCAAATGCATCGCAGAGGGATTGTCGCGGCCAGGTGAAAAGTTCCTAATTCAGCCAAGTAGAAAGTTCCTATTGACAGCCGCGAGGCTGAAAGGTGGAACGAATCGCGATGAGCCAACAGGAGCGAGACTGGCTGGATTGGCTGAAACGGGCAAGAGACGGGAAGATGACGCAGTGCGAGGCGGCCGAGCGGATGGGTGTAACCGACCGTTGGGTGCGGAGGTTGCTGCGGCGGATGAAGAAGGAGAGAGATGCAGTCGTCGTTCACGGGCTGCGGGGCAGGAAATCCAATCGAAAGATTCCAGACAAGACCCGGGAAGCCGCGCTGGCCATATTGCGGCGTCCGGAGTGGCATGATTTCGGGCCGACCTTCGCTGCCGAGCAACTGGGGAAGCGGCATCAGATCGCGGTTGGGAAGGAAACACTGCGCGGGTGGATGATCGAGGACGGACTGTGGCAGCCGGGCTCGCGAAAGATCCGTGATATCCACTGCTGGAGACCGCGGCGCAGCGGGTTCGGCGAACTGGTGCAGTGGGACACCAGCGACCACGATTGGCTGGAAGGACGAGGCGAAGTGCGTTATCTGGTGCGGCTGATCGACGACGCAACCAGCTGGAGTTGGGGACGCTTCGTGGAGTCAGATGCGACACCGCAGAATATGGCGGTTCTGTGGGAATACCTGGAGAAGAATGGCCGGATGGTGGACGTTTACACCGACCGTCATTCGATGTTCGTGACGCCGTCGGCGCGCCGGAGTGCAGCGCAGAGCGCGGAGCAGGATCGTTTGACGCAGATCGGGCGCGGGCTGCGCGAACTGGGTATCGGCTGGATCGCAGCCTACTCGCCGCAGGCCAAGGGCCGTGTGGAACGCAGCTTTCAGACGGCGCAGGACCGGCTGGTGAAGCAACTGCGGCTGGCGCGAATCACATCTCTGGAAGACGCCAATCGCTTTCTGGAAAACGAATACTGGCCGGAATGGAATGCGCGCTTCGCCAGACCGGTGGAAGAGTTTCCCAACCATCACCGGCCGCTCAGCGAGCATCTGGATCTGTCGGCGATTCTGTGCCACGTCGAAGAACGTGTGATCGGCAATGACTATACGTTCAGCTTCGCCGGCCGGCGTTATCAGATCCTGCGGGAAGCGGTCCAGGCCGGCATGCGGCGCCAACGATTACGCGTCGAACTCAGGCTGGATGGTGAGTTGAAAGCGCGCTATCAGGGCCGTTATGTGGACATCGCTGAGTGCGGCGCACGGCCCGTTCTCCCAGAGTTGAAACGAAACCGACCCGTTCGCAAAGATCATAACGCCGGCGGCCGCAGCCAGTGGATGCAGGGTTTCTTTGATCGCCCCAGTCCGCCGCTGTGGAAGTCGGTCGAAGGTTGAACGGAAACCCATTTGGAAGACGCGCTTTTCTTATGCCCAAAGCCTCCGCTCCGGAGTTTCACCAAAGCAATGGGCCCCGGCCGAACGGACCCCTCCTGGCGCTCCGGAAATTATTGCGTCACAGGAGGAGTCCCGCCGATTGCTTCGGAGCCAACCCCGTCGCCTCGGCTTTGGGCAACTCCGCCAGGCGCGACCCCAGCGAAGCTGTGCGAACATACCACGAGGATCGAAAAACAAATCCTAAAACCGGAACTTTCTACTTGGCCGGCAATAGGAACTTTCTATTTGGCTCCGACATGCATCGCAGAGGGATTTAAGCTACTTCGAATCCAGACCGGCTACACCCTCATCCCCGACATCCAACGTGAGGATGTAAGGTTCTTTCACACAGGCATGAACCACGCCTTCGAAATAGACAACAGTGCCAGGCTTTACGGCTTTAACGGCGTGATCGAACTCAAGCTTTGCATCACCCACTGCATTATCCACATTTACTATGAACTCCGATGCCGAAGGCTGGGAAACCACCCGGCCTTCGAAGGTGCGCCTCGCGGGTGGGATTTCACAGCCCTGCAATTGTTTGAAGTATTCGGCCCCTTTTTCAGATGTCAGTCGATGTTGCAAAGGCGCCAGAGGTCGATGGGGCGATCCGTTTCCTGCGCCTGGACGGCGGCCATCGTCACCAGACCGATTAACAGCAGTTGTCGAGGCATACGACGAAGCACTTCACTTGCCGGTCAAATATTCGTTGGTGTAGGCCTTCGCGAGGTCGATATGGGCCGAGCGCACGGTCTCCAAAGAGGTCGCGAGAACCTTGTACATAATCTCCGGGCTGCCTTTTTCGATGGCGCCGTCGGGCGAGAGCATGTGCTGGAAGTCGCGAATGGTGGCGAGATCGGCCTCGGTATCCGGCATGCGCTGGTCCTCGCGCATGTTGGCGCGAACCTCTTCGGGCGAATGTTCACCCATCCATTGCATCGCCTTCCTGACAGCCCGGACGAAGCGGCGCGCGGTATCGGAGTTGGCTTTCAGCCAGCTTTCCTCGGCCACCAGCAGCGAGCCCGGGTAGCTGGCGGAACCGAAGACGCGTGCGGAGCCCTCGGCAGTGCGCGTATCCGCGAGGATGGTGAGGCCGGGGTGCGCCCGCAGCAGCACGTTAATGGCGGCGCCCAGTACCAGCGCGGCATCCACATCGCCCTTTTCCATGGCGGCCAGCGACGGTGCGCCCACGCCGATGGCGACAGCTGTGACATCTGCCGGGTTCAACCCATTTACCGACAGCAGGTAATTCAGAAAGATCTGCGAGCCGGAGCCGAGATTGGAGACTCCAATGCGGCGCCCCTTCAGATCGGCGACAGTGTGGACTTTCCCGTTGGCGGTGGGTGAGACGACCAGAACGGTATTGATCCTCGAGTAGATGACGAGGAAGCCCTGAATGGATCGACCTTCGGCGGCCGTCTGGATGGGAACCGTGGTGCCCAACGCTACATTCGCGCTGCCGTCATGCAGGGCGTCGAGAGTTTTGCTCGCACTCTTGATTTCCGTGAGCGAAACGGCCAGCCCCTCCTGTTGGTAAAAGCCAAGAGTCTGCGCCAGATGCACGGGCAGGAGAGTAATGGCGTCACTCGAGACCGCAACCCGCACCTCTGGATTCGACGGCGGGGCAGCCATCAGAGCAACAGTTGTCAGCGCCAGGGCGAATCGGCAGATTTTCAGTTTTGCCATCGCCACGTATCGTATCGCCAAGTCGATTCCGGCACAAGCCTGGTATACAATCTCACGGAGGGAATTATGACAAGAAGAGGTTCGGCAAACCTGCTCTTACTGCTTTCGCTGACGGCTGGCGCCGCCCTGGCACAGGACGCGAGCGCGGTGATCCAGCGTGCGCAAAAGGCTATGGGCGACGTGAAATCGATCCGTTATTCAGGTACCGGCCATCTGGGCGCGGTGGGAATGAACTGGAACGCCACCTCTCCCTGGCACACTACCGAGCTTCACAGCTACACGCGCACCATCGACTATCCCAGCGTATCTTCTACAGAAGAAATCATGCGGACGCAGGAAAATCCGCCGATGCTGGGCGGAGAAGCTCCGTTTGTGGACCCCATTCACGAGGGCCGCAGAGTCAGTGGAAAATACGCCTGGAATCAGCCGGCGAACGCCAATCCGCCACTTCCTCCCAACGTGGCGCGGGCGGTACCCGACACCGCGTACGAGCGCGCGCTGCAGATCTGGCTTACGCCGCACGGCTTTCTGAAAGCTGCCGCGCAAAACCATGCCACGGCGACGGCAGGCGAGGAGGCGGGCAAGAAGGTAACCGTGGTCGCGTTCATGAGTGGGAAGAACAAAATCGTGGGCGCCATCGATGGCCAGAACCTGGTGACGGCGGTCAAGACGTGGATACCGAATCCGGTGCTGGGCGATATGCCTGTAGAGATCGCCTATGCCGATTACAAGGACTTCAATGGCTTGAAGTTCCCAATGCACATTCTTGAGAAGCAGGGCGGTTTCCCAACGCTCGATCTGGCGGTGACGAGTGCGCAGGCCAATGTGGAAGGCGCCGCGCTGCAGGTGCCGGACGCGGTGCTGAACGCCAAGCCTGCGGCGGATAAAGTGACTCCCGAGAAACTCGGCGACGGCGTGTGGATGCTGCACGGGCGTGCCAGCAGCGCGTTGGTCGAGTTCCGCGATTTTGTGGCCGTGGTGGACGCTCCCACGGATGAGACTCGTTCCCTTGCGGTGATTGCGGAAGTGAAGAAGCTGGTGCCGAATAAGCCGATCCGGTATGTGATCAATACACACCATCACTTCGATCATTCAGGCGGGCTGCGCACGTATGTGGCGGAGGGAGCCACGGTGATCACACACGAAGGCAACAAGGCGTTTTACGAAGCAGCGTGGAAGCAGCCGCGTACGCTCGAACCGGACAAGCTGGCGCAGAATCCGAAGGAAGCCAGCTTCATTACCTATAAGACGAAGTACGTGGTGACCGATGGGAGCCGCTCCCTTGAGGTCCACCTGACCATCGGAGATCTTCACGACGAGTTTCTATCGTTCGCTTATCTGCCGAAGGAAAAGCTTCTCATTGAGGTGGATGATTTCTCCGACCGGTATGCCACGGCGCTGTCTTTGGGGCTGTGGAATAACCTGCTGGGAAACCTGCATCGCCTGAATCTCGACCCCGAGAGGATTGCTCCGCTTCACGGCGAGATTATGAGCATGCCGGATTGGCTGAAGCTGCTGCGCGACAGCACGCTTTAAACTGGCAGAGTACCGTAATTCGAAACTTCCAAAGGGGATACATGGCAAAAATTCAGGTCAAGACTCCGCTCGTGGAGCTTGACGGCGACGAGATGACGCGGGTCATCTGGGCAATGATCAAGGAGATGCTCATTCTGCCGCACGTGAGCGCGGACCTTAAGTATTTCGATTTGAGCATCGAGAACCGGGACGCTACTGACGACCAGGTTACGGTGGATGCGGCCAATGCGATTAAGCATTATGGCGTGGGCGTCAAATGCGCCACCATCACGCCCGATGAGGCGCGGCTGAAGGAGTTCGGCTTAAAGCAGATGTGGAAGTCGCCCAATGGCACCATTCGAAATATCCTCGATGGCACCATCTTCCGCGAGCCGATTATCTGCCGCAATGTTCCGCGCTATGTGCCGGGCTGGGTGAAGCCGATTATTGTCGGCCGCCATGCGTTTGGAGATCAGTACCGCGCCACGGATGTGGTGATCAAAGAGCCGGGCAAGCTTGCTCTGACTTTTACTCCCACCAATGGCGCGCCGGTGTCGTACGACGTATTTGAGTTCAAGGGCGGCGGCGTGGCGATGACCATGTATAACGTCGATTCCTCCATCGAAGGTTTCGCGCGCGCCTGCCTGAATTACGGGCTTTCGCTCAAGCTTCCCGTTTACCTTTCGACCAAGAACACCATCTTGAAGAAGTACGATGGGCGCTTTAAGGATATCTTCCAGGGAATCTTCGATAAAGAGTTCAAGGCCAGGTACGACGCGGCGGGCATTACGTATGAGCACCGGCTGATTGACGATCTGGTGGCGTTTGCCATTAAATCCGAGGGCGGCTTCGTGTGGGCGTGCAAGAATTACGACGGCGACGTGCAGTCGGACGTGGTGGCGCAGGGCTTTGGATCGCTTGGCCTGATGACGTCGGTGCTGATTACGCCCGACGGCAAGACGGTGGAGACGGAAGCGGCGCACGGCACTGTGACGCGGCATTTCCGCGACTACCAGAAGGGCAAGGACACTTCTACCAACCCGATCGCCTCCATCTTCGCCTGGACGCAGGCGCTTAAATACCGGGGCCAGTTCGATGGCACGGAGGATGTGGTTGCCTTCGCCGAGAAGCTGGAAAAAGCCACTGTGGGCGCAGTCGAAGCCGGATTCATGACTAAGGATTTGGCGCTGCTGGTGGGCGGGGATCAAAAATGGCTTACGACCCGTCAGTATATGGAGAAGGTCGCAGAGCGGCTTTGAATTAGGTTCTTACATCGCTCTGAGCTGGATTTCGTAAGCCAGCTCACACTGGAAAGCGATTTGCTCAAAACCTGATCGGCACCCCGCTTGGATGTCAAAGTCCTCCCGTTCCGGTCAACCGTCCTGGTGTGCTCACGAGGCAGAGAATGAGCCAGGCAAAGGAAAGAACCGGCAGGCGGGGCCGTAGCAAACTCGGCTCCGCGAACGGTAATCCGGCTGACACGCATCATTCAGTCGAGACAGAGCAGAAATTGCTGCCTCCGGTGGATGCGCCGGAGCAAAAGTTGCTCCCCCCTCCGCCTGGGACAGAGCCGCCTCCACCCGCGCCGCCCCCTCAAAAGAAGCCGCGCCGCCGCACCTGGCTCTGGATCGCCGCCGGTGTGCTGTTGCTTTTAGCCATCGTGCTGTTTTTCCTCTTCAGCGGCAAGAGCAATTCGATGGCTTCGAAAAAAGGTGGGGCCGCGGGCAGGGGGCGAGGTCAGCAAGGCGCGGCAATTACGGTCGGACAGTCCAAAACCGGCGACATGAATATCTTCGTGGACGCGCTGGGCACGGTGACGCCCACCTACACGGTCACGGTCTACAGCCAGATCACGGGCCGTGTGGTTTCCGTCTATTACAAAGAAGGCCAGATGGTG
Organism: Terriglobia bacterium; assembly: GCA_963719785.1. GTDB lineage: Bacteria > Acidobacteriota > Terriglobia > Bryobacterales > Bryobacteraceae > BOG-234. The sequence goes on from CAVRCX010000004.1 coordinate 1,208,899, forward strand.
AAGCAAGGCGATCCCCTGGTTGATATCGATCCGCGCCCCTATGAGGCGACGCTGACGCAGGCGGAAGGAACCCTGGAGCACGACCAGGGTTTGCTGGCGCAGGCGCGCATGGACCTGGCGCGCTATCAGGCGGCGTGGGAACGCAATGCCATCGCACGGCAGCAGGTCGACGATCAGGGGGCTCTGGTGCTGCAATACGAAGGTACGGTGAAAGCCGACCAGGGCATGGTCGACTACGACCGGGTTCAGTTGAGCTATTGCCACATCGTGGCGCCGATTACAGGACGCGTCGGGCTGCGTCTGGTCGACCCGGGAAACACGGTGTTCGCGGGCACTGCTTCAACCCTGGTGGTGATCACGCAACTGCAGCCGATTACGGTTGTGTTTAATGTGTCCGAAGACGACCTCGCGCAGATTCAGGCGCAGTTGCATGGCGGGCGCCAACTGCAGGTGTTCGCGTACGACCGGGCGAACGAGAAGCAGATTGCCACTGGAAAGCTGAGTTCGCTCGACAACGCTGTCGACACGACCACAGGCACGATTAAGTTCCGCGCCGAATTTCCCAACCAAAATCTGGCGCTGTTCCCGAACCAGTTTGTGAATGCACGTCTGCTGGTGACCACGCTGAAGCAGGTGACTCTGGTGCCGTCGGCCGCAGTGCAGCACAACGGCACCAACGCCTTCGTCTACATTGTGAATTCCGATAACAAAGTATCGCTGCAGCAGATCACGACGCTGTCGAGCGACGATCAGAACACGGCGGTGCAGGGGTTGAACGCGGGCGTCAATGTGGCAACCAGCGGATTTGATCGACTGGAGAACGGGGTTCGGGTAACTGTGCGCGGCCAGCCGGGAGGTTCCAGGTCCAAATGAGTCCGTCGAAGCCATTCATTCTTCGCCCGGTTGCCACGGCTCTGCTGATGACGGCGATGTTTCTGGCCGGCGGCGTAGCTTATTTTCAACTACCGGTTTCAGCGCTGCCCGAGGTGGATTATCCCACCATCCAGGTGCTTACGTTCTACCCCGGGGCGAGTCCGGTGGTAGTGGCGTCGGCGGTAACGGCGCCGCTCGAACGGCAATTCGGCGAGGTCGCGGGGCTGAACCAGATGACGTCGACCAGCGCCGGCGGCATATCGGTAATCGTGATGGAATTCCAGCTCAGCCTCAACATCGATGTGGCCGAGCAGGAGGTGCAGGCGGCCATCAATGCGGGGCAGAGCTATCTGCCGGCTAACCTGCCCACGCCACCGATCTACAGCAAATCGAATCCCGCCGATGCGCCGGTTTTGACCCTGGCCCTCACCTCTAACGAAATACCGCTGTCGCAGGTGGAGGATCTGGCGGACACGCGTCTGTCGCCGAAGATCTCGCAGATCTCCGGCGTCGGCCTGGTGAGTATTTCGGGCGGGCAGAAGCCGGCGGTGCGGATTCAGGCTAATCCGACGGCATTGTCATCCTACGGGATCAACCTCGAAGATTTACGTACGGCGCTGACCGGCAACAGCCTCAATTCGGCCAAAGGAAGTTTCGACGGCCCCTCGCAGGATTACACCATCAACGCCAACGATCAGTTGATATCGAGCGGCGACTATAAGCAAGTGGTGGTGGCGTATCGCAACGAGGCTCCGGTAATGCTCACCGATGTCGCCCGCATTGTCGACGGCGTGGAGAACAGTAAGCTCGCGGCGTGGAACAACTACACGCCGGCGGTGATCCTGAATATTCAGCGGCAGCCGGGCGCGAACACCATTGCTGTGGTCGACAGCATCGAGAAGCTTCTGCCTCAACTTGAGAGCACGCTGCCGAAAGCCGTGCATGTGCAGGTGGTCACGGATCGCACCATCGCCATTCGCGCGTCGGTGGCAGATGTGGAATTCGAACTTCTGCTCACCATCGGGCTGGTGGTAATGGTGATTTTCCTGTTCCTGCGCAGCCTCTCGGCCACCATCATTCCCAGTGTCGCGGTGCCGCTGTCGCTGGTGGGCACGTTCGGCGTGATGTATCTGGCGGGCTACAGCCTGAACAATCTCACTATGATGGCGTTGACGATTTCGACAGGATTCGTGGTGGACGACGCCATCGTGATGATCGAGAACATCACACGTTACATCGAAGAGGGTGAGCAGCCGATGGAAGCGGCGTTGAAGGGCGCCGAGCAGATCGGGTTCACCATTCTGTCGCTGACGGTTTCGCTGATCGCGGTGCTGATTCCGCTGCTTTTTATGGGCGATATTGCGGGCCGGCTGTTCCGCCAGTTCGCTGTGACGCTGGCCGTGACCATTGTTCTCTCTGCGCTCGTATCTTTAACGCTGACGCCGATGATGTCGGCGCGGCTGCTGCGCTACACACCTCCGGAAAAGCAGGGCTGGTTTTACGGTGTGACCGAGCGAGCCTTCGAAAGCATCATTGCGTTTTACGGACGCACGCTGCAATTCGTGCTGCGCTTCCAGACGATCACGCTGCTGATTGCGCTGGCGACCCTGGTGCTTACCGGCGTCCTCTACGTCACCATCCCCAAGGGCTTTTTCCCTACGCAGGACACGGGCATCATCCAGGGTATCTCGCAGGCCTCCGCCTCAACCTCGTTTCAAGCTATGACGCGGATGCAGCAGGAACTGGCGAAGGTGCTGCTTTCCGATCCCGCCGTCGAGAGCATTTCGTCGTTCATCGGCGCCGATGGGACGAATACCACTCTCAACAGCGGGCGCATCCAGATCAACCTAAAGCCGCTCGATCAGCGGAACATTTCCGCCACCAGCGTGATTAACCGGCTGGGGCCGAAGCTCGACAAGGTGGAGGGCATCAAGCTCTACATGCAGCCCGTGCAGGATCTTACGGTGGACGACAGCGTGAGCCGCACCGAGTATCAATACACGCTCGAAGATCCCAACCAGGCGGAGTTGAATTCGGTGGTGCACGACTTGATGGCCAAGCTGTCGAAACTGCCGGAGCTTTCGGATGTGGTCAGCGATCAGCAGTTGGGCGGACTCGCAACGTCGCTGACCATCGACCGCGCCACGGCGTCGCGCTTCGGCATCACTCCGTCGACGATAGACAACACGCTTTACGATGCGTTCGGCCAACGCCAGATCAACACGATGTACACGCAGCTGAATCAGTATCACGTGATTCTGGAGACCGACCCGAAATTCCAGCTGAACCCGCGCAAGCTGAATGACATTTATATTCAGTCTTCGTTGAGCAGCAGTTCGTCGTCCGCGGCGACATCGAACACTGCCGGATCGTCCTCGGGAGCGGGTTCGGGAAAGGCCCCGTCGCCTGGCAATGCGTTGCTGACGCCGTCTTCCACTACAGGGGTTTCAACGCCGGCCGCGACGACGTCCGCGCTGGTTTCGTCGAACGGCAGCACGGTCGCCGGCCAATCGAGCATTAACTATACGTCGGCGCTTTCCCGCTCATCGACATCGACGACGAGCGCAAACGTGTTATCGACTACGAGCACATCGAGCAGCATTTCTTCGAGCGCGAACACGTCTTTAAGCGGGACAACGCGAGCCGCCTCAACCATGGCTGAAGGGTCTACAGGTGGGGGCGCCTCGGGCGCGACCGGATCGCCTGCCGGTGGCGCAACCACTACCCTGCCGACCCCGGTCCCGCTGAGCGCCTTTACGCAAATGCAGACTGAGAGCGAAGCTCTTTCGATCGCGCATGAAGGGCAGTTCCCGGCAGTTACGATTTCATTCAATCTGGGCGGCAATTACTCCCTGGGACAGGCGCTCGATGCCATGAAAAAGGTGATCACCGATGAGCACCTGCCGGCCAGCGTGATCGCCAACTTCCAGGGCACGGCCGCGGCTTTCGAAGGCTCACTGTCGAACGAGGGCATTCTGATTCTGGCGGCTCTGGTGACGGTGTACATCGTGCTCGGCGTGTTGTACGAGAGTTTCATTCATCCCATCACCATTCTTTCGACGCTGCCCTCCGCGGGTGTTGGCGCACTGCTGGCGCTCGAGTTGTTTCATCTGGATCTCGATATTGTCTCGATCATCGGCATCATTCTGCTGATCGGCATTGTGAAAAAGAACGGCATCATGATGGTCGATTTCGCTCTCGAAGCCGAGCGCAAGGGCGGCAAGAACGCCACCGACGCAATTTACGAGGCGTCGTTGCTGCGCTTCCGTCCCATCATGATGACGACCATGGCGGCGCTGCTGAGCGGCATTCCGCTCGCGTTCGGATCGGGCATCGGGTCGGAGTTGCGCAAACCGTTGGGCGTGGCGATGGTGGGCGGCCTGCTGTTCAGCCAGGTGCTGACGCTGTACACGACGCCGGTAATTTACATTTTCTTCGACAATCTGGGCGCGCGCTTTTCACGCCGGAGAGTGAAGGAGCCGAGGCGCAGCGGGAACGAGAATATGGGGGGCGAGCCGGAGCACGCATGAACCCTTCGCGCATATTCATCGAGCGTCCGGTGGCGACCACGCTGATCACGGTTGCGATAGCGCTGGCCGGAGCGATCGCGTTCAAGGTGCTGCCCGTATCTCCATTGCCGCAAGTAGATTTCCCCACCATCAGCGTGGCGGCATCGCTGCCCGGCGCGAGTCCCGACATCATGGCATCTTCGATCGCCACGCCACTCGAACGGCAGTTCGGCCACATCGCGGGTGTCACCGAGATGACTTCGGCGAGTTCGCTCGGGACGACCAGTGTGACTTTGCAGTTCGACCTGAGCCGCGATATCAACGGGGCGGCGCGCGATGTGGAAGCGGGCATCAATGCGGCCCGCACTTATCTTCCCGCCAATCTGCCGGCGAATCCCACTTACCGCAAAGTCAATCCAGCCGACTCGCCCATTCTGGTGCTGGGCCTGCAGTCGGACGTTTACGGAATTCCTCAACTTTACGATGAAGCGTCTACCGTCATAGAGCAGCGCGTATCGCAGATCACGGGAGTCGGCGAAGTGCTGGTGGTGGGAGCATCCTTGCCCGCGGTGCGCGTGGAACTGAATCCGGACCAGCTTTTCAGCTTCGGAATCAGCCTGCCCGCGGTGCAGCAGGTGATCGCGGGGCAGAATTCGAATCTAGCGAAAGGCCAGTTCGCCAACGGCAACGTGATGGCGGATATTATCGCCAACGATCAGATTTCGAAAGCCGACGACTATAAGCCGATTGTGGTCGGCTACCACAACGGCGGCGTTGTTCGCCTGAGCGATGTGGCGGATGTTGTCGATTCCCAGCAGACCCTGCGACAGGCCGGCTTCCTGAACGGCAAACCGTCGGTGGACATGCTGGTCTGGCGACAGCCGGGCGCCAACATCATCAGTACCGTTGATGCCGTGAAGGCCGCCATTCCATCGCTCGAAGCGACGATGCCGCGCGGCGAGCACCTGATCACGGTGATCGACCGGACGCTGACGATCCGCGCTTCGGTTTCCGATATCGAAATCACGCTGCTGATTTCGGTGCTGCTGGTGATCGGGGTGGTCTTCATCTTTCTGCGCAACCTCCGCGCCACATTCATCCCGGCCGTGGCGGTTCCGGTTTCGCTGATCGGAACCTGCGCCATCATGTACCTCTTCAATTTTTCGCTCGACAACCTGTCGCTGATGGCACTCGCGATCGCCAGCGGTTTCGTGGTGGACGATGCCATTGTGGTGATGGAAAACATCACGCGGCATCTGGAAGAAGGCCGTACGCCGATAGAGGCGGCTTTGCAGGGCGCGCAGGAAATCGGTTTCACGGTCTTTTCGATCAGCGTGTCGCTGATTGCCGTATTTATTCCGCTGCTGCTCATGGGCGGAATTATCGGGCGCCTGTTTCGCGAGTTTGCCATTACGCTTTCGAGCGCCATTGTGGTCTCGATGCTCATCTCGCTGACGACTACGCCGATGATGTGTTCGCGCGTGCTGAAGGCCGACAAAGATATCAAGCACGGCAGAATTTACAACTGGAGCGAGCGCGTTTTCGACGCTGTGCTCAATGGCTATCGGACGAGCCTCGACTGGGTGCTGGACCATTCCGCGCTCATGCTGATTATCTTTGCAATCACGCTGGGGCTGAACGTATTTCTGATCACCAGAATTCCCAAGGGATTTTTCCCGCAGCAGGATACCGGCGCCGTGCAGATGGGTCTGCAGGGGCCGCAGGACAGCTCGTTCTTTGCGATGCGCCAGGCGGTGCAGCAGGCAGTCAATATCATCAAGTCGGATCCCGGCATACAGAACGTCATGGGATTCACGGGCGGTCGGGGCGCTACCAACGCGGGTTCCGGATTCGTCGCCTTAAAGCCGCTCAACGAACGCCAGAGCGCGGAAGTTATTATCGATCGTCTGCGTCCGAAACTGGCTCGGATTCCCGGCGCCGCGGTGTTCCTGCAGCCTGTGCAGGATATTCGAATCGGCGGGCGGCAGGCCAATGCCGAGTATCAATACACGCTGCAGGCCGAGACCTCGCAGGATCTGCAAAAATACGGGCCCGCACTGCTCGCGGAGTTGAAGCACGCGCCGGGTTTTGAGGACGTAAATACGGACCAGCAGAATAACGGTCTTCAGGCCCTGCTCACTTATGACCGGCTTACGGCGGAGCGCCTGGCTGTAACGCCGCAGTTACTCGACAATACCTTGTATGACGCTTTCGGTGAGGCCGAAGTCTCCACCATCTACACGGCGCGGAACCAGTACTACGTGGTGATGGAAGCGGCTCCAAAGTATTGGCAATCGCCGCAAGGCCTGAAAGACACCTACATAATTCCGAAGTCGGGCGGTGGCGCCATCCCACTGGATACGGTGGCCAAATATGCTCCATCGACTTCGCCACTGTCGGTGAATCACACGGGGCTTTTTCCCTCCGTTACCGTGTCGTTCAATCTGGCGCCGAACGTTTCGCTGGGCCAGGCGACGGAGGAGATCGAGCAGCTTCAGCAGAAGCTCGGCATGCCCAAATCGATTCATGGGCAGTACTCGGGCACGCTGCAGGCGTTCCAGCAATCGCTGGGCTCCGAACCGTACCTGATCCTCACCGCTCTGCTCGCCGTCTACATCGTGTTGGGCATTCTCTATGAAAGCCTGGTCCACCCGCTGACTATTCTTTCCACGCTTCCGCCCGCCAGCGTGGGAGCCATTCTGGCGCTCGAGATCAGCAGATCGGAGCTGGATGTGATGTCGATTATCGGCATCATTCTGCTGATCGGGATCGTGAAGAAGAACGCCATTATGATGATCGATTTCGCGTTGAACGCGGAACGCAATGAAGGCAAGAATACGCGGGACTCGATCTTCGAAGCTTCCACGCTGCGCTTCCGGCCCATTCTGATGACGACGATGGCGGCCTTGTTTGGCGCGGTGCCGCTGGCCGTCGGGACTGGCATGGGGTCGGAACTGCGTCGGCCGCTGGGGATCTCGATTATCGGGGGGTTGATTGTCAGCCAGATTCTTACTCTGTATACGACTCCCGTCATTTATTTATTCATGGACACTCTGCGCCTGAAAGTGCAGGGCAGGAAAGCGCAAGATAAGCCGCTTCCGCGGGAGGCGGGAAGCGCGGGTATGCAGCCCGAGGCTACGTAATGAAAGCAAGATACGCCATTCTGATTTCCGTTCTGCTCGGCGGATGCAATGTGGGGCCGAAGTATGTGGCGCCTTCCGTGCCGCCGCCGCCGGCCTTTAAAGAAGCGCTGCCTTCGGCGTACAGCGGAGCTCTGCCCGGCGCATGGCAACCGGCACGCCCGCAGGACGCGGTGCTGAAAGGGAAATGGTGGGAGAGTTTCAATGAGCCCGAGTTGAACGCGCTCGAAGAACAGCTCAATATCGATAACCAGAACATCGCGCAATATTTTCAGAACTTCATGGCGGCGCGTGCCCAGGTAAGCCAAGCGCGGGCCGGTTATTTCCCAACGGTGACCGCAGTTCCAGCTGCCAGCATTGGCGGGACGGCGGCTAAATCGACCACTACCAACGCCACCAGCGCCAGTCTGGCCAGCGGCGGCACCGTCACAGGAGGCGTTGCCCTGCCGTTCGACGTTTCCTGGGAGCCGGATCTTTGGGGGCGCGTGCGCAATTCGGTTCACCAGGCTCAATACTCCGCGCAGGTGAGCGCCGCCGATCTCGAAAACGAGCGCCTGACGGAACAGGCCAATCTCGCCGAATATTATTTCCAATTGCGCGGGCAGGATGCGCTGCAGAATCTCAACAACCGAATTGTCGAGGCCGATAAAACCTTGCTGACCATCACGCGCAGTCTGGTTGAGACGGGCATCTATCCTCCGGCGGCGATTCCCCAGGCTGAGGTTACGCTCGACAGCGCGGAGTCGTCGCAAATCGGCATCGCCACTAACCGCGCTATCTATGAACACGCGATTGCCACGCTGATCGGCAAGCCCGCGTCGAGCTTCTCCATGCCGGTCAGGGCGCTTAGTACTCCGGTGCCCGCCATTCCCGTGGGCGTTCCTTCGGAGTTGCTGCAGCGGCGTCCCGACATCGCGGCGGCGGAGCGGACCATGGCGGAGGCCAACGCGCTTATCGGCGTCGAGAAAGCCGCCTTCTACCCGACGCTGAATCTTACCGGGGCAGGGGGTCTTGAGGCATCGAGTTTCAAAGCGTTGTTCGGCCTGCCCGCGCTGTTCTGGTCGCTCGGTGCGTCGGCTTCGCAAATAATCTTCGATGCCGGGTTGCGCAAATCCACCGTGGCGCAATACACCGCGCTGTACAACGCCGACGTCGCGTCTTATAAGGAAACGATCCTTACGGCCTTTCAGCAGGTGGAGGATTATATAGCCACGGTGCGTGTGACCTCGCAGCAAATCGATCGCGCGGACGCCGCTATCAAGGCTTCGCAGTCCTACGTGCAAATGGAGACGGGGCGTTATGAGACGGGGCTCGATCCTTATCTGGATGTCATTACGGCGCAACTTACTTTGTTGGGCAGTCAACAGGCCCAGGTGACTTTGCACGTGAACGAGATGACCGCGGCGGTGGAACTGATCCAGGCGCTGGGCGGCGGCTGGAATGCTTCAGAGCTTCCGGAGCCCTCGAAGATCCGGTCCGAATCGGCAGTGCGCCAGGTGCAAGAGACACCTTAAATCGGTCTCCCGCAGTCGAGGTTGATGGTATAGAATCGTCGGCGCGTGAAGACTATCACTTCCAGGAAATCCCGATGAAAACTTTATCCCTCTGCCTCTTTTTTGTGACTCCGCTGTTGATGGCGCAGACCCCCGCGCGTCCCCCCAGAACATTCGCCAGTCATTGCACCATCTGTCATGCCGCCGATGCCAGTGGCACGGACCGCGCGCCGGGCATCATCCCGTTCGTGACTTCGCATTCGGACGAGGAATTCGCCGCGTTGGTGCGTAACGGTCGGCTGGATCGCGGTATGCCTAAGTTCGATTTCAACGACGCGGAGATGAAAGCGCTGACGGCTCATCTGCGTGGTTTGGCCGCAGGCACAGTCACCCCCGAGGCGGGACGCGGACGCGGTGGACGCGGCGGACCTTTTCAACCGCATCCGGCCTCTTTAAAATTGCAGAATGGCGGCGCCCTCGACGGAACATTGACCAGTCTGACTCCGTTCAGCGCCACACTGCTGACCGCCGACGGCAAGTTCCATCTGCTGGAGCGCAGCGGCGACGTTTATTCCGAGCGCCGTATGGAGCCGAAACGCGATTGGCCCAGCTACGACGGCACCGACACGGGCAATCGTTATAGCTCGCTCGAACAAATCAATACGACCAATGTGAAGCGTCTGGCGCCCGCGTGGATTTTCCCGGTTCCGGGGGCGCCGCGACTGGAGGTGACGCCGATCGTGGTGGATGGGGTTATGTACATTACGGGCGCCAACGAGGCTTACGCGCTCGACGCCACCACAGGTCGCCAGATCTGGGCCTTCCGCACTCCGCGAACCAAGGGACTGCTCAGCGAGGCCGGCGGCGGCGCGAACCGCGGTGTGGCGATCTCTGGTGACCGGGTCTTCATGGTGACCGACAGCGCGCATCTGCTGGCGCTCGATCGCACCAATGGCCACAAGGTGTGGGACGCGACCATGGGTGACACGAAGGAAGGCTACAGCGCGACGTCGGCTCCGCTGGTGATCGGGGATCTGGTGCTCTCGGGTGTGGCGGGAGGCGAGGAAGGCGCGCGCGGTTTTGTGGATGCTTATCGGATTTCCACCGGAGAGCGTGCCTGGCGCTTCTGGACGATCCCCACGCGCGCGGATAAAGAAGCCTCGACGTGGATCGGCAAGGCGCTCGAGCACGGCTGCGGCGCTACCTGGCTGACGGGTTCGTACGACGCTACGCTGGGACTGGTCTACTGGACCGTGGGCAATCCGTGCCCCGATTACAACGGCGATGAACGCAAGGGCGACAACTTATACACGAGCAGCGTGGTAGCGCTCGACGCCAAAACCGGGAAGCTGAAATGGTACTTCCAGTTCACCCCGCACGATACGCACGACTGGGATTCCACCGGTCCGCTGATCCTCATCGATCAACCTTGGGAGGGTCGGCCGCGCAAGTTGTTGGCGCATGCCGATGTGAACGGCTTCTTCTTCGTCCTCGATCGCACGGATGGGAAATTGCTTCTGGCCTCGGCGATGGGCAAACAGAATTGGACCACCGGATATGGCAAAGACGGACGGCCCGTGCTGACGGACCACTTCGAATCCACGCTCGAAGGAACCGAGACGTGCCGCGAAGGCGCCGCCAAGTGGTCGTCGCAATCGTTCGATCCGGTGTCGCAATTGTATGTTGCGCGGGTGTCCGAAGGTTGCTCCACCATTCGCAAAGATCCCACTCCGCCGGAAATGGGCCAAAGATTCTTTGGCGGCGGGGGCGCGGGTGGGGGCGGCAACAGTAACCTGAGCTACATCCATGCCATGGATATTCACACCGGGGCTAAGGTCTGGGATTATCCGCTGCTCAGTGGCGGCGGCACGGGTACACTCGAAACCGCCGGCGGCCTGGTATTTTTCGGCGAGACGGGCGGCGTATTTACGGCGCTGAATTCCAAAACCGGCGCCCCTGTATGGCATTTTGAAACCGGCCAGAACTGGCGGGCTTCACCGATGACTTATATGGTTGGCGGGACGCAATATGTGGTGCAGGCCGGGGACGGCGGCATCCTGAGTTTCGCTTTGCCGCAGTAGCGGCGACAGTCGATGTGGGGCAGATCGGAAATCTGCCCCACATCGATCCGATAGGGTAATCTCGAAGCATGAGCGGCGTTCGGGTATTGGTGGGCACGCGCAAAGGAGCATTCGTACTGACCTCGGATGGCAAGCGCGACCGTTGGGGCGTAGAGGGCCCCTTGTTTGCCGGGTGGGAGATCTATCACCTGAAGGGATCGCCCGCTGACCCGAATCGATTGTACGCGTCGCAATCGAGCGGCTGGTTCGGCCAATTGATTCAGCGATCGAACAATGGCGGCGAAACATGGGCGCCTGTCGGCAATCAGTTTGTGTATGACGGCGTGCCCGGCACCCACCAGTGGTATGACGGCACGCCGCATCCGTGGGAGTTCAAGCGCGTCTGGCATCTGGAACCATCGCTCACCGATCCGGAAACGGTCTACGCAGGCGTCGAAGATGCGGCCATGTTCCGATCTACGGATGGCGGGCTGACGTGGGGCGAGTTGTCGGGGCTGCGCGGTCACGGCTCGGGGCCCCACTGGCAGCCGGGCGCCGGCGGCATGTGTCTGCACACCATCATTCTGGACCCGAGCAATCCTGAGCGGATTTTTATCGCTATCTCCGCGGCGGGCGCCTTCCGCACGGACGATGGGGGAGTCACCTGGCGACCCATCAACCAGGGGCTGCGCTCCCCACATATTCCCGACCCAACCGCCGAAGTCGGCCATTGCGTCCACCACATCGCCATGCATCATTCTCGTCCCGGGGTGCTGTTCATGCAGAAGCACTGGGACGTGATGCGCAGCGATAACGCGGGCGATTCGTGGCACGAGGTGAGCGGTAACCTGCCCACCGACTTTGGGTTCACCATCGACGTCCACGCGCACGAGCCGGAGACGATTTATGTGGTGCCGATCAAGAGCGATGGCGAGCACTTTCCTCTCGACGGCCAGTTGCGCGTCTATCGAAGCCGGACGGGCGGAAATGAGTGGGAGCCGCTTACGAAGGGCCTGCCGCAGAGCGATTGCTATGTGAACGTGCTGCGCGATGCCATGGCGGTCGACTCGCTCGATTCGTGCGGAATTTATTTCGGCACTACCGGCGGCCAGGTATATGGGTCGGCCGATGCCGGCGATAGCTGGGCGCCTATTGTGCGGGATCTTCCGGCGGTTCTTTCCGTCGAGGTGCAGACGCTGCCGTGATGACCAGTGTCGTGAAGATCAGGGTCGTTCTGCCCGCTCACCTGCGGACGCTGGCTGGCATATCGCCGCAGGCAAGCGACGAGGTGGAACTCGATGTTGAGGGCCAGGCGACGCAGCGCTCGGTTCTCGACGCCCTCGAAGCCCGCTATCCTATGCTGCGCGGAACGCTGCGCGATCACGTGACCAGGGAACGCCGGCCGTTCATCCGATTCTTTGCGTGCGAGCAGGATCTGTCGCACGAATCGCCGGATGCTGCGCTGCCGCACGCCGTGGCGAACGGGGCCGAACCTTTTTTGATTGTAGGTGCGATTGCAGGGGGATAATCGCTTGTGCAACTGAATACTCATTTAAATTTCAATGGACAGTGCGAAACCGCGTTTCGGTTTTACAAGCAATGTTTCGGCGCGAAGATCGAAACCATGCTAACGTACGCGGGTACGCCGATGGCGAAGCATGTCCCAACGGAATGGCAGAATAAAATACTGCACGCCACGCTGACGGGCGCCGGTTTTTCGTTGATGGGCGCCGACTCTCCGCCCGGACGCTATGAAAAGCCGGTGGGCTTCACGGTGGCGCTTCACTTTAACGATCAGGCCGAGGCGGATCGAATCTTTGCGTCGTTGTCGGAGGAGGGCACGGTGCAGATGCCGCTCCAGAAGACCTTCTGGGCCAGCCGTTTCGGCATGCTTACCGACCGCTTCGGCATACCGTGGATGATTAACTGCGCATAGTCACACGGGCAGCGGTTTGCCTTTCGTCTCGAACCCAAGATGTACTGCGAACAGGCCGAGGATAAAGGCGAGCGACGTGAAGGCGACAGGCACACCGATACTGCCGTAGTGGGAAATCCCGGCGCCCACGAACAACGTCGCGCCAGCCGCTACGAAGCGCCCGGTCGAGTTGGCCAGAGCGAAGGCGCTGCCCCGGCACTCGGTGCGATATTGCTCCGGAATCCATACGATATAAACGGCGAAGCTGGCGCCTCCCACTCCCACGAAAAACAGGCAGGGAATGAATGCCGCTAACGCGTGGTGTGGCAGGTAGAACGCGTATCCAAAGCCCAGTGCAACGGATGCCGCCATCAGCGCGAAGAAACAGGCGAGGGCTCCCTTGCGCCCCAGCCGGTTGGCGATCGGGGCCATGATCAGGCAGCCAAGAATCGTGCCGCAAGCCAACAGCATAGTAGCCCAGGAAGCGATGCGGGCGGCATCCACCGCGGTGTGTCCCTCGCGCAGCGCGACCTGCGTCACCGCGCCCGGTGCGTAAACCGATCCGGCCCAGAGCCCGATCATCGAGGTCAGCATGAAAAAGCAATTGAGCACGGTCCTCTTGCGGTATTCGGGTGAAAACAGGGCAAAGAACGAATCGCGCGCCGTCCATCCGCCAATGCTTTCGATGCGCTTCTTCCAGCGCTCGGGCTCGCCGACCCCATAGCGGATGAAGGCGATAAACAGGGCAGGGACGCCGCCCGCCGCGAACATGGCTCGCCATCCGTAGCGGGCTCCGATGGAGTAGTTCAAACCGGCCGCTATGAAGGTGCCGGCATAGTAGCCGCTGTTCAGCAAGCCGGCGCCGGCCACGCGTCGATGATCGGGCATGGCCTCGGCGACAAAAACCGCCGCGCCCACAAACTCGCCACCCACGCCGAATCCGGCTAGCAGACGGAAGATGCCGAGTTCCCAGACGTTGCGCGCCATGCATCCGAGAAAGGTGAACACCGAGTAGCAGAGGATGGCGAGCATCAGGGCGCGCACACGGCCGAAGCGATCGGCGAGGGGTCCCCAAAGAAAGGCGCAGCCCCACCCGATAAGGAAAACGGAGAACAGGATGCTTCCGTAATACCCTAGATTTCCCGCGGTGGGCGCGATGCCGGAGGCGGGCAGAAGGTCGCGCATGGCGGGCAGCAAAACGAGAGCGTAGATAAACGAATCCATGCCGTCGAGCGCCAGGCCGCCCCATGCAGCCCAGAAGCCGCGGATTTGATTGGGTGTGAGTGATTCGCGCGTCGCCAGATAGCTCTGCCTTGAATACCCAGTTTAGATATCCCAGCTTACCGGCATGGTCATCACCCTTTCGATCTCCAGGAACATCGTGTCGAAATCGATCGGCTTCGAGACATAGCCATCCATCCCGCCGGCGATGTAGATTTCGCGGTCGCCCTTCATGGCATTCGCGGTAATCGCAACGATTGGGGTGTGGACGCCCCGCCTGGCATCGATCAGCCGGATCGCCGCCGCCGCCTCATTGCCGCCCAATTGCGGCATCTGGATGTCCATCAGAATCAGATCGAACTGCTCTTCGCCGGCGGCCAGCAGCGCTTCACGGCCGTCGCCGACCATGCGGACCGCTTCAGTGGGAACCCTGGTTTCGAGAAGCGCCATGATTAGTTCCCGATTGGCTGCGTTGTCTTCAGCCACCAGGATGCGCCGCAGTCTGTCCCATACCGCGGTGCCCTCCGAAGTAGTTTGAGCGCCCAGCGCAGTGGCCAGCGCGCGCATGGATTTCGACGTATTCTTTTGCGACCCGAGAAGATCTGCAATGACCTGCAGGAGCGCCGATTGAGATACCGGCCACTCGATGGCCGCGGGGCCGCCCGGCGCCGTTGGCAGGCTCCCCGAACGGTCGACCAGGACTATCCGTACCAGAGCCAACTCCGGGTTGACGCCCATCTCACGCAGGAACCGCCCTTGTTCATCCGCGGCCAGGACGCTGTCGATCAAAGCGAAGGAGAATGTCCGCCCCACCCTGCCTGACCACTTCATCACTTCGATAGCGGCGGCTGGACTGTCCATGGAAGCTGCCTCGATGTGCCAGTTCGTAAGCATCTCGGCCAGAAGATCGCGCTGCTCCCGATCCGGCATGACTACCATTCCGCGCGCCGTTTCGCTGCCGGGCGCGGCGGCCGCCTGCACGGGAATCTGTTTCGGCAGCGCTGCCAAAACGGTAAACGTGAATTGGCTGCCCCGGCCCACCTCGCTGCGCACCCAGATGCGGCCGCCCATCATCTCCACCAGTTTGCGCGAGATGGAAAGTCCCAGGCCGGTTCCTCCGTAACGCCGCGTGGTGGAACCATCGGCCTGGGTAAACGCTTCAAAAATGGTTCCCAGCTTATCCGCCGGGATGCCAATTCCATCGTCCGCGATGGAGAAGCGCAAGAGAGCGGCGTCGGCGCCCGTCTTTTCTTTCAGCGTGAGTTGGTCTTCCAGCGAGACGTGGATCCCGATCCTGCCGGTCGACGAGAATTTGATGGCGTTACCCACCAGATTCACCACAATCTGCCCCAGCCGAACCGGGTCCCCGACAATCGTGTCGGGCACGGCTTCGTCGATCTGTATATTCAGGTCGAGGCCTTTCTCCTGGGCGCGGATCGACAAGCTGGCGGTACGTTCGCGGATGCATTCCGCGAGGCCGAATTCCACCATATCGAGGTCGAGTTTGCCGGCTTCGATCTTCGAGAAATCCAGAATGTCGTTGACGATGGTGAGCAGCGCGTCGGCCGAACTGCGCACCATTGAAAGATGACGCTTCTGCCGGGTGTCGAGCCTGGTATCGAGCGTCAACTGAGTCATGCCGATAATAATGTTCATGGGCGTGCGGATCTCATGACTCATGTTGGCGAGAAACTCGCTTTTCAGGCGCGCACCTTCCTCGGCCTTGTCCCTGGCCACTATCAGGTCCTCGTTACTGCGCGTCAGTTCCGCCGTCCGCATCGTCACTTTGGTTTCCAGAACCTGGTCGCGCGATTCGATCTGCTCCAGCATCGAATTGAATGCATCGGTCAGGACGCCCAGTTCATCGGAGGTCTCCCGAACGGCTCGAACGGCGTAATTATTGCCGGACGACACCTCGCGCGCGACATTGGCCAGATGCTGAATGGGCTGCGAGATCAGACGCTGCAGCACCGAGGTTGCAAATAGAGCAACCAGGGCGGCCACGAACATCACCCCAGCCATAATCGAAGCATTGCGATAAAGCCGCGGCCCGAGATCCGGCATGTCGGAGCGGATATATACGGCGCCTACGTTCTCGCCGTCTACCACGATGGGGCGCGCTACGCGCAGACTGAACCATTCGAAACCCTGGTCTCCGATGCGCGCCGCCGGTGGAAAATGGGCGTCGTTGATTCCGAGCCGGACGAACGTTGCGAACAAATCTCCACCAGTTTGATAGACGGCGACTTCGGCCACGCGTGTCTCGGCCTTAATGGGAGCCAGCGTACGGGCGGCCGATCGCTGGTCTCCGAAGATGAGCGGCGCCGAACTGTTGACGGCGATCATATCGGCGACGGAGGTCAGTTCGGCTGCGACGTCGCTCCGGTACTGATACCACTGATAGCCTACAATCGACGTGCCCGCCAGCATCAAAGCGATGGAACTTGTGAGGAGGCCCGTGAAGATCAGCTTCAGCCGAATAGGCCAGTTGCGAAAACCCGATCGAATGGTGTGAATCACTGATGCCTCCCTTCGGCCGGAATGGCCACTTTCAACAGTTGTGAACTGATCTTCAGGCCAGCATGTTCGGCGGCCTGTTGATTGATCTGAAACCGAACCGACTCTTCGACGATCTGAAACACAACCATCACGCCGTCCCGCACGCAGTTACCGCCGTCGCATACCGTGAGAACAGGCTTACCGGCAAGTGACTGGACAATCTCCGCGACATGCTTCGATTCGGAATGCTCGATTACCAGAATTTCGCAGCAATCCATGTCAGTCGCCGCGCCGATGTGGGTAACTTCAATGGACCGCCCGTTTGCCGTTTTGCCGCGGATAACTTCTTCGAGCGGTGAAGCCAATTCTCCGTGTCCCAGTATGCCGATTCTCACCGGACCGGCGCCGGAGCGCCCGGGCCACTCGATGAAGCGGGCAAAGTTGTAAATGAAGGCTGCCTTTATGCGTGTTTCGACATCGGAACTGGCCATGGTGCCTGCCCCGCCCGCGGCGGCGAGGCTCATGGCCAGAACCGCCGCCAGGGCAATCGTGGAGGCGCGCCACGCAGTTCCTCCCATCCCGCGAACGCTCGTGATGTGGTTGGATCTCAGCACTGAGTCGTCAGAATTGCCAGGTGCTTTTCAGATAGACACTGCGGTTTACGTAACTGTAAGCCGTTAATAACTCAGATGAAGCCTCGATGTGACGAGCATCGAGCAGGTTCTGTCCCGCCAGGCTGAGCTGAAAGAACCGGTTCACTTTGTAGCCAAGCCGAATATCGAACCTTGTGTATGCAGGGATGAGAACATTGGCCTGCCCATAATTGGTTACAGGGCTGCCCGCACTGGTCCAGTAGAGAAAACCATCGAGTGTCCAGGACTTCGACAGATTCACGTACGACTGCAGGCGCCATTTGTTGCGAGACGGCTCTTTTCCCCCGCCGTTCAAGGATCCTGGAGGAGCGGTTCCGGTCAGCCATGTGTCGATGAGCATAAAGGTATAACTGCCTTCCAGTTTCCAGTCCGGCAACACCTGCCAGGCGATGGAACTCTCCGCACCCTTACCAGTGGCGGCTCCGCCATTCGCCGTGGAAGCCGTCAGTTCCAGGTGGGGGACGGGAGCGGGCACGAAAACCGGGCTGCCCAGGACAAACGATCGGATGTTCGAAAACTGATCGTAGAACCCGGTCACGTCGGCGGAGAAAGCTTTCGACAGTTGTGCTCTGTAGCCGGCCTCAAAGTCTTTGACCGATTCGGTTGAAAATGTGGGAGAACCGGCGAACAAGCCGAGAACAGGCAATCCCCCCGTTGCGGGCGACGCCGGAGTAAAGTTGAACGGGGCGTCGACGGCGATTTCGAACAGCGACGGCGTGCGCAGCGGCCGGGCCGCCGAGATCCATAAGGAATGATGTTTCCTGGGCATCCACAGGAGATTGGCGCTGGGCTCCGGTCCCCAGCCGCCGAAGTGATTACGCTCGAGTTTGGCTCCCGCCGTGAACAGCAGCGTGTCGTGCACAAAATGCATTTCATCCTGCGCGAAGCCATTCAGATTGACGTAGGTCAGGTTGTCAGGGAAGAAGGTGATTTCCCCGAGGCTGACCTTGTCGGTGATCAGACGTTCGCCGCCGCCGACCGAAAGATTGTGGATGTGCCCCGCCTTGAAGTCGTATTGGACTGCGGCATCCCATGTGCGGGCCTCTACGCTCGCCGCCTGCGGTTCCGGCCGATTGGCGTAATCGTAATAGGAAGAAAACCTGAGCTCCCCCGTCTCGCCGAGCCGGCGCCGCCACTCGCCGGTGAGATTGGCGGCTACGCTGGTGAATTGGGACGGGCTGTAAACTACGCTCTGCGCCGCCAGGGACGGATTTTCAGCGGTGTCGTTCTCCTCCGTACGAAAGAGATCTCCTTCGATGGTCCAGGTGTCCCTCTTATGAGATCCATCGAGCCTGAAGCCGCCCTGAACATTACTCAGCCCGTCGTCGGCCCGGGCGCCGGAAGCCGTCCGCAGGGGTTCGTTATCGTATCCGCCAAAGTAGCCACGATAATTCGTGGACCCAAAGGAACCGCCCGTAGTCACACTGCCGAAGGCTCGATCCGAGGATCCTGCGCCCGCCGTCACCGTTGTCCCATGGGTATCCCGCGAATTCCTGGTGATGATGTTGACGACACCCAGAACGGCGTTCGCGCCCCAGATGGTGGCGCCGGGGCCGCGGATCACTTCAATCCGCTCGATATCGTCGAGCAGCGGCATGCCAAGCTCCCAGTAAACGCCCGAAAATACCGGCGAATAGATCGACCGGCCATCGATCAGCACCAGCAGTTTGTTGGAATATACGCCGACCGTCTCCCGTATACTGATCGACCATTGGTTTCCATTCACGCGAGCTACGTCGACGCCCGGAGCCAGGCGCAGCAATTCCGGTACGCTGGTCAACCCGCTGCGGGCGATCTGCTCCTGCGTGATGACGTACACGGCTCCCGCGACTTGCGAGAGCTTTTGTTCCTTATTGGTAAAGGAGGTGACCTTAATATTGGCCAGTTGATCGAGGCTGAGATTGCCGAAATCCGGCAAGTTGGTCTGTCCAAAGGCCCGCGATGCCGCGGCAAGAGCGATAAATACCCCAAGGCGTCCGAAGTGCATGCAAACCCCACAGGGTCTATATCGGTGTTTTTGCCGATACCTTTAGGATTCGTCCGGGAATTGCCTGCGCACAGTTTCGAGTTCCCCGTCCGCCACGCGATCGAATAACTCGATAATCGCCGGGTCGAATTGAGTGCCGGACACGCGATGGATCTCGGCTCGGGCGCCCGCCAGTTCTCGTCCCGGGCGGTAACAGCGGTCGCTTGAGAGCGCGTCCAGCGCATCGGCGATGGAAAAAACCCGCGCCGCAAGGGGAATGGCCGTTCCGGTCAGACCCTGCGGGTACCCGGCGCCATCGAAGCGCTCGTGGTGCGAATAAACGATTTCAGCTTCCAATTCGAGGCCAGGCAGCCCGTAAATCAAATCCAGCCCAAGTTGAGGGTGCATCCGCATGATGGCGCTTTCCCCTTCATTCAGTTTTCCCGGCTTCATGAGAACGTTGTGAGGAATTCCCGCTTTGCCGATATCGTGCAGCAGAGCGCCGATTTCGAGCCCCCTGTGCACCTCCCGGCTGAGCCCAAGATCGCGTGCGATCAGCAGAGAAAAGGCCGAGACTCGACGCGAATGCTGCAGCGTTTCCCACCGGTTGTATCCAAGGACGTCGAAGATAGCCATCAATTGGTCGTCTTGATCGGCGCCTGAAGCGCCTCTTGAGCCCAGCGTACGCCTGAGTGCCTCCTTCACCGCCTCGAGCCTCGCCGAATCGACAGAATTCAGGTGCCGCGCGATCAGCCCCAGCAGGTCCGCGGGGCGCACCGGCTTCAACAGGTAATCTGTTGCGCCCGCCCGCAGAGCGCTGTGCGCCGTGGGAAGATCGCACAAACCGGAGATCAGGATGAAGGGGAGGCCGGGCGCTACTGTTTTCACGGTACGCAGCAGGTCCAGCCCGTTCATTCCCGGCATGTTGATATCGGATAGCATCAGATCGACAGATTCCACCGCGGAACCGAGCCATCCGAGCGCCTCTGCCGCGCTTCGAAACGACCGGGCGCAGTATCCCCCGGACGCAAGCGTCTCGCTCAGATACTCCCGCATGGACTCGTCGTCGTCCACCACGATTACAATTCTTTCGCCGGTCTCGGACATCTGTACATCAGATCGGAGGTTTGCGCGAAAAGTTTAGACCCGAGGATGTATCGGGATGTGCTCGAAGAGCCGCCTCTCCTCTGTATCGAGGTCGTATCGCCGTCGCAGTTGCCTGCCGAGAGGCTCGCCAAATGCGAACGCTACCACGCTTACGGCGTTCCCTTCTGCTGGGTTGTCGACCCTGTCAGCCGGCGCGCCTGGGGATATCATCGCAACGTTCAGCCGCGCGAAGTGGCGGAAACGCTCGCCGGCCCCTGCGTTTTGCCACTTTCCACTGTCTTCGCGGAATAGACACACACTAATCGCACCGGCACAAACACATTGGGGATAAAATCAACAGGAAAGGAACCACCATGCACAGACGTTCATTTCTTAAGGCTGCCGCTGCGGCCGGCGTGCCGTTGATTTCGCAAAAACTTCGCGCCGCCACCAAATCCGCAAACCTGAAAATCACCGCCCTGGAAATCTGGCAGGCAACCGGCAATCCCGATCAGATCAAAGCCTACCAGGCGAGCGTTGGTCATGGCACCACCAGAAATCTGCGTAACCTGCAGCCCAGCCAGTACTATTTGAAAATCCTCACCAACGAAAAAGGCGCCGAGGGTTTCTATGGCACCTTCGATCAGATGGCGGCGGATGAAGTCATGAGCATGGCCCGCAACGTCATCGGCGAGGATCCCTTCGCCATCGACACCGTCTGGGAGAAGCTGCACAGCGGCGCTCACCACTACAGCGGTTTCTATATGTACGGCGTGAGCACCATCGATAACTGCCTCTGGGATCTCAAGGGCAAATATTTCGGCATCCCCGTTTACCGGCTGCTCGGCGGCTCGCGCAACGTGCTTGAAGTCTATGCCAGCTGCATCGGGCAATCGCTCGAACCGGAACGCCTTCGTGAGAGTGCCGCTCAGCTCAAAAAAGAGGGCTACACCATGCAGAAATGGTTCCCTGTCCGGGGACCGGCGGACGGGCAAACCGGCTACGAAGAAAACGTCGCCATCATCCGCAACCTCCGCGAAATCGTCGGGCCCAATTACCCGATCATGATCGACGTGCTGCTGCACTGGGACCTGACCTATGCCCTGCGCTGGTGCAAAGATGCCGAGCAGTTCCGCCCGCGCTGGCTCGAGGAGCCGGTTCCTACCTACGGCCAGGCCGAGAGTCTGGCACGGCTCCGCCAGATGACTTTCATTCCCATCGCCACCGGCGAACATTCCTACGGCCGCTGGGATGCTGAGAATCTCCTGGAACACAATGCCGTGGATGTCATTCAGATCGACCCCGAATGGGGCGGCGGCATCAGCGAGCTTTTGAAAGTCTGTGCGCTCGCCTCGACCAAAGGCGTGATCGTCTGCCCGCACAACCAAAGATCCACCGCACTCGCCCACCTGGTAGCCAGCCAGCCGCCGGCCGTGTGTCCGTTCATGGAATACCAGATCGACATCCAGCCGAATCTCTATTATTTCGACAAAAATCAACTCATCCCGAAGAACAGCCGGATTACCATTCCGGATCTGCCTGGCCTCGGCATCGAGCTCGATGAATCGCGGATCGTCAGCATGAAAAAGATATTCCCTGCGTAAGCACCGGGCCCCAACGTGAAGCTTACCGATCTGCGCGGAATTCTTCAATACGTTCCGCAATTCCGCGAAAAGACCTTCATTCTTGCGGTCGATGGCGGCATCGTAGCGGAGGAAAACTTTGCCAACATCCTGCTGGACATAGCCGTGCTGCGTTCGCTGAACATCCGTGCGGTTCTCGTGCACGGGGCGGCGGAGCAGATCAAGGCTTTGGCCGAAAAGCAGGGAGTCCACGCTTCCGACTTCGATGGCACCGGCATAACCGACGCCGCGACATTGCAGCTCGCTCTCGAAGCCGCCAATCGTATTACGCACGAGATCCTGCAGGGTCTTTCCGCCAACGACCTCCGCGCCGCCTGCACCAACGCGGTCGTGGCGCATCCGTTGGGGATCATCCATGGCGTCGACCAGTTGCTTACCGGGAAAGTGGAGCGTATCGATATTGAACTGCTGCAGAGTTTGTTGAATCAGGGAATCGTCCCGGTCATTCCGCCGCTCGGCTTTGACGGCGACGGCAAAACGTACCGTATCAACTCCGACAGCATCGCGGTCGCGGCGGCCGAATCCCTGAAGGCGGCCAAGTTGATTTTCATTACTTCACAAGATGGCTTGCGCTACAACGACCAGTTGATCCGCCACATGCTGGTGTCGGATTTGCTGAAACTTGTCCATTCCGCGCCCGCCGGATTTTCCCCGGAGATGGTTTCGAAGGCTCGCCACGCGGCTGCCGCCTGCAATGCCGGCGTGCAGCGCGTCCACATTGTCGATGGCCGCGAGGACGAAGCGCTGCTGGCCGAAGTGTTCTCGAACGAAGGCATTGGCACGCTGATTTACGCCAATGAATATGAACAGATCCGGCCCGCCAGAAAGAAAGATATCCGCGCCATCCAGCTCCTGACCAGGAAGGCGGTGGAAGCCGAAGAACTGGTGCGCCGGACTCGTACCGACATCGAGAAGAACCTGGCCGATTACTATATATTCGAAATCGACAGGAACCCCGTAGCATGCGTGGCACTGCACGTTTATCCCGACCAGAAAACCGGCGAACTGGCCAGCCTTTACGTCGATCCGGCGCAAGAAAATCAGGGGATCGGCCGCAAGCTGATTCAATTCGTAGAAACCAGGGCTCGCGAAATGGGCCTGACGGACCTGATCGCTCTCTCCACGCAAACGTTTACGTACTTCCAGTCGAAAGGCGGTTTTTCAGAAGGTACACCGGACGACCTTCCGCCCGCCCGCCGCGAAAAATACGACCAGAGCGGACGCAACTCGAAAGTCCTGGTGAAGAAGCTGAAACCGCCCGACCGGCCAACCGGCTTCGCTTAGCTGCCTGGCGGGGCAGCCTACTGATGCACGTGCACGATCTTCGCGGGCGCGAAGCCGTTAAAGTGCGTGCTGCTGGCGGCCGAATAAGCGCCGATGTTTTCCGCAAAAACAAACTCGCCGATCTCCATGTCCGGAAGTTGCTCGGTCAGGCTGATGGTATCGAGCGCATCGCACGTGGGGCCGAACACGGAACAAATCTGCGTGGGACCTTTCCTGAAGCTCTTCAGATGATACTGGGCGTGGTCGAAAATAATGCCGCTGTACGTGTGATAGACCCCGTCGTCGAGATAGTAACAAAGCTTGCCGCCGCGAACCGCCTTGCCGATGATCTTCGCGATAGCAGTGGCGGCGGAGGCGACCAGAAAACGCCCCGGCTCCGCCAGAATTTCGATGGGCTCCGGAAACAGACGATCCAGTTCCGCGTTGATCATTTTGGCCAGTCTCCGGAAGGGAGGAACCGTGTCGTCGTAATGCGCCGGAAATCCGCCGCCGATGTCGAGGAGCTTGAGATTGAAGCCACGCTCTTTGGCTTCCGCGAAGATCCCCGCGGCCAGGTGCAGCGCCTGGCTGTAGTTCTTCGGGTTAGTGCACTGGCTGCCCACATGGAAGCTCAGCCCCTCCACCTCGAGCTTGTTATTGTGCGCGAAGGCGATCAGGTCCACCGCCTCGCCGGGCAGGGCCCCGAACTTGCTCGAAAGCTCCACCATCGACCCCGTGTTGGGGACGCGCAACCGCAGCACCAGCCCCGAGTGCGGCGCATAGCGCGCGATCTTGATCACCTCGTCATGGTTGTCGTAGGTCACCAGCGGCTTGTACGGATCCAGCTGCGTGAGCGTTTCTATCGCCTTGATCGGGTTGGCGTAAATGATGCGATCCCAGA
Source organism: Terriglobia bacterium (assembly GCA_963719785.1). Lineage (GTDB taxonomy): Bacteria > Acidobacteriota > Terriglobia > Bryobacterales > Bryobacteraceae > BOG-234. Next base: position 1,233,121 of record CAVRCX010000004.1, read on the forward strand.
TGAAATCCTGACGCTGCTTCGCACCAAGGCCCTTAATCAGTTCATGAACCGTCAGGAACTCGGCCATGCTGGCGACGTCAAAGCTGGCTCCGGCCTCGTAGAAGGTCTCGACGATGGCAGGTTCGCTGTTCGCCTTGACCGCATAGTATGCCTGCACGCGCGGCAGGTACTTGCGGAATTGCTGGTAGTTTTCCCGCAGCGCCTTATGGTCGACGACTACGATCGGCGTGCCGTGTTTCTTCGCCAGTTGCAGGAGTGTCTTCTGGTCCATTTTGTATATCCAAGGGGCTAGATGCCGTCCCCCTCCGTGACCAGAAAATTCTTGAATTGCCACATGTCGGCCGGATCGATCTGCGGTTTGTTATAACCGGCGAAGAAGTTGGAGTAGTGCTTCAGCGGCGTCCAGTCCGAGGCCACGGAAATAAACTTGCCCAGGTAAGGCTTGCTGATATCGAGCACATAGTCATGCGGCAGATCGTCGGGCACGCACAGCCCCCGGCGCGGATTCTCAACCATCCATTTACAGGCCGCCACAACCGAGATAGCCACCTGCATCGTAGTTGCGTTCTGATGCGGTACCAGGCGGCGCGATTCCTCGATGCTCAGATCCGTTCCGCACCACCATGATTGGTAAGGGTGGCCCATCACCAGCGCGCCCAGGATATCCTCGCCGCCGGTGATTTCGTCGGTCATAATGCGGATGCGCGGCTGCAGGCGGTAGTCGTATCCACGCAATTCGTGGAGAGAAGCGATGGCCGCGTCGCACGGACAGTATGCGTAATGCACGGTAGGCCGGTAGATCGCCTTGCCGTCCTCCCAAACCGTCAGCTTCTCGGTGATGGTGAACGCCTCGCCGTGGCGCACGATCATGCCCAGGATGTCGTGATTCGGCGGCACCCACGTCGAGACGAATGTATTGATGCCCATCCGCGCCAGGCAGATCTGGCTCCTGGGACCTTCCCCATGCTCGAACGCGTACGCGGGCAGTTCTTTTTCATGCGTGCCCCACCCCATCTCAGCAGTGGTCGTCCCCTCTTCGCGGAAGCCCTCCACGCTCCACGTATTGACGAACTCGTTCACCTGCTTGGGTTGATCTGTGATCTGCGTGTCGCGCTCACTGCAATGAATCACCTTTACGCCGAGTTGCTGCGCCAGATGGTTAAAATTCCGCGCTTTCGCATGGTGCGCGATCCTCTCCGACTGCGCCTCGCTGAATTTTTTCTCCGCCAGCGCTCGGTCGGAGATATCCAGCAGCGCATGTTTGGTGAAATGGCTGATCAGCCCGGGATTGGCTCCATGTTCGATCACCGCGGTCGGCCCAGGATCGCTCCAGCCGGCGATCATGCGCCGCAGATTCATGTGCCGCCAGTACAAGGTCCGCTCGGTAGGGTGCTTGTTATCGGCTCCCGCATACGGGTCCCAAAGCTCCACCGATGTATTGACATACAAGACGCCCCGGTCGTGGCACCATTGCACGATTTCGCAACAATCGATGTTCCACGCCAGGTCGATCAGCACATCTCCGTCCGACAGATACTTTCCCAGCAGGCTGCCCAGGTTCTCCTCTGTCACACGATCCTTGACGAACGTGATACCCTGCTCGATCCAGGGCTTCAGCGCTTCGTCGTTCGGATCGAAGTCCATGATGGTGATGCGCGTGGGATCGACGCCGATGTGCTTAAGCAAAATGGGCAGCGTGCAACGCGCTACCGCTCCAAAACCGACGAACAGGACTCGATTCGAAAATGTGACCAATGTACTTCCTCCGCTGTAGTGAAAAGAATGTAACTGTATTGAAACTAAGGGATCTGATCGGCGACAAGCGCCAAACCCTCTGCCAGAGTAGCAACACCGTCACTCACGCTGCGGTTTCATTTGTAAAGAAGCTTTTAAGGCACTTCAAACCGGGCAACACGGGAGTAGTCTGCGGCTGTACCACAATTACGTTGCGGGTGCTGCATGTCCCAAATGTGATACATTCAGATTTGTGCGTCCCATTATCCTTCAGACGGAGGCGCGAGATGCAATACGCAGTTTCCCGAAGGACGTACGGATTGTTCTGGGAAAGGGGCTGTTTCGTCTCCAGATGGGAGAGCAAATCGGAATGCCGGATTCACGGCCCATGCCGGCGGTAGCCTCAGGGGTTGCGGAACTCCGCGTAAGAGGTGCGGATGGAAGCTTCCGCACCTTCTACTACACCGCCTCACCGCAAGGGATTCTCGTCTTCCACGCGTTCGTCCAAAAAGACACAGCGGACCCACCTCTTGAAATCGGCCTCGCCAGGAAACGCTTGAAGGAACTTCTCGATGCCTGACCTTAAACCAATCGTTGCAAGAACGCCTGAAGAACTGGCCGATGTACTCGGACTGCCGCGCACGGCCGCCAAAGAATGGCAGTTTCAACACGCCCTGCTGGCGCGCCTGAAGGAAATCGTGCGCCGCCAGGATATCACCCACGCGGAGATCGCCCGTCGAGCTGGCACATCCCGAACCAGGGTTACCTCGATCCTGAACGACGACCTCCGGCACGTATCGAGCGACCTTTTGATCCGCATTCTCGGCGCCTTGGGGTATCGCGTTAAGGTCTCGGTGGTCAAATCCGACAGCGCGGCGTAGGCATTGCGGCTCTCAGGCGGCATCTAAGAAAAAATCAGGGGTTAGTGCCCGTATCCGATCCTTCCTGGCCAAACTAATCCCAGCCCCGGCGCGAACGTGAAATATAATAGGGCCACTGTGGTCCGTCCAATCGCCCTGCCGCCCCTGCTCCTCGCCCTGACCCTCCCCGTCTGGGGCCAGCAGCCGGCCACGTCCCCGGAAAACCCGGTGCGGAAAATCTTCGCCGATAACTGCCTCACCTGCCACGGCTCCGCGAAGATGTCCGGCCTCGACCTCCAGACCCGCGAAAGCATCCTCGCCGGCGGCAAACGCGGTCCTGCCGTCATACCCGGCAAATCCGCCGAGAGCATCCTGTATAAGGCAGTGGCCCATCAGGGCGACCTGCAAATGCCGCCCGGCAAAAAAGCCCTCGCCGCCGAACAACTCCAGATCATCCGCCAATGGATCGATTCCGGCGCACCTTACGCAGCTAAGCCAACCACGCCGGAGCCCACCTGGTGGTCCTTCCGCAAACCCATTCGCCCCAGCGCCAAAGCCATTGACGATCTGCTTCCCGCAACCGCCGCGCCCGCCGATCGCGCCACCCTGATCCGCCGCGCCACTTTCGATCTCACCGGCCTGCCTCCCACCCCCGAAGAAATCGACGCCTTCGTCAAAGACCCCGATCCCCAGGCCTACGAAAAACTGGTCGACCGCCTCCTCGCCTCTCCGCGCTATGGTGAGCGCTGGGGGCGCCTCTGGCTCGACGTCGCCCGCTACGCCGATACTGCAGGCTATGAAACGGACGCCCTCCTCGCCAACGCCTGGCGCTACCGCGATTACGTCATCCGCTCCTTCAACGACGACAAACCCTACGACGTTTTCACGAAGGAACAGGTCGCCGCCGACGAAATCTGGCCCGATAATCTCGACCTCAACGGCATCTACGAATTGCCCGAATCGAAGCGCCAAGGCATCGAGCGCCGCCTCGGCACCTCTCTCTACACGCTCGGCGCATTCCCCGTCGAATACACCTTCTTCGGCGACCAGTTCCGCGCCGAATGGCAGGCCGAATCCGCCATCGTCACCGCCAACGCCTTCCTCGGCCTCACCTTCCAGTGCGCGCGCTGCCACGACCACAAATTCGATCCCATCTCGCAAAAAGATTTCTACAGCCTCGGCGCTTTCTTCGCCGGCAGTGAGGATCGCGAAGTCCCCATCGTCAGCCAGATGCGCATTTACGAATACACGCGCTATCAGACCAAAGTGTGGGAAGTGGAAGAGCTCCGCAAGAAATACAATTCGCTGAAAGCTTCGGACAAAGACGGCCGCGAAACCCTCCTCCGCCAGATCGGCGACGCTTACCTCAAGACGCCCGTCATGTACGACAAAGCGAATCTCCTCGTACATACCGCGCCCGTCCCCGATTCGTACGTTCTGCCGCACGGCGATTCCATGCAGAAGGGCGCCATAGTAACTCCGGCCATCCCCGCCATCTTCGGCGCCGGCCCCGAACTGCATGAGCCCGACAATCCATGGTTCATCCCCTTCCGCCGTAAGGCCCTAGCCGAATGGCTCGCCTCCCGCGACAACCCCCTCACCGCGCGCGTCATGGTGAACCGCATCTGGCAAGGGCATTTCGGCACGGGAATCGTGGGCACCGCCAACGACTTCGGCCGCCAGGGCGATAAACCCGCAAATCAGCAACTCCTCGATTGGCTCGCCATCGAGTTCATGGACCGCGGCTGGAGCGTCAAACAAATGCATCGCCTCATCATGAATTCGGCGGCATACAAAGCTCAGCGCAAGCCGCAGCGTCTCGACGCCGAATCCATTCGCGACAGCATTCTCTTCGTAGCCGGCGCCCTGAACACGAAAATGTACGGCCAACCCGTCGTCGCCGCCCTTTCGAAGGACGAACGCGAAGCCATGCGCGATCTCTCCATGTGGCCTGTCTCTTCCGATCCCACTGAATACGATCGCCGCAGCGTTTATCTCTTCATCAAACGCGCCTTCCGTCTGCCGCTTCTAGATACCTTCGATGCGCCCGATCCCTCGGAAAGCTGCCCGCGCCGCGAAGCTTCGACGGTCGCTCCGCAGGCGCTGGCATTGATGAACAGCGACTGGACCTCTCAACAGGCCGCCCGCTTCGCCGCGCGCATCAGCAAATCGAAAGATCCTGTAACCGACGCCTGGCGTCTTGCGCTGGGCCGATCCCCCGATGCCGACGAACGCGCCCGCGCAGCCGAATATCTGTCCCGCAATAATCTCGACCGCCTGTGCCTCCTGCTGTTCAATATGAGCGAGTTCATGTATGTCAATTAATTTCTCCCGCCGCGACCTTTTCCTTTCCGCCCTGGGATTCCCTGCCCTCGCCGCCGCGGCCATTAACGAGAAGGCAACCAATCCCCTGGCGGCCAAAGCTCCCCATTTCCCCGCCACCGCGAAGAACGTCATCTTCCTCTTCATGCACGGCGGTCCCTCCCACCTCGATACCTTCGACCCCAAACCCGCCCTCGCCAGGCTCGATGGCCAGCACGTGCCCGCCAGCTTCGGTTCCGTGCAGCTTCAGTTTTCGAAGTTTGAGCAATCCACGGTTCTCGCCTCCCGCCGCACGTTTAAGAAGTACGGGCAATCCGGCACCGAAGTCTCGGACATCTTCCCGCATGTCGCTGAACGCATCGACGACATCGCCGTCATCCGCTCCATGTATCACGACGGCTTCACCCACACCGCCGCGCTCAACTGGCTGAATAACGGCTGGTCGCGCCTCGGCCGACCCAGCATGGGATCGTGGACCGTCTATGGTCTCGGCAGTGAAAGCGAAAATCTGCCCGCGTTCGTGGTGATGCTCGAAGGCGGCATCAAGAGCGGTCCCTCCGTCTATAGCTCCGGTTTCCTGCCCGCCGCCTATCAGGGCACTCTGCTGCGCGACGGCCCCGCCCCCATCCTGAATCTCAAGCCGCCGCAGGGCATGACGGAGAAAGATCAGCGCGACATGCTCGATACCCTGCGCTGGTATAACGAGCGGCATCTGCAAAAGAACCCAGGCGAATCCTCCCTCGATGCGCGCCTCTCGTCTTACGAACTGGCTTTCCGCATGCAATCGGCCGCGCCCGAACTCGCCGACTTTTCCAAAGAAACCGCCGCCACGCGTGAACTCTACGGCCTCGACCAATCGACCACCGCGTCCTTCGCCGGCAAGTGTCTGATGGCCCGGCGTCTCGTCGAACGCGGCGTGCGCTTCGTGCAATGCTGGTCCGGCGGCACCGGCGGCGAAATGGATTGGGACGGCCACAAGCAGTGCGATAAACTTCACGTCGACCAGGCCGCCAAAACCGACAAGCCCATCGCCGCGCTCTTATCCGATCTGAAGCAGCGTGGTCTGCTCGATTCCACCCTCGTGATCTGGGGAGGAGAGTTCGGCCGCACCCCCGTCAACGACGGCAGCATGAACGGCGGTGGCGATGCCCTGGGACGCGATCACAACCCCTATGGCTTCTCCATCTGGATGGCCGGCGGCGGCGTCAAAGGTGGTAAGGTGATTGGATCAACCGATGAAATCGGGCTTCGCGCCGTCGAAGATCCCACCCACGTTCACGATTTCCACGCCTCGGTATTATATTTACTTGGGCTCGATCATAAGAAGCTAACATATCCCTTTGAAGGCCGCGATTTCCGCCTGACGGATGTGGCCGGCAAGATCGATCTCGTCAAAAAGCTTAAAGCCTAAGGAGAAAAAAGCAGCATGAGAATTGTCTTAACGGTATTAGTGGCCACGGGCGCGATGTTCGCCCAACAAGGTGGTGCGCCCAAAGCCCCGCCCAGACCCGGCATGGCCCTGACCTCGCCCGATTTCGAGGATGGCGGCATCATCCCCAACAAGTACACGCAGGCGGACTCGAGTCCCGTCTCGCCCAAGCTTGAATGGACCAATGTTCCACCGGGCACCGTCAGCTTCGTGCTGCTCATGCACGACCCCGATGGCGCCATGAACAAGCGGACCGACGACGTCACCCACTGGATGATCTTCAACATCCCGGGCACCGCCCGCGAACTGCCTCAGGGCGTCCCGGCCTCCGAAAAATTGCCCGACGGCTCCGTACAGATCAAAGGCACCCGCAATATGGTCGGCTTCATGGGACCCGGAGCTCCTGCCGGAGGCCCATATCATCACTACACCTTTGAGCTTTTCGCCCTCGACACCAAGCTCGATCTGGGTCCCGACGCCACCCGGCCCACCGTCATCGACGCCATCCAGGGCCACATTCTCGGCAAAGCTGTATTAGAAGGCCGCTTCCACAGGTAAATGTGGAACAGGCGCTGCCGCCTGTTCATTCTGGTCCGAACCGTCCCGGTGGAATCAAGGCTCCCTCCCTGGTTGCCATCGGGACAGGGAAATGAAATATTGAGCTTTTGGTCATTCTTCTATTTGGCCCGCCAGGGTGCGGAAAGGGCACACAGGGCCACATGATCCTCGACTGGCTCAAGGTCAAAATACCGTCCATCTCGACTGGTGAGATGCTGCGTACCGAAATTGCGGCCAAAACCCCGCTGGGCCTCGAGACCAAGGCAACCATCGCCGCCGGCGGCCTGGTCAGCGACGAAACGATCAATACCATGCTGGCCAGGCGAATCGACCAGCCGGACTGTGCCAACGGATTCATGCTGGATGGTTATCCACGCACCTTAGACCAGGCCGACTATCTCGACTATCTTCTCGCGGAGCGCCATTTACCGCCGCCGGTGGTGATCCATCTGGATGTCCCGGCCGACGTCCTCGTAGGCAGGATGGTCTGCCGCCGCCTCTGCGCCCGCTGCGGAGCCATGTTCAACATCCTCTCCAAGCGGCCGAAAAGCCCGGGACGCTGCGATGAATGCGGAGGCCACCTGATGGTGCGCAAGGATGACCAGGAGGACGTCATCCGCGAGCGACTCAAGACTTACGAGGCACAGACCGCGCCGGTGTTGAGCCACTATTACAATGCGAATTACTGCCATATTCCGGGAGACCGCTCTCCCATGTATATTTTCGAAACCATAACGAACTTCTTAGAACCGCTCTTGAACGGAAAACATTAAATGAAACGAGCGGTTCTCATCCTGCTGGCTTGCGCCGTATCGGCGCTCCCGCAGGCCCCGGAAGCACGGCTCAACCCAACGGTGAAACAGGTTGTGGATGGGGTTTCCGAAGAACGCATAGCCGCCACACTGAAGAAGCTCGAAGGCTTCGGCACAAGGTACGTGCTCTCCGCCCAGGACGATCCGATTCACGGAATCGGCGCCGCCAAACGCTGGATCCACGATGAATTGCAAAGTTACAGCCCGCGCCTCGAAGTCAGCTATCAGGACTTCACGGTCAAGAAAGGCGCGCGCCAAGGTCAAGTGATTCGCGACGTTGAGCTGTCGAACATCGTCGCCGTGCTGCCAGGCACGGTGCACAAAGACCGATATGTTTTGGTGACCGCCCATTACGATTCTGTCGCCCTGATCCAGAAGCCTTACACCGGCGAGGAGCAATTGATCGAGGAGCAGGTCAGGCGTGGCGTGGATGCGAATGAGGCGAGGAATTACCTGAAGCTGCTGCCACCCGAGCGTCAGCTTGGTCCACTTGATTTCGAAAAAACGGCGGCGCAGCAGATCGCTCCGGGAGTAACCGACGATGGCAGCGGCACGGCAACCGTGATGGAACTGGCGCGCGTGATGAGCCAGTATCGCTTCGACAACACCGTCGTGTTCATCGCCTTCGCCGCCGAAGAAATCGGTCTGAGCGGAAGCCAGACCTATGCCGCCATGGCGAAACAGAAGGGCATGAAGATTGAGGCTGTGCTCAACAACGACATTATCGGCAGCGACGTCTCCGGCAACGGCCGGTCCGCATCGAGCGTTTTGCGCGTGTTCGCCGCGCCGCCGGAGGATTCGCCGGCCCGCGAACTCGGGCGCTATGTCAAACAGATCGCCGAGCGCTACGTGCCCTCCATGCAGGTTGAGATGGTCTTTCGCGGCGACCGTTTCCTGCGCGGTGGAGACCACACCCCGTTCGTCAATCAGGGCTTTGCGGCAGTGCGGCTGACCACCCCCAGCGAATACTTCGATAATCAGCACACCGTCACCGATACCATTGCCAACACCTCCGTACCCTACACCACCCGAGTGGCACGCATGAATGGGGCCGCACTGGCCAGCCTGGCACTCGCGCCCGCACCACCCGTACTGAACTGGACCTGGGCATCGGGGCCGAACAAGGGCGGGCACGTCCCGCTGCTGACGCGCGGCAAATCGGGGTACGACGCAGTGCTGCACTGGATCCCCAACACCGAAGAAAATCTGGCGGCCTATGCGGTGGTGATGCGCTCCACTACTTCACCGGTCTGGGAGCGCGAAACATGGGTAGGCAACGTGACCAGCTACACCATGTCCGATGTCTCGATCGACGACGTAGTGATCGGTGTAAAGGCCATCGATAAGGATGGCAATCAAAGCCTGGTGTCGCCCTACACCGAACCGGTCCTGCCATCCATGTTGACGCCCGCTACGCCCAAGTGAATACTGTGCAACCCAACAAATTAAAGGCAAAACTCAAAGCGGGCCAGACCGTCATTGGCCCTTACGTCCGGCAGTCCGACCCAGGCCTTTCCGAGGTGCTTTGCTATCTCGGATTCGACTTCCTGTTCTTCGACAGCGAGCACGCGCCCATTAATGAGCGCGATTACGAAAACCTGGCGCGCGTCTGCGAATTGAACGGCGTCACTTCGATCGCCAGGCTTCCGGCCAATCTGCCGTGGATGATCGGGCGTTGTCTCGACACCGGCATCGAGGGCGTGCAGATTCCCATGGTCAACACCGCCGAGGAAGCGCTCACGGCCGTGCGCGCCGCCAAATATCAGCCGCTGGGCATTCGTGGACTGGCGGGAGCCCGCGCCGCCAAATACGGCCAGGTTCTGCCCTTCAGCTACCCCTCGCACATCCAGACTTCGAATGCCGAGACCATGGTGATCGTCCAGGTGGAAACGCCCCAGAGCATTGAAGCTTTGCCGGAGATCGTGAAGATCCCTGGCATCGACGTGGTCTTCATCGGCCCCACCGATCTGTCGAATTCCCTGGGCCACCCCGGCGACTTCAAGCACCCGGACGTGCAGGCGGCCTTTGATCGCATCATCGATATCGTCGGGGTGTCGGACAAGATCCTGGGCGTTCTTGCCACCACCACGGAAGCGTCGCTCGAATGGCAGGCCAGAGGCGCGCGCTATCTTCTTTGCGTTTTCGAAGCCATCCTGGGGCCGGCGGTGCGCTCGTTTCTGAAGACAGTTCGAGGAGGGTAGCACAAGCTGGTGGTGAATCAGCGGGAATTCGATCTCAGCTGCGAGTGGGGCGTTGAGGGCCTGCTCGTCCTCAAGCCTGCCGCCGACGCCATCGTGATCGTCGACGTGCTGTCTTTTTCCACCGCGGTTGATATCGCGCTGTCGAATGGCGCCGCAGTGCTGCCGTATCGCTGGAAGGACGACTCGGCGAAGCAATTCGCCGCAGAAAAGGGGGCCGTTCTGGCAGACGGGCGCAGGGCAGGCGGCACGTACACGCTTTCGCCGGCGTCTCTGCGCTCGATCCCCGCCGGCACTGTCATCGTCTTGCCATCACCCAACGGAAGCACGCTTGCGCTCAGCACGGGCGGCGTTCCTGCTTTCACCGCCTGCCTGCGCAACGCGCCCGCCGTGGCGAGACAGGCCATGGCTTGCGGCCCGCGCATCGCTGTAATCCCGGCTGGGGAGCGTTGGAATGACGGCTCGCTTCGCCCCTGTCTGGAGGATCTGATCGGCGCTGGCGCGGTTCTGGCCGAGCTGCCTGGAACATTGTCGCCGGAAGCCGAGAGCGCGGTCGCGACATTTTCGCATTTTCGAGGGAACCTGATGGAGACTTTGTTCGGCTGCGCGTCCGGCCAGGAACTGGTTCAGCGGGATTCGCGCTCGATGTCGAACTGGCGTCGGAATACGCGGTAAGCTTGACAGCGCCTAGACTGGTGAACGATCGATTCGTCGCCTAATCCTCTTCGCCCGTATCGCCGACCCTGAGCACCGCGAGGAAAGCTTCCTGCGGAATATCCACCCGGCCTACGCGCTTCATGCGCTTCTTGCCTTCCTTCTGCTTTTCGAGCAGCTTGCGCTTGCGCGAAATATCGCCGCCGTAGCATTTGGCGATCACGTTCTTACGCAGCGCCGAGATGGTTTCGCGCGCAATGATCTTGGTGCCGATGGCCGCCTGCAGCGCGATCTCGAACATCTGCCGCGGGATCAATTTGCGCATGCGTTCGATCAGCAGTTTGCCGCGGTCGTAGGCGAAGTCGCGATGCACGATCATCGACAGCGCGTCTACCTCTTCGCCCGCGATCAGAACGTCGAGCCGCACCATGGGCGACACGCGATAGCCCGCCAGATGATAATCGAGCGACGCGTAACCGCGCGATACGCTCTTCAGGCGGTCGTAAAAGTCGAGCACGATTTCGTTCAGCGGCAATTCATAGAGCAGCATCACGCGCCCGGAGCCGATGTATTCGAACTTCTTCTGTACGCCGCGCTTTTCTTCAAGAAGCGCCAGGATGCCGCCGATATATTCCTCGCGCGTGATCACCGATGCGTCGATGATGGGCTCTTCAATCTGTTTGATCTCGGTGGGATTGGGAAAGCGCGTCGGGTTGTCGACCTCAATCACGGTGTCGCGCGTAGTGGTGATGCGATAGCGCACGCCGGGCGCGGTGGTGATCAGATCGATATCGAACTCGCGCTCGAGGCGCTCCTGCACGATTTCCAGATGCAGCAGTCCGAGGAATCCGCAGCGAAAGCCGAAGCCGAGCGCGACGGAACTTTCCGGTTCGAAGCTCATGGCGCTGTCGTTGAGCCGCAATTTTTCGAGAGCTTCGCGCAGCGCGCCGTGCTCATGCGATTCCACGGGATAGAGTCCGGCGAAGACCATCGGTTTAATCTCTTCGAACCCGGGCAGCGGCTCGGGTGCCACGTTGGCGGCATCCATGATGGTGTCACCGATCTTGGCGTCCGCCACGGTCTTGATATTGGCGTAGACGTAGCCCACCTCGCCGGCCGAAAGCTCCGGCAGCGGAATGGCTTTAGGAGATTGATAGCCCAGCCCTTCGACTTCGAACTGTTTGCCATTCGACCAGAGCTGGACTTTTTGACCCATGCGCAGTTTGCCGTCGATGACGCGCGCCAGAATGATTACGCCGCGATAGGGATCGAACCAGGAGTCGAAGATCAGCGCGCGCAGAGGAGCATCGACATCGCCGCGCGGCGGCGGTATGCGCTCCACAATCGCTTCCAGCGTTTCGTGAATCCCGATGCCTTGCTTGGCGCTGACCAGAATCGCCCCGCTGGCATCGATGCCGATCACTTCTTCGATCTGCTCCCGGATGCGCTCAGGCTCGGCGGCCGGCAGGTCGATCTTGTTGATCACCGGAATAATTTCGAGATTATGGTGCAGCGCGAGGTAGGTGTTGGCGAGAGTCTGGGCTTCCACGCCCTGCGACGCGTCGACTACGAGGAGGGCGCCTTCGCAGGCCTGCAGGCTGCGCGAAACCTCGTAAGAAAAGTCCACGTGGCCGGGCGTATCGATGAGATTGAGCTGGTAGAGATTGCCGTTATCCGCCTTGTAATCGAGGCGAACCGCGTGCGCTTTGATGGTAATGCCGCGCTCGCGCTCGAGGTCCATGGTGTCGAGCACCTGCTCCATCATTTCACGCTGGGAAAGCGCTCCGGTGGACTCGAGAAGACGGTCCGCCAGGGTGCTTTTGCCGTGATCGATATGCGCAATGATAGAGAAATTCCGTATGAATTCGGAAACCATGCGGTAAGATGGGGCCTGAAAATCCAATTATCCCATATGACTCCAGGGACAATAGTTAGAGGCCGATGAGCGATCGTAAATACACCTCGTTTGAGGGCGAACTGAAAGCGGATGGGCTGCGTTTTGCGATCGTGGTGAGCCGTTTTAACAGCTTTATTACCGAACGTCTGCTGGCCGGCGCCCTCAATGCCATCGAGCGCACGGGAGGCGATGCGGCGGCGATCGATGTGGTGCGAATTCCGGGCGCGTGGGAGTTCCCGATTACGGTGCGAACGCTGGCGGCACGCAAGCAGGGCGAGCGCAATCGCTACGATGCCATCCTCTGTCTGGGCGCAGTGATTCGCGGCGATACCCCGCATTTCGATTACGTGGCCGGCGAGGCCGCGAAGGGGATTGCCGCCGCGTCGGTTGAGACCGGCATCCCCGTGGCGTTCGGGGTGCTGACCACCAATACCGTAGAGCAGGCCGTCGACCGGGCGGGGGCGAAGAGCGGGAACAAGGGTTTCGACGCGGCCATGTCGGCGATCGAGATGGCGAATCTGCTGCGCAAGCTGCGGGCGCAGGACTGACATGGCCCGGCATCGCGCGCGGCGGCAGGCGCTTCAACTGCTCTTTGAGTGGGATCTGCGCCGTTTGCCGCTGGATGAGATTCTGCGCGGCTATTACGAATCGCTGCTGGTTGACGACGAGAATCCGGTGCGTCCGCGAAGGGATGCTTTTGCGGAGGGCTTGTTTCGCGGCGCCACGGCGGAAATCGCCCTGATCGACGAGCGCATCACGAAGCATGCGGAGCATTGGAAGATCCAGCGAATGCCGGCGGTGGATCGCAATATTCTGCGCATTGCCGTGTATGAGATGCTGCGCACGGAAACGCCGCCGGCCGTGGCCATCGACGAAGCGCTGGAGTTGGCACGGCAGTTCTCAGGTGAGGAATCGGTTCACTTTGTCAATGGGGTGCTCGATGCGGTGCGTCGCGAGTTGACGGCGGAAGCAGTTCCGAACGGGGCGCCGTGAGCGCATCCGACTGTTGTACTCGTTTCGAATCGTCGCGGGATTAATTTGCAGATGTCTCTTCGTAGCCATCTCGGCGCGCAGGGCGACCGCGCCCTGTGGTGCGATTAACTTTGCGCCTCGGTTCAGGTCAGAAGTTACCCGAAACACAAACCTGGATAAAGCCGCAACACCGTTCACTTAGCAAGAGATTGGGACATGCAGTTATCAGCGGCGTCTGTTCCGTTTGGGAAAACGCGGCTGAAACCTGTCTCCAAACCCAACAGGAGTTAAGTGAACGGTGTTGGGGTAAAGCCACAACTACTGCGCCAGGTTTGCCCCTCCCAGAGCGCCCGACTTGCAGGAACTGCAAACGCCAAAGCCGCTGCCGTTGCCAATGACGGCGGCGCACCTGCCAGTGATGCTGGCCAGTTCACCCGCACTCAGCGTAGCCCCCGTGAAGGTTCTCTCTGTAGTTGCGTAGCTGCCGGCCGTGGGCGTCGCATGGAGTGTCGTACCCCACGCGGCCCCGCCGTTCGCGAGCGTGGCAAGGGTCGCAGTTGCTGCCGTGTTTGTGCAACTGTTGCCACCGCCGCCTGGACCCGCCAGGGTGACCAGCAGTTTCAACGTTACTGAGGTCGGAACCACGCCAGTAAGGGTCTTCGATGTAAGATCCCTGACGACGCCAAGGTTGACCGTCTGGTCGGGCGTAACCAGACAGGAGCAGCACGAGATTAATTCCTCCGCCGGGTCGAAGGCGTACACGTTAACACAGATGTTGCCCGATGCCGCGCCGAGGCCGGGACCCAGCAGCGGAGCGCCATTGGTTCCTGTGTTGGCAATGTCGATGTACGATTCGCCAATGTTGAGGTCGGCCGCATAGCTGACCTGGAAGGGATCCCCTATGAAGATGATTGCCGACGCTGGACTGCCTGGCAGGGCTTCAGTCGATGTGACCGTACTGGTGATGTTGGTCAGAAGACCGAGGACGGTGCCGTCGCTGGTGACATTGACACTGAAAGTGCAACTGGCCTGAGGCGCGAGGACAGCACTGCCTACCGTGATGAGGCTGCTTCCCGCGGGGGCGGTGATCGTCCCACCGCCGCAGGCACCGGTTACTACACTCGGCGTCGAGATCACGAGTCCGGCCGGCAACACGTCGGCGAACTGCAGCGCGTGCAGCGTCACGATGTGGTTCGGATTCATGAGCGTGAAACTCAAAGTGGTTGACGCCCCCGGCCCAATGCTCACCTCGCCAAATACCTTGCTCAGGTTCGGTGGCGTCGCGACGAACAGGGTAGCGGAGGAGGTATTCCCCGTGCCGCCGTTTGTGGAAGTCACCTGCACGGAGTTGGGATAGATCCCTTCGGGAGCTGTAACACTCACCGTGACCACACAGGAGGCGCTGCTTGCGATGGCGCCACCGGTAAGGCTGATGGTTCCCGAGCCCGCCGTCGCGGTCGCAGTTCCGCCGCAGGTCGAGCTTAATCCGTTGGGAGAAGCTACCACCAGGCCGGACGGAAGCGAGTCGGTGAAAGCAACCCCCGTCAACCCTATGAAATTGTTCGGGTTCGTAATGGAGAAGCTAACGGCAGCCGTGCCGCCCGGAACGATCTTCGCAGGGGTGAATGCCTTGCTGATGATCGGGGGCGCCACAACGTCCAGCGTGGCCGAGGCCGTGTTCCCCGTCCCGACAATATTCGCGGAGACATTGCTGGTGACGTTGGTCTGCACGCCCGCGGACGTACCGAGGACGGTGATGCTGATGGTACAAGATCCGGCGGCGGGTATCGTACCCCCTGAAAAGAGGATAGCGGTGGGGGAAAGTCCAAGCACGCCACCGCAGGTGTCGCTGGTTTCGCCGGTCACGGTCAATCCCGCCGGCATCAAATCGCCGAAGCTAACGCCGATTATGGGAATCGCATTCGGATTCGTGATGGTGAAAGTCAGGGTGGTATTCCCGCCCAACGGAATCGAAGGGGCGCCGAACGCTTTGCTGATAGACGGGGGCTGAGCAGTCACTGTGATCGTGTCCTGTTCACTCACATCGACGGCCCCGTTGAGAAGAGCGTTTGTTGCAAATGAATACACGCCCGGCAATGTGCCCGTAAACGTCACCGTGAAATCGTATAAATCGGTAGTCGAGCGGTTGAAGGTGCCCGTAATGGGGTTTGTCGGTCCGATCCCGACCGAAACGCCCGCCGGTGTGGGCGACACACCCAGACCCACGCTGGAATACATGGCGATCGCGTTCTCAATCGCTGTCTCGATCGCGCTCACGATGGTAGCCGGATTGAAAGTACCGAGGTCGGCGCCACCAACGGCCGCGGTGATGCGCATGGCTTGATTCCCATTCGGCGTCCCACAAGGCGCGGAGTCACAAACCGCATCCAGCCCCGGTCCCGAACTCGCGCTCGCGGCGATTACATACGCGCCCAGCGCCTGTAGCGCCGCGATAGTGGTCGCTTCAGTGGCTGGCCCTGCCGGATCGTGTCCCGCATTGTCCCCAACCCAGACGATTATCCTTGTCGAGCCCGCGCGCCAACCCGTTGGGAAGCCTTGGCCGGCCGGGGACGCGACGCCTGCGCCGTTGGCTGCCGCATAAAGGCCATACAAGTTCGATTCCGGGTCGTCGCAGCCTCCGGAGGCGCTAAGACCGTTCAACGCGTTCTGCACTGTTGCGGTGGTGGAGGTTAGATTCGCATCGAGACGAGCCGCGAAGCCATCGGGCGCGCACTGGAAAAAGTCTTTGTACTCCTCGACCCCGAACTGGACGTTTGAGGCGAAGCCGCCAACTGTCGTTACAGTGTGTGAAAATCCGGTTGCCACGGCGCTCAAAGTCGGCCCCATGCTGCCAGTCGTATCCACCACGAACAGGATGTCGACAGGCTTGAGGACCTGGCCGATCGTAACGACCTTGTTGACTGTGGCGGATGTGCCGATGGGTATCGTGGCTGAGAAAGTGGGTGGCGCTATGGAATCCTGCGCGAAGGCCGGTATCGCCAAGGTCGCCAGAACTGTAAGTCCTAATGTGCGGATGAAACGAGTCATATTCACTCCACTCATAGTACTGATTAGCACAGTACGATGTGACAGGATGGTATACACTGAAAATTCCTGTCCAGTTAACTTTAAAGACAAACATTAGCTAGTGATACTACCCGTGTTACCTAGCCTAATAGATTAGATCGGGCCAAATCAGGACCGCTGGAACCGTGGAATCCAGATTAGGCGCCGTGACCAAACCCTCTCAGGGGTTAGACTTAGCGACCACACCCTCTGCAAATCGATACAGCGTGGCAAATCAGGCGCGCCGGCGCCCCAGTTGTTCGGGGTCCTGCTGAAAGATAACCGCGGAGTACGTCATTTCAGGCATGCCCGGTCACAACGACGGTGGCTTCCGGTTGTTCGAACGTGCTGCCCACAGAGGGCCTCGACCGGTTTCATCACGTCCGCGGCATCACGGCGGATATCGCCTTGATCGACGAGCGCATCACGAAGCACGCGGAGCATTGGAAGATCAAGCGGATGCCGAGCGTGGACCGCAACATTCTGCGCATTGCCGTGTATGAGATGCTGCGCACGGAAACGCCGCCAGCCGTGGTCATCGATGAAGCGCTGGAGTTGGCGCGGCAGTTTCCGGGGAGGAATCGGTTCACTCAATGGCGTGCTCGATGCAGTGGGGCGCGAGTCGGCAGAAGCGCTTCCAAACGGGGCACCGTGAGTTTCGTGGGGTGTTATAATTGTGTTCGAATCGGGCGGGAGTAATTCAGCGGTAGAATGTCAGCTTCCCAAGCTGGACGTCGCGGGTTCGAACCCCGTCTCCCGCTCCATCTTTTCAATAACTTGGGGCATGTTGCCGGTTTCAGCGTTAATGCGATTACTGCTTTAAGCTTCCGATCACCTCGCGGAGCCGGCAGGACGGTGTTAGCAGCACCGTCCTGCCAAACCTGAAATTTCCTCGCGTCGCCTCAGTTCAGAAAGCCTCATTGTTCGAGAACTCCCCGCGCCGTCATTGAATGACGACTGATTCCAATTTGCGAACGGCAGCCAGCTTCTGTTCAAAGCTTGCAACCGCGTACTCGTTTTCATTTACATCCACCGTATTTCCCATCTGTGCCGACCGGGTATGAGCATCCACCCCCGCCGCCTTCGACAACGTCGCGAACGTTCGCCGCATGACCTGGAAGGTTGCCCATTCCAGTCCCACCAGCTTGAGATTCGGATGCATGCGTTTTCGCCAGATGTTGTCCCGCCTCATCGGCGTTCCTTTCTCCGAGCCGAACAGCCATGCCTCCGTCGGCGAACCCAGCAGCCGGAGCTTCCACTCATCGAGCAACGCCAACGTACCGACTGTGAGTGCAACCCTCCGGGTTGATCTCTTTGTCTTCGGTTCGTCGATATCGCCTTTGTAAACCCGCCGCCGAACCCAGACCGAGTTCTCATCCAGGTCGCCCACTTGCAACGCCAGGATCTCTCCCGGACGCATCCCCTCCCAGGTCGCAAGCCGAGCAATCACCCGTTCCCGGAGATCCAGCGCTCCGATCATGGCGACTGCCTCTTCCGAAGTCAGAACCCTTCGGCTTCGGCCTTCCTGGTAGTGCCGCGGCGTGAAGAGCGCCACAGCCGGATTCCGATCCACAACACCCTCGCTCATGGCGAGCGTGAAGACAGACCGCAAACGGAAACGAAGATGATCCACCATGCTCCGCCCGCAGCTTCGAGCCTCTTTGTCCAAAAGGTTTTGCAGTTCCTTCCGCGTGATTTCCTGCATCACCCTCTCTTTCAAAGGCCGGATCAGATGCACCTCCAACCGATTCGCCTCAACCATGCCGGTTGAAGCCTTCCACTTCTGATGACAGACCGGAAGATACACGACCTCGCAGAACTTCGCGAACGTCCAAATGATCTTCTCGGGATTCTCCGCCCCTTCGTTCACCGGCTGAAGGATCTCCGTCAGGACACCTTCGGCTACTATTCGCGTCATCTTCGAGCAAAGCCCGATTTCTTTCGATTTTGGTTTTCCGTCCTCCCTCCACTGGGCATACCAGTAGTTCTTTCCATTCCGCTTGCGGGGACTGAGACTGCCCCGCTGGAATCGCTTTCGACGCATTCGTTGTTCTCTTTCCTGCGTCCCCAGCGGCAAATCTGAACATGTAGCCATACTAGCGGGTTTTGTTCGATTCGAGCCACTGCTCCAGCCAATCGCGGCGGACGAGTTTTCTGCGGCCCATGGTCAGATGAGTCAGTATCGGCAGGCCGTGGACTTTTCCGTGAATGGCGTTGTGAACGTGGGCCTTCGAGCAGCGGAGGATGTCGGCGACCTCCTTGACCGTCAGGATGCTTGACGTGTTTTCCATGATCTCCTCTGAACTGTAGGGCGCGGGGTGAACGTTCCGTGACCTGACGTTGTGCAGTGCGGACCGGGAAGTTCGGCATTCTGGGGGCGCTTTCGCTGGATGGGCCAGGGGAGGCGAGCCGGTGCGATGGAGGGCGGGTTTGCACGAGTGCCGGGTCCGAGCACCTGGAATGTCGAATTCTGGCCCTGTGGAAAGCCGGGATTTCCTCGGCAACCTCGGGGCGCTGGGCGCGCACCTGTCGGCATTGTGGGGGCGGATGTCCGGCATTCTCGGGGCGAATACTCCTATATGTACCTCTAGAAGATCCAGTAGCCGGTATGGGACTGTGTGTGGATTTGTGGAAAATCGGGCCGGAGAACCGCACCGCCTACGGCACGGGGAAAGCGGATGCGATACCGACCTGTGCACGCTTGGGCGTCCCCAGCTTCATGCGGTCATGGTGAAGGTAAAGGCTGTGCGACAACACAGGGGCGGTTAGCACGACGGGGCTTCAGGGGGAGGTCAATCAGCGAGATGCCGACTTATACGGCCAATCTCTGCCCGTTATGCAGGCGGGTTGAGTTTGCGGGCTTCCGAGAGGATCTTGGTCAATCGATTGGAAAGTCGGTCGAGGCAACTTCTTGAATGGCCCTCGGGCAGGGCCCGACGGAACATCTCGATTGCGTGTTGAGCGAAAAGCAACGAGTCAACAATGCCGTCTACACCAGCGCGAGGCGAGATGCCCGGTGCCTTCGGCTGTGGGACGAGATGGCGAGGTTGGGATCGGGCCAGACGGAACTCGCGCTGTAAATCATTCGCGGTAACCTCGACGTACCGGAGGGTCATCCCTGGATCCTTGTGGCCGAGGAGTTTCATGAGCGCGGGTATGGTGACGCCCGAGCGGATCATCTCACTTGCGTAGGTGTGTCTGAGTTGGTGGGGCACGATGCGGGTGGTAATGCCGGCCGCAGCACAGACTTCGTGCAGGTAAAAGCGCAGCTGGCGGATCAAGGCGGTCTTGCCGTGGGGACGGGCCAGCAGGTGGCCGTCGGGCGGCAGGGGGTCGAAAGAGCGGAAGAAGCGCAGGCGTTGAACGAGCTCACAGACGAACGGGTCTATCGGGACCATCCGTTCCGTCTTCAACTTTCCGAGGGGAACGTGAATGGCCCAACGATCCGGAGCGACGTTGCGAAGGCATTCCCAGGAGAGATCGGCACATTCACCGATGCGCATACCGGTGTGGCGCAGCAGCAGGAAGATGTTAGCCGCCAGATCGTTGCGCTGGAATAATTCCTGTTGGATTATTTGATCCTGCTGCGCCGTCAAGGCACGGGGAAGACGTTGAGGTGGCCGGGGAGAATCCTCGCGACGGATCAGATGAGCCAGATCGGGAAGTTGCGCGGTCCAGGCAAGTTCTTCCAGGATGCACCGCAGGCGCATGAGGCGAGAGATATAGACGGCCGGTTTCAATAAGCGCAGGTGGGTAAACCAGCCGAGGAGATGCGGGTCGCGGCGCAACTGATTTAACGAAGTAACAGCTGGATGATTCTCGCCCAGATAAATCAGGAAGTCGCGTGCGGTACCACGGTATTGACGCGCTGAATCCCACACCTGGGCGGCAGTGAGGGACTCGACGGCTCGCTGGAACTGGAGAGCCAGTGGATGGTCGACAGGAATGTGCCGACAGAGTTTCATGCCGGGGCCGGTGGTACAGGTCTGATGAGCTGAGCGACCGCTCGGGCATACTGCTGGTAGACCTCCAAAGGCGTGACCTGCATATAGACGAGCGTGGTCTGGATTTGCGCATGCCCCATCAACTGCATGAGCGCTGGCAGGGTGACGCCGGCACGCACCATATCCGAGGCGAAGGTGTGCCGAAAACGATGCGGATTGGCGATTTTGACGCCAGTAGTCCGGCGATGATGGCGAAACAGCGAGCGCAGCCCCGCAGGGGTCATCCGGGCGCCGCGCGCGGAGCCCTTCAGAGAAACGAACAAAGCATTGGTCGAGTTATGCGGCCGCTCCAGCCGCAGATAATGATCGAGCAGTTGAGCCGCTTCCGGAGCCAGCGGCAGGAAGCGGGTTTTATTACCCTTGCCGCGCACGCGGATCTGCGCTTCCGGCAACAGCAGATCGTCGCGATTCAGATCCAGGACTTCCTGGGAGCGGAGTCCCTGCAACAGCATCAACCCTACGATGGCCAAGTCACGCGAGGTGCGGAAGCTGGACCAAAATCGCGACACTTCATCCACCGACAATGGGGATATGGTGCGTTTGGGAGTCTTCACCCGCAATCTGCTCAGGGCAAGCCGTGGCCTGCCGATGCCCATAGGCGCACGCTGCCAGTACGTCTGCTGAAACCCGGGAGCAACCTGCCCAGGGGCGTCGGGGAAAACGATACGCAAAGCGCGATCGACAATGGCGACGCGCTGATTAATGGTGCCACCAGTCAGCTCACGTTCCTGACTGGACTGGAATCGCACATAGTCGAGCAGTGTCGATTCGGTGAGCGCATCTTTGCCGATCGCGTCGGTATGGTGAACGCTCTCCCACCAGCGGAGGAAGTGCAGTAACTCATGCGCATAGCTTTTCAGGGTGATATCCGCCAGGCGGCGAAGGGTTTCGTAATCGAGATACTGATTGATCCAGTCAATCTCGCGCCCTGTCTCTCGCACGATGACGCGGTACGGGCATCTGGCCTGATTGGTGGAAGGCTGATGAAGAACCCGAAATGTCATGGCAGGGCAACCTCCAACAGCGCCTGGAACCGCCCTGCATCGGCACCTTCGACAAAGAAGCTGTTCGGATCATGGCCTTGGGGCAAGGAGACTCTGCGAACGTTCACGCCTTGCTCGCTGAGCCTGCCGGAAAGCAACCGCGCCGCCTGTTGGCCGCTGCCGTTCGGATCGGCATCAAAGGCCAGATAGACGTTTCGCGGACTGTCGCACAACTGGCGATACTGCTGCCCGTTGAGATGACTTCCCATCGAACAGGTGACGTTGTGAAAACCGGCTTGCCACAACACGGCGTAGTCGAACAGGCCCTCGACGAGAATGACGTTCGGATACTGCCGGACTTGTTCCCAGGCGTACAATCCGCCCTTGGTGCCAGACAGAAAGCGGTGAGGTGGCGCCGTGGCAGAGAGGCTGCGGCCATAGAGGTTGCCCTCGACAGGAAACACGACACGATGCGTATAGGCGTCGTATCCGGAGGCGGTGACCAAACCGGCTTGACGCAATGTCTGGAGCGGATAGCCCAGCTGTGTCAACCAGCCTCGCAGGCAACCGCCGGGCGCGTAGCCGATCCGCATGTGCTCGACCACTTCCGATGAGCGGATTCCGCGTCGATGCAGATAGGTTATCGCCTCGCCGTGGCGGTGTAACTGCATGCGATAGAGACTCACGGCCTTGTGTAACAACGGCGGCCAGCTATGCCACTGTTGCAGCAACGCCAATGCCTCCGGGAACTTCACGTGGTGATAGAGTTCGGCAAAACGAATCACGTCACCGCCGCGACCGCAACCGTAACAGTAGAACAGGCTCTTGCCGGTATCCACCAGGAAGCTTGGCCTGTGATCGGCGTGCAGTGGACACAGCCCCATCAATCGGCCGCGGCTGAGTTGCCGTGCGGGCCGCCAATCATGGGCCTGCAGATACTCCAGCAGGCGAATCTGCCGTTTCAACTCGTCGAGAGCCTGGCGACTCATGGACTTCTTGCCTCGATGGGCAGAATACGGCAGAGCGCGCCCAGATCCCAGGCGAGGATGGTGGGTGTCCGCAGAAAGTCGCCGCCGTGGGCTCCGACCTTGATCCAGCACCACAGGGTGAGCAGTCGCTGTTGTGCCCATCGGCGCACCGTAGAGGGATCCGGCAAACGGTTCGGATCTTGGCAGTAAGGCACCGCTTGCTCGACAGACTCGCCGCTGCCGATCCGCTCACAAGCCTGTTGCCGGCAACGCAGGGTGTAGTGGCCAGACGGCGCCAGCCAATCGGGCAAGATCGTGAAAGTCTTCCTGCACGGCTGACAGATTCCGCGGCGCACCCAAATGCGTTCTTGCCTGTCATCGTGGGCTGGACGGAGCCGTCGTCCATGGCCGATGATCGTGTGGTCCCCGCAAACCGGACATCGCCTCGGCAAGAGGTCCAGCGGGATCACCCCGGGTCGATGTTGTCTTTCGCCTCTGCCAGTGCGATAAAGAGAATCACGGCTGGTGTGAAGGCCCGCCTGTGACCGTTCTCTGCCAAAGTTTTCGATCCGCTGGCCGGGCCTTCACCCTCCGGCTAAATCAGTTTCGAACGAAAAAAGAATACAGCTTTGCGTGGTGGACCGCCAACCCCTCTCTCTGAACATTGGCCGGTTTAAAACGACAATCCGTCAACCGGACGGTAAACGCGAGCCGTTACCCGTGGGTGAGCGGCTATTTCCGGCTTGGAGATGCGGATGCGACAATTGAACAATTTGAACTACGAGGGCGATGATCGGGTCGCGTCAGGTGCATCCCTGTACAATTGCCCAAGGCCTTCCCATGAAATCGGCACTCCTCCTTTTTGCTTTTTCGCCGTTGTCGCTGGCTCAAGGTCCGATCCAAAATATTGCGGCAGTGGATTTTTATGGGCAGACCGGTCTGGATATTGCTGCACTCCGCAGCGCGTTGCCGCTACACGAGGGTGACCCCCTTCCGCAGTCTGATGAGGCGTACACGAAGTTGGTGGAACGTATCAAGAGCACGGTGCAAGCAGTGATGGGGATCGAGGCTACCGACGTTGCTTTTTCCTGCTGTGAATATCAAGGCAACTGGACAGTCTTTGTCGGGCTGTCTGGCCCCTCCGTCCACCGCATCGTGTACTCCGCCCCACCCAGGCAGAAGGTTACTCTCCCTGCGGGCGGAATCAGAATTTACGAGCTCGCGATGGACGCAGTACTGATGGCCAGTAGAAGCGGAGCTCGTTCGAATGAATCAATGGGCTACTCACTATCTTCAGACCCTACCCTCCGAGCCCGTCAACTCGAAATGCGTCAGTACGCCCGGAAACACGAGAACGCTATCCGTCTGGTCCTCGCAAACTCCAGCGAATCACGCCAGCGGGCTGCCGCAGCCATGTTACTGGGATATTCTTCCAGCCCGCAAAGGCAAATCGCTCTTCTTATCGAGGCAAGTCGTGACTCAAATGGTCTTGTCCGCAACAATGCCGTCCGGTCTTTAGCTCTCATGGCGGGGGCCGATGCACGCATAGCGAAGCGCATCCCCGCCGCTCCGTTCATAGAATTTCTGAAATCGGGTTCGTGGCAAGATCGCGACAAAGGATCATTCCTTCTCGATGCGATCACCGCCAGTCGTGATCCGGGTCTGCTTCGTCTTTTACGAGCGGAGGCAGTGGACCCACTTCTCGAAATGGCTCAATGGCATGCTCAGGCGGGGCCAGCTTTGCACGTCCTTCGGCGCGTTGCGCGAGTCGATAACGAGCAGATGAGTCAACGCCCTCGCGCCGATCAGATTCAATTGATCCTCGACGCTCTGCATGGCCCCGGCTGAAGCGCCGATTGACGCCGGGTTCTCATCATCCAGGGGAGTTGAAAGATGGCATGCCGGGCTGGGCTGGAAGCAAACGGCGATTTTGGCTGGAGCGTACGCTTCGCTGCCACTGGCTCTGACAGTCGCGCGTTGCCCGCTGTCGGGTAGCGTTTACCTTCGCGCCTGGCCAACTTGACGAGAAACGCCAATCTCGCTGATGTGATTGCAGGATGCTTGTCCGCAAGTCCCCCATCTGGGAAGCGCCGGTCGGCGTTCTAGTCGTATCACGCCAGATCTTTATCGGAAGTGCACGGCGGGATGAAGATCGGAGCGGAGGTTAAGGTTGGCCGCCGGGCATTTTCGATAAAGATCTGGCGTCGCCCGGGCGAAATCCACACGCGCCGAATGGAGGATCGGTAAACGCTGGTCGACAAGGTAGGAGCCGCTGGGGTATTCGTCGGAGCGGAGGCCATTTTGAAGTTCACCGACGCACAAGCGAAGCATTCGCGATACCCGTCGCGCTCTTGCCTTTATCGGTAGCGACAGCTCCTGATGCTCGTGCGATCTCAGAACGGAGTGTGTTCCGGCGCTACTACCCGTCCCAATCGGACCTCGGCTTGGAACTCGGTTACCGTGCGCCGAAGATCCGTGCCGTAAACGTCGGCAAAGCTGGCGCGGCAGCCCTGCGGATCTGAAAAGCAGGCCCGCTCAAATCTGAGAAATGTAGCCTTGCCGCTTCGTTCGATCTGCCTGTCCCAGAAATAAATCCATGCTGTGTAGCTGAAGCGCCAGTCTTTCTGCGGTGCGGCGGCGAAGGATGTCCATAGGTCCTCCGTAGTTGCTCGCGACAAAAACTCCGCCTCTGGCAGGCTCACAAAATGCCGGCCCGGTGCGGTCACGCCCATCGCCGCTACGACGCCCGCCGCACCCTCGGAAACCCATGGTTGCCGCAGCATTCGCACGACGCTCACCAGCGACTGGTTCTGATTCAACACGGCATGAGACAGTTCGTGCCTCAACAATCCTCCGATATCCGACCACCCGGCCGCGCCCGGCGTCACGAAGATCACCGTACCTGTCGCCGCCGTGACGGCGAGGGGACGCTGTCCCAGCAAAAATGGTGCTGCGAACCTGAGACAATCATTCCAGTTGCGGCAGACCACTACCTTAATTTTCTTCGCGCACCGCAGATCGTGAAAGCTCTCGGCGACCGCGACGTATCGGTCGACCTCCCGGTAGGCCGGATCCAGGGAGGCAGAATCGGCATACAGTACATCCGCCCGAGAGAACTGAAGCTGCCGATACCCCGGATGAACAGGCGACCAGGCGAACAGCGGTCCCCACGGAAACGCGGCGAGGAACGCCAGTACGAGCAGGCCCAGCATGGTGCGCTTCCAGTTCATGCCTATATTCTAATGCCGGAGCAGACATCATGTTAGCCGAAAGTTCCGCGCCTCCCATTTGCCTGCACTACAGGTGAACTGTGGCGCCAGAACGATTCGGCGCAACGTAGAGCTACGGGTTAAACTCCCGAACGGTCCGCATCTCGTCGGTTATAGATACTTCCCTTATGTTTTCGGATCGAAAACAGTCTGCTGCTACTACTGTCCGGTATTACTTCCGGAATGCCGGTCGCTCGGGCGGAATGCGCTCCCTGATCGACCGTATTGTCGTGCATTCGCACGCGTGGCCCACCTGGGCGCGTAGTGTTAATTCGGATCGTCGTACTGGATGTTCGTGTCACTCGTGAACCGCCGGTAAGCGGAGAAGTCAATCATCAGCCATACTCGCATTAATCGGACTTCTGTATTGAGGGTACGAGAAGCGAGCGCATCAAGTTTAGTTCGCTATTAACCGCGAGTGAGAACAACGGCTCAACTCCCGGATGGTCGGTGTTCGGAAGTTTTTACCCGTTGGCATCGGGCCCCAGTCCGGCACAGCATAATAGATCATGTTCTCTCAGGCGCGCCAGAGTCGATCGTTCAAATTCTTCGTCGTGGCCGCCTTCATGGCCCTGGAATTTTCGTGCACTGCTGCTGACCCTCCTTTGCGGATCGCTCTCGGCCAGACTCTCACAGAAGTAGTGACCGCAACCGCTGGTCGCGGCATTCTCAGGTTTGATGGCGCCTCTGGGCGGGTCCTGATGGTGAATAGAGCAGGCACCGAAGATTCCAACCTCGACGAAAGCGACAAGTTGACCCTTCTTCCACCCGGTGCCAGCGAATCAGAAGGAATACCGATGAGCAAAGACGATCAGCCCGGCTATTGGGTGGGGCCACTCCCCAGGACAGGCATCTATCAGCTCATTTTGCGCCGCTCTTCCAACAAGCCTTACCGGCTAAGGCTCACGTTGATGGACGCAAACGACCCGAGACTCGATCCGGGCATCTCTCCGGCCCGAGTCTCAATTGACACGACTTTATGGGGAATCAAAAGCACTTTATCTCTGCAGCCGTTTTATCCGCCAACTTTCGCGGGCGTGGACGACAACTGGCCCGCGCATCTCGGCCTTGTTACCAAGGACCTTCAGGTTCGAATCATGTCGGTCGAAGGGATAAAGAAAACGCTTTGGGAAGACGGCCGCTGGATGCAGGGCCTCGCCCGGCTTGAATCCGCCCTATGGCCGGGCGGCAGGATTGCAACTCCGGATCTGCTTCCACTGGCCGTCTATCAGGACGCGGCTCTCTGTTTCTGGGGCAAACAGGAGATAGTCGAGGGAAAAGCCTGGCGCGGAATGCGATGGATCGGCTTTTACGCGCAGGACTGTACTGGCGGCCCTGTATCCGATCCCATGCCTGTGAACTACATTTTCGAGGCGATAAGCCACGACGGCCGGTATTTCATGATGATATTCGCGGACATCGCATATCTGCATCCCACGCCAGAGTGGCAGAGCATCCTGGATGAGGAGGACGAGAAGTCTGCGAAGCTGATCAATCCTTTGCCCATCGGCCGCAAACGGACTCAGGCAGTTAAAGCAATGGACGACGAAAAAAATCGGCTGCTCCGCCAGTCGGTAAACCTTCGCCTGGACCAGGCACAACCGAGCACATTCAAGCCAGATCTTCACCAACTCGACGCTGCGGTTCATTCGCTGGATTTGCGGTAGTAGCGCTCTATGTCAGGTTTCAACCGGAGCGCTCATCGCACCGGCTATCTGTTTACTTTACTGGACGATAAACATCCTTGCGCAGCGACGCGGTCTGACTTCTGCGTCCAGCTCTGCCAAGTTGGGCTTCGCACGATTACTCCTGTGAACGCCGGTCGCGGAAGGGCAAATGAGCAAAATATCGGCACCTCGCTGCCGCTCCCTCAAACGCCGCTATCACTCCCCCAGGAACCAGCATTGTCACCCCGGACCGGGCACGCGCGCCAACCACCCCCGACCGCGCGTGCGACCCGCCATGCGCCCCAAGGCCGGTAGCTCCGAGCCAAACGGCCTCTTCGATCCCACCCCAAAAGCCCGGTCACAAATCCGAAAAATATCGCTGGCAGTAACACCTGAATAGACTTACGACCCTCGCACCCGCCCCATCCCAACCGCCAAATCACCGCTGCCATGTCTATACTCAGGACGCAAATGACCAACTGCGCCAAAATCCCGCACTCCGCCGCCTGCCATCTGGCAACGCAGCCTCTCCGCACCCACCCAAACCCCACCTCCAGGAAAAAGGCGGGCGAAAAAGTGATTTTTACAACTACGAACCTGAGTTTCCCAAAATCGGACACCCCTGCCCACCACCCAGCCCCTTCGCCCGCCCCGCAAAAGTATTTTAGTGAACCCAACTTATCCATCAAAACAAACCACTTACCCAATAACCCGTGGCTTCGTTTTCCGCCTGCCCCGCACCGCGTTACAATAGATGGTCGAACCACTTATTTCTTTAGGTACCCCTCATGTGGATAGTTCGGCTCGCCCTCCGCCGCCCCTACACCTTCGTCGTCATGTCGCTGCTGATCACCCTCCTCGGAGGCGTCGCCATCAGCACCATGCCCGTCGACATCTTCCCCTACATCGACATCCCCGTCCTCAGCGTCCTCTTCAACTACGGCGGCCTCTCCCCCGAGGAAATGGCCAATCGCGTCGTCACCGTCTTCGAGCGCTCCATCACCTCCACCGTCAACGACATAGAACACATCGAATCCCAGTCCTACAGCGGCGTCTGCGTCGTCCGCATCTATTTCCAGCCCGGCGCGCGCATTGAGCTCGCTCAGGCGCAGGTCGTCGCCAGTTCGCAATCCATCCTCCGCACCATGCCCCCAGGCATGTTTCCGCCAACTGTCCTGAAATACGACGCCTCGAGCGTGCCCGTCCTCCAGCTCGGCCTCGGCAGCAAAACCCTCAGCGAGCAGGAAGTGTTCGATCTCGGCCAGAATTTCATCCGAACGCCGCTCGCCACCATTCAGGGCAGCTCGGTGCCTCTGCCCTATGGCGGCAAATTCCGCCAGGTGATGGTCGATCTCGACCCCGACGCCATGTATGCCAAGGGCGTCTCCGCCACCGACGTTTCCAACGCCCTCAGCCTGCAGAACCTCATCCTGCCCGCCGGCTCCGCCAAATTCGGCGATCGCGATTACAACATCAAGCTCAACAGCAGTCCCCGCCTGATGAATGAGCTCAACGATCTTCCGGTGCGCGTGGTCAATGGCGCCACCATATATATGAGAGATGTCGCCCAGGTTCGCGACGGCGCCTCCATCCAGACCGGGGTCGTGCGCGTCAATGGCAATCGCGGCGCCCTCATGACCGTCCTGCGCAATGGCCGCGCCTCCACCATCGACATTGTTAACGCGGTCAAGAAAAAACTGCCCTCCATTCTGGCCCAGATCCCACCCGAGCTTGACGTCCGCCTGCTGGCCGATCAATCGGTCTTCGTCAAAGACTCCATCATCGGCGTGCTGCGTGAAGCCATCATTGCCGCCGGCCTCACTGGCCTCATGATTCTGCTCTTCCTCGGCAGTTGGCGCAGCACCGTAATCGTCTGCATCTCCATCCCACTCTCTATCCTCACTTCGCTCGTGGTGCTGAGCCTCATGGGCCAGACCATCAATGTCATGACGCTCGGAGGCATGGCCCTCGCGGTCGGCATCCTCGTCGACGACGCCACCGTCGAAATTGAGAACACGCATCGCAATATGGCTATGCGCAAGCCGCTGGTGCGCGCCGTTCTCGATGGCGCCCAGCAGATCGCCGCCCCCGCCTTCGTCTCCACTCTCTGTATCTGCGTCGTCTTCGTCCCCGTCCTCCTGCTCACCGGCGCCGCCCGCTATCTCTTTACGCCCCTCGCCATGGCCGTCGTCTTCGCCATGCTGGCCTCTTACCTCCTGTCCCGCACCCTCATTCCCAACATGGTGCATTACATGCTCCGTTCCGAGATCAAGCTCTACCTGCTCGGCGAACATGGTCACACCGCCGGCGGCACCGGCCTTATCTGGAAAACTCACTACCTTTTTAACCACCAGTTCGAAAAACTGCGCACCTTCTACACATCGCTGCTCGATTGGGCCCTTGACCACCGCAAAGCCGTCCTCGCCGGCTTCATGATTTTTTCCTTCGGATCGCTCGGGCTCATCAACTTTGTCGGCCGCGACTTCTTCCCCACCGTCGATTCCGGCCAGATGCGCCTCCACGCCCGCACTCCCGTCGGCACGCGCATTGAACAGACTGAGGTCTACTTCGCCAATATCGAGCGCGATATCCGCGCCGCCCTGCCCCCCGGCGAAGTCGATACCATCATCGACAACATCGGTCTGCCCAACGGCGGCTTCAATCTCGCCTACAGCGACAGCCCCACTATCGGCGTCGGCGATGGCGACATTCTCATCTCTCTTAAGCACGAGGGCCATGGACCCACTGCCGAATATCAGGAAATGCTGCGCAAGCGCCTCGGCCGCGATTTTCCCGATGTCACATTTTTCTTCGGCGCCGCCAACATCACCAATCAGATTCTCAACTTCGGCCTGCCCGCCCCCATCGATCTGCAGGTCGCCGGCAGAAATATCGACGCCAACTACCGCATCGCGCAACAGCTTGAACGCGAAATCCAGCGCATTCCCGGCGCCGTCGACGTCCATATTCATCAGATCGTCGATTATCCGGA
Source organism: Terriglobia bacterium (assembly GCA_963719785.1). Taxonomy (GTDB): domain Bacteria; phylum Acidobacteriota; class Terriglobia; order Bryobacterales; family Bryobacteraceae; genus BOG-234. The sequence continues at coordinate 1,263,506 of CAVRCX010000004.1, forward strand.
GATCCGCCTGAAAGTGGATCGCGCCAAAGCCGGGCAGGTCGGCATGACCGAGCGCGATGTTTCCAACAGCCTGTTGATTTCCCTCAGCGGCAGCGGCCAGATCGCTCCCACGCAGTGGCTCAACTGGGTCAATGGAGTCCAGTACAACGTCACCGTGCAAACCCCGCAAAGCAAAATCAATTCGCTCGATGCGCTCATGCGCACTCCTATTTCGGCGCCGCTCGCGAGTTTCAATTCGAGTACGCCAGGCGAGGGAAATCCCACCGAGGCTTCCGTGGGCGCCAGTCCCAACCAGGCAACCATGGCGTATGGCAATCCGGGCGCGCAGTCGCAGAATCCCACCCAGTTCCTCTCTAACTTCGCCACCACGGAACGCGGCGTCGCCGCCCAGATCGTCGATCACTACGACGTTCAGCCCGTCTTCGATGTCTACGCCAATGTGGACCGCCAGGATCTCGGCAGCGTCGGTGGAGAAGTCGAAAAGATCATGGCCAAGTATCAGAAGAAGCTGCCCCGTGGCAGTTCCATGGACTTGCGCGGCCAGATCAAGACCATGGAGACTTCCTTCTATCGCCTCGGCCTCGGCCTCATCTTCTCCATCGTCCTCGTCTACTTCCTGATGGCCGTCAACTTCCAGTCGTGGCTCGATCCGTTCATCATTTTGATGGCGCTGCCCGGCGCTCTCGCCGGTATCGTCTGGATGCTCTTCATCACCCAGACCACCTTCAGCGTGCCGTCCCTGATGGGTTCCATTATGTGCATCGGCGTCGCCACCGCCAACAGTATTCTGATGGTCGTCTTCGCCAACGATCAGCGCCTCGAAGGCATGGATGAAAGGGCCGCCGCGCTCGCCGCCGGCAATACCCGCATCCGCCCCGTTCTTATGACCGCTTCCGCCATGATCATCGGTATGACGCCCATGGCTCTCGGCCTCGGTGAGGGAGGCGAACAGAACGCGCCCCTCGGACGCGCCGTCATCGGCGGTCTCATGCTCGCTACAGTGACCACGCTCTTCGCCGTGCCCATCGTCTACAGCCTGCTGCGCAAAAAGGCCCCCGTCGATTTCGACACGAAACTCGAAGATGAGGAGCGCGAGGACGTAACCGTCTACCTCAGCGAAGCGCCGCCATTACACTAAAGAATCAACCAAAATGCACGAGACTACCTCAGCTCCGCGCGACGCCACAGAAGCCAAACTGCGCGCTGAGATCGAAGAACTCAAGCAACGTTTGGCCGGACACCCCAGCCACGGGCATCATCGCAGGCCGTCCTCGGGGACCCTGCTCATGCTCGCCGTGCTCATCGTCGTCATCGTCGCCGCCGCCTTCTTCACCGGTTATCTGCCCCGCCTCAAACGCGAGACGGAGTTGGTCGCCGCGGCGAAAAGCGACACCGCGGCCATCCCGCTCGTCAACGTGACCGAAGTCGAACGCTCTTCAACCAAAACCGAACTCGTGCTGCCTGGCAACATCCAGGCCATCACCGAAGCCCCCGTCCTCGCCCGTGCCAGCGGCTACATCAAGAATCGCTATGTCGATATCGGCGACCGTGTCAAAGCGGGCCAGCTCCTCGCCGACATCGAAGCTCCCGAACTCGATCAGCAGGTGCGTCAGGCCAAAGCCGGACTCGAACAAGCTAACGCCGGACTCGAACAGGCCCAGGCCAACCTCACGCAGGGCAAGACTAACGAGCAGCTTTATAAAACCACCGCCGAACGCTGGCAGAATCTGGTTCAAAGAGGAGCTGTTTCACGCCAGGAAAATGACACCAACCAGGCTCAGTATCAGGCTCAGGTGGCCACCGTCCAGGCCCTCGAAAAGGCTGTCAACGTCGCCAAAAGTAACGTGGATGTCGCCCAGGCTAATCTGAATCGCCTCACCGAAATGCAGGGCTACCTCAGCGTGCGTGCACCCTTCGCCGGCGTCATCACCCAGCGCAATGTGGATGTGGGCGCCCTCGTCACAGAGGGCAATACCCTGCTCTACCGCATCGCCCAATCCGACCGCCTGCGCATCTATGTCAACGTTCCCCAGGCCGATTCCACCGGCGTGCACATCGGACAGGTCGCCAAAATCACCATCGTCGATCTCCCGGCCCATGAGTTCGTGGGCACCGTCACCCGAACCGCCAATTCGCTCGATCCCACCAGCCGTACTTTGCTGACCGAGGTGCAGGTTCCCAACCCAGCCGGTCTGCTCCTCCCCGGCATGTACGCGCAAGTCGATTTCACTACCCCACGCGCCGAGCCACCTCTGCTCATCAAGGGCGACGCGCTGGTCACCCGCTCCAACGGACCCCAGGTCGCCATCGTAATGCCCGACCACACGGTCCACTTTCAACTCGTCACCCTGGGGCGCGATTACGGCGATCGCATCGAAATTCTGTCGGGAGTTCAGGCGGGTCAGCAGCTTGTCATCAGCCCCGGCGACAACGTCCAGGAGCACACGAAGGTGCAACCCGTGTTGATCCCCGCCACCCCCGGCCGCCGCTGAATAGGGTGGTGGGAACCGATAATTGCGGGTAGACCTTCCAGCCGGGGCCGCGGCGAACCCAAGTTGTAATCTATCGCAGGAAGTGCGGAGAATGTATATCCATGAATTGCCGGATTGGCCCCGGTTCAACTGGAACCGCGAGCGCCTTGCCGAACTTCTGGCCGGCGGTGACGCACATGCGCAGGCGGGCGGTTCCCAGCACAATGGAAACCCTCGGATTAACCTCCGCCACGAAGCCGTGCTGCGGTGCTCTGCGTTGACGAAAAGACCGCCATTCAGGCACTGGACCGGATCGATCCCGTGCTCCCCCGGTTTCCCGGCTCGGTCGAGAAGCATGGTTTCGAGTATTTCCGGCACGCCACGCTTTCTTTCTCTCTGTGCCGCTTCTCTCTATGCCGCGCTCGACGTTAAAACGGGCAAGGTGCAGGGCAAGACAGCGGCAGGTCATACCAGCGCCGAGTTTATCAGCTTTCTGACAGAGATCGTGGAACGGATTCAACGCCTGTCGCGGCCAG
>CAVRCX010000005.1:0-11194 GCA_963719785.1 Terriglobia bacterium
AAAAACAGGGCGATGCCCGAAGCCTGCATCCTGCTGCGCGCCTCGGCATTATGCGTGCCTCGGCGTCCCATAAAACCGGGCTTGTTCGTGCTAAACTCGCAACCGTGAAGCGCGGATCGTCTGTCGCCAGCTTCGTCTTCGCCGCTCTCTCGCTGACCGTGTTCGCGGCCGCCCAGACCTCGGGCGGCGCTCCCGATCGAGACTCGAACGCCGACCAGACCATTAACATCCGCGTCGACACCAATCTGGTAGTCGTTCCCGTCACCGTAACCGACAAGGCCAATCGTTTCGTCCTGGGGCTCGAAAAGAAGGACTTTCAGATTTTCGAAGGCGATACGGAGGAAAACATCACCCACTTCTCCGGCGAGGATGCTCCGCTTTCCGTGGGGATGCTCATCGATACCAGCGGCAGTATGGGCCTGAAACTCGATACCTCGCGCGCGGCGGTCAGCGAATTACTGAAAACCCTCAACACCGAAGACGAGGCGTTTCTGATCGAGTTCAACGACAAGGCGAGTGTCCTGCAGGGTCTCACCAGCCGCATGGAAGACGTGCAGAACAAGCTCGATTCGCTGCATACCGGCGGCTTGACGGCGCTGCTCGATGCCATCCATCTCGGGCTCGAAGAGATGAAGAAGGCAAAGAACCCCCGCAAGGCTCTGGTGGTTATTTCGGATGGCGGGGACAACAGCAGCCACTATACGCAGCAGCAAATCAAGGATCTGGTGCGCGAAGCCGATGTGCAGCTTTACGCCATGGGGGTCTTCGAGCCGGTGCTGTTTCCCGGCCTGAGCAAGGCTGAGATTTCGGGACCGCTATTGCTTTCCGAGATCTCGGAGCAAACGGGCGGACGGGCATTCGGCGCTTCGGAATCCAGCCAACTGCCGCTCATCGCGGAAAAGATCGCCATCGAACTGCATAACCAATACGTGCTGGCGTATGCTCCGGCGAATCAGACTCGCGATGGGAAATATCGAGCGATCACTTTGAAGCTGCGCCAGCCGAAAGGCTTAGGCGACCTTAAAGCGCGCTGGAGACTCGGCTATTACGCACCGACCCAGTAAGTTGGAAGGCCAAAAAGGCCTACTCCACAGCCTGTGAACTGGCTCTATCGATGTCCGATAGCACCGCGCGGCATAACGGGATGCGGAACTGCCGGACGCGGCGTGCTTATATAGCCGGGGGTAAACGGTCGGGTGGAAATTCCGCGATAGGTATTGAGCCCGCCCGGATACACTGGCGCGAAGCGATACCCCGAAATATAGCCGGGGCCGCTATGAGTGACGGTGCGATAGACCAGAGGCATCACCGATCCGTACATGCCATACGGGTAGCCGCCGTAGTACACGCCGACATAAGGATTGAGGTACATATTGCTGGTCAGCGGCGGTATCGTCGCGAGCGGCACATAGCCAGGCCAGCCGTTCAGCCCAGCGGAGTAACCCGGATACGCGCCAAGTGCCCCGGCCGCATATGTCGGATCCGGGTCGGTCATGGCGGGGTCATCCTGCGGGTCCGCGATATTCTGCGTGCTGGCAAGATTGAAGTAAATCAGCCGATTCCTCTGCTGCGACCAGATATCGAGAAGGTCGTCCGAACCGTCGCTCATTTTCTGGACCACTGACGATCCATCGAGCGGAAAGATCTGGTCTGCGAGGACCGATATCTGGCTGTGGCTGTTCTGAACTTCCACCTTACCTTTGAAGACTTTGATCTGCGGCGGCTCGGCATCGATGCGCAGGCGCGACGGCTCTTCCACGCGAATGTGCGCATCGCGGACGATCAGCGTCACCGGGTCGCCACCCACTGCATTGCCCGAATCGAGCACCGCGGAACCGCTCAGCAGCTCCACCTGAGTATCGGCGAGATTGCCCGAAACCAGGCGCACGGCGCTGCCCTGGCCCACCCGCAGGTATACGTTGGGGGTGAGCAGCAGTTCGGCGCGCCCGTCCTGTGTCACCAGTTCCGAGCCGTCTTTCAGACTGGCATACCGGCCATACCGGTTGACGACCGGTTGATTATCGACGACCACGGAGCCGTCCGAATAATTGATCAATCCGGATCGAACCGAGATTACCGATTGGGCGGAGAGCACTGGAAACAGGAGCGGGAATAACAGGGAAGTAACGACTGCTGTACGCAGGCAGGGCATATAGGCCAACCTCTCCCCCTAGGATCTGCCCTAAAACTGTTATTGTCAAACCCGAAGTGTCGCCAACTCCGCCGGCTGGTTCCAAAAAACCCACAGGTGTTCGAGAATAGGGGAATGCTCTGGCTGATACGGCATGGCGAAACCGCCTGGAGCCTTTCCGGCGCTCATACGGGACGGTCCGACATCCCTCTGACTCGGGCGGGCGAAGAGAAAGCAAAAGCAATCGCGGGGAAACTCGCTGGCCGGCATTTCGCGCTGGTACTGTCGAGTCCCATGCAGCGCGCGCGGCGCACCTGCGAAATTGCGGGCTTCGGCGCCCAGACACAAATCGAACCCGATTTGCTTGAGTGGGATTACGGCTCCTATGAGGGCCGCACGACGGCTGAAATCCGGCGCGACCGCCCCGATTGGGAGCTCTTTCGCGATGGCGTGCCTGGCGGGGAGACCATCGAGCAGGTTGCGGTTCGGGCGCAGAGGGTGATTGCCCGGGGGCTTAAAGCCGATGGGGACGTGGCGCTCTTCGCGCATGGCCATATTCTGCGCATCCTGACTGCCTGCTGGCTGGCATTGCCGCCCAATGACGCGAAATTATTTATGCTCGAAACGGCCGGTGTTTCGACGCTGGGATACGAGCACGAATACCGTGTTATCACGCGGTGGAATCTATAACGGGCCTCTTCCGGGCAACATAGAAATACATTGTCGGCGGACCGTGAAGGCCGATTGCCAATCGGCCGGACCCAGAGGGTACCCCTACCAACCTGCCCCACCTTACTTGAGGAAAGCGGCGGAGGCGCCTACCCATTCGAGATCGCGGTTGTGATCGACGCCCATCATCTTGCCGCGCCCCATGCGCACGAGCGTGCCAGCCGGCTGCAGCGTATCGAGCCAGATGTACATGATGCGAATCTCCGCCTGCGTAGGCCCGAACGGTGTTTCGATCACCGGCTCGAAATGCATACGCCGTTGCAGCAGGTAATGCGAGCGCTCGGCTTCGGGAATGGCATCGATGTCCTCCCGTGTCGGACCAACCTTCACGCCCAGACCAGCGAAGGAGTAGAGCGGCTTGAGTACATAATTTTCGAGGTCTGCCGGGATCGATTCCACCTGGTCGAGGAACCAGCATTCCGGCACGGTGACATGCTTCAGCCAGGGAAGCGAAAATTTGCTGATCAGGAAAAACCAGTTCGGATGGCCGGCCCATTCCACTTCGACATCGTCCCGGAAACTGAATTCGGCCTGGATATTGCGCCGCAGCATTTCGTCCGCGATGACGCGATTGTAAATGCGTTCAATGGGAAAGTCGCCGAGAAAAAGCTTGTTCCCTCGTTTGCGCAGTTGGCGAATGTCTACGGTGCGGATGCCGCAGAGTTTCTCCGTGAGCAGGAAGTCCGGCAGTGTCTTCTGATGAGTGGGATCGATCTCCAGCAGGACGACGTTTTCGGAATCGCGATCGCCGAGAATGGCGCGCTGCAATAGTTGGTCGTAAGGCTTATTTCGAAGGTCGAGCCCATAAATCTCGCGGTAAACATCTTCGACCACCGGCTGGTAAGCATAGAGGGAAGGGAAGGCCTGGATCTCGACCAGACGCGGCGCGAGGTTGCCCGAAGCATCGCGTATGATGCCGAAATCCACCTGCACGAATAACGGACGCCGGGTCTCATGGGGCGCACGGAAAGCCGCGGGGATCTGCCGGCGGGCGGCAGCGAGATAAGCTTCATTGCCAACCAGCCGCCCGATGAGCTCCGCGCCCGCCTGTTGCATGGATTCGATCAGCGGGGCGGGGAAGAAACACGGAGTTTCGCAAACGCGGAATTCCACATGCGTGCCGCAGCGTTCGTCCAGACGCGTGAGGAACGCAGAGTACTTCTCCGCCGTGAAGCGTTTGTTGAAGTCGTGGCGAAGTTCAGGAATCAATCGATCAGGAACCTGCCGTTGCGCATGATTTGCCGCTCGTCGATCCAGATGTCGAAATGGCGCCCCACCACATCGATATGCGTGCCCGAGTACCACTCGGCACCGGTATGCGCGCCATAAGGATTGCCGAACGCAATATGCACTCCGGGAATCTTTTCATCCTGCAGAATATTACCGATCACGTGGCGCACGCCGATATTGGTGCCGATGGCGAACTCACCGACGCGATCCGAATTCTCGTCGGTATGGGTGTACTCCCAGAACTCTTTCTCCAGTTCTTTATTCGCTGAAGAAACGTCGAGGATGCGATTGCCTTTAATGCGAATGGTCAACGGCTGGTCGCGCAGATCGCCATACTCGGCGCACAGGTAATCGCCGACCACGCCGTTCACCACGAACGTCCCATTCACCTCACCCGGCGAAGTGAAGGTCTCGCCGCCCGGCAGGTTGCCCCACTTGAGGGGCGTGATGATGCCGCTGGTGCGAATCCATTTGTAATGCGGATTCATGTCGGCGACGATATCGGTGCCCGCCGGCGTGGTGGCGCGAATCTGTTTGGCCACGCTGGCGGCTTCCCACACATGCCGCGTAATGCGATCCACCTCGGTGAAATCGGCGCGCATGCCGTGGGTCATAATCTCCTTCGAGATGTTGACCATATGCGCATGGCGGATGTGGCAGCGGTTCACCACATCGGTCATCTGCATGCGGGTGTGCAGTTCGCCATGCTGCGCCTGCGCGGCGAAGATGCTCACCTGGCTCGACTCCATATCATCGAGGATGGCCTCGGGCAGGGTGGTTAAAGGCCGCGTCGCGTGGTCTTCCAGTACGAAAGCGTTGTAGCGGCAGCCGACCCTTTCAAGCTCCGCCACCAGCGCGGCGGCGATCTCCGCGGTTTCACGGTCGGTAATCAGGGTTGCCTTTTCTTCGGGTTGAATGCGCAGGCATGTCGCAACCGCATTGCGCGCGCCCTCCGAAAGTTCAGGGTCGAAATCAATGGAATGCAGGTCAGTCATAATATGCCCGCCTCGGTTTCTTCAATGATGTAGCGGACCACTTCTTTCAGGTCGCCGGTTTCGTGGAACACGCGGAGTTGGCGGTCGGCGCCGGTGCCCTGGTCGAGAATGGTCCGGATGTATTTCAGTTCTTCGCGCGAACCCAGTTCATCGACAACGTCGTCGATGACTTCCAGATATTCGAACATGAGGTCGCGGAACGGGACTTCCGTCTGTTTGCCGAAGTCGATCAGCTTGCCGTCGATGCCATAGCGTATGGCGCGCCATTTGTTCTCCATCAATAGCTCGCGGCGATACAGGCGGAAACCCTGGTTGCGCGAATGCAGCTGGTACAGTTTCGCCACGGTGGCCTGAATCAGCGCCGCCAGGGCGATGGTTTCATCCACTCGCATGGGCACGTCGCACATGCGGAATTCCAGCGTGTCGAAGAAAGGATGCGGCCGGATGTCCCACCAGATTTTCTTGCCGTTATCAATCGACCCGGTTTTCACCATCAGGGCAACGAACTCTTCGAACTCGCCGTAGCTGGAGAAATACTCGGGGAGGTTGGTTCGCGGAAACTTATCGAAAACCTTACAGCGGTACGATTTCAGGCCGGTTTCCATGCCCAGCCAGAACGGGGAATTGGTGGAGAGAGCCAGAATGTGCGGGACGAAATAGCGCGCCTCGTTCATGATGCGAATGGCCGCCTCGTGATCTTCGATGCCCACATGCACGTGCAGGCCGAAGATCAGATTGGAGCGCGCCACCATCTTGAGATCCTGCACGATGTGCTCGTAACGCTCGTCGGGATAGATCTTCTGCTCGCGCCAGTCGGCGAAGGGATGAGTGGCGGCCGAGGCCACGCGCAGTCCATTCTCGCGAGCCAGTTTGATGATGACGCGGCGCAGTTCGGTGACGTCGCGGCGGGCTTCCTGCACGTTTTTGCAGATGCCGGTGCCGACTTCGATCACCGACTGATGCATCTCCGCCTTGACATGTTCCTTGAGAAACAGACGGCCCTTTTCAATGATTTCGAACTGGATATGGGAACGGAGATCGAGGGTCTCTGGATCGACGGTCTGGTACTCCTCTTCGATGCCTAGAGTAAAACTGGGACGCATGGAGTGTCCGGTTTCACGATAGCACCTGCCCCAAAACAGAGCGGGCAGATCGGAAATCTGCCCCACCAAGTTTCTCTACAGGAATGCGTTCCAGCGCAGATCGGCGGCGGGATTCTCGTCGCTTTGGGCTTTCTCGATAGCCAGGTCCGCCACGGCGTTCACGATCCATTCGAAGTTATCGGGTCCCACCGAATGATAGTCGGCATCGGGCGCGGGGTTCAGAAAGTCGATCGCGTACGGGATGCCGTCTTCCACCGCGAACTCCACGGTGTTCAGATCGTACCCGAGAGTGACGCACAGTTTCCGCGCATCGTTCTCCACGCGGTCGAGTAACGCCGGGTCCACCGGAACGGGATTCAGCAGATAGCGATAAGCGTGCGGCTGCCGCGGATCGTACTGCATAATGTGCACCTTGCTCTGCCCAACGACGTAACAGCGGAAGTACTCCTTGAAAGCGATGCCCTGCTGCAGAGTCATGCACAGATCGCCCGTGTCGTCGTAAGCGCGAAAGAACTCTTCGGGGTTGTCCACTTTGTATACGTTCTTCCAGCCGCCGCCGCTGAAAGGCTTCAGAAAAGCGGGGAAGCCGACATATTTAAAGATGTCGTCCCAGTTGAGCGGATAGATCAGATTGCGCATCGAACGATCGGTGGTGCCGGGCGGAAGCGCCTTATGCGGCAGCAGCACCGTGCGCGGAATGGCGATACCGATCTTACTCGCCAGCGAGTAATTGAAAAACTTATCGTCGGCGCTCCACCAGAAGGGATTGTTAATAACGATCGAGCCGCCGAGGACGGCGTTTTTCAGCCACGCCCGGTAGAACGGGATGTCCTGCGAGATGCGGTCGACGATCACGCGATACGCGGACGGTTCGGCCATGCGCACCGCGCCGATCTTTACCGCCTCGGCCGTAATGCCGGCAATGCCGCGCGCATTAATGTGCTCCACCAGCGCGGGTGGAAAGGTATTTTCCATCCCATAAAGGACGCCGATTTTTTTCGTGGCCATAAAGTTTCGATCCTCTCAGGTAAAGTAAGCCTGCGCCATGCGCTGCCAAAGCGGCCAGTCGTGGACGCTGCGATCGCCCCAGATATCGAGCCGGTGCACGATGCCTTTGCTTTGCATAATACCGGCCATGCGCTCATTCTCGCCGCGGCAGATATCCCACTCGCCCACCGCCAGAAGATAGCGGTCGAAGCGGCGGTAATGGTCGAGATACCAGCCGTCATGCGTGTTAGGCAGATAGTCGACCGGATTATTGAAATAGCTGTTGTCGTCGTAATAGCCGTCGAGGAAATCTTTGATATCGAAGGCGCCGCTCATACTGACGCATTGCGCGAATACGTCGGGATGGCGCAGGGCGAAGTTCATGGCGTGGTATCCGCCGAAGCTGCAGCCCGTGGCTGTGATGGCTTGCGCCGAATTGCGTTGATGGATCAGCGGAACCACTTCATTCATGATGTAGCTGTTGTACGCGAGGTGCCGCCTGACGCGATCCGCCGGGTGGATGGACTTGTTGTACCAGCTCTCGGCGTCGACCGAATCCACGCAGAAGGCCTGCACGGCGCCGTGTTCGTAACGGTAGCGGACGGCGTCGATCATGCCGCGGTCTTCATACTCGAAGAAGCGTCCCATGGAGGTGGGGAAGACCATCATCGGAGCGCCCCCGTGACCAATGATCAGCAACTCCATATCGCGCCCCAGCGACGGGCTATACCATTTGTGATACTCGCGGTTCATTGCGCCCCGGACTCCAGATTATCCAACGAGGCATTATCGGGTGCGGAGCGATAGCGGTTGTGTGCGTGTAAACTGGTTGATTCGGGCTGTGGCGCAGCCTGGCTAGCGCGCTTGCTTGGGGTGCAAGAGGTCCCGGGTTCAAATCCCGGCAGCCCGACCAGATTAGCCCTTTAGAATCAAAGCCTCGTCTCCTTTCCTCGGGGCGAGGCTTTGGTTTTTGTGCTCATAAATGTGCATAAAATCAGTTAGCCCGCTCTCTCTGTGCTCAAAATGCCCCGCTCGTTCGCCTGCCGATCCAGCCTTGTCAGTGCCTCTCGCATCATTCCGAGCTTCGCCTGACTGTACAGCTTGAAGACTTCCGCGTCGCCCTGTCGTAACATCTGCGTCACCATATGATCGGCAACTCCACCCGCGCTGAGCCTGGTAGCAAAGGTGTGCCGAAGTTCGTACGGGGCGAAGTATGTCACCCCGGCTCGCTTCAGCGTTCCTGCCCAGACTTTCCGCAGATTGGTCATGTACGGTTTTTCCGTTCCCTGCCTGGGGCTGGGGAACAGATACTCGCTTCCGGCAGACTCCTCCATCTGACGCCGGAACGCCTCGCGGGCGGCTTGAGTCAATGGCATATCGCCAATACCATTCACCGTCTTTGAGTCCGCAATATGGACGACCGAGTTTTCGAGATCGACATCCTCCTTCTTCATCGGAAGGAGTTCTTTCTTGTACCTCAGTCCCATCTCGGAGATGATCACCACGATATTCCTCAAGTAGGCTGGCGCAGCGTTTTCGATCCTGGTCTGTTCGGTTGCCGTCATGTAATGCGGCTTCCGGGTTGATTTTTTGACCGAAACAGGAAATTCGACGGCCACACAGGGATTGGCTGCGAGCCGCTTCTGCCTGACCGCGACGTTCAGCATGTGCGACAGAATTCTGAATTCCTGGTGTGCTGTCGCCGGTTTGATCCTCCCGCGCAACTGCACTCCGAACTTCGTGTGAATTCTTCGCCCGGATTGAAGCCGATCTCCCAGGTAAGCCTCGACCGCTTCGGACGTAACCTCCGAGAGTGCAAGTTCGCCGAATGCCGGCCTGAGAAACTTCAGGGCATTCGTGTTCTGCTGGTGGTTGCCCTCGCTCCGAAAAGGCGGCTTCGAGCGCCTTTCCATGAACCAGTCGGCCCATTGATTGAATGTGAGTTGTTTGCTGGTGAGAAGAGCCGTGAGGTGGCCGTCGTCTCGGGCGTCGAGACGGTCCCGAAGAAACCGCTCGGCCTCCTGACGATCGGATGTTCCTGTCGACTCTCGTATGATTTCTCCTTTCCGGTCCTTGTACCGGACCTGCCACAGCTCTGAATTCTGTCGTTTGTAAATTGCTCCGCCGGACTTCGGCGGACGTCCTGGTTTACCCATTGATTCCTCCATTGACGTGAAACTGCTGCCGCCACGAATTCAACTCCGACAGCCGGAATCGAATCGCGCGGCCCATCATCCGAAAATGGGGAATCTGCTTCCGCTCAACATAAGCATAAACGAGGGAAGCGCTGACGCCGAGGAACTGGGCGGCAGCTTTCACGTCAACGGGTTTCTCAAACTTGTCTGGTTCCACGAGTGGGGGCTCTGCGGTCGGGCCGGGAATCCCGACGGCCAGCCCGAGAGTTGGTACCGATTCTCGAGTGCGCTCATTTGGGTGCATGCTGCGTTCTCTTTCCCGTGATCGGAACCGGGGCTTGCGATTGCGGAGTTTGCGCTGCGTGCTCCGGAACGTGCCTTTGCCCAGGATCAAAGACCCACCAGTAGAGCAGTGAGCCGATGAGTACACCGAGCAACAGAATGAGTCCCAGGTACAGCCACTGCACCTGGCACATCTCTTCATTCCAGTGGTCCATCGATTTCTTCGCTGAGTCTGCGGCTGCGGTAACGCTGTTCAGCACCCACGTGACGTGGCTTTGCGAATCCTTCATGTGCTGCCTGAGTTCGGCACGAGCGCGATCCTGATCCGCTGCCAGCTGCCGAAGACGGTCCCCTTGTTCCTTGAGCAACCGCCCCGCCTCGGGAATTCCGGATTGCAGAAACTGCTCACGCACTCCATCCGCGATTTCGGTGGCGAGCGCCTTCGGACTCAGGCCCTGGGCGATCTCCGAGGGCAACTTTTTCAATCGGTCGTTGAGCTTCTGATGGTAGTCGGCAGTGGCCTTCACAGCGCCAATCACGTCGTCGCGATGCCGGTGGAGTAGGTCCGTCAGTTTCGCCCTCTCCTCGGCAACAATCAAAGGCGTACTGCGAGTGAGCAGAGCCAGATATCCCATCGAGTACGCCAGGTGCGCGATCTCATCCTCCGGCGGAAGCATTCGCAACCACGGCTGGACATTCCGGTACCAGCCGAGGCGCGATTCCTCCGGGAGCAGCGCCGCAATCTCTTCAACCCAGGTCAGATCTTTCTCAGCGGTCGGTTCCGGACCTATCGCAACAGCGCCATCCGGGGTCATGGCAGAAAGAACTCCTTCGCTTTTTCGAACTCCTGAAACAAGCGCCGGCGATAGCTCTGCGCGCGGATGATGAACGAAGCTTTTTGCAGTTCCGTGGCTTTCGTTTTGCGCAGGGCGATCTGCGCGAGGGTGGCGCCATGCTGGCGGGATGCGTTCTCAAGATCGGCGAGTCGGTATTCCATGGACAATACGGCAGGCCGAAACGCCTCGCGAAATCGGGTGCACTGATCGCTGTCTAGCCAGTAGGTAAAGTCGGCCTGCGGGCTCGTGGCGTTCTCCACAATGACGTACTCGACTCGGTTCTGCAGTCGGGCGGCCCAGCTTAGTACGCTCTCCACGCTCGCCGGATCGGAGGTAACTACGCCGATCGCTGTGAACAGGATTCCCTGCTCGGCCAGATCGGGATACATTGTTTCGAACCAGTTCAATGCCACCTGACCCGATCCGGCACCCATGTCGGCGAGTACCACTGGGGCACCCTCGGCGAGGCAATCGATGAACATGTCGAGCCCAGCCTCAGTATGGATGTTGATCTTCCGGGCGAGTCCGTCGAAGTAGTGTTTGAGGCTGCCGCGCGACTTGTTCTCGGTATCGAGATCGAGAAGAGTGAACGGAATGTCATTGGCGAGAAACCATTCCGCCAGATGGATCATGAAGCCCGTCTTCCCTACCCCGCCTTTGCCGCCCTGTGTGAATACGACCCGTTTGCGCTGCTGGGTCGCTTCGAGTGTTTTCTGTTCCTTCCGTTCCGACATGATGCTGCCTCCTTTCGTCAGGATTGCCGCCC
>CAVRCX010000006.1:0-8279 GCA_963719785.1 Terriglobia bacterium
GCGATGACGCGATTGTAAATGCGTTCAATGGGAAAGTCGCCGAGAAAAAGCTTGTTCCCTCGTTTGCGCAGTTGGCGAATGTCTACGGTGCGGATGCCGCAGAGTTTCTCCGTGAGCAGGAAGTCCGGCAGTGTCTTCTGATGAGTGGGATCAATCTCCCGGCAGCAGGGCGTTTTCGGAATCCGGATCGCCGAGAATGGCGCGCTGCAATAGTTGGTCGTAAGGCTTATTTCGAAGGTCGAGCCCATAAATCTCGCGGTAAACATCTTCGACCACCGGCTGGTAAGCATAGAGGGAAGGGAAGGCCTGGATCTCGACCAGACGCGGCGCGAGGTTGCCCGAAGCATCGCGTATGATGCCGAAATCCACCTGCACGAATAACGGACGCCGGGTCTCATGGGGCGCACGGAAAGCCGCGGGGATCTGCCGGCGGGCGGCAGCGAGATAAGCTTCATTGCCAACCAGCCGCCCGATGAGCTCCGCGCCCGCCTGTTGCATGGATTCGATCAGCGGGGCGGGGAAGAAACACGGAGTTTCGCAAACGCGGAATTCCACAGTGCGTGCCGCAGCGTTCGTCCAGACGCGTGAGGAACGCAGAGTACTTCTCCGCCGTGAAGCGTTTGTTGAAGTCGTGGCGAAGTTCAGGAATCAATCAATCAGGAACCTGCCGTTGCGCATGATTTGCCGCTCGTCGATCCAGATGTCGAAATGGCGCCCCACCACATCGATATGCGTGCCCGAGTACCACTCGGCACCGGTATGCGCGCCATAAGGATTGCCGAACGCAATATGCACTCCGGGAATCTTTTCATCCTGCAGAATATTACCGATCACGTGGCGCACGCCGATATTGGTGCCGATGGCGAACTCACCGACGCGATCCGAATTCTCGTCGGTATGGGTGTACTCCCAGAACTCTTTCTCCAGTTCTTTATTCGCTGAAGAAACGTCGAGGATGCGATTGCCTTTAATGCGAATGGTCAACGGCTGGTCGCGCAGATCGCCATACTCGGCGCACAGGTAATCGCCGACCACGCCGTTCACCACGAACGTCCCATTCACCTCACCCGGCGAAGTGAAGGTCTCGCCGCCCGGCAGGTTGCCCCACTTAGGGGCGTGATGATGCCGCTGGTGCGAATCCATTTGTAATGCGGATCTTCGGCGACGATATCGGTGCCCGCCGGCGTGGTGGCGCGAATCTGTTTGGCCACGCTGGCGGCTTCCCACACATGCCGCGTAATGCGATCCACCTCGGTGAAATCGGCGCGCATGCCGTGGGTCATAATCTCCTTCGAGATGTTGACCATATGCGCATGGCGGATGTGGCAGCGGTTCACCACATCGGTCATCTGCATGCGGGTGTGCAGTTCGCCATGCTGCGCCTGCGCGGCGAAGATGCTCACCTGGCTCGACTCCATATCATCGAGGATGGCCTCGGGCAGGGTGGTTAAAGGCCGCGTCGCGTGGTCTTCCAGTACGAAAGCGTTGTAGCGGCAGCCGACCCTTTCCAGCTCCGCCACCAGCGCGGCGGCGATCTCCGCGGTTTCACGGTCGGTAATCAGGGTTGCCTTTTCTTCGGGTTGAATGCGAGGATGTCGCAACCGCATTGCGCGCGCCCTCCGAAAGTTCAGGGTCGAAATCAATGGAATGCAGGTGAGTCATAATATGCCCGCCTCGGTTTCTTCAATGATGTAGCGGACCACTTCTTTCAGGTCGCCGGTTTCGTGGAACACGCGGATTGGCGGTCGGCGCCGGTGCCCTGGTCGAGAATGGTCCGGATGTATTTCAGTTCTTCGCGCGAACCCAGTTCATCGACAACGTCGTCGATGACTTCCAGATATTCGAACATGAGGTCGCGGAACGGGACTTCCGTCTGTTTGCCGAAGTCGATCAGCTTGCCGTCGATGCCATAGCGTATGGCGCGCCATTTGTTCTCCATCAATAGCTCGCGGCGATACAGGCGGAAACCCTGGTTGCGCGAATGCAGCTGGTACAGTTTCGCCACGGTGGCCTGAATCAGCGCCGCCAGGGCGATGGTTTCATCCACTCGCATGGGCACGTCGCACATGCGGAATTCCAGCGTGTCGAAGAAAGGATGCGGCCGGATGTCCCACCAGATTTTCTTGCCGTTATCAATCGACCCGGTTTTCACCATCAGGGCAACGAACTCTTCGAACTCGCCGTAGCTGGAGAAATACTCGGGGAGGTTGGTTCGCGGAAACTTATCGAAAACCTTACAGCGGTACGATTTCAGGCCGGTTTCCATGCCCAGCCAGAACGGGGAATTGGTGGAGAGAGCCAGAATGTGCGGGACGAAATAGCGCGCCTCGTTCATGATGCGAATGGCCGCCTCGTGATCTTCGATGCCCACATGCACGTGCAGGCCGAAGATCAGATTGGAGCGCGCCACCATCTTGAGATCCTGCACGATGTGCTCTAACGCTCGTCGGGATAGATCTTCTGCTCGCGCCAGTCGGCGAAGGGATGAGTGGCGGCCGAGGCCACGCGCAGTCCATTCTCGCGAGCCAGTTTGATGATGACGCGGCGCAGTTCGGTGACGTCGCGGCGGGCTTCCTGCACGTTTTTGCAGATGCCGGTGCCGACTTCGATCACCGACTGATGCATCTCCGCCTTGACATGTTCCTTGAGAAACAGACGGCCCTTTTCAATGATTTCGAACTGGATATGGGAACGGAGATCGAGGGTCTCTGGATCGACGGTCTGGTACTCCTCTTCGATGCCTAGAGTAAAACTGGGACGCATGGAGTGTCCGGTTTCACGATAGCACCTGCCCCAAAACAGAGCGGGCAGATCGGAAATCTGCCCCAGAAGTTTCTCTACAGGAATGCGTTCCAGCGCAGATCGGCGGCGGGATTCTCGTCGCTTTGGGCTTTCTCGATAGCCAGGTCCGCCACGGCGTTCACGATCCATTCGAAGTTATCGGGTCCCACCGAATGATAGTCGGCATCGGGCGCGGGGTTCAGAAAGTCGATCGCGTACGGGATGCCGTCTTCCACCGCGAACTCCACGGTGTTCAGATCGTACCCGAGAGTGACGCACAATTTCCGCGCATCGTTCTCCACGCGGTCGAGTAACGCCGGGTCCACCGGAACGGGATTCAGCAGATAGCGATAAGCGTGCGGCTGCCGCGGATCGTACTGCATAATGTGCACCTTGCTCTGCCCAACGACGTAACAGCGGAAGTACTCCTTGAAAGCGATGCCCTGCTGCAGAGTCATGCACAGATCGCCCGTGTCGTCGTAAGCGCGAAAGAACTCTTCGGGGTTGTCCACTTTGTATACGTTCTTCCAGCCGCCGCCGCTGAAAGGCTTCAGAAAAGCGGGGAAGCCGACATATTTAAAGATGTCGTCCCAGTTGAGCGGATAGATCAGATTGCGCATCGAACGATCGGTGGTGCCGGGCGGAAGCGCCTTATGCGGCAGCAGCACCGTGCGCGGAATGGCGATACCGATCTTACTCGCCAGCGAGTAATTGAAAAACTTATCGTCGGCGCTCCACCAGAAGGGATTGTTAATAACGATCGAGCCGCCGAGGACGGCGTTTTTCAGCCACGCCCGGTAGAACGGGATGTCCTGCGAGATGCGGTCGACGATCACGCGATACGCGGACGGTTCGGCCATGCGCACCGCGCCGATCTTTACCGCCTCGGCCGTAATGCCGGCAATGCCGCGCGCATTAATGTGCTCCACCAGCGCGGGTGGAAAGGTATTTTCCATCCCATAAAGGACGCCGATTTTTTTCGTGGCCATAAAGTTTCGATCCTCTCAGGTAAAGTAAGCCTGCGCCATGCGCTGCCAAAGCGGCCAGTCGTGGACGCTGCGATCGCCCCAGATATCGAGCCGGTGCACGATGCCTTTGCTTTGCATAATACCGGCCATGCGCTCATTCTCGCCGCGGCAGATATCCCACTCGCCCACCGCCAGAAGATAGCGGTCGAAGCGGCGGTAATGGTCGAGATACCAGCCGTCATGCGTGTTAGGCAGATAGTCGACCGGATTATTGAAATAGCTGTTGTCGTCGTAATAGCCGTCGAGGAAATCTTTGATATCGAAGGCGCCGCTCATACTGACGCATTGCGCGAATACGTCGGGATGGCGCAGGGCGAAGTTCATGGCGTGGTATCCGCCGAAGCTGCAGCCCGTGGCTGTGATGGCTTGCGCCGAATTGCGTTGATGGATCAGCGGAACCACTTCATTCATGATGTAGCTGTTGTACGCGAGGTGCCGCCTGACGCGATCCGCCGGGTGGATGGACTTGTTGTACCAGCTCTCGGCGTCGACCGAATCCACGCAGAAGGCCTGCACGGCGCCGTGTTCGTAACGGTAGCGGACGGCGTCGATCATGCCGCGGTCTTCATACTCGAAGAAGCGTCCCATGGAGGTGGGGAAGACCATCATCGGAGCGCCCCCGTGACCAATGATCAGCAACTCCATATCGCGCCCCAGCGACGGGCTATACCATTTGTGATACTCGCGGTTCATTGCGCCCCGGACTCCAGATTATCCAACGAGGCATTATCGGGTGCGGAGCGATAGCGGTTGTGTGCGTGTAAACTGGTTGATTCGGGCTGTGGCGCAGCCTGGCTAGCGCGCTTGCTTGGGGTGCAAGAGGTCCCGGGTTCAAATCCCGGCAGCCCGACCAGATTAGCCCTTTAGAATCAAAGCCTCGTCTCCTTTCCTCGGGGCGAGGCTTTGGTTTTTGTGCTCATAAATGTGCATAAAATCAGTTAGCCCGCTCTCTCTGTGCTCAAAATGCCCCGCTCGTTCGCCTGCCGATCCAGCCTTGTCAGTGCCTCTCGCATCATTCCGAGCTTCGCCTGACTGTACAGCTTGAAGACTTCCGCGTCGCCCTGTCGTAACATCTGCGTCACCATATGATCGGCAACTCCACCCGCGCTGAGCCTGGTAGCAAAGGTGTGCCGAAGTTCGTACGGGGCGAAGTATGTCACCCCGGCTCGCTTCAGCGTTCCTGCCCAGACTTTCCGCAGATTGGTCATGTACGGTTTTTCCGTTCCCTGCCTGGGGCTGGGGAACAGATACTCGCTTCCGGCAGACTCCTCCATCTGACGCCGGAACGCCTCGCGGGCGGCTTGAGTCAATGGCATATCGCCAATACCATTCACCGTCTTTGAGTCCGCAATATGGACGACCGAGTTTTCGAGATCGACATCCTCCTTCTTCATCGGAAGGAGTTCTTTCTTGTACCTCAGTCCCATCTCGGAGATGATCACCACGATATTCCTCAAGTAGGCTGGCGCAGCGTTTTCGATCCTGGTCTGTTCGGTTGCCGTCATGTAATGCGGCTTCCGGGTTGATTTTTTGACCGAAACAGGAAATTCGACGGCCACACAGGGATTGGCTGCGAGCCGCTTCTGCCTGACCGCGACGTTCAGCATGTGCGACAGAATTCTGAATTCCTGGTGTGCTGTCGCCGGTTTGATCCTCCCGCGCAACTGCACTCCGAACTTCGTGTGAATTCTTCGCCCGGATTGAAGCCGATCTCCCAGGTAAGCCTCGACCGCTTCGGACGTAACCTCCGAGAGTGCAAGTTCGCCGAATGCCGGCCTGAGAAACTTCAGGGCATTCGTGTTCTGCTGGTGGTTGCCCTCGCTCCGAAAAGGCGGCTTCGAGCGCCTTTCCATGAACCAGTCGGCCCATTGATTGAATGTGAGTTGTTTGCTGGTGAGAAGAGCCGTGAGGTGGCCGTCGTCTCGGGCGTCGAGACGGTCCCGAAGAAACCGCTCGGCCTCCTGACGATCGGATGTTCCTGTCGACTCTCGTATGATTTCTCCTTTCCGGTCCTTGTACCGGACCTGCCACAGCTCTGAATTCTGTCGTTTGTAAATTGCTCCGCCGGACTTCGGCGGACGTCCTGGTTTACCCATTGATTCCTCCATTGACGTGAAACTGCTGCCGCCACGAATTCAACTCCGACAGCCGGAATCGAATCGCGCGGCCCATCATCCGAAAATGGGGAATCTGCTTCCGCTCAACATAAGCATAAACGAGGGAAGCGCTGACGCCGAGGAACTGGGCGGCAGCTTTCACGTCAACGGGTTTCTCAAACTTGTCTGGTTCCACGAGTGGGGGCTCTGCGGTCGGGCCGGGAATCCCGACGGCCAGCCCGAGAGTTGGTACCGATTCTCGAGTGCGCTCATTTGGGTGCATGCTGCGTTCTCTTTCCCGTGATCGGAACCGGGGCTTGCGATTGCGGAGTTTGCGCTGCGTGCTCCGGAACGTGCCTTTGCCCAGGATCAAAGACCCACCAGTAGAGCAGTGAGCCGATGAGTACACCGAGCAACAGAATGAGTCCCAGGTACAGCCACTGCACCTGGCACATCTCTTCATTCCAGTGGTCCATCGATTTCTTCGCTGAGTCTGCGGCTGCGGTAACGCTGTTCAGCACCCACGTGACGTGGCTTTGCGAATCCTTCATGTGCTGCCTGAGTTCGGCACGAGCGCGATCCTGATCCGCTGCCAGCTGCCGAAGACGGTCCCCTTGTTCCTTGAGCAACCGCCCCGCCTCGGGAATTCCGGATTGCAGAAACTGCTCACGCACTCCATCCGCGATTTCGGTGGCGAGCGCCTTCGGACTCAGGCCCTGGGCGATCTCCGAGGGCAACTTTTTCAATCGGTCGTTGAGCTTCTGATGGTAGTCGGCAGTGGCCTTCACAGCGCCAATCACGTCGTCGCGATGCCGGTGGAGTAGGTCCGTCAGTTTCGCCCTCTCCTCGGCAACAATCAAAGGCGTACTGCGAGTGAGCAGAGCCAGATATCCCATCGAGTACGCCAGGTGCGCGATCTCATCCTCCGGCGGAAGCATTCGCAACCACGGCTGGACATTCCGGTACCAGCCGAGGCGCGATTCCTCCGGGAGCAGCGCCGCAATCTCTTCAACCCAGGTCAGATCTTTCTCAGCGGTCGGTTCCGGACCTATCGCAACAGCGCCATCCGGGGTCATGGCAGAAAGAACTCCTTCGCTTTTTCGAACTCCTGAAACAAGCGCCGGCGATAGCTCTGCGCGCGGATGATGAACGAAGCTTTTTGCAGTTCCGTGGCTTTCGTTTTGCGCAGGGCGATCTGCGCGAGGGTGGCGCCATGCTGGCGGGATGCGTTCTCAAGATCGGCGAGTCGGTATTCCATGGACAATACGGCAGGCCGAAACGCCTCGCGAAATCGGGTGCACTGATCGCTGTCTAGCCAGTAGGTAAAGTCGGCCTGCGGGCTCGTGGCGTTCTCCACAATGACGTACTCGACTCGGTTCTGCAGTCGGGCGGCCCAGCTTAGTACGCTCTCCACGCTCGCCGGATCGGAGGTAACTACGCCGATCGCTGTGAACAGGATTCCCTGCTCGGCCAGATCGGGATACATTGTTTCGAACCAGTTCAATGCCACCTGACCCGATCCGGCACCCATGTCGGCGAGTACCACTGGGGCACCCTCGGCGAGGCAATCGATGAACATGTCGAGCCCAGCCTCAGTATGGATGTTGATCTTCCGGGCGAGTCCGTCGAAGTAGTGTTTGAGGCTGCCGCGCGACTTGTTCTCGGTATCGAGATCGAGAAGAGTGAACGGAATGTCATTGGCGAGAAACCATTCCGCCAGATGGATCATGAAGCCCGTCTTCCCTACCCCGCCTTTGCCGCCCTGTGTGAATACGACCCGTTTGCGCTGCTGGGTCGCTTCGAGTGTTTTCTGTTCCTTCCGTTCCGACATGATGCTGCCTCCTTTCGTCAGGATTGCCGCCCTTACCTGAAAGGGATTGGCGGTGAAGAATCCGAACATCGGGCCGCAGGAATTTCGCGAGCCCTACATATAAGGGCTCAGAAACGGATTTTTGGACAATTATTTTCGCGGAAAGCAAAAATAGTTGGTGACGGCGGTTCTCAGTCGACCTTGGTCGGAGGAGTTTTTCCCCGCAATTTCAGGGGTTCATCCTCTTCGTAGGTGAAGAGCGGTTGAGGTTGATCTGGAGGAGTTCGCCGTTTAAGGGCGGCGATGCGCTGCTGTACGTCATTCTTGACTACCGAGGCGGGTGTCACTTGCCGCGAAGGCACGGCGTGTTCTTCGCTTGAATCCATGTTTCGTTTTCCCTGCCGTCTGCGGACGCGGACGAAATCGTGGATTGTGCTGGGAGCAACAGTGATCGCGAGATGTTCCTGGAAGAACTGCACAATCTCCCGATAGGTGCGGCGTTTTCGTCGCAAGGCGGCGATAATCTCCGCATGAGGTTCCAACTTGGATCGAGTTGGCTTCTCC
>CAVRCX010000007.1:0-1025965 GCA_963719785.1 Terriglobia bacterium
CAGGCGCTCTAACCAGCTGAGCTACGCGCCCGAAACGGCGGGCAATCCCTAATTCTAATACACCCCTTCCAACACAATCCCACACCCAGACAACGCGTCCGTTAAGCTGGCGGTGATGGGCATCGACGCCACGCCGCGTGAAATCTACACCGAAAGACTGGCCGAACGCACCCGCCAACTGCAGGACTTGTCGAACCGGCGCCATCGTCTCGGCTACATCCGGTTGCTGATCGCCGTGGCCGCCATCGCCCTCATCTGGTTCGCCGTCCGCGGCGCCGCGCCCGCCTGGCCGATCGCCCTGCCCGTCGCCGCGTTCATCGCCTTCGTCTGGTGGCAATCGCGCATCGAGCGCGAAGCAGAGTGCATTCGCCGCGCCATCTCCTTCTACGAGCGCGGTCTCGCGCGTCTCGACCATCGCTGGCAGGGCGGCGGGGAAACCGGCGAGCGCTTCTCCGATCCCCACCACCCTTACGCTTCCGATCTCGATCTGTTCGGTCGCGGAAGCCTTTTCGAGCTCCTCTCCACCGCCCGCACACGTGGCGGCGAAGCGCGTCTCGCAGGCTGGCTCAAATCGGCGTCCTCCCTCGACGAGCTCCGCGTTCGCCATGAAGCGGTTCAGGAACTCCGGCCGCTGCTCGATCTGCGTGAGCGTCTCGCCGTGCTGGGCGACGATTTTCGCACCGGCGTCAATCCGGAGCATCTCGCAGCCTGGGCCGGCACGCCCGCTCACCCCTTCCCCGCATGGCGCCGCGTCGCCGCTTTTGTGCTGGGAGTTGTCGCCGCGTTCGTCATCGGATGGTGGTTCGCCACCGCCTTCATCGGCATCGAATCCACCCGCGCCCTCATCGCGACGGCGGTAGTCGAATGGAGTTTCGCCTACTCGATTCGCGTCCGCGTTCGCAACATCGTCGAGGCCATCAATCAACCTGCCCACGATCTGGAATTGCTCTCGCAAATCCTCGCCACTCTCGAAAGCCAACAATTCCACTCGCCTCGCCTCGCCGAGCTGCGCGCGGCCATCGACGTACGCGGGCGCTCCGCATCATGGCGCATCGGTCGTCTGCGCCGCTGGATGGAACTCTTCGATTCCCGCGAGAATTTCATCGTGCGCGCGCTCGACGCACCTCTCATGTGGACCGTTCAGATCGCCATGGCCATCGAAGCCTGGCGGGCTGAAAACGGCGCGCTGATCCCGCGTTGGCTCGACGCTGTCAGCGAAATCGAAGCGCTTTCCGCGCTTGCCAACTACGCCTGGGAGCATCCCGGCGACCCGTTTCCCCAATTCGTCGAAGGCGCGGTTTTCGATGCCCAGGATCTCGGCCACCCCCTGCTTGCCGAAGCCCGTTGCGTGCGCAACAGTGTAGCCCTGACAGCGCCGCGCCAGCTCCTCGTCGTAAGTGGATCGAACATGTCCGGCAAAAGCACCCTTCTGCGCGCCGCCGGCGTCAACGCCGTACTGGCACTCGCCGGCGCCCCGGTGCGTGCCACACGCCTCACCATTTCACACCTGTCGCTCGGAGCCTCCATCCGCACCATGGATTCGCTCGAAGAAGGCCATTCGCGCTTCATGGCCGAAATCCTCCGCCTCAAACAAATTCTCGAACTGCCGGTCCCCGCCTTCTTCCTGCTCGACGAGCTGCTGCACGGAACCAATTCCCACGACCGGGCCATCGGCGCCGAAGGTCTGATCCGTGCCTTGCTCAAACGGGGCGCCATCGGCCTCGCCACCACACACGACCTGTCGCTTGCCCGCGTGGCGGATGAACTCGCGCCCGCCGCGGAAAATGTTCACTTCGAAGACCGCCTTGAAGACGGCCGCCTGGTCTTCGATTACCGCATGCGCCCCGGCGTGGTCGCCCGCAGTAACGCCCTCGACCTGATGCGTGCCGTCGGCCTGGACGTATAGCCAACCCGCGAAAGTGTATTCTTAAAATTGATGCCGACGTTCCCGGCTGCGTCCGCCGCGCTTATCTCGCCGGGGAAACTCCGCCAGATCGAGGGCGCCATAGAAATCAGCATCCGCGGCAAAACCGAAGCCGTCCGCATGGCGCTGGTGTGTCTGCTGGCGCGCGGCCATCTGCTGATCGAGGACGTGCCCGGTGTGGGCAAGACCACCCTCGCGCAATCCCTGGCCCGCGCCGTGGATGGCCGCTTCCATCGGCTGCAGTTCACCAGCGACATGCTGCCGTCGGACGTCCTCGGTGTTACCGTCTATAATGCGCATACCGAACAGTTCGAATTCAAGGCCGGTCCCATTTTCACTAATTTCCTCCTCGCCGACGAAATTAACCGCACCACTCCCAAGACGCAGTCCGCCCTGCTCGAAGCCATGAATGAGCAGCAGGTCACGGTGGAAGGCCGGTCGCTCCCGCTGCCCGATCCGTTCATGGTGATCGCCACCCAGAATCCTTCCGACCATCACGGCACTTATCCGCTTCCCGAATCGCAGCTGGATCGCTTTCTCATGCGCCTGCGCATCGGCTATCCCGACGTCCAGAGCGAACGCGAAATAATCCGTCAGCCCGAAGTACATCACGGCGAAACCACTCCGCATGTGCTTAAGCTCGATGAGCTTACCGAACTCCAGGAAATGGTGAAGCAGGTGGCGGTGGATGAGGCCATTGTCGATTACATGCTCGCCATCGTGGAGCGTACACGCACGCATGAAAGCCTGGAACTGGGAGTGAGTCCGCGCGGCTCGCAGGCCTTCTATCGCGCGGTGCAGGCGAATGCCGTGGTGGAGGGCCGTGCCTTCGCCTTGCCCGACGATGTGAAGGCGCTGGCCCCGAAAGTTTTCGGCCATCGCGTGGTACCGGCGTCGCGCGGAACCCTTGCTTCGCGGCGCAATTCCAACGGCGCGGCCAGCGGCGAGCGTATCATCGAAGAGATCCTCTCTCAGGTGCCCGTTCCGTTGTAAGAAAGCCGCCTCTTTAAATATCTAAATGAAGACAGCAATCATCGGCCTGCCCATGACAGGCAAGACCTCTCTGTTCACCATCCTCACCGGCGTCACACAGGAGAGCCGCATCGGTTCCACCGCCGTGCGCACCGGCGTTTCGAAGGTGCCCGACCCCCGCGTGGATGCGCTCGCCGAGCTCTACCAGCCGCCCAAAATCACTTTCGCGACCGTCGAATATATCGACGTGCCCGCTATCTCCAAAGAAACTCTGCGCGACCCCGCGTATCTCGCCAGCCTCCGCGTGGTGGATGCGTTCGCCCATGTCCTGCGCGTGTTCCAGGACGAAACGGTGCCCCATGAGCACGGCACGGTGGACCCGGCGCGCGACTTCGACGACGTCGAAACCGAACTGATCCTCAGCGACATGGTGGTGGTGGAAAAGCGCCTCGAACGCGTGGACAAAGACCGCAAAAAGGTCCGCAATCCGGATCTGGACAAGGAATGGGAACTGCTCACGCGTTGCAAAGAGGCGCTTGACGCCAACACGCCGCTGCGCAATCTGGAATTCGATAAAGAAGACGAAAAGCGCATTCGCGGCTTCCAGTTTCTATCGCAGAAGCCCATGCTGCTGGTGCTGAACCTCGGTGAGGAGGACGCCGCGCGCCTGCATGAAGTCGAGGAAAAGTACCGCACTGGTCCGCTGGCCGGGAAGGCGCACACGGCCGTGACGGCGGTCTGCGGCAAGATCGAAGCGGAGCTGGCCGAACTCCCCGCAGACGATGCGCGCGAATATCTTCTCAGTTACGGATTGAAAGAATCGGCCCTGCAGCGCATTATCTCCGCCACTTATGGGCTACTCGGCCTGATGAGCTTCCTGACCGCCGGCGATACCGAAGTGCGCGCCTGGACCATCCCCATCCACAGCACCGCGGTGGCCGCCGCGGGAGCGATCCACTCCGATTTCGAAAAGAAATTCATCCGCGCCGAAGTGGTGAACTGGAAGTCACTCGTCGATCTGGGCGGCTATCCCGGAGTCCGGGAGAAAGGTCTCCTGCGCCTCGAAGGCAAAGAATACATCGTCAAGGATGGGGACGTTCTGGTGATAAGACACTCCTGAGCCGCTCCACAATCTCGTCCATCCAAACCTCATGCTCCGGCTTCATCAAAACCGATCGCAAACTTAACACGAACTCCTCATCCCGCTCCAACTCCGGCCAGGCGTCCGCATAGAACGAAGTGGGCAACCGAGTCAAAGCCAAATGCAATTGGCGCTTGGCCGCCTCATCGAAAATCCACTGCGAAGCCGCCGAAGCCGCACTGGCCGACCGGGCCCGCGGAGCCCAAACCACAATATCCAGCTCAGGTTCAAATGGAACCACAAATCGGCGATCCGCCTTTAAACGATCCGCCAGCAAAAGTGCGGCGCGGCGCGAAGCCGAAAGATTTTTGGCAAACTCGCCGCCCTTAACCAGGGGAAGAAGCCGCTGCGTAGCCCACAATGCAACCGCCGCCGCCCCCGGCCGGGAGCACTCAAGGCTTATCTCTCCCAAATGCAATTCCTTCGACGAAAAATACGTGAACGGCGAATCGTGCTGATAAAGAATTCCCACCCGTCGATCGCGAAAAAGCACGCATCCACACCCATACGGCTGCAAGCCATGTTTATGCGGATCGACCACAATGGAATCCGCCTCACCAATCTGATCGAACGCCGCGCGAGCCGATTCCGCCAGATTATCGGCCAGGCCGAAGTATCCGCCATAAGCGCTGTCCACATGCACCCGAAAGCCATAGCGCTCGCGCAAACGCAGAATTTCCGGCAGGGGATCGACCGAGCCCACGCCGGTAGTTCCCAGCGTCGCCACCACGCACGCAACGCCGCCCCGCGCCACCTGTTCTTCCAAAGCCGCGCAATCCATCCGGCCCCGCCGATCCACCGGGCATTTCTCAAACGGCAATCCCAGCACGCGGCTGATGCGCTCATGCGTATAATGCGCTTGCGCGGAAGCCACAATCTTCTTCCCCGGCTGAATCTGCCCCGCCACCCAAAGCGCCTCCAGATTCGCCATCGTGCCGCCACCCGTGAGGTGACCCAGGTGTTCCGTCCAGCCGAACATAGCGGCAATCTCGGCCACCGCTTCGATCTCCATCGCGGTACTGGCGCGGCCGCCGTCGAGCGCATGATTATTCGGATTGATCCACGTCGCCAGCGCGTAAGCCGCGCGCGCCACCGGGTGCGGAGGCTTCAGCATCTGCCCCGCATACAAAGGATGGAAATACGGATAATTGTACTGCAGGCGAACGGCAACGTCATTCAAAACCGCCGCCATGCGATCGGATTCGGGAATCTCAGCGTCGAAGGCGGGAAGGTCGCCAAAGCCCTCCGCCAACCGGTCCAAAGCGTCTGCCAGGAGTGCCGGCGTGCCTCTTTCAAAACATCACTGATTGCGGAACATCTTGTCATCGCACGCCGGCGCGGGAACGGGAGCATCTGGTTCATGGGATGCCGGCGGGATAGCGATGGGCATCTTATCCGTGGCCGGGCTCGGCTTAACGGTGAGGAGCGGAATCGCGCACAGCGCGGGCTTGGCGTCGATGCGCACCTGAACGGGTCCAGGCAGCAATCGCGTCGGCGCAGGGCTTTGCGGATCGAGGAGTCTCAACGATTCGATATGCTTCTTCGCACCCTCGGCCGCGGTGTTACCATCGAGCGCATCCTGGCTGAAAGCCGAAGCGCAGAGAAGCGTGGCGAGAAACCAGATGGCATGCCTCATGCGGAAATTCTACCGCTTTTTACTTCTTGTGAAGCAGGATATTTCCGCTGACGGTCTCGAATCGGAACTCCGGCCCGCCGCCGTTAATCGATCCAATCACGGTCTTATCCCCTTTGACATTCTTTCCCGTGTCGGGCGTGTCTAATTTAACCTCGAAATCGGTGTAGACCGAGCCATGATCGGTCTTCATGCGCAGCCGCGCCCTGGTATCCGCCGGCAGCGTCACATCGATCGGCCCATTCATACAGGTGAAAGACATCGGCTTCTCCGCCGTCACCTTATCGAGGGCAACGGTGATGCCGCCATTCAATGCATGGGCCGTCACCGATCCCGAAACGCCCTTCAGCGTAATCGGCCCATTCATGTTCTCGATATCCAACTCGCCATTCACGCCCGTGACGTCGACGTGCCCGCCATTTAAGGCTTTCAGCGTCACCGACGAATTGACCGGAACCTGAATCGAAAGATCTCCCGCGCCGCCGGCCGGCCCCGTCCCGATGGTGACGACATTATGGTCCTCCGCGATATTGAGACCACTGCGCTGGCCCGTGTCGAGGCGGTGCATGCCCGCAGGCACGTCGCCGGGGCCCTCATGGAAACCCGCCTTCGACTCCACCACCACCTCAGTCCCGCTCCCACCCGTCACCGTGATACTGCCAGAGACCAAATGGATCTTGATGGTGGCGGGTTGCGAAGGGCTGGATAAAGGAACCGAGACCTTATCTTTATTTGTATCCGGGGCGTGATTTTTATCCGGCGCAGGGCCTTTGTCCGGGGCTTGAGCCTGATCCGCGGCAACCAGGCTAACGCAGGCGATCAACCAGAAGCCGGCCCGAAGCATTGCTAGACCTGTGATTGCGGTTGAGAAACGATCGTCGACAGCATTTCGTCGTTGATCGCCCCATGCGATGCCACGGACGCCACCGCGCCTCTGCGCAGCACAATAAGCTGCGGCGATTCATGCCGGATATTCAAGCGCTGTGCGATCTGTTGCGATGCCGCGCGATCCTTCTGCACCGTCACCAGATAAACCGGAACGTCGGGATTCCGTTCCTGGAAGCGCTTCACATGCGCATGCGCTGCCCAGCTGACCGAGCACGTCGCGCTGTGTTTGAACAACACCACAACCTCCTGCTCCAGCAGGCTGCCGATTTCCGGCAGCGGGCTATCCGCCACAGCTTCGCGCTTAAAAGGCCACCAACGAAACCCGCTTTTCGTACGCTATTTCCTCCGGCTCAGTACGAACTCTGATGCCGCATCGATGCCCTGCGTCTTCTTGATTTCCTGAAACTTCTCCAGAACGTTGCGCACGGATTTGGACCGCTGCGCGATTTCGTCGGGCTTCTTCCTGGTATCCGGCAGGGGCTTACGGTCACTAACGCGCTGATCGATCTCGCGATTCTTCGCAATGCGGTCGACCAGCCGTTCCGCGGGAGTCATCTCGTGGTACGGTTTAGTCATCCTGACACCTTGGGCATAACTCCAGTCTAGCGGGTCGCCCCCTCCCGCCGCTGATTTTTATGGCGCCCGCACCCTGGCGCACCAGGCTGCTGGATCGGCTTGAAGCTCCCCGGAAGCGGCCCGTCTGAACAAAAACCTCGTCTACCAGTGCGTGAACGAACCGTCTGGCCTCTTGTAGATCCTTGTGCTGCGGACCGGCTGCGTTACTTCGCTGATCAGTTTCAGAGGCTTCAGGTCGACCGTAACTCCCAGGCCGGGACGCGTGTTGGGGTAGAGCTTGCCTTTGCGGAAATCCACAAACTGGGGTAAGTAATCGATGGGCCGGTCCCCGTAGTTGTACTCGAACAGCACCGGACCCGGGAAGGTCGCGAGACAGTTCACCAGCGCGGCGGTCGAGATGGGTCCGGTGAAATGCGGCACCATGCCTACCACATGCGTTTCGCACAATGCCATCACCTTCAGATACTCGGTGATACCGCCGACGTTCGGCAATGTGCAGCGATTGTAATCGATATCGTGGTTCTCGACCAGCTTATTGAAGTCCCAGCGCTGGCCCCATTCCTCGCCGGCGGCGATGGGCACCGTTGTCATCTGGCGCAGGCGCGGAATGTCTTCCAGGAACTGTTCCTCGCGGGTGGGGTCTTCGACAAGATACGGCTCCAGATCTTCGATCAGCTTGCAGCAGCGCAGGGCGTCGGGGTAATCGAATTTCTGATGCAGGTCGATGTTCCAGTCGCCGTCCGGCCCCACGCCCTCGCGAATTTCTTTGCAGGCCTGCACCACGGCGTGAACCCGGTTGTGCGTGTTGAAAACATCGTTGGGGATGGGACCGCCGGCCGAGGCATCGATCCTGTAGCAGCGGTAGCCGGCTTCCATAGTAGCCCTGGCTCGTTCTTTGGTACTGAGGTTAGCGCCCGCACCGGGACCGGGGCCGCCCGTCGGATAGCATTCGCAGTAATCGCGGGCCGAGCCGCCCAGAACCTGATGCAGGGGCAGCTTGAGGGCCTGTCCCTTAATGTCCCAGAGGGCCATGTCGAAGGCGCCGAGCGCGTGAATTTTCTCCCGGCCCGGCGCATAGAACCAGACCATGTACATCTCCTGCCACAACTGCTCGATGCGGAAGGGGTCTTTGCCGATCAGGGTGCCGGCGCATTGCTCGAGCGTGTCGCGCGTGCCGCCTTCGCCGGTGCCGGTGATGCCGATATCGGTATCGATCTGGACCACCGCGTTGCTCTGCGCGAAGGTTTGATTGAGCGTGGGCGGGTAGTAGATGCGGATCTTAGTGATCTTCGCCGCCGGGAGTGAAGCGTGAGCCAGGCGCGGACCTGCCGCGCCGGCGACGGATGCCGCTGCAAGCGATTTAAGGAACGACCTTCTTTTCACGTCAAATAGCTTATAGTTCCGAATTGCCAAAAGCAATTACTTGAAAGAAAAGAGATATGATTTCCCCCAGTATGAACCGAAGATCGTTTCTTGGACTGACTGCGGGAATTTCCCTCGCGCCTTTACTCTTCGCCGACGAGAAGAGCAACCTCAAGATCACCTCCGTGCGTCTGGTGAATCCGCAGGCGAAGCGTCCGCTGCCGGCGTATACTCCGTCGGCGAATGCATGGTCGACCAATGGCGTGGAGGTGGCGAGCCCCATGTCGATCTATCCCGAATACAAGGCCATGCGCTCGCTCTTCATGCCGGATCCAGGGAAGATACCCGGCTTCTTCGTCGAGATCGGCACCGATAAAGGAATCAAAGGCTACGGGCAGGGTGGACCGGGCGGCGGGACTTTGGTCGAGCAGCACTTCACCAAGCTCCTGATGGGGAAAGATCCTTTCGACATCGAACGCAACTGGGATATTCTCTGGCGGTCCAGCATGAGTTACGACCGCGCGGGGATCGGCATGCACGCCATCAGCGGCGTGGATCTGGCGCTCTGGGATATCGTCGGCAAAGCCTTGAACACCCCGGTTTATAAGTTGATCGGTGGCGAAACCAAACAGCGCATCCCGGCCTATTGCACCGGAAACGATATCGATCAGCATCTGGATTTCGGTTTCAAGCGGGTCAAGCTGGCCATTGCGTATGGCCCTGCCGATGGGCGCGAAGGCATGCGTAAGAATCTCGAGCTGGTCAAGAGCACTCGTGAGAAGTTGGGCGCGGATGGCGACATCATGCTCGATTGCTGGATGTCGTGGACCGTCGATTACACGCTCGAAATGGCGGATATGCTGGGACCGTACCGGGTTTACTGGATGGAAGAATGCCTGCAGCCGCACGATTACGAAGGTTTCGCGCGCCTGCACGCGGAGATCAAAAACATCCGCATCGCGACCGGCGAGCATGAATATAACCGCTACGGTTTCCGCCAGTTGCTGGAGCATCGTTCGGCCAGCATCTGGCAGCCGGACATGCATTGGTGCGGAGGATTGACGGAGTTGCGGCGCATAGCGGCCATGGCGTCGGCTTACGATATTCCGGTGATCCCGCACGTGGGAGGCACGCGCGAGGGCGTGCACTTTATCATGGCTACGACCAATGCGCCGTGGGCCGAAATGTTCATGCCGGCGCCCGGCGGTCCGAAGGCGGTTTACGAGCAATGGGCGGAATTGAACAGCGTCAGCCGGGGCCCGGAGGGGATTTATACGCGTCCGCCTGAAGACCCCGGCCTGGGATGGGGCTTTGTCGAGTAAAAATTCCCACCGCGACATCGCCATATTCCTCGACAGTGCTTCCCCATCCGGCCAGTTCCGTGCGCTGCCGAAACCAGGTATTCCAGTACTTCACCTGCCATGACTGCCCATAGAGGAGGAACCGTCCCGCCCCCACCAGTTTGCCGGAAGTGAGTTGGGCAGCATATTGCTGCGCCGCCGGAGAAGTCTGGATGGGAAGCAGGTAGGGCGCTCCAAGAATCGGATAGATCGACAGGTGGGCGTAGAGGAACCCCGGCAGCGTATAGGCCGGATTCCAGCCGCGTCCGGCGGATTCAATGAATGGGCTCATGCACAGGACCGGAGTGGCGGCGTTTTTCGCCAGCCGGTTTTCTTCGATAGCCGCCGATCTCCAGTCCGAGCCATCGTGGGAGGGCCAGACATGGTTCCATTGCCCCATCCAGACGAGCGCACCCAATCCGAGGATGCCGGCGGCTTGTTTCCATCGATCAGGCGGGATATAGAGGGCCGCGGCCGCGGTGGCGCAGAGCGCGGCGCCCGGCAGCATCAGCGAAAGATAGCGGGGCAGAAAGACGCTCTGCGCCGTCAAGTGGGAGTAGAGGAAGAGGCAGATCGGCGTAGACAGCCACCATGCGGTGATCAACAGGTGGTCCCGATGAACAGGCGAAAGCGCCTGTTCTACATGGAACCTCCGGAGCAGCCACCCGCCGAATCCGCAGATCAGCACCAGATTCCAGTGCAGGGCGTGCTCGAAGGTATGGAGCGAAGGCACCGGTGCGATCACGTGCATTGCCGCGCCCCGCAGAATTGGCAGCGCGGTGAGAAAGACCGGTATCAGGGAACCCAGCAGCAGCGCGGCGATCGTTAGTGCCGGGAGCAGGCTAACCTTACTGTGATGGTTGCGCAGGCGAACCACGGCATAACCCGCGTAGACGATATAGAAGGGCCAGTAGATTAACTGCACCCGCCAGAGCAGGGCGGCGAAGAGCAGAAACAGCATGGCGTCCGTCCACCGTGCATCGTCGAACCAGCGGATCAGGAAGTAAATGCCGGCCGCGGCGACTATCATGCCCAGGGCATAGGGCCGGGCGTCGTCCGCAAAGTAATCGAAACCGCCGATCGCGAAGCAGGCGAATACGGCAAACCAGGCGGCTTGCGGGTGAATCAGCCGTGCCGCGATCCGGGCTACCAGAAGGAGCGCGATCCCCATGGCGATCACGGATGGCAGGCGATAGGCGACTTCAGAAAAGCCGAAAAGCGCGTGCATGGCTCGCGGCAGCCAGTAATAAAGAGACTCGGGAACTTGCGGCGCGATGGCAAACGACGGGTGCGCCGGGTACTTCACTACAAATGACGTAACCAGCTCGTCCAGCCAGAAGCTGGAACGCAATGGCATGAGCCAGAGCCGGGTCACGCAGGCGGCGAGAAGCAAACCGAGCAGTACATTCATGCGCGTAAATTCAATAATGCCATCGGATTGGCTGGGACAATTGCCATAACCCCGAAAGCGGGCTAGCCTGAGAGTAGCGCCATCCTGAGCCGGAACTTGCGGCAAATGACAAATTACAAACGTAGCACTGAAATTGCGGTGGAAGCCGCCTTGTGAAAAAACGCGCGCAAATCAAACACTTTATGTTAGTTTTGTTTTTGTTGCAGGTTGCGCCCGCGCTCTCCGGCGCCGCGGCCGAAATGCTGCGGCTGGAGGCGAACGCGGACGCCATGGGCTCCACTTACTCCGTCGTTTTATACGACGAGGATCGCAATAAGATGGAATCCGCCGCCGCCGACGCGCTCGAAGAGGCCCGGCGGCTGGATCGTCTGCTTTCAAATTACCGGCCGGAAAGCGAATGGAGCAGAATGAACCGGGAGGCGGTGGAGCGCCCGGTCGAAGTTTCGCGGGAGTTATTCGATCTGTTGACGACGTGCGTGGAGTATAGCCGGAGGAGCGAGGGAACGTTCGATATCACGGTCGGGCCGCTTATGAAGATCTGGGGATTCTACAAAGGTTCGGGACACCTGCCCCAGCCCGGTGAACTAGAGCGGGCGATGGGACAAATCGGTTACCGCAACATCGTGCTCGACGCCTCCAGACGGACTGTCTTTTTCTCCCGGGCGGGCCTGAACCTCGATCCGGGGGGAGTGGGCAAAGGTTACGCAGTGGACAAAATGGTTGAAATCCTGAAGAAAGACGGCATCGGGTCGGCGCTGGTCTCGGCCGGGGGCAGCAGCATCTATTGCCTCGGTACGCCTCCCGGCAAGCCGGGCTGGCGGATTCAGATTAAGGATCCGGCTGAAGAATTCCAGGCAGCCGGTGAAGTGACCCTGAAGGACGAATCGCTTTCCACTTCAGGCAGTTATGAGAAGTTTTTTGTGGCCGAAGGTAAAACCTGGAGCCATATTATGGACCCGCGAACGGGATATCCGGCGCAGGGGACGCTATCGGTTTCGGTGATTGCACCTCGTACGCTCGACAGCGAAGTGTGGGCGAAGCCATACTTTATTCTTGGCCGTCAATGGACGGCCGCTCACAAACCGGCTAATTTCCGGGTTTTCTATTGCGACCAACGCAATTTAGGAACCTTTAGAAACTTAAGCAACTTAAACGAAGACAAGGCGGATCAGCAATGCGCGTGGCTCCAATGACGAGTCGTTTTCTCGATGCCTGCAGGCGACGGCCGACTGATGTCAGGCCGGTGTGGTTTATGCGGCAGGCAGGGCGCTACATGAAATCGTACCGGGACATTCGCGCGCGTCATTCGATGCTCGAGATCTGCAAGCGTCCAGACCTGGCCGCGGCCGTTACGCTGCAGCCGGTGGAAGCGCTGGACGTGGACGCCGCCATCATTTTTGCCGATTTGCTCTTGCCCGTGGAGCCGATGGGTTTGAAGCTTACCTATCCACAGAAGGAGGGGCCGCAGATTCATAACCCGGTCATGTCGAGCGAGGATGTGGACGCGCTTTCGACCTCGAACACGGACGATCTGGGCTATGTCGGCGAGGCTATCCAGCAGACGGTGCGCGCGTTGGCGGGGCGGGTTCCTGTGATCGGATTCTGCGCCGCTCCCTTCACGCTGGCAAGCTATATGATCGAAGGCGGCGCCTCGCGCAACTTCATCCGCACCAAGCGCATGATGTATGGCGACGAGACGCTGTGGCGCCGCCTGATGGGCAAGATTGTGGATGTGCTGGCGCCCTTCGCGATCATGCAGGTGGCGTCCGGAGCGCGCTCCATTCAGGTATTCGACAGTTGGGTGGGTGCTTTGGCGGCCGACGATTATGTGCGATTTGCGCAACCATATTCACGGGCGCTGATCGAACGCATCAAGTCGGCGGGAGTGCCGGTGATTCACTTCGGCACCGGCGCTTCGGGGTATTTCAAAGAACTGCATGCCGCCGGGGGCGACGTGATGGGCTGCGACTGGCGCATCAATATCGATCAGGCGTGGCTCGACATCTCCTATCGCTCGGCGATTATGGGGAATCTGGATCCGGTGGCGCTTTTTGCTCCGCTTCCCGAATTGCGCACCAAGGTTCACGATCTCTTGAGGCGCACGGGAACGCGGCCTGGACACATCTTCAATCTGGGTCACGGCATCCTGCCCGAGACGCCGGTGGAGAACGTCAAGGCCGTGGTCCAGATGGTCCGCGAGTTCCGGCCCTAGGCGATGCGCGTCGGTATTGTCGGCGGCGGAATCTCCGGTCTTTCCTGCGCTTATTACCTCGGCAAAGAGGGCATTGACGCCACGGTGTTCGACGCGGCGCCGGGCGGCCCCATGGGCAGCGTCACGGTGGATGGCTGCATCCTTGAAACCGGCCCCGAGAGCTGGCTGGCGGCTAAGCCGTGGGCGGAGCAGCTGATTCGCGAGATCGGCATGGGCGATCAATTGGCGGGCTCGAACGATGCCAGCCGGCGCACCTACATCCTGCGGCATGGGCGCTTCGTGACCATGCCGGAGGGGTTGCAGATGGTGGTACCGACGAAGATCTGGCCGGTGGTCGAAACCAATCTTTTCACATGGGGCACCAAGATCAAAATGGGCCTCGAGATTTTTCGCAGCCCGAAAACTTTGCCGGATCGCTCGGTGGCCGATTTTGTGATCGATCATTTCGGGGCCGAAGCGGTGGACTATCTTGCGGAGCCTCTGCTGGCGGGAGTCTACGGCGGCAATCCATACGATCTGAGCGCGCCCAGCGTGCTGCCCAAGTTCGTCGAATACGAGCAGCGCTACGGCAGCGTGGTGGTGGGCACGTTTCGCGATAAGCGCAAACCAAGCGGCCAGTCGATTTTCAAATCGCTGAGCGGCGGGATGGGGACGCTGGTCGAGGCTTTGCTGACGCGCGTTAAGCTGGTGCGGGCGCGGGTCGATTCGATTCGCCGCGATGAGCCCGGCTGGGGCGTGCTGGCGGATGGCGAGTGGCAGGTTTTCGATCGCATTGTGATGGCTTGCGGGGCGAACTGGTCTGTACCTCTGCTGGCTTCGATTGAGCCTCAGCTGAGCGAACTGCTGGCCGAGATCCCGTATACGGGAAGCTCCATCTGGACCTTTGGGTACCGGCGCGAGGACGTGCCGCATGCGCTCGACGCCTTTGGATTTCTGGTTCCCAAGCCGGAGCGGCTTACGGTTATGGCGTGCACATGGCTGCAGACGAAATGGCTGGGGCGCGTCCCGGAGGGCAAGGCGGTGTTCCGCTGCTTCTCGACGGATCCCGATGTGACGCGCGATGCTGTCCAGGGCGACTTAGAGCGTCTGATGGATATCAAGACCGAGCCGATCTTCGCCCTGAATCACCGCTGGCCGGATTCCATGCCGCAATACACGGTGGGGCACTCGGCTCGGGTGGCTGAAATCCAGGGCCTGGCCGCCGGGGTGCCGGGACTGCATTTGGTGGGGAACGCTTTCGGCGGCATCGGCATTCCCGATTGCGTGCGTAGTGCTAAGACTACGGCTGCAGCGATAGCGGGAAAGTAGGGCAGGTTGTTAACCTGCGGCCGATTGGTAATCGGCGTCCACGGGTGTGTTTACTGCACGCTCTCGCCAACCAGCGAATTCGGACCGGCCCGAGTCACCCGAACCGGCAAATACGTACCCGTGAGCTGCGCATCCCCAGCCGCCGTGAAGTTGAGAATGCGATTCTGCGAAGTCCGCCCAATCCACTGTTCGAGCGAGTGGTGCCGGCCCTCCACATGCACCTCCTCCACCCTCCCGATAAGCTCCGAATTACGCCGGATCTGAATGGCGCGCTGCTTCTCATTCACAATCGCCAGACGCCGCGTCTTCTCCTCCTCGGAGATGTGGTCGTCGAGTTTCAACGCCGTCGTATTCGGCCGCGGCGAATACTTGAAACCAAAAATCGAATCGTAGTGGACTTCGTCGAGCAGATCCAGCGTGTCTTCAAAATCCCTCTCCGTCTCTCCCGGAAAGCCCACGATGATATCGGTGGTGATGGCAATGTCGCGACGCGCATTCTTCATCCAGCCAATGCGCTCCATATACTGATCGCGCGTATACAACCGCCGCATCCCCTCGAGCATCCGCGTCGAGCCCGACTGCACGGGCAGGTGGACGTGATTGCAGAGATTCGGATTGGCGTCGATTGCATCGATAATCGGCTTGACGAAATCGCGCGGATGCGAAGTAGTAAAGCGCACGCGGCGAATGCCCGGGATCGCGCCTGTGCGATCCAGCAGCGTAGCGAAATCCCACCCCGCCGGCGAAGGATCGCGATAACTGTTGACGTTCTGGCCCAATAGCTGAATCTCGGTATAGCCGGCCTCGGCCAGCCGCGTAGCTTCTTCAATTACGCTGGCGCTGGTGCGGCTGCGCTCGGGCCCGCGCGTGAACGGAACCACGCAGTAAGAACAACTCTTATCGCAGCCTTCGATGATCGTGATGTAGGCGCGATGCGGGTTGTCGCGGCGCGTGAACGGCGTATCGAAGGCTTCAGTCGTATCGAGGCTGAGGCCGGTGACGCGCTTGTTACCCGCCTCGAGTTGCACCAGCATCTCCGGCAGTCTGGTGTAGCTGGCGGACCCGGCCACCAGGCTGACATGCGGCGCGCGCTCAAAGATTTTTTCGCCCTCCTGCTGGGCCACACAGCCGAGCACCGCGAAAACTTTGCCCTTGCCGATACGCTTGAAATTCTGCAGCCGGTTGAAAACTTTCTGTTCAGCCTTGTCCCTGATGCTGCACGTGTTGTAGAAAATGTACCCCGCGGCTTCCGGCGTATCGACCTGCGAATATCCCTTCTCCAGCAGCGTTCCCACCACCTTCTCGGTGTCGTGGGCATTCATCTGGCAGCCAAAGGTCTCGATGTAAAAGGTCTTATCCACTTGGTCATTTCATTGTAGCGGGGTGCGCCGGTGCGCAACCCACGCCGCCCAAGCCCCGTCTTTGGAGGTATCCTCAAGGCAGGGACTTTTTATGCGCAAACTCACATTGGTCTTCTTATTCCTCGTATTCGGTACGTTATGCTTCGCCCGCGGTGCCGGTGGTGGTCACGGCGGAGGCGGCGGTGGTGGTGCGAGAGCGGTGGGCGGCGGAGGCGGCGGATTCCGCGGTGGCGCTGTTTACGGCGGCGGTTACCGCGGTGGTTATGGCGGTTACGGTGGCTATCGTGGCGGGTACGGCGGCTACGGCTTCCGGGGCGGGTATGGCTATGGCGGATGGGGCATCGGCTTCGGGTACCCCTATTACGGTTATGGGTACGGCTACCCATACGGATACTATCCATACCCCTACGGGTACGCATATGCGGCCCCCGCATATGCCTATGACGGCTATGGATATGGCTACGCCCCGTACGCCTACCCGGCAGTCGGAGTAGGTGTCGGCGTCGGCATTTACGGCGGCTGGCGTCATTTCGGCCGCAGGTAGTGGACCGAATTGGTCTGAATTTAAGCCATTGACTCCAAAGGGAGCACGGCGGTACCATCTATACAGGACTACAACGGTCCGGTATCTGTTGTCCGATATACTGCTGTCCGATATACCGCCGTGCTCAAGCTCACCAAAAAAGCCGACTATGGATTGATCGCCCTGCGCCACCTCGCGTCGGTGCCCGGCGCCACGGCCAGCACCAAGGACATCGCGGACACTTATCACCTGCCCGTTCCCCTCTTAGCCAAAGTCCTGCAGCAGCTCACTCGAGCGGGAATTCTCCGTTCCGTAGCCGGTACCAACGGCGGGTACAAACTGGCGCGCGATCCCAATCGGATCAGTGCGCTTGAAGTGGTTCGCGCCATCGACGGTCCGGTAATCCTGACGCATTGCTTCACCGAACACGGGGTCTGCGATCAGTCTGACAAGTGCACGGTAAGGGAACCTCTGCGCCGCGTCCATGAAGCAATTCTGGAACTTCTGAACCGCTTCACCATCACAGAACTGGCGGAATCGCCGGCCACTCGCCTGACACCGCCGCTTGTGCCACTGAACCCGATGCCTCTCGACGCCCACCGGTTGTCATGAACTATCAACAGGAATCAAATGAAAACGCCTATTTATCTCGATAACCACGCCACCACCCGAGTCGACCCGCGCGTTCTCGATGCCATGCTGCCCTACTTCACCGAGTATTTCGGCAACGCGGCCAGCCGCAATCACGAATTTGGCTGGGTGGCCGAACAGGCCGTGGACAAGGCCCGCAAGCAGATTGCCGATCTGATCGGCGCTTCGGCCAAAGAAATCATCTTCACCAGCGGCGCCACTGAATCGAACAACCTGGCCATCAAGGGCGTGGCCGAGATGTATGCCGAGAAGGGCAACCACATCATCACCGAAGCCACCGAGCACAAAGCCGTTCTCGATACCTGCAAGAAGCTCGAAAAAATGGGCTATCGAGTCACCTATCTGCCCGTGATGGGCGATGGCCTGATCGATCTCGACATGCTGCGCGAATCGATCACCGATAAGACGATTCTCGTAACCATCATGTATGCCAATAACGAGATCGGCGTGATTCAACCCGTCGCCGAGATCGGAAAAATCTGCCGGGAGCGCGGCGTGCTCTTCCACACCGACGGCGTGCAGGCCATTGGCAAAGTGCCTGTGGACGTGAACAAAGACAACATCGACATCATGTCCATCACGGCTCACAAGCTGTACGGTCCCAAAGGCGTGGGCGCGTTATACGTGCGCCGCAAGAATCCACGCGTACAGATTACGGCTCAAATGGATGGCGGCGGACATGAGCGCGGCATGCGTTCGGGCACCTTGAACGTCCCCGGAATAGTCGGATTGGGCGAGGCCTGCGCCATCTGCCAGCGCGAAATGCCGGAAGAAACCAGGCGCCTCCGCTACCTGCGCGACAAGCTGCGCAGCAAGCTCGAAGCGGGTCTCGACGAAATCTATTTGAACGGTTCGAGGGAGCATCGCCTGCCCCACAGCCTGAACATGAGCTTCGCGTACGTGGAAGGCGAGTCGCTGCTGATGGGTATTAACGATGTGGCGGTTTCGAGCGGCTCGGCCTGCACCTCGGCCACCCTCGAACCGAGCTACGTATTGAAGGCGCTGGGCCTCGGCGACGATATCGCGCACTCGTCGATTCGCTTCGGCATCGGCCGTTTCAACACCGAAGAAGAGATCGATTATGTGGCGGACAAGCTGGTCGATGTGGTCCGCAAGCTGCGCGAACTTTCGCCGCTCTACGAAATGGCGAAAGAAGGTATCGACCTGAGCAAAGTCCAGTGGGCGCACGACTAATGTGGGCCAGGCGCTTTCGCCTGTCCATTCTTGAAGGAGAAATTTAAAATGGCATATTCCGATAAGGTTCTCGATCATTACAACAATCCCCGCAACGTCGGCTCGCTCGATAAGAAGGCGCCGAATGTGGGCACCGGCATGGTAGGCGCGCCCGAGTGCGGCGACGTCATGAAGCTGCAGATCAAGGTCAACGACGAAAACGGCATCATCGAAGACGCCAAGTTCAAGACCTTCGGCTGCGGCAGCGCCATCGCCAGTTCTTCGCTCGCCACCGAATGGTTGAAGGGCAAGACCGTCGACGAAGCCCTCAAGATCAAAAACACCGACATCGTGAACGAACTGAGCTTGCCGCCCGTGAAGATCCACTGCTCCGTGCTGGCGGAAGATGCCATCAAGGCTGCCATCGGCGATTACCGCGCCAAGCAGGGCGCGAAGACGCAGCAGGTTCCCGCCGAGCAGACGGTGGCATAAATGGCGGTTGCCGACATTACAGTGACGCCGAAGGCGGTCGACAAAATCAGGCGCACATTTGAGAAGATGGGTGTCCAGGGCGGGCTGCGTCTCGGCGTGCTGGGCGGCGGGTGCACGGGCCTGAGCTACCAGTTCAAGTTCGATACCAAACCGCGCCCCAACGACAACGTCTTCGATTTCGACGGCGTGCAGATTTTCATCGACCCCAAGAGCATCCTGTATCTGCACGGCATGACGCTCGATTACAAAGAGTCGCTGATGCAGTCGGGTTTTGTCTTCGAGAACCCGAATGCGAAGAAAAGCTGTGGATGCGGAACTTCGTTTGCCGCCTGATTATTTCGCGTTTTTCGATCTCCCGCGAAATCTGGCGATCGACCTGAAAGATCTGGAGAAGCGCTTCTACGCTCTCAGCCGTAAATGGCACCCGGATGTGTTCGCCCGCAAGAGTCCCGAAGAACGTGAGGCGGCGCTTGAATCTTCGGCTATTCTGAACGACGCCTATCGCACCCTCAAAGAGCCGATTCCACGTACCATGTATCTGCTGAAGCTCGAAGGCTTCGACATCGGCCAGCAGAGCAACAAGGACGTGCCCCCTGAACTGCTTGAAGAGATTTTCGAACTCAATATGGAGCTCGAAGAATCTCCCGACACCGTCGCCGATCGCTTCTTCGAAATGCGCGCCGCCGTGGATACCGAGATGAAGCAGAAGTTCACCCAGTGGGATGCGGCGCACGATCGCGCAACGCTCAGCGAACTGCGCGGCCTCCTCAATCGCCGAAAATACATCACCAATCTGATCGAAAAGGCCAATGTTCCAGATCGAGTTTGACAATCAGGACCACGTAGTCGGAATCGACCTCGGCACCACCAACAGCCTGGTGGCGTGGATGAACCTCACCAGCCCCGAAGTAATCCCGGGCGACGATGGCGATAAGTTGGTCCCAAGCGTGGTATCCCTTCTGCCCGATGGCAATCTCCTCGTCGGCAATGCCGCGCGCCAGGAATTAATCGACCATCCCGATCGCACCATCTATTCCGTGAAACGCCTGATGGGACGCGGTATCGGCGATGTGCAGGACGAACTGAAGCTGTTCCCCTTCCACATCGCGGAAGGCAGCGAATCCGTCATCCGCGTCAAGCTGGGCGAGCGAACTTTCACGCCGTCTGAGATCTCCGCCTTCATCCTCCGCCAGCTCAAAAAGAACGCGGAAGCAGCGCTCGGCGTACCGGTCTCGAAAGCCGTAATCACCGTCCCCGCCTACTTCAACGACGCTCAGCGCCAGGCCACGCGCGACGCCGGCCGCATAGCGGGCTTAGAGGTTCTGCGCCTCGTCAACGAACCCACCGCCGCCGCCCTCGCCTATGGACTCGACAAGCGCAAAGAAGGCATCATCGCCATCTACGATCTGGGCGGCGGCACCTTCGACATCTCCATTCTCAAACTCCAGGAAGGCATCTTCGAAGTCCTCGCCACCAACGGCGACACGCACCTCGGCGGCGACGATATCGATAACCTCCTGCTGCGCATCGCCCTCGAGGACATCCAATCGGAATGGGGTGAGGACCTTTCGCAAGTGGGCGAAGCCGTGCAAACCCTGCGTCGCGACGTGATCCGCGCCAAGGAAGCGCTTTCCTATTCACCCGTCGCCGATATCGCCTTCGAGCGCCATGGCAAACGCTACCATCGCGAGATCACACGCGATCTGTTCGAAGGTCTGATCCGCGGCATTGTCGACCGCACCCTCGGCCCCTGCCGCGATTGCATGCGCGATGCCGGTGTCACTCCCGAACAGATCGACGAAGTGGTGATGGTCGGTGGATCCACGCGCATTCCACTGGTGCGCAGCGCCGTCGAGGTGCTCTTCCGCGCCAAGCCGCACACCGAACTGAATCCCGACGAAGTGGTTGCGCTCGGTGCCGCGGTACAGGCCGGCATCCTCTCCGGCACCGTAGAGAATCAGCTCCTCCTCGATGTCACGCCGCTTTCGCTCGGCATTGAAACCATGGGCGGCGTGGTCTCGAAAATCATTCATCGCAACTCCACCATCCCAGCCAGCGCCGGCGAGACTTTCACCACCGGCGTCGACGGGCAGACCAACGTCCTCATCCACGTGGTGCAGGGCGAGCGCGAGTTGGCGAAGGATTGCCGCAGCCTCGCCCGCTTCGATCTGAAAGGCGTCGATCCCATGCCCGCCGGCTTCGCACGCATCGAGGTCCGCTTCCTCATCGACGCCAACGGCATCCTGAACGTCACCGCGCGCGACGGCCGTACTGGCAAAGAGCAATCCGTGGACGTGAAGCCTTCCTACGGGCTCACCGATGAGCAGGTGGAAGCCATGATCGAGGCTTCGATCGAACATGCCGAAGACGATTATCGAGACGCGCAGGTTGCAGTGGCGCGCGTCGAGGCCGATGGCGTTCTCGCGGCTGTCGACAAGGCAAAGCGCAATCCCGCCTGGCTGGATCTATCGGACGAAGAGCGCGCCAACATTACCGCCGCCATCCACCGCCTCCAAACCGTTTATCACTCCACCGATCACAATCTGATTCGAGCAGAAATCGAAGCCCTCGACGCCGCAACGCACAATCTGGCCGAGAACATGATGAATACCGCCGTAAGCACAGCCCTCAAAGGCACCAAAGTCTAAACCGTACCTAATCCCCCCGCACCGTGTGCCGTCTGATCCCCAAGGCCTTCCCGGTAACATCGTCCACCTCCACAATCACCGAGTGCAGTTCCACCGAACCGGTCCCCGGCTCCATCCGCGTCGGCATCGAATCCAGAAATTT
Source organism: Terriglobia bacterium (assembly GCA_963719785.1). GTDB lineage: Bacteria > Acidobacteriota > Terriglobia > Bryobacterales > Bryobacteraceae > BOG-234. Next base: position 21,758 of record CAVRCX010000007.1, read on the forward strand.
CTTAATCACCGGAGCCTTCTCCACCCCAATCACCGAATCGTACGGCCCCGTCATCCCGCAATCCGTCTGATACCCGGTACCGCCCGGCAGAATGCGCGTATCCGCCGTCGGAATATGCGTATGCGTCCCCACTAACGCCGAAACGCGCCCATCCACATACCAACCCATCGCCATTTTTTCGCTCGTCACCTCCGCATGGAAATCGATGAAGCGAACCTTCACCTCAGCCGGCAGAGCAGCCAGCATTTCGTCCGCCTTGCGAAACGGGCAATCCGTATGCGGCATATAAACCCGCCCCTGCAGATTGATCACGGCACATTGCGCGCCCGCCGCCGTCGTATGGATGTAAACTCCCGCCCCCGGCACGCCCGGCGGATAATTCGCAGGCCGCAGCAGACGCGGCTCCCGATCGAAGTAACCGTAAATATCCTTCTTATCCCAGATGTGATTGCCGGACGTCATAACATCGATCCCGTAGCGGAACAGTTCGTCCGCCACGCCCGGCGTAACGCCAAAGCCCGCCGCTGAATTCTCCACGTTGGCAATCACCACGTCAATGCCCTGCGACGCTCTGATATCAGCTAAGTGGTCCGCCACAATTCTGCGCCCGGCGTGGCCGAAAATGTCTCCGATGAAAAGTAATTTCACTATCTGTCATCATATTGCCCATGCGCATCGGAATCGATTCCGGCGGCACGTTCACCGATTTCGTGGTCCTCGATGACGATGGAAAACTCGGGTCTTTTAAACTCCGTTCCAACCCCGCGTCCCCTGCCGGAGTGATCCTCGCGGGCCTCAGCCGCATCCATGCGCGCAAGGCGGATGTGGTCCACGGTTCCACCGTTGCCACCAATGCGCTGCTTGAACGCAAGGGTGCGAAGACGGCGTTCGTCACCACGCGCGGCTTCGAAGATCTCATCGCCATCGGTCGGCAAAATCGCCCTGAACTCTACAATCTGACGCCCGCGCCCGCGCGTCCCCTTGTCCCACGCGGTCTCTGCTTCGGCGTGGATGAGCGCATTCTCTTCGATGGCACTATCGAACGTCCGCTCGAAATCGGCGATCTCAAAGCGCGCCTCGCCGGAGCCGAATCGATCGCCATCTGTCTGCTGCACTCCTATCGCAACGATGCCCATGAGCGCGCCTTGCTCGAAGCCCTGAAGGACTGCGGCTACGTGTGCGCGTCTTGCGACATCTCACCCGAGTTTCGCGAATTTGAGCGCGCCAGCACCACGGTCATCAACGCCTACGTCGGCCCGCTGATGGATCGTTATCTCGCCGAACTCGAGCGCGGCAGCCCGCATCCGGTCGCTATCATGCAATCGAATGGCGGCTTGCTCACGGCTGCCGAAGCCCGCAAACATGCCGTACGCACCATCCTCTCGGGACCTGCCGGAGGCATTGTGGGCGCCGTCGAAATCGCCTGCCTCGCCGGATTTAAGAAGGCGCTGACCTTCGATATGGGAGGCACCTCCACCGACGTCGCGCTCGCCGCTCAACAGCCCCGCCTCACCACCGAATCGCGCATCGATACCTTTCCCGTGCGCGTTCCCATGCTCGACATCCACACGGTGGGAGCAGGCGGCGGATCGATTGCGCGCGTCGACGCCGGCGGCAGCCTGCGAGTCGGACCCGAAAGCGCGGGCGCAGTTCCCGGCCCCGCCTGCTACGGAGTCGGCGATGCCGCAACCGTGACGGATGCCCACGTAGTGCTGGGGCGCATAGCAGCCGATCAACTGGTCGGAGGAGAGATGCGCATCGACGCCGCACGGTCGGAACGCGCGGTCGCACAAGTCGGCGAAGCGCTGGGACTCGACCTCGTGCGCGCCGCCGCCGCCATCGTGCGCGTAGCGAATTCCAATATGGAGCGGGCCATCCGCGCAGTCTCCGTAGAACGCGGTGAAGATCCACGCGAGTTTCCCCTCGTCGCCTTCGGTGGATGCGGAGGCTTGCATGCCTGCGAAATCGCCGACGAATTAGGCGTCAATACTGTGATCGTACCTGCCATGGCCGGAGCGCTCTCGGCCCTCGGAATGCTTCTGGCCGACCGCACGCGCGATTATTCCATCGGTGCGTTAGGCGTGCCGGATCTCGAAGCGCGCTTCCGCCAACTGGAAAAACAGGCGCGCAAAGACGTGCGCGGAGCTCAAATCGAACGATTCGCCGATATCCGCTACACGGGCCAAAGCTACGAGCTGACGGTTCCATGGGGCGAGGATTTCCATCGCGAACATCAGCGCGTCTATGGATACTCCGACCCGCACCGAGCCACCCAGATCGTGACGTTGCGTGTGCGAGCGATTGTGCGAGTAGAGAAGCCGCAGCTCAAAACATCCCGTGCGGCCTCGACGGAAACGCCAGGCAAGCGCAAAGTCTGGGTAAGCGGAAGATGGAGGCAAATCGTTTCCGCCAAGCGCGAAAGTCTCGGAACCAGACCACTCCAGGGACCCGCCCTGATCACCGACTACGGTTCCACCACATTGGTCCCACCAGGCTGGACAATAAAGCGCGATGCCACCGGAAGCCTGATCCTCAGCCGGCCACCCAAACCGTCTTAGCATTCACGAATTCATGAATCCCGTGAATCCCCAGCTCCCGTCCATATCCCGAATTCTTCACCCCACCGAACGGAACCCGCGGATCCGAAACCACCATCGCATTCACAAACACCTGCCCGGCCTCAATCTCATCGGCGAACCGCGCCTGCTCGCCCGCGTCGGTAGTCCACACGCTCGCCCCCAATCCATAGTTCGAGTCGTTCGCCAGCCGAATCGCTTCATCAATCCCATCCACGCCAAATACTGAAGCCACCGGCCCGAATAACTCCTCGCACGCCGCCACCGAATCGAGCGGAACATCCACCAGCACCGTCGGTGGATAAAAATTCCCCGGTCCCGCCAGGCGCTTGCCACCAGTGACCACGCGAGCCCCCGCCGCCACAGTCGCCTGCACCTGCGCATCCAGTCCATCCACCAAATCCGGCCGAGCCATCGGACCCAGGTCGGTTGCCGGATCGGTCGGATCGCCCACCTTCAGCGCTTCCATCGCCGCCACAAAACGCGAAACAAATTCATTCGCAATCTGGTCCGCCACAATAATCCGCTTGGCCGCAATACACGATTGCCCCGTATTACCCGTGCGCGATTTCACCGCACTGCTCACCGCCGCATCCAGGTTCGCCGATGGCATCACAATAAACGGATCGCTGCCGCCCAATTCCAGCACGGTCTTTTTGAGCGCAGCCCCCGCCTTGGCCGCCACATCGCGACCGGCGCGTTCACTACCCGTCAGCGTCACCGCGCGGATACGAGGGTCGCCGATGACCCCCGCCACACGCTCCGTCTCTAAAAACAAATTCTGAAACACGCCTGCCGGAAAGCCCGCGCGTGTGAAGATCCCCTCGATAAACAGAGCGCACTGTGGAACATTGGGCGCATGTTTCACCAGCGCCACATTACCGCCCATCAGCGCCGGCCCGGCGAACCTGAAAACCTGCCAGAACGGAAAATTCCACGGCATGATCGCCAGCACCGGCCCCAGCGGCTCATACCGGATGTAACTCCGCTTAGCCTCCGTCGCGACTTCCTCATCGCGCAGAAAGCTCTCCGCATGTTCCGCATAATACCGGCATCCCCGCGCCGATTTCAGCGCCTCGCCGCGCGCATCCCGCAACGGCTTTCCCATCTCCAGAGTCATGATGCGGGCGATCTCATCGGCGTCCCGCTCAAGCAAATCCGCCGCCAAAGCCATCAAAGCCGCCCGCTCTGGAAGCGAAGTCTTCTTCCACCCTGCGAAAGCGGAGACAGCAAGATCCAACCGCGCCTCCAACGCTCCCTCATCGAGAGCGTCGAAGGTCGCGAGTACCGCGCCCGTTGCCGGATTAATACTCTGTATCGAACTCATATGCCTGGGTGGGGCAGGTTGGTAACCTGCGGCCGATTGGTAATCGGCCCTTCGCGGGCCGCACGATCACGCCGGTTGTACAACGTCATAAAAATCGCGCACCCGAGTTTCCAGCATCGGCACAACCTTCCCCAGAATATTTTCCTTGAAAGGCTCCGTAGCCATATGCGCGTCGTACCCGGCCCGATCGTGATACTGCTCGTACAGCAAAAACTTGCGCGGATCGTCGAATGACCGATTCACCGTATAAAGCGCGCATCCCGGCTCCGCGCTCGAAATAGGAATCATCTTCTGCAGGATGGCCGCGATCTCATCGTCCTTGCCTTCCTTCGCGTAGTACTGCGCTGCCACAACGAACATGTGCTTTGTATATCCTCTCTTGTATTTAACGAACTAGTCTTTTTCTTAACGAACGACCCGATTCGAAAGCAGTCCGATTCCTTCAATCTCGAGTTCCACCAGATCGCCCGGCTGCAGCCAGCGGTTGAGTTCCAGCCCCGAGCCGCCGGTCACCGTGCCCGAGCCCCACAACTCGCCCGCATGGATGGTCTCGCTTTGCGAAACATGCACGATCAGGTCCTCAAAGGAAAACTGCCGGCCCGCGCTCGATGAATCGGTCCACACCTCGCCATTGATGCGAGCGATCATGCGCGCATTCGAAACATCCATCTCGTCGGCTGTCACCAGATACGGACCCACGCCATTGCCGGTATCGAAATCCTTGCCTTTGCTCGGACCCATCCCCACCGGCGCCTCGCGCATCTGCTGATCGCGCGCGCTCCAGTCGTTCCAGATGGTGTATCCCGCGATGTATCGGTGCGCGTCCGCCTTTGAAATATTTTTCCCGCGCCGGCCAGTGACCATGCCAAGTTCCAGTTCGAAATCGAACTTCTCGCAATAGGCCGGCCACATTACATCCACGCCGGTGCCGATTACCGTATCGCAGTCGCCTTTGTAATAAGCCGGCACTTCATACCACGCCTGCGGAATCACCTCACTGCGTCCCAGTGCGCGGCTCGCCTGCTTCATGTGACCTTCGAACGTCAGGAAGTCGCGAATCACGCGAGGACGCGCCACCGGCGCCAGCAAGCGGACCTCATCGATCGCGTAACTGGTGCGCGCCCCAAACGCTTCATCCACCTGTGCGGCCGCTTCCACGGCGTCGAGAGCCGCGTTCCGGCCCAGTTCGCCCAGCTCCAGAAACGAAACCATGTCCGGCGCAAAAAGCAGCGCGGCGATTTTCTGCTCTTCACATCCCGCTGCGCTGCGCCCCAGATGGGCCGCATAGGCAGCCCGAAAGTCGATCAGCTTGCCATCCACCGCCGCGCCAATGCGACGCAGAGGCCCGGCGGGCGTAGGTATTTCAAATGTCGCCAGCTTCAAAGCGAAGCCCTCAATGTGTGGGTCAAAAGGCATCTTATCATCGCTTCAGCTCGCTCACTGCAACGCCGCCATCGGAAGTATCGATGAACACGATTGGCTGTGGCGATCCCCCATATTCTCCGTCTTAGGTACTAAACGTGCCTCTAGGTCCCCCGAGGTTCTAATTACATGAAATCTGCCGGACTTATTTTGCTTATCGCCGGTGCTGTTTGGGCGCAGGCCCCCAATCCCGTTCAAACCAACGTGACTCCGATGCCCAACGGCGCGGAGCCCATCTTTCGCGTGGACGTCACTTCAAGGTCAATCACGGCGGTCAACTATCATCACCGCCAGGGAACAACGCATATCGATTTTCGTGGTACCGCTCTCATGCCCGACGCACGCGGCGAAGCCACTGTAACCCCCAACACAGGCGCCACCAGGATTTCACTGCATTTCGACCATCTCTCGAATCCCGCTCAATTCGGGCCGGAGTATCTGACCTATGTGCTGTGGGCCATCACTCCCGAAGGGCGTGCCGAACGCCTCGGCGAAGTGGAGCTTAAAAGCCCCGACGATAAAAATGCCGGCGTGTATGTAACTACCGATCTGCAGTCGTTCGGCATGATTGTAACCGCGGAGCCGTACTTCTCGGTCAGCCAGCCTTCCGACGTCGTCGTGATGGAGAACTTCATTCGCAACGACACCACCGGAACCATGGAGACTGTCGACGCCAAGTATGAGCTGCTGAAGCGCGGACAATACACCCTCAACATTGGTGGTGACAAACTGGCGCCGCTGACGGCAGACCTGCGCGTCCCGCTGCAACTGCGCGAAGCGCGCGAAGCAATTGCCATTGCCAAAGCGCAGGGTGCCGACCACTACGCCGCGGACACCATGCAGAAGGCCGCCATCGACATGCAGAACGCCGACGGTTTCTACATCTCGAAGAACATCAAGCAGCTCGACACCGAAGCGCGTGAAGCCACCCAGATGGCCGAAGACGCCCGTCGCATCTCCATCGTAAAAGAAAAGGAAGAAGCCACCCAGGCCGAGAAGGATGCCTCCGCCGCTCGTGAAGCTGAAGCGCAGCGCCAGGCATCTCTCGAAGCCCAGCGCGCCGCCGATGAAGCGAAGCGCCGCGCCGAGGCCGAAGCCGAAGCCTCCAGCGCTCAGCAACAGAAACAGGAAGCCTTGTTAGCTATGGCCCAGGCTCGCCAGGCCCAGCAGGAGGCCGACGCCGCCCGCGCAGCCGCCGAAGCGGAACAGGCCAAACTCGCCCAGGAGAAAGCCGCCGCTATATCGGACCGCGAACAAGCTGAGAAAGACGCCCAAGCCCTTCGCGAACGCCTGAAGGAGCAACTCAACGCCATCCTGCAGACTCGCGACACCGCCCGCGGGCTGATCGTCAACATGTCGGACGTGCTCTTCGATTTCAACCAAGCCACGCTCAAGCCCGGCGCGAGGGAGAAGCTGGCCAAAATGTCCGGCATCCTCCTTGCCTATCCCACACTGCGCCTTTCGGTCGAAGGACACACCGACAGTATCGGCTCCGACGAATACAATATGACGCTTTCGCAGCGCCGCGCCGATGCGGTCCGCGATTACCTGGCGTCGAATGGTATCGATGCCGCGAATATCCAGGCCGTTGGCATGGGTAAGGCCGACCCCGTCGCCTCTAATGACACGGCTGAAGGACGCCAACAGAACCGGCGCGTGGAAATGGTCGTGAGCGGCGACATCATCGGACAGCCCATCACCTCCACGGGCGCCAGCCTCCAGATCCAACAACAACCTTCAAACGGCTTCGCAGCGCAACCGGCTCCTTACCAGGCGCCCGCGGGCGGACAACTGGCGAATCAACCCCAATAGACAACAAACCGATAAGAAATACGAGGAACTACCTATGGGCAGGCGCCTTACTCGGCGTCTGCCCTTCTTTTATTGTCTTGTCGAGATCTTCCCGCAAAGTCTTCTCCTGGGTGTCGTTCCGCAACCGCGTATCGTCCGGATCGTATTGAACGCGAAGAACCCCCCTGGCATCGACCATCACAATCGACGGGAACAACATCGGCGCCGTCGGCGGCAGGCCCAGAAACTTCGCCACATAGCTTTCCTCGTTGTAGCCCACGGGGAAGATCGTTCCCATCTTCTTGACAAAATCCGGGATGTGCAGTGACGACATCGGCTCCACCGCCGACTCGATCACCTGGACCCCGCGGTCGGCATAGTCCTTTTGTATACGGTTCAGGATGCCCGTCGTGAACTGGCAGTGAGGACAGGTAGTCAGGATGAACGCCAGGATGCACGTCTTCCCCTCATACTGGCTAAGCCAGATGTATTGCCCCGGCCCCGTCTGAATTCCGATATCGCCCGCCGGACGCGGCACCTTCGGCTCCTGCGCCCAAGCGGCGCTCTGAGCAAAGGTTCCGAAAGCCAAGCTCGCCAGAAAACAACAGACCAATTTCATCAGTCCCATTATTTCACGATTTTGTTCTGCTTGTTTTCAATCACTTGCAGCAAAGCGCCGCGAAAACGAATTTCCCCCCAGCTATTGTCGGGTCGTAACCAGGGCACGGCCCCTGCAAACAAGAAAGTGAGACTGACATGGGTAACGATCCTATTCTGGGAGTCGGTAATTTCCTGTTTCTCCTGGACATCTAGTCCAGCGCTTTTTTGATGTGCTCACCTGGGCGCATTTGCCGTATTCCTATACCGGTTTTTTACCGGTAGTCGCCGAGAGCGACTTCTACTCTGGTATATTAACTGGTGATAGACCGTACGGTTTTTCGGTCTACCACCAGTTACTCCAGAGGCCTCGGTTGCCCAGTCTGGTGACGGTTGGCGCAATCATTGGTTCGACTCTGTTTGCGCTCTTGCTGACCGGTTCCTCGCGAACGGTCGCCTCTTCTCCTCAAACCGCGCTTCTGAACGCCCAGGGCGTAAGTCTCTACTCAGCCGCAAGGTTCCAGGAAGCTCGCGATTTATTTCACTGCGCGGCGGCGCTCGCCCAATCCCTCGGCGACGAACGCTCGGCTGCCATGAACTGGAATGACGCTGGCGCATGTTCCGTGGCAACAATGCAATTTCGCCAGGCCCTCGACGATTTTTCCCTGGCCAGGCGGACCGCCGAAGCCGCCGGGAAAATGCGCCCTCTGATTTTCACTCTCAACAACATCGCCAGCCTTTATCTGCGCATGGGAGAGCCGGCCGAGGCCGTGCGCATCGCCCGTCAGGCTCTCGACGGACCTGGCGGACACGCCGACCCCGTCATGCGAGCCAAACTGCTCTGCCAGCTTGCCATGGCCCTCGCCGACCTCGGCCGCTTCGATGAATCTCGTCCCGTTTATCGCCAGGCCATCGCCGGCCTGCTCGCGCAAAAGGATTTCGACGGTGCCATCCGCGCCTGGGGAGCATATGGTAACGATGGCCTCCGAGCGGGTCACCTGGACGAGGCGGAATCGGCACTCAACGAGGGACGCTGTCTGATCGAGACACAGCATCTGACCGGCTTCCGCGAACATCCTCGGCGGCCTGGCCAATGCCAGAGCTCGTCGCGGCGATTCCATCGGAGCTGCTACCTTATATCGATCCGCCCTCGACGCACCCCTGGGATTTAATCCCCGATGGATGATTTACGCCGATCGCGGCCGCTTTCGCCTCGCTGCGGGAGACATCCATGGCGCGCTCGCCGATTTCCGCGAGTCCAGCCGCATCGCCCTCCGCATGCGCGCCGACGTGGTTCCGGCTGACCAGGATCGCATCGCCCTCCAAACCGGCCTCAGCCTCGTTATGGAGGGCCTGGTGGACGCGGGAAACCGGGTTGCCCGCCAGTCTGCCGATGCCAACGTTCTCCCCGGAGATCGCACCGTTCTTAGAGAAACCTTCGACGCTGCCGAGCGCGACCGGCAATGGAGCCTGCAGGCCCTCGTTCCCGGCGCCGGCGACTGGCGCACGCGGTTGCCCGAACGTTATTGGAATATCCTCGCGCAGTATCAATCTCTTGAAGGTCTGGACCCTCAAACCTCGGCCCTCCGCATGGAACTGCAACAAATCGAAGCCGCCGCCGCGGGTCCCGCTGAATCGGCCGGCCGGCCGGCTGAATCGCCGCTCGACCATGTCAGGAAGGCGTTGGATGACCAAAGCGTCCTGCTCAGCTTCCACGTCACCGACACCAGCTCCTGGGTTTGGGCCGTCGACCGCAAGAGCGTCAACGCGTTCCCCTTGCCGCCGATGAAGAAGATCCAGGCCGAGGCGACGCTGTTTTCCCAGGCTATCCGCACAGGCGCCTCCACCGCCGAGCTGGGCTACAGAATTTATCAGGACCTCTTCAGCGCCATCCCGCGCCGGTACCTGCGCCACCATCGCTGGCTTCTCGAACTCGATGGCCCCCTGCACGATCTGCCGTTCGGCGCATTGGTAGTGAAAAACCTTCGTACCGGCCCCGTTTATCTGATCGAACGCGCGGCCCTCCAGGTCATCCCAGGCGCCCTGCTGCTGCAACCGGGCGTCATCCCGGCCAACGGAGAATTCCTCGGCATCGGCGACCCGATTTATAACGCTGCCGACCCGCGCTTTCACGGCCAACGAGCCCCCTTCGGATCGGTCCTGCCCCGCCTGCCGAATACCAACGCCGAGCTGCGGGCCTGCGCGCGGGCGTGGAACTCCGCCCACCCGCGCTTACTCATCGGTGCCGATGCCCGGCTTGCCTCCGTCGAGACCGCCCTCGCCACCGATCCCGCCATCGTTCATTTCTCCACCCACATCGTGACGGGGTCAGGCGACTTCCGCTCCGGCGTGATCGCCCTCAGCCTCGATCCCGCCGGCGCCATGGGGTTCCTCGGACCGAAGGAAATCGTTGCCCGCCGTGTTACCGCCAGCCTCGTCGTGATGGATGGCTGCCACTCTTCCCAGGGGGACGCTCTCCCCAGCGCGGGCCTCATGGGATTGACCCGCGCCTGGATCGGCGCCGGCGCTCAGGCCGTCCTCGCCACCGCATGGGACGTTCCCGACGACGCCGCACAATCTCTCATGACCAATTTCTATACCTCCCTTCGGGCAGCCCGCCTGCGCGGCGCCGCATTTGCCCTGCGGGACGCTCAGCTCGCCGTCCTCCATGGTGGCCGGGGACAACAGCCTGTTGCCCGCTGGGCCGGTTATTTCTTGCTAAGCAGAATCGAATGACAGGACAACTAACGGAACCGCGGTCCACACGGCCACACGGCGCAATGACCGCGGAGATGGACCGAACGGATGCCTTTCAGATACCCGATTGGACGCGACTGGTGTCTCGGATTCATGACGGCGAACCCGCCGCCATGGAAGAGCTCTACGGCATCTTCGGTAAGGGAATCCGCTATTTCCTCCTCCGCAACCTGGGCGCCGACGAACTCGACGACAAAGTTCACGATTGCTTCGTCATCGTCGCCCAGGCCATCCAGAACGGCGAATTGCGCGATCCGGCCCGCCTGATGGGCTTTGTCCGGACCGTCGTCAAACGTCAGATCGCCGCCACCATTGAGGCCGCTGTTACCCGGCGGCGCACCCAGGTCGATTATCAGGACACCCTCTTCACCCTCACCGACTGGAAGGACGACCCCGAACGAACCCTCCTCAACCGGCAGCGCGCCGAGATCGCCCGCCGCGTCATGCAGGGTGTCTCCCGCCGCGATCGGGAAATACTCCGCCGCTTCTACGTCGAGGAACAGCCTCAGGAAAAGATCTGCGAGGAGATGGGCCTCAGCTATAACCAGTTCCGGCTGCTGAAATCGCGCGCTAAAGCCCGTTTCGGCGAGCTCGGGAAGCGGGTCGCCTCCGGTTTGGGGCTGACTTTCAAAAAAACTTTATAGTAAAAATGAGAATTTTTCCCTTACCCCGCACTTTTCTTATAGGTAGAGGAGATTCGTGGATACTAAATCCGCATTACATCAGTCGGAGGATCGCCTGGAGCTTTACGCCCTCGGACGGTTGTCTGGCCCTGACGTGGAGCAAATTGAGGAGCATCTGTTGATGTGCCATTCCTGCGTCGACAGATTGGAGGGGATCGGCGCCTTTGCGACTCACCGTGCGCGAAGACCTCGAAACTCATGTGGACCCACCCCGCCGCGGTTGGGCTGCCTGGCGGCTGCCCCGTTTTGCACTTCCGGCCGTTTTCGCCACGGCTCTGCTCACGCTGGGCGTCTTCTGGACGGGCACCGCCACGCGGCTCGCACCAGCCGCGTCCCTGCAACTCACTGCCATGCGCGGCGACATGCAGCAGGTAGCGCCGGCGCGTGAGACGGATCTGACGCTCACCGATCCTCCCTCCACCGGCGCGCCCTTTCGTCTCGAAGTGGTGGATGCCAGCGGAGCCGGCGTCTGGAGTGGAGTGGGCCTCTCAGCAAGAATCCACCACCGTCTGTCGCCCGGAGATTATTTTGTCAGGCTGTTCAGCTCCCAGGGCCAGCTACTCCACGAATACGGCTTCCACGTCAACTAATGTGGGACAGGCGCTTCCGCCTGTCAATTTCCGGGGTAAGAGTAGGCATGACCGGGTCGAGCCTGTGCTTTTTCGGGATAGAGTACTGCGTGGTAGGGCAGAGCCGGCGTTTCCGCTTTTCCGCGTTCACGAATGCCGGCCCAGAAACGCCAGCGTAAGCGCCCAGGCCTCCCCAGCAGCCTCGGCGTTATAACTGGCCCGGGCATCGCAAAAGAAACCGTGGTCGGCGAACGAAAATTCCACATTGACGAACGCCTTCTTCGCCTCCCGCAAAGCCGCATTCACCACCTGCACCTTATCGGGACCGATGTGCTGGTCGAGTCCACCCCAGAAAAACAACATTGGCGCCTGCAGATCCTTAACCCGGTCCACCAGTGCCGGAAAAGATGGGCTGGGAGCAATCCCCCCGCCGTAATAGGAAATTCCGCAACCGAGCGGCAGAATAATCGACGCCAGGCAGGCGCAGCGTCCGCCCATACAGTAGCCGATAGCCGAAATCGGCAGCCCCGGAAAATCGCTGCCATTCTTCAGCCAATCCCACACGGCGCGTATATCCGCTTCCAGACCCGCGTCGGTGAGCGCCTGTATATGCCCCCGCACCACGCTGAAATCGGTGTAACCCGCCTCGAGTCCGGGAGCCGTCCGATGGAACAGCTCGGGGGCAATCGCCAGATAGCCTTCGCGCGCAAAGCGCTCGGTCACGTCGCGGATATGTGCATTCACCCCAAAGGCTTCCTGAAACACCATCAATCCCGCCCGGGGAGTGCCCGCCGGCCGAGCCACATAAGCCCGCATTGAGGTGCCATCGGCAATGGCAAGATCGACATATTGAGTGGAAGGATTCATAGCAAACACAGTTTAACCAAACTGCTTTGCAGCCCTATTGCCCCGGCACAAAAGTCGCCGTGCTCTTCACATCCACTTTCCCGAACTGCATCGGGAAACTTTGCCCCGCATAGTACGCGTCCCACTCATCCCGGTAATGCCACGACGCTATATGTCCGGACTCGCCAATCGTGAGATCGAGCAACGAAGCGTCCCAATCCCCCACCGACACGTCCATGCGCTCGGAAGGCCCCAACCGCTGGTTCAATTGCTTGACAGTCGTCGGGGCGCCGCTCATCGCCACGGGTCCGATGTTGAAATATTTTCCAACCCACGGCACCCGCGTCACAATCGGATTTTCTATCTCGACGTATGCGTACTTACCCCATCTCCAGCGCTTCGGATCGGTACCCTGTATGCGCTGGCCCTCCTCCATCCCATCGGCGAAACAGCGCAGCAGCAATTCGTTGTAATCGTCGAACCATCCCGGTGGCCGCTCTTTCAGGATGCGCTCCACCACCGCCGACGAGACCTGCGTATCGTACAAATTCCCACTCCCCGGAGCCGCCCGTTCCGCTACCGCCTTGCGGATGTACTGGTAAACCAGCGTCACAATGAACGGCTCCGCGCGGTCTTTATCCATCTGGCCATCCCAGGACCGCAGCATTCCGACCGCATCGTTGAACACCGGATTAACGGCGCCGCGCTTGTCGTACGCGGCTGCCAATTGGCGCGCCAGATACTTACCCAGCCCGCTGTAGACATCTTTCTGGATTTTCAGATTGTCTTCGGGCCTGAGCTTATTGCCGCCCGCCAGCAGCATGTCGAGGATCTGCCGCGACCGGTACTGCGCCGCGAAAATTCCCCCCACGCGATAAGGAAAATCCGCCGGGAACGGATTCTGGTTGGCAGTTACAATAAAGCCGTTCTTTGGATTGAACGCCTGCGGTAGTTCCTCGAACGGAATGTAGCCGTCCCATTCGTTCTCGCCCGACGCGCCGTCTACCGGAACACCGCCGTCGTAATTGCGGCGAATCGGCAGCTTGCCCGCCGCGTGATACCCGATATTGCCATCCACATCCGCGTAGACGAAATTCTGGCTGGGGCCGCCATAGCGCGAGAGCGCGCGTTTGAAATCGTCCCAGTCCCGCGCGCGATCGATATCCATGAACACGTACGTGAAAATCGGCGGGTCCGCCGCCGTCCAGCGCAGCGTCATGGCTCTGCCTCCGGACTGTTGAAAAACCGGCCCATGGCGCGTAACCCAGTTCACCATCTCCTCCGGCTGCCGGCCTTTGATGACGATCAGGTCCCGCTCTTCGCGCGCCTGCTCCACTTCGTTGCGGAACACGTACTTGCCGGTGCGCAGGTCCATCTTCTCGATGTAGAGGTCCTGCACATCGAATCCCAGATTGGTGATCCCCCACGCGATGCGATCGTTGTGTCCCACGATAATGCCCGGAACTCCCGGCAATTCCACCCCCGAAACATTGAGCCCCGGCGCTTCCAGATGCGTCATATGCCAGATCCCCGGCAGGGTGAATTCAAGGTGCATATCGTTCGAGAGCAGCGGTTTTCCGGTTGCCGAATGCGCCCCCGACACCGCCCACGCGTTCGATCCCGGATGCATATCCCCACCCGGCATAATCTCCGCCCCACTGCGCAGCGGGAACAGAAAGTTCACCTTATCCGGCTCGCCCGTGCGCAGCATCTGGTCCTTGACCAGCTTGTTCCTCCAGCTGGAGGTCAGCGTCCGGTACATATGCAGGCCCACCAGAATGCTGTCCACCACGCTCCACGGGCGCGGATCGTACTGCAGCAGAGTAAACTCCACCCCATAGCGCCCCCGGTGCGATTCGATGAACGCATTCACGCCCCGCGCATAAGCCGCAAAAATCTTCTTGTCCGGCTCGGCGAGATTCACATAGATCTGCTCGGCGATGCGTCGCAACCGCAAGCGGCGCGACTCGCGGTCGGATTCGAGCCCGGCCACACCCACGATCTCCGAGAGTTCGCCCGCCGACAGACGGCGCAGAGAATCCATCTGCCACATGCGATCTTCCGCCACCGTGTAACCCTGCACGAAAATCGCGTCTTCCAGAGTCTGCGCTTTGATGTGAGGAACGCCCAGATTATCGCGTCGCACCTCCACAGGCTGGCTGACCTGGGTGTGGATCGTGCCCGCAGTCTGCGGCAGAGCCCGATAAAAGACCCAATAAAAAATCACCCCCGCCGCAATCAGGGCAATCGCGATCAGTATGTTGACTGCCTGCAGAATGCGGCGCACAGTTGCGATTGTACCGGACCCCCCAGATCAGCTCTAAACCCAACCATCCATTCCGAGCCGCGACCGTGAGGGAGTGGTACCGATCTTTCCTGCCACGTATAGTGAGCCGTGTAAGTCAACGTTCTCTCCTCGTCCGGCGCCGGACATTGCCTAAGTGTTGCCCAGGTATTTCACCACCGGCTCCCACCCCGCCAGCGCCACCGAAGCCGCAAATCCCGCCGGAGCCCCGATATCCACCGCCCGCACATCACCACCCGGAATCTCCATCAACGGCAGACCCAACGCCTTCGTCTTCGCCTCCCGCCGCGTCCACGCCTGAAACAGTTCCCGCGTCGATCCCACCAACCCCGGCTCGCCGATTCGCGCCAGCAGCTTCGCAATATCCACATCCTCCCGAATCGCCTCGATATCGACGCCCACCGGAATCGCACCAGCCACGGCAATCATCGCCCACTCGCGCGAATGCGAAATATTGAATTCCACGCCCACCACCGCCGGTTTGCCATGTGGGCCGAAGGTGAACTGCACATCCAACGGAGCCACGCCCAACTCCCCGCCCAGCACCGCGCGCAACGCCGATCGCGCATTCCCCCACCGCAACCTGTCGCGCTCGAATCGGAACCGCGCAGCCCGGCTGCTCTCCTCCTCCGTGAGCCACAAAGGTCGGGCCAAATCAAGCGCTACCGTCCACACATCCACCAGTGCTAGTTTGGAAGTTCCCATGAAATTCTGGACCATTTTGGCTATAGCCGCGCCCTTACTTTGTGCACAGCAAACTCCACCTCCGCCGCCTCAACATGAAAGTATAGTCGTCACCGGCGCCGCCCAACCTATCCCGCTCGAAGAGGCCGACCGCGACGTCACGGTTCTCCCCCTCCCCGAGAATCAGCGCCCGCTGTACGACTCCTGGTTCGATCTCCTCGACCTCGATCCCTCGCTCGACGTGCAGGAGCGCGCTCCCGGCGGCTTCATGGCCGATCTCTCCATCCGCGGCGGCACCTTCGGCCAGACCCTCGTGCTCCTCAACGGCATTCGCATCAACGACGCCCAGACCGGCCATTTCAATCTGGACCTGCCCATCCCCTTCGAAATGATTTCCAGTGTCGAAGCGCTCAAAGGCGCGGGCTCCACTCTCTACGGTTCCGATGCCATCGGCGGCGTCGTCAACGTGCGCACCCAGCCGCTCGAAACGCCCGATCTCCGGATCATAGGCGGCCTCGGAAATTTCGGCACCAACGAAGAACACGGCATCGCCTCCCTCGGCACACACAACGTTTCCGAAGAGCTCGGCGTGGCGCGCGACTTCTCCGACGGCTTCATGCCGGATCGCGATTACCGCAACCTCGCGCTCACTTCCATGACGGGCCTCAAGTGGAAGCCCGGCGCCACCAGCCTGATCTTCGCCTATAGCGACCGGCCCTACGGAGCCGATCAATTCTATGGTCCGTACCCTGCTTGGGAGCGCATCAAAACCTGGTTCGCCTCCGTGCATCAGGATCTCGGCGACAACACCGAAGCCAGTTTCGATTACCGCCGCCACACCGATCTCTTCGTTTTATTCCGCGATGATCCGCAGGTTTACACCAACCGGCACCTGCTCGATACCTGGCAGGGCGATCTGCGCCGCCACGATAATCTCCCTTGGCACGCGGTCCTGAGCTACGGTGTCGAAGGCCTGAACGAATCGATTAACAGCACCAACCTCGGCCTCCACAGCCGCACGCGTGGCAGCGGTTATGTGCTCTATGACATTCGTTCGCTGCGGCGCTATTCGCTGTCGGTCGGGATTCGCGAAGAGGTTTACGGATCGGGGCAGGTAGCCACCAGCCCATCGCTCAGCGGAGCTGCCTGGCTCTCGTCGCGCTTCAAACTGCGCGCTTCCGCCAGCCGCGCCTTCCGCCTACCCAGCTTCACCGATCTCTATTATTCGGATCCATCCGACCTGGGAAATCCCAACCTCAAGCCCGAGAGTGCCACCAGTTATGAGGGAGGAGTCGATGCCTATATCCGCCCCAATCTGCACGCCTCGGTGACGGTATATGAGCGCCGCGTCACGAATGGGATCGATTACGTGCGCGCCAACATGAACGACATCTGGCAAGCCACTAATTTCGACAAGCTGCACTTCACCGGCGTGGAGTCTTCACTCATTTACGAGCCCCGCGCCGGACAGCACATCGCGCTAAGCTTCTCCGGCATCGACGGATTGGACGCCAACAGCCAGGTGCTCATGAGCAAATACGCCTTCAACTATCCGATCCAAAGCGGAGTCGTGGAATGGAGAGGAACCGTGGCGAAAGGAATCGTCGCCCGCACCAGAATAGGAATCGCCAATCGCCAGGGACAAAATCCCTACGCGGTGTGGGACGCCTCAGCCGGCTACACGCAAGGGCACGTCAGGCCATTCCTGCAACTGACCAACATCACCAGCACAATCTATCAGGAGATCCAGGGAGTAGCCCTCCCGACCCGAGGAATTCTGGGAGGCTTGGAACTGGTCAAGTAAATCAACTTCTAATCAAACAAACCACCGCCTGAGCTTCCGCCGAACGCCCCTCGCCCACCGGCCCGACTCGCTCCGCAGTCTTGAATTTCACCGATACCTCCTCGAGCGCCAGCCCCATCGTCCGCGCCAAAGACTCCCGAATCGCCATCCGGAAATCCTTCAGCTTAGGACGCTCCAGTATCACCGTCGAATCCACATTGCCTACGCTGAATCCCGCCGCCCCAGCCAAATCGCAAGCGTGCCGGAGAAACTGCAAACTGCCCGCGCCCTTCCACCGCACATCCGTATCGGGAAAGTGCATGCCGATATCGCCCGCCGCAATCGCCCCCAGAATCGCATCCGTAATCGCGTGCGACAAAACGTCCGCATCCGAATGCCCCTCCAGACCAAACTCGCAGGGAATCGTCACGCCCCCCAGGATCAAGGGACGGCCCCCCACAATCCGGTGAACGTCCCAACCCTGCCCAATACGGCAGTGCATCATGAAACGCTCAACGGCGCACAGCCTCGTGCTCGAAGAACAGCCGCGCCAGATCCATATCGCTCGGCCGCGTGATCTTGATATTGCGATCGCTCCCCAGCACCACGCTGATCTCCACCTGATCCAGCCGCTCCACCAGGCTCGATTCGTCCGTGCTCGCGAAGTTATCCTGCCGCGCCGCCGCAAACGCCCGCTGCAATATATCGAAGCGAAACACCTGCGGAGTCTGCGCCAGAATCAGCCGCTCGCGCGAAATGGTCGACCGCACCTTGGCCCCGCCCGCCTGGGCGCCGCTTACCTGTTTCACCGTATCCACCGGAACGATTCCCACAATCGCCGCGCCGGTGGCCTGCGCCTCTTCCACCACCCTCCGAATCGTATCCAGATCGATGAACGGCCGCACCGCGTCGTGGACCGCCACCAGATCCGTATCGCCATCGAGCGCCGCCATCGCATTCTCCACCGACTGCTGCCGCGTATCACCACCCGCCACCACGCGCAGGTCTCCCAGCAGGCTGCGGCATTCCGGATGCAGCATATCCGCAACCCACGCGATATCGTCCTCGCGCACCGCCACCACAATGTCGTGCACCAGCGGCGACGCTACGAACTTGCGAACCGTATGCACCAGGATCGGCGCACCCTCGAGCAACATGAACTGCTTGCGGCTCGTGCCCGTAGTCTCGGCGGACGTTGGGGGATTTCCCTTTTGCATCCGGGTGCCCAGCCCGGCTGCGGGAAGAATCACAGCGACTTTCACGTTCTTAGCCTTCTCCGACTGCCTGTTCCCGACGCGGCGGACGGTCCGCGCGTTCCACCGGCTGGTTTACCTGCTGTGACACCTGCTGTACGGGACGTTCCACCGCCGCGGCGGCCTGTGCGCGCTCGTCGAACTTGCCGAAAATCATCTTTCCGGCCGTAGTCTGCAGCACGCTGGTCACCGAAATATCGATGGTCTTCGAAATCATGCGCCGCGCGTTGTCCACCACCACCATGGTCCCGTCGTCCAGATAAGCCACGCCTTGGTTGTATTCTTTGCCTTCTTTAAGGATGAACACGCGCATCAGCTCGCCCGGCAGCACGATCGGCTTCAGCGAATTCGCCAGTTCGTTGATGTTCAGCACTTCCACCCCGCGCACATGCGCAACCTTGTTGAGATTGAAGTCGTTGGTGATGATCTTGCAGTCGTACACTTTAGCCAACTCAATCAGCTTCATATCCACTTCGCGCACTTCCGGAAAATCCTCCGGCACGATTTGGACTTTAATATTGCCCATCTTCTGGATACGCTGCAGCACGTCGAGCCCGCGCCGCCCCCGATTGCGCTTCATCGAATCCGCCGAATCTGCCACCATCTGAAGTTCATGCAGAACGAACTGCGGAATCACCAGCACGCCATCCAGAAAACCCGTGTCCGCAATATCGGCGATGCGGCCGTCGATAATCACGCTGGTGTCCAGAATTTTGTGGCTGCGCCGGATGTCTGTTTCCGTCCCAAACAGTCCACCGAACGCATTCAAATTCAGCAGCTCGCCCTTAGCCGCGCCCGTAACCCCGCCGATGTAGACCAAAAGCAGCAGGCAGATCACCTGGGCGAAATGCAGCACGTGCGAAGATTCGGCGCCCAGCCGCCCCAGCACCAGGCTCACGAGTGCGGAGCAAACCAGCCCGGCGAGCATCCCGATAGCCGCCCCGATCAGCCGCTTCAGGCTGACGCGCGCGATGCGGGTCTCAAGAAAAATGGCAATTCCCGCAATCGCCACCCCCTCGCCTGCGCCCACCCACAACGGTGTATCCGCCGGACGAAAGTAGGCGGCAGTGACGCCGAAGATCAGAACGAATATAGCGCGAACAAGAATAAAATCCAGCACGGCTTACCAGCTAGTCATTTAAGTATAGATGCCAGCAGATTGTACCACTCGCAACCCCCATATTTCCTCATCTGCCCGACACAACTGCGCGATCCACGTGGGGCAGATTGTCAATCTGCGGCCGATTGGCAATCGGCCTGCCGACGCGCGACTTGACATCCCCGCTGGTAAGTTATAACTTACGGTAAGTGAATCTTTACCAAGAGGTGAAGCTCGACGCGCTGGGCGATTCGACCAGACGAGCCATTCTGGCCCGACTTCTCGACGGCCCCGTATCGGTGGGCAACCTCGCCCGCGATTTTCCGGTTTCCCGCCCCGCCATCTCGCAGCACTTACGCATTCTCAAAGAGGCCAACCTCGTGGTGGACAGCGCCAGCGGAACCCGGCGCCTGTACCAACTGAATCCGCAAGGATTCGAATCCCTGCGCGACTACTTCGACCAGTTCTGGAGTGTCGCGCTCAATGCATTTAAAAAGAAAGCAGAGGAAAAAAAAGGATGACGAGCACTATCAACCCCGTTACAGACACGCCCGTGCGCAAGAGCGTCACGGTGAAGACCGATGCCGCGCACGCGTTTCAGGTGTTCACCGAAGGCTTCGATACATGGTGGCCGCGCGAGCATCACATCGGCAAGGCCCCTATGAAGAAGGCCATCATCGAAGGGCGCGTGGGCGGCCGCCTGTATACGGAACAGACCGACGATACCGAATGCGATTGGGGCCAGATCCTCGTATGGGAACCGCCCGTTCGCTTGGTCATAGCGTGGCGGATCAGTCCGCAATGGCAGTTTGAGCCGGACCTCGCGAGGACAAGCGAGGTGGAGGTCCGCTTCACCCCTCAGCCCGACGGTTCCACGCGGGTCGATCTCGAACATCGCCACTTCGAGCGCCACGGAGCAGGTTGGGAAGCCATGCGCACGGCCGTCGACGGTGCCATGGGCTGGGGCGAACTCCTCAACGCTTTCGCCGATCGCGCCGGTTAACCCTTCGCCGCGTGGGGCAGGTTGGTAGGGGTACCCTCTGGGTCCGGCCGATTGGCAATCGGCCCTCTGACGCGCGTCGGATATCCTGATTGCTTGGAAAAAGATTGTCCTTTCAGCCCGGACGACGTGCCCCCACGACAACGTGCGCCCGCCCGCCGGAGCAGGCTTGAAGGGCGGGCGTATTGTTTTTCCCTTCACCCAATGTCGTAACCTGAAGGAAGGAGCAGCTCCATGAGTATCGACATTTCAAACGAAACCGAAGCCCGACTCGCCGACGAAGCGCGGAGACAAGGCGTTTCCGTGGACGCATTGCTCGAACGGCTCATGAGCGAACGCGGCGCGGCGGCCCGTGTCGTCGCCGGCAACGGCTCAACAATCCCCAAGGTGCCAATCCTGCATCTCGGAGCGATCGGCCCGCTCCGCCGGCGCGACATCTACGACGATGTCCGTTGATCCAGGGTTACTGGACGCAAACGTTCTGACCTATGCGGTAGATGCCGACGCCCCGCAGCACACAGCCTCGCGCACTTTGCTGGACGCGGCCAGCGACCCTTCGGTAACGCTCTACGTGACGTCGCAAATACTCTGCGAATTTTATTCAATCGTCACCAACCCGCGACGGGTCAGGGTGGTCTCCTCCTCAGCGCAAGCGCTGAGTATCATTTCAGCGATGCTGGCCCTTCCCGGTCTGTATGTGTTGCCGACCCCGGCCCGCGCCGTCGCGGGCTGGATGCAACTGCTGCAGCGCCACCCGGTAACCGGCGGAGACGTATTCGATCTGCAGATCGTCGCGACCATGCAGGCGAACGGGATTCAGCGAATTTACACGTTCAACGCAGACGATTTTAACGTGTTTCCAGAGCTCGCAGTTGTGACCCCGTAATCCCACCCGTGTTTTGTAGAGATTGAAGAGCGGTGGGTCAACCGGTTGCCAACCTGCGACCGGTTGGTAGTAATCGGCTCCTCAAGCCGCGAAAATTCAACTTTTCTCCCGCGCTCGGGAGGTACCTTTGCCCGTCCGGGGCGAAGTCGCCAGGCTATCGCCGCACACCAGACGGCGCCGAATGCCAAAGCCCCAATCGGCCAGTAATCAACGCTCCGGAGGGTCCGACTTCCGAATCGTGCATTCGAATTTGAGACAGGCCGTAAGTGCAGAATGCCAATACGGACGCAAGCAGGATCAGGCAGCCACGAATAACTCTTCGCATCCTGCCACCCCCCCTATAAAAACGCGACCGTCTTAACCCCCGAAATATCGAACCGCTTCCGGCACCGCAAATTCTTGCACATCGTCTGCAAATCCAGCAGCAGCATATAACTCTGCGCCTTGGCAAACTTCGCCCGATCCCGATCGTCCGCCCCGCCCGGCAGCCGATCCTTCTTCGTCCGCACAATATAATTCAAATCGTAAGTATCCTGCGTCCGGCAGAACGGACAGTTCAGCGTCTGCGGCTTCGTAGCCTTCGACTCCGAGTAATACGCGCGCTCGTCCACTTCAGCGCTCGGCCATCGGCACCCACGGCATGCCGTCGGGATTGCCCTTGTATTCGGCGCGCGGCCGGATCAAGCGGTTATTGTGATACTGCTCCAGAATGTGCGCCGTCCACCCCGACATGCGGCTCACCGCGAACACCGGCGTAAACAGGTCCACCGGAATCCCCAGCGAATAGTACGTCGAAGCGGAATAGAAATCCACGTTCGGATTCAGCTTCTTCTCGCCCTTCACCGTCTCTTCGACCTTGCTCGACATCAGATACAGATCCTCATGTCCCGTGCTCTTGCCCAGCGCTTCCGACATATGCCGCAGGTGCGTGGCGCGCGGATCTTCCGTCCGGTAAACGCGGTGCCCGAAGCCCGGCATCTTGATCTTCTGCGCGAACATCTCATGCACCCGCGCCACAGCCTTGTCCGACGTGCCCACTTCCAGCAGCATCTTGATCACATCCTCGTTGGCGCCGCCATGCAGCGGTCCCTTCAAAGCGCCGATCGCCGAAGTTACCGACGAATAAATATCCGAAAGCGTAGCCGCCGTAACCCGCGCCGCAAATGTCGACGCGTTCAATTCATGTTCGGCATGCAGCACCAGCGCCACATCGAACGTGTGCTCCATGATTTCGTCCGGCTTCTTGCCCGTCAGGCAATACAGAAAATTCCCCGCAAAACTCAATCCCGGATCGGGCGCCAGGACAGGCTGTCCCGTGCGCAGACGGCCGAACGAGCTCACGATGGTCGAAGTCTGCGCCATCAACTCGGTGGCCTTCAGTTGATTAGCCGCGGGTGTCATATCTTTGGCATGCGGATCGTAAAGGCTGAGCATGGAGACAGCCGTCCGCAGCACGTCCATCGGCGCTGCCTTCAGATTGGACTTGAGAAATTCTTCCACCTGTGCCGGAATCGCCGCATGCGCGAACAGATCCGCTTTCAGGCCGGCCAGTTCCTCCTGCTTCGGCAGCGAGCCCTTCCAAAGAAGCCAGATCACTTCTTCGAAGGTGGCGTTCTTAGCCAGGATATGGATGTTATAGCCGCGGTAGCTCAGGATGCCCGCGTATCCGTCTATGTAACAAATTTCCGATTCGCCGGCGACGACGCCTTCTAGTCCTGCGGCTGGGGTGGGAACGATGGTCGTGCTCATTTGGTCACCTATTTAGTCTATTTCAACAGTGGTTTTCTCAACTTGCCGATAGTGCGGTGCAGCATGATCGCCCACGGATTCTTGTGCGGGCAGATCGGGTAGGGCGCGTAGCTGATGGCATCGCCACTCTTCTCTACCCAGAGTTTCTCGGTGCGCGAAGGGTTTACTTCCACCGTCAGCAGCACGCCCGTATTGCACGATTCGCTGTCGGTGATGCCCAGAACTTTGGGATCCGGAGCGTCGTTCTTCGGGCCCCAGTCGCCCACAAATTTGTCGTAATCGTAGCCTTTGCACGGCGTCGCGGGCGTGCATCCCCAGATTTGGTACGCGCTTTGATAATCGCCGCGCCGCACCGCATTCACGAAGGCTTTAACGACGCCTTCCTGATGATGGTTCTTCAAAAGATACCAGCTGAGAGCGCCGAGGACAACTAAGGAAAGTGTAATAACGATGCTGCGGATTATGATCGTGTTACGCCGCTCTTCACCCGCGCCGTAATGATCCAGATAGCCCGCCATACGCGTCTGATTCTGTTTTACCAGACCGCTTCTTTTGGTTGGGCCTTACTTCGCGGGATAGGCTTTGTTGTAAGCCGCGATCACGTCCGTAGTGATTTCAAGCGCCGGTTTGAAGTAGAGCGATTGCCCCGCATCCACCACCAGGTCCATGCCTTTTTCTTCGGCGACTTTGGTGATCACGTCGCGCATCTTCTGCGCCGCCTTGCCCAGAATCTCCTGCCGGTCGCGCTCGAAATCCTGCTGTAGATCGTCCGACAGCCGTTGCAGATCGCGCTGCTTGCGCGTCCCCTGCGACTGCAGATCGGCCGCCGCCTGCTGATTCAACTTCCCGCTGTTCAACTGCTGCTCGATGGACTGAAGATCCGCCTGCAATTTATTGATCTCGTCCTGCCGCGGCTTGTACTTGGCTTCCACCGCCGCCCCCTGCTTCTTCAGGTCGTCGGATTCGGCCAGTGCTTTCTGGGTGTCGACGACGCCGACTTTCAACTGCGCGGATGCCACCGAGGCAAAAGGTGCAACCGCGAGGCAAAGCAGGGCCGCACGGATTGCGAAAGAGCGAAACATATCTATCAGGACTCCTTAAGGATGGAAACCCACAGATTACCACAATGCCAATGTGGGGTAGGCGCTTCCGCCTGTCCATCGGGTCCCCTACGCCGACCCGAAAATCCGCTGAAAGAACGCCCGCGTATCCCGCCGTACCCGTTTCGTCACCGTCTCGAGCGTCCCATCGAGCATCCCCGCCGGCGCCCACCGCCCCACCAACTCGCTCAAAACCGCAATCTGCGCCGCATTGGTAGGCAAACGTCCTTCCGCCTGGCCGGTCGACACCCGCATCCCATGATCGATGGCCCGGTAAAACGTGGCAGCATTCGTCAGGAATTCCGCATCCACCCGGTCGATGTGCCCCATCTTCTCGATGATCTCGATGCGCGCCGGCGTATTCAGCACCTTGAAGAACAGCCCCGCGCCGCGCAGCCGCAGATACATCAGCACGAAATCGATGTCGTAATAACCACCCGGCCCGGCTTTTAAAGGATTGCGCCCACCCTGCTCCCGCTCGAGGCGCGACCGCATATGCGCCAGTTCCGTCCGCGACCGCCCGCTCTGCCCATACCGGCGCCAGTCGATCTGCTGCAGCTCGTTGAGAAACGCCGTGGCGCGCTCCACATCGCCCGCCACGCCGCGCGCCTTCATGTAGGCAATCCCCTCCCAGGCCTCGGCGTGCAGCGCGAAATATTCTTTATACGCGCCCTCCGTCTGCACCAGCGCGCCTTCTCGCCCATTGGGACGCAGCCGCGTATCGATCGTAAAAACCACCCCATCGCCGGTATACGAACTGATCACGTTAATCAGCCGCTCAGCGACGCCGGTCCAGAACAGCGTCTCAGAGGCATCGGCCTCGGGAATCACGAAGACGAGATCGGCGTCCGAAGCCAGATCGAATTCCCGCATGCCCAGCCGCCCCAGCGCCACCACCGTCAGTTGATTCGAAGGTCTGTAATCGCCGCTCGCCGGAGGAGCCGTGGCCAGCGCGTCCGCCAGCGCGATATCGTAAGCCGCCGCCACCACCGACCCCGCCAGATCCGAAGTGCGCTTCAAAGTCCTGAATACGGATACGCGGTGGTAAATGCTGTCGGCCTGAATACGCACCATCTGCTCGCGAAAGAACCGGCGCAGCTCCACCGGCTCGCGCGGTGCATCGAAGCCCGTACGCCCCTGCCGCGGATTGCAACAGGCCTGCTCGACCTGATAAATCAAATCCGGATGCCGCACCAGTTGATCCGCCAGATATTGGCTGTGCTCGAAGATATCGATAATCCCGCGCGCCAGTTCGTCGTTATCCTCGAGCATGCGGAGCCATTCTGAATTCTCGAGAACCTTGTCGAGGAACGACTCCATGTTGTCCTGGTTGCGCTGTATCCCTCCATTAGAAACCAGCCGGCATAACGCGGGCGCGCGCAGATCCAGATAGCGCTTTAAATTCACCGACGGAAATTCGCCGCGCTCGGGCGTTTCCGCAACTTCGACCGGCGTCTCCTCGGGCGTCTCCAACTCGGGCAGCGCTATGGCAACCTCAGGAAGGCTGTAAAAAATGGGCCGCTGCGAGTGGATCACGCGATCGTAGAGATCCTGCACTCCCGAAAAATGGCGGTCCAATTCCCTCTCGAGCGTGCCCGCGGACGGCAAACCGACCAACCCCCCCGTAAGCGACTGCGGCATCTTCTGCGCCAGCAAATCCAGCTGATCTTTATCGCGCGGCAGCGCATGGATCTGGCGGTCGTCGTCGAACTGCAGACGATGTTCCAGATTGCGCATGAATTGGTATGCCGAAGCCAGCCGCGAATATTCCGAACTCGAGAGCCATTCCTTATCGTGCAAACGCGAGAGCGCCAGCAGCGTGCCGCCATGCCGCACCCAGGGTTCGCGCCCGCCGTGCAGCCGCTGCAGACATTGCACCAGAAATTCGATATCCCGAATCCCGCCCTTGGCCAGTTTCACGTCGACGGTGTTGCGCTTGCCGGGCCGTGCGTGTCTCTCCCGTCGCGCCTGCTTCTCATGAATGCGCGCCCGCGTTTCCGAAACCGCTTCCACTGTGCTGAAGTCCGTGGTGGTCTTGTAAATCAAGGGTTCGACGAATTCCAGCAGTTCGCGTCCGGGCCGCGCATCGCCCGCCGCCACACGCGCCTTGATCAGCATCTGCAATTCCCAATCGCGTCCGCGCGTCGCGTAATACTGCTTCGCGCCCTCGAGCGATTGGCAAACTTCCCCCAAGCTTCCATCCGGCCGCAGCCGCAGATCCACCCGGTAACACATGCCCTCTGGAGTGTACGTCGAGAGCATCTCGGTCATCATGTTGGCCGCGCGCTTGAAAAATTCCTTGGTGGTCGCGCACCCCGCCGGAGTGATGCCATCTCCCGAATAAACAAACAGCAGATCGATATCGGAACTGTAGTTGAGTTCTTTGCCGCCCAGCTTCCCCAGCGCGATCACCGAAAATGCGTTGTCGCGCGGACTGCCCGGCTCACGCGAAAGCTCGCGCCGAATCGCCCGCCACGTCACATTCAGAATGGCGTCGGCAAGGTTCGATAAATCCTCGGCGGTCTCCGAAACATCGGCGAAGCGCAGAATATCGCGCAGCACAATACGCAGGATCTGGCGGCGCCGGAACAGCGCCAGATCCACCGGGCGCGGCAACCCATCCGCCGGCAGAGAAGCCACCAGCCGCTCTTCATATTCTTCCGGCAGAAACCCGCGGTGCAGATCGCGTGCGGCGGCGATTTCCAGCAGCCAATCGGGATAACGAAGCACTGCATCTGAAAGAAAATGGCTGTAGGAAAAGATCGTCAGAGCATAGCGGAGGGCCGTCGGATCCTGCCAAAACCGGAAGGCGCGATCAGGCGCTTCCTCCATCAGACGGTTGAGGAAATGGACTGAGTCGTCGGGATTCGGAAGTAATGGGAGAAGCGCTTTCACCACGCGCAGCGCTGGCAAAGGCAGTTTTTCCAAATGTTCAATTTCCGGACGCGCGCGTACCGCGTCCCGAAACTGGATCTCTTCGTGGAGACTCAGCACGCTTTCGATTGTACCAGGAGTCAAGTGTACTTGCCTGCACATGTCTTTCCAAAACCGTACGGCATAATATCTTCATGCATTTGCGGCTGGTTTTGGGGACGATTTTTTTGGCTGGACCACTCCTTAACGCACAAGTGGCGCAGGTCCGGGAATACAACCTCCACACCCCGCGGGATCGGAATAGTGTCTTCGCTATGGCGATCACGCCTGCGCAGGACGTGCTTTCGTTCGTAGCCAAGCCCGACGGCAAATGGCTGTTGACTCGTGTCCGTAACTGGCTGGACAAAACGCCGACGGAGCAAACCATCGATGTGCCAGGCTGGACACGCACCGATCTGCAGGGCGCAATACCACCGGTTTACGCCGACCTTTTTGTCACTTCGGATGGACATTTTGCCATCTGCATTGCATCCGGGAGCTGGAACCGCAATCAGAAAATGGCCTCGGATGACCTCATTTCCGTAGTGAACCTTCAACAATTCGTGGTGGTCACGACAACCCACGCTCCCGCCGATCCGGGCGAGATTCGGTCCTTTTATCTCGATGGCGCGCAGCATCTGGCTTTAATCGCATTGACGTCCCAGAACACTGGAGGGGCGAGACCGATGGTGAAACCTGCTCACGCTGGCTCAATTGCCTCGGCGCCACATCAGGCCATTGGAAACGATGAGAGGCTGATCCTGCTCGACCTGCCTTCATTAGCGATTGCGGACCAATGTCAGCTCAGCGACAGTAAATGCGACCGATACCTGAATAGGCTGGTCGACTCGCGTGGATTTTCTCGGATACGACCTTCTGACGGCTCCGGTCAAGTGACTCAGGACGGCCGCTTCAAACTCGAATATGCCCAGAACTTCCATCACAACCTGCTGGACAATCCGGTAGTGACGGACATCCACGTGAACATCCAATCCGTGAAAACCGGAAGCACAGTCGGAACCATCAACGAAACCAACCACGACAGCCTGAATTCAAGACTCGCCTCCCTGAATGCCCGCGACTTCCTGCTGGTCATGGAGGGCGGAACCAAATTGAAAGTCTACGAGCTCAGGGAATAATGGGCGGCGGCATCGGCGCTGGAGTCAGCATGGGCGGCGCGGGGATCTCCACCGGCACGGGCTCCACATACCTTTGCGCCGGTGGAGGAACAAACGGCTTGGGAGGAAACGGCGTAGACCTCACCAATTGATCGTGAGCCGCCAGTTCCAGACTAAGAAACACCACGCAGGCAACCGCGGCCGCCGCAGGAATCCAAACCCACCCGAAATGTGGGATAGGCGCTTCCGCCTGTCCATCTCTCTGTGGCACTACACGTCCAGATTCTTAACGTCGAGCGCGTTGTCTTCAATGAACCGCCGCCGATTCTCCACATCCTCACCCATCAAAGTAGTGAAAATCAAATCGGTCGCGACCAGATCCTCCAAACGCACACTAAGCAAAGTGCGCTTCTCCGGATTCATCGTAGTATCCGCCAACTGCTCGGCATTCATCTCGCCCAGCCCTTTATACCGCTGCACCGAGGCATCGCGCTTGCCCTCAACCTTCACATGCTCCAGCAAATCCCGCCAATTCGCCAACACATCCTTGTGCTCATTCCGTGTCACCGTAAACGGCGGAGCGTTCACCTTGGCAATCTGCTTCGCCAGCACGC
Source organism: Terriglobia bacterium (assembly GCA_963719785.1). Taxonomy (GTDB): domain Bacteria; phylum Acidobacteriota; class Terriglobia; order Bryobacterales; family Bryobacteraceae; genus BOG-234. The sequence goes on from CAVRCX010000007.1 coordinate 50,830, forward strand.
GGAACTTCCGATACTCCGGCTGATGCGAAGTCTCGATATTGATCCGCCGCAGCGCATTGGTCGAATCGTGATACGTAACCGAAAAAGCCGAGTGCTCTTCGTCGGCCTGAATCCCCGCATCGACACCCGCCTTCTTCAGCGCCGCCGCGATCGCCTCCACATTCTCCCGCACCCCGAAATCCGCCTTGGTATCGGCCAGCAAACTGGCATCCGAGAGCGCCTCCACTACGCGCGAATCCCGCAGCCTGCGCTCCAGCTTATGCGACATCTGCTGGAATTCGTCGAGGTTCATCAGGAAGGCGCGCAGCTCACCGCCATCCACGCTCCCCTTCGACCCGTTGCCGCCAAACTCGACCGTCAGATTCTCCGTAGCCCGGCGCATAATCTCGCGCGTAAACTCAGTCTCGTTCTTGATGTACTTCTCGCTCTTGCCGCGCTTGATGCGGTAGAGCGGCGGCTGCGCGATATACACATGCTGCTTGTCGATCAGCTCCTGCATATGCCGGAAGAAGAAGGTCAGCAGCAGCGTGCGGATGTGCGAGCCATCCACATCGGCGTCCGTCATGATGATGATCTTGCCGTAGCGCAGCTTCGACGCGTCGAAATCGTCCTTGCCGATGCCCGTGCCCATGGCCGTGATCAGCGCGCGAATTTCTTCGTGGCCCAGCATGCGATCATAGCGGGCTTTCTCCACGTTGAGAATTTTCCCCTTCAGTGGAAGGATGGCCTGAAAGCGCCGGTCGCGCCCCTGCTTGGCCGTCCCGCCGGCCGACTCGCCCTCCACCAGAAACAGTTCGCACTTCTCCGGATCGCGCTCCTGGCAATCGGCCAGCTTGCCGGGAAGTCCGCCCGAATCGAGCACCCCTTTGCGCCGCGTCAGATCCCGCGCCTTTCTGGCTGCCTCGCGTGCACGCGCCGCGTCAATCGCCTTGGAGACGATTTTTTTCATCACCGCGGGGTTCTTCTCGAAGAACTCCCCCAGCTTGTCGTTGACGAACTGCGTCACCTGGCCGGCAATATCGCTGTTGAGTTTGCCCTTGGTCTGCCCTTCGAACTGCGGCTGCGGAACCTTCACGCTGATCACCGCCGTCAGACCTTCGCGGACGTCGTCGCCGGTCAGGTTCTCCTTCACGTCTTTGAAGAGACCCGCCTGCTGTCCGAAATAATTAATGGTGCGCGTGAGAGCGCTGCGGAAGCCGCTCAGATGCGTGCCGCCATCCACCGTGTTGATGTTATTGGCGAAGCTGAACAGCGTCTCCGCATAGCCGTCGTTATACTGCAGAGCGATCTCGATCCCTACCGTCCCGCTCGGCCCCGGCTTCTCGCCTTCGATGTAAATAGGGTTTTCGTGCAGCACGGACTTGCCGCGGTTCAGATGCTTGATGAACTCCGCAATGCCGCCGTTGTAGAGAAAAACGTCCTGCTTCTCCGGCTCCACGCGCTCGTCGCGCAGCGTGATCTTCAAGCCCTTATTCAGAAACGCCATCTGCCGCAGGCGCTGAGCTAAGGTGTCGTAATTGAACTTGCTCGCCTCCATCACCGTGGGGTCGGGCAGAAACGTTATCTTCGTCCCGGTCTTGCGCCCCGCTTTACCGGTGCGCTCCAGAGGCTTCTTCGGAACGCCCTTCGAATACTCCTGCTGCCACGTGAAACCTTCGCGCCAGATCTCGAGCTCCAGCTTCTCCGCCAGTGCGTTCACGCAACTCACGCCGACGCCGTGCAAACCGCCCGAAACTTTGTAGCTGTTGGAATCGAATTTTCCGCCCGCATGCAGCTTGGTCAAAACCACTTCCGCGGCCGAGATGCCCTCTTCCTTGTGAATGTCCACCGGAATGCCGCGGCCATTATCCGTCACCGTAATCGAGTCGTCGATGTGGATAATCACATTGACCTCGGTACAGTATCCCGCCAGCGCTTCGTCCACCGAATTGTCCACCACCTCGTAAACCAGGTGATGCAGCCCTTCTTCTCGCGTCGACCCGATATACATCGCCGGCCTTTTGCGCACGGCTTCGAGGCCTTCCAGCACTTTGATGGAACTCGAATTGTATTCTTCGGGCGGCTGCTGCGGAGATACGGGCGTCAGAAAATCATTTGCCATAGAGTGTGTTCGTTCTGGACTTCCCGTCAGATGCGCATCGGCATCACGACATATCTGTACTGCTCCTGCTCCGCGCCCTCCACCGGGTCGTCGGCGGGCTGAAGCTCACCGGCGCTCTTCTGATCCTTCAGCGAGAAGGAAACGTGCGCCTGGGGAACCGCGCGCAGAAAATCGAGCAGGTACTGCGCGTTAAAACCAATTTCAAAATCGGGACCCGAATACTCGCTCGGAACGCTCTCTTCCGATTCCCCCGTCTCGAGCGCAGACGAGAAAACCTTAATTTCGCCCGCGGTGAATTGCACGCGAATGGCTTTCGACCGCTCCTCCGCAAACTGCGCCACGCGTTCAATGGCGCCCTTCACTTCTTCCTTGATCAACCGTGCGATGTGCGTGTTCTCGACTGGCAGCACGCGCTCGTAGTCGGGAAAATTTCCGGTCAGCTTGCGTGTGATCAGCAGACGCGGCCCGAACTCGAAGAACAGATGATTATCGTCGCCTGCGAAGCGTACTTTGTCGGTACCGCCATCGTCCGTCAGCTTGGTAATCTCACCCATCGCTTTGCGCGGCACGAGAGCCCGGTACGCTATGTGGCCATTCGAACCGGCCGGTGCATCGCGATGCACATAAGCCAGCCTGTGACCATCCGTAGCAACCATCGTCAAACCCGTATCGCCCATCAACAGCAGCGCGCCATTCAAAGTAAAACGGCTCTCTTCCATCGAGATCGCAAACATGGTACGGGCGATCATCGCCGTTAAACTCTTCGCGGGGATCTCCGCCACAGCCTCGGGCATCGGAGGCAGTTCGGGAAAACTTTCGCGGCTCATGCCCGCTATGCGCGTTCTCGAACGTCCGCACGTCAGCGATGCCCAGTGGTTCTCGGCAAACTTCACCGTGATATCCGCATCCGGCAACAGCCGCACATAATCCAGAAGCTTACGCGCCGGAATCGTCCCCGAACCTTCCTTCTTCACCTTCGCCGGACAGGACGTGCGCAGCCCCAACTCCAGATCCGTCGCCGTCAAATACAAGCGGTCTCCGGAAGCCTCCAAAAGCACGTTCGAGAGAATCGGAATGGTGGTCTTCTTCTCGACGACACCCTGCGACAGACTCAGTTCGCGTACCAGATCTGCTTTGCTGACAGTGAATTCCATTTGAGTGGCTCCAGTCCCTCTCTTATGACGGTAATAATACCTACCCTAAGAGAACCGTAATCGTAGGGGTTGTCGAAATGTGGAAGACTACCTAAATTATACAAAACTTAAGCGCTTTCCGCCATTCGAGGTGTGGGAACCGGACGCAACAACTGAGCACTCCCGGCCCTGTCACCGTTTATACACAGAAATCCAGAGGGGCTTTTTAGACCCCTCTGTTAACATCCAAACAAACTCATTGGAATGAGTCGGTTACACTGTTGATCAATTTGTTGAGATCGGGATCGTTCGCGCGCTGTTCGCCAATCTTGTTGATGGAATGGATCACAGTCGTATGATGCTTGCCGCCAAAGGCGCGACCGATCTCCGGCAATGAAGCGTTGGTCAGCTCCTTGACCAGATACATAGCCACTTGCCGAGGCCCCACAATCTCCTTGCGATTGCTCTTTTCTCTCAACTGCGAAAGCTTGATCCCGTACTTCTCGGCCACCGCTTTCTGCACCGAATCGATGGTCACGCGGCGATCCTGCTTCTCGAGTAAATGCTTCAGGACCTGCCGCGCCATGGTGATCGAAATTGTCGTGCGTGTCAGCGAGGAATACGCCACCAGCTTGACCAGCGCTCCCTCGAGCTCGCGAACATTCGATTTGGTTTTCTCCGCGATGAAAGTGCAGACATCGTGCGGCAGACGCGTGCCTTCGAGCTCGGCCTTCTTCTCGAGAATCGCCATCTTGGTCTCGAGATCTGGCGGCTGGATGTCGGCCATCAACCCCCATTCGAAACGCGAACGCAGCCGCTCCACCAGACCGCCGATATCTTTCGGCTGGCAATCGCTCGAAATCACGATCTGCTTCTGCGCGTCATGCAGTTCATTGAACGTGTGAAAGAATTCTTCCTGGGTGCGATCCTTCGAGCCCAGCGATTGAATATCGTCGATCAGCAAGATATCGGCAGTGCGATACCGTGCCCGCAGTTGCGACATCTTGCCATGTTTGATCCCGCTCACCACTTCATTGGTGAAGCGTTCGCTGGTGGTGTAGATCACACGCGCACAACCGCGTGTAATCAAGGCGCGCCCGATAGCGTGCATCAGGTGTGTCTTGCCCATGCCCACACCGCCATACAAGTACAGCGGGTTGTAACGGCGTGAAGGATCCATCGCCACCGCCTGCGCCGCCGCATGCGCGAATTGGTTTGACGACCCGACCACAAACGATTCGAAAGTGAACTTCGGATTCAGCGGCACCGGCGACTCCATCTCGGGCAAGGAATCCGCGCGCTGTGCCGCATAGCCGGGCGCCGCGTGCGTGTCGGCATTCGTATACGAACCATCCAGCGTGAAAGCGACGTGATCGAGCCCCAGTCCGAGTCCGCGCACTAAAGTATCGATCTTGTGCGCGTACTCCTCCTGCAGGAACGACGCCGAATGCTCGTCGGGTACATGGACAACAAGGGTTTTGCCATCGACCCGGGCGAACCGGGTGCGCGTGATCCAATTCTCGAAACTCTCCGCGCTTAGCTTCTTTTCGAGCTGTTCTTTGACTAAATCCCAGGGGCTTTGCTGCTCACCAGTCACAAGACAACACTTCTCCTTGAGGGGCCGTCTAAGCTCCTCCGCTGGGGGAGGCCTACGCCTCGTTAAAAGTTTCCGGGTTACGCCAGGATGGGGGCCGTTCTTTGGAGTCCCGCTATGCTGAACAGGAGGTAGTCTAGCACAACTGGGCAGTGTTAAATCAGGTTGCAAATGGATAAAAATTATGTTTCTGATTTGGGGTGGGATGGGGGTGCCAGGGAAGCCGACGGGTACGCCGTAATCCGCTCGCGCACAAGCAGGTGATCCAGGTGATGTTGCATGTGGAGAACATAATCTTCGATGACGAAAGCCAGCGTAACCGGTGCGCCGGACCCAACGAAACACAGCGTTTTCATGCTCGATTCCGGGATGCGAGCGATCAGGCGCGCGAGGAACTGATTGTACTGGAACCAAAAATCCACAATCGATTGCCACGGCATTTCCTGGTAACCGTGAAGATCGACCCAATCGTTCTGTGCGTATCCATGACCGCGATACTCGGGCTCAATCGCGGCGCGAACAAAACGGATGTGGTTGTTGGCAGCAGAGTCGATCAGATGCCCCAACTCCTGTTTCGGCGACCACGATTCCGCACCAGCCGGATGAACCACGGCCTGCTCCTCAGTCACGGCGCAGAGGATCGGATATTCGCGTTCGATGGTTCGCTCAAGGGTCATGCCCGATTTTTCAATGTGGGACAGGCGCTTCCGCCTGTCCATCTCTTAAAAACTCTCTACCAGGCTATCATCGATTCCTCAAACAGCCGAGCCAACTCCTCGGGCCCAGCCGGTCGAGGCGAAAGCTTCGTCACACGGTGCTGCGGCAAAGTTCCCTCCACCAATGCAGGAATATCCGCCGCCGTATAACCCAAAGCGCTCAAGCCGTTCGGTATCCGCAGATCCTGCATCATCCGAACCAACTGATCGGAAAGAATCTTACCTGCATCCGCCGCTTTGGCGTGGGCGATATCCGCGCCGAGAACCTCCGCTGACTGCAGATGCCGTTCGGGCGAAGCCTGTGCCGTAAAGCGAAACACCGCCGGAGCATTCAGAATCACTGAAATCCCATGCGGCACCAGCGGATGGTCGACCGCGTCATATCCCGGCGCACGAAAACTCCGTACCAGACCAGCTACCGGATACGACATGCCATGCGGCAGATGCACCCCCGCATTGCCGAATCCAATCCCAGCATAAGTGGCGGCCAGCATCATGGCCTCGCGCGCTTCATCATCGGATGGATCGGCAAACGCCCTCCGAATATACTTCGCGGTGAGCCGCAGTGCTTCAAGACTCCAAAGATCGCTGATAGGATTCGATCCCTGATAAGCCGGTCGAAGAATGGGCCGCTCCGGACGCGGACGGCTGCGAAACGGAATCGCTGTCCACGACTCAATGGCATGGCTGAGAACATCGAGCCCCGACGATGCGGCGACAGCGGGAGGCAGTGAGCGCGTGTTATCGGGATCCACAATGCCCAGCGTGGGCTTGAGGCGCCGATGCGCGATCCCGGTCTTGGCGCGCAAAGGTTTGTAATCGAAAATGGAGACGCCGGTGGTTTCGCTGCCGGTACCAGCCGTCGTGGGAATGGCGATAAGAGGCTTCAGCGGACCCGGCACCGGCTTCCCTTTTCCCACTGGCTGATTGACGTAGTCGAGAAAGTCCGCCGGCCAGCAACTGTAGAGGTTGGCCGCCTTGGTTGTATCGATCGTCGAACCGCCGCCGACGGCCAGAAAGGAATCGTAATCGCCCTCCGAAGCCGCACGGATAGCCTCCTGCACCGATGCATCGCTGGGCTCCACCTGAACGCGATCGAACACGGTGAACCGAACCTTGTTCGCCTCGAGCGATTCGAGCGCCGTGACCACGGGATGCAGACTGCGCAGGTTCGGATCGATGAACACAAGTACGTTCTTCAGACCCAGATCGACCAGATCGGCACCCACTTCCCGTGTGGCCCCCGACCCATAGCGTATGGCCGAAGTTGCCATTTCGAATGCGTATTCGTGTAGCGGTAGTGGCTCAATTACAGACGTGGTAGAAGGCATGTGCTCTTGACTATGGTAATCGAGTTGCCCCACGCTGGTGTTGATGCCGAACAAATCAAGCAATCGAGGGCGCGGGAAACCGGACCTGAATGTACGGGCCTACGAAACGATGCTGATCGCGACTGGGCAGATGGAGAAGCCGGAACCGCAGCCAGAGAAAGACCCAAAGGCCGTCAGTTTGGGGCGGCTGGGAGGGATGAAAGGCGGGAAGGCGCGAGCTCTCAAGTTGACGAGCGAACAAAGAGCCGACATAGCGCGTAAAGCAGCAGAAACACGCTGGGAAAAACATTCGTAGGGATTTCTGTTGTATGTAATGCCAAAATGCAATAGAATCTGTTAAAACGCGTGAAAAATTCCACGCTTCACGGAACCAGTTCGGGAGCGCTGCCAAAACCGAAGCCAGCTAGCGCTCACTCATTCATTGAGCAGCAACTGGATTCTGGACTACTCGACATCGAAAAGGCATTTCAGGCTGACGGAATTTCGTACTGCGGTCCGATCTTGATCGGCGTCGATGATATCATTCGCAACACAATCGAGAAGAAGCTGGCGAAGGGCGCGCGCCAATCCAAGCTTGCGTTTTTGTTGACGACTTCCGGCGGCTACATTGAGGTTGTTCATCGGATCGTTGATACACTGCGACACTATTACCAGTTGATAGACTTCATAATTCCGAACTACGCCTATTCAGCCGGTACCGTTCTCGCGATGGCTGGCGACTCGATCTACATGGATTACTACTCGCGGCTCGGCCCAATCGATCCGCAGGTGGAAAGCCAAACCGGACGCATGGTTTCGGCGCTGGGATACTTGGAGCAATATGCTGGACTGCTGGCACGGGCAAACGCCGGAAAGATAACCGCTGCGGAGGTTCAGGTTCTAATTCAGGGATTCGACCAAGGAGAACTGTACCACTATAAACAAGCCCGCGAACTGTCCATCGCCCTGCTGAAGGAATGGCTTGTGAAATACAAGTTTAAGAACTGGAAGGTTACCCGAACGAGGAAGCGTCGCGTGACAACACAAATGAAGACTGCGCGCGCCGCGTCGATAGCGAAAGCGCTGAATGATACCGGAAAATGGCACGTCCACGGACACGGCATATCGAAGGATGTGCTTGAGCGCGACCTCAATTTGATGATTGACGATTTTTCTGTCGGCACTGTGGCCAGCGCGCCGATACGGGAATACAGCGACCTGTTCACTGACTACATGACTAAGACTGGTGCTCAGGGAGTCGTCCACGTGGCCGGGGAATATGAACGATTCATGTGACACAATTGAGGATGAGGAGAGCAATGCGCAAACCTAGCGTAAAGGTACGGGAGATATTGCGGAAAAACCCGCAGATCGACCGCAGTCTCCTTACGGAGAGTGCGAGTCTAGCAAGCGAGCTTCGTCGGCTGGGCCAATTGGCCAGACCGAAGCAGCGGATGGCGTCACCACTTGAAAGAAAACGCGTTACGGTTAGTAGCGTGTCTTCCATTCAACTTTAACCCGATAGAAAAATACGGTGCGAGACTCACGCCGTATTTTTTTGGCTCGTTTTCAAATTGAACTTATGCTTGACTAATTCATTTGGCTCAAGCATAATATCAATATGAATCGGCTAGATCCAGCAAAGCGCGCCCAAGTGATCGGGGCCTTGGTGGAAGGAAGCTCCGTCCGCTCCGTCTCACGGATGACCGGAATTGCCCGGAATACCATCACTGATCTGCTCGTGGATCTCGGAACGGTCTGCGCGGAGTACCAAGACAAGACCCTCCGCAACCTTCCCTGTCGCCGGATTCAGTGCGATGAAATCTGGGCATTCTGTTACGCGAAGGACAAGAACCTGCCCGCCAGCAAACAGGGCCAGTTTGGGTTCGGAAGCGTGTGGACGTGGACGGCGCTGGACGCCGACACAAAGCTGATCGCGTCATGGATGGTCGGCCCGCGAGATACCGACGCAGCGCATGAGTTCATTCAGGATTTGGCCAGCCGACTGCGTGATCGCGTTCAGCTCACCACAGACGGCCACAAGCCATACCTGGAAGCGGTGGACCTCGCTTTCGGCGGAGAGATCGACTACAGCATGTTGATAAAAATCTATGGCCAGCCGACTGAGCCAGAGAGACGGTATAGTCCAGCTGAATGGGTAGGCAGCGAGCGGAAAACGATTTCCGGCAATCCCGATCAGAAGCACGTCAGCACGTCATACGTCGAGCGCCAAAACCTGACCATGCGCATGTCAATGCGGCGCTTCACCAGACTGACGAACGGCTTCAGCAAGAAGCTCGACAACCACATCGCGGCGGTGTCGCTGCACTTTATGCATTACAACTTCGTTCGCATCCACCAGACGCTCCGGGTCACACCTGCGATGGAAGCGAAGATCACGGATCGCGTGTGGGAAATCAGCGATATCGTGAAGTTGCTTGAGGAGCGGGAAGAGCGGCTGATCGAGGAGCGGGATCGAGAACGTGAGGCAAGTTTCTACAGGGTGACATCCCCGGCTGGCGACAAGCGGAAGGGTCCGCGACCAATGGCGGGCGAGTGAGCCGTATACGTAATCTGCGCCTCACGACCACGACTAATGGAAATTCCTATTGACGAGGCACTACATCTTGGGTCAAGATTGCAAATGCGCCACAACAAGCAGAATCGATCCTGTAGTGTCGCCAGTAGAAGCCAGAGATGGGACAGTCTGCTGTTTGTTTTGGTAGAGAATTTAGGTATGAAAAAGTTCGGGCCGCTTTTTATCGCGGCCCGGTTGGGAGCCCCTGTAGCTCAGTCTGGATAGAGCAACTCCCCGCTAAGGTTTAGGTCGCCAGTTCAAATCTGGCCGGGGGCACCACACTTTTTGATCCTCGCCTTCAAGTTTACGTTTCAAACTCCCCAGCGAAAAACCCTGTAATTATCTCTGATGCGAGGGCGGTTGGCAATGATAACCTTCCTCCACCACACCATATCTTGAGGCTTATCTCTGAGTCAAGCCTGTATGTAGATACTACCGGGGAAACACGGGGAATGTCAACAGAGAACTTCGACAACGAACGGAAAATAATGAATAATTGCGGTATCAGTAGTCTGGGGAAACACGGGGAAAAATGGCACGGAAACTATCGATCCATCCGGTGTACAAGCCGATCTGCAAGGACGAGCAGCGCATCCCGATTCCGGCGCATTTCTGCGAAGCAGCCGGTTTGGATGGCAAAGAACCAGTCGAAGTCTGTCTTTGGTTTGTGGGAAAAGGACGCTATCGGATATTGGCTGGTGACGATTTACAGCACCCGGACGTAGAGGCGTTGCGGACGCGAAGTAGCGAGCGCGAAGGCCCGACCGATCCGACTGAGTTCGACGATAACGCCATAACGGTACAGAGCACGCGGCTCTTGAATGCAGACTTGAAAACCGGCAAGGAAAAGCGCTTGAGTCTGCCCGACTTCATCATGGAGGCGCTAAGAATCAGAACCGAGCGGCGGGCCGTGATCGTTCCAGAGGGTCGCTTCGTCGAGATATGGAGCGTGGAGACATTCGAATCGACGTTCGACGTGCCCACCTCAGACATCCTCTCACGTTAAACAATTTTCATGTTCAAACTGAGCCAGTACCCGTGTAGCATAGTGTTTGACAGGTGCCCGGTCTCCAATAGAAAATAGAAGTTTACTCCACGCGGGAGTAACTCAGCTGGTAGAGTGCGACCTTGCCAAGGTCGATGTCGCGGGTTCGAATCCCGTCTCCCGCTCCATTCCGTTCACTTCCCGAATCCACCGTTACGGCGCTACATCCTGAATTCTATGAGAGATCCGGTGGCTGAGGCTCGTCAGACGATTGATTCTGCTATTGCCGAATTCGGCGATTCGCTCGCTGTCCTGACCAGTTTCCAGCGCGAAGGCGTGGTGATTCTCGACCTCGTGATGCAGGCCGCCCCGCGCATGCCGGTGCTGACCATCGATACCGGGCGTCTGCCCGAGGCCACCTTTCAGATAATCGATGAAGTAGAACGGCGCTATGGAATCAAGGTCGAGCGTATTATGCCCGATGCCGCCGAAGTCTCGTCAATGGTCGAGCGGCATGGGCGCGATCTGTTCCGCGAGGCCGTTGCCATGCGCATGCTGTGCTGCAATGTCAGGAAAGTCAGACCGCTCGCGCGCCGCATGCAAGGCGTGGCGGCTTTCTTCAACGGGATGCGCCGGGCGCAAAGCGAATCGCGCGCCGATATCGAAGTCTTCGATCGCAGCGGCCCACCCGTAAAAATCAGTCCGCTGGCGGATTGGACCACCGAAGACGTAGCCCAATATACGCTCGAGCACCGGCTGCCCGAACATCCCTTGTACGCCGCGGGATACTCGAGCATCGGCTGCGATCCCTGCACACGCGCGGTAGCAGCCGGTGAGGACGAACGTGCGGGACGCTGGTGGTGGGAGCTCGACGCGGCCAAGGAATGCGGCCTGCACTTCAGCGCCGATGGCAAGGCCGAGCGCACGGTTGACGTGCTCCTGAGGGAGTTGCTCACGTGATTGGCTCTTTGAACCATCGCGGCTTCACGCTCTGGCTCACCGGCATGTCCGGCGCCGGCAAAAGCACCATTTCAGACCAGCTGATGGCACGGTTTCGCGCCGCCCAGGCTAAGGTGGAACTGCTCGATGGCGACATCGTGCGCACCAATCTTTCGCAGGGCCTGGGTTTCAGCCGCCAGGACCGCGATACCAATATCCGGCGCATTGGATTCGTCAGCGAACTGCTGACGCGGCATGGCGTGATCGTGGTAGTGGCGGCCATCTCGCCCTATCGCAAAACCCGCGAGGAAGTGAAGAGGAAGATAAGGCAGGCCGGCAGCTTTGTCGAGGTGCATGTCGATTGCCCCATCGAAGTGCTGGCGGCGCGCGATGTCAAAGGCCTCTACAAGCGTGCGCTGGCGGGTGAAGTAGGAAACTTCACGGGCATCTCCGATCCCTATGAGCCACCGCTCGATCCCGATGTGGTGGTGCGCTCGGATCGCGAGACCGTCGACGAGAGCGTCGATAAGATTTGGCGCGAACTGGAACGCAGAGGGCTGATTTCCATCGCATGATGAGCTGGATCGCATGATCGACCTGCACAGCCACACCGATCAATCCGATGGCACGTTCACGGCTGCCGAGTTAGTGAACGAAGCGGTCCGTGTCGGCCTGAGTGCGCTCTCCATCACCGATCACGATACGTTCGCCGGCTACGATCTCGCTGAACCACTCGCCAAAGCGGCCGGCATCGATTTGGTGTGCGGCATCGAGCTTTCGACGAAGTACGGCGGAGCTTCGGTGCATCTGCTGGGATACTTCCCGTGGAAGCCACCGTCCGCGGAGTTCCGCTCGTGGCTGGGCTTCCTGCTGGAGAGCCGGCGTGATCGCAATCGGCGTTTGATCGACAAGCTGCGTTCTCTGGGTGTCGACATCACGCTGGCCGAGGTCGAGACGATGGGCCGATCGCTGACCGGGCGTCCGCACTTCGCGAGGGTCCTCGTTGATAAGGGTTACGCCAAAGACATTCAGGATGCGTTCGACAAGTACCTGGATGAATCGGCGCGGGGTTATGTGCAGCGCCATGAAGTGCCGATCGAAGAAGCGATCGAGCGCCTGGTAGCCGCGGGTGGCATTGCATCGCTCGCGCACCCCGTGCGGGTAGCGAGGAATAACTGGCTTAAGCTTGCCGAGTATGTGGGGGCGATGGCTGTGATGGGTATGGGCGCCATCGAAGTCTGGCACAGCGACCATACGCCAGAGAATGTCGCGTACTACCGTTCGCTCGCCGAGAGGTTCGGCCTCGCCGCTACCGGAGGGTCCGATTTCCACGGCGCCAATAAGCCGCTGATTTCGGTGGGAACCGGTCTGCGCAACAACCTCTGCATCCCCGACCAGGTTCTGAAGGACCTGAGGGACATGCGGCGATAGCCGCGTTTGAGCAGCCGATGCGCAGCTGTCGCAGCGCGTCCCCATCGGACTCAAAGTTGGTGGGCACGGGCAGATTCGAACTGCCGACCTGTCGCTTAGGAGGCGGCCGCTCTATCCAACTGAGCTACGTGCCCAAACCTGTATTATTGTACCGTTTCAGGCCCTTTGCGCCGATATCTTTTCGGTAGTGCATGCCCTCGAAGTGGATCTGCCGAACGGCCGTATAAGCCCGGTCAATGCTGTTCTTCAGAGTGGGGCCTGTAGCGGTGACACCCAGCACACGGCCGCCCGACGTCACAACGCTGTCGCCCTCCTGTCGAGTGCCTGCATGGAAGACCACGGCATCGCAAACCTCGTCCAATCCCGAGATCTTCTTGCCCGCAGGGAATGAGCCGGGATAGCCTCCCGAGGCCAGCACCACGCAGGTCGCTGGATTGGGGGACCATTTGAGTTTCGAGGCGCGCAAAGACTTCGAGGCGGCGGCCATCAGAACTTCCCCCCAATCGCTCTCGAGCCGCATCATCAGCGCCTGCGTTTCGGGATCGCCCAGGCGCACGTTGAATTCGAGGACCGACGGACCATCAGGCGTCATCATCAATCCGGCATAGAGAAACCCCGTATACGAAATGGCATGGACCACCGGGTTAATGATCTTATCGAGGACATAGCCCCGCTGCTCCGGCGTGAGCAGAAGGGAATCCGAATAAGCGCCCATGCCCCCGGTGTTAGGACCCTGGTCGTCGTCGAAGATGCGCTTATGATCCTGCGACGGTTCGAGGGGCACAGCGCGTTTGCCATCGCAGAGAGCGATGAAGCTTACCTCCTCACCCTCCAGGAACTCTTCAATCACCATGGGGAAAGCCAGCGTCGCCAGAGCAGCCTCGGCTTCTTCCCGTGTGTAGGCGATGACCACACCCTTGCCGGCGGCGAGTCCGTCGGTCTTCAGAACCAGCGGGTAAGTGAAGTGCCGGAACGCATCCCGCGCCGCTGCCGCATTGGCGATAGTCTGGTAGCGCGCTGTCGGCACCCCCAGCTCATTCATGAAGTTCTTGGCGTGGACCTTGCTGCCTTCGAGCGCCGCGTTGCCCATGGTGGGTCCCACGATGGGCCGGCCATGTTTACGGAAGAGATCGACAACCCCCGCTACGAGGGGCGCCTCGGGTCCCACGACGGTGAGATCCACACCGAGGTGTTCCGCCAATGTTACATAATCCTTAACAGTCTGCGCGCCGGTGTGGCAAGTGGCGACGAGGGCGGAGCCGGGATTGCCGGGTGCGGCGTGGACTTCAGTGACGGAGGGCGAATTGCGCAGTCGCCAGGCGAGGGCGTGCTCACGGCCGCCGCCGCCGATAACTAAAACTTTCAATGTGTTTGGTCCGGCTACAATGGTAACAATGTCCGATCGTTCGTATGACGTGGTGGTGGTGGGTGGGGGGCACGCCGGCTGCGAGGCCTCACGCGCCTGCGCGCGTATGGGAATGCGCACCGCCATGATCACCATGAATGCCGATCTGATAGCGCAGATGTCCTGCAATCCGGCCATCGGAGGAATTGCCAAGGGCCACCTTGTGCGGGAGATCGACGCGCTGGGCGGGGTGATGGGCGAAGTGGCGGACGCCGTCGGCATCCAGTTTCGCCTGTTGAATACCAGCCGCGGCCCGGCCGTATGGTCGCCGCGCGCGCAGTGCGATAAGAAGCAGTACCGCATCGGCATGAAGGAAGTACTGGAGCGGGAAGAGAATCTCCACATTAAGCAGGCCGAAGTGGCGGCGCTCATGATCGAAAACGGGCGTGTGCGCGGGGTCCGTCTGATGGACGGGCGCAATATCCGATGCGAAGCGGTGGTGATCACCACCGGCACGTTCCTCAACGGATTGGCGCACATCGGGGAGCAGCAATTTTCCTGCGGACGCAACGGTGAGCCTCCGTCGCAGGTGCTGGGCCACCAGATTCGAGCGCTCAATCTTGGCAACGCACGTTTGAAGACGGGGACGCCGCCGAGGCTGGACGCGCGCTCCATCGATTGGTCGAAGTTCGAGCCGCAGCCTGGCGATACGGAGCCGGTACCGTTCTCGTTCCTTACGGCGAAGATCGACCGTCCCCAGGTGAACTGCTTCCTCGCGCGCACTACGGCGGATACAAAACGGATTATTCAGGAGAGCATTGCCCGGTCGCCGCTCTACAGTGGCCAGATCGAAGGAGTTGGCCCGCGCTACTGCCCTTCTATAGAGGATAAGTTCGTTAAGTTCCCCGATAAGGAGTCGCACCAGATCTTCCTCGAACCGGAGGGTCTGGATACCAACGAGATCTACGTGAACGGGATGTCGACCAGCATGCCGATCGATGTGCAGGCGGCGATGATTGCGTCGATCCCGGGATTAGAGAAGGCGGAGATGATCCGTCCGGGATACGCGATTGAATACGATGCCATCGATGCGCGGGAGCTCGACCACCGGCTGGAAGTGCGGAAATTACCTGGATTGTTCCTGGCTGGGCAGATCAACGGGACATCGGGGTATGAAGAGGCGGCGGCGCAGGGTCTGATTGCGGGGATCAACGCGGCGCGGAGTATCCAAGGCGCTGCTCCGGTAGTAATCCCGCGCACGGGTGGTTATATAGGGATCATGGTGGACGATCTGATCACCAAGGGCGCGGATGAGCCCTACCGGATGTTCACTTCGCGGGCGGAGTTTCGCCTGCACCTGCGGATCGACAACGCCGATGAACGGTTGACGCCCGTTGGCGAGGAAATTGGATTGGCTTGCGCGGCGCGGCGGGAGTTGTTCGCGCGGAAGCGGGGGCAGGTGCGTCGATTGCTGACGGAGTTGGGATCCAGCCCGAAGGGCGCGTTGCTGCGGCGACCGGAGGTGAAGATTGGGTCGGTTTTGTCCTGGATCGAAGAGGTGTTGGGCGAAGCGCCCGAGCGGGGCGTTCTGATGACGGTTGAGACCGAGGTGAAGTATGAGGGTTACATCGATCAACAGCGGCGTCAGATGGAGCGGATGCTGGGATCAGAGGAGCGGGCAATTCCTGCGGGCCTGGAGTTCCGTCGGATTCCGGGGATTTCCCGGGAAGTGGGCGAGCGACTGGATCGGGTTCGGCCGGCAACGTTGGGGCAGGCAGGGCGGATTCCGGGCGTTACGGCTGCCGCAGTGGCTATTCTCGACATCTACTTGACGCTGGGTGTTTCACGTGAAACATCAGGTGGGTCGGACAAGATCGATGTTTCACGTGAAACAGTCTGCGGCGTGATAGATTGACCCTTTGAGTCGAATCATCGCAGTTACGAACCAAAAGGGTGGCGTGGGGAAGACCACGACCACCATCAATCTGGCCGCCGCCCTTGCTGCCAACGATGTCAAAGTCCTCGTCGTCGATTCGGATCCCCAGGGAAACACCACCAGTGGCTTTGGTATTTCAAAGACCCCCGGCATGGTGACTACCTATAACGTCCTCGTCGACGGCACCGAAATCCACCAGGCCATCCAGCACACCGAAATGGAAGGCCTCGACCTTGTTCCCGCCGATAAGAACCTCATCGGCGTCAATTTCGAAATGTTCGCCGTCGAAGATCGCGAATCGGTCCTCCGCCAACACCTGCATCCAATCAAGAGCGAATATCAGTACATACTCATCGATTGCCCCCCGGCGCTCGATCTTCTGACTCTGAATGCCCTGATGGCCGCCGATGCCGTGCTGGTTCCGATCCAATGCGAGTTCTTCGCCCTCGAAGGCGTCTCCGAATTGATGGACACCATCGACCGCGTGCGCGATTCCTTCGGACACCCGCTCGCCATCGAGGGGATTCTGCTGACCATGTTCGACGACCGCACCAACCTCGCCCGCCAAGTCGCTGCCGACCTTCGCGAGTTCTTCGGCGACGACGTGCTCAAAACCGTCATCCCGCGGAATATCCGCCTGGCGGAAGCGCCCAGCCACGGTAAACCGATTATTCTGTACGATCCGGGCTCGCGCGGCTCGGAAGCATACATCCAGCTGGCCAAAGAGATTCTCACCCATGAACAGACAAGATCGGCGCAAAGCGCTCGGTAAGGGGCTCGGGTCCCTGCTCCCAACCCGCAATGCGCCCGCCCCGGCGCCGCCAGCACACGAACCGGAAACTCCCAGAGAGGGCAGCGTCGCCTGGATCCCCATCGACCGCGTCAAGCCCAACGCCGACCAACCGCGCCACGAATTCGACCCCGTGGCCATGATGGAGCTCACCCAGTCCATTGAGCGCGACGGCGTGATTCAGCCCATCATCGTGCGCCCCACCGCCAACGGCGAATATCAGATTATCGCCGGAGAGCGCCGGTGGCGTGCCGCTAAATCGGCCGGGCTCAAAGAGATACCGGTGATCCCCCGCACCGCCGACGATCAAAAGGTGCTGGAACTGGCGATTATCGAGAACATCCAGCGGGAGGATTTGAACCCCATCGAATTGGCTTTGGGTTTTCAACGGATGGCTGCGGAATTGGGGCTCAGCCACGATCAGATCGGCGAGAAGACGGGGAAGGACCGGGCTACCGTGACGAATACCATCCGGTTGCTTCAGTTGCCCGAAGATCTGCAGAATCTCATTGGGGCGAAGAAGCTATCCGCGGGGCACGCGCGCGCTTTGCTGAAGATTTCAGACCCTCACACGCAGCGGGAAATTGCCGAGCGCTGCGTTGGAGAGGGTTGGTCGGTCCGCCAGATCGAGGCCTACACAAAAACTCCGCACACTGCTTCCACGCCCAAGCCCAAAGCCGACCCCCCTCCGCAGGATCCCAATGTGAAGGCCGCCGCCGGCGAACTGGAGAGCAAGTTGGGAACGCGGGTGCGGATTGTCGAAAAAGGCCGCGATAAGGGCCTGATCGAGATCGAGTATTATTCGGCCGACGATCTGGACCGGATTTATAACCTGATCGCCGGCGAGTAATGAATGTGGGACATGCGGCGAAAGCCGCGTTTCTTGTGGGGGACCAAACGCGACTGTCGTCGCGTGTCCGCGATGTTATGACAAGAGTTTCAGGATGGCGGCCAGTTCCTGACGAATCTCGGGCAACGGGCTGACCGCGGGGAACAACTCCGCCTGGCTGACCGGCGCTACCTTGCGCGTCTTATCCTTGCTCTCCCGTGTCAACTCTTTGCGGGCGCCCTCAATGGTGAACTTTTTGTCGTAAAGCAGGTGTTTGATCTGCAGCAGCAGCTCCACATCCTTACGGCGGAACATGCGCTGCCCACTCGACGATTTCCGCGGCGACAGGCCCTTGAACTCCGACTCCCAATAGCGAAGAACATAGGCCTCCACTCCCACGATCTGACTGACTTCGCCGATGCGAAAAAACAGCTTATCCGGAATTTCGGCCAATGGCGCAGTGGCGTCATCCAGAGCCGGAGTCTGGTCCATCATCCTCTATTGTCGATCACAACCTGGCAGGCGAAAACGCCTACTCCACAACTAATGAACTTTGGCCCGCCGATTCACTTTTTCCGCGGCCTGCTAGGCGGGAACGGGTTCCGGCAGAACGAAGCGATAGCCGATACGGGGTTCCGTGGTAATGAAAACCGGCTTCGCGCCGGGCGGTTCGATCTTCTTCCTTAATTGATTGATAAACACGCGGAGGTATTCGATCTGCTCGCCATACTCCGGCCCCCAGATCGCCTGCAAAAGCCGCTTGTGAGGAACCGGCTTGTTCGCCTGAGCGATCAGATAGCGCAGAATATCGAATTCCGTAGGTGTCAGCCGTACCGTCTTGCCGCCGGCAATCACACGGCGATCGGCAAAGTTGATCTCCAGCCCGGGCACGGCGATCTCCTTCGGCGTGGTGTCGGTAGCGAACCCGGTGCGGCGCAGAGCGGCCCGAATGCGCGCCATCAGTTCGTCGAAGCTGAACGGCTTGTTAACAAAGTCGTCGGCGCCGGCATCGAGCGCCTCAACCTTTTCCTTATCCGATTCGCGCACCGAAACGATAATGACGGGCATACTCCAGCCCTGGCGGATGGCACGGCAGGTTTCGAGCCCGCCCATCCCCGGCATGTTCAGATCCAGCAGAACCAGATCGACCGTCTGGTGCTTCAGGAGTTCCAGAGCCTCCTCTCCATTCTGGACGTCCAACACGTTGGCGCCCTGCGAAGCCAGGCTCGTTCGAAGAACCCTGCGTATCTGCGGTTCATCGTCGATCAGCAATACAGTACGATTCTCTATCACTTTCTTTCCCCGTCCTATCCACCGGCAGGGAGAACCGAAAGGCAGGACCATCAGGCTCCGAATCGAGCCAGATCGTCCCCCCATGCGTCTCCGCTATCGCCTTAGCGATCGCCAACCCCAGCCCGGTCCCCTCAACCTGCGACCGGTTTACAGCCCCTCGATAAAATTTACCAAAAATACGGGCCTGTTCGTCGTCCGGAATTTGGGGTCCTTGATTCCAGACCGTCAAAACCACATTCTGTTCGCGGGCAAGCGCACCGATGCTGATGCGCGCGCCCGGCCGGGAGTACTTCCATGCATTATCTACCACCTGCATCAGCATCTGCTCCAGAAGAAAACTGTCGCCCTGGATCGGAGGCAGATTATAAGGTATATCAACGGTCACCTCGCGCTTGCCCAGATAGCGCGAGATGCGAGCCACCACTACGGCGGCGACGTCCGCCAAAGAGCACAACTCGACGCGTGGATTGGCCTGGTGGGCCTCGATCCTCGCCAGATCGAGAGACTCGCGGATCAGCAGATCCAGACGGTCGGCCTCTTCATCAATCACCGTGACCAGTTCCTGACCATACAGGGTAGGGATTTCCCCGGAAGGTTCGCCCCGATACGCCCCGCGCAGCATGGACGCCGCGGCCTTAATAGAGGTGAGCGGCGTCTTGAAATTATGCGCCAGCGCGTTGAGCACGGTATTCCTGAGCTCCTCACCCCTTTGCGTGGCTTCCACGCGGGCGCGTTCCTCGGCGTTGCGGGCGCGGTCGATAACCAGTTCGATCAGATTGGCGAGAGCGCTGCGCACTTCCGCGGAGGGCTGCTTGCCGTGAAGCTCGAGGGCCGCAGCCTGAAGCTCGATACGCGAACTTCGGCCCGGCGTCAGGACGCCCGCCTGAAACGAATGATCGTCGATTGTGAGCAGCGCGCCGCTCACGCCGAACAGCTCGACCACCTTCTCAACCACGTTGTGCGCCGCCTCCGCAACCGTGTGGGTGGCGAGCAGAACATTCCCCAACTGCTGC
The DNA here is from genome assembly GCA_963719785.1 of Terriglobia bacterium. GTDB lineage: Bacteria > Acidobacteriota > Terriglobia > Bryobacterales > Bryobacteraceae > BOG-234. The sequence continues at coordinate 70,823 of CAVRCX010000007.1, forward strand.
AGCCGGGCCATCTCTTCGCGGCGGCGGATGGCTTCGACGGCGCGGCGGTGCGCTCGAATAGCCAGTTGACTGCCCACCAGCGAGGTGATCACCATCATCGAAAAAGTAATCGCGCCTTCAACGGAAGTGATACGAAAACCCGGATTGTCGACGAAGTAATAGCTGAAAGACAGGCTGGCAGCGGCGGAGGTGAGGATGGCGAGCAGCCAGTCTCCCCATGCGGCCACGGCCAGAACTTCCAGCACCAGAGACATGGAGGCGATGGACCGGTTGGAGTGCAGGTCGTAGCAGGCGAGCGCGGTAGCCCAGGTGAGGATGGCTGCCAGCAGTACGCGACTCCCGGTCCCGACGAACTTCTTCATGGCGCTCCGACTCTCTTTATAATAAGATCACATGTACAATCGGGAAACATGCTGATCCGGGAACTTCTTGGCTCCGCACCCTCGATTTCCTTCGAATTCTTTCCACCGAAGACGGACGAGGCGGCCGCCCAACTGGAACGAACCATTGCCGAATTAAGGGAGCTCCATCCCTCGTTTGTGTCCGTCACGTACGGCGCCGGAGGATCGACGCGGGAAAAGACGATCGAAATTGTCACGCGCATCCGCAGCGGCGCGGGGATTGAGGCGATGGCTCACCTGACCTGTGTGGGAGCGACGCGCGACGAGTTGGGCGCGCTGCTGCTCCGTCTCACAGATGCCGGAGTGGAAAACGTGATGGCGCTGCGGGGAGATCCGCCGAAGGGGCAGACCACCTTTACCCAGGTGGAGGGGGGCTTCCGCTATGCGGCCGAGCTGGTAGCCTTCATTCGCGAAGCCCACGGGAACAGCGTGTGTCTGGGCGGCGCGGCTTATCCGGAAACGCATCTGGAATGCGGAAATCCTGCAGTCGATTTAAATAATCTGAAGAAAAAGGTGGACGCCGGCCTGGATTTCGTCATCACCAATCCCTTTTTCGATAATCGGCATTACTGGGAATTTGTGGAGCGAGCGCGGGCGGTCGGCATTACGGTGCCGATTATTCCCGGCATTATGCCGATTACGAATGCGGCGCAAGTCGAGCGCTTCACGCTGTTCTGTGGCGCCACGCTGCCGTTTAAGCTGGCGGCGGAGCTGGACCGGCGACGCGACGACCCCGCCGCGGTAATGAAACTGGGGGTGGCGCATGCGACTTCTCAATGCATCGATCTGCTGACGGGCGGGGCTCCTGGGATTCACTTTTATACGTTGAACCGGAGCAGCGCGACCAAGGACATTTTCACTGCGTTGAAGAGCATCGGTTTGGCGGACGGGAAGGAACGGTCCGGGAAGTGACCCGAGAGCTACCGGAGAGGCTCTTCTTTCCGGTCGTCGTGGTTTTGCTTCTGGCGACAGCGGTTGCGCAGTTTTTCTCCGTCATCTCTGAGACTCAAACCTGGGACGAGGGAAACCAGCTTATAGGCGGTTACGGTTTCCTGATGACCGGGCGTTATACGCACGGGCTGGAACATCCACCGCTGGCAAAGGTCCTCTTCGCGCTGTCGCTGCTGGGACTTGACGAGCCTCTACCCGCTCGCTACGACCCGAAGCACGATCTGGGGGGCGTCGCGCTCGGCAGCGATTTGCTGTATTACGGCTCGACGCCGGCGGACGCGCTGCTGCTGCGGGGAAGACTGATGGCAATCCTGCTGCGGTCGATGCTGGGTCTGGCGATCGCGTTTTGGGCGAGGCGTTGGTTCTCGCCGGGCACCGCCATTGCCGCGACATGGTTTTTCGCGCTGGATCCGAATTTCCTGGCCCATGGGCGCTATATAAAGAACGATGTGCCGCTGGTGCTGTTTTTCTTCGCCGCGGTGGCGGTTTGGGGCGAATTTCTGGTAGGCGGCAAGCGGCGGGATCTGCGGGGCGCGGGGGTTCTGGCGGGGCTGGCTGTGGCGACCAAGTTTTCCGCACTGCTATTGGGACCAATCTTCCTCGCGCTATCGCTGTTGCGGCGATGGCAAGGTGCGCGCGAAACTCCGGAGGCAATGCCCCGCGGTTCGCCCGCACTCGGTTGGGCAACGGCCGGAGGTACGGCATTGCTGACGATCTGGGCATGCTACGCCTTTGAAATCGGGCACCTTACCGATTTCTATATAGTGGCTGAGCACATTCCTTACGGGCCATTCGGAGAGTGGTTGAGGCGAGGGCTCCAAATGGTGCCTGTTCCGGCGCCCGCCATGCTACTCGGCTTGAGAGAGGTAACGCGGAAATCGAACGAGGGGTTGTTCACGGCCTATGCGCTCGGGCGTCATGCGGTGAACCTGTGGTATCTGTCGTTTGTCGCTTTGCTGGTCAAGACCCCGGTAGCGACGCTGGCAATTTTTCTGTGCGCGCTGGCAGCGGCGGGCGGGCGGATCCGCCGATGGCACTGGTACGCGTTGCTCGAGCAGGTGCGCGGGGCCGACTTCAAATGGTTCGTTCTGACCTTGCCGCCGGCCATCTACCTGACGGCCGCCATCGGGTCGAAAGGACTCAACGCCGGCATCCGTCACCTTTTGCCACTTTATCCATTCGTGTTCATCTTCAGCGCTGGAGTTCTGTGGGACGGAGCAGCGCGGATACGCCGCTGGGGGCGTCCCGTTATGGCTTTGGCGGGGCTGCTGTTGCTGGTGGAATCGGTCTCGATCTACCCGCATTATCTGGCGTTTTTTAATGCGCTTTGCGGGGGGCCGGCGCACGGACCCGAATACCTGGTGGATTCCAATCTCGATTGGGGCCAGGATTTGAAGCACCTGAAGACCTGGCTCGAAGCCAGAAACATCTCCACTGCGTGCGTTGTGTACCACGGGATGGCCGATCCGGAGTACTACCGGGTTCCGCATGGACCCGTGCCCGCCCCGGGGACGGAACTCCACCCGAATTGTGTTCTGGCGATCAGCGCTACGTTGCTCTACTTCCCCGGCAGCCCGTACCATGATCTGATCGCAAAGCCACCGCTCGACCGGATCGGATATTCGATTTACGTCTACGACCTGCGCGCGCGCCCATTTTGATAAAATTCAGGGCGCTGATGAGGGGCGTCGCAATCGTTCTGCTGACTTCGATTGGCTGTCTGGCGGCCCAGACTGCGTTCGATGTGGCGTCCGTGAAGCCGAGCAAGGAGCCTTGGCCGCCCAACTTTCCGCTGGATGGTGGGAACGCAAAAACGGCGGTAGGGCGGCTGCACGCGGGCCTTCCGCTCGGGGTGTTCATTTCATTCGCGTATAAGCTTTCGCCATCCGAAAGCCAGGCGCTCACCGCGCAATTGCCGAGGTCGGTCAGCGCAAATTTCTACGATATCGACGCGCGCGCGGAGGGCAATCCGACTAAGGATCAGATGCGTCTGATGATGCAGTCTCTGCTGGCCGAGCGGTTCAAATTGAAGGTTCATTTCGAGACTCGGGAGGCTTCCGTGTTCGCGCTGACTTTGGTGAAGCCGGGCAAGGTGGGACCGGGGCTGCGTCCGCACTCCGCAGGACCGCCTTGCCCCGAATCCTTTATCGACCCGGCACCGGGCGCCGTAGTCCCTAAGGCGGGCGAACCGTTTCCCCTGAATTGCGGCTATAGGGGGGCGTTTGGAACCTTGGGCGGCGAGCTTCAGATTGGATTGCGGGATGCCAGTATGCAATCGATTGCCGAGCTACTCTACCAAGCCGGACATGGGGCTGAGGAAATTGATAAACCCGTGGTGGACGAAACAGGGCTCGAGGGGACATTCGATTTCATCATCAAATACACGCCGCCTGTGGATGACCCAGTGGGCGCCTTCCCCGTCTGACTTCTCGGGAATACCGTTTCAGAACGCTCTGCGCGATCAATTGGGGTTGAAACTGAAGTCGTCCAGAGCCCCGATTCGCAGGATTGTCATCGATCATGTCGAGAACCCGGCAGAAAATTGACGACTGTAACCCAATCAATGCGGGTAACATTGCACGGCGCAAATCGGTCTGATAGTATCAGGATGGCGAGAGAACGGCTTCCCTTCCTTTTGAACGGCCATCACCAAAAATTTCCAAGCATGGAGCGAACGCAGTAACTGAATGAGCTTTACCGTCTTTTTGGGCAATTTACCCACTTGGGTCACAGCGGACGACATTAAACAATGGCTCGCCGCCGAGGACCTTGTCGCGGATTCTGTTAAGGTCATCCGGAATCACGAAACGCAGGAGTCGAAAGGCTTCGCTTTCGTGGAGGCACCCACCACGGACGAGATGTCGGCGATTATCCGGCGTTTTGACCGAGCACCGCTCGAGGATAAGATCCTGCGGGCCAACCCCGCGCAACCCTCCAAAGGTGTGGCGCCCAAGGGTGGTCCGGCTGGCGCGACGGCGCCTGCCACAGCGGCGGGAGCGGGGGCACGACCGGATCAACAACGTAACCGGAGTGATCGACGCAGCGGTGCTAAGAAGCGCGATCACGAACCTAAGAGCGCTTTTGCTACGGAATTGGCGAAGGTACTGTAAGGCGCCCACATCCACAGCAATGGACAGGCGGAAGCGCCTGTCCCACATCACGCTTGCACACCTGTGAGGGGCACACCACACGGTCCCCTGAATTACTATCTTCTTTTCAATAGATTAGCTTCCGGTATACTACGTGCGAAGGTCCCCGCAATGTCAGTCTCGCCGATTGCCGCACTACCACTGCTTCTTCTAACCGCTTCAACCCTCCCCGCGGGCCAGTCTCTGCTGCATGATATTGCCGAAGCCAACGTGAACCAGCGTTACACGATTGAAAGCGTGTCCATCGCTGGTGTCCACGTGGAGGATGCCAAAATTCCCGGTCATCTGCGCCGCCGCCTGAACGCCCTGATCGGGGAACATTGCGATGCCGCCGAACTGGCGGACCTCGCCACCGAATTGCGCAAGGAGCTGCACCTGAAAGAGGTCACGCAGCGCCTGTCCCGCGGCAGCCAGCCCGGCAGCATCCAGGTGAACTTCGAGGTGGTCCGGAAGGAGGCCGATTTCGATATCTCCGTTCCCCGGTTCCTCTATCGCTCGCAGCAGGGTTTCACGGGTGAGATGGACGCCGGCGCACAGCTTCGTCAGAACAACAATTTCAGCTTCAGCATTCTTAGCAATGGCGATAATCTGACGGAACGCTTTACCGGCATCGCGGCGCGCTATGAAGATGAGAGCGTCGGTACCGACAAGCTGCGCTTCGGCATCGCATTCGAGGATTATCACGAACAGTGGAGCGCTGCGACCCAGGTGGCGGCGGAAAGCGTGCCGGGCTTCGATCTTTACCGGACGCGCCGAAATATAGCTCCGCACCTCACGTTGGTGGTGGCGAAGGCGCTGAGCGTATCCGCCGGCACCAGTTTCGAGCAGATGGACCCGGAAAATCCGGGCGGGGGGCTGCGTTCGGCAAATGCCCTCACCACGGACGCGCAGTACGGCAGTAAAATCGGAAGTGACGCAGTCGAACAGACGGTAGACGCCAGCTACAGCCTGCGCGTAGGAATGCGCGGCCTGGGGTCGGATTATTCGTATGCGCGCCATGTGGTTACGGTGCGGTATGAGGTGAAGTCGGGACGGCAGATGGCTTCGGAGGAGATTATGGGCGGAACGATCGCTGGCAATGCGCCATCCTTTGAACGCTTCGTGCTGGGCACCAGTTCGACTCTGAGAGGATGGGACCGGTATTCGCTCGACCCGCTGGGCGGCACTCGCGTGGTCCACAATTCGCTGACTTACGGGTATCGCGTGAGGGGGGGACGGCGCAGATCTTCTACGATTGCGGCGCACTTTGGGATGCGGAGCGTACGGCGCAGCTTCGCCACTCGGTCGGGGCGGGCTACAGGCAGGGCGTTTTCGTTCTTACCATGGCGCTCCCGGTATCCATGGAAGGACGCATAACCCCGGTATTCATGGCAGGAATGAACTATTGAGTCATCGCGGACGCAGACTGTCGACCATTGCGGCGCTGGCAGCCGGGGCGGCGAGTTGCGTCTTTGCGGTGGGTCTGGCGACGGCGCCGGAGTTGCTGGTCCGTGTGGAGGGAGACTATCTGCACATCTCCGCCCCGCACCTCAATTTCATCAGCGGCAAGACGCTGGAGCGGCTGAAGGACGGGGCGTCGGTGGCGTTCATCGGACAACTCACCGTTACTACGACGCCCAACGCGATCATTCCCGAGGCGCGGTCGGTGGCGCGCTTTGCCCTGAGTTACGACATCTGGGAAGAGCGCTTCTCCATCACCAAGATGGGCGAGAAGCCGGATTCGCGCCGGTCGGTTTCGCACCTGTCGGCGCAGGCGGCGCAGAACTGGTGTCTGGATAATCTGGCCATCGATCGCTCGCAAGTTCCGGCCGATAAGCTGGTCTACGTGCAGTTGGATCTGCGCGTGGAAGATCCGCGGGATCCGGTGGGAATCGTGGGCGAGCCCGGGATCAACATCACGCGGCTGATCGAGATATTCAGCCGGCCGGCGAAGAGCGCGCAACCGCCTATGGTGCTGCGCAACGGGCCGTTCCGCGTGGCGGATCTGCGAAGGGTTCCGGGGTGAGTCTGAGAACGCGTTTGGCGTTGGTGTTTGCGGCGGCGACGCTGGTGCCGCTGGGCGCCACGCTCTGGCTGACGTCAGTGCTGCTCGATGAAAGCCTGCGCCCGGTGGATCAGCTTTCCAGGCTATCGCGCTCGCTCGAGACCACGGGCCGCGAGTATTACCGCCAGGCTTGCGATCAGTTGAAGGCGGATGCCGTGGCGGGCCGCGCTGCGCCGCACCGGTATGCGGGGGCGGGAATGCCACCCATGGTGCAGGAGTTTGCCGAGAGCGACGAGGCTTCCGAATGCAAATGGACGGGCGCGGGGGGCGCGCAGTTGATGTACCTGGTGCGGACTGCGGAGGGCGTAAGCGTTTGGCAGCGGCCTCTGGCTATTCGTATGGGCGATCTTTCGGGCGAGTATACGCAGGCGCGTCTGACCGCTTCGCGTGACCTTCATCGCGGGTTTTTTGCGGCATGGGCGGTACTGGCGACGGTGATCTGGACCATTGCTTTGGCTCTGGTCTGGTGGGTGGCTTCTCGTTTCAGCCGGCCAATTGTGAATCTCACGGGGGCGCTCAAGGGGTTGGCGGACGGCGATTTTCGCATCCGCGTACCGAATGAGCGGACGGATGAGATTGGTCTGGCTACCGATGCCTTCAATCGCACGGCCGCGCAGCTGGAGCAGAATCGCGATCGGCTGGTTTATCTGACTCAGCTGGCCAGTTGGCAGGTTTTGGCGCGCAAGATGGCGCATGAGGTGAAGAATTCGCTTACGCCGATTCGCCTCACGGTCGAGGAGATGGTGGCTCGGGATGGCACCGATGCCAATGCAGAGGCGGCTTCGATTGTCGTCGACGAGATCGAATCTCTGGAGCGGCGTATTCGGGCGTTTTCGGAATTCTCATCGGAGCCTCCGGTGTGCCCGGAGCGCCTGGATATTCTGTCGATCGTGGAAGAGCGTATCGCGTTTCTGAAGACGGCGCATCCGGAAGTGCGCTATGCGGTCGAGACGGTGGAGAATACTCCGAACGCGGTGGCGGATCAGGATCTGGTGCGGAGTATTCTGGTGAACCTGCTGGAAAATGCGGCGGAAGCGGCCGGCGAGGGCGGGCGGATATTGGCTCGCGTCGCTACGGTGGACGATCGGGTGGCGATTGAGGTGCACGATTCGGGACCTGGGTTGAGCGACCTGGCGCGGAAATCGTTGTTTCAGCCGACGATTTCATTTAAGAAGCGCGGGATGGGGCTGGGTCTTTCTATTGCGCGGAAGAGCGCTTTGCTTTCGGGCGGCGACATTCTTTTGATCGCGGGTGAGTTGGGCGGGGCTGGATTCCGCGTTTTGCTGCCAGCGGGATAAGAATCATGCCTGCTCGGCGCATTTTGGTAGTTGACGACGAAGAGAATATCGGCAGATCTCTGCGCATGATTCTGGAGCGCGAGGGCTACCAGGTAAACGCGGTGCGCTCGGGCGCGGAGATGCGCGCCTTTCCCGAACGCGCGCGCATGGATCTGTTCCTGCTCGATGTGCGGCTGCCGGACGCCAATGGCATCGATCTGCTGCGCGAACTGCAGGCAGCCGAAATTCCGGGGCCGGTGATTATGGTCTCCGGCCATGCCACGATTGCGGATGCGGTGGAAGCCACCCGCGCCGGTGCTTTCGATTTCCTTGAAAAGCCGTTGGGGCGCGACCGCGTGATGGTGGCGGTGAAGAACGCGCTCGAGCAAAACACGCTGAAGCAAGAGAACAAGCGGCTGCGCGAAGCCGTGGGGCCGGGCACGAAGATGATCGGGACGAGCCCCGCGTTCGAGCGCGCGGTGACGCAGGCGACGATGGCGGCGGGGTCCGATGCGCGCGTGCTGCTGATTGGCGAATCGGGCACGGGGAAGGAATTGCTGGCGGCGCATATTCACGGGGCGAGCCCGTTCGCGGCGGGGCCATTCGTGAAGGTGAATTGCGCGGCGATTCCGGGGGAGTTGATCGAGAGTGAGCTGTTCGGGCACGAGAAGGGGTCGTTCACGGGGGCGACTTCCATGCGGCGCGGTAAGTTCGAGTTGGCCGATAATGGGACGCTGTTTCTGGATGAGATCGGCGATTTGCACGCGAATTCGCAGGCTAAGCTGCTGCGCGTTCTGCAGGAGGGCGAATTTCATCGCGTGGGCGGGGAGCAGACGATTCGCGTGAATGTGCGTGTGGTTTCGGCGACGAATCGCGATCTGTCGGGCATGGTGGCGCAGGGCAAGTTCCGCGAGGATCTGTTTTACCGAGTGAGCGTGGTGCCGATACGCGTGCCCGCGCTGCGCGAGCGTCCGCAGGATATCGCTCCCATGGCCGAATATTTTCTGGAAGATTTCTGCGTGCGGAATGGGTTCCGAAGAAAGCGTTTCGAACCGGAAGTTTGGGAGGCGTTCGAAGAATATTCGTGGCCGGGCAATGCGCGCGAGTTGCGCAATGTGGTGGAGCGGATGGCGATTCTTTCGGCGGGCGATGTTTTGAATTCCGCCGCGGTGCCGCTGGAGTTGAAGCTGCAGAAGGAAACAGGGCCGCGCTCGAGTGTGCAGGAGGCGCGGGAATCGGCCGAGCGGGAACATGTACTGCGGGCGCTCGAGGAATCGAGCTGGAATGTTTCGAGCGCGGCGCGGGCGCTGGGGATGGAGCGGACGAATCTGCATAAGCGGATTCGCGCGCTTGGTTTGGCTCGGGGAAAGTGAATCAGTGACCCGGTCGCTGGAGCCGGAGTTGATGGATTCGCCCGATACGGTAGGGCCGGTGCTGGTGGAATTCCATCGCGATCTGGCTCGGGTGAATCGGCTGCTGGGGACGTTTCCTACGATTGAACGTTTTTTGCGCCGCGATCATCTGCCGGTGCGGCGTGTAATCGATATCGGGTGCGGCGGCGGGGCTTTGCTCGAGTATTTGCGGGCGCGCATGGGCGTGGAGGTGGTGGGGATCGATCCCAAGCCGGGCGATATGGCCGGCGTGCCGATTATTGCGGCAGACGCGACCACCGAGAAACTGCCTGAGGCCGATGTGGCCGTATCGTCGCTTGTTTCGCACCATCTGACTCCGGAAGAAAACATCGCTTTGATCCGTAATGTCAGCCGGTCATGCCGGCGGTTCATTATTCTGGATTTGATTCGGCACCGGATGCCGCTGGTTCTGTTTACGATCTTTATTTGTCCGTTGATCGGGAAGGTGGCGGCGGTGGATGGGCGGCAATCGATTCGGCGATCATTTACTCCGGCGGAGTTTGCGGATTTGGTTCGCGCGGCGTTGGGTGGGACGGGGGGAACGTTTACGATCGATGTGTCTCCGCTGCGGTCGCGGCAGGTGATCGATATACGGTTCGATGTCTCGCTTTGACTGAACAGGCGCAGCTATCGCAGCGCGTCCTCAGAGACAGTACACTGGCGGGTATGATTGGGCGGCTCAGTTCGGCATTCTTTCTCGCGGCGCTTTGCGCGGCGCCTTTGTTCGCGCAGGTGAGCTGTCATTTCCTCCGGGGGATTCTCCGCGGCTCTGTCGGCGCTGGCGCCGGCGTTTGAGAAATCCACTGGAATCACGGTGACGACGGTTCGCGGACAGTCGCAGGGGACTGGGCCGAGTACTATCGGCGCACAGCTTCGTCGAGGCGTTCCGGCGGATGTGGTGATCATGTCGCGGGAGGGGCTCAACGATCTAATCGCGGAGGGACGAATCGTGGCGGGCAGCGATGTGGATCTGGCGCAAACGCCGCTGGGTGTGTCCGTGCGCGCGGGAGCAGCGAAGCCGGATATCGGCACCGTTGCCGCGTTCAAACAGACGCTGCTGCGGGCGAAGTCGATTACGTTTCCGAGCAGCACCACGGGGATTTATATGACGACGAAGCTGTTTCCGCAGTTGGGGATCGCCAATGAAATCGCGGGTAAGATTACGAACACGGGTGTGGCCGCGGTCGCCAGCGGTGAGGCGGAGATGGCGATTCAGCCGGTGAGCGAGCTTCTGCATGTTCCAGGAGTTGAGTTCGTGGGAACGATCCCACGCGAGATTCAGTACATTTCGGTCTTCTCGACCGCGATGGTGGTGGGTTCGAAGCAACCTGACGCGGGCAGGCGGCTGATTGCGTTCCTTACGTCGGAAAGTGCGCGGGCTGCGATCAGTGAACAGCGGCATGGAGGTTGAATCGAATCAGGCGGAAGTTCGCCGATCACATTGAATGATATGGAGAACGGAAAAAAGATTGCTCTCATTACGGGCGCGAATAAGGGACTGGGATTTGAGATGGCGCGGCAGCTGGGTAAGGCCGGGGTGACCGTCGTGCTGGCGGCGCGCGATGCAAAAAAAGGCGAAGCGGCGGCGGCGAAATTGCGCGGCGAGGGGCTGGATGTCCAGTCGTTGAAGCTGGATGTGACTAACAAGGAAGACCGGGCGGCGGCGGCGAAATATCTCGAATCGAAGTTCGGCCGGCTGGATATTCTGATCAACAACGCGGGCGTTTCACAGGAGGGGCTGGGCGGCGGGAAAGTGAGTACTACCACGGATGAAGTGATGCACAGTACTTTTGAAACTAACTTCTTTGCTCCCGTGGCACTTACTCAGGCGCTGTTGCCATTGATCAGGAAGAGCAAGGCGGGGCGCATCGTGAATATGTCGAGCATTCTGGGATCGCAGACATTGCATGCCGATCCGAAGAGTCCGATCTATGACTTCAAGTCTTTGGCTTACGACTCTTCGAAGGCGGCTTTAAACTCATTCACGATTCATCTGGCGCACGAGTTGAAAGACACCGGGATCAAAGTGAACTCCGCGCATCCGGGTTGGGTCAAGACGGATATGGGCACCGATGCCGCGCCGATGGAGATTCCGGAAGGCGGCAAGACGGGCGTGGAGTTGGCGTTACTCGGCGAAGACGGTCCCACGGGCGGGTATTTCCACTTAGGTCAACCTTTACCCTGGTAAGTCAGCGTTTACGTAAGAAGTCGAAGTCGCAGCCTTCGTCCGCCTGATTGACGTGTTGGAGAAACATCCAGCCGTAACCTCGTTGGTAGTGCGGTTGGGCTTCGGGGCGGGCGGCGAGGCGGCGGACGATTTCGTCGTCCGGTACATGCAGAGTCAGTGTGCGGCCGGCGGTGTCGAGCTCTACTTCATCGCCGGTTTCAACGGCTGCCAGAGGACCGCGAACGGCGGACTCGGGGGCTACATGCAGAACCACGGTACCGAAGCTGGTCCCGCTCATACGCGCATCGCTGATGCGCACTATGTCGTTAACGCCCTGATCGAGTAAGACGCGCGGCATGGGAATCTGACCCCATTCCGGGAAAGCCCGGCGCGCCTTTGGGTCCGCAATTCTTCATTACCAGAACGGTGTCGCGAGTTATAGGCAGATCGGGTAAGTCGATTTGATCGTGCATCTGCTGGTAGTTCTCAAATACGTACGCCGGTCCGCGATGCTGTAGTAAGTGGGGCGAGGCCGCGGTGTGCTTGATTACGGCCCCGCGCGGGGCAAGATTGCCGCGCAGAATTACAGTACCGCCTTCGGGCGAAAGAGGATCGGAGGCGGAACGAATCACGGCACGATTCCAGCATTGCGCGCCGGCCACGTTATCGCCAACAGTCTTGCCATTCACGGTAATAGCATCGGTATGTAAGAGAGACAGAATCTCGTTCATTACCGCCGGCACTCCACCAGCCGCGAACATATCTTCCATCAGGTATTCGCCGGACGGTTTGACATTCACGATACAAGGTGTGCGGCGCGAGATACGGTCGAACTCATCTAACGCCAGGTCGATACCCAGTCTTCCCGCGATGGCGAGGAGGTGCACAACGGCATTAGTGGAACCACCAATCGCCATGTTGACGGTAATGGCATTTTCGAGCGCATGACGAGTCATTACTTTCGATGGCTTGAGATCTTCCCACACCATATCGACGGCGCGGGCGCCACTCATCTCGGCGAGCGCGAGGCGGCGCGAATCGGGCGCGGGAATGGCGGCGCAACCGGGCAGCGTCATACCCATCGCTTCGGCGACCGATGCCATGGTGCTGGCGGTGCCCATTACAGTACAGTGACCGGCACTGCGCGCGATGCCGCCTTCGACTTCGCACCACTCCTCTTCGGTCAGTTTGCCGGTGCGGAAGAGATCGAAGAGCTTGCGGCCGTCGGTGCCGGCGCCGAGTTTGCGGTCGCGCCACTGACCGCTGAGCATGGGTCCGCCGGTAACTACGATGGCGGGTATGTCGGCACTGGCGGCTCCCATTAACTGAGCGGGAGTGGTCTTATCGCAACCGCAGAGTAACACCACGCCATCGATCGGATTAGCGCGGATCGACTCTTCGACGTCCATTGACATCAAATTGCGATACAGCATAGATGTCGGTTTCATGAACATTTCGCCAAGAGATATCGTAGGGAACTCAAGAGGGAAGCCGCCGGCGCGCCAAACGCCGCGTTTAACGGCTTCGGCAACGGTGCGTAAGTGCGCGTTGCAGTTATTTAACTCGCTCCATGAGTTACAGATACCGATTACCGGGCGATTTTGAAACACATCCGCCGTGAAACCTTCGGCGCGCAGCCATGCGCGGCGCGCGAAATTGTAATATTCATTGCCGGCCCACCACGCCTGGCTGCGTAAATTGTGTGGCATCAATCTTTTAAACATACACCTTCACAATTGTTTCGCCGCGAAATCACCCAATTGTAACGGGGTAACAGTTACAACGAAGACATGAGGTGCGACCTCCACGTTCACACACGGCATTCAGGCATGTGCACAGTGCCCGTGCTTTCCCGCGTTTGCAGGGAAAGTTATAACGAACCGGCTGCGCTCTACGAAACACTGAAACGGCGCGGCATGGACCTTGTCACCGTAACCGATCACGATTCGATCGACGCCGTCGAAGAACTGCGCGGACATGCCGATTTCTTCCTGAGCGAGGAAGTAACCTGCACGATGCCGAGCGGAACGGAGATGCACGCGGGCGTCTATGGGATGTGCGATCACGACCACGTTGAACTGCAACGCCGCCGCACGGACATACAGAGCCTGCTCGCGTATGCCGTGGAACGCCGGCTGTTTGTGACTGTGAACCACATTTATTCGAGCCTGACGGGGACGCGCACGGAAGACGATTTTGCTATCTTCGCGCGCGATTTCCATGGCGTCGAAACGATTAACGGACAGATCCTGGCATGCGCCAATAAACTGGCGGCGGATTTCGCGGTGCGCTTCAACAAGCCGGTGATCGGCGGCAGCGATTCGCATACGCTGGCGTGCGTGGCGAAGACTTACACGGAAGTTCCGGGCGCGCAGACTGTGGAAGATTTTCTGGCGGGCCTGCGCCGCGGGCAGAGCGTGGCGCACGGAGAATCCGGCGACTACTGGAAATTGACCAGCGCGGTGTGCGGCATCGGCGGTTCGCTGCTGCGCGAAAAAGTGTGGATGAGCGCCTTCTGCGGGCTGTTTGCGGTAGCTCCGGTGGTTACGGCCGCGAACTATTTCCGCGAGTTGGCGTTCGCATGGTATTGGGGAAACAAGAACCGGCCGGTTGAGCCGGCGGGTATTTCCGAGGTTGTGTTATGACGTTGTCTCGCGCATTGGCGGCTCCGGATCACAATCTGATGCGGCGGGTGAATCGCTGGCGTGCGCCGCGCTGGGTGCGCTGGTGGATGCTGCTGGCGACGCGCGCGGGCGATGGATGGCTGTGGGGAGCGATCGGCATCGCGCTGCTGATGTCGACCGATCCGCTGCGGTTCCGCGCCATCGAATCGGCCGCATGCGCGGTGACGGCGGGAATCATGATGTTCCACAAAGTGAAGCGGGTGTTCTGCCGCACGCGGCCCCGCGATATCGAGCCGCATTGCTGGGCGCACATTGTGACACGGGACAGGTTTTCCTTCCCATCGGGACATTCGACAACCGCGTTTGCGGTGGCGTTGTCGCTGGGATCGTTTTACCCCGAGATCATGCCGGTGCTGCTGGTGCTGGCGGCGAACGTGGCGATTTCGCGGGTTGTCGTGGGAATGCATTTTTTGAGCGACGTGCTGGTGGGCTCCGGGGCAGGGGCGCTGCTGGGGTACGTCGCGTACCGGTTCGCCGCTTAAGCCACGCCAGGCGCATGTCCTGGGTAGTTGAAGGCGCGCGGTTGGCAGGGGCGGGGGTCTCGGAGCGAGATCCCCGGCTCAAGCCGTAATGGAATCCCGAAACTATAATTTGCAGTCTCGGTGCATGTCGGCGGAGGCCGATTACCAATCGGCCGGACCCAGAGGGTACCCCTACCAACCTGCCCCACATAGATCACGTGTTACGGTCGGGGTTCGGTTGCGAAGCGATAGTGGACCACCACTTCCATGGGCACGTTGCGATCTCCGGAGTGCGCGGGTTCCCACGGCACGGAGCGCGCAGTGTTGGCGGCCAGCATTCCTAACTCAGTCCCCGCGCCTCTGGTTACTTCGGTGTTTTTCACCGTTCCCTGCTTATCGAGAGAAACTACCACATCGACGTTAACTTCGCCTGGAATGCTGCGCGTAAGCTCGGGCGGCAAATGCGGGCGGATGGAAGCGATAGGGCGCGCGGGCGTGTAGTCGCCGGAGGCTCCAGAGTGGAACGGATGAAATACGCGTCGGGCAATGCGTTTTAGTTCGGAAGGCGTGCGCGGTTCCACACTCACGTCCACGGTGAAAGGATTGTTTGTGGACACACGGCGGACTGGCGGCGGGGCCGGGATTGAAGCGGCGAGCACGACAGGAACGGGAGATGGCGTGGGCGGCGGCAGTACGGGTGGTGGCGCCGGCACCGCTGGCGTGGCCGGTGCGACTGCTACGGGCGTCGGTTTACGCGGCGGTTGAATCTTCGTGAGTGCCAGTACAGGCGCTGGTTCGGGCACATCGACTGGGATCGGCTCGAATTGGGGGAGTGCGGAATAGATCGGCAATTGCTCGATTGGCGGCATCTTTACGGCGACAGACGGGACGGGCGCGGACGGATGCTCACCTCGACGGTACTCGGCCGACATGGCAAAAACGGACAGCACGGCGGCAGCTCCCCACAGTAACGAAGCCGTCGGCGCCTTCAGGCGGGAAGGCCTCGCGGGAGTCCGCACTTCCTGTTCAATCGGTCCCTGTATGCGCAGCGTTGCGGTATCGAAGGGGAACGTGAGCTGCGGTTGCTTCCGGTCGATATCTCCGTACTCCCAGAAGAATATCCCGGCGTTGGGCGGCCCGGGACGGTCGGTACGAATCGCCAGCGCGATGCCCGGAATATCGGCAAAGGAGTCGGACATCAGAGCGAAATCGCTCTGGTCGAGAAAGAGGCCCGGCCGTAGGTGGGTTCGAAAATAGCCCACGGGTTTTGGGCCACGGCGATTATTGCTTAAGCTTCTGACACGCCGGTCGACTGCGTAACGCTCGTGGCCGCTCAGATCGTAGGAAATCCCGCGGTGGTGCTCGCTTCGAATAAATTCGAAGCCGGTTACCTGCACGTTATCGTTATCGATGATGCGGCCAAGAAGGAGACCTCCCTGTTCTTCGGCGGGATCCAGATTGGGAAGATCCCGGTTCAGTGCATCGACGAAATCAAGCGCCAGTCTGACCGTAAACGATCGCACTTGCCAGCGATAGAATTCCCGAGATAACACATGTCGTGTAAGAGCAATCGGATCTCCACGCGGCGGATTACTTTCCGGCGAGGACGGCGCTGGCCTGGGCTTCGGCGATGAGGCGGTCGGCGTCCTCACGGAGCAGGAAGCGTTCGCTGACGGCTTTATCGGCGGCGGTTTTTACAGCGGCCACCCAGGCGTTATGGCTGGCGTAGCGCTCTTCGAGAGAAGGCCGCGGATCGCCTGCCGCGAGGCGCTCGGCTTTAGTCTTCGCGAACGGAATAAAGGCTCCGTTGAGGCCGCAAATCTTACCCTTGTTGAAGCCGGCCGCAGTTACGTTCCAGCCGACATAGGTTCCCAGTGGCGCCTGTCGAAGGACCGACGGCACGCCTCCGACATCGGTGCCGTCGGCGTCCACTTTCGGGACGAGGGTGGGGATGACCTGTTTGATGGGCGGCGGCGCTTTCGAAACGGTGCCCGATTCGTCGTTGTAATTGAAGCCGGGGCCGAGGTCGTAATCGAGAACGGAGTTGACCAGGCCATCGGGCGCGGGAATTCCGGGGATGGTCGGAAATCCCATGGCGGATTTGTCAGCGGGCGCAAGATCGCCGTGGGCGAGCAACGGGTAACGGCTGGGTGGCGGCTCGGTGCCTTTGGTGACCCAATCTATAAGGGCGACCGTCAAGGCCCGCAGAGTATCGGATTCCGGATTGGGATTGGCCGGAAGCATGCAGCCATTGGGCGGCGCGGCGGCCACAGGATTGAAGCCTCCTCTGCCGCCGCCGTGGGTGGTGCCGGGGAAGAAGTAGCGGCGCACGTTGGCGGGGAGCGGGATATCGGATTTGGCATCGGTGCCGACGAGGTCGGGCGATTCGCGCAGGTACCAGAATTCGAGGCCGCCGAAGGTTTCGAGGATTTTCGGACAGGTGTTGGTAGCGCGGCAGCGATCGAGCAGGCCGGATTTGGGATGGTGGCGAACCCGATCTTCGTAATCGCTCCACCAGAGGACGCCGTCGCTGCCGAGCTCGTCGGGTCCGGCATTGCCGAGGGCCATGGCGAAACGGTAATTGAGAGCCAGTTGGCGAGCCGCGATGTGGGGGTTGATTCCATCCCAGACAATCTTTCCGGATTCGTCCTGATTGAAGCCGAGGTGGATATAGCTGCGGATGAAGACGCCCGATTGCGAACTGCCGCGCGCCAGTGCCCATTTGATGCGGTCAGCCACGGGGTTGGGAGTGCCCTGGTCATCCTTAGCGGCGTAGCGGAGGAAGGAATTGAGATCGCGCGTGGCCGCGTAGCCGATGCCGAGGACCAGGGGATCCTTCGCGGTGTAGGAGACTTCGTAGAGGTAGGCGGGATCGAAGCCGCTGCGGACGCAGATTTTGGTGGGATCGGGCGTGCCGGGGAAGGGAACTTTGGTGCAATCGGCGAAGGCCCAGTCGGCGCTGGGGATGGGGACGTTGGGACCTTTATCGGAAGCGCGTCGCTTCAGGGTGGCTTTGGCGGTGTCGAGAGTCAGCGGGCGTTGATAAGTGAGGTTGGTGAGGGGCAGCGTGTTCGTGCCTGGCCGCATATCGATGAAGCGGGCGCTCACGGGGCCGGTCAGCGGGGAACCATCGGGGTTCTTTGCCACGGGGACGTCGATGGTCTGGGAGGTGGGGCGGCGGATTATATCGCCCTGCCAGCCGCTGACGACGCTGACATGGCCCTCGGGCCAGTCGGTGGGACCTCCGTTGCCGCGATTGGTGACGTTGTAGAAGAGGACGCCGCTGGCTTTGGCCATGTCGGCAGGTTTGGTCATGGCGAAGGTAGCAGAGTATTCGACCATGCCGCGGGCATTGCGGGGCGCGAGCTGGATGTCCTGAATGATGGTGTTGTGCGGATCTTTGGGATCGAGCTCGCCGAAGAAGCGGCCGGTGAGGGTTTCGGAATTGCCGGTGGTGTGGCGTTGGTCGATTACTATGCGGGTGAGCCGTGCTTCGATGGGGGCGGTGATGGCGAGGCACGCAACGGCGACAGTGGCGATGCGAATGGACATGTTGGGGACATTATATGGCAACCCACGGAGGGCAGATCGGAAATCTGCCCCACCTACGAAAGGTCGGATTCGAGGGTTACCGGGGCGCCTGGGCTTAGCAGGCCGGGATGGATGACTCGGGCGTAGAATCCTCCGTGCGCCCAGTGCGGGGAGGTGACGTCGTCAACGTTGCATTGGGCGTCATAGAGCTCGTTCTTGATGCGCGGCCCGTAGACGTTCAGGTTGCCACACGGCGTGCGGAGTTTGGTTAATTCGATGACCGCGTCTTCGCCGATGCGGTAGCGCTGGCCGGAGCGCCAGAGGTGCGGGTCGAGTCCGGTGACGGTGAGATTTTCGCCCAGTGCGCCGTAGTAAATGGGGTAACCGCGCGCGGCGAGGGCGTCGATTAGTTCGGCGGCGATCATCAGCACGGCTTTGTTGGGGCCGCCGTGATAGCGGAGATCGCGGTGGCGATCGCCTTCCACTCCGGTGGCGTCCATCATCACCGGCTGCGGTATGGCGCGCTTGGGCAATCCGCCGTTCGAGCGGCTTACTTGCTTCAAGAAGCCGGGCATCGCGCTAACCTCACAGATTGGACAACCTGACGCACTCGTTAGTTGGATTGTTTCTGGCGCGGGCCGGATTCAAGCGGGCAAGTCCACGCGGCACGGCCATTATGGTGTTGGCGGCGAATGCGCCGGATTTCGATGTGGTCTCGTGGTTTGGCGGAAGCGCGGCGTATTTGCACTGGCACCGCAATATCACGCATTCGCTGATTGCCATGCCCGTGATGGCTTGGCTGGCGGTGGCGCTGGTGCGATGGATCGGGCGAAAGCAGGTGTGCTGGCTGCAGGCGTGGTTCATGGCGCTGGTCGGCGTGGCGTCCCATCTGGTGCTGGATCTGACCAACATTTATGGAGTGCGCCTGTTGCTGCCGTTCTCAGGACATTGGTTCCATTGGGACTGGACGCCGGTGATCGATCTGGTGCTTTGGGCGATTTTGCTGCTGGGGGTGGCGGCTCCGGCGCTGGGCAGGCTGGTGGGGTCGGAGATTGGCGAGCAGCGTAAGGGATCGGGCAACGCGGGGTGGGCTGTGACCGCGCTGTTGTTATTTTCGGCGTACGATTATGGCCGCAGCATTTTCCATGGGCGCGCGGTGGCGGTGATGGATGCGCATATCTACAATGGACTGGCGCCGCGCCGCGTGGGGGCGTTCCCTTCGGAAAATCCTCTGGTGTGGACTGGCGTGGCGGAGTTGAGCAATGCGTACTTCGAGGCGCCGGTGGATCTGCGGGAGAATTTCCATATCAACGATGGGGTGACATATTACAAGGGTCCGCGCACCGACGCTGTAAATGCGGCGATGGCGACGGAACCGTTTCAGAGGCTGCTGGAATTTGTGCAGTATCCGTTGTGGGTGGTGGAGCCGGCGGACGACAGTGAACATGCCACGCGCGTGATGCTGCTGGATCTTCGATTTGGAACGCCGCGGCAGCCCGGCTTCGTGGCGACGGCGATGGTGAATGGCAGGAATCAGGTGTTGCAATCGGAATTCAGGATTGGAGGGGTGAGGCCTCGTTGATTCCCAGGCGCAAGCAGGGCGGGTGGGTGAAACCGGCGGAGATCGAGCGCGGCGCGTCCGGGCGTCCGCTATGCCGGTGGTGCCGTGCGGAGGTGCCGGGCCGGCGGCGCACGTTTTGTTCGGACACCTGCGTCCATGAATGGAAGCTGCGGACCGATCCCGGCTATCTGCGGGAAAAGGTATTCGCGCGCGACAAGGGGATCTGCGCCGAATGTGGGGTGGATACGACCGGGATCCGGCGCGACGTTCGCAAGCTCGATTACGCGGCTCGGCGGCGTTTCTTCAAAGAGTGGGGATTGCGGGAAGGGAGCCGGAAATCGCTTTGGGATGCGGACCATATTGTTCCGGTCGCCGAGGGGGGAGGGCAATGCGACCTTACGAACATGCGCACTCTTTGTCTGCGATGCCACCGGGAAGCTACGGCGGCTCTGCGGGTGCGACTGCTGAAAAGCAAAGCAGTGTCTATTTCTTGAAAAGCCGGTCGAAGGCATCACGGGCATCGCTGGCGTTGCGGGGCGGCGGGGTGTTGAGACCGATGGCCGGCTTGCCGTTCGAGCCTGGCTGTCCGTTGGCGACTTCACGGGCTACCGTGACGCGCGGTGAGAACAGGGTGCAATCGTTCGCCTGATCCTTGAGCGGAATACGCACGGGGACCGGTTTCATGCATTGGAACCGTGTGGAAGGTTCAAAGTGGGAGCACTGTTTACAGCAGTGCAGTTGGACCCCGCATTTCGGGCAGGGTCCGCTGAACATGGTGCCCGGAGGCAGGGTAGTGGAGCAGCTGTAGCAGCGGGAAGCTGTTACGGCCTGGACCAGGCGTGGGAGGCGCGGTCCGGTAATATCGAGGGGTGGACGCGGGCCGGCGGGCTTCGGTTTCTGCCCATTGCCGTAGCCATTGGGCGGAACCGGACTTTCGCTGTAACCGCGTTGCCGGTATTTGCGATCGGAGTCCATGCGGATCGAAAACTCCTGTTTTCTTATGCGCCCGGTGCAGACGGGGAGTCCTGGCGCTGAATTTCAAAATCTGGATTGCTGAAACTGGAAGAGCTTGCGGGCACCACTGGAGCGAGACGGATAGAAACGGTCCCCGCGGGCGCTACACCTCATTATTAACACGGAATGTTCCGGCTGTATAGTCAACTGTTGTCAATACTGGGTGACATACCAGGGTCTACTGTTGCAAATCATATAAAGTGCCGCTTGCCGGACTGTTGGGAGCCCGGCACTCCTGGGAACCCTTTAGAGGATCCCGTTGAGCTTTTCCTTAATCTGATCGGCGGTGAAAGGCTTGCGGACATACCCGGCGGCGCCCAGTTGTACGGCTTCCATGACCTTACCCTGGCCCCCTTCGGTGGTAATCATGACAACGGGAACGTTGCGCAGGTGCTCGAATTCCTTGATTTTGGCAAGCAACTGCAGGCCGTCCATGCGGGGCATGTTGATGTCGGACAGGATCAGGCCGAAGGAGCGGCTCTTGAGAATTTCAACCGCTTCGGCGCCGTCGCCGGCCTCCTGGATCTCGCCCAGCGGGAGATCGGTTTGACGAAGGACCCGTTGCAGGATCTTTCGTATGGCGGCGGAGTCATCGACGATAAGTACATCCAGGAGTGCTGTAGGTGTCACTAAATTCCCTCCGATGTGCTTATCGACAGAAGCGGGGGTGAAGTTTAGGCGGGCGATTGCATATAAACCTGACTGCACAGAACAAAGATCTCAAGCAAGTGTCCGGCTCGCCGATAAGATCAGCAGGCGAAATCGAGCATGAATACCTATTTTGAGCAGATGGTGCTGTCAGCGAGTCCCATGGAGTTGATTCGGATCCTTTACCGGCAGGCGGACATGTCGGTCCGTAAGGCGCGGGAGCATCTTAAGGGTGGGCGCATAGCAGAGCGCGCGGAATGCATTAATAACGCTTACGAGGTGATGACGGAGCTGATCGCCGCGCTGCGGCCCGAGGAAGCTCCGGAGATCGCCACGCGTTTAGGTGAGTTGTACGGCTATATGCAGCGGCGGCTGCTGGAAGCGAATTTCAAGCAGGCGGACGAGCCGCTGGAGGAAGTGCTGGGGCTGTTGGCTGTCCTCGCGTCGGCTTGGGCGGCTGATCCGGAACCGGCGCCCAGGGCGGCTGCGGTATCGAACAGATGGGCGGTAGCGGAGCCGAGGGCGGTGCAGGCCGTCAGGGCTTGAAGAACGCGGCTATTCGTTCCCGCGTGTCCTTAAATTTTCCTGCGGGACCGCGGTAAAGGGGCCGGCCGGTGTGCTCGGTTGGCGCGCGGAAGAGAAATCCTTCGATGGTGGTCACGTATAGGGTGGTCAGATCGTCGCCGCCGAAGGCGCAGTTGGTGGGCCGTGTGCAGGGGACGGGGTGCGTCTTGACCACTTCGCCCGATGGCGCGAAAACGTAGATGAGGGGTCCGGGACCACCGATCTCCCAGCCGGCGGTGGCGATGACGTGGCCTTCGGTGTCGAGGCGCATGCCGTCGATACCCCGGTTCTCGCCGAAATCGTGCAGGATTTCGCAGGGTCCGAGAGTCTTGTCCGGCTTAACGGGATAGGCACGCAGCTGGCGCGCTTCGGTCTTTTCGCGGCCGCTTTGCGCCACGTAGAGAATCTTGTAATCGAGTGAGAAGAGGAGGCCGTTGGGGCGCGTGGTATCGAAGGTGACGCGGCTGATGCTGTAGCTGCCGTCGGCTTGTGGATCGAGCCGGTAGACCGAATCATGATCGAGCTCTTTGTTTCCTCTGATCGAAACTCCATGGTCCGGCGGCGCCTTCATAGAAAGGATCGGTGAACCAGACGGAGCCCTCGGGATCGACCACAATGTCGTTGGGGATGTTCAGGCGCTTGCCTTCGAAGCGATCGGCGAGCACGGTGACGGAGCCGTCGTTTTCATATCGAACCACGCGGCGCGCGTCGATGGTGGCTCCGCCTTCGCATGCATAGAGGCGGCCCTGGGCATCGAATGTCATTCCATTGGCGCAATTGGTGTTATCGCGCCAGAGGGAAACCACGCCCGTGGCGGCATCGAAGCGCATGATTTTGCTGTGCTGGATGCGGGTGTATAAGAGCCCGGAGCCGTCCCATGAGGGGCCTTCCGTGACTTGACCGTAGGCGGGGTCGAGGGTTTCAAATTTCCATTCAGCCAATGCCTTTTCTCCTCAGAAAATCGATGCTGGCGGTCAGCCATTCGCGTTCCAGAGCGACAGTTTTGGCGATGGATTCCACGAACGGGGGCCAGTGTTCCAGTATTACAGCCGGGTTTTTGCCATAGTGGGCGAGGCGATCGAGTACGAAGTCGAAATCGACGCGCCCCTGGCCGGCGGGGCATCCGACAATATTGAAGCCCATGCGGGTGTCGATGCGGGCGATATCGAAATCCTTGGCGTGGAGGACTATGGTGTGCGGGGCCAGTTCTTCCACGACGCGTTCGGTGGTTTCGAGGGCGCCGAGAGAGTTGGCGGTGTCGAGGCAGATGCCGAGGGAGGGGCTGTTCATTTGGCGGATCACCCAGGCGAACTCGGCGGCTGAATGCCCTTCGTAGTTTTCGAGCGCGATGGCGACTCCGGCTGCTTCAAATGTTGGCAGGACGCGCGCAAAACAATCCGCCAGTTGCTCGATGGATGGCTTGGTTTCGGTGGCATGGCCTACGGTGCGGAGGACTTTGGCGCCGAGGGCGGTGGAGATTTCGAGATAGCGCAGGAGGTGGCGCGGGTCGGCTCCGCGGGTCCCGGTTTGAAGTTCGATGTTTCGGCTCTCGGCGGCTTCGCGCAGATTTCGAAGCTCGGATGACGGCATGAGGTGGAGCGGCATGTTGTCGGCCACCTGCACTACGGTTGCGCCGATTTCGGCTGCGAGTTCAATCAGGCCGCCGGCGGTGAGGGGCTGTTCGGGTTGGGGATATCCGGGGACTCCGATGGACCATGGGAGAGTCCAGGAGGCGATGCCTAAGTGCATGGGGCGATTTCCATGGTCGGATCAAGAAGGCACTCGGCCGATGTGGAGGGCTACGATTCCCAGGGTCAGATATTCCCAGTCGACGGGAGCAAATCCGGCCTCGCTCATCATTTCCGCCAGTTGCCGGGTGTCGGGGAACTTGCGCACGGATTCCGGAAGATACTGGTACGCCTCCACGGCGCCCGACAAAACACCTCCGATGAGGGGAAGCACGCGCCGCGAATACCAGTTATAAAAACCCGCGAAGGCTCGATTGGGGGGCTGGCTGAATTCGAGAATCGCCAGTACTCCACCGGGACGCAACACGCGCCGCATCTCCTTCAACCCAGCGCGGTAGTTGGCGAGATTGCGAAAACCGAAGGCGATGGTGACCAGATCGACACTCGCGTCGCCAAGGGGAAGCGACAACGCGTCAGCCTCCACCAGCACCGAGCGAAGAGCCCCACGCTCCAGCTTGGCGCGCGCTCCCGTCAGCATGGGATGGCAGAAATCGCTGCCCATCAATTGACGACCGGCGGCACGCTCGAGCGCGATCAGAAGATCGCCGGTGCCGCAGGCAAGATCCAGCACGCGTGCCTCGGGACGCATCAGTACATCGCGCACGCGCCGCATGGTATGAGCGCGCCAGTGACGATCGATATTGGCCGACAGCAGATGATTGGCGAGATCGTAGCGATGCGCTACGCGGCCGAACATGGCGCGGACCCAGCGCGAAGCCTCCTGCTCCGACTGAACGCCCTGGGGCTTGGTTCCGGTGACGCTCATTGCCTGGCCGGACGGCAATCCGCCAACGCTCTCTCGATGGCCTCGCCCACCTGAAGCGGCGGCACGTCGGCGCGCACCACCACTTCGCCGATCTTCACGGGCAGCACGAAATAAATCCGGCTTTGAATGGTTTTCTTGTCTTTGACGAGCCTGTTCTGCAGGGCGGCCGCGCCGATTCCATCGACGTCCGGTATCGGCCCGTAGCGGTCGAGAACATTGAGAATCGAGGCGCAATCGGGCTCCGCCAGCATTTGCAGATCGCGCGCCAGATATGTGGCCGCGCGCATCCCCCAGGAGACGGCCTCGCCGTGAAGAAAGCCGCGGTACTGAGTCTCGGCTTCGAGAGCGTGGCCGAATGTGTGCCCGAAGTTCAGAATCTTACGCAAGCCGGTTTCTCGTTCGTCGGCGGAAACCACTTCGGCCTTGATACGGACCGATTCGGCGACAATCCGATCCACCACGTGATGGTGGCGCGCCAATACGTCGTCGCGCTTGTCGATCAGTAGACGGAACAACGATTCGCTGGCAATGATGCCGGTCTTGACGATCTCATACAAGCCGGCGCGGTATTCGCGATCGGAGAGCGTTTCGAGGACCGCGGGATCGATGAGGACGGCCAGCGGCTGATGGAATGCGCCGACCAGGTTTTTACCCGCAACCAGATTGGCGCCGGTCTTGCCGCCCACCGAAGCATCCACCTGGGCGAGCAGCGTCGTGGGAATCTGGATGACGGGAACGCCCCGCATGAAGATGGCGGCGAGGAATCCGGCCAGATCGTTAACGATGCCGCCGCCGAATGCCACCACAATGCTCGAGCGGTCGGCGCCGCGCTCGACCATTTCTTCGGCCAGTTTCTCCACGTGCGCGATGCGCTTGTTTTCCTCGCCGCCGGCGAAGAAAAGCGTCTCGAACGGAAGCTTATCAAGAGCTTCACGGACCCGATTGCCATGTAGTTCCCACACGTCAGGCGTGGTAACTATGAAGGTTTTACCGGCCGCCGCCGGCAGGAATGCGGGCAGTTGCGCGATTCCACCTCTCTCGACCAGCGCCGTATAAGTACGCTGCGGCGTGGACACCTGAAATTGGGGCATTTACCCCAATTGTGTCATCTCAGTTCGGGCGGAAGCCCCTGGCCTCGGCAAGCAGGGCGTGGGCCTCCTTTTCGCGATGCATGGACTTCAGAAGATTGGCGTAGCGTGCGAGAACGGTGGCACGCAAAGCTGCGGCGTCGCGGCCCCCGGCGCGAAGAATAGCCAATGCTTTTTCGAATTCCGCGGCAGCCTGGCTGGGATCGCCCGCACGCTGCTCGGCTACGGCCCAGTTGGCGAAAACGGCGCCGGCCATCATGGAGTTCTCGCCGAATCGTTCCGCCATAATGCGCAGCGCCCGCCCGTAGTAGGCACGCGCCGAGTCTATTCGGTTGGCCAGGGCCGCCGCATCGCCCAGCATCTCGAGGAGGAGCGCGACCTGGGGATGAGTCTCGCCAAAGGATCGCTCGTCGTTGGCAAGGACGCGCGTGAGAGCCTCTTCCGCCAGCGCCGGTTTATCTTCATCCAGATAGAGCTGGGCCATAAAACTCAGGGTGGAGGCAGCCTGGTCGACGGAGTGCGGATCGCTTTCAAAGATACTCAGGGCTCGGCGCAGTAAGGGCTCGGCGCGCGCTGTATTGCCCTGACCGAGCCAGGTAGCGCCCATGCCGCGCCAAGCCACGGCTTCGAGCGTCCAGTCATGATGCTCGCGAGCGAGTGCCGCCACGGTGTTCCACTCCGCGGCGCTTTCTCCCCAAAAGTTGTTATCGCGGTCGAGATCGGCTAGGCCGGAGTGGGCCTCGGCCAGCATCTTCCATGGCACACCGGGGGTGGCGAGCGCCTCTTCGAACAATTCCCGCGACTCGACGCTCTTGCCCTGCTCCCGCATCAGGTCGCCGAGCATGTTGAGGATCAGGGCCTTTTCTTCGCCTTGAAGCGCAAGATTCAGCAGCGTTTCACGGAGGAGCCGTTCGGCGCTCGGATATCGGCCTTGCGCACGCAGGACGGCGGCAAGGGCTTCGGAGGTGGGTGCAATACGGCGCTGGTCCCGATCGTCGTTGCGTTTCCAGATCGTGAGGGCCCGTTCGAGCCACGGGACAGCTTCGTTATCGCGATTCAATCGATGCAGGGCGACGCCGAGATCGTTGGCCGAAAGGCCGTATTCGACGGGTGTTGCGGCAAGGTCCCAGCTTTGTTGAAAGAGTTGAGCGGCGGCCTGAAAGTCGGCCCGTTGCAGTGCGGCGACGCCTTGATCGTGGATTAGTTTCCACTGACCGTCGGCGGAAAAAGCGGGGCCGGTTCCGAGAGACACGTAGACTGTAAGCGCCACGAGTGCGCGCATGATGAGTTTCCTCCTTATCGGTCGTGTTTTAGCCCGAGTAGAAACCCGGGATCAGGCAACGTGGGATAAAGCGGACAGGGAGGCGCAGAAGCGGGGAGAGGACGCCGTGGGGACGATCCCGCGCGTCGCACTCGTCTGCGAACTCTGATTTATTGTGACATGCGAGTATTTATTTCGCATGAATGGAATTTAACGAAGGGTGTGCGACATGAAAAGGACTCCCCGCCTTTATCGAACAGCGCGGAGGCTTTTCACTTCGGCAAACAGTGCGCTGGCTTCTTCGCCGCGCCGGGTAGCCTTGAGAAGCTGGGCATAGCGCTCCAACGTCGTCATGCGCACAGCAGCTGCTTCCCGGCCCGCCATGCGAAGAATTTCGAGGGATTTCTGAAATTGCGCAAGTGCCTGTCCGATGTCGCCGGCTCGCTGTTCGGCTGTCGCCCAATTGGCGAGGACCACGCCGGTGGGCGCGGAGTTCTCGCCGAACGTGCCCGCCATGATGCGCAGTGCCCGATCGAAGTAATCGCGCGCCAGATCCATTTTGGTGCGGCGTGCCGCCGCGTCGCCGAGAATCTGCAGCAGGACGGCGACCTGTGGATGATTATCGCCGAGCAGCCGTTCTTCCAGGTCGACTGCCTGGGTCAGCGTATCCTGCGCCATCGCCGGCTTGTCCTCGGCCAGATAGAGTTGGCCCATAAAACCCATGGTGGTGGGCATCTCAGCTCTTGAAAGAGGATCGCTCTGAAAAATCGCCATGGCTCGCCGCAGCAGAGGTTCGGCGCGGGCGATGTCGCCCTTGTCAAGCCACGTTTCACCGAGCCCACGCAACGCAACGGCTTCGATGTCCGGAGCTTGATGTTGACGCGCCATTTCCGCCGCGCTGTTCCACTCGGCGAAGCTGGATTCCCAGGACTGTGCGCTGCGATCCAGATCGGCCAGGCCGGTGGTCGAGTCCACCTGCCTTTGCCACGAAATACCCTGAATGCGTAATGTTTCCGAGAAAACGGCGCGGGATTCCGACGGTTTGCCTTCCTCCCGCAATATGTCGGCGAGCAGATTCAGCATACGCGCCCGATCTTCGTTGTCAAGAGGCAGGGCGGTAAGCGACTGGCGCAATAACTGCTCGGCGGGCGGATAGTCGCCCAGTTGGCGCAGCACGGTAGCTATAGCCTCAGTCGTCCCTGCCGCGTTCCGGCTCTCGTCCGGCTCGTTTTTCCAAATGGCCAGGGCGCGTTCGAGCCACGGCAGGCCTTCCTTGCTGCGGTTCAGGTGAACCAGCGCGACACCCATGTCGTTAGCCGAAACGCCGTGTTCGAAAGGCGTTGCGGCGCTATCCCAACATTTCCGGAAGAAGTCGGTTGCTGCCTCGAAGTCCTGCCGTTGGGCCGCGGCAACCCCCTGATTGTGAAGAGCCATCCAGGAATCGCTCGCGCCCCAGATGGCGCCGCCACCGACAGACATACAGATACTAAGTGCCACGAGGGCGCGCATAGCTTCTCCTTCAGGCCACCAGAGCCTTTTCAAGCGGGATTAAATACGGGAGCGAACTGCCTGTTCTTATCAGAGGGGACCGACAATTACGGGTCCTGCGATATGTCGCTTCCAGTTACGGTTATGACCTGCGGACAGGTTCATGCGCCTGAGAAAGCAAGTCCTCTACCAATGTCAAAAATGACGCGCCGCGGCTCTGTGGAACGTATGGTGTAACCCGGTTGTTAGAATCGCAGAGGCATGGACTGCGACTTTCTTGTTATCGGCGCCGGAGTGGCCGGGTTGCGTGCGGCCATCGAACTCGCCGAGTGCGGCAGCGTGCTGGTGATCGCCAAAGATTCACTGCGCGAGTCCTCTTCCGAATACGCGCAGGGTGGGGTTGCGGTGGCGCTCAGCGATGACGATGAGGTGGCGCTGCATGAGCAGGATACTCTCTACGCAGGCGACGGGTTGTGCGACCGGAATGCAGTGCGCACGCTGGTGGAAGAGGGGCCGGCCGCTATTCAGGATCTGATCGATTGGGGGGCCGATTTCGATCGGGAAGGCCAGAAACTTTCCTTCACGCGGGAAGGCGCGCACAGCCGCAACCGCATCCTGCATGCGCATGGCGATTCCACGGGGCGCGAGATTGCGCGTACGCTCCATCTGAAAGCCTCATCGCTCCCGAATGTTTGTTTTGAAAGTTATTCGGCGATTACGGATTTACTGCTTGTCGACGGGCGTGTGGCAGGAGCCGTGGCCTTCGATGAAAAACGCCGCGTACTACGCGATGTACATGCCCGCGCCGTGATGTTAGCGACGGGTGGATTGGGACGCGTCTTCAAAGAGACCACTAATCCGGATGTGGCAACCGGCGACGGTGTGGCCATGGCGTGGCGGGCCGGCGCGACGATCGCCAATATCGAATTCGTACAGTTTCACCCCACCGCGCTGCATGTGGAAGGTGCGCCGCGTTTCCTGCTCTCCGAAGCGCTGCGCGGCGAGGGCGCGGTGTTGCGCAATAACACTGGCGAGGCTTTCATGGATCGGTACCATCCTATGAAAGATCTGGCGCCGCGCGACGTGGTGTCGCGATCCATTATTACCGAGATGCGTCGAACCGGTTCGACGCATGTGTGGCTCGACCTGACGGCGCGCGATGCGGATTTCATTCGGGGCCGGTTCCCACGGATTTATGAAACATGCCTGGCGCACGGCGTGGATATTGCGCGCCAGGCTGCGCCGGTTCATCCCGCCGCGCATTACGCGATGGGTGGCGTGTGGACGGATCTGGATGGGCGCAGCACGGTGCCCGGTCTCTATGCCGCGGGCGAGGTGGCTTGTACCGGAGTACATGGGGCGAACCGTCTGGCCAGCAATTCGCTGCTGGAAGCGCTGGTGTTTGGCGCGCGCGCGGGCCGGGCGATGAGTGCGCATGCGGACGAGGTGGTGGAAGGCAGCGCGGAACGTCCTCCGCTGCTGGCGCCCGAGACTACCGAAAAGGAGCTGCGGGAGCTTACCTGGGAATATTGTGGTATCACGCGGGATCGCAACGGTCTGGAAGCGGCGGTTAACGCGCTCGATCGGGCTATCTGGGAAGCGGTGGGCGAGCCTTCTCTGCGTGTGGTGGAACTGCGCAACATGCATGAGGTGGCGGGGCTGATTGCGCGCTGCGCGTTGTGGCGGGAGGAGAGCCGGGGCGCGCATTACCGCACCGATTTTCCCGAGAAGCGGGAGGAATTTCAGCGGGCTTCGGCGATTTCACGGCCCGATATTTCGGTTAGACTTGTACCGTGAATCCCACTCGCCGCCAGGTACTTGCGGCAGCGGCCAGTCCGCTGGCGCTTTTGAAATCCGCCCCGGCAGCCCAGGCGCCGCCGAATATTCTGTTCATCCTGGCTGACGACTTCGGATACGCCGATTTGTCCTGCTACGGCCGCCCGGACTACACGACTCCCAATATCGACAGGCTGTCCGCCGAGGGCATGAAGTTCATGCAGGCTTACGCCAATTCGGCGGTATGCACGGCTTCGCGCGTCGCGCTGATCACCGGGCGCTATCAATATCGCCTGCCCATCGGGCTCGAAGAACCGCTGGGACTGACCCGCAATGTGGGCCTGCCGCCAGGCCATCCAACCCTTCCCTCCCTGTTGAAGAAGGCCGGCTATGGCACCACTCTCATCGGCAAATGGCACCTCGGGGCTTTGCCTGACTTTGGTCCTCTGAAGAGCGGATACGACCATTTCTGGGGCTTTCGCGGCGGCGCGCTCGATTACTTCACCCACAGGCGGAGCGGCGCGGCTGCCGACTCGGACGATCTCTGGGATAACGATGTCAAGATCCATCAGAATGGCTATCTGACGGATCTGCTCGGCCAGCAAGCCATCTCCTCGATCGAGAATTACGCAAAGGCGAAAACTCCGTTCCTGATCAGCCTGCATTTCAACGCGCCGCACTGGCCCTGGGAAGGCCCGGAGGACGAGGGTGAGTCGCAGCGCCTGGTAGCCGCGGCCAGCAGCCTGGGCAGTTTCGATGCGGGCACTATCAAGACTTACGCACGCATGGTCGCAGAGATGGACATGCAGGTGGGGCGCATTCTGAAATCTCTCGATAACGCGCGGATCGCGCGCAACACGATCGTGGTTTTCACCAGCGACAATGGCGGCGAGCGCTTCTCCGACACGTGGCCATTCACGGGGAAAAAGACGGAGCTTCTGGAAGGCGGTTTAAGGATTCCCGCACTGGTGCGCTGGCCGGGGCGTGTGAAGCCCGGCAGTGTGACTCAACAGGTGGCCATGGGGATGGACTGGTTCCCTACTTTGCTGGCCGCGGCGGGCACGGGGCCGGATCCTGACTATCCTTCGGATGGCATGAACCTGCTGCCCACGCTTACGCAAAACGCGGCGCCGGTTTCCCGCAGGGTTTACTGGCGTTACCGGTCGAATGCGCAGCGGGCGGTGCGCGACGGGGATATGAAATGGCTCAAGATCAACGACAATGACTTTCTGTTCAACGTCGTCGCCGATCCGCTGGAGCGGGCTAATCTGAAGGAACGGCAGCCGGATGTCTATAAAAGACTGATTCAGGACTACGACGAATGGGAGCGCACGATGCTGCCGTTGGACCCGGCAGCCAGTTCCACCAGCTTCCGCGGCAACCAACTGGCGGATCACTATAGTCCGCAGAACTTACCCCCAGCCAAACCCTGAGGGCCGTCCGATAGACTGTTATACGCATATGACATCGATTCGCTCAAGAATGGACAGGCGGAAGCGCCTATCCCACATTTTGGCCCTCGGGCTGTGTGGTTTTTCTTTGATGGCCGCCGACAAGGCTCCCACGGCCGCCGAGGTTTTCGACCGGCAACTGAAAAGCACCGAGGCGGAATTTGTCCCGCTGGTCGAAGCTATGCCGGCGGATAAGTTCAACTTCGCGCCCACAGCCGGCGATTTCAAAGGCGTGCGCACGTTCGCCCAGCAAGCAAAGCATGCGGCTTTCGTGATTTATATGGCTTCGGCCGGCCTGCTCGGCGAGAAGAATCCCTCGGCCGGAGGTCCGGATGAAAACGGCCCCGATAATCTGGTGACCAAAGAGCAGATCGTCCAGTATGTGAAGGACGCCTTTGCCTACGCACACCGCGCGGTGGCTACGCTGACCAATCAGAATCTGCTGCAAGCGACGGATCCCAAGGGCGCTCGGACGCGCGTGGAGACGGCCGGTCTCCTCTTCTGGCATACCCGCGACCACTACGGCCAGATGGTGGAGTATCTCCGTATGAACGGCCTCGTGCCTCCCGCCAGCCGCCGGTAGCGGACGTTGTAGTAAGATGGAGGATCAGCCCACCTTCAGATTAAGGCTCCCGAAATGCAGAACGCGTTGTTAAGCAAGTACATAGAAAAGAACCGGCGCACGGATACGCCGGAGTTTCGTCCCGGCGACACCATCCGCGTCCACGTCAAGATCAAGGAAGGCGAAAAAGAGCGCCTGCAGGCTTTCGAAGGCGTAGTGCTGGCCCGCAAGAATACCGGCATGGGCGAGACCATCACGGTCCGCAAGGTTAGCTTCGGCCACGGCGTGGAGCGCATTTTCCCGCTGAACGCACGCCTGATCGACCATATCGATGTGGTGCGCACGGGCCGAGTCCGGCGCGCCAAACTTTATTACCTGCGCAAGCTGAAGGGCAAAGCCGCTCGCCTCAAGGAACGCACCTAGGCCTCGGCGGGCCCGGACACGATGGCCCTCAGAATGCCGGCCCCCAAAGCTTCCCTTAAAGCCCGGGCCAAAACCAGGAACTGGAAATGCCAGGGAACGCTGGAACAGGAACTGCGCTCGCGCGGCTTCCATTTCATAGCGGGAGCCGATGAGGTAGGTCGCGGATCGTTGTTCGGCTCGGTGGTTGCCGGAGCGGTGATTCTCTCGCCCGATGCGCCGATCCGCGGGCTCAACGACAGCAAACAAATCGAACCCGATCGCCGTATGGTTCTGGCCGAACGCATCCGCGAGCGCGCCGTATCGTGGGCGGTGGCGGCTGTGGACGCGCTTACCATCGACCGTATCAACATCTACGAAGCTTCCCGGTTAGCCATGAAAAACGCCGTCCGGCAATTGAATCCGGCGGCGGACTATGTGCTGGTGGATGCGGTCGGACTCGACCTTCCCGTGCCTCAGCAGCCGCTGATTCAGGGCGACGAGCGCTGCCATGCGATTGCCGCCGCGTCCATCCTGGCGAAAGTTTATCGCGACCAGATGATGCGCGAGTGGGACAAATTTTACCCCGAGTACGGGCTGGCCAATCACAAGGGCTACCATGCGCCCGAACACATGGCGGCGATTCGGCGGCTGGGTCCGACACCGCTGCACCGCTTCAGCTTTGAGCCGGTGCGCCGCTACGCGCCTTACTCGCCTTTGGCCCACGACCGGCAGATGGAGATGTTTGCCACTGCCTGAGCATGAAATGCCCATGAGCGGCACTCCGGAACCCGGCGAGACCCCGGTCACTCAAACAACGCCGCAGGGCAACGAGGTGCTCCCGAGCCCCGGCGGACCGACCTGGTTCCGGCGTCTCTCGTCCGTGCTGTTCGTTATTTTTTGCTTCGAACTGGGCCTGTTTCTGATCGTCTATCCGTGGACCGAAGCGTGGACGGACAACTATTTCTCGGTGGCGGTGCCGGACACCATGGCGATTGCCTGGCGCGATCTATGGAACAACAGCTATGTCCGGGGTGCCGTGAGCGGCCTTGGGCTGGTAAATGTGTGGATCGCTATGGCTGAGGTTTTTCAGATGTTTACGCGCCGAAATCCCTGAATGGCGCAACCAGATCTGTCTCAGGATCATCAATTAAGAGTGATGCGTCTCACCGTTCTTTTCTGCGCAATGGCGGCGCTTGCGGCGGCACAAGGCGACGTCTACAATCGGGCACTCGATCTTTATACGCATGCCGATTACGATCGGGCAATCGCTTTGTTGAAACAGGCTAATCCACAGGATTCGCGTGCGCTCGAGTTGTTGGGTCGCTGTTACATGGTGGAAGCGGAGTATCGCAAGGCTTCCGACGTTCTGGAGCGCGCGGTGACGCTCGATCCCGGAAGTTCCATGGCCAATTTGTGGCTGGGACGCGCTTACGGGCGCCGTGCCGAGACCTCTTTCGCGTTCAGTGCGCTCAGCCTCGCCGGAAAGGCTCGCCAGTCTTTCCAGAAGGCCGTTCAGCTGGATCCCGGCAATCGCGAGGCGCTTGACGACCTTTTCGATTTTTATATCGACGCTCCCGGTTTTGCCGGTGGCGGTTTGGACAAAGCGCGCGGGCTGCTTCCTCTGGTCGAGCGCAATAATCCGACGCAGTACGATTTCGACGTGGCCCGGATTGCGCTGGCCAGCAAACAATACATGGCGGCTGAAGCGGCGATGCGGCGCGCGATTGCGGCTACTCCGCACGAGATCGGGCATCTGCTCGACTTCGCCAAGTACCTTTCGAGCCAGGGGCGTTTCGAGGAGAGCGAGAATGCGTTTCGCCGCGCGGAAAGCATTGCGCCTGGATCGCCGCGCATTCTGTATGCCCGCGCCGAAGCCGATGTGCAATCGAAAAGGAACCTCGAACAGGCAAGAGAACTGTTGAAGAAGTATCTGGCGGAAGCGAAGCTCACGCCGGACGATCCCTCGCGGGCGGACGCTCTCAGCCTTCTTAAAAAAGCGGAAGGCGGCTAACTCCCTTTGCAGATCCGCGAAGCCCTGAGCTTCAGTTTCCAGTCCCTGATGCAGAACCCTGTGCGGTCGATGCTGACGGGGCTGGGTATGGTGATCGGCACCGCTTCCGTTATTCTCGTTGTAACTATTTCGCTTACCAGCCAAACCTACATCCTCGAGCAGATTGAAGGCGTGGGGTCGAACATGATCTTCGCGTCGGCCGAGATCGGCACGCAGCCTTCCACCGGCACGGTCAATTCCGACTTCATCAAGATCGGCGACATTCAGGCGATCCGCGAGCAACTGGCCGATCGCATTGTCGCGGCCACCGGAATTGAGAGCAACTACGACGAGATGTTTCTGAACGGCCGGGTGGAGCGCCTGTTGGTGATCGGCTCCGACGAATATTACAAGCCGGTGCGCAATCTGGTGGTGGTGGCGGGACGCTTCATGGATGCGGGCGACGTGAACCTCCGGCAGAAGGTGGCCATGCTCACCGATAAACTGGCGCGCCGTCTGTATGGCAGCCAGGAGGCCGCGCTGGGGCAGAACATTAAGATACACGGGCTGCAATTTACGGTGATCGGCACGTTTCGCGAGAAAGTGGAGAGCTTCGGCCAATCCGAACTCAACGCGGAAACGGTGGTGATTCCGATTACGGTGCAACAGTACTTCATTCGCGTGGAGCGCATCGACCCGCTGTACGTGCAGGTGCGTTCGCCCGATCAAGTGAATGCGGTGACCGATCAGGTGAAGAGTATTCTGCTCAGCCGGCATCGCGCGGGCAGCGGCTACAAAGTGGAGAATCTGACCGGGATTCTCGACGCCGCGCGGAGTATTTCGCAAGTTCTCAGTCTGGTGCTGGTGTTGGTCTCGGCTATCGCGCTGGTGATCTCCGGCATCGGCATTATGAACATCATGCTGGTGACGGTGACGGAGCGAACACGCGAGATCGGCGTACGCATGGCGGTCGGTGCGTCGCGGCGGGAGATTCTGCTGCAGTTCCTTACCGAAGCGGTGCTGATCAGCGTGGGTGGGGCGGTTCTCGGGATTATCGCGGGTGTGGCGCTGCCGTTCAGTGTGCAGTTTTTTGTGGAGAATCTGCGCATTCCCATCTCGATCTGGTCGGTGGCGATCGCCTTCACGATATCGAGCCTGGTGGGGCTGGTTTTCGGCATGCTTCCGGCCAGCCGTGCATCGAAGTTGAATCCGACCGAAGCGCTGCGCTACGAATAGGTAATGCGCAGATTCCTGTTTTTCGCGGCACTCGCCGGTTTTCAGAGCCTGGCTAGCGCCGAAACCTATACCCTTACGTTGAAGCAAGCCATTGACCGGGCGCTCACGCAGAATCCCGATGTGGTGCTGGGGCGCCTCGAAGAACTGCGGTCGACGCTGGCCGTTAAGGTGGCGCAGATCCCCTTCAATCCGCGGATCGGCGTGGGCAGCGGCGCCGCTTACAGCAACGGCTTTCCTCTGAGCATCGAAGGGTCCGCTCCCGCGGCCTTCGATGTGAAAGCGAATCAATATATTTTTAACCGGCCGCAGACTTATGCGGTGCAGCAGGCGAGAGAGAATGCCCGAGGGGCGGGGATCGCGGCAGGCGAACGCCGCGACGATGTGGTTTATCGCACCGCCGCGCTGTTCATCGACGTGGACCGGGCGGGGCGTCTCGCCGATGCCGCGCAGAAGCAGGTGGATAGTCTGCGTCAGGTGCTCAGTTCAGTGGATGCGCGCGTGGAGTTGGGGCGGGAGCTGTCTGTGGCGAGGGACGAGGCGAACGTCAATCTTCTGCGGGCGCAGCAGCGGCTGACCACGCTTGAGACCGATCGGGAGTATTCGGAGCGAAATCTCGCGGTGGCGCTGGGTTATTCGGCCAACGATATTGTGAAGCCGGCCGCCGAGGAGCGGGTGGCGCCGCGTGTACCGGATACGGAAGCGATCGCCTTGCAGACGGCGCTCGAGGGCAACAAGGAACTGCGGCGGCTGGAATCGAATTACCAGGCGAAGATGCTGGAGATCAAGGGGTACAAGGCACAGCGTCTGCCGCAGATCGATCTGGTGGCGCAGTATGCGCTGCTTACGAAGTACAGCCACTACCAGGAATATTTCAATCGATTCCAGTACAACAATGGGCAGATTGGGGCGTCGTTCCAGATCCCGCTGCTGCTCGGACCTGGGGTGCACGCTCAGGTGGCGCAGGGCGAGGTGGATGAGCAGCATATTCACGCCGAGATCGAGGCGGCACGGAACAAGATTATTCTGGACGTGCATCAGAGCTATCAGGAGGTTGCCAAGGCGAATCTGGCCAATCAGCTGGCGAAGGCGGAAGTGGATCTGGCGCATTCCCAGCTCTCGATTCTGCTCGCACAGATGAATGAGGGGCGGGCTTCATTGAGGCAGGTGGAAGAAGCGCGCTTCAACGAAGATGAGAAGTGGATCGCGTTTTACGACGCTCAGTTTGCTTCGGAGAAGGCCCGGCTTAATGTGTTGAAACAGACGGGGGAGTTGACGGCGGCTCTGCAGTAAGAACCGTTCTGTACATGGGCGCGAAACACCCCGGCTGTACGGGTATCTCGTTCGCCGATTTCGATAACGACGGGGATCAGGACGTTTTCGCTAAAATGGGCGGCCTCGTATGAGGGCGACACGGCGCACAGCGTACTCTTCGAGAACCCCGGCCATGGCAACCACTGGATTACTCTGCGGCTCGAAGGAACGCGGTCGAACCGGGCCATCGGGACGCGTATCCACCGTCCGCGTGCGCGGCCCGAAAGGCGAGCGCGACGTCCGGCGAACGGTGACGACGGGCGGAAGCTTCGGAATGGCGGTCGATTCCCGCTACATCATTCGCGGGGGTGCGGCGCGCGCGGAACCCTGGATCGTCAAAGCGCTTTCGTTCCGGTGACGATGCCTTAATTTGACATACTGATTAAATATTCGCGCAAGGGGGAAATCGCGATACTGGCTCTGTTCAAACCATCGCCCACGTTCCGCCTGTTAACCGGCCTCGCGATTACGCTGTTGGCGGTCGGCGTGTACTCGGCGTGGACCATCTCGCAGATTCGCAGCCTGCGGGAGCTGCAAACCCGCACCATCGATCTGAACCGCCGGGATTCGCTGCTGTTGCTGCGCATTCAGAACGGGCTGAATTCGCTGGCCCTGACTATGCGAGACATGCTCGACTCGCGGGAACCGTACCCACTCACAGCCTGGCAGCCGCAATTCCGCCGCATACGCGCGGACCTTGAAGACGCACTGTCTCGCGAAGAAAAGTCTTCGCCGGTCGACCGTTCGCCGAGCCAGAGCCGCTACATGACCGATTCGTTCCGGCAGTTCTGGGACGCGCTGGACCGGACTTTCGAACTGGCCCGCAACGGCCGGAACGAGGAGGCGCGCACGCAGATCCGCATGTCGCTGCAGGCGCGGCAGGCGGCGCTTAGTACGGCGGTGGCGCGCTGGTTGATCGCCAACAACGCAAGCGAAGATGCGGCGGCCGCGCGTACCCGCCAACTTTATGCCGGCGTGGAACGCAACGTTTACATCTTTATCGCCGCCATGCTGATGGTGATTGTGCTGACCAGCATTTATCTCGTCCAGTACAATCGGCGTTTATTCGCGCGCGTGCAGGCGCTGTCGGAGCGGCGCGGGGAACTGGCGCAGCAGATGATTTCCATGCAGGAGAGCACGCTGCGCTCCATTTCGCGGGAGCTCCATGACGATTTTGGCCAGATTCTGACCGCCATCGGAGCCATGCTGCAACGCGCCGATCGTAAAGCCGGCGATCTGCTGGAAGTGCGTGAGATTGTGCAGGCGACCCTCGATAAGATCCGGTCGCTCTCCCACGCGCTTCATCCGGTGGCGCTCGACGAGGTGGGGCTTGAAAGCGCGCTCGATGTCTATCTTCCCGATTTCGAAAAACGCACGGGCATTCAGGTGCGGTACGAGAAATCGGGCGAGGGCCGCGAACTCGATAAGGAGCTTTCCATTCAGCTGTACCGGGTGATCCAGGAAGGGCTTACCAATGTTGCGAGGCATTCGCACTCGAAGTGCGCGGCGGTGCGTCTGCGCTTTCTTCCCGAGACCGTCGTCCTCGAAGTGGAGGATGCGGGCATCGGATTTCAAAAAAAGGATGCGAGCGGGCTGGGTCTGGTCTCGATGCGTGAGCGCGCGGAGCTGGTGGATGGAAAAATCGAGTTCTCAAAGGGCACGGACGGCGGCGCCCTGGTGCGGGTGACAGTCCCGCTGGCAGAGGTGGAGAGACATGCCCGAAGCTGACATCTCCGTGCTGTTAGTCGACGACCATAGCCTGGTGCGCCGTGGATTCCGGCGCATGCTGGAAGACGAGGAAGGCCTCCGCGTGGTGGGCGAGGCGAGCGACGGACAAGAGGCCGTGGAGGCGGTAGGCGCATTGCAGCCGCATGTGGTGGTGATGGATTTCGCGCTGCCCAGCATGAACGGGGCGCTGGCTACGCGGCGCATTCGGGATTTGTATCCGGCAACCGCGGTGTTGATTCTCAGCATGCACGCGGAGGCCGGTTACGTGCGCACGTGTCTCGAAGCGGGCGCGCGCGGGTACTTGCTGAAAAATGCCATGGATCTGGAACTGGTCTCGGCAGTGCGCAGGATTGCGGCCGGCGAGCATGTGCTCGATCCTCGGCTCGGCAAGGTGGCGGCGGCGGAGCCCGCGCCCGCGCTCTCGCCGCGCGAACTCGAGGTAGTTCAGTTGATCGTGCATGGGAAGTCGAACAAAGAGATTGCCGTGATTCTGCATATCAGCGTCAACACGGTATCCGTCCATCGCGCTAACATCATGCAGGCGCTGAATCTTCATAACACGGCGGAGCTGGTGGTCTACGCGATTCGCGCGGGACTGGTGAGTATCGCGTGACGCGCCGAAGGTTCGCGCTGGGGGGCGTTGCTTCCGCGATGGGCGCCGCTTTCGCACCGGCGAATCCCGGGTTTCGATTCGTCGACGTGACGGCGCAGGCAGGCATAGCCTTTCGCCATAACAGCGGGGCCTTCGGAGCCAAGTACCTGCCGGAAACGCTGGGCCCGGGGTGCGCCTTTCTCGATTACGATGGCGACGGCTGGCTCGATATTCTGCTCGTCAACGGAACCGATTGGCCAGGCCGACCCGTGGTGGATCGACATAAGCGGCCGGCGCTCAGTTTGTATCGCAACAATCGCAATGGCACGTTCACGGACGTGACTCAGGCGGCCGGGCTGGCTGTAGAGTTTTACGGCATGGGCGTGGCTGTGGCGGACTATAACAACGACGGCTTTCCCGATATCTTCGTGACCGCGGTGGGCCAGAATCGCCTGTTCCGGAATACCGGCAAAGGCACGTTCGTCGACGTGACGCAGAAGGCGGGGCTGGGCGGCAGGACGGGATTCGGCACGTCCGCGCTGTGGTTCGATTACGATCGCGATGGACTGCTGGATCTGTTCGTCTGCAACTATGTGCAATGGTCGCCGGAGCACGATGTCTTCTGCAGCGTCGACGGCAGGAACAAATCGTATTGCACACCGGAGGCTTACCACGGAGCTACCTGCCGGATGTTTCGCAATCTCGGCAATGGCGCATTCGAGGACGTGACGGCGAAGAGCGGGATTTTCGATACCACATCGAAATCGCTGGGCGTGGCGATGCTCGACTACGATCATGATGGCTGGCCGGATCTGTTTGTCGCCAACGACACGCAACCGAATAAGCTGTATCGCAACCGGCGCGACGGCACCTTTGAGGATGTCGCGGTGCAAGCGGGCGTGGCTTTCAGTGAGGATGGGAAAGCGCGCGCCGGTATGGGAGTGGATGCGGCGGACTTCGATAATTCCGGCGTGGCAGGCATTGCGATTACTAACTTCGACGATGAGATGATGGCGCTTTATCGCCCGCAAAAGGGCGGCACTTATCAAGACGCGGCGATGCAAACGGGGATTGGACAGGCCTCGCGCAGCCGCCTCGGTTTCGGATGCGTGTTCTTCGATGCCGACCTCGACGGGCATCTGGATCTGGCCGCAGTCAATGGCCATATCGACGAGACGGTTCGCAATATTTCAGGCAATCATGGCTACGCGCAGCCGCCGCAGCTGTTTCTGAACGATGGAAAGGGCGTGTTCCACGATATCGCGGCGCAGCTCGGCGGAGGATTCGCCACGCCGAAAGTGGCGCGCGGACTGGCGTACGGCGATTTCGATCGCGACGGGGATCTGGATCTGCTTCTTACCACCAACGACGGCCCCGCGTATTTATATCGCAATGACGTAACGACGGGGAACAGGTCCCTGCGCTTTCGACTGCAGGGGACGAAATCGAATCGCGATGGCATTGGCGCGATAGTAAGAGCGACAACACCGGAGGGGACGCAGTCGCGCATGGTGAAGACGGGCTCGAGCTACCTGTCGCAATCGGAACTGGCGGTCACGTTCGGGCTGGGCCGGCGCGATAAAGCGGATCGCGTGGTGGTGGAATGGCCCAGCGGTGCGGTGCAGGAATTCAGGAATGTGCGGGCGGCGGAATATCGGTTGGTTGAAAGCGCAAATCCCGCAGTTGAAGCGCGCTGAGGGAAATTTCGCCTTTGCCCCAGACGGATTGGCGGCCGACTCCGGTCCAGCGGGCGGCTTCGAGATAAGGCAGGAATTCGGCCAGATCGCCTTGATATTCGGCGGTGCCGACGAAGCCCCCGAGAGAGTGGCTTTGGCCGGTGCGTGTGCTGCGGCGCGTCGCCTCGACTCGATGGACTTCACAGCGCGTCATGCGGACGTTGGCCGCGCGCAGGCCGCTGCCTTGAAAATCGATATCCAGCGGTCCTTCGCCGTAGAGCCTTCGTAAGGTTGCAATGCGGTCGCGAATACGCGCGAAGAGAATGGAAAATTCGGGGCGTGCGGCGATGCGGTGATCGTGCTTCAGTTCGGTGGGCGTCAGGAACTCTACGCGGATGCCGCGCGGAGCGGAATCGAGAGGTGTGAGGTCGAGGGAAGCAGGTTCTGTGACAGCACTGAGGGCTTCTTCTGGCAGAGAACCGGCAACGAGGCGGCGGACAGATTCGAGATCGGCTTTACCGCGGCCGGGTCCGAGCCCTTCATGCGCGAGGGCGGCGAAAGTTTTGACGAAGCCCGAGAGCACGTCGCGATCCAGCGAAAAGACGTTGAGGTCGAAGTGAAACGACTGTCCCGATTGGATGGTTTGGCCGTCGAGGTGGCGGGCGCGAAAGACGAAGGGACGGGGCGGATCGGCGAGACCGCTGGGCCCTTCGCCGTCGGAAGTCGGCTCGAATACTTTGGCGTAATTGCAGGCGATGCGTTTAAGAATGACGCCGAGGGCGCCGCGCAATGTGTTGGCGGCTTTGCCGGGCGCAGCTTTGCCGGGTGAAAAGCAGAGCGGCTCGCGCGCGATGAATTCGAAGCGCAGCGGAAAGAATGCCAATGTCATTGCGGCAGGTCCTTCATCCAGATATTGCCAGTCTGTTCGACCATGCTGAAGACGATCTTGTCGGTGGCCACCGACATCGCTGTATTAATCGGATCGGCAACGGCCAGCAGCGAGCGCCGGGACGTGTGGAAGTGCTTTATGGGGAATGCGTCTCCCGAAGGATGCTTCGTCGCCGGGTCGAGGCGCTGGGCCCAGATACAGCGAAAGCCGTCGCGTTCGGAGAGGAAGTAAAGAAGCTTGCCGTCGGGCGACCAGTCGGCGTAACGATCCATGGCCTTGCCGTCGGTGATGGGGATCCATTGGTCCTCCGGGATCGCAGCGGCTCCGTGAAATGCGGCGACGAAGATGCGGCGCGCCGTGGGAGTAATCGCATGAAAGGAAACCCAGCGGTCGTCTGGAGAGAAACGGGCGCGCGAAACCCCGAATTTGGGGTGCGAGAGGAGCAGGGTCTTACCGCCTGAGCCGATGTCGAACAGAACAATGGTCTGGTTGCTGGCGCGCGTTGCTTCGGTCTCATACAGTATTTTCTTGCCGTCATGCGACCAACCGGTCATCAGGCGGCAATCCGGGCACAATCTTTCAGCTTCGCCTCCGGCGGCAGGCACCACGTACATGGCGTATTTCTGGTTCTCGCTTCTGGCGAATTCGACGCGGGTTCCGTCGGCAGTCATAAAAGGGAATACCGCAGGCGGGTCGACCAGGGCGGACTCCCTGCCGCTCTGGAGGTCTTTGAACCAGGGGCGCGGCTGACCCCCGGCGGCCCGCTCGAATGCCAGTTTCCTTCCGTCCGTTGAGATGGACGGGTAGCTGTCCGAATTGGGGCCCTCGGTAAGGCGTCCCATCTCACCGAGGACTTTTCCCGCATTGGCGTCGACGGGAAAACTCCATATGTTGGTGCTTTGGGAAAGCAGCGCAAAAGCAAGGTGATCTGAAGCTATGGATGGATGACCGTCCGGCCCGGCGCCGAAAGTGAGTTGGCGCGGCGTACCGTTCACCTGCCAGGTATTGGGAGAGATGGCAATCTGCCATAGATTCACCGCATCTCCAGACCGGGAGGCAAAGACGATCTCGTTCGTTTCGCCTCGCCAGAGGTTGGGGTCTCCTGTTCCAAGCTTGTTCTGCGCGAGCATTGCGTAAGCGCCGGTGCGGATCGCGGCGCTCCCATCCATGGGCGCAACCCACCAGTCGTTACCCGAGACAGCCGCCTCCGGCCTGCCGCGGAACAAGATCCGTTTGCCGTCCGGCGACCAGATAGGGCCAAACACGAAGAAGAAATCGGGCCGGATTTGGCGTGGCTGGCCCCCTCCGGATGCAACCACGTACGATTTCGGAGGTGCGGTGCTACCGCCCAACCCGATCGTGTACGCGATCTGGGAGCCGTCCGGGGAAAATCGCGGATAGCGGCCGAAGGGGGCGACTCGTTTCGCTTCGCCGCCCAGCGCGGACATGATGTAGATGCCTCCGCCGTCCCGCTCCGAACGGAACGCGATACGGGAGCCGTCGGGCGAGAAGACGGGCTCGTGGTCGTCGGCTGGGTCTTTGGTGAGCTGGATGGCCTCGCCTCCCGTGACTTGGCGGACCCAGATATCGAGATTGCCTTCACCGCCCCGGTCTGAGGCGTAGGCGATGAATTTGCCGTCGGGAGAAAGCGCTGGATCGGTGGTGAGTCCTGAATCGGCGGTCAGGCGGACGAGGGCGGGCGCTGGTGCGGGGGCTTTCGACCGGTTCAGCCACCAGGCGGCCCCGGCTGCGGCGAGGAGGATCGGGAGGGCGATCAGCGCCACTGCGGCCAGGCGCGGAGATTTGGAACGAGCGGCAGGCGCGGCGGCTTCGAGTCTTCCCGACTCGGAGTCTTCCTTGAGTTCCTCCAGCGCGACCTTCGCGTCGGCCATACTCTGCACGCGGCGATCCGGATCTTTACGCAGGCAGCGAGTGATGATCTTTTCCAGATCCCGCGGCGTGTCGGGTGCGGCCTCGCGGACAGGCGCCGGCTCTTTGTGCAGGATGGCCGCCAGCGTCGACATCTTCGTCTCACCGGAAAAAGCCGGGCGTCCCGTGGCCATCTCGTACAACACGGAGCCGAAGCTGAAGATGTCGCTGCGGGCGTCGACTTTCCTGCCTTCGGCCTGCTCGGGCGACATGTACGCGACGGTGCCGATGATCATGCCTTCTTCGGTGCCTGTCTTCGACGGCATCATGGTTTCGGCTTCTCTCGGATCTTCAACCTTCTCGGTCAGCTTGGCGAGGCCGAAATCGAGGAGCTTCACGTGGCCGTCCGGGGTGACCATGATGTTGGCGGGCTTGATATCGCGGTGGACGATGCCGGCGGCGTGGGCACGGGTCAGCGCGGCTGCGATCTGGATGGCGTATTTCAGAAGCTCCCGCAGACGCATCCCGCCGCGCGGCGTCAGCTGATCGAGCGTTTTCCCATCCACGTACTCCATGGCGATGAAGTCGATGCCGTCGGCCTGGTCGATGTCGTAAATGGTGATGATGTTGGGGTGGTTGAGTGCCGAGGCGGCTTTGGCTTCCTGAACGAAGCGGCGCTTGCGCTCAGGATCGGTAACTTTGTTTGCAGGGAGGATTTTGAGCGCGACTACGCGTTCGAGGCGAGTGTCTGTCGCTTGGTAGACGACGCCCATGCCGCCTTCGCCCAGCTTTTCGCCAATCTGGTAGTGGGAGATCGGGCGGCCCGTCATTTATGTGAGTTTAGCTTATGCCATGCGCAGGCCGATTACCAATCGGCCGCAGGTAACCAACCTGCCCACGTGGTTAATCTACGAGGCCGTTGCGGACGGCGAAGCGCACCAGCTCATTCACATTATGGACGTTCAGCTTTTCCATAATGCGTCCGCGGTGGGCATCCACGGTGAAGACGCTGATATTCAGCAGCGCGGCGACTTCCTTATTCGTCTTGCCCTCGGCGATCAGTTGCAGGACTTCGCGCTCGCGGCTGGTCAGCAGATCGAGCGGCGTGGTCGCGGTCATCCGATACGGAGAATTAAGCGCCGCCTGGACGGCCGGGCTGATGTATTCGCCGCCGCGCGCCAGGATCCGGACAGCTTCGAGAAGATCGTGCTCGACGGAATCTTTCAGCAGATAGCCGCGCGCACCGGCCTTAAGCATTTCCCGTACGTAGACGGAATCCTTGTGCATGCTCAGGGCGAGAAC
The DNA here is from genome assembly GCA_963719785.1 of Terriglobia bacterium. Classification (GTDB taxonomy): domain Bacteria; phylum Acidobacteriota; class Terriglobia; order Bryobacterales; family Bryobacteraceae; genus BOG-234. The sequence continues at coordinate 115,822 of CAVRCX010000007.1, forward strand.
GCGCGCATGCGGCAGCGCCGTGGCAAGTCGCCGCGTGGCCTCGATGCCGTTCAATTCCGGCATCGCCACATCCATTACGATGACGTCGGGCGTGGTTTCCTGCGCCAGCTTCAGAACGTCGCGTCCATTGCCCGCTTCGCCCACGATCTGCATATCGGGCTGCTGCGCGAGGATAGCGCGAAAACCCTGGCGGACCACGGCGTGATCGTCAGCCAGCAAGATTCTGATGGAGTTCATGCTTTTCTCTCCGATCCGTCGGGGCGGCTTCCTCGGGTAGCGGGATTCTCGCCTCCAACTTAAGGCCGCCCTCTTTGGGCGTGATGACGCGAAATACGCCGCCGACTGCACGGGCGCGCGCGCGCATTCCAGTCATGCCAAGACTCTGGGTTCCGGCAGTCAGGTCGGCAATTCCTTTACCATTGTCGACGATGATGAGCCGAATGTCCTCATCCGAGGCGCGCAAAGTCATGATTACTTTGGTGGCGCCGGAGTGCCGGGCGACATTGGTGAGGGCTTCCTGTGCGATACGGAACAAATGCGTCTCGGTTTCGTCGGGCAGCCGGGAGTGGAGATTCGACTGGTAATCCACTTCGATGCTGGTGCGCTGCATGAAACCTTCGCAGAGCCAGGCGAGTCCGGCGTCGAGACCGAAATCGTCGAGGATCATGGGACGCAGCAATTGGGAGAGCTGGCGCACATTGCGAATGGCATCGTCGACGAGGCGCATGCTGTCTTCGAGACGCCGGGCGCGCTCTGCCGCCGGATCCCCGGAACCGCGTGGCGAGGACGCAAGGTTCGATTTCACGGCTGCCAGGGTCTGCCCGAGCTCATCGTGGAGCTCATGCGAAAAGCGCCGCGCAATGGATTCCTGATCGGCCAGCATATGCCATGAAACGCGCGTCAATTCGCTCTCCTGCCACGTCATTTTGCGGAACAACTGATGCGTCATGCGCACGGTAAAGATGCTGCAAACCAGCGCCAGCCCCAGCGACGCGCACAGCAGCGTGAGCGACTCGCGATTAAACCGATTGGCGCGCATATCGATCTCGCGTTCGGCGATAGCCACCCGCTGGAAGCCCTGGCCTACTAATTGGGAGATGATGAAAACCACCTGCTCGTGCCTGCGGAAAAGATCGCGCGATCCGCTGGTGGGGGATATAGACGACACGTTTTCAGTGAGCAGCCGATTGGCTTCGAGACCGAACGCATGCGACGCCTGCAGAAGTTCTCCCCACAGCTCCTGCTGAGCTGGCGGAGGCTGGGCCTCCTGTTCCATGGCGGCGAGGCGCTGGTCCGCCTGAGCGAGGCGTTTCGATATTTTGTCCGCATCGGCCGTATCGGGATCGCCGGTGAGGGTGTAAAAAATGGTACTGAGGGTCTGTTGCTCGTCCTGCAGATTCTCAATCAGATGCCGGGTGACGCGCTGTTCGCTCACCAGCTTGGCGGCATTTTCCTGAATGGAAATGATGTTATGAATGGCGATGCTGCCGCCGAAAACCAGCAGAACGATGACCGTGGAGAACCCGATCACCAGGACACGTGTGATGCTGCTCTCGGTGATCTCGCCCTGCGGGATTGGCTTTTTTTTCACTCAGCCGCCTTGTTTCCCCGCCCAGCGCAGATAACGGAAGAGATCGGATCGGTGCTCCCAGGAAAAATCCATGAACATTTTTGGCGTGATGGCCGCCGCGTCCAGGCCCGACCAAGTTTCGATTCTCCAGCGCAGGTAGGGGCTCTGCCAGGGGCGCAGGCGATAGCCTTTGGTGAGTCGGAGGAGAGTTTGGAGTTCGGGAATCATATCAGAACCGCTCCCTCGCGGTCGCGGCTCGGTGAGAGGGGCGCGACGTTATTTGGCTGCCACCTGCCGCTCTTTGGTGGCATAGTAGCCGGTTCGCGTCCGCGCTATGGGGTTCCCCGGCGCCTTAACCACGAGCCTGATCTGCCGGAAGGAATTATCGAGCGCCGTGTTCGAAGGCGTATAGGTGATGGTGTACTGATTGCGGATATCGTGGGCCACTTCATGCGCAATCTTTTCCACTTCGGACACTTCCCTCGGATAGAAGACCTGTCCGCCGGTACTATCCACCAGCAGCTTCAAAGCGCGCTTGGCCTTATCCGCTTCCCGCTTCTCTTCCTCGCTGAGTAACCCGATGGCGTAGATCAGGACATCGTCCTGCTGGGCTTGGTGGACCAGCGCCTCGAGCGACACCACGCTGGCGTTATCGTTGCCGTCGGTGATCACGAGGATCACTTTCTTATCGCGTTTGGCTTTTTCCTTGAGGTGGTCGATCGAAACGCGAATGGCATCGCGCATGGCCGTTCCACCGCGCGAATCGATGCGCGTAAGCCCCTGCTCCATCACCTTGATATCGCTGGTGAAATCGGCGTCCAGGTAGGGTTCGTCGTTGAAATTCACGATGAAGGCCTCATCCTGCGGATTGGAATCGCGCACCAGAGCTAAAGCAGCTGACTCGACGCCCTGGCGTTTGTCCCGCATACTGCCGCTGTTGTCGATGACGAGCCCCATGGAAACAGGAACGTCTTCCCGTTTGAAATCCTTGATCTGCTGTGCGACATTGTTTTCGAAAACCGTGAACGCGCTGCGTGGAAGATCCACCACCAGGTGGCCGTTCTTGTCGGTAACGGTCACGTTCAAAGGCACCAGGCGCGATTCGGCGGAGAAGATGGCATCGCCCTCCTGCTGGCTTTCTGGTTTCGCCGGCGCTGCCTGCCCGGCTTTTTCCTGTGCGGCTTTTTCCTGTGCAAAGACAAATAACGGGGCGAGCATGAGAGCCGCCCCGGACAGAATCGAAACTTTTAGAATGACGTCACTGCGTCGGCGCATAATAGCCGGTTCTCCAGAAGGCATGAAGCTGTGGCAGTCCCCGCGGTTGAACGATCGTAACCTTCACTTTACGGTATTTGCCGTCTCGTGCCGTGTTGCCGGGGCTATAACCGAGGACGTACTGATTGCGCAGTTCGATACCGATTTTCGCCGCCACATCGGGGAGTTCGTTCAGATTTTCTACTACGAAGTGGCGCCCGCCGGTGGGCTCGGAAATATCGGTGAGCAGACCAGGCCCCGACAGTTCTTCGGGAGTGCGGCCTCGCGAAGCCATATTCTCGTAGATTCCGATAGCGTAAATCTGGACGTCGGCTTCTTTCACAAACGCTTTCAGTTCGGATTCCGTATAGCGACTGCTGTTATCCCCGCCGTCGGAGATGACGATCAGAGCTTTGCGCGGGTTGTGCGCTTTCTTCATTGTACGCAGTGCCAGCAGCACGCCGTCGAGCAGCGCGGTGCGGCCTTTTGATTGGGTGAACGTCAGGCGATTCTGAATCTCCTCCAGATTGTGAGTAAAAGGGGTTACGAGTTCAGGACGGTCGCTGAATTCCACAAGAAACGCCTCATCTTCCGGATTGGCGGTTTTGAAAAACTCCGAAACCGATTGGCGCGATTTCTCAAGCTTCGGACCCATGCTTCCGCTGGTATCGAAGACGATGCCGATCGACAGCGGCGCGTCCTCGCTGCCGAAGGAAACGATCTTCTGCTTCGCCTTATCTTCGTAGATTTCAAATACGTCCTGATCGAGTCCCGTAACGAAGCGATTAAGCGGATCGGTAACGGTAACGGGAATCAGAACCAGGTTGGTGTCGACGCGAATATTCGCCTTGGGCAACGGCGCGGCGGCGGGCTCCCCGGGCTTGGCGCGCGGAACTATATTAACCGCAGTGTCCGTAGAGGAGGCAGAACCACCCGTCTCACCGGAGGGTGTGTCCCCGGCGAACAAGGACCCAGGAAATGCGCCCGTGGCCGCGAGCGCTAAGACAATTACGACATGGCGGGATCGCATCTCATGCTTCCCTTTCTGCCTGGAGTCTAGCACAAGACGGGCATGGTAAGATCGCGTGTGCCCCGCAAAATCCTGGCGGTTATTCCAGCCCGGTACGCTTCTTCCCGATTCCCCGGAAAAGCGCTGGCCCGAGTCGACTCCCGCACCATGCTGGAACACGTTTACGAACGTGTCTCCATGGCCCGCTATCTCTCGACTGCGATTATTGCCACCGACGACCAGCGGATTTACGACGAGGCCCGGCGTTTTGGCGCGCGTGTGCAGATGACCCGCGACGACCATGTTTCAGGCACGGATCGGGTGGCGGAAGTGGCGTCGGCGTTCGAGGATTTCGAGCTTGTGGTCAACGTGCAGGGCGACGAGCCTTTGATCGATCCCGCCGCCATCGACGCAGCAGTATTGCCACTGCTCGAAGAGCCGGCCATCCCCATGGGCACGCTGAAAAAGCGTATTGAGGACCCGCGTGAGATTTCCGACCCCAACGTGGTGAAAGTGGTGACGGATCGTTTCGAAAACGCCATTTATTTCTCACGGTCAACGATTCCGTTTCCGCGCGATGGCGGCCGCCTGACTCATTACAAACACATAGGTTTATACGTTTACAGAAAGGATTTTCTGCTGCGCTATCCGGGCTTTCCCGTGGGACCGCTCGAGCAGGCGGAAAGGCTGGAACAATTGAGAGCGCTGGAAAACGGATTCAGGATCCGCGTAGTAGAGACCGATTACGAATCGCTGGGGGTGGACACGCCGGCAGATCTGGAACGTCTCCAGCAGTTGATCCGGGCGGGTCAGGCGGCGGTTAACTCGGGAGTGCGCGCGCCACAATGAGTCCCAAGCATATCTTCGTAACCGGCGGAGTCGTTTCTTCCCTTGGCAAAGGCATAGCCGCGGCTTCCATCGGCTGCCTTCTCGAAAGCCGTGGGCTAACGGTATCCCTGCAGAAGTTCGACCCCTACCTGAACGTCGACCCCGGCACCATGAGCCCCTTCCAGCATGGCGAAGTCTTCGTGACGGATGATGGCGCGGAAACCGATCTCGATCTGGGCCACTACGAGCGCTTCACCCACGCCCACCTGACCCGCGCCAATAATCTGACCAGCGGCCGCATCTACGAGCAGATCATTCAGCGCGAGCGCCGCGGCGATTACCTCGGCAAGACGGTGCAGGTAATCCCCCACGTCACCAACGAAATTAAAGCGGCGATCCGCAAACTTTCGAGCGAAGTGGACGTGGTCATCTGCGAAATCGGCGGTACGGTAGGCGATATCGAATCCCTGCCGTTCCTCGAAGCCATCCGCCAGGTGCGGCATGAGGCCGGCCGCGAAAACTGCATTTTCGTGCATGTGACCCTGGTGCCGTGGATCAACGCGGCGCAGGAACTGAAGACCAAGCCTACTCAGCACAGCGTCAAAGAACTGCGCGCCATCGGTATCCAGCCGGACATTCTGCTGTGCCGCGCGGAGCGTTTCCTGCCGCCCGAAATGAAAGACAAAATCGCGCTTTTCTGCGACGTGGCGCCGGAGGCCGTGATCACCGCGAAGGACGTCAGTTCCGTCTACGAAATTCCCCTGGTCTTCGCCGAAGAAAAGGTCGACGAAATTATCCTGCGGCATCTGCATCTGGATGCCAGCGGTCCGCGCAATCTCGAAAAATGGACCGCCATGCTGCATCGCATGCAGAATCCGCGCGATGAAGTGGAAATCGCCCTGGTTGGAAAATACGTCGAGTACGAGGACTCCTATAAAAGCCTGAAGGAAGCGCTGCTGCATGGCGGCATCGCCCACAACGTGAAGGTGAAGATTCACTGGATTGAGGCGGAGAGTTTCGAGAAGGGGAAACTGCAGCGTGAGTTGGAAGAGTACGACGGCATCCTGGTTCCCGGCGGCTTCGGCAAACGCGGCATTGAAGGCATGATCAATGCCATTGAATTCGCGCGCGTCCGCAAGGTTCCTTATTTCGGCATTTGTCTGGGGATGCAGACCATGGTCATCGAGTTTGCGCGCAATGTTTGCGGGCTGGCTACGGCGAATTCAACCGAGTTCGATCCTTCGACCGAACAGCGCGTGATTTATAAGTTGCGCGAGCTGAAGGGGGTGGATGAACTGGGCGGGACCATGCGCCTGGGGGCCTGGCCGTGCGTGCTGAAGCCGGCCAGTTTTGCCTACCGGGCTTACGGCAAGCTGGAGATCAGCGAACGCCACAGGCACCGTTTCGAATTCAATCGCGAATTCGAGGATGTGCTTACGGCAAGCGGCCTGAAGATTACGGGTGAGACGCCCAACGGGACTTACGTCGAGATCTGCGAAATCGAGGATCATCCTTATTACCTCGGCTGCCAGTTCCATCCGGAATTCAAATCGAAGCCCCTCGAGCCGCATCCGTTGTTCAGTTCGTTCATCGCGGCCGCGTGCAAGTACCGGGCGCATCGCCTGGCGTCCCGGGAAGCGCCCTTGCTGCCCGAACCGGAATACACCGCGTGAGCATTGAATTCGCTTCTTTCCGCGACCCTGCGCGGCTGGTTCTGATGGCCGGACCGTGCGTCATCGAGAGCGAAGAGCACGTTCACCGGATGGCGGATGCGATCTCGGAAATCGCTGTCGCGCACGGGTTCCCGTATGTGTTCAAAGCGTCCTTCGATAAGGCCAATCGCACCAGCCTGAAGGGCTTTCGTGGACCGGGCCTCAAAGAGGGATTGCGCATACTCGGCGGCCTTAAGAAGCGCGGGTTTTCGATTGTCACCGACGTCCATGAGTGCGCTCAGGTGGGCCCGGCGGCGGAAGTGGTAGACATCCTCCAGATCCCCGCGTTTCTCTGCCGCCAGACCGATCTGTTGATCGAAGCGGGGCGCACCGGCCGCATCGTCAATATCAAGAAAGGCCAGTTTGTGGCGCCGCATGACATCCATAATGCGGCCGATAAGGTGGCGTCCACCGGGAATACGCAGGTGGTCCTGACGGAGCGCGGGTCGTCATTCGGATACAACAATCTGGTGGTGGATATGCGCGGCCTGAAGGTGATGGCGGATTCCGGCTGGCCGGTGGTTTTCGACGCCACGCACAGCGTGCAACTGCCCAGCGGCGGAGGCGGCGCATCAAGCGGGCAGCCTCAATTCATCGAGCCCCTGGCTTCGGCCGCGGTGGCTGTGGGGGTGGCGGGAATCTTCGTCGAGGTGCACGACGAGCCGGAAAAGGCGCTGTCGGATGGACCGAACGCCCTGAGGCTCAGTCTGCTGCCACGGTTTCTGCGGAAACTCCGACTGATCCACGAAGCGCGCCGCAGCGCCGACTCGGACTAAACGCCCGCCCCCGCGACCTGTGCAGCGTCGGTCGGCCAGAAGAAGACTGGCCTGCCAGGTTACCAACTTGCCCCACGTTGATATATGATGCAGCAATGCTTCGGTTACCAGTCTGTTTCTTTCTCCTTGCATTGTCGGCTCGTCCGGCCACTCTCGACGTATCGCAGTTGAAAGCTGAAGATGTTAAGAAGGGCGTCGCCCTGCTTGGCGTCGGTCCCGATTTCCTCTGGGCCTTCGAGTCGGACAAACGGCCCACCCTGTTTATCGACGGCCAGCAAGCTCCTCCCATGAAGCGTGCGCGCGCCAACGGCCCGTGGACTTACGCCGGAAAGCTGAAGACCGGCACTTCGCACAACTTCTACTACATGGTCGACGGCAAGAAGGTTGGCGGGCTCACCGACGTGCCGGCCTTCGAACCCGATTCCTACGTCCAGCCCGGCGTGCCGCAGGGCAAGCTTACGGAAAAGCAGTCGTTCACCAGTAAGCTCTACGAAGGCATGACGAGCGATTACTGGGTCTACGTGCCCGCGGAATACGATCCTGCGACGCCGGCGGCGCTCATGATCTGGCAGGACGGCCACTATCACCTCGAGCGCGACGGACCGATACAGGTGAATACTTCCGGACAGCCTCCCAGCCGCCTGCAGAACGTGATCGACAATCTTACTTACCAGAAAAAGATCCCGGTCGCCATCTATTTATTGATCGACCCGGGCACAATCGGGACCCGTGCCATGCGCAGCATCCAGTACGACACGGTTTCGGATCTCTATCCGAGATTTCTGCGCGACGAAGTGCTGCCGCTGATCTACAGCAAATACAACATCCGCAAAGACGGCTACAGCCACGCCATAGCCGGCAACTCTTCGGGCGGGATTTGCGCCTTCAATGCCGCCTGGTACATGCCCGACTTGTTCACTCGTGTGAATATGCGCGTCCCCAGCTTTACGGCCCTGCAATGGAAGCCAGGGCAGCAGGATGGCGGCAATATCTATCCTTTCCGCGTCCGCTTGGAAGATAAGCGCAACATCCGCGTATGGATGCAGGATGGGTCCGAAGACATGGAGGCGCGAAGCGGCAGTTGGCCGCTGCAGAATCTGCAGATGGCGAATTCCCTGAAATTGAAAGGCTACGATTTTCACTTCAGCTTCGGCACCGGCACGCATAATCACGCGCAGAACAATTCCGAAATGCCGGAAGTGCTCACGTGGCTGTGGCGGGATTACGACCCTGCGAAGACTCAGCAAACGTTTGAACAGGATGCCGCCGAGAAGGCCAGGCCCTTCTTCCGGGTCAAGGTTTACAGCCGCGATTAGCGCTGCGAGAGCCGGTACTCGCGGCGCGCGCCGGCTTCCTCGTAGCGGCGTTTCTCCTCTTCTGTTTCGGCAACGATGGGCGGCACGGGAACGCCCCGACCAGCCTTATCCACGGCCACAAAAGTAAGGTAAGCCGAGGAGACGTGCCGCTCCGCGCCGCTGATCAGATCCTCCACCCAGACCTTCACCCCCACTTCCATGGAAGTGCGGAAGGCGCGATTCACGCTGGCGCGCAGCCGCACCAGTTGCGTGATCCTGACGGGATGGATGAAATCCATATGATCCACCGAGGCCGTGACCACAGGGTGCCGGCAATGTTTCATGGCGGCGATGGCGCCCGCCAGATCCACCAGATGCATGATCTTGCCACCGAGGAGATTGCCGAGGCCGTTGGCATCGTTGGGCAGCGCGAGTTCCGAGTATTCCGAAACCGAGTCGCGGACAAATCGCGGCGGCGCGGGGGCGGTTTCCATTACGCGCGCCCCACGCGCCGCAGGTATGAAGTGGCGCAGGCACGCGCCTGGAATTCCAGCGGACCTCCGGGAACAGCTCTTTCATCCACGGCTACCTGCAGCGTGCCGACGCCGACCGGATGATGATCCCGCTCGAGCGACCATGCCACCTCGATGATGGCGCCGCGATCCGCAGTGACGAGGAAACGCGCGGCATCGGCCAAACTGTGGCGCGCCTGCTCGCAGGTGGCGCGGGCATAGCCGATGTTGCAACAGCGCCGGATCTTGTCGTGCTCAATAGGGGATCCCGCTGCGCCGGCGCAGGCCCCTCCATACGCATCTCCCAGCGGCATGCCATCGCTCGCGAAATCGCCCAGCGGCGATGCGGGCAGAAACAGAGGGCAGGACATAGCTGGACGCTATAGTAGCAATTGCATGCCAGTCAACCGTCTCGAGATTCTCAAGTCCATGGTGGAGCAGAAGCCGGAGGACAGCTTCAGCCGTTACGGGCTCGCCATGGAGTACGTGAATTCCGGATCGCTCGAAGCCGCGGTGGAACAGTTTGAGGCGCTGCTCGAATACAATCCGAATTACTCCGCCGGATATTTTCATGGCGGCCAGACGCTGGAGAAGCTGGGGCGGATTGAAGAAGCGCGCGAGATCTACCGCAAGGGCATTGAAGTAACCGGCGCCACCGGGGACGAGCACACGCGCAGCGAATTAATCGCCGCTTTGCGCAATCTCGCCTGAACAGCGTGTTTGTAAAGCCTTGTGAACATCCGGGCGCGCCGGTAACTCCGACCGGTAATCCTTCGTTCCTCTATACAGAAGGCAACGCGATGCGCAAAGCATGACGCGGACGCCGGATTCGAAATTAAAACAGGAAGGTTTAAAGAAATGAAGAACGCATTTTCGCGTATTGGACGGACGTGTGCCCAGGTGGCGATGGCTGGCGGTTTGATGGCTGGCGTGATGTTCGCGGGAGAGGTGAATCCCGTTACGGTGACTCTGCCCCACGCGGTAACAGTCGGCTCGACCACGCTGCCGAGCGGTGAGTACACCATCTCAAGCGTGGATATGGCCGATGGCGAACTCTTCGTGGTGCGGTCGGCCAACAACCCGACGGTCAGCCTGCTGGCGGAGAAGATCGGGTCGCCGGATCAGAATAAGACTGAGGTTGTATTTACCAAAGACGGCGATACCTGGCACTTCGACAAGTTGTTCCTTCAGGGTGACGAGACCGGCTATCAATTCATCAACGTGAAGTAGATTGCTACCTTGAAAGCGTGACCGCGAACGCGCTGGAAAAGGCCGACAGTCTTCCGTTGCATTCGCGGACTCCGTTGGCATGGGGACATGCGGTTCTGGCAAGTCCTCTGGAACTGCTGGCGGACCATGCGTTCCTCGAGCAGAAAGCCGCTCTCAACGCCATGCAGCTGATGACGCGATGGCCGGGCGGATGGTGCCCGGGGTGGGTGGAGACGCTGACGGCGGTGGTTCGCGACGAGGCAGCCCACCTCGCCCAGGTGACGCGTATCCTGATCCGTCGCGGCGGAACCATGGAACGTCTGCACAAGAGCACTTACGCCAATGCGCTGCGGCAGTTGGTGCGCAAAGGCGGCGAAGGGGAGCTTCTCGACCGGCTCTTCGTATCGGCGTTGATCGAGGCGCGCTCCTGCGAGCGGTTCGCGATCCTGGCTGTGGCTGCCGGGGACGATGCGGAACTGGCGGCTTTCTATAAGGCTCTCTTCAGCTCCGAATTCGGGCATTACAAAGTTTTCCTGAAACTGGCGTATAAGGTGCGCGAGGCGGCGGCGGTGGAATCCCGCTGGCAGCAGATGTTGGCAGCGGAAGCGCGCATTATCGCCGCGCAGCCGCCTGGCCCAGGAATTCATTCGGGGGTGTTGCCGCCGCCGGCTTAGTAAGCTTTACTGCGCCGCAAATCCCGGCAAAATGGCTTGCGCTGCCACATCCCGAAACTTCTCCCACGAACACGGATATCCTTCTGTCCCCAAGCTGCAACCCGGCACAAAAACATTCCCCATCGCCGGCGGATGCGTCCGCGAAAGGGCCGTACCGTCATGCATCTGATCAAGCATCTGAGCCACAAACTGCAGCCGAACCGAATACCGGCCCGCAGACTTCCAGAGCGAAAACACCATAGCTGCGCCGGGAGGTACGTCGTCCGGCTGATAACCTGGCAGAAGCCACGATAATCCGAGCATCCCCGACAGATTCGACAGATTGGTATCGTGCCCGGCAATCACCAGCAGAGGCGCGGGAGCTTTGCCGGACGCCGCCTGTTCCATCGCCTTCACGATATAACCGAGCAGATTGGAACCGCGGGTTCGCGCCAGATAAGGCGTTCGGCGCATCAGATCCGCATAGGCCGTGTGCAGCGACATCACATCCAGCAGATTTTCGGCTGTCAACCGGCCCCACCCGAGCTTGCCGGCGGGCATTCCCTCGGCATATTCGAGAAACAGATCCTCGCTCAGGGTCGATGCCAGACTCAGCGGCCCGTTCATCTCTACCGTGCCCTTGCCCGCCGTCAGGGCTAAAGGCTCGTCGAAGATCGAATGCGCCGCCTTGCCTGTCCCGTTCAGCAGCCGGTCGAGCGTAGCGAAAGCCGCCCGGTGCGCGTCGACGATCTCTCGCGGTTCCGGACCCAGCCGACCCGCCACAGCGGCCAACGCGAGCTTTGGATCGAGCCGCGCCGGCCCCGACTCGGTTCCGTCGAACAGGGCGTCTCTTCCCTTCTCCGGATTGGCGTGAATTTCCACTTTGCAACCCGGCACCATACCCTCGGCCAAAGCCCGGGCCGTTTCCAGTGTCCGCTGAGCGGAATCGGCCCGGAAGTAGACCTTGTCGGCGCAGCCCGGCTTAGCCAGCAGGCCCGAAAAGTATTCCCGATAGAACACCCCCATAGTCTTCATGAGTTCGCGCCCGTGAGGGGTGAGCTCTCCGGGAGCCACACCCCAACTCGGCCACGCCGCGGACGAATAGCCGTTCAGGCGCTCCGGCTCCCAGGTGGGAGCCCGGACGCCATGACGGGTGAGCACCACTGCGAACTGCAGTTGATCCGTCTGCCCATACGCGACTTGCGCCGCGCACAGCAGGGGAAGCAGTAAGGACAGCAGATTATTTTTCACGATTGAGGGTGTAGCGCATGCCGATCGAGTAAGTCGGCTTGTAGTATTCGCGTTGATTGACGAATATCGGGCTGCCCGTATAGTATCCGAAAACCTCGTCGGTCAGGTTGAGGCCGGATGCGATGAATGTGAAGCCGTATTTCAACCGCAGGCTGCCCTGCACGTCGAGCTGCAGGTGCGCCAGGGTATAAACGTCGCCGCTCGGGCCTTTCGGTCCCAACCCGCTGGGATCGCTCGATAGCTGATAGCTGTAACCGTAGATGCTCGGTCCGTTATAAGCCAACCCGACGCGGATCGAAACACGGCCCTTGTCATAAGTGGGGCTGATGTTCCAGTTATTCGGCGCCTGCCGTTGCAGGGTAGGATGATCGGTGCGTCCTGGGATGCCGTACTGGCTCGAACCCGCCCAGCCGTAATTGGCCAGAATGCCGAACGCCGAGAACGGGCCGGGGAGCCAGCTCAGCCGCTGCTGGTACGCGACCTCAAAGCCGTACAGATGGCCGGTGCCGGCGTTGATCCACTGCGAGATCAGATCGCCCGCATAGGTGGTCCCTGCCGCACCCGTGTAAGAAGTGCTGACCAGCGAGTCGGTGATCTGCTTGTAGTAGAAGCCGGCCTGGAAGATGCCCACCGGGTTCAGATATTTTTCATACAGCGCGTCCAGGTTATGCGCATGCTCGGGCTTCAGATTGGTATTGCCGAGCCCGACCACGGCCGGGTTGCTCGAATCGTCCACGCTGGCATACGGAGTCAGCTGATAAACGTCCGGCCGCGAGATGCCGTAGCCATAGACAAAGCGCAGGCCCGAGTCCTGGGTCAGGCCGTAACGTGCGGACACGCTGGGCAGCAGCGTCGTGTAAGTGGGCGACGTAATGATGGGCGTCGCCGTGCCGCATCCCGTAGCCAGAGCGCAGTTCTTGCTGCCCGCCGGGTAGAGGGTCACGTTATTGCCCCGGGCATTCACCTGCGTGCCTTCGATGCGCAGGCCCGCCACAATGTGCCAGCGCCCGAAATCCATGGTGTTCATCAGATAGCCGGAGGTAATACGCTCGATGGTAGTGAACTGATCCGACAGCGAGTCCGAAGCCGTCTTATAGCCGTCAAGATAGGAGCCGAAATTCGCCAGCGTATAGGTCTGCAGCTGGTTGAAGTCCGATACCGGCCCGAAGTGCCCGCCGAAATACTGGCCGTTGAAGAAGTTAGTGCTGTTGAAGCTGCTCAGGAACATCGTCATCGGATAGCTGGCGGCCTTCCAGCCGTCGTAGACGTTTTCGGTGGCATCCTGGTACTTATGCGCGTTGCGAACCTTGAAGCCGAATTCGAAAATCCCGAAATGGCTGCCCAAATGGTAATTTTGCGAATAAGAAGCGGCGCCGCCGAGATTGAGCTGCGCGCTCAGGCCCTTCGAAGTCGTAATGTCCTTGAAGCCCCAGTTGGAAGCCACCTGCAGCGGAGAGTTCGGGCCGTCGCAGCCGCTGCCGAAGTGCGGCACCGTCGAACTTGTCTGCATGGTGGGATCGTAACCGCAAACCAGCGTCGATCCGATCCAGGAAAAGTCGGCTTTCGGGTTGCCAGCCGAATCCAGCTCGTAGGACCGGGCCGCCCAGCCTTCCCAGGCAAATAGCGACGATGTGAACTGTTTGCGGCCGCCGATCATATAACTCGCGATCGAGGCGTCGGGACGCTTGCTCGAAGTATAGAACTTGGGCGCCGCCGTTGCATAAGGCGCGTAATACCATTTGTCGCCGTAGTCTTTCAGATTCGAGTAAATGCTCTTGAAGTAAATGCTTGTCGAATCGTCGATTTTCCAATCCGCGTTTCCCGTGAAGCCCCAGCGGCTGCGGTAATAACGGTATTCGCGAATCGTATTATCGTCGTAAATCGGCTTGGCGAAGGTGGAGAGCGGGTCGAGCGCCGGCTGCTCGTTATCGATGCCGCGCCCATTGTAATCCTTCGAGCCGCCGAACAGCACGCCGAACTGTTTTTTCTTCCCGAAGCGGTGTCCCGTGGTGCCGCCGTACTGATAGTTGTCGCGCCCGCCGAGGATCGGATCGTATCCGCCGATACCGTAAAGATTCAGCGTGGGAAATTCGCCCGCCAGCTTCGTCCGCAGGTTTACCGAACCGCCAATGCCGTCGCCATCGATATTCGGCACCAGCGTCTTATTGAGCTCCACCGATTCGATAAGGTCGGCCGGAATTACGTCGAGGCGAATCTGCCGCACGGTGGGTTCGGGAGAAGGAATGGTCACACCGTCGATAGTGACGTTGGTCTGCCGCGGCTCGGTACCGCGGACCTGGATGTAGACCCCTTCGCCTTCAATGCGCTCGAGCGACACCGAAGGCATGCGGCCCACCGCATCGGCGACGTTGGCGTTGGGCAGAGAGGTAATAATCAGCGCCGGAAGCACCTGCATGATGTTATCGGCCATGCGTGTGCGGTTGATGGCTTCGGCTTCGCCGCGCGGCAGATCGTCGGTAACCAGAATCTGTTGCGCATCGTTCGCGACTTCCAGCTTCGCCTCGATACTCTGGTTCTCGCCCGCACCCAGTTTCAGATCCTCGTTGAAATCCTTGAATCCGAGGTACGAAACAGTCAGCTTATAGTCGCCGGCGGACACGTCGGCGATGGTGAAATCGCCCTGCACGTCGGAGGCGACCGTCACCCCTGTGGGCTGCAGCTGAATCTGCGCACCCTGCAGTACCGCCCCTGTAACATCCGTGACTCGTCCGGTGAGGACGCTTTTGGTTGTCTGTTGCTGTGCGCCAGCGGGAACCGTTCCGATTCCCGCGATCGCAGCCGAAATCATTACCACCTTGAAAATTGAGTTCCTCATGCGCCCACTACAGCAGGGCTCTCGAAAATCAATCTAAAGAGTACGGTGCGTCACGCGATTTTTCACGGCGAATTCACGGACGTGTAACATTTGCGAGCGCACTATTAAGTTCGATGCGTATTCTGGTGGCGGAAGACAGGCCGAAAACCGCCGATCTGCTGGGCCGCGCCCTGGGAAGCGAAGGCCATGATGTCGTGCTTGCCTACGATGGCGACCGCGCTCTTTCATTGGGAAAGAATGCCGACGCCGACCTGATTCTTCTCGACGTTATGCTTCCCCTCATGGACGGCTTTACCGTGCTGCGGAAACTGCGCGAAAGCCGCGTGCGGACGCCGGTGATTATCCTGACCGCGCGCGACTCCAAAGCCGACATCGTTCACGGGCTGGATTGCGGAGCCGACGACTATCTCACCAAGCCCTTCGAGCTCGATATCCTGCTGGCACGCGTCCGCGCCGTGGCACGCCGCGCTCCGGCCTCGGAGCTGGCTGAGCTGACCTACCTCGATCTGCACCTGAATGCCACCACTTACGAAATCCGCCGGGGGGAGCGTACCGCGCCTCTGACCCGCACCGAGTACGCGCTCCTCGAGACGCTGATGCGGCGCCCTGGGGCGGTGGTGCGGCGCGAGACGCTGATCGAACAGGGCTGGGGGTCGGAAGCGGACGCGACGGGCGCCAGCCTTTACGTCTTTATACGCTCGCTGCGATCGAAGATTACCCAGCCCGGAGAAACTGAGTTGCTGCACACTGTCAGGGGCGTTGGGTACTCGCTGAGGAGCGAACCCTGGTAATGACAGGGATGGCAGGCCGTTCCATCTCGTCGCGGCTGACGATCTGGTTTTCGTCAGTCTATTTCGCGGGTCTGGCTCTGTTTGGGATTGCCATGTGGTTCAACCTGGAACATACCCTCACCCAAACCCGGTCCCGAACCCTCGAGCGGCGCGCCGACAGGCTCATTGAGATCCTGCGAAAAACGGAACGCGACTCGTCGCAGGAGCGCCAAAAAAAGTTCCGGGCCTTCGCCGAAGCAACCGGGGGCGGCCTCGTGGAGGTGTTCCGTCCGGATCGATCGCGGGCGCTCCCTTCGCCCAGTCAGGATGCCGGAAACTTTCCCTGGCCACAATCCGCGCTTTCCGGCGGCGAAAGATATACCGAGACCTCATTCGACGGTCAACACTACCTGGTTCTGCAACGCCTGTGGGTTTCCCCAGCCGGTCCCTTCGTCCTGAGCGTTGCCGCGCCCCTTGAGGCCAATCTCACCTTGCTGCGCACCTTCCGCGCGGGCATGCTGTGGACCGTACCCGCTCTGCTTGCGCTGGCCGCACTCGGCGGATATTTCCTCAGCCGCCAGGCTCTCCGTCCGGTGGACGAGATTGCCGCCGCGGCACGTTCCATCAGTGTCATGAATCTCTCCGAACGGCTTCCCGTTCCCGCCACGAACGACGAACTGCAGCGGCTTTCCGAAACCTGCAATGCGATGCTGGCGCGCCTCGATTCCGCGGTAAGCGAAATCAAGCGCTTCACGGGGGACGCCTCGCACGAACTGCGCACTCCACTCTCCGTGATTCGAACCCTCGCGGAACTGGCGCTGCGAAACCCGGGCGCCGACCAGGAAAGCCTCAGGGCTTTTGCCGAAATCGTCGAGGAATCGGGACGAACCAGCCGCCTTCTTGAAGAGATGCTCCTGCTGGCCCGCGCCGACGACGGAACCGCCCGTCTGGGTTTCGAGCCGGTCGACCTGGCGGAAATAGTGCGCGTGGTCGGAGCCAAAGCCCGTCTGCTTGCCGAAACCCATGGCCACACGCTGGATGTATCTATCCCCGCCGCGGAGATCCCGCTGGTCCGGGGCGATTACTCCACCCTGCAGCGCCTTCTGTGGATTCTGGTGGACAATGCGGTGAAATACACCACCCCTCCAGGATGCATCGACGTCGTGCTGCGGGAATCCGGCGAGTTGCTGATTGTCGAGGTTCGAGATACGGGAATCGGCATTTCTCCCGCCGATCTGCCTCATATCTTCAAGCGTTTTTACCGTGGCGCACGGTCGCGAAGCCACATCGACGGATCGGGTTTAGGGCTGGCGATCGCGCGGTGGATCGCCGATACTCATCAGGCCGCGCTCATTGCGGAAAGCCGGCAGTCCGGGGGAACTACGTTTCGGCTGTCGATCCCGGTTCTGCAACCGTCGAGCGAAGCCGAGTCGATGACAAGCCGGCGTTTCGATACGCTTGACCGAAAGCCGGTTGCCACGCACGGAGCCTGATTCAGGAGGTTCGGTGAGCGGCCAGCGCGATTCGATCAGGCAGCGACCGCGCGTTTTTTGCGCGCTTCCAGAATCACCGGCAATACCGAGACCAGCACAATCCCCAGCACCACCTTCTCGAAATTCCTGCGCACCAGCGGAATCTGGCCCAGTTGATAGCCGAGGGTGGTCATAAAGGCGATCCAGAAGATCCCGCCGAACAGGCTGAAAAACAGGAAGCGCGAGTATCTCATGCGTCCTACACCGGCGACGAATGGAGCGCAGGTGCGGATGATGGGAATGAAGCGCGCATAGACCAGCGCGCGCGCGCCGTATTTGCCGTAGAAATCCCGCGTACGCTGCAGATGATCCGGGTGGAAAAAACGCGATTTCGGACGGCTGAATATGCGCGGACCCGCGTGGTAGCCGAGTGCGTAGCCGATGTTATCGCCGAGGATCGCCGCGCACATCAACATGCCGGCCAGCATGTAAACATTCAGGCCGGTGGATCCGCTGGCAACGCCCACGCTGAACAGCAGCGAATCGCCGGGCAGAAAGAACCCCACCAGCAATCCTGTTTCGGCGAAAACGATGGCAAATAATCCAGCCATGCCAAGGGGGCTGGCGAGCAGCATCCGAACCAGCTCGAGAAGCCGCTCGGCGTTATAGAGAGACTTCAGGAAGCCGATGAAATCGTGCATGACTGGTCTGAATCAGCTTTTTTGCGTGTAGCTTTGCACGATGCGGTTGATCACGTCCTGATTGATCTTAAGCTTGCCATCGGCCTTCAGCTTATCCTGCAAACCAGCCAGAAAGAAATCGGACCGGTCGCGCACTCGCTTCTGCTTGATCTCCTCGCGGATGCTGGCGGTCTGCACGGGCAGAAGGGCCATATCGGCAGGGGTCTTCGAGATGATTTTCGCCACCAGGCGTCCCCCGGCAACCTGCTGAGGTCCGAGGATTGTTCCAACCGGCGACGTGAACGCACCCGCAACCGTGGAGGCTGTGCCAACCGATTCAATGGCGCCCTGCGGGTCCACATCGCCCGACGTTTTAACTTCGACTCCCAAGGACTTGGCGGCCTTCTCCAGATCGCCATCCATGGCCTTCGTTTTGGCGACCAGTTCGTTGGCCTTACTGGCGAGAATCTGCTCCAGCTTCTGCTGGGTCGCCTTGTTGCGCACCTCGGCTTTGGCTTCCTCGAAGGTCGCCGGATGGCTGGGCTGCACGTCCGTGACGGAGGCGACGATGGCCTTGCCGTTCTGCAGCACTATGGGACCGGCAGTAACTTCACCTTTCACCAGCGCCGCGGTGGCGTCGTCGAACTCCTTCGAGATGCCGATGCCGGGAATCGGGTCGCCGGCCTGAACGTTTTCGGCGCGAATGGCCGTGACACCGACGGCCTCTGCCGCCTTCTCAGGATGCAACGGGTCCTTGCGCAATTCGGCGATGGCTTTGTCGGAGAGCGTCTGCATCAACTGGCTCGCCTGACGCTTTTGGTAATCGGCGAGGATCTGGCCCTTCACTTCGTCGAAGGGCTGCAGGCGCGGCTGTTCATGAGCTTCCACCTGGATGATGTGATATCCGTAAGTGGTATTAACGAGGCCGCTGGTGGCGCCCACCGGCAACGAGAAAGTCGCCTTTTCGAATTCCGGGACCATCTGGCCTTTGGTAATCCAGCCGGGCAGTTCACCCCCCTGCGCCGCCGAACCGGGATCCTGGGAGTTTTCTTTGGCGAGTTTGGCGAAATCTCCGCCCGCCTGGATCTGCTTCAAAATACCTTCGGCTTTGGCCTTCATCTGGGCATCGTTGGAAGCGTCGGACTTGATCAGGATATGGCGCGCCCGGACGCGTTCCGGAGTCTGAAAATCGGCGCGGCGATTGTTGTAATCGGCCTGCAGTTGCGCATCGGTGGGGTGGATGCCAGCGCCTATGATGGCAGGATCCAGCACGATAATGCCGAAGCTCTTTTTCTCGGGAACCCGGAACTCCGCTTTGTGGCTATCGTAGTAAGCCTTCATTTCGGCTTCCGTCGGTTCTGCCTCGGACTGATACTTCGCCGGCAGGATCATGGCGTATTCGATCTTCACCTTTTCGTTGCGCTGACGGAACGCTTTTTCAATCTCGGCGGGCGAAACCACCACGCCGTCGGAAACCATCTTCACCAGGCGATTTACCAGCAACTGGCGCGCCGTGGTGCTCTTCATGTCCGCGATGGTCATCCCCTCCTGCTGCAGCATGGCCTGGAGGGTGGTGCCATCCACTTTTCCGTCTTTGATGAGCTGCGGCGGCAGCGTGTCGACGATGGCGGTGTCAACTTCTTCGGGCGTAACCTTCATTCCGAGCCGGGCCGCTTCATAAGCCATCACCCGTTCGTTGATCATCTGCTTGACGATCTGCGGCACATAGACGGACAGCAACCCGGAGGGCAGCTGCTGGCTACGGGTCAGGTTCTGCACCTGGCGCGATACGTCCTGCTGGGTGATCTCGTCGCTGCCGATTTTCGCGACCACGGTTTTATCGACCGTGTCGTCGGCGGAGCCCATTCCGGAACCCGGGATCAGGTACGTAACCATCGAAAGCGCCACCAGGCAGAGCAAGCCGCCCAGCAACAAGCGCACAGCCTTATCGCGGCTGCGAAACAAATTAAACATTTTGAGGGAATTCTCCTGCTTCGAAAACGAAACCTCCATTATAGCGAATGCCCGGTGGGGTCGGATTTCCGAACTGCCCAGCGGCTCTGCCAAAATGGAATTTGAGCCGCCTGCGGCCTTTCGAGCCGATTCTTCGTAATCCGCACCTTCTGACCATCCTCGGCAATTTCTGGCCGCGCGATTATGACGCTGCCCCCTACCCGATGGCACGCAGGCTGATCCGTACCGACGAGGATACGCAGGTGCTGGTCCAGACCCAGCACCCTGCCGGCGAGCCGCTTGGGGACGTCGTGTTCCTCCACGGCCTCGAAGGTGGAGGCGATTCCGGATATATCCGCAGCATGGCCTGGCACGCCCTTCAGGCCGGATTCGCAGCCCACCGTTTTCACATGCGCACCTGTGGAGGCACCGAGAACCTCTGCCGGACTCTGTACCATGCCGGCCTGACGTCCGATCTGCGGGCGTTCCTCGAACAGACACGCCAACAAAACAGCGCCTGCGGCCAAAACAGCGCCTGCGGCCAAAACAGCGCCTGCGGCCAAAACAGCGCCTGCGGCCAAAACCGAGCCCGCCCCATATTCCTAATCGGCTTTTCGTTGGGCGGAAACGTCTCCCTGAAGTTAGCCGGCGAGTTGGGAAAGACCGACCTGATTCAGGGCGTCTGCGCCATCTCGACGCCCATCGACCTGGCCGCCAGCGTCCGGCGCATCGGCCAACCCGACACCCGCCTGTATGAGCGGCGTTTCGTCAAACGCATGAAGCAGCGCCTGCTCGCCACCGGCCGGTACTCTCTCGCCGACCTGAAAGACGCGCACTCCCTCTATGCGATCGACGACCGCATTACCGCGCCCTCATTCGGCCTTGGCAATGCCGACAATTACTACGCCACCCAATCGGCAAAGAATTTTCTCGACCGCATCCGCGTCCCCACGCTGTTGATTCAGGCGCAGGACGATATGTTTGTCCCGTTCGAAATGTTCCACCACCCGGCTTTCCGGTCCAACCCGAATCTGCACCTGATGGCAACCAGACACGGCGGACACCTCGGGTTTCTGGCGCGGCGCGGACAGCGCTTCTGGGTGGATGAAGTGGCCCTCGACTTCATCGGCGGTCTGGCGCGCCGGCAGGCTAAGATTGGCATGAGAGCATGAGCGGCGAAATAGGGCGCTATCGCATTATCGGCGAACTGGGCCGCGGCGCCATGGGCGTGGTCTATCATGCCATCGATCCGGCCATCGGGCGCTCCGTCGCCATCAAAACCATCCGCATCATCGATATCAACGACACCCGCCAGCGCGATAAATTGCGCGAGCGACTCTTCCGCGAGGCGCGCTCGGCAGGTGTTCTCTCGCACCCGAATATCGTCACCATTTATGACATGGACGAGGTGGAGGGCGTGGCGTATATCGCCATGGCGTACGTCAACGGCCCGGGGCTCGACAAAATCCTTGCATCCGAGGAACCGCTCTCGGGCGCCAGGATGCTGCGTATACTCCGGCAAGCCGCCTCGGCCCTCGATTACGCACATGGCAAAGGCATCGTCCATCGCGACGTGAAGCCCGCCAACATCATGACGGATGAAGACGGTTCGGTGAAGATTACCGACTTCGGCATCGCCCGGATCACCGCCGCCCACCATGCCGACGAGACAAAGAGCATTTCCGGAACCCCCAATTACATGTCGCCGGAGCAGGTCCAGGGCTTCGATGTGGACGGGCGTTCGGACCAGTTTTCGCTGGCCGTGATCGCCTTCGAGATTCTCACCGGCGAGCGGCCGTTTGCAGGTGAGCACCTGAGCACCATCGTCTATAAGATCGTTACCGAAGATCCGCCCGGTGCGCATCGCCTCAACGGCACCCTGACGGAGCAAATCGATGCAGTTCTGCGTCGCGCCCTGGCCAAAAAGCCGGAAGACCGTTTTCCCAATTGCGCGAACTTCGTGGGAGCTCTGGAGGTGGCGTGTGCGGAATCGAGAGGCTGGAAAACGTTACCGGCGGGCGCGTCAGCCGTTATGCCCACCATTGCAGTGGAGCGCCCTGAGCCAACTCCCGCCGCACCGCCGCTGCGCGAACCGATCAGTCTTCCCGCTTTCGAAAGAAGAGCCGAGCCGCCGCACCGTTCCCGGCTGTTACTGCCGGTTCTGATGAGCATTGTGGTGGTCGCGGGGCTGGCGACTGTATTCGTCTATCAGTCTGGTTTGGGGGGAGAACACGCGTCGCCGCCAACCGCGCAAGCGGCGCCCGTGACACCACAACCGGCGGAACCGGCCGTCGAGCCGCCCGCGGAGAGGTCAGAGCCCAAGCCGAGTCCGGTTCCCTCCGAGGCGGCCGATAGTAAGTCTTCAGACGAGCCGCGTCCCGAAGTAACTCCGGCCCCCGAGCCCAGTGAAACCGTACGCATTCCTTCAGCTTCCGCACCAGCCGGCCGCGCATTGCACGATGTCTGGGTTACCACCAGCCCGCCCGGTGCAAAAGCGGTGCTCGACGGCGATCTGGATCAGGCTTGTAAGACTCCCTGTATGCTTCACGGCGCTCCCGGAGTTCATCAGCTGAGCGTTTCGCAGGTGGGGTATCTCAACGAATATCGCGAGGTCCGTGTCGGCGACACCGCCGTCGACGTTCCGCCGATCGCGCTGCGCCAACCGATCTCGACTTTAATGGTGTCGACCAACCCGCGAGGCGCCAGCGTGCGCATTAATGGCCTGCTGATTCCGCAGACCACACCGGCCGTGATCCCGCTTAAGCCGGGCGTCTATTCGGTCATCGTCGAAAAAAACGGGGTCACGAATCGATGGGACGCAGTCCACCTCGGTGACGAAGTGGTGCATCTCAGCGCGTCTTTAAACCAATAGTTTCGTCGGCCAGCGGCGGATCCGCGGGGGCGCCATGGTGGCGCAGGCCTGCGACCATGCCGCAGAATGCCACCACCGCGGCGGCCAGAGCCCATGCCTTCAGATGCTCGCGCTGAATCAGACTGCCTGCAATTACCGGCCCGATAATCTGCGAAACCGAGGTAAGCGATTGCGTCAATCCCAGCACCACGCCCTGCTCCCGCTTACCGGCGGTGCGTGAGATCAGCGAAGTCACGGCGGGCCGCACGACGCCGCTGCCCGCGCTCAGCGTGATATTGCCGAGCAGCTGCGGAACCGTATACACCCAAGCCAGCCAGGCGCTGCTCGCGGCGCTCAGGCCGAAACCCATCCACACCAGCTTGCGTTCGCCGAGCCACTCGACCAGACGCCCGATCAACCCTCCCTGCAGAATGGCGCCGAGGAAGCCGATGTAGAGGAATGCGTAGCTGACATTACGCGCGCCCACTTCTCCGTGCCAGTTAAAACGCCTTTCCGCGAACAACGCAAAACCGCTGATGCCCAGCGAGAACGAGAACGCGAAAAAGAAGAACTGCCAGAGCAACGGCCCCAGTTCGGGACGCGTGAAATACGGCACGTAAGCCTTCCAGCTGAATACGCTCAAGCGCTTTCCGCCCGGTCCGCTCGATCCATCGTCCGCATGCGGTTCGACCCTGGGCAGCAGTGTCGCCGTGCATATCACGCTCGATGCGGAGAGAAACGCCGCCGCGAGGATGGGATACGCATAGCCGAAGCGCAGCAGCAATCCGGAAATCCCCGGTCCCACCATGAAGCCGATGCCGAAGGCAATGCCGATCAGGCCGAAGGAACGCGCGCGCTTTTCCGGAGTAGTCACATCGGCGATGTAGGCTTGCGCGAGGGAGAGATTTCCGGCTGTCAGCCCGTCGATAATGCGTGCGATGAAGACCAGCCAGAGGGTGTGCGACGCCGCCATAATCAGAAAGCCCACCAGCGTGCCGAGCTGGCTGACGATCAGCAGAGGCTTGCGCCCCATGTGGTCCGACAGACGGCCGAGGATGGGGCCAGCCACCAATTGGCACAGAGCGTAGGACGACATCAGCAGCCCCACCATGGTGGCCGAAGCGCCCAAATGCTCCGCGTAGAACGGCAGCAACGGAATGATGATCGTGAAGCCCAGGATATCGACCAGCACGATCAAAAAAATGGGAAGAAGGGGTGATCGCTTCACGGCCGGTCCGGCCAGCGTGTCGCGAAGTTCAGGCACCCCTTTATGCTAGCGCGGGGCATCTAATGCGGCGATGCTGCTCTCCACATGCGCGAGGGCGCGCCGTTTCAGTTCCAGAAAGCGGGGATTGCTTACGCCTTCCATTTCATGCAGCAGACGCATCCGCGCCAGTTTCAGAACTTCCAGTTCGCGTTCGCGGGGCGCATCGGCGTGGGCATTATGGAGAGGGCCATCGAAGAGGTCGCGATCCTCCATCTGGCTCTCGACGGATTTACTTTCCCAACCACGAGCCATGGAAACTGCCTCCGCCTTTATTGTCTCTCTATTTGGCGTCCCTTTATTTGGCGTCTCTCTATTTGCTTGCGGATTTGGTTTTCCCCGCCGCGGCTTTCGTCCGCCATTCGTCCCAATCCGCCGTGGTGGCTTTCACCATACGGGCGGCGGCTTCATGCAGCCAGTGCTCGGGGCGCGCCGTCAGGTCCTTCAGGATCGTGCGCGTCCGCTTTGAGCCCAGATGAACATTCGCGGTCTCCCATCCCATGGACTGCAGGAGTTTGCTCTTGTCTTTCTGGCGTGGCACCGCGGCGAGTTCCACCCGCGTGCAATCGGGCGCGAGGCGCCGCACGATCCAGCCGCTCTTCAGGTGCACGAACGGATCGACCGCTCTGACCGAAGTATCGAGCGCCTTCTGGTAATAAATCGCATCGTTCTTTGGGCCGCCTTTCTGCTCGCCAAACGCCCAGCACCAGGCGGAGGGCGCCAGCGCCTTGGCTTCGCGGCATATACTGGCCCCCGCATATTGGCCCAGTGCCACGAATCGCTGACGTCCCCGGCTACCCAGACCCGCCACGCGATGCGCTACTCGATAAGGAATTTTTTCGGCAGGCATCATGCGCTCCAGCCCCCGCCGTGCGTCTTTGGGAACGCGCCCTCGGAACTCGGGCAGCGCATGCATTTTCTCCCAGAAGCCCACCGGATCGCGCAGATCCACCAACTCGCTCAGCCAGACGTGTTGCTCGCCCAATATCCATGGCTTGCCGCCTGCCTCCAACCCCTTTTGGTATCCCGCGGCAATGGCCTGGCACGCCTCGCGATGCTCGATTCCGAGATGGCCGGAGTCGATGGCCATGTGGGCGCTCGCCGCCAGACGGACCAGATCGATGGTGTAAGGCATGGTGCAGACTTCGTCGAAGTCGTTAATGCCCCAGACCAGGCGGGCTTCGGAATCGCGCCACGTGCCAAAATTCTCCACGTGCAGATCGCCAACCGCCAGCACGCCGGGGGCACTGTTGCACTCGGGACAAACCTCGGGCCATAACTGGCACCATCGATAGAAGGTGGCGCGGAGGAACATGAAGCGATCCTCGGCCATCAGCTTGTGCTTTTGGACAAGATCTTCCTCGACGATCTCCAGCCTGGAGGCCAGCCAGTCCTCATAGCTTGCGGTTGCTTTCCTGAAGTTCACTGGCACGATTGTAAACCCTCAACCCGTCATTTTGGGAATCATCATCCAGCGCAGCACGCCATGCGGCGGACCTACTCGACCGGCCCGCGGCGCTTCCACGTCGATGCGCACCAGCGCCGCCTTCTTCATTTCCACGCGCAACGAGGGGGCGTTCAGCAGCCACGCCACCAACTGGCTCAGCAGCGGCTCATGCCCGGCGAGCAGGATGGCGGTCTCGTCCGCGTGATCGCGAATACTCTGCCACACTTTCTCCGGCGAGCTATGGGGCACCAGCGAATCGATATTCAGGATGTCTCCCTCGAAGGCCAGTTCGTCGGCTGCAATCTGCGCGGTCTGGCGCGCGCGCACATAAGGACTGGTCAGGATCAACGACGGCCGCACACCGGTTCTGCGAGCCATTTTGACTACCGCGGCGGTCTTTTCGCGCCCGTCATCCGTCAATTCGCGAGCCGAATCCGGGCTGCGGGGATCGCCGTCTTCAGCAATGCCGTGGCGAAAGAGATAGAGTTCCATTTCGGTTACAAGCGGTCGGCGACAACGCCCGTATTATAACCGTCAGTATGCCGCGTTACGCTGCCATTGACATCGGCAGCAACTCAGTCCGGATGGAAGCCGCCGAGGTGATCGACGGCCAGCCTCCCCGCATTCTGGCGTCGGAGCGACAAGTGACTCGTCTGGGCGCCAGCGTATTTCGTACCGGCCGGGTCAGCCAGGAGTCGATGGAACTGCTGTGCGGAATTCTGGCCAACATGGCGACCATTTATAAGCGTATCGACGTGATGGGGGTGCGCGCCGTCGCTACCGCCGCGGTGCGCGACGCAACCAATCAGCAGGAGCTTCTGGCGCGCGCGTCGGCGGCTTTGGGCAGCGATGTGGAAATCATCTCCGGCCAGGAAGAAGCACGCCTCATCCACCTGGGCGTACAGAGCCGCTGGCCGCATCCCAAAGAGCGCTTTCTGATTATCGATATCGGCGGCGGCAGCGCCGAAATTATTATCAGCGACGACGATCGTATCGGTCAGGCGTTTTCGAAACCGCTGGGAGCGCTGCGGCTTCAGGAATTGTTTCTGCGGACGGATCCGCCGCGCGCTTCGGAGCTGCATCGCCTCGAGGAGTACATCGGGGAGCGCATCGGTCCCTCCGTGCGCCGTATCGAGCAGACGCATATCGATCGTGTAGTGGGTACCTCGGCCACGGCCTCCGCGGTGGTGTGTGCGGCGAACCGCATTCCCCGGCCGCGGCGCGATGAGGCAGACCGGCAGCGCGCCACCACCGCGCAGATTCGCAAACTCTATCGCGACGTCTGCGTGCTGGATACCGCCGCGCGCCAACGCATCACGGGCATCGGACCGCGCCGCGCCGAGATCATCATTCCCGGCACCGCCGTCCTGCTGCGTGTGCTCGAAGCCCTCAACATGCCCGCGTTGTTCTACTCCTCCGCCGGCGTGCGCGACGGCATCATCGCCGATCTGGCGGCGCGCGGTATCGGTCGCGAGCAGAGCCAGCTCTCCGCCGACCAGCGTACCGTGGTGGAGGAAATGGCGGAGCATTATGGTGTCCGCATGCGGCATGTGCGCAAGGTGGCACGCCTGGCCACCGATTTGTTTATCGGCTTTCAGGACGTTCACCGGCTTCCCGCTCCCTATGGCCGGATGCTCGAAGCCGCCGCCTGCCTGCACGACGTGGGGCATTACGTCAGCGATACGCGCCATCACAAGCACTCTTACTACCTGGTGGCCAATTCCGACCTGCCGGGATTCACGCGGGCCGAGCGCGAGGTGATCGCCAATCTTTGCCGCTACCATCGCAAAGCGGCGCCCGCGCCGGAACATCCGAATCTGCAATTGCTCGATGCCGAAGGCCGCCGTGCCGTCGGTCTGTTGATGCCTCTGCTGCGGCTGGCCGATAGTCTGGATCGCAGCCACGACCAGCGCATTCGTTCGCTCGAGTGCAAGGTGCGCGAGAACGATCTTCTGGTGATCCTGAACGTTCCGCCGGAAACCGATATCGATCTCGAGCTTTGGGCCGTGGAGCGTCTGCTCGATATGTTCAAAGCCGTTTATGGCAGGAGCCTTACGGTGGCGCGAACCTGACAAGACCGCTGCGGCCCCTTACTCTGTGTGCCTGAATCCGAGGTAAGTCGAGCGTCGCGGAGCCAAACACCGGTTTGCGCGTTTTTCGCTCATGTTGGTCATAAGATCCGTAAACAACTGCCCGACTAATCGACTAATCGCGGTCTATCAACCCAGACGCTGTGACGAATCGCGTCTCCGAAAGGGTAGGTTTTGGGACTGGTTGCTTCACCCTCATTGAGATGGCATGTTTGCACCCACCATCTTGGCGACGCATTCGCTGAGCCTGCGAACCGGGAGCGTAATGTAAAAAAGGCCTTTGGTAGTATGGAAACCCGTACGCGAAAGGATGTCGCTGTGAACATTGCCCAAGTGGGGGGTTCCCCTGAAATCGCCACTGTCCACAAAGACGGAAGTCTGTGGTACTACTATTCCGGTGCTCCTTACGACGCTGGATATCGTTCCCATCCGACGGAGGTTTATCCGCCCTGGAACTCACAGCAGGTGTCAGGTCCGAATTCCGCCTCATCAACGTCGATTGCCCAAGTGGGGAATTCAACGGTAATCGCTGCTGTCAGCGCCGATGCGGGGATTTGGTACTACTGGCAACCCATTGACGGCAGCGGGTGGAACCCGGAACAGGTGGCCAGTCCTAATACGGCCTCTTCAGTGTCGATCACGCAAGTGGGAAACTCCTCGGTGATCGTTGCTGTCCATAAAGACGGCAGTCTGTGGTACTACTGGCAGACGATTGGCGCCAAAGGATGGAACCCAGAGCAGGTGTCCGGCCCGAATACCGCCTCTTCAGCGTCGATCGCCCAAGTGGGGAACTCCTCGGTAATCGCTGCTGTCGGCGCCGATGGGGGGCTTTGGTACTACTGGCAGACGATTGGCGCTAAAGGATGGAACCCGGAACAGGTGGCCAGTCCGAATACGGCCTCTTCAGTGTCGATTACACAAGTGGGAAACTCCTCGGTGATCGTCGCTGTCCATAAAGACGGCAGTCTTTGGTACTACTGGCAGACGATTGGCGCTGGAGGATGGAACCCAGAACAGGTAGTCGGTCCGAATACCGTCTCCTCGGCGTTGGTCGCGCAAGTAGGGAACTCTTCAGTGATCGTCGCTGTCCATAAAGACGGCGATCTGTGGTACTACTGGCAGGCGATTGGCGCTGGAGGATGGAACCCAGAGCAGGTGGCCGGTCCGGCGTTAGGCGAAGCCACAACTAGAAAAGCGTCGGTCGCCCAGGTGGGGGACTGGTCGGTTATCGCCTGTGTCGACAGCCTCGGCAACTTGTCTGTGTGGTGGCAGTACATTGATGCCACAGGTTGGCTCCAACGTTCCGTAGAGACTGCTGGGGATATTCGGGATTGATTAGTATCGGTTGCCCCGATACCAGCTTGAACCCATAGCCTTCGTTCGGGTCCCAATTAGAAGTCGGGGAGTTTGTTGTAGCAGACAGGCATATTCAAAGCATGCAGGAAACTCAGAAAGGGTAAGTTTTGCAACGCTCGGCCATGTCAATGAAATCAGGCATTTCAGAATCTCATAACTCATTACTTCCCGCCCGAGCGCCGCTGAGTTCGATCTGATGCTGAAGGATTGGCGAAGCGCCGGACCATCCGAGGCTTGGCTGCTGCCGACCTGGCTTCCGTTCAGACCACACTCTGCCGTGCCTTTTGTGCCCATCGCGTCGAGCCCGGCTATGTCGACGTTCCCCCATCCTGGAAGCCTGACTGACTAAGCAGTTTTATCACGGCGCTGTCTTCTGTAGCCGGAAAATTTCATACACCGGCCTGCCATTGCGGTCGTGGACCACGCGCTCGACTTTCTCCGTGTATCCAAGCGCGTCTACCGCCTGGCGAAACCGGTCGTTCACGCCGGGGAAAATCTGTTTGTCTTCGGTGTGCTGGATGAGCACGCAATCGATCGACAACACCGGTTTCACATCGGCGGGATCGGCGATGAACAGCTGCAAGTCCCCTTCGTACAGCATGCGCAGTTGATTGAGATAACCCCAATCGAGCAGACCGATCCAGTGTCCCGAGTATTTCTGTACGGAGTCGGCAAGTGGCTCGATGGCATCGGTCCATCCGCCCGCGCCGCCGTTCTCGGCGAACTTAACCACATACCGATTGGTGGTCCGCAGGTTCACCAGCGCGAGCAGGGCGACAATCAGCGCCACCGCGGGAATCCCAAAACGAGGGATTCGATCCGCCATCGCACTGTAAGCAATGCCGATGAACACAAGCGGAAACGGCCAGATCAGAATCACGTGGTGAGGCGCGCCCGTGCCCTGGGTGAACGCCATCTGCACCCATTCCAGCGCCATCACGATCAGCAGAAAAAGCAGCGTGCGCCAGGCGGGCGATCCCCACAGGCCGGCGAAACCCAGACCGACAAAGCAAAGCAGCGCGAGAATCGAGGCCGGGAGCATCCAGCCGGCGCGATGGCTGCCCGAGTGTTCGTCGATCCATGCCGCGATCCGCTCCAGCCGGGTGCGCGGCGCGCGCGCATCGGCTCCCCCGTCCTCATAGACCATATAGCCGTAAAGGGCATCGCCCTGAATAGTGTGGCGGAGCGCGGCCACCTTCCCGGCCAGACCATCGGCGGTGAACTTCGTATTCCGGGTGGCGGTGGCGCCGTGCTGGCTGATGTTGAATACCACCAGCGGCGCGGCTCCGATCAAAAACGAAGCGGCGGCAATGGTTATCGTTACAGGACGCAGGCGTGCCAGCAGATCTCGTGGAAACACGCAAACAGCGGCCACCGCCAGCCCGATCAGCGGCCAGATCAACAGGGCCTTGTCCCACATCCCCAGGCCCCAGAGAAAAAATCCCAGGGCAAGCATCCATTTTTGGGGTTCAGCCAGCCACTTCTGCACCGCCAGCAACCCGCCCATGAGCAGGACGTGCTGCAGGGCCACCGGCCCCCAGTCGAAATTATTGGTCAGCAGGAAGGTCGTGTCCGTAGCGAGCAGCACCGTGGCGATAGCGGCCGCGCGCACTCCGGCAATTCGGCGCACCCAGCACCATGTCAGCCAGATAGTCAACGCTCCCAGCAGCAGCATCGGAAGCCGCACCGACCATTCATCCGGCGCAACCAACTGGAACAACCCGGCATAGAGCCAGGTCTTGAGCGCCCCCGTGTAGCTCATCACCATAAGGGGAATTTTTGCGCCGCCGATTGCCAGGGTGTAATACGCGGCGTCGATGCTGTAAATGGGTCCCGAGAAAAATAATTCGTCATTCTGCAGCCCAGGGTACGGCAGCAGCGCAAGCCCGGTCAGCAGAAATACCAGCACGGACAGGATCGGAATCGGCCAGGTCGATTTTCCCTTACGCCAGGGCAATTGGAACATCGTGAGATCGCATACCGTAAGATCGAAGTTTAAAGTGTACCCTGCATGCTCCGAGCGACCAATCTGGAGGTTTTCGACTGGCTCGTCCACGGCTTTGGACTGCGCGATTCATCTTACCCGGTACCTATTACGATGGTGCAACAGATTCACTCAGGACTCGTGGTTGAGGCCACTCAGCCCGCCAGCGAGCCCATCGCCGAGGCCGATGGCATCGTCACTCACCGGAGCGGTTTGCTGATCGGAGTTCGTACCGCCGACTGTGTCCCCATCCTGTTGGTGGACGAAAAAACGCATGCGGTGGGGTGCATTCACGCAGGCTGGCGCGGTACGGCTCACAATATCGCCATTGCGGGCGTCAATGCCATGATTTCACGCTGTGGATCGCATCCGCCGGATTTGCACGCCGCCATCGGACCAGCCATCGGCCCGTGCTGTTATGAAGTCGGTCCCGAAGTGTCACAGCGCTTTCGGGCGTGGAATCCCCATTTGGCCGAAGTCCACGGACCGACGCATGTTGACTTGCCCGCGATCAATGAAATGCAGTTGAGAGCCGCCGGCGTGAGGGATATCTGGCAGGCAAAGGAATGCACCTTCTGCGCGCCCGGAAGATTTTTCTCATTCCGGCGGGATAAAGAAAAGGCGGGACGCATGGTGTCGTTTATCGGAGTTGCAGTCGCCCAATAAAGGGCCGTAAAAACACGTCGGGCGGACCTCGCAGGTCCGCCCGGGACACCGTCAGACGTAGAGCGCAGAGAGATCGTTATGCCGCGCTGGCAAACAGATCGGCCGTATCGTCGACCTCGATCTCGTGGCGATCCACCTGTTCCTGGCACTTGATACAGAATGCCGCCCACGGCACGGCATTGACGCGCTTGGGCGAGATATCTTCCTCACAGTGCAGGCACACCCCATAGGAGCCGTCCGCGATGCGGGCCAATGCCCGCCGAATCTGCCGCAGCATATTCGAGTCGCGATCCAGATTGCGGATCGCCAGTTCGCGTTCGCCCGCCAGTTGTACTTCGTCGAGAGCGTCGGGCGCCTTCTCGATCACAATTTCATCCCGATTGCGTAATGAGCCGGAAAGTTCCGCCTGCTTCGCCTCCAGGATCGATTTATATTTTTCCAGTTCAGCCTTGGTCATTTCTAAAGTTCCTCGTTCTCTAACGTCTGCGTGCTCTATTTTGTAATCTCTCTGTGCTAGAGACGAAAATCTAACAACAAAGTTTCAAAAAATCTGAGTGCCGCAAGCTTAAGTTTCGCCCATCTTCGGAGCTTTTCCGCTTCAGCACCGCAATGCTCCTCAACGGAAGCAACTATCATGCCAAACTCCCGAACGATACCGGGATTTGTCCAGACTACCTCAACCTCGACTCGGCGTCTATGTACCTTTTGGTAAATAGTGAGACCTAAGTTACAGGACTCCCCTACCGAAAGGCAACACGGCCGAAGACCAGCCCGTATTGCTGCCCGTCCTTATCCACCACCGGATCCGCACGGAGTTCAATCCGGACCGAATCCCTTCCCGCCAACGCGACCGGCACAGCAAATAGACGATGGAAATTGCTTTCCGGATCATTTATTTGCGTCTCGCCGACTTGTATTCCATCGGCAGATACTATCAGATGCCGCGGAGCCTGTTTGAGTTGCTCCTCTGGACAATACCCGTCAACGGAAAGTTTATTCCCGGCAAGCGGCCCTTTTATCTGAACGGTCGCCCGTCCCGGCATCCACCGGACGCCAAGAAGAGGCGGAAGCCATTCTGGACCAAGTAACCAGGAATACAGGGGATTGCCGACGTCGACACGACTCGGCAATCGATCAGTGAAACGGCTCGGAGCCAGCCGCTCATAATCTCGCGTTATGTTGCGGAGATGATCGCCAGCCAAGGAGTATACCACTACTTGTTCATTGATGATGGCATGAATTGTTGCGGCGGGTTCCACCACCAGATCCTCGACGGGCTGCATATCCGCGTCCGGCTTGATCCTAAGTTCCGACCCTGGAGTGAGATAGACGTCGTCGACACCCAGTGGAAAGAAGGCCGCCTGACCCACCGCATCGTTAAAAAGCGAAGTCGTGATGCCGTCGAGAAGTATGCTCTTGCCCGGGTGAGCAGCACGGGCAGCCTCCACTCCCAGCACCAGGCCGCGGACCGGCAGGGTCTTTTCCAGCCACCAGTGGGTCACGGATCGCGTCATGGGAATCATTGCCCCCAGGTACATGATTATGGCCAGGGCGGCGCAGCCCTGTGCGACCGTGCCCGGCCGCGAAATCGCCCAACCCGCAAGCATTCCGAGGCCGATCAAGGGAATTGTCAGGTAGTAATCGGTGTGGTGATCCCACAACGGGAGTACGGGAGCGAGCGTGACCAGAAACCACGACGCGAAGAAGATGACGGCCAAACGCCGCTCTCTGAATTCTGCCACTGAGAAAGCCGCCAAAGCGAGAATCAAAAGCCATAGAATCAGCTTTCCGACACGGCGCGAGTGGCCGAATCCCTCCCAATTGGCTGGCAGCAGCGACCACTTGCCATAGAGAAGCAGAGTGCGGAAAATGCGTCCATCGAAGTGCAGGGCGTATGGGCCAGCCACGGGGATGGGCGCGGCAGCGCGGTGGATCAGGAAATAGGCAATGGAAATTGCGAACAGCGGCACGGTGCTGCGTAAAAGCTTGCGTCTGACAGCGGGCGCGGCCAGAAAAAGCGCGTAGGCGGCCGCCAGCGCCGGGTAAACCACGTTGAACTCGAGCGCACCGAATCCCAGGATGAAAACCACCAACTGCCACCACCAGAACCTCGCCCGGCCGGTCTCCGCGTAACGGATCAGCAAAGCCAGCGCGCCCAGCAGAAAGAGCGGGCAAAGGGCTTCGTTATAGGCTGAGCTCCACGACATCACAGTCGCCAGGGCCGCATTGGACACCCAGCACACAGCCGCGATAACTCCGGCCAGACGCGAACCGGTGATCCGGCGCATAATCCACGCCAGCAGCGTCAGATCGGCAGCCATAGTCGCGAAGGCCAGGATCCGAAACGGCAGCGCGTCCAGCCCGAAGAGGCTTTCGAGCAGCAGGAATGAGCCCCGATCGCTCCACGGCCGGATGGTCCCCTGCGCGGCGGGCAGGAAAAGGGTGTCCATTACGTCCTTCGCGCTGTGCACCTGGCGCAGCAGCCCGAGCCAGGCGAAATCGTCCTGGATAAACCAGCATTTCAGCCCGTCGGCGTAGATCCAGAACAGCAGAAATACGGGCGCCAGCCACCACAGCGCACCGACCGCCCGATCGCGCCAGGTCACTTTCCCTGAAGACCGACGGACACCGCAATTACCCCCAGCTCCCGTTGGTCGGCGGGAGAAGGCGCCAGGCTCTTATCGAGGGTGAAATCCACCACCAACTTGTCTTGCCCGAGCAACTCCGGGGGGACGTCCGCACTGAAGGTCTCACTGCCCGCTTTTGCATACGTTTCCGACTTTAGTTTGGTATTTCCCACTGATGCCGTGAGCGTAAGATCGTGCAGCTTCTGTATCACCACGGCGGGAATCGAGAAGGCAAACGTGAGCGTCGCGCCCCGTTGCGCCGAGGCCAGCGGCGGACGCAGCGCCACTGTGAATTTACCGGCCGTCCAGCGCCAAGCACCGCCCTCCACGCCATAGAATCCGTGCAGCAATTGGTCGGTCGCCGCCGCGTCGCTCATCTTGAGCACCGACGCCATACGCGGAGTGGTATCCACCGGTTCTTCGTTCTGCACCACGGCGCGTTGGTGCTTGCCCCGGCACCCGGCCAGCGCAATTGCAGTCAATGAAAGCAGTGCCACAAATCGATGTTGTCTCGTCACCCCGGCTAGTCTCCGATTCTTTCCACCTGAACTAAACAACTATAGAACGTGGGACCGCCTCCCGCATCGGTCAGGCGTTGCGAAGTGAGCATGTTGACGGAATTCCCGCCGTGCGCCAGTTTGGGCCAGCGCACCGCAGGCGAACACACTACGCCCTCGGCCACCGTTGCGATCACCTGCGCTCGCAGCACGCACTCGCCTCTATCGTTCAGTAAACGGACAGCGTCGCCGGACTGAATCCCCCGCGGCTCGGCGTCGGCGGGATGAATTTTCAGAACGCCCGTCTGCGCGTCGGTATCGGGCCTGTAGCCGAACGTCGAGTTCAGGCTGTCGTCATTTTTCGGCGAGATCAATTCCAGTGGATAGCGCTCGGCCAGTGCCCGATCGCCGGCGCGCGATTCCACCGGCGGCTCGAACCCCAGCGTTTCCGCCCGAAACTCGCACTTGCCCGACAGCGTGCCGAACCCGCCTTCGGCAAATGGCAGAAAAGGATCGGCAACATGCACGCGCACGGAATGCTTTTCGTCGAGCTCCTCGAGCGAAATGCCGTCAATAAACGGATGCCGGCTGTCAAGAAGCTGACGAATCATATCGTCGTCCGAATCGGCCAGGCAGGGCTCGTCGAATCCCATGCGCGCGGCCAGCCGCCGGAAAACCTCGGTATTGGGTAAGGCCTCGCCCGGCGCAGGCAGGGCTGGACGCGCCAGTTGAAGATGAAAGTGCCCATAGGCGGAGTAAAGGTCCGTGTGCTCGAGAAACGTGGTGGCGGGCAGCAGGATGTCCGCGAAATCCGCCGTATCGTTTTGAAAATGCTCCAGAACCACGGTGAACAGATCGGCGCGCTTCAAACCGCGGCGCACGGCGTTCTGATCGGGCGCAATGGCGGCCGGATTCGAGTTATAAACCACCATCGCCTTCACCGGAGGGCTGCCAAGTAACGTCAGAGCGTCACCCAGGGTCGACATGTTCACCAGCCGCGACTCGCGACCCAGCGGAGAAGCGAACTGCAGATCGGGACGTTCGAGCGCCGTGCGGTTCAACGGGAAGACGGCGGAAGTGGAGAGTTGGAGTCCGCCTCCCACATCGCGCCAGGCTCCGGTCAGGGCAGGGAGCAGCGCAATCGTCCTCACGGCCAGCGCGCCTCGCTCACTGCGCTGCACTCCGTAGTTAAGCCGGATGGCTGCCGGCCTCACAGTCGCGTATTCGCGGGCCAGTTGCACGATATCCTCGGCGGGGAGCCCAGTAAGCTCGGCGGCCCGCTGCGGCGTCCATTCGGCGGCGCGCTTCCTGAGGTCCTCGATTCCCAGCGTGTATTTCTCCACGTAATCGCTATCTTCGAGGCCCTCCCCGAGGATCACATGCATCATGGCCAGCGCCAGGGCGGTGTCGGTGCCGGGGCGAATCCCGTAGTGCCGGTCGGAAACCTTGCCGGTACGGTTCTGGTGCGGATCGATGGTATAAAACTTCGCGCCATTGCGCCGCGCCTCGACGATAAACGGCCACAGATGGACGTTGGTCCCGAGGATATTAGCGCCCCACGCAATGATCAGCCTGGCGTGCCGGAACTGTTCGGGCTCGATAGCATAGCGCACTCCCAGCGCTTCGGTAAGCCCGGCCGTACCCGCCGAGGCGCAGATGGTTCGGTCCAGCCGCGATGCTCCCAGCCGATGGAAGAAGCGCCGATCCATTCCAGCGCCGTTCAGATACCCCTCGGTACCGGCGTAACTGTAAGGAAGGATAGCTTCCGGCCCAAATTCGGCTGCGATGCCCTTCAGCCTGGCCGCGATCTCATCGAGCGCCTCGTCCCACGAGATGCGTGCGAATTTGCCTTCCCCTTTTGCGCCAGTCCGCCGCTGGGGATAGAGGAGGCGCTCGGGGGAGTATTCGCGCTCCAGATAGCGAGCTACTTTGCCGCACAGGAATCCGCGCGTAACCGGATGCTCGGGGTTGCCGCGAAGCCTCGATCCGCGTCCGTTTTCATCCACATCGATCAGGAGCGAACAGGCGTCCGGGCAGTCGAGCGCGCAGACGGAATGCACGGTGCGGGGCATACTAGATTCTACCCAGGCCGCAGTTTCCGTCTTTACACATAATCACGTTTTACACTTGTAATCTTCGGTAACAATCGAAGTGTCCCTTCGTCTTGTTGGAAACGGACTAAAACGCTCTATGTCAAATAAGTTTAAGAGGTTATCAAAATTATTACCGGCCCTGTTTTTTGTTGCGGCGTTCTCTGCGCAACAAGCCGGCGCACAAAACGTGGGAACAGTACGTGGATCCGTGACCGATCCTTCCGCCGCGGTAGTTCCCGGAGCCACCATCCAGGTGAATGGAAACGGGGTATCGCGCAGTGTCAAATCCGATGGACAGGGAAAGTACACGCTGACGTTGCCGCCGGGCACGTACGCGGTGCGGGCGGATGCCAAAGGATTCGTCACATTTACGCAGCCGGCCTTCACGGTAGCGGCCGGTCAGGTGAGCCCCCTCGACATCGCCCTGCAGATCCAGACGGAAGCGCAGGAAGTTCAGGTCAGCGATCAGGCGGCCGGACAGGTGAGCGTGGACCCCTCGCAGAACGTCGGCGCCCTGGTGCTCAAGAATGAGGATCTGGATGCGCTGCCCGACGATCCGGACGATTTGCAGGCCGATTTGACCGCGCTCGCCGGTCCCGCCGCTGGTCCTAACGGCGCCCAGTTCTTCATCGACGGCTTCAGTGGCGGCCAGCTTCCTCCCAAGAGTTCGATCCGCGAAATCCGCATTAATTCAAATCCGTTTTCGGCCGAGTACGACCGGCCTGGTTTCGGACGCATCGAGATTCTGACCAAACCCGGCAGCGACGCCTATCATGGCAGCGCGCTGTTCAATTACGGCGATAAAATCCTGGATACCAGAAACCCCTTCCTCGCCACCGAGCCGGGTTACGACACCAAGATGTTCTCCGGCAATGTCGGCGGCCCGATCAAGAAAAACAAAGCATCTTTCTTCCTTGATGTGAACCGGCGCGCCATCGACGAGGACTCACTCATCAAAGCCGTGACGCTGGACAGTAATTACAATCCTTATAACTATATTGGCGCGTTTCCGACGCCCAACCGGCTATGGATGCTGAGCGGGCGGCTGGACTATCAGCTCAATGCCACCAATACCCTGGTCATGCGATATGCCTACAACGACTCGCAAACCACGGGAGGAGTGGGCGGCCTCGCTCTGCCGTCACAGGAAACCAAGTCGCACACGCTGAGCGACAACGTGCAGATCACCGAGACGATGATCATCGGGACCAAGGCGGTGGACGAAACCCGCTTCCAGTTCCGCGACAGCCACCAGACGCAGGACTCCGTAGCCAGCCCCGGACCAGGCATCAACGTAGCGGGATCCTTCAACAGCGGCGGCCCTCCCTTCACCGAGCCGGGTTTCAACCGCGACAAAAACTACGAGCTCACGAACATCATTACGTTCACCCAGGGAACCCATGCCATCAAAGTCGGCGGGCGCGCCCGGCAGGACGATCTTTCCAATTTCTCCACCAACAACTTCAACGGTTCTTACACCTTCAGCCTCGCGTCGGGCACGACTCCCCAGTGCCTGGCCGGGTATACGGATCCGACTTCGCTCACTCTTTACTCCGTAACCGAACAGCTGCTGGCGCAGGGTGTTCCGGCTTCGACGATTCAGGCCCAGGGCTGCGGTCCCACCCAGTTAACCCTTTCGAGCGGCATTCCGCTGATTCAGGTTCGCCAACTCGACCTCGGATTGTTCGTACAGGACGATTGGCGCCTGCGCCCTAACCTGACCGTCAGCACAGGCATTCGCTATGAAACGCAGAACAATATCAAAGACCACAACGACTGGGCGCCGCGCGTGGCCATCGCGTGGGCCCCGTTCGCGAAGAAGAATGCTCCTTCGAAGACCGTCATTCGGAGCGGTTTCGGTTTCTTCTATGACCGCTTCGCCGACGGCAACGTGGAAAACGCGCTGCGTAACAACGGTTTTACACAGCAGAGTTACCAGCTCAACGCCGGAACCGCCGCGGGCAACGCCGCTCTGCTCGCTTTTCCCAACCTTCCCTGCGCGCTGCCATTGGTCCCGAGCACGTGTGCGGTGCTGGGAGGGGCGACGCTTCAGCAGCAGAATATCTACCAGATAGACCGCGCCTTCCACGCCCCATACATGATGCAGTCGAACATCGGCGTGGAGCGCGCGCTTCCAGGACGTACCTCGCTGTCGGTCAATCTGATCGACTCGCGCGGCGTGCACACTCAGATTACGCGCGACATCAACGCTCCCTTTACCTTCGGGCCGAATATCGGCGCGATTCCTTATCCCGGATTCGGTCCCATCTATCAGTACGAATCCGCCGGGCTCTATAAACAAATCCAGTACATCACCAACGTAAGCACGCGATT
This sequence comes from Terriglobia bacterium, assembly GCA_963719785.1. Classification (GTDB taxonomy): domain Bacteria; phylum Acidobacteriota; class Terriglobia; order Bryobacterales; family Bryobacteraceae; genus BOG-234. The sequence goes on from CAVRCX010000007.1 coordinate 154,811, forward strand.
CAATCGCCGGGTCAGCCTGTCGGGCTACTATGCTCTCGGATTTGCGCACAGCAACGCTAACGGATTGCCCATGGATCAGTACAACCTGGCCGCGGATTACGGCCGGGCGCAGTTCGACGTTCGGCATCGGGGATATATCGGCGGCGTGATCAATTTGCCGTACGCCATCAATGCCGCGCCCTTTATCACCATGAGTTCGGGGTCGCCCTTCGATATCACAACCGGCGCCGCGTATGAGGGCGATGGCATCTACGACGCCCGTCCGGCATTTGCTCCGGCCGGCGCTTCCTGCACGGCGGCCAATATCCGCTGCACGAAGTGGGGGAACTTCAATCTCACTCCGGCGGTAGGCCAACCTGTGATCCCGGTAAATTACGGACAAGGACCGGCGCAGTTTTCGGCCAATGTGCGCATCAGCCGAACGTGGGGATGGGGTGAAAAAGTCGATCCTAACGCTATTCCCAACGTCGGTCCAGGCGGCCCAGGCGGACCGGATGGCGGCGGCCCCGGTGGTGGCGGCCGTGGTGGATTCGGCGGCGGCGGTGGTGGACGCGGCGGCGGTGGTGGCGGATTTGGAGGCGGCGGTGGACGCGGTGGTGGTGGCGGAGGGTTTGGCGGCGGTGGTGGTGGACGCCGCGGCGGTGGAGTCAGCGGCAAGAAATACAGCCTGACTGCTACGGTGAACGCCCGCAACTTTATCAACCATGTCAACCTCGGCGCACCCACTGGCGCTCTGAACTCGCCGTTCTTCGGTGAGTCGACCAATCTGGCCGGCGGCGGTGGTGGTGGATTCGGTGGCGGCGGCAGCGCGGCGGGCGTACGCCGTATCGAATTCTCCCTGCGACTATCGTTCTGATTTTGTGGGGCAGGTTGGTAACCTGCGGCCGATTGGCAATCGGCCTCCCGAACCGCTGGAGAGTGCGAAGGGGCAATGACGGCCAGGCGCGGAGAACGCAAAGCATCGCAACGCCGCAGGGGCTGCCCGTGGGCCTGCCTGGTCCTGGCACTCGCCGCCTGTAATGCCTTCGCGCAGGACGAGCCAACCATTCGGCTCGACGTTCAGCAGGTGCTGGTGCCCGTGGTGGTGACGGACAGGAAAGGCCATCACGTCAGCGGACTTCACGCCTCCGATTTCCGCATCCTCGAAGACGGCGTGGAGCAGAAGATCCTCGCGTTTTCGAGTGACACGGCGGCGCGGGTCGACGACATCGGCGCGCTTTCGAAAGCGGCCCCCAGCGCATCGGCGACAGCCCCCACGCCGGCAACGCCGAGCCGCACCTTCGTCATCTGCATCGACACGCTTCACACCGCGCCGGCCAACGCAGGGCGATTACGAGAAGCGCTCCAGAGTCTCTTCGAAAAGGAGAAGCCGGCGGACGCCCAATATGTGCTCGTCGGCATCGGCCGCCAATTGCAGGTACTGCAGCCGGCGACCGCCAATCCGCTCGAGATCCTGCTGAAGCTTCGCAGCACCGCGTTTCAGGGCATGATGGGCGGGCTGGACGCTTCCACTCTGGCCGCTCAACTCGCCCGCCTCCGGACGCGCATGGACGATTTCTGCCGGCGTTGCGCCTGCGTGGGGCGGGGCAATCAATCCGGCTGCGACGTCGATATCGACACGCTCAAGCAGAGCGTCGACGTGGAAGCAAGCCGCTGGAAGGAGCCCACCGATGCGCTTCTCGGGCAATTCTCAAGCGTAGTTGGGGAATTGGCGAAACTGCCCACCGGCCGCACGCTCATCCTCGTTTCCGACGGCTTCAACATCAACCCAGCGCGTGAATTCTACGCGACGGTGGCGGCTTATCTGCCCAACCGCCCCCAGTTCAGAGTGGATGAGGGCGCGGCAGATGCCCAGCTTCAGGGAGCACTGAAGGTCGCCGCCGAGCGCAACGTCACCATCTTTACGATCGACTCCCGCGGGGCTTCTGCGCCGGCCCCAGGCAGCGGTGGAGAAATGGACGCCAGTAGTAATGGAGCGGGGAGCGGCATTCCGAGCGTGACCGGCACGCGATCGCGGAGCAGCGCACCCGTAAACGTGCGAACCGGCTCGCTGCAGACCGCGGATCGGCAGACGAATCCATTTGCGTCCGGCGACAGCGCCAGTATGGAGCAACTGGCGCGTGCCACCGGCGGCCTCTACTTCCACGGCGGCAGCGACATGCTGAAACAATTCCGCGCCGCGCTGGCCGAGGGCCGCGAGTATTACGTGCTCGCGTACGTTTCGAAAAACAGCGCGCAGGACGGCAAGTTCCGTCGCATCAGTGTAGAAACAACGAACAAGAATCTGAATATCCGGGCGAAATCGGGTTATTGGGCGGCCGGCGCGGCCCAGTAACCGCGCTTGGCGGTCACCATTGCTTTGGGGTCGCGAACCTGCACCGTGATCGCGCGGAACTTTCCGTCGAGGGTAGCGTTCCCCGAGACATAGGCGATCGTGTAATAGTCGCGGCCATCGGCGAAAGCCCGCTCGAGGGCGCCCAACAGGTTGTTGCTGTCGTGGAAAGCAGTACCGCCCGTGGCTTCCGCAATTTCGGCCAGGGTATTGCCGTCGTCCGCCGCCACACTTCTTTCGACGCGGTCCACAGAGCCGTCTATAACGACCGAATTCGCCGAGTGCGACGCGTCGAACGCTGCCTGGCCGTACATGCCGCGCGAGTTGATGGTGTCGATGGTAATGTTGCTCTTCGCGGCAAGTTTCAGGATGGGTTCAAACTCATCCTGCATGCGCGCGTAGGATTGCCGGTCGTTGTGCGAACAGGAGACATCCGGCGGCACCAGGCAATGCGACGCGAAGGGAAAGAATGCGTCCACCAGGTCGAAGGCTTCGCGGCCGGGTACGATCTGAAAGCCGTCCGAGAGCAGCACGATGGTGCGCCGGTCGCGGGCTTGCGCGAGCTGCGAAACCAGAAAGCGGAACTCGCGCAGGAAGCTTGTTGTCACGGTCCGGTCCAGATCGGCGATTTCTCCGGACTCCAGAAACGCGCGCGCCATACCCGCTTCGCATTTTGCCTTCATCAGGTTCTCGGTCGACATATCGCAGGCCAGCCGCGTGTCGTTCAGATCGCGACGGAACCTCTCGATCTCGGCCCCGACGCTGCCCTGCCGGCCGTCAAGGAAGATCTTCTGCAGCTTCTTGCTTTCGAGAGCTGCGAGCACGGCGGCTGGGTCGCGCGTGACGTTCAGAACCATTTCGGGGGAGGCCCCGAGGGCGATCACGACGTATTGGGAATCGGCGGAGCGTTCCTGCCGGAAGAGCTTTACCAGTGCTTCGCGGGCCGACACGAAATTCTGGAACGACAGGTGCAACGTATCGATGAGCACCAGATAGGTGCGGCGGACCGCAGGCTGCGGAGCAGTGCTTCGAGGCCCAGCCGGGTTAGCCGCGGCTTGCCGGGAAGCGGGTCCGGGCGGACTCTCCTGCGGCACGCCTGAGCTTTCCACGCTGAAGGCCGTGATCTTCTGCTCCACACCGTCTTCGAATACCTTGAAATCGCGCTCGGTGAGACCGCTGACGTGGTGCCCCTGCCGATCCGTCACCACCACGGGAACCAGCACCTGGCGAACGTCCACCTTAATGGTGCTGGCATTCTCAGGCGCCGCGGGCGCGGCGAGCGCGGTTTCGACGGATTTGACGAGGCGCGAGAGACTGGCGTCGGCGGGCGCGAGGCTCGCGGCTACGCGGAGTTCCGCCACGGCGCCCGCACTGTCGCCGGTGCGCGCGAGGGCTTCGCCCAGGTTGAAGTGGGCACTCGGATCCTTCGGCGCGAGCCTGGCGGCGGCGCGAAATTCGTCGATCGACGCTTTAGCGTCCCCAAGCTGAAACAGCGCCATCCCCAAGTTATTGTGAGCCGGGGCGGAGGCCGGCATGCCGGCGACGGCTTCCTGCAGTTCTGCCGCCGCGTCGGCCTCGTCGCCGATGGCGTGGAAGGCGAGGCCCAGTTGATAGTGGATGGCGACCCGTTGCGGATCCAGCCGAAGCGCCTGCTCAAGAATCTTCACCGCCTCGGCGGGCTGCGATTGAATCAGCGCCGTTCCGCGGGTCAATAACACGTTCGCGTCGTTCGTGTCGGCCGGCCCGTTATTCTGCGCGAAGGCCCCCGCCGCCAGCGTGATAAAAACCGTGGTGAATGCCGCCAACGTCATGCCGGATTTGCGAGCGCGTGTCACAGCCTGCCTGACAGCCGATAGTATCAACAGATGATCGGTTTCCCCCCTTGGCCGCTGATCCGCCGTTCAGCGGAATCCTCAATTTCACACACGGCCGAATCGAGTACGCTGTAATCACGACCATCGTCGTCAACGACAAAACCGGTTTGGTTGTGCCGTCCAGCGTGCGCCGCCAGGCGGGCATCAAGAACGGAGACCGCGTTGAATTCCGCGTTTCCGGCGGCTTGATCAACATTGTCCCCAGGCGCTCCCCCGCTGCCGACGAGTGCACCCCCGCGCAGAAACGTGTAATCGACCGTGATCTTCCCAGGGGACTGGCCGACATCGAGCGCGGACGGGTTCAGGGCCGCTTCGCGAGCCACGAAGAATTCACGGTGTCACTGCATAAGGAAGCCCGCAAGCTCAGCGCGAGGAAAACGAAACGCCGGGCCCGATGAGGCTTCTCCGGACCAGACATTTCGTTCGCAATTACAGCAAGGCGCCCCAGGCAATTCAGCGGGCTTTCGACAAGCAGATTCTGCTCCTGCTCGAAGACCTTCATCATCCGTCGCTCCGGGCCAGGAAATACGACGAATCCCGCACCCAAAATAGCCACTCTGCCGGACTGCGGTCCTACCCCCCGCCAACGAACTGAACAATCTCAATCTCCGCCCCGTCCCCAACCAAAGTCGACGCCCACAAATCCCGCTTCACAATGGCGCGATTCAATTCCACCGCCACCCGCTCCGGCTCCAGCTTCAACTCCCGCACCACGTCCGAAAGATTCGCCGTCTCCGGAAAATTCCGGCTCTCGCCATTGACTGTAACCTGATTTTGTTTTGCCACGAGATCCCGTGGATTATTATAAAGAATCGTCACTGCCCCATGCCGACAAACCCGGTTGAACAATGGTCTCCCGTATTGATGCAGGTAGTGCTTGCCATCATTATCGCGGCGGCGCTGGTCGCACTTTCGTATGTGGTCGGTCACCGGGTTAAAAATCTCGTCAAGGATGAACCGTACGAATGCGGAATCAGCCCCACCGGCGATGCGCGCGGACGCTTCAGCGTAAAATTTTACCTGGTGGCGATGCTCTTCATCCTCTTCGATATTGAAGCCATCTTTCTTTACCCCTGGGCAGTCGTCTACAAGCAGCTCAAAATGTTCGCCTTCCTCGAGATGCTGGTCTTCGTGATTCTTATCCTCGCGGGATTCTTCTTCATCTGGAAGAAAGGCGTGCTCGACTGGGCTCACCTCGAAAAAGATCCGCTCGAAAAGGCTGATCTTGAAAAGAGACGCCATGCTGCCTGAGAGTCTCAGCACTTATCCCACAGCCGCCGCGCTCGCCGATCTGGCTACCGGGGGCAAATTCGAATTCGGCGAACTGACGGTTGAGGTCTTTCCCGAAAACATCCTCACCGCCCTGCACCGCCTCAAGCATGATCTGAAGTTCGAACGCCTCAGCAATGTCACTGGCGTGGATCGCTACCCCGCCGAACCGCGCTTCGAAGTTGTCTACCACCTCCAATGCATCACGGGAAAAGAGCGTATCCGCGTGAAAGCGCGGCTCCCCGGCGCAAATCCCGAAATCGAATCGGCTGTGCCCGTCTATCGCTCGGCCAATTGGTATGAGCGCGAAACGTTCGATTTCTTCGGGGTGCGCTTCCTCAACCATCCCAATCTCACACGCATCATGATGCCGGACGATTGGGAAGGACACCCCTTGCGCAAAGACTACCCGGTGACGGGTTATCGGTACTGATTATGGCCCTGGCGACCAAAGCAGACACCAATCCGGATCTCGGAATCACCGACGACCTCGTCGTCGAACGCGATTACGAAAAGCATCAAACCACCCCCGGCGCCACGCGCACCATGGTCCTCAATATGGGGCCGCAGCATCCTTCCACTCACGGCGTGCTGCGCCTGCTGCTGGAGCTGGATGGCGAAACCATTCTGAAAGCCGCGCCCGACATCGGCTACCTGCACACCGGTATAGAAAAGGAGTTTGAGGCCAAACTCTATCAGCAGGGCGTCACGCTGACAGATCGCATCGATTACCTCGCCCCGCTTTCGAACAACCTGGTCTACTGCCTAGCCGCCGAAAAATTGCTGGGCCTCGAAATCCCGCCTCTGGCCCAATGGACGCGCGTCATGCTGACGGAATTTACGCGCCTGAACAGCCATCTGGTGTGGCTGGGCACGCACGCCATCGACATCGGCGCCATGAGCGTCTTCCTCTACTGCTTCCGCGAGCGCGAAGAAATTCTGCGCATCTTCGAAATGTTCTCCGGGCAGCGCATGATGACCAGCTACTTCCGCATCGGCGGACTGGCGCTGCCGCATCCACGCGGCTGGCAGAAGCGCGTGAAGGACTTCATCGACATCTTCCCCTCGCGCATCGACGAGTACGAGGAACTGCTCACCGGCAATCGCATCTGGACCGGCCGCACACAGGGCGTCGGCTACATTTCGCTCGAAGACATGCTCGATCTGGGAGTTTCGGGACCCATGCTGCGTGCCGCCGGCCTGGCGCACGACGTGCGCAAAGACGCCCCCTACAGCAGCTACGAGAAGTTCGATTTCACAGTGCCCACGCGCACTGAGAATGACGTTTTTGCCCGCTACCTGGTTCGTGTCGCGGAGATGCGCGAGTCGACGCGCATCATCAGGCAGGCGCTCGAAGGCATGCCCTCGGGAGCGCACCAGGCCGATGCCCCGGGCATCGTTCTGCCCGACCGCGAAAAGATGAAGACGCAGATGGAAGCGCTCATCTATCACTTCAAAATTGTCACCGAAGGTTTCCGCGTGCCCGAAGGCGAGGTCTATCAATCCGTCGAATCGCCGCGCGGCGAATTAGGCTGCTACATGGTGAGCGACGGAACCCAGAAGCCCTATCGCGTACACTGGCGCGGCCCCAGTTTCGGCAACCTGCAAGCCATTCCGAAAATGATTGAAGGCACCCTGATCGCCGACGTGATCGCCGCCCTCGGCAGTATGGATTTCGTGCTGGGAGACACGGACCGTTAATTCAAGATGACGTTCTCACCCGAACTCGAAGCGCGCTTCGAAAAATTCCTCAACAAGTATCCGGCGGACCGCAAGCGTTCGGCGATGATTCCGATGCTCATCTATGCCCAGGATGAGGTCGGGTCCGTTACCGACGAGCTGGTGGCCGAAGTGGCGAAGCGGGTCGGCGTGGAACCGCTCCAGGTGAATGAGGTGGTGGGCTTTTATTCCATGCTCCACCGCAAGCCGATGGGAAAATATCACGTGCAGGTGTGCACCAATATTTCCTGCCTTCTCGTCGGCGGCGTCGAGCTCTGGGAACAGGCTTGTCACAAACTGGGGATCGGCCACAAGGGAGTCACCGCCGACGGGCGCGTGTCGCTCGAGGAAGTGGAATGCATGGGCGCATGTTCCTGGGCGCCGGCCATCCAGGTGAATTACGATTTCTATCACGATGTGACGCCCGAGCAGTTCGATAAGCTGCTCGACGGCCTCAGGGCGGGGAAGCGGCCGGAAGAGATCCAGGAAATCCAGAAGGTCAACAGTTAATGCTGTACAACCAACCCAATCCGCTCGAAGTCAAAGTTCTGACCCGCCGCTTCGGACTGCCAAATTCGCAATCCATCGATACCTACCTGGCGAATGACGGCTACAAGGCGTTTGAAAAGGCGCTGGGCATGTCGCCGGACGAGATCATCGGCGAAGTGAAAGCCTCTGGATTGCGTGGACGCGGCGGCGCGGGATTCCCCACAGGAATGAAGTGGAGCTTCGTTCCGAAGCAGTCGTCCAAACCGAAATACATAGTAGTCAACGCCGATGAAGCGGAACCAGGCACATGCAAAGACCGCCTGCTCATCGAATACGATCCCCACCAACTGATCGAAGGAGTTCTGATCGCCGGTCTCGCGGTCGGCGCGCATCAAGGCTACATCTACATCCGCGGCGAATACCGTTATCTTCAAACCATCATGGATCGCGCCATCGAGGAAGCCTACGCGCGCGGCTATCTCGGCGAGAACATTCTGGGGCGCGGCCTGACCTTCAACCTGGCAACACATTCGGGCGCCGGCGCTTATGAATGTGGTGAGGAATCGGCGCTGCTCGAATCGCTCGAAGGCAAGCGCGGCAATCCGCGGATCCGTCCGCCATTCCCGGCCGTTGCGGGCGCGTATCAATCGCCCACCATCCTCAATAACGTGGAAACGTTCTGCGCGGTACCCCCGATCATTCTCAGCGGTGGCGCTTATTTCGCAGGCCTCGGCACGCCGAAGAACGGCGGCACGCGCCTCTTCTGCCTCTCCGGCCACATCAACAAGCCGGGCGTATACGAACTGCCCATGGGCTTTAACCTCATGCGCATGATCAATGAGGTGGGCGGCGGCATGCGCGGCGGAAAGAAATTGAAAGCCGTAATCCCCGGCGGCTCCTCCTGCCCCGTGTTGAAGGCCGACGAATGCGATCTGGCCATGGATTTCGATACCCTGGCGGCGGCGAAATCGATGCTCGGCTCGGGCGGCGTAGTGATCATGGACGAAGACACCTGCATGGTCGGAGCCGCCCTGCGGATCATGCGTTTTTACGCGCACGAAAGTTGCGGCTGGTGTATCCCATGCCGCGAAGGCACCACGTGGCTGCGCAAACTGCTGCAGCGTTTTCACGACGGCATGGGTCAGAAGAGCGACATTGTGCTGATCGGCGATCTTTCTAAAAATATGCTGGGCCGCACGTTCTGCCCGCTGGGAGATGCGGCCGCGCTGCCCACCATCTCGATCGTAGAGAAGTGGCGCGACGAGTTCGAGGCGCACCTGGACGGAAAGCCCTGCCCCTATGAAAAAACCTCGCGTCTGGTGACAGCATAAGTTACAGAGCCGCGACCGCGAGGGAGCGGTCTTAATAAAAGTTAAATTCCATGGCTGATTTGGTAAAGTTCACAATCGACGGACGCGAGCTCGAAGTAGCTCCGGGTACGCTCGTCATCGAAGCGGCCAAACACGCGGGCATCGAAATCCCCTCGTTCTGTTATTACGAAGGCTATTCGCTCCAGGCCGCCTGCCGCATGTGCTTGGTGGAAGTGGAGAAGATGCCCAAAATGCAGGTGGCATGCACCCTCCCAGCCACCCCGGGCATGGTGGTAAGAACCGACACCCAACAAGTCCGCCTGGCGCGCAAATCCACCCTCGAATTCCTCCTCACCAACCACCCCCTCGATTGCCCCGTCTGCGACAAAGGCGGCGAGTGCGAACTGCAGGACATGGTCTTCCGCTACGGCGCCGGCGAAAGCCGCTTCATCGAAAACAAGATGCACGTGGATGAGCAGCAATGGTCCCCCGTGGTCTTCTACGACGGCCCCCGCTGCATTCTCTGTTTCCGCTGCATCCGCGCTTGCGACGAAGGTATGGGAGTGGGCGCGCTCGGCACCATCAACCGCGGCGCCATGTCGCTCATCGCCCCCAACAAGTCCGATCCTCAGCATGGCGAATACCTCGAATGCGACGAGTGCGGCCAGTGCATCGATATCTGCCCCGTCGGCGCGCTCACCAGCGGCCCATACCGTTACCAGACGCGCCCCTGGGAAATGGAGCACGTCGGCACCATCTGCACGCACTGCTCGAACGGCTGCAAGACCACCCTCGGCGTGCGTAACGATCAGATCATTCGTGGTAACAATCGCGACCGCTCCGGCATCAACGGCGAATTCCTCTGCGTCAAAGGCCGCTACGCTTTCGATTTTTCCGATCATCCCGAGCGCCTGCAATCGCCCATGGTTCGCGTCAATGGCAAGCTGGAGGCCACTTCATGGGCGAAAGCCCTCGAACACGTCGCGAAGAAGTTCGGTGAAATTAAGGCGCGTGGTGGAAAACTCGGCGTGGTCGGCTCGAACCACACCACCAACGAAGAAAATTTCTACCTGCAGAGATTCGCCCGCGAAGGCCTCGGCACCAACAACATCGATCACCACCGCACCGGCGACGTAACCACCCTGATCGATGCTTTATCGGGCACCACGGCAGCCCTCGCTACCAGCACGGATCTCTACGAACGCAAAGCGTTTCTGGTCATCGGCGCCAATCTCGCGCTCGAGCAGCCCTTCGTCGCCTTCCAGTTGCGCGCCAACCACCGCCATCACGGCGCCCATGTCTACACGATCACTCCCGCCGCAGTCCGTGAAGACAGTTACGCGGTGAAATCGCTGCGCAAGCCGGCCGGATCCGAACTCGAAGGCCTCGAAGAACTCCGCGCCGCACTGGCCTCCGAGCCCGAACTGGTAATTCTCTTCAACGATGCGGTAAAAGACGCCGACGTCCGTCAACTGGTGGCATTCGGCCAATCCCTGGGCATCCCGGTGAAATACTGCGCGCTGGTCGATTATTCGAATTCCCGCGGGGCCATCGATATGGGCCTCGTGCCCGAATTGCTGCCGGGGTTCCAGGCCGCCGAAAATCCCGGTCTCACCGTAGCCGAAATGCTCGCCGCCACCGATCTCGATGCGCTCTTCGTAGTCGGCGCCAACCCGCTGAAAATGGCTACGCTGAATTCCACCCGCGCCTTCGTGGTCGTGCAGGAAATGTTCCTCACCGAGACCGCGCAACGCGCCGACGTGATCCTGCCCGCCGCCAGCGCCTACGAAAAGAACGGCACCGTGACCAACGTGTTTGGCGAAGTGCAGCGCCTCAAGCGCGCCATTTCGACCCTCGGTGCCAAGCCCGATCTCGAAATCATCGGCCTCATCGCCAAAGAAATGGGCCTCGCGCCCGTCCTGGGCCCCTGGCTGCCGGAGACCATTTACAACCAGATCCGCGCCTCCGTTAAAGGGTACGATATTCCGCTCGCCCTCGTTTCCGTCGGCGCGCAGCAAACCACCCCGGTGAACGGCAGGGTCGGCGTCGAGAGCCGTCCCGGCTTAATTCGTTCCGCCCACGATAATCTCTTCACGTCGGGAACGCTGGGACGGTATTCTAAAATACTGAATTCAGTTATCGAGAAGCGCCTAAGTCACGCTCCGCCACACGACAGCGTGGAGCAAGTCGGCCAGTAAATGCTCGCATTCTTAATCATCACCGCCGTGAAACTCGCGATCATCGCGGGCGTCTTCATGACGACGCTTGCCTATCTGCAATGGGTGGAGCGCAAGGTGATCGCGCACGTGCAGGTGCGCATGGGCCCATCGCGCGTGGGTCCGCATGGCCTGCTGCAGCCGCTGGCCGACGTGATCAAACTGATCACCAAAGAAGGCGTGCTGCCGCCCCACGTCAATAAATTCTTCTACCTGCTCGCCCCGTTCCTCGCCGTCTTCATGGCGCTGATCTCCATCTCCATCATCCCCTTCGGCACCAGCATCACCATCCCCGCCTTCACCATCGGCTCCACCGTTTTCGGCCCGTACCAGACCATGATGGAACTGGCGGATCTGAACATTGGCGTCTTGTTCATACTTGCTGTCAGCTCGCTCGGCGTTTATGGAATTGCCCTCGCCGGATGGTCTTCGAATAACAAATACGCGCTGCTCGGGGGCCTGCGAAGCTCGGCTCAGATGATCAGTTACGAGTTGCCTATGAGCCTCGCCATCGCCGCCCCATTGCTCTCGGCGGGCACCCTGAGCCTGCGCGGCATCTCCGATTCGCAGGCCGGATACTACCTGGGCTTCATTCCGCACTGGGCCATCTTCCAGATGCCCTTTCCGCAAATCTTCAGCTTCATCCTTTTTATGATCGCCGCCTTCGCGGAGACCAATCGCATCCCATTCGATCTGCCCGAAGCCGAGAACGAATTGGTGGCGGGCTTCCACGTCGAGTACAGCAGCATGACGTTCGCTTCCTTCTTCATGGCCGAATACGCCAACATGGTGACCGTCTGCTCCGTCGCGACTCTGCTTTTCCTCGGCGGCTGGCATCCGCTCTTTCCGGCTTCTCTCGGTTCCAATTTTGTAGCGCCTCTCATCCTCTTCATAGCCGGCGCTGTCTGCATCTACCACGGCCTGAACCCGGCGCGGCCCTTTGATCGCATTACGCTGCCGGTCTTCGGCGTCATATTCTTTCTTCTCGCGGGATTGATGGCAATTCCGCCGCTCGTCCCCATCCTTACGCCCTTATTCTGGTTTCTCGCCAAAGTCGGTTTCCTTTTATTCGTCTTTATCTGGATTCGCGCAACGCTGCCCCGCTTCCGTTACGATCAGCTCATGAGCTTCGCCTGGAAGTTCATGTTCCCGGCCGCGTTGATCAATCTGTTGATTACCGGATTTCTGGTGGCCTGGTTCTCGTAAGATGGAGCTATTTTTCTTCTCTCTGTTCGCCCTGATCTCAGTGGTGTGCGCCATCAACGTGGTGCTGCAGAAGCATCCCATTTCGAGCGCCCTCTCGCTGATCGGCGTCATGGGCTCGCTCGCCATCATGTACCTCGCGCTGGGCGCGGAGTTCATTGCCATGGCGCAGATCATCGTCTATGCGGGCGCTATCATGGTGCTCTTCATATTCGTCATCATGCTGCTCAACGCGGGCGCCGAATCCTCGCGCGGCCGCTCCTGGATCGTGCAGGTGCTGGGCTTTCCCCTGATGGTCGCCCTGCTCGGCGTGCTCTGCTACTTCTCCATGCAGTGGTTTCCCGATTCCGGCTTTGTGAAATTCGGCGACTTCCAGGGCGGCGGCGCACAACAAGTCGGCTACGCGCTCTTCACCGATTACCTGCTGCCCTTTGAAGTAACTTCGGTGCTGATTCTCATCGCCATCATCGGCGCCATCGTCCTCGCCCGAAAGGAAATGGATTAATCGATGAACCCCGCAGGCGCGCTCGCAACCCTGAATAACGGCGTCCCCATCTCCTGGTATCTCACCCTCAGCGCCGTATTATTTGCCATCGGCGTGGCCGGCTTTCTGTTCCGCCGCAACATCATCACAGTCTTCATGTGTATAGAGCTGATGCTTAACGCCGTGAATCTCAGCTTTGTCGCCTTCGCCCATCAGCATCGCGAAGTCAGCGGCCACATCTTCACCTTCTTCGTGATGGTCGTGGCGGCGGCTGAAGCGGCCGTCGGCCTGGCTATCATCCTCACGGTGTTCAAGAACCGCTCCACCCTGAACATCGACGACGTCGACACTTTAAAGAACTGACCCTGAACCGATGCACAAACTCTGGCTCATTCCGGCGCTCCCCTTCATCGGCTTCCTGATCAACGGTATCCTCGGGCGCAAACTGCCCAAAGCGATCATCAACGCCGTGGCCTGCGGCAGCGTCGTACTGGCATTCATCTGGGTCGTATTGGTCGGGATGGGCTGCGAATGGGGCGCCACCTCGCTGCACGCGCACTATTTCACCTGGATCAAGAGCGGCGTCTTCAACGTTGGTTGGGATTTTGCCATCGACAAGCTGACCATGATCATGCTCATGATCGTCACCGGCGTCGGCTCCCTCATCCACATCTACGCCACCGGCTACATGGAGCATGAGGAAGGTTACTACCGCTTCTTCGCCTACCTCAACCTGTTCATGTACTTCATGCTGACGCTGGTGCTGGCGGGTAACTACCTGCTGCTCTTCGTCGGCTGGGAAGGCGTGGGTCTTTGCAGTTACCTGCTGATCGGTTTCTACTTCGTGAAGAAGAGCGCCACCACCGCCGGCAACAAAGCCTTCATCGTGAATCGCATCGGCGATTTCGGCTTCTCGCTGGCGATGTTCCTGATCGTGGTGAATTTCGGCACACTCGATTTCCGGCGTGTTTTCGCCGCCGCTCCGGGCAAGCCGGTGGAGATCCTGACCGCTATCGCGCTGCTCCTGCTGGTGGGCGCGACCGGCAAGTCTGCGCAGATTCCGCTCTACGTCTGGCTGCCCGATGCCATGGAAGGCCCCACCCCGGTTTCCGCCCTGATCCACGCGGCCACAATGGTGACGGCAGGCGTTTACATGTGCGCGCGCTCCGCCGTGATTTTCACCCACGCCCCCATCGCCATGGAAACCGTGGCCATCATCGGACTCGCCACGGCAGTCTTCGCCGCCACCATCGGACTCGCGCAGAACGATATTAAGAAGGTTTTCGCCTACTCCACGGTTTCGCAGCTCGGCTACATGTTCCTCGGTGTCGGCGTCGGAGCCTTCTCCGCCGGCATCTGGCATCTGATGACGCACGCGTTTTTCAAAGCGCTGTTATTTCTCGGCGCGGGCAGCGTTATCCACGCCTGCCACGGCGAGCAGGATATGCGCCACATGGGCGGATTAAAGAAGTACGCGCCCATCACCTTCTGGACGCTGGTCTGCGCCGCGCTGGCCATCGCCGGCGTACCTCCCTTCGCGGGCTTCTGGAGCAAGGACGCCATTCTCACCGCCGCCTTTGCGCATGCCCCGTGGATGTACTGGGTCGGCGTGATCACCGCGGGTATGACGGCCTTCTACGTCTGGCGCGCCATGTTTATGACCTTCTTCGGTGAGTATCGCGGCCATGGCCATCCGCATGAATCGCCGATTTCCATGTGGGGCCCTCTCGCCGTACTGGCAGTTCTCTCCACCGTCGGCGGCTACTTCCTCAACGTGCCGCAAATCCTCAGCGGGATGTTCCCACTGCCCGAAGAAGTGGCCGGTGAAAGCATGCTCATGATCGTCTCCATCATGGCCGGCCTGCTCGGCATCTCGATCGCGTACTACATGTACGTCGTCAACACCGCGCTTTCGGAAAAGATCGCCACCTCTCTCGGCGGCCTCTACACCCTGGTCTATAACAAATACTTCGTCGACGAAATCTACGACGCGACTGTAGTCCGCCCCTTGATCGAAGGTTCCACCACGGTTCTCTGGCATGCTGTCGACCAAGGTGTGATCGACGGCACCGTCAACGGCGTCGGCCTCGAATCGAGACGCATCGGCGGAGTCCTTAAGCTGATCCAATCCGGCAATATCCGCAGCTACGCCACCTGGGTGGTGCTCGGCTCGGTGGTCCTGCTGCTGATTATGGGCTTTGCGGGAGGTGTCCATTGAATCTCCTCGACGTCCTCATCGCCCTCCCCGCCATCGGCTTCGCAGTCACCCTGCTCCTGCCGCGCGCGCAGGAGCAACTGATCCGCCTGTTCACGCTGGTGGTTTCGCTCGCCGCCTTCCTCCTCTCTCTCGGGCTCGCCTTCGGATTTCAAACCGGCCAGACCGGTCAGCAATTCGTCACCAATGTCATCTGGATCCAGAATCCCGAAATCCACTATCACGTGGGCATCGACGGCCTCAGTCTCTGGCTGATCATCCTCTCGACGTTCCTGACCCCCATCGCCATCCTGCTCTCGTGGAAATCCATCCACTTCCAGATCAAGGAATTTTTCGCCTTCCTGCTGCTGCTCGAAGTCGGCCTCGTCGGCGTCTTCGCGGCCTGGGATCTGTTCCTCTTCTTCGTGTTCTGGGAACTCGTGCTGGTGCCCATGTATTTCCTGATCGGCATCTGGGGCCACGACCGCCGCATCTACGCCGCCCTCAAATTTTTCGTGTACACGATGGCCGGCTCGATGCTGATGCTCACCGCCATCATCTTCCTCTACAACCTGGCCGGCACCTTCGATTACACATCGATCCTCGATCAGCTGGGCAGCGGCAAGATCGCGCTCTCGCACACGCAGGAGTCGCTCCTCTTCCTCGCCTTCTTCATAGCCTTCGCCATTAAGGTCCCGATCTTCCCGCTGCACACCTGGCTGCCCGACGCCCACGTGGAAGCTCCCGCCGCCGGCTCCGTCATGCTGGCCTCCGTCATGCTCAAAATGGGTACCTACGGGCTGATTCGCTTCTGCCTGCCCATGTTCCCCAACGCCGCCCGCCAGAACGCTCCTTGGATCGTCATCCTCGCCATCATCGGCATCGTCTACGGCGCGCTCGTTGCCATGGTCCAGCCCAACATGAAAAAACTGGTGGCCTATTCATCGGTCAGCCACCTCGGTTTCGTGGTCCTCGGCATTTTTTCGTTCACCCAGATGGGCCTCGACGGCGCCGTGTACGTCATGCTCGCTCACGGCATCTCAACCGGCGCCCTCTTCCTCCTCGTCGGCTTCCTGTATGACCGCCGGCATTCGCTTGCCATCTCCGATTACGGCGGCGTCGCCACTGTCGCGCCTTGGCTCTCCACCGTATTCCTGATCACTACTCTCGCCAGCATCGGGCTGCCCATGCTGAGTAATTTCGTCGGCGAATTCCTTGTCCTGCAGGGTTCCGCCCAGGCCAACTTCACCTGGACCGTATTCGCCGCTCTCGGCAGCATCCTCGCCGCCTGCTATATGCTCTGGCTGTATCAGCGCGTGTTCTTCGGCGAAGTCAGCGACGAGGTTCGCCATCATGTTCCCGACATCGATCTGCGCGAATGGGTCTGCGTCGTTCCGCTCATAATCATGATGGTCTGGCTGGGCGTCTTCACCCAGACTTTCCTGCCCGCCGTCTCGGCCACCAACGCCCAGATTCTCGATCAAAGCAAAATGAACGTTCCCCTGCGGGTCTCCGCTCCCGCTCACCTTGCCGGCGGAGGCAACATCCATGCCCGCTAACTTCGCGCCCAGCGCCGACGATCTGCTGCGCTTCGCACCCGAAACCATCCTCACCATCGCGGGCACGCTGCTGATGGTTCTCGATCCCTTCTTCGCCAAAAAAGCGCCCAAGCTTTTCGGCAACCTCACCATCGTCGCGTTCATCCTCGCCATTTTCGCCGCCGTCGCCGCTAATTCCGTCCCGGGCCACGCTTTCTCAAACCTTCTCATCGTGGATGGCTTCGCCACCTTCTTCCGCGTTCTCGTTCTGTGCCTCGGCATCCTCACCGTGCTTTCGTCGTACCGGTATCTCGAGCGGGAAAATGCGGAGACCAGCGAGTATCACGCGCTGCTGCTCTTCTCCGTCGCCGGCCAGTGTCTGATGGTCGCCGCCAACGATCTGATCATGATCTTCATCGGCCTCGAGATCTCTTCGATCGCCAGCTACATCCTCACCGGCTACCTGCGCGACGACAAGCGCAATAATGAAGCCGCCCTGAAATATTTCCTGCTCGGTTCCTTCGCCACCGGGTTCTTTCTCTACGGCGTGGCCATCGTCTACGGCATCACCGGGACTACCAAGCTCGATGAGATCCGCACCGTCCTCAATAACCCGGGAACTTCGCTCGCCATTGTGGGCGTGGCCGCCGCCCTCATGATCGTAGGCCTCGGCTTCAAGGTCTCCGGCGCGCCCTTTCAGATGTGGGCGCCCGACGTCTACCAGGGCGCTCCCGCACCCGTCAGCGCTTTCATGGCCACCGCCCCCAAAGCCGCTGCGTTCGCCATTTTCGTGCGCATCTTCATGACTTCCTTCCAGCAGATCGCCGGTGGCTGGGAGCCCCTCATCTGGATCTCCGCGCTGCTCTCCATGACCATCGGCAACTTCGCCGCCCTCACACAGACCAACGTCAAGCGCATGCTCGCCTACAGTTCCATCGCGCATGCCGGTTACATCCTTGTTGCGCTGGCTGCGCGCTCGGAATTAGGTACCGCCGCGGTGATGTTCTATCTCGCGGCTTATGGACTGATGAACGTCGGCGCCTTCGCGGTCGTCATTCACATTTCGGGCAAGGGCGAACGCCACCTGCGCATTGAAGACCTCGCCGGCCTGAGTAAGAAGCAGCCGGTGACCGCCGCACTGCTCACAGTCTTCCTGCTGTCATTTATCGGTGTGCCCCTGACCGGCGGGTTTTTCGGAAAGTTTTACATCTTCCGCGCCGCCCTTGAGTCAAATTTGGTCTGGCTGACCGTGCTCGGCCTCCTCAACAGTGCAGTTGCGGCTTATTACTACCTGCGCCTGCTCGTCGTGATGTATATGTACGAACCGGGCGAAGTTACTAATTCACTGGAACCACTAACCCCGGGGCTACGTATGGCGTTGATTCTCCCGGCCATCGGAACGTTTTTCCTGGGCGTAGTTCCCAACGCCGTCCTCGCCTTCGCCCGCAGCTCTTCGTTTCTCAGCCGATAGTACCGTTTCGTACGTTGGCATTTAAAGAGCCTTGTAGAATCCCGTCAAGGAGCAGGAGAAATTTAAATGCGCACAACACTTACAGCGATTCTTACGATGGCATGTGCTCTCAGCACCAGTGCCTTCGCGGCCGACAGGGAAGTTAAAACAGACGATCGACTGCAGGCGTCAGCAGACGTACTGGCGGCAATGATGCATGCCGATGATAAGGGAGTGCCTCAGGATCTCCTGAATAAGGCCCGCTGTGTCGTGGTCATTCCAGGTATGAAGAAAGCTGGCTTTATTATCGGCGCCCAGTATGGCAGAGGTTTTGCCGTGTGCCGCCGGGGCGGTGGCGCAGGCTGGACGGCTCCCGCGGCCATGCAGATGGAAGGCGGCAGCTTCGGATTTCAGATTGGCGTTTCGGACACCGACGTTCTCCTGCTTGTCATGAATGACAGAGGCATGCACCACCTGGTGGAAAGCAAGTTCACCCTCGGCGGCGACGCAAGCGTTGCAGCTGGTCCCTTGGGCCGCACTGCCGCTGCGGAGACAGACGCTACGATGCAGGCGGAAATTCTTTCGTACTCGCGGACGCACGGAATATTCGCCGGTATCTCGCTGGCAGGCGCTTCGCTTCGTCCCGACAAGGACGACAATCGCGCCCTCTATGGCCACGATATAACGACGCACGAAATCCTCGAGGGCGATGTGAAGACGCCGGCAGCCGGTGAAAGGCTCATCCACGCTCTCGACCGCGACTCGATGTCCCGCAACCGCTAACTACGCCGGGGCAGGCTGGTAGCCAGCGGCCGATTGGCAATCGGCCTGCCCCTCTTGTACGATAAGTTGAATGCTTAAATCCTTCCTTCCAATTATTACCCTCGCGGCGTTAATCGCATCCCCGGCTCTCCACGCAAAGGACGATGCAACCGCCCGCCTCGACAGCGCCGCCGATCTTCTTCAAGACATGATGAAGGCATCCGACAAAGGCGTGCCCCAGGATCTGCTCAACAAAGCTCGCTGCGTAATTCTGGTTCCCGGCCTGAAGAAAGCCGCCTTCTTAGTGGGCGCGAAATATGGCCGAGGATTCGCCATTTGCCGCCGCGAAGGTGGAGTCGGCTGGACCGCCCCCGCCGCCATCCGCATCGAAGGCGGCAGCGTGGGATTTCAAATCGGCGGTTCCGAACAGGACGTACTCCTGCTCGTCATGAACAACGACGGCATGAAGCATTTGCTGACCAATAAATTCACCATCGGCGGCGAGGCCACAGCATCGGCCGGTCCCGTAGGACGCGACCTCAGCGCACAGACAGACGCAGTACTCCGCGCCGAAATGCTCTCTTACTCCCGTTCGCGAGGTCTTTTCGCCGGCATTTCTCTCGACGGTGCAACGCTGCGTCCCGACGACGAGGCCAATCGCGAACTCTACGGAGCCGATACCGGCAACAAGGAAATTCTGACCGGCCAGATCAAAACCCCCGTCGCCGCCGACAAAGTCGAAGCGCTGCTGAACCGAAACTCCTCCCGCCAAACCCGCTGAATCCGGCGCGACTAAAGGGCCCCAGATCCTTCCACCTCGCGCAGGATCTGGTTGGCCTTGACGCTGGAGACACGATCCACCTGCCCGCTTGGCCAGCGAATTTCAAGATCCGCGTTCTCCGCTTACCAATCCCGCAGTCAACGCGCAGGTCGCTCTGCGAAAGATATGAGCCGCCGCTGCGCACTTCGGTATGAGACCGGGGGCGCCGAAAGCTTCCTGAAGCCACCGCTGGACGCCTTATGGAAAAGCATCGTTCGCCCCGGAAGCAAGTGTGTAATGTCATTCACGAAACCCCTTTTTTCTGCGCAGCGACACGGGGTCTTCGCGGATGTACACCTGATCTATCGCGGTCCCCTCAACGCTCCGGCGGTACGGATCTGAAACTTGCTCCCACAGCACTTCGGCATCTCGCAACAGCAGACTCTGCCAGAATATTTTCAAGCGGTGATTCGAACAGAGATCATTCGCGACGATCCGGCGAAGTCGTCGGTAGTGACCGTGCGGACTCTGCAGACGCGCTGAGACGCTCGTACTCGGCTCGCTCAGCCTTGGCCTGGTCCGTCTTGCCAAGCCGTAAATACACCCGCGCCAGATCGTAATGCGACCGCGCTTCCCCGGGATTCAGTTCTATGGAGCGCGACAATTCGCGTTGTGCCTCAGCCCACTTACCCTGCCCTGAGAGCAGCGTGCCCAGTTCCATATGGGATTCCCAGAACGCTTCGTTCAGCTTTATCGAGCGGCGCAGCAAGGTTTCGATCTCCGCGGCATCCGGGGCCGACGAGGCCAAGAGAGCCTTGCCGTGAAGAAAGACCGGCAGGTAGTTGTCCGGCGCCCTCCGCTCCCACGCCGCGTCTGCCGCCACCACCTCCGGTAGCCTGTCTCCCGCATGCTCCGTGATCTTTCCCAGAAAAACGTACGGTTGTTCGATCGTTGCATCGAGCCGAATGGTTTCGAGGAAAGCGCTCACGGCGTCCGCATACCTGCGTTGTGCGTAACAGGCTACGCCATACGAAAGCGCCAACTGCGGATCCTTTGGAAAGCGCTGCCTGCCCTTTTCGAGCACAGTCAGTGCGTCGGCGAAATCCCGGTGTTCCAGGAGCGCTTGTCCATAATCCGCCATAAACACGTCCTGCGCGGGCTCACCCTCGGCCGCCCGCTGCAATTCGGGAAGCGCTCGTTCCAACTGCCCGGCCGCCTCGTATGCTTTGCCCAACAAATGATGCACGGCCAGACTGTCTTCACCCCGCAGTGCGGTCTGCGCCCATTTGATCGCCTCGTCCGCCTGGCCGGCTTCGAGCGACAGCGCGGCAGCGTTAGCCGCAGTCTGCGCGCTCGCCCCCGGTGCGGCCGCAAAACGCCGTTCCCATTGTGCTGCCTCCGCCATGTCGCCGATTCCCGCGTAGAACAACGCCAACGCATGCTGGACCGCCGGAGTCTCGGCGCCGAACTGCCCCGCGTGCCGGGCCGACTCGACCGCCAGTTCTTTCTGCCCGCTCTTCAAATACGTCTGCGCCAGCGCTACCCACACAATGGCGTTCTGCGGATCGGCCTTCGATGCCTTTTCGAGATATTCACGCGCGTGCAGCGGATCGTTGCGATTGAGCGCGGCGAGGCCCTGGCGAAGATCGTCCTGCTGCATCATCAGAAACAGAGCCGTCGCCAAAATCATTGGCGCGGTTCCTTAACGCGAACGATTCTGTCCCCGGCAACATCCTTTAGTTCCTGCACGATGCCTGAGGGCCAGCGGATCTCCACCGCTTCCACGGATTTGTCCGCCCCCAGGCCGAAGTGTACCGGCCCTGCGCTTGACGAAGCATAACCGAAGTTGAACGACACGTGGTTGTACTGCGTGCCCCCGCCCGTCACAACTTTTAAACGCGCTCCCAGGGCGTCGCGCGTGCTCTTCGTGCCTTCCAGCTGGAACTCGATCCAGTGATTCAGGCCCGGGCTGTCGTTCATCCAGATCTCCGCCGGCGCGCCGATAGCTGTCGTCACTACATCCACGCGTCCATCGCCGTTCAGATCGCCCACCGCGGAGCCACGGTGACGCCGCGGGGCTTGCGCGGCCAGTCCCGCTTCGGCGGTGAGGGCGGCGAATTTCATACCGCCGGTGTTACGAAAAACAGTGTTGGGCTGCTCCACCTGACCATGTCGTTCGGGCAGCATTACTTCCACGTGACCGCGCGTCACGAAGATGTCCTTCCAGCCATCGTTATCGAAATCGTAAACGGTCGGCGAATAGCCCGCCATCGGCAGGCTTAAAGTGCTCATGCCGCTGGCTCGTGTCACATCCACGAACTCTCCTTTCCCTGTATTCCGCAGGACCGGGAAAGTCTCGTCGTCGAGCGCCACGTATACGATGTCAGGATAGCCGTCGTTATCGATGTCGCGGAAATCCAGACCCATTCCCGAAATCATTTGCGCATCTTCGCGCAGCGCGGCGCCGGCTTCGAAAGCCACCTCTTCGAATTTGCCCCCGCCTTTGTTGTGGAACAGGAAGTTCTCCAGCTTATCGTTGGGGACGAAGATGTCCATGCGTCCATCGAGATCGTAATCGGCTGCGGCCGCGCCCATGCCTTTGCCTGGATGTGCGCGAATACCCGATTCGGCGGATATGTCTTTAAAAGTGCCATCCCCGTTATTGAGAAAAAGCTGGTTGGGGGTCTTCTGGTAAAACTTCGGGTCGCAATAGTCGCGGCCCCCGGGCGCCGTGCAGACCGGCTCATGCGCGAAATCCCACGCCAGATAATTCACCACGAAAAGATCTGGCAGGCCATCGTTATTGACGTCGAGCCAAAGCCCCGCCACGGACCACAGCGGGCCATATTCCGCATCCGGGCGATCCAGACCCGCCTGATGGGTGACATCGGTGAAAGTGCCGTTGCCGTTGTTGTGGTACAGGTGGTTGCCGTGAACGCCCGCCACGAAGAGATCTTTGTAGCCGTCGTTATCGTAGTCGCAAACCGCTGCGCCCATGTCATAGCCGTCGCCGGCCAGCCCGGCCTTTTCCGTGACATCGGTGAAATGGCCTTTGCCGTCGTTGGAAAAAAGACGGTTGAAATATTTGGGCGAGTTCTTCTTCAACGTTCGGATGTCCGCCCCGTTGGTGAAGAAGATGTCCAGAGCGCCGTCGTTGTTGTAATCGAAAATCGCCACGCCGCCGGCCATGGTCTCGGGCGCGTGCCTCTCCGGCGTTTCGGAAGTCTCGAGGGTGAAAGCGATCGGCCGCCAGGCAAAATGTATCGGCGATTCGAAGGCCGGCGCGTGCCAGTTCAGCGCGGCCAGAACTACGATCCCCGCTGTGATGGTTGCCCGCACAATTCGTGTCCAGTATAAATGAAAAGCCCCCTCACCGCGAGATGAGGGGGCCGTAGACCAGGTATTGGCGCTGCGCTTTCCGGTTAGAAATGCAGCCGCAGAGAGAACTGCGCATGCCTTTCACTGTTGCTGGAGGTAATCTTCCCGAAGGTCGAATCCTGCAGGTTAGTGTCCGGCGCGCCGAGTTGCGTCTTGTTCAAGGCATTGAACGCCTCGAATCTCGACTCCAGATTGAATCTCTCGGTGATCCGGAAAGTCTTGAACAGCGAGAGATCGAGCGTGCTGTTTCCTGGCGCGCGGATGTTGAACGCACCCGCGTCGCCACCCGTCAGCGGTGCAGCAGCCCGTACCGCCGCGATGTTGAACCACTCCGCCGCGGATCGCCCGCCGGAAGGGGCGCAGTTGGCGCACATTCCAGGAACGATATCCGGACGGCACGAGTTCCAGATGCCTTGGCACCCGTTGTAGGAAAGCGTCAGAGGAACACCGGTGCGCAGCGTCAGGATGCCACCCAGTGCCCATCCGCCGATAACCTGGTTGGCGACCGGATTCAGATTCGATCCAAAGGTTCGGCCCTTGCCGACCGGCAGTTCATAGGTGAAGCCGGTAGTGAAATTATGACGAATGTCCCACAGCGCATCGGCATAACCGCTCTGGTACACCAGCGGATTGTATACATTGCAACCCGTAAGCGGCGTGCACGAATCGGATATCGCGTGCGACCACGTGTAGGCGCTGATGAACTCGAGACCATTCGACAAGCGCTTCTCCAGCTTCACGGTAAGTGCGTTGTAGTTGCCGTCCCCGAATGTGTCGACCACCGTACCCTGCCCGATATTCGCGATGGGGCGCAGCGAATTGCAGGTGATATTTGGGTTGTTGGTTCCCACGTTGGGGCAGCTGTTGGCGTTGTGCAGGACGATTTGGTGGATCTGTGCATTGCCCACATAAGCCACTTCGAGCGCCATATTTCCCGGCAATTCGCGCTGCACGGCAAGGTTCCACTTCTGCACGGCCGGGCTGCGGAAGTCCGTCGCGATGCCACGGAATCCCACCGGAGCCGGCGTATTGAATACATTGGTGGGCCACCCGCCCGAAAATCCGCCAAGCCCGCCGGCCGCATTACCCGGCAGATACGGATTCACCGAGAATGTCCCGACGTTGTTCAGGTTGACCGTGGTATTAAACGGCGGTCCTTCACCCAGATTCGGATTCCCGCCCAGGTTTTCCTCGCCTCCATAGAAGATTCCAAAGCCCGCGCGGATTACCGTCTTGGCTTGCAGCTTATAAGCCAGACCGATCCTCGGGCCGAAATCCGTCTTGTCCCAGGGGAACATGTACTTGCCGACCTGGCCGCGGGACACGATTACGTTCGGATAAGAAGTAGCGAAATTCGACGGCAGGGGCGCGTTCTGGTTGGGGCTCGCCGGGATGTAGAGCGTCGCGTTATTGAAATCGAAGTTCGATTGCCGGCCGTCGGTCGCATAAGTCGGCGAGAACAGTTCGTAGCGCATGCCCAGATTGACCGTCAGTTTCCGGTTCACTTTCCAGTCGTCCTGAGCATAAACGGCCCACGTTTGCTTGGCCGAATTGATCTGGTTGACAGTGGAGATGGATCCGCTGTCCAGCACGCCCAGAAGAAACGACGCCATCGGATCGCCCGTATTGGCGTTCAGCGAGTTGACCGTGGACGGAAAAGCTGTCGCGTTTCGGCTCACGCTGAAATCGCCGTGCGGGTCGGAGAACTGCACGAACGGGTATTGGATCAGGCGCAATTCGCCGCCGAACTTGAACGCGTGCGAGCCCCTGGAAATGGCAACGTTCTGGATGAAGTCCTGCACGTTGCTGTGCATCTTCATCGGTTGCCATCCGCCGGAGCCGAAGCCTTGGTAGGGAGTACCGTCGTCGACGCCGACGCCCGGCAGTCCGCCGTTTTGCGAAAACGCGTTGGTGGGGTCGTAACCGCCAATGCCGAAGGTCTTGTACAAGTCTCCCGAACCGCCATCGGGGCCGACGATCGAAGTCACCAGCCGCGTGATGCCGACGCGGGTTTCGGAAACGATGGACGGAGTCCAGACGCGCGTGTAGCCGACCTGCCCATTCTTGGTGGCAGTCGCCTGGACGTCTCCGCCTGTCCCGCTCGCCGAGCCGAGTCCCTGCGCAAACACCTGCTTACTGGAGTTGTTGTTGTCGTTGATGCTGAACGATCCATAAAAGCTGTTCTTATCGCTCAGTCTGTAATCGCCGCGAACGTCTCCTGAGTCCGTCGGGTTCTGTCCCGGCGAAACATAGTAATAATCGTTCTTCGGGAACCCACCTGCGGGGTAGGGTCGATTTGGCGCCGGGAAGAGCGCCAGCATTTTGGCCGCGGCGGGATCGAACAAACTGGCGGGAATCATGTTGTTGGGAAACGGAGTGCGCGTCAGTTGGCCGTTAACCGTCGTTTGCGTGGCGGGGTTATAAATCGCGCCCGAGAGAATAGGAGCCCCTGACGGATCCGTGCCGATGGCCGGCCCAAGCAGGCTCGAGAAGTTCCCTTTTACCTCGGCGGGAGTGGGAATCGTTACGAAACCCGAGTGAGCCACGTCCGAAATGCGCGTCCCCTGGTAATCGCCGAAGATAAACAGCTTATTCTTTATAATTGGTCCGCCCGCCGCCGCGCCAAACTGGTTCTGCCGAAATACCGGCCGAGGGGCTCCCGCACTGTTGTTCTGCCACGAGTTGGCATTCAGGTCTTCATTCTGCAGGATTTCCCACAGGCCGCCATGGATCTGGTTGGTTCCGGTCTTCAGGTTGACGTTGATCACGCCCCCCGCCGCGCGGCCGTACTCTGCGTTGTAGCCGCTGGTCAGAACCTGCATTTCGCCGATCGCCTCCGGCGGAGGCCCGATGACGAACGCCGCGCCGTTCAGGAAGTCGATGACGTTGACGTTGTTGTCGACGCCGTTCAGCAAAAAGTTATTCTGACCCAGCGAACGCACGCCGTTAGCGGAGAAGCTGCCCGTAGCCCCGTCGCGGCCCGATTCACCGGGGACAATGCCCGGCGTCAAACGCGCCAGATACGTAAAGGTACGCTGCGCGCCCAGTGGTAAAGTAGCCACTTGGTTGGTGTCCAGCTGTCCGCCCAGTTGCGTGCTTTCGCTCTGCACCAGCGGCGCTTCCGCGCTCACCACGATGGATTCATTGACGCCGCCGACCTGCAAACTCAGGGTGACGCCGACTCTGCCTCCGGCAACCACCGCAACATTCTCCTGGCTGACCCGGCGAAAACCCGGTGCTTCCGCCATCACGGTGTACGTCCCTGGCTGCAGCGCCGGTCGTGTGAAGTCGCCGTTTTTCGAAGACGCGAGAGTCGAACTCTCTCCAGTCGCCACATCGGTGATGGTAACTGTGGCGTTGGCTACAGCCGCACCCGACTGATCGGTGACCGTGCCCGTGATGGTGCCCAGGTCGCGTTGCGCCAAGGCCAGACTGCTGAACAACAAAATCGTGAAAAGGAGCCACAGACAACCGCTCACTTTAAGGAAATATCGAATCGTCGCCATGCTCAAGACCCCCTCGGATAATCGACGCGGATACACCCACACATCGGACCTGCCCCTCAATGTGACAATGCGTTGAATCACTCTAATAGAAAACTATTATCTTGTCGAGGTATATTTCTGACCGATATTTGCAAATTTCTGACTTTATGTTCCTTTGATATGACATTCGCATAGGCTTTAAATGGGCGCCCAATATTAAATGTGATCTTTCGCCCGGGTTCTCTAACGGGCAGCCTGGAATCGATCCACGCCCGAGCCATGATCGGGCATTCCCCGCTTCCGGTGGTATTCTGGTTACGCAACGCCGGGGAGAAGCCATTGGATCTGAATCTTGAAACGCTCAAGAGCGAAATGCTCGACTATCTCGCGGCATCGGAATTCGCCGTCTTCCGCAGCCATGCGGGCGGTCTCGACAATCTGAACGTCATCACGTGGGATTCCGAGCGCTTTCCCGACTACCGCATGTTTCTCGACACGGCGCGCAAAGTGGGTCAGAAACTGATCCTGTTCGCCTCCCGGGAACTGGATGAAGAAGAGGTGGAAGAGGCCGTCGAAGAGCTGGAAGAACTTGAGCTGTCCCGCGAGGAGCAGCGCGAATTCGAGAACCGCATTCGCGAAGCCCGCCGCCATGTCGGCACCACCTGCGCGCTCGAAATCGCGTTCGATTACAATTCGCACCTCTATGTTTACGAGGCAAGGCCGGACTGGTACGAGGAATTTCTGGAGGCCTGCGACGAACTTACCGCCATGCTCCCGGCTGGCGACGACCTGGCCGATGAAGGGCACGACGGGCTCGGCGGCTTCTATTCCAACAACTGAATTGTGCCTGAAAATCCCTTGAAAATCGTCCGGCCCACGTGGGGCAGGTTGGTAACCAGGTTGTTTACCTGCGGCCGATTGGTAATGGCCTCCACGGGCTGGGTACCAATCTACCGGACCGCCGACACCATGTTTTCAAGTAATGCCCAATAGCCGCTGGGACTTCCCCGCCTCCCAACACGACTCCGCCATAAACGCCCTGGCCCATGAGCTGAATCTCCCCGGAGCCGCCGCCACCATACTGTGGATCCGAGGCTATCGCGACGCAGCCACCGCCCACAGCTTCCTGAATCCCCGCCTCGAAGACCTCCACGATCCCTTCCTCCTGCGCGATATGGACCGCGCCGTCGACCGCATCCGAACCGCCCTCGCGCGCCACGAAACTATCGAAATCCACGGCGATTATGACGTGGACGGAGTCGTCTCTACGGTCATTCTGAAAAAAGCCCTCGAAATGGCCGGGGGCCAACCAGCCTGGCATATTCCACATCGTCTGCTCGATGGCTACGGCATGCAGGCGGCATCCGTCGACGAGGCCGCACTCCGCGGAGTGCGCGTAATCATCAGCGTCGATAACGGCATTCGCGCCGTCGCCGCCATCGAGCGCGCCCGTGAGCTCGGTATCGATGTTATCGTCACCGATCACCATCTGCCGGAAACCGAACTGCCCCCCGCGCTCGCCATCGTTAATCCCAGCCGCCGCGATTGCAGTTATCCCAATCCCAACCTGTGCGGAGCGGGCGTGGCACTGAAGCTCGCGCACGCCATCCTGGCCGGACTCGGCTGGCCGCCAGCGAAGCTCTACCGCGTGATCGAGTCTTTTCTAAAGCTCGTCGCCATCGCCACCGTCGCCGATATCGTGCCCCTGACGGGCGAGAACCGCATCATCGTGAAGCACGGATTGAACGGTCTGGGAGACGTGCGCAATCCGGGCCTGCGCGCGCTGCTCGATGCCGCCGGCTTCCGCGACAGGATTCCCAATGCCACCGAAGTCGGCTTCCGCATCGCTCCCGCCATCAACGCATCGGGCCGCATGGACGATGCCGCGCAGGCGGTCCGCATGTTCCTCACCACCGATCCCGATGAAGCCGCCCGCATCGCGCAGGAATTATTCGCGCTGAACCAGCAGCGCCAGACCGCCGAACGCGCCATCGTGCATGAAATTTTTGAACGCTGCGTGGCCGCGCCGGTTTCAGATAGCGAAGCCGCGTTGATCTTCTGGGGCGAGGGGTGGCACCGCGGCGTAGTCGGCATCGTGGCCAGCCGCGTGATGCAGCGCTACCACCGGCCCGCCATCGTGATGGGAGTCGAGAACGGCGTGGCCCAGGGCTCCGGCCGCAGCATCGAAGCTTTCCATCTTCTCGACGCGCTCGAAAGCATGCGCGATCTCTTCACCAGGTTCGGCGGTCATGCCCACGCGGCGGGTTTGACCCTGCCCGCGCCATCGCTTGAAGCCTTCCGCCATCGCCTGCAGGCCTACGCCCGCGAACGTCTGACGCCGGAAGATATGCGCCCCGTGGTCGCGGTCGACGCCGTCCTCGATCTGCGTGAAGTCAACGAAGATCTTTGGAGCGCACTGGAACAGATCGCGCCCTTCGGCATGGACAACCCCCGGCCGCTCTTCGCCGTTCGCTCAGCCCAACTGGCCGGCCCGCCGCAACTCTGGAAAGAGAAGCACCTGAAGATCGCCGTACGGCAAAGTGGCAGAACCGTAATTCTGAAAGGTTTTGGAATGGGCGCCCGGGCCGAAGAGTGGAAGGCCCTGAGCTCCATTGATGTCGCCTTCGAAATCGAGCGCGACTGGTACGGAGGCCTGGGCCTGATTGCCCGCGACTGCCGGGCCTGCGAAGTCGCCGCGGCCGGCGCCTGACGCCATGTAAAATGTCGCGGTGGGCCTGTTTCGCCGTATTCGCTGGCTATCGCGGGCAGCCCCGGTCTTCATCAGCATTGCCTTTTCCTGCCCGCAGGCGTATTCCCAGGCTCAACCCGATACCCGGTCGACTGTCATTCTCCCCAGCGCCCCGAACTCCATGAATTACATGCGCCGGCGCGTGGTCGCCGGACGTTATGAATTGCGGAATGCCAGTCTGGTCGACCTGATTGGCGCCGCATGGAATATCCACGTCGACGATGTTATCGGCGGACCGGAGTGGCTCGACAACAAGCGTTTCGATGTTTCCATACCGGTGCCACAGTCCTCCACCACGGAACAACTTCGAAGCATTCTGCAATCCATGCTTGTGGACCGATTCCATCTGGCGGTGCACAACACCACACGGAACGTCCCGGTTTTCGCCATGACCGTCGATAACAAAGCTTTGGCCGCCAAAGCTGTGACCGAAACGCCGCAGGAATCTGAAGACAGCGGTTGCAGGCAGCCGCCCGGCCCGTCAGCCGCATTGGTCGTCTTCGAATGCCGCAACCTGACGCTGGCGAAACTTGCCGAGGGCCTGCCGCGCATGCGGGCCACCGGCTACCTTTTCAACTATCGTGTTGTCGACCGCACCGGCATGGACGGCCCCCGGACCTTCACCGTCAAATGGACGCCGCGCGATTCCTGGAGTCCGCGGGCCCCATCCGCTGAGACCATCTCGATCTTCGATGCATTCGAGAAACAGCTCGGGTTGAAGCTGGCGCTCGGCAGCGTCGCGGAGCCGGCCATCGCCGTCGATAAGGTCGGCAATCAGCCCACGGCGAATTTGCCCGGTGTCAGTGCGGCGGCGCAGGCAGCCCTGCGATTCGAAGTGGCGGCCATCAAACCCACTCTGTCTCCCCCGCCCTGTTCTTCGGTGAGCATAGAGCCGGGTGGCCGCGTTCGCATCGTGATGACGCTCAAAGGCATGATCCAGGAGGCGTGGGGCGACATCGATACCAACCGTGTCCTCGGCGGTCCCAAAAACATGGAATCGCTCTGTTACGAAGTTCTGGCCAAAGCTCCCGTCGAAGAAGGTTTTGGCGCGGGCTGGGACGGACCGGTATGGAACGGGCTCGATGTGGATTCGATGCGCAACATGCTTCGCGCGCTCCTGACAGAGCGCTTCAAACTTGCCGCGCACATGGACCAGCGAGCCGCTCTCGGCTACGTGATCACGTCCGCCCGGCCAAAGCTGCGCGGGTCCGATCCGTCTCGTCGGCCGGGATGTGGCGCGTGGCTGCCGGACGATGGCAAGGATCCTCGGATTCAGAATCCCGTCGCCTCATCTCTCCTGACTTGCCACAACGTGACGATGGCCCAATTGGCATCGGCACTCTACGAGGCATTTCACGAAGTGTCCCCGGTAGTGGAAGAGACCCGTCTCACGGGCCGTTACGATTTCTCCATCCATTTCACGCCGCCGGGAGCATTTGAAGACCTGTCCAAACCAACGGCCGGCGACGTTGCCCCGGAGCCCAACGGGGCGATCTCCGTCTCCGACGCTCTCAGCGGACAGCTTGGCCTCAGGTTGCGATCGCGTCGCATGCCGGCCTCGGTGCTGGTTATCGATAGTGTCGACGAAACGCCGACCGGGAATTGATTTCCAGATTCGCCGCTGAAATTTATCGCGTAACCTTGAGAACGAAACTCTGCGAAACCGTATGGCCGGCGCCGTCTTCGGCGACGAGTTTGTATTCAGTGTCCCGCTGCGGCGACACCTGCACACAGCGCGTGAGGGCTGGATACACGTTCTCTATCGGAGGCTCGATCCGCACCGTTTTGGCTCCGTTTACTCCGTAACAGATATTGGCGTGGCCGCCGGCCCGGATGGCGCCGGGAATTACATAGAAACTCAGAATCTTCAGCTGATCTCCGCCCACCATCTCGATCACCTTGCGGTCTCGCTCGGCTTCACTGGCAGAGGCCTCGCGTTCCGCCGCCCGGTTGGCGCTCCATCGGGAATAGAAAACCGCGCCGTCGTAGATGGCCGCGGCAATCAACATTACGCTCAACCATGGCAATACTTTGCGCAGCATCTTTCCTCAAGCCTGGGCGAACGCCTGCCGGGGTTGAGCCACTTCCGCCCGGCGCCTCCAAAAATAGGCGGCCAGCACAGCCACTACCACGGTGAATCCGATGCCGAACTCTCCGAGGATGTATTTCGTGCGGCCGGTGTACACGGTCATGGGATCGAAGAAATGCTGGATGAAGTGGTTGTGGGAAGCGTGCAGAATAACGCCGGTCCACAAGCTGCCGGACTTCAGCCTCAGCCAGGTCATCACGAAGCTGAGGACGACTATGTTGGCGCAGACAACGGCCAAGCCATACGAGCCGGTTCCCACATTGTAGCCGGCCAAGACCATGATGGGCACATGCCACAAGGCCCAGATTACGCCGGAGAGAACAGCCGTGGCCGTAAACGAAAACCGTTTGGCTAACTCGGGCACAAGGAATCCTCGCCAGCCGATTTCTTCCCCCAGCGTGGTAGCGCAGTTCTGGATTACGCCGGTGGTCGCGACAACCAGGAAATAGAGCCCTGTAGCGACGGGTCTGGACAGGGGACCGAGACCCAGCCATCTCGATAAGCCCGTGGCGCTCTGTTCCGGGTTTAACGCGGCGATGCCCGCCAACCAGGCGAAGCCGTAGAGAAAGGTGGAATAACCGAGCGGAATCAGGTAGCTGATTACCTGGTAACGGGTTTTGCCCCACTTCCAGCCAAGGCTGGCGACAGGGCGGCCGAGATATCTGCAGGCGAGCAAGGCCCCGGTGGCGGGGCTCCACATCAGTCCGGTGGTCCAGGCTCCATCGGCGGCATTGGTGCCGGCGGATTTGATGATGAGGAAATAGAACAGGGAACTGACGGTCCACGTAAAGGCCAGATACGCGAAAATCGCGCGGCGGTCCGCGTCCGGATTCATCAGGACAGATTACAACATTCAGGTGTGTGCGTACATCCACCTCCCATTCGTCAGAATCCTCCCGGCTTTACCCAGAAGCTTGCTTCCCAGGTCTGATTGGGCGCCACCGATTGCAGATTCTTAATGGTGCCTTTTTGCGCCAGGTTGATGGCGTTGGTGATGCCGGGCATCGGCTCGATGCAGATATAGTTCGGCGTCGCCAGGGGGTTGGCCGGACCCCGTCCGCGCCCGGCCGCGCCGCGCCCACTTCCTCCTCCGCGTGCGGGAGCGTTCGGATTCTGCAGAGCGTTGCCCCCAAGGCCCTGGCCGGTCGGGTTCGGCGAGTAGATCACCTCCGCCTGATAGTTCTGGCTGAACATGATGTCCAGCGTCTGCTGCTTGCCTTTGACGATGGTGTGGGAGCGGCCCTGAGGATCGCGCTCCAGATCGCCGAAGACGTCGTCCAGGTTGTAGTCCTTCAGGGTGCCCTGCCGGTTGGGAAATAATTTCTCGACCGCTTCGGTTTCCCCGGTCGGAAGCTTCGCGCCCGATAACAGATAGTGCGTTTTCGCCGGTACCGTGATCGTCCAGTCTTCCCGGGGCGAATCGGTGAGTTGATAGTACGGGTGAAATCCCACCGCCACCGGCATCGGTTCGGCGCTCAGGTTGGTGATCCTCGTTTGCACCTGCAGCACGCCGTCCTGCAGCCGATGCGTAATCTCAATCGTGTGGGCGAATGGCCACTGCTTCATCCACATCGGCTGTTTCCACACTTCGAGCTTGCTCGTTACCCATGCCGATTTCTTATCGGCCTTGACCTCCATCACCTGCCACTGATCGGTCCCGGTCAGGAACCCGTGGATCGGAATCGCGCCGCGCACGTTTCCCAGTTCCATGTCGAAGTTATATTTTTTGCCGTTGGCATAGAATGCCTGTTCGTCCAGACGATTGGCCCACGGTCCGAGGAATGGGATGCCATTCAGTCCCCCGCCGCGCGCCTTGTAATCCTCGATCGAGGTGTACGGCCAGCGCAGCACGTTCTGCCCCTTCACCGAGAACTCGGACACGATATTCCCTATTGAAGGGACGATCGATACCACCATCTGCCTGCTCGCGTCCTCGAGCCGGATGACGTCGCCCGCGTGAAGGGCCTTATACTGCTGGGCCATCGAGGGCCGGACCGTCGCCGCGACCATCAATGCCGCAAACACCGCAATGTGTCTCATCTGCATGATCTTCTCAAATGCACTTGCGAGGAGGCAACGCGACTGGCGCCGCCCGACGATGATGTACGATCAAAACGGCCGGATCGCTGAGGATCGGGCGTTCTTTAAACAGGAGACATCTCGATGAAATTGGCGAAAACGGCGTTGCTTGTCGCGCTGGCGGCACTTTTCAATTCGGCCGTTTGGGCCCAGGTCAATATAGGCGAACAGAAGCCCGAAGCGAGCCTGCCCTTCACCATGACTACAGTGGCCACCTTTAACCTGCCCTGGCGGCTGGCCTTCCTCCCCGATGGCCGCATGCTGATCACTGAAAAGGTCGGCCCCGTCTGGCTCGTGTCGCAGAAGGGAGAGAAGATCCAGGTGGAGAATACGCCTGCGGTCTATTATCAAGGCCAGAGCGGTATGCACGGTGTCTTCCTCTCGCCGAAATACGCGACCGACCACAATATCTATCTGACCTATGCCGAGCCGGGCGAGTATGGCGGAGGTCTGGCGCTGGCGCGCGCCCGTCTGAACGTCACGGCGACTTCGGCTAAGCTCGAAAACTTTGAAGTCCTGTGGCATCAGATGCCCAAAGGCAAGGGCGGCCAGGAAGGCGCCCAGGTCGCCTTCTCGCCCGATGGCCAGTATTTGTACCTCGCCGTGGGCGACCGCCAGCGCATGACGCCCGCCCAGGATCCGGACCAGCCTGTGGGCAAGATCCTGCGCCTGACGCTGGACGGCAAGCCAGCCCCCGGCAATCCCAACTTCGGCAAAACCGGCGCTGCCACGATCCCCCTGATCGACCCGCCCCGGGACACGGAAGCCGCCAAAGAAGCCAAGGTGGTAAGCACCTATACCTTTCCAGGCCCCAACCTGACGCCGGCTGAAACCTGGGCAAGCGGCGTGCGCACGCCCTATGGCCTGGCGTTTTCCCCCAACGGCGAACTGTGGGAGGTCGAGCACGGCCCGCGCGGCGGCGACGAGCTGAATCTGATCGAGAAGGGCAAGAATTATGGCTGGCCGCTCGTCTCTTTTGGCCAGAACTATAACGGCGTGCCGATTCCCAAGCCCGACTCGCGGCCCGATCTCGCCATGCCCGTGCTCTATTGGGTACCGGTAATCGCGCCGGGCAATCTGATGTTCTACACCGGCACCCAGACCTTCCCGCAATGGAACGGCAACGGCTTCGTCAGCGGCATGGCGACGAAAGCGCTTGTCCGCATCGTGTTCGACGGCCATGGGGGCGCTAAAGCCGTCGAGCGCTGGGATATGGGCCACCGCATCCGCGATGTGGAAGAAGGCCCCGATGGTTCGCTGTGGATGCTCGAAGACGCCAATCCCGGCGCCCTGTTCCATGTGACCCCCAAGTGAGGCCAACAGCAGCACATCCCCTTATTTGAGGGATTGTACGCTTGGCTGCAGCCAGGAAAATACGAAATCGGTGATCGATGGGAACAATGTAGTAAGAAGTGCCGCGAGCGGGCCGATACCAAACGTCGCCATACGAATCCAGAAATCCGCTCCCAATTCCCCGGGAATCGTGTTGGTGATGTGGCTGAGGGTGGCGTCGCGGGACATTTGCGAATAGACGATAGTCGATAGACCGGCGACGATCGCGAAAACCGTCAGGAAAATGCCGCCCAGCACATTCAAGGGGTCAAACGGGTAGCTCGATACTGCCAGCGCGGCAGCCACAAACAGCCAGAGCATGCCTAAGGCGATGGTACGCAGGCGGCCGAGAGTGTTCTGGATGAACGCCAGATAAGGGAGCACGAAAAACTCCTCCGCGGCCACAACGTGGGGCGCGAGTTTGGCGGTCGAAATGGCGAGTTCGTCCACCGCTGCGTCTTCGCCGGCTTTTCCGGCCGGCTTTGAGCGCTCGAAAATAAGCGAGTCGCTCTCCATTTGCCAGGCCGGCAGCAGCACGTGCTTCACTAACAACCCCGCGGTGCTGGCCAGTTCGATCTGGAAATCGCGTATAGCTGACAGGTCGTCAATGTTCTCCGGAAGCCCCACGTACCATGCTGCGAAGGCGCCCATCTTCGCCTTGCACTCGTTCAGTTGGCGCATGATCTTGATTTTGCAGTCCTGGGCGTCGACAGGTCCCCAATCTGGCACCCATTCGGCGGTGGAATTTGTCAGATGCCTGAGGCTTTCGATCTGGAGCGAAAGAACCCGATATCGCTCACCCAGCACATTCCCGCTCAACTTCCAGATCGACCCCCATTCGAGTCCCTTCAAAGCGCGCAGGGTGCGCCGCAGGGGTAGCCGGTCCAGAAAAATCAGCAACTGGCGAAGCTCGTTCCAGGCCCACCACATCTCTATGCCATCGGTAACGATAGCGGCAATGCAAAGAGTTACAGAGGCGAAGATGAGACAGCCAAAGGCACGTTCTCCCAGGGTGCGCACCGAGAAGCCTTGCAATTCAACCCAGCAAACACCGGCGATAACTAATAAGGCTCCGAGAAACAGGCACAGGTAATACGGGTTCAGAGGGCGCGCCGCGTCTTCCACCCGATCGCCGGCCTTTTCCCGGCTGAACATCGGCATCTGGCTGGGGAGATCGTCCACGGCGGGCAGGACAGGCCGATCGTCCCCGAAGTGGGCCAGGCCCCTCAAGCCGCACCAAAACCACACATATACGCCCGCAATCAACAGAAGCTGGGGGAGCATAGGCGAGACGCCGCTCTGCAGATTGACCGCCCGCCAGTAAGCAGGCACGGCGTTCGATGGCTTCAACAGGGAGATCAAAGCCCGATGGCCGGCCGCGTACAAAACGAAAAAAAGAATAGCGGCCAGCGCGACCAGAAAGCGCGAGATGCCGGCGGACGCCACACCCGTATTGTGGGCGTATGACGGTGTGAGCGTGTAGTTTTTCGCACACGCTGCAACTGCCAGAACCAGGATCGACGAAACCGAGATCGCCAGCGGCAATTCTGTGTTTCCCGGGTACAGGCGCGCATCGGCCAGTGAGGACCACAGACCTGAGGCGGACGCTACAACTACGGCCAGCATCGCAGGAAGCAGACTGCCCAACGCGATCAGCGCGGGATGTTGCCAGCGAGGTATGGGCGCGAAATAGGCCCGCGCGCGAGGCAACCCGAAAAAGGAGCCGTTCCAGCAGAAATACAGATGGGCCGCACTCCAGAAGAAGCATGCGATCAGAAACATCCACATTATGGTCGGGAGCGTGAGGGCCTCGGAGTCCAACTTGCCGGCGGGGGGCTCCGCGAAGGGTTCCACCATCGGTTCAGCGTCGCTTTTCAGCGCCGCCTGTGTGTAGGTATTGAGCACTGCAACCGGCCAGAACTGCCGGCGGCCGATCACAGTGAGCCACGTAGCCGGGCGATTGTCTTCGCTTTCTTCAGCCAGGTTATGGGCAGGACGGGCCGCCCATGCCGGCGCCGCATAATCGAGAAGCGGGAGTGTCCGGCGGCCATCGGGGGAGCCAAACAAATTTCGCGCCGCGATGTATTCCCCTTCATCGGTATCCTCTCCGAAGGTTCTGTAGGTTCTGGCGCTCCCCGTCCGGGTCCAATCCTGTTCCTGAGTCAGTAGGGGATAGGTGGAAAGCAGCATGACGCCGCGCAGCGATCTCCCCTCGGACCCTCTGGTGAACAGCAGGTCGGCGCCATCGATTACCAACCGTCCTTGCGGATAGGACCGGCGCAGGAATTCGCTCAAAAAGATCTGGTCCAGGGAACTTGTGCTCCGCAGAATGACGAACTCGATTTTGTGCTCGCTCAGACGGTTCACAATGTCGAGCAGAACGGATTCCTGTGCCAGAGGCGTAAGCTGGCCGCCGTAACTGCGCACCGTGTCGTGTTCGTTGCCCGAAGGTTCGCTCAGATCTCCGCGCAGCGTGGTAGAGGGAGCGTTTGTACTCGGCTGGGGACCGGCCGAGCCCAGAATCGATTGCCGCTCGTAAGCCGAGCGGAGCGTGGCGATGTCGCGCGGGTAATAGAGGCGCACGGCCCGACCGCACGGGGAAGCCGGTGCATGGTCCGTCCTGCCGAAGGCGGTTTCATCTTCAGAAAGGAACGCCATATCCTCTGGAGAGTATCCCTGGTCCGTGAGGTACTGACAAAGGCGATCCGTCATCAGGGCGTCGTTCTCCATCGCGGCGTGGAAGAAGGATCCCGGCTTTCGTTTCTCTATCCAGCTGGAAAACCATCGCCATGCGAGGCCGGAAGAGACGGTGCCGCTCCACACCTGAATCTGGCCATGAAACGCTTGCCGCTCCAAAGCGGAACGGAGGGACGGAAGCGACCCGGAGAACGTCGGGCCCAGAACACGCAATGGCTGCGAACCGGAGAGCCCGTCGAAGCCGGCGATCCAGGATAATGCATTGTCGAATTGAGTGTCGTCGATGCCGCCGGTCGGCTTTTCCCCGACCAGAAACACGATCAGTCCGCCGGCGTAAGGCGATCCACCCGCCTGGGCCGCAAGCCCCCGCCGGAATACGATGATTCCAGGCTGGCTCCGTTGTTCCTCTTGCAAATCCTCGGCCTTCAGCTGGTCGGCGAGATTAGAGTAATCCTTCTTGGTGGCGTCCCAGGGGAACCATGAATCGTCATACGAGTACAGTTCATCCTGCGCCGCCTGTTGAATAGCCTCGACAATTCGATCGAAAAAAAGCGGCAGATGCGTGGATAACGGGTTTGGAACCGTGGCGATGACGAAACGCACGCCGGGCAATGACGGATTTTTGGGCGGCATCTTTGGTGCGTGCCCCTTTTCGTAGCAGGAATCGGGAAGCTTCATTTCCAGGGGTGTGGCGTTCGTTTCCGCAACGAAGCGCTGCAGCCTGTTTTGAATCTCCATGCAGGGAGCATGCGGCCCCCCCGAAACTGCCGCTGCCGCGCCGCGACCGGACCCAGCGTACCCGGACGGCTGAGGCATGCCTCCAGCGGCCGTGTCCGCGCCCGTCGAGCTCTTCGGCAAATTGGAAACTCCCAAAGCCGTAAGAACCACCAGCCCTGCCGCAACCAGACTGCCGTCGCGCTTCATGGCACGGCCCCCGGCGAGCCTTCTCTATGCCGCGGGCTGTGACTGCGGGCCGGAAATTGACACGCGCCGCCGAGCACATCCAGCATGGGTGCCGGTACCTCCTCTCCGGGATTTCCGTGATTATAACAGTCTTTTCAGTGCGATCTTTGGAAAAATAAAGATCCATTTTGCGGTGCGCCGCGTCCTGCCCAGGAAGAACACTCCATCTCGTGACGTATTCCTCTCCGCGATGCCGCAGAATCCCAGTCAGATATCAACTGCGTTAATACGCCGTCAATATCAAGGAGAAAACTTTCATGCCCACTATCACCAGCAAAGACGGAACGGAAATCTTCTACAAGGACTGGTGGGGTAAAGGACAGCCCATAGTTTTCAGCCATGGTTGGCCGTTCAGCGCGGACGACTGGGATAACCAGATGTTGTTCTTCCTGCATCGCGGCTACCGTGTTATCGCCCACGATCGCCGTGGGCACGGCGGCTCGGCCCAGACTGCCGACGGCCATGATATGGATCATTACGCCGACGACTTGGCGGCTCTTACGGCGCATCTCGACCTGAAAAATGCCATCCATGTCGGCCATTCCACCGGGGACGCCGAGGTGACGCGCTATTTGGCGCGGCATGGCGAAAGCCGGGTAAGCAAGGCGGCGCTCATCAGCGCCGTGCCCCCTCTCATGGTGAAGACGCTCGACAATCCGGCCGGTCTCCCCAAAGAAGTGTTCGATGGTCTTCAGGCGCAGCTTGCCGCCAATCGATTTGAGTTCTATCGCGATCTGGCGGCGGGGCCTTTCTACGGCTACAACCGGCCGGGCGCCAAAGCTTCCGAAGCGGTTATCGAAAACTGGTGGCGCCAGGGCATGATGGGCGGAGCCAAAGCCCACTATGACGGTATCGTGGCCTTTTCCCAAACCGATTTTACGGAGGATCTCAAAAAGATCAACGTCCCGGTCCTGGTCATGCATAGCGAGGACGATCAGATTGTGCCTTATGTCGCCGCCGGTCCCCGGTCCGCTAAGTTACTGAAGAACGCAACCTTCATAAGCTACAAGAACTTCCCGCACGGTATGCCCACCACCCAGGCGGACACCATTAACGCCGACCTGATGGCCTTCATCGCCGCCGCTGCAACGCTCGCGGCTTGAACATTTCCCGGCCTGCGCCCTTGCGAAGGCCGGAGCAAAGGAAATATGAAATGTTGCATCCTCGCGCGGTCGCGGAACGCTTTTCAAGGGGGAGGTGTAATGCCTGTTTCATTTGAGAATGACATCGAGCACATGAAGCGGTACGGGGTCCTGCTCGACGACTATGCCTATATGTCGGACGCTGCGGACGATCGCGCGAACGCCCGCGCGGTCTTGAACACTTTACGATAAAGACGATGCCACCAGGTCGACCGTTCTGGCCTCAGGACCGGCTCGATCTGTTCGCAAAATGGATGTCCGACGGTTATCGGAAATGAGCGCGTCAAGGCACGAACGTCATCCTTCGCTCCAACGTACGCCGATCGATGTGCTGGTCTGGCCAATTGCACGGCGATAGTGACGGCGCGATGACGGTCGACCACGACACAGGTGCTGCCTGGCCAAGCGGCCGAGGGCGGAACCGGTTCGTTCTTTGGCTGAAAGCGCCCCGCCTGAACTTCTCCCATTTGGTAGTGGTGCAGCTGGTTAACCTTGCCGTCGCCCCGCCTAAAACCTGGCTGCCTATTGAACCGTTACCACCGGTCCTTGCGGCGTCCGAACGCCGTCGATGTAAGCTTCGAGCGGCTGGTCTCCGCTACCGGTCACCGGGACGGAAAGATT
The DNA here is from genome assembly GCA_963719785.1 of Terriglobia bacterium. Taxonomy (GTDB): domain Bacteria; phylum Acidobacteriota; class Terriglobia; order Bryobacterales; family Bryobacteraceae; genus BOG-234. Next base: position 194,946 of record CAVRCX010000007.1, read on the forward strand.
GAACTGATAGAGTCCGGCTTCCGTAATCCCGGCAAACAAGATGGTTGCTTGCACGCCCCCGATAGTAATCGTCACGGTGTCGTCGGCGGTCGCGGCGCCCGAGAACGCTCTTCCCGCGGGAACACGTGGAGATGCCGGCCCAAAACCGACCCCGTAAAGGATTAGAGTCTCTCCCGGTCTGACGGGCCGGGTATTGAACGGGAATGCCCCCGAGGGCCCCACCAGATCGTAGGTGCCGTCGCCATAGGCTCCGCCCCCATTGGGCGTCGCGATCTCTCCGGCTGCGTGCTGCCCGTCCCCAAGCAGACTGAACGACGGAGCCACCGGTCCCAGCGTTACCGTCGAGACGGCGTTCCCGCTCCCGGTTGTCACCACCACCACCTGAACCGCACCGGTGGCGCTGTCGTCGGGAGCCTGTAAGTTGATCTGCCCCGGGCTAACGAACCAGAGATAGGCGGGCTTGCCGTTGATGGTGACGCTGGTGCCGCCCAACGACGTCGGAAAATCTCCATTCCACGTCACCGTGGAACTCGCCAGATTGCTCCCATAAATCGAGACCCACTCGCCCGGCTGAATCGTCGTAGAGGAACTGTATATGGGCACAATGCCGTCCGGCTGCACCTGCGCCGTGGGACGGCCGCCGGTGGCAGGAAATATCGTGTAAGATTCGGTCACCGGCGTTGCGGCCATGTAATTTGCGTTTCCCGGCTGGCTCGCCGTTACGGTGCAAACTCCGCCGGCGAGCGGGATCACGTCAGCCCCTCCCACGGCGCACGTCGAAAGCGTAGTCGAGACAAATGTAAGCGGCAATCCGGAGGTCGCGGCCGCTGCGATCGCAAACGGCGCGGCCGGCAGGTAAATGTTCGCGGGCTGCGCAAACTGGATAGACTGCGGCCCCTGCGTAACGTTGAAACTGCGCGTCACCAGCGCCGCCGCGCCGAAAGTTCCTCCGCCGGGCTGCATGGCGACCACGCTGCAAACTCCCACCGAGATCAGATTCACCGTCGCACCCGATACCGCGCATACCTTCGGTGTCGCCGACGAAAAGCTCACGGCAAGCCCGGAACTGGCCGTCGCGCTCAGCGCTATCGGAGCCAGCCCGAACATTGTATCGGGAAGGGCGGGAAATGAGATGCTCTGCGCCGCCCCGGCGTTGATGCTTTGGGTCACGCTCACGCTCTTGTAATTGAGGCCGCCCGGTTGCGTCGCAGTAATGACGCAGAGACCGGGTTGGCTAAACGACACAGAGTTTTCGCCAACAAAGCACACAGCCGGGTTGCCGCCTGAAAAGTAAATCCCGCCGCCCGAACTCGCCGTGGCCTGCAGGGGAATGTTATTTGCGGGATAGGGAACATTCGGCGAAGGAGCAAAAGTAATCGTCTGGCTGGCCGGGTCGACCGCGAAACTTTGCGACACCGCATTGGCCGCTCCGAAGGATGAGTTGCCAGCCTGAGTCGCCACAATGGTACAGACGCCGCCGCCCACAATCGTTACTATGGCGCCCGCCACCGTACAAACCGCGGATGTTTGCGAAGTGAAGCTCACGGGCAGTCCCGAAGTCGCGGTTGCCGAGATGGTGAAGGGCGCCGCCCCGAACGTTAAGGGCGGCAAGGGCGCGAACGAGATCGTCTGCAAAGGCCCTATGGACGTAACGTCGGAGGCGCTCGCAGTTGCCGAACCTCCTCCGGATACCGTCGCCCGATTCGTCACCACCGGCGGAGCGTTAGCGGCCACGTTGACGGTGACCGTGATCGGGTTCGTTATGTTGCCGGAGCCGATGACGTCGCTGCGGGTGCAGGACGGCCCCGCGCAGGTCCAGCCCGGTCCTGCCATGGAAACGAGCGTCAGGCCCGCCGGCAGAGTCTCGGTGACCGAATAGGGTCCCGATGTCGGCAGAGTGTTGGCCGCGTTTGAAATCGAAAGCATGTACTGGGCGCCTGTCTGGCCCTGGGCGAAGTTTCCTGTGTGAGAAGCGGCGATTTGAAGGCTGGACGCCTGCAGAATGAACGTGGCGTTTACCGTCGCCGCGTTCACCAGATCGATTGCTGCGGGACTCAATGTTGCATTGAGCGCTCCGCTGAAGCCTCCGAATGCATAGCCGGGGTTCGCCGTCGCCGTGATCGTGACCAGACCCGTATCGAAAAACCCCGTAACCGGAGCAATGGATCCGCCCGTTCCCGCCACGGTGGTGAGGCGATACTGCAATTTGAAATTTGCCGTAATGGTAGTCGCCGACATCGGTACCGTGACGGAATGCGAGGCCGCGCCATTGTCGCTCCAGCCGGTAAAAACGTAAGCCGACGTTGCCGGTGAGCCGTAAGTCTGTGGCGTGGCGACGGAGAGCTGGTGAGTTTGTCCGGCCACCCAGAGGAAAGTCTGAGTCTGGCTGTAGGTATTGCCGTCCACCATAAACTGAGCCCCGAGCAGTGACGTTGTCACCGTCACCTGCACGCCCGTGATGTTCATGAGATTGAATTGTGCCGGCGTTGCCGAGCCAGCAATTGCGGCTGAAACCGTATAGGCACCCGCCGTGGCATTGGCCGAAAACACCGGGGATATGGCCAGGCCAGAAGCATTGCTGACCGCTGAAGCCGACGCCCCGGAGCCGGCAAACGTTCCGCTTGCTCCACTCGCCGGAGCCGAGAACGTGACCGCCGCGTTGGGAGCCGGATTACCTTTTGCGTCCGAAACCAGCACCTCAAGGGGCATCGCGAAAGCCGTACCGGTAGTCGCCGTCTGGTTCGATCCCGAAGATGGCGCCACCGAAACCGCGGGTCCCGCCAGATTCGACAGCGGAATATTGACGCTCAACGCCACCCCCGGAGCCGAGGCAGTGACGACATAGGCGCCCGCGATACCGTTGGCCGTGAAGGGCGGCGCCGTCGCCTGCCCGAAAGCGTTCGCCGTCACCGTCGCGGAAGCCATACCGCCGGCGAAAGTTCCGCCCGCGCCCGACGCCGGCGCGCTGAAGACCACCGCCGCGCCCGCCGGCGCGTCCACCACGATGGGTTGGGAGAACGCCGTATTCAACGCTGTGCTTTGTCCTCCCCCCTGTTGCAAACTCAGCGCCAGCGCCGTTCCCCGGTAAATTTCGACAGCGGGCGACAGATAGTTGGGCAGGCTTCCGGCGATCGCCACATCAAGGCGTCCGTCGTTATTCGTGTCCGCCACCACAAGGCCCACCGGTATTCTCGTCGAGGAAACCAAAGCCGGCCTCTGGAAGGTCCCGTCCCCGTTACCGTAGAGAACCGCAAAGGCCGGCGCCGCGGTGGTGAACTCAATCACCAGATCGGCCTTGCCATCTCCGTTCATGTCCGCAGTCACCACCTCCGCGGCAGGCGCCGGCAGGGCGTAAGAAGCAGGTGCGGAGAAAGTTCCATCACCATCGCCCGTCAGAATCGTCAACAGATTCGCCGCGCCCACAATCGAACCGCCGCTGATGTCCCGATAAACGATCGCCGCATCCTGATGTCCGTCCCCATTGAAATCCGCCACTGCAATTGACACAGGATAGATTGGAATAGATACTGTGGAGCGGTTGAAGGTGCCATCGCCCCGTCCCGTCAGGATGTCGAGGGTGGCGATATTTGCAGAGGTTATTTCGCCCGCCGCCAGCACGTCCGGGATGCCGTCTTCGTTAAAATCCCCTGCAGCCAGTGCGGCCGGTGCGGCACTGATGGATGTGTTCAGTACCGTTTGAAACGTTCCGTCGCCCACTCCTTTGTTTACGTCGATCGATGCTGCCCCATTGGCGCCGGCCGCGATCAGATCCATCCAGCCATCGCGATTCACATCGGCTGCGATGAACGGGCTGGCGATCATCTGGGATTGACTCTCCAATGGGAACGTTCCATCCCCCTTGCCCAAAAAAACAAAGATCGGACCCTCATCGGCTGCGACATCGAGATTACCGTCGTTGTTGAAATCTGCCGCTATCAGATGGTTGCCTCCGAAAGACCCGGTCTGATGCTCCGTATAAGTTCCGCCTGGACCGCTCTCCAGCCCGATGAGACCGTTGCCGAGGCGCTCAAACAGGAAATCGGGGATGCCATCGTTATTGAAGTCGCCCGCCAGCAAGTTGACAGGGACATTTTCAATCGCCTGAACGATAGCGGCCGCAAAGCCCGTTGACGGGAGCGGATTCACGTTCAGCGCCACCACCGCGGACGTACTCGCGGCATTGTTGCCGGGATCGCCGATGAATCTGCAAAACAGCTTTTGCGCGCCCGGCAGGATGGCGTTGGTTGAAACGGTCGCCCTTCCGCCCGTCACGGGCGCAGCGCCCACCTGGACTACCCCATCGAAACAATCGACCCAGCCCGCTGCACTCGAGGGGCTCATCTGAATGGTGAGCGTGACCTTTGAACCCTCCGTCACCGCCGGGGAAGCTGGGCTCAGGGAAATCATGGACGGCGCGGAGTTATACAGGAATGCAACCGTGTTTGTGGCAGGCAGGCAAATGGCCAGATCCATGCGGCTATCGTTGCCAAAGGGCGCGGCGACGACAGACGAGGCACCCGCATACTGAGGATAGTTCACGGGCTGCCGAAAAGTGCCGTCGAAATTCCCGTCGTAGATGAGCAGTCCCGTCGCTGTCGTCACGATGAGCGACGGGATACCGTTTCCGGTCAGGTCGGTAGCAGCTATGGCGGTCAGTCCCGCCGCCGCATTAACCGTGAGCGGACTCCGAAACGTCCCATCGCCATTTCCGAGCAGGATATTGATCTGTCCCGGGGATGCGTTGGCGACCGCCAAATCGGCTTTACCGTCGCCATTCAGATCCGCGGAGATCATTATAGAAGGACCGGGCACCGTCGGGACCGCTACCGGGGATTGGAAGGTGCCGTCGCCATTGCCCGCGAAAAACATGATGTTGTCCGCGTCCCGGTCCGCCACCACGAAATCCGCCTGGCCGTCCCCGTTGAAATCGCCGGTAACCACCGCATCCGGGTGAGCGCCTGTCGCCAGGTACACGGCGTTGCCCAGCGCAGCGAGGCTTCCTTGATACGAAAGCAACAAACTCACGTCGTTGGAGCCCGCATTCGCAGTGATCACATCTGGAACTCCGTCATTGTTGAAATCGGCCATCGCGATTGCAACGGGCTGCATGCCGACCGCGAAGGATTGTGCGGGGATGAAGCCACCGCCTGGGTAATAGTTCTGAATAGTCACCGTGTTATCCGTGGTGTCGGTCACCAGGAATTCGCCGTCCCCGTAGGTCATGGCGCCGGGCGTGAACGTGAGTGGGCCTCCGGTGGTGGCATTGTCGAAGTAGCCTTCGGCAGTGCCAAGATAGAGGAGTAAGCTCTTACCCGATGGGCTCAGCACCGCCAGATCGGCGTATCCGTCGTGATTGAAATCCGCCGTAAGCAGGGTAATGGGACCGCCCACTGCGCTCATATAGGTTCCTGTTGAAACACTGGGGCCCGGTACCAGTTGGCCTCCCGGCATCGGCAATACCTGCACGGTCACCGAAGCTGAGGACCTGCCCGCACCGTAATAACCGGGGTACACAGCCCGTATCTGATGGGTTCCCGCCGGCAGCGTGCTGGTAAAGATCACCGGTGAGTTGCTGAAAGCCTGGGAGGTGAGCACGCTTGTGCCATCGAAGAGCACAACCCCGGGGTTTCCGTTGAAGCCAGAAACCGTGACCGTAAAGGTGATCTGCTGGCCCGGCAGCGCCGGGTTGGGCGAAGCCGTAATGGTCAGCGCCGGGCCGGGTTTGAACAGAGCAACCGCAATGTACGGAGCGGAGGTGGGCCCATAGACGGCATCTCCGCTATAGGTAGCCGAGTATTGAATTCCTTCATCGCCCGTCAGTACATCGGGCACCGGAATCACCGAAAGCACCGCTTGGCCATTCACCAGCGGAGCCGTTCCCAAGGGCTCGTTAATGTAGAGGTTGGGGGTGAAAGTAACCGTTCCTGTCGCTGTCGGATAACTTGTAGTAGCTGTCAGAATCAGAGGCTGGCTTGCTTCCGCCGGGCTTGCCGAAGCCGTGACCGTTAGCCAAGGCGCCAGTTGTCCCGCCAGCAACGAAACCGGCGATTGCGCCTGAGTGCAGCAATCGAAGTTGGACAAAAAGTCCGGCAGCCCATCTCCATTGAAATCGGCCATGGCCAAGGCGTTCCCGGACGAGTATGCAAAGAATCCGACCGGTGCGCCAAATGTCCCGTCCCCGTGCCCCTGAAACACGAACAAGCCGCCATAAGATCCCCCACCCGCCGCAATGTCGGGGAGCCCGTCACTATCGAAATCGGCGACAAACAGAGAGAATACGCCGTCTGTTGAGCTCCCGCCGCCATAATGCGGGTCCGGATTCAGCGGATCGCGGAATGCCTTGCGGAACGTGCCATCCCCGTTTCCCACGAGGACGCTGATCGAGTTGTCGTAGCGATTGGCGGTGATGAGATCGAGGATTCCATCGCGGTTGATATCCGCCGCCGCAATCGCCACCGCATCTCCCGATGCATACAATACGGCGGACGCGAAGGTTCCGTCCCCCATCCCCCGCAGCACCGCGACCGAGTACCCGGCCCGGCTGCCCACCGCGATATCGATCTTCCCATCGCGGTCGAAATCCCCGGCGCCAATATCGCTGATGCTGACGCCCGCGGGTGACACGATGGGCGCGCCGAACGTGCCGTCGCCATTCCCCGTCTGCACCGAGATGTACTCGGCAGCAGTGCGGGCGGCCACTACATCGGGCACGCCGTCGCCGTTCACGTCGGCGATCAGGACATGCGATACGTCGCTCGCAGCCAAAACTACCTCTTCGTCCGCGAAGGTCCCGTCCCCCCGGCCGGCGAGAAAAAAGATTCCCGAGGCATCCGCCACCACCAGGTCGGGATTCCCATCCAGATTCACATCGGCAATGGCAATCTGCACGGCCGGCATTCCGCTCAGATAAGTGCTCCCCTGCGCGAACGTTCCATCGCCGTTGTTCAGGAATACAAAGACCGTGGCAGGCAATCCGGTGGGCGCATACATCGAGGGCGTTGCCACCAGATCCGGATAGCCATCATGATTCAGATCCGCCGCGGCCAAATTCGTCAGCGGAAATCCGAGGCTTGGAATACCGGTGGGAACCCCGCCGAATCCACCGCCCGGCTTCGTGCTTACCGTGATGCCGAGGGCGGGGGACCTGCCCGCAGCGAACGTCGCATCCCCGAGGTAAGCCGCTACGATTTGCCGGGTACCTGAGGCCAGGTCCGAGGTGGTGAGACTGGCCGATCCGTTCGCGAGAACCGCGGACCCCAGAACTCTTGCCCCGTCATAAAACACCACCGTTCCCGTTGCGGCCGACGGCACGACTGCCGCGGTGAAAACAATCCTGGCCCCGTAAGTGGGCGTCGTCGAGTTGGCGGTAACCGTAATGGAGGCCGCCGTGGCGCCGATTGCTCGCCACGAAAAAAGCAGAGACACAATTACGGCGAGCGCTATTTTACAGCTGCTAATCGGCACAGACTCTCATTATGTTCCGAATCGCCGGAGTTTCACTACCGTTCGTAATAAATCTCTAACAGCTCCCGCCTGGTCGCGAAGCGTCTACCAATCCTCCTGCTTTGGCCCGATCACGCGCAACCCGGAGAAAGCCGCCACTGACCCGCCAGAACGGGATCAGGAACGATTAAACGCCGTCGTCGCCGTTTCGCGTCCGGTGGGTACCATAACGATCCTGCGCATTCTCTAAGGTCGATATCGAGATATTGAGACCGCTCCACTTGGCGCTCTCGCTTGCCCGTTCGGCTCACCTCGACGCCCCCTTTTTCCCTCAGCCGATCCATAAAGTTTTCCTCTCGAAAAACCCGGTCCTTCGAAAACCTGCCGCTCTATACCACTGAATCTGATGGACCACCACAAATTAATCACGTCTTTTTTGAACGTTTGATCAGGTGAATGCAGTCCCTGATTCCGAAGTGCCAACACCGTTCGCAACTACTTAGGGGTATGGGCTCCTTCGGGCCGCTTCGGGGACGCCCAACCGGTCTCTTCAGCGCGATCTCGGAGGCGATACGTTCCAGCCGGCGCAGTAGTTTTCTGGCGGTGCGTTCGGGATGAAGCCGATCAAAGTGGTCGCCGCCGCGTTCCTGATATTCGGTCCCATTGCGGATGATCGACCACGCAATCGCCAGAATCCGGTGCGCGACGGCGACCGCGGCTTTCTTCATGCCTCGCCGATGCGCGACCCGGTTGAACACAGCGGCGAGAAAGCAATCCCGCGTACGTGCTGCCGCCCATGCACTCTGCACCAGAATGCGGCGCACGTAGCGGTCACCCTTACGCGTACGGCCGGAGAACCGCTTCCCGGCGCTTTGCGCATTGCCGGGGCATAAACCCGCCCAACTGGCTGCGTGAGCTGCGCTCGGGAACTGGGTCATATCGGTACCAAGTTCAGCGATCAGCACACGAGCCGTCGTTATCTCAACGCCGGGTATCGTGCAGAGCCGGCGCAGCAGATCCTCGTGCTCCGCAGTTTGCTCACAGAGCCGGGCATCGATGCCTGCCAGTTCCGCGTCGAGCGATTCCAGCTTCTTCAATAATCGGGACAGCAGCCAGCGGAAGTGTTCGTCGGGCCGCCCATCCAGGGCCAAAATCAGCTGCGGAATCTTCTCCTTCAATCTCCCCAGCGCCAGTTTCGCCAACTGCTCCGGCTGCTGGGACTCGGCTGCGAGTCGATTCAGAATCGCCCGCCCACTCTTACACGTGATCTTTTTCGCCACCGAACCAAGCTTGATATTGACCGTCTCCAGCAGCCGCCCGATCCGGTTGATGACGCGGTTGCGGTCCTGCTGAATATGCACCCGCATGCGCGTCAGCTCCCGCATCTGGCGGACCGGTCGTGGCGGAACGAAGCTCGCTCTGAGCAGGCCGTATTGCAGATACTCGGCGATGCGGCGCGCGTCGATGCGATCTGTCTTTTGCCCCTGCAGGGCGCGTACGTTGGCCGGATTCACCAGCGTCATTTCCACTTTGTACTTGCCACTTTCCAGCACATTCCAGACCGGTATCCAATACACGCCGGTGGATTCCATGGCGACCTGTTTGACCTTGCGCTCTTTCAGCCACTGCCGAAGCCGCTCCAAATCCTGGGTGAAGGTGCCGAAGACGGCTTCTTCGGTCTCCACTTTGCTGTTGCCGCGCACACGGCGACGGACGCAGACGCTGACGGACTCCTTGTGTATGTCCATGCCCGCACAGCAGCGATATAGTAATTTCATAACGCTCCTTCTGCCGCGAGCGCTGGACGCCTGGAAGAACCTTCGACTTTCCTTCACGTGCTCCCTGCCTCGCGGCAGAGGCGACAATCCGTTGTGCCGTGCACAACTGCATGCGGGCGCCCGGGCCACATTGACAATCGGACTCAGAGGCTCCAGACCGGAGACGGCCTCTTTTTGCTCCCGGCAAACACAGATTACCCTTGGCTGAGACCGTTTTCATCCCCCGTTGCGCCAACCCGCCGTGGGCCATTGACAAATCGCCAAAATAAATCTAAGTGACGCCAACCCACTGAAAATAAATGCTCCCCCCGCCATTAAGCCCCCCAGCCTCCACCCATTTGCACAACCCTCATGCAAATCTGAAATCGCAATGAGCCTCTACAATCCAAATAACGACCTCGATTACACCCTCGATCCCGACATCCCCGGCGCCATTCCCTCCCCGCCGAGAACCGAAAAACAAATAGAAGCTTCGCGCCTCAACGGGGCGAAGTCCCAGGGCCCTGTCACGCCCGAAGGCAAGGCCATCTCCTCGCAAAATAACCTCCGCCACGGGATGCTGGCGAAGGTCATCCTCATCGAAGGCGAATCGCTCGAACTTTTCCACCAATTCATGCAAGCCCTCGAATCCACGTGGCAACCCGTCGGGCACATCGAAAGCGCCTTCGTCGAAACCATGGCGCTCAGCGAATGGAGACTTTCGCGTCTCGTGGGCATGCAAAAGGCCGGTATCGAGAGCGAAATCTCCAAACAACCGGACTGCGACCCCGCCACACGCGCCTTCCTTGCCTTCACCACCATGGCCGAGCAGAGTCGCGTCCTCGACCTCATGATTCGCTACGAATCCCGCTGCGACCGCCAGTATGATCGCGCCCTCACCCGCCTTCTCGCCGCCCAAAAAAGGCGCAAGGAGAGTTGATTTGTACAACTACGAACCTGAGAATCCCAAATTCGGACACCGGCGCGCTTACAATAAGCCAATGCGGATCGCCGCGTCTATCCTGCTTGCAGCCGCCGTTGCCGGTACTGCGCAGCAGCGCCGGCCGGTTACCGATGCCATGGTCGGGGAAGTCCAGCGCAGCGCCATCCTCATCGATACCCATAACGACCTGCCCAGCCACACCATCGATGGCTTCGATATCGGCAAGCGCGCCCCCGAAGGGGACAAGCGCGCGCCTGAAAGAGACAAGCGCGCCCCCGAAGGGCCCCATATGGGCCACACCGATATCCCGCGCCTGCGCGAAGGCGGCGTGGGCGCCGTCTTTTTCGCAGCGTACGTAGCGGCCAATTACGCGAAGGACCATACCGCCGCCCACCGGGCTCTCGACATGATCGATACCATCCGGCACGACATCGTCGCTTTGCATCCAGGCGATTTCGTCTTGGCCACCAGCGCTGCCGAGATTGAAGCCGCCCACCGCCAGGGGAAGATCGCCGCGCTTATCGGCATCGAAGGCGGCCATGCTCTCGAAGACGATCCGCGCGTGCTGCGCGATTTCTATGCCTTGGGTGTACGCTACGTCACGCTCACCCACACCAACACCAACAATTGGGCTGATTCCTCCGGCGACATCACCGACCGCACTGTTAAACACCACGACGGTCTCACTCCCCTCGGGCGCCAGATGATCGCAGCCATGAACCAGATGGGCATGATGGTCGATATCTCCCACGTTTCCGACAAGACCTTTTGGGATGTGCTCGAAGTAGCCAAGGCGCCGCCCATCGCCTCCCACTCGTCGTGCCGCGCGTTGTCGAACGTCCCGCGCAACATGACCGACGAGATGATTGTGGCGCTGGCCAAAATGGGCGGCGTGATCCAGATCAATTTCGATTGCGAATTTCTTTCGCAGAAGAGTGCCGACGCCCTCAAAGCCGCGCGCGCCAAAGGCGCCAAAGCGCCTCCTGAATTGCCGGCGACGCTTGCCGATGTGGTGGAACATATCGACCATGTGGTGCGCATCGCGGGCATCGGCGCGGTCGGTATCGGCAGCGATTTCGACGGCGTGCCGTGCACGCCCACCGGCCTCGAAGACGTATCGAAGTTCCCCAATCTCACGCGCGCGCTGCTCGAAAAAGGCTATACTCCCGACGACATTCGAAAGATCTATGGAGGCAACACTCTGCGGCTCATGCGCGCCGTAGAAAGTGCTCGGAAGGAATGATTCTTAAAGAGGAACTTACGCACGCCCGGCAACAGACCGACGCCCTCTTCAATCTGATTTCGCCGGAAGCCCTCTATTCGAGGCCCATCGCGGAGCGCCACCGCCTGATCTTTTATCTGGGTCACTTCGACGCCTTCGATTGGAATCTGCTCGCCCGCCGCGCCATGAGCGAATCGGCCTTTCACCCCACCTTCGACAGCCTTTTCGAGCGTGGCATCGACCCGCCGCCCGGTCAGGCCCCGGTCGATGCCGCCGCCGATTGGCCTGCGCGCGAGGAAGTGGAAAGTTACAACCTGAAGACGCGCCAGTGGATCGACCGTCATCTTTATGAGCTCGATCCGGACCTGCTCCAGATGGCCATCGAGCATCGCCATATGCATGCGGAAACGTTTGCCTATCTGATGCACAATTTGCCCTACAGCGAAAAACTGCCGGATTACCCAAAAAAGTTGACGCCCGCGCCCGCCCCGGCGAATCCCATGATTCGTATCGAAGAGGGAACCGTGACACTGGGAAAGACGATCGATGGTTTTGGGTGGGATAACGAACATCTCGCGCACCAGATCTCCGTGCCGGCGTTTGGTATCTCGCAGTACAAAATCTCCAACGGAGAGTACCTCGCGTTTGTCCAGCAGGGCGGGGCGGTCCCTAACTTCTGGTTCCTGCGGGACGGCAAGTGGTTTTTTCGCGGAATGTTCGAGGCTTATCCGCTGCCTCTCGATGCCCCGGTATGGGTGACATGGCAGCAGGCGGATGCCTATGCAAAGTGGCGCGGTCTGTCATTGCCCTCCGAAGCGCAGTTCCAGCGCGCCATGGAACTGAACGTGCCCGACCCGCTGCGGGATAATTTCGGCTTTGTGAATTGGGATCCAATTGCTGTAAATCACGGAAGCTCCGCCAATGGCCCCGCCCAGATGGTGGGCAACGGATGGGAGTGGACGCGCGATTTGTTCGCGCCTTTCCACGGTTTTGCGCCCCACCCCTTTTATCCCGGTTACTCGGCTGATTTTTTCGATGACCGGCATTATGTGATGAAGGGCGCCTCGCCGCGCACCGCGAAGCTGCTGACGCGTCCCACCTTTCGTAACTGGTTCCGCCCCGAGTATCCATATATGTACGCTGGATTCCGTGTCGTGAATCAAGCAACGCAGGAAGACTGAACAGCCATGTTTGCTCCCGCCCCGTCATATCCGCTCGCGTCGTCGTGCGTCGATCCGGCTTTTGCCCGCGATGTTGCCGAAGGCTTGGCCCGCCCGCGCCGCAAATCGCTCCCAGCCTCCTGGCTTTACGATGCCGTGGGCTCGGCGCTGTTTGAGGTCATAACTTTACTGCCGGAATATGGTTTAACGCGGGCCGATGCCGCGCTTCTGGAGTGTGCCTCGGACGAGATCGTCGCGGCTGCCGGCAAGCCCGGGCTGATTGTGGAGCTGGGCAGCGGTACCGGCTCGAAGACCCGGCATATTCTGGACGCGGCCAGCGCCACAGGCCCAGTGAATTACCTCCCCATCGATATTTCGCGGACTGCCCTGAGCAACTGCGAAGCAACGCTCCAGTCGATTGACCGGGTATCGATCGAGCCCATCGAAGCGACTTATCTTGAAGGCATCGACCTGGCTTTGGCGCGCAGGCAGCCAGGCGAGCGCGCGCTGACACTGTTCCTCGGCAGCACCATCGGCAACTTCACTCGCGTGGAAGCGTCCGTATTCCTCCACCGCATTCGCCAGCGCATGCTGCCCGGCGATTCGCTGCTGCTGGGCGCGGATCTCGTCAAGGACACCGCCACTCTGCTCCGCGCCTACGACGATCCCCTCGGCGTAACGGCGGCCTTCAATCTGAATCTGCTGGCGCGCATCAATCGAGAACTCGGCGGCCAGTTCGATCTCGGCCGCTTTGCGCACGAAGCGCGCCACAATGAACGGCAGTCGAGGGTCGAGATGCATCTGCGCTCGCGCGTCGCTCAGCGGGTTTCGATCGACGCACTCGACCTGACTGTTTCATTTGCGCGCGGTGAAACCATCTGGACCGAGTCTTCGCACAAGTTCCGCGCTCAGGAGATTCGCCGTATTGGCGAACGCGCCGGATGGCAGATGTCGCGCCAGTGGATCGATCCCGAATGGGGCTTCGCCGAGACGCTGTTCACGGCCGGCTCCGCCTCCTGAGATGCCCGCCGTTGAGTTCCGCGCTGCCACGTTTAAGATCGGCAACAAGACCATTCTCGATAACCTGACGCTGGCCATCGAATCGGGAGAGACGCTGGTTCTGCTGGGGCGCAGCGGCTCCGGCAAGACTACTGCGCTGCGTCTGATCAATGGCATGAACCTCCCCACGGCGGGCGAGGTATTGGTTGACGGCAAGGCCACCACCGCAGGGGATCTGGTGAGGCTGCGGCGGTCCATCGGCTATGTGATCCAGGAAAGCGGGCTGTTCCCGCATTTCTCGGTGGAACGTAATATCGGCTTGGTGCCGAAGCTGGAAGGATGGGAGGAACCACGCATCGCCGCACGAACGGCCGCGCTGCTCGAAAGCGTTTCATTGCCTGCGACGGATTTCGCCAAACGTATGCCGCGCGAACTGTCGGGAGGCCAGCGGCAGCGTGTGGGAGTAGCCCGCGCCCTGGCCGCCGACCCGAAGATCCTGCTCTTCGACGAGCCGTTCGGCGCACTCGATCCGGTTACTCGGCTCGATCTGCAGCGCGAGTTTCTGCGGCTGCGCGCCGAATTGAACAAGACCTCTGTCTTCGTCACGCATGACGTCCGGGAAGCCATGAAGCTGGCCACGCGCATCGCATTGCTGCATGAGGGCCGGCTCGCTTTCCTCGGCACGCCTGAAGACTTCCGCGCCAGCCGGCATCCGGAAGCGCACGCTTTTCTTGAGGTGCTGAATGCTGAGTGATGTGTTGCAAGACCTGCTCGACGAAGGACTGCAACTGCTGGGCGAGCATCTGGTGCTGGTCCTCAGTGCCATCCTGATCGCCGCGGCCATCGCCGTTCCGTTGGGCATCATGGTCGCGTCGAAGCCGCGCCTCCGCGGCATTGCCCTGGGGATTGCCAACATCGGGCAGACCATTCCAAGCCTGGCGCTGTTCGGTTTTCTGATCCCGATTCCGTTCATCGGAGGCATCGGGCAGCATACGGCTATCATCGCGCTGGTGATTTACGCGCTGCTGCCCATCCTGCGCAACACGGTGACGGGCATCCTGGGAGTGGACGCCGCCGTGCGCGACTCGGCGGTCGCCATGGGCATGACGCGTGGGCAGATTCTGCGCATGGTGGAGTTGCCGTTGGCCGCCCCGACCATCGTCTCCGGGCTGCGCATCGCTACCGTAACAACTGTGGGGACAGCGACCATCGCGGCGGCCATCGGAGCCGGCGGCCTGGGGGTGTTCATTTTTCGAGGGATTGCTTCCGTCGACAAGCTGCAGATTCTGGCGGGCGCATTACCCGCCGCCGCGCTGGCACTGCTGGCGGATGGAGCGTTGGGATGGCTGGAGAAGCGATGGGCCGCGCGCTCCTGATCTCCCTCGCTCTCTTTTTCGGGGGTTGTTCTCAGACTCCGCGCATTCGCGTGGGCTCGAAGAATTTCAGTGAGCAATTAGTGCTGGGTGAGATCGTGGCCCAGCATCTGGAGAACCGGCTTCATGGTCACGTCAGCCGCAAGCTCGATCTGGGAGGCACGCTGCTCGCCCAGCAGGCCATCGAGAGTGGTGAGATCGATGTGTTCCCCGAATACACCGGCACCGCGCTCACCGCTGTCCTGAAGCAGCAGCCGGAAAAAGACCCGGCTAAGGTTCTTGAACGGGTCCGCCAAGGTTATCGGCAATGGCATCTGGAATGGCTCGATCCACTGGGCTTCGAGAACACTTTCGCTATGGTCGTGCGCAGGGAAGATGCCGATGGCGGAACGCTTTCGATGGCGGCGCAGGCCCGCTCCTGGCGGCTGGGGGCGGGCTACGAATTTGCTCACCGTCCCGATGGATTGCCGGGATTGCTCCAGGTCTACGGGCTGCGCATGAGCGGGTCGCCGAAGACGATGGATCTGGGACTCCTTTACCAGGCGCTGGTTAAGAAGCAGGTGGATATGGTGGCTGGCAACAGTACCGACGGCATGCTGTCGGTACTGCCGGTGACGGTTTTGCAGGACGATCGGCACTACTTCCCGCCCTATGAGTGCGCCCTGGTGGTGCGGGAAGCGGCGGAGGCGCAGTTCCCGCAATTGCGTCCGGCGCTGCTCGAACTGTCAGGCCGGATCGACAGCGATACTATGCGGCGGTTGAATTATGAACTGGATGGCAAGCACCGCCCGGCGAGAGAGATCGCAAGAGACTTCCTTAGGTCCGCCGGGCTGTTATGATCTCAGTCCAGATCGATATCGCGGGACTTCTTGCCGAAGTCCGGATTCTCTTTGGCCTGCTTGAACAGCTCGTCGAACTTACGGTTTAGCAACTGCCCGTGATTCTTTTCCGCGGCAAAGGATTTCTGGAAAGCCTCCTCGCGCCGGCCGGCTGCGCCTTTGAGTTTGGCGACCTCAGCCGCCAGATCCTCGATGGGCGCCGGTTTGACTGGCTCCTCGTGGGAGATTACAGCCTGCATTTCGGCATCGACCTTCAGCGTCGACTGGCAGCATGGGCAGGTCACGTGAATGAGTGGGCGGGGCATAGAAGCTATTATCGCTCTTAGAGCATGAACCATCTATTCACACCTCTCGCCATCGGCGGTATCACGCTGCCCAACCGCATCACGGTCTCGCCGATGTGCCAGTATTCGAGCGACGATGGGTTCGCCAGCGATTGGCATCTGGTCCATCTGGGCAGTCGTGCCGTGGGAGGGGCGGCGCTGGTATTCGTCGAAGCGACGGGGGTTTCGCCGGAAGGACGAATCACGCCTGGAGACATGGGCCTTTGGAAAGACGAGCACATCGCCAAACTGCGCCAGATCGTTACCTTCGCGCACACGCAGGGCGCGTATCTGGGAATCCAGTTGGCGCATGCCGGGCGCAAAGCAAGCATGCACAAGCCCTGGGAACCTGAAGGCGTGGTGGCGCAGCAGGATGGCGGCTGGACGGTCGTCGCGCCCAGCGCCATCCCGTTTTCGCCCACCTACGCGCAGCCTCAGGCGCTCGATGCCGCAGGCATCCGCAAAGTGATCGACGACTTCGCCGCCGCGGCCCGCAGGGCTCTCGAGGCCGGATTCGATGTGGTGGAGATTCACAGTGCGCACGGCTATCTGATGCACCAGTTCCTCTCGCCGCTGAGCAACCAGCGCAGCGATCGATACGGCGGCTCGTTTGAAAATCGCATCCGGCTCCTCACCGAAGTGGTGGATGCGGTGCGCGCTGAATGGCCCACGCCGCGCCCATTGTTTGTGCGGATCTCAGCCACCGATTGGGTGGATGGAGGATGGTCGCTCGACGAATCGGTGGAACTGGCGAAGGTATTGAAAGAACATCGGGTGGACCTGATCGACTGTTCGTCCGGTGGTATGGTTCCCTACGCACAGATCCCGGCGGGGCCCGGTTTTCAGACGCCGTTCGCGGCCCGCATTCGGCAAGAAGCTTCGATCCCGACGGGCGCGGTGGGCTTTATTACCGATGCTGCGCAGGCCGATCATATTATTCGCACCGGTCAGGCAGACATGGTGCTGATCGCCAGGGAATTTCTGCGCGATCCTTATTGGCCCATGCATGCGGCCATCAAGTTGGGGCGCCAGTGCTCGGCGCCCGCTCAATATCTTCGGTCTGTACCGGCCGGCTCAGTTATGCGCACGCCGTCGGCGGAGTAGGCGATTTCTCAGGCCCGGCGGCGATACGCCAGCAGTCCCGCGCATCCGAATCCGAAAAGGGCGATCGTGCCGGGTTCAGGTGCGACCACTTCATCGAAACCGACCGCGTTGAGGATCTCAATCTCGGAACCGCCATCGTTAAGAATATTCAGTCCGGCACTTTCACCCGGGCAGCCCGTCCCATCCTGAACTGCCTGATTCGTCCCGCAATCCGGAGAACTCGCTACAAAGTCCGAGTAGTCGTCTCCATTGGCCAAAATATTGTAATACTTCGGCAATCCGCCTGTCCCGACCGAGCCGTTTGTGGTACCGCCGTTGTATGAGAAGTAGGGGGTGCCCGAGGCGCTCGCCAGGCCGATATAGCTGTTATTAAGGGCAAGACTCGCCGCGCTGTTGTAACGGTAGAGATCGACTGCCGACGGATTGCCGGTCTGGCTGTTAGCGGCAGCTGCATCGCAGGGGTCGGTCAAGAGACCGCTGCTGTCCTGGGTGCTGATGCACGAGGAAGTCCCCAGTACTTCATCGGTCTCGTGCTCGACTACTCCGTAGAAGTCGTATTGGCCACTGCCTTCCGTGCCCCCCTGATCGTCGTAATACAGGATGGACGAATCGTTGGTAACCGTAATGATGCCGTTGTAGCACCCTCCCGAGCCCGGTGTCGTACAAGCGGTGCCGCCAAACGTTGTGCCCAGGATCGAGCCGCCGGTCGCATTCTGGGTGAGCCCGAGCGCCTGGGCCAGTGCACTGGTAACGTCGACGTAGTCGCTGCCGTACGGCGTGGCGTCGTAAGTGTTGAGCGCGGCCAGGGCGGAAGCCTGCAGAGCGTCCTGATTTGTATTGGTGGTAAGGGCACCCACGTAGGCGGCATATGTAACAAAGTTGTAAAATCCGGTTGTGCTCTGACCGAGGCCCGTACTGCCGTACGTGATGTAGATATCCGCGTTTGCGTTACTGAAAATACTGTCGTATTGGACCGCAATAACCGTGTTGAGATAATTACACGTTGACGCTGCGACGCTTGCGTCGCAGGTATAGGAGATACCGCTGGCATTTGCCAGGGAGGCTCCGAAGGTGAGGCCGACGGCCACCACCAGCGTGTTTTTCAGATTCATGGATCCCCCGATTCGGTCGATTCCCCAGGCTACCGTACTTCACAACGAGTATAGACGGGTTTTGGATCTGCGGGATGAAATGTCACGTATTTTTCACCGAGCCCTGAGCTAACGCGTGCCGTCCCAACTCTTGTCGCCTTGACCGCGATAGCGGGTGCCGAGCTTCTTCCAATCCTCACGTGAGATGCCGTTCAGGTCGTAGACCACCAGGCCGTTCTTTACTGTCAACTCGCAGTCGAGCTTACGCGTGCCGCTCATGCGTGCGCCGCTCGAGTCGACGAAACCAAAGTTTTCGCCGGGTCTGGCCTGAACCAGTTTGAGTACGGCGATATCGGCGGGAGCGCCGACGCTCAGATTGCCCAGGCTCTCCTGCTTTATTTCGCGGGCGGGATGCCATGTAGTTTCGGCGATGACCGACTGGATCGACTGGCCCATGTTGAGGAACTTCGACATGAGGTTGAGGATGTCTTTCATGCCGCCGTTCATGCTCGTGACATGTAGATCGGTCGAGATAGAATCCGGGATCCAGCCTTGCTCGATTGCGGGGGCTGCCTGGCGGAAGAGGAAGCTTCCGCCGCCGTGGCCGACGTCGAAGATGACACCGCGCTTGCGGGCTTCGGCCAGATAGGGGAGGAGCTTCTGGTGATCGTCCAGCATGGGTACGGAGCCGATGTACATGTGTGTGGAGATATCGCCGGGGCGCAGCTTTTTGAGGACCAGATCCTGATAGGGGCGCTCGGGGCGGAAGGTGCCGAAATCCACCATCACGGGGATGTTGGCGAGCGTTCCCGCCTCGACCGCGCGCTCCACGGGGGTCCATTCGGGGCCCGCGTAATGGGCAGTCTTGATGCCGATAATCAAGCCGGGATATTGTTTGGCGCGATTGGCCGTAGCCACCGCGTCCATGTCGCCGAGGTTCTGTTCGATGGCCCCACCCCGCATGCCGTTGCCGACAATATTGAGGAAAGCCAGAACCCGTGTTGTGGAGCGATCGATGACGCGATCTTTGAAGTCCGGGAAACTGCGCCAGCCGGAACTCCCGGCGTCGGCCACGGTGGTGACGCCGCTGCGCAGGGTGTAACCGTCGGGGTAGAGGCTGAGATCGCCCGCATAGGAACCGCGCTCACCCGTGCCGGCGTAGGCATGGACATGGATGTCAACCAGCCCCGGAGTCACGTAAAGACCTTTGACGTCGATAACCTTCCCCGCCTGGTCGGCTGGAATGTTGGCGGCGACGGCGGCGATGCGATGGTCTTTAATGGCGACATCGCGGACGGCGTCGAGGTTATTTTTGGCATCGACGACGTGGCCGTTTTTGAGCAGGAGGTCGAAGGGTTTTTGCGCGAAGAGCGGCAGACTGATTACAAGGAGTATAGTGGCGCGGAGTGCCTTAGAGTGCAGCATCAGGAGTTCAGTTTACTCCCGATGCGTATCGAGCGTGGCTCTTAAGTGCGGCGGCGCCGGTACAAAGTCAGTACCGCAAACCCCGCCCCGAACAACGCCAGGGTGCCGGGTTCGGGGGTTACCAGGTTGTATCCAACGGCGTCCAGTATATTTATTTCCCCGCCTCCGTCAGTGGTGATATTCAGGGCTTGACCGAGACAACCGGTGGCATCCTGAACATCCAGGCAGCTGTCGGAGAAATCGGCGTAGTCGTCGCCGTTGGCGAGGGTGTTATAGACGGCGCCGGTAGGCACCCCATTGGTTGCCCCTGTCCCATTCACTCCGTTGTACGCGAAAAAAGCGCCGGCGGTACCGTCGATAAACACGCGGTTTCCACTGCTGTTGTAACGGAACAGATCGACCGCCGAGGCGATACTGCCGCCGCAATCGTCGACCAGCGAGCCGCTGGTGGTGCCGATGCAGGAGGCCGTTCCGAGGACTTCGTCGGTTTCGTGTTCCACTACGCTGTAGAAATCGTAGTCGTTTCCGGGAATCGTCCCCCCATTTTGGTCCCAGTATAAGCCCTGGGTCCCGCCAGTCTCGGAAGTGAGGTTAGCCGGAGTCGTTATGGTGATGATGCCGTTGTAACAGGTTCCCGTGCCGGGAGTGAAGCACTTGTTCCCGTCTGCGGTTGTGCCTACCATGCCGCTGATGTTGAGAGCTTTGCCGAGGGCACTGGTGATCTCGATGTCTCCACCGTTGTAGAGCGCCGGCTCGGTGCCGGGCAAGCTGGCGACGGCGTCGCTGCGGACAACCCCCGGACCGCCTTCAGCCTGAAGAGCATCGAGATAAGTCGTGTAGGTGACATCGTTATAGAAGCCGGTTGTGCTCTCGCCAAGCCCTGTATCGCCCATCTGAACGTAAATGAGGGCATTGGCGTTACTAAACGTGTCGTCGTAATACCCGGCAACCGTGCTGTTCAGGTAGGCGCAGGTACCGGAGGCGTATGTGTCGGGGTCGTAGACCATCACGCCCATTACTTTCGTCGTGTTGCAAACAAAGGTGACGCCGCTGGCGCAAGCCAGGGTAGCCCCGAACGCGGTGGCAGCCGCCAGCCAAAATATTCTCCGCAGTCCCATTTAAGCCTCCGTAAACGATCGGTCAGCGCATCTTTCTGACTGCCGAATTTTATATCTGTGTAGTTTAACACTCCTGGACGCCATTGCTCGTATTCCCGTTTTATCCGCCGAGGTAGAAGGATCGCTCGCCGCCCCTGCTACATTGAAGGCAATTGTCCAATGCAGCGGAGCTGCGCAGCGTGGTGGAACGCTTCGTGGCTGGAGCAGCGCAGCCTGCCCTGCTCGATGCCGGTGAAGAGCCGCTGCCGCTGATCCCCGAGCAATGGAACATTTCGGAGTGGAACGGCCGGGTGGTCCTGCAGGCGTGGGACGCGCAACGCAATCTGGTGCGCAGGATTGTCGGCCTGGGTGAGCAGCGGCGGGATCGGCTGGCGCTGCTTACGGAACGCTTCCCGAAGATCCCGGGAGAAATGCAGATTGCCGATCTGGCGGCGCCGCTGGGGCTGGAGTTGCAACGGAAGACCTCGCGCATCGCATTCCGCGATAGATTCCGGCTGATGCTGGCGCGCGAATATCCGCGGTGGCGGATAGAAGACGTTAGCTCCGAGCCCAATCTGGAACAGAGCCTGACGCCGACATATGTGCGGGCGTTTCTGCGCCTCGGTTCGGCGGGGATGGCGGCAATGGCGGCGCCGCCGCATACAGAAGACTGCGCTGGTATGGTTGGGTCGGGGCTGATCTGGCTCGACTATCTGCGGCATAGAGAGGGCTCACTGGCGATCCGGCGGTTGCTGCTCTATGCTCCGATTCACCGGGAACAGGAGGTGGCGTTTCGCGCCGCGCTGATCGATCGCACGGCTGCGGAGTGTGCGTTATTCGTCTTTGACGAACGCGACCGCGCCGGGGCGGTGGATTTCGCGGACGCGGGTAATATCGATTCGACTCTTCCTCCGTGCCGGAGGGCTGCGACGCCCAACGCGGAACCACCGGCGTTTCCGGACCTGGCCGGAGTGGATCGTGTGGATCAAAGCGACGGGTCGATCAGTCTGCAGGTGCGCGGACTGGAGTTTGCTCGGTGGTCGGGAGGTAAGCCGGGAGGTAAGCTGTCGTGCGGAATTGGCCGGCGCAAGCGCTGCTCCATGGAGGCCGTCATGGCCATGGCACGCGAGGTGACGCGTGTGCGCTGCGCGTCCGCCGAAGACCACCGGCATCCTCTTTATGCGCAGTATCCGGAGGGCTGGCTGGAATCGCAGGTACGCGCCAATCCGCAGGTGGTGGATGCGTCGCTGCTGCGGGCGCCGATTTACGGACAGGTGCCGATCTTCGACGGCGCGGGCGAGGGTATCATCGATCTGCTCGCGGTCGACCACACAGGGCGCCTGGCGGTAATTGAACTGAAAGTGATGGCCGATATTCAGCTGCCGTTCCAGGCCATCGATTACTGGCTGCGCGTGCGCAAGCACCTGGCAGCGGGCGATTTTGCGCGGCTCGGATACTTCCCCGGAGTTACGGTTCGCATGGACGCGCCCAGAATCGTTCTGGTGGCGCCCGCATTGGAATTTCATTCGACCAGCGAGGCGGTGCTGAGCTACCTTTCGCCGGAAATCGATATCATGCGGGTGGGCCTGGCGGCGGGTTGGCGGCGGGAGTTGCGGGTGATGTTCAGGCTGCGCGGCGCGGAACGGCCCTGACCGTCGCGCCTGCTATAACTGGCATTGCCCCCACCGATGGGACACCTGAGCGGCAGTTTTCTCTTCGACCTGGTTTCAATCATCCTGATTGACATCCTGCTGGCGGGCGATAATGCCGTCGTCATCGCGATGGCAGTCAGGTCGCTGCCGGAATCGAAGCGCCGCATCGGAATCATGGTGGGAGCGGGCGGCGCTGTAGTGCTCCGCATCGCGCTGACGTTCTGGGCCGCCCGCATTCTGGAAATCGCCTTCATCAAGCTGACCGGCGGCGTGCTGATTCTCTGGATCGCCGTGAAGCTTCTCACCGAGGCGGCGGCCGATCAGGAAACCAAATATCAGGCGCGCAGCACAGCTCAGGCGATCTGGATGATTCTGATGGCGGACGTGACTATGTCGCTGGACAATATTCTGGCGGTGGCGGCGGCATCGAAGGGTAATCTGTGGCTGTTGATCGTGGGGCTGGGGCTGAGCATATCGTTCGTGGTTTTTACCAGCAGCCTGCTGGCGCGGATCATGGACCGATACCCGGCGGTGCTGTGGCTGGGCGCGGCGATCCTGGGGCGCGTGGCAGGGGAGATGGTGATTACCGATCCCTGGGTCGATCGGTGGCTCCATCCCACGGAGTCGGCGATTATCGGCGTACAGGTTTTCTTGGTGGCCCTCGTGCTGGGCATCGGGATGACGGCGCGAACGCGATCGAGGCGCTAAGAGCGGCGGGGAAAGTGTGCGGAATCCACCCCGTGCGTTTTGCAACGTCGGGATCGGTTGAGTAAACAATCGTTGCAGTGACCGAGACCGCCGACATCTTTCCCCTGGAATCATTGCTCAGGAACATCGATGTGGGAGCCTGGTCTCACGATATCGGTTCGGGTGAGCTGCGCTTCGATGCAAAGGCGGGCATGCATTTCGGATTGACGCCTCATACCGTTCACCGCATGGAAGATTTCTACACCTATATAGATCCCGAGGATCGCCCTCGCCTGCGCCAGGCTTTGGACGCCGCAATCGCGGGCAGAATGCAGTGCGACACGGATTTTCGGGTGATCGCCGATCCCGCGCGGCCCCGCTGGGTACGCACCATTGCCCATGCATCTTATAGCGATGCGGGCGATCCGGTTCGAATGGAAGGCATCACACTCGACATAGCCCGCCGGAAGCAGATTGAAGAGCGCTTTCGAACCGCGCTCGATGCCTCCCGCGCAGGCACTTTCCACTGGAACATTCGCGCCGACTGGATCGACTGGGATGTGAGCCTGGGGCGCCTGCTCGGCCTTCCTTCGGGCCTGCATGCGGGAAATGCGGATACATTTCTCTCTACGGTTCATGCCGATTACCGGCACGCCGTGGCCGGGCTGTTCCGGGAGTGCGCGACCGAAGGCACCGATTTTCAAATGGAATTCCGCGTGGTGTGCGAGGACCAGAGTACGCGCTGGATCTTCGGCCGCGGCAGGACTTTCACCGACGACAACGGCCTTCCTTCCTATATGGCGGGCGCCTGTGTCGATGTGACGGCGCGGCGGGCGGCGGAAGCGTTGCTGGAGGAACGGGCGCGCATTTCCGAACTCACCGCGGCGATCGGGGTGGCGCTGACGGAAGGCTCCTCGCTTGCCGAAACGCTGCGTCTGTTCACTGAGGCCATCGTGTTTCATCTGAACGCGGCCTTCGCGCGTATCTGGACGATTTCGGAAGATAAGACCACGCTTGAATTGCAGGCCAGCGCGGGGATCTACACGCATCTGGATGGCCCGCATGCGCGCGTGCCGGTGGGCAAATTCAAGATCGGTCTGATCGCGGAGGAACGCCTGCCGCATCTGACGAACGACGTTCTCAACGACCCGCGCGTCGGCGACCACGCATGGGCGCTGCGCGAGCGGATGGTGGCATTTGCGGGTTATCCGCTGATTGTCGAAAAGCATTTGATCGGCGTTGTTGCGCTGTTTGCGCGGCAGCATCTGGGCGCGGAAACCATGAAGGCGCTGGCAGCTATCGCCAACAGCATCGCGGTCGGCATCGAGCGCAAGCGCAGTGAAACGGCGCTCAGCATCAGCGAGGCGCGCAAGACCGCCATGCTCGAAACGGCGCTGGATGGAATCGTCACGATGGATGCGCAAAGCAGGATCGTCGAGTTCAATCCGGCGGCCGAAGCGATATTCGGACGGCGCCGCGAGGAAGTGCTGGGCCGTTCTATGCCGGAACTCATTATTCCCCTGGAATTGCGCGAGAGGCACTATCGGGGGATGGCTCGGTATCTGGCTACGGGCGCCGCGGTGGTGCTGGGCAATCGTCTGGAAATCAGCGGGCTGCGGGCGGATGGCAGCGAATTCCCGGTGGAACTGGCGGTGAACCGTATTCCGGCCCCGGGCCCGGTAATGTTCACGGCGACGGTCCGCGACATCACACAACGCAAGCGCGCGGAAGCCGAACTTCGTCAGGCGAAGGATGCGGCGGAGGCGGCGAATCGGGCCAAGAGCGAATTTCTCGCCAGCATGAGCCATGAACTGCGCACGCCATTGAACGCCATCATCGGGTACAGCGAGATGTTGCAGGAAGAGGTGGAAGAGCTGGGCGCGGCCACCCTGGCGCCCGACTTGAAAAAGATCCAAAGCGCGGGTAATCATCTGCTTTCTTTGATCAACGACATTCTGGACCTGTCGAAAGTGGAGGCCGGCAAGATGGAGATTTTCGCCGAAACGTTCTCCATTGAAGCGATGATCGAGGAAGCGCTGAATGTCGTTCGGCCATTAATTGACAAGAGCGGGAACGTTCTCGAAACCAATGTGGCGCCGGGGATCGGCGAGATGCAATCGGATCTCACCAAGGTCCGGCAGTGCCTGTTCAATCTGTTATCGAATGCCGCCAAGTTCACGAAGGACGGCAAGGTCGCCCTGCAGGTGGAAGCGGAAGGGCGGGACTGGATCGTATTTCGCGTTGCGGATACGGGCATCGGCCTGAGCGAGGAACAACTCCAGAAGCTTTTCCAGGCATTTCAGCAGGCCGATGGAGCCACCAGCCGGCGCTACGGCGGCACCGGGCTGGGTCTGGCGCTGACCCGGCGTTTTTGCCGCATGATGGGTGGCGACGTGGAGGTGGAGAGCAAGTTGGGCGAAGGCGCGGTCTTCACGATTCGTCTGCCGCGCCGCATCGAGAGCGCCGCAACGGAAGGCCGGCCCGAGGCAAAAGCGTGCGCGCAACCGCGAGGCAGCGGAGGGCGCGGGACGGTGCTGATTATCGACGACGACCCCACGGCGCGCAATCTGATCGAGCGGCTGGTGGTGAAGGAGGGCTTCCACGCGGTGACTGCCCCGGATGGTGACGCGGGCCTGCGGCTGGCCGCCGAAATTCGTCCGACGTTGATCACGCTGGATGTGATGATGCCGGGGATGGACGGCTGGACCGTGCTCAGCCAGTTGAAATCGAATCCGCAACTGCACGACGTTCCCGTGGTGATGCTGACCATGGTGGATAACCGGAATCTGGGGTACGCGCTGGGCGCGGCGGATTACCTGACGAAGCCGGTTGCGCGGGAAAGGCTGGCGTCGTTATTGCGCAAGTATGCCTGTCCGATTCCGCCGTGTACCGCGCTGGTGGTGGATGACGATGATATTGCGCGGGGGTGGGTGGTCCAGTTCCTTAAGAAGGAGGGCTGGAGCGTGGCGGAGGCGCGGGACGGCGCGCAGGCATTGGCGCAGCTTAATGAACAGGTTCCGGCGCTGATTCTGCTGGATCTGATGATGCCCGTTATGGACGGATTCGAGTTCGCGGTCGAGATCAGACGGAATCCGGCATGGCGGGAGATTCCGGTGGTGGTGGTGACGGCCAAGGATTTGACGCAGGAAGATCGTGCGCGGCTGAATGGGAATATCGAGCGCATTCTCCGCAAAGGCAGCTTTTCGCATGAGGAGCTTTTGCAGGAGATTGAGCGAACGGTTCGGGGGTATTCGCCACGGCGGTGAGGGCCGGAGTTAGTGCAGGTGCTGTTTCTCTGCGCCCTGCGATGCCTTCGGAAGCCGCGGGCTTGATGTGCTGGAACCGAGCCCCGGGCGTGGGGCAGGGGTCCCGTAGAGGAACCCCTCCACGCTGAGGTCCTCGTCGACGTCTGGCCAATGGACACCCTGGCCGGAACCGACGATGCGAAAGTTTGCTCGTTCGGCGGGGGTGGCTTCGGACAGTCTCCACGACCAGGCAAGCGGGACGCCGATAACCCGGCCGTCGACGAGGTGGACGACGATCTGGTCCCGTGTGACTCGGACCTTCTGGATGCGAGGATCAGCGGGGTTAGTCACAATGCTCGTGCCACGCTTCAAGAATAACAGTCAAATGAGTTCCAATCAGTCGGCGAATCCTGTTCAGTTCGCGGGCGCTGAAGCCGTAGCTGCGAGCGACCTGGAGCGGGTCGAGCCAGAACTTGCAGGTTTTGTAATCCAGTTCAACATGAACGTACGGCGGTTCAGCACAATCGAAGCTCGTGAAAAAGAGACGGTAAGGTCCCCGGATACCACCGATTCGCGGAATTTAAAGTTCTTCAGTAACCGAGGGCCTGGCTTGGTCGACCGGCACCTCTTCACGCGACCAGATTTAAGTATCCAACCTCATCATCCATGGTTGCCGCCGCGTAACAGAGCGCCTGCTGAAGATCTTCCTCCTCAAGGAACGGGTATTCCCGGAAGAGTTCCTCCTGGTCGCGGAAGGTGGCGAGAATCTCGATCACTCTTCGGACAGTGATGCGCATGCCGCGGATGCATAGCTTGCCCCCGCACTTGCCGGGTTCCACGGTGATTCGCTGAAATTCCGGAATGGCCAACATGTCTACCAGTGTAGGGACTTCGCCTGAAATCGAAATCGAAAATTATGGAAGATTCCCGCCGGCGGCCGCGTCTAATTCTAAAGAGAGCGGATCTGGCGGATGGTGCTGGAAGAAACCGATAGAGAGGTCATCGAAGGCTGTCGGCGCGGCGAGTCCGATGCCTTCCGCGCCCTCTTCGAGCGTTACAAAGACAAGGTTTACACTATCGCGCTTCGCTACAGCGGGGATCCGACCGTCGCTCAGGACATCGCGCAGGAGACGTTCCTGAAGCTGTTTGCCGGCATCGGCAGTTTCCGCGGCGACTCCAGTTTCGACTCATGGCTCTACCGCCTCATCGTCAACAGCTGCTTCGATCAGAAGCGGAAAACGCGCCGTCTGACGCCTTTACTCGATGGGTTTCTCGACCTGATCCAGGCGCCGGGTACGAGCGCACTCGACGATGTGATGCGCGCCGAAATGAGCAGCCGCCTGCGCTCGGTAGTCGCCGGACTGCCTCCGGAAGAACGCATGCTGATTGTCCTGCGCTACACGCAAGGGCTTTCCTATGAGGAGCTTGGCGAGATTATGGGTTGTTCGTCCGGAACCATCGGATCGCGCCTGAACCGGATTCATAAGGCGCTGGAGAAGCGGCTGCTTCGTCTAGCGGGGAGGAATTGTGTCTGATTTAAGGCCGTGGCTCGAAATGGAACTGACTCGCCAGTTGAGTCCCGTGACTGCGCCTGCGTCGCTCTCGCACACGGCATGGACCGCGATCCAGACGCGGCCAGTAAAAAAGCGAGTGGCGACAGGAGGCTGGGTGTTATGGCCGGCGGTCGCATTTATGCTGCTCTTCGCTTGCGGCGCGCTATTCCGGAACATGCGCGATATCACGCAGTTGACCGGGCAGGAACTGAGATCGTTAGCCGAGTCCTCGCTGGCTTGCGACTTCTGGTCGGACGATCCGGCAGAGATTCGAAACTGGGTTAAGTCCAAAGGAAACATTGACGTAGACATCCCCGTAGCGCATCCCGGGGCGGCTCGGCTGATGGGCGCTCGGCTGATTCGTGTGCGTGGAACGCTGGTTGCTGCTATCGCTTATCGAATGAGCAATGGCGCGGCGACGCTTTTGGTAGCAAGGCAGCGCCCAGAGGGCCAGTTGTATGAGGTCGCGTTCTCGGGAGGCGAGTCGCAAGGGGCGTGTCTCCTGTGCCACTTGTAACGGAAGCAGTACGGGGATTCACTGAGCGTTATAATGAAAGTTCAGAGGCACCATGAAAAAATACGGTAAGTTCGCGGTCCTGATGGCGATCATCATCGGCTCGCTCCTGTGGCTCGCCACGGCAAGCGTCTCCGGTTCCAAGACGTATTACGTCACAATTCCCGAACTCAGGAAACTGGGAGCGGAGGCATCCACGCGGCGTGTGCGCGTGGGCGGCGATGTGCAGAGCCAATCGATCGTTCGCGCCTCGGGAGTGGTGCGGTTCAATCTGGTGCAGGCGGCCGATCCGGCAATACCGAATTCGAAGACCATGATTTTGCCGGTCGAATATGTGGGCCGCGATCCGTTGCCCGATACTTTCAAAGATGGCGCGCAGGCTCTGGCTGGCGGGCGTCTCGAAGCGGACGGTGTTTTCCGCGCCGAAGAGGTGCAGGCCAAGTGCGCCTCGAAGTACGCGCCGAAGCCGGGGATGGCTCCGGACGGATTGCAGAAGAAGATCGTCCCATCGGCTCAGTCGTCATACCGGTCCAGTCTGTAATATTGTTGTTCCGAGGGTCCAAAAAATATGGAGAACGTAGGCGCTCTTGCCCTGCTGTTGGCTTTCTGCATCTCGCTGTACGCGATTATCGCGAGCGTGACAGGGCGCCTGAAACGTAAACCTTTCCTCACTCTGAGCGGAGAGCGCGCCATGCTCGCCGTTTGGGTATGTGTATCGATCGCCTCCGGCATCCTGATCTATGCACTGATGACCAGCGACTACCGGATGGCCTACGTGGCATCGCACACCAATCGCGATATGCCGCCGTTCTATAAGTTCGCCGCATGGTGGGGCGGACAGGAAGGGTCGCTGCTCTTCTGGAGCTGGCTGCTCTCGACTTACGGCGCGGTGGTGATCTTCACTACGCGTAAGAATCATCGCAACCTGCTGCCTTGGGTGGTCGCAATTCTTTCCACGGTTCAGTTGTTCTTCCTCACCATGAATGCCTTCGTGGTGAATCCGTTCCAGGTTTTGGCCGTGGATAAGGTGGTTACCTCGGTGGCCGACGGCATGGGCCTGAATCCGCTGCTGCAGTATTGGGCGATGGTGATCCATCCGCCGTTCCTCTACCTTGGATATGTCGGGTTCGCGGTGCCGTTTGCATTCGCCATGGCATCGCTGATTACCAAAGCGCCGGGCGATAGCTGGATTCACACTACGCGCCGCTGGACGCTGGTCACGTGGCTGTTCCAGAGCACCGGTGTGGCGCTTGGCTCGGCATGGGCTTATCACGTGCTCGGATGGGGTGGCTACTGGATGTGGGATCCGGTGGAAAACGCTTCGATCCTGCCGTGGTTCGCGGGCACTGCATTTCTGCATTCCGTGATGATGCAGGAGAAGAAGGGAATGATGAAGGTCTGGAACATGGTCCTCATCGCTACTACTTTTTTCCTTTGCATATTTGGGACGTTCCTGACGCGGTCGGGTCTGGTCAGTTCGGTGCACGCGTTTGCGGAATCGCCTATTGGAAAGTTTTTTGTGGTCTTCCTGGCGCTGGGTATTGCCGCGACCATCTGGCTGATTCTGGATCGCCTCGATTATCTGAAGAGCGATGCGGAACTGGAAAGCGTGGTCTCTCGCGAATCGAGCTTTCTGTTTAACAATCTGATTCTGCTGGCCAGTTGCTTCGCGGTTCTGTGGGGCACGCTGTTCCCGGTGATTACGGAAAAGCTTACGAATGAAAAGATCAGCCTCGATGCCGTATGGTTTAACCGGCTGATGGTGCCGATCGGAATCTTCCTGCTCTTCCTGACCGGCGTGGGTCCGCTGTTTGCGTGGCGCAGAACTTCGATCGACAGCCTGCGTAAGAACTTCCAGTGGCCCGGTATCGGCACGCTGGCGGTAGCGGCCGCGTTATTGATCGGCGGCATGCGCTATCCGTATTCGATTATTTCGCTCAGCCTGTGCTTCTTTGTAGCGGCGACGATTTTTCTCGAGTTCTTCCGCGGCGCCAACGCCATCAACGAGAAAACCCACATTGGTTTTATCCCGGCGGTGATCGAACTGACGCATCGCAACACGCGGCGCTACGGCGGATATCTGGTTCACATGGGCATCGTGCTGATGTTTATTGGCTACAGCGGGCATCCATTTAATCAGACCTCCGTGGGCGAAGTGGATAAGGGCGACTCCATGCAGGTGGGCGCGTATACGTTGAAGGTCCTCGATCTCACCGACGGCGATACGCCGAATTATCAATGGGAGACGGCTATCCTCGACGTTTCGAAGAACGGGAAACATATTGGCCAGCTGGAGCCGACCCGGCGATTCTATAAAGCGGCTCAGCAGGCGACCGCGATCGTGGCTTTGCGCAGCCGGTTGAACGAAGACCTCTATATTAATTACGCCGCGCACACCGGGAACAAGGCGACGCTGCAGGCATATGTGTTCCCCCTGGTCGAATGGATCTGGATCGGCGTGGTGGTGCTGATCGGCGGTACGCTGGTCGCGCTGGTGCCGAGTAAGTTGGCGCGGTCGTATCCACGGACTCAAGTAGTGGGCCAGGTGGTGGGAGTTACGGACAAGGCAAATGCGCCGGCTGAAGTTTAGTTTCCTGCTGTTGGTAATGGTGGCGGCTGCGCTGGCGCAGACCGAATCGGAGATCGAAAGCGATCAGGTGAAGCGCGTGGGTACGCATATAGCGTGCCAGTGCGGCGCTTGCCAGGAAAACATCAATTGCAACATGTCTTCGGGGCAGTGCCATTTCTGTAAGCCGGCGCGCACGAAGATTTACCAGATGCAGCGCAGCGGCATGGATGACGCCAGCATCATTGCCAGCTTCGTCAGTGAGTACGGGAAGAGTATTTTCCGTGCCGATCCGAACTCGTTCTTCTGGCTGGTGCCGTATCTGTCGCTGGCGGCGGGCGGCGTGGTGCTGTGGTTCGTAGTTAAGAAAATGCGCGGTACCAAACATTTGAAACCCGCGGTGGCGGGGCATGCGGTCGCCGACGATCCCGTGCTCGCGAAGTACCGCGATGAAATTGAAAAAGACACTGAAAAGCTAAACTAAGAAACCGTGGACCCAAGCCTCATCCTCGGAGCGCTGCTGGGAGCCGGTATGATCGGCTTCCTTCTGCTCATCCGTTTTAAAGACCTCCCGACCCCCGCTCCGGTGTCGCCGTTCCGTCATCTGGACGAGCGTAAAGCCGCTATCTATGAGGGCCTGCGCGACCTGCAGTTCGAGTATCGGCTGAATAAGCTTTCCGATCAGGACTACCAGACCACCAAGCTCGAGTTGCAGAAGGAACTGGCGCGCGTGCTGCAGGAAACGGATCGGCTGAAAGCCCAACTGGGACAGAAAGAGCCGGGACAGGCGGTGGCCGCGCCCGCGCCGGTCGTCTCCAAACCGAAGAAGAACGCCTGCCCGAGTTGCGGAGCGCAGTTCGATAAGCCGCTGAAGTTCTGCGGAGAATGCGGCAAGCCGATGGGGGCGACCACATGATTAAATGTGGCACAGGCGCTATCGCCTGTGCATTCCTGGCCCTGGCCCTCACCGCCCAGGCCGCCGTCGATGGCACCGTCACCAACTCCACCACAGGCAAGCCGGCGGCGGGCGCAACCGTCACTCTCTTCCAGCCCACGTCGCAGGGCCCGCAGTTCATCGACAGCGTGAAGACGGACGCGCAGGGGAAATTTCAGATCACGAAGGAAGTCCCTGCCGGCGGTGCGGGTCCCCTGCTGTTGCAGGCGGTTTACGCCGGTGTCCAGTACAACAAGATGCTGCCCCCGGGCACGCCGACGCAGGGCGTCGAGATTCCCGTGTTCGAATCGTCGAAGCGCCCCGGGGATACGAAGATCTCCCAGCACATGATTCTGCTCGAGCCTTCGTCCGACGGCAATCTCCAGGTGAGCGAAAGCTACGTTTTCAATAACGATGGCAAGACCACGTATAACGATCCGGACAACGGCACCCTGCAGTTCGCTTTGCCCGCGGCGGCCAACGGCAAGGTGGAAGTGAACGCACTCGCGCCGGGAGGTCTGCCGATTCGCAAGGCGCCGGATCCGGGATCGAAGCCCAACACGTTCAAGCTGGATTTTCCCATTAAGCCGGGCGAGTCGCGCGTCGATATGCAGTGGGCTATGCCCTTCAACGTTCCGGGGGAGTTTAAAGAACCGATTCTGGCCAATAGCCCGGAGACGCGGCTGGTAGCGCCGGTTGGGGTGAATTTCAAAGGCGATAGCCTGCAGAATCTCGGCCAGGAGCCGCGCACCAAGGCCACTATTTATGGGGTTAAGCAGGGAGATATTGATATCCGCGTGGAAGGCACGGGCACGTTGAACGATGCCAGCGCCGCGGGTGGCGACAATGGGGACAGCGCCAATAACGGCAGCCCCGCGCTGGCCATGGCGCTGCCCAAGCTTTACGGCCTGGCGAGCGGCAGCGCCGACGCGATCACTGAGATGCTGGCGGTCAAATGGGTGCTGCTCAGCGTGCTCGGCATGCTGGCGGCCGGTTTCGTGATCCTCTACCGGAAAGGGAATCCGCTGCAGACCGCCGAGGACAGCGCGTCACAAAAGACGGAAAAGCCGAATGCACGCGGTCGCGGCTGATCGCGTCTGGAAGTACTTCGGCGATTACCCCGCTTTGCGCGGCGTGGATCTGGAAGTCGCGAAGGGATCGTGTCTCGCGCTGCTGGGGCGCAACGGCGCCGGCAAGACCACCATGCTGCGCATCCTCGCGAAGCTTTCGCGGCCGACGAAGGGCGAGGTTCGGATCGACGGCGCCATCGGCTATCTGGGACACGG
The DNA here is from genome assembly GCA_963719785.1 of Terriglobia bacterium. Classification (GTDB taxonomy): domain Bacteria; phylum Acidobacteriota; class Terriglobia; order Bryobacterales; family Bryobacteraceae; genus BOG-234. The sequence continues at coordinate 228,159 of CAVRCX010000007.1, forward strand.
CATCGGCGTTTACGACGACCTTTCGGCGTTCGAGAATCTGATCCTGTTCGGCCAGTTGCAGGGCTTGGCTCATCCCGCCAAAGCGGCTATCCAGGCTCTCACGCGGGTGGGGCTCGAGCGCGTTAAGGACGGCATGGCACGGGAGTTTTCCCGCGGCATGCGGCAGCGCCTCGCGGTCGCCCGCGCCTTCCTGCACCATCCGAAGATCCTTCTGCTTGACGAGCCCTTTACCTCGCTCGACGACAAAGCCATCGCCGTGCTGCAGGCGCTGCTCGAGCACGCACTGACGGATGGCGCGACCATCGTGATGTCGACGCACCAGATCCGCGAGGCGATGGAACTGGCTACCCACGTGGCTCTCCTCGAGCGCGGAAAAATCGTGCACGCCGGGCCGCGCACCCCCGAAATGCTGCACGATCCGGGCTGGCTCTACCGTACCTACGGAGAGACCTCGTCATGAAGCAAGGCTTCCGCGCAGCCTTCGCCATCGCTAAAAAGGACCTTCGCACCGAGCTTCGCACCAAGGAATCGATCAACGCCGCGGCATCGTTCGCCGTCGTAATCCTGGTGCTGTTCAGCTTCGCGTTTCCGCTCGAACGGGACGAGTTCTACGCTATCTCGGGCGGCCTGTTGTGGCTTGTCTATTCCTTCGCCGGCGCGCTTATTGTGAACCGCGGCTTCGCGCGCGAACTCCCTAACGACTGCCTCGACGTGCTGATCGCATCGCCGGCGCCGGGATGGGCCATCTTTCTGGGCAAAGCGGTGGCTGCGTTCTTTCTGTTGCTCATCGTGGAACTGATCTGCCTGCCTGTTTTCGGGCTCTTTTACAACATTCGATGGACGGGTTCCGTAGGTCCCCTGGCCCTCGTAATTGTGCTGGCCACCTGGGGGATAACCGTCGTCGGCACAGCCTTCAGCGCGGTCACCGTCAACGTACGCGTGCGCGAACTGATGCTGCCCGTGCTGCTCTATCCGATGATCATTCCGCTGCTGCTCGGCGCCATGGGACTGACGACGGCGTTGTTCAGCGGAGAATCCTCGAGCGGCGACAACTGGGATTCGTTCCGGCTGCTGATCGCCTTCGACGCCATCTATACGGCCCTCGCTCTGTATCTGATCGACTTTGTTCTGATAGTTTAAGGAATAACTATGCGTGAAAAAGCTACCTGGTTGCTGGCCCTGCTGGGCGCGTTGGTAATGATCTATAACCTGCATGTCATTTTCACCGGGCTGCCGGACGATGCGCTGCAAGGCATGATCTTCCGCATCATCTTCATTCATGTGCCGGCCGATCTGGTCGCGGACATCTTTTACACCGTTGCACTCGTCACCAGCATTATGTTTCTGGCCAAAAAGAACTTCCTGTACGATTCGATCACGGTTTCATGTATCGAAGTCGCGACCATGCTGATCCTGGTGAATCTGGTAACGGGAAGTGTCTGGGGCCGAAATCAATGGGGCGTGTGGTGGACGTGGGATTTGCGGCTCACCACACAGCTCATGAAGTTCGTGCTCTATCTCGGCTATCTCATCATCCGGCCGGCTATCTCCGAGCCCACGCAGCGCGCCACCATGTCGTCCATCGTAGCCATCTTCGCCTACGCGGACGTGCCGATGGTCTGGATGGCGATCCGGCTGCCCAACGTGCGTACCAATCATCCGAGCCCGGTGCTCGGCAACGGCAAGATGGCCGCGGTTTATAACGCCCCGTTCGGCATGGGTATGCTGGCGCTGCTGCTCTTCGGCACGGCATTGGTACTGATCCGTCTGCATCAGGAAACCAGCCAGAGAGAAATCGACTCGCTGCGCCGCGAGTTGCACGCGATATAGAATCGGGAGGCCAGATGGACATTACAAATCTTACATATCTGTTCTACGGGTACACGGCCGCATTTATCGTCATCACGGCGTTCGTGCTGCTGCTGGTCAGCCGGAGCCGCCGCATCGACCGCGAACTGAGCCGCCTCAAGGCAATGGTAGAGGACAGAGAAAAGGCATAAAGCATGAACCGCCGTAACGTTCTGAAATCGATTGCCGCAGCGGGGTTCGCCGGGCTCATGACGCCACGCGAACAGCTGGCGCAAGAGGCGATCGAGAAAGCGGTGCGCGGCACACCTGCGCCGAAAATCAAAGACATTCAGGTGATCGAGACCGCTCCCGCCGGCGTACGTCTCACTGTAGTCAAGATACTTACCGATCAGGATGGCCTTTATGGCTACGGCTGCGGGACATTCACGCAGCGCGCCGATCTGGTTAAGCCCGCTGTCGAACGCTATCTCAAGCCGCTATTACTGAATCATCCGGTGGATAAGATCGAAGACACGTGGCAGCTGTGCTACGACAGTTCGTACTGGAAAAATGGGCCGGTTCTCAATAACGCCCTCAGCGGTATCGATCAGGCTCTCTGGGATATCAAGGGCAGGCAGGCGAATATGCCGGTCTATCAATTGGTCGGCGGTAAGTGTCGAGAGGCTGCCGACGCCTACACGCATGCGGCCGGCGGTGAGATCCAGCAATGCGTCGATCAGGCGAAGATGTTCATGGCCCAGGGATTCCGCAATGTACGCGTGCAGGTGAATACTCCTGGATATGAAGGTTATGGGGCGGGAGGCGCCAGCGGCGTTTCCATGGTGAAGGGACTCCATGATGGGTTTGTCTTTGAGCCGCTCCCTTACATCCGGCGCGCGTTGAAGCTCTTCGAGGAATGCCGTAAGCAGTTGGGCGAGGAAGTGAATCTGTTGCATGACGTGCATGAGCGGGTAACGCCTAACCAGGCGGTCATGTTCGCCAAAGAAGCCGAAAAATATCATCTGTTCTTCATGGAAGACGCGTTGTCGCCCGAGGACATTGCGTATTTTCGACAGATCCGTCAACAATGTTCGACACCTATGGCGATGGGCGAACTGTTTAATAGTCCACATGAATGGACGCCGCTGATAACGGAACGTTTGATCGATTACATTCGCGTGCATGTCTCGCAGGCAGGAGGTTTTACTCCCGCTCGTAAGATCGCGATTCTGGGGGAACAGTTTGGAGTCAAGACAGCGTGGCACGGTCCGGGCGATGTCTCTCCCATCGGTCACATGGCCAACGTTACCCTCGATGTGGTCAGTTATAACTTCGGGATACAGGAATATTCCGGATTCAACGATCGGACGCGGGAGATTTTCAGCGGCTGTCCTGTACTCGAGGACGGTTATCTGTGGCCAAGTACTAAACCTGGATGGGGAATTGAAGTAGATGAGAAGGCTGCCCTCAAGTATCCGTTCACTACGGATAACAGGGGTCCGCGCGGGACGTTGAACGGCGGCTGGGGCGAATTGCGCAAACGCGACGGTCAGATTATCAAGCAATGAAAGGGCAGGCCGAAGGCCTATTCCAGAACGAGGTGGAGCAGGCCTTCGGACTGCGCTTGTTTTCTGAAGATTATTCGCCGTTGCTGCCGAAGCTGTAGCCCACACCGATGCTCAGCTGAGGAACCCAGTTACTCCCGAACTGAAAGAAGTCGTTCACCCAATGCCCTTCTACCGCGGGTCGCACGAATATGTGGTCAGTCACATAGAGGCGCGCTGCAACTTCGGCATGTACCTGGAAGTGTTCGGAACCGCCAAGGGTCTGCGTCTCGGTGGAGCAGCCAGTGAAAGAATTACAGGCTGTCTGATTCAACGAATAACCCATATGGACTCCGCCCAGGCCGAGCCTGAGTTCCGGGGCGAAGTGCTTGGTTTTCACGGGCTGAACGATGGCATCGAAGTTATAGAAAATCGGCCGGTAGTTCAAACCTGCGTAGGCGCCCTGAGTGTCTCTCCACGAGATGTCGCCGCCGACGCCGAATTGTTTCACCATGACGCTGGCGCCGAAGTCGCTGAAAAGCCCTCCCAGTCTTGGAGTAGTGAAAGGACTGCCTGTTCCAAACGTGTCTATTTGTGTATTGCTTGAACTGTCCATGGCGGTACCGACGCTGTAGTAAGCATTGAACTGCTGTGCGTTGGCTAACTGGATTCCGGCGGTAAGTGCCATAAGTGCAGGTAAAGTGATGCGAATGATTTTCACGACAGAATTCTCCTCTAAGTTCGTTGCGAGACAAGATAGCAAAAGAAGTCGTCAAAGCGACTTTTTTGCGACGGTCATGCTACTTGCAGGTGCGTGACCATTTGCGGACTATCAACTCTCCGCTGCCTGAAAGACGAAGCAAGAACGCACGGAGTTTCAAAAGGCTGTAGCGGCTTTGTGCGCTCCGTCGCAATGGAGCGATATACTTTTCGAGGAGACAATAATGATCGACATCCCGAGTCGGAACGACATCCTGACACGCCGCACCCTGTTTAAATCCGCGCTGGCCGCCGCCGCGCTCGCGCCGCTGGCCGCGCAGACAAAACGCGACTGGGCAGGAAAAGAGCCGGTGGGTTATCCCGATCCCGACGTCATCATCCTCGATCCGAAACGCTTCAAATACCGTGTAAACAATTCCGCTCTGGAACGCGTTTTCACGGGATGCCGCTGGGCTGAGGGTCCGGCGTGGGATGGCAATGCGCAGTGCCTGGTATGGAGCGATATCCCCAATAACCGGCAACTGCGGCGCGTCGAGGAAGACGGCCACGTCAGCGTGTATCGCCCCGCCTCGAATTACAGCAACGGCAATACCTACGATTACCAGGGCCGCCAGCTTTGCTGCGAGCACGACACGCGGCGCGTGGTCCGCTACGAGCCGGACGGATCCGTCACGGTGCTGGCGGATCAGTGGCAGGGCAAGCCTCTGAACGCACCTAACGACATCGTGGTGCACCCGGACGGCGGCATCTGGTTCTCGGACCCGGGCTATGGCATCCTCTCTATCTACGAAGGGCATCCCGCCAAAATGGAGATCAAGGAGGCCGTGTATCGCATCGACCCGCAAACGAGGAAGATGGACATGGTTACCGACGAACTGCACAAACCCAACGGCATCTGCTTCTCGCCGGATTACAAAAAGGTTTACATCTGCGACACCGGGTCCACTCATGAACCGGGCCTGCCCAACACGGTTCGCGTTTACGATGTGAACGGGACGAAGCTGACCAACAGCCGACTCTTCATCGACACCACCATCAAGGGCAAAGGCACCGGCCTTGCGGACGGCATTCGCGCCGACGTGGACGGTAATATCTGGGCGGGTTGCGGATGGGTTGGGCCGGGCTACGACGGCATCCACATCTTTGCGCCGAACGGAGATCTGATCGGCATGATTCTGTTGCCCGAGACCTGCGCCAATCTGTGTTTCGGTGGCAGACACCGCAATCGCCTGTATATGGCAGCCAGCCAATCGGTGTACGCGTTGTATGTGGAGACGCGCGGCGCGCACATCTGCTGACGAACCCGGCAGGACTGGCGGCGGGAGTGATTCGCGGCCCGCTTATTCGGAGCCTCGCGGCTGGCCGACCACCGCTTCCTCAACCGTAATGGTCCAATCGACATTCTTCGATTCGATCACTACGTAATAAGGACGCGGGTCGTCATTCACCATAGCGATGCCATGGCCGTTGCCCCGATGTTGTTCGAGCGCCACCACCAGCGGGCGTCCACTGACGGCGCTGTGAGCGATGAGTTTCAGCGTCCCCGCACCTGCGGGCTTCTCATTCGACGCTACCCACTTAATGCGAAATTCTCCGCTCTCGATCTCAAACGAATCGGTCTGTTCGTCCCCGTGGCCCGACCAGGTCCCGACTGGCCGCCAGCCGACCAGATCCGGCTTCGGCGCGGGTTTCGGCGCGTGACTGCAGGCGCCGCCGAGCAGGGCCGTTATAATCAGTAGCCTTCTCACCGGGACTCGGCGTAAATGCGCTGCACGAAATTGGCCACGGGAGCCATGTTGGGCCAATCGGGATATTTGGTCTTGAATTCGGCAGTCAGTTGTTTGCCTGCGTCCTCCGCGGACACGCCCTTTTTCTTCAATGCCAGAGCGCGCGTGCGCAGGTCGGCGATCAGATTCTTCTCGTCGGCAATCAGCGATCCGTCGCCGGGCGGGCTGTGATCGGGCAGAATGTGGCGCGGGTTGAGAGGCGTGATTTTGTCGAGCACGGCAAGCCAACTGACCGGTGTGCCCCCATCCCCGGCAATCGCGGGGACGACTTTGTTCTGCACCACGTCGCCTGTGATCAGCGTACTGTCGGGTTCGACGAAAATCAGCTCATCGCCCCTGGTGTGCGCGGGGCCGTACCAAAGCAAGCGCACTGTAACCCCGCCGAGGTCGAGTTTCGCCTCATTGTCGAAAAGAATATCCGGAGTGCGCAGGTTCACGTTCGCGAGCAGTTCCTTATTCTGCGCCGACATGTTGCGGAAGCGGTCGATCATCTCGGCGCCGTGTTCCACCATCTCCTGCTGCTGGACGGCATCGCGGATCAGAATGGCGCCGGCGGGAAAACCGGGCTCGCCGCCCGCGTGCTCCGGATGAAAGTGCGTGGTGGTCAGGAAAAGTTTGGTATTGCCGGAAAGTTTGGCCGCCACCCGCGCCACCGTGGCTCCATTGCGGGGGCCGAGACCGGTGTCGACGACGAGCGTGGCGCGATTGCCCACTATGATCGCGATGTTGGGGAAACCCATGATGGCCCAGACGTGGTCGGAGACTTTGGTTGTCTCTTCACCGAGTATGGGATCGCGGGTCTGCGCGGCGGCGGTGAGAGCGACCGCGATCAGGAGAACCGGAGCGAATATGCGGAGTGAGATGGATCGAAACATCGTGTCTCTTTTGTACTACGATTCGGCATTTTTCGGCGCGCCTCCGGGTGAGAAAATAATTTTGAGCCGGCCAAACCTGTGAATCACCTCTTCCTTCGCCGTGGCGAACTGATATCGATCGCGATCGCGCTGGTCATGCTGCTCGCCATCGGCGTCTTTTCCGGTATCGACTGGTACGAATACAGGACGAACAGGGATGAGGTGCTTGCGTCCCGGGAAATCTTTGAAAATGCCAACACGCTGCTGTTGGCAGTCACCGATGCGGAGACGAGCCAGCGCGGCTTTCTTCTCACCGGGGATCCGGCGCATCTTCAACTCAATGAATCGGCCTTACGAAAGATTCCGGCGGTGTTGGATATACTCGACCGCGCCACCGCACAGAACGAATATCTGCACGGCCTGGTCCGGAATCTGAGAGCGTTGACAACCGCCAAGCTCGACGAAATGCGTCAGACCATCGAACTGCGGAAACAAAACGATCTGGAAGGAAGCCTGGCCATCGTGCGCAGCGGACGCGGAAAAGCGATGATGGATTCGATCCGGCAGGCGGTGTGGGAAATTCACCAACAGGAAAGGGGCATCATCAACGGCCGTTCCCTTATCGTGCGGGCTCATTCGGACCGCTCGCACCTGGTCGCTATCACCAGCAGTGCGGCCTTGCTGGTCCTGCTGGGACTGGGCGCCATCACCATCAGCAAAGCTACGGAGCGGCGGGAACAATTAATCGCCGACCTCGATAAAGAACGCAAGCAAACCGCCGAAGTGCGGGACCTTCTGCAAACTACACTCTCGAGCATCGCCGATGCCGTTCTGGTCACGGATCGCCGGGGCAGGGTCACGTTCCTGAACAAAGTCGCGGAATCGCTCACCGGGTGGCGCGGCGAAGATGCGCAAGGCAGGCCCGCGGAAGAGATTTTCCCCATCGTGCACGAAGAAACGCGAACGCCGGTGGCGAGCCCGGTCAGCCAGGTGCTGGCTGAAGGCAAGGTGGTCGATTCTAAGACCAGCGCAATTCTGCTGCGGAAAGACGGGAGCGAGATTCCCATCGACGACAGCGGGGCGCCGATTCGAACAGGCGCGGGAGAGATCCTCGGGGTGGTCCTCGTCTTCCGCGACGTGACCAGCCGCCGGACGGCCGAGCGCGAGCAGGAACGGCTGCGGGCGGAGGCGGAACAGCAGCGCTCGCATCTGCACTCCCTGTTCCTGCAGGCGCCCGCTATGATCAATATTCACCGAGGCCCGCGCCATATTTTCGAGCTGGTTCATCCACTGACGAAAGAGCTGCTGGGTGGGCGCGATGTGACGGGGCGCGCAGCCGCCGAGGTTGTCCCCGAGCATGAATATCTGGGGCTGCTCGACCGGGTTTACCAGTCGGGCCAACCGGCGGCGATTCATCAGATGGAGGTGCGCACCTCGGGACCCAGCGACGGGGATAGTCAGGCCAGTGACGTTTTCCTCAATTGCGTGTTCTGCCCCTGGCGGGAGCCGGACGGTACCGTGGCGGGCGTGATGACTTTGGCGATCGATATCACCGAACAGGTGCGCAATCGGCAAGCCATGGAAGCCACCCAGGAACGCCTCCGCGAAACGGCGAAACTCGAAAGCCTCGGCGTGCTGGCGGGAGGCATTGCCCACGATTTCAATAATCTGCTGGTGGGGATTTTAGGCAACGCAAGTCTCGCGCTCGACGCCCTGCCAGCTTCGGACCCATCCCGCGGCATGATCGTGAACGCCATTAAAGCCAGCGAGAGAGCCGCCGCGCTGACGCGCCAGATGCTGGCGTATTCCGGCAAGGGCAGGTTCGTTCTTACCAGAGTCGACGTTTCGGTTCTGGTGCAGGATTTAATGCCATTGATTCGCAGTTCGATGCCCGGCAGCGTCGCGATCCGTACAGAACTTGCCCAGGGGCTGCCATCGGTCGAAGGAGATTCCGCCCAACTACAGCAGGTCTTCATGAATCTGGCGATCAATGCGGCGGAAGCCTGCGACGCGGAGTCCGGCGTGGTCACCATTGTCACGGCGCACGAGGACGTGGACGAATCTCATGCCCGTCCCGCCTTCGGGCTGCCTGCCCTGCAACCCGGTTCGTATGTCTCTCTCAAAGTGACCGACAACGGATGCGGCATGGATGAAGCCACCGTAGCGAAGATTTTCGATCCGTTCTTCACGACTAAATTTACCGGGCGCGGCCTCGGCCTTTCAGCCGTCCTGGGAATTATTCGCGCCCACAAGGGAACCATCAGGGTCGACAGCGGACTCGGCCGGGGGAGCACCTTCCAGGTACTGTTCCCGGCCGCTCCGAAGCAGTCCCGCCGCTTCCCGGCCGAGGTTCCAAAGACGCGGACTGCCCCGGCCGGATCCGGCACGATTCTGGTCGTGGACGATGAGGAGATGGTGCGCAAAATGGCGCGAGCCACCCTCGAGCACTATGGTTACGATGTCGTGGAAGCCGAGAATGGGGAGTCGGCGGTGGGGATTTTTGAGGACAGGAGTTCCGCGATCCACGCCGTGATTCTGGACCTCACCATGCCGGTCATGAGCGGCGAGTCGACGCTGAATCATCTCAGGCGGATCAATCCGGCCGTGCCGGTGGTGCTGTCGAGCGGCTTCAACGAGGCAGAGGCGACACGGCGCTTTAATGGCGATGAACTGGCTGGATTTTTGCAGAAGCCTTACACCGCGCTGGCGCTGGCCGAACGCGTCAAGGTAGTGCTGAACGGCAAAAAGAACGGCTCCGCGTAGCTTTAATGAGCGGTTGCGGAGGGCTTCAGGTGAATTTGATAGTCGCTGTAGTCGACCGTCAGCTCCGACTGCCCCGTGAGGAGCCCGTTCATGAACGAATGCCTGCGGATGGCGAACCAGTAGCCGGACATTTTGTCAAAATCCTGAATTACGACCGGTTTTCCGATCCAGAAGGAAACGCTTTCGGCAGGGCGGCCTTCCACGTGCACCACGCCGTAATCCTCCATATCCACCCAGGCGTGGCCCTGGATCAGGTGCTTGTCATGGCGTAGTGGAGTTAATTCGAGAAGATAACATTGCCGTCCGGCGAACTCTCTCCGGCCCGTCAAGCGGAGCGAATAGTTATGAGACGAGAGAAGCCCACCCTCATGCGTCATCACCTTGCTCACGTCGACTTCTTCCTGAATCAGCGCCTCGAATACGCGGGATTGAATGAGAGGCGATCCGCTGCGGCTGATGATTTCGAACGTCTTTCCGGTGGCCTTGTCGTAGTGAATGCGCGCCAGCATCTCGGCCTTCAGGCCGAAGCGCTCGTCACTGGCCGAGTAGTGCTGCAGGCGCGTGTAGCTCTCTACGCTTTCGAAACGGGCGGCTTCGGCGCGCAGCATGGCTTCGATGACACGGTTCTGATCGGGACTGCTCTCGTGGGCTGCCCAGGCTAAGCCGGCTGCCCAGACTAAGCCCGCGAGCGGGAAAACGGAAAAGCCGATTTGGACGGACCGGCGCTGCATCTTCGACACTGCGATTCCAGCAGTATACATGGCGTTCGCCGGTCTGATCCGGTTCCATCAATTCATTCGATACAACCCCGCCAAGGTCGGCGTCAACGCGGTTCTTTTGTCATCTGCGCGGTATTCACGCGCGTCTGCGGCGCGGCGGCGGGAGCGAGAGCAATCACAGCCCAGGCCGTCGCCGAAACGGAGATCCATTGGTCGTGCCCGTACGGAAACGCGCTTTCGAAATAGGGCTGGAGCTTGGGAGCGCGGCTGGCAACGTACCACGATCCGTCGGGAAACTGGGTGCGCAGCAAATAGTCCCTGCCGCGCGTAAACGCCGCTTCCGAAGGACGGAGCAAGCCTGCCTCACACAAATAGCGGAGCGCGACGCTTGTAGCATAAGCGTCCGGCTCGAGCCAGGCGTTCTGCGACCATCCCCCATTGCTCTTCTGCTCTTTGAGAAGATCTTTCCCGGCCGCGGCTACGTCCGATTCGGCAGCGCCGGCCGCGTGCAGTCCCATCACCCGATACGCCCTCTCGTAATTTGTGGCGGGGCGCGCGGCCAGCAGCCATTTTCGGGCGCGTGCAATCCTCTCGTCGAACTCTCGCTGTCGCGCCGGCAGAGGATAGGTTTTCAGAGCGCGAATGGACATGGCGGTTCGCAGGATGGAACTGGATTGGAGCGGCGGACGCGGCCCGCTCAGAGAGATCCAGGCCCCGGATGGATCCTGACGTGCCGCAAGGTATTGCACGATTGCGTCGGTGTTGGGGCCTGGGGGGTCGCCCAAATCCGCCATTGCAAGTATTTGGTACAACAACCGATCGTAATCTCCGCCGGCGGAGAGCATGAATGGGAGATTCGCCATTTCAGTGGTACCTTCAGGAACCATGCCGTTCCGAAAAACCTTTTGCAGACGCTCCTCGGGATGCAGCCCGGCATCGCGCATGGCAGCGTAGGCGCTGGCCGCCAGCGGCTGATGATGGCATCCGACGCAGCCGCCGCCCGCCGGGAAAAACGTATCCGCCGACTTAGCCAGCAGGGCGGATGCGCGATCGATGGCATCGGCGGGGTTCGCGGCGGTGAAGTCCGGATGCGTCGCCGGCGAGGGCGGACGGCTGGTTTTCGCGCCGGCCTTTTCGAGCTCTGCAACAATCGCAGGCTGCCGGAACTTGAGAGCCCAGTCGAGAACGGAGTCGCCATAGACGTCCCTGGCGTTCACATCCGCACGCGCCGCGATCAATTCGCGGACGGCTGTCAGTTCCGCATTGTCGGTGGCAACCGCCAGCATCAGCGGCGTCATCTTTCTTACGTCGGGCTCGTCCACGTGAGCGCCGGCCTTGAGCAAGAGTGCAATTGCGGCGGCATCGCCGCCGGAGGCCGCCAATTGGAGCGGCGTCTGATGGACCAATGCGATCGGCCCGTTCTTCACGGCGCCGGCAAATGTATTGGCGGCGTTGACATCGGCGCCGGCTGCAAGAAGGAGCCTGCCGGTTTCCGAACCCGGCGATTCGAACGCCTGCAGCAGCGCCGTCTCGTTCTCTTTGTCCGCATGACGGGCATCGGCGCCGCTCGCGAGCAACAGCCGGATCATTTCCGTATCGCCTTTCAGGGATGCTCTCTCCAGCGCATCCTCGCCGGTCGCGCTGACCGCCTTCGGGTCCGCGCCTTTATCAAGCAGGTAGCGAACCGTAGCGACGTTCCCATGAACCGCGCACGCCACCATCAAAGGCGTCAATCCGTTGTGCGCATGAGCATTGACATCGGCTCCGCGATCCATAATCAGGCGGGTCTTTTTAAGGTCGTAAGCGGCGTAAATCAGCGGCGTCGCATCTGCGTTATTGCGTGCGTTTACGTCCGCGCCGGCCTGGAGAAGCAGACGTACGGCTTCCGCGCTCCCGTAGGTCGCCGCGTAGTGCAGGGGAGTCGCGTTGAGCCTGTCATGAGTGTGAACCGCATCCCGATTCACCATGAGGAGCCGCAGCGCATTTATATCGTTGGCGCGAATGGCGCGAAAAACATCTTCGGCCGCCGGCGGGGATGAAACGGTCTGGGCGGCCAGCACCTGCGCAATGGCGACGAGTCCCGCAACACAATTCGAACGGACGGACATAGCGAGAATCCCCCTTATCTTTTTGTCGATCAGGCTGTGAGCCGCAGGTCAGTTCTAAGGGTAAACGCTGACGTCTGGCGGATCAAGCGTTTCGCAGGCCTGTTTGAGTTCCGTCAATCCAGTGGGTTAATCCATCTGACGCCGGCGAAGCGCAGAAAGTCCGTGTCCGCAGTATGCACTGTTGCATTCGCCTCGATAGCCAGCGCTGCCAGGTGCGCGTCCATGGTCAGATTTCCTCCAGCCCCTTCGGCGCGAAGCAGGCCGAACACCAGCTCGGCGTGGCGTGCGCCGGGGTTTAGGGGCCTCACCAGGGGACGCTGGAACCACGATTCGACGTGGGTGGCGGCAAGGTCCACCGTCATCGGAACAGCGAATATGCGCGGGTTGGTCCAGAGACGGATGAAGCCCAATGCGACGATCCATGAAATACCCACTGCTTCGGTTCCCGAAAGGGTTTGAATCCACCACTTCCGAGCACGTGGGTGGGAGGGCGAAGACGAGTCGTATGCGTAAATCAGCAGATTAAGATCGGGAACGATCATCTTTACCCGGCTGCGCCGCTAAGCGCTCTTCATCCAGTTCCCAGGCGAGTTCATTAAGACGACGGGCATCGATGCCGGCGCGCAGATGTCCAGCGTGCGGTTGATAGTCAAACGGAGGCGCAAACGGCGCTTGTTCCGCCAAGCCGCGGCGCAAGGTTTCGTTGACAACAACCTTAAATGGTTGGCGCGTTTCATTGGCCAGCTGCGCCAGGCGTTCAGCCAAATCGTCATCGAGCGTGAGGGTAGTTCGCACTACAGACATCATGATGCCTACCTTTTTTGATGTCAAGATGACTTATATTTTTCCTCTTGACGATATTCGTTATAACGATTAGTATTGAACTGTGGCCGGTAAGCTGATTACTGAAATCAAGCAGACCAAGCCGTTCGATCTGGTCGAGGAGGAGGCGGTTCTCAACATTGCGAGGACGGCCGAGGTCTTGGGACAGATCATGGCTGAATTCATGCGCGATTATCAGCTCTCTCCTACCCAATACAACGTTCTGAGAATACTTCGCGGCGCCGGTGACGCGGGCGCTACGTGTTCGCAGATTGGCGAACGGATGATCAGCCACGATCCGGATATCACGCGCCTGCTGGACCGGCTGGAAAGTCGCGGCCTGATCGCGCGGGAGCGCTGCAAAGAAGACCGGCGCGTGGTGAAAACGCGCATTACTCAGGAAGGATCGGGTCTGCTCGGGCGGATCTGCGAGCCTCTGCGGAACCTGCTGCGCGCACGTTTGGGCGGAATCGGTGAGCCGCGCCTGTCCGCTCTGATCGATCAACTCGAACAGATTCGCGATCTGTTTGCTAACCCCGGAAAAGAGAAACTACTTAACAGAGGAGACTTATGACTACGACAACCCCCGATACCGCAGCTCTGGACCAGACCCTGAACGACATGGTCCTGAGCGGCAAGGCGCTCGAAGCTTTCGAGAAGTACTACGCCGACGATGTAGTGATGCAGGAGAACTCAGACGAGCCGCGCGTCGGCAAAGAAGCGAACCGCAAGGCCGAAGAGGAATTCTTCGCCTCGCTCGCGGAATTTCATGAAGGCAAAGTACTGGCGAGCGCCGTGAATGGCGACACCAGCTTCTCCGAGTGGTTTATGGATGTGACTTTCAAGAACGGCTACCGCATGAAACTGGCTCAAGTAGCGGTCCGCAAATGGAAGGACGGCAAGGTGACCCACGAGCGGTTCTTCTATAACAAAGGCTGAGCGAACGCCTCGAGTAGCGAAGGGGCGAAGTTCCAGGTGGTCTTCGAGTTTGCTTTTCGACGACATCGAAACCGTCGGCGGTGATGCTCTACTCGGTGGCCTCGCCGAACTTCGCCCATTGTTTTTGGCAGAGATACCAGCGAGCGCAGCGCCGCAAAAAAAACAACGTGAAACCGGAGAAAAAAGCGGGACAGCTTCCACCATATGACTGGAATGCTGAATCCGGCGAAGATTGTCCTTCTTCTGCTGGGGGCCACAGCAGCAGCGGACGCCCAGTTCACGGCGGCGACAGGCAGCCAGTTCACGGTGGGGTCGATGCCCCATTCCCTGGCCGCCGGCGACTTCAACGGCGATGGCAAGGCTGATTTCGTCACGGCCAATTCGGCATCCAACAACATTACCGTTCTTCTGAGTAGTGGATCGGGCGGATTCGGTGCTGCGCTCGGTAGTCCATTCGCGGTGGGAAGCAATCCGCAGGCGGTGGCCACGGGCGACTTCAACGGTGACGGCAATGCGGATCTGGTAACGGCCAATTCGGGCAGCGGCAATGTAACCATCCTTCTGGGCAACGGTTTGGGCCACTTCAGTGCTGCGCCAGGCAGTCCTTTGGCCGTAGGAGCGATGCCTGTTTTCGTGGCGGTGGGGGATTTCAACGGCGACGGCAAGGCCGATATCGTCACGGCCAATGCGGGCGACAACACCATAGCGGTTCTGCTGGGCAACGGCGCGGGTGGCTTCACAGAGGCCCTGGGGAGCCCGATTGCCGTCGGCACCGATCCACAAGCGCTGGCGATCGGGGATCTCAACAGAGACGGGAATCCCGACATCGTCGTGGTCAATTCCGGTGACAACAGCGTAACCGTGCTGCTGGGGAACGGAGCAGGCGGATTCACGGCGACGCCCGGTGGCGCGGTCACAGTGGGCTCGTCGCCCGTCTCGGTGGCGCTGGGGGAGCTGGACGGCAACGGCAAACTTGATATCTTCGTTGCCAATTCGGGCGATAACACGGTGACCGCGCTGCTCGGCGATGGAACGGGCGGATTTACTACGGCGCCCGCCAGTCCTTTCACCGTGGGGCTGAAACCTTGCTCGGTGGCGGTGGCGGACTTCAATGGCGACGGCATTCCGGACCTTGCCACGGCTAATTCGGGCGGCAATACGGTCACGCTGCTTTTCGGCAATGGCCTGGGAGGGTTTAATGGGGCGACCGGCAGCCCGTTCCCGGCGGGGTCGAAGCCGTTTGCCCTTGCGGCGGGGGATTTCAATGGGAATGGCATGCCGGGTCTCGCCGTAGCCAACAGCGGAGGCAATACGGTGACGCTGCTGCTGAATACGCTGTCCGCACTCAATGTAGAATTCTCTTCGCTGAGCTTGTATGGGGTAGTGGGACAGACGGCAACCGCTTCCATTCCCGTCAGCGTGAGTTCGCCGGTTGCGGGATCCACCTACGCGATTTCATCGAATCAGCCGTGGCTCACGCTCAATCCAGTTTCGAATCCAACAGGCGCTTCGGCAATTGTGCATTTGGCCGCTTCTACGGCTTCACTCGTGGCTGGCGTGTACACGGGAATGGTTCGGTATACCGCGCCGAATTTCTTCGCTGCGGCGACCGGCGTGACTCTGAACGTGGCGGCGCCATCGGGGACTCTCGGACCAGCGGCTGCCAGCCCATTCATGGTGGGAGCCAGTCCGCAATCGGTGACCGCGGGGGATTTCAATGGCGACGGCGCACCGGATTTGGTCACGGCCAATAGCTCGGATAACACCGTAACCGTGTTGCTGGGCGACGGAGCGGGCGGATTCAGACCGGCCTCGGGGAGTCCGTTTCCAGCGGGAATGAATCCGGTTTCCGTAGCCGTAGCCGATTTTAACGGTGACGGCATTCCGGACATCGTATCCGCCAATACTGGTGGGAACAATGTAACCGTACTGCTCGGCGACGGAGCGGGCGGGTTCATGGCGGCAAACGGCAGCCCCTATGCCGTGGGAAGCGAACCGCTCTCCGTGGCCGCCGGCGACTTCAACGGCGACGGCAATCAGGACCTGGTTGTTGCAAACTATGGGGATCGTAATTTGACCGTGCTGCTGGGCGACGGAGCGGGCGGGTTCACGCCGGCCGCGCACAGTCCTATTGCGGTGGGATCAAATCCCCGGTCCATCGCGGTGGCCGATTTCAATGGCGACGGCAATCCGGATCTGGTGACCGCAACCGCCGCGAATGCAGCCGTAGTTCTGCTCGGCAACGGGTCGGGCGAGTTCGCCGTAGCGGGGGTCGCTCCGGTCGGGTTTTTCCCGCAATCGGTGGTCGTGGCCGACGTGAATGGAGACGGTAAACCGGACATCGTCACCGCAAACTCCGGGAGTAACAGCGTAACCGTTCTTCTGGGCAACGGGTCGGGTGGTTTCTCGGCGGCGTCGGGCAGCCCGATCACGGTGGGAATGAATCCGCAATCGGTGGTGGTGGCGGACATCAATGGAGACGCGCGACCAGACATCGTTACCGTCAATCTGAACGACAACACCGTAACGATTCTGCTGGGCAATGGAGGGGGCGGGTTCACGGCGGCGCCCGGCAGTCCGTTCGCGGCGGGCGCGACCCCCTACGCGGTGGCGGCGGCGGACTTTAACGGCGACGGGCGCGGGGATATCGCCATCACCGACGAAGGTGGAAGCGGAGTTACCGTGCTGCTGGGTGCGGCAGCTACTACCAATTCAGTGTTGACCACCGCGGGCGGTCTAACCGTTGCGTACGGAGCTTCTATTCCGCTGACGCTGAAAGTAACGCTGCCGTCCGGAGGCTTTAACGCACCGGCCGGCATGGCAACCTTTATGGACAGTGGGACGGCGATCGGTAACGCCGCGCAGACGGCAACTCCGTACACGTTCGCCGCCACCGGTTTGGCGGCGGGAACTCACTTGTTGACCGCCTTGTACGGTGGCAATTCCGCCAGCAACCCCTCGAGCAGCAACACCGTTTCCATCACGGTCACGCAGGGTAGCCAGACCATCGCGTTCGGGACTTTGATGACGCAGGCGTTCGGGATCGCTCCATTCGTAATCGTCGCGACGGCGTCTTCGGGTCTGGCGGTGGCTCTCGCTTCGACGACTCCTGCCGTTTGCGCGGTCGTAGGGACCACGGTAACGCTGGTGAGTGTGGGCAGTTGCGGGATTCAGGCTTCTCAGCCGGGCAATGCCAACTACCTTGCGGCCACATCGGTAAGCCAAAGCTTCCTGGTGACGCAGGGGACTCAGATCATCACGTTTCCTGTCCTGCCTAATGTGGCGGACGGGACTGCGCCGTTCATGGCAGTGGCAACCGCGTCTTCCGGTTTGCCCGTGAGTCTCTCCAGCACCAGTGCGTCGATCTGTTCCGTGTCGGGCGTTACCGTTACTCTGCTGCTGGTGGGCGCCTGCACGCTGCAGGCTACGCAGGCGGGCAACGCGAACTATCTGGCGGCCCTGGCGGTGAGCCAACACTTCTCAGTGACCGCGCAGATCCAAAGCATCACTTTTGCGGCATTGGCGGCTCAGACCTTCGGTGGGGCGCCGTTTCCCGTTGCCGCAACGGCAACTTCGGGACTTCCGGTGGCCTTCACTTCGACGACAATGCCCGTATGCACGGTGTCGGGAACCACGGTGACATTGGCGGGGGCGGGAATGTGTACGATTCGCGCCTCGCAGGCCGGCAACAGCAGTTTCGCGGCGGCCCCGGCGGTGAGTCAGGGCTTTACAGTAGCGCCCGGAGTCCAGACCATTACGTTCACCGCTCTGTCCGACCGAGCATTCGGGACGGCCCCATTTACGGTCAGCGCGACCGCTTCGTCCGGAGCCGCCATCAGCTTCGTGTCTACAACGTCCTCCACCTGCACGGTATCGAAGGCCACTGTCACGCTGACGAGCGCGGGCACTTGCACGATTCAGGCCTCGCAGCCCGGAACCGTCAATTACGCAGTCGCCGCGCAGGTGAACCAGAGCTTCATGGTGACGCCCGGAAGCCAGACGATCGCTTTCGCCATCTTGCCCGGAAAGGTACTCGGCGTGGCGCCATTTACGGTCAGCGCGACCGCTTCGTCGGGCCTTGCAGTCAGTTTCTCGTCGACTACTTCCACTGTATGCACGGTGTCCGCCGCGACCGTTTCGCTGGTGCTGGCGGGCACATGCACCATCGAGGCGGATCAGGCGGGGAGCGGTAATTACGCCGCGGCCGCGCCCGTCGACCAGAGCTTCACGGTTACGCCCGGAAGCCAGACCATCAAGTTCGGCGTTCTCGCAAACCAGGCACTGGGGACCGCGCCGTTCATGCTGAGCGCCACCGCAACATCGGGCCTTCCCGTCAGCTTCGCGACAACCAGCGCCGCGGTTTGCACGGTCGCAGGATCCACCGTGACTCTGCTGAGCGCCGGGACGTGCACGATTGCGGCTTCGCAAACGGGTAACACCAACTATGCGCCGGCCACCACGGTGAGCGAGCACTTCACGGTGACGCCCGGCAGCCAGACCATTACCTTCGCTGCCCTTGCGGACCAGGCATTCGGGACCACTCCATTGACACTTACGGCCACCGCTTCCTCGGGACTTACGGTAAGTTTCGCTGCCATCGGGTTGCCGGTGTGTACAGTGGCGGGCGCGACGGTAACGCTGGTGAGCGTAGGCGTGTGCTCGGTCCAGGCTTTGCAGGCGGGTAATGCGAACTACGCCGCGGCCACTCCGGTGGTGCAGACGTTCACGGTCTATTTGGGAGGGGTGGTCATTCAATCGGTGGTGAATGCGGCTTCCTACGCCGCCGTGCCGATTGTCTCGAATGGCTACACGACGGCATTTGGGAGTAATTTCTCGACGGTTATGGCGCAGAGCAAGTCGCCGCTTCCGACGATTCTGGCAGGCGCGACAGTGACGGTGACCGATGTAAATGGAACGACGCTGCCGGCGTCGCTTTACTATGCCTCTCCGACACAGATCAACTTCGTGGTTCCGGCGGGTCTGGCGCCCGGCAGCGCTGTTGTCACCATTGCAAATCTGAGCGGGAACAACGGCAGGTTCGCCACCACCATCGCACCGGTTTCGCCGTCGCTTTTCACGGCCAATGCGAGCGGCATGGGTGTGGCCGCCGCAACGGCCATTGCGTATGTCAAAGGTGCCACTCCAAAGGTGTTGCCGGTCTTCAACTGCACCGGTTCCCCGACGGTCTGCACTGCCGTTCCCCTCAACCTTGGCACATCCTCAACCAGTGTTTATCTGGTGCTGTTCGGCACCGGCATCAGGGGACGCAGCAGTCTTGCCGGAGTGTCGGCGACGCTGGGCGCGACTGCGCTGAACGTGACTTATGCGGGCGCGCAAAGCACCTTTCCGGGCCTCGATCAGGTTAATGTGCTGCTGGATCGTTCACTGATCGGACAGGGGCTGCTGCCTTTGCAACTTACGGTGGATGGCGTGGCGGCGAATCCCGTGACCGTGGATATCAATTGAACGCATTCTGGCAGTCTGAGATGCGGCTCAACATGCCTCCGTCCGCATAGCCGGTTAATCGCTTCATCAGGCGATCCGTCTTGTTACCCTGGGGGCTTTCGGCCTCTGGTAGATACGCGTACTCCTGAATGCGGGAGTTAGCAAAAGCGTGCACATCCAGGTCCAACGAGGCGCTCCGATTATCATAACGAATATAGCTTCGGGCGGATCATTTCATGTATTATCGGGAACCTTGGTCGGCCGCGCGGCAATCTAACGTCGAGGGGAATCATAGCGTGTTCATAAAAAACGGTCCGCATTCGACAATCCGGCGCCGGGGGCGAGCCCAACTGATCTCTTCGCTCCGCGCGCTGCTTCTGCTTGCACCCGCGCTGGTCTTTTCGGCTTTCGCGCAGCAGCAGGCCACGCCGGATCCGGCTGCCGCCCCGCCAGCGCCGCCGGTTCAGAATGTCGTGCCGCAGCCTCAGGCCGCGACCTCGAACGACCACATGTTCGACCTGATCCCCAATTTTCTGACGCTGGAGAATGCCAGCAACGTCCCTCCCCTCACCGCAGGCGCAAAGTTCAAAGCGGTTGCGCGAGGCGCGTTCGACTGGGGGGAGTTCGTGTGGATCGCGGGAGTTTCCGGCCTTGGGCAACTGAACAACAGCGAGCCGGCATACCACCAGGGTTTGGAGGGCTATGGCAAACGCTACGCGACTAATTTCGGCGACGGCGTCACCGAAAATTTCATGACCAGCGCGATCTTTCCCTCAATCCTCAAGCAGGATCCCCGCTTCTATCAGTCAAGTAAAGGCTCGTTCCTGCACCGCGTGGGCTACGCCGCCAGCCGGATTGTGATTACGCGGAGCGATTCGGGCTCCGCGCAGTTCAATTTCTCGGAGGTTTTAGGGAGCGCCACGGCGGCCGCCATCTCCACCTACAGTTATCATCCGCGTTCGGAGAAGACGATCTCAAATACAGCCAGCGTCTGGGCCACGGAGGTTGCATATGACGCGCTGTCGTATACCTTTAAGGAGTTCTGGCCGGATATTCGCAAAAAGGTCTTTCACCAGAAGGCCCCCGCGCCTCCGTCGCACTGAGCCGCCAACCCGGCGCGCCCCCGAGCTATTTGTCAAACGTGATGTTGGAATCGGCGCTGAATTTCCGGTAATTGCGGAACTCGATCACGTTCCGGCTGCAACCTGAACTGCCCGTGTTGCACGACATGTTAACGCTCTGGGTCGGCAGCAGATATCGTGTGCCTTCAATGCTCACGTAGCCGTACTCCACCATGGATTCCGCCTTATCGTAGGCGAAATCGCGGGGCAGCCCGAGCGCCTGTTGCTCGATGCGCAGCACGCGCCGGGTGTCTTTATCGATCCAGATCCTGCCCCTGTATGCCGGCTTGTACTGGCGGCCATTCTCCGACATCAGGATCCAGTGCGAGTGCGGCTGCTCCACGCTGAGCGTGTAAACCAACGCGGCGCGATTGCCGAGCCGATCTTCGCCATCAGGTTTAAACGCGGCCGCGGTCATCGGCGAAAGGATGTCATCCAGCGTCACCTGGAATTCGCCGGTGGACCAGGCCCCGGTGTCCTCCGGGCGCGTCGTGGGGCGCCCGTTGACCTTGATATTGCGGTAATCTTCTTTACCATTCACGGAGGCGACATCGGCCGTCACCACATCCACGCTCTTCCAGTTGTCCACGTAGCGCGATCCCTGATAGCGGGTAGTAACCTGCTGGACCAGAAAGTTGGGAAGGTCCGAACTGAACGACCGGGCGGCATCGCGGGCATCGTCGATCACCGAATCCGTGGAAGACACCGAGGAAGCCGAGGATACCGGGTCGTCGGCCTTGGTCCCGGTGTCTTCTCTATGCAGACTGGGGCGTCCGCCATCGGAGCTGGAACTCCTATCCGGCGCATCCTGACGCCGCAGCGTAGGGTGTCCGTCGTCGGAACTCGAATCCGGACCCGAATCCTCCCGGTGCAATGTAGGGCGTCCGGTGTCGTTGCTTCCCAAATCGGAAACTGTGCGCGAACTCTCGGCCGATCCGTTGGTGGAATGGGGGCGCCCGAAATCGTCCGGATCCGGCGTGGAAATGCGCGCTTCATCGACATGCGCTTCGGCCGCCGCGCGTTCCGAGCTGTTGCCGGCGTGGTCCAGAATTACATGCACGGCCGTTCCTGGATCGTTGGGAAAGACATCGATGGTCACGCGGTCACCGGGATGAGGCTTCCCGCCGTCCTTGCTGCGGAACTCGGTGCCGGGAGTCACCAGAAATCGCAGCATCTTGTCGGACTTGGTGTGTACCACCACATCCACTTCGCTGATGCTGCGCAGAGTGCCGTCGAGGGACACCACGGTAATCTTCCCCGGCGTGTCTTTGGGTTTGCGTTGCGGCAGGTGGATGTTCGGCATAGGGATGCCGACGCCCATGCCCGGATAGTACTGACCGAAAGCAGGGACCAAAACGATGATCAGCAGCAACAGCCGCATACGCCTGCGTCAAATATACCAAGGCTGGTGGGGCAGATTTCCGATCTGCCCTCTTTCCGGCCTGCTAATGCGCTTTCCTCAGCTCCTCGATCGAGGTCTCACCCAGGCAAAGCCGCTCCGCATCGAGGAAAGTCAGCGGCAGGCCATCCACAAGAAGTTTCGTCAGTCCCTCGTTGGGCAAAAGATCCACCTGCCCGAACCGTCGTTCCAGACATCGGACAAGCTGCTCCATATTCAGGGGCCGGTCCACGGGATTGAGCGGCCTGTCAATAGGCAATCGACTCACTGCTGCGGAGCTGGCGCCGGAGCTGGAGAACCAGACGCCGGAGCCGCCTGTTCCTTCTGCGATTCGCCAATCAGAGGATCGGCCACGGTGGCCGCTTCCTGGCCATTGTGCTGGTGGATCGACATGCTCTGGTCGGAGAAATAGGTGTGCGTACCGGCCGTGCCGAATTGCAGCGGGACCGCCGCCACCGCGTAACCCGTGGCCGTGGGTTGAAGGTTAAACTTAAACCCACCTTTTTCGCCGCTGGCCAGATCGCGGTCGATCAGTTCCGCTCCGCTGGGGCCCGCCGTGCCGCTGGTGGGAGGTCCCAGTTGCGTCAGCGAGGTCGCATATTGGCCATATTGCGAATAATACTGGGTCTCCGCGGTGTGGATGGTGGTGATCGCCTTCACGGCCGCCATTTCCTGAGCGTAGGTGCGCGCTTTGGTCAGTTTCGGCAATGCCACCGCCAGAATAATGAGGATGATGGCAATGACTATAAGGAGTTCGATCAGCGAAAAACCAGCCTTGCGCCGGCGCTTCAGGTCGGAATACATAAAGGTGTCTCTATTTTATGACGATATACGAGGCGTGTGCGTTTAGGACGAACTTCCCGGGGTCGAACTGGAGGAAGCCCGGCGCAGGCGGTCGCGAATTCCCGCCCAGTCTGGCGTGTCAGGCGGCGGCTCGATGGCAATCCAGTCGAAGCCGTGCTCATCCAGTTCGTGAAGCACACGGTAGAGCCGCGCCCCGTAAGCCGCCGCATCGTCCGGCATATTCGACCCATCCAGACGAAAACCCCGCCCCGTCCCCGGCGAATCGCCCAGAACGATCCGCGTCCGCGGGCTGTAATGCCTGGGATGCTGCCCCGGAGACTCTGCGCCGCCGCCCACTTCGACCGGACCGATCAGCGCTTCAATCTGAGGCCGCGTTATGAATCCAGGCCGCAATATCCGGGGTATCTCGCCGCAGAACGAAATGACCGTGCTCTCGATCCCCACCGTACAATCGCCCCCATCGAGGATCATGTCGACCGCATCCCCCAGCCTCTGGCGAACATGTTCCGCCGTGGTCGGGGAAAGCTGCGTAAACCGGTTCGCGCTGGGTGCCGCAATGGGAATGCCGGCGGCCCGCAACAGATCCAGCGCCAAAGGGTGCGACGGGACGCGAAAGCCGGCGCCAGGCAGGCCCGCGGTAACGATATCGGGAATCTCGGCCTTCTTCGGAACGATCAAGGTCAACGGACCTGGCCAGAAACGCTGGGCCAGCGCTTCGGCTTCCGCGGGCCAGACAAGCGCCAGTTCCCGAGCCATCCCGGCATCGGCGACATGCACGATGACCGGGCTGCTGAACGGCCGCCCCTTAACCTCAAAGATCCGCCGCACGGCCAGGGCGTCGAGAGCGTTAGCCCCCAGACCATATACCGTTTCGGTTGGGAAAGCGACCAACCCGCCCGACCGAAGCAACCCCGCCGCTCGCTCGATTTCGCGCGCCATATCACTCAAAATCGCAACCACGTGGGGCGGGTTGCCAACCTGGTTGGCAACCTGCGGCCGATTGGTAATCGGCCTGTTAATCCGGAAGCTCATCGCCCGTATCGTTGGCCGTCTTACCGGTCTTCCGCCAAACCAGATAAGCATGGATCAGCGCTTCCATATCGCCATCCAGAACGCGGTCCACATCGCCGATCGAAAGCTTGGTCCGATGATCTTTGATCATGCGATACGGGGCCAGCACATAACTCCGAATCTGGCTTCCGAAATTAATCTCCAGCTTTGAAGCCTCGGTCTTGCGCGACTCCTCCCGCTTCTTCTCGAGCTCCGCCTCATACAGCTTGGCGCGCAGTTGCTTCATCGCGCTGTCGCGATTCTTATGCTGCGACCGCTCATTCTGGCACTGCACCACGGTATTAGTCGGCAAGTGGGTAATCCGCACCGCCGAATCCGTCATATTGACGTGCTGCCCGCCCGCGCCGCCGGAGCGGAACGTGTCGATGCGAAGATCTTCCAGCTTGATATCGATCTTGATCTCATCGTCGATCTGCGGATAAACGAACACCGAAGCAAACGAAGTATGGCGCCGGGCGTTGGCATCGAACGGCGAGATGCGCACCAGCCGATGCACGCCGATTTCCGATTGCAGCATGCCGTAAGCGTTAGGGCCGTTGACCTCAAAAGTGACGGACTTGATTCCCGCGCCTTCACCCTCCAGCCGGTCCGTGATGACGATGCCGAAGTTATTGCGCTCCGCCCAACGCAGGTACATGCGCATCAGCATCTCCGCCCAGTCCTGCGATTCCGTCCCACCCGCCCCCGGATGGATCGTCATGATAGCGGGCAGCGAGTCGTTATCGCCCGCCAGCAGCATCTGATCTTCGAGCTTGGTCAGCAGTGCGGAATAATTCTTCAGCGCCGGAACGAGTTCGCCTTCCACGGACTCGCCTTCGCGCGCCAGTTCGAAAAGGGTGTCGAGATCGTCCGTCAACGACGCAATGCGCTCGTTGTTCTCAATGGCTTCCTCAAGCCGTTTGCGGTCCTGCATCGTCTTCTGGCTCTTCGCCGGATCGGACCAGAAGTTCGGCTCGGAAATCAGCTCACCGATGCGGTTGAGCTCTATCTTCTTTTTGGGGGCGTCAAAGATAACTCCGCACGGCAGATGCCTGTTCGCGGAGCGGCGAGTATTCGCGTTCCAGTTCTTCGAGACTCATATGACTTGGTTTCTTTCATTTTACAGGATCAACATGCAGTCGCCATACGAAAAGAACCGGTAGCGTTCTTCAACCGCATGCCGGTAAGCGGCGAGCGCGAACTCCGTGCCGGCCAGAGCGCAGACCAAAAGCAGCAAACTGGTGCGAGGCAGATGGAAATTGGTGAGCATAGCATTCACCCGTTGGAACCGATAGCCTGGATAAATGAAGAGGTTGGTCAATCCGTTGCGAAGGCCTGTGGCCGAGGCCGCTTCGATCGTCCGCACGCTGGTAGTTCCAACCGCAATCACACGCTTCGCCGCTTCGATTTCACGCCACGACTCTTCCGCAATCGAATAGCGTTCGTAGTGCAGCTGATGATTCTCGAAGTCCTCGCGGTCAATCGGCTGAAACGTGCCGAGCCCGACGTGCAAAGTCACGTGAGCGATCGACGCGCCGGATTTTCGCACGTGCTCAATAACGGCGCCGGTGAAATGCAGGCCGGCGGTCGGCGCCGCCACAGATCCGCGCTCACGAGCAAAGACAGTCTGATACCGCTCGCGATCTTCCACGCGATCGGCGCGCTTGATGTAAGGAGGAAGAGGCATATGACCAAGCCGGTCAATCGCCGCATAAACGTCATCGCCGCCAGTCAGGCGAACCGTTCGTTCCCCACGCGCGCCGGAGGCGATAATCTCAGCGGAGAAGTCGTCGCTGAATCGCACGATGTCGCCAACCCGGAGTTTCCGTCCAGGCCGAACCAAAGCCCGCCACTCCCGAGCATCAGAAGATACCGGCTCAATCAACATTACCTCGGCATGTGGGACAGGCGCTTCCGCCTGTCCACGCAGCCGGGAAGCCAGCACTCGCGAATCGTTAACCACCAAACAATCGCCCGCGTGAAGAAAACCAGGCAACTCGCGAAACCAACGATCCTCCCAACGCTGTTCATCCCGATGCACAACCAGCATCCGAGCCCCATCCCGCGCGGCCAAAGGCTCCTGAGCAATCAACTCCGCCGGCAGTTCGTAATCGAAATCCGCAAGCCGCATCAACTCAGGCCTGCTTGGCCTCAAGCTCCGCCCACCGAGCGTATAACCGATCGACCTCAGCCTGCGCGGAGTCCATCTCATGCACTGCGGCGGTCAAGCGCACCGGATCTGAGACCACCTCCGGCAACTCCAACTGACTCCGTTTCTGGTCGAGCACTTCCTCCGCACGTTCCACAACCTGCTCGATCTGTTCCCACTCGCGGGCTTCCGTCCACGACAACTTCTTGCGCACAGGGGCGCTCTTGCCTGTCCCCGCCACCGCTTTCGGAGGCGCCTTTTTCGCCGCATTCGCCTGCTCCCACTGAGCCAGCTCGGCGAAGAACTCCACCTGCCCACGCCCATCCATGGCCATCAGCACAGTCGACAAACGGTCGAGCAGATAACGATCGTGGGTAACCAGAACAATCGCGCCGGGGAAGTCGGTGAGATTGCTTTCCAGAACCTCGAGCGTCGGAATATCCAGATCGTTGGTAGGCTCATCAAGCAGCAAAATATCCGCCGGCTGCAGCATCAGGCGAGCGATGTGAACGCGGGCGCGCTCGCCGCCGGAGAGCCGTCCGACAGGCAGTTCCAATTGCTCCTGGCGAAACAGAAACCGCGCCGCCCATCCCGCCACGTGCTGTGGCCGATCGCGAAAGATTACCGTGTCACCCTCGGGAGCCAGCGCCCGCCGCAGAGGCATATCGGGATCGAGCCGATCGCGGTTCTGATCGAAATAAGCCACGCGCAGTCCTTCCGCCCTGCGTATCTCCCCTGTATCCGGCGCCATCTCGTCGGCGAGCAGACGCAGCAGAGTGGTCTTGCCGCTGCCGTTCGAGCCCAGCACGCCCATCGTCGTTCCGGGTCCGAGCGTGAAGCTCACGTTGCTGAAAAGCAGCCGCCCGCCCAGCGTTTTGCCCACGCCCTCGCAGGTAATCAGCCGCTTCGTCAGCCGACCCGTTGCGGAGAAATCGACCAGTGCCGTGCCCTTCTGATTACGCTCCGTGACATCGGCGAGTTTGCCCTGCAGATCGAACGCATCCTGAATCCGCGCCTTCGATTTCGACGTCCGGGCCTTGGCGCCGCGCCGCAGCCATTCAATTTCGCGATCCACCAGGTTGGCCAGCGCATCCTGCTCTCGCTGCTGGGCGCGAAGAAATTCCACCCGCTTCTCGAGAAACTTACTGTAATTCCCGGAAGCCGTGAAAAGCCCCTGCGGATAAGCGCGATTGATCTCGGCGACTCTCGACGACACGTTCTCCAGAAAGTACCGGTCGTGCGTAATGAAGATCGACGCGAAGGAGGAAGAATTGACCAGCTTCTCCAGCCAGAGAATTCCCTCGACATCCAGATGATTGGTCGGCTCGTCGAGCAGCAGAACATCCGGCGCCGATGCCAGCGCAACGGCAATCGCCAGCCGCTTGCGCCACCCGCCCGAGAGCGTTCCGGCAGTCGCGGAGGCGTCTTCAAAACCGACCCGGCTGATGATTTTCGAGACCTCGATATCGCGATCCTCATGATCGCGCGCGCCGGCTGTAATAATCTCGCGCGCCGTCAGGTCGGGATCGAACACGGGGTCCTGCACAACCATCGAGAGCCGTACGCCTTTGCGCACGGAGACGGTGCCGGAATCGGCGTCCATGCCACCACCAAGAATCTGCAGGAACGTCGATTTACCGGCGCCGTTAGGACCGATGATGCCGAGCCGGTCGTCATCGTGCAGACTGAGCGAAATGCCCGTAAACACGGTGCGCGATCCAAACGATTTGCCCAGCGAGTCGCAGGTGAGGAGGACTGACATGGTTAATTATGAAGCTCGATTTCAACAGCCGCGGATTCCCGCTCGCCATATACAAGGCTGACCTGTGCGGAGGCCGGTTCCATGCCGGCAGGAAGCAATGCGTTGACCTGGCGTGGAGCGTCGCCATGCGCCGGAGCCAGCCAGATCGCGGGCAGATCCGTGCCGTTGAGTCTGATGCGAACATCCGCGAGCTCGGTACGCAAAGGGAGTCCCGCCACCCAGACGGATAGCGCACTGTCATCGCCCACGCGAATGCGTTTCGATTCGAAGCTCTTCCCGTCGGCGACGCGCGTGAGCCGGAGCTCGGGGTCGACGGATGCGTCCCACCATTGCGCATCGATGCCGATGCGCAGTGGCGCACTGAACTCACTCCGTGCCGTACGCAGGATGGCATTGTGCCAGCCAGAGCCGAGACCCGGCGGAAGCTTACAAGTGGCCTGCCACCCGCCGCCGCTGCGCGCAACGTGAATCGGCCGCGAACCAAATTCCCCGATCTGCGGGAACACGTTATCGCATGTCAGGCTCTCGCTCGCACTGGTGAAGTAGAACGTTAGATAGTCGTCGGCATCGCTCGAAAAGCTGTGGTCATGCGTAGCGCTGTTATCGATGCAAAGCACCATGGGCGCCGGCTCATCTCCTTCGGCCGCGCGCCACTTGCGATAGCCGGTAACGTGCGCCCGCTCACCCAGTGCGCTCTCAAAATCCACGCGCGCGAATCCCGCGGTCCGGCAGAACGCCATCAGGCAGGCAGCATTGGGACCCACCCAATTATCCAGCTGTCCGCGCAACTCAGTGGTCTCGTAGAACTCCATCGCGGGAATCGTGGCCGGATCGGGATCGGTCACAAACGACTCGATACAAGCCAAATCGCGGCACATTCCGCAAACGTTCTCCAGCGCCAGAAGCGGATGCTTCACGTGATACAGCACGCCCAGAAACAGCACGATATCGAACGTGCCCAGATCCTTCGACGTAACGCGGCAGATATCGCCGATGTGGTATTCAATGCGCGAGCCCAGCAGCTTCTTCGCTTCGAGCAGCCGCGTATTGCGCGTGGAATCGAGCGCCACAACCTGCGCCCCGCGCCGCTCCATTTCGAAGCTGAACCATCCGTCCCATGCGCCGATATCGAGCACGCGTTTTCCCGTGAGGTCTTCCGCAATGGGGAACTGGCGGATGCGCGTGCGCAATTGCCGGATGGTCTGGTGGCCCTCGATGACGCTGCCTCCCGGGAGTTCGATGCTGTGATACCAGCCGAGCTTCGATAGCCGTTCAATCTGGCGGCGGCTCTCTTCGATGACGCGCGCGTCGCGGGCTTCGCTCATGCGGGGTGCAGGATCGAAACCAGGTCGGGACTCGCCTCTTCTTCATCCGCAGCTTCGACTTCGCCATCGGGATCCAGATATCGAGTATCGAGGAGGCGCCCGTGATTGATATTTCCCATGGCGGAGAGGATGTTCTCTTTCAGATGCGGGTGCTCCAGTTCCCAATCCGCGATAGCTTCGCGAATGCCGCGCCGCACCGTGCCCGTGCGCAGCGAGCAACCGCACGGCACCACGGGAATGCCCTTGCTCTCGACATATCCGCGCGTAATATCTTCATTGACGAAGACCAGCGGCCGGATAAGCCTGTAATCGCGCTGCTTCGAATACGTGACGGCGGGAAGCGAACTGAGCCGGCCGGTGAACATGATGTTGCGCAGCAGCGATTCGCAGAAATCGTCGGCGGTGTGGCCGAAAGCGATGACGTTGGCGCCCATGCCGCGCGCGATTTGGTAAACGGCGCGGCGGCGGAAGCGGCTGCACAGATCGCATCCGTGATCGGGTTGCTCCTTCAAAAGCCGGAGCGAAGGATTGTCGGTGTGATACGTCCACTCGATGCCGAGGCTGCGAATATATTCGCCGACCGCATCGAAGGGGCGAAGGAATTTACCCTGCTCGACAGTGAAGGCGCAGACGGTGAAATCGATCGGGGCTCGTTTCTGGAGGAGCAGCAGGGCTTCGAGCATGGTGACGGAATCCTTGCCGCCCGAAACCGCCACGGCAATGCGATCGCCGTCGCGGATCATCTTGAAGCGATGGATGGCTTCACCGACTTTCCGCAGCAGGGTCTTTTCGAGGTCCACGTATTCAGATTAGCGGATCGGCAGTTGATCGTAGGCCGCCATCTCGGGGCGACCCCAATCTTCCGCAAACGGAGCTAACCGACTGCGCAGATCGGGGGCCTGAGACTCGTCGATCCCGCGTTCACGGAGGTCGACTAGTAAAGCTTCCGTGTCAGATACCTTCGACTTCGCCATGCGTAATATTGTGACGCACATCTTAAGTAACCGGACTTGGGCGGTTGACCTACTATACGGCAATGACGTATAGTAGGGCGTGATAGCGGAAATCGTGAGCCTGTCGGCGTACGAATCTCAGGTGTCGGCGCTCCTGAACGACTCGGAGCGAATGGCGATGGAATTCTATCTCGCCTGTGCGCCGGAGGATCATCCGGTCATACCGGGCACGGGCGGTTTTCGTAAGGCACGGTGGGCCCGATCAGGCAAGGGAAAGAGCGGCGGCTTCCGCGTGGTTTATTTTTTTCTGGCCGAACCGGGGCGGATTTACATGGCTGCAATATATGCCAAATCGCGTGTGGATAGCCTGTCGGCAGCGGATAACAATGTGCTCGCAAAGATTGCGGCGCAGATTAAAAAAGGGGCAAAGGAAAGGGAACGGTCATGAGCGTGCGCAAAGGGCGTACCAAATTCGGCTTGGAACTGGAGGCGAGCGCAAGTGAAATTCTGGCCCACGTCAAGGGCGAGGTGAAACTGCCGACGCGGCGCATCGTGCTGCCGGACGAGGTGGATGTCAGACGCATCCGGACCAAAGCGCGCATGTCGCAAGCGGAGTTCGCGCGGGCCTTTTGCATTAATCCGAGAACTCTGCAGGAATGGGAACAGGGGCGCAGAAAACCGGACGCAACTACACGCGCATACCTGGCGGTGATCGCCAAGAATCGCGAGGCGGTGTTGGATGCCCTGGCGCCATGACCGATACCGCCGGCTGACACCTACCCTTTCTGAGCTGTCCCTGTCTACGATTTTTGGTCAGCTAATGATCAGCTCGGGAAACAAGGAGTTGTAAGTCCAGCCGCTGGTCATCTACAAACCCGCCATGAGCCCGAACTTCGTTTACGAGTGCGCCGCGTTCCACGCCGTACAGCGAGATCAAGGCCGGAAGACAGACCTCAGTGCAACTGGCCTCGAACTTGTGCCGGTCGAAAGTTTGCCGATATTGGTTTCTTCTTTCCGGAAAAACTAGAAGCAAGCCAAACAGCGCGCGAAGGGCACGCACCCTCACAGATTCGCCGTTAGCAAGGCTCTCCTCGGCATTCTTATGCCCACAAAGTTCAGCCAACGGCCCGATGGCCTGCTCCGCCTCGATCCTTGCAGCCAGAAAGATCGCCTCGCCGACAACGTCCTTGTCCTCGAAAGTGCCTTGACTCGCAAGCCTGTTCAAGAGGATGGCTGCGGCGTCAGCCACCGATCTTTGAAGGTGCCGATGACCCTCGGGAGCATGTAAAGCAACATCTACAAATATATCCGCCGGTTTTTCGAATCTTTCAAAACGGGGAAGGGCTGGGTCAATGACACCAGATAGCCTCGATTGAATTACCCTGGCTATATCGTTTGCGCCGACGAAAGTTTCTAAATAGCGGCACGTCCTGACCACGCGCATGCGCAGGTTCCAAGGGTCAGGAGCGGAGCCCGGGTTCATAGCGTTCCTGCATATTCAAATTTCCTGATTCCTCAGGAGTCCTACCAGACTCATCTCTTGTGGAGGGCCCGTTGTGGCGTCAAGCACGCGAAGGCCGATCTGACGACCTTCTCCAATCGATACGCCCACCGACGCGTGGACGGCTTCCGGCACACCAAGTTTCCCATACGCCTCTGAAATGTCGACGGTCCGGCCGGGAGTGGGTCCGCCGCCTTCCTCAGATTTTTTGGTGAAGATCCAGCTTCCCTCCGGTCCGTCCTGCCACGCATCAAGGACCGTCGGAGCCTTAATTGGAACCCCTTTCTCGGCCAGGTAGGCCGCGCTGTAGCGCACCTCAACGAGCCTATAGCCACTTTGAACCAAGCTCCTTAATCCCAAGCGATCGCGCACGCGGTCGGAAGATGTTTCGCCGCTAAGAGCGTCGTCGGTAATCCAGAAGGGCCGACCCTCCCTTCCTAGCCTTTTACCCTCAATGTCGTCGCCCGTGCATTTTCCGGCCTGAATCAGCTCGGCAATTCTCTGCAGCAATCGATCGCCTCCTAATGGAAGGCGAAGTCCGAATCCCACGAAGCGATCAAGTCGTTCAAAATGGCAGACGTCTCCGCCCCAAGCCACCTCCTGTCCAGGCAGGGCGAACATTTTCTGGTGAGGACCGCGCAGTACGCTCTTTATCAACCGGTAAGGTTCGCTGACTAACTCTCGAAACGAGATGATGTCTGTTAGGAACTCCGCCCAAACATCTGGATTTATATCGTTACGCGAGCATTCTCGATAAATGTTACGGCGGATCAACAGGGCGTCGTCTCCGACAAAGGCCGCACACCACGATTCGAACGTGAATCGAAAGCGGTGGCTCAGCGTTTTTTGCCAATACACTTCGAATTGATTCGGACTTTCCGCTACGGCCCCGCCGCTCATGAGTCTGGGTTAGTCTACCACGATCACGACAGCAAATCGGGCCCTACAGGACTGTTATTGCCCAGCCTTACACGATAACCGCGGGCGGAGCCGGATCCTCGGGCCTTCCCGCATTCTTCAGCGGCACCTGCACCAGCACAAGCGCCAGCACGGCCAGCGCGACCAGCCCCACCATGTAAGAAGGATTGGCCATCATCTGCGGCACCTTGATGTCCTTATAGTTGAACCAGGCGATCACCAGCCCCATCAGCGCCTCGCCCGCGATCATTCCTGATGCCGCGAGCACCCCCACGCTTTCCACCCGCGCCCGCTGCGCTTCGTTATATCCGCGCTGCCGCGCCATCGCGTCCGAAACCCAGCGCACCATGCCGCCGATGAATATCGCAAACGTGGTCCCAATGGGCAGATACATGCCGATGGCCACCAGCATCGGACTCTTCACGCCGATCATGATCATAGCCACGCCCATCATGATTCCCACGATGATCAGCGGCCACGCCATATCGCCGCCGACGATGCCCTGCGCGAGCGACGCCATCAGTCCCGCCTGCGGAGCGGAAAGTTTAGGATCGCCGAAACCGATTCCGCCCGTGTTGATATTGCCCTGGTGCAGCGCGAGAAGCGGGAAATACATCACCGCGCTCGCCACTACCACGGCAATCAGTTCCACGATCTGGATGCTGCGCGGCGTGCCTCCAATGATGTAGCCGACTTTGAAATCCTGTAGCAGTTCGCCCGCCACTGCGCTCGAAACGCAGACCACCGCCGCCACTCCGAGAACCGCGATGACGCCGCCCGTTCCCGAAACTCCCAGCGCCACCATCAGCAGCGCGGCGATGATCACGGTGGAGAGAGTCAGTCCCGAAATCGGATTGTTCGACGATCCTATAACGCCCACCAGGTAGCCAGAAACCGTGGCGAAGCAGAAACCCACAATCAGCATCACCAACGCGGCGACAAGGGCTGGCACGATTCCTCCCGACAGATATTTGTAGAGCGCGATCATAGCCACGAAGACGAGGAAAATGCCCATCAGAACTACGCGCGAACTCATATAACGTTCGGTCCGAACGGTGGTCTCGGGCGGAGCGGCGCCGGTCTTCAGTTCATGGAACGCGCGCACCAATCCGCCCAGCAGCGCCTTGCGCATCTTGAAGAGCGTGTAGCACGCGCCGGTGAGCATGCCGCCGACGGCGATGGGTCGCACGATGAATCTCCAGACCGCATTGGCCATGGTCAGCCACGACTCATCGGTGGCATTGGCCGGCAGGAAGCTCTGCAGTTGGGGACCCAGGAAGTAGATCAGCAGCGGGACGAGCAGCCCCCAGGCGATCAGGCTCCCGGAGAAGTTGAGCGCCGCGAGCGCCGGCCCGATCACATAGCCGACCCCGACATACGCGGGGCTGATGGTCGGGCCCGAGAACACGGTAACGCCGCCGGTGGCCAGTCTGTTGGTGGATCCCGGAGCGCCCAGCCGCAGCATCGTGCGTCCCAGTTTGCCCACGGGAAGGAACCAGTCCTGATCGGTTGCGAACACGCCGAACGCGCTGGCGAGGAAGATGGCGGCGGCGAGACCCATGTTGTAGAAGAGATACTTGGCTGCCTCTGCGCCCACCTGACCCGCCTTGTGGATCTGGGACGCGGCCACGGATTCTGGGAACGGGAGCGTGGGATCTTCCACCAGCACGCGCCGGATCAGCGAGACGAACAGCACGCCGAGGATGCTGCCGGTCATCATCAGAGCGGTTGATTTCCAGTACGCCGTGCCGGGCGAAAAATCGAGCCACGAACGCGAGATTACGAATGCCGGGATAGTAAACACCGCGCCCGCCGCTACCGATTCGCCGATGGATCCGGCCGTTCGCGCGATGTTCTCTTCGAGGATCGATCCTTTGAAGATGCGCAGCACCGCCATGCCGATAACAGCAGCGGGATAAGTAGCCGCGATGGTCTGGCCCGCTTTGAGGCCGAGGTAGGCGTTGGCGGCGCCGAGGACCACGCACATCACGAGGCCGAGCAGCACCGCGCGGAGCGTGAACTCCTTCATCTGAACATTGGGCGGAACGAACGGCTTGTGCTCGTGAGGGGGCGTCATGTGGTCGCTCAAGAAAGCCGCGCTTTCACTTTTTCGCTGAGCGCTTTACCGTCGATGGTCTTGCCCGTAAGCTTCGCCTGCACGGCCTTGATCACCAGGCCCATCTGTTTGGCCGAGGTGGCGCCGGTCTCCTGAATGGCCGCATCGAGCGCCGTCTGAACCTCTTCATCGCTGGCCGCCGCCGGCAGGTAGCTTTCGATGATCTTGCGCTCGGCTTCTTCTTTGAGCGCCAGTTCCTCGCGTCCGCCCTTGCGGAACATTTCGGCGGCGTCGATGCGCTGCTTGACCAGGCTCTTGAGCACGGCCTGCTCGCCCGCGTCGTCCAGAGGCTTCGACGGATCGACCACATTAGCCTTCTGTAAGGCGGTTTTTATCATGCGTATAGCGCTTAAACGCAGCTCTTCTTTGGCCTTCATGGCGGCCACAAGGTCCTTTTGTAACTGCTCTGATACAGGCATGGTTTGATATTCTAAAGACTCTACTTCCTTCCCATGTACATTCGCAAGCAACGTTTGCTTACACCCGGTCCTACGCCTCTTTACCCACCCGCGCTGCACGCCATGATGGCGTCCGATATCCATCATCGGACAGAGGAATTCCGCAACGTTTATAAGTCCGCACTGGCGGACCTGAAAGAAGTTTACGGCACGCAGGGCGACGTGCTCTGTTTCGCGGCATCGGGCACCGGCGCCATGGATGCTTCCGTGTCGAATCTCTTCTCGAAGGGCGACAAAGTGGTGGTGTGCACGGCCGGTAAATTCGGCGAGCGCTGGGCTGAGATCGCCAAAGCTTACGGACTGGATGCCAACGTTCTCAAAGTCGAGTACGGCGAAGTGGTCACGCCGGATCGGATTGAGGCGGCTCTGAAGGCTGAGCCGGGGACGAAGGGCGTTTTCATACAGGCGTCGGAGACTTCCACGGGCGCGGAGCACGACGTGAAGACCATTGCCGAAATCGTGAAGAAAACCGATGCGATCTTCGTGGTGGATGCGATTACCGGGCTCGGCACCATGCCGCTCGATATCGATGGCTGGGGGCTCGACGTCGTGATCGGCGGGTCGCAGAAAGCCTTCATGATTCCGCCCGGCCTTGCCTTCATGTCGGTGAGCGCCAAGGCCTGGAAGCATGCCGATAAGGCCGATCTGCCGCATTACTACTTCAATCTGAAGAAAGAAAAGAAGAGCGGCGATGGGGGCGAATCGAGCTGGACGCCAGCCACTTCGCTGATTCTGGCGTTGGGCGAGGCGCTGAAGTACATCAAGAAGGTGGGGATGGCGCATCTGATTGAGAACGCGCAGCTGCTGGCGCGCGCCACGCGTGAGGCCACCGGCGAACTGGGGCTGGAGCTTTTCGCCAAACGTCCGGGCAGTTCGGTGACCGCGGTCAAAGCGCCGGCGGGGATAGACTCGGGCGCTATCGTGAAGGGCTTCAAGGAGCGCTTCGGCGCCATCATCGCTAACGGCCAGGGCAGCATGAAGGGGCAGATCTTCCGCATGGCGCATCTGGGCTACTTCGATTTTGCCGACATGTTCGGCGTCATCGCGGGACTGGAGATTATCCTGCGCGCCAATGGGCACCATGTGGAACTGGGCAAGGGAGTCGCGGCGGTGCAGCGAGTCTATGAGGCCGCCAAAGCGGCGCCGAAGCTGGCAGCGGCCTGAATCAGATGAATGTCCTGATCGCTGAGCCGATGGCTCAGGCCGGCATCGAGTTGTTCCAGGCGCAGCCCGGCTGGAACGTCATCGTCTCCAATCCGAAAGAGTACGCGAAGCATCTGGCCGACGCCGACGCGCTGGTGGTGCGCAGTGCCGTACAGGTGACACCGGATGTCTTGAAACAAGCACCGAAGCTGCGTGTCATCGGGCGGGCAGGCGTGGGTGTCGATAATGTCGACCTCGCGGCGGCTACGGCGGCGGGCGTTCTGGTAATGAATACGCCGGGCGGAAATGCCGTTTCGGTGGCTGAGCACACCATCGCGCTGATGCTTTCCATGGCGCGGTCTATTCCTCAGGCGAGCGCGTCAACCAAAGCCGGCAAATGGGAGAAGAAGAAATTCCTCGGCAGTGAATTGCGCGGCAAGACCTTGGGCATCGTGGGACTGGGCAGCATTGGGCGCGAGGTCGTGAAGCGCGCGCGGGCATTTGAGATGCGTGCGATTGCGCACGATCCGTATGTGACACCGCAGATCGGCAAGGACGTCGGAGTGGAATTGGTCGGCCTGCACGAGCTTTACCGGCGCAGCGATTACATCACGGTGCACGTTTCGCTGACTCCTGAGACCGACAACCTGCTCAACAAAGAAGCCTTCGCGCAGATGAAAAAGGGCGTGCGCATTGTGAATTGCGCGCGGGGCGAACTGCTCGATGAGGGGGCGTTGAAGGCGGCCATCGAATCAGGCAAAGTGGCGGGCGCGGCGCTCGACGTATTCGCCAATGAGCCGACGGATGCGTCGTTTCCCTTGTTCAGCCTCGATTCGGTGCTGGCCACTCCGCACATCGGCGGGGCCACTGAAGAAGCGCAGGAGATTGTGGGCGTGCGGATCGCCGAGCAGTTGGTTGAATTCCTGCGCAATGGCGTGGCGATTAACGCGGTGAACATGCCATCGCTGTCGCCGGATCAGTATCAGGCGGCCGCACCGTTTATCGATCTGGCCGAGCGTCTGGGCAATTTCGCGGCGCATCTGGTAACCGGCAACCCGACCACCGTTCGGCTGACGTATCTGGGGAAAGTTGCGGATATGAACACCAGCCTGCTGCGCAACGCGGGTCTGGCGGGAGTGCTGAACCGCTCGGCATCGCGTGCCAACGTGGTGAACGCCATGCAGATTGCCGCCGAGCGCGGCTGGAATGTGGCCGAAGTGCATGACAAGAGGTCGGCGCAATCCGACACCATCCGCCTGGAAGTTGAAACCGAGATTAGTATTACGACCGTAGAAGGCGCGGTCGTTCTGGACAAACCCCGGCTCATGCACGTGGATGGCATCTATTGCGAGGCGCCTCTCGCGGGGGAACTGGTTTTCCTTAAAAATATGGACGTTCCGGGCGTGATCGGCCACGTCGGCTCGGTGCTTGGATCGAACCGGATCAATATTGCCAATTTTTCGCTGGGGCGCCGCGATTCAGGCCCCCCCGAGGCCGTCGCCGTGATTGCCACCGACACGCTGGTACCCCAGCATGTACTGGATCAGCTGATGGCGAACCCGGCGATTAAGCTGGCCCGGTCGGTGGCTATTGCCTGATCAGATCTCGCAGCCGGGATGCTCGCAGCCACAAGAGATTTCGGTGGTGTCTTTTGCCCCTTCGCAATAGGAACTACAGTACTTCTCATCCTTCGCGACCAGACACATACATGATTCGTGGGCACACTTCTTCTGTTCATCGGCCATGGCGTTTCACCTCGGAGGCATACTAGCACGTAAAAGGCCGTTGCCTTGGGTATCGCCGCGATTTATCAATGAAACAGCCGGATGCTAGAGTCGTTAGTGGAACAAACCTTGAACAACAGCCCTCACGCAGTGATTCCCGCGGGGAGCCGGGCCGCCGTATCCGGTGCGGCAGGTTTCATTGGTTCGCATCTTTGCGATCGTTTGCTGGCTGACGGGTGCGAAGTGATTGCCCTCGACAATCTGCTTACAGGGTCGTTGCGCAATATCGCGCACCTGGAAGGCAACAGGCGCTTTCACTTCCTTCTGCATGACGTGACGAGGCCGGTCGAAATCAGCGGTTCGGTGGATTTCGTTTTGCACCTGGCATCGCCCGCCAGTCCGAAGGATTACCTCGAGCATCCCATCGAAACGCTGGACGTCGGGTCGCTCGGGACGCGCCAGATGCTGGAATTGGCACAGCGAAATAACGCAAAATTTCTGTTGACGTCGACTTCCGAATCGTATGGAGATCCTTCGGTGCACCCGCAGGTGGAAACGTACTGGGGGAACGTGAATCCCGTGGGCCCGCGGTCCTGTTATGACGAGAGCAAACGATTCGCCGAGGCGCTCACCATGGCTTACCACCGGGCGCGCGGCGTGCGCAGCAGCATTGCCCGGATCTTCAATACCTACGGACCTCGTATGAAGCTCAATGACGGCCGCGTGGTCCCGGCGTTTATGGACCAGGCGTTGCGCGGTGAGCCCATTACGATCTTCGGGGATGGATCGCAGACGCGCAGCTTTTGTTACGTCAGCGATCTGGTGGATGGTTTGTGCCGGCTTCTTCTTTCCGAGGAGGCGATGCCGGTGAATATTGGCAATCCGCGAGAGATGACCATTCTTGAGTTCGCGGAGGTTATTACGGAGCTGACGGGCAACAAGGCTGGCATCGTGCACCGCGATTTGCCGGAAGACGACCCGAAGCAGCGCCAGCCGGATATCGCCAAGGCCAGGCGGTTGCTGGGTTGGGAGCCGAAGGTCACGCTGGAGGAGGGGCTTCGCCATACAGTCGAATACTTCCGCCCGCTGGCGCTGAAGGCGTCGCCGGAAGCTCAGCCGGTCTAGCACCGCATGAAGAGGCTGTTAATCGAAGTGGCGATCGCCCTGGCAGTTTTGGCGATCGTGGTTTACGGCTTCGACTATGGCTCGGTGAAATGGCGTCAGCACGGCAACGTCAAAGTGTTCGGCGACATGCGGGTCGATCACCTCTACACGTCGACCAACAAGTGGAACGAAGTGGAATGGAGCCGAAGCAGCCCCACCACGGAACGCTGCCTCTATTCACTGCTTCCGCATTTTGGATATCCCCCGTGCTGGTATCTGAAGCGCCACCCCATCCAGATCACTAACACCGATTAATCGGCTTTTTACGTGTCGCCGATTACTCATTCAATGTGGGACAGGCGGAAGCGCGTCTCCGATTAGGATCACAGGCGAATCCTGCAGCGAATTCAGGAATTGCCACGATTGATGCTTCGTCTGTGACAGTGCCGGCCAGCCGCGGGGCCACATAATGTAAGGCGCGTCGGCACGATCAGCTCGGGCGCGCCGCCGAGAAACTCCATCGAGCGGATTGGCCGCCGATCCAGTGCTCCAGTTCCGGCCACCGTATGCGTCACGGTCACCGTGACCCCGCTGGCGATCACGTAAGTCCAAGGCATCTGCCAGGATATCGGCCCTTCCACCGTCACGCTCGAATGCGCCGTATGGGCTAAAACTCGATCACGTTCAGGTTCGGAATCATGCGAAAGTGCCGGAGATTCCGCGTACCGATCCCATAGCCCAGGTGAAGGGCGGTTACTCCGATGAGCAGGTCCTCGAACGGGATCGACAGCCCGGCCCGTTTCGCGTCGGCGTCGATTTTCGCCGCAAGCTGGCCCATCTCCTTTGTGAACGGTTCCACAGGAATGGCGAGGAAGCCGGTATCGAGGTACGCCCGCCGCTGCCGTGCCAGTGCCTGAGTATTGGCGCGATGCAGACCGTGTTCCAGTTCGATCACGGTAATCGACGAGATGACGACCTCGGTTTCTCCGTGCTTCTGTTCGAGTTCCAGCAACATAGCGCTGACCGGTTTGGCGCCACGCTCGGCGGCGATCAGAACGCTAGAGTCGAGGACTAACCCCATGCCGGCGGCTGGAAGGGCGCACGACGGAAATCGATGGCAGCCTGCACGTCTCTGGCGAAATCCTGATCGGGAACCGGCGCGCAGCCCAACTCCTCTTCGTGCGCCTTCGCCAGATCGATGCACTCCGAGAGCTTCCGTCCCGGACCCGGCGTCGGCGTCTTGATGACAGCCACAGGGCGATGATCCTGCTCGACGATCACCTCATCGCCTTCCCCCACTCGCGCCAGCACGGCACGAGGGTCGCTGGCGAGCTCGGCTTCTGTAATACGGACCGTCATCCTGTCTTCGATCATAGCGCTTATGGCAGAGAACTTTGCAGAGGATTTCGTTTGTCTGCGCGGTCGGCGTCTTGGATCGGACCGCTGGCCCGAACTTCCGCTTCAGCATGGAGAACGTGGACTCCACGTTCGACCGCTTGTGGTAGTGCGCCAGAAACTCATCCCGCTTGAAGTGGTAGAAGCGCCACATCTTCGTCCAAATTTCCGCGCCCTGAGCTTTATTGGTCGATTTGAAGGAAATGAACGGTACTGCACCGACTTGCTCAATTGCGCCGAAATTCATGTTGCTGACGTAACCTTTGTCTGCCGAAACTTCGGCGATGTTGAAGCGTTCTGCTGTTCTTCGCACCAGGGACGGCAAATACGGACAATCGTTAGAATCGCCGTCGCTGATCGTAACGCTGCTTATGACGTTGGTTTTCACGCCCGTAATGACGTGTGCCTTGCGCCACATCCGACCCGTTCGCTTCTTGCCGTGCTTCTCATCAAACCAGCGGACGAACGTGCACGTAGAGAACCCGGAGCTGTCAACTGCGAAGTCCGTCTCGACGGCCTTCAGCGGGCTTGCACTTTCTTCGATCATCTTTCTCAGGACCGGCGTCAGCCTCGGATCTCCCAAGTAATTGAAGATCGAATTGTAGTGCGGCGCGGATTCGATGTGGCCTTTCTCTTCGCACTCATGAATATCGGTCGAGGCGCGGCGTCCGCTCATCGTGCTGTAGACCTTCATTGTGGCCGCAAAGATCACGTCAGCGAGTGGAAGGCGCGGACGCCCGCGCTTCTGTTCTGGTTGCATAACACCTTCGCACAGAGCCTTCAGGAGTCGCTCGACCGTCGCCTTTTCTGTGACCTGAGCGGCGTTGTACGCTGGCCAGTTCTGCTGGTAGGTGACGCGCATAGTGCGCGTCTCGGTCGTCGTGCCGTCTGCGTTCGTCTCACGCTTTATCGTGAATTCGACCGCGTAAATGTGCTTGCAGCGCTCTTGGTGGGCCTCGTAATCAGGGCACGAACAAGTCGGCCTTTCCCCTGCAACAGCGACGGTGTATTTTCGACCGCCGACGGTTTGGGATGGGACTGTCCAGATGTTTCCGTTTTTCGCCAGCCGCGTTGTTGCGGCGATCATCAATCCGCGCTGTTCTCTTCCGTTTTCCATTTCAGTCCTGTTGCTTTCTTCAGGCTGAAACGACAGAATGGAAGTGGAGAGCAAATCCCTTCCTCTGGCTTCGGCCTGAGGTTGAACCCCGCTGATAGCGTCAACTATTGGCGGGGTGTATCGTTGTATGGAGCGCTGGGACGGATTCGAACCGTCGTCTCACAGCTTTCCGGGCCAGGCGACTTACCTCTTGTCCACCAGCGCTCAAAATCATCAACCAGCGTTACTTTTGTCGCTAAGGGTTTCCACGTCAAGTTCAACTTCGTCCGTTTCTATCCCTTCATCCCAGCGAAGATCGTTGTCGTTCCACGGGACATAGTCGTTGATCGCGTACAGTTTCCCGCGATTGTCCTCACGGATAGCCGCTACCCGTTTCAGAATCGCGTGGAGAACCGCGCCTGGATTCGTGTAGCCGCTCATATCGATGCCTATGCGCGAAAGCATGTCGCGGAATTCCGGTATCGTGACCCACCTGTTTGCCTTCGTCAAAACATCCCGACAAATCTGCGTAAGTCCGGCGTCAACGAGAACTTTACCTGGGTCTTGTTCGATCAGCGGAACGATTGCCTTAAGGAACTCATTGAGACTTCCCATCCGACTCTCGATCCATTCAAGCCTTTCCGTAATCTTTCCTCTCTCGTTGCCCAGTTGGGCGAGTTCCGACTGCGCGGCCCTGTAGGATTCCTCGTGGGGATTCTTATAAGTTATGGCCATGTAGGTACTTTACAGTATGTCTAAACCAAAGTCAAGAGTTCCAGATATTATTTTAGACAGATTGCAAAACAGCGATCTGACGTGGGATGCCGTCATCCGCGAGGCCGAGTTCGAAATCAACTCAGCACGGCAACGAATTTCAGACCTGAAATATTCAATCGAAGTATTTCGTAAGCGGAAACATGCTGGAGATCCATATCCGGCGGGGAAGGGGACTGGAGCCTAATGTGTGGATTTTTGGGGCAAACCGATGACTTTATGGGCAACCGATCATTCTTAGGCAAAGCCCCCCTTGACAACCATCACAAATTGCAATACTGTAATCACAGATTGCAATATGCGTTTGGGTGAAAAGATTCGTTATCTGCGGGAGGTGGAGGGCGCGCTGCGTGGCCTTGATCGCGCCATGACCCAGCAAGAGGTCGTCCGGGCCATCAAGAAAGACCTGAAAAAGCCGCTCTCGCAGTCGTATCTTTCGCAGATTGAAAGCGGCGCGCGGCCGCATCTGACTAACACCAGCCGCATGCTGCTGGCGAAATTCTTCAAAGTCCACCCAGGCTATCTGGTGGACGATCCGGAGGGTTATTCGACCGAGCTGCTTTCCGACGTGGGCGCGCTCGAAGACAAGCTGGATCTGTGGCTGGTCAGCGGCGCGGAGCGGTTTCGCAACGATCCGGAGGTCTGCGCGGCATTACTGGCCGTGGCCAAACATCCGGATTCGCGACGCTGCCTGGTAGTGCTGAATTTGATTCTCGAAAATCCGGGGCTGGCGGACCGGCTGTTCGAAGTCCTGCGGCCAAAGGAAATTCTATGACGTGGGAGACGTTTTTTCTCGGCTGTTTCGCGTTTGGTTTCGTGCTGAGCCTGATTGCATTTGTGGCGGGATCCGCTCATCTGCATTTGCACATGCACCATGGGGCGCATATCGCCCACGGGCATGGCGCGGGGCACGGGGGCGGCGGAGTCTCGAAGTTCAA
This sequence comes from Terriglobia bacterium, assembly GCA_963719785.1. Taxonomy (GTDB): domain Bacteria; phylum Acidobacteriota; class Terriglobia; order Bryobacterales; family Bryobacteraceae; genus BOG-234. The sequence goes on from CAVRCX010000007.1 coordinate 271,378, forward strand.
CTTCGGAACCATCGCCGCGTTTCTCACATGGTTCGGCGGGGCCGGTTACGTTCTGAGCAGTTGGGGCCGGATTGGTCTGTTTCTGGTGCTGGTAATTGCGGCCATCACCGGAATCGCGGGCGCGGCGGTGATCTTTCTTTTCGCCGCCAAGGTGCTGGCTCCGGGCGACAAGGCGCTCGATCCGGAAGATTACCGGATGATCGGCGCGCTGGGCAAAGTTTCGAGCCCGGTGCGGGCCAACGGGACGGGCGAAATGATTTTTGTGCAACAAGGCCGGCGCGCGGGTGTGCCCATTCGCAGTGAAAATGGCCAGCCGATCGCGGCCGGTAAAGAAGTCGTGGTGACGCGCTACGAGCAGGGCATCGCCTATGTGCGCGAGTGGGATGAGATGACCGCCTGAGTGCGGCTAAAGAGGAGCTATGAATCCGATTCAGATTGTAATTGTCGTAGCGCTGATGGCGCTGGCGCTGATGTTCCTGATCGGCGTGTTTGCGCGGCTGTTTCGCAAGGCTGGCCCGCATCAGGCGCTGATCGTCTATGGTTTTCGCGGCACGCGAGTGATCAAGGGCCGCGGCACGGTGATATTTCCCATGATGGAAAATTGCCGCGAATTGTCGCTCGAACTGATGTCGTTCGACGTCGCGCCCCAACAGGATCTCTACACCATGCAGGGTGTCGCGGTTACGGTGGAGGCGGTAGCGCAGATCAAGGTGAAGTCCGATCCGGAATCGATCCAGACGGCGGCGGAGCAGTTTCTGACTAAGTCGGATCAGAATCGCGAGGCGCTGATCCGCCTGGTGATGGAAGGACATTTGCGGGGCATTATCGGCCAGCTTACGGTGGAACAGATTGTGAAAGAGCCGGAGATGGTGGGCGATCGGATGCGCAATACATGCGCGGGCGACATGACCAAGATGGGCCTTGAGGTGATCTCATTCACCATCAAGGAAGTTCGCGATAAGAACGAATACATCGCCAACATGGGACGGCCCGATATCGCCAGGGTCAAACGCGATGCCGACGTGGCGACCGCCGAAGCGGAACGCGACACAGCCATCAAACGCGCGCATGCCTTGCGCGAAGCCGCTATCTCGAAGGCGCAGGCGGATCAGGAGCGTGTGCTGGCGGAAACGCTGTCGTTGGCCAAGCAATCGGAAGCGCAGCGCGATCTGGATGTCAAGAAAGCCGAATTCCTGGAATCGGTGAAGCGGCAGCAGGCGCAGGCCGATAAGTCGTATGAGATCCAGACCAACGTCATGCAGCAGCAGGTGGTGGCCGAACAGGTCAAGATCATGCAGATCGAAAAGGAGCATGAAATCCTCGTGCAGGACGCGGAAATTCAGCGGCGCGAACGCGAGCTGATCGCAACGGTGTTGAAGGGCGCGGAGATCGAACGGCGTCGCATCGAGACACTGGCTTCGGCCGAAAAGCAGAGACAGATCTCCGTTGCCGAGGGTCAGGCGGCGGCGACGCGCATGCAGGGCGAAGCGGAAGCGGAAATCACTTTCAAGAAGGGCGACGCCGAGGCGCGCGCCATGAACGTGAAAGCGGAGGCTTATCAGGAATACAACCAGGCGGCGGTTATCGACAAGCTCATCAGCAGCATGCCGGAGATTGTGAGAGCGCTGGCGGCGCCGCTGCAAAACGTCGATAAGATCACCATCGTGTCGACTGGCGGGGATACGGCGGGGATGAATAAGTTAACCGGCGATCTGACTAAGATGGCGGCGCAGGTTCCGGCACTGTTCGAAACGCTGTCGGGAATGCAGATGTCGGAGTTATTCGCACGAGTCAAGGGCATTGGCGAAAAATCACCGAAGCCCGGGGAAGAAAGTAAGTCATAAGGGAGTACGAACATGGCACTACTGGAAAGAGTCGGCACGCTGCTGCGCGCCAATCTGAACGACATTATCGACCGGGCGGAAGAGCCCGAGAAGATGATTAAGCAAGTGATTCTGGATATGGAGAATCAGTTGATGCAGGTCAAGACGCAGGTGGCGATCAGTATTGCCGATCTTCACCTGCTGGAGCGGCGGTCGAGCGAAAATCTGCAGAAGCGCGATGAGTGGATGCGGAAGGCGGAACTGGCGGTAGCGAAGCAGCAGGACGATCTGGCGCGTATCGCCATTGAGCGATCGCTCGAATCGAAGAAGCTGGCGGCGAGTTTCGATGAGCAGATCGCCGATCAGAAACAGCAGGCGGAAAATCTGAAGACGGCGCTTCATAAGCTCGATGGGAAGCTGGCAGAGGCGCGGGCCAAGAGCGAATTGCTTTTGGCGAAGCACCGGCGGGCGCGGGCGGCGGTGCGCGCGGCAGACGCGCATGAAGGCATCAATGAGAATGCGGTTTCGTCGGCGTGGGATCGGATGAATCAGAAAGTGAACCGGGCCGATGCGGTGAGCCAGGCGCGCACGGAGTTGTTGGGGGATAACGTGGACGATCAGTTTGCGGCGCTCGAGAAGCACGATGAGGTGGAGCGGCTTTTGGCTGGGCTGAAATCGAAAAAAGAGGTAGCGTAACGCGGCGGCTGTCCATCGTGTTTGCAGTGATCGCCATGTTGGCGTCGGCGCAGTTATTGCTTCACCACTAAACGGAGGAACGCGTCGGCGGCATAACTTACCGCGCGGCGTGAAGGCTGCACGAGGTAGATCTTGCGCTCCACCTCGACTTCGGGCACGCGTACTGCGACCAGGCGTTTTTCGGCGATCTCCTGCTCGACGCACATGCGCGGGAGGAAGGCGACGCCGGCGTCCTGCTCCACCATCCAGCGAATGGTCTCAACGGTGGGCATTTCGACATCCATGTTGAGAGGGATGCCGCGTTCCTGGAAGGCGCGGATGACAATTTCGCGGTAGGGCGAGAGGACGTTGTGGGCGATGAAAATCTCTTCGCCGAGTTCCGTGATCGGCACCTCGTGGCGCGCAGCGAGGCGATGCTGGGGCGACACGACGAAGGCCAGGGAATCGGAATAGATGACGTTCGAGAGGATCCGTTCGTCGCGCGGCTCGTAGCTGATGACGCCGAGTTCAAGATTTCCGTCGATCAGTTCGTCGGGAATGCGGCTGGAGAAACTGCGCTTGATCTGCACCTTGACGCGCGGATAGAGGCGGCGGTAATGCTCGATGTGGCGCAACAGATATAAGGCCGTGGATTCATTGGCGCCGATGACGAGTCGTCCTGCCGAGTGGTCCCGCAGCTCCGCGATAGAGTTCTGCAATTCGGCTTCGAGATTCTGAAAACGGCGCGCGAATTCGAGCACGGTGCGGCCGGCATCGGTGAGCAGAACATCTTTGGCGGAACGATCGAGCAGGCGCTCACCCAGTTCGCTCTCGAGGCGCTGCAGGGCGAGAGAAACGGCCGGCTGCGTACGAGCGAGCTTTTCCGCGGCGCGGGAAAAACTGCGCTCGTTGGCAACCGTCATGAATACGCGGAGGGTGCTTAACTCCATTCATTGATGATAGGCGCTCCAGGGTAATGTTACTTACCCCGGAGCGTCACCGTACGCGAGAGTAACTCGTCGAATCCGCCGACCACGGTGAACTTCTCCACCTTGTCGGCGATCTTCTCGAGGGTCTCGAGTTCCTTCATCCGAACCAACAGAGGGTTATCCTCCATCAGCTTCGCCGTGTTCAGAAGCGACCGCGTGGCGGCCGTCTCTTCGCGCCGGCGGATCAGGTTGGCCTGCGCCTGCTTTTCCGCCGTCACTACCTGGTTGAGGATGTCCCGGATATCGCCGGGCAGGATGATGTCCTTGAGAGCGATCGCGCCCACGCGAACACCATACAACTCCATCTCGCGGCGCACTTCAGCCGACACCAGTTCATCGATGTCGGCCTTCTCCGCGAGCACCTCTTCAAGGGTGCGCTTGCCGAGCGTCTGCCGCACCGCGATCTGCAGGGTGCGGTACAGGTGCTCGCTCACGTCCTTCACGGTGGAGCGCGCGGTCGAGACATTGACAATCTCGTACACGCCTACCACATTTACGCGAATGGTGACCTTATCTTTCGTCAGGATCTCCTGACCTGTCACCTCTACCGTTTGCCGGCGCATCTCGACGATCTCGATGCGAGGCGTCGCCAGCACGTTCCAGTAGCCGAACGTACCGGCGCCGATTTCCCCCGTCAGCCGCCCATCGAGATACACCAGGCCGCGCTTACCTTCATCCACCACGGCGAAGGTTACGCCGGACTCCCGGCCGAGGCGGGCCAGCGCGGGCAACATGCGCGCGGGCACCTCGGGAGTGTCGCCCACTTCAATCAGATCGAAGGCGATGGAAACGGCCCCGCGCCAGTAGAGCGCACGGGTGCTGGGCGCGACCACGCGGAGCAACTTACCATCCGCGTAGACCGCGGCCACATGAGTGGGGGAGGTCTCGATGACGGTGAAGTAACGGGCCGCCAGTTCGGGCCGCTCCGTTACGATGAAATCCGCCCAGTCGCTCGAGAATACCAATGACTTGATGTTGTGCCGCTCCAGCTGGATGTCGCGCCCCAACACGAACAGCCAGTACTTGCCGGGCGCCATGATATCGGCAAAACGCTTGTTTCGAATGAGCAATACACGCTCGTTGTCTCCAACTAATACACGCCGCAGCATATGTTTGTACCTCCTTTGTTTCGTTTGAATGACTTGAATGAAATGAGTTACCCGGACTCCACTCCCCGACAGTACGGCGGGCTTTACCTGTGGACAGACTTAGACAACAAGGCTGCCCAGATGGGCAAAGCGCAGGGCCGCAAAGGCGCTGCTGCTTATCGAAAAGCTATAAGTGGCTGGAATGAGGCCCGGGTTTCCCGGGTTGGTTAGACAGCAGGATTCGAACCCGCGACTGTCAGCGTGTCAGGCTGATGCTCTACCACTGAGCTATATCCACTTATGTGGGGGATCTGAAAGACGCCGCAGGCCGCCGGCATACGGTTCCTCAGAGAGGCCGCACCAGAGAGGCATTTCGAACCTCGAATATAGGCGATCATTGGTCATTTCCTCCAGCTTTACCAAGCTAACCCACCGGAGAGTGGTGGTGCAAGAAAAATTTTCTTAATGGTTACTTCGGCGCGGTAAGCGGGTTTTCGTTGATGGTGACGTTGGCGAAGGTCCAGTTTTCCGTATTCTGAATGGTGCCGAGAACCTTCCTTCGATGTCTATGTTACGGAAATCGAAATTGCGTAACGTTGCCTCGGGATAGGCACTTACTCCGAATGCCTGACGCGCCCCTTTAGCAGTTACATCCGAAATGCGTATGTTGCGAAAATGCGGGAGCCCTTGTTGAGGCGGAACCGGCGCGGCCAGTACTTTCCAGTAGTCCGGTACATCTTTCATGCCTTCGGGAATCTTCGCGTAGCTGAATGTGGGCGCATTTTCCAGTAGCGGTCCCACCAGTGCTTGCCGTCGACGTCGATGATTCCTTTGCCGGAGATTTTGACGTCCGTTTGTGCATAGACGTTGGTCAGCGCAGCGGGCCATTTCATTTCGATCCTGGAGATCCGCGTCTGCATCACCGGGTAGGCCGATTGATCCTGTGCCCCGAGGATTTTAAAGCCTTCGTCGAGGCGGAGGCGGGTGTGGGACTTCAGGAACAGCGAACCGGTCAGATAGGTGCCACGTTTTGAAAACCACCGTGCCATCCTTAGCCCGAGCTGCCGCGTCGATGGCTTTCTGGATTGCCGCGATATCGATGGTCTTGCCGTCTCCTTTGGCTCCGTGGTCCGCGGCCTGGAGCTCGGCTGCCCTGTAGGCCTGAAGCACCGGCCAAATCGGAAATCTGCCCCGCCTAGCTCGGAGGAAGTTTGTCGAGTTCCTGTTTGGCCCAGAGGCGATCGGGATCGAGCTGCAGGGATTTCTTAAATGCTTCGCGCGCCTGCGGAACCTGGTGCTGCTTCGAGTACGCGATACCCATCCAGAGATAGGCCTCGGCCGATTTCGGATCCAGCCGGATGGCTTCCTGATAGTCCTTGATAGCGTTATCGGGACCGCCGCCGAAGCTGGCCGGCAGGTAATAGAAACCGACGCCATGCGCCACGCGGGCACTGGCCGATTTGGGGTCCATCTGGATGGCTTGTTCAAGGGCGTCTTTGGCACGCTTTCCATAGGCGAGCGCACCCATGATCGGATTAGCCGGGATAACCTGACCGCACAGCGTACCGAGCACGCGGAAGTAGTCGGCATTTTTCCCGTTGAGCGCGATGGCTTTGTCGGCGTCCTTGACACCCGCTTCGGCCGCCTTTTCTGAGGCGGCCTTGTCACGCAGCTCGTAAGTCACTTCCGCAATGTAGGAATACGCGATGGCGGCGCGATACCACTTGTCGGCGTCGTTCGGCGATTTCTCGGCATCGGCCTGGAGGCTGGCCGCCGCCTTCTCAAGCCCGGCGCGGTCCTGGCGATCGCGCAATTTCTCCAGTCCGATTTCGCCCCCTGCCAGCAAGCCCGACAATAACAATCCCGTTAACAAAGTTCGCATAATTACAATGCCGCCACGCGACGCTGCACAAATAGAAAATACAATCCCAGAGTCAGCAGCGCAACGCCGTTAATCGAGAGGACGACGGGAGCCGTGAGCATGGGTACAAGATATCCCGTCAGAATGCTGCCGAACGGCATGCCGCCCCGGAAAGCCACGTTGTAGACGCTCATCACGCGGCCGCGCATTTCGTTAGCTGTGATCAATTGCACAAGTGAGCTGATCATGGCGAAGGCACACATGAGGACCGCGCCGGAGAAGAACAGAAGAACACAGCTGAGGGCGATGGATTTCGAGAGCGCGAAAGCGGTGATGCCCGCACCCAGCGCCACCAGCATCGAAAGCGCCAGCCGGCCTTTGTTGGGGATGTTGCCGATGGCGGCTACGCCCAGTGCGCCGGTGATCGATCCGAGGCCCGATGCGGCAAGGAAAAGCGTGTACGTCATCTCGTCCTTGTGAAATACGTTGCCGGTGAAAACGGGAAGGAACGTGATCATGGGAATGGCCAGCGCGGTCATGCAGAATGCAATGACGATGAGGGTTTCCATGGCTCCCTGGGTGCGGATGAAGCGAATGCCCTGCTTCATGCTGGTCATGATCGATTCGCCGGTTTTGGCGGGTTTGAAGTTAATGTTGAGGCGCAGCAGGGAGATGATGACGGCGACGAAGGAGAGCGCGTTCAAGGCGAAACACCAGGCCGATCCGGCGTACTTGAGCGCCAGCCCGCCCAGCACGGGGCCGATGATACGGGCCAGATTGAACTGGATGGAATTGAGCGCGATTGCGTTGGGGAGATCTTCTTTTTCAACCAGGCTGGGCACCAGCGCCGAGTAGGCGGGTCCGCCGAAAGATTGGGCCGTTCCTACGACGAATGAAGACACCAGGATATGCCAGATGCGGATGTGCCCGGTGCCAATCAGGATGGCGAGGGTCAGGGCGGAAGTCATCTGCACCAGCTGCGATCCGATGAGCAGATGGCGGCGGTCCATACGGTCGGCAATCACGCCGCCGAAGAGCGAGAAAAGGAAAATGGGGATGTCCCCGAGGAAGGCATCGAGTCCCAGCAAAAAGGGCGATTTGGTGATCTCAAAAACCAGCCAGTTCTGCGCGATTTCCTGCATCCAGGTGCCGATGCTCGAAGTGCAGGCGCCGACCCACAGGAGCCGGAAGTCGCGGTAATGGAAGGCCTTGAAGACGCGTCGCAGCACGATCGTTTTGGCGATCGCTACGGAAGCGGTTTTTCGCGCTGAATCAGATGGAGCAGGTTGCCATCGCGGTCGTTGAAGAAGACCAGGCGGTTGCCCATGGTTTCGAAAGGCTCGCCGACGAAATGGACGCCCTGGGCTTTCAGTTGCTGGTGGGCGGCGTCGAAATCGTCACTGGCTATAGCGAGATGACGGATGCCTCCGTCTTTGTTGTTGGCGACGGTTTGCGGCGCGGCCAGCGGCCTCTCGGCGGGAATGATTTCGAGCATGGTGCCGTTGGGCGCCTTCACGAAATAATTGCCGGCGTAGGTGAAGTTGATGTGGAAGCCGAGGTGGTCGACGTACCACTCGGCAAGCTTCTGCGGATCGGGAGAAGAGATGGCGGTGTGCTCAAGGCCCTGGAACATAAGCAACGATTGTATCGCGGGCGGGTCGCGGCTAGCGGTCAAGGGACTCGATGGCGGCTTTGGTGTCGCGCAGCATCTTCTCGACAGCGTCATGAGTGCGTTTGGTTCCCCACCATGAGAAGCCCGTGACGTTGGGGCGCGAGAGGGAAATACTGTCGGCTGCAAGATCGAGGCCGCCGTTGCTTTCGCGGGCGAACCAGTAGGTGTTGGTCCTCCACAGGAAGCCGTGATCGTCGCCTTCGGGATAAGTGCCCCCGGCCGGATTCTTGGCGTCGCGCCATTCTTTGATGCTCTCGGCGGTCGATCGCGTGGTCCAGCGGTTCTTGTCGAGCCTGCGGTAATGCACGTCGTAAAGCGTGTCGTAAGTGACGCTGATCCAGAGCGTGGTTTGCACGAGCAGAAGCTTGGCTTTGTAGTGGAGATCGTCCGGAGTGCTGTCCGGCTCTTTGATACCGCTGGACGCTCCGAGATCGGGTTTGAAGTATTTCGGATAGTTGGGATAATCCTGCATGATGCGGCTGATGGCGTCGATGGTGCCGCCTTTTACATGGATGGCGCCGGAGAAATGATGGATGCTGCCATTGGCGACGTCCTCGTTTTCGCGCGGCTCGACCACAGTCTTGCCGGACTCGAAGGCCTCATGCTTACCGCAGCATTCGTTATCGATCCAAAGCTTGCCGGAAGCGGCGAATTGCGCGGGCGCACCCTTTTCGAAATTGGCGATGTAATCCTCGAATGCCTTCAAGGTCAGGTTATCGAGATGAAGAGTCGGCAGGATGGAGGCGTGTAACGTGACGCAAAAAACTATGATAGCGGCGCACGCCTGCGCCAGGGAAAACCGCATCTTTTAACTATAGCGGGTGCGATAGAATTCGATTCAAATGCCGAACATGCATCGCCGGAATTTCCTGGGGACTTCTGCCGCGGCCGCGGGTGGATTTCTGTTTTCGGGTGAGCACTGGAAAGCTGCCGCCGCGCTCAAGAACAAGGTGAAGATCACCGACGTGAAGTGCATGATCGTGCGCGGCACGTGGGACTGGAACCTGATCAAGGTCGAGACCGATCAGCCCGGACTATATGGCATCGGCGAGGCGTATTGGGGGCCGGGTGTGAAGGACCTGGTGCTCAATCAACTGAAGCAGTTCATCATTGGCGAAGATCCGCTGAACGTGGACAAGCTCTACACGAAGATGCTGATGCGCAGCGCGGGTGCCGGGGCGATCGCCGGAGTTACAGTATCGGCGGCGAGCGGGATTGAAATCGCTCTGTGGGATCTGGCGGGGCGCATACTCGAAACGCCGGTGTGTAATCTGCTGGGCGGGAGGTTTCGCGACAGGGTGCGCTTCTACCGGACGAATTCGAAGCCTGCCGCGCATGTGGAAGACATGCAGTCGTGGAAAGATCAGGTGGCTGCTTCGCGCGCCGAGAAGTGGGGCTGGACGGCGTTTAAGTTTCAGGGCGACGGCATTCCGCCTAACGCCGATCCGGGATTTCTGGAGCCTGGCCACGACCCTTACGCACGCAATCTGACGGCGAAGGATATTCGGCGCATTGTGAATGCGATGGATACCGTGCGCGAGGCGCTGGGTCCGGATATCGATTTTGCCATCGAATGCCACTGGCGCTATGACGTACGTGATGTGATCACGCTGGCGAATGCGCTGGAACACGTGAAGCCGATGTGGCTGGAAGATCCGGTGCCGCCCGACAATATCGAGGCCATGGCGCGGGTGACTCATGCGGTGAACGTGCCGGTCTGCACGGGCGAGAATCTGTATACGCGACAGGGGTTCAGGCCTCTGATCGAGCAGCAGGCAACTTCGGGAGTACATATCGACATTCCAAAATCGGGCGGATTACTGGAAGCCAAGCGCATTTCGGATCTGGCCGAGATGTATTACATCTGGACGGCGGCGCATAATCCGGCCAGCCCGCTGGGGACGATCGCGAGCGTGCATGCGGCGGCTTCAATGCGCGAGTTTCGGGTGCATGAGTTGGCGAATTATATCGACTGGTGGCCGGATCTGGTGATCAAAGAGGGGCCGTTCTGGGAGAAGGGGTATTTCACCATTCAGGACAAGCCGGGGTACGGGGTGGAGATTAATCCGGATGTGGCGCGGGCGCATCTGGCGCCGGGCGAAGTGTGGTGGGGTTGATGCACGTCTCGCTCGCCGAATACCTTCACACGAGCTACCGGCCGGATTGCGATTATCTGGAAGGCGTGCTGTTGGAACGGAATGTGGGCGAATGGGACCATGGCCGGCTCCAGGTTCTGTTGGGCAGTTTTCTTCTGGACAGGGAAAGCCAGTGGGGAATTCTTGTGGTGCCTTCGCAGCGCGTTCAGGTGGCCGCGCAGCGCGTTCGGGTTCCCGACCTTACAGTTTTGAAAGGCGCACGTCCGGCTGGGGGAATCGTTACAGAGCCTCCGTTCCTGTGTATCGAAATTCTGTCGCCGGCCGATCGGGTGGAGGAGATGCAGGAGAGAATCGACGACTATCTTCGCTTTGGCGTGCAGTACGTCTGGGTGACCGATCCTCGCACGCGCCATGGGCACATTTACACGACCGCGGGAATTCACGGCGTGAGAGAAGGCGTCTTCACAACCAAAGATCCGGACATATCGGTAAGGCTATCGGAGTTCGAATCGTGGTGAGTGGGTCTAAGTTCAGCCATGGGTGGATGTCCGATACGCATCCCGAAGCGCTCCGCGTTTTTCTGGAGATTCAGGGACGGATGACCGCGGAACAAAAGCTGCGCCGCATCGTCGAAATGTTCGAGACAATCACAGCGGCGCAGATGGCCGAGGTCCGGCGTTTGCATCCTGAAGCGGACGATCGGGAGGTTTTCCTGCGCGTCACTGCGCGGCGGCTGGGGCCCGAGATCATGAAGAAGGTTTACGGATGGCCGTCGGGTGTTTGAAGCAGTAGCCGGCTTGCTGCAGGCCCTTGACGAACTGGGAATCCGCTATTATGCGGGCGGTTCGGTGGCCAGTTCGATTCACGGAATTGCGCGTTATACCCAGGACGTCGATATCGTGGCCGAACTGCGGCCGGAACAGACGCATGGTCTGGCTGCCAGGCTCGGTTCCGCCTTCTACGCCGACGAAGGGCAGATGCGGGATGCGCTTCGCTTCGGTCGCTCATTCAACGTGATCCACTTCGCCAGCGGATTCAAGATCGATATTTTTCCTATGCAAAAGGACGCGTTCCACGCCGGTGAATTGTCCCGTTCGGAGCGGAAGGTGTGGCACATGGACGCGGAGAGCAGCGTCGAGATCGTCGCTGCCAGCGCGGAGGATACCATTCTGGAGAAGCTTATCTGGTACAAGCGGGGCGGTGGGATTTCGGATCGCCAGTGGAGCGATGTGCTGGGTGTCGTCGCCAGCCGCCCGGTAGATTGGGCGTATCTGCGGGAGTGGGCGCCTACTCTGGGTGTGGCCGAATTGCTGGAGCGGGTCTTCGCGGAAGTGCGTCCTATTTTGCCCGAATGAGCGACAGGAACTCGTCGCGCGTTTCTTTGTTTTTTCGGAAGGCTCCCAGCATGGCGCTCGTGACGGTGCCGGAATGCTGTTTTTCCACTCCCCGCATCATCATGCAGAAATGCTGCGCTTCGGCCACCACGGCCACGCCCTGAGGGTCGAGCGTTTCCTGGATGCACTCGGCGATCTGCTGCGTCATGCGCTCCTGAATCTGCAGGCGGCGCGCGAACGCGTCTACGATGCGGGGCAGTTTGCTTAGCCCGATTACGTGATCCCTGGCGATGTAGGCGATGTGCACTTTGCCGTAGAAGGGCAGCATGTGGTGCTCGCACAGGCTGAAGAATTCGATGTCCTTAACGATCACCATTTCGTCGTACTTCACGGCGAAGACGGCATCGTTGACGATCTTCTTGATGTCCGTCGTGTACCCGCTGGTGAGAAATCGCAGCGCCTTCTCGACGCGATCCGGTGTGCGCAGGAGGCCGTCGCGTTTGGGATCCTCCCCGAGGGCCTCGATGACGCCCTCGATGAGGGGCGCGAACGGCTTGTCGGCCGGTTTCGGCGAGATCATCTTTACGACGGCGCGCTTTCTATTCATAGTCCGATAACTCACAGATGTTACGGTCGGTCTCGTGGATGCGAACCTTTTCGAGCTCGGGTCCGGGGTTACTGAACACGCTGGGCCAGACGGACCGCAAGCGGCGGTCCACTTCAGTCGCCAGGTTCTCGGTGGTGGGGACGGCTTCCCGGAACGCATCCACCTCGGCATTGAGGTCCCGGTAGCGGAAGGGCGCAAGGAACTGATCCTCCGCAAGTTGATCCAGTGCAAAGAGATCCACCACACGCCCGGTGACGGCATCCACTGGTCCGCGAACGGTCAGTTCCACCTCGTAGTTATGCCCGTGGCCATGCGGATTGTCGCATTTTCCGTACAACGCGCGATTTTCCGCATCGCTAAGCGCCGGCGAGTGCAGGCGGTGGGACGCCGGAAACGTATAGCGTTTGGTCAGGCGAACCCTCACTTCCCACCCCGATACTCGGCGCACAGGTCGCTGGTTTCATGGACGCGCACGGAGTAAAGGCGGGCGCTCCCCGTCAAGTCGATTATCGGTTCGATGCGATCCCAGATATCGATCGCGATGTTCTCTACAGTAGGAACGATGCGGTCGAAGGGCGCGACTTCGCGGTTCAGTAGCCGGTGATCGTAGACGTTCAGAACTTTTTCTTCAAGGATGTCCTTGAGACGTTTCAGATCGAGAATCATGCCGGTCACGGGATCCGGCCGGCCTTCGATGGCCACTTCCACCACGTAATTATGGCCGTGCCCCAGCGGGTTGGCAGCCGCTCCGTAGACGCGTTCGTTCTCGGCCGCGGAGAGTTGGGGCGAGCGGCAGATGTGCGACGCGGAAAACCCGACCTTCTTGGAAATAATCATGGAAGAGATTGTGGTGACGCTCCGTCCGATAGAATTATAGGAAACAGCACATGACCTCCCGCCGCAGCATTTTCGATATGATCCCGCAGGCCATCCTTGCCCTTATGATGGTGGCGTTTGGCGTGGCCCTTTATACATCGCTCCACGAGACTGTCGTCAACGCGGGCGACAAGGCCCCCAACTTCAGTATCGTCGCCGATAACGGCAAGCAGATCACGGCGCGCGAATTCGGCGGCAAACTGCTGCTGCTTAATTTCTGGGCCACATGGTGCCCTCCCTGCATCGAGGAGCTTCCGGGGTTGAACGAGATGGCGCGGGAGCTGGGCCCAAAGGGGCTGGTGATTCTGGGCGTCAGCGTGGATAAGGACGAGAATGTTTACAAACAGTTCCTCGCGAGGAACCCCATGTCGTTCCTGACGGCGCACGATCCGGCGGAGAAGATCAATCTCAGCTACGGCACGATACAGTATCCGGAGAGCTATCTGATCGACCGGAACGGCAAGGTGATCGAGAAATATATTTCGTCGCAGGCCTGGGCGTCGCCCCAGATGATCCAACATGTCCAGTCCCTCCTTTGAAGTTGCGGTTGAACCCGAACTGTTCGAACACCACACGGTGCCGGCGGCGGTAAAGAAACGCATCGCCGCGATCGTCGGCCCGAAGGGCTATCTCGACCGGCCCGAAGACATGTCGCTCTACGAATACGATGGCAGCGTGGATAAGGCGCGGCCCGCCATGGTGGTGTTTCCGCGCACGACTGAGGATGTGGCGGCGATCGTTAAGATCACCGCCGAAAATGGCATTCCTATCGTGGGGCGCGGGGCCGGCACCGGATTGAGTGGAGGCGCCATTCCGCGGGCGGGCGGCGTCACCATCGGCTTTGCACGCATGAACCGGATTCTCGAGATCGATCTCGAGAACGAGCGCATGGTCGTCCAGCCGGGGGTGGTGAATCTCGATATGTCGCTGGCGGTGCAGGGCCTGGGGTATTTCTTTGCGCCCGACCCATCGAGCCAGCGCGCCTGCACCATTGGCGGCAACGTTTCCGAGAACTCAGGCGGACCGCACACGCTGGCGTACGGGGTGACAACGAACCATGTGCTGGGTCTGGAATTCGTTTTGCCGGATGGCACCGTTCACACCACTGGCGGCAAAGAGCCGGATAGCCCCGGGTACGATCTGGTTGGCTTGTTGACGGGCTCCGAGGGCACCATGGTGCTGGTGACCAAGGTCATCGTGCGGCTGATGCGGCAGCCGGAAAAGATTAAGACCATCCTGGCGATTTACAACGACGCTTCGGATGCCGCGGATACGGTGGCCGAGGTTACCGCGCGGGCGATTACGCCGGTGGCCGTGGAGATGCTGGATGGCACTATGCTGCGCATGGTGGAGGAAGCCACGCATGCCGGCTATCCCATGGATGCCGCCGCCGTGCTGCTGATTGAGCTTGAAGGGCTGGTGGAAGCGGTTGAGGAGCAGACCGAGCAAATTCGCCAGGCTTGCGAGGGCTGCGGCGCGCGGGAGTTTCGTGTCGCGCAGACGGCTGAAGAGCGCGATCTGCTGTGGAAGGGCCGCAAAAACGCTTTCGGTGCGGTAGGACGCGTGAGTCCGTCGTACTACGTGCAGGACGGCGTGGTGCCGCGTACCCAGGTAGCGCCGACTCTGCGCTTCATCGCGGAGGTTTCGAAAAAGCACAATCTGGGGATCAGCAATATATTCCACGCGGGCGACGGGAATATGCATCCGATTATTCTGTTCAATTCGCACGTGCCGGGAGAGTTGGAGCGGGCGAAGGCGGCGGGCGAAGACATTCTGGCGTATTGCATCTCGGTGGGCGGGTCGATAACCGGAGAGCATGGCGTCGGCATGGAGAAAAACGAGATGATGGCCAAGCTTTTTTCGGCCGATTCGCTGGATTATATCGGGCGGTTTAAGACTTTTTTCGATCCGGCGGGATTGCTGAATCCGGGTAAGGTGCTGCCCACGGGGCGCGGATGCCTGGAGATACGGCAGGGTCCTTTGCGGCCCGCGAATACGATGTAGGTGTCCTATGCGCGGACCCCTCTGCCTGGCCCTGTATCTGACCCTGGCTTCAACCTTGCCTGGGCGGGAAGCCGGCCTCGAGGCTCGATCCAGCGAGGGGGCTCGATCCAGCCGGGAGGCTCGATGGCGCGAGGATATAGATGCGTTCGTCCGGGGCCTTTCCGCGGAGGGAACAACCGTCGACCTGGAGCGCGGCATCTCCAGCCGTGGGCAGAAAGATTTCGGCAAACTCTACCCCAGGGAGAAATTCGACCCGGCCATCGCCTCGCTGAAGCAGAATCTTCCGACCCTGAGCGATGCCGAAATCGTGCTTCGTCTCACTCAAAACTGGTTGTTCGATATACATCCAAGTACTTTGGCGGATCGACGGACATGGATGCTCCCTCGCTCATGCCCGACATTGCGGCACCGCTGGCGCTGGGCGATTTAATGGCAGGGCGCGACCCGGCACTCAGCGCCGTGCTCGAAGCCAAATAGACCTTGCTGGATAGTCTTCGGTAAAATAGTGATTTCCCTCCGCTGTCCACAGGAGCCATGTTCATAAAACGCCTGCGATTGACACTCGAGATGATTCGCTTCGAGCACTCCGTGTTCGCGCTGCCGTTTGCGCTGACCGGGGCGCTGCTGGCGTTTCGGGAGAGCGGAAGATCGGTCGCACAGGGTGGCTGGACTTTGCTCTGGATCGTCGTGGCGATGGTCGGGGCACGCTCGGCGGCGATGGCATTTAACCGGCTCGTCGACGCCGAGATCGACTCGAGAAATCCACGTACGCGCGGCCGCCACATTCCCGCCGGCCTTTTATCGCGCGGTTTCGGTTGGGGATTTACCGTCGCATCGATCGCCCTGTTTCTCTTCGCAGCGTGGGAATTGAACACGCTCTGTTTCCGTCTGGCTCCACTGGCGCTGGCGGTGGTGCTGGCTTATTCGTTTACGAAACGCTTCACACATTTTTCGCACCTGGTGCTGGGGTTCGCGCTGGGAATCGCACCGGCGGCCGCGTGGATTGCCGTGCGTGGATCGCTCGATCCACGCATTTTGTGGCTGACCGCCGCAGTGACGTTTTGGACTGCCGGTTTCGACATCATCTATTCCTGCCAGGATTATGAGTTCGATTGCGAAGCCGAATTATTCAGCATTCCGCGCGCCTGTGGGATCGGCAAGGCGCTGACCATCGCGCGGGTGTTGCATGTCTTGATGATTATTTCTTTGCTGATCCTCGTGAATCAGTTGCAACTCGGCGTCCTGGCGTTGGCGGGCGTCGCAGCCGTGGCGGCGCTGCTCATTTACGAGCACACCCTGGTGAGAGCCAGCGACCTGTCGCGCGTCAATGCCGCGTTTTTTACCATGAACGGCTGGGTCAGCGTGTTATTCTTCGTTTTCTGGGCCGCCGATATATACCTGCATCGTCAACCCGTATGAGTTCACCCGCGCAGTTCGAAGACCGGCGATTGTGGCCTATCCGCGAGAAGGTGGAGGCGGGCGAGCGTTTGTCGTATGACGACGGGCTGTCGTTGTATCGCTCGAACGATCTGCTGGCGCTGGGTTACATGGCCAATATGGTGCGCGAGCGCATGCACGGCGATGTGACGTACTTCAACGTCAACCGGCACATTAATCCCACCGATGTCTGCGTGGCCAGCTGCCGGCTGTGCGCATTCGGTAAACAGAAGCGCGATCCGAATTCTTATACCATGACGCTCGATCAGGTGTGGGAAACGGCGGGCAAGGGCTGGAACGAGGCCATCACCGAGTTCCACATTGTGGGTGGTCTGCATCCGGAATTGAACCTTGAATGGTTCTGCCAGATGCTGAGTGGCCTGAAGGAGCGGTTTCCCGGGGTTCATCTGAAGGCTTTCACCATGGTGGAGATCGGGTATTTCGCGCGGCGTGAAAAGATGACGGTGCGCGACGTTCTCGTCCGGCTGCGGGATGCCGGGATGGATTCGCTGCCGGGTGGTGGCGCGGAAGTATTCTCCGAGCGTGTACGCCGGATCATCTGCGACCACAAACTTACAGGTGACGAGTGGCTGGAGACGGCCCGTACGGCGCATGAACTGGGTCTCAGTTCGAATTGCACGATGCTTTACGGCCACATCGAAAACGAAGAGGATCGCACCGATCATCTGGTGAAGCTGCGTGCACTGCAGGACCAGACTCACGGCTTCGTAACATTTATCCCACTGGCGTTCCATCCGGATAATACGGCGCTGTCGCATATTCCGAAGACCACGGGGTTCGACGATCTGAAGAACATTGCCGTGGCCCGGTTGATGCTGGATAACGTGCCGCACATCAAAGCGTACTGGGTGATGATGACCCCGAAGATCGCGCAGATTGCGCTGCGCTTTGGTGCCAACGATATCGACGGCACGGTGGTGGAAGAGAAGATTTACCACGACGCGGGATCGACGGTTACGCAATCGCTGCGGCGCGGCGAGTTGCTGCGGCTGATCAAACTGGCGGGGCGCACTCCGGTGGAACGCGATACGCTGTACCGGCCGGTGCAGCGCACCGAGACGGCGTTTACCGTGCTGGTGTAGCGCGGCCGTATAAAATCCGAAATCGCGTTCGCGTTTAGGGACGATCGTACAACTGAGCCGCGAATACGTGTCCATAAGTTGGTATCCTGACGGCATGGGCTGTGGCTCCGGCGTTAACCCCAATCAGTTTGCTCCCGTTCCCGAAGGAGCGCATAAGGTATTTTGCGTCAAGTTCCAAAGGGACATGGAGGGCCTGCAGGAAGTTCCCTTCGAAGGCCACCCGCTGGGCCAGCGCATCTACGACAACGTTTCGAAGGAAGCGTGGAAGTTGTGGGTTGAGCACATGAAGATGTTGATGAACGAATACCGGCTCAATCTGGGAACGCAGGAATCGCAGGAATTTATCATCCAGCAGATGGAGCAATATTTCTTTGGCGAAGGCGCCGCTCTGCCGCCGGATTACGTGCCTCCGCGACAAAAATAGACAAGCAATACTATGGCAGATCGCAAAGCTTTGATCATCGGGGCTGGCCCCGCTGGGCTGACTGCTGCCTTCGAACTGGTAAAACGCACCTCCATCCAGCCCGTAGTGCTCGAGAAGAGCGATTCCATGGGGGGAATCTCCCGCACCGTCCGCTACAAAGACAACCGCATGGACATCGGCGGACACCGGTTCTTCTCGAAGTCCGACCGCGTGATGAACTGGTGGATGCAGGTAATGCCTGTCGAAGCCTCCGCCAACGGCAACGGCAACCACAACATCTCTTATCAGGGAAAGAACCGCGACGTGGCGGCGCCGGCGGAGGGTCCGAATCCGCAGCGCGACGATCGTGTGATGCTGATCCGCAATCGTAGGTCGCGGATTTATTTTCTGCGGCAGTTTTTCGACTATCCGATTCAGCTCAGCGCGCAGACGCTCAAGGGGCTCGGGTTGCTGCGCACCGCGAAGATAGGCGCCAGCTATGCGAAGACCATGGTGCGGCAGCAGAAGCCGGAAAAAACTCTGGAGCAATTTCTCATCAATCGCTTCGGCAAAGAGCTCTACCTCACGTTCTTCAAGTCGTATACCGAAAAGGTGTGGGGCGTGCCCTGCAACCAGATCAGCGCGGAATGGGGCGCGCAGCGGATCAAGGGGCTCTCCATCACTAAGGCCATCGGGCACTTTCTGAAGCAGCGTTTCGCGAAGAAACCCGCGTCGGGAAACTCGCCCGACATTTCGCAAAAGGGCACCGAGACTTCCCTCATCGAGAAATTCCTGTATCCCAAGCTGGGGCCCGGGCAGCTTTGGGAATACGTTGCCGAAGATGTGAAGGCCAAAGGCGGCGTGGTGAAGACCGGGTGGAACGTGGAGAAGCTCTATACGGACGGCTTCCACATAACTGCGGCCGAAGCGGTCAATGCGGCGACCGGCGAACGGGAAACCATCAAGGCGGATTATTTCTTTTCCACCATGCCGATCAAGGAACTGATGCGCTGCCTGCAGGCGCCGGTTCCCGCCAACGTGCTGCAGGTCAGCGACGGCCTGATCTATCGCGATTTCATAACCGTCGGTGTGCTGTTGAAAAAACTGAAGATCAAGGAAGATTCGCCGCATGGATCGAAGCTTCTGGCGGATAACTGGATCTATATTCAGGAGCCG
This sequence comes from Terriglobia bacterium, assembly GCA_963719785.1. Classification (GTDB taxonomy): domain Bacteria; phylum Acidobacteriota; class Terriglobia; order Bryobacterales; family Bryobacteraceae; genus BOG-234. The sequence goes on from CAVRCX010000007.1 coordinate 290,522, forward strand.
GACGTGGTAGTGGGGCGGATGCAGATTTTCAATAACTGGAGCCCGTACCTGGTGGGCAATCCGGAAAACGTCTGGATCGGCCTCGAGTACTTCTGTTACGAGACGGACGAGATCTGGAAGAAGCCCGACGCGGAAATGATCGAGTTCGCGAAGGATGAGATGGAGAAGATCGGCATCATCGAGCGGGCGGACGTGCTGGATGCCTGCGTGATTCGCGTGCCCAAGACCTATCCGGCTTACTTCGGGGCGTATGAGCGGTTTGACGAGATCAAGGATTACGTGAGCCAGTTCGATAACCTGTTTCTGGTGGGGCGTAACGGCATGCACAAGTACAACAACCAGGACCACTCGATGCTGACGGCGATGACGGCGGTCGACAACATTATTGAGGGCCGGGTCGATATGAGCAACATCTGGGCGCTGAACACCGAGATGGAGTACCACGAGAGCAAAGACGCGAAATAGGCGAATTTGGTATGGTGGTAAAGGCCCGGTGAGGTGCGAGAGCGGTTGAATCGGGCGGTCTCGAAAACCGTTGAACCTTCACGGGTTCCGTGGGTTCGAATCCCACCCTCACCGCCAGATTATCCCGTTTGTTTCCCATTAGTTAAGCGCCTCTCGTTTTTTGTGTACCTCTGGCGTCCCCTTCGTTGACGCGAGAACAAGCCTGTCCTTCCCCCACGTTCGCATGACATCGGCTTCCAGTTGCTCCTGCCGTGCCAGCACCCACGGGGCGTAATGTTTCTCCGTAATCTTGACCGAACTGTAACCCAGCAGCACCGAGACCCGTTCGAGGGGCACCCCGGCCAGCAGCAATTCCACCGCGAACGTATCGCGGAACCGGTGCGCGTGTCCGCGCTGCACCCCGGCAAGCCGGAACAGGCTGGCGAGATACCGCATGTAGTCGCGCGCCGCGCCGTCCTTCTCCGAAGTGCCGGACCAGAAATAGTAATGTTCATTGTTGCGTTCGACGGCATCGAGCGCGGTGGTGACGAATTCGGGCAGGGGGCAATAAACCGGCGTGCCGGTCTTCGCTGTGTAGAGAAACAGTTTGTTCCCCGTGACGCGATCACGCGAAAGGCAAACCGCGTCACCGATCCGCAGACCGCTGTAACGCAGCAGCAGGACCAGCGCCCGGAGACGCCTGCCGTTCCACTGGCGCACGCGACCGTAGGAATCGGGGTACTGATCGCAGGCCGCAAGGATATTCGTTACCTCCTCCTGGCTGAACGGCATCGTGGGGGTAGGCTTCACTTTTGGATTCTTGATCTTTGTGGCCGGGTTATCTGCAACCCACTTCGACTCGACGGCGAAGCGATAGAACGCCCGCAGCCGTTCCAGGAGAGATCGAGTAAATGACACAACCGCAAGCATCTATTAACACAACTATGTTCCTTAAGAATTCTCGGAAGGCAAGTGTCACGCTCGCTACGCTGCTCTTGGGCGGCGTCTCGACTGCCGCAGCAATGGACATTTGTTGGGCCGGGTATGACCCGCCGCGAGATATGTTCTGTAAGACATCTGCTCACGTCCAGAGCGGCGCCGGTTCGGCAAATAGCGCGTGGCAAACAGTCGCAAACGATCCGCACCCCGGCTACCAACTCGTGACGGCTGCATTTTGGTTACAGGGGCCCCATCCTTGTCAGGGCACGGAATCGAGCCTGAAAGTCGGCGGAAAGGCGGTCGGGTCAGGCCGCTGGGCGGAGTGCGTCGAGGACAAACGCGACACCGAAAAGGTTTTCAGATCGGGAATATTAGCAGCGCTCCGCGTGTTCACGTAGTGCGGTCAGATCTGTGAAGGGGCATCGAGTTTGAAACATTCCCAGATCATCCCATTCGCGTGTATGACGCACAAGGCCGGAGCGACCGGCCTGGGTGCGGGTGATTAAAGCCGGAGCGCAGCATAAACGTTCGGCTTCGTAAGGCGCGGATTTCCGTGCGAGTTCATTATGCACCCGCCGGGAGTGGATTTGCCGTGTCAGTGTATAAATCCGATAGCTCCGCTGGGGCTCGGCGTCGGCGAGAGTGCCAGCCCCGAGATATGATTGCCAGTTAGCTACACAACCCACAACGGGAACCACTGAATGACAGAAGGCTTCACCGGCATCATCGATCAACTGGAACGGCAGAAAGCAGCTATCGAACGGGCGCTCACAGCGCTGGGGGAGATTGGGGGAGGTGCTGCACCGATCAAGGCAACGACGGCCACACCGACCACGGCGGGAACACCGGGCCGAAAGAAACGCAGCCCTGCCGTCAGGAAGCGAATGCGGGAAGCTTCGCCCATGGCAAGCGGGCCGCATGGTACATGCAGTACCAAGGTGTCGGGGTGGGGCCGATTATTTGTCTCATTTCGGATAGCCTTGGGTTATGCACTGGTGGATACTTCTCATCATCATTCCCTGCGGGCTGGCGGTCGCGTTCTGGGCGGCTGAAATCCTGCTCGTACGGGGCTGGCACAACTTTGAATAGTCGGCACCGCACGGATGCCCCCTGAACCGCGTGCTCCGCTGCAAGGGGCGGCGATTGGCGCGTAGTTTTCCGGAAGAAACTCGGGCGCGGTCCTTCCGACACCGCGCCCTGAGAGGAGGAGCGGAGCTGGGAGAACTCAGATCCAGCTCTTCTTCTTAGCGCATCGTCTGGACATAGCGAAATTCCACCCTGTTTCTGCTGCCGTACTGCGGGCCCGCCGCACTCGGATTGGATATAAGTACTGATAGCGAAGAAATCCGCATTACGCCGGTGGGCCGTCAAACGGGCGGCGGCGGTGAAGAAGACGGGGCGAAAACAGCGCGTGGGGAAGAAAGCGGCCTGAGCGGCTTGCCCGGAGGGTCACGGGTTGAACCCAGGGTTCCGCGCCTAAGTGATCGAGGCGTTTGCTTGTGCCCGGCCCTGTCGGCGCTGAATAGATCCGCCAGCGAGACATAGAGGGCGTCGCCAGTTTCACTTGTAGCTTTTCGGCGATGCGCTGCAAAAAGCTTGGTCACAATCGACGCGACTGGCCTTATACTACGGGATGTCGGGAGGCCAAGACGCGAAATCCCGATCAAAACGTATACTGAGGAGACAATAGTGCCCCCATCGCTATCGCGCGTTCTGCTCCTGGTCTTCGCCTTCACACTCACTGCAACCGCTGTTTCGGCAGGGCCCATCGTCTACACGATGACGGCAACCGCGACCGGCACTCTGGGGACGACAGCATTCACCGGCGCGGCAATCACCGTGACCTCAGTTGCCGATACCAGCGGAGCGTTCGTCGCCAGCGGTACCACTCCCGACCTGAACTGGGAAAATATCGCGTCCAGCTCCACCATCACCATTGCTGGAATTGGCACGGAGACGTTTACCGACCAAACTTTCTGGGTGGACCCCAATGGCGCTGGCGACATAATCTTCGGCGATGTCGACGGGGGCGCATTCTTCGGCGGAATCCTCGGGCTGACGCAACTTTTCGTGGGCTTGCAAACCTACAATCTGCAATCCGCCTTCGGCCCGGTATCGTCCCCCTTCGACTTCGAGACCGGTGCGTTCAACGCCTTCCAGAACATCAATACCAGCGGAGGCCTCCTGAGTCTGGTGGCAACCAACGACACGTTTACCGCCACCACCCCGGAGCCCGCGTCTTTCTTGTTAGGGGGGTTGGGGTTGGTGGGCTTGCTGGCCCTCCGCCGCGCCTGTCAATGACCAACTGGGTCAACAAAATTTGTTCAATTTCCGGGTCCGGCGTTAGATGATTTCCCATGCCCGAGTCAAGGGGCTGGATCTTCTTGCTGGTCCGTTTGCGGGGCGGTTGCCGGTTTGCGTGATCCCGGCGCTTCCTGCGCCCAGGGGGCCACAACACCTTGGCACGGCTGCCAACGACCGCGAAAGATAGAGTACGAGGACCTCATCGCTTAATATTGCCGACCCAATCGTATCCAGGCACCTCCAGACCTTTACCAGGTCCGTGATTAGTGGAGCGAAACGACACTACCGGGTCTACAAGCGCGCCACTAAAGCGTACGCGTTCCTTGATTTGGCGATAACTTACTTGGTCCACGTGCAGGTAGTACAATTCGTCCATGCCTGGGCCGAATCGGGCGGAACGGAGGAAAGCACTTCAGGAGGCGTATAGGCTGGCGCATACGGACCACATACCGCGTCCGCCATCGACACCAGGCGTCCCATCTTTACTGGCTCAGAGTGTTGTGCAAATCGACTCCGTTTACCCTATGTTTAGCGTTGAGAGACCCCAAACGGGAATGGGGGCAGTGCGGCCCGTAAGATCAGCGGGCTTCCCTCGATTTCCATTTACTCTCCCGGGTTCTCCAGTTTCACGGAAATCGGCGGCATCCCGACAATCTGATAGGTGCCAGAAGCAATTCCGATCCCCGCGCTCTTCAACCCGTTCAGAATTTCCCGGCTGAGTTTGTCTTTCAACTGGCGAATGTCATGGTCGCGCGTAATGAAGCGGACAGAAAGCTCCACCCAATTGTCCGTCAACCGAACGAAAACCTGCGGCTCAAACTGGCTGCGGAGCACAAAATACCGGCGTTCCAGTTCCTTCAGCGCTTCATCCCCGATCTCGGCGAAGCGCAGGGTGTGCTTGCGAACGGCGTCGAGGATGATCGTTTCGGCCCGCGCCATATCCGCCTCGTACGTGATCGGTATCAACATCTCCTCCCATATAAAAGGAAACTCGCGGGTGTAGTTGTAAACCGGCGTTTCAAAGATTTTGTCATTAGTGAGAGTGACCATGCGTCCGGTATATTGGCGTGCTCGTACCCACATCGCGGGATCGGCATTCTGCACCGCGGGAGGTTGACCCATCTCCATGATCGTTGTCTGAATAAATCCCAGTTCGATCACATCCCCCCGCACGCCGCCCATCACGATCCTGTCTCCCACGTTGAAAGTCTTGCCTCGCAGGATCACAAGATAGGCGGCCAGCGAAGTAATCACCCGTTGTAAGGCAAACGCGAGGCCGGCCGTTACCAGACCGAAAGCCGTAGCCAGCCTCGCCGGATCGTCAAACCAAATCGAGCAGAGGCCGACCAGGAGGAACGCGGCGCTGAATACATGCACCCCCTGCCGGGCCCAGAACGCAACACGCTGTGAACGCTGTTTGAGAATCACGCTTACCAGCGCGCCGAGTCCCCAGGCCACAAGCCAGACCAGTGCAATGAAGGCAATCGTGAACAGGAATATCCGGCCGTTCGCCCCGTTGACGCCCACCAGCTTGACGCCGAACAGTTGAACCGCGCCGTTCGGTCCCGTCAGTTGAACAATTCGACGCATGTTCTTCGGTCCTACCTAAAGCAGTAAACACAAATCAGTCCGAAACAAGCAATGCCAAACGTTAAAAAAGCAACATAATCTCCCGGGTGTCCGCTATGTATGCGATGCAGCAAAGCCGCTGGTCTCGCCCCGATGTTCGAAAGCTCTCGCAACCGGGGACTGAAGAGATGCGCGCCCGCCAGCGCCAAAGCCCCAATAACGGTGAACAAGCCGGTGGATGTGCGCGGCGGGATCCGCGCGGGCGCGCGTGGAGCGGCGAGCGGCTCTCCCTCGAGCACCCGGGCCGCATAGCCATTCGTATTCTCGAAATTCCCAGCGGCCGTAATCGCAGCGCTTCGAAGTGCCGGGATAAGACCCAGCAGCAGACCGGCGGAGACCAACACAGCGGACGGCAGAAACATGGAGGCAGGTGTGCGCTGATGGCCACGCTGCGTTTCCGGCTTCTCCTCGTGCTTTGGGGCACTCCCCCGGTCCCCCCTCGAACCCCATCCGAAGAAGATCCGGCCTCCCGCCCGTAGTGCGGCGGCGGAAGTCACGACGGCCGCAAACATTGCAATCCATCGCACCCAGGCCAAAGCGGTCCCGTGGGCCGCGGCATCCATCAAGCCGTCCCCCGCCGCCAGACCTGAGAACGGAGGCCCGGCCAGTCCTGCTGCCCCCGCCATCCAGACAACGGCGGTCCATCGCTCCCGACGCCCTTTATCCCCCAGATCGTTTTCATTGACGCTTTCGAAACGGTGCAACAGAATGCCCGCGACCAGGAACAGCCCGGCCTTAACCAGCCCGTGTCCCAGAACGTAAAGCGCCGAACCCGCCAGGCCTTCCGGGGTGAACAGACCGATGCCGATCGCCATAAGGCCCGCGTGGCTGATGGTGGAAAACGCCAGCAGACGTTTAATATTGCGCTGTAAGTAGCACATGACCGCACCGGCAAAAGCTGTAATCACACCCACAGCAACAAACAGTCTGGACATCCCGGCCAGGTGCGGATGCATTGTGTTGGCGAAAACGGCCCACCAGATTCTCGCCAGCGCGAAAAGACCCATCTGAACCATCACCCCCGAGAACAGGATGCAGACCGGAGTAGGCGCGACAGCGTGAGCATCCGCCAGCCAGAAATGGAACGGAACCACCGCAGCCTTCACCAGATAACCGCAGATCAGGAATCCAAACGCGGTCAGGACAAGAGAATCCACTGGTCCCTCGGCGAGCGCCCGACCCATCTGCGCCATATTCAAAGCCCCTGTCCGGGCATAAAGCAGCGCAATGCCGGTGAGGACGAAGTAAGCCGCAATTGTGTTGGTGACAGCGAAATTCAAAGCGCCCTGCAAGCTGCCTGGATCATCCGTTTTGTAAGCGCATAACGCGAACGCCGCGGCGCTCATCAGTTCGAAGAAAACGAACATATTGAATAAATCGCCGGTCAGGCAAAATCCACACATCGCAGCGAGAAAGCTCATCAGCAACGCATGGAAATGGTTACCGGCGGTATCGAAATATTCGGACGAAAATACCAGCGCCGCCAGGGTCAGCAAGCTGGCCAGGGCTGCGAGCCCGGCTCCAATCGGCTCGATCGTGAATGAGATGCCCAATGCCACACCGTGCCGGGGACGCCAGTTCCCGAACCAGTAAACGATTGGTTGTGCCGCCGAAGCGCGCAAGAGAAGGGAGTTGACGATGAGCGTGGCCAGCGTTGCAGTCAGTGCGATCCATTGCGACACACGCTGCGAAATGGCTTTCGCCAGCGCCGCCAGGAGCGCCGCCGTTAAGAGCGGAATGATAACCGGACAAACCGGAAGCATCTTATCCCGAGACTTTACTGAGACGGTCCGGATTCAGTGTTCCGTGACCCTTGTGAATCTGGACCGCCAGTCCAAGCAGGATCGCGATAACCGTCACTTCGACCACAATGTCAGTCAGCATCAAAGCCTGCACGATCGGATCGACAGCCGGCGTGTTGGCTGGGATGTCGACGAAGACGGGCGCCACCCGCCCCACCCTGTAGCCGATCGCAAGCAGCAGAACATAGCTCGAAGATTGAATTACCCCGATACAGATCACCAGATGAATCAGGTTACGGCTGGTGATGACGCCCCAGAGCCCTGCAAGGAACAGCCAGGCCGCAACGGCATAAGGCAAGTGATTCACTGTTCCTTCTCTTCCACCAGTTCCTCCAGGTAGGCCAACACGGCCAACGCCAACCCCCCGCAAACTTCAAGGCCGACGCCGAGATCGATCAGCGCCACGATGCCTCCGGAAGTGATACTGCCGCTTTTTCCCAGTGGCAGGAAATTCTGCAGAAACAAACCTCCCGCTCCTGCGCAGGCCGCCCCGATCAGGATGTATGCGGCAGCGCCGAGCGCTTCCCCGACCTCCACCAGGCGTTGAGGTACCGCGCGCCGGAACTGGTTGTATTCGGCGCAGAGATAAAGCAGCAGAAGCGCGGTCGCGAGAATCACTCCACCCTGGAATCCCCCGCCGGGCGAAACTTGCCCATGGGTCACGATGTAGATGCCGAACAAAAACGTCGGTGCCACCAGCAGCATCGCCATCACCCTCACGGCGTCGCTCACCGCAGGCACGATGCGCCCGTCGATCCTGTCTTCGTGGTCTCCTGCCGATTCGTCGTTCTGACGCCGCATCAGCAGCAGAACACCCACCACGGACGCGAAGAGAATGAACTCTTCACCGAGGGTATCGAAGCCGCGAACATTAAAGTTCACAGCCGAGACAGCATCGGTTATGTGGAGTTCCGGCACGGTCAACGCATTCACCATGTCACCGTATTCGCTGTGAACGCGGCCCGCTGGCTCAAGCTGGCTATAAGCAAGGAAGAAAGAGACCGCCAGCGCGGCTGCCGAGACAAGAAAAAAGATTCTGCGGAATCCTCTCGTCAAGTCCTGGGCCCCTGTTTTCTCACCCGCGCGAGAGCCAGCAGAATCATCAGCGGTAGTGCAATCGCTCCCACCACGATTTGGGAGAGCCCGACATCGGGCGCCTGAAAAATCAGGAACATGATACCGAGCAGCAACCCATAGAAACTCACGACGATGGCTTGAGACGCAGGGTCGCGAGTGAGCACCACGGCAGTAGCCGCCACGGCCACAAACACAAGAATGCCGTTCTGCAGCATGTGCTCGCTCATTCCAGTCCCCTCACGCGTCGAAAATTCTCATCGGCTCGCGGGGTTAGCTGCTGTTTCCGTCGAATACGGGCGGCGCGGGCAGTCGCATGCGAGAGCACTGGGCTCGAAAAGAAAAGCAGCAGAGCAATCAGAATGGCTTTCGCGCCCGCCTGCGACAAGCCCTCTTGCACGACTACCGCCGCCGGTATCGCAATCGCTCCGATCACCGACCCCGGAGCAAGATAATGAATCTGTTCATAAACATCGTCACTCATAACAAGGCCCATGGAGGTCAGGGCAAATCCCGCGATGCCAAATCCCAGCAAGACGGCAACTGCAATGTCACGACCCGTCATAGCCAGCGCTCAAGAAACCGTGCAAACACTAAGCCTGCTCCGAATGAAAGCAGAGCCAGGGTCAAAGACAAGTCCACAAACGGGACTCGCCGGTCAGCCTCGGCGAGGCACAGCAGCACGATCACGCAAATGGAACTGGCGCCTTCAAGTGCCACCAGACGGCTGACGATATCCCCCCGGATGCAGCGAACAAAGGGTCCCGCAAGGCAAATAAGCAGCGCGATGGCGGTCCAATTCCACATTCCTTCATTCCTCGAGGTTTCTGGTCAGCGGGGGTAAAGTTGTTGCGTTGAGTTGGTGAACCAGCAGGTCTGGATCGGTCACGTCGATGTCGACAATGATTGAATTCGGCGCCGTACTCAGGAACAGAACCGCCAGAGCGCGCTGTGCAGCCCCGCGGCAATTGGTGCCTGTGTGGAAACTCCCGAGCAGAAACTCACTCTGAACCGGGCGCCGCAAAACGTGCCCGACTAGATTCCGTAACAGATACCCCATGTCCCCGACAATCATTCCCGGAAGCCGCCGTGCTTGAGCGAGCCAGCGCAGCCGGGGTTCGAAGCACAACGGAACCGCTCTCAGGCCTGCATGCAGCACGAGGACCGACAGTGCCGCGCCGGCCGCGCCAGCCAGCAACTCGCTCATTGGCAATTGAAAGACGAAGAGCAGCCACATCAATGTCAGCACGGACCACTGAAGCATCATGCCGGTTGAGCTTTGCACATTCGCGACCATTGACCCTGGTCGCACACCAGTTGACTCGCAACTATGCGGACCAACACACCTACCGGTACCAGTCCTGATCGTGGTGGTACCGATACCCATTCTGCTGGTAATCGGGGTCGGACCACGTCGCCACGTGCAACGGCTGGTTAAGCCGAAAATTCAGGATTGAGCCGTCGGGAACACGAACATGTTCACCTCTTGGTTCGACCTGTTCGCCATTTGCTCCGGCGATGGCCCCGAGAATTGAGCCAACCACGCCATTACCGCGATCATAGTCGGTTTGCGGCATGGTGTACTGAGGACCGGTTGTATCGAGAACGTATCGTTGGCCGTTGACAGTGATCGATTCCAGATCGATCGTGTATTGGCCAGGCCCGATCTGTCGTACGATCAACTCGGCAGGCGATCCACGCGGGATGACAAGATCTCCATCGCGGCCCGTAACATCCTGCGCGACGTGAGCGGGATAGATACGGCCCCGATCCCAATGCGCCACGTCAATCGTTTGATCGGGGCGTATCTGGAGGTTCACGCCTGGAGGAATAAACGCCGCCGCCGCAGGAAAATAGCAACACGCCAAAATTGCGGGAATGATCACAAATGACCTGGACATTATTTCGTACCTCTCTTAAGACCGGGGCAATTTGCGTTCCATCTGATGCACGGAGCGAGGCATACTGGCCGGTTGGGATGAACCGGGACGCGTACAACTCCGACCGGCGCGGGGGTACGATAAGCGGTGGGATTCTCCGCTGCGAGTAACGTTACTTACATCCGCCAGTTGATCGCGAATGTGAGGCGGTTCTCGTGCTTCACAAGGTCGGGCACGAAGGTGCCAGGCGTCCCCTGCCATCCATCCGGCGATGTGGTCCCGCCGGGACCCGCAAAGTACGGAACATCCGAATGGCGGCTGATGAATTCAAAGCGGAACGCCAGAAAATCCGTGGGCATGACGTCGAAGGTCGAAGTCACATCCCACAGCTTCAGACTGTACTGATCGCCCGTGGTCAGGAACCCTTCCGGCGTCGGAGGCAGGGCCAGATAGCGACCCGGATTGGTCACCGCCTCGGCGCGCACCGTCCATGCCAGGTGGTCGCGATCGAACCAGATGCGGTTGGCCAGGGACGATCCCAGCATATACTCCTTGCGGCCCGGGAACGGGTTTACTCCGCCCCATTGCGCTCCGTAGTGGCTATTCAGGCTGAAGGCCATTTTCGAGATCAACACCGACTGAGGAAGGTTATAGTAGCGCAGCAGAACGCTGTCGTCGTGGTGGAAACGTTTCCGGCCCGGCTGGTCTTTGGTATCGGTGCCATAGTAAAAATTAGCCACAAAACCAAGATATTCGCGGGGCCGCCAGTAGTTCGACAAGCCCACGGAACTGTTCTTGTTCCACTTGCCATAACTCTGCCACCCATTCATCACCCAGGGCTCAATCTTGATCTTGTTAGTCGGAAAGAGCTGAACCCGCGCGCCGGAGAAATAGAAAGGCGTCATGTCGGAGAGAAAAGAACGGTTGTAATTCCAGTTCTCCGCCAGCAGGTAACTCTCAAGGCCGATGTAAGAGTAGAAGTAGCCGGCCTCAACGTTGATCCCGTAAAGTTTGTCGAAGTGGTAACCCGCCACGGCCTCGCCAATGTACTTGTTGTTGGCGATGGACAGGTTGCGGCCCCGATTCACAGTCTGGTCCAGATCCTGAGTCACGGCGATTTGATTCCCGGCCTGAAGGGTAATCTTGCCGATCACGTTCTTATAGTTCGTGTCAAGGCCGATGGTCGCGTTGTTGATTTGCCATTCGGTGTCGCGACCCACCGCCCCGCTCCCGACAATCGTGTCGTCTTTCGGATGATTGAAAGAGTAGCCATAGTAAGTATCGAGATAAAGGTTGACAGTCGCGAAAGAATTGGAGAGTGGCTGGGACTTCTGGCGGCTCTGTCCATTCATCCAGGTGAAATCGCCAAATGCAAAAGGCGCCGGATTCGGCGTTGCTTCCTCAGCCACTGACGCCCCCCCGGGACTGGCCTGCGCGACCGGACCGGCCGGCGGTGCCGCGCCAACAACGGGACTGGCCGGGGCCGGAGTTGCCGGCGAAAACGCGTCCAGTCTCGACTCCAATCCGGCCAGACGTGCTTTCAGTTCCCTGACTTCTTCCCGCAGCGCCTGGACTTCATTCGCAGCCGCGGTTTGCGCAGGGAGCGGAGATGGCAACACGGAAAACAGAATGACGATCGCCGGCAGTCGCCGTGAGATGGAAACAGTTTGCTTCGACATTCATATAGACTATCTGAATCGGCTCGATCAAAAAAATCGATTCGGCGCTTGGCCTTCACGGCTCCGGCACCGCCCCATGGCACGAACTTAGGCCGGATTTCGACCATGCAACCAAAGCTCTCGAGTAATAGACGCAACAGCCTCTGATAAGCTCAAAACTTTACAATTCATTGGGATTTTGCCTGAAAGTGACAGCCCGCGTTGACCAATTACGCCGACACGCTCGTCAGCTTCATCTGGGACGTTGATCGCGTCCAGGTCGTAGTTGAATCGCGCGGCGTGTTCATCGCGGATTCCGCGGATTTCTTCAACTATAGGATCATTCACCATGTTTCCAGTCTCCCATCAACTGCTCCGGCGAGCACCTTGTTCGGGTGCACCTCTCCGGAACAATTAATGGGAGACTGAAAACATGGTGGACCCGATCATTGAGGAAATCCGGAAAATCAGGGAAGATCACGCTGCCCACTTTGACTACGACGTCAACGCGATTGCCGACGATCTGAAGAGGCGTCAGGACGAACGCGGCACGCCTGGGGTTTCCTTCCCTCCTAAACGAGTCTCGGGCGCCAAAGGTGCCGCGGATGCACCTCCCGCGCTGAACAAGGCATCCTGAACCGACCTCATGGTCGATTGCCGCAGCAAACCGGGAAGTCCGCCGTCAGGCGCTTACCCTCCCTCCCCGTCGCTCCGTGCGCGCCCTTCAGGAGATAATCGAATCAGGACCGCACAGCCATGACCATTGAAATCCGTCAACCCGAACTGGAAGCCCTCATTCTGGAAAAAATGGAGAGCGGCGCCTTTCAGACCGTCGATGAGCTGCTCATGACGGTCTTGAAATCTACCCGATCGGACCTGCTGGAAGAAGAACTCCATCGCCGGCGCTTGTTCGATTGGCTCGAAAAAGCCGGGCCGGGCTGGAATCTGGAGCGTCATCCGGAGTTGGCCTCCGGTGCCGCCCACTGGGTTGACGAGCTTCGCCGAGGCCACCGGTGACGAGCAGTTGGCGAATTGGATCAGCGCACACGTGCGTGCTTTCGAGTTCTACCAGGGTGTTCCGAAACTGGTGGTGCCCGACAACACTAAGACCGGCGTGACGAAAGCCTGCCGTTACGATCCCGATCTGAACCCCACGTATCAGGAGATGGCCATGCATTACGGCGTGGGCGTGGTTCCAGCGCGTCCCTACAAGCCGCGCGACAAGGCCAAGGTCGAGTCTGGTGTGCTGCTGGCCGAGCGTTGGATCATAGCGGCACTGCGCCATCGGAAGTTCTTCTCAGTCGAGGAACTGAACCATGCTATCCGTGAACTGCGCGACCGCATAAATCAGAGGCCGTTCCGTAAGCGCGAAGGCTCCCGTGCATCGCAGTTCGCGGCTCTCGACAAGCCTGCGCTGAATGCTCTGCCTGCCGAGCGGTTCGATCTCAGCCAATGGTCTCGCGCACGAGTCAACATCGACTACCACATCTCGTTCGACACTAACTATTACAGCCTGCCGTACAACCTCGTGCAGGAACTGGTGGAAGTGCGGTCAACGCCGACCACCGTCGAGCTTTTCCACAAGGGCCAGCGTGTCGCTTCGCATCTGCGTGCGCGTGGTCATGGGCACACCGTGACCATCGCCGAACATCGCCCACGATCCCATCAGGAACATCTGGAATGGACCCCCTCACGTATGGTGCACTGGGCGGAGTCCATCGGCCCTCACACAGCGCGTCTGTTCGAACGCATCCTTGCCGACAAGCCACACCCGGAGATGGGCTATCGCGGTTGCCTGGGCATCATCCGGCTGGCCGGGCGGTACTCGCCAGTTCGCATGGAGGCCGCCGCCGAACGAGCGCTGTTAACCGGAGCGTGCCGCTATCAGAGCGTAAAGTCGATCCTGAAGAATGCACTCGACCAGCAGCCGCTTGGGACGCCGACATTACCGCCAAGCCCACCGTCACCGCACGACAACATCCGCGGTGCCGAGTACTTCGAATAGGAGCCATCGACATGCTGGAACAACCAATGATCGAAAAGCTCCTGAGTATGCGGTTGCAGGGAATGGCGGATGCGCTCAAAGCACAGGAACAGGACCCTGGGGTGCGGGAGTTGAGTTTCATCGAGCGCCTGTCCTTATTAGTGGATCAGCAATGGAACTGGCGCGAGAACCAAGCGCTGGCGCGTCGATTGAAGACCGCCAAGCTCCGCCACAATGCCTGTATCGAAGATATCGACTACCGCGCGGCGCGGGGTCTGGAAAAGACTGTCATTCGCGGACTGGCGAAGGATTCGCAGTGGGTCCAGAACCACGAGAATCTTTTCGTTATCGGACCGACAGGCGTTGGGAAAAGTTATATCGCCTGCGCTCTGGCTCAGAAAGCGTGCCGCGATGGATACTCGGCGTTCTACACACGGGCGGCTGCGCTGTTCCGCGACCTGGCGCTGGCTCGTGCCGACGGAAGCTTTCGCAATCTGCTCGCACGGTTGAGCCGGGTTGATGTGTTGGTGATCGACGACTGGGCAATGGCGCCGCTGTCGGAGCCCGAACGTCGTGACTTCTGGGAAATTTGCGAAGATCGGTATCAGGTCCGCTCGCTAGTTCTCACGTCACAGTTGCCCGTGACCCGCTGGCACGAACAGATCGGCGATCCGACGGTGGCTGATGGCATCCTCGACCGGCTAGTTCACAACGCTCACCGTGTCGAGATGCGTGGAGACTCGATGCGCAAAAATCGCGGAAAGACGAGCGCATAGCCAGACGCCGCCCGCGTCCCTCCGTGCCGCGTCAGAAGAATTCCCTGCAAGTCCCATTCCCGCCGATTGAGCAGTTACTTAGGAGGATCAAAGTACAGGTCGAAACCGATGTTGAGGTGTCGATCCGTCAGCAATTTGGAGACTTCAGCCGAAATTCCGAAGCCGCGGTTGGAAGAAGCCATGAAAATGCCGCAGAAGACATCCACTTTAAATGTGCTTGTTAGAGTAGCCCACAGATTGGCGTCAGATGGCAGTCGAGCCAACAGCATTTTGACACCGTCTTCTACGTCGTCTCGTTCGTCGCAGTCTTTCGACTCGATCGTCAACGACCAGCGGCCCTTGGTGGCAATCCGACTGCCGTCGCCCATGGAAACCGGAAGGCCCTTCCGCTCTGCCACTGTTGGGGCACAGCCGAAAAGGGCCGAAATTTGATCGGGATCAAGTTCTTCACCGTAAATGCGCAGCGTGATCTTAAACCTGTCAACCGGTCCGCCGAACCACAGTGTGCCTTCGGGTGCACCCTCAGGAGGCCTGCGCGATATTTTGTGAGTCGGTGGCACCAGGCCAGTATAAGGCAAGATCCACTCCCGTTCCCATGATCGGTATCGAGTCGCTTTGATGACAAGCCAAGAAGCCGTACCAGGCTTCGGGCCGAGCGCTCTTCGCGCTCGGGGTGACTGCGTGCTGAGGCGGGGACAAGGGCTGCGCCCCTTTCCCCGCGCCCCTTTCTCCGCTAGCGGCGCTCTTCCTCCGCTTCGCTTCGGATAAGTTTCTCTTGACGAAGCCGAACACTTTTTGCACAATTGAAATGCCAGCGTCGCTACGCTCCGATGGTGTTCGGATTCATCCCGGAATGCCGTTCGGATTCCTGTCGGAATGAGCGTTCAGCTTCACCGGAATCCCCAACAACCCAGAAATCACGGAAGTTGTCACCCGGCTAATGCGCAATCAGGTATACGCGAATATTCAGCACGACGCTTAATCTCGCAGCACTGGAGCTTTAATAGAGGGCGAAGTGGCCGAAGTGTCAATACCGGTTGAAAATTCCCCATTCTGCCGGTTGAAAAGTAGTCCACCTGGCGGAGATGAAGGTTTACAGTTTCAGCCGGCGGGTCGAAAATGGAACCGGCTGGTGAAGCGGAGGTGGGCTCTGGTGGAGACCAACCCGCCAAGGAATAACTGGCCGCAAACTCATCAAGACGATGGGATCGGGGGTGAAGCCGACAAGGGCCTCGCCTCCGCTCTGAAGCAAAGAACACATCGGATTGATAGATTTGCCGATGCCTCAAAAAACTCATAACGAATGGTGCCGTTTGCCGCGACCGGTCGGGGCGGCAGCAGAAGATTCTGGCTGTTGTTGATCCGGAAGCGGAATCAGCCCGGCTTTGCGGCGTTCTTT
Source organism: Terriglobia bacterium (assembly GCA_963719785.1). Classification (GTDB taxonomy): domain Bacteria; phylum Acidobacteriota; class Terriglobia; order Bryobacterales; family Bryobacteraceae; genus BOG-234. The sequence continues at coordinate 306,411 of CAVRCX010000007.1, forward strand.
CAGCCGGTAGCTTTCGCCGCGGATGTTCACCGTCGTTGAATGATGGAGCAGGCGGTCGAGGATCGCAGTCGCGATGATCGGGTCGCCGAAGATCGAGCCCCATTCGCCGTAGCTCTTGTTGGAAGTGAGAATGATGCTTCCTCGTTCGTAACGGGCGCTGATCAGCTGGAAGAAAATCGTCGCGCCCAGATCGTCGAGCGGCAGATATCCCATCTCGTCGATGATGAGGACTTTCGGGGCGAGATAGATTCGCAACCGGCGATCCAGCCGTCCTTCGCGGTAAGCTCGCCCCAGATCCGTCACCAGATCGTGAGCGGTCATGAAGTACGCGGCCTGTCCGGACTGAATCGACGTTTCCGCCAGGGCCACGGCCAGATGAGTTTTTCCGACGCCGGGCGGTCCCAGCAGGATCACATTGGAAGCTTCATGCACGAACCGCAGCGTGCGCAGTTCGCGGATCTGCCGCTCGTCGATCGATGGCTGAAAACCAAAATCGAACTGGTCGAACGTTTTCACGTATGGCAGGTGTGCCAGTTGCAGTCGCGTCTTCAGGTACCGTTGTTTTCGCGCGTCCGCTTCCGCGCTCATGACTTCGAGCAGGAAGTCCGCATAAGACGGTTCTTTCTTTGAAGCGGCTTCGAGCAAAGCTTCCAGACGGGCATCGATGGCAGTCAGATTCAGTCCGGTCAGCGTGGTTCGCAAACGATCGAGGGGAGTCATCGGCGGCCTCCGATGGCGAGGCTTTCATATGCGGCCAGAGGTCGACGCTCCACGACAGGTGCGCTCTGCTCGATATGGATCAGGGTCTTGCCGTGCTGATTGCTTCCCAGCGGTATGCCCGCATGGTGATCGGTGAGCGTGATCACCTGATGATGTCGCACTGCCTGCACATGCACCGCAATGCGGTCGGCGCCGTAGCGGACTTCGACGTAACGGCCGTGATCGCGCACCCAGACCTCTTTGCCCGCGTACTGCCACGGCACCGAGTATCGGCTGCCGTGCCATGAAACGTATGCGTCCCGCGCCACCTTCCTCTGCTCGTCATCCATGTATGGATAGGGCGGACGGCGGTTCACTGCCTGCATGGCGAACTGATCCTCGTCCCACCGAAGCAGCACCTGCTCGTGCGTCGTGCCGTGGACCCGCTGGTTGGCGACTTCTGCGATCCAGCGGCGCAGTTCGGCGTTGAGATCGGCGAGGTTCGCCGGTTCGCGGCCCTGCAGGCCACACAGAAAATTCCGCCGTACGTACTTCACCCCCGATTCCACTTTGCCTTTCGTCTGTGCCCGGTAAGGCCGGCACAACCGCGGTGTGAAGCCCCAGTAGCGCGCGAAGTCGAGGAAGACTGCGTTCCAGATGATCTCTCCGCGTTCGTCCGTGCCTGTCCAGATGGTTCTCATCCGGTCGTAGAGAATCTCCTCCGGCACCGCGCCCCACTCGTTGAAGGCGGCTTCATGCATGCGCAGCAGCGTTCCCAGCTTCTGGTCGGTCGCCGCTTCCGCCATCATGCGGCGGCTATAACCCAGAGTGATGGTGAAGCCCCACAATGCGCACTCCACACCTTGCCCGGTCAGCGAGCCGAGATGGCCCCAGTCCACCTGTGCCTGTTTGCCCGGCGGCGTTTCGAATCGCCGGACCGCGACCGACACGGCTTCTTTCCGTTGCGGACGCAGCCAGTCCGTCAGAATCGTGTAGCTGCCGCTGTAGCTGCGTTCCCGCAGTTCGCGCAACAGCACCCGAGCGTTCCACACTCCCGCCCGCAGCCGCTCCTTCACATACGGTTTGAATGGCTCCAGTTTGCTCGCCGCCGCCGGTCTCGGTCCGTAAACCGGTCTGCCGGCCGGCTGCAACAAATATCTGGCGATTGTCTTTCGGCTGTACCCGGTCAACCGGCTGATGGCCCGGATACTCAGTCCTTCTCGTTTGAGCTCTTGAATCTCTTCCACGTCCTTGCCCCTGAACACATGCCGGCCCTCCTCTGTTTCCAGAATCGGTTCGGGTTAGTACCTCCGGGGTGGACTACTTTTCAACCGGAATTATGGGTATTTTTGCACCGGCGCTGACAGAAGAGGCAACTTGTAAGAATTCCTTACGAGTTAGAGCCAGGCGCGTGCCGTGCAGAGAGGCCTCAGGGCACACTTGCTCGAAATCCAGCCGCACCAACTTCGACGGTGACAGAAATTTTCGACCTATTTTAGCCCCTAACCTCCTTAGAATCATAACCCCAAACCCAATCCCCGATTATCGCCGCAATACCCCATGTCATTCTGAGGTCGTTTATGAACCTCTCGCCACAATCCGAATCTGAAAAGCGCGCGATGCCGGCTTCCAGGTCGCTGACGCCTTCCAGACGCCAGGCGCGCGCCCTCTCGGCACCCCAAGGGGAAAAGTGGGAAAAAGAGTCAAAAAAACACGAGCGAACCGGATTTAAGCGAATGAAAGGCGAAATAACATTCCGCGCGCCAGTCCAGGCCCCCACCACGCCCGAACTGCCCCCCTCCACCACGCCACAGCTGCGGCGCACCAACCCACTGAAACAGCTCCACGCCCGGCAGCCGCGCCAAGAAGGTGAAATTTCCAAACGACCCCGGCGATCTCGAACAAAACATACAAGCGCCTTTTCCACCCACCGTCAAAACGGACCCAAATCGCCCCGCCAACCCGCATCCGCGCGAACCACGCGTTCCGTCCCGCCCCACCGCCCCCCATCCGTTACAATGAGATTTACCCCAATCCCCAGGAGGACATTGTTGGATTCTGCAATCCTGGCCCTGGAAGATGGAACCGTCTTCGAGGGCCGGAGCTTTGGTGCGCCCGCCGAACGCTCCGGCGAAGTTGTCTTCAATACCGCCATCACCGGCTACCAGGAAATCTTCACCGATCCCTCCTACACCGGCCAGATCGTCATTCTCACCAACCCGCAAATCGGCAACTACGGAACCAGCACCGCCGATAACGAAGCGGCCAAACCTTATATAGAAGGTCTGGTGGTCCGCGAATTCTCCCGCACCACCAGCAACTGGCGTTCGGACGAGGAAGCGCGCGACTTCCTGGCCGGCTCCGGCATCCCCGTCGTCACCGATCTCGACACGCGCGCTCTCGTCCGCCACATCCGCAGCCGCGGCGCCATGCGCGGCGTCCTTTCCGCCATTGAAAAAGACGCGCAAAAGCTCGTCGAAAAAGCCCGCTCTATTCCTTCCATGGCCGGGCTCGACCTCGCCAGCCGCGTCTCCACGCCCCATCTCTATCATTGGGACCACACCGTGGAATCCTGCTCCCCGTCCGAGAACCTGTCTGCAACCGCCCAGCCGCGCTTCAACGTCGTCGCTTACGATTTCGGCATCAAGCGCAATATCCTGCGCCGCCTGGTCCATTCCGGCTGCAAAGTCACCGTCGTTCCAGCCTTGACCTCAGCCGAAGACGTGCTCGCGCTCAAGCCCGACGGAGTCTTCCTCTCCAACGGCCCCGGCGATCCCGAGCCCTTGCGTCCCCAGATCGAAAATATTCGCCGCCTCGTCGGCAAGACGCCCATCTTCGGCATCTGCCTCGGCCATCAACTCCTCGGCCTCGCGCTCGGCGGCAAGACTTACAAGCTGAAGTTCGGCCATCGCGGCGCCAACCACCCCGTCATCAACCACCTCACTGAGCGCGTCGAGATTACCTCGCACAACCACGGCTTCGCGGTCGATCCCGATTCCCTCAGCTCCAACGACATCGAGATCACCCATATGAATCTCAACGACCAGACCCTCGAAGGCTTCCGTCATCGCCGGGAGCCCGTCTTCTGCGTGCAGTATCATCCGGAAGCGGCCCCGGGCCCGCACGACTCGCACTACCTCTTCGACGACTTCGTCAAACTCATGGCGGATAACAAATAGATGCCGCGCCGCAACGACCTTCATCGCATCCTGATCATCGGCTCCGGCCCCATCGTCATCGGCCAGGCCTGCGAATTCGATTACTCCGGGACCCAGGCAACCAAAGCTTTGCGCGCCGATGGCTTCGAGGTCATCCTCGTCAATTCCAATCCGGCCACCATCATGACGGATCCCGAACTGGCCGACGCCACCTACGTCGAACCGCTCAGCCGCCGCTACCTCGAAGCCATCATCGCCAAAGAACGTCCCGACGCGCTGCTTTCGACTGTGGGCGGACAGACCGGCCTGAATCTCTCCGTGGAACTGGCCGAAGCGGGCATACTCGATAAGTACGGCGTGGAACTGATCGGCGCGAAAATCGACGCCATCAAGAAGGCTGAAGATCGTCTGCTCTTCAAAGACGCCATGCGAAAGATCGGTCTCGAGACGCCCACCTCCAAGCTTGTTACCGATATCGAGGGCGGCCTGGCCTTTGCATCGCAGCACGGCTACCCCGCCATCCTGCGCCCCAGTTTCACCATGGGCGGTTCGGGCGGCGGCATCGCTTACAACCGCGAAGATCTCGTCACCATCCTCGAGCGCGGCCTCGACCTCTCACCCGTGCACGAAGTTCTCATCGAAGAAAGCGCCCTCGGCTGGAAGGAATTCGAGCTTGAGGTCATGCGCGATCTCGCCGACAACGTCATCATCGTCTGCTCCATCGAGAATTTCGATCCCATGGGCGTGCACACCGGCGACTCCATCACAGTGGCGCCGGCCCAAACCCTTACCGACCGCGAATATCAGATGATGCGCGATGGCGCCATCCGCTGCCTGCGCGAAATCGGTGTCGATACCGGCGGCTCCAACGTGCAGTTCGCCATCAATCCGAAGGATGGCCGCATGGTCGTCATTGAGATGAATCCGCGCGTTTCGCGAAGCTCCGCGCTGGCCTCGAAAGCCACCGGCTTCCCCATAGCCAAGATTGCCGCCAAACTGGCTGTAGGCTATCGCCTCGATGAGATCCGCAACGACATTACCAAGGTGACGCCCGCCTCCTTCGAGCCCACTATCGATTACGTTGTAGTCAAGATTCCCAAGTGGGCGTTCGAAAAATTCCCCGGCGCCGATCCGACGCTGGGAACGCAGATGAAATCCGTAGGCGAAGCCATGGCCATCGGCCGCACTTTCAAAGAAGCCTTGAGCAAAGGTATCCGAAGCCTCGAAACCGGAAAGAAATTCGGCTCCGAAACTTTAGACGTAAACCTGATTCCCCAAAAGCTGATCACCCCAACGCCAGACCGCCTGAGCTATCTGCGCTTCGCATTCGCGTCGGGCTACTCGGCTGAGACGATCCACGAAATGACGCAGATCGATCCCTGGTTCTTAGAGCAGCTGCGCCAAACCGTGGAATTCGAACAAAGTTTGGTGGGGCAGATTTCCGATCTGCCCGCTTCTATTCTTAAAAAGGCCAAGCGTTTAGGAATCTCCGACGCCCAAATAGCCCAATCTTTGCACACGAATGAGATTGAAGTCCACAATCACCGTAAAAAACTAGGTGTTACCGCAGTCTTCAATCGAGTAGACACCTGCGCGGCCGAATTCGAATCCTTCACCCCGTACCTCTACTCCACCTACGAAACCGCCTGCGAAGCCAACCCCAACAATCGCAAAAAGGTAATGATCTTAGGCAGCGGACCCAACCGCATCGGCCAGGGCATCGAATTCGACTATTGCTGCTGCCATGCCTCCTTCGCCCTCCAGGAAGAAAACGTCGAATCGATCATGGTGAACTGTAATCCCGAAACCGTCTCGACCGATTACGACACCAGCGACCGCCTCTACTTCGAACCCCTGACCCTCGAGAACGTCCTCAACATAGTAGATACCGAAAAGCCCGACGGGGTAATCGTGCAGTTCGGGGGACAAACCCCACTCACTCTCGCCCTCCCGTTGAAGCGCCTCGGAGTGCCCATCATCGGCACCGACCCCGAAAGCATCGACCTCGCGGAAGATCGCAAGCTCTTTGGCAAAGTCCTCGAAGACGTACAGATTCCCTCGCCCGAAAACGGCACGGCAACCAGTGTCGACGAAGCCGTAGCCATAGCAAGACGAATCGGCTATCCCGTTCTGCTCCGTCCCAGCTACGTGTTGGGCGGACGAGCCATGGTGATCGTCTACGACGAAGACAGCGTCCGCCGTTACATGCGTGAGGCCGTTACCTTCTCCCAGGAGCGCCCCGTCCTCATCGATCGCTTTCTCGAAGACGCCGTCGAAGTAGACGTCGACGCGCTCTGCGATGGCCATGACGTCCTGATCGCCGGCATCATGGAGCACATCGAAGAGGCCGGCATCCACTCCGGAGACAGCTCCTGCGTCCTGCCCCCGATCTCACTCAGTGAAACGGATATCAGTACCATCGAAGACTACACCATCAAGCTCGCGCGCGCCCTCAACGTCATCGGCCTGATGAACGTGCAATACGCCATCAAAGACGGCACCGTCTACGTGCTCGAAGTCAATCCGCGCGCATCCAGAACCGTCCCCTACGTCAGCAAAGCTACCGGAGTGCCCTTGCCGAAACTGGCCGTACAGTTGATGCTCGGCAAGAAGCTCCACGAAGTAACTGAACACCGCGGACGCCTCCCGGTGCCGTTGAAGTTCGTCAAATCCCCGGTATTCCCCTTCAATAAATTCCCCGGCGTCGATCCCGCTCTTGGCCCTGAAATGCGTTCCACCGGCGAAGTCATGGGAGTCGGCGACAACTTTGGTGAGGCCTTCGCCAAAGCCCAGTTGAGCGCCGGAACACCGCTGCCCGAAAAGGGAACCATCTTCATCAGCGTCAACGATAAATACAAGCCCGAAGCAGTTCCGATCGCCAGGCGCTTCGCCGAACTGGGCTTCGATCTGGTGGCTACGCGCGGTACCGCCGCCATGCTGCAAGGCGCCGGGCTCAAATGCCGGACTGTCTTTAAGGTCAATGAGGGCCGCCCCAACGCCGTCGATCTGTTGAAAGCCGGCGCCATCCAGCTCATCGTCTACACCACCACTGGCGCCATTTCGTTCGAAGACGAAAAATCCATTCGACGCAGCGCCGTCACCTGGCGCGTGCCCTGCATCACCACCATGAGCGGCGCGCGCGCGGCAGTCGAAGCCGTCGCTTCCCGCCTGCGCGATCCGATCCGCGTCTGGAGCCTGCAGGAAATTCATCAAAAGGAATTGGAGACCGCGCCATGACCTCTCACCTTGCAATACTGCTCATCTTAGTCGCGTCCGTTGCTGGAGCTCAGCAACCGCCCGCCGCGTCCTGGCGCCAAACCCTCGACGCGCGCCTGCCTTACTACGGACATCGCAACTGGATCGTGATCGCCGATTCCGCCTACCCGCTGCAATCCGGCATTGGCATCGAAACCATCCTCTCGAACGAGAATCAGCTCGAAACGGTCCAGCAGGTCCTGAACGTACTTTCATCTGCCAGGCATGTCCGGCCGGTTATCTACACCGACAAAGAGCTCAGCTTCGTGCCTGAATCCGACGCCTTCGGCATCGGCGTCTACAGGCATCTGCTCACCGGCCTTTTCGCGCAGCGAAAAGTCACCACGCTTCCGCACGAAGAGATCATCCACAAGCTGGAAGAGGCGGCCAAAAGCTTCCACGTCCTGATCATCAAGACGAACATGACGCTTCCCTACACCTCGGTCTTTTTCGAACTCCGCGCCGCCTACTGGGGCGACGAAGCCGAAGAGCGCCTGCGGAAAGCCATGCCGCACTAGCGGGCCGTACCATGCTCAACTCTCGAATCGCCACGGCAGTCGGCATCTTCCTGCTGGCCTTTTGCGTACGCGCGGTAGAACTCACCCGCCTCTCGCAGATAAACCTGGTCTTCGGGCATCTCAACGACGGCAACCTGGTTTCCTACGATGAAGGAATCAACGTAGCCCATTCCCTGGTTGAATACGGAGAATTCTCCAATCCGTTCTTCAACGATCCGACGGGTTCCACGGCTCACGTCGCTCCGTCTTTTCCAGCCCAAACTGCACTGATCTTCACGATACTCGGCTCGGGGCTCGCCGGGGGCATCGCCCGTGACCTGGTGAACATTGCCGGTTTCAGCTTGTTGTTCGCCCTTCTTCCCGCCATTTCCGGATGGTTGGGAATGGCGAGCGCACCAGGTACGGTTGCAGGAATAGCCGCCGCCAGCTATCCGTTATTCGGACTCGCCGAGTTGAGTCAGGGGCGCGACGAGTGGCTCGCCGCCCTGGGTCTTCTCCTGCTGACGGTGTATGCATGGCGCATTGCCCGCCGCGAAGAGCTGGCCGTTCGCCCGGCACTGCTCTATGGCGCCGGCTGGGGAGCACTGATGTACGTGCTGCCCTCACTGGCCCTGATTTTTCCCGCTCACCTGTTGGTGATTTTGTTTGCGCGCAGCCGGCGCCGCGGCAAGCGCCTAACATTCGCGGCCCTCGTCGGGCTCACGTTCCTCGCGGCCATAACGCCCTGGACCATCAGGAATCGCGTCGTCATGGGCGGCTGGATGTTCATGCGGGACAACGCCGGATTGGAACTCGAGGTCTCTAACGGAGACGGCGCCAAGGCCAACTTTGAAGGACAATCCAGCGATAGCTGGTTCTGCAGCGTCCATCCGAATTGCAACCCCGCCGCCGCTGAGCAGATCCGTCAGGTGGGCGAAGTGGAGTTTAACCGGCTAGCCATGGAAAAGGCTGTTTCCTGGATTCAGGCCAATCCTGCCCGGTTCGCTGCGCTCACTGTTCGGCGCGCGATCTATTTCTGGTGCGATATGCGGGCGCATGGGGATAAGTTCTTTATCCGGGGTGCCATCTCCCTGCTGGGACTGGCGGGACTTTGGCTTATGTGGCGCAGGGGCCTGACTCTCCAAGCCGTTTTGCTGGGTATCGTCTGGATTGCTTATCCAACGACTTTTTACATGATTCAATACATGGAGCGGTACGTGGCGCCGATCGGGCCCGCAATCCTGCTGCCCGCCGGATTTGCCGTCTGGGCGTTGGCCTTCCCGAAGACAAAATTGGTGGAGGCGGGGGGAGTTGAACCCCCGTCCGAAAAAGCCCGAAATGAAGAGAACTACGTGCGTAGCCTGCTTCTGAGTTTCATCCATCGCCTGAGAAACAGGCAAGACAGCGACAGACTAGTCCGATTGATCTCGGGTCTCGGCTCCGGACCGAAGCCTGCTCCCTATCCCACTGAATGACGCTTACTGGCTGGCCCGTGGGCTGACCAACTGAAGCGCGCTGACTTAGGTTTTAATTAAGCAGCGTATGCAAACTGCATGTTGTTATTGGCAGTTTTGTTTTTCCGATCGTTTTACGGGAGCTCGGAACCCGGCACGCCTCCGCATCGCGATTCAATCCCGTCGAATCCGTTGCGCCCCCTTTGGCAATTTCATTATAGCGCAGTTTACCGGAGCAGGTCTTCGAGCTGGATCTTCGACCCCGTCTTCTCGTCCCGGTACTTCACGATCACGGGCGTGTAAATCGAGATGCCCCAGGCTTTCCCCGGACCGCTCGTGACTGCCCTCGATCCGGCTATCAGGACCGCGCCCTCCGGCACCACCAGTGGCTGGTCGTCCGTCGCCCTGTAGACCTCGCCGCGCACCAGATCGTAGACCGGAGTAGATCGATTGAGAATCGTGCCTGTGCCCAACACAGCCTGTTTCTTGACAACCGTGCCCTCATAAACTCCGCAGTTGCCCCCGATCAGCACGTCGTCCTCGATCACCACCGGAAGCGCGCCCACCGGCTCCAGCACGCCTCCGATCTGCGACGCGGCCGAGATGTGGCAATTGCGTCCAATTTGCGCGCAGCTTCCCACCAGCGCATGGGAATCGATCATGGTGCCATCGCTCACATATGCGCCCGCGTTGACGTACATGGGAGGCATGCAGGTGACGCCTTTGCCGATGTAGCAGCCATCACGAATACTGGAGCCGCCGGGGACGATGCGCACGCCATCCTCCGGACTAAAGCGATGCACGGGGTAGGTCGACTTATCGAGAAACGGCTGGCGCGCCGGGTCGATCGACATGTCGACGATGGAGCCGATGCGGAATCCCAGCAGGATACCTTTCTTGACCCAGCCATTGACGCGCCACCCGCTGGCCTGTGTCGAATCCGGCTCGGCGGCGCGAATCTCTCCAGCATTCAGCGCCTGCTTGAATCGCGCAAAGAGCGCAAAGTGTTCAGGCATGTACTGAGCTGGTTTGTTATCGAATAGGTCCTCAATCGCCTGCTGCAACTATTGAACCCCCATTGCCACAGCCAGGCCAACGCTGTCGAGCACCTGTTCGATCTTCTGTTGACTGGCCGCGCTGGGCGGAATCATGGGCAGACGATAGACGGGTTCGAGCAGCCCCATGCGGTACATGGCCCACTTCACCGGCCCCGGATTGGCCTCCACGAAGTTGATTTGCATCAGTGGGAAATAGCGCCGCTGCAGTTCGCGCGCGGATTCGAAATCGCCCTGATTGCCGAGGCGCGCAAGCTCCGTCATCACGCGTGGAATCTGGTTCGAAACTACGGAAATAACACCCTGACCGCCCAGCGCGATCAGCGGCAGTGTGATGGCATCGTCGCCGGAGAGAACGGTGAAGCCCTCCGGCAGCCGATTGAGGATCTCCGCCATCTGGCTGATATTTCCGGAAGCTTCCTTGACCCCGACGATGTTCTCGATTTCGGCCAGCCTCACCAAAGTCGCGGGCTCGACGTTAATCCCCGTGCGGCCCTGAATGTTATAGACAACGATAGGCAGCCGAATCGCCGACGCGATGGCTTTGTAATGCTGGAAGAGTCCTTCCTGCGTGGGCTTGTTGTAATAAGGTGTGACGGAGAGAATGCCGTCGGCGCCGATGCTTTCGCACTCACGGGCGAGTTCGATCACTTCGTGCGTGTTGTAACCGCCAGCCCCCGCCAGCACCGGCACTCTGCCACTCGATTCCTCGACGGTGATGGCCACTACACGAAGATGTTCTTCGCGCGTGAGCGTGGGGCTCTCGCCAGTGGTCCCGCAGGGAACCAGGAAATCTATACCGTGTTCGATCTGGCGCCGGACCAAGGTGCGCAACGTCGCTTCATCGAGCGAGCCATCTGTCCGGAACGGAGTAACCATAGCCGTTCCGCATCCCGTAAACATGTACCACCTCCAAGACTGTACTACTCAAAAAGAATGTCGCCGAATTCGTGAAAGCCCTTCTTGCCCCGCACCCACTCGGCCGCTTTGACGGCGCCCGAAGCGAAGCCTTCGCGACTGCGCGCGGTGTGCCGCAATGTAATTGTATCGGCAGACGAGTCGAAACCGATTTCGTGCGTGCCCGCGATGGTTCCTGCACGATTCGATCCAACGTCGACGTGGCGATCGTAGCCGGCTTTGCGCATCTCATCCACCAGCTTCAGGAGCGTTCCCGAGGGGGCGTCTTTCTTCGCGGAGTGATGAATCTCCCACGCCCACGCTTCGTATTCCGGAGTGCTGGAGAGCAGCTTCGCCGCCTCACTGACGATGCGGAAGAATGCATTCACGCCCACGGAATAGTTTGGGCTCCAGACCAGCCCGACGCCGGCCTTCTCGATAACGTCGCGGACATGCTGCGCATGGTCCTGCCAGCCGGTAGTGCCGACGACCAGGTTCACTCCCAGGTCGGCAATGCGCTCGATGTTCTGCACTGCCGCCGCGGGAATCGAGAAATCGATGGCGACGTCGACGGCCTCGAAATTGTCTTTCGTGATGCCTTCGAAATTCGCGTTGTTGAATTCGTCGAGGCGCAACGCGATTTCGTGGCCGCGTTCGGTAGCAATGCGCTCGATCATGCGGCCCATCTTGCCATAACCGACCAGTGCGATTCTCATCCGAAAACCTCCGGATCGAGTTCGCTGAAGAATTCGTTGTGCAGGGATTCGACGGCGGTCCGAAGGTCCTGCTCGGCCACGACCACGCTGAGATTCAGCAGCGAGGCGCCCTGCGAGATCATGCGGATGTTGACCGCTTCGAGCGATTTGAATACGCGCGACGCCACACCCGGAGTGTAGCGGATGTTCTCGCCAACCAGGCAGACGATGGCCTGCGCCGGCTCGGTCGAAACTTCCGAAAATTCACTCAGCTCTTTGGCGATGCCGGCCATGCGAGACGTGTCGTCAATGGTCAGGGAGACGCTCACTTCACTGGTCGCGATCATATCGACCGATGTCTCGTGGCGATCGAAGATTTCAAAAATGCGGCGCAGGAAGCCATGCGCCATAAACATGCGGCTGGAGTGGATGTTGACCAGGGTGATGTTGCGTTTACAGGCGATGGATTTGACCACATTGCGGCACGCCACCGGGTGAGCGACGATCAGCGTGCCCGGCACTTCGGGACGCCGCGAATTAAGGATCAGCACCGGAATGTTGCGCTCCACGGCGGGAATCACCGTGGCCGGGTGCAGCACCTTGGCGCCGAAGTAGGCGAGTTCGGCGGCTTCGGCGAAGGAGATGGTCTTGACACGATGTCCTCCGGGAAAGATGGTCGGGTCCGCCGTGAGCATGCCATCGACGTCCGTCCAGATCTGGATCTCTTCGGCATTCACGCCGGCGCCTACAATGGACGCGGTGAAATCGGATCCTCCGCGCCCCAGAGTCGAAGTGACGCCTTCTTCAGTAGCTGCGATGAAGCCCCCCATCACAACGACTTTCTCGTGCGCCAAGGGTGGAAGGCTGGCGGCGAGGCGCTTGTAGGTTTCGGGAAAGATGGGCGCGGCGTGGGTATGGCGACGGTCGGTGACGATGGCTTTGCGGGAATCGAAATGCACGGCGGGCAGGCCGAAGTTTTCGAAGGCCAGCGCCACGATGTAGCTGGAGAGGCGTTCGCCGTAGCTTGAGATAGCGTCGATGGATCTTGGGGTGAGTTCGCCGATGACAGCCAGGCCTTTGACCAGCTCAGTGAGTTCCTGAAAATGATCGTCGAGGGTGCGGTCGAGTTCGGCCCGGTGCGCGAGAGGCACGACCTGGCGGGCTTCGCGGGAATGAAAATCGCGAAGATCGTGGATTTGGCGAATGTATTCTTCGCGCTTGCCGGTAATGGCTGCGTTGGCTATGGCGAGGAGCTTGTTGGTGGTCTTGCCCATCGCGGAGACTACTACGATGGGCTCGCGATCGGCGCGCGCCTTTACGATATTCGCGACTCGTTCGATGGCTTGGGCGGATTCGACTGAGGTTCCGCCAAATTTCATTACGATCATGTGAGGCAAGCTAATCCAGGAAGCCTTCCGCGTGCATCAACTCCGCATTCAGCACCGCCGCACCCGCCGCGCCGCGCACTGTATTGTGGCCCAGCGCGACGAACTTCCAATCGAAGACCGGGCAGGGGCGCAGACGTCCGATGAACGTCGCCATGCCGCGATCGCGTTCGGCGTCCTTGCGGGGCTGCGGCCGATCCGCTTCCGGCAGATATTGCACGGGCCGGCGCGGCGCGCTGGGCAGATTGCGTTGCTGCGGCACACCTACGAAAGTTTCGAAGGCATTGCGCAGATCCGCCTCGCGAGGCTGTGCCGAAAGTTCCACAGACACTGTCACAGTGTGTCCATCGATTACCGCGACGCGGTTGCAGTGGGCGCTCACCTTGGCGGCCAGAGGCTCAATGCGATCGCCGGCGAAATGCGCCCAGGATCTTCTGGGTCTCTTCCTGCATCTTCTCCTCTTCATTGCCGATGAAGGGGATCACATTGCCGAGAATATCCATGGAAGGCACGCCCGGATAACCCGCGCCTGAAACCGCCTGCATCGTGGTGGCGACGACGCGCGTGATGCCGAATTGCCGTAGGGGCGCCAGCGCCATGGTGAGCACGATAGTCGAGCAATTCGGATTGGTCACGATCTGACCGCTCCATCCGCGCAGGCGTTGCTGGCCGGGAATAAGCTTCAGATGATCGGCATTGATCTCCGGCACCAGCAGCGGCACATCGCGATCCATGCGATGGTTGCGCGAATTCGAAACCACCACGTGCCCTGCCTTCGCGAAAGCCTGCTCGATCTCCGTGGCAATACTGGCATCCATGGCGGAGAAGAGCAGCTTGGGAGCGTTGCCTGGCTTGGCCTCTGCAACCGTCAGCGCGGCCGCGGCTTCGGGAACCGCGCCCCCGAGGTGCCACTTAGCGGCCTCGGGATAGCGCTTGCCGGCGGAACGCTCACTCGCGCCCAGCCAGGCGAGATCGAACAACGGATGACCGTCGAGAAATTTGATGAAATGCTGGCCCACCATGCCGGTGGCGCCGAGTATGCCGACTTCGATTCTGTTCATTGCTTCTGTAACTGCCTGACCATTTTTTGATAGATTTCAACTGCTTCGAGCAACTGCTTTTTGGGGACGCGTTCGTCGAGCGTATGCGCCACGTGGATGGTTCCCGGGCCGAGTAAAAGAGGCTCTCCCCATGCGCCCTCGAATGCCGGAATATCGGTGGTGTAGGCGACCACGGTGGTGGGAAGCCCTTCGATCGCGGTCAAACGCAGCGCCGGTATTTCGAGAACGAAATTCATTTCCACTTTGCCTGCCACGGCCGCCTCCAAAGCTGCGCGCGTGGCGGTGGAATCGCACACCAGACGGATGAATATCTCGGCGCGCGCTTCGTCGGGAATCACGTTGGGCGCGCGGCCTCCATGGATGGTGCCGATGTTCATGGTGCTCGGTCCCAGCACTTCATCCACGGGCAGCGGAACCTTACGCAAAGCTTCGAGGGCATCGAGCAGTTTCTCGATTGCGGAATCGCCCAGGTGCGGATACGCGGAATGCGCCATCTTGCCGCGAGCTACAACTTCATAGCGAAGCGCGCCTTTCGATCCGAGAGCGAGATGGTTCTCGGTGGGTTCGCCGTTAATGATGTAGCGCGAACCACGTGGATGCCGGCCGGCATAAATCGCGCCCGCGCTGTTTCGCTCTTCGCCCACTACGAAGAGCAGGCCGAAATCGCGCGTGCCGGCGGCAAGCAAGCGTTCGGCCGCAATCAGCATGGAAGCGATGATGCCCTTGGTGTCGCAGGCGCCGCGGCCCCAGATGAATTCGTCGTCTTCGCGCGAAGGCACGAAGGGCGGCACTGTGTCCATGTGAGTGGAGAGCGTGACCACAGGATCGCCGAAAGAGGCGAAGACGTTGGAGCGCGACGGTTCTACTTCAGACGCCTCGACCTTCCCCTCATATTGCGCGCAGAGGTTCGACAGATATTCGTAGAGATAGGCCCCGACCTGTTCTTCGTCCGGGGTTACGGAAGGGATATCGATCAGCGCTCGCGTCAACTCAAAGACGTGCATAAAGTTTGCCCCGTCCGGACAGAGTGCGCGTAAGGAAAGTGAGGATGCTGCGAGAAGAGGCAGTGTTCACGATCCCGATAGCGCTCCACCCGGCCTGTGCATGGCGCCGGATGACAGTGGCCAGGATTCAGCCTGTGCCCCCAACCGGAAGAGCCGAGCAACTCTGCCGATTTCGGCGAAAGGCCCCTTGCCGGCGCGTCTCCCGTGATCGCGGGAACCGCATGCGCCTGCTCCTGGCCGCCGCACCTCTACCAGAAAATCAGTACCAGAAAAAATCAGGATAGCATGGCTAATCCGACTCACTCAGAATGTCAAGCCGCCAAACTCCCAGAAAGTCCGGATTGTCGGGTGAGGCACGCAATTCGGGCGACGGATCGTCGACGAGCGATTCGAGGCTCACCTTGTTTACTGCATTTGCTCCATCGGGTGCATTCGCCTGATAGATTACCCACTTCTTCGGCGACGGAAAAACCTGGCTGGCGCCGATGTAGACCATAAGCCGCGCTTTCGGTTCGTCGCGTCGGTACATAAGGAGATCACCGGGCTCGGCATCGGCCGGATTTCGCGAAACATAGAACCGCGTGAATTCGGCGGCGGCATCAACCTGGCCTACAGACGGCATGACAGGCAGCAGTGGAAGCTCCAGGGATCCGTACCACCTTGCATTGTGTTTTCGGAGGGCCTGGCTGAGGCCCAGCGCAAAAGGCCGTCCGCGTCCGAGACGCAGCGCAGAGGTTTTCGCGCGTAGAAACGGGATTCGGCGAGGAAGGTGAACCAGCGACGAAAGTCCATCCGGTCGGCGGGCGAATGCAGGTGCGGCGCAGAGTTGGCTGAGAGGTTGGATGGCGCCGCGGAGACGAGCAGATTCAGCATGCACAGCATCAGAACCCCCAGAATCAGAACGGTGCGTGCAGCCTGAAAGCGTTCGAGTGTACAGGAATCCACGGGTATTATGAAGCAGTGAAGTTACTAGTATTTTCCGATATTCACAGCGACGCACGGGCGCTAGAGCGGCTGATGGCGATCGAGGCGGATTACTATTTCTGCGCCGGAGATCTGGTGAATTTCGGCCGGCATCTGGACGCCATGGGAGAGATTCTGCGCCAACGCGCAGATCGCGTTTATGTAATCCCGGGCAATCATGAAACGGCTGAACAGGTCACCGATTTCTGCGGGAGGTTCGGGCTGCACGACTTCCATGGCGGGCACATACAGGTGGGAGATTTCCAGGTAATCGGGTTGGGTTATTCCAATCCGACGCCGTTCGATACGCCGGGCGAATACTCGGAACGGGAACTCGCCGACAGGCTGCATGCCTTTGATGGATTGAAGCCGATGATCGCCATCTGCCACGCGCCGCCCCATGGGACGATGCTCGATCGCATCAAAAATCTGCAGCATGCGGGTAGCCGGTCGGTGCGCGAGTTTCTGCAGCGGGAGCAGCCGCGCTTTTTCTTTTGCGGGCATATTCATGAGGCGGCGGGCGCGTCGGAGAAACTGGGGGAGACATCGGCAATGAACGTGGGGAAGAAAGGCTACCTGCTGGATCTCGACAAGCAAGTGGAACTGGGGTTCATTTGAGTATGGCGACATTGGGGTTGGTGGAATACGCGGACGCGAGCGCGGAAGTGCGGGCGGTTTACGACGACATCATGGCGACGCGCGGGACGGATTGGATCAATAATTTCTGGAAGGCGCTGGCGCACGATCCCGTGACGCTGCGGCGGACGTGGCAAAGCGTTAAGGAGATCATGCGGCCGGGAGCGCTCGATGCGCTGACGAAGGAGTTGATTTATGTCGCGGTGAGCGCGAGCAATCAATGCGGGTATTGCATCGCGTCGCATACGGCGGGGGCGCGCAAAGCGGGGATGACGGATGCCATGTTCGCGGAGTTGATGGCGGTGGTGGGGATGGCGAATGAGACGAATCGCCTGGCGAGTGGGTATCAGGTGGAGATCGACGAACGATTTGCGATTCGGTGAGTCGCGTCACGGCCAGGCGTGCAACAACGTGAACTGGCCACGACAGGCCCAAATCTGACGTCCCCGGAGCGGACCTTCGGCAATCGTCATGGTTCCAATGCCAGTAGGATCTTCACCCCAACTCGTCAGATGCATTCTCGTTCCGGACGGGACTTCCGCTAACCTCCCTGATTGGATCAAAGCCGATACTTTGGGCGAACGTGCTTTCGTCGAATTACATTCGGACAACAGGGCCTTCTTAACCCCCGCATCGTCACTCAGTGCGACAAGCAAGTTCCCTTGGAGATCTCTGGTTTCAAGGGTTCCCTCCGGTCATGTAGTTTCCAAACCAGATCACGAACCAAAGAACGAGCGCCCATAGGGCGGCAACGCACACGCCACCGATTGCAAGCCACTTGCAAATACGCGCGAGGACAGCCACCGCTCACATTCTACGTGTGACTGCCCCCCCGGCATCCGCCTTCTTTGCCGAGTTGACGTCGAATTGCAAGTTGGCGCACGAAGAGTTGAGATCGACGAACGATTTCTGGTTCGCTGACAGGCGAACTTTTCACGTCGGGGTTTCGTTCCCTGTAATATAGCCTCATGCCGCTCCCGCCCGACTATCAAGCCAGACTGAGCGAACTGCACGCCAGCCTGGTGCACGCGCGAACCGTACAAACGGGGACGCTCATCATGCTCGCGGCGACTGTCGCCCTGTTTTCGTTGTTGGTCTGGTTGGCTTTCCAGCGCCGCGTGCCCGCGTGGAGCACTTTACTTCCAGTTCCGTTGGCGGCAGCGGCAGGCCGAAGGTATATCCGGAATCGTTCTGGCTGGCTGCGCACGAGCCGCCTCGAGCGCACGCCAGGAAGCGGTTCGCGAACTCGCCACGCGGCCCGCGTTGCGCGAAGAGATCGCGCTGCTGGGCAAATTCGATTCCAGGGATTCGTCCAGCGCGACGTTCGCGGATTGGTTGGCGAGCGCGATCTCCCGAATCTCGTCGCCGATACGATGGCTGGCTGTCGGAAACTCGCTGGCCCTTGGACTTCTGATCCTCTTTACGTATGTGGCGCGGCCTGTCGCCTTGCATTCATGGATCGAGGCCGCTCCGTGGATGGCGGGACTGGCTCTCGTTAACGTTATCGTGGCCGCATCGTTCCGGCGAACTGTAAGAAGAGAGCTTGAATTTTCGAATTTGGTCGGACTGGAGATCGGCGTTGTACGGGAGGGCATCGCACTGCTCCAGGGACAACGATTCGAATCGGCGAAGCTTCGCGGGATCGTGGAGGAACTGAAAGATGCCCGCGCCGCGACGGTGCTGCTTCGGCTCGAACGGGTGACGGCCGCGCTCGACGTGTGCGCGCACCCCTTCTTCGAATTTGTCTGCCATGTACTTATCATGAAAACGCACCTGGCACTCGGTCTCGCGCACTGGCGGCAGAGGCATGGCGAATCGCTGAAACGGTGGCTGCGCGCGTGGGCGGAATTCGAGGCAGTGGCCGCAGTGGGCGGTTATGCCTGCGAGCATCCGCACGACACGTTCCCCGAACTTATCGAGGCTGAGGTCGTCCTCGATCGGACATCCCATGATCCCTGCCGCAGCGTGTGTGCGTAACCATATCGCGCTCGGTGCTGGACGGCGCCTGTACGTGATCAGCGGCTCCAACATGGCGGGGAAGAGCACTCTGCTGCGGGCCATAGGATTGAATGCCGTGCTCGCCTATGCGGGCGCTCCGGTACGTGCGGCGTCGCTGCGGATTTCGCGTGTCGCCGTCTGCGCGTCGCTGTCCGTGGTGGATTCAATGATCGAAGGGAAGTCAAGATTCCTTGCCGAGGTGGAGAAATTGCGGCAGATGACGACCTTCGCTCGGGGACAAATTCCGGTTCTGTTCCTTATCGACGAAATACTTGGTGGCACGAATTCCAGGGATCGGCGAATCGCCGCCGAGGCGGTGGTTCGTAGCCTCGTGGCAAGTGGCGCCATGGAAGCACTGTCCACGCATGACCTGGCTCTGGCGGAAATTGCGGAGATTGAAGGTCTGGGGGGCGCGAACGTGCATATGGGATCGCGGGACGGCTCCGATCCGCTGGATTTCGATTACCTGCTGAAGCCGGGCGTCACGCGGGAGAGCAACGCGATTGCGATTGCGCGGATGGCCGGCGTCCCGGCATAGAGGAAGTTCTTAAATGCTCGTCCGTCGGAATGCATAGAGGACGCCGCCCAGCGCATGGTTCAATTCCGCCGGAACCCTGGTCGCGAAACCGGGTGCATTGTGGCAGGCAACGCATCGCTGCCGGCTCGCGATGATCGGCCGCGCGGCGATCTGCCAGGTGCCGACCGATGTCTCAAAACCCGACCCGCCGTCCGCAAAGCTCTTCATCGCTTTCTGCGCCACCGGATAGATTGCTTTCCAGTCCGGCAAGGCGTCGGGCGACGGCGCCGGATTGCTGGCGGTCGGATACCACGCGGGCCTGGGTGGGCCTCCGGTGATGGCGGCGAGTCCTTTAAGGGCACGGGTAATTCGGAGCGCCTGCGGGCGCATCGACGACGGTTCTTCCAAAGAGATAGAATCCCGCCTGAATCGGTTCCGCCTCCAACGCTGCGAGGGCCTTCTTCTCGCGGTTATTCTCCGGAACGAAATCCCGCGTCGTCTCGAATTGCGGCACGAAGTGCTGGCCGAACGATGGCGGAACAGCCGCTCGGCTCATTCCCAGATTCGTCGGCTGGGCCGGAGGCAGCTCAAAGCGCAGTTGTATGCACGCGTCGCACTCTTCGATCAGCGAGAGATCCGAGGCAGAGGGCTTGGAATCCAGGGTCGTCCCCAACATCGCCAGGGTGGCGCAAACCAACAGAATCGACCGCATCTTTTCGCGACTCCTCGCTTGGATGACGATGGAGATCTCAGAAACGTTGCCTGTCATCTTTACGTGGAAAGCTGTGTTGCGATAGCATAGCCCCTGCCGGGAAGAGGAAATCGGTTAAACAACGTGCGAAAGATAATTTGCGGTTTCATCGTGGCGGCTGTGCCGGCGTTCTGCCAGCAGGCGCCCACCAGAAGTTTTGTCACCCATTGCACCATCTGTCACGGCGCCGATGCCAACGGTACGGATCGTGCGCCCGGCATTATAGCATTTGCCGGATCCCATTCCGATGCCGAGTTCGCCACGCTGGTGCGCACTGGCCGTCTGGACAAGGGGATGCCGAAATTCGATTTCAACGATGCCGAAATGAAGGCGCTGGTGACGTACGTGCACGGCCTGGCCACCGGTTCGATTCAGCCTGCTGCGGGACGTGGCGGCCGGGGTCGCGGCGGAGCGGGTTTCCAGCCGCATCCGGTGACATTGAAACTGCAGGACGGGCGCACGCTCGATGGCACGTTGACCAGCCAGAATACGTTTTCAGCCACACTGTGGACGGCGGACGGGAAGTTCCACCTGCTGGCGCGCGATGGCGAAAATTACAGCGAGCGCGCCATCGAGCCGAAACAGGATTGGACCAGCTATGACGGCAGCTACAACGGGAATCGCTACAGCCGGCTCGAACAGGTGAACACCAACAGCGTCCAGCGGCTGGCGCCCGCGTGGGTATTTCCCGTTCCCGGAGCACCGCGGCTGGAAGTTACGCCCGTGGTGATCGATGGCGTGATGTACATCACGGCGGCCAATGAAGCCTACGCTCTCGATGCGGTCACGGGCAAACAGATCTGGGCCTTCCGCACGCCGCGCACGGCCGGCCTGCTGAGTGAAGCCGGTGGAGGCGCCAATCGGGGCGTAGCCGTGGCGGGAAATCGCCTGTTTATGGTGACGGATAATTCGCACATCCTGGCGCTCGACCGCGGCACTGGCCGCAAGCTTTGGGACGCCACTATGGCCGATTCGAAAGAGGGCTACAGCGCAACGGCGGCTCCACTGGTTGTGGGGGATCTGGTGATTTCCGGTATTGCCGGCGGCGAGGAAGGGGCGCGCGGATTCATCGACGCTTACGACGCAGCCACTGGGAAGCGCGTGTGGCGCTTCTACAGCATTCCCGCGCGGGGCGAGAAGGGCGCGGAGACATGGGTGGGAAACGCTCTCGATCATGGTTGCGGGGCCACCTGGCTGACGGGGTCGTACGATCCCGATCTGCAGACGCTCTACTGGGGCGTGGGCAATCCCTGCCCGGATTTCAACGGGGACGAACGCAAGGGCGATAACCTCTACACGTCGAGTATCGTGGCGCTGGATGTGAAAACCGGGCAGCTGAAGTGGTATTTCCAGGCTACGCCGCACGACACGCACGATTGGGATGCTTCGGAGCCGATTATTCTGGCGGACGAACAGTGGGAAGGGCGTCCGCGCAAGCTGCTGATGCAGGGCAATCGCAACGGCTTCTTCTTCGTGCTCGACCGGACTAATGGAGATTTGTTGCTGGCCAAGCCGATTGCTTATGTGAATTGGGCCACGGGGTACGGCAAGGATCGGCGCCCGATTATTGTGCCCGATCATTTCGAGGCGTCGGCCGCGGGCACTATGGTGTGCGGTGGCGGGATTAACTGGCCTTCGGCGAGCTTCGATCCCATCGTGAAATACTTCTATGCGCGTGTCAGCGATAGCTGCGGCGTGTTTAAGACGAACCCCGCGCCTATTCAGATCGGCGAGCGTTTCTTCGGCGGCGATGTTGGCGCGGCTCCGGGAACGCCGAGCGGGGGTGGGATTCGCGCCATCGATATTCGTACCGGGCAATTGGCCTGGGAATATCCTCTGGCGGGAGGTTTCGGGGGATCGGGAACGCTGGCTACGGCGGGTGGGCTGGTTTTCTTTGGAGAGACTGCGGGGACTTTCACCGCGGTCAATTCGAAGACGGGCAAGGCGGTCTGGCATTTTGAGGCGGGCCAGCAATGGAGAGCTTCACCGATGACTTATATGGTGGGTGGGAAGCAGTATGTGGTGCTGGCGGGTACAGGCGGGATTTTCTCGTTTGCTTTGGTGAATTGAGAGGGGGATCTGCGGTTCCGGTTATGATTGTCGTTGAGGCATCATGCGAAAACCAAACCGGCCCGCGGCCAGGGGAACGATCGGAAGATTCATCGTAGCCGATCCCGCGATCTGCCACGGCCAGCCAACGTTCCGGGGAACGCGCATACTGGTGCGGGATGTCCTTGAGCAGGTGGCCTCGGGAATCGCCTGGGAGACGATCGTCGAAGAGTGGCGTGGCAGCGTACAATCGGAGGCCATCTCCGAAGCGGTTTTATTGGCGAGCCAGGCATTTCGCGATCATTCCGAACAGTACGCGGCGCCGGAATACGTGCTTGAACGCGCACAGGCTTGATTATTTTCGACGAGAACATCCTTGAAGGGCAGCGCCTGCTGCTTCAGGCGTGGCGGCTGCCGGCCAGGCAAAATTGGTCTCGACATTGGCCGAAAGGGTCTGATGGATGAGGAGATTGTCGTTCTGTTGAAACGGCAACGCAAATGAGCCGGGAGTGATTGCCGTGCTGCTTGTGGTTCACATCTGCAGGGAGGAACAGAATGGCGAAGAGATCATCCGCATCATCTCAGCCCGCGCGGCTGAAAAGCACGAAGTCCGACGATATCAGGAACAGGCCATTGACTGACCGCGAGCGGCAGGTTCTTCGACGAGTTGCCGTGCGACAGGCGGCGGGGGACGATTCGCGGGTCAATCTCAAGGGCATCCCGCGTCTTACCGATCGGCAGTTGGCTGCGATGGTGCGGTTGCGCGATGCCCGGCCGCGGAAGAAGGCCGTCAGCGTGCGACTGGACGAGCGTGTGCTGGATTGGCTGAAATCGAAGGGCCAGGGTCATCTGACCCTGATTAACGACATTCTCGCCAACATGATGGAGGCGGAGCAGCGGGCTCGCCGCAACGGATAGAGACCGCCCGGGATCATAATCGCGCGCCACTTCGCCGAGTCCCGGTTAGATCTCGCGGCGTTTCGATCGCTCCAGGATGTGTTCGCAAGCCCGCACTGTCATGGCCATCATGGTCAGCGTCGGATTCACGCATCCGCTCGACGGGAACGCCGCGCCATCGGTAACGAATAAGTTCGGCACATCCCACACCCGGTTCCACGGATTCAGCACCGAAGTCTTCGGATCGGTTCCCATGCGCGCCGTACCCAGCTCGTGGACGCAGGTTCCTGGCGCACTGGGTGTGTAGTTGACATCGTAAATCTCCGCGCCGGCCTTGTGCATCATCTCCTGCGCCGTGTCGACAGCGTCCTTCATCATCTTGATCTCGTTGTCGCTGTGGACGCATTCGATGTGCAGCTCGGGGATGCCCCACTTATCCTTCACGTTTTCGTCGAGGCGAACGAAATTCTCGCGGCGCGCCAGCATTTCCCCAAACGCCCAGAGCCGGGTGGCGTAGGGCCAGTCCTCGCGAACGGATTTCTTGAAATCGGCGCCGAAGCCGGTGCGGTGAGCGGCGTGTGTGGGGAAGATGCCGCGTATGGCCTCGCCCTGATAGCCCCAGCCGCGGATGTAGTCCGGATGCCTGGTTTTCAGATTGCGGAAGCGCGGGATGTATAGGCCGTTGGCGCGGTTGTCGTCGAACTCGGTGATCTTTCCCGGAGGCGCGGGCAGGAAGCCCAGCACGCGGCAATCGATGGTGTGATCCACCAGATAATGGCCCAGCGCATCGTTCTGGCCGCCGAGCTTCGAAAGCATCAGCAAGCGCGTCGATTCGAGCGTGGACGCATTGAGCATCACGATCTTCGCGTTGACCTCGTGGTGTTTGCCGGTGTTGCCGTCGATGTAAACGACGCCGCGCGCCTTGCCGTTCTTGCCCATCAGGATCTGGCGGGCGATAGCGTTGGTCTGCAGGGTCAGCTTCTTCGTCTTCACCGCCGCCGGGAGCGTGGATGAAGGAGTCGAGAAATACGATCCGGTCATGCAACCGCGCCCGCAGTGGCCGCACCAGTGGCAGGCGGCGCGCCCTTCATGCCGTTCGGTCAGAATAGCGGCGCGGCCGATAGTCATGATGCGATCGCCGTAGGCGTCGACGACCTTCTTGAGCTGCATCTCGCCGCAGCTGAAATTCATTGGCGGGAGGAACTTGCCGTCGGGCAGCGCTTCGTAGCCTTCGGCGCGGCCGCTGACGCCGATAAACGATTCCACAATATCGTAATAAGGCGCCAGCTCCTCGTAACGGATGGGCCAGTTTTGCCCGAAGCCATCGTGCGATGCCGCCTGCAGATCGTAATTACTCAGCCGGTAGGTCTGGCGACCCCAGGCGAGCGTCCGGCCGCCGACGTTGCGGGCACGGATCCAGTTGAAGGGTTTGGCTTCGGGGGTGGTGTACGGGAGGTCGGCGTCGTTGACGTAGAACTGCGTGGTGAACTCGCTGGCGAAGCGAGATGCGCTGCGCTGGCGGACTTCGATATCGCCGGGCTTGCCGAAGCCGCGAAACGGCAGCTGGTAAGGCCAGGTGTGTTCCTGAAATTCCTTCGACGGGTCTATCATGCGCCCCGCATCGAGCATGAGAACTTCCATGCCGCCTTCGCAGAGTTGCTTGGCCGCCCAGCCGCCGGTAGCGCCGGATCCGATTACAATGGCGTCGTAAGTTTTCATGCCTGGTGCTCCGGGTGCGTGCAGCCGTTATAGTTTTTGAGCGCGGTGTTGCCGATGTATTGCAGGTCCCGATGGATGCCCGTCGGAGAAGTGTAATAGCCGTTGAGCGTCATCGCCTTGAGGGTCACGAAGAAGCGCTCGAGGTCGGTCGAAGGATGGGCCTCATTCTTTGCGGCAAACGTCATGATCTCAATCTGCTTTCCGCTGTCGAGGTGGGCAAAAGGAGCTCCGAAGCGGCGCTGCGCCTCGGCGTCGAACAGGCCCAAACCTTTTGTCCAATCCGCCTGAACCGTGCGATCGCTGTTGGCCAAAATCACGTCGACGAAGAGGTTTACATTCGCTTCTTTGGCGCCACCCGAATGGCTGTCTGCGGGGATGATGGTCTCGGTAAGCGCAACCACCTGTTCGTTCTGCGCGGGATTAAGGAATTGCAGCCGGTAAGTGGCCGGAGTGTTGGCAATCTGGAACAGCTGGCCTTCGACCAGATCGACGTTGCTGGCCAGGATGCCGGTCGATAGTAGTTTCAATGCGCTGCGTCGCTGCATACTGGACTATTATCTTATCCGAATGGTCACGGGGGCCTTTGGATTTTCCTGCGTTTACCTCACTTTAGTACGGGGACGAGGTCCAGCCAATGTGATAGATTTAAGGTCGCGTGTCCTGTATTAATCTCAGAAATTTCCTTTTTGTCGCAGCCGTGGCCGGGATCGGCTCTGTGGCGGCCCATGCGCAGAGCAATGCCCAGACCAATCTTGCCGCCGCCAATTCCGCTCTCCTCAAGCAGTACTGTGTCGGCTGTCACAACAACAAGCTGAACACGGCGGGAGTGTCTCTCGAAGGAATGGATCTTTCGAGCGTAGCCGGCAAGGCCGCCGTGCTCGAGAAAGTTCTGCGCAAGGTAAAGAGCGGTCAAATGCCGCCCACGGGGCTTCCGCGGCCGGAACCAGCAGTAGCGGCTGCATTCAGTAAGTGGTTGGAAAATGCGTTAGATAGCGAGGCTTTGGCGCATCCCGATCCGGGCCGTCCGGCGATCCACCGGCTCAATCGGGCGGAATACAGCAACGCGGTCCGCGACATTTTCGCATTGGATGTGGATCCCGGCAATATGCTGCCGGTAGACGATTCGGGCTACGGATTCGACAACATCGGGGATGTGCTTTCGGTTTCACCCGCCCTGCTCGACCGCTACATTTCGGTGGGTAATAAGGTTTCGCGTCTGGCGGTGGGCGATCTGAAGCAGAAGCCTGCCGAGGAAACCTTCGAGCCGAAGCGCCAGGGCCGGCCGGAACGCGTCAGCGACGATCTGCCCTTCAACTCCGAGGGCGGGTTGTCGATCGATTACTACTTTCCTCTCGATGCCGAGTATGTGTTTCGCATTCGAGCCGGCGGCCAAGGCGGCCCTCCCGATGGCGCGGCGCCGCTTGAATTCAGGGTGCCTGTTAAGGCAGGCCTGCATACGGTGGGCGTGACCTTCCCGGCGCAATCGGAAAAAGCGGAAACTCTTCCCGGTGGCGGCGGACGCGGCGGCGGGGGTGGGGGTGGCAGAGGCGGCGGGGCGAACGCCGAACAGGTTTCCATGGATTTGCGTCTCGACGGCGCTCGCTTGAAGCGCTTCCCGGCTCCGGGCGGCGGACGCGGCGGCGCACCGCAGATCGGCGGTCTGGTTATCGCCGGACCTTATAACATCCTCGGCCGTGGCGATACGCCCAGCCGGGAGCGGATTTTCGTGTGTCATCCGGCGACTGCCGCGGAGGAAGCACCCTGCGCGCAGAAGATCGTTGCCAACCTGGCTCGGCATGCTTACCGCCGACCTGTGTCCGATGCCGATATCCGGCCGCTGCTTGGCCTTTACCAGACTGCACGGGTTAAGGGAGATTTCGACAGCGGCATCCAGGAAGCCATTCAGGGAATCCTGGTTTCGCCCGACTTCCTCTTCCGCGTGGAAGTGGATCCGAAAACGCCTTCCCGCACCGGAGTTCACCGCATAAGCGATCTGGAGTTGGCCTCTCGCCTCTCGTTCTTCCTGTGGAGCAGCGTTCCAGACGATACGTTGCTGAATCTGGCTATTGCCGGAAAGCTTTCGAATCCCACGGTTCTCGATCAGCAGGTCCACCGTATGCTGGACGATCCTAAGTCCAGTGCGCTCACCAGCAATTTCGCCGGCCAGTGGCTTTTCATCCGCAATCTGGAGACGGTGCGGCCGGATCCAGTGGCTTTCCCCGAATGGGATGAGAGCCTGCGCGCCAGTTTCAAGGCCGAAACCGAACTCTTCTTTGAGAGCATCCTGCGCGAGAATCGCAGCGTACTGGATCTGCTGACGGCCAACTATACCTTCCTGAACGAGCGTTTGGCGCGGCACTACGGGATCCCCGGAATTTACGGTTCGCAACTCCGGCGGGTGACGCTGGACGACCCCAATCGCGGGGGCCTGTTGGGGCAGGGCAGCCTGTTGACGGTTACTTCCTATCCCAATCGAACGTCAGTAGTACAGAGGGGTAAGTGGGTGCTGGAAAACCTTTTAGGGACGCCGCCGCCCGCTCCACCGCCAAACGTGCCACCGCTTGAAGCCACTACCGAGCACCAGCATCTGACCCTGCGGGAAGCCATGGAAATCCACCGCAAGAATCCGGTCTGCGCCGGCTGCCACGCCCGTATGGATCCCATCGGCTTTGCACTTGAGAACTACGATGGCATCGGCAAGTGGCGCGCCAGCGACGGTGGCAGCGTGATCGACGCTTCGGGCAAGCTGCCGGACGGGACCGTTTTTGATGGTCCGGCCGGCCTGCGCAAGATCATGTCTACCGTGCGGCGCGACGAATTCGTTTCCACTGTTGCCGAAAAGCTATTAACATATGGATTAGGGCGGGGCGTTGAGCCTTACGACCAGCCCACCCTGCGAGCGATCGTGCGGGAATCGGAACGCAATAATTACAAACTTGCGGATCTGGTTGAAGAGATCGTGAAAAGTACGCCGTTTCAAATGAGGAGAAATCCAGAACCATGACGATTACTAAGAAACACTTAGCCCGCCGCACCTTCCTGCGTGGCCTGGGCACTACACTTGCCCTTCCGTTCCTCGACGCGATGGTGCCCGCGTTCGGAGCGACTACGGCTGCCAAGCCGGCGACGCGCATGGGTTTTGTTTATGTCCCGAACGGCATTATTCAAAAGGGTTGGCTGCCTGCCACCGAAGGCGCCGGCTTCGAGTTCAACACCTCGATGAAGGCGCTTGAGCCCTTCCGCGACCAGGTGCTGGTGCTCAGCAACCTCGCGCAGATTCAGGGGCGCTCCTTCGGTGACGGTGGCGGCGACCACGCCCGCGCGGGTGCCTCATGGCTGACCGGCGTCCATCCGAAGAAGACCGAAGGCGCCGATATCCACTCTGGAGTTTCGGCCGACCAGATCGCCGGCCGCGAACTGGGCAAACAGACGCAATTCACTTCGCTTGAAATCGGCGTGGAAGCGCCCAGCCTGGCGGGTGGATGCGATTCCGGCTATAGCTGCGCCTACACGAATACGGTTTCCTGGCGGTCGCCCACCACGCCCAATCCGATGGAAGTGAATCCGCGCGTGCTCTTCGAACGCCTCTTTGGCGAGGGCGACAGCACCGACCCCGCTTCGCGCCTTGCGTCCTTGAAAGAGCGCAGCAGTATTCTCGACTTCGTCAAGGGCGATGTGGATCGCCTCGAAACCAGGATCGGCTCCGGCGATCGCGCCAAACTGTCTGAATTCCTCGACGCTATCCGCGATGTGGAGCGCCGCATTCAGAAGGCGGAAGAACAGAACGCCACCATGAAGATGCCGGTGATGGACCGTCCCGCGGCTGCGCCTGAAGAGTTCGTCGACCACGCCCGGCTGATGATGGATCTGATGGTGATCGCCTGGCAGGCGGATATGACGCGCGTAACCAGCTTTATGCTGGCGCGCGAGGGCAGCAATCGAAGCTATCGCGAGATCGGCGTTGCCGATGGACACCACTCCTGCACGCACCACCAGAACGATCCGGACAAGATCGCCAAAACCATCAAGATCAATTCCCATCACGTGCAGCAGTTCGCCTATCTGGTGAATAAGCTGAAGTCCACTCAGGACGGCGATGGTACGCTGCTCGATCACTCCATGCTCCTCTATGGAAGCAGCATTTCCGACGGCAACATGCACACCCATACCGATCTGCCGCTGGTGTTGGTTGGCAGCGCTTCGGGCCAGATCAAGAGCGGCCGTCACGTCCGGTATGCTCCGGAGACGCCGATGAACAACCTGTTGCTCTCGATGCTGGACAAGGTGGGCGTCCACAACGACAAACTGGGCGACAGCACGGGCAGAGTGGAACATCTGTCGGACATTTAACCTTCTTAGAGGTGTTGAAAATGAGGTTGGGAATTCTGGCGTGCTTTGCCGTCTTCACGTGCGCAGCAGCCAACGACGTGCGTCTGATCGACGCGATCAAGCGGCGGGACATCAAAGCGTTCGACACGTTGATGGCGCAGCATCCCGACGTGAATGCCGCGTTGCCCGATGGGGCCACGGCGCTCTCGTGGGCGGTCTTCCTCGATTTGCGCGAACCGGCCCAGAAGCTGATCGCCGCGGGCGCCAAGGTGAATGTATCGGGCGAGTACGGCGAAACCCCTCTCACCTTGGCACTGGCCAATGGCGACGTGGCGCTTACCACTAAGTTGCTGGAAGCGGGCGCCGATCCAAACGCCAAACGATGGAATGGCGAAACGGCCCTCATGATTGCGGCCAACACGGGTAGTGTGGACGAAGTCAGGCTACTGCTTGATAAAGGCGTGGACGTGAATGCCGCCGAGCCGAGCCGAGGCCAGAACGCGCTCATGTGGGCGGCTGCCGAGGGCCACTCCGATGTTATCGATCTGCTGATCAAGCGCGGCGCCAACGTGAAGGCTGCATCGAAGAGCGGGTTCACGCCTCTGGTATTCGCGATAAACAAGAACGACGCGAAATCTACCCAGCTTCTGCTCGCGGCGGGCGCGGATCCGAACCACACTTTACCGAATGGCATCAAGGTCCTGAGCGTCGCCGCCGCGGCGAAGAGCAGTGCGGCCGCCATCGCGTTACTGGATGGGGGCGCGGATATTCACATAGCCGATAAAACCGGCAATACGCCGCTGCATGTGGCCGCGCAGAACGGCTCGCTCGATCTGGTGGAGAAATTGATCGCCAAAGGGGCGGACGTTAACGCCCGCACCAATCCATCGAACGAGGCCGCCCCCGCGTTTGGTCCTCGTGGGCCAGGCGGGAAATCGACTCCGCTGCTGCTGGCGGCGCGATCCGGTCACGTGGACGTGATGCAGGCTCTCATCAAGGCTGGCGCCGATCCCAAAGCCAAAGCGCAGGATGGCACGACGTTACTGCTGGCGGCGGCTTCCAGCAGCATGGTTGCCGCGGCGAAATACGCTTATCAATTTGATAAGGATGTGATGGCGAAAGACGACCAGGACTCCACTGTCATGCACAATTCGATGGGCGGAGCGGCGGGCAATCGCGCCAACCAGGACAACATGGTGGAGATGATTCAGTTCCTGGCCGATGTCGGTGCGCCTATGGATGAAGTGGACAAGCGTGGCAGAACTCCGGCGAAGGCCGGTGACGGCGCGCCTTTCGACAAAGCCACGCAGCGGATTTGCGACATCATCTACAGCCGCGGCGGAACGCCTAAGTATATTCCTAAAGAATACGTTAAGCCCAAATTCCTTTCCCAGGCCAAGCCGGCTTCGGTGAGTCCCGCTTCCCAAAATTCGGGCACAGTTAACCCTGTACCAATGCCCTGATTTCGGTATATAATCGCACTGCCTGCTCGATCAGGCTTTACGACAATGTTAGTCAGGATTGCTGCTCTTCTGCTGGCGGCAGGGTCGCTCTACGCTCAGCATAGCTACACCCCAGGCGACGTACAGGATGGCGAGAGGCTTTACCTCTCAAGCTGCGCGGTCTGTCACGGTCCCGATGGCAACATGGTGCCGGGAACGGACTTGGCCCACGGAAAATTCCGCCACACGGATACCGACGAGGGGCTGATAAAAATTATCAAAGAGGGCATTCCGGGAACCGCGATGCCTCCACACACTTTCCGTGATTTCCAGGCCTTCACCATTGTGGCCTTCCTCCACTCCCTGTCCGACTCGGCGCAAAGTGCCACTGCGCCCGGCGATCGCGCGAACGGGAAGGCGATTTTCGAAGGTAAAGGAAATTGCCAGAGCTGTCACCGCGTGTTCGGAACGGGTTCGCGGGTGGGACCCGACCTGAGCGAGATCGGCGTTACACGGCGCTCGGTTGAGATCCGGAAATCCATTCTCGAGCCGGATGCCGAAATCCTTCCGCAGAATCGTTTCGTACGTGTGGTCGGGAAAGACGGCGTCTCGACTACCGGACGCTTACTGAATCAGGATGCCTTCACGGTGCAGTTGATGGATTCGAAAGAACGCCTGCTCTCTTTCCAGAAGGCCAATCTCAAGGAATACGTTTTCTTAGATAAATCCCCGATGCCTTCTTATCAAGGTAAGTTGACCGACGCCGAAGTGGCGGATGTCGTGAGTTATCTGGTCTCGCTGAAAGGAGTCAACAAGTAATGAATGCCCGCTTGACCTTCGCGCTCGCGGCCGCCTGTGCGATGTGTGCCCCTCTGCCGGCACAAGTAACCTTCGACCGCATTCTGCACGCCGATCGCGAGCCGCAGAACTGGTTGACTTACTCCGGCACCGTGGCCAGCCATCGCTTCACCTCGCTGAATCAGATCACTCCCGCCAATGTCGGGAACCTGGAATTGCAGTGGGTGTTTCAGGCTCGCTCGCTCGAGAAATTTGAAGCCACTCCGCTGGTAGTCGATGGCGTCATGTATACGGTGCAGGCCCCTAACGACGTGGTTGCCCTCGATGCAGCCACGGGACGGGTTTTCTGGAGTTGGTCGTATATTCCATCGCAGGAAACGCGCGTGTGCTGTGGGCGCGTCAATCGGGGTCTGGCGATTCTGGGCGATACGCTGTACATGGCGACCGTCGATGCCCACCTGGTCGCCGTCGACGCAAAGAACGGCAAGCCGCTGTGGGATAAAAAAGTGGCGCGCGCCGAAGCCGGCTATTCCATGATGAACGCTCCGCTGATCGTAAAGGACAAGGTGATCGTCGGCGTAGCGGGCGGCGAATATGGCATCCGCGGTTTCATCGCCGGGTTCGATGCCAAAACGGGAAACGAAGCCTGGCGGTTCAATACCGTTCCTGGTCCTGGCGAGCCCGGTCATGAGACGTGGCAGAACGACGCGTGGAAGACCGGCGGCGGTTCCATCTGGGTGACCGGCTCCTACGATCCCGATCTGAATCTGACTTACTGGGGCGTGGGTAACCCGGGTCCAGATTGGAATGGCGATCCGCGCCCGGGCGACAACCTTTATACCGATAGTGTGGTGGCGCTCGATCCCGATACCGGCAAGCTGAAATGGTATTACCAGTTTTCGCCGCATGATGAATTCGACTACGATTCCGTGCAGATTCCCGTGCTGGCCGACGTCGAGTGGCAGGGTAAGCCGCGCAAAATCATGTACTGGGCGAATCGCAACGGATTGTTCTACGCGCTTGATCGGACCACGGGTCAGTTCCTGATGGGCAAACCGTTCGTGGAAGTGAACTGGATGAACGGCTTCGATGAAAAGGGCCGTCCCATGCGCGTTCCGGGCAAAGTGCCGAGCACGGAAGGTACGCTGATTTATCCCGGCAATCAGGGGGGCACCAACTGGTATTCGCCGTCATACAGCCAGCACACGGGGCTCTTTTATATTCCGACCTGGGCGGGATATTCTTCGCTCTATGTGAAGACGAAGGAAGAGTACAAGGAGGGTAACCAGTACAACAGCGGTACGCCGCGCTCGCCGGTGCCGTTCGGCCGCGGGATGACGAATTTCCGCAAGGAAGACGAGGGCCACGGCGAGATCCGCGCCATCGATCCGAAGACGGGCGAACTGAAATGGTCTTTCAAGATGAGCGACGTGACGGACAGCGGCATCCTCACCACGGCTACGGACGTGTTGTTCAGCGGTGGCAATGAGGGCTACTTCTTTGCGCTCGATGCGCGTAAGGGCACGCTGCTTTGGAAGGCGACGGTCGGCGGCGCGGTGAATGCGGGTCCGATCAGTTACTCGGTGGGCGGGAAGCAATATGTGTCTATCTCCGCCGGCAATTCGCTGTTTACGTTTGCGCTGAAGTAGCCGGCCGGCACCCGCGCCTGCAATTCGTTATTCCGGAATCAGAATCCATACAGCCGCGCAGGATTATCCACGAGGATCTTCTTCCGCACCGCCGCGTCCGGCTCCCAAACCGGAAGCTGATTCAGCAATCGGCCATCGTCGACCTGCAACGGAGGTGTGATGTCCGTCGCCTTGCGGCCAGTCGATCTCACCGCATTCGGATGCGGCCAATCCGAGCCCCACACCACCCTGTCCGCGTTGGCTCCGATCAGCGCCTTGGCGTACGGCGCCACGTCAGCGTAGTCGGGGCCATGCGTCGATGCCCGGTAAGGGGCGGAAATCTTCACATACGCTTTGCCTGATCGCAACAGATCCAGCAGATCGCCGAATCCCGGCTGATCCATTCCCAACGCCGCACTGGCGCCGCCGAAATGGTCAAAGACAACCGGCACATCCGATGCCAGAACCAGATCGCGAATCCCGGCTATCACCGCCAGACTGGTATACATCTGGATATGCCAATCCAGTCCCTTCACCTGCGCAATGGCCTCTTGAAATCGCTGCCTTCCGGTGGCTGGATCGGACTGGCGGCCGGTTGCCAGATTAAGACGAATACCGCGAACGCCTGCCCTCCGCAACCGATCAAGCTCGCTGGCGCGCGTTTTCCCGTCGATCACAGCCACGCCACGCGCATTCGCCCCTCGCGCTTTCATTCCGTACAACGTTGCGGAGTTATCGGCGCCATAGACACTGGGAGTAACGATCACGACCCGTTGCATATGCAGCGCCGCGTGTAGTTTCGACATCTCCTCCGGCAGCGCAGTCTCAGGGGTGTAGGTGCGTTCCGCAGAGAACGGAAACCTTGCCGGATTGCCGAAGATATGCGTATGACAATCGCAGGCGTGCGCGGGTATCGCGAAGTTCACCGGCGTGCCGGCTTGCGAAGCTCGCGCGAGCGCGACGTCGGCCGCAGCCGTTACTGCCAGAAAGCCCCGCCGTGTAAGCTTCTCGTCCATCGCCGGTTACCTGGGAATCTGCCAGCTTTCGTCAAATAATCCGCCCATCTGCAGGTCGGGCATATCCGCACCCGCCTTCACCTTGACGACTGCGTAGTCGCCCCACATAGGAGTTCCGTAGTCGCCGTTATAGCCCCTGTCTTCGATATCCAAACCCGAATTCAGCACCACGTATTTCGATGGGTTGAGCGGATTGGGATAAATCATTGCCGGGAAATTCTCGTTGGCCGGATAATCCTTGCCCGCCAGCGTCACTGTTTCCTTCGTCCACTTGACCGGAAGCTTGCCGTTCAACTTAGCAATCCACTTATTACTGCCCGGATCGCCAAACAGCACCACATGATACTTCGCGAAGTCGGCTTCCGTAACATCCTTGTCGTCCTTGACGAACGGATGGCCGCGGAAGAATTTCCCCCACATGCGGTCGAAGTGGGCCATTTCACGAAGCGCCTGCCGATTCACCTCGTCGTTCCACGCCACGCCTGTCGGGCGCACCATCAGGAACGGATCGAGAAACGCATCGTCGATGGGACCTTGCAGCGCATGCGTCTTATGCAACCCTTTCTGAGTCAGGCTGCGGTCCACCTTCCATGCCGCGCCGGTCTTCTCCAGCGCGATCTCCGGCTTGGCCGATACCTTAAGATCCTGCCCATCGATCCTGATCTCCTTCGCATGATCCATCTCACGCAGGACCAACCGGCTTACGTTATGCGTCTTGATGTCGTACGTTGCGCGGCTATCGGTACGCACCGCGTCGAGATCGGCGCGCTCGTAGTGCTTATCCATGCCATCCACGGAGGCCCAATAGTCCCGGTTATAGCGCGTCGTGTAAGTGACAAAGCGCAGATGGTCGGGCGAAACCTGGCCCTTGTCGCCCCACTCTTTGAGAAACGCGTCGAGCCTCTGACGAACCAGCGGACTGGTGCCATGCCCAGTGTTGAGCGACTGCAGCCACAGACCCGGCGCGCCCACCGAATGCATATAATCGCGTTCGCCTTCGAGCGGATAGCCTTCCTTCGCAAGCTGAGCCTTCGCCCGCAGGGAAGACTCGAGTTGCCCCGGATCGTTCTCGCCATCGTGTCCAGCCAGCGGCAGATTGTAGATGTTGAGCGCCCACTCGGAAATGTTTTCCCAAATGGTCAGAGTGGCCAGTTGGAAGGGCAGCATACCCGGCTGCTGCGCGCGACGCGAAACCGTGCCTGCGCCCACTTCGGCCGCGACGAACTCATCCGGATGATGCAGCGAGATGTGCCACGCGCCCTCTCCGCCCTGCGAAAATCCGCGCAGGATAACGCGCTTGTCGTCGATCTTGTAACGGCGCTTCACCGCCGCGATGCCTTCAAACACGTCGGCTTCACCAGCCCAATGCCAGCCCGCGCCGTTAATACGTCCGAAGCAATCGAGCTGGATCTGTCCCTGATCCGCTACCGGCGCATTTCCGGGCGGCCGCACGCGCAGGAAGTTCCCGATAAACGCCGATTCCGTCTGATCGTTGGACCGCCCATGCAGCCACACATACAGGCGCACCGGCTTCGAAGGATCGTAATTCGCCGGCAGCGTAACGCCGTAAGGCTGCAGCGCCCCGTCGATCTCCGACCGGTAAGCTTCGATGCGCTTCTGCCCCTGCTCCCAACCGGGCTTGCCCTCCATCAATTGATGGGCGCGCTCAATGCCTTGATCGAGCACGTCGAACGACTGATCGATGGCGGCCTGCGTGCCGAACAACTCGGGATATTCGAGCAGCATACGGCCGGCCTTGGCGAACACTTCCACGTCATTCAACAGGACGGGATCGGCATGCTTCGCCTTCAACTCAGCGACCAGCTTTTCGATTTGCTCGGTCTTTTCGCGAACCTTCGCCAGTTCCTCCGGCTTCGCAGTGACGCGCGGCGGCGCTCCTCTGCCCGCGGGCGCCGGCGCGGGTTGCTGCGCCCACATGATCCCAATAAAAACAGCGGCGACTGCACACGCAGCCGCCGCCTTCGAAGTTCGCGTCATATCTCGACCTCCGCTAATTCTTCTTCGCTGCCGGCATGTTGAAGCCCCGGCTTACCAGATCCTTCGGATCGAGCGTAACCGGCACCGCATCGCGCCACAGCCAGCGCATCATATCGGGCAGGATCATGCCGCCATACTTCTGGCCATGGAGATTCACGCTCCATGTATAGTTCACGTCGTAACCTT
This sequence comes from Terriglobia bacterium, assembly GCA_963719785.1. GTDB lineage: Bacteria > Acidobacteriota > Terriglobia > Bryobacterales > Bryobacteraceae > BOG-234. The sequence continues at coordinate 342,498 of CAVRCX010000007.1, forward strand.
TGGCCGTCAGCGCTTTCATCAGCCGGACATTCTGGAAGAACCAATCGCGATGCTCATCGTAAACGCCGCCGCGGAGCCCGCGCTGATCGTTGCGGCCGTCGCAGAGAAACACGCGCAGAGGCTTCTTCTCACTGGCCAGCACACGATCCGCATACACGTAACCGCCATGGATGTCGACGAAGCTCCCCACATTGCTCAGCACCTTGCGGAAATCGTTGGGACGCTCCCAAGCCACGGCGAAGGCGGCGATGGCGCCCGAACTCGATCCGCCGATGCCGTGCATCTCGGGATCCTTAGAAATGTTGTATTCCTTGTTGATCACCGGCATCAGCTCTTCTGTAATGACGCGGGCATACTTGTCATCCGGTGTGTTGTATTCCACGCCGCGGTTAGTGAACCCGTCGCCCCAGCCAACTTCGGGCGAAGGCTCAACCTGCTCGGGCGTGCGGCCCGGGTTGATAAACACGGAGATCATCACGGGAAGCTCGCGCCGGTAGATCAGGTTGTCGAGAACGTTCTGCGTGCGCAGATCGCCATTGGGATCTTTGAAAGCCTGCCCGTCCTGAAACACCATGATGGCCGTCGGCACCGCGGGATCGTACTGGGCGGGAACATAGACCCAATAGGTATGCTGGGTGCCGGGATAAGCGTTGCTCTGGAGGTGGTACGGTCCGCGGATCTCACCCTTGGGCACGCCTTCCTGTGGCATCGAATCGGGACCCAGACGGAACTGGGAATTGGGATCGGGCCCTGGCGGCATGGGTTCGGGAACGCGCGGCCCACGGCCTCCGCGTCCACCTGGACCTGCCTGTGCCGGAGCCGCACCCGGCTGAGCGGGCGCCTGGGCGATCGCCAACACTGCTCCCGCGATCGCCAACGTGGCGATAACTGCTGTCTTAATCATCGAAATTCTGGACCTCGGAAATTGAGTATATACCCGTTTACGGCAGTGCCAGCGCTACCAGTTCCGCAGGGAAACCGGCCGCGCCAACGGCCACCACAATGAACTGCCGGCCATCCGCCATGTACGTCATCGGAATGCCGGTAGCCATCGCCGGTAATTGCATCTCGAACACGAAAGCGCCGGTCTTCTTGTCGATGGCGCGGAAGGTGTTGCCGCCGCCGCCGGGCATCCCATTGAAGAGATTGTTGCCGTCCGCGGAGAAAAGCAGGGTCTTGGTAACCATCAGTGGCGAGCGCGAAGGCCGTCCCGTTTTCGGGATGTCCACACCCTTCAGCAACGGATGGTTCTTGATGTAATCCGGGGTATCGCTGTTCGCTACTTTCCACGCGATATCTCCCTTATTCAAGTCGTAAGCCGTGATGCTGCCATATGGCGGTTTGACCAGCGGCAGCCCCTCGGGACCGATATTGGCTCGGGCAGCCGGACGAGTTTCCGCATCGAACGCTCCGCCACCAGCGCCGCGTCCACCACCGCCGCCACGACCACCGCCTGCGCCGGCGCCACCGCGTCCACCACCACCGCCTGCGCCTGCGCCCCCACGTCCACCGCCGCCACCGCGTCCGCCCACATAGCCCATATCGGACCGTGCGGGATCGGCCTTAGCAACTGCCAGCGCATCGGGATTATTCACCGAAGCCATGTAAAGCATCCCGGTCTCCGGGTCGAAAGCGCCGCCCTCCCAGTTCGAGCCGCCCACGTGCGACGGCGACATCAGGGTACCGCGCTTGCCGCCCGCGTCGGCGAGGATTTCCGGCGTGAACAGGGGCCCCAATTTATATTGCTCGGTAGCGATCTTAACCGCCGCATCATGGATGGCAGGCGTGAAATCGATCAGGTTGTCGAGCGACGTGCCTTGATATTCAAAGGCCGGGGGCTTGGTCGGGAACGGTTGCGTAGCCGCGGTTTTCTCGCCTGGAACGTCGGATTGGGGAACGGGCTTTTCCACAATCGGCCAGACCGGTTTACCGGTCACGCGGTCGAACACGTAAAGGAAGCCCTGCTTACTCGCAGAAGCTACCGCCTTGACTGGCTTGCCATCCACTGTTATGTCGGCCAAGATGGGGGGCGCCGCGATATCCATGTCCCATATATCGTGATGAACTTCCTGGAAATGCCAGATGCGCTTGCCCGTCCGCGCGTCCAGACAAACCAGGCTGTCGGAGAAAAGATTGTCACCGGGGTGCGTTCCGCCATAATAATCGCCGGTAGGCATCTCCACGGGGATATAGACGTAGCCCAGTTCCTCGTCGCCAGCCAGAGGCGCCCACGCGCCGGTGTTGCCGGTATACTTCCAGGAATCGTTCTCCCAGGTTTCGTTACCGAACTCGCCCTTTTGCGGGATGGTGTGGAAGGTCCAGAGCTTTTTCCCGGTATGAACGTCGAAGCCGCGGATATAGCCGGGCACGTTCTCTTTGGTGGGGGGCGCGCCCCCGGATGTCAGTGCGGCTCCCACCACCACGGTGTCGCGAACCACGAGAGCCGGCGAACTCGATCCGATTTCCCCCGGCTTCACAACAGCGCGGTCCAGACCCTGTGTCAGATCGATGATGCCGTTGGTGCCGAAGTTCTGGATCGGCAGGCCCGTTTTCGCGTTCAGCGCTACCAATTGAAAGCCGGGCGAGATCAGAAAAATCCGATCATCCCCTTTGCCGTCGCTCCACCAGGCCAGTCCCCGGTTGATCGCCCGCGCCACGATGGCGCCGCGGGGCCCTTCGTCCAGACGGTAGACCCAAAGAGTCTCGCCCGAAGTGGCGTCAATCGCTACCACATCGCGCCGCGTTCCCGCCGTCGTGTACAGCACTCCGCCGATTTCGAGAGGCGTCACTTCCCAATTGAAATCCGGCCGCTTGCCGAAGTTCTGCGCCTTCCACTCCCAGACGATCCGCAGATCCTTAACATTGTCGGCATTGATCTGATCGAGCGGGGAGTACTTCGTCATACCCGCATCGCCGCCGTAGAAGCGCCAGTCCCCATTGGTGCCCGCGCCGTGCTGCGCCCAAGCCGATACCGCGGCCAATACGAGGGCCGCCATCACGATAGTTCGTGTCCTTGTCATTATGTTTCCTTAATTCCTTGCGTCTTCCAGGGGGCCGGCGCCCTGCAACGGCACTGCCCCAAAAATATACAGGCGATTCAGCTGTAGCGGGGTTACCGGATCGGGCTATTCTACCTGACTTTATTCGACCTGAGTTTATTCGACAGAGATAATTCCGCGATGAAAGGCTACCGCCACGGCCTGCGCGCGATCGCTACAGCCCAGCTTGGCGAACACATTGCTCGCGTGCACCCGCACCGTCCCCTCGCTGATGGCCAGGCGCACGGCTATCTCCTTGTTCGATTGCCCGCCGGCAATCAACCGGAGAATCTCCATCTCGCGCGGGCTCAATTCCTGGCAGGGAATTCTTTCCGCCAGACTGGCTGCGATCTCCTGCGGCAGGGGACGCTGTCCTGAATGCACGGCGCGGATGGCGTCGGCCAGTTCCCGGCCCTTAACGTCCTTAAGAAAATACGAGCGTGCGCCGGCTTGGAACGCGCGAAAGACGTTTTCGGCCCCGCCGAACGACGATAAAACGATAATCCGCGCCTTGGGGAACTTTGCCAGAATTTCCGCAATGGCGTCGATTCCACTCAGTCCGGGCAGCCGGAGATCCATCAGGGTGACGTCCGGCTGGTGCTGGGCAAAAAGTTCCACCGCCTGGCGGCCATTACCGGTCTCGGCCACGTTCACCATATCGGGCTGGCTATTGATAATGGCGCTCAGGCCGACGCGGACCACGAAGTGATCCTCCACGATCATGGTACGAATGCGGCCGTCTTTTTCCGGGGCTCTGGCAGCTTCCACGGCTCTGGCAGTTTCCACGGCTCCGGCGGTCTCCCCGGCTCCGGCGGTCTCCCCGGGCCCGGCAGTTCTGGAGGGCTTCACAGCGGCACCTCGATCAGCAATTCGGTTCCTCCGCCCGGCGTGCTGTGCAGCGTCAGATGGCCTCCAATTCTCTCGGCCCGCTCCCGCATGCCGATCAGCCCATAGTGACCGTTCCCCGCCAGATCGACATTTTCCGGATCGAATCCGCGGCCATCGTCGCACACGCGCAGCGCCAGGCCGTTGGCGGCGTAGCGCAATTCAACATCGAGTGTCCGCGCGTGGGCGTGCTTCACCACGTTCGCCAGGGCTTCCTGGAATATTCGCAGAAGATTCCTTTCGGTATTGGGATGCAGCTTGCGCGGTGCGCCGGTAACCTCAATTCGAGTCTGCAATGCCGCTCCCAGCCGGTGCGCGATTTCGGGCAGCGCCACCGCCAGCTCTGGGCCTTCCAGTTCGTCGGAACGCAGGTCGGCAATGGCACGCCGCGCCTCGGCCAGGCTGTACCGGGTCAGATTGCACGCCTGGTCCAGACGTTCGCGCAGGCCGCCATTGATTTCCGGCACGTACATCTGCACTGCGTCGAGTTGTAAAGCGATACCCGCCAGGTTCTGCGCCAGCGTGTCGTGTATGTCGCGCGAGATGCGATTGCGCTCGGCGAGTACGGCGGAATAGCGGACTCTCAAACCTCGCATGCGCAGCCAATATGCCAGCCACACGAGAAACATCACCGGGGTGATCACAATCGCCGCGAACGCCGGCTTGCGATAGAACGGCGGCTGCAGGTAAAAGGAATACTCCGCCCCGCTCTCGTTCCACAAACCATCCGCTTTGCCCGCGATCACGCGGAATCGATAATTACCAGGGCTCAGGTTGGCGTAATACGTAAACCGCCTGTCGCCCGCGTCGATCCAATCCTTATCGAAACCCTCGAGCATATATTTGAAACGGACCTTCTCCGGATCGGAGTAACTCAGCGCCGCGTAGTGGATCTCTACCTCGCCTGCGCCGAGCGGCAATTGGGCGTACTGGTTCGCCGGGCGCTCTTTGCGGTTCAGCAGCACTTTCTCGATATACACAGGCGGAACGAAAGTGTTGGTATTAACGCGATCGGGGTCGACGACCACCAGCCCGTTCATGGAACTGAACATCAACTGGCCGCTGGAGGTCTTCATGGCAGACGGCTGATTGCCCAGGTTGCCGGCGCGCGTCTTCATGCCGTCTCGTTCGCCATACGCCACCGAGACAATCTTCTTAACCGTGCCGTCCGCGAAGCCTCTGAGTTCGCGCTTGCTCACACGGAAGATTCCCTGCGCCGAACTGAACCAGAAATTGCCCCGGCCGTCATCCACGATGGAGTAAACAAAACCGGTAAACATCCCCGATTCCGATGTCCACGTGAAGAACTTGCCATCCTTGAGCCGCGAGAGCCCACGCCGTGTTGCGAACCAGAGCGCGCCCTGCTCATCTTCGTGCATGGCTACGACGCGGTCGCCGGACAGGCCATTTTGCGTGGTGATGCTGGTGAAGACGCCGTTCTGGTATTTGGTCAGGCCCTTGCCGAAAGTGCTGATCCAGAGCGCGCCGTGGCGATCGCCCATAATGGCGCGCACGTGATTGCTGCCCAGACCATCCTGCGTGCGGTAATTACGCAAGGCCCCGCCGAAGTATTCAAATAGACCCGCGCCATCGGTGCCGATCCAGATCCGCCCCTGCGCGTCCTTGTAGAGAACCTCGATTTCAAAGGTATCGGTCCAGCCCGGCACGCGCGCCAAACGGTCGTCTTTCATCGAGAGCAACGCTTTATCGGCGGCGACCCAGATAGTACCCTTGGCGTCTTCGGCGACGGAACGGACATCGCCCAGACGTGTTCCTTCAGCTTCCATCCATTTTGAAAGGCGCCCGTGGTCGTAGCGCGCGAGGCCGTCGAAGGTGCCGATCCAGATGGCGCCGCGGCTGTCTTCGAAGACGGCTCGCGTGCGGTCGTCGGGTAAGCCGTCTTCGAGAGACACGGTGGAAAGCTGCCTGGTGCGCAAGCGCGCGAGGCCGTTCGACTGCAGACCCAGCCACACGCTGCCCTCGCGATCCATGAATACGGTGTAGATGCTGCCCAGTTCAGCACTTGTGTCTTTCAGCGGAATCGGCTCGAAGCTACCGTTGCGAAGCCGCATCACCCTCTTGTTGCGGATTGCCCAGATGCCACCATGCGGATCCTCGAAAAGATTTTGAATTCGCTCACTAAAGCTGCGCGGGTCCCGATAAGTTTTTAAAAAGCCCTTGCCGCGCTGCTCGATGGCGCCGTCGCTGAAGCTGATCCAGACGGAGCCGTCCTCGCCGCAGAGCAAGTGCTCGGGGTTGCTGGTGTCACCTCCCGGTACGCGGGGCAGCGCTTCGAAGCGGCCGCCGGCGAAACGATACAGCACGCCGCGCGTCGCCGCAAATACGCCGGCAGGGCCGCTCGCGCACATAACCGTCGTATGGCCCTCGGGGAGCCCGTCTTCCGGGGTGATGCGCGCAAACTTTCCGTGAGAATAGCGGACCAGTCCCTGTGGCGTGATCATCCACAGACTGCCTTCCCCGTCTTTGTACAAATACATCACCACATCGTCGGGAAGCCCATCGGCCGTCGTAAAGGTGCGGAATTTGCCGTCCTTCAGGAGTGTCAGGCCACCCCCATAGGTGCCGATCCACAGCCCGCCATCGTCGTCTTCCTGCAGCGCCCAGACTTCGTTATCTTTGAGCGATCCCGTCTCGATAGTGAAGGCCGTGAAGGTCTCGCCGTTGAAGCGCACCAGCCCGCCGTCCGTCGCCAGCCATATATATCCGTCGCGAGTCTGCGCGATGGCGCGGATTCTCGATTGCGCCAGCCCCTCGGCTTCGCGCCAGAAATCGACGCCGTAACTGGGGGTTTGCGGATTCCACGGCGAACCAGGCGCAACAGCGGAGTGCATGGGTCCGGCGAGTACGGCAGCGAGGCTCGCGATGGCGGCGACCTTTAACATCCGGTTCAATCCTACATATTCACGGGGCGGCAATCAACCTTTCTCCCGGCAACTATGCTATTTGCATATGTTATCCGCATATCCAAAGATACGCCACCGTTCGATGACAGGGGGTTGGTGAAGGCATAGCATTTGACCTTGTGACAATTACCGCCAAATGTGTTCTTATGGGCGCCGCGGTTATTTCCGCGGGCGCGGCATTGATGCACGGGCAGAGTGCCAGTACCAGTGCCGCCGACAGCGGATGGGTTTCCCTGATGAACGGTACCAATTTTGATGGCTGGTATACCTTCCTGCCTTCTACCGGCAAAAACAACGATCCTAAAAAAGTTTTCAAGATGGAAAACGGGATGCTTCACATCCTGGATATTCCGGAATCCGACGAGAAACAGGAATTCGGCTATCTCTCAACGGAGAAGGAATTCTCCAACTGCCGCATTCGCGTCGAGTACAAATGGGGCGTGAAGCGCTTTGTGCCCAATGACATTAACAAGCGCGACAGCGGACTGCTTTACTTCTTCAACGGCCCCGATAAAATCTGGCCGCGCGCTCTCGAATTTCAGATTCAGGAAACCGATACGGGCGATCTCTGGATACTGGACGGCAGCCGCATCACCACGAAAATCGAAACCGAGGGCTTTCCCATGTACGTCCTCTCCGGGCCCCTGAGGACGCAGAATCGCGGCCGCATCATCAAGTTCGGCGACTTCGAAGACCGCACGGGCTGGAACCAGTTGGAGTTGATCCTCGACGGTGACACGGCTACGCAGATCGTGAACGGACGCGCCGTCATGCGCGCCTGGGATATTAAGCAGCCCTCTCCGACGGACCCGAACCAGTATCTTCCCGTCACCAGCGGCCGCATCATGCTGCAGGCCGAGGGGGCCGAAATTTGGTTCCGCAACGTGCAGATGAAGCCTTTGCCGGCCAAGAAGCAATGAGCAACGGACTTCACCAGTTTCTTTGTGCCGCCGCGCTTGCGGGATTGATTTTATACGGCGCGCCGCCGCCTGCCCCGGAAAAAATTGATGCGCAGCCGAAGGTGGTAACGCCCGGCGCGCAACCCGGACAGCCGCCCTCCGATGCCATTGTTCTGTTCGACGGGAAGGACGTCGCTCAGTGGGTCTATAAAGACGGGCGACCCGCCGCATGGCCTATCGTCGACGGCATACTGACCTGTAAGAGCGGGACCGGCAACATCTATACGAAACAGAAATTCTCCAGCGCGCAGATTCACGTCGAATTCGCCACGCCGTACATGCCTAACGCACACGGCCAGGCGCGCGGCAATAGCGGCGTGTACTTACAGGGGCGCTACGAGATTCAGATTCTGGACTCCTTTAATAATCCGACTTATTCGAACGGCTCAGCTGGATCGCTTTACGGCCAGTACGCGCCTCTTGTCAACGTGACGCGGCCGCCGGGGCAGTGGCAGAACTACGACATTATTTTTCACGCGCCAATTTGCGGAAAATCGGCCGCCGATCGAAAAATTACCACGCCAGGTACTGTGACGGTATTGCAAAACGGAGTCCTGGTGCAGGATCATGTAACCATTCAGGGACGCACCACAAGTTCAGACGATACCGACCCATGCGAGGATGGTCCACTCATGCTGCAGGATCATTTCCATCCGGACGTCAAAGAAACATTTATGCAGTTCCGTAATATCTGGATTCGCCCACTGCAGTAAGGCGGTCCGTGAAGCTTTTAGGGGTTAGAGGAGAAAAATATGACCAGGATGTCGCGACAAGGATTAACTCTTGCCGTATTGCTTCTGAGTCTGGCCGGCGCAACGTTTGCGCAAAACAACGGCTCGCTCGAAGGAACGGTTAAGGACAGTAAGGGCGGTGTGATTCCAGGCGCCGCTGTAACCGCCAGCGAACCTTCGCTCGGCGTTCACCAAACGGCCCAGACCAATGGTGTGGGTCTTTTTGCGTTTACCGAACTTCCGCCGGGCACTTACTCGGTAACGGTCGAAAATCAGGGATTCAAGAAAGAAACAAAGAACGATGTAGTGGTTCCAACTGCCTCGCGTATCAACGTTGGAGACATTGTTCTTGAAGTAGGCAGCGTGGCGGAGACGGTCACCGTCGAAGCCGATCAGGGCAAGCTCGAAGTTCAATCCAGCTCCGCTGAACGCTCGGATATCGTCACCGGCAGGCAGATTCGCGATCTGGCGCTGAACGGGCTAAACGTGGTGGATCTTTTCCACACCGTGCCCGGCGTCATTTCGTCGGGCGTGGTGGCCAATGCTGCGTCCACCGTCACTAACATCGTGGGGAACTTCAACATCAACGGTACCCGTTCACTCCAGCACGAGTACACGCTGGACGGCGTGACCAACCTGAATCTCGGAAACAATACTGGCGCTCTGGTGTCGATCAATCCCGACGCGGTTGAAGAAGCGAAAATACTCACCTCCAACTACCAGGCGGAGTACGGACGTTCCGGAGGCGGCTATATCGGGCTAACCACGCGCGGCGGCACCAACGAATTCCACGGCGGCGGAAGCTACTTCCGGCGTCATGAAAGCCTCAACGCCAATTCCTACGCCAACGACCTGCGCGGCGGCTCGCCCGCCGGATTTCCGCGATCGCTCTATCGCTATGACTACTACGGATGGCATTTGGGAGGGCCAGTCTGGATCCCGAAAGTCTACAACGGTAAGAACAAGCTGTTCTTTTTCATCAGCCAGGAATACTATCACCAGCTGGTGCCGCAGGCTTCGCCCATGAACATTCTGGTTCCCACCGCTGCCGAGAAAACCGGCGATTTCTCTCACTCCGTGGACGGAGCGGGCAAGGCCATTACCATTATCGACCCGAACACGGGCATGCAGTTCCCGGGCAACATGATTCCCGCCAGCCGTATTTATCAGCCCGGCCAGACGATTCTCAATTTCCTGCCCTCTCCCAATACCACCGTCGGGGGCTTCCAATACAACTACACGTCGCAGGTGCCCAGCGCTTATCCGCGGCGTGAGACCATCCTCCGTGGCGATTACCAGATCAATTCGGATACCCGCCTGAGCGTGCGTTGGGTTCATAACTACGACAACCAGCAATTCGCTTATGGCACGACCACCGGTTCCTGGAACTGGCCTCTCACCAACACCGATCGGATGAACGGGCCGGGCAACGTGCAGACCATTTCGCTCACACACAACTTCGGGCCCACATGGGTCAACGAGTTCATCTATGGCGTAGGCCTCGGCGGCGTAACCATCGGGCCGCAGGGCAACGCGGCAACTCGCGCTACCACCGGTATCAACACGCCCCTGCTGTATCCCGACGCCAATACCAGCGGCTTAATTCCCAGCCTCACCTTCGGCGGGATAGCCAGCGTGCCGACCACCGTCAGCACTTCTGTTTTCGGGACCTTCGTGCAGAATTTCACTATCTACCAGGCGACCGACAACCTGAGTAAAGTCTGGGGCAAACACCTGTTTAAGGTAGGCATCTATTTCCAAAGCGCCTCCAACAACAGCAATTCCCAGAACCATGTGGAAAGCGATCTCGACTTCACTAATAATGCGACCAACCCGCTCAACACCGGCGATCCGTTTGCCAACGCCTTATTGGGTGTCTACACCAACTACACCCAGGCGAGCGCAAAGGTCTATGCGGCCTACGATTACAAGGAAGTATCGGGTTATATCCAGGACACCTGGAAAATCCACCCTCGCGTGACCCTCGATCTGGGAGTCCGGCTTTCCTGGCTCCAGCCGGTTCAGAATACGGCGGGACCGGAATCTTATTTCAACCCATCCGCCTGGCAGGCATCCATGGCGCCCAGACTCTATCGCCCGGTATGCGTCGGCGCCAGCACCTGCGCATCGGGCTCGACCGCTTACCGGGCCATCGACCCCGCCACCACCGGCGCACCCACCGTTGCCGACACGCTGCCCTCGTTCTATGTCGGCAAGATCGTCCCCAACTCCGGCAGTCTCACGGATGGGATGGAACTGACCACCAACGGTTATCCCAAAGGCGGCGTAACCGTACCCTCGATCTTCCCGCAACCCCGCATCGGTATCGCGTGGGATGTGATGGGAAATCAGAAGACCGTCGTCCGCACCGGCTTCGGCATCAGTTACGACCGGCCCGAGAGCTTCGAGTCGTTCGCCGCCAACAATCCCCCGTTTGTTTACCAACCGGCGCTGGTCAATGGGTATCTGAGTCAGATTCAGCCCGGAGGGTCGGGCGCTCTCTCTCCACTCAGTGTTTCGGGCGTTGCCGAGGAGTCGACCTTTCCCAGAGTCATGAGTTACAGCATTGGCGTGCAGCGGGATCTTGGCTTCGGGACGATTGTGGACGTTTCTTATGTGGGATCGCAATCGCGGCACAATCCACGCAAGAGCGATCTGAACGCGCCGGCATACGGCGTGGGCTTCACGGCGGCGGCGCAGGATCCAACCAAGTACGCCAACGGAGTTATCCCATCCGTGGAACCCAACCTGCCGTCGATATATTCCGCCGCCGGCGCAAACTTCAGCGGGGTCAATGCGCTGGCTGCTCCCTTCCTCGCGCCCTATCAGGGTTACACCGACGTGTTCTATTACACGCTCGACTCTAACGCGACCTTCAACTCGCTGCAGATCAGTGCGCACCGGCGCTTCGCGAAGAATCTCACTACCGATCTCGCCTATACATTTTCCAAAGTTACCAACACTGTCGGTGATGACGGCACGTACACCAATCTCCTGAGCCCCCGGAAGTATGACTACACGCTCGCCCCCTTCGACCACACTCACGTGATTGTCTGGGACTTTGTCTGGAATGTCCCCGGCGGCGGCCGCTTTATCGGTAACAACAAGTTTTCGAGGGCCATTGCCGATGGCTGGGAATTGGCGGGCGTCACCAGTATTAGTTCCGGCAGTCCCACGGAGATGAGTCTGACCATCAGCGGTCAGGACGCGGGATTGCGGCTGGAAGGAACCAACAGCGCCGGTAATTTCAGCGGGGACCAACCACGCTTCTTCGTCACCGGCAGCGCGCAGAACGGCAGCACAATCAATCTGGCCGCCTTCTCCGTACCGGGTGTCAATAACATCGGGCCTTACTCACGTGAGTATCTGCGCAACCCATGGCTCGACAACCAGGATCTTTCCCTCTACAAGAACTTCCGCTTCACCGGCGATGGAAAGAGATACCTGCAGCTTCGCCTCGAAGCCTTCAACGTGTGGAACCACCCACAGGCCTCCGGCTATAACCTGACCACCAACATTACCAATGCGGCGGGTCAGACCGGCAACAACATCTTCGGCAACTTTACCGGGCTGGTTCCTACCAATAACCTGCGGCCTGCCGGAAATACCGGCCTGCAGGGGAACTTCTTCGGGGAACAGAACAACTGGAATTCAATGCGGGTAGTTGAGTTAGCCGCGAAGTTCTACTTTTAGGAGCCTCCCACTCCTTTGATGGCTGCGGTTCGGTAACGCCTCTCACCGAACCGCGGCCTTTTTTATTTACCGATTTTTATTTCACGGCAACTTCCCAGACTTTGTTACTCCGCGATTTTCCCGCCGGGCCCTCCACATCCAGAATTACCGAAAACTCCCCGGCCCGCGGATAAGCGTGCACCGGATTCTGCTCCGTCGATTCCGTCCCATCCCCGAAACTCCAGTGCCACGAGGTAATCTTTCCGTCCGACGCATCGTGGAACGCCACCAGACGCCTGCTCATATCCGCCACCTGAAACGACCAGGCCGCCTGGATCGGCTTTTTGAACTGCGGCTCCAAAGGCATCAGCCGGAACGCCACGAGATCGGACGCGTTTCCAAACATGGTCTGTTTATGCGACAAATTCCAGAACGACCTCTTGTTTGAATTAACGTCGTCGTAATCGATCACGCACCACGAGAGCCCAATCAGCTTGTTCTCCTCCAGTACGCTCTCAACCGCCCGCTGTGGTCCCTCACATCCGCGGTAATCGAACGGTGTGATAAAGAATTCCAGCACCAGATTGCCCGCTTCGCCCGGCTTGAAATTGTAGTTGTATGCGTGATTGGCCCAGGGCAGATCCTTGGTCCAGGGCGCGCATCCCCAAGCCATAGCCCAATCTTTACCCTCGGCCGGCGGAGTAAAAATGTGATAATTCTGCGCCTGCGCTCCATGGAACGACCATTCCGCTTCCGACCGGCTGATGCGCGTATCGATGTCGGCGCGGGCCGCCCCCACCGCTTCCGGAGTCCAGACATCGCGATGGTACTGATCGATCAAAGGCCCACCCGACATGTCGCCGTCGACGACCACCTCGAAGATATCGTTATGCAGATCCGGCTTGGTGAAATCCCAATAGTTGTCATAGGCCTGATAGAGGAAAAACAGCTTGTTCATGCCCTTGACCCAGCCGACTTTGACCTTCACGTCCAGATCTTTCTTGTTGAAATTCGTGCCGTGGCCGCCCTCGGTATCCATCAGTTGATCGATGCCGATCGCGTAATCGTCGGGCACGATATCCCAATCGTGGGTATCGCCGTCGATGCGCGGGATCATGTTGGCGGGAAACTGGAATATTTTGAAAATCACGTCGCGCCGTTCCACGCCGGATGCACGAGGAATCGATATCAATAATGCGGCGGCCAGGGCCGCCAGAATGGTGGTGCCGATTTTGAGTTTCACGTGTCGGAATTATCAATCCGCGCGGGTCTCAAAGTCAAACGGCCGTCCGCGCCTTGACAGGGCATTTCCAGGGTTATATGCTCACCAAGTCGGGAGGTTTTAATAATGACGTTGAACGAAAATCAGGGCCGCCGCGAATTTCTGGGCCGCATCGGCGCAGGCGCGTTAATGCTGGCATTGGCCGACCGAAGCCCGGCCGCCGGTGCACCGAGCGGGAAACCGATGCAGGGCCTGTTTCCCATTGGGCAGACGCCGTGCAGACCCGATAACTCCATAGATTTCGACGCCCTTGCCGCCGAAGTGAAGTTCTGCAATCGCGGCGGAGTGCACGGTTTCGTCTGGCCGCAGATCGCCAGCGGCTGGGCCGGGCTCACTCAGAAGGAGCGCCTGCAGGGTGCCGAGACAATTCTGGCAGCCGGTAAAGGCGGGAAGACGGCGCTGGTAATCGGCGTACAGACCACCAGTGGCGACCTGGCCGGAGCCACCGAATACGCGAAGCACGCCGCGAAGAACGGCGCTGATGCCATCGTTTCCCTGCCCCCCGAAAAAGCCGACGAGAACGCCATGTTCGAGTACTACAAGGGCGTCGGCATGGCCACCGACCTGCCGCTTTTCGTACAGAGCACCGGCGACATGAGCATCGATCTGATTGTCCGCATGTTCAAGGAAATTCCCACCATGCGTGTGGTGAAGGACGAAGCCGGCAATCCCCTTCAGCGCGTTGCCGAAATCCGCGAAAGAACGGGCGGCAAGCTCAACGTATTCTCCGGCAACGGCGTGCGCACTATGATTACGGAGATGGAGCGCGGCTTCATGGGGCACTGCCCCACCACCGGACTTTCCGACATCTACGCGCAGGCCTTCGATCTGTGGCACGCGGGCAAAAAGCGCGAAGGCTTCGACATGTTCGGGCGCGTGCTCGCGATCGACAGTATCCCCAATGCCGATGCTTACATGCTCACCGCGCGCGGCGTTTTCAAGGAAGACACTATCACGCGGCGCATGACGCTGGCGGGCGGTGGTGGCGGGCGGGCTGGAGGCGCCGGTGGTGGAGCGGCCCGAGCGGTGGCGCCGCTCGACGAAACCGGCAAGCGCGAGATTCGCGAAGCCTTGAATACGTATCTGAAACCTTATCTGAAAGGCTAGGCAGCCATTTCCCGGGGAAAGACAATGAACAAAAAACAGAAGCGAATGATGCAGGATCCGGTCACGCGCCGGAATTTCCTGACTGCCACAGCGGCTGGAACTGCCGCCGGTTTTGCCGCGCTGGCGGATCCGGGCGTGGCCGCCGCGCAGGCCGTCGGCGTGAAGAAGAGCGATCTGCCCGATCTCACCATTAAAGAGGTGAAGATCTACGTCACGGACATGGGCGATCTTCATCGCCTGAACGGCACCGAGACCGGTGAGATCGTCGCCGTCGTCACCAACAGCGGCATTGAAGGCAATTACGCTATCGGCAATCGCGAGCGCACCACGGGCTGGCTCGAGTGGGCCAAGCCGGCACTGGTTGGCAAGAATGTGGTCGACGTGCTTCCCACCCTGACGGCTACGTCGGGAATGCAGGTGTCGGGCGGCTTCAACGCGCGCGTGCGCACCAATGGCCCCCAGCGTGGAGCCCCGCCGCCCCGCCCGGCTGCGGGAGCCGGAAACTTCGTGTCCGTCCCCAACCGAAGCGGCGGCACATGGCCCAATTACAAGGCAGCCATGGCCGATGTCTGCCTGTGGGACATTCTCGGCAAGGCCGTCGACCGCCCCATTTACCAGCTCCTTGGCGGCAAGAAAGATCGCGTCATGGGCTACGCCAGTTCCCAGCACCTGGCCGCCATCGAAGACTACATCCCCGACGCCC
The DNA here is from genome assembly GCA_963719785.1 of Terriglobia bacterium. Lineage (GTDB taxonomy): Bacteria > Acidobacteriota > Terriglobia > Bryobacterales > Bryobacteraceae > BOG-234. Next base: position 357,799 of record CAVRCX010000007.1, read on the forward strand.
AGAAGGCCAAACAAATGGGCTATAAGGGTTACAAGATCCATCCTGGCGCTGGCCAGCACAGGGACGGTCCGCCGATTCCCACTTACATCGGCCACATGGAAATTATTAAGGATCTGCGCAAGTCTTTGGGCGATGAATTCGTTCTGGCGCACGATCCGGTGCAGGCCTACAATCGCTACGAGGCGCTCAAGGTCGGCCGTTTACTCGATGAGCTGGATTACCTCTGGTTCGAAGATCCCATCCGCACCACGGATATCGATGGTCTCGTAGAGCTCGGCAACGCGCTCGATCTTCCCCTGCACGTAGGCGAGTTTCTGGCGTCGATTTCCGACTTCGCCGAGTACATCCGGCGCGGGGCTCTGGACGTGGCGCGTCTGATCGCCGATAACGTGGGCGGCATCAGCGGCTCCATGCGCGTCGGCTTGCTGGCGGATGCCTTTGGCCTCGAATGCACGCCGCATAACTGGGGCAACGTGTTCGATCTGGCGGTCCACTTCCAACTCGAACTGGCGCTGCCCAACGCCTACTGGTTCGAGGTGCCGCATCCGGTTGAGTACTCCGACCGGCCGTACCACAAGGACAAATTCCGCATCGATGCCGAGGGCTATATTCACGCACCCACCGCGCCGGGTCTGGGCTATCCGTTCGACCGGGCCGTCCTCGACAAAATGACCAAGCGGGTAGATGTAGGATAGGCGCTTCCGCCTGTCCATTCTTGTCTTTATCTTATATGAGCGAATTCACTGCCCGAGACCGGATCAGACTGCTGGGGGCCGCTGCTGCCAGTTCGATGATGTTGTCCGCCGCAGCCCCGGAGGAAAGATACCCGCGCAACTTGACCAAAGACGATATCGATCGCTGGATGACCGAGCTTTCCAATTGGAATCGCTGGGGCAAGGACGATCAGATGGGCACCGTCAACCTGATCACCAACGCCAAGCGAAAGCAGGCAGCGGGCCTGGTGACGGAAGGCATCTCGGTATCCATGTCGCTCGATGCCGATATCGCGCCGAAGGGATCGCCCGAAGCCGAGAATCCGCCGCCCCCTCCGCAGCCTGCGCCCGATGGGGGGCGCGGCCGTGGCAGTTTTCCGCGTTACACGTGGCAGCACGTGATGCGTTCCACCGGTCTGAATATGCGCGGTCCGAGCGGCTATGCGGTCGATACCATCAGCGTCAATTATCACGGCAACAACACCACGCATTTCGACGCGCTGTCGCACTTCATCTTCAACGGCCACATCTATAACGGCTTCCCCGCCAGCGTGATCACGGGATGGGGCGCGGAGAAGGACGACGTCGTTGCTTTTAAAGATGGTCTGGTGACGCGCGGCGTGTTGATCGACTGGCCGCGCTTCAAGAACGTTCCCTATATGGGGGACGACGAAGCCATCTACGCGCAGGATCTCGCCGAATGGGAAAAGAAAACCGGCGTGAAGATCGAGAGCGGCGACTGCGTTCTGCTGCGCACGGGCCGCTGGAAACGCGTCAAGGAAAAAGGCCCACTCGATCTGAACCGCCAGGCTCCCGGGCTTTATGCCTCGGCGGGGAGATGGCTGAAGGATCGCGATATCGCCTTGCTCGGTAGCGACGTGGTGCAGGATGTGCGGCCCTCGCGCGTGGAAGGTGTCAATCAGCCCATTCACCAGATATTTCTGGTGGCAGTTGGCACGCCTTTATTCGACAACTGCGATCTCGAAGCCGCGGCGGATGTTGCCGCGAGATTGAACCGATCCACTTTCATGATGACCGTAGGGCCGCTGCGTGTGCCAGGCGCTACCGGTTCGCCGTTTAATCCGCTGGCAATCTTCTAAACAAATCCATGCCTCGCAATCATAGTGGGACATGCGGCGCAAGCCGCGTTTCCCTTATCCCGATCCTGTTTCTGAGCGCCGTAGCGATTTTTTCGGTGTCCGCCGCGCCCGACACCAACCCCAATCCCACGCTGCAACTTTACGCGCAACGCTGCTCGGTCTGCCACGGAGCCGATGCCGGCGGCACAGATCGCGGCCCGGCGCTTACCGGAAACCGCCGTCTGCGCGCGCGTCCTGTCGCGGAGATCGGCAATGCCATCAGGAACGGTACGCCCGGCGGCATGCCCGCATTCCCGTTGCCTGAAGATCAACTCAGCCCGCTCGCGGATTACGTCCACTCCCTCAACGCCACCGCCTTCGAAGCCAAACCGCAGGGCGATCAGGCGGCCGGCGAGCGCTTCTTCTTCGGCGCGGGCAAATGCGATTCCTGCCATACCGTAGGGGGCCGAGGCGGATCGAACGGACCCGATTTATCGAGCGTCGCGCGCCAGATGACCCTGCCGGAACTGGAGCAATCGCTCACCGATCCCAGCGCGCGCATCGCCGCGGGATACGCCGTTGTCGACGTGACGCTCGCAAACGGCCAATCGCTCCGTGGATTCGCCCGCAGCCGTGGCACACACGATCTGCAACTCCAAACGCCCGACGGCCGGATGCATTTCCTGACCGACAAGGATTACACGAAGATCGCCACGGAAGAGGCCTCGATGATGCCTGCGGTCAAGGCCAGTCCGGATGACCAACGCAATCTCGTATCCTGGCTGAGCCGCCTGGGTGGGGTCGCCGAAGGCCCCATAACAAACCCTGTGGCCGCGCCCGCGACGAGCGAATTTGAAGCGCTGCTCCATCCCGCGCCAGGCGAATGGCCCACTTACTACGGAACCCTGAACGGCAATCGCTACAGCGCCCTCGATCAAATCAACAAAGGCAACGCTGCGCGCTTGCAACTGCAATGGATTTATCCCATCCAATACCAGCCGCTCGAGACCACGCCTTTAGTCGCCGGCGGCATGATGTTCGTGACCGGCCCTAACCAGGTAGCAGCGCTCGATGCGCGATCGGGACGCGAGATCTGGCGTTATTCCCGGCCTCGCACTCCCGCCGGAACCATAGCGGGGGATGCGGCCCTGGGAGCCAATCGAGGCGTTGCGCTGCTGGGCGATCGCGTTTTCTTCAACACCGATAATGCCCACATGCTCTGCCTGAACCGCCTGACCGGAGCGCTTCTCTGGGACGTCAACATGACGGAGGCGCCGCAGCACTACGGCACCACCACCGCGCCCTTGGTCGTCAACGATCTGGTGATCTCCGGAGTGGCTGGCGGCGATGAAGGGATTCGCGGTTTTGTCGGCGCATGGAAGGTGACCACAGGCGAACTGGCATGGCGCTTCTGGACCGTGCCCAAGCCCGGCGAACCTGGCTCCGAGACGTGGCAGGGCGGCGATGCCATCCAGCTGGGCGGCGGTTCCACCTGGCTCACTGGGTCATACGATCCTGAGACAGGCCTCCTCTACTGGCCCACGGGCAATCCGTTTCCCGATACCGACGGCACACATCGCATGGGCGACAACCTGTATACAGACAGTGATATCGCGCTCGATCCGAAGACCGGTAAAATGCGCTGGTACTTCCAATACACGCCGCACGATCTGCACGATTGGGATGCCGAGCAACCGCCTGTCCTCGTCGACGCGAGGTATCAGGGGCGCGATCGCAAGCTGCTGCTTCACGGCAATCGCAATGGATTTTTCTACGTTCTGGATCGCACCGACGGCAAATTTCTCTTCGCCGCGCCAATGGTGAAAAAGCTCACCTGGGCCACCGGCATCGATGCCAACGGGCGCCCCAGGCTCACGCCCAACAACGAGACCCACGCGGGCAACGTGACTACATGCCCGGCCGTGCGCGGCGCCACCAACTGGTATTCGCCCGCGTTCAGTCCGCGCACCAATCTGTTCTATGTCATGACGGTGGAAGATTGCGGGTCGTATCGCCAGGCGCAGCAGGGCGGATTCGGCTTCATCAATAATCCCAAAGACCCAAGCAAGAAATTCATCCGCGCGTTCAATATCGAGACCGGGGCGAAGGCGTGGGAGATCGAGCAGGTAGGGCCGGCCGAGCGCAATTATTCGGGCATCCTCGCAACGGCCGGCGATCTGGTTTTCTACGGCGAATCGAGCGGCGATTTCGCGGCGGTGGATGCAAAGACCGGAGCCACGCTCTGGCACATGGAAGCCGGCGGCACGTGGAAAGGATCGCCCATGACCTACATGGTGGACGGCCGCCAGTACATTGCGATCGCGTCGGGCTCGAACATCCTCTCGTTCGCGTTACCCGCCAACTGATTTCTCGACCTCGTTTAGTTCATCGATCTCGCGCCGGAGTTCACGCTGCTCCCGCATTCTGATCACGAGGTACGCTCCGACCCACACGATGAGGAGCGTGATGAAGGGCATCGCCTTCGGCAATGACTTGCTGCCCTCAGTCGTTGCCAAGGCCAGAATAAACGTGCCGATAATCGAGATCATCGGCAGAAAACCCCACCACAGCAGCCTGCGAAAAAGGCTACACCGGCGATCCACTTCTCGTCGGTAAAACTCCAGTCCCGTGCTTAAAGCCGCGTCTCCAGGCATCTCCGCAGACCACATCCCTCGATTCAGGAAATAGACTCCGGCCATGCTCCACGCTATCGTCAGCGCGAACAGCGACTGAACCACAGGATAGTGAAATTGCCTTATGGCGTAAATGTACGAGGCGATGATGACGATCGGCATCACCAGACTCCCCACTAACTGCTTCCGCGTCCTTGCGTGCAGTTGCCTCACCCTTCTTCGAAGCAGATGGATTGTCATAACAGATGGCTCCACAGGCTGGCTTTGCCAGATTTTCTTTGGGTCGTTCTCAGGATGCATGGTTGCCTCCTTCATGAAACCGCCGCGCCAGAATATTTTTGATCCGCGATATTCGCATGGCCACATTGGCCGGCGATAGCCCCGTGATTTCTCCGATCGACGCCGCGTCCATGTCTTCGAGATAAGAGACGATCACCTGGCGGTCGAGTGGCTTGAGCTGTTGAATCAATGCCGACAGCCGATCCAGATTGATGCGCCGGTCGGCAGCGAAATGCCCGTGGTCTTTATCCGGAAGCATCTCCAGCTCTTCCACGCTCACGAGATTTGAAAACTTGCGGCGCTCCCGCAGCACATGCGAAGCGGCAACATGGTGAGCAACGCGATAGACCCACGTCCGCGTCGAACAACGCGCATCGAAGCGCTCGAAGCTCCGCCACAACTGGAAATGAATTTCCTGGATCAGATCGCGGCGCTTCTCCGGATCGACCTCATAAGCCCGCGCCAGCCGTTCCAGCGCCGAACCGAATTGCTCCGCCACATCGCGGTACAGTTCGTCCTGGCTCGCCACGCCGTTCACATCGAAGGTAGTCGCCGCCTGCGGAACTTTCTAACAGATTACCTGCGGACCGCAGGGATCAACTCTTCACGTGGCACTTGGCGCAATTTCCCTTGGATTCAAAGGCCGGTCCGCCGGGAGTATGGCAACCGCCGCAGGACGTTTTGGCAGCCTCGGCTGTCTTGTGTAAGCCTGCTTTGAAGTTAATCGGCGCTCTGGATTGGGGGAACAGCTTGTCGTGGCAAGTCTGGCAATCGTTGTTGGCGCGCTTGGTGTGGGCGGCGTGGTTAAATGTCACGTTGCCGTTCTTCGCGGTAAATACGATCGTTTCGGGAGGAGCCTTCTGCGCCAACAGCGCATTGAAAGCGGCCGCGATCGAGAGAGCGAGCAGTATCAGACTGTAGAGACGCATGCCAAGAGTATCCTCGTTCGGAAGTATATACCCTAACGCGTCGCGGCCACGACCTGAGTTCCCGCTTCTTTGGCCTGTGCGGTCAGCCAGGAGAGCGCTTCCAGAACCCCACCTTTTCTGTGTGGCACTCCGGCGAGTTCGAGGCCCATTTCGACGCCGGACAAGGTTCCGGCAAGCATGAGATCGTTGAAGTCGCCGAGGTGGCCGATGCGAAAAACCTTGCCGGCCACTTTGCTGAGTCCCGAGCCCAGCGACATATTGAAATTGCGCAGAACGACCTCGCGGAACTCGGCTTCATTGAAGCCTTCCGGCATGAGAACGGCGGTGAGAGAACCGCTGAATTCGGCCGGATTGAGCGCGAAAACTTCGAGCCCCCACGCCCGGACCGCGCGCCGCGTAGCTTCGGCATGGCGATCGTGCCGGCGGAAAACGTTTTCGAGGCCTTCCTCTTCGAGCAGCATCTTCAGAGCTTCGCGCAAACCATAAAGGATGTTCGTCGAAGGAGTGTAGGGGAAGAAACCCTTACGGTTGATCTCGCGCATTTCATCCCATCGCCAATAGCTTTTGGGTATGGTGGAATGTTGGCTGGCCGCGATGGCTTTGGCGCTGACGGCGTTGAAGCTCAGGCCCGGCGGCAGCATCAGGCCTTTCTGCGAACCGGCGACCGTTACATCCACGCCCCACTCATCATGGCGATAGTCGATGGAGGCGAGTGAAGAGATCGTGTCTACCAGCAGCAGCGCCGGATGCCCGGTGGAATCGATGGCTTTCCGCACGGCGGGAATATCACTGGTCACCCCGGTAGAGGTTTCGTTGTGCACCACCATCACCGCGCGGATCTCATGCCCGCGATCTTCCAGCAGCCTGGCTTCGAGCTCCACCGCATTCGCGCCACGGCGCCAGTCCCCGGGAATCAGTTCGACCTTGAGGCCGAGGTTCTTCGCCATCCTGACCCACAGGCCGGCGAAGTGGCCGGAATCGAAAGCCAGAACTTTGTCGCCAGGATTCAAGGTATTGACCAGGGCCGCTTCCCACGCGCCGGTGCCCGATGAGGGGAAGATCACAACCTCCTCGCGAGTCTTGAATACGGCCTTCAGGCCTTCGAAGCAGGCGAGCGCCAGCGACGCGAAGTGGGCGCTGCGATGGTCTATGGTGGGGTATTCGATCGCATGCAGAACGCGGTCCGGAACGTTGGTGGGACCTGGAATCTGCAGGAAGTGTCTGCCCGGCTGGTATGCCATTTTTTTGTCTCCTCTTTCTCTTATACCCGCCAGTCCGGCGTGGCCACATAGGTCTTGTCGATCGCATTCACCGTGGCCGCACCGCAACTCGCCATTACCATTTTCAACTCACCCTGGAGAATTTCGAGAACCCGTTCCACGCCCGGCTGACCGAAGGCGCCCAATCCATATAAAAACGCGCGCCCGATCCCCACCGCCTTGAATACGTCCGAGCCGCGCCGAACGCCTCCATCGAGGAACACCGGAATGCGTCCGCGGACAGCATCCACCACTTCGGGAAGCGCCTCGATGGTTGATCGCAGCGTCTCAACCGAGCGGCCTCCGTGATTCGACACCATGATTCCGTCGACCCCGTGCTCGACCGAGAGGCGTGCGTCTTCCGCCGTATCGATACCTTTGATAAAGAGCTTCGCGTGAGTAGCTTTGCGTAGCCGGTCCACAAATTCCCAGGTGAGCGCCGGATTCTGCGGGTTGACGCCGGTCATGTCGATGCCATCGTACATGCGGCGCTCTTTGATGCCCGGAATCTGTCCGCCCTGGTGACACGCCTCGCATTGCCGGAGATCTTTTGGGCGCAGGCGCAAGTAGGTTTCACTGTTGCGCCCGGTGTTGTTATCCACGGTGAGAGCGATAACGGGGCAGCCGGCAGCCTCGGCGCGGCGCACGATCTTCTCGCATGCTTCCCACTGCGATGGCGCGTAGAGCTGGAACCACACGGGCCGCCCGAGAGCCTTGCACACGTCTTCGACGCCGGTGGACGTGGCGGTCGAGAGCACCTGCAAAGTTCCCTGCGCCTTCGCGGCCCGAGCTACAGCGAGCTCTCCCTCTGGGTGGATCGAGCGCTCGCCGCCGGTGGGACACGTATAGATCGGGCTGTTGTAGGTGGTGCCGGAAAGTTCGACGCCCATGTCGATCTTCGTCATGTCGTGCAGGCGGTGGGGGCGCAGTTGCACGTGGCTGAAGCCTTCGCGATTGGCGCGCACGGTGCCATCGCCATCCACGCCGCTCGCCATGTAGGCCCAATGCCCCTGAGAGACTTTGCGCCGCGCGGCTTCCTCGAAATCCATTACCTCCAAAGCGTCCCCCGGACTCTCAATCACCGGGTTGCCAATCGCTGCCTGTTGCGCGAAGGAAACGAGACCGCCCATCGCCGCCACGTAAGGACTGCCCGCGAGAAATCTCAGGAATGTCCGGCGGTGATGAGCGCGAAGACTGTCAGCTGTCATTGCCCCGGATTATATCGGACCTGCCTGTTCTGATTACCTGGGACTCTTAGGCTCTGGCGGCGCGGCCGTCTTCGTCGCCGAGCAGGATGTGAATTCGAGCGGAATCGACAGGCCGCCTCCCATATCGACCGACACGTGCCGCGGAATATGAAAGCCTCCGGCGTCCTGGTAATCCGTGCCGATTTGCACCTTAATGCAGAATGTAACCGCCCCCCGCTTTGGCTTCCGCGCGCACGCTGTCGTGCGGACCTGGCGCCAGAGAGGAGGCAAGTATCGGCCAATACATGTGGAAGAATCCATTCAGAATCTGCTTCAAGCCGCTTTCCATGTTCTCCTTGCCGGCAAGTGCACCCTGCGACCATGCGATGTCGATAACGGCGTTCTGTCCGCGAAAGGCGTGCACATTGACCCTCATGCCGTTCATCGCTTTCATTCGCTCGCCATCGGGTGACTGGCCGAGTTGTTTCAGGAAGCCCGTAAAATCGACTGCCACGGCGCAGTCCAGACTAAACAGGTCGTCCGGATGATAGTAGCTGGCGCCGATGTCCGCCAGAAGGTTGGACGTATCGATGGGCGAGGACTATTGGGCGCTCAGTAAATCCGCGCCGATCGCGAGTAATAATGCCAGGCGTGCGACGGTAGCGAGGGTCATAAAAACCTGGCTACTGATCGATGTGCTTCTTTTCGATGGTCCACTTGGGGTCCGTGCACAGACCGCAGGATTTTCCGACAAACATCAGACTGGCCTTCTTGTCGCCCTTGAGTTGCCATTTGAGCCAGGCGCCGGCGGTCTGGGCAAACGCGCCGCCATTCGGCTCCCGGTAGGTGGCCGGATAGTGTCCGACGGCCTGCCAGGCGTGAACTTCGGGCACCTGATCGATGGCTTCAAAGTCCATGGTCGCGCTGCGATGGCCCGTATCGGTGTCGCCGCCGGTTATAAAAAGGATCGGCGCGTGGATCTTTGCCAGGATCTCAACGCCGCGATTCTGCGCGGGGGGCGCCGGGGCGGGCGCATTCGGATCGGCCGGGGCGCGAACGAGGACGGGAGCAAACGGAGCGTAGCGTTGGTCGGTGGCGACCGGACCGCCGCGCCCTCGACCAGCGCGTCCCGGTCCGGCAGCATTGGGACCGCGCCCAGCAGGAGGGGGTCCGATGTTAATGCCCTGGCCGAACGCGACCGTGGTAGTAACGCGCGGATCGTCAGACACCTGGATGGCCTGCTGCGCTCCGCAGGATTGGCCGGTGACCGCAATCTTCGTCACGTCGAGCTTGTGATAATACGCGCTGCCTTCCCTTGAATTCTCGGCAATGGCCCACGTCACTCCGTCGAGCAGTTGCGTGGCAACCGTCATATTCTGGCGATCTTCCGACCCCATCACGACCGCATTGCCGGCCGGTCCAATGGCGACCACAAGAAATCCCTGCGAGGCAAGTTCGGACAACATGTTGCGGAACTCGCCCGAAGTGTTCCGGCATCCGCCGTTGCCGAAGGCCACGATGGGGAGAAGATTCTGCGGTCCGAACGGACCCAGATCGCGCGGCCTGTAGATGGCATGTGTAGGCAGGCTGGGTTCGCCCCACAGGATCGCCTTGTAAGGGCCGGTGCCGCCATCCCCGATCGTGACGGCGAGGCGCTCGAGGCGCCCGCTCTTCGACGTGACGTTGAAGGCTACCGTCCCGGTGAGCTCCGGCGGTTCATCCTGGGCGGTAACGAGTGAAGGCAATGCCAGCAAAAGCAAAGAGGTGGATAAAAGCGTGGTTCGGCCAATAAAATTCATATGGAACTCTTTTCAGTACGTAAGTATATGTTGCGGCGGAAACCCGCGCAATCAGTGCTGGATGGCCTTCAGCTTAATGTTCTTGAACTCGATGGGATATTTTTGATACTGGAGCCGGATGAGACCCTCGGGAAATCTGGTGTCGTGAACGTCGATGGTTTTGGTTCCGTTCAGAACCACGATCAGGTGATCGCCGTCGCAGGTAATCTCGTAGTGGTTCCAGGCATCGGCCTTGAAATCGAACACGCCGTTGGTTTTGGCGGTGCCCACGAGGGAGCCGGTGTTGTAGCCCTGCGGCTGCTTCCTCCAGATCTGTACTTCGTAGCCGCGCGCGAAGACGCCGCTGTTGGTGTCGACGCCGGTCTTGAAATCCGCGTCGAGGATGAAGTCTCTATAGTTGGCTTTCAACGTGAGATAGCCGGCGGGATCTCCGCAGGGCGAGAGTGTGCCATCGATCACCTCCCAGTGTGAAGCGCCGGGCGGAACCGGGGCGTTACCCATCGGCGTAGAACAGGGCCGGGGATTGGATCCGACGGCGGGCAGATCGCCCGGCTGCGGGGGTGCGGGCGCGGCCTTTTTTGCTCTTCCGCCCGCTCGGCCGCGTCCCCCCGGCGGAGTTACAACTGCCGAGTCCCAACCGTTCAGGGTCTTGCCATCGAACAGCAGCACCCAGCCGGCGGTCTTCTCCTGAGGTGTGAGAACATTATCGGCGGCAGGCAGCGCGGCGGCAAGCAGGAATACGAGGCAAATCGCTTTCATAGTGCGATGAATATATCACGGTTGCGTCAGACCGATCGGGCAAAGGCCCGGAACAGGCGCACCTGAAGCGGGTCTTCCACCATGTCTTCCGGATGCCACTGAACGCCCATGGCGAATTGCGCGCCGGGCAGATCGACGCCTTCAATAACTCCATCCTCGGGATCCCGCGCGGTAACTAACAGCCCTTCGCCGAGGTGATCGATGGCCTGATGATGACGCGAATTCACTTGCATGCGGGTTGCGCCGTATATGGAATCGAAGGGCGGCGACAGCACGACCTCATGAACCGCCACACCGCCGGTTTGCTGCCGGTGCTTGTCCGCGTTGGGCAGATGCTGAATCAGCGTACCGCCGCGCACCACGTTCAAGAGTTGCATGCCCCGGCAGATCGCCAGGACTGGCATATCGCGCGCCAGGGCCTCGCGCAGCAGAGCCGATTCGTAATCGTCGCGCGCGCGGTCGGAGGGACCATTTTCCGGATGCGGATCGGCGCCGTAAATCGCGGGTTCGACATCGCTGCCGCCGGTGAGGACCAGGCCGTGTACGTCATCGAGAGGGCCGGGGGCATCGGGAATAAACGATACCGGATCGAGATCTACCTGGCGCAGCGCGCGCTGATAGGGGACCGCTTTATTTGGATTTCGGAACAACAAGGCCACTGTCTTCATCATTGCGGTCCAGACGTTTCTTCAACGGCACCAGTGCGACCAGAGTAAGAGCGTTCAATACCGCCAGAACGATGGCAACTTCGTAGCGCCCGATGGCGACCGCCGCTCCGATGGCGCCAGTGTTCCAGATGCTGGCGGCCATAGCCGTCCCCATAACGCTCATTCCCTCTTTGACAATGGCGCCGCCCCCTACGAAACCGATGCCCGCGACCAGGCCTTGCAATACGCGCGAATTAGCCGCGATGCCGTCGCTCCCAGGTATGTTGTGGAGCATCAGCAGATAGCCGCAACTGGCCATGGCCACAATGGGAAAGGTGCGTACGCCGGTGGCATGGCCCTCCTTCTCGCCCCACCAGCCGGTAGGCATGGAGAGCAAATAGGCGAGGCCGATTTTTTCGAACGTCTGCCAAAGCAGGTGCCAATCTATTGAGAGGGGCGGCATGCTGTTATTGTTGAATCTATTGTCGCCTGAACAAGTTCATCGCCACGAATAAGTCATGAAGATCAGCGAAGTTAAAGCCTTCCTCCTCAGCTTCCCGCTTCCCCAGCCGCTCCGGCTTACATTTTACGGCGGCGAACGCACGGTCCTGAAGCGCGATGCCATGCTGATTCGCGTAAAAGTTTCGAGCGGCCTGGTGGGTTACGCGCCCGGCCCGGGCAGCGAGCGCGTCTATCAGTGGATTCGCGACGTGATTGCGCCATTTCTTGAAGGCATGACGCTGGCCGATCCCGATGCCCTTCGGGTAAGATTCGAGACCGGCCCCGGCAGCGGCAATACGGAGTTGATGAAGGCTTACTGCGCGGTGGAAATCGCACTGTGGGATATCTTCGCCAAAGCGCGCGAAATACCCATGTCGGAAGCTATCGGCGGGCGAGTGCGCGATCGCATCCGGCTCTACGGCAGCGCGGGGATGTATCAGCCGCCCGAGAAATACGCGGAGGAAGCCGCCGCCATCGCAGCGCTCGGATTCCGCGCCTATAAGATGCGCCCCGCACTCGGTCCCGACGAGGACGTCAGGACTGTGCGGCTGATGCGCGCGGCGGTGGGGCCTGCTATTGATCTGATGATCGATGCGCACACGTGGTGGCGCATGGGTGACCGCAGTTACTCTCCCGAGACCGTGGAACGCGTGGCGGGTGAGATGTCGCAATACGATCCGTTGTGGCTGGAGGAACCGCTGCCGCCTACCGATCACCAGGCCTACGCGGAGCTCCACGCGAAGGATCTGCTGCCGCTTGCTTCGGGCGAGCATGAGCAGAGTGAGGAAGGCTACCTGGATCTGATCGATTCCGATGGCGCCGATTACGTGCAGATGGATGTGTGCTGCCAGGGCGGCTTCACGCAGGGGCGCCGGCTGTTTGCCACCATCGCGCGCCGCGAACTGCGCTTCGCCTTCCATAGCTGGGGCACCGGACTCGAGGTGCTGGCCGCCGCGCATTTGGGCATTTGCTGGCCGGATACGGTGGTCGAATGGCTGGAGTATCCGTGTTATTCGGATGCAGGCAAGCCGGGGATGTATCCGTTCCCTCTGGCTGCGGAGATTCTGAAAGAGCCGCTGCGCATCGAGCGTGGTGAGTTGATTGTCCCGCGCGAACCCGGTCTCGGCATGGAAGTGAACGAGGCGGCGATCGAGAAGTTTCCATGGATTCCGGGGCCTTGGTCGTACTTCCGCATCGATTCCCCGGCGCAGACGCTGGCGGTGGTCGGCGATCATTCGATCCCCTGGGAGGGCCGGTCGATTGCCTGACGAAGTGAGGCAGTATCGTTATCTGGACTTGCTGATTAATATCTTTCTGGTTGTGCTGATTGTCTCGAATCTGATTGCGCCTAAGTTTGTCGCAGTAGGGTGGCTTAAGTTCAGCGCGGCGCAGTTATTGTTTCCGATCACTTATATATTCGGGGATGTTTTTACCGAGGTGTATGGTTACGCCGCGGCACGCCGGGCGATCTGGGTTGGATTCATGGGTAGTGTGATTATGGCGTTATTCGGGATCTTCGCGATCCTGTTGCCGCCCGCTCCGGAGTTTAAAAATCAGCAGGCGTTCGAGATTATCTTCGGCGTGGTGCCGCGGAATGTGGCGGGCAGTTTGCTGGCGTATTGGGCGGGCGACTTTGCCAACTCATATACGATTGCCAAAATGAAGCTTTGGACTGGCGGAAAATATCTTTGGACCCGGACTGTTGGATCTACTGTAGTGGGTCAGGCGGTCGACACTACCATCGTTATATTTTTTATTTTCTGGGGCCAGCCGCTTAACGTGATCTTTGGATTGATTGTTGGGGGGTATGTGTTCAAGGTAACTTATGAAGTGGTGGCTACTCCACTTACTTACTGGGTGGTTAATTCCCTTAAGCGGAGTGAGGGTGTGAATTACTTCGATCAGGGTACCGATTTCAACCCATTCGCGATTGGGTCAGGGTCTTGAACCACGGTCTTACTTATGCCGCGCGGCGCGCCAGAAATCAGCCACGGACTTGTCTTTCCAATACCGGTTAAAGTTCTCGAGAGTCGTGAACGATCTTGACTCCATGCGGTCGAGATAAAGCTGCCCGTGCAGATGATCGATCTCGTGCTGGAGAATCCGCGCGTACCAGCCCTCGGCGCGGATGGTGACCGGCTCGGCTCGCTCATTCAGACACTCAACGCGCACGGCCAGCGCCCGCGGCACAATGGCGGTGAATCCTGCCAGGCTCAGGCAGCCCTCGAAGAAATGCATCTCATCGGCGACCTCAATGGTCAGCTTGGGATTGATAAGCGCCTGGAAAGGCACCGCCACGCGCCTTCGCTCGGCGGCCTGGCCGGGCGGTAGTTTGTCGATGTAATCCTGCGCGTCTTCAATCACCGCCAACTGAAACGGCATACCGACCTGGGGCGCGGCCAGTCCCACGCCCGGAGCGTCGCGCATGGTGTCGCGCATGGCCACGATCAACTCCTGGACCGGCTCGGAGAGAATTTCGTCCCGGCTGAGCGGGCGCGCGAATTGCCGCAACACGATTTCACCAGTCTGAACGATCTTGAGAATCATGCCGAATCAGTGAGTCATCGAATACATCACGTCGTTCACGCCGATGCGTATCCCCAGCGCCGAATATTTTTCGGGATAGCGCGCATCGTCGGCCCACTCCCAGGAATCGCCGATGTCGGAGTTAAACGACATGGCGACCATCAGGCGGCCCTTGTCGTCGTAAATACCGCGCCAGTGCGGGGTCTGGCCATCCGCCCGGTACATCTCGCCGCGGCGCAGCGCCCACTGGCCGGGAATCTGGTAACGGTCGTCGAGGTCGTAGACGATATGAAAAATGGGGTCTTTATCGTCGATCTCCACAATCTCGCGGTCGGGAAATATGACTTTCATGCTGTCCATGAAGCGGTTCCACTCGGCCGTTCCCCAGAAATCGTCAAGCATCAGGAAGCCGCCGCGCAGCAGGTATTCGCGCACCGTTTTCGCCTGTTCGCGCGTCAGGAGCCAGTCGCCCATCTCGCCGGCCACCATCCATGGCCAGTTGTAAATGTCGTCGCCATCGTCGGGATTGACGGGCTGTTCGACAGAGCGCACGTGGAGCCGGGTCAGGCGCCGCATGGCTAGGGCGAAGTTGCGATCCGCGCGTGGATAGTCCTGCGACCAACTGGTTCCGCCCTCGCGCCAGTCGCGATAACCGCCGAGGCCGATGGGCCGCGAATAGAGCCCGTTGGGATGGGGCGGATACATCAATCGCGCCTGAACCCATTCGGTTTTTTCCTGCGCATCATCGGGGAGTCCGATGTCGTCGTAGGGCTCAAGGCTGCGGTAAATCCGCCATGGGCGCGGAGCGGAGGAGGACGCGGCGTAGAGCCCCGTCAACAGCGCTAATCCGCTGCCCGACAGCCAAAGCGCTT
This sequence comes from Terriglobia bacterium, assembly GCA_963719785.1. GTDB lineage: Bacteria > Acidobacteriota > Terriglobia > Bryobacterales > Bryobacteraceae > BOG-234. The sequence continues at coordinate 372,982 of CAVRCX010000007.1, forward strand.
TGATCAGCGTCATCGTGCGGACCCGATCCGAGGATAGCATTGCGCGAAAGGCTGGTTCTTTCGAGCCTCGCCGAGGGCGATAAACACGGCTACGCCATGATGCAGGATATTGAAGCGTTCGTCGGCATTCGGCTGGGTCCGGGGACGCTTTATGGAGCGATTACTCGGCTCGAACAGCATGGGTGGATTCGGCCCGTCGCGTCGACAGATCGCCGCCAGCCGTACACGATTACGCCGTCAGGCAGGCGGCATCTTAAGACGGCGCTGAGTGGTTTGCAGCATGTTGTAAAGACCGGGCTGGCGAGGTTGAACAACGCATGAACCGATTAGCGGGGTCGTTGATTCGTCTTTACCCGGCGGCGTGGCGCAAGCGTTATGAGGCTGAATTCGCAGCCATGCTCGAAGAGGTTCCGCAGGGATGGTCCGCGGTTTTCGATTTGTTGGAAGGAGCAACTCGCATGCATCTCTCGATGCCGTCGTTTCCTAAATTGGCGCTGACACTTTCGTTGCTGGGATTGGGGGTGTCGTTCACGATAGCCCCGCGATACGAGTCCACCACGGTGCCGATCTATCATGGCGAGCGCTCGGACCGCCAGGCAGCGATCGAGGGCCTCCAAGCCATGGAGGCAAATGTCCTGAGCCGTACGTCGCTTTCCAATTTGATCCAGGACCCGCGGCTCAATCTCTTTCCCGACGAAAGCCCATCGAAGACGTGATCGAAGAAATGCGCCGCGACATCCGGATCAGCGTGGCGCCGGGCGGCCCAAGGCTGACGTTCGCGGTCAGCTTCACTTATACGGACCGATTGAAGGCGCAGGCTGTGGTCCAGGCGCTGGTTACTCGTTTTGCAGACGAAAATGTCTATATCCAACGCGAGGCCAAAGCGACCGGCGGAAGTGAAGAGCTGCAACTGATCGCGTCCAGAATTGCCGCCCTCGAACAGCGTGCCGGCATCCCACCGTCGCAGGTTACATACATCGGAAGCGCCAACGCAGATGCCCTCGAGGTTCTCGATCCACCCAACCTCCCGGTGAATCCCATTTATCCCAATCGCGGCGTGATTGCTGCCATCGGTTTCGTTGCCGGTTTCGTTTTGGCGCTCATCATCGCGATCTTCCGCCGCCGCTTCCAACCGGCCGCGCCACTGCCGGCCTCGCTAAATCCCTCGCCCATCTTTATCCGGGCGAATGACGCAAGCGCTATGGCGCCCCATCCTAAAGCGTCATAACGAACGCCACAACGTCTTCCTTTTCCTGTTCGCTGAGGCGGTCTTTGAACGACGTCATCTCTGCGGGGCCGGTATTGATGATGTCGAGTATCTGGTCGTGGGTGGCTTTGCGTCCGTCCGGCAGTTTGCCGTCTTTAATTCCCTGCAGGCCCGGACCTACTCGTACTTCCTTGCTGTAGGCATCGTGGCAGTCGTCGCAGTTCTCAGCGAAGACAACTTTGCCGCGGGCAACATCGCCACGCGGGGCATCAGTGTCAGGCTTGTCCTGCAGCGCGAAACCGGCGGCACACCCCAGCAACAGCATGCCGAAGACGGCCCACTTACTCATCCTTTCATTTTATGCGGTCACGGCGAAAGGGGCGTCCTGCATTCTCCAGTCTGAGGCCGGCGATCAATTGCAGAAGCGTCGGCCACGACAGAAACAGTAAGACCAGGAAAAGCGCCAGAACGATGAGCGTATTCATGCGGGGTATAAACCTTGCGTGGCGTTCATCACGCGGTTGGGCGGAAGCAAGTCGGGCAGTGCAGCAGGAATTGCCGCGGGATACGCCGGAGCATGTACCTTAGCCTCCGCGGCCGGAATCTCCTGAATGTAGCCGTGTCTCACGGAAAGAATGCGCCACGCCCTCACGATTTGTCCGGCACGTTCACGGGACAGGCCATAGCGATGCGCGATATCGAACAGAGACCAGCCTCGCACGAAATACAGAACTGCCAGCCGCCACTGGATATCGCCGCGCGATTGCTTTTCCCATGCCGGCGCCTGCGAGGGGAAACTGACGCGATTGGTTCGCACGGCCTCGCGTAGTTCGTGACTTTGCAGAGTGGTGAGATCCATTGAAGTCGTCCCCGTGTTCAGAGTCTAAAGGGAGCGGTGTGAGGAGGGCATAAGGCGCGGCTAAGTAATCGCGCGGCTCCGGTCGATTATTTGGATAGGCCTGATAAACGATATTGCTGGCATCTTTAATTCATGATTTTTGGACGAGTTACTCATATACTTTCCACGAATATCTTATGGCTTTCTTATGTCTTCGTCAGTACCATGCATTTGTACGACGGGCCTGCCCCCGTAACGCGGGTTTCCAGTTCGTGGGAGGCTCTAGCGATGACTGCACCATGCGGGCGCGTTCTGATCGTTGACGACGACTACTCCGTACGCCGCGCTCTCCATACTACGCTCTACGAAGAGGGCTTTGACGTCGCCGAAACTGCTTCGCCGGAAGACGCCATGTCGCTCGCGCAGGCCATCCGCTACGACGCGGTTCTGCTCGACATCGGGACTGCGGGCAAAAACGGTGGGGACGTTTGCCATCAACTCCGCAGCCTCTTTCCTCGTCTGGCCATTCTGACGCTCACTGCCCGCAGCGATCGCGAGGTTAGAGTGCGCGCGCTCGATTCCGGGGCGGACGATTGCATTTCCAAACCGTTTGAGATGCGCGAACTGCTGGCCAGGCTGCGCGCTTCGGTCCGCCGATTCCGTACTACTGTGAGCGAGGCCGACCATGCCATTCGGATTGGGGAAATCAGCCTTTACGTTACGCGGCGCGTGGTGCAGAAAGGCGGTCAGCCGGTGCATTTGACGCGCAAAGAGTTCGATTTGCTTGAGTATCTGATGAAGCACAGCGGCTTGCCCATCGCGCACGGGAAGCTGCTGGCGTCGGTATGGGGGCCGGAGTGCTCGAGCCAGACCTTATATCTGCGGACGTTTGTCCGACAGTTGCGCAAGAAGCTGGAGGACGATCCAGCGGAACCCAGATATCTGCTCACCGACAGTCACATCGGGTATCGATTTGTGGATGCGGGCTCGCTGTAGGCCTGGTCAGCGGGTGCGCAGGGAGTTTGCAAAGGCTGCCCCCTTCGCGAAGTCGGTCGCGAAATCGTCTTTGAGCTCCTGGAGTTTGGCGATATAGGCGTCGAGCGCCGCCTCGACCGCCGGTGCATTGGTTTGGAGGATGTCGCTCCAGAGGTCGTAAGAACTCAGCGCCAGCCGCGTCATGTCGAGCAGGCCAGGTCCGGCGATTGCGGCGCTCTCGGGCGACCGATCCTGCAGAGCTGAAGCCAGAGCGGTCGAGGCCAACTGGGGCAGATGGGAACCCCATGCCACCAGCCGGTCGTGCGCCGCCGGATCGAGTACAATTTCGCGAGCCCCAAAACGCCCGATCCATTGGCGAAACTCGAGGGCCACGGGATGGTCCGTTTCGGCCGTCAGAATCCAGGGGCGTCCGCGGAAGAGCTCGGCATCGGCAGCCGCGGCGCCGCGCTGCTCCTTCCCCGCCATGGGATGGCCGCCGAGAAATGCACACCGCGTCAGAGATCGGGTGGCCTCGGCAACGATGGTTTGCTTGGTGCTGCCCACGTCGGTCACGAGCGCATCGGGGCGCACCAGGGAATTGAGTTTCCCAATGGTTTCGATAATCCCGAAGATCGGCTGCGCAAGAAACAGCAGGTCTGCCGAGGCGGCGGCTTCTTCCAGCGATACGCCGCGATCAATAGCGCCCCGTTGCAGCGCCTGATCGATGCTGCGCGGGGAACTGACGCCCAGAATCGATCCGGTAAAACCCGCCTGGCGCAATGCAAGCCCGAACGATCCGCCGATCAGGCCGACGCCGACGATGGCGACCGTATCCATTTAAATCGAACGCGCCACGGCCGCCGCGATGAGCCGAAGCTGGTCCATGAGCACGGTGTACTGGCCCGGATACAACGATTGCGCACCATCGCTCAGCGCGTGGTCGGGGTCATGATGCACTTCCATGAGCAGACCGTCCGCTCCTGCCGCGACCGCCGCGCGCGCCATAGGCGGCACCAGATCGCGACGGCCCGTACCATGCGAAGGATCGGCCACGATAGGCAGGTGCGAAAGCTTCTTCACCACCGGAATGGCGGAGACATCGAAGGTATTACGCGTGTAAGTCTCAAATGTGCGGATACCGCGCTCGCACAGAATCACTTCATAATTGCCGCCCGAAAGAATGTATTCTGCGGAGAGCAGCAGTTCCTCGATGGTCGCGGACTGGCCGCGCTTCAGCAGGATCGGCTTGCGAATGCGCCCCAGTTCGCGCAGCAGATTGAAATTCTGCATGTTGCGCGCGCCCACCTGCAGGATGTCCGCGTAAGCCGAGAGCAGAGGGATCTGGGAGGAATCCATCACTTCGCTGATGACCAGCAGGCCGCGCCGGTCGGCCGCTTCGCGCATCATCTGCAGACCCTCTTCGCCCAGCCCCTGAAAGCTGTATGGAGAAGAGCGGGGTTTGAAGGCGCCTCCGCGAATCACGCGGGCGCCGCCATCCGCCGCGATATCGGCCGCGCGCTCGATCTGATCGCGATTTTCGACGCTGCAGGGGCCAGCCATCACTACTACCGCTTTGCCGCCGATTTCGACATCCTTAATCTTCACGACAGTGCCGTGCGGACGGAATCCGCGGCTCGCCAGCTTATACGGCGAAACGATGCGATGGACCTCTTTGACGCCTTCCATCACTTCGAAAACAGCGGTGTCAAAATCCTCCTTGCCGCCGACTCCGCCCAGCACGGTGTGGATCACGCCGGTCGACCGGTGAACGTTAAAGCCGTCTTCAACGAGGCGGTCGATGATCTTCTGTATCTGCGCTTCGGAGGCGCCCTCCTGCATTACGACGAGCATGGATATTTATAAACCCTTCTGTTCCATCCGGTCTTTCTGTACCTTGCGCATCTCGTCTATGATGCGTTCGAAGATCCGCTTCACGGCGTCGTTCGGCATTGGCCCGCCATTGTTCGAGGTGACGTTAAGGTACACCTGATCCTCGCGCTTCGGTTCATAGATGGGCATGTGCGCTCCCTTCTTGATACGGCCGATTTCCTCGACCACCGACGTCCGCCGGTTGAGCAGTTCCAGAATACGGAGGTCGATTGCGTCGATTTGCTCGCGGCATTGCGCGAGAGCGTCTAAGGTGTCGCCTGACATCGCACTCTAAGATATCGCGGCCTGTACGATCGGGCGCTTCAGGTCGCGCATGAAGGCCTCGAGTTTCGATGGATCCCGTTCGATCTGGCGTACGATGGCGCTGCCAATCACTACCGCCTCGACCTTGCCGGCAAGTTCCGCCACATGCTCAGGCGTCGAGATGCCGAAACCCATGGCGAGTGGGAGATTGGTGTGGGCGCGCATGCGTTCAATGAGCGGCATGGCGGATTCTGAAATGGTCTGTTGCATGCCGGTGATGCCTGTGCGCGAGACCAGATAAACGAAGCCGCTCGAATACTCGGCCACCAGTTTGAGACGTGCTTCGGTGCTGGTTGGAGCGGCGAGAAAGACGGTGTCGAGATCGGCGGCGCGCATGGTTTTCACATAGTCGCGCGCCTCCTCGACGCTGACGTCGGTGAGCAGGCAGCCATCGATGCCGGCGGCCTTCGCATCGCGCGCCAGGCGTTCAAATCCATAACGGAGCGCCGGGTTGAGGTAGGTGAAAAGCAGCAGGGGGATTTCGGAAGTCCTGCGTATCTCGGTTGCAATTCCGAGCACTTTGGAAAGCGTTGTGCCGGCGCGGAGGGAGCGTTCTCCCGCCTGCTGGATCACGGGACCATCGGCGATGGGGTCTGAGAAGGGCACGCCCAGCTCGATGAGATCGGCGCCGCCCCGTTCGAGCGCGGCGACCAATTCCGGGGTGGCCTCGGGGGTTGGATCGCCGGCGGTCAGGTAGGCAATGATGCCGCAGCGGTTCTCCCGTTTCAGGGATTCGAATAAGCGAGCGATGCGCGTCAAGCCTGGTCCAACTCTCGCAGGTTTTCCCTGTAGATATCGATGTCTTTGTCGCCGCGGCCGGAGAGGTTTACGACGAAAACCTGGCCGGGGTGAGCGGGGGCGAGGCGCACGGCTTCGGCTACGGCATGGGCGGATTCGAGCGCCGGAATGATACCTTCCATGCGGCTGAGAAGCAGTGCGGCGGCCATAGCATCGGCATCGGAACAGGAGCAGTATTCGGCGCGGGCTTCGTCGTGCAGCCAGGCATGCTCGGGTCCCACGGAGGCGTAATCGAGGCCGGCGGAAATGGAATGGGTTAGTGCGATCTGGCCGTCGTCGTCCTGCAGGAGATAGCTTCGAGTGCCCTGGAGGACGCCGGGAGAGCCACCTGAAAACCGCGCCGCGTGTTCACCCAGCAGCAGGCTGCGCCCACCGGCTTCGACGCCGATGAGCTTCACGGCCGCATCCTGAATGAAGGGATGGAAGATTCCGATGGCGTTACTGCCGCCGCCGACACACGCGATCACGACGTTGGGCAGGCGGCCTTCCGCCTTGAGGATTTGTTCGCGGGCTTCGATGCCGATGACGCGATGGAAGTCGCGAACCATGGCGGGATAGGGGTGCGCGCCCAGTGCCGAGCCGAGCAGGTAGTGGGTGTTCGAAACGTTGGTGACCCAGTCGCGCATGGCTTCGCTGATAGCGTCCTTGAGAGTACGGCTGCCGTTCGTCACGGGGATGACATTGGCGCCCAGCAGGCGCATGCGGAAGACATTCAGACGCTGCCTGCGCATGTCCTCCTCGCCCATGTACACCGTGCAATCGAATCCGAAAAGGGCGCAGACGGTGGCCGTGGCGACGCCGTGCTGACCCGCACCCGTCTCGGCGATAATGCGCCGTTTCCCCATGCGCCGGGCGAGCAGAGCCTGGCCGAGGCAGTTGTTGATCTTGTGCGCGCCGGTGTGCAGCAGGTCTTCGCGTTTGATGTAGATCTTCGCGCCGCCGAGATGCGCGGAAAGCCGGCGCGCGTGGTAGAGCGGGGTGGGGCGGCCCGCGTAGTTGCGCAGCAGGTCGTCGAGCTCGGCGTGGAAAGCGGGGTCGGCCTTCGCTTCCATGTAGGTGCGCTCGAGTTCTTCGAGCGGACACATGAGAACTTCGGGAACGTATTTGCCGCCGTAGGGACCGAAGTGCCCGCCTACGTCGGGTTGCGCGGAGATCATGAGCGTAGAGCCGCCTCGATAAACATTTTCATGCGTGCGTGGTCTTTGCGGCCGGGCGACGATTCGACGCCGGAAGCGGTATCGACTCCCCAGGGATGTGTTTGGTTGATGGCGGCCTGGACATTTTCGGGGGTCAGGCCGCCCGCGAGGATCAGACGCGGAGCTAAGACGGGCAGGTCGGAAACCTGCCCGACCACTTCCCAGTTGAAGGTTTGGCCTGACGCTGGGCCATCTAACAGGATGGCTTCGGCCGGGTAGCGGGGCGTCGGCGTTCCTTCGCCGTTGACTCGGAAAGCTTTCCAGATTCGCAAATTGTGCGGATGGCGGTCGGGCGTCTCGTTGCCGTGAAGCTGCGCAACGTCGAGGTGAAGTTGCACCGCGATTTGCTCGATGCGTCTCGGGTCTTCGTTAACGAATACGCCAACCTTCCAGATATCCTCGGGAATTTCGGCCAGCCAAGGCTCCAGCGTTTCGGGTGTTACATAGCGCGGGCTCGGCGGATGGAAGATAAAGCCGAGGGCGCGGGCGCCGGAATCGATAGCGGCAAGCGCATCCTCGCGATTGGTGATGCCGCAGATTTTGACGAACATCAGGCCACCAGTTCCCGCAGCGCGCGTGTGGCGTCGCCGGATTTCACCAGATGCTCACCGATCAGAAAAGCATCGAAGCCAGCGTCCATGAGGCGATGGATATCGGCGGAATTGAAGATGCCGCTCTCGCTTACTTTGGTAACTTCGGGCGGGATATCGGCGGCAAGTTTTATCGAAGTATCGAGCGAAACACTGAACGTGCGTAGATCCCGATTGTTGATGCCGACGATCTCCGCGCCGGAGCGGAGGGCAATGGCGAGTTCGCCGGCGTCGTGCGCTTCAACCAACGCCGCCATGCCGAATTCGCGCGCCAGTTCGCGGAAGCCGCGGAGCTGGGAGTCGTCGAGGATGGCGACGATCAGCAGAATCGCATCGGCCCCGGCGGCGGCCGCTTCGAGCACGTGGTACTCGGAGATGGTGAAATCTTTGCGAATTACGGGGAGCGTGCAGGCGGCGCGGGCGGCTCGCAAGTCATCCAGACTGCCCTGAAAAAAATCGCGATCCGTGAGGACGGAGAGCGCCGCGGCGCCGCCCTGTTGGTATTTGGCGGCAAGTTCGGCGGGGCGGAAATCCTCCACGAGGACTCCTTTACTCGGGGAAGCTTTTTTGATTTCGGATATGATGGCCGGACGTCTGGAGTGCAGCGCGGCGGCGAAATCGCGGCGACCGGCACGCATGGCTTCCGCGGTCGCACGCAGTTCGGGCAAGGGGATGGCCGCCGCACGCAGTTCCTCTTGCTTGCGGGACACAATTCGGGTGAGGATGTCCGGCGCGGTTGGGGTCAAGATCAATGGTATCGCAGGGACTGGACAGGACAGGCGGAAGCGCCTACCCCACATGTGTCCGATTTTGGGATTCTCAGGTTCGTAGTTGTAGAAATCAACTTTTTCCGCGCCTTTTCCGGCCAGGCAGGGGCGGGTGACGGGAGTGCAATCGAGGCCGGGATTGGGGTCGTAGAGTCTCATTGCGATTTCAGAGTTGCATGGGGCGTGTGCGAGTTGGACTCAGGCGGGTGGGCGCAGGACCCCGCGGCCGCTTGTTTTCAGCAGGTTGGTGATGGTGAAGTTTATTTTCAGGATTTGTGATTGTATGAGAGCGCTGCAGCACCAGTGCGTTCCTGATACAGGTATACGCAGTGCTGGGAAGGCACGGAAAGAAGGTACTGCAGCTATGGAGCATTATATTGGTTGCGATTCCCACCAGCGGTATTCGGTTTTCGTAATCATGAACGAAAAGGGCGAAGCAAGCGTGCCGGTTCGGGTGGAACACGCAGGAAGTGAATTACGCAAGTATCTGGCGACGTTGCCTCCGGGGGCTCCGGTGGCGCTCGAAGCCGGTGGCGGCTGGTATTGGTTCGTGGACGCGCTCGAACAGGCCGGCCTTAAGCCTCACCTGGCAAATCCGCTCGAAGCGAAGAAGCAGATGCCGGGACGGAATAAGACGGACAAGCTGGACGCCCGCGGGTTGGCCACGTTACTGCGCGTCGGCACTTTGCCGGAAGTGTGGATTCCGCCCTCGAAGCTGAGGGACCTGCGCGGACTGCTGCGAACAAGGTTGTCGATGCGGCGTCAGGCGAGCGTTCTTAAGAACCGGATTCAAGCCGCCATCCGGCGCTATGGGTTGCGGCAGGACGCTTATCGCGATCTGTTCTCGAAGCAGGCGCACGCCCTGCTGATGAGGTACCTCGATGGACTGCCGGAGCAAACGTGCTATGCGACCACGCAGGAGTATCAGATCCTGAGCCAGATCGAGTTGCACATCGATCGGCTGGAGACCCGTATCCGGGAAGCGATCTGCAAGGTTGGCTGGGTGCGGCTGCTGAAGACGATGCCGGGCGTGGGCGACATTCTGGGGGCTGTCATTTATATCGAGATCGGCGAGGCGAAGCGATTCCCAACGGGAGCGCATCTGGCAGCTTACGCCGGTTTGACCCCGACCGTTCATTCCAGTGGCGGCAAAACGCATTACGGGCCGACGTCGCCTGCGGCTAATCACTACCTGAAGTGGGCTTTTGTGGAAGCCGCCAATGCCATTGTGATGCACCGGGACAAGTATGGCGAGCACCATGTCGGCACGCTTTATCAGCGGCTCAAAGAGCACAAGTGCCATGGCAAGGCGGCAACGGCCGTTGCCCGGCATCTGGCGGAATCGAGTTGGTGGATTTTGAACAGGGAAAAAGAGTATCGCGCTCCGCATGCGGCTGCGATGTCTTCGTCCAGGAACGGGTAAGCGCGGGAAAACGGTCTAGCCCATAGAGGCTGTGTTTGTGATTGCGAAACCCGGGGCGGAGATGCTCATGCTCGAAACCTGAGCGAATAGATGACTGATCGGATGAAGCACGCAGTGGAGAGCCAAAAGGACGAATGCATAAACAACAACAAGGAGGTGGATACCTGCCCTGGACGGCGCCGAAAGGCTGAGGCTTGAGTTTATCGCTTTCCCGCCAGGATGGCTGCATTCACTTCGACAAAACGATGGATCGCGGGGGAGCTGATGAACTCCCCTGCCATCCCGGACACCAGCTCGGCGCTCGGGTCGCTCTCCAGCGTTGCCCTATCCTCCGGCCGGTCCGCTGGAAGTGTATCCAAATCCTGAAAAAAATGTCAAAACCGTTGCGTCACGGAGATCAGTGGCATCGGAGGGCGTAAGCGTCCCCGCCGGTCCGCTCCAGTTCGGCGATCTCGCCGCTATACGCGGCGGTGTCGGTTTTGCGGCGCATTCCTTCGCGCGACATATAGCGGATCTGACCGAAGACGGGCCGCTCACCCCATGGGCGATCGTGTAGTCCGAAGCACCAGAGGATGTTGGTATTGGTGTTGGGATCGCGGCCATCGAGCGCGTAGATATCGTGCAGGTGAATCATCACGCGCAGCGCCTGTTGGTAAGTGGGCGACCATTCAATAATCTTCTTGCCCCAGTACATCCGGTAGTAGCCGTGGATCTTCCCGCGCAGCAAGAGTTCCTTTTGGGTGGCGTTCCACAGATCGTCATGGGTTTCAGCGCGCTCCAATTGTTCGGGGGTGTAGAGCCAGGGACGCGGATCGTCGGCATGCTTCGCCATAGTGCGTTTGCACCAATCGGGCAGCGCATCGAGCGATTCGGCATTCGGCGTGAAGCGCGCGAAATTGAAGGCCAGTTCGCGCCTTACGATCAGCTGCTCGAGGAAATCGTCGGCCATCAGTTTGTGTTGCTCCGCATACTCGCGCACCGCCAGCGCCACTTCGAGGGCTGAAATCTGGCCGAAATGCAGATATGGACTCAGGTCGCTGGTGGCATGCTTCGCCGGCTGATTGCTTTCGCGCGCGTAGCGGGAAAGTCTGGTTTCGAGGAAGACTTCGAGGTGGCGGCGCGCGTTGGCGGCCCCTCCGCAGAAGGAGATGGACGGCCGGATGGAATGGTCGATCTCGCAGCCTGCAACGAGCTGCGGAATGTTCGGCGCCGTGACGCTGGTGCGCAATTCAGCCAGGCCGGGCGGTAGAAAAGTGTCGTTCCAGGCACGTTTGATACGAACCTGTTCGACGGGCTTCAGATATTTCGGCAGCTCGCGCGTGATTTTCGGCCGGATGGTATATGCCCCGTAAGCGCGCCTCTCGTGGCGGCTCATGGGCACGATGCAGCTTGCATCCACCGCCAGGTACTGTACGCCGATTTTCCCCGGCACGCGACTGTTATGGGCGGCTGCGATGAAGGCCGGGTAATCGTCCGTTACCACGCAGCGCGCATGTTCTGCCAGGCGATAGAGCACGTCATCAGGCTGACTCTTACGTGCGCGCAGGTAGAAAAAATATCCGGCGTTAATGCGTTTCAAATCCTTCGCGGTGCCGGGCACGGCCTCCAGCATGAATGTATGGAGCCGGTCGTTGGCATGCGGGTAGGTGCAGGTGAGTCCTTCATAAACCAGCAACGGCAGGTTGTTTTCATTGGCGATTTGCGCCGCATACGCGAGAGCCTGGTTCGACTCAACACGCCGGTTCATCTGCGACCAGTAAAGAACGTACTGAGCGTCGTTACGCGCGGGCTGCGCGTTCAGGGTTCTTACACGCTCGGGGTCCAGAGGCGTCACTCCCGTCACGGCCGCGATTCGGTGGGCGAGGGCTTTCCGGAAGGGGCCGTGAATTCAGTGGTGGCCTCCGTGCCATCCGCAGTCACGGTTGCGGTCACGTGGCTCGATTTCCTGGCATAAACAAATTCTCCCGAAGTCAATTGCGAACGATCCAGTGGGATCGTATGCAGCCGGCCGCCATCGTCAATGAAGAGCGAGGCGTGGTCGATGCCCTCCACTCCATCGGGATTCCACTGAATGGTCAACGCACCGTGGGCGTCGGTGGAATGGAGAACCAGCGGAGGCCTGGGAGCGGCCTGATGAGGCCCCGGCATTACCACCAGGACCACTCCCGCGATACTGATCAATATTGCCGCCGCCGCCGCGAGTGCCACCACCGGCCCTTTCTTTGGCGGAGACTCCTTAACCACGGTGGCACGGTAAGCCTCAAACGACACAGTTGGCAGCGGCCGGATGACCGGCCGTTCAGAGTTCGAGGGGATGTTCTCGCGTTCTCGCTTCAGCTTCGTCTCGCGCAGGCTTGGCCAAAGCTCGGGGTCGATGGTGAAGATCTGCTTCCTGATATCGATGTCCTGTTCGTCGGGAGCCGGGCCCGGAGCCTTTTGCGCTACAGGCACTTCGTCCGCGGCGGGCGCTGCGGCACGCTGGGTTGGGACAACGGCCTCCGCCGGCGCGGCCTTCTGGGTGGGGACGTCAGCGGCGACCACCAACGGCACGGGGGCGGCCCACGCAGATAACTCGCCTTCCACGCCTTTCACAGCCTCGCCCTGCGCGCCGCGCCAGAAGAACGCTATGGTGGTGGGCCGGACCATGTTGGGCCGCAAAAGCAGACCCACGCGCCATGGCTTCGTGAACAACGATCCGAAGAGAACGCGATCGTTATCGCTCACCTCAAGTGGCCGCAGTCCTTTGGAACAGTACCAGCCAACGATTTTCGACGTGTCGGATTGGGCAACCAGCTCCCGGGCGTGATCCAGTTCCTCGGGCGTCAGCGAAAATGAGGGGCCAAAGGCGTGGGAACAGGGGATGACAAATGAATCGAGGATGGTGATCCGGTTGCCTGTTGATTCCCCGAGCAGCACGCCACCGCTTCCCATGCCGACTTTCGGCAGCGCCATGAGCCCTTCCATCGCAGCCGCGCGGAGCTTTTCCAGCGCCTCGGGGGCATACTCGATCGGGTACGGGAAGTCGGGGTCGGACCATGTGGCGATTTCAGGCATGTGTCAGAACTGGAGTCACCGAACCTACAGTATTTCAGATGCGCAGTATTTCAGATGCGCAGTATTTCAGACGCCAGTATTTCAGATGCGCAGTTCGTAGCCGAGTCCAGTGAGTCCTGCGATGACGCCATTGCGAATGCCGGCGATCTCGTCGGAGGACAGAGTGCGGTCGGGGGCGCCCACCACCACGCGGAACGACACGCTCTTTTTTCCTTCGGGGAGGCGCTCACCCTGGTATTCGCGGACGTATTCGACGGCTTCCGCCAACTCGCCCGCGAAACGGCGGATTTCGAGTTCCAGCGTTCCCGCCAATTCACGCGCGCCGGCGACGATCGACAGATCGAAAGCGCTGGTAGGGAAACGGCGGATGGGCGTGTATCGGGCAGTGGCGGGCGTTAGTTCCTGGAGCAGCGTAAGATCAATATCGAGAACGGCGGCGCGACCAGCTTCTATGAGATTGGGATGCAGTTCGCTCAGGCGGCCGATGGCCCGGCCATTCCACCAGATTTCAGCGCAGCGCGCGGGATGCTCCCAGACGTATGGTTGCGCGGGGAGAATATGCAGACCAGGCGCGAGGCACTCGGCGGTGCGCTTTAGTTCAAGCAAACCGGACCACTCCCTCGCGGTCGCGGCTCTGTCAGAGAGCGCGGCCATCAGGTGCGGACGTTCCTCTGGTTTCGCAGCGCCGTTCCTGTGGATCTCATGCCCGATTTCGAACAGGCGGAAGCGATCGAAGTGTTTGGCGTTTTCCGTGATATTGCGATGGATACCAGGCAGCAGCGAGGTGCGCATCAGTTCCTGTCCAGCGGCGATGGGGTTGAGGACGCGCACGTGATCTTCGACGGCGAATCCGAAGCGCCGGGCGTCTGCCTCGCTGATGAACGAGTAGTTCGAAACTTCGGTGTAGCCCTGAGCGGCGACGGTGCGGCGCACGGTGCGGAGGAATTCGCGTTCGGGCGGATCGTAGGAAGGCGCGCAGGGGACGAGCGGGGCGGTTGGAGTGATGGAGTCGTAGCCGATCATGCGGCCCACTTCTTCCACAAGATCCTCAGGGACGGCGATGTCTTTGGTGGCCCTCCACGAGGGGATGCCGACGGAGAAGGTTTTCGGGCCGGTCGGGTGGACGCCGAATTCAAGGCTCTCAAGAATGCGGCGGACTTCGCCGGCATCGAGCACTCGGCCGAGTTTGCGGGCGAGCCAGTCGAGCTCCAACAGCACTGGCGGGGATGTACGCAATCCCGCGCGTAGGTCAGCCAGTCCGCCGACCAGCCGGATGCCGGGCGAAATCAGCGGCAGAATCTCGAGTGCGCGTGCCAGAGCGCGCGTGGTGTTGTGCGGGTCCTGCGCCTTCTCGAAGCGCATGGACGCGTCCGTGCGCAGCTTCAGTGCGGACGAGGTCTTGCGGATGGAGGACGCATGGAAGTTCGCGCTTTCGAGCACGATTGACGTGGTCGCAGCGGAGATGGCGGTGTCGCGTCCACCGATCACGCCGGCCAGTCCGATCGATCCGCCGGCATCGGCAATTACCAGATTCGAGGGATTCAGTTCGTACTCTTCGCCATTCAACGCGGCGGTGCGTTCGCCCGGGCGGGCCGAGCGCACAAAGATGGTGTCGCCGGTGAGTTTTGCGCGATCGTAAGCATGCGTCGGCTGGGCGAGTTCGGCCATCAGGAAGTTGGTCAGGTCGACGATGTTGTTGATGGGATTGAGACCCACGGCAGTGAGCCGCGCCTGCAGCCACAGGGGCGACGGCTGCACCGTGACATTTTCGAAAACCAACGCGGAATAGCGTGGACAGAGTGACAGGTCTTCGATCTCGATGTTTACCGGTGCACCGGGTGGGGGAAGGAGTGCCGTATTGACCGGATCGCGCAGGGTCTTGCCTGTTATTGCCGCAACCTCGCGCGCCATACCGTAATGACCCCAGAGGTCCGGGCGATGCGTGATGCTTTTGTTATCGATCTCGATGACGCTGTCGGGAGGCGGGAGTTCCAGAGGCTCCTTGAGTTCGATAATCCCGGCATGATCGCGATTGATTTCGAGTTCGGCTGCGCTGGCCAGCATTCCCTGGCTCAGCACGCCACCAATCGTCTTGTTGGCCAGTGGGACGTAGACGGTAGTGATTCCCGGACGGCAGTTGGGGGCTCCGCAGACTACGGTTTTGCCGTTGACGAGGGCTTTTACGTTTTTCGAGTTTTCGATTGGTTCTACTGAATCGATGCGAGCGGCTATCGCTCCGGCGCGCAACGCACCCACCGTTTCGATGCCTTCGCATTCGGCGGTCTTCATGGTTATGAGGCGCTCGAGCGTCTGGGCGGGAACGTCCAGATCTTCGACGAATTCGCGGATCCAGTTATAGGAGAATTTCATACGGTCCCTTAGACGCGCGGGCAGATCGGAAATCTGCCCCACCGGGCACCTGGCGCTTCCGCCTGTCCCACATTAGGGGCATTTTCATCAGAATTGCTCCAGGAAGCGCAGATCTCCGCTCTGCAGCCAGCGGATGTCGTCGATGGCGTAGCGCATCATTACCAGCCGCGTCAGTCCCAGGCCGAAGGCGAAGCCGTTCCACTCAGTAGGGTCGATGCCGCTCATACGCAGCACGTGCGGATTCACCAGGCCGCAGGGCAGCAGTTCCACCCAGCCGCTCTGTTTGCAGACCGGGCAGCCGGCGCCGCCACAGATCAGGCACCGAATATCCAGTTCGAAGCCGGGCTCGACGAAGGGGAAAAAGCCGGGCCGCAGCCGCACGGTTACTTCGCGTTTGAAGATGGCGGTGAGCAGCGTCTTCATGAAATAGATGAGATGCGCGACCGAAACATCGCGATCGATCATCATGCCTTCGAGCTGGTAGAAAGTATGCTCGTGCGATGCGTCGACAGATTCATTGCGGAAAACGCGGCCGGGGGCGATCATGCGCAGCGGCGGCCCCAGCTTTTCCATGCCGCGCACCTGCACGGGCGAGGTGTGGGTGCGCAGCAGCCAGCCGCCATCGAGCCAGAAGGTATCCTGCATATCGCGCGCCGGATGATCGGCCGGAATATTGAGAGCGTCGAAGTTGTGGTGTTCGGTCTCGACTTCAGGCCCATCGAGAACGCTGAATCCGAGTGAGCGGAACAGGTCTTCGATTTCCCATTGGATCTGCGTGATGGGGTGAAGGGAGCCGGGGCGAACGCGGGGAGCGGGCACCGTGAGGTCCATCCACTCGGCATCGAGCCGTTTCGACAGCGCGGCATTTTCAAAGCTGCTCTTGAGGCGTTCGTACGCGCCTTCGAGAGTCTGTTTGGCGGCGTTGATGAACTTGCCGCGCTCGGCGCGCTCCTCGGGCGTGAGCTTGCCCATATCCTTGCTGAGCTGCGCCAGAACGCCCTTGCGCCCGAGCACTTCCACGCGCACGGCTTCGAGTTCCTCGGCGGTGACAGAAGCGTTAATGCGCGCCAGCGCGCTGTCTATAAGATCCTGCATTGCGGGCTACGCGGCGGGCAGAAAAACGCTGGTCTCGCCGCCCAGTTCCCAACCCAGATGGCTGATGTAGAAGAGCAGCAGGGACTCGGGGTATTCGGTCTTGAAGCGGTCGAATGCGCGCGCCTGCCAGCCTTCGGTCAGATGAGGTTTGGCGTCGAGATCTTTCTCGAAGAAACCTTCCTGATTGGGGATGCCGAGAAAATTCAGCACGCTGGTAATCATGTCCATGTGGGCGATGAGAATGGCCTGCGAGAGGTCGGTGGCGAATTCCTCGTCGTGCGCGCTTAACCGCTCCCAAAACCGCGGAGTCGCTTTCCGCAGATTCTCCGTATTGACCTTCGCCAGATGGGTGCGCGTCTTAAAACGGTCGTAGAGCTGAAACGTCCGCAACTTGCCAATGGAGATGCCGCGCACGAGTTGCCGCAGGTGTTCTTCGCCCAACTGCAGGAACACGTCGGAAAGCTGCATAAGAGGCCAGCGTAACACAGTGCGCTACAATAGCCCGTTTGGGCGAAAATAAGGCGAACTCCGGTCATTAATGAGCAACATTGTTATCCTCGGCGCACAATGGGGCGATGAGGGAAAAGGCAAACTGGTCGACCTGCTGGCCGACCGTTTCGACATCATCATCCGTTATCAGGGCGGCCACAACGCCGGCCACACGATCATCATCGGCGAGCGGAAGTTCATTCTCCGGCTGGTTCCGAGCGGCATTCTGCATCCCGGCAAAACGGCGGTGATGGGCAATGGCCTGGTGATCGATCCGCTGGCGCTCCATGAAGAAGTGGGGCAGTTGAAGGAGGCCGGCATTGACGTGCCGAATCAACTGCGCATCAGTAATCGCGCCCAGGTGGTGCTGCCCACGCACCGGTTGGTGGAAAAAATCACCGAGGCAAATCCTTCGAAGACTCCCATCGGCACCACGCTGCGCGGCATGGGGCCCTGTTATGAAGATAAGGCCGGGCGCAGAGGTATGCGCATCGCGGATCTGCTCGATAGGGATTACTTCCCGGGCGCGGCGCGTATGCAGATGGAGGATCATCGGACGCGCGCGCGGGCCTTCGGGATTGAAGATGGAATCGATTTCGATGAAGCAATCGAAAAGTACCGGGAGGCCGCGGAACGGATTCGGCCGCTGGTTTGCGATACGGCGCAATTGCTCGGCAATGCCATGCGCGACGGCAAAAATCTTCTATTCGAAGGCGCACAGGGTACGATGCTCGATCTGGATCACGGCAGCTATCCGTTTGTGACCTCTTCGAGCGCCTGCGCGGGCGGTGCGTGTACCGGAACGGGTGTGCCGCCCACCAAAATCGATGTGGTGATCGGGATTTCCAAGGCTTACATTACGCGTGTCGGCGGCGGCCCTTTTCCCACTGAAGCGCTGGGGGCCGAGGGCGATGCGATCCGCAACCGGGGCCGGGAATTCGGCTCGGTGACGGGCCGTCCACGCCGCTGCGGATGGTTCGATGCGCCGCTGCTGCGCTACTCGGCGATGCTCAATGGCTTCGAAACGATGGTGGTGACGAAGCTCGATGTGCTCGACGAACTGGAGCGGATTCCGGTTTGCGTGGGCTACAAAATCGATGGTGTCACCGTGCGTGAGATGCCAGCCACGGTTCGCGATCTGGCGAAAGCGGAGCCGGTTTACGAAGTGCTGCCGGGATGGAAATCCTCCACCGAGGGGATTTCGGAATGGGACGAACTGCCGCCCGCCGCACAGGATTACGTGATGTTCCTCGAGGACCAGACGGGCGTGGAAGCGGGCTGCATTTCGACCGGCCCCGAGCGAAACCAGACGGTTCGGCGTGCCAATACTTGTTTTGCCGAAGCTACAGGTTGACCGGAACGCTGTTGGTGGCAGTCGTCGTGCCTTCATAGCGCGTTGTGAAGCTGATCCCGGTAGTTATTGGTTTAAGTCTGGTGCCGTTGGTATACGCCCAGCCCGACCCGAAAACCCTGCTGCTCGAGTCCATCGCGAATTACCAACACGATTGGCGCGCAGGCATGAATTGGGCTTGCACGCAGACCGATGTATCGCGCTCGGACGGAACTAATAAAGTTAACGTCTATGAAGTAACGCCTCTGGATGGCACGCCCTACGACAGGTTAGTCGAAAAGGATGGGCGCCCTTTGACTCCGGAAGAACGGCGCAGAGAAGACGAAAAGTTTGAAAAAGCGGCGCGCGAGCGTAAGGCCGAATCGCCCGAACAACGCCAGGATCGCATCCGCAAGTACGAGGATCAGCGATCGTTCCTTAAGGACATTCCGAACGCGTACGACTTCCGGTTGGAAGGTCAGGAAACTGTGGATGGGCGCCCCGCATGGGTGCTCGGCATGACACCCAAGGCTGGTTTCGTTGCCACCACGTCGCGGGGCGCCATGCTCAAACACCTCGAGGGTAAGTTGTGGATCGATGAACAAGACGTCCAATGGGCTCGGGCAGAAGCGCATGTGATCGAGCCGATCAGCATCGGATGGATACTGGCGCGCATCGGTGCAGGGGCAAAAATCTCCCTGCGGATGACACGTGTCGTGAACGGTTTGTGGCTGCTCGAAAAGATCGATGTCGCCGGGGAGGCGCGCGTTCTCATGGTCCATAACAAGACAATCGACGAGCACCTGACCTTTTCGGGCTACCATCCCGAAGGTGCGGCCAATATTCTTACGCGCGGCGCCACCCGGTAAGGCGGGCTACAGTAACAGTAAGGCGATGCCAGCGTGGGGATTGACCCCGGCAGGCAGGTCGATTACAGTCATGTCGTAGGCAGTTCCCGAGGTGTTGTATGGATATTTTCGCGAAATCGGTGCGGTCGCAGGCAGGTTTGGCGGCGGTAACGCGGCGCCGGGGTGAGCCGTCGAAAGGCCGTATGGTAACGCGTCTCGCCTTATCGCTGATCTTTTTAATGGCGCTTGCGGACCTTCCCTGCGCCGCCCAGTTTGGTTCGCCATATCCTGGCGTTGGAGGCGGCATCGGTTTTCCCGGCGGTGGAGTCGGTTTTCCGGGGGGTGGCGGCATGGGCTCGCCGTATCCCGGTGGCGGCAGGAACCGGAACGGGCAGAATAACCAGGTCATGGATACGCTGAACGGGAAACTGCAGCGCATTTCCACTTCGCAATTGGTTCTCACTACCGATGACGGAACGCAGGCCAACGTGTATGTGGACCGCGGCACCAGATATTACACGCCATCGGGCGCTAACGCCAAATTCGGGGATTTCGATATCGGCGATCTGGTTTCGATCGACGTTTCGCGCGATAACCAGAACTATTACCACGCCGTCAGAATGACCCTGCAGGAGAAAGGTTCAAGCAACCAGACATCCGGCAATTCGACCAGCGACTCCGACCACCCGGTACTTAAGCGGAGCTCCGATTCCTCGTCGTCGAGCTCGTCGTCTTCTTCGATTTCGACGGACGATCCCGACCGTCCCCGTTTGACCCGCAATTCTTCTTCGACAGGCAGCAGTTCCAGCGATTCGGCCACAGCCGCCGCTCCGAAGCCGGCACCCCGCGATTCTGATGACCCGGGCCCACCCGTCCTCCGCCGCAATGCGCCGGCGCGCGTCGACGACACTCCAGCCGCGGGCTCGCAGGGGCAGACGGAAGCAACCCTCCGGCCCAGTATCAAAGCCGAGGATATGAACGGTGTAACGCGTGCTCCAGCACCACCGGTAGTCGGCCCCGCGGATGCCTCCTCAGTAGACCGTCAAGCCATTTCCCGGCAGACAATGCCCATGGGTCGGTCCGGCGATCCGGTGATCGAGGGTGCTCGCGAGGCGGCTTATCAGTTCACCGAGAGCTTGCCGAACTACATCGTCAAGCAATATACGACCCGCTATCAAACCGATACCGCCCACGGGAACCGCACTTCGTGGCAGGCGCTCGACATCGTAACCGCCGATGTGGTCTGCGAGAACGGCAAGGAATCCTACAAGAACATTCTCATTAACGGAAAGCCTTCGCGCGAGGATGTGGAGAAGACCGGCTCGTGGTCGTCCGGCGAATTTGCCACGGTGCTGCAGGCCATTCTGGCGCCCGCGACGGACGCGGATTTTCATGGCAAGCGATCGACGACTATCGTTAACCGGCCCGCCTTCCGCTACGACTATTCGGTCGAGAAACAGAACTCTCAGTGGCACGTTTATTTCTCCGGATCCGAATCCTACATCCCGGCTTATACAGGTTCCATCTGGATCGATAAGGAGAACTTTCGCGTGCTGCGCATCGAGATGTCGGCCAGAGATATACCGCGGTCGTTCCCGCTCGATACGGTGGAATCGGCGGTGGACTACGATTACGTAACCATCTCCGATCAGCGTTATCTGCTGCCCTCGCATTCCGAGGCGCTGAGTTGCGTACGCGGCACCGGCGAGTGTTCGCGCAACGTGATCGAATTCCGTAATTATAAGAAATTCGGCGCCGATACCAGCATCACATTCGACACCCCCAACTAAGTGTTTTCCAAAACCTCCGTGGATCTTACGAAGCCGCTCTATGACCGCGCTCGTGCGGCAGCCGCAAAGGCCGGCTATAGCTCACTCGAAGAATTCGTTATACACGCGGTGGAAAAGGAGCTGGCCCAGGTTGAAGAAGCGGAATCGAAAGAAGCCGTAACGCAACAACTCAAGGGACTGGGTTACCTCGAGTGAACGCGTTTGCGGAACTGGGCGCGGTCAGTGCGGTCTACGGCGTCATCGCCACGAGGGTATTTCGCCGCTTCACCGACCCGGGGCGTCTGGGAGGAACCATCAATCGCATCCTCGCTCACGTGATGGAATTCCGGCTCTTTCTCGACGAGCCACGGATTATCCTGCGGGCGCAGCGCGAACTGATCGCCGAAAATATCCACTTGTTGCGGCAGATGGCTCTTCCCTGTGCGATTCTGGCGATCCCTTTTGCCCTCCTCTACGGTCCGCTTGATCGGCATTTCGGCTACGGACCTCTACGCATCGGCGAACCGGCAGTGGTAACAGCCAGAGGCATGACGGAATTGAAGGCGCCACCGGGCATGGTGGTGGAGACTCCCGGAGTACGCGTACTCCGCACGGGGGAGATCAGCTGGCGAGTGCGCCCGGTTACAGCCGTTTACGGCGGGTTTCCGACGGGCGTCGAGGTCCGCTATCCGCGGGCGCTTTTACTGCATTTGCCCTGGGTGATTTGGTTTCTCGGCATTTCGGCGCTCACGGCGTCGATCGCCCACAGCCTGCCGGCCCTCTGGTAGCGTGGCGTACGATTTTTCCGCGCACTGCTGCATCACAGGACTCTATAGCTGCTATTTTTGAATTAACTCGAATCCAGGTTGTCCAAATCGATGCGGCCCTTCGTTTCAGAACTCGGCGAACTGCAGAACAAGCTGCTCGAAATGGGCGGCCTGGTGGAGACTTCCATCCACAACAGCATTCGCTCTTTGGTGGAACGCGACGACAGGCTGAGCCGCGGTATCTGGAAGGCCGAGGAACGTATCAACGATCTCGACATCGAAATCGACGAGATGGCCACACGGCTGCTCGCCCTGCACCAACCGGTGGCGCGCGATCTGCGTTTCCTCACCGCGGCGATCAAGATCAACAGCGATCTGGAGCGCATGGGAGATCTGGCGATCAATCTGGCACAGCGTTCTCTTTCGCTGCTGAGCCGCCCTCAGTTCACGGAGCTGGTTGATATTTCCCAAATGTCGAGGACCGTTGAGTCCATGGTTAGAAAAAGTCTCGACGCCTTCGTGCAGCGCGATGAGCATTTGGCGAGGCTTGTGCTTGCCACCGACGATGAAGTCGACGATTTCAAGAATTCCGTTTACCGCGAGTTGCTCGACCTGGTGGAACAGGGGCAGGCGCCCGCCGCGCCCGCGTTCGATCTGATTTTCATCGCGCATAATCTGGAACGCGTGGCGGATCACGCTACTAACATCGCCGAGGACGTCCTCTTCCTGATCAAAGGTGTCGACGTTCGGCATCACCATCTGGACCTGGCATAACCTGCACCATCTGAGTGCAACGCCGTAACATTTTCTTCACAGTCTATTCATCCCGTTGGTAGATATCTTCCCTAAAGTTAAGGATCGCACCGGTGAATCAGGCGGATAGGTGTGCTTATTGCGCCCGGATCGCGATATATGTTCGACCCCGGATTTTGCGGGGAATTCATGAGGGAGATTTGAATGAAATCCAATGAAACGTTCAGGCGCCACGCGCGCGTCCTGTTGGCGGGCCTTGTTTTAGGGGCCAGTCTTCTTAACGCCGCAGAGGACATAACTACGCCGGCGGCTACGACTACCAGTGCCCGTGGGAACCAATCGCCAAGTGATGAAATAGCTCAGCTGCGCGCTCTTTTGGCGGCTCAGCAGAAACAGCTCGAATCCCTGCAGCATGCGGTTGAGCAGCAGCAGAAACTGATCGAGAAGACGGCGGATTCGACCAACGCATTACAAACGCTGCGTCCGAACCTGGGCAGCGTGGCCAGCATTACGCCGGTTTTGCCGGTACCCGCGGCCGCTATGCCCGCCATTCCGGCATATCCGGCTCCGCGTCCGCAGGCGGCTGCGGCGGCCAGTGGTAATCCCTGCGAAGCTGGTCCCGACGCTGCAACTCCGGCGTACCTGCGGCTCGGAAATACCTGCATCGTTCCCGTCGGTTTCATGGACCTAACCCCCTTCTGGCGCGACAAAAACGCGGCCTCCAGCATGGGATCCAACTTCGGCAGTATTCCCTATAACAATGCGGTCAACGGTAACATCTCGGAATACCATTACAGCATGCAGAACTCGCGGCTGGGTCTCCGGGTGGATGGCGACTGGAAGGGTGCCCACTTCATCGGCTACAACGAGTTCGACTTCAATGGAACCAGCGGATCCAGTTCCCTCGCCGTTTCAAACGGCGCGATTGTTCCGCGCCTTCGGCTGTTCTGGGTCGACGTTCGCAAAGACAAGATCGAATTCCTCGCCGGCCAGAGCTGGAGCATGATGACGCCGAACCGGACAGGCATATCGGCCGTACCCGGCGACCTTTTCTACACGCAGGTAATAGACATCAATTACGTTGCGGGCCTCACGTGGACGCGGCAGCCGGGGCTGCGCGTTCTGTATCACCCCAACGAAAAGGTAACTTTCGGCTTCTCGGCGGAGCAGGCCGATCAATACATGGGCGGTTCGGCGGGAGGAAGCTCCGCCGTATTGCCTGCCGCTTATCTGGCTCTTCAGGGTACGCAGCTCGACGCCGGTCTGAACCTCGGCGGGTGCAGCAACAATACGGCAGCTACCGCCACGGCGGTGAGCTATTCGTGCTCCGGCCAAGGTTATCTGGGACAGCCGACCGTAGCGCCGGATCTGATCGCCAAGGTCGCTTTCGATCCCTCGTCGCGCCTGCACTTTGAAGTTACCGGCATCGAGAGTACCTTCAAGGTCACAAACCTGACCGCGCCGCTCACTACGAAACATGGGGCTACGGGTGGCGGCGTCGAGGTCAACGCCAATGCGGAAGTCGTCAAAAATCTCCGTGTGTTCACCAACAACTTCTGGAGCGATGGCGACGGCCGCTACATCTTCGGCCAGGCCCCGGATCTGATTGTCCGCAGCGACGAGAGCCTCAGCCTGATCCATTCCGGCAGCACCCTCGATGGTATCGAGGCGGTTATCAAGAACAGCCTGCTTTATGCCTATTACGGCGGGATCTACATTGGTCGCGACGTAGCCTACGACGCCAACGGGACTTCGCTGATCGGTTATGGCTACCATGGCTCTTCCAACAGCCAGAACCGGTCGATCAACGAAATCACGTTCGGCTTCAACCAGACCATGTGGCGGAATCCTCGCTATGGCGCCATCAACGTGATGGGGCAATATGAGTGGCTCCAGCGCGATCCGTGGTACGTAGCCATCGGCGCCCCGAAGGCCACCCACGACAACACACTGTACTTCGACGTTCGGTACACCTTGCCCGGCTCTATGCCGAAGTTCTAAACAATTCGTAACTTAATTGAAACAATGGGGTGGCACACTCAAAGTGTCCACCCCTTTTCTTAGTCAGGAAGAGAGGAAAAAACATGAAAAAGATTCTTACAGCGAGTGTGGCGGTTCTGGCTGGCATCTGTGCCGTCCCGGCATCCGCGCAGTCCATCAGTGCGGCTGGCGCCACATTCCCCGCGCCTATTTATCAGAAGTGGTTCGGCGAGTACAAAACCGCACATCCCTCGGTTCAGATCAACTATCAGCCCATCGGCTCCGGCGGCGGCATCAAGCAGCTCCAGGAAGGAACCGTGGACTTCGGCGCGTCCGACATGCCCATGACGGACGAACAGATTGCCGCCTGCAAGATCAAGCCGCTTGAATTCCCGACCGTGCTCGGCGCCGTGGTTGTGACGTACAACCTCCCGGGTGTGACCGCCAGCCTGAAGTTGACTCCCGAGGCCGTTGCCGGGATCTTCCTCGGCAGCATCAAGAAGTGGGACGACCCCGCAATCAAGGGCGCCAATGCGGGCGTGAATCTTCCCAATAAAGATATCGTCGTGGTTCATCGCTCAGACGGCAGCGGCACTTCGTTTGTGTTTACCGACTATCTTTCGAAGATAAGCGCCGACTGGAAGTCCAAAGTGGGCGCCAACACCTCGGTGCAATGGCCGACGGGTCTTGGTGAGAAGGGCAACGATGGCGTGGCGGGCCGAGTGAAACAGACGCCTTATTCGGCGGGTTATGTGGAGTTGATCTATGCCGCGCAGAACAAGATGCTCTTCGCCGACGTTAAGAACGCCGCCGGTAAGTTTGTCACGCCGAGCTTTGACAGCGTAACCGCTGCCGCCGCCTCGGTAAAAGATATGCCGGCCGATTTTCGCGTCTCCATCACCAATGCGCCTGGCGCCGGGTCTTATCCCATCTCGACGTTCACCTGGCTTCTGATCCCCAGCCAGATTCCGGATGCCGGCAAGAAAGCCGCAATCACGGGTTTCCTGAAATGGATGATGACCGACGGACAGAAGGAAGCGCAGCCGCTCAGCTATGCGCCGCTGCCCAAGGCGGTCACCGCTAAAGAAGAGAAGCAGATCGCGCTGATCAAATAGTAACTGTCTATGGCCACTCAAGCCGCCGCCGTCCGGCCTCAAACGCAAGCATCATCCAGACGCCGGTTCGGCGGCGACGAGTTGGCTTGGGCAATAACGTTCCTCTTTGCACTTTCCATTCTTGTTGTCACTGTAATGCTGGTTTACCAGCTTTGGGTAACCAGCTCTCTCTCAAGGCATAAGTTCGGTTTCGGATTCCTCACATCGAGCATGTGGAATCCCGTGACCGATCAGTTCGGGGCAGCCCCTTTCATCTACGGAACTGTTCTGACTTCGTTCCTTGCCCTGCTGATTTCAGTACCGCTCGGCGTGGGCGCGGCAATTTATCTGTCGGAGCTGGCCCTGCCGAAGCTTTCCATCTCCCTGACCTTTCTGGTTGAACTGCTGGCTGCGGTTCCCAGCGTTATCTTCGGCTTGCTCGCCATCTTCACGCTGGTTCCTTTCATGCGCGACTACATCGAACCGGCCCTGCAGAAGGTCTTCGGAGACACTCCGTTTTTCAGCGGTCCTATCTTCGGCGTGGGCTATCTGACCGCGGGGATCATACTCGCCGTCATGACTTTCCCGTTTATCATCTCCGTTTCACGCGAGGCGCTGATGGCGGTGCCGCGAGAGCAGCGGGAAGCGGCGCTGGCGCTCGGCGCTACTAAATGGGAGTCCACATGGCAGATCGTTGTGCCGTTCGCCAAACTAGGGATCATCGGGTCGATTTTTCTCGGTCTGGCGCGCGCCCTGGGAGAGACCATGGCCGTTACAATGGTCATTGGGAACGACCCGTCCATACACGCCTCTCTGCTGTCGCCCGGCTACACCATCGCGGCTGTAGTGGCGAACGAATTCACCGAGGCTTCAGGCAAAACGTACCCTGCCGCACTGGTGGAGCTGGGGCTTGTCTTGTTTGTACTCACTATGGTGATCAACGCGCTGGCACAGGTTCTTATCGTCCTGACTACGAGCAAAGGCTCGTCGAAAGGTTAACCAGATGACTTCACGCAACCAGCGCAGGAACATTGTGAACAACGTGATGTTGACGTCCACCGGCGTCTGCGCGTTCATCACTGTCTCGACGCTGTTTCTGATTCTCGCCTACCTGGTATACAACGGCGGCAAATCGGTCAATCTGGATTTCTTCACCAAGCTTCCCCTGGCGCCGGGACAGGATGGCGGCGGTATGGCCAACGCGATTGTCGGCAGCGCCGAAATCGTTTTGCTCGCCTCCATGATCGGCATACCGATCGGTTTCTTCGCTGGCGTCTATCTGGCCGAGTTCGGCGGCAAGACATTCTCGTTTCTGATCCGGTATACGGCCGATCTGCTGAACGGCGTTCCGTCGATCGTCATCGGCATTTTCGCCTGGACCGTGGTAGTGGTTCCCATGCATCATTTTTCCGCCCTGGCCGGCGGCTTCGCCCTGAGCCTGATGCTGATTCCGATCTCCGCCCGCAGTACCGAACAGTTTCTCCTCGAAGTCCCGCGCGCCATGCGCGAAGGTGCGCTCGCCCTCGGAGCCAGTAAATGGCGCACCATCGCTTCCGTGATCGTCCCGGCCGCGCGCAAGGGCATTATGACGGGCATGATTCTGGGCGTGGCGCGCATCTCCGGCGAGACCGCGCCGCTGCTGTTTACCAGCCTGGGCAACCAGTTCTGGGCCGCGAGCTTGTCTGAGCCAACGGCATCTCTTCCGGTGATGATTTTTACTCACGCAACCGCCCCCTATGAGGACTGGCACCGTCAAGCATGGGCCGCCGGCCTCGTCCTGCTGGGTCTCGTACTGATCGCCAACATTTCCGCTCGCATGATTATTTCCCGGGGAGTTTCTCTCCCGAAGTAAGGAAAGCACCCAATGAGCAGTCCAGCATCTAAAACTTCCGTCGATCCCACCATGATCGATCCCAAGACCATGACTCCGACATCCACCGACGCCGCCGCCAAACCCCTAACCGCAGCACCCAAAATGCGCGCTGCGAATATCAATTTTTATTACGGGTCATTCAAGGCTTTGCATGACGTCTCACTGGAATTCGCCACCAATCGCGTTACTGCGCTGATCGGTCCGTCGGGATGCGGCAAATCGACCTTCCTGCGAAATCTCAACCGCATCAACGAGACGCTGCGGGATACACGCATCGAAGGCGAGATTACGCTCGATGGCGAGAACATTCTCGATAAAGACGTGACCGAGATTCGCCGACGCATCGGCATGGTGTTCCAGAGGCCTAATCCGTTCCCTAAGTCGATCTTCGACAACATCATTTACGGCCCAAAGATCAACGGTATGCTGCGCCATGGCAACGCCGCTGAAATCGTCGAGAAAAGCCTGCGCCGGGCCGCCCTGTGGGAAGAAGCCAAGGATAAGCTGAACGAGTCCGCCTATGCGCTTTCCGGGGGACAGCAGCAGCGCCTGTGCATTGCGCGCGCCCTGGCCGTGGATCCCGAAGTGCTGCTGCTCGACGAGCCGTGTTCGGCGCTCGACCCCATCGCCACAGCCAAAATTGAAGATCTGCTGGTCGGCCTGAAAGAACAATGCACCATCGTCATCGTCACCCATAACATGCAGCAGGCGGCCCGTGTCGCCGACACCACCGGGTTCTTCCTGCTCGGCAAGCTCATCGAACACGACAAGACGGATATCATCTTCAAAAACCCCTCGCGCCGGGAAACGGAAGATTACATCACGGGCCGTTTCGGCTAGGACGCGCGGGAATATCAATGAGACCATTCGAACAAGACATCAACGCGCTCAACGAAGCGCTGCAGGAGATGGGTGCGCTCGTCGCTCAATCCGTTCACCGCAGCGTGTTGTCGCTGGTGGAGAAGAACGAGGATTACGCTCACCAGGTACTGCGCGACGAGGCCCGCATCAATCAATTCGAGATTCAGATCGACGATCTGGCCACCAGCATTATCGCTCGTGAGCAACCGGTCGCCGGCGACATGCGGTTCGTAGTGGTGGCGATTAAGATCAATACCGACCTGGAGCGTATGGGCGATCTGGCGGCCAGCATCGTGGAGCGCTCGCTGGCTTCCCTGCGCCAGCCCCAGCTGAACGTCGAGGTCAACTTCACGGATATGGCGAATCTGGTGGAGTCGATGGTGCTCACCAGTCTGGACGCTTTCGTCAAGCGAGATGCAGTGCTGGCGCGCGGTATCCTGACCTCCGATGACGGAATCGACAAACTGCGCAACCAGATCAACTGCCAGATGATCGAACTGATGAAAAAAGACCCGTCAACGGTGGAGCGCGCGCTCGATTACATTCTGATCGCCCGCAGGCTGGAACGCGTCGCCGACCACGCCACCAACATAGCCGAAGACATCATCTTCATGGTGAAGGGCATCGATGTGCGCCATCGCGACCGTGCCGAACTGGCAGCGGCGTCGCAAAGTTAATTTAGTCGGCCTGCAAAGTCCGGTGGGCGATAAACCATGCCTGGCTGTCCATCGTCCCGGCGCGCGGCGATTCATACGTTCCGTCCGGCTTGCCCAGACGCACTTTGCGGTTGTCGGCGAGATATTTCTCCAGCACCACATCCCGCAGGTAGCGTACGATCTTCGGATTCACTACCGGGAATAACAATTCCACGCGCCGGTCCAGATTGCGCGGCATCAGATCCGCACTGCCCGCATACATTTCCTCATTGCCGCCGTTACCGAAGTAATAGACGCGGCTGTGTTCGAGGAAGCGTCCCACGATACTGCGCACTACGATGTTCTCGCTCACGCCGGGAATCCCGGGCCGCAAACAGCAGAGCCCGCGCACGATCAGATCCACCCGGACACCCGCGCGCGAGGCTTCATAGAGAAGACGAATCATGGCTTTGTCTTCGAGGGCGTTCATCTTGAAGATGAGCCGGCCGCCCTCGCCCAGCGCAATCTCGCGCCGTATCAGCTCCACCATTCGCTTGCGCAAAGTTACAGGCGCAATCATAAGCCGGCGAAAATCCGACTTGTGCGAGTACCCGGTCAGATAGTTAAACAGGTCGGTCGCGTCCGCGCCGATTTCCGCGTCGGCCGTGAACAGACTGAAGTCGGTGTAAAGCCGCGCCGTGGTGGGGTTGTAGTTGCCGGTGCCCAAATGCACATAGCGCCGGATACTGTCATGCTCGCGGCGCACGATCAGCGCGATCTTGCAATGCACCTTCAGGCCGAGCAGCCCATACACCACGTGGACGCCCTCGCGTTCCAGCGCCCGCGCCCATTCGATGTTGCTCTCTTCGTCGAAGCGCGCCTTCAGCTCCAGCAGCACCGCGACCTGCTTACCGTTTTCGATCGCTTCCAGCAGCGCTTTCACAATGGGAGAACCCAACCCCACGCGATAGAGCGTCATCTTGATGGCCAGAACTTCCGGATCGTGGGCGGCTTTTCTCAGCAAATCCACAATCGGCAGGAAGGACTGAAACGGATGGTGCAGCAAATGATCTTCGCGCCGGATCACAGTAAATATGTCTTCGTCGGCGTGGGCGGAGAACTCAGGCGGCGTGAATGGTTCGAGGGGTTCGTCCTTAAGCTCGCACCGGTCGAGCGAGGGAAGCTGGCGCAGCCTCGTCAGATCCAGCGGCCCGTGCACCCGGAACACATCCACCGGATTCACTTCCAGATTCTCGATCAGAATTCCGAGGATGTCGTCGGAAATTCCCACATCGGTCTGCAGCCGGACGGGTTTGCGGAAACGCCGCCTCCAGACAGCCTCCTCCACGGTCTCGAGCAGATCGTCGCTCTCGATTTCCTTGATGGCAACTTCGGCATCGCGCGTGACGTGGAATGGATGCGATTCCACAATCTTCAATCCCGGGAACAGCGCACCGAGGTTGGCGGCAATCACCTGTTCGATCCACACAAATCTTTGCGGCGGCGCCGTCTTCTTGCGGACCGGGCCCTGCGGAACCACCACCAGCTGAGGCAATTGCTGCGGTACTTTTAATCGCGCGAAATGTTGCCGCCCGTCGGTGTCGCGCAGCACGATAGCCAGATTCAGGCTGAGATTTGAAATATGCGGAAACGGCCTGCCGGTATCGAAAGCCAGCGGCGTAAGCACCGGGAAAATAGTGGCGATGTAATAGTCGTCGACGGCCGCCCGCTCGCGATGATCGAGCTCGGAATAATCCACGATCTCGATGCCCTGGCGCTGCAGGCCTGGCACCAGTTGCTTCTGAAAGCAATCGTAGATTGCCTGCATCAGTTCGTCGAGACGCTCGCGCACGGCCGTAAGCTGCTGCGACACGGTTTTTCCGTCGATGCTCAGATCTTTATTGCCCGCGCTTAGCTTTTGTTTGAGCGCGGCTACCCGAACCATGAAAAACTCGTCCAGATTCGAGCACACGATGGAGAGAAATTTGACGCGCTCAAGCAGCTTGTTGCGCGTATCGCGCGCTTCTTCGAGAACGCGCTTCTGGAACTCAAGAAGGCTGATCTCCCGATTCATGTACAGGGAGGGGTCGTCGAGAGAGACCTCGCGCACCACCGGCGCCGCGGACGAAATTTCCGCGTTAGCTCCGTTGCCCGCTACCGCCGCCAGGGCAGCCTTGGCTGGCGCCGCGTCCTCGATTGTGCTCGCCACCACCTCGAGGTTGGCAACCGTCCGATGACCGGCGCGCTTACGCGCCACTTTAACGTTTTCCACATCTACCTTCATGCAGCCAGAGAATCCGAGCTCGGCGGGAATGAGATGGTAAATGTCGACCCCTTCCCCAACCGGCTCTCGACTCTAATGGTACCTTCCATCCTCTCGACGACGTGCCGGACAATGGAAAGTCCCAGGCCGGTGCCGCCGACTTCCCGCGATCTAGCCTTGTCCACCCTGTAAAAGCGCTCGAAAATCCGCGGCACGTCGTCGGACGGTATGCCTCGTCCAGTATCCGACACCGCAATGAAGACGTGCCCATCCGCCGCAACCCCGGCCTCGATGCGGGCTTCTCCACCTGTCTTGTTGAACTTAACCGCGTTATCGAGCAGATTCACCAGGGCCTGTTCGAGGCGCAGCGCATGGCCGGTGATGATGGCGTCGCGCACCGGGCCGCGCACCAGCTTGACGCCTCGCACGCGCGCCTCCGCTTCCACCGTCAGCATGGCCGTGTTCACCGCTTCTTCGATGGAAATCGGACCCGCTTCGACATCCCGGCGGCCCGATTCCAGATCCGAGAGCGTGAGCAGGTCCGAAGCGATATTGTTCAGCCGGATGGCATGCGCCTGGATGATTTCCACAAAGCGCCGATTATGCTCCGTGTCGGAAAGCGCGCCCGCCAGCAGCGTTTCGGCGTAGCCGCGAATGGCCGTGAGCGGCGTGCGCATTTCGTGCGAAACATTGGCCACGAAATCGCGGCGGATGCGTTCCAGACGTTCAAGGCCCGTGATGTCATGCAGAATCACCAGCGCGCCTCGGTGCGGCGGAACGGCAAGCGGCGACGCATAGGCTTCGAATACCGAAGAATCTTCACCGGTGAACTGCAGCTTCGAACTCTCCGGCTCACCCGACGCCAACACGCCTGAGATCAGGGCGAGAAATTTGGGATCGCGTACCAGCCCTACCAGCGGAGTATTTTCTTCCACAGGCGACTTCAGCTCCAGAGCGTGCGCCAGCGACTGGTTGCAGAACATGATGCGCATCTGGTGGTCGACTGCCAGAACGCCTTCCGCCATGCTCTTCAGGATGGCGTCGCGGCGATTCGATTCGAGGCTGAGGCGTTCCACTAACTCGCGAATGCGCTGCGCCATGCGCCGAAAGGATTGGTTCAGGACCGCGGTCTCTTCGCCCTCATCCGGCAGCGGCGCGTCCGCCATATTCGAATCGAGCACATGTTCTGTGAAAACCCGCAGGCGCTGCACCCTCCAGGAGAGCGATCGGGAGAAAATCCACGTCATCACAATGGCCCCTGCGAAACACAGCACCAGTTCGATAATCGTGCGATGTAAACGGTTGTCGCCGCTCGAGAAATCCACCGCGAAAACGATGCCCGCAATCAATGCGAAACAGCTCGCGAGCAGCCTGAAGCGGATCGAGTTAAGCACGGGTAGCCTTAGCGATTCAGTTTACAACTCAAATGTGACGATTGCGTCAATGCGCCACTGCCCTACTGCGGCAGCGAATAGAACCGGCCGCCTACGGAACGCATCACGGCTCCCCACATGGCCTCGCCCAGTTCCGGCATCTCTTCCATGTGGACCGGAATCGCGCGGACATCGAGCGAGCCCATCTCGTCGTTAGTCCCCGGACCCCAGCGGACGCGTAGCGGCGGCGCGTGCGGATTGCGCGGGTTGGCCGCCGAATTGTCATACACGAATTCCATTTGAATCCGCGTATCGGCGGGCAGACGAATCGGCCGCACAAACCGATATTGATCCTGCCAATTCGGATTCCAGTCGCGAATGTTCAGCAGCCAGCGCTTCGAACCGCCAGGCTCAATGGCCCATCCGCGCATCTCACGGCACAGCAGATGCGCGTGGGGAATCACGCCAACCACATCCACCGCGATCGGAATGGTGAAATCGCGCCGCACCACATAGTGCGCTTCCCCCGGAGGGATATCGATCAGCTGCGTCGAGATATCGATATCCACCACGCGCCGCGTCGGCGGCTTGTCCGTGAAATAGAGAGCGATGCTCCAGCGGTCCGTCTCCGGCTTGCCGTCGGGATGGTAATGGATCTGCGCCACCAGTCTGGCGCTCGGACGCAGCGTCAATGCCGCGCCGTCGATCATACGGATGGGGTCGTTGCCTGGGGACCACACGCCGATTCGTTCCACCGGCAGCACGCCCGTCGATCCGTAACAGGGATAACTCGGCTCATGCGCCGCATGGCTGGTATTGAAGAAGAGCAGCGCATGATGCACCACCTGCCTGTTCCCCGGCCGAAACTCCGCGGCGCGCAGATACCGTTCGCCAGACAAGTTCATCGGAACCAGGAAGCACTGGTAGAGATCCAGCCCATCGGCGGGTACCTCCATCGGCGCCGGGGCGCTGACCACCATGTCGGGCGCGCCCAGTTGCCAGTCGTCGTTAAACACCGGCGCCGGAGGTAACTTCGCCGG
The DNA here is from genome assembly GCA_963719785.1 of Terriglobia bacterium. Taxonomy (GTDB): domain Bacteria; phylum Acidobacteriota; class Terriglobia; order Bryobacterales; family Bryobacteraceae; genus BOG-234. Next base: position 406,563 of record CAVRCX010000007.1, read on the forward strand.
GTCGCCTTCGCGTGCGCCTTTTGCCACCCAGGTCTGAATGGTGGAGATCTCAGCGGGCGTCAGCCTCCGCTCGCCAGCGAAATGACCGTAACCCGCCACTGCTTGCCAAGGCGGCATCAGCCCCGTGCGTGTGACCTCCGCAACTTGCCGTGCGCGTTTTTTTACGTCTTCATAACTGAGGAGCGGGAACGGCGCAACCTGGCCTTCGTGGTGGCATCCGGAACAATGTTTGTAGATAATTGGCGCGATATCGCGGGTAAAAACCGGTCCCGGAAGTGGCGCTGCCGCCACGGCAAGAAGCAGTGGTAACACTTAACGATCATTCTATTTCAGGATGCTTTGGAGCAGCCGCGGCAGAACTTCGGCCGACGTTCCCCGGATCGAGAGAGTCACGTCGCCGGAAAATGCCGTCTCCTCCGGATTGATCTCGATCGTCGCAGCCGCCAGCAGGATTAATGACGCTGCCGGATAAACCTGCGCTGAGGTCCCGGCCACGATCAGTACATCCGCCTTCCGGACCGCAGCCGCGGCGCGATCCATCGCCCCATCCGGCAACTCTTCGCCAAACCAGACGACTCCCGGCCGGAGCATCCCGCCACAACCGCACCAGGGCGGCAGGTCGTTCAATTCCGCGCGCTCAACGCGCTCCTTGCCGCACTTGAGGCAGCGCACCGTCCAGATGTCGCCATGCAGCTTGATGACGTTCTTCGATCCGGCAAGATCGTGCAGCCCGTCTACATTCTGCGTGATCAAAGTGAATGCCGCCACCCGCCTTTCCATTTCCGCCAGCGCTGCATGGCCGGCATTGGGACGCGCGGCGGCGATGGCGCGGCGGCGCTCCTCATACCAAGTCCAGACGAACTTCGGATCGCGTGCGAATCCTTCTGGCGTCGCCAGATCCTCGAAGCGATATTGACGCCAATAACCTCCATTGCTTCGAAATGTCGGGATGCCGCTTTCGGCCGAAACGCCGGCCCCCGTCAGGACGGCAATCTTCGAGGAAGTCGTTAATATCGCCATAGGCCTGCCCGCACGTGACTCACCACCACGTTTTCGCACCACGTTAGATTCTTAAATCGAGGATCATGAAAAGTCCCATGATGTTACATGGCTTTAACAATGCCACATTTCCCGTGGACACGGCGTGCGGCAGCCGCGTATTCACTGGCCCAGACGAAACGCGGCTGTCGCCGCATGTCCATCGCTCACGACGCGTGCCGGAAGCTTTGGCTAGAATTGTAGATTGCCAGAGGCCAGCCGGGTCGCGTACCTGATCAGCAGGTATCCCGCCATCAACCACACCTTCATTCTGAGAGAGGTCCTGGCTCTTCGGTCGCAGGGATTCGATATTCAAACCATCGCCATCCGCGGGGCCGATCGGCCCGACGATGCCCTGACGCCCGCCGAGCAAAACGAGCAAAAGAGGACGGTGCAGGTTCTCCCGTTTGGAGCGAATTTCGTCCGCGCGCATCTGGCAGCCGTGGCACTCCATCCGGCCGGGTACCTGGCGGGTTTGCTTCTGGCGCTCAGACTCGGCCGCTCGAACCTGCGGGCGCGTATATTTCACCTGATTTATTTCGCCGAGGCCGTGGTCGCGGGCTATGCCGCGAAGCGCGCGGGCTTCCGCCACATGCACTCGCATTTTTCGTCGACCGTAGGTCTGATTGCCGCGCGTGTGTTCGGTCTCCACCTCTCGGTGACGATACATGGCCCGGACGAGTTTCGGAATCCTCAGGCATTCGCTATGAGGGAGAAAGTGGCCAACGCGCGATTCATCGCCGCCATAAGCCACTACGGGCGAAGTCAGGTGATGCTGTCATCCGACCCCGGCGACTGGGGGAAGGTGGAAGTGTGCCGGCTGGGCGTGGATCCTTCGGTTTTCCTGCCGGGGCCGAAGCGTGAGGCCGCGGAGCCATTCCGGGTAATCTGCGTGGGAAGGCTGGCTCCGGTCAAGGCGCAGCAGATTCTGATCGGGGCATGCGCAAAACTTGTGAAGGCAGGATGGAGACTGCGGTTGCACCTGGTGGGGAGCGGTCCGGACGAAGCGCGGCTGAAGCGGTTTACCGAATCGATCGAGATGGGCGCACATGTCGTGTTCGAAGGGCCGCGCAACCAGGATGAAGTCATCGCTCTTTATCGGCAGTCGGATGTATTCGCTCTGGCGAGCTTTGGCGAAGGCGTGCCCGTGGTTCTGATGGAAGCGATGGCGATGGAACTTCCGTGCGTGGCAACATGGGTAAATGGGGTTCCGGAGTTGATTCGCGATGGCGAGGAAGGGTTACTGGTTGCTCCGTCCGACGTGGAGGGGCTTGCCCGGGCGATCGCGGAACTCCTGAAGAATCCGGAGCTGAGAGTGCGGCTCGGACGAGCAGGGCGGGAACGCGTGCTGAGAGATTACGATCTGCGAACCAACACTCTGACGCTGGCCGAGGTGTTTCGGAAATATGCGACCCCTGGAACCGTCGACTCCGGGGGAGGTTCTCATGGGGTTTGACTCCGCCACCATAGAGTTTCTGGCGGGCGCGAAGGCGCTCGGCATTTCACTCGACCGCGTGCTCACTTTGGGAAGACAGAGCATTCACGTCAAGCCGAAAGAGGTGCGTTCTATTTTCGCGCGGCATGGTCTTGCGATAACCGAGGAAGAAGGACTTCGTCTGTATGCCGAAGACGGATACTGCGAACCGCTCCTGCGTATTCTTGGCGCGCGGCGCGTCGACTCGATGGACGTTTCCGACTATGAGAAAGCCACCATCATTCACGATCTGAATTGCCCGTGGCCGGAAGCTTTGAGAGAACAGTTTGACGTGGTGATCGATGCCGGCACGCTGGAGCATGTTTTCAATTTCCCGCTGGCGATCGCCAACTGCATGGCTGCGATCGTCCCCGGCGGCCGCTTCCTTTGTATAACACCGGCCAACAATGCGCTGGGACATGGCTTTTACCAGTTCAGCCCCGAGCTCTATTTCCGGATTTTTGTGCCCGAGAACGGATTTGAGATTGAGAAGGTGCTCCTGTTCGAGCATCCGTGGAAATCGGTCTGGTACGAGGTGTCGGATCCCGCGCGAATTCGCTCGCGCGTGGAACTTGTGAATCGAAACCCTACCTACATGATCGTGTGCGCCCGGAAGATCGCCGCCGCCGAAGTTTTCGCCCAGCCGCCGGTGCAGAGCGATTATCCGTTGATCTACTGGCAGCAGCGTGGATCGGACGCGGACCGGCCGCTTCTCGCGCCGGTGTCGTTTTTCAAAGGCCTTGTTCCCGAGTGGGCGGCGAACCGGTACCGGCGTTTACGGCCGTTCCGTTCGCGATACTTTCGCAAGGTACGCTGCTGATCTGTCCGGGTGAGATCGGAAACGCTGCCACCAGTGAGGGAAGAGAACGCTGGTTCGGTAATCCTTCCAATGGTTGCGGGCCGAATCGGCAAAGCTCTGGAGTTGAGAATAATCCGACGCCCAGGAGGTGTACATGAGGCCGTCGATCCCAGGGATCCCTTCCGCCTGGCCCAGTTCCTCGTCGGCGGCTCTCGCGCCATTGTGGCTGTCGTAGTAGCCGGCGACGATCTGACGATGGGGCGTCGGCTGATTCCGATTCCTGCCGGAAAACCAGTCGAGGGACTGCCTGAGACGATCCTGATTCCAGTTCATGATGCGCACGTCGGGAGGGAGGCCGCGCCAGGAGCCGGCGATGTCGCCTTCCACCAGGTAGTAATCGGAGTGGGCGTTGGCAAACGGGTCGAACATGTCGTTCCAGACATAGAAGACCGCACCGGGACGCAGCGAGCGGTATAGCCGCATGCTCTGCCCGACGTGCCAGGCGAGCAGCCCACCCGCAGTCATGCCTTTGGCTCGGCAAAGCGCGCAGGAGTTCATCTGCCTCATCTCGTCGTACTGGAGGAAAATATCGGCCTCCGGTGGCGTGGCGGCCATTACGCGGCGAGCGTTGTCGGCCAGCCAGTCGTTGACGGCTGGGTCGGTTAGACAGAGCCCGAGCCTGTCTGCATCGACCGGCTGCGCCGAATAGTAATCGATGGCGACGGCTTGCCCCGGCTTCAGTGAAGTTGAGGGGGGAAGCGATACCACGGGCGGCTCGTGAAATTGATCGTGAGGGGAAGCTGTGAGGCGAGGATCGAGGACAGTATCGTAATCCACCGATTCGCGGTAAATCGTTCCTGTCTGGGGATCGTAAACCTTCAGCGGAGCGCCGTCACGCCGGATCAGGTAGACCAAAGCGGTTTCCTCGACGGAAACGTCGTCGAACCAGAGAGTACCCGAGTTGCCGCCCCAAACCCCGAAGTACAGCCAGACTCCCGAGGCGGACTGGCTGTTGAAGGTTACATCGACCTGTGTCCAGTCCTGGGTTGCGGAAATCCCGATTTGACTGTACGCGAGAAGGCGCCGCCGATTGCCGCCATCGAGAACCTCCACCACGGGCGGGGATCCCGCATAGTTACGACTCCTCAGGAACAGGCGTATATGGTATTGACGCCAGGGGACGACGTTCAGCAGTTGCGAGAACCGTCCATTGCCGGGCGCGTTGTTAACGACTCCGGATGTTCCGCTGCCGTGGCCGACTCCGTGATCGACGTCCACCCCGCGATCCCCAGTGCGAAACCAGTCCGTGCGGCCCGACTCGAAACCAGGATTCCTGACGCCCGGAAAGGTGTCGTGGAAGACAAGGCGGCTGCCTGAGCGATCCACTTCAAAGCGCGAGCCGAGTACGCGCATCCCCTCGGCCATGTTCGGATTCGCGGTAAGGGCATCGTTCGAATAGCCGAACGGCGGGCTCAGCGCAAGGACTTTCATTCCCTTGCCGATGGCATAATCCATTGCCTGGCGCAGAAAGTGGCCCTGCGGATCGGGCCACTGGGGGGACGCCAGGTAGGTGAACGCGACATCCCAGAAAGCGATACCGTTATAGCCCGCGGCCCACAAGCGATCGATCATCGCCTCGGCCGCCTGGAGCCCGGCGGGATTGCGCAGTTCGGTATGCAGCCAGCACCACAGTTCTGGTAATTCGGGAGGGGGCGCAAGGCCCGGGTCTCGGCTCCCGCAGGAAGCGAAGAGAATAGAGCACAGGAGGCAGATGGCGGCGATCGCGACTTTCATTCGGCGCCGGCATGCAGCGCCGGACTTAGAGCGGAGCGGGTTCAACGGCCTCTACCGGAGCGACCGGACCGCCTCCGGCCACCGTGTTCCCCGCTGTTCGCCGGTAAAATAATATGCACGAACCGGCCGCGAAAATATCCATGAGGGTGGTTGTCAGAGCGATGGCACGCACGGGACGCATGAAATACATCAGGGCGAAGATGCAGACGAAGTTCAGCACCACCATCCGGATAATGATTCTCGACCACACTTTTTCATATCCAAACGCCAGCATGTAGAAAGTCCCGAAGCACGTGCTGACGGCGTGGACAACCGGAGTCATGGACATGAGCCGAAGAAGCACCCCGGTTTCGGCGTATTGTTGTTTGTACAGGATACGAACAATGAGCGGAGAGAAGAAAAGCAACCCGAGGCTGATGCCCAGAAAAGGCGCGGCGGTCCACAGAACCTGCCTTCTGAAGAAGCGAACGCCATCGACGCGGGATCCGGCAGCCAGCCGGCTCATGTGAGGGTAAATTGCCGTGGCCACCGGATTCATCAGCGCGCGGCTGGCAATAATAAGCCGTTGTGCGGCGTTGAGATAGCCGACCTGGGCCGGCGTGGTCATCAGCCCGAGGATCATCGTGTTAGTCGAGGATACGGCGATCATCGAGGCGGTTGAAAGAAAGACCGGCCAGCCTTCGATCATAAACAAGCGGACATCGGGCCAAAGGGGCATCACGAGGCGCGGGCGAAGCTTCGTGAAGACGACCAGCAGTCCGATGCAGGCGGAGACGAGGAAACCGCCCGACTGCAGGGTCGCGACGGTGACGTAATCGGAACTTCGGTGCACGAGGGCAAAGATCAGGATCACCGAAAGAATCTTGGCGCCGTAGTCCGAGTAAGCGATGTAGCGCATCCGCTGCATACCCTGCAGAAACCAGTTGGGCGAGAGACCCAGACCGACTACCTGGAGAAAGCTGACCAGATATAACGGCCATTGAACGCGGAAGGCGGGAACGAATGTAAGAATAGCGCCAAGCGAAACGAAACAGACGGCCAGCAGGCACAGTTTGCAAAACATTACTGTGCTGTAGATGCGGGAGACGCTTAGAGGATCGCCATAGGAGATGGCGATGCGGCGGGTGCCAGTGACGGCGAAGCCGTAATCCGTAACCACGGCAAAATAAAGAACCAGGGCCGTTCCGATCGCAGTCAGCCCAAAGTTAGTCGGACCGAGTATGCGGGTAATATACGGCAGGGTAATGAGCGGGAGAAGATAGCCGCTGACCTGTACGCCGAACAGAATGATGGTGTCTTTGACGAGTCTGTGGCGGATAAGCTTTAACAACATGGATGGAGAAGGATCCGGTCCGACACAGGGGCAGCAAAATAAACCGATTCCCGAACCGATGTTAGCATGGGAAGCCGAGGAAGCCGCTCAGATCCCGATGTTATACTTCGGGAAAGAATGTTTTATCGACTGCGCAAGGCACTTGCGAACGGCGGTTTCGATCGTCAAACAAGGGGTATCCTGAAGACGCCGCCAGTCGATTATAAAGAAGCGCCGCTGAGCATCGTCAGCATGGTCGAGAAAAGGGATGTACAGATGTACATTCTGGCGGTCAAGGCTCTCTACCGGCGGTTGGGACGCGGCAAAATCGTCGCCATTATCGATGCGGATCTGCCCCAGGCGTCGCGGAACCTGATCCGGGAACACCTTGGTCCGGTGGAATTCGTGCTGCTGGAAAGCATCGATACGGGATCCTGCCAGCGAGGGGGAACGTGGGAGCGCGTGCTGTTTTGCGTGGACCGGTCGGCAACCGATTATGTGATTCAGATCGACGCGGATGTATTGTGTTTCGGGCCGATCGAAGAGGTGCTGGATTGCATCGAACGGAACAGAGCGTTCACGATCGCCGAGAACTTGCCGGTTCAGCCGCTCACGAGTTGGGTAGAAAAGGGTATCGAGCGTAATCAGGACCATATCGTTACCACATTCGAGGTAAAGGCGCGGGAATTCCCCAACGCCGATCGCTGGCTTTATGTGAGGGGTTCTTCCGGTTTTGCGGGTTTCGCCAGGGGCGGCGTCACGCGCGCGATCCTCGAGGAGTTTCACGCCGGCGGCGCGAAGGTGCATGGTTCACGCTGGACCGAGTGGGGAACGGAACAGATCGCTTCGAATTTCGCCGTCGCGAATTCGCCCAATTCTCTTCCTTTGCCCTATCCGAAATACGCGACGTTCGAACCGGAATACGCGACTTTTCAGAAAAAGGGCATAACGGCGGATATGTCGGCTCTGCATTTCATAGGAATTTTCCGCTTCGACCTGGGCACTTTTTCTCTGCTGGCCAACCGGGAGATCGCTGAAATGCAGACGGCAGCGGGTGTGGAAATGGGCGCCGCGGTAAGGTAAGACGCACCCTTTCCTCAATGCTCGATTTTGATGGACGCGAAGTTCCGCAGCGCTCACATCCTCTGAGGGGCAGTTTGTGGATGGCCGCGCTCCTGGCCATCGTGCTGCTTGCGACGCGGCCGGTGGAACTGGGCGATACGCGGGTTTACGCCAACGATATCGTCGCCCGGCTCGGGAAATCTCCGCTGGGTCCGGCGAATTCCATTTGGGAACCTGGCCATTTGTTCTGGAGGCCGCTCGGGTGGGTGCTCGAGTCCCTCGCCGGGCCGATTCTCTCGCGTTTGACGGACTGGACCCCTTTCATGCAGGTGAGCTTCCTGCTCATGGCGGTTTCAGTGTTGTGCGCCCTGACCACGGTCGTTCTCTGGCATGCGATGGTGCTCCGTCTGACCGGCTCGAAAGGAATAGCTTTCTTAGTCTGCCTCGCGATGGCCTGCAGCGACGGGTTCCTTCTTCGCGTGGATTCCGGAAGCGCCTATGTACCTACCCTGATGCTCCTCACGGTCGGCCTGTGCTGCCTGAGTGCAGGCAGAACTCTGACCGGTGCGCTGTTCTACGCGCTCTCCGCACTGACCTGGCTGCCGTTCATCCTGGCGGGGCCGGCGATGCTCATGGTGGCCGCCTTACCGTCCTGGAACTGGAAAGCGCCGCTGCGGGAAGCCGTTATGAAAATAGACCGGCGAGCCGCCGTCCGTTTCGTCGTCGGCTCGGCTGCCATCGTCCTGCTCATGTACGGCTTCGCGCTGTACGCGATGGGCGCCACCTCCGCTGGTGAGGCCGCCAAGTGGTTTTCCCAGGCGAGTCACGGATATGCGCCGAACATCAAGGTCGTGCGCATCGCGAGCGGACTGCCGCGGTCGTTCCTCTTCCTCGGAAAGGACGCGATCCTGTATAAGCGCTATCTCCGGCACGATCCCTACGCGCCGGTTACGCTTTGGCAAATTGCCGGCGCCAGCTTCTGGAAAGTGGCCGCGTTCTATCTCTCAGCCGCATGTCTCCTGTACGAGTTGGTCCGCCGGCCGCGATCCGCCCGCATGCTGATGCTCGTCGGCCTGGGAGCGGTGCCGACCATTTTATTCGCGATTACTCTGTTCGAGACCGGTTCTCCCGAACGATACCTGCCGGCTCTCTTGTTTATTGTGCTCGCGACGGCATGGGCGCTGCGCGATTTTCCCGGCTCCGGGAGGGCAACCCAGTATGTCGTCGCCGGATTTCTGGTTTGCGTGATCCTGACCAACGTCTACGCGTTCGCCGCGCCTCGCGTCGAAGCGGAAAACAGCGAGTCCGTGGCGAGGGTCGCGGACCTTCGCAGCCGGTTGACCCCAGGCAGCATCGTCATGCTGTCGACCGACCAGGACGACCTGGACGAGACCGTGAACCGCCTCGCCTTTGACAGGATCAACCGCCCCGCCCCAATGTGGATGTACTACATCGTCAACACCGGAAACGTTCAGGTTCTGACATGGCGCCAGAATCTCGCCGCGCGGACGCTGCAGGTATGGCGGAACGGGGGCGAGGTCTGGGTCTCCAAGCGTGTCTGGAGTTCGCGGCCGATGAGGTCCTGGAACTGGGCGGAGGGCGACGATCCACGCGTTTCCTGGAAAGAACTCCCACAGTTTTTCAGCACACTGCACACAGACGCAGAGTCGGGAGGGACCGACGGCTTCCGGCGACTCGCGCGCGACCAGCAGAACCTCGCTGCGCTGACACCCCTGGCTTCAGGCGCCCAACCCTTGCCGTAGATCGGGCAATCGCACCCGGACCAGATCACCGCTGGCTAAGGTCTGGCGATTGCGCACTGCCGAAGTCTAGGGGAAGACGGGGACGCGCCGCGGCACCCTCGTGCCGGGGACTGGTCTCGTCGGCAATGCCGTTTCAGGCGGAAGGGGCCTGGTGACCCTGTCCAGCGCAGTGGCAAAACCCGCCAGGACAAAGAGGTGCGGATATTTATCGCAATTCTGGAACGCCGACATTACCGCAAAGAAGATCAGCGCCGACTGAAGGCAAAGCGTCATCCTGTCGACAGTCTCCCAATCCGGAATACCCGGCACCCGACGTTTATTGATCTCTCGAAGCGTCAGGAAGACACTGATCACGATCATTGTGTAAATAATGCCCCCGATGACCCCGTTCTCCGCCGCGAACTGAAGGTACGTATTGTGCGCCGGGAACCACGTCCTGTGGCGTTCCTTCCCGAGCACGCTGTACCGGTAGTCGATGAAGTTTCCCGCGCCCACCCCGAAAAACGGATTTCGAGCTATAGTCTCAAGCCCGTCTTTCAGCAGTTCCGTCCTTTCGCGCGCCGATTCGACTGCCTCGTCCTGGCTGTGGACGCTTTCGGAGTCGTCGGAATCCGCCACGGTAACTTTGGCCAGACGCGACAGAATCAGGTCGGGCGCACTCGCCACAATGATCACGCCAAAGATCAGCGTCACTATGATCAGCGTGAACCGTTGCACAGTGGAAAGCCGCAGCAGAAGGAACAGGAACGTCGGCACCAGAGCGAACAATGCCGAGCGGGTTCCGGTCGCCACGAGCACTCGTAACAGGTACAGGGAGCCGCCGCCCATCAAAATCAGGCTGAGAACCCTGTTCCTGACTGTCGATGCCATGAATACCCAGAAGGGAAGTAAGAATCCGACCAGCAGCGCAAATTCGCCTTCGTTCCCAAACATCCCCAATCCGCCGGATCGGTAGTCCTGCAGGGCCGCAGTGCTCGAGATGCTGCTGGCCATCCAATGGAGAACGACCGCGGCGGCAAACACCGTGATACCGAGCACCTGCATCAGCCGCTTTACGCCTTCGAAAGTCCTCGGGCCCTGAGCGATGGCCAGAAATAAGACCACGAGGAGAAGGACATAGTTCCTGATATATCCGACCGTTCCGCCTCTCCAGTAACTGAAAGGCGTTACCAGGATCATCCAGGACACCATAGCGAAGAACGCTATCCCGGTCTTTGTAGCAAACCCTCGGAGCCCTCCCGTAAGACTCACTGCCACCAGCGCCATGCTGCAAACTACCAAAGGGATATGCAGTCCGACCAGAAAGACGTCAAACGGGCGCGCCAGATGAATCACTATGAGAACGGCGGCAAAGATTAAAAGGATGGCTGATCCACCGGATCGAGCTTTGCGCAGCGTCTGCAGATCCTGATTGGCTGAGCCGCTCGGGCCGGGATCGAACGGCGCTGCGCCGTACTCGCGCTTCGCGGAACTTACTGCGAAATCGGGAGATCCTGGTATCATCCGAGGGTGAACAGAGTGACGCACTATCAACCGCTATCAGGTTACCATCCAGGGAGGCATCCGCGGCTCGTACCTAACTGGCGGGGCACGTTGTCACGCCCCTGGGGCGGCCTCTACTCCACTTGCGTCGCACATTAGTTCAGGGCGATTTCGAAGCTTTGGCGGGCGGCTTCGACGGTTCGTTCGATATCCGCTTCGGTGTGGGCTGTCGAGACGAAGAGGGCTTCGAATTGCGAGGGGGGCAGGTAGATGCCTCGCTCCAGCATGGCGTGGAAGAACTTACCGAAGCGGGTGGTGTCGCTGAGTTTGGCGGTATCGTAATCGGTGACGTCGGCGTCGGTGAAGAACCAAGTCATCATGGAGCCGATGCGGTTGACGGTGACGTTCTCCGGGCCGCAGGTGGCGAGGCGGGCAGTGGCGCGGTTGAGCTGCTCGTAGATTTCGGGATGCGCCTGGATGTGGCGGAGCATGGCCAGGCCGGAAGCTACGGCGAGCGGGTTTCCGGACAGCGTTCCCGCCTGATAGATGGGACCGCTGGGCGCGATGTAGGTCATGATGTCGCGGCGCCCTCCGTAGGCGGCGATGGGCAGGCCGCCGCCGATCACTTTGCCGAGAGTGGTGAGATCGGGCTTGATGTTGTAGAGCTGCTGGGCGCCTCCGGGGGCGACGCGGAAGCCGGTCATCACTTCGTCGAAGATGAGCAGAGCTTCGTGGCGCTCGGTGATGCGGCGGAGGGCTTCGAGATAGCCCCCATCAGGCGGAATGCAGCCCATATTGCCGCAGATGGGCTCGACGATGACCGCGGCGATTTTGTCGGGATGGGTGCGGAAGGCTTCTTCCACAGCTTCGACGTTATTGAAGGGGATGGCGATGGTGGTGTCGCTGAAGCCTTTGGGGACGCCGGGAGAATCGGGCAGGCCGAGGGTGGCGACTCCGGAGCCGGCTTTGACGAGCAGGGAATCGACGTGGCCGTGATAGCAGCCTTCGAACTTGATGGTGAGTTCGCGATTGGTGAAACCGCGGGCGACGCGCAGGGCGCTCATGGTGGCTTCAGTGCCGGAGTTGACGAGGCGGACCATTTGCATGGAGGGGACCATGGCGCGGATGGTTTCGGCGAGTTCGATTTCCTGTTCGGTGGGGGCTCCGAAGCTGGTTCCGCGGGCGAGGGCCTGATGGATGGCGTCTAAGATTTCGGGATGGCGATGGCCGAGGAGGAGGGGTCCCCAGGAGCAGATGTAGTCGATGTATTCGTTATCGTCGGCGTCGAAGAGGTGGGAGCCTTCGCCGCGGGCGATGAAGCGGGGAGTGCCTCCAACGCCTCTCCAGGCTCGGACGGGGGAGTTGACGCCTCCGGGAATGGAGAGTTGGGCTCGTTCGAAGAGTTTTTGGGATTGGGTTGTTTGCACTGAGTATGAGGATACAACTGGGGATGAAGACCACTCCCTGACGGTCGCGGCTCGGTAGGATTTGTCAGTTGACTGGGATGTCCAGGAGGGTTAGCCAGTATTGGACGGATTGGAGGGTGAAGCCTATCAGGATCAGGACTACGCCGAGGACTCCGAGGCGGCGGTCGGGGATGGTGTCGGCGGCCCATTCGATGAAGGGCATCAGGGCGTTGGCGGCGGCGGTAACGATGCCGATCGAGAGTCCGGTTTCGACGCCGAGCATCAGGGCGTGCATGCGGTGTCGGGCGGCTATGGCGCTGACGTAGCCTGCCGCGAGATAGCCCAGGGTGCGGATCACGGCGGCGCCGATCTGCATGGGTGAAATGCGCGGCGCGCGGCGCGGACCGTAATCGAGAGAGGGACGGATGCCGATGCGATAAGCCGCGCATTGGCCGATGGTGCTGAGCACGCCGAAGTAGATGCCAAATTCGCGTCCGTGGAGATAAGTGGCGCCGATTCCGAAGCCTATGCCGCGGATGACGCTGAACAGGAATTCATAGCGCAGGGGGTAGGGGCGGAGTTGCTTCGCGGCTCGGGTGAGTTCGAAGGCGAGGGTGATGCCGTGGGCGACTCCGGCAGCGATGCCGAAGGGGAGACCCAGCACGGCGCCGTACGGGACTCCGAAGATCAGCCCATAGGTGACGCCGCGGGTGAGGGCGCGGAGGGGACCGTGTTTACCTCCGAGGATGTCGTAGGCGAGGTAGAGAGCGCCGAGGACATCGAAGAAGCTGCCGATGAGACTGACGGCGGCGAGTTGATAGTGAGTCACGAATTAGTTGCTTACAACAATTTTCGCGTATTGCTGAAACTGAGACCCAGTATAGGCTGTTCGGTGGTTTGAGCCTTTCGGTGTCACGAGTTCTGAATGACAAAGCCTTATTCGCCCAGGAAGATCTCGACGCTGTTGGATGTCCAGGTGGCAACGCCACAACCTAAGAAGTCGGTGTCTTCGGTCCAGATCGGGCACCCCAGCGCGAGAGCAGATGCGAGAATCGGCCAGTCGTCCGGATCGCGCGATCCGAGTCGCCTCTTCGCTTCCATCTCGTGTTCGCGGTAGATGTCGGGGCCGACCAAATCCACAAGACCCATCATTGCATCCAACAAGCGAAGCGCCTTTGCCGGATCGCCTCCACGTCTGGTGACAAGTGTCGCCAGGTGTTCCTGCGGTTCCGATAGCGCCAACTCGGGGACAAAAAACGATGCGCGGCCGGTGAAGCTTTCGAGGATTCGCCGGACGCGAACGCCCAATCCAGCGCGAATCAGGATGTTGGCATCGAGCACGAGTGCTCTATTTGGCATTCCGCTTCTTATCGCGGGAGGCCTGCCGGATCTCCTTAAATTCGCCCACGAGTTCGTCTTCGGAGGCGCCCCACGACGCGATCATGGCGTCGAGATCCTTTGCGGCAGCGCGCATCGCCTCGAGTTCCGCCTTCCGGTTTCGCTTCTGTGCCGGAATGAAGTATCCCAGTGTCTCGCCATGACGAGTGATTGCCAGCGAGCGGCCGCCTTCGAGGTAGCCTGCAAGGTTTTCGCGAAACTCGCGTATGCCGATTTTTTCAGTCTCCATAGTGCGTACTCATTGTACACAATATGAACGCGCGAAATTTTCGCGGCGAGTTGATAGTGGGTCACGAATTACAACAGTTTTCTCGTTTTATGGAACGGGCTGCGCTCGTTTTCGGGTGGCGCGTCCTCGCGTTCCTCGATGGTACGGACCTCGCGCAGCCAAGACCCCACCATTTGCATTGCAACCAACCATGATCGAGAAAGCTGCCGGCGTCGTGCCCGCGTCTATTACATATCGCGAGTTCTTCGGGATTGATCATTTTTCCCCGGGGGATTGGGACGCGCTGCGACAACTGCGCTTTTTCGCTACCCGTGCAGACGCGGCTATCGCCGCATGTCCGGCATATGGCAGGCGGCGTAGATGCGTTCGACGATTTCGACGGCGTCGCAGCCCTCCTCACCCGCTACGAGGGGTTGGCGGTGGTTGCGGATGGCGTCGGCGAAATCGAGGAACTGGCGCTCGAAGGGTTCGAGTGAGATGGCCATGGGGTCGGAGGCTCCGGAGGCTCCCTGCTCGGCGATGGGCGCGGGGTCGCCTTCGTCGTCGAGGACGTCCCAGCTAGTGAGCCTGTCTCCCGTGACGATGGCCGTGCCTCGCGTGCCGTGGATCTCGATGCGCTCAGAATAACCGGGCCAGAGAGCAGTCGAGGCCTGGATCACTCCGGTGGCTCCGCTGCGGTACTGGAGCAGGGCGTTGACCACGTCCTCGGATTCGATTTTATGCAGCGTGCCCAGCTGCCACATGGCGGAGATTTTATCCACGGGGCCGGCGAGCCAGCGCAGCAGATCGACCTGGTGGATACCTTGATTCATGAGGGCGCCGCCGCCCTCGACAGCCCAGCTGCCCTTGATGGGACGGCTGTAATATTCGGCGGAACGGAACCATTTGACGTACGCGTCGCATTGTATGAGGCGGCCGAGACGCCCGTCTTCGATGGCCTGTTTGAGGAAGAGGGAGGAATCGTCGAAGCGGTGCTGGCTGACGACGCCCAGGAGGATGCCGGCGCTGTGGGCAGTCTCGACCATTTCACGCGCGGTGGCGAGGTTTACGGCGATAGGCTTCTGCACCTGGACGTGCTTGCCGGAGGCGGCGCAGAGGCGCAGGGGCTGGAGGCGGAAATCGGGGAAAGTGCAGACATCGACGTAATCGACCTGCGGGTGGGCGCAGAGCTCTTCGCAGGTGGGAACGAAGACCGCGCCATGCTTTTGGGCGAAGCTTTGGCCGGAGTTGGGATCGATGTCGGTGCAGACGGTGATGCGGAAGCCGATGTTGCGGTAAGCGAGGGCGTGCTTGTGGGAGATGGCGCCGGTACCGATGATTCCTACTCTCATGGGGTCAGGCTCATTATAATGAGGGTTCATCGATGAATAAACTCCGACCTGCGGCGGCGGCCGCTTTTGCGTGCGCTTGTATTCTGCTGGCGGGCTGTGGGTCCAAACCTGCCGCGGGCGTAGCGGCTACGGTAAACGGGCGGCCGATTTACTACGCGGAAGTTGAGCGCACCTATAAGTCGCAATATCCGGGCAAGGCCGAGGGCGAGAGCGAGGATCAGGTCCAGTTGCGGCATCTCGAAGTCCTGCGGTCGCTGATCGATAACGAGATCATGCTGCAGCGCGCGGAGAAGGCCGGGGTGGTGGCCACCGACCCGCAGATCGAGACGCGGCTGAACGAACTGCGGGCCCCTTATACCAAGGAAGAGTTCGATAAGCAATTGAAAGAGTGGGGCATTACGCTCGACGAACTGAAGGCGCGCATCCGCAAGGACGAGAGCGTGAAGATTCTTTTCAATAAAGAGATTACTTCGAAGATCAGCATTACGGACGCGGATGTGACGAGCTTTTATAACGCCAACCGGGGGAGTTTCAATCTGCCGGAGCCGCAGGTGCATATGGCGCAGATTGTGGTGACACCGCATCCGGATCCGAATGCGCGGAATTTGAAGAACGATAAGGCGAAGAGCGAGGAAGAGGCGAAGCGGAAGATCGCGGCGCTCGAGGCGCGGCTGCATCAGGGGGAGGATTTCGGGATGCTGGCGCAGAATTATTCGGAAGATCCGCAGTCCACGCCGAGCGGCGGGGATTTGGGATTTTTGCCGGAGTCTTCGTTGAATCAATCGAGCCCGGAGTTGAGAAAGCTGGTGATGTCTTTGCAGCCGGGGCAGTTGTCGCCGATTATTCATACGCAGGATGGGTACCGGATATTGAAGATGCTTTCGAAGGAGCCGGCGGGGCAGAGGGATCTGAGCGATCCGCGGGCGCAGCAATCGATTCGCGAGGCTTTGATTAATAGTAAAGACCAGTTGCTGAAGACGGCGTATTATGAGCAGGCTCGGAATGAGGCTAAGGTGGTGGATTATATGGCTCGGTCGGTTTTGGATAAGGTTGGAAGCGGGAAGTAAAGAGTATGAGATTGATTATCGGGTTTGTTTTGATTGGTGCGATGGCGTTGTGCGCGCAAGAGCGGGGCGAGGAGATTAAGCTTTGGCCTGGTGGCGCGCCGGGGTCCGAGGGAATTACCGCACCTGAGGTTTCTAAGCCCTCGGTGGCTCCACAGAACAGCAAGCTGCCGGGCAATTTCACGGTGACGCATTATCCGTCGATCTATGTGTTTCTGCCGCCCAAGGAAAAGGCCACGGGGGCGGCCATGGTGGTGGCTCCGGGCGGCGGGCATACGCAGCTTGTGATGGAGAAAGAGGGCTGGGAGATTGCCGATTGGCTGAACGCGCATGGCATTGCGGCGTTCGTGCTGAAGTACCGGCTGGCGAAGGCTCCGGGGGTGAAGTATACGCTGCCGAACGAGGTTTATGCGGATGCGGCGCGGTCGGTGCGGCTGGTGCGGAGCCGGGCTAAGGAGTGGGGCGTGGATCCGGCGCGGCTGGGATTCATTGGATTTTCGGCGGGCGGAGAAGTGGCGGGGATGATCGAGACCCGGTTCGATGCGGGCAATCCTGCGGCGACAGATCCGGTGGAGCGGTTTAGTTCGCGGCCGGATTTCAATATTCTGATTTATCCGTATTACCGGCCTGGATCGGTACCTGCGCGTCCGGTTGGTGGCGGCGGGCGCGGGCAGGGTGCTTCGACAGAAGCGGTGAATAAGGCGATTGAGATTGCTCCGAATGAAACGTTTCCGATGCGGCGGGACGCTCCTCCGGTGTTTATGGTTTGCGCGGATGACGACCGTTCACACGTTGAGCCTACGGTGAAGTTTTATCTGGAGCTGGAGGCGAATCATATTCCGGCGGAGATGCATATTTATGCGTTTGGGGATCATGGATTCGCGCTGCGGCCTACCAAGCGGCCGGGGGCTCCGGTGGAGAGCTGGCCGGCCCGGTTATTGGATTGGCTGGCGGACCGGGGGATTTCGAAGTAGGCAATACATCGGCGAATGTGAAGCCGTCGCGGTCTACGATTTCTCCGGTTTGGACTTCGATCGGATGGGCGAAGTCGGGGCAGTTGTAGACGAAGGTGTGGAACTCTCCGTTTTCTCCGCAGGGGTCGATGTGCGGAGGTAGATCGGCGAGGAACATTGAGTTGAAGTCCCGGCCGGCGAAGGAGCGATTTAATTTCCGGGGATCGACGCAGGTGATTTTGGCCTGGATGCCGGCGGCGATCATTTGCCTCGCGAGACCGGCGGTGGGAATGTCCCACAGCGGGAAGATGGGTTTGAGGCCAGTTGGCTCCAGTTGGCGTTCGCGATACGCTCGGATGTCGCGCAGGAAGAGATCTCCGAAGGCCATGGTGTCGATTTGCTCGGCTTTGGCGCGGTCGCACACTGCGGACATTTTCGACTCGTAGATTTCGTTGGTGCAGGGCCAGGGGAGCTCCACTGGCCACAGAGGCAGACCGATCAGTTCGGCCTGGCGCTCTACCAATTCGCGGCGGACGGCGTGCATGGCTACGCGATCGAAGGCATGGTTGAACGTAGTGATGAGGGCGACAACTTCGATGCCGGGAGATTGCCGGAGGACGTGCAGAGCCCAGGCGCTGTCTTTGCCACTGCTCCAGGATAGGGCGACGCGCGACACTACATTCAGAATATGCTGCTGGAGCGGATTCGCGAGTGGTTGATTGCGGAGGGCGTGGTTTTCCGCGAGGTGCATCATGCGCCTACACGGACTTCGGAGGAGTCGGCGGCGGCGCGGGGCGAGCCTTTGCGAGTGGGTGGGAAGGCTTTGCTCGTGAAGGTGGACGATACGTTCCGGTTGTTTGTTTTAAGCGCGGAGCGGAAGCTCGATTCGGGGGCTATCAGAGAATATTTTTCAGCTCGGAAGACTCGGTTCGCTACGGCGGATGAACTGATGGAGATGACTGGTTTGTTGCCTGGGTCAGTGCCTCCGTTCGGGGCTCCGGTGCTGCCGTTTCCTTTATATGTGGACCCTTCGGTTTTCGAGAATGAGCGAGTGGCGTTTAATGCGGGGTCGCTGACGGATTCTGTGGTGATGCCGATTGAGGATTATCGGCGGTTGGCTGCGCCCGAGGTTTTCCGGTTTTCGCTGGCTTCGTGAGGAGGCGGAGGGCGGCTCCGATCATGCAGGCGATGGGTCCGCAGCCGGCTACGGCAATTTCGTACAAGCTTGGCTGGAGAATGGCTTGTTGGCGCATGGCAACGAACGTCATTACGATCATCAGGAAGCCTACGGCGGCGGCGTGGGGGATTTCGTGGCTGCCGGCGATGAGGGCGGTGATGAAGCCCGCGATGATGGCTCCGAGGATGGTTCGGGTTACGGTGAGCAGGAAGATGTCGGTGGGGAAGAGGCGGAGGATGGCGGCGATCAGGGCGTAGCCGGTCAGGATGGCGGTGATGGTCCGGAAGAGTTTCATTCTTCAGAAAAGAGCGATGGGCGGGCAGATCGGAAATCTGCCCCACCGGTCATTTGTTGACCTCGGATTGGATGGCTTCTAGTTCCCGGCCGGCTTCCGCCCATTTGCCTTGACTCGCGAGATCTTTGTAGCGCTGGAGGTGCTGGCGGATGCTTTCTACTCTTGGGTCTTTTGAAGGTTGGACAGGTGGGGGAGATGGCGATTGCGGTTGCGGGCTCGATTGGGCTTCTCCCGAGGCGGGCTGCGCTCCTCCGAGCATGGTCAGGGCCTGCTGGTAGGAATCGGCGTAGATCAGGCGATTGCCTAACGCGAGCACCACCTTCTTCAACTGCGGCATGCTGGCGTGGACGGCCTGCAGGTAGAGCGGCAGGACGTAGAGGAAATTGTCCGCCACGGGTAAGACCAGGGTTTGGCCCTGGAGCACGGACGATCCCTGCTGGTTCCACAGCGTCAGGTCTTTCGAAATGTTCTGATCCTGATTCATGCGCGCGTTGATCTGCATGGGGCCGAGAATCAGCTCCTGTTTCGAGAGGAGCAAGACGACGATCTCGCCCAGCTTCGTTCCATCGCAGCGCGCCAGCATGACTCCGATCAGATTCTGTTTCGAGAGCGGAGTGAAGGTGGTCATCAGGAGGAATTCGGGCTTGGTTTCGCCGGGCAGAGTGGCAAAAACATAGGTGGGGCGGACGGGCACGGGTTCGGCCTGGCCGGAGGAATAGCGCGCCAGTTCCCACACATCTTCGTTGTTGTAGAAAGACTGCGGATTGCGCATGTGATACAGGAGATACAGCTCAGACTGCACGCGGAAGAGGTCTTCGGGAAAGCGGGCGTGGGCGCGCAGGGCTTCGGGCATTTTCGAAACGTCTTCGAAGAGCGACGGGAAAAGCGTGCGGTAGGAGTTGACGATGGGGTCGGTGGGATCGAAGACGTAGAGATGGGTCTCTCCATCGTAGGCGTCGATGGTGGCTTTGACGGAGTTGCGGATGTAATTGATGCCGCCGAAAGCTTCGGTCTCGCGGGCGAAGGGATGCGATGCGGAAGTGGTGTAGCCATCGACCATCCAGACGAGGCGGCCCGCGGGGGTGATGACGAGGTACGGATCGTCGTCCCAGGCGAGGTAGGGGGCGAGGGTCTGCAGGCGCTCGCGGACGCGGCGATGAATCATCATGCGGCTGTGATCGGTGAGGTAGCCGGTGAGAACGATGTTCGAATCGCCGTAGTGGAGGGCGGCGGCGGCGCGCATGAGAAGCGATGAGATGGGAAAACCTCCGCGGCCCTGGTAGCGTGTGAGCGCGTTATCGGAGCCCTGCGGGTAGTTGAATTCCTGCTGCGCGGTATCGACGAAGACGGGCTCATGCTGGAGTTCGCCGTAATAGAGCTCGGGGCGTTCGACCTTGAGGCTGGGCGTCTTGACTACGGGCGGCATGTCTTCGATGAGATAGACCGGCTGGCCGTCGGGCGTGATTTTGCTGACTTCGGCGAGGACCAGACCATAGCCGTGGGTGTAGATGAAGTGGGGATTGATCCAGCCGGATTGCGTGCCGGGGAGCTGGGTGATATCGAGCTCGCGCGGGGTGAGCATGACCTGGCGATAGTTGCCGTCGATGGTGTAGCGATCGACGTCGGTATCGTGAAATGCGTAGTAGGGGCGCAGGGCCTGCATCTGGGTGACGGTGTCGTGGAAAGGGCGCCAGTCCCAGAGGCGGACGTTGTCGAGGAGCGCGGCGTTTTTGGTGACGTCGATGCCCGAGGCCTCATTGGTGTGCATCTCAATTTCGCTCATGTGGGCGGAGAGACCGTAGGCGTCGCGCGTGGCTTCAATGTGCGATTGGATGTAGGGGCGCTCGAGAGAAATTTCGTTGGGCTTTACGTAGAACGATCCGGCGACGGCGGGCACGATGAAAAGCAGGACGACGCCCGATCCGACGGAGATAGCGGCGGGGATCCAGCGACGCGCAAGGATGAGGCCGGCGCCGACGATCAGGGCCGCGATCATGACCCAGTTGAGTGGGAGGGCGAAGTGCTCGTCGGTGTAATCGATGCCGACCATGAAGCGGTGCTGGTTCCACACCATTTCAAAACGGGCGAGGTAGTAGCGGCAGGCGAGGGCGACGAGGAAGAAGGCGAGGGCGACGCGCAGGAACGACGATTCGAGGCCGCCCGAGAGGTGGAGGAGCGAAATATCGAGGCCGCCTCCGCCGCGCAGGGTATCGGGGAGGGTGAAACGCAATTGCCAGCCGCGGGCGACCAGCCAGTAGACGAGGATGGCGAGGATGACGACGGCGAAGATGTAGCCGCGCAGATCGGACCAGAAGGGGAGATCGAAGAGGTAGAAAGTCGCGGGTTTGTTGAAGATGGGGTCGTGGTAGGTGCCGGCGCCCGATTGACCGCGGCTGCCGGCGAAGAGCAGGACGGTCCAGTTATCGATCGCTCCATCGGCGACGAGGAAAGAGATGACGAGGAGGACGAGGGAGGAGAGGCGGGAATAGATGGGGTAGTCGCTGACTTGTCCACCGGCGAAACGCACGGCGCGGGCATGGGCGATGAGGAGGACGATCCAGGCGATCATCATGCCGGCGGCGACGGGGAGGGCGGAGTAAGTGCGGAGGTCGATCCAGGTGTGGACCTGGCCGATTTCTTTCCACCACGCATATTCGATGAGGAGGGAGGCGGCCCAGTTGGCGCCGACGATCAGGATGAAGAGGAGGACGCCAAGGCCGATGAGGCCGAAACGCGCGCCGCGGCTGGGGCCGGGGATGCGCCTGCCTTCGTTAATTATTCTCGGTTCCATACGGTCTCCTACACGACACCGTCTCGCCTCCCACGATGGTTGCAATGGGACCACCGCGGAAGCGCCGACCGTGAAACGGCGAATTGCGGCTCTTGGACGCGGACTGCTGAACGTCGAAGGTCCACTCAGTGTCGAGATCGAACACCGTGACGTCACCGGGGACGCCTGGTTTGAGGGTACCGCGATTGAGCTGCAGAATGTTGGCGGGGCCGGTGGTGAAGAGCTCGACGAGGCGCATGAGCGTGATGCGGCCGGTGTGAAAAAGCTCGGCGAGAGAGAGGCCGAGGGCGGTTTCGAGTCCGGTGATGCCGAAGGGGCAGCGCTCGAATTCCTGCATTTTATCGCTTCCCGCGTGGGGTGCGTGGTCGGTAGCGATGGCGTCGACTACGCCTGAGACGATGCCGTCGATGATGGCGTCGACATCGGCATGGCAGCGCAGGGGCGGCTTCATCTTGAAGTTGCTGTCATAGGCGCCGAGTTCCTGGTCGGTGATGGCGAAGTGGTGCGGAGTTACTTCG
This sequence comes from Terriglobia bacterium, assembly GCA_963719785.1. Classification (GTDB taxonomy): domain Bacteria; phylum Acidobacteriota; class Terriglobia; order Bryobacterales; family Bryobacteraceae; genus BOG-234. Next base: position 428,449 of record CAVRCX010000007.1, read on the forward strand.
CAGCTGACTTTGAGCAGACGGGATTTGGCGAAGGCGACCATGGCGACGGAGCGCCGTGTGGAGAGATGGGCGACGTGGAAATGCGCGCCGGTTTGTTCGGCGAGGAGCAGATCGCGCGCCACCATGACGTCCTCGGAGGAGGAGGGGATCCCGCCGAGGCCGAGGCGCACGGATTCGACGCCTTCGTTCATGTCGCCACCGGCGCTGAGGTTGAGATCCTCGCAGTGATCGATTACCGGGATGTTGAGCGCGCGAGCGAGTTCCATGGCGCGGCGCATGACGCGGGCGTTCATGACGGGGCGGCCGTCGTCGGAGATGGCAACGATACCGGCTTCGCACATGGAGCCGATGGCGGCAAGTTCTTCGCCGAGACTGCCTTTGGTGATGGCTCCGATGGGGAAGATATTAACCTTCGCGACTTGGTGGGCGCGCTGCACGATGTAGCTGGTGACGGTGGCGCTGTCGTTCACCGGGATGGTGTTGGGCATGCAGCAGATGGTGGTGAAGCCTCCGGCGGCGGCGGCTTTGGAACCGGTCTCGATGGTTTCGGCGTGTTCGATGCCGGGCTCGCGGAGGTGCACGTGCATGTCGATGAAGCCTGGGGCCACGATGGCTCCGGTGGCATCGAAGATGTCGGCTTCGGCGGCGTTGAGATTGGTTCCGACCGATTCGATTTTCCCGTCCCGGATAAGGACATCGGCTATGGCGTCGAGACCCTGGGAGGGATCGATGACGCGGCCGCCTTTAATTAAGAGGGCGCTCATTGGCTTAGAATCCGTTCGAGCACGGCCATGCGCACGGCTACTCCGTTTTCCACCTGGTTGAGGATGACTGAACGCTGGCTGTCGGCGACTTCGGAACTGAGCTCGCGGCCTCGGTTGATGGGGCCGGGGTGCATGACGATGGCGTCGGGTTGGGCAAGCGCGAGGTGATCGAGGCGCAGGCCGTAGAAGCGGAAATATTCGCCGGCGGCCATGGGGGCTTCGTGCTGGCGCTCGAGTTGAACGCGGAGCATCATGACGACGCCGGCGCCGCGGATGGCTTCGGTCATATCGTAGGCGAGGCGCACTCCAGGAGCGAGTTGCTCGAGTTCGCGCGGGAGCAGGGAGGGCGGTCCGCAGAGGACGATTTCGGCGCCGAATTTCGAAAGCAGATGAACGTTGGATCGGGCCACGCGGCTGTGGGCGATGTCGCCGATGATGGCTACGCGCAGGCCTTCGAGGGTGGGGAGGCGATCGAGAATGGTGCGAGCGTCGAGGAGGGCCTGGGTAGGATGCTCGTGGGTGCCGTCGCCCGCGTTGACGATCGGAATATGCAGATGGCGGGCGAGGAAATGCGGGGCTCCGGAAGCGGCGTGGCGCATCACGATGGCGTTGGGGCGCATGGCGGCGAGGGTATTGAGGGTGTCGACGAGCGATTCGCCTTTGGAAACGCTGGAGCCCTGGGCGGCAATGGTGAGGGTGTCGGCGCCCAGGCGTTTGGCGGCGATTTCAAAGCTGACGCGGGTGCGTGTGGAGGCTTCGAAGAAGAGGTTGACGATGGTCTTTCCCTTGAGCGTGTCGAGGCGGCGGTAGCTTTCGTTGGGCAGGGGCTGGAAAAAGCGGGTGCGTTCGAGGAGGGCGGCGATCTCTTCGCGGGTGAGACTTTCGATATCGAGCAGGCCTGCAGGCATTCGTTACGCAGCTTCTGGGGCGCGTTCGCAGAGAAGTACTTTCTCCATATTGTCGATCTCCTGGAATTTTACTTCTATGATTTCGTTGTCGGAGGTCTGGACGGTGCGGCCGATGTAGCGCGCCTCTACGGGGAGCTCGCGATGTCCGCGATCGATGAGGACGAGGAGTTGAATGCGGGCCGGGCGACCGTGATCGAAGAGGGCATCGAGGGCGGCGCGGGTGGTTCGGCCGGTGTAGAGGACGTCGTCCATCAGGATGATGTCTTTACCCTGCACGGAGAAGGGGATCTCGGTGCCGTTGAGCTGGGGCTTGGCGCCTACGGTGGAGAGGTCGTCGCGATAGAGGTTGATGTCGAGGATGCCTACAGGGACTTCCTTATCTTCCAGAGCTTTGATCTTGGCGGCGAGGCGCTGAGCTAACGGTACTCCCCGGCGGCGGATTCCTATGAAGGCGAGTTGGTCCAGGTCTTTGGTTTTTTCGAGGATTTCGTGGGCGAGGCGCACGAGGGTTCGATCGATCTCGGAGGCGCTCATGAGCTGGGACTTGACTTGGGTCAGGGCCATCGATGGGATTGTAGCAGGGCAGATGAAGAGACGCGGCTGATATCCGCTTGTCCGGGTTAGTGGCGCATGCGGCCGCGGATTCGTTTGGTGATCTTTTCCATGTCGTCGAGTTTTTTCAGGAGGCCGAGGGAGAGGACGAAGCGGTCGCTCTTCTCAAGGTCGAGCTCGAAGGACGTGGAGAGGTCGATTAATTCGCGGGCGTCTTTCAAGTTTTGTTCGTAATCGGCTTTGAGGATTTCGTCGCGCTGCGATTTGCCGTTGGGCAGGACGGCGCCATCGTCGTCGCGAACGCCGGGGACGGGGAAATGGTCGTGGGGGTTCTGATCCTGCTGAGCGGAAACGAGCGGCGCGGCGAGGGCAGCGGGCGCCAGTTTCAGAAATACTCTGCGAATAATACCCACTTAGCTATCATAACCGAGAGAGAAGATGAAAGACGTTCAAATAGGGGTCGTCGGTCTCGGCAATGTGGGATCGGGCGCACTAACCATTCTGGCGGCGAATGCGGAACAGATCGCACTGAAGCTCGGGTTCCGGCTGCGCGTGGCGGCGATTTGCAGCCGTTCCGTGCATTCGCTGACATTGCCGGACGTTCCCGCGGGAGCGCTGCGTACTGAGGACTGGCGCGAGGTGGTGGCGCATCCCGAGGTGGACGTGGTCGCCGAGTTGGTGGGCGGGACTACGGTGGCGAGCGAGATCATCAACGGCGCGATCGCCAATGGGAAATCGATTGTCACGGCGAACAAGGAGTTGATGGCGCTGTGCGGCGCCGAGATCTGGGATCGGGCGATCAAGGCCAACATCAATCTGGCGATGGAGGCGAGCGTGGCGGGTGGGATTCCGATCCATGCAGTGCTGCGGGAGGGGATTTCGGGCGACCGTGTGGTGGCGCTGGCGGGGATTCTGAACGGCACCAGCAATTACATCCTGACGGAGATGGAGCGGCGCGGCGAGTCGTTCGACAAGATCCTGGTAGAGGCGCAGGAGTTGGGATACGCGGAGGCGGACCCAAGCGCGGATGTGGATGGGTACGACGCGCGGTCGAAGCTGGCGATTCTATCGGCGCTGGCGTTTGGGGAGCGCATTACTCCGAGCGACATATTCGTTGAGGGGATACGGCGCATCACGGCACAGGATTTCGACTATGCGCATCAGCTGGGGCATACCATTCGGCTGGTGTGCTCGGCCAACATGACGGAGCGGGGACTACTTCTTTCGGTGCGGCCGGCGTTGATTCGGGAGTCGACGATTCTGGCGGGGGTTAAAGGGGCGTATAACGCGGTCTGGGTGAAGGGGCAGTTTGGCGCGGATACGTTTTATTACGGGCGCGGGGCGGGATCGCATCCAACTGGCGTGGCGGTGGTGAGCGATCTGATGCGGGTGGCGCGGGAGATTCGCAGCGGGAGTCCGGAGCGCGTTTCGCCGTTTGCGCATGAGCGGCTGGGGGAGTATAAACCGGTGTCGATCACGCTGCAGCACCGGCCGTACTATCTGCGTTTCCGGGTGGACGACCGGCCGGGGATTATCGCGGAACTGGCGGGGATTCTGGCGACGAAGCATATCAGTCTGGAGGCGGTGCTGCAGTTGCCGAGCGATTCGAAGCACGATTTGCCGTTTGTGATTACGGTTGAGCCGAGTTCGGAGCAGGCGGTGCGGGAGGCGGTGGAACAGATGAGCCGGTTGAGTTTTTTGCGGGAGCCTCCGCTCGCTTTGCCTATGGAACCTCCGCTGTAGGGGCTGGGGAGACTTGCAGAGGGAGTCCGGAGCGGACAGCGTGAAAAGCTTCCATCCGGGTGGGGCGGGTTGGTAGCCTGCGGCCGATTGGGAATCGGCCTGCCAAAGCGTTCGCGAATCACAAGGGGCACGAACGTCTTCACGCGGTCCTGGAACTAATTGCCGGAGGGCCTCTCCACGTTATCGATGACGATGAACTCAAAGGGAGCCGTGCGCGGTTCCAGCCTGAGCCCCAGTTGCTCCTGAATCGCCGTGAACACCGATGGACCAGAATCGGCGGCATCAGGCTGAATGCTTTCGGGCGTCCATTCGAAGGTGATATCGAAGAATCCGTTCAGACCTGTCATATCCAGCACCCGACGGTCCGTTGCGTGCGCGCTCCACAGGTAACTGACGAAGACCGGCATGGAAGCGCGATGGATTTCGAGGTGCCCTCTTCCGGTTTTGAAGCTGCTTTTGCCGTCAGCCGATGCTTTGAGCTTCGGGCCACCTTTCGCGACCACAAGGGCGTAGACAGGGTAGTCTCTCATTTCACGGTGAATCTTCAATCTGAACCGGTCGGCAAGAAGCCCCTGCAGCATCGCATTAATTTGCTCCTTTGGCGTGCCGGGCGGCAGGGTCGCGCTTATATCGTACGCATCGGTGTCGAGCCAGGCCGGACCTCCGGAAACTGTCCATGCGGGCGCTCCGTAGGCACTGTAGATCAGGTTTCGCAACGGGATGCCCGAGGAGGAGAAGAGCGCACCGTCCAGGCGCACTCCTGCGGCATTGCCGGGCTGAGACGGTTTGATCGAGGCTACTTCGAATTTCGGCGCGGCGGGCGCGGATTGGGCAGCATGCATCATGCCGACCGCGATGGGAACCGCAAGCGCCAATTTTTTCGGTAGCCTCATGTCAGGATGACGCGCGCGGCGGGCGAAGCGTGGGCAAACGCCGAGTTAACTGTTTCACATCGAATTTTTCCGTCCGTCGAGCCAGCGCGGAAGGGATTGTTGCGACTCGCCAGATCTTCGGCCCGCGAGGAGACTTTCTACCGAGATATCCTCGTCGAGTTCGGGCCAGTGGATTCCTTCACCACCCCCGATGAGGCGGTAGTTGGCGCGCTCCAACGGCGTGCCATGGGCGAGGCGAGGGAACCAGGCCAGGGGCACCACGATGGTTCTTCCGTCGGCGAGATCGACGGTCAGGGCCTCGTGATTGGCGGTAACGGACTGCGCGAACGCTTCCTTGATTTCAGTTCCCGAAATACTCATGCCATGCTCTTAGCAGCAATGTTCGATTTTCTTCAATGATACCTTCGATTCTCCGCAGTTCCGCGCGGGCGAATCCGCGACTCCATTCGAGGCGGACGGGGTCCAGCCAGAATTTGGCGGCGAATTCTTCTCGTTCTGCGTGGATGTGGGGCGGTTCGTCCCGGTCCGCCGAGCAGAAGAAGAACCGATATGGGCCGGAGCCCAGTACGGTCGGCAACGTTTGCCAGTGTACATCTTTTGTTACGCAGCGATGTGAGAGGTCGTAAGCTAACTCGTATGAGCCTCACTAACAAAGACAAAGAATGGATCGGTACTGCGATTAAGAATTCAGAGGCTGGCATTTCGGCTAAGATCGATCGCCTAGAAGCACTGGTTCTTGCGGAGCTTCGCAAGACGGAGAGCCCGGCGGAATTGAGGAAGCGCACCCGCAACGCTGTCCTGCGTGTCCTCGACCTCGAAGTTGAGGCTACGGCCAACCCACTCCGAAAGCCGGAACCGCTACACTAATCGCTATGCGGGAGGCGCTTTCGGGTCAGGCTCGAAGGACCATGACAGCACGTTGAAAACACCTGGTCGACGGGCCAGTGGATTAGTACCCGCCCGCGGAGGCCGATTGCGAAGTCGGCGAGGGCAGATCGGAAATCTGCCCCACCGGGCACCAGTGAGAGAACGGTCTCGACGGGAACAGGCTACAGTAGGGTTTGGGGCGGATACGGGTTCTTTCGGATAACGTCGCTAACAAGATCGCGGCGGGCGAGGTGGTGGAACGGCCTGCTTCCGTCGTCAAAGAGCTGCTCGAAAATTCGCTCGATGCCGGTTCGTCGAGCGTCCGGGTGGAGATCGAAAATGGCGGGCGGCGGCTGATCCGCATCGCCGATAACGGTTGCGGCATGCTGCGCGACGATGCTCTGTTGGCCTTCGAACGGCACGCCACCAGCAAGCTGCACGACGTAAAAGATCTGCTTTCCATCGCTACGCTGGGGTTTCGCGGCGAAGCTTTGCCCTCCATCGCATCGGTGTCGCGGCTGTTGCTCGAGACGCGCTCACTTGACGAACAAACCGGCACTCGGGTGGAGATTGCGGGTGGGAAGATTCTCAGCTGCGACGAAATTGCAGGCGGGGGCGGCACTACGATCTCGGTTCGCGATCTCTTCTTCAATGTGCCGGCGCGCAAGAAGTTTCTGCGCTCGGAGCAAACGGAACTGGCGCATATCGCTTCGCTCGTAACGCACTACAGTCTGGCGCATCCGGATAAGACTTTCGAGCTTTGGAACGGCGGGGCGAATCTGCTGCATGCGACTCCGGTCGAGACGATGCGCGAGCGCGTGTTTCAGGTTTTTGGCAGCCAGTTGCTGGACGACCTGATCGATCTGGGAACCCGCCGGCGCGCCATGCAGCCGGAGCCGGAGGAGCCTCCGCGGGAGTTCGCCATACGCGGGTTTGTGTCGCGCCCGCAAGTACAGAAGAATAATCGCAATTCAATTTTCGTGTTCGTGAATGGCCGGTTAATTCGCGACCGGCTGATGCTGCATGCGCTTTCGGCGGCGTATCACAATCTGATGCCGCAGGCTTGTTTTCCTTTTGCGCTTTTATTTCTGGAATGCGATTGCGAAGAAGTAGACGTGAACGTGCATCCATCGAAAACGGAGGTGCGCTTCCGGCATCAATCGTGGGTGCACGATTTCGTGCGCGATGCGATTCGGGAGCAGTTGATGCAGTCGCGGCCGGCTCCATCGTTCAGTCCGAATCCCCAGCCGGCGGCGGCGCTGCCTTATTCGGATTTCTCCCAGCTGATGCAGGATCAGGATGCCGGGTTGGCGGCGGTACCGGAATTCGTGATGCAGCCTTTGCCGGCTCCGGCGGCGCGCTTTGATTTCGGGGAAGGTGGAATTCCGCTTAACCAGTCCAAACCGGAAGGCGTGAAGCTGCGCATGCCGGATACGCATGGTGGGTTTCCGCTGGATTCAATCCCGGCGGATCACAGCATGGTGCGGATCGGCGAATTGCGGCCCATGGGGCAGCTGCACAATAGCTTCATCATCGCGGCGGGCGCGGATGGCTTGTGGATTATCGATCAGCATGTGGCGCATGAGCGAATTCTTTTCGAGCAGGTGCTGGCGCAGCAGGCGGCGGGGCGGGTGGAAGTGCAGCAGTTGCTGATGCCGATGATTCTGCAACTGACGCCGGAGCAGCAGATCGAGTATGCGCGGATCGCGGACGAATTACATGCGTCGGGATTCGAGACGGAGCCGTTCGGGAACCGGACGATTGCGGTGAAGGCGGCGCCGGGGCAGGTGGGGCTGGGCGATCTGGAGCGGGTGATTCTGGAGATTCTGGAAATTGCGGAGCATGAGCTGCGCAGCGTTTCGATCAGCGATCTGCGGAGAGGGATTGCGGCCTCGATCGCCTGCCGGGCGGCGATCAAGATCAATACGCCGCTCGATCATAAAAAGATGGAGTGGATGCTGCGGACCCTGGCGGCTACGGAGTACCCGATGGCGTGTCCGCATGGCCGGCCGGTGGCGCTTCAGTACGGGACGAGGGAAATTCTGCGAGCTTTTCACCGTATCTGATTTTCAGATGCGGAAGAAATCGGCGATGGTTTTGGCTTCCTCCTGAAGCCAGATCTTTTGGCCTTCGCGCTCTTTCCACCAATAACCGTCGTTCCAGTGGGGAGCACTGGCACCAATAACACGGATCTCAAGTTCGGGGGCGGCGCGGTGAAAGATTCTGCCGGACCGCGCCGTGTGGTAGTAGCTGGTCACGAGCAGATACTTGTGGATGCCAAGCTTTCTAAGTTCGGGGACGACGTACTGCGCGTCCTCTCTGGTGCTCAGAGAAGGGATCTGGAAGGACAGGAAATAATCGCGCGGATACCCGTGTTCAACCGCAAAGTCAATAGCCGCAGTGCTTTCGGGTAAACCGTAATACCGCGCGGACCCGGCTACCAGAACCTTCGGCACATATCCCTGGCGAACCAGGTCGGCCGCCTTCATAATTCGATGGCCGCTGCCGTCTCCCGCGAGCACGACGGCGATATCGGCCTCTTGAGGCGGCTCGGAATCTACCAGCATGGCGCCGAGGCCCCACAGGATCTGCTGCCAGAAGATCAGGGAGACAAGCAGGCAAGCGGCGATCAGGCCGAGCGATACTACCCAAGCGCGGGTTAGCCGCCGTTTCGGTGGCAAGGCAGATTTTTCGAGAACTTCGAGATCGCCGCTACCGGTCATCGCCCGAGTTTCGCGGATCGATGTGGCCGACGGTCTTCAACAGGAAATAGAGGCGCTCGACCTCTTCCTCATCCTCGGGACGCAGGACGCGGTAGCGCGGGCCGGCCAGCTGCCGGGCATCGCCGGAACCCAGCAATTCGCCCCAGTACTGGCGGTAAGGAACGCCATCGATCATGGCGCTGGTGGCCATCTGGCGGAGGGTGCGCAGCAGGTGTTTGCAGCAATCCACTTCACCGGGGTAGATGAGCATCACAGTTTCGTCGTCGTATAGCGTGAGCTTAACTACCAAAGGAGAAAGCCAGCCGGTGCGATCCACGCGGCGGACGTCCTGCCAGGGAACAATGCGTTTACCGATCTCGATATGGGCGTCGTACACCTTGATGCCGGGCCGGAAAGCCAATGTCAGCAATCCCGCGGCGGTGATGAAGAACAGCAGCGCGGGGCACCAGGCGGGCGTCCACGAGGTGAGGCCCAGCCAGCCGGAGAATGCGGCGAGCGCCAAAGCTACGAGGCCAAAAGAAATGTAGTGACGTGCGGGGACGTAGCGGCTCATCTGGAAACTGCTCCGACTCCTATAAGCCTACTCCCCGCGCGGTCGCAGGTCAACGCTCCCTTAACCAGAAGATGCCTCGAAGGCTGTAATCGGCTGCGCTGATGAGGGCGAGTGCCGCTACTCCCCAGACGAGGGCTTCAGAGATGCGCTCGAGAACCGGGTCGTGGTAACCGTGGGCGGCCATGATGGCGACGGCGGTCATTACCTGCATGAAGGTGCTGGCTTTACCCCAGACGCTGGGTTCCAGTTTGCGGTAGCGGGTGAACTGCAGGGCGATGCCGGCGAGGAGGAGAATCCACAGGTCGCGCCCAAAAATGATGACGACCACCCAGGGACGGATGGCGCCTCCGGCGGCTAACCCTATGTAAACGCTGCTCAGCAGGATTTTGTCCGCGACGGGATCGAGGTAGAGGCCGATTTTCGATTCGCCGCCGAATTTCCTCGCCACCGCGCCATCGAGGAGGTCGGTGAAGGCGGCCGCGCCGAAAAGCCAGCCGCCGATGAGAAATTCGCCATGGGCCAGTTCAAACAGGATGAACGGAGTCATAAGAATCCGCACCATGGTGAACAGGTTGGGTATAGTCAGCCACATGCCGGAATCACTATCATACGGTTGTGGAACGAGATCAAGTGTTACGTCAGGAAATGCTACGACAGGAAGTCGGTAAGCTGCTGGGCGGGGGGTCGGCGCATGCGGACTTCGATAAGGCGGTGGCGGATTTCCCGGCAAAACTCCGGGGCGTCAGGCCGGAGGGTTCACCGCATAGCGGTTGGGAATTGCTGGAGCACTTGAGGATTGCCCAACGGGACATGCTTGAGTTCAGCCGGAATCCGCGGCATGAGTCTCCGGAGTGGCCCGCGGGTTATTGGCCAGCGAGGGCGGCGCCGGATTCGGATGAGGCCTGGGATGCGAGCTTGGCTGCTTTCCGTGCGGATTTGCGGGCTATGCAGGAGTTGGTGGGCGATCCGAAGGCGGATTTGTTTACTCCGTTCCCTTGGGGTGAGGGGCAGACTTTGCTGCGGGAATCTTTGCAACTGGCCGATCACAATGCCTATCACATCGGCGAATTGGTGTTCCTGCGGCGGCTTCTGGGAGCCTGGTGAGGGCGGGTCAGAGTTCGGAAGCGTCTTCTTCAATTTCGCCCAGATCGGGCTTGCGGCCTTCGATTTCGATATCTTCCTTATCGTATTCGGAGGTGAGATCTTCGATCGGCTCGGGCGATTTTTTCTTCAGTTCTTTGTCTACGGGTATCATCTTTCTTGAGTCTAGCTGGATTTTATGGGGTTTGCTGTGTGGATCGATACGGGAAACGAGCTCGCCTGGGCGCAGGGAACGCATGAATACCGGCCTATGGGCACAGCGGTGATTGGCCGGAGGGATCAGTTCCGGCAGCGCGACTTTGTGCAGGGGCGGCGGCGGCCGGCACATCTGGATAGTGCATTTGTTGGCTTTTTTGGATCGCTCGAAGATTTGAATGCCCGTTTGCGTTCGGACCCGCGGTGGAAGCTGCGGGGGACACCTGGGCATTTGCTGTAGATAGAGCCACAGGGGTGCGTTGAAATTGCGTCTTATGGCGCAGCCTCCCCGGCCTATTTTCCTGAAATCCCTTTAGTTCCTTTATTTTTGCTTAGGCTTGCAATCTGCACCTGTCAGCGGCGCGGAAGGACCGTGTGGCTCCTATGTGTCTTGCAGTGCCTGGAAGAGTAGTGAACATTCTCGGGGACGATCCGGCGTTCCGCTCTGGCAGCGTTGATTTCTGCGGCGTACGCAAGACCATCAACCTGGCCTTTACTCCTGAAGTTCAGCCCGGCGACTTCATTCTGGTCCACGTTGGCTTCGCTATCTCCCGCATCGATGGGGAAGAGGCGGCGCGCACCTTCAAGTATCTGGAACATATCGGCGCGCTGGCCGAGGAAGGACTCGGCGCTCCCGCCGAAGAGGGAGTGGCGCCTTGAGGTACGTCGACGAGTATCGCGATCCCCAGATCGCACACGCGCTGGCGGGCAAAGTAGCCTTCATGGCGACCAGGCCCTGGGTGCTGATGGAAGTGTGCGGCGGGCAGACCCACACGCTGATGCGCTACGGGATCGGCGATCTGCTGCCCAAGGGGATTGAACTGGTGCACGGGCCGGGATGTCCGGTGTGCGTCACTCCGCTGGAACTGATCGACCAGGCCATCCACATTGCGGGGTTGCCCGAGGTTATTTTCACTTCGTACGGGGATATGCTGCGCGTGCCAGGCTCGCATTGCGATCTTTTCCAGGCGCGCGCCCGAGGGGCCGATGTGCGCGTGGTTTATTCGCCCATGGACGCGCTGAATATTGCGCGGGAGAATCCTACGAAGAAGATCGTGTTCTTCGGGGTGGGTTTTGAGACCACGGCGCCGGCCAATGCGATGGCAGTGTGGGAGGCCAGGCGCCAGGGGCTCAGCAATTTCTCCATGCTGGTTTCGCATGTGCTGGTGCCTCCGGCCATGCGGTTGATTCTCGAATCGCCCAGGAACCGCGTGCAGGGCTTTATCGGGCCGGGCCATGTCTGCACCATCATGGGCTTCCGCGAATACCGGGAACTGGCCGACGAATTTCACGTACCGATTGTGGTGGCCGGCTTCGAACCGGTCGACCTGCTGGAAGCGATTTCCATGCTGGTGGCGCAGCTCGAAGAAGGCCGCGCCGAAGTGGAGAATCAATATTCGCGATCCGTGGAGTACCAGGGAAACATCGCCGCGCAAAGGGTCATGCGCGATGTATTCACGGTAGCGGACCGGAAGTGGCGGGGCATCGGGGAGATCGCGCAGAGCGGTCTGGTGCTCCGCAAGGAATTTGCGGAGCACAACGCCGAGCGCGTATTTCAGCTGGAACCTTTGTTTGTGGAAGAGCCGAAAGAGTGCATCAGCGCGTTGGTGCTGCAGGGGCTGAAGAAGCCGGTCGATTGTCCGGCGTTCGGCAAGCGCTGTACGCCGATGAGTCCGCTGGGCGCGCCCATGGTGTCGGCGGAAGGGGCCTGCGCGGCCTGGTACCAATACAAACGCCATGCCTGAAATATTGGAAGCCCTGATGGATCCCGCATCGTTTGTTTGCCCAACGCCCATCGGCGTGCTCGACAGGATTGTGCTGGGGCATGGCAGCGGCGGGCGGCTGAGCGCCAATCTGCTGCGCGATGTTTTTCTGCCGGTGTTTTCGAACCCGGTGCTGGATCGTCTGGACGATCAGGCCGTGCTCGATATCGGCGGCGCGCAGTTGGCTTTTACAACCGATTCTTTCGTGGTCAAGCCGCTGTTTTTCCCCGGCGGCGATATCGGTTCGCTGGCCGTGCACGGCACCGTTAACGATCTCGCCATGGGGGGCGCCACGCCGCTCTATATGAGCGCCGCGTTCATCATCGAAGAGGGTTTCCCTTTGGAGACTCTGGGACGCGTGGCGTTCTCCCTGGCGGAAGCGGCGAACCTGGCCGGAGTCACCATTGTCACCGGCGACACGAAGGTCGTCGAACGCGGCAAGGGCGACGGCGTTTTCATCAATACCACGGGCATCGGGATTATGCGGCCGGGTGTTCGTCTCTCGGCGAGCCAGGCGCGGCCGGGCGATCGTGTGCTGCTGAGCGGTTCGATCGGCGATCACGGCACGGCCATTATGGCGAGCCGCGAGGGGTTGGAATTCGATACCACGATTGTGAGCGATTCGGCTCCGCTGCATCGGCTGGTGGCGGATATGCTGGCCGCCTCCAACAACAGCGTGCGCTGCATGCGGGATCCTACGCGCGGCGGGCTTTCGAGCTCGCTGAATGAGATTGCCGAGGCGTCGGGCGTGTCGATCGAGATTGAAGAGAAGAAGATTCCGGTGCACGAGGAAGTGCGCGGCGCGTGCGAATTGCTGGGCCTCGATCCGCTGTACGTAGCGAATGAAGGGAAGCTGGTGGCGATTGTGGCGCCGGAGTGTGCCGATGCGGTTTTGGCGGCCATGCGGCGCAACGTGCGGGGCGAAGAGGCGGCCATGATCGGGACGGTCCAGCGCGGCCATGCGGGTCTGGTGACCATGCGCACCGCTTTCGGCTCGAGCCGCATTGTGGATCTGCTTCCGGGCGATCAGTTACCACGGATTTGTTAGCTATGCACGAAATGGGCATTGCTTGTTCGATTCTCGAAGCGGTTGAGAAAGAGCTGCTGCGGTATCCGGGATGCCGCGCGACTAAGGTTGGGGTGCGCATCGGCGAGTTTGCGGGCGTGGATGGGGATTCGCTGCGCTTTTGTTTTGAGGCCATGGTGAAGGACTCGCCACAGGCTCCGCTCGAACTGGGTATTGAAGCGCTTTCGGGCGATGAGCTCGATCTGGGTTGGATTGAGCTGGACGAGATCGACAGCGGCAATAGACAGGCGGAAGCGCCTGTCCCACATATGAAGGGGGCTTGCGCATGATTCAGGTGCCGGTAGAACGAAAAGTATTGAGCGAGAACGAGCGCGTAGCGACGGAACTGCGCACGGCCTTCGAAGTGACGCGGACGCTGGCGCTCAATTTCATCGGCTCCCCGGGCGCGGGCAAGACGGCGTTCCTCGAGCGCACTCTGCAAATGCTGCCGGCGGGCACGCGCGCGGCCGTCCTCACAGGCGATATCCAGACGGAAAACGACGCCATCCGGCTGGGCCGGTATGGATATCCGGTGCGCCAGATCACCACGGCGGGCGCCTGCCATCTGGATGCGCGCATGGTGGAGAAATACATGTGGGAGTGGCGTTTCGAAGAGTTCGCGCTGATGTTCATCGAGAACGTGGGCAATCTGGTTTGCCCCACCAGTTACGACCTCGGCGAAGACGCCAAGGTGGTGGTGTTGAGCGTGGCGGAGGGCGAAGACAAGCCGCTGAAATATCCGGGCATTTTTCGCAAGGCGGAGCTGATGATCCTGAACAAGATCGATCTGCTGCCTTATGTGCCTTTCAAGCCGGAGCTGGCGTGCGAATATGCGCGCCGGATCAATCCGGAGATTCAGATCATCAGGACGTCCGCCATCACGGGAGCCGGTTTCGACCAATGGCTGAGCTGGCTCGATTTACGGGCGGAAAAAAAGCAGGCGGGTACCGAATCCAGCAGGGAGGTTCAACATGCTCTCAACGAATCTTGACGACGCTCTCCGGAGCAGGGGTATCACGCGCCGCCAATTAGTGAAATTCTGCAGCGCCACACTGGCCACGCTGGCCATGCCGGAGCGCTACCTCGCCCAGACCGTCGCGGCTGTCGGGAAAGCCAGGAAGCCGGTGCTGGTTTGGCTGCAATTCCAGGACTGTACGGGATGCTCTGAGTCGATGCTTCGATCCAGCCATCCGGAGGTCGCCGACGTGGTCCTCGATCTTCTTTCCTGGGAGTATCACGAGGTGATCATGGCGGGCGCGGCGGACGCGGCCAACAAGGCCCTCGAGCGCGTCGTCAAAGAGGAAAAGGGTAAATACCTGGTGGTGGTGGAAGGCGCCATTCCGATGGCGGACGGCGGCGTTTACTGCACCATCGGAGGGCGTACGGCGATTGACATTGCGCGTGAGGTTTGCGGGAGCGCGGCTGCCACCATCGCGGTGGGCGCCTGCGCATTCGACGGCGGACTGGTACGCTCGTCGCCAAATCCCACCGGCGCACTGGGTGTGCATGAGGCGGTTCCCGGCATCAAGGTGGTGAATATGTCGGGCTGTCCGCACAACCCGGCGAATACCGCCGCGCTGCTGGTGCACTACCTGACATTCAACGATTTACCGGCGCTCGATCAATATGACCGGCCTCTGTTTGCCTACGGCCGGGTGATCCACGATCAATGCGAGCGCCGGGCCCATTTCGACGCCGGCCGTTTCGTCACGGAGTGGGGCGACGAGGGCCATCGCAAGGGCTGGTGCCTTTACAAGATGGGCTGCAAAGGGCCGGAAGCGACTTTCAATTGCCCGATTGTGCAGTGGAACGACCACACGAGCTGGCCGATTCGCGCGGGCCATGGTTGTATCGGATGCGCTTCGCCGCGTTTCTGGGACAACATGTCGCCGTTCTACGACCGGCTGCCGAACGTGCCTGGATTCGGCGTGGAAGCTTCGGCCGGAACGCTGGGATTGGGCCTGGTGGGCGCTACGGTACTCGGCGTCAGCGCGCACGGGCTGGTGAAAATGATAAAGCCCGCGCCGGCGCCCGATGAGCAGCCAGCAGCAGGAAAGGAGAACTGATATGGCACGCATCGTTGTCGATCCGGTCACCCGCATTGAGGGCCACCTTCGCATTGAGGCCAATCTCGAAGGAGGCAAGTTATCCGACGCCTGGAGTTCGGGCACCATGTTCCGCGGGATCGAGACGATTCTGCAGGGGCGCGACCCGCGCGAGGCATGGATCTGGGCGCAGCGCATCTGCGGGGTCTGCACCATGGTGCATGCGATTGCCAGTGTGCGGGCTGTCGAAGACGCTTTGAAGATCGACGTTCCTGATAACGCCCGTATTGTGCGCAATCTGATCGCGGGCTCGCAGATGGTGCAGGATCACGTGATCCATTTCTATCACCTGCACGCGCTCGACTGGGTGGATGTGGCGGCGGCTTTGAAGGCCGACCCGGCGAAGACCTCGTCGATCGCGCAATCGATTTCGAATTGCGAGAAATCCAGCACGAACTACTTCCGCGGCGTGCAGCAGCGCGTTAAGGGCGTGGTCGACAGCGGCCAGCTAAGTCTCTTCGCGAGCGGCTATTGGGGCCATCCCGCGTATACGCTCCCGCCCGAAGTGAATCTGCTGGCGGTCGCGCATTACCTCGAAGCTTTGCAGTGGCAAAAGGATTTTATCCGCATCCACGCGGTGCTGGGCGGCAAGAATCCACATCCGCAATCGTTCCTGGTGGGCGGTATGACGACGGCGATGGATCCCAACGAGCCGGCCGCCGTGATCAATCCGGACACTATCGAACTCATGCAAAGCCTGGTGAAGGGCGCGCTCAAATTCGTCAACGACTACTACATTCCGGACGTGCTGGCGATTGCGCCGCTCTATAAGGATTGGTTCACGCGCGGCGAAGGTGTGGGTAATTTCCTCAGCTACGGCGATTATTCGTCGGGCGATCAGAACGATCCGAAGACGTTCCTGTTCCCGCGCGGTATTGTGATGAATCGCGATCTCACCAAGGTTCTGCCAGTGGACCCGTCGAAGATTACGGAAAGCATCGCGCATTCCTGGTATGAATATTCGGGCGGGGATGCGACGGGCATCCATCCTTCGGTGGGCGAGACGAAGCCCAAATATTCCGGCCCCAAACCTCCCTACGATCATCTGGACGTGGATGCCAAATATTCCTGGCTGAAGTCGCCGCGCTATGACGGCAAGGCGATGGAAGTAGGTCCGCTGGCGCGCATGGTGGTGGGATTTGCGGCCGGCAAGAAAGAGATTGTGGACGCGGTTACGGGCGCGCTTAAAGCATTGAACGCTCCACCCGCCGTGCTGTTCTCCACGCTGGGACGGATCGCGGCGCGCGCGCTTGAATGCCAGTTGATGGCCAAACAACTCGGGGGCTGGGTTAATGAGCTGGGCTCGAATCTGGCGCATGGGAAAACTGCGATCTTCAATCCCGTCCGCTGGGATCCGGGTTCGTGGCCGAAATCCGCCAGCGGTTACGGTTGGCACGAAGCGCCGCGTGGCTCGCTGGGCCACTGGATCGAGATCGACGGCAAAGCCATTAAGAATTACCAGGCGGTGGTGCCGACCACGTGGAACGCGGGACCGCGGGATGCGCAGGGACAGCGCGGCGCCTATGAAGCGGCGCTGTTGAATACGCCGGTCGCCGATCCGAACCGGCCGCTCGAAATTCTGCGCACCATCCATTCGTTCGACCCGTGTATCGCGTGCGCGGTGCATGTGATCGACGCTCAAGGGCGCGAGTATGTAATCCCGCGCGTGGCCTGAAACGAAAGGAGCAAGGCAATGGTAGTCAAGTCGAGAACTCCGGCGATCGACCATCATCCGCGCATGCGTGTGGGGCAGGCTATCGCGGTGTATGTGTGGCAATATCCCCTGCGCCTCGTTCACTGGGGGCTGGTGATTTCCATCGCGGCACTGTCGTTCACGGGGTATTACATCCATAACCCGTTCATCGTGGGACAGACCAAAACGCCGTTCCTGATGGGCTGGTTCCGCTTCGCGCACGAAGCTTTCGCCATGGCGTTCATTTCGTTCTTCGTGCTGCGCATGTATTTGTTTTTCGCGGGGGACCGGTGGACGCAATGGCGCGCCATGGTTCCTCTGCACAAGCGGCAGTGGAAGGAAATGATCGAGGTGATGAAGTTCTATGCCTTCATCCGCCCCAAGCCGGTGTCGAAGGTGGGGCATAACGCCATGGCGGCGTTTTCCTACATCGGGATTTACACCATGGTGTTTATCGAGATCGTGACCGGCCTCGTGATGTATAACTGGCTGGCGCATAATCCGGTACTGACGCCGTTGGTCGGATGGATTCCGCGACTGGTGAGAATTCAGAACATCCGGCTGATCCATTTTTGCCTGATGTTCGTGTTCCTCGCATTCGGCGTTCTGCATGTTCATTTATGCCTGATCGTTTCGAGCGCGGAAAAGCGTGGGCTGCTCGACAGTATCTTCACGGGCTACAAGATTATTCCCGTAGATGAACTCGAAGAGGACGATCACGAGGCCATTGTGGCGGCGCAGGGCAAGAGGGTCCATCGTTGAGTGGCGGTGTTACCCGAGAGCCTGAAAAGCTGCTCGAAAATACCATGGCCCGGCACCATTATGCCGGCGATGCGCTGATCGAAATTCTGCATGCGGCGCAGCAGTTGTACGGCTATTTGTCGGCGCCGATGTTGAAGCAGATCGCCCGCAAACTGCGGTTGCCTCCGAGCCGTGTGCTGGGTGTGGCCACTTTTTATCATTTGTTCCGTTTTGTTCCGGCGGCGCAGCACACCGCGTCTGTGTGCCTGGGGACCGCCTGTTATGCGGAGGGCGCGGCGGACCTCGCAAACATACTGAGAAAGCGGGGCTGGGCGGTGGACACTCCACGATGCGCCGGTTCCTGCGGGCTGGCTCCTTTGGTGGTTTGCGATGGCACGGCGCTTTCGCGCGTGACACCCGCGCAACTCGAAAAACGGCTCGAAGACGCCTATGACTCCCGAAACACTATTCCAGATACAGCGGGCTGAACAGCAGCGCGCAGCGGGTCTCAAGGACCGCATCCTCTGCTGCACTGTGGCGGGCTGCCTTTCGGGAGGAGCCGCGGCGGTGCGCCGCGCCATCGAACACGAAGTGGAACAGCAGGGCCGGGGTGCCGAGATCGAGGTCTCGGGCACGGGCTGCATGGGACTCTGTTGCGAGGGGCCGCTGGTGCGCAGTTCGGCGGCCGACGCCATCTATACCAACGTGACTCCGGCGGATGCGGGGGCGATCGTGAGCGGCGCGGCTACGGTGTATCTCGCGCGGCGCACTGTTAAGCCGGACCATCCGTTCTATGCCGGACAGCATCGTTTGATTCTGGCCAATTCCGGCCATACCGATCCCGAGCGCATTACGGATTACATTGCTGAGGGCGGGTATCAATCGCTGTTGCGCGCGGCGACGGAGATGACGCCGGACGAGATTATCGCCGAAGTGCGGCGCAGTGGTTTACGCGGACGCGGCGGCGCGGGATATCCGGCCGGTCTGAAGTGGGAACTGGTAGCGCGGCAGCGTGCGCCGGTGAAATATGTGGTGTGCAATGCGGACGAGGGCGATCCGGGCGCATTCATGAATCGCAGCGTTCTCGAAGGCGATCCGCATCGTGTGCTTGAGGGCATGGCCATTGCGGGACGCGCGGTGGGGGCGCAGCAGGGTTATATTTATGCGCGCGGCGAATCTCCTCTGGCAATCGCGCGTTTACGGACGGCTCTCGAACAGGCGCGGCGCGAAGGGCTTTCGGGCGACCGGATTTTCGAGAGTGGATTTAATTTCCGCATCGATCTGCGCATTGGCGCGGGGGCTTACGTTTGCGGCGAGGAAACGGCGCTGCTGGCTTCGATCGAGGGCAAGCGCGGGCAACCGATTCCGCGGCCGCCTTATCCACCGGAGCGTGGGTTGTGGAATGCGCCTACGTTGATCAATAACGTGGAGACGTTCGCCAATATTCCGACCATTATCGAGAAAGGCGGGGCCTGGTTTTCGTCGATCGGGTCGCCTTCGAGCCCAGGGACGAAGGTGTTCGCTCTGGTAGGGCGGGTGGTGCGCGCGGGTTTGGTGGAGGTTCCGATCGGCACGCCTTTGCGCAGCATTCTTTACGATTTCGGCGGCGGCGTTCCGGCAGGGTATGAATTCAAGGCGGCGCAGACGGGCGGGCCGGCGGGTGGGTGCATTCCGGCGGCTTATCTGGATTTGCCGATGGATTACGATTCGCTGCAGAAGATCGGCGCCATTATGGGATCGGGCGGTTTGATTGTGATGGATACGTCGTCGTGCATGGTGGATATTGCGCGGTTTTTCATGGAATTCTGCCGCGACGAATCGTGTGGGAAATGCATTCCGTGCCGGGCGGGTACGGTGCAGATGCATGAGATCCTGGCGCGCATTACGCGGGGCGAGGGGGCGGAGGCGGATTTCGGAATGCTCGAAGAGTTGTCGGGGCTGCTGCGGTCGGCGAGCCTTTGCGGATTGGGGATGGCGGCGCCGAATCCGGTGTTGAGTACGCTGCGGCATTTTCGCGGAGAGTATGAGGCGCATGTGCGGGAGCATCGTTGTCCGGCGGGACATTGCCGGATGAAGGAAGGCGGGCAGGTCGGAAACCTGCCCCACCAGGCAACTGGGGTGAATCTGCTATGAGCGTGCGGTGGGGCGGATTTCCGATCTGCCCGCGGCTCTCGACCGGAGGCCATTCACTATGAGCGTCAGAACACTGGAAGTGGACGGCCGGATGATCACGGCGCTCGAAGGGCAGACCATTTTCTCCGCCGCGTGGGACAGCGGAATTCACATTCCACGGCTGTGCCATATCGGCGAACTTTCGAGCCCCGGAGCTTGCCGTCTCTGCCTCGTCGAAATTGAAGGCCAGCAAAAGCTGCATGCTTCCTGCATCACGCAGGCGCTGGAGGGCATGGTGGTCCGGACGGAAACTCCGGCTCTCCGGGCGCAGCGGAAACTCATTGTGGAATTGCTCTTTGCCGAGCGTAATCACGTGTGCGCGGTCTGCGTGATGAACGGCGCTTGCGAGCTGCAGGATCTGGCAGCGAATCTGGGCGTGGACCACATCCGTCTCGCGCCGCAGTATCCGCACCTCGCGGTCGACATCAGCCATGAACGCTTCGGGGTGGACCATAACCGATGCGTTCTGTGCACACGCTGTGTGCGCATCTGCGACGAAGTGGAAGGCGCGCACACCTGGGATGTGCAGGGCCGGGGCCGCGATTGCCTGGTGATCACGGACCTGGGCGAGCCGTGGGGCGATTCCGATACCTGCACAGGCTGCGGCAAATGCGTACAGGTTTGCCCCACCGGCGCGTTGTTCCTGAAGGGGAAGACGGTGGCCGAGATGCGCAAGGATCGCCACTTTCTGAAATACATCGTGACTGCGAGGAAGGAGAAATTGTGGATAGCGTAAGCCGGCGTCCGCGGCTGGCTACGGCATGGCTGGGCGGGTGTTCGGGCTGCCATATGTCCTTTCTCGATCTGGACGAGCGGCTGATCGATCTGGCGGGGATCGCCGACGTTTGCTACACGCCCATCGCGGATGTCAAGGAGTTTCCCGAGCACGTCGATATCACCCTGGTCGAAGGCGCGGTGGCGAACGAAGATCATCTGCGCGAGATTCGCCGCATCCGGCAGCGCACGCGGATTCTGGTGGCCTTCGGCGATTGCGCGGTCACCGGGAACGTGACGGCTTTGCGCAATTTGTTCTCGCTGGAGGATGTGCTGAATCGGTCGTACAGGGATACAGATGTGGTGATCGGAATGCCGACCGGCAACGATATTATTCCGCGGCTGCTCGACCGCGTGCTGCGCATACACGACGTGGTTCCGGTGGATTATTTCCTGCCCGGCTGCCCGCCCTCGGCGGATGCCATTTTCGCTTTCGTGACGGATCTGCTGGCGGGCCGTACGCCGCCGGTGGAAGGAAGGAAGTTCGGAACGTGAGCAACCGCGTGATGATTCAGCCGGTGACCCGCATCGAGGGGCACGCGAAGATTTCGATCCACCTCAACGACGCCGGCGAGGTGGAATCGGCGCAGTTTCACATCACGGAATTTCGCGGCTTCGAGAAACTGTGCGAAGGTCGGCCGTTCGCGGAGATGCCGGGCCTGATGTCGCGGGTGTGCGGCATTTGCCCGGTGAGCCATATTCTGGCGAGTTCCAAAGCGGGCGACATGCTGCTGGGCGTGGAGATTCCTCCGGCGGCGGAAAAGCAGCGGCGCCTCGTCAACTATGCGCAGATTCTGCAATCGCATGCGCTGAGCTTTTTCCATCTGTCGGCGCCCGATTTGCTGCTGGGGATGGACGCGCCTCCGGCGAAACGCAACATCTTCGGACTGCTGGAAAACCATGCGGATTTTCTGCGGCGGGGCATCCGGCTGCGGCAGTTCGGTCAGCGGGTAATCGAACTGGTGGGCGGGAAGAGCGTCCATCCGGCGTGCAGCGGGCCGGGCGGCGTTCATGCGCGCTTCACGACGGGGCAGCGGGATGAGATTCTTTCGTGGATTCCGGAGGCGATGGGGTCGGTGACGATGGCGCTCGATCGCTTGAAGCCTTTGCTCGATGGGTTCCGCGAAGAGATTGCGTGTATGGGGAATTTTCCCTCGCTCTTTCTGGCCACGGTGAGCCGGGAGGGTGGGCTCGAGTTTTACGACGGCGTGATCAAGATTATCGATGGGGCGGGCAACGTGGTGACGGAGAGCCTGGATCCCACGCGTTACTACACGTATCTGGGCGAGGCCAGCGAGGATTCTTCATTCGTCAAATTTCCTTTCTACCGGCCGCTGGGATATCCGGGCGGGTACTACCGGGTGGGGCCTTTGGCGCGCCTCAATGTGGCTCGATTCGCCGGTACGGAGCGGGCCGATCGCGAGCTGCGGGAGTTTAAACAGCGTGGAGACGGCGCGGTTTGCGAGGCTTTCCATTATCATTTGGCGCGCTTGATCGAGATGCTGCACTCGGTGGAGCGGATCGAAGAATTGATGAGCGACCCGGCTTTGTTCGAGGAATCGATTCACGCGCGGGCGGCGCTCAACCGGCGGGAAGGGATTGGGTCCTGCGAAGCGCCGCGGGGCACTTTGTTCCACCATTATTGGGTGGATGCGAATGGTTTGATGACGCGAGCCAATTTGCTGATTGCAACGGGGCAAAACAGCCAGGCGATGAATCTGTCGGTAGGGCAGACGGCGCGGCATTTTTTCAAGGGCGTGGCTTTGGGCGCGCGGCCGGACGAGGGGATTTTGAATCGCGTGGAGGCGGCGATCCGGTGTTACGATCCTTGTCTTTCGTGTTCGACGCACGCGTTCGGGCAGATGCCTCTGGTGGTGGAGTGGTTGGCGCGCGACGGAACCGTACTGGGACAAATGGCCCGATGAGTGCGCGGAAAAACCTTGTTAGTGCGGGCACTCACGCCCTGGGAGGCCGATTGCCAATCGGCCGCAGGTTGACAACCTGCCCCACGTGATGCGGAGTTTGTTCATATCCTGCGGCAATACTCTGCGGTGCGACGACGGCGTGGCGCATCGCGTGCTGGAACTACTGCCGGCGGCCGCGGAGCGTGAAGTGCGGTCGGTTCACCAGTTGACGCCGGAGCTGGCGGCGGAGATGGCGGGCTTCGACGTGGTGGTGTTTGTGGATGCGGATGCTGCGTCATTGCGTCCGGCAGTTGAGCCTATTGGCGCATGGGCGCCACGTTCGCCGCTCACGCATGTCACCGAGCCAGCGGAGATTGTGGCCCTTGCGCGGGCACTGTTCGGGTTCACGGGCGAGGCGTTGATGTGCAGGATCCCAGCGCGCGATTTCCGGTTCGATGACGATCTGAGCGAGGTTGGGATAGAGTCTGCACAGATGGCGGCAGACGAACTGAGGAAATCGATATGACGGAAACTCTGGTGCTGGGGCTGGGCAATCTAGTGCACGCGGACGACGGTTTCGGCGTGCATGCTATCAGCAGGTTGCAACAGGATCCACGCTTTCCCCATGACGTCAAGCTGCTCGATGGGGGGACACAGGGGCTCGGTCTGCTGCACCATCTTTCAGGCCTGCAGCGATTGTTGGTGATCGATGCCATTGATGCGGGGGAGCCGGGGGGAACGCTGCTGCGCTTCGAAGGCAAGGCGCTGAAGGGTCTGCCGGGAAAAGCTTCGGTGCATCAATTGGGGTTCGCGGATCTGATGGTGGCGCTGCAACTGCTTGGCGATTCGCCCGAGGAAATTGTGGTACTGGGCGTGCAGCCTGAATCGACAGAGTGGAGCGCGGAGTTAACGCCTGCGGTGCACCGAGCATTGGCGCCGCTGGTCGAGTGCGTAATCTCGCAGCTCAAATCCTGGAAGGAAGGCGATGATCTCACCGTTGTTGGGCAAGATTCTCGAGGAGTACAGCGAGGGGAATAACCGGATCGGCCTGGTGGAGTTCGATGGCAAACGGCGGCCGGTTTATCTCTACCTGGTTCCGGAAGCGCGCGCGGGCGATTATGTTCGCTTTCACGCGGGATTCGCCACGGAGCGCGTCACGATAACAGGCGCTGTCATCGAATCCGGTGCCGCGACGCAAGGTGGAGAGGACAAGCCGGATCTCGACAGTCTGCGGGCGTACCGGCTGTTGAGCGAGTTGGGTCCGGAACAACTGCGCAAGCTGCTTCCGCTGGCGCAGGAGCAGCGTTTTGCGGCAGGCGAGATTGTGTTCCACGCGGGCGAGAAATCTTTGTTCCTGCATTTGATCGTTTCGGGCGATGTGGTTCTGGAACAGGGCAACGGGGCCTGGCCGGTGGAGATTCAAACGCTGCATGCCGGCGATGCCATGGGCTGGTCGGCTTTGGGGTCCGATGCGGTAACCCATTTTCAAGCACGCGCCGTCACTCCGCTCGCTACGGTCGCTTTTCCCGCCGAACAGATCAGGGAGGCTTGCGAGAGCGATCCGGCGCTGGGGTACGCATTGATGAAACGGCTGCTCGAAATTGTTACGGAGCGGCTGGACGCCATGCGCATGCGGTTGGTAGAGCGCGCCAAAGCCCATGGATGAGTGTCAACCCCCGATGAACAGGCGGAAGCGCCTGTTCCACATGTGTTGTGGAACCATTGAGGGGTGAGTGGCGTTCGTAAACGGATCGAAGTCCGGGGCATCGTGCAGGGCGTTGGATTCCGGCCGTTCGTTTATCGCATAGCCAAACGCTGCGATGTGCGCGGGTGGGTGCTGAATTCGTCGGACGGCGTGGTGATTGAAGCCGAGGGCGGCGACGTCGGGCAGTTTCTTACGATCCTCAGAACGGAACTGCCTCCGCTAGCGAGGATCGATCAATTCCTGATTACCGATCATGCTCCGCTGGGCGACTTGGATTTTGTCATTCAGCACAGCGTGGCTGTCGATGGCCGGTTCGCGCTGGTTCCCCCCGATGTGGCCACCTGCGTTGATTGCACGACCGATTTCACCTCGCCGGAGAATCGCCGTTACGGATATCCGTTCACCAACTGCACCAATTGCGGGCCCCGCTACACCATCATTCGCGATGTTCCGTATGACCGCTTGAACACCACCATGGTGGAGTTCGGCATGTGCGCGCGCTGCCAGGCGGAGTATGAAGATCCACTAAACCGGCGCTTTCATGCGGAGCCCAATGCTTGTCCGGATTGCGGGCCTTCGCTGGCGCTGCTGGCGGGTGAAGAGCTTGCGTCGGGGGCTGCTCCTGTGTTCGCGGCGGGTCATGAGAGCATGGCGATTCTCGGGCGTGCGCGGCAGTTGCTGCGCGAGGGCCGGATTATGGCGATCAAGGGACTGGGCGGATTCCACATTGCCTGCGATGCTGCGAACGAGCTTGCTGTAAGCCATCTGCGCGAACGCAAACGCCGCAGCGGGAAGGCCTTCGCGATTATGGTGCGCTCCCTCGAAGCTGCCGAGCGCTTTTGCATGGTGACGGCGGCGGATCGTGCGCTGCTCGAAGGCCCGCGCCGTCCCATTGTTCTGCTGGCGCGCCGGGCGGATTCGGCGATCGCGCAGAGTGTCGCGCCGGGAAATTCGCGGCTTGGTGCGATGCTGCCCTACACTCCGCTCCATCACCTGTTATTCGATGAATCGCTTGAGGCTTTGGTGATGACGAGCGGCAATATGAGCGAAGAGCCGATCGTCAGCCGTAACGAAGAAGCCTGGGCGCGGCTGCACACGCTGGCCGATTATTTTCTGCTGCACAACCGGGCCATACGGACGCGCGTCGACGATTCGGTCTTGCAGATTTTCGAGGGACGCGAATATCCGGTGCGGCGCTCGCGAGGTTATGCGCCCGATCCGATTGCGCTCGCTGTACCGGGCGCAAAAGCGCTGCCTGAAGTGCTGGCTTGCGGGGGCGAATTGAAGAACACGTTCTGCCTGATCAAAGAGCCGTATGCGATTCTGAGCCAGCATATCGGGGATCTGGAGAATCTCGAAACGATGGAGTTTTTCCGCGAAACGCTGGAGCATCTGCGGCGCTTTTTCCGCGTGACGCCGGTGGCGGTGGCGCACGATCTGCATCCCGGTTATCTGAGCACCCGCTTTGCCCTCAATGAATCCGGCCTGCCCGCGATCGGCGTGCAGCATCACCATGCGCACATTGCCAGCTGCATGGGCGATAACGGAATCGAGGGTAAGGTGGTCGGGGTGGCGCTCGATGGCACGGGGTATGGGATGGACGGCAAGATCTGGGGCGGCGAATTTCTGGTTGCCGATTTTCTGGATTTCGAGCGCTGCGGGCATTTGCGCTACGTGCCTCTGGCGGGCGGCGACAGCGCGGTGCGGCAGCCGTGGCGGAGTGCGTTGGCGTATCTGCGGGATGCGTTCGGCGAAGACGCGTCGAAGCTGCCGCTGGCGCTTTTTCGCGACGTCCCGGCGAAGCATCTGCGGGTGGTGGAAGCGATGATTGCGCGCGGTATCCAGACCGTCGCGACATCGTCGTGTGGGCGATTGTTCGATGCCGTGTCGTCGCTGCTGGGCATCCGGCATGAAACGAGCTACGAGGGACAGGCGGCGATTGAACTCGAAGCCGCCGCGTCAGACTGCTCCGGAGTCTATTCGTTTGCGATTGAAGGTGGCGCGCCGTTTCAGGTGGATCTGCGTACGACGATCGAGGCGATTGTCCATGATGTTACCGGCGGCGTGTCGACTGGAGAAATTTCGGCGCGCTTTCACCTGACCATGGCGCATGTAATCGCCGCCTGCTGCGAACGCATGCGCAGCTCGCATGGATTTACCCGTGTCTGCCTGAGTGGCGGCACGTTTCAAAACCTCCGCCTGCTCAGCCACACGACTGCCCTGCTGCGCGAGCAAGGCTTCGACGTTTTCACCCACCACCAGGTCCCGACCAACGATGGCGGACTGGCGCTGGGCCAGGCGCTCATCGCAGCCCATCGGTATCACTCGTAGCGCAGCGCCACCATGGGATCCACTTTGGTGGCGCGCCGTGCGGGGATATAGCAGGCCAGCGCGGCTACCAGGATCAGGCCCAGGGCCACCGCGCACATGGTGAAAGGATCGCCCGCGCTGACGCCGAACAGCAGGCTCTTCATAGTGCGCGTCAACGCCAGCGCGCCCACGAGGCCAATCGCCAGACCCACCGCAACCAGCGTCATGCCGCCGCCGATCACCAGGCGCAGAATCGCGCCCGTAGTCGCGCCCAGGGCTGAACGTAATCCCATTTCGTGCGTCCGCTGCGCCACCGAGTAGCTGATCACGCCATAGATCCCGATGGCCGCCAGCAGCATCGCGACCCCTGCGAACACGGCCATCAACCCGGTGCGCAAACGGGTTGGCCCGACGGACTCGGTCTTGATCCGCTCCAGCGTTTCGATATCCGGCAGCGGCTCATCCCGATCGATCTGCTGGACCGCGTGGATGATCGCCTGCTGCATCGTTTCCGGATTGGTCTCGCCTTTAACGATCAGGCTCACGTACTGGCTGGGGCTCTGGCTGTAGGGAACATACATGGCTGAACTCCGGTCGTCGTCCAGACCGTTGAGCTTTTCATCGGCGATCACGCCCACAATTTCCCATGGGATCTCCGGCCCCAGATTGGGTTTGCCGTAGACGATCTGCTGCACCTGGATGCGCTGCCCGACAGGATTCTCGCCCTTGAAAAACTTCTTTGCCATGGTCTCGTTGATTACGGCGACGGGTGGCGCGCCCGGGCGATCGCGTTGGTTCAGGCCACGCCCCTGGGTCAGCGTAATGCGGAGCGAATGAAAATACGAAGGGCTCACCATCTTGAACGCGCAGGCCTGCCGATTGGCGCGATCTTTGAACGGCTTACCGGCGATTTGAAACGGCATCCCATAGCGCCAGCCGCGCAAGGGCAATGCGGAGGTTATCGCTACCTCGCGAATACCTGGCAACGCCGCTGTGGCGTCCATCACCCGCTCGGTAAACAGCGCGGCCTGGTCGGCATCTTTGATCTTCGTGGACGAGAGTGGCAGGCTCATGGTCAAGACATTGGTGGTATCGAATCCGGCGCGGACGTTCACAAGCCGGTCGAAACTGCGCATCAGCAATCCGGCGCCGGTCAGCAGAATGAAGGCCAGCGCAATCTCGGTAATTACCAGGGCGTTGCGCAAACGCCCGCGCGCGCCTCCGGTGGTGGTGCCGCGGCCTCCTTCCTTCATTGATTCTGCGAGCTTCGGGTTGGCGGCCTGCAGTGCCGGGGCGAGTCCGAAGACAATCCCCGTGAATACCGAAATCGCCAGGGTGAACAGAAGCACACGCAGATCGATGCCGACACTGGTTTCGACAGGCAGCACGAATGGCGGTGTGATGGCCTTCAGGACCGCCACCATGGCGAATCCCAGGGCGAGTCCCAGCGCACCGCCCAGCAGTGACAGCAGGATGTTCTCGGTCAGAAACTGGCGCATCAACCGCCATCGGCCTGCGCCCCGCGACGCTCGGATCGCCACCTCCCGCTCGCGCGATGTACCGCGTGCCAGGGTCAGATTAGCCAGGTTGGCGCAGCCGATCAGCAGCACCGCGCCCACCGTTCCCAGCAGGATATAGAGAGACTGGCGCAACTGGTCGCCCACGATGCGGTCGGCGAGCCGGTCCACGGCCACGCCCCAACCCTTATTGGAATCCGGATAGAGTTGCGCGATGCGCTCGCCGATTATGTTCATCTGCGCCCGTGCCTGGTCGAGCGTCACCCCTGGCTTCAGCCGCGCGAAAGCGACGAACCAATGGAAATTGCGCGTCATATCCTTCGCTTCGAACACGAAAGGCGTCCAGAGGTCGCTGAATTGGCGGTCGAAAGGGCTCTCGGCGGGCAGAACGCCGATGATGGTGAACGGCTCCGCATCGAGAATCACTTTGCGGCCCACGATATCCTTCGCCGCGCCGAACTGGTTCTTCCATAGCCGGTTGCTGAGGACGGCGACGTGTGGCTTGTCCGCCTGATCCTCGCCGTCCACGAAAGTGCGTCCGAGCACCGGGCGGATGCCGAAGATTTCGAAATACCCGGCGGAGACCCTGGCCGCATGCAGTTGGACTGGTTTGTCGAGGCCGGTCATCGTCACCGAATCGCCACGCTGGGCGGCGATATGGTCAAAGACCTTATTCTGGCTGGCCCAGTCGAGGTAGTTCAGCGTCGAGATGCCGTTGCGCCCGCCTCCGGGAGGCTTCTCCCAGACCATGCAGATGCGTTCGGGATGCGCATACGGCAGCGGCTTGAGCAGGACGCTGTCGAAGTAGCTGAAGATGGCGGTGTTGGCGCCGATGCCGAGTGCCAGGGTGACGGTGGCGACGACAGCGAAGCCCGGGCTCCTGATGAGCATGCGGGCGCCGAAGCGGAAATCCTGGGCGAGGGACATGATGCCATGGACTCCGCGCCGCAACCGCTGGTTCCCCTTGGTAAGTTTGCATAAAATCGCGTAAAGCCCCGGTGGCCAGCGCCGGTCGCGCTATACGATAAGGTCGAACCAATTCGATATCGCGCAGGAGACGAAACCGGATGAAGAAAACAACGAATCAACCCGCCGGGCAGAATATTTCACGGCGTCACATCATCGACGCAGCGGCGGCGGCATCGGCACTGCCTCTGATTGCGCAAGCTCCCCCGGCGGGCTGGGCGGATCGGGGCCGATCAGAGTTCTGCTGATCACCAAGTTCCATCCATTTACCAGGAGCCGTTCTTCCAGATGTTCGACTCTTTCGGGTCCGA
The DNA here is from genome assembly GCA_963719785.1 of Terriglobia bacterium. GTDB lineage: Bacteria > Acidobacteriota > Terriglobia > Bryobacterales > Bryobacteraceae > BOG-234. The sequence goes on from CAVRCX010000007.1 coordinate 457,775, forward strand.
TATCACGTGGACCCACGCTCCAGGTGGCGAAGATAATCGCGAAGGTGTAGATCACCAGAGCGGGGTCGAAGTTCTGCAGATTGCGTGAACCGACCACGATGGCCGCGATCAGCAGCAGGGTGAACAGAGTCGCCCACACCCCGGCACGCACCTGGTCCGCCGTGCGCCGGAGATGTTCGGGAACCTTAATTTCGAGAGCGTCCTGGCGAGGAACGAAAACTCGTGCGTTCACAAGCCAGAGGAGCAGGGACAGCAGCGCCAGTAAGAAAAATCCTGGCCAGACCGTCCCCATATGGTCGCGGAAGAAGCCGAGCAGCAGCGGGGGAAAAAAGCCGCCCAGCCCGCCCATTGCGCCGACGAGTCCGGTGACGGTGCCGGTTTCTCCGGGGAAGTACTGAGGCACGAGCTTGAAGACAGCGCCGTTGCCGAGTCCCATCAGGACCGCCATGCCAGCAGCAGGGCGAAGGGAATCACCATGGAGAAGACGGCGGAGAGCACTCGCGCGGCGCCGATGCGGTCGGCGAGCCATCCGCCCAGAGGGCGTAGCAGGGTTGCGAGGATTACGAAGCCGGCGGTGCGAAATCCCGCTCAGCCGGCTGCCGCGAATATCTTCGCCAGTTTCTGTTGCCCGCCATGACCGAGAATGTCCGCAAGCGTATAGCGGTTCAGCGACGCGATAAACGCATCGAGCGCTTCCTTCAGCATTCCTTTCAGCGCACAAACCGGTGCAATTTTGCAGGTATTCGTTTTGCGGTCGAAGCATTCCACCAACCGCATGTTGGGCTCAGCGATCCGAACCACTTCACCCAGACGGATCAGAAGCGGTTCGCGATTCAGCGTAATGCCTCCGGAACGTCCGGCATGAATTTGAACGTATTCGTGTTCCGCCAGCGTCTGGACCACGCGCACCAGGTGATGCTTTGAAATGCGATACGCTTCGCTGATCTCCGTCGTTGTGACTACGCGATTCGGATGGGCGCCCAGATATACCAGGACGCGAAGCGAGTAATCGGCATGTAAGCTCAACTGCATGGAATTATGTTAAAGCCGAGGGTACGAAGGCATCCCCGTATATATCGCGCGATGCCGCTCCCGCCAGAAAGATCTTTTTTCGAAGCAGATTGACGATGACCGGGTCGCCGCATACAAAAGCTCGCCATCCCGTCAATTTCGGCAGGCGCCGCAATACCACCTGCTCGATCGACCCGCAAGCCATCGAGCCATCGGTTTCCCGCAGAAGGCAAGGTGTGTATTCCAGATTTGTGTAGCGGGCCGCAAGATCCCGAAGTTCGTCCCGCAGATACAGACCGCCCTCGTCCACCGCACCGTGAAAAAGCGAAATCGGACCCTTATGGCCCTCCCGCAAAGCGTCAAGCAGAATTCCGTAAAGTGGCGCGAGCCCAGTTCCCGTGCCGGCAAGGAGGAGCGGTTGGTCCGGGTTCCCCGGCAGGTAAAAACAATCGCCCGAAGGCCCCTGGATTTGAACTCTGTCGCTAACCTTCGCCGTGTCGTGAAGCCACCCGCTCATCTTCCCCCCGGCGATGCGCCGCACATGGATTTCGATGTCGAGCCCACCCGGCAAACTGGCAATCGAGTAACTCCTCGCCAGTACTCCTCCGAGCAGCAGCGTGATGTATTGCCCGGCCCGGAAATTGATTACGGTGTCGCATGTGAGCCTTACACCGAGTACGTCCGAACTGAGCCGTTCAAGCGCCGTGATTGCCGCGCCCCATCGAGCATCCGATCCCACTTTGGCAACGGAAAGGTCCGCGTCCGGCAGGCAGACGCAGGGCAGGAAATAACCTTGCGCTTTCCATGAAGCTTTGAGCCCGGCCTGCGCTTTCTCCGGCAGCGCTCCTTCTACGGCGCGCATCATGCAAGAGCCGCAGGTACCGGCCTTACAGGAATGCGCCGCCTCTACGCCGCCCGCAAGCAGGGCGTCCAGCGCCGATTGCTCAGCGGCGACGGGGTACGAACGCCCCTCAAAAGAAATCGCGGGCATGAGCTCTTCAGCGGTTCAGAACGTCGGCGCGAGTGGATTCGGCGATCGCGGCAACCTGCGCGATCAAGTTCGCGGGCACGTTCAGTTCCGCAAGGCTCCGGCCGAGCAGTTCCACCACCGCGTCGAAATGCGAATCGTTCAGGCCCATCGCAACCAGGCGCGCATGACCTGTCCGCATGTCCTTCCCGGTGTAGGCGACAGGGCCGCCGAACGCCATGGTCAGAAAACCCTTTTGCTTCGCGATCTGGCGGTCCATGTCGACATCATCGAAGAACCTGCTGATGCGGTCGTCCGCAAGTACCTTCCGATAGAAGACGTCGACCGCGGCGTTAACCGCCGCTTCACCGCCGATTTGTTCGTAGAGAGATTGAGTGGCGCTCATAAAGATGTATTCAGAATGCATCTTTTATGCGCTGCCTGTCAAGGGCGCGGGGGGCACCGCGCAACAATTCGGAAGCGATCCCGACCGGCTGCCACAGATGTCCTCAGATCTCTGGTGCTGGCGTGTTCGGCTCTCTACAGTGTTAAATCTGTAAGCGCATTAGTATAAGTTGCTTGTGGGATTATTCAGGATCGGGCCCGGGTTGAGCTTTGTCATCTGTGTTTGCGGTCCGTCGAAGGTAGGCCGAAAACAGGTCGACCGCAGAAACCCGACTAACCCGACATCATCACTAAATAATTGTTCTTCTCAGACCCGGTCCGGACTACGGCACCAGCTTCGTGGGGGTCTCGGCAACATCTCCCAACAGATTGTCCGCTTTCAGATGGCGCACGTGTCGGGGGCAACCCGCCAGCGTGAGCCATTCGCCAAATGCCAGCGCTGCGGGAAGCGCGACGCGGATCTGACGAATCCGCCGGGGAAAAGGTATGCGCCGAATGCGCGACGCCCGCCGAAATAGCCAACGGGAGCCCCGCATGATTCGGATCATGGCATCGGTCAGCGGCGGGGGCGCCCGCCAATCGTGGCTTAAATTTAACGGCGAGATCCGGGAGTTCGAATCGCTCACCGAAGCGAAGCAGGTCGCCGCCGAATTGAATGCCAGGATGAAAGGCCGGCTGTCGGCGTCGAAGCACGCCCAGTCGCGGAGCGTCTCGAAATCGACTAAGCGGACAGGGAACAACATCTGTTGGCCTTCGCGCAGTTCCCGCTTCCGCGCTTTTGATGTTTCCGCCTAATCGAAATTGGTAACGATCATTGTTGCAGCTCCCAAGGCTGCACGGTGTAAGTCTGCTCCGCCGAATTTCGTCATCGTCAGGTTTGCTTCATTTAACGCCGCGCGAGAGACATTCGCCCCCGCGAGTCGGAACCATGACGATCAACTCGTTTGAAGTCGGACTCGCTCAGATCAAATCCGCTAAGGTTCTCATCAGCGAGGTCAACCCTCGCATCGGGATTCTCAGCACGCCACTGATTCCGGGCCGCGACGCCGTCCTTGAGCTTGGCGAGGTGTTCCGGTTTGGCCATGCAACGTCACAATAGCAAAATCCTGGATCAGCGATCCCACCTGTAATCCCCCCCGAAACCACAGGCTTTTCGTGCCTTTCAGAGCGAATGTGTGTCATGCCCCAACGCTACATAAGAACAGTTATGGAGACCATCACGCCCCAGGCCTCTGAAATACTCAGCGACGCCGATGTAACCGAGCTTTGGCTTAACCGCCAGCGGAGCCCGCTTACCCGCAGCGTGTACCGCCGCGACATCAGTCGGCTCCTGCGCTCGACGGGCCGGGCTCTTATAGAAACCAGCGCTCTCGATCTGGAGCGTTTCGCGGAAGCACTGGCCGGGTCGGGACTTGCGCCGATCTCGCAGGGGCGAACGCTCGCCGCCAGCCGCAGCTTCTTCCGGTTCGCGGAAAGGATCGGGTACTGCCGGAACGCCGCAGCCGGGTTGGAACTACCCCGCCCGGAGCCAGCGCTCTCCGAGCGCATAATCCCGCAGGAGGATGTCCGCAGGATGATTGCCCTGGAGCCGGCGGAGCGCCACCGGGTGCTGCTAGCGGTCCTCTACGCCGCCGGGCTGCGGGTTTCTGAAGCGTGTAACCTGCGCTGGCGCAATCTCCAGACTCGCGCCGACGGCGGCCGGATCCTGATTCACGGCAAGGCGGGCGTACGCGCGTCGTCGCGCTGCCACCCGGCCTGTGGGCCAGTTCGCGTCCCTGAAGGGCATAGCGGGCACGGACGCGCCAGTCTTCGCGTCACGTTCGGGAAAGCCGCTGGAGCGTTCGCGCGTGACGCGGATCGTTCGGGATGCCAGCCAACGGGCCGGGATAGCCGCCGACGTGAGCACGCATTGGCTCAGTCACGCCCATTCGTTGATATCGTTCGGGCGAGGCTGCGATCAGAGGGCGTATTCCAGACCGCACGCCACGACGCCGGACATCGTGGATTGAGGCTACATCCGTCGGCAATCTTGTACTACCAGGCTCCGCGACCTTAGACTTGAATCGCTGGTGCCCTTATTGGTACCTGGCCGCTGCCTAAGAGAACAAACTCCGCCTGTTCAACCGCGAATGTCGTATGGGCAGGTTGCGCAGGAGCCCGGATTGGGCAGAAGATCGAACCTGAACTGTCGAGCAATCTATATGATGCTTCTTAGACCGGATGTTAGCGATCTCGTGACCAGAGAGGACACCCAAACCTTGATCCGGGCCACCAGACACTGGCGCGGACGAATTCGCGACGAAGCAGCGGCTGCACTTGGTGCGCTTAGAACGCCGAATGCTGTTCCGGAGTTGCTTCGACTGCTCAATGACCGCCAGTCCGAAGTTCGAGAGGCTGCCGCCCGTGCATTGGGAGATATAGGCCGAACAGAAACTGTCGCCCCTCTCATCGAGGCCCTCAGAGCGCTGAACGGCCACAAGAATGATCGTCCAGACTCAACAGAGTACGAATTCGAAGCGATAGCGGAAGCACTGGGAAGGCTGAACATCCCCGAAGGGGTCGCGGCTGTAATCGAATCGGGAACGGTCCGATTTCATGAAGGCTTCTTCAGCGTAAGTCGCCCTCACTTAAGTGGGCTGTGCCTAAGTGGCGGCACGGAAGCACGCGCCGCCCTGGTGCGGATCATTGCGGAGCACTATCTTTACGAGACGTACTCGCTGGTCGGTGTTGTCGAAGCATTAGATTACTTGCACGAGTCCCGGGCGGCCGCCGCATTAATAGAGATCCTGAATGCATTTGTGGATTCGCTGAGAAAGCCGTGGGTGGCATCGAACAATTCTGAGAATTGTAATCGTAATCTGGGCGCGCTTGCTCTCGCGGCAGTGCGGGCTCTGGGCAGAATGGAGACGAAGCGAGCCGAGCCGGTCCTGGTCGATTTGCAGATGCACCTTCCGATGCATTCCTTTCGTTCCAATCACGATTCCCGTCCCTCCGTTGATGGGGCCGATAGTGGAATTTTTCCTCAGGTTCATCAGGCTGTTTCCGAAACGCAAGATGCAATCCTGACCATTCGCGGCGAGAAGACGCCCACAGAATTCAACTACGACCGAGCTTCCCTGAAACTACTGGATTACCGGTCACGCAGACACAAGACAGATATCGAATTTGGCGGCAGAAAACGCTGCCACACTGACTACTGAACTGTCGAACAATACTGATAAGTCCCGGTTCTGCTTGAATAAGGAAAACCCACAACGTCCGTTCAAGCAACTCCGGAAGACGAAGAATGGGCCGCGCCGATCTGGAGCAGTATCGAGCGCTATCGAGAAAAACCTACCGATATCTGTCGTTAACGCCCGTCGAACGGTCGTCTTCGAGCGAGTCCTGGGAATCATCCAGAATGGATGCGATCTGGTCCCAATGCTCGGACACGACGCGGGACAGGTGTCGCTGAAACCGCTGAGTGACCGGCTTCCCCAGATGTTTTCAGGAAGATCGTCTGGACCAATTCCCACCGATTGCTGAACCTGGCCAGCTGATTACCGAGTTGCAATAGAATAGAAGACCGAGTATCGCAGGAGACTTTTATGAAACGGGTTCTGATGTTGTCAGCAGCCGTGGCGACGCTTCTCGCCGGGCTCTCGTTTGCGCAGCAGAAGGCAACCATCTCGGGTGTTCCCGAGATTCCCTTCACGACGGTGCCGAATTTTCTGAAGCCTCCGCCGGGTGAGATTCTCGGCGAATCAGTGGCGGTGGCCACCAACTCGAAGGGCCACATTTTCGTATTTCACCGCAGCGCCAATACGCGCCTGTTCGAGTTCGATCAGACTGGTAACTTCGTTAGGGAAATCGGCAGCGGCTACTACGGATTCGAATTCTCGCATTCCGTGCGAGTCGACAAGGACGACAACATCTGGACCGTCGACGAGGGCGCCAACATGATCACCAAGTTCGGCCCGGACGGCAGGGTGCTGATGGTGCTCGGGACCAAACCGCCAGCCGTGCTGGGCGCTGTGGCCTATCCCGTCGGCCCCAACCCGCCGGCGCAGAAGTACGTTCTGTGCAGGCCCACCGATGTGGGCTGGGACCCGCAGGGCGACATCTTCGTATCCGACGGATATTGCAATAACCGCGTTGTGAAGTACGACAGGAACGGCCACTTCATCGCGCAGGCGGGCAGCGAGAAAGCGGGGAGCGGGCCTGGGGAGTTCAATCTGCCGCACGCGCTGCAGGTCGACGGGAACGGTCATGTCTGGGTGGCGGACCGCAGCAACAACCGCTACCAGGAGCTCGATAACGATCTGAAGCCGCTAAGACAGATCAAGAATCTCGGGACCGGCTGGACGGACTGTATTTCATCGGGCCCGCATCAGTACATCTTCTTCTCAAACTCCAACCCGAACGGCAATATGCCGGGCACGTGGGACAACACGGGGGAGATCTATAAAGCCGAGCTGGATGGCACCGTCATCGGAAAATTCGGTCGTCCCGGCAAGGTCGCGCCGGGATTTCAGGTGGTCCACATGATGGATTGCCGCAATCCGAACGAGATTATCGTCGGCGAGATCGAGTCGTGGCGTGTACAAAAGCTGCTGCTGAAGCCGGTTGCGGCCAGCGGGGGGAGCAAAGCACAATGAGGAGCATTCGCGTGAAACACAAGAGCTGTCCCATGCGCGCAACGTTCACGGTCCTGATAGCGGTATCCGCCGCCGTGGCGCAGAGCGATGCCCCGGAGATCAGGTTCGATTCCGTTCCCAATCCGCTGAAGCTTCCCGCGAACATTTACTTGGGCGAAGTGGGCGGCGTGGCTACGAATTCGCACGGCGACGTTTTCGTCTACACACGCACGGGCCATCCGACCATCACGATCGGGACATCGCGTCCGTTCGCGCACGGCGGTTCGCGCCTTTTCGAGTTCGACCGCACGGGAAGGTTCGTGCGTGAAATCGGCAAGGATTCGTATGGGTTCATGGATGCCTCGCAGGTTCGGGTTGACCCCGCCGACAATATCTGGGCAGTGGACGAGATGACCAACATGATCATGAAGTTCGATCCGCAGGGGCAGCGCATCCTGATGCTGCTCGGGCGCAAGGCGGAGAACGTCAACGTTCCCGCCGGCGGCCGGGGTGGAGCAGGCCGCGGTGGCCGCGGAGGCAACCCCGGCGCTGGGCAGCCAACTGATCTGTTCGACCGTCCCTCCGATGTCGCCTGGGATGCGGCGGGCAACATATTCGTCGCCGATGGTATGGGTAGCAACGCAAGGGTTGCGAAGTTTGATAAAGAGGGCAAGTTTGTGAAGTCGTGGGGCAGCAAAGGGACCGGTAACGGCGAGTTCGCCAGCGTGCACGGGATCGCGGTGGATCTACAGGGGAACGTTTACGTGGCCGATGCCGGGAACAAACGTATCCAGATCTTCGACAACGAAGGTAATTTCAGGAAGTCCCTGACCAATGTCGGAAGCCCGCAGGCGGTCTGTATGACGAAGGGGGCGAATGCGGTTCTTTACGTGTCGAATTCCAATCCCGTCGACGATATCGACCGCGATGGCCAGATTTACAAGATGCATTTGGACGGAACGGTTGTCGGCCAGTTCGGCCGGGCCGGCAAGCAGCCGAAGGAGTTCGGAACGGTGAACGCTATCGACTGCCGCGATGAGAACACGCTTTATGTGGGCGAGATAGGAAACCTGCGAGTGCAGAAGATCGTCTTGCACTGAAGGCTGCGTGCCGGGAGAAGACTTATGGACAAAGCAGGTAAGGACGAAGACGCGGGCGATGTTTTGAGCCGGCGCGCCTTTGTAACGGGTGCCGTTGCCACGGTTATAGCGGCGGGCGGGGGGCTTGCGCAATCGCCGAGCGTGGATGACATTCCCATCATCGACGCGCATATCCATTTGTTCGACAGTACCGTGCCCACGGGCGCGGGGTATATGGGTTCGCCGGCTTATCGCGCCATCTCGAAGACTTCACTGCCTTCCATGTATAGCCCGCAGGCGAGGCCGGCAGGCATTATCGGGGCGGTGGTGGTGGAATCAAGCTCCTGGATCGACGACAACCTCTGGTATCTCCAGCAGTGCAGAACAGACCCGATCATGATGGGCGTGTCGGGAACCTTGAATCCAGCGCAATCCGATTTCGGCAGATATGTGACGCACTTCAGAAAAGATCCGATGTTTCGCGCCATTCGCTCCAGCCGGTTTTACGATGCGGACAACGGCAAGGTGAAGCTTAAAGCCGATCAAGTCGCCAACCTGAAGCTGCTGGCCGAGGCTGACCTGGCGCTGGACACGGCAAATCCCACCATGGATCTGATGCAGGCCAATGTTCAGCTCGCCGACGCGATCCCCAACCTTCGCATCATCATGGACCATCTTCCGTCCTTCGATCCGACGCCGGCGAACCAGCGGGCGTATGAAGCGGTAGTGAAGGGAATGGCGGATCGGCCGAACATCTTCGTCAAGCTCACGGAAGTCTATCACCCGCGACTTACGGACAATGTGATCGTGAGGGATTATGAGCCGTTACGCACCCGCCTCGATTATTTGTTCAGGGCCTTCGGAGAGGATCGCGTAATGTTTGGGACCGACTATCCCAACAGTTATGGCGTGGCGACGATTGCGGAAGAGGTGGGGCTTGTGAAGCGGTTCTTCTCTACTAAATCGAGAGAGGCAGCGGAGAAGTATTTCTGGAAAAATGCCATGCGCGTCTACAAGCTGAGTTTGACGTAATGGCTTGAGACTCGCTCGCTGGGTTTTATGTTTGATGCGGCCTGAAGGCGCGCGCCTCTGTTGCACTGGCGGGCCGACCTGCTCGCCGGGGTCAGTTTTGCCGCGTTCGCCGCGCATCGCGCAGACGACGCCGATCTCCACTGTAGCTGGTCACCACATCGTCGGTAATGACGGGTGTGTCGCGCGTATTTACGGCGCCGACAGTAATCACTTTCGGATCGTTCCCCGGGGCAATGACGGTTCCATAGCCCGAGCGGCCATAGTTGCCCGCCGCGGCGACCACCACGATTCCCGCATTCCACGCCGCTTCGGCTGCCTGGCACAGGGGGTCCTGGGTGCAGGAAGTTGTGAACGGCCGTCCCAGTGAAAGATTGATGACCCGGATGTTTTGAGAAGACTTGTTGGCGATGGCCCAGTCGATGGCCGCGATCACCATGGAGTCGGTTCCCGCACCGGTTTTGTCGAGCACGCGTTCGGAAATTACATTGACTCCGGTGGCGACGCCGTGGATCCAGTAGGTCGGGTAGAGGCCCCAGGAGTTGACCACGGCGGCAGTCGAGAAGGCGCCCGACGCGCCGAGGATGCTGGCTACGCTAAGCGATCTCGGCCGGGCGCGTCGGTATTGTCACGTTGATGAGCGGCATATCCGTCCATGGCGAGGCGCACCCTGGGGCCGGAGGGGGCTTCGGCGGCCATCTGGCGCCAACCCATCGGGCCTGCCAAAAAACGCGATCGGTGAACTCTAACCGGATAGTAGGCTTCGTCCCCGATGGCAATCGTTAACCTTCGGCAATATGGTGTCGAACGTTCCCTTGCCGCACAATACAGTTATCTCCAATTCGCTGATCGCAATCGGCCACGCGGCACTGGGGAGAAGTTAACATATGTTGGACATCGAAAAACTTCGAAGCCGGCAGGAGCAACGCCGGGCGTGTTCGCTTGAGGCCTGGAACCTGGCCAAGAAAAATGTGGAAGACGCAATCGCGCTTGCCGAAACAAGGGAGCGGGAGTTCAAACACGTCTCCGAGGACGTGCGACGGGTGATCGAGGCGCTGGAGCTTGTAATCAGCATGGCCACAGAGCCTGAGCCTGGAGCTGAGATCCCGACAGCCCAAAGCTTCGACCCAGCGGATAGCCAGCCGATGCCGGGGGAAGAAGTGAAAGCGAAAGATGGCCCCGAAAGCGCGTCCCAGACGGAAAGCGTCGCGTCATCCCTCGATCGATTGAGCGATCTGCTGAGCAAGCCAGCGCCGCCAGTGCTGGTGAAAAGTTCTTCCAGACCATTCTTTTTGGGACAAAAGCGATCCGAATCTCTTTCCATACTTCAGTAGGACAGGGTGTAACAGGGCTTTGAATCCCCGCCAATCGCGCGTCCATCGAGCGACACTGGCAGCTGGCATCGGAAGAGTACGGGAAAATACTAAAATTTCGGCGAAATAAGCCGAAGAGTTAAATTGACGTGTCTTCCGTTACATCAGATAAGCGTTCAACGATAGATATAAGCCTGGCGAGTATCCCGGCCTTCCCCACGGTCGTGCTGCGCGTGCTGGACATCGTTTCGAAGGACGACCCGGATTTCGATCTTCTCGTGCGGGAGATTGCCTCCGACGCCACCCTTTCCGCGCAGGTCCTGAGGCTGGCTAACTCCCCTTTGTTCGGCTTCGCGGCAGAAATCGGCACTGTCCAGCATGCGGTGGTAGCTCTCGGCGCCGCTCAGGTTCAGTCTCTGGTGATGTCGGTGGCCACGGCCAACTACTCGCGGGCGGCGCTCCGAACTGAGGCCCTCCAGAAGGTTTGGCGTCACGCCGTCGCTTCGGCAATTCTTTCCCGTGAAGTCGCGCGCGCGGCGGGTATGCCTCTCGAACAGGCATATTGTCTGGGCCTTCTTCACGACATCGGGCGCCTGGGCCTTTTGGTGGCGTGGCCCGACGACTATAATCTGATCCTCCAGGAAGCCGATCGCGACAGTATGTCTTTGCTGGATCTCGAGAGGCGACTTTTTGGAAAGGACCACTGCGAGGTGGGCCGGCTTTTGGTTGAGCAATGGAAGCTGCCGACCGAATTCCGTGTGGTAGCCGGCCGCCACCACGACCCTCCCACCGGGATGCTGGAAGTCGACAATCTCAAGGTTGCCTGGCTTGGTTGCCAACTGGCCGATTCGCTCGGCTACTGGGTCGCGAAGCCGCTGCGGCCGGTATCGCTCGAAGAGCTTCTCTGCGAAATGCCTCCCAGCGTGCGGGACCGCTTTCCGGCGGACACGGAGACGCTGAAGGCACTGGTGGAACGTTCCGTTACCGGTGGCGCCGACGCTCTTAACCGGGCGCCGCAGAGCTATGTTTCGACTCCCCCCGACACACGCGTTTCCCGAGCGGACAGAAACTTCGCTGCCGGCGACGAAAATGACGTTCCGAAGAATCAGGGCCTGGACCCGGACCTTGAAAGAAAGCCGCTTGTCTGGGATTTTGCGATTGTCCTGGCCTCTGTTCTCACATTTGCAGCCGTATTGGTTGCACTGCATTTCCTCGCGCAACCGTGAGGGTATAGGACGGCCGGCGTCTTTGGCGGATCGCCGAGACCTGGGTTTGTCCCGGTCACCGGTCTCGGCCGCATGTTTTCGAACTTGCCTTCGATCGCGCCCATCTGGACGATCCACCATTCGGCTGAACCTGGATGAACGTGCCCAAAGGTCGTGTGGGCGTTGAATGGGGGGAGTGCCGGGCGGGTCGGGCTGGTGCAATGCGGTGCGCGAAAACAGTCGTTACGCAGAAAGCGGCGACCAGCCGGCTCACGCGGTTTTCATGGCGATTCTTAAGCTGGATTGTATTCCCAATCCTGAATTGCAGCGCCAAGGGCTCCCACCGCTATCATGTTTCAAGAAGGAAAGGCGATTTCGCATGCGATCCGACATTGTTCCAGGAGCGATTTTCCCAGACTACGAGCTTTCCGACCACAGCGCGAAACGCCGCAAGCTATCCGAACTGCAGGCGCAACATCCCATGGTTCTGGTACTCAGCCGCGGAGGTTTCTGCCCCAAGGACCGCCGGCAGGCTGAAGGGCTGGTCGCACTGCATCGCGAGCTTGAGGTTTCCTATTGCCGGCTGGTCACCATCAGCACCGACAGTATCTCCGAGACGAATGAATATCGCACCGGAGTGGGCGCTCACTGGCCATTCCTCTCCGATGCGGGCCGAACCGTGCAAAAAGATCTCGACATTGCCGAATACACCGACCCGGTTCACAATCCCATGATTCCCCATGTGATTGTGCTCGAACCCGGTCTGATCGTTTATAAGATCTACAACGGCTATTGGTTCTTCGGGCGGCCGACTCTCGAAGATCTTCGCCAGGATCTGCGTGCGGTTTCGAGGAAATGCCGGCCGGACTGGGACATCACGACGCCCGAACTCAAAGCGGCGTGGCAGGAAGGCCGCAAGGAACTGTTCTATCCGTATGGCAGGACGTACGTGCAGACTCTGGGCGAACAGGATTAGGGCGTGAAACGGAAGGTCCTGGCAGTGGCCGCCCTGGTGTTCGGCATCGCTGCCATCGCCACCATCAGGTGGGCTCACAGCATGTTCACCTCTCCGCCGCCCGTAATGACAGAAGGCCAGCCTATCGAGAGCCGGCCGCCCGAGAAGGCCGACGACAAGCCCGCTTTTCCCGGCCAGACGCGGGCCCCGTATCACGCGACGAAACCTCCGGTCGTCACCACCCTCACGGACAAGCTGAGGGCGCCCTGGAGCCTGGCTTTTTTGCCCGACGGCAAAATTCTGATTACCGAAAAGCCTGGCACTATGCGAGTGCTCGACAAGAGCGGCGCTCCATCCAAACCGGTGCGGAATGTTCCGGCGGTGTCGGCAACCGGGCAGGTGGGGCTGCTCGATGTGGCGCTCGACCCGGCGTTCGCGGCGAATCGGCGGATCTTCTTCACCTATAGCGAGGCCGTGGGCGACTCGGATACTCACATCGTGGTGGCGCGCGCGAAGTTCGACGAAGCCGCCAACTCGCTGAGTGACGTGAGCGTGATCTTCGGCGCCGAGCCCGCGTTGCCGAAAAGGAAGTCGGCCAATCAGGGCGGCCGCATCGCGATCGGGCGCGATGGGAATCTGTTCGTCACTATCGGGGATCGCTCGGGTTCGCCGCCGTGGCTGAAGGCGCAGGAACTCGACAACGATCTGGGCAAGATTATTCACATCACGCCGGACGGCAAACCCGCGCCGGGGAATCCGTTCATCGGCAGGAAAGGCGCGCTGCCGGAAATCTGGTCCTATGGGCATCGCAGCGAGCAGGGGCTGACGATCGATCCGGCCACCGGCGAACTTTGGGAAACCGAACACGGGCCGCGCGGCGGCGACAAACTCCTGGCCCCCGAAGCCGGCAAGAACTACGGCTGGCCGATCTATGTACACGGCATCGATTATCCGGGAACGACGATCGGCGAAGGGGTCACGGAGAAGGCAGGTACGGAGCAGCCGCTTTATTATTGGGACCCGGTGATTGCGCCGTCGGGCCTGGCTTTTTATACGGGCGATTTGTTTCCAGAGTGGAAGAACAGCATTTTTGTGGGAGCGCTGCGTGGGCAGATGCTGGATCGGGTGACGCTGGCGGGAAAGAGAGTTATATCCGAAGAGCCCCTGTTGGTTGATCTGCACGAGCGGATTCGGGATGTTCGTATGGGTCCGGAAGGCGCGGTGTATGTGCTGACGGATAATTCAAAGTTGCTGAGGCTTACGCCGCGATAGGGTCGATATGGGGATTTCGTGGAGATATCGAACTTGTGCCGTCGCTCTGATGCTGGGCGCTGGCCGACTGCTCGCGGCCGATTTCACGGCTGAAGACGTCCTGCGGATGAGCATGGACAGCCAAACGCGCCAGGAACTGATGCAACGCCAGTATGTCTGGCATGAGCATGTCGAACTTGGCCCGGCGAACAAAGACGGCACTGGCCGGACGAAGACTACTCTCCGGCGCGAGTTCGAAGTCTCTTACGAGGGCGGAAGCGTTTATCGAAAGATTATCGCTGAAAATGGCATTGCGATCAGCCCTGACGAGGCGGAGAAGAAGGTCCAGGTGCACCGCGAGGTTCTGGCCCTGTCGGCCATCGCTTCGCAGACAAGGAGCAAACTGCTCGGTGAGGAAGCCATCGACGGACGGAAGTGCTGGGTTGTGCAGTCGGAATCGGCCAATGATCGAAGCCCGAAACGATGGACTCTCTGGATCGACGAGGATGAAAGAGCGATCGTCCGCGTCGCGAGCGAACTGCTGAGCGGAACTCCTGAAGTTAAAGCCGGCGCCCGGACCACTGTGTTCTACAGCAGGAACGAGCTGGGCGTCTGGCTTCCGAGCCGGCAGGTATCGATTTTCACCGGCAACGCATTCCTTCCCGCCCGCGCGTACCAGACGATCGACTTCACCGCGTACCGGCGGTTCACGACGGACACGAATATCCAGTACGACGATCCGCACTGACCCGCCAATTGCATATGATGATTGCACACCATGGACGAGAACAAAGTCGCGCGGCTTTTCCTGGCAGCGTCGGCATTCACATTCATTTTGACGGCGCAGACCCAGCCTAAAGTTTTCTACGCCCCGAAACCCATCGAGCCTGCGGCTTATGCGGCTCCCATGAAGCCTTTGGTACGTCTGGCGGATCTGAAAGCGAAGCACAAGGGCCAGGCAAATTGGAGCGAATTGGTGGTTTACGACAAGAACAACCGCGCCGAAGTGATTGCCGCGGCGCCGGGCTCGAAAGTTCCGCCGCATCTGCACTCGGACGCTCCCGAATACTGGGTCGTGCAGGAAGGCAGGATCCGCTTCGAAATCGAAAATTCAACGGGACAATTGGAGACTTTTGAAGCTGCCAAAGGGGATCTCGTGCTGGCGCCCGAGCGGCGTCTCCATGCGCTCGAAGTTATCGGCACGGAACCGGCCATCCGCCTTCAGGTCTCGCTGCCGGACACCACCACTATTTACGAAACCAAGCCGGAACAGCCCGAGAAGGGCATGGAGTATGAGCCCGTTACTCTGTCAACGGGCAACAATCCCGAAGAGGTGCCGAGCGACGGCAAGCCCGAACGTTTATTCTTCAATATCGACGAATTGCAAAAGGAGCATGCGGGGCGCAGGGCGTGGAGCGATTTGGCCGTGCGCAGGAATCGCGCCCATGCCAACATCATCTGCGGGTATGCGCCGGAGGCTCCGCCCACGCCGGGCGATCTGGGACATTACCATACGGATTTTGCGGAGATCTGGACCATTATGCGTGGGCAGCAAAGCTTCACCATCGAAGGGCTGAAGCCGCTGGTGGCTTCGGAGGGGGATATCGTCTATGCCCCTGCCAAGCGGTGGCATCTGATCGAGCCCGCCGGGGAAGGGATGTCCTGCAGGCTCGCCATGACGCCGTATCCGGCGGGCAACCACTTGTATCAGCCGCGTCAACGAAGCGCGGGGACGTCAAACCGTGCGCAGTGAATTGTCAGCGTGTGAGCCTCGGGCAGATCGGAAATCTGCCCCACCGTACGAAGAAACACCCCGTTCCCTTTGCCTCGAAACTCTCGCTTCGCGGGCGTGTTGAAAGATAGGGCCATCCATATGCCATTTCGTTTTTTCCTGCCGATTCTTTTTTTTCTGTCGACCGTGGGGGCCAATGCCCAGATATTGCAGTTCCAGCATATCGTCGTAATCGTTCAGGAAAACCGAACGCCGGACAATCTTTTTCAAGGCTTATGCGGGTCGCGAATCGCCAACCTGTGCAGTACCACGCCGACCACGTCTCAATACAACATCCAGCAGAGCAACTGGCTTGACAAGACGTCCCCGACCGGAGTGACTCAGCCGTTAACCATTCCGCTCGACAACGTCTACGATTTAAGCCACGCCCACGTGGCTTTCAGCGCCATGTGCGATGCGACTGCTTCGGGCGTCTGCAGGAACGATGGGGCCGCCGGCATCGCCTGCGGGGGTACGTGCACCTATTCGCAACCCCAGTTCCGTTACGTGGATAATTCCACCGGCATACTCGATCCCTACCTCAAGATGGCGCAGCAATATGGTTGGGCCAACTACATGTTTCAGACCAATCAGGGACCCAGTTTCCCCGCCCACCAGTTTCTGTTCGGTGGAACGTCCGCACCCAGCGCAGCCGACGACGCGGCCGGTACTTTCGCGGCCGAGAACATGACCAACGCCGGCGACGCCGGGTGTATCGCGCCTGCCGACCAGTTGGTTGCTCTGATCGATGCCACAGGCGATCTGACCAAATCGATTTATCCCTGCTTCGAGCACCAGACGATGGCGGATCTGTTGCCATCCATACTCACCTGGCGTTATTACGCGCCCAGCGCAGGCTCCATCTGGACCGCGCCGGACGCCATCTCGCACATTTGCCAGTCGACGGGGCCGGGCGGCAAGTGTATCGGTTCTGCGTGGACCGATAATGTCGACCTCACTCCCGCGAACGTCCTGACAGATATCGGGAACTGCAAGCTTCGCTCCCTGACCTGGGTTATTCCGACCGGCGCGAATTCCGATCATGCCAACACCAACGATGGCGGCGGCCCTTCCTGGGTAGCCTCCATAGTCAACGCTATCGGCACCAGCAAGTCCTGCGATGGAAATACGGGTTACTGGAATAATACGGCCATCCTGATCGTGTGGGATGACTGGGGAGGCTGGTACGACCATGAGCCGCCGACGATCCTGCCCGCGCCAGAGGGTAACTACCAGTATGGCTTTCGGGTGCCCCTGTTGGTGGTCTCCGCTTACACCCCGAAAGGGTACATCGACAACGGCCGCTACGACTTCGGCAGCATACTTCGGTTTGTAGAACACAACTTCGGCCTGCCGGTCGGGGGGTTGAATTTCGCGGATGCTCGCGCCGCCAACGGCCTCTCGAGTTTCTTCAACCTCACACAGAGTCCGCGCCCGTATCAGACGATCGCCGCGCCGAAGGACGCGAACTTCTTTCTGCACGACCGGAGGCCGGCGACGGATCCCGACGACGACGACGATTATGCACCGGTTCCGGCAAAGAAAAAGCAGGAGAACCAGTAAGGTGCGCAGGGCGCTGCTTCTTCTCTCGATCGCTGCGGGAGCTTTTGGACAAACGTTCGACACCAGCAACTCCGCGGCGCTCGCCGGCGATTACTTTGTTCGTGAAATCCTCATCACGGGCCAAAGCGCTTCCGGCGCCATCGTATCGGCAGCGAGCGCTATCGGCGTCGCGACCTTCAATGGCGCCGGAAGCTATAAGTTCACTGGCGCCGGGGGCCGCAATGCGACCGGCAGCTACGGTGTCGGCGCGAACGGCTTACTCTACATCCAGAGCTTCGTCGACAGTACACAATACGCCTATGGCGGACTTTCCGGCATCGGGCCGACGGCTTTCGTGGCAAGCGCCACCGAAGGCACCAGCGGTGACATTCTGGTGGCCATCCCGGCCGGAAGCGCAGTCACCGCGGCGTCGCTCAACGGCAATTACACGGCAGGTTATGTGAACTTTCCGAACGCCGACGTGACCCAGGTTCGGCAAGCCTCCTTGAACTTCGCCGCCAACGGAGCGGGCAGTCTCTCCGGCGCGACCGTGTCGGGGACGGCTTTGAATTTGGGCGGAAACGTCACCACACAGACCATTTCGGGCGCGACTTACACGCTGACGGGCGAAGGTTCGGGCGCCATCAATCTTGGGGCAGCGTCGTCGTCGCAGATTCTGAGCGGCTCGCTCAACTTCTACCTTTCCGCCGATGGCAACATCTTTCTCGCCGGGACGCCGGGCGGCTACGACCTGATAGTAGGTGCGCGGGCTTTCAGCGGCCCAGCCTCGAACAGCAGCTGGAATCAGATCTACTTCACGGGTGCGCTCGAAGATACGGTATCCGCCGGCAAGCATTATCTCGATGCGTTCTATGGCTCGTGGAACGCCACTGGCCAGGGAGTTTCCATCGCGCACGACCGCTTCCAGTCTCTGGCCCAGCCGCAGCAGGTTTTCGATTATACGTTCGACACCCAGGCTTCGGTCCAGAGCAACGCCACGTCCGCCCCGGCCGACATTCCGTATCAGTTCACTCTGGGAGCGGGGGGACAGGTTTTTATCGGCACCGGAACGAACGGCCTGTATTCGCTGCTGGTGGGCTTCGCCGCGCCGAAACACAGCGGCAGCGGCGTATACCTGAATCCGCTGGGCGTCGTCAACGCAGCCAACTTCGCACCCATTACGAATCCGATCGCGCCGGGTGAGATCATTGCGCTTTTCGGGTCGGGACTTTCATCGAGCAACCTCAATGCTTCGGCGCTGCCGCTGCCGACGACACTGGGCAACGTGCGGGTGACGATCAACGGACAGAATGCGCCGATCTTCTACGTGACGCCCGGCCAGATTTCCGTGCTCGTGCCGCAGGCTGTTACGCCGGACAACGGGATTGAAAACGCCACCGTTCAGGTGATCAATAACAATGTCGCCTCGAATGCCGTTACGGTCTATACGAACTACACGGCGCCGGGTGTGTTTTCCCTCGGCGGCAATGGGATCGGACCAGCCGCGGCGGTGCTCCTGAATGCATCGGTGGTCAGCTCCGCAAATCCGGCAAGCGCGGGATCGACGGTGCTATTGTTCGCGACGGGACTGGGCGAGGTCGACCCCGCGGTGACGGACGGAGCGGCTGCTCCTTCGTCTCCGCTGGCGATGGCCACCGATTCCAGTCTCGACCAGGTGGTGGTTGGTGGAGCGCAGGAGACGGTTACATTCAACGGGCTCACGCCGGGGCTTGTAGGGTTATTTCAGCTCAACACCGGCATCGTCGGGTCGACGCCGTTGGGCGCCGATTTGGCCGAAATTGCCACCCCCGACGCGATCACCTCGGAGGCGACGCTGGCGGTTGGAGCGGCGGCCAGTTCAGCCGCTGGAATGGCGCGGTCGCAGGCGTTGCAGTTGAAGGGTGGGGCACTGAAAGTACGTCAGGGACTGACAGGCAGAGCAATTGCCATGCCCGCGCGGGATTAAGGCCTGAAGCGGAAGGGAAATACTCTTTTCCGCACTCGAACCCCGAACCACCAGGTCTTCGGGTAAAATCAAATCAGGTCACAGATGAAGCGTCCCAGCATAATTACGACCCCGCATCCTACGCCCGAGGAAACGGCAAAACTGCTCGGGATTTCGAAGAAGGACGCTGACTTCGTTCGGGCGCTCGTCGACAAGTGGGCGTCGAGCCCGGAGACCATCAGAGAATTCGGCGAGCTGCGCAACGGCCACACCTCCAACGGAAAACGAAGAACACCGGCGGCGAAACGGGTACCACGGGAGAACGGTCATCACTAAGCGCCCGAATTCCCGGGCCGCGTTCCTCAACATCCCCTCCGACGAACAGTTCGGCGACTTGTTCGCTGCCCTGACCGCCTATGGAATGACCCCACGCGCGACGCTGGAAATACCCGGCGGCGCACTGCGACTGGACCGGATTGTTGAGCTGATCGCAGGCTGCCGCTACTCATTTCATGACCTGTCCCGCGTTGAGATCGATCCCATCGACCCTCCCACGCCCAGGCTGAATATGGCATTTGAGCTCGGTCTCACCGTCGCATGGGACCGCCTTCAGCCTGATCGGCACGTCTGGTTCGTACTGGAATCGGTGAATCGGCGGGCCCTGAAATCTCTGAGCGACCTTGGAGGCACTGACGTATACATTCACAACGGAACGCCGGAAGGAGTCTTCCGTGAGATCGGGAACGCACTCGTCCGCAAGAAGAAACATCCGACGGTTCAGGACATTCACTACATTTACCGAGGGCTGCAGGCCGCGCTGCCGGGCATCCTGAAGCAAGCAGGTGCGCAATCGAGATTCCAGGCACACGCTTTCCGGGAGATTTTGCTGAGGGCATCCGAGATCGTCGGCAGGAAACTGGCATAACGGGTACAAAGGCGTGCCCGCCCGAGGGAGGCGGACACGCCATCGGCCCGGATCAGGCGACCAGGTCGTCTCCGGCTTCGGGCTCTTCCCGCCGCGCCGCGCGATCCAGCTTCAGGATCGATTCGAGCCGGCATTCGAAGGCCTTGTGCTTCACGCCATCTTTGTCGTATTCGCGGCTGCGAAGCTCGCCCTCGACCTGGACGTGCGCGCCCTTCCTGAGGCCAGCGGCGAAGTCGCCCAGTTTCCCAAAGGCGAGGCAGCGATGCCATTCGGTCCGCGATTCCCATTCGCCATCGGCGTTCTTCCACGAGGGCTTCGTGGCCACCGAGAATACGGTGAAGGTCGATCCGTTGTTGCCGGTCTTCGTCTCGGCGTCGCCGCCGGTGAATCCGATGAGAGTGAGTCTGTTGAGGTACATGATGTTCTTTTCTCCTGTTCTGCCCGTGTGGCCTGGGGCACCCGAGAGCTGAGCGGCCGCCGCTCCAAGTCAAGGAGTTGCTTTTCTGGGGTGACCAGAATGGGGGAGACTCCGCAGTCCGCCGGCGCGGGAATTGGCCCGAAGCAGTGCCCAGGACCTAAAGGGAGATCAGCAAAAAAAAGAACAGTCTCGACAGCAACACTGAATTGGGGCTCGGCTTGGCGCCGAAGCGGAAATCCTGCGCGAGGGACATCATGCCATGGACTCCGCGCCGCAGTCGCTGGTTCCCCTTGGTAAGTTTGCGTAAAATCGCGTAAAGCCCCGGTTGCCAGCGCCGGTCGCGCTATACGATAAGGTCGAACCAATTCGATATCGCGCAGGAGGCGAAACCGGATGAAGAAAACAACGAATCAACTCGCCGGGCAGAATATGTCCCGGCGTCACCTTATCGGCGCAGCGGCGGCAGCATCGGCACTCCCCCTGATTGCGCAGGCTCCCCCCGCGGGTCAGGCGCCCCCCGCAGATGCCGCTGCAGCCGGTCGCGGACGCGGCGGTCGAGGCCGAGGCATGTCGCCCGGCGGATCGGGACCGATCAGAGTTCTGCTGATCACCAAGTTCCATCCATTTACACGGGAGCCGTTCTTCCAGATGTTCGACTCTTTCGGGTCCGATATCACGTGGACCCACGTGGAACAGCCCGCAGCGCAGGTGTTCTTCGATCCCAAGCTATCCAAAAATTACGACTTATTCGTCCTGTTCGATGCATTCGCCGGCCGCGTGACCCGAACCAAGCCGGACGGGACGCGCGAAACCATCGAAACCGAGCCTTCTCCGGAATTGCGAGCGGGCTTCAAGGCAATGCTTCAGCAGGGCAAGGGCATGCTGTTTTTCCATCATTCCATCGCGTCCTGGGTGCATACCTGGCCCGAATACGTTGAAGTGATGGGCGCCGCCGCCGACTGGGGAACGCCGCTCAAGAACATTCGCGGCGTTGACTACCCGGCTTCGGGGTTCAAGGGCAAAAATCCCCAGCACATCACCATCGTCGACAAGACCCATCCGGTTGTCCAGGGGCTCGGCGACGGCTTCGATATCGTGGACGAATCCTACCTTTGCCCAATGTTCGAGGACTCCGTTCACTGCCTCGCCCGCACGGACATGAAGCAGGTAGCGGAAAACTATCGGCCTGCACAGGCCGGCCATCCGGCGGGAAGCAACATGTGCGTCTGGGTGAAGACGGCTGAGCGCAGCCCGATCGTCTACATCCAGCATGGACATGACGAAGAGGCGTGGACCAATCCGGCCTTCAAGACGCTCATGCTGAATGGCATTAAATGGGCTTCTTCGAAGGAAGCTCTGGACTGGGCCGCGAAGAACCCGAAGAAGATCTTCAGCTGAAATTTGGACATGCGGCGATAGCCGCGTATAGCCGCATGTCCACTCTTCATCGTTTGATATCATCGACCCTCTGAAAGGGAATAAAAACAACAATGGCCAAGAAGATTTTGATGCTGGTGGGGGATTTCGTCGAAGACTACGAGGTGATGGTGCCGTTTCAGGCGCTGCAGATCCCCGGTCATCAGGTTGACGCCGTATGTCCCGATAAGAAAGCCGGCGAGCAGGTGCGCACCGCCATCCACGATTTTGAGGGCGACCAGACGTATACGGAAAAGCGCGGGCACAACTTCACGCTGAATGCCACGTTCGCCGATGTTAAGGCGGAAGATTACGATGCCTTGGTGATTCCGGGCGGGCGCGCTCCCGAATATCTGCGGCTGAATCCGGCAGTGCTCGATGTGGTGCGGCATTTCTTCAACGCGAAGAAGCCGGTGGCGTCGATCTGCCATGGCGCGCAGTTGCTGGCTGCCGCGGGCGTGGTCAAAGGGCGGAAAGTGAATGCGTATCCGGCGTGCGGTCCCGAGGTTACTCTGGGCGGTGGCGAGTATGTGGCGCTTCCGTTTGAAAAAGCCATCACGGAGGGCAACCTGGTGACCGGTCCGGCCTGGACCGCGCATGTGGAGTGGCTGCGGCAGTTTTTGGTCTTGCTGGGATAAAAGGGCAGGCCTAAGGCCTGCTCCACCAGCCCCACCGAAGGTCGGGTCCACCGCGCCCCCCGACTGCGATATTCTGGTAGCGTTCCGGAGCGAATGCTATGAACTACAAAATCAACGTGAATGGGCGCACTACTTCCGTCGATGTGCCCGCCGATATGCCCCTTTTGTGGGTGTTGCGGGATGTGCTGAACCTGCATGGCACCAAGTATGGCTGCGGCATCGCGCAATGCGGCGCCTGCACCGTCCATGTGAACGGCAAAGCTACGCGCGCCTGCGTGACCCCGATCTCTACGGTGGGCAACCAGCCCGTCACCACCATTGAAGGGCTTTCCGCCGACGGCACGCATCCCCTGCAGGTGGCATGGCAGGAGATCGATGTGCCCCAGTGCGGCTATTGTCAGGGCGGACAGATCATGTCGGCGGCGGCCCTGCTGACGAAGACCCCCAAGCCCACGGACAAAGACATCGACACGGCGATGAATGGGAACTTGTGCCGGTGCGGAACGTACCTGCGCATTCGGGCGGCGATTCACAAAGCTGCGGAACTCGGGTCGAGCGCTTCGGCCCACACCGTCCAGACGGCGCAGAAGGATTAACAAGATGAAGCGCATCGAAAAGCAACGCATCGCGAAAAGAGAAATAGATCGCCGATCTTTTCTGAAGGTGGGCGCGCTGGCCGGGGGCGTGGCTTTCGGCATGTATCTGGAGCCGCTCGCGCAGACGCAGGAGTTTGGTCGCGGCGGTGGGCGTGGGCGTGGCGGCGGCCCGCAGGTTCCTCCGAATCCGCATTATTTTATTCACGTGGCGGCCGATGGGACAGTCACCCTCACGGCCAAGAATCCGGAAGTCGGGCAAGGCATTAAGACCACACTGCCCATGATGATTGCGGATGAGCTGGATGTCGACTGGAAGTCGGTGAAGATCGTTCAGGCCGATTACGATACGACGAAGTACTCGGCGCAATCGGCGGGCGGCAGCACCGGAACGCCGAATGCGTGGACTCCCATGCGCCAGGCGGGCGCGGCGGGGCGAGCCATGTTCATTACGGCCGCGGCGCAGGCGTGGGGCGTGCCGGAAACTGAGTGCTCCACCGCTTCCGGGCGCGTTATCCATAGTGCTTCGAACCGGTCTGTCGGCTACGGCGAACTGGCGGACAGGGTGGCCACGATGACGCCGCCTCCGCTGAACACGGTAAAGCTGAAAGATCCGAAGGATTACAAGATCATCGGCCACTCGCAGATGCAGCGAGAGCTGCCGAATATCGTGACGGGCAAGCCGATCTTCGCCATCGACGTCACGCTGCCCGGCATGCTGTATGCGGTGTACCACAAGTGCCCCGTGTTTGGCGGCAAGGTCGTCAGCTCGAATCTCGAAGACATTAAGAAGATGCCGGGGATCAAGCAGGCGTTTATCGTCGAGCGGCCGGATATTACCGATAACGTGATCCCCGGCGAGCCTGGTTTGCTGGGTGGCATCGCCATTCTGGGCGAGACCTGGTGGCATGCCCAATCGGCGCGCAACAAGCTGCAGGTGAAGTGGGACGAAGGCCGCTGGGGAACCGCGGAACAGAGCAGCACCGTGTACGCGCAGAAGGCCGTGGAGCTGAGTAAGCAGCCTCCGCAGCGCACCATCCGCAAGGATGGGGACCCGGACGCGGCAATCAAAGGTGCGGTCAAAGTGGTGGAGGCAGCCTATTCCTATCCCTTCATCTCGCACGCGCCGCTGGAACCGCAGGGCGCGACGGCCCACTTCCATGCGGAAACGAACAAGGTCGAGATCTGGACCAATAGCCAGCAGCCCCCGCGCGGGCGTCCTTTGGTGGCGCAGACGCTGGGCATTCCCGAAGAGAATATTACGCTGCACATGGTGCGCGGCGGCGGTGGTTTCGGCCGGCGCCTGACTAACGACTATATGGTGGAAGCGGCGTGGATCGCGCGGCAGGCGGGCGTTCCGGTGAAGCTGCTGTGGTCGCGTGAAGACGATATGCAGCACGATTATTATCGTCCCGGCGGCTTCCAGTTTCTCCGGGGCGGCGTGGATGCTTCGGGCAAGCTGGTCGGCTGGAGCAATCACTTCGTGAGTTACGGCGAGGGCGAGCGTGTCGCCCAGGCGTCGGCAATGGGGCCGACGGAGTTTCCGCAGGGCTTTGTCCCCAACTACGCGCTGCACACTTCGCTGCAGCAGCTGGGCATCAAGACCGGATCCTACCGCGCGCCGGGCAGCAATGCGTTCGCTTTTGTGATCCAGTCGTTCCTCGATGAGATGGCGCACGCCGCGGGTAAGGATCCGGTGCAGTTCCGCCTGGATCTGCTGGACGGCGCGCACGGCTCGGCGATGAATGCCGAGCGCATGAAGGGCGTGGTGAAGCTGGTGGCGGAGAAATCCGGCTGGGGCAAACGCACGCTGCCGAAGGGCACCGGGATGGGTGTGGCGTTCCATTTCAGCCATCGCGGGTATTTCGCCGAGGTGGCCGAGGTGCAAGTCGACGCCGCGAATAAGATCAAGGTCAACAAGATCTGGGTCGTCGGGGATGTGGGCCGGCAGATTGTGAATCCAACCGCCGCCGTGAATATGTGCCAGGGGGCGATCGTCGATGGCATGAGCGCCATGATGAGCCAGGAGATCACGGTGGATCGCGGCCGCGTTGTGCAGAGTAATTTCGACAAGCATGGGATGGTGCGGATTTCCCAGGCTCCGCCGGAGATTCAGGTAGATTTCCTGTTGACCGATTTCGATCCCACAGGATTGGGCGAGCCTTCGATGCCGCCGAGTTTGCCCGCCGTGGCGAATGCGATTTTCGCGGCTTCGGGGAAACGCGTGCGTTCATTACCGCTGTCGAAGTCCGGCTTTGCCTGGGCGTAATGTGGGACGGGCGCTGGTCGTATTAGTCGCCCTGACCAGCGCACATGCCGCACTGGATACTCGCACTGTGGCTTCGCCCAACGGCCAACTGGAGTTTCGGCTGTTCGTAGACGAGCCCGCTGCGGGGGATCTTTACCGCATCGGCTACCAGGTCTTCGACCACGGGAAGCGGATTATGGACACCGCGTTCCTGGGAATCGATATTTTCGGCCAGGAGCCGCTACTGGGCGAGAATGCTGGATTGATCGCGTCATCCACAGGCGTCGACGAACGGCATCGCTATAACTGGCTGCTCGCCAGATACATGCAGAACGGCACGCTGGGGCGCCTGCTCAACGTGGAAGTCCGCGCCTATGACGATGGGATTGCGTTTCGATATGTGATTCCACCCTCGACTCCGATGATGCCGATAGAGATTGCGGACGAGGACACAGAGTTTCAGAAGGCTCCGGGCGTGCATATTACCGAAATGCGCAGGGGCACCTATCCGCCGATGCAATTGGAGCCTTTCAACGGGAACGAACTGATCACCCACCTGACTGAGACGCAGTCGCCCTATCGAGCCGATGCGCCGCTGATCTGCCCCTGGCGTGTGATCGTGATTGGCAAAGAAGGGCGAATTCTGACCGACCTCGCCGCCGAGTAGCTCTCTGACGTGGGGCATTCATGTTAGGTAATGTCAATAGGAAGTGAATGTTTCTTGTTGCGGCGCAGGGGGCGCCGCGAGGTCGTCGAGTGCAAGACCGGTTAAGGGAGGAGGGCAGCTTTGCCTGGGAGCAGGATCTGATGGATCGTTAGATGGAGGTCTACGACCAGACGCGCCCCGGCCACTCGCCGATCGCCTCCCGTGTGGCGGCAATCTTGCCCTCTCTTTAGCGACCGTGCTATCGGCTCTATTGACACAAAAACTGATCGACTTTCGATGTACATCCAGTCCGACGTAGTATGAAAATAGAAGCATAGTTAATCTGCCTCGCCGCGCGTTGCCGCTGTCACGACAACCGGCGGGGCCTCCTACCTATGCATTCAAACAGGTTGGTTACCTGCGGCCGACCGGCAATCGGCCTCCGAATGTGTTCTTAACGGCCTCCCGCTAACCTACTGAATCACCAAAGGAGCCCGCGGAAACGCAAACTTACGCCCGACCTCGTCCACCACATTGATCTGGCACTCATACCGCCCCGGAGCCAAATCCTTCAGCGGAACCTGGAACTGCACCGGCACCGCCTCCGGCCGCGTATCCACTAACTGAGTAGCGCTCAAAGGCCCGATCTCAAACGCCTTGGCGCCCTTCTTATTAAACAAACTCATGCTCACCTTAACCCGCCGAGCCCGCCCATCCGCCGGATCCGGCCGAGCATCGTATACGTCGAAATTGACATACAAATTCTGGCTGCGCCGGAACACCTTCGTGATATTGGGAATCACCTTCTCATCCCCGACAATCAAAGGATTCGCCGTTAACTCTTTTCGTGTAGCCCGCGCCGCCGACCCCACCGCCGCGGTCACCTTCTCGCGCTGGCTGCTCCAGATAATCGTGCTCGTTTTCAATCCCGAAGTATCCGCGCTCAGATCCGGCACCGTGAACTTGGTCTGGAACGTCCCCATCTTCCCGGTAATGTTCTCGCGAACTACGAACTTCATCTGGTACTTACCCGGTTCCAGCGTGAAACCCGCGTCGTACTGGAAGCGCTTGCGCCCCGCCGTTAAGGCCTTGTCCTGATCCAGCTGTATGCGGATGAAGTCCCGTACATTACCCACCGTGGCGTGCCGCTCATCCTGTATCTGCCCCAGAAAATCGAACTGCGTAACACTCGCCCCGCCCTTCGCGGCCAAAGCCACTACAGAGCCCGGGATCTTGATCGAAACCGGCACGAAGTAAGCCGTCGGACCCACGCGGAAGTAGTCGATCTGCAACGCCAAAGGTAAGTCGGTATCAGGATCGCCCGCCGCCAGGGCTTCTTTCAATTGCTGGTCTTTATCCTGCGAATTCAACTTAGCCCAGACCTTGTCAGCGTAGTAACCCGGGCGATGCTCCAGCTTCGCCCCCGCTATCTTGTTATTCAATTTAACGGTGATGCGCCGGTACTTACCGTCCTTCGCATTATTGGAGCTGTAGTAACCCAACAGATAGTAACTCCCCATACCCTCCTGAGCCTGAGTGATTCCCGCGGTGATGTCGTTACTATCGAGAAACGCTTTGCCGCCGGTCTCTTCGGCCAGCGTATACAAGGTTTCCTGCGAATCGTTGATAGAGGCGCGCTGCGAGTTATAGGCCGATCCGTTAAAGATACCGGTCCCGCGCGAAGCCGCCTTACTCGCATCGCCGCCAGGAGGGTCCGCCATCAACCCGCGCGCATCGATCGGATAGATCGCCAGGTTCGCCTTGACCGCCGCGTTGATCGAAGCTTCCAGCTGGGCCTGATTCTCCACCCCGGTCTTGCTCACGCCCGAGGAAAAGTAAACCAGCGCCTTCTTTTCCGCGAATGACGAGAGCATTTTCGCCGCCTTCTCAATCGCCGCCAGCTTCTGATCCGTATTGAAGATATTGAACTCGGTTTCATCAGCGACGAAAGCCGCGCCGGTGTCCTGGCCGTTCGGATCGCCCGTATCCGCGAGGCCCGCCAGGTCCGCATCCTCGCCGATCGGAAGCCCCTTGATCACGGTGTCCAGCACATCCCGGTCGGACGTGAAATCGCTCAGTACCAGTGGATTGCCCGTCCCCGAAAAGAACAGAACGGCCACCATATCGTCTTTGGTAATGTGCTTTTTCAGATAGTCGAAGGAAGCGTCCTGCGCCCGCAGCTGTTCCGGAATTCCCATGGACGAGAAATCGAAGAAGAACACCAGCAGCCGCTTATCGTGGAACTGGATGCGCCCCGGAGTAGACGAGGTAATGGTTGTCTTGGGATCCTCGGGCAGCTTGAGCTGATCGTCCAGGGTCAGCGTCGGAGGAGGCTCGGATTCCATGGTGATCCGCTGATACTCAAACACCGAAATCTTCTGCGCCTTGTTATCTTCAAGGACCGTAAAATCCTCCGGCTTCAACCCTTCGATCGGCTTACCCGACTTATCCTTGATAGTTACATCCACAATCACCAAATTGCTGTTAGTAGTGAAAGTAGGAGTCTGCCCCGCCGCTGAGCAGGCGACCACCAATACCACCGCCAACCTACCGAGCCGCGACCGTAAGGGAGTGGTCCTCATCCTAGAAGTTAAACCTCAACAACAAACTGACCGTTCGCGTCCCCGAAGCCGCCGTAGGCAATCCATAATTAGCCGCATTCACCGTAGTCCCGATACTCGTAATCGTGACATGATTGAGCGCATTGTTAGCACTAATCCGAAGCTGTAGCTGCCGCCGCGATTCCCCAAACCGGAAAGCCCGGTTCAAAGAAGAATTCAAAGCTACCTGAAACAGCCCCGGAATCGTATCCCGTCCCGCATCCCCAAACTGACCCGCCGGAGGCAACGTAAACGCCGCCAGATTGAAGTACGAGTTAACACCGGCGTTGATGGGAAGCCCCGTAGCCTCCGCCCGAATGTTCCCGAATGCCGCCAGTCCCCCCGTATTCGCCACATTTCCCGACACCTGCGCAGTCAGAGGAGTGCCCGAAGTCACCGACAGATTTCCACTAAGCGTCCAACCCGCCAGCGCCGCCGTCTTCCACCCGCCATTGCGCATCATGCCATGCACGCCCACCGGCGAGGAGAACAGGAAAGTAGTCTGCAGACTGTGCCGTTGGTCGAAAGTCGAAAGCCCCCGTTCCAGTCCCAGATTATTCAGAAACTGCACCAGAGTGCCGCCCGTCCCCGTAAAGCTCGAAGCGTCGTCAAGCGATTTCGAAAACGTGTACAACGCAGTAGCCGATATGCCTCGCGTGAAACGCCGCGTAAGCCGCACCTGCGCCGCATTGAAGATCGAATTCGCCCCCGAAGACAGATAACTGAATCCCGTGGCGTAAGGGATCTGCAACGTCTCCGATCCCACCGACGACCCGGCCACCGCGCGATTCGGCTGCTCATTGATTGCCAGGTCCGTACCCTTTGTCCCGATGTATTCCGTCTCTACTACAAGCCCGTGCGGCAGAGTGTTCTGAATGGTGAAATTCCACGTCTGCGCATAAGCCAGCTTGTAATTCGGATTCACCGCGAATGTATTCGTAATAGTCTGCGTCGGAGTAATCACGAACCCGTCCTGTAACGTCAGAGGGTCCGCCAGATTGGTACTGATCGAAGCTGTCCGCGCAAACGGAGGCTGCGCCGCCATGCTGCTGGCAATCGATCCATATGGTGAGCCGCTGTAGAAGATACTGTACCCCGTGCGGAAGATCAGGCTCCGCTTCGGAAAAGGCCGATACGCAATACCCACGCGTGGAGAGAGCGCATGCGTATCGGGCCGCACCAGGCTGGTCGGCAAACCTCCCGAGTACGGTCCATTCTGCCCCGCCAGAACCTGAGCGGCGGCCGTGAAGCCGGAGTTGACATCCAGATCGACAAGATGATTGTAGAGCTCAGTATAAGGCGAGAAGTATTCATAGCGAACCCCGATGTTCACCGTCAACCCAGCCCGCAGCCGCATATCGTCTTGCGCATACCCCGCCGTCGCCCACCCGCGAAAGTAGTTATTCGCGCTGCCCACGCGGATGGAGCTCGATTGCGGTTCGCCCAGCAGAAAATCGGCGAAATCGTAACCTGTTCCCGCCACCGGCTGCCCATTGCCATTCAACTCGCTGGTCAGCAATCCGCTGAAGCTGAATGCCCCGCGCGCATTCTGATAGTTCAGACTGTTCTGCTGCAAGCGCCGATACAGATATCCAAATGTCAGATTGTGTTTGCGGCCGATCACATAAGTCACGGCGTCAGTGAAGTTAGTGGTCTGATTACGATTCAAAGAAGCCGCACTGTCGCTCAGGCTCGAAAAGTTCGTGAACGAAATCGTCGGCGGACCATAGTTGATCGGATCCTGCTCCGTGCCTGTGATACCCAGCTCACCCGCTAAGTTGGTAGTGTAAGCGAAGTAAGGCGTACCTTTACTAACGCTGCGGCTGAATGTAAGCGTCGCGTTGTTATTCACTCGCGGTTTGAAGCTATGGCTCCAGCCGGCCGAGGCGCTCAACCCATACCCTGTGCTCTGATCGGTGAAACCGAAAAGCTGGCGCGATTTCGAATCGTTGGCCTGATACTGAACATTGAAATTCGTCCGGTCTTTACTATTAATCGGAGCACTCAACCGCACGCCGATACTCTGCGTCATACTCGGCACCGTGGAGATCAACCGGTAGTTCTGCACAATATTCTGATAAGTCGGCGCCGGAAAGTACGACAGTAATCCCTCGGCCGCAGGATTGATGCGTGAAGCGGGAATCACATCGCCCGCAAAAGGCGTCCCACTCAGTGGATCGAAGATCGTAACCGGCGTCGGCGAAGTCACCCCGGAGAAATCGCCCGCACGCTCAGCCGCCGTCGGAACCGACCCCAGCAGATTCGACCCATTACGATTCAGCGATCCCTGATAAGTGATATTGAAACTGGCCCGCGTCCAGTTGACAATCTTCGGGATCACCATAGGTCCACCCACCGTCGCCGTGTAGTGATTCGTCGACGAGTAAGGCTTATTCGAGGGCAATCCGTTGAGTGAGAACGGCGCCGCGTTCAAAACCGAGTCCTGCGCCGTCAGCGAGACCGATCCGGTATAAGTAGCCTGATTGCGCCGGCGATTGCCGAAGTTGGCGTACTGGCCGTTGTAGGGACCGCGCCGCGCATTCTGACCCCGCCCACCGCCGCCGCGCCCGCCTCCGCGTCCACCGCCCCCCCCACCACCACGGCCTCCGCCTCCCCCACCGCCGCCAGCGAAACCACCGCCCGGACCACCACCACCGAAACCTGCGCCGCCACCTGCCGGACCTACCCCAAATCCACCATTGATGGCGCTCGCGCCGAATCCACCCAGACCCAGACTATCGTTGCTGGTCGCGCTCATGCCCGGAGGAAGACCCAAGCCGGCATTGCCGCCGAGTCCGCCCGTACCATCGCCGAATGCCCCAGCCAGCGAAGGACCACCGTTCAGACCGCCCGCTCCGCCCCGCCCACCGGCAAAACGCTGCCGCCGAGCCTCGTCGTCGCTGGCTGCGGCAAGCCCCCCGCTGGTGCTGCCGTTCACTAGAAACGCCTCTTCCGAGTCCATGCCTGCCAAGGCCGGATCTACGGCTGTATCGCTGGATTCCAAAGATGTCTCTGTGGTAGGCCGAACCGCCGCATTCTGGAACCCGGGACCACGCCCGCCCGGTGTCGTGCCGGGGGGAACAGCACCCCCGCGTCCACGTCCACCATAACCACCGCGGCCCCGGAACTGTCGTCCCGACGTCTGCGGAGCCGCCGCCTGCTTCGGAGCCGCCGCGCCCTCCCGCTCGCCCACGCGCGGCATCTCCAGCGTCCATTCCCTAATCAACGGCAGAACGCCCGAAGTCACATGTTCCCGCGCCGTCGTAAACTCGAACATCTCCACCTGGATATCCCATTCACCCGGCGGAAGTTCCATGCTGTAGCGGCCGTTTTCATCGCTGTAAGCCGTGATCTTCGTGGTCCCCTGCGTGGCCGTAATGGTGGCGCCCGGCACGAATTCGTCCGCCGCCCGCACCGATCCGCTGTATTGCGCCGCATGCAGCGCGAGCGGAATCACCATCATGCACAGAGCTGTGCGCACCTTATGATTACCTTGCCTCAGACCCCGGATTAAGTTCCAGCCTGCCCTTTATAAAGGGTTCGTCGCCTTCGAGGAAATCGTACCCCCCCAGCCGTTCGCGGGCCTCCCAAACCATCCTGTGGAAGATGCGGTTTTCAATCTCCCCCGACCACCCCTCAACCCGCAGAAAAATCAACAGGATCGGCTTCTTCCCCGGATACGTGAACTCGTACCGCGCGATCTCCGTGGCCGGCTCGGACTCGATGCCCAATTCCTCGCGCAGCTCCCGCGCCAGCGCCTCTTGTGGACACTCGCACGCTTCCACTTTGCCGCCGGGAAACTCCCACTTGAGAGGATGCGGCTGATCGGCGCGCCGCTGGCAAATCAGAACGCGCCCATCCCGTTCGAGGATTCCCGCCACCACATTGGTCATGTCGTTCGTCATAATTGAAACACAGATGAGTCCTGGGTTGATCGATCATTTTCGCAATCCCCGCAATGTGGGCGAACTCGACGCCCCCGCGCGCGTGATTGAAGTTTCGAATCCCATCTGCGGCGACATCCTCCGGCTAAGCGCGCGCGAGGATGAAGGCCGCATTGTGGAAACGCGCTACAAGGTGCGAGGCTGCGCCGCATCCATCGCCGCCGGTTCCGCTCTAACGGAGTTGATCCAGGGCCTCGACCGTACCGCCCTCGCGGCGCTGCGCAAGGAAGATATCGAACAGGCCGTCGGCGGACTTTCCAATGAATCGAAACACGCGGCCGTCCTTTGCGTCGATGCCATTAAGGCCCTATTGAGTAATCAGGATGCCGGGATTCGATAACGAACTGGAACGCATCGTCGGCGAGTTGAACCGCGTGGCGCCTGGCGGAGCTCCCGAGTCGACAGTCGCATCCCGCCCGGTCCCCACAGGCTCATCACTGGAGCAACTCCTCGGATTTGCCTCCGATCGCCGCGCCTCGGACCTGATCCTGGTAGCCGAATCCCCGGTCATTTTCCGCATCAACGGAAGCATCGCCCCCGGCAGCCCCGCGCCGCTCTCTCCCGACGATGTGCAGAATCTGCTCGCCCCCATGTTCACCCCGGAGCAGCGCCGCGACCTCCAGCAGAAGCGCTCTCTCGATTTCAGCTTTGTACGCCCCAACGGCAAACGCTGCCGCGCCAATATCCACTATCAGCGCGGCACCATGGCAGCCTGCATCCGCCTGCTTCCGGCGCGCACACCGTCGCTCGAGTCGCTCAACCTGCCCGCTGTTCTCGCCCGCTTCACCGAACGGCGCCAGGGACTGGTGCTCGTCACCGGCCCCACCGGCTGCGGCAAAACTTCCACGCTCGCCGCGCTCATCGATCTCATCAACAAACGCAGCCGCTATCACATCGTCACCATCGAAGACCCCGTCGAATACCACTACGCCAACGCGCAGTCTGTGGTCGAGCAGATCGAAGTGGGCCGAGACACTCTCGATTTCGGCTACTGCCTGCGCGGCATCCTGCGCCAAAGCCCCGACGTGATTCTGGTCGGCGAAATGCGCGATGCCGAAACCATGGCGACCGTGCTGACGGCGGCGGAGACCGGCCACCTGGTTTTCTCCACGCTCCACACCAACGACACCATTCAGGCCGTCTCGCGCATCCTCGATTCGTTTCCCGCCGGCAACCAGGCGCAGATCCGCCAGCAGATGTCGCTGGCCCTCGCCGCGGTCGTGGCGCAGCAGCTACTGCCCGGTGCAGATGGAGTCAGCCGGTATCCTGCCGTCGAGATCATGGTGGCAAACGACGCGGTACGCAATCTGATCCGCCGCGGCGAAGATCATCAGCTGCGCCTGCAACTTTCGATAGGACGGGCGGAGGGCATGATTACGATGGAGCAGTCGCTGGCCGAACTGGTGCGCGCCGGACGGATTTCGAAGGAAACCGCCTTCGCCCACTGCTACCGCGCCGACGATCTAAAACGGCACCTCGATTAAGAGCGCGAGCGGTGCTTCAATCAGCCATTAACGGGCACTCCGTGCTCCTTTCTGGATAGCCACACATCTCGACTTATACGACGTCGGTTTCAGAGGAGTGATCTCCCACAGCGCCGTTTCCTGAGATTGTGAGGCGGGCACTTCAACGAGGCGCCGACTTATCCGGCCAATCTCTGCCCGTTATCCAGGCGGGTTGAGCTTGCGGGTTTCTGAGAGGATCTTAGTCAAGCGATTGGAAAGCCGGTCGAGGCGGCTTTTCGAAGCGCCGTCGGGTAGGGACCGGCGGAACATCTCGATTGCGTGTTGAGCGAAGAGCAGCGAGTCAACAATGCCGTCTACACCAGCGCGGGGCGAGATGGTCGGTGCCTTCGGCTGTGGGACAAGATGGCGAGGTTGGGATCGGGCCAGACGGAACTCGCGCTGTAAATCATTCGCGGTAACCTCGACGTACCGCAGGGTCATCCCTGGATCCTTGTGGCCGAGGAGTTTCATGAGCGCTGGTATGGTTACGCCCGAGCGGATCATCTCACTGGCGTAGGTGTGTCTGAGTTGGTGCGGAACGATGGGAGTGGTGATGCCGGCCGCAGCACAGACTTCGTGCAGGTAGAAGCGCAACTGACGGATCAAGGCGGGCTTGCCGTGGGGACGGGCCAGCAGGTGGCCGTCGGGCGGCAGGGGGTCGAAAGAGCGGAAGAAGCGCAGGCGTTGAACGAGTTCACAGACGAACGGGTCTATCGGGACCATGCGTTCCGTCTTCAACTTTCCGAGGGGAACGTGAATGGCCCAACGGTCCGCAGCAACGTTGCGAAGGCATTCCGAGGAGAGATCGACACACTCACCGATGCGCATACCGGTGTGGCGCAGCAGCAGGAAGATGTTAGCCGCCAGATCGTTGCGCTGGAATAGCGCCTGTTGGATTACTTGGTCCTGCTGCGCCGTCAAGGCACGGGGAAGACGTTGAGGTGGCCGCGGAGAATCCTCGCGACGGATCAGATGAGCCAGATCGGGAAGTTGCGCGGTCCAGGCAAGTTCTTCCAGGATGCACCGCAGGCGCATGAGGCGAGAGATATAGACGGCCGGTTTCAACAAGCGCAGGTGGGTAAACCAGCCAAGGACATGTGGGTCGCGGCGCAGCTGATTTAACGAAGTAACATGCGGATGATTCTCACCGAGATAAATCAGGAAGTCGCGTGCGGTGCCACGGTATTGGCGCGCCGAATCCCACACCTGGGCGGCAGTGAGGGACTCGACGGCTCGCTGGAACTGGAGAGCCAGTGGATGGTCGACAGGAATGTGCCGACAGAGTTTCATGCCGGGGCCAGTGGTACAGGCCTGATGAGCTGAGCGACCGCTCGAGCATATTGCTGATAAACCTCCAGGGGCGTGACCTGCATATAGACGAGGGTGGTCTGGATTTGCGCATGCCCCATCAACTGCATGAGTGCTGGCAGGCCGACGCCGGCACGCACCATATCCGAGGCGAAGGTGTGCCGAAAACGATGCGGATTGGCGATCTTGACGCCGGTGGTCCGACGATGATGGCGAAACAGCGAGCGCAGCCCCGCTGGGGTCATCCGGGCGCCGCGAGCGGAGCCCTTCAGAGAAACGAACAAAGCATTGGTCGAGTTATGCGGCCGTTCCAGCCGCAGATAATGATCGAGCAACTGAGCCGCTTCAGGAGCCAGCGGCAGGAAGCGAGTTTTATTACCCTTGCCGCGAACGCGAATCTGCGCTTCCGACAACAGCAAGTCGTCGCGGTTCAGATCCAGGACTTCCTGGGAGCGAAGTCCCTGCAACAGCATCAATCCTACGATTGCCAGGTCACGCGAGGTGCGGAAACTGGACCAGAAACGCGCCACCTCATCCACGGACAGCGGGGATATGGTGCGTTTGGGCGTCTTCACCCGCAACCGGCTCAAGGCAAGCCGCGGTCTGCCGATGCCCATCGGCGCACGCTGCCAATACGTCTGCTGAAACCCGGGAGCAACCTGCCCAGGAGCATCAGGGAAGACGATGCGCAAAGCACGATCGACAATGGCGACGCGTTGGTTGATGGTGCCGCCGGTCAACTCGCGTTCTTGACTGGACTGGAATCGCACGTAGTCCAGCAGTGTCGATTCGGTGAGTGCATCTTTGTTGATCGCGTCGGTATGATGAACACTCTCCCACCAACGGAGAAAGTGCAGTAACTCATGCGCATAACTTTTCAGGGTGCTGTCCGCCAGGCGGCGAAGGGTTTCGTAATCGAGATACCGATTGATCCAGCCAATCTCGCGCCCTGTCCCCTGCACGATG
This sequence comes from Terriglobia bacterium, assembly GCA_963719785.1. Taxonomy (GTDB): domain Bacteria; phylum Acidobacteriota; class Terriglobia; order Bryobacterales; family Bryobacteraceae; genus BOG-234. The sequence continues at coordinate 494,071 of CAVRCX010000007.1, forward strand.
ACGCGGTACGGGCATCGTGCCTGGTTGGTGGAGGGCTCGTGAAGAACACGAAATGTCATGGCAGAGCTGCCTCCAACAGTGCTTGAAACCGGCGGGCATCGCCGCCTTGGACAAAAAGGCTGTTCGGGTCGTGGCCCTCGGGTAACCGAACTCTGCGAGCGTCCATTCCATGCTCTCTGAGTCGGCAGGCAAGCGATTGCGCGGCCTGTTGACCACTGCCGTTCGCGTCGGCATCAAAAGCCAGATAGACCGTTCGCGGGCCTCCGCAAAGCTGTCGAAACTGGGGCTCATTGAGGTGAGTTCCCAGCGAACAGGTGACATTGTGAAAACCCGCTTGCCGCAAGACGGCATAGTCGAACAGGCCTTCGACCAGAATCACTTCCGGATACCGCCGGACTTGCTCCCAGGCGTACAAGCCGCCTTTCGCGCCTGGCAAAAACCGGTGCGGCGGAGCCGCAGTCGAAAGACTACGGCCATAAAGATTGCCCTCCAGCGGGAACACAATACGATGCACGTACGCGTCGTACCCCGCGCTGGTCACCAGGCCAGCCTGACAAAGCGCATCGAGCGGGTAACCCAACTGCGTCAGCCAACCCCGCAAGCAACCTCCGGGTGCGTAGCCAATCCGCATGTGCTCGGTCAGTTCCGGCGAGCGGATTCCGCGTCGGAGCAGGTAGGCCACCGCTTCGGGATGGCGGTCTAACTGAATGCCATAGAAACGTGCGGCTTCGTGCAACAGAGGCTCCGCACCGCGCCATTGACGCAGCAGTGCCAAAGCTTGCGAGAACTTCACCTGGTGATAGAGTTCTGCAAAGCGAATCACGTCCCCGCCACGCCCGCAGCCGTAGCAGTAGAAAAGGTTTCTGTTGGGATCGACCAGGAAGCTGGGCTTGTGATCTCCATGCAATGGGCACAGTCCCATCCACCGACCGCGGCTGAGTGGCCGCGCCGGATGCCAATCATGGGCCTGCAGATACTCCAGCAGGCGAATCTGTCGTTTCAACTCGTCGAGGGCCTCGCGACTCATGGACTTCTTGCCTCGATCGGCAGAATACGGCAGAGCGCGCTCAGATCCCAGGCAACGATGGTGGGCGCGCGCAAAAAATACGCGACGATGGTTCCCGTCTTCATCCAGCAACACACGCTGGACAATCGACGCTGCGCCCATCGGCGCACGGTAGAGGAATCCGGCAAACGGGCCGGATCCTTGCAGTGAGGTGCGGCTTGCTCGGTGGACTCGCCGGCGGCGATCCGTGCACAGGCCTGCTGTCGGCAACGCAAGCTGAAAGGCGCGCCTGGCGCCAGCCAATCCGGCAAGATCGTGAAGGTCTTCCCGCACGGTCGACAGATTCCACGCCGCACCCAAATGCAAGTTCGCCGGTCATCATGGGCTGGACGGAGCCGTCGTCCATGGCCAATGATCGTGTGGCTCCCGCAAACCGGACATCGCCGCGGCAGCAGGTCCAGCGGGATCACCCCGGGTCGATGTTGTCTTTCGCCTCTGGCAGTGCGATAAAAAGAATCACGGCTGGTGTGAAGGCCCGCCGATGACCGTTCTCTGCCAAAGTTTTCGATCGACTGGCCGGGCCTTCACCCTCCGGCTAAATCAGTTTCGAACGAAAAGAAGAATACAGCTTTGCGTTACGCGCCGCCAGCCCCGCCAAACGATAACCGGTCTGGCATTCTGATCGTGAAGTCATAGGAGGATAAATCCTCAACCAGATGCAATCCAGGAGCACCCGACTCGCATACCTGAAACGGATGCTGAAAAGGCTTGAAAGTGAAGCTACCCGGCTCCAGAATCTTCTGTCGGCTGGGGAACTGACGCAGCCGGCCGCAGAACTCGCCGCTCAGCAACTCGGCCACAGCCGGGATGAATTACTCACCGAATTACGAAAACTTGAACGCGATAATCCCGCTTGATCGGAGCGGATGCCCTGCCGTTCCCCACAGGACCTTACCGAGAGCGCACAGAACATTGGCCGGTTTAAAACGACAAACCGTCAAAGTGGTCGGGCGTCCACGCGATGAAGCCCTTTTGCCTCGCTAGGGCCGTGCCCGGACCTGATGGGACGCTCCCACGGGTAGAGCCGGCCGGCCCCATTTGCGCCGGGGTCTTTTAACACTGTATCATCAATGCTTTATGTAGCGTTGGCCGAAACCGAATGCCCTTACATCCGATCGCCCAGTTGACGACCTTGCGGCAGCCACCACGCGATTGCACAACATGCCTTTGGTCATGGAGTGAAATCGGTGCCTAATCCGTCAAGGAACCTCGCGTCCCGGCCGAAGCTGAACCTTCCGAGAATCCAAAACCTCGCTTTGAAGCACTTTTCCCTCTATTCAACCCAGCCGACGGTTGAGGTCATGCTGGACAAGGGGGTTTTCTGTCTTGCCGGTGCAAACGGCCTAGGCAAATCCACCTTCCTTGCGGCCGTGAACTTTGCCCTCACGGGCCGTGTGTCGGACCCTAATCGGACGTTTCTTTCGATCAGCGAATTCTACAGGCACACCGAAGAGTTCTCCTCGGAGTTTTTCGACGGCCGAATCGACGAAAACGATCGCGAATACGCCGAGGTTACGCTGGAGATGACGGTGGGAACGCAGACCTACCGCTTGACGCGCGGCATGTTTGAACCGGAGGAGCTCCGCGGACTGGAAATCATCAATGAAGACGGTTCTCCCTTGGCAAAGGCTAAGAATCTTAAGCCGCGCGACCTGCATGACATGTACAGCAAAAACCTCGCTGTCGATATCGGTTTGCATTCATTTGAGCAGTATGTTTTTCTCCAACATTTCGTCTTCACGTTCGACGAACGCCGTCATCTTCTATTTTGGGACGCTAAAGTCCTGGAGCGCGCGCTCTACATAGCCTTCGGTGTGGACCAGAAGGACGCCGAACGCGCCGATGAATTAAGGCGGGATTCGGAGAAGGCAGATTCACTAGCCAGGAATGCGAATTGGCAGGCGACAGAGCTGAGAAAAAAGCTTGAAGAGCTGCAACGGGCGATTGGAGGGAAAAATACGGCGGACGACGCTGAAGATCTCCGGTCCGAGCACGAGACGCTCGTCAAGAGCACTGACGACCTGGAGCGAAAAGCGCTTGCTGTGGAGAATGCCCTTAAAGATACAAATCTGAAAATTTCCGACTTCAGCGCGAGGCAGGCTTCGCTGCGCGCCGAATACGAAATCGAATTCTCCCGACGCTTTCAAACGCAAACCGCAGTTGAGCAAAGCCCGGTAGTCGCGATGTCCCTGGCTGGAAACAGGTGCGAGGTGTGCGGCACTGAAGGCGCCGCCGTCAGCACCGCCATCCAGAGAAAGTTGAAAATCCATCGGTGCCCGATGTGCGAGCAGCCGATTACTCCCGCATCTAATAACGATATGAAGGCGATCCAGGCTCTGGATCAGCAAATTTCCACGATCCGGGCTTCGCTGGGTGACGCCATCAAACAGAAAGCTCGATTGCAGAGGGATTTCACGGAAGCTCAGACCCGGTGGAGCGCAGCTAGAACACCCGTTGCCAGCCCCAGACGGTGCGCAAACATCTCACCGGTGTCCTGCAAGCGTTGCGGAAGGGCGCCAAATCTCCACTCGAAAATTATTCGACATTCTCCAACTCGGCGAAGTCATCGAAATGGCTTTTCAACAAGCCGGTGCTCCGGTCGTTCGAAGGCGGATGGAGAGCAAGCGAGGCGGTACCGGCCCAAAGCCGCAATCTATTGCAGCTTTGCCTCCTGGGTGCCGCAATGGACAATTGCAACGCCGTCGCCGATGGCAAGTGCTTGAGATACCGCAAAGACTGGCAGGGCTTTGACTTTGGAAAGAAGAGTTTTGCCGAAAGCTTTCAGGCAAGAATAGATGCGATCTCCACAGACCTTAAGGATTCGCCCATTCCTAACGATGGCTCCGCCATTTTTGGCGGGGACGCTCGCAAGATCATGATGTCAGAAGGGCGCCGATTCAAGCTGTGCGTTACTTCTCCGCCCTATCTAAATTCGTTCGATTATTCAGATGTCTACCGCCCCGAACTCTTTTTGGGGAAATTTGTCGATTCGAACGCGGAGTTGGCTCAAATCCGGAGATCCACCATACGCTCGCATGTTCAAACAAATTGGGAATTGCCCGCTCGCTCATCATTTGGCCCCATCTTTTCAAACGTCATAGCCGAGGTAAGGGCGCATGCTGAGGACTTGTGGGACAGAAGAATCCCCACGATGATCCAAGCCTACTTTGAAGATATGGAACGAATTCTGCTTCGGCTGAGGCGGCTAGCTTTACCGGAAGCGGAAGTCTGGATTGTCGTCGCGACCTCCGCATATGCGGGGGTGGAGGTGCCGGTGGATTTTATCATCGCTGAAATTGCGGAGCGTTCGGGATGGTTTCTCAGCGAAGTGGGCGTGGTCAGGCATTTACGGAGTTCAGGGCAGCATATTAATACCCTTGCGGACGGCGTCAAGCGGACCCTGCATCTCCGTGAAAGCGTCGTTATTCTTCGGACGAGCCGCCGTGGCTAAACCCCGGCAGGAGCAGGCGCGGATGCTAGCAGAGATCGAAGGATTCGACGCAGCGGACGGCCAATATATGGAAGCCGGCATAAACCTGCTGGAACTCACGCGAAACATGCACCGGTTGTTTGAAAAGCAGCGCGCGGCCGAACAACGAAGGTTGCTGAATTTCGTCGTGTCGAATTCGCTGCGGAAGGGCGGCGAAATTGTGCCCGTTTGGCGACAACCCTCTGACATGATTGCTGTTGCCAATCAGGCGGATGATGGTGGCAATGGCGATGAAGAGCCGAAACACGCCCTAAATGAAGACGGGCTCCCCTTCGTGGATTCGAACAGAGCAGCATGGTGCGACGAGCGTAACACTTTTGTGGCCGGTTGGTCAGCAATCCGGAGTTTGAGAACGTAAGACGGCGTTACCAGAATGTGGCCCACGCTATCCAAGTTGACGGGAAACGCGCATCGCGCGGATGTGATCCGATGATCATCGCGAAGTCCTCCTGTGGGACGTTTCGTCAGGTTGATCCTGAATACGCCGCAATCGCATGACTTCAGGGGACCCGGCGCCGTTAAACTCTGAAAAACTACTCAGGATTTCGACGGGCGCGGAATCTGCAGGTCGTCGCAAATCTTGCGCGCAAGGAAATCGTTGATTTCCCGATGCCGAGGGATCGCAGAGGACCGCCGCACTTTCCGATTGACGTAGATGCTGTGATTGCCGCCCTCACGATGAAGCTCGCATCCTGATTGCTCCAGATGGCGGATGAGGTCGGCGCGCTTCACGCGGCTGACAGGATCAGGCTTTCCCGTGTCACGTTCACACCTTCCAACGATTCCTCGGCCAGACAGCGATTTGCTTCGAGGACCATGCCGACGGCTTCTTTCAGATTGGCGCGCGCCTCGTCGAGGGTACCTCCCTGCGTATTTGTGCCGGGCAATTCTTCGACGAACGCAATATAGCCTTCTGGAACCTTCAGATATACAGCGGTGAACGTCATGTTCCCCATACGTTGCCGATGATAGCAAGTGCACGACGTTCCGGTTCGGCGGCGACGTTCCCAAAATCGCGGTGACAACTATTTTCAACTTATTTCTCCGCGCAACGCGCTGAAAACACACACCACGCTCTCGGCACCCTGCCTGAATGCGAAAGCTTCTCACGCATAGTCGGGGCATGGATACCATTACTGCGAAAACAAAACCCGCGCCGCATGCGCTTTTTAACAAAACAGTCGTTCCTAACGAATCGACGGGGCGCCTTGCCGCGATTCTGTCCGCGCTCGACCAGGAACTCCAGCCGATTGGCATCATGGAGCAAATTTTCGTCGAAAACATGGCCATGGCGCGCTGGCGCCAGACTCGCATGCGCGAAGCGGCCGCTCACCTGCGGGAGGCCTCCGACCGCGACGGAGCGCCGGCGCGTTATCAAAGCCTGACCGAGAGAACGGAACGCCTCGAAAACCTCGGCCGCATGGAACGGCGGGCCCTTCGCATGTACAATTCGAGCTTCAAAGCGTTCAAGGAATATCGGGTGGACCGCCGGCGGGAACGTTAGCTTACGCGTCGGTATCGGAACTGATCCGTTCGTAGACTTCGCCCCAGTCGGCGGCGATAAAGTCGGGCAGTTCGGCCGCTACGGGGAACTGCTGGTTGCGCAGCCAGATGGTGGAACAGCCGGCATTGCGGCCGCAAAGGATGTCACCTTCGCGATCGCCGATCATCCACGATTGCTGGGCGCTGATGGCATGCTCGCGTACCGCCTTCTCTACCGAGAGCGTCGACGGTTTCCGGCACTCGCAGTTGTCTTCCGGCGTGTGCGTGCAGAAATAGGACGCGGTGATTTCCACCCCCTGAGCGCGCAGAGTGCGCAGAAATTTCGTCTGCACCGCGTTCATTTCATCGACCGTCATCAATCCTCTGCCCACACCCGACTGGTTGCTGATGACGATCAGCTTCCAGCCTTCGCGCGCCAGTTTGCGCAGCGCGTCCACGGCGCCGGGCAGAACTTCGATCCCGCTCGGGTCCTTCAGATAACCGCGTTCGGCGATGATGGTGCCGTCGCGATCAAGGAACAGGGCGCGTTTCAGCATGCACGCGCCGCTTCCGCCAGACGCGCCGCGGCATCCTTAAGCTCGTCCGCGCGGACCGCCCAGGTGCCATGGTGGCCAACCGCCACGGCTGCCGCGATGTTGGCGATTTGCGCCGCCCGATGCAGATTCAGACCAACGCCCAGCGCGATGGCGAGCGCGCTCACAACCGTATCGCCCGCGCCGGTGACATCCGCCACCTCATTCACCAGAGCGGGCAAGTGGATCTCCTGTTTCCCATTCTCAAAGAGTGACATGCCCGCTTCGCCGCGCGTGACGAGAAGCGCCGAGGGCGCGATCCGCGGCAGTAATAAACGAGCCAGAGGATCGAGATGGGCGCAGGGATCGGGGGCCGAACCAGGTAAGGCTGCAGCGGCCTCCATCGCCTCTTTCAGGTTAGGCGTTATCACGCTCGCGCCCCGATAGCGTGAGAGATCGCGCGACTTGGGATCGACCACCATCGGGACCCTGAGCCGCGCCGCTTCAGCGATCAGCCAATGGCAGAACGCGTCGCTCGCGACACCCTTGGCGTAATCGGAAATCACGCAGACATGCGCCGAACCGAGCGCCGTCGCGCAGCGGGATTTGAGCTCAGCCAGCAAGGGCTGGGCAAACGGCGCGAGATCCTCATCGTCAAAGCGGACGATCTGCTGGCCCGCCGCGGTGATGCGCGTTTTAGTGATGGTGGCGCGCGTGGCATCTTCCACCAACGCCTCCATGCCGATGTCTCTGCGTTCCAGTTCCTGTCTGAGCCGCACGCCGGATTCGTCAACTCCGGTGACACCGGCTATGGCCACCTGTGCGCCCATCGCCCGCGCGTTGGCTGCCACATTGGCCGCGCCGCCGGGCAGGTAGCGCCGCCGCGACACGTTGACGATCGGCACCGGGGCTTCCGGTGAAATTCGGGAGGCCGCGCCCGAGACGTATGCGTCGAGCATGCAATCGCCCACTACCAGCACCGTGATGGAAGGCGCCCGATCGAGGAAGCGCGTGATCGCTTCGTTTATTTCGGGCATGCGTCCCGCGCCGCGGCCGCGCAAATGCGTTCGATCAGGCCTGTTGTCGAACGGCCACTATAGAGGGGAAGAAAGCGGATTTCGCCGCCGTAGCTCAGCACCACGTCGCGCTCCGGTACGGGCCGGTCTCCGGAAGCGTATTCGGCTCCTTTGCAGTGGATGTCGGGGCGCAGGCGGGAGAGCACATTGACGGGGTCGGGATCGTCGAAGATGGTCACATAGTCGACGGCCTCAAGCGCCGCTACGATCTCGGCGCGATCTTCCTCATGAACTACAGGCCGCAAATCACCTTTGATTGCCTTCACGCTCGAATCGCTGTTAAGCCCCACCACCAGAATATCGCCCAGCGCCTTCGCCTCGCGAAAGCTGCGAACATGGCCGGCGTGGAGCAGGTCGAAGCATCCGTTAGTCCACACGACGGTTTTGCCCTGTGCTTTCCATGACTGCCTGAGAGCGACCAAATCATCGAGGGTCAGGAGCTTCAAATTTGCTGTCATCACCATCCGCGACATCGCCATTCTTCTCGATAGAATCAGCGGCGATCAGGCCGAACGTGGCCAGGAGAATAGCTTTTATGGCGACCGTCATCAGGATTGGGCCGCTATTGCTTTCTGGTATAGATCAGGGCGGCGGCGGCCGTGACGCTCAACCCGGTCATCGCCGAAATCGCAGTATCGACATTCTTGGCAGTCGGGTTCTCCGGCAGGTAGAGGATGTCTTTAGCCTGCAGGACCACATCCGGCTGCTTGCGCTTTCTGATGGCCTTCAGGGGAACTTCAATCTCGTGTCGCTGGCCCTGTTGGTCGTAACGGTAGATGTAGGCCCTGGTTGGTATATACATGCCCCAACCCTGGGCTTGTCCGATAGCCGTCAGAACCGTGGACGTCCCCGATTCGCGCACCGGATATACTCCGGGCGTCTTGACGTTCCCGGTTACGACAATAGTGTCCGCAGGAGGTATGCGAATCTCTTCGCCCCCGGTAAGTTTAATGTTGAGACTTTCATCGGCGCCGTTATAAAGCGCTCGCAGCGGGATGCGCTGAATGGATTGGGCGCCGCCGTCGCCGTTTGGTCGCGTCACGATAATCTCTCCGCCAGGTCCGGCGATGGGGTCGGGGCCTCCGGCTTTGGCAATGGCGTCGAGCAGATGTACCGTGCCGATCGCCTGGAAGATAACGGGCGCTCTGACGGCGCCGGTAACGCTGATCGGGCGACTGTGGTACTCGGCCACGGTCACCGTAACGAAAGGATCGACCAGTAACTGTTCCCGCTTCAATTCGTCGGCAATCAGAATCGACACATCGTCGGGTAAGAGCCCTTCCACCAGAATTGTATTCTTCAGCATGGGCAGCCGGATGTGGCCGTCGGCCATCACGCGATAGGTATGAGTCAATTCGGGCGAATCGTAAACCGTCACACCGAGGAGATCTTCTTTGCCGATTTTCTGCGCCGGCAGGTTGGTTGGGTCGATGACAGTCAATTGGCGCGGAGCATCCTGCGCCCATCCGGCGGATGCGGCGACGAGGCCGAGAGTGAGAATGACAGCTGGTTTCAAACCCATAAAGATCGTGTTTTCCGGACCACCCGATTATCTCACGTCCACGGCGGGACCGAGATTTGGAATTTGCCGGCGATAGCGCCTCTCGCAGCATTCCGGGAAAAGACCTGCGTCAAGCTGAGTTTTTTGGCGCAGGCAGCATCCGGCAAGCAGCACCCGGCGTTGCCTCAAGAACGCCTTAAGCCCATATAAAACATAAACATACGGCTATTGTTACGATTCCTTGCGCCACGGCTAAACGGTTGCAATAAGAACAAGGGGGAAAACACATGCCTTTTACGAACATTCTCTTCCCTGTCGATTTTTCGGAACGCAGCCGCGTGGTGGCTCCGCATGTGAAAGCGGCGTGCGCCCGATTCCGGGCTTCTCTCACGCTCCTGCATCTGGTGGAAGTCCCCGCTATGGCGTATGGGACGCCGGAAGCGCCGGTAGTATTCGAATTTCCTCTCGAGGAGATGAAGGAAAGCGCGGAAAAAAGGCTGCACGACCTGGCGGAATCGGAGTTCCCCGGCATGCCGGTAAGAACGGTGGTGGATGAGGGCGACCCAGGTTCCTGCATCGCGGAGTTGGCGCGCATCTGGGAAAACGATCTCATCATGCTCCCCACGCGCGGCCAGGGCCGGTTTCGCGCTGCGCTGCTCGGTTCCGTGACGGCCAAAATCCTGCATGACGCGAGCTGCGCCGTGTGGACCGCGTCCCATTGCGATGGAGCAGGCAAGCAACATACGGATTGGCGGAAAATTGTCTGCGCCATCGATACAGTTCCGGAAGGGGCGCGGTTGATCCGTTACGCGGCTCAATTGGCGGAGTCCGGCGCCACTATACAGCTGGCGCATGCCGTGCCCGTTTCGGAAGCGGGGGTGGAGAAATACCTCGATCTGGAATTTGCGGCGTTTCTAAAAGATCAGGCGCGGGAAGCCGTCGCCGGTATGCAGAAGGAGGCGGGAACAAACTTCGAAGTCCTTATTGAAGCGGGCAATATTCCGGAAACGGTCCGGCGCGTGGCCGAGAACCAAAGCGCGGACCTTGTTTTGATTGGCCGGGGGGCACTGCCGCACTTCGCCGGCCGTCTTCGCTCCCATGCCTATGCCATCGTGCGCGACATGCCCTGTCCGGTGCTCAGCGTTTGAGCGACAAGGAAGATGTCTTGGCGAACCTGCTAATATTCCCTACGGCAGTTCGCGCCGCGCGGGCTGGGGTGAAAAGCATGACTCCGGAACGCGTGACAGAGGCACTCGAAACACTCGCCGCCCTGCTGCCTGAGGCAATCGTTGGGATCGACGGGCAGGGGTTGGTGGATCTGTGGAGCCCGGGCGCAGCTTCCACCTTCGGCTGGACTGAAGAAGCGGTACTGGGTAAGGCGCCGCCCGTTTCACTGGGGTTCGCGCGAGACGGGCATTTCGAATGCGCCTCGCCGGTGCGCACGAAGGACGGCTCGCCACTCGACGTGGAATTCCATCTGGCCGAGCGTTCTTCGGGTGGAATGTTGCTGGTGGCCGAAGCGGGTGCCCGCACCAAGGCTGAGGCACGGCTTCGCGAGTTACTGGAGGCCGCTCCCGATGCCATCCTCGAAGTGGATCGGGATGGCCGCATTCTGTTGTTGAATCGGGCTACCGAAAAGCTGTTCGGGTATAACCGCGGAGAACTGCTCGGGACATTGATCGAGAATCTGCTGCCCGAATCGTTTCGCGGCAGGCACGCCGGACATCGGGACGGCTATGCGGCGAACGCCACTACGCGGCCCATGGGCCAGGGACTTACGCTGGCGGCGCGGCGCCGGGATGGCTCGGAGTTCCCCGTCGAGATCGGCTTAAGTCCGATCCGGACCGGCGACAGCTTCAGCGTGCTGGCCATCGTACGCGACGTAACCGAGCGCAAAGTGTTTGAGGAACAGATTCGCCGAGCCAACCAGGAACTGGAGGCGCGCAACCGCGAAGTAGAAAGGGCCAACCAACTGAAGAGCGAGTTTCTGGCCAGCATGAGCCATGAGCTGCGCACCCCGCTGCACACCATTATCGGCTTCACGGAGCTGCTCGAAGAAGAGATTCAGGGGCCGTTGAACGAGGCGCAGAGACGCTTCGTCGGCCATGTTCATCGCGATTCGGTACATCTGCTGGAACTGATCAACGACATCCTGGACCTGAGCAAGATTGAAGCCAACCGGATGGAGCTGAGGATTGAGAGCTTCGACGCGCGGGAAGTATTGCGGGACGCGTTGCAGGGCATGATGCCGGCGGCGCAGGCGAAAGATATCACCATCGAGGATCGGATCAGAAGGCCCGTGTTTGTCCTCGCGGACCGCGTTCGGTTCCGTGAGATCGTGGTCAATCTGCTGAGTAACGCCGTCAAGTTTACGCCCAAAGGGGGGAGCGTCTGGATCGATCATTCTCCCGCGGCGCCGGACGTGGCGGCATTCTCCGTTTCGGATACCGGTATCGGCATTGCAGTGGCGGATCAGGAGGCTATCTTCGACCGGTTCCGGCAGGTGGGATCGGCCACCAGCGGAGTGCGCGAGGGCACGGGGCTGGGCTTGGCAATTGTGAAGCGGCTGGTGGAGATGCACGGTGGGACCATAACAGTCGAGAGCGCGCCGGGGCGCGGCAGCGTGTTCACGTTTTCGGTTCCCACGGATCCGGCGCGGTCGCGCGAGCAGCCGGTGGTGCTGGTGATCGAGGACGAGCCTTCGGGGCGGGAACTGATGGCCAGTTATCTGCAGCCGCTGGGAATCCACATAGAGTTCGCGGCTACGGCGGAAGCCGGCCTGGCCATGGCGCACCGTATCGGTCCGGACGCTATTACGCTCGATCTGCAATTGCCGGATCGCAACGGATGGCGAGTTCTCGAAGATCTGCGAGCTACGCCGGCGATGAGCAGGGTGCCGATCTTCGTAGTCTCGGTACTTGACAAGGATCCCTCTGCATTCCGGCGCGGCGCCACCGAATATCTGCAAAAACCGGTGGGCAAGGAGGCGCTCCTGCGCGCATTGCGCCGCCACGCGCCGGAGCGTTTCGGTAGGATTGAACAAGATTCTTTCCGACCAAGATGACACTTCAGCCCAATAAGGCTACCGCGACGGACGACGAACCGAATATTCGGATGGTCATTATCGACGATAATGCGGGCAGCCTCGAATTACTTTCCACCGCGCTGGCCAGCGAGGGCCTGCGGATTTTCACGGCGCAGGATCCCGAAGAAGGCCTCGACACGGTTTATCGCGAGCATCCCGATATCGTGCTGACCGACCTGGTTATGCCGGGTATTACCGGAATGGAAGTTCTGGAACGCGTCGCCGAGTTCGACCCGGCCATCGACGTAATTCTGATGACCGCGCATTACACCAGCGAATCGGCAGTGGAGGCGATCAAGAAAGGCGCCTCGGATTACCTGAATAAGCCGGTTTCCATTACGGCCCTGCGCGAGCGGACCGCGAAGCTGGTGGAGGCCGCAAGGCAGCGCAGGCGCGCGACTGCGCTGGGCGATGAATTGCTTAAGAATGCGCAGTTCGAGGGCATGATTGGAGGCAGTGCGGCTATGTGGGAGGCCTTCTCGCGCATACGACGCATCGCTCCGCATTATCGCAGCGTGCTGATTACGGGTGAGACTGGAACCGGCAAGGAACTGGCCGCGCGGGCGCTGCACAATCTGAGCCCGGTGGCCCACGGCAGGTTCGTGGTGCTGAACTGCTCGGCGGTGGTTGAAACCCTGTTCGAGAGCGAACTGTTCGGGCATGTTCGCGGATCCTTTACAGGGGCTACGCAGGATAAAGCGGGGCTGTTCGAATTCGCCGATAAAGGCACTATTTTTCTGGACGAAATCGGGGACATGCCTGTCAGCACGCAGGCCAAGCTGCTGCGCACGCTGCAGAACCAGGAAGTGCTGCGCGTGGGGTCGCTCACGCCGCGCCATGTGGATGTGCATGTGATTGCCGCGACGCATCGCGATCTGCATGCGGCTATCGCGGAGAAGCAATTCAGAGAAGATCTTTATTACCGGCTGTCGATGATCGAAGTACGTTTGCCGCCGCTGGTGGAGCGCAAGGAAGACCTGCCGCTGCTGACACGGCATTTCGTAGAGAAGTACTCGCGCCAGTTCCATAAGGATCTGCGCGGCCTTACGCAGCGCGCCCAGGTGGTGCTGGCACGGCACGATTGGCCGGGCAATGTGCGGGAACTGGAAAACGTGCTGGGCCACGCGTGCATTATGGCGGTGGCGGAAACTATCGATGTGCAGGATCTGCCGGAGTACCTGCGTTTTCCTTTGCGGCATGCGGCTTCGGCGGGCGTGGGGGCTCCTTCGACGGGGGAGGAAACTTTCGAGGCTCATGAGAAGCGTCTGCTGGCGGAGGCTTTGGAGAAGGCGGGGGGCAACCAGTCTCAGGCGGCGCGGGAGCTTCGCATCGGGCGGGACGCTTTGCGCTATAAGATGCGCAAGCATGGGTTGCTGTAAGACTGTCCCAGGTCAAGCGCGGGTGAGGAGGCGTTCTACTTCTTCGCGCAGGGCGGGCAGTGGGATCGGCTTGCTGACGTAACTGTCGAAGCCGGCGGCCAGGGCTCGCGCGCGATCGCCCTGCATGGCGCTGGCGGTCAGGGCCATGATCGGTGTGGTGGCGAATTTCTCGTCGCGGCGCAGTTCCTGGAGTACGCCGAAGCCGTCGAGGCCGGGCATATGCAGATCCAGAATGATGAGATCGGGGGCCGACTCGCGGGCATGGCGCACTGCCTCGAGGCCGTCGGCGGCTTCACTCACGGTATAGCCGCGGCTTTCGAGCACGGTGCGGATCAGTTCCCGGCTGGTGGCTTTATCGTCCGCTACGAGAACTTTCTTCATGTGCAGTCTTTAACGGGAGAGTGAAGGTGAAACGGCTTCCCTTGCCGGGCTCGCTTTCGAGCCAGATGCTGCCCCCGTGTTCTTCGACAAGCCTTCGGGTGATAGGCAGCCCGAGGCCCGTGCCTTCCCGCACACCGCTTCCGGCAGTCGCGCCCACCTGGTGGAACGATTCGAAGATCGCGGCGTGCTCTTGCGGCGGGATGCCGATGCCTGTGTCGCCGACCGTGATGCGCGCCATTCCATCGGCAATTCCGGCATCGATCCGGATGCGCCCGCCCTTCGGCGTAAATTTGACTGCATTGCTTAATAAATTATAAAGGATCTGGGTTATTCGCAGGCGATCCGCATCGACGAGCACGGGTCCGGCGACATGGGTTTCGATCTCAATCGACTTTTTTTGGCACTGGGAATGGATGGAAGAAAGCGCGTCCTTAAGCAGGACGTGGAAATCGAGGTCTTCCCGAATCAATTCGAGTTTCCCCGACTCGATTTTGCTGAGATCGAGAATGCCGTTGATGAGCGCCAGCAGGTGCCGGGAGTCCTTGAGGATGTGGGCGACAAAGCGCTTCTGATCGTCGTTCAGGGGCCCTTTGGTTTCTTCCGCAAGGAGCTCGGAGAACCCGATCACGGTATGCAGAGGCGTGCGCAATTCATGGCTCATATTGGCGAGGAACTCGCTTTTATGATGGTTGGCACGTTCGATTTCGCGATTGCGGGATTCAAGCTCGCGAGTGTATTTGGTCTGCACGGCGCGCAGGCGCTCTTCGGAACGTTTGCGCTCGGTGACGTCGCGGATCACGGCGGTGACGCGAAAGCCCTCCTCCGACTTTACGGGGCTGAGGCTGATCTCGACAGGGAAGGTGGACCCGTCTTTGCGGCGTCCGTGGAGTTCGATGCCGACTCCCATGGGGCGTGTGACGGGATGCGCCTCATAGCCGGCGCGATGCCCGGAGTGCCGCGCGCGGGCGTGATCGGGCACCAGCGTTTCGACGGGTTGGCCGAGCAGTTCTTCGCGCGTGAAGCCGAACAACTGTTCGGTGACGGCGTTCAGAGTGAGGATGTGGCCGTCGCGATCGGCCTCGATGATGGCATCGGGGGCGGCTTCGAGGAGGGCGCGGAAACGGCGGTCGGCGCGCGCCTGGGTGAGGGCTTGCTCGGCCTGTTCCATGAGGCCCTGGATTTCCCGTTCCGAGCGGCGCTGGCGGCTGTTGTCGGCGAGGATGGTGACGGTTCCTTCCCGCCAGGCGGCTGTCCAGGTCTCGACCTCGACGGCCGCGCCATCGTGCCTCGCGAGCCGCACTTGAGTGTCGTGGGCGGAATGCGGGAGTGAATCCATCCCGGCTGGGAGGGAGCGTCCGATTACTTCTTCCTCGCTCCAGCCGAGAATGTTCTGCGCGCCCCGGCTCCAGAGCTTTACGCGGCCGCTCAGATCCAGGGCGACGATCCCGAACGGCGAGGCATCAAGAAGTGCGCGAAGAAATTCGGCGGGATGCTCGTTGGGCACGCGAAGATAATTATAGACTGATAACGAATCATGCAGCTTTCGAACGATATGTCCCGCCGCGATGCCGTGAAGATTGCGGGGGCTGTCGCGGCGGCGCAGTTGGGGGCTCCGGCAATCGTGAGGGCGGCCGGGGATCAGGTGCGTTTCGGACTGATCGGCACGGGCAGCCGCGGCGATTACCTGCTTAAACATCTGCGCGGCATCGCTAATGGCCACTGCATCGCGCTGTGCGATATTAACCAGGAGCATCTGGACCGTTCCGCGGCGACTATCGGGACGAATCCCGCCAAATATAAAGACTATCGCGAACTACTGAATCGCAGTGACGTGGATGCGGTATTGATCGCCACGCCGCTTTTTACGCATTTCGCCATTACGCGGGACGCATTGCTGGCGGGGAAACACGTGTTTTGCGAGAAGAGCCTGGTCTTCAAGCCGCACGAGATAACCGAACTGCGGGCGGTCGCCGGGGCGCGTCCGAAGCAGGTGCTGCAGGTGGGTTTGCAACGCCGCTACAGCGAGTTCTATCAAGCCGTGAAGAGCATGGTGGACAAGGGTGTGCTCGGCAATGTGACTCACATGTATGCACAGTGGAACCGCAACCCTGGCTGGAAGATGAAGCCGATGGCTAACATGGCCGAGCAGATGCTGACTAACTGGCGGCTTTACCGGCAGTACTCGGGCGGATTGGCGGCGGAGCTGGCTTCGCATCAGGTGGACGTGGCGGAGTGGATGTTCGGGTCGGCGCCGGAATCGATCACAGGTTTGGGCGGTCATGACTATGAGTTCGACGGGCGCGACATCATGGATAACATCCAGATGATTTATAAGTACCCGAAGAAGCAGAAGCTGATTTCGATGTATCTGTGTACTAACTCCCACTTAGCTTTGTTCGGGGGGACGCGCACGGAGTTCGGCGAAATCATCATGGGGACGGAAGGCGCGGTAGAGATTACGGTGGGCGACGACGAGCAGCCGGTGGAAGCGATCTGGTATCGCGAACCTTCACCGCCGCCGTCGGTTACGAAAGCCGGCGATGCCAGGGCGTACGTGGCGGGCGCGACGATGGTGGCTCCCGGGGCGCTCAAGGGCGTACCGATTCTGCCTAAGCGGGACAGGGTGTTGCCGGATGAAAGCTTCGTCGGCCGGGAGATGAAGTACGCGCGGCAGTGGCTCTATGCGAAGGGAGTCATGATGCCGGAAGAGGCGCGCAATCCCGCCGATACGCAGCTCGAAAGCTTCTTCAACGATTGCCGTACGGGTGGGCGTCCGAAGGCGAATATCGATGTGGGGCTGGCGGACTCGACAACCGTGATGCTGACTAATCTGGCGGTGGATGAGGACCGCAAGGTGATGTATTCGGAGATGGAGAAGCTTTCGAGGGGGTAGCCGTTTATGCATCGATTGACTGTCGAAATCGATGCATTCGCGGGATCTCGGGTATCGCGCAAAGCCACTCTGAAAGCACGGCGTACCGCGGCGAATGGCTGAGGCACGGAGAGTTGCTGTTGTTTGAAGGCACCCACGAGGTTAATCCCATATTGTTTGCTCTCGAGCAGGTGATCGAAGAAAAGATAAAAAACCGCGGGTCCCTCAAGACGACCCGCAGTTTCCCGCTTCCCTGTACGAAGCCGCGCAACGCGCGTCGTTGAGGCCGCCCGCGTCCTCGCTGAAATCAATCGGATGTCGTTCGCCCCTCCATGTGTAAACGACGACCAACGGGCGGGCGAGACGTTGCGACCTAACGGCCTGGGGACGCATCTACCGCTTAAGTGTCCACCGTTGCATGAATAATATTGCCTCTGGGTTGGTTTGTGGATTTTCACTCCTTTTTGTGACAGGTTGTACGTCTTCGGGAGCGCCGACAGGCGCTGAGGGTGCGCAGGGGCCGATAGCCGTCGAGGTTGCCTACGCCACGCATCAGGACGTTCCCGTCATCGGCGATTGGGTCGCCGTTACCGATGGGTTTGTGGATGCGCAGATTCAGCCGCAAGTCTCCGGCTATCTGATCCGGCAGGACTACACGGAGGGCAGCGAGGTCCACAAGGATCAGATCCTGTTTGAGATCGATCCACGGCCGCTGCAGGCTGTTCTCGATCAGGCGAGAGGGCAGCTCGGGCAGTCCGAGTCCCAGGTGGTGCAGGCACAGGCCCAGTTGGTTCAGGCGCGGGCGCAGTTGGCACAGGCGCAGGCGCAACTCGAACTGGCGGCGATTAATGTCGCGCGCGATACACCGCTGGCGCAGGCGCACGCCATCTCGCAAAGCAGCCTCGACACCGAAGTCAAGACCCAGCAGGCCGATAAGGCTGCCGTCGATAATCAGCAGGGCGCCGTCGAAAGCGCACAGGCCGCCGTCGCGACTGCGCAGTCGGCCGTGGTCAGCTCGCGGGCAGCCGTCGAGACCGCCGAACTCAATCTGGGCTTCACTAAAGTCCGGTCGCTGATCGATGGCGTCGCCGGACAGGCGGCTGTGCAGGTGGGAAACCTGGTCGGTACAAGTTCGGTGCTGACCTCAGTTTCACAACTGCAGCCCATTAAAGTTTTCTTCTCCATCAGTGAGCAGGAGTATCTTGCGCTCGCCGCGCGCGCCATGTCGAATGGCAAATCGGACCTTCTGAACAGCGGCAATCTCATCCCGCTCAAACTCACGCTCTCGAATGGCAGTGTGTTTCCACAGACCGGTCGCATCGTATTCGTGGACCGCTCGCTGAGCGCGCAGACCGGCAGCCTGCGCCTGGCAGCCAGTTTCGCCAACCCCGGCAATCTCCTGCGGCCCGGCCAGTTCGGGCGCGTGAGCGCGCAGACCGACGTACTGCACAACGCGATTCTGGTGCCGCAAAAGGCGGTCAACGAACTCCAGGGGCAGAATCAGGTGGAGGTCGCGGGACCGGACGACGTGGTTCATATTCGCAATGTCACGCTGGGCCCGCAGGTGGGCGCGGACATCGTTATTCTGAGCGGGCTCAAGGGCGATGAGCGAGTGGTCACCGAGGGCAACGACAAGCTGCGCGAGGGGTCGAAGGTGGCGCCGCAATCGGCTCGGGCGGCAGCTTCGTTGTCCACAACGGCAATCGCGCCGACGGGAAAATAGCCATGTCGAAATTCTTCATCCGCAGGCCCATTGTGGCCATGGTGATCGCTATTCTCATGGTTGTCGCCGGGGTGGTTTCTCTGTTGAACCTGCCTACCGCGCAGTTTCCCAACATCGTTCCACCCGAGATCCTGGTGCAGGCGACCTACCCCGGTGCCGACGCGCGCACGCTCGAGCAGGCCGTGGCGACTCCCATCGAGCAGCAGATGAACGGCGTCGACAGGATGAATTACATGGAGTCCACCAACGCCAGTAATGGAATCATGCAGCTGACGGTCGACTTCGACGTGGCGTCCAATGCAGACACCGACCAGATACTTTCGCAGCTGCGCGTCTCCCAGGCGCAGAGCCAGCTGCCCTCGCAGGTGACCATCGCGGGCCTCACGGTGCAAAAATCCCTGAGCTCGCCGCTCATGCTGCTGGCTATTTCTTCCCCCAATTCGACGTACGACGGCGTCTTCCTCGCTAACTACGCCTATATCAATCTTGTCGACGACGTTACGCGCGTGGGAGGGGTGTCCCGCGTGCAGGTTTTCGGTGCGGGCCAGTACGCTCTGCGCGTCTGGGTGAAGCCGGACCAACTGGCCAAGCTGGGCGTCACCGTTACCGAGATCGTGACGGCGCTGCAGATCCAGAACAACGTAAATCCCGCCGGACAGATCGGCGGCGAACCCGTCCCCGCCGGGCAGCAGTTCACTTTCACGGTGCGCACGCAGGGCCGCCTAGTGACCGCGGAAGATTTCGGAAACATCATCCTGCGCGCCGGTTCCGATGGCTCCGTTCTGCACCTGAAAGACGTGGCGCGCATTGAGCTGGGCGCACAGACTTACAATCTGGCCGGCCGTTTCAACGGCAAGCCCGCGGCGATCATGGCCGTCTATCAACTGCCTGGCACCAACGCCGTGCAGTGCGCCAAAGACGTGCGGGCGCGCATGAATCAGCTCACCGCCAGGTTCCCCTCGGATATGAAGTATCAGGTTGCGCTCGATACCACGGCGGCCGTGAACGCAGGTATCCATGAAATCCTGATCACGCTGGGAATCGCTCTGGCGCTGGTGGTGCTGGTGGTTTACATTTTCCTGCAGGGCTGGCGCCCCACGCTCATCCCACTGCTTGCGGTGCCGGTCTCGCTGGTGGGTACATTCATGGTGTTTCCCGCGCTCGGGTTCTCCATCAATACCCTTTCGCTGTTCGGTCTGGTGCTGGCCATCGGTCTGGTGGTCGACGACGCCATCGTGGTGGTGGAAGCTGTGGAAAAGCATATCGAAGAGGGTATGAACGCGGTGGACGCGACCTACGCCGCCATGGAGCAGGTCTCGAGCGTTGTGGTGGCGACCGCTCTGATCCTCTCCGCCGTCTTCATTCCCACCGCGTTCATTCCGGGAATCACCGGGCGGCTTTATCAACAGTTCGCCATTACCATCGCGATCTCAGTGATCTTTTCCGCTTTCAACGCGCTCACTCTGAGCCCTGCGCTGTGCGCCATGCTGCTGCAGCCGAGGAAAGAATCGAAGGGCTTGCTCGCCCGCTTCTTCGCATGGTTCAACCGGGTGTTCCGCCGCACCACGGATAAGTATGTAAGCGCTTCGGGATATCTGGTCCGGCATTCATCGATCGCGGTGGTGGTGCTGATCGCAGTGGGCTGTGCGGCGGTCCTGCTGGGCGGCCGTATTCCGGCGGGCTTTCTTCCCACTGAAGATCAGGGCTATGCATTCGTCGCACTGCAGCTGCCCCAGGGGGCATCGCTGCAACGCTCTTCCGAAGCGGCCCAATCCGTGGAACAAGCACTGGCTAAAGTGCCCGGCGTGGAAGCTGTTACGTCGGTGGTGGGTTTCAGTCTACTGAGCTTTACGCAGAGCACGTACAATTCTTTCTTTTTCGTCACGCTGAAAGACTGGGATCGGCGCAAGAGTAAAGACGAGCAATTCAGCGCGATCCAGCAGAATATGGCGCGGGCACTCGGCGGCATCCGGCAGGGTCTGGCATTTTCGTTTCCGCCTCCGGCCATTCCGGGCGTGGGCAGTTCAGGCGGCGTGAGTTTCGTACTCGAAGACCGGTCGGGCAGGAACGACCAGCAGTTCCTCACGGCCAACCTGGGCAAGTTTCTCGGGGCTATCGGAAAGCGCCACGAAATCGCCATCGCCATCCCCACGTATTTCCCCGCCGTTCCGCAGCTTTTTGCGGACGTGGACCGCGAAAAAGTGGCGCAGCAGCAAGTGAGCCAAAGCGATGTTTACACCACCATGCAGACTTTCATGGGAGGTTATCTGGTGAACTATTTCAATCGCTTCGGCCGCCAGTGGCAGACCTATATCGAAGCCGAAGGCGAGTATCGCACCAACCCCGATAACATTGGCCGCTTCTACGTTACGAGCGCTAACGGCAACCGGGTGCCGCTGAGTTCCCTGGTGAAGGTGACGCGAACTACGGGACCCGAATTCACTACGCGCTTCAATGAATACGAGGCGGCGCAACTTACGATCGGAGGCGCGCCTGGGTACAGTTCCGGACAGGTGATGGCGGCGCTCGAAGAGGTCTTCGCGCAAACTATGCCGGAGGGTATGGGCTTCGACTATTCCGGCCTCAGCTTTCAGGAGCAAAAGGCTCGGCAGGGCGTGCCCGCGTGGGTGGTCTTCGCGATCTCGGTGCTGCTCTGCTTCCTGATTCTGGCCGCTCAATACGAAAGTTGGTCTCTTCCCTTCGGCGTGCTGCTGAGCACACCCGTGGCGATCTTCGGCGCTTATCTGGGGCTTACTTTCCGGGGCCTCGAGAACGATGTTTACGCGCAGATCGGCCTCGTGATGCTGATCGGGCTCTCGGCCAAGAACGCCATCCTGATTGTGGAGTTCGCCAAGGACGAATACGAAAAAGGCAAGAGCATCTTCGACGCCGCGATGGCTGGAGCCAACCTGCGCTTCCGCCCCATCCTGATGACCGCTTTTGCTTTCATCTTCGGCTGCATGCCGTTATGGTTCGCTACCGGCTCGGGCGGCGTCTCACGGCAGATCCTCGGCACGGTGGTCATCGGCGGCATGCTCGCGGCCACACTGATCGCCGTGTTCCTGATCCCCGTTACGTTCTCGCTGGCCGAGCGTTTTTCGCAGCGTTTTGGAAAAGAACATACCGGTTCACTGGACGCTCCAGGCCACAAGGAAGGCCCGGCATGAAACGTCTTCTCGCGGCGCTTAGCCTGGCGCTATCCTGCGCGGGTTGTCTGGTGGGGCCAAACTACAATCGGCCCGCTGTGTCTACGCCCCCGGCCTATCGTGGTATCGAGGCTCCCGACACGGCGGCTTCCGGAGCCACTCCGCTGGGCGCGCAGAAGTGGAATACGGTCTTCACGGATCCCGTTCTGCAGAGCCTGATCGAAGAAGCGCTCAGGAACAACTTCGACGTGCGCGTGGCGGCCGATCGAGTGCTCGAGCAGCAGGCCCAGGTAGGTATCACCAGAGCGGCGCAGTTTCCTACGGTCACGGGCGGCGGTTCGTTCGATGCCGTGGGCCTGCCCGGGAATCTGCTGAAGAGTCTGTCGAACAGCAACAACAATAACAGCAATAGCAGCGGCGGTAATAAAAGCAGTTCCTCGTCGAACACCGAGGTGGGCGGCCTGACGGCGTCGGTTGCTTTCAACCTCGACTTCTGGGGTCTCTATCGCCGCCAGACTGAGGCCGCTCGCGCTCAGCTCCGCGCCACCGAGTGGGCCCGGCAAGTTACGTTCAGCACTCTCGTCGAGGACGTGGCCACCGCTTACTACGAGCTGCGGACACTCGACGCGGAACTGGAGATTACGAAGCAGACCCTATCCGCGCGCCAGCAATCGCTCGATCTTACCCGCAAACTCGACGCGGGCGGCGCAGGCACGCTGGCCGATGTTCGCCAGGCGGAACAGCTGGCCTTCACGGCTGAGGCGCAGATCCCCGATCTGGAGCGTCAGATCGCGCAGCAGGAAAACAGCCTGAGTATCTTACTGGGACGCCCGCCGGGTCCCATCGCGCGTGGCCAGGCCATTGCCGATATTCCGCACCCGGCCAATGTTCCAGTGGGCATTCCGTCGGATCTGCTGGAACGCCGCCCGGACATCCGCCGCGCCGAAGAGCTTCTGGTTCAGGCCAACGCCAATATCGGAGCGGCCCGAGCCCAGTACTTTCCGCAGCTCCCCCTCTCGGCCACCGGAGGCAGTGCGAGCGACCGGCTGCTTAGCATACTGGCCTCGGGAAACCTCTATTACTACGCCACCGCCACGCTTAGCCAGACCATTTTCGATGGTGGTAAAATTCGCGGCAATTACCGCCTGGCGCAGGCCCAGCATAAGGAATTACTGGACACTTACCAGCAGACCATCCTGGGCGCGCTGCGCGACGCCTCGAACGCGCTCTCGGCCTACACGAAGACGCGCGAATTTCGCGAAAAGCAGGAGCGGGAGACCGCCGCGGCCACCGATGCCGTGCGTCTCGCGCGCATGCGCTTCGAAGCCGGCGCCACCAGTTTCCTTGAAGTGCTTACCAACGACGCCAATCTTTACAGTTCGCAACTCACCTTAAAGGGCGCCCAGCAGCAGGAAGCCGTGGCACTCGTGCAGCTTTACAATGCGCTCGGTGGCGGCTGGTAGGCTGCCTGGCCATACTGGCCGCACGCGAGAACGCGCGAGCGGCCGGCGGCGCTGGATGGATCTCGGCGCTTCGTGGGGCGGCTTCTTCCTCTGAAGCCACTTTTCCCGAAAAATCCGCAAACGGGGAAATCCAATTCGCTCTCCTGCCCGTAATAGGTACGAACGGCGGTTTAGCCGCCAAGCGAGGCTGGATGGCACGGTGGCTTTTCGTACTTCTGATACTTTGTGCGGCGTCGGCATGGTCTCAGAGCAGCGGGACCGACAGGGAGATTCAGGCGCTGCAGGATCGAGTGAAATCCGCGCCTGGCGATTATGCGGGGTATGACGGGTTAGGGTCGGCCTATTTCCAGAAGGCGCGGGAGACTGGCGACATTACCTATTACGATCTGGCCGAGCGGACGCTCGAGAAGGCGCTGGCTTTGGCGCCCGAGGATTTTCGCGCGGCTGATCCGCTGGTTCATATGGCGTCGGTGTACATGGGCGAGCATCGTTTTGCGGACGCCCTCGCATACGCGCAGAAAGCTATCGGAACGGGCGCGGGAAATCTGGCGGCGTTCGCCATTGAGGGCGACGCTTACACGGACATGGGCGACTACGACGAGGCAGAGGCGGCGTATAACACGCTGCAGGCTCTGGGGCGTCTTGCATCGACACCCGTGATGCTGGCCTATATGAGTGACAGTCGGCGAGCGTATTTGTCTTATCTGCGCGGCGACTCGGCGGGAGCTGTACGGCTGATGAAAAGCGCTATCGCGGCCGCGCGGCGCTGCAATGTTCCGCGGGAGAATCTGGCGTGGCTTTATTTTGAGTTGGGCGAACGATATTTCCAGGCAGGCGATCTGGAGAATGCCGATTCGGCGTACCAGTCCGGGATCACTGCCGATCCCAATCACTATCGTTCTGTGGCCGGTCTGGCCAAGGTTCGGGCGGCACAGGGCGAGTTTGCAGATTCCATACAGCTCTATGAACGCTCAATTGCCATTATTCCGTTTCCGGTGTACGTGGCTGAGCTGGGCGACGTGTATAAGAAAGTGGGACGAGTCAAGGAAGCGCGGCAGCAGTACGACCTGGTTGAGTACATCGGACACCTCAGCAAGTTGAATCAAGTGCTGGCTAATCGCGAGTTAGCTCTTTTCTACGCGGATGAGGGGATCAAGCTGCCGGAGGCGCTGGAGTTGGCGCGCAAAGAACTGGAGATTCGCCACGACATTTACACATGGGACACGTTGGCGTGGGTCCTCTATAAGAATGGTCGGGGCCAGGAAGCGGCCGATGCGATCGATAAGGCCCTTGGGCTGCACACGAATGACTCATTGATCCTGTTTCATGCGGGGATGATCTATCACAGCCTGGCTAAAGATGCCGATGCCGAAACGCACCTAAGTCGCGCGTTGACGACGAATGCGCATTTCCACGTTTTTTACGCTGAGACGGCGAGCGGAACCTTGCAGGATATCGCCCAGTCGGGCAACCGGGAATTGAGGTCAAGCAATGCGCATTAATCGGAGCGCCCTGGTGTTGGGGATTGGACTGAGTCTGGCCGCAACGTGCCTGGCACATCCTATGGGGAACTTCAGCATCAATCATTATTCGAAGATCAGGATCGAGCGCAGGTCGGTTGAGATCAGGTATCTGATCGATATGGCGGAAATCCCAACTTTTCAGGAGACTCGACCGTTTGAGGTTACTCCCACGGCTGGCGATCCCAACGCTTCCCGGTATCTCGAAAGGCAGGAGCAGCTTCTTAAAGAGGGACTTTCACTCGAGAGCGATGGGCAGGCGGTACAGCTGAAGTTGATTTCGCGGCAGGTGACGTTTGCAGCGGGCGCGGGCGGTTTGCCTACGATGAAGCTGGCATTCACTTTTCGGGGCAAGCTGGAAGCCGGCGCAGGCGCTCACAAGCTCTCCTATTTCGACAACAACTTTCCGGGACGGGCAGGCTGGAAAGAATTGGTAGTTCTTGGTGAGGGCGTGACGATACTGGATAGCTCGGCTCCGGCAACGGATCGAAGCCAGGAGCTGACTAATTACTCCAGCGATGCGTTGAACAGCCCACCCCAGCAAGTGGCGGCTTTGGTGGACTTCAGGATTTCACCCCGTGTGCCGGCGCCGACCGTTTCAAGCGTTCAACCACCGGCGCGCGCGGTTGCTGCGCCCACTGCTGTCGCGCCCCAGGTTAAAGCCCAGTCGCAAAACACGCCGCGAAGCCGTTTTACCGAGCTTATATCCACGCAGGGTAAGTTGAGCTTCTGGTTTTTGTTATCGGCGGCTTTGATCGCCGCGGCCTTGGGGGCGATGCATGCTCTGGAACCGGGGCATGGCAAGACCATCGTCGCGGCGTATCTTGTGGGTTCGCGCGGCACGGCGCGCCATGCAGTGCTCCTGGGAGTGGTCGTCACGGCTGCACATACAGCCGGCGTTTACCTGCTGGGGGCACTGACTCTTTATGCGTCGCGATACATCGTTCCCGAGCAGCTTTATCCGTGGCTGGGAGCAATTTCCGGGTTGAGCGTTGCCGCTCTTGGTATCTTTATTTTTCTCAGGCACTGGACGGGCGAGAGCGGCGAGCACTCCCATGCGCCGGGGGAGCAACATTCGCACTGGTTCTCTTTTATTACAAACAACACAAAAGCGCAGGCCATAAGGCCTACTCAACGAGAACTGTCGTTGCGGGAGCTTTGCATGTTGGGCATCACGGGCGGGATTGTACCTTGTCCGGCGGCGCTGGTGGTGCTGCTGAGCGCTTTCTCGCTGCATCGGATCGGTTTCGGATTATTCCTCATCACGGCGTTCAGCTTTGGATTGGCGGCGGTTTTAGTTATCGTCGGCCTGACTATGGTCTATGCCAAACGCTTGATGTCAACCCATGTAAGCGTGGGCGGTGCGGCCCTGCGCTATCTCCCGTTCCTGTCATCGGCATTCATGGTAGTGCTGGGGGTCGGAATTACAGTATCGGCCATGGCGCCGGTTCAGATTTGGCATAGCCTTCCCTCACGTGACAAGCTGGTTCCCTTTGTAACGGTCATTCTGCTGGGATTATTTCTGGGAATGCGCCACTCTACCGACGCAGACCACGTAGTTGCAGTGTCTACTATTGTGAGCCGCCAGGGATCGGTAAAGAGCTCGGCAACGATCGGATTGCTATGGGGCCTGGGGCACACATTGACAATCTTCCTGGTTGGGTCCGCAATCATCATTTTCGGTGTGGTGGTTCCTCCGCGTATCGGGCTGTCGATGGAGTTCTGCGTGGCTCTGATGTTGGTTCTGCTGGGGGTGTTGAATCTGACCGGTGTGATGCGCTGGATTACGGAACGTCTTACGCCGGCAAAGCCCGCAGATCCGGAACCGGACAAACTGTTTCTTGACAGAGTGGTTGGCAGGCTTGGCCTTTACCAGACGATTCGACCGTTAGTGGTGGGCCTCGTGCATGGCCTGGCAGGTTCGGCAGCGGTGGCCCTGTTGGTCCTTTCGACTATCAAGAGCCCTCTTTGGTCGACCGCCTATCTGCTGGTATTCGGTTTCGGCACCATGGTGGGCATGGCGCTTATGACGGCGGCCATCTCGATGCCTATGGTTTACACGGGAAGGAGATTTTTTAAACTCAACCGTTACCTGATTGCTGGTTCCGGATTTGCCAGCGTGGCTTTCGGCATCTTCCTTGTTTACCAGATTGGTTTTGTCGACGGGTTATTCAAGTCGCAGGTTCACTGGATCCCGCAGTAGTTATTTTCGATTTGCCAAATCCATTTCGAGCACTGACAACGTAATTTAGATACGTAGGCTAGCCAAAGCAGTTACACCGATGGCGACGTCAACGAACTTAGCAGAGAGGAATTTCAATGAAAACGCTGAAAGCAATCCTGGCTCTCGCCACGCCGTTGCTCATGCTGGCGCCTTCCGGCCTGTTGGCATCGAGCCACCGCGAAGCGCCTGTCACGGCAACGGATCGCAGCGCGGACGTTACCGACTGGTACGCCTTCGTGAGCTATGACAATCCCAATAACGTAACCATGATCCTCAACGTCGATCCGCTGCTCGAGCCATCGAACGGGCCCAACTATTTTCCGTTCGACGACGGCGTCGTTTATCAGATGGTGGTCGACAACAATCAAAGCGGAGGAGCGGAAATCGTGTTTCAGTTCCGATTCACCACGACAATCCGCAATCCCGACCTTCCCGTGGGTTTTGTCGGAGGCATTGCCGGTTTTCCGCCGATCACCACGTTGAGCGGCCCCGGTTCCGAAGGCTTGAGTCTGAGCCAGACCTACACCGTGACGATGATCAAGAACGGCGTATCGACCGTTCTGAACAGCGGCGGGCCAACGCTCTACGCGGTTCCCTCGAACGTGGGTCCACTGACCATGCCGAACTACCCGGCGCTTTTCCAGCAGGGGATTTACACGCTGGACGATGGCATCAAGGTATGGGCCGGAACAGCGGACGACCCATTCTTCATCGACCTGGGCGCGACCTTCGACTCTGTTAACTACCGCAGCGGAGTGGGTCCGGTCCTTTCGCCGGCGATCGACGGAGACAATACTCACAACTACGCTCCAGACGCCGTGGGCGGCTTCAACGTAAACTCCATTGTGCTCGAAGTTCCCATTTCGATGTTGACAGTGGACGGCCAGACCCACCCGGCCAGCGACAAGCGAGCTGTTATCGGGACCTATGGAAGCACGGCGCGGCCTCAATTGACGGTGCGGCGTACGCCGGGTATGGCTGAGCCTCCGTTGCAGCAGGTGAATCGCGAAGGCAATTCGTTGATCAACGAATTGATTATCGGCACCGGCTTCAAGGATAAGTTCAGCGAAGACATCCCGGCGCATGACGCGCAGTTTGCCAGCTTCGTTCTTCAGCCGACGCTGGCGGCCGTACTGGGCACGCTGGGCGTTCCGGTGCCGCCCACTCCGCGCACTGATCTGCTTCTGTTGGTGCAGTATATGGCTCCTATCTGTCCGGGGTGCGGGCCTGGCGATGCGGGACCGGTCGCCGATTTTCTGCGTCTGAACACAGGCATTCCACCCACTCCGCCCGCCATGCAGAAGCGGCTCGGATTCATCGCCGGCGACACTGCCGGTTATCCCAACGGACGCAGACCGGTGGACGATGTGGTTGACATCTCACTGCGCGCCGTGGAAGGCATCCTGGTGAATTCCACTAAATACGGGTTGGCGCTGGGCGACGGTGTCAACACCAAAGCCGAAGGCTTCAACAATTCCTTCCCGTATCTGATGCCGGCTAACAGTGGGCGCAACAGCGTTCACACTGGGCCTGGGCAGGCAGGTTGCAACGGATACTTCAACACCGTTTGCCCCGTGAAGTAGATAACTCATATGGCCGCCGTGTTTCAGCGGCGGCCATGTTCTTCGGTTGGAGGCAGGAATCAGATTATGAAACGACTTATTTCGGTCCTGTGTGCGATGGCCTCGGCGTTGGTGGCGGGACAAAGTATCGCTGCGGCCAATAAAGCGATCAGTGAGAAGCCAACGGACTATGCTGGGTACAACGCTCTGGCGGCGGCGCTGGTGCAGCGCGCCCAGGAAACTTCCGACTCAGCCTTGTACGTGCAGGCTGAGGACGCGCTCAAGAAATCGTTGGAACTGGCTCCCAACAATTTCGAGACACTGAAGATACGGGTTTCGGTGTTACTGGGCGAGCATGAGTACCCCGCTGCGCTCGAGGCTGCCGCATCGCTGAACAAGAGAACTCCAGACGATGTTATGGTCTACGGGCTGCTGACCGACGCGAATGTGGAACTGGGTAATTACAAGGAAGCCGAGGACGCGGCACAGTGGATGCTCAATCTGCGGCGCGGCAATCGGCCGGCATTGATCCGGGCTGGGCATTTGCGTGAGTTGTTCGGAGACGCTGAGGGCGCCTATGAGCTGATGGATCTGGCTTTTCAATCAACGCCACGGACCGACACGGAAGAGCGTGCCGGCCTACTCACACAGATGGGTCATCTTCGCCTGATGTGCGGCAGCACGGACGCGGCGGAGAAGCTGCTGGCGCAGGCGTTGGCAACTCGTGCGGATTATCCGGCGGCGCTCGAGAGTCTGGCGCAGGTTCGCATGGCGCAGAAGCGTTATGAGGACGCGGTGACGCTGTTACAGCAACGCTATCGGGCTATGCCGCGTGCCGCAAATCTTTATGACCTGGCCGAGGCGCTGCAACTTGCGGGACATGATGAGGAAGCCGCGCGGGCGTTTGCGGAGTTTGAAGCTAAGTCGCTGCTGGAAGCGAATGGAAAAGATAATTCAAATCGCCAGTTAGTGCTCTATTACGCCGATCGTGCACATCGTGCCGACAAGGCTCTGGAAGTGGCTCGGCAGGAAATTTCGTGGCGCCATGATGTGTATACGATGGACGCTTATGCGTGGGCGTTGGCAGCCACCGGGGATTATGAAGCGGCGCAAGAGCAAATACAGAAGGCGCTTGAGGTTGGCATCAAGGATCCGCAGATTCTCGCGCACGCGGCGTTTATTGCCCGGCGTTACGATGAAGGCCGGGCGGGCTCGGCTGGAACGCGTTGAGGGCAGATCGGAAATCCGCCCCACTTGGCACTCAGGACAGGGCGCGCGCCGTGGGGTGTATTTCGGGTGTGTATCCGTTGCCGAGGCAGCGGACGAGCGGTTCGGGCGTCAGGACTTCCACGGACTCAAGATTGCCGCGGGGATGTTTCGCGACATAGCCGAAGGGCGACCATTGGAACAGGGCATCGCCCCAAACGAGATAGGCGGCACCATCGATCTGCACGAAACATCCATCAGGCAGTGAATTCAATGGCGCTCTGTAGGTGACTTTGGCCTTTCGGGGACCGATACGCGCCTGATGCAGTTCCCGGTCGATGGCGTCGGCGAAGAGAAAATTCCCTGCGCCGGGCCAGGCTTGCTTAAGGGCGTTGAAGCGTACCCGGCGGCATTCGGCGCAGGGTCTATGTCCGGCGGCAAGCGCCACCGCTTCATCCAGGAAGAAAAGCTCCGTGTAGCGGTTGGGCGACATCACGACGCGCCGCCGCCCTCTGAATTCGAGGACACAAGTGATCCAACGACGGCTGGCGTACTGGCGAACGATCTCCCGTTCATGATTGTGGAGCGCGCCGCCGCGGTTGCCCATGAAAGTCCCCCGCGCGGGTGTGGCCACAATTTCTCCCCATGGGGTCACGCGATTTTGTAAGGGCATAGGGCCATCGAACACTCTCGTCAGCGCCGCGAGGCGCGAACCTGCCGGTCCCGAACCAACTGGATGAAGCTTCCGAGGTCCATCAGGACCGTAATCTGTTCAGCGGAGTACGTCGGCTGCAGTTTTCGCGGTACGACGAGTTGCAGGCGATGCTGCTGCATTTGGCGCGTCTGATCCTGGCTAATAGCTGCTTCGAGGGTGAGCAGATGTTTGGTGTCGATGCGCGCCGCCTCGGTCAAGACCTGCCGCCAACGATCTTTGCAGGTACTCTTCACGCCAAGCATGGTGAGCAGATGCGACTCGAAGGACGCATTCCTGTATTCCTTACCACCAGGAAACAGAAAATCCGGTCTGGCCTTACCCTCCGTCTGTGCCGCGCGATCATAGCCAATCTCGTTGTGCATAAGTACCAATTCAAGATGGTTCTCCAGCGCCAAACCGACGCGGCTCTTCCGGCGATTGAGGACGGAAAGAGAAAACTGAAGAAACCCCTCAGTATCGTCTGCAAAGCCCCGTGAGAGGCGATCCGCCAATAGGTGCTTCTCCAGCGTTCGGAACAGAATCTCTTCACGCTCCATCCATGCCATGATTGCCGCATCTGGGTCGTCGCGTGCGTCGATGTCCGGCAACGTCGATCTTGCATAGGCCGAAAACTCGCGCGTCGTTGGAAACGTTCCTCCAAACCTCACGCGCATCTTGTCCAGATACGTCTCTTCAGATGTCTCGACGACGATGCCGATCTGCTCAAGGATGAAAGTCGCAGCAAACTGGATGCGGTCTTGTTCCGTTTCCAATTCCTCGCGTATCGAAAACCCCTCAAACGCGGTTTGTGGAACGCCGAAAAGCCACCGAATCTGATTAGCAATTGTGGTTTCGCCCTGGGCGATGATCACGAGCAGCGAGCCGTCCTGTCGCTTTCCGATTACTAACAGGTCCCCCTCCGCTGCACATTGAGAAACGATGGTTGTGGGGAAGTACAACCTGTGTTCAGTGCGGGTGGCGTGCTTAATACGGGCGTCGTACCAGGTTACAGAAGCGTCTTCGACAATAGGCTGATCATCGTCGTCGGTGAGGTAGATGAACCTTGCTTCGAATTTGTGTTTTTCGGTGGCCCGTCCAAACAATTCGATAAGGTCCTGGACTCCGTTGAACTCGTGTTGGTTGCTCCGCGCCCCGTCGGCTTCCACCGCGCTGAGCGTCTTCAACGCAACACCGCTGAAGAATTCCGAGAGATACCCGGCTTTCACGCTTCCTACCCAAACAGGGGCAGTTCAAGGGCCCCTGTTTCTTCGTATCGCTGCAACGTTCTGATGTAGGGCTCCATCATTTGCGCCACCGCTCTAATCACAGGAACCACAACGCTGTTACCAAATTGCTTATAGGCCTGGGTGTCCGACACGGGTATTTTAAAGGAATCCGAAAAGCCCATCAGTCTGGCGCATTCACGCGGTGTCAACCGGCGCGGGTTCTTTCCCTTCCCCCGGCTGATCAGAATTTCCGAACCGTCTTTGTAATAACGAGCCGAAAGCGTTCGGGCCACGGAGTTCTTGTCCACCAGGCCGAATCCAAACCCGTTGCCGGCCTTGCGATGCTTTTCCGCGTACGCCTGAAGGTAGGCCCACAACTTATCGCTGAGCACGTATTTCGCATGCACCCTTGCCAGCGGTCCGGTAGTGTAGGGTTCCTCGGCGGGCTCTGAACCGTCTTCGGGATGGAGAATCGACGCCAGCCGCGGACCTTGTGCCGGCAATTGGAGATGGTCAAATTTAAAACCCACTGGCTCGCGAAAGCCGACGATCAGGATGCGCTCTCGATGTTGCGGGACGAAGTGACCACCGTCGATGACCCTTGTTTCAACGTAATAATCGAGCTTTTTGAGCTCGTCGCGTATCACTCGGAACGTGTTACCGCCATCGTGACTCACCAGGTTCTTGACGTTCTCAAGAAGGAACGCTTTCGGGCGTTTCTTCGAGATAATCCGAGCAACGTCGAAAAAGAGTGTCCCCTGGGTGGTGCATTCAAAACCGTGTGGCCGCCCCAGTGCGTTCTTCTTGCTCACGCCGGCGATCGAGAACGGCTGACAAGGAAAGCCAGCGAGAAGCACGTCGTGGTCGGGTATATCGTCGGCCGGCACGGGCACGATATCGCCGCGGAAGCGTTCTTCGTCGAACCCGTAATTTGCGACGTAAGTCTTGTTCGCCCACTGGTTCCACTCGCTGGTAAAAACGCAAGTTCCTCCGGCCTGTTCGAAGCCGGCTCGCATCCCCCCGATTCCAGCGAACAAATCGATGAACGTGAAAGCTCCGGCGGCGTTTCCGTTCTTTGAACTCGCATGAATAATTTCCCGGAGGGCGGGTGCGACCATGGCGGGACATTCTGTCTCGCCATTCTGCCAGCGAGCTATCGTCCGGCGACTCACATCAAGGCGACGGGCCAGATCCTGCTGAGACAGGAGTTCGCGCGCGCGCGAAAGCAGCGCGGTGGCAGAAACGGGATCCGATGATCGGACGCTAGGCATACAGGATGACATTATGTCGCATGTGTGTCCCAGAGTCCACCTCGTATTTCGCTTTTCATTCGCTTTTATCTTAACCAATCTCCCTTTGCGTCGCCCGCAGCCGAACGCGAGGAGGCGATCCGAAAACTGTGGCATAATCAACGCACGTTCCCCGCATGAGGATGTATGCCGCAGCAGCGTTTCTCTTGTCGGCCCTGCCTGCGATGGCTCAGTCGGGCACGGGGGCATCTGCGCCGCCCGGCGGGTCGAGCGGCGGCGGTCCCGTGAATACGCCCGGCCAGGTGAATCAACCGCCGGTCCTCAGCGGCCGGGCGACCAACGGCAATCTAAATCGTTCGATCTCGATTTCCGGCAAAGTGGTGATGGACGACGGCTCGCCCGTGCCGCAGGACATCGTGATTGAACGGGTGTGCAGCGGCACGCCCCACGCAGTGGCTTATGCGGACAGCCAGGGCCGTTTCAGTTTCCGTTGGGGTGCTCAGGACGCCGGTTCTCCCGCGCTGACGGACGCTTCGGACGCGGGTACCGGTTCCAGACATACGACCGGCGGCGGCTTCGGAGGATCGCAATCGGCGGGCGGGTCGAACCCTCTGGCGGCGGACCCGCTGGGCAATCGCATGATGAACTGCGAGTTGCGCGCGGAACTGGCGGGGTATCGCTCCGGCACGGTGAAAATTCCCAATGACATCCATATGGATAATTCCGATGTGGGATTGATCCTGCTGCACCGGCAGGGCGCGCGGGAGGGATCGTCGGTGAGCGCAACTTCTTTCCTCGCGCCGAAAGAGGCCAGGAAGGCGTATGAAAACGGCACGCGGCTGCTGCTGAAGAACAAGCCGGATGGTGCGGCGAAGGAATTTGAAAAAGCGGTGGCGATTTATCCGAAATACGCCGACGCGTGGATGAGCCTGGGGCAACTGCGCCTGCAGCAGAAACAATACGGGCCCGCCAAAGAGGCGATGATGAAGGCGCTCGACGCGGATCCCAAAATGGCGAGTCCTTATATCCAGCTGGGCATGCTGGCCGCCGAACAACGCCAATGGGAGGATGCGGCGCGCAATCTGGATCGGGCGCTCAAGCTGGATCCGATCGATTACGCGGAGGCCTGGTATGTGGACGCGGTAGCCAACTTCAATCTGAAACTGTACGACGCGGCGGAAGCGAGCGCGCGCCAGTATCTCGGGTTCAATGCCAAAAATCTGAACCCGCGCGCGCATTATCTGCTGGCAATCACGCTGATTAAGAAGCGTAACGAGGTGGCCGGGATTGCCGAATTGCGGAACTATATCCAGTTGGACCCGAACGCTCCGGACATGGGGATGGTGAAGCAGCAACTGGCTGAAGTGGAAAAATTCCTGCAGGCGGCGCCGGAAGAAGCCGGGAAAAAGCCCTGAAAGGTTGTCGACAACCGAAGAGGCCGATTGCTGATCGGCCGCAGGTTAACAACCTGCCCCACCTTAAAATGTGTATGATTAGTGATAGAGATACACATTAATGCGCACGAACATCGTGATCGACGACCAGCTGATGCGGGACACGCTGCGCGCCACGGGTTTCAGAACCAAGCGCGAGGCAGTGGAAGAAGGGCTGCGCACGCTGCTGCGCCTGAAGAGACAGGCGGGGATCCGCCGGTTGCGCGGAAAGCTGGACTGGCAAGGCGATCTGGATGCGATGCGGAGAGACCGTTGATTCTGGTCGATTCGAGTGTCTGGATCGATTATTTCCGGGGGACGAGCACGGCGCAGACCGAGAGGCTCGACAGGTTGCTGGATATTGAGCCTTTAGCCGTTGGCGACCTGATTCTGACTGAGGTTCTGCAGGGCTTCGAGAGCGGTCGCGACTTCAATGCCGTCCGGAAAATGCTGACCGGGCTGATGGTAATAGAACTGGGCGGGCCTGAAATCGCGATCCAGGCGGCGAAGAACTTCCGTACGCTTCGCCGGCTCGGCGTGACGGTTCGTAAAACCATCGATACGGTGATTGCGACGCGATGCATTGAGAGTGGCTACGCTCTGCTGCACAGCGACCGGGATTTCAATCCGTTTGTCCGGCACCTCGGGTTGCGCGCGATCTAGAGGGCGGCGACGTTTTCGAGGCTTCTCCAGAGGTACCAGCAGGCGATGGAGGTATACGGCTTCCAGGCGGCGGCGATTTTTTCCATCTCGGCGGGTTTGGGCAGATCGTCCAGTCCATAGGCCCGCTTCATGGCCGCGCGAATTCCCAGATCCGCTACGGGCAGCACATCGGGGCGGCGTAAGGCGAACATGAGGAACATCTGCGCGGTCCAGACGCCGATGCCTTTCACTTTGGTCAGGTGCTCGATGACCAGGGAATCCTCCAGCTCCGCCAGGGTCTCGAAAACCACCGTACCCTTGCGGGTGTGCTTCGCCAGTTCCCGGATGTAATGCGTTTTCTGGGCGGAGAGTCCCAGCTTGCGCATGCGCTCGGAGCGGAGCTTCATGACACCGGCGGGCGTGAGGGTTTCCTCTCCGGCGGCGGCATGCAGGCGGGCGAAAATCACGCTCGCCACCTTGCCGCTCAGCTGCTGATAGACGATGGAACGGACGAGGGTTTCGAAGGTCGGCTCGCGGTATTGCATTACAAACGGGCCGGTCCGTTGGATGATCTTCCCCATCACGGGGTCTTTTTTGAGATGCTTAAGGGCAGAGCGCATAGTGAAACAAACTTCAATCGGGGCGCGTCGACATGTAGGAGCACGCCCCCCGATTGTAGTAAGAAAGTGTATATGAAGAAAGCTGGCTTATATCTCACAGTCCTTGCGGCCCTGTTTGCGATGGCCCCCATGGTCCTGACGCGCGTCGAGGCCCAGCAACGCGATCAGAAGGTGGAAGAAGACGCCGGCGAGCCGATCAAAGTCGATGTCGACGTGGTCAGCTTGTACTGCTCGGTGCGTAATAAACAGAACGGCCTGGTGAGCAGCCTGGAGAAGACCGATTTCGATCTGGCCGAGGACGGGAAACCGCAGACTATCAAGTATTTCAGCCGGGAGACGGATATTCCACTGACCATCGGGCTGCTGGTGGATGTTTCGGGAAGCCAGCGCAATCTGATTGAGGTGGAGCGGCACGCCGCGTCCTCGTTCTTCTCGAGCGTGCTGAAGAAGAAGGACGTCGCGTTCCTGATCAGCTTTGGGGCGGATTCCGAGCTTTTGCAGGATATTACGGGGTCGCCGCGTTTACTACAGCAGGGGCTGGGGCGGTTGAAGCTGAACGCCGGTTTTGCGGGGATTAATTCGGGGCCGGTGCCCACCATGTCCCATGCTCGCGGGACGGTGCTTTACGATGCCGTGTATCTGGCGGGTAACGACATGCTTTCGAAGGAGGTCGGGCGTAAAGCGATTATCCTGATCACGGACGGCGAGGACGAGGGGAGCACGCTGAGCATGAAGGCCGCCATCGAGGCAGCGCAGAAGGCGGATTCCATTATCTACGGGATTCTCTACGTCGACCGGCAGTTTTATGGTGGCTTCAATATGGGTTACAGCGGGTCGAGCGTGCTGAAGCAGATGGCCGACGAGACCGGGGGCAGGCTGTTCCAGGTGGACAACCGGAAGAATACTCTGGACTCGATTTTCGAGCAGATCCAGCAGGAGATGCGGACGCAGTATCTGGTGGGTTACACGCCGACCAACAGTGCGAAAGACGGGTCGTACCGGAAGATCGATCTGCGGACGCACGATAAAGATATGAAGGTGCAGGTTCGCAAAGGGTATTACGCGCTGCCGCCCCTTCAGTAAAGCCGGGCAAGACGCCACTGATACAAGGCTGGTTGCGTTCCGTAGATTGGCGCCCACCCGTGGAGGCCGATTGCCAATCGGCCGCAGGTAACCAACCTGCCCCAGGTGGATTCGGCGATTTTCCATGCATTGTCTTACCTGGCTTTCAGGTAGCTTTCGATGGCTTCGGCCAGCGGCGGCATGGGCCGGATGCCACATTCCTTCAGCCGGGCGTTTTCGAGCGCGGAGAACTTCGGCCGGCGCGCCGCTGTGCGGTATTCACGCTCGTTGGTGGGGCACAAATCGGCTTTGATGCCGGCCTTTTCGAAGATCAACGCGGCATAAGAGAACCAGGAAATCGGCTGCCCGCCTCCCACGTGAAAAACGCCCGAGAGGCCGGCTTCAAGGAGGTCGACGGATCGGTTGGCAAGGGCCGGCGCGTAGGTCGGAGATGCCACATGGTCTTCCACCACGCGGATGGGCTTGCCTTCACGGGCGAGGCGCAGCATCAGTTCGAGGAAGTTGCCACGCGCGGTCTTGCGGCCGGCGGGGCCGAAGACGCCGGAAGTGCGGATCACCAGCGGGCGATCCAGATAAGCCTGGGCGTAGAGCTCTCCCGCCAGTTTTGAGACCGCGTAGGCGCCGAGGGGATGCACGGCATCGGTCTCGAGGTAGGGGCGTCCGAGGGTTCCGTCAAAGACGTAGTCGGTGGAGAAATGCACCAGTCGGGCATCGTTCTGGCGGCAGGCGATGGCGAGATTGCGCACCGCCAGTCCATTGGCTTCGAGAGCGGCCAGGGGTTCACGCTCGGCAACGTCCACCTGATTGTAGGCAGCCGCGTTGAAGACCGCGAAGGGATCGAATTCGGCGATGGCGCGCTCCACCAGATCGGCTTTCGTGATATCGAGTTGGGCACGTTCGAAGGCGGCTACTTCGTAACCGCGTAGTCTGAGTTCGGCGCAGAGTTCGACTCCGAGTTGACCGAAGGCGCCAAATACCGCTGCTCGTTTTGCCATGGATTGGGTAAGGGTCGATTTTAGCAAAGGGAGCCGACGCGGCTGTCCCCGCGTGTCCTGCTACCAGTGGGTTATGAAGACGGCGGCGATAATGAGGCAGGCTGTAAGGAGGAGGACAAGGCCGGCCCAGGCGATTCCCGGCAGCCCCAGAAATGAGAAAGCCAGCACGGTCGACCCGTGATGCGCGGTGGCGGTGGGGCCGGAACTCTTACGCTCACGCACCGCTTCGCGGCGGGCGATCACATGGGTAAGCTGTTCCTTGCCGGCGCGGTCGGCGATGACGATGGTCCCGGCGTTCTCGCTGTTGGTGATTTCAATCAACTGGGTGCGGAGCGGTTCGGGAACGTCCTGCACGGAGTGGTAAAAGCCGTGTTCTTCTCCGGACGCGATCATTACGGCGGAAGTTTTCATCACGCCCGAGACGTTGTGAACCAACTGAATACCGCATTCCGGACAAGCGAACATGCCCGACTCCAGTTCGGCGGAACAGCGGGGACAGGTCATAAGATCAGCCGGCGATGGCGGCTGGAGCGCGGAGAGCGCCGTTTTGCGAGCCAAAGTGGGCCATGATGATCTGGATAAATCCCAGAGCGGCTTTCGAAAGCGCCTTGTCCTTGCGGTAAATCAGACCCAGTTTCCGCGACATGGGCTCGGGGGCGAGGGGCAGCGATTTCAGAGTCCCCGCCGCTACTTCTTCCTCACAGTTGGAGGCTGCCAGAAAGCTGAGGCCCAGCCCGGCTTCGACGAAGCGCTTCATGGTTTCGGTGGAGTCGAGTTCCATGGAAATGCGAATCTCGTCTTCGACCCGCTCGAACCAGGAATTCAGACGGCTGCGCGTCATGCCGGATTGCGGCAGCAGCAGGGGATATGGAATCAGATCCTCGCAGGACACACTCTGCATGGCCGCAAGCGGGTGGTTGGCGGGCATCACGCAGTGAATTTCGTCGCGATAAATTTCTACCACCTGGACGCGTTTTTCGGCGACGGGAAGCTGGGTGAGGCCGAAATCGGCCACGTTTTCCATCACCGCCTCTACCACGCGCGAGCCGTAAGAACGGTTCACCTGCAACTGAACGCCAGGAAACTGCCCCTTGTAAACGGCGAAGACTCCTGGCAGAACATAGATACACGTGGCTTCATTTGCGGCGATTACGAGTTCTCCGCGGGGCGACGTTTCGAGCTCATTCAGGGCGTTCTGCGCCTGGCGCCGCAGATCGAGCATCTGCTCGGCGTATTGCGCAAAGAGCCGGCCCGCGGTGGTCAGCGAGATCCGGCTGCCAAAGCGTTCAAACAACTCGGCTTTCAGTTCGTGCTCGAGCTGGCGAATTTGTGCACTGATAGCGGGCTGCGTACGATAACACGTCTGAGCGGCCTTCGAGAAGCTCTTCAGGCGAACAATTTCGAGAAATGTGTGGATCTGATCGAAATCCATGGGACACGGCCGCTTGAATCAGGCGGCCAGTTACCCCCGGTATAACGCCTGGCTCGCTTAATTAGAAATTCATTCTATCAAATTTGCCGATTGCGCTCCCAACCCCGGTGCGGATAGCATGGTTTCGATGCGAATTTTGAGTTCGGTTCTGGCCGCCGGTCTGGCGCTCGCTGCGATGCGGATGTGGGGACAGGATGCGGCTGGGGGGGATGCCAAAGTGGCCCGCGGCAAGTATCTGGTGGAGGAGGTGGCGAGGTGCCAGGATTGCCACACGCCGAAGATGGACAATGGCAACTTCATCAAATCGCAATGGATGAAAGGCACCACTATGAACCTCGCGCCGGCGGCTCCGGTGGCTGGTTGGCATGCCACGAGTCCCGACGTGACGCCCGCAGGCGCGGTATGGAAACGCTGGGGAGAAGAGGGCATGGTGAATTTTCTGGTTACCGGGAAGAACCCCCGGGGCGGCACGGCCGGTCCGCCCATGCCGCCCTACATGCTGAAGCGCGAAGACGCCGAGGCCATCGTGGCGTTTCTGAAATCGCTACAGTAGTATTTGCGGCTGCGTTTTCTTTCCGGGATCTTTCTCGTCGCGTGCGGCTCGGCCATGGCCCAGACCCCGGCGCAGGTTCTGGTGGTGGTCAACGGGAAGTCCCCCGTCTCGCGCGAGATCGGGGACTATTACATGCGCAAGCGTGGTATCCCGCCGTCGAACCGATGCGTGATTCAGACCGAGGCGATTGAAAGGATCGGGCGCGATGTCTATAACAAGGACATTGAAGCGCCTATCGGTAAATTCCTCACGGCTCACCGGCTGCAGGAGCAGATCCTCTATATCGTGCTGACCAGTGGCGTGCCCCTGCGCATAGAAGGGACGGGGGAAGCGCTCAAGTCCGATGCGGCTTCGGTGGATTCGGAACTGACCCTGCTCTACGCACGGCTGCGGGGAATGTCGATTCCGCTGGCGGGGCCGGCGAATAACCCATTCTTCGGGCAGCGCGACACTCCATTCCGGCATCCCCTTTTTCCGATCTACCTGGTCACGCGCCTCGATGGCTACAACATGAGCGATATGAAGGCGCTGGTGGATCGTGCGCTGGCGGCTCGCAACACGGGGAAATTCGTCATCGATCTGAGGGAAGACAATGCCACGCCCGGGAATCAGTGGTTGCGCAATACGGCACTGCTGCTTCCGAAGGATCGAGTGATTATCGACGATTCCGCTTCAGTATTGACGGGAATCAAGGATGTGATCGGCTACGCTTCCTGGGGGTCCAACGATCGTGCGCACAGGCAGCGCTTTCTGCATTTTCAATGGTTGCCGGGCGCTATCGCAACGGAGTTTGTCTCGACCGACGCACGAACCTTTCAACAACCCCCTGAGAGCTGGAACCTCGGAAACTGGACGGACGACCACAAGACGTGGTGGGCCGGAGCGCCACAAAGCATGACGGGCGACTATATCCACGAAGGCGCATCGGGTGCTTCCGGGCAGGTGGACGAACCTTTCCTTGCATTTTGCCCGCGCCCGGAGTTCGTTTTGCCTTCCTACTACGCAGGCCGGAACCTGGCTGAAAGCTTCTATATGGGGATACGCGGACTGAGCTGGATGAACGTGGTGATCGGGGACCCCCTGATGCGGCTGGGGAAGCCGTGAGAAAGAACAGGCGGAAGAGCCTCTTCCACATGCCTTGGCGAAAGTTTAGAGCAATTTATGTTCCATTCGTAACCCTTCCCCCAGTTTTGCTCGCGAAATTTAGTGCGATAGCGCTTATAATGGCGTTGTGAGCATGCTGTCGCCGCGCCTTCAACTTAAAGTTGCTCAGAAGCAAATACTGACCCCGGGGCTTGTCCAGATGGTGACGGTCCTTCAACTCAACCGGCTTGAGTTGAAGGAGATGATCAACCAGGAAATGGTGAATAACCCGGTGCTGGACGATTCGCTGGAGGCGGGCGAGGAGATCACACCCGAGGAACTGCAGCCACTGCTCGAGGGCGAGCGGTCGTCGGATCAGGCGGACAAGGACCTGCTGGCGGCGGCTCACATCACGCTTGAATCCGAAGCCCCGGAAGTAGTGGCCGGTGCGGTGACACCGGCTGCGGAAGGGGATATCGGTCCGGCCGAAACCCTGGAAACGTCGGAAGCGGCGGCGGAGAGCGCCGACAGCACGACGGATCCGTTCGATGAGATCGATTTCGGATCGTTCTTCGACGATTATCTGGATCCGGGTTACAAGAGCCCGGCTTCGGAATCGGTGGAGAAGCCGTCTTTCGAGACCTTTCTTTCGGCGCCCCAGACGCTGCCCGATTATCTGCGCTCGCAGTTGAGCGTGAGCCTGCTCGACGACGATACGCGGGATGCGGCGGAATCGATCATCGGCAATCTGGACGAAGACGGTTATCTGACGGCCGGCCTCGAAGAGATGGCAGAGCAGGGCGGCCACACGCCGGAAGTAATGGCGGCCGGGCTGAAGGCGGTACAATCGCTCGATCCAG
Organism: Terriglobia bacterium; assembly: GCA_963719785.1. Lineage (GTDB taxonomy): Bacteria > Acidobacteriota > Terriglobia > Bryobacterales > Bryobacteraceae > BOG-234. The sequence goes on from CAVRCX010000007.1 coordinate 535,651, forward strand.
CCGGGGTAGGCGCGCGCGATCTGAAGGAGTGTATGCTGCTCCAGATCGAGAGCCGGAACGGCAAGGGCGGCGTGGCGTGGCAGATCGTTTCGCAGTTCATGCGGCTGCTCGAAACGCGGCAGTATAAGGAACTGGCCAAGGCGATGGGGCGGCCGCAGGAACATATCGACATTGCCCTCAACATGATCCGGCATTTGAATCCGCGGCCGGGAATTCGCTATTCCGGACCGGGCGCGCGCTCTGTCGAGCCGGACGTTTACTTTATCCGCGATGGCGACGATTTCATCATCCAGATGAACGACGATGAGTTGCCGCAGTTGCGTTTAAACGCGCAGTATCGCAAGATGCTGGAGCGCGACCAGGGCGCTACCAAGGAAGTGCGGGATTACGTCCGCGAACGCTATTCGTCGGCGATTCAGCTGATGAAGAACATCGAGCAGCGCAAACAGACCATTCTGCGCGTGTGCGAGGCGATCAAGCGGCGGCAGATGGAATTCCTCGTGATGGGAATCGATTATCTGAAGCCGATGATGATCAAAGACGTGGCCGAGGAAGTGGGCGTGCATCCTTCCACGGTCAGCCGGGCGGTAGCGAGCAAATACGCGCATACTCCGCACGGCGTATACGAACTGCGATACTTCTTTTCAGAGGCCGTGCAGGGGCCTTCGGGCGGAGATATTCCGCTCCTGTTACTGAAACGAAGAGTCAGAAAGATGATCGAGGAAGAGGACCAGAGGCATCCGTTGACGGACGAACAAATCACTTCGCGGTTGCAGGCCGAGGGCGTGGATGTGACGCGCCGCACAGTGGCGAAGTATCGTGAAGATATGAAGATTCCGTCGACCCATCAGCGCCGGGTCCGAAACTAACCATGAAAGTTACTTACACCGGACGTCACATAGATCTGGCTCCCGCCCAGGCGGAGAAGCTGGAATTGCAGTTCCAGAAGGTCGGGAAGATACTGGATAACGGCAGAGGCGAGGCGGAAGCGCGCGTTGTCCTCTCCCACGAGAAGCATTCGAACAACGTTGAAGTGACGGTGCCTTATTACGATCACGAACTGATCGGACAGGCCGCGGATGCGGATCTTTTTACTGCCATCCACGCGGCGGTAGGCAAACTCGAGGCCCAGGCAATTCGCGTCAAGGAAAAATGGCGCGACGGCAAGCGCGGTCCGAAGCCGGCCGCCGGCGAAGTTGGCTAAACCCGCGAAGCTGGCTAAGCCCGCGAAGGCGACAAAGCCCGCGCGATTGATAAAGAAAGCCTCGGCCCCCAAAACCGAGGCCGTAAAATCAGGTCTGAACGCTCCGGAACTGGTCATCATCACGGGGATGAGCGGTTCGGGCAAAGGCTCGGTGTTGCGCGCCCTTGAGGACCTGGGCTATTACTCGGTCGACAATCTGCCGGTAGACCTGATTCCGAAGTTTGCCGACTTGGTGCGCGATTCGGCGTCTAACCGTCGTGCGGCCCTGGTGGTGGACGTGCGCGAAGGCGCGGGCCTGAAGAAACTGCCGGGGATCGTGCAGCAGATTCGCGGTGCGGTGGGTGTTCGCCTGGTGTTTCTCGAAGCTGACGACGAATCTCTGATGCGCCGCTTCAGCGAGACCCGACGGCCGCATCCGCTGAGCGCCGGCGAGCAGGGTATCGCCGAAAGTATTGCACGAGAGCGGGAGTTGCTGGCGCCGGTGCGGGCACTGGCCGACCTGACGATTAATACCTCGAAGTTCAACGTCCACGATTTGCGCGAGTTCATCGGGCAGAGATTCGGCGGGGAGGGCGACGAATCGAGGATCCTGATTTACATTGTGAGCTTCGGGTACCGGCATGGCTTGCCGCCCGATTGCGACCTGATCTTCGACGTTCGTTTTCTGCCCAACCCGAACTACATTCCGAAGTTCAAGAAGCTGACCGGGCGCAATCCGGCAGTAGCGCGTTATATCCGGTCATTTCCGCAGACCACGGAATTCATCGCGCGGATTACGGATCTGCTGGTGTATCTGATGCCGCATTATATTCGCGAGGGCAAGAGCTATCTGACGATCGGTTTCGGATGCACGGGTGGTCACCACCGGTCGGTCATGATCGCGGACCAGATCCGCAAAAATCTGGCGAGCGCGGGTTATCAGGCGAAGGTTGCGCATCGGGACGCGACCAAGCCGGTTTGACCGGGGACGGGCTCAGGCTTCCGGGAAAAAATCGGCGCTGAGTGTTTGCTCGATCGTCCAGCGGGTGCGCTCCGGACGGACATCGAGACCGGTCTCACGCAATGCCATTTTGAACGCACGGTCGTAGCAGCGCTCGAACATGAGGGAAGGATAAGACCGGAGGCTGGGCGAGTCTTCGATAATCAGATCGAGTTCCTCGCGCGCGTTGACGATCGATTGTACCCATGAGTCGGTCCGTTTGCCGGGCTGGATCTTCCACTTGATAAGGTGCTTCAGAAGATTAGTGAGGTGCGATCGGATCGCCCTTTTATCGTTGCGCGCCAAAGCTTCGATCTCCTCCGCCAGGTTGTCCCAGTCCAATTCACGGGCTTCACGCCGCCGCAACGCGCCGGATTGCGTCTCGGCCCATTCTGCGAAGTCGGTTTCGTAAAGCGCGGATGCTTTTGCGATGGTTTCGGTTGCCACAGGAGCGCTCCAGTTCTATTATCGGGTATAAACCATGGGTGACCTAAGGTATCCGATTGGGCCGTATGAGCCGGGGCCGGCGCCCGATATCGAGGGGCGCAACGCGTTGCTGTCCCAACTGGAGGAGACGCCGCGCAAATTGTGGGACGCGGTGGAGTTTCTGACGGAGAGCCAGCTCGACACCCCCTATCGCCCTGGCGGCTGGACTGTCCGGCAGGTGGTGCATCATCTGACGGACGCGCAGACGCACTGGTACCTGCGAACCAAAATGGCACTTGCCGAAGACGAGCCCGTGGTCAAAGTGTGGGATGAAAATACGTGGGCCGAACTGCACGATGCGCGGACGGGCGCTGTCGTGCCTTCGCTCCTGATGTTCGATGGAGTGCACCGGCGCTGGGCGGAACTGTTCCGGTCGTTAACCGAAGAGCAGTGGAAGCGCCGCATGATTCATCCCGAACGTGGCGTGGTTGTGCTTGATGCGGCGCTGCCGATGTTTGTGTGGCATGGGCGTCACCATACCGCGCACATCGCCGCGCTGTGCGAACGGATCGGAATCCGCCTTTCATGACTCGGTTGGCGCTTCCGGCTGTTGCGGCTGAACTCGCGGCACTCTAAGACGGTATTGAACGCGCAGCGTAGCGAGAGCGAGCAAAACGGCGCAGCACCAGAGAGCCCGGTTGCCGAACGCATGGGCGGTATAACCTCCGCCGATCGCGCCTGCCAGAAATGCCGTGCAGATCGTGGCGAAATCTCTGACGGTCCGCGCCGTCGCGGGGCTGCGGCTATCGAAAAACCAGCAGTACGCGGCCTCGCTCAAAGTGCGCAGGTTGCCGGTGGTGAACGTCGAGTTATAGCTCTTGCCGTCGACCTCGCGGAAGGCTTGAACCTGCATCGATGCGGCAAACGCAATGGCGACGATGAACAGGATATCCGGCGTCGCGGGCGGCAGCATGCTGAGGATCAGGAGGACGCTGGTCTCGAGCAGGAGAACGATGGAATAGTGGGCGCCAGAGCCGAGCCGCTTCGAGCGCAATTGCATCGCCTGAGCCGCGCCGACGCCAGCGAGGAAAGCCAGAATCGCTTCGAGATGCGGAAGGCCGCTGCGCCAGGAGCCGGAGAAACAATTAATGCCGAGCAGGACTACGTTGCCGGTCATGGCATTGGCGAAGACATGGCCATGCCCGACCCACATGAAGCCATCGAGAAAACCTCCGGCGGTAGCGAGGAGAGCCGCGATGCCCAGCGTTGCAATGCGCTGCCTGGCTTCATCGAACGCTACCGGAGTCGCGGACGGCACAGTTCCCTTAATTTTAAGCCGCAGGAATTTTAAGCCGGGGGCGGGCAGGGCCGAATTCGTCCTCACCACGGGCGATACTGAAGATATGCGTGCCGCCCCCTACCTTTACGCGCTGTCGCTGCCGGAGCGTACCGTGCGTTCTCTGAGCGCTCTCAGCGGTGGACTGCTTCGGGAAGTAAGCGAACTCGCGCTGCCGCCCGGCATCCGGCAGGCGGCGCTCTATCGTGCCACTGCGGGCGTGGGACTGCGGTTTCTGATCGAACAACTGGGCGGCGTGCGCGATATTTATCCCCGGCGGGATCCTCTGGCGCGCAAGTTCGTATACCGTTATGCGACCGGGACGAGTATCGAAATGGTGGGCATCCTGACCCTGTTCGTTTCGCCGGTCTGGGTGCTGGCCGCCCTCGGCGATGCGACGCGCGCAGGCAAAACTCTTTTTTCGGAAATCGGCGACGCACTGAAGGCGGAAGGGTTGCTCGACGCCGATGCGCAGTTCGAAACTATGGCGCAGTTGCTGGATGGGCTGGAGCGCACCAGCACGCATCTGGCACTGACCGTCAATATGCCACCTCTCGACGTCGCTGGGTTGCGCCGCGAGTGGGAGCAGTTTCGCGAAAACCTGGCGGTGTTGCCGCAGGCGCGGTTGCCCACGGCGGCGGATGTGGAGCGCGCGTGGAGCAATCTTCGGACGGTGTCGCAAACCGTGGATCGATCCGTCTTCAGTGTGTCGGCGGCCATGGGCATGTCGGCGCTCTCGTCCGTTCCCGCGCATCTCCAATGGCTTTCCCGTTCGGCTGCGGTGGCTGTGCGGACTACGGGGATGGTGGTCGGCGCCGCGTTCCTCGAACACTACGCGGTCGCTTCGAAAGAGCTCGTCGCGACGGGATTCGCCGCTTACGGCGCGAAGCATTCGCGGCCGTACCTGGTGGCGGTGATCCGCAATTTCCTTCCGGAGAAACGGTCCTGGACTGAAAGGCTGTTGTCCGGGTAAGCCGCATGTCCGGCAATAAACAAGGGGGCAATGTGGCGAGATGCGCCCACCGCTTTTTGGCACTCGACAGAGATCAGCGCGCCTTGATCGATGCTTGGGCGATCCGTGCGAGGGCGCGGGAAATTGCCGCGTCCCGTTGCGGAATGCTTACGGCGGCAATATCGAACTGCTCCCTGGTGAGCCTGTCGAATTCCCCTAGCGCGTAATCGCAGTAGCGCATAGTGCCGGACGCAATGCGGCGGTCGGCAAGAACGACGGCGAGCACGCCAACCTCACGCGGATTATCCGATTCAGAAGCATACTGCCAGAGCACACCGTAATACTTCGCGTCGAGCGATTGATACTTGCGCACAATCGACGCCAGCCGCGTCAGGTCCCGATCGCTTCCGTGGTCGCGCAACAGGGCCGCGGCGCCCTGAACTTCGTTGAGGTCGGCGCCGAGCCCCGTGGGATCGTCGATGACCCGGAATGCGCGGGCCAAAGCGTCGGGCAGAATCGCCTGGCTGCCGTGATTGGCAAGCACCATGGCGATATAAGACGAGCCGCGCAGATCGTTTCTCAGCGCCCGCCGCAGGGTTTCGGTGGTTAGGGGGCGATCGGCATATTCGACGAGCGAGTTGGCCGATCCCCAGGCATTGAACGGAGCGTTGGCAATCCAGGTTTCGATCAACAGGTCCTCCGTGGCGGGAGAAGATTGCAGTTTTCGCAGCACGGCCTGGAGGAGAGGAAGGCTTGCCTGAAGAGGATCAGCCTGCCGCGAAGATTCGGGCCTGACCTCGAAAAGCTCAGCCACGGTGGGCCGGGGAATGCCGCGCGCGGCGTGCAGGCTGGCGGCGATCTCAGCCCACTGCTGCCGATTGTCACCGATCGCCGCTTCCATTAACGGCATTAATTCCCCGGAAAGGTCTTCCCGCTTTCGAGAGAGATAACCGCTCAGGGGGACTACTTCGCCGGGCGTACCGCGGCTGAGCGTGTTGGCGAATTCCCGGATGAGAAAAGCGCGCGCGGACGACGGGGGCGGCAGCGAAGGATCGCTTTCGGCATCGGCCCGCACCGGGATCGCAATGTCCATGCCGGAATCCGCCATGAGCTGCCACGGCTCGGACGCGGGGTTGCTGTTTTCCCGCAGGGGCAGGATGCGAACGTCGCCGGATTCGATATAGGGCAGCGGGGGTGGATAGCCATTCATGAAGAAGGTAACGCTCGGTCCATAGGCGAGGAAGTGGACTTGAATCCGATAGGAGCCGAGCGGCATTCCGGAAGCCGTGAAGGAGCGCAGCACTTCCACGTCGGCGGTCATGGACCACGTTTCGGCTTTCCACGATAACCGGTCTTCAGGTACGCGCTCATTCCTGTGCACGTCGAGGATGCGCCCCGCGACCAGCACAGGAGCCGACGCGGTTTCCTTCACCTGCCACTCTTTGATGAACCCAGCATGCAGGCCGAGGGACAGCAGCAGGGAAAGAGCGCAGCAAAGCCAACCACACCGCATGCCTCAAGACTACATCAATCGGGGTGAACCGCCGCCATTGAGACCGCTATTCGACAGTCTCGACACGCATGGCGCGCGGCGCGATGTTAAAAACGGCTTCACTTCAATCTCATAGCGCCATCGTCGGGCTGGCCTGCCGCTTGCAACCGGAGGAGCGAAGGAGGTTGGGCATGGAACGCGAAAGTATCGGGGTAAAGGTGTTCGCCGGAGCATTTCTCTCAGTTTTAGTGGCGCTGGCCATGGCCGCGCCGGACAAGTACACCCGGAAAGTGCCGAATGGGCTGGCGTTCTCGGAGTTCAGAGGATACGAGGCCTGGCAGCTCGTTTCTATCAGCCAGGATGGACCCCATGTTGCCGCGATACTCGCGAACCCAGTGATGATCAAGGCCTACCAGGCTGGCGTTCCCGGCAACGGTAAACCTTTTCCCGACGGATCGAAGCTGGCGAAGATCCATTGGAAACCGGTAAAGATGGAAACGTTTCCCGCGGCGACGGTGCCTGGCGCGCAGGATGACGTCGATTTCATGGTGAAGGACAGCAAGCGGTTCGCGGACAGCGGTGGGTGGGGATACGGGGTATTCGACTATGACACGGCATCCGATACGTTCACGCCCGGCACCATCGCAGGCAAGCCGCCGCAGGGAAACGACGCCAAATGCGGGTTCGTGTGCCACACGACGGTGAAGACGAGAGACTACGTTTTCACCGATTACGGGCACAGGTGAGCAGGCGGGGGCTTACGGCGCCAATTAACTTTTTCAACACCGGTCTCATATTCATCATTCACAATTTCGATTAGACTTCACCCGTGTCAAGCCTGTACGCTGAATGGACCGGTGCGGACTTGCATCGGACACCCCGTCACTCCGGACCGCGCGCGTCCACAACCAACAGGAAAACAGGACATTCGGCCCGCTTAACAACATGCGCCTGCAGGCTCACGGGAACCACGAGCCGGTGCCCTGGGAAAGAGGGAAAAGCGTGCTGTGGAGTAGAGTGTCGATTCTTACCGCGTTAACGGCCGGAATGGCCCTTGGGCAATCCTCACCAGCCACCGATTCGATTCAGTTGGGGAGTGTGGATTTCAGCGCCACGCTCCGCCTTCGTCTCTACGGTTGGGACTGGTTTCAGCCAGTCGCGGGGGAGAACGCATACGCCTATTCGGGCGATCTGCTGCGTCTTAACTTCTCAAGAAAACTGGATCACTGGGATTGGGACGCCGAGTTCGCCGTTCCGTTTCTGCTGGATCTTCCGGACAAGGCAACCGACGCGGCGCCGCAGGGAGCTCTGGGACTGGGTTCGAACGACTACACCGCGAACCATTCCTCCCGATTCGCCGCTATGATTTTTCCAAAGCGCCTCTTCGTTAATTTTCGCGATCTGGGAAGTCAGTCGAGTTCCCTTCAGATCGGGCGCTTCGAGTTTCTGGACGGAAGCGAACTTGCGCCCAAAAACGCCACGCTCGCGGCGGTGAAACGCGATCGTGTGGCGGCCCGGCTGATCGGCAACTTCGCCTTTTCAGACGTGGGCCGCAGCCTGGACGGGCTCCATTACGTGTGGTCGACGCCGTCGGACAACATCACGTTCGTGTCCGCCGTGCCCACCCGCGGCGTGTTTCAGGTGGATGGCTGGGGTTGGAATCGGATAGCTTTCGGTTACGGCGCGTACACCCACGAGTGGGGTCGCGGGCGCCATTCGGCCGATACACGATTCTTTGCCATCGAATACAACGACTTCCGGCACATTCTGAAGACCGACAACAGGCCCCTTGCGGTGCGTAAAGCAGACACCGAAAACATCGCGATCCAGACCTTCGGCGGCCATAGTATTCATGCCATCGAGACGGGCGCCGGAACGATCGATCTGATGGCATGGGGCGCCGTGCAGACAGGCCGCTGGGGTACCCAGAAACAGCGCTCGGGAGCTTTCGATCTGGAAGCGGGAATTCAGCCGAACATCCTTCCGGCCTTCAAACCGTGGCTGCGCGGCGGATATACGTGGGGCTCGGGCGACAGCAATCCTAACGACACTACTCACGGGACGTTCTTCCAACTGCTGCCTACGCCGCGCACTTACGCGCGATTTCCCTTCTTCAATATGATGAACACGGAGGACGCCTGGGCGTCGCTGATCCTGCGCCCGCACCCGAAGATAACCACTTCGAGCGAATTCCACTCATTGCGCCTCACCGATGCGACGGACCTTTGGTACAGCGGCGGCGGCGCCTTTCAGCCGTGGACCTTCGGGTACACCGGGCGCGCCACCTCGGGACGGCGCTCGCTCGGGAATCTTTACGACACGAGCGTCGAGTATCGTATCCATCCGAAATATACGGCCACCGCGTACTTTGGCTACACGCAGGGCCTGGCGGTGATGGAAGAGATTTATCCGGGCGGGAAGGATGGCAAGTTCGGCTATCTCGAACTGCTGGCGCGATTTTGAATGTTCGGCGTGACGCAACAAAACACGCGCCGCAATTCCGATTGATAGCGGCGTCGTCGGGCAGGCGTCCGGTTGAGATGATTTCCCGGAACCGAATTTGAGCTCGCACGGGCTCACTTCGGCGGGGCGCGCGTATTACGGCCAACTGATCGCTCTGCAGGGGGTCCCCCGGACAAAGAGCGCAACGATTAGGTCAAGAGCCTCACATAGAGCGCGCTCACGAAGTTGCCGGCCGTATGTTCTGGTTAAGACAGAACACGTTCATCGAGTCATATTTCCGTTTGGCCCTGGCCAGGCGTTCATACTTCTCAGGTCCGTAGGCGGCCACAACGCGATCCTCTTTTACATCTCCCTCATAGTTTGGGTAAAATCCGCCTGACGAGAACGGCTCCATCCTCCTGGCAAACTCCCGGACCCAGGCGATCTGAACCTCATCTTCAGCGGCATCCTGCCACATTCCGATTGCGATCACGGCATGGCGCGCGTCGCGATATGCCACGGCGGTTTCGTCCGCCTTAACCCGGCACACTGCGCCGCCGAGTGTGTAGATAACGATATGCGTGAATGGGGCCCGATTCCATGCATACATATCAATGAGGATCTCGATTGCGGCCTCGCTAAGGTCCTTCAGGTAGACCATTTTCCAGTAGTTCCGAAGGCCGCGCGGGTTGAAGTTCTCGACAATACTCTGCACAGTTGTGTAGGGCATCGCTTGCACTTGATCCGCTATCGGCCTTATGAACTTCCTGAGTGGCGCAAGCGCGCGCTCCCCTGCGGTTAAGGCGCCGGAGTAGCAAACCGGATGGACGACGGCTTTCGTTCCATCCGGCAGCGTGCCGAGGGCAGCCAGCATGCCCAGTTCGTCGGGCGCTGAAAAGCTGAATTCCTCGTAAAACTTCAGCACGGCCCTGGCCTGGTCGAAGGGGAACAGCAGAAGACCACCCAACACCGGGCCCAATTGGTGTAAGCGATATTCAAGGGAGGTCACGACACCAAAGTTTCCACCGCCTCCCCGCAACGCCCAGAACAGGTCCGGATTTTCCGACTGACTCGCTCGCACCAAACCCTTATCTGCTGTTACTACATCCGCCGAGATCAGGTTGTCGCAGGCCAGACCGAGCTTCCGCATAAGAAATCCGTGGCCTCCTGCCAGCGTCAGTCCTGCGATACCAGTGCTACGGACCAACCCTCCAGTCGTTGCGAGCCCGAAGGCCTGGGTTTCGTGATCGAAGTCGCCCCAGTTAACCCCGCCTTCCGCGCGGGCTGTTCGACGTGCTGCATCCACGTAAATACTCGTCATTCCTGACAAATCGATCATGACGCCGTCGTCGCAGACCGCAAACCCGGGCAGCCCATGGCCCCCGCAGCGGATCGAGATCTGTACTGCCTTTTCAACGCCGAATTCCAGTGCGCGCATCACATCCGCTGTTCCTTTGCAGCGAACGATGATGCCTGGACGGCGGTCGATCATACCATTGTAAATCCTGCGTGCGGATTCGTAATCAGGTTCTGTCAGCGCCGGTGCAAAAATACCCATAATTCCGGTTGAAAAGTAGTCCACCCCGGAGGTACTAACCCGAACCGATTCTGGAAACAGAGGAGGGCCGGCATGTGTTCAGGGGCAAGGACGTGGAAGAGATTCAAGAGCTCAAACGAGAAGGACTGAGTATCCGGGCCATCAGCCGGTTGACCGGGTACAGCCGAAAGACAATCGCCAGATATTTGTTGCAGCCGGCCGGCAGACCGGTTTACGGACCGAGACCGGCGGCGGCGAGCAAACTGGAGCCATTCAAACCGTATGTGAAGGAGCGGCTGCGGGCGGGAGTGTGGAACGCTCGGGTGCTGTTGCGCGAACTGCGGGAACGCAGCTACAGCGGCAGCTACACGATTCTGACGGACTGGCTGCGTCCGCAACGGAAAGAAGCCGTGTCGGTCGCGGTCCGGCGATTCGAAACGCCGCCGGGCAAACAGGCACAGGTGGACTGGGGCCATCTCGGCTCGCTGACCGGGCAAGGTGTGGAGTGCGCATTGTGGGGCTTCACCATCACTCTGGGTTATAGCCGCCGCATGATGGCGGAAGCGGCGACCGACCAGAAGCTGGGAACGCTGCTGCGCATGCATGAAGCCGCCTTCAACGAGTGGGGCGCGGTGCCGGAGGAGATTCTCTACGACCGGATGAGAACCATCTGGACAGGCACGGACGAACGCGGAGAGATCATCTGGAACGCAGTCTTCCTCGACTTCGCGCGCTACTGGGGCTTCACACCGCGGTTGTGCCGGCCTTACCGGGCACAGACGAAAGGCAAAGTGGAATCGGGGGTGAAGTACGTACGGCGGAATTTTCTGTGTGGCCTGCAGGGCCGCGAACCGGCGAACCTCGCCGATCTCAACGCCGAACTGCGCCGCTGGATCGCAGAAGTCGCCAACCAGCGGGTCCACGGCACGACGCACGAGCAGGTGCTGCTTCGGTGGGACGAGGATCAGTTCGCCATGCAGGCAGTGAACCGCCGTCCGCCCTATCCATACATGGATGACGAGCAGAGGAAGGTGGCGCGGGACGCATACGTTTCATGGCACGGCAGCCGATACTCGGTGCCGTGGCAGTACGCGGGCAAAGAGGTCTGGGTGCGCGATCACGGCCGTTACGTCGAAGTCCGCTACGGCGCCGACCGCATTGCGGTGCATGTGCAGGCAGTGCGACATCATCAGGTGATCACGCTCACCGATCACCATGCGGGCATACCGCTGGGAAGCAATCAGCACGGCAAGACCCTGATCCATATCGAGCAGAGCGCACCTGTCGTGGAGCGTCGACCTCTGGCCGCATATGAAAGCCTCGCCATCGGAGGCCGCCGATGACTCCCCTCGATCGTTTGCGAACCACGCTGACCGGACTGAATCTGACTGCCATCGATGCCCGTCTGGAAGCTTTGCTCGAAGCCGCTTCAAAGAAAGAACCGTCTTATGCGGACTTCCTGCTCGAAGTCATGAGCGCGGAAGCGGACGCGCGAAAACAACGGTACCTGAAGACGCGACTGCAACTGGCACACCTGCCATACGTGAAAACGTTCGACCAGTTCGATTTTGGTTTTCAGCCATCGATCGACGAGCGGCAGATCCGCGAACTGCGCACGCTGCGGTTCGTGCATGAAGCTTCCAATGTGATCCTGCTGGGACCGCCCGGCGTCGGAAAAACTCATCTGGCCGTGGCCCTGGCGGAAACGTCGATTCAGTCCGGACAGGCCGCGTACTTCATGACCGCTCACGATCTGGTGACGGATCTGGGGCGAGCTTACCGCGAAGGACGGCTGGATCGCCGGTTGCGAATCTATCTCGCCCCGAAAGTCCTCATCATCGACGAGATGGGATATCTGCCGCTCGACGATCTGGGCGCGACGATTTTCTTCCAGCTGATCAGCGCCCGTTACGAACGAGGAAGCATCATTCTCACTTCCAACAAGAGCTACGGCGAATGGGGCTCGATCTTCGGCGACCCGATCATCGCGACTGCGATCCTCGACCGCCTGCTCCATCATTCAACGACGGTGAACATCCGCGGCGAAAGCTACCGGCTGAAAGAACGCCGCAAAGCCGGGCTGATTCCGCTTCCGGATCAACAACAGCCAGAATCTTCTGCTGCCGCCCCGACCGGTCGCGGCAAACGGCACCATTCGTTATGAGTTTTTTGAGGCATCGGCAAATCTATCAATCCGATGTGTTCTTTGCTTCAGAGCGGAGGCGAGGCCCTTGTCGGCTTCACCCCCGATCCCATCGTCTTGATGAGTTTGCGGCCAGTTATTCCTTGGCGGGTTGGTCTCCACCAGAGCCCACCTCCGCTTCACCAGCCGGTTCCATTTTCGACCCGCCGGCTGAAACTGTAAACCTTCATCTCCGCCAGGTGGACTACTTTTCAACCGGCAGAATGGGGAATTTTCAACCGGTATTGACAGTTCGCCTGCTCTAAGCAAACGACCGCGCAGTTTGGGCTGCAGGAGTTCGACATCTTGCCCTGTGATCGAATGCAACGTCGGACGAGGAGTCATGTAGTGTCCTTCAATCTGGTGATGGCTTCAGAGAAATGCGTTATAGACGCCATAGATAACTTCACGGGACCTTCCTTCTGGACTTGCAGCCCCGCGATTCCAGGTTCAGGACCACTATGAGGCGAGGTTCCTCAGACAGCAAAACGAAACTGGGTTAAATGGGGTTAACCGCTAGTCCGGACAATGCCGTTGCTCTGATATTCTGCATTGGTGAAGCGGACTGATTCAGCATTCCTGACTCAGATCGAGCGCATTTGCCGCAGCGAGGTCTTTCAGAGCGCTCCACGGTTGCGGGACTTCCTGACGTTCCTTGCAGCGCATCCGTGCGGCAAAGACGGAGGAAGTTTCAAGGAGAGCGTGATCGGAGTCGAGTTCTTCCGCAGAACTCCGGGATATGATCCCAGGAAAGACCCGATCGTGCGGGTAGAGGCTCACCGGCTACGGCGCCGCTTAAGAGCCTACTATAGCCAGGAAGGCGCTGGCGACAAGTGGCGAGTTAATCTTCCCAAGGGTACTTACTCCCCCGTGTTCCAAACCTTGGAGGAGTCGCGACCCGAGTGGCGTCTCGCGGTCAGGGTGGATTGCTCCGACGAACTCACGGCCGAAGGTTTAACCGTCGAATTGATAAGCAAACTCGGGACCCTGCACGGAGTCACCGTCCTTGCCCCGCGATCTGCCCTTGCCGCTCATGACAACGCGGCCGCAGTCCGGATACTTGGCGCCAACGCGATTCTCGAATGTCGTCTTGATGGTATGAACCTCCAGGCCAAACTGAGCCGGGCGGATCCCTGCGGCCTGACCCCGATGGGCACTTTCGACAACATCATTCAACCTGCCGTCGACGCGTTGCATCGATTTGTCGGGTCGAGTCTCGGGGTTGGGCGTCAACACGGCGGTGAGCGTCTCAAACGCCAGGTGATCGACCGCGAATCGTATCAGTTCTACCTGTCGGGCCGTGCATGGTTCCACCGCTGGTCTCCGGACAACCTCGCGCAGGCTGCCGCCCATTTCGACAAGGTCATTGAACGGTGTCCTGACTATGCACCGGCGCACGCCGGCCTGGCCGACGTTCAGGTTCTTTTGGCTTACTGGCACGTCCCAAATGCTTATCCCACACTCGAGAAGGGCCGCTCGCATGCACTGCGAGCGCTGGAACTCGATCCCACCTGCGCCGAAGCGCACTGCTCGCTGGCCGCGTTTGACGCTACTCTCAACCGGGACTGGGAGGGATCGGAAGCCAACTTTCGTCGCGCCCTTGCCGCAAATCCTGGCAACGCCCTGGCTCTGAACTGGCTCTCGATCATCGCCCTCATTCCACGAATGCGGTTTGAAGAGGCGGTGGACGCTGTGTTTGCCGCTTATGACCTCGATCCGGCGTCTCCCGAAATCGGAAATGAAATCGTATGGGTACGCTTATGCTGCCGTCAATTTGAAGAGTCTGCCGAACAAGGCAGAAGGATCATCGCCTTGCATCCAGGCTTTTTGGAAGCCTATTGGTCCCTGGCCCTTGCGGAGTTCGCGTTGGGACGCTGTTCCCACGCTTGCGGGGCTCTGAATGGGGCGGACCAACTCGTCCCTGGGGCTCAATTCACCCTCGCGCTCCGTGCGCTGATCGAAGGGAGTGGCGGCAACGTGGCAACGGCGAAGCAATGCCTCGACGGTTTGCAGGAATGTGCCCAATCCGTTCCAGTGAGGGATCTCTACTATTGTTGGGCCTACACCGGATTGGGCGACCTCGACCGCGCTATCGGGTACCTCCAACGAGCCGTTGGCATGGCCGACCCGCTTGCGCTGTACATTGACGTTTTCGTCCCATTCGACCGGCTACGAAGCCACCCGGACTACGAGCAGATCCGCCGGAAACAAAGGCTATCGCCCACCTAAGAACTTGTTGAAAAATCCCCTAAAACGCGACACCTGAAGAATGTTGTAAACGTCTCTGCAGATATGCGCGGAAACGACGGAAAACAGCAGCCCGGAATGTTCAGTTACATCTCGCTGGAAGAACGAATTGCCGGGGATCATCCGCTGCGCGCCGTGCGAAAGCTGGCGGATGAAGTACTGAAGGCGATGTCGCCGAAGTTGGACAAGCTGTATTCCGCCGTAGGCCGTCCGTCCATCGCGCCGGAGCGTTTGTTGCGTGCGCTGTTGATACAGGCATTTTATTCGGTGCGCAGCGAACGCCTGCTGATGGAACAACTGGACTACAGCCTGCTGTTCCGCTGGTTTGTAGGAATGGAGATGGATGACGAAGTGTGGAACCACGCAGTCTTCAGCAAGAACCGCGAGCGGCTGCTGAATCAGGAGGTGGCGCAACTCTTCTTCCGGCAGGTGAACGCCCGGGCGAAAGGACTGATGTCGGGCGAACACTTCACGGTGGACGGCACACTGATCGAAGCCTGGGCGAGCCATAAAAGCTTTCAGAGAAAAGACGGCGGCGAAGACGGACCGGATGCGGGCCGCGATTTCCACGGCGAAAAGCGCACCAACAAGACCCACGAATCGAAGACCGATCCGGATGCGCGGCTGTGTAAGAAGTCATACGGGCAGGAGGCGAAACTGAGTTACCTGGGCCATACGGTGGTGGAGAACCGCAACGGACTGATTGCGGCTGCCATGGCCACCCGGACCGGTGGGACGGCTGAGCGCGATGCGGGGACCCTGATGATAGCCGGAATCGTGAAGAAGAAGCGGAGACGAATCACGCTGGGAGCGGACAAGGCTTACGATACGCGGGGTTTTGTGGACACGGTGCGCGGGATGGGAGTCACACCCCACTTCACGCAGAACAACAAGAACCGGCGCAGCGCCATTGACGGACGCACCACACGCCGTGAGGGGTACCGGATCAGCCTGAGCAAGCGCTGGTTGGTGGAGAAACCATTCGGATGGCTGAAGCAGACGGCAGGCCTGAGAAAAGTCAAACTGCGAGGTCTGGAAAAAGTGAAATGGCTTTTTGTGTTTGGATGCGCCGCTTACAATCTGCTGAGAATTCCGAAACTCAGGATGCAGTGTGTGTAACTGCAGGAAATACCCGGCCTGCAGGCTTCTAGCGGCCAGCCAGACCCCGTAACACTCCTCATCCCAGCGCCCAAATCTGAAAAAAGAGCCACGGAACGGGAGAATTCCGTAGTCAAACGGGATTTTCAACAAGTTCCTAAGACGCGCCTTCTCACGCGCTACTTTCACCGATCACGAAGATCCGCCGAGCACGTGGGCGTGTAGTCGTTTTAAACCGGCCAATGTTCTGTGCGCTCTCGGTAAGGTCCTGTGGGGAACGGCAGGGCATCCGCTCCGATCAAGCGGGATTATCGCGTTCAAGTTTTCGTAATTCGGTGAGTAATTCATCCCGGCTGTGGCCGAGTTGCTGAGCGGCGAGTTCTGCGGCCGGCTGCGTCAGTTCCCCAGCCGACAGAAGATTCTGGAGCCGGGTAGCTTCACTTTCAAGCCTTTTCAGCATCCGTTTCAGGTATGCGAGTCGGGTGCTCCTGGATTGCATCTGGTTGAGGATTTATCCTCCTATGACTTCACGATCAGAATGCCAGACCGGTTATCGTTTGGCGGGGCTGGCGGCGCGTAACGCAAAGCTGTATTCTTCTTTTCGTTCGAAACTGATTTAGCCGGAGGGTGAAGGCCCGGCCAGTCGATCGAAAACTTTGGCAGAGAACGGTCATCGGCGGGCCTTCACACCAGCCGTGATTCTTTTTATCGCACTGCCAGAGGCGAAAGACAACATCGACCCGGGGTGATCCCGCTGGACCTGCTGCCGCGGCGATGTCCGGTTTGCGGGAGCCACACGATCATTGGCCATGGACGACGGCTCCGTCCAGCCCATGATGACCGGCGAACTTGCATTTGGGTGCGGCGTGGAATCTGTCGACCGTGCGGGAAGACCTTCACGATCTTGCCGGATTGGCTGGCGCCAGGCGCGCCTTTCAGCTTGCGTTGCCGACAGCAGGCCTGTGCACGGATCGCCGCCGGCGAGTCCACCGAGCAAGCCGCACCTCACTGCAAGGATCCGGCCCGTTTGCCGGATTCCTCTACCGTGCGCCGATGGGCGCAGCGTCGATTGTCCAGCGTGTGTTGCTGGATGAAGACGGGAACCATCGTCGCGTATTTTTTGCGCGCGCCCACCATCGTTGCCTGGGATCTGAGCGCGCTCTGCCGTATTCTGCCGATCGAGGCAAGAAGTCCATGAGTCGCGAGGCCCTCGACGAGTTGAAACGACAGATTCGCCTGCTGGAGTATCTGCAGGCCCATGATTGGCATCCGGCGCGGCCACTCAGCCGCGGTCGGTGGATGGGACTGTGCCCATTGCATGGAGATCACAAGCCCAGCTTCCTGGTCGATCCCAACAGAAACCTTTTCTACTGCTACGGCTGCGGGCGTGGCGGGGACGTGATTCGCTTTGCAGAACTCTATCACCAGGTGAAGTTCTCGCAAGCTTTGGCACTGCTGCGTCAATGGCGCGGTGCGGAGCCTCTGTTGCACGAAGCCGCACGTTTCTATGGCATTCAGTTAGACCGCCATCCCGAAGCGGTGGCCTACCTGCTCCGACGCGGAATCCGCTCGCCGGAACTGACCGAGCACATGCGGATTGGCTACGCACCCGGAGGTTGCTTGCGGGGTTGGCTGACGCAGTTGGGTTACCCGCTCGATGCGCTTTGTCAGGCTGGCCTGGTGACCAGCGCGGGGTACGACGCGTACGTGCATCGTATTGTGTTCCCGCTGGAGGGCAATCTTTATGGCCGTAGTCTTTCGACTGCGGCTCCGCCGCACCGGTTTTTGCCAGGCGCGAAAGGCGGCTTGTACGCCTGGGAGCAAGTCCGGCGGTATCCGGAAGTGATTCTGGTCGAAGGCCTGTTCGACTATGCCGTCTTGCGGCAAGCGGGTTTTCACAATGTCACCTGTTCGCTGGGAACTCACCTCAATGAGCCCCAGTTTCGACAGCTTTGCGGAGGCCCGCGAACGGTCTATCTGGCTTTTGATGCCGACGCGAACGGCAGTGGTCAACAGGCCGCGCAATCGCTTGCCTGCCGACTCAGAGAGCATGGAATGGACGCTCGCAGAGTTCGGTTACCCGAGGGCCACGACCCGAACAGCCTTTTTGTCCAAGGCGGCGATGCCCGCCGGTTTCAAGCACTGTTGGAGGCAGCTCTGCCATGACATTTCGTGTTCTTCACGAGCCCTCCACCAACCAGGCACGATGCCCGTACCGCGTCATCGTGCAGGGGACAGGGCGCGAGATTGGCTGGATCAATCGGTATCTCGATTACGAAACCCTTCGCCGCCTGGCGGACAGCACCCTGAAAAGTTATGCGCATGAGTTACTGCACTTTCTCCGTTGGTGGGAGAGTGTTCATCATACCGACGCGATCAACAAAGATGCACTCACCGAATCGACACTGCTGGACTACGTGCGATTCCAGTCCAGTCAAGAACGCGAGTTGACCGGCGGCACCATCAACCAACGCGTCGCCATTGTCGATCGTGCTTTGCGCATCGTCTTCCCTGATGCTCCTGGGCAGGTTGCTCCCGGGTTTCAGCAGACGTATTGGCAGCGTGCGCCGATGGGCATCGGCAGACCGCGGCTTGCCTTGAGCCGGTTGCGGGTGAAGACGCCCAAACGCACCATATCCCCGCTGTCCGTGGATGAGGTGGCGCGTTTCTGGTCCAGTTTCCGCACCTCGCGTGACCTGGCAATCGTAGGATTGATGCTGTTGCAGGGACTTCGCTCCCAGGAAGTCCTGGATCTGAACCGCGACGACTTGCTGTTGTCGGAAGCGCAGATTCGCGTTCGCGGCAAGGGTAATAAAACTCGCTTCCTGCCGCTGGCTCCTGAAGCGGCTCAGTTGCTCGATCATTATCTGCGGCTGGAACGGCCGCATAACTCGACCAATGCTTTGTTCGTTTCTCTGAAGGGCTCCGCTCGCGGCGCCCGGATGACCCCAGCGGGGCTGCGCTCGCTGTTTCGCCATCATCGTCGGACCACCGGCGTCAAGATCGCCAATCCGCATCGTTTTCGGCACACCTTCGCCTCGGATATGGTGCGTGCCGGCGTCGGCCTGCCAGCACTCATGCAGTTGATGGGGCATGCGCAAATCCAGACCACCCTCGTCTATATGCAGGTCACGCCCCTGGAGGTTTATCAGCAATATGCTCGAGCGGTCGCTCAGCTCATCAGGCCTGTACCACTGGCCCCGGCATGAAACTCTGTCGGCACATTCCTGTCGACCATCCACTGGCTCTCCAGTTCCAGCGAGCCGTCGAGTCCCTCACTGCCGCCCAGGTGTGGGATTCGGCGCGCCAATACCGTGGCACCGCACGCGACTTCCTGATTTATCTCGGTGAGAATCATCCGCATGTTACTTCGTTAAATCAGCTGCGCCGCGACCCACATGTCCTTGGCTGGTTTACCCACCTGCGCTTGTTGAAACCGGCCGTCTATATCTCTCGCCTCATGCGCCTGCGGTGCATCCTGGAAGAACTTGCCTGGACCGCGCAACTTCCCGATCTGGCTCATCTGATCCGTCGCGAGGATTCTCCGCGGCCACCTCAACGTCTTCCCCGTGCCTTGACGGCGCAGCAGGACCAAGTAATCCAACAGGCGCTATTCCAGCGCAACGATCTGGCGGCTAACATCTTCCTGCTGCTGCGCCACACCGGTATGCGCATCGGTGAGTGTGTCGATCTCT
Source organism: Terriglobia bacterium (assembly GCA_963719785.1). Lineage (GTDB taxonomy): Bacteria > Acidobacteriota > Terriglobia > Bryobacterales > Bryobacteraceae > BOG-234. Next base: position 555,241 of record CAVRCX010000007.1, read on the forward strand.
CCTCGGAATGCCTTCGCAACGTTGCTGCGGACCGTTGGGCCATTCACGTTCCCCTCGGAAAGTTGAAGACGGAACGCATGGTCCCGATAGACCCGTTCGTCTGTGAACTCGTTCAACGCCTGCGCTTCTTCCGCTCTTTCGACCCCCTGCCGCCCGACGGCCACCTGCTGGCCCGTCCCCACGGCAAGCCCGCCTTGATCCGTCAGTTGCGCTTCTACCTGCACGAAGTCTGTGCTGCGGCCGGCATCACCACTCCCATCGTTCCGCACCAACTCAGACACACCTACGCCAGTGAGATGATCCGCTCGGGCGTAACCATACCAGCGCTCATGAAACTCCTCGGCCACAAGGATCCAGGGATGACCCTGCGGTACGTCGAGGTTACCGCGAATGATTTACAGCGCGAGTTCCGTCTGGCCCGATCCCAACCTCGCCATCTTGTCCCACAGCCGAAGGCACCGACCATCTCGCCCCGCGCTGGTGTAGACGGCATTGTTGACTCGCTGCTCTTCGCTCAACACGCAATCGAGATGTTCCGCCGGTCCCTACCCGACGGCGCTTCGAAAAGCCGCCTCGACCGGCTTTCCAATCGCTTGACTAAGATCCTCTCAGAAACCCGCAAGCTCAACCCGCCTGGATAACGGGCAGAGATTGGCCGGATAAGTCGGAAAACCGTCGAACTTCGCGTACACTAAAAAGGATGGCTGCCTCTACGTTTCGCTCTAAGCCTCACGCCGATGTTCTCCGGCGCGTATTCGATTTGCCCGGGCACGGAATGACTCCGGCTATCGCCGAAGGCATCCTGGCACTCGACTTCCCGAAGGACGATGCCGTCAGGATTGAAGAGCTTAATGTCCGCGCCAATGAAGGCCAATTGACCGACGATGAACAAGCTGAACTGGAGGCGTATATCAATATCGGCGATCTCCTGGCTTATTGGCAGTCGAAGGCCCGGCAAGTTGCTCATCCCCACGCGTGAATGAGTTTGCGCGGGAAGTCCGGCGACGCGCCAGCGATCGTTGCGAGTACTGCCAACTGCCGCAATCGGCGTTCCGGCGCCTATTTCATAATTGAACACATCGTCGCGCGACAACATGGCGGACTGTCCCGGCCTGACAATATGGCGCTCGCATGCTGGAACTGCAACCTGAAGAAGGGCCCAACCTGTCGGGTATCGACCCCAGAACGGGTCGAATGGCTGCACTCTTCAATCCCCGCGGCGACTTGTGGGACGAACATTTCCTGCCGGCGGTTGGCGCCCTGATGCCCCTCGGCGTCGCGATCAAGGGTCTGACGCCGGTTGGAAGAGCTACCGTTCATGTACTTGGGCTGAATGACGAGATGCGCCAGTTGATTCGTTACGAGCTTTGGATAGAGGGTCTGTACCGGGCTGACCAGGCGTAGGCACTGAGTGACCCTCGCGTTTGCCGCGCGTGATCCCGCTTGGGCAAAACGTCGGCAAACCATCGATCAAGATCTCACCGCCCGGTTATTCAGTCTCGAAAAGCGATCTCGCCAGTTCCGATTGTCGAACGATACTTCCGAGCGTGCCGCGCCCGAAGCGGATCGTGAACCTTAATCGTTGTTGTCTGCAGCCGTTTTTGCATGATTCGGCATTACCTCCGAGCCCGATAGAACCCGGAGCTTACCCAACCGGAACCTCGACCTGCGTTACGAAGACCTCATTATGCACCCGCCGGGCGATTTCCGATGGCGACGCCGTTTCGAAATACAGCGTCAACGCTTCGACCAGGTTCGCACGCGACTCTTCAATCGACGCACCCTGGCTGGCGATATCAAGCTCCGGGCATAACGCCACATATCCGTCGTCCTCACGCTCGATGATCGCCCTCAGGCGCTGCGCTGCCTTCATGTTCCGAGTCTACACGGGCAATCCGGGACGAGATGTCCGCTTCATGCCGTTAAAGTTCTTCAACGCTTCCGGGAGATGACCCCCCCTGAAGCCCGCAAAATGCCCTGCGGCTGCGGAAAAACGTGGGCGCAACTCCCGACACCGAGGTACTAAGGGGAGAATCGATACCGGCTAAAGGCCGTGCGCGCCCCATCATGCTATTCTGGATTCTTCCGCGGGGCTGCTCCCGCGGCTATTTTTTTCCCCGTCTGAAACTGCCCTGTCGGCTCAATGTTTTGTGAACCAAGGGTGGATTCGTGCCTCTACGCTCCCATCAATCGTTCGAAATGCCGGTTCTCCCGCCCGAGCCGCGAAGAGTGCGTGTCTGCGCCACACATTGCCCCTACTGCTCGCTGCAATGCGGCATGCATCTTCAACCCGGAACGGGGGCGTCCTGGGACGTGACGAAGCGCGACTTTCCCACTAATCGCGGCGGATTGTGTCAGAAAGGCTGGACATCGGCCGAATTGCTGAACAGTCCCGAACGCCTGCTCACGCCATTGGTGCGCGACGCCCGTACGGAACCGCTCCGGCCCGCCGGCTGGGATGAGGCGCTCGATCGCATTGCGCAGGCCATCGAACATGCGCAGGCGCTGTACGGAAAAGATGCCGTGGGCGTATTCGGAGGAGGCGGCCTCACCAACGAGAAGGCCTATCTGCTCGGTAAGTTCGCCCGCGTGGCGCTGGGCACTTCGCAGATCGATTACAACGGCCGGTTCTGTATGTCGTCGGCGGCCGCGGCTTCGATTAAGGCCTTCGGCATCGACCGGGGCCTTCCGTTTCCCCTCGCCGACATTGCCGGGGCGGAGACGATTCTTCTGGTCGGCAGCAATCTGGCCGAAACCATGCCGCCCGTCATGCAGTACTTCCAGGAGCAGAAGGAACGGGGCGGTTCGCTGATCGTAGTCGATCCGCGTTCTACCCCAACCACCACCGCCGCGACGCTCCACCTGCAGATCACCCCCGGAACCGACGCCGCCCTCGCCAACGGATTGCTGCACATCGCCGTGAAAGAAGGCTTCATCGACGAAGCCTTCATCGCCGAGCGCACAACGGATTTCGAATTGGTCCGGCGTGCCGTATCGTCATATTGGCCCGAGCGCGTCGAGAGGCTTACGGGCGTACCGGAACACCAGTTGCGCCGCGCCGCGGGTTTGCTGGGAAGCGCCACGACGGCCATCATACTTACGGCGCGCGGTCCCGAGCAGCAAAGCCACGGGGTGAACAACGTCCTCGCGTTCATCAATCTGGCGCTGGCTCTTGGCAAGGCGGGCAAACCGAACTGCGGCTATGGCTGCCTCACCGGTCAGGGCAACGGCCAGGGAGGGCGCGAGCACGGCCAGAAGGCCGACCAGTTGCCCGGTTACCGCAAGCTCGACAACCCGGAACACCGCGCTTTTGTTGCCGGTGTGTGGGGCGTTAAGGAACACGATCTCCCAAAGCCCGGCCTCTCCGCCTACGAAATGCTGGACGCGATGGGCACCGAAGGGGGCGTACGCGCGCTGCTCGTCTTCGGCTCGAATATCGCGGTTTCAGCGCCGCGCGCCCGCCATATCGAGCAGCGCCTCAACGCGCTCGACTTCCTCGCGGTATCCGATTTCTTTCTTTCCGAGACGGCCGAACGCGCCGACGTTGTCCTCCCCTCGGCGCAGTGGGCCGAAGAAGAAGGCACCATGACCAACCTCGAAGGCCGCGTCATCCTCAGGCAGCGCGCCACCGAACCCCCGGCAGGGGTGCGCACCGACGTCGAGGCGCTTTCCGCACTGGCGGCGCGGCTCGGGTACGGTCGATTTTTCCCCTCGCAACCACAGGAGATTTTCGATGAATTGCGGCGCGCATCGGCCGGCGGCGTAGCCGATTATTCCGGGATCACCTGGGACCGCATCCGCCAGGAGGACGGCATATTCTGGCCCTGTCCCGGCGAAGAACATCCGGGCACGCCGCGTCTCTTTCTGGAGCGGTTTGCCACCGAAGACGGCAGGGCGCGCTTCCACTCGGTCGCCTTCCAGCCCGCCGCCGAGCAGCCCGACGATGAATTTCCACTTTTCCTGACCACGGGCCGCGTGATGGCGCAGTATCAATCGGGTACCCAGACCAGAAGGGTCGCCGCGCTCATGAATGCGGCGCCTGAAGCGTTCGTGCAGATCCACCCGTCGATGGCCCGGACCTACGGAATCGTGAGCGGAGACGAGGTCAGTCTCACCACCCGCCGCGGCACCGCCGTCATGAAAGCGCAGCTGACCGCCTCCATCCGCATGGACACTGTGTTCGTCCCTTTTCATTACGGAGGATCGGGCCGGGCCAACCTCCTGACCAACCCGGCGCTCGACCCGGTATCGCGCATGCCCGAGTTCAAAGTTTGTGCAGTCCGCATCGAGAAAGGAAATACGTGTTAGAGAAACCCGCATTCATACAGGGATTATTTGCATGGAAAGGCCGCGGCCTCGAAACGCCGGAGTCGTTTGCGCCCCCGGTCGTCTACAAAGTGCCGCCCGACAAACGCTCTCAGACCATCTATTTCCGCGCCGGAAATCCCGCGGCCGAGATGATCTATCTGGTGCTCGCCGCAGGGGGCAAAGCCATGCGCTATTTCCCTGTCGGCGCTAAGGGCGCGATTCACGTGCCGCTGGCGGTCGTCGAGGACATTGCCCCCGGAACCGAAGTGGAAATTCTGATCGCGGGGCCGGCCGGATTGAGCTCCTCGGTGCTGATCGACGCCGGATTTATGGAGATCGACTAACCATGGATAAAAAACAACTCGTTGTCATCGGCAATGGCATGGCAGGCGCGCGCACGGTCGAGGAAATTCTCGCGCGCGGCGGCGCCGGGCAGTTTGAAATCACCATGTTTGGCGAGGAGCCGACCGGCAACTATAACCGGATTCTTCTTTCGAACGTGCTCAACGGTTCGTACAAAGAAGAAGAGATCTTCCTCAATCCTCTTTCCTGGTACGAAGAAAATAACATCCGTTTGCACGCCGGAAAACGTGCCTCCGGGCTGCTGCGCCGGGCGCGCCTTGTCTATGGAGAAGACGGCCAGCCGGAGCATTACGACAAGCTGATCATTGCCACCGGCAGCCGCGCCTTCATTCCGCAGATGGAAGGCAGCCATATGCCCGACGGCAGCCTGAAGCCGGGCGTTTTCGTGTTCCGTTCGCTCGACGACTGCCGTAAAATCGCCGGCTGGGCGCAGGGCAAGCATTCGGCCGCGGTCATCGGCGGCGGCCTGCTTGGCCTCGAAGCCGCGCGGGGCCTGCAGAACTTCGGTCTGAATGTCCATGTGGTGCACCTCGGCGGCCATCTGATGCCGCAGCAACTCGACCCGGGCGCGGGGGCCATTCTCAAAACCAGCATGGAAGCGCTGGGTCTGAAAGTTCATCTGAAGAAGAACACCACCGCTATCCTCGGAGCGGATCAGGTGCTGGGATTGCGCTTCGCCGACGGCGCTACTCTCGAGTGCGACATGGTGATTATCTCCGCCGGGATTCGGGCCAATTGGGAAATTGCCGCTGGCTGCGGCCTCACGGTGGAACGCGGCATCGTGGTCGACGATCAGATGCGCTGTCCCGACGACCCGAACATTTACGCCGTGGGCGAATGCGCGCAGCATCGCGGCCACATGTATGGCCTGGTGGCCCCTTTATGGGAGCAGGCCAAAGTGCTCGCCGACCACATCACGGGCAAGAATCCCCGCGCCGCTTATCACGGTTCGAAGGTTGCCACCAAGCTTAAGGTGATGGGGGTTGAAGTCGCGTCGATGGGTGTCGTCGAGCCGCAAACGGCCGAGGACGAAGTGGTACAGTTCTCCGAACCGAAACGCGGCACTTACAAGAAGCTGATCATTCGCGACGGGCGCCTGGTAGGAGGCATCCTGCTCGGCGACATCAGCAAGGCCGCCTACCTGATTCAGACTTTCGACCGCAACACGCCGCTGCCCGAAGAACGGCTGCATCTGCTCTTCGATATCGGCGATCCTCCGAAGCAGGTGACCTTCGCCGAAATGGCCGCAGGCGCTCAGGTCTGCAACTGCAACGGAGTAAGCAAGGGCGCCATCGTGGCCTGCGTCAACTCCGGCAAGCGCAATGCGAAGGCGGTGATGGACGCCACCCGCGCCGGCATGGGATGCGGGTCGTGCAAATCGATGGTGGCCGAGATCGTCGATTGGGCGTGCGGTGGAGAAGTCGAAGAAGATCCGTCGGTCCATTACTACGTCCCCGGCGTGCCGCTCACGAAACCGGAATTGATCCGCGCTATTCAGGAGCGCAACCTGCGATCGGTCTCGGCTGTATTCGATTATCTGGCGGGTGGCAAGGAAGACGCCGCCAGCAAGCCGGGGCTCGCATCCCTTCTCAAGACGCTCTGGAAAGCCGAATACGAGGACGAGAAAGACGCGCGCTTCATCAACGAGCGCATTCACGCCAACATCCAGAAGGACGGCACGTTTTCCGTGGTGCCGCAGATTCCCGGCGGCATTACCAGCCCCGCTCAGTTACGGCGTATCGCGTTCGTGGCCGAGAAGTATCACGTTCCCCTCGTCAAACTGACCGGCGGACAGCGCATCGACCTGCTGGGCATCAGGAAGGACGATCTGCCCAAAGTCTGGCACGATCTCGACATGCCGTCGGGCTACGCTTACGGCAAGACTTACCGCACGTGCAAGAGTTGCGTGGGTTCCGATTTTTGCCGCTTCGGGCTGGGCGACAGCATCGACCTCGCCCTGAAGATCGAAAAGGAATTTCAGGGCTTCGACAGCCCGCATAAGCTGAAGCTCGCCACCGCCGGTTGCCCCCGTAACTGTTCCGAAGCCATGGTCAAGGATCTGGGAGCCGTGGCCGTGGAAGGCGGCAAATGGGAGATCTATATCGGCGGTGCGGCGGGTTCGTCCGTCCGCAAAGGGGATATCCTGTGCCACGCGGAGAGCCATGAGGAGGTTTTGAAATACATGGGCCGCTTCATCCAGTACTATCGCGAGAACGCCAAATATCTGGAGCGCACGCACGGCTTCGTGCAACGGCTGGGTATCGACCGGATTCGCGCCATTGTGGTCGAGGACAGCGAGGGCATCGCCGAGCGGCTGGATCGGGAGATCGCTGAATCGAAGGCCGCCTGGAAGGATCCGTGGAAAGACGCCTGGCTGCCGGCCAACGACAACCAGTTCGCTTCGGTGCTGCCGATTCTCCAATGACGAAACTGGGTCCCGTGAGTAATGTTCCGCCGGGTGAAGGCCGCGTTTATTTGGTGGATGGCGAAAAGGTCGCCGTATTTCACACGCGAGGCGGCGAAGTGTACGCGGTGCAGGCCGAATGCCCGCATCGCGGTGGACCACTGGCGGACGGCCTTCTTGGGGGCGCCACGTTGATTTGCCCCCTGCATGCCTGGAAATTCGATCTGAAAACGGGCCAGGCGTTGTTCGGCGATTGCGGCCTCAAGACTTTCCCCGTTTGCGTCGACGCTTCCGGGCAGATGATCCTGTTCCCTGGCGACTAACGATTCGATTCCTGTTTGACTCCCTCCGCGTGCGAGGTTCCCCGAGCCGGGAAAGCATACGCACTGCTATGGAGAGACTCAAATGAATATTCGCAACAAGGCGACATCTATAAAGCTGCTCGATTTTCACAGCGCGCCCATGCGCGCTTTCCACATGGCGTGGCTGGCTTTTTTCCTGTGTTTTTTCGGCTGGTTCGGGCTCGCTCCGCTGATGCCCATCATCCGCTCCGAACTTCATCTGACCAAGGAACAGATCGGCAATTCGGCTATAGCCGCCGTGGCGATCACCATCCTGGTGCGTATCCTCATGGGATGGCTCTGCGACCGCATCGGTCCGCGCCGTGCATACACATGGCTGCTGGTTTTGGGGTCGCTCCCGGTCATGGGCGTCGGGCTGGCGCACGATTATAAGTCGTTTCTGATTTTCCGCCTGGCCATCGGAGCCATCGGCGCTTCCTTCGTGATCACCCAGTTCCACACTTCGGTAATGTTCGCCCCCAACATCGTGGGCACAGCTAATGCCACCGCCGCCGGCTGGGGCAACCTGGGCGGTGGTGTCACGCAGTTCGCCATGCCGCTGCTGTTCGGCGTGTTCATGAGTTACGGCGCGGGAGCATGGTGGAGCTGGCGGCTTGCCATGCTGACGGCGGGGGCCGCCTTAATGCTCACCGGAGTGGCCTACTACTTCCTCACCGAAGACACCGCCGACGGCGACTGGAATCTTCTGCGGAGGGAGGGGGCGCTAACCCGTGCTCCCGGCAGCCCGCACGCATTCCGCGAAGCCTGCGGCGATATCCGCGTCTGGTCCCTGGCGCTGCTCTATGCGGCCTCCTTCGGCATCGAGTTGACGGTGGATAATTTCGCCGCCCTCTATTACACGGATTCTTTCCACCTCTCGCTGCAGAGCGCGGGCATCGTCGCCAGCATGTTCGGCATGATGAATCTGTTCGCGCGCGCGTTGGGCGGGATTGTCAGCGACCGTTGTAACCGGCGCTGGGGTCTGCGCGGCCGCGCCACGCTGCTCGGATGCACAATTGGCCTTGAGGGTCTCGCTATGATTCTGTTCTCGCAAATGCGCGTACTGCCCCTCGCCATCGCCACCATGATGCTCACCGGCCTGTTTGTGAAGATGTCGAACGGGGCCAACTATTCCGTGGTGCCGTTTGTCAATAAACGAGCCCTGGGCGCGGTCGCGGGGATCGTCGGCGCGGGCGGGAATGCAGGCGCGGTCCTCGCCGGTTTTCTGTTCAAGACGTCGAGCCTTACGTATCCGCAGGCGTTCCTGATTTTGGGAGTCGCGATTGCTCTCTGTTCGCCTTTCGCACTTGCACTGCGCTTCTCCGAGCGCGACGAACATGCGGCAAAGAAGGAAATGGAGGCCAGGCTTGCGGGCGCAGTGTCCCCTCTGGCCGCCGGTGCACTGGGCGATTAGCTGGTGCCGGCTTAGCCGCTATCGAATTGCTTTCGGGTCGCGAGAGCGCGGCAATTTCTGCTGAACCCCTGATCCACCTCCGTTGCGCCAACCCGCCGTGGGCCATTCACAGCCTGCAAAAATTTATTTTTCTCCCCGCAAGCGACTGAAAGCAAACTGATCGTCCACCGCGTTGCACACAGATCTGCGCATTTTCCGCTTGCACTCATGCGAACCTCAAATCGACTTATGAACATCTTCCACAATTCGGCGGCTGATTCCACTTCGGCCACGGGTCTCAACAGCCCGCGCCGCTCCCGAAGACCCGAAAGAAAAAGTGATTTCTACGCGTACGAACCCGGGAATCCCGAAAACGGACACCTTCAGCCCCCACGGGGAGCAACGACACTACACTGGTAATTTGAGTAAGCAGTCGGAAGAAGCCCCGGCAGTGGCTGTGCTTGCCGAGAAGCCCTCGGTGGCGCGGGACATTGCGCGCGTCCTCGGGGCCAATGTCAAAGGGGACGGCTATCTGCATGGCAACGGCTACGTGGTCACGTGGGCCATCGGGCATCTGGCCTCGCTGGCGCAGCCCCATGAAATTCAACCGGAGTGGAAGGCGTGGCGGCGTAATCTGCTGCCCATGATCCCGGCATCGTGGCCGCTCGTCGTTTATGAGAAGACTAAAGATCAGTTCGAGATCGTGCGCAGGATTCTATCGTCGCCGCGCATTGCGCGCGTCATCTGCGCGACCGATGCCGGCCGCGAAGGCGAACTGATTTTCCGCTACATCTATGAGGCCGCGCGTTGCGTTAAGCCGATCAGCCGGCTGTGGATTTCATCGCTGACTCCGGAAGCCATTCGGAAGGGCTTCGATGCGGTGCGGCCCGGTCTCGACTTCGAGCCGTTGGCGGATGCGGCGCGCGGGCGCAGCCGTGCCGACTGGCTGGTGGGGATGAATCTGTCGCGCGCATACACACTGGCCTACGGCGGCGAGCTGTCGGTGGGGCGTGTGCAGACGCCCACGCTCGCCATGGTGGTCGAGCGCGAGTTGGCGATTCGCAGTTTTGTCCCGGAAGATTATCTCGAAGTAATCGCCACGTTCCGGCCTGCCGCGCGGCCTGATTCGCAAACTTATAAAGGCACCTGGTTTCGCACGTTTGAGGAGTTGCAGAAGTCGATGCGATTGCCCATCGATGGGGTGGAAGCCGCGCAGATTGTCGCTCGGGCCAAAACCGGGAAGGCGGCAATCGAGTCCGTCAAGGCTGAGACGCAGCGCATGCCTCCGCCGGCGCTCTACGATCTCACCGAACTGCAACGGCACGCCAATCGCATCTTTGGGTTCAGCGCGCAGAAGACGCTGGATGTCGCGCAGTCCTTATATGAGCACCATAAACTGATCAGTTATCCGCGGACCGACAGCCGCTATTTGTCGCAGGACGTGGCGGGCACGCTGCCGCGAATCGTAAAGACCATCGAGGGGCCGTATCGCGAACATCTGGCGCCGGGGACGGGCGAGCGTCCGCTGGGCCGGCGTTTTGTAGACGATGCGAAGATTCGCGACCACCATGCCCTCATCCCCACGGTGACTTCTCCGGAGGGCGCCGATCTGTCGGCCGATGAGCGCAAAATCTACGACCTGATCTGCCGGCGTCTGCTGAGTGCGTGGCATGAGGATCACATCTGGTCGGTGACCACGGTCATCAACGCGATTTCGAGCGGCGCTTCGGTCGATCGTTATCACTCCTCCGGAACGGCGGTGCAACAGATCGGATGGAAGGTGCTCGATTTCCAGACGGAGAGAAAGCGGACGGCCGCGGAGACGGAGCAAAGCCTGCCGGGCGGCCTCGAGCCCTTGCAGGCGCAGGATGTTCTCGAAGTCGAAAGCGTGCGCAAGAAGACGCGTGCGCCGAAGCGTTTCACCGAAGCTACCTTGCTCACGGCTATGGAAACGGCGGGCCGGACGCTCGACGAGAAAGAGCTTTCGGATGCCATGAAAGAGAACGGCTTAGGGACGCCGGCGACGCGGGCGGCGATTATTGAGGTCCTCCTGAAGCGCGAGTACATGGTGCGCGACGGCAAAAATCTGCAGGCGACCGATAAAGGCGTTCAGCTGATCGAAGTGGTGCATCCCGAAGTGAAGAGCCCGGCCATGACCGGCCAGTGGGAAGCGTATCTGAAGCGCATTGAGAGGGGCGAGGCGCAGCTCGATCCTTTTATCCACGGCATCGAGGAATACGTCCGCCAGGTGGTCGGCAAGGTAGGTAATGTGGAGCAGGCGCTGCGGCCCATTCGAAATGTGGAACAGGCTGTTCAGTCTTCAGTCGCCGATGCGCCCACAGCGAATCCCGGGGAATCCATCGAGGACCTGCTGCACCGGGCCTTCGGCTTCAACGAATTTCGCGCCAATCAGGAAGCGGTCTGCCGGGCTGTCATCGAAGGAAAAGACGTGCTGCTGGTGATGCCCACGGGAGCGGGGAAGTCGCTCTGTTACCAACTGCCGGGAATCGCGCGCGGCGGCACTACGCTGGTGATCAGCCCGCTCATCGCCCTGATGGAAGATCAATTCGCCAAACTGCGGGAGCGCGGTTTCGCGGTGGAGTGCATTCATTCGGGGCGCGACCGCGCGGCATCACGCCAGGTCTGCCTCGATTACCTCGGCGGCAAGCTGCAGTTTCTTTTCATCGCGCCCGAGCGGCTGCGCGTGAGCGGTTTTCCGGAAATGCTGGCGCGGCGCAAACCATCGCTGATCGCCATCGACGAAGCCCACTGCATCTCCCAATGGGGACACGACTTCCGCCCCGATTACCGGCTGCTGGGGCGCTATCTGCCCACGCTGCGGCCCGCCCCGGTAGTGGCTTTGACGGCTACGGCAACGGCGCTCGTCCAGCAGGATATACGGGATCAGCTGGCGCTCGAAGATCCGACAAGCTTCATACATGGCTTCCGCCGCTCGAACATCGCCATCGAAGTAGTGGAGACGGCGACTGCGCAGCGGCCCGGCCTGGCGCGCGAGATCCTGCTCGAGCCGGCGCGGCGTCCCGCGATTGTCTATACGCCCAGCCGCAAGCAGACGGAGAGCGTGGCGGAATTGCTCAATGGCGAATACCGCGCCGCCGCCTATCATGCGGGGCTCGATGCGGAACGTCGCCGCCGCGTGCAGGACGATTTTCTGGCGGGCAGGACCGAAGTGATTGTGGCCACCATCGCCTTCGGCATGGGCATCGATAAACCCAACGTGCGGTCGATCATCCATACCGCCCTGCCCGGCAGCGTGGAGGCTTATTACCAGGAAGTGGGGCGCGCGGGCCGCGATGGCGCCATGAGCCGCGCCGTGCTGATGCATTCCTACGCGGACCGCTACACGCACGATTTTTTCTTCGAGCGCGATTATCCCGACGTGCTGCTGCTGGATAAGATTTTTGCGCGCCTGCGTAAAGACCCGGTGGATCGCGCGGAGCTTCAGAAGCAGACGCGCATTCCCGCGGATGTGTTCGAGAAGGCGCTCGAAAAGCTTTGGACGCATGGCGGCGCCGTTGTGGATTCATCCGACAACGTGAGTCTGGGCAGTGCCGACTGGCGCGATGCGTACATTGCGCAGGGGGATCAAAAGCGCGCGCAGATCGAACAGACCATTCGCTATGCGGAGAGCAGCCAGTGCCGCATGTCGAGCCTGATCCGGCATTTCGGCGATGTCCAGGACGGGCTGAAGCCCTGCGGGATCTGCGATTTCTGCGCGCCCGCCGATTGCATTGCGCAGCGCTTCCGGGAACCGACGGAGAAGGAGCGTTTGCTGGCTTGGGATATTCTTGACACGCTGCGCATGGCGGGGGGCGGCCGTTCGATCGGGAAACTGCACAGCGAACTATGTTCGAACGGTACGCCCGATCGCGACGCGTTCGAGGAATTGGTGGGATCGCTGGCGCGCGCGGGGCTGCTGCGCTTGACCGACGCGGTGTTTGAGAAAGACGGCAGGCAGATACCTTTTCGCAAGGCCACCCTCACGCGGGACGCTGAATATGTGGATGAGGATACGCCGCTCGAGCTCAGCATCAAGGACGCCGCGCCTCGGCCGGCCACAAGAGCTGCGGCGACGAAGCGCCGCAAGAAGAAAGCGTCGACCCGGCGCGAGGTGCCGGTCAGGCCTGTTGCCATCGCGCCCTCTGCTCGGAGCACTTCACCGCCAACCGAAGAGGTCCTCCGCGCCTGGCGCCTGACTTTGGCAAAGCGCCAGGGCGTACCGGCGTTCCGCATCATGACCGACAAGGTGCTGGGGGCGATCGCGCGCAACCGGCCGCGCACCGCCGCCGAACTGCTGGCCATACCGGGCATCGGCATTGGCGCGGTGGAGAAATACGGTGCGCAGATTTACCGGATACTGAACGAGACCGGAGATTAAACTATCCTCTTATGGCTGAACTGGAAATTCATCACGAAGTAGAAGGCTCGGATCCTACGGGTAAGACGGTCGGCATTCTCGCCGCGGTGCTGGCGGTATTGCTGGCGGTGGTTACTATTGTTTCCCATCGCGCCCATACGGATGCGGTGCTACTCAAGTCGGAGGCCAACGACAAGTGGTCGTTCTATCAGGCCAAGCGGATCAAGTTCCACAGTCTCGAACTGGGGGAGGACTTGTTGAATGCCATGCCGGAGAGAGGTCCGGCAGCCGCCAAAATGCTGGAACGGTACAGCGCCGAGAAGAAACGCTACACCAACGAATCGGCGGTGGCTCAGGACGACGCGCGCCAGTCGGATCGCGAGGCGGCCCATATTGAGGACAGGGCATTGCGCTACGACATCGGCGAAGGACTGCTCGAGATCGGCCTGGTGCTGACGTCTTTGTACTTTATTTCCCGGTCGAAGTTGTTTCCAGTGATCGGGATGGTCGCGGCTATTGCGGGAACCGTAATCGCGGCGCTGGGATTTATGACTTAGGTTTGTGTGTTCTTTAGAAAGGCACGCGGCGAATCGGGTTTGAGGCCCCTTGATTCCTCGGCGCGGGTCCGGGGCCGTCGGAATAGTGGCCGGCTCCTGCCATGGTGGTGAAGTTGACTTCGCTGGCCTCGAATACCAGCGGCCGGTCGAGGACCATTTCGATAGTGCTGCCTTTGGCGAGCACGGCGTCGGGTCCGCGCGTTAACAGGACGCCGGCCAGTCCCGCTGCCGCCCCTGCTCCGGCGCCGACTCCCGCACCCAGGCCGGCGTGGCCGGCGGTCGATCCCACGATCGCGCCCAGGCCGGCGCCCGCCGCGGCTCCTTCGCCGATCACACGGGCATCGCCGCCTTTATTGGAATCGCCCTCGACGGTGCCCTCTTTTTTATCGAGATGCTCGTCGCCGCGTGCATCGATGCCCCCCAGCCGCGAACGAAAATCGCGTGTGACGCCGTTGGGCAGGGTCAGTGTATCGAAGCGGACGTAAAGTTCACCGCGGCCGCGCACACGGCCCGGCCTCTTCACTTCAGTCACGGTGCCGGCTACATAGCTTCCGGGAGGAATCACGATGTGATTGTTGATGACGATCGGGTAGACCGTCTCCAGATAGATGCGATCACCGGCGGCCGAGTGTTTGGTGCTGACGCTGTTGATCAGCCCCAGCGCGATATGGGTCCCGGTGTCGATTGTGTATACGGATGGCGCATTCACATCGCGGGACGCCGGGGCCTGGCCGAGTAGTGCGCCCACAAAAAAGAAGACCGAGCAGGGAACGATTACGGCGTTGAGGCCGGAGCGTGGCAGCATGAAAACTCTCCTTTACCATTGTAGACTTAACGCGCGCGGGTGGAAAAAGTTGCGATCCGTTATTGTGTGGCTAACTGGATCTGGGGAAGGCTGATGCCGGCACTGGTTGCAATTTGGATCATGGGGTCGATCGGTACGGGAGTGGGCAGGATCAGGTTGATCTGGTACAGGCCCGCGAAGCCCGGCGCCAGTCCGGCGTACAATACGCTGGCGGCGGAGCATGCCGTCCCGTTGAGCAGAACCTGCAATTGTGCCGCGGCCATGATCGCCGCCGCCGACCCCGCAATGTGGCCGGAGCTGGTATCGGGCGATGTTCGACCGAGGCCGGCAGCGTAGATGACGACGATCTCTCCGGCGTGAGCGGGCGCGGTCGGGGAGATCAGGGCACCGTTCAAATGGATAGCGATCGCCTGGTTGCCATCCCATGGAAAGAGACCCGGCGCAGTAGCGTTCAACTGGATCGCAACCACGGGACCAGCTATATTCTGCCGGGCCACGTAGACGTTTACCGTCGGCTCTGCAATCAGGTTGTACGGAACGATAAAGTTGATCTGCCCCGGGGAGACGAACAGGAGGGGAGCTGCAATATTGCCGACGCTCAGAGTGACGCCGTCGAGAGAAACGGGAAGCGATCCTCCAACCAGCGTGGAGGCTGCGACGGTGTCAAAGGCGAGATTCGAGCCGTATAAGGTGGCGAGAGTGTTGGGCGCGAGCGGTCCTGCAGTCTGGGTAGCGGCGTTGACAATACTGGCGGCGCTATAAGAAGGCGAGGTAACGGTTGTCTGTGCCTCGGCCAAAGTTGAAAAGGCGGCTGGAAGACCGCTGACCAGGAGTACGATCTTCCAGACCGGCGCAAGTGATTTTGGAAGCAAACCCGAATACATAACCGACCACAACTCTATCTTCGTTGGCTACTGGCCGGATTCCTATATCTCCCTTCAGTTAGAAGCGGTAAGCTGAAGCGCCTTGCGGGTGATGGTGGTAAGCGGAATCGAAGCTAGTTGCAACTGATCGAACCATTGGCCCGGGGGCAGTGTGCGCGGCGGCCGGGCTTTCCATACCTTCACGGACAGACGGTCGTTCACGATGCGATGGGAGAATTCGCCGGCCAGCCGGAGGCGTATGCCGGTCAGCGCCTTTCTTTCCGGAAGTTCCCAGAAATCAGCCAGCCGCCGCTCATCGGCCGGGCGCTGGATCAGGAAGATGCGTTGCCGGTCTTCGAGCCTCACGAGATCCAGTGTGACGTCTCGGGCTGCGGGCTTGCCGATTTTGACCGGAAGTTCCCGCTCGGTGCCCGCCATGCGAGCCGAGCAGAAGCGCGACACGGGGCAAGCGGGACAACGAGGCGCGCGGGGAAGGCAGACTGTGGCGCCGAGTTCCATCATGGCCTGATTGAAGTCGCCGGGGCGCCCCCGATCGAGCAGAGACTCGGCGTGGGCGGCGAAGCGGCGGCGCACGGCGGGGAGTGAAACCTCCGCAGCATCGTTGGTCAGACGGCTGACGACTCGTATCACGTTGCCATCGACTGCCGCATGGGGCAGATTGAGCGCAATGCTGGCGACGGCCGCCGCGGTGTAAGGGCCAGCCCCCGGCAGCGCGCACACCGCGTCGTAGGTTTGCGGAAGGCCGGTCGCGGCGATGGTCTTCGCGGCCTTGTGCAGGCTGCGCGCGCGGCTGTAATAACCGAGCCCGCTCCACGCCGCCAGCACCTCTTGTTCGGGTGCGGCGGCCAGCGCGGCAACGTCGGGGAAGCGATCGAGGAACCGATGGTAGTACGGGATCACCGCTTCTACGCGGGTCTGCTGCAGCATGACTTCTGAGATCCAGACGCGGTAGAAGGTTGGAGTTGTGCGCCACGGCAGATCGCGCCGCGCGGCATCGTACCACGCGAGCAGTGCACGGCGAAAGGCGGCGGCGTGAATCAGGGCTTCAGGACTCAAGTACTTCGATGAATTCGGCTATGACGCGAAATCCATCGGGGCCGAGTTCAAAGGCTTCGAAGTCGGGGTTCAGCGGATCGAGGCGCACCGCAGCGTGTTCCCACGAGGCGTCCTCGTGCCCGGGATTGAGTTGTGTCTTGATGCTGGAGTAGCGCTTGATGGTGTAGCGAGCGGCATAATCGTTCTCGTCGAACTTCTCGATGAGCAGACGCTTGCCCTGGCGGCTGCCTGCGACTCCGGCGCGAAACACGCATAGACTGCCATCCGGGATCAGCGGCTCCATCGACCTGCCGACTACGCGCGCGACGAACATATTCTCGGTGAGACGCAGGCGCCCAGGCACGCGTACCCAGCCATCGCCCTCGCTTTCCATGCCTTCGCCGAATTTCGTCGCCGCCGCCTGCAGGGTATAGAAAGGCAGATGGCGGACGAAGGGAAGGATCTCGGCATCCACGTATTCCTCGAAGAGGCGATCGGCGGCGATCTGCGCATCTCCAGTCCAGGAGATCGCCTTGCGGCCGGCGATCCGAAGGAAGTGCGAAAGCGAATCTTCGAGGCTGTGGAGCAAAGCACTGCCGCCCCGCTCGTTCGCCTTCCCCCGCAGATCCTCGGCGAGACAATCGAGGACGTCGATTTCGTCTTCTTCGAGATCTTCGATGGCCCCCGATTCGAGCATGCGCAGGCTCAGCCGATCCGATTGCTCATCCACAAGAAGGATGCCGAAGGGAACAGGCCCGGCGCCTGGGAGCGCCACTTCCAGCAGCGACCAGCTGCCGCGCCGTTTCTCAGGGACCGCCGTCCGTGGAGAATCGATGGAGGTAATGGCGGCTGGCATAGGAACTTCCCCTCAATGTTACAGTGCGGGCGAGGCTCTATTGATGTTCCCCCGCGGCCAGAGGGTAATAACCGGGGCGGTAGCGAATGGTAACATTCGGCAGTTCCACTCCATTCGGCGTCACCGTAACTTTGATGCGCCGGAACACGCGGGCACTCGATTTCTCCGTGACGTCCGGCGTGTAGCGCATCACGTACTGAGTGGTGATTTCGCCCGCGATATCCGTGATCGCCTGAAAAATAGCTTTGGAAATGGCTGCGGTATAGCCGCCGGTGCCGACCGTGAGGGCGTAGTTGCCGTCATCCGAGGGATTGGAGAGATAGCCCGAGACATCCTTATAGATGTTGTCCGTGAGCGGCGACACGACTCGGCCGCCAGTCTGTTCGGCCAACTGTGTGAGATCGTCTTCGGACTCGGTGTGAAAGCCGAAGGCGACCGTGTTCATGGCGTAAATCGTGACCAGCTGGCGCTGGGCCACTTCAATTACTTCTTTGAGCGTCTTCTTGCTGGCGGTATCGTGACCATCGCCGATTACCACCAGCACGCGCCGCGGCTCGAAAGGTTCGCCCGCGATCGTCTTACGGCTGGTGCAGGCCATATAGACCGCATCGAAAAGCGCGGCGCCGCCGGCGGGTTTCAGCCGCGTCAGCTTCTGCACCATCTTTTCCGAATCGCTGCTGGTATCGACCTGCAGCTCGGCTTCGTTCCCGTAGGTGATCAGGTAACCGCTGAATTTCTTGTCGCCGGGCAGCAGATTCAGGATCAGCTCGGTGACCGCCTCTTTGTACTTCGCCCACTGAATCTTCATGCCGTTGCTCTGATCGAGCAGGAAGCCGATGACGACGGGCTGCGATTGTTCGTGGCTGAAGAAATCGATCTTCTGTTCCTTATTCTCGTCGTAGAGATGGAAGTCGCTTTTCACCAGATTCGACACGAAGCGGCCCTTTTCGTCGGCAACGGTGACGGGCACGATGACTTCATTGACCGAAACCTGGATGGGCGCCTGGGCGGTAGCGATGGAGCCGTGGGTTACGGCGCAGACCGCGACGGCGAGGGCGAAGAGAAAACAGCGGGTCGATAAAGCTCGGTACATGGGACTTCCCTTAGTTTATCCGGTTACGGCCTTCCGGTGGGGCGGGTTTCTTCTTTCCGCGATTTCAGGGCCTGATGTAAACTAGCGCCTTCGGTGCTCCTCGAACTCCACGACATTCAGAAGCGCTTCGGCGGCGTCACGGCGCTGCGCGGGGCGAACCTTTCCGTCGCGGCCGGTGAAGTGCATCTGCTGCTGGGCGAGAACGGGGCGGGCAAGTCCACGCTGATGAAGATCGTGGCTGGTATCGTGGAGCGCGACGCCGGCCGGATGCTGTGGAACGGCAGCGAAGTGTCCCTGCGGACTCCGCCCGAGGCAGCGGCAATCGGCATTGCCATGGTGCACCAGGAATCGATGCTGGCCCCGCACATGACGGTGGCGGAGAACATTTTTCTGGGCCGCGAAGAACGATTGAAGAGGGATCTCGGCTGGGTGAATCGCCGGCGCATCGTGGAACGGGCGCGCCGGCTCATCGAGCAGTACAATTTTCCGCTCGATGCCGAAACCCGGGTCGACAGGCTTAGTCCGGCCGGGCGGCAATTGGTGGAAATCTGCCGGGCTATTCAACACGGGTCGAGTTTGCTGATCTTCGATGAACCGACTTCATCCTTGTCCGACCACGAGACGGAGCAGGTTTTCCGTATTGTGCGCGATCTTAAAGCCCGCCAGATGGGCATCATTTATATAACGCATCGTATGGACGAACTGCGCGCCATCGGGGATCGCGTTACGGTACTGCGCGACGGCGAGACGGTGCATACGGGAAACCTGGCGGAGATCACGACCGACCGGCTCATTCAATATATGGTGGGGCGCGAAGTGGCGGCGGTTTACAAGAGAGAGCATCTGGCGTCGGGAGAAGCGCTGCTCGAAGGGCTCCATCTTTCGGTGCATCGCTCGGGCCTCAAGGACATCTCGTTGACGCTGCGCCGCGGCGAAATCACCGGAATGGCCGGGCTGATCGGCGCGGGCCGTACCGAACTTTGCCGCGCCCTCTTCGGGGTGGACCCGATTGACGCGGGCGAAATTCTTGTTAACGGGAAGGCCATTGCGGTGCGCACGCCGCGCGACGCCGTCCAGGCTGGAATCGCTTTGGTCACGGAAGATCGCCAGATCTCTGGCCTGGCGCTGCGGCTCTCTATCGCGATGAATATCACCATGGCGAATGTGGAGCGGATCAGCCATAGGGGAATTCTCGATCTCAAAGCGCAGAATCGTATGGCGGCGGAACTCGGCGCGAAGCTGCGGCTGAAGACGGTTTCGCCGGGGCAAGCGGCGGCAACGCTGAGCGGCGGGAATCAACAAAAGGTGGCGATTGCGAAGTGGCTTTTCCGCCAGGCCAGTATTTTTCTCTTCGACGAGCCCACGCGCGGCATCGATATCGGCGCCAAAGCGGAGGTGTTCGAGTTGATGAGCGAACTGGCGCGCGAGGGCGCGGCGATTCTGATGGTCAGTTCCGAACTGCCGGAGTTGCTGCATGTAGCCGACCGGATTCTGGTCATGCGGCAAGGGCGGATCTCGGGCGAACTGCCACGCGACACCACCCAGGAACAGATTATGAAGCTGGCCGTGATGGAAAGCGCCGCGTGAAAATCGATTCCCGAGTAACCCAGCGCCTGCTGCCTTTTCTGAGCCTGGCAGTTCTGTTTACGGCGTTGTCGATCGCTTCGCCTTACTTTCTGACGGCGAACAATCTTTCGAGCGTGGCGCGGCAGACGGCCGTGTTCAACACCATGGCGTTGGGGATGACCATCGTGATCGTCTCCGGCGGCATCGATCTTTCCGTGGGATCGATGCTTGGGCTCAGCGGCCTGATCGGAACCATGGCGCTCGAGCGTGGCTATTCCATCGTCATCGGCGTGGCCATCGGGATTGTGGTGGGAACGGTATGCGGCTTTCTGAACGGCCTTCTCGTTACGCGTCTGCGCATCCCGCCGTTCGTGGTGACGCTGGGCACGCTGGGGATCTTTCGCGGACTGGCGCTGATCTTTTCAAACGGTCTGCCGGTGCATCGCATCCCGCCGGGCTTCGCATTTCTCGGTGGAGGCAATCTGCTGGGCGTGCCGTTCGTGGTGTGGCTGCTGGTGCTGTGCGCCGCGGCGGTGCATTTTCTTTTGGAACATACGCGGCTGGGCCGTTACGCGTTCGCTATCGGCAGCAACCGCATCGCGTCGGTGTATGCGGGGATACCGGTGAACTTCCACATCACAGCGGTTTATGCGATCGGCGGAGCTTTGACGGGACTGGCAGGCATGATCGAGGCGTCGCGGCTGATGACCGGACAACCCACGGCGGGCCAGGGTTACGAACTGCAGGCGATCGCGGCGGTGGTGATCGGCGGCGGCAGTCTCAATGGCGGCGAGGGGAGCGTAGTGGGGACGCTGATCGGCGCGTTCATCATGGGACTGCTTTCGAATGGAGCGGATCTGCTGAACATTTCGAACTATTGGCAGCAGGTGATCATCGGGTCGGTGATCATTCTGGCGGTGACGCTCGATGAGATGCGCAAACGGCGCGCGGTGTAGAGGACATGCGGCGGTAGCCGCGTCTGCGCGGGTGAGAAAGAACGCGGCGATAGCCGCGTGTCCAATAAAAAAGGGCTCCGTTACCGGAGGGCCAAATAAAAAAGGGCTCCGTCACCGGAGCCCTTGGGTTAAACATTGCGTCCGAAGAGGACGCGCCAGGCTACTTCTTTTTCTTTGCGGCAGCCTTTTTCTTGGGAGCGGCTTTCTTGGTTGCGTTCTTCATCGAAGTGATTCTCCGTATATCGAAATTTGCGATTCGAAAATCGCAGTGTGATTCATATATAGAGTTACTCGATGCGAATGTCAAGAAAAAAATGCACTTGAGCGCACGCGACGCATTCGTTCGGCGCGCGGGTGCCTTATGCTGGTTCAGTGGATCAACTTGACCTGAGAGAAAAAGGCGGCGTGCGCGCCGGAGTGCAACAGACTTCCGAGCGGCGCCTTTTCATGCATCTGCTGGCGTTCGGTAATGCGGACAACTCCGCCGGGCTTGCCGCGGAGTTGGCGGATTCGGCGCTCGAAGGCGTTCTATATAAGGATGCCAACGACCCGCGCGGTGTGGCGCTGCTCACGTGGAGCGACGATCCGGAGTTCTTCGTCACCGCGTTGCGCGAGTTTTTGAACGCCAGTAGTTTCAGCGAGCTTTCGCTTAAGCCCGAATACAGCATGATGGGCCGGACGTATTCCATCGGACACGAACCGGACCTTGAAGACTGGCTGCTCGATCGTTCGCGCAAAGCGGTGACGGACCCCGCCTGGCTCTGGCACGTCTGGTATCCGCTGCGCCGCAAGGGCGAGTTCAATGCGCTGCCGCCGGAAGAGCAGACGTCGATCCTGCGCGAGCATGGGCGCATCGGGCACAGCTTCGGTGAAGCGGGCTTCGCGAAAGATGTACGCCTCGCGTGTTTCGGCTTGGACAAGCGCGATAACGATTTTGTGATCGGGCTGATCGGCAAGGAGCTCTTTCCGCTCTCGGCTTGCGTGCAGGCGATGCGCCGAACGCGTCAGACGGCGAGCTACATGCAGGAGATGGGGCCGTTCTTTATCGGCAAAGCGATTTGGCAAAGGATGTTATGAAGTCTGTTGGCAGGATTTTGTTCTTCTGGCTGTTGGTCACCCTGCTGGCCGCGGCATTGTGGGCGCAGCGGCCCTGGCAGGAGGTAACGGTCCCGTCGTTGCGCGACGTCGCCCGAAATTTCAAAACACCGCCGCATGAGTATGGGGCGATTCAGCCGTTCGCCAGCTGGAACGGTCCCGATCCGGCCGAAGTGCGGCAAAGAATTGTCCGCGATCTGGATCGGCTGTCGGCTAACGGGATCTTCATAGTGAACCTTTCGCCGGGACGCGGCGAGCCGAAGTATCTTTCGCCGGATCATATGGACCAGGTGAAGTTCACGGTGGCGGAAGCGGCGAAGCGTGGGATGCGGCTGCGGATTCAGGACGAGTCCGATTATCCCAGCGGTTTTGCCGGCGGCAAGATCAGCAAGCTGTACCCGCAACTCGGCATGCAGGGCATCGTCGCCGATATCCGCGTTCACGTGATGCCGGGACAGACGCTGACCATGCCCGTACCTGCGGACACGCTCTCCATCATGGCGTTGAAGTCGTCCGATCCTCGGCAGGGTGGGAGCCCGCAAGTCGTCGGCGTCATCCCGATTACGGTTCCTTCGAATGGGCAACTGCGCTGGACCGTGCCGCCCGAGGGCTCGACTCCCAATGAGCCGCGTTACTCCTGGGAAGTGGTTTTCGTGCGCCATATTTACGTGAGCTCGCCGACGCGGAACTTCAATCGCGAAGACGGGACGCGGGCCAAAGACAGCCTCTACTCGCTGATCGATTACCTGGATCCGGCAGCCACCCGCGCGTTTTTGACCATTACGCACGAGACGTACAGACAGGCCGTGGGCGATCAGTTCGGCAAGATAGTGCTGGGATTCTTCGGCGATGAGCCGGACTACAGCGGCTTCATTCCGTGGACTCCCAAATTGTTAGAGGAATTTCAAAAACAGAAGGGTTACGATCTGGCGCCGTACATCCCGATCTGGTTCTCGCGCAAGCCGACGGAAGAGTCGCGCCGCGCCAATGCCGATTACTACGACGTGTGGAGCGGCATTTTCCGCAGTTCGTTTTTCGGCGAGCAGGCCGAGTGGGCGAAGAAGTACAACGTCGAGTATCTGGTTCACCTGAACCATGAAGAGACCATGATTGCGCTCGAGCGCAGCGAAGGCGATTATTTCCGCGACAACCGCTACGTGGAAGTTCCGGGGATCGATAACCTGAGCCAGTTGGTGCCGGAGGCGGTGCATCGGCCCGACGGGACATGGAATGTGAACAACAACTTCCCCAAGCTGGCGTCATCGGCGGCGCACCTGTTCGGCAAGCCGAAGGTGTGGGCGGAGGAAGGCGGCGGCGTGGGTATCGACGGAAAGTTCGAGATGGATTTTCAAGTGGTGCGAGGAGTGAACGCGCTGCAGATTCGGGTTCCGATATTGCGCGGCGGTCCAGGCGATCCGGCGGCTCAGCTTCCGGCGATTCCACCGCAGGCTCCGATGCTCGCCTGGTACGCCAACCGCGCCGGGTATCTGATGGCCATCGGACGTCCGGCCGCGCAGGTCGGTCTCTACCATCCCGGCAACAGCATCTGGATGGGCGATCAAGACGCCGACCGCAGCACCACGAAGCTGGGTTGGCAGCTCCTCGAACATCAGATCGATTGGGACTATTTCGACGAGCAATCGCTCAGTTCGGTGGCGACGCTGGAGAATGGCGGGTTTAAGAATCTGAGCGGCCAGGTTTATAAAGCCATCGTGCTGCCCTCGATGAGCGTGATCACGCGCACCGGCCTCGAACGCCTGCAGGCCTTCGCGAAATCGGGTGGCAAGGTAATCTTCGTGGGCAAGACGCCGGGGCTGATCGTGGACAGAACGTTCTTAGATATGAAGGATGTGCCGGATCTGAGCTTCGCCACGCTGATCGAACCCGCGGGCGACATTACTCCGCGCGTGATCGCGGCGCTTCCCCGGCCGGATGTGAAACTGGACGCCGAGTTTCCCCGGCTGACTTACACGCACAAGAGCTGGGCCGACGCCGACATGTACTACTTCTTCAATGAGAGCAACCATGCGGAATCGCGCATGGCGACCATTGCGGGACATGGCCAGGCGCAGGCGTGGGATCTGGCTACGGGCGAGATTCATCCGATGACTGCGGCGACGGCGGTGGCGGATGCCGTACGCGTTCCTTTGGCGCTGGGACCTTATGAAGCGAAGGTGATCGTGGTGGGGCCGCTGCCGGGAAGTCCTCAAAGCCTTGCGGCGGCGGAGCCCTCCTTCGCTTCCGGCAATACTCTGGCGGATCTGGGCGGCGACTGGACGCTGAATCTGAGCGGGAAGCAATTGACCACGCCTTTGAAATCGTGGGAGGAACTGGGCACGGCGTCGTTTGGGGGTCCGGCGGTTTATCGGCGGCAGTTCACTTCAGCCGCCGCGCCGGCGGGTAAGCATGTGTATCTGGAAATCGCCGATGTGCACGATTACGCGCGCGTCACGCTCAACGGGAAAGATTTGGGGGCGCATGCCTGGCAGCCTTATCGGTGGGATGTCACGAGCGCGTTGAAGACGGGAGCCAACGATCTGGAGATTCAGGTGAACGCGACGCCGGCGGGTCGGGGCGGTCCTGGCGCCGCGGCTCCTCCTGCTGCTGGTGG
The DNA here is from genome assembly GCA_963719785.1 of Terriglobia bacterium. Taxonomy (GTDB): domain Bacteria; phylum Acidobacteriota; class Terriglobia; order Bryobacterales; family Bryobacteraceae; genus BOG-234. The sequence continues at coordinate 579,886 of CAVRCX010000007.1, forward strand.
ACGAGGGCGTGGCGGCGCACCGGCGATAGCTTCGGGTTTGCTGGATCCGGTTCGGTTGGTGGCGTATTAACGCTTGCGAAGTATCTGGGAGCGAATCGATCCCCAACGTTCTTCCTCGCGCTCGGAGGAGAGCAGGTTCGCCTCGGCGAGCAGCCGGTCGATCGGCGGGAGCGCACGCACGCGCAGCCCGCTCACGGCGCCGAAGAAGCGGTACATGGTCCAGATCCACGCCATCGCGTGTAAACGCGGCCAACCTTGCGCGGGGATGGCAAACTCACTCACGATCCACATCGCGCGCGGCGCCATGGCACGTTCAATTTTTGGGATGAGCGCGCGCAGTTCGGCCTCGTCGAAGCAATCGAGAAAGAACATGGTTACTACCGCTTCGTAATGGCAATCGGGGAAGAGGACGCGGCGTGCATCCTCGAGCCGGAAGGACACGCGCGGCGAATCGGCGGCACGGCGGCGGGCGAGATCGATCATGGCGGCGCTGGTTTCTATTACGTCGATTTGTGCCTGGGGGGCGATTCGCAGCAGCCGCTGCAACACGCGGCCATCGCCTTCACCGAGGATCAATATGCGGCGCGCGCCGGCAAGCCGGTTGAGGAAGGCGAAGCGTCTGCGCTCAAGGGCGCGTCCGAAGGCGGCGTACTCGACCCACCGGTACCACGGCGCGAAACGATCGATTTGCATCGGGTTCTCTCAACGCAGCAGTAACGGGGTGAAGAGCACCAGATCGGCCAGCAGGCAAACTGTTTCGCGCGACCATCGAGAGCCCATATAATCCACCGCGGCCAATCCCGCCGCACTGGCAGCGACGGCAATCGACCACCAGCAAGGTCCGGCCGCGAGGCACGCGAACGCCAGGATCGGTATCAGGGCGCGGCTCCGCTCGCGCTCGGCATGTTCGATCAGTCGCATATTTCCCAGACACAACGCGCCGAAGGCCGCAGCCGGGGCGCCCAGCGTTCGCCAGGCATCCGGGGTTCCCGTCCAGGCGACCAGAAAAACGCCCATGGTGAACAGGGCGGCGGCGGATGGCTGCTTCCAGCGCATGTGCCGGGTTCGCCGCGACGGAAAGATCGCCATATAAAGAACCACCAGGGCAGCGACGATCAGGCCGTTTCTCATTACGGCGGGACGCAGCCACAGCGTCACGGCCAGAAAATCTGCCAGCGCCACGAGGCCCAGAAGCACCGCGGCAAACGTGCCATGCTGTCGATAGAAGCGGTGACACATGGATTCATTCTCGTGCACGGGGTCACGCACATCTACCATTCTGTCCGCGATGTAGATGCCCCATACCGAGAGGAACAATACCAGACGCCCGGCGGGCATCAGAACGGAAGGATAGCAGCGGGCCAGGAAATCCTGCCATACGACCGCAACCATGGGCGCGTCCAGACTGAGCAGATTCAGCCAGAGCCAAAAAGGCGCGGTGCGGGATTGCGTCGCGGAGGATATGGAAAGTGCGGGGTACAAACCTAAAGATTAACCGGGACGTGGCGCGATAATGAAAGGACCGATGTTCCGTCCCTCACGGCGCGAAATGCTTCCCATATTTCTGGCAGGCGCGATTTCCGCCAAAGCTGAAGTCACTGCTCCGCGGCGGGTCGTCCTCAAAGCGTCCGACGGAGTCACTGTTTACGCCTGGCATTATGCTGCGGCTGACAAGGCGCGGCCGGCAATTCTGCTGTTTCACCAGGCCGGATCGAACCACGCCGAATACGAAACCATCGCTCCGCGGCTGGTCACTCTCGGGTATCACGCGCTGGCCCTCGATCAGCGGAGCGGAGGGCGCATGTGGGGTCAGGCGAATCGCACCGCCGCTCAATTCGCTAAAGAGGTGGACTACGGCGCGGTCTTGCCCGATCTCGAAGCGGCACTCGCATGGCCCGCGACGCAGGGTCTGCCTGCCCGCTCGATCGTCTGGGGAAGCAGTTATTCGGCGGCGCTGGTGTTTCTGGTTGCCGCGCGGCACCCGTCGGCGTTGGCGGCCGTGCTGGCGTTTTCGCCGGGCGAGTATTTGGGCGACGAGCATTCGGTGAAGGATGCCGCGGCGAAAATACAGGCGCCGGTTTTCGTCACATGTGCGCAGGACGCCGAGGAGATTGCCGCGGCGCGCGCGATTGTGCAAGCTGTGCCCGGGGCGTCCGGTTTAGCGCAAGCGACTCAGTTTGTCCCCAGGCGCGGCGGCGTCCATGGATCTTCAACGCTGCGGCGCGAAAAAAATCCATCGGGCGCGGAAGAGAATTGGCGGGCGGTCGAACAGTTTCTTGCCGGATTGCGTTAGGCTTCGGCGTTTTTCGAGGGCCTTACTTCGCCGATTTCTTTACGTTTGCGGGAGCCTTGCTCCGCCCCGCTGTGGCTGCGTCCTTGGCCAATGCCATCCAATTTGGAGGACGTCCCCGGCGCGTGCCTCTCCCTGCGGCGACGCGTTCCAGCGCCAGAATACTCATATTGAGAGCGTCAAGCTCGTTGCGGAGCTGTTCGATGATAGGTGTAAGGTTCATTAAAATTCAGGATCCACCGAGGCATCAGGCTCCCCCACAGCGGTGGGCGGCCAGGTGGGCATTGAGGGCGAGCCAGGCTTCATCGGCCGTACGTCCGGCTTGTTCGTGTCTTCGTATCAGGCAGGCATCCAGCGCGGCGCGCTCTTTGGCCCGTCGATATGCTTCGTCGATCTCGGAGAAAGCAAGGGCAACTTTGGTGTATTCGTAAATCAGACGCTCGTAATCGGGGCAAGCCCATGACTCTTTACTCAATCGTACTCTCATTAGCAGAATAAAGGTCTCCGCGGCCCATGAAAAGAGGAGGCGCCCCCGTTGCGCCGTCAGACCTTGCGTCGGGACGTGTAGTGATTTGTCCTACAGAACGCTGCTTATATCCGATTACCCGTCAGGCCCTTGTGGATGGCGTAGTGCATCAGTTCAGCGTTGTTGCGCATGTCCATTTTCTCCAGCAGGCGAGTTCGGTAGGTGCTCACGGTTTTGACGCTGAGATCCATATCGACGGCGATTTCGGTGACAGTTCGGCCGGAAGCGATGGCCAGAAGCACCTGATACTCACGATCGGATAACGAGGCGTGGGGCGGCGCGTCTCCCGCGGCCAGCGAGCCGGCCAGCAGTTCAGCAACTTCGGGGCTCACGTATCTTCTGCCCGCGGCCACGCGGCGGATGGCTGCGACGAGTTCTTCCGGCGCCATCTCCTTATTGAGATAGCCGGCCGCGCCCGCCTTGATCACACGCATCGCCAGTTCACTCTCGGGATACGCGCTCAGGATCAGAACCGGAAGGTTTGAATAATTGGCGCGCAGGCGGCTGAGCACTTCAAGCCCGGACATGCCGGGCATCCCGATGTCGAGAACCGCGACATCGAGGGGCACCGTTTGCACGAGCCGGAGCGCCTCGTCGCCATCGCCGCATTCGGCGGCGACAGTGAGGTCCGGCTGGCCGGCAACGATCTGCCGCAGCCCTTTTCTCACAATCGGGTGATCGTCGGCGATCAGCACTCGAATCATGATCGGCTTCTTTCAGCCGCCGCTGGTATGCGTGCAGACACGGTGGTCCCCATTCCCGGTTCGCCGCAGATTTCCAGATCGCCACCGGCCATCCTTGCCCGTTCCCGCATACCCATTACGCCGAGCGAATTCGCGGGTTGCGGAATTGCGCTCGAAAGGCCGCAACCGTCGTCGCGCACTTCGAGCGTAATCCAATCGTCGTCGGCAGTCAGGCGAATGCGCACTTCCGTCGCCTCGGAATGACGGGCCGCGTTGGTGAGCGACTCCTGACAGATGCGGAACAGCGTGGTGGCAAGCCCCGGTCCAGTCTTCAATTCAGCAGGCCCTTCATAGATGCACCGGATATGGGTGCGCTTCTCAAAATCGCTCGCCAGCCATTCGATGGCGGCGATGGGACCGAAGGTGTCGAGGATGCGCGGACGCAACTCGGTGGCAATGCGGCGCACGCTGCCGATGGTGGAATCGACCAGTCCTGTCAGTTCCGCAGCCCTCTCGCAGAGCGCCGCATCGAGCTGCGAACTTTGCGTTGGCCTTTCGCGCAGCCGGGTTTTCATATCGATCAGATCGAATCTCATGGCGGTCAGCTGCTGGCCGAGTTCATCGTGGATCTCGCGCGCGATGCGAGTGCGTTCCTCTTCCCGGGCGCATTCGATCTGCGCCGTCAAGGCCCGCAGGGCCTGCAGCATTTCGGCGCTGTGAGTCTCCTCACGCTGCACCGAGGCGGCCATTAAATCGAATGAATGAGCCAGGCGCCCGATTTCGCCCTGGTACTCAAGTCCCGAACGTTCGGACAGATTGCCGGACGCAAGCTGGCCGGCCACGCTGGTGAGTCTCGCCAGCGGACGCGCGACATAACGGTCGGTGCTTATCCATGTCGCGCCGAATACGAGGGCGGCGACAGCGAACAATCCGATCAGATGGGCGGTCAGGCGTTGGCGCGAGCGCCGGTAAACTTCCGCAGAGCGAATCTTCAGGACCACCACCAGCCCATCGGCCGCTCCCACACGCGCCAGAGTGTAGAAACGGCTGATGCCATACTCGCCGATCACTTCTCCGTCGAAGTCGCCGCGGGACGGCAAACCGCGCTCGAAATCGGGCGCCGGCTTACCTGGCGCATAGGACGTCGATGGGGGCTCGCGCGCCGCAATGACGCCGTGCCGGTCGAGAATCAGAAGTACCGCCTGGCTGGGAATGGGAACCTGGTTCACCTGACGGCTGAGCCAGGCGAGATCGATAGAAGCCACCACGAGGCGGCGCGTTCCGTCGGGCAGCACCCTGGCCAGGCCTGCCACCGGGATGACAGGACGGCCGTCGACCACATTGCCTCGTATCGGGGTCACCACGATTTCCCCCTGGCGGTGAATGCCCGCCACCAGGCGCGCTTCTTCCGGAGACAGATAAAAGGAATTCTTTGCCGGCCTGATCGCGCCGCAAACGAAGGTGCCGCCGACGCCATCGCTATGAAGATCGAATATTCCGATGTTGAAGAATTCGGGGAAAGACTGTCGCAGCAAGCCCAGATAGCCGCACATTTCCGCGTCGGTCTTTTCGCGGCTCATACTCGCGACCAGGTTCCGGCTCAGTTGGAACAGACGATCGAGATCCGTTCTGACGACGCCCACGATCGACCGTTCCTCGAGGCGGGCCCGCGCGTCTTCTTCGCGGCGCTCATCCACCGCCAGATACAGGGAGAGTGCGGTCAAAGGTACCACGGCCAGGACGAGACACAAGAGAATGCGCGCCCGCATCGTGCCTGCTGGACCGAAGATGCTCAGAGTTCGCTCCAGCGGATTCATGGTGGGCATCCGGGTTGTTAGATGAGTATAACCGAACAGCCACGAAACGCGGCCTTACGTGCCAGGTAGTCTGAAGGCCACTAATTCGCCCGCGTAGTTGCCGCCGCTGATGGCAAGGACAATATATTGATGCCCATTGAGCATGTAAGTTATGGGTGTTCCGCTCTGCGGCGCGGGCATGTATACCGAACCGACCTCTTTGCCGGTGGCTTTGTCATACGCCCTCAGCATGGCGCCGCGTTCTCCCGAAGGGATGGTGAAATATCCCGCCTCGCCCGCGATCACCAGAGTTTTTGTGACCACTTCGCCGAGGATTCCCGGGCGCCCGGTACGCGGAATGTTCATGCCTTTCAGGGCCGGATTATGACGAATGTTATCAGGGGTTTCGCCATGCGCGACCTGCCAGCGGAAGTCGCCCTTATCCAGATCGATGGCGGTGATGCGGCCGTACGGGGGTTTTAACAGCGGCATGCCGCGAACCGTCAGGGCCGCGGCGGCTCCTCCCTCACCGCGTTGTACGGGCGGAGGGTCGCCGACCTTGCGCACTTGCGGCGCCACGCCGGCGGTGCCGCGAATGTAGTTCATATCCGAGACCTTTGGATCGGGCTGGATCAGACCCAGCACTGTGAGCGCGGTTTGCGAAAACACATACATGGTGTGGGTGTCGGGATCGTACGATCCGCCGGGCCAGTTGGCGCCGCCGAGCGATCCGGGGACACTGATGGTTCCCAGCGTTCCGTCCGCTTTACTTAATGACGGAGGCGTAAAGAGCGGACCGAATTTATAGTGCGACACCAGTTTTTCGGCTTCCACGCGCAGTTCCGGAGTGAAATTAATCAGGCTATCGATCGAGACGCCCTGATAGTCATAGGGCGGCGGCTTAGTGGGAATCGGCTGCGTCGGCGAATACCATTCGCCCGGCACGTTGCCTTGCGGGACGGGCTTTTCTTCGATAGGCCAGATGGGTTGGCCGGTGGCGCGGTCGAACACATACAGGTAAGACTGCTTGGTGGGCTGGGCGGCTACTTTGACGGGACGGCCGTCGACGACAATGTCGGCGAGGATGGGAGCGCAGGGGATATCCATGTCCCAAATGCCGTGATGGACCAGTTGATAGTGCCATTTGCGCTTGCCCGTCTGCAGGTCGACGGCGACCAGGCTTTCTCCAAAAAGCCCGTTGCCGGGTCGATGGCCGCCGTAATAATCGCCTGTCGGCAACTCGACGGGCAGATAGACCAGACCGAGTTGTTCATCCACCGAAACCTGACCCCAGACTCCGGTGTTGCCCGTGTAAGACCAGGAATCCTGGAGCCAGGTATCGACGCCAAACTCACCGGCCTGCGGGATGGTATGGAAAATCCACAGACGCTTGCCGGTCCTGACGTCGAATCCGCGGACGTAGCCTTTTACATGGTTCTTGCTTTTCGGAGCGTCGCCGACCAGATGGGCTGCGCCGATGATGACGACATTTTTCGCGACGACGGGAGCGGCGTGCCAGCCGATTTCACCGGTCACCAGATCGATTTCCTGATCGTCATCGAGCTTCAGATCGACCACGCCATTCTTGCCGAATGAGGGTACGGGGGCTCCGGTCGCCGCATTAAGTTCGATCAGACGGTAGCCCGGGGTGACGTACAGGATTCTTTCGTCCTTGCCGTCGGTCCACCAGGCCAGGCCTCGGCCCGAAAGCTGCCGGGGAGCGTCGGCGCCGCGCGCGCCTTCATTCTCGCTATGCATCCACAGCAATTCGCCAGTGGCCGCATCGAGCGACACTATCGCGCGCCGCGATCCGGCGGTTGCGTACAACTTGCCGCGCACCATCAGAGGCGAACCTTCGTACTGGTATTCCGGGCTGGGTCCGAGAAAGCCGGTCTTGAATCGCCAGGCTACTTCGAGCGTGTTGAAGTTAGCGGCAGTGATCTGATCGAGCGGCGAGTAGTGCGTGTTGCCGAGATCGCCGCCGTAAGTAGCCCACTCGCCATTTTTCGCGCCAGTTTGGGCGATGGCGGAGGCGATACATCCGATGAGCAGGCACGCGACAACATGGGGCGTCCGCATCTTCGAGACTCCTATTTCTTAACGTATTTCTTGACGTCTTTGGGACCGACTTCGGCTCCGTAAATGGCGCCTTTCGAATCCACCCCGACACTTTCGGCGGCGCTGGTTCCGGTGGCGTCGATTGCCGGATCGGGAATCAATGCGGTGACAATACCGTCCTTGATATTTCCCACTCGGATGCCCCGCTTCCAATCGGTACGGGTCTTGGCGGAAGATCCGGATTCGGAATCGGCGACATAGATGGCGCCATGCTTGTCGATGAAGATCCCGCTGGGCCGGCTGAACTGGGTCCACTGTTCGATGAACGTTCCATTCTGGTCGAAGATCTGAATGCGATTATTATTGCGATCGCCCACGTACAGGCGTCCTTTGGCATCGAAGGCCACGGCATGGGGGATGTCGAACTCTCCCGGCGCGGCGCCCTTGTGTCCCCACTCCTTGATATATTTTCCATTCTTATCGAACTTGACGATGCGATTGTTGGAATCACCTCCATGGCCGTCGGCGACAAAGATATCGCCGTTGGGAGCGATGGCGACGTCGGAGGGCATGTTGAATGTGTCCGGAGTGGTGCCGGCGACTCCGGCCTTGCCGAGGGTGAGCAGAATCTTTCCGTCGGGACTGAACTTGAAAACTTGTTGACCCTTGCCATCCTTACCCTGGCCGTCGCAGAGCCAGATGTTGCCGTCCTTGTCGATGGCCATGCCGTGGGGGAAAACGAAAATCCCGCCGCCGAAGCTCTTCAGAAAGTTGCCCTCAGTGTCGAATTCGAGAATCGGATCGAGCTTGCTGTCCGCGCAGGAATTGGCGCCGCACCTTTCGGCGACCCACACATGGTCATGCGCATCGACAGCCACTCCGCCCGCCGATCCCCACGTTCTGCCGTTGGGAAGTTTTCCCCAATTTTCGATGGTGCGATAGGGATTCGGCTGCGCGTTCGGTTCGTTGGCGGCGGCGAGAAGCAGCACCGCGGCGATGGTTCCAGCCAGTGTCAACGGGTATCGATGCAGAAGGTAAGTTGCCATAAGGCCTCCCGGTTTCCGCCGTCAGTATATACCCGTCGCCGCCATTGGCCCACCATTGGCCCAGCCTTTGACTCCCGATGGAGCGGGTGATAAGCTTCCGTCGTGGAAAACAGACGAAGTGTAAAAAACCAAGGCGCCTCACGGCGGTCTTTCCTGACTGGCTCCGCGACGGGACTCGGTTCGGCCTGGGTGGCATTAAACTGGTCCGGAATCCTCGAAGCGCAGGATCATGCCAAGCAAATGGCTGCGTCGGGACAGCCGGGCAAATACACATTCTTCTCGGCGGATCAAGCGGTCGAGATAGAGAGCGTGACCGCACAGATCCTTCCCACTGATGAAACACCGGGCGCGCGCGAAGCCGGGTCCGTCTACTTCATAGATCGCGCGCTGACCACATTCGATAAGGACCGGCAGTCAGTCTACAAGCAAGGATTGCTAAGTCTGCAGGCCAAGGTGAGTCAGCTCTTTCCCGGCGCGAGCAAGTTCAGTGCTTTGACTTCGGCTCAACAGATTCAGGTACTTAAGGCCATCGAAAACACTCCATTCTTCACGGCGGTGCGGGCGCATACGATCACGGGATTCCTGGTGAATCCGGAGTATGGCGGTAATCAGAATAAGGTTGGCTGGAATCTGATCGGGTTCGAGGGCAAGTTCAACTATCAACCGCCTTTCGGATATTACGACCGTGAAAGCAAGTCGGCGGCATTGCCCACCGGGAAGGTTTAGGAAGCCATGGCAAAGTACAGCCCCAACACTCAAGTCGATTTTGTAGTGGTAGGTTCGGGAGTTTCCGGCGGCATCATGGCGAAGGAGCTTTCGGGCGCGGGATTCCATGTAGTGGTTCTCGAGCAAGGCGATTACCTGCGCGAGAAGGACTTTCGCTACGATCAGATGCAGCGAACCTCTCACTCGTCATTGGTCGCCGAAGACCCAAACCTGGCCACTTTTCGCCAGACGGATAAGGATGAGGCGGTGCTAAGCGCGGCGTTCCGCACCGGTCGTTGCGTAGGGGGCGGAACCGTTCACTATTCGGGGAGCAGCTGGCGCCACCATGAGAGCGATTTCAATGAACGCAGCATTTGGGGTTCGATTGCGGGGACTGGATTTGACGATTGGCCGGTGACTTATGCGGAGTTAGAACCTTATTACACGAAGGTCGAGTGGGAGATCGGTTATTCAGGCCTGGGCGGAGCCAGTCCTTTTGAATCGCCGCGATCGAAGCCGTATCCGCTGCCCCCGATGCCGAATAAGTCTTCGGGCGTATTGATGGAGCGCGCGGCGCAGAAGCTCGGATATCACGCGGTGCCGGTGCCCGTTGCCATGCTGTCGCAGGCTTATCGCGGCCGCTCCGCTTGCAATCATTGCGGATTTTGTTCGGGATTCGGATGTCACAACGGAGCTAAGTCGAGCTCGCTTTCGGCGATCATTCCAGGTCTTGAAAAATCCAGCCATTGCGAGCTTCGCCCCAACGCATATGTGCGGGAGATTTCGACAGACAGCAGCGGCAAAGTTACCGGGGCGGTCTATTTCGACGTTAATAAGAAGGAAGTATTTCAAAAGGCCAAAGCCGTGATCGTGTGCTGCAACGGGGTAGGATCGCCTCGTTTGTTATTGATGTCTAAGTCGAGCCGTTTCCCGGATGGGCTGGCGAACTCCAACGGCGTGGTGGGGAAATATTTCATACCCGGATGCGGAGCCAGCGCGCATGGAGTATTCGAGCACGAATTGAACGAATACAAGAGCGTGACCACTACGCGCGCCATTGAGGATTTCTACAGTGCCGACCCGAAGCGCGGTTTCTTTGGCGGCGGCAGGCTGGATGCGCGGGGCAACACGCTGCCCACCGCGTTCGCGCTCGGCGGATTGCCGCCCGGAACTCCCACGTGGGGATCCGAATACAAGAAGGCGCTGCAGAACGATTTCAATCGCACCATGACGGTGCAGGGTTTTCTCACCTGCCTGCCGCTTGAGAGCAACAACATCACGCTCGACCCGGACGTTAAGGACGCATGGGGTCTGCCGGCCATACGGGTGACTTACAAAGATCATCCGGACGATATGAAGAACAAGGCGTTCTTCAGGGAGCGCGCGCTTGAGCTTGTCCAGGCGGCCGGCGCTATTAAATCATGGGCTGATCCGGTGCGGGAAGAAAGAGCCGCCGGGCACACCATGGGCGGCTGCCGCATGGGTAACGACCCAAAGACTTCGGTGGTGGATAAATTCCACCGCGCGCACGATGTTCCTAATCTGTATGTGGTGGATGGAAGCAGCTTTGTCACGAGCGCACGCAACCACCCGACATGTACGATCTCGGCGCTCGCTTTTCGCGCGGCCGATAACATCATCAAGGCGTCTAAGAACGGAAGTATCAAGGCGCCTGCCGCTTAATCCAATTCTTCGCTCGTCTCGTATCCCGTGCAGAAGAGGCGGATTGCCAATCCGCCGCAGGTTACCAACCTGCCCCACGTTGATGCCAAACTAGGATGGTGAAGGCGCAACAGATCGAATGATACTAACCGGACTCCTGCTCGCTCTGGAGATGAGCGGGCAAGACGATCGAACCCTCATACGGGGATTGCAGCGGAAAGATTCGGCTGCCATGGCCGGCCTTTACGACCGTTTTGGGCGGACCGCGTATTCGGTAATTTTCTCCATCGTGCGCGATGGCGCGGTGGCCGAAGACCTGGTGCAGGAAACTTTTCTGCGCGTGTGGAACCGGGCGCAGACGTTCGATGGGGAGCGGGCGGCGCTGGGTCCATGGCTGCTGGCGATTGCGCGCAACCGGGCCATCGACCATGTTCGCTCGGCCGGCGCGCGCATGGAGAAGAATGCATTCGAGCTGGATGCGCACGAGCATCCTTCTTTGTTCGTGGACATGGAGCGGGACCTGGTCAACTCAGACCACGCGCGCGTAATTCAGAAGGCGCTGGCCAAGCTGAGTGAGAACCAGCGCCAGGTAATTCATCTGGCTTATTACGAGGGCCTGTCGCAAAGCGAAATGGCCGAAAGGATGGGGCAGCCGCTGGGGACGGTGAAGTCGTGGGTGCGGGGCGCGCTGAAATTCCTCCGCGAGGAGATCGGCGAGGCGTTGACGGTATGACCTGCGAAGAATTGCGCGACGAATATGGAGCCTGGGCGCTCGGAATCGCGGAAGATCCGGAACGTACGGAGATCGCCGAACATCTGGCGCGGCAGTGCCCTGTTTGTGTCCCCGGCGTGCGCAGCGCCATGGCAATGGTGACGGCGATGTCGAATATAGTTCCATCGGTTGAGCCCCCCAAATACCTGCGCGACCGGGTTATCGGGATGGTCAAGCGCGGGGGCAAGAAATCGTTCGTGGGATTCCTGTTGCCCTGGGCGGCCTGCGCGGCGATGGCGATTGCGCTCGTCGTTATTGCGCTTCCCTCGCGGTCGAAGAACCCGGACACGGCGAAGCTGACTGAGGCGCTTTCGATCCTAAACGATCCCACGGCGAAGCAGGTGACGTTCGGGGAAACGGCGCAGCCCTCGCGAGGAAGAGTGTTTGTCAGCGGTGGGAAGGGTGTGTTATTCATTGGCGCCAGCCTGCCCAAAATCGCGCCCAACAAGACGTTCGAGCTGTGGGTGATTCCGGCGAAAGGCAACCCGGTTCCGGCAGGAACGTTCCAGGGTGAAGCGGATGCGACAGCGGTTTATGTGCGGCCGGGGCCTGTGCAGGGTGACGCCGCCGCGGTTGCCGTGACGGTGGAACCCGAGGGCGGTTCGCCGCAGCCAACGACCACTCCGTTTATCGTGATCAAGCTCAACGGGGCGTGATGCGATCAATCTGGCGAAACCTGACAATGAGAATGCGGATCGAACCATAAGAGTGCCGTTCTCCTGGTCAAATCCGCTGGTCCGTTCCGTAGTGTTCTGCGCCGCGATGGTGCCCGCCTACGCCCAATTTAAGGAAATCAAGGAAGCTCCGTTTCCGCCAGCCGTGGCGCGCAAGAAGATCGTCACGCTGCTTGAAAATGCCGATGCGGGCAATCGCGATCGAACAGTCGAACAGCTTTCCGGCCTGCTCGACTGGTACCGGGATATCCTCGACGAGGAGTTGATTGCGCGCTGGAAATCGGAGAACAGGGCCAATCTGGTGCTTTTGGTGGCGCCTCTGGCCGATGCGCGCGTGGCGTCGCAAGTGGTCGATTTTTCGTGGCGGGAGCAGCGCCAGGCGACTTTCAACCTGACCTACGCGCCGCTGTTGGGAGATCTGATGGCGCGCTATCCGGAGAGCGCGAGGCTCTTCCTCAACGATCTCCTGAACGATCTCCAGCAACCCGGTCTGTCTCTGACCGAAGCCCAGGCTGTGTGCAGGATTCTGCTGGACATGCCGGACGTGGGTACGTGGCGGAAGACGGCGCTGCAGATTCTGCCGCATTACCGGCAGGTCGTGGATAGCCTTCTGAAGCAGGATCTGAACAGCCCCGATCAGGAGGCCGTTTACCGGGCGCTGCGCTGGCGGGCGGATCTCAGACTGGATCCCCCGGTTACCAGCCAGAAGCAGAATCCGCGCCCGATCCTGCAGGCGCCAAAGTCGTTTGCTCCCTCCGACGGGTCGTCGCCGCGGCCGCACATCGTGAGCCAACCGCCTTACGACGGGCCCACATCGGGTACGTTCCAATCCACCGGCGGCCCCATCCCGCAGAACGCGGAGTACGTTTTCCATGATGTGCCCCCGGTGAAATTGCTGCTCGATTTCGACACCAAACACTGGGAAGCGCGCCTCGAGCCGGGCGATGGAGGGGCGCAGGTGTTAGTTTTAAAGAATATAGGCAAAGGCCCGCAGAAGCGCTGCGTGGTGCATTGGTCGCTTATGCCCTGAGCGGGGTTGATTCCGAAACCCCCTCGGTGTAGCCTTCGTCCAAGAGGAAAGCTATGGCACGCAGGTTTGCATCCTTATCGACGGTACTCCTGCTGGCCGCCATCTGCGGCTTCGGCCAGATCATCATTCCGGGCGTGGGATATCCCGGCGGCGGATATCCGGGCCGGCGCTATCCACAGGGCGGTCAGCCGCCGATGCGCCAGCCGGACAATCCTGCCTCGCTGCAGGTCGGGATGTTGCGGAAGATCGAGGACAAGGATGTCGTCATCGAGTCCGACGACCAGACCATCACCACCATTTCGATTTCGGGTTCGACCAAATATGTCAGCGCGTCCGGCGGTTCGGCAAAGATCGGCGATTTTCAGCCCGGCGACCATGTGAGCATCAGCGCCACGCAGGACAGCAAGCACGCTTACCACGCTTCAAAGATGACCATGGTGACGGAGGGGACGGCGGAGGAGCACTCGACCGCTTCGCTCGCGACTAACGACATTTCGCATCCCATAACGAAGGGTTCATCGTCGTCGGCAAGCTCGTCAGGCAGCAGCGGCGGGGACCGTCCTACGCTACATCGCGCTTCGGGTTCGGAGGATACCGGATCGTCGGGCACAGGCTCATCGGGGACCCCGTTGAGCACCAACGATAATGGCCGTCCGACGCTGCATCGGGCGACGCCGAGCCTGGACGATGGATCTTCGACCGCTTCTTCAAATTCGAGCAGCAGCGATGACGACCGTCCGAGGCTGCGGCGTGCGGATTCGAACTCGGATGCTGCCTCTTCGAGCGGTAATTCATCGAACACGGCATCGAATTACCCCACGAGCAGCAACAACGATGCCCCTCCTCCACGGATGCGCCGAGCGGTTTCGAGCGCGGACGACGACACTCTGGGCGCCAATATAACCCCAGTGGCGCCGCCGCCACCTCCTCCAGCCAACCCAGCGCCCTCGCCCTCTCTCGCGCGCAATACCGATAATTCCGGTCGGCCCCAATTGAGACGTGCGGGTTCGGATGACGACACTGCATCCGTGGCTTCGCGTATGCCGCAGAGAATGCCGGCCACCGGAGACCCGGTTATCGATCAGGCGCGCGAAGCGGCGTTTGCGTTCAGCGAAACTCTCCCCAATTACGTGGTGAAGCAGTACACTACGCGCTACGCTACCTTCGCCACGCGCGGAGGCCGAACCAACTGGCAGACTCTCGACGTTGTCTCCGCCGATGTGATCGAGGAGGATGGCAACGAGAAATACAAGAATATTCTGGTCAACGGTAAGCCTCCGGTGCAGGATATTGAGAAGACCGGGTCGTGGTCGCGCGGCGAATTCTCCAGCATGCTGCAGGAAGTGCTGTCGCCTCTTACTAATGCCGATTTCCATGGCAAGCGAACCGCAACCATTCTGAATCGCGCCGCCTACCGCTATGACTTCACGGTGGAGCAGCCTAACTCGCATTGGCACGTGGCGGTGGAAGAACGGTCTTACATGCCGGGCTATTCGGGCTCGATCTGGATCGACAAAGAGAACTACCGAACGCTGCGCATCGAGATGTCAGCGGAGCACATGCCCACATCGTTTGCGCTCGATCAGGTAGAGTGGGCGGTCGATTACGATTACGTGTTCATTGGCGAGGGCAAGTATTTGCTGCCGGTCCATTCCGAGGCGTTGAGTTGCGCACGGGCCACCAACCAGTGCACGCGGAACGTGATCGAATTCCGGAATTACAAGAAGTTCACCGCCGATACCAGCATCACGTTCGATACCGACAAGTAGTTTTGTGCTTTAGTGGTAGCTATGCGTCAACTGAAATCGGCTTTTCTTTTCGTCCTCGGCGCCGGTATACTGTTCGCCGCTCCCCCTCCTGTCACGTTTCACAAAGACGTAGAGCCGGTGCTTCAGCAGCACTGCCAGAGCTGCCACAGACCCGGAGAGGTCGGGCCCATGTCTCTGCTGACGTATCAGGACACGCGTAAGTGGGCGGCCGCGATCAAAGAGGCCGTGGCGCTGAAGAAGATGCCGCCATGGTTTGCCGATCCGAGCGCCCATCAGACTTACCGCGACGACAATTCACTGTCACGCGCCGAAGCCCAAATTATTAAGGACTGGGTCAATAGCGGCGCGCCCGAAGGCAACGCGAAAGACGCTCCCCCGCCGCGCAAATTCGTCGATGGCTGGAACATCGGGCAGCCGGACATGATCGTGGAAATGCCGGAAGCCTATCAGATTCCCGCCACCGGCACGGTCGAGTACACGTACATCATCATGCCCACCAACTTCAAACAGGATATGTGGGTCAGGGCGGCGGAGATCCGGCCGGGCAATCGCTCGACGTTGCACCACGCCATTTTGTTTACGCGTACGCCGGGATCGAAATGGCTGGCACAGTATCCCACCGGCGTGCCTTTTGTACCCGACGCGCGACCCGGCACGAAGCATCGGTCAAGCGACGGAGACCGCACGGCGGAGGGCTCGCTGGCCGACGAGTGGATTGTCGCATACGTTCCCGGGCAGCGCCCCTGGAATCTTCCGGAGGACACGGGATTTCTGATCAAGGCCGGCTCGGATTTCGTGCTGCAGTTGCATTACACGCCTAAGGGCACGGCGGTTGCGGATCGGACGAAAGTCGGCTTGGTGTTCTCGAAGACTCCCCCGGCGCGGCGGGCGTACATAGCTGGTGTGTCGAACTCGAAGATCGAGATCCCTCCCGGCGATGCGAACTATAAGGCGGAGGCATCCCTGACTTTCGCCTCGGACACGAAAATGCTTATGGCCAGCCCGCACATGCATCTGCGCGGCAAGGCGATGACCATGAGCGCGGTTTATCCCACCGGCGAATCCGAGACCCTGTTCGACGTGCCTCACTACGATTTCAACTGGCAGCAGATGTACGAATTCGCCACGCCTAAAACCATGCCCGCCGGCACCCAGCTCAAACTCACGGCGGTGTACGACAACTCTCTGAACAACCCGGCCAATCCCGAGCCGAGCGCCACGGTTCACTGGGGCGATCAAAGTTATGAGGAGATGATGCTGGGCGTGTTTGCGGTGCAGATCGATCCCCAAGCCGATCTCGACAAGCTATTCGAGAGCCCGAAGAAAAAGAAACAAGTAGCCGACGCCCGTTAACTACGCTGGTTCCGCGGCCAGATCATCCAGCAGCTTAGCGGCTCGGGTAAGGTTGTCGACCCCGAAGACCAGCAGCGCGAGGGGCGATCCGGGTTCGAGCCCGAAATAAGAGTAATCGATATTGATCTCTTTTTCGCCCAGCAGGGCGGCGGCGCGGCCCAACTGACCCGGACGATGCGGCAGCCTGACGAGGGCGACTTCTGTCTCTTCGAAGATCATGCGCAGACTGCCCAGCACCGCTTTGGCGGCGGACGTGTCGTCGACCAGCATGCGGGCCAGGCTCTCACCGCCTTCTACATACGATTGAAAGGCGAGGATATTCACCCCGCGTTCCGCCAGAGCATGGAAACACTTGCCCAGCGCGCCCGGTTTGTCCTCGATGGTTACGGTAAACTCTTTCGCCTTCGGCATGTTGATATCGTCTCACCAACCGATTCGCCGTGCGCTTTTCGCTGACCGAGCAGCCTTGCGCAGATCGACCGCTGGCGTTGTCAAAGCTATGGAAATATGCGAATCACGATCGGTCCCGCAGGCCGAGTCACATCGATGAATCAGTTATCAGCCGTTTGCTATACTTACCGAGCCACGCCCCCGTGAAGGCACTTATATGGATGTGAGCCTCGACGATTTCCGGCGGCACTTCGGGATCCTGTCCGATGACGCGCTTCTCGCCACGCGCAGGGAAGATCTGGTGGAGAGTGCACAGCAATGCCTCGACGAAGAATTGTCGCGCCGCGGGTTATTGACCGGCGAGAGCGATTCCGGCGCCGCCGCCGCCGAATCCGCGGAAGCCGAGCCGGACTCTGCGGGCGGTGAGCCGGTTTCGATCGCTACCTACACGGTCGCGGAAGAAGCCAGCCTCGCGCGAGGGCTGCTGCGGATCGCTTCAATTCCCTGCCATCTCGCCAACGAATACACCGGGCTTGGCGGATTTCAACTTGAACTGATGGTGCCGGCGGCTTACGTGGAACAAGCCCTTGACGTTCTGGGAGCGGAAATCTCCGACGAAGAACTGGCGGCACAGGCCGAAGCCGCAGGAGAGTTGGAGGGCGAGTTCGAGGAAGAAGATCAGGAAGACGACGAGCCCGATAAGAAGAGTCCGCATTGAAAATCGGGATCATTGGGCGCGGGAAACGTCGGACGGATCTTGTTCGGCGGCCGGGACCCTCAGGGTGCAAAGCGACAAGTCCGCTGAATCCGTGGTCGGGCAACTGAGCGCGGAACTGGGTTCGATGTCGTGGACGCCGGTCCGTTGACAGCATCGCGATCGCTTGAACCCGATGGCGATGCTGGGTTCATCTCGCCTACAAGCAGGGCTGGGGACCGGCCGCCACGCTTTTAAAATGCTGCGCCGTTAAGGCGCCTCAAACTTCAATCAACCCCCTCTCCTGGTGCCTGGTAGGGTGGATTTCCGATCTGCTCTCGCCGATCCGCATCCATCGCCCACGCACATAAGAAACAAATGAATAATACATAATCGAACTCTGAAATATACATGATTTCAAGAAATCAGTTATTACGCCAATAGAAAATATGAAATGACACTGACACTTTGTCCATGTAGAAACTATGCTTCTTTTATCAAGGCGATCCTAGACTCGCAATATTCAGATTGCTATCGCAACCGCCGCCGTGTCCGCGGGCGTTAACCGTTCCTGCCGGTAGATAGCGAAGCTGACTGCGCGGCAGCTGACACTGCCGTGAGAAAAACAGGGGGAAGAAAGGATAACGACATGAGAAATTATTCGACATGTAGTCTCGCTCGATCTGTTCCTAAGTTCTGCGCGGTCGCGGCGCTGGCGGCATTCGGCACCGCAGGCTATGCATCGGCGCAGGTCGTGGCTGCACAAACTCCAGTTGCACAAACTCCGGCGGCACCGTCCTCAGCCCGCACGCAGGCCTTCGTCGGAGCGATCATTGGCGTGGTCAGGAGTAAGGCCGGGCTTCCGCTGGCGGACGCGACGGTAAGCATTGCCAGTCTGGATGGCAAGATTTTCCGGGCCGCGCTTTCCGGCAGCGACGGCTTTTATACATTTGCGGACGTACTGCCGGGCGCGTACTCATTGACGGCGCAGGCCGAAGGCTATTCCGACTTCACAATTGGATCGCTCCAGGTTACGGCGGGCAGGCCTGCCCGGGCGGACAGCACGATGAACGCGACGATCGTCGCGCCTTCCACAATTTCTTCCACGAGTCCGGCCGCTCCGAGTGCAATAGCTCCTGCTCCGGAAAGCAAGGCGCAAGCCAACGTCATTGCGGACAAGACGCCGGCGGATAACACAGCCTCGATGGCCAACGGATCGGCGAGTTTCAGGCAGCGGCTGAACCTTGAGGAGCTCATGCGCGGAGCTGCACCGAAGTCCAGGAGTGCCAATGACTCGGACCCGGTTCTCAACGCTTCGCTGGCGCCACCACCGGCGGGCGCGTTCGACCCGCCAGCACCCGCCCCGCAGGCGCCCGCTGCGCCGGGACCATCGGCGGCCCCGCCCCAGGGCGCTCCAGCCGAACCCGCCGCACCCGCTGTCGATAATCAGACCCCGTTTGCTTTCGGCGACTTTACCTGGATGAACTCGGTGTCGCGCAACCACGACGAAGTCCTCGATGGAAAGTATTTCTCGGGCGAATTTCGCGTGGATACCAATTACATGTACGACTACGAGCACCCCATCGATCACACTCTCGATGAAACCACCGAGGGCGAGCGAACCGGGGAATTTGTCATTCAGGCTCTCAACGTCGGCGGCGATTTCCACGCCGGTAACATGCAGGGCCGGATCCTGACCCAGTTCGGCGCCGTCTCTACGGCCGTGCCGCGCAATGACTCGAGCTACAGCAACGGCCAATGGGATCTTGCGGACGCTTACCGGTATCTGTCCGAAATGTACGCCGGATATCACATTGACGTGCAGCACGGCCTCAACATTCAGGTAGGCGACTTCCTATCCTATATCGGACTGTTCAGTTATTACAGCTTCGATAACTGGATGTATCAGCCGTCCTACGTGTCGTCTAATACTCCATGGTTCTTTACCGGCATGCGCGTGCAATGGTTCCCGACTAATAAGTTGAAGATCGAGCCCTGGCTGATCAACGGCTGGCAGACCTATGCCAAGTACAACGGCAGGCAAGGGCTGGGTGGCCAGATCCTGTGGCGGCCCACGGCGAATCTTGACTTTGTGTTTAACACTTATACGCTCGGACGCGACGTTTTGTATAACCCATACCGGTCGCGTTATCACGAAGACGATAGCCAGGAATGGAAGTACTACGAAAAGCCGGGCGCCTTCATGCACCGCATGGCGTTCACTGTCACTGAGGATTTCGGTTGCGAAACGGGCGGCGGTGTCGTTTGCACGCATGGCAACGCGGTCACTCCCGCGCAGAACTTCACCGGCATCATGGCTTATCACCGCTGGTGGTTCGATCATGACAGGTACTCGTTCAACATCGGCGGTGGCGTAGTTGACAACCCAGGGCGCTATCTGGTTCTGTTACCGCCCATCAACGGTGCGAGCGCCACCAGCGGCACGCCCTACTTCACGGAGAATCCCGGCAACCAGTTCAGGGGCTATGATTATCAGGTCGCCTTCGAATACATGCCCAGCCAGTGGGTAACGTGGCACGTCGAATTCACGCAACGCGGCGCCAACGTCCCCGTGTTCGCCGGTCCCGGAGGGATGACGCCCCCCGGCGGCAATAACGGGTTCCCCCAATACTATGCCTGTATGGATGGCACACCGTCGCCGAGCGGAAACTGTTCCAACGATGGCGGTCTGTGGCATCCGGATCTGGTGAAGCAGGAGCGCCGCTGGATCTTCTCTCTGATGGTTAAACTCTAGTGGCTTAGCTCTGGTTTTTTTGCAGCGAACATGGCAAAGCGCCCTGAAAAGCGCTTTGCCATGGACTATTTCTCAGGAGGCCTGTTATGCACAAGTTATCAAAAGCTCCGTTGCTTATAATTTTCGCCGCCCTGCTTACAGCGTCGGGCCCATCGTGGTGGACCAAACCGCTCCTGGAATGGAATGAGACGGACGCGAAGCAGATTCTTTCCAGTTCGCCGTGGGTCAGGATAGCGACGCCGGTGGAACTTCCTCCGCGCAATGAGGCTGAGGTGCGCAGCAGTGGTTTGATGGGCAGTGGACAAAGTGTTGGAATGGACGCGTTCAACCCATCCGCTCTTACGGGCATTGGCGGCGGGCAGTCCACAAGGCGCCGGGCGAAACCAAAGGCACTGGAGGTGGAGGTGCGGTGGGAAAGCGCCCTGCCGGTGCGCGCCGCGGAGTTGAAATCGCGGGAGGAAATTCTGCCCGAATGGGACGGTCCTATGTACGCCATCGCGGTTTACGATGTGCCCGGCCTCGACGGCAACCCGAAAGCTCTGACTAAGTGGTTGAGCAAAGAAGCGTATCTGAAGCGGGACGGAAAAAAGGACTTAAAGCCCGCGCGCGTGAATCTGCTGCCGCAGGATGGTGGACTGACTACCATCGTCTATCTCTTTCCGCGCTCCGAGGAAATCACCGCCGACGATAAGCGCGTGGAGTTCAGCGCGGTGTTCGGCAGGCTCTTCGTGGCACAGTACTTCTACCCCGCTCAGATGCAATTTCAGGGCAGACTGGAACTCTGATAGTTATGAGGTCCGCTATAGTGACCAGGCTCTTGCTGACACTTCCCATTGCGGTGGTGCTGCTGATGGCGGCCGATCCCGCATGGAAGGCTAAGCGCATCTCCGATTGGACCGAAGCGGACGCCCGCCAGGTCCTCACCGATTCTCCATGGTGCATGACCGTGGTTGCGGGCATCACTCGCCGGCAAACGGAAGATGAGCGTAGAGCGGGCGGAGAGATGGGACAAGCTAAGGGCGTCGGCTTCGACGGGGTGGACGATAAATTCAAGAGGCCGGAATTACCGGATAATCTTGCGGCTCTTGTCCTGAAGCCCACCCGCTACAGTCCCGGCCCCCCACAATTCATGAAGCTGTTGCTCCGCTGGGAAAGCGCTCTCCCCGTCCGTGTGGCGGAACTGAAAACCGGTGTCATTGCGCCTCCCACTTTGGACAATGACGGGTACAGCATCGCCGTTTACGGAATTCCCGGCGAGTACTTCAAGGGCGATCCAAAGAGTTTGGGCGATCCCTTGAAAAAAGAAGCGGTGCTGAAGCGCGACGGTCAGAAGGATGTAAGGCCATCGAGCGGGGAGGTCTTTCAGTTGGGGCACGGAGTGGTGGTTGCCTACGTGTTTCCGTCGTCCATGGAAATCACGCGGAAGGACGGGCACGTCGCTTTCGAGGCGCAGATCGGACGGCTTGTTTTCAGACAAACGTTCAACCTCGAAGAGATGCAGGTCGAGGGTAAATCCGCTTTCTGAGCCTGGTCCGCCGATTGCAACGCGTCGATATGGTGACGTCATGCCGGAAAAGAAAACCAATACATCGCGCTGGTCGCAAAAGGTTACGGAGACCAGCAATGCTATGGATCTGCAGCAGGGCGTATTTTCCTCGCGCAGTCCACGCAAGATCTCCCAATCCCTTAAGCATTCCGCCGAAGAGAGTAATCGCCGGAAAGGAACGCCCTTCCAATCCGCTATGTCGATGCTCAACTTCTACATCAACCGGGCGGGAAAGACTCTAACGCCGTCGCGCAAGCGGATTTTATCCGACGCCAAGACGGAGCTGCGGCGATTATTCGGAAAATCGGACGCCCGCTAAATCAGCTTATCCGGAGTAAGGGGCAAGTCACGAACTCTCTTGCCGGTTGCGTGGTAGATCGCATTGGCGATGGCGGCGGCGCTTCCCGTAATGCCGATTTCCCCGATCCCCTTGGCGCCGATGGGACTGACATGCAGGTCTTCCTCCTCGATCCATGAAACATCTATGTCGCCCACGTCGGCATTAGTCGGCACATGGTATTCGGCCAGATTGTTATTCACTACGCGGACGAGCCGCGGATCGTAGGCGGTGACCTCATGGAGGGCCATGCTGATCCCCCATACCATACCTCCAATGAACTAGCTGCGGGCGGTTTTGGCGTTGAGGATCTTACCTGCGCCGAAAACTCCTGTCATGCGTGCGACGTGGACCTGACCCAGGTCGGCATCCACATGGACCTCGGCAAACTGTGCACCGAATGAGAAGCCGGAGTACTCTTCAGCTTCCGCGCCGGGTTTGGTCGAAGCCTGGCCTTCGATGTAAGGCTGGCCGCTCCGTCTCACCAATTCCTGAACGTGGTTGTCGACGGTTAACTTGTCAGCACTTACTCCCTCCAGGGCAGCCAGCTTCTCGCGCAGCGCCATGGCCGCAAGATACACGGCGGATCCGGTTGTTGCAGCCGTTTGCGACCCTCCGGACACGGGCGTTTCCGGATAGCGCGTATCGCCCAGCCGGAAGGTAACTCGCGAGACAGGCACACCCAATGCATCGGCTGCAATCTGGGTCATGATCGTGTAGGTGCCACCGCCAAGGTCCTGCGAGCCGGCCTCCACCAATACGGTTCCATCAGCATTGAAGCGCGCCAATGCAGCCGCCGCCATACGGCGCGCGGGATATACAGACGTAGCCATCCCCCAGCCGATCAACGTGTTTCCGTTACGCATCGACCGCGGCTCGGGCGTTCGCTTTGTCCACCCGAAACGTTTCGAACCCTGTTGATAACATGCGCGTAGTGACTTACCGGACCATGGCAGGTTCTTGTTCTCATCCCGCTCTGCATAGTTCTTAAGGCGTAACTCCAGCGGATCGATCCCCAGCTTGTACGCCAGTTCGTCCATCGCCACTTCGAGCGCGAATGTGCCGGGCGCTTCACCCGGAGCGCGCGTATAAGAGGGCGTCCCTATGTCGGATCGGACCAGCCGTTGTACGGTCGTGTTGTTGGGTACCGAATAAAGCATTCGCGTCGGCAGCGTAGCGGTCTCGGTGAATACATCGACCGTCGACGTATGGGAAAGTGTTTCGTTGGTCAGCGCGGACAGCGTTCCATCCTTAGCGGCGCCGGCGGCAATCGTCTGCCGTGTTTCCGAACGGCACCCCACCGGCCCGAACATCTGCGGACGGCGCACCACCAGCTTCACCGGACGGTTCACCTGGCGGGCTGCCATGGCGCACAACACCGCATGCGACCATGTGGGTCCCTTGCTCCCAAAGCCGCCTCCTAGAAAAAGAGAAACCACCCGAACGTTCTCCGGATCGAGTCCCAACAATTCCGCGATACGCTTGCGATCGCCGAAGATTCCCTGCGAGGCGTCATAGAGTCTAAGTTTATCCGGCCCATCCCAGACCGCAATGGTGGCGTGCGGTTCCATCGGGGAGTGCGTGTGGAATGGCGTCGAGTAAATCTCGCGCATCCGAACGGGAGCCAAGTCGAGGGCTTGCTGCGGATCGCCACGCTTGCTCTGCCCGGGGTCCTGCGCGCCGCCTGCCTTTTCAGGCACCCAGGAATTGGCGAGGCCGCTCTCAAACGAAATCGCCGGCTTCTGCTCTTCATAGCGAACCACCACGCGCTCTGCGGCTTCCATGGCAGCCTCAAGCGTTTCCGCCACGGCCACGCCGATAGGCTGGTTTCCATAATGAACGCGATCGTCCTGCAGCAGCGTCAACGCTCTGTCAGCCGGCGAAGAAGGGTCCACCTTCATCGGATCCTTCGCCAGTTTGATTCTGTCTTTGTAAGTAAGAACCGCGAGTACGCCGCCCATCCGTGCCGCCGGGGCGGTATCGATCGAAGCTATTCTTCCTTTAGCAATGGTACTTGTGATGAGAACCGCGTGCGTGACATGGGGTATCTTCCAGTCCGCCGTGTAAGTCGCCTGGCCGGTGACTTTCAGACGTCCGTCAACCCGATCGATTGGTTCGCCGACAGCATGAGGCATGGTGATGTTTCTCTCAGTTCGTTTCGCTGGCTACCAGCAGCGCGCGTACTATAGTGCGCCGTGCGAGTTCGACTTTGAAGCCGTTATAGCGATACGATTTCGCACCGCGCACGATCATATCGGCCGTCTCCCGAAAGGTGTCTTCGTTCGCTTCCCTGCCATGCAAGGCTTGTTCCGCGGCGGGAACTCTCCATGGTTTGTGCGCTACTCCGCCCAGGGCAATCCGGGCCTCGGCGATCCGATTGTTCTCACCGAATGCGACTATTGCCGCCACCGACACCAGGGCGAATGCGAATGAATTGCGATCCCGCACCTTGATGTACTGCGAGCGGCTGTTAGCGGGCGGCTGCGGGATTTCAAGCGCCGTAATCAACTCACCCGCCTTCAGGTTGTTTTCAATATGCGGCGTCTCCCCCGGCAGCCGGTAAAACGTATTAATGGGAATCGTTCGCTCGCGTTGCGCGCCTTGCACGATCACGCGCGCGTCCAGAGCCGTAAGCGCAACGGCCATATCGCCGGGGTAAGTGGCAATGCAGCGTTCGCTGGCTCCCAGAATCGCGTGAATCCGGTTATAGCCATTCAATGCGGCGCAGCCGGAACCCGGCACGCGTTTGTTGCATTCCTTGTAACTCCGATCGTAGAAATAAAAACAACGCGTGCGCTGCAGTAAATTTCCGCCAGTCGTAGCCATGTTACGGATCTGCGGAGAAGCTCCCGATAACAGTGCCTGACTTAGTAATGGATATCCGCTCACGACCAGAGGATGAGCGGCAACTTCGGTGTTACGCGTCATGGCGCCGATCCTTATCCCGTCCGCAGTCCGTTCAATCGCCGCCAGCGGCAAGCGAGTAACATCAATCAAGTGGGCAGGGTGTTCGACACCCATCTTCATCAGGTCGACAAGATTAGTCCCGCCGCCAAGGAATCGAGATGCGGGCTCGCGAGTTCCCAAGGCAACCGCATCCGCCGTATCCTTCGGGCGTACATACGTGAACGGTATCATTGCGCGCCGCTCCCCTGGTGAACGTCGCGTACCGCCGCCACAATATTCGGATACGCTCCGCAGCGGCAGATATTTCCGGCCATGCGCTCGCGTATTTCGGCATCGCTGAAGTCGGCGGCCGCACCGTGCGTAGTCACCGCGCTCGGCATCCCACGCTTCCATTCGTCCAGCATCGCCACGGCGGAACAGATCTGGCCGGATGTACAAAATCCGCACTGGAAGCCATCTCGCTCGATGAAAGCGGCCTGCATGGGATGGAGGTTCCCATTCGCAGCCAGACCCTCTATGGTGGTGATCTGGTTGCCATCCTGCGTCACCGCCAGGGCGAGACACGAATTCACGCGCGTGCCATTAATCAGTACGGTGCAGGCACCGCATTGGCCGTGATCGCACCCCTTCTTGGTGCCGGTCAGATATAAGCGCTCGCGTAACAAGTCGAGAAGCGTAACGCGCGGTTCCAGATCCAGATCGTGCAAGTCGCCGTTGATCGTGAGCGAGCAATGCACCGTGGCCGCTACCGCTGCGGCCGCCATCTCCACCGTAATGCCGGAAATTGTAAGCGCAGCTGCGGTAGCTCCCACAAATTCCCGGCGCGTCAAGTCGTCTGAAGATTCCATACGAACTTACCCGAATGGAATCCAGCAGCAAAACGCACGCCACGGTAATCGTGCGCACCTTGCTCTGCTACTTGCTCTTCTTCTTGTAAGCGCGAGCCCCCTGTTGAAGCAACTGGAGGGCTTTCTTAGGTCCCCCCTTTCCCGTGATTTTGAATTCTTTTCCGCGTTGTTTGTTATAGGAAACAAAAAACGCCTCCAACTGATCGAGCAGCGTCTTACTTACATCGCCGATCGATTTGAGATCTTCGTGGTCGTAGGAATGGACCGCCACACCGAGCAGGCGGTCGTTTATTTCGGTTTTGCGATCCTGCGTCTGTTCGGCCGTGATAACGCCGATGATGCGCACTTCGATCAGACATCCCACGTGGGCTCGCGCGTCCATCAGGACCATAATGTCGAGGGGATCGCCATCCTGTCCCAGCGTCGACGGGATAAATCCAAAGTCAAACGGGAACATCATCCCCTCGGGTAATAATCCGCCCAGCTTGAAGAGATCGGAGTCGGGGTCGTAATCGAACTTGTTACGGAAGCCCTTCGGTGTTTCGATAATCGCCCGGCACACGCGGTTCTTTTGGTCAAGGTGGTGAGGAAGCGCCGTCAGATCGCTCATGACTTCTTTTTTTTGGGCGGGATGTCAGCGCCGGATTTGCGCGCCTCGCTCAAGGCAATCGCCACCGCCTGCTTGCGGCTCGCGACCTTCTTCCCGCTGCCCGATTTCAGCTTCCCTTCTTTGTGTTCCTCCATCACCTTGCGAACTTTGGCCTTGCCTTTAGAAGACGCGGATTTTTTGGTCGCCATATGGTCGTCGAGGTGCAATTTACTCTCCAGCGCGAAACGGCTTACACTCAGGTGCGCCGACCCTTTGAACTCCCGCATGCGTTCTGGTAAATTTCCCCAAGGCGGGAGCGGTGAGTTCGGAGTCGGCGGATCACGGCGCGAACCGCTTGCGGCTTCGGATTCAACCGCTCCACCTTATATTGAGCCCGTGTAAAGCCTTATATTGAATAAGTGAAATGCATCGTCTCGGGCGGCACGGGTTTCATCGGCAGGCGCATCGTCGAACGGCTGTTGCGTGACAACCATTACGTTGGTGTCTGGAGCCGCCGGCCGGGAGCGGAGAAGCGCACCGCGGTAGCCTCGTTCTCCTGGGATCCTTTGCAGGGCGAACCGCCGGACGACAGCGTCAACACCATGGATGCCGTCATTCACCTTGCCGGCGAAACTGTCGCGCAAAGATGGAATGCCGAGGTGAAAGCGCGTATTCGCGATAGTCGCGTCCTTGGAACCCGGCGACTGGTAGACGTGATTGCGCGCGTGCCGCATCGCCCGAAGGTTCTGGTTTGCGCTTCGGCGATCGGGATTTACGGCGATCGCGGGGATGCGGTGCTCACGGAAACGTCTCCGCCGGGCAGCGGGTTTTTGGTGGACACTTGCCGCGCATGGGAACAGGAGGCCGACCGTGCCGCGCAGTTCGGTTTGAGGGTGGTTAAACTGCGCATCGGTTTCGTGCTGGGCATCGACGGCGGCGCACTGGAGAAGATGGTTCCTGCATTCCGCGCTTTCGCCGGTGGACGTTTGGGATCGGGGAAACAGTGGATGCCGTGGATTCACGCCGACGATGTGGCGGAGCTATTCGTGCATGCGGTTGAGAAGGACGTTTCAGGTGTCTGGAACGCCACCTCGCCGAACCCGGTCACCAACGCGGACTTCACCCGGCAACTGGCGCGCGCCGTTCACCGGCCGGCTTTATTCCCAGTGCCTCCAATTGCTCTCAAGCTGGCTTTCGGAGAATTGGCGCAGCACATGCTCGATAGCGCGCGCGTGATTCCCGAGGCTGCGCTGCGCGCGGGTTTTCAATTCGGCTATCCCGAGCTGAAAGGTGCGTTGCAAAATCTGCTGGACTGACGACTCACATCCCGAAGAGCCGCAGTATGAATCCCGAAAGAGTCTTGAGCGACTGCTCCCCGGGCGCGGGCGTTTGTGAAGTGAACAGTACTCCGGGGACATCGGCTGCATTGATGCAGTGGTCGGCAATCCACGCATCCGTGTTATTTTCAAGAACCTCATCCGGCACTTCGCCCAGGCCTGTCTCCCATGAAGCCCGATAGCCCGGCGCGTAGCCGACAATCAGATCCGGTGCGACGCTGCGGTTGGCGGGCGCGGGGTGAATATCGGTGACGGTCTCCACAACGGCGCGTCCATTTTCCGGATCGCGCAGATTCAGGAGCTGCCGCTTCACGTCGTCGCGATCCGCGCCTGTCAGATAGAGAGAATTCAGCCCCATTGCATACGCCCTGGTGTGCGCCCAATCGATGTTGCGTGTGTTGTCCACGGCGAGCAGGCCCTGTTGCAATAGCCACGTATTCAGGTTGACGGCGCGGTCGAAAATGCTGAAGCCGTGGTCGGACATCACGATCAACGGCGCCGCCGGTTCGCGCCGCATCACTTCTCCGATAGATATATCCACGGCACGGTAATACGTGAGCAGATCCGCATCGTATTTGCCCCACAGCATGTGCGAATTCTGATCGACGGATGAGAAATAGAAGAACAAGAATCCGCCCGTGAAACGATCGAGCGATGCTCGCAGCAGTTTTTGTTCGTCGCGCAGGACCATTCTCGATTGCGCCAGAAACTGCGGAAGATCGAAAACGTCCTGACGCAGCGCGGACGTGTCTTCCGCAATGCCGACGGTGTAGAAGCGGCCCAGCTTGCGCGCGAGATCGGGGGCGAGCGAAGCGGGCGCGGAGATGGGCAGCGCGGGCTGCAGCGGATCGATATTCACCGGCGATACGTAAACCTCAAACCGCGGATGCAATTGTTTGGCAAAAACGCGGAACATGCCGCGCGCCGAAACTACATGCGGAAGCAGAGGGAAATCGGCGGGCAGCCAATCCGACCATTCTCCCTGCTGCACGATGGCCATCTCATCGCCCACCTGCAGACGCGCCACCGGCCGTTCGGGATCGACATCCACCCCGAGCGTAACCGAGGCATACGCATGATCTTTGCGCAGCGGATTGGGCGGGCCTTCGATCCTAACATCGACGTGGCCGTTGATGACCTCGACTTTATTGATCAGACCGCCGGCCACCGCGCGCGAAGTCTCGTCGGGATTGTCCGTGTAGAAACTGAATGTGCTCTGCGTGCCGCGCAGATCGGGCGTCTCCATCCCGGCCAGTTCATTGCCTGTCGGGGACGGAGGGTAGTTGGCGGGCATCCGTATCACGGTGACGGGAATGCCATGCTCGCCGAGAGTTTCCCAAAATGCCTTGCCTTTGCGCAGCGACTCCACATTGGAACGCGCGAGCGGAAGAATGTACGGCCCGAGCGAAAAACTGAAGCGTGGGGGGATCGTCCTATCGGTGGAGAGAAACAGTTCGTGCGTGCGGGGGTCGCGATGCACGAAATCGAAGATGCCGTGTTCGGCGGGATCGAGGCCGGTGATGAACGTCGACCATGCGACGGGGCTCTGTGGCGGCGTGGTCGTGGCGAGCCGCGAGAAGCTGCCTTGATGGCGAATACGGTCAAGAGTCGGCAGATCGGTCCAATGGCGCTCAACGAAGCCGGGATCCATGCCGTCGACGCCGATCACAATCACCTTCTTATCGCTGTGAGGTCCGCAACTCGTCAGCAGGACGGCTAACAGAATGTGGGACAGGCGCTTCCGCCTGCCCTTGTCAGACAAGGCTCATCACTGGGCTCATCACCGATTTCCCCTCCATCCAGGAAGGCGGCTGAATGCCGAACAATTGCAGCACGGTGGGCGCCATATCCTCGATGCCGGGATCTTCGGCGGCGATTTTCCGGTTGGAAAACAAAACGCCTGGCACCAGCTGCGGATCGACGCAATGATCGCCGCACCACGCTTTGGTATTGTCTTCGAAGACCAGTGGCGTGACCTTCCCCACCGCTGCATCCCAGGAGGCGCGATAACCCGCCGAGTAACCGACGATCAGGTCGGGCGCCGCTCCCAGATAGGGGCCCTTATATATATCCGCGGCCGCATAAACATGAGCAATGGCAACCTCCCCGGAGTCCTCGAGGCCGGTAAGTTTCGCGGCAATCTCCCGGCCCAGCGCCTCGGCATCTGCGGGCGCAACGATCCCTTGCGCCTCGCGCCCTCGCACATTCAGATACAATCCGCCCAGCCCGAAAGTATACGCGCGCGTACGCCCCCAATCGATTCCATCGAAGTATTCGCCCGACTCGGCGCCGTCGTTCTCGAGAGCGAGATAGCCCTCGCGGCGCAGCCACGAATTTAAATTCACCCCGCGGCGGAAGGCGCAGAAGCCGTGGTCGGAGAGCACGAAAATCGCCGTACCCCCATCCACATATTCCAGCGTGCGGCCGAGCACGCGGTCCATATCGCGATATAGGTTTTCGATCACACCGGTCTGCCCGAAACACATATGCTGCACCCGGTCGGTGGTGTCGAACACGCAGGCCACCACGCCGTGTCGGGTGTGTTCGAGCGCACTGAAGAACATAGCCTCTCGCTCTTGCTGGATGAGAGCCGCCTGATTGAGAAACGCGTTTTGATCGATGGCGTGTTCGTTCAATGCCCACGTGTCCTCCGCCATGCCCAGCGTCGAGAAGGAGCCCAGCAGTTTCGCCAGATACATCGCGTAGTAGCGCGGATGGCTGATGGGCAGCGCGGGATTTTCCGGATCGATCTGCACCGGCGTCGCATAGAGCGAAAAATTCGTGTGCGTGCCAGTCAGTAAGAAGCGCACGATGCCATGCGCCGAGGGAAATCTCAAACGGATCCACGGTGTGTATTCGCCCGGGCGCAATGGAAACGACTGGCCCTGAATGGCGAGCGTCAGGTCGTCCACGCGGAACGGGATGGTTTCGGAGTTGGGGCCGATCAGTTCGCCCGCCGGATCGGTGAAGCGCGAGAACGTGCCCTGCGTGCCGCGCAGGTCGGGCGTGCACATGGCGGAGAGCAGCCTGCCGTTGAATTCATCCGGGGGAAACGTAATGGGCACGCGCAGGATGGTGCTCGACACCGCATTGCGCCCGAGGATTTTCCAGAACGGTTCGCTCTTACGGCGCATCTCCACCGACTTGCGCAGCACCTTGGCGGACGAGAGTTCCGGCGCATAGGTGCGAAGATCGCGATTCAGGAAGTCGAAGATATTGTGTTTGGCCGGATTCACGCCCGTGGCAAACGTGGACCACGCGACCGGCGACAGGGCGGGGAAGGTGGTGCGCAGCCGCGAGTATCCGCCCATTTTTTTCAGGCGCGAGAAATTGGGCAATTTTCCTTCAGCCATCAGGCGTTCGGTCACAGCGGGATCGAGTC
Organism: Terriglobia bacterium; assembly: GCA_963719785.1. GTDB lineage: Bacteria > Acidobacteriota > Terriglobia > Bryobacterales > Bryobacteraceae > BOG-234. Next base: position 611,035 of record CAVRCX010000007.1, read on the forward strand.
CATCGAAGCCCAGCAGGATGGCCTTTTTTACTGAGCCGCGCCGTCTGCGCCGAAGCAGCGACCACGCCATGCGAAACGGCCAGATCAGCAGCGATGCGGCACCCGCGAGCAACGCGAGCAGCAGCGTCAGAAACGATCCGAGAAATGCGAACCCCGCGCCGGGTCCGATGTAAGCGGGGAACATCACGCGCGGCGGACTCTCATAGGATCAGAATATAAGAGATGCCCCGAGCGCTTTCCGAGGTTGCATTGCCCCACGCCCCGGCGGAACTCACGGGCGATCGTCTCAAGCGGCTGGGCGAAGGCATCGGCAAAGTCGTCTACGCCTCCGAGCACTGGGTGGTGAAGCGCGAGCGGTCGCCGTCGGAAGTGGTTGCCCTAATCATCCTCTGGAAAATCTTGTGCCGCTGGGCGCACATGCTTCCCTTTGGCTGGGGCAACCGCCTGCTGAAGAAACCATCGAAAGTGCTACGCTTCATGCGCGTCGTCACGCAAGCCTCCATGATGGTGGTGCCGAAGAGCGTATGGTACACGACGCATATTGCGCAGGTTCTGCGCGTATACCGTGCGCGCGACCGGCGCGGTGAAAAACTGGCGCGCAAGCATCTTGCAGGGACCGGTCTGGTTCCCCAACGCATCACATTTCCGCCGGCGACTGTCCTGACCGGAGGCTGGCCCGGCTGGCTGTACGTTCGCGAAGCCACCGAGCGCGTGGAAGATACCCTCGACCATCGGCTCGCGCAACTGGCAGCAGCCGGGGATTTCGCCCAACTCGAGCTGTGGCTCAATCGATTCCTCCATACCCGCCGGAGCGGATGGCAGCTCGGCGTGTTTTCCGTGGATGCGCATCTGAAGAACTTCGGCGTGATTGGCGATCGCGTGGTTCTGCTCGATACCGGCGGCGTGACCAATCGCTGGCAGGATATTTCGGCGCGCCTTTCGAAGGACGAGCAGGTTCAGGAACCGCACATCCAACTGGGCCTCGAGAGCCTGTTGGCCGATCGGCCCGAAGTAGCGCAGCGCTTCAACGAACGATGGAAGCAAATGGTAAACATCGAGTCGGTCCGAGAACACTGGCCAGCCTGACCAGTCGAGCCGAATGAAATCTCGAGGAATAGTAGGGAATCGACAGAGTACGGATTACAATTATTGGGAAATGCGTGGATTGCATGCGGTTATTTGGGCTTCGTTGGCGCTCCCGGTTTCGGCCGCAGGCCAAGGCTACACCATCTCAACAGTCGCCGGTGGTGGACTGCCCGTGAATATGCAGGGGACGACCGCGAGCCTTTACGGTCCGCAAGGAGGGATTGCAATCGATCGCTCCGGGAACGTCTATTTCACGGATCAAAATGAGGTTCTGCGGCTGGATGCAAAGACGGGCATACTGACCTTGGCGGCAGGAAACGGGACGCAGGGCTTCAGTGGCGACAACGGCCCGGCCGTCGACGCACAGTTGTACAATCCTTCGGGTCTGGCATTAGACTCGACAGGCAGACTGTACATCGCAGACACAGACAACAATCGCATTCGTAGGGTGGCGAACGGAGTAATAACCACCGTGGCGGGGTGCGCAGGCGCGCAGTGTATCAGCGGCGACGTCCTCGCGGCAACCACCGCTCAGCTAAATGCACCCCAGGCGGTCGCCGTGGACTCGGCCGGCAATCTATACATCGCCGACACCAACATCGGCCTGATCCGCAAGGTCACGAACGGTGTGATCGCAACGGTAACCAGCACCGACCTGAACACTCCTGTTGGGCTGGCCTTCGACTCGGCGGGCGATCTCTACATCGCGGACATGGGTTTCAGCCGCATCGTCAGGATCGCGAACGGTGTCAGCACCACAGTGGCGGGAAACGGTACGCTGGGCTTCAGTGGTGATGGCGGCCCGGCGAGCAGCGCCGCGTTAAATCATCCGCAAGCTGTGGCTGTCGACTCCGCGGGTAACGTGTACATCGCCGACTCCGGAAACAATGTAATTCGCAAAGTCGCAAACGGCATGATCTCCACTATTGCGGGGGAAGGGACGGGTCCCATCGGCGATAATGGGCCGGCAATAGCTGCGAGTCTCTCCTTTCCATCCGGAGTCGCGCTGGATTCCGCCGGTGACCTGTACATCGCGGACGACGCCGACTACCGGCTGCGAAAAGTTACCAATGGCACCATCACCACGGTTGCGGGAAACGGTACGCTGGGCTTCAGCGGCGACAGTGGCTTGGCCACAAACGCGGAATTGAACAGCGGGTTCGGGTGGACCCAGACCGCCGTGGACTCCGCCGGCAATTTGTACATCGCCGACGCTTTCAACAACCGCGTCCGCAAGGTCGCAGGCGGAATCATCACCACGGTGGCGGGGACGGGGGCGGCTGGGTACAGCGGGGACAACGGGCCGGCCATCAGCGCGAAACTAAATTCTCCTCAAGGAGTTGCGGTGGACTCCGCCGGCAACTTGTATATCGCCGAGGCTGGCAACAATGTGATCCGCAAGGTCTCTAACGGCATGATCACCACGTTAGCGGGAAACGGCAAGTTCGGCTTCAGCGGCGACAACGGCCCGGCCATCAGCGCCGAGTTCAAAGTCCCGTACGGTCTGGCTGTGGACCTCGCAGGCAATCTTTATATTGCGGACAACGGCAACAATCGCATCCGCAAAGTCGCTAATGGCGTAATCACAACGGTAGCGGGAAATGGCAAGGACGGCTTTAGCGGCGACAACGGCCTGGCGACTAGCGCCGAGTTGTCCATTCCATACGCGGTCGCCGTGGACTCCGCCGGCAACCTTTACATCGCGGACACAGGAAACAGCCGCATCCGCAAAGTCGCTAATGGTGTGATTGCCACTGTCGCCGGAGGGGGGAGCGGCCCGGGCAACGGCGACGGTGGTTCCCCTACGGGCGCCCTCCTGTTTCCAGAGGGCATAGCCGTGGACTCTGCCGGCAACCTGTATATTGCGGATGCCGCCAATGACAGCGTCCGTAGGGTTGCTGGCGGTGTGATCGCCACCATAGCAGGAGTCGGCAAGTCGGGCTTCGGCGGCGACAACGGCCCGGCGGCTCTTGCCTCGTTCAATATCTACCCGGCTCTCAGCGACGTCGCCATCGACCCGGTCGGTAACGTCTACGCTACCGACAACAACCGCGTCCGCCTTTTGACCCCTGGTACTCCTCCCGGCATCGCTCCAGCCGGAGTCGTCCCCGTCTATAGTTCGGTTCCCGTGATTCAGCCCGGTTCCTGGGTTTCCATTTACGGCACCGATCTGGCGAGCGGAACATTCCTTTGGAATAACGGCAACTTCCCCACGTCTCTGGGAGGTGTGACCGTCACTATCGACAATAAGCAAGCATATCTGTGGGTAGTGAGTCCCTCTCAGATCAACCTGCAAGTGCCGAATGACTCGAGGACGGGGATGGTAAGCGTAGTTGTCACCACGCCTTCGGGAACAGCCACCTCCACGGTTACGCTGGCGCCGTACGGGCCGTCCTTCCTGCTGCTCGGGGACGGTAAACACGCAATCGGAGAGATCCTGACTCCGAGCGGCGCCGGCGCTTATGGAAGTTACGATCTGGTTGGCCCCTCCAACACTTTCTCCTACAGCACTCGCCCGGTCAAAGCGGGGGAAACGCTCGTGCTCTTTGGCGTAGGCTTCGGGCCGACTACTCCGCAGGTGTCGCCGGGACAGATTTTCTCCGGCGTGGCACCGACCAATACTCCGGTGACCGTGATCATCGGTGGCGTCCCTGCGATTGTTGGATTTGCCGGGATCGTCGAAGCCGGGCTTTATCAGATCAATGTGACCGTTCCCGCCAATGCCGGGACTGGCGATCAGCTGCTGCTGGCGACGGTAAATGGCGTACAGACTCAGATGAGCGCCTTCGTTACGTTGCAGTAGATCGCCTTTATTGTTGAGTGGCTTCCGGGGCGCAGCACTGGCCCGACGGTCCGAACCGGTGATATCGTTGGTCGCTATGAACCGACGATTATTCATGAAGTCGCTGGCGGCGGGAGCTACCACCCTGGCGCACCTGCCGTTGGTGCGGGCGGCACTGCCGAAGATGAAGATTACGCGCGTCAGGGCTTATGCGCCGCCCGACGCGAATCCCCTGTTCAACCAGGCCGACACGGTGATCACCATCGAGACCGACGCGGGCATTACCGGTATCGGCGAGGGTGGCTTTCCCGACGCGCTGAAGCAATGCGCGGGGCGGCTGATCGGACAGGATCCGCAGCACATCGAGCACCTCTGGCAGGATATGTCGCGATCATTCTTCTATCCGCCGGGCCGCGAGAAAGAGGACGCTTTGGGAGCGATGGATCTGGCCCTGTGGGACATTCGGGGCAAAGTGCTGAAACTGCCGGTTCACCAGATCCTCGGCGGCACGACGCGCAATTACTGCGAGTGCTATAACACGGGCGGCGTGGTCCCCGGCATCAAGCCCGGCATGGGACTGAAGGAGCGCGCGGCGGCCACCATTGAAGCCGGCTATCGGGCCTTCCGCATGGGAGCCGCCGACACACCCGCCAACACTACTTACAATACGCGCGAAAAGCTGAATCAGCTTTACGAAGAGTGCGTCCAGGTGCGTGACGGCGTCGGCAAAAACGGCGATTTCTGCATCGACTTCCACCAGCGCTTCGATCTTTCGGATGCAGTGCGCGGCTGCGATCTGATCGAAAACCTGGCGCCGTTTTTCGTGGAAGATCCGGTGCGCGCCGAAGCCTTTGTCGAGGACTTGCCCAAGCTCCGTAAGCTGGTGAAGGTGCCGATTGCCGCGGGCGAAGAGTGGGGCAATCGGTGGGATTTCAACGGGCTCGTCGAGAACCACGACATCGACTACGTTCGCGCCACTCTGCCGAACGTCGGCGGCATCACGGAAATGATGAAGATCGCCGCTATTTGCGAGACGCACTTCGTGGGCATCGTGCCTCACTTCACCGGACCCATCGCCACCGCGGCGCTGGTGAATTCGCTCGGGACATTCTCCGGTCCGCTGTTAATGGAGTATGGCTGGGCCGGACGCGAAATGCCGCACCTGCCGGTTTGTCTCGATTTCAAAAACGGCAAGTTGTATCCCAACGAACGGCCGGGTCTGGGGGTCGAGCTCGACATGAGTAAGCTGACGCAGATTATGGAAGTTACCCGCTACGACACCAACCGGGCGCAGACTTACTTCCGGCCGGATGGGTCGATTACTAACTGGTAGACGCGGCTGATAGCCGCATATCCGAGGCTATCAGAAGCTTCCGTCTGGATTCGCTACGGGTATCGTGGCCGGATAGCTGCTTCGCCCATCCAGATAGACGATCAAAGGCTGTGACGTACCTACCGCTTCATTGGCATTCAGCAGGAAGCTTATCTGATACGACCCAGGCGCGAACGGCGTAATCGGATTGGGCAGCGGATTATGCAGTGTTCCGCCCACACTGATCTGGACGCGGCTGGGCGCGATGGCCGTGGCATTTTGGGCGGCACCGGTGTTGAAATTGGTGAGAGTCACGATCAGCAAATCGCCCTGAATCGCTGGATTCGCCGCATCGATATAGGCGCCCGACGAGTTTTGTATCGCCGCAATACCCGCTGGCTGGGGATCGATATTCACCACCACCGGATACGCGTTGGCGACTCCGTTATTGAGATTCAAGGTGGACGGGCCTGACGCAAGACTCTGCGGAATCTGTAGATTGATCTGGGTGGCCGAACTATAGAGCAGAGTGGCCGCCTGGCCGTTAAACGTCAACACCGGGTTCACGCCGGGGGGCAGGTTGGGCGCGGCCAGATTTGATCCATACAACGCCACCACGGCGCCCGCATACGCGCCGGTCAGTCCCGGCAGCGCGTTGGTCAGAATCGGGATCGCCGCCGGTAAACCGGTAACCGGCGCGGTGATATGGAAGCCCGCGGGTGCCGTCGCCAGCTGGAATCCGGCCATTACACTGACATCGGGATTCGAAAGCGCGGCATTCGGCGAAATCGATACGTCTGCCTGCAGATGACCGGCTGACAACACAAACACATGCCGAACCACGATGTCCGTGGTGCCGAATCCCACCGTGGTCAAACCCTTCGTGAAGGTGAAACCGGTGCCGGTAATATCCACGACCGCCTCCGCCCCGGCGGGCAGCGAACTCGGGCTGATGGAAGTAATGGCTGCGACCGCGGTGTTTCCGTAAGACCAGGTGACGGGATTGGCCGATTGCACAAGTTGGGAGTCTTGTCCGTCGACGTTATAGACACTAACCACCGACGTCTGTCCGGGCGCTCCGGGAGGGGGAGTCACGACCGCCGTGCCGGATTTCGGATCCAGAGATGAAATAGCGGCGGGCAGGCTATCGAAATAGATCAGGCTGGCGGCGGTCCAGTTAGCGCCGGTAACGGTAACTGTTCCATCTGCGTTGCCGGAAACACCGGTTACAGTGGGCGGATCCTGCACCGTGATGGTAAAGCCGGAGGGAAGAACATACATGTAATCCGGCGTCGTGAACACAACGTGTTGCGGTCCCGGGTTCGCCCCCAATGCGAAGCCGAGGTAGAGACCGACATAGGTATACCCATTGGCCTCGGCGGGAAGAATGCCGTTGTCGAGAATGTAAGCCGAGCCCCCCATAACATTCACGCCGAGACCCGGCGCCTTGCCATTCGAGCCAAGGCCGGTGCCGACCGCGCTCACGCCTGCCGTTCCGTCCACCATATTCACAAACGCGGGATAGGATTCGATGGTGTTGTTGTCAAAGAAGCCGTAGATCTGGACGTCGTAAAGTTCCACGGATGACCGGTTCGCGAGAGCGATGTTGACGCCGCCTGAAACCTGTCCCGCGTGCACCGTAACGGGGGTGGCCTGCTGCAGATTAGTGGTGCCGGGATAAAACAGCGCATTCGTTGGACCGGATGGAGCCACCACGCTGCCGTTGGCGCAGTTCGGCGTACAGTTCCAGGGCCCGTAAATATTCGCGTCCGGAGGCAGCGGGTGGGCGTAAACCTGGTATTGTCCGGGCGGAATTCCGTCGATTTCGAAGGTGCCGTCAGGATTGGTGAGCGCGCTGACCGCACCGGACCCGGCCCGTATGGCCACCACGGAAGCCAGATGAACTCCCGCGCCGCCGCTCGAAATCTGCCCCTTGATGGAGCCGAACTGCGAGAAGGCCGCTGTCGGATACAGAATCGAGATGCCGGCAATATCGTCCGCCGCGATGGGCTGGCTCAGCGTGGTCGCCTGGGTGGCGGCAATCGACATGGCGGCGGAAGTGAAGGTGTGCTGCAATCCGAGCGCATGTCCCATTTCGTGCACCACGGTCAGCAGGAACGTCTCGTCATAGCTTGGCCCCGCGCTGTAAGGCGGCAGCACGGTCAGATTTACGTTCAAATAAACCGTGGAGCGGGTCACTGGTATGAAAGGCGTGCCATTGGCCGGCGTCACCGGCGTGAGCGTCGCGGTGGGGCCGCCGTAGCCGTAAATACCTGGGGGAAGATCCTCGAACTCCACATCGGCGCCGGGTGTGTTCTGCGGGGTAGTCACGTTTTCGAGCCCCCCGAAAGCCACGCGAACCGCCGACGTCGTTACTCCATTCCAAACCGCCGCGGCCTGGGCAATCTGGCCCAGCACGGAGTTAAACGTATCCGTCGCCGTGTAAGCGGTCGGCCCGTTCTCCGAAACAAAGAACGTCACGGTCTGGTTCGGCAACTGGGTCAGGTCGAACTTTTCCGGAACGTTCACGCCGTTCAGATAGTGAATGAAATGGTAGTAGGCGGGCGCCGGCAGGGACGCCACGGCCAGAGCCAGAAGGATGAGGGGCCATCTCATTTAACCGCTCCCCGGTTAACAACAGAGCCTGGGCGGGCGGCGGTTTGGCCCACCCGAGTCCGCAGATCCGTCAGGTTCATGTTGATGGCTTGATCGGCCACGCGACGGCCGTTGGCATCGAGCATCAACTCGCCCACCAGGGGGCGTGTGGCGAGAGTCGATCCATCGGATTGCGCGTTGAGATAGAAGAGCCCCTGCGACATGCCAAGCAGATGAGTGATGCCGGTCTGCGAAGACGTCCAAAGGAACAGCACGTACTCAGTGCCGACGGTAAGTGCGGGTACGCCGGGAATGGACTGCCGGTATCCGTTCGCAATACCGCCCGGCAGCATCACTTCGGCCGGCGCCGTTCCCTTCCACGTCTCCGTTACCTGAAGTTTGTAATGCGTGTAAATGGTGGATCCCGTGAAACTGGTTGAAGTGCCGACTACGCGGGCGCGGGCGATCGCGGTGGCGCTCTGTGTCATCTGGTCCAGCGAAAGCTGCTGCAGCGTTAGGGCCGAAGCCGCCCAGGCAGACAAGAGAGCGAAGATAAAGACAACCCGCGACATAGTTCGAGATCAAGGCAACTGCAACACTGTGGAAAAGCAGGTTGCTACCCGTTTATCGGCGCTGAATCCAGAAGACTTAGACGTGTGCACAAGCCGCAGCCGTTCCACTCCGACACGTACTTGGGACATCTTGTCCCAATCCGGAACGGCCTACCTGTCGCGTACTACAAGAATAGGAATATTCAGCCTGTGGCGTACCGGGTTGATGGTGTTGCCAAAAATCAGGTCCTTGATCCCGCCGTGCCCGTGCGCTCCCATCACCAGCAGATCGGCCTGAATCTCGCGCGCGTAGCGGACAATCTCCTTCTGTGGGTTTGCCGCGTGGCGAATGGCGGCATCGACGTCGATGTCCATCTCGCTCAGCGACTGCACTACGCTGTCCAGATAGCGCCGGCCGGCCTCGACCTCCGCGGTAGAAGATTCCGCTCCGTAGATCTGGCTGGTAACGCCTTCCTCGACGTGCAGCAGGTACAGCCGCGCCTGGTTGCGCGCCGCCAGGCCCACGGCATGGCTCAGCGCCAGGCGATCCAGATTCGAATGGTCGAGCGGCACCAGAATCCGGCGATATTGAGGGACGGCAATGAGTTCGGCCGAAGCCGCTTCGAGGCCCAGCGTGGCCGGAATCGCAGCCGGGCGGCGATAAGGTTGAGCGGTTATCCACGCCAGCAAGCCAAATAGAGCACCGCAGGTTGCCAGCGATAATGTCCAGACCACCGGCGCCCACGCCCCCGCGCCGTTTGCCCAGTCGGAGATCGATTGCACCGCCAGCCAGACATTCAATCCCACCACGATCAGCGCCGTGGCCCAGCCGCCCAGCCGCAGCAGCCGTCCGCTGGCGAAAATGCCCATGCGCTGTGAATCGTTAGTGAAGTGCAGCAACGGGACAATGGCGAACGGGAGTTGCAGATTCAGCACCACCTGGCTGAGGATCAGCAGCTTGAGCGTTCCCCCGTTGCCGTTGAGCCAGATTACCGTAAACGCTGGAACAATGGCCAGCAGGCGCGTAACCAGCCTCCGCAGCCACGGCTGTATGCGGATATTAAGGAATCCTTCCATGATGATCTGCCCGGCCATGGTACCGGTCAGTGTGGAGGATTGCCCGGAGCAGAACAGCGCGATCCCGAACAGCTTGCTCGCGACTACCGTAGTCAGCAGCGGGGCCAGCAACAGATAGGCCTGCGAGATTTCCGTCACATCCTGGTGGTGGACGAAAAATACCGCGCCTGCCAGAATCAGAATCGCCGCGTTGATGAACATGGCGCCATTCAACGCCACTACGCTGTCGATCAGGTTGTACTTGCAGGCGGTGCGTTTCTCTTCCACGCTGTGTCCGATGCGCCGCGTCTGCACCAGCGCCGAATGCAGGTACAGATTGTGCGGCATCACGGTCGCGCCCAGCATGGCGACCGCAACGTAGAGACTGCGATTATCGATCCATGGGATGATGCCGGCCGTGACTGCCAGAAAATCCGGCTTTGCCATGAAGATTTCCGCTGAAAAACAGATGGCGATCACCACGATCAGTCCCAGCACCACCGCTTCGAGGTAGCGTATGCCGAATTTCTGCAGCCATAGCACCAGAAGAGTGTCGAGCGCCGTAAGCGCTACCGCCAGCAGCAAAGGGATGTGGAACAGGAGATTGAGCGCGATGGCGGCGCCCAGCACTTCGGCCAGGTCGCAGGCCACGATGGCGATTTCGCAGAGCAGCCAGAGAGCCAGATTGACGGGCCGTGGATACTCCGCCCGGCAGGCCTGCGCCAGATCGCGTCCGGTGACGATGCCGAGCCGCGCGCCCAGGGTTTGCAGCAGCACGGCCATGCCGTTCGACATCACCAGCACCCACAGCAGCCGGTAGCCGAACTCCGCGCCACCTTGCAGATCGGTCGCCCAGTTGCCGGGATCCATGTAACCGACGCTGACCAGATAGGCGGGACCGGCGAAAGCCAGCATGCGCTTCCAGAACGTTACGTGGTTGATGGGAACGGTGTTGTGAACGTCCGAAAGCGATCGTGATTCAACCGGCGCGCCGGGGAGCATGGGTGACGGGTCCCTCTTCCGACTGTACCGCAGGGAACCAGTTCGCGACTTGGGACTTATTTCTTAGGCGAATCGTCGTCCGAAGAATCGAACGTGATAGAAGTATCGGCCGAATATTTCTGATACTTCCGGAAATCGATCTCGTTCCTGCTGGCCATGCGGCCCGTGCGCATGGTCACATCGGCGCCCAGCGGCAGCAGAAAGCTCTGGCCGCTGATCTCCGCATAGCCGTATTTCAAAACCTCATGAATATCCTGAATCGGAAAGCTCGGAGGCATCTCGGGCTCAACCGTGATCCGCCAGAAGATATTGCCCGCCTGCGGACCGGTCGCCGGCACGAAGATCTCGCCGTGATAAGGCGGGGTCACCTTCTCCTTGCGATCATGCTCGATGGTCAGGCTGGAATGCTCCTCATCGATGCGGTACTGATAGACGTGATAAAGCTTCCCATCCAGATTGCCCCATCGCTTCCAGCTGAATTCGGTACGCGTGCGGGGATCGAAAATCACGTTCAGAAGCGATGCCCAATCGCCCCGCGAAAGCGCTCCACCCACGGCCTCCCAGGACTTGCCGATCATGGCATTGTCGTTGTGGGTGAGCGTCTCGTAATTCTCTTTGTGATCCACAAAGCTCAGCTTCTCCGCCAGGCGGTCGGAAGGCGACCAGGCGTTTGGCGAACCCGCCTGCGCGTGCAAATCGACGGAGCGCCGCGTCACCTCGAGACACAGAAAGTCGGGCAGCGATGTCACGTAGCCGAGCGCGTATTCCTGCACCTGCCGCAGGATTCGTTCCTGATCCTCCGCGGAAGGGGGCGGCGGACCGGTCGACACTACTTTGGGCGCGAGCGCAACCGGAGTTCCGGCGGCGGGTAATTTCGCGGATTGATCGGCCAGGTGGGTGAGCGCGGCTACGGTTCTGGGACCCGCGCCCTTCTTCTGCAGTTCTTCAATAGTGCCGTCTTCCAGCTTCTGGGTGAGGCGAATGCCCGCCACTCCTGCCGCGACCTCTTTATCGGGGAGTTTTTGCTGGATCGAAGAGGTGATGAACTCGACGAGCTTATCGATCGTCAGCGCCTGCTGGGCAAAAGCCGGGACAATCGATAACAGGAGCAGGATACAAGTTCGCACAAACTTATTGTCGCATCGAAAGCGGAAAAGGTTTCGACCCGGTGCGCAGACGACCAGACCGACTTTTCCAGGATAAGACTGACCAGGCGTCTGCGCCAGTGGTCAGGTCTGGGCCGCGATCCAGCCCTCGCTCGCGAACTCACCCGGCTGTACGCTGAAGACGATGCGCACGCTCGATGGGTCGAAGGGCGGCTCCGGCGGTTGATCCGCGAAGTATCCAACCGGCTCCACCAGCGCCAGGTACCGGAGCACATCGTAGACCTCGCCGCCCTCTGGAATCGCGCAGGAGAAGCGCTGCGAGCGAAACCACAGATCGATTTCCCGTTCGGACAGTTGCCAGGCCAGAAAGGCGCAGCGCTCCACCGCACCCTCGAACCAATCGTTTCCGCCTGGCGGCACGCGGCGATCCAGATAGATTTCCACGGTGCGCTGACGTTCCCGGGAGAACTCGCGGACCTGCAGGTTGCCGGTATGCGCGGTGCTTTTCCAATCCACCATGCGCGCGCTGTCGGTCGTCTCATAGGGGCGTATGCGATAGAAGTCGAGCCCGGTGCCGCGGAAGTTGGTTTCGATCTCTCCGGCGATGTCGGCGAGCAGCACTTCCGCGTCCGGCTGCGCCTCGAGCGAAGGATAGACGATAGTTTCGCGGCGCAGCGACACCGTGGTCGTTTTGCGCAGAAAGCCGAAAGGAAAACGCGTCGAGATCACAAACAGATTTTCGCGATGCCGGCCGCGTCTGGGGAAGGTGACATGGATACCGGCTTCAATCACGGCGCCGCCGGGTACCAGGGGGAAATATACGGGTCCCTTGAGGATGGAGGGCATCGCCGTAATCGGGTCGCGACGCCCGGCCAGCTCGATCGAAAATGAGGGGGTCAGGCGCTTGAGATTGCGTATCTTCACTCGCGCCGGCGAGGGCATGCGCGCCGAGACGTGCTCCGGCAGCAATAATTCCAATTCGAGGCCGGAGAGAACCAACCGACTGAGAAAACCCGAAACCAGCAACAGCGCCAGCATGGCCGAGAAAATCAGGAAAAGAAGATTGTTGGCCGAAAGGAAAGCGCCCGCGCCGGTGAGTCCCATAGCCAGCACGAAGAGTGCGCCCGCGGCCGTCACACGGGAACGTACGCGCCGGTGAATCAGTACGCGGAGGCGTTGCAGGATGTAAGATCGGCGCCGCTGCAAAATCCATTATCAGGGCTGGATCACAAAGTTCGCGTGACCTTGCTCAGAGACCTGGGCCGATCCGGATCGAGATTCTTTTCCATTGCCAGCGCCGCGGCGAATAACTGCGCCGGGATGATGTATGGGATCGGCGTATAGAGCTCGGCGATTCTAGCCGGCACCGAAATCACGCGAGGCGCCAGATTGGCCGCCGGAGGATTGCGCCGGTCGGTGATCACAACGGTCTCCGCTTTCAGGTCGCGCAAAGTAGTCAGCATCTCCTGCATGGAAACCCACGTCGGTCCCGAAGGCGCAAACAGGAATACAGGAAAGTGCGGTTCCACCATGGCGATAGGGCCGTGCAGAAAATCAGCCGTGGAGAACCGTTCCGCCACCACGTAGCAGGTCTCCATCATCTTCAGCGCAAATTCGAACGCATTCGAATAGTTCAGGCCGCGCCCCACCACCACCGCATGGTGCATGAAGCGGTAGCGTTCCGCCAGTGCCGCGACTTCTTTATCGAGGGTCAGGGCGGTGGCGGCGAGATCCGGGATCGCCTGCAGGTCCGCCAGACGGATCTTCGCGCCCAGCGCGTACGCAACCAGATAGAGCACCATCAACTGACCGGTATAGGTCTTGGTGGCCGCCACGCTTTTCTCCCGTCCCGCGCGCACCAGAAACACGTGTTCCGCCAGCCCCGCGAGCGCGCTTTTCGGTTCATTGGTAATCCCCACCGTCGCGGCGCCCGCCTTGCGCGCATGCTCCAGCACTATGTTGGTGTCGGTGGATTCGCCCGACTGCGAGATGGCAATCACCAGGGCTTCCTTGTAGTTCAGCCGGGCATCGTAAAGGGTGTGGATCGAAGGCGCGGCCAGGGACACGGGAATTCCCGTGGTGATCTCAATCAGGTAGCGTCCGAACTGTGCGGCGTTATCCGAGGTGCCGCGCGCCGCCAGCACCACGAGTCGAGGCTTCCGCCGATCCATCAGAGCGCGAAATTTCTCGATCTTCCGTAGTTCGGAAGACAGGGTTCGCGCCAGTATCTCCGGCTGCTGCCGGATTTCCTCAAGCATCCGCGACATGGAAATCCAGTTTACACGCGCCGGGTGAATTTATGATGCAATGGTTGCTGGGATTGCAGTGGATATCACTGGTGTCGCGTCACAGCCGCCGATTCCGGCTTTGCCGAATGCCGAGGGCCACGCCCGGCCTGCGCACGTTGCGAATCCCAGCGCCGACAGCATCGGTACACTGCTGGCGAACCTCGCCACGCCTTCCATTCAGAACCTTCTGGGTGCGTCGCACCTTGGCGCCGAACGTCCCGCGCCAGAATTCTCCGATGCGTTGATTCGGGCTGCTGGCGCAGCGATCGCGGCCCATGACATTCCCCGTGCGTTACACGCCGTATCCGAGTGGGTGCGCCTCAATCCCGAGTCGGCCGATTCGGTTCTGCGCGAGCCTGCGCTGCAGCCCGTGCAGAATGAGGTTCGAGCATTGTTGGCGCGGATTGGCCACGAGGCAAGGACAGGCGCCGAAACCGTCCTGAACAATGCCGCGCAGTTGACCGATTCCGGAAGGGTACCGGTAAATCTGATCCCCGGCGGGCTCGATGCGCCCGACGTTCTGGCCCTCGCCAATCGCTTCTACGAGACGGGCCAACTGGCCAACTATATTCGTGCCGAAACGCTGGGCCGCGTGGTAATCGGAGCTTACGAGGATGCTCCGGTTCGCCAAAGTGGCCAGTTCGCAGCGTGGCTCAAGACCATGTGGCGGCGCGCGCCAATGCTGATTCTGCTGGCCGCCTGGCTCCTCGTCGGGCTGATCGGCGGGCTTTCCGTCCGGGGCGTGCGGCAATCTGGCGGCGATCCTGGCAGTCTGGCCTTCGAGCTCTGGGGAATTGGCTTTCTGGTACTGGTCGTCGTGCAGTTCTTCGCGACGGTCTATAATCGAAATAGCAAAAATTTGAAATAGCGGGGCCGCACCGATTCGCGGGGGCTGCGCGTCAAACCTTATATATGAACACCCGTGCCAAGTTTGTTGTTGTCATGTCCTCCACCTGCCTGGTAGCGCTGCTGCTGCTCGGCGGTGTGGTGAGCAAGGGCGCTCCCGCAGAAGACGCTACAGCCAGCAATAACGTCTATAAGCACCTCTCCGTGTATTCGGAAGTGCTCTCCCGGATCAAGAGCGAGTACGTCGAAGAGCCCGACATGAGCAGTGTCACGCTGGGCGCGATGACCGGCATGCTGGAGTCGATCGACCCCTACGCCAGCTACCTGAATGCCAACCAGTACAAGGAATATCTGAAGAATTTCGACACCTATAAAGGTGGCCTGGGCATGGTGCTGGCGAAGAAGTTCGGCTACATCACCATCGTTTCGGTGGTGCCGAATTCTCCGGCCGATAAAGCGGGGCTCACCACGGGGGACTTCATCGAATCCGTCAAGGGTATCGCGACGCGCGATATGCCGCTCGCTTACGCCAATCTGCTGCTGCGCGGCGAACCGGGCTCGACCATCGATCTTTCGGTACTGCGCCGCAAGCCGGAGCCGCAGAAACTGACGATGACGCGTGCGGTTGTCGCCTATCCGCCGGTCGAATCGAAGATGCTGCCGGGCGAGATTGGCTACATCAAAGCCGATACCCTGACCAACGGCATGGTGAAGGAAATTTCCACCGCCGTTACTACGCTGCAGAAGCAGGGCGCAAAGAAGCTGATTCTCGATCTGCGTTATTGCGCGGAAGGCGACCCGCAGGAAGGCGTGGACCTCGCCAATCTGTTCCTCTCGAAAGGCCTGATCACTTACGTGCAGGGCCAGAAATACCCGCGCAAAGAGTACACGGCGGTCGAGAATAAGGATGTGACGGCTCTGCCGCTGGTGGTTCTGACGAATCGCGGTACGGCCTCCGCCGCCGAAGTAGCCGCCGCAGCGCTGCAAGGAGATAAGCGCGCCACCGTAGTGGGCGAGCACAGTTATGGGGATGCGTCCATCCGCCAGCCCATCACCATGGACGATGGCAGCGCCATTATACTCTCCGTCGCGAAATATTACACGCCGGAAGGAAAGTCCATTCAGGACAATGGTGTGACGCCAGACGACCTGGTGGGCGAAGCGGAGCCCGCAATCGGCGATTCCGACGACGACAGCGCACCGGAACCGATCCCGGCCGTGAAAAAGCCTTCGGAAGATGTGATCCTGAAGAAGGCCATCGAAGTCGCCCAAAGCAAGTAATGAGGGACAGGCTTGACCCGGTACAACGACGTATAGACCAGTTTTATCCAGGATAAGGCGCTACGGTCGTCGGTGCCGGTGGTCGAGCCTGTCCATTTTGTTCTTCGTTTTACAGCGTCTTCAGATACGCGATCAGATTGGCCTTTTCCTCGTCTGACAGCGTGTCCTTGTAGGCCGGCATGCCATTGCCGCCCTCGTTGATCTTCTCCAGCACATTGGCATCGTTGGCGGGTTTGCCATTCGATTCCAGCTTGCCTTTCTTGAACAGCCCTTTCAGGCCGGGACCCATTTTGCGATCGGCGCTGTCCGCGTTGTGGCAAACACTGCACTGATCGAAAACTTCCTTGCCCTTGGCTGCGTCGCCTTTCTTCTGCGCGGAGGCGGAAACGCACCCGAACAGAAGTACACTGGCAATTGCGAGATATTGGGTTTTCTTCATGATGACTCCTTCCGGTTCTCCAACCAGTCTACAAGACACACATCATTCGTAATGTGGAAACTGCGCGCGCTGCTATTCTCGGCTCCGGCGATCGTCCTCGCGACTATCCTGATGGGCACAATCTCCATGATCTGCTCGCTATGGGACCGCGGCGGCGCCACACAGCACCGCGTCGCCCGGCTTTGGTCGCGCATCCTGCTGGCCTGCGGCGGTATACGCTGCGAAACCTACGGGATTGAGAAACTCGATCCGAATCGCAGCTACGTGCTGGTGTCGAATCACGCCAGCTATATGGACACGCCGGCCGTATTGAGCGCGGTCCCGCTGCAGTTTCGCTTCTTTGCCAAGCATGGCCTGTATGCGATTCCTTTTCTCGGCTGGCACCTGCGGCGCGCCGGGCATCTGCCGGTGGTGCGGGACGATCCGCGGGCTTCGGTCAAAGCCATGTCGGCAGGAGCACGGCTGATTGCCGAACACGGCGTCTCACTGCTGCTGTTTCCCGAAGGCGGGCGTGAACCGCGTTTACAGCCCTTCAAGGAAGGGGCCGCCTACATTGCCATTAAGGCGCAGGTCCCGGCGGTGCCCATCGGCCTCGTCAACACGCGAAAGATATTGCCTATGCATTCGGCTATGGTACGTTCAGGGACGATCGAACTGCATGTGGGCGACCCGATCGAGACCATGGGAATGAAGCTGCACGACCGCGCGCGGCTCACCGAAATGCTTGAGGAGCGCGTAGGCGAACTGGTGGGAGAAACTGTAGAACGGATCCGAATATGACACCGCCCGCGACCATCCCGCAACTTCTGCGCCACGCCGCGCAACAGTATGGCGACCGGCTCGCTCTGCGCCAACCGCTCGGCAAGGACCTGCACACGTGGACCTGGAACCAGTATCTTCAGGCGGCCGAGGAGATCGCCGGCGGATTGCTCGCGCTCGGCATCGGCGGCGGCGATCACGTGGCCCTTTGCTCGGAGACGCGCGCCGAGTTTTATCTGGCCGATCAGGGCATTCTCATGAACGGGTCGGTAGCTGCGGCGCTCTATCCCAGCTATCCACCCGAAGAGTTGAAGGGCACCATGACGCGGGCGGATGCGAAAGCTCTGTTCGTCGAAGACCCGAAGATGTTCGCGAAGTTGAAGGATGCTCCGGTCGAGCACATCATTCTGCTGACGGGTGAAGCCGAGGGCGCCATTTCGCTCGAACAACTACGGCGTCACGGCAGGTACACCGCTGATGTCGCGCCTGCCGATAACGCGATTCTTTATCTGACGTCGGGCGCCACCGGCGATCCCAAGATGGTGATGGTGACACACGGCGCTCTCATCGCCAATCTCAACATGGGGCCTGCCGTGCTGCCGCTTTCCCCCGACGACATTACCGTGGCGTTTTTGCCGTCGGCCCACATCGCGCAGCGCGTCGTAGTGGAACTTCTTCCGATTTTTAACGGCTGCGCAGTGTCGTTTGCCGAAAGCCTCAGCAAGCTCCCCGGCGAGATCAAGGCGGTCAGGCCCACGTTTTTTCTGGCGCCGCCGCGCGTATGGGAGCGGATTTATACCAGCATTCGCACTGAGGTCCTGAAGAAGTCGCCGCTGGCCCAGAAGGCGTTCTTTGGAGCGGTGGCGCTGGGGCTGGGCGCGGCCAAATACAAACGCCGCGGCAAGAACATTCCCTGGCGGATCAGCCTGCCGCTGAAGATCGCTCACAAGGCCATCTTCAGTAAAATCCGCGAGCGCTTTGGTGGACGATTGCGCGTGGCCGCTTCAGGCGCAGCTCCTCTGGGCGCCGATCTGGCGGAATTCTATGAAGCGGTCGGCATGCCTCTCATCGAAGGCTTCGGACTTACCGAAGGCGGCGTCACCGCTCTCAATCCGCTCGACGCGCCCAAGCCGGGAAGCATCGGGAAGGCCTTGCCGGGAGTTGAGTTCCGCGTCGGCGAAGAGGGCGAATTGCTGATCCGCGGCGCTTGCCTCTCGAAGGGCTATTACAAGGATCCGGAAGCGACGGCGGAACTGCTGCGCGATGGCTGGCTGCACACGGGCGACATCGGGACCATCGATTCCGAGGGCTACATTTACATCACGGGCCGCAAGAAGGAGCTGATTGTCTCTTCCAACGGCAAAAAGATCTTCCCGGCGCGCGTCGAGACCATGTTCAAGTTCGAACCGTTGATCAATCAAGTGATCCTCGCTGGCGACCGCCTGCCGCACCTGGTCGCTCTCTTCACGATCCATGTGCCGGTGGCTGAAACCATCTCAGGCGCCAAAGAAAGCGGCGTTCCGTTGCATGAGGCGCCCCCGGTAATCGCTGAAGTGCAGAAGATCGTGAACCGGATCAATAAACAACTGGCCCCTTTTGAGCAGGTGAAAAGGTTCCGCGTGGTTTATCGCGAGTTCTCGATAGAGCACGGTGAAGTAACAGCCACGATGAAGGTGCGGCGCAAACAGGTGCTCGAGAATTTCCGCGAAGACCTTGACGCGCTTTATAACCTCAGCGCATCCGGACGCGGGGGCGAATAGCGGAACTGAATCAAGGGAAGCCCAATTGCTCCTCTCACTGCGATGCCCGAGGGAACGCAAGAGGAAGAGCTGGTTGTCCCCGAACTGACCGAGCGGGAGAAGGAAGAAGTCGAACAGCGAACGTCCGTAAAAGCCCATGTCGTGCATGAGGCGGTGCGGCACGATGGCGATACGGAGCTGGAACGTTCGATCTCGGCACTGGCCAGTTCAGGGCTCGCCGCCGGACTCTCCATGGGCTTCTCGTTCATTGCCGAGGGTTTATTACGCGGCCATTTGCCCGATGCGCCGTGGAGGCCGCTGATCGCCAAGCTGGGCTACTCATTCGGATTTCTGATTGTCATCATCGGCCGTCAGCAGCTCTTTACGGAAAACACCCTGACTGCGGTGTTGCCGGTGCTGGCGCGGCGATCGTGGCTGGCCTTCGTGCAGATGCTGCGGCTCTGGGCGATCGTACTATTTGCCAACCTTGTGGGGGCGCATATTGTCGCCTGGGTGCTGGGCAATACATCCGCCTTCCCACCGCATGTGCGGGACACTTTCGCGCAGATTGCACGGGAGACGCTGGCGGTCACTCCGGCGCAGGCGATGCTGCGCGGCATATTCGCCGGGTGGCTGATCGCAATGCTTGTGTGGATGCGCGCGGCCATCGACAATGGCCAGATTCCTTTGATCGTAATCATGACGTATATGGTGGCGCTGGGAGGCTTCACGCACATCATCGCGGGATCGATTGAGGCGCTCTTCCTGGTGATGACCGGCGCTGTATCGTGGCTGGCTTATCTGACTGGATACATGTTGCCGACGCTCTTAGGCAATACGCTTGGCGGGGTGTCGCTGGTGGCGGTCCTGAATCATGCCCAGGTGATGGCGGGTGAGATGGACAGGCGGAAGCGCCTGGCCCACATTCCTTAGCTCGCTGGTCTTAGCTTGCTGCACTCTGGGCGGTGCCCAGAGTGTTATTCACGACTTTCCAGATGGTGCTGGTGCTGGTAGCGCCGGAGCCGCTGATCAAAAGGGCAGAAGCGAGGCAAATAAATGCGATCAGCAGCGTGTACTCGATCAGATCCTGGCCATCGTCGCCTTTCAGGAAACTCGAAAGAGGCTTGATCGATAATGGTGCCATCGCTTATATGGTCTACCTCAAGAGGTGGTGTCGTCAATCCTGCCAGTAGAGCTACATCGAAGGGTAATCAACTGGCGGCAACAACCGCATTGCTAAGAGTTTTGTTCGCGTCTTTCCAGACAGTAGCTACGCTTGTGCCGGCGTCATTAAAGATGATGGCGCAGGACAGACACACAAACGCCAGCAAAAGCGTGTATTCGATTAAATCCTGACCCTGATCGTCCGAGAGAAACTTCGATATGTGTTTAAGCATGTGCAGCGCCGGTCTGTATTTATGATTCCCCAAGATCGGCGCTGCGTCAATGTTACCGACAGTTAACCAAGGCCTACCGTCTGGATAAGCTATGCTGTTCGACTGGCCTCGGACTTATCACCGGAGATAGCACCCTGCGCGGCGGCCAGCCTGGCGATGGGCACGCGATAGGGCGAACAGGAGACGTAGTCCATGCCGATCTTATGGCAGAACTGCACCGAACTCGGCTCGCCGCCATGCTCGCCGCAAATGCCGACTTCGAGAGTCTTGCGGGCACCGCGGCCGGCTTTCACGGCCATCTCGACCAGCTTGCCCACGCCTTCCTGATCGAGCACGGCGAAAGGATCGGCCTTGAAAATCTTCTCCCTTTCGTACTCCTTCTGGAATTTCGTATAGTCGTCGCGCGACAGGCCCATCGTGGTCTGGGTCAGATCGTTGGTGCCGAAGGAGAAGAACTCGGCTTCTTTGGCCACGCGGTCGGCAGTCAACGCGGCGCGTGGAATTTCGATCATGGTGCCCACCATATAGTGGACAGTCTGGCCTGCCTTGGTAAAGACCTCCTCAGCCACGCGATCCACAATTTTCTTCTGGTTGTTGAATTCCTCCACCGAACCGATCAGCGGGATCATGATTTCGGGCAGCACCTTGATACCTTTTTTCGAAACCTGCACGGCGGCTTCGAAGATGGCGCGGGCCTGCATCTCGGTGATCTCCGGATAAGTGACGCCGAGGCGGCAGCCGCGATGTCCCAGCATGGGATTGAATTCATGCAACTCTTCCACGCGATGCAGAAGTTCGGGAAGGCCCTTCTTCAGATCCTTGACTTCAATCGAGTACTTCGCCGACATTTCCTTCTTCATCTTGATGTCGGCATGGGGCAGCAGGGCGACATCCACCATCAGGTTTTCCCGCTTGGGCAGGAATTCGTGGAGCGGCGGGTCGAGCGTGCGGATGACGACGGGGAAGCCGTCCATAGCCTTGAAAAGCCCGGCGAAATCGGAGCGCTGCATGGGCAGGAGTTTGAGAAGCGCTTTGCGGCGGGATTTTTCGTCGCGCGCCAGAATCATTTGCTGGACGAAGGGCAGACGGTCTTCGGCGAAGAACATATGCTCGGTGCGGCAAAGGCCGATGCCTTCGGCTCCAAAGCGGCGGGCCACGATGGCATCGCGCGGAATATCGGCATTGGCGCGCACACCGAACTTGCCACGAAACTCATCGGTCCAGCCCATGAACTTACCGATGAAATCGTGTTCCAGATTGGGCTCGACGGTTTTCGCGTGGCCCTGATAAACGTCGCCGGTGGTGCCGTCGAGCGAAATAAAATCGCCTTCTTTAATGACGACCGCTTTGCCGCCGACCTGCGCGGTGAAGATTTTCTTCGCTTCATCGATGCGAATTTCGCCGGCGCCGACCACGCAAGGCCGACCCATGCCGCGCGCGACCACAGCCGCGTGGCTCGACTTACCGCCGATAGCGGTGAGGATGCCTTTGGCCACGTCCATGCCGTGGATGTCGTCAGGCGTAGTTTCTTTGCGGACCAGCAGCACCGGCCCATGCGCGGACATTTCGACGGCGTCTTCAGCGGAGAATGCCACGCGGCCCACGGCGGCTCCAGGCGATGCGGAGATACCGGTGGTGAGTTTGACCAGATCCTTGAGAGTCTTCGCATCGAAGACGGGGTGCAGCAGTTGGTCGAGCTGTGAAGGCGCCACACGAAGGATGGCCTCCGCCTTGTTGATCATGCCCTCTTCCACCATGTCGACGGCGATGCGGACGGCGGCGGGACCGGTGCGTTTGCCATTGCGGGTCTGAAGCATGTAGAGCTTCTTCTCCTGAATGGTGAACTCGAAATCCTGCATGTCTTTGTAGTGCTTTTCGAGGTTGGTGGTGATCTCTTTAAGCTGCGCGAAGGCTTCGGGCGACACCGCTTCGAGTTCGGAGATGGGCAGCGGCGTGCGGATGCCGGCAACCACGTCCTCGCCCTGCGCGTTCATCAGGAACTCGCCGTAGAATACCTTCTCGCCGGAACCGGGATCGCGCGTGAAACCGACGCCGGTGCCGGAATCGTCGCCCATGTTGCCGAAGACCATGGCCTGCACGTTAGCGGCGGTGCCAATATCGTCGGGAATCTTTTCCATGCGGCGATAGTAGGCGGCCTTGGGATTCCACCAGGAGCCGAACACGGCGCCCACGGCGAGGTTGAGCTGTTCGCGGGGATCTTCGGGGAAGGGCTTCTTCGTTTCCTTCTGCACCAGCTTTTTGTAATCGGCGATGATGGCCTTCAGATCTTCGGCCTTGAGGTCGGTATCGAGCTTGGTTTTGATTTTGGCCTTGCGGGTATCGAAGATGTGGTCGAACTTCTCCATCTCGATCTCGAGCGCGACTTCGCCGAACATCTGGATAAAGCGGCGATAGCAATCGTAGGCGAAGCGCTCGTTACCGCTCTTGGCGGCGAGGCCAGCCGTGGTCGTGTCGTTCAGGCCCAGGTTGAGGATGGTGTTCATCATGCCGGGCATGGAGAACTTCGCGCCCGAGCGCACGCTGAGCAGCAGCGGATTCGAGGCGTCGCCGAGCTTCTGTCCCATCTGCTTTTCGAGCTTGGTGAGAGCCTTATCGATTTCGGCCTGGACGGCTTCCGGGATCTGTTTCCCGCTGTCGAAGTAAGCGTTACAGACCTGTGTGGCGATGGTGAAGCCGGCGGGCACTGGCAGCCCGGCGCGCGACATCTCGGCCAGCCCGGCGCCCTTGCCGCCGAGCACATCTTTCATCTTGCCGTCGCCGTCGGCAGTGCCGCCGCCGAAGGAATAAACGTTTTTGCTCATTTGTTCTCCTGAGAGGATGTTGAAGAAGTTACGATTTCGGAAAAATCGGCTATGGTTGAAAATTCGGCCAGCATGGTGTGGAGCAGCGTGAGCCGATTGTGGCGAACGGCCGGGTCGGGCACGTTCACCATAACTTTGTCGAAGAAGAGATCGATGGCAGGGCGCATGGCGGCGACGCCTTCGAGTTTGCCTCGATAGGGCAGTGTCGCCAGGCGGGCCTTCGCGTCTATCACGGAATCGTATAGAGTTTTTTCCGGACCGTTTTCGAGAAGCGCGGAATCGATGGGTCCCGGTGTCCCTTCGATGCCGGCCTGGCGGAGGATATTTTTGATCCGCTTGAAGCCAGCGGCTACGGGTTCGAAGTCTTCGGTGGGACGCACTTCGCGGAGGGCGGTGAGGCGCTCCTGGACATCGACGAGATCGTCCCAACCCGAAGCCAGCACGGCGTTGACTTCGTCGTAGGCGAAGCCCTTAATTTCGCGGAAGTAGTAGCGGACTCGATCGAGGAAAAACTCAGAAACGGCAGGCGGCTCCTTGAACAAACCAGCCTGTCGCACATTGATGCGGAGGTTGGCTTCTACGAGGATTCTTACGATGCCCTGGGCGGCTCGGCGGAGCGCGAAGGGATCCTTCGACCCACTGGGGATCAGGCCGACTTTGAAACAGCCCTGGAGGGTGTCGAGTTTATCGGCTATGGAGAGGAGCTGGCCCGCTCGCGTGGAGGGAATCGGATCTTCCATGCTGGCGGGCCGGTAGTGATCGTAGATCGCGATGGCCACTTCTTCGGGTTCGCCCTGGGCGCGCGCGTAGAGGCCTCCGATAATGCCCTGGAGTTCGGTCAGTTCCTTGACGAGTTCAGTGGTCAGATCGGCCTTCGACAGCAGCGCCGCGCGCTGGGCGTTGGCGTCGCCTCCAAGTTCGGCGACAAGGGCGACCATCCGCTCGGTCTTATCGAGATAGCTTCCGAGCTTCGCCTGGAAGGTTACGTTGGCCAGATCCTGCACGCGACCGGCGAGTTTCTTTTTTTGATCGGCGTTCCAGAAAAAGCGCGCATCGTTGAAGCGGGCGCGCAACACACGCTCATTGCCGTGGCGGATCAGGCCTTCGGGATCTCCGTCGGTGTTGGTCACGGCTACGAACTGGTTGGCCAGATTGCCGTCGGGCGCGTCCACGGAGAAGTATTTCTGGTGGTAGCGCATCACGGTGATGAGAACTTCTTTGGGCAGATCGAGGAATTCGGGGTCGAAAGTTCCGGTGATGGGGGTGGGCCATTCGGTGAGGTTGACCAGGGTTTCGAGGAGCGGTTTGTCGCAGCGGTATTTGGTGGGGACGGCGCGGATACGGTTGCGGCGTTCTTCGGCGGAGAGGATGACGAAGTTCTCGCGCAGTTGCTGTTCGAAGTTCTCGTATGTGACCGGGAAGCGGTTGGCGCCCAGTTTGCGGTGTCCGCTCGATTCGCGGCCCGATTGGACTCCGGCGATTTCGAAGGCGATGACGTCGTCGCCGAGAAGGGCTACGATCCAGCGGATGGGGCGGATGAAGCGCGGGCCTCCTTTGCCGGGCCAGTACATGGTTTTGGGGAAAGGAGTTTTCAGGATCAGGCTGGGGATGGATTCTGCCAGGATGTCTATGGCGCGGCGGCCCGGGGTTTTGCGAATATAGCTGTATTTTTCCGCTTTGCCGTCAGAGAGAATTTCGAGTTGTTCAACGGCCAGGCCTTGTTTTTTGGCGAATCCGGCGACGGCTGCGGGCGGGGCGGATTTCGCTGGTCCCCAGACGCGCTCTTCGGTGTCGGGTTGTTGCGCGATCAGGCCTTCAGCGCGGACGACGAGGCGACGAGGAGTGGCGTCGGTCCGCAGGGTTGCTTCGCCCAGTTTGTTTTGGGCGATGACTCCGCCTATGGCATCGCTCAGGTGAGACAAGGCGCCGGCAAGCATCCAGTCGGGAATTTCTTCACAGCCTACCTCAAGGAGGAAGTTCATTGGGCAGCTCCGGATTGCTCAATCCACGATTCGGCTACGGCCACGGCCAGGCGGCGGATGCGGCCGATTACTCCTACTCGTTCCGTTACGCTGATGGCCCCCCTCGCATCCAGCGTATTGAAGAGATTGCTGCACTTCAACACGTGATCATAGGTGGGGAGTAAGGGGAAGCGCGACTTTTCTTCGGAATCCTTATAGAGATCGAGGAGGCGTCTGGCTTCCGCTTCGTGGATTTCGAAAAGCTTCCACAGCGTGGGCACATGCGCCAGTTCGAAGTTATAAACCGAGTACTGCAATTCGTCCTTGTAACGCACGTCGCGATACTTCACGCCGGGCGTCCACTCGATGTCGTACACGCTGTCGACACCCTGCAGAAACGCGGTCAGGCGTTCGAGGCCATACGTGATCTCGGCAGGGACCAGATCCAGATCGATTCCACCGCATTGCTGGAAGTAAGTGAACTGCGTGATCTCGAGGCCATCGAGCATCACCTGCCAGCCGACGCCCCATGCGCCCAGCGAAGGATTCTCCCAGTTGTCTTCCTCAAGCTTGAGATCGTGCTTGCGGAGGTCGATTCCGATGGCTTCGAGGCTGCCCATGTACTGCTCGATCACGTCGGCGGGCGTGGGTTTCAGAATCACCTGCAGCTGCATGTGCTTATACAGGCGATTGGGGTTGTCGCCGTAGCGTCCGTCGGCGGGACGGCGGCTGGGCTGTACATAAGCGGTGCGATACGGCGCAGGACCGAGAGCGCGGAGGAAAGTTTCCGGGCATGAAGTGCCGGCGCCGACCTCCACGTCGTAAGGCTCCTGCACGATGCAGCCGCGATCGCTCCAGTACTTCTTCAGTCTGAAGACGTTCTCCTGAAACGTGGGTATTTTTAGATCGGGCATGGCGGTTAGGCGGCAGCTTCGAGAACCGGGAAGGTAATCAATTTTCTCTCGATTTGGGTTTCGAGTTGTTGCGCGAGGAAGCGGCGCAGATTGGCGGCCGTCGATTGCGCCCAGGCGCGTTCGGCCAACTGCGCGATGGGCGTGCGGAGGATTTCCTGCGCCAGGGCGCGCGAATCCTGGTCGAGTTCCCAGGTATTACGGAGGTCGAGAGCCCGGCGGCAATCGTTGCAATAAAGGCCGGCGTGCGGCCGGCTGAAGTACGCGCGTTGGCCAGCCAGGGGTGAGGCGCAGCCGAGGCAGGCGTCGAGATCGGGGAGCAGACCGGCGAGACGCACGGTCCAGGTGCTGAAGTACGTGACGGAGCGCCAGACGGCGCCGGGATCGCCGGAGCGCAGATAGTCGAGGACGGCAGTGAGGAGGCGAAAGTATTTCTCGTTGGGCTCGGCGGGCGGGAGCAGCTGTTCGGAAACTTCGGCGAAGAAATCGAGGGCGCAGGCGGCGGGGAAATCGTTCAAAAGGGAAAACTGCGACTGCAGCAGCTCGCAGGAGTCGACGTTTACCAGTTCGCGATTCTCGCGCTGAAAATAAGACATTCTTATGTGCGAAAGGCGCTCCAGCGAGGAGCCAAAACCACTTTTCGGCCGTCTGGCGCGGCGCGCAACGCCCCGCAGCTTGCCCAGATCGCGGGTCAGGAAACTGACGATGAGATCGCCTTCTTTGAAAGGGTAGGTTTGCAAGACGAAGGCTTCGCTCACGCGAGCGGACATATTAACGGCAATACACGGAATCTCAAGGTTATCATGGCTGGCCGGATGGATTGGGCCGGAGCGGCCTGAAAAGTGACCGAATTGGGACCCTGAGTCCCAATTTGCGAGGATAGTTTTTGTTTGTTTTGTTCGGGTTAGCTCGGGCAGTTGGCTCTGCTTTGTCGATTTTGCATGCCTCGTTGCAGGCGGGATTTGGCGGACGAAATT
Source organism: Terriglobia bacterium (assembly GCA_963719785.1). GTDB lineage: Bacteria > Acidobacteriota > Terriglobia > Bryobacterales > Bryobacteraceae > BOG-234. The sequence continues at coordinate 637,945 of CAVRCX010000007.1, forward strand.
GAGGCGTGCTGGGCGTGTGGCTGTCATCTGAGCCCATTAGCACATGGGGACGATGCGGGATTTGGGCGGGGCGGGGATAAGGTCTTTGTTTTGAACGGAAGAAAGTTGTGATCGTGGCGGATGGCTGGAACGGCTCTGATGGAACCGGGAGCCGCAGAACCGCAATGCAATTAAACGTCCCGCCCGACCTTGAAATGCTTATCAACAAGCGCCTTTCGAGCGGTGGCTATTCCGACGCTGAGGATGTGTTGCGGTGCGCGCTCGAAGCTCAGGATGCCGAGGAGAGCTGGACCGATGAGGATCGCCTCGCGCTGGCGGCTCATATCGAAGAGGGCTATCTGCAAGCCGAGCGAGGGGAGTTGATCGACGGTGAACAAGCCCGTCGTGAAATTCAGGCGATGAAAGACGACTGGCGTTTGGCCAGGAGATGAGCATATATGCTCTTACGTCTCTTGCTAAAGCGGACATTTTCGAGATCTGGTCGTACATCGCGGACAATAACGAGCCTGCCGCCGACCGCGCAGAGCAGGCGATTTACAACGCTTGTGCGTTTGTCGCTGCGGATCCGCTACGCGGCCATGTTCGCCTTCGACCGACGGGTCGGTCCCTCCGCTTCTGGACGCTCACTCGCTATCCGAACTATGCCGTTGTGTACCGGCCAGATACTACGCCGGTCGAGATTGTTGCCGTTCTGCACGGGCTAAGGAATATCCGGCGCATTCTGCAACAGCGCCAGTGACGGGTCGGCCGATCGCCAGCGTCAGTCGATCACCGTGATGAGTCCTGAATCGATAATCCGTTCGTCCGACGTGAGGAGTTTCAACCGGTGGACGCGCGCTGTCGCCACTATGGCCCGGTCGGCGGGATCTCGAAGAGTCCCTCCGATAGCAGAAACCTCCGCGGCCACTTCAATCGTGAAAGGAAGTATCCGGCAGAGCGGATGATCGAGCGCATGCAGGACCTGGTCTGGATCGCCTGTAATTCTTCCGCTCCGATCGTCGTGCAGGACAGCAATCTCAAGTAATGTAATGGCACTGATGGCGAAAGGCTGTCCGGTGCGCTCAAGATCGTCGAGGATTCGCGTCTGTTCGCGGGAGAGCTTTTTCGGCTCGGTCAGTCGCCGGATCACCACATTGGTGTCGAGCAGGTATCGAAGCACAATTTCTGTACTTATTCGCCGCGGGCGGCGTCCCAAAGATCGGACCTGTCGGCATCGAGGATTTCGTCCGGGATCTTGACCTTGCCGGCCAGCAATCCTTTGAGGGGCTTCCAGGATTTGTTCCTCGCTGGTTTGATGGTGGCCACCGGATGCCCGCGTTTCGTGACCGTGACCGTGGTGCCGTTGGTATCCACGTCGTCGAGGATGGCAAGGCATTTGGCCTTGAACTCCGTGGCGTTGATGACGAGATCGGGCATCTGTTTACCCAGAATACCATCTGGTCACATGACCATACCGACGATCGCGATTCGATTGCTTCAGAACGCTGCTCGCGAGTGGTCACCTTGTTCGCTTCAGTAGCGTGCCAGCTGTGTGATCTGAATGAGGTTGCCGCAGGTGTCCTTCAGCATGGCGATGGTTGAGCCGGTCACGCCGGTGGGCGGCATGGTGAACTCGGCGCCGCGGGCCCTGATCCGCTCATAGTCGCCATGAACGTCGTCGGTGAAGAACATGACCGCAGGCTGGCCCTGCTGAAAGATCGCCTCCTGATACGCTTTGGCCGCGGGGTTGTTGTTAAGAGCCAACTGGAGCTCCGTACCGTTCGGGTCTTCGTCCGGGGCCACCGTCAGCCAACGGTACGGACCCTGACTGAAATCGGTCTTTTTGGTAAAACCCAGGACATCGGTATAGAAGCGCAGGGCCTTATCCTGGTCGTCGACATATATGCTCGTGACTTTTATTTTCATTTACTCACTCCTTGTCACTTTCGAGGCCTCGGGAGTCTGCGCCGAGCACATCTGCATCGAGCTTAGCAACTCCCCCGGGAGAGTGCGGTATTCTGCCAGCGAGGCTCCGATCCTGGCACAAATCCGCATTCTGCTGGCCGACGACCATACGATCATTCGATCGGGCATCAAACTTCTGCTTGAACAGCAGCCGGATTTCAAGGTCGTGGCCGAAGCCAGCGATGGCCGGGAGGCGGTGGAATTGGTCGCGAAGCACCATCCCGATGTCGCCGTGCTCGATATCGGGATGCCGGAGTTGAATGGTATCGAAGCTACACGGCAGATTGCTTCGACAGAGCCTTCCTCGCAGGTGGTGATTCTGAGCATGCATGCCGACGAGGGGTATGTGCTGCGGGCCTTAAAGGCCGGAGCGCGCGGTTATATCCTCAAGAACTCGGCCGAGGCGGATTTGATTCGGGCGATCCGATCCGTGGCCGAGGGAAAATCGTTCTTCAGCCCGGTGATCAGTAAGATGCTGCTCGACGATTATGTTCGGCAGCTGCGCGATAAGCAGGTGGAGGATAGTTACGATCTGCTGACTCCTCGCGAGCGGGAGATTCTGCAGCTATTGGCGGAGGGAAAGACAAATAAAGAGGTCGCGAATATTCTGCACCTCAGCGTTTATACAGTGGATACACATCGGGGAAATATTCTGCAGAAATTGAATCTGCATGGGGTTCCGGAACTGATCCTTTACGCGGTGCGTAAGGGGATTATTTCGTGAGCAAGAGAGGGCAGATCGGAAATCTGCCCCACCTCGTTTTCACTGGCGTTGGTGGGTCGCGAAGCCTGGGCAAAGAACAGGCGGAAGCGCCTGTTCCACATTATCAGTTGAGGTGGATGGGCTGGGTGAAGGCTCCGTTGCCGGCGGAATCCCAGACCGCGAAGCGCACCCACTTCTTGCCCGCCGGATCGAACGGCACGTGGAATTTATGGCTGGTCATCGCCGCCAGGTCGGTCAGCGGGATGATCTTCCGGTCCGTGGTCTTGCCGTCGCCCCATACCAGTTCGGCGAACTCGGGCGGGAACGTCCATTCGACTTCGGCGTTGTAGAAACGCTGCGGCCCGGTTCCTTCCAGACTCCAGTTGCGTAACAACACTTCGCCGCTGGTTACGAAGAAATCGCCGGCGCGCATGGCGTTCAGCACGGGCGACCAGCCGTCGCTGAACTTCGGTACTCGGTCAAGCTTAACGTAGTTCACCACTAATTGTGGGAAGGTCTCGTCGTCCGGATACTTGGTATAGGTGTCACCTTCCGCGATCATGTAGCGCGGGCCGGTCCAGTTATTCATGTCGTCCAGAAGTCCCAGGCAGCGGGCTTCGCATAAACGCTTCTCGGATTGATCCACCGGCAACGACTGGAACGATGCGCCCAGGTATTGATTACTCACGAAGAAGTCTTTCTCTTTGACGGCGTCGGGATAACCGGCGGAACTCTTGGTGCGCGGATGAGTCTGCCACACCAGGCCGTGCTCCTCTTTAAGGAGGTCGAATTCATTGGCCGCGGTGGCCGTGTGGTAGACCTTGCCATAGCCCGGAATATTTTCCAGGAACGGCTGCGCGGGGGCGGGATTGCGGCGCCCGGCCATCACGTGCGTGAAGTAGAGCGGCTGCGGAAACACGAACATATAGTGGCCGCCGAAATTGGCATCGGGCTCTTCGCCGGGAATCACGAGGAAGTTGCGGTCGGAGAGCCTTTCCGAACCCTGGAAATAAACTTTCTGCTCGTCGAGGCGGATCTTGCCGGTATCGCCCGGATGCGAATCGGAATGAAAGTCGGCCAGAATTGCGATGTTGATTCCCAGGGCGCGGAATACGGAAACCCAGGCGGGCCGGTAGTCGAGGGAGCCCTGGTCGGTGAGTTCTTCATTGAGATGGAAATGGAAGTGGCTCACCAGCACCTTGAACCCTGGCATAGGCTTATACACGTCGTCATGCGTAAAGGCCATCACGTCCTGCTGTGTGGCAAGGCCGCTTTCCGGACTCAGATAGAAATAGACTGGCATGCGCTGCCACGTACCGGGAGGCGCATTATAGAGCGCGAAATTGTCTAACTCTTCGCGCGATTCGGAGACGCGATGTTTCCAGACGGCGTCGGAAACTCCGTAGGGCTTGAAACCCTCCTCGCGATCCGCCTGGCGCACGCCTACCGCGAAGGACTGCGCATCGTCCTTGCGGTAATACACGTAGCCGAGGTTGGTTTCCATTTCGCGCGAGAAGAAGAATTTATGGGAGGGTGGGAAGAACGCTACTGAACCGCCTTTTTCCTCCACGATGGCCAGGCGGTTGCGCGCTTTCAATGCCACTGCGTCGGTGTTGGGTGCGCCGCCGAATTCGTAATCCTGCCAGGCGCGCGCGGTATCGCGCCACATCAAGCGCGTGTCGTCGTTAATGCGGAAGCCCTTGAGGCCGGCAACATATTTGTAAGCAACAGAGGGCTCGTCGGTTTGGGCGATGGTTTCCTGGCGCAGCAGATTCACTCCGCGATACGCCGTGTATTGCAGGCGGCCGTGGAAGATGCCGAGGTCGACGCCGGGAAACGTGACCTCGATGCGCGCGCCGTCCGATTTCACTTCGCAGCCGGTGGCATGAAACGTGGCCCAGGCGCGGTGCACTTCTTCCGGCTTGCGCGGCAGGTCGATGGCCTGATTGGATCCGGCGGCGCCTGGAATACTCAGCGGGGCGTCCCAGAAGGCATTCCATTTTTCGCGCTCGATCACGTCGGGGGTGTAGATGCCGAGTTGTTTGAGGGGTGGGACTTGCTGACCGGACAGGCGGCGCTTACCAGTGGTCACCTGGAATTCGGGGGTGACATCGCGCGCGAGGATCACCCATGCCGCACCGGCTTTGCGGGCGGCCAGTTCATGCACCACCGGTTGGCCGTCGCGAATGGTGAAGCTGGCGCGCAGTTGCTCGCCGCGTTCTCCCAACCATTGCAGTTCGAGGGCGGAGTCGCGGAGGTTGGCGGTGAGGCCTTCCTGGGATTTATAGGATTTCAGATCGCAGTTCAGGCTTTGAGCAGGGGCTGCGCCGGCACAGACGGCGACGAGAACGATGTATCGAAAAATTCGCATTTTGGACCCTCACGCAGCTATAGGTTCAGCGGAATCTGAGCAAGATTAATACGGCGGTGGGCGTTTGGTGAATTTCCGGCCGGCCGCCGCGATCTCTTCGCCCGATCCGATCATGTGGCCTTCCTTAATGGTGGACTCGATGGCGGCTTCGAGGTTCCCTCCCCTGCCCCCGCCCACTCCCAGCCAATAAAGATGCTGGCCTTTGGCGGCGTGGAAGATGTTGTCCTGAACTTCTTTCGCCCGCGCGTCGGTTTGACTGGCGAAGCCAAACGAGAGCGCCATATCGCCAGGGCCGCCTTCTCCAAATGAAATGCCCGGGACCCTTACGATCTCTTCCATGTGGGCATATCCATACTTATCCTCGATCTTCACGCCGAGCATAAGTTCGCCGTTCGGATTGAGGGGCCAGACATCCGCCTTCTTCAAGTAATCCGCCGTCGAGATGCCCCAGATTTTGGCCGCGGTGTCCGCACCATGCGCGCCCCGCACGCCGTCCTGCAAACCATTCTGGCCGACGCCCTGCTCCCGGTTGGGATAACGCACGGCTTCCACAAAAGCCCGCACCGCGCCGGCCGTCGTCGCATGGCAAAGGAGGATACCGTGGACGCCGGCGGCGAGCACCTGCTCGAACATCCAGGAGTTGGCGCGCACGGTGGCTTCGTCGGTGCCCCGCACGGGCACGTTCACGATGACAGCAGGGGTATGATGCCCCGTCCGCGTGGGACCCGCCGCAGCCAGTCCCTTCATATATGCGGTGAGACCGGCGATATCGTAGGGCGCAGCCTCCATGTCATAGCTGATGTAATCGGCCCACGTGGCGGCGTCTTCTTTGCCCTGCTCGAAGGTGCCGTTGGTGCCGCTGTGCGATCCCGTGTAATAGATGGGCTGGCCTTGTTCGAGGAGTTCGATGGCGCGGTTGATGTGTTTCGGTTTAGGGGTTTGGGCAGATATCGTGGCGATCCAGAAAAAGAGGCACGCCGATGCAGCGAGGCAATAAGCGAACTTCACGGAGTTTTTCATGCGGACTTATTATATGCCCGCCAGCGCCCTTCGGGATCAGGCCAAAGCCAGTCGCGGCTCGGTAAGGCCGTTACCGAACCGCGACCGTACTTCTTCACGCGGCGACAGGCTTTTCAGCAGGTTCTCCGACCGGAATCTGACGGGCGGCTTTCTTCGCTTCCGCCACGGGCACGGTAATCTTCAGAACGCCGTCAGTCAACTCGGCCTTTGCCGCTTCGGTCTTGACACCTTCCGGAAGCGGAATGGAGCGATAGAACTTACCGTAGCTCCTCTCATACCGGTGGTATCCCTCGTGATCCTCTTTGTGCTCGAGTTTGCGCTCGCCCGTAAGGACCAGAGCCTCTTCGGTCATTTCGACTTTTACTTCTTCCTTCTTCAATCCAGGCAGTTCCGCGGTTACGACCAGATCGCCATTGCAGCGCTGGACGTCAACCTTAGGGGCCCAGACTTCAGGAGCAGCCGGGATGGCAGGGATGTTTCCTTTGAAAATGTTGTCCATTTCCTCGGTGAACTCCCGCATCATAGTGAACGGATTCATGCCAAAGAACCGGCCGACGGGAAACATCGGCGCGGCCGGCATTGGCCGCTTTTCGACTCTTACTTCTGACATGGTATTTACCCCACTGAATCCCCCTCGGGATTCGCCTTATGAAGATGCAATCACCTGACCACGTCGGGTTCGACCTACTGTTGATCCATAAGCGTTTGAGAAACAGCCGAAGGACGATCTGCGCCAAATAGCTGCGCCTGTGGGCCGCCACACGCACCTGAATTTGCGAAGATAAGAAGGTGATGCTTCGCAAAATGGTGCTTCCGTTCTTCGTTGCCGTCTTATGTCTGGGACAGGCAACATGGCAGGCTGTGACCGATCCGCCCGGCGTGGATTGGAAAAATCTGACCGGCGCGCGTAAGCAACCGCCCTGCGCCTGATGCAATCCGAAGGGATGCGCATGCGGGTGCTCCATGAAGATGGCCGAGTGCCGCGTCAAAGATCCCACCTGCGCGATCAGCCGCAAGTTGGCGGCGGCGGTAGTGAAGGATGTCGGCGATGGCAAGGATACCGAGTTCATCCGCGCCGATCTGAAAAAGATTGCCGGGGAGCCTCCGCCGGTGCTGGAAGACCCGGTGACTATTTCCACCGCGGGAGATCCCGTGCGCGGGCCCGATAAGGCGCGCATCACCATCGTCGAGTTTTCCGATTTCCAATGCCCCTATTGTTCCAAGGCAGTCGCCGAGACGAAGAAGATTCTGAGTCTGTTCCCCAACGATGTGCGGCTGGTGTTTAAACAGTTCCCGCTCGACGACCATACGGACGCGGAGTTCGGCGCCGAAGTCGCACTGGCCGCGCAAGCGCAGGGCAAGTTCTGGGAGATGCACGATCTGCTGTACGCCGGTTTCCCCGACCTCTCGCGCAAACGCGTGATGGGCTATGCCGAGCAGCTCCACCTCGACATGAAGCGCTTTACCGCGGAGGTAGACGGCCACAAATACGCCAGCCGCGTTAAGGCCGAGGAAAAGGAAGGCGAAGCGGCGGGAGTCGACGGCACGCCGTCTTTCTTCTTCAACGGGCGCCACTATAACGGCACTTTCGACGTCCCTTCTGTGGTGTCCGTGATCGCGAAGCTGGGGAAATAGCGCTCTGCATCTGTAGCGTACGCTCTCAGCTGTGGAACAGGCGCTTTCGCCGGTTCATCGGGACCAGGAGCGGCAACGTATTGCGCGGGTCGGATTGACGCTCCTCCCGCCCCTGGTTCCGCTGGCGCTAACCGTCCCAGCTTGCACGGAAGACAGAGTGGGCGGCTATCAGCCGCGTTTACCCATACCGGACAGACGCGGCCGGTAGCCGCATGTCCCGGCGCTGAACTTTTAATGGGCCGGTGGCACTACGCGAACCGTCACCAGCGATGGATTCGAGGCCGTCCCTTTGATCATTTCCGCACGAACGATGGCTTGATAAAAGCGCGGCATTTTCCCGCCATTGGCGGCTTTCAGGGCGCTCTCGAGTTGGGCGGCGCCGGCGGCGTTTGTCGCGAAATCGATTCCCGACCAGGTCGCGGACGTGCCCAGGCCGGCGGACGTAACTACGGTGCGCCCATTGTCCATACCCGGCAAAACGCTGAAGAGCGCGTAGGTCGCCATCACTTCCCTGGTTGTTTCATTCACGAGGTTGGCATAGGACGAGGGCTCGCCGGCGTGAGGCTGACGCACAATAATGTGGCCATCCATAGTTTCATAAAAAGGCGTAGCCGCCATTCCCAGTTGCGCCAGCGCCCCGTTGAGACCCGGAGATCCGAGAAAAACGACGTTCGCCCCATGCATGTCGCGAAGGCTGAGCGAGCGGCTCGGCATCACACTGAGCGGGTTATGAAATTCAGTGCTCAGCAGCGTGAGCCTGTTGACGGCGAGCACCTCCCCGGTGCCCGTCCAGCCTTCGGTGAAGTACAGTTTCTGTCCCCTGGGCAGAAACTGGCGGTCAAAGTAAGGATCGTTGAGTCCGGGTTCGATCTCCGCTCCGTCGGGTGCGCTCAAGGGTCCGTTATACCTCATGAGCATAAACGGTTGTCCGTGCCCGAGACGGAGGAACGCGGGGTTCGTATATGCCGCAATCACCTTCGTTCCCGGATCGAAGATTCCCTTCCAGATGTCGCTCACAGGAGCCGGAATGGCGTCCTGCGTTTCCGCGCCGCTGCGGTGCGTTCCCAGACCGAGGGCGAGCAGGGTCACGGCGATGCCCATCAGAAAAGCGACTGCTATGCCGAGCGGCCAGCGGTTGCGGGCGTTCGGATGCGGTTCGGCCCTGGGCACTGCGGTCGCCTCAGGGATCGACAACCGAATGGGGGGCCGGACGACCTCCTCTCTCAACTCAATCAATGGAACGTAGCTGCCTTTGGGAATGGAGAAGTGGATTTTGTCGTCCTTGCCTTCTTCCGCGTAATACGTTTCCAGCAGCTTGCGGAGACGCGAAGCCTGTACCCGCACGATATTGTCGATGCGGCCGTCGAAATCTTCGCGCCGCGAAAAGACGTCGATGGCGATGATGGATTCTTTGATCTGCTCGGCATGACCCTGCGCCGTCTTCGTTACAACGTAGTCGAGAAGATGCCGCAAACTGGGCGTCTTCCTGAAAGTCTCGGAGTTCAGAATACGCTCAAGACCGGCCTGAACCTCGTCTCCCCACGACGACGTTGCCGGCGTGGGCAATGGTAAAACCGTCATGATGGTCCCCTTAGCGACTCACAGTTTATCGCATGGCGTAGCAATCGGATAAGGTACGTATAGGGGCTCGGCCGGCTCCATGTAACGTAACGGTAGCGGTAACGTGGCTGAATTCACCGTAATTAACTATCTTCCCGCGATTCGGACGCACATACTTCCGGAAGAAGCCAGTTTCAGCTTTGGAGGCCTTTGTGCGATTACTAACTATTATTTCATTTCTTGTTCTGAGTTCAGCCGCCCTTTTCGCGCAGACCGACCGCGGGACCATCACGGGAACCGTGCTTGACCCTGCCGGTGCTGTGGTGCCCGGCGCCAGCGTCACTGTCACGAATGCAGCTACGGGCGCTGTTGCAAAGACGGTTACGACCTCAGCCGGCGATTACACCGCGCCCTCATTGCCAGCTGGCGCCTACAGCATCACCGTTGAGGCGCCCGGGTTCAAGAAGGTTACCGAAAACGGAATCATTGTTCAGGTCGCCGAGACGGCCCGAATCAATGTCACTTTGACGATAGGAGCTACTTCAGAATCGGTATCGGTGACGGGTGAAGCGCCGCTTCTTAAGACGGAGAATGCCGAGCAGGACCAGAACGTCACGGGAGACACTATTAATGCGCTGCCGCTGAATTTCGGCGGCGGTGGCGGGGCGACGGGCGCCGCGCGCGATCCGCTGGCGTTTCTGATACTATCCCCCGGCGTGCAGCAGACGGTTGGGGTTGGAGGCCCTTCCTCGCCGAACGGCAACGCGGCGGTTAATGGATTCGCCGGCGCCACCTTCCGCGTCTATCTGGACGGCCAGGACTCGACCAGCGGCAACGCCAATGCCCGAGCTAACGAAACCCAGGCGTCGGTCGAGCAGATCGAGGAGTTCACTCTGCAGACCAGCAACTTCGCTCCGGAGTTCGGACAGATCATGGGAGGTCTGGTAAATTTTACTTCCCGCTCGGGCTCTAACCAGTGGCACGGCTCGCTCTACGAATACTTCGTCAACGAGGATTTGAACGCCGCCAGACCCTTCACGGCCATCAATCCGGAAAGCCGGAAAAACGATTTCGGAGGTTCCTTCGGGGGCCCCGTCTGGATCCCGAAGGTATACAACGGCCGGGACAAGACGTTCTTCTTCCTCAACATGGAGGAGTTCATCAACGAAGCTTCGAGCAGCGGCCAACTCGGTAACATGCCCACTCCGGCGGAGCGCATGGGCGACTTCAGCGCGATACTCACGGCCACGGGGAACGCCACCGTTGGCACCGACGCGCTGGGGCGGCCCATCGTAAATCAGGGGATTTACGATCCGGCCACCACGCGTACGGTGAACGGCAACGTAGTCCGCGATATGTTCCCGAACGACGTAATTCCGTTCAGCCGTCTGGATCCCGTCGCCGTGAAGGTGATGGCTCTGGTTCCTCAGCCCACCTACCCGAACCAGGTGGTCAATAACTGGAATCAGAACGCTTTGACCCCCAAGCGCTCCAAGATTCCGGGCTTAAAGCTGGATCAGGTGCTGAACAAGAATGCCCGGCTGTCTTTTTACGAATCGGAGGAACGGATTCACCAATACAGCTCCGCGGACGGTCTGCCCGCGCCGGTTACCGCCATCCGGGACCAGCAAATCTATTCGTATACTACGCGGCTCAATTTAGACGACGTGCTTTCGCCGACGCTGATCCTGCATGCGGGCGCCGGGTATGTACGCTATCTCAACCCGGACAGTTCACCCGCCAGCGTTCTTACCTACAATGCCGTACAGAATCTGGGGCTGGTGGGCGGAGCTGTGAACGGCTTTCCGCGACTCGCCACTCTGAACTCGACCTATGGCGGAGTCGTCGATAGTTCGAGCGGTTTCGGCCCGACGAATGCCGATCACTATTACAACGACAAACAAACCGCAGTGGCGAACCTGACCTGGATTCGCGGCAGCCACACCTTCAAGGTCGGCGGCCAGTACGCTCTGGATATCTGGATCGACGATAATTCCCGCGGATCGACCGGAGTCTTCAATTTCTCGGCCAACGAAACGGGACTTCCCTACCTGAACAAGACTACGGTAGGATCGGGAACGATCGGCCTTCCGCTGGCGAGCTTTATGCTGGGGCAGGTCGATTCGGCCACCGTCAATCCGGTAGAGGAGCCAGAGTGGAGGCGGCCTACCTATGCGGCCTATATCCAGGATAGCTGGAAAATCACTCCCAAGCTTACCCTTGAATATGGGTTGCGCTGGGATTATCAATCGCAGGGACACGAAATCTACTACCGCAACGACGAGTTCGCGCCGCACACACCGAACCCGTCTGCCGGAAACCTGCCCGGAGCCATCCAGTTCGAGGGTTATGGAACCGGCCGCTGCAATTGCCTTTTCTCGCACGGTTATCCCTACGCCATTGGCCCGCGCATCGGCGCGGCGTGGCAGGTGGCTCCGAAGACCGTTATCCGCGCCGGTTGGGGCATTGCATACGGACAGCTTGCCGGTTACGGTTATGTCACCAATCAGAATGGCGCAGGCACCGTCGGCATCGGCTGGAACGTGTTGACGTTCAACTCCCCGGCATTCGGCCAGGCCGGTGCCGTTCTTGGCACGGGGCTGCAATATAATCCCGCGCTGCTCACGGCCCTGAACCTGACTCCGGGGATTTTGCCGACCCCCGGCACTACTACCGCACCGCAATATTACTTCGATCCGAACGCCGGCAGGCCTCCCCGAATCAGCGAGTGGAGCCTCGGCGTGCAGCGCGAAATCAGCCGCGATCTGCTGGTGGAAGCCAACTTCGTGGGGAACACCGGTGTGTGGGAAACCGCCAGCACCGGAACCAGCCTCAATTATGTGACGCCGCAGATTCTGGCTGCGCACGGACTGGCACTCGGCGCGCCGAACCTGACTTCGCTGCTGACGTCTCCGCTGAATTCCGCCCAGGCGGTAGCGGCGGGTTTCACCGCGCCCTATCCCGGCTTTCCCACCAGTGCGACGGTATTTCAGAGTATTCGGCCCTACCCGATGTATGCGAGCGCGTTGACTGCACAGTGGGCGCCGCTCGGAAAAAGCTGGTATGACTCGCTGCAGACCAAGGTGACCAAGCGATACTCCTGGGGACTCAGCGGGACAGCCGCATTCACCTGGTCGAAGACTCTTGGCACGCTGCAGGGCAGTCTGAACTATTGGAATGAAAACCTGAATCGATCGATTACCAGTTTCGATCAGCCCTTCATCTTCATTACCGGATTCAACTACGAAGTACCGAAGCTGACTAAGTTCACAACAAATAAGATTGTCAACGACGTGGTGGCGGGATGGACCTTCGGCGGCCTGTTTCAGTACGGAAGCGGTCTCCCCATCCAGTCGCCCACGACGCAGAACAATCTGTCGAACGTGCTCGGTTTCAGCACGTATTTCAACCGGGTTCCGGGGCAGCCGCTATTCAATCGAGAACCTTAATTGCCATTGCATCGATCCCAACAAGCAGCTGGTTCTTAATCCGAAGGCCTGGAGCGATGCTCCCCAGGGCACGTTCGGTAACGCATCGCCTTACTATCCGGATTATCGTTTTGAGCGGAGGCCGGGCGAGCAGATCAGCTTCGGGCGCACATTCCATATCCTTGGAGAGGGCCACTTCCTGCAGGTGCGGGCGGAGTTCTTCAACATCTTCAACAGGACCTATCTGCCGAATCCAACGCACGAGTAATCCCCTTCGCCGCCACGACCACGTCGAACGGGCAGTTAACCGGGGGTTTCGGGTATATCAATCCATACAGCAGTTTGTTCTTCCAGCCGCGCAACGGTCAACTGGTGGCGCGATTCCAATGGTAGGGCCGCCACGCCGATAAGCGGGTCGCCCGATTTACCCGGCGCGGAAGGGGCGACCCGCCGGCTCCTTTTAGTAATAGACTGAATCTGGCCTGCTGTTCGGCCGTTTCAGGAGAAGAGGTAAGACCCATGCCCAGTAAGCGTGCTCTGTTGTTGGCGGCAGCTACTCTCGCCGTTTTCGCCCGCCTGTCGGGCACGGGGCCTTCGTTTCATCCGGACTCTACATTCAAAGGCTCCGGCCTCACCGGCTGGCACACCCTGGGCAACGCCACCTGGAAGGCGCAAAATGGCGTGATCGCGGGTACTCCGGCGCAGCCCGGCGGCGGATGGCTGGTGCTCGACCATTCCTATCAGGACGTCGGCTTTTACGCTTCCTTTAAGTGCGCGCCCGGATGCCAGAGCGGGCTGCTCATGCGGGCTGAGAAGACCGCCGACGGCGGCATGAAGGGTGTGTTCGTTTCCTTTAGCGGCCAGGTAGCGTCGTATGCCCTCACGCTCGATGCGCAGGGCCATGAAATAAAGCGCGATCGGCTGCGCCCCGGCGGTGGGCAAATGCGTATCGCGCCGCCGCTCGATCCCAATGCTCCCGGCCGTGGCGGCAGAGGCGGGCGTGGCGCCGCGCGCGGTTGGCCCCGTGCTCCCCGTAACGCGCCCCGATTCCAGCCTGCGCGCCGGCGACTGGAACAGCATCGAAATATTTCTCGACGCCAATATCGTGCGGCCCTTCCTTAATGAAGGCGGCGAAACCGGCGCCGGCGTAGCCGATCCGGAGATCGGTAATTACGGCCCCATCGCACTCTACGCGGGCGGGACCGGCGAGGTCCAATTCAAAGATGTGTCGTACAAAGACATCGCGCTGATGAAACGCGAGCCGGAACAGATTTCGAATCACTTTCGCATGCAGCGTCTGAGCGATTTCTATTACTCCTGGGGCGCCGGCGCGGGCGATTTCAATCACGACGGCGTGATGGATGTCGTCTCCGGCCCACACATTTTCTACGGGCCCGATTACACTACGCACCGCGAAATCTATCTGGCGCTGACCACCAATCCGTCCGACGATTATCCGCGCGACGACTGGATGCAGTTCGTCGGCGACTTCACGGGCGACGGCTGGCCCGACGTAATTAATTGCAGTTTCTCGGGTAACCCTGGGGTCTGGCTTTATGTCAATCCAAAAGGCGAATCGCGCCGCTGGGAAAAGCACCTGGTAGTGCCCGCCTATCAATCCGAAGTAGGGATGGTGCGCGATATCGATGGCGACGGCAAGCCGGAATTGATTTACATGGCCGAGAATTATGTGCGCTACGCCAAGCCCGATCCCGCCAATCCTACCGGCAACTGGATCGTGCACAACGTCTCGGAAGAGGGCTACGGGACGGCGCACGGTATCGGCGTGGGCGACATTAACGGCGACGGACGCATGGATATCGTCGACTGCATAAGGATGGTGGGAGCAGCCGCCCGCCGGCAGCGCGCCGGGGACCTGGAAATATCATCCGCAGGCTTTCGCACGCTATGGCCGCAATATTATGGGCGGCAGCGTGATGGGCGTCTACGACGTCAATGGCGACGGCCTGGCCGACGTGGTCACCGTTCTGAACGTGCATGGATACGGGATGGCCTGGTTCGAGCAGAAGCGCGATTCAGCCGGGAACATTTCCTTCGTCGAGCACATGATTATGGACGATAACTCGACGAAGAACGCGGGCGGGGTGACGTTCAGCGAGCCACATGGCACCACCATGGCCGATGTGGATGGCGACGGCATTCCGGATTTCATCGTGGGCAAGCGCTACTGGTCGCATCGCGACGATTACCTCGATCCCGATCCATATGGGCCGGCCGTTCTCTATTGGTACCGGACAGTGCGTAATAAGAACGCTCCCGGCGGCGCGGAATTCGTGCCCGAGCTGATTCACAACCGCTCCGGCGCGGGCTCCGATATTTATGCCGCCGATCTGAATCACGACGGCGCGATGGATATCGTCACTGCGACCCGCTTCGGCACGTTTATCTTCTGGGGTAAGCCAGGTGCATTCAAGTCAACGAAGAAGTAAGAGGAAGCGGATCATGATGTCATCAGCGAAAAATCTCACGGTGTTTGTGTTCTGCGCCGCCCTGACCTGCTCACTGGCATTCGCGCAGGACCACAAATCGTGGAAGGATTACGGGGGCGGGCCCGGATACGTCCCGGTTCACCGCGCTCGACCAGATCAAGAAGAGCAACGTCAAGGATCTTCAGGTAGCCTGGACTTACTTCAACGGCAGTTCGGCGATGAACCCCATCATCGTCGACAACGTGATGTACGTCTACGGGCGGAACAATTCGCTGATTGCTCTCGATGCCACCACCGGGAAAGAAATCTGGATCCATACCGGCCTCAGTTCCATTGCGACGCTGGGCGTCAATTACTGGGAGAGCAAAGATCGCAAGGACCGGCGGCTGATCTTCCAGATCAATCATTTCCTTGAGGAGATCGACGCGCGCACCGGCAAATCGATACTGAGCTTCGGCAAGAATGGCCTGGTCGAGATGAGAGAAGATCTCGACCGCATTCCCGAAGAAGTCGCGCGCATCAAGAGCGACGCGCCCGGCCGCGTGTTTGAGAATCTGATCATCACGGGATCGTCGACGGGTGAGAATTTTCTCGCGCCTCCCGGCTATATTCGCGCTTACGACGTGGTCACCGGCAAAGCTGGTCTGGAACTTCCATACCGTGCCGCATCCCGGCGAATTCGGTTACGAAACCTGGCCGAAGGACGCGTGGAAATATATCGGCGGCGTGAACGATTGGGGCGAACTTTCGCTCGATGAAAAACGCGGCATCGTGTACGTAGTGCTCGGTTCGCCCACCTACGACATGTATGGCGCGGATCGCATCGGCATGGGCCTGTTCGGCGACAGCCTCGTAGCCCTCGATGCGCGTACTGGAAAGCGGCTGTGGCATTTCCAGGAAGTTCACCACGATCTGTGGGATTCGGATCCGTGCTCGGCGCCGCAGCTGATCACCGTCCGGCATAATGGACAAACGGTTGACGCAGTGGCGCAGGCCGGCAAGACCGGCTTCCTCTATGTCTTCAATCGCGTTACGGGCGAGCCGCTGTGGCCCATCGAAGAGCGCCCTGTGCCGAAGAGCGACGTGCCGGGAGAGCAAGCCTGGCCCACGCAGCCGTTCCCCACCGTGGTTCCTCCGTTCGCGCGGCAGAAGATGACGCCGGACGATGTGAATCCCTATTTTCTGACGCCGGAAGAGCGCGCGTCGTGGAAGGACAGAATCGCCAGCGCGCGCAACGAAGGCATCTTCACGCCGCCCGGTTACAAGCACGATACGGTGCAGATTCCCGGCGCGCGCGGAGGTAATAACCGCGGAGCAACCGCTTCGGATCCGGCTAAAGGGCTGGTTTTCCTGACCACCTCCGACTACCCGGCCATCACCAACATTCAGGGCACCGAGGTTGCGCCTAATCCGAACAACGCCGGGCGCGGGCGTGGAGGCGCTGCGCCGCCCGCGGAATATACGCAGAATTGTCAGTCCTGCCATGGCGCGAATCTGGCCGGAGCTGGCGATGTTCCCGCTCTCAATGGCATCGCAGCACGGGTCACGCTGGCGGATTTCGCGCATTATCGTGCGATCCGGCAAGGGGCAAATGCCCGCCTTTCCGAATATGACTGCGGCCGAGGTGAATACCATTTATACATTTCTGGCGGGCGGTGGCGGACGCGGCGGCGCGGCGGGACCGCCTATGACCGGTCCTGTGGTCGCCGACGGTGGCGCACCTGGTGGACTTGCGCCCGCGTTGAACGAGCAACAACTGCGCGCCCGTTATGGCGCTAACAATCGGTTCGTGGGCCCTCCTTATCCCGAGGGAGTTGACGCGCCCAGGCAGCGCCTTTACTCGGAATACGGCCTGGTGCAGGGCATCATCAGCCCGCCCTGGTCGGAGATTGTTGCCTACGACCTGAACAAGGGAACCATTCGATGGAGAAAGCCGCTCGGCGAGGACGAGGAAGCGGTCAAAGAAGGTGGCAAGAACACCGGTATGCTGGCGGGCGGAGAGCGCGTCGGCATGGTGGTCACGGCTACGGGCCTGGTGTTCGTAACATCGAAAGATGGGAAGATGCGCGCCTTCGATGCGGATAACGGCGACGAAGTATGGACGTACAAAATGCCCGCCGGTCTGATTGGCTTGCCTTCTATGTACGAAGTGCAGGGGCGCGAATATCTGGTGGTGGGGTCGGGTCCGGCTCCTTCGTTTGGGTTGAACCGCGGCCGGGGCGGATTTGGCGGCGGCGCGGCCACGGGCGCAAATCAGGGTTACGTAGTATTTGCTTTACCAAAGAAATGAGCCAAACATGCCAAAGAAGCGACATGGCTGGAGGCGCGTTTTTCAAGCACCCGGCAACGCGCCTGATAGGCGCATGTTCATTGGTGCTTGCTGCTCTGATGTTTGCGGGCGGCCCCACGTTCCATCCCGATGCGACCGTGCAGGGATCCTCGTTGACTGGCTGGCACACCTTCGGCAATGCCGATTGGCACATGCAGAACGGCGAGATCGTCGGGACTCCGAAGAGTCCCGCCGGAGGTTGGCTCGTCCTCGACAAATCCCTCCAGGACGTCGGCGTCTTCGCATCCTTCCAATGCCCGACCGGATGCCTGACAGGCGTATTAATGCGCGCCGAGAAGACTCCCGACGGCGGCATGAAGGGAGTTTACGTCTCGCTCACGGATGCCGACCGCACGCCCGACGAGCCGCCCGTAGCGCTTACCGAACAGCAGAAAACCGGTCTTGCATCCTACGCGGTCGTGGTCGACGCCAACGGGAAAATCATCAAGCACGAAAGGCTGCGGCGCGGCGGCGGTCAAATGCGCATCGCTCCCGCACTCGATCCCAATGCGCCGGCCGCGGGAGGCCGGGGCGGACGTGGAGGCGGTGGGCGTGGACGCGGTCCCGCCCCGCAACTGCCCATCCCACGTCCCGAAACAGGCCTGAATGCGGGCCAATGGAATCAGGTGGAGATCCTGCTCGATGCCAACATCGTACGCGCTTTCCTGAATATCTACGGCAGCGAGACCGGCGGCGGAGTAGCTGAGGATGACATCGGGCGCTACGGCCCCATCGCGCTCTTCGCGGGCGGAACCGCCGCAGTTCATTTCAAGGATGTCGCGTACAAGAATCTTGCGCTCAAGGTTCGCGAGCCGGAGGTCACGTCCACTCACTTCCGCGAGCAGAAGCTGAGCGATTTCTATTATTCCTGGGGCGCGGGCGCCGCCGATATCAATCACGATGGCATCACGGATGTGGTCTCCGGTCCGCACGTTTTCTACGGGCCGGATTATACGAAGCACAGCGAAATCTACGCCGCCATCGCCACCAATCCCTCCGACGAATACACGCGCGACGTGTGGATGCAGTATGTCGGCGACTTTACCGGCGACGGTTGGGCGGATGTCATCAACTGCAATTTCACGGCGCCAACAACGGGCGTCTGGCTCTATGTCAATCCGAAGAACGAGGCGCGACGCTGGGATAAGTATCTGGTCGTGCCCGAGTTCTCCTCCGAGATCGCCGTACTGCGCGATCTATTCGGCGACGGCAAGCAGGAACTGGTCTATGCGGGTGGAGGTTACGTGCGCTATGCCCGGCCCGACCCCGCTAATCCTACCGGCCCCTGGTTCGTCCATAACGTTTCCGAGCAGGGCTACGCCAACGCGCACGGCATAGGCGTCGGCGACGTGAATGGCGACGGCCGCATGGATATTCTCAACGCGTTCGGCTGGTGGGAGCAGCCCGCCAAAGACGCCGATAAGGTGCCGTGGAAATATCACCCGTGCCCTTCGGCCGCTATGGACGCAATGGCGTCGGCGGCAGCGTGATGGGCGTTTACGACGTGAATGGCGATGGCCTGAACGACGTGGTGACGTCGCTGAACGCGCATGGCTTCGGAGTCGCCTGGTTCGAACAGAAGCGCGACGCGCAGGGCAATATCTCCTTCGTCCAGCACATGATCATGGACGATTTCGGCACGAAGAACGCCGGCGGCGTAACGTTTTCGGAGCCGCACGGCACAGCCTTCGCGGACGTTGATGGCGACGGCATCACGGACCTGATCGTGGGTAAACGCTTCTGGTCTCATCGCGACGATTATCTGGATCCCGACGCTTACGGACCCGCGGTGCTTTACTGGTACCGAACGGTGCGCAATAAAAACGCGCCAGGCGGAGCCGAGTTCGTGCCCGAGCTGATTAACAATCAATCCGGCGCAGGCTCGGATATCTTCGCGGCGGACCTGAATAAAGACGGCCACATGGACATCGTTACGGCCACCAGATTCGGCACTTTCATCTTCTGGGGCAAGCCGCGCAAATAAGCGCGTGCGGTACAACTACGGGAGGGAAGTTATGACATTGACGCGCATTTTTGCCGTTCTTGCCGCCGGCGCAGTTGCCGTTGTTCTGGTCGCGCTGGCCATGCCCGATCGCGCGGGCGCAGCCTCGGCCTATACGCTTTCGCCGGTCGAATACGGCATGGAGCTCAAGACGCCGGACGGCCGCGTGGTCTGGGATTACATGACGAAGAAGCCGGAGAACATCGGGCTTACCTCGCCCAGCACGGCCTGTTTCCATCCCGTCAATACACCCTCCGGCGAACGCATTACGAACATCGCGCCCAACGATCATCCGCATCATCGCGGCATTTTTTTCGGCTGGATGAACTCGGAGTTTCACGAGCCGGTCGTCTATGGGCCGAACGCTCCGCCCACCCATCCGCTTGAAAGCTTTCAACGTGCGGCGCGCCGATTTCTGGGCATGGGGAACCTACGCTCCGCGCGAGGGCAGGCTCATCCAAACACGCGAACTGAAGCTGGTGAGCGCCGATGCGCAGCGCGCCACCATTCAGATTGAGAACGACTGGCTGGTCGACAATCGACGCATGGCGGGTGAATCGGATACTGTGACCACTTTCGAACGCGACGGCGTATATGTGATGGACATGGCTTACACAGTTAAGCCTGTGGTCGATTACGAGCTTGAGCGCGCCGCCTTCGGGGGTTTCGATTTGCAGGCGCGGAAGGACGGCGATTCGTATTATTCAACCGCGGCGGGCAAGGTCACGCGGCCCGATCCCTATTATTCGTATCCGGAGTCGGACTGGCCCAGCGAACCCTGGTACGATTACACGATTCAGCTGGCCAACGGCAAGGTGCTGGGCGCGGCGGTGATCGACCATCCTTCGAACCCGGCGACACGCTGGCATAATTCGCGCGGTCTGTGGATGCTGAGCCCAACCATTACGACGTTCGACGCGGTGACGATTCATCCCGACGCGCCCCTGACCCTGCGATACAGAGTGGTGGTTCACGACGGGCCGCCACCCACCGACCTGATCGAGAAACTATCGCAGGAATGGAGAGCCCACTGATGCCGTTGCGAGGAACGCGGCTGATAGCCGCATGTCCAGTTTGCAGAGCCGCGACCGTGAGGGAGTGGTACCCGTAGCTATATGGATTATCGAATCAAAGGAAAATTGGCATTTGTCAACGCGGGAGCCTACGGCATAGGCGAAGCGGTTGCGGATCTTCTCACGCAGGAGGGCGCCAGCGTCATCGTGTCCGACAAAGACGCGCCGGTGCTGGAAGAGAAGGCGAACCGCTGGACCGGCGTCGTAGCGGCCGATCTCTCCACCGCCGAGGGCGTCGACCAGGCTGTCGCGTATGTGCTCAAGACCTTCGGCAGAGAGCCCGATATACTGATCAACAATCTCGGCGTGGGAGATTCCTCGTCCTTCGAAGACATCTCCGACGAACGCTGGGCGCGCAGTTTCGAGATCAACCTGATGGGCTGTATCCGCATGTGCCGCGCATTGATACCGGGGATGGCGAAAATTGGATCCGCCGCCGTGGTCAATACCGGATCCGACCTCGCCAAGCAACCCGAGCCGACTCTGATGGATTACGGAGTTTGCAAAGCGGGCCTGCTCTACCTTTCGAAGGCTCTGGCCAAGCAGTATGCGCCCGCCGTGCGCGTTAACACCGTGCTGCCGGGGCCGGTATGGACCCGCATGTGGACGCGCCCGGGCGGCATCGTCGATCAGCTCGTCACGCACTACGGCGTCGAGGATCGGGACGCGGCGGTGAAGCGCTTTCTCGAAGATCGTTATCTCCCGCTGGGCATCGGACAGCCCGAGGATGTAGCGAATGCAGTTGTATTTCTCGCCTCGCCGCTGGCGAAATTCATCACCGGCGCGAGCATCGATATTGGTGGAACTCTACGGGGGCTTATTTGACGGATTATTCGAGTTTCGGACTCAAAGACAAGATCGCCATCGTCACCGGCGCGTCGCAAGGAATTGGAAAAGCTATCGCACTCGGGCTGGCGCAGGCGGGTGCGCATCTGGTGCTGGCGAAATACCCTGGCCCGAGGAATGAGGAAATCGCCGCGGTGAAGGCGGAGATCGAAGCCCTGGGCCGCAAGGCGCTCATTGTCCAGACCGATGTATCGGATGTCGCCCAGGTGCGCGCTCTGATGGACCAGGCGGCGGAGGCTTTCGGTCGCATCGATATTCTGGTCAACAATGCGGGCTGGACCGGCAATACGCTCGCGCTGGATGTCACCGAGGAAGAATACGACAAGACGATGGACTCGTCGTTGAAGAGCGTCTTCTTCGCCTGCCAGGCGGCAGCCCGCGTGATGATTCCGCAGGGCGGCGGAAAAATCGTCAACATCGGATCGAACTTCGGCGTGATCGCATTTAAATCGCGATCTGTATACGCGGCGGCCAAGGCGGGCGTGCATCATTTGTCGCGCGCGCTGTCTCTCGAATGGTCCCGCCAGGGAGTGAACGTGAACGTGGTGGCGCCCTGCATCACCGAGACGGATTCGCGCAAGGTGATTCTGGAACGGCCCGGTTATAAGGAATGGGCGACCCAGACGATGCTCCCGGTGGGACGCTGGAATCAACCGGAGGATCTGGTGGGAGCTGTTTTATTTCTTAGCAGTTCCATGTCCGATATGGTTGTCGGCCATGTTCTGATGGTGGACGGCGGCTGGACAATTCAGTAAATCTCTGGCTTGCATTTGCGCTCGAAAATGGCCACTCAGTGCATTCGCGGCACAAACCTTCCTCGACCAGGGTTCCGCTCGATATAGCGGATTGTGCGTTGCTCCTCAATCGAGCTGCGGATCCAGATCGAAACGCGACTGCAGGAGCATATGAACGTGGATGGACATCACAACCCAACTTCCCAACGCATAGAGTCTCTTGTTACGCCCGGCAAAAGGACTGCTGCCACAGCGCGTGCGACATCCGGGCGAGTCAACCCTTGAGGGCCGGTGGCTCGCGCATCGGGAAGACGATCGAAGGCTGTGAACCTCGATCCTTTGGTGGTCCAATTCTCAAGATCAAAGAGATTGATAGCCCGCATGTCTACCAGCCAGAGTCCACCCGCAACATTTAATTTCACAAATGTTGCGAGAGCTACATCGAACTGAAAAGAACAAAGCGTTAAGATCGGCACAATACTCTGACATGACGCTCACAACCGCGTTACTCAGCCTGGTCGCACGCCCTGTGGATCTTGTGGTTCGGAGGTGGAACTGGAAGGCGGCATTCTTCAGTTCATTAATCAGAGGCATCATATTCCTGCTGGCGAACCTCAGGTCCGGCTGGCGGGCGGCCGTGGGCGCCATGCTCGCCGAGTGGGTCTATCGCGCTATCACGTCGGGCTTCTATGGCGCCATCACACAAGTCTTCGGCAAGGTGGAGCCGGAATGGGAGGGCGCTCTGGCGGCCATGCTCCTGTTGCCGCTTTTCTCCCATACGCTTGAGTTCATGGTCCACTTTCTGCGTCACACGCCGCACCTGAAGGCGAGCGTTATTTCGTCCCTGATATTCACCTTTTTCTCGACGCTGTTCAACGTCTATGCCATGCGGCGCGGCACCATGGTGGTGGGCAAGGGCTGTGCCTCGCTCGCCGCCGATCTGCGCGCCATGCCGCGAATGATCGGCGGATTTATCGCCGTCGTACCTCTGTGGGCATGGCGTTCGCTGCGGAGCCGTGAAGCGTGAAAACGCTTCATGTGACCAACTCCTGGCACGAATCCTCGGGCGGCATCGGTACTTTCTATAAAGCGCTCCTCGAAGAATCGGAACGCCAGGGTCACTACATGCGCCTCGTGGTGCCGGGTGAAATGGACCGCGTCGAGGAGGTGGGGCGCTTCGGCCGCATCTATTACATACAGGCTCCGCGCGCACCGCTCAATGCGGAATACCGCATTCTTTATCCGCACCGGTTTCTTTTCCCCAACACGGCCATTCAGCGCATCGTCAACCGCGAACGTCCCGATCTGATGGAGGTGTCGGATAAGTACACCATGCCCCTGCTGGCCGGATTGCTGCGCACGCGTCGACTTCCCGGCACTCGCGTCCGGCCCACCGTAGTGGGAGTGAGCCACGAGCGCATGGACGAAAACGTCGCCGCCTACATAACGAGCCACCCGGCGGGCAAGTGCTTCTCGGATTGGTACATGAAGTGGATGTACTTCCCCATGTTTGACCACCACATCACGGTTTCCGAGCACACGGCCGCCGAGTTGATCGATGCCTCCCACGGGCACAAAGTAAGGCGCGGCGTCTGGGTTGCGCCCATGGGAGTCGATTGCGGCCGCTTCACGCCCGCGCGCCGATCGGTGGATGGCCGCCGGCGTTTGATCGAACGGGTATGCGGGGAACGCGACACGACTGTCCTTCTGTATGCCGGGCGCCTCGCTCCGGAGAAAAACCTGCCGCTGTTGCTCGATACGATGGAGCTTCTTACAGGCAACTTTCGGCTTGCCATCGCCGGGGAAGGGATTCTGCTCAGCAGCCTGCGCGCCGCTTGCGAATCGAGGCATCTGAAAAACGTGGTATTTCTCGGCCATGTCGGGGATCGCGATGTTCTGGCCGAATATTACGCAAATGCGGACGCTTTCGTGCATCCCAATCCACGCGAGCCTTTCGGCATTGCACCGCTGGAGGCGATGGCCGCCGGGCTGGCGCTCGTCGCTCCCGATAGCGGCGGCGTGATCTCCTACGCCAACATGGAGAACGCGTGGTTGAGCGAGCCCACCGGCGAGGCTTTCGCCCAATCCGTTCGCATGATTCGGGAGCAGCCGGATCTGCGCGCCCGTAAGACTACCGAAGCGCGTCGAACCGCCGAGGATTACCGGTGGCCAAACGTGACGGGCCGGTACCTCCGCCTTTACCGCGAACTGGCCTCGCTGACGATGGGCGAACAAAGTGCGACTACTCTCGCAGCCCGCTCCTGGTCTACCCCAGGCGACCTGTTCGGTCGTGAATTGATCGATTTGTAAGATTAAACACCAGAATTGTTTTGTTCCCGTGACGACCCTGTAAGATTACCCCGATATGTTGAGGTATGTTCGTAACGCGACGGCATATCCTGGTACTCGCGGGAAGTCCTCTCTTCGCCAAAGTTTTCCACGAACCCTTCGACGTCGATCGAATTCTACAGGCCGGCGCCGGACCGGAGAGCGTGGTGCATTCGCGCCGCTACGTGGCTAACGCAACCATCACCTTGCTTTCGATTCCGCTCGGCACAAAAAACGGCGTAGGCAGCGGCTACACCGTTATCGAAGAAGCCAGCGGGTCCGCGGGCAAGACAGTTTCCATTCAGTTCGGCGCCGGCTCCTGGCCGGAGAACGCGCGCGGCCTGAATCGTCTGGGATTCATTCAGGAGGCGGCGTTCGAACCCCAGTCCGGAGCGGGGTCCGGAACGCAGGAGTGCGCTTACCTGGCGTTCATGACTACTTCGCAGGAAAAGAGTCTGGACCAGGCGAAGAAAGCGCTGGTGACCTCTTCGGATTCGGCAACGGGCTCCATGGTTCCCTACAGCGCCGCCCAGGGCTGCGGGAAGCGGGGTCGATTCGCTTCGCGGGTCGACCGGCTACAGTTTCCCTCGCGCTACACGTGGCGCGACGTCCAGTTACTCCTCGGCAAAGCGCGCAGCGAAATGGCGGCGAACGGCATACCCCACGATCATGCCGGCGACGATCGTGCCGGCGACGATCATGCCAATACTGCAGGCGCGGAAACTCCCGCCACGTTCCTTTACGCGGTACGCAAGGCTCTGCTCGATCCGCGCCCGAAGACCACGGCTGGCCTGTTCTTCAACAGCAAACAATTTCAACTCGACACGGAAAAGGTAGCGGACGCCACCGCGGGCGCACACTTCGCCGGCAGAAATCTGGTAACGCGCGCGGAAAGCGTAATGCGGCTTAACGCCCTGCTGACCGAGCGCCGAACCGGCGAGAAGACGCCGTTCCACCTCTGTTACGAGGCTGGGGAGGAACATATGCCGCCGCTGCGCTTCGAATACCAGGCGAGATCGTTCCTCCGGTTGACCTTTGAAGTTGACGCTGCCGCGTCCGTTCCACCAGTTCGTTTTGCTCTGGCTGGGGCCAAGGAGGATGCATGAAAGAGTCCCGCGTACATTTCCACTGGGAGAACGCTGCCGGTTCCCCCTTCCGAACGGGTGTCTCGCTCCACAGCCACACTCTGCATTCGCGCGAATCGCTGGATTTCATCCACCGCGCCACCGCCAATACGCCATGGCTGTCGGGCGCTATTCGCAAACAGGAAGCAAAATATCGCGCAGCCAAGGGTCGCGATCTGGATTTGAAACGGGCCTGGTGGACACCGCCGCTTTCTCCGCGCCAAGCGTGGGATCTGGAGAGAACTCAGATCGAAAACACGTTCGGATCGGACGCGCTTGTTTCCATAACCGACCACGATAATATCGACGCCTGCCTGAATTTGCAGGTGATCGAGGCCACCCGCGGCTGCCCGATTTCAGTTGAATGGACGGTGCCGTTCCGCCGGACTTTTTTTCATATTGGGGTGCACAATATGGCGCCCGACGCGGCCAACGGAATGATGCGCGAAATGGAGGCTTTTACGGCTATTCCGAGGGAAGAGCGCATCGCGCCCATGCTCGAATGGCTGGGGGCCGCGCCGGAATCGCTGATTGTGCTGAACCATCCTGTCTGGGATGAAAATCATATCGGCGAAGCGGCCCACCGGGAATGCGTGATCGAATTTCTGAGGAGTTTCCGCCCTTTTATCCACGCTTTGGAGTTGAATGGCCTGCGGCCGTGGAAGGAGAACCAGCGTGCCGCCCGGTTAGCCGAGGAATTCGGCCTGGCGGTAATCTCGGGAGGCGACCGTCACGGACGCGAGCCCAACGCGTGCGTCAATCTGACGAATGCGGCTACCTTCGCGGAATTCGTAGATGAAGTTCGCCTCGATGGCTGGAGCGATGTTTTGTTTATGCCGCAATACCGCGAGCCGTTGAAGATGCGGATTCTCGAAAACATGTGCGGCATTATCGAGGACGATCCACTGCACGCGTTGGGGTGGGTGCGCTGGAGCGATCGCGTTTTCTATCTCACCGATGAGGGAATTGCCAAGTCGCTCAGCGAATTTTTTAATGGAAAATATCCGGCGGTTATTAACCGTTTTGTAAGCCTGATGGGTCTGGTGAAGCACCGGCGCGTGCGCTCGGCCTTGCGGGTCGCGCTCAACGAGGATCAGGAATTCGCGCTGTAAAGGCGCCAGGCGCGCTTCAGCAGTTTACCACCAGCCGGGGCGCTACGCGCTGCGATTGCGGCGGAATACGCTCGAGGAAGAACGATCGCGGTATGTCCTGCACCGGCAGCGGCGTCGCATTGACCGTTCCGCGCCCCGGTGTCAGATTCTTCAGACCGTAGAGGGCCAGTTCAAAGCGGTCCTTGACACCCAGTTTCTGGAAGAGACGCGAAAGATACACTTTCACCGTCCCCTCGGAGATATTCAGCGCGGTGGCAACCTCTTTGTTCTTCATGCCCTGCGAGACCAGGCTGACGAGTTGCCCTTCGCGGCGCGTGAGGCGAAACTGCTGCGCCGACATCAGGCTGTCGGTGAGCGTCTTCTCGAACCAAAGCTCGCCATCCAGTACACGCGTCAGGCAGCGCATTAGCCGATCCGTCGGGAGCGACTTGCGAAGGATGCCCCTGACACCCTGACCCATGGCCTGCGACGCCAGCTCCGTCGAGATAGAGTGCACCCAAAGCACGATCCTGGTTCGAACCGGGGCCTGCCTGAGTTTGACGAGAATGCCGAAATGGATATCCGCCGTCAAATCGAGCAGGAGCAAATCGGGTTCGTGGAACGCCAGTTCTGTTTCTAAATTCTCCACATTAGAGCAATATGAGCATAGATTCAGGTCGGGATGGCCTTCGAGAACTCGGATCAGGCCTTCCGCCAGAATTGGTTCATCGGTGCAAAGCAATACACTCGGCATAGGAAAAAGCTTAACCTAAGTTCCGTGTAATTCCTAGTACCTTAGGTAGTTTTACTAGTATTTTTTTTAATTGATTTATGCCGTAAATGAAAAAACCATGAACGCCGGCACTGCGTAAATCGCGGGACTAAAGCGGTGGATTACCACCAAAGGGGCCGCACTCAACCAACCGGAAACAGAATCTATGGCAGGCAACTCTTTTAAAAACAATAACTTGGGAATTGGTAATGTTCTTGCGATACTGGTTGGCATGAAACCGCTCTCCATGACTATGATTCTTATTATCGGGGCAGGGGTCGCCTCGCCGATATTCGCGCAGAATTACCCGCCCCAGCCTCCGGCGCCGCAATATCCGCAACAGGCGGGTCAGCCGACCCAGCAGCCGGATTACGGTCAGCAGCCAGCTTATGGGCAGCAGACGCAGCAACCGGATTACGGCCAACAGCCTCCATATGGTCAGCAGACCCAGCAACCACCATATGGTCAGCAAGGTCCCTATGGCCAGCAGCCGCCGTACGGCCAGCAGACGCAACAGCCTCCCTATGGCCAGCAGCAGCCACCTTACGGGCAGCAGCCGCCCTATTTCCCGCCTCAGCAGCTCGACGGCATGGTCGGCAGAATCGCCCTGTATCCGGATCCACTGCTTGCGCAGATCCTGACGGCTTCTACTTTCTGGGACCAGATTCCCGATGCGGATGGCTGGGCGCGCGCGCATAGTTACATTAACGGTGATGCGCTGGCCCGTGCCATCCAGGATGACCGGCTGCCGTGGGATCCCAGTGTCCAGGCCCTGCTGCCGTTCCCTTCTGCGTTGGACGTAATGGCCGGCGATATGAACTGGACCCAGCAGCTGGGCAGCGCCGTCCTCGCCGATCGTGGCGCCGTGATGGACGCCATCCAGCGCCAGCGCGCCATTGCCATGAGGTACGGATATCTCCGCTCAAATAACGACATTCGCGTGGTCCCCGCGCCCGGCGCCATTGAAATCGTGCCCGCGTATCCCGGCGTTGTTTTCGTGCCGTACTACAATCCCTACGTCGTGTTCTTCCCGCCGCGACCTGGAATCTTCATCGGCGGAGCCATTACCTTCGGTCCGCGCGTATCAATCGGAGTCTTCGCGCCTATCGGCTGGGGCGGCGTATCGCTCGCATGGCGCACTCACACGATCGTCGTAGCCAACAGGCCTTTTGTGCGGACGTGGGCCAGCCGTCCGGTAATTGCCGCCCGCCCTGCCGGTGTAGCCGGCCGGCCGGCCGCCGCGGACCGTTATGTGGAGCGGCATGAACTCCAGCGCCCGTCAGGCAGGCCTGCCGCGCGCGCCGAAGAACACAGGGACGAACGCCGGTAAATTAAAGTGACGAGGGCGTCGCAGGGAGCGCGGCGCCTTTCGTCCGCAGACGATTCTCCAGAATCAGTTCAGCTCGCAGATTTTCCCACCGCAGATCGAATCCCTCAGATGCCTTCAGGGCGGCTGCCGGAATCATCCCGATCAGTTCGCTGCCTGCTACTTCTATCCCGCGTTTTCTGCAGCGCTCCGCCACTGCCTCAAAGACCACATGCAGCGGCGTGGCCTCGAAATCCACCAGATTGATCGATACCTGAACCTGCCCGCGCCCCCCGAGTGGAAATCCCATCGCCTTCACGGCCGGCAGCCCGCCATTCGATTCTCGGATTTCTCTGGCAATCTCCCGGGCCGCTTCTAAATCCCTGCTTCGAAGATTGATATTCCACGCCACGAGGAATCGCCGCGCCCCCACCACACAGACGCCCGCCGTGGGATGGCGGCCCTCCCCGATATCGGGGGCTAATCCCGCCGCTGCCAGGCGGCGCACGTTTTCGAGACGGCGGCCCTCGATGCGCAGGGCGGCCGCTTCATAGAGATACACGGGCACGCGCAGTTGCTCCCAGATTCGCGCCCCCGTCTCGCGCGCCAAATCCGCACACTCTTCCATGCCGATATCCTGAACGGGCACGAAGGGGATCACATCCACGGCTCCCAGCCTTGGATGAACCCCCGCATGACGAGTGATATCGATGCGTTCAACCGCCACGCGGGCGGCGGCCAGAGCGGCATCGGCAACCTCCCGGGGCGCGCCGGCGAAGGTCAGGACCGAGCGGTTGTGGTCGGGATCGGACGTGGTATCGAGCAAGCAGGGGATGGCCCGGCCGATGGCAGCGACAATTACCGGATCGCGCCCTTCGGAGAAATTAGGCACGCATTCGACGATACTCACAGGCGCCTCACACGCGTTTGTCCCGTCCCGGACGCCCCGCCCGGCGTCTGACGGACCAAGGCAAATGGCGCATCAGCGCGGCCGCCAATTTATATTTCCAGCCCGGAATCACGATAACCTTGCGTCCGCCGAGACTGCGCAGCGAGGTCTCCACAACTTCGTCCGCCTTCATCCAGAGATAGTCCGGAATGTCGTTGCGATCGATGCCGACCGTCTGGTGAAACTCCGTCACGGTGAAGCCGGGGCAAAGCGCCTGCACCTGAACGGGCGACTGGATACTGCGCAACTCGATGTCGAGCCCTTCGGTGAAGCTGTTCATCCAGGCTTTGGTGGAGCAGTAACTCACACTGCCGGGGCTCTGCGCGAACGCCGCCACCGACGACACGTTAATAATTGCCCCTTTAGCGCGCGCCACCATGCCGGGCAAAGCGGCATGGCAAAGCCGCATGGTAGCCAGCACATGCAGGCGATGCATATCGTCCTGGCCCGCGAGAGGCGCTTCCCAGAATCGGCCTAGGGTTCCGAAGCCGGCATTGTTGACAAGCATCTCCAGCCGCGCACAGTTACGAATCGCCTGTTCGACGGCGTCGAGCCCTTCCTCGGTCACCAGGTCTGCCGCAATCGCGTCGGCATGGTTGGGCAGTTCGCGCGCCAGCTTTTCCAGACGATCGGCACGCCGCGCTATCAGAATCAGGTCGTAACCGCGCGCTGCCAGTCTGCGGGAGAAGGTCTCGCCGATGCCGCTGGAAGCGCCGGTTATCAGCGCGACGGGCCTTGGGTCCACGATCTCAAGAATACCGCGCTATGCTGAATATGACAGTCCTGTTTCTCCGGGCCAAGGCTCCCCACCAATATCCATAATGCTGCGCTTGCTGAGATCCCTGTGGATCTGGACCGCTACTTCGACTCTGATCCTGCTCTGGGCGCCTCTGCTCGGCGCCGTCCGCCTGTTCGATACCGAACCGCTGCACCTGCGCACGGGCCGCTGGTTCCGGCGATTGGGCAGGCTGGTAGCCAAAGTCAATCCATGGAACATCGAATTTTCCGGCGGCGAACACGTTGTGCCGAACCAAACCTATGTCATCGTCAGCAACCATCAATCGCTGGCGGATATTCCGGTCATTTCCCACATGCGCCTCGATATGAAGTGGCTGGCGAAAGCCGAACTGTTCCGCTTTCCCGTGTTCGGCTGGATGATGCGCATGGCGGGCGATGTGTCGGTGGATCGCACGGATCGGCGTAAGGCTGCGAGAGCCATGATGCAATGTGCGCGTTACCTGCGCCAGCGCTGCTCGGTGGTTTTCTTTCCGGAAGGCACGCGGTCGCTCGATGGCGACGTCCTGCCCTTTAACGAAGGCCCGTTTCAGCTGGCCATTCGCGAGCACGTGCAGATTCTGCCGATAGTGGTGGAGGGTTCCGGAGCCGCCCTGCCGAGGAATTCGTGGATCTTCGGCGGCAAGCAGAATATCCAGTTCCGCATTCTGAAAGCTGTCTCGGTGGATGGCTGGGATGTGAAACGGACCACTGAACTGCGCGATGCGGTTCGCCAGATTATTGTGGACGAATTGTCGCGGCTGCGCGCTGCGGCGTAGTGCACACGTATGTAAATGCAAGACGCGCCTGACGCTCACCGTTACGAGTCATTACACAGTTCCGATAAAATGCGGCGTGCTACCGGGCCGGAGCCCGGTTTAGATAATGTCCTGGAATCGGACCTGGGGACAACGCGGGCCAGATCGACGGGTCGCGCATTACATGTCAGAGTGCGATAACTTCCGAATGGCCGGTCGTTCGGGCGTTATCGCGGCATGGCAGCAGGGCGGACTCCGGCGAAATGCCTACTGTTACCTGTCCTGTTTCGGGTCAGCCCGGCGGTCTTGCGGAATCAGCGGCCTGATCCCTGACGCGCACTTTTCGACGGTTCCCGCGCACTTTGCCGCAGTCGGTCTTATCCACTTTCTTGAGGCCAGATCGCCTTCGAAGCAGGCAACCAGTTGGGAGCAATCGAACACCCGCACTCGCGCCAGGGTAAAGCCACAACTACTGCGCCAGGTTTGCCCCTCCCAGAGCGCCCGACTTGCAGGAACTGCAAACGCCAAAGCCGCTGCCGTTACCAATGACGGCGGCGCACCTGCCAGTGATGCTGGCCAGTTCACCCGCACTCAGCGTTGCCCCCGTGAAGGTTCTCTCTGTAGTTGCGTAGCTGCCCGCCGTAGGCGTCGCGTGGAGTGTCGTACCCCATGCGGCCCCGCCGTTCGCGAGCGTGGCAAGGGACGCAGTTGCTGCCGTGTTTGTGCAACTGTTGCCACCACCGCCTGGACCCGCCAGGGTGACCAGCAGTTTCAACGTTACTGAGGTCGGAACCACGCCAGTAAGGGTCTTCGCCGTAAGGTCCCTGACGACGCCAAGGTTGACCGTCTGGTCGGGCGTCACCAGGCAGGAGCAGCACGAGATTAATTCCTCCGCCGGGTCGAAGGCGTACACGTTAACACAGATGTTGCCCGATGCCGCGCCCAAGCCGGGACCCAGCAGCGGAGCGCCATTGGTTCCTGTGTTGGCAATGTCGATGTACGATTCGCCAATGTTGAGGTCGGCCGCATAGCTGACCTGGAAGGGATCCCCTATGAAGATGATTGCCGACGCTGCAGCGCCTGGCAGGGCTTCAGTCGAAGTGACCGTACTGGTGATGTTGGTCAGAAGACCGAGGACGGTGCTGTCGCTGGTGACATTGACACTGAAAGTGCAACTGGCCTGAGGCGCGATGACAGCACTGTCTAACGTGATGAGGTTGCTTCCCGCGGGGGCGTTGATCGTCCCACCGCCACAGGCACCGTTTACTACGCTCGGCGTCGAGATTACGAGCCCAGCCGGCAACGTGTCGGAGAACTGCAGCGCGTCCAGCGTCACGATGTGGTTCGGATTCATGAGCGTGAAACTCAAAGAGGTTGACGCCCCCGGTCCAATGCTCACCTCGCCAAATACCTTGCTCAGGTTCGGTGGCGTCGCGACGAACAGGGTAGCGGAGGAGGTATTCCCCGTGCCGCCGTTTGTGGAAGTCACCTGCACGGAGTTGGGATATATCCCTTCGGGAGCTGTGACACTCACCGTGACCACACAGGAGGCGCTGCTTGCGATGGCGCCACCGGTAAGGCTGATGGTTCCCGAGCCCGCCGTCGCGGTCGCAGTTCCGCCGCAGGTCGAGCTTAATCCGTTGGGAGAAGCTACCACCAGGCCGGACGGAAGCGAGTCGGTGAAAGCAACTCCCGTCAACCCTATGAAATTGTTCGGGTTCGCGATGGAGAAGCTAACGGCAGCCGTGCCGCCCGGAAGGATCTTCGCAGGGGTAAATGCCTTGCTGATTACCGGGGGCGCTACAACGAGCAGAGTGGCCGAGGCCTGGTTACCCGTTCCGCCTTCATTCGAAGTGACGTGGCTGGTGACGTTGTTCTTGACTCCCGCGGTGGCGCCAGTGACGGTCACGCTGAAAGTGCAGGAAGCGCCCCCTGCGAGCGACGCGCCTGTAAGGCTGATGGGTGGGCCAGTTGAAATTAACCCGCCACCACAACTGCCCACTACGGCAATCGCCGCCAATCCTGACGGCAGCGGATCCGCGAATCCAATGCCTGTCAGAGCAACGGCATTCGGATTCGCGATGGTAAACATCAAACTACTATTCGTGCCCAGCGGGATCGAACCGGGGGTGAAAGTCTTGCTGATGGACGGGGGGGCTACAACGGTCAGGGCGGGGGTGTTGCTCGAGCTGCCGGTCAGCGCCTCATTGCTGGATACGCCGGATGCGGTGTTCGTGAATACCCCCGGGATGGCGCTGGTGACGGTGAACGTTACGGTGCAGCTTGCGCCCGCGGGAATCGTGATGTTGGAGAAGCTGAGGTTCGTGGCGCCCGCGCTCAAAGTGCCGGGACTGGTTCCCGCACACGTGCCGCCCACAGCTCCGCCTGCCGCGCTCATGTTCACGAGCGTGTCGGTAAATGCGGCGCCGGTCAGGCTGATGCCGGTGTTGGGGTTGGTCAGCGTGAGCGTCACAAGCGAGGTTCCACCGGCGGGGATGCTGGTCGGGTTAAACGCCTTGCGGATGGTGGGGTCGCTGAGCAGCGATTCGATAAATTGAACAGATGGCGTTGCTCCACCGGTCGCCGTGCAGGGAAGGAGATTCAGATTGTTCGTTTCGCCGGTAGTGCCGGCGCCCGCCGCGCAAGTCGGCGCGGTAGTCGACCCGTACTGCGCGGCCGCGTTCACCGTGATTACCGAGCCCGTATTGAACACGGCCTCCGAGCCGCCGGCATTGCCTATCACGTTGAATTCCGACTGGTTCCACACGGTGGCTATGTTCAGGACGCTGTCCGGGGCGCTCACGCTGTAAGCCTTCGTACCGTTCATGAACGTCACCGTATCATTACCACCGGAAACCACGGAGGCGGTCAGCTTAAGATTCCCGAGGCCGGTGATCGGCACATCCGGCGCCGTTACGGATGCGCTGTTCTGGACGCAATTGGAGGACATCGCCGCCGGCCCGAACCCGGTGGGACATGAGGCGCCACTCGCTGTGTATCCGAGCAGCCAGTACTGAATTAACACCTCCGCCGATCCGGGGGTTGAATAGTCTGGCGAGTAAAAGAATTGCTGCCATACGGTACACCCCGGGGCTCCGCCCGAGCATGCAGAGGTTGATGAGTTGCTATTCGTGTTAATCTGCACCGAGTACTCGTTAATACCGAGTATGCCGCCTCCGCCAAACGACGCCACGCCCACGCCGGACTCCGACGTCACGCCGACCACCGAGGGAAAGCTTCCAACCGTCTGGGTGATCAGGTTCGCGCCAGGCGCAACAAGAGCATAGTCGTTGCGGTTTCCCACCGTCTCAGGCCCGGTCAAACCTGTAGCGCGGGGAAGTGGGCGGGTGCGCGGAGTAACCGTCCGGCATGGCGCCGGCTCCCACCGAACAGTCGGAAATGAAGCTTGAAAGCACCCCTCGCCGGGCGTCGCTTGGTGGAGCATGTTTTCACGCCACTGGGCGTGCGCCGGGTCGTCGGACGCCGGAGAGGCGGCGAACGCCAGAGAGCATGCCGTAATACCAGCGACGACTATCGCCGCGCTCCCCGCGGCTCTAAGGGCGCGATGCGCCTTCTGGCCGGGATTTTCGTGCACAGCACAAGCACGAGGCCCAGTACCCTCAGCTTTGTGGTGGTCACGGCCGCCGACGACTTCGCCGTTTTCGGCCGAAAATTTTAAGGAGTCCCGCACCCACGGAAACGTCATACTGGCTTTGCTCTACTTTCTTTACGCGCGACCGAGCGTAAACGTCGATTCTCAGTCCGATGCAAGACCGCGCACCGGTGCTGATGTTAAGGCAAAAGGCAAGCGGAAGATATCGTCCGTAGCGCCTAACCGAATCGGGTAGTAGTCCTGGTCGGGACCGACGGGGCGGGTGGGGGCCTGACCGATTGCCTCCCTTTTGTCGTTATGGAGGAGCGCAACGTTCAGATAGCGCTGACGCCGGATCACCATTTTGAGCAGGCTGGTTTTCGCCCCGTTCTTTTGCAGGCTCCGCCAGTAGTGTGAGGCCTTGCATTTGATATAGTCCGACCCATGCTCGCCCGATTTCTCTCAATCCTTCCGCTTGTCGGTGCTCTCTTCGCACAGAATGCCCTGATCGATCACGATGTGGTCTACTCCGCCGGGCAGACCATGGACGTTGTCCGTCCTTCAGCCGCGTCGTCAACTCCTCGGCCCGCCGTGCTGCTGGTGCATGGCGGAGGTTTTCGCGCCGGGACGAAAGAAAGCTACCTGCCTCTGGCCAACAAATTGGCGGAGCATGGCTATATCGCCGCTACCATCACCTACCGGCTAGCGCCGCGCAACCAGTTTCCCGCCGCCCTGCAGGATGCCAAGGCGGCCGTCCGTTTTCTGCGCGCCAACTCCGGTAAGTACGGCATCGATCCCGAACATATCGGCGCGCTGGGCGGAAGCGCCGGCGGTCATCTGGTGCTGATGCTGGGCCTTACTGCGGGCGTCGCGGAGTTCGAAGGCACGGGGCCGAATCGCGACCAATCGAGCCGCGTCCAATGCGTGGTCGACGAATATGGCCCGACCGATTTCACGCAATCCTATTCGAAATCGGTCGACGCCGCGCAGGTGCTCCCGCTGTTTCTGGGCGGAGATCTGGACCATAACCGGCTGGCGCACATCCGCTCCAGCCCTCTGAATTGGGTAACACCGAATGCCGCCCCGATTCTGGCTATTCACGGCACAGCGGATACCTATGTGGCATACGAGCAATCGCTCTGGCTGATCGAGCGCTTGATTGCCGCCGGCGTTCCGGCGGAACTCGAAACCATCACCGGTGCGGGACATGGCTTCAAGGGCGCGGACGCCGACCGTGCCGACGCGCGTGCGCTCGCCTGGTTCGATAAATATCTGCAGCCGGAGCCGGTCCACTACACGCTCCTCGTGTCCGACCATGGTCCCAATGGCGAAATCGCCGCCATCGAGTGGCCTTCCGCGAAGCTGTTGTGGACCAAGCCGAACGATCATGGCCACGACGTGCAATCGCTGCCCAACGGGCACGTGCTCTTCACCATCAATCCGCAAAAGAAAGTCGTCGAGCTGGATGCCAACCACAACGAAGTCTGGACTTATTCCGAAGGGCTGGAGCATCCCATCGCCGCCCAGCGCCTGGCCAATGGCAACACCCTTATCGGCGACGCGGTGCTGGGCAAGGTGATCGAGGTGACGCCGGATAAGCGCGTGGTCTGGAAGTACGAGAGTAAGGACCTTGCCAATATGCGCTCGCGCAACAGCCATCGCACCGAGCAGGGCACCACGCTGATTGCCATTGAAGCGGAAGCGAAGCTGATCGAAGTCGATTCGGCCGGCAAGATTATCTGGCAGTGGCAGGCGCCCAACGGCGTGAACCGCAAGCTCTACCAGGGGCGGCGTCTCGCCAACGGCAACACAGTGATCAGCCTTGCCGATCCGGGCGAAGTGGTGGAAGTGAACCCCGCCGGGAAGGTCGTGCGCGAGATCGGCGGGAGCGACTTGTCGATTCAGATGGGCTGGGCTACGGGATTCGTGTTGCTGCCCGATGGCGGCATGCTGATTAACGATTACACCGGGCGCAGGATCATCGAGGTCGATGGCAAGGGCAAGGTCGTGAATGAGTGGCGCACCGGTTCGCGGACCATCGCCAGCATGGATCTGGTTAGCCGGTAAGTAAGACTGCTTTGCCGGTTACCCTGCGTTCCTGCAATGCGCGCATGGCGTAGGGAAGTTTTGAGAGCGGCCATGTCGCGGAGACTTCAGGGCGGACTTTGCCCTCGTCCCACAACGTTTCGATAGCTTGCTGGGTGCGCGCGAGGTAGCCCGGATCTGCCTTGATCAGGCCGCCCCAGTACACGCCGACGATCGAGATGTTCTTCAGCAGAATGCGGTTGGCCGCGATGGATGGAATCCGCCCACCGGCGAATCCAATTACGAGCAGCCGGCCCGCCAGCGCCAGGCATTTGAGGGAGAGGTCGAAGATATCGCCGCCGATGGGATCGTAAATGACGTCCGCGCCGCGTCCGCCGGTCAGGCGTTTCACCTCGTCGACCCAGCTGTCTTCGCGATAATCGAGCGCGTAGTCCGCACCCTGGCGCCGGGCGAATTCGAGTTTCTCCGTTGATCCGGCGGTGGCGATGACGCGCGCCCCGAACGCCTTCCCCAATTGGATCGCGGCCATACCGGTTCCACTGGCGCCTGCGTGCACGATCAGCCACTCCCCGGCGCGCAATTGGGCCCGATCCCGCAGCGCCAGGTATGAGGTGTGGTAAACGAGCGGGAGCGCAGCGGCCTGCGCCCAATCCATGCCTTGCGGGATGCGAAAAACCTTCGAGGCATCGAGCACGGTCTGTTCGGCGAACCCCGAGCCTTCGGGAATTCCCAGCACATTATCGCCCGGTTGCCACGCCGTGACCCCTTCGCCGACAGTATCGATCACGCCCGCGATCTCCGCGCCCGGAGTGAACGGGAATGGCGGCTTGACCTGATACTTGCCCTGGACCTGCAGGATATCGAAGAAATTCAGAGCCGCCGCGCGATTGTGGATGCGCACCTGGCCCGGACCGGGTTCGGGCACATCGAGCTCGACCCATCGCATACCCTCCGGCTCGCAGAATTCATGGACCTGCCACGCATGCATCTGCCGACCTTATGAAACGCGGCCGCTAGCCGCATGTCCCTCCGAAAACTGTATCGGCCCGCGCACCAGCAGAAGGTAGGCCGCCCCCGAAAACACACTCAGGACGGCACTCAACAGCAGGGCTTGGGAGAAACTACCCGTGCGCGCGACGATGAATCCGGTAACTGCGGGGGCGAGTGCCCCGCCCAGGTAGCCTCCGAAATTCTGGATGGAACCGAGAGAGGCCGTGAATTGGCCGGGCGCGGCCACCGGGACAGTCGCCCAGGCGGCGCTGGCGGCGATGTAAATGAGGAAGAGGGACAGAGAAATCAAAGCGATGGCCGTGGAGTTGGCGCGCGCAAAGGCCGTGCCCACAGTACACGCCGCGATACAAAACAGAGCCGACGAGATGAGCATCTTGCGGCCGGCCATAGGCGACCATCCGTGCCGCGTAAGCAAGTCGCAGAGCCAACCCCCGACAACCGCTCCGATGGCCCCGCATAAATAGGGGATGGCGGCTACCACTCCCACCTGGGCGATGCTCATGCGGCGCTCGTGTTCCAGATAATACGGCAGCCAGCCGGTGAACAGCCAGAGCGTATACACAGTCCCGAAGAAGCCGGCGATCATGCCCCACGTGGTGCGGTGCGCGAACAACTCTCTCCATTCGGCGAACGACGGCCGCTGCGTAGTGGTAGCTTCATCGCCCTCGGTCAGATAACGGCGCTCTTCCGGCGTAAGACTGACTTCCGACGGGTCGCGGTGAACGCTCCACCACACCATCGCCAGCACCACGCCGGCGGCGCCGACGATGAGGAACATCCAGCGCCAGTTCAGTTTGAGCATGAGGAATGTCAACAGCGGCACCGCGATAAAAGTGCCCAACGTTCCGGCGGCCTGGCACAGCCCGATAGCGAAGCCGCGATCGCGAATGCCGAACCAGTCGCGCACCACGCGTGCGCCGCCGGGGAACAGAGGCGCTTCGCCCACACCCAGTGCGACACGCGCCACGATAAAGACTCCGAAGCCGGTGACGAGCCCGCCGGCCGCCTGCGCCACCGACCAGCTGAAAAGCCCCAGCCCGAGAAGTTTGCGTGGGCCGTATCGATCGATGAGCCCGCCGACGGGCAGTTGCGCAAACGCGTAGGCCCACAGGAATGCGGAAAGCAGCAGCCCCATTTTGGCCACGGGTATGCCGAGGTCTTCCTGAATCAATTTGTTGGCTACCGACAGCGTGGCCCGGTCGATGTAATTGAGAGCGCCTCCGGTAACCAGGAGTGCGATCGACCAGCGCTGAATGGAGACGATCCTTGCGGATGGTTTGAGAATCGGGTCTTCGGCAACGGGCTTGTCCGCACGCAAAGCGTTCATAGTTGAGGATTGTATCGGGTCGCGCGCAGCGGGTCAGGCGAGGGTTCGGCGGAGATGGGCGTTCGCCGCCGCAATCGAGGCGCGCACAGCGGGCGTGTTGGCGAGCGGGCCCAGCGTCATGCAACCGTGAATCGCGCCCAGATAGCGCGCGCAGGTTACGCTCACGCCCGCGGCAGTAAGTCGGCGCGCGTAAGCCTCGCCCTCATCGCGGAGCACATCGCATTCGCAGGTCATCACAAACGTGGGTGGATGTGCGCGAAGCTGCTTTTCGGTGGCATGGAGCGGCGATGCCAGGGCTTGGCGGCGCGCTTCGATGTGCGGCAGATAGTGATCCCAGAACCACATCATGGACTCGCGGGTCAGGAAGTGGCCTGCGGCGAATTGCCGGTACGAGGCAGTGTCGAAATCAGCCGCGGTCACGGGATAGAAAAGCACCGCGCTCGAAATCACGCCACCCCGCTCGCTCGCCAGCAGGGAAACGACGGTCGCCATGTTGCCTCCGGCGCTGTCGCCCACCACGGCGACGCGGGAGGGATCGATGTTCAGCGCGGATCCATTTTCGGCAATGTAGCGCGTGGCGAAATATGCCTCCTCATTGGCTACTGGAAAGCGCACTTCGGGGGATCGTGAATATTCGACGAAGACGACGGCGGCGTTGGCGCCCACGGCAATCTCCTGCGCGAGGCGACGGTGCGTGCTGAAGTCGCAAAGAACCCATCCGCCGCCATGGAAGAACATCACGGCCGGCAGCGGCCCGGTGAGGCCGGGTGGGCGAAGGATGCGGATGGCCAAGTCGCCGTTGGGGCCGTTCGGAATCACGCGATTCTCAATCTCAACGGCAGGTGCTTCGAAGGTTTCGGGAAACGTCGCGCGCATCCCGACCGCCATTTCGCGAGCCTCCACGGGGGGCAGTTCGTGCATTGCGGGCGCTTGCGCGGCGGCGAGCATATCTAAAAACTGGCGGGAGATCGGGTCCGGCACGGGCACCAAAAAATCATACCAACCGGACGCAGCGTGAACGCCCTTTGCGATAGCGGGGGTATTTCCACGTCCCCTCGGGGTTATTAAGCGAGTGTCGAGCCAGGCGTAAAGTAACCTATAGGAAATCACTCTTGCGGAAAAGAAACAGACCTATTGGGGTAGACTTGTTCGCCGGCGCGGGCGGGATGAGCCTGGGGTTTGAACAGGCGGGTTTCGATGTAGCCGCCGCCGTCGAGTACGATCCGATCCACGGAGCCGTTCACGAGTTCAATTTCCCGGGGTGCACAACCATTTGCCGCAGTGTTGCGAACGTCGACGCCGCTTACATCCGAAGCGAGTCCCGGATAGGCAACGCCCCGGTAGATGTCGTCTTTGGCGGTGCGCCATGTCAGGGATTCAGCATGATCGGGAAGCGCGCCATCGACGATCCGCGCAATTCCCTGGTGAATCACTTTGTGCGTCTGGTGGTGGACCTTCGCGCCAACTATTTTGTATTCGAGAATGTCCGCGGCCTTACGATCGGCGAACACAAGGCCTTTCTGCGGGAGATCATGGAAGAGTTTCAGGCGAACGGCTATCGCGTCGTCGAGGACTACAGAGTCCTGAACGCCGCCCACTTCGGAGTGCCACAGAGTCGCCAGCGCCTGTTCCTGTTGGGCGCTCGCAAGGGCCGTCCGCTACCTCAATATCCCGCGGAGACGCACGAGCCGCAGTCAAACGGAAAGCGAAAATCCTCGAATCTTTTTCTGAGTAAGACGCCGACCGTACTGGATGCACTACGCGATCTGCCGGAGGCCGACGATTTCGAAGAACTTCTTGATCGCGACTGGGTCCGGTCGCGATTCAAAACCGCGTCGCACTACGCCGCTCCGCTGAGGGGAAGCACGGAGGACGAGAACGATTTCTCCGTTCCTCGCCGTTTTGACAATGGCCTGCTGACGTCGAGCATGCGAACGGTTCATACAGAGCTCTCGAAGAAGCGGTTTGCCGAAACGCCGAATGGGGAAACGGAGCCCGTGAGCAGGTTTTTCAAACTGGACCCGGATGGAATCTGCAACACTATCCGTGCCGGCACCGCGAGCGATCATGGGGCATTTACCTCGCCGCGGCCGATCCACCCTTTCTCTCCCAGATGCATCACGGTGAGGGAGGCGGCCCGTTTGCATTCCTACCCGGACTGGTTTCGCTTACATGTTACGAAGTGGCACGGGTTTCGGCAGATTGGCAACTCGGTTCCGCCGCTTCTGGCGCGCGCGGTGGCAGCGAAGGTAGTGGAAGCGCTGGACGTCGCTCCCGTCAAACCGCGCAAACCCATCGACTTGGGAGACCCCTACCTTCTGGCTCTCGATATGTCGCAAGCCGCATGCAAATACGGCGTGCCCGCCGATGTGATTCCGAAGCGGACCCGCGCCGGCTCGGAAGTCCGGCCCGTCGCAGGTTGAACGATGTGCGACAACAAGACACCCGCTCGCAACCGATACGAAGTGCTGATCCTGACGATTTTCAGGAATCACCATCGCAAGGGCACCGGCGAATTCGAATTTGAGCGATCCGAACTGGAAACGGTTGCGGAAAAGCTTGGTGTCAGGCTTCCCAAGAACCTTGGAGATCTGATTTACTCCTTCCGCTATCGGCGGGGATTGCCCGAGGAAATTCTCGCCACGGAGACGGGCGGCAAGGAATGGATCATCGAGCCCGCGGGCAGGGCGAAATACCGATTTAAGCTGGCAAAGGTCAGTCGCATCATCCCCAGAGAAGATCTGATTGCGACCAAAATTCCGGACGCCACTCCTGAGATCATCTCCGCTTATGCGTTGAACGACGAACAGGCCCTCCTCGCGAAGGTCCGGTACAACCGCCTGGTAGATATCTTTCTGGGAATTACGACGTACTCGCTGCAAAATCATATGAGAACTACGGTGAAAGCTCTCGGGCAAATTGAAATCGACGAGGTCTACGTCGGCGTCAATAAGAATGGGCAACAGTTCGTAATCCCGGTTCAGGCGAAGGGCGGATCGGACCAGCTCGCCGCCGTTCAAACAAGTCAGGACATCGCTTGTTGCAAAGAGAAATTTCCCAATTTGGGATGCCGTCCGGTGTCGGCGCAGTTCATGGTGGGAGATGTGATCGCGATGTTCGAGCTCACGCTCGAGCGTGGAGACGTGAAGGTTCTTGAGGAGCGCCACTACCGTCTGGTGCCAGCCAAACAAATCGGCGAAGAAGATCTGAAGCTTTATTCTTCCCGTTAATTCGCCTCCGATGGTGCCGGATGGACCACGTCTCCCAGGAAATACGCTCGAAGATAATGGCGTCGGTGCGTTCAAAGGGCAATCGAACGACCGAATTGGCATTGGGGAGGATTCTCTGGGCTGCCGGTCTGCGAGGGTACCGCAAGCACTGGCCAATAACGGGTCGGCCAGACTTCGCATGGCCAGGCCTGAAGGTCGCCGTATTCGTCGATGGGTGCTTCTGGCACGGGTGCCGGTGCAAGTATCTTCCTCGCAGTAA
Organism: Terriglobia bacterium; assembly: GCA_963719785.1. Classification (GTDB taxonomy): domain Bacteria; phylum Acidobacteriota; class Terriglobia; order Bryobacterales; family Bryobacteraceae; genus BOG-234. Next base: position 680,607 of record CAVRCX010000007.1, read on the forward strand.
CAGGAGATTCTGGCGAGACAAAATAGAAAGGAATAAACGGCGCGATCGCCGTGTCTCTCAACAACTGAGGCGCGCTGGCTGGTCGGTTGTGCGCGTTCGCGAATGCAGGGTGGCGGCAGGCGCAACCCTTCGTCGAATTCGAACGGCGATTGCCACCCGGAAAGCGCTTGCGGATTCCGACTCAGGCCCGCGTGCCTGACGCATTACTACCGATATAGAATTAACTCCGGCATTGACTTCGCTATCAGGTTGGAGATAAAGTTTCAATTATCATAGGGCTGAGTGTTCCTTAGCCCGAGGCCTCATGAAAAAGATTTTTTTGCCTGTCACGTTATCAGGTGGTGTATTAGTCTTGGCGTCCGCTTGTCTGATGTTCGGACAAAGTCCTGCGCCGCAGGGTGCGGTCGCAAAACCCGCGCCGGCGGCGGACAGCAGCAGCTTCGCCCGCGATGTAAGCCCGGTGATCACAGGAACCTGTGCCCCATGCCATAGCGCCGCGCTGGCTTCTGGCGGCCTTAACATCGTTGGATTAAACTCCGCTTCTACGGTGCCCTCGCAACAGGAAGCCTGGGAGAAGATTGCCCAGAAGCTACGTTCGGGCGAGATGCCACCCAAAGGCGTGCCGCGTCCGCCGCAGGCCAAAATGGAGGCCATGTATCTGACGATCGAGAACTTGCTCGATCAGGCCAGCCGCAATGCGCCGAAGGATCCCGGCCGGGTTTCAGTCCGCCGTCTGAATCGCAATGAGTACGCGAATTCTGTGCGCGATCTTCTGGGGGTCAACTTCCGTGCCGCCGACGATTTCCCCAGCGACGATTCCGGCGAGGGCTTCGACAATCTGGCCGACGTTCTCAGCATCTCTCCGCTATTGATGGAGAAGTACGTGGCCGCTGCGGAAAAGATTGCCGCGCGCGCGGTAGGCAATATCCAGTTGCCCGCTAAACCGGCGAGCGCCGCTTACGATGCCAACTCGCACACCCTGACTCAGGTGGACGTCAGCACCTCCGAAGCGGTCGTTCAGATTGACTTCGATGCCGACTACGACGTGATGGTCACCATGCCGGGAGCGCGTCCGGGCAATGCCGCGCCGGTCGATCTGGGCTTTTTCATGGACGGCGAGATCATCCACAAGGAAAAGGTGGAGACGAAGAAGTCCGATCTGGTGTTTTTTGGCCAGCAATCCGAGACGCATTTCCGTGTGACTCTGCCGACCGGCCAGCATGTCTTTCGCGCGGTTTTCCTGAACGATCCCTATGTGAAGACGATTGCCGAAAAGGATTATTATCGCGGCGTCAACAAATATCCAGGCACCATTACCTTCACCGGTCCGTACGCCTCGAAAGAGGAGCCTGCCAGCCGCAAACTGATCTTCACCTGCGACGTGAAGGCGGATCCGGCATGCGCGCAGGCTATCATTGCCCGCATCGCCCGCCGTGCTTTCCGCCGGCCTGTCACCCAAGCCGAGGTGGCGTCTCTCATGAAATTGATGACTTTGGCGAAGGCTAACGGCGATGGCCCGGAGCAGGGTATTCAGCTGGCGATACAGGCTATTCTGGTTTCTCCCGACTTTCTCTATCGGATTGAGCGCGATCCCGATCCGCGGGACGCCACCAGAATCCATCGTGTCAGCGATCTCGAACTGGCCTCGAGGCTCAGCTATTTCCTGTGGAGTTCGCTGCCCGACGAAGAACTGCTCAGTACCGCCGAAAAGGGCCACCTGCATGAGCAGGCGGTTCTCGACGCGCAGGTGAAGCGCATGCTCGAGGACAAGCGCGCCTCGGCTTTCGTGGATAATTTCGCCGGGCAGTGGCTGGAATTGCGCAACCTCGATTCCGTCAAGCCCGATCCGGATAAGTTCCTCGTGTGGGGGCCGCAGTTGAAGAACGACATGAAGACGGAGACGCGGTTGTTCCTTGAGTATGTGTTGCGCGAGAACCGGCCGTTGAGTGAACTCCTGACTGCGCGTTATACCTTCCTCAACGAGCGCCTGGCGAAGTTTTACGATATCCCCGGGGTGACCGGGAATGAGTTCCGGAAAGTGGATTTGGATACGAATCAGCGCGGCGGCATCCTCACGCAAGCCAGCGTGCTGACGGTTTCGAGCTACCCGACGCGGACTTCGCCCACCATTCGCGGCAAATACATTCTGAACAACATTCTGGGAACGCCGCCACCTCCTCCCCCGCCGGATGTGCCCGCGCTCGACGCTTCGAAAGTCGGCAGCGAGGTTTCGCTGCGCAAGCAACTCGAAGAACACCGCAGCAACGCGGTGTGCGCCAGTTGCCACTCGCGGATGGACGTGCTGGGCTTCGGACTTGAAAACTATAACGCGATCGGCCGCTGGCGAGCCGTGGATGGCAAGTTCCCCATCGACTCGGGCGGCACTCTGCCCGGTGGAAAGACTTTCTCCACTCCGGCCGAGATGAAGACGCTGCTGCTTGACAACATGCCGGAAATCGCGCGCTGCGTCACCGAGAAGATGATGATTTACGCACTGGGCCGCGGTCTGCAGCCGTTCGACCGCCCGGTGATGAATCAGATCGATTCGGAATGGAAAGCGAAGGATTATCCTTTCCAGACCCTCATTTATGAAGTAGTGCACAGTCTGCCGTTCCAGGAAAGGCGCGGCGAAGCTGTCACGGGGAAACCGAATACAATAAAGAAGGAGATTGCCGTTCGATGATCATTACGCGTAAAGCCGTGGCCCGGCGAACGTTCTTGCGAGGCGTGGGTGCAACCGTGGCGTTGCCGTTCCTCGATTCCATGGTCCCCGCGCTGGCGACGGCGGCGACCACTCCGAAGCCGCCCGTGCGCATGGCCTTCGCCTACGTGCCGAACGGCCTTAATTTTAAGGATTATAAGCTGGACTACGAAGGCAAGCTCGATAAGCTGTCCCGCATCCTGCAGCCGCTTGAACCTTACAAGCAGGACATCAATGTGCTGGGCAACCTGACGCACAATGCGGGCCGCGCGCTGCTCGACGGACCGGGTGATCATGGCCGCTGTTCGGCTTCTTATCTGACTGGCCTGCAGCCGCGCAAGACGATGTCCGATATCAAGGCGGGTGTGTCGTTCGATCAGATCGTCGGCCAGCATGTGGGCGCCGGAACCAGCTTCAATACGCTGGAGTTGGGAATTGAAGACGCGCGCCAGGCGGGCGACTGCGATTCTGGCTACTCCTGCGCGTACACCAACAATCTGGCGTGGCGCGCCGAATCGCAGCCGCTGCCGCCGACGCTGAATCCGCGCGCGTTATTCGAACGCCTTTTCGGTGACGATGCAGCGCTTTCGCCCGAAGCGCGCCGCCGCCGCAATCTCTACCGGCGCAGCGTTCTCGATCTGGTTTCGGGCGACGCCAAACGGTTGTCGCAGGATCTCGGGCCGACCGATCAGCGCAAGCTCGACGAATATCTTTCGTCGATCCGTGAGATCGAATTGCAGTTGGCGCGCGCCGACAAGGACAGCATCAAGATCGACCCCGGTTTCGATAAACCGTACGGTATTCCGGCCGACTTCGCGGAGCACTTCAGTCTGATGACCAATATGCTGACGGTAGCGTTCCAGTCGAATCTGACGCGCGTGGCAACGTTCCTCGTGACGCGCGAGGGTACGTCGCGCGCCTATCGCGAGATCGGCATTCCCGACGGGCACCATCCGCTCACGCATCATCGCGGCCAGGCCGACCTGGTGGAGAAAGTGTCCCGGATCAACGTCTATCATATGCAGCAGTTCGCCACCTGGGTCGGCAAGTTGAAAGCCATTAAGGAAGGCGATTCGACCCTGCTCGACAACTGCATGATCGTTTACGGGGCCGGTCTGGCGGACGGCAACCGGCACTCGCACGAGGATCTGCCGACGATCATGGCGGGGCGCGGCGGCGGTAGCTTCCAGCCCGGTCGCAGCATCGTCTACCGCAAGGAAACGCCCATGTGCAATTTGTTCCTCACCATGATGGATCGCATGGGCGTGCCCACCGAGCACTTCGGCGATTCCAGTGGCCCGCTCGACGGGCTCGACCTTACCTAGGCCAAGCCATGCAGTTCACGACGCCGGAAACTCCCCTGGGGTTGATCTTCGATGTCAACCTCGGACAAACCATCGACAGCGTCCTCGCGCTGGCTCTGTTGCACGGGCTGGCCGGCAAGCAGGAATGCCGGGTGGCGTCGCTGACGATTAATTATCCGGACCTGCGCGCGGCGCAGCTCTGCGAGGTGATCGAGCGGTACTACTTATCCGCCAGCGGTCCGAGCCTGGGGGGGAACCTCCCTACGGTCGCGCCAATCGGGGTTGTGGAAAGCCGCAAAGCCGCTGCCGATCAACCGCTGCTGGCGAAGACCGTGGCGCTCACGGATGGCGACAATCGGAAGCTCTGGGCTTCCGACATCAAGAAGTGGAACGATACTGCCATCCCCGAGATCCTGATCCGCAATATATTGATGGCGAATTTCGACGGCAAAGCGGCCATGGTGGTCAGTGGACCGGCTACCAACCTGGCAACCCTGCTGAATCTGCCCGACATTAAACCCCTGATTGCGGCGAAGCTGAAAGTAATGGTAATCGCCGACGGCGAATTTCCGTCCGGCAAGCCCGACGCGGCCTTTATGTCCGACTTGCCGGCCGCAAAGCGCGTGCTGGCGGACTGGCCTACGCCTATCGTCTTCAGCGGCCGCGAACTGGGTACGCAGATCCCGTTTCCGGGCGCGAGCGTCGAGAGCGCGTTCGCGTACAACCCCAATCATCCGATCGCCGCGGCGTATCGCGCCGGACACCAGATGCCCTACGACGCACCCGCGCCGGCGATGGCGGCTGTGCTCTACGCGATCCGCTTGAACGAAGGATATTTCAAGCTTTCCGAGCCGGGCGTGGTTTCGGTTTCGAACGATGGCCGCACGGAATTCCGGCCTTCCGCGGAGGGCCGGCACCGCTATTTGAAAGCCGATCCAGCACAGGTTGAACGCGTCACGAAGGCCTACGTGGAACTGGCCAGTGCGAAGCCCGCAGCGCCACCTCCGCGCCGTTTACCGCCCGCCCTGCAGAAACTCGAAGAAGAGAGAGCCGCGGCGGCGAAAAAGCAACCACCGCCCGCCGATCCACCGGAGCAGCAGTAGTAGTATAGGCGCACCGCCGAAGAGGCTGCGCTACTTTGCGACTTTGCCGGCGATCCAATCGATACGCCGTTCTCCGGCCTCGACCTTGAACTGGAACTCATTGTCGAAAATGCGGCCGCGATAGACCATGCGGAAATCGTGCCCCTCGTCATTCACCACCACCACGAAGAACAGGTCGTCCTGATCCATCGCGCCGTCGATCAGAGGCAGGGTTCCGTACTGGTTAGTCAGGGTGCCAGTGACCTTGCCCTTGGCATCCTGCTTGATCACCAAGGTGTTTTCCACCTTGCCAGAAGATGTGGCGACCTCTCCTTTGTAAGTGCCGGAGTGGTCGCCGCCTCGTTGGGCAAACGCGGGTAAGACGCAGAACAAAGCCACGATAACGAAAGAGCGCATTATTGTCCTTTACCCAGCTATTTTACCTCTTCAGAAGTAAGCCTTGAGAGCCAACTGCATGGTGCGGGAGTTGCTGGCCGAAGTGATATGCCCGAACGTCGACGAATCGGCGGTTACGTTGGGATTGCCGAACGTCGGGGTGTTCGAGACGTTGTACATTTCGGCGCGGAATTCGATATTGCGGCGGGCGTCGGAGCCGAACGGGTAAAAGCGTTTGCCCAGTGTGAGATTCATCAGCCGCATCGGGGGACCGAAGACAATGCCCTTACCGGCGTTGCCCATGGTGTATAGGGCGGGTATGGAGAACATTGAAGTGTTGAAGTATTCGCTGAGCGTTTGTTGGGATTTCGGGAGAATGGGGTTGCCGCTCACATTGGGCGCATTGAACACTTCCTGGCCGGCGACCTCACTGTTGTAATTCTCGGTTGGATTCAGCGGCGCGCCGGCTTGCAGGGTCAGCGTACCGTTGACTTCCCATCCACCCAGAGGATAGATGAGCGGTCCGGAAGTGAGCCACGGCCTGCCCTTGCCGAAGGGAAGCGCGTACGTCCAGGCGGCGGTGAGCCGAGTTGGGATGCTGTTGGCGGAAAGGCCGCGGTCGAGGTTCCTGTTGCCCGCCGGATCGCGGTATCCCGTATCGCCGACATCGATGGTCTTCATCCAGGTGAAAGCGCCCAGAATGCCGAATCCGTTACTAAAGCGACGCTGCACCTTGGCCTGCAGCGAGTGGTAGCTCGACGACCCGATCCATGTTTCCACATCGACCCCGACTGGAAATTGCGGATAGGGCACATATGGGGCGATAAATTGGCCACGCGCGGTCGAAAGCAGGCTTCCCGGAATGGCGTTCACATTGTAATCGCCCTCGTAACCACCCATATTCAGGTGGGTGCCCTTGCTGCCTGCATAGCCGACTTCTACCAGCGTGTTCTTGATCTGGTGCCCAATATTGAAGTTCCACTGTTGCATGTAGGCCATCTTGTTCGTATTGGGATAGATCTCGGTGTTGGCGTACCCTGCCCCGGTCAGGCCCTGATTAGTGAACGGAACATTATCGAGCGTGGCGTTCCAATTGATATTATTGGTGCTGGTGTAGCGGCCTCCGTCACCCTCGGCGAATATGGGGGACAGCTGCATATAACTCTCGCGAAAACTCTGCCCGACGCCGACCGTAAATAAGCCGTAGGCGGCGCGAATCACCGTATCGCTGTTGCCGAACGGACTGTAGGCGAGGCCCAGGCGGGGGCCGAAGTTCAATACATCGTTTTGCCATGGCGTGGTACGGAAGCCGTCAGTTCCAAACTGCACCCATTGATTAGTGTTGATATTGAAATCGCCCGACCGATTCTGCTTTTCGTGGAACCAGAGTGGGGCGTCATAGCGCAGACCCATGTTCACTGTAAGCTTCTTGTTGACGTGCCAATCGTCCTGGACGAATAAGGCATAAACCGTGGTTCGGGTGCGGAACTCGTCGGGGAAATGCAGGTAGGTGAACTGGTCGACTAATCCCAGCATGAAGCTCGCGAAGTCGTAACCCGTGGATGAAAAGCCGACCTGGTTAGTGAAGGAGTTGTTAAAAATCCACTGACCGACGGGCGTGTTGGGCTGCAGGTTGTCGGTACGGATCTGGCGCGCTTCACCGCCGAATTTAATGGTGTGCCGCGACAGAGAGACAGATGCCGTGTCCACAATCGACCGGCTCGCCTGGAGCTGGATCAGGAAGGCGCTGGCGGCGCTGCCCATGGTGTCGAAGTTGGTGAACTGAAACGTCGGCATACCGAACGTGGTGTCCGTCGGGTCGGGCAGGCCGTGGATACCCAGCGAGGCAAGAGAGACTACGCCGCTTCCTCCCGCGGTCCTTTTGGCGTATTGCTGCCAGTAGTTGATGTGCACGTCGTTGACGATGCGGGGGCCAAAAATGTGAACGTAGTCGATGGTCGCGAAGTAGTCCGGGACCGTTTGAACTCCGCCTCCGGTGCGTGTGTCGATGAACTCGGCAGGAGTGACGGCGCGGGGCCAGGTCTTGTTGAATCTTCCCATCAACTTATCGGAATCCGAGATGTTGTGGTCGATCTTGATGTCATACACCTTCGTGTAGGTCAGGTTGTCGGCAGCGGAGTTCCAGTTAGCGGAGAGATTGCCATTCTGCGGGGCGGGCCAATATTTGGTGATATTGATGGCCGCGGGGCTTAAAAGGGACTGGGGAATTATATTCCCGCTGAACGGCATGCGCACAACCGTTGTCTGCCCGTTGACGACCACGTTTTGCGATGTGTAGGGGTTGTAGATCTCCTTGCTCATGACGGCGTTCCCCAAGGCATCGGTTCCGACCTTGGCGCCCAGAATCTGCGAGAAGTTGCCCGAGAAAAAAGCTGGCTGCGGAATGTTTCCGTTGGTAAACAACGTGGTTCCCAAACTGCGCGTATTCTGGTAGCCGCCGAAGAAGAACGTTCTGTTCTTCCGGATGGGTCCGCCGATGGTGAAGCCGGGCTGGTTGTATCGAACCACGGGGCGCGTGTGCGTGAAGAAGTTACCTGCGTTCAGCACGTTGTTCTGGAAGAACCAGAAGGCCGACCCATGGAATTCGTTGGTGCCGGACTTCGTGCTCCCGATCATGACGGCGCCGGAGGTCTGGCCGTACTCGGCCGAAAAGCTATTGGTCAGGACCTTGAATTCGCCGATCACATCGGGGTTGGGGTTGACGATATTGCCACCGAACACCTGAGGGGTATTGTTGGCGCCATCCAGCATGTAGGTGTCGCGGCGGACCTGTCCCCCATTCGAAACGGTACCTCCCGAACCCTGGACAACTCCCGGAACAAAGTTTTCCAACTGAGTTGGGTCGCGCGTAGATAAGGGAAGGTCGAGGAGTTGCTGCTGCTCCAGCGTGGAACTGAGTGTGCCGGTCTCGGTCTCGACGAGGGCAGCCGCCGCGGTGATCGTTACCGAGTCGGCCTGGGTGCCCGTCTCGAGCCTTAGATCGACACGCAGCTCACGGAAAACGTCCAGCTGAATATTCTCGCGAACCAGTTTCTTGAAGCCGGTAAGATCCGCGTCTATGCGGTATTGACCCGCCGGAATAAATCGAACCGCGTATTCGCCGACACTGTCAGTTTCGGTATTGGTGGCTACGCCGGTCTGAACGTTGGTCACGGTGACCTTGGCGCGCGGAACCACCGCCCCCGATTGGTCGGTGACGGTACCGAGAATGGTACCGGTATTTCCCTGCCCAAATAAAGAAACTGCGCCAATCGCCAGGACGAAGGCTAATTGGCAAACGTTGCCGATTCGCATAGGTGAGCTCCCCTAATCCTTGAAAAAAGCCGCAGTTCCCGTTGGAGTTGCAGGAGCCCCGCCGCTTCTTTGGGAGGAGATTATCATCAAAATCTATCTGATGCAACTAAAATCTGAACATCAGACAATTGAAAACGCGAGTAGTATCAGAGGGTAAGCTCGTTGGAATCTGGCTTTGACAAGGCAGCCTGCGGGCTTTCCTTTTCTGGCCTGGCGGCCGAGGCGCTGCCGTGGACGATCCTGCCGAGAATCGTGTAAGCGCGCTGGAAGGTACCCAGATGCGCCACCACATTTTCACGGGCTTTGACGGGATTGTGGTTGACGATGCTCTCGAGAATCTTTTCGTGCTGGTGGAGCGCCTTTTCCTGCAGGCCCGTCAGTTCCTGCGACCTCATGATCCATTCGATCAGCACCAGAATTTCGCCGATCAGACGCCGGAGCACGTCGTTCCGGGCGGCAGCCGCGATCGCGAGATGAAATTCCATATCGAGTTCGATAAACGGCCTGCCGTGGCCCGCGATGCTCAGCCTCGCCTTGTCCAGCAGGTCGCGCAGCACCTGCAGATCTTCCGGCATGGCGCGCTCGGCCGCCATCGCGGCCAGTTCCGTCTCCAGAACCAAGCGGGTCTCGCAAACATCGGCGAGATCCTTCTCGGTCCTTAATGTTCCACGGGCCAGGATGCTGTCTGGCAGGCCAGGCAACTTCTCGGCGACATAGGTTCCGTCGCCGGCCCGCATCCGCACCATGCCGATGAAAGCCAGCGACTTCAGCGCCTCCCTGAGCGTGGAACGCCCTATGCTCAGAGCCTGGCAAAGTGCGCTTTCGGACGGAAGCTTTTGCCCTGCCACCCAGCGCCCGTCGCTGATCATCCCTGCCAGTTGCAGAGCGACCTGCTCTCCAATGGTGACCCTTTTAATCGGCTTCAGATTGCGCATACGAATTCGCCAAGCCTTGACAAGCACCCCTGCCTAAAGTATAGTCCGAAAGCAATAAGCTGTCTGACATTTGCGATGACGCTGGCATCCAGCGAATTAACTTCTTGATATGCGGCTGATCGCTTTTCTGTTCCTCACCGGGCTCTCGGGGCTTGCCCAAAGCCCGGTCACGATCCACGTGAACGCCGCCGAATCGCTCGGCCCGTTCAAACCGATTTACGGCTACTTTGGGTACGACGAGCCGAACTACACCTACACGAAACTGGGGACGAAGCTGGTCGGGGAACTGGCGGCCGTGGGCGCGCAACCTGTCTATATCCGCACGCACTTTATGCTGGCGACAGGCGACGGTACGCCCGGCTTGAAGTTCGGCTCGACTAACGCCTATACCGAAGACCCGTCCGGCAAACCCGTATACGACTGGACCATCACCGACCGCATCTTCGATACTTATCTGCATGCCGGCGCCAAGCCGCTTGTGGAGATCGGATTCATGCCGCAGGCACTCTCGATCAAGCCCGATCCTTACCACCCGACGTGGGTGCCGGGAGGGAAGAACGATCAATACAGCATCGGTTGGTCGTACCCGCCCAAGGACTATGCGAAGTGGGGCGAACTGGTTAATCAGTGGGTCCGCCATGCCGTGCAAAAGTACGGGCGCGCCGAAGTAGCGACCTGGTATTGGGAAGTCTGGAATGAGCCGGATATCAGCTACTGGCACGGCACTCCGGAAGATTACAACAAGCTCTATGACTATGCAGTGGACGGCGTGAAACGGGCGCTGCCGGAAGCGCTGGTGGGCGGCCCCGCCAGCACAGGGCCATCGGGAGAGAAGTCCGCGGCTTTCCTGCGCCAGTTTCTGGAACATTGCGCCAACGGCAAAAACTCAGTCACAGGCAAGACAGGCGCGCCGCTCGATTTCATCACGTACCACGCCAAAGGCCGCGCCCAGGTGTTTGAAGGCCACGTGCGTATGGGCATCGCGAAGAACGCCGCCGATGTGGATGCCGGCTATAAGATTGTGGCGGCGTTTCCGAAGTTTCGCAGTTTGCCGATTGTGTTGAGTGAGTCGGATCCCGAAGGTTGCGCCGCCTGCTCGGCTCGCGTATATCCGCAGAACGCTTATCGCAACGGACCGCTTTACGCTTCTTACACGGTGACGATGATGAAGAGCATCCTGGAGCTGGCGGATCGGGAGAAGACCAATCCCAGGGGAATGCTCACTTGGGCATTCGAGTTCGAAAATCAGCCCTGGTTCGACGGTCTGCGGACTCTGGCTACCAACGGCGTCGATAAGCCTGTGCTGAATCTGTTCCGCATGGATGGCATGATGCGCGGCAACCTGGTCAGGGCGGAAAGCAGCGGGCGGATTTCCGTTGACGAAATCATGAAGGACGGCGTCCATGGCAACCCGGATGTGGATACACTGGCCGTGCGGTCGGATCACGATATTTCGGTGCTGGCGTGGAATTATCACGATGACGATCTGCCCGCCCCCGCCGTGCCAGTGCATCTGGAAATCCAAGGGGTGCCGGCCGGTGCAAACCGTGTACTGGTGCGGCATTACCGGATCGACGACACGCACAGTAACGCGTTTACCGCGTGGAAGCAGATGGGGTCGCCCCAGCAACCTACGGCCGAGCAGTACCAGGCGCTCGAGGCCGCTGGTCAGTTGCAGACACTCGATTCTCCCCGGTGGGTCGAAGTGCATGCCGGCGCCGTGAATCTGGATATGACGCTGCCCAGACAGGCTGTTTCATTGTTGCAACTCAGCTGGTAGACAGCAGCGAGTTCTTCAAACTCCGCCGGGTCCGAAGCCGAGGTATTCTTCGAGCTCTTCCTTTTGAACCTCGCGACCGAGGAGGTTCGCTGGGATCGCGGGCCAGATTTGGGTTTCGAGAAATCTCGTCAGGTCCCGCTTCGGATCTTGCGGCGTGAGGGCCATTACTGAATTCTACCGCTGATAAGTATTTGGCGAGACTTAAACCGATGCTGTTGCTTAGGGAATCCATTCGCCCTGAACAAAGATCCGGCCATGTTCGCTGCGCAACCAAGCTCGCAGAATCGGCGCCGGCGCATTTCGCCCGACTTGCACGAGATCCTCATTTGAAATAATGGCGATTTGCGACCCATCGGGCCGAGCGTGGACGTACGCGTAATCATCCAGGCGAGGGTCGTCGCGCGTGGGTTTCCGGTTCAGTCGACGCATGAAAACGAGGTCTCCGCCCCTTAAGCCTCCGCGAATCACATAAACATCCATCGCCCCCTCCACGTATCTGACCCAGCCCGTGGGCAGATCGACGACGGCGAGGCACCCCGCGGTGACATAGCAGGGAGTCACTATGTACAGGATGGACCCGGATGGGGACAGATCCGCAGTTTCATAGACACATGCCGCGTCGTGTCCTACCCGTCGCTCCGCGAGCGGTTTGTCAAACAGCAGCGACTCATGGTTCGTCGCAGTGTCGTAGAGCACGACCCGGTTCTTAGCCGCCGCTCGTTCGCAACTTGCCTGCTCACCGTACCCCATTCGCGCGCCGCGAATCAGCAGAAACCTGCCATCCGAAATCGGAATGGGGTTGAAGCCCGGGCCCAGCAAGCTTCGTCTTCCTTGTGCGTCCTCAAGCATGAGTTCCAGGCCGCGCTCATAAATACGCTGAGCTCTTATAGTGGGTAGCCCGAGCGAGGCAAGTAAGAAAGGAACAAAACAGCGCACCCAGTGCGTCGACATAATGGCGGCTCTCTACATTATGCCTGGCCGAGAACAACGCGGCTATCGCTGTCCCTCAAATGCGCAACGCGGCGCGGAGGACAATCAGGATTTTCTCGCCGGTGGAGAGGGAGATGCGGCGCGTCAGAACATCGTAGTGCGCCTCGGCTATATGGTCGAGCAGGTTCGAATAGATGGCGATCAATGCCCAGAGCGAGGGCCGCGCCTTCGGCTGGATCAGATTCAGCAGCGGCGCGGATTCCTGGTAATAGCGGCGCGCACGATCGATCTCGAAATCCATCAGGCGTCCGAAGCGGCCGGTGCGGCGGGCGTGCCGGATGTCGTCAAGCTCTACCCCGAAGCGGAGGAGATCCTCGGCGGGCAGATACACGCGCCCCATTTCCGTGTCTTCCCGAATATCGCGGAGGATGTTCGTCAGTTGAAAAGCGATGCCGCATTTCTCCGCCAGCGGAATGGCGTCCGGCGATGTGAAACCGAAGATGTGGATGGTGGTCAGGCCTACTACGGAAGCCACGCGATAGCAGTATCGATAGAGCTCGTCGAAATTCTCGATGGCGCGCGGTTCCAGGTCAGACGCCACACCGTCGATCATTTCGTAGAAATAACGGTGTGGGATTTGGTAACGCTCTACGGCATCGAGAAACGCCGGCCAGGCGGGATTGGCATCGGGTTTTCCGGCGAGCGCCTTCGTTAACGCCTGACGCCAACGGTCCATGGCCGAGCGGCTGGCGCCGGGCTCGTCGCTGAGGTCGTCGCAGTAGCGCATGAAGGCGTAGACGGCGCACATGGCGTTCTTACGATCCCGGTCAAGCAGGACGAACGAGTAGTAGAAGTTTTTGGCGCGCTTTTTCGCCACCGCCCGGCAATGCGCGTAAGAATCCTCGAGCGAGATCATGCGGCGCGGGCGAAGGCCACTCGCGCCAGCGTGCCGACCAGCAGGCGGACGCGCTCAACCTTCGAGATAGAGGGGCGCCGCGAGAGTACGTCGTAATTCTGTTGGGCGATCTTATCGAGGATGCAGAGGCCGCCGCGGCTGAAGAGTTCGAGATCGACCGAGAGGCGCTTGTTTACCATGCGGGCGAGCGGCAATCCCGTCATGAAAAATTCGCGGGCGCGGACGCAGGCTTCACGCATGGCCTCGCGGAAGCGTTCGTCATACCGGTGGGCGAAGAGATCCTCCACCGTGTAGTTGTGGCGCGCGAGAAGGTCGAGCGGCAGATAGACGCGGTCTTTCAATTGATCTACAGTAACGTCCTGCCAGAAGTTGGCCAGTTGCAGGCCTGTGCAGGTGGCGTCGGAAAGGCTTTGGCGCTCGGCGTCGGAATAGCCGCAGAGATAGAGCACAAGACGGCCTACAGGATTGGCGGAGTAGACGCAGTAATCGAGCACTCCCTCCCAGGTTTGATAGCGCGTAACGGTTTGATCCTGAATGAAGGCGCGCACCAGATCGGCAAAGGGCTGTTTGGGGATTCCGTATTTATCGACGGTGCCGCGCAGAGCTACGAAGACGGGGTGGCGCGCTTCGCCTGCATACATGCGATCGAGTTCGTGCGACCACCATTCGAGCAGACGCAGACTTTCCTGGGTGTTGCCGATTTCGTCGCCCAGATCGTCGGCCCAGCGGCAGTAGGAGTAGACGTTGTAGAAATCCTGATGCAGATGTTTGGGCAGCAGGAAGCTGACTACGTGGAAGTTCTCGTAATGATGATTGGCGAGCCAGTGGGTGTAGCGTTGGGACTCGGCAGGCGTCCAGGCGCGTTCCATTGCCTGGGTGCTGGCGACAAACGCACTGGGGAGAAGATAGGTGGTCATCCGGTTCAGGGGATGATTGCCGTTTTCAGCGCGCTGCCACCCTCGGCCAGACGGAAAAGCACTGACGAAAGATTCTCCAGCGGCTCCTCGGCGTCGACGAAATCGCGCGCGGAAATGCCGCCGCTGGCGATGATGTCGAGAGCCTCGCGCATGGTAGCGGGCGTGTGGTGGAAACTGGCCTTGCAGGTGATTTCCGAATAATGCAGCAGGTTGGTGTCGAGTTCGACGCGAGTTCCGTTAGGGGGTCCGCCGAAAAAGTTCACCGTACCGCCGCGGCGTAACATCTCAACCGACCAGTTCCAGGTTTCCGCCTTGCCCACGGCCTCGATAACGATGTCGGCGCCATTGCCTCCGGTCAATTCGCGGACGGTAGCAACGGGGTTTGAAACCTCTTCGGTGGCAACCACGCGATCGGCTCCAAGTCGAATAGCCTGCTGCAGTTTGGAACGCCGGCGTCCCACCGCGATGACGCGCGCGCCGCGCAGCTTGGCCAGCCGGATAAACATGGAGCCGATGGGCCCCGCGCCGATCACGGCCACCGTATCGCCGGGGCGCATCTGCGCATCTTCCACGCCCTTCACGACACAAGCCAGCGGCTCGGCGAGGGCGGCGTCGCGGTAGTCGAGATGCGGAGGAATTATGTAGGTATTCAAACGCACGATGCGGGACGGAATACGGATGAATTCCGCATACGCACCGTTATTGAAGAGCAGGTCCTGGCAGAGATTGACACGGCCGCGCCGGCAATAGAAGCATTGCAGACAGGGCGCGGAGTTGGCCGCCACAATACGCTGCCCCAGTTCGAAACCTTTGACGCGCGAGCCAAGAGCGACAATATCGCCGGCCAGTTCATGCCCGAACAAAGCCGGCGGCATGATCATGCGGGCGTGATAGCCGCGCAGAAATACTTTAATATCGGTCCCACACGTGAGTGCGGCGCGAACGCGAACGAGAAGATCGCCAGGCTCCAGGTCGGGCACCGGAACGCGTTCCAGTTGTACGTGCTCCTTCCCATAGAGCACAGCTGCGAGCATTGTGTCGTGCGCGGACATTTCTGCCATGTTGGTCAACCCTGCCTGCAAAACTAAAATTCCTGCGGACGGACGATGATCTTCAGCGGGTTCTCTTGCGGGAACTCGCCGGGGTGCGTTGCCAGACGGAACGCAAATTCGATCTTATCAAGCGGGACCCTGTGAGATATCAATAAGTGCACCGGCAGCGAGCCATTGAAGACGAGATCGGCCGATTGTCGCTGCAGATCGACGGAAGCGCTGTAGGAACCAAGCAGCGAGCGCTCTCCCACGCAGATGCTGGCGCCCGAGATTTCAATACGTTCTTTATCGGAAGTCTGCGCGAAAAGCATGATCTTCGCGCCGGGCCTGGTAGAGCGAATGGCTTCCTCAACCAGTCCTTTTACAGATGTAGCGACGAATACCATATCGGCGCCGCGGCCTTCGGTGAGTGCCCGCAGCCTGGCTGGGACATCTTCGGTGCGGGGATCGAGGGCATAAGTGGCGCCACAGGCCTTCGATAGTTCCAGACGCGAGGGGATCGCGTCGGTGGTGACGATGGTGCACCCGCGCAGCTTCAGCAGCATGGTAAACAGGAGTCCGATCGGCCCCTGGCCCTGCACCAGCACGACATCTTCGGGTTGCGGGTTACACTGTTCGACGGCTTTCAAACAAGTATTGACGGGTTCTACAAACGCCGCGGTTTCAAAAGGAACGCCGTCCGGAATCTTCTCCACGCCGCGCTCGACGATCCAATCCATCACGCGCACGTACTGAGCAAAGCCGCCGCCCGCGGGCTCAAATCCGGCCGTGACTCCGACCTTCTTATAAACCGGGCACTGCGCATAAAGTTTTCGACGGCAGTAGAAGCAATTGCCGCAGGGGATGTGGTGGAAAACGATGACGCGGTCACCGGGCTCCACGCTCGAGACGCCGCGGCCGACGGAAGCGACCACGCCGGCGGTTTCATGGCCATAGATGCGCGGCGGGGTGAGCAGGTCGTACTCGATCTTCTTGAGGTCGGTGTGACAGACGCCGCAGGCCTCGACGCGGATGAGGATTTCGCCGTCGCCGATGGCGGGTGTGTGAACCTCATCCACCGACACTACGCTGTTGCCGCGGTAGACAGCGGCGCGCATGTTCGTGGGGATGTCGACAGAAGGCTCAGAAAGTGCAGTTGCCAAGAAACTCTCCAAGATTACGGGATGCGAGCGCGGTGCGACGGGACAGGCGAATCAGTTCACCGAAGCGCCGGACGGGGCTGGGGAGTGCGCCGAGGATGAGACGCGCCGCGTTTATCCGCCCATCCGGCATAAAACATCTGTTAAAGTCATTCGCAAAATCTTCATTGGCCAGATCGCTCACCGCCCGAATGCAATAGAAGGGCACGTTCAATTGTTCCGATGCGCGCGCCACGGCGGCGGCTTCCATTTCCACCACAAATGCCCCGGTATTTCTCAATTGTCTTTTAGCCAGGGCGGTTTCGACAACACGGGGAACGGAAACCAGTATGCCCGATTTGGCGGGGATTTTTCCCGGATTCATAGTCTGCGGCCCCTGCGCGCTGTAAATTCGAGTACCATTGCGCACCTCGGTGGCTACGAAAATGTCGCCCGGCTGAAGGGATTCGTCGAGGGCGCCGCAGAAACCGATATTACAGATTGCCGAGGGATCGGGTGCGGCCTCGACGGCTGCCCGGGCCCGTTCCGCACCTGCCCCGTTAGCCAGCGCCAGCACGTCCCGGCCCATCCATCTACCGGCGCGCGCCCAGTGAACCGGCAGAGCGACGGTCCTGATCTGCTCCCAATGATTGACCCAGGGCTGGCATTCGCGCGGGTCGGCGGCGATGAAAACTACAGGTGCAGTCATGCCGCCGCCTTCGACCGCATGGATTGGGTGAACCAGGCGACGGCGTTCGATAATGCCTCCCGCGCGGGTCCCGGAGCATAACCTAATTCGCGCGCAGCTTTAGCATGGGAAACCCACATCTTATTCTTTGCCAGTCGGACGGCATCGATGGGCACGCGCGGTGGAATTCCCGTGAGATCCGCCCAAGCCGTGGTGACAACGCCCGCAGCCCAGGCTACGAAGTAGGGCAGTTCCACCGTTGGCGGCTTCCGGCCCGTGAGCGCGGCAAGTTCCCCGAGAATCTGACCGAGTGTCAGATTCTCTGCGCCAAGGATGTAGCGCTCCCCGGCGGCGCCGTGCTCACAGGCAAGCAGATGCCCTTCGGCCACATCGCGCACGTTGACAATGTTGAGACCGGTGTCGATGTAGACCGGCATGGCGCCATTCAGAAAATCGAGGACGATCTGGCCCGTGGGGGTTGGCTTGAAATCGTGATCGCCCATGGGCGCGGTCGGGTTGACGATGACTACCGGAAAACCACTGCGAGCGAATTCCAGAGCGCACTGTTCGGCCTCGAATTTCGATCGTTTATAAGCGCCCGAGGAGCCATTAAGTGATAGCGGCACAGTCTCGTCGCCAATGCCTCCGCTGGGGATTCCGATGCAGCCCACGGTGCTGGTGTACACGAAGCGCCCAACGCCGGCAGCCTTCGCGGCACAAAGCATATTGCGCGTTCCCTCGACGTTGGAACGAAAGAGATCGCCAGGGTTCTTCGACCAGAGCCGGTAATCGGCGGCGACATGGAAGACGAGGCCGCAGCCTGCGACGGCGCGTTCGAGGGACGCGGCATCCCGCAGATCGCCAGGGACGCGCTCCACGTCGTCAAGATCGGATATGCGGCTGCCGGGCCGGAGCAGTGCCCGCACTTTGTGGCCACGCTCGGCCAGCAGGCGCGCCACATGCCATCCAACGAAACCGGAGGCGCCAGTGACCAGTGTGGGCTTCATACCTTGGAGTTCCAGTAGATTAGTTGCCGCCTGTGATGGCCGACTGCCAATCGGCCGGACCCGGAGGGTACTCCTGACAACCTGCCCAACGCGGATCCGAAGATACAGAGCCGCGACCGCATGGGAGTCGTGTGAAAGGGCGCGGCCGGCATTGCTTGATTCACGAGAACGGCATCGCCAGATTCCCTCGACAGAACTTCGGATTCCAGAAGTGATCGAGCCCGAAAATCATTCTGCGGCCAAGGCTCGATCAGAAGGCTCGGAACGTCCGCTTGGGGGCATGAATGGCTGTTCCATCGACCTCCCCATCGTCTTGCGCCGGTCGGATCCCTCGGGTCACGGCATGGAGAGAACAAGCGGAATCCTTTCAACTTAAGACGCCGTACTCGATGCGATCGAGGATGGCTTCGACAGCGCTCGAATCGCCGTCTTCCTCAAGGACCTGCAGCGGGGTGCGGTTGCGCAACTCACTCAGGGGAGTAGCGCACCAACGCCGGGCCGTTTCCTGGCTGCCGAAGACGCGAACGGCGTGCTGCCAAAAGTCGGGGACGACGCGAACATGCAGCTTCACAAGCGTTGCGAGTGCCAGCAGCGGAAAATACAGACTGTAGTAGTGATAATTGAGATAGAAGACCTTGGGGAACCCCGTCCCGGTGGCCAATTCCTCGTGCCACGTGCCGTCTTCGCGCTGGTTTGAGATGAGATATTCGAAGCCCTGCTGGACGCTGGAACTCCACGTATCGCCCCCGGCCATCAGGCCCATCAGCGCCCACGCGGTTTGTGATGGCGTACTTTCGGCGGGAGTGAACAGATCGTTGTCGTAGCTGGCGCAGCTTTCACCCCATCCGCCGTCGGGATTCTGGATGGAACGTAGCCATTCGTTGGCGCGCTGAATATGCGGCTCATGGTCGTCTTCGCCCATGGCGCGCAGGCCGCGAAGGGCGAAACAGGTGCCGTAAATAAATGCCACGCCCCAGCGGCCATACCAGCTGCCATCGGAAAGCTGGGTGCGCGTCAGGTAGTCGATGGCGCGGCGGCACGCCGGATAATTGCGGTCCAATCCGTTGGCGGCAAAAGACTCGAGGGTACGTCCTGTAATATCGGCGCACGTAGGATCGAGCATCGCATTGTGATCCGCGAAGGGGACGTGGGTGAGAATCTCCCAATTGTTGTCCACGTCGAAAGCAGCCCAGCCGCCGTCCTTCGATTGCATGGCAAGCAGCCAGTCGAGGGCGCGCTGCCGGGTAGCGGATTGCGCCCGCGGATTCGAAGCCCGCATGTGCGGAAACGCCAGCGTCACCATGGCGGTGTCGTCGATATCGGGATACCAATCGTTGCGGAATTCGAAAGCCCAGCCCGAGGGCTCCGTGTAGGGGCGCTTTACCGACCAGTCGCCATTACGTCGAATTTCGCGGGCGAGCAGCCAGTCGGACGCTCTGGCGAGCGCGGGAGAATTTCCGTAACCCGCTTCGCCGAGGGCGTACCCGGCGATAGCTGTGTCCCAGACCGGGGAAAAACAGGGCTGGAAAAATAATGTCTTGCCGTCGTCCACCATCAGGTTTTCGAACTGGCGCAAAGCCTCGACTCGAAGGGGATGGTCCACCGGATAACCGAGCACATCGAGCGCCATGATGGAGTACTGCATCGGCGGATAGATGGCGCCCAGACCTTCGGAAAACTTCATGCGCTCGAGCATCCAGTGCTCGCACTTGCGAATAGCGGCCTTGCGGATGCGGGCAAAGCCGTATTTCTCCCAAAGCTTAAGGATGCGGTCGGACTGGACGAACGTCTTGCGCCAGGTCAGCCAGCTGTCGTTGTGCTCAGACGTGGTGCTGGCGCCGGGAATGAACAGTTCTTCGAGATTGAAACCGGCCGGCACCGGCCGTTTGGGATCGTGGGCATGGACAATGGCCAGCGACACCACAATGGCGCGTGTCCACGACGACATCTGGTAGAGGAGCTTACCAGGGAGCAGCAGGATCTCAGGTGGAATGCTTGGCGTACCGTCGCGCGGGTAGAGATCGAAAAGGCTCAGATTGACTTTGGTGTAGCTGTTGGCGGCCTGGATGCCTCCGAGCGCAAGGATGCGCTCCCGCAGCCGGGTGAGATTTGGGTTGTCGTAATCGAGGCCAGCCAGCTTGAGAGCGAAGTAGGCCTTGACGCTGGCGCTGATTTCGCTGGGGCCTTTGACGTAGATATTGAATCCGCCGTCGGGCAATTGGCGCGAAAGAATGCGCTCGGCGGCGCGCTGAATGCGGCCGGGATCGGGGGGATTCCAACTACCCTCAACTGGAGGATGCAGCCATAACTGCAGCAGAATGTAATCGGACTCGAGCGTGGTATCGGCCGTGAGAAGAGCGCACCAATATCCATCCGGGTGCTGCAGGGAAAGGAGATGTTCGGCGGCGCGGGCCATCTTGTCGTGCGCCGCATTCAGGAGGTCGTCACTGACCCGGAGCGTCGAGGATCCGGCCTGAAACGTTGGCGTCATCGGGTAATGTGGTGGAACTGCGGAGCGGCGCCTGCAAGCTCCGGCGGCAGCGAAAAACGAACGTCTTCCTCGATCATTTCCACTTCCTCGAGTTGGCCATAGCCCTCATCCTGCAGGGCCGAAACGATCCGGTCAACCAAATATTCAGGGGCCGAAGCTCCCGCCGTAACACCAACATTCTTCGCGCCTTCAAGCCAGGCCGGATCGACATCCGACCAATCGTTGACGAGGAAAGACTGGACGCCATAATTGTGCCCAACCTCAACCAGACGCTTGGAATTCGAACTGTTGGCCGAACCGACCACCAGCAGCAGATCGCAAAATTGCGCCACGCCCTTGACCGCCATCTGGCGATTCTCCGTGGCGTAGCAAATGTCTTGCGATTTGGGTCCGCGGATCATGGGGAATCTGTTTTTCAGACGCTCCATAATGTCTTTGGTTTCATCCAGACTGAGGGTGGTTTGCGTCAGGTAAGCGACGTGCGACGGGTCGTCTATCTTAAGCGCGTCCACGTCCTCGACGGACTCGACCAGAATCATTTTCGAAGGCGCCTCGCCCAAGGTGCCGATCACCTCGTCGTGGTTCTTGTGGCCGATCAGGACGATGGTATAGCCTTCGCGGGCGAATTTCACCGCTTCCAGATGGACCTTGGTCACCAGCGGGCAGGTGGCGTCGATGATCATCAGACCCCGCTCCTTGCCTTGGCGCCGGACCTCGGGCGACACACCGTGAGCGCTGAAGATGGCCCGTCCGCCATCCGGCACTTCGCTGAGTTCCTCGACAAAAATAGCGCCGAGCCCGCGCAGTTCCTCCACTACGTGCTTGTTATGAACGATTTCCTTGCGCACATAGACCGGGCGGCCGTAGAGATTGAGAGCGATCTTGACCACATCGATGGCGCGCACCACGCCGGCACAAAAACCGCGCGGCTTCAGAAGGTAAATCTTCTTATCTGCGCCCGAATTGGCGGCAATGGGTTTCAGAGGCATAAGGCTGTCGCGGGTAAACTGACAGTATATCATCGGAAGGCAGTAAAACCACGAGGAGGCGGCCTTGAGAGCGTGGCGGTTTATGGAGGCGTTTGGCCTCGAAAACCTGCGGATGGTTGAACTTCCGGAGCCTGTACCGGGCGCTGGTCAAGTCGTGGTTCGGGTCCGGGCATGCTCGCTCAACTACCGTGACCTGGTAGTTTCAAAAGGTGGCTACGGGCGGGCGGTAAAGCCTCCCCTGATTCCGTTGTCGGACGGTGCGGGCGAGGTTACGGCTGTCGGTCCCGGAGTGAAACGCGTCAAGCCAGGCGATCGTGTCTGCGGTATTTTCTTTCAGCGCTGGCTGGCGGGGAATCCCGATGACGATAACGCTGCATCCGCGCTGGGGGGAGCGATCGACGGGATGCTGGCCGAGCAGGTGTGCCTGAGTGCCGACGGCCTCGTCCATTTTCCCGAACATCTTTCGTTCGAAGAGGCCGCCACTTTGCCTTGCGCGGCTGTCACGGCGTGGAATGCGTTAGTGCGATCGGGGGTGGTGCGGCCGGGGCAGTCGGTTCTGGTGCTGGGGACGGGCGGCGTTTCGATCTTCGCGCTCCAGTTCGCCAAAATGGCGGGTGCCCGAGTGATCGCGACGTCGAGCAGCGATGAGAAGCTGACGCGGGTGCGGCAGCTGGGCGCGGATGAAACCATCAACTATCGCTCCACTCCGGATTGGGACAAAGCGGTGCGTGGGCTGAGTGGCGGCACGGGCGTCGATCACGTTGTCGAGGTGGGCGGCGCGGGCACTTTGCCACTCTCGATCAGGGCGGTGGCGCGGGGCGGCCACATCGCATTAATTGGGGTGCTGGCGGGACAGGGAGAGATCGATCCCCGGCCGCTGTTTTTGAAATCCGCACGCCTGCAGGGCATTTATGTGGGATCGCGCGAGATGTTCGAGGAGATGAACCGCGCCATCGCGCTGGCCAGGCTGCGGCCTTTGGTAGATCGCGTGTTCGGTTTCGAAGAAATTGTGGACGCCATGCGCTACATGGAAAGCGGCGCGCACTTCGGCAAGATCTGCATCCGTTTGTGATGTGACCGCGTTACGATAGTCGCGTGTCGACCCCATTGCCTCGCCTGCGGGGCGACCTCGATTTCATGCCGTCGCCTGTCGAAGACAGGCCTGGGCTGTTGATTCGCGATTCCTTCAAATATTCGGATGCGGTGCTGATTATTCCTCCGCCGCTGGTGGAATGCCTGCGCTGTTTCGACGGGAGCCAAACGCCACTCGATCTGCGCCAGACGCTGGTGCGGATCACCGGCGATCTGCAGGTGGGCGAAATTGAAAATCAGCTGATCGATGTCCTGTCGCGCAGCGGATTCCTCGACGACGAGAATTTTGCGCGCATGAAGGAGGAACGCCAGCGGGCCTTCGCCGAATCGCCAGTGCGCAAGCCTGCGCATGCTGGTTCCGGCTACCCCGACGATCCGGAAGAATTGCAGGGAACAATGAAGCAATGGATGGGCGGGGAGCCTTCCGCTCTGGCCGGGAATCTGATCGGGATCGCAGCGCCGCATGTGAGTCCGGTGGGCGGCTATGAATCGTATCGGGCGGCGTACCGGCTGCTGGGAGCGCCGTACAAAGATCGCACTTTCGTAATCCTGGGAACCTCCCATTACGGCGCCGCCGACAAATTCGGGCTGACCCGGAAGGCTTACCGGACGCCCTTCGGCGCGACTCAAACCGACGTCGGCCTGGTCGACGAGCTTACGCACAAGGCGGGGAACGCCATTGCGACGGAGGACTACTGCCACGCGGTCGAGCATTCCATCGAGTTTCAGGTGGTGTTTCTGCAATCGATCTTCGGACCCGACATAAAGGTTCTGCCGATTCTGTGCGGGTCGTACGCTCACAGTATTTATCGCGGCGGAAAACCGGAAGCGAACGAGGATGTCAATCGATTCCTGGGCGTTCTCGGGGAGATTGCGGCGCGCGAGGAAAGTCGGCTGCTGTGGGTGCTGGGAATCGATATGGCGCACATGGGCCGGCGCTATGGCGATGAGTTTTCGGCGCTGGCGAATGAGAATGAAATGCTGGCGGTGGGCGCGCGCGACAAACAGCGCATGGAGCGCGTTGCGGCCGGGGACGCAGGTGGATTCTGGGACCTGGTGCAGGAGAACCGCGACGACCTGAAGTGGTGCGGATCGTCGCCGCTCTATACTTTTCTCAAGGTTCGGCCCGGCGCGCGCGGCCAGGTAGAGCGCTACGAGCAGTGGAATATCGACGCCGAGAGCGTGGTGAGTTTCGCGGGCGTGTCATTCCGCTGAATTGCGCTACCATCGAGTGCATGGAAGCGATCGATTCAAAACCGCAGTCCTCGATGGGGTGGTTCCAGGATCACTTCATGGAAGTGCTTAAGGACGTGCCACCTCATACCTGGGCGGCTCTTTCCGATGACAGGCGGCGCGTTCTTGCGTATGGGAAGGACGCGGACGAGGTAACCAAACGGGCCAACGCGCTGGGTGACCCCGCACCTCACCTGCTGAGAGTGCCGGATTGGGATGACTTCGTGGCCGGTCCGCTTGTTGGAAAACTGGAATTGCCCTGATTCATGAATTCCGCTACGGTCTGTTCCCTCCGGCCAGACCGTTCCTGATCTGCACGATTCAGGCTAAAGAGCGAACAGTCGACTGTATGGTGCTGGTTGATTCCGGCGCGGACCATTGCCTTTTCCCGCTGGGGTCGGCACTGGAACTGGGCTTTAGTCCAGTGGGCAAGCCACGAACGGTCTTCCGTGGACTCACTGGATCGCCCGCCAACTTGTATTTTTGGGAAGTGACGCTCCGATTCGACTTCGGTCCTTTCGCGTGATGGCTGGATTCAGCGAGTCGCTGGACGGGCAGGATCGCGGATATCTGGGTCAGAACGGCTTCTTCGATAAAGCCCGTGTGGCGTTCGACCGCAGGGCGAATCGATTTACCGTCGAGCCATACTGACATTCGGACAACAAAACTCATGATGCTTTCCTGACGATTTTTCCACCCAAAGCTTTGTAACCTGCGAGGCATTTTGGGGGTTCAAAAACAACGTGCCCCAACAACTCAGGTTGCCCCGGTTCGACTCCACGCGGTGGTCGCATTTTCTGATCCTGCTCGTTGCCTTGCTCGGATTGTTGCTGGCTTTGTCATGGGTGGCGCCCGGACCGGCGCCGCAACGCCCCATGCACCCGGCCTCGGACTAGCGGGGAAACGAGTGGCTCCGTGCGCGAGTGGTTGACTGTTTCCAGGCATTCCGGCGACGCGTCAGCGCTTATCCTTCGGCCACGGAGTTAACACCCTTGAGCGGTGCGGCGAATACAGCCAGCCAGCATAGATCGCACTCGCGTTTTCCGGGTCCGCTTTGATGAAAAGGTCGATCTCCTTCGTAAAGCGTGGCTGCGAATGATAGATGACCGCGAAGCCACCAACGATCAGGTACTTAACGCCATGGGATTGGATGGCGAACAAAAGGTCTTTGTAGTCTTGCTACATCCGGCTCAATCGCCCACCCCTTGAGCGCATAGGCGATCTCGATCATTTCCTCAACCGCGTCCAGCCGCTCATGCGCGGGTTGACTCTGCCAGTAGCGGTACTTGTCCGCCTTAATCTCGTCAAAGTTGGTGTACCTTCGGATCGTGAGCGGGTTTTGATCCATGCGTCTTGTCGTTAGCATAAGGTATAGGGCGCGGGCAGATCGGAAATCTGCCCCACCGGCTTCGCGATTAGAAAAGACTCAGGTTTGACATATTCGGCCGCCTTCGATAGCCTGTATTGGTAAGCGTAATTAAACGGAGTCGTGTGTTCATGAGTACGGTCTTCCCCTCCAAACCGGGGATCGAAAGAAAATGGCATGTTATCGATGCCAACGACATGGTGTTGGGCAAGCTCGCCAGCCATGCCGCTAAGTTATTGATGGGTAAGCACAAAGCGAGCTGGACGCCATTTCTCGACACGGGCGATCACGTGATCGTTCTCAATGCCGCGAAGGTCAAACTGACGGGCCGGAAAGACGTTCAGAAAGTTTATCGGCACTTCACCGGCTATCCGGGTGGATTGGTTGAAACGGGCGCTCAGAAAGTTCGCGCCACGCGTCCCACCCGCATGATCGAGGAAGCAATTTCGGGCATGCTCCCCAAGACAAAGCTGGGCAAGCAGATGTACCGGAAGCTGAAGGTTTACGCGGGCGATAAGCACCCGCATGCAGCACAGAAGCCTGCGGCGCTCGGCATTTCTTAAGGAAGCGCTGCGTAGGCATAGGAAAGGTATCAGAGTCCCCGTAAGGCATGGCATTAAAGAAAATCGAGCAATATTTGGGAACCGGGCGCCGCAAACGCAGCGTGGCCCGGGTGTTTCTGCGGCCGGGATCCGGTAAATTCACCGTGAATGGCCGCGCACTGGAGAATTATTTTCCGACGGAAGCGGGCAGAATCCCGGTGCGGCAGGCTTTGCGTACCGTGGAGATGCAGGACAGGTTCGATGTGCTGGTACTGGCTAACGGCGGCGGCGTAGTGGGGCAGGCCGGCGCCATCCGGCTTGGCATTGCCCGCGCACTGGTCGAATTCAACGCGGAATTGCGTGGAGCGCTCAAGAAGGCGGGTCTGCTCACGCGCGACCCCCGTCAGCATGAGCGCAAGAAGTACGGCCAGAAGGGCGCTCGTAAGCGCTTCCAGTTCTCCAAGCGGTAAAGTTTTTGCATTTTGTGGGCGGGGCGCCGGGATAACTTGCGCCCCGATTTCTTGTTAAGCCGCCTGTTCGCCTCCTCGCGCAAATCTCGCTTTGGGCCGCGCGCCGCCGAACGGGTTCTGTCAATCCTAAGGAGTTAGTTTGCCTGCTATTTCAATGAAGGAGTTGCTCGAAGCCGGCGTTCACTTCGGGCACCAGACCAAGCGCTGGAATCCAAAGATGAAGGAATACATCTTTGGCGAACGTAACGGTATCTATATCATCGACCTGCAGAAAACGCTGAAGCTTTTCAAAGATGCGGCGCGGTATGTGGTCGAAATGGCGGCGCAGGGTAAGACGGTTTTGTTTGTCGGAACCAAGCGTCAGGCACAGGAAGCCGTCGCCGAAGAGGCCAATCGCTGCCAGATGTTTTATGTGAATCAGCGCTGGCTGGGCGGATTGCTCACCAACATGATCACGGTGCAGAAGTCGATCAAGCGCCTGAAGGAGCTGCAGCAGATGGCTTCGGAAGGCGATTACGGCGGTCGTCCGAAGAAAGAAATCGTGCGCATGGAGCGCGAGCGCAAACATCTGGACGGCAATCTGGCGGGCATAAAAGACATGCCGGGCCTGCCCGACGTGATCTTCGTGATCGATTCGAATAAAGAGGCGATCGCGGTAAAGGAAGCGCGCCGCCTGGGCATTCCGGTAGTGGCCATCGTCGATACCAACTGCGATCCGGACGAAGTCGACTGGGTGATTCCCGGCAACGACGATGCGCTCAGGGCTATTCGGTTGTTCACCAGTAAGATCGCGGATTCTGTGATCGAAGGCCGGGCGCTGGCCACGGAACACGATTTCACCACCGAAAAGGTTGTCAGCGACGAAACCGCCGTGGAAGATCTGGCGGAATACTCGCAATATGTGGATCCGAAGTACGCCGAGCAGATCATGCAGGAAAGCCTGATGCTCGACGATACGGCGGCGTCCAGCCGTAAAGGTCCGGCATCGGAAACCAACGAGCCGGTAGCAGCCGAAGCAAGCCAGGTCTAAAAGAGGAAAATTTAATCTGAGCCGCAGCGTTAATGGGGCGGCGTAGAGGTCTGTCAATATGGCGGAAATTAGTGCGAGTCTGGTGAAGCAGCTCCGGGAGCGGACCGGAGCGGGCATGATGGAGTGCAAGAGCGCTCTCACCGAAGCGAACGGCGATATCAATGAAGCGGAAGTGGTGCTGCGCAAGCGCGGCATCGCATCCGCCGGGAAGAAAGCGTCGCGCACCACGAAACAGGGCACCGTGGGGTCGTACATCCACGCTGGCGCTCAGTTGGGCGTGCTGATCGAAGTGAATTGCGAATCCGATTTCGTTGCCCGCACCGACGATTTTCAGGAACTGGTGCGCGATCTCGCCATGCACGTGGCCGCGGCGGATCCGCAGTTCGTCCGCAAGGAAGACGTCACTCCAGCGGTGATCGAAAAAGAGAAGGAAATTCAGAAGGCGCGCGCCATGGCTGAGGGCAAGCCGGAGAAAATCGCCGAAAAAATGGTGGAAGGCCGCATGGCGAAGTTTTACGAAGAGATCTGCCTGTATGAGCAGCCCTTCGTAAAAGAAAATACCATCTCCGTCGATCAACTGATCAAGACGAAGATCGCCAAGCTGGGCGAAAACATCTCGGTTTCGCGATTCGCCCGCTTCAAGGTTGGCGACGCGGACCCGGCGTAGCGCGGGCACTCTATGCCCAAGTACGATCGGATTCTTCTCAAGCTGAGCGGTGAGGCCATGGCCGGCCCGCAATCCTTCGGGATCGACCCGGATCGGGTAAAGGGCCTGGCCGCCGAAATCGCCGCGCTGGCGCAGGAAGAAATCCAGGTTGGCGTGGTGGTGGGCGGAGGCAATATCTTCCGCGGCATCGCGCTGGCTGCGCGCAATATGGATCGCGTGACCGGCGACCACATGGGCATGCTAGCCACGGTCATCAATTCCCTGGCTTTGCAGGACGCGCTGGAACAGATGGGCCAGCATACCCGCGTGATGAGCGCCATCCAGATGCATCAGGTGGCCGAGCCCTACATCCGGCGCCGGGCTATCCGGCACCTCGAAAAAGGGCGTATCGTAATTTTCGCGGCGGGCACTTCGAATCCTTATTTTTCTACTGACACCGCGGCAACGCTTCGCGCGCTCGAGATCAAGGCGCAGGTGATCGCCAAAGCCACCAAGGTCGATGGAGTCTACGACAAAGATCCTATGAAGTTTCCCGATGCGGTAATGTTCCGACACATTACTTATACCGAAGTGCTGACCAAGTCTCTCGGTGTGATGGATGCGACTTCAATTGCCATGTGCCGCGATAACAAGCTGCCCATTCTGGTCTTTAATCTCAACACGCATGGCAATATAATGCGAATGGCGTCCGGCGAATCCGTCGGGACGCTTATCAGCTAAGAACATGAATACTGTCAAGGAAATCGAAGCCAGCGCGAGACAGCGCATGGAGAAGGCTCTGAGCGACCTGCAGCACGCCATGGCCACAGTGCGGACCGGACGCGCCAGCGTGAATCTTCTCGATAATGTGCGAGTGGATTATTATGGGACGCCGACGCCCGTCAACCAGGTAGCGAACCTGCATGTCCCCGAGCCGGGCATGATTACGGTGCAGCCCTGGGACACTTCGCAGATCGGCCCCATCGAGAAGGCCATACGCGTCGCCGATCTGGGGGTGAATCCGTCGAACGACGGTAAGATCATCCGTATCCCGATTCCGCCGCTGAACGAGGAGCGCCGCAAGGATCTCGCGAAGAAGCTGCACGTGATTGCCGAAGATCACCGGGTAGCGATCCGCAATATCCGGCGCGACGCCAACGAGCAGATCAAGAAGCTCGCCAAAGAGAAAAAGATTGCCGAAGATGAAGATCGCCGCGGCCACGAAGAGACGCAGAAGATGACCGACGCCTGCATGCTGAAGCTCGATCAGGCGGCCAAGGCCAAAGAAAGAGAGATCATGGAGATTCGGTAGTGTCGTCCCCGATCTCCGAGACATCCAGCAGGTGTTCCGGGTGGAAGCGTTCGATCGACCAGGGTGTGAGCGGTGAAAATTCCATTTCAATGCGCACGCCGAGCTCATGTTGAACCGCGCGCGTAATTTTTCCCGCAAAGAAGGCATTGCCGCAACGAATCTCCGCCGCCAGCCCCACCGGCACGTCCACTTCCGACTCGAGAACCGCTCCGCCGGGCTGTATTTCCTCCAGGTTCACGATGGCTGCGCCTTCCTTCCAACTCAGCTTCACGAGTTGCGAGCACAGATAGCGCGGAGCTTCCATCTCCGTTATGGTACGCCGGATTTCGTTATTTTCCAGCCGCGAAAAAAGCGGTGGGCGATAATAACTGCTTGAGCTCTCTCAATATCCTCCGCGTGCCTGGCTCCAGCGCCAATCTGGGGCCTGGTTTCGACGCTCTGGGTGTAGCGCTGCAGATCTATCTGGAGTGCAGGTTTTCCATGGGTAACCGGCTCACCATCCGGGCTAAGGGACGCGATGCGGAGCTGATCTCAACCCGCGAGGACAATCTGATCTGGCAAACGGCGCTGGCAGTGGCCGCACGCGCACGGATGACGCTGCCTCAGGTGAATCTCGACATCATCAACGACATCCCGATCGGTAAGGGGCTCGGTTCCAGCGCCGCGGCGCTCACGGCCGGCGTGGTGATTGCCGAAAAGCTGCTCGATTTGCGCTGGAAGCCGGCGCGAATTCTCGACGAAGCGGCGCGTCTCGAAGGCCATCCCGACAATGTGTCGGCCTGCGTGCTGGGCTCGATCGTCGCGAGCGCAGTCGAACCCGGCGGCATGACGCGCGCTGTGCGAATCGAAATGCCGGACAATTTCTCGCTGGCGGTGGTGATCCCGAATTACGCGCTGCCGACCAAAGAATCACGCGCCGTTCTGCCGGAGTGTTATTCGCGTGCCGACGCCACGTTTAACGTGCAGCGCGCGGCCCTGTTGATGGCGGCGTTTGCGACCGGCGATATGTCGGTCTTCCCCACCGCCCTCGACGACCGGATGCACCAGCAGGTGCGCTCCCAGTTGGTGCCGGGCCTTGCCGAAATTCTCCGGTTGCGCGCTCCCGGCCTGCTGGGCTGCACACTGAGCGGCGCCGGGCCCGGCGTTCTTGTGTTCTATGAACGGGGATACGATCGTGTCTGCGATCTGGTGCGCCAGATCTTCGCCATGAATGGCTGCACCACGGAAGTGATCGCCTCGGGTGTGTCGCGCCGAGGTTACGAATTCCTGTAAGACCCGGTCCCTGAAGCCACGGTAGTCTGGTACTGTATGCGATTTGCTGCCGCAGCCGTCTTGTTGACTCTTGCGATATTCGGTTGCCGAGACAAAACGCCACAGGCTGTAAAGATCGTTCAGTTCTACGCCGTCGACCGCATGATCCCCACGGGCACCAAAGGCAAGCTTTGCTATGGCGTGGAGAACGCGGTAAAGCTCGAGCTCGAACCCCCGGCCGATGAAGTGTATCCCGCGGTATCGCGATGCATTGAAATTTCCCCGAACCAAAGGAAGACCACTTACAGCCTGACTGCCTGGGGCGCCGACGGAGCCAGGCAAACGAAATCCGTCGAGGTGACGGCTGGCGCGCCGCCCCCGAGGCTTTACGACCTGCGGGCGGACTCGATCGACGTGCGCCGCGGTGCGTGGGTAAAGGTCTGCTTCAAGGTCGAAAATGCGCAGAAAGTCAAAGCGACTCCCGGCAAGCTCGATGCCCGGACCAATTGCATTTCGGATAAGCCTCGGAAGACCACGACATATAAGATTACGGCGCTGGGTGGGGATAACGAAATGGATAGCGGCACCGTCACCATCAAGGTCCACTAAAGTGTGTCTACGCTCCCGCTTCCATTGACCGGACAGCCCATCGAAGTTCGCTACCGGGCAAATCTTCTCGATACGGCGGGTAACGTCGCCCACGCCGCTACCTTCATTCGCGACAGGCTGATCGTTCTCGACGAAGAACTGTGCAAGGATTCCGCGGAACACGCACGCATACTGCTCCATGAACTGCTGCATTTCGTATGGGTGCGGGCGGGTAACGGCCGGCGCATCGCATGGGAGAACCTGCTGCGCAGAGAATGGCAGGCGCGCGTCCGCGGGGAATGCGGATGGTCCGCCGAGTGGCGCAAGAAGCGCTTGCGCGCCCTGGATGTGAACGCCCGCACGCGGGCATGGCGCGAATATTGTTGTGAAAGTTTTTGCGATACCGGGGCGTGGTGCTGCGGCGGCGGGGAAAAAGAATTGACGCTGGCCGCCCCGCGCCACCGGAGCGCCCGCCGCGCCTGGTTTGAAGACTTTCTGGACGGACGCAGCGTCGCCGTGTAGATCTCCCGATATAATCAAGAGAGTGAAGAATTCGCGGTTTTTGCTTAAGCTGTTGCTCATCGCAAGCGTCGCCGTAATCCTGGGCTTGGTATTCCGTGCGCCCGAGACTCGCGCCGGCAGTCCCGTCAAAGACAACAAGGATCGAAAGCACGCGCCCGAGTTCGCCCTGAAGGACGCCCACGGCAAGCTTGTCCACTTGTCCGACTATCGCGGTAAAGTGGTGCTGCTGGATTTCTGGGCGACCTGGTGCGGTCCCTGCGGCATTGAGATTCCCTGGTTCGAAGAGTTCGAGCGCAAATATAAGGACCGCGGCTTTGAGGTGCTCGGCGTCTCCATGGACGACGATGGCTGGAAGGCCATCAATCCGTTTGTGACGGACAAAAAGATCAATTACAGAATCGTGCTGGGAGACGACGTGACCGGCGAACAGTATGGCGGAGTGGAAGCACTGCCCACTACTTTCGTGATCGATCGCGATGGGCGTATCGCTTCCGTTCATGTCGGGCTTACCAGCCGGAAGGATTTCGAAGATGCGATTGAGAAGTTGCTCGAGGCTGCTCCCAATGCTGGCCGTGGCGCTAAGCGCGCAGATGAGTCCTAACCTCACGGTTAGTCCGATTCCCACCATCAAAGTTACGAAGGGCGCCGCTACGGTGGTGACGGTCAAGGCTTCGCTGCCGGCGGGTTATCATGCCAACAGCAATAAGCCGACGGAGAGCTATCTGATTCCGCTCACGCTGAAGTGGACCGCCGGACCGCTGCAGATGGATTCCATCGCGTACCCGCCGCCGAAGTCTGAAAGGTTTCCCTTCCAGCAGCCCACTGACAAGCCGCTTTCGGTAATTACCGGAGAATTCAGTATCGCGACCAAATTCAAAGTCCCGGCAACCGCACCCTCGGGACCGGCGGCCGAGACCGGTGTGCTGCGTTACCAGGCTTGCGACAACAAAGCCTGTTACCCGCCGAAGAATGTGCCTGTCAGCATTACCGTCAGCGTGGAATAAATGTGGGATAGGCGCTGCCGCCTGTCTACGTTTTGAAGTGATGGATAGCCCCCATAGTCGATAATCGTGTAATGCCACTTCGCATTACCCAGGTCGACGCCTTCAGCTCCAAACCTTTCGGGGGAAACCCGGCGGCGGTGTGCGTTCTGGCCGGGCCTCGCGACGAAGAGTGGATGTCCCAGGTCGCCATGGAGATGAATCTCTCCGAAACCGCCTTTCTGCAGACGGATGGCGATGGTTATCGGCTGCGCTGGTTCACGCCCTCCGTCGAGGTGGCGCTGTGTGGGCACGCCACTCTGGCCAGCGCCCACGTGCTCTGGGAAGATGGACATGTGAATCCCGGAGTCACCGCGCGCTTTCATACTTTGAGCGGCGTCCTCACCTGCGAGCAGCGCGGCGAGTGGATCGAAATGAATTTTCCGGCAATGTTGGTACAGCCGTCAGGGCCTCCGCCTCAACTCGACGAAGCGCTCGGATGCGATTTGAAGTACAGCGGCCGCAATCAATTGGATTATCTGGTGGAAGTGGCCGATGAACAGACGCTGCGGTCGTTGCGGCCTCAACACCACATGCTCCGACAGATGCCGGTACGCGGGGTGATTGCCACAGCGCGCGGGTCCGGCGAATTCGATTTCGTTTCGCGATTCTTCGCGCCTGGTTCCGGAATCGACGAGGACCCTGTCACAGGCTCCGCGCACTGCGCCCTGACTCCATTCTGGGCGGAGCGCCTGGGGAAGACTGAAATGACGGCATTTCAAGCCTCGCGCCGCGGCGGAGTCGTCAAGGTGCGCCTCGAAGGCGATAGAGTGTTTCTTCTGGGGCAGGCTGTAACGGTGCTGCGCGGAGACTTACTCGTTTGAAATTGGCCTCTCGTTTATGAAGCTTCCGATAGAAATGCGCGTGGACGAACCGCCGCCCATTCTCGGCCGCTGGCGCAACGTGAATATCGTCGTGCTCGCCTGGCTGGCGTTTCTGATTATCCTTTTCTACGCATTCACGCGGTACTTCTCCTGACGAAATGACGACCTTAGACTGGATCGTCATGATCGCGACGATCGTCGCGATCCCCAGTTTCGGTCTCTGGCGCGGCCGTCGCAGCAAAACCGTCAAGGATTACCTGCTGGCGGGTAAGACCATGCCGTGGTATGCCATGGGCCTTTCCATCATGGCGACGCAGGCGAGCGCGATCACCTTCATCGCTACCACCGGCCAGTCCTACGTCGACGGTATGCGGTTCGTGCAGTTCTATTTCGGGTTGCCGATCGCCATGGTGATTCTCTCGGCGACGGCCGTCCCCATCTTCCACCGCGCCGGCGTTTACACCGCGTATGAATATCTGGAGCGCCGCTTCGATGCGAAAACGCGCGCCCTCGCGGCTATCGTGTTTCTGGTGCAGCGCAGTATGGCGGTGGGCATCGCCATCTATGCACCCGCCATTGTGATGACCGTAATCTTCGGCTGGTCCGATCAGGTGACGACTATCATCATCGGCGTCGTCTGTATCGTCTACACCACCAAGGGCGGCATTCCGGCCGTCATGTGGACCGACGTCCTGCAGATGTCGATCATCTTCTTCGGCCTGATTCTCGGCCTCATCACCGTCGTCTCGCTAATGCCGCACGGAGTCAGCTTTTCAGACGCCGTCTATCTGGCCGGTGCGGCGGGAAAACTGAACGCGGTGGACCTGAAATTCGACCCCAACAATCGCTACAACCTGTGGAGCGGCCTGATCGGAGGTTCGTTCCTCGCGCTGGGATATTTCGGCTGCGACCAATCTCAGGTGCAGCGTTATCTCACCGGAAAATCGGTGGCGCAGAGCCGTCTGAGCCTGCTTTTCAACGCCATGGCAAAGGTGCCGATGCAGTTTTTTATTCTTTTCGTGGGCGCCATGGTTTTCGTTTTCTACGTCTTTATCCCGCCCCCCATGATGTTCGAAAAGAATGCCATGCAGGCCGTCTCCACCCAGCCGGCCTGGAGCCAGGTGCAAAGCCGTTTTGACAATGCTTGGGGAAAGCGCCGGCAGGCGGCGGAGGCTGTGAGTGCCGCGCGCAAAAGCACCGACGCCGCGGGCATCCAGGATTCGCTCGGGAGATACCGCGCCGCGCAAGCCGAAGTCGATGCCGCGCGCCGGAGTGGGATCCAACTCTACGAAAGTTCGCAGCATGCCCCATTTAACGACACCAACTACATATTCATGACGTTCGTGACAAAGTATTTTCCGGCCGGCGTGGTTGGCCTGGTGATAGCGGTGATTTTCATGGCTACCATGTCTTCGAGTTCCGGGGAATTGAATTCGCTCGCGGCGGTCAGCGTGATGGATCTCTACCGCCGACATTTCCGTCCCGAGGCTTCCGACCGGCACTATCTATTGGTTTCGAAAGTGTTCACGGCGGGTTGGGGAATCTGGGCGGTGATCTTCGCCCAATACGCGCGCAACCGCGGCTCCCTGGTGGAGGCCGTAAACCAGATCGGATCCTACTTCTATCCGGTGCTGCTGGGAGTCTTCACGCTGGCGTTCTTTTTCCCCCGCGTCCGTGGCTCGGCCGCTTTCTGGGCTATGCTGATAGCCGAAGCCGCCATCGTTGCCTGTGCGCTGTTCACTCATATTGCGTACCTCTGGTACAACGTCCTCGGAGCGGTAATTGTAGTGGTGTTCGGCGTGCTTCTGGCAGCTGTCCGAGGGTAGGACGCACGATGACAGTCGCGTTCATGCCGACCAGCAAGGGACGCGGCTTTCGCCGCGTGTCCGGAGCGAGCGTAACAATCCGCAGAAATACGCTATCATTTTGGTAAATCATTATTGGTAAATCCTTGCGGCATCCACCAACCAAGCTGTCGTCTTTCGCTCCACCTGAGCCGCTGTGGGCCCGCTATACGTTCGCCTTAGCGGCGAGCGCACTTTCGTGGGTCCTCGAAGTCGCGCTGAACTCGGTGCTGGCGACCCCGATCACGCCGCTACTGCCGGGATTCGCCGCCGTGATTGCCAGCGCCGCGTGGGCGGGCTTCGGACCCGGGTTGCTCTCCACCGTACTGATGACCGCCTGGTCGGCGACATACCTTCAGAGAGACCCCCGCCTTAGCCTGACCGGTGCGATTATTCGCCTGGGTCTGTTTGCGGGCGAAGGACTGCTTCTCAGCATCGGCAGCGCCCGGTTGCGACGTGCCATGCGAGAGGCCGCGCGCAGCGAAGATTGGCATCGCAGGCTCGTCGAAACCTCGGGCGAGGGGATCTGGGTTACCGACAGCGAGGCGCGAATTACGTATGCGAATCCGCGTATCGCCGAAATTCTCGGCGCGGAGGTCTCTGAAGTCGTCGGCCGCAAGACCGAAGAATTCTTTTTTTCGGAGGATCTTTCGGTCGAGAGAGTCCGTTTTCAAAACCTCCGCAGCGGGCTGAAGGAACAATGCGACCGGCGCCTCCGCCGTAAAGACGGCAGTGAAGCGTGGGTCCTTGCCTGTTGCAATCCCTTCCCCAACCGGCCAAGCGAATTTCTGGGCGTGCTCGCCATGATGACCGACATCACCGAGCGCAAGCGCGCCGAGCAGGCTCTGCGCCGGTCCGAGGAGCGTTTTCGCGGGCTGTTCGAGAATGTGCTCGAGGGTGTTTATCAAAGTACGCCGGAGGGGCGCATCCTGGCGGCGAACCCGATGTTGCTCAGGATGCTCGGGCTGGTTTGTGAAGCGGACATGAACGACGTGAATATCGCCAAGGATCTTTACGTCGACCCGAACGTTCGCAAGCGTCTGCTGGAGCGGCTGGAACGCGATGGCAGTTTCCAGAACATCGAGTATCAACTGCGCCGCCGCGACGGGAGCGTCATCACCGTGCAGGAGAACGCCCGCGTGGTGCGCGACGAAGAGGGCCGCGTGCTCTATTACGAGGGCACGCTCACCGATATCACGGAGCGGAAGCGCATCGAAGAACAGCTTCGCCAGGCCCAGAAGATGGAAGCTCTGGGGCGGCTGGCCGGCGGAATTGCGCACGATTTCAGCAACGCTCTGACTATTATTTCCGGCTACGCGCGGCTGGTGACGAGCGAATTGGCGGCCACGCACCCGGCGCGATCCAGCGCGGAACAGATGGTGAAAGCCGCCGACAGCGCTGCGGGGCTTACCGAGCAGCTGCTTTCTTTCAGCCGCCGCCAGGCAACTCCGGCGCGCACGGTCGATCTGAATCGCGTGATCAGCCGTTCGGCGGAGTCGCTTCGGCGCGCGCTTGAGGAACCAACCGGAGGGGCTGTACTTGCCAAACTGCTTCTGTCTCTGACCCAACAACGCGCTTCGGTCTACGCTGATGAAGGGCACATCGCGCAGATCGTGCTGAACCTTGTCATCAACGCGCGGAATGCCATGCCCGCGGAAGGTACTCTCGAGGTGAAAACCGATGTGGTGAAGCTGGATGCATCCTTTTGCCGGCAGTATCCGGGTACCCTGGCGGGCGATTACGTGGCCATCTCCGTGCGCCAGGCCGCGTCGGATCCGGTGGTTGCAGTGAGGGCGGCCACTGGCGCCGCAGCCAGTTTCGGGGCGGGAACAACGCAGGCCATTGTCTCCCAGTATGGCGGCTTCATGCAGGTAGATAGCCCCGCGGGGCGCGGCGCCATTTTTTCCGTCTACCTTCCCTGCGCCGACGAATCAGCCTCCGTCAGTGCCGCCGAGTTGACCGATGCAGCCATGCGCCACAGCAGGCAGGAGACGATTCTTCTGGTCAACGACCAACCGATTGCGCGCGAACTTAGCCGCGACATGCTGGAGCGCGAGGGCTATCGGGTGATTCTCGCGGCGGACGCCGACGAAGCCGAACGCCTGAGCGAGCAGGGCGGCCAGTTCGATCTGCTGATTACGGACCTGGCCATGCCGCAGATAGGGGGGCTCGATCTGGCGCGCAAACTTCGGGCCGCAAGCCCCGACCTGAAGGTTCTTTTCATTTCCGCCTATAACGATCCGAACTCGGTGGGGCAGGGGCAAACCGCCGAAGATGCGTTCCTGCGCAAGCCCTTTTCGGTGGATTCGCTGGGCCGCAAAATACGCCAGATTTTCGACCGGCCAGGTTTTACCGAGCCGCGACCGTGAGGGAGTGGTCTTCAATTCCCCGCTTGCGGGCGAAGTGCCGCGCGCGATACACTGGGTTGTATGTTGGGCAATAGTTTACTTACCGCATGATTCCAGGCCGCAACTTCCCGCCTCGAAAGCCAAGTCGCCGAGAAAACGTTAACGAATCGATCCGTGCACGGGAAGTACGCGCAGTGTTCCCCGATGGCACAGCCGAGATTATGCCCACCTCCGCCGCTCTGCGAAGAGCGCAGGAACTGGGGCTGGATCTGGTGGTGGTGTCTCCTACGGCGGTGCCGCCCGTCGCCAAGGCGATCGATTACGGCCACTATCAGTACGAGCTGAAAAAGAAGCAGCACGAAGCGAAGAAAAAGCAGCATGTGGTGCAGGTAAAGGAGTTGAAATTCCGCCCCAATACCGACGACCACGATTACGACTTCAAGAAGAACCACGCCATCCGCTTCCTGCAGGAAGGGAACCGCGTGAAAGCTGTGGTGCAGTTCCGCGGCCGCGAAATTGCCCACACCGATCTCGGCCGAAAGCTGCTGCTGCGCTTCGCCGAAGACCTTACGGCATACGGGGCGGCCGACGGCATGCCGCGCATGGAAGGCCGGAACGCCCACATCCTGCTGAGCCCGGTGAAAGCTGCCGCGAAGCCGGTCAAGGCGGAAGCACCGCAGGCGCCTCCTCAACACTGACACCGGCCTGATGCGGATTTTGCCGGCGTACCGGAAGGCTCTGTACCCGCTGGCTGTTTTTGCGGTCAACGCCTGGGTTGTGTGGCGGCTCTTTTTTATCCGGTATCTCGATCAGCTTAGTTCCGTCGAGGGCGAATTTATCGCCATGGCCCGCTATATTCAGCACCACTGGCCTGGCTATGACTGGTTCTCGATGTGGTCCGCCGGTTATCCAGTCGCCCGAACTTACCAGCCGGCGGTCCATTACACGGTAGCTGCACTCGCTTCGTTGTCCGGCGTCGACACGGCTTCCGTTTTTCATTTCGTGGCGGCGCTGAGCTATTCGCTTGGCGGAGTCGCTTTCTATTACCTGGCGAACGCGCTCAGCGGCAGCCGCCGGATTGCGTTCGGCGGCGCTCTGCTTTTCTCTCTCTTCTCTCCCTCGGTTCTGGTGTCGCATCGAGTATTGGTGGACGTGGGCGGGTTGTGGAATGCGCGCCGCCTGCAGGACCTTGTGACCTATGGGGAATTGCCCAACGTCACGGGCCTGATGCTGGGCATGTTCGGCCTCGCCCTGCTCCATCGCGCGCTGGCCCGCCGGACCGCGGCTTCCGCTTTCGTAGCCGCGCTGGTTCTTGCGGGCGTGCCCTCCACCAACTGGCCTTCATCGCTGGCTCTCACCATAGCGATCCTTTGCTACGTCGCAGCCCTCCCCCTTTCCGAACTGTGGAGTTCGCTTCCCCGCGTGGCCGGAATCGGCGTGCTGGCGTATGCCCTGGCATCTCCATTCGCCTTACCCTCCACCATCCTGAGCACCCTGCATAGCGCCGGTTTCACCGACGTCCCCAGTCCGTTGCGGTCCCGCTTGATATCGGTCGCGCTGATGCTGTTAGTTATGGCTGTGCTGCGCGCCGCTATCTCCCGGACGCCATTCGGGCTGCGTTTCGCGGCGCTGTACTTTGCCGCTCTCGCCTGGGTGGTGGTGGCGGGTGAGCGTTGGGACGTGCGCATTTTCCCGCTGCCCTCGCGCTTTCACCTCGCCATGGAGATCCCCATGGCGTTGATGGGCGCGCTCGCCGTTCAGCAATTATTGCACCGGTTCCCCGATTATCGAAGGTGCTGCGCGCTCGGCCTTGCATTATTCTGCGGCGCGCAAATGTACCATTTCCGGGCGCACTCGCACCTTATGGTCCGGCCGCTGGATATTACGCGCACCGTCGAGTACCAGGAAGCCACGTGGTTCGACGGCAACATGCACGGCGAGCGCGTGCTGGTCCCCGGAACCATTCAGTTCTGGATGAACGCGTTCACCGAAACCCCTCAGATGACTGGCTGCTGTCTGCAATCCCTCCTCAATCCGCAAGACGAGATAGCCGCGTTTGTCAGTTACGCCGGTTACCAGAACGACGCCGAATCGGCCGACTATTCACTGCTGTGGATGAAAGCCTTCGCGGTACATGCGGTTTCGATCGGTGGTCCCCAGAGCCGCGAAGCCTATAAGGACTTCAAATTTCCCTATCGCTTTCGCGGCCGTCTGGAACAGCTCTGGTCGAGCGGCGACGATTTCATCTACCGTGTGCCGGAGCGCGTCGACGGGCTGGCTCGGGTGATTCGCCCAAGCGATATGGTTAAGGATCCGCCGGCGAGCGGTATCGATGTGTTGGAGTTGCGGCCGTTCGTCGCCGCACTGGATGACGTGTCTCTGCCCAAGGCCACATGGAAATGGAACAACGTGAACTCGGCTACCATCACCGCAGGCACGCGGCCGGAGCACGTGATCTCGGTGGCGCTGAATTATCATGCCGGGTGGAGTGCGTCCGTAAGGGGCCGGCCCGTGCCGCTGCACCCGGATGGCATTGGATTCATTGTGATCGAACCGCATTGTGCGGGACCTTGCACGGTGGAAATGAAATGGAGTCCGGGCATGGAGCCGTGGATTGTAGTTCCCATTGCGCTGCTCGCCTTTTTCGGATCGCTGGCATGGTGCCGGTTCAGCCGGTAAACTCGAATTTATGTTTTTGAAACACCCGCAAGGCGACCCTTTCGACATCGTTCGGTTCTGGAGTAATTTACGAACTGAAAAGGGTTGGTGGCACAGCTTCGAACTGCCCGATGGAACGCGCATCGAGGGCACCCTGGATCTCGGCTCTCTCAAACTTCGCATCGCCCAATTTCCCATCCCTGAAGATCTCCGCGGCAAACGCGTTCTCGACATCGGCACATGGGACGGCTGGTTTGCTTTTGAGATGGAACGCCGCGGCGCCGAAGTGATGGCCATCGACAACTGGGATAATCCGCTGTTTCGCGAGATCCACGCGCGCCTCGGCTCCCGCGTCGATTATCGCCAGATGGATATGTACGATCTGACGCCCGAGCGTATCGGCCGCTTCGACATCGTCCTGTTCATGGGCGTGCTCTACCACCTGAAACATCCCTTGCTGGCGCTCGAACGAGTCTGCGCTCTGACCACCGAAATGGCTGCTGTGGATTCTTTCGTTCTCCGCGAAGAGCACCGCAAGGGGGACAACGTTTCAAACCGCCCCATCATGGAGTTTTACGAGGGCAAGGAATTCGGCGGACAGACCGACAACTGGGTTGGTCCGAGCCTGCCGTGTCTTTTGGCATTCTGCCGGACGGCCGGATTCGCCCGCGTGGAACTGCAGAGCCAGATCGAGCATGGCGCGTGCGTGGCCTGCTACCGGGCCTGGGAGCCGGCCGGCAACGGGGAAGCGCCGCAACTGATCAGCGCCACGCACAACCTGAACCACGGAATTAATTTCGATACCACGCATGACGAATACGTATCCATCTGGTTCGAATCGTCCGCGAAGGAGATCGCACCCGCAACGGTTAAGCCACAGGTGGACGCGTACGGCGTGCGGCCCATCCACGTGGCTCGCGTGGAGGGCAACGTGTGGCAGGCGAATTTCAAGCTGCCTCCTGGGCTCA
Source organism: Terriglobia bacterium (assembly GCA_963719785.1). GTDB lineage: Bacteria > Acidobacteriota > Terriglobia > Bryobacterales > Bryobacteraceae > BOG-234. Next base: position 721,962 of record CAVRCX010000007.1, read on the forward strand.
CGCCGGGCTGGCACGATGTGACCCTGCGCATCGCCGACAGCCGGGCAAGCAACGCGAAACGGATTGCCGTGGATGTTCCCTTGCGCACTGAAGCGATTCGATTGACGGGCGTGCGCGACGGCCAGACCTGGGAGGAGCACCGCATCGATCTGCAGCGCGGCAATGCCCTGTCTATCTGGATCGAGGGATTACCCGCCAATGCGGATCGGCACAATCTTTACGTCTATCTCGATGGCCGCCGTCTTAAAGTAGCTTACATCGAGGAGCGCACCGAAGACCCTCGGCAGGTTAATGTGGAAGTTCCGGCTGAAGTACCGCGCGGCAGTGCGCTGATCGGCGTGGAATCTGGCGGGCAGCGCAGCGATGCGGCACCCGTGACCATATTTTAAAAAGCCACAATCATTTAGAAGCCGCGATACACCTGTTGTTCGCGATCACGTTATTCTCAAGTTTGACGTCGGGCGCCGACCCAATACACCATCGATCCATCCCGGGGCCTTCGATGGTGTTATCCCGGATGATATTGTCGCGCGTGGCCACGGGGCGCCCTCCGTTCGGGGCCAGGTAAATGCCGCTGCGCAGCAGACCCGGCTCCTCCTCATTCCTGTACGTGCACCCTGCCGTCGACAATCCGGTGCAGTGCCTTCGATTCAGATCCCAAAAACGGTTTCGTTCGATCGTATTATGGCTGCCGATAAGAAACAAACCGCCAAACGCGAAGCCCTCGACATCGTTGTCGGTCACTCTCACATTTTTCGAAATCATTTTCGGATAGTTGTTGCCAAAAACGATTCCGAAGTGGAGAAACGGATACGCCGCGTCGGATTGCCGATTCAGGCAGACGTTGCGGGAGACGGTGCCGTCGTGAAAGCCATCGAGGTCTATGCAATGCCCGTCGATGTCGGTAAAGTGGTTGTCGACATAAGCCGTCAGGTCCACATCGCCCGCGGTATCCAGTCCTACGGGATACGCGCTGGTATCGACATCCACCGCATCCGGGGGAAAGCCAATATGATCCGCGCGGTTGCGCTCGACGGTTATTTTCGTAGCGTGTCCGATCTGAATCGCGTCCCGCGCCACATACGAAATCGTGTTGTCGCCGATCAAGCCGCCGGCACTTCGCGGGGAAGTTGCGTATGAGTGAGTCCAGATCGCGTTTCCGAGCACGTGTGAGATGGAGCAGTGCCGCACTGTAAATTGGCTGGTGCTTTCCTCCAGCAGAATGCCCCCGGTAGAGTTGTTGCGCCCGGCGCGATTCAACGTCCCGCAGTCTTTAATAGACACGGAATCGATCAGAATGCCGGATGTTTTGTTCGCGAGTACCGGGTAAGCGCGGATCAGCGAGAAGCTCACGTGCCGAATGGTCACTCGCGAGGAATTCCTGATCAGTATCCCGTTCGAAGAATAGAAATCCGCGAAGGACGTCTCGACCGGTGGCAGACTCCAGTCCGACTTGAGATCCGTTCGGGTTCCGCGAACTTCAAAGCCCTCGAGCCGGAGGTCTGATACTCCGTCGGCGACTATTGCCGCTCTGTCGGGAAACGCCTCTCCGAGCACGAGAGTGCTTCCAGCGGGGTTAGCCCTGACGTACAGGCCTTTGGCATTTTTGGGAATCACAAGGGAGGAATCCAGCAGCATCTCCCCTTTCGGCATCTCGACAATTCCCGTGCCTTGAGAAACCGCTGCGCGAAGCTGAGCCAGGCTCGAAGTGCGCGTTATGCCGTCGCCGGCCAAAGCAGGCAGCAATAAGAGGAGGATACAGGCGAGGCCTCTCATCGCTGGGGCATACCGATTCGGATAATACCAGACCGTGCTGAAGGTGGGGCAGATTTCCGATCTGCCCGCTCCCTCCGGGCTAGCTTCGCCGGGCAGATCGGAAATCTGCCCCACCGGTCCCTTTACACTTCTTTCAGTCTGAAATTCCTGTACTCAATCTTCATCGGCCCGCCCACATGCACCTGAACGCCGATGAGTCCTTCGAACTTCCGGCCCACAGGATCGTCGTCGATCACCGTGCACATCAGATGTCCATTCAATATGTGCATGAGCACGTTGCCGCGTATGATCAGGTGATACGAGTTCCAGTCGGGAGTAATGTATTTCACCAGATCGTCCCCCAGGCTGGCCCCCACAATCGGCTTGCGCACGCCCGTCACGTGCGTAACCTGCCCGCGCGTAGCGAGAAACAGCCGCCCTTTCTCCTCATAATTCTGGCCCGTGTAATTGTTCTTCCCATCGATATCGGCCTGATATCCGCGCATAGCGAATTTGTTGGACGGAGTTACAGTATCGGGGACCACCACGCTGCGGTAATTGATGCCGCTGTTGCCGCCCGAAGTAATGCGGTAGTCCGCTTTCAGCTCGAAATCTTTCGGCGCTCCGCCGCGCCATATGATAAACGTATTGCTCTTGATAATGGTCGCGGGCGTGATCTCGCCGACCAGATTGCCGTCCTCGACGCGCCAGTACTTCGGATCGCCTTCCCATCCGTTGAGCGTTTTGCCGTCGAAAATGAGCCGGAAGCCGTCTTCGTCGCCTGTAATGGGCTCGGGGCGGTCGCTCTGCTTCGGAATGTACTGGGCGGAGAGCGCTCCGCCGATCAGCGAAGCAATCGTGGTTCTGCGCGTAATGGTCATTCCTGTACGCTATCATTTTGCGTTGGGAGTCGAATCGGCGGCGCGAAATCCGGAGTTCCAGCGGCTCATTCGTCTGCAGACGGAGGCCTTCGCGAAGAACACGCCGTACCACAGCCTGGAGCTGAATGACGGCACGGTCATTCCCGGCATCATCCCCGTCGCCAACCTGAAGGCGCGGCTCGATGCCTATCCTCTGCCTGCCGATCTACGTGGTAAACGAGTGCTCGACATCGGCGCGGCCTCGGGCTGGAACAGCTTCGAAGCGGAGCGGCGCGGCGCGGAAGTAACAGCGATCGATTGCGTCGAATACGAAGAGCTGCTAATCGTCAGGCGCCTGCGCGAGTCGAAGGTCGAGTACGCCGTGATCGATATTGAAGAACTCACCCCGGAGCGCTTCGGCTTCTTCGACTATGTGCTCTTCTTCGGCGTTCTCTATCATCTGCGGCATCCTCTGCTGGCGCTCGAAAACGTGTGCTCGGTTACCCGCGGTGTGGCGTTCATCGAGTCGTATGTCATCGACGATCGGCCGGACCCGGCGCGCTGTTTCTTCGAGTTCTACGAGACCGACGAACTGGGCGGGCAGATCGATAACTGGTGCGGACCCACCACCGAGTGCCTAATGGCGATGGCGCGCTCGGCCGGCTTTCCGCGTCTGGAATTGCTCTACGTCGATTCGCGGCGCGGCGGCATGGTCGCTCGCCGGCACTGGGCGCCTGTTACGCCGCAGCCGGGCGCAACGCCGCCGTTCCTCTGTTCCGCCGTGAATAACCGGCACAACGATATTATTTTTCAGCCGCGCAAGGACGAGTATCTGTGCCTCGCATTTCTGCATGACGGCGAGTTGAAGAAAGACGAGGTGCTGGTTGAAGTGGATCGGTTCGGCGTCCCGGCCATTGTGCTGGTAAAGCACACGGCCGGCTACTGGCAAGTGAATGTGAAGGTGCCGCCGGGGATCCCGCCGGGCGATCGTGAAGTACGTGTGGGAACCGTTCGCGGAGGATTCAGCGATCCAGTGCGTATCAGGATGCTGCCCCAGGGCGCGGAGCGGCGTTACGGCGAAACTCCCTTCGCGGAGGCGGCCGTGGAAGTCGACGCGCCGGTGTTCGTCCGCGTGGAGAATACGATGGATCGGTCCACGATCTTTCGCGGCTATCGGAACGAATCGCTGGCCTGCCGTTTCACTCACGGGGATGGGACTTTGGATCTTTCGAGAGTGCAGCTGACCATCGATGGGAACGCCTGGCCACTGCTTTCGGTGGAGCGTCCCGAGCCCGGCATGTGGCAGATCAACGCGCGGCTGAAAGGCCTGAGCCGTGGCGCGCACCAGCTTCGTTTGCGGACCGCGCGGAGCGATTTCTCAAAGCCGTTTATCGTCGAATCGGATCCGGCATTCGAACTATGAGGGGTCACGCTACTATGGAGGAGCCATGGAGAAAGTGACCGGTATTGGAGGTTTTTTCTTTCGCGCGCGCGATCCCGAAGCGTTGAGTATCTGGTACCGCGATCATCTCGGCATTGCGCCGGTGCCGTCGGGCGCTGATGAACAGCCGTGGCGCCAGCTGGCCGGGACCACCGCGTTTGCCCCGTTCCCCGAGACGACCGAATATTTCGGCGACCTGGGCAAGAGCTGAATGATCAATTTGCGCGTCAAAGACCTCGATGCCATGGTGGCCCAGTTGCGCCGTGCCGGTATCGCGGTCGAAGTCAATCCGGAAAACGATCTGTACGGTCGCTTCGCCCGCTTGCTCGATCCCGAGGGAAATCCCATTGAACTCTGGGAGTCTGTATCCTGAATTCGTGCGCTTCTTCCTGATCCCGTGCGCTCTGTTGCTGGCGGCTTGCGGCCCGCCCGATAGCTACGCACCGCCCACGCCCCGCAAACCCGACACCGCGGCACTGTCGCCCACATTGTCTCTTCATGAATTCTCCCGAAAAGCGCTTTGACAAACCCTTCCCGCTGCTCCTGATCCTGTTCGGCCTCAGCGGGGCGGCGGCCCTGATTTACGAAATTGTCTGGCTGCAACTGCTGCAGCTGGTGATCGGATCCTCAGCCGTCTCGCTCGCGGTTCTGCTCGGGACATACATGGGCGGGATGTGCCTCGGCAGTGTCTTCTTCGCGCGCACTATCGGCGCCCACCGCAACCCCCTGCGCGTGTACGCATGGCTGGAACTGGGCACCGCCGCCTTCGGCATCCTGGTGCTCTTCCTCTTGCCTGCGATCGAGCACGTGTACACGGCTGCCGTGGCGCACGGACTGCCCAATATGATTCTGCGCGGCATCGCCTGCGCCATCTGTCTGCTGCCCCCGACTCTGCTGATGGGCGCGACCCTGCCCGCTATTTCACGATGGGTTGCCAACGCGCCTAACGCGTCAGCCTGGTGGGGTTACTTCTATGGCGCGAATATTGTGGGCGGGGTTTTCGGATGCTTCGCCGCGGGCTTCTATCTGCTCCGCGTTCACGATATGGCCTTCGCCAGCTATATCGCGGCTGCCACCAATGTTGTCGTGGCCCTCGCCGCGCTGGCGATCGAACGATTTGTTCAGACAGACCCGGCCACACAACAAGAGTCGAATGAACAGGCGGAAGCGCCTGTTCCACATTTGCCACACGGCGGCGTCTATTTCAGCATCGCCATTTCCGGACTCTGCGCGCTGGGCGCCGAAGTCGTCTGGACCAGAATTCTCTCCCTGATGCTGGGCCCCACCGTCTACACGTTTTCCATTATTCTCGGCGTCTTCCTGGCGGGGCTCGGAATCGGCAGCGCCATCGGCTCGCGAATCGCGCGTATAAAAAACAATCCCCGCTTCTGGCTGGGGATGAGCCAGTTCGCGCTCTGCGCGACGATTGCCTGGGCCGCCTTCCTGCTGGCGGATTCGCTCCCTTACTGGCCCGGCAATCTGAATTCAAACGCGGGACCATGGAAGGATTTCCTGAGCGACATCGGACGCTGTGTGGTAGCGATCCTGCCCGCCGCTATCCTCTGGGGCGCGAGCTTTCCGTTAGCGCTTGCCAGTGTAGCGGGGAGAGACGAAGATCCGGCGCGCCTCGTGGGAGGTATCTACGGCGCGAACACAGTCGGCGCCATCGCTGGGTCGATTCTGTTCAGCCTCGTCTTCATTCCCGCCGTGGGAACCCTCGGTTCGCAGAAACTGCTGATCGCGTTTTCCGCCGTGGGCGCGGTGCTGGTGCTCGAGGGCGCTACTGAACGAATCAATCTGAAACTCGCCGGCGGAATCGCCCTCGCCGCGCTGCTCGCCTGGAGCATCCCCGCCATTCCGTGGATGCTCATCGGATTCGGCCGGCGCCTGCCCACTACCACCGGGCACTGGGATCTGCTGCACGAAGCCGAGGGCATGAATTCTTCCGCCGCCTGGTCGCGCTGGGAAGGCGGCACCATTTATTTTCACGTCAGCGGAAAGGTGGAGGCCTCGACCGAGCCGCAGGATATGAGCCTGCAGCGCATGCTGGGCCATCTGCCCGCACTGGCGCACCCCGATCCGAAATCTATTCTCATCGTGGGTTTCGGAGCGGGAGTAACCGCCGGAACTTTCGTGGTTCATCCCGAGGTCAAACACATCACCATCTGCGAAATCGAACCTGTCATCCCGCCGCAATCCGACCGCTACTTCGGCGCCGATAATTACCACGTGCTCCATGACCCGCGCACTTCCATCGTGTACGACGACGCCCGGCACTTCGTCATGACCAGCCCGGACAAGTACGACATCATCACTTCCGACCCCATCCATCCATGGGTGAAAGGGATGGCCACGCTCTACACCACCGAGTACTTCGAAATGTGTAAGCGGCATTTGAATCCGGGGGGGATTGTCACGCAGTGGGTGCCGCTGTATGAGAGCAGCGTAGATGCGGTGCGCAGCGAAATCGCCACCTTCTTCGAGGCCTTCCCGAACGGCACCATCTGGGGCAACGTCGATACCGATGGCCAGGGCTACGATCTGGTTCTCATGGGTCAGGTGGATAAATTGACCCTCGATGCCGACGGCATGCAGGCGCGGCTCAACCGGCCCGATCATGCGGCCGTGCGCCAGTCGCTGCTCGCGGCGGGCTTCCCCTACGCGCTCGATCTTCTTGCCACCTACGCGGCGCAGGCCTCCGATCTGCGCGCGTGGATGCAGGGCGCGGAGATCAATCGCGACCGCAATCTGCGTCTGCAATATCTGGCCGGTCTGGGGTTGAATACCAACGCCGCCGATCTGATTTACGGCCAAATGCTCAGCCCCGCCGTGTTTCCGGAGAATCTGTTTACCGGGACGCCGGAGACGCTGGCGAAGCTGCGCTCACTGTTCCACCGCCGCCGCTTCTGAGCTGGAAGTAACCGGGAAGGTCCGGCTTGGTTTCCCGCAATATCTCCACAATGGCGCGCCTGTCAGCCTCTTCGCGCTTCCCGAGCACTTCCCACATGCGCCGGTATACGGCAGCCTTCGCTTCAGTGGGCAGGCCGTCGAACGCCTGGGTGTAGATCATATAACTGCACGGGAAGCGCAGCAGGCGGCCTTTAAGGCTAAGGTCGCGCAGGGAGCGGCCCTTGCTGTCGCGCGGCCCGCGGGACTCAAAGACTTCTGTGAAGCCCGACGTCCCGGAGATCTCGCCTTCAACCGGCGCTTCGTCTACGAACAGCATGTAATCCACCAACTCATTCACCGCGGCGCGGGCGCGCGCGGTGAGCGAATGCCCCTCCGCCAGAGCGATGCGCGACTCCCAGCCGGCGCGCGTAATCAGGTTCATCATGCGTACCTGATGCTCGAAGACCATCAGCGCCACGATATCGCTGAAGGGCGTGAGCCTCGTCCGTGGGGCGCACTTGCCGTCGAGCGAATCGAGATGGACCGGGTCGCTCCGCAGCATCGATTCGGGATGGGCTTCGTCGGTTGCAATCCGATTGCCCATATGGGGCGCTGTACCGCTGTTCCCGGTAACGTACCAACCGCCCCAGAGCTTTTCGAAAGGCATCCGGTCGTCGGTGTCGTATTGGGCCGCGTGAATAAGCGGAATGCCCGAAGGGGAGGCGAACACGCTGCGCACAAGCGCACCGGGAACCCCCAGGGTCACCGGCGTCATATGGCAATTCAGGCAATCCTGACGACGCGTAAACGGCGACTCCGGGGCCGGCGCCACCACTCGCTTCCGGTACGCGGAAAGTCTCTGGTCGAGCCGGTAGAAAATCATACCGGCACGCGGGTCCTGCGAAGCGAATTCCACAAAACCGCCGCGCACCCAGCCGGCGATCACCGCGTCGTTGTAAAAAAGAACACGGGGATTGGCGGGCTCGATGCGCATCGCCTGCACGCTGGTTTTCGAGAATACCGCCATCTGCGATTCCTCGGGTATATCGAGCGCCTTAAGGACAGCGGGCAGATAGCCTTTAACGGGGTCGAAGGCCAGCTGCACTTTTCCCTGTTCGATCTTGCGGCTGAGCTCGCCGACCGGATCGCTGAGCGGTGTCGTGGAATACGCGATGGCAGGGTTTTCGCGCGGCAGCACCTGCGCAGATGCAAGGCCGGCGCCTGTCGCGAGGGCAACCGCGAACGGAACGAAGATGCGGGCCTTCAGCATCTCCGCCGGCGGCGAACGCACAGCGCCATCAGGCCGGCGAGCAGACCCGCGACGGCCAGGCCGCCGCTCGACGGTTCCGGCGCCAACACTACCGTGAAATCGACATAAGCGAAGTAACCACTCATGTCCGGGCCGACGGTTCCGCCGTCGCCCAGGAATTCGGCAACGTCATTGTAAGTGCCTGCGGGCGTGTCGGCCGCGATGTCGATCCCCAGAATAGGCCCCGTGTATGTAACGGGAGCGTAATCGGGAGCGAAAGTGCCGTCCGCATCGCCCTCGAAAAGCCCCGGCGTAGCGTTCGAGAAGGTATTATCCACGGTGAAGTAACTGTTGTACGCGGAAAGCGCGACGCCGGTGAGGTCCAGCGGCGATCCGTCGGTATCGTTATCCATGATCGTGCCGGAAAAAACCAAGCATGGCTGCGATATTCCGTTAGGATTGTTCGCGTCGCAAGTCGCCTGATCGTAGCTCGGCGGATACACCGCAATTGCCGGTTGGTTGAATGTGATAGTAACATCGGGACTGCCGATGCCTGTACCGAAGGCAGCGGATGACGCTGCAAGCAGGACGGCGGAGGCCATTACCAGGCTTTTCATCGTCCTCTTAGTTTCCCACCGCGAACAGGATGGCGTCGTTGACGGCGTAGACGGTTCCATCGACCCCGATCGCGGTTGGCGTATAAGCTTCCCCGCGCCCGGAAGTGAGCGCCAGGCTCTGCAGCAGACTATTGCTCGTAAAGTCCCAGCGGTAGACCATGCCGTCTTCACTGTTGATAATGGCCGCTTTCGTAAATGGGTCGATCACTGTCGTATTAATGCACCACTCCGCCGAGGGTTGGTCGTCTTGAGAATCCGTCACGGTGATCACTTCCGTCATCACCGTTACAGGAGTTGAAGAACACGAGGATGGGCAATACTCATCCGTCATACTGCCGTTGGGGTCCAGCACGGCAACCTCGTTAACACCGTTACCGGTGCCGATTCCGTCATAGTTGTTGTACTTGGTCAGGATGAGATAAGACGATGTTCCGGTATACGACGGAACTGTGCTCGCGGGAACCACGGAAGCAGTGTTATCCCAGCCGAACGATCCGGGAGTCTTGAGGGCGGAGAGCGTAGAGTTGTAGTGCAGCATCCAGCCGCGATCGTTGTGGGAACTGCAGCAGGGGTTCTCGAGGACGCCGTAATAGACGTCGCCATCCGGGCCCACCATGGGCGCGGCGGAGCTGTCGCTCGAAAGGGTGGCGCGCCCACCGCGCGGATCGAAGAGCTGTGTGTGCGCAAGGGGCGCGAGCGTGGTGGAATTGAGTGAGACCAGATAGCCGTTGGTGTCGAATGTCGTGCCCCCGGAAACAGCCACGTAAACCGTATTCTGAGTGTTGTTCAGGGCTGGCGCGCAGTTGAGTTCCACCTGCGTTACGTTGGGATCGTTGGCCGCCAGCGATTTGGCGCTGGCCCAGGAACCAACGCCTGTCGGCCCAATGCGCGCAATTCCGCTGACGAGATCGGTTCCCTTAGGTCCCGCGCCGTTACCGGGCGCGGCGATGAAGCCGAAAAAGATGTCCCCATAGCGGTCCGCCGTGATTGGTGTCGAAATCTGGATGGCCGTGTTGAGCGCGTTCTGATTCGCCGTGTATACCGACTTGCCGTAGAACACAAACTGTCCGGTGGCGCCGGGTTGCCCGTTCGATCCCGTGGCGCCGTTCAGAGTGTCGCGGTAGTAAACGGTGCCGCCGGCGCCGGCGTAGTAGAGGCGCGTACCCAGGCTCAATGCTGGTGTATACGGGGGAGTCCAATCGTGGGGCGGTAATGTGTAGTCGGACGGCAAAGTGTAAATGAGAGCGCCCGTCGCGCCATTGTAAGCCAGCACTTCATAGCCGCCGGCGGCCGTTGTCACCGGCACCAGCACCGTGTTTCCGGCCGTGACCGAAATAGAACCGTAATGGGTGAAAAGGTCACCGCCAACCGGCGGGTTCAGGTCCACGGGCGTGGACCAGTGGGTCCTGTTCAAAGCTTGTGCCGCCGTGGCCGAAACCGCCGTGTGTTGAGGGTCGTGGGCATAGCCGCTCCATGGAATGTTCAGGGCTTGCCCGAAGGCGCCAGCGGGGAGAACCGCACAAGCCAGGAGCCACCTGAAAATCCCGCTGGGTCTAGCCATTTACACGAAGAGTAGCCGCTTTTCGCGAAAACGCGCAAGATATACCTTGGTTAATTCAAGGGAGAATTCAGCACAGCGCCGCTCAAGGTCCGCCGTACAGATCCTCACAGCGGGCCGGCAGGTCCCGGTTATTTGGCAATTCTTCTGTTCGTCATAACGGAGAACAGAATGCCCTCCAATCTATCGATAAACCCATCGCGCCCAGCAGTGCTTCCGTCACTGGTATTGTTTCTCATCTTTCCGCTGCACACGGCGTGGGCGCAGGCGACCGGAACGCTGCGCGGTCAGGTCACAGATCCCTCCGCAGCCGTGATTCCGGGAGCGGTCGTTCAGATCTCCGGCAACGGGTTGACGCGCAACGCGAAAACGGATGGCCAGGGGAGGTACAGCACGGCACTTCCGGCCGGCACTTACGCGGTGCAGGCCACAGCCAAAGGGTTTGTCACCTTCAATCGCTCCGATGTGAACGTTCCGGCGGGGCAAGTGACGCCCCTCGATATTTCACTACAAATCGAGGCCACCGAACAGCAGGTCCAGGTGACCGATACTTCCGCCGGACAGGTGAGTGTCGATCCCTCGCAGAACCAGGGCGCGCTCGTGCTGAAGAATGAGGATCTCGACCAACTCCCTGACGATCCCGACGATTTACAGGCCGACCTCGCGGCGCTTGCGGGACCCGCCGCCGGCCCCAACGGCGCACAGTTCTTCATTGACGGTTTCAGTGGCGGCCAATTGCCACCCAAAAGCTCCATCCGCGAGATCCGCATCAACTCCAATCCTTTCTCTTCGGAGTTCGATCAGCCCGGCTTCGGACGCATCGAGATCTTCACCAAACCCGGCTCCGACACATTTCACGGAGAAGCGCTCTTCGATCTTGGCGATTCGATCTTCGATACGCGCAATCCTCTGCTGACCAGGGCCCAGCCGGCTTACACCTCGAAGTTCTTCAGCGGAAATATCGCCGGCCCGCTGAATAAGAAAGCCTCGTTCTTTTTAAGCTTCCAGCGCCGCCAGATCGACGAAGGCACCCTTATCGATGCGCTCTATCTCAACAGTGCGCTCCAGCAGGTTCCCTACAACGGAGCCTTCGCCACGCCGCAGCGCTTCTGGGTGATCAGCCCGCGGCTCGATTATCAGATCGGCGCCAACAATACGCTGGTGATGCGTTACAACCATACGGATAATTCCACCATCGGCGGCGTGGGGAATTTCAGCCTTCCTACCCAGGAGACCATTCAGAACCAGAAGAACAATACCGTGCAGATTACCGAAACGGCCATCCTTGGCACCAAAGCCGTGGATGAAACCCGCTTCCAGTTTTTCGACAGCCACGTCAACCAGACGGCGCCGGGAGACTTCAGCATCCCCGGCATCAACGTGAGTTCTTCGTTCAATTCCGGAGGCGCGCCGTTTTCCCTCAACTCCACGCACTCAAAGCTCTATGAGTTTCAGAACATACTAACGTCGACGCTGGGCAACCATGCCGTCAAGGTGGGCGGCCGCCTGCGCCAGAACGATCTCACGAGCTACACCAACTCAAATTTCAACGGCACGTACACTTTCTCGACTCCCGTGGCGCCGGCTTCCGGGACCTATTGTCTGGCGGGCGTGACCAATCCGACTTCGCTCGATCTCTATCAGGAAACCGAGATTCTTCTTTCGCAGGGCGTGCCCATGAGCCAGATTCTGGCCGAGGGTTGCGGTCCCAGCCAGTTCTCGCTTTCGAGCGGGATTCCGCAGCAGACCGTGCGGCAGCTGGATCTTGGTCTCTTTGTGCAGGACGATTGGCGCTACCGCCCCAACCTTACTATCAGTGCGGGTTTGCGTTACGAGACGCAGAATAATATTCACGATCATCTGGATATGGCTCCGCGCTTCGCCGTGGCGTGGGCGCCGGGTGGAAAGAACACCACGCGTGGCAGCTCGAAAACAGTGATCCGCTCGGGCTGGGGAATTTTCTTCACGCGCTTTCCCGACACGGACGTGCTCAATGCACTGCGTTTCAATGGCGTCACGCAGACGAATTATCTGATCAATAACGCGGTGGCGCAGGGAGGATCGGCCGCTGCCCAACAGGCGCTCGCATATTATCCCGCGGTTCCAGCCGTGTCACTGCTGACCGTGGAAAATCAAGCCATCTATCAGATCGACCAAAGCCTGCACGCGCCCTACATCATGCAGGGTTCAATCGGAGTAGAACGCGCCCTGCCCGCGCACACCACGCTTGCGGTGAACTTTGTCGACACGCGCGGCGTGCATGTGTTGCGCGAGCGTGATATCAACGCATATCTTCCGGGCACCTACACCGGGCAGGGAACGGGAATCAGGCCCTACCCGATCCCCGACGACATTTATAACTATGAAACCAGCGGACTCTTCAAACAGGCCCAGCTGATTACCAATGTGAACAGCCGCATCAATAATCACATTTCGCTGCAGGGTTACTACGTGTTCGGCGAAGCGCACACAAACGCCGGCGGCTTTCCCATGAACCAGTACAACGACGATGCCGATTGGGGGCGGGCTTCTTACGACGCGCGGCACCGCGCATTCATCGGCGGAAATGTGGGTCTGCCCTTCGGATTGATTGTCGCGCCCTTTATGACTGCGAGCTCCGGCCTGCCTTTCAACATCACCACAGGCAACGATTTTGAGGGCGACGGGATTTTCAATCAGCGGCCGGCATTCGCGACTGGTCCGTGCGCTCCCTCGATGCCCAGCATCGTATGCACGCGTTTCGGCGCCTTCAACCTTACGCCCGAGCCGGGACAAGCGGTCATCCCATTCAATTACGGAAATGGCCCCGCGCAGTTCTCGGTGAACTTCCGCCTGAGCAGGACGTGGGGATGGGGCGAAAGCGCCGGACCCGCCGGCCCACGCAATAATGGCGGCGGCGGATTCGGTGGTCCGGGCGGACCCGGCGGAGGCGGTGGCGGTCGCGGTGGTGGTGGAGGATTTGCTGGAGGCGGGATGCGCGGTATGGGCATGGGCGCGATCGCCGGCACGGGAAAAAAATATAACCTGACGCTCACGCTGGCGGCCCGCAACGCCTTCAACCACGTTAACTACGGCACGCCGAACGGTGTGCTCACTTCGCCCTTCTTCGGCGAATCCACTACGCTGGCGGGACAAGGCCTCGGGATGTTCGGCGGCGCCGCCTCGGCCGCGGGCAACCGGCGCATCGATCTGCAACTGCGCTTTTCCTTCTGACGGCCTTGCTGGGTTAGACTGACATTGTCCATGCAGCCGTCCACGCCATCGAGAACTCTCATCTCGCTGCTGGTGGTCGCGGTTCTGTTGTCAGGGCTCATACTCATCCCCGCGGGTAACCACGGAAGTATAGACTTCTGCCTTCCGGTTGTCTTCCTCGCCACGTTGCCGATGGTGCACGTGAGTCTGCGTGCCGATGCCGCGCGCCGCGTTACGCATCGCACCGTCGACCACTATTCCCCAGCCGCTCCCGACCGTGCGCCGCCCTCCGTTCAGACAGTTCTTTCGATCTGAATTCGGCCCGCACAAAAGTTTCAGGAGATTGCAATGTCGCATCGCAAATCGTGTTGTACAGCCATACTCGCGCTCGTGGTTCCCGCATTGGCCCACGCGCAAACATTTGAAGTCGCTTCAATCAAACCGACCGATCCATCCTTCACTCTCAGATCGATTCAGATGCCGCTCAACGACGGCCTGGTCGGTATCAGAGGTTTGTCGCTCAAAGAGCTGATCCAATATGCGTGGGGAAACGTCGGCGTGGGAACCGGCCTGCATCCCAATCTGGTTGCGGGTGGGCCAGGCTGGGCTGGCCATGACCGGTACGATATCGTGGCCAGGCCGGAGGGTTCTCGTATACCCTCGAGGGCCGAGCGCAGGCAGATGCTGCAAAGGCTGCTTGTCGAGAGGTTCCAACTGAGGTTCCACCGTGAAACGAGACAGACGCCGGTGTACGCGCTCGTCGCGGGGAAGAACGGCCCCCGCATGAAGGAGCGTAAGCCAGATGACGGCGGTGCGCCCTTCAGTCTCCCGGTTATCGGGCTTCATATGCCGGCACGCAATGTATCGATGGCGCAGTTTGCCGATATTCTCCAGACGATTATTCCGCTCACGGACGCCGACCGCGAAGACCTCCCGGTGCTCGACCAGACCGGTCTGAGCGGAACCTTCGACTTCGATCTCACATGGTCGGGCGATGCGTCATTATCCGGACGAGGCGGACCAGTCGAACCAGCCACCGCTCCCGATCTCTTCACCGCGATCCAGGAGCAGCTTGGATTGAGATTGGAAGCCAGGAAGGCCGCGGTTCAGATCCTCGTCATCGACAGCGCCGAGAGGCCGTCGGCGAACTGAGCCACACCTTATTGCCTGGCGCCCCCAGACAGCACGAGCGTCTGCCCCGTCACCCAACCTGCATCGTCGGAAGCAAAAAACAGCGCGGCGGTGGCGATGTCCCGCGGCTGCGCGATTCGCCCCAGCGGCGTCGTCGCCTCCACATGCTTGCGGAAGTCGCTCTCCGCGAAACCCGCTGCGTGCAGCCCTTCCGTCTCAACCATGCCGGGGTTGATCGAGTTCACGCGGATCTTCCTCGCTCCCAGTTCGCCCGCCAGCGAAACCGTGATCGCATCCACCGCCGCCTTCGTTGCGCTGTACACGGAAGCCATCGGCGCCGGCATCGGCCCCACAATCGAGCTCACGTTGACGATCGAGCCACCGTCCGCCCCCATCAGCTTCACAGCTTGCTGTGTAGTCAACAACAGGCCCAGCACATTCAGGTCGAACTGCTTATGGAAATGCTCGGGTGTGATCGCATCGAGCGGCAGGAACTCGAAGACTCCGGCGTTATTCACCAGAATGTCGAGCTTTCCGTAAGCCTTCTTCGTCTCCGCGAAAAGCTTCGCGATATCGGCCGGCTTCGAAACGTCGCCCTGCACCGCTATCGCCTTACCGCCGTGAGCCGTGATGTTCGCCACCACCGCGTCCGCGGCTGCCTTGCTGCTCGCATAGTTCACCACCACGGAAGCTCCCTCGGCCGCAAGGTGTTCCGCGATTGAAGCACCGATACCTTTGGAAGCTCCCGTAACCACCGCTACTCTACCTGTCAGCTTGCCCACATCGACCTCCGCCTCAAAGGATGACGGCAGAGTTCGAATGGATTCGCCGCCCAGTGGGGCAGATTTCCGATCCAGCGGCTTACCATTCGCGACGCGGCGCCGGCGTTTTTACTAAAGCGAACGCAGAAAATTCAACAGATCCTGCTTCGATGGCGGTGGCAGTGCATTGAACGCATTCACCGAACCTGTCGCTTCCGATCCCGCACTGGCATGCGCGCCGATAGCCTGCAGCAGGTCCGCCGCGCGCCCATCGTGGATGAAAAAGATGCGCTGCCCCAATCCCCACAGAGGCGCGGTTCGCCACTCATCGCCCTGCGCCAATCCCTGTGTGATGCCATCCGCCAATCCAGTCCCCATATTGTGAACCAGCAGGTCTGAGTATAGATTTGCGTTCTGATTGCTGAGGGCCGCTGTCGACGAGCTTCCCGTCGACAGGCTCTGCGTATGGCACAAAGCGCATCCGATTTGCGCAAAAACCTGGCTGCCATGATTCACCGAGGCATTCATCGGACTCCCCGGCGGCCCTGGCGGGGCTGACTGCGGGGGCGCCAGATAACGCATGAAGTGCTCGAGTCCCACCAGATCGCTCATCGCCCCAGTGGGCGCGGTGGCGTTGACGTCCGTGCTGTCCTCCGGCGTCGCGTTGAACGCGCATCCCGGCGTCTCGTCGCGCTCGGTGGGAAAGAGTTCGTTGGTGACGCCCTGCTCCACGTTATAAGCCTCGCCGCCGAATAACAGCAAAGACTTGTTCTGCGCCTTCCACCCAAAGCGCGTGATGGTGCCATCGTTGGCATTGCGGTTCACATGGCCGCCAATGCCGAGCTGCTGCTTCCGCGGGGCGTTGGCAGCCATGTTGGCGAGGATCGCGTCGTCGGGAATGGCTTCGACCAGCCCGGCTCCAAACAGCGGCGTGGGAATGCGAAAAGATGCGTTATTGGCCGCCACCGCAGCGCCGAAATCCGGTTGCGCGATGGAGCAGCCCACGGCATCGGCGCGTCCCGTTATCACAAACAGATTGTGCACGCCGCCATCCGGCGAGCCATCGGGATTCAGCGCGAAGCGAACCACGCGCACCGGGCCGCTGGGCTGAATGAACGGCGGAATCGTATTCGTGGCGCCATAAGCCGTGGCGACTGCAATTTGCGGATTCACCTGCGGATTCTGTTTCGATGCCGGCGATGGACTGCTGCCGCCGGGCGTCGGCTGCGCATGGCATCCCGCGCAGCTATTCATATTGAAACGAGGTCCAAGCCCCGAGCCCGTCGCCCCTGGCTGCGTGCCCGAGACCGAATCGATCTCCATAAAGCGACCTGCTCCCGCATTGAAGTAGGCGAGCTCGTTGGCGTCGAGGCCGGGCAGAGGTCTGCCGGCGCTGGGAGGTCCGGGACGCGGACCGGGATCGGTCTGCGCAAGAGCCAGGCCGGTTAGGAGAAGGAAAGTAGCGAATTTAGGAAAAACCATATGTACACAGTCAAACAGCCGCGTGTAAAGCGTTTGTGCGCGCCGACAGGAAAAGTGTAAAGCTACGGTAAAACATCGCCACATGCGCTTCGAATCGGCTATTAATGGGATTTCACCGGCATGACTTCCACATTCGGCACCCGCCTGCTGCTGGTCGACGACGATCTGAAACTATGCCGCCTCGTGCGCGCTTACCTCGAGCCGCTCGGCTATGTCGTCTCTACCGCCCATACCGGAACCGACGGCCTGGAGATGGCGCTCGCCGGCGAGTTCGATGCCATCATCCTCGACGTCATGCTGCCTCGCATGGATGGCTTTGAGGTGCTGAAAAGTCTGCGCGCGAAATCGGATGTTCCCGTGCTGATGCTGACCGGGCTGGGCGAAGAGGCGGACCGCATCGTGGGCCTCGAAATCGGCGCGGACGATTACCTGCCGAAGACTTTCTCGACTCGCGAACTGCTGGCGCGCCTGCGCTCGGTCATCCGCCGTTCCCGCGTTACCGCCGCGCAGCGTCGCGAGGAACCGGAGCAGCCTGTCGTCGTGGGCGAACTTCGCGTCGACCCCGCATCGCGAGAAGCGTCACTGGCTGACCAGCCGCTCACTCTGACCGCCGTGGAGTTTGATCTGCTTCTCTCCCTCGCCCGCGCCAACGGAAGAGTGAAGACGCGCGAACGCCTGCTCCTCGAAGTTACCGAACGCGATTTCGAAGCCTTCGACCGCTCCATCGACGTCCACATTTCGTCGATCCGCCGCAAGTTGGGCGACGACCCAAGATCGCCGCATTTCATCCAAACCATCCGTGGCGTGGGCTACATGATGCTCAAACCCGGGACTGTCGCCGAGCTATGAAGGCACGGCTCTCACTCTCGTCGAAGATCTTCATTCTGGCCTTCATCAATGTGGTGTTGCTGGCGGGCGTCTTTCTGGTGTTCGCGCGCTTTCAGTTTCACGTTGAGCTGCATTCGCTGCTCTTCGGCCCCGCGCAGGATCGCGTACTTTCCGTGGCGCGCGAACTGGCCCTCGAACTGGAGCAGACGCCGGCGGATTCCCGAACCGGATTGCTCGGCCGCTACGCCCACAACTATGGAGTGGATTTCTATCTGTTTGACAACAACGGGCCGGAGATCGCCGGCCGCGAGGTAAATCTTCCGGAGGACGTCAGAGAGCAGCTGCAGAGGGGTTCCGCGCCCCCGGGCCGCGAACCTCCGCCGCGATTCGATGATAGGCCTCCCCCACCGGAAGAGGCAGGTCCACCCGGCCCCCCACCTGAAGGCCGTCGCGGCCGCAGACCCGAGAGAAGACCCGAGGACCGACACGGGGACAATCCGCGCGGCGGAATGTTTCAGGTTTCCGCGGACAATCTTTACTGGGTCGGCGCCCGCATCCCAGTGCCGGAATCTGGCTCGGACGAAGTGCGGCGGGGCACCCTGATCATGGCCGCGCCTTCCTTCTACGGAACGCCGCTCTTCTTCGATTTCAAACCGTGGCTGGCCGCTCTATGCGCGGCCATCGGCATCTTTCTGCTGTGCTGGCTGCCCTTCATCCGCAATCTCACCACAGCTATTTCGCGGGTGACGCGCGTCACCGAACAGATCGCCCAGGGAAACTTCGATCATCAACAATTGCCAGAAGATCGCAGCGATGAACTGGGCCAACTGTCGGGCGCCATCAATCGCATGGCCGCGCGCCTCTCCGGCTTCGTGCTCGGGCAGAAGCGCTTTCTCGGCGACATCGCGCACGAACTGTGCGCCCCGATCGCCCGCATCCAGTTCGGCCTCGGGATACTCGAACAGCGTGCGCAGGATAACGACCAGCGCGCCGCCGTCGAGGACGTCCAGGAAGAAATGCGCCAGATGTCGAACCTCGTCTCCGAACTATTGTCGTTTTCAAAAGCGGGCATGGAAGCGAAGCATAAGCCGCTTCAGACTGTCGATGCCAACGCCATCGCCCGCCAGGCCATCGCGCGGGAAGCTGCGGACAATCCCGCCGTAAGGCTCCAAGCCGGCGAACCGGTCATGGCAATGGCCGACCCCGACTATCTGGTGCGTGCGCTGGCGAATCTGGTGCGCAATGCTGTCCGCTATGCGGGCGAAGCAGGCCCCATTACGCTCTCGGTCCGCCGCGAGAACCAGGACGCCGTCGTTACCGTGGCCGATTCCGGTCCGGGACTTCCCCCCGATGAGCTGGAGCGCGTGTTTACCCCCTTCTATCGTCTGGAAGCCTCGCGCAATCGGGAAGCCGGCGGTGCGGGCCTGGGGCTGGCTATCGTCAAAAGTTGCGTCGAAGCCTGCGGTGGCAGGGTTGAATGCCGCAACCGGAAGCCGACAGGACTCGAAGTGGAAATCCGGCTCCGCGTGGCCTAGCTCGCCTTGACCTACGCACTATATTGGGTTACGTCCCACTTCGTTCCCATATCCTGGTGACGTGTAGTCGAATACTCACACATTTGCTCTTGACAATTCGGCTGGGACGGGCGTAGTTTGAAGGTATCACTGAAGAAGGAGGTGGTCCAGAAATAATGAGTTCATGTAGTAGACCGCGCGAGGTGGCCGACTGCTGAGTCGACCGTTCTAAAGCTGCCGATCTCTGCTGTCAGTGGCGAGATCATGTTCCTGTGGACCGGTCGCTTCGTCGCGTGCGTAGTAACTGTCTCAGGTAATTGAAGTACGAGCCCCCGCGTGCCACGCTACGGCATGCGGGGGTTTGTCATGTTATGATGGAACTTCCCGAGAAAAGTATGAAAGCTGGAATCCACCCTGCCTACAACGAGCTGAACGTAATCTGCGCCTGTGGACACACGTTCAAGACTCGCTCAACCCACAAAGGCGACATCCGAGTTGAAATCTGCTCGAGCTGCCATCCGTTCTTCACCGGTAAACAGAAGTTGATCGATACCGCCGGACGCGTGGATCGCTTCGAGAAGAAATACGCCCGGCAGCGCGCTGAAAAAGCCGACCGCCTCGCCGCAAAGTAACGGCGCGTTGACGTGCTTAGCGGATCGAATCGATCCAGCGGCTCGATTGCTGGATCTTCGTTAGACAGCACCTCGACAACGTCGTTCTCCGTAGCGATCGAATAGTGAACTATCCCGGGGTTAAAGAGTTCGAGGATTGGCTCGTTCACGAACTCCTGAACCCACGGCGACTCCGGAACGACGAAGGTCCAGCCCGTCGCCGTCGGGTCGCTGAGCTGCTGACGCCTATTCCAGAGCTCCAGGCGGTAACTCTCGTCGATGTTTCGATATGCCGCGTATTTCCTGAAAGTTACCCTGTACCGTGCTGTGGCGACGTTATTGAAGTAGTCGCCAAACTCCATTTCCAAGCCCCCCGCATGGTCATGCAGGGAATCCATGAAAAGGTTTTTCGCGTCGGAAAGAGGAGTGTCCCACCGCCGCGGACGCCACTGTTCGTACATGGCGAGGAGTCTTTGACGCCTGCTATTTCTGCTGTTGCTGGAGTTGTTTCTTCTGCTGCTCGGCGTGTAGCCGGGCTCGTTCCGCCCGCCACGCGTCAAACGCCACTTTCTGCTGTGGCGTCAGCAGCGCGCTGATGGCGTCGTGCTGATCCTGCTGGATCTTGTCCTTGGCGAGCTTCTGCTGAGCGTTCAGATCGTCGAATTTTTGCTTGGTCTCGGCGAAAATCTGCTTCACCGCGCCAATCTGCTGATCGTTGACGCCCACCTTCTTGCGCATGTCCGCGAAGTACTGCTTGTGGAACTCATCCAGAGTTCGCGGCGCGGCGGGTACCAAACTCGCATTCACCGTGGTGGTGACATAGAGCCGGTGAGACACAACTCCCACCAGTATGCCGCTGGCAAACACCAGGATCAGATAGAGAACGGCGCTCAGACGTGTTCGTGGCATAGAAGCCCTATTGCTGCTCGAGCTCCGAGATGCGCTCCAGGCTCAAAGGTTCCAGACTCGAAATATGGTCGGCCGTCAGCGCTTCCATGTAGGTTCCGCTGTAGTTGGCCGTGGAATTCGATTGCTTAACCGAAGCCACCACACCCAGCAGCACGGTGGCGGCGAGCGCCACGGTTACTAACGCCTTCGCCATGCGGCCGAACAGGTTCGTCGATACCTGACGCGCCTCGATCTTAGCCCATATTTCGGGCATGAAATTGACGCTTGCCTCGGGCTGGGGGCAAGCATCGCGATATGAGCGAAACAATTGGTCCAGCCTCAGTTCGGCTTCTTCGCGCGAGTTTCCTTGTTCCATGGGCCTATAAGACATCATAATACCGTTTTTACCCTGTCTCATCAGATGGGGCGGGTTTCGATGGACGTTGGGTTACTCCCTTCATGTTTTTTAATACTCGCTGGCGTGCGCGAAAGAGCCGGACTTTCAAGGCATTCTCATTAACCCCGTAAACCTGCTCAAGTTCCTTCAGCGATAGCCCTTCCACCTCTTTCATCGTCAGCAGAATCCGGTCTTCTTCTGAAACTGAAGCAAGCAAACCGTTTACGGTATCGCGCACGCGGCGCTTCTCGGATTCGTCGGTCTGCGCCTTCGATCCCGCTACGGCATCGGCCATCATCACCTGCTGGTCCGAAAGATCCGCCATACGGGATTCGAGCCTTCTCTTGCTCTTGCGTAAATAGTCGTAACAGGCGTTCACCGTCAGACGGTAGAGCCAGGGTTCGAAGACTTCCGGCGTGCGCAGTTGTTCGAGCGAGAAATAGAGCCTGAGGAACACCTCTTGCGCCACGTCCTCGACATCCTCGGGTCGACCGATCAGCCGGGATATGGTGCCGAGGATCCGGCGCCGGTAGACCGTGACAATCTGATTGAATGCAGCGGCATCGCCCTGTTGCGCCTTCTGGATCAGTTCGAATTCAACCAGCATTGTCAGGCCAGCTTACCTGGCAGCCTTTTCACCAACTCCTCAGGTTACATACGTTTGCGTATCATTGCCAATGAATTTGACGCGTTGCGCCGGGAAAGTCGGTGGTTTTTCCCAGTCGCCAGGAAACGAAAAGCAGCCCCTGTGCACTGTGTGGTTTGACACTTGCGCGTTGGGATACTGTTAGTACTGAGCTGTCCGCTCGACCGGATATGCGGAACGGAGCGCCCAACGATTGTCTAAAACAGGCTCGGACGTAATCTTCCGCACGCGTTTGCACTACGGACCGCCCTTGTTCGGTTATACGCTGGCGATTACCCTCGTCGTCATCACCGGTCTGGGGCGCCTGTCCCTGATGACCGACGGGAACTATCAGGGGCCGTTCCTTCTCTTTTACCCGGCCATCGCCGCAACGTCATTCCTCGCTGGCGTGGGTCCGGGCCTTTTGAGCATAACGGCGGGCGCAGTGTTTGCTACCGCCCTGTTCCCGCGGTTCCCCTTGCCCTCCAGTTGGATCGCTCTTTCCGTGCTGGGCCCACTGCTTGTAACCGGGTGTGCCCATCTTCGCGAAATCAGCGAGAAAAACAAGGCCGTTGCCCGAGAGTACATCCGTTTCCGCTACGTCAGCGATCACGTCAGCGACTGGATCTTTCTCACGGGTGAATCGGGTGCCATTCAGTTTGCCAACGAAACGGCGTGCCACGAACTGGGATTCACCGCCGAGGAACTGGCCGGCCGCGCCCTTGAGGATATCGTCCCGGCATGGCAGCGCAACGGATTGCACCATCTTCTGGAGCAGTGTAAGACGGGGAAAGCCACGCCTTCCGAGATAGCGTTTGAGCGGCGCGACGGCACACTGGCGCATGCCGAGGTTGGTTGCACCGCCGTGCGCACCGCAACGGACGTCGTCCTCCACATTGCCGCCCGCGATACCACCGAACGCAAACTCATCGAGGAAAAGCTGCGCGAGGCCCGCCGCTGGGAGAGCCTGCGTGTGCTGGCCGGAGGCATCGCCCACGACTTCAATAATCTTCTCACCGCCATCATGGGAAACGCATCGCTGGCGCTGTCGGTGCTGCCGGAGCAGCACCCAGCCGCCGGTCTCGTCGAGAACGTGGTGCATGCCGGCGAGCGGTCGGCCCAATTGGTCCGCATGATGCTTGCTACCGCCGGCTACAGCCCCGGTCCTGGCGAAACGCTGCGCGTCGACGAACTCATCCAAAAGGTGATCGGAGACTACCGGATTCCCGTCGGGATACGCATGAACCTGAATGTGCCGCCGGTGTCTTTCAAGGGCGACCGCCAGTCGATCGAGACTCTGGCGCGCAGCTTGATAGCCAATGCCGTCGAATCATACGGAGACGAGTCCGGCGAGGTCAGTGTTGCCGCGTGGTCGGGCCCGGCGCCCACCCTTCGTCCAGCCAGTTTCGAAGAAGGAAATGTTATGCCGGGCATCAAATGTCTGGCGCTGGTGGTTGAAGACCATGGCTGCGGCATGACGGCCGAAGTTCTGGAACGCGCCTTCGATCCCTTTTTCACCACCAAATTCACCGGACGGGGTCTCGGATTGCCGGCCGTCCGCGGCATCGTCCGTGCCTGTGCAGGTAAACTCTGGCTCAGGACCGGCCCCGGCGAAGGCACCCGCGTCGAAGTTTGGTTACCATGTGGGGAATGAGATCGCTCCTGCTGATAGTTGCTCTGCTTCTGGCCGGATGCTCGAAACAGCCGGTGAACCACGAACCCATCCGCAAATATCACATCGATGGCGAGATCGTGCGCCTCGATCCCGACACCCAAAGCGCCGTCATCCGCCACAAGGATATTGAGGGCTGGATGAAGGCGATGACTATGGATTACCCGCTCCGCAGCAAAGAAGATTATGCCAAACTCCACCCCGGCGACCACATCACAGGCACCGTGTTCGTGCAGGGCGACGATTTTTGGGTCGGTGAAATCCAGAAAGCTCCGTAGTCGGCCCACGAAAAAACGCGCGCGCTAACATATCGTTTGGATTCGTCGCCAGAGCTGATTCGTATCGAGAAGCTCTCGAAGGTTTACCAGTCGGGCGGTAGCGATCTGGTGATTTTTCACGATCTGACCCTGTGCGTCGCGCCGGGCGATCAGGTGGCGATTACCGGTGCGAGCGGCGCGGGAAAGAGCACGCTGCTGCATCTGATCGCAGGACTCGACAGACCCAGCCACGGGTCGATATACTACAAGGGTACGAACATCTCCGACCTGTCCGAGCCAGGCCTTTCCGCGTTTCGCAACCGGGAAATCGGCTATGTGTGGCAACAGCATCATTTATTACCCGAATTCACCGCCTGTGAAAACGTGATGATGCCGATGCTGATCCGCGGCCTGAGCCGCGGGAAGGCGGAGCCGACGGCGCGGGAATGTCTGGAGGAGGTGGGTCTGGGCGCTCGCGCGCAGCATCGTTCGGGCGAATTGTCCGGTGGAGAACAGCAACGCGTGGCGATTGCGCGTGCATTGGCGGCGAGCCCTTCGCTGCTGCTGGCCGACGAACCGACAGGAAATCTGGACGAGCGAACCGGCGAGATGATTTTTCACTTGCTGTCCGATCTGCGGCGGCGGCGTAATCTGACTACGATCCTGGTGACCCATAATCTGCGTTTTGCTCGCGAATATGGGCGTGTACTGAAACTTGAAGGAGGTATGCTGCACCAGATGGCGGGATAGTACGGTCCGTTTACAAAACGAGCTTTGCAACGGAATCGGCGCAGAGAGTATCTTAAGTATTGGGGTTGTTGTCAGAGGTCGAGAGTTGGAAGGGGGTACCCACACCAAATGTTTGAGCGTTACACGGAAAAAGCCCGGCGCGTAATCTTCTTCGCCCGGTACGAGGCAAGTCAGTTTGGCAGCCCGTACATTGAGACCGAGCATCTGCTGCTGGGGCTCCTGCGGGAAGATAAGCAACTGGCCAATCGGTTTCTCCGGTCGCACGCGGCTGTGGACTCCATCAGGAAGCAGATTGAAGGGCATACCACGGCGCGCGAGAAGGTTTCGACTTCGGTCGATCTTCCGCTCAGCCACGAGTGCAAGCGCGTTTTGGCGTACGGAGCCGAGGAAGCGGAGCGGCTGAATCATAAGCACATCGGGACCGAGCACCTTTTGCTGGGGTTGCTGCGGGAAGAGAAGTGTTTCGCCGCGGAGATCCTGCATGAGCGCGGTTTGCGTCTGTCGACGATTCGGGAAGAGCTGCAGCGGTCGCAATCGGAACGCGTAGCCGCTAAACCGAAGGAAAGCTCGCTGCTGGCGGAGTTTTCGCGGGATCTGACGCAGTCGGCCATGGACAATACTCTCGATCCGCTGATCGGGCGCGATTACGAACTGGAACGCGTGGTGCAGATTCTGTGCCGGCGGACCAAGAACAATCCGGTGCTGATCGGCGAGCCGGGTGTGGGTAAGACGGCTATCGTGGAAGGTTTGGCGCAGCGTATCGCCGAGGGGGACATTCCTTCGTTCCTCGCCGACAAGCGGATTCTGGCGCTCGATCTTTCGCTGATCGTGGCGGGAACCAAGTATCGCGGCCAGTTTGAGGAGCGGCTGAAGACCATCATGAAGGAGTTGATGGAGAATCAGAACGCCATCATCTTTATCGATGAGCTGCATACGCTGGTGGGCGCGGGGTCGGCGGAAGGTTCTCTCGACGCCGCCAATATCCTGAAGCCGGCTTTGTCGAGGGGCGAGATTCAGTGCATTGGCGCGACCACTCCGGCGGAGTTCCGCAAGTCGATCGAGAAAGACCGTTCGCTCGAGCGGCGTTTTCAGGCGGTGAAGGTTCCGCCTCCGAACGAAGCGGATGCCGTGAAGATCATGTATGGCATTAAGGACCGCTATGAGAAATTCCATGCGGTCGGCTATACGGATGAGGCCATTGAATCTGCCGTTTATACTTCCAACCGGTATATTCCGGATCGGTTCCTGCCGGACAAGGCGATCGATCTGATTGACGAAGCGGGTGCGCGCGTGAAACTGCGGCAGACCACTTTGCCGGCGGATCTGGCCGATATTCAGAAGCGCATCAAGTTCATCGTGCACCGCATGGAGAACGCGATAGCGAACCACGAGTTCGAGAAGGCGCGTTTCTATTCGGACGAGGAGCGCAAGGAGCGCGAGAATCAGCGCCAGCTTCGCGAAAAGTACAATCTGGACGATTCGTCGACCGGCATTGTCACTAAGGAAGATATCGAAGAAGTGGTGGCGCGCTGGACCGGCGTGCCCATGACGGCGATCAAGGAAGAAGAGATCAATAAGCTGCTGCGGATCGAAGACGAACTGCATCGACGGATCATCAGCCAGGAGAAGGCCATTTCGGCGCTGGCGCGGGCGATTCGGCGTTCACGGGCGGGGCTGAAGGCTTCCAACCGGCCAGCGGGATCGTTCCTGTTCCTGGGGCCGACGGGTGTGGGTAAGACGGAAGTGGCGCGCGCTCTGGCCAATTTCCTGTTCGGCAGCGAGAAGAGTCTGATTCGCTTCGACATGTCGGAGTTCATGGAGAAGCATTCGGTTTCGAAGCTGATCGGTTCGCCTCCCGGTTATGTCGGCTATGAGGAAGGCGGGCAGCTTACGGAGCGTGTGAAGCGCTCGCCGTATTCGATTATTCTGCTGGACGAAATCGAGAAGGCGCATCCGGATATTTTCAACATCCTGCTGCAGGTGTTTGAGGATGGCCAGTTGACGGATGGGCTGGGCAATCAGATCGATTTCAAGAACACGATCATCATCATGACTTCGAACCTGGGGGCGCGGTTCCTTGAGAAGCGCGGACATCTGGGCTTCCAGGCGCCGCAGCTCGAAGGCCAGGCTTCGAAGGTGGAAGACCAGGTGCGCGGTGAGGTGAAGCGGGCGTTCAATCCCGAATTCCTGAACCGGTTGGACGAGATGATCCTGTTCCAGTCGCTGACCGACGAGGATTTGATCAAGATTATGGTTCTGCTGGTGGAGGGGATTAATAAGAACCTCGAGCAGAAGCAGATCAAGATTTATCTGAAGACGGATGCGGCGAAGTATATCCTCGAGAAGACCTGCGCAGACCGGAGCTATGGGGCGCGTCCTTTGCGGCGGGCGCTGCAGAAGTACATTGAGGATCCGCTTTCGGAAGCTCTGATTCAGGGGATTTTGCCTCGGCCGGCCGAGTTTGAGATTTACCTGGGCGATACGGGAATTTATTATCGCCAGGTGAATATGACCGTGCCGGAAGCCGTTCCGGTGGCCGTTGGGGATGGCGGGAGCGAGGCGGAGATTGAAGCGGCGCCCGTCGGTCCTGGGGTCGCGCTGTATCCGTTCTAAGGTGGAAATTCATTTAACGCCCGAGCTGCAAGCCAGGTTCGACCAACTGGTGAGCGAATCTGGCTGTGCACCCGAGAAGCTGATTGAGGACGCTTTGGCTGGGTACGTTCCTGAGTTGGCGGAAACGCGTGAAATGCTCGACAGCCGCTACGAAGATTTGAAAAGCGGCCGGGTCAAGCCTGTCGACGGCGAGGCGTACTTCGATAGCCTTCGCCAGCGTCAATAGGCGGTCGTGTCCTGGTAGCGCGCCGTCGGTTGCCTCCTCGGCGATTCTCGCGTATTTTGAAAAACATGGAAGTACATTTCACGTCCGAGCAGGAAGCGCAGCTTTCCCGAATCGCCACCTACGCTGGCACCGACGCCGAGCGATTCGTTAAGGACGCAGCCTTGCGTCTGCTTCAGGATGCGGCCTTTCGTGCGGCTGTCCAGGAAGGCATCGCGCAGGCCGACCGGGGCGAGTTTATCGAAGAAGAAGAAATGGACGCTCGCCTGGAGCAGATGCTGCGCGCCTGAAACTGCGCATCGCTGGACGCCCGCCGCCGCAGCGGACCTGCAGACCATCAGCGATTACCTGAGGGACAACCATCCGCGTTACCGCGATCCCACCATGCGAAAGCTGTACTCGGTGATCCGCGATTTGAAACAATGGCCGGGGCGTGGACGTCCCGGAAGCGAAAAAGGCACTCGCGAGATTTTGTTTCCTCCTACGCCCTACGTGGCGGTGTACCGGGTGAGAGAGGGGGCCGTCGAAGTTATGCGGATTTTTTCATTCCGCGCAAGATCGTCCCTCGTGAAGAACGCCCAAGGGGCGGTTTGCCTCACGCCAGACGAGGCACAGCTTTTCTCAGGGATTCCGCCCGCTCGACGTGTCGTGCGAAATCGGCGTCGGACCCCACAAGAAAATCCGCGCAACTCCGCTTCAAATCCTGCAGAAGATGCCCGAACGCGTCCAGCGATTCTTTTTGAGAATCCAGGGTAGTCACTTGCCCATCGCCGGCCGAGGAGCGACCACATGTAGTCCTCGTGTGAGAGCGCAAGACGTCCCACTCGGTAGGTGACAAGGTCCAGGGAATCGCGGTAGTGCAACTCGAGAGTTCGGTTCGCGCGCCTGAACTCCCCGGCGGCAAACAAGCCCCCGCTGCTCTTGCCAGCCGTTGTCGGGGTGTAAAGGAATCCATGGGATCGCATGAAGCCGTCCACTATCTCGACGCCCGCGCAAAGCGTTTGTTGCGCGTGTGAAACCGAAATCATTCGCTTTCCTTCAGGCTCTGGTACGCGCTGTTGAAAAAGACCAGCGGCCTTCCCGCAATATAGCTGGCGAGGCGGACCTCGCCGATCAGCACCGTATGGTCGCCGGCCTCGAAGGTCCGCGTCACCGAGCATTCCAGTTGGGCGAGGACTCCATCGAGCAGGGGCACGCCGAATTCTCCGGGATGCCAGTCGACGCCGTTAAATCGATTCTCCGAGACGCTGGAAAAACGTCGGGAGAGATGCTCCTGATGCTCGGCCAGAACGTTGATGGCGAAGTACGGGCTGGATAGAAAATGACCGAGGATGGCATTGCGCAAATCGATGCTGACCAGGACCAGCGGAGGGTCCAGTGAAACCGAGGAAAACGAGTTCACCGTCATACCATGTGGGCGGTTCTGTTCGTCGACTACGGTGACGACGGTGATCCCGGTGGCGAAGCGGGCGCAGGTGCGGCGGTAGAGCGCGGGGTCGAGCGGCAATGGCCGCTTCGGCACCCCATGGCTTGACATCGAGATAACCCTAATTCTATCATCGGTTTGTCTGGGTTAGGCGAATCGGGAGGCCTGTTTGATCAAGCTCGATATCATCAACGAAGTCGTGAATAAGACCGGCATCACCAAAACGAAGGCTGAAATGGCCGTCGAAACCGTCTTCGAGAAGATGAAGCGCGCGCTCGAGCAGGGCGACCGCATCGAGCTGCGCGGCTTCGGCGTGTTCACCGTTAAGCCGCGGAAAACGGGCATTGGCCGCAATCCGCGAACCGGCGCGGAAGTTTCCATCCCACCCGGTAAGGCGGTTCGTTTCAAGCCAGGCAAGGAATTGCAGACGCTGCAATAGCGATTGGCGCGTAAGCCGGAATCAACCGTGTCCCCAGAAAACCAAGACGGCGACGGAGGGCTCGCGCCTTATTTTTTTGAGCCTCCGCCTCCTTACAAGCCTCCGAAGCGCCGGCTTTGGCTGCACATAATGCTGCTGCTGGCGACGCTGTTTACCACCACGCTGGTGGGCGCGCATATGCAGTACAACTTCGGCCACAACCTGCCTTTCTTCGACATCGACCGGGTTACCGACGTATTCACGGTGGGTCTGCAGAGTCCCGCGCTGTTCATAGCGGGTCTGCCGTTTTCGCTGACGCTGCTGACCATCCTGATGGCGCATGAGCTGGGCCATTATCTGGCCTGCGTTTATTACGGAGTGGACGCGACGCTGCCGTTCTTCCTGCCCTCGCCTATGCCGGTGACAGGGACGTTCGGCGCGTTTATCCGCATCCGCTCGGCCATCCACAGCAAGCGGATCCTGTTCGATATCGGTATCGCGGGGCCGATCGCGGGATTCATCTTTCTGGTGCCGGCTTTGGGCGTAGGTCTGGCGTTTTCGAAAGTACTGCCGGGAATTAACCACCAGGGGACCATCCAACTGGGAGTGCCGGCTCTCGAATGGCTGGCGCAGAAGTTGATTTTTCCAGGCGTGGCAACGTCCGACATCTATCTGCATCCGGTGGCGCGCGCCGCCTGGGTGGGGATGTTTGCCACGGCGCTGAATCTTCTGCCGGTGGGGCAGCTGGATGGCGGGCACGTGGTGTATGCACTGCTGGGGCGTTCGCAAAAATGGATCACCAATGTTTTTCTGGTGGCGTTGCTGCCCATGGGGAGGCTGTGGAGCGGCTGGTGGTTCTGGGCGGTAATGCTTTTCTTCTTTGCGCGCAACCATCCGCCACTGTACGACCACAGCGAGATCGGTGTGTCGCGGGTGAAACTGGGCGTGGTGGCGTTTTGCATTTTTCTGCTGTGTTTCACCATCGCGCCCATTAACCAATAGCCTTGAAGATCAGCGCCACGATCGTCACTCTTAACGAGGAACGTAATATCGCACGGGCCATCGAGAGCCTTCGCTGTGTCGACGAGATCGTGGTGGTGGACAGCGGGTCGAGCGACAGCACCCGTGAACTGGCGTTGCGGCTGGGCGCGCGCGTGATCGAGGAGCCCTGGCGCGGCTATGCGGGGCAGAAGAATTTCGCTTCGCAATGCGCCACTTTCGACTGGATTCTTTCTGTCGACGCGGATGAAGCCGTGACTGAGGAACTGGAAGCGGAGATCCTGGCCCTGAAGCGCGATGGGCCGCGATGCGATGGTTATTCGATGCCTCGGCTCGCGCAATATCTGGGCCGGTGGATTATGCACAGCGGTTGGTATCCGGATCGCAAAGTTCGCCTGTTTCACCGCCAGAAGGCCGAGTGGGTGGGCGAATACGTGCATGAGAGCGTGCGGGTCACGGGATCCGTCGGTGAGTTCGAAGGAAAGCTGCTCCACTTCACCTGCGATTCGTTGTCGCAGCATCTGCGCACGCTCGACCGTTACACGACATTGGCGGCGCAGGAGCTGCTGGCGAAGGGCTCGCCGGTGCCGATAAGCCGCATGCTCGTCGACCCGGCGTGGACGTTTGTGCGCACCTATGTAATCCGGCGCGGTTTTCTGGACGGCCCGCAGGGGCTGGCGATTGCGTGGATGGCGGCGCTGTACACATTTCTCAAGTACGCCAAGGCCTGGCAAGGGTCCGAACGCTGATGCGTATTCTGCATCTCGACAGCGGGCGCGAATTGCGCGGCGGACAATGGCAGGCGCTGCGGCTGCATGGCGGGTTGATCGCGGCGGGGCATGAATCGCTGCTGCTGGCGCGTGAGGGTTCTCCTTTGCTCGACGCGGCGCGGGAGAGAAATCTGCCGTGCGAAGTGCTGCGTCCTTTGCGCGTGCCCATGCAGTCGCGTCGCTTCGACATCGTGCATGCGCATGACGCGCGCAGCCATACGCTTGGGGCGCTGTTTGCGCGTGTGCCGTTGGTGGTTTCCCGCCGGGTTGCCTTTCCAGTGCGCGATTCGGCAGCCTCGCGATGGAAGTACGGGCGCGCGGATCTTTTTATCGCGGTATCTCGATTTGTGGCGCAGCAATTGCGGCGGGCAGGAGTGGAGGAGGCCCGGATTGCGGTGGTGTATGACGGCGTTCCCGTGCCATCGGAGCCGGCCCGCGGCGAAGCGATTCTGGTACCTTCGACGAACGATCCCCAAAAGGGGATGGACCTCGCTGAAAAAGCCGCGGCGCGGGCCGGCGCGACACTTCAAAGATCCACCAATCTGGAAGCCGACCTGCCGCACGCACGCGCTCTGGTATACCTTTCGCGCTCGGAAGGGTTGGGGTCGGGTATCCTGCTGGCAATGGCACATGGCTGCACGGTGATCGCGAGCGAGGTAGGTGGAATCCCGGAACTGATTGAAGACGGCGTGAATGGCATTCTGGTGCCCAACGATGTGGAGGCCATTGCGGGCGCTTTCCGCCGGATCAATGGAGAGCTGGGGCGCGCGGCGCGTCAGACCGTTGCCGCACGATTCACGGAGGAGCGGATGCTGAAGGCCACGCTGGCCGCTTACGAACGGGTGCTTGCCGATGGCTGAAGCATGCCTTGCCGCTCTGTTCGGCCTGCTGATCGGCAGCTTTCTCAACGTGTGCATTCACCGCTGGCCGCGGGATCTCTCGGTGGTCCGGCCGCGTTCGGCATGTCCCGAGTGCGAACAGCCGATCGCGTGGTTCGACAATATTCCGCTGGTGAGCTATATCGTTTTGCGCGGGCGCTGCAGGCAGTGCCACGCGCGCATTCATTGGCGCTATCCTGTCGTCGAATTACTCACGGCGGGCTGCTTCTTCTGGTTTGCGCTGCATCTGGGAATCAGCCTGGCAGCGGCGAAATACTGCATCTTCGCGGCACTGACCATCGGCCTGATGTTCAGTGATCTCGACACCCTGCTTCTGCCCGACGAATTCACCCTGGGAGGTTTGGTGATCGGGCTGGTTTTCGCGTGGTTCGTCCCCGTGCCCGACGCGGTTCTGGCGTTGCTGCTGCACCTGTGGGGCGTGCACCTGGGGGCCCAGGCGGTATCGTTTCTTGAGGCATGCTTCGGAGCGTTTGTGCCTTCGGTGGCGCTTTGGTTTGTGGGGTGGTTGTTTGAAAAGCTGCGTCACAAGGAAGGGCTGGGATTCGGCGACGTGAAGATGATTGCCATGATCGGGGCGTTTCTGGGGATCGGCGGCGCGCTGCTGACG
The DNA here is from genome assembly GCA_963719785.1 of Terriglobia bacterium. Classification (GTDB taxonomy): domain Bacteria; phylum Acidobacteriota; class Terriglobia; order Bryobacterales; family Bryobacteraceae; genus BOG-234. Next base: position 754,394 of record CAVRCX010000007.1, read on the forward strand.
GTGGTTCTTGGCTCGGTGCTCGGATCGGTGGTGGGCTTGATTTACATCAAGGCAACGTCGAAGGACGCGTCGAATTATCCGCTGCCGCTCGGAACCTTTCTGGCCGTGGCCGCGCTCTTCGCCGCTATTGACGGCCGGGACGTGATCGGGTGGTATGGAGGAATGCTGCGGTAAGGATATTGCGCGGTAGTATCCTCAAGAACATTCCACGCCATGCTCATCGAATCTGTGACGCTCGAAGGACGCGCCGTCCGCCTCGAACCGCTCAGCCAAAAGCATCATCCCGGCCTGTGCGAAATCGGCCTCGAAGAAGATCTCTGGGCACTGGTCCCTTATCGCGTCACAACGCCGGAACAGATGCGTACTTACATCGCCACGGCACTGGCTGCGCAGGCCGCAGGCGCCGACCTGCCTTTCGCGACCACCGACATCGCCTCCGGAAAATCCGTGGGCAGCACGCGCTTCATGAACATCGACATCGGCAACCAGCGCGTCGAGATCGGATCGACTTTCATCGGCAAGCCCTGGCAGCGCACTATCGTCAACACCGAAGCCAAATACCTCATGCTCCGTCACGCCTTCGAAACCTGGAATTGCCTGCGGGTGGAACTTAAGACAGACGCCCTCAACCGCCGCTCCCGGGAAGCAATTCTGCGCATCGGAGCGCAGGAAGAAGGAACGCTTCGCCATCACATGGTCACGTGGAGCGGCCGCCTTCGCGATACCGTTTATTTCAGTATCCTCCGGACGGAATGGCCTGGTGTCAAAGCGAATCTGGAACTCAGGCTCCAGCGGTGATTCAATCGAATTCCTTATTGGCCCGCGGCTGTTCCGCTCCGGTCCGTCCCACTGCAATATCGGCTACAAAATAATTCTCGCCTTTGATGGGCGCGCCCGCCAGGCGCCGCAGCATCGCCAGCTGTCCCACATGCGTAAACGCGTCGGCAATCGGCCCCTGGAACAGCTTTTCGGCCGATGCCTGCAACGGCTTACCGCTCGCCAGATAATTGTCGAACGCCTGCAGCGCCGTATGGAAGCGCGCGACCTCCCCATCCCACGGCAGCGGCGACGCATTCCGCCACTGCTGCTGGCCTTCGGCAATGGATAACGCCCAATCGAGCAAATCGCCGATATGCGCCAGGAGCTGCACGGAAGTCCTCCCCCCGGCGAACGCGCGAAACTCCGCAAACGTCTCCGGCGCGTCGCGCACAGCCTTACCCCCGCGATAAGCAAGCGTGGCTAACGTGTGACGAAGCAGATTGTTATCGTCCATAGATTTTCAACATATCAACTTATCCGGCAAATTTCATACTCCAGGCAAATGACGCCGGTTTTGTAAACCTTATGGCCGGTGAACTGAATATTGCGCCGAAATCGAACTCCGGATCCATCGGAATCTCTTCAACGCTCCCCAACCCACTCGACCGCAGGTATCGCCCCCTTCACGTCCCTGTCTATATAAAGCTGTTTCACTTTGACGAGCCGAATGAAATCTCCCACTGGCCCATCGGGCGGCCCCAGCTTTTCACGGTTCTTTCTCAGCCCGGCGGGAATCGCCACCTTTAAAGGAATGCGCCGTTTGTCCATCATCGTTGCACCTCCATGCGCCCCGACGCTAACACGCCTGCCGCCGAAGAAAACGCGGTCAATCTGCAAGCTGTTAAAAGCAAACCGCCGAAAAACTGAAATTCCCTGTGATGGGCCTCCCATTTACGCTCCTCTGCCTCCCCAGCGCCCCCAAAAATATGACCATAATGAATACTCTAAAGGCAGAGCGATGGAACAAACACCGGAACATCCGGCTCAATTGGCCCAACCGATCCAATCGGATCGCCCGGACCTGCCCGAACCCGAGACCGGCGAAGAGGAAGAGTATCCCAACGGCCTGTGCCCGGTGGTGGGAATCGGCGCCTCGGCGGGCGGTCTCGAAGCCTTCACGCAATTCCTGAAGAATCTTCCCGAAAACACCGGAATGGCTTTTGTGATGGTGCAGCATCTCGATCCCCATCATCCAAGCATCCTCGCCGACTTGCTGGCGGTCCATACAACCATGCCTGTCGGGCAGGCCTCGCACGGAACGGAAGTCGCGCCGAATCACGTGTACGTCATTCCCCCGAACAGTCTGATGACCATCCGGCACGGAGTTCTGCAGATCGCCCCGCGCGAAGCGGAGGGAATCAGAACTTTGCCCATCGACGATTTCCTCTGTTCCCTGGCGGCTGATCAGAAGAGCCGCGCCATAGGCGTCATTCTCTCCGGCAGCGCTTCGGACGGGACCGTCGGCCTGAAGGCCATCAAGGACGCCGGTGGGATCACATTCGCCCAGGATCAGACCGCCAAATTCGACAGCATGCCGCGTAATGCGGTCGCCGCCGGAGTAGTAGATTTCATTCTGCCGCCGCCCGCCATCGCGCGCGAGCTGGCCGCCATTTCTCATCACGCGTATCTCGGCGCCGCGGCCGCCGTCTCCGCCGTGGAGGATGGACCCGCGCTCCGCTCGATACTCGCCCTGCTGCGCGAGATCAAAACGGTCGATTTCAACCACTACAAGAAGCCGACCGTCAAGCGACGCCTGGCCAAACGGATGGCTCTGCGCCATACGCAGGATGCCCAGGGCTACCTGGCCTTGCTGCAGCAGGACCCGAGCGAAGTCAACGCTCTTTTCGACGATCTGCTCATCAACGTCACCGAATTTTTCCGCGATCCGGCGACCTTCGAGCTTCTCTCAACCACCGTCTTCCCCGTCATTCTCAAAGACCATAAAGCGGATAACCCGATACGCATCTGGGTGCCCGGCTGCTCCACCGGCGAAGAGGTTTATTCCATTGGCATCTGCCTTTCCGAATATCTCGAACAGATCAATCGAAATTTCCCCCTGCAGTTGTTCGGCACCGACATCAGCGAGCGCGCCATCACCACTGCGCGTACGGGTAAATATGGGGACGCCATCGCCGCCGTGGTATCGCCCCAGCGCCTGAAGCGTTTCTTTATCAAACAGGAACAGGGCGGCTATCAGATCGCCCGCTCCATACGCGATTGCTGCATTTTTTCCCGCCACGACCTGACGCGGGACGTTCCCCTCTCGAAGATGGATCTCATCAGCTGCCGCAATCTGCTGATCTACCTCGGGTCGATCCTGCAAAGGCGTGCCATTGCGACTTTCAGCTATGCCCTGCAGCCGGCTGGTTGCCTGATCCTCGGCCATTCCGAAAGCCTCGGCTCTCTCGCCGACCACTTCATTCCGCTGGATCGCGAGCACAAAATCTTCAAGCGCAATCTGAGCGTGCCGCAACCGCGTCTTGAGTTTGAACCCGGCCGCATCCATTCCCCCCTCGCGCCGCCGCCGCCGCAACTCAAGGGCGAAGACGTGACCGCCGCTCTCGACCGCGACGCGGATCGGCTTCTTGCCGAAGAGTACGGCCCCAGCGGTCTGCTGGTCGACGCCAACCACCAGGTAGTCAAGTTTCGCGGCAACGTCGCGGCTTACCTTGCAACCCCCTCCGGAGACGCCAGTCTGGATCTTTTCCGCCTCGTTCGCGAAGATCTCGCCGCTGCCGTGCAGACGGCGTTCGGCGAGGCCGCCACCCGCAACGCTACCGTGCGCAAGGAGCACGTGCGCATCAGGCGGAACGCCCGCCCGGAACAAGACGACACCGACCAAATCGGCATCGTAGTCCGGCCGCTCGCTCAACCTGGCACGGAGCGCCATTTCCTGGTTCTCTTCGAAGAACGTCTGCAGCAGGATGGCCGTGAGCTCGGTCAAAAACGCACCACCTCTTCTTTCGGCGCCCAGGAACGGGATCTTGCCGAGGAGCTCGCCACCACGCGCACCTATCTGCAATCGCTGATCGAAGAGCTGCGCACCGCCAACGAAGAGGCCCAGTCGGCCAACGAGGAATTGCAATCGACCAACGAGGAATTGCAGACTGCCAAGGAAGAACTTCAATCCACCAACGAAGAGCTCACCACCACCAACGACGAGATGAAGAGCCGCAACACGGAGTTGAGCCAGGTCAATAACGATCTGCTCAACCTGCTCAGCAGTCTGCAGGTTCCCATCGTCATGCTCAGCAAGGAGCTGCGCATCCGCCGCTTCACTCCCCTGGCCGAGAGAACTCTCAACCTCATCCCTACAGACGTAGGCCGGCCCATTTCGGACCTCAAGCCCCGCATCAACGTTCCCGATCTGGAGCAGCTTCTGGCCAAAGTAGTCTACTCGCTTACCGCTCTCGAACAGGAAGTGCAGGACCGCGAAGGCCATTGGTATTCCATGCGCATCAATCCCTACCGCGTCGGCGACAATCAGGTGGAAGGCGCCGTCCTGCAGTTGCTCGATATCGATCAGCTGAAGCGCACCGTGGAAGCGGCGGAACACGCCCGCAATTATTCCGAAGCCATTTTCGGTACCGTGCGCGAGCCGCTGATCGTCCTCGACGGAGAATTTCGCGTGCAAACCGCCAACCGGTCGTTCTTTGAAACCTTCGGTGGGACGTCCCCGGAAATCGTCGACCGCGACTTCTTCGAATTGCACGATCGCTGCTGGGATGCCCTCAAAATACACCAATTGCTCGAGGGCCTGGTCGGGGCCGGCGATTCCTCCGCCGTGCCGCAGGATATCGAAATCGAACAGGATTTAAAAGGCGCCGGCCGCAGGACGTTCCAGCTCAACGCCCGCTTCCTGAAAAAGGACGGCGGCGAAGGGCAGATCCTGCTCGCCCTGGCCGACATCACGGACAGAAAGAAGGCGGCCGAAGCCAAATATCGGCGTCTCTTCGAAACCGCCAAGGACGGCATCCTCATCATCGATGCCGATACCGGCGAGATCACCGATGCTAATGCCTTCGTCGAACACCTCTTTGGTTACAGCCGCGCGGAACTGACCGGGAAGCGTTTCTGGGAAACCGAACTCATGTCCGAAGTCCCCGATTGCCAGGCTATATTGGACCGGCTGCGGCACGAGGAAATCCTCCGCCTGCCTGACGCCGTATTACGCAGCGAGGACGGCCGCCGCATCGAGATCGAAGCCATCGCCAATATGTATTGGGAAGGCGAAAAGCGTGTCGTCCAGTTCAATATCCGCGACATCACCGAGCGCAAGCTCTTCGACCGGCAGCTGCAGCAAACCGCCAAGCTCGAAAGCCTCGGTCTGCTGGCTGGCGGCGTGGCGCACGATTTCAATAATCTCCTGACCGGCATCATGGGCAACGCCAGCCTGATCCTCGATAACACTCCCGCGTCCAGCCCCGACCGCGAACATCTGAGGGAAATCGTTAAAGCCACCCAAAGCGCCGCCGATCTCACCCGCCAGATGCTCGCTTACTCCGGATGCGGCCGTTTTGTGGTTGAGTTGATCGACTTCTCCGAACTGGTGCGCGAGATCGGATCTTTAATGAGAAGCTCGATTCCGAAGACCATCGATATCGAACTTGATCTCGCCACCGATCTGGCTCCTGTCCATGCCGACGCCACCCAGATTCGGCAGCTGGTGATGAACCTGGTCATCAACGCAGCGGAGGCTATCGGCGAAGGAAGGCCCGGTTGGGTGCGCATTACTTCGAGGCAGGAGCGCCTCGACCAGGAATTCGTGCGCCTTAACTTCCCCGGCGGCGAGATCAAACCCGGCACGTTCGTCACTCTGGGGGTCGCGGATTCGGGGGCCGGCATGGATGAGGCCACCAAAGCAAGGATCTTCGATCCGTTCTTTACCACCAAATTCACTGGGCGCGGGCTCGGGCTCTCCGCTGCGCTGGGCATCGTGAAAGGACACCGCGGGGCTATCCGCGTCCACAGCGCCCCTGCCAAGGGAACCACTTTCAAGGTGTATTTCCCCGCGCTGCCCTCCGCCCGCATCCCCAAACGCGAAGAACCGAAGACTCAGGATCTGCGCGGGACTGGCCTCGTGCTGCTTGTGGACGACGAGGATACCGTGATCCATCCGGCCACTGCCGCGCTGCGCCGCTACGGCTACGAGGTTATGATCGCGTCCAATGGGGAAGCCGCCGTCGAGCAGGTTCGGCTGCATGCGCAGGAACTGGCTCTCGTCATTCTCGACCTGACCATGCCCGTTATGGGCGGCGAGGAAGCCTGGGCGCAAATCAAAGCCATTCGCCCCGATCTGCCGGTGATCCTGTCGAGCGGTTACGACGAAGGGCAAGCCATGAAGCGTTTCGGCGACCAGAACGCGGCGGGCTTCATTCAAAAGCCTTATTCGGTTCAGAAACTCCTCGAAACAGTAAAAGCCGCCCTCCGTTGAGGTGGGACAGATTTCCGATCTGTCCGCCTTGTGCCAATCAACGGCGACCCACTAAACCCCGAACCGCAGAGTGAATTTTGCGCCTTCGCCTGGAGCTGAATCGACAACGACGGATCCTCTGTGCTGTTGCATGATTTCCCGCACTATGGCGAGGCCCAGGCCCGTTCCGTTCGATCCTTTGGTACTTACGAATGGTTCGAAAATCCGTTTTCGATCCGGTGCCGCCACGCCTGGGCCGCTGTCGCTTACCTCGATAGTCCCGGCTGAGGCGGTGATCCGCAGCGCGCCTTGATTTTTCATGGCGTCGCAGGCGTTCGATACCAGATTTGTCAACACTCGATGGAGCGCGGTGGGATCGGCCTGTATACGGGGCAGCGACGGCTTGAGATCTATCGTAAGAAGAACTGCGGGCGGGAGGGTTAGTTGCGCCGCGAATTCGCTAACGAACTTCGCCACGTCCAGCGCTTCGAGAACCAACGCTTCGCCTCGGCTATACGACAACAGGCCGGCGGTCAGCGCGGTGCATCGGCTCGCCGCTTTTCTCGCGCCTTCGAGATCGGTGGTTTCTATATAGTTGAGAATGAGAGTAAGTTGATTGTTGATATCGTGCGCGATGCCGGCGGCCGCGGTTCCCAGCATTTCGAGTCGGGTATTCATGTCTGCTCTCCCGGCCCGATCGTAGTATCCCGGCGTGCCGTTTCCGCGCGCGTTATTTGCAAGTGATTGAGCCATGAGAGAAAAAACACTGATTTTATTTGTGATCGCCACTATGACCCTTACCGCCGCCGATGTGTCCCTGCCCCAACTCGAGCAAATGAGCGCCCGTTTTGCTCCCGTCGATCTGCGCGTCGATACCAGCAAACTTTCAGCCGGAGATCGCGCCGCGCTGGTCAAGCTGATCGAGGCTTCCCGCGTGGTGAACCATATCTTCCTGCAGCAACTCTGGAGCGGCAACCTGGCGCTTTACGACAAGCTGCGTGCGGATACGACGCCCCTCGGCAAGGCGCGGCTCCAATATTTCTTGTTGAATAAAGGGCCGTGGTCGGATCTCGACGAGCACCAGGCGTTTCTTCCCAACGTGCCGGATAAGAAGCCGTTGGGCGCCGCATTTTATCCGGAAGATATGACGCGCGAGGCGTTTGAGGCCTGGGTGAAACCTTTGAAGCCGGAGATCCGCGCCGAGGCCGAAGGGTTCTTCACGGTGATCCGGCATCGCCAGGGCAATGGTCCGCTGGCGCCGGTTCCTTACTCGGAGGCTTACAAGAACGATCTGCGCCTGTGCGCACAGATGCTGAAGGACGCCGCGCGGATGACCGATAACGCCACGCTGAAGCGATTCCTGCTGGCGCGCGCCGCCGCGTTTCTCTCTAACGATTATTACGAGAGCGACATGGCGTGGATGGATCTGGATGCGCCGCTCGACGTGACCATCGGCCCCTACGAGACTTACAACGACGAGTTATTCGGTTATAAGGCGGCGTTCGAATCCTATATAAACGTTCGCGACGATGTGGAGACGGCCAAGCTGAAGTTCTTCGGCGATCACATGCAGGAAGTAGAGAACAATCTGCCGATTGACGCGAAGTACCGGAATCCGAAGATTGGCGGGCTGTCGCCGATCCGCGTAGTCAATCAGGTGATTGCGGCGGGCGATGGCGACCACGGCGTCAAGACGGCCGCTTACAATCTGCCCAACGATGAGCGCGTGGTGCACGAGAAAGGCAGCAAGCGGGTGATGCTCAAGAATGTTCAGGAGGCTAAGTTCGAGAGCACCCTGACGCCGATTTCGAAGACGGTGCTGGCGAGTGCGGCGCAATCGAACCTCAGCTTCGATGCGTTCTTCACGCATATTCTCGCGCATGAGATGAGCCATGGAATCGGGCCGCATCAGATTACTGTAGACGGACGGGCCACTACTCCGCGGCAGGAATTGAAGGAGCTGTACAGCGCCATCGAAGAGGCCAAGGCGGATGTGCTGGGGCTGTTCATGCTGCAGCATTTCTACGATCGGGGTTATCTCAAACATGATGAGGACAGGCTCTACACGACCTTTCTTGCGTCGTCGTTCCGCACGCTGCGGTTCGGATTGAATGAAGCGCATGGCAAGGGGATGGCGCTCCAGTTCAATTATCTGACCGACAAGGGCGCGTTCGTATACAGGAACAATACGTGGTCGGTGGATGGGACGAAGATGCGCGGCGCGGTGCGGGATCTGGCGCACGATCTGCTCACTGTCGAGGCGACGGGCGATTATGCTGGCGCTAAGAAGATGCTCGATACTCTGTCGGTGATTCGTCCGGATGTGAGTGCGACGTTGCAGCGTGTGGTGCATGTTCCGGTGGATATCCGGCCCGTGTTTGTTACGGCGGATGAGATTTCGCCGGAGCCTCGGTGACGCGAGTCGTTTTTGTATTAATGGCTATTGCGGTTGGCAGTTACTACCGCTGGGGCGTTCGGGCCGCGGGGAACGAATTTGAGTGGGGACAGGACTCGGGCCACTATTACGATTACCTGGGGCGTGCATTTGCGGGTGGGCATTTGTATTTGCCGCTGGAGCCTTCGCCGCAGCTGCTGGCGCAGCCGAATCCCTGGGATCCCAAAGTCGACGATTCGTTGAAGTTATTCGATGCCGTTTTGTATAACCGGCGCTACTACCTCTATCACGGGCCGGGGCCGGCGGTGATGCTGTTTACGCCGTGGCGGCTACTTACCGGGCACGATCTGCCGGAGAATTATGCGCTGTTCGTATTGTGTCTGGGCGGGTATTTGTTTTCGGCCGGCGCGTTGATGGGCATGCTGCGGATGGCTCGGGTACACGTGGGGCCGGGAATGCTGGCGATCATGCTGCTGGCGCTCGCGATGTGTCAGGGCGTGCCGTTCTTATTGAATCGTGTGTGGGTTTACGAAGTGGCCATCGGCGGCGGTTATTTCTGCATCGCGGCGGCGTTGTTTTTTCTGGTGCGCGGATTTCAATCGACCCGGCCACACTGGCTGGCGGCCGCGGGATTCATGTTCGGCATGGCGGTGACGTGCCGGCCGCATCTGGCTATCGTGGGTGCGATTGCCCTGGTGGCGATTCTATTAACATCGTGGCGCCGGGCGATTTATTTCGTAACTCCTCTGTTAGTTGTGGGAATGGCGGTCGCGACCTATAACTATGAACGCTTCGGCAATCCAATTGAATTCGGGAATCGGTATTTGTTGGCGGGGCCTAATCAGAGTCAGTTGAACCTTTCGGGATCAAACGTAAGGCCCGGGATGTATTACCTGTTACTCTCCGCTCCGGAGTTCAGCCCCGTGTTTCCGTGGATCCTGATAACGCCGCATGTACACGACTTTCCTCGCCCGGCGACTAATACCGTGGAACCTACTACCGGCGCCATCTATCTGGCTCCGTTCCTGCCTTTCGTGCCATTGGTTTTCTTCGCGCGCCGAGTTCGCGTCTTGACAGGTATGTGTGTTATGTCGGGATTACTCGTGCTGCTGTTTATTACGGCGACAGGTTGGAGTACGCAACGGTATGAAGTAGATTTCCTGCCTTTACTGATCCTCGGGTGTCTGGGTAGTTTTGCGGTTGTGGTTGACCGCCTCGGAAAGCACTGGCGGTGTGCGCTGACGAGCGTTCTCTGTATGGCGATCGTATGCGGGGCCGCGGCTAATCTGGCTTTGGGACTCGCCGGTCCGTACGACGAAATGAGATTCAATAAGCCGGCGCGATTTGTCCGCATCGCAAGCTGGTTCAGTCCCATCGGGCAATTTCGGCCCGTGCTGAATCCTCCGATCGACGTCAGTTTCAAAGCTCACGCCGGGCCTCTGTTTTTCGCGGGACAGCTACCCTACCGCTATGAATTGTCGATGGAGCGCGCCGGGGCCGGGACAAACCTGATATCGCATTACAACCAATCCACGGTGACTCAGGAAATGGCCAACGCTGTACCTGGCGTCTTGCGAGTATCCTACACGCCTGAGTCGGGCGAGATGCATGTAGCTGGTGATGGCCGGGAGGTGCTTGTGCATAAGATCGGGACGCTGGTGTCGGCCCCAATTCAGATGGGAGTGCCGTGATCTATGATTAGGGCGAGCGAGTGAAACCGAAATATCTCTGGTTCAAGGCTTCGATTGTCTTCGGCGTGCTGCTTGGTCTGGCGTTGCTGGTCCAGACGGTGCTGACTTACCGTTTTGTGTCGGAAAGCCTGGTGAGGCAGGAAGCCGGGCGGGAAGCGGACCGGCGGATGCTTTCCATCGGACGCGCCGCGCGGCTTACCGGGACCCGCGAATCGGCTACGCTGGCTCCGGTCCTGCATGAACTGGTTCACGAAGCGCCGGAACAGATCGCCTGGATCAGAATTCTGAACGGCCATGGCGGCGTGATTGCGGAAAGCGAACGCGTCGAAGGCGCTCCCCAGTACTCGCAGGTCGACCTGATGAAGTTGATGGCCAACCGAGAGCGGCGCCCGCGCGAGTTATCCACTCCTAAGGGCCGGGTGCTGATTACGGTGAACCCGCTGCGTTTCGAGCCTCCGCCGTTTCCGCGTCCGCCTGGAGACCCTTCGCGGCAGATCGCTCCGCCAGGCGGGCGTGGTCGCAGGGAGCCGGAGTTCGTGGAAATTGCCATTTATCTTTCCGGCGTGTCGACGCACTTCGGGGTATTGCGGGAGAACCTGATCGTGGGATGCTCGGCAGCGCTGGCCCTGATGGCGGCGGTAATCGTGATGGCGCTGCGCTTCCGGCACTACATGCGAGGCAAACATATTGAAGAGGAACTCTCGCTGGCGCGGCGTGTGCAGAACGATTTGTTTCCGGCGGAGGGTTCGCTGGCGGGCAGTCTTGCGTTCGCTGCTAAATGCGTCCCGGCGTATCAGGTGGGCGGCGACCTTTACGACGTGTTCGAAACGGAAGATGGCGAAGTGGCGCTGATCCTGGGGGATGTTTCCGGTAAGGGCTTGCCGGCTGCGCTGCTGATGGGAGTAGTCCAGGGGGCGGTGCAGGCGAGCTACGGGACGGGATCCTCCGCCAGCCACGAGCAGGCGGCGGAGCGGCTGAATCATTTGCTCTGCCTGAAGACGGCGCGGGAGCGATTCGTCAGCCTGTTCTGGTGTTACTTCGACCGGCGGCACGCCACGCTGCGCTATATCAACGCGGGCCATTTGCCACCGCTGCTGGTGCGGCGTGAGGGCCATGGGTCGCAGGTGATTCGCCTCGCTGAAGGCGGGCCTGTGCTGGGTTTGTTGCCGGGCGCGAGGTACACGCAGGCGGAGGTTCCGGTGATGCCCGGGGATCTGCTGGTGGTGTTCTCCGACGGCATTCTGGAAGCGGCGAATGCGCGCGACGAAGAGTTCGGCGAAGCGGGCGTGATCGCCGCGATCGAGCGCAATCGGGATAAGGCGCCCGGTGAGATTTGCTCCGCGATTCTGGCGGATGTGAAGACGTTCCTCGGCAGGGAATTGCCGCAGGACGATCAGACTTTGCTGGTGGTGCGTTTGGATGATGTGATGCCCGGTTCGCGTAAGGCGCTTCAGGCGACAGAGGAAGTTCCGGTGGTCCGATGAGGGCTGGGTGGAGACCCATCGCAGACTTCGAGGCGGATCCCAAAACTTTGACGGATGGGGAACTCTTGAGGGCGTCTATACGCTGGACCGGGGTGTTACCAGGACCCTGATCGAGAAGGGCATCGACGCCGCGCTCATCCCTCATGACGCGAGTAATCGCGACAGCGTTGTAGTGGCGCGGATTATTCAGGATCATTACGATGCGCTGGACGGGCTGTTTGATTTTGTCGGTGGGCAGAGAAAGCTGTCTACCGGCGATATCAAAGAACTGCATGCGGCCTTGTTGCGGAATCAGGATGTCTACGCGGTTGTGGACCAATTCGGGAAGGTGTTTGAGAAACCGCTCGAAAAGGGTCTGTATAAAACGCTGCCGAATAATCCGACGCGCCTGGATGGTACGGTGCATGAGTATTGTCCACCGGAGCATGTCGCGGCGGAGATGGACCGATTAGTCGCGATGCATGCTGAGCATGAGGTGGGCGGCGTGGCGGTTGAGGTCGAGGCTGCGTGGCTGCATCATAGATTCAGTCAGATTCATCCATTTGCGGATGGCAATGGCCGGGTCGCGCGGGCGATCGCCAGTCTGGTGCTGATTAAGGCGGGGTGGTTTCCGCTGATCGTACAACGGGAGGGTCGGAGCGCGTATATCGATGCGCTGGAAAAGGCGGACGATGGTGACTTGCAGCCCGTCGTCAGCTTAATTGTTGAGGCCCAGCGGAGCGCGCTCATTCAAGTGACGGAAGTCGCCTGGGATGCCCATCCGCCAGGTACTGCGGTGGAGGCCGTCGCCGCTGTTCAGCATCGGCTGCTGCAAGTTGGCAAGTTTCCGCGAGAGGAATGGTCGGCGGTGGAGCGCACTGCAACTCAGCTGGTGAGCTTTGCCCGCGCGCGCTTCCAGCAGATCGCGAACGAGTTGCACGCGCAGGGGCGTGCCGCGCGCGAACTCCCGATTTACAAGGACTTGGGTGGGCGGAAGGAGATCGACGTTGAATTGTTTCTGCCCGCAACCTCGGACGCGCTTCAATTGTCGTTTAGGCAGCCCGGCCATCGGTCCCGTGGCCTGATCAGCGTGCTCCCTCTCCTTATGCAGGGTTCGGAACCTACTATGATCGAAGGCGGCTCATTTCTGATCAACTACGCCGAGAGCAACGACCACGCCCAGACCCGTTTCTCTTTCTGGCTGGAGCGCATCATCGTCGCCGGGCTCAATCAGTGGCGGCTCACTCTTTGACGCTGCTGTGGTAGTCATGAAGCGTGCCCACTGATTCGCAGCGCCCCACTCTCATCTTCGACGGCGATTGCAGTTTTTGCCGCATGTGGGTGGATTTCTGGCGTAGCCTCACCGGCGATCGCGTCGACTATCTGCCGTACCAGAAAGCGGGCGGCCGGTTCCCCGCAATTTTGGTGGAAGATTTCCGGCGCGCCGTCCATTACGTAACTCCCGGCGCTCAGTTCAGCGGGGCGCAGGCAGTAGCGCAATTGCTGTCGCGCGTTTCCGGCTATCAGTGGATGCTGTGGGTTTACCGATTCGTCCCGGGATTCGCGCCCATCGCGGAATTCGTGTATCGATTCGTCTCGCGGCATCGCAATGCCGGCTACAGAATCACGCGCGCGCTGTGGGGTGAGCGCATCGAGCGCCCTACCTACCACATGGCATGCTCGCTCTTCTCGCGGGTGCTGGCATTCATCTACATGGTGGCGTTCGCGTCCTTCGGAATGCAGGTGCGCGGGCTGGTGGGCTCCGAGGGGATCCTGCCCATCAGGATGTATCTGCAGTATGCCGTGGCGCAATTGGGCTCCTCGGCGTACTGGCGCGTTCCAACGATCTTCTGGTGGGCGCCGACAGATTTCGGCCTGCTCTCGATTGCCTGGGGCGGCGTGGCGCTGGCGGCGGTCGCCACCATTGCGCGCCCACACAGCGGATGGCAGCGGGCCATCTTCACCATCCTCTTTTTCTACTACCTGTCGATCGTGTCGGCCGGCCAGATATTCATGTCCTACCAGTGGGATCTGCTGTTGCTGGAAGCGGGATTCTTGGCCATTTTTCTGCGCCCATCGCTGCCGCGTGTGTGGCTGTTTCAGTGGCTGCTGATTCGGCTTATGTTCCAGTCGGGGCTCGTCAAGCTGTTCAGCCATGACTCCACCTGGCACAATCTGACGGCGTTGTCGTTCCACTACTGGACGCAGCCTCTGCCGACAGCCATCGCCTGGTACATGGCGCAATTGCCGGAAGCATTTCAGAAGGCTTCGGTGATCTTCACATTCGTAGTGGAGTTGGGATTGCCGGTGCTGATGTTCGGGCCGCGGCGCCTAAAGCAAATCGCTGCGTTCGGCACCATTGCACTGCAGGTGCTGATCATATTGACCGGGAATTACACGTTCTTCAATTACCTGGCAATCGCGCTCTGCCTGTTTCTTCTTGACGACGCGTTCTTCGCCGGAAAGAAAAAGTACGTGCCGGTTACGCCCGCGTGGTCGAATCGATTCGTTTCGGCCGCGCTGTTCGTTTTCATCATGACCGTGTCGTGTATCGAACTGGTCGGCATGCGCACTGCCGTTCCGATGGCGTTGAACCGCATCATGGACGTGGAGGCGCCCTTCGATCTGGTCAATTCCTACGGGCTGTTTGCGGTGATGACGACGTCGCGGCCGGAGATCGAAGTAGAAGGTTCGAACGATGGCCAGAACTGGCAACCTTACGTATTTCGATACAAGGCGGGTCCGTTGAATCGCGCACCGGGATGGGTGGCGCCGTTTCAGCCGCGTCTCGATTGGCAGATGTGGTTCGCGGCGCTGGGGAATTACCGGGAGAATCCATGGTTCCTGCGCTTCATGCTGGCGTTGCTCGAGGGGTCGAAACCGGTGCTGGCGCTGCTCGAACGCGATCCGTTTGGAGGAGTTCCGCCGTCGCATATACGGGCGATGGTTTACGACTATCGCTTCACTACCTGGGAGGAGCGCCGGAAGTCGGGGAACTGGTGGAAGCGAGAGTTGAAGGGCACGTATTTTCCGCCGGTTAGCCTCAAAGCTAAAAATGTGCCATAATTATGACATATGAGGACGACGATAGAACTTCCAGATGAATTGCTGGTAAAAGCAAAGACTCGGGCCGCGCTGGCGGGGGTGTCGCTGCGCGAATTTTTTATCGAGGCGGTGGAGCAGAAACTGGCGCCCGCGACCAGGAAGATCCGGCGCGACCCTCCCGTAGTCGGCGGACAGAACGCACCGCGCGTGGGCGTTTTGACGCCGGAGCAAATCGATGAAGCGATGTTTGGCTGACGTCAATGTATTGCTCGCGTTGTTGGTGCGGCATCATGACCATCATGTGGCAGCGAGGAAATGGTTCGATGGGCTGGAGGCGGGCGAGGCTGGCCTATGCCGCTTGGTGCAACTGGCCATCATTCGCCTGCTGGGCAATAGTGCGATCATGGCGGATCATGCGATTTCGGCGGCGGCCGCGTGGGTATTGCTGGAAGAGCTTCTGCTGGATGAACGAATCGATTTTACGGAGGAACCTCCGCTGTTCGATTCGGTCTTCCCCACTCTTTTGAAATATCGGGGGCGGACCAGCAAGCTTGTCGGGGATGCGTACCTCGCGGCGTTTGCCATGGCGTCTTCACGGCGCATGGTTTCGCTCGATAGCGGGTTCAGGCAGTTCAAGGGATTGGAATTGGAGTTGTTGAGCGGCTGAGGCGTCGCTCCGAGCGGTGGAATCGAATCTGAAGGTATTCCGCCCACTTACGTCCGACAAATTCGAGCGGTGCCGGCGCGTAAGCTGGAGAATGCTTCGAATGCCCCTGAAGAAGTCCGTGGGATTGCGCGGGCGCTCCTGATGCAGTTTGAAAAAGCGCGCTGATCAACTTCGACCTGGACATCTGCGGCTTCCGCCGTTCAGGGGGTGGCGGCCAAAAAATATTCGAATCTCTCTATTTCTTCAAACCAGCCTGCCAGTTCAACACCACCGTATACGGCTGCGGTCCGCTCTTTCCGGCAGGCGCCAGTGGCCGGCGGCGACCAGCAAGCTATGGAGTGCCTGGCTCGCTGATCGCGCACGAGTTGCGGACCCTGGCGCGCCGTTACATGCGCGCGGAACGGCATGGCCACACTCTGCAGGCGACCGCCCTCGTGAATGAGGCCTGGATTCGTCTGGTAAACGCACCCGATCTCGACTGGCGAAATCGCGCGCATTTCTTTGCAATTTCCACTCAAACCATGCGCAGGATACTGGTGGATGCGGCACGCGCGCCGTTCGGCCAAACGCGGCGCTGGGGCGGCAGGTATCAATCTCGATGTCCTTCCGGAGCTTGGTTCGACCAAAGACAAGGGGCTGGTCGCGCTCGACGACGCCCTGACCACTCTGGCGCAGATCGATCCGCGCAAGGCGAGGGTTGTCGAATTGCGTTTTTTTTTGGGCCTGAGCGTGGAAGAGCCGGCGGACGTGTTGAAGATCTCCGGGCAAAGCGTGATGCGCGACTGGAAGCTGGCCCGCTCGTGGCTACAGCGCGAGATGAAAAGGGAATAGAGAAATCCGTAGAGCCCGAGTGGTCCGATCGGACTTGTTTTGACGCCTCCGCCGGGTCCGGGAGAGAGCATGCCTCTTTTACCGAATTCCGCCTTGCTTAAGACGCCCGGGAGCATCAGCGTGGAGCCCGCAATAGCTGCGACGGCGATACTGGGGTCCAAAACCAAAGCTCTGGATATGGAGTTGTTACGGGAGTGGGCGAAGAAAAGAGGCGGGCGTCCTGCGGTGCGACGCCCGCCGAAAAACAGAGTGCAACGTCTAATGGGCGACCAGTGTAAAGTTGTTCAATCCCGGCAGGACAGGAGTGCCCTCCGCCTGTACAGCCTGAAGGCTTGCGGGACTGAGTCCCAGCACCTGAAGGATCGTTGGAGCTACCTGGGTGGTTTCAACAAAGCTTGTTACGGTAGCAGGCTGGAGGTTCGGGTTGGATACCAGCAGGATCACGTTGGTGTCGTCGTGAGCGAAGCCGCCGTGCTCGGCTTGTTTTTTCGTGCTGCCCGTGTAGACCACCCCAACGTTCGGCTGGACGATGATGTCGGGTGTGCGCGGGTCGCCGCCCGGCAAAAGAGCGCAGCAGGGTCCGCCTGGTGTGGGCAGCCCAGGAGAGTTGAACATCGTTAGCAGCGACGAGCCGTAGAAGATCTGGCCGATTCCGGCAGCGGCGGCGTTCGACTCCAGGATTCCGACAGCCATCGGGACGTTGGCGTTTGGAACCAGCCACAGCTGCGAGATATCGTCTTCGGTCGGCCCGATGCCTCCCGGAGTAAGGGGCGACTCTGATGCAGGAATCAGGCCCGCGGCAGCAAGCAGGTTAGCGGGCGATGTCGAACCGATCGGCATAAAACGGTTTGTATCGATGGGAGATTGACCGTGCTTGGCGGTGACGACGATTACAGTGTCGCTCAGCAGATCCTGCTTCTGCAGGGCCGCTACCATCTGACCGATCGCCGCATCCACGAACACGATTTCGGACTTCATGTTCGCGGTCGGAGTGCCGGCCGCATCGGAATAACCTCCCTTTACACCTTTTTCAATCAGCTTTTGTCCCACGCTGACTGCCTGAAAATTCATACCGAGGATATTGGGTACAGGAGCGTGGCTGGTTCCGAGGTGATTCTGGCCGTTGATCTCGTTGACGATCGCGTTTACCTTGAGCTGGTCGTAGCACTTGATGTTCAGGAAGCTTGTGGTCCAGTCGCCGCCGTTGTTGTCGGGAGGCGTGGGAGGGGTCCCCGGAACAGAGCAGGATTGCCCGTCGGCCGTAATAACGCCCGGCAGGGCGGTCGCGTTCGAATTGACTTCTGGAGAGTAATAGTCGTCTACATTAGGCTGAGCGGAGGTACCGGTTGGTCCGCCCACCGCGTCGTAGACCGCGTGTTTGTCGGACCAGGCGGTGTAGCCGCCAGCCGCGTGGATAACGCCGTAGATGGTATTCGTCCGGATGAAGTTCCAGGGATAGACCGGCTGGCAGCGATTGAAAGGGTCGCGTGGCAGGCGGGTCGGGTCAATGGACAGGATACCGCCATCGGTCGGGCCGTACGGGCCCCCTCCGTTGAGCAGAGTTTGGTTGATCTCGACACCCTCTTCGTACTCGGTCGTTGTGCCGTTCGGCACCTGTTGCACGCATGGGCCCCCCGCCAATCCGTTGCCCGTAGTGTTCATGGGCGGCGCCAGGACGCGATCGTAAGCGACGTCATAGAAAGCCCCGACGGTCTTGGGGGTGCCGCCAGTGACCAGCGCCATCAGCCCCGGGAAGGAGTCGGATGGCTGCGAAGTGGACGTTCGGGTGTAGTTCACTCCGGTCGTTCCGAGCGCTGCCAGATGGGGGCAGTAGCCTCCGCTCACGCAGTTGAGGTAATCGAGCGCATGCATCCCGTCAATGCTGATCAGCAGGACATGGCCCATTCCGCTTCGCGCGGTTCTCGACTGCGGGTAAGTTGGCGGAGCCAGCAGCACGGCGACAGAAAAAACAACAGCTGCCACATTGGGTTTGTTGAACATGAATGTGATCTCCCTGGGCCTCAGGCTATCCATTGAACCTTTCAGCAGTGTGAACCGGCGATGAGAATGAGATGTCGGCTCGCTGGGTTGTAAAAACAAATACTTTTGGCGAACCCGCTGTGCGCTTCGAGCCAGGCTTGTCATTCAATCGTTATCCAATTGAAATCCCGGCGAAACCTGTTGGTGTTAACACTGGTCGAGATGATTAAAACCTCAACCTGTTTTCTCAATTCCGTAGCCTCGCTGCTGCTGGCGGCGTTTTGTGCAGTTCCCGGCTACGCGCAAATCACTCCGGGAAACATCCTGGTTTCACGTTCGGTTTATTCGGGCAACGTCGGCACCGTAACGGTCGGTGAACAACTGCCTCCGATTTGTGGGACCGCTGCCTCGTGTCCCGGGAAGGCGATAAGTGACGGCGAATTCCCCAATCTTACCGACTCCTTCAACGTGTGGAACAACGACACCGTGGACGGAAGTTTCGGAGTCACATCGCAGATCTTCATCGACCAGATGACGCCGGCCGGCGCGCTGGTCAACACGATTACTGTGCCCACATCTCAGATCGTGACCAGTTTCTCGTCCAAATCGGAACTGGGTCTCAGCCTCTCAACCGATTACTCGGCGGTGACGTTCATGGGCTACCTTGCCGGCGCCGCGAATGTCCTCGATGTGTCCAACGCCAATACAACCGGCGTCGTCGATCCCACCAATCCCGTGGGGTCGATCGTCGACCGCGCCGTAGCGCAGCTGACCCCGAACGGCACCATTACAACGACCGATACCTGGGCCTACAGCGGCAACAACGGACGCAATGCGATTCTGGCAAACGGCCTCTACTATGCGGTTGGCAACGATAACAACGGCAGCCAGCCGACGACAACGCCATATACCACCGTGCTGCAGCAACTGATCAATTCCACCGGCGTAGAGATCATCAACCCGAAGGGCCCGCTCGGAAACTATCAACTGGCCGGAACCTTCAACGTGACACAATACGGCCTGCCCGCCGACAAACCTGGCAAAGACACGAACTTTCGCGGCCTTACCATCTTCAACAACACGCTGTACACTACCAAAGGCAGCGGAAGCAACGGGATCAACACTGTTTACCAGGTTGGTCCCACGGGTGCCCTGCCCACGCCCGCAGACGCGCCTCTGACGATGACGATTCTCCCGGGCTTTCCGACAGTCGCGGCGAAGACCGCCGGCATTAACAACGATTTCCCGTTCGGCATCTGCTTCGCCGATGCCAGCACGCTCTACGTCGGTGACGAAGGCGACGGCGTGCTTGCAGACGCGGGCAAAAGCACCCTGGCCGGACTGCAGAAATGGATTTTGACAAACGGAACGTGGTCGTTGGCATACGTGATGCAGAACGGACTGAATCTGGGACAGCAGTACAGCGTCGCCAACTACCCGGCGTCAATTAACCCTGCCACGGCTGGACTACGCAACCTCACCTGCCGCCTGAACTCCGACGGCACGGTCACCGTTTACGCCCTCACGTCGACAGTAAGTACCAACGGCGATCAGGGAGCGGACCCGAACAAGCTCGTCGCGATCAATGACGTTCTCGCCAACACGAGCCCCGCCGTGGGCGCGAGCGAGCAGTTCACGACAATCGAAACGGCGGCTTACGGGCAGGTGCTGCGCGGCGTTTCGTTCACGCCGATCGCGGCTCCTCTGGGGGCGCTCAGTCTCAATAATGGTCTGATTGCCGGACTGGGTCAAAGCGCGCAGTTTCCCGTCGTGTTGTCGTCGCCTGCTCCGGCGGGCGGACTGGTGCTGACCCTTTCGAGCAGCGATCCGACGACAGTGACCGTCAATCCTCCGGTGATTTACATTCCGGCGGGAGCGACCACGGCGCGCAACGGTCAGCCGGTCGTGACCGGGATCAACCTGGGTGCGGCAACGATCACCACAGAGGGAATGTATTTCACGACGGCGAGCCAACCGGTCCAAGTGACGGGGAGCCTGAGCTTCGGGCGCCGCGGCACGATATTCAACGGGACCACGGTAAACTTCACGCTGAGTCTCTCGGCACCCGCACCCGCCGGCGGCCTGCAGGTGAATCTGACGTCCGCCAACCCTGCGATTGCTACAGTCCCCCCAAGCGTGACGTTCGCGCCAAACGCAACAAGCGTAAACGTCCCGGTTACGGGAACAGCGGCGGGAACGACTACGATTACGGCTGGCAACGGCTCTGCATATCTGTCGAATTCCACGCTGAGCGTGATCGTCGAATAGCGTTTCAGACTAAGGCAGGGGGCCCGCGCCAATCGCGCGGGCCTCCTGTGTTGCGGCCCTTACGGCCGATGAATTTGCGTGCGAGTCGGTGGCGGAGGTTCCGCCCCTCCGGTAACCTGAAGTGTCCCGCCTCTGCTCTCGCGCCTCTCCACCCGAGCCCCCGGAAGGCATGCGGAGGCAGCCGCGCGCTCAATCATCGTCAGCACCTTCGTCCGCGCTATCGCTGCCCTCGACCTCAAGAGCGTTATACGGGCTAAGCGGGCCGCTGAAAGAGACTGGCACCCGACTGGCCAGGCTGAGACTCGAGAGTCTTTCTGAGGCCGGGCAACCGTAGAATCGATCCGCGACCGCGCGAATTATCTTCGCACTCAAGCCAAAAACCACAGCTATTATTCGGGTATGCGATTTTTCTTTATCCTTACCTTAGCAACTGCGGCAATGGCCGGGGAGTACACCACCTATATAGGCGATACTTATCCGCGCACGGTAGCCGCAATCACAGCCGACGCCGCAGGCAACACCTATGTGGTTGGAAACCGCGGACCCCCCCTGATGGTGGCTGGTTACTTCGCGGCTATCTACGATCCGTTGAGCTCCATTGGGATTGCGGCGCTGGAACCATATCCTCAACCGTATCCTCCGAACGATGTCTTTGTCAGCAAACTCGACCCCACCGGAAAGATCCTGTTTACCGCTGCCTTCGCCGGAAAGGGCCTGGATCAGGGCCTCGCCGTCACAGTAGACCCCACCGGTAATATCTACGTTGCCGGGACCACCACCTCGCCGGATTTTCCCATCAGCAACGCGCTGCAATCGCAGAACGGTCCGTACGGCGCGGGCTTCATCGTCAAACTCAGCCCGGATGGGAAGTCGGTTCTTTACTCCACCTATTTTGGCGGGCTCGCCGGCTCCACCAGCATCAACGCCATGACCACTGATGCCGCCGGCAATCTGTATCTCACGGGCACCACCTCCGCAACCGATTTTCCCCACACCAGCGGCATGCCGTCGGCCAGCGTAGCCGAGCCCATCTCCTTCACACCGGCCGTATCCGCCGCCTTTGTCACCGCGATCTCCGCGGCGGGCGATCAGATCCTCTTCTCAGGTACCGTCGGAGGTACGGAGGATATTTGTTCCGGCGGCCCGCACGACTGCACCGTCCCCATCTCGACGACTGGCGTCGCCCTTGCGCTGGACGCGGCACGGAACGTTTATTTCGGCGGCAACACGAACACCACCAATTTACCTGCCACTGCGGGCGCCTTCCTTACGGAGGGCATTGGCGCGTTTGCCGGGAAGATCGCCGCCAACGGAACCGGCCTCGCGTATCTGACGTATATCGGCAGCGCCGCGGAGTTCGCCACCGGCCCGGTCTCAACCGGAGCCAACGTCCTTTCCTCGCTGACGGCAGACAGCGCAGGCAACGCGTATCTCGCAGGCGCCACCGGCGATCCGAAGTTTCCCGTAACGCCCGGCGCCTTTCAAACCGTCTTCGCCGGAGGTCCCGTCAGCCTTTACGGCGTTCCCACGAATAACGACGGATTTGTCGCCAAACTCAACCCTAACGGCAGCGCGTTCGTATGGGCCACCTATCTCGGTGGCGCGGGCAACGATGCGGTGAACTCCCTCGCCGTGGATGCCGCGGGAGACGTGTGGGCTACAGGCACCACCACATCAACCACGTTTCCAAACGCGCAGGGATGGTCGCAGGGAGGCGATTTCCTCGTCGAATTCAGCCCTTCGGGTGCGATGCTCCCCTTCGCGGCGCGCTACCCGAACGGCACCGTGGCGCAAGCCGTGGCACTCGATGCCACCATGCTCATTCATACGGCGGGCGCGACCGGCATCGTTTCCGCGATCGCCTCCACATCGCCCCCCTCCCCGAAAATTTTCGGCGTCGATAACGTGGTTGGCGGATCGCTGTCCGGACGTGTCGCGCCCGCTGAAGTCATCGCGATTTACGGACCGCACATTGGACCTTCAACCGCTGTGACAGCGACTCCCGCCGGCGGATTCTATCCGACCAGTCTGGGAGGCGTTCAGGTGACCATAGGCGGCATGCCTGCGCCTCTGCTCTATGTCGCGGACGGGCAGATCAACGCCGTTGTCCCGATGGGGCTGACCACGCAAAGCGCCTCGTCGATCCGGATCTTCAATGCCATCGTCACCACGCCATCGTTTCCTTTGTGGATCGATACTTCGGATGGCGAACTTTTTCCGGGCGTGCTCAATCAGGATGGTTCGCTGAACTCCGAGTCCAATCCGGCGAAGCTCGGCTCGGTTGTCTTCTTTTACGCCACCGGTTTTCAAACCAGCTTCGCGCCTCTCGTGGACGGGCAGGTCGCCACACAGGCCAATAACATTTTTTGCGCGACTGGATCGTGCAGCGCCAGCGAGGGCACTATCCTTTATGAAGGCGTGGCGCCCGACATTGTTGCAGGCGTAACGCAGGTCAATTTGCAACTGAATGCCTCCGGCCCGCAGGCAGTGTCTGTCACCGGACTCCAGGAGGTTTCCATCTTCATTTACGATTTGAACGCGGACATCGACGTTTGGATCACTCCCTGACGGCTGCGACGCTGACGGCTCCGGCGAACATCAGGGTGGCGGCAGCAGCGAAAGCGGCGACGGGTGAGACTGCGGTCCATAGCGTTCCCACCAGCGCGCTGGCGATCAGATCGCCCGCGCCATTCACCGCTCCGAGAGTGCCGTAAACGGTTCCGCGTATTTCGGCTATGGTGAGCGTGGGAGGGATTGCTCCCTGCAGCGTATCCTGCGCGGCGGCGAAGATTCCGGCGATGATGAAAACTGCGGCGAGGATCGGGAAAGTCGCGCTGCCTTTGATGAAGAGCGCAGCCGTCGACGCGGATACCAACACCGCACAGAAGTATCCGGCCATCAGCAGTGGCATTTTCCGCATATGGTCGGCAAGCAATCCGATCGGATACGCGGCGGCTGCGTAAACGATATTCCGGATCACGTAGAGCACCGCTGCCAGTTGGGCCGCTCGCACTGGTCCATGGGCCGGGCCGAGCAGCGTCGCCGCCGCCAGTGTCAACAGCGTCGGTGAGAAATCGCCGCATCCGAATAACCCCACCGCCAGCAGAAATCTTCGAAAACGTGGTGGCAATTCGCGCATCGACGCCACCAGTTTCGTGCCAGGCTTCGCCTGTCGCCTGGTCTCCCGTACCATCCATGCAAACACCAGCGGCGCTGACAGACCGGGAATCAATGACAACAGAAATATAGTTCGAAACGGTGCGTCCGGCGTAGTTTTCGGGAGGAAAGACAATAGCGCGATTCCCGCCAGCGGCCCGATGATCGCGCCCACCGTATCGCCCGCGCGATGGAATCCAAAGGCGCGTCCACGCACGCTCGGGTCCACCGATTCCGAGAGCATCGCATCGCGCAAAGATCCCCGAATTCCTTTGCCGAACCAGCTCACCATGCGGCCCAGCAGAATGGGAATCCACGATCCCGCAGTAGAGAAGATCGACAGCCCCGTTCCCGTGAACAGATAGCCGACGACGATCATCCGCTTGCGCTGGCCAATCCTGTCCGAATACCAGCCGGCGAAGAGTTTGAGGAAACTTGAGAACGCGTCGGAGGCGCCTTCGATCCAGCCGAGCGCGGCGGCGGCCACGTGGATCACGGGCAGAAATCCCGGCAGCACCGCCAGCACCATCTCGTAGCAGGCGTCGGAGAAGAGGCTGGTCAGGGTCATCCCCCAGACATTTCGATTCAGCCAGGCTGGCACGTATAAGATATTGGCATAGCGATAGGCGATCTTTTCGGTCCGGTATCGTTTTGCTACAATCGATTTGCAACTGAGTTGCCGATATGTTCCCGACTTTCATCATCACCTTGCGTGAGGGCGTTGAGGCCGCGCTGGTGATCGCGGTGGCCGTTTCCTGGTTGAAAAAAACCGGGCGCAGCGAACTTCTGCCCACGGTCTATCAC
Organism: Terriglobia bacterium; assembly: GCA_963719785.1. Lineage (GTDB taxonomy): Bacteria > Acidobacteriota > Terriglobia > Bryobacterales > Bryobacteraceae > BOG-234. Next base: position 778,926 of record CAVRCX010000007.1, read on the forward strand.
GCACTCATAACTGCCGTGATTGCCTGCTTTGTGGGCGCATGGGCCTTCACGAAGATCAACCTGAATACGGATTCTTACGAAGGTTATGTGCTGCTGGTCAGCGCCGCTTTCGTGCTGAGTATGGTGATCTGGATGAACCGCCATGGCAGCCGGATGAAAACCGAGATTGAAACTCGCTTGCAGGAAGGAACCAGTGGGACCCGTGCCAGTTGGGGCGTTTTCATCTTCGTTTTTCTGATGATTTTCCGCGAGGGCGTGGAGACAGTGCTGCTGCTCGCCGCTGTGCGATTGAATACATCGGGCGTGCTGGAATGGGTGGGCGCAATACTCGGGATCGGTCTGGCGGTTTTGTTCGGCGTCAGCTTCGTGCGCGGGACCATTCGCGTTAACCTGCGGCAATTTTTCCAGATGACGACGGCCATCCTGATGGTTGTCGTGGTGCAGCTCACGATCAGCGGCTTGCATGAACTTTCGGAAAGCGGCATCCTGCCAGCCAGCCCGACGGAGATGCGCTTCATCGGGCCCATCGTCAAGAACGATGTTTTCTTCCTCATCACGATTCTGTTGATGGCGGCGGCGATGACTCTGCTCGAATGGCGCAAGCGGCGCGCTCCGAAGACGGAAGGGCTGCAAGGCGCGGAGTTGCGCAAGGTGCGTTGGGCGGCGCGGCGGGAACGGCTGTGGATTGTCGCCTCCTGCACCGCTTCCTGCTTGTTTATCCTTCTGATTACGGCTGAGTTTCTCTCGGCGCGCGCGGAGACGGCGCTCTCGGCCGCGGTGCCGGTGACGTTCGAAAACGGCGTGGTGAAGATCCCGGTGGATACGGTCAGCGACGGCAATCTGCACCGCTTCTCGGTGGACGACCAGGGCGTGCATGTGCGCTTCATCGTGATTCAGAAGCCGGATAAGACTCTGGCGGTGGCTTACGACGCTTGCCAGATCTGCGGGACGCAGGGTTATTACCAGAAGGGGTCGGAAGTGATTTGCCGGAACTGCGCCTCGGACATTGTTATCTCCACTATCGGGACGCCGGGCGGATGCAATCCGATTCCGTTGAAGTCGCGGGTGGAGGGTGGCACGCTGGTGATCGACGAAGCCGCGCTCGATGGCGGAGTAGGTGTGTTTCGAGGACACGGATGAGGTGGCGGGAAGAAACGCGGCTATCGCCGCATGTCCAGGTGTAGGCACATGATTGTTCGATTTGTTCGAGATTCGATTCGCCGCGCGCCGCGCAGGAAAGCGCTGATCATTGCCGCTGTGGCGATGGGTTCGGCGGTGGCGACTTCGATGCTCGGCGTGATGCTCTCCGTGGGCGATAAAGTCAATCGCGAACTGCGCGCAGTGGGAGCGAATATCGTCGTTACCGAACGCGCTGCTTCGGTTACCGGCGGGGTCGGCGGCGTAACTACCGTGACCGCCGCGGGCAATGCCAACTACATCCCGGAAGCCCAGGTGCCGGCCATTAAATCGATCTTCTGGCAACTGAATATCACCGGCTTTGCGCCTTCTCTTTCCGCGCAGTATAACGGGATCCCCGTTCAGGGCGTGTGGTTTTCTCATCCTTATAAAGGACCGAATGGCGACACGCAGCTCACCGGAATGCGCGCCATAAATCCGTCCTGGAACGTCACCGGACGCTGGGCGCAAGATCTGGCCAACGACTGCATGATCGGCGAAGGCGTAGCGCGGCGCACGGGATGGAAACTCGGTGATACGGTGACGGTGCTGGGCGCGCCGTTCAAAGTGGCGGGAATTATTTCCTCGGGCGAGGAAGCCGACGATCGCGTGTTTCTGCCGCTGCGGCGCGTGCAGGAGTTGACGAATCGTTCAGGTATGGTGGAGCGCATCGACGTCGCCGCGTTGACGAAGCCGGAAGACGATTTCGCGCGCAAAGATCAGAAGACGATGACCGCGGCGGAACGCGAGCTGCTGATGTGCACGAATTATGTGGTGACGATTACGCATGAGATCGAAGAGGCGCTGCCCGGTACCGAGGCGCGCGCCGTGCACCGCGTGGCCGATTCGGAAGGCAAAGTTCTGGATAAAATCGGCGGGCTGATGGGCCTGATCACGCTGGCCGCCTTGCTCTCCGCGGGGCTTACGGTGTGGAGTTTGACAGCGACCACTATGATGGAGCGGCGCGGCGAGATTGCGATTATGCAGGCGATCGGCGGCGCGCGATGGCTGGTGGCTGCGATGCTGAGCGTGGAGGTTGCGCTGATCGGCGTGGCCGGTGGGCTGATCGGCGCCTTCACCGGCGTCTGGCTGGCGAAGCTGGTGGGTGAATCCGTTTTCCATGACGCCATCGAGGTTTCGCCGGTGCTGCCTTTCCTCATCACGGCCGCGGCCGTAGTGGTGGCATTGGCAGGCGCCGCACAGCCCTTGCGGAGCACGCTGCGCCTGGAGCCGGCGATCATCCTGCGCGAGGGTGTCTGATGTTTCTGAAATTCATCCTGCGCGCGTTGGAGTATCGCAAGCGCCGTCTGCTGCTGGCTTTCGCCGCGCTGGCGGTGGCGGCGACCCTGGCTACCGTGCTGTTCGGGATTTACGGAACCGTGGAGCGGCGCATTCGCGGCGAATTTTCGAGCTATGGCGCGAACATCGTGGCCGCGCCCGTAAATGGAAGCACGGTGCCGGTTTCCATTCGCGACGCTGCGCAGAAGCTGGGCGCGGAGGCGGCTGCGTTCCTCGTGACCACGGGCCAGGCTGGTGAGGAAACCGTTCCGGTGGTTGGTTTCGAATCGGGACCGGCCGCCGCGCACATGACCGCATACTGGCATGTCACCGGCACGCGCGACATCCATACTGGCGAATGTATCGCCGGCCAATTAATGGCCGATCGATTGAATTTGCACACGGGCGACCGCGCGACCATGGGACGCGTACCCTGCATCGTAAAGGGCATTGTTGCGACCGGCGGCGCGGAAGACCAGGAATTGCTGGTGCCGTTCTCCGATGCGGCCCCCGAAGGCACGACAGAAAGCACAACCGGGCTCGCCAGCTTCATCGAGATCCGTGCACCCGGCGATCGCGTCGAAAGCATCCGATCGCAACTGGCAGCGCAGTTCCCGACAGCCGATCTTCGCACCGTGCGTTCAGTAGCCGATACCGAATCGAACGTGGTGCTCAAGATTCGCGCGGCGCTGTTTCTGCTGACCCTGCTGCTGCTCGGCATTACTACGCTGTGCGTCAGCAGCAACTTCACCGAGATGGTGATTGAGCGCTCGAAAGAGATCGGCATCATGAAGGCGCTGGGCGCGGCGGAGCGCAGGATTGCGGCCTTCTTCGTATCCGAATCGGCGGCACTCGCGCTCGCTGCGGCGGTGGCCGGATATCTGCTCGGCATCCTCGCGGCGGCGGCTATCGGGCGCCAGATTTTCGGCGGAGCGTTTCAGATCCAGGCCAGCTGGCTGGTATTTTTAATGGTGTCCGTGGTTATGCTGGGCGTGGCGGCCGTAGCCACGGCAATCGCGGCATCGCGCATCTGGGGCATCCAGCCTGCGATCATTCTGAGAGGCGAGTAACGCGTGAGTGCATTCATCGAACTGATCGATGTGACGAAGGTTTATGGCGATGGCCCCGGCGCGGTCAATGCCATCGACGGCATCAGCATCGAGGCCAAACGCGGCGAATGGATCGCCATCATGGGGCCATCCGGTTCCGGCAAGACCACGCTGCTCAATCTCATCGGCTGCCTCGACCAGGCCACGCGCGGTTCAGTGCTCATCGGCGGCACCGATACATCGAAGCTGCGCCACAGCGAATTGGCGCGGTTTCGCAGCGAGACCGTCGGTTTCATCTTCCAGCAATTCCATTTGGTGCCGCATCTGAACGCGCTCGAGAACGTGATGCTGGCGCAATACTTCCACAGCATGGTGGATGAACCCGAAGCCATGCAGGCGCTCAAGCAGGTGGGGATGGAAGAGCGCGCATCGCATCTGCCGTCGCAGCTTTCGGGTGGCGAGCAGCAGCGCGTGGCCATTGCACGGGCTCTGGTGAACGATCCGAAGATCATTCTCGCCGACGAACCCACGGGGAACCTCGATGCCGAAAATCAGCGCATCGTGTTTGGATTGCTGAACGATCTGCATGCTCAGGGCAGGACCATCGTGATGGTCACCCACGACGAAAACGCCGGCAAACTGGCCGACCGCCGCCTCAATCTGGATCACGGACGCATCAAAGAAACGTTGTTTTTCTCTGCCGAAGAGAACCAGGATTTCGACGAAGTGCTGGAGCAGTTGTGGACGCGCGGCGAGACCTCCGGCCACGTGGATTCGCACGAGTACACTGACGCGCAGTGGCGGAAGCTGATCGTGACCATGGCGCACATCGGCCTCGTCACCGAAGCGGGCGAGTTCACGCGCAAAGGGGAAGCGCGCGCACGGGACGTGATCCGGCGCCATCGTCTGGCGGAGCGGCTGTTCATGGACGTGCTCTCGATTCATGACGAAGACGAAATCGAATCGAGCGCCTGCAAGTTCGAGCATATTCTGAGCCCCGAAGTTACGGACCGCATGTGTACGCTGCTGGGGCATCCGAAGGCGTGCCCGCATGGAAGTCCGATTCCGCAGGGGGAGTGCTGCGCGGAGCATCGCGTTCTCGACGCCGCGGAGATCGCCAGCGTGCTCAACAGCGTCAAGGTGGTTTGAGTAGCCATCTGATAGGCTCAGAAATTACACCTCCATGCACAACGTTGTAATCATCGGATCCGGGTGCGCCGGAAACACAGCCGCCGTCTATACCGCACGCGCGGGGCTGAAACCGCTGGTCGTCAAGGGCCATCACGCGGGCGGGCAACTTTCCATGACCACGGAAGTGGAAAATTTTCCAGGCTTCCCCGAAGGCATCAACGGCCCCGACCTCGTCGAGAATATCAAAAAGCAGGCCGAGCGCTTCGGCGCCATTTACCTCGATGGCGAAGTGCTGGAAGCCGATCTTTCCATGCGGCCCTTCCGCCTGAATGTCAATGGCGAATGGATCGAGACCCGCATCGTGATCGTCGCTTCAGGGGCACAGGCGCGCTGGCTGGACCTGCCTTCGGAGCAGCGCCTGATCGGCCACGGCGTCAGTTCCTGCGCCACTTGCGACGGCTTTTTCTATCGCGATAAAGAGATTATCGTGGTGGGCGGCGGCGATTCCGCCATGGAAGAAGCCACGTTTCTCACGCGCTTCGGGCGCCGCGTCGCGCTGGTTCATCGCCGCGATAGTTTTCGCGCTTCGAAGATCATGCTGGAGCGGGCGCGTTCCAATCACAAGATCGAGTTCGTTATGAATACGGCGGTCGAGGAAGTCTTCGACGTGCAAAAGAATATTGTGACCGGTGTCCGCCTGCGCAACCTCGTCACCGGCGAGGCGTGGGAGCGAGACGTGGATGGATTATTTGTGGCCATCGGGCACATTCCGAATACGCGGGTTTTCAAGGGCCAGCTGGATCTCGATCCCGATGGCTATCTGCTCTCGCACGGGGGCGCACGCACCAATATTCCCGGCGTATTTCATGCCGGCGACGTGCAGGACCGAGTGTACCGGCAGGCCATTACAGCGGCCGGCGCGGGCTGCATGGCGGCCATCGAAGCGGAGCGATTCCTCGAAGCGGAGGGGCATTAGAATTCATGATTGAACGACTCACGCCTCCAGGCGTTCCCACGCCGCGCGGACCCTATTCGCCGGCGGTCCGCGCGGGCGGCTTTATTTTCGTGGCTGGTCAGGTCCCGGTAGACCCGACTACGGATAAGATCTCGCCCGGCGACATCCGCCATGAGACCCGGCTGGTGCTGAATAACATCAAGCGCATTCTTGAAGGTGCGGGGGCGTCGCTGGCCGATGTGGTGCGCGTCGGCGTGTATCTGGCGGGTGGGTCGGAGTTCGCGCAGATGAACGAAGTCTACGCGGAGTTTTTCGGGGTACACAAACCGGCTCGGACTACGATTGTGTGTAAATTCGTGGCGGAGATTAAGGTCGAGATAGATTGCGTAGCCTACAGGCCGTAATGTGGGACAGGCTTGACCCGGTACGCAGACGCAAAGTTGAACTTATCCTGGATAAGGCTGGTCCGTGCGTCGTTGCACCGGGTCACGCCCGTCCATTCCGGGAAGCGCTTATCCCACGTTAGTTGCTGAGCGGCTTGTAGTATCGGCTGTAGTGCTTGCCGTAATACCCGTAATAGTAATAGCGTTCGCTCATATCCGCGCGCACTTCGTTAAGAACCAGTCCGATCACGTTCGCCTTGAGGCGCTTCAGACTGGTGAGAACGCTCGCCACCGCGTTACGCTCCGTCTGGCCGGCCAACGCCACCACCACCACGCCATCGACCAGCGCGGCAATCTGCAGGGATTCGGCGAAACCAAGTAACGGAGGCGCGTCGCAGATCACCAGATCGTACTCGCTCTGGGCTTCGAGGAGGATCTGCCGCAGCGTCTCACCCAGTCCGTCCGCGGCACGCCGCGAGGGCGCCCCGGCGGGCAGCACCTTCAGATGAGGCAGGCCGTCGGAATCCTGCAACGCATCGCGCCAGGCCATCTCGCCGTTCACCACGTTCGACATGCCTTTGTCGTTGGTTACGCCGACGTGATGGTACACACCGGGGCGGCGCAAGTCGCCATCGATCAGCAGCGTCTTGCGCTTCTGCTGGCTGTGCACCACGGCAAGATGGACCGCTGTAGTGGTCTTGCCTTCGCGCGGCGTTGCCGAGGTGACTAACAGACTGCGCGGGCGCTTGTCGGCATTGGGCAGCAGGATTGAGTCGCGCAGGGTGCGAATCGCTTCCTCATAGGAATTGGCCGCGCCCCGCGTATCGCCAAAGAAATCGCGGTGTTTCCCACCCTCGGAATCAGGCCGCGGCAAATGTCCGCGCCATGCCTTTACGACCGGCAGCGAACCCAGCACTTCCGTCTGCAGGTGCCGCTGGATATGTTCGGGATCGCGCAGGCTGTGGTCGAGACTGTCGGAAAGGAAGGCCACCATGACACCGAGAAACGTCGAAGCAAAGAAGGCTACCGCGGCCATCATCCCCACTCTGGGAAAGGCTGGCTTCAGTGCCGGTCTCGCCTCATCCGCCAGACGAATGGAACTGTTCTGAAATCCCGCGTTGATACCCGCTTCTTTGATCTTGCGCGACAAATCTTCATAAAGGGTCCGGTCGGCATCGGCCTTCCGCTTCAGGTTGGTATATTCGAAGGTTTTCAGGTTCAGGCTCTCGAAATCCGCCTTGGTTTGATCGACGGCTTTTTTCAGCATCTCTTCGCGATTGACAGCTTGCTGATACTCCACCTGAACGCGTTGCGCCACATCGGCCTTGAGGCGCACGAACTGGGCCTGCAGTTCGGCTTGCTCATTGGCGGCTTTCTTGTACTCGGGGTGATTGGGTCCGAAATTGGTTTTTACGGTGGCGAACTTCTGGTTCGCTTCCTGTATCCGATCGACCAGATGGCGAATCTGTTCTCCCTGTTCCGACGCTTCCAGCGCTTCGATGGATCCGTTGGCCACCGACTTGGCGGCGGCCTCTTTCTTGAATCGATCGGCTTCGCTGTTGGTGTACTCGGTGTTGAGCTGCAGAAGATTGGCAGCCAGTACGTTGGTTTTCTCGTCAGGACTGATGATGTTCAGTTCTTTTTGAAATTCCGACAGCTTCTCCGCGGATTTCTCCATCTCGGCCTGCAGATCTTCCATCTGCTTGAGCATGAAAACAGACTGCCCCGAGGTGGCCTGGTAGCGGATCAGGTAACTATAATCTCTGTAACTCCGCGCGATGCCATTGGCTACATCGGCGGCGAATTGAGGATCGGGATCGCGGTAACTGATGGTCAGGAGGTAGGTTTTTGGAGGCCGCGTCACTGTGAGATACGGCAGAACGATGGGTGCGTCCGCCCGCTTGGGAAGGGGAAGTTTGAGCCGCTGCGCCACGGGGCGAAGCACGGAATCCGACTTGATCAATTGTATCTGAGTAGTCAGATAAAAGTCGGAATCATTCATCGACGATGCTCTCGACGCCGTCGCTTCCGCACCCACCACCGCCGTCGGCACCATGCGATCCACATCGATAGTCGCCGTCGCCTGGTAATACGGGGTCAAACGGGAGGCCACAATCACCGTGGAGGCGACCGCCACAACCACAAACGCCAGCAGTTGCCACTTGTGACGCCGCAGGATCCACAAATAGTGCGCAAAAGGAACAACTGACGCAGACGACTCGCCCTCATCCGGCAGCGGCGCCTGGTAGTAGGACACGCGCTCAACGGCTCGTGTATTTGCCGAAGCGTTCGATAACGGAAGATCGAGGCTTTTCTCTTCGTTTGACATGAATTTAACGGAATGACGGCGCAGTGCGGGACGTGATCATGTATACAGTGTCTTCACGCCTCTAACAATTACAGTTCGTATCGCGCCCGATGTCAAGATTAAAGACCCGTATGAAAAAGCACCTCAGGGTGCTTGGGAGATCGACAAGGCCTGATCGAAATCGGCAATGATATCGGCAATATCCTCGATTCCCACCGACACCCTGACGTACTCGGGGCGGACGCCGGTCGAGGCCTGCTCTGCTTCCGACAGTTGCTGATGGGTCGTCGAAGCCGGATGGATTACCAGCGTTTTGGCGTCGCCCAGGTTGGCCAGATGGCTCGCCAGCTTCAGATTGTTAATTAATTTAATGCCGGCGTCCTTACCTCCCTTGATGCCGAATCCGACCACGGCGCCGGCACCGCCGGGGATGTACTTCTTCGCATTGGCGTGATGCGGATGCCCCGGAAGCCCTGGATAATTCACCCATTCGACAGCCGGATGCGCTGCCAGCCATTCCGCGAAAGCCTGCGCATTGGCGGTGTGGCGCTCCATGCGCAGATGGAGGGTCTCAATGCCCAGCAGAAACAGAAACGCGGCGAAGGGGCTCATGGCAGCGCCCGTGTCCCTCAGCCAGTGGGTGCGCATAAAGATGATATAAGCAATGTTGCCGATCGGCTTGAGAGCTTCGGTGAAAACCACTCCGTGATAGGACGGATCCGGCTCGGTGAACTCGGGCCACTTCTTCGGATTCTCCTCCCAGGGAAATTTCCCGCTGTCGACGACGATGCCGCCGACATGAACGCCATGGCCGCCGAGGAATTTGGTCGCAGAGTAAATGGAAACGTCCACTCCGTGGTCGAACGGTTTGAAGAGCACCGGGGTCAACACGGTATTGTCCATTAGAACCGGCAGCCCGTGCGCGTGCGCGATGGCGGAAATCGCGTCAAAGTCGGGAACGTCGTTGCGGGGGTTGCCGATCGATTCGAGATACACGAGGCGCGTCTTATCGTCCACCAGCTTATTTATTTCTTCCGGATGATCGGGATTGAAAAAGCGCACTTCTATGCCGAGCTGGCGAAATGTCTGGGTGAACAGCGTCCACGTGCCCCCATAGAGGCTGGTAGCGGAGATAATATTCTGACCCGCGTGGGCGATGGTCAAAATAGCGGCTGTGATGGCCGATTGCCCACTGGCGAATGCCAGGGCCGCCGCGCCGCCTTCGAGCGCCGCCATGCGCTTCTCGAGCACATCGCAGGTCGGATTCATGATGCGCGAGTAGATGAAACCGAATTCCTTCAGCGCGAAGAGATTGGCTGCATGGTCGGTGTCGTGAAAGACGTAGCTGGTGGTGCTGTAGATCGGCACAGCGCGCGCGCCGGTGACCGGATCGGGCTCCTGTCCCGCATGCAGGGCGAGAGTGCCGGGGCGATAGTTGGCTTCTGAATTCGACATAGGGCTCCGTCAGGCAATCATACGACATGCAGGCCAGGCGCCTCTATGTGGAACAGGCGCTTCCGCCTGTTCATATCTACAAATAATGCCGAACCATCTCGCGCCAGTAGCGCGCCCGATGCGCTTCCCCCGGCCAGATGGCAAAGCGGTGCACGACGCCTTTCTCCCCAAGCGCCTCACTCAGCGCGCGATTGCTCTCGTGAAAAGGGTCCTGTTCGCCCACTGCCAATGTGATATCCATGCGGCGGATGGGATCGAGGTAGTCCGGGTCTTCGAGGTTGGGAAGAAAATGATTGGGCGTGATGAAGTAAACTTCCCGATCGTAATGTCCGCCGAAGAGGTCCTCAAAGTGTCCGAACTGGCGGGTCAGATCGTAGCGCCCGCTGAGCGCCACAACCTTACAGAACAGCGAAGGATGCCGCAGCGCCAGGCTCATCGCATGATATGCCCCGATGCTGCAGCCGTGCACCACCAGGCTCGGCACGCCGTTCTCCGCGCGCATAAAGGGAATCACTTCGTCGAGAATGTAGCGCTCGTACTGGCGATGCCGTTCCACGCGAGCCCAGGGAGGAGCGGACTTGCAATAAAGGCTTTCGGAATCCACCCCATCCACGCAGAATAGGCGAATGTACCCACCGTCGAGAGGCTCTCGCAGCGCGTCGACCAGGCCGAAATTCTCGTAATCGTAGAAGCGACCTTCGCGCGTGGGGAAAACCAGCACCTTGGCGCCCGCATGTCCGAAGACCAGCAGTTCCATGTCGCGGCCCAGCGCCGGGCTGGACCATCTTTGATACTGGCGCTTCACCTTGATTTCAGATTAGGGAAGCTATGTTCCAGATTAACGATTAAAGGGCGAAGATTTGATTTCGATATGGTTGCAGAATACTTCCCCACAGGCGATAGCCTTCGCGATTCAGATGCAGACCGTCCTCGAAGTAAAGCTCGGTGCGCGGCTGGCCCGCTTCATTCAGCATGGCGGGAAAGACATCCACGTAATAACCCGATGGACGCGCTTCGATCTCCTGGCGCACCAGGTCGTTCAAGCGGCTAATGCGGTCGACGATAGGAAATCGCGCCGGGCTGGGCTTGATGGAGATGAAACCGAACGGGATGGCTCCGAGCGAGTCCTCGACTTTATCCGCCAGCGAGCGGAACCAGCCCAGAGCCTGTTCCACGGTGCGTCCGTCGCCGAGATCGTTATCGCCGGCATACACCAGCAACGAGCGGGGATTCACGGGGGCCACCAGCCGTGCGAAGAAATGATCGCAGGCTTCGAGGGTTGATCCGCCGAACGCCAGATTCAGGATGCCCGGACCGACGTCTTCGGCCAGCGTGTCCCACAGGCGGATAGAAGAACTGCCATAGAAGACGGGCGTGCGCTCCCCGATACCGCGGCCGATGCGGGCGCGTTCGAGCGCCCGCACCTCGGCCTCATACCATTGCATCGTTCCAGAGTAACCAATGGCTGTATTGGATTAATCGGCGGCAGAGAAATGCAACGACAGATGTGGTTTAAAATGCGTCGTCGTGCCGCTGCCGTCGCCCGGGTCGAAGACAGCGGCGTCAAAATTCGCGGTGAAACTGGTCTTGAGTACGTTCTCGCCAAACGGGGTATCTACCGAGGGCGCTATATTTTGTGGCACACCGGCGATCTGCACTATCGAAGCACTCAGAGGTTTGAGCACGATCGAACCGGCCGGGTTGGTCAATGGGATCGTCAGCGACCAGTTCGGCCAGGCCCCGGGGGACGGGGCCTTTCTGGGAGTGCCGCTGCAATGCCTCAGGGCAACAAATGCGGTCTTGGTGACCTGATAGGTGTAGGTACCGTCGGCCTGTCGAACCCCCGTCGAGATCTGATCGCCGATGCTCGATATGATCAGGGACCCGTCGCTGATAATCACCGGCGACGATCCGTCGGGATGCCCAAGCATGTGCACCTCCCTCGACAGGGTTGCTGCGTCCTTCGCGACCCTGTCGGCCAATACCGCCAACGGGTGAATAATCGAGTCCGATGTATCGCTCATTTTTTCACTCCAAAACCAATGTTGATCAGGATTCGGTTCCCACGGATGTCGGCGCGGTTCTGGTAAGACTGGAAATCCCGTGGGCCCCACAACGCGATCAGGCCGCTGACCGCAGATTTTGCGCCTTCGAGCGATGCCTTCGCCTGGTCTTTGCGGCCGGCAGCCATCAGGCATGCGCTCCTGACTGCCAGCCCGCGCCACCGTTCTACTGGAAGCGTGGTCCATTCTGACTCATAACGGGAGAGCACGTCAAGCGATTCCTGCGCACTGCCGGCTCCCAGCGCGGCTTCGGCCAGGCACGCTGCCGACGCGGACACCTCCTGTCTATCCTGCGTCCCGAGCGCCGCCTCCAAAGCCGTTTTGCATTCAGTTTGGGCGGCACGGAAATTCCGCTGGAGCAGATCCGCTTCCCCACGAAGCGTGAGGAACTCCGGTTCGGCTGCGTCTGGACCGGACAGCTCGCCGCGCACGCGCACCGCGCCGCCGGACACAAGGTCAATCTGTGCCAGGGCGAGGCTCAACGGTACGCGCAAGCCCGGCGGCAACCCCGCCCTGGCGACTGTACCCAGCACTTCCCTTGCTTCGCGCCACTGGCCCAGTTCGGCCAACATCCGCGAGATATGCACGCGGTAGTACAAAGCGTCGAGGCCGCTTCCCGCTAACTCGAGCGCGTGGCGGAACTGCGCCGCGGCGGCGGGATAATTTTCCTCATATTCATAGACCTGCCCGATCGCCTCCAAAGCCTTGGCTTCATCGCCGGGTGAGACCTTGGCAGCGACTTCCCGCTGTTCGGAAAACATCTTCAATGCGTCGTCGGGGCGCTGCTGGTCGAGCAATGCCCGGCCTTCCAGAAGGAGCGCCTGCGAAAGCTCCTTAAGGGCGCCGTCCTGCCGGAAAAATACCGCCGCTGCCGCCGCCTCTGGCTCCGCCAACTGCGGGCGCCGCGTTCTCAGGTGCAAATCCGCCCGCGCCATGTCGATGAGCGCTTTAACGCGGGCCGCCTGCTCGCTTTCTGCGCGCGCCGAAGCTTCCGTAAAGCTGTGCTCGGCGTCAGTGAAGCTGTCCCGCAGCACATAGGTCTGGCCAAGCGACAGCCAGGCCCGTGCCTGCAACGCCTGAAAGCCCTGCCGCCCCGCGTCATCGATAACCTCGGTGAGTTCGCGCCGCGCCGCCGCGAAGTCTTCGTCGGCCTGCGCCCGGCGCAATGCGATGGTCGCCAACTGCTGGCGGCAGCGCAGCGCATCGTACTCGTCGCCCACTACGCGGGCCTGATCCGCGCAGGAGCGGAGCGCCGCTTCCCCTTCCGCCAAACGGCCCCAGCGGTTGTATGCGGCCCCCAACTGGTATTGCAATCCCGCCATGGCTCCGTGCTCGCCCAACGCCTGAAACTGGGTGCGCGCTTCGTCGAATTCGCTCAGCGCTTTTGGGATCTGCTGCTGTCTCGAATCGAGCACAGCCATCGACAACAGCGCTCCGCCGCGCTTTCCCGCGCTGGCATAGGCCTTCGCCGCTTCGGCCGGCCTCTGGGCTTTCTCGAGTGCGCGCCCCAGCAAAACGGCGCGGCCGGGGGCGGACGCTGCGCCGCTCTTGCCGTAGTAGCTGCGGAACCGGCCGGCTGCGCCGGCATAGTCTCGCGTCAGTGTCAGTCTTACGCCCTCTATATACATCCGCTCGTCGGACGTTGCCGCGCGCAGATCGGCGGCATCGATGCGGTTCATCTCGCGATTGGAGCGGCCCGTAAGCTCCAGTTCGTTGTCCGCGTCGGCCAGCATGGCATGCGCCAGCGCGTAATGCGGGGCTGCGGCCACCACTTGCTCCAAAATCCGGCTGGCATCGAGAAAGGAATTGTTCGCCATGCGATCCGCCGCGCTGGCGGTGAGTTCGAGAGCGCGTGGGGGAACTCTCGGCTTCATGAACTGTGAAGCGCTGAATCCAACCAGCGCCACCAGTGCGCCCACGCTTCCGGCTGCCAGCCATCTGCGCCGGGCCGGGGAGGCTGGCGAGGCAAACGACCCGCGCGCCGTTTCCACTGCGCTCTTTGTCCGTTCGTAGTCGCGCTCGAACGCCCGCGCCACTTCACCGGCATCGCGATATCTTCGATGGGGGTCGGCCGCGCAGCATTTTGCCACCACACTTCGAAGCCATGGGCTTACGCCCCGCTCGCGAAGAGCATGTTCCGGGTCACCCGCCTCCATGCGCTTGCCGGTCAGCATCTCGATCATCGTCACGCCCAGCGCGTAGACATCGGCTGCCTGAGTGCCGGAACCCTCGGGGGCGATATAACCGGGAGTTCCCATGATGTATCCCGGTTCCGTAAAAGACGTTTCATCGAGCGCCCGCGCCAGACCCAGGTCCGTGATAGCCACCCGCCATCCGCTGGAGGTCTTCGCCAGCATCACGTTGGCAGGCTTGAAATCCCGATGAATAATATTGTGCGCGTGGATGGCGGCGAGCCCGTCGACCATCTGGCGGAACAGCGGCCACGCTTCTTTTTCGGGCACTGCGCGGCGGCCGTTCCCGTCTTTCAGCAAGTCGGCCAGACGCCCTCCGCGCAGGAACTCCATGGTCAGATAGACCGTGGCGGCTTCGCCTTCCCCATGTCTGCCGATGTCGAAGGTACGACAGACATTCTCGTGCGCCACACAGAGCGAAAGGCGCACCTCGCGTTCGAAGCGCGCCACCATTGCGGGATCGCTCGCCAACTCGCCGCGGATGGTTTTCAGCGCGAGGCTGCCGCGCTCGGGGAGATACCGGTCCGCCACTTCGTAAACGCTCCCCATCCCGCCCTGGCCCACCTCGGCGATGACACAGTAGCGGTTCGAAATCAGATCGCCGGGGCGAAATGAGTGGCCGCTCGGCTTCTGCGTCTCCATTCCTGCCGTCGGCAGGTTGGAGAGCATCCGCCCAATCATCTCATTGAAAAGGGGCGCAAGGTCGGGACGCTGCCGCGCGACCTCTTCGCTCACCAGCGCCGGCGAGTGCTCGAACGCGCGCAGCTTTTCCTCCAGCCAGATCCGGTCGCCGGGTTCGCAGGAAGGGGCTCGTTCCATAAGGCTGCGCGGTTCCATGCCGCGCGCTTATATAACATTAGAGCCTAAATCCGGGAAAGAGTGAGGGCACTCGTAGCCTTCCGGTCTAAACCGGTGGTCGGGTGGGAGCCGCTAACCTTCCTTCTTATCAGCGGCCATCTTGCGCTCTACCGCCGCCATCAGCCGTGCATGCACGTCCTCCGGGATGGTGCAACTCTTCATACCCTTGTAGACCGAGATGGTCTTTCTTGTGGTATCGCAGATGACCCAGCAGTTGGGGCACTCGGCCAGATGACGTTCCAGCTTGGCGCGGATCTCCATGTGGGTTTGCTCGTCGAGAAAATCCGTGAGTTCGGCGAGAAACTCCTTACATGTAAGCAAAGGCGTCATCTCCTTTGCGTTTGAAGAAACGCGTGAGTTTGTCGCGCAGTTGCAGGCGCGCGCGCAGCAGGCGGCTTTTCACCGCGGGCACCGTCAGATCCAGCGCCTCGGCCGTCTCTTCCGTCGAGAGGCCATCCACATCGCGCAGCGTGAATACCGTGCGGTAGATCGGCGCCAGCCCGTCAATCGCTTCCGAGAGAATCGAGTGCAGTTCCTCGCGCGAGAAGCGCTCCTCAGGGTCCGGATCCCATGCCGCAATCTCCCGCACTACCGTATCCTCGCCGGTATCGATCTGCTCATCGAGCGAAACCGAACGGTCCGTCTTGCGCTTGCGCAGTTTCATCAGCGCCTGGTTGACGGCGATCCGTACAATCCACGTGTAGAATTTGGAGTTCCCCTGAAACTGATCGAGGTGCTCGTAAGCCTTGAGGAACGACTCCTGCAGCACGTCTTCGGCGTCCTCGCGATTCTGCGTGATGTTCATCGCCAGGCGGAAAATCTTGCCTTCGTACTGCCGAATCAGAGTGGAAAAAGCGGCTGCGTCACCCGCACGTGCGCGGTTTACCAGCTCCAGTTCCGCCCGAACTTCCTCCGAAACCTCGACCGCTGCTGCTAATGGAAAGCTCTCGGTGGCCATTTTGCGCGATCCCCCATTTTCCCACGGACTCATGGACGGCAGAAAAGCAGGAGGGTAACCGTTATTAAAATCCCCGCTCGCGGCCTGGAGAATCATACCGCTGTATGGATGTGGAAATGTAACAAAAGTTGCGATTATTTGCCGTCGGAGCGGTCCCAGTTCTTTAGTACACGCAGGATGTATTCCCTGGTTTCACGGTACGGCGGGACGCCATGGTAACGGTCTACCGCCGCCGGGCCGGCGTTATAGGCGGCCAGCGCGAGCAGGACTTGATCGGGGTCTTGCTCATACTTTGCCAGCAGATCGTGCAGATACTGCGCGCCGCCTTCGGCGTTCTGCTTTGGATTGGATGGGTCCACACCCAACTGCCGCGCTGTTTCCGGCATAAGTTGCATCAACCCGATGGCGCCTTTGGGGGACAACGCGGTGGGCTGAAAACCGGACTCCGCGCGCATCACGCTCTTCACAAATGAAACGGGCAAAGAAAATTTCACAGCCGCAGCCGCCGCCAACTCGGCCGGGGTTTCAATGTGGGATGGGCCCTTTGGCCTGTCCATTTCCGGGGGGCTGTCGCTCTTCACAACCGCAACCTCTTCCGCCTCAAACCCAACAATCGAAGCCGAGGGCATTTCACTAAACCCGCCCGCCGAGTACAACCGAACCTTACTCCCATCCACCTCATGCCGGTCCACATGCAAACGGAAACCATTGCCGAGCACCGCGTACTCACCCGCGTGTAGGGCAGGGGCGAGCAGAGCGAGACCCGCGACACCTATAAGATGGAAAATTCTCATGCCTGACAATTTAATGACGCATCTCGAGTGCAGCGTGTGCACCAAAAAATTCGAGGCCGGCCAGCCCTGGAATCTCTGCGAGTGCGGCGGACCCCTGCTCGTCCGCTACGATCTCGACCGTGTTCGCGCATCCTGGTCGCGCGATTCGCTGGCCGCCGCGCCCAACTCCATGTGGCGCTATGCCCCCGTTCTGCCCGTTCAAAACGCAACCTCAATTATCTCACTGGGCGAGGGCATGACGCCGCTGCTTCCGGCCCGGCGCACCGGCAAGCGCATCGGCGCCCACCGGCTGCTGATCAAGGACGAAGGCCTGAATCCCACCGGCTCCTTCAAGGCGCGCGGACTCTCCTGCGCGGTTTCGATGTGCGTGGAGCTGGGCCTGCGGCGCCTGGCCATCCCCTCCGCCGGGAACGCCGCCAGCGCCCTCGCCGCCTACGCCGCCGCCGCCGGCATCGAGGCCCACATCTTCATGCCAATGGATGTTCCCCAAGCCAACTTCATCGAATGCAAGTCGTATGGCGCGCGTGTCACCCTGGTGGACGGCTTGATCAGCGATTGCGGCCGCATGGTCGCCGAACGCAAGCAGCAGGGAGGCTGGTTCGAGATCTCCACGCTCAAAGAGCCCTACCGGATCGAGGGCAAGAAGACCATGGGCTACGAGGTCGCTGAGCAACTCGGCTGGGAGCTGCCCGATGCGATCTTCTACCCGGCAGGAGGTGGAGTGGGCCTGATAGGAATGTGGAAGGCTTTTGCGGAGATGGAAACGCTGGGCTGGATCGGCTCAAAACGGCCCAGGATGATCGCCGTGCAGGCCGAAGGCTGCCAGCCGATTGTGCGCGCGCTACAGGAAGGTGCCGAAACCAGCCGTTTCTGGGATGGAGCCACCACCGTCGCCGCCGGATTGCGCGTTCCTAAACCGCTGGGCGACCGGCTGACGCTGCGCGCCGTGCGGGAAAGCAGTGGCACTGCCATCGCTGTCTCGGACGCGTCGTTGATCGACGCCGGAATCCGCCTGGCCGAGGAAGAAGGCATTTTCGCCGCCCCCGAAGGAGCCGCCTGCATCGCCGCCGCCGAGCGCCTGATCGCAGAGGGTTTCCTGGGGCGCGACGACCGGATCGTTATCTACAACACCGGATCGGGGCTCAAGTACCTCGAGGCGTATTCCGTAAGATTCCCGCGCACCGCCGCCGGCGAGACCGACAAGCTTGGTGGCCTTATCACCCCGCGGTGATTCCGCCGACCGGCGCATCACGCATCAGATGTTGTATGCTTAAACCATGAGAACCACTCTCGACATCGAGGACGAAATCCTGCTCACCGTCAAGGCCATCGCCCAACAGCGCAAAACCACGGCCGGCGATGTGGTTTCCAGTCTGTTGCGCGAATCTCTGGCGCCGAAGAATTTCAAGCTGGAATATCGTAACGGCGTTCCCTTGCTGCCGCGCAGGCCGCATGGCCCAGTTGTCACGGCGGAATTGGTGAACCGCCTGGCCGATGAGGATGAATGCCAATGACAAACAATGAACGATAAAGGGCGAACGCGCCGCGCTCTCCGCAAGCCGGCCCTGCTGGACGTCAACGTCCTGATCGCCCTGATCGATCCCGCCCACGAGTTTCACTCGGACGCGCATCTCTGGTTCGAGCATAATCGCCACTACGGCTGGGCCACCTGCCCCATCACCGAAAACGGGTGCCTGCGCCTTCTCAGCAAGCCCGGCTATCCATTTCCCGGCCTGACGTTGGCGCGGGTCCGCGACATCCTGGCTGAGTTGGTCGCCGCGGAAGACCATCGCTTCTGGCCGGACTCAGCCAGCATGCTGGAATCGAATCAGTTCGACCTTGCAGGAGCCAACTCGAAAAACCTGACGGACCTTTACCTGCTGCGTCTCGCCACAGCCTTCGACGGTCGCCTCGTCACCTTCGACCGCGGCATCCGCTGGCAGTGGGTGAAAGGTTGCGGGCCGGACGATCTGAAAGTCCTGCCGGACGCGCTTGCCGGCTAACGCAACGCCCGCACAGTATGATGAAGTTGCCCGCCGGGAATCCTCGCGGGCGCGGTCTTCATCGAATCAAGAGATAAAGAAAGGAAACAGAATGGGCAATTCTTTGCTGGTCCCCATGGTGGTGGAGCAGACCTCGCGGGGCGAGCGCGCTTACGACATCTACTCGCGCCTGCTGAAAGAAAATATCATCTTCCTCGGAACGCCGATCGACGACACGGTCGCGAACCTGGTGATCGCGCAGTTGCTGTTTCTCGAGGCCGAAGACCCCGAGCGCGATATCTCCATCTACATTAATTCGCCCGGCGGTTCCATCACCGCGGGCCTCGCGATTCTCGACACCATGGCGTTCGTCAGGCCCGATATCGTTACCATTTGCGTGGGTCAGGCGGCATCCATGGGCGCCGTCCTGCTGGCTGCCGGCACCAAGGGCAAGCGCTTCAGCCTGCCCAATTCGCGCATCATGATCCACCAGCCTTCCATGCAGGGTCTGGCGGGCCAGGCGGCCGACATCGATATCTATGCCAAGGAAATCCTGCGCATGCGGGAAATTCTCAACCAGATTCTCGCCGATGCCAGCGGCCAGACTTTGGATCGTGTGGCGCGCGACGTCGATCGCGACTACATCATGAGCCCCGAACAAGCCGTCTCGTACGGCATCATCGACCGGGTGATTTCCAGCCGCGATCTGGCGCCTCCCGTGGTTTCGAAGCAAGCCTGATCGCATGCGTCTTGCCAATAAAGTAGCTATTGTCACCGGGGCTGGCGCCGGCATCGGGCGCGAAACCGGCATTCGGTTGGCGGAAGAAGGCGCGAAGTTGGTTCTCACCGATATCAGTGAGGCCGGCGTGCGCGCCGCCGCCGACCAGGTGGCGCAGGTGGGCGGCGAAGTGATTGCCATCCCCGGCGACATTTCGAAAGAAGCCGATGCCTACCGCATCAGCGAACTGGCCGTCACGCGTTTCGGCGGCCTCGATATCCTGGTCAACAATGCGGCGGATTTCACCACGTTTTCGGTGGAAGACGCCACCGTCGAGCAGTGGCAGCAGGTGCTCGGCGTCAACGTGATCGGCACGGCGCTGGTCTCGAAGCATGCCATTCCGCACATGAAGCGGCGCGGCAAGGGTTCGATCGTCAACCTGGCGTCGATGAGCGGCGTCATCGCACAGCCCAATTTCGCCACCTATAACTCAAGCAAGGGCGCCATTATGCTGATGACCAGGTGCATGGCGCTCGATCTGGCGCCGTTCAACATCCGCGTCAACAGCGTCTGCCCCGGCTGCATTTTCACCAGCGCCACGGAGCGCGAGTGGATTCGCATGGGCCTCACGAAGGAACAGTGGGTGGCGAAGATGGCGCCCATGCACATGCTGAATCGCATCGGGGATGTGCGCGAGGTGGCCAACGCCATTCTGTTCCTGGCTTCGGATGAGGCCAGTTTCATTACGGCGGCGGATCTGATGGTCGACGGCGGCTACGTCGCCCGCTAGGGTTCGACGTCCTCGTCGAGGGCACTGAAGATTTCGTCCAGCTGAACGCGCAGAAGCGGGTTCGATGTAGTCAACGCATCCGTTACCTCACGCCGGCCGTCGCTCGTATAGACCCAGGCCTTGCGCGCGCGAGGATCGATCATCCATACATACGGCACGCCGAAAGCCAGATACTCGCCGATGCGCGATTCGATCCGCGGCACGCGATCCTGCGGCGAGAGAATTTCGACGCAGAGAAAAGCCGGCTCGCGCAGGATACCTTTGCCTCTGCGCTTCGTGACGGCAATATCGGGAACGCGATAACGCCGCGGCGCCACCTGCATCCGCAATTCGGGAAACACATGAATTCCCGCCTCGCGGCGCTGGCTGTACAGAATCGCAAAGACAACGCCCTGCAACCCCGCGTGGTCGAACTCGCCCATGTTGCGCTCGATCAGCTCTCCGTCGATCCAGTCGCAGTCCGGATCGTAGTTGGTCGAGAGATATTCCTCGAGCGGGACCAGTGTGCCGACTGCCATACGCCTAGTTTAGCTCCCGCCCGGATAAACAAAATGGACGCATTCGTGCTTCACTCTTGTCCCGAGAGGCGGCATGAGTCCATTCAAAATCGACGTCGCCCCCGACGTCTTGATCGACCTGAACCACCGGCTGACAAATACCAGATGGTCGTACCAAGTGGAGGGTACAGCCTGGGAAGTCGGCACGGACCTCAACTACCTCCGGCAACTCGTCACTTACTGGCAGGATCAGTACGATTGGCGTACCCACGAAGCCGCACTCAATCGATTCGCACATTTCAAAACCCCTGTCGACGATATCGGCATCCACTTCATCCACCAGCGCGGCCATGGACCCGATCCGTTTCCGCTCATCCTGACCCACGGCTATCCCGATTCGTTTTTGCGCTTCGCGAAAATAATTCCCATGCTCACCGACCCGGCGCGCTTCGGGGCCGACCCCGAAGACTCCTTCGATGTCGTTGTCCCCGATCTCCCCGGCTACGGTTTTTCCGACCGCCCGCCAACTTCCGACACGGTCTTTCACATCGGCGATCTCTGGGCGCAGTTGATGACCGATGTGCTCGGCTACCAAAAATTCGGCGCGCACGGCGGAGACTGGGGCAGCACGGTCACCGAACAACTGGCGCACCATCATGCCCGCTCAGTGGTCGCCATTCATCTCACGGATGTGCCGTTCGGCCATCTGTTCCAAAAGCCCGACGACCCCTCCGAGGCGGAAAAGAAATTCTTCCGGCGCAACGAAGAGTGGATGCAGAAGGAGGGCGCCTACGCACTCATCCAATCCACCAAACCGCAAAGCCTCGCCCAGGGTCTCAATGACTCGCCGACCGGCCTCGCTGCGTGGATTGTGGAAAAATATCGCGCCTGGAGCGATTGTGGCGGCGCTGTCGAATCGCGCTTCACCAAAGACGAGCTCCTGACCCAGATCATGATCTACTGGGCCACGCAAACGATCGGCTCATCGTTCCTCACTTACTACGGCTATGCCAATGCGAGTGCGCTGACATGGATCAAGGAAGGCGCCATTGACGAAATAAAAAAATGGACGGGCCCAGCCCAGGTGCCGGCCGCCTTCGCACTCTTCCCCGCCGACATCAGCCACCCACCGCGTGAATGGGCGGAGCGTTTCTTCAACGTCCAACGCTGGACCCGCATGCCGCGCGGCGGCCATTTTGCGGCGATGGAGGAACCCGAACTGCTCGCCGCTGACCTGCGCGCCTGCTTCCGCCCCTATCGCTGAATCAATGCGGTACAGGCGCTGTCGCCTGTCCGTCTCGGCCCAGTACAATCGATATTGCCTCGCCAGATCACCTTCGAACTCCTCGCCGAATGCCCGGAAACACGGGCTCGCGCCGGCATCATCCACACCGAACACGGCGACATCCCCACCCCCGTCTTCATGCCCGTCGGAACCCAGGCCACCGTCAAAGGCCTCACCCAGCGCGATCTCTGGGACGAACTCCACGCCCCCATCATCCTCGCCAACACCTACCACCTCTTCCTGCGACCCGGCCACGAACTGATCCGCGGCATGGGCGGCCTGCACCGCTTCATGTCCTGGCCCGGCGCCCTCCTCACCGATTCCGGCGGCTACCAGGTCTTCAGCCTTTCCGACCTCCGCAAAATCACCGAAGACGGCGTCACTTTCCAGTCCCATCTCGATGGCGATACGCACAAGTTCACCCCCGCCTCCACTGTCGACGTCCAACTCGCCCTCGGCAGCGACATCATGATGGTGCTCGACGAATGCCCCCCGTACCCCGTCAGCCACGAGTACGCCCGCGCCTCGATGGACCGCACCGTTCGCTGGGCCCAACGCGCCTTCGTCCACTACCGCGAGCGCCTCGCCGATTCCCCCACCCGCCATGCGCTTTTCCCCATCGTGCAGGGGTCTATGTTTCCCGATCTCCGCCGGCAATGCGCCGAACAGTTGCTCGATCTCGATGCCGACGGCTATGCGATCGGCGGACTCTCCGTAGGCGAACCGCGTCCCCTCAGTATGGAGATGGTGGAAGCGAGCGAGCCCGTCCTTCCTAAAGACCGGCCGCGCTATGCCATGGGAGTCGGCATGCCGCACGAACTGCCCGAATACGTGGCGCGCGGCATCGACATGATGGATTGTGTGCTGCCCTCCCGCAACGCCCGCAACGGCTGGCTGTTTACCTCCGGAGCTCGCCCAGGAGTGAACGAACGCGTGGTCATTAAGCACGCGCGCTATCGCGACGACCCCGCGCCTGTCGATCCCAACTGCGGTTGTTACACCTGTCGAAACTATTCCCGTGCCTACCTGCGTCACTTATTTCAGGCGGGAGAGATCCTGTTCGCGTCGCTCGCGACTCGCCACAATCTGCAGCGCTACCTTGACATCATGGGTGAGATCAGGCAGTCTATCCTATTGGGTCAATTCCCCCTTTACCTCAAAAGCGTGCGTGGCTCTATATTGGACGACAAGCCAAC
Source organism: Terriglobia bacterium (assembly GCA_963719785.1). GTDB lineage: Bacteria > Acidobacteriota > Terriglobia > Bryobacterales > Bryobacteraceae > BOG-234. Next base: position 801,994 of record CAVRCX010000007.1, read on the forward strand.
CGCAGACCCGGCCCAGCAGTAACACCTGAGATTCCGACGTGCTTTTTTCTTTCATTCTTCAGCAATCGCCGACGAACTCGATCGCACTCTTCGCGCCTTATATCCTGATCGCCCTGGTCTTTTATTTTCTTTTGTTTATGCCGATGCAAAAACAGAAGAAGAAGCAACAGCAGATGCTGGCCGATCTCAAAAGCGGCGATGTCGTCATCACCAGCGGCGGCATCGTCGGTACCGTTACCAGCACGGATGGTGACACAATAGTACTCAGAGTCAAACCGGATAACCTCAAGCTCCAGTTCTCCCGCTCCTCGGTGAGCAGCCTGGTACCCCCCGAAGGCTCGAAGTAAAACCCCTAGGCGTTTTTTTATACTGAGCGTTTCTATATACTACTGAAGGCACAAACATGCAACGAAACCTGATGATCAGAATGATCGTGATAGTGGCGACCGTGCTGATCTGCCTCTTCGGCATTATCGGATTCCCCACTTCGGTGGCCCAGTTGAAGTCCAATGTGGCGCACCGTATTCACCTCGGGCTCGACCTGCAGGGCGGCAGCCACCTCGTGCTCGACGTGCAGGTGCAGGATGCCGCCAAGACCACGGCCGACCACCTGATCGAATCCCTGCGCGACGAGACCCGTACCCGCAACATCCCCGTCGCCGGCTTCGACCGCAACGATCCCTCCACCCCCCAGGAAACCGGCGACATCCAGGTCAACATTCACGGCGTCGATCCGTCTAAGGCTCTGGTCTTCCGCAACCTCGTCGCTGAGAACTATCCCGACTGGATTCTCACCCCTGTCAACAGCACCGACTACCGGATGAATATGAAGCCGACCGCGGTCATCGATCTGCGGCGGAATACCGTTCAGCAATCCATCGAGACCATCGATCGCCGCGTCAACGCGCTGGGCGTGGTCGAGCCGACCATTCAGCCCTATGGAGATCCGGCCACGGTGTCGTCGATTCTGGTGGAACTGCCGGGCGTGGAAGATTCAGCCCACGTCAAGGAGCTGATCGGCACCACCGCCCAACTCAAGATTGTCGAAGTGAAGAACGAAGGCCCCTGGAAGACGCAGGAAGAAGCGCTGGCGGCCAAAGGCGGGATTCTGCCGCTCAATACGGAGCTGCGCGAATACGTTTCCGGTGTCGGAGGCGGCGGCTGGTATCTCATCTCGCGTACCCCCGTGATCACCGGCCAGGACATGCGTACGGCGCGTGCCGGAACCGATCCCGATCATCCGGGCCGCTGGGAAACCAGCTTCAACCTGTCGACCGACGGCGCGCGGCGCTTCGAGAGATTTACCCAGGCCAATATCGGCAATCGTCTCGCCGTGGTGCTCGACACGCAGATCCGCAGTGTGGCGACTATTGAAAGCGCCATCAGCGATTCCGGCCGCATCAACGGCCTCGCCACTCAGGAAGAGGCGACAGACTTGGCGCTGGTGCTGCGTACCGGCGCGCTGCCGGCGGGTATCAAGTACGGTCAGGAGAACGTGGTCGGCCCGTCGCTCGGCGCGGACTCCATTCGCGATGGAATCTGGTCGGGCATCGCCGGTCTGATCGCGGTGATCTTCGTGATGCTGATCTATTACAAGAAGGCCGGTGTTAACGCCGTGCTGGCGCTGTTGCTGAATACCGTCCTGCTGATTGCCGCGCTGTGCTACTTCAGCGCCACGCTGACCCTGCCGGGTATTGCGGGCGTCATCCTGACGGTCGGTATGGCGGTCGATTCCAACGTGCTGATCTTCGAACGTATCAGGGAAGAATTAAGGTCCGGAAAATCCGTTCCGGCGGCGGTGGACGCGGGTTTTGGCAAAGCCTGGTGGACCATCGTCGATACCCACGTCACCACCATCGTGTCGTGCGCGTTTCTCTTCATGTTCGGGACCGGGCCCGTGAAGGGCTTTGCCCTGACGCTCGTCATCGGTCTGATGGCGAACGTGTTTACCGCGGTATTCGTATCGCGAACCATTTTCGATTGGGAGCTTTCAGGCGGCAAGCAGGTAACGGCCCTCAGTATCTGAATGTGGCACAGGCGCTTTCGCCTGTCCATCTTGTGACTATATGTTAGTTTTAGTACGCGGCGAACGGGAACAATTCGTGAACCAACGGTGTCATAGTCAACTGGCGCGGTTCACGCCGACTTGTCCCGGCCGCACGGGCGGGCAGTGATCAATGGAATTATTCAAACAGACGAATTTCGATTTTCTCAAGTGGAAGTGGCACTTCATCCTCGCTTCCGTGGTGCTGAGTGTGGCCGGTATCATAAGCCTGATCGCGCACGGCGGCCCCAGATACGGGATTGAATTTCAGGGCGGCATGCTGATGACCGCGAAGTTTCAGAACGCCCCCGACATCCAGCAGGTGCGCACCATTCTCTCTAAGGCTCTCGCCACGCCGCCGAGCGTGCAGACGTTCAGCGGATCGAACGAACTCGAAATCGGCGCCGCCTCCAATGCTGCCGCGAAGGACGCCGACGAGGAACTGGCAAAGAATCACCAGATCATCCTCGATACCTTAGCGAAAACTTTCGGGCAGCCCGGCAACGGCAAGCTCGATCTCAACAACGCCACCGTGTCGCAGATTTCCGAGCGCCTGACAGACCCTCTGCAGCGTGCCGGCGTGCAGTTCTCGCAGCAGCAGGTGAACGATCTGGCGGCGGCTATCGCGAAGTACCGGGATCAGCACAGCGGCCTGATTACAAAAATTGACGATCTGCGCGCCGTCCCAGGCGTAACCCCGCAGATCCTGAATGTACTCAATCAGGAGACGTATCCGGCGCCGTATACGGCGATTCGCGGCTTTGAAATTGTCGGCCCGAAGGTAGGGTCCGACCTGACCCACCAGGCTATTACCGCGACACTACTTGCATTGGCCGGGATGTTGGTATATATCTGGTTCCGGTTCGAATGGGTGTACGGTGTGGGAGCGGTGATTGCGGTGTTTCACGACACCATCATCACCATCGGTATTTTTTCCTTGTTGAATCAGGAAATCACCCTGACCGTGGTGGCTGCACTTTTAACCCTCGTCGGTTACTCGATGAATGATACGATTGTCATCTTTGATCGCATACGTGAGAATCTTCACCTGAATCGCAGGGAGAGTCTCGCGGAGGTGATTAACCGGAGCGTCAACCAGACGCTGAGCCGGACGGTGATGACCTCGGGATTGACGTTTATAGCGGTTTTGTCGTTGTTTCTGTTCGGCGGGCCCGTGTTGCACGGTTTCTCGCTGGCGTTGGTGATCGGTATTCTGATCGGTACGTATTCGTCGGTTTTCGTGGCGAGTCCGATCGTGCTCGCCTGGCACGATTGGGACGACAAACGGAAAAAGACCGCACCGGTGGCGCCCGTGGTGGTGACAACCACACGGCCAGGCGCTCCGAAGCGGCGGCAGGCTTAAGTTGAAGTTGGTTTTGGTGAGATTGGTTTTGGTCATTTGAGTAAGAGAGAGGGAAAATGTTTGAGCAAACCTTTGTTGATGGCGTAGGGCGCACTAAGCGGCCGTACACGATCCTGATTTCGGCAGCGGTTCAGCTGGTCGCGGTATTCATCCTCGTCATCATTCCTTTGATTTATTTCGATGCGCTGCCGCAAGCGCAGCTTTCCACCTTCCTGACGGCCCCGCCGCCGCCTCCGCCGCCCCCACCTCCGCCGCCTCCTCAACAGGTTGTCAAGGTAATCCAGAAGCGGCAGATGATTGACATGAGTCACCTGGTGGCGCCGAAGAACGTCCCCAAAGAAGTCAAGATGATCGTGGAAGACGAAGCGCCCATGTCGGCGGGTGTGGTCGGTGGCGTGCCAGGCGGTGTTCCTGGCGGCGTCGGTGGTGGTGTGCTGGGCGGCATCCTCGGTGGCTTGCCCGCTCCTCCGCCTCCTCCGCCCCCCAAGCCCAAGCCGGTGGTCAACGATAAGCCGATCCGCGTCGGTGGCAATGTGACGGCCGCCAACCTGCTCCGCCAGGTCAGGCCGGTATATCCGCCTCTCGCCAAAGCGGCGCGCGTGCAGGGTACCGTGAAGTTCGAGGCCGTGATTGCCAAGGACGGCACGATCCAGAATTTGCATCTTGTCAGCGGCCCGCCGCTTCTCGTTCAAGCGGCCCTGCAGGCGGTGCAGCAGTGGCAGTACAAACCTACACTTCTGAATAATGAACCAGTGGAAGTGATCACGACCATCGACGTTAACTTCACGCTCAGCCAATAGCGGCCACCGTGCAGCTCTCGTCAATGGTGAATTAGTCAAATCAACTCGCAGGAGAAGAAAACGAAATGCTTTTACATCTACAAGTCAGGGCAATGATGCTTTTGCAGGAGAGCGGATCTCCCCAATGGGATTTCCGGCATCTCTGGGGAAACATGGGAACGCTCGCCAAGTGCGTCGTCATCGTCATGTTTCTGATGTCGGCGTGGTCGATCGGCGTCATGATCGATCGTCTGATGGCGTTCAACGCCGCGCGCAAGCAGAGCCGGGCATTCGCCCCGGCGGTGGCGGGCGCATTACGCGAAGGTAAGCTCGACGAAGCCATCAAGATCGCCGATCGCTACAAGAAGAGCCACCTCGCCAAGGTTGTCGTGGCGGGTTTGCAGGAATTCCAGGCTCATCAGGGCAGCTCGGAAATCTCCGGTGAAGAAATGGATGCTTCGAAACGCGCGCTGGAACGCGCCGAGGCCATCGTGCACGCCGAACTGAAGCGCGGCGTCAGTGCTCTCGCGACCATCGGTTCCACGGCTCCGTTCGTGGGTCTGTTCGGTACCGTCGTCGGCATCATCAACGCGTTCAAGACCATGGCCGCCGAAAAGACGCCCGGTATCGGCGCCATCGCCGGTGGTATTTCGGAAGCGCTCGTCACCACCGCTATCGGTCTGTTCGTCGCGGTGCCCGCCGTCTGGATGTACAACTACTTTACGGGTCGTGTCGATTCGTTCGACGTCGAGATGGGTAACTCCAGCTCCGAACTGGTCGACTATTTCCTGAAGCGTACGCAGGCGCGGGCCGGCGTACGTAAGTAGTATTAGGCAGGGTTACCAACGAAGCGAGTTGATTGGGATTTCCCGCGGCGGCCATGCCCCCGCCGCGGGAAGCTCAGTGGCCCGCAAGGCTGTCAGCAGGCAGGAGAAACAAGATGGAATTAAAGAAAGCGCCGCCGCCGGTATCGGATATTAACGTCACCCCCATGGTCGACGTCATGCTCGTGGTTCTGATCATCTTCATGGTCATCACCCCGATGCTTTCAAAGAGCGTCCCCGTCGATAAGGCGCTCACGCGAAATCCGATCACCATGCCGGATGCGGATAAAGAAGACGCGGTTATCGTAGCGGTGACGCGCGACGGCCAGGTATTCCTGAGCCCCGGGCTGCAGAAAGTCGATGTGAACGATCTGGCGCCCAAGGTGAAGGATCTGCTGCAGGGCCGCGCCAGCAAGATGGTCTACATTAACGCCGACGCCCGCGCCAAGTATTCGACAGTCGAAGACGTGGTTGACAATCTGCGCGCAGGCAGCGTAGATGAGGTCGGTTTGCTGACCGAACAGGTTCTTGACAATCGCAGATTGCAGATTATGAAGAAGGCAGGCGGCGGGCTCTAGAAAGCTCGCGACGCCAAAAACAGGATCGGAATTTAAGGAGCAATATTTTATGGCAATGGCAGTTGGCGGGTCGAGCGGTGGTCCGCAGTCCAGTATCAACATGACGCCCATGATTGATATTCTTCTGGTGCTGCTGATTATTTTTATGGCGATTTCACCGGTTGCGCCGCACGGCCTCGACGCCCTCGCGCCGCAGCCTCCCCCGCCCAATCAGAAACAGAACGATGCCGACGATCGAACCGTCGTGATCGTGATCGACAAAGACAAGCACTTCAAAATCAATCAGGACGATATCGCGCTCGACAAACTGGAAGACCGGTTGGTCGATATTTTCAAGACGCGTGCCGAGAAGGTGGTCTTCGTGAAAGGCGACCCCGATCTGGAATTCCAGACCGTCGCCACCGCCATCGATATCGCGCACTCGGCCGGCATCGACAAGGTTGGTCTCATGACTCCAAAGGTGGAGGAAGGCAAGTAAATGCGCGATTATCGAACGCTTGCCGGCGCCGCTCTCGTGGCCGCCGTGGCGCTCTTCAGCGCGGGTTGCGACAAACTCAAGGCCCGCGACAACATCAATTCCGGGACCGCCGCTTTCAAGGCTGGAAATTTCGCCGAAGCGGCCGACCATTTCAAGACGGCGGTGGCGCTCGACCCCAAGCTGCCTAACGTTCGCATCTATCTGGCGACCGCCTACCTGCAGCAGTATATTCCCGGCACCGAAACGGCCGAGAACAAGAAGTACGCGCAGCAGGCCATGGAAGAACTCCAGGAAACTTTGAAGGACGAGCCCAATAACCTGCTCGCCACCGAGTATGTGGCCAACATCTATTACCAGATGAAGGATTTCCCCAAAGCCGAGGAGTGGTCGAAGAAAGTTACCGAGCTCGATCCCAAGAATAAGGAAGCTTATTATACGCTGGGCGTGATTCCGTGGACCTCCTTCATCGGACCCGACCGCGAAGCCCGTCTCAACGAAAAGATGCGGCCGGAAGATCCCGGTCCGCTCAAGGACGCCAAAGAAAAGGCCGCTCTCAAGGATAAGTATTGGGCCACTCTCACCCAGGGCATAGAGTACGAGAAGAAAGCTCTCGCAGTCGATCCCGAGTATGAGAACGCCATGGCCTACATGAACCTTCTCATCCGCTACCGCGCCGATCTCGACGATACCAAAGAGCAGTATGAGGCCGATATTAAAGAGGCCAACGACTGGGTCGAGAAGAATCTTCAGACCATGAAGATCAAGGCTGCGAGGAAAGCGGCCAATCCTAACGCCAAAACCCAGTAGTTCTTGATCATTCACACTTAAAGGGGCGCAGCCATATAGGCAAGCGCCCCTTTTCCGTTGTGGGATAGGCGCTTCCGCCTGTCCGCTCCTGTTATCATCTTGCCCCACGTTAGAATAGTGAAGTGCCTCCAGTTCCCGGGGTTGAAACACCTCCCGCAGCACCCCCACCTCAGCCTCCGCGCGAACCCTCGGTCGTCGAAAAGCAACTCGAAAAGCTCCTCGCAACCGTTCGCGACGCCCGCCCCAAAGACGATATTGCCCCCATCGAAAAAGCGTTTCACTACGCTGCCCAATTCCACGCCGGACAGTCGCGTGTCTCGGGCGAACCCTACCTCCTGCACCCCCTCGCCGTAGCCCAGATCCTGGCTGAAATGCGCATGGATGTGGTCAGCATCGTAACCGGCTTGCTGCACGACGTGGTCGAGGATACCGTCGTCACCGCGGCCGACGTGCAGAAAAATTTCGGCGACGAAGTGTCGCGCTGCGTCGACGGCGTCACCAAGCTGAGCAAGATCAATTTCTTCTCCGCCGAAGATCGCCAGGCCGAGAGTTATCGCAAGATGCTCCTCGCCATGGTGAACGACATCCGTGTCATCATCGTCAAGCTCGCGGACCGCCTGCATAACATGCGCACGCTCGCCTGCCTCAGCCCGGAGCGCCGTGAGCGCATCGCCAAAGAGACGCTCGAGATCTATGCGCCCATCGCCCACCGCCTCGGCATGGGCAAGGTGCGCGGCGAACTGGAAGACCTGTCGTTCCAGTACCTCGATCCCGAAGCCTATGCGGAGATCTCGCATGCTATCGACAGCCAGCGCGCATCGAACGAAGAGTTTCTCGAGCGCATGCGCCGCACGGTCGAATCGGAACTGCGCCGCGAAGGCATTCCGGCCCGCGTGGAAGGCCGCGTCAAACGCGCTTTCTCCGTCTATCAGAAGCTCGAACGGCAGAAGATTCAGATCGAGCAGGTGTATGATCTGTTCGCGCTCCGCATCATCACCGATTCGGTGAAAAACTGCTATGGAGCCCTGGGCGTCATCCACAACGAGTGGAGGCCTGTGCCGGGACGCATCAAAGACTTCATCGCCATGCCGCGGCCTAATCTCTACCAATCGCTGCATACGTCCGTGGTGGGTCCCGACGGCAAGCACTGCGAGATTCAGATCCGCACCGAGGAGATGCACCGCATCGCCGAAGAAGGCATCGCCGCCCACTGGAAATACAAAGAGGGCAAGCGCGGCGCGCAGGACGATCAGCGGGTGGCCTGGCTCAGGCAGTTGGTCGAGTGGCAGCAGGAGATGCGCGATCCGGGCGACTTCACCAACACCCTGAAGCTCGATCTCTATCCCGAAGAAGTTTATTGCTTTACGCCCAAAGGCCGCGTTATCGTACTGCCCAGCGGGGCCAGCCCCATCGACTTCGCCTACGCCGTGCACTCCGAAGTCGGCAACACCTGCGTGGGCGCGAAAGTCAACGGGCGCATCGTGCCTCTGCGCTACGTGCTGCGCAACGGCGATGTGGTCGACGTGCTGACGCAGTCCGGCCACCTGCCCAGCAAAGACTGGCTCGCTATCGCCAAGACTGCCCGCGCGCGCAATAAAATCAAGCACGTCATCAACGCCAATGAGCGTGAGCGCGCCATTGAGATCGGGCAGAAGTACCTGGAGAAGGAAGCGCGGCGCCTGGGCGTGCAGTTGGCGCGCATCCAGCGTACCGAGCTCGAACGCGTGGCCGCTGAGTACGGGCTGAGCAAGATCGAAGACCTCTACGCCAGTCTCGGCTACGGAAAATTTTCCGCCCGCCAGGTACTGCAGAAATCCGCCCCCGAGCAGGTAGCGGAGGATGAACCGCCCGCCCAGACCGTCGAAACCACCGCGCCCGCGCCGCGCCATGACGACGATTCGGTCATCAAGGTTCATGGCATGGGCGACGTGATGGTTTACCGGGCCAAGTGCTGCAACCCCATCAAGGGCGAGGCCATCGTCGGCTACGTCACGCGCGGCAAGGGCATTGCGGTACACTCACGCACGTGTTCTAATGTGCAAAACCTGCTCTACCATGCGGAGCGCAAGATCGATGTCGAATGGGAGCGCAACGCCACCGACACATTCCCGGTGCGCATCATCGTGCAGACGGACGATCGCCCAGGCATGCTGCACCAGTTGACGACCATCCTCGCCAACGAGAACACCAACGTGCGCAGCCTCGAGGCCAAGACGGACTTCACCAAAGGAGGCGATTCGGCATCCGTCGAAATGACCGTGGATGTCCGCGACAAGAAACAGCTGGAAAAACTTTGCAGCGCCATGCGGCGCGTCTCCGGCGTCCGCGATGTGGAGCGCACCAACCACCAATGACAACATGGACTCGCGGCGATAGCCGCGTTTTACCTTTGCCCCGACAGACGCGGCTAACGCCGCGTGTCCCCTCTTCGAGACAGTCATGACACAGCTGAGCACCGATCCCGAACACATCGCCATCTCTAAATCCAAAGGCATAGAAATCGACTGGAAAGACGGCCACCACAGCTCTTACCCCACCGAATACCTGCGCGACTGGTGCCCCTGCGCGAGCTGCACCGGAGCTCACGGCACCGAGCCGCGGCCCAAATCGTCCGGCGCGTCCAACGCGGGGGGCAATCCCTTCCAGATGTACAAGCCTAAACTGAAAATGCTCTCGATCGAGCCCGTAGGCACCTACGCCATGCGGATCGAATGGAATGACGGCCACAATACCGGCATCTATTCGTACGATCATTTCCGGCATATCTGCCCCTGCGCCGAATGCCAGGGGTCCAAAAACGGATCGTAAATGGCGAAAAAAATAGCAGTCGTCGAAGACGAGGCCGAACTGGCGGCCCTGATCGAATACAACCTCACCCGAGGCGGTTTCCAGACGCATATATTCGACGGATCGGATGGCACTTTCCGGGGCCTCGAGGCCTTACAGCCGGATCTGATCGTGCTCGACGTAATGCTCCCCGGGCAGGACGGATTCGATTTGTGCCGCCGCATCCGCCAGGGCGGCAAGCTGGCGCGCACGCCCGTCATCTTTCTCACCGCGCGCTCCGACGAGGTGGATCGCGTACTGGGCCTCGAAATCGGCGGCGACGATTACATCACCAAACCTTTCAGCCCTCGTGAACTGGTGGCGCGCATCAAAGCCCATCTGCGCCGCAGTGAAACCGAAACGGAGCCGAAGCCCACGCAATTGACCATGGGCCCTTTTCGCATCGATCCGGGCGCGCGCCGCGTTTATCAGAATGAACGCGAGATCGAGCTGACCTCCACCGAATTCAAGCTGCTCGAGTTCTTCATCGGGCACGCCGGGCACGCCTGGTCGCGCGAGCAATTGCTGCGGGAAGTCTGGGGCGAACAACATTTTGTAACGCCGCGCACGGTGGACGTTCACATCCGCCGTCTCCGCGAACAGATCGAGGAAAAACCCGAGGAGCCAGAATTTCTGGTCACCGTTCGTGGTTTTGGATACCGTTTTGAGGCCCATTGACCGCTGAACTTCATCCAGAGTTTACGGCGCGGTAACCACCTTGTAACGTCGGGACCGCTACGCTGTAGGTGCCGTGACAAAACGAATTGTCCTCATTGAAGACGACACCGATCTCTATGCGTTGCTGAAGTACAACCTTGAAAAGGAAGGCTTCAGTCTCACCGGGTCGCAAACCGGCCGCGGCGCCCTCGACCTGTGCCGCCGTACCCGTCCGGACCTTATTCTGCTTGACATCATGCTGCCCGATTCCGACGGCCTGGATATCTGCAAAGGGATCCGCAACGATCCCGAGTTAGCGCAGACGCCGATTATTTTCCTGACGGCGCGGGCCTCCGAAACGGATCGTATCGTGGGCCTCGAACTGGGCGCCAACGATTACATCGTCAAGCCATTTTTTATTCGCGAGCTGATCGCCCGCATCAAGCTGCAGTTCCGCACGCAGACCGCGCCCTCACGTGTCCTCAAGGCCGGCGACGTGGAACTGGACCGCAGCAGCTGCCAGGTTAAGCTGCAGGGCGAACCTTTGGCCGTAACCGCCACGGAATTTCGCCTGCTTGAGTTCCTGATGACGCGGCCCGGCGTGGTGTTCAGCCGCGAACAATTGCTCAACGCGGTGTGGGGACAGGATCGCGCCATTACCGACAGGACGGTCGACGTCTACATCCTGCGCCTGCGCCAGAAGATCGAGATCGACCCCGCCGCCCCGCGCCTGATTCATTCGGTACGCGGATTCGGCTATTCGTTCGAACCCCGCGGCGCCGCGGCTCGCCAGAACGAAGTAGCCCTCGAAGCCGCCAGCTAGCCACATGGAACAGGCGCTTCCGCCTGTTCATCGGGACCCTTGGTCTGGGCAGGCGTGATACGCTGACCGAGGGTGGCCACCGACCTGATCGAGATCGACCCGCATCAACCCTCCACCGAAGCGCTGGATCGCGCGGTGGCCGCGATTCGCAGCGGGCGCGTAGTGGCGGTTCCCACCGACGCTCTCTACACTCTGATTGCCGATCCCTTCAGCCTGCCCGCCGTGCGCAAGATCTATCAGGCCAAAGGCCGTGAGAATCACCGCGCGCTGCCCCTGCTCGTGCGCGACGCCCTGATGGTGGAGGATCTCGCCCGCGATATTTCGACCCGCTTCGCCTTACTGGCGCGCAAATTCTGGCCCGGACCACTCACCATGATCCTCCCAGCCGCTCCCCGCGTGCCGCTGCGCGCTACGGGAAACACCGGGCGTCTGGCGGTGCGTCAGGCACGCTGCGTATTGACTGACGAACTGATCGCCCGTCTCAATCAGCCTGTGGTTGCGACCAGCGCCAACATGTCGGGTCGGCCCACCTGCCGCAGCGGGATTGAAGTCTTCGGCATCATGGACGGGCGCGTCGACCTGGTGCTCGATGGGGGACACTGCGAAGGAGTAGGCGCAACTACGGTGGATATCACAGAACCTGAATGGCGTCTCATCAAAGAAGGGGCGATTACGGGCAAGGAAATCGCAGCCTGCCTTGACACTGCTGAGTGAGGCCATTTCTTTTGGTACCGTAGCCAACCTCACTTACCGGTGCAACATTTATTCCATATTGATTTGACCCTTAGCTACTGCGGTTCGTAAACTGGAACCTGCTATTCGGAGTATTACCTTTTGAGGGGGAGTTTATATATGCGAAAGATTTGTGCAATCGTTCTGTTGGGAATCGGTGCGTCCGTGGCAGCCATTGGCTCCGTTCCTGAAATCGATCCCGCTTCCGGTGGAAGCGCCCTGGCGTTACTTGCGGGCACGCTCCTTGTGATCCGCGGCCGCCGCAGCAAGTAGGTTGTCCTCCACAACGGCGCCGGCTTTCGCCGCCGATTGGCTTTCCGATGGTTTATTGCGGCGCTTGGTCTTACTGGGCGCCGCGTTTTCTTTTGAATTACTCGCACTGACTCTCTGGCTTGACAACGCCGCTCTGTATGGAAGGCCTGGTCTCAACGGGTTCATTGGCGCCTGGGGTGCGGTAATCCTTCGCGCCGTCGTCGGCTTCGCGGCGTTGTTCCTGACCTTTTCCTGGCTGAAATATAAACCCGCGCTTCTCGCCATTTCCCGGGACGCAGTCGCAACGCGGATCAGCGCGCCATTTTTACTCGCGCACCTGACAGCGATTTCCCTGTTCGCCGCGCTCTCTTCGCTCCTCTACGGCACCGCGCCGCGTGACGGGATTTCCGATTTGCTGGCCCTCGCCTGGCTGGCCTCAGGACTCGCCGCCATCGCCTGCGGAGCGTTTGCTTTCCTACATCCGCGGTTCTGGCTGCGCATTCTTCGCGCTACCGGCTACATCTGGAGCGTCGCACTCGCAGCGGTGCTTCTTGCCTGCGTCGCCGGTAACTCGATGCGGTTACTGTGGCCGTGGGCCTCCGGAATTACTCTCCACCTCACGAGTATCCTGCTCAGTCCCTTTATTCCCGATCTGATGGTGAACCCAGCCCTTATGCAGATCGGCAGCCAGCGATTTCATGTGGAGATCGCCCCCGAGTGCTCCGGCCTCGAAGGGATCGGACTCATGCTCGCGTTCGGCTTGATGTGGCTCGCCTTGTTTCGCACCGAATGCCGCTTCCCGCAGGCTTTGCTGTTGCTTCCAACCGGCGCCCTGCTGATTTTTTTCCTGAACAGCCTCCGGATCGCAGCCCTGGTTCTGATCGGTAATGCCGGCGCCGAGCGAATCGCATTGGGCGGCTTTCACTCCCAGGCGGGATGGATGATCTTCAACCTGGTGGCGCTGGGTTTTACCCTGGCGTCGAATCAGGCTCCGTGGATTACCACCAGGCGCGGCGGAAAAGCTGTTGCCGCGCCGTCTGAATACCCTGCCGCCTCGTGGCTGATTCCCTTCGTAACCATCCTCGCGGCAGGCATGATCTCGCGCGCCCTGACCGGCGATTTCGAATGGCTTTATCCGTTGCGCTTCTTCGCGGCGGCGGGGGTTCTGGTTTACTTCAGGCGCAGGTACGCCGCTCTCGACTGGCGGATCGATTGGACAGCGCCCTTAATCGGTCTGGTGGTCTTTATCCTGTGGATCGGTCTGGAGCGGTTGACCTCTACCGCCCCGGAAGCCATGCCGTCGGCGCTGGCAACGGCCACTCCCGCGGCTCGCGATGCGTGGATTCTTCTGCGCGTCCTGGCGGCCGTCGTGACAGTCCCGATTGCCGAAGAACTGGCGTTTCGCGGCTTCCTCTATCGACGGTTACTGTCGGCGAATTTCGAAGCCGTCTCGCTGCGCCGATTCTCGTGGGTTGCCCTTTCCGTGAGTTCCCTCATCTTCGGGATGCTGCATGGCTCGCGCTGGTTCGCCGGCGCCCTGGCGGGGGGCCTCTATGCGATCACCCTGCTGCGCAAAGGAAGAATCGGCAATGCGATCGTCGCGCACGCTGTCACCAACGCGCTTATCGCCGCCGATGTGCTGTTGTTCGGGCAGTGGCAACTCTGGTAATCTTCAAAGCGCTTCGGGCGCCGAACCCAGCGTCACCACAATCTTTGACGTCTTGCCGCCGCGCAGGATCGTCAGAACCAACTTGTCGCCGGCCTTTTTCTGATTCATAGCGCGGCGTAACGCGTCCTGCGCTTCCACAGGCTTTCCGTCTATCTCCGTAATAAGATCGCCGCCGGTGCCGATCTGCATCACCCCACCCGCGATCACGGAACCCGTCGGTCCACGGATACCCGCCTCTTCCGCCGGTGAATTCTCTTCTACCGATTGCACCAGCAATCCGCCCGACGCCGGCAGACGCAGCGCGCGCGCCAGATCTCCCGCCACCGGATAAACCTGCAACCCCAGTGTGGGCCGCGAAATATGCCCGGTCGTATGGAATTCCTCGAGCATGGCTTTGACACGGCTGATGGGCATGGCGAAACCGATACCGATGCTGCCCGCTTCGCCGCTGGCGGTTTGCGATCCATAGATGGCGGTGTTGATGCCGATCACATTGCCGCGCGAATCGAGCAGCGGACCGCCGCTGTTGCCGGGATTGATGGCCGCATCCGTCTGGATCAGGCCTTCGAGATTATTGCCGTCTTCATTCTGCAGGCTGCGGCCGAGGGAGCTTACGATTCCGGTAGTCAGGGTGCCCGCCAACCCGAACGGATTGCCGATAGCGAGCACCTTCTGGCCCACCAGAATATTGTCGGAATCGCCCAGGTGCACGAAGGGGAGTTTGCGATCGGCTTTAATCTGCAGCAGCGCCAGATCGTTGCGGCGATCCACGCCCAGCACACGGGCGGTGTACTGCTTCTGATCCTTCTGGTCGGAAAGCGTAACCGTGATGTTGCGCGAACCTGTGATCACGTGGTTATTGGTGACGATCTCGCCCTCGTCATTGATGATGAAGCCCGAACCCATGCCTTTGCGGGGATACACCTGAAAAAAGAAATCGCGCTCGTAAACGACGCTGGTGACGTTGACCGTGGCGGGGCTGTTGGTCTTGTAGATGTCGATATTGTTCTGCTCGTCGGCGCCGAAGCCGCCGGCTCCATGGGCGACTACCGGATCGGACCACAGCTTGCCGCTGGCGGAAATCGGCCGGACCAGGCGCCGCAGATCCCAGTTCGCATGCGAGGTGGTAAACCAGAAAGCTCCCACCAGTAAAAGCGTGAGCACGAGTGTGCGTGGTCTCATGATTCGAGTGTCCTCAGATCTTCAAACACTATTTTAGTTTGACGCAGCGTGTCTTCCTTCGTGCCGGTGGTGTCGATGACGTAATCGGCGAATTCCAGCTTTTTCTCCATGGGCATCTGGCGCTCCAGACGGGCCAGTACGTCGGCCAGAGCTGCATCGTGCATGTTTGCATCGTGCCGATGCATGGCCCGCTCGATCTGCTGCGCGCGCGTGCAGGAGACCACGATCAATTTGTCGCAGTTCTTGTATCCGCCGGATTCGATCAGAATGGCCGCGACGTAGATGACGATGGCGCGGGGATCGCGCTCGCCAATCTCGCGGAACTGGCGGGCAGCGCGCTGCTGGACGGCCGGATGCACGATGGCGTTCAATCTTTCGAGGGCTGCGGGATCCCCAAATACCCGCGCGGCGAGTTTCGGCCGGTCGATTGAGCCGGCGCCGTCCAAAATTTCAGGACCGAACTGCGCGATGACGGCGGCGTATGCCTCACCATCGGGACGCAGGACCTCGTGCCCCAGTTCGTCGGCTTCAATCACGTGGCAACCCAGATCCTGCAACGCCGCAGCCACAAAGCTTTTGCCACAAGCCAGGCCGCCGGTCAGCCCGGCAATGATCACTCGAGCAGCCCCGTGCGCCGCTCCGCCGCTTCGATGGTGTTTTGCATCAGCATGGCAATGGTGAGCAATCCCACGCCGCCGGGAACCGGAGTATATGCGGACGCCACGCGCGCCATGTCGCCTGGATGCACATCGCCCACCAGCAGACTGCCGCGCTTATCGAAATTGGCCATACGGGACGCGTCGAAAATGCGCTCGGCCAGGGCGCGATCGGTGATCGCGTTCATGCCCACGTCGACGACCACCGCGCCAGGCTGGATAAAATCCGCCGTGATCATGGCGGCGCGTCCAATGGCTGCCACCAGGATCTCAGCCGTGCGGCAAACGGCGGGCAGATCACGCGTGCGCGAGTGGCAAACGGTGACGGTGGCGTTCTCCTGCAGGAGCATCAGCGACATGGGCTTGCCCACGATATCGCTGCGCCCCACCACCACGGCGTTTTTCCCGGCGATGGGGATCTCGTAGCGGTTGAGCATCTGGATCACTCCGGCGGGCGTACAGGGCCTCAAACCGGGACGTCCCGTTGCCAGCAGGCCTACGTTGTATGGGTGGAATCCGTCCACGTCTTTTTCGGGCGCCACCGTGAGCAGCACTTTCTGGGAATCGATCTGCGCAGGCAGCGGGAGTTGCACCAGGATGCCGTCTATTTCCGGGCGCGTGTTGAGGGCGCGGATCAGCCTCTGAAGTTCTTCGGTGCTTATCGACGGAGCCGGGGTGATGGTCTCGTTGTAGATACCGAGTTCCTGGGCAGTTTTGGTCTTGCCACGGACGTAAACTTCGGATGCCGGGTTGTTGCCGACCAGCACCACGGCCAGACCTGGCGGACGCCCGAACTGCTCGATGATGCGATCGACGCGCGGACGGCATTCGGCTTTAATCTGGTCTCTGATTCGACTACCGTCGAGGATCTGGGGCACCAGACCAATTTAGCGCGGCCTGTCACAAATCCGCTGTGAGCGGTGTTGTTATTAGTGTTGTGGACGCAGCGGGATTGCGCGCGGGTCATCGACAGAGTGATTCACGCGGGCTCAGGATCTCGCCGTTTCGAGTGGCGACCTAACCAGCCGGGCGGGTCTCCGCAATCTCGGCCGTTTCCCCATCCGGCTTTCTCGCCGACCACTCCGCCCCGGCCAATATCAGGAGCGAGGTCACCATACTCAGCACAATAATCGAAACCGATTGCTGGAACGGGTAGTATTCGTTCTCGAACTTATGGCTCAGCCAGGGCCAGGCGCGCAGAAACGCGTACTTAAGGACTTCGAGCGCCAACCCCACCATTACCGCGACAGGCAATATCCTTCGCACCGGCACGCGGCGGTTGGGAAGGATCCAGTAGGTGAGAAACAGCGCCATGATCGTGACAGATATCGCCGCCGCCTTGATGCGTCGTAATCGACGAAGGCAGCGCATAATTGGTGCTCGAATTGAAATTCAGTGTCACGCTCGATCCATCCGTCGCCGTTGCCGAATTCAGCGCCCCAGTTATTATTGAAACTGAAGTCGTGGTCTTCACCGGCGTGGCCTCCGCTCCGGGAGGGCAGAAGCAAGATTCCGGTTGACCAAATCGATCACTTCGTCCGACAATCTGAAAGTCCAGCGTCGCTGCGCTCCGACGGCGATCGGCAGCTCTGAAATCGCCGATCGGATTCAGATGAAATCGGTGATCGATTTCGTGAAATTAGGCAGTCAAGGCGCTCGATCGCACAGTCGTCAAAATTCACCGCTGGTAATCCAGTAGTAATGTGGGGCTGGTTGTTTGTTAACCCTCCCGACCCTAATCGGGCGGTCTATGGGCCGACACCGTCAATCCGGGGGCTTCGAGCGGTCGCCAAATCCGCCCCAAAGTGGGCTCGAATGACTTCCGTCTCGTCGGAATACAAAGAGTGAAATAAATTTGTGCTATGAAGCGCAGGCCAACTCCTGACCTGGTATCCCTGGCCCGATAGATCAATTCGAAACACGTAGCCCTCAATGGGATCCTCAACTGTGCCCGGATCAAGAACACGGAGCCCGGAGATTCCGAGGGACTCTGCACCCGCATAGCGCGACCGTGACTGGTAGTAAGACCTCTCTGCGGCCTGAATCAACCGCATTGTCCGAATCGACCTGAGGTAGTGCCCCATCAGCCTTGCCTCATCGCTAAAGCAACCGGCCAAAATGCAGATGACGCCAAAAAGACCCAATTGACCAATCCGGAGCAGAGGGCGTTTGTGTCTCGTCATCAGATTATCATTCCGGCGCCGGGAAACTTGCTATCGATGAGCTGCTGGTTCTGCTGGCTAGTGCTTCCTATTCCATCCCACTTGAATCGGCTCGTCGAGTCGGAGCCGCAGAGCCTCAAAGGTGAGTGGGTAAGCAGTTTCCAGAGCCAAAGCACCAGCTTATGCTCGCCAAAACCGAAATCGCAGATCCGCAAAGTCGGCCCCTCCACAATCTTATCCAGAACCACTCTGCCGTCTGGCGCGATGAATCTGGCAAACGTCATCAGAGCGGGGCTCCCATCCGGACTGACTATGTCTACCGTCAAGGCGCAGAAGTCGGCCCCGCGCGCATTCGCTCCCGCGGATAGGAGCACGAGGATAAAAATCAGTGTGCGCATCGGCGAATCAATTTTCTCTCAGTTGACGGCGTGCCAAGGTGCTCGACCGCACAGCCGTAAAACTTCACCGCTGGTAAGCTAACCGATCTCAGCTGGGAACGCACCGGCCAATTCTGGTTCACCCCGGTTTCACCCTGAACATTCGCTCCACGAAGTGAGCAGAGACTCAGAAATCGGCCGCAAACCTCTTCTCGGCTCCCGTGCACCATGCATGCGAACAGGCGCTCCAACGCAGAGCGAGGACCATTAATGACGCGGCATAGGAGCAGGCGGGGCGATTTCCTCTATGGGCAAACGCGGGTGAAAGTATATAAGAAAGTGATTCGGAGGCTCCATGACCGTCCGGGCAGGGTACGATTCCCGTGTCGGGGTTCCCTCCACGACGAACGTAAAGACCACCGTCAAAGACTTTCCGGCGCAACGCTTACCCCGAAAGCTAGACGAACCCAATGCGACGGCAACCGCGTTCCTCGCGTTCGCGCCCCCGCCCTCAAGGCGCAAACTATTGCTGCCATCCGCCTGAAACGTGAGCCGGGCGGTGATGGTCGTTGTCCCCGGCGAGTACGGAACCATTACCGCGTCGGTCGGCAGATCGAGAGTCACTATGCAGGCAGCCCAGTCGCCGGAAGGGGAAGCTTGCGCCGTAGTCGCCAACGGCAATATCCCCACAATAAGGGCTATAAACCAAGACGGGCTGGACATTAACCGATCCTGGCGGCAAATAGGCCACTACAGTTTTGAAGCAGAAGATTGTTGTCTTGAATTTGTAAATTCCCATCTGTTGCGGGGTTTCCACTACCCGCATCAGCCCCGAATCCGGGGACTGCAAAATAGTGAGCCATCTCATGCAAAAGAATAAATTCCCGAGCCGCATCGGTATTCGGCTGGATCAAATTCATAAAACTTTGCCATTGAGCCCACATAGGCCACCCCCAGACTCGTCCCAAAAAACGCTCCATTGGTGTTTATTTCGATTTGCGACGTTGCCAACTGGCTCCCAAAAGCAGCATTCACCTGGCCGCCTATGAATTGGCCCGCGCTCACGGTCACAATGTTCCACAGCTTATTGAACGTCGCCTGATTACCATTTGCCACGCCGCTTTTTAGCCACGTTTGACATTTTGGGTTGTTGGCGAGAGCTCTCTTGAGCTCGGCCTTCGTTCGATTGATGAGCTGTTGGTGCGCTCGATCGACATCAGGCACAATAGCCACCACCGTCCCAAGCCCCAGCTGGTCGTAAAGGCCGGGCGAATCTTCCTCCGGGAAAAATGTCGCGCAACTCTGGTTGGGCAAAGAACTTTCCCCGATTCCATATCCGGGGCACGGAACATAGTACCTGATACCAGAAGAGTAAGGACCGAACGCGCCCGCGTAGCTGCACCCGTTGGAAACATCGGTGTCATCGCCGTCGTCCGCAAACGCGTCAACGGACCCGCAGCTATACATCCCGGTTGGATCGTAATTATTCACTGGATCGCCACCGCCATAACTGTACAGGTCCCAGCTAGCTGGAACCGTCAACGTAGCGCCCGCGCCGCTGGGGTCCGGCGTCAAGAACCGCCCATACGCGCTCGCATACCACCGCTGATCCGCATAATCCACCCCCGTAACCGAATCCCGGTAATAACTCCCGAACTTAGTCCGCTCATTCGGCGTCGAAGTGATCTCATCCCCATACGGGTAATACCGCGCCCCACACGCGATTCCATCAAAACACGTATACGGATACGAGAAAAATTCGCGGTCGCCCCGGATGCGTTGTCGCGGGAGATCCCGTAGCTCCATTCCGTCCTTCCCGACGAGCCCACCGCCAGATACCGCCGGTTGCCGTTTTAGCAATTCGAACTGCCTGGCTGGAGCAAGGTAGAGACCTAATGCTCCCACGAATGAACCTCGCACCTAGGCGATGTCGCAGGCCCGCTGCAAGAGATCATCGGCGGAAGATCCGCTTGCTCGGAACGGGGAGGCTCGAAGTTGCCACCAAACACATAATAAGGCGGAAACTTCGGGTCGTACGGAAACCAAGGCGCGTGCCTGAGATCCAACTCGAGATAGGCGGCGGGAAACCGCCCGACAGCGGCCTTGAACACCTCGGCAGCCTCCGCTGGGCTCAAGTCCCCCTCGTATGTGCCAAAAACTTTAAGGGCGTGGACGGCGGTCTGAGGCGGTTGCCAGTAAAACAGCCAAACCAGCTTCACCTTCTTTGCTCCAACGGTCACATCCAGCGGATTGGCGCCAGTTGTGCATTCGGTGACGGCATTCGATGAACTGCGTATCCGAACCAGATCTCCCGCTGGCGTCATTATCGCCTCTCCGCAAGTGCCGGTCCGTCGCTCGGCCTCGGCTCGAAAGAGCAGCATCCTGTCGTATGTGATGTGGTAGGCAAGCGCGCCATCTCCGCAGCCATCCTTTTCATCCGACGCCCGCACTATATAGAGGCGCCTGCCGGGCGACTCCCGTACGATCTCGCGAGCGATATCTCGCACCTCGGAACAACTCAATGCGGAAGGGCTAACCCCGCTGATCTTAACGCGGACACGCTGGTCCGAACGCTCCACGTAGTCCTTGTTCGGCGGTGCCGCGACGCCACGACTGAGTAATACAGCCAGGCAAATACAGGCTCCGCTACCCGATATATTCGCGATCAATTCTCTTTTCATCGAATCACTTGTTCTGACAATTGTTATTAAGAAAATTAGTGATCGCAGTGCTGGCAATCGTATTCTGCGCCAATGGCGATACCATGTAATAAAAGAGGCTACCCACCGAGACCTCGCAGGGCACCCCCTCAGGCTCCAACTCCCCGGGAGACCCGGCCGACACCGACGGGCAGAGATAGGCGTATGTCGGGTCGTCGCAAATGCTGCAAGATGGATCGGAGTTCGCGAAACCTTGCGAGTCCACGTCGCAAGTTCCCGGTGGATCTAGCCGATTTGCCGGATCGCCCCTCGTATATGAATAACGGTTGAAACTCCCTGGATCGTTCGGGCCCCCACTGGCAATGTACGGATCTGCGGTCAAAAACCTTCCATACGCGCTCGCATAATACCGCTGATCTGTGTCCGCACTTTCAGATTCCAATGGTGTCACCTCCGCGATCCAGCTTCTGGTGGCCGAATGACCCGTAGACTGCGGACAACCTGCTTTAGTGTTTCTTCTCGTTCTTGAATATTTTGGTCGCCCTGCCAATAAACAAGGGTGGTCTTGAAGTATCGGTCATCGATCCGGAAGTACCATTCCACGGCTTCCTGTAGAGGAGAAACGGCACAGCATACCGTCGTTAGCTCAATTGCCGGAGTTCGCCCCGACGACGTTTCGATCTCCGCACTACGTGTGCTTGTCACTTTCTCGGATTTCGAACCCATCCTTACCCACGCCTCAAGGCTCAAGGGGACACTCGACTCGCGTTGGATTTCCTGCGGCACGATAATGATGATTGCGGCGCCACCATCGGCCAGCCCCGAGCCCCGTGTGCCCTCGCTCGGGGGAAAGCTTTCTATCATGAATCTATCCGCTAAAACTCGCAGATGCCAATCGCTTGGATAATCAACGGCATACGAATACGTTTTGTTTTCGAAAATCTTTGTGTCAACAGCCTTCAACAACCACAGACCGCCGCAGACAAACAGAGCAAGCAGTGAAAACCGCTTGCGCCCACAGTTTGAAAAGATACCCATTCTTCCGTCCCCCATTAACGCACTAGGTCAAGGACAACGTGCAAACCTAACGTTCGCTAAATTACCCTGCAATTTTGTTCCGCCATAAATCACATCGAGAAGTTTGTCAGGCCCGCCCGGTCCGCCCAAATTGTATTCGTCATAAATATCGTCGGACGATTGCAAGCCCTGGTAATAAGGGCTAGCGCTGATTGTGCTGATCACATCGCTAATTGCCGCTCCATAGCTAGGATAGGGATTAACCTTCTTACAAAAACTGAGAACTCCGACAGATGCACAGTGCTGGCTATTGCTGAACACGTTATAGATACCTGCGGCAGTAGAATTCCATAAAGGATTAGTGCCATAGCTCGTCTCGCGACCAGCCAATGCCACAATGAACCGGTCGTCAATACCGTATAAATCGCTCTGAGTGACAATCCACCCCGCATAAGCCGCGAGCGGAGAATTATACTTGCTCAAGTACGAAGAGACGAATGCGGTTTCGGTCTGCTCGCAGGTCGGCGTTGGGGGCGGCGCGTTTTGTTCGGGGAAGAACGTCGCGCAAGTCTGGTTCGGCAGAAAACTCACGCCAATCCCGTATCCCGGGCACGCAACAACATACTTGATAATAGCCGCATTCGGGAAGGGCAGGGCGTAGCCGCACCCGTTGGAAAGATCGGAGTTATCGCCGTCGTCCACAAACGCGTCGACAGCGCCGCAGGGAAACATCCCGGTAGGGTCGTTATTATTCGCTGGATCGCCACCGCCATAGCTGTACAGATTCCAACTCGCGGGAACCCTTGACGTAACCCCCGCCCCGGTCGGATCGGTGGTCAAGAACCGTCCATACGCGCTCGCATAATACCGCTGATCCGCATAATCCACCCCAGTAAACGAATCCCGGTAATAAGTCCCGAACTTAGTCCGCTCGTTCGTCGTCGAAGTGATCTCATCCCCGTACGGGTAATACCGGGCCATCTGCTCCATCGCCCCGTAATAATTCAGAGTCGCTCCCCGCACCGTCCCCACACGGTCCTGAAACACCCAGTTGCCCGCATCCCAGATCAACTGCCCCGCAAACCAGACGCTCGGGTTGCCCGAGGACAGCAACTTCTCCCCATAAGCCCCGTAGAAGAACTCCTCCTCCTGCCCCGACGCCGTGTTCCGGTACACCAGCTTATTATCCGGCGCATACCCGAAATACTCCGTCCCACCCGAAACCTCCGTCGCCGACTGCACCCGATTCGCCTCGTCGTACGTGAACGTCGCCCCCACTCCCGTCAGCATGTTCCCATTCAAATCGTAATTCGAATTCGCCAGCCGGTTGGTCGCCGCATTCACCGCAATCGTCGTCGCCGTCCCGTTCAGTACCTTCGCCGTCAGATTTCCAAATCCGTCATATTGATACGTTTGCGTCCACGGCGAAACCGAACTCCCCGTATTCGGCGTCGAACTGGCCGACGTCAGCCTCTTCAGCTGATCGTATTGATAAGCGATGGTCTCTCCCGAAAGCGCATCCACCGCCTGCGTGATCTGTCCATTCGTCTGCGCCGCTTAAGAATACGTGATGCCCCCCAACGCGCTGAATGTCAGAGGAGTGTTGCCGTTGCTCCAACCCCAGTTGATCGAAGTCGTCTGGCCGTTCGCGTTATAGGTCATATTCTTCTGTGAATACAACGGATACCCGTAACTCTGCCCGGCGATCGCCTGCATGCTGGTCATCCGGTTAGACAGATCGTATGTCACATTCTGCACCCAGTTCGTCTGCCCGGCCGACCAGTAGTTGCCGTTGTCCGTCAGCGATACCGGCCGGCCCATCGTATCGTACCCATAAGTGAAAGTTACTGGAAATAAACTCGGGTAGGTGACCTGCAAAATCTGCCCCGAGTAGTTATATACGTAGTTCACCTGGTTTGACGTTGTGGAGGGATTCCAGCCGGGATACTGAACGGTCTCCGACACCATCTTCGCCCTCACCGCTCCGGCCGGATGGTAGGAATAGTTCTCCGTGAACAGCGTCGTGTGGCCCCACGTATTCTGCGCCCAAACGCACGTCGTCCCGTATTGGCTGCCCGTATTAGTCGAAGAGGTGCTCCCATACTGAACCGTCGTCAGCCGCCCATAGCTGTTCTGCGAAAAGCTCGGATTCACCGGATTCGTATCGTACGTGTACGTCACCCGATTACAGTAATCCTCATAAGGATAACTGTTCTGCCCATTCGGAAACCGCTGCACCATGGTCACACGCTTCTGGCTGTCGTAAGTGTAAACCGTTTGCTGCCCCTTGGCATCCTGCTTGTACTGCAGCGTGTTGTCCGTGTTGTAGGCGTAACTGACCGTCCCATTCTCCGGATTCGTCGCCGAAGTCAGCCGCCCCGCACTGTCATAAACGAACGTCCGCGTCTGCGTGGTCGAACCCCGCGGCATCGAAACCCCCGTCACATGGTTCATCCAGTCGTACGTATACGAAGTAGTCAGCGTTCCACCCGGCTGATTGGCCGGATCGGGCTCCACCACCGTAATCAGATTCCCCTGCGAGTCGGTCGTATACTGCTTCCACTTCCCCGCCGGATCGGTGACCGTAGTCTGATTGCTCGCATAGCTGGTCGTCGTCGTACTCACCCCATCCGGCTGCGTCACACTCAGCGTCCGCCCCAGACCATCGTAAGAGTAAACCGTCCAGTTGATCGTAGAAGCTCCCGGCGCATAAGGCTGCGAAACCTGCTGCACCTTACCCAAAGGCGAACAAGCGCATGGCGCATAAACCGTTTGCGTATATGACTGCACGCCGTTCGAATCCCCCCGCGCCACCAGAATCGCCCGCCCCAATCCGTCGAGCGTCGTCGTCGTGATCCCATTGGGGCCATTCGCAGTCTGCGTGAAGGGCGGCGTGATCGTATAGAAGTAACGAGTCTCCGCCCCGTATGCCGAGAACCCGCTGTAAGGCCTGCCGATCGAATCGTAAGTCATCGCCAGCTGTTCGCCATTAGCGCCCGTCGTCTGCGTAATCCCCAGCCACGCATTGTAAGCCAGGCTCTGGCTGTAACTCTGCGTGGCAATCGAAGAAGGCGCCGCATAATTGGTGCTCGAATCCGAGTTCAGCCCAGTAACTTACCTTCATTAAATCTTATAAGCTGGCTGAACACTTATTGGTCTGGCGTCCGCGGCTTGATTGACCCGTTTCGGCGTCAGCAGCGGTCGCCCCGAACAGGTAACCGCCCTCGTAAACTTTTAGCCGAAAGGCGTATCCCGTCGCCCCGGATTGGAGCCGAGCGAAGGATTGTGAATCTAAGTCTCCATCTTGTTGAAGCTGTTCCAACGTCCCATAGCTCCCACGACGCACATGATAAGCCTGCTCAGCCTCCAGGACCTTAGATGCAGCCACTAAGGCATAGTGATTAGGGAGCATCCGGTCCTCATTCACAGAACAACCCAGCCAGCCTATGAGGGCGATAAACACGCCGACTGAGTGAAAAGGGCGGGCCATCAGTTGATACACTTGCTCTTGACATTCCGAGTATTGTCGGCGCTGGCGTCATCGCTAAAGGTATCGTTTTTAAACGAATCTTGCGCCCCGAATCCGGCAGCCAGGAAACTAATGGCGTGCCCGAGTTCATGGAGCAACGTACTAACGTCCACGTTAATTCCGCTATACTGGCCGGTCGACCAAATAGTCGAGTCAAGAGTGATTTGCACCGATTGATAATAAGGGCCGCTCAGACTAAGACTGAGCCCAACGCCCTCAGTTGTCGCTACATCTCCACCGTCGCCAAGATTGGCGAATTTTATATTTCCGTATGCGTGATCCCCATTAACGATATTTGTAAGCACCCGGGCCGGACTCAAGTCGTTACCCGTAACGGGGTCCTGCAGCGGCAATCCGTTGCTTCCCATGAACAACGCAGCACAGTCTGGCTTCGCGAGATCCGCCATGGCAACACGGTATGCTTGCCGCAAGAGACTCCGTAGCGTTATATATGACGGACCAGGCGGATCAACGGGCTGAAGCGTGGCCGATTGAGGATGCCCGCCTCCTCCGCCGCCGTCGTCGAAATCAACGCAGTTCACTGAAATGTTGCCATTTCCGTCGGACGAATATGTGGTAAGCGCACATGTCCCCGATGGATCAAAGCCATTGACGGGGTCACCGCCCACGTAGGCGTATCTGTTCCAGGTTCCAGGATTTCGGCCGGCCGCACTCCCGGCATACGGGTCCGCCGTCAAAAACCGTCCATACGCGCTCGCATACCACCGCTGATCCACGTTTATTTACTCAGCGCTTTGACCACCTGAACGTTGAAGCCATCTGCTGACAAAGGGAGCGGATGCTGGAGTCGCGAATGTGCGGAAAGCGAATGGCGAACGTCTTGAGGCCATGAGCCACATAGATGTTCTCAGTTTGGAGGGAACCCGACGCGCCGTTAATGGCAGTCAGCGCCTGGGCACCATCGACGAACGTCCATTGCTCACTCAACGGAGGGCTCAAGACCGTGTCGTGCGCGATCTCGGTCAACCATTTCCGCGAACTCAGTCCCGCAGTTTTGTCCGCTAAGGACTCAACCATAACAATGATTTGTCCTGATGGTTCGGAAAACGCAACGGGCACTTCCGGAGCGGTGGGATCTTCACACTGTCGACAACTGGAGATGTGCAAATTCGATGGATATCTGATACTCCAACCGCCTCGACTAGCGAACGTAGACCAGCCGGAAGTGTCCTCAGCCTCATTTGCCTCTGGCTGTATCTGAGCGAACGACAGCGCGTTTAGAGAGATGAGAATGAGCACACGGATTACACGGACGGCGGTTGTGCTCCGACAGGAAGGCCTTGAGAAGGAGATAGTCATGGGCATCGTGAGAAATCGACACTGTTGTTAACAGTGGCGTTTGGAACCAACTGCGCGTAGATCGTGGCCAGGTAATCGCCTGCTGGAACCCTATTGTACTTCTTATAGATTGCTCCAACCGTAACCAAACCCTTACCAAAATACTTCGATCCCGTGAGCAGGTCGACAGCGTCCGTTATAGCCTGCCCGTAGTTACCGTAAGGGTTGATGGCATAACAGTCACTGTGGTTCGGGCATGGGGCGGGATTCAAAGCTATACAATGGGCCGCGTTGCTAAATGCGTTGTAATAACCCCATGTGGGAGAGTTCTGCTGGGTCTTGCCGTAAATGCTCTCGGCGCCAGCCAATGCCACAATGAACCGGTCGTCAATACCGTATAAATCGCTCTGAGTGACAATCCACCCCGCATAAGCCGCGAGCGGAGAATTATACTTGCTCAAGTACGAAGAGACGAATGCGGTTTCGGTCTGCTCGCAGGTCGGCGTTGGGGGCGGCGCGTTTTGTTCGGGGAAGAACGTCGCGCAAGTCTGATTAGGCAGATAACTCACCCCAATACCGTACCCAGGGCACGCAACAACATACTTGATAATAGCCGCATTCGGAAAGGGCAGGGCGTAGCCGCACCCAAGGGAAACATCGCTGTTGTCGCCGTCAAATGCATCCACAGAACCACAGGGAAACATTCCAGTTGGATCGTTGTTATTCGCTGGATCGCCACCGCCATAGCTGTAAAGGTTCCAGCGTAATTGATTAGCGAGTCGAGTGAAGAAGCAACTCGATATAAAAGTCCTGGATTTGAGCGAGGATCTGGTGCATCCTGGGTCTTGGAACAACTGGAAGATTTCAGCCGGGAAGAACTGATGCAGATCATCATCGAACTGCGGCGAGTGAACCAGCGGTTACAGGCGGAGATCGAGGAACTCAAGCGCCGGGGTGGAGCCGCTCCGTTCTCCAGAGGCAAGCGCAAGCCAGATCCGAAGGCGCCGGGACGGAAACCGGGGCAGGGGTTCTTCCGGTTCCGCAGCGCGCCGAAAACGGCTGAGGCCGGGGAAGGGATTGCTGTTCCAGTGGCCGAACGATGTTGCCCGGATTGTGGAGGGGAACTGGGAAGAGTGCGCCGGGAGATGGTTTCGACCACCGACGTACCGGCTCAACCGGAACCCGAGGTGCGCTGTTATGCGGTGGAAGTACGCCAGTGCCGGCAGTGCGGCGGTAAAGTGCGCGGGAGGCATCCCGACATCGCTGCTGGTCAGCACGGAGCAACGGCGCATCGGATTGGCCCGCGCGTCAAAGCGCTGGCGCATATCCTGCATTACGTGCATGGAGTGCCGGTACGGAAGACACCTGCCATCGTTGAAGATCTGACCGGTGTACGGCTGACGCAGGGAGCCATCACGCAGCACGCGCTGAAACAGGCTGAAGGTGCTGTGGGAGAGCGGTATAAGGCCTTACGCGCTTCGGTGGGGGAGCAAGCGGTTGTGCATACCGACGATACCGGCTGGCGGGTGGGAGGCGAAGGGGCATTTCTGATGGCATTCGTCAATCCCGCGCTGTCGGTCTATCAGGTCCGGCGGCGGCATCGCAACGAGGAAGTGCGGGAGTTGATCCCGGCCGATTTCGCCGGCGTCATGGTCTGCGACCGGGGACGGAGTTACGATGCGGTGGAACTGGAAGGCGTGGCGCAGCAGAAGTGTCTGGCGCACCTGATCCGCAATGCAGCCAAAGTGGCGGAGGAGAAGACCGGGCGTGCCCGCCATTTCGCCCGTCAACTAACAGATGTGCTGCGGCGTGCGCTCCTGTTGTCAGCGGGCAGTGCGGAAATGGGGCTGAAAGATTACTGCAGGCAGGCCGAAGCCCTGGATGACGAACTCACCAACCTCCTGCGCGACCGTACACTGCATGATGTGGATAATCAGCGACTGCTGAACGGGGCCGGCGCTCAGCAGGACCGCGGGCGCCTGCTGCGCTTCCTCAGCGAAGATGGCGTGGAACCCACCAACAATCGGGCCGAACGGGACCTCCGGCCGGCAGTGATTGCACGTAAGGTTTCCCATTGTTCGAAGACTCAAACGGGAGCCAGAGCTTTCGAAGCCTTCGCCAGCGTCCTGCAGACCTTTCGCAAAACAAACCCTTCGGCCCTGGCGACCTCACTCACGGCTCTCATCAGCCACCAGCCCGCTCCCGGCTGAGTTTGGGCGCTAATCAATTACGTTCCAGCTCGCGGGAACCCTTGACGTAACCCCCGCCCCGGTCGGATCGGTGGTCATAAACCGCCCATAAGCACTCGCATACCATCGCTGATCGGCATAATCCACCCTCGTAAACGAATCCCGGTAATAAGTCCCGAACTTAGTCCGCTCATTCGCCGTCGAAGTGATCTCATCCCCGTACGGGTAGTACCGCGCCCCACACGCGATTCCATCAAAACACGTATACGGATACGAGAAATTATACTGCCCGTTCGACCGGTTCGTCCCCACTCGATCCTGAAACACCGCGGACTTCCCATCCACGATCAGCCGCCCCGCAAACCAAAGATACGACCCAACCGACGTGTTCCACAGCTTCTCCCCGTAAGCCCCGTAGAACGTCTCCTCCTCCAACCCCGCCGCCGTATTCCGGTAAACCTGCTTATTATCCGGCGCGTACCCAAAATACTCCGTCCCGCCCGAAACCTCCGTCGCCGATTCCAACCGATTCGCCGTATCGTAAGCGAACGTCGCCCCCACTCCCGTCAGCATATTCCCATTCGCATCGTAATTCGAATTAGCCAACTGATTCGTCGCCGCATTCACCGCTATAGGCGTCGAAGTCCCGTTCAGCACCTTAGCCGTCAGATTCCCAAACCCGTCATATTGATACGTCTGCGCCCATGCCGAAACCGAACTCCCCGCATTAGGCGTCGAACTCGCCGATGTCAGCCGTTTCAACTGATCGTACTGATACGTGATCGTCTCCCCCGAGATCGTATCCACCGCCTGTGAGATCTGTCCATTATTCGCCCCCGCCGGCCACGAATACGCGATCCCCACTGTCGAATACCCCGCGTACGGAGTGTATACATTCCAGCTCATCCCACTCATCTGGCCGTTGGCGTTGTAAGTCATCGTCTCCTGCGTAGTCGGCGGATACCCCGAAGACCATCCGTTTATATATTGGATGCCCGTCATCCGGGTTCCGACCCGGCACGTAGACGAAAAGACCAGCTTTATCCAGGATAAGGTCATCCATGCGGCTGCGCCAATGGTCAAAACCTGCGGCCGAACGGCTTCTGCCTCTACCGGACTCTCGACAAGGCATTTTCAACGATCACAAAAATCTTTAAAATCTTTGATTCACCCTAACCTCAGTAAAATCAACACTGCGGCCATCCCGCAAGCGTAATCTCCAGGGAACAGTGCACGAGTCGATGTAATGATCGGATCGCATATGAACACATCGGCACAATTCGATTTCGAAGCGCGGAAAACCGCAACGCCCTGCACTCACGGTGTCCCCGCGCGTGCCTGCCCCATCGAGCGCCACCCAAAAGAGGGTCCAATAGATGAAAAAAACACGAACGAACCGGAATTCAGCCTCAGGAGGTTAAATTTCGAAACGAAACATGATGGGCTTCAGTCCACCCGCAATGAAAATATGTTTTTTTGCGGAACGAACCCGACAACCTGCTCAAGACAACGGGGGGCCATCCGACGGCCCGAGTATTTTCGGATGAACCCTAGCCAACCGTCTTCCAATGACGACTTAATCAGCCGCGCGGGTCTCAGCAAGCTCGGCCGTTTCCCCATCCGGCTTTCTCGCCGACCACTCCGCCCCGGCCAATATCAGGAGCGAGGTCACCATACTCAGCACAATAATCGAAACCGATTGCTGGAACGGGTAGTATTCGTTCTCGAACTTATGGCTCAACCAGGGCCAGGCGCGCAGAAACGCGTACTTAAGGACTTCGAGCGCCAACCCCACCATTACCGCGACAGGCAATATCCTTCGCACCGGTACGCGGCGGTTGGGAAGGATCCAGTAGGTGAGAAACAGCGCCATGATCGTGACCGGAATCGCCGCCGCCTTGAAGACCACCACGGACAGCCAGTCCGGAAAGGAGCTCAGGCGGAAAGCGGCTTTCACGTAATTATCGCTGTTCGCAGTCAGCAGCAGAGATCCCAGCACCAAGCCTCCGCAGAGTAGAATCAGGAAAAAGCTGAGCAGCTGATTCTTGATATAAGAGCGGTTGGACGCAACTCCCCAGGCGCGGTTCAGCGCAACCTCGAGCGGCTCAAACACTCCGTTCGCCGTGAAGAACAGCAGGATCACGGAGGTGATCTGAAACCGGCCGTGGCTGGCCTTGTTCATATTGTTGCGAATACCGTTCGCTATCGTGTCGCCCAGATCCCGTGGAAAGTAGTCGTGTATGGCCAGAAACAGGGCGCGCTCGGCAGGCAAGGAATGAAACACCTCGCGGACCAGGGTCAGCATGACCACCAGGAAGGGGACGAAACTGAGCAGTACACTGGCCGCGATAGCCAGTGCGTAGACGTGCACCTCGGTTTGCGACAGGTACTGGATCGTCGGACGCCACCGCCGCACGCGGCCTTCAATGAACAGTTGCGTCGCGAGCGGTTCCGGTTTGTCGATGAGGATGCGCATGCGAGACCTGCTCTTAATACGGAAAGCCTGAGACAAACGTTTCCGTACTTCTCATGTTAACCGGGCGGGCTTTTTACAGGAATTTTACGGCCCGGCCACCTCGCCATGGGGAAATGGCGTCAAGCTGGTCGATGAGGGTCCTTTGGCCTTTCATACAGTTTCTCAGCCTGCCACCGAGTGGCGAGGGCTGCTACGGTGTTAGGAGTACAGGCATGTCAAATCATAAAAAGCGCTTATTAGCAAAGCTGGCCTTAATTTTCGGGGCGATCCCGTTCGGTCTCTCGGCATATGAATACGGTCCGCCGCCCGGAAGCACCGGAGCCCCGTTCGATACACCGACCGCTTGTGTAGCGGCCGGCTGCCACGTGGGCACGGTAAATTCCGGACCGGGTGGAGTTAAAATTCTGCTGCCCAACGGTACTACTCCCACCACGTATACGCCGGGCCAGTCCATGCAGTTGCTGGTGCAGATTTCCGATGCGACCAAAAAAGCCTACGGCTTTCAGATGACGGCCCGCGTGGGAAGCGGCAACCTGACCCAGGCCGGCGACTTCATGCCGGCGGACAACAATACCTTCGTGCAATGTGGCGACACCACCATCCTGCAGAACCCGGGGTATCCCGGGGATGAACAGGGTCCCGGGGTGGGCGGCGCGTGCAATTCGAAGATCTCGGATAACTTCGAATACATCCAGCACGAGTTCACCGGCTACACTGCGTCGATCAACAATTCGGGGAGTTTCACCTACACGATTAACTGGACGCCACCGGCCAGCGGCACGGTGACCCTGTATGTGGCGGCCAACTGCGGGATTGGAAACCCGGCGGTAGCGTCGCCGACCAATGTCTACAAATCCAGCCTGACGTTGACTCCCGCAGCGGCGCCTCCTCCCCCGACAATCGGCGCCGGCGGTGTTGTGCCCCTGTACAGCGCAGTCAATACCATACAGCCGGGATCCTGGGTATCGATCTACGGGCAGAATCTGGCGAGCGGCACGGCATCGTGGACCGGAACTTATACGACTACCCTGGGCGGCGTCGGTGTAACCGTTAACAACAAGCCCGCTTGGCTTTCATATGTCAGTCCTGGGCAGATCAATGTGGAGGCGCCCAACGACACGGCGACCGGTACCGTCACCGTTGCGGTAACCAACGCAAGCGGAACCGGCACATCCACAGTCACGCTGGCCCCGCAGGCTCCGTCGTTTCTTCAACTCGGCGACGGCAAGCACGCGCTCGGCCTGGTCTACCCATCGAGCGGTGTTCCCGTTCTGTTGGGGCCAGCGGGAAACAGCGGCGAAACGCCGGTTCAGCCCGGACAGACGCTCGTCCTTTATGGCGTGGGTTTCGGGCCGACTAACCCCCCGGTGACGGCCGGCCAGCCCCTCTCGGGGACCGCCAACCTGATCACCGCGCCACAAATCACCATCGGAGGTGTTCCCGTGCAGCTTAGTTTCGACGGCGTCGTCGGGTATCCTGGCTTGTACCAGTTCAACTTCGTGGTTCCCGCGGGCGTGGGCAGCGGAGATCAGGCTCTGTCGGCGATGGTTAACGGCGTGACGACTCCGGGTAACGTGTTCATCCCAGTTCAATAAATAAGGTGGGGCAGATTTCCGATCTGCCCGTTTGTGGCTCGTCAGAAGGACCAAAGCAAACTGGTGTAACCGGTGTTCGCGCGGTAGCTCTGACTCACGAAGTCCGAATAGCCGTAATACTGATAGCCGAGATTGTACCTGAGCTTCGGCGTGATCTTAACCGATATCCGCACCAAGGGTGTCTGGTAGGTCAGCGGGAAGGTCGGTCCCGAATCCTTAGTGATGTTGTAGCCCACATAGAAATCCGCGCGCGCCGTGACGGGGAAGCGCAGGCCCAGATTGGCCGCGTGGATATCGCTGATATAAATCGATGGCTGATTGGTCAGCCTCGCAGGAGTCCCTTCGAAGAAGGCCAGGCCTCCGATGGTGTCCAGATGCAGCTTCGAATAAGAAGCGTCGATCGATAGCCAGCGCTTCGCACTCCACGACGCATTCGCTGTGTAAGTCCGCGAGTGCGAGCTGTAGGCCGTAATCACGATCGAGTTGTTGTTGTAATTTTCCAGGTAGCCGCCGCCCAGAGAGTAATGCCTCTTGCGGTACTGAACGCGCGATCGTATGACCTGATAGTTGCCCTGGCTGATCGG
Source organism: Terriglobia bacterium (assembly GCA_963719785.1). Taxonomy (GTDB): domain Bacteria; phylum Acidobacteriota; class Terriglobia; order Bryobacterales; family Bryobacteraceae; genus BOG-234. Next base: position 835,552 of record CAVRCX010000007.1, read on the forward strand.
CGTAAATGGATGATTATCGCTGCCCACCTCAGTCTCGAGATGCACGCGCAGATCGCGGATGGGCATCCAGTTGATCCCGGCGACTCCGGCTTTGAGCTGGTTCGATTGCTGAGCGCTAATCCCCTGAAACGGGAAACCGGGCACGGTGGCATCTTCGATGGAACGGATCTGGCGGTCGGAATAGCGGAAGCCTGCGAACAGGTCGAGCTTCTTCGAAACCCTGATATCTCAGGTCAGTCGAGTTGGTGATGAGCAGCACGCCGAGAAATTGAAAGTTAAGTTGCTCGGCAGTGAAGGTCGCGTTGTTGAACTGCTCGAAAACATTGTTGCCGGTCATGCGCGTGTTGGAAACCGAAGTGTCGTTGGTAACGCTCAGCCGCGAGGCGGGGAACAGTGTGAAGCTCAGATTTCCTGAGAGGACCGGTCTGTCGCCATTGCCGGTGACCAGCGTCTGAACGTTCTGCGCACTCCCGAAGCGGTTGGCGCCGACGGCGTATTCATTCTGCACAAAGTCGCCGCGGCCGCCCGCATAGGTGAAGCGCCCATTAACGGCGATCCATTGGCGCTCGCCGTAGAGGCTTACCAGCCAGCCTGGAGTTCGGCCGCGATACGGCTGTGCCCGCGTGAACGATGTGAGCTGCGAGAGATCGGCTGGGCTGCCCGGCTCAGTCGCGGTGAGGTTATCGGTCGTATCGTCTTTGAAATACTCCCAGCGATGCAGGACCGAAAGGTGGAAGCTCTTGAGCACGATATCGGCGCCGGCGCGATATTCGTTGTACTGCTGGCGGGTGTTTTGAAAGAGCGGAAAGGCGTCGCCCTGGGTATCGAACTCCTGCACCGTCGAGAGCGCAGGCCCTGTCTGCGTGGTCCGGCTGTAACCGGCGCGCAACCGAAACCAGCTTTGCGGGAACAAGGTCAGGTCGTGATCCTGCCACTGATGCGTGGTGTCTTCCAGATGCTCGCCATTGGCGACGATGAGGCCGGGATTGAAGTAGTCGTTGGAGCGCCAGAGCAAATCGTACCGATACCAGGCGTTCTTCTGAATGCGCAGGGTTACCGATTGATACGGATCGTTGCCAAGCCCCTGCGTGGTCAGGGCGATCTCATCGAACCAGTGCCCATGGCCGTCGCGGGAGTTGATGGTCAGGTTGCTGCCGAGCAGCCGTAGGCCGTCGCCGTAATTGACGGTGCTGCGATATTGGCCGTCGTCGCCGCCGACAGTGGCAAAGCGGTAACCCAATTCCCAGGACTGGACGACATTGTAATTGCCGGCATTTTCGCCGCGCACCGGCGCCGTATTCTCCCCGGTTGTCGGAGCAACCGTGTCCTGTGCCGCGAGCAGCGCGGGCAGAAACAGCATCGCGAACTGGATGTGGATTCTCATCGCAGGAAGGTGGGATCGCTGTTCGATCCATGGATCCGCACGTGACACAGGGTGCAGTGCTGGTATTTCGGATCCAGCAGATTATGCGTGGCGGGGGTCAGGAAGACGCCCGTGTTTTCGCGCCCAAAAGTTCCCGCGCCGTTGTGGCATTCGAGGCAGATGGTCGATAGCACAGGCCGCGTCAGCAGCTTCGCATTCATCGATCCATGGGGAACATGGCAGGCTTCACAGCCTTCCACGCGCACGCTGGCGTGTTCGAAGACGAAGGGGCCGCGCTTATCCACGTGGCATTTGAGGCAGGGCTCTTCGTTGTCGAACGCGGGCTGCAGCATGGCGGAACTGCCTCCCATGCGCGACGGGCTGGCCGAAGATCCGTGCGGATTATGACAGTCGCTGCACTGCACCGCGCCTTCGTTCACGCGATGCTTAGAGGGCATTTCGAACTGCGCGCGCTCTTCGGCATGGCAGGAATAGCAGAGTTCGCGCTGCACTTTGGCGAGCAGGAACTTCGGTGTGGCGGGCTGGTGAATCGAGTGGCAGTTGGTGCATACGACGTCGGCCTGTGTATGCGGCGAAGCGCCGGATGTTGGCGCGCGGCACGTCCTTCGAGTGGCAGCCGAGACAGGTCTCGAGCGTTTGCGCGGGCGTGAAGTTTGAGAACGCACCGATGGTGGCCTTACCTCCATGCGCCGCGACGTGATCGCCGCCCGGCCCATGGCATCCCTCGCAGCCGGTCTTCGCTGGGGTCTCTTTGCCGGAGGCGACGGATTTATAGTGCGGGTTTTTGTAGAAGTTCAGCCATACGTCGGGGTGACACGTCTTGCACACTTCGCCGCCGACGTAACGATTGGGTGGCTGCGGAGTTGTCTGTCCATGCAGCAGCAGCGGCAAGAACAGTAGTGCCGTCCATCGCGTTATCGTGAAAGACCCCCGATCCTGAAATATTATAGGCAGTAGTTGACCTTTTTCGCTTGTAAAAGAGTTGTAAAATTCCCTGCCGGGTGAGGCAGTGACGCGCGCAGTGTCGTCAGTTTAGGTTAGAATCGCCATGCCGATGCAAACGATCCTCGTAATTGACGACGATGAAAACCTGCGGGACACCATCGGCGTGCTTCTCGAACGGGAAGGATTCCGCGCCATCCTTGCGGCCGATGGAAAGACGGGCCTCGACCAGGCGATTCTCGGCAAGCCCGCGCTGATTCTGGCCGACCTCCGACTGCCCGATCTGAGCGGCGTGGAGATCTGCAAACGCCTGCGCAATACCGGGATCCAGACACCCATCATTGTGTTGAGCGCAATCGGAGAAGAGATCGACAAAGTACTGTTGCTCGAAATCGGCGCCGACGATTATGTGGTGAAGCCGTTCGGGACGCGGGAATTGTTGGCGCGCATTCGTGCGGTGCTGCGGCGTGCGCCGGGCGAGCAGGAGCGCGTGGTCTCCTTCGCCGATACGCAGGTGGATATCGAGCGCAGGATCGTGATGCGACGCGGCCACGAGGTGAAGTTTACGCCGGCGGAATATAACCTGTTGACCTTTTTCCTGCAGAATCCAGATCGCCCGCTGTCACGCGATATGATTCTCAACTCGGTGTGGGGTTATGAATCGTTTCCCAACACGCGGACGGTGGATGCGCATGTGGTGCGGCTGCGGCAGAAGCTCGAAGCGGATCCTAATTGCCCGCGGCATTTCCTGACGCTGCACAAAGTGGGGTACCGCTTTCTGCCGTAAGCCGGACGCCATGCCCAGACTGGTTCTGATTGTCGAAGACAGCGAAACGTGCGCGGAGACGCTGCAGATCGCCCTGGAACTGATACCGGGAGTTGAGGTGCGCAGCATACACAGTCCACGCGCCGCGCTGGCGATGCTGCATGAGTGCCACGGCGAGATTGCGGCGATCGTCACCGATCTGAATCTGGCTCACAACGCCGGACCGGGAGGCGATGGTCTGGATCTGATCCGGCATCTGCGCGCCGAGCCGCGATTTGCACGGCTGCCGATTTTGCTGATCAGCGGCGACAGCGATCCGCGGCTTTCGGAACGTGCGCTGGCGCAGGGCGCCGATGCCTTCTTTCCCAAACCATACTCCCCCTCCGCCGTGCGCAGAAAACTGGAGCAATTATTATGCTGATGAAATCCCTTGGGGTGTGTTGGCTGGCGATGGCGATGCCGCATGCGGCCGCGCCGCAGACTGCCTCCGATATGCAGAAGATCCTCGATCGCCTGGACAAGCTGGAAGATGAAAACCACAAGCTGCTCGAGGAGATTCACGATTTGCGCGACGAGCTGAAGGCGGCGCGAAGTCCCGACCAGCCCGCGGCGCCCTCAACCGAAGAAAGACTGGGCGTGGTAGAGAGCCGGACTGCCGACCTCGATCAATCGAAGATTGCGGCGTCGCAGCGCTTTCCGGTTTCACTCACGGGCATGCTGCTGTTCAATGCATTCGAAAACGGCCGGAGCAGCGGGGGCGCCGAGTATCCGGAAACAGCGAGTGCGATTGCAGGCGCGGCGACGGATGGCGCGTCGGTTAGACAGACTATTTTGGGCCTGAAATTCAACGGGCCCGAGCTTTTCGCAGGCGGCAAAGCCAGTGGCTCGCTCTACATGGATTTCTTCGGCGGCACTTCGGCTCCGGGCAACAATCTGCTGCGCATACGCACCGCCACGCTCGATCTGAGCTGGAAGAATACGACGTTCAGCGTGGGCCAGGACAAGCCGATTATTTCGCCTCGCGATCCGTCGTCGTTTGCGCAGGTAGGTGTTTCGCCGTTGACCGGGGCTGGGAATCTTTGGGACTGGAATCCGCAAGTGCGCGTGGAACAGCGCTTTTCGTTTGGCGAAGAGAGTGGGCTGAAGGCGCAGGCTGGCGTGTATGAGACGACCGAAACGTACAGCGCGACATTGCCGGCGGCTTACTCAGGAACGCTCGAACGATCGCGCCCGGCTTACCAGGGGCGGTTTGAATTCTTCCATGGCAATGATCGCCGGCGATTCGAAATCGCGCCGGGATTCAGCGTTGGTGCGACACATGTTGCAGGGCAATCGGTACAGTCGAAGATCGCTTCGCTCGATTGGCTTGTGCGGCCGTCTCCGCTGTTTGAATTTTCAGGCGAGGCTTTCAATGGCCAGGACGTCGCCGGTTTGGGTGCGCTGCCGGGATTTTCAATACTGCCGGAGTACGCCTTGATTCCGGTTCACAGCCATGGCGAGTGGGGACAGATCGCGCTGTTCCCGGCGCCGCGCGTTTCCTTCCACGTTTACGCGGGCGAGCAGTACAATCGCGCGTCGGACATCGCGCCCACCGGCGTCCAGCGGAATTTTCTGTATGCGGGGAACGTGATGTACAAGCTGGCTCCGAATGTGGTGGCGGCGCTCGAAGCCTCGCAAACACGGACGGAGTACCTGGGCTCGCTGCTGCGATTGAACAACCACTATGATCTGGCGCTCGCTTACTTGTTCTAGCCTTATTGTCTCGGCTGCGTTCGGGGCGAGCCTCGCGGGCACCGTAGTGCTGCGCGATTCGCGCGTCGATGCCGTGAACAAGCGGAAGGATTTTTCAGACGTGGTGATTTCCGTGCAGCCGGCGGGCGCCCCGGTTTCGGCGCTGCCGGGAAAACACGCGACGATGCTGCAGAAGGGCAAGATGTTCATGCCGCACATTCTGCCCGTGACGACCGGCGCCACGGTGGATTTTCCCAATTCCGATCCCATTTTCCACAACGCTTTTTCGAGCTATAACGGCCAGATTTTCGATATCGGGCTCTATCCTCCGGGAACCTCGCGCGCGGTACGTCTCACCAGACCTGGCGTGCTGCGCGTCTTCTGCAACATCCACCCGGCCATGAGCGCAATCATTCTGGTGCTCAACACGCCTTATTTCGCCAAGACCGCGAAGGACGGTTCCTTTGCAACGGATGTTCCGCCCGGCGATTACGACCTCAGCATCTTTCACGAACGGGCGACAGAGCAGGAACTGGCCGAATTGGCGCGGCGCATTACGGTGACGGAATCGGGATTGCGCCTGCCTCCGATTACGGTTTCCGAAGCCGGTTATCTGGTGGCGCCCCACAAGAATAAATATGGCCACGACTATGCGCCGTCGTCGGACGATCAGGTTTTTTATCCGGCCGGGAGGAATTGATTGTGAGCTCCGCGCGCCCGAGGCAATTGTCGCTGTTCTGGAAATTCCTGCTCTCGACATCGATCGCCATTACGCTGCTGCTGGCGCTGGCGGGATGGTTCGCGCGCGATCAGACGCGGTCGGTCCTGTTGCGGAACTTACAGAGCGAGTTGCGGAGCAGCTTCGGCGCTTACGAATCGTTGTGGCGATCGCGCGCGGCCACGTTGCGCTCGGTGAGCCTCGTGCTCAGCGGCATGCCCGATGTGCGGGCGGCTTTTCAAACCAACGATCGGGCAACCATTAAAGATACGGCGGCCGAGGTGTGGTCGAAGGTCTCGCAATCGAATGCGCTGTTCCTGGTGACGGACCCGCGGGGAGAGACGATCGCGTCGCTGGGTGGCGGAGAGGTGCTGGGGAATCAGCTGGATGTAGTGCGTGCGGCGGCGCCGCGTTTCCCCGCGCAGACGGACGGCTTTGCGGTGGAGAATGGGCGCTTGTATGAGCTGGTGGTGACTCCGGTTTACGTGCAGACGCCGGACGCGCCGGGGCTGCTCGATGTCCTCGTCGCCGGCTTTCCCATCGACGATTCAGTGGCGCGCGACCTTAAGAAACAGACCGCGGGCAGCGACTTTGTGTTTCTCGCCAATGGGGGCGCGGTGGTGTCAACGCTGCCGGCTGACGAAGCTGCGCGCATCGCCGCACAGTATCGCCGGACGCCGAATCTGCAGTCGCTCAACCTGCCGGGTGGGGAATTTGCGGTGCTGGGAAGCACGCTGCGCAATATCGAGGGCGCTCCAGTGGGCGATCTGCTGACTGTGCGAACGTTCGACTCGATACGCCGCGACATGGATGCACTGCTGCGCAAACTGGTGCTGGTTTGGGCCGCGGCGATTCTGGGTGGGCTCGCGTTAAGCGGCTTCTTCGCGCATCGCATATTGAAGCCGATCCGGCAACTTGATGAAGCGGCCGCTCTGATTGCCCGGCAGGAATACGGGACGCGTGTTCCCGATAGCGGCAACGATGAGCTCGGGCGGCTGGCGCGTACCTTCAATGCGATGTGCGGGTCCATTCAGCAGGCCCGCGAAGAGCTCATCCGGCAGGAGCGCATCTCCACCATCGGCAGGTTATCGAGTTCGATCGTGCATGACCTGCGCAATCCGCTGGCATCCATTTACGGGGGCGCCGAGATGATTGTCGACGGCCATTTGAGCGACGCTCAGCTGCAGCGCGTGGCGGGCAATATCTACCGGTCTTCGCGCGCCATCAACGAGCTGCTGCAGGAGTTGGTGGATGTTTCGCGCGGCCGCACGCAGGCGCCGGAGATGTGCCGCCTGAGCGAGGTGATCGCCGCCGCGTCGGATACGCAGGCCATCCCGGCGGAGCAGCGCAGTGTCAGAATCGATGCGGCGATCGATCCTTCGATTGAGCTTCCTCTGGAACGCGCGCGCATCGAGCGGGTGTTTTTGAATCTGATCGGTAATGCGCTGGAGGCCATGCCCACGGGCGGATGCGTGGAGATACGCGCGGAACGCAACGGAGATTCGGTGCTGATCCGGGTGGACGATACGGGTCCGGGGATTCCGGAATCGGTGCGCAAGCATCTGTTTCAGCCTTTCGTTTCCGAGGGGAAAAACGGTCTGGGCCTGGGTCTGGCGCTTTCGCGGCAGACGCTGCTCGACCATGGGGGCGATCTCTGGGCGGAAGAGACGGCGTCGTCGGGGGCGCGGTTTCGTTTGCGGCTCCCTTGTCAGCCCGGGTGAGGGTGCCTGGTGGGGCAGATTTCCGATCTGCCCTCGGCTCTTCCGGGCAGAATTCATGGGAACCCTCGAAAACATATTGTCGTCGGTCCCGCAGATTGGTGCCCGCCCGTAGAGGACCGATTACCAATCGGCCGGATGCGATCGATTTTCATCGCCTCTTCTGGGCCGCAAGCCCAGGCCGAGGGCAGATCGGAAATCTGCCCCACCAAGACAGCACGCATATTTACAGGAGTTTTACAACTCGACCACATCGTACGGGCTGAATAGCGACAAGCTGTCTGCTGAGGGTGAAATGAAAACAGCGAAGCAAGTCGCAATCGCACTGGCCATGACGCTGGGTGCGACGCGTGCGATCGAGGCGCAAACGCCGAACGCGAATACGTATCTGCAAACAGTGCTGGTTTCCAATGTGGCCAGTGGAAGCGCCAGCGTGGATCCGAATCTGATGGATCCCTGGGGAATCTCGGCCTCGAATTTCTGGGTGTCGGATCATCTTTCTGGTAAATCCACGGTCTACAGCGCGGCGGGCGTAGTGAGCGCGACCGTGGCGGTGATTCCGCCGGGATCCGCGTCACCCGCCGGATCTCTCGGGCCGGCCAACCGGGATCGTCAATTCGATTACGACGACGCCTCCTTCTTTCGTGCTTCCGTCGAATGGCAAGGGGGCGTCCTTCATCTTCGCTACGGATGACGGCACTATTTCGGCGTGGAACGGCGGCTCGCCGGCGTTCATTCAGATCGACAACTCCGCGCTCAAAGCGGTTTATAAAGGCCTTGCCATCGGCATGAGCGCTGCCGGTCCCACGCTGTACGCGGCCAACTTCCGGTCGGGCAAGATCGACGTGTTTAACGCTTCGTGGGCACCCACCACCCTGGCAGGCAGTTTCAGCGATCCCGCCGTGCCCTCTGGATTCGCTCCGTTTAACATCTGGAATCTGAACAACAGCCTGTATGTGACCTGGGCCAAACAGGATGCCAATAAGTTCCTCGACGTCGGGGGCGCGGGCAATGGCTACGTTTCTGTCTTCGATCTGAACGGGAATCTGCTGACGCATCTGATTTCGGGCGGCGCGCTCAACTCACCCTGGGGAGTGGCCATCGCTCCGCCGGTCTGGGGCGCGTTCGGCGGCGCTCTGCTGGTGGGTAATTTCGGGGATGGCAGGGTCAACGCGTTCAATCTGACCACGGGCGCGCAGCTTGGCACTTTGCAGGACGTGAACGGGAATCCGATTACCATCTCCGGATTGTGGGCGCTGGTGTTTGGCGTCGGCGGCGCACGCGGCGGTGACGTGAAGACCCTCTATTTCACGGCAGGGCGTTCCCAACGGCTCGTCGGTGATGCGCGGTCAGTTCGGCAGCCTGGCGCCACCGGCGGCGATCCAGACAATCGTGAATGCGGCCAGCCAGATATCGCTCCCGCTGGCGCCCGGCGAAATTGTGGAGATAACCGGTCAGACGGTTGGGCCTTCGCCTTCGGTGGCGGCGACGATTCCGCCGGCCACTCCGGCTCTCGCTACCACTTTGGGAGGCGCCACGGTGACGGTAAACGGAGTCGCCGCGCCGATCCTCTACACCAGCGGGTCGCAGACCAATATCCAGATACCTTATGAGATCGCCGGCGCCACCACGGCCAGCGTTGTGCTGAAGACCGGCGGACAGACGACCCCTGCTGTTTCGATGCCGGTGCAGCCGGTTTCACCGGGGATTTTCACTATTAATTTCAGTGGGTCGGGCCAGGCGGTGGCGCTCAATGCGGATGGCAGCGTAAACTCTTCAACCAATCCGGCGGTTCGCGGGTCTATGATCACACTGTTTGCCACCGGTGAGGGCGTTACCGCTCCGGGATCGACGGATGGGATGACGGAGACGGATATGAGCCGCGTTCCGGTGGCTCCGGTGTCGGTAGTGTTCAACACGACTTCCGCGCCGGTAACTTCAGCGTCCACCGCGCCGAAGGACGTGGCTGGCGTGTTGGAGATCCAGACTACGGTTCCGGCTGGATTGCCGGTGGGTCAGATCAGCGTGGCGGTGTCGGTGGGCGGCGTTTCCACCGAGAACATATTCTCGGGAAACGTGCAGAATGTTTATATTTTCGTGAAGTAGGGGTGAGGCAGTGGGGGTCTTTACGGCGCCGCTGGGGGGTCTTGCGGCGCCGCTTTTTCCACCACGATAGTGAACTTGGCGGCCATGGCGGCAATTGCGCCTACTGCGGCGACGACGGGCGCCAACACGGCTCCGACCGCGGCGACGGTAACGGGGATCTCGACGAAGGTGTGTCCCGCTTCGTCCTTGATGATGATGCGGCGCACGTTGCCTTCGTGGATCAGGCTCTTCACCTTGTCGGCAAGTTCGTGCCCTAAGACCTTAATCTCCTCGAAAACCGTTTTGATCGTTTCCATTTTTGGCCTCCTCAGGTCAGACAATTTCGCGAAGAATCCGGGCAGGCAGCATCACAAGCAGCCAGACCAGCGCCAGAGCCGATCCGACGGCGATTCCCACGACGCGGAACGGCAGCAGCAGCAGCCATACGATGGGGTAAAGCAGCAGAGCGATGAGCGCCAGAGGCCAGCAAATCGCCAGCAGGATGCACCAGACGAGAAACTTGAGCATGCCGGACGTCTCCTTCCATTTGATGTTACGCAAGTGGAAGGAGGGAAGTTCGGTGGATGTAGGATAGGCCTTCGGCCTGTCAATCTTTGGATACGTAGACAGCAGAAACTGGACAGGCGGAAGCGCCTGGCCCACATTGATGGCTAGGGTTTGGCTTCTTCCGGCTTATCCGGTTGAGCCTTATCTTTTTCCTCGGCGGCCTTTTTGGCGGGCGGCTTGTTGAAGCCCGGGATGCGCTGCGGCTTGGGCACTGGCTTGGCACTCGCGATCTCGGTGTAGGTCTTGAGAATGCGGTCTTTCTGCGCCGGATCGAAAATCATGTAGCGATGCTTGCCGTTGGCGGAGGCGGTAAATTTAGTGCGTCCGTCGTCGAGAACGGTAATGGTGCCCGGCTCCGACAACTTGAAATAGCCTTCCTGCGGACGCCCGGCATAGAGCGAGGCATTCATTGCCCAGAGCGGTGCGTCGTAGGGCATGGTGCCCCCAGCCCGGTAGGCATCGGCCACCGGATGGTCGGCCGACCAGGCAAAGTCCTTCTCGATACTGGAGGCGGGATAAGAGATCAGTCCGTCCATCTCGGCGCCGCACGCCACAATCGGCGTGGGCCATTCCGCGAACAGCTTGCGGGCGCTGTCGATGTCGGCTTTAATGTTAGCTTCGGCGGGACCGTCCGGGAATCGGCCGCCGGTGAATACCAGCAGCTTGACCTTGCGCTGAATCCAGTCTTTGGCGACCGGGCTCATGGTCAGGGTGTGGGCCAAATTCGAAGCCGGTCCACTCACCACCACGATGGTGTTCTGGTCCCATTGTGCGGTGAGCGCGTTACGGATCACCGCAGCCACATCGCCCGTATCGAGATCGGTTTTGATGTCGCTCGTATAAGCCGGCTTACCGTCGAGCAGAGTCTTGTCGAGCGGTTTGGTGAAGAAGGGCAGATCTTCCTTGAGCGCGCTGGAATCGGCCATGCCGATGGGCAGCGTGCGGCCATTGAAGCCGATAGCGCCAGACACCGCGCCGGCATAGAAACGTCCAATGACGTCCGAATAGATGGCCGCTTTGACGTTGTTCCGGCTGATACTGACGCTGACGAAGCGCTCCTCTTTCTTGCCGTCGAGGCCATAAAGGAGCGCCATTGCCAAGGCATCGTCGACACGGTTAAGAGCCGTATCGTAGACGATGCCGACGACTGGTTTTTCGGTTTGTCTGGGCTGCACGGAGTTTCCTTCTTACTTATGCCGTCAATTCCGGCAGGTGCCCGGTGGCGTCGCCGAAGGTATCCTGGTGAACACCCATGCCTTCCATCATTGTGAGATAGAGGTTGCAGATGGGGGTCTCGCGGCGGTAGATAACGCGCCGTCCGGTCTTCAGATATCCGCCGCCGCTGCCGAGGATCAGGGTAGGCAGATCTTCGTGGGTATGGCGATTGCCGTCCGAAATGCCCGAGCCGTAGACGATCATGCAGTTGTCGAGCAAGCTGCCGTCGCCTTCCTGATGCGCCTTCATCTTTTCCATCCAGGCGGCGAAGGTGCGCATATGGTAGCAGTTGATCTGCGCGACGCGCTCAATCATCTCCGGATTGTTGCGGTGATGCGTCAGGTTGTGATGCCCTTCGGGAACGCCGATTTCGCGATACGCGCGGTTGCTGCCTTCGCGTCCGACGAGGAAAGTAACGGTGCGCGTCAGATCGGCCTGGAAGGCGATGGTGATCATATCCGACTGCAGCTTGAAGTGTTCGGCGAAGTCGCCGGGAGTGCCGCCGGGCTTCTCCATGCCGGGATCGACATGCTGATTGTTCTTTTCGTTCTTCTCGATGCGGACTTCCACTTCCCGCACCGACGTCATGTATTGATCGAGCTTGGCGCGGTCGGAGGGGCCGAGGCGGCTTTCGAGCTTCTTCGAATCCTCGGTAACGTAATCGAGAATGCTGCGGCGATAAAGATTACGGCGGTCGCGGGCCTGCTGGCTCAGATCGCCATCGTCACCGAACATGCGTTCAAACAGCGCGCGCGGATCGAGGATGGGAGGCATCGGCTGAGAGTCGCTTCGCCACGCGAGGTTGTTAGTGTAGGCGCAGGAGTAACCGGAATCGCAGTTACCGGCCTGTTGCGAATCTTCCATGCCGACTTCGAGCGAGGCAAACCGCGTCTTGCTGCCAATCTGATTGGCAATCACCTGATCGGCGGTGATGCCGGCCTTGATGGCTGCCGCGTTGGTGAAGGAGGCGTCCGAAGCGTTCTTCCTGGGTTGCACGCCCGAGAGATAGCCACCGGTGGCGCGGGCATGGTCGCCGCCGCCATCGAGCAGAGCGCGTCCGCCATTGTGCGTCAGGTTGCTCAGCAGGAGCATGTCCTTCTTGAACGGCTCCATCGGCTTCAGGATGCGTGGCAATTCGCCCAGCTGCCCGGTATAGCTCGGGTTCCAGTGGTCCATGATGGCGCCGATCGGCACGTAGACGAATGCCGTGCGAACCGGAGGCGTCGCAGCCTTACCAAAAGAGAGCGCAGGGACCATGGCATCGAGGAACGGCAGACCGACAGCCGTACCCACTCCGCGAAGAAAAGTGCGCCTGCCCAGCGCCTTACGAGTGATTGTCATTTGCTTGCGACCTCCTTTGGCCGTGTTACTTCGGACTGCTTCAATAATACTTCCCGCTGCTGCATTTGGAAAGCCAAACTATGTACAACTTTGTCAACGCCTGAGTGCCGGAAGAACCTTATGCCGTCAGTTCCGGCAAATGCCCGGTGGCGTCGCCGAAGGTATCCTGGTGAACACCCATGCCTTCCATCATTGTGAGATAGAGGTTGCAGATGGGGGTCTCGCGGCGGTAGATAACGCGCCGTCCGGTCTTCAGATATCCGCCGCCGTTGCCGAGAATCAGGGTGGGCAGATCTTCGTGGGTATGGCGGTTGCCATCGGAAATACCCGAGCCGTAGACGATCATACAGTTGTCGAGCAAGCTGCCGTCGCCTTCCTGATGCGCCTTCATCTTCTCGATCCAGGCGGCGAAAGTCCGCATGTGATAGCAGTTGATCTGCGCCACGCGCTCGATCATTTCCGGATTATTGCGGTGATGCGTCAGGTTGTGGTGCCCCTCGGGAACGCCGATCTCCCGATACGCGCGGTTGCTGCCTTCGCGTCCGACGAGGAAAGTAACCGTCCGCGTCAGATCTGCCTGGAAGGCGATAGTGATCATATCCGACTGCAGCTTAAAATGCTCCGCAAAATCGCCGGGCGTGCCGCCGGGTTTTTCCATACCGGGGTCGACACGCCGGTTATCCTTTTCATTCTTCTCGATGCGCTGTTCCACTTCGCGCACCGACGTCATGTATTGATCGAGCTTGGCGCGGTCGGACGGTCCGAGGCGGCCTTCGAGCTTCTTCGAATCCTCGGTAACGTAGTCGAGGATGCTGCGGCGATAAAGATTGCGGCGGTCGCGCGCCTCCGGTGTCAAATCGCCGTCGTCGCCGAACAGCCGTTCGAAGAGGGCACGAGGATCGAGGATCGGCGGCATCGGTTGCGTGTCGCTCCTCCAGGCCAGATTGTTGGTATACGCGCAGGAGTAGCCGGAATCGCAGTTGCCGGCCTGCTGCGAATCTTCCATGCCGACTTCGAGCGAAGCAAACCGCGTCTTATTGCCAATCTGGTTGGCGATGATCTGATCGGCGGTGATGCCAGCCTTGATGGCCGCGGTAACCTTGCCCTGTCGGTCGCCGTAGGACGAATCCTCGGCAATTTTGCGAGGCTGCACGCCGGAGAGGTAGCCACCTGTGGCACGGGCGTGATCGCCGCCGCCATCGAGCAGAGCACGGCCGCCATTGTGCGTCAGGTTGCTCAGCAGGAGCATGTCCTTCTTGAACGGTTCCATCGGCTTGAGGATGCGGGGCAATTCGCCCAACTGCCCCGTGTAGCTCGGGTTCCAGTGGTCCATGATGGCGCCGATCGGCACGTAGACGAACGCCGTGCGAACGGGCGCCGCCGCAGCCTTACCAAAAGAGAGAGCGGGAACCATGGCATCGAGGAACGGCAGACCGATAGCCGTACCTACCCCGCGAAGAAACGTGCGCCTGGCGAGCGCTTTACGAGTGATTGTCATTTGCTTGCGACCTCCTTTGGCCGTGCTGCTTCGGACTGCTTGATTACTTCCCCGTGCTGCATCTGGAAAGGCATGCTGTGCACCACTTCGCGGATTAAGGCTTGGAAGCGGTAGTCGGACTGGCCCACCTTGTGGTCGATTTCCGTGAGCGTATTGCGATCGGATGGCCCGAGGCCCCGACCCAAGGCGTACGTCAACATCTTTTCCGCGAGGCAATGCTCGAACTCCGGCAGGTCGGCGACCAGTAAGTGGCGCAACTCGGCGGGAGTGGTGAACGATTTTCCATTGGGCAGCGTCCCGCTGGAATCGACCGGGAACTTGCCGTCCTGAGTGCGCCAGGCTCCGATGGCATCGTAATTTTCGAGGCCGAATCCGAGTACATCCATCTTCGAATGGCACGAGGCGCAAATGGCGCTCGAACGATGCGTTTCCATCTGCTGCCGGAGGGATGCCGTCGCGCCGGTGGCGGCGTTATCAAGTTGCGGGACATCTGGAGGGGGAGGAGGCGGCGGCGTGCCGAGGATATTCTCAAGGACGTATTTTCCGCGCAGCACCACCGAAGTACGGGTCGGATAGCTGGACACAGCGAGGACGGTGCCTTGACTCAGAAGACCCCCACGCTGATCTGTGGTCAGATTGACTTTGCGGAACTGGTCGCCCGTCACGTTCGGAATCCCGTAGTGTTTGGCGAGCAGTTCGTTGACAAAAGTGTAGCGGGCATCGATGAAGTCACTGACCGGGCGGTTCTCGCGCAGCACGTAGGTGAAGAACATACTGGTTTCGGTCTTGAAGGCGTCGCGCAGATCGTCGGACCAGTTGGGAAATTTCACAGGGTCGGGATGGATCTCATCCAGGTTGCGCATTTCCAGCCACTGCCCGGCAAAGTTCTCGGCAAGCGCGCTCGATTTCGGATCGGCCAGCATGCGGGTCACCTCGGCGTCCAGCACCTCGGGATTATGCAGCTTTCCAGAGTCTGCCAACGCCAGCAGGTGATCGTCCGGCATGGAACTCCACAGGAAGTAGCTCAGGCGAGACGCCAGATCGTGATCGGAGATGCGGCGGATGGCGCCTTTCGACGGCTCGCGCTCGATGCGGAAGAGGAATTCGGGGGAAACCAGCAAGGATTGAATGGCCAGCTGAATCCCCTGGTCGGGGCTTTGTCCCTGCTGCCGGGCCAGTTGATAAAAATGCATCAAAGAAGCCACTTCGGCCTTGGTGGGCGGGCGGCGATAACCACGATGGGCAAGCTGGGTAAGGATGCGATCTACACAGGCGTTACCGGTATTCGGATCGCAGATGAGAATCAATTTACGGCTGGCCCGCTCCACCTTCGATGGATAAGGCCCGTCGACGGAAATGGATTCGACCACGAGGAACTTCGGCACGGTTGGACCGCCCGCACCAGCCGGTCCCGGTTTGGGAATCGGGGCGGTGTCGCCGACCAGGCCCGCGCGGAACTCGTGCTCGCCGGTTTCGACATAGAAGCGCGCTTGTGCCGTGTGGTCCGCGCCCGCAGCTGCGGCTGGTATGGCAACGGACGCCATCAGCTTGCCGTCAACCCAGAATCCGGCCGTGCCAAGCGGTTTATCTTTGGGCGGATCGCCGGTGAAGAGAACGCCAACCGTGTATTCGGCGTCCCGGTCCACGCGATAGGTGGTGGCGGCGGTGCTGGCCTTCAGGCGGCGCAGCGAGCGGTTGGTGCGGACGCCGGTGAAAGTGATCGGTTTGGGCAGTGGATCGACGCCGATAGCTGCCGACGCAATCCTTTCGGCCGCCGATAAGTACTTTTCGATCAATATCGGCGATACGGTCAGCGCTTCGGCAATGTCGTCGAATCCGTAGCTCGAGTCGTCGGTCGGGAAATCTTTGTCGGCGCGGAAATTGACCGCCAGCAGATCGCGGATGGTGTTGGTGTATTCGGTGCGGTTCAGGCGGCGCGCAACCACTCGACCGGGATCGGGCTTAATGGCGGCGTCGGCCTTCTCGAACTCGGATTGAACGTAATTGATCAGTTCGTCGATCTGGGCTTGCGGCGGCCGGGGAATGCCTTTGGGCGGCATTTCTCCGCCGCGGAGCTTCTGCAGAATGGCCTGCCATTGCTCCCGGTCCGACAGCGAATCGGCGGTCTGGAAGGGCTTGAGATTCAGGCCCCCGGAAGCGACTTGATCGTTATGGCACCCGGCGCAGGTATTGGCGAGAATCGGTTTCACCGCCGTGTCGAACGTCGGGGCGGGGGAAGTTGCCGCCTTCCCCACGGATGCGGCCGCGAAGGCACACAGGAGCGAACTAAAGGGAACGCACAACCTTGACAATTGCATAGTACGGACTAATACACCCTTGGAATTATAATCGAACCAGAGCTACAGTAGAGGTCGTCTGGACCCGGACCTTCGTTACACACTATATATCTGTTTTCTCTCCCGCGTTTAGGTGCTCTACGGTTGACCTTCTGCCAAGCCACGCCCGATCATGCAGTTAGCCTTGCCTTATCAAGGAATTACCGGAACGTATAAGCACGTATAATGCGGTCATGCGGAGCCCGCACAGCGCGTCAGATATTTTGCCAACCGACCCTTAAGAGGGATAGAGCGGGATATCTCGGGCTGGAAACATCCCGCCTTCGGTCAGAACGAATACTTCAGGCCGAGTTGGATCTGGCGCATCGGTACAGCGGTGCCGCTGACGATGCCGAAGCCTTGATGTGCGGCGTTCGAGGGCATGCCGGGTTGTGCCGCGCCGGCTTCAATATTCAGGCTCGGCATGGACCAGTTGGGGTGGTTCAAAACGTTAAAGGTCTCGAGCCGGAACTGCAGGGTGTGGCCTTCTTTGGGCATTTTGAAGACCTTGTGCACCTCAAAATCGATGTTAAAGAGGTCCGGGCCTTCGATGGAGCCGCGCCCCGCGTTGCCGAAGGAGCCCAGCGGAGCTTCGACGAAAGCTCCCAGGCTGAAGTAGCGTTCGGCGGTGGGGTTACTCAGGTACTGGCTGACGCCGGTGAAATTGGGGCGATCGCCACCGATTCCCGCACCGTCGGTCTGGGCGTTATCGATGCCGCCGATGGAGGGTGAGCCCGGTATGCCGCTTTGCAGAGTCAGGATGCCGCCGGATTGCCAGCCGCCGATGACGGTATCCAGAATCCGGTTGTCGATGTTGAGCAACCTGCTCTTACCTACCGGCAGGTCGTAGAGGACTGAGGTCACAAAGCGCTTCTCCACGTCGAAGGGGGAGCGGCCGCGGTCGCATTCGAAGCAGAATCCGTATTGCGGTCCGGCGTCGTTGCCCTGGCCGCGAATGCCGGCGCTGTCGTCGATGGATTTCGACCAGGTGAAGGAACTGATTACGCTTAGTCCTTGGCTGAAGCGGCGGGTCGCTTTGACGGCGAGAGAATTGTAATTGGCATTGAAGCCGTTGGCAACCAACTGGATGACTCCGAAGGTGGGCCACGGGATGTGCGAGACGGGACTCCCTACCGCGGAGGGAAAGCCCTGATTGGCGTTCTGAAAGCCCTGCAGGTGGTGGCTGGCGGAACCAAGATAGCCGGCTTCGAAATTCCAGTTGTTGCCGACCTGGCGCTGCACGTTGAGCATGGCCTCGCCAACGTAGGAGGTCTTCTGGTTCAGGGCGTCGACAAAGGCGTAGGGGCTGGTAATGGGAACGGCGCCACCTCCTCCGGCAGCCGCGGGTGTTGCCATGCTCCAGGGTATACCGACGCCATTGTTCTCAACCGGGGTGGCTTTGCCTGCAATATTACGGGACATGTCGAACACGCCGTTAGCGATGTCCTGGTTAAAGAAGATGCCAAAGCCGGTGCGGACGACGGTCTTCGAATCGGGCGAATACGCGATGCCGACACGGGGCGCCCAGTTCTTGTAATCCGTGGTGATCAGCGCACCGGGAAAAGCTCCGTTACTGCATACGGCATTGTTATTGGGCCAGTAGATGGCGATGCCCTGATAGGGGTTCTGGCAATTGCCCTGGCGCACGAAGTAAGGCGAAAGGTTGGCCGGTGAATTGGGTGCGCGCAACAGGGAGGGAATGGCTACGGTGAATTCGTTACCCAGGGTGTCGTACCAGGGCGGAGTGAGTTCCCAGCGAACGCCGAGGGTTACGGTAAGTTTCGGGGTGACTTTCCAGGTGTCGTCCACGAATACGGCAGTGGTGTTGCGCTGGTAGTTGGCGTCGGCCACGGCTACCGCAACGTACGACTCGTAGATATCGCCGAGAAGGAAGTCCGCGAAGGCGTCCCCTCCGGTCTTGGTGGAGCTTTGGGTGGCGACCGGGTTGAACTGGAACTGGCCGCGCGAGAACTGATTGCCGATCTGATCGAAGTTCTGGCGCTGGTACTCGCCACCGAAGCGGAGGGTGTGTTGGCCATGAGTCCAGGTGACGTTATCGACCAGTTCGAGCGTATTATTGCTGTTCTGGTAAGGGCCGTCGCTGCTGTCGCCGATGCCGGCGAAACCGTCTCCGGTAAACGTGACATTAGGAACTCCCCAGGTGACGGGTGCGCCCGCCGTGAGACCCGGGATTCCCAGGCCGGTGACGGAATCGGTGACAAACGCGGACAAGGTGCCGATGGAGTTAAAGAACCGGTCGTAGCCGTAGCGGGCTTCGTTGACCAGGTTGGGCGTGATCGTGCGAGTGTTGGTTGCAAGGTACTGGTCGTAATTGGTCAGGATCTTGCTGCCGGTGATGCTCAAGCCTGTCGAAGACTGATTCTCGTCGCCCCAGCTATAGCGCCCCGACCACTGCGACTTAGACGATTCCACCCAGTCCATACGTACGGTAAAGCCGTCGCGATTGTTGGGAAGAGAGTTGAGTTGCGTGAAGTTATTGGTCAGGCCCGGCAGGAGCGAGGAGGGGTAGTACTTGAGGAATTTCTGCGAGGTGGGGTCGAGTCGGCTGGGGGGAATCACGTTGCCGGGAAACTGCATCCTCGGAGAGCCGGACAGAGGATCGTAGATTGGATTCACCCCCGTCTGGCTGAAGTTGCCGGTGAACATGGCGGCGGTGGGAACCGTGTAAATACCCTGGCTGTTCTGACGCTGCTTCTTCCATTCGTCGTTAGCCATGAAGAAGAGCCGGTTTTTTCCGTTGAACACCTTCGGAATACTGACCGGCCCGTCGATTTCGAAACCGTAGTCATTCCACTTGAAAGGGGACTTGGGGGGATGCGTGGCGGTAAAGGCGTACGGTATGGCGTCGAAAACGTCATTGCGGACAAAGTCGAACAAAGCGCCGTGATAAGCGTTGCCGCCGGACTTGGTGAGCACGTTGATCTGGGTGGCGGCGTGGCCAAACTCGGCGGGATAAATGCCAGTCTGGACCTTGAACTCCTGGATTGCGTCGATCGACGGCAGAACGATGTATGAGTTGAAATTGACGTCGGTATTATTTACGCCGTCGAGGGTGAAGTAATCGAACCAGATGCGCTGTCCGGTGGCGGAAATGGACTGAGCGGCGCGGTCCCCGCCTTCACGGCTGGCGGCTTGTCCGGCGGCCGGCGCGAGGGTCTGTACATTGGCCGATAAGGCGACCAGGTTCAGGTACTCGCGCCCGTTCAGCGGGAGTTCGGTGATGCCCTTGTTTTCGATGACGGTTCCTACCGATGCGTTCTCGGCCTGCAGGAGATCTGCCTGCGCGGAAACTTCGACGGATTCCGAAACCTGGCCGACCTGCAGCGAGACGTCGAGACGAACGGTTTGCTGCACTTGTACTTCGAGGTTGTTACTGGTGGCGGATTTAAATCCCTGATGCTCGGTCTTGAGATTGTAGAAGCCGGGCGCTACCGATGGAAACGTGTAATCGCCGGTACTGGTGGTATCGGTGGTGCGAATGGCATTGGTGCTGACGCTGGTAAGAGTCATGGTTGCGCCAGGCACGGCTCCGCCGCTCGAGTCGGATACGCGTCCGGTAATTTCCCCGAATGTCTGGCTGAAAACGGGTGTGGCGCACAGAGCCACAAGAGTGCAAAGTATCGCCCCTGAGTGCTTCATGGCAGGTTGACCTCCCCTTCGGTCAATAGTCGTCTGGGAGCCTATCACCAGGCCGCGAGGACCTATATCAGGAATTTGATCGGAAAAATCACAAATGCGACCCGGACTGCCGGACCCCGGGGCCGGCCGATGCGCGTGTAGTAGAGCGTGCCGGATCCGACACTGGCGCGAGTGCAACGACGCCAAGGCAACGGTCAGCGCAAGCGGGCGAAATCCTTTACAGGTCCGTCAGGTGTTCCAGTTTGCCGTTGCTGTCGCCCAGGGTTTCCGGGTGAACTCCCATCCGGTCGAGCAGCGTGAGGAACAGGTTAGTCAGCGGCGTTTCTTTTTCGTACTTAATATGCCTGCCCGGTTTCAGGCTGCCATCGCCGCGGCCGAGAACAAGGATCGGCAAATTCTCATGGATGTGACGATTGCTGTCGCTGAGGCCGCTGCCATAAAGGACCATCGAGTGGTCCAGCAGCGTTCCGTCCCCGTCGGGCGTGGAGGCCAGCTTGGCGATGAAGTGGGAGAACAACTCCGCATGAAACACATTGATCTTTGAAAGCTTGGCAAGATTCACCGGATCGTTCCGATGATGGGAAATTGGATGATGCCCGTCCGGAACTCCAATTTCGGGATAGGTTTTGGGACTGGCCTCGCGCGCATAAATCAGCGTCGAGACCCGCGTCAGATCGGCTTGGAAAGCGATTACCTGCAGGTCGTACATGAGCTTCACATGGTCCGCATAGGCGATGGGTATACCATCGGGCTTCTCAATCGTGGGGGTCAACTCCAGGTTGTCCTGCTCGGCGCGCTCGATGCGTTTCTCGATCTCACGGATGGCAAACAGGTATTCGTCGATCTTGTGCCTGTCGGCGGGCCCCAGTTTCCCCACCAGCTTCGCGGTTCGCTCGTTCACATAGTCGAGAACGCTCTTGCGCTCCATGCTGAGCTCCGCCCGCGCCGCGGGATCGAGATTGGTATCGAGGGAACCGAAAAGGCGCTCGAACACGGCGCGGGGATTATTCTCCGGCGGCAGAGGCGTGGTAGGCGTGCGCCAAGCCAGACTGTTGGTATAGGCGCAACTGTACCCGGTGTCGCAGTTGCCGGTCGTGCGCATGTCGTCGCAGCCCAGTTCGATCGACGGGAAGCGCGTATCCCCGCCCACCGCCTGTGCCGCCACCTGGTCGACCGAGACGCCGTTATGGATATCGGCGCCCATGGTTTTACGCGGATGCACACCGGTGAGGAAACTCGCGCCGGCGCGGGCATGGTCGCCGCCGCCGTCGCCCAGTTCGTTGCCGTTATGCAGTGCCAGACCGGAGAGCACCATCGTCTGTTCTCGGAACGGTTCGAGCGGCTTCAGGATCGGCGTGAACTCGAATCCCGTCCCCACGCTCTTCGGAGTCCAGTTATCCATGACCATGCCATTGGGAACGTAAGCCACCGAGAGGCGCACGGGCATCTTGCCGGCTTTTACGCGGCTGGGCGCGGCGCAGGCGGGTATCATCGCATCAAGCATGGGAAGCGCAATGGCGGTCCCGACACCCCGCAGCAGGGTGCGCCGTGAAAGACTTTTTCCTGTAACGATCATGTTTTTCCTCTATCCGCTCTGCGCATCTGGAATGGCAGGCTCTTAACGATTTCGAGAACCAGCGCCGAGAACCGGTACTGATTCGCCTCCACCTGACCGGCAATTGCCTTCACGGTCTTCTGGTCGTAAGGCTCCACCCCGCGGCCTATCGCGTAGGTGAGCAATTTCTCCGTCATGCATTCGGTGAATTGGCCGCTCTGGCTTTTGAGAATAGCCTTTAACTCCTGCGGCCCGTGGAAGGATTTGCCGCTCGGAAGGGTTCCGCTCGAGTCAATTTCCACCTTCCCGTCCTGCGTGCGCCAGGCGCCAATTGCGTCGTAGTTCTCCAGCGCGAATCCCAGCGGGTCCATGCGCGAGTGGCAGGAAGCGCAGACCGCGTTCGCTCTGTGTTTCTCCAGCATCTGGCGCAGCGAAGCCGTGGCCTCCGACGCCGATGCCTCGAGCGCCGGAACATTCGGCGGCGGCGGAGGCGGCGGCGTGTTCAGAATATTTTCGAGAATCCACTTTCCACGCAGCACCGGCGAGGTCCGGTTGGCGTACGACGAGACCGTCAGGATACTTGCCTGGGTAAGCACGCCGCTGCGTTCATCGCCGCTCAACTCCACTTTGCGGAATTCAGGGCCTTTCACTCCCGGGATTCGGTATAGCGTGGCGAGTCGCTCGTTCAGGAAAGTGTACTTTCCGTCGATGAAGTCGAGAATGCTCCGGTCTTCATGAATGATATTGGCGAAGAACATCTCGGTTTCCTGCTGCATCGACATACGCAGATAATCTTCGAAATCGGGAAACGCGTCGAGATCCGGTTTGACGGATTCGAGATTGCGGAACTGTAACCACTGGCCTCCGAAGTTATCGACCAGCGCTTTCGATTTCGGGTCCTTCAGCATGCGCCGGACCTGCGCGTCGAGAACGGCCGGCCCACGCAGGGCGCCCTGGTCGGCGAGGTGCAGCAACTCATCGTCCGGCATGCTGCTCCACAGAAAGTAAGAGAGGCGCGTGGCCAGTTCATACTGGCTGATGGGATGCGAGGTCCCGGGTGCGAGGTTGTCCGGATCTCTCTCCACCCGAAACAGGAAATCCGGCGATACCAGCAACGCTTCGAGAGCCAGACTGACCCCGTCCTCCAGCGAATGGCCGCGCTTCTGCGTGTCGGCCACCAGTTCCACCAGACGGTCGACTTCCGGCGCCGTTACAGGACGGCGGTATGCCCGGCGCGCCAGGTTCGACATGATCTTACGGGCGCAAGCGGCGTTATGAGCGCCCGGCACATGTCCACAGATCATAATCTTCCGGCGACTCTCCTCCGAAGGCCCCTTGGCATATTCAAAGGGACCGACTACCTCAACCCAATTCAGGACAATGGCATCGGCCGGCTCGGCTTGCCGCGATCTGCCGGCTGCCGCGGCAGCGCGTTTTTGGAATTGGGCCAACTCCTCCGGTGTCGCATTCGGGGGCGGCTGAAGGCCTCCGCCGCCACCACCTCTCGCGGGTGCGGCCGGCACGGGTCGTTTGGACGGATTCAGGCCTCCATAGCTGGCGGGCAAGCCGTCAAACTGGCGCAGGAAAGAGACGGCTACCCAGCGTTCACCGGCGGCCACGGTAGTGCGGACCTCGCGAGTTTCGCCTTCGGGCTCGATCTGGTCGAGCTCGACCGTCTTCGCGACCTTGCCATCCACCCAGAGCGCCATTTCCACCGGGTCCGATCCGCGCGGCCGGTTTCGATAGGTCGTCATGCGGAATGAGTACTCTCCGTCGGCCGGGAAGAAGTGTTTGAAGTGCAATGCGCTCGGCTGCCCCAGGCCCGTGAAATCGTAATTCGTCAGCGTATATTGCGGAGGGATGGTAACGGGAGGGCCCGCCTTCTCTAACCGTCGCCGCAAAGTGGGCTGGTGACGCACCACGGTAGGCTTCAATTGCTCGTGACCGAACACCGCGAGGCGCGCGATCTTTTCGGCTGCCGCCAGGTACTTCTCCATTAATACCGGCGAAAGCGACAGCACATCGCCGTTATTGTCGAAGCCGTAGCCGGAGTCGTCCTGGGGAAAATCGTTCGCCGGCTGGAAATCCACTCCGGTCAGATCGCGGATTGTGTTGTTATACTCGTCGCGGTTCAGGCGCCGGGCGGTGACCCTCCCCGGATCAGGCTTTACGTGGGCGTCGAGCCGCTTGAATTCGCCTTCAATCCAGCTCGTCGCGGCGCGCAGTTGCACCTCGTCCGGACGAGGCATCGCGGGGGGCGGCATCTCCCCGGCCTCGACCTTCTTCAGGATCTTTTCCCAGGTTTCCCGAGACTCGGAGACCGATGCCGCGGACTTGAAGGACTGCAGATCCAGACCACCGGATTTGAGCGAGGAATTGTGGCACCCGTAGCAATTTTTCGCCAGGAAAGGCTGCACGGAACCCGCGAAAGTTTTGGTTTCACGGCCTTGCCCGGAAGCTTGCCACGCATTGAACAGCAGGGGAAGTACAAGGAACGTAATAAGGACGATGAGTGGGGCAAACCACCGTTGTGCGGCGAACTTCCCGGTTTGGGGCTTTGAATTCACTGCGGCCACCTTCCAACTGGCTGCGCTTCTCGGCGAACGATAACTAAGCCATCATATGGTATGCCTTTTCGTTCCGAACCGCCAAGTGCTCTACGGTTCGTGCGCGCCAGGACATGGCAGATCATGCGTTTAGGCTTTCCATAATACGGGCAAAATCAGCACGTAGAATAACGTATAATCGACTTCACACTTGGAAATTAACCGCCGGTCAGATCGCGGATGGTGTTGGTGTACTCGTCGCGATTCAGACGTCCGGCCGTTACGCGTCCCGGATCCGGGTTTATTGGCATCGAGACTTGAACGCGCTCTCTATCCAACCGGTTGCGGCGTGCACTCTGTACCTCCTCAGGCGGCGTGAGGCTCAAACAGTCTCAAATGAAATCGTGTCCACAACTTCCGGTTGTGGACACAATCGAATGAAGACAGGAAATCGATATGGAATGGCAGACTTTGGAATCGAAGCTCCTGGCGTCATCGGCATACGACACCCGGAACGGCGTTCTCTACCTGCGGTTTCGCAGCGGTGACGTTTATCGTTACTTCGAGTTCCCCGCAGAGCAATACCAGCAGTTCCTCGGCGCCGAATCCCAGGGTCGCTGCTTCCTGAGCAATATCCGGAATCAGTTCAGCTGCGAACGCCTCGCCCGACTTCAGGCTGCCTGAGCGGTCAAATCGGCCTCGGCTGGACCCTTACCCGTTTCCGACTCCTCGCGCATTACAGGGTGAAGCCAGTCAACGACTGGTTATCTCAAAAAAAAGAACATTGACTCCCATGCTTACTCTTTTCGCGTTTCTCGTCTCCCTGTTCTCGCCGACCCCCACCCCGGCGCCCGCCGCCACACCGACGGCGGCAGCATCCACTTCCAATAACTGCTGGTGCCAGACAATGCCCGGGAAGGACTGGGGCAAGTAGAAAAAGTGCTGGTTGGCTGCCCCTTTCCGGGCTCACCGCGACCGCCGGACCGGCAATGTCATGCAGCGACATGGCCGCCCGGCGGGACCGCGAAATAAGGACGCAGGACAGACAGAGCGGCCGTAACGTCGGCAGGAAGTAATCCTGATAGAAGCGTGTCTTATAGATGCTGCGCGCCCTCTACAAAGGCAGGCGCATCTTCCTTAGTAACGCCGCGTACCGCGGGTCGGGCTCAAGGCTCTTCAGCAGCGGGTCCCCCTTGATTTCGGTAATGCCGTCGTCGCGCTGCTTATAGGACCGCTCCAGCCACGCGAACGCCAGGTCTTTCTCCTCCCGAAAACCATAAACCTCGGCAATGTAAAACGGGTCGTCCGCAAACTTGCTGGTTAGCTCCGCCAGACTCGCATCCGATTCTTTCCTGCGGCCCCTGGCATAGTTGGCCAATGCCAGCCCCTGCAGGCGAAGCTCCGGATCCGTCTCGAGGTTCGCCTCGTCCGCCGCCGCCTGCGGTTTTCCCTGCGCCAGGTAAACCTGACCCAGCAAGCCGTGTGCCGTCGCCACCTCAGGGGCGAGTTCCAGCGCTCTTTTCAAAGCTGCGATTGCCTCTGTCTGCTGCCCCTCATAGTACAGGTAAAGGCCGAGATTCCTGAAAGCAACGGAGTTGAGCGGATCTATCAGGATGGCCCGCCGGTACAGTGAGATCGCTTCTTCCCGCCGCCCCAGGATGAAGGAAAGCCCCCCGACGGATCCAAGGACTGTGACGCTCCCGGGTTCCAGCATTACTGCCCGCTGGCAAGCGGCATCCGCGGCGGCCCAGTTCCAGTCGTAGTGCATTTCAATCCAACCCATGGCCGCATAGGCCTCACCCATGTTGGGATCCAGTTGCAACGCCCGGTTGACGGCTTCGCGTGCACTTTGGTAGCCCTTGGCGGCGGGAACATACCCCGCGTCCACCTGGGCGTAGTAAGATTTCGCCAGCCCCAGCCAGACCGGCGGATATGCCGGATCGAGCTTGATCGCCTGTCGAAAATAATCGACTGATTTTTCCAGATTCTCTTTATTGCGGTGCCCGAAAAAATACCGCCCCTGAAGATATGCGTTATAGACTTCGGGGTTCGTACTCTTTACGGATGACGCTGTAGCTTTCTTTCCCAATAATCTTGGCTTGAGCTCGCCGACAACCGCGCTGGCGATCTCCTGCTCGACGGCGAACATGTCGTTCATGCTCCGGTCAAATGTGGCGGACCAAAGCGTGAATCCGTCCCACGCACGGACTAACTCCACCGCGATCCTGGCCTGCGTACCCTGCTTGCGCACGCTCCCTTCGAGGATGGTTGCCACATTCAGCTTCTGACCGATAACTCGCGAACCCTCTGTCGAACCCTTAAACTGGAACGACGAAGCTCGTCCCGTCACCCTCAGACCCTGGGTGCCAGCCAGCCCATTCAGCAGTTCCTCCGCCATTCCGTCGGCAATATACTCCTGGTCCTTGCCGGGACTCATGTCGGCGAACGGCAGCACGGCAATCGACGCCTCATCCCCTCCGGCCTGAAAACCCCTTCGAACCCACTGCTGCCGGAAGATGCCAGCTACGGCCGCCGCCAGGGCAACTATCGCAAAGCCGACGATTATGAACCGCCGCGGTTGAAGAAAATGCTTCGACCAGTGGGCGAAACCGTCCCCACTGGCATATGGCCCCCCGGACGCGGGAACCGCCCTGCCCGCTTGATTCCCCAGGTGCGGGACCAGCGCCTCGCGGAACTCGACAGCGGTCTGCCAGCGCTGATTCGGATCCTTCTTCAACGATCGGGTAACGACATCGGCCAGGGAAGGTGGAATACTGGCATTCAAAGTCCGGATCGGCGTTGGCTCAGTCTCAATGTGCGCTTTGAGCACACCGTAATCCGAACCGGTGGACGTTCGCGAAAACGGAACGCGGCCAGTGAGCATTTCGTAGAGTGTCACGCCCAGGCTGTAAAGATCGGAGCGCGCGTCCGCCGGCACACCGCGAATTTGCTCCGGAGACATGTACTCAGGGGTTCCGGGGCTGAATCCGGTCCTGGTTAAGTGATCGTTGCCAAGTATTTTGGCGATTCCGAAATCGGTTAGTTTCAGCTTCCCGCGCTCATCCACCAGCATGTTCGCGGGTTTGATATCGCGGTGGATGA
Organism: Terriglobia bacterium; assembly: GCA_963719785.1. GTDB lineage: Bacteria > Acidobacteriota > Terriglobia > Bryobacterales > Bryobacteraceae > BOG-234. The sequence goes on from CAVRCX010000007.1 coordinate 862,716, forward strand.
TTCCAATGCCCGTATTGCCCGATTCATCGACAAAACTTAAGGTGTGCGCACAAGCAAGACCTTCGAGAGCTTGCGCGGCCAGGGCGCACGCTTCTTCGGCGGGCAGAATGGTCCGTCGGTCGAGCATGGACCGAAGGCTCAAGCCATGAACATACTCCATAACGAGGAAGTATTCTTCCGCTCCGTCGAAGAACTCGTAGACGCGCACGACGTGCGGATGATCCATCTGGGCCTGGATATACGCCTCCCGGCGGAATCTCGCTCGCAGATCCACCGCTTCTTCGGGGGAGAGCGCCACCGGCCGGATGCATTTGACGACAACTTCACGAGGCAATGACACGTGCCGCGCACGATAGACGATCCCCATGCCTCCGTGGGCGAGTTCACTGGTAATGATGTAGTTGCCGATGGTGCGGCCCACCATGGAGTCCACGCGGTGGGCGCCGCGCGTCGGCGCCCACCCCGCCATGGCGCCGGCCTGGACGACAGGGTTTTCGAGAAATGAGTCGGTTTCGACATCGGAAGCCACCAGCGAGAGCACTTCCGTCAGCAATTCGTGGTCGGTCCCGCAGCTTTCGCGAATAACCTCTTCCCGCGCGTCGGGCTTGCATTCAAGCGCACGATCGAAGATCGCCTTCACCTGCCGCCAACGCTGCGGAGTCATGGGGATTGGGCGACAGCCAGTTCCCGGTGAAGCCAGGCTTTGGCTAATCTCCATTCCCGCTTAACGGTGCTGTCGGAAATGCCCATCGCCTCGGCGGTCTCCTCGACACTGAGGCCGCCAAAGAAACGCAGTTCGACAATCCGTCCCTGTTGCTGGTCCAACTCGCTCAATCGCGTCACAACCTCATCGATCGCAACAATATCCTCGATCCGGTTCGCCCCGGCCAGGAGGTCCACATCGATCTCCACTTTTTGCGCGCCTTCGCCGCCTCGCTTTCCCGCATGACGCTGGCGCGCATAGTCCAGCAACACTTGACGCATAGCACGGGCGGCAATCGCGAAAAAGTGCGCACGGCTCTGCCATTGAATTTCCTGCTCCCCGGCAAGGCGCAGATACGCCTCATGGACGACCGCGGTGGCTTGCAGCGTGTGGCCCGCTCGCTCGCGCCGCATCTGAGCGCCCGCGATGCGGCGCAGTTCGTCGTATATCAGGGGAACGAGTTGACCGGCGACCTCCTGATTGCCTGCCCGGAGCTGTCCCAGGAGCGCCGTAACATCGCCGCTTGCGTCGGGCATGCTCCCTCCTTGATTGCCAGAAATAACACGCTCAAACGAGTGCTCTCTGGATTCTATCTCATTTCGTAATCGGCGCTTCTACACTTGCCTTCCGACTTTCTCGAGAGGCCGCGCGGCTTTATGAGACGAGCGCAGTCGAGGGCTGCGAACCCCTCTCGATCGGGCACATCCCAGGCCAGTGAACTCCGGAATCAGGATCGCGCGGGCCATCCCCGCTTCCGTGAAATCGTCCAAATCATCGGAGGAACTCTGCGCCAGTGTGCCGGCGGGCCGTTTTTTCCACGCATCTTCGCTGTCTGCCCGTCCGGGCGGCGTACCGGTAACAGCGTTCCGTGCCTGTGGATTCGCTCCGCCATAAATCCAGACAGCCCGGATGTGCGAGCAGGGTGACCTCCTTTTCCGACTCCTCGCGCATTACAGGGTGAAGCCAGTCAACGACTGGTTATCTCAAGAAAAAGGAACATTGACTCCCATGCTTACTCTTTTCGCGTTTCTCGTCTCCCTGTTCTCGCCGGCCCCCACCCCGGCGCCCGCAACCACACCGACGGCGGCAGCATCGGCACCCGCTAACTGCTGGTGCCAAACCATCCCCTTGAAGGACTGGGGCAAGTAGACAAAGTACCGTCTTCGCGTCGTTGAAGTTGATCGAACGCGAAACTCACTTCGCGTCGCGATGGAGATCGGATAGTGAGGCGGCTTCGTTCTTGAGTGGAGTGACCTTGTCGGGATCGACTCGAATCATCAGATAACGAATGTGATCGTCAATTTTGGTGAACCAGTGGCCGACGCCGGCGGGAATTACGATGACGTCGCCGGCCTTTAGCTGGTAAGTCGCGCCGTTGCGAATGGACGCGCCATTGCCACCGGGGCCATTTAACAGCTTGACCGCTTCATTATCCGCCGGCCGCCGCTTCCAATCGACAATGTCGGCGCCGGTTACCAGGGTCGCGGATCCGTCGAGGACGTGGTAAACCTCACTGACCCTGTCGTGCTCGGCTACAGCGGAACCCTCCGACTGCGTACCGCTTCGGTAGACCACCCCGATGTCGACGTTAGTCTTGCCAACGTCCACCGCGCGCACCTGCTGATCGGCGACGGAATTAGCGGTTCGCGCCGGGGCACGATTCAGGTATGCCTGAATCTCGTCGTTGCTGATGTAACTCGCCGAGCATTTATTACAGGTTGGAGTTGGTTTGATGTCCTGTGCCGCCAGACTCAGGACAAATGTTGCAGCGAGTAATCCAAAGGTTTTCCGCATCGCCATTTCCTGTTCTTTATAGTGCCGCCGGACAGGCGGCATGAACGCGCTTACCAGCATGTCACATTCCGACGCATCAGGGCTCATCCGGCCTCTATCATCTCTTCGACGTCGATCCTGAAGCGCTTAGAGGCGCGTGTCAACGTGTTTGAGAGACCTCGACGCATAATTTACTGAGTTTTATTCTCTCGAGCTGGTTGTGGTTTGTTGATCCAGGCCTCCTTCGGGTCGGCGAGGGGTTGGGGCGGCTGCGGACGAAGCGCTCAGGATGAGCGCTGTAGGCGGCATCGAGAACGGCGCGCCGCCGCTCATGACGCCGTTCGGTGAAGCGGGCGAGAACCGGCGGCATGTTGAGCGATTCGAGGGTGGGTGTGTGCGCCGGAAGCAGGCGGACGCAGGCCGCAATGGTGCCGCGCTGGTATTGAATATTGGCGCGGCAGCGTCTGCCGTTGGGGCGCACGAAGCTGAAATCGAGCGAGCGTTTCAACTGGAGGTCGCGGCGGCGCTGCTCCGGGGATGAGACTCCTTTTATCGCGGCCCGAGCGCCCAAAGTGGTTCCGGGCGTTTATGCAGTTGGAAGGATCTCCCATGGCCGTCGCCGCACCAACGATCTCAGCGCGGGTGTAACTGGCCATATTTTAGGTGCCGGTACCTGTAAGGGAGACCGTCTGGGGACTGTTACCCGCGTTGTCCGAGATCGTCAGCGCGGCGGAACGCGCTCCCGTGGCTTGCGGCACGAACTGAATAGTGATGGTGCAGGTTACCTGCGGCGCGAGGGTGGCGCCGCAGGTGCCTCCCGATATCGCAAAGTCGCTGGGATTGGCTCCCGTGACAGCGATGCTGGTGAACGTCAGCGTGGAACTGATGTTGCTGTTGATGGTGACGGTCCTGGATGCCGTGGGGCTGCCCAGACCCTGGCTGCCAAACGCGAGCGTCGCGGGCGTAACCACCACAGGCAGCACTCCCGTACCTGTCAACGCCACAGTCTGGGGACTGTTCCCTGCGTTGTCTGAGATTGTCAGCGCGGCGGAGCGCGCTCCTGTCGATTGCGGCACGAACTGAATAGTGATCGTGCAGGTTACCTGCGCCGCGAGGGTAGCGCCGCAGGTGCCTCCCGACATCACAAAGTCGCTGGGATCGGCGCCCGTGACGGCGATACTGGTGAAGGTCAGCGTGGAACTGATGTTGCTGTTGACCGTCACCGTTTTGGCTGCCGTGGGACTGCCGAGACCCTGACTGCCAAAGTCGAGCGTTGCCGGCGTAACCACCACAGGCAGCACTCCCGTACCTGTCAACGCCACAGTCTGGGGACCGTTCCCTGCGTTGTCTGAGATTGTCAGCGTGGCGGAGCGCGCTCCTGTCGATTGCGGCACGAACTGAATAGTAATCGTGCAGGTTACCTGCGCCGCGAGGGTAGCGCCGCAGGTGCCTCCCGACATTACAAAGTCGCTGGGATCGGCGCCCGTGACGGCGATACTGGTGAAGGTCAGCGTGGAACTGATGTTGCTGTTGACCGTCACCGTTTTGGCTGCCGTGGGACTACCCAATCCCTGACTGCCAAAGTCGAGCGTCGCGGGCGTAACCACCACAGGAAGCACTCCCGTACCTGTCAACGCCACAGTCTGGGGACCGTTCCCTGCGTTGTCTGAGATTGTCAGCGTGGCAGAGCGCGCTCCTGTCGATTGCGGCACGAACTGAATAGTAATCGTGCAGGTTACCTGCGCCGCGAGGGTAGCGCCGCAGGTGCCTCCCGATATCACAAAGTCGCTGGGATCGGCGCCCGTGACAGCGACACTGGTGAAGGTCAAGGTAGAACTGATGTTGCTGTTGACGGTGACGGTCCTGGATGCCGTGGGACTGCCCAGCCCCTGGCTGCCAAAGTCGAGCGTTGCCGGCGTAACCACTACCTGCAACACCCCGGTGCCTGTCAACGTCACAGTCTGGGGACTGTTCCCTGCGTTGTCCGAGATCGTCAGCGTGGCGGAACGCGCTCCAGTAGATTGCGGCACGAACTGAATACCGATCGTGCAGGTTGCCTGCGGCGCGAGAGTGGCGCCGCAGGTGCCTCCCGATATCACAAAGTCGCTGGGATTCGCACCCGTGACGGCGATATTGGTGAAGGTCAGCGTGGAACTGATGTTGCTGTTGACCGTCACCGTTTTGGCTGCCGTGGGACTGCCCAGACCCTGGCTGCCAAACCCGAGCGTCGCCGGCGTGACAACCACAGGCTGCACGCCGTTGCCGGTAAGCGCCACCGTTTGCGGACTCGTGCTGGCGTTGTCTGAGACAATCAGCGTCGCGGCTCGCGCCCCGATTGCTTGCGGCACAAACTGAATGCTGATGGTGCAACTGGCGCTCGCCGCCAGCGTGGCACCGCACGTGGTCGCCGACTGGGTAAAGTCTCCCGGATCGGCCCCGCCAATGGCTATGCTACTGAACGTCAAGATCGTGCTTTGCTCGTTTTTGACAGTGACCGTCCTCGGCGCGCTCGGGCTTAGTAGTCCCTGGTCCGCGAAGGTGCGCGGTGACGGGCTAAGCGTGACGACGGGGCGGAATGCCAGACCGTTGGGCTGATTCAAGCCAGAGGCAAATGTGGTCTGGACGCCCGCCGGAGTGAACTCGTATATGAAGCCGTCTTTCTGGTCGGTGACAAAAAGATTCCCGCTGCCGTCAACGGCCAAGTCCGCAACGACGCCGGAAGCGAAGGTGCTTTCGACGCCGCTGGGCGTGAACTTGAGGATTGAGCCGGCGCCGGAATCGGCTACATACAGATTGCCGCTGCTGTCAAATGCCAGACTATTCGGGAAGGTTAAGCCGGTAGCGAAGATGCTTTGGACGCCGCCGGGCGTGAACTTGAGAATATTGGAGATACCGTTGCCTACATAGTCGCCTGCGTACAGGTTGCCGCTGTTGTCAAACGCCAGGCCAATCGGGTACCCGCCGAAGCCAGAGGCAAATGTGGTCTTGACGCCCGCCGGAGTGATCTCGTAGATGTAGCCGGAACCAGTAGAGTCGCTTACATAAACGTCGCCGTTTGCATCAACGGCGACGTCCTGAGGGTTCCCGAGACCAGAAGCGACCGTGGTCTTGACACCGCTGGGCGTGAATTTGTAGACGCTGCCGCTGCCGAAATTGGGGTAGTTAGAATTGGCCTCATACAAATTGCCAGCGCTGTCGAACGTCAAGCCGGATGGAACGTTCAGGCCGGAGGCGAATATGCCGCTGGTCCCTCCGGGAGTGAACTCGAGGATCTCTCCGATGCTGGCAAGCGAAACAAACAGGTTGCTGCCTGGCGGCGCTAAAGGCAGCGCCGTCGTCGATTGCGTAGCCGAGGCACCTGTATAGTTGAGGTCGGCGGCCCAGTTCGCGGTCAACAGGCACGTGCCCGTTCCGCTGGTCATCGTCACTGTGTTCCCGGCGATCGTGCAGGAGCCGGCGGCCGTAATAACTGCCGTCGTGCTGGAGTTGGTGGTAGCTGTCACCGTGAACGTAGAACCGACGATCGCGCTCGCCGGCGCACCCGTGAAGGAAACAGTTGGCGCGGCCAGCAGCGCCGGGGTCGATTGCGTAGCCGAAGCGGCGGAATAGTTCGAGTCGGCGGCCCAGTTAGCGGCCAGTTGACACGTGCCCGTCCCGCTGGTCATAGTGGCGGTGTTGCCCGTAATCGAGCAGGCGCCCGCCGCTGTTATCACGGCCGTGGTGCTCGCATTGGTCGTCGCTGTCACCGTGAACGTGGACCCGAATGCGGCGCTCGCCGGCGCGCCGGTGAAACTGACCGTTGGCGTGGCCAGTGTCGCCGTGACCGTGTTCACCACGTTGGCCGCCGCACTGTAATTCGAATTGCCGGCTTGCGAAGCGGTTAACGTGCATGTCCCCGTGCCACTCGTCATTGTTACTACGCTACCGGCCAGCGCACAAACTCCGGAGGCGGCAATGGTGACGGTCAGGCCGGAACTGGCCGTCGCCGAAACGGCGAAACTGCTTCCGTATGACGCGCTTGCCGGAGTGCCGGTGAGAGTAATCGTCTGACTGGCCGGCGGTGTCGACCCGGTCGACGGCTGAAACCATAGGAGACCTACGACCTCTCCCAGACCGCCGCTTCCACCGGCGACAAAATCGCCCAGCGAGGCTCCCGTCAAGCCGTTGTACTCTTTGACACTCCCGGAATAGCGCTCGGTCGAATACAAATTTCCGTCGGGTCCAAACGCGATGTCCACGTCCCAATACAAACCGCCCGAATAAGTAGGCACAAAGGGACCCACGTCGGCTCCGGTGATGCCGTTGAACTCCTCGACCACGTGGCTATAAAAGCATGGCACGTAAAGGTTTCCATCGGGGCCAAAGACGAGGGCCTGGGGACTGAACGGCGTATTCGGCGCAAAAACGTCGATAAATGCGCCCGTAGAACCGTTGTAACGGAGAACAGCCGACATGGATACGTCGGAGACATACAGATTGCCGTCCGGCCCGAAAGTTAATCCTACGGGGTAGGCAAGTCCGCCACTGCCCGGTGGCACGAAGTCGCCGATGTATGCCCCAGTCGTACCGTCGTACTTTGCTATCTTGTTCCCCAATGGACCGCCCGGCGAGGTCACGTATAGGTTGCCATCCGGTCCAAAAGCCAAACCGTACGGTGAGCTCAGACCGCCGCTTCCGGAAGGTACGAAGTCGTCAATGTATGCTCCGGTCGCACCGCTATACCGCTTCACGCTGGCGGTGGCGTTGCTGCTGACATACAAGTTCCCGTCTGGCCCGGTAATGAAGTTAGTCGGTTGGCTCAGCCCGCCCGAGCCGGGAGTCACGAAGCTATCCACGAAAGCCCCTGTTCCCGCGGCAAAGCGCTTGATGCTGTTGTCGCTCAGATTGCCAACGAGAAGATATGATTGAACGGGCTGCGTCAGAGCCCAGGTATCCGAGAGGACGCCTCCGCTGTTGATGCCCCCAAAAACTACGATTTCGTTCAGCGCGCGATCATAGACGATGGCGCTGTCGTACCTCGCAGGAGGCGGCGTTCCGGAGGAGCTCAGTTGCGTCCATGCCGGCGCTCCGCCCAAGCCGTTAGCGTTCGAAAGAACCCAAGTCTCATTCAGGTCCCCGCCGGAGTTATTGCCACCGAACACAATCATCCGGTTTGATGGCGGATCGTATACCGCACCGGACCCGACGCGCGGTGAAGGCGGGGTTCCGGAAGGAGCCAATTGAGACCATGTTGGAGTGCAGCCCAAGCCGTTGGCGCAGGAAAGAACCCAGACATCGTTGAACGTGCCTGCCGGACCAGCTCCGCCAAATATCACCATCCGATTCGAGGCTGCATCATAGACGGCCGTATGCTGCTCGCGTGCCGGCGGTACCGATCCTGCCGTAGTAAGTTGCGTCCATACGGGAGTTCCTCCCAGACCGTTAGCGTTGCTAAGGACCCAGACATCGTTGTAAAACTGGGCGCCCAATGAGAAACAGTTGTTGCCGCCAAAAACGACCATGGTGTTCGAGCTTGGATCATAGACGGCGCTGTGAAAAATACGCGGGACAGGGGGACCACCGGTTGGTGAAAGTTGTGACCAGTCAGGCGCACCATTGACCGAGTTCGCGTTACTTAGCACCCAAGTGTCATTGGAACAGGGGGCCGAACAGCCCAACCCTCCTCCAAAAATCGTCATGATGCTGTTTACTGCGTCATAAGTCCCCGTATGCCCCGACCTGGCAGGCGGAAGACTGCCTGAAGGACTCAGTTGCGTCCACTGCGGACTGCCGCTAACGCTCAGGGACCACGTGTCGCCGAAATCGGTGCAGTTCCCTCCACCATAGAAGATCATTTGGTTAGTGGCTGCATCAAACACCCCGGACGGCGCCTGTCGCCCACTCGGCGGCCCGCCTGTGGGCGCCAGTTGAGACCATGTCTGGCCCGCAAGAGGCGCGGCTATCAGACAAATATAGGCTAAGTGACCCAGATATTTCGTAAACGCACCTTTGGCCATTGAGTATCCTTTCGACTGACTCGTGATTCGCAATTAATCGATTAGATTTTTTACCCTCTACAGAGAATACTCCCTTTTGCCTCCAATGCAACCGCTGTAATCACATTTTTTTGCCTGTCTTGATGGACACAGGAGTCCCGGGATTCCCAACTTCCGAGTTGCCGACCGACCGAACGCGTATGGACACTGCGGTCTAAGCACGTCGATATGCTCGGAGGAAGGAATGTATCTGGCGGACTGCTAACGGTGTCCGCTCTTTGGGCTCCTTCCACGGGAACATGCTCACTTCGGCTTTTGGTGCGAGCATCGCGGCCTCCATAGCGCATACGGATGCGCCGGGATATCATCGGGCAGGATCAATACAGGAGTCTGGCAACTGCGCACGAAATCGCGCGTCACGGTGAAAGTCGGGATTGGTGCGGTGCCACCTCCGCAGCCCAACCCTTCAAATTGGTTTCGTAGGGCAGATCGGACGCGACCCGATTGGTTGGGCCAGCACGGCGGCGACAACGCGATCCGGCGCCCTTCGCAGGAGGTTCCAAATTAAGGGGCCGCCGAGGGCGTAGAATGGCATGGCAGATTCTTCCTTTTCCCGTCTGCTGACCAAGCAGGCGTGGCGCTACGGCCATCGCCGTCGCCGCGGCGCCCGTCGCCAGTATGGCGTCCGGTTGAATCCATAATCGGCGTTCTCTTCGTCTATTGTCATGGCCGGTGCGTGCGGCTCGAAGCTCTGGTGGTTGCCAACCAAGTTTCGCTGGCTAGTGGCATACGGTGTTGAGCGATTTATCCAAAATGATCACCCAAGTCCCGGATGACGGCGCATCTGAAAGTTGACAGGATTCGGAATAGATCCGCCCTGAGGGCGACGTGCTTATCGATTCGATTCACGACGCGATTGATGACTGCGTGGAACGATATCGCAATATATCGCTAGCGATGATTGCACCATCGCCGGGGAATGAAGAACAGACCTAACAGCCCGGCAGCAGCAATAAGCGAAAGCGAAGCCGGTTCCGGCGCCACCAGACTCAACGTCTCGTCGGCGACCAGTAAGTTCGCGGCTGCTGTAGGATGCCCCGATTCGTCCCAGAACAAATACTGATCTGGATTCGCGCAGACGGTACCACCCACAAAATTCGGCGAGTTCGTGAGGCACGCATCAGTCGTATCCGTAAACCCATAGAGACCCGGGTTTCCCGCAATCGAGTCGAGCAATGAGTAAGCATTCAGCACAGAAATATTAATCGAATATCCCGCTGCGAGCGACGCAAGAGACGGAATGGGTGCCGACCCACTTACCAGAGTACTGTCGAAACCCGCGGAAAGCGCTGACAACGCGGCGCTGGCGGTCGGCCCTGCTGTCAACCCTTCCGGACTTTTGCCAAGGTCGGGGACCGTGACCACCAGGAAATTCTTTGCGCCGTCAGTGGCGAGCATACCGATGGCAGTGTCGATGTTCCCGGCAACCTCGCCAAGGTCCAGCGCGATCTGCCCCGGCGTGGCTGTATCCGGAATAGCCGACAGATCGTTCGACCCGATCCAGATCGTGTACAGCGCATTGGGGTTGGCCGTTGGATTGTTGGCCAAAAACGATGGAATCTGAGCGTTCAGGAGATCGATCTGATTGGCCGTCGCACCGGCGCTGTTGAAAAGGACGTTGGTTCCAGTTTGGGCACTGCCGACCGCGTAGTCTGTACCTCCCGGCTCCAGACTCGGTATTAATGGCGCCAGACCGAGATCGGCTGCGAGGTCCTGCAACCAGATATTGCCGTTGCTGAACTGACCATCAAAGTACGGTGGACCCGGGATCGTGCCTCCCGTTCCGACGAAGGCGTTTCCAACGTCCGAAAGGCTGTCTCCAAAAGCGTAAATCGCGTCGATCTGGCCCGCCTGCAGTTCAGACACAAGAATACTCCCGACGAGCACTACAAACACGGAGAGTTTCGAATTTAAACACATCGCATGCATTCTATCCGTTGCCGGGGTAAACGAGCGCGGACGATTGTGTGATTACTCACCGACGACCGAGTGAATCGATTGAAGATCTTCTTGATCGGACTGGCGCGGACGTGAGCAACTGGTCATCGCAATCAGCCGATGAACGGTTCCGGTTTGCGATCCGCAGGCTCTTTACCACCGTGCTGGGACGTGGACTGGAGCCCGCTGATTTCGTTCCTGGCCCGCCAAGTTCGAGCAAGAAGACAGCACTCACACGTTCGTGAGTTTCAACTACGATCTCATTCTGGAGCGGGGCATTCAGGTCACGGCAGTGGCTACGTCGATCTTACGCAGATATGTGGATTCCCTACAACCCTCCAAGTCACCGGCGATCCGCCTCCTTCGAGGGATGAGTTGGGCGGCGGTGCCTTTAGAGGACTTCCAGTAACAGATCTGCCTTCCCGGACGATGGACCTCCGAATGGTCGTTCTCAAGCCGCACGGACCTCTGTGAGTCTGCGGCAAGCCTGCGCAAGAGACGATGGGCTCGCGCAGTGGGGTTCGATCTGTCAGTTCTGCACTGTTATGAGCGTACTCAACGGCGAACTCACGCCTCCAATCGTCGCGACGGTCGCGTAGTCTCCGTTAGCCAGGGAAGAGGGAATCTGAATCGCAATCTGGTAAAGACCGGCAGTTCCCGGCGTTAGAGCCGCTCCGTAGACCGTAGCAGCTACCCCTCCTACTTTCACAGTCACGCCGGACACACTGTAAACGACATTCGAGGGAGTTACCTGCCCGCTCGGCGCGGCTGGACTCGTTGGCCCGAAGCCCGTTCCCCACAGAACGATCACGTCGCCGGGTTTTGCCGGAGTCGTCGAAACGCCTTGGAATGTGCCGCTCTTTACGGCCAAACTGTAGTCCGGCCGGGTAGCAACCGCGTAGGAGCCCCACTGGAAAAATGCCGGCTGCAGTGTCTGTGCCTGCGCGCTGACTTGGGCACTCGTCCCATTCGGATTCGTCACGGTAACCGTCACCGGTCCCGCCGCGACATTCGGAGCCAGTGCGTTGATCTGTGTCGGACTGACGTAATAGATATAGGCTGGCAGACCACCCACGCTAACGCTTACGCCGTCGAGCGATGACGGTAGAACCCCGTTCACGATTGTGTTCGACCATGTGTCGGTAACCGCTGACAGATTCGTTCCGGAGATTCCGAACCATGAATTTGCAGCGATCCCGGGCACAAAACTCGCTGCGCTGAAAACCCCGGTACCCGGTGTGATCACCGGAGTGGTCGGCGAGGCAATGGTGGTGGGATCGGTCGCGCCAGCGGTTACCGAGCCGCCTCCGGAAACGCTCACCGAATTAACCAGCGGCGACGCCGCGTTACCAGCCACGTTTACGACAACTGCGATTGCCGGATAGGTCGATCCGCCTCCGAGCGCGTCGCTTCGTGTGCAGGTTGTGCCGGCGCAAACCCAACCCGTACCCGCCATTGAAACGAGCGTCAGCCCTGCCGGAATGTTTTCGACAACGGTCACGGCGCCGGAAGTCACGGCCGCGCCTGCCTGATCCGATACGGTTACGGTGTACGCTGCACCCGTCTGTCCCTGGACGAAGGGTTCGGCGTGCGAAGACGCGACGCTCAGCACCGCCATCGTTAGTGTCGTTTGCGTCACGGTAAACGTTTCTCCGGCAACCACGATGTGCCCTGTGCGTGGGTCGCCGGTCTGATTCGGTGCAATCGAATACTGCACCGTTCCATTCCCGGCGCCGGTCGCTGGCGATGTCACCGTCAGCCACGCCGCGTCGCTGATAGGCGCCCATGCCATCGAGGGCACCACCGTCTGCACCGTGAAACTGCTGCCGCCTGCTGTTGCGGGCACCGTCGCAGCGGACGGCACAAACGTCACCGGCGCCGTAATCGAAGAATTCGCCGCGATCGTATTGTTATTAATGTTGATGTTCGAGTCGTAATGCATCACCAGCGGCTGCAGCGCATCCTGCGTCACCTGGTTGACGAATGTTCCGGGGATCCCGAACGTTCCGCCCAGCGTCGGCTGCTGGCTGGAGCGCAGAATCGTGTTGTTCTGAATCGTTCCGCCGTTAAGCTCGCCCACCCAGATCCCCGACCGGTCGCCATCCGCAATGTAGTTGTTGACAACCGTGACGTTGCTGTTCGCCGAATTCGTGGAAAACGCGAAGTTGGGGCTGTTCGTCGAAATCACCTCGATCGAGCCAAGCGTATCCTGCACGCCCGTCCCGGCCGCCTGATTCCCTGGCGTGTTCTCCAGAACGTTATCCGTGATCGTAATGTTCTGCACCGGCGGCGAAGGAACTGCCCTCGTATCCTGACGCAGCACGATCCCTCCCTCGCTTGTTCGCCGCACAACATTTCGTTGCACGGTCGCCGTGATCAATCCCGTGACCCAGATTCCACGCCCCGCAATGATGTCTTCCACGGTGTTGTCTTCGAACGTCGAGCCCTGCCCACGCAGTGCCGGTGTTCCGTAAACCATAAACTGCCCCGGCGTCAGCGGCGGCAGATCGCGGTCGAAGTTCAGCACCACCGTCTCGCCATATCCCACATTGTTCGAATCGGGCGGTGTCTGCGAAACAATAATCCCGCCGGGAAACTCGAGCGTGGTCACCGGATCCACAAAGTTCATCATCGTGCCGTTCGGGAAGTTATCGTAGGCGTATCGCGATACCGTAACCTGTCGCGTTCCCGACGTCCCCGTCACCGTGGCCTGAATCTGCGTGTCCATAATGATCCCGTCATCCATCGTGCGCGTCACATAGCAATGGCGAATGTGATTGTTCTGATAAGTAGAACTGATGTGGATACCATCCGCGTTGGACCCCACCAGCCCCGTCCCCGGACGCGGCATCACGCTCACGTGGTCCACCACCGAGTCCCCAATCTCGTACAACTGCACGGCGAAGCCGTTGGAACCGTAGATCGTAATGTTGGAGAGCGTGACGGCATCGCCGTGCCAGACTTCGACCGGAGGACCGCCCGCCCGCGCAGTCACCGCCACCGTGTCACCGGCCTGCAGCGTCGCCAAAGTGGGGCTTTGCGTCCACGGCGTGTTGTCCTGAGTCAGCGTCAGAGTTCCGTTACCCATCGGCGGTGTGATCGCCGTGCGCGTCGTCCCGAAAATCGGTTTCCCGTTGCGAAACAGCGCCGCATAGTACTGAACGGTGCCTCCAAACGGATCGGTCAGACTGTTGAAGGTGGAGGGGTCCGGCCATCCCGCCAGCGTCTGGTAATGGATCAGGCGATTGGTAGTATCCACGGACGTGATCTGCACATGTGTGTACGGCGGGTTGAGGTAATCCGTCTTAAAATTTGTCAGCGTGAAATTGTTGCAGAAATAAACGAACAGACCGCTGTTGATCAGCGTCATGTTGAAGTAAATCGTCGACCCGGCGAGGTCCACGGTCATATTGGAAAGCCCCGGGAGAAGCAGAACTGCGTTCGATTGCTGTGATGTCAGCAAATAGTAAGAGCCCGGATCCACCGTGATCGTCTTTACCGTGTGGCTCTGTGCATACTGCAGCGCCGCCTGAAACAGCGGGCGCGAGTCCAGCGACGGCGAATTCGGCGTCATGTTCTGCGCCGCGATTCCCAGCGTGGTCAGATCGTGACTCATGTTTAGGACCTGTGCCGCGCCACTTCCCGCAAGGGCCGCCCAAAGCAGAGTTCCAAACACATACCGCCGCATAGCAGCAGTTTATTACAGGGTGGAAAAATCTCGCAACAAGCGACAACCCGCCGAGAAAGGAGGGACTTAACGGTTCCTTGGCCTTCATCGCGTAACAGACAGAGGGGTAATTTTACAGTCGGTCTTGGGCTGATCACCGCTACGCTGTCGCAGTGACTCCCGCATGACGCGCATCAGCAACGGCAGGGTCTTCTGGTTGTGCGTGGATACCCGCGCATACAGGCCCACGCGGAACATTTTCGCGGGCGTATGTGACTGGCCGAAAACCCTCTTCGATTTCGCTGTTGTCGGTGCCCGTTTGGCGGCCATTTCAGATGATCCGATCTGAATGGCTATTATCTAATGCTTTCGGCCGTTGCCGAAGTCAACGAATCGCGATAGTTCCACGGCCTCCACTGTGCGGGGTTTGCCGCGAGTTCGCCTGCGTGCCGCTGCAGCTCAGTCATGTAGTCAAACGAGTTGGCATCGCACAGCCGACAGGTGTGGATCAGACTCATGAACAGGTCGCCCGCTTGGGCACCGTTCAGAGTTTTGTAGAACAGTGCGGTCTTTCGATGAAGCACGGCTCTCTTCAACGCCTGCTCGCAGATGTTGTTATCCAGCGGCGCTCCCGCATGCCGCAGGAAAGCAGTCAGCCCCTTCCAGTGCCGCAACAGGTAAGTGATCGCTTTACCCAGACCCGAGTTCGGCTCCGTCTTCTTCTCCGCCAACTGCGCTTCCAGCCACCCATGCAACTGCTCCATCACCGGACCGTTTTGCTTCTGGTGCAGGCGCAGACGATCTTCAGCTGAGAGACTTTGCTCGCGCGCCATCGCGTCGTTGTAGTAGACATGGCCAAGCGCTTCGAGCACATACCTGCATTCTTCGGGAAAGTTCGGCGCAATCTCTACAAACTGTCTTCTTCCATGTTGCCACGCAGTGGGCCAGAAGGATGCTTTTGGGGTGTTTCGCAGCGCGGACTACTACCTGCGCGTACGGGACATGTTGGCAGTGGAACGAAATGCCGTGCGAGCATACAATGCCGGATTTCGAGCCTTCGCTACGAGAATATATCCTCGGCCAGCCATTCACCGGCCGAATGGATTGACGAATCGGAGATTCCAGCTGTGGAAGCGCTGCTTTGTGGGGTCGTTCTGATTTGTCCCCAGCGTCCCCACTGCTCCCAATAGCCAGGTGGACAGGAAGAAGACGGTTCCCCACCAAAGCCTCGATCCTCGACGCAGGTTGGGTGTCATCGATAAAAAATTCTCCTCCTTACTCGCGGTCGCAATGAAGATGTTTCGAACGACCGAGTTGGCTCCCGTCTCCCAGACCGGTTCGCGTCCGGTGTTATGGCACCCCGGCGTTTCCCCCGGTCCGAAAAATATCGCCCTTTCTTCTCCATCGAATCAACACCTTCCCCGAGGCACCCCCTAAACCCGAACGCCCTCGGCGGTAAGCTGCGGTCGTGAACCATCCACGCTCAAACCACGCGTTCGAATCCCAACCCACGCCCGCGCTCCCCAGCGCGCACCGCCCCAAATACGCCGCCGGGAACCTCCGCAATATATCACCAACGAAGCCACTTTTTCCCGTGAAATCAACAGCGCAAACTACACATTACAAGCCGCTTATCAAAACACATTCGAAAGGGCGGCGTGGCTTCCTTGCCGCCTCCAACCACGCACCGCCGCCCCCCAACCTTATATATAGTCGCCAAACCAACCAAATATGAAAATCCACACCCCCACCCAAAAAAAATATGAAACATTTGGTCCGACCTCGACGCCGACATGTGAAAGGTATATAATTTTCGAAGTTTGGTAATCTCTCCACTTCGAACCAGCCTCCTGGTCCGGGAGGCGGTTTGAGTTTGATGCAGCATTTGAGGTGATCCTATGGCAGAAATCGACAATACGGCAGCCCAAAGTAATGAAACGACAGGCCCGCAAAGCAAGAAAGTAACCAGACGCGCTGTGATCAAAGGTGTGATCGCGGCTGGCGCGGTTTCCTCTGCCGGCTACATGTTGCGCTCTTCCGTGGTGCAGGCTCAGAATGCGCCCGGCTCGGTCGAGCGGCTCATCACCCTCAACGTCAACGGCCAGCAACGCCGCGTCGACGTCATGAAGCAGGAAACCCTCGCTACCACCCTGCGCTACAAGCTGGGGCTCACCGGCACCAAGCTCGGCTGCGACCGCTCCGAATGCGGCGCCTGCACCGTGCTCATCGACGACGTGCCGCACTACTCCTGCTCCATGCTCACCCACACTGCGCGCGGCAAGAATATCGTCACCATTGAAGGCCTCGCCAAGGCCGATGGCACCCTCCACCCTGTGCAGCAGGGTGTCGTCGAAGAACAAGGTTTCCAGTGCGCCTTCTGTATGTCCGGCTTCATCATGGCCACCGTCGGATTCCTCAAGGTGAATCCGAATCCCACCCGCGCCCAACTGGCGCATGGCGTCTCCGGCAACCTCTGCCGTTGCCAGGACTATGACAAGATCCTCACCGCCCTTATGAAAGGTGCGGAGAATTTAAGGAGTGCGTAATGCCCAGACTTCCTGAAACCCCCGCTACTGCTGCGCCCGCGCAAGCCGCGCCTCATAAGCTGGTTGGCCAGAACTACCAGACTCCCGACCTCATCGCCAAGGTCACGGGCAAGTCGAAGTACGCCGAGGATTATCGCGCCGACGGCATGCTGTTCATCAAGCTGCTGCTCAGCCCCGTGCCGCACGGCCATGTGCGCGGCATCGATATGTCGAAGGCTCTCGCCATGCCCGGCGTCAAGGGAATCATGACGGTGGACGACATGCCGAAACCGGCCGACGCCATCACCGATCAGGGCGTCAGAATTCCCGCCAATCCCCTCGGCGAGCGTGGTCTGACCAACGATCCTGTCTATCAGGGCGAGCCGATTCTCGCCGTCTGCGCGGTCGACGAACTCACCGCCGCCGAGGCCATCGAGACCATCAAGCTCGATATCGAGCGCTATCCCCATGCTGTCGATCCGCTGGTGAGTCTGCGGCCCGGCGGACCCAACGCCCGCGTCGGCGGCAATGTCTGGAAGCGGCCCGACGCGCCTCCAGGAACTCCCGCCCCGCCCCCCGTCGTCAGCGAGATCAAGTGGACCGAGGAAGACTTCGCCGAGTACAACCAGGGCAAGTTGCCCATGGGTAAGACCAGCGATCCCGAAATGGTCATCGGCAATGTCGAGGAAGGCATGAAGAAAGCCCATCTCGTCCTCGATGAGACCTTCTTCACTCCCAATACCAGCCACCAGACTCTCGAAACCCGCTCCGCGTTCGCCTACTGGCAGAACGGCAAAGTTTACGTCCACTGCTCCACTCAGAGCACAGCTCAGACCGTGCCTGCCATCGGGCGCTGGCTGGGCCTCGATACCGACAAAATCGTTGTCGTGAGCGAATACACCGGCGGCGGCTTCGGCGGCAAGATTACCAGCGCCATCACCTGCATCATCCCGGCACTCATGTCGAAGAAGGTCAACGCCCCGGTCATGATGCGCATCAGCCGCGAGGAAGAGCATTACATAGGACGCGCCCGCCCCGCCGTCCACGGCCGCGTCAAGGTCGGTTTCACGAAGGAAGGCCGAATCACTGCGATCGACGGGTTCTACGTTACCGATAGCGGTCCCTACGATCCTGCCGGCGACGGCAGCTCGGCCGGTCGCATGGTCTCGCTCATGTTCCAGCCTGAAACCATGCGCTGGCGCGGTATCACCGTCATCACCAACACGCCTCCCCGCTCGGCCCAGAGCCAGCCCGGCGGTATGCAGGGGATGACGCTCATTGACCCCGTCCTCGCCAAGGCTGCCCGTCAACTCGGCATCGATCAGGTCGCCATCCGCAAGATCAACGCGCCCGAAGGCAAGGCTTTCACCGGACCCGCCAACAAACAGGGCAAGCGCGCCTACGTCACCAGCTGTTTCGTCAAAGAGGCCCTCGACCGCGGCGCCGAACAGTTCGAATGGCAGCGCCGTGTCTCGCTGCCGAAGAAGAGCGGCAGCAAGGTCCGCGGCGTCGGCGTATCCATGAGCTGTTTCGTCGGCGGCGGCGTCGGCTTCGACGGTCTGTTTATTATTAAGCCCGACGGCAAGCTCTATATCCAGTCCGGCATCGGCAACCTCGGCACCGAATCCATGAGCGACGCCAACCGCGTCGCGGCTGAGATCCTCGGTGTGCCGTGGGACAAAGTTCAGATCGTCTGGGGCTCGAGCGCCAAGAACGTTCCCTGGACCTGCCCATCCGGCGGCAGCACCACCATCCACACCATGTCGCGTGCCGCCTACGCCACCGCCATGTACGGCAAGACCGTGCTGCAGGAGATTGCGGCGAAGGACTTCGGCGGCAAGCCCGAAGACTATGAAGTAGCCAACGAGCGCGTCTTCCATAAAGGCGGCGGCCGCGGCATGACCCTCGCCCAGGCTGGGCAGCGCGCCATCGAGCTCGGCGGCGTTTACGACGGCCACGAAACTCCCAAAGGCATCAATAAGATGACTGCGGCGTCGGCCAAAGCGCTGGCTGGCCAGGGCCTGATCTGCGTGGCCCGCGATACTATGCCGCACGATGGCCAGACCCACTCCTTCGTGGTCGGCTTTGCCGAGGTTGAAGTGGATACCGAGACCGGCAAGTACCGCATTGTCGACTATCTCGCCATGGCGGACGTCGGCACCATCATGCACCCGCGCGCTTTGGGCGGTCAGGTCCTCGGCCGCTCCATGCTGGGTATCGCTCACGCCATCGGACAGCACTGGGTTTACGATCAGCACTGGGGCATCGCCCTCGCCAAGCGCTTCCATCACAACAAGCCGCCAACCATTCTTGACGCACCGGAGAGAATGCAGTGGGCCGCGCTCAACATTCCGGATCCTGAAACTCCGGTGGGCGCGAGGGGCGTCGGTGAGCCGCCCGTCGGCGCCGGATGCAATGCGATTCTCAACGCCTTAACCGACGCGCTCGGCGACAACGTCATCCGCCGCGCTCCGGTGTTCTCCGACATAATTCTGACTTCACTGGAATTAGGCCGGCCGGCGGGCGAGACCATGACGGCCCAGGTTTAGGGCAGAAAGAGAATAAGGAGAACCGAATATGGCTATTATTCGCGACATCATGCCGGCGTTCGAACTCTTTCAGCCGGCCACGACTGAAGATGCGCTCGGGCTGCTCGACCGTTATGGCTCGAAAGCCTGGGTCATGGCAGGAGGACTCGATAGTTTCGATTGGCTCAAGGATCGCGTCAAGCGTACCGAGTTCGTCGTCGACTTGAGCCAGGTCAAAGAACTGCGCGGCATCAAAGCCATGGATGGCGGCATCGAGATCGGCGCCCTCACTACCCTCACTGAGGTAGTGCGCGACCCCATGGTCAAAGAGAAGTTCAGCCTTCTCTCGGAAGGCGCCGAATTGGCGGCCTCGCCGCAGATCCGCAACCAGGGAACCATCGGCGGTAACGTGTCGCAGGACGCGCGCTGCTGGTATTATCGCGGCGGCTTCAAGTGCTACCGCGCCGGCGGCAATACCTGCTATGCCGATACCCCCACCGCCATCAATCGCGAGCACGCCATCTTCGGCGCCAATCGCTGCGTCGCCGTCAATCCTTCCGATACGGCCCCCGCACTGGTGGCGCTCGACGCGAAGATGGTCATTCGCGGCAAAAACGGTGAGCGCACGGTGAATGCCGAAGACTATTTCATCGGACCCGCCATCGACATTACTCGTATGACAGTGCTGCAGCCGGGCGAATTGCTTACGGCCATTCGCATCCCCTCCACTTGGGCCGGCGCGCACTTCTATTTCGAAAAAATCCGCGATCGTCCGGTGTGGGATTTCCCGCTCGTCAACATCGCCTCCGCCCAGAAGCTTACGGGCGACAAAATCGACAGCATCCGCATCGTGATGAACGGCCTTGCCGCGCATCCGTGGCGGCTGAAAGATGTAGAAACCGCCGTTACCGGCAAATCGCGCAATGAAGAGACGGCGGAAATGGCCGGGCAGATGGCGATTCAGGGCGCGCAGCCTCTGCGTTACAACGGCTATAAGATCCCGCTCACGCGGAATCTCGTGAAGCGCGCCATCCGGGGAGTACAGGAGCCAACGTGGGTATCGTAGAATTTGCCAGAAGTCCGTGGGGCCAGGATGTTCCCATCCATGCCCTGTGGTATTTGATCTATGTGTCGGCGGCCGCCGGTTTGATTTTCCTGGTGGTTCACGCCGTCTGGGCGCGCTATTTCGCCGGCGCGGACGAGTTTGCCCCGAGCGCGCCGGTGCAGGCATCCCGGTTGCCCGAACGCGTCAAGCGCCATTCCTTCGCCGCCCGCGCCTTCCACTGGATCATGGCCGCATCCATGTTCGCGCTCCTGATCACCGCTTTCCTTCCCAAAGTCGGCGTGAAGTTCGACTGGGTCGAGTATCACTGGATAGCCGGTATCGTGCTCATCGCGTCGATTCTGTTCCACATTATCCACGCCACTTTCTTTATGGACTTCTGGGCCATCTGGCCGGATAAACAGGATATTCAGGATGCCGGAAACCGGCTCAAATTGTTCTTGGGAAAATCGGCGCCCCTGCCCAAACGGTTCGCCAAGTATCCGCTTGAGAACAAGATGTATCACATGGCCATCGTGGTCACCGGCCTCAGCGTCGCTATCACCGGCTTCT
This sequence comes from Terriglobia bacterium, assembly GCA_963719785.1. Classification (GTDB taxonomy): domain Bacteria; phylum Acidobacteriota; class Terriglobia; order Bryobacterales; family Bryobacteraceae; genus BOG-234. The sequence goes on from CAVRCX010000007.1 coordinate 883,500, forward strand.
TCATGATGTTCCGTGTGCAGACTCCTTTCTTCACGCGCAATCCGTACATGTTCGGCGATATGATGACCGGCCTGATGTATGTAGTGCATGGGCTGGCGGGCATCGGCCTGATCGCCCTCATCACCATTCACGTCTACTTCGCCGTCAGACCGGAGAAACTGGATATCACCAAGTCCATGATCTTCGGAACTCTGAGCCGCGAACAGTACCTTGAGCACCACGATCCCGAGCGGTGGGTAGTTGCCGAACTGGGTAAGGCCGCGCAGAAGTGAACCTCGAAGCGCGTTGCGACGCGATTGAAGAGTGTTACGAGTTCATGCTGGCCTATGCCGCGCAGGGAATCGAGAGCGACCAGCTCAGCCTGCAGGGCGGCCAGATTCGCCATCTGCTGGGCCAGTCGGTTACCGCTCTGACCGGTATCGCCGCTGCCTATGCCGCGGAGTTGCCTGGTGACGAGTTTATCGGCGTGATCGAGCGCGACGCCGCGGACGCGCTGGCCGCTATCCGCTTGGTGCTGGCCCAGCCGTCCATCAGTTCACAACTGATCGATAACCTGAACGCATCGATTCACCTCCGCGCTCTGCTGACCGACTTGTTTCTGGTCGACGAAGTACTCAAGCTGCAACAGCGCATCCTACAATAGGCTATATGCCGTTAGTCATCGACGAGACTTGGCTTCCGGCCACATTGACCGTCGGCCCGATGACCGACGACGCGTTCGCCGAGTTCTGCTCCGAGCACCCGGATCTCTTCTTTGAGATGACTGCGGAAGGCGAACTGATCGTCATGCCGCCGAACTTCACGTTGACCGGAATTCGCAACGGAAAGGTCTATTTCCAGTTGGCGAACTGGGCGGAGCGCGACGGCCGCGGTATCGTGAGCGGCCCCTCCGGGGGCTTCGTTCTGCCCAGTGGAGCCAGGCGCTCTCCGGACGCCGCATGGACTTTGAAGACACGCATCGGCCAGCTCGATCCCGCGACCCTGGAACGCTTCTGGCATCTTTGCCCGGATTTTGTCATCGAACTGCGCTCGCATACCGACCGCTTGCCCGTGCTGCGCGCGAAAATGCGCGAATGGATCGACAACGGAGCGCAACTCGCGTGGCTGATCGATCCGGATCGGCGTGCGGTTGAGATCTATCGCCCCGGCGCCGGGCCCGAACTCCGCCCAGACGCTCAGTTCTTGGAAGGCGAAGGGGTGGTGGCGGGCTTCATGCTGGATTTGCGGCCAGTCTGGGAACCGCTCAGCCACTCATGAAGGCGCTGCGCTTCGAACGTTTCGGAGCGTTCAAAGATGTACTGCAGGTCCGCGAGGTCAACCGTCCTGTTCCAGGCCCCGGCGAGGTGCTGGTAAAGGTCGCCGCCGCTGCCATCAATCCGAGCGATACCAAGAACGTTCTGGGACGCATGGAAGGAACCACCCTGCCGCGCACGCCCGGCCGCGATTTTGCCGGGGTACTTGAGGATGGCACTGAAGTCTGGGGCAGCGGTGGAGACATCGGCTTCACCCGCGATGGCACCCATGCCGAGTTCATCGTAGTGCCGCGCGAAGGCGTTGCGCCTAAGCCGAAGGCCTTGAGCATGGCCGAAGCCGCGGGCGTAGGCACAGCTTTTATCACCGCGTACCAGGGCCTCATCAAGGTCGCGCAGGTCAAGCCGGGCGAGTGGGTGCTGGTGACCGGCGCCAAGGGAAGCGTGGGCGGCGCCGTCATTCAGCTTGCGAAGTGGAAGGGCGCCCGCACCATCGCAATCGACCGGGGCGACGATCCCGAGAAGTTGGTTAAAGAAGCGACCGGCGGCTCGGGCGTCAATATCGTATTCGATTGTGTGGGAGGTCCGTTATTTGAGCCCTGCCTCAGGGCACTCGGGCAGTTGGGCAGGCAGGTGAATATCACCTCGGTGGGCAGCCGGCACGTCAGCTTCGATCTGGTGGACTTTTACCACCATCGTCTGACCCTGCTCGGCGTCGACTCGAGGGCTCTCGATACCGTGGCGTGTGCGAGTGTCCTCGGGACGCTGGCCCCGGCTTTCGACGCGGGCGAACTCGAAGCCCCCACCATCGCCCTCAAGGCGAGCCTCGACGATGCTGTCGACACCTACCAGAAGGTCGAGAGTGGAACCGCCGGCGGAAGAGCGGTATTTGTAACTTAGCCCTTGCATTTCCCCTTTTGTTCGCCTACGATAGCTTCAATGGCACTCACTCGCAGGCAGAAGGAAGTGCTCGATTTCATCGCTTCCTATCAGGTCGAAAACGGGTATAGCCCTAGTTACGAAGAGATCGCGCGCGGTCTGGATCTGGCATCGATCGCCACCGTCCATAAACACGTGTCGGCGCTGCAGACCAAGAACTATCTGCATCGCAGTCACAACCAGAGCCGGTCCATCGAAGTCGCCCCGCGCTACCTGCAGGAACAGAGGCGCAATCGCTTTGAAGCGTCAATGGAAGTGCCTGTGCTCGGGTCCATTGCGGCCGGTCAGCCGGTCGAAGCTTATGAAGATAAGTCCACGGTCAGCTTTGCCGACTTTGTTGGCCAGAAGGACACCTACGCTTTGCGCGTGCGCGGCAGTTCGATGATCGAAGATCACATATGCGAAGGTGACATGATCCTTATCGAGAGGTCGCAGGAGGCGCGCGATGGCGAGATCGTGGTGGCGCTGGTCGGTGGCAGCGAGACCACGCTGAAGCGCTTCTACCGGGAGCCAGGCAACATCATCCGGCTGCAGCCCGCCAATGCGTCGATGAGCCCCATCCGCGTTCCTGCCCAGGAAGTTGAGATCCAGGGCCGGCTGCTGGCGGTGCTGCGCAAGTATTAGTTAATCGCTGGACTTCGCGTCGATCTCGGCCGTAATCGTCTTCACGAAATCGTCCACATTAACCGGGCCCAAATCGGCGCGTTTGCGATGGCGCACCGCAACCTGGCCGGCTTCAGCCTCACGGCCTCCGATCACGAGCATGTAAGGCACCTTCTGCAACTGCGCCTCGCGGATCTTGAGATTCACCTTCTCATTGCGGTCGTCGATCGTCACGCGAACCCCCGCCGCCTTCAGCTTCTCTTCCACCTGACGCGCATAATCGATCTGCTTGTCGGTGATCGGCAGGATGGTCGCCTGCACCGGCGCCAGCCAGACCGGGAAAGCCCCGGCATAGTGCTCCACCAGAATGCCGAAGAAGCGCTCCACCGATCCGAACAGCGCGCGATGCACCATCAGCGGACGATGCTTCTTGCCATCCTCGGCGATGTATTCGAGCTCAAAGCGCAGCGGCAGAGTGAAGTCGAACTGTACAGTCGATAGCTGCCAGAGACGACCGATGGCGTCGACCAGCTTCACGTCGATCTTGGGACCGTAGAAGGCAGCCTCGTCGGGAATCACCGTGGCATTGATGCCAAGGCGGTCGCAGGCTTTACGAAGCGCGCCCTCGGCCAGTTCCCAGTGGGCCTTATCGCCATCGTACTTGCCGCTGGCGCCGCCATCCCAGGTGGAGATCTCGGCCTTGTATTCGGTGAAGCCGAAAGTCTTCAGGGTATCGGTGGCGAAGTCGAGGCACTTCACAATCTCGTCTTCAATCTGCTCCGGAGTGCAGAAGATATGCGCATCGTCCTGGGTAAAGCCGCGCACGCGCAGCAGGCCGTGCATAGTGCCGGAACGCTCGTAGCGATAGACAGTGCCGAGCTCGCCCAGCCGCACTGGCAGGTCGCGGTAACTGTGTTGGCGATCCCGATAAATCAGGATGTGGCCAGGGCAGTTCATGGGCTTGAGCTGGTATTCGGCATCGTCCAGCTCCATGGGAGTGAACATGTTCTCCGAATAGAAGTTGGCGTGGCCGGAAGTTTTCCAAAGTTCGCGGCGCATCACATGCGGCGTATACACCAACGAATAACCGCGCTTGAGATAAGCGTCACGCATCCAGTCTTCGAGCTGCTTGCGAACAATACCGCCTTTGGGATGGAAGAAGATCAGGCCGGGTCCGGCGAGTTCCTGGATGCTGAACAGATCCAGCTCCTGGCCGAGCTTGCGGTGGTCGCGCTTCTTCGCCTCTTCAAGCTTGTGGAGGTAATCGTCGAGCTCTTTCTTGGTGAACCAGGCGGTGCCGTAAATGCGCTGGAGCTGCTTGTTCTTCTCGTTGCCCTTCCAGTAGGCGCCGGCGATTGAGAGCAGTTTGAACGCTTTCAGCTTCGAAGTGTCGGGGACGTGCGGACCGCGGCAGAAATCGATGAAGTGCGGCCCCAGCGTGTATTCGGAAAAGATGTCGTCCGCCTTCTCTTCGATGAGCTCCACTTTCATCGGCTCATCCATGGAGCGGTACTTGGCGAGACCTTCGGGCTTGGGCGTCAACTGCCGGTCGTAGGTCAGGTTTTTTGCCTGCAGTTCCCACATTTTGGCTTCGATCTTTTCCAGATCCTCCGGGGTGAAATGTTCGGGCCGGTCGAAATCGTAATAGAAGCCGGTTTCGATGGGCGGCCCCACACCCAGTTTGGTCTCGGGGAACAGCTCCAGCACGGCGGCAGCGCAAAGATGCGCGGTCGAGTGGCGATAAACTTCGAGCGCGTCCGGATCCTTCGGGGTCAGGATCTGCACCGAGGCGTCCTGCTCGATGGGGCGCTTGAGGTCGATCAACTGGCCGTTGACGCGGGCAACGATGGCGGCGTCAGCCAGGCGCGGGCTGATCTTCTGCGCGATATCGAGGGCGCTGGTGCCGGCGGGGACTTGCTGGACACTTCCGTCCGGCAACGTAATTTGAATGCTGCTCATAAGAGGAACTTTCAGGTTATCATCGTTGCGGCTGAGGGCTCCCGTCACGGAAACCTCTACAATGGCCTCAATGAGGACGATTGCGATCTGCGCGCTGGGCATAGTGCTCATAGCGCTGGCTATGTGGCACCGTCCCGAAGCTGCGGACGATTTTCCTCCGTTCTATCGCGGCGCCGCTTTGGCCTCGGCTCACGGCAACGTGTACGAGACCGGGCAGGAGGCCAGATATCTTCCCTTTATTCGAATCCCCTTCTATGCGGCGGCCTTGCGGCCCTTGGCAGCATTACCCTACACCGTCGCACGCCGCGTATGGATTACCGTGCTGATACTGGCGGCTTTAGCCTCCGTGGGGCTTTTTTCCGGCACAAGGCGGCATTTTGCGATTGCGCTGGCGCTTTCCTTCCCCCTCGCCGATGCGTTAATGGTAGGCCAGGATATTACCCTTGTGCTTCTGATCGTGCTGGCTGCGGCGCGGATCTTTGCGGGTGGCCAGGAGTTCCTGGCCGGTGTGGTTGCGTCGTTACTATGCATCAAAATGACATATCTGCCCGCCGCCGGCCTGGTCTTCCTTGCCAAATCGCGCCGTGGCTTGTTGGGCCTGCTGACTGGCACAGCCGCGCAACTGGGGATCTCATTCGCGGCAGGTGGCGCGGGTTGGCCATCCCAATATCTTGCAGTGTTGCGAAATCCGCTGCTCGAACCGCATCCGAGCCGCATGCTCAGCATCCATGAACTGCTGCCGCCTGCTGCTTACGTTGTCGGAGCAATCGCGCTTTATGCGATCTTCTGGTTGGCTTGCAAGCGGCTCAGCCTGGCGGACGGTCTGACGCTCGCTCTGGCGTCAGGATTAATCGCCGCGCCACACTGCAGGATATACGACGGCGTCGTCCTGATTCCATTATTCGTCAAAGTGGCATCACTCCGTACGTGGGAGGGTTTGCTCGCTCTGGCCGGACTTACGCCGGTGCTCTACCTTATGGTGCTGATGGGAAATCTGCCGGTCTTGATGGCGGGCGACGCGCTGCTGATCTTCGCGACGCTGGCCGCCGCGTCACGGCTGTACCGAAGTCAAATGATGCCCAATAACAAACACGCCACTGTGCCGGCGGCGATGGCCACTCCGTGAGGCATCCTCAATGCGTTGGGATTCTTTACGTCCAGATCTTTGCGCCGGGTGAACGGTGCTCGCAGGTGCACCAACTCCCCCACGATGAAAAAAGTGTTCTGCAGGGTTTGGAAGACCCGGCCGCTGTGGACCATCAACACCACCGCCAGCACACCCCCGGCGATCGCGGTAGCGATGAAGATCGAAAACCAGTCTGCCGGCCCGACAATCGCACCCACCGCGGCCATGAGTTTGACGTCCCCCGCGCCCATGGCGCGCAACAGATACAGCACGAAATAAACCCCGAAGCCAAGCATCATGCCGCTCAGGGATGTGCGCAGACCGGCCCATCCGGAAAGCGTCCAGTTGACCAGTAATCCGGCGCAGACTCCCGCCAGTGTAAGCCAGTTAGGAATGCGGCGAGAACGCAGATCGGTGGCGGCCGCCGCGATAACGAGTACCGCGACGAGGGCCCGGATAGCCGAAATATGGGGCATGCCTTGTCGAACTATTGTGCCACTGCCTTCACATCCGGATTATAGGGAGACTGGGGAGCGAAGCGCACCGATCCGTCCTCGGCCTCTTTGAGGAGCCGATAAAGAAGTCGGTTTTTGGGCAGTCCCTGCTCGACATGATCGACGCCGGCGCTGGTTATGGCATAGCCGCTGTCTTCCGTTTGGCGGAGAAAACCTTTGTCCTTCAGGTACCAGACCGTAAACACCAGATGCTCGCGCGCCGAGATCATCATCTTTTCCAGTTGCAGCAGAGACAGGCTCGGCTCATCGGGATTGACGCGGCGGCGGTGATAGAGCAGGCAGAGCAGCCCCATGCGCCGGTTCGATTCCCCATCGATTCCGGTGGCGAAATCCTGCATGTTGAATACTTCGACCGGGAGCGTTTGCTGGACGACGTATTCCTCGTCGTAAGCGGCGCGGCGATCGGGATGGTTGAGGACCTCGAAGGCTTCCTTCAGCCTGAGAAAGCGCTCTACATCGCCGGTGTGGGGGTTATCGGGGTGGCAACGGCCGGCGAGGATACGGTACACGCGCTGGATAGTTTCCGGCTGTGCTTTGGGGCTGATCTGCATCAGTTCGTAATAGTCGATGAAGGTGCTCCCGTTCTGTTCCATCAATGCGCTCCGCCACCGAATATCCCACCCAATTGTTTTGCGACCGCGATGGCAGCTGGACCCACGGTGACCAGAATCATGCAGGGCATGATGAAAAAGAATATGGGGAAGATGAGCTTCACCCCCAACTTGGCGGCGCTCTCCTCCGCTTCCTGACGGCGCCGGACACGCAGGTAATCGGCGTGAGTCCGCAGAGCGTCGGCCATACTGGTGCCGAAACGGTCTGCCTGGGTCAGCACTCCGACGAATTTACGCATTTCCGTTTCCTGGGTGCGGATCGCAAGGTTCTCCAGCGCTTCTTTCCTGCGCAAGCCCGCACTGATTTCAGCGGTAAAGAGACTGAACTCGTCGCAGAGTTCGGGGTGCACAAGGCCCAGTTGCTGGGAGACGTTGCGGAAACAGCGGTCAATGGTGAGGCCCGCTTCGGCGCAGACGACAATGAGATCCAGCGCATCGGGCAGCGCCTTGCGAAGTTTTTTCTTGCGGCTTTTGATGCGCTTCGCGAGGACGTAGTCCGGTAATTTGAAGCCCACCAGACAACCGAGAACAATTCCGAACAGCCGCATCATGGGCGCCGCGGTCGAGTTGAACTCCACCAACAGCATGATCAGCGTCACCCCAGCCATGACCATGAGTTTAAGACCGTAAAAGACAGCCACCGAATTCTGCTCGCGGTACCCGGCAGCGAGCAGTTTCAATTGAAGCGCCGATGCGGTTTCAGCCGACGGAGGAATCTTGCCCCCGAGATATTCCGCCACCCGCGAGATGGCGCCCGGCTCCCCGGACAGGGGTCTGTCGGCCGGGACCCTGAGATCGGCGGCCGGCGCCTCGAGATTCTCGTACACACGCCCCGCCAGCACATAGCGCCGATAGCCAAACAGAATAATGACCGAAGCAACGGCAATGAAAACGAAGATTGAAACCAGAAGAGCCATACGTCAAATCTCAACTTTGAGCATCTGCTGCATCACGAGATACCCCAGAATCTGTAAGACAATTGCGGCGCCCAGAAGATTACGCCCCAGGGGGTCGTCGGTCAGGTTATCGATGTAAGCGGGAGATACCAGTTCAAGCATGATCAGCGTAACAAGCGGCATGAATGTCAGGACCGTGGCGGTCATCCGGCCTTGCCCGCTGGCCGCTCTGACCTGCCCGCGCAGGCGCAGGCGTTCGCGCACGGAGTTGGCGAGTTTGCCGAGAACTTCACTCAGATTGCCGCCGGTCTCGCGCTGCAACAGGACCGCGGCAACGAACATGCGTATCTCAAGGAGCGGAATGCGGGCGATCAGTCCCAGCAAAGCGTCTTCGAGACCCGCGCCCAGTGCCATCTCCCGCGTGACCTTCACGATCTCCGATTTCAACGGTTCGACAGCTTCTCCGGCCAGCAACTCGAGGGCAATCGAAAACGCATTGCCGGCACGCACCGACCGGGCCAGAAAATCCAGAGCGTCGGGGAACTGTTCCTCAATGGCGGCGAGACGCTTGTCGCGGTGTTTTGAGCGGTAAAACCTGGGTAGTGCGGCTCCGGCGAATGCGCCGATAACGGGAGCGAGAATGCCGATCAGTCCCGTGAACCTGGTGCCGATCAGGAAACCGGCGGCGGCAAAAAGAATCGTCACGAGGAAGAACTTGCCCTTACTGATTCGGTCGATATGGCCCGCGCTCGCCGGAGAACGCCCCGCCTTGAGCATGCCGGCCAGCCCGGACACTTTGCCCTGTTTCTGAATCAGAACTGTAGTGGTGACGGATCCCGCGGGATTGACGTTCGAGGCAAGGCTCCTGATCACCCGCTCCCTGCGTTTCTCACTCCGGACATACCACCAGATCAGGCCGGCGGCGCCATAGATCACGGAAAACGCGGCGAACAGATAAAACCAGACCATCGACGCTCCTTAGTTGAGATCCACCACGGTCTGGAATAAAGTTCCAGGAAGGTTATGGCCAGCCGTCCGCAGAGTTTCGAAGAATTTGGGCCGGATACCAGTGGCGCGAAATTGTCCCGTGACCCTGCCGTTGCTCAGAATGCCTTTTCGCTCGAAAAGAAAGATGTCCTGGGTGGTAATGGTGTCGGATTCCATGCCGACGCATTCGGTGATATGGGTGACGCGGCGCGCCCCATCGCTGAACCGCGCCACGTGCACAATCAGATCGATCGCCGAGATGATCTGCTGCCGGATGGAATGTACGCTCATGCTGGCATTCGCCATCCCCATCATTACTTCAAGGCGGGACAGGCCGTCGCGGGGGCTATTGGAGTGGATGGTGGTGAGCGACCCGTCATGGCCCGTGTTCATGGCCTGCATCATATCGAGCGCCTCTTCGCCGCGCACTTCGCCGACGATGATCCGGTCGGGCCGCATGCGGAGTGCGTTAATCACCAGCTGCCGGACATGGATCGCGCCCTGGCCCTCGATATTGGGGGGCCGGGTTTCCATGCGTGCGATGTGCACCTGCTGCAGGCGTAATTCGGCCGCATCCTCGATGGTGACGATGCGCTCGGATTCCGGAATAAAAGACGAAAGTACGTTCAGGATGGTGGTTTTTCCGGCGCCGGTTCCGCCCGAAACCACTATGTTGAGCCGGGAGGCAACGCAAGCCTCGAGCAGGTCCGCCATGCCTTCGGTCCACGTAAGGCTGCGCACCAGGTCGTCGCTTTGCAGTGCGACGCGGCCGAAACGGCGGATCGAAAGCATGGGACCATCCACCGCGACCGGTGGGATCACCGCATTCACGCGCGAGCCATCAGGCAGCCGCGCATCCACCATGGGCGACGATTCGTCGATGCGCCGGCCCACCCGGCTGACGATCTTCTCGATGATGCGCAGCAGGTGCGACGCATCCTTGAATTCGACCGGCGTCCGATGCAATTTACCTTTGCGCTCGACGAACACCAACTTAGGGCGCGTCACCAGAATGTCGGATATCGTCGGATCGAGCAGCAAGGGCTCGAGCGGCCCCAGGCCGAACACTTCGTCGAGAACCTCGTCAAGAATGCGCTGGCGCTCGATGGAGTTGAGAAGGGCTTCTTCTTCGTCGAGCAGGGTCGAGAGCGCGACGCGGATCTCGCGGCGCACGCGATCTTCGGGGAGAGCCAGAACGGCTTCCAGATTCACGCGGCCGAGCAGTTTCCGATGGAGGGAGAACTTGAGTTCCTGATAAGCGACCCCGTCGACGCGGGGATTCATCAGCCGGTCGATCCAGCCGTTTTCTCCCACTGTCTGAATGCTGTTGGAACGTGTGTACTCCGCCACTTACTTCCTGCCCTTCAGCCGGAAGAATCCGCGCGGCTTACTTTCCGTCGCAGAGATACCCGCCAGCCGGGAGGCGAACTTTCCAATCTGGGTTCCGAGGTCGGAGCCCGGGTCCAGCAGCCGCGGTTCAGAGTAGGCTTCGTTCAGCCGGTGATAATCGTTGGGGATGTCCGCGTATATCGCGTGCCCCATCACTCTTTCCAGCTCCGGAAGTTGAATCTGAGTACGTTTGGGCATCCGGTTGATCACCAGTTTGAGGCGGTTGGCGCCAAAGTTGCGTGCGGCCAGCGTTTGAATCATTTGTTTCGATTGCCTGAGCGCGAGGACTTCGTTGGTGGTCACCAGCACCAGCGTGTCAATGGAATCGATCACGTCCAGCAGCGGCTGCGTGATGCCATGGCCAAGATCGATTATGGTCAGGTCGTAGTGCATCCGCCAGAAGCGGACCATAGGCGGCAACTTGCGGGAAATCGGCATGGCCGGCGTCGGAATATCGGGTGGAGCGGGGATCACGTCGACACCCGAGGGAGCGACTGCCACCAACCCTTTCCAGAGCTTCAGATCCATTCTGTGGAGGTTCTGCAGAGCATCGTCAAGGCTGTAACGGGCCACCGTCTGCATGATGGTGCCGATGATGCCGGACGCCATATCCAGATCCGCCAGAAGCACTTCTTTTTTGGTCAGGCGGCGCAGGTGGCTGGCCGCGTGGCATGCCAGAGTGGTAGACCCGCACCCGCCCTTCGCCGAAACAAAACCAATTACGGAGCCGGTGGAGCGTTCCCCGCCCGGGGCTCGGCCGCAGTCTTCAATCACACGCCGCAAAGCGTCTTCGAAGGCGGCGGAAACGAATGGCGGGTAGACAAACTCGGCTGCCCCGGCTCGCATAGCCTTCAGAATGGCCTCGGGTTCCGCGGTGTCGTTCACGGCGACGATGCGCAGGGCCGGATCGAGCGTTGCGAGGCGCGCGATGATCAAAGCGGGATCGTTGGGCAGCCCAGGCAGACCGAGGAACAGAATATCGGGACGCAGGCGCTCAACCGAGGACACCAGATCGTCGAAGCGGTTGACGGCGCAGCTTTCCTCAAGCACCGGTACGGAGGCTTCCTGCAGCGCATCAAGCAGGAGGAGGCGGAGCTTCGGTTCGGCGATGCCGACGGCAATGGCAACCGCTCTCTCCGTTCCAAAGCTGTCGAAATCGTCCGCCGTATCGTCCATAGCGCTGGTCATGGGAGAAGCCGTTTTCAGTATCAATTTCACTTTCACAGCGGTGCCGACATAGAATTTCTGATGGAAGATCCCGACCCGGCCGCCGGGGCCTGCACGGGGGGCGTCGCAGGCTTGGTCGAGGTTGGCTCGAAGGGCACCTGCGGTTGCTGGGGGAGTTGCCGAGCGTCGGGCACATTCCCCTCGGGGAGTTTGGTGGCCCCATCTTTCAGGAACGGCTTGGGAAAGGGCATCTCGGCCTGAGTGCCCGGCGGCAGGGGCTTGACCAGTTCGGGCGTTACGACTACCAGAAGTTCGCTGTTGGTTTTGGAACTCGATATCGACTGGAACAATTTGCCGAAAAACGGGATATCGCCGAGGCCGGGTACTTTGCTGAGATTCTGCGTTACCTGGTTATCGATCAAACCGGCGATGGCGAAGCTTTGATTGTTCTCGAGCTCAATCTCGGTTTTTACCCGCCGGACGTCCAACCCCGGGATGTTGAATCCCTGATAAGTAAGACCGTTGGCGTAATCGAGAGAGCTTACTTCAGGAGCTACTTCCAGCTTGATGGTGCCGCGCGGCGTAATAGTCGGCGTGAAATTCAGACGTATGCCGAACTCGCGGAACTGAATGGTCACGTTGCTGAAGCCGGCGGACGAACTCTGCACTACGGGAAACGGAAACTCGCCGCCCGCGAGAAAGCTGGCTTGCTTCCCGTCGGCGGCGAGAACGTTGGGCTCGGCCAGAATCTGCACCAGATTCTTCGCTTCGAGCGCTTCGATGGTGGCGCCCAGGTTCAGATCCGGCCGGTACAGGAATATATTGAGCGCGTTGGACAGCGTGAAGGTCTGGGTGGGAACGGTGCCGGTGCTGGGCGCTGCGAACTGCCCGGTGGTGATGGTGCCCGTGGTATTTCCGGCGCCTGTGCTGAAAAGATTCGCGCCCAGGGAAAGGCTGGCTGTCCGGTCCACGTTGGCGAAGCGTACTTTCAACAGAATCTGCGGAGCCGTCGGCGGTGTAGCGATGGTCATCAGATTGACCGGCGTTCCGTACGCGGCGGCAATAGCCATGGCTTTGTCGCCCTCCAGTTGAGAGCGTACCTGGCCGCGCAGCAGAACCGTTTTATCGTCGAGATCCGCCTGGACGGTGTCGCCCAGCGCCTCATGCAGGCGCCGCTGGAGTGCGTCGTCTTTGGAATGAGAAGGCTCCACGGTGACGTCGTAGGAAAAGCGGGCGCCGCCGCGCTGCCAGATCAGCACGCTGGTCGATCCCGGAGCTTTGCCGTTCAAAACGACTTCGCGCTGGGTAATGGCCACCGCTTCGACGATGTCTTCGGTCGCCACTGCGATACGTTCCATATCGCCCGGTGTATCGATGACAGCCGATTTTCCAACAGGAATGGTAATCTGCTGCGTCTCCGCGGCGTGGAGCAAGGCCGTTCCGGGGAACAGAGACAAACACAGCGCGCATGCGCTCAGGACACGCTTCATCGTTGGGTCTCCGGATCGGTGGCTACCGCGACCGCGCTGACGGTTCGCTTGGTTCCGTGAATCACTTCAACGGTCGGCATGGGCGGCGGATCGACAGGTTTCTTTTCCGCAACGACCGGTTTAGGGTCGGGCTCCGCAGCCTTGACGGCCATCTTGCGCGGCTTCGGCGCCGGAATGAGTGGGGGGAGTTTCGGAGCGGGGACCATCTCCGCTACAAAACTACCCTTGTCAAGGGGATTCCTGAGCACCAGTTCGATCCGCGTCTGGGCCACGGCCAGGCTGAGTGTCTCCGCCTGCTGGGGCGTCACCAGAAGGTTGAATACGCCGGCGGCGAGTGGCTTTTCCTTAACGTTAGAAGTTTGGTCCGTGTTCTGCCCGGATGAAAAGACCTCTATGTTCTGCAGGATGGTGCGGGCGACCATGCCCCGGCCATTCTGAGCGCCTTCGGAGCCCGTGGATATCACATCCACATGCATTCCCGGCAGAATAAAGCGCGAAAGGCCCGTGAGTTCGTCGACGTGCACCGCTACCACGCGCATCCCTGGTGGGATTCGCGACGCGAGCCCGGCGCCCGCTCCCTTGGCCGCGAGACGGCTGACCGCGAACGGCTCATCCTTCGCGACGGGCGTCAGCAGCGCTCTGCCGACCACATCCGAACGTTTTCCAATCCAGTGGGATCCGTCGACCACCGGCCAATCGACCGGGCGAACGTCGGCGTCGCCAACGAGAGCTCCGGCATCCAGATCGTGCGCGGCGACAAGAACCGAGGCGGTGGCGCCTTTGCCCCGCTGAGAGTTGCCCGAGATGATCTTATAGAGGATGGTGCTCGATGCGAAAGCCGCCAGCACGGCAAACAAAATAACGGAAAGTAATCGTCGTTTCACGCTCTACCCTGCCCCCGACAGGTTGTTGCTGATCATAGTCCAGACGTTGTTGATGACAGTCTGAAACCCATTCAGGGCCGCAATAGCGCCCACCGCGACAATAGCCGCCAGCAACGCATATTCAACCAAGTCCTGACCGTCACTCGCGTCGATAAAGCGTTTCAGCATATGTTGTCCCGGCTTTGGCCCCGGGAAAAAAACCGCGTCTGTGAGGTTTTCTTCCCGGGGGAATGAGTTAAGGTGTCGGATTAGAGTGCGTTCCCGATCGCCGTCATAACGCCGCCCAGCCCGGCGGTGATTTTCCCCCCGAGGGTCGTGTAAATAGTGACGGCCGCGCCCACGATCAGCGCCAATATCAAGCCGTATTCGACCATGTCCTGGCCGTCTTCTTCAAGGCAAAAATTCTTTAGAAACGTCATGGTGTTCTCCTCATTGAATATTTGAAATTGAATATTTTAATCAGTCAGCTTTCCCGTTCCGGCGCCAACGTGAACTCCGCTTAACCCTACAGCGCGTTCCCTATCGCGGTAGTCACGGTGCCCAGCCCAGTGGTGATGGCGGTCCCGAAGGTGGTGTAAATTCCGACGGCCCCGGCGACGACAAGGGCCAGAATGAGACCGTACTCGACCATATCCTGACCATCCTCTTCAACAAGGAAGGACTTCAGAAACGACATTGTGTTATCTCCTCTAAGGTTTGAATTGGAATTGGTTCGGTGATTCAAATGAATCACGGGATTATCGTTTTGCGATCCCTCGATCGCAGGAACAGATTCGACCGCGTGCGAGTGCCCAGCGCACCGGGTTCGTGTGCGCGTCTCCGGGTCCCGGTTGACGACTGCCATCCGGTGAACCGTGGCGACGATACGCACTCCACTGCTGAAGGCGCGGACCCTGGATATACTCGCCGCACACTCCAGAACTCGCGGCTCGAACGTACCCGTGACGGGCAGTTCGACCGCGATTGATACATTGGCAGAGGTCTTCAACCAGCGGCTGTCTGCGATTGACGGCGTAACCACAATTAACGACTCCCGAGTCAGTTCCTCGGTAACTCCGCGGGCGATTCGAAGCTCGGAGCCGTCGAGACGGATTGAACAGGGTAGCTCCACCCTCGCTCGTATTGTTTCGCCCGTATTCATCTCTCGAGGATGAGCTTATAATAACTTTCGGCATATTAAAAAGGTTGATGATTGTTAGTATTACATCCTTTTTTGGCCTGTATTATTAGCGTTACAGCGTACCCCCGTGGGGTAAGGATATGGGGACACGCGGGCATCGGCCGCGTTTATTCCTGCAGGGAAAATGCGGCTGACAGCCGTATTCCTTTAAACCGGTACCGGTACTGCCAGCGATGAACAGTACTACCGGTTGTTAATTCAATTACTATACTGAAAGGGTTATGAAGCCAGACGTTAAGTGTTCCCCAGCGCACCTCGTCCTCTATACGGACGATAGTTTGCTGGCACTTGGCGCGTCGACCGTCTTGTCCTCGCTGCCGCAGTTTCGCGTGCTTACGGCGGAACCGGCCCTTTCGAGCCTCGTGCCATTTATTGAACAGGTTTGTCCCGATGTTATTCTGGTCGACCTTACACCCGAAATCACGCTGGGATTAATCTCAGCCCTGAGAATTGCGGCGCCCGCCGCGCGGCTGATCCTCTGGGGACGCACGTTCTCAGAAGAATTGCGCTACCAGGCTCGCCAAATCGGCGTAGCGGGTTTCCTGCAGCGCGGCGGTTCTACCGAGATTTTCGTGCAAAATCTGGCGAATTTGGCCGGCGACAATCTTTTGGTCACGCCTAAGCCGGATCACACTTCTGAGCCGGATCACTCGCGTACGGTGTCGCTGACCAAGCGCGAAAGCCAACTGGTGACGCTTCTCGCCCAGGGACTTAAGAACAAAGAGATCGCCGCCTGCATCGGGATCACCGAAGGCACGGTGCGAATTTATCTCTCCAAACTATTTGCCAAGATCGGCGCCCGCGACCGCTTCGAAGTCGCCGTGTTCGGCCTGAAGAATTCGTTTTGCGGCCAGGCATCGTGGGATGGCCGCGATGGATTTGTCACCGAGAGCGACGAGGGGCGCGCCAAGCCGGTGCTCCGGTCACTGGTGCTCGTCGAACCGCAACGACGCCGGGGCTATGTCCGGCGCGCCGTTGCTGTCGGGGAGTAGCAGGTTATGATCTTTGGGCGCCGAGCGCATCGCAGGTTGCAGTACGGCAGCCGGCGCGGGTCGGAGTTCGTTGAAGGCATGATCATGATGCTTCCGTTTCTCGCCCTGGTTTTCATCATCATCGACGCTTCCTACGGGCTCTTTATAAATGCCACTTTACAGTACGCGGTGCAGGCTGGAGTTACTGCCGCTTCAACCGACTCGGACACTGCCGTTAACGTGCAAGCTTTAGTGACAAGCACAGTGATTACGCAATCGCTTAATCTTGCCCAACCCGGAAATATTGTCGTAAGTTTTTATACGCCCGACATGAACCCGGCGGGAGGCAACGCGGTGCCGAATCAGACGGGCAACGTGGTGGAAGTGAACGTCACCTACCCTTTCTCGCCTTTAGCGCCGTTGTTTCGTGAAGGGCTTCCTCCGATCACCCTTACAGCCACTGCCGCCACCGTATTGACGGCCCCACCGGTCGCTAATTGAAGCAAAGCCGAAGCTATGAGACCTCCAATCCAGTATGCCCGGCTGCAGGAACGGTTCCGACGAGGCAGTGCACTCATCGAATTTACTCTGGTCGGAACTTTTATCTTTCTCCCCTTGCTGGCGGGACTCGCGTCGGTTGGCATGAACATGGTTACGGCGATGCAGGCGGCGAATCTGAATTCGTCCGCCGGACAGATGTTCTCCTCCGGTCAGTGGGATGCCGGTCAACTCCAAACCATGCTTCCTGCGATGGCTGGCACACTCAACAGCACCAGCCCAGGCGTCGGCGGCGTGGTGATCCTTTCGGAGATCCAGAATACGAGCAACGCGGTTACACCTGCACCCAACTTACCCCCATAACTCTCGGAAACGGGGGCGCGACGGGCGCAAGTAAATATTGCCAGGCGGGGGCGGTAAATCCCCCATTTAACATGGTGGTGGGACAAACGGCTTTTATTGCCGAGACGTATTACATCAACCCGAACCTCGCGTGGGTGTTTGCTCCCGCGGGCACCAGTAATGGAATCTACGAGGTGGCTGTATTCTGATGCGAAATTCCTTTCCTGAGGTGTTTCCGGCTGTGCCGACAGACAAAAGAAGCGGATCGGCGCTGGTGCTCGCGGTGCTTTTCATAGGCGTGCTCGTTCCCATGATTGGCCTGGCGATCGACGGAACCAACGTCTACATGATGCGTAATCAGATACAGAATGCTCTCAATGCGGCCGTACTGGCTGGAAACCGTTCGCTGAATCTCGCGGCCGACATCGGATCCCAGACGGCGAATGCCCAGACCGTCGCCATGAATACGTTCAATGCCAACACGGCGAACATGTATTCAGGCGTGAATATGGCCGATATAGTCGCGTCCAGCTTTCACGTTACGCAGAACGCGAACATGACGATCACCGTCAGCGCTACGGGGACCGCGACTTTGCCGCTCATGCTGATGGGAATGATTCCCGCCATCACTGGCCCTACCGTTCCTTTCAGTGCATCCGCGTCGCGGCGCAGTACGAACATCATGCTGGTGCTCGACCACTCCGGACCGATGGGCTTCAACCCGGCGATCGGGACGCCTCTTGACGTCCTGAAGGCCGACGCGACTGATTTCGTGAACAATTTTGCCCAACGAAACGGTGCTTCCAACATCGGGCTGGTAACTTATACCGGCGCTCCGTTTGTCGCCAATGCGCTGCCCAATCCGTATCCGAATTATCAACCGAATGTCACCGCCAACATCAGTCTCATGGCCGCCTCGGGCTGGAGTATGACCAACACGGCTGCGGCGATGTCGGCGGCCTACGGACAACTGCGCGCCCTCAATCAGCCCGGGGCGCTCAATGTGATCGTTTTGTTCACGGAAGGTCTTGCCGGTGCGTTCACAGGTAATTTCGCCGGGCTCGTAACGTCCCCGCCACCGGCATATTGCAACCCGGGTGCGAGCCCGTTGAATGGCCTTCTTTGGTCCAATCAACTTGAAGCCAGATTCGGGGGGCTGGGAGACATTACCGCGAACTCGATCAACGACACCCCCGAGGCCCGGGGGGCTCCCGCATGTACCTCCGACACGTATGTCCCCGATCAATTCCTCAGCGCCATGCCGACATCGGATATTTACGGGAATTCGACCAACGGCACCGGGACGGCCAGTCTGTACACGCAAGTGGATCTGACCAGTATTGACGCGAACGACATAACCGCTGCCGCGGAAAATGCGCTCGACGACGCGGCCAACCGGGCTCGCGGCGATGCCTCGATTCCGGCCACGATATTCGTGATCGGTCTGGGCGGCAATCCAGCCGCAATACCGCCGGATCCCCTGTTGATGCCGCGCATCGCCAACGATCCGGCTTCGGCGTCCTACAACGGCAACCAGCCTGCCGGGCAGTACATCTTCGCGCCCGATACGGCGCACCTGCAAGCCGCTTTTGCCAGCATCGCGTCCCAGGTGCTGCGGTTGGCGGCTCGGTAGCGCCTTCACTTTTTCGGGCTGCACACCGCCTGTACTACTGCAACTTGTGAAATCGCTCACGAATACCACAGGAGCAGGGATCGATTGGCTGTGCGAAAGCGACTCTGAGAGGCCGGTACTAGGACCAGAACGATCCGGATTGCGCCGATTTTTGATGTTAATTCTCCATCGGCGTAGGACAATCAATCTGTCAGATGAAACGCACTCTTATATCGATTAACTGTTTCGCTGCGGTAACGCTTGCTTTCCTGACGCTATCGTCGGCAGCGCAGGCCGGTCAGGTTTTTATTGATGACGATATCAAGATCTACGACTACACGGCGGCAAACACCGAGACCACAGTCTCGACTCAGCCCGGATCCGTAGTCATGGGAATGGCTTTCAGTTATGCCGGGGTAACGCCAGTTCTTTTCGTAGCGGCGAAAGCCAGCAACGAAATCTATTCATATTCGCTTTCATCGCCGGGAACTCAGGTAGGCTTCGAGTCCGTCACTGCGCCCATTGGACTCGCTATCGATCAGAACGGAAACGTTTACACAGGCGCATCCAGCGGACATCAACTCGAAGAGTACGCATCGAGCGGCGGTGCGGGCACATCTCTCGAAACCAAGAATCCAAACAGCACCAAGACGCTCTCGGTCGACTCGTTGACTGTCGATTCAGCCGGCGATCTGTTCGAAGCCGATGGATCGGGGAACGTCAACGAGCTCACTGCAAATCAGAACACGTGGGAGACGATTGCCACTCTGACGGGGAGCAACTTCGACGGAATCGCATTGGATAGTTCCGGGGATATCTTCGTCGGTTTTTCCAGCGCGTCCGTGGGTGGCGGAGGAGGAATCTACGAGATCAGTTCCGGTGGGGCCGTCAGTACGTTCTACACCGCGACTACTGTCCTGCCTTCCGGTCTCGCTTACGACCCGATTACCCGCGATCTTTACATGGCTTATAACGACGCAGACAACAGCGGAGAAGGCGGCGTCGACGTGTTCACCAGTTCGGGCGGGGCGTTAGTCTCTACTTCGGAAGCGACATTTGCGACGGATGGCGTACCACTGGACGAACCAGACGCGATCGCCGTGCTGACTCCCGAACCCGGCACTCTTTTCCTGTCCGGCTTAGGACTCGCGATTTCGATCATCTATCTGCGCCGCAAGAACCTGGCAGTAATTCGTCAAAGCTAAGCAGCCCGTGGGCGGGAGTGTCTGGTCAGCAGTAACACGGCGCGCTGGCCATCGGAACCGGCTAACGGAATCATGTTAGCCAGACCGAAAATCAGGTTCATCATGGCGAATTCGTGAGCGGCTGGCCAGGCCATCGCGAGTAACACGTTCAGCAAAGGTCCGCCGAGAGTGGTCATCATATTCGCCAGGGGCGGACCTGACTCGCGCACGATATACATACCCTTCCACGACATGCCCACCCGCTTGACATGAACCCCCAGCGCGAAAGCGGAGATCAGGTGTCCAGCCTCGTGCAGAAAAAGCACCAGAAGCCACATCAGACAATACGTTACAACCATCGCAAGCCTTCCGTAAGTTGATCGGCAGAATCAATAGAAATCTGCACTATGCGAACTAGCTGAATCTTAGCCGCGTTACCGCTGCCGAGTCCAGATTGCCAATCGTTATGAGTCCTCGTTAACACGAATCAGACAGGGATTTCCGTATAGTACTCAATTCTTCAGCGCCACTGCCAATGGCGGGTATAAACTAGTAACACTTCCGTAAAGTGCTGCTCGAGACTGTGCAGAACAGACGATTGCGAAAATACACTTCGCCCGGCGTGCGCGACCACCGGGTCTCGCGCCGCGTCCTTTGGGACCGGTCGATAACCTTTATCCTTGTTGTCGGCTTTATTATTTCGATCGTCAGTTTCCGGGTAGTACGCACACAGGAGATCCGCAGCGCCCTCGATGAGTTCCACCTCGCCGCATTATCGTCTGAATTCCAGGTTCGGCAGGCAATCCAGTCCGATCTGGCGACACTCGAAGCACTGCGCGCTTACATCGGGACGTCGCCCAAAATCCCCGGCCCGGACTTCGATCGCTTTACACAGCAAATAATCGGGAGCAATCCTCACATCCTGAGCCTGCGCTTTGCGCCGCATTCCAATAATCTGCCCGCCGCCGAGACTTCGCACGATCGCTTCGCGATGCCGTTGTACCTGCCGGTCTTCGATGGTCCCCCGGAGAGCGAAAGGCTCAAGGGATACGCGCTCGGCCTGTTTCGCATGAGCGACGTGATCGAACGAAGTCTGCGCGGAATGAAGCCGGAGCCGATCGATATCGAATTTTACGACCTGAGCGGCGCGCTCGGAAAGCGCTTCCTCTATCGGCATCAGACGGCTCTTTCACGCGAGCCCGGGGCAGGCGGTACTACCGTCTCGCGGTATAAGTCGGAAGCCGAAGCGCTCGAAGAGGCGCCTTTCAAACGCGTGGTGCGGTTCGATGTGGGCGGCCGGCAATGGGCCATGGTTGAGACCGGCGGCGATGCCTGGCGTCCGCTGACGTGGCTTTCATGGAGCATTGTGGCCACGGTACTGGTGATCACGGGAATCAGCGCGGTGCATTTCGTGTTGAATGTCGGCCGCGTGCGTACCGACGAAGAACGTTTGCATCTGCAATTGCGCAAAGCGGCGGAGGATGCCCTGCGCATCAGCGAAGAACGCTATGCCCTGGCGGCACGCGGCTCGAAAGACGGCCTCTGGGACTGGGATCTGCGGGCCGGTCTGGTTTTCTATTCGGAGAGGTGGAAGGCCATGCTTGGCTTCGATGCCAAAGCCATCGGCAATAGTCCGGAAGAATGGATCGGGCGTTTGTATCCGGCGGACCGCGCCCGTGTGGAAGCGGAAATCGCCCAGCATTGCGCCGGCAAAACCAACCACTTCCAGACCGAATACCGCATTCTGCACAACGATGGAAGCTACCACTGGATGTTGAGCCGTGGCGTGGCCGTGGTGGATGAAGACGGTGTGGCCACACGCCTCGCGGGATCGCAGACGGATATTACGGAGAGCAAAGCGGCGGATCCGCTCACGGGCCTGGCGAGCCGGCTGCTGCTCGACGAAAAGCTTCAGTTCGCCATCGAGCAGGCGCAAAATAATCCCGATTGGCGCTTCGCGGTGCTGTTCCTGGATCTGGATCGCTTCAAAGTGGTCAACGACAGCCTCGGTCACCTGGCCGGCGACCGGCTGCTGCTGCGTATCTCCAATCGCTTGCTGGCATGTGTGATGGAGCCGCCGTTCGGGGAGGCGCAGACGCTGGTGGCGCGCGTGGGCGGCGATGAGTTTGTGATTCTGATCAGCGGCCCGATCCATCAGGATACGCCCCTTCAGCTGGCCAATCGAATCCGCGACAGAATGACGCCGGCGTTTAATGTGGATGGGCACCACCTGTTCGTTTCCACCAGCATCGGGGTAAGAATCGGGCAGGTCGATCTGAGTCCCGAGACGCTGCTGCTGGACGCCGACACCGCCATGTACTACGCCAAATCGCGGGGCCGGCAGCGCCATGAGGTTTTCGTTCCGGCCATGCGCCTGGATGCGGTGGAAAGGCTGCGCCTCGAGACGGATCTCCGGACAGCCATCGAGCGGGACGAACTGGTGGTGTTCTACCAGCCCAAGGTCTGCATGACGACCGGCATGCTGATCGAACTGGAGGCGCTGGTGCGCTGGATGCATCCGCAGCGCGGCCTGGTCGGTCCGGTCGAGTTTATTCCGCTGGCCGAGGAAACCGGGCTGATTCTGCAACTGGGAGAATGCGTCCTTAGAAAGGCCTGCAGGCAAATGGCAGCCTGGCTGGACGACTTGAATGTGGGGCCGGGCGTTCGCGTGAGCGTGAATTTGTCGTGCAGGCAGTTCAATCAGCCCGATCTGTTCGACCGTATTATGGGCATCCTGGCGGAAACGGGGCTGCCGGCCGACAGGCTGAGCCTCGAGGTCACGGAAGGCGTCCTGATGGAGAACGTGGACAATGCCGTGTTGCTGCTGAATCGGCTGCGCGCTAAAAACATCGGCTTGCAACTCGACGATTTCGGTACCGGTTACTCTTCGCTGAGCTACCTGCGCCGTCTGCCCTTCGACGGTCTGAAGATCGATAAGAGCTTTGTACACGAGATGGGGCTTCGCCAGGAAAATGTGGAGATCGTTGGTACCATCGCGCTGCTGGCGCGCACGCTCGGCATGACGGTTCTGGCGGAGGGCGTGGAAACCCACGAGCAGATTCAGATGCTGATCGGCGCCGGATGCGACTACGCCCAGGGGAATCTTTTCTCGGTCGCGGTGGACAGCGAGGCGGCGCGCGCCTTCTTCGTCGGGTTCCGGCACATCTTATCCCAAACCAGCCGGCAGGAAGACGAAAGGCACGTCTCTGCCGCCGTCTGACGGAGAAGAGGACATGCGACGACAGCTATCGCCGCGTGTCCCCCGGTTCCACTCCGCTTTGTGGAATCACGGCTTTTGTCGTAGTATTCACTCATGGGAATTCGAAGGCGCGCGCAACGGTGTTTAGCCGCTCTCGCCATCGCTCTCGCCGCCTGGGCCGCGAGTCAATTCCGCCTCACCCACGCAGCCGCTTCCTCCGCGGGGCCCTCTTTCGTGGAATTCGAAAGCGGTCATGTGCGCCCGCTGGCCATTTCACCCGATGGCGCCACGCTCTTTGCCGTCAACACGCCCAATGGCACTCTGGAAATATTCGACCTGACATCCGGAACGCCCGTATTTGTGAGCCGTGTTCCGGTGGGCCTCGAACCGGTGGCCGTGGCAGCGCGAACCAACACTGAGGTATGGGTGGTGAACCATCTTTCCGACAGCGTGAGCATCGTCAGCCTGAGCTCAGTCGCGCTGTCAGCCCCTGCGCCTCGTGCCCGCGGTGGCGCCCAGCCTTTTGAAAGGCCCACGGCAGTACGCTATATCCCCCATGTGATCCGCACTCTGCTGGTCGGCGACGAACCGCGCGACGTGGTATTCGCCGGCAATCCGCAGCGCGCCTTCATTACCACGGCGCATCGCGGCCAGCAGCGCACCGATCCTTCGCTCGCGAATGTGCCCGGCGCGGGCGATCCGCAACTCACTACGGCAGGCATTCCACGCGCCGACGTGTGGATCTTCGATCCCGCCCATATCGGCGATTCGCTGGGTGGCACACCGCTGCGCATCATGAGCTTCTTTACCGACACGCCCCGCGCGCTCGCCGTCAGTCCCGACCAGAAAACGGTGTACGTGGCGGGCTTCAGGAGCGGCAACCAGACCACGTCCATTCTCTATGAAAGGGTCTGCGCCGGTTTCGCGGCAATGCAGCCCTGCAAGCTTGGCGATGGCACTACCAGCCCCGGCGGCAATCCCGGCCCGGCCACCGATGCATCGGGACAACCGGCCCCGCAGACCGCGCTCATCGTGAAGTTCAACAATGCATCCGGCCACTGGGAAGACGAACTGAAGAGAACCTGGGACAACTCGGTGCGCTTCACGCTGCCCGATACCGATGTCTTCTCGATCGACGCCAACGCTCTCACCCAAACCGCCGCCTATGCGCACGTCGGCACCACGCTGTTCAATATGGCCGTCAATCCCGTATCCGGCAATCTGTACGTATCGAATACGGATTCGATCAATAATGTGCGCTTCGAAGGGCCAGGCACATATGCCGGCCATACCGTGCAGGGACACCTGGCCGAATCCCGCGTGACTGTTATTGCCAACGGCACAGTCAATCCGCGCCATCTCAACAAGCACCTTAACTACAGCCTGCTCGCGGGATCGCCCGGCTTCGATCCCACCGCCGCGACACACAGCCTGGCCACGCCGCTCGGCATCGCGATTACGGCGGATGGCAAGACCATGTACCTCGCCGCCTTCGGTTCGAGCAAAATCGGCGTCTTCGCCACCAGCGAAATTGAGGCCGACACCTTCGACCCGGTGGCCGACAGCGCCAACTACATCCCGGTCAGCGGCGGCGGACCCAGCGGACTGGTTCTCGATCAAGCGCACGGCCTGCTGTATGTGGCGACGCGCTTCGATAACGCCGTCAAGGCAATTAACGTCGCCACGCATGTGGAGATCGCGCAGCTTTCCATGCCCAATCCAGAGCCGCCGTCGGTGGTCGAGGGGCGCCCCATGCTCTACGACGCCACGCACTTCTCAGGCAATGGCGAAGCCACCTGTTCCAGTTGCCACATTTTCGGCGACAACGATGCGCTCGCGTGGGACCTGGGCAACCCCGATAACGCCGTCTCGACGAGCCCGATTCCCATTAACCTGGGCGTGCTGCTCACCAATCCCCTTGCGGCGGCCCTGATCTCGATTCCATTCAAGGTGAACGGCAGCGGCAATCCCACCGATTTTCATCCCATGAAAGGGCCGTTCACTACGCAGACGCTGCGGGGCATCGGCGAGTCCGGCGCTATGCACTGGCGCGGCGACCGTTCCACTGGCCCCGCCGGCACCAGCGCCAGCGATCCCAATATTTCCTTCCTGAATTTCGCGCCGGCTTTCCAGACCCTGATCGGCAGCGCTACCCAGCCATCCACCGCCCAGATGCAGGCCTTCGCCAATTTCCAGCTGCAGGTTCTGCCGCCTCCCAACCCGGTGCGCAATCTGGATAATTCGCTCACCGCGAGCCAGCAGAACGGCTTCAACTTCTTCTCCGGCTCGCGCCCTTCGGACGGCATTAATTCCGCCGTTGTGAATGCCGTGCTTGGTGCGCCCGCCTCGTTCACCTGCAACGGCTGCCACACGCTCGACCCTTCGCAGGGCTTTTTCGGCACGGGCGGCAACCAGAGCTTCGAGAATCTTCCGCAGATCGTTAAAATTCCGCATCTGCGCAATCTCTACGACAAGGTGGGGATGTTCGGCGCGCCCGCGGTTACGTTTTATGGCGCGGCCGACAGCGGCGACCTCGGCAACCAGATTCGAGGCTTTGGCTTCACCGGCGACGGCTCCACCGACACTATCGCCCGCTTCCTCAGCGCCACGGTTTTCAATCCTACGGCAAACTCAGGTTTCCCGCAGCAGAATCCCGACGCCACGCGAAGCGCCGTGGAGCAGTATCTTCTCGCCTTCGATTCCGACCTCGCCCCCATCGTCGGCCAGCAGGTGACGCTCACCAGCACCAACGGCGCCGCGGTCGGTCCCCGCATCGACTTACTCATCAGCCGTGCGTCCACCCCGTTCGTTTCGAAGGCGCTGGGCGGCCAGGCTATGGAGTGCGACCTGGTGGCCCACGTGGTTCTGAACCGGCGCATGAATACTTATCTGTACGATCCGACCGCCGGCAACTTTATGGCTGGCGGCGGCCTTACGCGGGTGACCGACGGGACGATGCGCGCCTGGGCC
Source organism: Terriglobia bacterium (assembly GCA_963719785.1). Classification (GTDB taxonomy): domain Bacteria; phylum Acidobacteriota; class Terriglobia; order Bryobacterales; family Bryobacteraceae; genus BOG-234. The sequence continues at coordinate 909,272 of CAVRCX010000007.1, forward strand.
GCGCAGCCGGGACAGGAAATCACCTACACGGCGTCGACGCCCGGCTCGGGTTTGCGCCTGCTCGGTTCGAATTGAATCGGTCGTCAATTTCCTGACGTTAATTGCGACGAGCCTCGAGCTGTCAATTATTTTGACGCTCGGGCATTGAGCGCATACCCAAAAAGTCCCCATAAAACCGACAAATCGGGACCATCCCCGATTGGCTCGCGGCTTGCAAATGCCAGGGCTGGCAGGGCGCCCGATATCCGTCCGCGAAATTTTATGTCAGAAGATATGCCGGTTACCACCGCGCTCGAGGAGATTTCTTCCTTCGCCGATCTGCCGATCGATATTCGGGCAGAATTAGACCGGCGCCTCCTGAAGCTCGGCGACGTGCTGGAGCTGGTGGATGGCAGCGTGATTCCATTGTCGAAACCAGCCGGAGAGCCTCTCGATGTCTTCGCAGGAGGCGTGTTGCTGGGCGCCGGTGAAGTCAACCCCATCAACGAGCACTTCGGCGTCCGTATTACGGCCTTTGGCGCGGGCAACAGGAAACCGGCCGTGGCGCCATTCCCTGGAGAAAGCGAGGGCCACGACTCCAGAGATGTGCTGTTCCGCTCGGGCGATCCTGCCGCGCTGGCTCTGTTGCGCCACCAAACGGTCTGCCTGAGCGTCGTCGTCGGCCGCACGCAGATGACCCTCGAAAAGCTGGTGAGGCTGACTACCGGCTCCATTCTCGAACTGGAAAGCCTGTTGAAACAGCCGGTGGAAGTGCTGGTAAACGATCAGGTGCTGGCCTACGGCGAAGTAGTCGCCGTCGACGGAAATTACGGCGTCCGAATTTTGTTCGCCGAAGACAATGGACATTCCAACTAATGCAATAACCGGCGTGAAGATCTGTTTGAAAGGACGGAACAAGGCGATCACTTCCTCTGTCCCGGATCGACATTCGAAGTTGCGGCAGGAGGTTAAAGGATGCATAAAGGACTGACGCGCCAGGGACATGCGGCGAGAGCCGCGTTTTCACGCGACCGGGCAAAGGCGCAGCTATCGCAGCGCGTCCCCAACCCGCTCAAGCGCCGGAGGCACCATCCGTTATGAGTAATCCCGAGGGGTTCCGCTGGCTGATTACCGAATGGGCCCACACACTGGCCCAGGCGATCGAGGGCATGGGCGGCCCGGCGCTGAAGGCAGAGGTTGCGGAGACAGGAGAGCAACCGGGGGGCGAGGGCTCGTTTTGGTGGGCGCAGGAATTGAGCCTGATGCCGGGCCACTCCGTCTGGATCGGGGCCGCGGAATCTTCGTGGCGCGAAATTGGCGGCGGCGTGCTTCAGGCGCTGGGGATCGAAACTCCGGAAGCGGGCGAAATACGGGATACCTACCGGGAAATTGTGGCGCAGTCGCTATCGAGCCTTGCGTCCGCATTGACGGCACGCTGCCACAAGGAAGTAAGCTGCCAGGCGGGCGAGCCGTTCGCTGGCCCACCGGAAACCGGCACGCGCGGTTTTATCGATCTGCGAAACGGCGACGGCACGCCTTTTCAGTTGTGCTTCGTGGCGCGCGCGGAACTCGTGAAGCAGCTCGATCCCGAAGCGCCGGCCCAGGCGAGCGCGCAAGAGGTTGTGGACAGCAAGACTGGCAAGCGCGAGCGTACCGAACACGCGGCCGTCGCCATCGGGCCGGTAATGAATCTGGAGATGCCCGTCTGCGTCTCCCTGGGGATTGGAAAGATCAGTCTGGAAGAAGCCTTCAAACTCACCCGAGGGTCGCTGATCCCCCTCGCGCAGCGCGCCGACGACCTGGTGGAGTTTCGCGTGAATGGCAAGCTGGTGGCGCGCGGCGAGGTAGTAACGGTCAACGGCCAGTACGGCATCCGTGTGCAGGAACTGATCAGCCGCAGTGAGCGCCTGGATCAGGTCAGATCCTTATAGGCCTTCAATATTATGCGTGAACTTTCCCAGGATGAGATAGATGCAGTACTCCTTAGCCGTCAGGGAAATTCCGCGGCCAGGCTGAAGAGCAAAGCCCTTCCCTTTGACTTCCAGCGGGTGGACCGCATTCCGAAGTCCCAGCTCAGGACTATCCATTTCCTCCATGAGAATCTGGTGCGCAGCCTCGTCTCCAGTCTGTCGGCCTACCTGCGAACCTACTTATCCGGGCATCTGGTCAGCGTGGAGCAAATTCCCTACTCGACGTTTCTTTCCGGTCTGCCGGGCCAGACATGCATGGTTTCGCTGGACCTGCTGCCTTACCGGGACAACGCCATGCTGGAAATCAACCCGTCGCTGATCTTTCCCATTCTGGAGCTGCTCCTCGGCGGAAAGGAGACTTCGGGCAATACTTACAATCGGGATCTTACCGAGATGGAGCGGTATCTCCTTACCAACTTCTTTCAGCTCATCGCCCGCGACCTCGAAGGGACATGGCGCGGTGTCGACGACGTCGAATTCAAGATCGACATGCTCGAAACCAGGCGGCCGCAGAATCGAACCCTCGGTCCCATGGACGCAGTGGTCGCCATCGGCATGGAGTTCAGAATCAACGATCGCGTGGGGATGATTAACCTCGCCATGCCGTCCATCACCATTAAGACCATGGTTCAGAAATGCAATCAGGAAGAACCGATGACTCAGGCTGAACCAAGTGAGGCGGACCAGCAGCGCTTGCTGAAGTTGCTGAACCGCGCGGTGGTAACCGTGGAACCGCAACTGGCTTCGCGTCTGACTGTAAGAGATTTGCTGGCTCTGGAGGAAGGCACCTTGATTCTGCTGGATCACGCCACCAACCAGCCTATAGCCGGTCTGGCTAACGGTAAAGCCAGGTTCGAAGGAGAGATCGTCTCTGAAAACGGGCAAATGTCATTTCAGATCGCCTACGTGAACAAGCCGGAGCAATCAGCATAAATCGAGGCCACCTATGACACCCACCGCCGAAACGCCTGCCAAACGCCAGGAGGATTCCGCCGATTCGTCAACGGACAAACGAAGGCAGGCGTCCGAAGACAGAGAAGGGGCCGGTATCACCAAGGCCGCCGTCCTGCTGGTTTCTGTCGGGAGCGAAGTTGGTTCAAAGATTCTTCGCCATTTATCCGAGCGGGAAGTGGAAATGGTAAGCCGCGAGGTCGCCCGCCTGGGGCCCGTATCGGTCGCCGAAGCAGTCCAGGTGCTGGGCGAGTTCGAACGCGGCTGCACCTCACAAACCTACATGCTTCAGGGAGGTGTTGGTTACGCCCAAAAAATGCTTACCGAGGCCTTTGGCCAGGACACAGGTCTCTCTATTGCGGAACGGCTGGAAGAATCCATGGGCGGCAATGCCGGGGACCTCACCGCGCTGCAGAACAGCGATCCGAGCCAACTTGCCCAGCTCATCTACACTGAACACCCTCAGGTGATCGCGCTGGTGCTGTCGCATCTGGTCCCCGCTCAGGCGTCGGCGGTTCTGATCGCGCTGCCTCCGGAGATGCGCGCGGAAGCGGTGAAGCGCATGGCCCAGCTGGATCAGATCTCTCCCGAGACAGTGGACCGCATAGCGGGATATATTGGCCGCCGCATGCAGTCGTTGGGAACGTTCAGCCGCGAGTCGTACGGCGGGATCAAGGCTGTGGCCGAACTGCTGAATCGCCTTGGTACGGAAGCGAGCGACGAACTCCTCGCAGCTGTCGGCAACGAGAATGAAAAGCTCTCCGAATCCATACGCCGCCTGATGTTTGTCTTCGAAGACCTGCAGAAGCTGGACAAACAGGATATGAAGACCTTGCTCGCGAGGATCGACCGCAAGGATCTGACGCTCGCCCTCAAGGGCAGCAATGACAAAACGCGCATTCATTTTTCGCAGAATCTGTCCCAGCGCTCCCAGGAAATGCTGGAGGAAGATATTCGCGAGCTCGGTCCGGTGAAGATCAAGGATGTTGAAAATGCGCAGCATCAGATCATCGCGCTCGTACGCCAACTACAGGCTGAGGGAGCCATCGGATCGCAAGGCGGCGGCGACCAGTACGTCAACTGAGAACCTGATCTTTTTCCGCCCGCTCTCGCGCTGTTTACTTCAGGCCGATCTGGTTAGCTTCAATTCCTCTTCGAATCTCCAGCCGCGCCACCTACTCCCGGGACACTTGTGACCCACCGGCGTGCTTCCCCCGCTTTCGGCCCCCATTGGGCCAGAATTCTTTCACGATGTTAGCCGCCATATCCACGCCGACCTGCGCCCCCAGCTGCGAGAGCGCGTCGGATGCAGTCCGGCTTCCCGGATAATACGCCATCGAAATCGCCACCGCCGTGGAGTTGCCCGCGATCTCCGAGTAATTGAACTGGCGGCCGCCCGAATCGGTATGCGTCCAAAAAATCTGGCCCACCGCCGAACCCAGCCGTGACATTGCGCTGTCCGAGCCCCGCCGGAAATAACGCGGATCCTGATGCAGCAGTGTCGGGAAAACCCCCTCCGTCATGTAGTTGCCGATCGCGTAATCGGCGTAGGCGGTTACCCAATAGTGGGCGTACCCCTCAACTCCCTGGCCGAACGACGGTTCCGATTTGGAGTTCATACTAAACGCGGCGGAGACTGCGCCCAGTGCAAACGTCCCCCGGTCGAACGTATCCTGCGCAGCGATGCGGAACTTCTCTTTCGGCGCTAGTGGTTTGTAATTCTGCAACCCGGGGGATGTCCGGAAATTCGGGATAATCCAAAGGACGTGTTTGGGCGCCTGGCCGTCCGCCTCTTCGGTGGTTTGCTGTTGACCGAAGGCACACCAGGGAGCGAGAGCAACCAGGCCGATAGTGAGAAGTCGATAGTGCATGTCTGGTTTGATGCAGCCGGCGGGCCAAAGGATTGGTGCGCCAAACGCACAGGTTGGGTAAAGGAGCACTGCCCGATGTCGATATATCGCCACGCAATCCTGGCGCACCATGAAAGTCTCTGACCTGCCCCGTTTTTCTCTGCCAATCGCAATTTGGAAAATCCCGGTTTCATACTACCGCTCTTAGCTATCCCGCCGGAGCCGCCCGTCGCGATATCACTTCCCCGCGCGGCGGGCGTGGCAGAAGATAATTTGAACGTCGTCTATGGGCGCGTGCGAGCCGTGGATTTTTCGCGCGAGGTACTGGCTCCATCGCCACATCGCTTGATGGCAGTGCGCGATGGGGAGTCGGGCTGGGCGGATCTTGGCAACCCCACTCGGGTGGTCGATACAATGGTGCGAAACCGTATCGATCCGGCGTGGCTTACCGACTACCGATGACAGAGCCGCACACCAGTAGCGCTGCCGATTATCTGGCGGCGGAGCGAACCTTCCTCGCGTGGATCCGCACCGGCCTCGCACTGATGGGATTCGGATTCGTGGTCGCACGTTTCGGGCTGTTCCTCGAGGCGCTGCAGATTGAACAGCCGAATCTGCCGCTGCGGTCCGTCGGCATCTCGCCCTGGTTTGGCGCCGCGCTCATCCTCCTGGGTATCGGCGTGAATCTCTGGGGCGTGCGGAGTTACATTCGGCTGGTGCGGGATCTGAATCGCGGAGAACGCGGATTCGAACGGCCGTCCACCTTCGCGATAACCGTCGCCGTGTTGCTGGCAGCCATCGGACTGGCAATGGCAATCTACCTCGTTTCAGTTCGCCAGCCAAAGGAGCAAAAATCAATGAGTTCGAACGGAATCGTCACCATCCCTGGTCATGGGTCAGTGGACCAGACAGTTCAAAAACTGGAAGCAATTCTGCAGGCGAGGGGAGTCAAATTATTTGCCCTGATCGATCACAGCGGTGAGGCGGAGAAGGTGGGAATGAAGATGCGTCCCACCAAACTTCTGATTTTCGGCAACCCGAAAGCGGGAACTCCGCTCATGATCGCGGCTCCGACCATCGCTATCGATCTACCGCTCAAGGTGTTGGTTTGGGAGGATGCGGAGGGCAAGGTCCGGCTGTCATATAACGATTCCGCGTGGCTGGAGGCGCGCCATGATTTGCCGGCCGATCTGGTCAAGAATATTGCCGTGGTGGATGCCCTCGCGGCCAAAGCCGCCGAGTAAACAATCGATGGCTGCGATTTGTTCTCAGCGGGCCCCGAGAATGGTGAGCCGATGCCCATCCGGATCTGTAAACGCCGCCGCCCAGGCAATCGATAGAAGATCTCTTCCCAGGTGCTGGGGGCCAGGGCTTGTCTGCAAGGAGGAGCCAGACTTTGCACACGACCCCAGGGGAACGTTCCTCAAGAACGGTTTTGATGGAAAGCGGACCGGAATAGTTCGTTACCCGATGGCGTCTCGCCCGTGCATGGAGCAAGGCGTTTTCCTCGCCCAGGCGAGCACCCTCCGGGAACAGCCACGGCGCCCGATCGACGCGGTTCATTCGCCTTCTATCTTAAGCGCCTTTCCGGGGCGCTCGATCTTGCTTTGCCAGATGCCGCCAACCGAATTATGGTGCGACCCTCGGACTTGCTAGTACTAAGTTGCAGAAGTTAACGTTACCGCTCCTTCACAGTCGCGGCTCGGAAGTCGTTTCAGAGCCGCGCGCGTGAGCAAGCGGTATGATACGCCAATTTATGCAACTTAGAACTAGTCGCTCCGGAAGCCGCGATCCGGTCACGCAAAACGGGTGCGCGGTCCACGGCGGTTTGCCAGACCAGCGGCCAATAGATGCCGAGATATTCGTGCACAAGAATGCGTAAACCCTTAATGTCCTGCCACGGAACCGAAAGGTCGCGGGCCTTGACTTCCGCACTCAGCCGGGCAACCGCCTCTCCAACAATCGTAAGCCGTTGAGCGATCGCATAGCAGCGTGTCGTAGGCCAGGAAGTCGGCTTCCGTTCTGCCCGCAACCGCTTTGGCAATCCAGTCGAGGGCTTCCAGAATGTCGTTCAGTCGCTGGTCGTCACGCCGCATGTATCAGGCGGGCTTCGGAGAGCACGCCCGGCGGTATCAGCGGCTTCAAAGCGGGTTTGACAGCAAGATCGACGCGACGTCCGACCAACTCACCAAGTTCACGCAACCGTGTCGATATTTCGACACCTCGTCACACACGCCCGAGCGTTCTTGGAATAAATCCTTGAGTCTCATAGAAGGAATTTGCCCCTCTATTGTCGAAGGCAGCGGAACCAGATGCCCAACACGTCGCGTGAAAAATCCGCTGGCAATATTGGTGTTCGCCATGGTTGGGATACTCACCACATGCACTGGTTGTTCCAACCAGACAAGTGCCGCCACCAAACCCATGCCGCCCGTCGTGGAGACGTGGAAGTTCAGCAAAAGGACGTAAAGAAGGGCCAGTCGCTGTTTCAGATCGATCCGCGCCCTTTTCAGGCGGCTCTCGATCAGGCACAGGGTCAACTGGCACAGGTCCAGGGAGAGCTGGCGCAGGCGCAGGCGCGGCAGCCGTCCCGATGGTTCAACTTTACGCAATTGGGCGGGACGCCGAATCCCACCGGCTGCGGAGTTTTTCCATACCTCTCTTGAGGTATGCGGCCTGTTTGGATGATTCCCGAACAGCAGAAAACACCCCGATTCGTTCTTATCGACCGTTCGTTCTAAAGTTTTAGGAGTTTCTTTCCGATATATGTCCTGTGGAGACTCTTATGCAACTTTCTTTGAGCCTGAATACGGATCTGGTGGCATGTGGCCGCCGCATTGACAAATTATCGGCAAAACTGGCGGCGAGATGTCATGTGCCCCAGGAGGATGTATTCGAACTATGCCGGGATTTTGACGAAGCCGTCGAATTCGCCGCGCTGGAGGGCAATTCCGTGAGGCAAGCCATCGCCGATTTCATGGAGGAAGGCTCCTCGGCCGAGGCATCGGCGAACAAAGCTCAGTCGTCCGAACTGGCCGAACTTGCGGGATGTGGATCGGCAGGCATCGATATCGCCGCCATGTCCCTGCCCGTAATGCCGAAGCAGGCTGCCCGGCTGCTGCGGACTTCGGATGACGATACCTCGGCCGTGGAGTTGGAGCGAATCACGGCCTCCGATCCGGTGCTTGCCGGAAAGATGCTGGGCGCGGCGAACTCGGCCCGTTTCGGATCGCAATATGAGATTGTGCGCCTGCTCGATGCCATCATGCGTCTGGGCATTCCCGAAGCTCGCAAAGTGCTTCTCACGGCCTGTTTTTCGGGACTTTTTGCGTCGAAGCCGTTACAAAATCTGTGGGAGCATTCCGAAGCCGTGGCGCGTCTGGCATACGATCTGGCGCCGCTCGCCGGTATCGATGCCGCGACCGCATACGTGGCTGGCCTCCTGCACGATATCGGACGGCTGGCGTTTGTGAAGTTGCCCGCCGCGCTGAGGATTCGGGAGCAGGAATGGCTCGCGTCCGGATTTCCCGTAGTCTATGCGGAGACCCTGGCCTATGGCCTCGATCATGCCGCGTCGGGCGCCAAATGTCTGCGCGCCTGGGCACTGCCGGAGAGCCTGGTCAACGCGGTTGGCCTGCATCACAGGCCGGGACCCGATACCTCGCCGATCAGTGGGATCCTCACTCTGGCCGAGGATCTGGCGGCGCGCGCCGGGAATACGGATTCCGAGGATCTGTGGCCTGAGATGCGCCGGGCGGCCGCTTGTCTGGCAACCGGGATTAGCCCCGATCGGCTGGACGGTTTTTGCCTGGGGCATTCGCCGCTTCAACAGGCCCGTGCATAGGCCGGGCCCGCCTTTCCCGTGAAGCTTACGGCTGCCTGACCGCCGCGTCTGCGGAAAATTCCCGTGTACGGTCGAAACTGCTAAACTCTCGGTTTGAATGACGGATGCTGGATATGCCCGCGAAGACGTTCGCCGGATGCTGGACGTCTCCGAGCGGCAGTTAAGGGCGTGGGAGAAACAAGGGTTCGTGGAAGCTTCCGAAAGCTTCGGTTTCTCCGATCTGCTGGCTCTTAAAACGCTCAAAAAACTGCGCGAATTCAGGATCGCCCCGCAGCAGATCCAGCGTGCCATCGGATCGCTGAAAAAGCACCTGAAAGACATCGAGCACCCCCTGGCCCAGCTGCGCATCACGGCCGAAGGGCGGCGCATCGCGGTCCACGTCTCAGGACAAAAAATGGAGCCGATCAGCGGCCAGCTGCTGTTCGATTTCGACGCCAATGAGATAGAAAAGCTGCGCTCGTTTCCCCTCGAGACCAAGGCCACCGCGGCCCGCGATGCTGGGCGCGAACAACAGGCCGAGGTGTGGTTTCAGCGCGGGCTGGCGCTCGAAGAAACCGGCGCTCCCATCAGCGAAGCTGTCGCCGCTTACCGCAAAGCCATCGAGTTGAAGCCCGACGCCGCCGGCGCCCTGGTGAATCTGGGCACCATCGCTTTCCGCATGCACAAATTGAAGGACGCCGAAGGCTATTACATGCGTGCCATGGAGGCCGATCCTGAGTATCCGCTGGCGCATTTCAATCTGGGCAATCTGCACGACGAGCAAGGCGACGTGGAAGAGGCGCGCCGCTACTATCTGAATGCCATCCACCTGAATCCGCGTTATGCCGACGCCTATTTCAATCTGGCGCTGCTGTGCGAGCGCAACAATGAAATATTACGGGCCATCGGCCACTGGCAGGCGTACCTGAAGCTCGATTCCACCAGTTCGTGGGCAGGCGCGGCGCGTAAACAGCTGGACCGTCTGAAGAAGACCGTGCGCTCGAAATAATTGTGGCCCCTGAGTCGCCGGTGGGCAGATTTCCGATCTGCCCGCCCTGCTCTGGGCAAACTCCGGGGCTTACGGGAGCAGAATGCCCGGCTTCGAAAGATCCGACAGCTTCGTCGAATTTTCCATATTGCCGAAGTCGCGGGGATGCTGTTTATTGCCGGTCAGTTTAGATACGTCGGTACTGACGAAATCGATCAGTTCACCCGCCGTGACCACGCCGTCGCGATCGGTATCGGCGGCTCCTGAAAGTCCCTTCAGCACGGCATAAGTGAAGGCGCCATGGCCGCCGCCGAATTCCGGCCCTTCGAGCGAAAGCTCTTTGGGACGCGCTGCCATCAGGCCCAGCATCTCACCGGGAACCTCGCCGATCTTCTCGACTACCGCGCCCAGCGCCGCCGTCTTTTGTCCCGCAATCGTCGCGGCACGGCAAACGTCGGCCAAAAGCACCACGCGAGCTACTTTCGTCAACTCGTCTTCGACCAGAGTATGGAGGTCCGCCATCGGGATCGCCGTGCCCGATAGATTGCGCGGGTCGCTGTCGTAAGTAAGAATGTACGCCCCCTGGTCGTCCACCGTGCCATGTCCGGCGATCAGGATGAAGACCGTGTCATTCTTCCCCGGCCGGTCTTTGAGGAAAGTCTGGAACGCCTTGCGCAGCCCCGCCGTGGTCGCCTGCTCATTGGTCAGAACCAGCATCTGATCGGTGGGAACGGCGCCGCCGCGCGGGCTGGCGAGGAACCGGGCGAACGTCTCGGCGTCGGAATCCGGATACTGCAGCCAGAGATCGTGGGGCAGTTTCTCGTATTTCGAAATGCCCACCGAAAGCACCCACGTCTTGCCCGCGGGCACATCCGCCGCAAGCATAATGCACGCCGCCGCGAGCCCAATCCACCATATCCGCACGATCCGCATTCCTGCTAAACACGATAGCAGGATTTGACGCACTGGTTTCGCGGGCTAGTTCTGCGGAATCGCCCGCTGATAAAAATCGGCGATATCGTTCTTAAGCTTTACGTGGGAGTCGCTGTCGATATAGAGCATGTGGCCCGATTGATAGAAATCCCAGGTGATGTTCTTGTGCATCTCGGGACTTAGGCCCATGTGGTTGAAAGTGTACTCGACGGCGAAGTAGGGCGTCGCGAGATCGAAGTAAGAGGCGGCGACCAGCACCTTCATATACGGGTTCTTCACCATCGACGCGCGCAGCATGGCCGTAGTGTCGCCGAAGCCGTTTTGCACGTTGTAGTCCCAGCTTTGAATGCCGCCGGTAGTGTAGTAATACATGTCCGTTTTATAGTTCAGCTCATTGCGGATGTAATTGGTAAACATCGCCACAAAGGGCGGAATGATGAGGGTGCTCGATGGATCGTATTCGCTGGTTTCGCCCGTGTTCCGCGACGACGGGCCGGCGAGCCGACCATCGTAGCGCCCAATGGTTTCGTGCCGGTCGCGCAGGAGTTGCCGGGTGAAATGCTGGACGTCCCAGCGCAGATTACTTTCATCGATATAACGAGCTTCGAGACCGGTGAAGCGGACCAGCTTCTCGACGATAGCCTTGCGCTCGCCCGGCGTGAGATCGTCGCCCTTGGCGAGGGCCGCCGCGTAGTCGCCCATGGCGAAGGTTTCCGCCTCTTTCAGGAAAGCTTTCAGGTTACTCTTCTGCAAGTCCGGCGCCACTTTTTTGTGGTACCAGGCGTCGGCGGCGTAGGTGGGGAACTCGAGCTCGTAGACCAGGTCGTCCGACCGGCTCCAAATGGTTTCGAGGTTGAGCGTGGTGCCGATGAGAACGATGCCGTTGAAAGCCATACCGCGGTCGATGAGGTATCCGGCAAGACCGGCGGCGCGGAAGGTGCCGTAGCTCTCGCCTGCGATAAACAACGGGGAGGCCTGGCGGACGTTCCGCTGCACGTACATGCGCATGAATTCGCCGACCGACTGAATGTCGCCTTCCACGCCGTTCATGCGGCGCGCGATTTCGACGTTCTTCGCCCGGCTGTATCCGGTTCCCACGGGATCGATGAACACAAGATCGGTCTTATCGAGCCACGTGCTCTGGTTATCGATGAGCTTGTAAGGCGGCGGGGGCATGGCGCCGTCGGGCATGAGCCGTGGGCTGCGCGGACCCATGCCGCCCATATGCACCCACATCGACGCGGAACCGGGGCCGCCGTTGAAGCAAAACGTCAGCGGGCGCGTCGCGGGATCGCTCACGCCATCGAGCGTGTAGGCCATGTAGAAGATGTGCGCTTCCGTTTCACCCGAGGCATTCCGGAGGGGCATCTGAGCGACAGTGGCGGTGTAATTGAGGGTCTTGCCGTCGACCGCGATTGAGTGATGGGTTACGACCGGCGTTTCATCGACTTCGCCGGCGATCGCGGGTCCGGGACTGGGCACGCCTCCGCGGCCGCGTCCACCGCCCGAGCGGCCGCCGGGGGTCTCCGTCGCGATTGGCGGAGCAGCCGGAGCGGCCGGCGCTTCCTGCGGAGCCTGCTGGGCGCACAGGACCACTGGGATGGAAGCGAGAAACAGGACGCCTTTGCGGGCATACGCAGACATTTAGTTGATGTTACTGCAAATCCGCAGCGGGCACCAGGGCCTTGCTCCAAGCCAGGCTGCGAGTAGATAATCCTAAAGCAGGAGAATAAAATGTCACAGATTAAGAAGGGCGACCCGATCTCGGTCCCGGATGCAACCGAACCATTGGTGGCTTCGCGCGACGAATACAACCACCGGGTCTGGGTGATGACTTTACGCGAATACCAGGAGCAGGAAAGCGGCCGCATCGTACGGGGCCAGGAAGAGCCCTATTTAATCCAGCCCGACCGCACCCTCATCAGGGACTTTCAACACGGCTTCCCGGATGAGCCTGACCGCCTGATCCAATCCTGATTTACTCGGCCACGCCGAACGCCATGATGTTCGAGCCCGCCGCCACGCCGATATATTCTTTGCCGTCGAACCGATAAACCATCGGCGAAGCTTTCCAGTCGGCGCTGGTTTGGAATACCCACAGAATCTTGCCCGTGACCGCGTCCGCGGCCGCGAATGCCCCGCTGTCTTCGCCGAAGAATACCAGGCCGGTAGCCGTGGCCAGCGTGCCGCCCCACGAATTAGCCATGCCGATCTGCGGCACCTCCCACGTCACCGCGCCCGTACGCAGATCGAGCGCCCGCAGAATCCGCACCGGCTTCGTCGCCGGCTCCACCCGTTGCGCCCCGCCCAGAAAATCTCGGCCCAGGGCAAATTCCTCCGGGCGCTTGGTATAGATGGAGCACTTTTCGTTAGTCTGCATATAGAACAGCCCCGTGGCCGGATTGTAAGACGGCGAATACCAGTTGGTGGCGCCATCCTGCGAAGGGCAAACGCGGGTTCCGGCTGGGCTCGGCTCCTGATTCGGCTGCAGGATCGGCCGTCCGTCGCTGCCGATGCCGCTTGCCCACGTGAGTTCTTTGATGAACTGCTTCGCTAAAAGCACTTTCCCGGTGGTACGGTCCAGAACGTAATAGAAGCCGTTGCGATTGCCCTGCACCAGCAACTTGCGCGGCTGCCCCTGCCAATCGGCATCCACGACGAGCGGCGTCTCCGTAGTATCCCAATCCCACAGATCGTGCGGCGTGGTCTGGTAATACCATTTCAATTTGCCGGTTTTGGGATCGAGCGCGAGGATGCAGTCCGAATAGAGATTGTCCCCCAGGCGTTGGTCGCCGTTATAATCCTCGCCGGGATTTCCGCCCTGCCAGAACAGCGTATCGGTTTCCGCATCGTACACGCCGGTGAACCATGCCACCGCGCCGCCGTGTTCGATGCCTTTGCCTTTCCAGGTTTCGGAGCCCGGCTCACCCGGCGCGGGCACGGTCCAGAAGCGCCATACTTCTTTGCCCGTCGACTGATCGTAAGCCGCGATCAACCCGCGCGCGCCCTCTTCGCCTCCCGCCGTCCCGGTCACGACCAGGTTGCCGACCACGATGGGCGCCGAAGTAGCGCTGTAATTCAGATGTGCGTCGGCGATTTCGGTGTCCCAGGCGAGTTGCCCATCCCAGCGGTTGAGCGCTATCAGATGCGCGTTGTCGGTGTCCATGAAGATCTTGTCGCCCGCATAGGCCGCGCCGCGATTGATGCCGCCCGCGCCGCCCCCAGTCAATCCCTTCGTGCGCGGGCGCTGAAAATGCCAGATCTGATGGCCGGTGCCGGCATCGAGCGCGTAACATTCGTTGCCCGCCGTCACATACATGACGCCATCGACCACCAGCGGAGTGCCTTCCAGCCCGGAAACGTTGGGCACCGTGAACACCCAGCGCGGCGCCACACGGTTCACATTGCTCTTATCGATCTCGGTGAGCTTCGTATAGCGATTGCCGCCGATATCGCCGTTGTAGGTAGGCCAATCGACGTCGGACGTCACCTCACGGAATTTGCCGCCCTCGACCTTTCGCAGCAGGTGCAGCCGATTGTCCGCGGTACGCAGAGCGAGGCCCTCGAAGCTTTCGGAGATCACCGTCCCCTCGAGCGTCTGTCCGTTCGTAAGGGAAGCCTGCAGGGGATAAGTCCGGAAACCATTGCCGGCTCCGGCCCGCGGACGCAGCGTGCGCAGGTAAGCGATCAACGGGGGCATTTCCGCGTTAGTGACCGTCTGCGCCGGCATGCCCCGCGCGGGAAGACCGTCGTGGATGGTAGCGGTCAACTGTGCGTCGGTCAAATTGGCCAGCCGCCGCGCGATGGCTGGACCCAGTTCGCCACCATTGCCGTCGGCGCCGTGGCACGTGGAGCAATGGCTCTCAAAATTCTGCCGCCCCGCGGAAGTAACACTACCGGCAACCTGCCCATACGCGGCACAGGCCGCTAAAAATACCGGAATCAGTCTGATCGTCATTACGGCCCCTGGATTACTGTAACTCAATCGAGGTCGAAGCCGTCCGGTACGATACAATTTCCTGTGCTGAATAAGAATCTTTTCCTTGCCGGCCTCGTGGCCTTTGCCAACGCCACGGCTGTATACGCTCAGAGCGTCGCCGGCCCCACCTATCGTTTCGAGACAAACCTCGGCAACATCGACGTGGTGCTGATGCCGAGCGTGGCGCCGATTACGGTGGCCAATTTCCTGAGTTATGTGAATTCGGGCGCTTACACGAACGCCATCATCGACCGCTCCGTGCCCGGCTTTGTCGAACAGGGTGGGGATTATACGGACCCCGGGGCGCTCCCCTTGCTGACGGCCAGTCCCGTGGCCATCACGCAGAACGCGGCGATCAATAATGAGTTCAACCTAAACCCCTGCTCGACGTCGTCGGCAGGCTGCAACGTCCAGGGAACCATTGCCATGGCGTTGAGCGATACCTCCAGCGGTGCTGTCAACGTCAACAGCGCCACCAGCGTATGGTTCTTCAATCTGGTCAATAATGCATCCCAACTGGACAGCCAGATGTTCACCGTGTTCGGGCAGACCAACGCCGCGGGCATCACAGTCCTGAACAAGATTCAGAATTTGGCGGTGACCGATTACAGTTCCCTCGTCTCAGCCTGGGCCAATTTTCCGTTCACGAATCTCCCGACTACGGGGGCGAGCGGCAATTTTGTGCTGGTGAATTCCATTATTCCGCTGCCTGTGCTGACGCCCGCTGGTTTTGTCAGCGCGGCGAGCTATGCCTCTACCAGCAGCAATGGCGTCTCACCCGGCGAAATTCTGGCGATCTTCGGCACGCAGATGGGACCCGCTAATCCCGTCTCTTCCACTATTACCAACGGCGCGTTGCCGACTTCGGTGGCGGGCACCACCGTGACGTTCGACAGCAAGCCCGCGCCCATTTTTTTCAGCTCCGCTAACCAGGTCAACGTGGTAGTCCCTTATAGTATTGCGGGCCTGCCGACGGTGGACGTCACCGTGACCTACAACGGCACCGCGTCAAATGCCGAGGTGTTTCAGGTGAAACCCGCCAATCCCGCTATCTTTACGCTGAATGGATCGGGGACTGGCGACGCGGTGATTGAGCGGTATCCCGGCTATGGATCGGACGTGATCAGCGCGTCGAATCCGGCCAAGGCCGGCGATGTGCTGATTCTCTACGGCGAAGGTTATGGCGCCCCGACGTCCGGCACCTCGCTGCCCGACGGCCAGATCGTCACCACGACAGTTCCGGTGGTAGCCGACACGCCTGCCGTTCTGCTGATCGACGGTAACCCGGTACCCACTCAGTACTTCGGCGGCGCCCCGGATCTCGTGAACGGCGTCCTGCAGGTTAACTTCACCGTGCCCACGCTGGCTCCGGGCAGCCATCAGATTCAGTTGCAGGTGGGCTCCCCGGCACGCACCAGCCCCACCGGCGTTACGCTGGCCACGAAGTAACGTATAATCGCTGCACCATGCAATTGAAAAATAAACGGTCCGCTTTTGCTCTGTCGGCAGCGTTGTTTGTTCTGGCGTCGACCGCCCTCGCCGCCGATATCAGTGGGAATTGGAAGGGCGACATGAAGATGGCGGACGGCAACGCTCTTGAAACCACCTTCGTTTTCAAACTCGATGGAGAGAAGCTGACCGGAACCGCCACCAACATGTACGGAGAAGAGCAGATCACCGAGGGCACGGTTAAAGGGGACGATATTTCGTTCATCGTGCTGGCCGGCGGCGGGCAGTTCAAAGTTATCTACAAAGGCAAGATCGTGGGCGACAACCTGAAGTTCACCGTCACCGTAGGCGATTTCGGCGACGGGGAACTGATCGCCAAACGCGTGTCGTAGCCAACTGTCTCGTGACGCCCGGCGCTAATGTGGTGGCGGACCCGGCCGATCCGGCTGGCGAGGGCCGGGCCGCGATTCCGCCTGCAGCCTCCGCCATTGGTCGGCACTGAGCACACGGCGAAACCCCAGCAACATCCGGGCGTCGGCTTTCTCCAGCTCCGCCCGCGCCTGCGCAATGCGATCGATCTGCGCCAGCACGCTCTTCTCATCCGGCTGATCCACTTCAAGCAGCGGTTCGAGAGTCGCCTCTTCCTTTTCCACGGAAGCAGTCAGGTCGATCAGCTTCAGGCGGTCCTGCTGGAACAAAGTATCGATACGCTTCTGCTGATCGGCGCTCAGGCCGAGACGCGCTACCAGCGCCGGATCGGTCCACCAGCGCTGTCCGCCCGGACCCATGCCATTCCCTCGATTCGGTGGCGGACCGCCCGGACCTCGCCTCAGGGGTACACCTCCCGGTGCCGGTCCACCTGGTCCTGGCCCGCCCGGCCCCGGCCCCGGCCCTTGCGCAACCGCCCAAAAAGCGGGCGCCGTGAGAAGCAGCACCAGCAGGGCATTTCCGATCCTTCGCATTGTCTACCGTTCCTCCTGAGTCCGAACACCCTGCGGCATCAGCGCCGCCAACGGCTCCATAGGGCCTGGAACCGTCCTCGATACCTCGGCATCGACGCGACGCAGCAGAGCCGCATCGTCGACATCCGGCATACTTCTCGATTCATGCCGAGGCAACCAGAACCCCACGGCGATCAACAGCGCCGCGAGGGCCGCAACCGCCATTCTGGCCCAGGCGAATCCGCTTGATCGATCTGCCCGACCCGCGCCCACGCCGGCCAGTGCGTACGCCGAATCGCGAAATTCGCCCAGCACTTCGCTCATCCGCGCCACATGCGAACTGCACTCGCCGCAATTCGCCAGATGATGCGCCGCTTCGAGGCTGCGCTCGCCCGCCATCCACCGGCAAATATCTTCTTCGCGTAAATGCCGGCTCATATCGTTACTCCCATTTGCTTGCGTACCTTGCGCACCGCGCTGAACAGATGCGCCTTGACGGTGCCTTCCTTCATGCCGGTAGCGGATGCGATCTCCAGTAACTCCATCTCCTCGACAAAGCGCAGCAGGAAAACGGTGCGCTCGCGCTCAGGCAAATTCCCCGCCGCGCGCCAAACCGAGCTCACCTGCTCGCGCATCAGCAACTGCGCTTCCGGAGTCTTTCCCGCTCCCACGATCCGGATATCTTCCGAGCTCCCACTCAGTCGCTTCCAGAATTGAAGCCGGCGATTACGCGCATAATCCCTGATTAAATTCACCGCAATCCTCATCAGCCAGGTATCGAGGCTGCATTCGCCGCGGAAAGCGGGCCAGGCACGGAAGGCCTTATAAAAACAATCCTGCGTCACCGATCCCGCCGCGTCTTCATCGCGCAGGGACGCCAGCGCGAAGCGGAAAACTTTAGGCCGGTAGCGCTCGACAACGGCTTCGAAATCGCCACTGGCGGCCGCCAGGCAATCCGGTTCGGTAGTCCGCTCCGGATCCTTCAAGGCTGCGCCGCCGGTGGTTATCTGCGATTCCATTTGTAGATTAAGACGCGTGACATCGGCGCCTGTGTACTCTCTTAGCCTAATTGCCCGGAGGCGGCGGACCGCCCGGCCCCCCTGGTCCACCGCGTCCACGTCCCGGACCGCCGAATCCCGGGCCACCCAGTGCGCCCAGGTTCAGCGTAGTGTATTTGGTCTGTTGCGTGGCAGTAAGTTGCGCGCAAAAATCCATATCCGCCGTACCCTGCGCCACCACCTGCTGTTGAGTCAGATTGCCGATCTGCGCCGCCACTGTGTTAATCGCGGACAGGCTGTTACCTTCGATGGCGGTCTTAAAACTGGTTCGAGCGGTCTGGAAACTGGTCTGCAGCGTCGCCAGAGTAGTAAATTCCGTGGTGAAGATTGTGGTCGCCGCGGTCTGTTGCGCGCTGGTCAAATCGAGCAGCGTGGTGAGCCGGTTGACAAGTTGAGTTGCCTGTTGCGCCGGAGTCGGGGGCGTCGGCGGAGCAGGGGCTGAGGTGCTTTGAGCGTAGATCACACTCGCGGCAAGCGTGGTGAGTACGATTGACCGGACGGTCGATAATTTCATATGGATCACAAGTCTCCTTCTTCCGCGCGTGTAGACGGATTTCACAAGCCGGGGTTTAGTCGCCGCGAGGAAAATTGTTTACGAACTTGAAATAGTAAATCGCGCGCAGGACTGCTAGCATGTCCTGATAAGGGGATTCACCGTATGCGTACCGCGCTTCTTCTGGCTGCTCTCACGATCCTGCCGCTCCCGTCGGGTGTGGCACAGAGTGCCCCGCCTGCCTGCGATGGCAACTATGCCATTGTGCGAGTCTCGACGATCAAACCTGGCGCCATGGAGGGTTTCATGGCAGCCGTCGCAGCCCACAAGGCCTGGTACCGGAATCATGGATTTAAGGACAACGTCATCGTTGCTTCGCGGGTTATCCTCACCGACCAGAAGACCGGCACGATGAAATACTCAGATACGGAAGTGGTTACCTATCACGTCAACCCGCCGGGTTCCGCAACACCCAAGGGAGACGCGGCATGGGATGCCTACGTGAAGATGTACCGCGATACCTCGGATATAAAGACGACATACTTCACGTGCATGCCGAAGCTCGTCCCGTAGCTTAAGTTCTAACTGACAATCTGCGGGATCAACTCGCCATACACATCCGTAAGCCGCATATCGCGCCCATTGGCCCGATAAGTCAGCTTTGTATGATCCATGCCGAGTAAGTGCAACATTGTGGCGTGCAAATCGTGCACCGCGATGGGCTGCTCCTCGGCCTTGTAACCGAATTCATCGCTGCTGCCAATCACCTGTCCACCTTTGATCTTCGCGCCGGCCATCCACATACTCATAGCCCCGGGGTTATGGTCGCGCCCCAAGCCACGCTGTGAAATCGGCATACGCCCAAACTCGCCATGCCAGACAAGCAGCGTACTGTCGAGCAGTCCGGACGCCTTCAGATCTGTCAGTAGTCCGGCGATCGGCAAATCTACTTCGGCGGCGTGGCGGCCGTGATTATCCTGCACATTCTCATGCGCATCCCAGGTATCGAGATTCTGCACGCCCAGACCACCGTGAAATAACTGGACGAAGCGGACGCCGCGCTCCACCAATCTGCGCGCCATCAGGCATTGACGGCCAAACGGCTCGGTGGTCGGGTTGTCCAGCCCGTAGAGCTTCTTCACCGCCGCGGACTCACCGCTCAGGTCTACGGCTTCCGGTGCGCAACCCTGCATGCGATAAGCGAGTTCATAGGACGAGATGCGCGCCGCCAGTTCCGTATTGCCGGGATACTTCTGCGCGTCCATCTCATTCAGCTTGCCGAGAAGATCGAGCCGCGCGCGCTGCTGTTCCGGCGCCACGCTGTCCGGCGGTTTCAGATCGATGATCGGAACGCCCGAAGACCGGAACACCGTTCCCTGGTAAGACGCGGGCATGAAACCGGAACTCCACGTGGCCGACCCGCCGATGGGACCGCCGCGCGCATCGTAGATCACCACAAAGCCGGGCAGATTCTGATTCTCCGAGCCCAGCCCGTAAGTCACCCACGTCCCCACGCTGGGAAAACCCGCGCGGATCATACCGGTCAGAAGTTCGTAATGCGCCTGCACGTGGTCGTTCGACTGGCCTTTGACCGATCGCAGAAACGCCAGCTCATCCACCTTAGTGGCGATATGTGGAAAAATCTCGGAAACATCCATCCCGCTCTGCCCGTATTTTTTAAACGAGAACGGGCTGGGCATCAGCGGCCCCGGATTTCCCTGACGAACGATAATGTCGCCTTTCCCCTCGAGCGGTTTGCCTGAGTACTTACTCAGCGCCGGCTTGGGATCGAAAGTATCCACATGGCTGACGCCGCCGCTCATGAACATGGAAATCACCGAGGTGGCACGCGGCGGGAACTGCGGCTTACGCGCGGTCAGCGGACTCGGGACCGGAGAGTTAGTGGCGCAGGAATTAGACGCGGCGCCCAGCAGTCCATCCTGATTGAGCAGATACGCGAGAGCCAGCCCGGAGATCCCTCCCCCGGTTTGAAACATGAAATCCCGGCGCGAACGAAAGTTTTTCATCGTCTACCTCACGTAAAGAAATTCATTCAGGTTGAGCATCACGTTGGCGAAATCGGCCAACGCGTGGTCTTTCAGAAAATCGGCGGCAAGTTGCTTTTCATCCGCCCGCGGCGCACGCGCCAGAGCGATCCGGTACGCGAGATCGATCTGCTTCGAGCGATCACCCGGCGCGGCTTCTTCCACGCGATTGGCAAACAGCTCCGCCTGCTTCAGCACGAAATCGTCGTTCATCAGAGTGAGCGCCTGTGTGGGGACGGTGGTCACGTTACGCGCGCCGCACGCCAGGTTCTGATTGGGCAGATCGAAGACGTCGAGCAGCGGGAACGGTAATCCGCGATTGCGATAAATGTAGACGCTGCGGCGCCATACTGCAGGCCCATCCTCCTTCTGCTTCCAGATCCCGTAGTACATCGACTTGACGATCTCGTCGGGGACCATCGGGAAGACCGGCGGGCCGCCCATCTGCAGGTTGAGTCCGCCACTTACCGCGAGGATGGAATCGCGGATGATTTCGGCATCGAGCCGCTGCACGCGGTAATTCCAGAGTAACTTGTCATCGGGGTCCTTAGCGATGTTAGCCGCCAGCGCCGGCGACTCGGGAAACTCGGACGCCATCTTATAGGTCTCGGACGTCATGATCAGGCGCTGCAGTTGCTTCACGCTCCAGCCTTTATCCATGAACTCCACCGCCAGCCAGTCGAGCAGTTCCGGATTAGTGGGAGCTTCGCCCATCTTGCCGAAGTTATCGAGAGTAGCTACGATGCCGCGGCCGAAGTGGTGACTCCAGATGCGATTCACTTCCACGCGCGCTGTCATGGGGTTATCGCGCGAGACAAGCCATTCGGCCAGCGCCAGCCGCCGGCCCGAAGTATTCGGCGTAGGCGGCGGCAGCTCAGTCGGAGGATTGCCATAAGTAATGACTTTGACAAACCCGGGCTTGGTCTCCGGCCCAAAGCTGTTCACATCCCCGCGGATCAGGAAGTAAGAGGGTGGCACATGATACTGGCCGGTTCCTGTGTGCAGGTAGCTTCCCTCAATCGCCTCGCGCTTCTTACCCTTGCCAAGGGCGGGCTCGTCCCCCGGACCGTCCGGCGTGAAACGGTAATCGCCATCGGTAACTCCCATGGCCATCGGAATAGGCGCGGGACGCTCTTTCTCAATCTGCCGCATGGCAGCCTGAAGCTTTTGCTTGGCGGCGCGATCTTCCGGAGTGATAATGCGGTCGATCTCGTTATCCGATACCGTAACGCTCTGGATCACCTGATTAGCCAGCAGGAACTGCCCCGGCGTGCGCTTCTCTTCGGGAATCGCGATAGCGTCCTGAATGTTCTGCGGGAACTTAGCGTACTTAGCCGGAAGAAGCCGGTCGCGATACGGCTTGTCGAGCTCTCGCACCTGCGTCCTGAGTTGATTAATCCGCGCATTGACGTCGTCGGTCTTGCGCTGCCATTCCGCCGCGGCTTCTTTCGATACCAGCGGATGGTCTGTCTCGACAAAGCCGAAGAGCGAAGCCTGCAGCCGGTAATAATCGGCCTGGCGAATGGGGTCGAACTTATGATCGTGGCAGCGTGCGCATTGCACGGTGAGGCCCAGAATGCTGCGTCCGATGGTGGCGATGTTGTCGTCGAGGTACTCGTAGCGGAACTCAGGATTATCTTTCTCCCGGTATCCAACCTTCGCGTACATAGAAAGGAATCCGGTGGCGATCAGACTATCGTTCGTAACATGCGGCAGTTCGTCCCCGGCGATCTGTTCCCGAATGAAATCATTGTACGGCTTGTCTTCATTGAAGGCGCGGATCACATAATCGCGATAGCGCCAGGCGTTGGGCCGGTCGAAATTGTGTTCGAAACCCTGCGAATCGGCGTAGCGCGCGGCGTCCAGCCAGTGGCGCGCCCAGCGCTCCCCGTAGTGCGGCGAAGCCAGCAGGCGGTCGATCAGCTTCTCCCACGCATCGGGCGATTTGTCATTCAGAAATTCGGCTGCTTCGGCGGGTGAGGGGGGGAGACCGATCAGATCGAGGTAGGCGCGGCGCAGCAAGGTGATGCGATCGGCTTGCGGCGCTTGTTTGATCCCCTTCTCATCAAGTACCTTCATTACAAAAGCGTCGATGGGGTTAACGTGCCCGGCCGGCACGGGCGCGCGCACAGGTAATTGAAAAGCCCAATAACTAAGCTCTTGCGGGCGAATCGGCGGATCGGGAATAGCGTTGGCATTGGTGGTCATTACCGGCGCCGAATCGCCCCAGGCCGCGCCCTGAGCAATCCACAACCTTATCGATTCAATCTCATCGGCCGAAAGTTTCCCCCCTATCGGCATAGCGGGTTTTTCAACGCCGGCCACCAGGCGGAAGAGGCGGCTTTTATCGGCGTCGCCCGGCACGATGGCAGGCCCATGATCGCCACCCTTGAGCGCGTCGTCACGCGTTGCCAGGCTGAGCTTTGACAGCTGCACGGACGCGCTATGGCAATTCCAGCATGTCTTCTGGAAAACGGGTTGGATGTCCTTTGCGAACGAAATTTGGCGATCCGCAGCGCACGCTGCAGCCACCGTCCCGAAGACCAGGATCGCGCAATTTAAGGAAGTCCGGTTCAGCAGGGCACACCTCCAAAACAGCCTCGGTGGGCGAGGCATCTTGATTATATGCCCGTTTGGGAGCCTAATCGATGGTCTGGCTCATGCGGCCGCGCTGTTGGTTAATGGTTTTGCGGCCGCGCGCAATCAGGTCCTCCGCCGCACCGCGCCATTCTTCACCCCGAGCGCGCAGATCCTCCGCCGTATCGCGGATATCCTTGCGAGTTTTTTCGCCGGCCTTCGGAGCATAGAGCAGACCTATCGCCGCGCCAATGAACAACCCCGCAAGCAACGAGCCGAGCCCGATCGATTCATTTTCGTCCCCGAAGCGTGGGGCAACTCTGGCTTTGGCGTACGGCGCCTTCACGGCTTCCACGTTGACACGCGTAGTCGCCAGTTCGGTCAACAGGGCGTCGGTATGTTCTTCTTCAGCAAGCGTTTCCTCGAGAACTTCCGCGACCTTAAGGTACCCCAGCGTCCGAGAATGGCTCCGAGCCGATCCATACAACGCGATTTCGTAATGCTCTACCTTCTGCGCCGCCGAGATCAGCGCGGCATCGAGCACCGCCGCCTCCGCATTCTTCGTGCCCATTAGTTCATCGCCTTGTTTGACGATTTCGGCGATCGGCTCCGAATCCTGCCGCTCCGCATCGCGACCCAGCGCTTTGAAAACCTTGTCGAGCCGATCGATGTGCCGTTCGGTCTGCTTCAAATGGGTCTCGAAAGCGGCGCGCAGTTCTTTGCGATCCGATGCTTTCGCCATTTTGGGAAGCGCCTTCACGATGCGATGTTCGGTATCGTACAATTCCGCTAGTTCGCGCACGAATAAATCTTCGAGGGCTTTCATTTCCATGTGAAATTCTCCTTAACCGCTTCTGCAATCAGGGGGCCTTTTTAGGTTTCGGAGCCAGTTGTTCCAGATCCGGCAGGCGCACAATCCGCTGTCCGGCAAAAACCAGGGCATTGTCACGGGTTTCAATCGGTCCGGGAGTGAACGCGGTTCCACCGGTGGCGATCAGATCCTGGCCGCTGTCTTTGTCGAGGAATTCCAGCCAGCGTCCCGGTAGAAACGCGGCGCGCTCAGTTGCGCTCTCGATCAGGGAGAGACCGCCGGATGCAAATGCAACCGCGCCGTTCTGGGGGATGACCAGAAACCGCACCGCTTCAGTCGACGAGGCAGCGCCTGAGAGCCTGGCTTCTCCCTCGTGCAGTCCCGCGGCAGCGTCCGTAGCGAACACACGAAACGAGACATCGCGCGCCCTGGAAGCGCCTACCGTGACGTCGATCTTCGCGGGCGAAAAATCCAGCCCCTCGGCTTTCAACTCAAGCGTGAAATTGCGGATCTCCGGCGCGTTGTTGCCAATCGAAATCGTCACGTCGCGGCCCGTCCGCTGGTTCACGGGAAGCGTCGCGGGGAATAACGCCAACCGCGAATTCGCTGCTACGCGCACCGTGATCGCATCGGCGAAACGCAGAGTCGCGGGATGCAGCAGCTGCGGCCGCGCATGGCTCATCGGCGCGCCGTCGGCCTCAATGGAAAGATCGGCATGGTCGCCGTGAATCGCGGTGTCGGGCACTTTGATGCGATAGACAACCTCACGAGCTCCCTCAGCGCCCGCGTCCGTCTTGACGGGATCGTCGGTGAAGGATAACTCGGGCACGATGCGCAGGCGCGAACGATTCAGGATCGCCTGCGATGAAAACTCCGCCGTCAGATTATTCGTTTCGCCGATCAGCAGCACGCTGGCGTTCTCGAAAAACCCCGTAGCATCCGGAGCGTCAATAGCCAGACCGATGCGCGTATGCCCGCCGGGTCCCGCGCCTTTCGGGATCGGCAGACGCGCGCGCAGAGTATGTTCGTCCCAGTCGAAGCTGGCGGGTTTGCCTCCTGCCACCAAAGGCCCCGAAGGCTCGCTCGAAAGTTGCAGAACCACTTCACCAGCCGTAGGCGCGGTGAATTCCATCGCCAGAATGCCGTTCTCATATTCCATGGCGGTGATCTCGGCGGTCGCGTAGACCAACCGATCCACAGTGGCGAACGCGCTGCAACCCTTACACAAGGGGCCGCCCATCAGAGGCACGTCGACGGGCAGCCAGAGAGAATCGTGCGCGGGAACCGTAACGATGGGCAAATCTACAACGCGTTTCTGAACCGGGTGCATCGCTTTCACTGCGCCTGTCCAGGGCTTCGACGAAGCATTCACGATAGACACGAACGACGTGCCGTTCTTCCCCGCAAACTGGCGAATGGAAATTTGCGGGATGGGCGCGGCCGGTGGCATCTTCGTCTCATGCAGCGACGCCATGGTAGTTCCCCAATAGCGCGCCAGTTGCGCGTCGCGGCGCAGAGGAACGGTCGCGGGCGTTTCCTGGCCGGCAAAATTCACCGCTCCGGCGCGATAGCCCGCGCTGCCGATAGTGTCCTCTACGTCGGTCCAGATCAACCCCGCGCCACCCGCCAACAGCAACTTTCGGCTGCGTGTCAGCGCATCGGGAGCGAGCGCCGAAATCCGCGATGCGACGGGAAGTGGTTCGGTCAAGGGACCACCATGCGCGCGAGACAGCGCCTGCATCGAATCGGGAATCGGGCCTTCGAGGTCGGCTTCAAGACTCAGCCTGCGGATAATGCGAATCACGTCGGCCAATTGCGCCGCGGTTTCATCGGACTCATCGCGCGCCGGCGGCAGGCTGACGTGCGTGATCCCGATGTTCTTGATCCACACCAACTCGCGCTCCCAGAGGGGTCTGGGATAAGTGTTCCAGGGAAACTCCACGGACTCGACCCATACTTGAGCACCCCATGCCTGAGCAGCCCATGCCGGAGCGGCCCCGGCCGAGGCCAGCAGAAGGATCGCGCCGAGGATGGGCGAAGCCCGCAAATCAAACCCCCTGTTTGCGCAACCGGTAGTCTTCCACCAGCGGCATCTTGATCACACGGCACATTTCGAACAGCCGCGAGCGGGCGCGCGGGCCGATGCGTTCCGTCAGCGTAGTCCGGTGATCCACCTTGCCGTACCCGGCGTCGGTGTCGATCAGATTCGTAGTGGCGATCAGCGGCTTCCGGTTATTGCACCTATAGGTGATGATGGACGTCACGGTGTCTTCCACCCAGTCGGTGACACGGTGCGCACCCAAATCATCGAGCAGCAGCACTTCCTTATCCATGGCGACGCGGTAAGCTTCTTTGTCGCTCGAATTCGACGCTTCGTCGTAACCGGAACGGATGCGGTCGAGTAGATTCTGGTAATCGAAAAACAGCCCCTCGAAGCCCTTGGCGAGGATGGCGCGAAAGGCGGCGACAGCCAGATGCGTCTTGCCCGTCCCCGGCTCGCCCATCAGCAGCAGGCCAGGCTTCTTCGCGTTGGGGAATTCACGGGCATAGCCGCGCACGGCCCAGAAGACCTCGGTCAGTTCGCGATAACCGATGGGATTATCGCGCGGCAGCAGGAAATTTTCGAAAGACGCGTTGGCGTAGAGCGGCGGAATGTCGGCGCCGGCCATCACGCGCTCGGCACGATCCACCGCCACGCAGCCGCAGCGTTCCGCGCCCGACACTTCCTCGCGCTCGACGATCTTCCATCCGGTACCGTTGCAATCGGGGCAAAGCGCTGTGGAGGTAGGGGCAGACATCTCACACCATTATCGCGTTTATTCGATGACGGCCAACACCGTCCCGGCATTCACCCCGTCATGCTCGGCGACCAGGATGGCGGTGACGCGGCCATCGCGCGGGGCTTTCAATTCATTCTGCATTTTCATCGCTTCCACCACTACGATTCCCTGGCCCGCCACCACTTGATCGTCAATCGCCACCAGCACCCGCACCACCTTGCCCGGCATCGGCGCCACGATCGACGCGCGGCCGTGCGCACCCGCCGCGCCACCGGAACGCTTCCATTGCCGCGGATCGTCGATCTCGAAGAGGAAACGATGCTCGCCGATGGAGATCTGCTGCTCCTGAACGCGTACCTCGTAAGACGCGCCATCGACCAGCACGGAGTACACGCCAGGCTCGGTTTC
This sequence comes from Terriglobia bacterium, assembly GCA_963719785.1. Taxonomy (GTDB): domain Bacteria; phylum Acidobacteriota; class Terriglobia; order Bryobacterales; family Bryobacteraceae; genus BOG-234. The sequence continues at coordinate 936,307 of CAVRCX010000007.1, forward strand.
CACGATGTCGCCGCTGGCCGGATGTACCGGCTCTCCATCGATACGAATGACGGTCATCGCAACAGGTCCGCCCGTCCGGTCGTGACCCAGCGCGACGGCTCATTGCTAACGGACTGCGGCTGCTCAGAAGTTCTGTTTCGCCGTGAGGCCACCAGTGCCGCGATGGCCGGCAGTTCGGCAGAGGCCGGCGGATTGAATTGAATCCCGTTGCGCAGTAGCTGATCGAGATATCCGGTATGCAGATCGCCCGCGCGGAATTGCGGATCGTTCAGGATCGCCCGAAACAGCGGAATGTTCGACTGTATGCCGCCCACATGGTATTCGCCCAATGCCCGCAGGGCACGTTCGATGGCATGCTCGCGCGTGTCTGCCCACACGATGAGCTTGGCCAGCATGGGATCGTAATCGAGCGGTACGGTCCATCCCGCGTAGATGCCCGAATCGAGGCGCACGCCTGGACCGGATGGCTCGGCAAGCTGCGTGATTTTGCCCGGCGAGGGGAAGAAATTGTTAGCCGGATCCTCCGCGTAGATGCGGCATTCGAGCGCGGCGCCGCGCAACGCGATATCGTCCTGCTGGAAGGGCAGGTGCGCCCCGGCGGCGATCTCAATCTGCAGCCGGACCAGGTCGAGCCCGGTAACCATCTCCGTCACCGGATGCTCCACCTGCAGGCGCGTGTTCATTTCGAGGAAATAGAAATTGCCGGAGTTGTCGGCGAGAAATTCCACCGTGCCCGCATTGAAGTATCCAGCGGCGCGGGCGGCGCGAATGGCCGCTTCTCCCATGCGCTGCCGCAGTTCGGGATGCCGTGCCACCAGCGGCGAGGGCGATTCCTCGATCACCTTCTGATGCCGGCGCTGCACCGAGCATTCGCGCTCGCCCAGGTGCACCATGTTGCCGTGCTTGTCGCCGAGTACCTGGATCTCGATGTGACGCGCATTCTCGATGAGCTTCTCGACGTAGATACGGCCGTCGCCGAAGGCGCGCAGAGCTTCGCTCGAAGCGGCCTCGAACGCCGACTGCAGATCCTGCCGGCGATCCACGCGGCGCATGCCTTTGCCACCGCCGCCCGCGACGGCCTTCAGCATCACGGGGAAGCCGGGCATGTCGGATAAATCTTCGGTCCCGGGCAAACATTCGGTGCCGGGAACGACAGGCGCACCGCCGTCTTTCGCCACGCGCCGGGCTTCCGTCTTCGATCCCATCAATTGGATCGACCGGGGTGAGGGTCCGATGAAGACGAATCCGGCATCCTCGCAGGCTTGAGCGAAGCGCGCATTTTCGCTGAGGAATCCGTAGCCGGGATGGATGGCGTCGACGCCGTGATGCCGCGCGGCTTCGACGATGTGATCGATGTTCAGGTAATTGCCGATGTGGGCGGCTTCATCGGCTTTACGCACGTGCAGGGAGGCGCGGTCGACATCGGAGTAAACCGCGACCGAGCGTATGCCCATTTCACGCAGAGCGCGGATCACGCGCAGAGCAATCTCGCCGCGATTGGCGATGAGGATTTTTCGAAACACCGAGTTCGATTGTACTGTGGGTATATGGTGCTTCCGCGCTTCCTTCTGCTAGCCGCATTCGCCACGGTGCTTCCCGGCGCGGAGGAATACACCTACTGGGTCGATCCGTGCACGCCCGAAGCTTCGCGTGCCACCGGCTGCGACGCGGGCGACACGGAACTGGCGCGGTGGGCTCTCGAAGCGTGGCAGCGCGAGAGTAACGGGGCCCTCGTTTTCAGGAAAAGCGATACCGCGGCGCATGCACGAATCACCATCCACTGGACCAACGGCCAATCGAACTTGTATGGCGAGACGGTGCCCACGATGGTCGATGGCAAACCCGGCGGCATCATCTATGTGCTGCCCGATACGCGCTCGCTGGGACCGGGCATCGATGCCGCCACACGCACCGACCCGCTGCTGCGCGACGCGATCGTCTATCTCACCTGCCTTCATGAGAGCGGCCATGCGCTGGGCCTGCGCCACACGCAAGCCTTCGCGGATATCATGTACAGCTTTGGCTACGGCGGCGACATTGTGGCCTATTTCGAACGCTACCGGCAGATGCTTAAGACGCGTGCCGATATCGCGGCGCATTCGGGAATTTCGGATGCCGATCGGATCGCGATCCGAGCTACAGTGGGCCACTGAAGGGCGTCAGAATTCGCGTAATATACGTACCGGGGCGATCCAGGCGGTATCTACTTCCACGGCTATCGAGCGCTGCAGAAGAGATACGGAGAGGATGAGGCGCGACTCTTTGGCTTGCACCAGAATTCCTTCCACTCCGGCCAGCGGGCCTTCGTTCATGCGCACCTTGGCGCCCACCGTCAGGAACGGATATGGTACGGCGTGAATCCCCGCCTTGCAGACGGTTTGCAGGGCATTGATTTCAAGATCCGGGATAGGCTGCGGCGTTTTGCCCAGTCCGATGATCGACATCACCGAAGGGATCTTCAGGATGGGCAGGCGGACTTTAGGATCGAAGCGGCCGAACACGTAGCCGGGGAAAAGGGGCAGTTCGACATCCTTGACGCGATCCGACCATCGGCGCTTCACAGTGTAGAGAGGCAGAAAATCCTCGTAGCCCTTGGCGCGAAGCGTCTGCGCGGTGACCTTCTCTTTGCGCGGAATCACCGCCAGGGCAAACCATGCGGTATCTTCGTCAGGCATTGCCGAGATCGCCGCCGGCGAGCCGCCGCCCAAACAATTCGAACACGAAATTGAAGCACAGGCGCGCCAGAGCAGGGTCGTAGCGCGGCCCTTCATCGCGCAGGAAGGCGTGCTGCGCGTTGACTTCAATCCACTGGAAATTTACGCCGGCTTCTTCGAGACGCGCGTGAATCCGTACCCGCCCATCCAGAGGAACGTGCGGGTCCTGGCGGCCCCAGATGTGCAGCAACTCGCCGCGGATGTCCCCGGCGCGCGCCAGTGAATTGTCGTTCATTCCTTTGCCCAGGGTGCCCTTGTGGATGTCGGTCGCGTAGAAACAGGCCGTCGCCTGGACGTCGGGATTCATGGCCGCGCGGAAGGCGAGGTGGCCGCCGATGCAGATGCCGATCACGCCCAGGCGGCCGGTACATTCAGAGCGCGACAGCAGATAATCGAGCGCGGCGCGGGAGTCGGAATCGTAACTGGAAATATCTTTGGCGATCTTGTGAGCGTTGCCGGTATCGGCCCCGGCCTGGTCATAGGCGAGCACGGTTCCGGGCGGCTCCAGTTCGTGATAGATCTCAGGCGTGACCACCAGATAGCCGTGGCTGGCCAGCAACGCCGCCGTACGCTTGATCGGCGCTGTGATTTGAAAAATTTCGGAGAACAGCAACAGGCCGGGATATTGACCGACCGCCGCGGGTCTGGACACACAGCAGCCCATGGGGCCGGTGGGCGTTGGTATGTCGACTGTCTCTTCGATGATCGTCATGGTTTATTTAATTGGGTTTGTCTTGTCTCTTCTAATCGTATCCAGAAGCCTTTGGGTTGTTTCAGCGATGTCCCGAACGGCCGCGTCGAAGGCTGGCTGATTCAATTTCGAGGGTGCGCGAAAACCACTCACCTTACGCACAAATTGCAGGGCAGCGGCGGAAATCTCGACAGGCGTAGCGGCGTCGTCGGGACGTCGCAGGAGTTTGATACTGCGGCACATATGCGGGTCAGAAACCATTATCCTACTTGAAAGATGGTGCACCAACCGAAGCAACCGAATGGCGCCGGCATGGTGCTGACCCACGGGGCCGGTGGCAATTGCCGCGCTCCTTTGCTCGTCGCCGTGGCGGAGGCATTCAGCGCGGCGGGCGTTTACGTACTGCGCTACGATCTGCCGTTCCGGCAACGGCGCCCCTTCGGACCTCCCTCGCCCGCAACCGCCGCTGCCGACCGTGAAGGTTTGCGGGAAGCCGTTCACTCGATGCGCGCGCGGGTCGGCGCACCGGTTTATCTCGGCGGTCATTCCTATGGCGGACGCCAGGCGACCATGCTGGCCGCGGAAAACCCTGGCCTGGTGGAAGGACTGCTGCTGCTCTCCTATCCTCTCCATCCTCCTAAGAAGGCCGCACAACTGCGCACCGCCCACTTCCCCGATTTGCGAACTCCCGCCCTGTTCGTCCACGGTACGCGCGACGATTTCGGCAGCATCGACGAAATGCGCGCGGCACTGCAACTGATCCCCGCTCACACGACGCTGGTCCCGATCGAAGGGGCCGGTCACGACCTTAATCGCGGCAAGTTCGATGTGGAGCAGTTGGTGGTCCGTCAGTTTCCCACGTAGCGCGAATATACGCTGCGCGCCACGCCCACGTCCGTCGTCCCTTTGATAATGGCGCGCCCGTCCGGGAACACGGTCACCTCATGCTCCCCATCGTCAAAACGGAGGGCGAACTCATTGGCGCGCACTGAGCCGAGGCCTTCGAGCTGCGCGGCCAGACCGGAAAGATTCACCGGCCGCAGGCGTTCGTGGATCTGTACGGCGTTGCGTCCGCACAGGCTGACCGGCGCGCGGCGGCGTCCGCTCAGGAATAGAAAATCGCGCTGCACGCAGGTGGGGCAGGCGGGGTCGCGCGCGGGCATGGCGATCTCCCGCAGCGGTCCGTTCCACAGATCGGCGGTGAAGATTTTGCGGCGCACGGTGCCTTCGCGCCCGGCCAGAATCTTGATCGCTTCCATGGCCTGCACGGATGCAATCAGGCTGGTGACCGGTCCCAGCACTCCCGCCGTTTCACAGGTGGGTTGAGCTCCCGCCGGCGCTTCGGGGTAGAGGCAGCGGAAGCAGGCGGAGTCGGAGGGCAGGATGGGCATGGCGATCCCATAACTCCCCACGGCCGCTCCGTAGATCCAGGGCACAGCATCGCGCACGGCGAAATCGTTGATCAGGAGGCGCGTTTCGAAGTTATCGGTACCATCGAGGATCACATCCGCGCCGCCAAGCAGTTCGTCCGCCGAATCGGGATTCAGATCTGCCGCCATGGCTTCGATTTGTATTCCCGAGTTAGCGGCCAGCAGATGCCGTCGCGCCGCTTCTGCTTTGGGGAGCCCAGAGCGCACGTCTTCCTCGGTGTAGAGGACCTGGCGCTGCAGATTGCTTTCTTCCACGTAATCGCGATCGATCAGGCGCAGAGTCCCCACGCCGGCGCGCGCCAGCAGTGTTGCCTGAACGGTGCCGAGCGCTCCGCATCCCGCAATGACGGCGGTGGATGCCGCAAGACGAGCCTGTCCATCGGGCCCGAACGGGGCGAAGCGTGTTTGCCGGCTGTAACGGTCGTGGCTGGAGGGCGGCAATGTTACTGGGGGCATCGTAACAAATGGCGTTGCCGCATAATAGACGGTTATGGTGCGATACCTGTTGCTTGCCTTGCTCCCTGCCCTGGCTTTCTGCCAGAAAGTTTCAATCGAGTTCGACGAAACCCGCGATTTCTCGGACTATAAAAGCTTCGCGCTGGTGGCCGGAACGCTGAACAGCAAGAATCCCTCGCTCAACAATGAGTTGGTTAAGAAGAAGATCGATGAGGAGATTCGCCGCAGGCTCACGGAACGGGGACTGACTGAGGTCGCCAGCCAGCCGGATCTGAATGTGCGGTATTCCCTCGGTTCGGGGCGGCACGTCGAAGAAGATGCTTACCCCGCTGGATGGCGCGGTTATGGGACTCGCGTGGTGCGGCGGCACTACACCGAGGGGACTTTGATCCTCGATCTGCGCGACGCGCGCAAACATGAACTGGTTTGGCGCGCTATCGCGGTGGAGGATAACTCCGATCCACTCAAGATCAAAGACCACCTGACCGATATGGTTCGGAAATCAGTGGAGAAATTTCCTCCTAAGAAATAGACAGGCGGAAGCGCCTGTCTCACATCAGCTCCAGAGGCGGTCGTTGGATCGGTCTATGTTCCACTCATCGGTAGGACCGAAGTAGGTAGTGTTGGGCATCAGGTGCTGCTTCATTACGTCGTCGTTGAGCTCTACTCCGAGGCCGGGCTTGTCCGGCACGGTGATGAAGCCTTTGTTGACGATCGGTTTCTCAACGCCTTCTACCAGATCGCTCCACCAGGGCACATCCACGGAGTGATTCTCCAGCACGAGGAAGTTCTCGGTAGCGGCGGCTACGTGAACGTTGGCCATGCATGAAACAGGCGATCCCGCGAAGTGCATCGCCATGGGCACGCCGTATTCCTGAATAGCGTCGCCGATCTTGTGAGTTTCGAGAATGCCCCCTGCCGTCGCCAGATCCGGATGCAGGATGTCAGTCGCGTGCATGGACGCCAGCTTAATGAAATTCTCCTTGAGATAAATATCTTCGCCGGTGTTTAGCGGGATGTTGACCTGCTGCTTGATCTCCTTGAGCAGTTCTGGATACTGCCACGGGATCATATCTTCCAGCCACGCGAGGTTGTATTTTTCGAGGGCTTTGCCGAGGCGGATGCAGGAGTTGACGCCGATATGGCCGAAGTGGTCGGCGGAAAGCGGAATATCGTAGCCGACATATTCGCGGATGGTGGCTGCGTACTCGGCCATCTTGTCGATGCCGCGCGGAGTGAGTTCAATGCCCGCGAGCATGTGTACGGTTGATGCCCCGCCGCCAAGCGCGGTATTGCCCCCATCCCCGGGCACCGCCGCGGCGTGCGTGACCATGCCTTCCTGCCCATTGAGAACGTCGATACCGAGGTCCATCTTGAGCCAAGTGAAGCCCTGATCCTTGCGGGCCTTGAGGCGCTGGCCGTAGACCTTGGGATCTTCCGATTCGGTGGTGTCGGCATAGCAGCGGATCTTGTCGCGGAACTTGCCGCCCAACATTTGATAGACGGGGACGCCGTAGACTTTACCGGCTAAGTCCCAGCAAGCCATCTCGATGGCGCAGACGCCGCCGGCTTGGCGGGAATCGGCGCCGAATTGTTTGATCTTGCGGAAGATTTTATCGATGCTGCACGGATTTTCGCCGAGAATGCGGCTCTTGAGGAACAGGGCATAGCGGGCGCTCGCGCCGTCACGAACTTCGCCCAGGCCGTAGATGCCCTGGTTGGTGTCGATACGGATGATGGGGTCCGTCATGGGCGCGCCGCGCAGAGTGGCCACGCGGAGGTCGGTGATTTTCAACTGTGAGGGATTGGAATTTTTGTTGACGTTTTGTACAGCGCCTTCAAGGGTCTCATCGGACCAGAAGGAGGTGACCGCGGCAGCGCCGGCGAATTGCAGAAGCGAGCGTCGTCCTAATTTCCTGGGTGACATACTTCGACCTTTCTCTTTGTCGACCGAATTCTATCAGTGATCAGACTTCGTCGCGGAAGCGGTGGATCAGACGGCGGTCGCGTTTGGATGGTTTGCCATCGCGCGAGCCCTCGAAATGCGGCATGGCTTTACGTTCTTCGGTGAGCTTCATGCGCGATTCTTTACTGGCTTCGGTTTCGCGGTAGAGGCTCTGCGCGAGCGGCGCCGGGCCACGCATCTCACTTAAAAGAAGAACCTCGATATGAAAATCGCCGCTGTCGTTCCGGATCCGCAGCATGTCGCCGGGTCTCACTTCGCGCGCGGGCTTGGCTGTTTGTCCGGCGGACTCAATGCGCCCCAGTTCACAGGCGCGGGCCGCTAGGGAACGTGTTTTAAAGAACCGCGCGGCCCAGAGCCACTTGTCTATTCTCATCTAAAAGCCCCGGGTCTCATATGAATGTTGCTGCCTGGCAGTGATAATCTACAGGTTACAAATGCCCAATCAGCCACTGCAGTGTCCATTTTGCCCGAAAACATCGTCCCGCGGTACGGGGCTGGCTTCTCACATTCGCGGTGCGCACCCGACCCGGTACGCGAGTTGGTCGAGAAGTCGAAAGAGTGTCACCAACACCCAGCTTCAGTCCTCTTCAAATGGCGCGGAAATAACTGGTGGATTGAAGGATGCGATCGCCCAACTGGAAGCCCAACGCGCTTCGATCGAGCGAGCTATATTGGCACTGCGCGAGATTGATGGAATTACTTCGTCGGCGGCTGAGCCTGTCACCCCGGCAGTCCGGCGGGGTCCCCCGAAGGCAAAGCGAAAGGGCCGTTTGTCGCCGGAAGGCCGCGCTCGTCTGGTCGCCGCGCAAAAGAAACGCTGGGCGGAGAAGAGGGCCGCCAGTGCATCGCTGGCTGCGACGAAAGCTCCCGCGAAACGCGGCCGGCCGAAGAAGAGCGCCTGATCGCATGCTTAGGATTGTGTTAGGATTCTCTTCGCCCGCACAGTAATTAAGGAGAAGAAACATGCGCGTGATCGGAATCGTTGTGGCTGCAGCCGTCGTGTATACAGGTACGCCAGCCGCGTGGGCGCAGCAGCCCACTGCTCAAACCATGAAAACGTTCGCCTCGTCGGCGGAAGTGCAGAGTCTGATCGCCAACGCGAAGAAGATTCGCCAACCCGACCAGCCGATGGTTTCGCAGCCCATTGTGCAACTCGCTCCCTACCGGGCCAATCTGGAATACCGGCCCATTGTGGGACCAGCTTCCATACATGAGAAGGAAGCGGAGTTGTTCTATGTGATCGAGGGTGCCGGCACGCTGGTAACGGGTGGCAAGTTGGCCAACGAGAAGCGCACTAACGCGGAGAATCTTACAGGAACGGCTCTCGAAGGGGGGACGGCCCAGGCGGTATCGAAGGGCGACGTTTTTATTGTGCCGGAAAATACAGGACACTGGTTCAGCGAGATCAAGAGTCCAATTGTGGTGATGTCGCTGCATGTGCCGCGCACCGGCGCGAAGTAACTTCCCAAGCCCGCACGGTCGTCTTGTATGGCATCTTTGTCGTTTAAATATTTAGTTTCACTGACTGCGCTGGCGTGTTCGATGCTGAGCGCCGCCGACCAGGCTTCGTCGTTCCGCTTCGATTTTTCGGGTCCGGGCCGCCCTGGTGCGATCAAAATCGCTCCCGATCTGAAGTATTCCAAAGAATCGGGATATGGCTTCGATCTGAATACCAATGCTTCGAAGCCTCCGTTCTTTTTCTCGGTGGCGCTGCCGGAAGGGAACTATCGGGTTACGGCGCATCTTGGCGATCCCAGCGGCGCGTGCGTTACCACTATCAAGGCGGAATCGCGCCGTCTGATGGTGGAAAAGGCTGTTACTCCAGCGGGTCAGTTTCAGGACGTTACGTTCGCCGTTAATATCCGCAATTTCAAGGTTCCGCCGCCTCCATTGAACGCCCCGGGCGGCGATCGGGTGCGCCTCAACGACCGCGAACAGGGCGTGTTGCACTGGGACGACAAGCTGACGCTCGAATTCAACAACACCCGGCCGTGCCTCGATGCGCTCGACATCGTACCGGCGAACGAGATTCCCACGGTGTATCTGGCGGGCGATTCGACGGTGACGGATCAGCCTCGCGAACCCACCACGAGCTGGGGGCAGATGCTGACGGACTTCTTCGATCCCGGCGTGGCGGTCGCCAACCATGCGGAATCGGGAGAGACGCTGAAATCGTTCATCACCGGATTGCGCCTCGATAAGATTCTGAGCCAGATGAAGAAGGGCGACTACCTTTTCATCCAGTTTGGCCATAACGACATGAAGCAGAACTGGCCGCAGACTTATGTGGAGCCCTATACCACCCACGCGGCTTATCTGAAAGTCCTGATTGCCGAGGCGCGGCGGCGTGGAGCGTTTCCGGTATTGGTGACACCGATGCAGCGGCTGAATTTCGAGGGCACTAAAATTCGCAATACGCTGGGTGAGTTTCCCGAATCGGTGCGGCGAACCGCGCATGAAGAGAATGTTCCCCTGATCGATCTGACGAAGATGAGCATCCAGTTCTATGAAGCGCTGGGGCCGGAGAAGGCGCATCTGGCGTTTTCGCGGCGCGACACGACGCACCACAGCGCCTATGGCGCCTATGAGCTGGCGAAGTGTATTGTCGAGGGAATTCGGGAGAATAAACTGGATCTGGCGAAGCACATTGTGTCGAATTACAAACCGTTCGATCCAGCACATCCCGACGATCCGGAGAAGTTCGACGTTCCGGCCAGTCCGGGAAGTTCCAATGCACCACCGCCGAGAGGAAATTGAGGATGAGCAGAAGATATCTGGCAGTAGCATTAATCGGCTCCGCTGCGTTTGCGGCGGACACTGCGAAGACCAACTACAAGTTTACATTCGGCACGGCAAATAATGCCGCGGGATTTACCAAGGTTGAGCCGACCACGGTTTACAGCGCCGAAACCGGGTATGGATTCGAGCCCAACTCGAGTGTGACCGCGACGGACCAGGCGGTGACCAGCGACAAGCCGATTTACTTCTCGGTGACAGAGCCGGAGGGTGATTACAAGATCACGGCTACGTTCGGCGACAAGAACTCGGCCACTGTTACCACGGTCAAGGCCGAGTTACGGCGCTTGATGGTGGAGAAGGTGGAGACGGCTCCCGGCAAGTTCGAGAAACGTACCTTTATTGTCAACATAAGAACGCCTTTGATTCCGGGCGGTGAAGAGGTTCGGCTGAAACCGCGTGAGAAGGCGCAGGAAGCGCCGGCCTGGGACAACAAGCTTACCCTGGAATTCACTAACTCGCATCCGGCTTTGCATAGCCTCGAAATTGAGAAGGTGACGGGTATTCCGACGGTCTATATTGCCGGTGATTCTACTTCGACCGATCAGCCGAGCGAGCCTTTCAATAGCTGGGGGCAGATGCTACCACGTTTCTTCAAGCCGGAAATTGTGGTGGCGAATCATGGAGAATCGGGTGAGTCGCTGCGTAGTTTTTATGGCGAGAAGCGCTTCGATAAAGTGATGAGCCTGATCAAGCCGGGCGATTATCTGTTGATTCAGATGGGCCATAACGATCAGAAAGACAAGGCGCCTGGGGCGGGCGCTTTCACCAGTTACAAGGATTTTCTGAAACAGATGGTGGCGGCAGTGCGGGCTAAGGGCGCTACTCCGGTGGTGATTACTCCGATGAACCGGCTGACTTTTGACGATAACGGAAAGATTACCAACAGTCTGGGCGATTTTCCCGAAGCGGTTAGGCAGGTAGCTCGCGAGGATCATGTGGCTTTAATCGATCTGAATGCGATGAGCAAGCCTTTCTATGAGTTTTTAGGGCCGGTGACGGCACATAAGGCGTTTGCGGGCAATGATACGACGCATCATAGCAATTACGGGAGCTACGAATTAGCGAAGTGCATTGTGCAGGGAATTGTAGAGGATAAGCTTCCTCTGGCTAAGTATGTGGTGCCGGAGTTCAAAGGATTCGATCCGGCTCATCCCGACCCGCTCGAGAAATTTGACATACCCGCGGAGCCAGCGCCTGTCAGGGCTGTCAGGCCCCTGGGGAATTAGGCCGTGGGGCAGGTTAACAACCTGCCCCACCTGGAGGAATTGGCATATGCGTAGAGTTTGGGCTTTTCTCGCGGTGATGGCGCTGACACTGAGTGCTCAGTCGCCTGATCATTCGCCGAAGAAGCGGGTTTTGATAACGGATTTTGGCGCCCTGGCCGACGGGACCACTGTCAACACCAAAGCCATTCAGTCGGCCATCGATAAGTGCGCCGGCTCGGGCGGGTGCACCATCGTCGTGCCCAAGGGAACCTTCCTCAGCGGCGCTATTTTTCTCAAGCAGGACGTGAATCTGTCGGTGGAGAAGGACGGCGTCCTGAAAGGCACCACAAACATCGACGACTATCCGATCATCAATACGCGCTGGGAGGGCGTCGAAGAGCCCTGGACTTCCGCCTTCGTTAATGCCGATGGATTAACCGATCTGGAGATTTCCGGTGAGGGCACTATCGATGGTTCGGGCGAAGAGTGGGTGCAGAAGAATCCAATGCGCCGCCCTGCTCCGGGTGCACAGCCGGCGGAGCGCCCGCCCGCTCCTCCTCCGGGACAGCGGCGTGGGCGTCCCCGTTTGATAGGCATTCAGAATTCGAAGCGCGTGCGCGTGGCGGATCTGAACCTGCATAACCAGGCCGTGTGGTGCCTGTTCCTTCTTTACAGCGAAGATGTAGTGGCGGAGAATCTGAAGATCACCGCCGAGCATAATATTCCCAGTTCGGATGGAATCGATATCGATTCTTCGAAACACGTGCGCGTTAACAACGTTTACATCGATGTCAACGACGACTGCATCTCCATCAAGTCGGGAAAAGACGCCGACGGCCTGCGCGTCAACCGGCCGGCCGAGGACATCGTGATCGAGAATTCGCACTTCGCTTACGGGCACGGCGGCGTAGCGATGGGCAGCGAGACTTCGGGCGGAATCCGCAATGTGGAAGTGCGCAACTGCGTGGCGGATTCGGGCAACTGGGCGCCGATTCGTTTCAAAACGCAGCCGAGCCGCGGAGGAGTGGTCGAGAACATCACCTATCGCGACATGAAGCTGCACGATACCCGGCAGGCCTTCGAATTTAATCTCGAATGGCGCATGGTGCCGCCCATCGCGCCCCCCGCGAAGGTTTTGCCGGTAGTGCGCAATGTGAACATCATTAACGTGTCGGGGGACGTGCAGTCGGTGGGCGTGATCCATGGCCTTGAGGGCAGCCCGATTCGCGATATTCATTTCGTGAACTGCCAGATCATGGCGCAAAAGGGATTCCATCTGGATCATGCGCGGAATGTGGATCTGTCCGGTCTGAAACTGGATGTAAAGGATGGCGACGCCATCATGAAAACGGACGTGGAGTAAATGCGCATCCATCTTCGCTTTATCAGTACGCTGCTTCTGGCGACATCCGCATTCGCTCAGCAGCCCGCCGAGCCGCCCGCAGCCCGGCCTCAACAACCGCCGCGGCCCACGCTGGTGCTATTGCCAGGATCTCCGCCCGATCGGAAACCGGACGATTACACCTTCGGTCCTGACTCCATGGTGCACGAAGGCGTTCCCCAGGGAACGTGGGACAAGACCACCTGGAAGAGCGAGATTTTCCCCGGCACCGAGCGCTTTGTGTGGACCTACGTGCCGGCGCAATACAATCCGCAAACGCCCGCCGCGCTGATGGTTTTTCAGGACGGCGTCCGGCAATACGCCGAGCGTGAGGACAACAAGGCAATGTCGCGCAAGGCGGAATATCGTGTGCCTACTGTGCTCGATAATCTGATCGCGCGCGGCGAACTGCCGGTGATGATCGCCGTTTTTATCGATCCCGGTAGCGGCGATATCAAGGGACGCAACGGAACGCCGAACTATTCCAACCGGAGCTTCGAATACGATACGCTCTCGGATCAGTACTCGCAATTTCTTGCCAAAGAAATTCTGCCGCCCGTCGAGAAAAGGTACAACATCCGCAAGGACGCGGCGGGGCGCGCCATTGGCGGAATCAGTTCCGGCGCCATCTGCGCGTTTACGGTGGCGTGGAATCATCCCGACTGGTTCGGCAAGGTGTTGAGTGACGTGGGGAGCTTCACGGATCTGCGCGGAGGCCATGTATATCCGCAGATGGTTCGCGATAGCCCGCCGAAGCCGATCAAGATCCATATGCAGGATGGGATCAACGACAATCGACGTCCGGAGACCCCCACGCGAGACTGGTATCTGCAGAATAAAGCCATGTACGCGGCGCTCAAAGACAAGGGATACGACGTTGCCTATGTGCTGGGCGACGGTATCCATTCGAGCAAACACGGCGGGTCGATTCTGCCCGATTCCATGCGCTGGCTGTGGTCGGATCAGGTCCCCGCGGCCCGGAAATAGTTATCGATTTCACCAAAGAAATTCTTTATATGCGATAGTGCGGCGCACGCCTATGCGGATGTGATATTGTCGACTCCATCAGGGGCGGAGGGCTTGTCGATGGTTGCACATTCCGAATCCGGCATAGACGCCGAAGCCAAAGTTCAGGCACTTGAGCAGATCCTTCAAAGCGAAACGTTCGCTCGTTCCGAACGTTTGAAATCGCTGCTGCGTTTCATTTGCGAAGCGGAGATCGATGGCCGGGAAGGCGAACTGAACGAGTATGTAATCGGGACCATGGCGCTGGGGCGGCCGCGGGATTTCGCGCCACTCGAAGATTCGTCGGTGCGCAGCCGTGCCCATGAACTCCGGCAAAAGCTGGAGAAATACTATGCGCAGGAAGCGCCATCGGCGGGAATTCGGATCGAATTAAGAAAGGGTTCGTATGTCCCGCGATTTATTTTGGTGCGGGAAGCGCCGCAAGCGGATCCATTACCCAGCCCGGTTGCCGGACCGCTCGCAGTGTACACGGTTGCTGACGAGCACCCTGCCACCGAATTGGCTGCCGCCGTTGTAAGCCGGCGAACTTCGAAGCGGGTCGTATGGGTAGCGCTGGCTGCCTTCCTTGGAGGCGCCGTCGCAATGTTTGGGGCGGTGGCCATCTGGTCCCTGCTGGCCAGGCCCGGCGTTCGGTTGCCCGCGACACATCTGGAAGCCGCCAGCGCCAATATCTGGACCCCCGAGCTCGAAACCATCTGGCGGCCGTTTACCGCCGGCGGCACACCCGTTCTGATCGCCTTCGAGACGCGGTTCTTCGTGCGCATGGGAGGGCTGATGGTGCGGGATTGGCACGTGAACGGCCCGGACGGCATTCCGAGTTCAGAGCCGCTCATGCGCGTCCAGCAGTTGTTCGCTCCTCCGCGTTACGGGAACCGGGACTACGCGGATGCCGGAACGCCCGCAGCTTTGTTCTGTTTAACCCGCCTTCTTTCCAACCGCATCCCCAACCTGTCGGTCAAGAACTCTATCGACCTGACGGCGGCGGATCTGCGGGACAACAACGTGATCCTGCTGGGGAAGCCGGGGATGGACCCCGACGTCGAACACGTACTGGCGCGGGGCGAATTGATCGACAACGGCGGCGACAGGATTCTGAACGTGCATCCACGCGCTGGCGAGCAGTCGGAGTACCACGATCAGTACGACGCGACGAATCCCGACCGGTGGGCGCAGAAGTATTCTGTGATTACTATGATGCCTGGGTCGGAGCCAGGCAGGCGGATACTCACTCTCACTGCCCAGGGATCGGAGCAACCCGGTGCGCTCGCATGGTATATCTCCAACCCGGATATGGTTCGGGATCTGGTAGGACGTATGCGGGCTGCCGGAGGTGCGGTTCCGGACTTTTTCCAGGTCCTGATACGCGCCGAATATAAGTCAAAAGCGGTGGTCAAAGTGGACTATATTACACACCGCACTTTGAAGGCCCGCTAGACCCCGCCGCTGAACAAATCCAGCATTTCCAAATGCTTGCCGACGTTACGGGACGTTATAAATTGCCTCGGAACGTTTTGTAACGCGACTTCGAACTTTTTTGCCTGCCCCTGAGAGATTTATTTATTGCTGATAAGGGGTCAGTTCAGGCGCTGTGTGTTCGCTTTTCACGCGCCTGACAGAACCGCAAAGCGAGGTCAATTTCATGAACGTACGACGTAGTACGAAGACAATTATTTGCTCCCTGGCGCTGTGGCTCGGCTGTTATTTTCCGGCCATCGCTCAGACAGATCGTGGAACCATTACGGGAACCGTTTCCGATCCTGCCGGCGCGGTGGTTCCCGGCGCAACCGTTACGGCGCTGCACAAAGCTACCGGCGCCAACTACCCGACGGTGACCACGCGGACGGGCGACTACACGCTTCCGTCTCTGCCTTCAGGTGTCTACGATCTGACCATTGAAGCCGCCGGATTCAGCAAGTACACCCAAGAGGGGATTTCCGTGCAAGTTGCCCAGACAGCGCGCGTCGACGTGACTCTGAAGGTCGGCGCCGCCAGCGAGTCCGTGACGGTGAATTCCGATGCGCCTCTGCTCAAAACGGAGAGCGCGGAGCAAAGCGAAACTCTGAACGGCCAGCAAGTCAACGACCTGCCGTTGACGCTGACCAGCGCCGGAGTGCGCAATCCGATTGCGTTTGCCAACCTCGAGCCCGGTGTCTACGCGCCAGCCGGCGGCAATTTCGCCATGAACGTCAACGGCATCCCCAACAATTCGGCCAGCGGCAGCTCCTATAAGACTCTGATGGATGGCCAGGACATTACCAGCGGCATCGACCCGACGCATCTTTCCGAGACGCAGCCTTCGGTGGAGGCGCTGCAGGAAATGACCCTGCAGGCGAGTAACTTCGCCGCGGAATTCGGCCAGGTGGGCGGTGGGCTGATCAACTTCACGTCGAAGTCGGGTACCAACGAGTATCACGGAAGCCTGTACGAGTACTGGACCAACCGCGTTCTGAACGCCAGCCAGCCTTACATCAACGTACTTCCCGTCAACACCAACAACAACTTCGATGAGAGCCTGGGCGGTCCGCTGCGCATTCCGAAACTCTACGACGGGCGGAACAAAACGTTCTTCTTCTTCAATCTGGACGAGTTTTTCACCAAGAACCATGGGACAGGCTTCAACACGGTGCCTACGCTGGCAGAGCGCGGCGGCGATTTCAGCGCCCCTGAGGCTTCCGCGCCGAAGCTTCTGGGAACTGCGCCCAACGGAATGCCGATCATGCAGTACGAGATCTTCGACCCGGCCTCCAACTTCACCTACAACGGCCAGACCCTGCGAATCCCGTTCCCCAACAACATGATCCCGGCTTCGCGAATCGATCCGGTGGCGGCGAAGATCAACGCGCTCATCCCGGCCCCGAGCAATACCGCGCTGGTGAATAACCTGTTGATCGCCGACCCTCTGCAAACCCACACCGACGTACCCAGTCTCAAGCTGGATCAGAACGTCAGCGACAAGACCAAATTGTCTTTCTACTGGGGAGAGTGGCATAGCTTTACCCCCAAGAACCAAGCCGACGGGCTGCCCTTTCCGCTTTCGGCTTCCCGCCATTACCTGAGTTCCGACCATACGCTGCGGCTGACCTACGACTACACCGTCTCGCCCACCATACTTCTCCACATCGGCATCGGCGAGCTGCGCTACGACCATATCGATTCGTCACCGCAGGCGACCCTCAACTATGACGCGGTGGGGCAACTGGGATTGGTGGGAAGCGATACCAATCCGGCAGGTTTTCCGCGCATCGCCAATATTGGTTCCGCTGCGGGCGGCGGACCCACAGTCTCGGCTGGCTTCGGGCCGGTCAACGCCAATAATTACTACAACGATAAGCCGACGGAGGTCGTCAGCACCACCTGGATCCGCGGCAACCACACTTTCAAGTTCGGCGAGGAATGGCGCCGGGATATCTGGGAAGACATCAACACGCGCGGATCGCAGGGCATCTATAATTTCAGCGCCGCCGAAACCGGCCTGCCCTATCTGAGCAGCACCACGCTGAACGGAGGCAACGTCGGCTTCCCCTATGCGAGCTTCCTGCTCGGCCAAGTCGATAATGCCACCGTTTCCAACCTGCAGGATCCGCAGATCCGCAAGGTGGGCCTGGGCTTGTACGCGCAGGATACCTGGAAGGTAAACCACAAGCTGACTCTCGATTACGGGCTCCGCTATGACTTCGAAACCGTATGGCACGAGATTCACGGCCGTTTTTCGTCCTTCGAACCCTGGGTGGTGAATCCATCGGCGGGCGGCTTATTGGGGGGCACGGCGTATCCGAACACATGCCATTGCGATTTCGCGCCACCCTATAAATTCGGCTTCGGACCGCGGCTGGGCTGGGCCTATCAGGTGGATCATGCGACCGTAATCCGTGGCGGCGTCGGCATCGTCTACGGCCGCACTTCGGATTCCAGCTACATCACCAATTCGCCCATCGTCGGGACCGGGTTTAACCAATTGCAGTACGCGAGCCCGGCATTCGGCATCGCGGAGGGCATGTTGCAGAATGGCCTCAGCTACACTCAGGCGCAGATCAACGACGCCTCCATGAATCCGGGTATCGTGCCCTACGCGGGCCAGTTGAATCCGCCCCCGTACTACATCACGCATCAGGGCGGGCGTCCGCCGAGAATCCTGCAATGGGATATTTCGCTGCAGCGCGAGATCACCCATAACCTGGTGGCTGAGGCCTCCTTCGTGGGCAATACCAGCGTGTGGGACCAATCCGACGGGTTCGTTCAGATCAATGCGAATTCAATTCAATCGCTGGCGGCGCAAGGCTTCAACATCGTGAATAATCCATCTGTTCTTTCGCTGCTGACTTCGAACTGGAATTCGCCGCAGGCCGTGGCTGCGGGGATCAAACCTCCTTATCCCGGTTACCCCGTGACTACCGTGGCCCAGTTGCTGCGCCCCTACCCTCAATTCACGACGATTTCGACAAAGTGGTCCGCCAACGGCGACAGCTGGTACGACGCCCTGCAGGCCAAACTGACGCAGCGCGTTTGGCATGGCCTGTTCGCCCAGGCTGCATTCTCATTCCAGAAGGCTCTCGATCAGGGCATCGAGACGCCCAACGACATAACCAACCGCGCGGCCAACAAAGACATTTCCGCCTACGACATCCCGTTCCAGCTGACCTACGGAATCACTTACACGGTGCCGTCGCCGGGATTCACGTCGAATAAGTTCCTGCGCAATGTCCTGAGGGACTGGACCATCAGCGAGTTCTTCCGCGACGGGAGCGGGTTGCCCATCCAGGCTCCGGCGATCCAGAACAATATTCAATCCGTTCTGTTCCAGACCGGCGGATTCATGAACCGGGTTCCCGGTGTGCCGCTTTTCAACGAGAGCCTGAACTGCCATTGCATCGATCCGAATAAAGAATTCGTATTGAATCCCGCAGCATGGGCCGAACCAGCGCCCGGGACGTTCGGTAACGCCGCCGCCTATTACAACGACTACCGGTTCCAGCGGCGCCCGAGCGAGCAGGCCGGAATCGGCAGAATTTTCCGTATCAGGGAGCGCATGACACTGCAGATCCGCGCTGAATTCTATAACGTTTTCAATCGGACCGAGATGGCGAATCCGGTCGTAACCAACGCACTGGCCACTCAAACTGTCAGCTCAACGGGGCAGACAACCGGGGGTTTCGGCTGGATCAATACCGGCGGCGCGCTCGGTGCTCAACCGCGAAACGGGCAGTTGCTGGCCCGTATCCAGTTTTAGGAGAACGCGGAACGTTTGCCGGCAGGCTGGCTGAGACTCCTGCCGGCAAACGACTTAACTGCACTGTTTATAGATACCTACAGTCCGTACGAAACGTTACATCACCCCTCGGAACCTGGCCGAACCTCGCGCCGGAACTTCTCCCCACTGTTTTCGATTGGTCCGACCCTATATAGTTTCGCTACAAGGTGGGTCCAGGTGTAGATGTGTGAATTCCATCTCATCTGGGCCGCCGGAAAAACGAGGGTCATCAATAATGAACGTACGGCGCAGTACGAAGAGGTTTATCTGGTCAATCGCGGTTACAGGTCTCTTAGCTCTGTTAATGGGCTGCTTCCTTCCGGCGATGGCCCAAAGCGATCGCGGAACCATAACCGGAACGGTGTCCGATCCGGCTGGCGCGGTTATCCCCGGCGCAACGGTCACGGCGTTACACAAATCGACCGGCGCAACTTATCCCACGGTCACCACCCGCACAGGCGACTATACGCTGCCGTCGCTGCCATCGGGTGTTTACGACCTGACCATTGAGGCGACGGGATTCAGCAAGTACATCCAGGAAGGCATTGACGTTCAGGTGGCCCAGACCGCCCGCGTCGATATCACTATGAAGGTGGGCGCGACCACGGATTCCGTTACCGTCAACGCCGACGCCCCACTGCTCAAAACCGAGAGCGCGGAACAGAGCCAGACCCTCGCCGGGGAGCGCGTGAATGAACTTCCGCTCACCCTGACCAGCGCCGGCGTACGCAATCCCATCGCGTTCGCGCAACTGCAGCCGGGTGTCTATGCCCCTTCGGGCGGCAACTTCACCATGCAGGTAAATGGCGTTCCGGGCCCCAGTTCGAACAGCACTTATAAAACGCTGATGGACGGCCAGGACATTACCAGCGGCATCGATCCAACGCATCTTTCCGAAACGCAGCCTTCGGTGGAAGCGCTTCAGGAAATGACGCTGCAGGCCAGCAACTTCGCCGCGGAATTCGGCCAGGTGGGCGGCGGCCTGATCAACTTCACGTCGAAATCCGGCACCAACGAATATCACGGCAGCCTTTACGAATACTGGACCAACCGAGTTCTGAATGCCGGCATTCCTTTCACCAATAACGGGCATGGCGGCCTGAACAAACCTGTCAATACGAACAACGACTTCGATATGAGTCTGGGAGGCCCGCTGCGTCTTCCGAAAATCTACGATGGGCGGAACAAGACTTTCTTCTTCTTCAACCTCGAAGAATTCTTCACGCGGCCGCAGGGATCGGGATTCAACACGGTTCCGACCATGGCGGAGCGCGGCGGCGATTTCAGCGCGGTCGAAGCTTCGGCGCCCAAGAATCTGGGCACCGCGCCCAACGGAATGGGCATCGCGCAATATGAAATTTTCGATCCTGCCAGCAACTTCACCTATAACGGCCAGACCCTGCGGCTGCCATTTGCGAACAACATCATCCCGGCGTCGCGCATCGATCCGGTGGTAGCGAAAGTTCAGGCGCTGATCCCCGTGCCGACCAATTCCCTTCTGGTCAACAACCTGGCGATCACCGATCAGCTGCAGACGCACACGGACGTTCCCAGTCTGAAGGTCGACCACATTCTCAATGAGAAGAACAAGATATCTTTCTATTGGGGCGAGTGGCACAGCTTTACCCCGAAGAACACGGCGGACGGTTTACCCTACCCGCTCTCCTCGTCACGTCATTACCTCAGCTCAGACCATACTCTGCGGCTGAGTTACGACCGGACCATTACACCGACCATGCTTCTGCATGTGGGCTTTGGTGAATTGCGCTACGACCACATCGACTCCTCGCCCCAGGCTACGTTGAACTACGATGCGGTGGGCTTACTGGGACTGGTCGGCAGCGACACGACTCCGGCTGGCTTTCCGCGCCTTGCGGGTATGAGCTCAAGCGCGGGCGGCGGCCAGACTGTCTCAAACGGTTTCGGACCGGTCAACGCCAATAATTACTACAACGATAAGCCGACGGCGGTATCGAGCCTCACCTCGATCAAGGGTGACCATACCTACAAGTTCGGCGCCGAGTGGCGGCGAGATATCTGGGAAGATATCAACACTCGCGGATCGCAGGGTATCTATAACTTCAGCGCCGCCGAAACCGGACTGCCCTACCTGAGCAGCACCACTCTGAACGGCGGAAATGTGGGTTTCCCCTACGCGAGTTTCCTCCTGGGTTCGGTGGACAATGCCACGGTTTCCAATCTGCAGGATCCGCAGCTGCGGAAAATCGGCCTCGGTTTCTATGCCCAGGATACCTGGAAGATCACTCACAAGCTGACCCTCGATTACGGCGTGCGCTATGACCTTGAAACCGTATGGCACGAGATTCACAACCGCATGTCTTCGTTCGAACCGAACGTAGTGAATCCTTCGGCTGGCGGCCTGCTCGGCGGCACGGAGTATCCTGGCAACGGACCAGGGGAATGCAAATGCCAGTTCGCGCCACCGTATAAGTTCGGCATCGGACCGCGCCTGGGCGTAGCCTATCAGATCGACCACAAGACAGTCGTCCGCAGCGGCATTGGCGTGGTTTACGGACGCACTTCGGATTCGAGCTATATCACCAACTCGGCCATTCTCGGTACCGGGTTCAATACTCTGGCGTATGCCAGTCCGGCCTTCGGGATTCCGGAGGGCCAGTTGCAAAACGGCCTTTCCTACACCCAGGCGCAGATCAACAACGCCTCGCTGAATCCGGGCATCGTGCCTTACGCAGGCCAGCTGAATCCGCCTCCTTACTACATCACGCAGCAGGGTGGCCGGCCGCCCCGGATCCTGCAATGGAACGTCTCGGTGCAGCGCGAAATCACGCGTAACCTCGTGGCCGAAGTCGCCTTCGTCGGCAACACCAGCGTGTGGGATCAATCCGACGGTTTCGTGCAGATCAACTCGAATTCGATCGCGTCACTGGCGAAGGAGGGCTTCAACATCGTCAATAACGCCGCCACTCTTTCGCTGCTGACTTCAAACTGGAACTCGCCGCAGGCCGTGGCAGCGGGAATCAAACCTCCCTACCCGACCTACCCAGTGACGACAGTGGCCCAGTTGCTGCGGCCGTTCCCGCAATTTACGACGATTTC
This sequence comes from Terriglobia bacterium, assembly GCA_963719785.1. GTDB lineage: Bacteria > Acidobacteriota > Terriglobia > Bryobacterales > Bryobacteraceae > BOG-234. Next base: position 958,301 of record CAVRCX010000007.1, read on the forward strand.
GACCAAGTGGTCCGCCAACGGCAACAGCTGGTATGACGGACTGCAGGCCAAGCTCACGCAGCGCCTGTGGCACGGCATATTCGGTCAGGGCGCCTTCGCCTGGCAGAAAGCCCTCGATCAGGGTATTGAGACGCCTAACGACATCACCAACCGCGGGGTGAACAAGGACATCTCGGCCTACTCGCAGCCGTTCGTGCTCTCCTACGGGATCAGCTACACGGTGCCGGCGCCCAGTTTCTCGTCCAACAAGCTGGTTCGGAATGTGCTGAAAGACTGGACTTTAAGCGGCTTCGCTCGCGAGGCGAGCGGAATGCCGATTCAGGCTCCCGCATTGCAGAACAACCTTCAGTCCGTGTTGTTCTCAACTGGTGGGTTCATGAACCGGGTTCCCGGTGTGCCGCTTTTCACCCAGAACCTGAACTGCCACTGTATCGACCCCAACGACCAGTTCGTGCTGAATCCGGCGGCGTGGACCAACCCGGCGCCCGGCACCTTCGGTAACTCGGCCGCCTATTACAACGACTATCGCTTCCAGCGGCGTCCCACCGAGCAGTTCGGCTTCGGCAGGATCTTCCGCATTAAGGAGCGTGCTACCTTCCAGCTCCGCGCGGAGTTCTACAACGTATTCAACCGGACCGAGATGGCGAATCCGGTGGTAACCAACGCCTTGGCCACACAGACGTATGGGTCGAATGGCCTCACGTCGGGCGGCTTCGGATGGATCAACAGTCAGGCGCCAGCCTCTCAGCCGCGTAACGGCCAATTGCTGGCGAGGATTAACTTCTAGGCAACGTAAAGGGGGCCAGCGGATCTATTTAAATCCGCTGGCCCCTGTCTTTGTGCGGGTTACTTTTGGTCCCTGGTTTACGTAATATTAAGTGGTAGCGCTGGACGTTCATGTCACACCTTCCCCTTCTTCGTTTCATCCCCCTCTTATCAATGCCGGTTTTGGCCTTCGCGGCTCCGGCGAGTACCACTTTTCAGGATTCCGTTCAGCCCCTGCTGGCTAAGAATTGCTACACCTGCCACAACGAGAAGCTGACTTCCGGCGGTCTCAATCTCACGGCCTTTACCTCGGCGGACGCGGTTACGCAGAATCGCGACAAGTGGGAGATCATTCTCAGCAAGCTTGAGGCTGGCGAGATGCCGCCCAAAGGCATGCCGCGCCCCGATCCGGTACAACTCAAAACGGTCACCGACTGGATTCAGGGCGAGTTCGATCGCGCTGATCGCTCCATGAAGCCAGATCCCGGCCGCGTCACGGCACGCCGCCTGAACCGCTCCGAATATAACAACACGATTCGCGATCTGCTGGCTGTGGATACCAATCCGGCGAAGGATTTTCCGCAGGACGATTCGGGCTACGGATTCGACGACATCGGCGATGTGCTTTCTCTGCCTCCGGTGCTGATGGAGCAGTATCTTTCCGCCGCCGAGAAGGTTGTGCAGATGGCCCTTTTCGGACCCGGCAAGGTACCTTCCACCGTGACGCGGCATCAACCACCGCATCGCTTCGGCGCCGATGGAGGCGACAACAGCCGCTTTGCCGGACTGCTGCCGTTTACTATTACCGATTACGACGTGACGGGGCTGGCGCTGCCCAGCGCGCTCCACACCACGCACTATTTCCCGGCCGAGGGCGACTACGATTTCAAGATCGATCCGGAGGGGAGCCGTCCCGCACCCTCCGACCCGTTCACGGTTGCGGTGTGGATCGATGGCAAGCAGATCGGAAAGATCGACGATTTCGCCAGGACCGGCGCCGGCGACGCTTTCGGCAGCCTCGAAGGCGAGGACAGAACGGTTCGTCTGCACGTTCCCGCGGGCGAGCATCAGGTGGATATATCGGCGCTGAATTTGTATGACGGCCTGCCGGCAAAGTATAAGGGCAACAAGCCGAACACCGGACCTGAGCCGCCGCCACCCGATTTCAGCCGCTTCCTTAAGCCCAAACCGGGCGCCACACCGGAGGAACTCGCGGAACTGGAAAAGCGCCGCGCCGATTTGATTAAACGGCGCGGTCCCAAGCCGCCGAGCATTACCGACATCGCGTTCCGCGTCAACTTTGTGGAGATTATCGGGCCGTTCAATCCTAAAGAAGGTCCCTCCATCGAGAGCCGTAAAAAGATCTTCACTTGTACCACCCACGATGCGGCGTGCACGAGGAAGATTATCGCCGATTTTGCGCGCAGGGCTTATCGCGGTCCGGTCGCGCCGCAGGAAATCAACCGGCTGCTCACGCTGGTGGCCGAGAGCCGGAAGCGCGGCGATTCATTCGATCAATCGATCGGCACCGCGCTCGAAGCCGTGCTGGTTTCGCCGGAATTCCTCTTCCGCATTGAGCACGATCCCAAGTCCGCGAACGCCGAGGGCGACCATGCCATCAACGATTACGAATTAGCCTCGCGTCTGTCTTACTTCCTGTGGAGCACCACGCCCGACGACGAATTGCTTCGCCTGGCGGATCAGAAAACGCTGCGCAAGCCGGAAGTGCTGAAGGCGCAGGTAACGCGCATGTTGAAAGATCCCCGATCAAGTGCGCTGGCTACGGATTTCGGCGGGCAGTGGCTGGAATTCCGAGCGCTCGAATCGGCGCATCCCGATCTGAATCGTTTTCCGCGCTACGACGATTACCTCAGGGATTCGGAGCGCGAGGAAACGCAGATGTTCTTCGAGTACATCATGCGTCAGGACCGGAGCGTACTCGATTTTCTCAACGGCAAGTACACGTTCCTGAACGGGAAGTTGGCGGAGTTTTACGGCATTCCCGGAATACACGGGCCGGAGTTCCGCAAGGTGGATCTGACGGGTACGCCGCGCGCCGGGGTCCTGACGCAGGGCAGTGTGTTGACGGTGTCCTCCTATTCCACCCGAACTTCGGTAGTGCTGCGCGGCAAGTGGGTTTTGGAGAATCTTCTGAATGCTCCGGTCCCTCCGCCCCCGCCAAACGTCCCGCTGCTTGATGAAACCAAGGTGGGCACGTCCATGTCGCTGCGCGAGCAAATGGAACAACATCGCGCTAATGCCATCTGCGCTTCCTGCCACAGCCGCATGGACCCGATCGGCTTCGGCCTCGAGAACTTCGACGCGGTGGGCCAATGGCGCACCGAGGACGGCAAGTTTCCCATCGATGCTTCCGGCACTCTGACCAATGGGCAAAGCTTTAAAGGTCCGGCGGAGTTGACAGACGTTCTGGCGAAGCAGCCGCAGGCATTCGCCGGTGCCATTACCGAAAAGATGTTGATTTACGCATTAGGGCGCGGCCTGGAAGCTTACGACCGGCCCACCGTGAAGGCCATAATCGACGGGCTGACGCGGAACGATTACAAATTTTCTACACTGGTTATGGGGATCGTGAACAGCGTACCCTTCCAGCGCGCCGATTATGCCGCACGCATCAAGAGCGCGGCGAAAACAGATCATTCCCCAGGAGTCAAAAATGTTAGTAACCCGTAAGAGTTTGTCGCGACGCACATTGTTAAAAGGCTTGGGCACGGCGGTCGCTCTGCCCTTCCTCGACTCAATGGTGCCGGCGTTCGCCGCCCCGACCCTCGGTGCGACGCAGTTCCCGAATCGTTTGTTCTTCACCTATATTCCGATCGGCGCCATCATGGATGAGTGGTACCCGACCGGGGGTGAGACCGGCTTCGAGTTCAAGCGCATTCTGAAGCCTGTGCAGGCGTTTCGCGAAGACCTGACAGTGGTCGGCGGACTGGATCATCACACCGGCTACGCGCTGGGCGATGGCGGCGGAGACCATGCCCGCGCCGGCGCCTGCTATCTGACCGGCGTGCATCCCAAGAAGACCTCGGGTGCCGATATACACGCGGGCGTTTCGGTGGATCAGATCATCGCCGCGAATAACGGCAACAAGACGCGCTTCGCATCGCTCGAACTGGGTTGCGAGGATTCGCGCACGGTAGGCGCCTGCGACAGCGGTTACAGCTGCGCTTATCAGAACAGCGTTTCCTGGCGCACGCCGACCTCGCCCATGCCGCCTGAAACCGATCCGCGCGTGATTTTTGAACGCATGTTCGGTACGGAAGATCTGAACGTGCCCGCCGACGTACGCGCCCGCAAGGCCGCCGCGCGCAAGAGCATCCTCGATTTCGTCAGCGACGATACGAAGAAGCTCGAGGCCGATCTGGGCCCGAGCGATCGCCGCAAGATCGACGAATATCTCTATGCTGTGCGTGAGATTGAAAAGCGCATTGAGAACGCCGAGAAAGAGCATCATGATTTCATTCCGTCGGTGGGTAAGCCGGCGGGTGTGCCGGTGCTGTTTGCCGACTATCTGAAGCTGATGTTCGATCTGCAGTTACTTGCCATGCAGGCGGATCTGACGCGCACCGCGACCTTCATGATCGGCCGCGAAGGCAGCCAGCGCACCTATGACGAAATCGGCATTCCCGATCCACACCATCCTCTGACCCACCACATGGGGAACAAAGAGAAGATCGAGAAGGTCACGCAGATCAATACCTTCCACGCCGAACAACTGGCTTACTTCCTCACTAAGATGAAGGCCACGAAGGAAGGCGATGGGACCCTCCTCGATCACTCGATGGTCGTGTACGGCAGCGGCATAGCCGATGGCAGCCAGCATACGCATGTCAATCTGCCGATCCTCATCGCGGGGCACGGCAATGGCGCGCTTAAGGGCGGACGCTACATCAGGTACGCGGAGGGCACGCCTACCACGAATCTTTGGCTTACCTTGCTGGACCGCATGGATGTGCATCCGGAGAGCGTAGGCGACAGCACGGGACGCCTTGAGCATCTGACCGATTTCTCATAAGCCGCGTCATATGTTTCGACCATCCGCCGCTTTATTGCTCTTTGCGGCCTGCGCTTTCGGCATGAAGAATGGCGATTCGGTGCCTCTTTGGGCAAACGGCGCGCCAGGTTCCGAGGCCATGGCAGGCAAGCCGGAGATGGTTGCGGCGCCAACGACACCGGGCGGATCCACGCACGTCTCGAGCATTCACAATCCGTCGCTGCTGGTCTATCTCCCGCCGAAAGATAAGGCGACGGGCGCGGCCATGATCATTGCGCCGGGCGGCGGACATCGTTACCTTTCGATCGACACTGAGGGCACCAACGTCGCCGAGTGGCTGAACAGCATCGGCATCGCCGCATTCGTGCTGAAGTACCGTTTGGCGCACGAGGAAGGGTCCACCTATAAAGTGGAGGTCCATCCTTACGCGGATGCGCAGCGCGCCATTCGCATGATTCGCGCGCGTGCCGAGGAATGGAACGTCAACAAATCCAAAATCGGCTTCATGGGCTTCTCGGCAGGCGGAGAGATCGCCGTGCTGGCCTCGACGAGGTACGATGTAGGCAATCCCGCGGCCGCCGATCCCATCGAACGCCAGAGTTCCAAGCCGGATTATCAGATTCTGATTTATCCAGGGATTCGCGCCGAGACCGTCAACGTTACCAAAGACACGCCACCCGCATTCATGCTGGCCGCGGATAACGATAAAGGTCCATCCACCGCAATTCCCCAGTTGTATCTGGCATTGAAGAAGGCGGGCGTCCCCGCGGAATTGCACGTTTACGCGAGCGGCGGCCACGGCTTCGGCTTGCGCCCGCACGAAACACGGCCCAATGTCATCTACGCCACCTGGGTGTTGCGATTACAGGACTGGATGGCCGACGTTGGCATGTCTCCCGCGAAGTAACTGGCTTCCGGCAGCGCTGCTTCTGGCTGTCAGTGCGACACCAGCCGCCGAGCCCACCGGTCCATTCAAGCCGGACTGGGATTCGATCCGTGCCAATTACGTCTATCCCGAGTGGTTTCGCGACGCTAAATTCGGCATCTTCCTGCATTGGGGACTCTATTCGGTTCCGGCGCATGGCAGCGAATGGTACGTCCTGCACATGTACAACGATGCCCCCACCATCCAGTGGCATACCGATCATTTCGGCGCGCCGGACAAATTCGGCTACAACGATTTCATCCCTCTCTTCAAGGCGGAGAATTTCCATCCGGATCAATGGGCGGAGCTTTTCCGCAAGGCTGGCGCGAAGTATGTGATGCCCACCGCCGAGCATCACGATGGATTCGCCATGTGGGACAGCGCGCTGACCAAATGGAACGCGAAGAACATGGGTCCGCATCGCGATCTGGTGGGAGATCTGGCCGCCGCGGTCCGCAAGCAGGGCCTGAAATTCGGCGTGTCCAACCATCGCATGGAGCACTATTCGTTCATCAAACCGTCCCCGGGATTGAAGACCGATTTGGACGATCCCGAATGGGCGGAGTTTTATTCGGTGGCCAATCGTAGCCCGGAAGCTTACCGGAAATTCCTCGCCGATTGGGTGGCGCGCAACAAGGAGTTAATCGACAAGTACCAGCCCGACACGCTCTATTTTGACAACGGAGTGAACAGCCGGGATCTCGATCCGCAAGAAACTGGAAGTCGCCGCTTACTATTACAATCGCGCGCGCGAGTGGAAGAAGCAGGTGACGATTCTCACTAAGGACGCGGCCTATCTTGCGGGTACGGTGAAGGATTACGAGCGTGAGCAGCGCGGTCCGGTCACCATGCAGGCGGATCCGTGGGAGGTCGACGATTCGGTGGGCTACCGTTGGGGCTATCTCACCGACGACGACGCCCATAACAGCTACTGGCATGTCGGCGATATCGTGTGGCGCCTGGTCGAGAACGTGAGCCGCAACGGCAACCTGCTGCTGAATTTCGGACCGAGGGCCGACGGCACTTTCGACGATAAGCAGATCGCCCTGCTGGAGGGAATCGGGAAGTGGCTGGACGTGAATGGCGAGGCCATTTACAAAACCCGCCCGTGGGCGAAATTCGGCGAGGGCGCCGCCATTAACAACAAGCCTGCGTATACGGGGAGCGATATCCGCTTCACCACCAATGGCAATACACTCTACGCGATCCTCATGGCATGGCCTGGAGAAAAGGCGGTTATCACCTCACTGGCGCAGGCGAAAATTACGCAGGTTGAGCTGCTCGGCCACAAGGGCGTATTAAAGTTCACGCAGAACGCCCAGGGACTGACGGTCACCATGCCGGCGGAACAACCCTGCCAATATGCCTTTGCGCTGAAGATCAGCGGCCTTAATTTGAAGTAAACTCTTTATAAGCATGACTCGCCGCACGGTACTTAGAGGATTGGGGACAGCCGTAGCACTTCCTATGCTGGATTCGCTGGCGCCGCGGATGGCGCGCGCAGAGCAAAAGAATTTCCCTCGCCGCATGGCGTTCGTCTATGTGCCCAACGGCATCAACATGGCCAAGTGGACGCCCGAAGCCACCGGGATGGACTATGCGCTTTCGCCCACGCTGGAGCCGCTCGCCGCGCACCAGAAAGATTTGCTGACGATCACCGGCCTTGCGCAAAAGAATGCCTTCGGGCTCGGCGACGGCGGCGGCGATCATGCGCGCGCTTCGGCTACATTTCTGACCGGAGTGCATCCGAAGAAATCGGCTTCGGAAGTCAGGACAGGAATTTCCGTCGATCAGCTGGCGGCGAATCGCATCGGCGGGCAGACGCGATTTCCTTCGCTCGAGTTGACCGGCGACCGCGGGCAGGAGGCGGGATCGTGCGATTCCGGCTACAGCTGCGCGTATCAGTTCAATATTTCCTGGCAATCGGCATCGCAGCCGATGAATCCGGAGATTGAGCCGAAGCTGGTGTTCGACCGTTTGTTCGGCGGTGGCGCCGATGGCGAATCGCAGGAAGCGCGGGCGCGCCGGCAAATCTCGGATTTGAGCGTGCTGGATTTCGTGGCAGAGCAATCGCGCGCCGTGCAGGCGAAAATCGGGACGGCCGACAAGCGCAAACTCGATGAGTATTTCACCGCTGTGCGCGATGTGGAACGACGCATCAAAATGAACGGCACTACTCCGGTGGCCGTGCCCGAGGGCGCAGTCGGGGATTTAAACGGCGAATACACCTTCGAGCGCCATATGCGGCTGATGTTCGATCTGATTACGCTTTCCTTCCAGACCGATACCACGCGCATTGCCACGTTCCTTGTCGCGCACGATGGGGGAAATCGGCCCTATCCGTTTGCCGGCGTGCCGCAGGGCCATCACCATATTTCGCATCATCGGAATCAGCCGGAGAGTCTGGCGAAACTGGCCATTATCGACAAGTGGCATGTCACGCAGTTCGCGTGTTTTCTGGAGAAGCTGAAGTCGGTGCGGGAAGGCGAAGGCACGCTGCTCGACAACTGCATGATCGTGTACGGCGCGGGCATCAGCGATGGCAATGAGCATCTGCACAATAATTTGCCGATCATTCTGGCGGGCCGCGCGGGTGGCACCATCACGCCGGGCCGCCACATCAAAGTCGAGCAGACCCCAATGACCAATCTGTTCCTGTCTATGCTCGACCGGATGGGCGCGAAGACCGAGAGCTTCGGCGACAGCACGGGCAGGTTCGAAGCCATTGCTTAAGCTGATCGTTCTGGGCGCGTGGGCGCTGGCGGCCATCCCGGCACAATCCGCCACGTTCGAGAAGGACGTCAGCCCGCTGCTGCGCAAGTATTGTTATACGTGCCATGGCAACGGAGCGAAGAGCGGCGGCGTGGCGCTCGATTCATATAAGTCGGCCGACGCGGTGGATAAAGACCCGCTCACCTGGGATACCGTGCTCACTCGCGTGCGTGCGCATGAGATGCCTCCGCGGACCGTGAAATTGCAGCCGTCCGATGCCGAGCGCTACGAAATCGGCAAGTGGATAGAGACTGAACTGGCGCGGCACACCACGGCGCGCCCTGCCCTGATTCGGCGTTTGAATCGAGCCGAATACAACAACACGATTCGCGATCTGGTGGGCGTGGATTTTCATCCGGCCGACGATTTTCCCGCCGATAACTCCGGGTTCGGTTTCGACAATATCGGCGAAGTTCTGGCACTGCCTCCGGTGCTCATGGAAAAATACCTTGCGGCGGCGAACACGGTTCTCGATAAGGCCATCGCGACGGAGGCGATTCCCAGCCGCGTGCGGCGCTTTAAAGCCAACCTGATGGAAATGGGTTTCAACGCCGATGGCGATCGCGGCGACGGCTGGATGCCGCTCACTGCGCTCGAGGAAGATTGCCTCGCGGTTTCCATGCCTGTCGCGGGCGGCGATTACATCATCCGCGTGCAGGCTTTCGGAAAGGCTCGCGGGACCTCTGCCGACCCCATTATTCTCACCGGCATGCTGGACAATTCGGTGACCAACGAGTGGACCATTACCGCGACCGAGCAGGCTCCTGGAATCTATGAAGTCCGCATCGGCGTACCCGAGGGCAAGCATCGGTTCGTGGTGCTCAACCATCGAATTCGCGGCGGCAAAAACGAATTGCAAATGCGCAACGGGCGCATCGGCGCACAGCAGACTGGCGCCATTTGGGTAAAGTGGGTGGAGATCGAAGGGCCAGTGGCGGGGGTCACGACGCGCTATCCGGCATCGAGCCTGGCTGCCACGCGCGAGGGCGGGAAACTGCGCGAGATTGGCGCCACATTCAAGGTGCCGAAAGAGGGCGAATACGTTCTGCGCGCCGAGGCTTATGCGCAGCAGGCGGGAACCGACCCCGCGCGCATGGAATTCCGCGTGGATGGAAAGCCCGTCAAGACCTTCGATGTGCTGGCGCCGGCCGACATGACGCCGATCGCCGGGCAACAGGTTTTCTCCACGGAATTATTGAAGGCGCAACCGCGCGTCTATGAGTTTCACGTCACGCTGCCGCCAGGCGAGAGACGATTCTCCGCCGCCTTCGTTAACGCCTTCGAAGATCCGGAGAACAAGAATCCGAATCTGCGCGACCGGAACCTGTTTGTCGATTATCTGGAAGTCGCGGCTCTTTCCGAACCATCGCCAGTCCCGCCGATGCCGGAACCGATGCGGCGTTTGTTCACGGACCGTTCGAATCCTCGCAGAATGGTGAGCGAATTTGCGCGGCGCGCGTGGCGGCGTCCGTTGCAGCCCAATGAAGTGGATGGTTTGATGACGCTCTACACGGCCGCGCGCAACAGTGGGGCAAGCTTTGAAATCGCCATCAAACAACCCATGAAGGCGGCGCTGGTGTCGCCGTATTTTCTTTTCCAGGCGACCGATCCTTCAAGCGAATTTGCCCTGGCCTCGCGGCTTTCGTATTTCTTTTGGAGCAGCATGCCGGACGACGAATTGCTCGGCCTCGCGGAACGCGGCGCCCTGCGCGCCAACCTCGATGCGCAGGTGAAGCGCATGCTGGCTTCTCCTAAATCACATGCGCTGGCCGAAAATTTCGCGGGGCAGTGGCTGGAGATTCGCAACCTCCAGTTCCTTGCGCCGGACAAAAAATTGTTTCCCGATTTCGACGAAGGACTGCGCGCCGCCATGCGCACGGAGACGGAAATGTTTTTCGATTCGATGGTGCATGAAGATCGCGGCATTCTGGATTTCCTCACCGCCGATTACACATTCGTCAATGAGCGTCTGGCGCAGTATTACGGACTGGCGGGCGTCAAAGGCGCGGAATTCCGCAAGGTTTCGCTCGCGGGCACTCCCCGGCGCGGCGTCCTTACGCAGGCGAGCGTGCTGACCCTTACGTCGAATCCCACGCGGACTTCGCCGGTCGAGCGCGGCAAATGGGTACTCGAGAACCTGCTGGGCACTCCGCCGCCGCCACCGCCGCCGGACGTGCCAGCGCTTCCCGAAGGGGACCAGCGCAAGGCTTCGACGTTGCGCCAGGAAATGGAACAGCATCGCGCGAATACAGTGTGCGCCTCATGCCACGCGCGTATGGATCCGATCGGCTTCGGCCTTGAAAACTTCGATGCCATAGGCAAGTATCGGACCGAAGAAGGCGGTGCGCCGATCGACGCTTCCGGGCAATTGACCAGCGGTGAGCAATTCACGGGGCCAGCACAATTGGCCGCGATACTAGCGGGGGCGAAGCGCGATTTGTTCGTACACTGTCTGACGGAAAAATTGCTGATCTACGCGCTCGGCCGGGGACTCGAATACTCGGACCGCGCGGCCACCAGCCAGATTGCCACGGCTGTTCCGGCTGAGCGCTACAAATTCTCCACGCTGATTCTGAATGTGGTGAAGAGCGCACCGTTCGAGCAACGCCATGCGCCGGCTCCGTGAAAATTTGATAAACTCTTCGACACCTGCAAAGGTGTTCGATAAGTCCGAGGAGGACCCCCATGCGATCGTTCGCGTTATCCATCCTGCTGGCCCTGCCGCTGGCCGCCGGCATCGTCCGCGTCTATCAAACCAACAGCGCCGGCGATCAGGTACACATCATCGATCCGGCCACCGACAAAGTGGTTCAGACCATCGAAGGCATCGAGGTTCCTCACGGCGTCGCCTTCTCGCCTGATGGCACCCGCGCCTGGATTTCCTGCGAAGCTGAAAGCACGGTCTGGGCGATCGATACGAAGACGTCAAAGCTGATCAAGAAGATTCCCCTCAGCGGCCATCCCAATAATCTGTCGGTTTCGAAGGACGGCAAACGCGTCTTCGTCGCCATTGTGGCCGCACCGGGCGCCGTTGATGTCATCGACACGGCAACCATGACAAACATCAAGAGCATCCGCGTCAAAGGCGGCGTCCACAACACCTACGTGACGCCCGACGGCAAATACGCCATTGCGGGCTCCATCCCAGGCAAAATGCTGACCGTGATCGATGAGAAGACGCTCGAAATCGCCTGGGAGCATCCCTTCGATCTCGGCGTGCGCCCCATCGCCTTCGAGACGGCGCCCGACGGTTCCACCAGCCGCATGTTCGTTCAGCTTTCCGGATTTCTCGGCTTCGCCGTAGTGGATTTCAAAACCCACGAAGAGGTTGCCCGCATCAAGATGCCCAGCGAGGGAACTGGCCACGCGGAAGGTGGCGCCCCCTCTCACGGAATCGGCATTGCGCCCGACGGCAAAACGCTCTGGGTCAATAACTCCATCGCCAGCGCGGTTTTCATTTATTCGCTTCCCGATTTGAAATTGCAGGGTTCCGTCAAAACCGGAGCCGTGCCGGATTGGATCACCTTCGCGCCCGGCAACAAGATCTACGTGGCCAATTCCGGCGCCAATTCTGTATCGGCCATCGATATGACCACCCGCAAGGAAGTCGCCCGCATCCCGGTCGGCGAGGTCCCCAAGCGCAACGCCACAGTAGTCATCCCCTGACCTGATAAATGTGGGACAGGCGCTTCCGCCTGTCCATCGGGACCGTGGGGCAGGATGGCATCCGGTTACCAACCTGCCCCACTTGGATGCGGCTGTTTTCATCACCGTCCGCGAGCCGCAGGCTCATGGCGAGGGCAGAGCCAGGGCTAGCCCTTCAGATCCCGAAACGCTTCTTCGATCTCGCGCCGCGCCTCGATGGAAACAGGCACAAAAGGCAGCCGCGGAGGTCCTCCATAGTACCCGTTCACATCCATCGCATGCTTGAGCCCAGGCACACCATAGAGGTCCGTCACCAGAATCGAGGGATGTGCAATGCGCGCCTGCCAGTCGAGGCCGGCGTCCCCCTCGCGCGTGCGGAAAGCCTCCCAGAGGGCGATGGCCGTGTAAGGGGCCGCGCTCGCCAGTGCCAGCGCTGCGCCGTTCGCGCCCGCCTTCAGAGAATCCCAAACATTGCCTTCGCTGCCCGCCAGCACCACGAAGTCCTTCGGCGCATCGGTCCGGAGCTGCCACACACGACCCGCCGGCGTTCCAGTCTCGATCACACCCGCAATGTTCGGATGCTCGGCCAGCCGGCCAATCGCTTCGGGCAGCAGATCGACGCCCGTGATCAGAGGCGCATTATGGATCAGCACCGGGACCGGCGATTGATCCGCCAGGCCGCGAAAGTAGAGCGCCTGCGCTTCGGGACCGTACATCATGTTGCGGTACTGATGCGGCACCAGGCTCAGCACCGCGTGCGCCCCGGCATCCGCCGCCAGCTTTGCCAGCTTGACTGCGGTACGAACGCCCTCGGCGCTCACATCGGCGATCAGCTTACGCTCCGCCCCCACGTGCGGAGCCGCCAGACGCAGCAGGCAGATCTTCTCGTCGTCATCGAGCAATGGGCCTTCGCCCGTGAGCGAACCGACGATGTACCCGGCGAGCGACGTCCGGCCCCACTTCTCGAAGTTATGCTGAACCTTGGCGCGGTAAATGGCGCCGGTGTGATCGAACGGCGTCGCGACGGGCGCCAGTATGCCTTGTAATTTCATCTGAACCTACCATGTTCTCAATCGACCTCGACTGTACGCAAGAAGACAAAGATCTCACTATCGCGGAACTCTGGGAAGCGGGCTCGACGGGCATCGTCGAAGTCGAAGATTATGACGACTTGGCGCGCCTGCGAGTCTTCTTTGACGACGATGCGCGCCAACCCGAACTGCACGCCCGTTTCGGCGGCGAGATCCGACCCGCCGACAATCGCGATTGGGTTGCCTTCGCCCGCGAGCACCTGAAGCCCATGGAAATCGGCGAGCGCATCTTCGTGGTCCCGGAATGGCGCGACGATCCCACACCGGCAGGACGCATCAGGATCGTGATCAATGCCGGGCTGGCCTTCGGCACCGGCGCGCATGAGACTACCCGGCTGTGTCTCGAAGCAATTGAGAAGAATCTGCAGCCCGGCGCGACTGTGGCAGATATTGGCACGGGCTCCGGGATTCTCTGTGAAGCGGCCATCAAACTGGGCGCCGCGCGGGCCTATGCGGCCGATACCGATCCGCAGGCTGTTGCGGTAGCGAAAGAGAACTTCGCGCGCGCAGATGTATCGGTGCCCGTGTTCGTCGGTTCCGCCGATGCACTGGCGAGCGGCGTGGCGGATCTGATCGTTGCCAATATCAGTCCGGCATGGATCGCCGAACTGGCGGCCCACTGGGTGAGGATTCTGAAGCCTGCAGGGGTGGGGATACTAAGCGGCTTCGAGGCCGCTGACGTGCCTGTTGTACGCGCGGCACTGATCGGAGCCGGAGCGCGCGTCACCGGCGAGTTCGGTGAACGCGACTGGCGCATGCTGCAGATCGCCCGGTAGCTAGCGGGGGGTGCTGTGTACCGGTTCACGCCGTGCGGGGCGCACCGGTAATCTGACACTGCCTTTGGCCGTAACGGTTATACCGGGCGAAGTGCCATTGATAGTGGAGGTGGTCGAATCGGTTGCCGTCACCGTCTGCTCCCCAGGCGTGTTCAGCGTTACAGAAAACGTCCCGACGCCGGAAGAAAAGGCCATACTGGCCGGCAACGTTGCTGCGGAGTCGCTGCTGGTCAGCGCCACCGTATCCGTGAATGAAGTGGCGGGTCCGCCTGCAAAGTCAACTGCGGTGACGGTAAAGGTGAGTGGCGTTCCCGCAGTCACCGTATCCGAACTCGGCTGAACCACGAGGCTCACCGCCTGACCCGGTATCGACACCGGGAATGTGACGACGTTACTGACGAACGCCTGCTGGGCGATGGTCATCTGCGTAGTGGCGTCGGCGATCAGGCCGGAATTCAGCAGGAACTGGACGAAATAGACTCCTACCATGCCGGGCACCAGTCCCACGGTTATGGGGGTGGCCGCGGTTCCACCAGTCAGAATCGAGTCCACCTGCGTAGCCGGCGGATTCGCGTTGCCGCCCGGAAAGACTTGTCCGGTAGCCACCGTCAGCGGGTTGAGGACGCCGATTCCGGTAGCAAACAGATAGAGCAGTTCGCCGGGCACCGCCGGATTCTGGCGGGTCACCAAAGCCCCTTCGACGTTGGAACAGCACGTGACGGGATTAAAGACAGTGAGCAGAATCTCCGTGCTGGTGTTGGCGGTATTGTTGGTCTCGCTGGCTTCAATCGGGATATTCTCACCTTCCGGGCCCGCGGTCAGGGCGGTCAGGGTAATACGAGTGAACTCGTTGGCCGCGCCCGCGTAGACATAGGGGTCGGGGCCGGCATTGATGGCGGCGATCAAACCGTCGCGCACGTTGGCCAACGTATCCGAAGCCTGGACCGTGTAGTTGTAGCTGGTGCCGTTAACGGTGACGGTGGCGATGTCTCCGGCCTGTATGAGTCCGTCGACGTCGATCAGATCGAATGCGCTGCTCGATCCGTGATAGATGATGCCGGGCCTCGGATCGCTGCCGGGCTGGGCATAAATTCCCGGATTTTCGGGCACGATGGTTACGGCCACCGGAGTAGTCACTGTAACGGAACCGTTCGCATGCTGGTTTCTGACGTACAAACTGGTGCTGGTGCGGTTGGCCGCCTCATACATCATCTGGGCGTTGATCTGTGTGGGGGAAACATACAGCAAAGGCGCCGCCACCCCATCGACATAGAGGGTGCACCCATCCAGCGTGAAGGGCAGATAGGGTTGCGTTAGATCGCCCGATGCGGTGGTATCGCAAAGATTCTGGCCGCTTACCTGAATGATGGTGCCGGGAGCGATCTGCGAGGGATTCTGCAGATAGATGTTGAGCATCGCGCCACTGGCGGTTGCAGTCTCCGTGGCGTTGGCGGAGATACTGGTGGTCAGGGTAATGTTCCCGCCGTTGGCGCCGGGTTGCCTCGCCGTGAGCACTACCTCCAGATTCGAGATATCGGCGCTGGCTATGACGTTCGGATCCGGCGCTTTATTAATTACATTCACCAGGCCCTGCACAATGGTGGCGAGCGTGTCGGTGGAAAGGACTGTGTAGGTGTAAGGGACCCCTGTACTCACCGAACTGCAGATACCGGATGCAGTCGGGGTGGGCGGCACGTTGGCGCATCCGATGGTGATGGTGATGGTATTCTTCGCTGTGACCGTGCCGCCGATAGTAACGTTGCCGAGCGCATGGATAGTAACACTGGCCGAGTTCCTGACACCGTCGAGGGGGATATTGTTAAACGCCGGCGAGTAAACGACGACGCGCCGGTTATAGCCGTCGCTCACGTACAAGTTGGTACTGCCGTCCCAAGCCAGCGATGTGGGAGTCTGGAAGGCGTCGGCCCCATCGGGATTCAGGCCGGTGTTGTCGCTGAACTCGTCGACCTGGCCGAGGATGATATCGGCGCGGGTGCCGCTGACGGTGGGAATTGTGTTGTAGACCAGCACACGGTCGTTCCCTCCATCGGCGACGAACAGACGGGTTCCATCCGACAATGCGAAGCGCGGAAATTCCATGGTGGCGGCGCAGCGCACAGGAAAGGTAGTGTAGGCGTCCGAGTCCATGCCGTTCGACTGGCAGAGAACCGGGGTCACGCCTTCCGGATTATTGTCCGAATCGAGCGTCGTGTTGGTGACGTTGAAACTGTTGTTGTCGGTGGACGACACCAGATCGGGTTGGCCCAGCGCTACATCGGCACTGGCGCCGTTGGCAGTTGGAATCGAATTAAAGATCAGCACGCGATTCTGGCCCAGATCGGCGACAAATAAATGCGTGCCGTCGGTGGTCACCGAGACCGGATCCTGCATATTATTGGCGGCCGTGGTGGGCTGCGACTGCGTGAGATCGGGCTGCACAAAAGCAGTGAAGCTCGATTGCCCCACGACGACATCGGCAGGCGCATTATTGGTGGTGGGGATTTTGTGATAAATCAGCACGCGATTATCCTGGGTATCGGCGATAAAGAGCATGCCGTTGTAAATCCACACGCCCTCAGGTCCGCGCAGTGAAGTTTGAGTGGGCGGAACGGACGTGCCGTTACTGACCATATCCGGCTGGCCCACTACCACGTCGGCGGGCTGGTCGTTGGTAGTGGGTAATGAGAGCCAGATCAGGACGCGATTGTTATCGGTATCGGAAACCACCAGCACGTGTCCGTCGGTGGCGACCCCGGTTGGGTTGCGCATGCCCGTGGCACTCAGATTCGGACTGGAGTTGATGAAATTCGGCTGCCCCAGCACCAGGCTGGCGACGCCGCGGCAAACTCCGCAGGTGCTCCCGGAAACGTCGGGACGCCCGGTGGGCGTCGGGTAGGTATTCACGTCGCTGAAGCGCAGTACGCGATTATTGTCCGGGGTCGAGCCCAGGCGGTTGGCGTCCACCACCCAAAGGACGCCGTTAGCCAGCGCGATGCCACCGGGGGATCCGATCAGCTGATTGGTAGCTCCGTAGTCGGCATAAGTAAAATTTATTTGTCCTACGATCAGGCGGGCGGCCTGCCCGGTGTTGAATGCCGGCGTTTGCCCGAAAGCGCACACAACCACTGTGCCGGCCAAAAGGATCAGGGCGCGGAGAGACTTCATCATTTAATAAGAGAGAACCACTGGAACGGCGATTTAACCAACTCAGTATAACAAGGGCAAGTGACGTACCGCCCGGCGCCGGGGGTTTCGTGGAATGACGACTTGCTAAGCTGGCACTTGCCAACGATTGCGCCGAGAGAGATAACGCCTGACGAAGTGAAGGCGAAACTGGATTCCGGAGGCCCCGTTTTGATGATCGATGTGCGCGAACCGGAAGAGCACGCCGTCTGCGGGATCGATGGTTCCCGGCTACTTCCGATGCAGTCTATTCCTTTGCATATAGAGGAGTTAAGACAGGAAGCGAACGAAATAGTAGTATTCTGCCATCACGGGGTACGCAGTTTGTCGGTGGTCGACTGGCTGCGCCGCCAAGGCGTGGAAAATTGCCGAAGCATGGCCGGGGGAATCGATCTGTGGAGCCGTCGCATCGATCCAGATGTCCCCCGGTATTGAAGCTTCGCGCTGGAGCGGCGTGTCGCAAACGGACCACAGCCTGGGCGGAATCAGTAACACCCGATGAGTAGCCCCACGGAAACGATAAGCGGCATTCTCGATTCCTTCCGCCTTGAAGGCAAAGTGGCGCTGGTCACGGGCGCTTCCGCGGGGCTGGGCGCAGCTATGGCTTTGGGTCTGGCCGGAGCCGGCGCGGACGTCGCCTGCCATGGCAATTCCCGCAGCCCTGCTGAGACTGCCGCGGGGATCGCCGAACTGGGCCGCCAGAGCTTTTCCGTACAGGGCGACCTCGCGAACCAGGAGACGGCGCCGCGCATCGTCGAAGAAGTAATCTCCCACTTCGGACGTATCGACATTTTGATTAATAATGCCGGAACCATCCGGCGCGCACCCGCCGCCGATTACGCTCTGGCGGACTGGAACGCGGTACTGCAGATTAACCTCACCAGTCTCTTCCAGTTGAGTCAGTTGGCGGGACGCGACATGCTGACGCGCGGACGCGGCAAGATCGTGAACATCGCGTCGATCCTCTCGTTTCAGGGCGGCATCACGGTACCCGCTTACGCCGCGGCCAAGGGCGGGGTAGCGCAAATGACCAAAGCTCTGGCCAACGAATGGGCGGGTAAGGGAATCAATGTGAACGCCATCGCGCCCGGCTACATGCGCACGGACAACACGGCGGCGCTGCAGCAAAACGAAACCCGTAATCGCCAGATTCTGGAACGGATCCCCGCCGGGCGCTGGGGCGATCCGCGCGATCTGTGTGGTGCGGCGGTGTTCCTCGCTTCGGATGCCAGCGACTATATCCACGGGCATTTGCTGATCGTCGATGGGGGCTGGATGGGCCGCTAGTGTGCTGTCAGGCCGGCGGCAGCTCGGCGAAATCAGGCGGCGGCGCCAGTACCTTCAGGACGCAGAGGATCGGGGACCAGGCAACATGTCCATTCCATATCTGCTCAGAAGTTATCTGCTCAGACGTTCAAGGGTCATCCTGATAATCCCGGAGGCATTCATCGGGGGGAGAACGCAGTCACCGGTTCGCGCCGTCTTGATTTCGTCGCCGTAATCTCACCATCGAGCATGTAAAAGGTTTCGTCGGACCAACTGTGTTTATGGGGCCCGGGGCCCGAGCCCTTCCGCAATAATTCTTCCATCATAGGCATGGGTGGCAGGGTATTTGGAGTTTTTGCGCTCATAAAACCCCCCGGCTGCACGCGTGGGGATCACGGGGTCTTTCTGAACAAGAGGAGATCCATCGCATATGGGCTCTACGCTCTTAACATGCGCGGCGAGGGCGCACGGCGCAAACTAAAATCCGCTGGTGCGGATCCAGAAGCTTTCTTCCCACATTTCGCCTGGCGGGATGGTCTGGAGTTCTTTGTAGACGCCGCGATGCGCAAGGTTCATCCCATTGGTGATGGAGGTGGCAGGTTCCAGGTTCACGAAGCCGGGAACGTTAGCGGACGGTTCGGGCGCATAAATTCCCATGGCTTGCCAATGCGGTCCGAGCAGCAATTCGATTCTCTGCTTTTTGCCCTGCAGCCAGAACAAACAGCGTCCCGCGGCGTCGCGTTCGAAGTCCGCGAACTGGTTATCGAGGCTCAGCCCCTTCAGCGCAAGGTTCTGCCGGGTTCCGTAAACTTCTTCCACGGTTCGAACTTCTCCGGTCGGCATTTTCGCCGCTGTGAGCAGCCACGTGCGACGGGCGCCAATTCCCAATGTCCATTCGTCGCGCGGCGCATCGGTCAAGCGGAATCCCGGCTCAAAGCCGAACGCGACCGGCATTGGTTCCAGGCTGAGATTCTCCACACGAGTGCGCACCTCGAGCACCCCGTTCTCCAGCCGGTAGGTAATTTCCACGGTATGCGCGAATGGCCATTGAGCCATCCAGTCGGGATCCCGGTAGAAATCGAGCTTACTGGTCACCCACGCTCCGTTCGTGTCCGACCTGAAGTCAATCAGGCGCCATTGGTTCACAGGGTCGGTCATGAGGAACCCGCTCATGGCCTGTTGGCCGCGGATATTTCCCAGGCCATCGTTGAACACATACTTTTTCCCATTGGCCCAGAATGCGTGCTCATCGAGTCGGTTGAACCAGGGGCCTCTGTATGACACGCCTGTGGAGGTTGGCTTGGCGAGGAATTCGTCCACCGTATTCCAGTTGGCGCGAAGGATGTTGGTGCCCTTGACTCTGATTTCAATGGCGAGAGCGCCGATGGCGGGTGTAACCGTGACCACGGTCTGATTCCGCGTGTCTTCCAACTGGACCACGGCGCCGATCTGGCGAGCCGTGTATTGTCCACACAAAGGCAGGATCGGAAATATGACGAGCGCAGCCAGGCCTTTCAATTGAGTTCCCTGACCCAGATATTGCGGAAGGAGATCGGCTCGCTGCGGTCTCCGTGGGCCTGCAGTTTAATCGGCGCTCTGTCGTATTTCTTGTAGAATGGCTGGCCGATGTAGAGCGTCTCGCCTTTCATCTCGAAATGATTCTCCACGAGCACGCCGTTGAAGATCACGGTGACATACGCAGGAGTTTTGAGCGAGCCATCGGAGTTGAACACGGGCGCGGTCCAGATCACGTCGTATGTCTGCCACTCGCCGGGCTTGCGATTCGGGTTGACCAAAGGAATGGCCTGCTTGTACATGCTGCCGGCCTGGCCGTTGACGTAGGTCTTGTTGTTGTAGGAATCGAGAATCTGCAGCTCGTATCCGGCGTCGCCTGGGCCAGTAGACGCCAGAAAAACGCCGCTGTTGCCGCGCGCCTGATCCGTGCCGGTGATGCCCTCGGGAATCTTCCATTCGATGTGGAGTTGGTAATTTTTAAACGTGCGTCTGGTTTCGATGTTTCCGACGCCCGGAGCCTTGTTCACGGTCAGGACGCCATTTGCCACGATCCATCGGGCCGGCGACTTGTCCTGGGCCGAGACCCACTCGTCGAGATTCCGGCCGTCGAACAGCACGATTGCGTCGGAGGGCGGCGCCGCGTTGTCTGCGCCCGGCGTGACGATTTTGGGCACAGGCTCCCACACTTCGGTGTACTGCGGCTTCGGCTGTTGCCCGATCAGGGGCGTGAGTGCGGCAAGGAAGGCGGCTAAGGCGAGGAATTTCATTTGCAATCAATTTACACCCGGCGGGGTCTGGTATGGTTTCTTCGGTATGCGCCGGTTTCTATTATTCTTGATTTTGTGCAGTGCAGGCCTGGGCCAGATACCTGTGGTCAAGGTCGATGCCTCCTGGCCGCAACCGTTGCCCAACAATTGGGTACTTGGGCAGGTGTGCGGTACGGCCCTCGGCGCCCATGACCATCTTTGGATATTGCAGCGGGCGTCGACTTCGACCACGCCCGCGCCGCCCGTGATCGAATTCGACGCGCAGGGGAAAGTGGTACGCGCGTGGGGCGGGCCGGGTCCCGGCTACGACTGGCCCACGCACGAGCACGGGCTCTTCGTCGATTACAAAGGCAACGTCTGGATCAGCGGCGTTGGCGGCGAGGGCTTCGGGCGCATCCTGAAATTCACCGCCGATGGAAAGTTTCTGCTGCAGATGGGTCAGCCTCTGAAGCCCGGTGAGAAAGCGAGTAACAACAGCACCAACCTGGGCAGGCAGCCGGCGGATCTGTTTGTCGATCCCCACGCCAACGAACTCTACGTTGCGGACGGGGATGGAGGCGCGCGGCGCCTGATTGTTTATGACGCGGATACTGGCGCGTTCAGACGCATGTGGGGCGCGTACGGAAGAAAGCCGGTTGAGGGCCCGGCAGCGAAGTACGATCCGCAAGCGCCGCCTTCGACATCGTTTTCGAGCGGTGTGCACTGCGTGACCATGGCGCACGACGGGCTGGTTTACGTCTGCGATCGCAATGCCGACCGTATTCAGATCTTTCATCGGGACGGAACGTTTGTCAAAGAAGCGTTTGTCGCGACGAAGACCGTGGTCGACGGTTCGGTCTTCGATATCGATTTCACTCCCGACCAGAAGTATCTCTATGTCGCCGACGGAACCAACGACAAAGTCTGGATACTACGGACCGATTCGATGCGGGTAGTGGGATCGTTCGGCGAGCCGGGCCACATGGCGGGACAGTTCCGCAATGTGCACTCGGTGACTGTCGATTCGAAAGGCAACGTATACACTGGCGAGGTGGAGGGCCGGCGGGTGCAGAAATTCGTACGGTGAAGCGAACTAACTGAGAGTCCAGCCCTTGCGGAAGGACGGCTTCAAGTACTTATTGGCATCGGCATTGTTGGTGAAGCGCCCGCGAGCGGCATCCCATTCGAGCTTGCCGTCGACGCGGACGGCGATCACGCCGAGCAGCATCCACTCGACAAACGGCGCGGCCACATTGAAATTGGAACAGGCCGGATCGCCGCCCTTGCAGGCGCGAATCCAATCGCGGTAATGCCCGGGCGAGCGCGTGAGCAGGGGCTCGGGGAAATGGTAATCCCGCATTTTCGCCACCGGGATCAGGCGCGTCTGTTCACCGTAAGTGCCGGTGGTCAGGATGCCTTTCGAT
Source organism: Terriglobia bacterium (assembly GCA_963719785.1). Taxonomy (GTDB): domain Bacteria; phylum Acidobacteriota; class Terriglobia; order Bryobacterales; family Bryobacteraceae; genus BOG-234. Next base: position 980,421 of record CAVRCX010000007.1, read on the forward strand.
CCGATGAACACACTGCCGTTGGGTGAAGGGACGCGCGCGTCGGGCGCCAGACTGTTGGTCTGGAAATTCTCCCAATCGAATACACGGCCGATGAAGCCTGTCAGGGGCGGCGAAGCCGGAGGTTGTCCCTGCGGACGGGGGCGCGAGGGAAGGTCGCCCAGCAATTCTCCCGCCGGAACCCCATCGAACTTCGGCGCCTCTTTCATGGCATCGTGCCAGAAGACCTTGACCGGAGGCATATTGCCGCGGGCGGGGAAATCGTAGCGGATAGTGGACGTCTTCGGAAACTGAAAGTCGCTGAGCCCATCTTTATGGATGCACTCGACGCTGGTGGGAGCGCCCAGATGCAGCGCGAGATTGGGCGCGCCCAGAATGTGGCAGGCCATGTCGCCGAGAGAACCGCAGCCAAAATCGAAAAAACCACGCCAGTTGAAAGGCTGGTAGAAATAGCCGTACTGGTTGGGATAGCCCTTGCCGCCGGAAGTATACGGGCGATTTTCGGCCCCGCCCAGCCACAGGTCCCAGGCGAGCGTCTCGGGAACCACGTCTCCGGCCGGGATATCCGTCAGGCCCTGTGGCCACCACGGGCGATCGGTCCAGGCATGCACTTCCGTTACATCGCCGATCTCGCCCGCCCAGACCATTTCGGCGGCCTGCCGGGTTCCTTCATTGGAATATCCCTGGTTACCCATCTGGGTGGCCACCTTGTACTTGTTGGCTGTGTCGCGCATCAGACGGGCTTCCCAGACGGTACGGGTGAGCGGCTTCTGCGTGTACACGTGCTTGCCGCGCTCCATGCAGGCGACGGCGGCGGTGGTGTGCATGAAATCGGGAATGGTGACGATTACGGCATCGATATCTTTGCCGCGCTCGTCGAGCATGCGGCGAAAATCCTTGTACTTCGCAGCCTTGTCGTATTCGGTGAGCTTCTTCGCGGCCTGCTTTTCATCGACATCGCAGAGAGCAACGATGTTTTCCGAGGCGCAGCCGTCGATGTCGCTCGAGGCTTTGCCGCCGGCGCCTATGGAGGCGATATTGAGCTTCTCGTTAGGCGATTTATAGCCAAGGGCTTTGAGCGATGGAACGCTGCCGAATCCGGCAGTCGGCATGGCGCCCGCGAGTAACGAGCCGAAGAAGAAATACCGTCTGGTGCAATGGTATGCCAATGGAACCCTCCTGAGGGGATGGCCGGATGCCCGCCTGAATTATATATCCCGGGGCCGTTGTTATGCTGGCCACCAGGAGCACTCATGGAAGCGCCTTCTCCTTTCCCGCACGAAACCCGCCGGGACTATTCCGACCGGCGATTGAATTCACTTCCCCGCGGGTGGGGCTTTCGGCGGCGGCGTCGCGGGTGGCGCTGCTTTCGCGGCGCCGCTGGACGGCATATATCCCCTCAGCGATTTCCCGTGATCCTTGTAATACTTTCCCGCCTCATTCAAATGGAAGTTATTCGGAGGGTGGCAATAATTGCATTCCTTCCCGGTGCGGCGGCTGTATTCCGGGGTCGCCAGCACGGTGGCGGGAATCAGGCATGCGGCGATAATCAGTATCTTAAACACTTTTCACATCCCCAGGCTAATGATGGAACCGCAGATGGTTCTTGAACCAATGGCCCACATCCGGACCGAACTCCGGCATGAGATTGGTCAGACCCGCGCCGCCGATGTGCGTCCCCCAATTCACAGCCGAGACCGATGCGGTTCTGCTCACCGGCGGATAGTAGGCGTTGGAGAGCCCCGCACTCATGGCGTATCCAGCGACGTCGGCCCAGTTGAAAGTTGCGTCGCCTGCATCCGTGCGTGCGATCACCGCCCGGCTGATGGCATAACCGATACGCGGCCACAGCCTGTGCGACGGACCTCTGCGAACGTAGCGCGTGTCTTCGTGAAACGCCGATGCGAGCAGGAAGTCGGCGAAGAAATTCTGGCTGGCGTCGTCCGCCGCGGTAGCTCCGACGCGCTTCAAAAAAGCGTCTCGGCGCCAGAAGTGCTTTCCGTATAGGGGAGCAGATCGCGTCAACTGCGATACGGTCGCATCCGGCGCCACCGCGACCAGGAAAAATGGGGACGCAGTTTCGCCGACAAAGAAGTTCCACTTTTCTAAGAGAGATGGGTCCGGCGGGACGACTGCGTTCTGCGCGTGGGCCTGGGAAAACGGGAGAAGCGTCAGCGTCAGAAGCGAGAGCCACCAATGTCTGGACCCGGGGAGGAACATGGTTGCCTCTTTTCAGCTTAGCTGAAGGCCCTTGCAAAGGCATTGGGCTGACGCCCGAGCGGGACCTCGAAAGCATTGCGATATAGTGTCATGCAATCAGCATGAAACGACTTTCGATTTTTTTCATCCTCGCCGCCGCCGGGCTCTACGGCCAGACGCATCCCCTGCAGGAGTTAATCGACGCAGCCCGCGAGAACTCTCCGCGGCTCAAAGAACTCCTCGACCGCAAGGACGAATTGGGCAACCGCCTTCCCGAATTGGGCGGACGCGACGGCGTGGCCGTGTGGGGCCAGGAATTCTTCTTCGCCGTGGAAAGTCCGACCCCGGCGACGGTGGAAATCGACGGAGAACCGGCTGTCCCCATGAAGCAGGTGCCGAACTCGAATTACTGGTATCTCATCAGGCGGATGCGGCTCGGCACCACTCATCAGTATCACTATTTGGTCGGCGGAAAGGAGATCGGCCGTTACCAGGTGGCCGGTTATAATCCCGATTCCTATCCGATTCCAGGCGTCCCGCGCGGCAAGCTGAGCGCGCGCAAAACGCTCGCGAGCACCGTGTATCCCGGCATGTCGTCGAACTACTGGGTCTACGTGAATCCCGGCGCCGACCTCGTCAACGGCGCGCCGCTCATGGTCTGGCAGGATGGCGAAACCATCGTCGGCAATCAGGATCTGCTGCGCCTTCGCCTGCAGATCGTATCCGACAACCTGGTGGCCAAGAAGCAGATTCCCCCGATGGTGCATGTGCTGATTCAGCCCGGCACCGGTGGCGAGGCGCGTGCCATGCGCAGCATCGAGTACGACACCGTCTCCGACCGTTACGGCAAATATCTCAATGAGGTGCTGGCGGATGTCGAGAAGACTTACAAGATCCGCCACGATGCTTACTCGCGGGCCATAGCGGGCGCGTCGTCGGGTGCGATCTGCGCCTTCAACGTCGCGTGGTTTTATCCCGATCAGTACAGCCGCGTGCTCTCCCACATCGGCAGTTACAGCGGCATTCAGTGGCATCCGGAAAAGAATCAGGATGGCGGGTACATCGTTCCCTATAACGTCCGCCGTGGCACCAAAAAGAATCTGCGGGTATGGATGTCCGATGGCTCCGACGATCAGGAAGGTCCTCCCGGAAGCTGGCCGCTCAATAATATTCAGCTGGCCAACAGCCTGAAACTCAAACAGTACGATTTCCATTTCCGTTTCGGCGTCAGCATGCACGCCATCGCGCAGGGAGCCATGGATCTGCCCGAATCCCTGACCTGGCTGTGGCGCGATTACGATCCGGCCAAGACTGAGCAGACCTATCAGATGGAAGAAGCCGAGCGCGCCAAGCCGGTGTTCCGCGTGAGCATCACCAATCGCGACGCCTGGTAGGGCCCCCGTGCCTTTTCAGGGGCCACGGCGTCCGGCCTGAAAATCGGATACTATCTTGTTGTTGGTCCAATCCGTGGAGGAGTCAAAGATGAGCAAAACTGTAATTCGATTGGCGGCCGGTCTGTTTCTTGCCGCGCTCGTGGTCTTTACGACCGCTGGCGCAACCGATAACCTCATGCCGGGAAAGGTCGATCTGAAGTCGGCTGGGGCGCTGGCCTTCGGGCCCGATGGAATTCTCTTCATCGGCGATTCCGTGGCCGGTTCGGTGATGGCCGTCGACACTAACGACCGCACGCCTGCCCGTGGAGCTACAAAGATCGACGTGCAGGGCATCGACGTGAAAATCGCCGCGCTCGTTGGAGTCGCACCCGATCAGATCATGATCAACGACGTGAAGGTCAACCCCGTTTCGAAGAATGCCTGGCTCTCGGCGTCCCGTGGCCGGGGAGCGGATGCGGCGCCACTCATCGTGCGCGTCGACGCTGCGGGGGCAGTGACGATTCTGCCTCTCGACAACGTCCGGCATTCGTCGGTCAGCCTTACCGACGCTCCGGTGGCGAATCCCGCCGCCCGCCAGAATCCGCGCATGATGACGATCACCGACATGTCTTATGTGAACGGCAATGTGATGGTGGCCGGCCTGTCGAACGAAGAATGGTCGTCGGCGCTGCGTTCTATCCCTTATCCTTTCCAGAATGCCAAAGAGGGCGCGACGCTGCAGATCTGGCACTCATCGCATGGCCGGTACGAAACCGAATCGCCGGTGCGCACCTTCGTGCCGTACAGCATCGCGGGTAAACAGTATATTCTGGCCGCCTACACCTGCACGCCTCTGGTGAAGATCGCGGTGTCGGACCTGAAGCCCGGCGCCAAAGTCAAAGGCGTCACCATCGCCGATCTCGGCTCCGGCAATCAGCCGCTCGACATGATTCCGTACCGCAAGGATGGGCACGATTACATTCTTGTCGCGAACAGCTCACTGGGCGTGGTGAAGCTTCGTGCCGACAGCCTTGAGACCTATCCGGCTATCGACTCTCCGACAACGGTGGACGTGGCGGGCGTTCCCTATGACAAAATCGGCGCGCTCAAAAACGTGCAGCAGATGGCCCAGTTGGACGCAGGCGATGCGTTGATCCTGACCGGCAAACCCGGCACGGGCCCGGCGTGGAATCGTGGCGCACCGGTTGGACCCATCAGTCTCGAGACGATTGCGCTTCCGTAGCTTGACGGTTGGCGTACTGGCGTTGCTTTTGATCGCGAGCCTAAGCGCCGGTGCGCCAGCCATTTCCATCCAACTCGAGGGCGGCGTCTTCAAAGTGGCAGGCTGGAACGCCCCCTCCTCGGCCCCGGCGAGAGGCTGGGAGTCGGTATTCGCGGTTTACACCGGCCCGGCGGATGCGCCCCCTCTGCTCGGAACGTATACAGTCGAACGCGCCACTCTCCAGTTTCACCCCAGATTCCCGTTCGCCGCGGGCATGCGTTATCGAGCCATTTTTCGATCCTCCGCGGGCGGCGCTCCGATAGAGAAGATCTTCGACGGGCCGCCGGCCGCCACTGTCGCCGAAGCGCGAATCGAGAGCGTATACCCGTCCGCACCCGTCCTGCCCAGCAACATACTTAGACTCTACGTGTATTTCTCGGCGCCGATGAGCCGCGGCGAAGCGGCTGCGCACCTGCATATTCTGGACAGCAAGGGCAAGGTTCTCGAAGGCATTTTTCTGCCTGGCGAAGAGTTGTGGGACCCGGCGGGCCGACGTCTGACCATGACGTTCGATCCGGGGCGCATCAAACGCGGCCTGACCTCCAATCAGGCCATGGGGCCGCCCATTGCCGAGGGAAAACTTTACACGCTGGTGATCGACCGGGCCTGGCGCGATGCGCGCGGTGTGCCGATGACCGAAGGTTTGCGCAAAACATTTCGCGGCGGACCGGCCATTCGTATGCCTCCCGATCCCAAAACCTGGCGCATCGCACCGCCCCAAGCCGGCGCGTCGGGCGGACTCACCATAGCGTTTCCGGAACCAATGAATTACGCACTGCTGCAGCGCATGATCGAGGTAAGAGGACCGCGGGGCGTGGTGCCGGGGACGGTGAGCATTGGCCACGATGAAATGGAATGGCGCTTCAACCCGCGCGACCGCTGGGAAGCAGGGAGTTATCGGGTCGTCGTCGATACCGCAATTGAAGATCTGGCGGGCAACCACATCGGCCAGCCTTTTGACATCGACGTCTTCGAGCACGTGACCGAACACATCGCCACTCAAACCATTTCATTGCCGTTCGCCATTACAAGGTAGAACCGGCTAAAACCACGGCCAATCATGCACTTGCATGACTCCCTGGGAACGGTTGTGTCCGGACGTAGAATCATGTATATTACCGCGCAGGTGAGGGCGAGATTCCATGTTGAAGGAAAAAAACGAGCGTATTTTCGATAACGCTCCGTCAAACCTGAGCGAGGCGGACTGCATAGCTGTGCGGGAGCAGATGCAGCGGATGCTGATCCATCCCTTGTTCCGCAGTGGGCGGCGTTGTCCGGCCCTGTTTCAATACGTAGTCGAACAGGCGCTCGAGAAGAACACGGCCCAACTGAAAGAGCGCATCATCGGCATCGAGGTTTTCGGCCGCGCTCCGGATTACGATACCAACGCCGACTCTGTGGTGCGCACGGCGGCGGCCGAGTTGCGCAAACGCATCGCGCAGTATTATCAGGAATTCGGTCACGAAGCCGAAGTGCGCATTGAGCTCCACAGCGGCTCCTATGTGCCGGACTTCCGCATAGCCCCGGAACCTTCCATTGCCGCCGAGGATGTACATCTTGTGCCCGCCCCGCCCGTGCCCGCTCCAATGGCTCTGCGGGAGCAGTCCGCCCGCACCCGAACGGCATCTCCAACCTTGCTCTGGCTTACGGGCCTTGCTGCGTGCCTTGCCATTGCGGCGATCACTTTGAAGCCGTGGCATCAGACCACCGCGCTCGATAGGTTCTGGGCCCCGGTTCTGGAATCGCCCGGCACGGCAATTCTCTGCGTGGGCCAAAGGCTGCAGCGCAACTGGGACGCTACGGGCGACACGAGCCGGAACATTATCCCCTCCGATCCAACGCCGCAGGCCGATATCCCGCTCTTTAAGTTTTATTGGACGGCGGCGCAGAACGTGGTGCTTCCCGACGTAATCACGATTTCCAGGCTGAGCGGACTCCTGCAGGAAAAAGGAAAAGCCTTCCGCGTTCGCCTGCTGGTTAACGCCACGTTTGACGACTTGCGGGGCGGTCCAGCCATTCTCGTCGGGGGGCACAAGAACGAATGGACGGCGCGGCTCATGAGCCATTGGCGCTTCAGCACCGTCAACGAGGGAAGAGTGAGCTGGATACAGGATCGGGATAATCCCTCGCGCCATAACTGGGCGGTCGATTACAGCTTGCCCTACACCAGTATCACGGAAGACTATGCCATTGTTTCCCGCGCCGTGGATCCGGCTACCAACCGGCCAGTGGTCGCGCTAGCCGGGATGGCGGGTTATGGAACCATGGCAGCGGCGGAGTTTGTGACGGATCCGGCCGAAACCCGCGAGATTGAAAAAGCAGCCCCCGCCAACTGGGAGCGCAAAGGCCTCCAAGTGGTACTGAAAACCAACATAATCGGCAAGATCGCCGGACCTCCTCAGGTAATCGCCACATATTTCTGGTGATTGGGGAGAAACGGACGTTCTACCTGACTCTACATAGCGTCTTCACATGTCTTCAACCGTAGAGCACCTACCCCTTTGTGGCATGAACAGCATATTGTCGCGTTACGTCCGAGGGGCTGAGAGTCCTGCCGCAAGAATCCACGACTGACGCATGTCGCGTGCTTAATCGGGCGGGAAATAAAGAATATGCAAAGGGGTTTCGATGAATGCCGCTGGATTGACCGCCGCTTATTTATTTAAGAGTATTAGTGCGCTCGCGCGGGCCGCTGCGATGGCTGTGCTGCTGGTGGGCGTGGCTCTCGCTCAGACCGACCGGGGCAGCATCACGGGAACGGTATCGGACCCGGCGCATGCATCCATTCCCGACGCCACCGTGGTCGCCAGACACATCCAAACCGGAACCACCTACGATACCCGCACCACCTCCACCGGCAACTATACTTTGCCCTCGCTGCCTCCGGGCACCTATGAAATAACGGTTGAGGCTAACGGCTTCAGCAAGCACATCGGAACCGGCACGGATGTCAGCGTGGCACAGGTGACGCGCGTGGATGTCGAGCTAAAGGTCGGCGCCGTGACTGAGTCGGTAACGGTCGAAGCAACCGCCCCGATGCTCAAGACCGAAAGCTCGGAGCAAAGCTACAACATTGCCAACGAGACCATCGTCAACCTCCCGATGGCGGTCAGCGGCGGCACGCGCAGCGCCCTCAACACCATCATTCTCTCGCCGGGCGTCGCCGGCACCAGCGGAAGCGGTGGACGCGTTAACGGCGAAACGGGCAATACCATGCGCGTGCTGGTCGATGGCCAGGATACCACCAACTCAAACGCTGGCGGCGGGACTCCGCCCCCTGTCGAAATGGTGCAGGAGTTTTCCCTGCAGACCAGTAATTTCGCCGCCGAATATGGCCAAGTCCAGGGTGGCATGATCACCGTGGCCTCTAAATCCGGAACCAACCAGCTGCACGGCAGCCTTTGGGAATATCTGACGAATAACGCTCTCGACGCGAACAAGCCATTCGTCAATACCGTGCCGCTCGACCATAAACACAATTTCGGGGCTACCCTGAACGGCCCCGTCTGGATCCCTAAAATCTACGACGGACACAACAGGACCTTCTTTTTCCTGAACTACGAGGAGGGTAAGAACAGCATCTCCAACCCAGGCACGCTCACTACAACGCCGAGTCTCGCCTACCGCCAAGGCGACCTGAGTGGCGCGCTCACCGGGCGCAAACTCAACGGAACGGACGCGCTGGGCAATCCCTATTATGAAAATACCGTCTATGACCCCAAGACCTACCAGGTGGTTAACGGTGTTGGCGTCAACACGCCCTTCCCCGGAAACGTGATTCCCTTCAGCCGAATAGATCCCGTCGCCCTCAAAATCCAGGCCTTTCTGCCACTGCCCATCAATTCCGGCATTATTAACAATTGGATTCAGGACCCCATCTACAGGACCTTCAACGACGTCTGGGCGATCAAGGTGGACCACAGCATCAGCCCGGACATGAAGCTTTCCTTTTACTCCCAATATTCCTGGAACTACGGTCCCAACAACGTCGATGCGTTGCCCGTCCCCATCACGGCGATCCGCCCCGCTCACGGCCACACCCTGACGGATCGGCTCACCTTCGACTATACGATCCGGCCTACCATGCTGCTGCACCTGGGCATTGGCTTGTTCAGGAATTACAATCCCGACAGTTCGCCCACCAGCGTCCTCGATTACAATGCGGTGCAGGGAATCGGCTTTGTCGGCAGCGCCACAGCGGCCACCGGGGGCGGCTTTCCCCGCCTCAACGGGCTGAGTTCGTCCGACGGCGGGGGTATCGGCTTTAACAGCGGTGCGATCGGACCCTCCAATGCGAACCTGTACTACTACACGAAGCCGACGTACACGGCGAGCAATACTTACATCCGGGGCAATCACACTTACAAAATCGGCGCCGATCTCCGCCAGGAGAGCTGGACCGACCGGAACTCAAGGCAGGCGCAGGGCGTGCTGAATTTCACCGCCATCGAGAGTGGCGACGCTTCGACCAATGGGCAGAGCCTCGGCGGCGGCAGCGTGGGACTGCCTTACGCCAGTTTCCTGCTCGGCGCCATCAATAACGCCACGGTCAACTCTCCCCAGGACCCCCAGTGGCGCGGTAATCGCTGGGGCATGTATCTCCAGGATAGCTGGAAGGTGACCAACAGGCTCACGCTCGACTACGGCATCCGCTGGGACGAGGAGAATGAGGGCCATGAGATCCATGAGCGCAACAGCATGTTCGGCCCCACCATCCCCAACCCCTCCGCCGGAGGCCTTCTCGGCGGCGAGGTGTATGAGGGCTACGGTCCCGGCCGCTGCAACTGCCAGTTCGCCAGACCCTACGATTTTGCCATCGGGCCCCGCTTTGGATTCGCCTACCAGATCGATCCCAAAACCGTGATTCGGGGCGGGTGGGGCGTCGTCTATGCCAATCTGGCCACTTTCAGTTATTTCACCAACGCCGCCATCCTCGGAGTCGGTGTCAACCAACTCGCCTTTACCTCCGGCACGTACGGCCTTCCCGGGGCCACGCTCAGCGGCGGCCTGCAGTACAATCCCGCCGCCCTGCATACGGTGACCCTCGATCCCGGCGTTCGCCCCGACGCCGGCCAGGTGGATTCGCCCAATTACTATATGGATCCCAATGCTAACCGCCCCGGCAGAATCCACACCTTCAGCGTGAACCTCCAGCGGCAAATCGCCAGAGACCTGGCAGTCGAGGCGGCTTATGTCGGCAACCGGGGATCGTGGGAAACCGGAGCCACCGGTCTCGAAAGCCTCAATGCGATTTCGGCGGCGGACCTCGCGGCGCACGGTCTGACGCTCGGCAACCCGACCAGCGACTCGATTCTGACCTCTCTGATCGGCTCCGCCACGGCCAAGGCGGCCGGATTCACGCTCCCCTACCCGGGATTCCCTACTAACCAGACCGTGGCCCAGAGCATTCGGCCTTACCCGCAGTTCAGCAGCGCTCTCAACCCCATGTGGGCGCCACTCGGCAAGAACTGGTACGATTCGCTTCAATCGAAAGTCACTAAACGTTACGGCTACGGGCTGACCGCACAGGCGGCGTTCACGTTCTCCAAGGAACTGGCCACTGGCCAGGCAGTAAACGACGTATTCAATCAGCCCAACCAGAAATCTCTGGTCAGCAGTTCCCAGCCGTTCCTGTTCGTTCTCTCGTTCCAATACGAGTTAATGCACGAACTGCCACGCCTGACGAGTAATAAGCTGGCGCTGCATGTGCTCGGCAACTGGAGGCTTTCCGGCCTGTTCCGCTACGGCAGCGGCCTCCCGATCCCCGTGCCCGCCTCGCTGAGCAACATGAACTCGCTGGTATTCCAGTCCACGCGCATGAATCGCGTGGCGGGGCAACCTTTGTACCTCGTGAACCTGAACTGCGGCTGCATCAATCCATACAGCCAACTGGTCCTCAACCCGAAGGCCTGGACCGATGTGCCAAACGGTACGTGGGGTGTTTCGGCCCCGTTTTATAACGATTACCGGTATGCGCGCACGCCCAGCGAACAGTTGAGCCTCGCTCGGACGTTCCGCCCCCGGGAGAAGGTTACCCTGGAGGTGCGGGGCGAATTCTTTAACGTGTTTAACCGGCTCTTATACCCGAACCCCACCGCCAGCAATCCCCTGGCGAGCACGACTAGCAACGCGCTGGGTTACACCGGAGGTTTCGGTTATATTAACCCCACCACCGTATCGGGCGAGCGCACGGGCCAGCTTGTCTTCCGCATAGCCTACTAAGCCCAATTCGGGGGCGGGCGCTTTCGTCTGCCCCCGTAAGGGTCGGGTCCAGCGGACTATAGGGAATGGGCATAAAAGCAAAATCAGGAGCAATCTATGCGACAAAAACCGATCCGGATGCTGGGTCTTCTACTTCTGGCAGCGACCGCCAGCGCGCAGAGCGATCGTGGAACCATTACGGGGACTGTATCGGACCAGGCGCAAGCCGTTATCCCCAATGCAAAGATCCTGGCGACCAACACCGAGACCCAGGCGCAATTTGAGACGGCCACCACGGGGACGGGCAATTACACTTTGCCCCAGCTTCCCGCCGGAGAATACGACCTGAACGTGTCGGCTGCCGGATTCAGCACGTTCATCCAGAAAGGACTCACCATTCAGGTGGCTCAGATCGCGCGCATCGATGTGACCCTCAAGGTCGGCGCGGCGTCAGAGTCTGTCAGCGTCACGGCCGACGCGCCGTTGCTGAAAACGGAAAACGCGGAGCAAAGCACCGATATAACCATCGCACGCTTCGAAGAGCTGCCTTTAGTCTCCGCTTCCGGCCTGGGCGGCGCCGCGGCGTTGATTAATCCGTGGGCGTTTACCACCATCATGCCGGGAGCGAGCATCGCTTCGAGCGGTGGAAGCAATATCAACCTCCGCGTGAACGGATTGCCCAACAATACGTTTACTACGCGGATCGACGGTCAGGACGCCACCTTCACTCAGCAGGAGAGTTTCTCGGCTGGCAGCCAGCCGTCGGTCGAGGCGCTCGAAGAAGTGGCGCTGCAGACCAGTAACTTCTCAGCCGAATATGGCCAGGTAGGCGGCGGGTTATACAACTTCACGTCGAAGTCCGGCACCAACAAGCTGCACGGCTCGGGCTTTGAGTATTTCCGCGACGAGTTTCTGAACGCCGGGCAACCGTTCACCAACGGCGGAAACGGACAGTTGATCCGGCCGCAGGCGCGCAGTCACGATTACGGCTTCACACTCGGCGGACCCCTGGTTATCCCGCACTTCTATAACGGCAGGAACAAGACCTTCTTCTTCGTCAGTCTGGAACAGAATTATGCCAAGACCGTGACGACGAATGCGCAGACCCTCCCGACCGACGCTTACCGGACCGGCGACTTTTCGGCCGCGTTGACGGGCAAGAAGCTCGGTACCGACGTTATGGGCAACTCGATTCTGGAAAACGAGATTTACGATCCGGCGAGCGCCACCTCCACCGGCTACCGCACTCCGTTCCCCAACAACATCATTCCCATGAGCCGTCTGGATCCGGTTGCGTTAAAAATCGAGGCGCTGATGCCGCAGCCGAGCAACACCGCGCTGGTCAACAACTGGGAGCAAAGCTATACCAGCCCGGTTCGGTCCACGGTGCAGACGAGTAAGGTCGACGAAAACATCAGCACCAATCAGAAGCTTTCGTTTTATATGTCGTGGCGGCTCAATAATTCTCCCTGGAACAATGCGGACGGCTTGCCGATTCCGCTGACCGGGTCGCGTTATGGAAGACTCACCACGCCGACGCTTCGTCTGACATATAACTTCACCATCAGACCCACCATGTTGCTCAACGTCGGCATTGGTATGGTCCGCGGCAAGCAGCAGGATGCGGCGGAACTGGGCGTCCTTCAATACAATGCGTTGACGCAGCTGGGTCTGTATGCGGGCGCGACTACAAACTATACGGGCGTCGTTTCCCCCGGATTCCCGCGTATTACGGGCCTGTTAGGCAGCGACCAGGGCGGGATGTCGCTCAGCATGGGACCCGCCAACGCCAACGAATATTACGGCGAGAAGCCGACGGCGGTTTCGAGCTTCACCTGGATTCACGAGAATCACACCGTGAAGATCGGCGCCGAGTGGCGCAAAGATGCGCACTCCGATAATAATGTGCGCGGCAGCCAGGGCATTTTTAACTTCACCAACACGGAGACGGCTCTCCCCACCAATCAAACGACATCCGGCGGTACGGCGGGATTTCCCTACGCCAGCTTCCTTCTCGGGCTGGCCGACAGCGCCAGCGTGAACGCTCCCCAGGATCCGCAGGAACGCCAGATCGGCTACGGGCTTTACCTCCAGGATAACTGGAAGATAACACGCAAGGTGACGCTCGACTACGGTCTCCGCTGGGATTACCAGACGGCGCTGAGCGAACTGTGGAATCGGCAGGATAATTTTTCTCCGACCACCCCGAATGAAAATGCCGGAGGTCTCCTCGGTGGATTCGCGTATCAGGGATACGGCCCTGGCCGCTGCCAGTGCAGCGCCTTCTCGAAGTCCTATCCTTATGCCGTTCAACCCCGTCTGGGAATCGCTTATCAGATCGATCCCAAAACCGTTCTTCGCGCCGGCTGGGGCATCTCATACGCCGCGAATACTCAGTATGGATACATCACGAACCAGGCGTATCTCGGCGTGGGTATCAACCAGCTTTCCTGGGTGTCGCCCTCATATGGGATACCCGCGGTGACATTCGCGCAGGGTTTGCCGTATCAGCAATCGCAACTGTACCAGGTGACCTTGGATCCGGGCGCCCGCCCCTATCCGGGGCAACTGGCGACGGTTCCCTATTGGGAGGATCCCCAGGGGGGCCGGCCGGGCCGGGTGAACCAGTGGAACGTTTCGCTGCAGCGCGAAGTGGGCCGGAACTTCGTCGTCGAAGCGGCATACGTGGGCAACCGCGGGGTCTGGCTCCCGGCGGCCAGTCTAAACAATCTGAATGCCATTACGCCCGCCATGGCGTTGGCCGATGGGATCAATATAACCAACTCCACCCAATTGAGCCTGCTGACCCAGCCGCTTAGCTCAGCCGCCGTCATTGCCGCCGGATACAAGCCTCCTTACGCAGGATATCCCGCCAACGCGTCGCTGGGGCAGAGCCTGCGGCCGTTCCCGCAGTTCACCACCATCCCGGCGCTTTGGTCGCCCCTCGGCAACGACTGGTACGACTCGCTGCAGGCCAAGGCGACCAAGCGGCTCTCGCATGGCCTCGATTTTACGGGCGCATTCACATGGCAGAAGGAATTACAGCTTGGCGCCGACGGCGGAGCCATCAACGATTTTCAAAGCCGATCGCTCAATAAGTCGATTTCTCCCTATTCCGTGCCTTTGGAACTGGTGATCAGCTTCACTTACCATACGCCGGTCTGGGGAGTGAACCGTCTGGCTCGCAATGTGACGAGCGGCTGGGCGCTGGGAGGCATTCTCAGGTATCAGAGCGGGTTGCCCATCCTGATACCGGCGGCGTCGAGCAATTCCCTCTCGAACGGCATCTTCCAGACCACCTATGCGAATCGGGTACCCGGTGTGCCGCTGTTCCTGGTTAAGAATCTCAATTGCAAATGCTTCGACCCGAACACTACGCTCGTGCTGAATCCGGCTGCCTGGTCGCAACCGGCTCCGGGAACGTTTGGCAACTCGTCGCTCTATTACAACGACTACCGAAATTTCCGTCAACCGGCCGAATCGCTTTCGCTCGGCAGGTTTTTCACCATCCGCGAAGGCATGCAGCTCGAACTCCGCGCCATGTTCTTCAATCCCTTCAACCATGTGTTCCTGAACCCGCCGGCATCTACCAATGCTCTTGCCACCACCACGACGAATTCGTCCGGTCAGTTGACGGGGGGCTTCGGCTGGGTCAACACTGGATCGGTGGCCCTGCAGCCGCGCAACGGCATGCTGCTGGCACGTTTCAGTTTCTAGGCGGTAAAGTGAGAAAATGAATCGCTTTAACCGCGTGTTCTGGCTTGGTGCACTGGCAGCAGCCGCCGCCCTGGGCCAGCGCGGACCCGCCAACTCCTGGGAGAACCAGGCGAATCTTCCGCGTTCTCCCGAAGTGCATCCCGACCGTACGGTCACGTTTCGACTTTTCGCGCCCGACGCGCATGAAGTGCTTCTGGTTGTCGGCGCACTCATGGAGGCCACCAAAGGGCCGAAGGCTCTGACAAAGGATGAGAAAGGCCTCTGGAGCGTGACGGTGGGGCCTTTGGAGCCCGGTTATTACAACTATGGCTTCGGCATCGACGGGGGAATCAGAAGTCCCGATCCGTCGAATCCCAACGTGGAAGTGCGCCGCTGGGGACACACCAGCTACTTCGACGTTCCGGGAGACAAGCCTTTGGTGCAGGAAATCCGTCCGGCGCCGCACGGCACCGTGCATATCAATATGTACGACTCGAAGTCGCTCGGAACCACGCGGAATGTGTATGTCTACACGCCGCCGGGCTACGAGCAGTCGAATATAAGGTACCCGGTGCTCTATCTTCTGCATGGTTCCGGGCTGATCGAAGAGGCATGGATCTCGGCGGGGCGCGCCAACGTCATCGTCGATAATCTGCTGGCGGCGGGTAAGGTGAAGCCCATGGTGCTCGTGATGCCCTACGGCCATGTGGCGCGGGCCATGGCGGATGAACCGCGCGGCGCCGGCCGCGGTGGCGCCGCGCCGGATGGTTTCGAAAAGGACCTGCTCGGCGACGTGATGCCGTTGATCGACCGTACCTATCGCGTGCTTACGGATCGCGACCATCGGGCCATCGCGGGGTTATCGATGGGCGGGGGTCAGGCGATGTCCGTGGGCTTACGGCATCCCGATCTTTTCAGTTCGATCGCCACGTTCAGCGGATCGGTTCCCTATCGCGGCGAACTCGACAAGATGGATGGCGCGGTTCTGAATGAAAAGTATAAAGTGCTGTGGGTCGGGTGCGGCACCGACGACCCCGCCTTTAATTCGAACAAGGCCATCGCCGATATGCTCGAGGCGAAGAAGGTCCACCATGTATTCCGCTCTTCACCAGGCGGGCATATCTGGCCGGTCTGGCAACTTAATCTTTCGGAGTTTGCGCCCTTGTTGTTTTAGAGGCTTGTGAGAGTCAATGCTCAAAGAGCCTGCGATGGCTTCGAAGTTGTTTTGTGTGTTGCTCGTCCGGTGCGGGGCGGCGTTAGTCTAGTCTTTTGAAACGACTGTGCAGCCTTTCCTTGCTCAATGCCGGCGTTCTGGGTCCTGCAATCTTTCACAGTCCGCGGCATCGGTCGCCGAGCTCCAGGAAACCGGGGAAAGATCTTGACGAACGTCGAGGCCGGGGAGATGCTGCCATCCGCCCCGGAATCGTGAAAATCGAGAGACTCACCGGCCTCTATGATATAGAACCGGGCAACCAGATTATCCTTGGCTCCTCAAGGAGTCCGTCACGGTTTCACGACGAGTTTCTCGACCGTATGTTATCGGTGCGTCTATCCGTCTTTGAGATCGGACGCGGCGTCATCGGCCGAACCGGGATACAAGTGTGGCCGATGAGGGCGGTACTTTCCCCCGGCGCCGAGAAGGTCGCGGCACTGTTTGTGGACGCGAAGTCATATAGAGTCTCGCTGCAATATAGCCCGCTCTCGTGGGACTCGGTTCATGAAGTTTATTCGTTTATGCTGGACGCCAACGACCCGGAAAGGACGGCCCTCCAGAACTATCGCGGCGAGAATTTCTCCTGGGCGCCGGACGGTTCCAGGCTGACGTATTCCCTGGGGGGCGTGTCTTCATTTATGACACGACTAAACAGAAGGCAAGCGACGTCGTGGAGGGCGCGGACCCCGGCTGGTCTCCCGACGGCCAATATCTGGCATTCCGGTCAGCCGCGGGCGCTCTTGCGCTTTACGACCTGAAGAGCGGCGCCTCGAAGATCCTGGTGAGCGGCATGAAGGTGACAGGTTTCCCTCGCTGGTCTCCGGATTCCCGGTATATTCTGTTCACCCGCCTGGACGAGAAGCTGATATTCCGAAATCCGCTTACTTTGCCCAGTACCGATTTCATGGTTGTACGTGTGCAGGACGGGGCGACAGCCGTTGTTATGACACCCGGGATGAACGCGGATAACGATCGCTATTACTGGATCAGAGTGCGTAGCGGGCGGTTGTGAGCCGGAAAGGCACAATCGATTTTTCCGCTGCCGTTCCCCGCGGTTTGGGAGACGCGCATCCCGGCAAGACTGAGATTTTTGTCACGGCAGCGTCTATCCCACTTAGGCGGTGACGAGTTCGCGGGCGGCTTTGCGAAAAGCGGGCAGCCTGACGGCGAACACTATAGACGACACCAGGCAGATGGCCGCTCCGATGGTAATCGTCAGCGGTGCGCCGAGATGTTCCGCTTCGAATCCGGCGGTCATGGCGCCGATCGGGCTCATGCCGATCAGCATCATCGAGTAGACGCTCATCACGCGGCCCCGGTAGCGATCGGGAACCATCGATTGGATGAGCGTGTTGGTCGACGCCACCTGGACCATCATGGAAAAACCGGTGATCAGCAGAATGGCGCAGGAAAGCCTGAGGTCGCGCGACCAGGCAAAGCCCACCAGGGAAATGGACATCAGTGCGCCGAACCCCGCCACCCAGCCGCTCAGACCCTTGATGCCGCTTCTCGAAGCCAGCAGAAGTGCCCCGCACATGGCGCCGAGGCCGGTCGATCCCATCAGGATGCCGAAGCCCTGCGATCCGTGGTGCAGGATTCCTTCGGCGAACACCGGCATCAGAACCGTGTAGGGCAGGCCGGCAAAGCTCAGTATCGCCAGCATCAGCAGCAGAGCGCGAATGGGACCGGTGCGCGCCACGTACTGGAAGCCATCGCGGATATTGTGCCATGCCGAAACCAGCACCGGGCGCGGCACAAACACCTCAAGCCGCATCAACAGCAGGCCAGCGATCACGGCAATATAGCTGATGCCATTGGCGAAGAAGCACCAGCCTTCGCCGATCTTCGCCACCAGCACCCCCGCGATGGCCGGACCCACCATGCGTGCGCCGTTGAACATCGACGAATTGAGGGCAATGGCGTTCATCATGTCTTCGCGCCCCACCATCTCGACGAGGAACGACTGGCGGGCCGGGATATCGAAGGCATTCACGATGCCCATCAGGGAGGCGAGGACGAATAATTCCCAGATCCGGATGCGCCCGGAGAGCGTGAGCCAGGCCAGGGTCAGCGCCAGAACCATGGATGCCGCCTGGGTGAAAATGACGATCCGGTGACGATTCCAGCGGTCGGCCACGTGGCCGCCGAGCGGGGAAATTAGGAAAACCGGGATCTGGTTGGCAAAGCTGACCAGGCCAAGCAGCGCGGAAGAGCCAGTCAGGCGGTAGATCAGCCACGCCTGGGCGACCGAATCCATCCAGGTGCCTGTGAGGGAAATCACCTGGCCGGCGAAGAAAAGCTGGAAATTACGGTGCCGGAGCGCCCGCAGCGTGTTGGCCGTGAACCCTCTCGCCATCTGCCTTCGATGGTAGCGCCCAGCTTCTTTTTTGCGCTCGAGACGGATTATTTTCACATTGCCAGTTGCTTTTCCGCGCGCATTCAGGCACGATGAAAAGTTTTCACCCTATCGAATGCGGCTACGAGTCCTTTATCACGACCATTGTTTCGACGGCGCCGCTTCGGCCGCGTTCTTCAGCCGCTTTATCCGGGGCACGTTCTACCCGGATGCGGCGTTCCAATACACCGGGATGGCGCACCGCGCGTCGCAGATATTCGAGGACAGCCTGTTCGACGGGGACGAGAACGCCATCGTCGATTTCAAGTATTCGAATAACGAGAAGCTCACCTGGTGGTTCGACCATCACCAGAGCGCGTTTCTTTCGCCGGAGGACGCCCGGCACTTCCTGCAGCATCCTTCGCCGAAGAAGATGTACGACACGTCGTTTAAGTCCTGCACGAACTATATCCGGACCAAGGCTCGGGAGATCTGGGGGTTCACGGCGCCGGATCTGGACGATCTGGTGCACTGGGCCAATATCATCGACGGGGCCCAGTATCCGGATCCGCGGACGGCGGTGGAGTTGGGTGCGCCGGCTATGAAACTGACGCTGGTGATCGAGGGTTCGAAAGGTTCAGATACGGTGCAACAGATTATCCAGTTCATGCAGCGCATGCCGCTGGAGGAGATTGTGATGCAGCCGGCGGTGCAGGAGCTGTATAAGCCTCTGTATGAACGGCACCTGAAATCGCTCGCCATTATTCGGGATCAGGCAGACGAGACCGGAGGAGTGATTACGTTCGACCTGACGGGGTACGATCTGGAGGGCTACAACAAATTTATTCCTTACTATATTTATCCAAAAGGGATTTATACCGTGGCGGTCAGCCCTTCGAGTTTCCGGACGAAGATTTCGGTGGGCTCGAATCCCTGGGCGCCCGTGGAACCGCGGCACAATCTGGCGACAATTTGCGAGCGGTATGGCGGAGGCGGGCATGCGCGGGTGGGGGCGATCAGCCTGGAGCCTGGGCAGGTGGACGAGGCGCGGCGGGTGGCGGCGGAAATTGCCGAAGAACTGCGGACCTGACGTGGCAGCCTGATGCGTGTCGTTTCCGCGGATCGATTGCGCGCCTGGTCGGAGCGGGTTCTGGTGGCGGCCGGCGTGGAAGCAGGACATGCATACCTGGTGGCGGAATCGCTGGTTGCCGCTAACCTGCGCGGCGTGGATTCGCACGGCATCCATCTATTGGCCAGTTACCTGGGGCAGATCCGGGAAGGCGACGTGGATGCGCGGCAGACGGGCGCAGTTGCCATCGAATCCGGCGCCTGCCTGGTTTACGATGGCCGCAACGGGCTTGGCCAGGTAATCTCTGAGATCTGCTGCGGCCACGCGATCCGCCTGGCGCAAGAGCATGGGCTTGGGATGGTGACGGCCCGCGAATCGAATCACTTTGGGGCGGCGGCGTTCTGGGCGCGCAGGATAGCAACGGCGGGGCAGATCGGACTGGTGTTCTGCAATGCGTCGCCGATTGTGGCGCCGTGGCAGGGAAAGGAGGGGCGCTTCGGAACCAATCCGATCTGTATGGCGATCCCGGTCGGCCAACGGAACCCGTGGCTGCTCGATATGGCCACCACGACGGTGGCGGCCAACAAGATCTTCAAAGCATGGACGAACCACGAGCCGTCGATTCCGGCCGGTTGGGCGATGGATCGGGACGGCATCCCTACCACCAGCACCGACGCGGCGTATGAGGGGCTGCTGATGCCGCTGGGCGGGTATAAGGGGTCGGGGCTGGCGATGATGGTGGAGATCCTGTGTGGCGTGATCGGCGGCGGGGCGATGAGTACGCAGTTGGGCGGGTTGCGTGTGCGTGGGAAGAGATTCCGCGCCAGCCAGACCTTTATTGCCATCGATGTGATGCGGATGCAGCCGGAATTTCGCGAAAGAGCCGATTGGCTGATCGACCAGGTGAAGTCGGCGGCGCCGGCCAGCGGCTATGAGGAGGTACTGGTGGCCAATGAGCCGGAATTGCGCACGGAACGGCTGCGGCTGGCGGAAGGGATTCCGATTCCGGATGGCACCTGGGAAGCTTTGCGCAGGGAGGCGGCGCTGGTGGGCGTCGACGAGTCAGGTCTATAGTTTTCAATCGCCGGAAAGTTCTTACCCAAACAGAGCAAGCGCAAGCCGGTTCCACTGTGATTCGGCGACGGTGTCGATTGCCGCCCCGGCGAGAAGCGACCCTGCGGCGCATCCGCCTACGGTCAGCACAAACCTAAGTACGTTCTTTATTATTATCGGTCTCCACGCGGAGCCTTTGTGTAACAGGTACGCGGCAATCACCCAAAGAGTCGGGCACATCAGCAGAAGGACTCGAATGACGCGGTTGATGTGCGCAGTCTGTTCAAGGGAAACCGGCGAATCGAGCACGAGGTCAATGCAGGCAATCAAGAGCGGCACCACCAGGCAGGAGACGATGCCGAGCAACAGGATTGAGGCGATCCACCGGGGATTCAAGGGGTCCTTCCGGCCTTCTCAGGATAGAGGTTCCCAGACTGGTTTCAGATCCAGGATAAAGCCGTCAACTGGTCCTGTGCCGGAGACGCTCTCGATACCGGTGAGAATTTCAGCATCGCGGCCGGGCCGGTAGACTTCGACCGCGCGGCGTTCGGGATCGATCAGCCATGCCAACTGCGCTCCGTTGTCGACCCACTCGCGCATCTTGCGCCTGAGGACGGAAAGACGATCGGTTTCCGATCTCAGTTCAATCACGAACTCGGGACACAGGCCCCAGGAGCGGCCTTTTCCCTTCGACTGTACAGCGGCAATCCGCTGACGCGAGATCCACGAGGCGTCCGGGGAGCGGCGCGCACCATTGGGCAGACGGAAGCCACCGGAAGAATCGATGGGCTTTCCCGTATCGTTCGAATCGGCCCAAATGGCCAACTGCTTAGCGATATAGGCGTTCTGAATACCTGTACGCCAATAGTTCGGCGGCATGATCAGGATTTCCCCTTCCGCCGTAACTTCAATAAAAACATCGGGATGCTCGGCGCAGAACGCTTCGAATTCCGCATCGGTCATCGGTGGGGCCGTCAATCTCGCGGGGAGATATTGTTCGTCGATGACAACCGGCATAGCTACATCGTAGTACGGTTCAGTAAGGATCTTTGCATACGGATTGGCTGGACCGCAGCCCGTTCCACTGGCCAACTGGCCCGAATTGGACTCAAATCTCACCTATCTTGTTGCGGGACCGTGACTTCTCAGATAGGCTAGCGGATGGTCTATGACAATTAAACAGGCCGCTGTGGCCTTGTTCGCTCGCCTCTGCCGGCGCGGTCTCACGATACTGCCGGCAGCCCTTTTCTTCTTATTGTTCGCTCCCGGATCGGGCTTCGCTCAGGCACCCGGACAGTCCGGAGGCGAAGCTCACCTCATCCTCCCCGACTTGAGCCAGGGAACATTTATGGGTATCGGCGGGCGCACGCTGCTGATGGGTGGACTGCTGATCTGCTTCCTCGGCCTGGTCTTCGGTCTGATCACCTACATGCGGCTGCGCGATCTGCCGGTCCACAACTCGATGCGCGAAGTTTCCGAGCTGATCTGGGAGACCTGCAAGACGTACCTCTTCGGGCAGGGCAAATTCCTGCTGATTCTCGAGGTCTTCATCGGCACCATCATCCTGTTTTATTTCGGATACTTCGAACATTTCGATGCCATCAAGGTCTTCGTCATCTTGCTGTTCAGCCTGATCGGGATCGGCGGCAGCTACACCGTCGCGTGGTACGGCATCCGCGTAAATACGTTCGCCAACTCGCGCACGGCGTTTGCCAGCCTGCGGGGCAATCCGTACCCTTGCTATGCGATTCCGCTGCGTGCCGGCATGAGCATCGGGATGGTGCTGATCAGTATTGAACTGTTGATCATGCTTTGCATCCTGCTTTTCATTCCCAGCGATTATGCGGGTCCTTGCTTTATCGGATTTGCCATCGGCGAATCCCTGGGCGCGGCTGCCCTGCGCGTGGCGGGCGGCATTTTCACCAAGATCGCTGATATTGGTTCCGACCTGATGAAGATCGCTTTCAAGATCAAAGAGGACGACGCGCGCAACCCCGGTGTGATTGCCGATTGCACCGGCGACAACGCGGGCGATTCCGTGGGACCGAGCGCCGATGGATTCGAAACCTACGGTGTTACCGGCGTGGCGCTGATTTCTTTCATCCTGCTCGCCGTCACCAATCCTCTGGTGCAGGTGCAGTTGCTGGTGTGGATCTTTGTGATGCGCATCATGATGGTGGTTTCCTCGGCTGTCTCGTACTTCATCAATGAGGCCATTGCCAAGAGCCGCTATGAGAATCTGCCGAAGTTCAACTACGAAGCGCCGCTGACGTTTCTGGTCTGGCTCACTTCGATCATCTCGATTGTGGCGACTTATATCGTTTCGTACTTCATGATTCCGGAACTGGGCGGCGATACATCGCTGTGGTGGAAGCTCTCGAGCGTTATCACCTGCGGAACTCTGGCAGGCGCGGTGATTCCGGAGTTGGTTAAGGTGTTCACGTCCACGGAGTCCGGACATGTACGCGAAGTGGTTACGTCCTCCCGCGAGGGCGGAGCTTCTCTCAATATCCTCTCGGGTTTGGTGGCGGGGAACTTCAGCGCGTTCTGGCTGGGTCTGGCGATGCTTATGCTGATGGGCGCGGCCTATGGGGTCAGTACGCTCGGGCTCGCGAGCCTGATGGTGGCGCCGGCCGTCTTCGCGTTCGGCCTGGTAGCTTTCGGATTCCTGGGGATGGGACCGGTGACAATCGCGGTCGATTCCTATGGACCGGTTACCGATAACGCTCAATCCGTCTACGAACTTTCGTTGATCGAGCAGATTCCGGGCATTCAGCAGGAGATCCAGTCGAAATACGGTTTCACTCCCAACTTCGAACGCGCCAAGGAAAACCTCGAAGAGAACGATGGCGCGGGCAATACGTTCAAGGCTACGGCCAAGCCGGTGCTGATCGGAACCGCTGTGGTCGGCGCTACAACCATGATCTTCTCTATCATCGTCGCGCTCACTAACGGACTTACTACCAATCTCGAAAAGCTTTCGATCCTGTATCCGCCGTTCCTGCTGGGCTTGCTGGCCGGCGGCGCCATGATCTACTGGTTCACCGGCGCGTCCATGCAGGCGGTTACCACCGGCGCTTATCGTGCAGTCGAATTCATCAAGAAGAATATTCGCCTGGAAGGCGTCACGAAGGCGTCGGTTACGGATAGTAAGGCAGTGGTCGCCATCTGCACCAAGTACGCCCAGATGGGCATGTTCAATATCTTTCTGGCGGTGTTCTTCGGCACGCTGGCCTTCGCCTTCGCCGAGCCGTTCCTGTTTATCGGCTATCTGATATCGATTGCTCTGTTCGGTTTATATCAGGCGATATTCATGGCCAATGCGGGTGGGGCGTGGGACAACGCCAAGAAAATCGTGGAAACGGAGTTGAAGCAGAAGGGGACGCCGCTGCACGATGCCACGGTGGTCGGCGATACAGTGGGCGATCCTTTCAAGGACACTTCGTCGGTGGCATTGAACCCGATCATCAAGTTCACCACGCTGTTCGGATTGCTGGCGGTGGAACTGGCGGTGGCATTGTCGGACGAACACGGCCCCACGTTGGGCCGAGTTCTTTCGGGCGTGTTCCTGCTGATCGCGCTGGTGTTTATCTGGCGCTCTTTCTACGCCATGCGGATTAAAGCCGAAGTGGTGGAATAGCGCTCGCCAATGTGGGACAGGCGCTTCCGCCTGTCCGTGTCTCTCACGGAATGGACAAGCCAAAGGGCTTATCCCACATCGCTACAGCGGCCGAGGCTGACGCTCTTTACTGGTTCGGCTGGCCCGGTTTTTCCCCAGGCCGGTAGAGCGTAGGCGGCTTGCGCTTCGGTGTCCCTACGTCAGCCTTGGCATCCTCCGCCTTCTGCGCCTGCACTTCGTCCTTCGGGGTCATGCTCTCGATTTCTTTCTTCTCTTTCTCTTCCTTGGCCGCGACTACTTCGGCGCGCTTCCCCAGATCTTCCTTCGACGCGTCCATGCTGTCGCTAGTACTGCCGATGGCATCCTTGAGCGAGACATCGTACATATCCAGATCGTGCGGCTGGCTGTCTTCAATCTTCTTCAATTGCGCCAGAAATTTAGGCTCCGCCGCGGCCAGCGCCGCCGTTCCCGCCGTAATATCGAGCTTGCGCTTCAAGGCATCGTCCGAAACTGTATCGATGGCATCGATAATCGCCGAATAATCTTCCAGCAACTGGCGAATGATCAGCGAGCGGCCCTTTCTGTCCTTCGCCACCTGTTGCTGTAACTGATCGAGGCGCTGTTTCGCGAACTGGATATACACCTGTATCCGCAAATTCGGATCCTGCGCCTCGCGGATTTTCTCAACCTCGTCGCTGGTAAGAAAATCGCGCTGTGCAAACAACGGCGCCCCGCAAATCATAATCAGGAAACAAATAAAAAAACTCTTCATTTCTTGCCTTTTCTGCTCTACCTCTTCTTCTTGCCCATGATGCCCTCGAACCAGGCATCGTGAATCTCCTGCACTCTCATTTTCGGGCCCTCGAGGATGCTGCGCTCGTCCGAATCCATGCGGCGTTCCAGATCGTCCAAGCGAACCAGGATCTCCTCGGTGCGCAATTCACCAGCTTTGAACGGGCCGGGGTGATGCAGGGCGGATTTGCCCGTTTGCTCCAGCGCCTCCTGAGCAATTTCCACCCCAGTCACCATGTTCTTCAACTCGGCGGTCACGCCAGGGATGTCGCCCTTCGAATAGGCGGCCTCGGCGTTTCGTTCGGCCGCCGCGGCAAATTCGACAGCGGTCTTCGCCCGATGCTCCAGATTCATATCGGCGCGGATCTGGTCGAGGCCCGGAGGCGGCGCCTGCGCGAGCAGCAGAAGCAAAGTAAAGAGCGTAGTCATCTCTTCGACTCATTTTCGATGATACGAATTCTGGCGCGCGCCTGGAATTCCTGATCGGGATGCGCCCCGTTGTCGGCGGCCAGAAACTGCCGGTAAGCGGCCAGGGCCTGCGGCTTCTGTTTCAGTTTGTCGAGCGTGATGGCGCGCAGGAAGAAATCGCCCGGGATCTCCTGGCCGAGCGCCCGGACTTTGTCGAGCGCCGCCAACCCGGCTGCATAGTTCTCGCCTACGATGGCCGCCGACGCCAACTCATGCCACGCCTGCACCGAATCCGGCTTCAGTTTCGTGGCGGAGAGGAACTGCTCGGCGGCTAGAACCAATCTGTGATCGTCGCGTAGAGTGCGCCCCAGTTGCATGCGCAATTCGTAGTTATTCGGATCGGCGGCAGCCGCCAGCTGCAATTGTTCAATGGCTTTGGCGGGCTGTTTGTTCAATCGATACGCGTCGGCCAGCGCCAGCCGGTTGGTAGTCACGGGGGACTTGCGGACGGCTTCTTCCAGGTTCGGGATGGCGTCAGCCGCTTCCTTGTTATCGATCTGGATCAGACCGAGATGCGTCCGAATCGAAGGATCGTCGGGAAATTCCCTGTAAATGGCGATCGCTTCATCGACGCGACCAGCCTTTTCGAAAGCCGCAGCCACTTCGATCAGGCCCTCTCTCGATCCGGCCGCGCGGAAATGCTCCGCGGCTTCGGGAAGCTTGTCCTGCCGGAAAAGCGCACGGGCCAGACCCAGTTCCGCCGCGCTCGACTTCGGATCGATTGCAAGCACGGCGGCATAGCGTTCGGCGGCCCCGCCGGCATCACCGGCGCCGAAAAGAGCCTCCGCGTAATACAGATTGGGACGAATCTCCTTTGGCTTGGCCTCCGCAGCCTCTTTGAGAACTGGCAGCGCTTCCGCGGGCTGTTTATCGCGCAACAGCAGCGTACCCAGATTCAAGTTTGCTTCGTACAGACCCGGCTTGAGCTGGAGCGTTTTCCGCAGCTCGGAAACCGCCTCGGCATCCTTGTGCTCGAGGCTGAGAGCCAGCGCCAGGTTGAAATGAGCTCCATAATCGCCGGGCTCGGCCTCGATCGCTTTACGAAAAAGCGGCTCCGCGGCGGCGGGCTGATTGGCATCCAGCGCCTTGAGTCCGTCGGCAACGTAATCGACCTGCTGTGCCAACAGCAGACCGAAGAGCAGGGCGCCCAAAACCACCATGCTTCCAGTCTAATGCCTGTCGTTCCGATGCCGGAAGCGCCCTAATGGCGGAAGTGCCGGATTCCCGTAAACACCATGGCCACTCCCAGCCGGTCGGCGGCGGCGATCACATCTCCGTCGTTTACCGACCCGCCGGGCTGGATGAACGCCGTGGCGCCGTGCCTCACCGCCTGTTCCAATCCATCGGGAAAAGGGAAGAAAGCGTCCGAAGCCACCACGCTTCCAGCCAGCGGAAGATGGGCCTTAATGGCGGCGATATTCACGGAATCGACGCGGCTCATCTGGCCCGCGCCCACTGCGACAGTCTGTCCCCGGCGCGCATAAACGATGGCGTTGGATTTGACGTGTTTCACCACCTTCCAGCCAAATTCGAGCGCCTCCCACTCCTCGTCGGTCGGTGGACGCTCGGTCTTCACCACCGCGGTGGCGCGATCGAACCCGGCCAGGTCGGCAGTCTGCGCCAGATATCCGCCGGAAATACTTTTCACAACCAAGCCGTCTCCACCCGGCGTAACCCGCACCAGGCGCAGATTCTTCTTGGGCCGCAGGATCTTCAGCGCCGCCTCGGAAAAAGCGGGCGCCGCAATGGCTTCCACGAACAGCCTGGCGACTTCGCCGGCGGTCTCCTCATCCAGTTCGCGATTGAACCCGAGCACGCCACCGAATGCCGACACCGGATCGCATTCGAGAGCCCTGCGATATGCCTGGGCCAGAGCACCTCGCTCCGCGCAACCCGCCGGATTGGTGTGTTTGATGATGGCCGCCGCCGGGTGTTCGAACTCGCAAACCAGCTGCCAGCAGGCATCCAGATCCACCAGATTATTGAAGGAAAGCTCTTTGCCGTGCAGTTGTTCCGCGCCCGCGATTCCCGCGGTTCCGTTGGCATAGAGCGCCGCCTGTTGATGAGGATTTTCGCCATACCGCAGACTCATGCGGCGCGGCACACGGATATCGAGGATCTCCGGCAGCACCTCGGGCGCGGCGCCCACTTGCGCCAGCCGGTCGCCGATGGCCCGATCGTAATCCGCCGTGGTGCGAAAGGCCTGCCGGGCCAGGCGCCATTTGGTTGCGCGGCTCAAGGCGCCGTTCGAGCGCAATTCTTCGAGAATCCCCGCATAATCCGAAGGTGAGGTGACCACAGCAACGTCCTGCCAGTTCTTCGCCGCCGAACGGATCATGGTGGGTCCGCCAATGTCGATGTTTTCGATCAGATCCGCCAGCGAAGCATCGGCCCGCGCGGCCACCTTCTCGAACTGATAGAGGTTCACCACCACCATATCGATGGGCTCGATTTCATGTTCGCGCAAAGCCGCGGCGTGATCGGGATTGTCACGGATGGCGAGAATGGCCCCGGTGATCTTCGGGTGCATGGTCTTGACGCGGCCGTCGAGCATTTCGGGGAAGCCGGTGACCTCGCTGACGTCGCGCACGGGAACGCCCGATTCGCGCAGTAGTCTGGCTGTGCCGCCGGTGGAAATCAATTCGGCGCCCAGTGCGGCCAGGCCCTGGGCAAACTCGGACACACCGGTCTTGTCGGTGACGCTGATGAGAACTCTCATGGAATCCTTCAGAGTATCAATGAAGAGGCGCGGGCAGACCGGAAATCTGCCCCACTCTTACTGGGCGGAAACGGATATCGTCACGATCGGACTAATGACTCCGCCAATGTCAACCTGCATAGGCACAGAGCCACTCGGCGATACACCGCTGGGTATTTGTACGTTGCATTGCATCAGGCCGGCAACCTCAAAGGGCGCGGCGCCGGCGTAGTTAACTACCGCCGGAAGGTCGCCGATGGTCACGATCACGGATTGGATCGGCGCCGGCAGAAGGTTCAGGTTGTTCGCCAATTGCCCGTCCACCCCACTTGGGGTGGTTTGGCCTTCACCGGTCTCAAAAAATGTGATGATGCTGCCGATAGGTGCGGGATTCGAGGGGCTGTTGAGAGTGCCGTCTTCATTCATCACGGCCGCCTGT
Organism: Terriglobia bacterium; assembly: GCA_963719785.1. Lineage (GTDB taxonomy): Bacteria > Acidobacteriota > Terriglobia > Bryobacterales > Bryobacteraceae > BOG-234. The sequence goes on from CAVRCX010000007.1 coordinate 1,008,855, forward strand.
CCTGAACCCGAGGCATTCGAGGTAAAGATGCCCGGCGACGTGACTGCCACGGGGAGCGCCGGGAGCGAACTCTGGTTGCCCTGATATGAAACCACCACCTGGGCCGAAGTCGATCCGTTCAGGGCGTAAGGGACGATGGCGGCTACGATAGTGGAAGAAGTGTATATGATGGGCGCGGCGATCCCGTTAAAAGTCACTGTGGTTCCCGCGAGTTGCTTGCTGAAGCCGGTTTTCGAGGGTGACGCGACCGTAAGATTGGCGGGACCAAGCCCGGTGCCGAAGAGCACCACAATCTCTCCCGGCGCGACCGGGACGGAAGCATCGCCCGAACCCGCCACGGGCGGTGCGAATGCCACCAGATTGGCGGCATTCGCCACCCCCCCGATGGTGAAAGGAGAGGGCGATAGTTCGCGAATCACGGCATTTGCCGAATCGGCTATAAAGACATTTCCATACGGGTCGACGGCGACACCGTAGGGCACGGAAAGTTGAGCCGCCGTACCGGGTCCGCCATCTCCCGAATACCCGCCAATGCCGTCACCCGCAATCCATAGCTGGCTTCCCCCGGACAGAATTTTCAGGATCGTGTGGTTGTGGTAATTGGCGACATAGAAATTGCCGGCCGCATCGATGGCAAAATTCTGTGCCTGGAAGTTCTGCAGAAAGGTAGTGATAATTCCGTTGGTTGAAACCTTGCGGATGGAGCTGGTGCCGATGTCGCCGATATACACGTTGCCGGCGCTGTCGACTTGCACGCAATAGGGCTGTTCGAGAAACGCTTTGGTGGCCAGCCCACCGTCGCCGGGCGCAGCGCCATAGGCGGCGAATCCGACGCCCGCGAAGGTGCTAATGTTGCCATTCTTATCCACGCGGCGAACGGTGGCGTTGCCGTAATCGGCTATATACAGGTTGCCCGCTTTATCCAGGGCCAAACCGGAGGGAAACATGAGTTGCGCGCTGGTGGCAGGGCCGCCGTCACCCGAGTAACCCGGCGTCCCGTTACCCGCGAAGGTGTTAATAATCCCCGAAGTATTGACTATACGCACACGGCTGTTGCGCGTATCGGCGATGTAGACATTTCCCGCCGCGTCAACCACCACGTCATGGGGATCGGCCAGTTGCGCCCCGTCGGCCGTGATGCCGTCGCCCGAATATCCGAAAAACCCATTACCCGCGACCGTAGTGATGACGTCGGTATTGGCGTCGATCCTTCGTACCGACTGGTTTGAGTAGTCGGTGATGTAAAGATCGCCCTGGGCGTCGAGCGCCACACGCAGCGGATTGGTGAACTGCGCGTTGAGCGCAGGCCCCAGATCGCCGGACCAGCCAGGCGAGCCTCCGGTGCCCGCCACCGTTGCGATCAAATATTGCTGTGCCGAAGCGACGCCACTGTGAATCAGCAGCACGAACAGGATATAGAAACTTTTCATTAATTTCAGTTGTTTGTAGACGCCGCGCCGGGCGGGAGCGTTTCTTATCTCAAGTCAACGCCCAATCTGCGATGATACCAATCGGGCTTATGGCGCAACTGTTCGCGGGCACATCCGGCTTCTCTTATCCGGCATGGAAGCCGGACTTCTACCCTAAGGAACTCCCCGCCGGCGGTTTCCTCCGGCACTACGCGGCGCGCCTCAACAGCGTCGAAATCAACTATACATTCCGCCAGCTTCCCTCGGCTAAAACGCTCGAAGGATGGGCGGCCGCAGCGTCCCCCGGTTTCGCGTTCGCCTGCAAGGCTCACATGCGTCTGACTCACATCATGAAACTCAAGGATGCGGAAAGCTTCACGGAGGTTTTCCTGAAGGCGCTCGATCCCCTGCGCGCGGCTCGGCGGCTGGGTCCCGTCCTGTACCAATTCGCTCCGACGTTCAAATGCGATCTGGAACGTCTGGATGCCTACCTGCCCCTGCTGCCCAACGATATTCGATTCGCTTTCGAATTCCGCCATACGTCGTGGCTGGTCGATGCAGTCTATGACCGCCTGGGGCGTCGCAATATCGCACTTTGCCTGGCTGAATCGGAGAGGCTTGAAGTCCCCAAAGTTATGACTGCGGATTTCGGGTATTTCCGGCTACGTAAGGCGGATTATCCGGAATCGGCGCGCCAGGAGATTGCCGGTCAGGTCCGTGCTTTGCTCGAAGGGGGGCGCGACGCTTACGTGTACTTCAAGCATGAGGAAGACCCCCACGGGGCGTTGTGGGCCGAGGAACTTATCAGGACGTGCGTCTAGCGCAGGTTGGCGCCGAACGCGGGTGTCTGGCCGTTGCGCACCGTCTCACTCCACGAATCCAGTTGTGGCGCTCCCGTCTTCCAGAATTTCGCGCATAGAACGAGGTAGTCGAGGACCGTATTGCGTTCGCCTTTCTGCAGCAGTTCGTTTGCGAGCGTCATATTCGGGCCGAAAGAATTCAATTGCGGGGAGCCTGGAGTCTGGCCGGCCTTAATTAATTCCTCGCGCGCCGTGGGCACATCGTTGTTACGCAGCGCCAGCAGTCCCAACACCATGTGGCCATCGTGGATCGCGTTGCCGTAATTCCAGTCTTTCGGATGTTGCGCTGCAGCCGCCAGCGACTCATCGGCGTACGCCTTCGCCTTTTCATTGAACCCCAGTTCCGCCGCCTTAACCGCCAATCCATTCAACTTGTAGAAGCGCCGTAATCCGCCGCCTCCCGCGTCCTGTTCACTGTCCGCAAACTCCTGCTCCGGGGTTCGCGGAAAAGCTTCCTCCAACTGCGCGAGCCGATTTGCGGCGGCGGTGACATCGGGAGTGATCTCGAATCCGGGCGGGGTTGGGTTCGACCGGTCGAAAAAGAAGACGTTTGCGTCAGTATAGGCAGTGACCGGCGCGAGGTTACGGATCACCGGCCGGTAGGTCCACTGCCGGACCGTGTCGATTGCGGCTTTGCGCAGCGCCTCCGGGCCGCTCAGCGCTTCAACGTGCTCTACGCTGCCCCTGGGGCCGACGGTTACCAGCACCTGCACATTTCCCTGTACGTGGCTGGTGCGCGCTTCGTCGGGAAGCACGGGCTCTGTATCGGACAGCGGAGTGAGTGACGGAACATACGCCTTAACGGCCGGAGGAATAGCCGGGTCGGGAGAAGACTTCACCGTTTTCGCTGCCGGCGTTTTCATCGCCTGAACTGTAGCCGCCTGGATGCCATTCATCAGATCTGCGAATGGTTCGACAGTGCAATCGCCCGGTACAGCGAACAACGAATCGTCGAGCGGCGCCGTGGAGACATCCACCGCTTCCTGGCTCATTTTCATCAACGGGGCATCCGCGGCAGCGCCGGCAACCGGCGACGGGAAATTCATAGACATTTCCATGGTCATACGCAGCATCACGACTTGGTTTTTGTCCATCGCTTCCATCAGGGGCGCCATGACGCCGGGCATTATTTTGGCGAACCCTCCGGTGGGATTCATGAAGTACTTCTGCCAGAGCTCAAAGCCGGATAGTTGCCACAACCCGGGCACACGCACACGCTCACCCGGCGTCGCGGACCAGGTCCGCCTCACCAACTTCATACCCATTCCTGTCATCGCGCCGCCTGTGCCCTGTTGCACGCCGGCAGGCATCGGCATCGTCATCGAACAGGTGACGTCGCGCTCTTGTGTCTGTATTCCCTGGATGGTTTCCGTACTGACGGATTCCTTTGTCGCGCAGGTGCCCTTCATTGACTTGAGCGCCTCCTCTACTGCAGCCCCCTGCGACATGGCCGACGACATTCTCTGCGACATTCTGTCGCCATACTCAGTGGCGGGGATCGTCGCGTACTTCCTGCGTTTTGGATCCATAATCGTCACTTCCTGTTTCGCGAAGTCGACAATCGTCGTCTCGTGGTCGTCGACCGTCGCCCCTTTATTCCCCTTCATATAAACGGCCGATGAAGACTTCTGGTCGGCCAACCGAGCCACTGATGTTTCGATCTGGTATCGAATAGTGGCATCGGCCTTGAGCAGCGCCGGTACGGCTGAGAGCAACACCAACGCAGGGCGGTAAAACGATCCCATAGTGACTAGTAAATTAGTCTATCCGGAAAGTAATGTCAATCGGCAGGTGGACAACATATGCGTTACAACTAAAGAAAGATCCAAATGCATTCGCCGAATAATAATCGCCGTGAATTTTTGCTATCGACGGCGTCTCTGCTCATGGCCCGGTCCGCCGCGCGTGCTCAGGACCAGGAGCCGACGTTTACTACGGACGTTAAAGTGGTCTCCGTCCTTGCGACCGTCCTCAATAAGCAGGGCCAAATCGTGCACGATCTCACTAAAGACGATTTTCAGATCCTCGAGAACGGCCGTCCGCAGACTATTAAATACTTTTCCCGCGATTCCGACCTTCCCCTCACCATCGGCCTGATGGTGGATACCAGCATGAGTCAGGTGAACGTTCTCGACGCCGAGCGCGCCGCCAGTTTCCGTTTTATCGACAAAGTTCTGCGCGAGGACAAAGACAAGGTTTTTGTGATGCAGTTCGACATGGCGGTGCAGACGCCGCAGCCGTTGACCTCGTCGCGCGAGAAGCTGGAGAAGGCCCTGCGGTTTGTCGACACGCCGACCCGCGCCGAATTAAATCAGCAATACGGGGGCGGCACGCTGCTCTTCGATGCCGTGGTGAGCGCGTCGAACAACATCATGAAAACGCAGCAGGGCCGCAAAGCTCTGATCATTCTTTCGGACGGCGGAGAGAACGGCAGCGACACCAGCCTGCAGGATTCCATTGATGCCGCACACAAGGCCGACACCATGATCTATTCGATTCTGTTCGGCGGCAACGAGGGCCGCGATATTTTGCAGCGCATGTCGCGCGAAACGGGCGGCGGGTTTTTCGAAGTTACGAAGAAGCGGCCCATCGACCAGATCTACGACGTGATTCAGGACGAGCTGCGCGGCGAATTCAGCCTGGGTTATGTCTCGGATGTGCCAGTACGGATTTCAGAGTTCCGCAAGCTGCAGGTCTCGACGAAGCAGAAAGGTCTGACGGTGCAGGCGCGGGATCGGTATTGGGCGCAGCGGTAGCGTCTCTAGACAGCCGCCTGCATCACCATCGCCTCAGGCACGGCCATCTCTAACGCGGCCTTGGCTTCAATCGCCTCGCACTCGCGTTCCAGTTCATCCGCCACGTGCCGCGCATAAATCACGAAATGCTGGGCCGTCGCAAGAGTCATCGTTCCCATCCACAGCTTGGTCTGGTTATTGCCGAAATTCCGCACCAGCTTCCAGAGGAAGCGCCAGTAGGCAGCCCGATATCCCGACCTCACTCCCTGCGTCCACATGGAATTCAGGATTCCCAGCATGTTGTACTTAAAGCCCATGGCTGGAGGATTCTGCGTGGGCCTGGTGCCCCAGACCTCGAGCGATCGCAGCGACCGCTGGAAGTAGGTTTCGGGATCGTACAACCGCGCCAGCAACTGGCTCAGCCCGCGCATCAGAATTGGCAGCGGAAGCGTAGTCTGGAAGTTGGGCGCGCTGAAGTTCGAAGTCCCCTCACTCTCTTCGTTGAGACGGCCCTCTTTCCGCATACGGTCGAAAAGCGGCGTGGTGGGCGGCGCCTGCAGCATGCCGGTCATCGCCCAGGGGATGGCCGTCTTCTCGATGAACTCGAACTGGCGCTCGAAGATGGTCTCGTCGTCGGAATCGAAACCGACAATAAATCCGGCCATCACCCACAGACCGCTTTCCTGGATGACGCGCACCTGATCGACGTTGTTCTTGCGCAGGTTCTGGAATTTCTTCGCGCCCTTGAGCGCCTCGGACGAGGGCGTTTCGATGCCGATAAAGACATAGCAGAAGTTCGCCGCCACCATGGCCGCCAGCAGTTCGGGCCGATCCGCCAAATCGATTGACGCCTCAGTATTGAAGGTGAACGGGCGCTTATGCGTGTCGCCCCACACCGTGAGATCCTGCGCCAACTGCAGCGCGTGCTTCGAATTCCCGATGAAGTTATCGTCCACGATGAACACTTCATTACGCCAGCCCAATTCGCGCAGCGTGTCCAGTTCGGCGATCAACTGCGCTGAGGATTTCATGCGGGGCTTGCGGCCGTAAATCGTAATGATGTCGCAGAAATCGCATTGGAACGGGCAGCCGCGCGAGAACTGCACGGGCATCTGCGCATACTTCTTCCACTGCAGCAAGTCGAAGCGCGGGATGGGGCTGCGCGACATGTCGGGCTTATCGTCCACCTTATAGAGCGCCCGGGCGGTGCCGTTTTCGAGTGCGATGGCGATGCCGGCGAAGACCTCCTCGGCCTCGCCCACCATGACGTGATCGGCGTAATTCATCAGAAGTTCCGGTTGGCTGCTGGCCCAGGGACCGCCGACGAAAGTGCGCGTACCGAGTTCGCGTGCGCGCTTCAGAATCGCCAGGGCATCGGCGCGCTGGGCGTGCATGGCGCTGACCATCACCAGGTCGGCCCAGGCAAAATCCTCGTCGCCGATCTCCTCGAAAGCGCGGTCGAGCAGGCGCATCGTCCAGGTGGGAGGGCACAACGCAGCGACCGTGATCAGACCCAAAGGAGGCGTGATCGCGTCCTCCGGGAGCATCTTCAAAGCTCCCTCAAATCCCCAGAACGACGGGGGAAAGCGAGGCCACACGAGCAGGACCTTCAGATTCGAACCGAGCGGCGGGAACGAGGCTTGGGGAGCCTCATTCGTCAGGACATGCAAGTGCATGTCGCCTAGTTTATGCTGTTTTTACTTTACGTGGGGCACGTTTTCTTTTGGGATGCCCAGCTTCAGCCTCGGAAGCGGCCTCGGTTTCCGCGTCTTCGACCGATCCGTCTGCGGTCTGAGCGACCATGGGCGGCTTGCGCATTTCGAGGCTTTTCTTCAGTGCTTCCATGATGTCGATGACCGGCGCGACGTGCGCTTCAGGAGTGGCGACGACCTTGTGTCCCTCGATTTTCGCCTCAATCATTTTGCGCAGATTGTCACGGTAATTATCGCGGTATTTTTCCGGCTCGAACTCGCCCGCCAGCGACTCGACCAGCATTTTCGCCAGCGCCAGTTCCTTGTCTTTGAGGTTGGCCGAATCGGTGCGGAACTCCTCGCTGCGCTTCACTTCATCCGCGTAGTACATGGTATGGAGCACCATGCCGCGCTCGCCCGGCCGCAGGATCACCACGTGCTCCCGGTTGTGCATGGCAATCTTGGCGATCCCCATATACTTGGTCTCTTTGAGGGCCGCGAACAGCAGGGAATAAGGCTTCTCGCCGCCTTCATCGGGCGCCATGTAATACGAGCTTTCGAGGAAAACCGGGTCCACCTGTTCGGACTTGACGAACTCCTGGATCTCCATCACCTTGGCGGTTTTGGGGGCGACCTTCTTGATGTCTTCGTCTTCGATCACTACGTACTTGCCCTTCTCGTACTCGTAGCCTTTGACGATTTCGGTCCTTGGGATCGGCTTATCCTCAGCCTGGCAATAGAGGACTTGCTTGACGCGCGAGTTGTCCTCTTTATGCAGTTGGTTGAAGCTGATGGTCTCGCTGCGCGCCGCTGTGAAAAGCCGCACGGGAAACGATACCAAACCGAACGTAAGATGCCCTTTCCAGATACTGGTTGCCATAAGCGCCTACATAAGAGCTATAACATGGAAGCAGGAACATTTCCAACACTTTATGTCCTTGCAGGAATATGTCCGTAAACGCGATTTCCGGCAAACCCCCGAACCGGCGCCGGGTGAAATCGTACCGGCAGGCACCCATTCGGGCCGTTTTTTCATCCAGCGGCACAACGCTACGCGGCTCCATTACGACTTCCGGCTGGAGATCGACGGGACCCTGAAATCCTGGGCGATACCCAAAGGCCCCTCGCTCGACCCCACCATGAAGCACCTCGCGGCCATGGTGGAAGACCACCCGCTCGACTATGGCGATTTTGAGGGCAACATCCCGAAAGGCCAGTACGGCGGCGGCAGCGTGATGCTGTGGGACCGCGGTACGTTCGAAGTGATCGGCGAAGAAACGGCGCTCGAACAAATCGCACGTGGGGATTTGAAGTTCCGCCTCCACGGTGAGAAGCTCAGCGGAACCTGGGCGCTGGTGCGCATGAAGAACCGGGGCAAAGGCAACGAGTGGCTCATCATCAAGAAGAAAGACGAAGCCGCTAATCCGGAGTGGGATATCGAAGACTTCGCCTTCAGCGTCAAGACAGGCCGCACGCAGGAAGAGATCGCCGCAGATCTGCCGGCGCATAAGCTCGCTCAAGGTGACAAGGCTCTCAAAAAAAAAGATAGCGGGCGCGGTGAAGGCGCCCATGCCGGGCTTCTTCGCTCCCATGGGCGCGACGATCACCGAAAAACTTCCTTCCGGTCCCGAGTGGATCTTCGAAGTCAAATGGGATGGCATTCGCGCGCTGCTTCACATCGATAAAGAATCGCTGATTATCTACACGCGGAATAATAACCGCTGCGAGCGCCAATATCCCGAGCTCCAGGTGCTGCCCCATTACATCGAGGCGGATCAGGCCATTCTCGATGGCGAAATCGTGGTTCTCGACGAACGCGGCATTTCGAAATTCGAACTGATTCAGCCGCGCATACACAACCAGGATGCCAACGCCATCGCCAAGATGGGGCAGAAGAATCCGGTCCATTTCTACGCCTTCGATCTGCTCTATCTGGATGGCTACGATCTTCGAGGCGTCCCCCTGATCGAGCGCAAACAGGCGCTGGCCGGCATCCTGAAGCCATATCCACTGCTGCGGTTGTCGGATTATTTCACCAACTCGGGCGAAGAACTGCTGGCGGCCGCGCGCCAAACGGGACTGGAAGGATTGATCGCCAAGTGCGCTACCAGTACCTATCAATCGCGCCGCAGCCGCGACTGGCTGAAGGTAAAGCTCACCTCCGAGCAGGAGTTCGTGATTGCGGGATACACGCCTGGAGAACGGGATACGTTTGGATCGCTGGCGCTCGGGTACGTCGACGAAGATGGCAAGCTGGCCTATGCGGGCAACGTGGGCACGGGTTTCAACGAGCGCACTCTGCAGGACCTTTGGTTGCGCCTGCAGCCTTTAGTCACCCCGACGAAACCCCTCGAGCGTGGGGATAAAATACCGCGCGGAACGGTCTGGGTGCGGCCCGAGCTCGTGGCGCAAATCAAGTTCGCCAACTGGACCGACGAAGGCCGCCTGCGTGCCCCGGTTTTCCTCGGCCTTCGAGCCGACAAAGCTCCGCGGGAGGTCACGCGTGAAGTGAGCAAAACTCACGAAGTAAAACTGACCAACCTCGATAAGATCTACTATCCGGAAAATGGCTACACGAAGGGCGATCTGCTGAAGTATTACGATGCCGTGGCGCCGCTCCTGCTGCCGCATCTCAAAGACCGGCCGCTGTCGCTGAAGCGCTATCCCAACGGAATCCACGAGCCGTTTTTCTTTCAGAAGAATACGCCGGAGAATTATCCTTCCTGGCTGCGCACCGAGACCATTGACGGAATTCGCTATGTGCTGGCCGACGATAAACCGAGCCTCATGTATCTGACGAACCTCGGATGCATCGATCAGAATCCGTGGATGAGCCGCGTGGGTTCGCTCGATTGCCCGGATTATATTCTGATCGACCTGGATCCGTATCAATGCGAGTTCGACAAAGTGGTTGAGGCCGCTCTGCTGGTAAAAACTAAACTGGACGCAATCGGATTGACCGGCTATCCGAAGACGACTGGCGGCGACGGCATGCATATCTTCGTCCCCATCGAACGCCGCTATGGATACGACCAGGCGCGCAATTTCGCCGCGGTGATCGCCGGGATACTGGCAGCCGAGCGCAAGGATTTATTCACCACACCCCGCGCGGTGGAGAAGCGCGAGAAGAATCGCGTCTACTTCGATTGGATGCAGATCGCCGAAAGTAAAACGATCTCCGCACCGTATGTGGCCAGAGCCTATGTGGGAGCGCCGGTTTCGACGCCGCTGCATTGGGACGAGGTCGTTTCAAAATTGCGCCCGTCGCAATTCAATATCAAGAACGCGCCCGCCCGCTTCGAGCGCACAGGAGACCTGTTTGAAGGAGTCTTGTCGAAGCCGCAAAGTCTGGAGAAGGCGTTCGCCAAACTCGAAAAGCTGCTGAAGAAAGGCTGACGGCTTATTCGAGACCGAGCAGCTTCGAAGGGTTCTTTTTAGCCATCAGATCGATCTCAGCGCTGGAGACGCCGCCCTGACGCAGGACGTCAAGAGCTTGCCTCCACGCTTCCGGCAACGGCGGGTGAATTGTCTGCCCGAAGTCGCCCGAAAGAAAAATGTGTTCGGGGCCGACGGCGCGGATGGTCTTCACATACTCGGCCACAGCGATCTGCCGGTCTTTGGGGTGAGTGGGCAGCAGCGCGTTGCCGCACAACTCTATGTACGCGCCGAGCCCCGCGGCCTCCTGCATCTCGGGAACGCTCATGTGGATGGGCGCGTCCATAGGATGCGTCACGATGATATTCTCAATGCCCAGCTTCTTTCCCTCGCGGACGAGCATCAGGTTCTCGGCGGCGGAGGAGTGGCCGGTCGCCAGCACCAGCTTATTTTTGGCGATCAGCTTGAGGACTTCGATGGTTGCCGGGAGTAGTTGGCCATCGCGCGCCACCGCCGCAAATGGGCCGTTCTGTTTGCTGAAGCGCACATAGTTTTCGGAATCGAGAGTGGGCATCCAAACGATGCGCAACTTTCCGCCGGTAAACGCCGCGCCTTGTTTCACGGCCTCCGGATTCACTCCGCCTACCGCGAGATCGAGCGCGATTCCGCCAAAAACTTCGATGCCGGGGACGACTTTGGCTACTGTGTAAGCGAGTTGCGCAGTGGACGTCCAGTGGTTCTTCAGCACAATAGCGCGAAAACCGGCCTCTTTTGCGAGGCGCGCTGAGTCGAGGGCGTCGAGCTTGCGCGGCACGGCGTCAGGGTCGCTGTGAACGTGCAGATCGACTATTCCCTGCAACTGCGCGAGGCACAAAGCCGAAAAGGCGAAAAAGAGCAGGATCGGGCGCACGGTCCTTAGTTTACTTCAGATCCCGCGCGAACTCCGGTATTTCGGCCTTTAGATTCTTAAATCGACGATCATGAACAGAGCCACTCCAACATTCTCGCGGCGGAGTTCCATGATGTTACATGATGTTACGTGGCGTTAACAATGCCACATTCCCGTGGACACGGCGTGCGGCAGCAGCGTATTCACTGGCCCAGACGAAACGCGGCTGTCGCCGCATGTCCATCGCTCACGACACGTGCCGGAAGCCTGCGCCTTCAAAATTTCAAATATCTTTGGCTAGTTATTATGCGAGTGCGGCTCTGCCTGTTTGCGGTGCATCTCTGCCGGAAGCGCCAGCATACCGCCGGCCTTCAGGTCAACAACCGGACCATCGTCGCCACCCGACCGCAGCGCTACCCTGCCCTCGGCGACACCGCGCGCTGCGGAAGACGTTGGCTTTGCCTGTCGCATGAAGCGGCAGCGCAGAAGGCGATAACAAGACGGGCAGACTGCTGTTTGGAATTCAGCTCCGTTTATGGCTTGCGCTCTTTGTGGATTGGCCCTCGAGGCGCCGTTTGAGATAAACCGCAGTCCTGCTTTGCGGGCAAGCTGCCACCTCCGCGGGCGCGCCGGAGACGACAATCTCACCGCCGGCTTCACCCGCGCCGGGTCCCATGTCGATGACGTAATCGCTGGCTGCCACGACATCAAGGTCATGCTCAACGACAATCACTGTGTTGCCGAGTTCGACGAGGCCGTTGAGTTGAACCACGAGTTTTTGAACGTCGGATGGATGCAATCCGGTTGTCGGTTCGTCGAGGATATACAACATGTTTCCGCGCTGGCTGCGCTGCAATTCCGTGGCGAGCTTAATGCGCTGCGCTTCGCCGCCCGACAATTCAGTGGCGGGCTGCCCCAGCCGGAGGTATCCCAGACCGACCTCCTGGAGAACGGTAAGGGCGTGGTGCACCTGGGGTTGTTCCGCAAAGAAGCGGGCCGCATTGTCTACGTTCATCGCCAGCACTTCCGCGATGTTCTTGTCTCGATAGCGGATTTCCAGGGTCTGCGCGTTGTAGCGCGCTCCGTGGCACGTCGAGCAGGGTGCATACACACTCGGCATGAACAATAACTCGACGCAAACGAAGCCTTCGCCTTCGCAGGTTTCACAGCGGCCCTCGGCGACGTTAAAGGAGAACCGGCCGGCGGTGTAATGGCGGGCGCGAGCGGCTTTCGTGCCGGCAAAGATCCTGCGGACGTGGTCGAACAGACCGGTGTACGTGGCGAGGTTCGATCGAGGCGTACGCCCGATGGGTTTTTGATCTACCTGAACCAGCCGTTTAATGGCGGCTAATCCGTCGACGATACGGCCTTCCGAACGCGCGGGACCGTCGGCGTTGAAGAGTTCTTCCTCTTCCTCATCGGAGGAACGCGAGTGGCCGAGATGTTCGCTGATCAATTCCACCAGGGCCTGGCTCACGAGGCTCGATTTCCCCGAGCCGGAAACACCGGTGACGGAGGTCAGCGTCCCCAAAGGGAATGCCACCGACAGGCCCTTGAGATTGTTGCGGGTGACGCCTTCCATGCGAAGCCACCCACGCGCGGGCCGTGGAGAGCGAGCGGCTTGCCTTTCGTTTCCGAACAGATACGGACGCGTCCTCGATTCCCGCACGGACTCCAATGCCTTCGGCGGCCCGCTGTAGAGAATTCTGCCGCCTTGCTCCCCGGCGGCGGGTCCGACGTCGACGATCCAATCCGCGTGGCGGATCACGTCCATTTCGTGTTCAACCACAAAAAGCGAGTTGCCCGCCGCCTTCAGCCGATCGAGCGCGACCAGCAATGCTTCGGTATCCGCCGGATGCAACCCCGCGGAGGGCTCATCCAGCACATAGGCGACCCCGAACAGGTTTGAACGGATCTGAGTGGCCAGGCGCAACCGCTGTAACTCCCCTGGCGAGAGGGTCGGCGTGCTGCGCTCCAAGGGGAGATATCCGAGCCCGAGATCGAGCATCACGGCAATTCGTTCGACAAGATCCTCGGTAATCCGTTGCGTTGCCACCGCGCGCTCGGGATGGGAGGCATTTTTGTTGCCTGAGCCTTTTGCCAGTGTCGATCGAAGCAGATGGTTTAAACGCGTGAGCGGGAGAGCTGAGATTTCCGCAATATCCAGACCGGCGAATTTGACCGACAACGATTCGGGCCGCAGCCGCTTTCCGTGGCAGACCGGACATACCGTGGCGACGAGGAATTTAAGAACGCGTTTACGAGTCAAGGCGCTTTCCGTATGCGCGAGGGTGTGAAGCAGGTACCGGCGGACGCCTGTGAAAGTTCCCTGATAGCTCGGTTCCTCTTTTCGTTTGAGCGCGCGCCGCGTTTCTCCGGGAGTGAAGCCGGCATAGACGGGAACGGTCGGTTGATCTTCGGTGAACAGAATCCAGTCGCGATCTTTTTTGGGAAGCTCACGCCAGGGACGATCCACGTCGTAGCCAAGTGTTACCAGAATGTCGCGCTGGTTTTGACCGCCCCAGGCGGGTGGCCAGGCGGCGATGGCGCGTTCCCGAATCGTCAAAGAATCGTCGGGGACCATCGTCTGTTCGGTGGCGGAATAAATGCTGCCGATCCCATGGCAGTGTGGACAGGCGCCTTCGGGGCTATTCGTGGAAAACGCCTCACCGTGCAGTTCCGGTTGTCCCGGCGGATAGACACCCGCTCGCGAATACAGCATCCGCAGCAGGTTGGATAACGTCGTGACGCTTCCTACCGACGAACGGGTGGTTGGCGAGCCCCGCTGCTGTTGGATTGCCACCGCGGGTGGCAGACCGTCGATGCTGTCCACTTCGGGAACGCCCATCTGATCGAAGAGGCGCCTGGCGTAGGGTGCAACCGATTCCAGATAACGCCGCTGAGCTTCGGCATAGAGGGTTCCGAAGGCCAGCGACGATTTGCCCGATCCCGACACACCGGTGAAAACGACCAGCGCGTCGCGGGGTATCTCCACGTCGATGTTCTTGAGATTGTGCTGCCGCGCTCCCTTTACGGATACGAAGCCGGTGAACGTTGCGTCCGTGGTCGTCATTTCGTTATCGCCGGAACAGCGGCTTGAGATCATAGACCCTCAATGCTCAATGCCGGGACGCTTTTGTTGCGCAGCAATTGATGCGCCGAGGCGCTTCTGCGGCCCGCGGCCGGCTACGTCCATTCATTGTTTGGATGGCCAGAACTCGCCTCCCTGTGCAACTAAACGTACTGGAACATTCAATACGCCACCGCAGACCCGAGAGCAGCGTATGCCAGGTTCGGTTCTTCGCTGGAAACTGGTCTGATATAGTAGCGCAGGTTTTCGGGACGCTTACGCAAAGTAAGTGGAACAACAATGAAGACAAAAACCCAATTCACATTCTTGCTCGCACTGGCACTCTCGGCCCTTGGGGCCGCGTTGATGATGGCGCAACAGGCCGGAAGGTCAGCCAGCGCCGCCCATCCGAGACCGGAAGGCCCCTGCGACGTCTACGCCGCGGCAGGCGATCCCTGCGTTGCCGCGCACAGTTCGACCCGCGCACTTTACGCAGGCTACAATGGCCCGCTGTATCAGGTGCTCCGTCAGTCCGACGGCAAGATGCTGGACATCGGCGTTGTCGGGCCTTCCGCATCGGATGGCGGCGGATACGCCGATGCGGGCGCGCAGGAAGCGTTCTGCGCCAACACGTATTGCTGGATCGTTAAGCTCTACGATCAGTCCGGTAAGGGCAACCACCTCACACAGGCGCCCCGCGGCGGATTCAGCGGCCCGGCCATGGGCGGTTCAATAACGTTCCGGTAGCCGACATGGCGCCAATCACGATCATGGGCCACAGGGCTTACGGCGTTTTCATCGGCCGGGCATGGGCCTGCGCGGCGACGATGCGCACGGCACGGCTGTGGACGATCAGGCCGAGGGCCAGTACTGGGTCATCGACGGCCATCACTATAACTCCGGCTGCTGCTTCGACTACGGTAACGCGGAAACCGACAGCCGCGACGACGGCAACGGCACGATGGAAACCACCTACTACGGCAACGCGGGCGCCTGGTATCACGGTCCGCCCCCCGGTCCCTGGATCATGACCGATCAGGAGAATAACCTGGTGGGCTGCGTCAACTCCGACGGCACCAATAAAAACTGCCCCGACCTGCCGAATGTCACCTGGCGCTTCGTGACCGCCATGGCGAAGGGCGAACCGCATCACTGGACCTCGCTCGGCGGCGATGCGCAGAGGGGCTCTCTTTCGGTCATGTTTGACGGTGGGCGCGTCAACCCGAGCTATGACCCGATGCGCAAGCAGGGTGGCATCCTGCTGGGCAACGGCGGCGATAACAGCGTGGGTTCGCAGGGCACCTTCTATGAAGGCGCGATGACGGCCGCGGGCACGTTCCCGACCGACGCCACCGATCAGAAGGTGCAGGCCAATGTGGTGGCCGCGAAGTACGACGTCGCCCGGCTGCGCGTTGCGCCCGCCTCGGCGGTGCAAATGCCTCCGGGACTCCAGACGTTCGCGCCCGCCTCCTCACAGGACTCCACCGTGACCTTCCGGAACACCACGGGGGCGCCCGTTGCGGGACTCCGCCTGAGTCTTTCCGTTCCAGCAGGGTGGACGGCGGTTGCCTCAGGCCCCGCTTCGTTCCCCGCTCCGGTAGCCCCTGGCGACAGCGTGAGCGCAACCTTCAAGGTCACCTCGGGACCAACGCCTTTCAACGGCGATCTGCTTGCTAAGGCCTCGTGGACCGTCAACGGCGCGCTCCAGACCGAGTCGGCGAGCGAGAAAGTTCGCAACGTCAGCTCGGTCAAAATCAACGAGTTCCGCATCAGCTCCGGCGCCAACCCGACCGACTCTTTCATCGAGTTGTATAACGCCGGCTCCAGTGCCGTCGACATCTCGAACTGGACCCTGACACATCATTCGGCCCAGTTGCCCATCTTCTCGACGGTGAGGGTTCCGGCCGGGACGAGCCTCGGGGCCAAACGTTTCTATTTGCTCGGCCTGTCTGCCTCCGGGCTGGCGGTTCCCGCGAGCGCGGGCGACAGCGCCATTTACGTCAGAAGCACTGCCGGTATGAAGGCCGGCGATACCATCGCCATCGGCTCGGGCTCCGGCGCGGAGACCCGCAGGATCGAAACCCTGGGAACGGCGGCCAGCGCTTCCCTGCCGCTCTGGCAGCCACTCCCGGATGGCCCGGTCATCACTATCCCGGCGGGCTCGACCAACGTGCCGTTTACGGCCCCCGGCGGGCGGGGCGGGGCTTTGCCGACCGGCTTCGTGGTGGGTGAGAAGGTCGCCCTGGGCTACGGCGCCACCTACCCCCCGGTCTCCGGCGCTATCGAGAAATACGAGGTCGTGACGGTCACCGCGGTCGGCAAGCCCGGCACGCAGGCGTGGCTGACGGCCCCGGCGAAAGCGGGCGAGACCAACATCAAAGTGTCGTCTCTCGCCAACATCACGGCCGGCGATCAGATCCGGCTGGATATCGACAGCGTCGGACACGGGATTGAGACCGTTACCGTGAAGGGCGTCGGCACGCAGTCGGCCCGCAACGCCTTCAACGGGCCTTTGAAACCCGATGAACTGGGGACGGGCCTGGAACTGACCGCGCCCCTGAAGTTCAATCACTCCTCCAACATTTCCTTCAGTTCCCGAGGAACGGGTATCACTTTCACTCCGAAGACGGCATTTGCCCACTCGAGCAACGAGCCGGTGATGCCGCTGGGGACTGGGATTAAGCTCGACAAGCCCCTCACCAACGCCCATGAGATCGACACGGTCGTGAGCGATCCCTCGGCCACCACGGCGGGCTATCAGGGGACGCCGAAGCCGAACCAGTGGTTCGGTGGTCCGGCCCTCGGCCCCGCCGCCGGAAGTATGGTGTTGCGTGATGCCAGAGGCCGGGTGGTCGACAGCCTGAACTTCGGCGGCATGGTCGACCCGTGGGCTGCGGAGGGCTACCAGGCCCTCTCTGGAGCCGGGGCCAGCGGCTGCAGCGTCGCCTCGCCCGGTGCCGGTGGACGGGGTGGCCTGGGCGCTCCGCCCGCTGCCTCGCCGAACCGGAGTGCGGGCCGCTTCCCGGACGGCGCGGATACCGACAGCAACTGCACTGATTTCGAGTTGCAGACCGTTACCACT
>CAVRCX010000008.1:0-61518 GCA_963719785.1 Terriglobia bacterium
TGGCAAAGAGAAGCAACTTTGCGACGAGCATGATGAAGCCTGCTGGCAGAAGAACCGCCGCGTCCACATCGTCGCCATGGCGATGAACCAGTAACGGGACATCAGACCCACGCCGGCATCAGGTGCACTTCGGGCACCCATGCGCGTGGGGGCAGTTTCGCAATATCCACAATCAATTCCGCAATGTCTTCCGCCTGCAGAGCCTTCGCCAGGATCTCTGCAGGCGGTTTCACCGGCCGATTATTCAGGATCTCGGTGTCGGCGGTGGCCGGCACACACCAGGCAGGTTCGAATGCCATTGTCTTTCTCCTCGATACGGATGGCGCCGGCAAGACCGGTCAAGCCGCGTTTCGAAGCCGGGGGGAGCGCCCGAAACGTGGTGCGTCAGCGCCGACACGGACGAAACGTAAAAGATGGGAGCCCGCCTTCTGGGTGCGCATACGGGGCAACACCGCATGAGTCGCGTAAAAAGCTCCATTGAGATTCACGCTCAACAGCCTGTTCCAGATTTCCGGAGTGAGCCGGGCGAGGGTGCGGTCGGGAGTATTGGTCCCCGTGGCATACACCAGTGTGTCGATCCTGCCGAACGCATCTTCGGTCATCTGCGCCAGCTGCTCCATGGCACCGGGATCGGACGCGTCGGCGGCGTGGATAGCGATCTCATACCCCTCGTCGGCCAGTTGACGCTGCAGGTCCCTCAGGCGGTCTTCGCGGCGCGCGGAAGCCATCACCTTAGCGCCTTCGCGCGCGAACAGGACGGCGGTTTCGCGCCCCATGCCACTCGACGCGCCCACTACCAGAACTACGTTGTCTTTTACGGATACAGGCATCAGAACGATCTTAGCGAAGAGCCTTTGACGAGGTTTGTGGGCCCGAGCCGCACCCCAATTGAGGGGATAGTAATTTTTCCGTCGTTTGGGCTAAGCTCGAGATAGTCCCGCTATGTGGCGCCTAACTGTATTGAGCCAGACCGGCGAAGTGCTGCGCACTGAGTACTTCAATTCCACGACCGCGGCGGAGATCCGCGGATTCAGATCGGCGCACTGCCGAGCCCACGCAAAGACCATTGGGCCATAGCCATCGATATCATTGCTGGCCTGAAGGCGGCCTGAATTTCGCCAGACGCAGGGGGCCGAAACTTCGCTGTATCCGGCCAGCGATGGGCTGCGTATACAATCTGACAGAGGATATTAAATCAGGGGCTGACGTTTTAAGCCCTTCGCGTCTTCGCGGCGCTGAGGCTCTTTTGCTGGGTGACGGTTCGGCACGGACCACGCGTGTCCTCGTTCAACCTGGTGAGGAGCAATTCGATTTGTTTGACACTGCAGCGGCCTTGTGCCTGAGTTGTCTGATTCCACTGACCGCGGCCTGCAGCTGCCCCCCGCGGCAGCAACGCCACCGGCCCTGGCGCCATCGCAAACCGCGCCCACAACCACCGCTTCCGTCCCTCCGGCGGCTGCCCCGAAAAAGCCCAAGGTGCCGGATTACCCGAATCGCGGACCATAACCTTCGGGATCTACGAGTGGGCCACGCTCCCAGGCACCGGACCCGACCTGAAGGGCGGCAAGGCTGCTACCGGCTATCCCCTGTACGACTTCGGGAAGGACCACCGATCACCCCCAACATCGACTTCAGCATGCCCATCACGCGCACCGGAATCATACACCTCGAGGCGTTCCTTAATAAGGGCGACGGCAGCCGACCGCACTCAAGGAGACCACGGTTTACGGCACGAAATACCTGCCGGGCGATTACCTTTCCACACAGTACCAGTTCCGATCCGCCAAGATGTACTACGAGGATCTGCTCTGGCCCTACAAGTTTCCGGTCTCGAAGTTTCGCGTACGGTCGTTGTGGGAATTTCAATGGGTCGGGATCAGCAGCACCATCGACGCTCCGCTGAAGACGTCGGCGACCACGAGCACGGGGACTGCCCAGAGCAACACGGCGCTCGGAGGCGAAACCATCCTTTGGCCCACGTTTGGGCTGGCGCCTGAATACGCCCTCACGCCCCATGTATTGCTGAGAGCCGAGGCCTCGGGCTTTGCTATCCCGCATCGGGCCGTCCTCTGGGACGCGCTCGCGACTGTGTCATACCGTCATAAGAGCCTCGAAGTAGTGGGCGGCTTCCGAGCTCTGCACTTCAAGAGCTCACCGTCGCAGGCCGAGTACATGTACGACACGATCGACGGCGGGTTTGTGGGCCTTCGTTGGCATTTGTAGACTCGGCCGGCATTCCGTTTTTGACCGTTCCAATTCTGAACGGATGGTTTCTTCATGCCTTTCTCAGGCGTGTTTCTCTATCATCGGAACAGTTTTGAAGAAAATCACGCCGTCAGCCGAATTTCTCGCGAAGTGTGCACTGGTTTGCTCCGCGCTGCTCCTGCTTTCGAATCTGCCGTTTACGTCGGCACGGGCGCATAACGCGTGGCTTAGCTCGCTGCCGTTAGCGCTCGGGGGCATCGCCTATGCTGTCCTGCAGATTCGATTGCGGCCGAGCCGCGCAGTACTGGTGAAGCGCCTGATTCTGGCTGCCTCGTTCATTTGTTGGGCTATCGATCAAGTTTTACCGGCGGGACCGATGGCGACCTTTCTCGGCGACGCCGTCGTATCGGCTTATGTTCTGGATCTGTTCTGGATTATTCAGGAACAGAGCCGCAAGCCCGCCGAGAGTACACCGTGCGGCTGCGTGGCCGGGGTCGACCGGGACGCCGCTCATCGGCTCGCCGAGGTGCTCATCGAGTGGAAAGAGGGCGAAGTGCTGCGCATCGAGAAACGCCGATGCTACGATGAAGGAGCACTGGAATCACACGGACGCTGGCGTAGCTCAGCTGGTAGAGCATCTGATTTGTAATCAGAGGGTCGGGGGTTCAATCCCCTCCGCCAGCTCCATGATTTTTCGCAGCGCTTGGCGCTGTCGCTCAGAACGATCGGGGCCTGCGGTCGGCGAGACTGATTCAGGACTTCTCTTTCTGTGTCACGATCAAGTACCGGTCGGAGAGATACTCTCATTTGTCTGCCGAAGACGCGCTATTGCACGAGGGGCGACGTCAGAACGTGACATACGGCGTGAGCATAATATCCGCCGCTTCGATTACCATGAGATAGCGGAGCGGAGAGGCATCCGCAACGACGATCATCTGTTGGGCGGCCGCTTGATGGTCGGATAAACGATGTCCCCGGCAACCCTCCGCCACGAGTCCTTCGAGCGCAGCACGGGAAAGATCCTGGCCTGCGCCGAGTTGGCGTCCGACCTCGTCCAAAGCAGTTCGAGAGTGATTTGCACTGCGGTTGACCTTCTATCCGCGATCACTGTCAGGACGCGCCAGACTTCGAGAAAGGCGCGTCAGCTCTACGCCTTCGGCTTGCGCGGCTCGCGCGTCTCACCCTCGATCTGAACACCCATCGATTGCAGGAACTTTGTCGGGCGCTCACTGCCGATCAGAGCGAAAATGAAATCGTTTTCAAGGCGCGCTTTTTCCTCGCCGCTCCTCGCGTCCGCCAGCACCACTTCGTGGTCGTTCATTTCTTTAATAGTGGTGCGGAAAAAAACCTTGATGCGTTTGGCGTCCATGCAATCGTAGATATTCATCTTGTTGCCGAGCTTCAGATCGCCCTTGAAATCGCTGCGCACCACCAGCGTTACCTCGTTGTCGCGCGTGAACGTGAACTTATCGCCCTGGCGCTGGAAGCCGGATAAATCCACCGCCGCTTCGATGGCGGAATTGCCGGCGCCCACTACGATAACCTTGCGCCCTTTATAATCGTCCGGATCCGAAAGGTTGTACTTCACCTTGGCGACCGGCCTGCCTTCGGGCCCGAGCGGGACCTTCAGATCTTCGCCCGCAACGCCCAGTTTCATAGGCGAGCCAAGATTTCCGATAGCGAGAATCACGCGCCGCGCCGTGTATACGTTCTGCCCCTGCCCCGCCTCACCCTGAGTGGTGATCTCGAAACCGCCGGCGATCGGTTTAATGGCGGTGCAGCGCTCCAGTTCGCGAACCTGCAGGCCCTTGGCCAGGTCGTCCCACATGCGCAACAGCTCTTCCTTTTTACCGCCCACTCCTGGAAGCGGCACCGGACCTTTCACGGTCACGGTGTCGGGTTTGAAGAAAACGTATTTGCCTGCGGGATAGTTCCTGATGGTGCTGGCGAGCCGCCCGGCTTCAAGAGCCAGATACGTGAGCCCTCGCTCGCTGGCGGATGCCGCGGCCGAGAAGCCCGCCGGTCCCGTGCCGATGATCGCGACGTCGCAACCGATGCCGGGCGCGGGCGCTTCTGCCTGAAGGTCCTCGACAATGTACTGGACCACCTGAACGCCCTCATTGATGGCGTTCTTCACCAGCGGGATACCGGAAACGTCGCCGATGAGGTAGATGCCCGGGACGTCCGTCAGGTACTTCTGATTGCGCTTGGGCACCTTGCGTGGCGGCACCTTCTTCAAGGTATTCACCACGATGCAGGCCTTCGGATTGGTAGGACATTCGGCCATGCACGCCGTATCCTCCATGCACTGATCGAGCGCTACCGGAGTGGAGATGCCGTTCACAATGGCGAGGACGTCGTGCGGACAGGCGTCGACACAGGCATGGCACCCGATACAGAGGAGAGGATCGACCACCGGATGCGGATAGCGCGGCCCGGTATCCCGCGCGTTCTCGGAAACCACAGGGCGCGCCTCAGACTGCACGGCGGCCAAGGTCGAACGCAGGCGCGTTCTGGTCTGAGAAAGAACGACAAATGAAACGATGGCGGGCACAAACAGCATGCCGATCCAGCCCACCCATGGCAGCCCGCCGACCCGTGCGGCCACCGCCTTTAACGGCGTCGGCGCGGTGTGAATAAGAGCCGCTCGTTCCGCCTCCGCCTGCTGGTGCAACAGCCGGAAATCGCCGTGTACTCCGGAGAGCACAGTCTCAGCTTCGCGAGTCGAACCATGCGGCGGATGGCAACTGACGCACCCCGCGCTCGATGCCGCCTCGGGTCCGGAGGAAACATGGCACGCGCCGCAGGATGCGAGCAGCGCCAGGGGCCGGTCTTCTTTCTTCGGAGTTCCCGCGCCGTGACAGACATCGCAATCCATGCGGCCTTTGCCGGCGGCGGGTATATGCACAGCACGATGCACCGCATGGAACTGCTCGGACGCGGGACGCCGTGCCCAGGATTCCGGGAGTCCCTTGGCCTTCCAGACGGCAGCGCTGAGTCCCTTCCATTTCCACGCGCCGTTCACTACCGGATAGCCTTTCGTCACCGGATGGGGCGCGCCCAGCACCGCACCCGCGCGATGCCCTTCTTTTACCGGCGCGTTATCGGTATGGCAATTGAGGCATACGCCATCGGTCATCAATCCAGCGCGCGGATCGGCTCCGCTGTGCTCGCGATGGCAACTGGCGCACGTCATGCCTGCTTTCGCGTGCGCCGGTGAAATTGCCTCGGCAAATTCCGCCACGCGATGGCAGGATAAACACTGGTTGTCCATCGAAGCCAGTGGCGAATGGCACGTGGAACAGGCTCCGGCCGCCGCGCGCGTGGCTATCGTATGGTTGGCCAGCGTCGCAGCCTTGTGGGGAGAAGCCAGTTCGCCCGGTGAATACGCCCCGTGCCATGCGGCCAGCGCGCTGAGCCCGAAAAGCAGTGCCGCCAGACCGCCCCAGATGAACCAACCCCAGCGCCAGGGCTGCTGCAGATCGAGGGTGGGCGCCCAGCAGGCCAGCGCCTTGCCAAGCTTACGCGTGCCCTTGGGATTCAAAACGGTCTCATCGGTAATTTTGCCCGATTCGCGCTTTCGCTTGTCCCAGAACACTTCAAGCGACAAGGCCTCCGGAAGATCGGCGCCCTCCGTGCTCGGGCTGGCGTCCTCGCTTACCCAGCCCGCGGCCACTTCCACCGTGATATCGAGAACGCCTGGCTCAATTTCGAAACGAAGCAGGAAGGGACCGATCTGCAGGGAGTCTCCATTGAGGATCTCCTTCCGCTCGACCAGCTTCCGGTTCAGAATAATGCCGTTGTTACTGGACAGGTTGAAAATCCAGTAACGTCCCTCGATCATCTTGATGCCGGCGTGCGTTTCGTCGACCCCGCGATGATTGAGCACGAGTTCGTTGCCCGGCAGACGGCCGATGGTGAGACCGTCGCTCTCAATGCGGACATCGTTTACGGCGCGGTCCAGACGCTTGATGCGAAATAGTCCCGTGGGTGTCGTCATCGGATTCCGTATACCACCTGGAAAATGTGAACTACCAGCAGCGCCAGCATGAGCGAAGTCGCAATGACATGCGGAAGCAGCCACGACTTCAGCGTCCCGTGAAGGTAGCGCAGAGCATCCAGGCGGCGCAGCGATGTAAGAGAATCCGTCAGCCGGTCCATCCGCTGCCGGTCTTTGGGGTCGGCAAGCTGCGCTCTGGATTCGGCGAAATCGCGGCGCACGTCGGCGCTCATATTCTCCAGTGGCTCCCGCAGAGTGAATTGGCGCAGCAGGAAATGCCAGGACGATAATCGGCGAATGGCGGTCTGCATCGCCTTGTTTGCCGGCTCACTGGCTGCGGCAAGGATTTCGGCCACCTGCGTTTCGAGCTCGTGATAGCGCCGCCGCAGATCTTCCGCCAGCAGTGGAGTGCCCGGCTCGAGGGCGATCAGCCAGCCCGGGACAATCTGATAGCAGAAGAGTCCCCACAATCCCGTCAGGATCACCAGATCGAAACAGATGGCGAGCACGGTTGTCAACGCTCCGCCGCTTCTGGTTCCCCCGTGCAGCAGAATCATGAAGGCGCCCAGCACGCCAAGATAAATGTGGCCGAGCAGCCAATAGCGCAGCGGACCGGCCCTCCTTTTGAAGATGCGCCGCCGCCGCGGATACAACATAGTCCCTGCAATTCCCACCAGCCCGACGATTCCCGTTACCCAGCGTATGGTAAAGACACCCGCGAACACGCCGTTGAAGCCAAAGCGCATCAGCCCGAAAACCGCCGCCAGAACCGTGATCAGAACAATCGAGATGGCCGCCAGATGAATCTTTCGCGCCGGCGGATCGGATCGATGGATGTTGCGGCCGCTGGTTTTCTCCCGAGGATACGCGGTGCCTTCGATTATGGTGATTTCGTCGAAATAATCCCGCGGGCTGACGCGGGCGAGCGCCCCGGTCGGGCAATTCTCCTCGCAACTGTAAGCCCGCGTTTTGCTTCCCGGAGGATTCAGCGTGGTTCCGTGGCACAGGTTGCATTTCACGGCCAGCAAGTCCTCCGTAGGCTCGACTGCCGGCGGAAGAGGCGCGGGGCGGATCTGCACCAGTTCTTCCAATTGCTGGCGCCTGGTCAGAACCGGCGCCGGCTTGGGAGAGCGCATCACCATCGAGATGGCGTTATAAGGGCAGTTCACCGCGCAATCGCCGCAGCCGATACAAGTCTTTGTATTGATATCGACCTGCCCGTCGCCAAAACGCCCGATGGCTCCGGTGGGGCAGCCCGTCAGGCATTCCGGATCCTGACAGTGCATGCAGGCCATCGGCGCCAGCACCGCCTGGACGGTTGAACTGGTGGGCGTTACCAGGCGTTCCACCGCGATACCGTGCCGCACCAGCCGGGACTGGCCATGAATCTCGTGACAAGCCATGGAACAACGGCCGCAGCGCACGCATAGCTTCATATCCATCACCAACAGGTTGGTGGCATCCACCAGACCCGTGGTAATCAGCCGTGCCTGAGACGCGGCCACCTGAGTACGGTTTTCCGGCGGAATGGCCAGACCACCGCCCATCTCCGGAGCCGCGAAAGCGCTCAGTTCCCCCAACAGCCTATCCCGAATAGCGGGCACGTGACGCAATCCATCGAGCGGGATGCTCAGCAGCTCCGTACGGGAAAGCAGCGTAACCGTATAGGGCCAAACCCCGCCTTCCAGCCCAAAGCAGTAGCCGTGACCCAGAAAATCGCGGCGGCCCTCGGCCGTGGTTCGGCGCAGCCAGCCTTCCTTGATGACATACAGTTCCTCGATAGGCGAACCTTCGTCGGCCAGCACGTGGTTTTTCGAGAAAACCTGAAACCGCGACAGACCAGAATTTTGCGGGCTCAGCATCGCCTCGCTTACGCCCAGCGGGATCCTCATGCGCTGGAAGGCGGCCATCTTGCCGTGCTTCGTGTAGACTGCGTCCAGGCTGTCGCGAAAGAACGGTATCTTGCGCAGCAGGCGCAGAGCGGGCCGCTGGATCTCTAAAACGCGGGCGCCTTTCTCTTCCGGCGCCTTGACCGTTGCCGCGCGCGGCACGCCCGCCAAAACCGACATCTCGCCAAACTGCGAGCCTTGCGGAATTGAGGCCACGCGCAGTTCTCCTCCGTCCGGCGTCTTGATAAACACGTCCAGCTCGTAATCCACTCCGATGTAAAACGTGTTGCCGCCCCAATCTCCCTGCTTGATGATCGTCTCGCCAGGCTCCCAGGCCAGCAGCTTGATATAAGGGCCGACCTGCTTGCCGTGGTAGTTCCGACCGTATACGCATACTTCCAGATCGAGCTCGTATTCGTAGTGGCCATCGTGCATCTCGAGCAGATCTTCGAGAGGCGGCGCCTTTTCGATGGCGCGGAGGACTTCACGTCGGCTCTGGATTTCCTTTGGCATACGCTATGAAGTTTTGACCGCAAGCGGCACGCCGCGGACGTGACATTTCCCGCACCGTGTTTCTTCCTTCTGGATATGACATGTGCCCCAGCAGGCGGATTTATGCTGTTCGCCGCGCGTCGGTTCGAGGCGAGCTATATCGGAAACTTTCGGCGCTTCGGCCGTTAAATTATGACAGGTGGCACAGGCGATGGCCATTCCATCTTTGTGTTTGGTGTGCCCGGAGTGGAGGAAATTGTAATCCCGGGTTGCGGTGCCCTCGTCGTGCGCGAAGACCAGCGATTCACCGGTGGGGGCGTGGCAATCCTGGCAGCGCCCGAACTTCTGGCCCGCCTGATGGACGTGGCATGAGTAGCATTCGGCGTGCGCCGGGAACGTTTTGGCCGCGAGACTGGCGCCGCTGGCATGGCAAAAGGCGCAGCCGTAGCCGGCGGGGGCAGGCGACATTTTCGCGTCGTCCATGTGATCGCGGTGCGAGAACGCGCGCACACCAAACTGATGCAGCTGATTGGGAAACGGCAATACCTGCGTCTTGAGCGAGGCATCGAGGATTTGTCGAGCCGGATGGCAGGTGGCGCAAAGAGGCTCCGTGGTGGATGCATTCAGATAATTCTCCGACGAGTGGCAATCGGAACAGGCGGTATGAGGCGGGCGCTGCGGCTCGACGCCAGTGAGATTATCGAGGCTGCGTGCATGACAGCTTTCACAGGCCACCTTGGCGTGCTCCGCCAGGCGGTGATCGAAAACCGGCTTTTCGGTGCGCTTCGCAGGGGTGATCGTAACCGACGGAGCGGGAGCCGGCATTTCTGCGTGCTCTCCGCAGGACACCAGAGCAATGGCCGCGAACAACGTGAACCAGGACCTCATGGCCTTTGCTCCAGAGGATCGGGCAAGCCGACTTTTCCGGTGTGGCAGGAAGCGCACGTCGCCGCCGCGGGTGGCCGGATATCGCTCAGTTGTCGCGATTCCGCCGCTGTTCGATGGCACTCCACGCACAGCACATCGGGATCGTGAGAAACCGGCCCGGCATTCTTCTTGCGTGGCCTCGTGTCAAAGATATGATCGGCATGCCGGAAATCTTTGACATCGGCGAACACCGTGAGCGGAGCCTCATGGCCCACATGACAAACCGCGCAATCGTTGCGGCTGGGGTTGAGATTCTTCTGCGCTGCGCTGTATCCGCGTGGACTATCGCAGTGGCAGGCGAAGCAGAAAGTATGGCTGGCCTCCATCTGCTTATCCGGCTGTTTCGTGGCGGATTTCAGTGGCGCATGGCAATCGGCGCATTGCGACTGAGACGCAGATCCCGATGTACTTTCCGACGCCCCGCATCGCGTTGCCGCACCCGCATTCTTGTGAGCGACATGCGAGAAAAGATCGCCGAAATCGTGGCTGCTGTGTTGCCTGGGGAAATCGTACAGCGACGGATGATCAGTCGAAGCCTTGAGCGACGTGTGGCATTCCCCGCAATAAGCATCGGCTCGCTTCACTGCCTCGGTGGCAAAATTATGGCAACCCACACAGGCCGCGTGGCCGGGCATCTTATGAATGTCCGCCTGGTTCGATTCGAGCGCGTGGCATTCGTGGCATTCGATACCCACATGTTTCGGATGCAGATGCGAATAGGCCGCGGACGCGCCGAAAGTAGCCGCCCGCAGAGGCGCCAACGCAATTGCCAGTCCCAGGAAGGCCAGTGCCGGGCGCATCAGTTCCCTGCCCTCGCGTTCGCCTTATGGCAATCGGCGCAGTCGACCGGCCCGGTGCGAATATTCGAGGTTGCACCTGCCGCCTTTGCAAGGTTTGCGTGGCACCCGATGCACATCTCATGAAACGCCGTCTTGCGATTCTCTTCGTCGAACGCCAGGCTCTGCGGATTGCGCGGATCGCCTTCGGGGCCATGGCAGCCTTCGCACTTCACCAGCTGAATCACGCCCTTGCCGTCAGTGGTATGGTGGCACCCCGCACACGTGGCCGTTGCCGGGGCCGGATGCGCCGACTGCGGATCATGCGGAGCTTTTACGTGCGCCACATGATCGAAGGCAACCGCGCCCTGATGTCCCTCGCGATCCAGTACCAAAGAATCTCCCGGATTACCGGCGGCCAGCAGGAACGCCAGAACCATGGGGAGCAGGGCGGCAGCCACTTCTACTGTCCTCCCGTGGGCTGACCGTACGCCCGCCGAATATCGGCATCCGAGCGAATCTCCGGAACCGACCACTGCGTCCCATCGGGTTTCAGATACATGCGCTGCATCTCATTTCCATTGAAGGGACGCGCGCCGCGCCGGCCAAATACGGAAAGCTGATTCCCACTTTCGTCCACTGCGCGATCGCGATCCAGACCTTCGGAAACCGCTACTGCCGGAGCGTGCGTCTGATACGTGGCAACCAAATGCGGATCGGGCGTGGGACTGAAACCCATGTTTCCCGGCGTGTATTCGGGCGAAGTCAGCTGCACCACACGCAGTCCGTTGGCGCCATCCGCGACATATGCGAAGAGGCTGACGTTGGTCATCCCCACCTTCACGTCGCGCGCGTCATTTAATTTGCCGCCCGCATTGAACGTCTGAACCAGGCGCGGGTGGTCGGGATGTTCGATATCGACGATCGCCAGGCCCTGTTTGCCCGCCGCGATGTAAGCGTAAGTGCGCACCAGATACATACGATGCGCATCGGCGAGCGGCACCAGGGCATTCGCCACAGGCACCGGCTTGTGCGGATCGGTGATATCGATGACCTTCATGCCGTCCGCGTCGGTCACGAAGGCGTAGCGGAATTGAATCTGCGCATCGCGCGGCTGGCGCAGCACCGGGGACCCTACCATCGCCGCCAGCTTGGGAGCGGCGGGATTGTCCAGATCGACGATCGCCATGCCGGCATCGGCCGTGATGTAGGCATACCTGCCCGCGACCGAGATATGATTGGCGCCTTTCAGAATGCCGCCGGGATTCCACGCCAGCGCGCGGCGCAGAAAATTATTATTGGGATTGCCATCGAGCAGCGTACCCACGCCCTTCTTCGGATCGCCCACGACAACCAAACCTTCTTCGCGATCTGCCACGTAGAGGAACGCGTAGACCAGCGGGATGGGCTGTGGGTCGTTCCGATTGGCCGCTTCTTCGTTCTCCTTCAGATGACTGCGCGTCGGGTCCACAGCCAGCGTCGACGGCGAAGCTACCGACATCGCATACTTCGTTGGCACCACCAGGCTCTGGCCCATCGACGATACCGACGCGGTCACGATGCGTTCCGAAAAGCCCTTGTGATCGATGTTGGCAACGTCGAAAATCCGGAAGCCACCTTTGCCCATGGCCGCATAGATATATTCGCCGCGCAGCTGCAGATCGAGTACCTCGGCATCGCCGAGCGCCGGAATGCTCGCTGAGTGATGATACGCCTCTTTGAGCGCGCCGCCGCGCTTTTCGTGATCCCGATAATCTTCCGGATAGGCGATCTGATGCAGCGTACTGCCGTAGACCGCCTGCGGCTCGTCGTGCTCAGTAACGGCTACAGCATCGAAGCCGCCCTTGCCGCTCGCGACATAGGCGTAGCGTCCGATGAAGTTGTAGAAATTAGTGCCCTGCGCCAGCACCATCGCCATGTAGGCGTTGTTGTCTTTCCCAGCCGCCGCATGGCAATCCGTACAGGTCTTGGTTTCCTTTGTGCGGACCGAGTGCGGGAAGTGCGACGAGAACGCCGTCCCCGCATAACCTTCGGCCGAGATGGTCTGCTGCTGCGAATAAATCCATTCGCGATTGGCGTTCTGGGAGCTCACCATCACGGCGCAGGCAGAGCGCAATGGGGCGATGCGATTCCCCGTAACTGTGCCATCCCGGCCCAGCATGAAGACGTCGTCTCGCAGGGTCTGGAAGTTGTAGGACGTCCAGTTGCGCGTTTGCGCCCCCTCGTAGTGCAGCATCGGGGTGTTCTTGTTGGCCTGCTGGCGAAGATGGCAGCCGAAGCAACTCGGCGTCCACGAAGTGTGGCACGCGTAACAAGTCATGTTCGCATTCGAATGCGCGAGCATCTTCTCGTCGCCCGGCGCCGATCCCCACGTCTTGCCGTCGCGCAGGATAGTTTTTGCGAGGCGCGCCTTCTCGTTGTAATGCGGATTTCCCGGCGTGATGGAATCCTTCACCTGCACGACTTCCCAGACCTTGCCTTCGTCCATGGCCGAGCGTTGAAAGACCTTGCCGTCTTTATTAAAGAAGCGATCCTTGCCCAGCACTGAGCTGTTCAGTTTCGCGTCCACCGGAATCACGGTCCGGTAATTGAGCATGGGGTTGCCGCCGGCCGCCGCGCTGGTGCGGGCATTGAGCGAACTCGGGTCGGCGCGCTTCGATATCGTTCCATGGCAATCCACGCAATCGATTTCGATGGCATCGCGCGGCTCTCCATACAGATTTCCGTTCCCATGGCTGTCGTTGCGGAAATGGCAATCCACGCACTGCATGCCCTTCTCGATGTGGATGTCTTTAAGGTGCACCGGCAGACCGGGCTGCGCTTCGCCGCTGACGGCTTTCTGCATCTCCGCGGCCGTCGGCGGCCTGGGCAGCGGATTGCCGTCGACATCCAGCATGGTGCCTTTGCGGTCCTGCTTGAACACCGCGCGATAGACCCAGCCGTGGCCGTTGAAATCGGCGAATTGCGTGTGCTGCAGCTTCGGATTGATTTCGGAATAAATCTTATCGAGAAAATTAACGTCGCCCCACAGGCCTTTGAGCGCCGAGCTCTCGGGATTACGCTCCTGTATTGCCTGCACCTGCCCCGGCGTCAGATGCTTCGTTTGGGCGGGGTACATGACGCGGCCGTCGGTTTCGAGATCCCACCAGGTGACTCCGTAATAGCTGGCCAGCACCAGCGTTCCCGGGTGCATGTGGCAGACCACACACTGGCTCGAAGGAATGGCGCGCGTGAATTGATGCCGGATGGGATGTCCCGACTCGTTCTTCGGAATCATGGGATCGCCGGACATGCTGAAGCCGTCATGGCCGGCCGCGGCGTAAGGCCCGGAATGCATCGGGTCGCGATCGTTGGCGTAAATCACATGGCACGCCGTGCAGCCGCTCGAACGGTAATCCCCTGGCTGATCGTTGGTTCCGAGGAAGGAAAGCAGCGGATCGAACAGCCTCGTCTTCGTCAGCCCCAGAAATACCGGGTCCGTGCGCAGGTTGGTGCCGAGGCCGCGCGAGCTGAGCAGATTCTGCGTGGGCCGGCCGGGTGTTTCCTCGGGCGCCGGTTGGCCGACCTCGGGCGGACGCCTGCCGCCGGCTTCGAAATCGCGCAGGATATTGCCGGGTGTCGAGATCTCCCAGTGCGGCAGCGGTTCAAGGAATGGCAGGATGCCCTTGGTGCGCGTCTGTTCCGGCGTAACCGGCGTGTCGGCGACCAGCTTTTGCGGCCGGCCCGCGCTGTCGTAGCTTTCGCCGAAGCGATAATTCTTCACGCGATACGCGCCATTGTTATAAGTTGCCGCGCCCCACAGCATGGCGCCCGTGGTCATCATGCTGCGACCGACATTGTGAACGTCCGTGCCATGGCAACCGGCGCTCCCGCACGTCTGATTCGCCACGCGCAAGTCGCCCGGATTCACGAAGCGCACGAACTCGTGGCTTTCGCGATTCAGCAAAGTATAGGTCCGCTGCGGATTGCCCGAGGTGGGCCAGCTGTCGGGAAATCGTGGCGCAATATGAGCCGCGCGTTTGGCTGCCAGCCATGCCTCCGAGCCCTTTGCAGCCCCGGCAGGCACAGTCGACGACGCATTGCCGCCATGGCAATCGACGCACGCCAGCGGCACCTTGCCGTTGTGCATGTCCTCGATACCCAGATGGCAGCTGAGACACCCAGCGCTGCGGGCCATAGCTTCGGTAGCCACCGGCTGCTGCTCGGGGGCCTGCCCGCGAATCAGCACGGCGCCAATCCCGATAGCAAGCACGGCCGCGACAATCGGTAATCTGTATGCCATTAATAAACCAACCTGATCCTCAGGAACACCGCATGCAAGACCGCGCCCGCCTGGCCCGTGCCGCCGTAAATCTGCCTGATGCCTTCGCCGGAAAACAGAAATGAATAGCCGGTATCGATCGTAAAATTCTCGTTCAGCAGCGGCCGGATGCGGAAGCCAAAACCATTGTCGAGCCCGATTTTGGTGCTGATGTTATTCACCCCGATAACTGCCGAAATCGGCTGTGTGTGGTCGAACATCACGTAATTCCAGTTCGCCACGAAGCGCACCTTGGGCTTGAGATCGGCATCGAATCCGGCGTTGTAGAGAATCAGGCCGGGATTGACGAAGTTCGATACGCCGGCGAATTTATTGCTGCGCATGGATGGCAGCAAACTATTCTGCGAGTCGAGATTAAACTCGGTGCGCACCAGACGCAGCGGCTGCGCATTCCAGAAGCTGAAACGGCCGCCCGCGAAATCCGGCATATCCATGATTGCGTCGAAGCCGCGCGCGGTGCCGTCGTAAGGTTTGCTGTCGCCTGACGCATACAGGAATCCGGCTTTGAAACGAATCCAGTCCTCGGTGACCGAAGCCTCCACCGCTCCAAACTGCGCATTGATGGTTACCGGCCGGTCGGCGATCAGGTTGTGGCCGTCGCGCCCCACCGCCTGATAGAGAGCGTGTGTCAGGTTCAGCCGGCCCAGATGGCCTTCGCCCGCCCAGCCGAAATAAACCGCGTCGAGATCGGCCGGCGCCGGCCTGTCGACGAAGCCGTTCTGATCCGTATAAACCCCGCCGCGATCGTGATTGTAGTGGAAGCTGAACTGCATCGTGTAGCCGGGCAGAAAAGTATCCTGCCGGTAGATATTGCCGATTACAACGGTCTGGCCGCGCGACAGCCAGGTATTCAACTCGCTATCTACATCTTTTTGCAGCATGCTGAAGCCCGCCAGATTGAACTGGTAACGGTTGGCCGAGGCATTGCCGAACACACGCGCACCCAGATTCGTATCGTTGAAAATGAAACCGCGGAAATCGCTGACGAACGGCTGAATGCCGAAGCGCACCGAAGTGGAATCGAAATAAGGGCTGTCGCCGCGGATGCCTTCGTCCGCATGCAGGAACGGGAATACTTTGGGAGTGTCGCCCAGACGGAAGTCCGCGAAGAACGATTGCACGGTGGCGAAGGCCTTCCTGCGATCCAGTCCCTTCGCCACGTCTTCGAACGGAATACCGGCGCGCTGTGTACGCAGGAAATTGAAGCTGAATGCCGGCGTGAACGACACGCGCCAGGCAGCGGGACGGAACGCGGTGGATTTCGACGAGAGATCGAACGTCAGCAGCAGGTTCTCGCGGAACGCCCACTGGTTGCCGCGCTCGAGCAGGTTTGTGCCCCCGTTGGTGGGACTCCAGGTTCCGGTGGTTTGACGCTGGACTCCAAGGCTTTCGCTTTCGGCCGAAATGCTGAGGAAGTGCGAGCCATCGTTCAAGGGCAGATCGCCTTTTAGTGGATTCTGATGGTAGGGGTCGTACCAGGGGCCTTCGTGGCGCATCGGCGGGTTGACGTCCCAGCGATTCATGGGAGCGGTGTCCGGTGCAATCGCGCCAGGCACGACGGAAGGCGCAGGGGTGGTTGAGGTGGACGTTAAAAATACCGGCGGCTGGGTGGCTTGTACGGCCGGCGCTCTGAGCGTCGGCTCGTGGCATTCGCCGCACCGCGTCCAGGTGACATTGTTCTTGAAGACGCTCGGCGTTACCGCCGCGGTGGCGCGATGGCAGCCGATGCAGGCTCGGTGCGCGACCTCGCGGCCACTGAGTTCGATCCCTTCCCGGTCGGCCGGATTGCCCTGCCGCCCGTCCGGTCCATGGCACGTGGAACATGCCTGGTACTGCGTGGTCGAAGTTATCGAACTCACGGTATGGTGGCATCCGGCGCAACTATCGCCCTCCGCGACATGGTGGGGAAAGGAAGCGTCGGGATTCACCACTCCTTCGTGGATCTTATGAGGAAACGGCACCGGCCCGCGCGCGCCATTTGCGTCGAGCACGCTGAACGGGGTAGTCGAATCGGGTAAGTTTGCACCGGAGATGACCGAGACAGCGAAAAGAAGCGCCAGAGCGATGCTGGGAAATCGCCCGAAAACCCGGCTTCTCATGGTGTTCCCGCTTCTGCCATGCGGGCAGGAAATCGCCAGGAGACGCCTTGGGAATTCAACATCTTACGCCGCCCAACCTCTAAAGCCCATAAGTTTCCCCCGGAAACAGACACCCCTGTGTCTTCGCGACAGTATCCCACACGACGAGTTCTAATGGCATTCGACATAAAACAGGCCGGCCCCGCCATTTCCCAAAACACATAGTGTGTCAAATGTCGCGCAATGTTTCCACTGAAGAATACATAATAATGAAGTAGGCGGCGCGGCAGGCCTCTTTTTGAGCCGCCCGTGCCAGCTCTCCCACCGGGGACGTCACGTTAAAGGTGTATCTATGAAGGTTCGGGACCTGGATGGGTGGAAGCTCAAGAACACAAAGGGCAGCCACCGGCAGCAGTTCGTTCACATGACGAAACCCGGCAGGTTACGGTTAACGGCCATCCGTCCGACGAGGTTGCGCCGGGGACGCTCAAATGAACAAGTACGCTGTGATCTACGAACCAACGGCCACTGGGTACAGCGCGTACGCGCCGGATTTGCCGGGCTGCATTGCCACGGGGCAGACGTTGGAACAAACGCGAAACCGAATGACCGAAGCTATTGAAGCGCACCTCCGGGCTATGCGTGAGGATGGCGATCCGATTCCCGAACCATCCCACTCGGCGGACATGCTCGAAGTAGCTTGACCCGGTACCGTTGAAAAACCTTTGGTCGGCGTTCCACCAGCTTCGGACCCTCCCGCGGAGGCTGATTGCCAACCAATCGTCGCAGGTTTTGACCGTTGGCGCAGCCGCATGGATGACCTTGTCCGGACGAGACCAGTCTTTTCGTGTGCGTACCGGGTCGGACCTGCCCCACGCGACGCGACAGTTTCCGGCGGCGTTGCCCAATGAGGTATGATTAACAGTTGCGGGCTGGCGTCCGAAAAGACGCTCGTCCAACAATAGCCCAATCGAGCAGGTCACGTTCCGAGCGAGTTTGCTAAGCTATTGAAATTGTTACCCCGGACAGGTGGCCGAGCGGCTAATGGCAACAGACTGTAAATCTGTCGCTCCTTGCGAGCTACGGAGGTTCGAATCCTCCCCTGTCCACCAGCTTTTTTGTATGAGCCGTTGTAGCTCAGTTGGTAGAGCGCGTCCTTGGTAAGGACGAGGTCACCAGTTCAATCCTGGTCAACGGCTCCAGTTTTTTCCCCGTTTGAAGGTTTTCGAAAGACATGGCCAAAGAGAAGTTCGACCGCAGCAAGCCGCACGTCAATATCGGCACCATCGGCCATATCGATCACGGCAAGACCACGCTGACGGCGGCCATCACCAAAGTGCTCGGGAAACATAACCCCAAAGTCTCATTCCGTTCTTTCGATTCGATCGATAACGCGCCGGAAGAGAAAGCCCGCGGCATCACCATCGCGGCTTCGCACGTCGAATACGAAACGGCCAAACGGCATTACGCCCACGTCGATTGCCCCGGCCACGCCGACTACATCAAGAACATGATTACGGGCGCGGCCCAGATGGATGGCGCGATTCTTGTCGTCGCGGCTACCGACGGCCCCATGCCCCAGACCCGCGAGCACATCCTGCTGGCCCGTCAGGTGGGTGTGCCTTTCATCGTCGTCGCCATGAATAAGGTCGACATGGTGGACGATCCGGAATTGCTCGACCTCGTCGAGCTCGAAGTTCGCGAACTGCTCAAGTCCTACCAGTTCCCCGGCGACGATCTGCCCGTGGTTCGCGTCTCGGCGCTGGGCGCTCTGAACGGCGAAGCGGAGTGGGAAAAGACGGTCGACGAGTTGATGGAAGCGGTCGATAGCTACATCCCCGTTCCGCAGCGCGTGATGGACAAGCCGTTCCTGATGCCGATCGAAGATATTTTCTCCATACAGGGCCGTGGCACGGTGGTGACCGGCCGTATCGAGCAAGGTATTTGCAAGGTCGGCGAAGATATGGAAATCGTCGGCTTCCGCGACACCCGCAAGACGGTGGTAACCGGGGTCGAGATGTTCAAGAAGCTGCTCGATGAGGGGCGGGCGGGCGATAACGTGGGCTTACTCCTGCGTGGCGTCGATAAAGACGATGTCGAGCGCGGGCAGGTGATCGCCAAGCCGGGTTCCATCAAGCCGCACAAAAAGTTCAGGGGCGAAGTTTACGTGCTTTCGAAAGAAGAAGGCGGGCGACACACGCCCTTCTTTAAGGGATATCGGCCGCAGTTTTATTTCCGCACCACGGACGTGACGGGCGTTGCCGAGATGCCCGAAGGAACGGAAATGGTGATGCCCGGCGACAACGTGCAACTGGTAGTTGAGCTGATCACTCCCGTTGCCATGGACAAGGGTTTACGATTTGCGATCCGCGAGGGCGGCAGGACCGTCGGCGCGGGTACGGTCAGCGAGATTCTGGATTAAAACGGAGCTATACAGATGCCAAGAGAAATCATCACATTCCAGTGCCAGGAATGTAAAAACAGGAACTACACCAATACCAAAAACAAGAAGACGACCACCGAGCGTCTGGAGATGAAAAAGTTCTGCCCGCACTGCCGCAAGCACCGGCCGCATCGGGAAACGAAGTAATAAGGTAAACTGGAGTACGGACTCTCCTCAAGAGCGTTAGACAGGGGCGTAGGCTAACGGTAAACCAGCGGTCTCCAAAACCGCCTTTGGGGGTTCGAATCCCTCCGCCCCTGCCAGAATCCCGTTAAAATTTTAAGAAGAGCGAAGTGAAAGCCATGGCGGCCGAACTGGAAGTTAAAAAGTCGAATTGGTTGGAGAGTACGCGCGAGTATCTGACGGACGTCAGGGCCGAGATGCGGCGTGTAACGTGGCCGAGCCGCAAGCAGGTTGAATCAACCACGCTCGTGGTGATCCTGAGCGTCTTCGCTTTCGCCCTGTATTTCGAGATTATCGATAAGATCCTCCAGAACACCGTGCAGCGCGCCTACCAGTTTCTGGTGAAGTAGATAAACCCATGCCGGAACCAGATTACATTCCCGAAGAGCACGACGCAGCGCACGATTTCGCGCCCGAACAAACCGCGGCGCCGGAGGAAGTTGCATCCGCCGAAGCGGTTCCTGAAGCTGAAGCCATCCCCGAAGAAACCAAGCACTGGTACATCATTCACACCTATTCCGGTTTCGAACGTAAAGTGGCGGAATCGTTGCGTACGCGCGCCGACGCCTTCGGATTTGGCGAACAGATCGGCCAGATTCTGATCCCTGAAGAGGAAGTCGTGGAGCTGCGCAATGGCAAGAAGGTCACCAGCAAACGCCTGCTCTATCCCGGTTACGTCGTGGTGCAGATGGATATGAACGACGAGCTTTGGCACCGCGTCAAAGATACCCCGCGCGTCACGGGCTTTGTCGGCGGCGGCCAGACGCCGGTGCCGCTCAGTGCGGACGAGATCAACAAGATGCTGTACCGGCAGACTACTGCCGCCGAGCGCCCGCGGCCGCGCATGACGTTCGAAAAGAACGAAGTGGTGCGCATCGTGGACGGTCCCTTCGCGAACTTCCAGGGCAAGGTGGACGAGATCAATGCAGAGCGCAACACGCTGCGTGTACTGGTTACGATCTTCGGCCGCGCCACGCCAGTGGAGCTGGAGTTCCTGCAGGTTGAAAAGAGTTCATAGGTACCGAGCCGCGACCGCAAGGCAGCGGTTCTGAATAAAGGTTTAAACGAAAGGCATTATGGCAAAAAAAATTACAGGGCAGGTGAAGCTGCAAATTCCGGCTGGAAAAGCCACCCCCGCCCCGCCTGTGGGAACGGCTCTAGGCCCCCAAGGCGTCAACATCATGGAGTTCTGCAAGGCGTTCAATGCTAAGACGTCGGGGAAGGATCAGGAGGGGCTCATCATCCCCGTGGTGATCACGATCTTCTCGGACCGCTCGTTCACCTTCATCACCAAAACGCCGCCGGTTCCGGTGTTGATCAAACGAGCTGTCGGCATCGCCAAAGGCTCGGCGGAACCTCACAAATCGAAGGTGGGAAAAATTACCCAACAGCAGATCGAGGAAATTGCCAGGATCAAAATGCCAGATCTGAATTGCTTCGACGTCGATGCCGCCATTCGATCGGTAAAAGGCACGGCCCGCTCGATGGGCGTCGACATCGCCTGAGACCAGTCGACGCCCAGGTTCGGGCGTTAGATAGATCGGCGACTGGAAACAAAGCCGACCAGCCACAGCACCAGGAAGACAAAGAACAATATTTTCGCGATCCCCGCAGCCGTGCCGGCGATCCCGAAGAAGCCCAGCGCTCCCGCAATGAGAGCGATGATCAGAAATACCAGTGACCAGTGCAACATCTTGTGTGATGCCTCCGGGCACACACCTTGCAATTGTTGCGCCAAAGAAAACGGCGATTCACATGACGCCGAATTTCTCACAGGCTTCAACTGTACTCATCCCGTTCACAATAGCGGTACGCACGGCGCTTTCCCTGCTCACCTTTTCGAGCGCTTTTGAGATCGCCTCGCGCGCCGCATCCCGGGGAATGATCAATACCCCGTCCACATCGCCGAACACAATATCGCCGGGCACAATCGCCACCCCTTCAATCTCGATGCCGACGCGAAAATCGACTACCTTGCCGCGATATCCCTGGTCCTGCGCATAGCTCCCTCGCGAAAAGGTTGCAAAGCCCAACCCGAGAATTCCCCTCGTATCCCGCGAGTACCCGTTCACTACGGCGCCCGCCGCACCCAATTGCATGGCCCGCGTACTCATCAGTTCCCCCCACAGCGCGTACCTTGGGCTGCCCCCGGAAGCAATGTAGACTTCGTTCCGCTTCAAGTCGTCGAGGGCATGGAGCATCAGTCCGAACGGCCGATCGCCGCGTCCAAAGCAATCGGCTTCGAGCACAGGCATGGCGCGTCCCGCCACCACCATGTCCTGGCGCAGCGGGACAATGCCCGGCGGCAGGAACTGATGCAGGAAGCCCATGGTATCGAGCACATCCCCCACCGCGGCAGTAAACAGCCGCTCGCGCATCGAAGAAAACAATTCTTCGTCGTCTTGCCAGATAGTCTCGGTCACAGCCTGAAGCGTATCAGGCGCCGCCGCTCGGCTATTTCAGATCCGCGTTTTCCGCGCTTCCCAGATACAACCCATTGAACAGAAATTTGAAAGTTCCATGCGGCTGCGCCCGGAAAGCAACTTCGGGACCCAACATGACCACCTTGCCCTCGCCCACCGAAGCTTCGGCAATCGCTGTGCCGCCATCGAGATACTGCTGGCCCCACGCCCAGCCGCTGTCGAGCACTGCCGGCCCGGCAAACCAGCCGACGGCAGTGGTATGCTTCAGCGCCGCATCCGGCCCCAGCTTGAACACCGGACTGCTGTCGAAGAACACATCCACCTGATCCGGCATCCCATAAGCCAGCGGATTGGTATTATCCACCGCGATCTTCAACAGCGATCCCGGCACGTAAAATTTATCCTGCGGCATCGGATGTTCCTTGTGGTCGGAGCCCATCTCGGTCATGTAATTTGTGACGGGAATGCCGAGTGTTTCCGCCATGCTGGTGGAACTGCCGATGGTCACCACGGACCCGCCCGATTCCACAAACTTCCGGATCTGCGGCATCGTCTTCTCGGCTGTGAGCCGTCCGGTCATGCCCTTGTATTGCTCGGGCAGATCCTCCGGCGGCCCACCCCCGCGTCCGCCTCCCCCACCTCGCCCGCCGCCGTTCGCACCCAGCCGCGCGGCGCCATCGACGAACACCAGCACATCGAATTTATTCCTGAGATCGCCCGCGTCCAGAGTCTGCGGATAAACCACTTCGAACGGAAATTCGAATTGTTCCAGAATCCAGCGCGTCCAGCCCGCAGGCATCAGGCCGCCGTACTGATCGTAGAGGCCGATGCGGATCGGCTTCAACTTCATCGCCTCGCCCGCGGGAGCCGCGGCCAGACCGATGGCGCCCACGCCCGGTTGCTTCGCGCCCGCTTCAATAACCTGCCTGGCAGTCGCGGAAGCGGGTACCCAGATCGCGCCCGCTCCCATATTGCGAACGTTGCCCTTGATCCAGTAAACGTCGCACCTGGCTTTCAATAACCGGTTCACCACCACGAACGAATCGTTTTCCTTGTGGCTGATCAACCATCCCGCCGGATTCGCGGGGCCCGTCACCGGCGCAACCGGCGCATCGAGCAATCCCTCCACCTTCGCGAACGGCCCGTCGAATCCATCGAGGATGCGGTCGAACTGCACGCCCATCTGCATCGCCAGTGTCCAGCCGGCGATGTCGTAGGGAGGAATCGGCGGACCGCCGGGATAACGAAAATCGTTGGGGTGATCCTGCGGCTCGAACATGTCGAGAATATGCGGCCGAAACGCCTGCGCTGTCTTGATGACATACGACCCAGCCGGATAACTTTTCCCATTCACCGGGAACGCCGCCGTCGCTTTCATAACCGTGATGCCGTTCTTCAGCAACGTGTTGACGAACTTAGTGGCCGTGCCGAAATCCGCCTGATCGGCCGGAACGATGTAGCCACGCGGATCGCGCAATTTCGGATCGTGCAGAATTGTGTCGTAGAGATTCGACGGGACAGCACCACCGCGGCCGCCGCCCGATGCCGCGGCCGCCTTCAGCGCTTCAATCCGTTTGGGAGTGACGGTCCAGTTGTCCCGGCTGCCGCGCTCGATGGAATTCATGCCCATGCGCCAGGCATTGAAGAGAAACGTCTCGCGATAGCGCGAAGCCACGTCCATCACCGCGTAATTATTGGTGATCTCGTAATCGATCGATTGCCGGTAATGCCACTTCTGCGGCGCGATCGGCAGCGGCCAGTCGCCCTGCGGTAACTGTTTCTCGGGAACCAGCGAGATATCCATCGGCGTCGGGCTCCCGATGATTTCGGTCAGCAATCCGATCATGTTGTGGAAGTAGCCGGTGGTGCGCAATCCGCCGTTCCACCACGTCGAATAGCTCGACCCGCTGCGCATCGCCGACCCTCCCTTCCCTTCCGCCACCAGCCTGCTGTGCATGGCCGTCCCCACCAGTTCCACGCCCAGCGGAACCAGCGGATCCAGGTTGTAATTGAACGGATCGCGAAACGGCGGCATGAAAATCACCGCGCCCGCCGGCCCCGTCTGGTGGTGGTTATAAACAATCTCGGGGAACCACTCGATGAACATCTGCTTATTCATGTTGGTGGTCTCGGGCATATTCGAGATGTAGAAATCGCGGTTATCGTCATGCCCGATGTACTTGTTGTAAAGCGTCGGCACACCGTCGAAGGTGCGCTTCAGCGGATCCTTCTCCCGCATGTACCAGTTCGCCTCAATCTCCTGGCCGTCCGGATTCGCCTGCACGCAGAGCACGATGTCGTCGTTCAGCAGTCGCATCGTTTCGGCATCGGTGCGCGTGACCAGCTGATAAACAGTCTCCATCAGTTGCTGCGACCCCACCGTCTCGCTGGCGTGCAGACCGCCGTCGATCCACACGATGGCTTTGCCGTCTTTCGCTAACTGCCGCGCCTGCTCTTGGGTGACGCCCTCGGCATGAGCCAGCTTCTGCGAAATCATTTTGTATTTGGCGAGATTCGCCATGTTGGCCGGCGACGAAATAATCGCCATGTAGTGCGGGCGGCCAAAACCCGTCCTGCCGATTTCGACCAGCTTCATGCGGTCGGACTCTGCGGCCAGTTCCTTCCAGTAAGCCTCCAGCTGCGTGTAGGAAGCCATCTGGTAATCGTCGCCGAGGTTGAAGCCGAGGGCTTCCTTTGGTGTGGTGATGGGGAGTGTGGTTATTTTCGGAGTCTTCTGCCCTGCGAGCAGGCAGGCTCCGGCGATTGCGAGAAGTATGGTTCTGATGTAGGGAGGTGTCATGGGCTCGTTTCCTGGCCCAACACACGAGGTTTTCGGGCTTACCAGACTAGGATAGTCGATCATACCCGGTGGGGCAGATTTCCGATCGGCCCGCGGCTCTTCTTCTCTACGCCAGGCTCACCACAGTAGCCTTTTTCAAAAAATCCGGATCGAACTCCAGGCCCATCCCCGGCCCCGTGGGCACCGGAATCACGCCATTCTTAATTTCAAAATTCGGCGCATACCACGACTCCTTCCGCGCCGGCCCACGCGACACATACTCCATGTACGGCCCGATATTCGGCGTGGTCGCCGCGAACTGCAGAATATTGACCGACGCCGCGCCAGTCTGCGTATTGTGGGGGCAGATCCACATATTGGCCTTGCGCGCCATGCGCGCCACCCGCGCCGCCCGGATAAACCCGCCGTTATAATTCAGATCCGGCTGGACGACATCCATCACCTTGTTGTCGATCATCCACTGGAAGAGCCATAGACTCGAATCCTGCTCGCCGAAGGCCACCTTCATCTCGAGCGCGTCCGCCACCCGTTTGGTCTCGCTCAACTCCTCCCACGGGCACGGCTCCTCAAACCACAGATACTTCATCTCCTGCAGCCGCTTGCCGATGGCAATGGCATTCTTCGCATCGTACGACCCATTGGCATCCGCCATCAGCGTCACTTTCGGAGCCAGCAGCTTCTGCGCCAGTTCCAGAATCTTATCGGTGCGCCCCGGCGTGGCATCGCGATTGTCGCTCATGCGCCCGCCGATCTTGAATTTCACCGCCTTCGCGCCGGTATTTTCGACGCCGCGCACATAGATGTCCACCTCTTCCTCGGCCGTGGTTTCGCGCCCCGACCCCGAGAGATAAACTGGAATCTCCTTGCGCAAAACGCCGCCCATCAACTCGCCCACCGGCTTCTTCAAAGCCTTACCCATCAGATCGAAAAGGCTCTGCTCCACATACGCCACCGGACACCAGAACGCCTGCCCGGCCAGCTTGTAATTGGAATCGGCGGCATAAACCTCGTCGACAAGATGCTCCAGATCGCGCGCATCTTTGCCGAGGAAATGCTTCACCACGCGATGCGCCAGAATCGGCACGTAGTCCGCCATATCCTTGGTCTCGATGATTCCCTCAGCGCCGTCGGTCGACCGCGTGCGCAAAAAGAACTGGTTGCGCGACTGCAGCAGCTCGATCGAAGCAATCTTCACAGGCCCGCTGAAGAACTTATGCAGATCGAAAACGGGCTTCTCGTATTCCACAATCTCCGCATCCATATCCGCGCCCGCACGCCCCGTCAGGAGTGCGCCCGCCGCCGAAGTCTGAAGAAATCTACGCCGATTCATTCCTGGATCATATACTGTGAGCGGGTTACCATGTAGCGTGAGGGTCGCGATCTGTGCCGTCTTATCGCAGGTAATATTGCTGCTGCCGGGCTCGGCCCGTGC
Source organism: Terriglobia bacterium (assembly GCA_963719785.1). Taxonomy (GTDB): domain Bacteria; phylum Acidobacteriota; class Terriglobia; order Bryobacterales; family Bryobacteraceae; genus BOG-234. The sequence goes on from CAVRCX010000008.1 coordinate 25,970, forward strand.
GCAAACCTGCCTGCCCGGTGAGTTGCGAGTTTTGGTCAAAGACTCCCAGGAGGCCCCGATCTATGGCGCGCAAGTCCGCGTGGTCCCCGCTGCGACCGCGGATTCGACCGGCGCCGTCACGCACCAGACGCCGGCCACGGGCGTTGCCGATTTCGAGAACATAGCCTGCGGTTCCTGGACCGCGCGCGCCTCCAAGGAAGGCTTCGAGAATGCAACCGACACAGCCCGGATTACCGGCCCGGGTGTGGTTGAAATCAGCCTGACACTCAGTCCTCAAATCAACAAATCCAGCATAGACGTGACCGATACGGCGGCTGTACCGGTGGCACAAAGCGCGTCGCAAAACTACGAACTGCACCCCGCCGAGGTCAAAACGCTTCCCGCCAATCCCGCCACCGTCGACGACACGCTACCTCTGGTGCCCGGGATTGTCCGATCGCCCACGGGCGAACTGAAGCTCGATGGCTCGGGCGAGGAGCGCAGTTCGCTCGTGGTGAACCAGAGCGATGTCACCGACCCGGCCACCGGCAAGTTCGGTCAGACCGTTCCCATCGACAGCGTTGAATCCGTCAACGTGCTGACTACTCCCTTCCTCGCGCAGTACGGGCGCTTCACACAGACCGTCGTCGCGGTGGAGACCAAACGCGGCGGCGATAAATGGCATGCCGATCTGAACGATCCATTTCCCGATGTGGTGGTGCGCAGCTACCACGTAGAGGGGATTCGCAATGAGACGCCGCGCGCCGTTATAGGCGGACCCATCGTCCGCGATCACCTGTTTATCATCACGGCTCTGCAATATTTTCTGGATAAATTTCCCAACAAGACGCTCCAGTATCCGGCCAGCGTGTCGAAGCACGAGCGCGTGAACTCCTTCACGCAGCTCGATTACATCGCCTCGCAGCGCCAGATCCTGAATGCCAGTCTGCACTTCAGCCCGGAGCACACGAACTTCGTCAATCCCAACTATTTCGATCCGCAGCCCGTAACCCCCAGTTACGCTCAGCGCAGCTATGTTGCCACCGTGGCCCACCATCTGGGCTTTCTCGACGGCACTCTCGACAGCTCGCTCTCCTATCAGCGCTTCCACACTTTCATCGGCGCGCAGGGCGATCAGCCCATGGTGCTCACGCCGGAGGGCGATTCCGGTAACTACTTCGGCGTGCGCAGCCGCGATGCCTTCAGGCGGGAGTGGCTGGAAATCTGGTCGCCCCGGCCGCTGCGCCGTCTCGGCACACACCAGTTCAAGAACGGCACCTCGCTCACTGTCTCGAACGACCGGGGACAATTTCTGTTCCGTGATGTCGAAATCGAAAACGCCCTCGGCGTACTCACGCAAACCATCGACTTCACCAATCAGGGGGCTTTCAAACGGACCGACCTGGAATTCACTGCGTATGCACAGGATCACTGGACGCTGAATTCCCGCCTCGCGCTCGATTACGGCATCCGCGTGGAACACCAGAGACTGGCATCCAGCCTGCGTATTGCGCCGCGCGCGGGCCTGGCCTGGACGCCGTTTAAGGATGGAAAAACGGTGGTTCGCCTCGGTTACGGCCAGTTCTACGATCACATCCCGCTCGACGTCTACAGCTTCAGCCGCTATCCCGAAAGAATCATCACCAATTACGCTCCCGATGGCCAGATCGTCGGCACTCCCCTCGACTACACAAACGTGATCGGCAGCGCCACCGGACCCACCTCGTTTCTGATCCACGGCCAGCGCGTCGCGGGAGCTTTCTCGCCGCGCGGCGCCACCGCCAATGCCCAGATCGAGCACAGCTTCAACGGCTTCTTCCGGATGCGCGCCGTCTATACCGACAATCGTTCGGTGGGCCTGATTGTCCTCGAGCCGCAACAGCTCAACGACACCACTAACGAAATCGTTCTGAACGGCGACGGCAGTTCGAGTTTCCGCCAGATCGAGATCACCTCGAGGCTAACCTGGAAGGACAATCAACTGGTGTTTTCCTATACGCACAGCCTGGCTGAAGGCAGCCTGAACCAGTTCGATACATTTATAGGGAACTTTCCCACTGCGCTGGTTCATACCGACGCCTATGCGAATCTGCCGGGCAACGTCCCTAACCGCTTTCTCATGTGGGGCCGCTGGAATGTTCCCTTCAAGAACATCAAGGTGCTGCCCATTGTCGAATACCGCAACGGATTCCCTTACACCGTATTCGATGCGCAACAGAATTACGTGGGAGTCCCCAATGCACACCTCTTTCCCAATTTCTTCTCCGCCGACGCGCGCGTGATGCGGGATTTCAAGGTGAAGAAGTATACCCTGCGCCTGTCGCTCTCGGGCTTCAATATAACCAACCACTTCAACGCCCTGGCTGTCCACGACAACATCGACGACCCCCGCTACGGCGACTTTTTCGGCAATTACCGGCACCGCTCGCGAGTCGATTTCGACGTCCTCTTCTGACGAACATGCTGGCCGGTGGGGCAGATTTCCGATCTGCCCTCGCCATGAGCCTGCCAACCGTCCGAGCTTGCCCGGAAGAGAGCGGGCAGATCGGAAATCTGCCCCACCGTGTACTTACAACTGCCGTTCCGTGATGGTAATTTTCGAAGCCAGCCGAAACCGAATCACGGTCTGAGGAGAAATGCTGACGGGCCTGGCAGCATCCCGACCGGACCCGCCGAGCGCATCGATGATAGTCCCCATGATCTCCCCGGCGCGTGTCTCTCGCCTGACCCAGGGCTCGCTCTCCATGGCGACACGCTGGCCGTCGGCCGTCTGCACGTTGGTGAGGCCCAGCTGAATCCCCCGGGGAGTTCCCTGCGAGTCGATGACATGCACGGTAGCGTGCGCGCCCTTCTCGGCGATCACCAGGCCGTCGGCTATAATCGGCTCCGCCAGAGAAGCCGGAAAGCTTTGCCCGGCCGCCGCATGGTCGCTCGAAACCACCTGGCTCAAGCGGACTGCGATCTGCATTCCGGGTAACAGCGTGGCTTGCCGGCGCGGTGTGGCGGGCGACGGGGGCGCCTCGTATGGAGCAGGCTTTAACGGAGGGGGATTCACCTTCGCCACAGGCTCAGGCTGCGCAGGCGGCGGGAACGGTTTGCGGCGTCCTGAGGGCGGGGGTTCAGGATGTGAGGCAGGCGGCGCGTAAACCGGCGGTGGCGCGGCAGTAGTGGTTGGCGGCGCAGCGCGATGCGGAACCAAGGGCGCAGGCGTGGATGCCGGAGCGGTCTTTGTCGGCTGCGCGAGAGCCGGCGTCGGCGTGGTCGACGGAACCGCGGGAACTGCGGTCGAAAGCGGAGCCGGCGTCGGCGTTACGGGAGGCTGGGTCATCACCACCGCCAGTCCCGCGGCCAGTACGGCGCCCACCACGATAACGGCAATATGGAGCGGCTTCATCTCTTTCGTCCCGATACTGTATATCTCGACGCTAAACTAATACTGTGAGTTTCCCCAGCCAAATCCGCATTGGAAACGTCACCATCGCGCCCGCGACGGTACTCGCGCCCATGGCTGGCGTAACCGACACCGTGTTCCGGCGCTTCATCCGCAATCTGGGCGGATGCGGTCTTATTATGACCGAATTTACCAGTTCGCACGGTGTCAGCGCGCACCTGCGGCAGGAGGGCAAGGCGAAGAAGCCCAACCGGACCCTCACCCGCTACCTCGCCTTTGAGCCCGAAGAGCACCCCATTTCGGCCCAATTATTCGGCGCCGATCCGCACGTGATGGCCGACGCCGCACGCGTCTGCGAGGATCTGGGTTTTGACATTCTGGACATCAACTTCGGCTGCCCCGTCAACAAGGTGGTGAAGTGCAATGGAGGCTCCGGGCTGCTCCGCGACCTCCCGCTGGTCGAAACGCTGCTACGGACCGTCCGCCAGACGATCAAGATCCCCTTCACCTGCAAGTTCCGCGCCGGCTGGAACGATCAGGAACTCGTAATGGTGGAAATGGCCCGTATGGCCGAGGATTGCGGCCTGCAGGCCATTGCGCTGCATCCGCGCACCCGCGAGCAGGGTTATTCCGGTAAGGCGGATTGGTCGCGCATCGCCGCAGTCAAGGCGGCGGTTAAGATCCCGGTAATCGGCAACGGCGATATCGTGACCCCGGAGGACGCCGTCCGCATGGTGGAAGCAACCGGCTGCGACGCCGTGATGGTGGGGCGGACAGCTTCCTCGAATCCCTGGATCTTCCGCCAGATCGAGCAGTATCTGGCAACCGGTCGCTATGACGAGCCCACCGATGGCGACCGGTACGACATGATGCGGACGTATTACGCGATGTTGCTCGACAGGCGCGAGGAGGATGCCACAGGCAAGATGAAACAATTTGCCACGTACTTTACACATGGCATCCGCGGCGGCGCGCGGCTCCGGACCTCCATCTACCACGCGAAAGAAGCAACGGCGATTCTGGATTTAGTCGACCGCTTTTTCACCGGCCCGGCGCACGATGAGGAAAGTTCGGACTGCGTCCTCGCCGCTGGTTAGCTCTTTCCAATCGGGGAAAGCGCCGCGGAATTGCGCCAGCGACGTGGCGAAGCGGCCCGAAGTTTTTCCCGCCAGCGCCACGATACCCCCGGGCCGCACGCCTGCCGCGATATCCGGCAGCAAATCGGATTGCCAATAGAGCCAGCACATGATCAGGTCCCAGGCATTGGGCTCGATGATGAATTGGTGGAGTTCCAGATCGGCCTGGACGCAGCGCACGCCTGGTATGGCTTCCCCGTGGTTTGCAGATTGACAGTTGATATCGACGGCTGTTACGTCCCAGCCGCGCGCCGCCAGCCAGCGCGCATGCCGCCCGGAACCGCAGGCCAGGTCCAGGGCCCTGCCCGGCGGAAGAGATTCGAGGGCCAGGCTAAGTTCAGGAGCAGGCTCTGAGCTCATTCCGGTGGCGCAGATTTCCGATCTGCCTCGCCACGCGCCACGTGGGGCAGTAACCTGCGGCCAATTGGCAATCGGCCTCCGCAGGCTTGTACCAACCTACGGGACCGACGACAATGTGTTTTCAACGGAGCTTGTCCAGAAGAGAGCGGGCAGATCGGAAATCGGCCTCCCCACGTGCCATCGGAAAAGGCTTCTGGAAGAGCCTCGCCACAGCTTCTGCTCACCACTCCAGCTGCATCTTGCGCAGCAGCGCATGGTAGCGCGGGTCGTCCCGAATGCTATCGAAGTTGGGGTTGGTCTTCAAGCCCAGGATGTTCGGATCGCGGTCGAAAATCGCCCGGTCGAGGTTCTCAAAGGTGCGATCCTTATCGCCCAGTGCGGTGCAGATATAAGCGATGCTGACCGGCGAAATGTAATCGTTCGCGGCGCGGCGCGTAATGGCATCGAGCATCGTAACCGCCTCCGCGCGCCGGCCGGCCAGAGCCAGTGTCATGGCCTCGAGCGAATCGACGAACTTGCTGTCCGCGTCGGCCACACGCGCTTCGGCATAGGACGCCAGAGCCTCGTCGAAATGCCGCATATGCGCATAGACGTTGCCCATCATGGCATGTGCCAGGTAGTACTGAGGATTCATCTCCAGCACCTTGCGGAACTGCGCGATCGAGTGCTCGTACTGATGCTGCAGGGAGAACAAAAAGCCCAAATGGACGCGGAACAGAATCGACAGCGGATCGAGCGCCAGCGCGTTCTGAACCTCGGCCACCGCTTCTTCGATCCGGCCCACGGGACGCAGATAGTAGAACGCGTACACATCCCGCGAAACCGGCGAAGATCCATTGAGCTCGATGGAACGTATCAGCTCACGTTCGGCGCCCTGCCAATCCCAATCGTAAAGAGCCAGAATCACGCCCAGAGTAGCGTGCGCATCGGCCACGCTTTCATCCAGTTCAATGGCCCGCCGGACTGAGGCTTTGGCCTTCGGCATGGCCTCTTTCGGCGCCACAAACCCGAGGAATCCTTCCGAATACCAGCAATAAGCCAGACCGTCGTGCGCCAGAGCATAATTCGGATCGAGGCGGATGGCTTCCTCGAAATGGCGCTTGCTCGAATCGAGGCCCTCGCGGGTCATCTTGTAGAACTCGTAACGGCCCTTGAGGTAGAGATTGTAGGCTTCGAGGTTCTCCGTATAGCGCTTGACGGGCGGAGCGGGCGGCTGCGTAAAGCCAATTCCCGAGCCGCTCTGGCTGGCCAGACGCACCTTCAGCTTGGCCACAATCGCCTGCGAAATCTCGTCCTGAATCTCGAACACGTCGGTCATCTCGCGATCGAAACGCTCCGACCAGAGATTGCTGCCATCCTGCACGCCAATGAGTTGCACGCTGATGCGGACGCGGTTGCCTGCCTTTCGCACGCTGCCCTCGAGGACGCTCAGCACATTCAGGGTTTCGCCAATCTGGCGGACATCCTGCTGGGTGCCCCGAAACGCGAAGGCAGAAGTTCGCGCCGTCACACGGAGATTCTCGATGCGGGTCAGCGCGTTGATGATCTCTTCCGCCAGGCCGTCGCTGAAGTACTCGTTTTCTTTGTCGGAACTAAGATTCAGGAACGGGAGAACGGCGATGGATGGAGTCTGCTTCGCCTGCGCAGGCCGCCTCCAGACGCCCGACGACATCATCATGATGCCCGAGCGCGTGGCGAAGTAAACCTGCTCGAGAGCGTTCTTCACGTCAGCCATCGCCTGATAGCGCTGATCGGGATCCTTGCGCAGGCAGCGCATCACGATCTCCTGCACTTCCGGGGGCGCGTCGGTGGCGCCAGCCTTCACCAGATCGCGCGGCGTATCGCGCAGCACCGCCGCCAGGGTTTCAAGCCCGGAGCCGCCGCGAAAAGCCCGCTCGCCCGTGAACACTTCGTAAAGGACCGACCCGAACGAAAAAATATCGGATCGGGGATCGATCTTCCGTCCCTCCGCCTGTTCCGGCGACATGTACGCCACCGTACCGATAATGGCGCCTTCGGCCGTTTTGGGCCGGCTGTTGAGATGCAGCGACATGGTGGTGTCGGATTCCTGAAAATCTAGTGCCCCCATGTTGTCGGAGAGTTTGGCCAGCCCGAAGTCGAGCACCTTTGCCAGGCCATCGGGCGTTACCATCACATTGGCCGGCTTAAGATCGCGGTGCACGATGCCGATGCTGTGGGCGGCTGCCAGCGCGTCGGCGATCTGCATGGCGAGCTTCAGGCAGTCCACGGTAGGAATCTTGCCGGCGGAGATCATGTCGCCCAGCGTCTGGCCGCGCACGAACTCCATTACAATGCTGTCGCCGTCATCGCTGCTGACAATGTCGTGAATGGTGATGATGTTGGGATGGTTGAGCGAGGACGCCGCGCGGGCTTCCTGGATGAACCGGGCGCGCCGGTCCGAGGATTCTCCGGACGCTGGAATCAGCACCTTGATGGCGACGAAACGCCCCAATTGCATATCGCGCGCTTTATAAACGACACCCATCCCGCCTTCCCCGAGCTTATCGAGGACTTCGTAATGCGAAATGGTGGTGCCAACCATCGAAATCAAAAGGGGAGACTTCTGAGTGTTACATACAGGAGGCTATCACGGCCAGAAACGGGGACGGCGGGAAGGAGGGCGTGGGGATTCAGTGCCGAGCGGAAAACTGGGCCAGCAATGAAGATACCTGCTGGGCGGGAACCAGCAGGCTCCCGGCGATCTGCAGGGTCAGGCGGCTCCCGGCGGCATCGCCTGACTCCCCGAACACCACCGACCGTACGGTGACGAATGGCTGTGCCTGCGCTGGAAGAACATTTCCGAGGTCGGTCGACCTCTGTACCGCCTTCAGTATGGAATCGCGGATCTTCTCGCGCAGTTCCGCACCCACCGAGCCGGAGCGGAGCAATTCGCCCAAAGACCCATCAGCCTCGATATTGGCAACTTCGGCGTCGAGACGGACAGCGCCGCCCGATTCGACCGCCGGCGTGAGAATCATATGTACCGTCCCCTCACCGCCAACCAGCCTCTTTGCGTTTTCTTTACCGAAGGCCTTTAAGCAAGCCCACTTCTCGAAATGCACCCGAACCGTCAGACGAGCGGCGGGGGCGGCAGGCATAATGTCCGCTTGCTCCACAGAAAGGCGTTCGCCGCAGCGATTGGATTGGTTCAATTCGGACTGGAGCAGGAGAGTCATATGGTCCTGCAGGTCCCTCAGGTCCGCCCGCAGGTTGACGTCAAAGGTCCGCGCGCCTTCGCCCCGGCTCGCCGATTCCGAGATAGCGCCTGAGACAGTGAGGCCGATCGGCTGGCCGGAGACCGTCAAAGACGTGCGCAGCGGAGGGATGTCAAAGGTAGGTCCGGCCGCCTGCACAGCCAGTGGCAGAAGCGTCAGAACCAGCCATAATGCCGGGCGTGATCGCACGCTCCTGTTGATGGTCCCGCCCACGGTTCGGTTTCACATATCCGGCGCGGCAGGAGCGCACTATTTCGAGGGTAGTGATTTTGCGTAACGTTCGACCGCCCGATGATCGAAATTGTTGGCGAACTCGATGAACTCATCCGTAACCACCTGCGACACAGGCATGACGGTTTTGGTTATCCCCACATCGGCCATCAGTTGGATGTAGGCCTGCATGCCGGTCAGCGAGAAAGCGCCGATGCGCTTATTGTTTGGGTCGGAAGCCGGGAGATCGTCCTCCCAAAATGTTAATTCCGCCGTTCTGCGCCGCACGTCTGCGTCGCCAAACGGTTCTCCGTCGGCGGTCAGCATGGCTCGCGCCGCCGCAGCCGGATTATAGCGAGTCAGGAGAGACGCCTTGACAATGGCCCGCGAGAAACGCCTGATCGCGTCTCCCTTGGTGGCTATCACCGAGGGAGCCGCGGCATAGCCGGCGTTGGCGAATTCCCCCAGCGTGGGATGACGAATGATACGCAGCTTTGTGCCGGCGATCATGAACGGAATCAGCTCATAAAAGGGCAAAGCCGCCGCCACCACATCGCCCGATTTGAGCCTGCCGATGGCCGCATCGTCCATGCCTATGGTGACCAACTCATAGTCCGCGGGCTTCAGGCCCGCCACCGATAGGGCCGACTCCGTGGTGAAGACCGCCGACGTGCCGCTGGTGGAATGCACGCCGATTTTTTTCCCCCTGAAGTCCGCCAGCGTTTTGATCGGGCTCTCGTCGGGAACGCCGATCACGTAGCCGAATTTCGAGGCGCGCGTGAGAAACATCTTCAGGTGGATGCCCTCGTCGTATCTGGTGACCACCGGTTCGATGCCGACGGGGCAGATGTCGCCCTTGCCGCTGGTGCAGACCCGCAGAGCTTCGAGCGAGCCGTTACTCGCGACCGTCGTGACCTTGAGGTGCTCTTCTTTGTAAAAGCCGGCGCCCTCCGCGATCAGGTTCAGCGTGTTCATCAGCACCGGCGTCCTGCCGTCCTTAACGACGGAAAGCGCGGTTTCCGGATCCGCCGCGCACGCCGGATGGCTCGCGAAGAGGAACATTGCCCAGATGCCCGGAATCATGTTAAGTTTGCGCATGCTCAACATATGTTATACGATTTGACGGCAAATCCGGCACCGAGCCTGCTCACAAATGACATGGAAACCATGTGGAACACGCGCTTCCGCCTGTTCATTGCCGGGTCCGGAAGGGCAACTGATCAGTGGGCCGCGGGGTAGCAACCCAGCACGCGCAGCATATCGGCCAGTTCCCCGAGGTGCCCCAGCGCGTTACGTGACACCGGGTCTTCCACGTGACCGGCGAAATCGAGATAGAAAAGGTACTCCCACGGCTTCCCTCGCAGCGGGCGCGATTCTATCTTGGTCATGTTCAAATCGCGCAGGGCAAACGCGCTGAGACATTTGAACAGAGCGCCTGGTACATTGCCGACTGTGAACACCAGCGAGGTTTTATATTTTGTGCCATTGCGCGGACGCGCCGGTTTCCTGCCTTTATTAATTCTTTCCAGAAGGAAAAAGCGGGTGTAGTTTTCCCGATCGTCTTCGATGGATTTTTTCAGGATTCGGGCACCGTAGATTTCCGAGGCGCTGGCTGAGGCGATGGCGGCCGCATCGCGCAGGGATTGCTCCATCACCATTTTTACGCTGCCCGCCGTATCGTAAAAAGGAACACGTTCTATCTCGGGATGGGCGTTCAGAAAGTTCCGGCACTGGTTCAGCGCCACGGGATGCGAATAAATCTTGTGCACATCGGATAATCGAACTCCCGGCGCAACGATAAGATTGTGGACAATTCTTACAAATGTTTCCCCGCGTATCGTCAGGTCGAACTTGAGGAGATGATCGTAATTCTCGTGGATTGATCCATGTAAAGTGTTCTCAATAGGGATCACTGCGCAGTTGGATTTTCCGTTTGACACGGATTCAAACACCTGCTGAAACGTGGGTAAGGGAATGGGGACGGCATCCTCTCCGGCCAGCCGCGTTGCTGCCATCTGGCTGAAAGCGCCCGCCTCGCCCTGGAACGCCACGCGGCGCTTCATAGTGCACCTTCTCCTTTGGTTTCTTTTGTAACGGCAGTTCGCTCCCCGATGGCGCTTCGATCCGGGCCGGTCCATCGGCGTATCGAATCGTCGGACAAACCCAGCAGATCGAGTACGCGGTCGACGCTCGAATCCACCAGATCTTCGATGGTCGACGGTCGATTGTAGAAGCCAGGGATCGGAGGAGCGATGATAGCGCCCATCTCGGCGAGCAAAGTCATGGTGCGCAAGTGGCCCAGGTGAAAGGGGCTTTCCCGTACCATCAGGATGAGCCGGCGTCGTTCCTTAAGGATGACATCGGCTGCGCGGATCATCAGATTCGAGCTGATTCCGTGGGCGATCGCCGACATCGTGTGCACGGAACAAGGGGCTATCACCATCCCGCCGGTAGGAAAAGACCCGCTCGCCAGCGGCGCGGAAATATCCTCCAGTGCCCATGAAAAATGGGCCAGAGCCTTTAGATCCAACGCGCGCTTACCGGTTTCGAGGTACAAGGTCTTCTCCCCCGCCCGGCTGAGCACCAGATGGACTTCGATATTCGGGCGCACCGCGAGCCGATGGAGCAGCCGTAATGGGTAGATGGCCCCGCTCGCCCCTGTAACGCCTACAATAATCCGCACGCCTTCTCCTCGACCGTACTCCCCATCACAGAATCTCGTGTTCCGATTACAGAACAAACCTCTACGAATTTTGTTGAAGTGAGAACAGAATGAACGCTATAATCCCCTCATAGAAAGGTCCAAGTGCCGCAGGCGCCTACGATCCACAGCCAGAGACAGGATCATAGCATGGAGTACGCGGGGCAGCGGCTCCGTCGTGCGCGCGAAAGGCTGGGCCTGCGGTTTCGCGACGTGGAGCAGGCGAGTCAGGCGGTCGCGGAACGCCATGGCAATCAGGAATTCGTGGTCCTGATCAGCCGCCTTTCGGACATCGAGAGTCACGGAACCCTCCCCTCCATCTACCGCCTTTATACGCTGTGCTGCATTTACCGGCTGAACCTGAATGAAGTGCTCAGTTGGTTCGGTATCCCCGTGGAGTCCATGGCGTCCGATGCCGGGATGATCCAGGTGGAAAAAACCCACCCTATCGATTTCGACCCGGAGGGGGCGGAGGTTTCGCTGCCCATCTCTCTCGATCCCGGCATCGATCTGCGCAGAACGTTCTTTGTGAGTGAGGTGGTGCAGCGCTGGGGTAAGCTGCCGCTCGCCCTGGTGGGCGGGATCGACGTCAAGCGCTACCGTTATGGGTTCGTCGGGACCGACGACTGGAGCATGAATCCGGCAGTGCCGGCCGGATCGCTGCTCATCATCGACGATACCAGGCGCAGGATTCAGACCACCGGCTGGCGTAATCAGGCGGAGCGTCCGATATATTTTCTGGAGCATCGCGATGGACATTATTGCCGGTGGTGCAGCGTCAAAGACGGCCACATAAGCCTGATTCCCGACCCCTCCTCCGAAGCCCCGGTCCTCACCTTCCCGACCGGCGAAATCGATATTATCGGGCAGGTAATCGGCCTCGCTATGAGTCTGGATCCCGAGAAGCGACCCCGTACTCGGTCCTGATTAATTCCAGGACCACTTCGAGGTCGGTATAAAACAGTTTGCGCTCCACGTCGCGCGACTCGGCGGGAACCCAGATTCCGTAGGGCTCAAGGGAAAGCCAGTTAGCCAGAATTTCTCTTTTGTCCCCTTCAAGCTCGGAAAAATATTGCTCCAATTCCTGCATTTGGCGCTCGAGGCCGAAGCACAGCCACTCCTGAAACACTTCTAAATGACTGCGCCGCAGCAGCCGGTCGACGTCGGCCGCCCCTACCTTCTGCGCCAGACCGAAATGTTCGTAAGTGCCGGTATTGGTATTTCTCAGAGATGCCAGATAGGCTAGCCGGCCGAGCACCGTGGGAATTCCTGTTAAGGTTCGGTGCCACGATTCGGCGAGAACGGCGTCCCGGTTTGGACTCATAATCTTGTGCTGCCTCAAATTGTACAACCGAGTGGTTCTACCCGGTAGTGGCTGCCCATTTGGGAAGCCAAATCCCAAAAAACTCCCCTCCTGCGTTCTATAAACCAGACTTCTTTAGACATATGCAGACACGTTACCCAAAGTTAACTACACTGCGGAAGTAGCACAAATTCAAGCGAGCTGAAAAATCTAAAGGAGACTTTCAACCATGCGCAAATTTTTCATGATCCTGACCTTGGCCGTTTCGTACATCGCCATCAGTGGCGTCGCGAGCGCGGATATGCCCGGCGGGCCGCCCACCTGCTCTCCGAATTGCCCCTTCGTTCGCTAACCGGGGGCTGTCGAATCCGGGAAAAAGTGCCTGCTCTCAGGCCAAATGATAAGATCTGAGCGGCAGGTCGCTCAATGGATCCAGAATCCCTGGCGGAGTTTTTACAGGCAACCGTGGCGTGCGTGGCCGCCGGACGGTTGCTTCGGCTGGGACTTGCAAAACGCCAACCAGCTCTTTTGACGTTCGTTCTGGCCACAGCTCTGGAGTTGTTCGCGCTGGCCAGCTTTCCGACGGCTTCCGCTGCGTATTTCTGGATTTATTTAGTTTCACTGGTTCTGAACTGGCTCGTGAGCGTATATGTAGTTCGCGAAATGTTCACTCTGGCGCTTGTGGATTACCCTGGTATCCGAACGGTTGCCTTGTGGGCTGTGTACGCAGCGACGGGAACCTCGATAACTGCCTCGCTGGCATTCACGTTCTTGTGGAACGGGAATCCGCACGGCCGCGAGGGCCTCTTCTACGTGGAGTTGGTCAACCGGTCCGTTTTGTTCAGTTTGGCGGCCATTGTCGTCTCAATTCTTGTTTTGCTGTCCCGCTACCCCCTGCATTTACGCCGGAACACTTACGTGTCCTCGTCGTTCTTCAGCGCCGTATTCCTCTCGGAAGCTGCCGAGATGCTGGTTGACAGTCTTACGCCGCATCTCAACTTGGTCTGGGTGGACCGGTTTCAGGTGGCGTTCGCGGCCTTCTGCTTTGCCGGGTGGGCGCTGATGCTGCGGCGCGAGACCGTCGAGGCGCCTTCCCGGGTCAGCTTCGAAAACCCGGCCGAACAGGAACTGCTGCAGCAGTTGGAATCCTTTAATACGTTGCTCGCCCGCGTTGGCCGAAGGCAATAGTCCGGTATTTTTGATAGATACCTTGCAAATTCGCGTAACATCGGATACGCTCTAGTTAATTAGCAGGAGAGTGGTTACGATGTTACTGCCGTTCATCGCCATACTGTTTCTGATCTCGACGGGTATCTTTGCCTTGGTTTTCTTCTCCAGGCTTCGCCGTTTGCGCGTCATCGCACAGAGCAACGCCTCCATAGTCGTTGCCAATCGTTACCGCCCGATGGTACGACTGTTGTCTGACGAAGACACGGAATTTGTTTCCGCCGATAAACATATCCTCCGCAAACTCCGCACTGAGCGCCGTCGCATTTTCCGCAGCTATCTCGACTGTCTGACCAAAGATTACGGCCGCCTCCTCAACGGTGTCCGTCTGGCCATGGTTCGCTCGGGCGTGGACCGACCGGACTTGGCGCGTGCTCTTGCAAAGAACCAGCTTTCGTTCACCATGGCGCTGTGCCGCATTGAGTTCCGCCTTTGGCTGCACCAGGCCGGGATCGGCAAAGTGGACGTTTCCGCGCTCGTGGATGCTATGGACGCCCTGTGCACTCAGGTCAGTTTCCTGACGCCGGCACCGCTCGTCATGGCTCGCGGATAACGCTTTTTCAAGAGTCCCGAAACGCCTTTTCGTGCGCCAGACTGGCTAACGTGCCCGCTTGGTAGTCCGGATAACTAAGCTTAACTCCCAGTAACTGTCGAATTTCCCTTCCGTCGACTGCGCGTCCTGCCACCGTAAATGTCAAGGCATCGGCGCTGCTTGATGCCGGCAAACTTAGCAGCCTCGCACACCAGGAACTGATCTCCGCGCTGGCGCACGGATGATCGTCAGCCAGTGGCCAGGCACCTTCCAGATCCGAGAAAACCCCAGCTTCGAGTACCGCGGCGAGATCGTCAACATGTATCCGGCTGACGAGTGCGGATCCACGAGGCGTCTTGCCTTCTTTCAGCCGGACGTGTACACCTCGGCCCGGTCCATAAATTGCCGCCGGACGGACTACCAAGGTCGACCAGCGTCCGGCTCTGAGCCAGTTTTCTTCCTCAATCCGGCGTCGGCCTTTCTCGCTGGTTGCCTGAACCGCAGTGGAAGCATTTACCTCGGTCTGATCGCCGTAAACGGTAGTCGCAGAAATGTAGACTACCCGACGTGGCGACAATCCGGATATAAGGTCTCGAATTACCCCGGCTTCGGCATCCGCAAGCGGGGGAATCGAATGGACCAGAACGGCCGACTTTGGCAGTTCCGGCGTCAACTCCGCAATTCGCAGTCCGGTAACCGCGAGGTGTTCAAAACGTTCGGGTTGACGCACCGCGGCACAGACGGAGACTCCCCGGATCAACAAACGGTAGGCGAGGCGAGTGGTGGTATACCCCAGGCCGAGCAATATAACCAGGCTGTCTCCGTCTTCACACCTTACGGAGTTTGGTGACGCGTCCAACCTCAACCCATTCGACTACAAAGATATTGCCTGCATGATCGAAGCAGGCGCCATGCGGGGCCACGAACTTTCCGGGCGTGAACTTATCGCGGGCCAGGACGCGGGTTTTGCGCCATTCGCTTGCCGAATCGTCTCCCAGATGCTCGACTACCTTATTATCGCGATCGAGCAGAGTGACCCGCGCACCGAGATCCGGCACCACGGTATCGCCGTTGCTGAAGTAATTGAAATGGCATGGCAGATTAGTACCCGTGACAAAATCGACGTGTTTCCCTTCGAGAGTGAAGCGCTGGATGCGGTTATTCCCCCGGTCCGCGACGGTCAGGATGGGATCACTGCCCCGCGTATCCACGATAATCCCGTGCGGGCAATTCAATTGGCCGGCCTCTTTACCCAGCCCGCCGAAGGTGCGGATGTACTCGCCTTTGGCGTTGTATTGGTTGATATAGCTGGACCCGTAGCCGTCGCCGACATAAATATCCCCGCTGGGTGCAATCGCCAGATTGGTGGGGCTGTACTTGATCTTCGTGCCATCCGAGCCCGGTTTATAAGCCTCCGACTGGTCGGGATAGCCGATGCTCCATAGTTCCTCGCCCTTAAGCGTTGCCTTGACCACCACGCCGCGCTTGGTATCGCAAAGATAAAGGAACTCTTCGCGCCCTTCTTTGTGGATATAAAGTCCGTGCGCGCCACCCATGAAATCGGCGCCCCAACTGGTCACAAACTTTCCTTTGGCATCGAAAACAACCATCGAATTGTGGCTCTGGCTGTTTTTATTCACGGTGTGGTGAACGTATATATGTCCCTGCGAATCTTCGCAGACTCCGTGCGTGTTCCCGTATTGAATGTCAGCCGGCAGCTCGCCCCAGTCGTGGATCGCCTCGTAAGTATGGGCGCCCGACCCAAGGATTGGAGCGGCGCTGCCCGACTTTTTGGCCGCGCCCAGAATCAGAGGGGCTGCGAGCCCGGCAACAAACGTACGTCGGGAGGATTGCATGGAATTGAATCTATCACGACAAAAGCGCGCGCTCCATGGTCCGGATAATCCCGTCGGGCTCGGCCAGCCCGGCGTCCACAATCTCGTTGGCGCGGGCCTGTGTGCCCGCGACGGCATAGATGCGGAACTCGTCGGCATTGCCGGATGGACGAAAATGGGCCACCTCGTCATTGACGAAAACGATGCGCACGCCATCCGTGTAATCGATGTGGGCAATGGCGCTGAAACCAGCGGCGGGCGCGAAGAAATCCTCCAGCTGGCTGATCACATGCGCGAGGTTGCCGTTGCCGGACGCCGACAGGAGTTCCACGATGCGCCGTCCGTTTTCCCGAGGGAAATTCCGCAGCAATCCCGCCCGGCTGTAGCGATTCGGGAGGCGCCCGAACAGTTCCGGCAATGTAATATTCTTGCCTCTCGCCGAAAACAGCACCGCCAGAATCGGCAGAAAAGCGTCACGCGTCGGCAAGGCCTTGAGGGTTTTCCTGTTGCGCTCGATATCGGATCCGAGCAGGAACCCGCCATTGGCCTCCCAGCCGCAGACCAGATTACGGCCTTTCCCGATCGCCGCGGCCATCCCGGCAATCACATAAGGCGACCCGATTCGCGTCTTCGGCTCGAGCGCTTCGGCCAGGCGGCCGCGATCGATAGCATCGTTACAGCTGATGGGAACCACCACGCCGTCGGCGCCAAGATATTCCGCCACCACCATGCCCACCAGGTCGCCGCCGAAGAATTTCACCTTGCGCGCTTCCACGCCGAGGATCAGAGGACGATCGCTGTCTCCGTCGGTCGAAACCACTGCCCAGAGCGGGCCATAATCGAGCGCCACTTCATCCGCCATGGCCTGAATGGTGGCCAGTTGCGCATCGTCGATAGCTTCGGTATCGATGGCGACAAACTGGTCGCTGCGCCCGCGGGTAATCACTTCGGCGCCCAGATGCTCCAGCAAATCCACCAGCAGATCGCGCCCGACAGCGGAATGCTGATACACGAGAATACGGCGCCCGCGCAGGGTCGAGCCCGAGAAAAAGCTCTCGTAGCGCTCGATGTAAGCCATGCGCGCGGCTTCGTTAACCGGGGGGAGATCGCGATGGCCGTCCTTGAACATCCCCCGTTCGTTGAATGGTGATCGGTCGAACGCCTGATCGTAGATCCGCGCGCGCACTTTGCCAACCGCCTCGGCGATGGGCGCTTCGTGCTCTTTCAGCAATTCGCCTGCCGATGTGTTCAGTTTGTAGCCGTTGAGATGGAACGGAATGTGGCTGCCCGTAACCATGATGCTTCCGAGGTTCCGCGACAGCGCGTAATACGTCAGCGCCGGGGTGGGCAGCGGCCCCAGATTCACGGGAATCATTCCCGCGTCGAAAATAGCTCGCTCGACGGCCTGGCAAATTTCGCCGCGGCCGCCTTCCGCCTCAACGAAAGTGGTGGAACTGGCGCGCAGGTCGTGGGCGAAACAGAATTCCTCTCCCCGAACGATGCCGCCTTCGCTACGTGGAAGCGATTGCAGGTACTCTAGCTCAGCCAGTGCGTTGATGTAAATCTCCAGCTGCGTAAGATCCACTACGCGTCCGCGACGGCCACTGGTGCCGAAACGAAGATCGACTGGTTCGTATGTGAGGGAGTACTGAAGGTTGGGCAATACTAACCTCTAGTATATGCGAATCGACGCTCATCAGCATTACTGGGATGTCACTCGGCTGGAATATCCCTGGATGCCGCCCGGCGATTCTATCCTGCGCCGCAATTATCTTCCGCACGATTTGGCGCCGGTGCTCGAACGGCATGGCTTCGAGGGGACGGTCCTGGTGCAGGCCAATGTGGTGATCGAGGAGACGTGGTGGCTGCTCGATCTGGCGTCACAGCGCGAGACGATTCTGGGGGTGGTCGGCTGGGTCGATTTGACGGATCCCGATCTCGGGCATGTGCTCGACCGCTGCCAGAAGCATCCGAAGTTCAAGGGCGTGCGGCATATCGTCCACGATGAGCCGGACGTGCGCTGGCTGCTGCGCGACGACGTGGTGAGCGGTCTGAAAGAACTGGCGCGCCGCGAGATTCCCTACGACTTATTGCTGCGCCCGCCGCATCTGCCGCTGATTCCCCAACTCGCCGAGCGCGTGCCTGGTTTGCCCATGGTCATCGATCACATCGCGAAACCATTGATTGCGGAGCATGTCATGGAACCCTGGGCTCGCGATATGGAAGCGGTGGCGAAGATACCGGGCATGCATTGCAAATTATCGGGAATGATTACGGAGGCAGATCACAATAACTGGTCGGCGGACGATCTGCGTCCTTATGTCCAGCATGTCTTGAATCTGTTCGGGCCAGATCGCCTGATGTTCGGCAGCGATTGGCCAGTGTGTCTGCTGGCCGGGTCGTGGAAGCAGGTGCTGGCGGCGTTCACGCAGGCCTGCGGCGCAATGCCGAATGCGGAGCGCGAGAAGATCCTGGGCGAAACAGCCCGGAATTTTTATCGTTGGAAAATCCTGCAGTAGCCTAACGGTGCCCGGCGGCCAGATTTCCGATCTGTACCGATGGGCCTCCGGGCCACCTGGGGGCAGGTTGGTTAACCTGCGGCCGATGGGCAATCCGCCTCCACGGGTGGCGAGCAATCTGACAGGACGCACGACAATGTGTTTTCGAGTGTGCCCTAGCCGGCTGCGGTCTCGGTCAGCCAGCTCAAAGCGTAGGGAACGTGGCGCACGACCTGGCGAACCATCCAGCCCGTTCCTCTGCCGAGATGGTTTGCGCCCATGAAATTTGCCGATCGGATAACGCAGCAAATCGTCACTCACGTCGTCTCTCCCTTAACCAGATCTTCGTACGTTTCACGCTCACGCACCACTCGCCACGCGCTGCCTTCGACCAGAACTTCCGCCGCGCGCGGGCGCGAGTTGTAATTGGAAGCCTGCACGAAGCCGTAAGCTCCTGCCGCGTGCACCGCAAGATAATCGCCCGGCTGCACGTCGGCCATATCGCGATCGCGCGCCAGGAAGTCGCCGGTTTCGCAGATGGGCCCGACCACGTCGGCAACTATCGGGCGGCCGTTCATCTGCCGCAGGGGCAGGATCTCATGATGCGCCTTATATAAAGAGGGGCGAATCAGATCGTTCATAGCCGCATCCACGATCACAAACTCCTTCGCCGGGCTCTGCTTGCGATAGAGCACGCGCGTGAGCAGCACGCCCGCCGGCCCCACGATGGAACGCCCCGGCTCGATCATGACGGTCAATCCACGGCGTCCAATCTGGTCGCGCAGGTCCGAAATAAATTCATGGATTCGCGGCGCAGCCTCGGCCGCCTGATATGCGATGCCAAGCCCGCCGCCGAAATCCACATGGTCGATCTCCATGCCCGCGCATTGCAGCTGCTCAATGAGCGTGAGCACCTTCGCGGCGGCTTCCAGGATGGGTGCGTAATCCAGAATCTGCGAGCCGATGTGGCAGCTCACTCCCGCCCCGCGCAGGTTGCGCAACGATCGCGAACGCTCATACACAGCGGGCGCCGCGGCGATGTCGATGCCAAATTTGTGGTCGCGCAGACCGGTGCTGATGTAGGGATGCGTCACAGCATCCACATCCGGATTCACGCGCAGCGAAAAGCGCGCCATGACACCCAGCTTTTCGGCGATGGCATCAATCTCCACGAGCTCGGCTTCGGATTCGCAATTGAAATTGTTGATGCCGCTGCGCAAGGCCAGTTCAATTTCGCCCGGCGTCTTGCCGACACCCGAGAAGACGACGCGCGAAGGTTCGCCGCCGGCCCGAAGTACGCGAAAAAGCTCACCACCGGAGACGATGTCGAAGCCGCAGCCGGCGCGAGCAAGCAACGATAGAACCGCCAACGTGGAATTGGCCTTCACGGCATAGCAGACCATGTGTGGGACATCGCCGAAAGCGGCGTCGTAGGCCCGGTACGCATCGAGAATCGATCGTGCCGAATACACGTAGCAAGGTGTGCCGGCCGCGCGCGCAATGCCTTCGAGATCGACCTCCTCGCAAAATAATCTCCCGCCGCTATATTGGAACATATTCAATGTGGGATAGGCGTGACCCGGGACAGAGACGTGCAGACCAATCTTATCCAGGATAAGGTCCTCTGGTCGTCGATGCCTGTGGTCAAGCTTGTCCATTTCCGGGCATCACTTTACCCTCATGACAATCAGCGTCTGGTCGTCGAAGCGCTTCTCGTTGAACCGATCCAGATCGGCAAAGATTTCCTCGACGACTTCGCGCGGGGAAGCGTCGCAATGGAGCCGAACCACCTGCGCCAGACGGCCGCGTCCATATTCTTCGCCCGCCAAATTCAGGTGATCGGTAACTCCGTCGGAAGAAAGCACCACCAGATCGCCCCGCCGCGCCTCGAAGACCTTTTCTTCATATTCGCGATCCGGCAGCAGGCCCAGCGGAACCCCTTCCACGTGAAACTTGATGATGTCGCGGTCGCGACAGACCATCGGAGGATCTCCGCCGGCGTTCGCCATGGTGAACGACATGGAATGCGGATGCCAGAGCACCAGCAGCAGACTCACATAGCGGCCTTCCACGCGACGCTTCATGAGCGCTTCGTTGAGAGCCTTCATCAGTTCCGCGGGGTTCCGCCGACGCGGTGCGAGCGTACGCATCAGGCCGTTGACCATGGCTCCATAAAGCGCCGCCGCCGCACCCTTGCCGCTCGAATCTCCAAAGGCGATCTGCCAATGCGAGTCGGGATGCTCGAAAAAATCATAGAGATCCCCGCTGATCTGGCGCGCCGGCCGCAGCCCGATGGCGATTTCCAGCCCCTCCACCTCGGGCGCTTCGGGCGGCAGCAGAACGGTCTGCAGTTCGAACGCAGCCTTCAGATCCTCCTCCATCAGGCGTTCGCGCTCGCCGATTTCCTGGTAAAGTCGAGCGTTCTCGATCGCAATCGCGACCGAGGGCGTAAGCAGGCTCAGCGTACGCGCATGGTCGTCGGTGAAGTAACCGATGCGTTCGCTCTCCAGATCCATCACCCCGATCACACGATGTTGCAGCGTCAGCGGAACGGCGATCTCTGAAAGAATATCCGGATGCGAAGCGATGTAACGCGGATCGCTCCCCGTATCGTGCACCCGAACAATCTCGCCCGAGGTAGCGGCCGCGCCGGTGATGCCTTTGCCCAGCGGAATGTTATCGATATTGACGCGCTGGTCGTAGCGAATGCTGAAGCGGTGCCGCAGCGATTTCTGCTCCGCATCGATCAATAAAATACTGAACGCATCGTAATTGATCAGCGCGCGTACGCTGGAGGCGATCTTACTCAGCAGCTCGTCGAGATCCAGAATGGACGAGAACTCGTGCGAAATGCGCGAAAGCGTGCGTATCGTCCGGTACTGTCTCTCCGCACGGCGGTAAAGCTGAGCGTTGTCGATGGCTGCGGCGATACGCGCTCCGATCAGCCGCAGCATGGCGCGCTCATAATCCGCGAAAGCGCCACGGGTCGCGGATTGCACGTCGATAACCCCTACCAAACGTCCGCGCGCGATCATGGGCACACTGAGTTCGCTGCGCACTACGTCCGAGGTGGCGAGATAGCGCGGATCGGCAAGAACATCAGGCACGAGGATGGGCTCGCGATGTGCCGCGGCCGCACCCACAATGCCCTCGCCCAGCGGGATGGAAAGATTGCGCACCACGTCTTCGCGGTGGCCCACGCCGTAGCGGATGCGCAAGTCTTTGCGCTTCTCGTTGTACAGCAGAATGGCAAACAGATCGTAGGGAACCACGCGGCGGACAATCTGGCCAACGCTCGAGAGCAACTCGTCGAGGTCGAGCGTCTCGGCGGTTACGGCCGAGACTTCGAGCAGGAAATCGAGCAGATCGCTGCGTTCGCGGAACCGTACTGGCGGCTTAACGCGCGGCGGCATGTCAGGCTGCGGTAGCCTCGATAATCTTCACGCTGGCGCTGGCGCCGACGCGCGTGGCTCCGGCGGCGACCATAGCTTTCAAATCGTCGAGCGTGCGAATTCCGCCAGAGGCCTTCACGCCCATGTCCCTCCCCACTGTCCGCCGCATCAGTGTAATATCCTCCACGGTTGCGCCCGCCTTGCTGAATCCGGTGGAAGTTTTTACGAAATCCGCACCGGCCTTCTGCGAAAGTCTGCAGGCGAGAATCTTCTGCTCGTCCGTCAACAGGGCGGTCTCGATGATGACCTTTACGATGGCGCCCCGATCGCGGCTGGCCGCAACCACGGCGCGAATGTCCTTCTCGACGATGTCGTTTTCACCGCCGCGCAGCGCGCCAATATTCATAACCATGTCGATCTCTTGGGCGCCATGCGCCAGAGCGCCCAGCGTTTCGGCCACCTTCGCCGCCGTACTCGCCGCGCCGAGAGGAAATCCCGCCACCGTGCAGACTTTGATCTGCGACCCCTGCAACTCCTGCGCCACCATAGGAACCCAGAATGAATTCACGCACACACTGGCAAATTCGTATTGCAGAGCTTCGGCGCAGACCTGCATCACATCACTGCGCATGGCGTCCGGTCTTAAAATGGTGTGGTCGATGAGGCGCGCAATGTTACGGTCAAAATTCATGGGGGCACAGGCAAAGGCGAGTGGAAATCACTACCGTAGCATACGCCTCCTGGCTATCTTGTTTGCCGGCGCCGTAGCTTTCGCTCACCCATTTGGCAATCTCAGCGTCAACCACTATGCGCGGCTCGAACCGGGAACGAAGGGCGTCGACGTAACGTACGTGCTCGATCTGGCGGAGATTCCGAGTTTCGAGTTGATTCAATCGTGGGGTATGCCAAAAGATGCCCCGCAAAACGTGCTGCAGGCGAAGGCGGCGGAGCAGGCGCGCACGTGGGCAGACAATCTCAAATTCACCGAAAATGGCAAGCCGCTGACGCCGCGCATCGTCAGCACAGAACTGGCGGAACAGGATGGCGCGGGCAATCTGCCGGTACTTCGCGTCACCATGAAGCTCCATGTCGATGCCGCTGGCGGACATTTCGAGTACGACGGATCGCAACTACGAAAAACGGGCGGGATGGCGCGAGATCGTGATCCGGCCAGGCGCGGGTGCGGATGTGTCGAAGGCCTCGAACAGCGATGCCGAATTGAGCCAGGCGCTCACTGCGTTTCCGCAGGATTTGACCAAAGCGCCGCAGGATACCCGCGCGTGGTTTGAGTGGACCGTGGTTAACGGACCTGTTACCCGTAAACCGGTAATTGTGCCGCTGGCGACGCAAGCGATGCCGGTAGCTCCAATCGCGGCGCCCGCCGGGGTGCCTGTGAATCCGGGCACGTCGAAACGCAACGACGCGATCTCAAGAATCCTGCTCATGAAGGAAATCCCGTGGCCTTTGATAGCCACGCTGATCGCGCTCGCGTTCTGGTTCGGTGCCCTCCACGCGCTCGAACCGGGGCATGGCAAGACTATGGTGGCGGCGTATCTCGTCGGTTCGCGGGGCACGCCGAAACACGCCATACTTCTCGGCGCCACGGTCACCTTCACCCACACCGTCAGCGTGTTCATTCTGGGGCTCGGCACCATGTTTCTGTCGCGCTACTTCATGCCGGACCGGATCTCGAAGGTATTGGGGATCGTTTCCGGGCTCACCATCGTCGGGATCGGGACCATGCTGTTGTGGCGGCGCGCCCGCAGCGCGGCTCACGTTCACCACCATGCGCACACGCATTCTCATCAGCATGATCACCATCATCACCCCCACACGCATACCCACGACGGCCATACGCACACCCACGGCGGCCACACGCACTCTCATGTACCCGAGGGTGAAATATCCATGGGAAGCCTGCTTGCCCTGGGCGCCAGCGGCGGATTAGTTCCCTGCCCTTCGGCGCTGGTTCTGCTGCTGAGCGCGATTTCGATCGGCCGGCCGGGGCTCGGCATGATCCTCCTGGTTGCCTTCAGCCTCGGCCTGGCAATTGTCCTGATGGCCACCGGGATGGCGGTCCTCTATGCCAAAAGCCTGTTCCCCGAACGCAAGGAAAAGGGCGGTGCATTTTTCCGTTACATGCCGGTGATCTCGGCCGCCGCCATTGTAGCCATCGGAATCGTCATGACCAGCGTCTCCCTGGGCTGGATCCCGACAATGCGGTTCTTCGGATAAGGTGGGGCAGATTTCCGATCTGCCCAAAGGCTGATTCTTCGTTGTAGAGTAGGCGTTTCCGCCTGCGTTTTTCTACAGAAAGGAGTTTTTCCGCAGCCTCTGCCAATCGGCCGGATCCAGAGGGTACCCCGACCAACCTGCTCTACGAAACTGCACCTCCGAAAATAACGTGTATTTTCTTTGAGAACTTTTGCGCAGTCCGCGACTATACGACAGGAAGACCAGAATGACTTTGGCTGAAACCGCGGGATGCAAAAGCGTGCTCGATGCGAAAAGGACTGAATTGTCTTATTCGCTGCGCAACCGGGACGAAATCGTTATCGAGAAGGCGCCCGACGCTCTCGACGAAGTGCAGCAGATGGGCGAGCGCGAGATTGCTGTGCGCAATCTGGATCGCGATTCGGGGATGCTGCGGCTCATCCGCCGCGCCTTGGCCCGTATCGAGCACGAATCCTACGGGGTGTGCCTCCATTGCGAGGAAGATATCCCGCTGAAGCGCCTTAAGGCCGTCCCATGGGCCGCCTTCTGCATCCAATGCCAGGAGCGCGCCGACCGAAACGAAATCGACGAGAATTCCTTTGCCGGCATGGCCGCCACGGAGCGTTGACGAGCCCAACACTGTCATCGGGCCTGTCTGCTGCCCTTCGATTCCTTTCCGCTGTACATGCAATAGTCGGCGCGAGCCAACAGATTGCGGCCGCTTTCCTGGCCATCCCACTCGACCACGCCAAATGAAGCGCCGAGCGCGATAGTTACCGCTCGGGTTCCGCTCGTGACCTTGTAATCGCCCAGCACGTTGCGGCGCAAATGCTGCAGGCGAGCCGCCGCGTCTGTCTGCTTACAGGCGATAATGACCACGAATTCGTCGCCTCCCCACCGCGCTACCAGATCTGCCGTGCGAAATCGGCCAGCCAGTTCGCCGCTGAATTGCTTCAGCAAATCGTCGCCGGCAAGATGCCCCAGGCGATCGTTAACCGCCTTGAAGCCGTTCAGGTCGATCATGATCAGCGAGAAAGTGTCGCGAGCCTTCATTTTCAGCTCCAGCACTTCCTCGATGCGGCGCCTGTTAGCCAAGCCGGTCAGGGGGTCGAGCGACGAAAGCGTTTCCGATTTTTCGAGGCGCGTGCGATACTCTTCCACCTCTGCCGACAAGCGGTGAAGCGAGGCTTTGCTGTCTTGTGAAATCCGCTGTACGCAGTCGGTGAGCGCCGTGGCGCTTTCGATGACGAAGCGCCGTATGGCCGCCAGATCGGTGAGTGTAACGATGGAGCGCAGACGTTCCGTCAGTCCCAATACCTCGCGCGCATACCGGCCGTCGGATTCACCGGCGGTAGCGATGGCTTTGGCCATCACGAGGACTATCTCTCTTAATTCCCGTTCGCTGTCGGCGGCGCGTTGATGAGCCTTGTCGGCCCACTGCGAGATCTCCCGGCGCGCCTTTTCATCCGTCTCGGAGAGCGACTCCTGAGTCGGATCGCGTTCCAGAACATCGTTCAGTTTGTGGAGCTTGCACTCTAATTCGGCCCCGAGATCGGGAACCGCCCGACTGCTTCCGGCGCCGATTGTCAGCAGCAGAGCGCCGTAGGCGGAAAGAGCCGACGGCCCATCCGCCGGGTTCCAATCGTCGATGTGTTTCTTAAGAGAAATCATCCGCGCCCAACTTCGCTGCCTGTTTATCGGCAGAAGCGCGCCAAAACTTGCGTCTGAAGTTGACTAATTTCGAAGGATATGGGGACGCGCTGCGATAGCTGCGCCTGTTCGGGAACCGGCCAAACGCGGCTGTCGCCGCACTTCCTTCGGCTTCAGTTCTACTGGCTGGCAGTGGCCGCCAAAAGCGTCTTTACCGCGCCCGGCGAGCCCGTGAACACCTGCGTCGGAGCGCTCCGGTATTTCAGCATCTGCCGGTAGAGATAATCTTCCAGATTGGAATTGATACCCCATCCCGCCAGATAACTCAGCTTCAGATCGCCATCCGTATTGATCGCCGCATCTTTCACATAAGGCGCCAGATCGGCCGCGCTGCCGGTGTAGGTGGCAAAGAGGTCGAAGAGATTATTGACGTCAATTTCGCGCAGCGATTCCCGCACCCCCGCGTGCTCCGGGAGATCGTAGCGTCGCTCCACCTGGTCCAGATCGATCTTCAAAGGCCCATTCTGGCCCATGAATACCATGTCATAACCCAGGCCGTCGCGCAGATTCGCCCAGACCGTGCCGTACGGGAAGGCGAGGAAGAACGTCTTCAGCTCGCTCTTGATAGTCGGCTCGTCGGTTTCGTACAGCGGCACATAGAGAGTAAACATCCCCCCTGGATTCAAATGTTGCTTGACCGATTCGAAATACTCCTTCGAATAGAGTGCCGCTGTACCCTTCACGAACACATCCAGCGGATCGGACGCAATAATGTCGAACTTGTCCGTGGTCGTGAGCAGGTAATGGCGCGCGTCGTCGAATACGATGTGCGTCTTCGGATTCAACGCCACTCGGTAATCCTGCGCACCGAAAAACTGCGTTGACGCGGGTGGAATCACCGGCTCGATCTCGCAGATCGTAATCTTCTGAATACCCGGATAGCGCGTGAACGTCCCCGCCGAAACGCCCGCGCCGAATCCAATCCCCAGTACCGATTTCGGGTCCGGATGCAGCAGCGCCGGCAAATGCCCCACCATGCGCTGCAGCTTCATGTCATAGATTTCAGTGGTCGCTTCCACATGGCCGTTCACATTGACGTACACGGTGCCATCGTTCCATTGCGAGATCGCCACCGACGAATTTCTTCCCTCTTTGGTGTATAAAATCTTCGACGAACCGGCGTTCTCGGCCATGCGGCGTCCGTAGGCAATCAGATCCCCGGGGATGGGGTCCATGCCCCATGCGAGAAATCCGCAAAGCCCCACCAGGATCAGCAAACCGAACGCTGTCAAAGCCGATTTCCTCATCACCGGCAACAGTGCCACCAGGCCGCTCAGGACGGCGACGATCAACAGCAGCCGTTCCGTCTCCTGCGAGCCGATCCACGGAATCAGTACCAGACTCACCATCAGCGCGCCGACGATTCCGCCCAGCGTATTGGCCGCATAGATCCCTCCCGCCACACGCCCCGATTCCTCACCCGGCCTCGCCACCGCCGCGCAGGCCAGCGGAAAACTTGCGCCCCAGAAAAACGTAGCCGGAAGGATGGCCCACAGGCAGCGCCGCAGATCGAGCTCGTACATGTGCCAGGGGTCCGCCGTCTGCAGCACGTCGTCATTCCAAAAAGGCAGCCCGTGGATGATCGAGGACGCGGTCCAGGCCATTCCGATCGCCAGCAGGATCTGGCACCAGCCCAGCGCGGCCTGCGGACGAATGCGCCGCAACAGCGCGGAACCGGCGGCGCTGCCGATGGCCAGTCCGAACAGGAACACCGCGAGGATGATGGAGAAAACGTAAACCGTTGCCAGCAGCAGCATGCCGAGCAAACGCGTCCATACCACTTCGGCGCCCAATGCCGTGGCACCCGAAAGCGCGATGGTCAGGTAAACCGGCCAAAGAGTCCTTGCCCCGGATTCAACGGCAGCCAGCTCCCAATCCTCAGTATCGACCCCCGGCGGCGGGTCCGGTAAAGCCGGAATCTCGCGCGATAAGAGATAACTGCCGATCGCCACTGCGCCGTTGATAGCCACCGCAACGTACGTGGCAGTCGCCATATCGTAGACGCGCAGCAGGTAAAATCCCGCCAACAGACAGCCGACCACCGCGCCCGCCGTATTGCCGCCGTACAAGAATCCCCACCACGCGACTCCCTTCGCGGTGTTCTCGATCCGTCTTACGATCGAAGGCAGCGACGCGCCCATCAGAATCGTGGGAGGCAGCATGCACACCGCGGCCAGAATGCCCCGCAGCAACATGCCCGGCAGCCCGTGCTCGGCGCCCAGAATGTATGCGCGATTCAGGTAAGGAAGAGAAAACTGCACGAAAAGCGCGCATACCCCGATTCCCACCTCAATCGCCGCGTAAATCCGGAGTGGATGCTGCCTCGCCATGGCAGACCGCGGAAGACGCGGGAACCCGATGCTGCCGATGCACAGGCCGCCCATGAACGTCGCAAGCAGAATACCCAGCGACACCGAAGTGGACCCGATCGCCAACTGCAGCAGCTGATACCAGACCACTTCGTAGATCAGCGCGGCGCATCCGCTGGCCGCGAAAAGCAGCAACAATACCGGCAAGTAACCGGGGGTTTTCACCGTGACGTTAGTGGTTTGTGGCGGGGTAACCGTGGGGGCAGAACTCACTTAAACTCCGAACCGTGTAGCGTATCACGGTCCGGAGCCAGTGAATGTAAACAATCATCAATACGTACGGGGAGCACCGCTGGCGGTAGATTCCAGGCGCGTTCCATCGCGCAGCGCCCGCACCTGGTTGTGCGCAACGGTGACCTCGCGGAACTGACGCTCGATCACGTCCCGAATGTCGGAAGGCAGATCCTTGCTCAGGGCATCGCGATAATTCTTAACCGCGGAGTCTTCGCCGCGCTCGGCTTCGGCCAGAATTGCATGGTCGTCGTTCCCGGTAAGGGCGGATTTCAGTCCGATCCAGCCCCGATGAATGGCGCCGGCGGTCGAGCCCGAGCTCGCCGGCTCTCCCCCGATCGCCGTAACCTCGCTTTGCAATTCACGCGCGAAGCTGGCCCGCTGGTTAGCCAGACTCTGGAATTGCGCGCGGATTTCGTCACTGGTCAGCTTCTCCGCCGAACTGCGGAAGCCCTCTTCGCCGTCTTTGAGAGTTTCAATCAGATCGTTCAGGGTGGATCGAATATCGCTGGTATCGTTTGCCATGGTTAAACCTCGTTAATCACTCCGGGCAGTTTCGCAGCCGATGTACCAGGCGTCACATAGCGTCGAAGGCGCGGATGATATTCTGGTGGTTTCGACCTGTTACATTCCAGAGGAAAAATTCAAATTGGCATTAGTGGAAGGCTGTAAGCACGAGCTTGAAATCTCGATACCCGCCGAGGCGGTCGAGCGTGAGACGGGAATCGTTACCCAAAAATTCCGGGACAGGGCGCAACTGAAAGGCTTTCGCGCCGGCAAAGCCCCGTTGTCGCTGGTTCGCAAAAACTTTCAGAGCGACATTCGCCAGCAGGTTATGGAGAACCTGGTGCCCCGCTTCTTCGACGCGAAGATCGCGGAAGAGCATCTGCAGTTGGTGGGGACGCCGAACATATCCGACGTTCACTTCCATGAAGGCGAGCCGTTGCGTTTCAAGGCTCAGTTCGAAGTGTTTCCG
Organism: Terriglobia bacterium; assembly: GCA_963719785.1. Taxonomy (GTDB): domain Bacteria; phylum Acidobacteriota; class Terriglobia; order Bryobacterales; family Bryobacteraceae; genus BOG-234. The sequence continues at coordinate 55,270 of CAVRCX010000008.1, forward strand.
GAGTTTGAACTCACCGACTACCGGGGCGTAGAGGTTCCCTATATAGAGCCTGAAGTCACCGATGAGGACGTCGACAAGCGCATCGAAGAGATCCGCGATTCCAAGGCAACGTATGCCAATGAGGAGCCTCGTCCGCTGGCCGATGGCGACTACGCGGTGGTCTCGCTCGAAAGTCTTTCCGGCGCCGATCAGCCGATTAAATCGGATGAGGTTCAGGTCCTCATCGGCGGTCCTGAAACCATGACCGGCTTCACGGAAAACCTTACCGGCGCCAATCCCGGCGACGAAAAGGAATTCGATGTCACCTATCCCGACGATTACGGCCGCGAGCAACTGGCCGGCAAGACCATTCGCTTTCATGTCGTGGTGAAAGGTCTGCGTCGCAAGGAATTGCCCGAGTTGAACGATGAATTCGCCCAGGACCTGGGTGATTTCCGCACCGTCGACGAGTTGAAGGCTGCCGTGCGCAAGTCGCTGCTCAGTCAGCGCCAGACGGAAGCGCAGCGCGCGGCCAAGGACAAGCTGATGGAAAAACTGGTCGACGCCAACCCGTTCGCGGTGCCGGAGTTGTTCATCGACAGGCAGATCGAAAATCGCGTGCAGCAGCGCCTGCGCGCCTTGTCGCAGGAAGGCGTCGATCCGAATTCATTCAAGCTGGATTGGGCAAAGATCAAGGAAGCGCAGCACGACCAGGCATTGCGCGAAGTGCGCGCTTCGCTGATCCTGAGCAAAGTGGCGGAGCGCGAGTCCATCGTAGCCACACGCGATGAAGTCGATCAGGAAGTAGACCGCATCGCGCGCCAGGAGCGTGAGGCCATCGCCGCGGTGCGCAAGAAGCTCACCGAGAACGGGACCATGGACCGCATCGCATCACATATCCAGACCGAGAAGACGCTCAACTTTTTGTTCGAACACGCCACTAAAACTGCCGCTTAATGCCCGCTTAATCGACGGGTAATAATACAGGCTATCGAAATTTCCGATTGGCGGATGCGCCGGCGCACCCGGTAAAATGGGCTCATGAATGGCGGTTGCATTGAGTCGAATCATTACCTCCGCCGTTCTTTGACAGCAAATCGGTGTTGTCAAATCCTGTAGTTTGAAATACTCCTCGTTCCGGGGAGCCACCTCCCACGTTTGGAAATAATCGCATCGCAACCCGCAGGGCCCACGTGTACGCGATCGCGAACAACATCCACATGAAAGGAAAAACTATGAACAAAAAACTCATGACTCTGATGGCGTTCTGCGCCCTCGGTGTCACCACAACGGCGGTACCCGCATTCAGCGGCAGTATGGAAACGTTTCGCGTCACGGTCCCGTTCGCCTTTATGGCAGGCGTGACCAATCTGCCGGCGGGGGACTACACGGTCCTCGAAGGCGACTCACACTTAGTAATGCTTCGGGGCGATCGCCGCAGCGCCATGTTCCTCGCGATGACGGGCGAGGTGGGCGACAGCAGCAAGAGCGCACTCACGTTCCGGCACACCGACAGAGGCTATTTCCTCCAGACGGTTTCAATGGGAGGAAGGCCGGCGAGCATGCTTCGCGTAACCGAAGCGGAAAAGTAGCCAGCGCAGAGTAAGGCCTGTGCCACTATCGAACCCGGATGGTGGCACAGGCTTTTCGAGGTGGTACTCTCGGTGTGTCCGCACCATGAGAGAACCCGAAGAAATCGAAGCCGAACTGATTGAGATCTCCGGCATCGCCGAAGACGAAAACAAATTCGAGCGCATCGTAGCCTGGTGCGCCACCCACCCCGACGAAATCCCCTTTGCTATAAAAATTCTCCTGTCGCGCGGCACTTAAAACGAAGATTTGTACGGGAACTTACGCCTCATCTCCAGCCTCAGCACCTTAGGAGACTGCCTCCGCATCCTCGACATAGAGCATGTCGCGTCATTGGCAGAGCAGTCTGTGGTTTACTATGCTGCTGTATTGTCTCGGAATCACACCCGGCCCATGCCTCGCCCTCGACGTCAACGAGATTGTCGCGCGGGCGACCGCCGCGCTCAATGCGGACTGGGCGGCTGATCCCCGCTATGCATACCTTGAGAAAGACGAAGTACAAAAAGGGGACAAGCTAACCAGCAAGACTTTCGAAGTGGTGATGATCGATGGCTCCGAATACCATCTGCCGCGCGCCGTGGACGACCAGCCGCTCTCACCGGATCGGCGACAGGCCGAACTCGTCAAGTTCAAAAACGAGGTAAAGCATCGAAAGAACGAAAGCCCCTCGGCGCGCCGTGCCCGCATCGAAGCGTGGAAAAAACAGCGCGACGAAAACGGCGAGCTGCTGCTGGACTTCCCCACCGTCCTGACTTTCCGCTTGCTCGGCGAGGAGACAAAAAACGGCTTCCCCGCCTGGGTTCTCGGCGCCACCCCGAAGCCGGGGATCGTACCCACCACGCGAGCCGGTAAGGTGCTCGCCGGTGTTCAGGGGAAGGCGTGGGTGGAAAAAGATACCCTGCATCCCATGCACGTCGAATGCACTGTAGTGACCCCCGTTCCGGTGTTCGGGCCGCTCGCCAGCGTTCTGCCGGGGACGCAGATAGAGATCGGCATGACCCAGGTTACGGACGCCATCTGGCTGATCGAAGAAGTCTCCATCAGGCTGAACGTCGCGAAGCTGAAGATGTTCAAGTCATCGGAGACGACGCGTTCTATTTACTCGCAATTCCGTCCCAACTCTGCCGCAGTCGAAGAATTGTTGTCTGAAGCCGGGCAGGCTGAAGCCGGGCAGCAATGAACGGCGTTGCGCGATGAGACCTCCGGCATATCCGGCTGCCCGGGCGGCGGCCCTTCGGGTGCACCCCCATTACACGAAGCATCTCGCGTCCACCGGCATCGCGAAAGAGAAAGATATCGAGTTGCTGCCGGACGTGGCAACCATCGAGGCCATTATCGATGTGGCTTTCTGGGCGAGCCTCCGGCGGGAGGAACTCTATACTCCGCGCGTTTCTCTTGCTTTTGCCGGGCCGGCGCAGGTTGAGCTTCCACTGATCTTCGAACGGCCGGTGGCCCTTGCGGCGCAGCCTTTGACGCGCCTGGGGCCGGCGGTGGAGCGCCCCGGAATTCATTTGTGCGTGTGCCGCCGGGATGGCGAACTCCTGGTGTGGGGCGCAACGCGAACTCTGCCGGAGTCCTGTTTCGTGCTGGAGGTGGTGGCGCCGGGACTGTTGGTCCTTAAGCACAGCCGCGGCGGCGAATCTGGTAAGTTCGTCAACGTCGCCGTGCTGCAGGGCGATGAGATCAAGGTGATCGATCGCGGTGCCGCCACCGCGCCGGACTGTCCGGAGCTGCTTACTTCTTTGATGGGCGTGCAGTCCGGGGACGATGCACACGACCCCGTGAATGCATTGATCCAGTTGGCGGTTTCCATGCGCGCGCACGCACGCGGAGGGTCGCTGTTGGTGGTGCCCGCGGGCACCGGGTTATGGCAGGAATCGATTCTGCAGCCAGTGCGGTACGCGGTCGCGCCCCCATTCTGCGCCCTGGCGGATCTGATGGGGGAGGATCCCCGCGAGAGGCCGCGCCGCCGCTGGCAGGAAGCCCTGCATACGGCTGTCGAAAGCATAGCGGGTCTGACGGCGGTTGACGGCGCGACGATCATTAACGATCGCTACGAGCTGTTAGCCTTCGGCGCCAAGATTGTCCGGCGCGTTGGTTGGGAACAGGTTTCGAGCGTGCTCCTGACGGAACCGATCGAAGGAACAGCCGCCGTAACCGCCGAGCCGGGACAACTCGGCGGCACCAGACATCTTTCAGCGGCCCAGTTTGCGCACGACCAGCACGACGCCATTGCGCTGGTGGCGTCGCAGGATGGCCGATTCACCGTTTTCGGGTGGTCCGGCTGCGAACAGACGGTGCGCGCAAATCGCATCGAGACGCTGCTTCTCTAATGTGGGACAGGGCGCTTCCGCCTGTCCATGCCAGGCCGGGAACGTTGCGATCAAGCGCTATCATTTCAACCATGGACGCGCAGCCGGAACTTGTCTTACTGGCGAAGGCTCTCAACGAAAACGGCCTCGAAGCCATTCTGATTGGGAATATGGCCGCGGCGCTGCACGGGGCTCCCGTGTCCACCCTCGACATCGATCTGTTCTTCCGCAAGACACCCGCGAATATGCAGAAGCTTAAACGGGTAGCGGAGGCGCTCGAAGCCGTGATCCTGCGTCCTTACTACCCGGTGTCCGCCCTTTTTCGACTGCAGCGGGATCGCGATGGACTGCAGATCGATTTCATGGGTCAGATCGACGGCGTGAAATCTTACGAGAGTGTGCGCGGCCGCGCGGCTTCGTATGAAATCGGCGGGCAGAAACTGCTGGTGGCGAGTCTGGACGACATCCATCCGCCGCAATCGGCCGCCGAATGCGATCTGAAGAAACCGGGAACCGCGGCTGATGCGCGCGAAGCCTTGCGCCTCGAATCCGACCGCGCTCTTCTCGAGTCGATTCGCCACCGGCTTTCGCTGCCGCCCGAGAAGCGCTTGAACTGCCTGCGGCGCAAAGTTGGTCTGCGCGCCACCTGTCTTTAAGGTGAGAATTTAAACGGTCACAGCTTTCTTCACCAGCCTTTTCATTAACTTACCCCTAACGTGTAACGGCCATACCGTACCGTCAAGTCGGAATTACGTCCACATTCGAAAAGGAATCGCCATGCCCACCACTGAAGCTCAAATCGCCGCCAATCGGATCAATGCCCAGGCTTCGACGGGTCCCCGCACCATCGAAGGCAAAGCCCGCACCTCCCAAAATGCCCTCTCATCCGGCCTCTTCTCCAAACGCGACCTCGTGCGTCCTGAAGAAACCGTCGAGTACACCGAGATGCGGGATACGCTTTGGGGCGAGCTCCGCCCCGCCACCCTTATGGAAAAAATCCAGGCCGGCGAAATCGTCACCGCCGCCTGGCGTCTGCGCCGTTGCGGCTTACTCGAAGAAGCGCTGGACTCAGCCGCCGATCCCGAGAAAGAGCAGAAATCCATCGACCGCGCCCGCATTCAGGCCCATGGCCTCCAACTCCGCGCCACCGCCGAATTACGACGCCTGCGCAAGGATCGCCTTGCTGAAATCCAGTCCAAAATCCCCCCAACAAAACCGACCCAATCCCGGCCCGACTTGACAAAGCTGACCAGTGAAGAAATCGAGGCCATCCTCGCCATCACCCCCTGTCCGTGCCATTCCGGCCAAATTTACGTGAATTGCTGCGCAACCAACGTCGCCGCCAACCTCGACGAAGAGGCCCGCGCCGCCTGATTTGCCAATATGCATACTGAATACATGCGGATTCTTCGCGCCGCGCCGACAATGCTGGCTGTGGTGGCCGGTGCGTTCCGTCAACAGGACGGCCGCGTTCACGCGGGCGAGGCGCCGCCGCAACCCGAACGTGGAATACTTCATGGATACGGCGATCCCGTGTCGATCCGCTCGTTCACCGAGTTGTGCACCAAAGCGGACGCAATTATTGACGGAGTAGTAGAAACCGATACCCCGCGCCTGATGCCGGCCCGCCATGCGACTGTGGAAACAGATTTCCGCATCTCCGTGAATCGCGTGCTTAAGGGTCCTATCGATACCCACGAGGTGGTTGTTTCGGAGACGGGTGGCACGGTCGGCGAACTTCAGTTGATCATGAACTTCCCACTGCTGCGAAAAGGGGATCGATATGTCTTGTTCCTCTACGCGGAGAACCGCCCGGGAATCCCTCCGGTGCCCGGTCTGCCGCGCTTTCGGGCCGAAGTTGTCTTCAGGGCGTTTAAGGTTGAGGCAGGCAAGATCCAACCCTTCTTCCGTGACGCTTTTCAAGGAAAATACACCGGCCTGACAGCGGACGAGTTCGCCGCCGCCGTAGCCGCCGAGCTAAGGCAATAGCCGGTGGGGCAGATTTCCGATCTGCCCGAGCCTGTTCCGGGCAAGTTCCCGAGTTTCATCAGCCCTTCCGCAAATACGCATCGTCGCCGCGAATCCAGTCTTCCCGCGGCGGCGAGAACAAATCCGTCGCCACCGAATCTTCGAGCGTAACCACGCTGTGCGGGGCGTCAGGCGGAATTCTCAGCGCGTCGCCCGCCCGCACCGTTACCTCCTCGCCGGCAATCTCAAAGCGCAGCGCGCCCGATTCCATCATCGTCACCTGCTCGTTCACATGATGGTGCAAAGGCACAATCGCGCCCTTCGCCAGGCGCAGCCGCGATATAGTCATTTGCGGCGTATGGATCACTTGCCGGGTCACCAGCGGATTCAGCCGCTCCTC
>CAVRCX010000009.1:0-184150 GCA_963719785.1 Terriglobia bacterium
CAAGAGTAGGTCTCTAGCTCTTTAATGATGTCCGAGTCGGACGTTAGCCCCTTATCAATTGCCTTAAGAATTGCCCGGTACATCGTGAGAATAGCGGTCAAAGGTTTAGTTCGGCTACCCTTGCTATGGCCCAAGCGATTAAGAAAGACTTTGTGGCCAACAATAAATTCCTCAAACTGTTTGCGAACAACGGTGAACCCCACCATTTGATCTTTGTCTTTTAGTTCTTCGGCAAATTTGTGATGAGCAATAAATGCCGCTGGATGAACCTTGCCGCTGGCATCATACGCATACACAGCCTGATCGAGGCCGAGAGATTGGGATGCTTCAGCGGGACCAGACACGAGAGATGCGGTATCTATTACTTTCTTAAGGTATTCTTCTGTTGCGGTGCCGTTGATATCGTCCGGTAATCGCGGCACAGCTTTGGTCTTTGTTGTTTTTGTTGCCTTATGAGTCCACATCGCTGGCGTCACGCCATTGAAGAAATTCACGAAGTCAAGCACCATCTTGAATGCTTGACTGGAGTAAGGCTGACCAGCACGAGGGAGGTCCGGGCTTTTCGGGCCAATTTCCAATAGATCCCCGAACAACAAGGCATATGCAGTAGCGGCCATTAACTCTATCTGCGCCGCGTTAGTAAAGCTCGCCCAGTATTTGTATCCTTTACCTTTGTAAAGGATCGCCCTAGTGGTTATAGCGTTGGGCTTTCTGCGACCGCGAATAATATCGAGTTCTGTATCGTCGATAGCTACAGCGCTGCTATTGATCTTATAGAAGGATTCCTCGGCAACGGTGGCATCGCCGTCAACCTTTTGTATCGATAATTGCATTGTTGCAATCGCTTGCCCCGTCGCCGTTTCTCTTCATCTGCGGTCTTTTCAGGATTGAGACCAAAATCGTATAGCTGTGCGTAGCTTCCGATGGTTTCATCCATCAATCGTTTGGTTTGTTTGTGGAGATTCTGATGAGCTTCAGGAACGGCGTGGTCCCACGCCTTCTGTGAAATTTCGCCGTTACCGTAGTCGTCGTTTACCCAGGCGATTAACGCGCTAATCCTATGTGCTCCGTCTATCGTGAAGACATTGTTGGTCTTTTTGGAGTGCCATACAATGATCGAAGGAATCAATCCTCCGTCCAAAAACGTCTTTACAAATTCAACGATCATCGCCGGGGGCCAACTTGCCGTCTCGCGCTGAAAGTCAGGCTTTCGCAGAAGACGAAAATACATCTTTGTGTGATGGAGTTCTTCCAATTTAAACAGCGGTTCGTGTCCAGGCACCGATGAGTCTGACTCGGAATCTAAAGGCTGTCGGAGAATTAAGGAGTCTAAATTGACTTGGTGGGTGGGCATTGTGTACCCAATCATACGCCACCCGCCGTTGCTGAGTCAACGATATATTTACCAGTTGTTCGAACGCGCGCAGGCAACGCTTGCGAGTATTGCCGCATCCCGCAACAAGCGACCCCCCTGATCGCTTTCCATGTCGAACATATCGTTTCGAGGCAGCACGGAGGGGCCGACGATCCAGGTGGACTGGCGCTCGCGTGTGACCGCTGCAACGCGTACAAAGGGCCGAACCTTACGAGCATCGATCCCGACACAAGCACCATGGTGGCATTGTTTAGTCCGCGTGCGGACGTATGGAGCGAACACTTTTTGGTCCGAGACGGACATATTCTCGGCCTGACGCCGACAGGGCGCGCGACGGCGCGCCTGCTTAACATGAACGCGGCACGGCGCGTGGAACTCCGTCGAGAATGGTCGGCAAAGGTTGAGTGGCGATGAAGAAGCTTCGCTCCCGGAGCCTGCGGACCAGCACGGGTGAATCGCGGTAAGAAGCGCGCTTCCTGAAGTCGCCCCACATCAATTTTCGGAGGGTTTCTCCACTCGCTCGATCACCATCACCTCCACCGTCGTCTTTCGCATGTCCAGTTTCAGCCCCAGTTCCCCCTGAAGAGCATTCCCAATAATGCTGTTCCCATCGATGTAGTCGGGCTTCATCGAGTGCTCATCTGCCGGGATGTAGGTGCTGAAATCCAGATTGAAGTCATACCGCCCCTTCAGGCCCGTCGCATCCAGCACAGGCGTATTTAAAGGCCCCGCAATGAAGTCGGCGAACTCCTGCATCGTAATTGCCCGCGCGATTGTTCCAATAGCTGAATTCTGCCGATCCGGCACTGAGTTCGCCGCCGATTCATGCAGCTTGTGGCCGCCTTTTGCCACTTTCAGCTCATAGGCTTTCATCTCGCGCCGTTCACGGCGAAAAACCAGCTGAAACCGGTCCGTCAGCATGCCCTGCATCATCAGCTTCATCTGCTCGATCTCAGTCGGCGAGTCGGTTCGCGCCGCGATGTCGAAGTGGTCTGACTGCAGCCATCGCGGACCCACGATCTGGCTATCCTGAACTCCATAAGCCCACTTGATGCATGTCGCCGCCGTTACGTCCCGCATGCGAAGTCCGATGGCTGAGAGCTCCGTCTTTCCGTCGTGCTCGAACGCCACGGGCTCCGCGCTCGGCCGGATTGACACCACCGCAAACTCAGGCGTTGCCGCCAGGCAATTACTCACAAGCAGCCCGATTATGACCGGCAGACCAGGATGAAACTCTGTTCGCATCGTCAACTCCTTTGCAATCGATTACGAAACTGCCGAACGGCGTGTTCAGACAAAAACACGTCCGCCCTGAATCGTCTTTTGCAGCAGGGCCGCCAAGGCAGGTCTCCCGGGCTTGATCGTCGGGGCCGGCACCACACTTTCGGCTTCCGGCGCTCATATTCCCGGCGATAGAAATTGTGATGGCTTGGTGAAGGAAGGTGCAGTGGCAAATCTTTTTTTGGAAAGTGTTATAGTTTTCCACCGCCGCCTCCGCTTACCTGAATGAAAGCGACTGGTTGGAGAAGAAAGCTCCCCGGTCCGGACTAAAGGAGGTCTCATGAAAACGAACGTACTTCGCACTTCGATTCTGATTCTGTTGCTCTCTACAGGCGCCTGGGCGGGCTCAGGGAATTGCTCAACCTGTTCTACGCAGCCGAACGGTTTCTTCACTGCTGTTACCGCAATGCTCGCCAGCCTGGGCCATTTGTTCGGTTAACCCCTGCGTGAAACGCTTTGAGACAGACTTGTGATCAGGCGCTGGTCAGGCTACCCCAATCGAAGATGCGGCCGCAGTCCGAAGCGGTTCGGGCCGGGCTCCCTTGACCAGCAGCCATACGCCTCCTCTCCAGGCTATCTACCTGGTCACCGGCGTGTAGCCCTGCCAAACATATTCGAGAGCCTCGGGCAGAGTCTGACGTTTGGTAGCGCCGTCGGTATGGCCGGCGTTGCGGGCGAACACGAACTGGTAGTGGTAGCCTTTGGCGGCCAGCACGCGCGCCATGTTTTCGTTGGCCTGCACCCAATCGTGCATGCCGTCGCGCACGTAGTAGTTATCGTGGTCGCCGACCTCGAGCCACAGCCGCAGCGGCTTCACCGGGCTGTTGGGAATCAGCGTTTCGTGATAGCCCCAGGCGCCATGCGGCATTTCCGGATTCCACGGCCACTGGTTGTTGATGTAAGTACCCGAGTAGGTGAGCACGCGATGGTAAAGATCCGGGCGATACCATGCCATGCCCATGGCCGCGGAGCCGCCGGAACTGCCGCCCATGGTGGCGCGGCCGTCGGGATCCCTGGTTAATTTCACGTTGTACTGCTTTTCGACGAGCGGCAGCACTTCGGCTTCGACGAATTCAGCGTACTTCCCGGAGAGCGTGTCGTACTCGAGCCCGCGCTCGCTGCCCTGCGCATCGCCGCCGCCATTGCCGATCGAGATGGCGATCATGACCGGTACGCGCTTTTGGGCGATCAGGTTATCGAGGCAGACGAAGAGGCCGCGATCGGGTCCGTCGGCGCCCACAATGAACGGAGCGATGGTGCCGGACACATACTGTTGGGGAACGTAGACGGCGACGCGGCGCGTCCAGGGAGCGGGGTGGCTGGTGGGGACGCGGAATTTGGCGGGATCGTCGGGGTCGGCGGTGCCCACGGTGTTGGGTTCGCGGGCGATGCCGGGGTAGAATTTGCTGTCCTTCGATTCCATGGTGAAGTTATAAACCGTGCCTTGCGGGACACCTTCCTGCGCGGTCATTTCGGGGGCGGCGGGATGGGTGGGGCCGAGGATGAAGTTGCCGTCTTCCTTCGCGGGGGCGTTGGTCCCATCGGGGAGTTCTTTGGCGGTCACGTAGCCTGGCGTGTGGGGATCGCGTACGGGATTGGGCGGACGTGGCTGGGGACGCGCGGCTCCGGGGGGCAGCGGAGCTTCGGTAGGGGCCTGTTGGGCAGGGGCGAGCGCGGCGGCGCACGTCAGGCCGATGAGGCAGGCTATGTATTTCATTGCGGCATGATATCAGGCGGGTGCGCTTTGTAGTACAACAACTACATGACGATTCGACCCATCCTGATCATTCTGATGTCGGCCGCGTGTGCCGTCGTGGCGCAGGGGCCGCGGAAGGCGGAACTCTACAGCGGAGAGACCTCGAAAATCTCCGACCACGTCTGGGTCATGATGGGCAATCCGAATATCGCGATCATCGTCGGAACCCGCGGCACGCTGGTGGTCGATACCGGCCTGGGCGCTCCCAATGGAGAGGTCATCGCGCGCACGGCGCAGAAGCTCTCCCCCGCCGGCGCAAAGCTCTACCTGACCACCACGCATTTCCACCCGGAGCATGCGGCGGGCGAGCCCGGCTTCCCCGCGAGCACCGTCCTGATCCGCAACACCGTTCAGCAGAAAGAGTTCGAGCTCAACGGTCTTTCGATGGTCGATACGTTTTCGAAAAGGGGTCCCGAGCAGGCTCAGTGGCTATCCAACCGCAACTTCCGCACGCCTGACGTTCTCTTCGAAAACGAAGCGAAGCTGGATCTCGGCGGTGTGACGGCCCGCCTGCTCTGGTTCGGCGGCGCCCACACCAAAGGCGACGAACTGACCTTCGTCGAGCCGACCGCACGTTAATTTCGGGCGACGTGGTGCAGAACAAGACCATGCCGAATATCTTCGGCGACGGTGGCACGCCTTCGAGTTGGCTCGCCGTGCTGGATAAGATCGCCGGCCTCAACGCCGCGCATGTCCTGCCCGACCACAGCGCTCCCGGCGATGGTTCGCTGGTGGCGGGAGAGCAGAGCCTGATCTCTGAAATCCGCACACGCGCGCTTGCTCTCAAGGGTCAGGGAATGTCAGTGGACGACGCAGGGAAACAAGTCAGCGCCGACCTGAAAGCGCAACATCCCGACTGGCCCAACACCAACGCCGCGGCTTTCGTCAAAAGCGTCTACGCCGACCCGCAATAGCGTCGGTTTAGACGGGCATCCTGCGCTTGGTGAATTCGCGGCCAATGATGGCGGCGGGCTCGGGCGATTCATGCACCATCGCACCCTGCTGAATCATGGCGACGATGTTGGTGGCGTTTGAGCCCTGCAGGAATTTCACGTTATGTTTCTTGCACGAGTCGAGCACCGCCTGCCTCGCCTTCGCCAGTTCCGGGCGGGTTTCCGCCACGTCGGGGGAAGACGGCGCCGGACGCGCTCCGGGCTGCATGCCCGCCAGACCATAGAGCCAGTAGGAGTGATCGCCCGGCCCGTACTCGGCGAAGGCCACGCCCGGCACACTGATCGTGGCGTCGCAGTTTGGATCGGCAATAGTGTCCTCGATCTTGACGCCGAAGATTAACTCACCGTTCGGATTCAGCGGCCAGAGATCGGCTTTGGCGCAGTACTCGGCGGCGCCCATCCCCCAGATCTGGGCGGCGAATCCGGCGCTCGATCCGCGCAGACCGCGCCGCGCCACTTTCGGCGTTGGGTAATCAAGGAACGGATAGCGGCAGCCTTCCTGCGCCAGTACCTCGACTGCCTTGGGATCGCGGGCATGGCAGATATGAACGCCATGAACACCGGCATCGAGGAACTGAGTCATCACCCAGGTATTGGCGCGAGCGTAGGCCTCGTCCAGAGCGATAATTCCGGAGGTGATAAATACGCATGGCGTGGCATGGCCGCTGCGTGTAGGCCCGCCATCCTTTATGCCGCGCATGAATTCGCGCAGCTGGGTGAAATCCATGGCTCCATGCTCGAAATCGACGGTGACGGCATCGGCGTAAGTGCGAGCCATGCGCACGCCCTGCGCGTAGGGATCGACTCCCGGACCAAGGCCCGCCGCCGTGTAGTACATCGGCTGGTTGTCTTCCCACAGCTCGATCACTTTGTTGAGGCGGCGCGGCTTGTAGTTATAGTCGACGCTCGAAGGTTGCACACCGGTGAAGACAGGGGCCGCACCGCGTCCTGCCGCACCGCGACCCGCCGCGGCTGGTTGCACCGCGCCCCCGCGTCCCCCACCCTGCCCCAACAGTGTTCCAGCACCGACCATACCGGCGCCCGCAACCAGCCAATCCCGTCTTCTCATGTTCATTTCGTAATCTCCTGCTCCTTCGTTTATTTATTCGGCCTTTAGCCGCGATGGGGCCAGGCTCCGTTAATCTATCACCTTTTTGTGCGGGCTGAAATGCTCACTCCAGCCTGGCCAGCCAGATATCCGCTTCCGTGACCAGTATGGAGAAATAAATCCAGCGATTGTCGGCCGAGATTGAGACCACGTTCGCTTCGTTTGGTTCCACCGAAAGGACCGGATGGATTTTGCGCGATTGGCTGTCCACCAGGTAGATCGCTCCATCCCGGGGGATTCCTCTGGTAAACAACAGGCGGCGGCCATCCTTGAGCCAGGACGGATCCTGCCCGAAATCCGTAATCCGCGTGTAACTTCCGGTATCGAACGAGTAGATGCCGATGCCGGTGAATTTGCCGTCGCCGCGAAGCTGGAAGCCGGCCAGCCTCCGTCCATCGGGCGACCAACTCGAAGCTTCAAACCACGTGTCGGGCTCGCTCAGAGGCGGCAGAGCCTGTGGCGTCTGGCCGCTCCACGGTTTATTCGTCTCAATCACGAACGGAGTCCCGTTTTGCAGCGAGTAGGCAAGCCTCTTTCCATCCGGCGACCAAACCGGGTGAGTGATGGACCCGTGCGGAGTGTCGGTCACCTGCCGGAGACTGCTGCCATCCGGATGGATGGTCCAGATATCGACTTTGCCGCCCCGATTCGAATGAAACGTGAGGAGCTTTCCGTCCGGAGACCACACTGCCCTGCGATCGGTGTAGGCATCGTCCGTCAACCGGCGCAGACCCGAGCCATCGGGACGAACGACGAAAAGGTCATCCTGTCTGTTGAAGGCAACCCAGTCGCCGTCCGGCGAGAGTTGCGGCTGGCCCGCGCCCCCGGACCCTCGCGTAATCGGCAACGGTTGGCCGACGGCCATTTCACGCAGGGGATCGAATGCCACACGAAAGATGTTCGAGATCTGGCTGCGGTGAACGTAGGCCATCTGCCGGCCTGTGCGGGAAAAACTCATGGAGGACGCGTAAGGCGCTGGGGCTGTGACGGGCTCCATATCCCCAAGGACCTTCCCGGATTTTTCATCGATCGCCACGCGCCACAGATTCATGCTGCCGCCTCGGTCGCTTGCGAAGTACAGATACGCTCCGTCGGGCGACCAAACAGGATTCCAGTCCACGGCAGCATCGTTAGTGACCCTGACCGCTTCGCCACCGGCGGCCGGAATCGTCCAGACATCCAACCGGGCCTGAATCTGAGCCCAGTAGGCAACCCGATACCCGTGTGGAGACCAGTCAGGCTGCATCGCAATGCCGGCCTGCGGCGTGATGGCACGTTTTTCGCCGGTAGCAATATTGACCGAGAAGAGCCGGCTCCGTGAAGTTAGCCGGGTCCCTGGGTTCGCGATCGTCGAAGCGCAAACAATCTCCGTGCCGTCCGGCGCCCATGCGGGGTCATATCCAAAATCGGTAATCCGTCTGACGTTCTCGCCGCTGGCGCCCATGACGAAGATTCCCCCGCCATCCCGGTCGGAACGAAATGCGATCCGCTCGCCATCGGGAGAGAAAACCGGCTGCGTGTCGTCCGCTGTCGAGTCGGCGGTCAGGTTCACCGGGTTTTTTCCGCCAACCCGTTGCGAGTAGATGTCCCAGTTACCCGATGCCCGGCTGGCATAGACGAACGACTTGCCATCGGGAGCGAGGCTCGGATAGAGTTCCTGTCCCGGCTGGTCGGTCAGTTGAACGAACGTGCCGTTTTTCGCAACCGCCGGCCCGGAACGGCCCGGCGACCCACGCATCCGCCACGCGGCGCCGATCGCGAGTAACGCCACCACCACCGACGCCGCGGCGACGAATTGCCAACGATTCGCTCCCCGATGAGAAACCGTTGCTCCGGGCGGCGGCGGCTCCGCCATAATGTCTGGGGCCGCGATAAAGCGATACCCGACCGTTGGAATCGTCTCAATATACCGAGGCGCTCTGGGATCGTCGTCCAGCGCCTTGCGGATTTGCGTAACAGCGCGAGCCAGCGAGTTGTCCGAAACAAACGTGCCCGGCCAGACTTCGGCCATGATCTCTTCTTTGGGCAGCACCCGTCCCGCATTTTCCACCAGGAACAGCAGTAAGCGAAACGACTTCGGCTCCAGAGGGCGGATCTCGGAACCGACCGTCACTCTGAGCTTGTGACCGTCTATCTCGACCTCATCGAATCGGTAACAGCGGAGTTTCGGGTCCGTCATCGGAATGCGCGCATGGCGTTGCCGGCGGCATACTGCGTGGACCGATTTTAACGCAGCGGCGCGTTGGGATTCGCCGCAACGTCGTAGATACGCTGCACGGCGCGGATGTCGGGATTAATGGAGCGGCTCTGCGGCCAATCCGCCGCGTGCGACGAAAGATCGATGCGCTTGACCGCTTCCTCCGGCGATAGTCCCTGTCTGCGCAAAGCGTCAACCTGCTTCTGAAGATCCACCAGATAAGACTGGAAGGCGCGGATTTTTTCCTTCCCCTTAAACGGCGTCCCGTGTCCCGGCAGCACAGTATCGAAATCGAGCGCCGCCAGCTTTTCGAGAGCCGCCGGCCATTCATTTACCCAGGCATCCGGCATGTAGGAAAGTCCGGACTCCATCATGTCGCCGGTACACACCACGCGCTCGCGCGGCAGATACACGAAGAGGTCCGTGTCGGTGTGGCCGCGGCCCAGATAGAGCAGTTGAATTTCGTGGCTGCCGCCGTGAATCGTAAGGCTGGTGGAAAACGTCAGGTTGGCGGGAGTCGGCTGGATCTCCTTTTCCTGCGTAATGCGCAGTTCGAGCGCCGCAATTTGCCGCTTTTGCGTGGCGAGTTGCTGCGCATCGGTGGCCGGTGGCTGCGCCTTGAGGGCATCGAGCCGTTGCTGGAGCAAAGCCGGCGCCGCCTGGGTAGCGTACGCCTGTTGCTGCAGCACGTTGCCCAGATGCCCCGACAGCCTGTCGTAATTCCTGTCGGGTGCGATCACCATAACCTCCGGGCCGAAAATCTGATTCCCGTGGGAATGATCGAAGTGAAAGTGCGAGTTGGCGACGAACCGGATCGGCTTGTCGGTAATGGTTTTAATGTCTTCAACCAGCGCGCGCGCCGTGGCGGGAGATTCGCCGGGATCGAGGACAAAAACGTCTTTATCGTTTACGACGATGCACGAGTTTGCGCCCACCGACATGGAGCCGGTTGACGTCGCATAGTACACGCCGTCGGCAATTTTTTCGAAGCGGCGGCTGGGCATCGACCCGACCGCTGGTTGCTGTTGCGCCCATCCCGGCACCACAGGAATCCACAGCATCGACACAATCAGGACCAGGCGGTGCGTGCGCATTTGTTACCTCCAGGTCAGCCTGCTTCAGAAGAGAAGCGGGGCAGATCGGAAATCTGCCCCACCGGATTCAGAGTTTTACAGTTACGGTTTTTACTTCCGTGTATTGCTGCAGGCCGTATTCGCCTAACTCCCTGCCAATGCCCGATTGCTTGAAGCCGCCGAACGGCGCGGCAGCGTCGAACACGTCGTAGCAATTGACCCACATCGTACCCGCCCGCACATTATTGGCAATCGCCAGAGCCTTGCTGATGTCGCGCGTCCAGACGGCGCCGGCCAGTCCGTACATGGTCTTGTTGGCGCGATCGGTGACTTCGTCGATGTCCCTGAATTTGATGATGCTCATCACGGGGCCGAAAATCTCTTCCTCCGCGATCTTCATGTTGTCGCGCACATCGGCGAAAACGGTCGGCTGCACAAAGTAACCGCGATCGCCCGCGCGATCTCCGCCCGCCACCAGTCGCGCGCCTTCCTGCTTGCCCGACTCGATGTAGCCCATCACCTTTTCGAACTGGACGTCGTCCACCTGCGGACCCTGTTCCGTCTTCGCGTCGAAGGGATCTCCCACCACGCGGGCCTTCGCGCGCGCCGCACTGCGGTCGACAAATTCGTCATAGGCTTTCTCTTCCACAAACACGCGCGAACCGGCGCAGCAGCACTGGCCCTGATTGAAGAACAGGCCGAAGTGCGAACCTTCGATGGCGGCGTCCATATCGGCGTCGGCAAACACGATGTTGGGGCTCTTGCCGCCCAGTTCCAGGGTGACACGCTTGAGATTGGTCTGCGCGGCGGCCTCCATGATCAGGTGGCCCACTTCGGTCGATCCGGTAAAGGCAACCTTATCGACATCCATGTGGCGCGCAATGGCGGCGCCGGCCGTGGGACCGTAGCCAGGCAGCATGTTGACCACGCCGTCAGGGAAGCCGGCTTCGGCGATTAGCTCGGAAACGCGCAGCGCCGTGAGAGGAGTCTGCTCGGCGGGTTTCATCACCACCGTGTTGCCGGTGGCCAGTGCGGGCGCCAGTTTCCAGGCCTGCATCAGAATCGGAAAATTCCACGGGATGATTTGTCCCACCACACCCACAGGCTCGTGGCGCGTGTAGCAGAAATAGTCGCCGCCCATGGGGATGGTTTTTCCCTGGACTTTATCGGCCCAGCCCGCATAGTAGCGATAGCACGCGATGGTGAGCGGCAGATCGGCTACTTTCGCCACCCCATACGGCTTGCCGTTATCGAGCGATTCCAACATCGCCAGTTCATCCGCGTGCTTCTCGATCAGGTCCGCCAGTTTGTTGAGAAGGCGCCCTCGATCCGCCGCCGACATCCGGCGCCAGGGAGCTTTGGTATCGAAGGCGGCGCGCGCCGCTTTTACCGCCAGATTGACGTCGGCGGCGTCGGCTTCGGCTACCTGGCAGATCTCCTCGCCGGTGGCGGGATTGATCGTGGGGAAGGTTTTGCCGGAGATGCTGGCGACCCAGCGGTTATTTATAAGAAGTTTGGTCGGCGGAAGAGCAACGGGGCTTTCCGTGGGCATTGACAGGACAGAGGCCATGAGACAGAGTTTCCTTTCATGCGTATTGTATACGAGTTGCGGCGGCTCCGGCGTGACGACTTGTATACGGTACGATGTATCTTATACAAGACATTTCGTATGCATTTAGAGCGATCCGAACTCCCCGGCATGCTGGCTACCCTGTGCTCTTACGAGAACTTCTTCGGGCCGCGGCATCCGCAAACTCTTCTGTTGATGGCGGAGACTGCGAACGCGTGCTGGCAGGCCGGGGAACTGGACTATGCTCGCCCGTTGCTGGAGAGAACCGTGCGGGATCTGGGGCGGATTTTCGGCGCGCAACACGATCTGCGCCTGCGGGCCATGGCGGCTCTGCGCGATCTTTTCATCGCACAGGGCGACTATGAAAAAGCGGGCACGTTGCAGCGCGAAGTGCTGGAATGCCAGATCCGTCGTCTGGGCGGCGATCATGCGGAAACCCTCGATGCGCGCGCCCGGCTGGCGACAATCCTGCTGGAGATTGGGACTGACCAGAGCGCCGCGGCCTCCTGAAAAAGAGGCCGTGGTCTCTGGAAAAAGCTACTGGCAAAAGCCACACTGATTTCAGTCCCCTTCGCTACGGGGTTGGCGGGTCGGATATGCTGGCGGCTCTATCATTTCGGCATCGGAATCGAGACTGCCTTGCCAGCGCCGCGCTCAGTGATCCAGATGGTGTCGCCGGCGGGTTCGACGCCGGTGGGCGTGTTGAGCCCATCCTTGATGACGGTGACGCTGGCCTTGTCGCCATGGACGGTAATAACGGAAATCCTGCCATTGGCGTTCTCGGCGACGATCAGTTTGCCATTGGCGGCGCGCATGCCGTCCGGTCCTTTGATGGGTTGGTCCATCCAGATATCGACGGGCTCGCCCGCCTTGCCGGCGGCGTCGATGGGGATGCGGTAGAGATTGTTCGAGAACACGTTATTCACGTAGAGCGTGCCATTGAGGAAAGTAATGCCATCGATGCCGTAGAGCGCGCGGTGCTCAAGGAACAACTGGGCACTGGAAGCACCAGGGGGCAGCCGGTAGATTTTGCTGTTGGAGGTGTCGGAGATGTAGAGGGCCTTGTCCGGTCCGATGGCGAAATCGTTGCAGATATTACTGTCGCCGGGCAGGTTCCAGCGGAGCTTAGGCGCGCCGGTTTCGAGATCGAAGCCGCGCAACGCGCTGTGCCGCTGCGGGGGCGTGACGCCGGGCACAGGCGTGAGCTGACAAGTCCACAAGGTGTTGGTGGAGGCATCGGCGAGCATGCCGAGGAAAGACGTTCCGGGAGGTTCAGTCCCGACGTCAATGAACTTTTCGGCGGTGGTGGAGCCGGAGCGCACCCGGTAGACGAACGGGGAACTGGCGCTGCCCACGATGAGCGCGCCGCCGGGGGCCACGGTCAGACTTTCCGGTGACGATTTCGCGTCGCCGATCAGTATTTCAGCGGCTGGCAGGGCCGAGGCAAGGCCAGCTACCATGGAAAGGCAAGCGGTAAGCCGCCGCACGTTCGGAAGAAGCATCGTCAAAATCTCCTGATTGGTCTTCGACGCCGCCGATGGGGATCAGCGGACCAAAGACAAGTATAAAAGACTCTGTCCAGTATACAAGTCACAATACCGAAAGGGGGCCCGCCAGCCTCAATCGCCGGACGGTCCTGAGCGAATGTCCTCACATGGCGGCCCATCTGCCGGTGAAGCCAGGGCCCTCGAACGAAACGTGCTGCGAGAATTCACCGGGAACCCGGCGCCTGGCGATTGAGGCTCCGCCACGCGCGGATGAGTTCGACCTGTTGTGGTAGTCAAGGGAGATCGGGTGGTTCCCGATCCGCTGGCGTCCGGAGGCCAAACTCTCCCCTCTCCTGGCCGGCATCCGCCGCCTAAAGCGAAGGTCGCTTCGTTCAGGCATTCGAACATCCCTCGGCGCCGGGCCTTCAGTTTCATCTGGAGGCGACACCGGATGCGTTTCGGAATCTGACGCACAATTGCGGTCGCGAGATCGGCTCCGGACGCAACGAGCAGCCGGCGGAGCGGATCGTTTTCCAGACAGAGCCTCCATCCTCGACGGGATCGAACGGAGAATCGAAGCCCCTTTTCAAGCCCGGCAACGTGAGAGGCGCCGCGATCATGCTGGAGAATAGGCCTGACCAAAGCCCCGCAGCCTCCAGAAGGCCCCGCGGCCTCCCGAAAAAAGAGGCCGTGGTCTCTGGAAAAAGCTACTGGCAAAAGCCACACTGATTTCAGTCCCCTTCGCTACGGGGTTGGTTATTAGTCAGGATAGCGTGCGCTACGGTTCCGAGGCAGCATAGTGAACAAATCCAGGACCCGAATTATAGACACGCAGCGGGATCGCGGTCTCGACAAAACGGCGGTCGGTATCCGCCCGCACCGGCGTGGCTGTGTACGAATTCAGCGCGGCGAACGACACCTTCGCGCCGAAATCGTCCAACGTCGCACGCTGTCCCGGGGCGGAGTCATCCCCATCGATCGGCCGCGTGAATGAGGCATCGAGCGCACCCTGCGTTGCGCTACTTAAATACTGAATGAAGCTCCCGCGCTTGCCGAGATAGTTAATGGCGGGCGCCGTTTGAAACAGCAACGCACCGAGCTCCGGCGAGCACGTCTCCAGATCGAACGCCAGCCGGATGGTTCCCCGGTAATGCACGAATTCGCGCATGGCGATGGACGCGCGATAGGGCGGCAACGCGCGATTGCGCCGGCGTTCCCCGTCGCGGATTTCCTGGCGGATAGTCTGGATGGTTCCGGTGACGCAAGCATGCCGCGGGACGCCGATCCTCAATACGGCGCCGGCCAGCCAGCGGACCAGTGCTTCCGGATCCTGCGTGAGTCCATGGCGCAGCGCGGCGTCGAGGAACGCCATCTTGACGGCATACGGGGTCGGAGTGAGCAGGGTCTTCCCAGCCGTCGAAGTGGCGCGTGAACTCTTAAGGGAAAACAAGGCGATGGGGGCATATTGAAACACCAGCCAGCGTTTCACAGTTCCGTTGCAACTCTCTCGATCAGCGCGGCGCCCTCCGCCAGATCGTCGAAGAAATGAGCATGCACCGCGCCCGGAGTAATTCTATTGAGCGTCTCCGCGATCGACCCCACGCGGCTTCGATAGCCCTCCGTAAGCGGGCTCAGCATAGGCGCCGGAAGATAAGAACTCGATGCAGTCAGCACGCCCGAGCATGCCAGAATATGCGCACTCTGCGTGTTGCTCTGCGCGCCCGTCGGCTTGATCAGCGTGGCGAGGAGCGCCTGAATCGCCGCGCGCTGACGAGACTTCCGGTCATCGCTCGAAACCACCGGCTCGCGCGTCACATCGTTGGCGCCGATGCGGGACAGTTCCAGATTGCAGACCAGCGCGTACACGCCGGAATTGGCAGGGCGATGGAACACGGTTTGCGAGCCCGCGATGGTGCCCTCGCCACGCGGCGCCTGGCTCGACTTGCGACGCTCCGGTTCGTACTTCACATGAAAAAACTGCTCGGTATGAACCTTGCCCGGAATTCCCACCACCCAGCCGAACTCGGCGCAGGATTTTCTCGGAACCGTAATTCCCTCGGTAAACAGAGTCCCGGCGACATCGGTCACGGCGCAGCGCGCGATCATCTCGGTCTGGACTTCCACCGCGCCGCGCCCTTTGATGGCACTCTTGAATTCGGCATCCACGGTGATGCGGTCGGAACTCCCTGAAGCCGCCCCGGAGGAGAGTGGCGCGCCCTGCGCCCTCAGAATGGCGGTCAGGTGGCGAACATAGATGTGCTTAAACATGTCGCCCGAAATGGCGTTGACCGAATGCCGGTTTCCTAACGCATCGATCACGTGAACCATGCGGGTCTGTTGCTGGTTGCCTTCGCTGCCCTCGCTGTTCATGTTATGCAATGCGAGAGTGATTTCCGCGCAAAGCGAGAGCGACTGGATCATGCCCATGCGGCCCGGGCTGTTGCGTATTCCGTTTCGACAGCAACTGTATCGCCCCGCACGCAGCCAGCGACTCCGCAGAGCAACGCGCCGGCGGCCGCGTGGGATGGAAATCGTTCGACGAGGGCGGCGAAGGCATCCCTCTCGCCGTCCTGGATTTCCATGGAAGCAATGCCGCGGGCGCGCCGATTCACCGCCTCCCGATTGAAAGAAGAAACGAATTCGGAAACTACGTTCATCAATTCGCGGCGGCCCGACAGCGCTGCACGGCGGATGGCCGAGAACAGTCCATAGCGAGTTTGCCGGTAATCGGGTTTTCCGTTGCTGCGTCCCGCCTGCGCGCCGAAGGTGGCACTGCGCACAGCCGCCGCGACCGCCAGAAAGCCAGGGTTGCCGACCATCGATTCGAGATCCCCATCGGCGCCGAGGATACCAATCGCGCCCTGCAGGGTGAATTGCGGAAGCAGCCAGTGGTCTTCGGCACGTCGCCGGAAAACCAGCGTTCCATAGTCCGCGAGAAATTCGAGAAACGCCCCGATCGATTCCTCGCGCCGCATCTGGAAAGTGCGGCGATAGAGCTGCAGCAGAGCCAGTTCGTCCGAATGGCTGTCGTTGAGGCGCCGCAGCACCACATCGTGTTCCTCTAAAGTCCGCAGCCAGGCGTCCGCCTGCCGCGCAGTTCGTAACTCGAACCAGTCCGGTATGGCGAGTTGCTCCATAGCCATCAACGTATGCGCCTGGCCCATATCTTTATAGTGCGTGACAGACACCCCGCGCACACTTTCCCGCGGCCGACGGTATGTTTCCGCGCCTTCAATCAACAAGCGGGTGAGCCCCAGCATGGCTCGGCAATCCATTTTGACGGCGGTACCGCCCAGCCTGAGTTCGCGGAAGCGGGCGACGGCCGCCACAAATTGCGCGTGTGAAATGTCGGAGGGAATGGGACAGAACAGACGCAGGCTTCCAGACGCGAACCAGCCCGCGCTGCCTTCGAAATATCCGCGGAAACGCAGCCACTCGTGAAACGGCTCCGACCAGCGGTTCCTCGTACGGTCGTGACGATTAGTCCCGCTGGGCTTCAGCAGGGCGTATCCGTTGGCCGATTGCGGATTGAAGAGCTGCACCAGCGGCGACACGCATACGAAATCCCGGCTGCCGCAAAAGCCCTCCCAGATTTTGGCTTCCCACTTTTCCCGTTTCAGTTTGGCAAAGCTGGAGATCACGCGGTTGGGACCGCCAAAGGCCTTCATCCTTCCGAGGATCGAATACATGCGGCTCTCGGCCACGGTGGCACAGGGGATGGCTGTGCGCTCGGCTGCCAGAGCCGCGCGCGTCCGCACAATTCTCTCCGGGGGTAAAGCCGGAGTTTCCTTACCGGGCCGCAGCAGGTAAGAAAATCCGGGGTCGACCGCATCCAGATCGGACGGGCGCAGATGGCGCGGCAGCCGGACCTCGAAACGATCCTCAAATTCGACGATGCGCGGCTCGAGGTGGCGCAGAACGTCGGCGGCGCCGACGGCCGCCAGCACATCGGCGTGGGTACCGGTCCGCTTCGCTACCGGATATCGATCCATTTGTCTTTTATACCAGACACGATCATTTTAGAACGACAGTTTTTCTTGTGCCGGGGCGAAGGCATCGGATATTATAGTCATCGCGAATACCATGAAACTTTCCTCTCGCGCAGCGATTACAGGCGCCGTGCTGCTGGCCTCGACGGCAGCGATCCGACTTGCGTCCGGCAATGCCGATCCGAAAAACGTACTCACCGGCGAAGCGGCTTTCGCCGGCTTCAGCGACGAAAAACCCGGCGTGTGGCGTCACATCACCGCCGCCGCTCTGCCGAAACCGTTCGCTACGCCGTCGGCGGCGCCCAGCCGGCAGCTGGCGCCGCGTCCCGCCGACGTTTGGCCGCAAACGCTTCCCGGCTTCAAGGTGGAACTTTATGCCACCGGCCTGCTCAATCCACGTCTCACCCGCCGCGCCCCGAACGGCGATCTGTTCGTGGTCGAAACCAACGGCAGCAACGGCGAGATCACCATATTTCGCGGCATCACGGCTGATGGCAAGCCGCAGCAGACGTCGACGTTTATCGATGGGCTCAAGAGCCCCTTCGGCCTGTCCTTCTACCCGCCCGGAAACAACCCGCAATATATCTATGTCGGGAACACGGCTTCCGTGGTGCGCATTCCTTACAAGAACGGCGATTTGAAAGCCAGCGGGCCGGTCGAGACCATCATCCCGAGCCTGCCGGTAGGCGGACACTCCACCCGCGATGTAATTTTCTCGCCGGACGGAAAGAAGATGTTCGTGGCCGTGGGTTCCGGCTCGAACGTTGCCGAAGAAGACCCCGAACTGCAGAAGCAGGAAGTGCATCGGGCCGCCATCCTGCAGTACACTCCCGACGGCACCTTTGTGAAGGTCTATGCCTCGGGCATTCGCAATCCGGTGGGTCTGGCCATTAACCCCACCACGGGAGAGATGTGGTGTTCGGTGAACGAACGCGATGCGCTGGGCGATAACCTCGTCCCCGATTACATCACGCACGTGCAGGAAGACGGCTTCTACGGCTGGCCGTGGTTTTACATGGGCAGCAATCAGGACCCCCGGCATGACGGCAAACATCCCGAGCTGAAGGGGCACGTGCTGGTTCCCGACGTTCTGATGCAACCGCACAATGCTTCGCTCGAGATGACTTTCTACGATGGCAAACAGTTCCCCGCCGAATATCGGGGCGACATTTTCGCGGGTGAGCATGGCTCCTGGAACAGGTCGGTGCGGGCCGGTTACGAAGTGGTTCGCGTGCCCCTGAATCATGGCCACGCCTCGGGCATTTACGAGGATTTTCTGACCGGCTTCGTGCTTCCCGACGGCAATGCCTGGGGCCGTCCGGTGGGAGTGGCTACGGCTTCCGATGGATCTCTGATGGTGACCGACGACGGATCGAAGTCGGTCTGGCGCGTCAGCTACACGGGTAAGAAATAGAAATAAGGAGAGAATGCTGATGAAGCTAGTGCAAAGAGGTTTGGTTTCGACGCTCGCCGCCGTGTCCCTGGCCGCGGTTGCGATCGCGCAGGCGCCGACGGCCGGGCGGGGAACTCCTGGGCCGCGCCTTTCGTTCTGGGTCACCACCACGGCGTGGCCTGATGGCGGGGAGATTCCCTTGAAAAATTCTTCCCGCGGCGAGAACAAATTGCCGCCGTTCGAGTTCCACTGGAGCCTGGGGGCCAATCCAACGAACCCACCGGATTCTCTGAAAACTTACGCGGTGATTCTTCACGACGCGGAGAATTCCGCGAACAAAACGACCGTCGATACGTTGCACTGGTCGGCGTTCAACATCCCCGGCACCGCTAAAGGCTTACCGGAGGGCATGGGCTCAGGCGATCTGCCCGATGGAACGCGAAACGGTCCGGGCGCAGCAGCGAGTCGCGGGAATGCACCGGTCTACTACGGGCCTGGAGCCGGCCCAGGGCCCTTCCATCACTACGTGTTCGAATTTTATGCGCTGGATACGAAGCTGGATCTCCCCGCCAACACGACGCGCGAGGAGCTCATGAAGGCGATGGACGGCCACGTTGTGGGCAAGGCTGTGTATTTCGGCCGCTTCCACGCACCCGCCCAGTAAATTATTTCGATTGCGGCCACGGATTGGCGAAACAGCCAGGCTTCAAAAAACTGCAATAGGATTCAACGGAGACCCGGTCCCATTCGTTGCCGCTATGGGCGCAGCCGTCAGCAGAAACGTCCACCGATTCCGCTTCGCCGCCTCATCCCCCAACGTCTCCAGATCGCAATTATCAAAAATCGCCGTGCCCATCGCCACCAGCAGCAGCTGATGCATCGGCTGCACCACCCCCTCCACCCCCGAAGGCATTACATCCGTCGCCGCATCGCTCCCCACCATCGCCACATCGCGATCTTTCAGCCACTTCGCGCATGTCGCATACAATCCAGCCAGTTGCTTCGGATCCCACGGCCCCTTCGCCGCCCGCCGCGCCCAACGCCCGGTCCGGATAAACACCACATCGCCGCTCCCGATCTTCACGCCCGTCTTCTTCTCCCACGCGTCCAGATCCTCGGGATAAATCGCCGTCCCCGGCTCCAGCCATGGCACGCCTTTCAGCCGCGGAATATCCACAAGAACGCCGCGCGTAAATATACCGCCCTTGAACCCCGTGACCGCCAACTGCGTCGCGCCCTGTTCCGTCACCGTGGTCTGCGGAATCCCGTTGTACATCTTGCCGTTCCACGCCATGTGGCACAAAGCGTCCATATGCGTGTGGGCGTACCCGTGATACGAAACGTCGTATTCGTCAAGCACAAACTGCCCGTCCGGATGCGCGCCCGTCGAAAGCATCTTATGGTTGAACGGCGACGGGTTGTCCGGCCCCTTCACGTTCTCCGTGTTATGCGCAAGCGACACCGTGTAGCCCTCCGTCACCAGCCCGGCAGCCTGCTTGCGCTTCGCCGCCGTGATCAGGTTCACGCTGCCGATCTGGTCGGCCTTCCCCCACCGGCCCCAGTTCGAGAGCTCCGTCATCCAACGGTCCACATCGGCCTTTGAGGCATGATGCGAAGGCAGATCGGCGCCAAAACTCGCAACACAAACCAGCAACAAGGCGAACCACGGTATACGCATGGGCCGTATTCTATAACGCCGCGCCGTTCGCCTCGGCCACGCTCTCAGGCCACCCGCGAACTCTGTTGCCAGCCGCCCCCGTGCTGCGGGATTTCCCCGTGCTGCCATTTATCGTGAAAACGCGGCACAAACACAGATTTGATTCCCGGAGCATCCGCTTCCAGAGGAACCGAACGCTGCGCCGATCCGTGCGCCGGACCCGCATTTACCCCTCCTCCCTGCCGTAAACCCAGCAGCGCCAGTTCGTAACGGTCCGAGACCTCCAGCTTGTCGAACAAGCGCGAAAGATAGACCTTCACCGTGCCCACCGTGATACTCAGCGCGAAGGCCAGTTCTTTATTACTTAAACCCTGCGAGACCAGGTTGAGCAGTTGTCCCTCGCGGCGCGTCAAATTGCACCGGCGACTGGCTACTACCGCCTGCGCGATCGAGGGGGGAACCCAGATGCTGCCCTGCAGCACATTCTCTATACAAGCGTGGACCTCAACCAGAGACGAACTATCGAGCAGCACCGCGTGCGCTCCGCCGCCCAGAGCATTCAGCGCCGGTTCGCTGGCGCTGCTCCGCTCCCAGACCACGACCGGAACGTCGGGATTGAGCCAGCGCATGCGTGCGATCAGCCTCAGCCCCTCCGCCGGCGCGTCCAGAATCTGAACATCGACCGGGTCCCGGGGCGCAGCCCCTTCCGAGTCCACCAGGGTATCCAATCCCATGACATCGAGCTCGTAACAGTGCGTCAGCGCCTGCCTCAGCCCCAGTGCCATCATTTCCCGATCGGTGTAGAGACGTATTCTTTCCATAATATCTCTATCGGCGCAAACCGCCGAAACTCTCGTGTTAACTATAGAAAATATTCTGAATGTGCGCCTGCGGATGTTTTTTTGTGCTTTTAGCCATCGCTGGACTGGCTTGGTGCGTCATCCACGGCCTGTGGCTGCCGGCAGCGCTGATCGTCATCTCTTCCATAGGCGCCGCCGCCTGGGCCGCCACGAAAATCCGCCGCTGATTTTTCAGTCCCACTATTTCCCATCTAATTCACCCTTGGAATCAATAACATCCCGACACCATCCCCAAACATCACCACCCCCACCTGCTAAACCTGGGCCGAGGAAACACCAATGTCCCTGCACACAGTACTCACCGACCAACGCGGCCTCGAAAAAGATCGCACCAACCTCGAAAAGATCAAAAAGCTCCTCTCCGAGCGCCAACTGCGCGCCAACGACGCCAATGCCCAGAAATCGACCGGTCCCCGGACGGAAGAGGGCAAACAGAAGATCCGCCTCAACGGTCTCCGCCACGGCCTCACCGGCCAAGTCTCCATCATGACCGACGACAATCGCCGCGAACTCGACGCCTTCTGCGACCCCATCATCGCCCGCCTCAGCCCCGACGGCCCCCTCGAACTCCAGCTCGCCCACCTCGTCGCCCACAGCTACTGGCGCCTCAATCGCATCCGCTCCATCGAGGACGGCATCTTCGCCCTCGGCCACACCTACCCGAAGAATCAGATCGATTCCGGCGCCCCCCAGGCCGACGTCCTCCTCAGCGAAGCCACCACCTTCATGCGCAGCTCCAAAGACATCCTCAACATCACCCTCTACGAATCCCGCATCAACCGCACGCTCAAAAAGAATATGGAGGAGCTTCGCGCCCTCCAGACCGAGCGCAAAGCCGCCGAAGAGAAAGCCCACGAAGAAGCGCAACTTCTTCATTTACTGGCCATTCACCAAGGACAAACCTTCGATCCCCAGACCGCCGGGTTTGCTTTTTCATCCGAAAAAATCGTCTTCCTCGTCGAACGGAAACGCCAGCTCAAACAGGCCAGAGCGCTGTCCAAATCGGCCGGAAACACCCCCACACCCATCCGCCCCGGCCAAAACGCCGCCTGAAAAATGTCACAATCAATCTCGTGAGAGCCCTAATCATCACTCTGCTGGCCGTCGCCACTCTCGGCCAGGCCGCGTCGCCCCTCGTCGATCGCGTCCGCGACACCGCCATCATTCAGATCGAGGCCGATAGCTTCAACAGTCTTACGCCCCGCCAGAAAGCCCTCGCTTACTGGCTGAGCCAGGCCGCCATCGCCATCGATCCCATCATTTACGACCAGGAATCGCGCTTCGGACTGCGCCAGCGCCGCGTTCTCGAGGCCGTCGTCTCAAATAAGGACAAGGTCGACCCGCCCGTCTACGCCAAAGTCCTCGAGTTCACCAAACTCTTCTGGTCCAACAAAGGCAATCACAATGAGCTGACCTCGCAGAAGTTCATGCCCGATTTCACCGCCGACGAATTGAAGCACGCCCTCGATCAGGCCGGCCGCAAAGACCTGGTCCCCGAAGTCGACGCCCTCCGCCAATCCCTCTTCGATGCCGATTTCGAACCGCTCATCACCGCCAAAAGCCCCACCGGCGGCAAGGACATCGTCCAGTCCAGCGCCAACAATTTCTACCTCGGCGTCAGCCTCGCCGATCTCAAGGGTTTCACCGAACACTACCGCCTCAACTCCCGCGTCGCCAAGGTGAATGGAAAACTCGTCGAGCAGGTCTATCGCGCTGGAACGCCCGACCATCGCGTTCCCCCCGGCCTCTACGCCCAATACCTCGCCAAAGCCAACGACTGTTTCACCCAGGCGCTCCCCTACGCCAACCCCGCCCAACAAAAGGTCATTCAGGATCTGATTCGCTACTACCAGACCGGCGAGTATAGCGACTGGATCCAGTTCGACATCGATTGGGTGCAGGACGACGAACCAGTCGATTTCGCCAACGGATTCATCGAAATCTATCGCGACGCCCGCGGCGCCAAAGGCTCCTCGCAAAGCTTCGTCTCCATCACCGACCTGAAGCTCTCATCAACCATTGCGAAGATCGCCGCCAATGCGCAGTACTTCGAAAATCAGGCCCCATGGGACGCGCGCTATAAGAAGCAGGGCGTTAAACCGCCCATCGCCAACGCCGTCGAAACCACCGTGGAAACCGGCGACTTCCACGTAACCACCATCGGCGACAATCTCCCCAACGAGGATGAGATCCGCGCTAAATATGGCTCGAAAAGTTTTCTCTTCACCGGAAGCTCACGCGCTTTCGACGAGGTAACCGGCTCCTCCATGATCGATGAGTTTGTGCTCTCGCCCACCGAAGCCGCCCTCGATAAGAAGTATCAGGTCGAAGCGGCAAATCTCCTCACTGCCATGCATGAAGTCATCGGACACGGCTCGGGCAAGCTCAGCCCGAAGCTCACTCACGAGGCGTCCTTCTACCTCAAGGAATATTTCTCCACTCTCGAAGAAGCGCGCGCCGACTTAATGGCCCTCTGGAACGTCTTCGATCCCAAATTGAAGGAGCTTGGCATCGTCTCGACCGACGATATCGGCCGCGTCATGTACGACAGCGAAGCCGGAGTCATGCTCACTCAGCTCCGTCGCATCCCCAAAGGCGACACCATCGAAGAGGATCATCAGCGCAATCGCCAGCTCATCGCCAAATACATCATGGATAAGACGGGAGCCATCGCCATCGAACAGCAAAACGGCAAGTCATACGTCGTGGTGAAGGACTATAAGAAAATGCGCGAAGGAGTCGGCATGTTACTCGCCGAACTCATGCGCATCAAGGCTGAGGGCGATTACGACGCCATCAAGCAGCTCATCGATAAGTACGCTGTACACTTCGATCCGAAGTTACGCGACGAAGTAGTCGAGCGCTACAAAAAGCTGAATCTGCCGACTTACTGGGGAAGCATCAATTCCGAACTGACGCCGCGCTTTGATGCCAATGGAACCGTAGTCAAGGTGGATATCAGCTACCCAAGGGATCAGGTGAAACAGCAACTGGGTTACAGCGCCATGTACCCCACAAAATAGAAGAGCCGGGATCCGAAGATCCCGGCGCCGCGTCGATCGGATTTGACCCTATTGTTGCAATTTCCTGGTCCCCTTCGCTTAGGGGAGGTGGGGCAGATTTCCGATCTGCCCGGCTCAGGCTTTTTGTGCAATCGCCTGGGCCTGAAGAAATAGTAGCAGATAATCCGGCCCGCCAGCCTTGGAATCCGTCCCGGACATATTGAATCCCCCAAAAGGATGAGCCCCAACCATAGCCCCGGTGCACTTGCGATTGAAATAAAGATTCCCCACAAAGAACGACTCACGAGCGGAAGCGAGGTGTGCGCGGTTGTTCGAGTAAACACCCCCGGTCAAACCATAAACCGAATCGTTAGCCAAAGCCAAAGCATGCTCAAAATCTTTGGCTTTCGTCACCGCCAAAACGGGCCCGAAAATCTCCTCCTGAAAAATCCGCGCCTTGGAATCGACATCCGCAATCACCGTAGGCTGCACAAAATAACCATCCAAAGGAATCTCGTCCCCGCCGGTAAGCAACCGTCCTTCCCGCCGTCCCACTGCGATGTATTCGAGGATAGTCCGCTTAGCCCCGGCGCTAATCACCGGCCCCATGTAATACGAAGGAATATCGGGCTCCCCGACACCGATCTTCTCCACCCGAGCCTTAAGCTTCTGCACAAACTCGTCATAGATCTTCGCGTCGACAATGGCCCGCGAACAAGCCGAGCACTTCTGTCCCTGATATCCGAAAGCGGAAACCGCCACGCCTTCCACGGCCGCGTCCAGATCGCAATCCGCGTCCACCACGATGGCGTCTTTACCGCCCATCTCTGCCACCACGCGCTTAATCCAGATCTGCCCCGGCTGCGCCTTCGACGCCAGTTCGTTGATATGCAGACCCACATCGCGCGATCCCGTAAACGCAATGAACCGAGTCTTCGGATGCGCCACCAGAGCGTCACCCATCACTCCGCCGCTGCCCGTCAGAAAGCAGAATGACTCCGCCGGAAAACCAGCCTCGATCAACGTCTCCGCAAACACCGCGGCAATCGTGGGCGTCTCGCTCGATGGCTTGATAACAACTGTGTTGCCCGCCACCAAAGCCGCCACCGTCATCCCGCAAAGGATCGCCAATGCGAAGTTCCACGGCGGAATCACGATCCCCACACCCAGCGGCAAATACCGCATCTCATCGCGTTCGCCGGGCAATTGAACCACGCCCTGCGGCCCCGCCAGACGCGCCATCTCGCGTGCATAATACTCGCAGAAGTCGATGGCTTCCGCCACCTCCGCTTCCGCTTCCGGCCAGGTCTTCCCGGCCTCGAACACGAGCCACGCATTGAACTCGAACCGGCGCTCGCGAATCAGTTCCGCCGCGCGCAGCAGCTTGCGAATACGCGCCTCCGCGGGCGTCTTGCTCCAGACCGGAAAGTTTCGATAAGCCGTCTCGACAGCCTGCTTCGCCAGCTCCAAAGTGGCCTTCTGATGCACCCCAACCACTTCCGAAGGGCGCGCCGGATTCACCGACTTCAACTTCTCCACCGTCTTGACGCGCTCCGCGCCAATCATCAGCGGATACTCGCGGCCCAGCTGCCCACGAACCTTCCCCTGCGCCTCTTCCATGCGCCGCCGATTCTCCGCAATCGAGAAATCGGTATAAGGCTCGTTGCGGAACGCGCTCAGGTGCGCGAGAGACTCTGTTTGACTCGCCACTTGCCCTCCTGTACTTCAATCTTCGCAAATGCGAGAGAAGGGTCATGTCCGAAACTGCACCACCAGCCTTCAGCCGCGGCTTGGCCAAGAATCCTGGTCTTGTTATCGATCCCTTCGAGCGGAAACAGATCGAAGCCCGAAACCCACGTAGGCGTGATCTGCGCGGCGTATTGCACGAGGTCCGCCAAATGGCACCACACCTCGCCGCCCGATCGCACCAGCACGATCATCATGTCGCGGTTATGCCCCGGAGTGACGCGCACTTCGATCCCCGGCGCCACATCGCCATCGCCATCCAGCAGATGCATGCGGCCCGCTTCGATCAAAGGCTCGTAGTTGACCGCCCGATAGCTGACCGCATCGCGCGGATGCTGCTCCCGCGCATGCATCAGCTCGCCGCGCTGCGCGATATACCGCGCATTGGGAATCGATGGCGAAACGCGCCCGCCATGGTCCACCGTATTGCCCCCTGCGTGATCCCAATGCAGGTGCGTATCGATCACCATGTCAATCGAAGCCGGGTCGAACCCGTGTTCGTCGAGCACCTGAGGAAGGTGCCACGGTCGAGCCACGCGCATGCGTTCGAGAGCGCGCTCGTCATGCCGGACGCCGCCACCCGTTTCGATCAGAATGCGCTGGCTGCCATCCTCCACCAGATAGCAATTGAACGCCGCCTCGATGCGATTCAACTCATCGACGGGCTGGTGTTTCGACCAGAGCGTCTTCGGCACCACACCGAACATGGAGCCGCCGTCCCACCAATAGGATCCGGCGCGCACATGCGTGATGCGAAAGCCGCCAACTTCAATAGCAGTCAATCAGCCCTGCACCAACTTGCGCCCGCGCTCGAAAAGGTCGGCCGCATCTTCGGCAATCTGCTTGCCGCGATCATAGAGCTCCTTGCCCTTTTCCATCAATTCGCGCCCGCTGTGCTCCATCGCTTTCTGACCTTCTTTAGAGGTCTGGCCAAGATACTTGCGCGTATCTTTCCCGCTATTCGGCGCATAGAGCAGGGCGACCGAAGCACCGATCACCGCACCCGCCAGAAACCACACCACCTTGCCGTTGTCTTCATCCATAGTTAGTTCCCCTACACCATTCTAATGCGCTGCCCGATGTAACAGGATATGTTGAATATATATGATGCGCACAGATCCGCTCCCCGATGAGCCCATGGTCCCGGTCTTCAGTTCTTCCAACCACGATGGCGAAATGGAGGCCATGACCATCAAGGCAGTTCTGGATGCCAGCGATATTCCCGCTATGGTGGTGGGACCGAGCGTCCTGCCGAGCTTCGAGTTTCAGGTGCAGGTTCCCGAACACGATCTGGAACGCGCACAACTGGTGATCGACGCGGCGCGCGCGGCCGGACCGGCAGCGGCTGTCGAGGCGGAAGCCCAGGGCGAGGCCGATGCTCTGAACGACGCCCTAAACAGGAACGAGTAAGTTACCGAGGAACTAATATATTGTCGATCAGCCGCACGTTTCCGATCCACGCCGCAATCGCAATCACCACAGGCCGTTCCTCACCGCTCACAGGCTGCATGTCGACGGGATCCACCACTTCCAGATACTCCAGCCTGATCCGCGGCTCGGATCGCAGAAATTCGACGGCTTTCTCCACACCCTCCGCCGCCGCCATCCGGAGCGCGCGGTAAAGCATCGGAGCGATCTTTCTTTCCTCCGCCGTGAGCCGCCGATTGCGTGAACTGAGCGCCAGCCCATCCGGCTCTCGCACCGTCTGCACCTGCACGATTTCCACTGGCACATTCAGATCGCGCACCATGCGGCGAATCACCGCCAGCTGCTGCGCGTCCTTCTCCCCGAAGTACGCAAAGTCCGGCTGCACGATCTGAAACAGCTTCATCACCACCGTAGCCACGCCGCGGAAATGACCCGGACGATGCGGCCCGCAGAGGTGTTCGCCGAGCGACGGCACATCGACGAAGGTGGCGAGCGGTGCCGGATACATCTCCTCGGCGCTGGGCGCAAAGATCACATCCACACCCGCTTCGGAACATTGGCGCGCGTCGGATTCGAGCGTCCGCGGATAGTGCGCGAAGTCTTCCGGCTGGTTGAACTGAATGGGATTGACGAAGATGCTGACCACCACTTCCTTGCACTCCGCGCGCGCCCTGGCGATCAGCGTCAGATGGCCTTCGTGCAGAGCGCCCATGGTCGGCACCAGCCCGATGGTACGGCCACGCATGCGACTAAGCAAAAGACGCCGGCGCAGGGCGTCGATTGAGGTGATAATCATCTGCCGGATTTCACGTCGTCGATGTATTCCTTCGCCGCCCGCGTGATGTCGCTGCGCAATTGCGCGTACTGCTTCACGAACGAAGGAGGATTCTCATACAGCCCGAGCATGTCGTAACTCACCAGCACCTGCCCATCACAATGTGGACCGGCGCCGATCCCAATGGTCGGGATGCGCAACTCCGCTGTCACGCGGCGCGACAGTTCCGCCGGAATGCATTCGATCACCAGGGCAAACGCACCGGCTTCCTGCAGAGCCAGCGCGTCTTCGAGCAACTGCTGCGCTCCATCCGCTCCCTTAGCCTGCGCGCGGAATCCGCCCAGCTGATGTACCGATTGCGGAGTGAGCCCCAGGTGCGCCATCACGGGAATGCCGCAATCGACCAGCCGCTTTACCGTGCCCGCAACCAAGCCCGCGCCTTCCAGTTTCACCGCCGCCGCGCCGCCTTCCTGAATCAGACGGCCGGCGCCGCGCACCGCTTCGGAATCCGTAATCCGGTAGGAGAGGAACGGCATGTCGGCCACTACCAGCGCGCGCTTCGTGCCGCGAGAGACGGCGCCCGCATGATGCACCATGGCGTCGAGCGTAACCGGGATGGTGGTGTCGTACCCCAGGATGGTCATCCCCAGGGAGTCACCCACCAGGATCACGTCGATACCGGCCTGATCGAACAGGCGCGCCATGGTCACGTCATACGCCGCGATCATGGCGATCTTTTCGCCGTTCTGCTTCTTCGCCGCCAGATCGGGCGCGCGCACCGGGCGATTTTCAGGCATGGTGGTTCAACCTAACCACGGAAGTAGAGATACGAACACAGAATGCAGAACAGCACGACTCCCGAGCCTGCAACTTCTTTCCATCCCCAACTGGCGCGCGTCGTGGCGCGGTCCGCGCCGGTAGTGGTCTCAAAAGTCAGGCTCTTAATGGATGCGTAGTCGGGCGCGGCGGTCGCATAACTCACCGACACCATGACGATCGCCGACACAATGGTGATCAGCACGCTGAAGTACTGGAAGTAGATGTTGTTCATGATCCAGAGGAACGAACCCTCAGTGTAGCCTTTCTCAAATCCCGCCAGGCCCAGCGTGATCGGCGTGTCGATCGCCATGCGCGAGATGCCGAGCGTGAAGCCGGCGACCATGGCCCACAACGCCCCTTGCGCATTCATCCGTTTGAAAAATACGCCCAGAAAAAACACCACGAAAATCGGCGGCGCCAGGTACCCCTGCACCGACTGCAGATAGTTGTAAAGGCCGCTCGCTCCCTTGATCACCGGAATCCACGCCAGCGCAATAATGACCATCCCCACCGTCGCCGCGCGGCCGATGTGTACCAACTGGTGCTGCGACGATTTCGGCCGCCACTTCTGATAAAGATCCACGGTGAACAGCGTGGAGCATGCGTTGAACACTCCCGCGAGCGAGCCCATCAGCGCGGAGAGCAGCCCAGCCACCACAATGCCGCGTATGCCCGAGGGGAGCAGGTATTTCACCATCATGGGGAACGCGCCGTTCGAGACCGCCGGAATCACCTGGCCGTCGGATCCGATCAACCCGCCCAGCCCGGGAGCCTTGCCGCTCTTCGCCAATGCGTAGCAGATCAGGCCCGGCACGATGAACAGATACACGGGGAATAATTTCAGGAAGGCCGCGAAGATACTGCCGCGCCGCGCCGTTGCCTGGTCGGGAGCGCCCAGCGCGCGCTGCACGATGTATTGATCGGTACACCAATACCAAAGTCCGATGATGGGCGCGCAGAACAGCATGCCCAGCCACGGAAAGTTACCGTTGAAATACCACGCTTCCTTGACGATCTTGCCCGCGGCATCGAGCTGCAGCACAGGCGCCCAGGTTCCTTCCACGCCGGCCGGAATCAGCGGCTTCCAGAGATTGAACATGTCGGATCCGCAGATGCGCCGCAGTTCGCTCCAGCCACCCAGTTCGACCAGACCGTAGGCCGTCAACAGGAACGAACCGGTGATCAGCACGCCCACCTGAACGGCGTCGTTGTAAGCCACTGCGCGCATGCCGCCCAGCGTGGTGTAGAGGCCGGTCAGAACGATCACCATCACCGAACCGATCCAGAAGCTGTCGATATTGACGCCGCCGATATTCAGATGCATCTCCGGCAGCAGCGTGCTGAAGACCACGCCGCCCGCGAAAATTCCCACCGCGATTTTCGAAATGATAAACGTGATGATCGAGATGATGGAAAGCACGTAGCGGGACCCTTCGCTGAAGCGCCGCTCGAGGAATTCCGGCATCGTGAAGACCATAGACCGCATATAAAAAGGAACGAACACCCAGCCGAGTATCAGGAGGCACCAGGCGTGCAATTCGTAGTGCGCCATGGCCACGCCGCTGGTGGCTCCGGAGCCCGCTAATCCGACGATGTGCTCCGACCCGATGTTAGACGCGAAGATAGAAGCGCCGATGATCCACCAGCCAAGATTACGCCCCGCCAGAAAGTAATCGGTAGTCGAATCTTTGCTCTTGCGCACCACCCACCACGCCACGCACAACAGGACGCCGAAGTAGAGGGCGATCATCAGCCAGTCGAGCCGAGTGATACTATTCGCGGAGTTCATCGGAACTCATTAGATCACAGGCCCCGGCGTTTATTATTGCTTCGCGACGAAGTCTTCCATCACCGCTTTGCGCAGCAGGGCGGGCGGG
This sequence comes from Terriglobia bacterium, assembly GCA_963719785.1. Lineage (GTDB taxonomy): Bacteria > Acidobacteriota > Terriglobia > Bryobacterales > Bryobacteraceae > BOG-234. Next base: position 30,347 of record CAVRCX010000009.1, read on the forward strand.
AGAAGTCCCTGCGAAAGTATGAAGTCGTGGAAGCGCTGGACGTTGAATTTCGGTCCCAGGGCTTTCTCGGCGGCCTGGCGAATTTCCAGCAGCCGGGTGTAGCCATCGAAGTAAGAGACGGCTTGTCCCGGCATGCGGAAAGTGAAGCGCTCGACTTCTTCGTTGGCCAGCGCCTTCGATAACACCACGTCGTTCTCGAGAACCTGCATGGCGTGTTCCGGCGTTATCTTGCCTTCCTGCAGCTCCGGATCGAGAAATGCGCGTGCGGCGCGCACCAGACGAAATTGCAGAGAGATCAGCTTCGCATCATCGGGCATGTAAGGGAGCATGAACCACTCGCAATAGAGCCCCCAGCCTTCGACATTGGTGCTGTTGAAGGCGAACAGGGCTCGGGCCAGCGACACGCCATGTTCCACCATGGAATCGAACTGCAGTTCGTGGCCGGGGCGCGCTTCGTGCGCTGTCATCGTCCAGGTGGCGGCCTTGAAGGTGAAGTCATCGTACTTCAGCGCCGTGCCGCCTTCGCCTTTGGTTTCGAGAGGCAGGATGAACTTGCCGCGCTCGCCATGATTATTCAGCAGCGGAGGAGGCTGCATATGCGGGGCGGGCTGCGCGGCCGTTTCCGCGGCTGAGGCGATTTCGATGATGGCGGGCCGGTTCGGCAGCGTGAGCAGACGGTTTTGGCGGACGATGTCTTCAATCTGCGCAAGGGTGGCTTCGTAAGTGGGCAGGATATCGTCGCCGTTCAGCTGTTCTTTCTTGAGCGCGCGGATGACGTCGCGGTAATCGGAAGACGGAAGATTGCGTTCCTTCGCCACCTTCGCGGCAAGCTCCTGCATCTGGGTTTGATAATCGGTGAAGGCCTGATGGCCGAGGCGCTCCAGTTCTTCGGGCGCGTAATCAACTCCGTAGTTTTCGAGAGCGAGTTTATAGATGGCGGGCGGCATGCGGAAATCGGTGCGAGCGCGCGGCAGCACCTCTTTGCGCACGAATGCGTCGTACTCGGTGAGTTGATCGCGCAGCTTCGCCCAGGCTTCCTGGTAGCCCTGCATCTTGTATTTTTCGAGGAGCAGCCCGATGCCGTTGATGTAGGTTTGGGTGTCTTGAAGATTCTTCTCGACCTGGGATTTTGGGGGTCCAAGCAGGCCGGGTTGCGCCAGCTTTTCGCGGAAGCGCTGTTCGGCCTGGGCGACGATGGGCGCGAGATCAGGCTCCAGTCCGGCGTACCTCTTTAATCGGACCACAACGGCAGGGCGGCGATCCGGGGTGACCTGATCGTCTAGCAGGCTTTTGGTTCCAGAGAAGATCAGGATGGCGACGTTGGTGTAGGGCAGATAGGCGTTCTCGCGCGCGTCGATGCGCCGGATATCCCGATCGGCGTCGGCCATCAGGATCTGCAGATCCTGCCGAACGAGTGGGTCCTTCTCGGCATCGAATCTGGATTGAAGCTGGGCGCGGGCCTTCACGGTGTCCGCGCGCCTTTCGCGCAGCCGGGCGTCGGTAAGTACTGTGGTGAGTGCATCGACGCCGGGGACACCTTCCTCGGAGGCCGATTCGGGATCGTACTTCGCATCGAGCGCAATCAACAGTTGTGCGTTCTGGTTGCTTCTTTCAACCCAGGCCGGTGGGCCCTGGGCAAAGGCGGGGAGGATGAACAGCGTTGTTAGTATGGCGGTGCGCATGGACACCTTGAATATACGATGATTGGGCATGTTCATCGGACATTACGGTCTTGCGCTGGCGGCGAAACGGCTGGCGCCGGGGAGGTCGCTGGGGTGGAATTTCATTGCGGCGCAGTTGCTGGATCTTCTTTGGGCGCCCGCGGTGCTGCTGGGCATTGAGCATGTGCGCATTATTCGCGGCTTCATGCCGGCGTCTCCCTTCGACTTCTACGATTACCCGTGGACGCATGGCCTGGCGATGGCTGCCGTATGGTCCTGGTTTTTCTATCGCGCGACGAAATCGCGGTTGTTGGGGATGCTGGTGTTCTCGCACTGGGTGCTCGATTATTTTGTGCACGGTCCCGATCTGCCGCTGTATCGGGGTGGTCCGAAGGTGGGGCTGGGTTTGTGGAACTTTCGGGTGGGAACGGTGGTAGTGGAGAGCGCCCTGGTGATGGCGGGGCTGGCGATTTATTTGAACTGCACACGGGCTAAGAACGGTTTGGGACGTTGGGGGATGATGGCGTTTACGTTGTTGCTGATCGCGATTGAGATCGGCAATGTTTATGGGCCGCCTCCTCCGAATGTTAAGGCGATGGCGATTTCGGGTGAGATTGCGTATTTGGTTTTCGCGGGCATTGCGGCGTGGCTGGATCGCATGCGGGAGTCTGGCGTATGATTGGCAATCTTTGCTAAAATTGGATTTTATGCCTACGCGCAATGTGAATCTTACCGATGAGCTTGACCACTTCGTGCTGTCGAAAGTGGAGAGCGGTCGGTATGAAAACGCAAGCGAGGTTGTCCGCGCGGCGCTGCGCACATTGGAGCGGGAGGAGCAGGAGTATGAGGCCAGGCTCGCCGCGCTGCGAACGTCGATCCATGAGGGCGACGCCAGCGGGGTCCCGAAGGGAAACTCCTTCAATCGCGTCCGGCAGACACTCGGGCTTTCGAAGAAGAAGCGTTAGCCGTTGGCTAAATTCCTTCTGTCCCGTCTTGCCGAAGCAGACCTCGCGAATACCGGTGCCTACACCCTGCGCACGTGGGGCGAAGACCAGACTGGGCGTTATCTCGACGATCTTGAAACCTGCTGCCAGCGGCTGGCCGACAACCCGTTGTCTGGTCGCCCCTGCGGTCGCGTTCGCGCGGGCTTGCGCCGCATGGAGCACGGCAGGCACATCGTCTTTTTCCGGCGCGTCGTGGGCGGCATTCTCGTCTCCCGGATCCTGCATGAGCATATCCTGCCGGAAAGAACGCGCTCGACGACGCCAAAAATTGACGTCGCCTGGATGGCTCGACCGCAGAAGAGAAGACCACTCCCTCACGGCCGTCACCCCTAAAGGGGATGACCGGGTCGCGGCTCGGTCAGGGGTGTACGGGGGTGCGGATTCGGCGGCCGTCGCTCACGATTGTTATCAGACCCGCCTGGTCGGTGCGGTATACGGCTACGTGTCTTTCACTTAACGCCGATAAGACCATTGGGTGCGGGTGTCCGTAGGTGTTCTCGAATCCTGCGGAGATGATGCCGAAGGATGGGTGTACGGCGTCGAGAAGGTCCGGCGAGCTGGAGGTCCGGCTTCCGTGATGACCTACTTTCAGCACGTCCGCATGTTCGAGCAGCCCTGCGTAGAAGAGGCTTTCCTCGATTTTCTTTTCCATGTCTCCGGCGAGCAGAAATGAAGTTGCTCCAAACTTGATCTGCATCACGAGCGAATCGTCGTTCTTCGGTTTGTCCTCGGGCAGGTAGTCGGGAATGGGCGCGAGAATGTGGAGGGTGGTTCCGGCAAAGGCGAAGGGCGCGCTCTGCTGCATGGGCAGAATGGCGATGTGAAGTTGGCGCGCGGTGTCGCGTACGCCGATCCATTCGGGGCTCTCCTGCACGGCTCCAATCCATAGCTCGCGCGGCTTGAAATTTTTCAGCACCGCGCTCATACCGCCCATGTGGTCTTCGTGCGCGTGAGTCATGACCACGATGTCGAGGCGCTTAATGGATCGTGTCCACAGATAGGGTGAGACGACGTCCTCGCCAATGTCGATGCCGGCTTTGCGCACACGGCCGAAGCCGGGGATGCCTCCGGCGTCAATCAGCATGAGCGTTCCGTCGGGGAAGGCGGCGAGCAGGCTGTCGCCCTGACCTACATCGATGGCGCTCAATTCGAATTTGCCGGGATCGATGGCCGGAGGGAACGGATGGACGTAGATGGTTGCGAGGATGATGGCTAAAGCGGTCCACGCCAGTGTTCGCGTCCATTTACTATGGCTCCCATTATTAGTGCTCCGACGCCACGCCGCGAGAATCAGGGCCAGGGTGAACAATACGGCCAGCCAGAGGGGTGGGGCGGGAATGCGCCAATCGGGTTCCCAGTGCGCATGAATGCCGACTGCCCATCGGGCCAGGGTGAGGAGCGCCGCGCACAGGCCGGCGAGAATGTGGGAGTTCAAGGCAATGGCTACGAAGCCGATCGGCACCACGGCGCTCAACACAGGCACTACGATGGCGTTGGCGGAAAGACCGAGTAACGACAGCCGATGGAAGTAGACGATCATGGGCAGGGCCAGCCCGATCTGGATGAAGAATGTGATGACAGTGATCTCCCACAAGTAGAGAGACACGCGCGAGACCGAAGTGATCAGGGCGCGCGCAATGCGGCCGGGGATTCCGAAGAAGAGAGTAAGGGTCGATGTCAGCAGACGCATCTCGACGCGGAACTGGGCCGATTTGGGAGCGAGCCGGACATCTTTGCGAATATCCCCCATGTCGGCGAGGGCGCGTGCGATGGGCGCCGAGGACGCATCGAGGGCCGGGACTACAAACCCGCCGATCAGCGCGACGGCCATGAAGGAGAGCTGAAAGCTGGAATCGTAAAGCTGATCGGGTTCGACGGCCAGGAAGACAATCGCTACGGCCGAGAGAATATTGAGCAGGCGGCCATTGCGGAAAAAGGTCCGGCCAATGGCGTAGAGCGTCATCCCCGAGGCACAGCGGAGCACAGGCGCCTGGCCGCCGGTGATGCCGGCGTAGAGCCACGTCATGGCGATGGTTGCCGCAAGCGCGAAGGCGCGAGGGACGGCGCAGATGCGCAGGAAGAAGAGAAATACCGCGGCCAATACGGCGACGTGGCTTCCCGATATGACCAGTGTGTGGAAGGTGCCGGTGGAGCGGTAATCCTCTGTCCACATTCGTTCGAGCTTAGCGGTTGAACCAATGAGGACGGCCTGCATCATTCCATTGCTGTAGGGATCGTCTGCGTAGAGTTGGTCCAGCCGATCGAGCGAGGCCGATCGAATGCCGAAGATGAAGGCGGCGAGAGGATTCCCGCAACGGCCGGGTAGTTTGTGCACGGCAGCGGCGTCGCCCGACGCGTTCCAGAAGATCTTCTGACGTGCGAAGAAATGGACGGCATCGAAGGCGCCAGGATTGTTGTAGTTATGAGGACGCCTTACTTTGCCGAGGAATTCGATCCGGGTTCCGTAGGGCAGGTTGGGGAACAATTCGTTGGGCCTGGCGGATAAAGAGACCTGGGCGCGTGCGCCGGGCGCCAGCTCGATTGTGAAGCGTTCACGATCCTCCGCAACGAGTGCGGGCTGGACGACGCAGCCTTCAAGGATGGCAGGAGCACTGTCCGGAACGGAGAGGACTGGTGGTGGAGCGGCGGGGCGGGCGGCGACGAACGCGATGCCGGTGAACACCAGAGAGCATGCTGCCGCGATATATCCAATCGGCCAGGAGCAGCGCAGAGTTGCGAGGAAGGCGAGGGCGGCCAGCGCGGCGATGGCGCATAACGATTCGGTTACAAAGAATTGGTTGTAAGAGGCGAACACTACGCCGGTCACGACACAGGCGAAGGGCAGCAGGAGGGGTTCGCGAAAGCGCAAAAAAGGAAAGCGCACACGAAGTAGTCGTGCGCGCTTTGAAAATTCTCAAATACTTCAGACGAGGTGAATGGATTCGGTCTGAAGATTTACCGTCTTCTTGGCTGGGAACGACTTCTGCGTCTGTTCGAGCCATGAGAGAACGATAAAGGTCTTATGTGCGCGATCATCGGCGTTATGCCAACGTTCCGATGTCCGAGGGTCGAAAAATTCTCTCAACAGCCGATAAGGGTTAAAGGACTCAAACTCCATTGCCTCCAACACACACGCACCCTGAAATTCGGCAAGACATTCCAGTTCATCGCGAGAGAGGCCACGAAGGAAATCAAGTACGGTTGGTCTGTTTACAGGTAAGGCGGCTCTGAGAAGGGCACCAACGAGGGAAGAGCGAGAGGCTACAACGGCCAAATTTAGCTCCAGCGGAGCGTCGACGTACGCCCCGATACCCTAATTATCCCGAAGGTTGCGTCTAAATGCAAGAGCAACGATCGGGGAAAACCCGATGGCGCCCGATCTGTGGGTGGAATAGCCGTTAGTTAGATGCGACCCATTAGCAGCAAAATGACAACTACAACAAGAACCAGACCAAGCCCGCCGCTCGGATAGTATCCCCAGCCCGAACTGTATCCCCATGTGGGAAGGGATCCCAGGAGCATGAGAATCAAAATAATAATCAACACCGTGCCAATCATTCAGAACCTCCTTTCGGGATCAATGGTGCAATCGCAGTACCGGCGGATGTTAACGCACTCTATGACTTACGGCTTCAGTACAACTTTGATGCAGCCATCCTGCGCATCGAAAACCGAGTAACCCTGAGCGCCTTCGTCGAGGCCCATGCGGTGCGTGATGACGAAGGATGGATCGATTTCGCCTTTGGCGACGCGATCGAGCAGCGGCTGCAGATATTTGTGCACGTTGGTTTGACCCATCTTTAAGGTGAGGCCTTTGGCGAAGGCGACGCCGAGAGGAAATTTATCCACTACACCGCCATAAACGCCGGGAATGGAAATGGTCCCACCTTTGCGGCACGCCTGAATGGCCTGGCGCAAGGCGTGGGGCCGGTCGGTTTCGAGGAAGACGGCACTTTTTGCGTAATCGTAGATGGCGTCCGCAGTGGTGCCGTGGGCTTCGAGGCCGACGGCGTCGATACAGGAATCGGGACCACGCCCAACAGTCATCTGCTTAATCTTTTCGAGCAAATCGCCTTCGTCGAAGTTTAGTGGTTCGGCGCCGCTCTTTTTCGCGAGTTCGAGACGTGAAGGCACGTTGTCGATGACGATGACGCGGGAGGCGCCGAGGAGAAATGCGCTGCGTATGGCGAACTGACCTACGGGGCCGGCGCCCCAGACAGCGACCACATCGCCGGGCTGGATATTACAATTTTCGGCCGCCATGTAACCGGTGGGGAAAATATCGGTAAGAAAGAGCGCCTGTTCGTCGGTGACGCTGTCGGGAATTTTGAAAGGCCCAGCGTCGGCGTAAGGCACGCGCGCATATTGCGCCTGACCGCCGGCGTAGCCGCCGAAGATATGGGAATAGCCGAACAATCCGGCGCTGCTGTAACCGTAAAGCTTCTCGGCGGCGGCGGCGTTGGGGTTGGAGTTATCGCACAGCGACGTCATGCCGTGGCGGCAGAAAAAACAATTGCCGCAGGCGATACAGAACGGCACTACGACGCGGTCTCCCTTCTTGAGGTTGGGAACATCGGTGCCGACTTCGACGACGTCGCCCATGAATTCGTGGCCGAGGATATCGCCCTCCTGCATGGAGGGAATTACGCCGTGGTAGAGATGAAGATCGGAGCCGCAGATGGCGGTTAAAGTGATTTTGACGATGGCGTCGCGCTTGTTGAGGATTTTCGGCTCGGGGACGTTCTCGACGCGCACGTCTTTTTTGCCGTGCCAGCAGATAGCTTTCATTTTGGTTCTCCTTTAAAAACAAAGACTGCTCACGTTGTCGGCGCTTCCGTAGTTTGGCGCGAGACCGGGGAGGCGGATTACCAATCCGCCGCAAGTTTTGACCATTGGCGCAGCCGCATGGATGACCTTATCCAGGATAAGGCTGCTCTTTTCGTCTGCGTGCCGGGTCGAACCTGCCCCACAAAAGCGATGGCTTTAGTGGGAGTAGGCGGGGGCATCGCTGGCTGGGAAGGACGCTTCGGAAGCGGAGACGACCTGTTCGGATTTCCGGTGGTGTTCGAGATCGTCGTCAACTTTATTCGCACCCTTGGGCTGGCCGTCGACGGTGGGAACTTCGCCGGCTTCGAGCCTGGTCTTTAGGCGCTGCAGATCGTTGTGGATCTGGGTCGACGGATCTTCGCCAAAGAGCTTGGCGATGAACGCTCCCGCGGTTCCTCCGGGCGGATTGTACTGAAGCGCGATGCGGACTTCGGTGCCACGCCCGCCGGCGGCATCGGCGAAACGCACCGACCCGGCATTCGGCACTTCGGATCCTTCGAGCGAGCGCCAGGCAATTAATTCGTTCTCGACCTGGTTGATGATTTCGGCATCCCATTCCATGCGGCGGCCGCCGGGACCTTTAGCGACCCAGTGGGTGCGCGTGCGGAGGGAAACCACTCCCTCGCGGTCGCGGCTCTGTAAATCGATAGCTCGGACGGATTCCACGTGTTCCATGAATTGGGCAAGGTTTTCGGGATTTCTCCAAAAGGCATACACTTCATGGCGAGGGCGGTCGATGGTAATCGCTTCGTCGACGCGAATGCCTGTCCGATGAGCTATGGTTTGATTGCGACCCTTCTGGTCATGGTTGGTATCGATGCCGAGGAAACGGTATGTGTAACAGTAACCGAGCAGGCCGCGGCGCAGGAAATTGATTCCTAAAAAAGCCAGGCCCGCTCCTTTCCAGCCTCCTTCCCGCAGCCCGCGGTAAGCCAGTAGTGTCCCGGCGATTATCGATGCGCCGCGCTCGGTTTTTCCAACATTCGTTTGCATATGCAGGTCCTTTCAAACTCCTCTCGGCATGCTGTCTTCAATCTCGGTGGCGAGCGTCTCGAGCGGAGTCTCCTCGGTGAACTGAGAGAGCTCGTCGTGGAACTGGTGATCGCGGATGCCTACACGACTCCCGATGGTCTGGAGCATTTGCAGCACCATTGTCATCTCTCTTTCCGCGAGGAGGTTGATCTGCAGGTCGAAGTGGGCGCGCGAATCGGCACGGCGGCTCATGCGGTTCTGTTTCATCAGCACGAAGGCGGAGAGGAAGATGGCTTCGAGCGAGACGACCATGCTGAGCAGCATGAAGGGGAAGGGATCGAAAGCAGGCAGGACGGGAAGAAGGCGCAGGTTGATCAGAATCCAGAGCGCGTACGCAATGGCATGGATCAGGACGAAGGTGACGCTGCCTGAGAAATTGCCGACGGCGTCGGCGATGCGCTCGGCGAGATTTCGGTCGCGGAGAAATTTTTCCTCCATGCGGGCGATGAGCTCGATATTGTGGCGGATCGCGTCAGACGTGGCGCCGTCGGTCGGGTTCGTCGCGTGGAGAGGTCGATCCATGAACGTTCTCCCTTGCACGTTTGATGGCAGAACGGCGGAACTGAGCGTGGACGAAGGTGAATTCGGCGCCGTAGAGAAAAACCTGTGCGGAGTAATACGTCCACACGAGGAGTGCGACGAGAGACCCGGCAGCGCCATAGGCAGATCCCACGGCGGCGCGGGCGATGTAAATGCCAATGAGAATTTTGCCGGCTGTAAATAAGACGGCGGTGACGAGGGATCCGATGGTGACGTCTCCCCAAGAGATGGGGACGTCTGGAATGTAGCGATAGATGAGGCCGAACAAGGCGGCGGTAATCGCGAATATTGTGGCGTGGCCAACAATTTTCACCAGAGCAGGCGACGGTACGACGATGTGCTGCGCAAGCGAGTCGGCCAACTGAACGAGGGCGCTGAGACCGAGAGTAAGGATCAGGAGAAGTCCGATTCCGAGGACCACGGCGAAGGAGAAGAAGCGGTAGCGGAGCATGGCCCATATGCCGCTGGCATTGGCGGCGGGCGCGTCCCAGATGAAGTTCAGGGTTTCGCGCAGTTCGACGAAAACTCCGGAGGCGCCAAAGAGGAGCACGACGAGGCCGAGCACGCTGGTAGTGGCGCCCGTGGCTGGCTGCGCGGCGGATTTCAGCAGAGCCTGGGCGAAGTCCGCGGCTCCGCTGCCCACCACGTCTTTGATCTGCCAATACACTTCGCCGCGCACGGCCTCAGGACCATAGATGTAGCCGAGGAGCGCGGTGGCCAGTATTAATAAAGGAGCGAGCGACAGCACCATGTAGTAGGCGAGGGCGGCTCCGAGGCGCGGTGCGTTGTGGTTCGACCAGCCCGAGGCCGCGTCGCGAAAGAGTCGGAGAGGTGGCACGGCGCAGAATTCCTGGCTGGATTGTACCGCGGCTGCGAGACCACGCCCTTACGGCCGCGGCTCGGTGAGCAGTTAGCTTAGTGGAGTTGGCTCAGGGTCGATTCAGCTAATTGGAGATGCTGCTCGAGGGTAGGTAGCGTCATGGCAGCGAAATGCTTCAGCGCGGGATCGGAACCGCTCGACGCCTCGCGTTTGAATTCGGCGATATCTTCGCGATGGTCCTTGACCATATCCTCCATATAGGCACGATCGAAAGCGGGACCGTTGAGACTGGCCAAGTGGTTATAGGTCTCCCGATCTTTGGCGTCCATATCGCCGGGCAGAGTGATGCCCTTGCCGCCGGCGATTTGTTGCAACTGGTTATTGGCGTTGGTGTGATCTTCGATCATCCTGCGGGCAAAGTCCTTGACCGCCTGGCTCGAAGCGTGATCCTCGGCGAGTTGACCGAGCTTCACCTCGGCCATGCCACCCCCGGCTGCTTTGGTAGCCCACTGATTGTCCATCTGGCCCCAGAGTGAAAGCACCGGGACGATTAAAAATACGGGAAGTAAATTTCGCATGTATCTAACCTCCGCGCGGTGAGGTTGCAGGCGTTGTTCCTCTGCGCGGTTTCTTTCAATGGCACTATGGTTGCGCGCGAAGAAGCAATGCCTCAAAACTCCGACATCCCATTGCGGCAATTCGGCCGCAGCAAGGTGAAGATATCCGCGCTTGGTTTCGGTGGCCACCACCTGGGAGACGCGGAGGATGAAGCTACGGCGGTTCGGTTAGTTCAGGAAGCCGTGGACGGCGGGATCACGTTCTTCGACAATTGCTGGGAGTATCACAGGGGTAAAAGCGAGGCTTGGATGGGGAAGGGTTTGAAGGGACGCCGCGACAAGGTGTTTCTGATGACCAAGGTTTGCACGCACGGCCGGGATAAGAGCCTGGCGATGACGATGCTCGAGCAATCGCTCAATCGTTTGCAGACCGATCATCTGGATCTTTGGCAGATACACGGAGTTTCATTTGAAAACGATCCGGAATTGTTTATTCGGCCCGGCGGCGCGGCGGAGGCGTTGGTGCAGGCTAAGAAAGAAGGTAAGGTTCGGTTTGTCGGATTCACCGGACATAAGGATCCCAACATTCATCTCCAGATGCTGGCAACGGGATTTTCGTTCGATGCGGTACAGATGCCGCTGAATCCGTTCGACAGCGGCTTTCGGAGTTTCGAACAGAAGGTACTGCCGGAGTTGAACCGGCGCGGGATCGCGGCGTTGGGGATGAAGCCGATGAGCGGGCATGGCGACGCGATTCAAAAGGGTGTACTGACGGCCGAAGAGAGCCTGCGCTATGCGATGAGTTTGCCGGTGACGACGACGATCACGGGAATCGATAAACCTGAGGTGCTTCGGCAGAATTTGCAGGTTGCGCAGAAATTTCAGCCGTTGGCGGAAAAGGAAATGCAGGCCTTGAGGGATCGTGTGAAACAGTACTCAGGGGATGGGCGGTTCGAGTTATACAAGATTTCGTTAAAGTTCGATAACCCGGAAGCTCGTTTGGCACATCATTTCCCACTCGACGAGCAGCAGGTCGAAGTCAAGGAGATGATGAAGGCGAGCGCCAATACTGGGCATCCGTTTCCGGAGATTCAGGAGTAAAAGGATGGCGGCGCTGGATTTCACGAGACGGCGATTTCTGGAGGGCGCCGCTGTGTTGGCGGCCGCGGGAGGAAATTCGATCATGGCACAAAGTACGGGAGACGGGATTCCCAAACGGCCGCTGGGAAAAACCGGCGTCGAGGTGTCGATTATCGGTCTCGGCGGGTATCATCTGGGCAGCGCCGACAGTCAGAAAGAGGCGCAGCAGATTGTGGATGAGGCGCTCGATGCGGGCATCAATTTTTTCGATAACGCCTGGGAATATCACGATGGCAAGAGCGAAGAGTGGCTGGGCGCGGCGCTGAAGGGCAAGCGCGACAAGGCGATTCTGATGACCAAGATGTGCACGCATGGGCGGGATAAACAAGTCGCCATGCGCATGCTGGAGGAGTCGCTGACGCGGCTGGGGACGGATCATCTGGATGTGTGGCAGATCCACGAAGTGATCTATGACAACGATCCCGATTTGATTTTCAGGGCCGATGGCGCGGCGGAGGCTTTGCATCTGGCGAAGCAGCAGGGGAAGGTTCGGTTCGTCGGATTCACGGGGCACAAGGACCCTGCGATTCATCTGAAGATGCTGGCGAAGGGGTTTCCGTTCGATACGGTGCAGATGCCTTTGAACTGCTTGGATGCGCGTTTTCGGAGCTTCGAGCAGCAGGTCCTGCCGGAGGTGAATCGGCGGGGGATGGCGGCGCTGGGGATGAAGAGCATGGGCGGCAGCGGGGAACTGGTTACGCATGGCGCGACGACCGCTGAGGAGGCGCTGCGCTATGCGATGAGCTTGCCGGTGGCGGTGACGATCAGCGGGATGGAATCGGCGGATGTGCTGCGGCAGAATTTGCAGGTGGCGCGGGGATTTCGTCCGATGCCGGCGGGAGAAATGGACAAGCTGCGGCTCCGGTGCGGGGAATTTGCTTCGGATGGGCGATTCGAGTTGTTTAAGAGCAGCAAGAAGTACGACGGGGACCTGGGGCGGCTGCAGCATGGGATGCCGAGTTCGAAAGAGTTGCCGTTGTGAAGCGGTAAGGTTGCCAGGCGGTACCATTGTTGAGTGCGGTTTCTTTTCGTCCTCCTGCTGTTAGCGCAGGACCCTCAGGTCGAAATTACTCCTCGGGCAACCAGATCCAATCCGGCGGCGGCTCCGGCGGCGCCCCTGCCACAGGCGAACATCCGGATCGATACCAACGTGGTGTTGGTGCCGGTGAACGTGACGGATCCGCTGAATCGATTTGTCGCGGGGCTGGAGCAGGCCGATTTCCGCGTCTTTGAAGATGGCGTAGAGCAGAAGATCCTCTCCTTTGGCAACGAGGACGCGGCGCTTTCGATCGGCATCGTTTTCGATACCAGCGGGAGCATGGGGTCGAAGCTGGCGGTGTCGCGGCTGTCGGTGGCGGAGTTCTTCAAAACGGCGAATCCGGAGGACGAAGCGTTCCTGGTGGAGTTCAGCAGCCGGCCGGAACTGGTGGTGCCATTCACGCACAATCTGGGCGAGATTCAGGACAAGCTTTTGTCGACTAAGTCGAATGGGTCGACGGCGCTGCTGGATGGGGTGACGATGGCGATGACCGCGATGAAGAAGGCGCGCAATCCACGCAAGGCTTTAATTGTGATTACGGATGGCGGGGATAATAACAGCCGGTACACGTTTACCGAAGTGAGGAATCGCGTGCGGGAAGCGGATGTGCAGATTTACGCAGTGGGCATTTTCGGCGGGGGTATGGGGACGATGGAAGAGCGCGACGGCCCCGCGCTGCTGAGCGCCATCTCGGAGCCGACCGGCGGGCACCATTTTATCGGCGATCTGAGTCAGCTGATGGATATTGCTTCAAAGATCGGGATTGAGCTGCGGAATCAGTATTTGATTGGGTATAGTCCGGCGAATTCGGCGCGCGATGGGAAGTACCGGAAGATCACGGTGAAGCTGATTCAGCCGCGGGGGCTTCCCAAAGTTACGGCGCATTGGCGCACCGGTTATTACTCGCCTACGCAATAAGGGCCTGGTCAAGATCGGCGATGATGTCCTCGACGGCTTCGATGCCTACTGAGAGACGCACCAGGTTGTCGTTGATGCCGAGACGGGCGCGGTGCTTCGGCGCCAGTTCGCGGTGCGAGGACATGGCGGGGTAGAGCATCATGCTGTGCACGTCACCCAGAGACGTGGCCGGGACGATCATCTTCAGGGCGTTCATGAGGCGGAAGATCCTTTCGCGATCGGCATCTTCTACTTCGAAGCTGACCATGCCTCCGAACAGGCCGGGCGCGAACAGGCGCCGGATGTTGTCGGCATCCGGATGATTGGGGTCGGCGGGGAAATTGACGCGGTCGACGGCGGGATGCGCGGACAACCATTGAGCGACGCGGCAGGCATTGGCGCACTGACGTTCCATGCGGACGGGGAAGGTCTTGATACCGCGCATTGCCAGATAAGATTCGAACGGTCCGAGGGTGAATCCCAGAATGCGTGACAGGCTGCGCATGGGATCGAGATGTTCGGCGTTGGCGACGACGATGCCGCCGAGCACGTCGCCGTGGCCCGAGAGATATTTGGTGAGGCTGTGGACGACGATGGAGGCGCCGAGATCGAGCGGGCGGACGATCAGGGGCGTGGCGAATGTGTTGTCGACCACCAGGGGTGCGCCGGCTTCATTGGCCATGGCCGCGATGCGATCGAGCGCCGGGACGCGCAGCAGGGGATTGTTGACGGTCTCCATCACGATGGCGCCGGGGCGGTGCTCGGCTATGGCGGCGCGGACGGCATTCTCGTCGTTGAAGTCGACGAACACAGCTTCGACTCCGGCGGGCTCGAACACCTTTACGAGCATGTTGAGAGTGGCGCCGTATAAAAGATCGGCGGCGAGGACAACGCGGCGGCGATCGACGAGCGCGGTGTTGATGGCCATGTGGAGCGCGGCCATGCCGGAACTGCAGGCGAGCGCACCGGCTCCGCCTTCGAGTTGAGTGACCAATTCTTCGAGGGCGTCGTTGGTGGGGTTGCTGTAACGGCCATAGCTTTGGCCTGGCATTTCTTTGCCGAAGACGCGATCGAGATCGTCGATGTCGTTGTAGAAGAAGCTGGTGGCGGTTTGGATGGGCGTGGTTACCGGGACCCAACCTCCGGTTCGTTTGCGGTCGCCAGCGTGGACGGCCTGGGAATTGAGTTTCATTTTCGTTTCCACCTTGCTCCGTCTTTGGTGTCCTCGAGGATGATGCCTTGTTCGAGAAGCTGGGCGCGGATCTTATCGGAGAGGGCGAAATCGCGGGATTTTTTGGCGGCGGCGCGATCGGCGATCAGGCTTTCGATTTCGGCTTCGGAGATTCCTCCTGCGTGTTCGGAGGGCGTGAGTACCTGGAAGACGGAATCGAAGATGGACAGCACGTGGCGCGCGGCATCGAGATTACCCGCGAAAAATTCACCGGCATCGAGGGCGGTGTTGGCTTCGCGCAGGAATTCGAAAACGGCGGCGAGGGCTTCGGCGGTGTTGAGATCGTCATCCATCGCCTGGCGGAATTGGTGGACGGCCTCGGTCGCCTTGTGCGTTATGGCTTCGTTGGCGCCTTCGGGAAGCTTCGCGGTATCGAGGCGGAACTTGAAATTGCGCAGACGCTCGATGGCGGTCTTCGCGGAGTTGAGACCTTCGAAGGTGAAGTTCAGGCCTTTGCGATAAGGGACGGAAGCGAGGAGGTAGCGAATGGCCTCGGGCGAAATGCCGCGCGCGAACAGATCGCGCAGAGTGTAGAAATTGCCGAGCGATTTCGACATCTTCTGGCCATCCACCAGGAGAAATTCGGAGTGGATCCAGTAGCGCGCGAAAGGCTTTCCGGTGAGCGCTTCGGATTGGGCGATTTCGTTCTCGTGATGGGGAAAGATGAGATCGACGCCGCCGGCGTGGATGTCGAGAGTAGCGCCCAGATAATCGATGGCCATGACGGAACATTCGATGTGCCAGCCGGGGCGGCCAGTGCCGACTTCGGTATCCCAGGCGGGCTCGCCTTCTTTGGCGGCTTTCCAGAGGGCGAAATCGCGGGCGTCGGCTTTTTCGTATTCGTCGACATCGACGCGGGCGCCGGCGACCATGCCGCTGAAATCGTTATGCGAGAGCTTGCCGTAGCCGTGGAACTTCGCGATGCGGAAGTACACGGAGCCGTCGCTGCGATAGGTGTAGCCAGTCTCCTCGAGCTGGTGGATGGCGGCGGCCATTTCCTTGATATGGTCGGTGGCGCGGGCGATGTGTTCGGGGCGCTCGAGGCGCAGAGTGGCGCAATCGTCGAGGAAGGCTTGGGTATAGATGGCGGTGTATTCGGGGAGCGTTTTGCCCTGCGCGACGGCGTTACGAATGATTTTGTCGTCGACGTCGGTGATGTTCATGACGTGGTCGAGGGTGAATCCGGAAGCGCGCAGCCAACGGCGCAGCAGGTCGTAGAAGACGAAGGTGCGGAAGTTGCCGATGTGGGCGAAGTCGTAGACGGTGGGGCCGCAGGTATACATCTTGACGGCGTTGCCTTCGAGGGGGTGAAAAGGCTGCACCTGCTGGGTCAGCGTGTTATAGAAACTCAGGGCCATGAGGGGGAACTTTCATGGTAACAGCGAGCGGACGTGGGGACGGAGTTTGGAGTAGTGACGGGGTCTCAGCCCTTCATGCCCTCGTAGGCCAGTGGACGAGAACGGATGCGGGTCACGAGGATGTGCTTCCGCGATCTTGAAACGCGATATATCATGCGGTATCCGTCGTGGAAGCGCGCTCGCCAGGTGTCCGGGTGGCCGCGCAACTCGATGGCCGTTATGATGGCGGGACCCTGTTCGCGCAGGTCGGCAATCAACTCTTCGGCATCTCTTCTGGGCCCATCCTCAAGTTGGCGGAATTCTCGTTTGGCGGATGGCCTGAGTTCAACTTTCCAGCCGTTCACGCGCGGCGTCGGGGGCGAGGAACGTAGCCCACTTCGGCAAAGAGTTCTTCAAGGGAAATGGACGGTCCGGGCTCGTTAATCCGCCGGTTGGAGACAATGATGTCGGCTTCGTCTTCGGTGATGAAGTCCGGTTCCTCAAGCGACGCGCGCTCCTCGGGCGTGAGATCGGCGAGCATCTCCAGCATCTGCTGAAACTGGCGATTCGACAGTTTGTGCCGGGCCTTCAGGGCTTGTTGGCGGGCGGAAAGATTTGTGCCGGTCTTCATCGCTGCCTCCTTCGACGGTAGCATGTATTGGCACCTCGGAAGTTGATGGGATGGAGCAGGCAATTACTGGGTTAGACGGGAAATCCACAGCTTAAGTTTCTGATTCCGCTCGAAACTTTGCATCACACCTTTCCATCTAAACGGGTGGGAGTAATGACGATGAAAATGCAATCCTGGCTTAGTTCCGCAGGGGCGCTGGGACTAATGTCCCTGTTGTTCCTGACTCCCCAGACAGGCGCTGCTCAGAACGGTCGGACAGCCCTTCCGGGGACTATTAATTTTATTGAAGGACAGGTTTCGATTAACGGTAACTTACTTAATTCGCGACAGGAGGGGAATGTCTCCCTGCAACCAAATGACATGCTTTCGACGACGCAGGGCAGGGTGGAAGTGCTGCTTTCGCCGGGCGCTTTTTTGCGAGTCGGAAATAATAGTCAGGTCCGGATGGTTTCGGCGGGCATGAGCGATCCGACTATCGAGGTGATTCGCGGCGAGGCCATGGTGGAGGTGGATTTCCTTCCGAAGCTGGCGCATCTGGATGTGCTGGAGCGGGGCGCGGACTCTACTTTGATGAAAGAAGGGCTGTACCGGTTCAACGCGGATCAGGGCAGCGTTGCGGTGTTCGATGGAAAGACCCAGATTAAGGTGAACGACCGGGTGAAGGAGCTCGGTAAGGGCCATGAGGTTCTGCTTAGCGACGCGAAGTTGAAGTCGGTGAGCTTCGATACCAAGAGTGCGGACGAGCTTTATCGC
Organism: Terriglobia bacterium; assembly: GCA_963719785.1. GTDB lineage: Bacteria > Acidobacteriota > Terriglobia > Bryobacterales > Bryobacteraceae > BOG-234. Next base: position 47,816 of record CAVRCX010000009.1, read on the forward strand.
TGGAGTTCGGCGCGGGCCGGATATCTGGCGGAAGCGAATGAATCGAGCGCCCGGACGGTGTATACGGCGGGTGGATGGGGTCCTTACGGTTACGGTCCTGGTTGGGCGTGGAATCCTTACTTCGCGACCTGGGCGTGGCTGCCTTACGACGGATTCTTCTGGAGTCCGTTTGGATATCCGTTCTTCTCGCCTGGATTTGTGGCGTATGCACCTTATTATGGGTTCGGCCATGGATTTTATGGCGGACGCGGGTTCTATCCTGGGCGCGCTGGAATTGCGGCGGCACCGGCTTTCCGAGGCGGCGGCGGATTTGCGCGCGGCGGTGGATTCGCTCGCGGGGGCGGATTTGGCGGCGGATTCGCTCGCGGGGGCGGGGGCCGGCGGTAATCAGCTGACACTTTCGGCGCTGTAGCGGGCTATGAGGCCGCTGCGGACAGCGTAGCGATAGATGCGGGTAAAGAACCAGCCCGCGAGTAAAACATAAAACAGCGCGAGGCCGGCGCTCCCTAATAGCGCCCATGGCGAAGGGGAGCGGCCGGCCACAATTTTGCGCATGGCCTCGAAGACCCATGAGGGCGGGAGCAGGAACGTGAGGTATTGCATCCACGCCGGAAGGGCGGAGCGTGGATAGAAGACACAGGCGAGCGGGGAAAGCAGCGCGGGGATGGGCCAGATGAGCCATTCGGAAGCGGGACCGAGGCGCAGCACTATGGCGCAGGCGCAGATGCCGAGGGCGACTCCGAAGAGAAAGAGTACCAGCAGGAAAGGTACGAGCAGCAGTCCGTAGACGAAGAAAGACAGCCCGAATACGGTGGTAGCGAGGAGGAGCATCACGGTCAATCCCACGGCGCTGGTGGCGATGCTGGCGAGGACGAGGCCGCCACAATATTCCGAAATGCGGAGTGGGGTGGCGAAGAGATTCAGAAAGTTGCGCGACCAGACATCTTCGAAGAAGGTGGTGGTGATACCCTGCATGACGCGGACGAGGAAATCCCAGAGCAGAACGGCTCCCAGCATGGCAGGTACGAAATTGACTCCGGCCGAGGCAACGGTGTTGAGATAGCGGGTGATGAAGCCCCACAGAACGATGTCGATGGCGACCCAGGCAAACATGGGGAGAATGCGCGCCGGGCTTCCGCGGAAGAGATAGAACTGGCGCAGCACGATAGCGACGGTGCGTTTCAGACTCAAGCGCGCCCCTCATTGCCCAGGGTGAGGGGTTCGCACGCCACAGCGATGAAGAGATCTTCGAGGGATTCTTTGCCGTGGGTGGCGGGCAGTTGACATGGGTCCCCTTCGAGCAGGATTTTTCCGCGTGAAAGGAAGAGTACGCGGTCGCAGACTTCCTCGACTTCGTTCATGTTGTGCGAGGTCCAGAGCACGCCGCCTTTACCGCGCCGGGTGAACTCACGAATGCGTGCGCGGATGTCGCGGGCTACGGAGGGATCGAGCGATGCGGTGGGTTCGTCGAGCAGGAGCAGGTTGGGGCTGTTGAGAAGAGCCTTGGCCAGGCTGACGCGCGTTTGCTCGCCGGAGGACAAGACACCGCATCTTGTGTTGCGGAATGGCTTCAGGTCGAACTCCGCGATCATGGCTTCGATGCGCTCGCTGAGATTGGCTACGCCGTAGATCATGCCGAAGAAGCGCAGGTTCTCCGTGACGGTCAGGTTTCCAGGCAGAGGCGAGTAGACGGCGGCGAAGTTGGTGCGCTCGATGGCGTGGGAACGGCTGGCGGCAAGATCCACGCCATCGATATGCACACTTCCGGAATCGGGTGCGAGGACTCCGAGGATGATGTTGATGGTGGTGGTTTTACCGGCTCCGTTGGGTCCCAGCAGGCCGACGATCTCGTTCCTTTCGACGGTGAATGAGATGGTGTCCACGGCGCGCTTGGCTCCGTATTGTTTACAGAGGTCGTTTACGGCCAGGACTGGTTTCAGGCTCACCTTCTTATGATCTACGATCAAGGGGAATGCAGATTCTGGTTGTGGAAGACGAGCGGCGCATGGCGGAGTTGTTGAAGCGCGGGCTCAGCGAAGAGGGCCATCAGGTGGTAGTGGCGCGGGATGGCGCGGAGGGATACGAGATGGCCGGGGCGTCGGCGTTCGACGTGATCGTGCTGGATGTGATGCTGCCGCGCATGGACGGAATCGCCATTACGCGGCGCCTGCGGGACGCGCACAATCAGACTCCGGTGCTGATGCTGACGGCCCGCGATGCGGCGTCGGATGTGGTGCTGGGGCTCGATTGCGGGGCCGACGATTATCTGACGAAGCCGTTCTCTTTCGATGTATTTCTGGCGCGGTTGCGGGCCGTGAGCCGGCGGGGCGCGATCCCACGGCCGGTGTGTCTGGAAGTAGCGGACGTAAAGCTCGACCCGGCGACGCGAAACGTGACGCGCGGCAAGGAGAAGATCGGACTTACGCCGCGCGAGTATGGGCTGCTGGAGATCCTGATGCGAAATTCGGGGCGTGTAGTGGGGCGCGAGACGATTCTCGAATCCGTGTGGGGCTATGGGTGTGAAGTGAATGAGAATACGCTTGAGGCGTTCGTGCGGCTGCTGAGGCTGAAGGTGGATTCACGGGAGCCGAAGTTGATCCACACGGTACGCGGCGTGGGATATATTATGCGGGAATCTTAGTTGGAGTTATGCGCACTCGCAGCATTCAGTTTCGGCTCACGTTGTGGTACGCGCTGGTGCTGGCGGCGGCGCTGGGGCTGTTCGGCGTATTGATCTGGCTGTCGTTACGGCAGCGCTTGATCGACGATGCGGACAGACAACTTTCGGGAAGCGCCAGCCGGTTTGAGCAGTACTTCCGGCGGGAGGCCGCGACCGAAACAGGTGCACAACTGCGCGACGAACTGGAGGAGTTCTGCCAGGCTTTGCCCGGCTCCGATTATCTGAAACTGCATGGGGCGGGTGGTTTCGATTTCCAGTATCCCGAGCGGGGCGTGCCTGCCCGGCATCTTCGGTCTATTGAGACGCGGTTCAGGGTCGGGGGCGAGACTTTCACTCTGGAGGCCGGAACTTCGCTCAACGCCATTCATCGCACGCTCGAGTTGTTGCAGATTCTGTTGTTCAGTTTGATTCCGGCGGTGATTGCCATCGCGTGTCTGGGTGGGGCATGGCTGAGCCGCCGCGCGCTGCGGCCGGTGGATCAACTTACGGCGGCGGCGCGAACGATCGGGATCGAGAATCTTTCGCAGCGCCTGGTGGTGCCGCGGACCGGCGATGAGTTGGAGCGGCTGACGGAGCTTTGGAACAGCATGCTGGGCCGGCTGGAATCCGCCGTCACGACACTGTCGCAATTCGCCGCGGACGCGTCGCATGAGCTGCGCACGCCGCTGGCGGTGATCCGCACCAGCGCGGAGATTGCGCTGCGCCGTGCACGTGCGCCGGAGTCGTATCGGGAGTCGTTGAATGAGATTGCGGCGGAGGCGGAACGGATGACTCAGCTGGTGGAGGATCTGCTGTTTCTGGCGCGCAGCGATGCGCGGGTGGCGGGGATGCCGATGTCGCCGCTCGATCTGCGCGATATCCTGTGCGACGTGGTGAGTGAACTGCGCGAGTTGTCGGCGGTGCGTAATATCGAGGTTCGCTCGGTGTTGGGCGAGAGCGAAATTGTCATAGCGGGAAACCGCGCGGCGCTGCGCCGGCTTTTTCTGGTGCTGCTGGATAATGCGCTGAAGTACTCGACGCCGGGTGGCGAGGTGAGTGTCGCTGCGAGTGCTGCCGGGGAGTTTGTAATCGTTTCGGTGCAGGATTTTGGAACCGGGATCGGGGCTGCGGATTTGCCGCATATATTTCAGCGGTTCTATCGGGCGGACAAGGCGCGTACGGATACCGGGCATGGCCTGGGGTTATCTCTGGCGGCGACTATTGCGCGGATGCATGGCGCGGTGATTGAGGTGAAGAGTGTGGAGGGCGCGGGCTCGACGTTTTCGGTAACTTTTCCGCGGCGGTCACAGCTTTGGACACCACTCCCTCACGGTCGCGGTTCGGAAGCGGTGGTTAAATGAATCCTGCGCGGCAACTCCGTGTATACGATAGACGTATACTAATATGGTAGCTGCGGATCCCCTTCAGAATTGCACCGGGTTCGATTGGGACGAAGGCAACGTCGACAAGAATTGGGAGTGGCACCGAGTAACTCCGGAGGAATCCGAGGACGTCTTTTTTCGCGAGCCACTGGTAGTGCGCAGCGATGTGGGCCGCTCAAAAGATGAGAAACGCTGGTACGCTCTCGGCCAAACGGCCGCCGGCCGACGGTTGTTCATAGCCTTTACAGTCAGGCGAAAACTTATACGAGTCATTTCAGCCAGGGACATGAACCGTGATGAAACAGAGATCTACGAGAGATATGAAGAAGAAGCTTCCTGAATTCAAGAACGAAGACGACGAACGGAGATTCTGGACGACCGCGGATTCGACGGAGTACCTCGATTGGCCATCCGGAAAGCGCAGGAAGCTGGTTCAGCTCAAACCGTCCTTGAAGACGATATCGCTGCGGCTCCCGGTGTACATGATCGAGGATCTCAAAATACTGGCAAATCGCCGGGACGTTCCATACCAGTCTTTGCTCAAGGTATTTCTTGCAGAGCGCCTGGAGAGGGAGCGTCAACCGCCGTCCGGGCAGAACTGAATCGAATCGCGGGAAGAGCCGATTACGAATCGGCGAGGGCAGATCGGAAATCTGCCCCACCAGGCACCAAGAGACGGGGTGGTCCATAACGGACCAGTAATCTGGTACGCTGGAACCCGCATGGCATTGGCAGTGCGCACAGATTTGCTGGATCAGCTGCGGAGCGACCTCGGGTTGCGTCGGATTGGCAGCGGCATGGCGCGGCTCGACGAATACTGGTCCGCAACGGGCCGTTTGGACCCGTCGGATCCGGACGCACCCTCGTTGCTTTGTTACGTGGCTCAGTGGGTGGATGCGGGCTGGCGCGAAGTGGACACGGTGCAGGACGGGTTGTGCGGTTTTCCCAAGGGGCGCCGCGCGGCACTGCGGGTCATCGATTACGTGCATATTCTGATGGCCGAGGGCGTGGTATGGGTGCATGAGGAAAACATTGAGCGCGCACTCGCCAACTTCGATCTGGTGCTTTCGCTGAGGGGCGAGATTCCGGATCTGCGTGTGCTGGCTCTGGCGCATTTCTGGGCTTCCCGTTGTCATCGGAAAAACGGTGAGTACGACAGTTCGCTGGCGCATGCGGCAGAAGGTTATAAGTACGCGACAGAAGCCGGCATGGAACCGATGGCCGCAGCTATGCGTGTGGCCGAGAGCTGGCTGCTTTTCCAGAAGGGCCGGACGCGGGATGCGCTGAAGCTGCTGTCCGAGGCCGATGCCGTGCTGCGTGAGACCGACGATTACATCACGCGCGGAAATATTCAATCGAGTTACGGACGGATGTACCGGCGCGAGGGCCGCTACGATCTGGCGCTGCGTCACTTTGCGCAGGCGATCGAGGAATACAGTAAGCGCGACCCGGAACATCGCAACCTGGCGCGGTCGTTGGCCAACATGGGTTATGTGGAGCGGCTGATTGCGCTGCAACTGCGTAAACGCATCGATGCGGATGCGGCGCAGCGGCGTAAGAGCGAGCCCGATCTGCGGCGCGACTATGAAGAAATGCGCGGCCAGGCGCTGGCGCATCTGGATCGCGCGACGGAGATTTATCGTTTGCATTCGCATCATCGCGGGGCGGGTACGGTGTGTGTGAATCGCGGACACCTGCATCTGGACAGCGGGGATTTGCATGGGGCTGACGAGGAGGCGCGTCAGGCGTATGCGCTGGGCGAAGAGAAGAAAGATTACATTCTGATGGCGCGGGCGCGGCTGCTCGAATGCATGGTGGAGAACTCGAAGCTCGAGGAAGAGATCGAAGATCCGGCGTGGGTGGCGCATCTGGCGCTCGAGGCGGCGCGGGAAGCGGTGGAGCTTTCGAAGCGCACGGAGAATCGGCGGCTGCAGGCGCGCGCGCTGATCTGGCAGGGGCTGACGATCTGCAATACTTCGCCGGGCAGTACCGACGCGGCGCGCGAGATCGGCGATCAGGCCGGTGCGTTGTTGAAGAACGAAGTGCAGGACCACATCTGGGAGGATCTGCAGACTCTGAAGGCGAAGGTGGTGCGCGGCGGGACCATGGATGCGACGCTGCACGGGTGGTCGCAGGGTGTGGTGGGCGAGCGCAGCTTTCAGCAATTGACGGAGGATTTTGCGGATCTGATTATTCCTAAGATTTGGGATCATGAGGGCCGCAAGGTGGCTCGGGTGGCCAAGCGTCTTTCTATTTCGCCTAAGAAGGTCAGACGCGTGCTGGCTCGGTTGGGGCTGCACGGGTCATAACTGACGACACGCTATAGTTGACGACGGTGCAATCACACAGGAAAAATTTCATTGCTCTGCTGATCGTGACAGGTCTGTTTATCGCCATCATGGCGGTCGGATTTGTGGGCAATATTCGCAGCGGAAATTATGTGGTGATTCCTATCGCTTTTACGGCGATTGCGATCTGCGCAGGGGCGGTTTGGCTGGCGCATTACCGCGTGCGGGTGCTGCTGCGCGATAAAACGCCGGACCGGATTATCGCTCATTATCATGGCAGCGTGCGGCGGATTGAACATGCCGATGCGGTGGCGGCGTATCTGGCGGGGCTGGCCGCTACGTTTTTCGGTGAGTACGACCGGGCGCGGCAGGAGTTGGAGGCGGTGAATTGGGATAAGGTTCCTCCCATGTACCGGGGGCATCGGCTTTACGTTTTAGCGATGCTGGCTTTGCTCGAAGAGACGGACTATCCGTTGGCTTTGCGGCTGGCGGCGCAGGCTAAAGAGCTCGAGAGTCAGTCGCCGGGTGGGGGATTGGTGCTGCTCGACGATGTGATTCACTTGGTCGCCAACGGTGGGAATCCCGAGATTATCAGTCGGCTGGAGCGGGCGGCCAATAAGCAGCATGGATTGGTTCCGGGGATTTGCGCGTGGGCTTTGGCGGTTTATTACAAGCGGAATAATCAGTTGGATAAGGCTTCGGATTATAAGGTGATTTTGAAGTTGTCGATTCCTTACTGTGCTCCGATGAAGGCTTGAGAAACGCCTCGGCAGGCCGATTGCCAATCGGCCGCAGGTTACCAACCTGCCCCACGTGGGGCCTTCAGGTTTTGAGGAGGTCGCGGAATTTTTGCTCCTGGGCTTCGTAGTTGGGGAAGACCGGCTTGATCGATCTGTTGCCCAGATGGCGGTAGACGGCTTCGCTCAGAACGTCTCTGAAATCGGTAGTGAGGGCGAGGTCGCGCTGTTCGTATAGCTGTTCGGGTGCGAGGCCCGGCCATTTGCCGTAGACTTTGCCGCCTTTCACGGGGCCGCCCATCACGAACATGGCGTTGGCGTGGCCGTGGTCGGTGCCGCGATTGCCGTTTTCTTTTGCCGTGCGGCCGAACTCGGACATGGTCACTACTACCACATCTTCCATGCGGTCGCCAATGTCCTGATAGAAGGCCGCGAGAGACGATCCGAATTCATCGAGGCGCGCGGTCAGCTGGCCGACTTCGTTCACATGGTGATCCCAGCCGCCGATATCGGCGAAGGCAACTTCCACTCCGACGTCGGCCTTGATCAATTGCGCAATCTGGCGCATGCTTTCGGCGAAGCGCCCCTTGGGATAGTTGGCTCCGGCGGCTGGCTGATAGGGCGTTTTCTGGATCGATTGCAGGAGGGCTACAGCTTCGAAAGTCTCGCGGCCGGTACCCCCGAGAACCTGATCCTGGGAGCCGGCGTACATGGATTCGAGCACCTTGGCCGCAGCGGCATCGCGCACCGAGAAGCTGTTGAGATTGTCGACGGCGACGGCGTTGTTTGTGCCCCGCAGCGCGCGCGGCAAATTGGGTCCCAGACTTACGGCACGCACCGGGGAAGGCTTGCCTGCTTCGGCCGGAAGCGCACGATTCAACCAGCCATCGGTAGTGGCTTTCAGGCCGGGGGTTCCCGATTCCATGTAATCCTGCGCATCGAAGTGGGAGCGCGTGGGATCGGGCGAACCCGCCGCGTGGACTATGGCAAGTTGTTGGCGATCCCACAGCGGCTTTAACGGCGCAAGCGACGGGTGCAGGCCGAAGAAGCCATCGAGATCGATGACGGTGGACTGGGGCACGGAGATGGTGGGGCGCAGGTTGTAATAGCGTTTTTCGGCGTGCGGCACCACGATGTTCAATCCATCGGCGGCGCCGCGCTGGAAAATGGCGACGAGTACTTTCCTGCGGCGGCCAGGAGCGTCGTCGGCCAGAGCCGCCCGTTGCAGCCAGAGGGGAGCGGAACCTACGCCGACCATGGCCAGCGCGGAGTTACGAAGAAAAATGCGGCGTGATAATGACATGAGATTACCTGCGTTGAAAATCGGGAGAACCAAGCGTCAGTCCGGCAACCAGGGCGCCGGGGGATTTTGGTTTGGCCTTAGAGGCTTGTTGATCGCCAAGCCCAATCTGGATAGCGGCCTGCGCATCGGACGAGGCGTCGGTCAGAAGAATGTTGCGCTCGATCTGTTGGGGATCGGCGAGGAACTGATTGGCATCGACCTTGACGCCTGGAACCTTGCCCTGGGCGAGTGTGTTGGCGAAGTTCATACGCGCCAGCAATGACGCCGAATTCATCCAGTCGCCACCGCGATTCGAATAGCCCGTAGGTTCCTGTTTGCGATAGAGCGGCTCGCCGAGTTGGTTCATGGTGCCCACCATCGAGGTTGCCATGTCGACGTCTCCATTAACCGCACGTACGGCGCTGACGACCATTTCGAGAGGCGATTTTACTTTGGATCGGAAATTGGCGCGATCCCAGAATTCGGGTGCGGCCAGCATGGTTCGCATGACTTCGCGGAGGTCTCCGTCGGATGAGAGAAAAGCTGTCGCCATCTTGTCGACCAGCGACTGCGGCGGGTTGTCGGAGACGAAGCGAATGGCGAGGCTCTTCGAGATGAAGTGCGCGGTCGCCGGATGATGCGCGAGGATGTCGAGCACTTTCAGCCCATCGCCCATGCCTCCACCCGCGTGAATGGTGACGCCCAGGACATGCTTTTCGCCTTTATCGTGGAGACGATCGTTAAAGAAAAAGCCTCCACCTTGTTGGGGCTGCCGGATGGTCCATCCTGTGAAACAGCGCGCGACTTCGGTGACATCTTTTTGGGTGTATCCGCCGTCGACTCCGAGGGTGTGCAATTCCATCAATTCGCGGCCGTAATTCTCGTTGAGGCCCTGGCGGCGTTTTTGATTGGGCCCGTGCGGCGTGTCGGGGCCGACCGATTGCCAGTTATCCAGATAGAAAAGCATGGCGGGGCTTTCGGCGGTGGCTTCGAGGAGGTCTTTGAACTTCCCGAGCACATGGGGGCGAATGACGTCGCGTTCATATGAGGTGACCATGGAGCGGTCGGCGCCCTTGTCGAGATAGACGTTGAAGTGGTTGTACCAGAAATCGGTGAGCACCTCTTCGAGCTGGCGATTGCTGTAGATGGCGCGCAGCAGTTTTCCTTCGGTGAGATCGCGATTGATGACTTGAGCAGGCCCGTTCAGGATCTCGATTTTGCGGCGCAGATCGGGCGGGGCTACAGCGGCGAGTTTACCGCGCCCCCCGCCGGGAAACGCTTCGAGAATCTGCACCAGTTCATAGGGCGGGAGCGTCTCGAGCATGGCCACCTTTTCCTGCGGCGTGCCGGTGAGAAGAATCTGCTTCTGGTTTTCGAGCATGTTCAGCGAGGCTACGGCGGTTTGAGGATCGGGGGGATCGGGCACAACCACCTGCGGATCTCCCACGCCCTTGTTTCGCTGGTAGCGCACGATGGCTCGCAGGACGGCCGCGCGCGTGACCGGGTCGACGGGCATGGGCATTTTGCCTTCCATCATGGCCTTGACCAGTTGCTGGGTGGGGTAATTCTGCAGCATCTGCGCCGTGGTCATCCATAGGGAGTCGAGGGGCTGAAGTTTGGCTTCGAGGAGTGGGCTCTCGGGGATATCTTCGGGATGGAGCTGCAGTTCGATCCACTGATCGATACCGACTTGTTTGACGTCTTCGAGATCGCCGGGGCGCGCGCCGAAGGTGAGTCGATTCAGGAGGTGCAATGCCTTTTGGTCCGGCGTCATCTGGGGGATGGCCGGCGCGGCTTGGGATTTGGCCAGTTTCCTCGCGTAGAGGCCGGCTGACAACAGCGTGAGTATTAAGAAGAGAAGAGCGGCTCGCTTGCGCATATCCGTTACTAGTTGTTCTAACTCAGATAGAGGGGAGAAGTTGCGGGGTGGTTTCGGACAAGACATCTAGCCGCGGAGGCGGAGGTAGAACCAGATGGCTCCGGTTACGAGTAAGAGGGAGGCGGTTATACGCGACAGCGGAGGCCGATAGCGGATGGGGATGAGATAGAGGGCAAGCACTGCGATTAGTAATACTACGGCTCCGGCCAGGGCGGCTCCGGGTAAGACGTAGCCTGCTCGATAGCCCGATTCGCCGAGGAAGATGGAGAAATACATTCCTTCGAAAGCCCCGAATATCAAGGCGAGCAGCCAGCGGCCGCTGGATTTGGGAAAAGCTACGATCTCGAGCGCGAGGTAGGCCAGGGCGAGGGCTGCGGCGGCTTCGGCGAATCTGGGCGAGGGCTGCCAGGAGGAGTGGAGAATCGCCACGGTGCTCAGGCACTCGCCAGCGAGAAATGCCGCGGCCATTATAGCCAGTTCACGTCGGCTGCGGGAGGCGATGGCGAGGGCAATCAGCAGGAGCAGTTGCACCGCGTTGGTTACTACGCGTTCCGCTCCGGCGCCCGATTGTTCGAGGGCGATCTCAAATGTTGTCGGAGGGCGGAAAGCCAGCGTCGCGGAGGGAAAAGAAGAATCGAGAATGGCCTGGTCGGATTTTCCGTTGCGCTCGGCGTGGAGCATGTGGATGTGGTTCGGCACAGTGACTTCATAGAACGTGCATTCCACACCCAAACGATCGATGGGACTGGAGAATTCGTAATTCGCCGCACAGAGGTAAGTAGAAGTAGCGGGGTCGTCGTGGCATTCCTGACCGGTGCGGCGTCCAGTTTCGAAACCGCTGGAGAAGCGGATGTGATCGAAGAGGCTGGCTGGATCGTTGACATGCGCCATTTCATATTGCGGCATGCGGAGGATATATTCGACGCGGTTGCCCGTCACCGTGGCGTAGCCGGTCGACATGCTGATGACGTGCGCGGCGGCAGATGAGACCAAGAGAAAAAACAGGGCGGCGAGCTTCAGACGACAATACCCTCTGTCTTCGAAATAACTCTGGTTTTGCGCATGCGGTGATAGAGGAGACGCAGCAGCGCTAATACGGGTACGCTGAGAAATATTCCGGCTACGCCCGCGATCTCACCACCGGCGAAGACGCCGAAGATGACCAGCAACGGGTGCAACTCCACGCCCTTGCTCATGAGGCGGGGCGAAAGCACATAATCCTGGAAAACCCGGTAGCAGCCGAGGAACACGACTACCCAGAGGACACCCTGGTAACTGCTCATTATGGTGACGACGACGATGATGACGGCGGCGATCATGGGCCCGACAAGCGGGACGAATTCCAGCGGAAAGGCGATGGAGGCGAGAAGCATGGAATCCGGCACGCGCATCAAAGACAGCACAATGCTGAATGAAGTAAACGTGGCGAGGCACAGGAATAAAAGAGCGCGCATGTATTGCAGAAGCAGGGTGTGCGCGTCCATCAGAATGTCTTCCACCTTTTGCCTGTCGGTCTGGAACAGTTCGAGGAAGCTGTCCCGGATATTCCTGCCGTCTTTGAGGATGAAGAAGCTGAGGATGGGCACGATGACGATGTAGATCAGGTTGCGGGAGGCTGCCAGCACCTGCATGGTGACATGTGGCACGACCGACGCAATATCGTTGTAATGCTGGCGAATCTGGTATTCGATGGCCGAAAAAACCTGTTGCTTGAGCGATCCGAGAGAATCCCGCGCCTGGGCAGGAGGTTGGCTGATCTGCTCGAGAAACGCCGGCGCGGTTTTGGCCAGACTATTTGCCTGCTCGGCCACGATGGATCCAATAAAGGCGCCGAAGAGGACCACGAATCCGATGACAATCAGGAAGGTTAGCGCCAGTGCCGGGGTGCGTGTTCGCGAGGTAAGGCGCCGATCGATCTGATCCATCAGGGGATAGACGAGGTAGGCCAGGAGCAGCGAGATCACAAAGACCAGCAGCGTGCCGCGCATCAAATAGACAAGGCCGAAGAGCAGCAGGACGACGGCGGCTGTCCATGTATAGCGCGCGACCCTTAGATCAATGCCCAGCAACGTTGTGCTCTCCTTCCGGAGGCGCGATTGCGTCCGCTGGCGGTATCAGCTTTTCAATACGCACCCGGGCAATCCGATTCCGCTCCATGGCCGTTACCGTGAAACTGCGGCCTTCGAAGATCACCGATTCGCCGGTCTTCGGGATATGTCCCAGTTGATACAACATGTACCCGGCGATGGTTTCGAATCCGGCATTGGCGGGCAGTTCGATGCCGTAGATCGATTCGAGATCGCGGATATTGGTGGCGCCGTCGAGCTCCACATCATCGGCGCGAACGGGGGGCGGGGCGGGTTTTTCGTCGTATTCGTCCTCGATCTCACCCACGATTTGTTCCAGCACATCTTCCACAGTGAGCAGGCCAGTGACCGTTCCGAATTCATCAACAATGAGCGCCATATGGCTGTGGCGCAGGCGAAATTCCTCAAGCATCTGCAGCAGCGGTTTGGTTTCCGGCACGATGAGCGGCTTGCGCATGATGCGGTTCAGATGAAATTCAACGGGCGTACGGCCGAGGCGAATGCTGAGCCGACGATCGTGCCAGATGCGCAGCATGTCCTTGAAGAATACGACACCGACCATGTGTTCGGGCGCTTCCTCCCAGACCGGAAGACGCGAGTGCTGGCTGAGCACCATGGTTTCGAGGACCTGATCGAGAGTGGCTTCGACGGGCACGGAGACGATATCGTGGCGCGGCAGCATGATTTCGCGGACGGACAGCTCTTCAAGATCGAGCACGCGATGGATCATGTCTTCCTGGGCTTCGGGGAGGTGGCCGGAGAAGCGACTGGAACTGACGATGAGCTTCAATTCCTCGGCCGAATGAGCACCGGCGCGATGATCGGCGCGGACTCCCAGCAGGCGCGAGATGCCGGTGGAGGATCCATCTACCACGGCGACGAAGGGCGAGAGCAGGCGGGACAGAACGGTCAGAACCGGCGCAACCACGACCGCCAGTTGGGCCGCTTTCTCAATGGCGAGATTTTTCGGCACCACCTCGCCGATGACCACGTGGCCATAGGTCATGACGGCAAAAGCCAGCACGAAGCAGGCGCCACGCAGAATCACGGATGTTGCTGGGGTCAGTATGGGATGGAAGGCGGTCAGCAGCAGCGCGTAGAGGGTGTCTTCGCCAGCCCATCCGAGGCCGAGGCTGGCCAGGGTGACGCCGATCTGCGTTACGGAAAGAAGCTTGCCGGGATGGGCGAGCAGCGCCAGTGCCATTTTCGCGCCCATGTGGCCCTCTTCGGCGAGATGGCGCAGGCGGGAATCGCGTACCGAGAGCAGGGCAACCTCAGACGCCGCGAAGAAGCCGTTCACGGCCAGGATGAGGCCCAGCAGTGCGAGGCGCGCGATGTAATCGGAACCCTCCATAGTGTTAATTCAGTTTAGTGGGTCTGCCGGTAAACTGAATACGCCGACATGAAACGTCTTCCTTTTCTATTGCGGATGGTGGTTGCGGCGGCGATGTGCTGGCAATCGCAAGCCCAGCCGCCCGCCCTATCGCCCGAGTTGAAACCCGGGCTTTATGCGATCTTCGATACGTCCGAGGGGCCGATCACGGCTGTGCTGTATGAGAAGTACACGCCGATCGCGGTGAAGAATTTCGTGGGGCTGGCGGAGGGGACGAAGCCGTGGCTCGATCCGAAGACGCGGACGTTTGTGAAGCGTCCGATGTACAACGAGATTACGTTCCACCGCGTGGTGCGGGAAGAAATGATCCAGTCAGGCGATCCGACGGGGCTGGGGAATCACAATTGCGGGTTCCGCATCCGCGACGAATTTCTGCCCGGTTTGCGCTTCGACAGGCCTGGCAGGCTGGCAGTAGCCAATACGGGCCAGCCGGATTCGGGTGGGTGCCAGTTTTTTATTACGGAAGAGGCGGTGCCCAGCTGGGACAACCATTACACGATTTTCGGGCAGGTAGTGGCTGGGCAGGAAGTAGTGAACAGAATCAATCGCGTGCCGGTGCGGGGGGACAGGCCGGTGACGACGGTGATGCTGAAGAGCGTCAGGATCGAGCGAGTCGGGAAGCAGGGAAATCTTCACGATGCAGATCAACCTCGCCATTGAGCGATGAAAAGTATCGCGAACTCCAGAACCGGATCGCCGCGGACCCGAACCAGAACTTGCGAATTTGATTCCCGTGAGCGTGAAAACACTACAGAATTGGGAACAGGATCGGCGACGTCCCACAGGCCCGGCGGCCGCGCTGCTGAGCATTATTGAGTACGACCCGGCGCTGGCGGTGAAATCGATTCACCGGCTGTAGACGCGGGCAGATCGGAAATCTGTCCCACCGGGCAGCGGAAGCGCGTGTCGCACATATACGGATGGGCAGTTGGGCACGAAGAATGCGGGATCGGGCTCTCCGAAGAATTCGCTGTGGAGCGCTTGGGCGGCCTGGTGGAGAGCCTGACTCGAGAGCACGAAGGCGAATCGCGAATCGGAACACCAGGCGAGCATGGCGCCTCCCGGAGTCCGGCAGAGCCGCTGAGAGGCGCGTGCCAGGTTTGAAGGATTGCGCGATACGTTGTGGCCGATGAGGGTAACAAGGGCGCGATTTTCTTCCACTTCGACTGCGGCGAGATCGCGGAGGCGGCTGAGGAACTGCGGGGTCAGCGCGGCGGCATCCACTACCACGGAGATCTCTTTCCTCGACATGGCGATCAGTTCGAATTCGATCCCGGCCGCCTGGAAGGCATCCCAGATATCACGTCCGAAATCGGCGGTGACGGGGGTGCTGCGCGGCACCAGTTGGAGCAGGGCTGCGCCGGTGCGGCAGGCGATGGACATGACCGCTCCATCGGTGGGATTTTGCCGGACGATTCTGGTGCCGGCGGAACCAGGGTTGCGCGAGTTGCGAATCACAATGGGAATGCCCTGGCGGACGGCGGGAATCACTGTCGCGGGATGGAGGACTTTGGCGCCGGATTTGGCCATCTGGTCGGCTTCGGAAAAAGAGATAGACCGCAGGCAGTGGGCGGTGGAAACGATGCGGGGGTCGCAAGTGAGCATGCCGTCGACGTCGGTCCAGATCTGGATCTCGTCGGCGCCGAGGGCGGCTCCGACAATGGCGGCTGTGTAATCGGAACCACCGCGCCCGAGAGTGGTGGTGACGCCGTCCTCGGTGGCGCCGATAAAGCCGCCCATTACGGTGACGTGCTGCCGTGAAACTTTGCGGCGGAGCAGGGCGTTGGTTTCTATGAACAGGGGCGCGGCGTGCGTATGGCGGGCGTCGGTAACGAGGGCCTGGCGGGCGTCGAGATGCACGGCGTCGATTCCGGCGTGCCGGAAGGCGGCGGTGACGATCAAGCTGGAGAGGCGTTCGCCGAAGCTGGTGACGGCATCGGAAAGCTGCGGAGTGAGGCTGCGGGCGTTGGCTGCTTGCTGGAGAACCTGTTCGAGTTCTTCGAAATGCGCGCGGATGTCGGCATCGAGCTGGTAAGCTTCGGCCCCGCGGGTGAGAGACGCCGCTTCCGTGAGGTGGAATTGGCGGAGCCTCGCCAACTCCCTGCCCGCGGCCTGGCGATTGCTTTCGACGTGCCGGCGGGCGATGGCGAGCAGGGCGTCGGTGGTCTTGCCCATAGCGGAGACGACGACGGCAGTGTGACGCTGTCCGGCGCGATCGCGAACGATGGAGGCGACACGCTGGATGGCTTCGGCAGATTCGACAGAGGAGCCGCCGAACTTCATAACGATCATCGAGTGATTTCCTTGTTTTCCAGTTCCACAGTACGGCGTGAAGGGTTAGAGATTCGTAAGGTGGGGGTAAGAATTGCGTTACTTCAGATACACTGAGTTGAAACCACTTTGCAGACGGTATTACTCATTTCTCTTGGCGCGATAATCGGGGCGAACCTGCGCTATTTCCTGGCTCAGTACGTCGCGAGAATCGTACCCTCGAGCTTTCCTCTGGGCACTCTGATTATCAATATCTCGGCCAGTTTCATCCTCGGTTTCTTCCTGATCTGGACCAGTGAGCGGGTTTTGGCGGACCCTCGGTGGCGATTGTTCATCGCGGTGGGATTCTGCGCCACCTATTCGACTTACTCGAGCTATGCCTTTGAAACTTTCGCGCTCTTTGAGAAGGGGCAATTTGGATTGGCAGCTCTGAATTTTCTGGCGACGAACGTGGTTTGTTTTATCGCCGTGGTGCTGGGCGCTATGCTGGCTCGGGGTATCTGACAAGATGAACACCGCGATCCAGGTAACGATGTACCTCAACGAGTCCGACAAATGGAATCAGATTCTGCAGATGCTGCGGCGCGAGAACGTGGCTGGAGCCAGTGCCTTCCATGCGGTGGCCGGGTTCAATGGCAGAAGTCCGGTGCATACGGCCAAACTGGTGGAGGCGGGGGGCGATCTCCCGGTCATCATCATCTTTGTGGATTTCGAGGAACATGTCAGGCGCGTGCTGCCTAAACTGTTCGAATTAGCACCGAACCGGCTGATTGTGCGCGAGAACGTCACCATCGAGCAGGGTACGCTTTAGAGGTTCATGCGTGTCCCGATCGGGCAAATTGATGTGCTCTGGCTCAATGCCGGGTTAAGCTGCGACGGCGATACCATCGCCATGACCGCGGCAACGCAGCCGAGCGTGGAGGACCTGGTGCGCGGCGCTTTGCCGTGGATTCCGAAAGTCAATTTTCATAACTTGTTCCTCGCGTATGAAAACGGCGACGAGTTTCTAGAGCGCTTCCACCGGGCGTCACGGGGTGAGCTCAATCCTTTCATACTGATCGTCGAGGGCTCGATCCCGGACGAGACCAATAAACCCGAGGGTTATTGGGCCGCTTTCGGCACCAATCACGAAACCGGCCAACCCATTACGACCTGCGAGTGGATCGATCGGCTGGCGCCTCACGCCTGGGCTATCGTGGCGGCCGGGACGTGCGCGACTTACGGCGGAATTCATGCCATGGAAGGCAATCCGACGGGGTGCATGGGGCTGGCCGATTACCTCGGGTGGCAGTGGAAATCGAAGGCGGAGATCCCTGTGGTGTGCGTGCCGGGGTGTCCGGTGCAGCCCGACAATTGCATGGAAACTCTGCTCTATCTGCTCTACATGGCGGCGGGGCGGGCCCCGATGATTCCTCTCGACGAGGCGCTGCGGCCTGTCTGGCTGTTCGGACAGACGGTGCATGAAGGGTGCGATCGGGGCGGGTATTATGAGCAAGCCGAATTTGCGGAGGAATACGGGGCGCGGACCTGCATCGTGAAGCTGGGGTGTTGGGGCCCCGTCGTGCAATGCAATGTGGGCAAACGGGGATGGATGGGGGGAATCGGCGGGTGCCCGAATGTGGGGGGCATCTGCATCGGATGCACGATGCCGGGATTCCCGGATAAATTTATGCCGTTCATGAATCAGCCGCCGGGGTCGCTGCTTTCGTCGAGGGCCGTAATGACCTATGGGCGCGCCATCCATGCGCTGCGGCGGTTCACACAGGCTTCACTGAACAAGGAGCCGTCCTGGCGGGGACGCCGGGAGCAATGACGTGGACCTGGCGGGCATAAGCGACGCCGAAGGGGTGCTGGCAAACCTGGCCAGCGTATTCTTTCAGGCCACATCGGAGGAGCCGGCAAGTTCGCGTGGTCCCGGCCCGACTTTGGAGGCTCGCTACCGCGTTCTGCTGGATCAGATTCCGGCCGTGGTGTTTCTGGCGTATCTCGACCAGGGAATCGGCGAAGCGTATGTGAGTCCGCAGATTGAAGCGGCGCTGGGTTTCACGCAGGAAGAATGGCTGGAAGATCCGGTTCGCTGGTATCGGCAGATTCATCCCGACGATAAAGACAGATGGAGCACGGAAGCGGCGGAGATGTTCCTTTCGGGCAAAGCGCTGCGCTCGGCGTATCGCGTGATGGCCCGCGATGGCAGGGTGGTTTGGTTCCATTGCGAAGCAAGGTTAGTCCGGCGGGAGGATGGCGCGCCGTGGTTCATCCAAGGCGTGGGATTCGATATCACGGAGCTCAAGCAGATGCAGGAGGCACTGCAGGAAGAGCGCAACGTGGTCTCGGCGATTTTCGATACGGTGGGCGCGCTGATCATCGTGCTGGACCGGGAGGGGCGGATTGTGCGCTTCAATCGGGCCTGCGAACAGATTATGGGGTATTCGGTGGCGGAGTCGAAAGGGGCGCGCATCTGGGAGCTGTTCGTAACGCTGGAGGAAGCCACCGAGTTCAACAGCCTGTTCATGAAGATTCGCGACAACCCGGCGCGCACCGAACACGAGAGCTGCTGGGTGACGCGCGACGGGAAAGAGAGAATCGTTTCGTGGTCGGCGGCGGTGTTACCAGGCACGGCGCAGACACCGACTTACATTATTGCTTCGGGAATCGATGTCACGGAGCAGCGGCGTGCGCAGGCAAAGTTCCGCGGATTGCTGGATGCGGCGCCGGATGCCGTGGTGGTGGTAAACCGGAGCGGGCGGATTGTTCTGGTGAACGCACAGGTAGAGAAGCTGTTCGGCTATCGCCGCCAGGAACTGCTGGGAGAAGAGATCGAGATGCTGGTGCCGGACCGGCTGCGCGGCAAGCATCCGGGCCATCGCAGACACTTCATTGCGGAGCCGCGGGTGCGGCCGATGGGCGCGGGTATTGAGCTCTACGCGTTGCATAAAGACGGGCATGAATTTCCGGTAGAGATCAGCCTGAGTCCGCTTGAGACCGAAGAGGGCGTGCTGGTTTCGAGCGCCATTCGCGACATCAGCGAACGCAAGCGGCTGGAGAAAACCATCCTTGAAATCGGCGAAACGGAGCGGCGGCGAATCGGGCAGGATTTACACGATGGGCTGGGGCAGCATCTGACCGGCGTGGCGTTTATGAGCAAGGTGCTGGAGGAACGGCTGGCAGAATTGTCGTCGCCCGAGGCGGCGGAAGCGGCGAAGATCGTGAAGCTGGTGAACGAGTCGATCCGGATGACGCGTGAGCTGGCGCGCGGCCTTTTGCCGGTGATATCGGAAGCGCACGGATTGATGTCGGCGCTGACGCACTGGGCGGCCGAGGTGAGCGAGTTGTTCCACGTGGCGTGCCGTCTGGAATGCGTCGATCCGGTTTTCGTTCACGATGAAGTCCTGGCGGACCACCTTTACCGGTTAGCACAGGAGGCGGTGAATAACGCGATTAAGCACGGGCACGCGGATCACATTGCGATCGGGCTGGCGGTGGTCAAGGGGGGTGGGGTGCTGACGGTGCGGGACGATGGGTGCGGCTTCGACGTGGTGACGCGCAGCCAATCGGGCCTGGGGCTGCGAATTATGAACTATCGGGCCAAGATGATCGGGGGGTCGCTGAATATACAGTCCTCGGTGAACGGCGGTACAGTAATCAGGTGTTTGTTCCCGATTTAAGGTGTTCATGACCGGAAAGAGCACGATTTTCATTGTCGACGATCATCCGATTATCCGGCAGGGCCTGGCGCTGTTGATCAATCGCGAGCCGGATCTGGCGGTGTGCGGCGATGCCGAAGAGGCCGCTGCCGCGCTGCGCCACATTGAAGAGATGAGGCCTGATTTGATTGTGGTGGACATTTCACTGAGTGGGCCCGATGGTTTGGAACTGCTGAAGAATATTCGGGTGCGCGATGCGAATTTGCCGGTGTTGATTTTGTCGATGCTCGATGAGTCGATATACGCCGAGCGGGCGCTGCGTGCGGGGGCCAACGGCTACATCATGAAGCAGGAGGCGACGGAGCGCGTGCTGGTGGCCATTCGGCGGATTCTGGGCGGCGAAATTTATGTCAGCGACCGCATGGCGAACCGTATGCTGCATCGCTTTGCCGGCGGGAGTGAGTTGGGGACGCGGTCGCCGGTTGCGGATTTGACGGATCGCGAGCTGGAAGTTTTCCGGTTGATTGGCGAGGGGCATGGCACGCGCCAGATTGCCGAGCAATTGCATATCAGCGTGAAGACGGTGGAGTCTTACCAGGCGCATATCAAGGAGAAGTTGTCGCTGAAGAATGCGCGGGAACTGGTGCAGCGGGCGATTCAGTGGATGATTGCCAATAAGGGTTCGTGAAGAAGAGCGGAGTTTGAAAAACACGGTGTCGCCGGTCCCGTAGATTGGTTTACACCCAGGGAGGCCGATTACTACCAATCGGCCGCAGGTTACCAACCTGGTTACCAGCCCTACGTGGATTACCTCAGGTCTACGTCCCAGATCTTTTCGCGGCGCGATTTACCCTGCGGGCCGTCGATTTCGAGAACGACGATAAAATCCCCGCCTTTGGTGTATTGGTGGACGGGATTCTGCTCGGTCGATTCGGCGCCGTCGCCGAAGTTCCATTTCCATGAGGTCGGTTTGCCGGTGGATTCATCGTTAAAAGCTACAACGCGGCGATCCATGTTAACGATGGTAAATGACCAATTGGCCTCGTACTTCTGAAATTGCGGTTCGAGGGGCATGAGGCGGAAGTTGACCAATTCGTCGGCCTTGCCGTACATGGTGTGGTGGGGCGAGAGATTCCAGAACGCGTGGGATTGGCTCTGGGCATTGTCGTAGTCGAGGACGGCCCAGGACATGCCGATCAGCTTGTTTTCGCGCAGCACCGATTCGACGGCGCGCTGGGGGCCTTCACAGCCGGCGTAGTCGAAGGGGGTAATCCAGAACTCGAGGATCAGTTTGCCCGATTCGCCCGGTTTAAAGCTGTAGTTATAGGCGGCATTGGCATAGGGTAGGTTTTTTACGTATGAATTGCACCCCCAGGCAAGAGCCCAGTCCTTGCCGAGCGGCGGGGTCATGATGTGGTAGTTCTGGGCCTGGACGCCATGCATGGAAAAGTGGGCGTCACGTTCGCTTAAGTCCTTATTGGTCTGGAAGCGCTCAACGAGGGGACCGCCGGAAAGATCGCCATCGACGACGAGCTCGAAGATGTCGTTATGCAGACCGGGCTGGGAGAAATCCCAGTAATTATCGTAGGCCTCGTAGAGGAAATAGAGGCGATTCAGGCCTTTCACCCAGCCGACTTTCACTTTGACGTCGAGGTCTTTGGGATCCGGCTTGTGGTCGGGATGGCCGTCGTCGGTCAACTGGTCCATACCGATGGCGTAATCGTCGGGGACGATATTCCAATCGTCCGGATTGCCGTCGATACGAGGAATTTTGTCGGCGGGAAACTGAAAGATTTTATAGGGAACGCCGGGGTGGTCGGCGGCAAGGAGGGGCCATGCAAAGAGTGTAGCCGCTAAGAGAAAGAACTTCATAGGCTGTCTCAAGTGAATCATATCGCCTCGGCGCTGCGCCATGGGGTGTGTTATTCCACCATACTTCGGGACGCTTGCGAAACATTTTTCACATTTTCTTCACTGGATTTCATCAGAGAAAAGTGCGACAGTGGTTTTGGGTGATCTGCGCCGGAACATCCAAACACTCCATGCTGAGAATCAAACTCTAAGGGAGGAATTCAAAATGGCGAAAGTATTCCTCATCGGACTTGAACAGGCAACCGCGAGCCAAATCGGTCGGGCGTTGGCTGTCGAACGACATCAGATAGAACATAAGCCGAAGAACGTTGCCGTGGGCGATTTGCTGGATGCGGATATCGTTTTTGCAGGCGGCGATGGTAAACAGTACATGCCTCTGTTGAGAGATCTCAGGGAAGCTCGCCCCGCCATGCCATTTGTGGTGGTCACGCGGATTCCTGAAACGTCAGACTGGCTGGATGCGCTCGAAGCGGGCGCGACGGACTACTGTTCGGCACCGTTTGAAGCCCGCCAGTTGAACTGGCTGATGGAATCGGCGTTGCCGCGTACGAGCTCTGTCGCTGCCTGAAAGTTCCCCTTGTGTCAAGAACGGACAGGCGTGACCGGGTGCATCGACGACCAGGGCAACCTTATCCTGGATAAGCCGGTCCGTGCGTCGCTATACCCGGTCACGCCTGTCCACATTTATAATCCCAATTAATGAATGTTCGCGGATTTCTCGCGTTGGTGGGTGCGGTAGCTCTATTCAGCGCGGTTCCCGCTCCTGGCGCGGTCCCGACTCCGGAATCCTGGTTCGGCCACAGGATGGGGGCCGACCGGGAGCTTCTGGATTGGGATAAGGTCGTCTCGTATTTCGAACAACTGCCGAATTCGAGCGACCGGATTCGCGTGTCCGAGTATGGGCGTTCGGCAGAGAACCGACCCATGATCGTGGCGATCATCGCGGCTCCCGAAACCCTGCGGAATCTGGACCGTTACCGGGAGATCCAGCGGCGTCTTGCCGATCCCCGGATCACGTCGCCCGCGCAGGCCGAACCGATGTTCCGGGAAGGCAAGAACATGGTTCTGCTTACGTGCTCGATTCACGCAACGGAAGTGGCGTCGACGCACAGCGCGGTGGAGTTCGCGTATCGATTGATTACGGAAAGCAATCCGCATTTCGATGCGATTCTGCACAATACGATTTTGCTGCTGGTCCCCTCTCTGAATCCGGACGGCGTGGATATTGTGACGCGCTGGTATCGGCGGACGCTGGGCACGCGATGGGAGGGGACAGGACCGCCGGAGTTATTCCAGAAATATGTAGGGCACGATAACAATCGGGATTGGTATATATTTTCGCAGCCGGAGACGCGCGCTACTATTTCCCAGCTGCATAATGTGTGGCATCCGGAGATCGTTTACGACGTGCATCAGCAGGGGCAAAACGCATCGCGGATGTTCATCCCGCCGTGGCTGGATCCGATCGAGCCAAATATAGATCCGATTCTGGTGCAGGAGATGAACATGATGGGCACCTCGATGGCGTCGGACATGACGGCGGCTGGGAAGGACGGGATCGCGATCCATGCAGCCTACGATTTCTGGACTCCTTCGCGGCATTACCAGGCGTTTCATGGGGGACTGCGGATTCTGACGGAATCGGCGAGCGCACGACTTGCGACTCCGATCACGGTACGGCCGGAGCAGATTGATACTACGGCGCTCGGTTACGATCCGCGGCAAAGGAGCTGGAATTATCTGCAGCCGTGGCTGGGAGGGACCTGGCGACTGCGGGACATTGTGGATTATCAGGAGATTGCATTTGAATCGCTGCTCTATAATGCGGCGCTGCATCGGGAGGAAATGCTGCGGAATTTTTACAAGGTCGGGCAGCATCAGGTGGCGAGGATGGCGCCGTGGGGGGCGGTGATTAGTCGAGATCAGCGCGATCCGGGGGCGACGCGGAAGATGCTGGAGACGCTGGCGGCGGGCCAGGTTGAGATCAGCCAATCGGCCGATGGGGAATATGTGATCCCGTTTCAGCAGCCTTATTCCGGGTATGCGAAGGCGTTGCTGGAACGGCAGCAGTATCCCAATGAGTTGATTTATCCGGGGGGCCCTCCGAAGCAGCCTTATGACGTGACGGCGCATACATTGCCCCTGTTATTTGGCGTGGATGCGCGGTTCGTCGATCAGCCGGTTAATGGATTGATGCGGAGGACGGATTTTGCGCCGCGGAGCGGTGGGCCGATTTGGAGGGCTTCCGACAGCGATGGGTGGAAAGCGGCTAATGCTCTGTGGGCAGGCGGGAAATCGGTTTGGCGCAATGAGGCGGGAGATTTTTCGGCGGCGCCGCAGAGCGGATATGGCTGGCATGAGGTGAAGAGACCTCGCATTGGGCTGTATCAGAGCTGGATGGCGGATATCGACGAAGGCTGGACGCGATGGCTGCTCGAGGAGTTCGGCTTCGCTTATACGACAGTGCATAACGCGGATGTTCAGAGCGGGAATTTGCGGGGGCGATTCGATACCCTGATTTTCGCGGACGAATCGCCGGCGGCTATCGAGAATGGGTATGCGCCGGGGGCAATGCCTCCAGAGTTTACGGGTGGATTGGGCGAGCGTGGGGCGGAGGCTCTGCGGCAATTCGTGCGGGGCGGCGGTACTGCGATATTCCTCAATCGCGCCGCCGGGTATGCCATCGGGTATCTGGGCGTCAGGGCGAAGAACGTGGTGGCCGGTGTTCCGGTGCGCGATTTCTATTGTCCTGGGTCATTGCTTCGGGCACGGCTCGATTTGCGTAGTCCTTTGACGCGGGGTTTGCCGGAGGATGTAACGATTTGGAACGAAGGTAGTCCGGCGTGGGAGAGCGAGGAAAATGCGGTGGCCAGGTATCCGGAGCGGAATGTGTTGGCTTCGGGTTGGTTGTTGGGGGAGAGTTATGTCGCTGGGCGGACGGCTTTGATAGATGCTCGGTCGGGGAGTGGGCATATTGTTCTTTTTGGGATGCGGCCGCAGTATCGGGCGCAGAGTTATTTGACTTTCAAGCTTTTGTTTAATGCTTTGGTGATGGGTCAATGAGGAGGTCCCTGCTGCTGATGGTGTTGGTTGCGGGGGCGGCTTTGGCCCAGACCAAGCCGATTCCCGTCATCTTCGACACCGATATCGGGGACGATATCGACGATGCTTTGGCCCTGGCCCTGGCGCTGCAGTCTCCGGAGCTCGACGTAAAGCTTGTGACTACGGTGGCCGACGATGTGGAGAGCCGAACTCGCCTGGCATGGAAAGAGCTTGGCCTGTTCGGGCGGCGCGATGTGGCGTTGGCTACGGGCGCGGCGGAACCGTTGCTCGATCCGAAGTATCCGGACCAGGCGGCGCAGTTCACGGTTCTCACGGCCGAAGATCAGCCCCCTGCGTCGGCTCGGCAGCGCGCCAGCGAGCGGATTATTGAAACGCTACTAGCCTCTCCCGTGAAGATGACTTTGATTCCGGTGGGGCCGTTGACGAATATTGCGCTGGCGTTGAAGGAAGAGCCGCGGATTAAAGCGAAGATCGAGAGGATCGTGCTGATGGGCGGCGCGTATTTTCCGCCTCGACGGGAATATAACATTTATCGGGATCGCATTGCCGCGGAGATTGTATTTAGTTCGGGTGTGCCGATTACCGGAGTTGGGCTCGACGTGACGGAGAAATGCAAGCTGCAAGGTTCGGATCTGGAGCGGCTGCGCACGGCGAAAAATCCGGCGTCGCAATTCCTTTATCAGTTGATTCAGCTTTGGCAGAAGGGGAATCCGAATCAGTTCCCTACCCTGCACGATCCTTTGGCGGTGGCTACGGCGGTGCGGTCGACTTTAGTTGAAACGCAAGCGGGTAGTGTCAACGTGGAAATCAACAGTCCGGAATTTTTCGGCGCCACGGTATTCACTCCGCACGACGGGGGCAATGTGCGGGTGGCTCGCAACGTGAACGTACGCGAGTTTCTCGATTTATTTATCGAACGGCTATCCGCGGCCCCGCGTTAGGACAGTCCCTGCAGGGGGCCGGTGCTGTCGCCGAAGGATTTGTCCATGATGCCCATGCGGTTGAGCATGGCGAGGTGCAGATTGCATAGGGGCGTGTTGGGTTCGGAAGTCACAACTCGGCCGGGGCGCAGGGTGCCTTTGGCGTGGCCGGCGAGGATCAGCGGCAGATCTTCGGGATCGTGACGGTTGCCGTCTTTGATGGAGGATCCGAAGAGGAACATGGAATTATCGAGCAACGATTTTCCACCTTCATCGAGGCTCTTCACGCGCCCGAGGAAATAGGCCAGCTGCGCGGTGTGCCAATCGATAATCTTCGCGTATTGCTCCATCTTGCCCGGTTCGTTCAGGTGGTGGGAATTGCCATGGAACGCCCCGTGGACGCCGGGCAGCCATGAGTAATCCATGCCGCTTTGAGCGTCGCCGAACATAAACGTGGCGATGCGGGTGGAATCGCTCCAGAAGGCGAGCACGAGGATGTCGAGCATCAGGCGCACGTGTTCGGCGTGTTCTTCGGGGATGCCGGGGCCGGGACGTTCCATGGGCGGCTTGCCCTGATTGATCCAGCGAATTTGCGGCTTGAGCGCGGCTTCCATGCGTTTCTCGACAGAGCGCACGGATTCAAAGTACTCGTCGAGTTTCACCTGATCCTGGGAACTGGCCTGGCGCCGTACGGATTTGGTTTCGTCCATGACGAGATCGAGGACGCTGGTGCGATCGCGCTGCAGCGAATCGATGACGGACGCATGATTGGCGTCCATGCCGGAAACGACGGGCGCGGAGGAGTTGCGATAGAGGCGGTCGAAAGCCAGTTGGGGAACGATTTCCTTGAGCACCGGCGTGTGTGGATCGCGCCAGGAGATGAACGAACCGTACATGCGCGCGAAACCTCCGCCGGCGTTATCGACACCGGTGCGAGGGGCTTCGAGGCCCAGTTCGAAGGTGGGCAGCATGGTTTTGTCGCCGATGCGTTCAGCGGCGACCTGATCGACGGAAGTGCCGCCGGTGTTGAGATCCTGGCCGCTGGTGCGCTCGACATATCCGCCGGAGAGCCAGGCCGGAACCTTTACCCAATGCCCGCTGCGGCCGACGGTCTTTTTGTGCCAGAGATTGCGGAGGATGAGGATATCGTTTTTGAAGGGTTCGAGCGGCTTGAGGTGCCGGGTGAACTCGAAATTTTCGTCGTCTCCGGCGGGGTTCCACAGGTCCGGCCGCACGCCGTTGGGCATGAAGAGGAAGGCCATGCGCATTGGCGGTTCGGAGAGCTGAGATTGGCCTGCGGTGGCAACTGCCCGGGACATGGTTTCGAGCCATGGCAGCGCCATTGCGGCACCGGCGCCGCGTAGTAGTGTTCTGCGGGAAATGGGTTTGAACATGGCTTGATTGAGGCTAACACTTCTGGAGGCGGGGGTGAATCGGGTGCAGGTTACCCGTTACTTTGCGCCTTCTTCCGGTACCATCTTAATTATTATGCGGAAATTTCTGCTGGCGGGCCTGCTGTCGACGGGATGGCTCGGCTACGCGGCCAACAGCGCGCCTGATGAATTTGCGCGAACCATCCGTCCCGTGCTGGCGCAAAACTGTTCGGGATGCCACAATTCGGCTAATCCGAAGGGTCCGGTAGATTTTCTGAAGGCGCAGACAGCCGCCGATGTGGAACGGCAGCGGGGGGTGTGGCGTAATGTAGCGGCACAACTGCGCAATCGCACGATGCCTCCGGTGTCGTCGAAACTCACCGAGCAGGATCGGCAGATGGTGGCCATGTGGATCGACAAGCACCTGCAGGAAACGGCCTGCAGCGGCCAGGATTTCGCCGGGGCGGTGACGATTCGGCGGCTCAATCGGCGCGATTACGGGAATACGATTCGCGATCTGCTGGGGGTGGATCTGGATGTGAGCGCGATTTTTCCGGAGGATGGATCGGGCGGCGAGGGCTTCGATACGGATGGGGAAACCATGTTCGTGCCACCGCTGCTGATGGAGAAATATATGAACGCGCCGCAGCAGGTGCTGGAACGCGTGGTGATTACGCCTCCGCTCAGCAAGGCATTCAGCGGGGCGGAATTGCTGAAGAATTCTCCGCAGTTGAAGGATGCCAGCGCGCAGGGCGATCGAGCGCATGTGGGGCCGGGCGACGAACTTACCGCGCCGTTTTCGGTTTATGCGGACGCGAGCTATGCGATCAGTTTGACGCTCGAGCGGTCGCTTGAAAGTGCGGTTCCGGTGCAGGTGAAGGTGGATGGAGTCGACCGCGGTACAAATTCCTCGCCGCGCTACACGGAGAAGGGGGCGACGGGGCAGAATCGCAATGTGACGTTGACGCGCGGGCCGCACACCATCTCGCTGATTCCGCCCAAGACACCGCTGGGAGTGATCTCGGTGGCGATTACGCAGAAGGCGCAACCTCCGTCGGCGGAGAAGATGGCTCTGCATTACCGGCTGTTTGGGATGAATGCGGGGGAGACTCCTCTGGAACCGCGAAGGGCGGCGCAGCAGCTGCTCGCAAGGTTTTTGCGTAAGGCGTACCGACGTCCCGTGGAGCAGGCCGATATCGATCCGTTCATGAAGCTGTACGATCGGGCGGCGGAGCGCGGCGATCCTTATGAGGAGCGCATCAAGCTGGCGCTGAGCGGAGTTTTGGTATCGCCTAAGTTTTTGTTCCGGATTGAACGGGCCAATCCGGCGCCGGGTATTCATCCATTGCGCGATCACGAACTGGCCACGCGACTTTCCTATTTCCTTTGGTCCACGATGCCGGATGAAGAGCTATCGCGTTTGGCGGATGAAGGCAAACTGCAGGACCCGAAGGTGCTTGGCGCGCAGGTGAATCGGATGCTGGACGATCCGCGTGCGCGAGTGTTTGCGGATACGTTTATCGGGCAGTGGCTGGGGACTAAAGATCTGGGGGGCCGCGTGGTTCCCACGCTGATCGATCTGCAGGATTTCTATACGCCGGAAGTGGCGGCGGACCTGCGCGAGGAGCCGGTGCTGCTGTTCCATTACATGATGAATGAGAACCGCAGCCTGCTGGATTTGCTGAACGCGGACTATACGTTCATGACCGATCGGTTGGTGAAGTTTTATCAGTTGCAGGACCAGGTGAAGGGCGTGGGGAGTGAGTTCCAGTTGGTCCACTGGCCGGATAATCGGCGCGGGGGCGTGTTTGGGTTGGGGGCGGTGCTGGCGATGACTTCACATTACCGGCAGAGCAGTCCGGTGCTGCGCGGGGCCTGGGTTTTAGAAAACGTTCTCGGTGAAACTGTGCCCCCTCCTCCGCCGGACGTGCCTGCGCTGGAAGTGGCGGCGAAGGGCCACGCGGACCTTACGATGCGGGAGACGCTCGAGATGCATCGCGCGAATGCTACGTGCGCGACTTGCCATCGGATGATCGATCCGATTGGATTTGGCCTCGAAAATTTCGACTGGATGGGGCGTTGGCGCGATACCGATAAGGGTAAGCCGGTGGATGCGTCCGGCGTGATGCCGTCGGGAGATAAGTTCGTTGGGCCGGTGGAACTGCGCCAAGCGATGCTGAAACGGAAAGACGAGTTTCTGCGCAATGTGACGCAGAAGGTGCTCGGGTATGCGTTGGGGCGGAGTCTGCAGGATGGGGATCAGTGCACGGTGCAGAAGATTATGGCTACGCTCGAGAAGGACCATTATGGGACGCGGACGCTGATTCGGGAAGTGGTGCTCAGCGTTCCCTTCCGCGATAGCCAGACGATTAAGGAGGCTGTGCCGATGATTTCTTCGGGTCCAGCGCGGCGGGCTAAGGATGAGGGACCGGAGTAGCTTCGAAGATCAGGCTGGAGCAGGTAACTCCGGATTCAGCTTTTAGTAATTCGGAGAGGTCGAGGGCTCGGACTTTGAAGCCGGCCTGGCGCAGTACCGCTGCCGTGTTTGGGTAGGCTGCGGGCATCAGGATTGTGTCGGCAACGCGCAGGGCGTTGGCTCCCGCGGGTTCATCGGGCGCTACATCGATCAGGCGGAAGCGGCGCAGAGGTTCGGTATCGACCCATGCCTGGTTGATCAGGATGGAGTTGTCTCCGAGATAGCTGCAGGCCGATTTCAGGTGCAGGCAGTTGTGGAGGGCCATGGGAGTGACACTGCAGCCGAAGGTCTCGAGCACGGCGGCCAACTGCGCCACGCCCGCTTCATCCGTGCGGTCGGACAGGCCTACGAAAAGATCCTTGCCGATGCGCATGACGTCTCCGCCTTCGAGCTTCGCCGGATCGCGCATACGGATCAGGGGGCGAAACGGCGACAGTGCTTCGGCCAGGCTTTCACGCTCTCCGCGGCGGCTGGCGCAGCCCATGGTAGTGATGACGGCAACCTCATCCAGCACCAGCGCGGGGTCCTCCACAAAGACCGCGTCGGGCAGGTCGGGCAAGGCGGGCAACGAGATCACGCGGGCGCCCAATTCGGCCAGGCATGCTTCGTAGGCTCGGTGCTGGGCTTCGGCGAGGGCGATGTCGATGGGCTGGCGCGGCAACCAGGTGAGCTCGCAGTTGGCGAGAGAAGGGCTCACCGCGCGCGTAATCGCCGTCAGCATGGATCAATAGCGCGGAAACGGCTCTTGCTGCTGTTGATTCGAGTCCTGTCCGGGCTCTGCGGGCTTCCTGGGCCTGTTGCCTGGCGCGTAGACGAACGTGAGGGTCACGTCGACCACGTGTGTATCCGGATTAATGTGGGGCTCGGCGCGCGCGTCGCCCAGATTGTCGAAGTAGCCGTCTTCCTTGACGCGCTTGGCGAAATAGTCTGGGTAATCGCCGGGGTAGGGATCACCCGTTTTCACGGTCCACATGCCTTTAACGGCAGCTTCGGCATCGAGGCCCAGGCCCTTCAGTTCCAGCTTGCCGAAGGTGTATTGCGGGCCGGGATGCGGGACGAGGTAGACATCGACGGTCATCTTTTCGTCGTTGATTTCGCGGTCGGTGGAAACTTCGGCGTCGAGGTAGCCTTCCTGGCGGAGCGCCTGTTTGACGCGCAGATCGGCATTGCGGAGCTCATCGAAATTCACTATGCCCATGGATGGGACCTTCGCCACGCGCAGAATATGCTTGCTTTGATCCTCCATGGGCCCGCGCACTCCGACCGCGCCGAGCTTGTACTGAGGGCCTTCGGTGATGACAACGTGGACGTCGATGCCCTTCACCTGGGTGTTGGGGGTAGTAGTCAGCTTGCCGAAGGAAACGCGCATGTAGCCGCTTTTTTCGTATAGCGCTTTGATCTGGTT
Source organism: Terriglobia bacterium (assembly GCA_963719785.1). Taxonomy (GTDB): domain Bacteria; phylum Acidobacteriota; class Terriglobia; order Bryobacterales; family Bryobacteraceae; genus BOG-234. Next base: position 78,547 of record CAVRCX010000009.1, read on the forward strand.
ATCGAGCAGCAGGCGGAAGCTGGATTCGGTGTAGGGCTGCCCGAAAGCGACGTCGGCGATGGCGTTCTGGAGGTCGGTATCGCGCACGGCCTTGTTGCCTTCGAATGACACGAGAGCTACGTTGGGGAGTCCTTCGGCGGGGGTGAAGCGGGCCTCGAAACGCTGGGGCGAGACGGAAACCATTTTTCCGGCAACCTGCGCAGGATGGTTTTTTGACGCCAGCAATTCTTCGATCTCGCGGGAGGTGCGGTCGAGCACCTGCTGGGTGCCTGGGATGCGTCCGCTGAACAGGGGGTCTTTGGCCTTCAGCCACGCGTTGATTTCCGCGGGTGTGACCGGCAGGGCTTCGACGGCGATCGGGTAGAGGGGCTGCATTTCCTGAACCTCGAAGGACACGTCGTAGCCAGATCCTTTTTCCGCCGCCTTGAAACGATAGGCCACGGTTTCGAAGTAGCCGGTGGCCAGCAGGCGGTCGCGGGCGGCATCAAAGACGGCCGTATCGCCGGGCTCTCCGAGCTTCAATCCGGAGGCGGCGGCGATGCCATTGGCGGTTAGAATCCTGTTGCCCTCGACGGTAATCGAATCAATGAGGAAGGTGCGCGTCTGCGCCCTTCCGACTACCGCGAAAAGCAACAAATAGAACGAGATGCGCCGCATCGTCATCTTCAATGATAATGGACGCGGCATGTAGAATGGAGTTACGTGACATACGACCTGATTGTGATTGGCAGCGGCCCTGGCGGCTACTCTGCGGCGGTGCGCGCGGGCCAATACGGCCTGAAGACTGCCATCGTTGAAAAAGACCCTAAGCTGGGCGGCACCTGCCTGCATGTCGGCTGCATTCCGACCAAGGCGCTGCTGCATACGGCTGAGCTTTGGAGCTTCGCCAACCACTCCGCCGACGAGGGCATCACTATTGAGAAGCCCGCGCTGAATTTCCCCAAGGTAATTGACCGCAAGAACGGCATCGTTCAGAAACACGCCAAGGGCGTTGAGTTTCTGATGAAGAAGAATAAGGTCGAGTGGATCAAGGGTTTTGGGGTAATTAAAGGCCCAGGCAAGGTGGAAGTTACTTCGGATAAGGGCACGCAGACGCTGGAGACGAAGAATATTCTGATCGCCACCGGATCAGAGGCTCGCATGCTGCCCGGCCTGACGCCCGACGCCGAGTTTATCCTGACCAATATTGAGATTTTGAACCTGCTTTCGGTGCCGAAATCGCTGATGGTGATCGGGGCGGGCGCGGTGGGCGTGGAATTCGCCTCGATGTTCAAGCGGTTTGGATCGCAGGTGAGCATTTTCGAAATGCTGCCGCGGATCGTTCCGGTGGAGGACGAGGAAGTCTCGAAGGAACTGGAGCGAGTCTTCAAGAAGAACGGAATTCGCGTGGAGACGGGCGCGAAGTGCGAGAACGTTCAGAAGACGGGGACCAGCGTGAAGATGAAGGTCACGCTTTCGAACGGCAAGACGGAAGACGTGGAGGCCGATAAGCTGCTGGTGGCGGTGGGCCGGGCACCCAATACGGCGAAGATCGGACTCGAGAATACCAAGGTGGTGACGGACCGGGGATTCATCAAGGTCGACCCATACCAGCAGACCGACGAGCCGGGCATTTACGCGATTGGCGACGTGGTGGCTGGCACTCCTCAACTGGCGCACGTGGCGACAATGCAGGGGATGGTGGCGGTGGCAAAGATGGCAGGAAAGCCGGTGACGCCGATCCATCGCAACCGCATTCCGGGCGCGACTTATACGGAACCCGGCATCGGCAGCGTGGGTTTGACGGAAGCGCAGGCCAAGGCGGCGGGCTACAGCGTTAAGGTCGGAAAATTTCCCTTCCTGGCGAACAGCAAGGCGACGATTCTTGGGTCGCACGATGGCTTTGTCAAAGTGGTAGCGGATGAAAAGCACGGGGAGATCCTGGGCGTCCACATCATCGGACCGCAGGCGTTCGAGCTGATTTCGGAGGCCGTTGCCGCCATGGAAGCGGAGGCCACGGTGGATACCATGATGCATACCATCCACGCGCATCCAACACTGTATGAAGCCGTGGGCGAGGCGTTTAATAACGTCTATGGCCTGGCGATCAATGCCTGAGGTTTGCGCACGGACCTGCACGGTCCGCGATCTGGGCCGCATGTCGTATACCGAGGCGCTTGCCATTCAGGAGCAGCTCGCGGCGCAGCGTAAGCAGGGGCTGGGAACCGATCATCTGCTCTTTGTCGAGCATCCGCATGTGGTGACGATCGGGCGCAACGGGCGCGAGGAAAATCTACTGGCGCCGGAAAACGTTTTGCGCGCGAAGGGGATCGAACTGCATTATTCGGATCGCGGCGGGGATGTTACGTATCACGGTCCCGGCCAGATTGTGGCGTATCCGATTATGGATCTGCGCGAGTGGAAGCGCGATGTGGGCGCGTATGTGCGGGCCATCGAACAGGTTCTGATTGATACGCTGGAGGAGTTTGGAATTGGCGCGGCGCGGGTCCCGAAACTGACGGGCGTTTGGACGGGTGAAGGGGAGGCGCAGGCGAAGATCGCGGCCATCGGGGTCCATTTGAGCCGTTGGGTTTCGACGCATGGCTGGGCTTTGAACGTGACTACGGACCTCAGCTACTTTCAGTACATCGTGCCGTGCGGGCTGACGAAGCCGGTGACTTCGATGGAGCGGCTGGGGGTTCGTGTGAGCGCCGAAGAAGTGAAACGCGCCCTGGCGCGGCATTTTCAACGAGTGTTTGACTTTGATGGGAGAGTTTAGATGACAGACGTCGTGATGCCCCAGATGGGCGAAAGTATCGTCGAAGGAACGCTGACCAAGTGGCTGAAGAAGGCGGGCGATACCGTCGAGCGCGACGAGCCATTGTTCGAGATTTCGACCGATAAGGTGGATACGGAAATCCCGGCTCCGGCGGCGGGGGTACTGGCGGAAGTGCTGGTGCAGGAGGGGCAGACGGTCGGTGTAAACGCCATTGTGGGGCGGATCAATGAGGGCGGAGAGGGGGCAGCGCCTGCAGCCGCGGCGCCTGCTAAGGAAGAGCCCACGGAAGCAGTTCGGCATGAGGCGCAGGTGGCGAGGATGGAGACTCCGGCTGCTCCTGCTGCAGCGCCACCTGTCGCACCCCAGGAAGCGCCTGCGGCGAAAGAGCCGGCTGGTCCGCTGTCTCCTCTGGTGCGCAAGATGGCGCGTGAGAACAATGTGGATCTCTCGGCGGTTACAGGCACGGGCGCGGGTGGGCGCATTACGAAGGACGATGTCGAATCGTTTCTGAAACAGAAGCCGGGTGCGGCGGCGGCACCAGTTGCGCCAGCGGCTCCCAAGGCACCGGCGGTTCCTGCCGCTCCGGCGGCACCTGTTGCCGCGCCCGTGGCTCCCGTCACGCAGCCTCAGCCTACGGCTAAGACGCGCGTCGAGCCCATGAGCAATATGCGGTTGAAGATCGCCGAGCACATGGTGATGAGCAAGCGCGTTTCGGCGCACGTCACTACCGTGCATCGCGTGGATATGACGCGTGTGGCGAAAATGCGCGCGAAGCACAAGGAAGATTTCGCAGCTCGCTATGGGATGTCGCTGACGTTCCTGCCGTTCGTGGCGCGGGCGGCGGTGGAAGCGCTGCGTACCTATCCCATCGTCAACGCTTCAATCGACGGGACCAACATCATTTACCACAATGAGATTAATCTGGGCATTGCGGTGGCGCTCGATGGCGGGCTGATTGTGCCTGTAATCCGTAATGCAGACGAGAAGAACGTGCTCGGTCTGCAGCGCGCTATTGTCGATCTGGCATCGCGAGCTCGGGCCAAGCAGTTAAAGCCCGATGAGATTCAGGGCGGGACGTTCTCGATTACGAATTTCGGGAGCTTTGGGAGTGTGTTTGCGACACCGGTGATTAATCAGCCTCAGGTGGCGATCCTTGGCGTGGGCACGGTGGAGAAAGTGCCTGTGGTTGTCGACGATGCAATCGCGATCCGCTCGCAATGCTTCCTCGCGCTGACGTTCGATCATAGGCTGATCGACGGCGCGCTGGGAGATCAATTCACGGGCAAGGTTAAGGCTGTGCTCGAGAACTGGTCCGAAGACGTACTCTAAGGTTGACGTGCTTTCCGTGCCCAGCCGCTGCGCATGGGAAGCGCGCCCGTAAAATATTTTCACCTCCGTTGTCCAAATCGCCGCATGTGCGTGCGTCATGGTAGTGGCAGGGCACTAACCCAGCCACAACCCAAAAGGAGGGTTCACAACATGCAGTATATTTTGATGGCTTACGTAGACGAGGCGCAGTGGCCCAAAATGACGAAAGCCCAACAGGAACAGGGCATGGCCGCCTACATGGCCTACACCAGCGCCCTGAACGAAGCGGGAGTCCTCAAGGGCAGTAACCGCCTCCAGCCCGTGGCCACCGCGACCACGGTGCGCATTGCCAACGATAAGCCCCAGGTCCTCGACGGCCCCTACGTGGATTCCAAAGAGCAGCTGGGCGGGTACTTCCTCATCGACGTCCCCGATCTCGACGCGGCGCTCTCCTGGGCGGCGCGCTGCCCCGCCGCCGGCCATGGAGCGGTCGAGGTCCGTCCCATCTGGGGGATGGCGGCCGCAGCCTGAGCCATGAGCGTCATTGAAGGCGACGAGCAGGCGCGTTCCACGGCCGATGCCGTGGCGCGCCGCAGCTATGGCAAGCTCGTCGCCTTTCTGGCGGCACGGACTGGGGATGTCGCCGCCGCCGAAGACGCCCTTTCCGAGGCCTTTGCGGCGGCACTGAAGGACTGGCCGCAACACGGCTGTCCGTCGAACCCCGAAGGTTGGCTGCTCACCGTGGCCCGCCGCAAAAACATCGATCGCATGCGTGCTCAACGCCATGAAGAACCCGGCGCCGACCGCTTGCAGACGATAGCGGAAGAATCGGAAGACGCCGACGCGATCCCCGATCGCCGCCTCGGCCTGATGTTCGCCTGCGCCCATCCCGCCATCGATGAATCGATCCGCGCGCCGTTAATCCTCCAGGCCGTGCTTGGACTCGATGCAAAGACGATAGCCTCGGCGTTCCTCGCCTCCCCCGCCGCGATGAGTAAACGACTGGTGCGCGCCAAAGAGAAAATCCGCCAGGCCGCCATCCCGCTGCGCATCCCGGATCGCGACGAGCTTCCTCAACGCCTCGCCGCCGTCCTCGACGCCATCTACGCCACCTTCTCCGAAGGCTGGGCCGACCCACAGGGGACCGACGCGACGCGGCGCGATTTCACCGAGGAAGCCCTGTTCCTCGGCCGCCTCACGGCCGAACTGCTGCCGCGCGAACCCGAACCACTGGGCCTGCTCGCCCTCATGCTGCACGCGGAGGCAAGGCGCCGCGCCAGACGCACCCCGGATGGCGAATACGTGCCCCTGGCCGAACAGGATCCCGCATTGTGGGACGCGCAAATGATCTATGAAGCCGAAGCAGCCTTGAAGCGAGCCGGAGCGCTGGGAGCCATCGGACGCTTTCAACTCGAAGCCGCTCTGCAATCGGCGCACGTAGATCGCTGCCGCAACGGCCGCCCCAACTGGCCCGAAGTCCTGCAACTCTACGACGCGCTGCTGGCTCTCACCGGCTCCCCGGTCATAGCCATCAACCGAGCCCTGGCAGTGGCCGAAGTATCCGGAGCCACCAAGGCGCTCGAAGCTTTGGAAGCGGCAACCGTCAACTCGTGCATCAAGGACTACCAACCTTACTGGGCAGCCAGAGGAGAGTTGCTCTCAAGAACCGGAGCCAGTGAAGAGGCCCGTCAGGCGTGGCAAATGGCCATAGGGTTAGAGAAGGATCCCGCCGTCCGCCGCTTCCTCCAAAACCGTAATGCGGGATAGACGCTTCCGCCGGGCGGAAGCGCCTATCCATATTGAACTATCTTCTGGATTGAACTATCTTCTGGGTGCGTAGCCGCCGGTGACGGTGATGGAGAAGCTGCGGCCGGGAAGCAGATTCAGCTGGTCGGCCGGGCTCTCTACGTAAAGCACGGAGGTCGTTGCCTTCACATTGGGAGTTACACCGACAACGTTGTGGCTGTTCATCAGATTGTTGACGGCGAACTGGATTTTGGTTCCCCGTAAATGCGACGCATTCTTAATGGTGTAATTGACGAAGAAGTTAGTGAGATCGAAAGGATCGATCCTGATGGCCTGATCGGCCGGGAAAGGAAGGGATACCCCACCGATCAGGTATTTGATGGTCTTGTTGTCGTTGTACATTTCACCGACACGTTTATTGATGGCGCCAACATCCCAGTTGTCATGTTGCCAAAAGATGGAGATGGCTTCGACATCTCGGGGAGTGTTGGCAACCCACAAACCGCCGTTGGGAAGGTTCGGACCCTCGGCATATTTTGCGGAGCCCTTGGAGCCGTTCATGTAGAGATGGAATCCATGACCGAGCACGACATTGCTCTCGAATTCGACGCCTCGCGTATTTGACGGGCCGGTCGGCACAAAGACAGTCTCGTTGGTAGTTGGATCCGTATACGAGTCGAAGCCGTTGGCGAAGTGAACGTAATAAGCGTCGGCATCGAGGGTCCAGCGGTTATACTTCAACACCGACCCAACCTGGTAGTTCTTGGCAAGCATGGGCCGCTGCGGGGTCAGCACATTTCCGCCAGGCACGTCGAACACGGCGCTGGGGGGAATCACGCTTCCCTCGGAGAACTGCGCATAAGTGGACCAGTGCGACTGTAGCTGATAGCGGGCCACGGCGTTGGGCAGCCAGTTGTTGTAGTCGATACTGTGGGTGGTGAAAGCCGCTCCACCGATACAGGCGGGAGCGCCGGCGAAGGGAGTGCCCGCAGGGTAGGTCGACGGCGTCCCACCAAGGCAGCCGACGATACCCGAACTGCCAGAGAAGTTAAGGTTGTCCTGGTATTGGTTCAGCGCCATTTTATAGTTGGCGTCCTTGATACCCACCACGATCGTCAGGTTAGGCCGGGCATGCCACTCGAATTCCGCAAAGGGCTGCCAGGTCTGGGTGATGAAGTGCTCGTGGAAGTTAGGCAGGGGCGTGTCGAGCCCTGACAGGATGTTGGACGGGTACTGATAGCGGTCTGTATAAGCCCAGTCATACCAGGTACCGGTGCGGAAAATACCCCACTTAGACTCATAGCTCAGGATCGTGGTGTCGCCGGCGTGGCGATATCCGTTGAGCTTGTCTACGCCGCTGGGCGTTGCCGTCGAGAGGCTGACAGGGCTGATGACGCCGGCAGAGTTGAAGGAGTCGTTCTGGTAGAACTGCTTATTCCAGTAGCGGGTGGTGTAGAGTTTGTTATCGAACTTCCAGCCGCCGCCCAGGTCGGAATTGAAATCGGCGTACTCGAAATCGGTCTGGACGTGATACTTGTTGTAACCGTAGTAAAAGGGATCGGGCAAGCCGTTCGCTGAAGCCGGACAGTTCACCGTCACGGTAGTACAGGTAGGTGTGCTGTCGAGCAGATAATTCACTCCGAATGCCGCGACCTGTGCGCGGGTGGGATTGGTGGTGTTGGGTGTCCGGTTCCAGATATCCACTACCCCGCCGTACAGACTAAGACTGGTTTTATCGGAAAAGCGATGCTGGAACTTGCCGTAGCCGGCGTCGCGCTGCTGCTTGTTGAAAGTCTGATATCCGTCGGAGTTCAACTGGTTGAAGTCGAACAGGACAGCTTCTTTTTTACCCGGACCAAACAGGCCGGATTCATAGTCGAGCTGATAAAGGCGCGTGTTGAACGAACCCTCGGAAAACGTGCCGCGAATGTCGGGGTCCGCCTGCAACTCGGGAGATTTGAGGTTGATCGATCCGCCGAAGTTGGTGGGGCCGAATTCCGATACCAGACCGGGGCTGCGATCGAAATCCACGGAACTGATCCACTGCGAAGGAAAACTGGCCCAGGAGTGGTGGGTCGGCGTGTTGGTGTCTTCGAAAGGAATGCCGTCAAAGGTGATGGTGTACTGGCCGTCCGCGAAGCCGCGGAAGTAGGTTTTGCCCTGTCCAAGACCGATTCCATTCGGATTGAGGCTGAAGGTGCCGGGGGAATAATTCACCACTTCGGCAAAATCTGAAACCGGATTAATAAAGTTCTGGATGAAGACGGGGCTGATCTCCGTTCGCGCCGCGGTGGCATTGAGCGTATTGCCGGACGGCGCGGTGTCGACTGCCAGCGATACCGTCTCCTGAACGGTGACCGACTGCGAAATGGAGTCGACGTTGAGAGTTATCGAAAGATCTTCAGTGGTGGGTACCTGAACTCCGAGGCGTGTGTTGAGGGCAAATCCCGGCGCGCTGGATTCTACCGTGTAGGTTCCGGCGGCGAGTCCGGTGATGGAAAAATGGCCCTGGGCCTCGGTGGTTGCGGTGCCGACTACAGTGGACGGGTCGCTCTTCGCCTTAACGGTTACCCCCTCCATTGTCTTGGCGGCCTGGTCGAGAACCGTACCCGCGATAGTCCCGGCGGCTTGTTGCGCGCGCAATGGGGTCAAGCCGGCTTGAATCGAGAGCAGACACACACCAACGGCGAACAGGCGCACTACGGGCGTCGTGAAACTTTGCATTAAAAAATCCTCTCTATGGAAAACTTTCCTGAATAGCTGCTGGAATCCCAGGATAGCGGCCGCATGTAACAATGGCGTGTCGGTGGCGTTAAGTGACGATAACTGAACAAGACTTAACCAAAACCTTACGAGATTGAGGGGCGGCGCCTAAAATAGAAGCTATGCGGGGTGAAAAATTACTGGCGGCAGCATGACCGCGTTTCTGGCCGATCCGGTCGCCAAAGAGCACGACACGGGTGCGGGCCATCCGGAGCAAATCGCGCGCTGGGATGCGGCTGTGCGGGGGTTGGAGGGGTTTGAATTATCGACCATCGCTCCACGGGCCGCGACGCTCGACGAAATTGCGCTTTGCCACACCGCCGATTACATTCGTACAGCTCAGCGCGATGTGAGCATGGGCCTCGAGACCCTCAGCACCGGCGATACCGACATTTCGCCGCGCTCTTTCGACGCTGCTTTGCATGCGGTGGGCACGTGCCTGAATGCCGTGGATCTGGTTGCCGGCAAGAACGCGCAGAACGCTTTCTGCATTGTGCGGCCGCCGGGCCATCACGCTCGCCCTGCGCAGGGGATGGGTTTCTGTTTGTTCAATAACATCGCAATTGCGGCACGCTACGCGCAGCGCCGGTATGGGATGGAACGCGTGGCAATCGCCGATTGGGATGTGCATCACGGCAACGGTACGCAGGATATTTTTTACACAGACGGTTCGGTGTTCTTCTTCAGCACGCATCAGTCACCGTGGTATCCAGGCACGGGAGATCTGGAAGAAATCGGCGCTGGGGCGGGACTGGGGACTACGCTGAACTGCCCGTTTCCCGCGGGTTCCGGGCGGGAGCAGATTCTGGGTGCGTTTCGCGGTAAGCTGGCGCCGTTGATGGATGGCTTTCGTCCCGATCTGGTGCTGGTTTCCGCGGGCTTCGATTCACGGGAAAATGATCCGCTGGGCCGCTTTCGTCTGAGCGATGAAGACTTCAGCGAGCTCACGACGGTGATGCTTGAGATCGCCGATAAGCATTCTGGTGGACGTTTGATATCGGTTCTCGAAGGCGGATACAACCTTGCGGGGCTCAGTAGTGCGGTTCGTGCCCATTCGCACGCTCTGGCTGCCGCCGGAGAGTGAGGGTGGCCTGCCGTTTGCAATGACACAGACGGAGGCAACTACTATGAACTGGGATCAAGTGGAAGGCAATTGGAAGCAGATGTCAGGGAAGGCCCGTGAGAAGTGGGGCAAGTTGACTGACAGCGACTGGCAGGTTGTGCAGGGCAAGAAAGATCAGTTGGTCGGGCGCATTCAGGAGCGGTATGGGATCGCTCGGGATGAGGCTCAGCGCGAGGCGGATGACTGGGCGAAGAGTCTGAAGGAAGAAGAGAAGATTGAGCGGTCGGCGGGGCGGGTTTAAGACTGCCACTCTCTCACGGTCGCGGTTCGGTATGGGGATGGGCGAAGAGGGTGATGCCGGCTACTCCTTTGGCTCCTGCTTCGACGCATTGAATGGCGTTGAATTCGGTGATCCCTCCCAAGGCGATTATTGGTATCTGGCACCCGGCGGCGATTTCGCGTAAGGCTCCGAGGCCCAGAGGTTGACGGTCCGCTGGTTTCGATAAGGGCTGAAAGATGGGGGCGAGGACTATAAAGTCTGCGCCCCCTGCTTTTTTTACATCGTCGGCATGGTGGCAGGCGACCGATATCATGAGGCCCGGACGGGAGAGTTGCCTGGGAGAGATTGAGCCGGATTTCAGGTGGACCCCGGCGGCTCCACACGCGATTGCCACGTCCGCTCTGTCGTTGACAAGGACGGCTGGCCCAAGGGTCATGGCGCGGCGCACGATTCTGGCAAGATGCCGGGCGTTGAGGGCGGGCTCCCGAATCTGAATAAAATCCACATCGGGGCGCAGGCGCGCGAACCAGGCATCCTCATCAACCTCCGCCGTGCCGTTTGTGATCTGGTACCTGATCACAGCGGGTGGTAATAGCATTGGCCGGCGCAGGCACGGCACAGAATCTGTCCGTCCCGCTCTTCGAAGCGCTCGAAATTAATGCCTTCGCCGCATTGGTGGCAGGCTCGGCGCACGCCTTTGTATCCAGGAAACTCCTGCGGGCCCATGGCGACGCGCACCCATTGATGGCTGAACAATTCCTCCGGCGGCATGTCCCGATAGGCGAACATTTGCTGTTGGTTCTTGTCTTCGATTTCGGGGTAGATCTCACGGGCGCGCGCTTTGGAGGAGTCGAGCGCGACCACCCTTACCGCTTTGTCTTCCCTGAGGTCGCAAAACGTAGCAGCCACCTTGCCGAAGTCCCTGAACTTCAGGGCGCGCTTTCCGAGGCGGCATCCGGTGACAACGGTGATGGCATCAGTGGCGCAACGATCGATCTCCACCCAGGTTACGAGGCGTTTACGGTCTTTACCCGCGGGGTCTTCTATGCCGAGAAGTTCCATCCCGCGCATCGCCATACGCAGGCCGAGGATCTGGCCGGCGCAAATATGTCCATGGGCCAGCGCGGCCAGTTGTTCATATTCCGCAAGAGATCTCATGGCGTTGGGGGATGGGGGCCGGGACGGAATTTCAATTTTCGCGTGGAATGGGCGTGGTGCGCATGGCGATGGAGATCGCCCAGATTGATGCCCGCAAAGACGATGGCGACGGCTCCGCCGACGAGGATCGGGAGCGTGAGGAATCCGAACATGATCTCCGCGAGGATTTTCGCCTCCGGGGGTTCGGTCAGCAGCAGCCTTAGGGCATACACGGTGCTGGCCTGATAGGCGCCCATATTAGCCGGCGCGTTGGGGATCAACGTTCCCACGGTTTTCACCACCAGGAGGAAGGCCATTTCGCTGCCGCTGAAATAAAATCCATCGGCGCGTGCGATGGCCCAGACCGCGAACACCTGTCCCGCCCAGAACAATCCGCTGATAGCCATGGCTTGCCCCAGTTCCCGCCAGTGTCCCAGGCGGTGGATTTCGTCGAGGAGGTGAATGAAGCGCGCCCCCCAACTGGATTGGCTCACGAAGTGATGGGCGTGCTGCCGATGAAAAAGCGCCCAAAGAATAATCAGGGAAATTACTACGACGACTCCGCCGAAAACCCACATAACGTCGCCGACCATTACGTGGGTTGACACCTGAAACGTAATCAGCGAATAAAGGATTACGATCCAGAGGCCGTCCATGATGCGCTCGATGAAATCGGAGGTGAGCGCGAGCGAAATGGGTACTTCGGATTTGTAAGAGAGGAGGAAGCAACGGATGATTTCGCCGGCCCGCATAGGCAGGATGTCGTTGGCGAAAAGGCCTACGAAGACCGATTGCAGGCAGCATCCAAAGGTGGGCGCGCCGACGGGCCTCAGGAGCACCATCCACCGCCACGCATCGATAAAGTAGACTCCGGCTTCGACGGCCACCGCAATGGCCACCCAGGTCCAATCGAGCCGGCGCAGATCGGCGCCGAGTTGTACGAAGTCGAACTTAGAGAAGACCCAGAGTAGAGAAGCGAGGGAAATTCCGTACCCGATCAATGGTACGAGCCACTTTGGAATCCTTCGGCGCCGGGTAGGCGCTGCGATTGTGTCCATGGGTGTGCCAGCCACCGATCAGTCAATCACATGATAGCGCCGATGGCCAACCTGGCGCGACTTCAGAGGGACGGGCGGCATCAAACGACCTGGTAATGGCGGACGAGAGCCCATCGGTCAATCCCTGGCTCATTGCCTTTTCGGTGATGCTGGCCACATTTATGGAAGTGATCGATACTTCGATCGCCAGCGTGGCGCTGCCGCATATTGCGGGGAGCCTTTCGGCTACCACGGATGAAGCAACGTGGGTGCTGACCAGTTATCTGGTGGCCAATGCCGTGGTGCTGCCGGCGAGCGGCTGGATGTCGCTGCGTTTTGGCCGCAAGCGGTTTCTGCTCACCTGCATCGTGATTTTCACGGCTGCTTCTTTTATGTGCGGGGCGGCCACCAATCTGGCGACGATTCTAATCGCGCGGGCCGTTCAGGGGGCGGGCGGGGGCGCGTTGCAGCCGCTTGCGCAGGCCATCCTGCTCGAAAGTTTTCCACCGGAGAAGCGCGGCGCGGCGATGGCGATGTATGGGTTGGGGGTGGTGGTGGCTCCGGTGCTCGGACCTACTCTCGGCGGCATTCTTACGGACGACTACTCGTGGCGATGGGCGTTTTACATCAATATTCCTATCGGGGCGCTGGCGCTGTTCATGATCTCGAAGTTCGTGAACGATCCACCTTACATCAAGAACGCCAAACCGGGGCGGATCGATGCCATCGGGCTGGGACTGCTCGCGCTCTGGCTGGGGGCGCTGCAGGTGATTCTCGACAAAGGCCAGGAAGACGATTGGTTCGGGGCTACATGGATCCGCTGGGCCGCGGTGCTGCTGGTCGCCTCGCTGGTCGGCTTTCTGGTGCGCGAGCTGATCATTCGAGCTCCACTGGTAAACCTACAGGTGTTCCGCGACAGGAACTTCGCGCTGGGATGTCTGCTGATCGGGCTGTTCGGCGGGGTGATTTATGGCGTGGTGACGCTTCTGCCGCTCTTTTATCAGACGCTGCTCGGCTACTCGGCGGCATCGGCGGGTTGGGCGGTAAGTCCGCGTGGTATCGGGGCCGTATGCATCATGCCGATCATAGGAGTCTTGACGGGGCGCCTCGATAATCGCTGGTTGATTGTGGCCGGATTCGGAATTTTCGGCTGGACCAGCATCTGGATGGGCCGGCTGAGCCTGGATATTTCGCCGTCGACGATGCTTTGGCCGATCATTCTCAGCGGTGTAGGTTCGGGAATGGTATTTGTGCCGCTCTCGACCATCTCCATGGGGACATTGAAAAACGAACAGATCGGCAACGCCTCGGGGCTTTTCAATCTATTGCGCAACGTGGGCGGGGGCGTAGGAATTTCGATGGTAAATACGTTGGTAGCCAGGCACTCGCAGATTCATCGCGCCGATCTGGCGCAGAACCTGGCACAAGGCAGTCCCGCGTTTCAGCAGACGTTCCAGGGGTTGAGGGGCGCGATGGCGCAGCAGGCGCAGCCGAATGTGGCTACAGCGCGGGCGTACGGGCTCATCCAGAGTACTCTGGACGCGCAGTCTTCCGCATTTTCCTATGTGGACGTGTTCCGGTATATTGCGCTGGCGTGCTTTGGGTGCGGCATCATCGTGTTTTTCATGCAGCGAGTGCGGGCGAAGAAGGGCGCGGCCGCCCTGGCGCACTAACGCGTTATTGGCGGAGGTAAACGGCCTTTGACGGTTCGTTAGCCGACACGGGATTACCGTCGTCGGTAAGCGTCTTGCCGTCGTCCGAGAGGGTCAGCACGTCGAGGTAAAACGGCTTGCCATTCAGCTTGGTCGTCATGCGGATGGAGTTGGGGCCGGTTTTCTCAAAGACGATGGCTTGCTTCGAGACCGCTCCCGCAACCATGGGAACGTAATCTTTCCCGTCCAGGCTGCCGGTGCACACCATTTGGAACTCAGGATACTTCACCGTGATGTGGTTGGCGGCATCGGTAGAAATTTCGAGGGTGGTGGCGGCGCCTTTGGGATCGCCGGATTTCCATTTGCCCAAAAAGCCAGGCCCACCGGAGACGCGTGTGTTGTTGGTCGTTTGTTCTGCCGTGGTCCCGTCCGGCCTGGTTACTTTCATGGTGGAATCGAGCGAATTTCCCTTCAACACCAAGTGGTAGGAAGCGATGGTTTTCCCATTCATATGGATGGCGGCGTCCCACGTGTTTGCATTGGTTGCCTTCCACGACGAAGATCCGCCATCCGGCGCTGGATACTCTTTGCCGGTCAGATCGAAATCGTAGCCGAAGCCCTGGCTGTCGAAATGGTAAAGGCCCGAGGGCGTTTTTTCGATGGTGAAAGTCTGGCCCGCGAAGTGGCTCTTCGACAGATCGAGCTTCCAGCTTCCGGAAAATGTGGCTCCGGCGGCGGCCCAACCGGCAGCGCACACCAAGGCCAGGAAGAAACCGAATCGACGAATTCCCATATCACTCTCCTTGAGGATTTCCGGCTATGTTACCGCGTCGAGGGGAGAAATGAAAAGAAACAGGAACAGGCCGAAGCGCCTGTTCCACATTAAGAGGTAAAGCTGCGAACGGCTTCCTGCTCGTCGTTGAAGGCGGGAATCAGGGTGCTGATGCCGGTCATATCGAGGACCTTGCGGACTTCCGGGGTGGCGTGGACGACCTTCAGGGAGCCCTGATTGCGCACGAGATGGGAATAACAGCTCATGAGCTGGCCGAGGCCGGCGCTGTCGATTTTAGTGACGCGCGAGAGGTCGATGATGACCCGGGAGTCGCTTTGCTCCAGCACTTCGCGCCGCAGATCCTCAAGTTCGTGGGCAGAATGGGTGAGCTGAGCACTGGCGCGGAAGCCAAGTACGGAAACGCCCCCGGATTGCTTCCAGGACAGGTTGGAAGAACGCAGATCGGCCGTAAGCCTTTCGCTGACTCGTAATTCGTCGAAGCATTCGTCGCAGCCCAGGTAATGGCCCTCGAACTCCTCAACCGCTTCGGAATCCAGCGATCGCGAAAGATATTTCGCAATAACCTGTTCACGTTGTATGGGTTCCATGCCGCAGTTCATTCTTCTATCCACCTACTCAGTGTTGTGAGGTTCCGGTTCGTTTCATCGCGGAGCCATAAGCCCTGCGGAACCGTTCCTTTGCGCGAAAAAGCACCACCCGAAATTGCGCGTCGGACATCTTCCATTCCAGGCAAATTTCGTCTTTGTCCCTGCCTTCGAGATAAAGAGCGCGCAGAATGGCCCGGTCGCGGTCGGCTAATCCGGCGAGACCGTTGTCGATGGCATCGCGCAGTTCCAGAATGTCGGCATCGGGACGAACCCCCGCTTCAGGCAGGGGGTCCTCCCGGTCGAGCATAGGCTCACGCCGAATGCGGCGCCGGTATTCGAGGATCACGTTGCGACACACGCCGTTCAGGAAGGCGCCGAACTCCTCCATATTGCGGATCTGGTGCCGCTGTTCGGCGCGGATAAAGCGGGTCAGGCTTTCCTGAACAAGATCGTCGACGTCGGCGCAGTTGTGCCCGACGTGATAGAGGACTTTATAGCGAAGCTTGAGGCGAAGGCGTTCGAGATCTAGTTCGCTGAGATCCATTGGATGTTTGGCGGCTGAAGAGCCGGCGGGCTCGGCGGCGATTGGTTTCAAACGCTGGCGGGCCGGACTCACAACTTCGATGATATTCCACAATCACCGGCCGTGGACAGTATATAAGATGCGGCGGAACCCCGGCAGCGATGTTGGTTGCATGCTCCCGCGGACGTCAGGCGGAGGCTCCGGTTGCTTTGCGGCCCTGGAAACATTGGCGGCAGAAGACAGGGCGGCCCTGGGTGGGCCGGAAGGGCACGGTGGTCTCGCGCCCGCATTGGGAGCAGGTGGCGGAAGTTTCTACCCGCCCGCGCGGCCCCCCGCGTTCCGTCGAGCCGTTCTGGCGCTTTACCTTGCACGCCTTGCAGCGCTTAGGCTCGTTCCTGAAGTCTTTTTCCTGGTAGAACTGCTGCTCCCCGGCGGTAAAAACAAAGCCGGTCCCGCAATCGACGCACTTGAGTTCCCGATCCTGAAATTCCATGGCACCATCCTGGGAATGAAAAAGGGCGAAGCGGTTGCCATCCGCTCCGCCCATCTGAGGTTATTCGATCTCCCGGCGACTCTTCTTCCGGTTTCGCTTGCGGGCAAGAGCGGCCTTGACCCGTTTTTTTTCTCCCGGCTTCAAGTAGAAAGAGTGGCGTTTGACCTCTTTGATGATGTCTTCCTGCTGCACTTTCCGTTTGAAGCGGCGGAGGGCGTTTTCGAGCGTTTCCCCCTCCTGGAGCCTTACTTCAGCCAATTGAACAACACCCCCTGACCAATCATGGATTTAACCCTCACCAACCGGGCCGCCACTCTTGAAAGCGCCGCCCCTGAAACGGGTAAGGGTACTGATATCATATGAGCTTGATTCAGAAAGTCAAGCCCATAAAGCATTTCCGACGCCGCGGCACCCGCAGGTAACCGTACCCCAAAGCACTCGATCCGGATCACAAATGGTGAATGTTCTCGCGATATTGCTGGCTGGAGGAGCGGGTGAGCGGCTCTATCCTCTGACCCGCGATACGGCAAAACCCGGGGTACCCTTTGGTGGCGTCTACCGCATTATCGACTTCACGCTATCTAACTGCGTGAACTCGAATGTGCGCAGAATTTTTATTTTAACACAATACAAGTCGCTGGAACTGAACCGCCACATTCGCGACGGCTGGCAGATTGTCAGCTCCGAACTGGGGGAATACATCGAAGTCCTGCCCCCGATGAAGCGGGTTTCTGACGAATGGTACCAGGGGACGGCTGATGCCGTTTATCAGAATCTCCACAGCATTCTGACGGAAGCGCCCGACCAGGTGCTGATCCTGTCGGCCGACCACATCTACAAAATGGACTACGGCGACATGATCGATTGGCATGCTTCGAAAGGCGCCGATATCACCATCGCGACGACACAGATGGATCCCGCCGAGGCCAGCCGTTTCGGCGTGGCGCAGATCGATCACGGATACCGCGTGTACGGCTTTGAGGAGAAGCCGAAGCATGGCAACCCCGTCCGGTCGGTGTTTAATCCGGAGATGATCAGCGCCTCGATGGGGATTTACGTTTTCAGCACGAAGGTGCTGATCGACGAGCTTCTGTCCGATGCGGAAGATCCCGATTCCTCGCACGATTTTGGCCGGGACATCCTGCCAAAGTGTCTGGAGCGGCGCCGAGTGGTGGCTTACGATTTCAACGACATCAATGCCAAGGCCGCGCGCTACTGGCGAGACGTGGGCACTTTGGACGCTTATTACGAAGCGAATATGGACCTGATCGCGGTCTCGCCGGAGTTCAACCTGTACGATACAAGATGGCCCATTCGGATGCGGGCGATTCAGGCACCGCCGGCAAAGTTCGTATTTGCGGTGGAAGGGCAGCGTATGGGGGTGGCGAGCGATTCGATCGTTTCGCCGGGATGCATTGTATCGGGTGGACGGGTGAATCGAAGCGTGCTGGGTCCGTTTGTACGCGTGAACAGCTACAGCGAGATCGACGATTCGATTATTATGCCGCGCGCGCGGATCGGCCGGTACAGCAGAGTGCGGCGCGCCATTCTCGACGAAGACGTGGTGTTGCCGGAGAACAGCAGGGTGGGCTTCAATGCGGACGAAGACCGGGCCCTGGGACGAGTGGTAACGGAATCCGGAATAACGGTGGTGGCTTCGCCGGTTCCCAAGTCGTAACCGCGGCAGCTCGATAAACGCAGCTCAAACAAACGTGGACAGGCGGAAGCGCTGTCCCACATTTAAACCAGGAGAATTCATTGTCAACGATCATTAAAGTGAATGGGATTGAGATCCTCGATTCGCGCGGAAATCCCACAGTTGAGGCCGAGGTGTTTCTCGCCGACGGCAGCGTAGGGCGGGCCGCCGTGCCCAGTGGCGCGTCAACCGGCGAGCATGAAGCGGTGGAACTTCGCGATGGCGATAAAAAACGCTATCTGGGTAAGGGCTGCCTGAAGGCGGTGGCGAATATCAATGGGCCGCTGGCGAAAGCAGTGACGGGCCACGACGCAACGCTGCAAGCCAGGGTCGACCAGGTTATGATCGACGCCGACGGTACGCCGAATAAGGGCAATCTGGGAGCGAACGCTATTCTGGCAGTTTCAATGGCGGTGGCGCGTGCCGCGGCGGCATCGCAGAAGACGCCACTTTACCGGTATCTGGGGGGCGTGGGCGCATGCGTCCTGCCGGTGCCGATGATGAATATCATTAATGGCGGCGTGCATGCCGACAGCTCTGTCGATATGCAGGAGTTCATGATTGTTCCGCATGGCGCGGACAAATTCTCCGAGGCGCTGCGCATGGGCGTGGAAGTGTTTCATAACTTGAAAACCGTGCTCAAGAAGCGGGGGTATTCAACCTCGGTTGGCGATGAAGGCGGCTTCGCGCCGAATCTGAAGTCGAACGAAGAAGCGCTCGAAGTGATTCTCGAAGCCATCACGCTGGCGGGATATAAGCCCTCGGAGCAGATCAGCATCGCTCTCGACCCGGCGTCGAGCGAGTTCTATCAGGACGGCATGTACGTGTTCAAGAAGTCCGACAAGAGCCGCCACACGAGCGAGCAGATGGTGGAATATTACGCCAACTGGCGCCGTCAATATCCGATCGTGTCGATCGAAGATGGCATGGCGGAAGACGATTGGGCGGGCTGGAAACTGATGACGGACGCGATGGGCTCCAACACTCAGCTGGTGGGCGACGATTTGTTTGTCACCAATACCGAGCGGCTGAAGCGGGGCATCGAAACCGGTGTAGGTAATTCGATCCTCATCAAGGTGAATCAGATCGGCACGCTGACGGAGACGCTGGACGCTATGCTGACCGCTTTCAAGGCAGGCTATACGGCGGTAATTTCGCACCGTTCGGGGGAGACGGAAGATCCTTTTATCGCCGATCTCGCGGTGGCGACAAATGCCGGCCAGATCAAGACCGGTTCGGCCAGCCGCACGGATCGCATCGCGAAATACAACCAGTTGCTGCGTATTGAAGAGCGTTTGGGAGCGTCGGCGAAGTTCCCGGGCCGAAAGGCGTTCCGCCAATAATGCTACGGAACAAACCGCTCATTCTGACTATTCTGGACGGCTGGGGATTTTCCCCGGCCGTGGAAGGCAATGCCATCGCGGCGGCGCGCAAGCCCACTTACGATAAGCTGCTGCGCGATTTCCCCAATACGCTGGTGCACACCTCCGGTCCGTACGTCGGGCTGCCGGAGGGGCAGATGGGTAACAGCGAGGTGGGGCACCTGAATATCGGGGCGGGGCGCGTGGTGCATATGGATGTGACGCGCATCGATCTGATGATTGCGTCGGGCGAGATCTATGAGAATCCGCTGCTGCTCGACGTGATGCACCATGCGCGCGCGGGCCGGCGACTGCATTTGATGGGTCTGTGCAGCGATGGCGGCGTGCATTCGCTGCAGGAGCATCTGTACGCGCTGCTGCGCATGGCGAAGAAGGAGAAAGTGGAGTCGGTATTCATCCATTGCTTCATGGATGGGCGGGACACGCCGCCGGAGAGCGGAATCGGTTATATCCGCGAGCTGCAGCAGAAGATCCGCGAAATCGGCGTGGGGCAGATTGCTTCTGTCGAGGGCCGTTATTACGCGATGGATCGCGACAAGCGCTGGGAGCGCATTGAGAAAGCCTTTGACGCGATGGTGTTGGGGCGGGGCGCGAAAGCCACCGATCCGGTGGAAGTTATGCAGCGCTCGTATGAGAAGGACGTGACCGACGAGTTTGTGGAGCCGGTAACGATTGTGGATGCGCGCGATCAACCCGTGGGGCTGATTCGGGATGGCGATGCGTGCTTCTTCTTTAACTATCGGGCGGATCGCGGCCGGGAGATGACGGAGGCACTGACGAGCACGACGCTCGAACGTCCGTCGCGCGCGCAGGTTCCGGGGAATCTGAAGTTCGCCACGATGACTCAATACGACAAGTCGTTCGGCGTGCCTTTCGTGCTGGCACGGGAGCCGTTGAATAACATTCTTGGGTATGTGTGCCAGGAATTGAACTGGAAGAATCTGCGCGTGGCGGAGACTGAGAAGTACGCACATGTGACTTACTTTTTCAATGGCGGCGTGGAGAAGCCGTTCGGTGGGGAAGAGCGTGAGATGGTGGCTTCGCCGAAGGTGGCGACTTACGATCTGAAGCCCGAAATGAGTGCCGATGGGGTCACGGAAGTGGTGCTTGATGCCATGGGCCGGAAGGATTTCGATGTGATCGTGATGAACTTCGCGAACGCCGATATGGTGGGGCATTCGGGCAGGATGGAGCCGACGGTGCGGGCGGTTGAAAAGGTGGATGAGTGCCTGGGCCGCATCTGGCAGCGTCTGAAAGAGAAGAACGGACGCTGGGTGATCACGGCGGATCACGGCAATGCCGAAACCATGATCGATCCGGTGACCCACGGGCCGCATACGTACCATACGACGAATCCCGTTCCGTTTATTCTGGTGGACGATTCCGGCGATAAGCTGCGGCCGGGCGGGGCGCTGCAGGATATTGCGCCGACAATCCTGGGCGTGTTGGGCGAGAAGCAACCCAAGGATATGACTGGGCGCGATTTGCGGGTAAAGTAGATGTTGAATGGCGGGGTGGCCCGCCGTGTTCGGATATGACGGCATTGGAGGTCTACGACCTGGTTACTCTCGGTGGAGGCAGCGATTTCGCGGAGGTAATTCGGGCGTGCGAGTCGGTTGGCCGTTATTGCCTGATCGGCGGACTGGCGGTTAACTGCTATGTCGAACCGGTCTACACGGTCGACGCCGATATCGTTGTCGACCCGTCCCGGACGGCGGCGCTCCCGCTGAAATTCGAGGATCCTGAAGCTCGGGCCAGCGAACTTCGAATTCAGTTCACTACCGATCCCCGCTATCGGGATTTTCCGTCACGCGCGCAGCGGCGGACGGTTCTCGGAACGGAGGTTTTCGTTGCCTGTCTGGAAGACGTCACGCAAGGCCAGCTCTGGGCCTATGGCGATCCGGCGCGCCGGCTTAGTGAACGCAAGAAGGACGAATTGGATCTGATTCGCCTGGCTGAATCCTTTCCGGAACTAAAGCGCACTTATCCGCCTGAGCTCGTTAGTATGCTCGACGGCATCTAAGTAGTCTGTTTCCTCTTCGTTCACTTAATCAGCGATCGGACATGCGTGTGTGGAAAGACGCGGCTGGTAGCCGCATCTCCCCCATGTTGGTTTTAAGCCCTTCGCAGCCGACCCGAAAAGCTGGTCACAATAATTAAACCCCTTTTTTCGTATTGGAATGAGTAAGTTGACATTCTGTCGGCTATTCGTGCAACGACGCGATGTTAGTTTTCGGTCAGGAAGTTTAGCTGCGCGCCGGAATCGTCCGGGAGCGTGGAGGGACTTAGCCAAATGACACGGAACAAAACAGAATGCGAGAAGACGGCGGAGGCGGTAGACGAGACGATCGGGCAATACCTGGAACATCTGATGAACGGGGCGCTCAAGGGTGCGGTGCTGGGGGATCTGATCCGGCTTCTTCAGATGGAGGAGGAGATGGAAATGAATCGAGCGCGGCATATCACCGTGGGCTGGGCGAAGCGACGCAAGGACCGATCGAACGATGGATAAAGTACGACCGACTGCCGAGTCAGAAGGCGTTTCACGAATCGGCAGCGCGCTTCAAGGGGTTCTCGGGGCCGATCGGATCGGGTAAGAGCCAGGCGCTTTGCCAGGAAGCTATCCGGCTCAGTTACATGAACCCGGGGCGGACGGGACTCATCGGAGCGCCCACTTATCCGATGCTGCGGGACTCCACGCTGGCGTCGCTGACAGAACTGCTGTACGAAAACGACATCCCATTCGAACTGCATAAAGCGGACTTCGTGCTGGTCATGAAGGATACGGGATCGCGCATCCTGTTGCGGGCGGTAGACGAGTTCGAGCGGCTGCGCGGGACTAATCTCGCCTGGTTCGGACTGGACGAGTTGACTTATGCGCAGGAAGGCGCCTGGCTGCGGCTCGAAGGCCGATTGCGCGATCCAAAGGCGAAACGCCGGTGCGGATTTGCCGTGTGGACGCCGAAGGGATTCGATTGGGTGTACCGCAAGTTCATTGAGAAGCCGGTGCCGGGATACGAAGTAATTCTGGCGCAGCCTTACGAGAACCGGTTCCTGCTGGAACAGGTTCCGGATTTTTACGACCGGCTGAAGGATAGCTACGACCAGAACTTCTTCAACCAGGAAGTATTGGGGAGTTATCTGAACGCGAAAGGGAGCCTGGTGTACGGGGCGTTTTCGCGCGAAAGAAACATTAAACCGGCGATGCACGATGCGAGGAAGCCGATTTACTGGGCGGTGGATTTCAACGTGGATCCGATGTCTTCGGTGATAGCGCAGATCAGGGATGGTGACGTATGGATATTAGACGAGATTGTGCTGCGGCGTGCAACGACGCTCGAGGCATGCGAGCAGTTCGAGAAGAGATTCGGAGCGCCGCCGGCCGGCGTGGTGGTGTATGGGGACGCGTCGGGAAGTGCGCGGCAGACCACGGGAACCTCGGATTACGAAGTGATCCGGGAATTCTTTCGGCGGCGTACGGCGAGGGTGACCTATCGTGTACCCACCGCCAACCCGCCGGTGCGTGATCGCGTGGCCGCGGTGAACGCGAAACTCCATAACGCGCAGGGTGACGTGCGCATGTTTATCGATCCGCGATGCAGAGAATTGATCGCGGATTTCGAGCAGGTGTCCTATCAGGAAGACTCGACGCAGATCGACAAAGAAAAGGACCGGCGGCGGACACACTTGTCGGATGCATTGGGGTATCTGATCTGGCAGGAGGGCAGGAACGGCACGGTGGGAGAACGCGGCGTGCGTTTGTTTTAGGCTGTGAAAGGGTGCATAAGTGAATTCACATATCGAGCAGGAACATCCGGACTATTCGTCGAACGCAAGAATGTGGCGGCGCTACCGCGACCTTTATGCGGGTGGGGAAACGTTCCGGAAGAACGCGGCGGAGTATCTGGTCAGCCGGCAAAAAGAGCCGAGGGAAGTTTATCAGAAGCGGCTGATGCGGGTCTTCTATGAGAACTACCTCGGATCGATTATCGACTGGTATACGGCGACGCTGGTCCGGGAGGAGCCTGTGCTGCAGTTTGAAAGCACGGACGAGAGCGCCAAAGATTTTTACGGCCGCTTCGTACAGGACTGCGACCGGCGGGGAACTACTCTGACACAGTTTTTCAAAGAGCAGGTCACCGAGGCGCTGGTCTGCGGAAAGTCTTACCTGGTAGTGGATTTTCCGAAAACGAGTGAGCCTGCGCTGACACGGGCCGAAGAGGATGCGTCGGGCCGCAGCCGCGCTTATCTGGTAAGTTACAACGCCGACGAGGTGATCAACTGGAGCGTCGATAGTAAGGGCGAATTCGATTGGGTGGTGATTCGCACCTCGCACCTGAAGCAGGACAGCGTGCGCAGTTTCGGGTGGAAGCGCGAGACCACGTGGATCTACTACGACCGCGAAAGATACCAGGCTTACGAGCAGCGCGAAACGGATCAGAAGAAGTCGATCGAACTGATCGATGAAGGGCGGCACGGTTTGGCGGGAATCAGACGGGTGCCCCTGTTTGAGTTACGCGTCAGCGCGGGGTTGTGGCTGGCCAACAAGGTGGCCTTACTTCAGCTGGAGCACTTTAATAAGTCGAACGCGCTGGGGTGGGCACTGACGATGGGATTGTTCGCCATGCCAGTGATTTATTCCGACAAAGAATTCAATCAGTTGACGGGCGAGAGCTACTACATTCAGCTGGGCCAGCAGGACAGGTTCGGGTGGAACGAGCCGGAGGGCAAGGTGTATCAGATTGCTGCCGACAATCTGACACGGCTGAAAGACGAAATCTATCGCGTTTCGTATCTTATGCAGCAGGCCGGTGATAACAAAGGAGCGAACCAATCAGGCCTCAGCAAGCAATGGGATTTCAGCGTCACGCAGGAAATTTTGTGCGCCTATGGGGATCTGATGAAGGACTCGATGCGGAACGTCCTGAAGGCGATTGCGGCGGCGCGGCAGGACGGCATGACGATCGGCGTTTCGGGGCTCGACGAGTTCGATATCACGGATTTCAGCACGGAGGCGAACGATGCGCAGAGCGTTATGAATCTGGGTATCGAATCGCCGACACTGAAGCGGCAGGTTTTCAAACGGATCGCGCTGAAGTACTTGTGCGATGTGCGGCAGGACATCAAGAACAGGATTGCGGATGAAATCGACGCGTCGATTTCGGATGCGGAACCGGCCAGCACATAACAATGCGGGACAGGCCCTTTGGCCTGTCCATCTCTTAAAACATGGACAGGCGGAAGCGCCTGTCCCACATAGGAGGAGGAGGGAAGAGGATATGGAAGGACCAATGGACGTACAGACGATCGTGGAACAGGCGATTGACGAATACATGCGGAAGGACAGCGCGCGGCGCGAGCCTGCGTATAAGACGGAACTGCAGGAAGAACGCCGCCGGCGCGAACAACTCGAGAAGCGCATGAACGAGTTGGTCGAGGAGAACAAACGCAGCGGAATGCCACCATCCGCACGGAACTGCAGAAGCTCGGCGTGATGAAAATCGACCTGGCTTATAAGGCGATACAGGATGGAATCGTGCGCAACGAAGACGGGCGCCTGGTGGCGCGCGGTGAGAACGGCGATCAACCGGTCGCCGAATTTCTGGCAAGCTTTGTTCAGGAGAATCCAGAGTTCCTGCCGGCGAGAATCGCGGGAGGATCGGGAATGACGGGTACGCAGAAGGCCGCGCCGGACAACACCGGCGGGATGGATCTGGACAAAATCGGCCCGTCGATGAGCAAGGAAGATCTGGAGCGGGTGCGGCGGGAGATTCTGCGGATTACGTCGCAAACGTTGCGGGGAGTTTAAGCGCGCACTAATAGCGCTGAACCTCCAACCCGGCGGTTGTGGGCCGAAACCCCATATCCGCATACACGAATAGTTGCCAAGGAAAGAGGACCGGAAACGGTCCTCTTTTTTCTTTGGGACGAAGCAAGACAAAAGGGAGAAAGATGCCATCAATTACATCAGCAAATGTTGCGAACGCGATCGTGAAGCTAGTGGCGGCGGATGCGCTGCCGGCACTGGTGGGAAACCTGATTCTGGGGAACCTCGTGAATCGCGACTACGAGCCGGTTTTGGCGCAGGCGGGCGACACGGTGAACATTCCGATCGCGCCGCAACTTATCGCCAACAACCTGGTCGAGAGCTTCACCGTGACACCGCAGAACCCCAGTCTGGGTAACGCGCAGATCGTGCTCAACACGCACGCTGAAGCGACGTTCCTGATTCCGGACGTAACGCGCGTGCTCGCGGTGCCGGATCTGTTGAAGGTCTACATGGGCCCCGCGGTGATCGCCATCGCCGAAAAGATCGAAAGCGATCTGATGAACCTGTATGCGGGTTTTACGGCGAACACGCCACTCGGCACGGCCGGTACGCCGGTGACCGAAGCGATTCTCGACCAGGCGGAAACCTCTCTGTTCGTGGCCAAGGTACCGGCCAGCGAACCGAAGTTCCTGGTGGTTGACAGCAATACTTATTCGGCGATGCGCCAGATTCCGCGGTTCAGCGAGTTTCATAACTGCGGAGAGGCCGGCCTGCGGGCTATCGTCGACGGCACGATCGGTAAGATCAAAGACTTCTTTGTCTTCCGTTCGCAGTATGTGCAAAAGACCAGCAATCTGGCGACTCCGCCCGTATTTAACACTCATAACCTGGCATTCGTGAAGGATGCCATCGGGCTGGTAATTCGCCGGCTGCCGCAGCCTCTTCCGGGTACCGGCGCCATCGCCGAATACGCCGAGTTGGGCAACTTCGGCATGCGCGTCACCATGAGCTATCAACCGAACACGCTGTCTCAGCAGTTCACGGTGGATGTGCTTTACGGCTGCGCCGTGCTGCGGAATAACTTCGCGGTTCAGGTTAACAGCTAGTCTCGACAACTCAAGGGCAGATCGCGTCCGCAAGGCCGCCGATCTGCCCAGTTTTATTCGGTATCCAGACACAAAGGGGAATTGATGGACTTACGGGCTTACTACCAGAAGATTAAGGACACAGAGGCGCTGCTGACGGGGGAATCCCTGGTCGTGGTCAGCGCAGAGACTTCGGAAGGCGGGAAAGGAGGAGTGCGGACGGAAGTGCCGCGGAGGGTTGCTGCGAAGCTGCTGGCCGAGGGGCGCGCCCGCGTGGCCACTGAAGACGAGACTCTGGAATTCCATCTGGCGAACGACGAAGCCAGGGAGAAATTCGACCGGGAAGAAGCGGCGCGGCGCGTGCAGGTGATGGTGATCCCCTCGCAGGATCTCAGGAAGCCGAAGGAGCGTAACTGAGATGGCGCTCTTCGTCGATGGGCCTTCCCCGACTATTGACGGTCTGATCGATCAGGACTCGGGTCTGCTGGATGTCGCGGAGACCTGCGGGATCAACCTCACGACCAAGCTTCGTCTGGGTCACGAGGAGATCGCGACCGATCTGGAGCTTTGGCTGCAGCGTCCCGGGCGCCCGCTCGAAATGGTGTGGGGGCCGCTCTACCGCGTTGAACAGATCGTGGTTACGACCCCGCTCAAGCGATGGGAGACCATGCATGCGCTGGCTCTGTCCTACAGAGATGCGTACTTCAGCCAGTTAGCCGATCGGTATCAGGCCAAGTGGGATGAATACGCGAGACTGGCGCGGGCCGCGTACGAGAATTTTCTGCCGAGCGGAATGGGACTGGTTCACGATCCGGTGAGGCGCGCGGTCCCACCGCTGCTGAGCACAGTGGTGGGGCCGCAGACGGGCGGAACGTTTTATGCAAGCGTGGCGTGGGTGAATGCAGCGGGGCAGGAGGGTGCGGCGTCGCCGGCGTCTTCAATCTCGGTTCCGGATGGGCATCTGATGACGGTCTCGGCCGTGAGCATGGCCGCCAATGCAGTGGGCTTCAATGTTTATGCCGGTCCGGCGCTCAGCGACCTGGTACGGCAGAATGACGTGCTGCTTCCAACCAGCGCCGCGTTCACATACGTGCCCGGCGAAGTTATACAAGGGGCGTTGCCGGGAACAGGTCAGAAGCCCGACTTTAAGCGGCCCCTGGCGCGCACGCTGCTCAGAGGTTGAGCAGAGCGAAAAGGACAACAGATGGCAGGGGTGAATATATGGCAGGAACGACAGGAACGTTAACGGCGACCGTGGTGTCGATGCTGTCCTCGACCACCAAAGGCGCCAATGTGCGGGTGGCAGCGATCGAGCATGCGGATCCCACGCTGAGTGCGGCGGGAATCCGTTCGATCGTGGCGCTGAATGCAAGCGTCGAGATTGGCGAAAAGACGGGGCACGCGCAGTATCCGGGGTTGCTGGTTTATTGCGACAAGCTGTCGAACTCGCTCACGGAGAAGTTCCGGCAGTTCTCAGGGAGAGCGCATCTGGTGGTGGAGGTGCGGTATTCGCAGGACCGTTTGGACGGCCTCGAAACCAACACACAGGTGTATGCGGACGCGGTGTGCGCCATGCTTGACGATTCCCGTGGGGATTGGGGAGGCGGCGCCTTCTATACGGGCGGTTACGAAGTGAGTTACGAACCAATCGCGCGCGGCGGAAAGAATTTCCTCCAGCGGGCAAAGGTGGGATTCGACGTGGAGGTCAGTAAGTAAACAATGGCATATATTTCATCGAACGCAAACAGATGGTACTGCGCGCAGGAAAGCGCGTATGGCCAGATCGCGGCGATCACCGCGTCCAATCGCATACCGGCGGTCAGTATGACCGCTCAATTGCAACGGGCGAAGAGCCAGCGCAAGGACAAGACGGGGAGCCGCACGTGGCTCGGCTTGCCGCAGGGCGTGCGCACCCAGGTAGGTTACGGCATGAAGTCGTATATGCGCGACTGGCCCGATATGACGAGCCTGCCTTCTCACGGGCCCCTGTTCCAGGCGGCATTGGGCGCGCCCGGCGTTCTGTGGCTGGGGGGAACGCCGAATACCGGCACGGCGGAGTCGAGCGTGGTGTTTACCACGCCGCATGGATTGGCACCGGGGCAAGCGCTGACGAGCGCCGGCGAGATTCGTTTCGTGGCGGCGGTAGCGGATCCACTCACGGTGGTTTTGAATGCGCCGTTTTCCGCGGCGCCCGTGGCCGGCGTTCCGCTGGGTTCTACCGCGACCTATTGTTTGGCGGAGAGCCTGCCCAGCAATACACTATTCGACTACTGGGATCCGTCGACGGCCGTGCAGCGTGTGCTGACCGGCGCGGTAGTGGATCAGCTGAGCATTTCGCTGAACGGCGACTTCCACGAGTTCGAGTTCAAAGGGATGGCGCAGGACATCGTGGACAGCGCTTCGTTCATATCCGGGCAAGGCGGGGCGGTCACCTTTCCGCCGGAGCCGACGGTGGCGGGATACAGCTATTCGCCGGTCCCAGGGAACCTCGGGGAAGTATGGCTCGGCGTAATACCGAATCAGTTCCTAAGCGTATCGGCGGCGTCGATGGAAATCAAAAACAACGTCAACCTGCGGACGAAAGAGTTCGGATCTTCGCTGCCGCAGGGAATCGCGCCCGGGACTCGGGAAGTTTCGGTGACGCTCGATCTTTTCAGCATGGACGATGCCTCGACCGAAGGCCTCTACCAGGCTGCGCGGCAGCAGTTGCCTGTCAGCGTGATGTTCCAGCTGGGGCAGGTTGGCGGCCAGTTGCTGGGTATCTATCTTCCGAGCGTGGTGCCGATGGTGCCGGAGTTCGACGACGCGGAGACAAGGCTGAAGTGGCGTTTCAAGGACGTGCGGGCGCAGGGCACGGACAACGACGAGATTGTGGTGGCATTCGGTTAAATGTCATGACAGCCTGGCAAAGCAGCAGAATCGTTCCATCCGAGGCCATGCCCGGCGTTGAGTTTGTGATTGCGCGCATGACGTTCGGACGGCGCATGGAGCTGTTGAAGCGCGTGCGCGATCTGGCAATTCGCCTGGAGTATTTCGAGGCGGGCCGCGAGGAGAAGAATCGCCTCGAGGCCAGCCTGCTGGGCGCGCAACTGGATCGCTTGTACATCGATTGGGGTCTCGAAGAAATTCGCGGCCTCGAACTGGATGGTGAACCGGCCACGCCCTCGTCGCTGATGGAACGGGGTCCCGAAGATGTGTTCAAGGAAGCCCTGGCGGCGGTAAAGGCCGAGTGCGGATTGAGCGAGCAAGAAAGAAAAAACTAATTGTCGCGTTCCATTACCAGCTGGCGAATGCAGGGTTTGCCGGCCGGGCCGGGTGGGATTGCGAGAGTTGTCGGCGAAACGGCCTGGAAGTGAAACGGCGCTGCGGGTTTCTTCCGGAGAAGCAACGCGGCGAAGCGCGGACGGTCTGGGGACGCCGGCAGGTGCAGTCGCAGGAGTGTCCAAAATCCTTTGTCACGGGCGACAGCATGGCTCTGCTCGAGGAGTATTTTGTGCGCCGCCGGCTGGGAATCCCGGATTCGGTCGAAACGGAAGCGCGCAAGACGGATGCGTTTTTGATATTGCGGGACCAAATGGAGGGGGAGGAACGAAATGGCAGACAGCAGCCTTGAAGAAGTGATTAATACGATTGCGCCCACTCGGCGCCCGGGTATTCCGAATCCGCCGGCGATCAGTGCGAGCGTATCGAGCGACAACGGCGACCTGACGACCGCTCTTTCGCAGGTGGGCCAGCAGATCTCACAGTTGCAATCGGCTTATCAGCAGCAGGCGGATCTGATCACGGCGAATACCCAGGCGGTGCAGAGCAACACTTCGTCGAAAGGGGGTTCCGTGGCGAGCACGGTGGGAGGCGTTGCATCCAGCTTGTTGGGCGGTGGGCTGGGGCTGCTCTCCCCGTTGATTTCAGGAATCGAGAGTCTGTTCGGCGGCAGTTCGACGCCGGCGCCGCTGCCGGTTTATACGCCCCCGCCGCCCGTGGATATTACCGGTGCGCTGCAAGCTGTTCCGAGTTCTGCGGAGGCTTCGAGCGCGAGCGGGGGCACGAGCCCCGCACCCGCCGCACAGGCTCCGGCTCCGGCCGCTGGGAGCATCAGCCAGGCTAACAGCGCGCCGCAGATCACGGTCAATGTGAACGCCATGGACAGCCAGTCGTTCATGGATCGCAGTACGGATATCGCCAACGCGGTTCGCGAGGCCATGCTGAACATGCATCCGATCAACGATGTGGTGGCGCGCTTATGACTTTCCCAACTTTGAAAACCGGGGCGGTCGCGCAGTATCCGCTGAATCGCGGGCTGCGCTTCCAGACGCAGGCCGTGCGTTTCATGGACGGCAGTCTGCAGCGCTACCGGATTTACGGTACCAATCTACGCCGGTGGGTGGTGAAGCTGGGTCTGCTCGATGAACAGGAACTGGGCGCGCTGATCGCGTTCGTCGAACAGCAGGGCGGCGCCACGTTTGCTTTCACGGATCCGTTGACAGGCGATAACGTGGCCAACTGCATGATCTCGGGCCAGGCTTTTACAGCCGCTATGACCGATGAAATGAATGCGCAGGCGACTGTATCGATCGAGGAGTTCGCATGAGTTTTTATCCGCAGATCGGCCCCGGCACCGTCACGCAGTTTCCCATCGCACGGACGCGGAAATGGCGGGTGATCACCAGCGTTCTGGAAAGCGGCGAACAGATCGTGCTGCCGGATACGTCTGCCGGCCAGATCGAATGGGGCCTCTCTTATGTAGATCTCAGCGATGCGGAAACGGCGCTCGTCAGCGGCCTTTTCACGGCTTCCCAGGGCGGGTTTGCGTCCTTCACCTTTATCGATCCGCTGGCGAATCTGCTCGGTTGGAGTGAGGATCTTTCGCGAGCGGGCTGGCAGGCGGGGTTACTTACTACGGCGAGCGGGATGGCCGATCCGCTGGGAACTGAGAGAGCCTGGTCGGTCGCGAACGCGAGCACCGGCACGCAGCAGCTGGCGCAAACCTTGGGAGTATCCGGAGACTACGTCGCCTGTTTCAGCGCGTACGTCCGGTCGGGCACCGCCGGGTCGATTACCCTGGGGCGCGACGGCACACAGACGGTGGCTGCGATCGGTCCGCAATGGGCTCGCGTGTATGTGAGCGGAACGGGCACGGCGGGCGCAGCGCAGTCGACGTTTGCGATTTCAATTGCGGCCGGCCAAACCGTGGACGTGTTCGGCATGCAGGTGGAGGTGCAACCGTATCCCTCGCTCTACCGAGTTACCGGAAGCGCGCCTGGGATCTATCAGGAAACGTATTTCGAAAGCGACGAGCTCAACGTGAGCGCCACGGACGTGGGGCTGTCGTCATTTTCAATCAAGTTGATTTCGCGAGTCTGAACGGGACAGGAACAGAAAAAATGCAAAGCGCATTCATAGCCAAGGAACAGCTCAACGCCGATACGCCGTTGTTTTTTTTCGACTGCACGCTGGCCAACGGCACCGCGCAGCACTGGAGCAGCCGGACATTTACGTGGGGTGGAACTCAGTACGAGCCGCGCGTAATACGCCACAATCTCTTCGAGGCGCAAATGGCCTCCGATACACAAGTCGGCGGCGTACCCAGGCTGACGTTCGAGCTCGCCAATGCCGACTCGCAGCTGTCGGAGATCGACCAGCAGACCGGTTTCAAGGGCGCACAACTGACGGTTCAATCGGTGTTCGTCGACCTTGTTGCGGGCGTGGCCACGACAGATCCGGTGGTGGTTTTCCGCGGGTTGATGAATCCTCCGGACATGGTCACCGAGACTACGTTCCGGCTGAGTGCGATCAATCGGATGTCTATGCAGCGCACAGTGCTTCCCAATGTGCGTGTGGAGCGCATGTGCCCGTGGCGATTTCCCTCCACCGCGGCGCAGCGCCTCGAAGCGGTGGATGGCGGCGCCGCGCGCGGAGCTTTCTCTCTGTTCTATCGATGCGGCTATTCGCCCGATCAGGCCAATGGTACCGGCAACATGAATGGGAGCGCTCCGTTCACCAGTTGCGCCTACACGCGTGCCGATTGCGTAGAGCGCGGTATGTTCACCACCGATTCGACTAACCGCGCCACGGGGCGATTCGGAGGACTTGAGTATGTTCCACCGACCATCATGGTGCGCGGTGCGGGGCAGCAGAACTCATCAATTTCCGCGGTTCAGGAGAACACCGCGAGCTACAACGATTTTGTCCCTTTGGTCTACGGTACTCAATGGCATCTGCCCGATGTAGTGTTCTCGCGCAACGATGGGAATCTCACTCGGATGGAAGTGCTGCTCGGCATGGGTGAGATCGAAGGGATACTGACCGTTCTCGTCAACGACATCGTCATTCCCAGGGGCATAGCGGGAGTCAAGATGACGTCGACCGGCTGGTATAACCTGATCACTCCCGGCACGCGCAACGGGGCGCAGGACCCCAACTTCGCGGATGCCGGCGGCGTTCCTTTGGGAGACCCTTTCGGCAGCATGGCGTATCTGTCTGTGGTGGTGCCGAACAGTATCAACAACGGCACCAGTATCCCGTCGGTGCAGGTCCTGATGCAGGGCCTGAAACTTTGGCAATGCGACACCAGCGGTAACTATCTGGGCGCGCAGTTCTCGAGTAATCCAGCCTGGGTATTGCTCGACGTGCTGATGAGCGCCGGTTACTCTTTTGCCGAAATCGATACGGCCAGCTTTGCCGTGGCGGCGGCTTATGCGGATCAATTGCTCAGTGTCGACGATCCGGTGGGTGGATTGGTTCAGGTACCGCGGTTCCAATGTAACTTCGCGCTCAAGGAAAGCAGCAGCATCGGCGAACTCATCCGGTCGCTGCGCAACGGCGCACGCATCTATCTTGTTCTGAATACCGCTGGACTGCTGGAGGCGCGCATTGAGAACACTTTTGCGCTTCAGCAGTCCGTCTTGCCGGCCAACAGCAACGCCGTGACTCAATTCAATGGCGGATGGCCCGCTTACGAATTCGGCTCTGGCTCCATCGCCCGTAACAGCGACGGCAGCGCGAGCGTAAAGCTGTCGTCGAAGGGCGCTCAGGATACGCCCAACCGCCTGACCATCGAGTTCCAGGACAGCTTCAACCAATACCAGCATGACAGTCTATCGCTCGGGGATGAGGACGACATCGATCTCTGCGGACAGGAAATCCCGGCGACATGGGACGCGGTAGGAATCTCTACGTTCGACCAGGCGGCCCGCATGCTGCTGCTCGGATTGAACCGCGCTATCGAGGGGAACCTCTTCATCCAGTTCGAAACCAGCGTAAAGGCCCTGGGACTCCTGCCCGGCGACCTGATCACCGTCACGTACCCTAAGGAAAACCTGGTCCGGACGCCGTTTCGAGTACAGAGAATCACGGCGGGGCCGAGTCTGCGAACCGCCGTAATCAGTGCGCAATTGCATGATGACTTGTGGTACACGGATACGGCAACGGGAATCATCGGCGGGCTGGGTCGTCAGACGGGCCAGGGCTCGGGTCTGCCTGCGCCCGTTTGCGGAACGGTCGTCGACGCATATGGAAATCTCCAACTGGGGATTACTGAAACCGAAATCGGCAGCAGCGATGGTTCGAGCGATATCGAACTCAGTGTTTCGTTCACCGCGCCATCGGGTCAGTCCGGCACGCTGGCTGCACCGTTGATTGGATTGTCTCCCGTGGTGAGCGCAACCGGTGGCACTCTGCGCGGCGGACTGAGTTACTTCTATACCATCAGCGCCGTAGACAGCGGCGGCGGAGAGAGCGGGCTCTCGTTCATCGCACAGTTGGCAACGGCCACTGGAACCAACACCAATTCGGCGATCCTCGACGGGATTGTGCTGCCAGCCGGGTCCGCGGGCTTTAATGTCTATCGCGGTTCGGCCCTCGGACAGTTTCTGCGTATCGCGTCGAATCAGACACCGCAGTCGTCGTTCACCGATACGGGACTGGCTCCGCTGGCGATTCTTCCACCGGATCCGCAGTTCGATCACGTGAACCTGTACTGGCGCTGGGAACTGACGCCCGAAGCCGCCGTGACCCTGCAATCCACCACTACTGTCGGCAACAGCGCACTGGAGTTGACGGTGAATGAGTATGCTCTCGAAACGGTTCGCATCACGCGGGGGACGGGAGCGGGACAGGAGAGTTCGATTGTCAGTAATACGGCCTCCACCATAACGATTGCGGCGCCCTGGCAGATCGAGCCCGATGCCACCAGCTTTTTCGTGGTTTCGGAAAGTTCGTGGCGCTTCGGAGCCATGGGCGCTACCAGTCCGATTCCAATTGACGTCCCGGAACGAATCGGCGAGGGTGTCGAAATCTCGGCGCGCGCGTCGAACGTGGCCGGCGACGAAGCGGCATACGGGCTTTCGCCACTGACCAGGTGGGTGCTGGGCGAGTCCGAGGGGCTCGCCGCCGATTCCGGCGTGCCACCCGCGCCGCTGTTCAGTGCCGCCATTTCCCCATTATTCGGGGGGCTGAATTTTTCGGGCGTGGCGTTCGCGACGTTGGTGAATACAACCGGCGTGATCGCCGGGACGTTCAGCACCTTCTATTACGACGAGGTCAACGGCGCCCCGCCCGTGGCTCTGAATGCGGCGATTGCCGCGACTGACCAGACCGTGCTCTTCACAGGAGCGGTGGCCTCGGGGACGCTGATACAAATCGACCAGGAGGTGATGCTTGCGGCCAATACCGATGCGGGAGGAAACACCTCCGTGCAACGCGGGATGCAGGGGACAACGGCCGCCAGTCATCTGGTAACCGCCGTGGCATATGTACTTCAGGAAAAAATCGTTATCGTTCCGTTCGTCAGGAACTACTTCGGCACGCCCGCCGGTGGCGACTGGAAGTACACTCTGGAACTGCCGGACGTGAGAGTAGCCAGTGTCGAGCTCTTCATGACCAACGCCCTCGGCAATGGCCCGACTGCCGTCAACTCGTATACCGCGACCAACGACTCCGGTCTGCGGACTAATGGCGGCGGCCAGTTTTCGTTCCAGATCACCGGTTATCTTGCCATCCAGACGGGCGCCGCTCCGCTGGTGATCGTGGATTCCGGCCAGTCCGTACGGGATATCTACGCCGTCCTCATAACGCCATCGTCGGGCGCGGGAGTAACCCTGCAACTCAACCGGGACGGCGCCGCTTATGCGACGCTGCAGTTCGCCCTGGGAGCTACTGTATCGAATGTCGTCAACGGTTTCGGATTGCCGGCGCTCAGTGCCGGAGATCAGCTGAGTCTGGATGTCGATGGCGTGGGGACCACCAATCCCGGCAGCGATCTGACCGTCATTATGCGGCTATAGGAACCGCTACACTGATTAATTGCTGCTGGTTCAGAACGTTTCCAAACTCTATCGGCTCTACAAGACTCCCTTCGACCGCATCCGTGAACTCAATCCCTTACAGACCGCCCCGCTGCACACGGATTTCTGGGCGCTCCGCGATATCTCGTTCAGCGTGGATCGCGGCGAAGTAGTCAGCCTGGTTGGACCCAACGGCTGCGGAAAGAGTACGCTGCTGCAGGTGGTCAGCGGCATTCTTCAGCCGACCACCGGACGCGTGGTGACGCGCGGGCGCATCGCGGCTTTACTGGAACTGGGCGCGGGATTCAACCCGGAGTTCACCGGGCGCGAGAACGTATTTATAAACGGCGAGATCATGGGGATCGGCCGTAGTGAAATGGCGAAAAACCTGCCGTCGATCGAAGCCTTCGCGGAGATCGGCGAATTCCTCCACCGGCCCGTCAAGGAGTATTCGAGCGGCATGTATGTGCGGCTGGCTTTTTCCACCGCCATCCACGTGAATCCCGATATTTTGATTGTGGACGAGGCGCTGGCCGTCGGCGATGCCGTTTTCGCTAACCGCTGCATTCGCAAATTCGAGGAACTGCGCGAGCGCAAGGTCACGGTTCTGTTTGTATCGCACGATCTGGGTCTCGTAAAGCAGTTATCGCAGCGCGCCATCTTTCTGCTCAACGGCCGGATCGAAGCCGAGGGCGAGCCCAAGCACGTTATCGATAAGTACATCGGTCTGGTACTCGAGCGCCAAAAAGCGTTCGACCAAAAAGACAAGCGCTCCAACTTGATTTCGAGTAATCGCCATGGAGATGGATCGAGCGAGATCCTCGAAGTCTCCCTGCTGGATGAAAGCGGGCGCCATTGCGGCGTGGTTTCGAGCGGTGAGCGGGTTACCATTCGCATCCGCACCGTTTTCAATGACCACCGCGCCGAGCCGATGGTCGGGATTCTGATTCGCAACCGCATCGGCATGGACGTCTACGGGACCAATACGAAGATCGAGCAAATCGATCTGGGTAAGTTTGATCGCGGCGAAGAACTCGAAATCGATTTTTCGTTCGAATGCTGGCTAACACCGCACCAATACACCATCACGGTGGCGACGCAGTATCTGGATGGCTCCAGCCACGATTGGCTCGACGATGTGATTACGTTCGATGTTCTCGCTCGCCGCCAGGCAGCCGGAGTAACCGACCTGCGCGCCAAAATCAATTGGCGAAAATCGGGAGCCCATGAAGACGCGCCTCAGTCTTAAAATCCGCGCCGGAGCCTCCAAAACAGAGTTCATGGGAAGACTCGGAGATGCGTGGAAACTCCGCGTTGCCGCGCCGCCCGTGGATGGCAAGGCTAACGAAGCGATCGTCCGTTTCCTGGCGAAAATCGCTGCCGTTCCCCCATCGGCAATTCGAATCGTAGCCGGCTTCACCGCAACGTCGAAAATCGTCGAGATCGAAGGCATCGACTCCGCCGCGCTCGAACGCGCTATTCTCGAATCGCATGGACCTCGCTCGCATACAGGAAGCCCTTCGACGGGAAAAGCTTGACGGCTGGCTCTTCTTCGACCACCATATGCGCGACCCGCTGGCGTATCGCGTGCTGGGCGTCAATCCGCACCGCCACGTCACGCGCCGCTGGTATTACTTCATTCCGGTGGACGGTGAGCCGCGCGGCATCGTGCACCGCATCGAAGCGGGGATGCTCGACAGCCTGCCTGGCGAAAAACTCAAATATTCCAGTTGGCAGGAGCAGCATGCGCGCCTCGCCGAAGTCCTGAAGGGCGCGAGGCGAGTTGCGATGCAATACTCGCCGAGGTGCGCCGTGCCCTACGTGGCGATGGTCGACGCCGGCACCGTGGAACTGGTGCGCGATCTCGGCATTGATGTCGTCACTTCCGCCGAGTTGATTCAGGAATTCGAAGCCTGCCTCAACCAAGCCCAGTTCGCCACGCACCTCGAAGCCGGGCGCCGCGTGGATCGCGTATGTGCTGGAGCGTTCCGGTTCATCGCCGAAAAGCTCTTCTCCGGCGTCGATGAATTGGCGGTCCGCGACTGGGTGCTGGCAGAATTCCGCAATGCCGGTCTGGTGACCGACAGTGGCCCTATCGTCGGCGTGAACGCCCATGCCGGCGATCCGCATTACGAACCGCGCGCGGAAACCAACGTTCCGATCCGGCCCGGCGACCTCGTATTGCTCGACATGTGGGCCCGGCTCGATCAGCCCGGTTCCATCTTCTACGACATCACGTGGACGGGATTCTGCGGCGAGGCTCCCGAAGAAATCTGCGGCGTCTTCGAAATCGTCCGCGACGCACGCGATCGCGCCATCGAAAAAGTTGCACAGGCTGTGGCCGCGGGCGAGGAGATTCGCGGCTATCAGGTGGACGACGCCGCGCGCGCCTGGATTCAGGCGAAGGGTTATGGGGATCGGTTTGTCCACCGCACGGGCCATTCGATCGGCGAGGAAGTACATGGCACGGGCGCCAATATGGATAACCTCGAAACCCACGACGACCGCCGTATCCTGCCCGGCGCACTGTTTTCTGTTGAGCCGGGGATTTATCTGGAACGGTTCGGTATCCGCTCGGAAGTAAACGTTTTCGTCTCGGCCGGGAAAGCGGGTACTACCGGAGCGGTGCAACGCGAGTTGGTGCGGATTCTATAATTTCCCTGGCGTGGAGGAACAGTTCATCCAGCATGGCTTGGGTGAGTTTCCCCGTGGAAGTGTTCTGCTGGCTGGGGTGGTAGGAGCAGAGCAGCGCAGGCTTGAGGTTGTCGTAGAGGACGTTGTGGCCAAAGCGGAAATCCGCTCGCCGAATCGGTATGCCGCGATCCCGCAGTGCCGATAAGTAACTATCCAAAGCAATTTTCCCTAGTACGACTACGACCCTCAGATCCGTTAATAACTTGAGCTCGCGGTCAAGAAATCGCCGGCAGGTCCGCAATTCTCCGAGCGTAGGCTTGTTGTCCGGGGGTGCGCAGTGGGCCGACGCGGTAATCCAGGCATCGCGCAGAGTAAGTCCATCGTCGGCTGACCGGCTCTCGGGCTGGGAGGCGAAACCGGCCTTGTGCAGCGCCTTGTAAAGGAAGTCGCCGGAACGGTCGCCGGTGAAGACGCGTCCTGTTCTGTTAGCACCATGCGCGCCCGGCGCCAGGCCGAGTATCAGGAGGCGGGCCGCGGGATCGCCGAAGGAAGGTACCGGCTTACCCCAGTAATTCCAGTCCATGAACGCGCGGCGCTTGGTCGCGGCCACCTCTTCGCGGTACGCCACGAGTCGCGGGCATCGGCGGCAGGCTTCGATGTCGCGATTCAGCACCGCTAAAGAATCGTCAGGGCCGCTGTTACAATTCACGCGATGAGTACACCTTTCAGAATCGATGGACGCACGGCGCTGGTTACGGGCGGCGCCAGCGGGATCGGCGAGCAAACCTGCCGCATTTTCACTGAAGCCGGGGCCACCGTCATTATCGTGGATATCGACGAGGCCAAAGCCGCAAAACTGGCGGCCGAACTGCCCGGCGCATCATACCGGATCTTCGATATCACCGACGAAGCCGCCACCCGAGCCGGTCTCGAAGGCATAAACAAACTCGACATTCTGGTCAACAACGCCGGCATCGGACTGGTGGGCGGCGTTGAAGAAACCGAGGCCGCCGACTTCGACCGCATCTTCCGGGTTAACGTGCGCGGCCTGTATCTGGTGACAAAGTTCTGTTTACCACCGCTGCGCGCCGCCAAAGGTTGCATTGTGAACATTGGGTCCGTGGCAGGGCTGGTCGGCGTTAAACGGCGCTTCGCGTATTGCGGTACAAAGGGGGCAGTGATCGCCATGACCAGGCAACTTGCGGTCGATTATCCCACGGAAATTCGCGTAAACTGCATTGCGCCGGGCACGGTCGACACGCCGTTTGTCGAAGGCTATTTAGAAAAGTATCACAAACATGAGAAAGATAAGGTCCGCGCGGAACTAAATCAGCGGCAGCCCGTGGGGCGTTTGGGACAGCCAGGCGAGATCGCGTACCTGGCGCTTTATCTTTGTTCCGAGCAGGCAGCTTTCGTTAACGGCTCAGTAGTATCTATCGACGGCGGCTGGATGGCGGCATAAGGCGGCATAAGTTGTGTTGCAGGTGTGTGAAAAATTCCAATTGACCAAAACGGGGGGAAAGTAACAAAATGGAAGTGCCGGTCGCTCCCCGGATTCGTGCGGTTTCCTCAGGCTTTCTGTTTTTCGCGTC
Organism: Terriglobia bacterium; assembly: GCA_963719785.1. Lineage (GTDB taxonomy): Bacteria > Acidobacteriota > Terriglobia > Bryobacterales > Bryobacteraceae > BOG-234. Next base: position 118,127 of record CAVRCX010000009.1, read on the forward strand.
AAGGTTCTTAATGACGAGGTATTACTCTCCGATTTTTCGGCTCGGTGTGTTGGCGGCTGCCATCGGCATGACGGTCGGCGGCGCCTTCGCCGTCACTCCCAAACACAAGAAAAAGGTCGTTGTGAAGACGGTTGCTCATAAGGCTGCGGCGCCTGTCGCGCGTGCGGCGGCGGCCTCGAGAACCGCAGCGGTGGCGACGGTAGCGGTGGTCGCAGGGAAAACCCAGCGCAAGAGAGGCTGGGTCCAGACCTGGGATGAGCCGACTTACAAAGATTCCGCTTCGGGCGATCAGACGCAGGGTGACGATCCTGTAGTCAGGGAGGCTGCTGTTGAGGCGCTGGGGCCTTACAACGGATCCATCGTGGTTGCCGACCCAACCACAGGCCGCGTGTTGACCATTGTCAATCAACAACTTGCGCTTGGTGGGGGCTTCCAGCCTTGCTCGACGGTCAAAGTCTCGGTAGCGCTGGCGGCCTTGCGCGAGGGACTGGTGCAAAGAGTCAGTCCCGCCCGGTTTTACAGTAAAGGCTCGCTGGATCTCACCGACGCACTGGCGTATTCCAACAACTACTACTTCGGCAATCTGGGCGTGAAATTGGGCTATGAGCGAGTCAATTACTATGCCCACCTGTTCGGCTATGGCGAAAAGGCCGGCCTGAATATCGAGGGGGAGCACCCTGGCTATTTCCCGCCGGCCCCTCCCAAAAACGGGGGCATGGCAATGCTCACCAGTTTCGGTGAGGAAATTTCGCAGACTCCTCTGGAACTGGCTGCCTTGATTGGCGCCGTGGCTAATGGCGGGACGCTCTACTGGATGCAATACCCGCGTTCGGAAGAAGATATCAAGACCTTTCAACCGCAGGTCAAACGGCATTTGGATATTGCTAACTACATCGCCGACATCAAGCCGGGCATGAAGGACGCGGTGGAATTCGGCACGGCCAAGCGCGCTAAGCAGGATGACGACATTCTGGGGAAAACCGGAACCTGCAGCGAGGGACGTATCCACCTTGGCTGGTTTGGGTCCTTCAACGATAGTGGCGCCCGCAAGCTCGTAGTTGTGGTACTTCTGACCGGTGGCCGACCCTCAATTGGCGCGACGGCGTCGGGGGTGGCGGGAGATGTTTATCGCCGACTCGCGGCGCAGAATTATTTCAAGACCACCATTCCGTTGACGCCCGCTTCCCTGCTCCCCCCGCAGTTGTATATCAGCAGATAGGCTTTCTCAGCTGGCGCGGCGCAGGGATCGCTGGATGCGGCGGTCGGCCCTGTCGCCGATCAGTTCGGCCACCCGGGCGAGGAGGTAGGAAACGTTGGCATCGCTCATGCGAACCACGCTGTCGCTGGAACAGGATTCAAAAGCACCCTCTTCCATCTCACTCATTCTTGAAGAGATCAACGCCGTAGCGGGCCTGAACTCCTTCTGTCTTGCATAGGCCAACAAGCGAGGCCCAGCCTCTCCCGATTCGGCGCGCAGATCCGCCAGAACCAGTTGATATTCATGAGCGTCCAAGTGGGCAATCGCTTCACTCCCGGAAGCGGCGCCATCGACTGCATACCCTGCAGTAGCAAGCAGGGTTTTCAAAGTCAGGCGGGAGGCCAGATCCGTATCCGCCAGCAACACCCTGGCCACGTTGCGTTTGCGGGGCATCGTCTTCCTGCGCTCTTCGGCCAACTCTGAAATTGCACACATTTGTTATCGACTATTAATTAATCTAAAGCAAAGCGGCTCGAATTGAAATAGCTGAATTTCGCCTCAACGGCCAGGGATCGCAGGCAACAGACCGAAACCTCTGCCCGAGGGGGCGACAGCCAGGAGCTGAATCAGACGATCCAGCAGCTCGGTCGGGATGTCGGCGCGGAGGGCCACGGAGCGTCCATCTTGCTCCACTACAATGCCATCCCAGACCTTCAGCATTTCCGGTTGATTCTCCGGCACGCTCAGGCGTCCGAAGCCAATCAACCCTTTGGCCGTATCGCGCAGATTAGCGGCATCCTGGTCGGTGGCGGTGGAGCCGTGAACTTCGCCTTTGAGCCCATTCGAGAAATCCGCCTGGAACCAGATGTTTTTCAGCCCACGGAAGATCTTCGAAAAATCGATACCCGTGCCAGTGCTGGGCATATGGTTAGCGGGAAAACCCGCGAAGCCGGCAGACACGCCCCAGACCTGGCTCGATGGATCCACTTGACTCGCCTGCGCCAGAAGCGGCTGTGCCGCCGTGTGGGTACCGGTTTTCCATTCGTCGAGCACAGCGAGGACCGATTCGACGTCTCCGGCCGCCACCAGCGTGCTGTCGAGGACGCAGAAAGCGCCTCCGCCCGAAACGATGACGTTGTATTCACCGTGCCGTATCACTTTGGCATCCTTGTGTGACTCCGGATTGATGTGGAACGTGCCGCGAGCCAGGATTGCGCCGCCGCTTCGGGTATCGGCCAAAAGGAACTCGCGCACGTCGCGGCGCGGATCGAATCCGGTCTGGTGCGCAAAAAAATCCAGTTGCGGAAGCTTCCTGCTTTCCACCAGCTTCCGGTACAAATCCGTGTTCCGGATCTGATCCATATGGGTTCCGGAGAGCGATAACGTGCCGGGCGGAACCATTTTGACGAGTACGTTATCAACGCGGGGTTGTCCAAAAGCCACCACCAATGCCGCCAGAAACAGCCCGCCCCGAACCAGCCCGCTCCGAACCAACAACGCCAGGCGCATCAGAAACTCCTCTTCTGAAATCGCCATGCGCCAATACCCAGCACGACTGCGCCGAAGAGCGCGGTACTCCAGATGGGCATCCAGCTTTCAATGGGCTCGTTCAGAATCATTCTCCGGATGATCACACTGATGTCCGAAGTTTTCGGCAGCACGTAGTAGAGGATGCGCACCATCTGGCGCGACCATTCCGAACTGAGCAGGCGTTCGATCGTAAATCTCTGCGCCAGTATGGGCGTCAGAATCATGATCGCGAAGGTAACCATAATCGCCACCGCGGCGCTGTCCCAAAGCACTCCCACCAGCACGATCACAGCCAGAAGGACGCAAAATACGAAGATAGTACAGAGGCTCGACAGCAGGAATCCGGCGCCCCACACTCCGGTCTTGATGCCGAAAACGATCCAGCAGCCCACCACCAGATACAGAATATTCGCGCTGACAACCAGGACGTTGCCGGCATAACGGCCCAGCAGCAAATGGACGCGCGTTACGGGCTTCGAGAGCAGCAGTTCAATCCGCCCCGGCTCAAACATAGCCGAAACCAGCCCCGCGGAGGCAAAGACAGCCAGCGCCATGCCTGCGAAATAGAGCACCATGGCGATCACGCTTTGCGTCTGTTCCACCAGATTAGTAACGCCGACGCTGGGCAGGCTTCTGCCGAATATCGAGATGGTGGCCAGCGCGCCCTGCACGACATCCACGCGCAGGATGAAGATCAGAAACAGCAGCAGCGCCGTGCAGCATCCGAAGAAGCCCCAGAAAATGCGGCGCGCGAAAGCTTCGCGAAAGGTGTCCTGGATCAGGGCAAGGGTCGCATTCATAGGGCGTTCACGCGGCCTCCACGGTCTTGATGAAAACATCTTCGAGGGTGCTGCGGGTGCGCGCCAGCGATTCGATTTCGCACTGATTGGCGCGCAACAGATCGACAGCCTGATTGGCCTCTTCGCGCGTCGCAAACAGGAGATTCAGCGACCCGTTCACCGACCCCGCCGTGCGTGCGCGCGCGCTCAGTTCGGCCGCCAGGCGCTCCGGCACGTTAAGCCCTTCCACGCGATATCCACTGCCGCTGGTCAGTTCCTCGACAGTCCCGGTGAGCGCCAGTTTACCCCTCTGGATGATAGCCACTTCGCGACAGAAGAGTTCCACCTCGGCCAGCAAGTGCGAGTTCAGAAATACCGTGACGCCTTTCTGCTCGAGCGCCTGCAGGACGTCGCGGATATGTTTGCGTCCCACCGGGTCCACGCCGTCGCTCGGTTCGTCGAGCACCAGCAGCTGCGGCGAGTGGATCAGAGCCTGGGCAAGGCCTACGCGCTGCAGCATGCCCTTCGAGTATTTGCCCAGACGCAGATGATGGGCGCGCGGTTCGAGCCCCACCAGATCCAGCAGTTCGCCGATTCTTTTGCGGCGTTCGGCCGTGCCCATACCCGACAGCGCGCCATAGAAATCCAGCATGCCCCAACCCGTCATGTAGGTGGGAAAGCGATGATTCTCCGGCAGATAGCCGATGGGCCGGCGCGCCTCGGCTTGCATCGTGTCGCGGCCGAATACTTTGGCGCGGCCGGAAGTCGGATACGTGCACGAGAGCAGCATCTTCACGAAGGTGGTCTTGCCCGCGCCATTGGCCCCCAGCAACCCATAGGTCGATCCGCGCGGCACCCGCAGGGATAGGTCGTCGACGGCCACCAATGCTTTCTGAGACCAGCGGCTGCGGAAGACTTTCGTCAGCCCCTCGGTTTCAATCGCGTAGTCGGACATTTCCAGTGGGGTCAGTTGCGCGATCCCGGGCGCTTCGGTGCGTCCCGCCAGTGGCTGCACCGCCGTGCCGCCGCATACCGCAACACCGGTACGCGTAAGCGCCTGCAGAAAATTATTGAGCATCATGTAGAAAACCTGCTCGGTGAGAGGCTGCTTGCCCGGCAGGCGAAACGATGCCGGCAGCTCTTTGGCAATGCGTAAGCGCAGACTGTTGGCCAGGCTGCGTCCCGCGCGATCGCGTTTATTGGCCACCGAGATGGGAGTTTGCATCACGCCGCCGGTTCTTCCATCCACGTAAAACTGGCACCGCGAGAACCATCCGAGGTTAGCCGGGTCGGCGGCGTCGAACAACAGCAGAGGCGTATCGCGCTGCTCGGCGGTCAACTCCAGCAGAATACTGCGCGGCGAATCCTTGAGGCGCGCTTCGAAACCGGCCTGCTGCGCCACTGCCGAGATTGTGGCTGAATCGATCTCCAGCAGAATCAGTTTGTGGCGACCGGCCTGCAGGATCTGCATGGGTCAGCCAGGCTGGCCGGCGGCATCGAAACTCTCGCACGCGCTGGTCACATCTGGGAAAAACTTGATCACGTTATCCAGACGGGTAATGCGGAAGAGCTCCATCACCAAACCCCCGGCGCCCGAAACCCTCGCCTCCGCACCCGCCTGCGTGATCTTGCCGAAGCAGTAAGCGATAATGCCGATGCCCGTGCTGTCGATGTATTCAATCTTAGCCAGGTCGAGCACGATCTTGCGCACGCCTTCCTTCAGCAGTTTGACGACGTTGGTCTCAATCTGCCCGCTCTCCCGCCCGAGCGTAATCCTCCCCGTCAGCTCAATCACCGTGATGTCGGGTTCACACTTCCGCGTCGTCAAGCTAAGCACCATTCAATAGGGTCCGATGTTTCAGGATACTAGATTGCGGTGGCTATCGGGCGGAGGGGTGTTTCGGGAATCACATCCCCCTCGCCCGGAGCCAGAAACAGATTCTCGTCCAGCTCGTGCTGGCGCGTATACATTTCCCAATACCGGCCATGCATGGCGTACAGCACGGCATGGGTTCCACGTTCCACAATTTTGCCCGCTTCAATGACCAGAATCTGGTCGGCCCGGCGGATGGTAGAGAGCCGGTGAGCGATCACAAAGGTGGTTCTGCCCTGCATCAGATGCGCCAGTCCCTGCTGGATCATATGCTCGGATTCGGAATCGAGGCTCGATGTGGCTTCGTCGAGGATGAGGATTCGCGGATCGGCCAGGATGGCGCGGGCGATGGAAAGCCGCTGCCGCTGTCCGCCGGAAAGCTTCACGCCGCGCTCGCCCACCACGGTGTCGTATTTGTTCTCGAGCGCTTCGGCGAACTCGTCGACGCGCGCAATCCGGCAGGCATCGAGAAACTGCTCTTCGGTGGCATCGGGCCGGGAGAACATCACGTTCTCGCGAATGGTTCCGTCGAAGAGGAAGGTTTCCTGGAGAACCACACCCAGCTGCGAACGGTAACTGCCCAGTTGCAGGCTGTTCAGATCCTCGCCATCCACCAGAATATTTCCAGACGTGGGCTTGTAAAAAGCCGCGATCAGCCCGATGGTGGTCGACTTACCTGAGCCCGAGGGGCCCACAAAGGCCGTCACCGTGCCGGGCGCGGACGTGAACGAAATGCCGTGCAGCACAGGCCGGCCAGCCTCGTATTCAAACCCCACATGATCGAAGACGACTTCGCCCACGATCGGCGGGGCCTTGCGGGAACGCTCTGGATCTTCGTCCTCCGGCCGCTCCCGCATTACTTCCCGTGTACGCTCGAGGCCGGCCAGCGCCTCGCTGATCTGCGTGCCGATGTTGACGATCCCGATCACGGGCGCGATCAGGAAGGCCAGAAACATAACGAATTCCATGTAGCCGCCCGTCGTCAGCTTGCCCGCATAGATCCGGTGGGCGCCGACATACATTACCAGGGCTCCCACGATGCCCATCAGGACCGTGGCCGAGAGCGACATCAGCGACATCGCGGTCAGGCTTTTCCTGACGTTTGCCAGCAGCCTTTGCGCCCCGGCGTTGAATACTTTAGCCTCCCGCTCTTCCGCGTGATACCCCTTGATAACGCGCACGCCACCCAGGGATTCCGTAAGGCGCCCGGTGACCTCCGCATTGATTTTGCCGCGCTCGCGGAAGATGGGACGGATGGTCTTGAAGGCGCGGCTGAGTGCGGCTCCGAAGCAGAGGACGATTACCAGGCAAATCCCCGTCATGGCGGCGCTGAGACGCAGCAGAATCACCAGCGACGCTGCCGCAGTGAGCAAGCCGCCGATAAACTCGATCAGGCCGGTGCCGATCAGATTGCGCATCCCTTCCACGTCCGACATGATGCGGGAAACCAACTGGCCGGTCTTGTTGGCGTCATAGTAGGTGACGGGAAGCCGGCCGATATGCTGCTGGACTTTGGCGCGCAGTTCCGCAATCACCTTCTGGCCTTCGATGGAAAGCAACTGGGTCAGCGTGAACGCGCTGACTCCCTGAATAGCGGTGGCGGCGAGCACACCGAGCGTGATCGTCACGAGCATCGACGCGTCGTGCTTGCCGATCACGTCGTCGATGAAATAGCGCGTCGACCACGGCAGTACCAGCCCGCACAGGCGGCTGATCACGATCAGAATGAAGCCGAGAGAGAGCAGACCGCGCCGGGGCCGCACCAGAGCCCAGATATCTGGCCACAGAGCGCGCAACCGCTCGGAAGCAGGTTTCTTATCAGGTGGGGCCATTTGATAATCTCGTTGCGCACGCCCCACCCCGCGAGGACTCAGACCGGGGTTTTGAAGTCTCAAACGCTATTATCGCAGTCAGAACTTACTGCGCGCCGCCGCCGATGTAGTAGCCCGGTCGCGTCTTGCAGATCAGATTGCTGCGTTCGATACTCACTTCAATGGTGTGATAGCCACCCTCTGAGCCATTAGTCGGCGCGTAGGTGATCATGTACTGGCTGTGCAGTTCCTCGGAAATTTTCTGCACGGCATCCTCCAGGCCTTTTCGCCTGAGAAAAAGAAACTGCGCGCCACCGCTCGCCACGGAGAACTGCTTGGCGGGATCTTTTACGAAAATCCCCTTGGCATCTATGAAGATTTCTTTCAGAAGCGGCACGAACTGAACCCTGTTTTCCATCCCGTAGTTCTGTTGCGCCGTCGTCGGCGTGTTCGGAATCCCGAGCGGGGCGTTCATCGTGGTGGGATCGATATATTCGGGGCGGATATCGGGTTTCTCGGTCAGGCGCACCGCCAACTGGCTGATGTCGACGAAGTAGACCTGCACGTTCTCGATGTTCACGTCGATCAAAGCTTCTTTCAGGCGCGTTTCGCTGCCCTCATCCCGCGTTTCACTCACCACCAGGATGATTCTGCGGTTGTTTTTGGGGCGATGCCGCAGCATGTACACTCCCCGATCCACCGCGTCGATCACACGGGTTCCCGAACTGCCGGCGTTAATCTTGTTGACGGCTACCTTGATCTTGTCGGCATCGTTGGTGAAATCCTGCATCAGCATGATACGGCCGTCGAACTTGAGGATGGCCGCCTCGCCCTGCGCACCGATAACGGTCGGAATCAAGGAACCCATGGAGGGCTTAATCTGGTTCAGGACGGATTCGGCACGCGCGGAGCACTCGATCGCCACCACCAGCGAGATCGGCTCATAGGTGACGTCCACGTGGATATTCTGTTCTTTGCCGTTATCCCACAGATGAAACTGGGCGGGTTCCAGCCCGTCGACGATGTTGCCGCTCCGATCGGTCACCAGCACCGGCGCCACAATATTGGTAACGCGGCTGGTAAAGATCTTGTCGCCGAGCTCAATAGCGTCGGAATTGGCCTGCGGCGGCGGGGCCTGGGCCAAGGCAACTGCGCCCAACAGGACCGGTAAAACAAGCCTCGATAGTTTCATGGTGTGTGTCCCGTGTGTCCGTTAATCAGGTCCAGCACGTGCGGGACCAATCCTAAAATAGCATCAAGCGAGTCCACCGCCCCGCGCGTAGATCCTGGTAGATTGATGATCAGCACCCCGCCTTTGGTTCCAGCCAACCCGCGCGACAGCACGGAAAATGGCGTGGTTGCCAAGCCTTTCGAGCGCATCAACTCCCCGATTCCCGGGATTTCCCGGTCGATTACGTCACGGGTGGCCTCCGGAGTCACATCGCGCGGGGTAATTCCGGTGCCGCCGGTTGTCAGGATCACCTGCGCGCTTCCGCGCTCCACCAGTTGACGCAGACAGCGGGCGATTTCCTCCCGTTCGTCGGGAATGACGCGGCGTCCGGCGACTTCGAAGCCCTTCTCCTGCAAACGGGTAGCGACGGCCGGACCGGACTGGTCTTCCCGCGTCCCCTGATGGGCGCTGTCGCTGATCGTGATGACGGCGGCCCGGATCACCTCTTGAAATCCCCGCTCTTACCGCCCGTCTTTTCGAGCAGGTACACGTCCTGGATCTCGATCCTTTTATCCAGCGCCTTGGTCATGTCGTAGATAGTCAGAGCTGCCACAGAGGCTGCGGTGAGCGCCTCCATTTCGACTCCGGTCTGCGCCACTGTGGCGGCGGTGGCCACGATACGGATTCCCTCCGCTTCTATGGTAATCGCCACATCGGCGTGCGAGAGTGGCAGGGAATGGCAGAGTGGGATCAAATCCGAGGTCTTCTTGGCCGCCAGAATCCCCGCCACGCGGGCCACCGCCAGAGGATCTCCCTTAGGATTATCAGGCAGCGCCACCAGCACTTCCTTGCTCATTTTCACGAAGGCGTGGGCGCGGGCGGTTCGTTTGGTTTCGGCCTTGCCGCCAACGTCCACCATGCGGGGCTGGCCTTGGGCGTCATAATGCGAGAGTTTACTCATTTTGGAAGCACTGGGATGGTTTCGCCTTGTTTGTACTCGGCCTGACCGGCATCCGCCACCAGGAAGGCATTGGCGCGGCAGAGCGTCGGGACGTCACCGGAACCCTGCCAGTCGAGGGGCGTGACCTCGGCGCAAACCACGCGCGCCGGAAGGAATCGGGTCATACCGGCCTTATGGCGGAATGGGCGAGTCAGGCGGGCTAACGTCAAAGGAAGGGGCGCTTCGCTTGCGCCGCCGGTCAGTTCAATAGCCGCGCGGGCGAATAGTTCGAAAGTCACCATGGTCGATCCGGGATTACCCGGCAGGCCGAAGAAGAATTTGTTCTTCGCCCTGCCGAAGACGAGCGGCTGACCGGGCTGGATCAATACCCTGTCGAAGAAGAATTCGGCGCCCAGATCGGCCAGCGCCAATTCGACGACATCGTATTTCCCCGCCGAAACGCCCCCGGAGAGGATGAGCAGATCCGCCTCCAGCCCCTGTTCGATCAGGCGCCTGGTTTCGCTCTGCACGTCACGGGCAATCGGAAGCATAACCGGAATGGCCCCGGCGCGCTCCACCTGCGCGGCCAGCGACCAGGCGTTGGAGTTGCGGATCTGGTGCGCGGCGGGCTGTTCGTCAACCTCCACGATCTCGTCGCCGGTCGCAATAATGGCAACGCGCGGCCTGGCGAAGACCCGAACCTGGGGGTGGCCTGTGGTGGCGAGCCAGGAAAGCGCCGTGTAGTCGATCCGGGCGCCGCACGTGAGAATGGCCGTCTGAGATCGCGCTTCGCATCCCCTTGGCGCTACGTTCGTCCCGGGCGTCAAGCGACTCTCAGTGGAAACGGTCCCGTCCGCATGCCGGACGCAGTGCTCCACCATCACCACGGCATCGGCTCCCCGCGGCACGGGCGCTCCGGTCATGATCTCGACTGCCTCGCCGGGGCCAACGCTGCCCCCGAACGTTTCGCCAGCCCTGACTTCGCCGATCAGCCGCACGGTCCCCGGAACATCGGCGGCACGTATCGCGAATCCATCCCGGACGGAACGGTCGAACGGCGGATAATCCCGATCGGCTGCGATATCCTCTGCCAGAATACGTCCCTGGGACTCCCCGAGCGGCACCGTTTCCGTCGCCGACAACGCCAGATCGGCCGTCACCTGACGAATTACCGTGGATCGCGCGTCGGGAAATGTCAGGGCCGTCACGCATTCAGTTTACTGTCATGCCGCTCAGGGCAATAGAATGAGTTATGCGTTTATTATTGCTGGCGCTGGCCGGCGCCGCGTTGCTCGGGGCGCAGACCATGTCGCCCGGTTTCGACCTGGGCGCAATCGACCGAAGCACCAATCCGTGCGACGATTTCTATCAATTCTCCTGCGGCACCTGGCTGAAGAAGAATCCCATTCCGCCGGATCAGGCCTCGTGGGGTCGCTTCAGCGAACTCATCGAGCGCAACCAGACTATCCTGCGGCAGATTCTTGAGCAGGCGGGCTCAGCAACCAGCCGGCCGCGATGCCGATACGCAAAAAATCGGCGATTACTATGCGTCGTGCATGGACGAGAAAACCATCGAGGCCAAAGGTCTGGCGCCCCTCCAGCCCGAACTCGATCGCATCGCGCACATCTCGGGTCCGGTGGATCTTGCGGCCGAGATAGCTCGCCTGCAAAAGATGGGAGTGGATGTCCTTTTCGATTTCAGCTCCGGCCAGGATTTCAAGAATTCCAACATGGTGATCGGCCAGGCCGATCAGGGCGGTCTGGGACTCCCCGAGCGGGATTATTATTTCCGCGAGGATGCCAAAGCGGTGGAGACGCGCAAAGAGTATGTCGCGCATATGGTCCGCATCCTGCGCCTGCTGGGGGAACCCGAGGCGTCCGCGGCTAAGGAAGCCAGCGATGCCATGGCAATCGAGACGGCGCTCGCTTCCGCATCGATGGACGTGACGGCGCGCCGCGATCCCGCTAATGTTTACCACAAGATGAACCTCACCGGCTTTGAGGCGCTTTCCGACAGCTTCGACTGGAAAGCTTATTTCACGCTGATTCAGGCGCCGACCGATGGAAAGCCTCAATGTCGCCGTGCCGGATTTCTTCAAAGGCCAGGAGGCGCTGCTGAAGAGCCAGACCCTCGAAGCGTGGGAGAGTTACCTGGCGTTGCACCTGATCCATAGCCACGCCATGATGCTGCCCGCACGATTCGACGACGAGAATTTCGCTTTCTACGGAAAATATCTGACCGGCGCGCAGGAGAAAAGAGCACGCTGGAAGCGCTGCGTCGACGCCACCGACGGAGATCTTGGCGAGGCTCTCGGCAAGGCATACGTTGCGAAGACCTTCGGCGCGGATGGCAAACAGCGCACCCTGGCCATGGTGAAGAATATCGAAACCGCGCTCGGCCAGGATATCGGGCAGCTCACCTGGCTGACTCCGCAGACGAAGCAGAAGGCTATCGAAAAGCTGCACGCCGTCACCAATAAGATCGGCTATCCGGATCGCTGGCGCGACTATTCCGCGCTCAGTATTGTGCGCGGCGATGCGCTGGGCAATTCCATGCGCGCCAACGAATTCGAGTTCAACCGGCAGATTCAGAAGATCGGCAAGCCGGTCGACCGCACGGAGTGGTCCATGAGTCCGCCCACCGTGAATGCTTACTACGATCCGTCGCTGAACAGCATCAACTTTCCGGCAGGTATTCTGCAGCCGCCTTTCTTCGATAAACAATCGGACGATGCCGCCAACTACGGGGCTATCGGTGCCGTGATCGGGCACGAGTTGACGCACGGTTTCGACGACGAAGGCCGGCAGTTCAATGCCAAAGGCGATCTGGACGACTGGTGGACGCGCGGCGGATGCCAAAGCCTTCGAACAGCGTTCTGAATGCCTGGTAAATGAGTATTCGTCATTTGCCATCGCGGATGGATTGCATGAGAACGGCAAACTCACGCTGGGCGAAAATACCGCGGATAACGGGGGTCTGAGACTGGCCTGGCTGGCGCTGATGAACGACTTGGCCGGCAAGACGTTACCGGCGAAGGATGGCTTCACCGAAGCGCAGCGTTTCTTCCTGGCGTTCGGCCAGATCTGGTGCGACAACGAGAGGGAAGAGCTGAAACGCCAGCAGATTCAGACCAATCCGCACTCCCTCGCCGAGTTCCGCGTCAATGGAGTGGTTTCGAATATGCCGGAGTTCCGCCAGGCCTTCGGATGCAAGATCGGTCAGCCCATGGTCAGGCAGAATTCCTGCCGCCTCTGGTAACAGCTGCCCCTTTTAACGACTGTTTCCTCCTCCGGATATAAAGATTCGGCGCGAAATGCCGATAGATACCTGAGGAGAAAACGCTTTGCAATCGACTCTTGCGCCCGCTTCCGGTTTGGATACGCGGGCCGGTAAATACCTGACTTTCATGGTCGGCAAAGAGGAATTCGGCGTCGCCGTCCTCAAAGTCCGCGAGATCATGGGGATGCAGGACGTCACTTCCCTTCCCCTTACACCTCCATATCTGAAAGGCGTACTCAATCTGCGGGGAAAAGTCACGCCGGTCATCGATCTGCGCCTGAAGTTCGGGCTGCCTGGCATCGACACCACCGAGCGCACCTGCATCGTTGTCGTCCAGGTTCACGGCGAGTCCGCTCCGATCGTGATTGGAATTGTGGTGGACGAAGTCTCCGAGGTAGTCACGATGGCCTCCGGGGATATCGAAGACACTCCCGACTTTGGCGCCGATGTCGCCACCGATTACATCCTGGGGATAGCCAGGATCAAGGGGAAAGTGAAAATCCTGCTCGACATCGATCAGGTTCTCAGCCGTAACGAGATCCACAGTCTCGAGGCCGTAATTCAGTAGTGGACGCCGTAATTCACCAGCGATAAGAACATGAAAACATTTACTGTCGGAAAGAAAATCACCCTCGCCTCGATGGCATTGGTCGCGTTGACGATCATCCTCGGGACCGTGTCGGCCCTGAAGATCAGAGGCATGAACACGGACCTTCACTACATCGTCGAGGGGCCGCTGCCGGGCATCTATTCGCTGGGGCTGATCGAGGGATTCACCAAAGCGCAAAAGATCGCCATGCTGGAACACGTTGCTTCGGTCGATCCCGACCAAAAGAGCCGCCTCGAAGCAACTATCGCCGATCTTGAAAGCAAACTGCAGGCCGAGATGAAGTCTTACGAGAAGACAATAACGATAGCCAAGGGGCGTGAGCTCTTTGAAAAGCTGGCGCCCGTGCACGAACTCCTCCGCGGCCTGTGGGCTGAAATCCTGCCCTTGAGCCGCGCCATGAAGACCAAAGAAGCAGTAGCGAGCTGGGACGGCGCGTCTTCGGTATTAGAGCAACAGGGCAGAGTGATCGATGAACTGCTCGAGTATAGGCGCCTTCTGGGCGAGGAAAGCGGTAAATCGGCTATCGCCGCCGGCGAATCGGCCATGTTCTGGACCGTGCTGATCATGGCATTCTCTGCCCTGACAGGGGCTGTCATGGCCTTTTTCATCGTGCGAGGAATCACCACTGTTCTGACGCAGGCAGTCCTCGAGCTGAGTGAAGGCGCCAGCCAGGTGTCGAGCGCGGCGGGGCAGGTATCGAGTTCCAGCCAGTCTCTGGCGCAGGGCGCCTCCGAACAGGCCGCCTCGCTCGAAGAGACCTCCGCTTCGAGCGAAGAGATGTCTTCCATGACGCGCAAAAATTCCGAGAATTCCCAGCAGGCGGCGCAGTTCATGAATGCCGTAAATCTGCGCGTCGTCGAGGCCAACAAGACGCTGGCCGACATGATGACCTCTATGCAGGAGATCGGCGCCTCCAGCGGCAAGATCTCGAAAATCATCCGGGTGATTGACGAGATCGCGTTCCAGACCAATATCCTGGCATTGAATGCGGCTGTCGAAGCGGCGCGGGCAGGCGAGGCCGGAATGGGCTTCGCGGTGGTCGCCGACGAAGTCCGCAATCTGGCGCAGCGCAGCGCCCAGGCCGCCAAAGACACGGCCGCGCTGATTGAAGAATCGATTCTGAAGTCGGCCGACGGCAGCACGAAGCTGGGCGAAGTAGCCGCTTCCATTCAGGCGATTACCGAAGGCGCGGGCAAGGTTAAGACGCTCGTGGACGAGGTTGAAGCATCGAGCAAGGAACAGGCGCAGGGCATCGAGCAAATCTCGAAGGCCGTCTCGCAGATGGATGAGGTGACGCAGAGAACCGCCGCCAGCGCCGAAGAGAGCGCGTCGGCCAGCGAGGAGCTCAACGCGCAATCGCAAGCACTGGTAACTGTTGTGGAACAACTTCAAGCCATGATCGGGGGCGGTTCCGCGCCATCCGCAAGGCATGCCAAACCGGCGGCGAAAGTCCCGGTTCGGAACAGCCCGCGGTCGAAGATTGCCGTGGCTTCGTCGCGCACACCGGTTGCGGCCGCGGTAAAGACGCGAACTCCGGCCGAGTTCCCCCTGGACGACAGCGAATTCCGGGAATTCTGACAACAATGCCTATCGATTGCACGGAAGACCAACTCGTTCAGCTGCGCGAAAGCATTGCGGCGCTGGCTCTCGATGTGGCGCTTCGCGACCTCGGTTCCCCCGCGCAAATGCAGCAGCTCTCTCCGCTGCTGATGCAGGTTCGACGGCATGCCGAATCCGCAGGCATGACGGCTGTCGCCGAAGTCGCCTGTATTGAGGCATTCACTGAAACGGACTGGCGAGACATGGTCTCCCGCATGCAATCCCTGATGACCGAGCCGGCATCGCCGGTAGCGAGCACACGACCGGCGGCTCTCGCGCTGAACCAGGATCCCGAACTGATCGCCGATTTCATCATGGAATCGCGCGAGCATCTTTCCGGCGTAGAAACGCAACTGTTGGCCCTCGAAAAGGATCCCGGCAACAAGGAAGCCATCAACGCCATCTTCCGCGGATTCCACACCATCAAGGGATTAGCCGGATTTCTGGACTTTCCCGCCATTCAGCACTTCGCCCATGAAGTGGAAACGCTGCTCGACCTCGCCCGCAACGGGAAGGTGCCTGTCGATTCGCGGATGGTCGATATTATTCTGCAGAGCGCCGACTACATGAATCGGTGTTTGCTCGGCATCGAAGCGGGCAAAGAAAACACCGACGGTGCAGAACCTTTAATCGCCCGCATTCGAAATGTGGGACAGGCGCTTTCGCCGGTCCAATGCGCTGACGATCTGGCGCAATTGGCAATAGCTGTAGCGGAACCGCCGGCGCCAATCCCCGCCGCCGCCAACCAGGAACCGGCGAGTACACCGCGATCGGTCAAAGTCGACACCGGCAAGCTCGACGCTCTGGTCGACATGGTAGGCGAACTGGTGATCGCGCAATCGATGATCCGCCACGATCCGGAAATGTCCGGCCTGCACGGTTCCAGGCTCACGCGCAATCTGGCCCAGCTAACCCGTATTACCAGCGACGTGCAGCGTGTTGCCATGGCTATGCGGATGCATCCGGTGAGCCAGTTGTTTCAGCGCATGGCACGCCTGGTGCGCGATCTTTCGAAAAAATCCGGCAAGCAGGTGCATCTGGAGCTCAGCGGCGAAGACACGGAACTGGATCGCAACATGGTCGAAGAGTTGGCCGATCCCCTGATGCACATGGTGCGGAACGCCGTGGATCATGGCGCCGAGCCCCCGGAGGCACGTATCGCGGCGGGCAAGGATGGCACCGCCCGCCTGGAACTGAAGGCCTGGCACCAGGGCGGCTTCATCAATATCGGTATCTCCGACGACGGCCGAGGGTTGGTGCGGGAGAAGATCCTTAAGAAAGCCCGCGAGCGCGGTCTGACGGCAGGCGGCGACGGCCTCTCCGATCAGGAAGTCTTCGGCTTCATCTTCGAACCCGGCTTTTCCACCGCCGAGCAGGTGACCGACGTTTCCGGGCGCGGCGTAGGCATGGACGTGGCCCGCAGGCAGATCGTAAAACTGCGCGGCCGCATTGAAATTGCCTCTACCCCGGGTCTCGGTACCACGTTCACGCTTAAGTTGCCATTGACTCTCGCCATTATCGAAGGCCTCGTGACAGGCGTGGGGGATCAACGCTACATCATCCCCATCTTCGCCGTTAAGGAAATGTTCCGGCCGGCCCCGGGATCGCTGTCCTCGGTGCCGGATGGCGGCGAAATGGTTCTCGTGCGCGGATCGTTGCTGCCTATTCTTCGGCTGCATTCCCGATTCGGTCTTGAAGCCCGCTCCGAGGATCCCGCCGGCGGCGTGCTGGTAGTGGTCGAAAGCACGCAAAGAAATTACTGCATATTGGTCGATGAGTTGATCGGAAAACAGGAAGTCGTCATCAAGAGTCTGGGCGAAACCTTTCGCAACGTCCCTGGCATCGCCGGCGGTTCCATTCTGGGCGACGGACGGGTTGGATTAATTCTCGATGTGGAGGCGCTCTTTGGCAGCCCATCCCACTAGTGAGGTCCTGTCGCCCGCCGAATTCAACAAGATCGGCGAACTGGCTTTCCGGACTTGTGGCATTGAGCTCAAAGACGGGAAGCAGCAACTGGTGCAGGCGCGCCTCGGCAAGAAAATCCGCCAGGGGAATTTCGCGAGCTTCGACGAATACTACCGGCACGTGGTTGCCGACGCGACAGGCCTCGAACTAACTGCATTACTCGACGCGCTCACCACGAACTTCACGTCGTTTCTGCGCGAAGCTACCCATTTCGATTTTCTGCGCAAAACGATCCTGCCCGACCTGCATGGCGGAATCCGCGTCTGGAGCGCCGCCTGCTCCACCGGCGAAGAGCCATTCACCATCGCGTTTTCTCTTCTCGAAGAGCTCGGCATGGGGGACGCGGCCCGCATCGAAATTCTCGCTTCCGACCTTTCCAGCCGAGTGCTCGAAACCGCCGGCAGGGGCGCCTATCAGGCGGACCGGTTCAGCGGATGCCCCAAGGAATGGCTGCGCAAGTACCTGCTGCGTGGCTCGGAGCGGTGGGAAGGATGGTATCGCATCAAGCCTGAAGTCCGGCGCCTCGTCGAATTCCGCCGCATCAACCTGATGGAAACCTTCGAGGCCCGAAAGCGCTTCCACGTGATCTTCTGCCGAAACGTAATGATTTATTTCGACAAAGAAACGCAGGCGCAACTGGTGAACCGGCTTGCGGCATGCCTCGAACCCGGCGGCTATCTGCTGATCGGTCACTCCGAAAGCCTCACCGGTCTGGCACATCCGTACCAATACATCAAGCCCGCAGTCTACAGGAAGCCATCGTGAACGTGATCATCGGTGTCGCCGATTGCCGCGTAAGTAACGATGCCGAAGACGTGCTGGTTACCTACGCGCTCGGCTCCTGCATCGCCGTCTCCGTCTACGATCCGCTCACACAGGTGGGTGGGCTGCTTCACTTCATGCTGCCGGAGGCTTCGGGCGACGCACGCAAGACGGGCAAGAGCCCCTGGATGTATGCCGACAGCGGCATCCCCATGCTGTTTCGCGAGGCCTATCAGAAGGGTGCCGACAAGCGCCGGCTGCGCGTGCACCTGGCCGGGGGAGCGCAGGTGATGGACCCCGACGGCGTATTCAATATAGGACAACGCAATTGCCTGGCCGCGCGCAAAATTCTCTGGAAAGCGGGCGTGTTGGTGCATGGGCAGGAAACGGGCGGCAGTACGCCGCGGACAGTGCGTCTCGACATGGCTTCGGGACGTTTTTTCGTGCGCTCCACGGACGCACCGGCGGAAAGGGAGCTTTGATCTTGTATGGCATTTCAGTTGATGGTGGTCGACGATTCTCCGGCAATGCGGGCGCTGATTGTCCGCGTGATCGAACTCTCGGGTATCGAGATCGGGGAGTGTCACCTCGCGGCCAATGGCCAGGAGGCGCTCGATCTGCTCGCTAAGCATTGGGTCGACATTATCCTGACCGACGTCAATATGCCCGTGATGAACGGCGAAGAGTTCCTGCGCCGTCTGGATGCGGACGAGCGGCTGCGGGACATTCCTGTGCTGGTCATCTCCACCGACGGCAGCGAGCATCGCATGCGGCGCATGAGGGAGCTCAGCGCCAAGAGCTACCTCAAGAAGCCCTTCTCGCCGGAGGTTCTGCGCGAGCGGATGGAACAGTTGCTGGGGGTCGCACCATGAATGAACAGGAAGTATTTCAGCTGTTGGCATGCGCCGGGCAGCAGACTCTTGAAACCATGTTTTTCACGATGCCCGACGTGGTTTCGACCGGCACGGAAAGGCCGGCGGGCCCACTGATTGCCGCGTCCCTGACATTTGAGGGCTCGCCGCCGGGCAGATTCGGCGCCATCCTTTCCGAGCCGGTCGGCAGGAGTATGGCCGCCAACTTCCTCGGCGCGGAAGACGAAGAGGCCTTATCGCCCGCACAGATCGCCGAGGTTTCGGGGGAACTCGCCAACATAATCTGCGGGGCTGTCCTGACGGATCTCGAGGCCAATGCCGCTTTCGACCTCTCCTCCCCCATCCCGATCTACGTCCCGGCGGACGACCCCGGTCCGGACTACGCCACTGGTGCACCCGTGACTTGCCGCTTCGAGCTGCCGGAGGGCGCCATCGTGCTCTATCTGGCATTCGGTACCGTAGCGTGACTGAAACTCAAAAGATCCGGGTTCTGATCGTGGACGATTCCGCCATCGTTCGCAAATTGCTAACAGAGGCTTTGTCGGCAGAAACAGATATCGAAGTCGTCGGCACCGCCCCCGATCCCTATATCGCCCGCGACAAGATTCTGGCGCTGTCCCCGGATGTCCTGACCCTCGACATCGAGATGCCTCGCATGGATGGCCTCACCTTTCTGAAGAAGCTGATGGTGTTCCGTCCCATGCCGGTGGTGGTGATCAGTTCGTTGGCGCAGGCTTCCTGCGCGATCGGCCTCGAAGCGTTGCACGCCGGCGCGGTTGAAGTGATTGGTAAACCGGGCGGCCCCTATTCGGTCGGGGAATTAAAAGTTGCGCTGCCGCAAAAGATTCGCGCCGCGGCGGCCTCGCGCATCGTCCCTGTCGCATCTCGGGCGCACAGCACCCAACCCCAACCTGCCGCCCGTACGACTCTGCACGCGCCCGCGAACCCCCTGGCGGTAATCGCCATTGGGGCATCCACCGGCGGTACCCAAGCCATCGAAACCGTGCTCATGAACTTGCCTGCCGATACACCGGGCATCGTAGTCACGCAGCACATCCCGGCCGGTTTTTCGCGCGCATTTGCCGAGCGCATGAACAAGTCCTGCCCCATGCGCGTGGCCGAGGCGGTGGATGGAGATCCGGTTCAGTCAGGCGTGGCCCTGATCGCACCCGGCAATTTCCACATGGTTCTCCGGAAGCACGGCGGAGCTTTTCGCGTTACCGTGAAAGACGGTCCGATGGTCTGCTATCAACGCCCTTCGGTAGACGTGTTGTTCGCCTCCGTCGCCGAGGCCGCGGGACCGCTTGCCATCGGCGTGATCCTCACCGGGATGGGTTCTGACGGAGCACAGGGGTTGAAGAAAATGAGATCAGCCGGCGCCCATACCATCGCGCAGGACGAAGCGAGTTCGGTGGTCTTCGGGATGCCTAAAATGGCCATCGATCTGGGCGCGGCTTGCCAGGTGCTGCCGCTGAGCTCCATCGCCGCGGCCATTTGCGCCGCTCTGCCCGGTGACAAATCCTGCGCCCATCCGTCTAAATCGATAGCTGTCTCATAACGCTGTCTCATAACGACAGCTGTTTTATAATTCAATTGCGTCCCTGATTTTGCCGCCTATGGAAGAATCGCCGATTCCCGCCAATCTTCCTCCCCCTTCCGAAGTCGCGCCGGTTACCGGGCTTGGGGCATTGTCACTCCTGCGGGATGTAGCGATTTCCGTGGTGCTGGCAGTCGTCCTGATCGTATTTATCTATCAGCCGGTCAAAGTGGAAGGCACCAGCATGATGCCGGGCCTGACTGACCAGGAGCGTATTTTTATTAACAAATACGAGTACAAGCTGGGCGTGGGCTCGATCGAGCGCGGCGACCTGGTGGTTTTTCATTTTCCGCTGGATCGCTCGCAGTCCTATATCAAGCGGATTGTCGGCCTGCCCGGCGATTCCATTGAAATCCAGCAGGGCACCGTCTATGTCAACGGCAATAAACTCGATGAGAGCTACGTTCCCGAGGAATATCGCGATCGCGTGACTATGCTCCGGGAATCGGTGCCGCCGAATAAGTACTTCGTGCTGGGCGATCACCGTAGTTCGTCGAACGACAGCCGGGTCTGGGGATTCGTCGACCGCTCCGACATTTACGGCAAGGCAGTCTTCGTCTACTGGCCGCTCGATAAAATTGGCCGCGTCCACTAGCGCTCAGCGCTTGTTGGGCAGATCTGCCCCGCTTTCACTGCTGCTCGTGGCAGAACGTGCATTCGGTACTGGCGTTCTTCTCACGATGGCAATTCATGCAGAACCCCATAGTGAGGTCTTTCTCCCGTGTGAGCTGCGTACGAGTCGCCACCGGGCCGTGACACTCCTCGCACGTGTTCCCCGCCTGGATGTGCGTGCGATGGCTGAAATAAACGAAGCTGGGAATCGTGTACACCGGCGCCCACTTAATCTCGTGATCGTACTTCCCCTTGTGACAGCCGCCGCACACCGCGGGCGCCGGAAGTGTCATGGCCTCGCCGGGATCGGGATTCGGATGGCATGTGGCGCATTTCAGCTTCAGATCGCCGGCATGTAATTTATGGCTGTAAGGCACCGGTTGTTGCTGGGCGAACGCCGCAGCGGCCGCTAGCAGGAGAAGCGTTAATTTCATGCGTTGTCTATTTTACCGGGCGCGTCGGTAAAGAAACCGGCGCTGTAGCCTTCGTAAACTTTATCGAAAACTGTGTCCCACGATTCTCGCGCCGCCTGCTCCCGGGCCGCCGATCCCATGCTCGCCCGCAATCCGGCATCGCGCAGAAGATTGGCGGTGTGCTCGATGAATTCCGCCTCGCTGTGGGCGACGAATCCCGACACCCCGTGATTCACGATAAACTTCGGCCCGCCGGCATCCGTCACCACCGCCGGCACGCCCGAGGCAAAAGCCTCCAGTACTACGTTGCCGAACGTATCGGTGCGCGAAGGAAAAACAAACACATCCATGTTGGCGTAGGAACGGGCGAGATCCTCCCCGCGCTCGATACCGGGGATGTCGGCGGCGGCCAGATTTTCAATCAGCCAGTCGCGTTCGCTGCCGTCGCCGATCACAAGGAAACGGAACGGAGGAACGCCGGCCGCAAGCAGGGCCACTTCCAGCTCGCGCAAAAAGCGCACACTTTTCTCAGGCGTGATCCGGCCCACGTAACCGAGACGCAGAATGCCATCGTCGACAGTTCGCCTCGCGGGATTAAAAAGCTGCGTATCGATGCCGCGCTTCATCAGAAACACGGGCTTATTGGTGCGTTCGCGCAGCATCTGCACCAATTCGTTGTTGGGCGCGTAGAGCACGTTGCCGAGCGAGTAGAATGCCAGCACCAGATTCAACATCTGCTCTTCGCTGAAAGCCACCACTCCTTTGCGCGTCTCATCGGGCATCCACCAAAGTAATTTGTCGAGCCGCATGGCGCCGAATTCATGCAGGTTGGTGTGCCAGGAGATAGCCAGCGGCAGTTTCAACTTGCGCGCAATGAACACGCCGATCTCGCTCACGTCTCCAGGACTCACCACGTGAATGATGTCCGGCTTGAACTGCTCGACTATGCCGGTGACATAACCCAGCATCCGCCACAGCGCGGGGTCGTGACGCAGCCCGCGGTCGAGTTCGAATGCAAGCGGGCCGCGCGTGAGTTCCACATGGGTGACGGCGCCGTCCGGATAATCGCGCGTTTCCGTCGCTCCACGAACGCAGAGAAAAGGATAATTATGGCGGCGCGCGAAGCCGGTCAATTCCCGGCTGGTCAGCGCTACACCGTTGATTTCCTGAAACGTATCTGTAAAGAAGGCAACTCTGGGGATGGCGTCCACTCAGAGCAGCATAGCGCGAACGGCTGGAATAAAGACGCCCGAAAGCGGGATAATCGTTTTGTGACGGTGCTCGAAGAAAAACACAAGCTGGCCACGCGCTGGTTCCACTGGATCAACTTCCCGATTCTTTCGGCGATGATCTTCAGCGGATTGCTCATCTACTGGGCTTACGACCCCTATCGCATCGGCGTGGGCAGTATAACGCTCTTCCATTTCTTTCCCGACTGGTTCTACAAAATCACCGGTATCGGCGAAATGCTGTCGCTCGGCATGGGGCTGCATTTTCTTTTCGCCTGGATCTTCGCCATCAACGGCTTCGCCTATGTGATCTATACATTGGTCTCGGGCGAATGGCGGGAACTTCTGCCGGAACGAAAATCTTTCGGCGAAGCCATCCAGGTTGCAATGCATGACATGGGCTTGAAGGTGCCGCTTCCCCCGCAGGGCCGTTACAACGCGGCACAGCGCCTCTCCTATTCGGGGATTGTGGTGATGGGCGGGCTGAGCCTGCTCACCGGTCTCGCCATTTACAAACCCGCGCAACTGCATTGGCTGACTGCGCTCGCCGGAGGGTACGAATGGGCGCGCTGGGAACATTTCTGGCTGACCATGGGCTACCTTGGATTCTTCGTAATTCATATCGCGCAGGTAGTTCGCGCCGGATGGCCAAATTTCCGCTCCATGGTCTGCGGGTACGACCTGGCGGAAGTCGAGGAGCCCTCTGAACTGGCGCAAGCGGAGGCAAATCATGGCGACTGAAGAGAAATCGAAAAGCGCTCTAACCCCCGAGCAGGAAATCGCCCGCCGTACACGCCGCTCCTTCATGGTCCTCGGCGCCGGAGCGGTGGCTGCTGCGGGAGGCTGGACCTTGCTCAACTCAGGGGACGATGCCGGTGTTCCGCCGTCTTTACGCAAAGTGCTCAGATTCAATGAGAGCGTGGTGCGATCCACGCTCTACAGCAACGATCATCTGGCCAGGACATACCCGGCTTCGGCCGTCGGCGATCTTAAAGAGAACGGCGATTTCGGGCTCGACGACGATGTCGAAAACGAAGACTGGCGTTTGCATGTGACAGCCTTCGGAGCCACCAGCCCGGCGACGGCTCTCACCATGGCCGACATACGATCGTTGCCGCGCTATGACCAAACCATCGATTTCAAATGCGTCGAGGGCTGGAGCGTCGTGACGCAGTTCGCCGGCGCGAGGCTCTCCGATTTCACCGCAAAATTTGCCCCCGGTTCCGAGAAGGCCGAGTGCGTCGGCATGAAGACGCCGAATGCGGAATACTACGTCGGCCTCGACATGCCGAGCGCGCTCCACCCCCAGACGCTCCTCGCGTATGAGATGAATGGAGCGCCTCTGACCGACGAACACGGAGCGCCCCTCCGTCTGGTTATCCCGGTTAAATACGGCATCAAGAACATCAAGCGCATCGGCAGCATCGAATACACCGACACGCGTCCCAAAGACTATTGGGCCGAACGCGGCTACGACTGGTACGCCGGACTGTAGCGCCGCCCCTTAATCCAAAAATCCCTGCCACATGCGCATCGCCCGCTGGTTGTGCTTGCCGAGCGCCGCAAAGCCGCGCGGAGCCGCCCACCGGCTGCGCAACAACCTCACCCCCACCTTCGCGATATGCCCCGCATCGTCCACCTGGGCCTTCCAGTTCGAGGGCGCCCATTCAATGGCATCCGACACCACGCTCGGCACTCCCTCCGCCGCGCCATCCGCCGTCACCACGTTGAAGCTCTCCGTATAGCTGGGCTGCAGCAGCAGATGCATATGGCGAACCGTCTGGCGGAATTGCGGCCATGTCTGCCAACCGTTTTCGATCAGCTTCACGTGCGGCAATCCCACGAACATCTGGCGCACCGCGTCCATCACGGAACCCGCGCCCTCGTTGCGGCCCGACGAAAGCCAGAATTCCAGATCGGCTCGCATATCGGTGGCGATTTCCACTGCCGCCCCCGCCGCCGTCATCAGGTTTTTGAGGGCGCGCGTAGCTCCGAAGGCGCCGATGCGCAGGGTGCCGGCCTGGTACAACGCGCGCTTGGGCGCCGCCCCAGCCAGATAGTACATATTCGGCAGATAAAGGCACGGTGCCGCGTAGGCCTTCTCCACCCATCGTGTAAGCCGGTCGCAATTAGCGGCAATCTGAAAATTCCACGTACAGCGTTCCAGGTCGATGCCTTCCCGAACCAGGCGCATCGCGCTCGGATCGGCCTGCAGGAAGCCCAGATTCGAGTGACAGTTGACCGCGAACCGCGTCTCCGGAAAATCGGCGCAAAGCTGCGCCAGATCGGCCGTCTGAATCCACGGCGCCGAGACGACTACGTGACTGACGGGGGAGATGGCAGCCGTTTTATGCAGTTGATTGCGCAGATCCGCTGCGCTGAGAATGGGCCAAACGTTCGCCTCGACGCCCGCGGCCCGCAGACTTTTTGCGACGTTGAGCGCCGTAACGCCCAATCCGATATGACTCACCGCGCGATTGGCGGCGAAATTTTTGTAAGCCAGAATAACTTGCATTTGCCCCGACGATAGACTGCCGGAGTGCAGCGTTCAGCCTGCCCTGGAGGCAAGTTATAGAAGACAATACGAAAAAGGATGGCGGATTTTTGTGAACGGCTTTTCCGACTACCCGTGCCCGAGTTTCATCGCCCATCCGATGGCGAACAGCGCCAGCATGAAACAGCCGAAGCAATATGCCCCATAGTGCAGCCGGTCGGGATTGGTCTTCTTGGTGGTAATCCCCATGACCACCGAGACGAACAAAGAGAACAGAAAAGCCGCCTCGAAGTGTGAAAGATTCAGTTTCGGCATCAGTCCTTCTTCCCCGTGCCGATTTCCCACGTATCAACCATGGCCAGGATATTCAACAATCCCGCCGTTACCAGGAATTTCGTCCCGTAGTCATGCACGTCGCCCGGCATGTCGGGCTGTGCGTATCCGAACATCGTGGTCAGCAGGTACATCGCGCCTGCCGCCAGATTGCAGATGAAGCCGCCGTAGTTGATGAGCGAACTGAGGTAGTCGGCGCCCTTTTCCGGCGTGAACATCATGCCGCGCATAAAGATGCCGAAGAGAAACATCAGGAAGACCGACGCGAAGATGAGTGCGCCCCGTCCGGTTTTCTTAAGCAGGAAATGTCCTGCGCCAGGTATCAGCCAGGCCGCCAGCACGGGCAATAGCCATGCGTTGATGGCCGGACTGGCTTCATTCGCGGACGATGCGGATTGCGGTTGAGCTGCCATTCTGAGTAGTTAATACGAGCGTATCACGCGGAAAGTTCGGCGCAGGGGCACGCGGACCCGGACGCGTTCGGAATTAATTTAAACCAACGCCGACCGGCTTCTCCGCCTTACTGCTGTCGCGCGCCACTTCGAAATGGCTCAGCGACTGGGAATATTGCGAAAGGCCCTTGAAAATCGCTTCGGCGATCTTCTGCCGGTACTCCGGCTTGTTCAGATTCGCCTCGTCCTTCGGATTGCTCAGGAACCCGATTTCCGCCAGAATCGAAGGCATGGAGGCGCCAATCAACACCACGAACGGAGCGCGCTTCACACCGCGGTTTCGAGCAGCCGCGTTCGATTTCGCCGCCTGGGAGAAAAGACTGGTCTGCACGGTCTGCGCGAAGGTTTCCGATTCGGTGATCTTGTCGTTCAGCGTGATGGACTGGATCAGATTCATCAACTCGCCAACGCTCTTATCCGCGCCCGCGTTCTCGCGCGATGCCACGTCGAGGGCCGCCGGGGAATTGGTGAAGTTCAGGAAGAAAGTCTCTGTCCCCGCCACCGACGGCGCGGGTGACGAGTTTGCGTGTATGGAGAGAAACAGATCCGCCTTGCGCTGGTTGGCAATCGCCGTCCGTTCATGCAGCGGGATGAAGGTATCGTCCGAGCGCGTCAGAACCACCTCGGCGCCCATGCGGCTCTGGACCAGCTTCGCCAACCGCAGCGCCACATCCAGCACTACGTCTTTTTCGAGAACGCCGTTAGGGCCGACGGTGCCATCGTCATGGCCGCCGTGCCCGGCATCGATCACGATGCGATTCACCTTCAGGCCCAGGGCGCGGGTTAGCGATCGTGTACCGTTCTCCGAAGCGTGCGGGGTCAGATCGCGTGAAGCTTCGCGCGCCAGCGCCGGAGCGGGCGGATCGTAAGGCACCGGCTGCGGCGCGGCGACTACAGGCGCGGCGGCTACCGACACATTGGCTGCAACATTCCGGATGGCCTTCGGAGGTTTCGCCAAAGCCGCCCTGATCGCAAAGTCCAGCGTGGTGACAGGAGCCAGCGGCGCCGCATCGAGCGGCGGCGGATTAACCGCCAGAATCACGCTTCGCCTGCGCACCGACGGGGAGAAGAACACCGGCTCGGCCGCATGCTCCGGCGCCCCCTTGGGGCGAACTTCAATCACCATGCGATCCGGCGCTTCGAGGCGGCTGACTTTATATGTCGCCGGCCCGGTCAGGTCGAACACAATCCGCGTAGTGCCCGGAGCCGTCTCCGCAATCCGCACCCGGACCACCAGCGCGTCATTAACAGGCTGGGTAGCGTACCGCTTATGCGCGATCCACGGCGTAGCATGCAAAACATCAAAGAAAAGGCGTTCGGGATTGGAGGCGTTGTCGGCCCGGTATTCGAAAGGTCCGGTGGTCTCGACAATTACACGGGTCGAATCGGGATGCGACCAGGCGCGGACGCTTGTAACCTGAATTATGCCGGATTTCGCGGCGGCCATCGCGGGCAAGAGGATTAATACCGCCGCCGCGCTTTGGAATCGCCTGTACATTTGCCCTATGGAGTGCGGTAATAAATCCTGCCGTCAGATCCCACAGACGTCGGAGCCTGCGTTGATGTTTCGTTAACAGCGCCCAATCCAGCTATTCTACCCGACTCGGCGGGCGTCCGGGGGGCAGTACTCGCCCGCTGCTGCCGCGCCGCCGTCAGATTCTTAGCCACGCGGGATACGTAATTCCGGGTTTCGGCGTAAGGCGGCACACCGTGGTATTTATCCACCGCGCCCTCGCCGGCGTTGTATGCCGCAATGGCTTTCGCATAGTCGCCGCGGTAATAATCCAATAGAAATTTCAGATACTTAACGCCGCCCTGGATATTTTCCTGAGGATCGAAGGTATCGCTCACGCCGAAACGTTTAGCCGTCGCCGGGATCAGTTGCATGATGCCCTGCGCCCCTTTCGGGGACACGGCGTTTGGATTGTAGTTGCTCTCCGTCCGAATCACCGAATGCACCAGCGATTCTTCCACACCCTGCTCGACGGCAATCCGGTCCACCGTAGCTGCCAGTTCGGCTGGGGCGATCGGCGGCGCGGGCTTCTGCGAAACCACGACCGCGCGCACCAGGCGGCCCGATTTTTCATCGGCGCGCACCACCGTGCTCACGCGCGCAGGCGTGGAAGGTTGTCCCGCAGAGGCCGCAAAGACAGGCATGGCCAACATGAGTATAGAACAATATCGCACGAATTTGTTCGGAAAACTGCCCGGAATCTTTAATGTCAATGGTAACATCCGGAATAAATTGAGTCGCAAATTCGACCCGAAAAACCGAGCGGGATGGGTGCTCACGGGAGGGCGCAGCAGCCGCATGGGTGTCGATAAGGCGCTGGTTCCCATCGAGGGCCAACCGCTGGCGCTGCGCGTCGCCGCCGAGGTGGGAAAAGTTTGCGGATCGGTCTCATTAGTGGGCGATCCGGAAAAATACCGCGTCCTGGGGCTACCCGTAGTGGCGGACGAGTTCCCCGGCCTGGGCCCCCTGGCCGGCATTGAAGCCGCCCTGCGTGTGACCGAAGCCGATTGGAATTTGCTCGTCGCCTGCGACATGCCCGCGCTCGATCCATCGCTGCTTGCCGAGCTTTTCGCCGCCTGCACCGAATGTAATCCAGATGAAGCAGGCTCGCCGGACGGCGCGCTGCCCCAATACGCCGATGGCCGGCGGGAGCCGCTCTGTGCCGTATACCATCGGCGGTGCCATGCGTCGATCCGGGCGGCGCTTGAGTCGGGAGTCCGTAAGGTCACCGACGCCCTCCAGTCCCTTGAGATACGATACGTGCGAGTGGCCAGTGACGCTCCGTTCGCCAATCTGAACACGCCCGAAGATCTTCGAAAGTACACGAATGGCTGAAGAGTATCCCCACTACATCGAGTTCCGGCACGTCTATAAGACGTTCGACAGGCCGATTTTAGTCGACTCCAATTTTTATGTCGACGCCGGCCAGACCGTCGCCATCATCGGGCGCTCCGGTGTCGGAAAGTCCGTAACCCTCGCCCACATCATGGGTTTCCTCAAGCCCGATCAGGGCCGGGTAATCGTCGCGCACGAAGATATTACGGACTTTAACGAGGCCGAAATGAATCGCGTGCGCCGCAAGGTGACGATGGTTTTCCAGTCGGGCGCCCTCTTCGATTCGCTTACGGTGGCGGAGAATGTCCTGTTCTCTCTCGAACTTCGCGAGGACTACGACGCGCAAAACAAAGACGATGTGGTGGAGGGCCTGCTCCGCATGGTCGATATCTGGGAGGCCCGCGACTCCTACCCCGCCGACCTCTCAACCGGTTACAAGCGTGCGGTGGCTATCGCACGGGCGCTCGCCGCGCAGCCCCAGTGCGTCCTGTATGACGAGCCGACCACCATGGTGGATCCCATCATGAGCGACCATCTGACCCTGCTGATGCTGCGTTTGAAGGAGCAGTTGCAGCTTACCTCGGTAGTGGTCACGCACGATCTGGATCTGCTGCACCGCGTGGCCGATGCCGTCGTATTCCTGAATAAAGGCCAGGTGGCATTCTTCGGCCCCCCCGCCGATATGTATAAATCGGATAATCCGGATATTCAGGAATTCCTCGAACTGGATAAGGTGATCCGCGGCAGAGTGCTGGGTGCGGACGATCCGTTCCGGATCGGTTTGGGCGGCGTGGCCAACGAAACGTGAGTCCTCAGTGAATTTGGGAGGCGCCTTCCGGTGCCAGCGTCGAGCGCAGCCACACGACCTCCGGGTCGTTCATAAAAAGGACACGGACTGTGACTCTGCCAATCGGAGTAAGCGGCTGAATCTCTGTCCCGTTCCTTCGGAAATGACCATTCCAATCGTCAAGACGGGGGTGAAACAGGCGGATCAACTCTCCCGTTTCCGAGTCGATCCCGGCGATGTTTGGTCCCTTGTACCGATTACAGTGAATGCATGCCAGTGCCAGATTGTCGAGGCCGCTCGCACCACCATGTTGCTTCGCTATGATGTGGTCGACCTGAAAAGGCGCCGGATGTAACACGGCCGGCAGTTGGCAGTACTCGCAACACCCGGCAGCCCGCTCCCGAACATAGCGAATCGTGTCCGGATGCACTCTGCGCTATTCTTTCGCGACGCGCAGTGCTTGTCTGGCTTTTGACTGCATCACCGCCAGCAGATTGCTCACATGAATATAGCTGTCGAGCTCTGCCTCCTCGGCGGCGGACAGCGTTCCGTTCCGAGCCAGTTCGCTCAGTTCATTCATCCTCGCTATGTCGTTATCTTCGAACCGTATGGACAAAAGATAGTTGGCTGCATCGCGCGACAAATTGTCCTGACGAGTCTGGATCAGACGCGCCAGTATGCCGGCTTCGGTGTTCTGCCCAGCAAGTTGTGAATTCATGGCTTTGCCAAGTCTCAGTATAGAGTGGTAGCAGCCTCATGGACCCCTCCTCCTCACGCAACATCGGCAAATACGTCTCCATGGCGCTGATCCTGCCCATCTCCACATTCGTGGGCTATGCCATGGGTTACGGCCTCGATCTGCTCTTCCATACCGCCTGGCTGCGCTATGTATTTCTGGTGCTGGGGACCATCTCCGGCTTCATCTCGCTGATTCGCGATCTCGACAAGGACGCGTAATGCCGGCGGGATTCTCTTTCGAGAACGCCATCGCACGTCTACCCCGCTGGATTCTACTCCTCGCGGCGGCTGGTACCGCGATCGCCGGTATATTCTTCGGCCTTGCGGCAGCCGGAGGATTCCTCGCTGGTTCCATCGCCGCGTGGATCAATCTGCGCATCGTTGAGCGCACCGTCGATCGCGTGTCCCGGCTGGCCGGCACGGCCAAGCCCGGCGGAGGCACCGGCACGTGGCTGCTGATCCAGTTTACGGGCCTCATTCTGGGGGCCTTTGTTATACTCAGATACTCTGGATTCAGTATGGCTGCGGCGTTCTGCGGCTTCCTCGTGTGTCCGGCCGCCGTGGTGCTCGAAATTGTATACGAACTCGTGACTTATGAACAATCATGAAGCGTGGCTGACGCAGATCTTCAATACTTATCTGGCAGGCCCTGGCAACGCCTTGCTGGCGCTGTTTCACCTTAGCGCGGCGGACCCGAAATATCCCTGGGCGGACTTCATCGTGATGCAGTTGCTTGTCGCCGCCATCATGATTGTTCTGTTCCTGATCCTGCGCAGCGGGCTCTCCGTTGACAAGCCAGGCAAGCTTCAGCAGGTGTTTGAGCTCGTGCACGGATTTATTTCGGAGCAAGCGGAAGAGCAGGTAGGGCACGGCAGCTCGCACCACGTTGTTTTCTTCGAAACGCTCTTCATCTTCATACTGCTCGCGAATCTGATCGGCATCATTCCCATGTTCGTGAGTCCCACGCAGTTCGTTTACGTCCCCGCGGGGTGCGCGCTGCTGGCGTTCCTTTACTACAACATCATCGGGCTGAAGAAACATGGGTTGGGATATGGCAAGCAGTTCATGGGTCCCATCTGGTGGTTAGTGCCGCTGATGATCCCCATCGAGATTATCAGCCACCTGGCGCGGCCCCTGTCGCTCACCATCCGTCTCTTCGCCAACATGTATGCGGGCGAGCAAGTGACCCTGGTATTTCTGGGACTCACGTATCTCATCGCCCCGGCGATTTTCATGGGGCTGCACGTGTTTGTCGGCTTGCTGCAGGCTTATATTTTCGTGCTTCTGACCATGATGTACGTGGCGGGGGCGGTCGCTGAAGAACATTAATCCGGTTCCGGCATAATGCCGTTTTTCCGCGTGAGGCCTCCCGCCCCCCGGCGAGGAACGCAACCACCTCCGGAAGACGATTTCTATAAGAGGAGTAAGAAACTAATGAAGAGCAAGATGTTTTTCCTGATGCTGGCGATGATGTTCCTCGCCATCCCCATGTTTGCCCAGACCACGGGCGGCGGACAATCGAGCACGGCTTGGGCTGTGCCGTTTACTTCCGGTATCTCCATGGCCATCGCCTCGGGCCTCTGCGCGCTGGGACAGGGCAAAGCTGTGGCCGGCGCCGCCGAAGCCATGGCGCGCAACCCGGGCGCCACCGCGGCGATTCGGTTTGCGCTGATTCTCGGCCTGGTGCTGATCGAGTCGCTGGCACTCTACACCTTCGCCATCATTTTCGTCAAAGTGGTCTAAGGCTATCCCGAAGAAGAGTGGGGCAGGTTTCCGATCTGCCCCTGCTCCATTTCCTGGGTCACAACTTTCTTCAATGTATTTTCACTGAGTATTCAATGGTTTGCAGGTTCCAGCGGCTGGATGCACTGGCTGGCAGTGTATCTGTAAGGCATGAATACAAGCAGTTCGGAACCGCAGGAGCGACTGATTCGGGTGGTGGCGCTGAGGCGCGGAATTCCCGTTGAGCTCAGAGTTCACTATGAGTTCGTTCAGAGTGGTCCGTGCAGTACTTATAGCCTGTTTCTTATCGAGGAGGTGGATTAGCTTACAAGAGATAAACTAATCTCGCCCTCACCATTGATTCGGCGAGGGAACCGCATTAGAGTATACATTTGGAACAACGCCGAACTCAGCGCTATAAACTTCAGTTACCGCTCCACATCCTGCAACTGGGCGGCCAGCGGGTCAGTCGCACCGAGAAAACGCGGGACATCAGCTCCGGAGGCGTTTGCTTCATGTCCCGCAGCGCGGTTGAAGTGGGCGGGAAGATCGAGTATTTAATCACCCTCTCGGGCAGCAATCCGCCTGTCCGTATTCGCTGCCTCGGCAAGGTGTTGCGCAGCCACAAACCCGCCGCCGATAACGGCTTGTTCGAAATCGCCGTCACCATGGAACGCTATCAATTCGTGCGGCCGGAAGAACTGGAAGCCATGGCCGTCCCGGCCTGAACTCCGTCCCGCGGGGCATCAAAAAACATATGGGCCCTGGAAGATTTGCTTTAACCATGCTGCTGACACTGGCAGCCGGACTGCCGCTTCCCGGTGCCGGCAAAATCTTTCCCTATCCTTATGTCCAGCAGGACCTGCCCAACGGCCTGCGCCTGATTACCATCCCCACCGACTACCCGAATATCGTCTCGCTGTACATCGTTGTCGGAACTGCCTCGCGCAATGAAGTGGAACCGGGCAAGAGTGGCTTCGCTCACCTGTTCGAACACCTCATGTTCCGCGGCACCCCGGAGTTTCCGCCCGAGCGGTATGACGCCGTATTGAAGAATGCCGGCGCCGCCTCGAACGCGTTCACCAGCGACGATTACACCGCTTATCACGCAACTTTTTCGAAGGAAGATCTGCCGCAGATCCTGTCGCTCGAAGCCGATCGCTTCCAGCATCTCGCCTATGACGAGGCGGCCTTCCGCACCGAGACCCTCGCAGTCCTTGGCGAGTACAACAAGAACAGCGCCAATCCAGCTTCGAGGCTGCGTGAAACGGTGCGCGCTACGGCCTTCCGGACCCATTCCTACCGGCACACCACCATGGGATTTCTCGCGGATATCCAGGCCATGCCGGGCGAGTACGCTTACAGCCGGCAGTTCTTCGACCGCTATTACCGACCCGAATACACCACCATCATTGTGGCGGGCGATGTCGACCCCCAGCGTGTGCGGACCCTCATCGACGAGCGCTGGAGCACCTGGAAACACGGCGCTTACACGGCGCAGATTCCCGCCGAGCCTGCGCAAAACGCACCGCGCACCGCGCACGTCGACTGGCAGTCTCCCACGCTGCCCTGGGTCGCAGTGGCATATCGTGGGCCCGCCTGGTCCGACGACACTGAAGAAACTGTGGCGCTTGACGCAGTTTCGCGTTTGGCTTTCGGGGAAAATTCCCCGCTGTATCAGAAACTGGTCATCGCGGAACAAAAAGTGGATGTTCTGCGTGCGGGTCCGCCGGAACACCTCGATCCAGAGCTGTTCGATATCGTCGCGCGCGTGAAAAATCCCGCCGATCTGGGCGCCGTCGAAGCCCAGATCGTCGCCACCGCCCAGCAGTTCGCCGCTGCTCCCATCGATGAAGAGAAGCTGCAGGATCTCAAAGAACATCTGCGCTACGATTTCGCCCTGCAACTGGACAGCAGCGAGTCGATTGCGCACACGTTGGCCGCCTACGTAGCGCTGCGCCGCACGCCGGAGAGCGTCAACCGCTATTACGATATGTACGCAAGACTCTCCGCCGAAGACATTCGCCAGGCGGCGCGCAAATATCTGGTGGAAAGCGGGCGGACGGTGGTTACTCTGACGGGATCCGCCAAATGAAGGAAGCAGCTTTGTCTCTGCTTTTGGCCACGGCCGCATTCGCCCAGCCGCGCATCGTCGAACTTCCCGGCAAGTCGCCCCTCGTCACGATCCGCCTGGTATTCACCACCGGAGCGGCGGCGGATCCGGCGAACAAACCGGGGCTGGCCCATCTGACCGGCGCGCTGCTGGGCGGCGGGGGAACGAAAGACTTCACTTACAAACAGATCCTCGATGCCATGTATCCCATGGCGACCGCCGTCGAGGTGTATTCGGATAAAGAAATGACGACATTCGTGGGCGAGACGCATGTCGACAATCTCGATAAATTCTACGGCTTGCTCCGAGATATGGTGCTGCACCCGGGCTGGCGCGCCGACGATTTCGCGCGCGTGCGTGACGATTCCGTCAATGCCCTGCGGGTGGGTCTCCGCGGCAATAACGACGAAGAACTGGGCAAAGAAGCGCTCTATAACGCAATCTATTCGGGCCATCCTTACGGCCACGAAAATCTCGGCACCGTAGCCGCCCTTGGGGGCATGACGATTGCCGATTTACAGGGCTTCTATAAACAGCACTATACGCAGGCCAATCTAATCGTCGGTTTGGCGGGAGGATATCCCGCCGGCTTCGCGGCTCGCGTCAGGGGCGACTTCGCGGCATTGCCCGCTGGCACACCGGACCGAGTCGATTTCCCGGCGCCCGCCGTCATAACCCACAACCAGGTCACGCTGATTCAGAAGGACACACGATCTGTGGCCTGGTCGCTTGGTTTCCCCATCGATGTGAAGCGCGGCGATCCCGACTTCCCCGCTCTGCTGGTGATGCAGTCCTGGCTGGGACAGCATCGATCCGACTGCGAACTGTTCCACCGTATGCGCGAAGTGCGCGGACTCAACTATGGGGACTACGCCTACATCGAATATTTCCCGCGCGGCATGTTCCGCTTCGAACCCGAGCCGAACCTGGCGCGACATCAACAGATTTTTCAGATCTGGATACGCCCCGTGGAGGTTCCGACCGCCGCGTTCTCCCTCCGCGTGGCACTCTTCGAGCTGGACAAGATGGTGAAAAACGGGATCCCGCAGGCCGAATTCGAACGTACCCGTTCTTTCCTGACTAAGTTCGTCAACGTCCTCATGAAGACTAAGTCGGACGAGTTAGGCTATGCCATCGACAGCGCATACTACGGGATACCGAATTACAACGAGTACGTCAAGGCTTCCCTCGCCAAACTGACTCTGGCTGATGTCAACGCAGCAATCAAAAAGCACTTGCGGGCGGATAACGTGCGCATCGTGGGAGTCGCCAAGGATACAGGCAAACTGGTCGCCGAGCTTACGGGCGACGCGCCGACTCCCATTGCCTACAACTCGCCCAAGCCGCAGGAAGTGATGGACGAAGACAAAATCGTCGCCGGTTGGCCATTGCATTTGCGGCCCGAGGATGTGAAGGTCGTTCCTGTCGCGTCCGTTTTCGAAAATTAGCGATCAGACCGTTTGCAGGTAGTCGAAGCTTTTCTTCAGACTGTCGAGCGGGTCGCCGGAAGTCTGGTCCTGCTCCACGAAGTAATGCTTCACGCCCGCTGCCGGCGCGGCTTTCAGGATGGCGGGGAAATCCAGCACCCCGCTGCCCACTTCCTTAAATTCGGCGGGAGGCACGCTTTCGCTATATTGCACCGGGGCATCCTTCGCCTTGTCTTTCAGGTGCAGCAGCCCGACGCGGCCCTTCCATTTCTTCAGCATCTCGATGGGATCGTTCCCCGCCACGCTCACCCAGAACACATCCATTTCGAGCGCCACCAGCTTCTTGTCGAGCCGGTCATGAAAGATGTCAATAGGCCGCTCGCCTTCCTTACCGGCGAACTCGAACGCATGGTTGTGATAAGCGAACTGCAGACCGGCCTTGTGGCATAACTCGGCTGCGTGGTTCATGCGATCGGCGGTCATACGGTAAAAGTCGAGATCGCCGCCGCGCGCCTGCGGCTGGATGTACGCCATCGTGAAGTACGCCAGCCCGGCTTTCTTCAGGCTCTCGATCGCCTCTTCGAGCGGGACCGGCTTCAGATTTTTATACTTCTCCCAGTCGCCTGTGATGAGCGGCGTCTCGACGTGGCAGGAGATGACCTTCATACCGAGATCGTTGATCTTCGGGATCAGCGCAATTAAATCGGACCGCCCGGCGCCCTCGATCTCTTTATAGCCGATGGCGGCGATAGTCTTGAGGATGTGATCGGAATCCTTCATCAGCGTGCCGCGAACTGTGTAGAGTTGGACGCCGATGGTGCGGCTCGGCTTGGCGGCCAGTAGTGGCGCCGCAGCCAGTGGGAGTGAAGTTTGGAGGAACCGACGACGGGAGAGAGACATCAGTGGCGTTCGAGCAACGCCTCGACCCGACCCATGCGATTATCGATCTCGACAACCTTGCCGATCAGGGTATCGAAACGCGATTCGAGGCTGGAAAAGCGCCCCTCGATGCTGGAAAACCGTGCGTTCATGGTGGTTTCGAGGCTTGTCATACGGGCGTTGATCGCGGTTATCTGGATCATGCTGGCCAGTATCCCCATCATGACGGCGAATACGGGCAACCCGATAGCGAGGTAGAGTTGAGTATTATCCATGCCGATTCAGTGCCGCGTCCCAAGCTTCTTCTCAAGCATATCTTAGACCGGCTCACGGCGTCATGGCATCTTCCGCGTCCGATATAAAACATGGCGGCGCAGCGGATTTCCATCAGGCAGAAGAGGATGGTCGAAGTCGTCGACTGGATCGTGCGTCATCCCGATACGCTCCATGACACGCCGCGAGCGCAGATTCGCCGTAACCGCGAAGGAAACAACCTCCCGCAGCCCCAGGATGTCCAAGCCGTAGCGGAGAACCTCTCGCGCGCCCTCCGTGGCCAGACCCTGCCCCCAGCAATCGAAAGCGATGCGCCAGCCAATCTCAACGCAGGGCGTAAAATGCGCCTCGAACGCGGGAACGGAAAGCCCGATAAAGCCGATAAACCGGGCCGTCGCCCGCAGTTCGGCGGCGAACAGCCCAAACCCGCGCCGCTCGATATTAGCCTCGATCCGATCCGCCATTGCGTGGCTTTCTTCCGTCGTGAGAACGCTCGGGAAGTGCTCCATCACGCGGGCATCGGCGTTCAGGCGCGCGAAGGGCTCGCGGTCCGCGGCAGTCCATTCGCGGAGGATGAGGCGCGGTGTTTCGATCCGGGGCGCCCGCGTCGCCATATTTAGTGATTGCTGAGGCCGCTGCCGCCAGAAACCGGGCCCAGATAGGCAAGCAGGCGGCCAGTTACGATCGCCGCAAACCAGCAGAACAAAGACGCCCACGCAAGGCGCCGCGCCGACGAAGGCACAGGCGTTTGATCGATGCCAGGATTTCTGAACACCGACTTGCGGATCAAATGCAGCAGCCACACCGAAGCCGCCACGAAGGCCATCTTGACCCAGAAATCGGGGTTATAAAGCTTCGTGGAAGCGTCCGCAATCGTCAGCGTCAGCCCGGTCAACGCAGTGACGGTAAACCCCAGCCACATGATCGGATAGAGTCGCTCGAGCGGCTTGAGTGGAATGCGCGGCGCCACGCCCAGAAGCCGGATATCGATGGCCGCGCAGACGCCCACCACCGTAATCATGCCCACCGAATGCATGTAAAGGATGGTGGGATAAGCCCAGATGGATGGGCTTGAAATGACCCACTGGCTGAACGGCGTTTGCTCCAGCCACTCGAAAAATTCTTTCATCGCTGTTTCCCCTCGGCGAGTTCGCTTTCGGCGTCGCAACTCCCGGCTTCACTCCTGTCGATCAGGCAGCCGGCCAAAGCGGCCAGCGCGGTAACGGCCAACGCCACTCCGGTAACTATCAGGCCGAATCCCATTAGAATGCCTTTCCCAAAAACGGCAGCATGTGGCCGCAGTAGAGTATTCCCAGCATGATTGCGATTCCCGACCCGGCCGCCGCCTTGGCGGTGAAAGGCGCATCCTCACCGGAGGCCACGGCCCAGATGCGATCCTGCATGGTGAAGTAGAGAACGTTCACGCTGGCAAGAACGATCAGCGCTATCTTCAGTTCAAAGACTACGCTGGTAGCATACTGCCACGGCGCGCCTACAAAGTAAGACATTCCGGTCAGCAGGTCGATGCCAAAACCGAGGATGGCCCACGGGATCAGGCGATGCAAGGCGGCAAACGAGACGGCTTTCATCATCCCGAGAATGCGCAGATCCACCACCAGCGCCACGCCGAACATGAGGCTCATGCCGATGAAATGAAGGGTCTGTAGTGTGGCCCACACCCACCGCGAGCCGGACTTGATGCCCTGCACGAAGTCGCCGTAGGCCCGTGCCAGAGGCTGGCCCCCCTCAGCAGCCTGGACAACGTCGCGAATCTCCGGATGGCGAATGTCGCCGCCCATGTTCGCAGCTCTTGCCATGAGGCCGAACGCAATTACCGAGAGCGCCATCACGACCAACTGCGTCGATTTGGGAACGCGCCCCGACCTCCGGTACTGCCAGAGCCCCAGCCAGGCAAGGGCGCCGTTCACGATCATTACGACAAAGGCGGGCAGAGCCGCCGCCTCGTGCGCCTCGATCAGCGCTCGCGAGACGTTCGGGTCCTTACACGGATCGGTCATCTTGTCCTGCACTTTACAGATCGCCAGCTGCGCTGAATTACCCGTCACGTAGGTGGGAATGGTGAGTACCGCGATGGCGAAGAAGATCAGCAGGCTCGGCCGCACCAGGTGCTCGTTGCGGGAGATCAGGCAGACGGCAAACAAGGCGATCCCAACGATCATCCCCACCGTCGGGAAATGATTGAGGAGCAGATGCAAGTGGGCAAGGTTCATAGATTTTCGAAGGAGTCCCGACTGACGAGTCTACCAACGCCCTTGTGACGATCCGCCACGGGTGCGTAGAGTCAGGTTAGATGGTGCGCCCGGCATGACTCGAACATGCGACCTTCTGGTTCGTAGCCAGACGCTCTATCCAACTGAGCTACGGGCGCGCAACAAGCCCAGTATAACGCGGTACTCTGTGCGAACTGTGACGGCCGTTACAACCAACCGGCCGGTGTGGATTATGGCGTGCCGCTTAAACGTTATGGCGTTCAGAGTAAAGGAAATCGACCCAACCCGCGTTCCGGCTTTGGCGGAGCTGGAAAACCAGATCGGACCGAGCAACTTCTTCCGCACTATGGCCTACCGCCCTGCGGCCATGGCGGACTTCGCTCGTCTTTATACCGACATCATGGGCACAGGCACCCTCGACCGGCGGCTGAAGGAGATGGTCTACGTGGCGGTTTCGATGGTCAACGAGTGCAAATACTGCCGTTCGCATCACGAGGTGACAGCTCGGGAGGCGGGAATTACCGACCGCGAGATTGAAGATATCCAGAATGAGACGGATCAGGGGTTCACACCCAGGGAACGCATGGCCCTCCGCTACGCGCGCGAGATGACCCGCGAGGCGGAACCGGATGGCGATACCCAGGATACGCTCTGGAAGCTCTTTACCACCGAACAATTGGTCGAGTTGACGCTGATCGTTTCCCTGGCCAACTTCACCAACCGGTTCAGCAACGGCCTCGGCATTCCGGTCGAAGGCAAAGAAGTCAATATGACCGCGCCATAATCTTACTTGGCCGTTCTCATCGGAATTCACCCTGTTGTCGAAGCCCTGCGGGCGAAGCGCCCACTCGAGCGTGTGCTGATCGCCAAGGGCTTGGCCGGACCTCGGATCCAGGAGGTCGTCACTCTGGCGCGTGAGGCCGGCACGCCGGTGCGCTTCGAGGACCGCGGGGCACTCGACCGGTTGTCGAGCGCCAAGTCCCACCAAGGAGTCGTGGCCTTGGGCGCGGCTAAGCAGTATGCGGAACTGGACGACGTCGCTCCGCAGTCGAAGCTGCTGGTGGTCCTCGACGGCGTGGAAGATCCCCATAATCTGGGCGCGGTGATCCGTACCGCCCATGCGGCCGGGGCCGGTGCCGTCATCATTCCGGAGCGCCGGGCCGTCGGTCTGACCGACACTGTCGCCAAGGCCGCGGCCGGCGCTCTCGAATACCTGCCCATCGTGCGCGCCGGCAATGTGAACCAGACGCTGCGCTCTCTGAAGGACATGGGCTACTTCATTTACGGCGTCGACGAGCGCGGCGAAACCGATTACAACCAAGTCAACTGGAGCGAGCATTCCGTGGTCGTGATGGGAGCCGAGGGTAAGGGGCTTCACGAACTCGTCAAGAAGAACTGCGACATGCTGGTACGGATCCCGATGGCGGGGAAGATCGCTTCCCTCAACGTCTCGGTCGCGACCGGGATTGTGCTCTTTTCGTGGAGTTCCCGCTCAACCGATTGACCTCCTCCGGGGTCAGTTCGCGCCAGGTTCCGATTCTCAGATCTCCGATTTCAATGGGTCCGATGCTGGTTCGCACCAGCTTCAACACCTTACTTCCAATAGCTTCGACCATGCGGCGGACCTGGCGATTCCGGCCCTCGGTGATGGTGATCTCGATATGCGAATACCTCTCCGCATCGCGTACGCGGCGGACGTGGGCCGGACGCGTCGGGCCATCGCTTAACTCAACTCCGTGACGCAACCGATCGAGCGCCTCATCGCCGATCAGGTCCGCGCACTTGACCAGATACGTCTTCGGGATCTTGTGATCCGGATTCGTCAAACGCTCGGCGAACTGGGTATCGTTGGTCAGGATCAGCAGCCCGCTGGTATCGAGATCGAGCCGGCCTACGGGCGACACGAAAGTTTCCACTTCAGCGATCAGATCGTAAACGGTCGGCCGTCCTTCCGGATCTTTGAAGGTCGTAATGTAGCCAGCCGGTTTGTACAACAACACGTAGACGCGACGGCGGGTTTCGAGCGGCTTGCCATCGAACTCCACGCGGTCGCGCGCAAAGTCAATCCAGTGATCGGGGTTCTCGACCACCTTGCCGTTGACGCGCACACGGCGTTCATGAATCCAGCTGCGCGCCTGGGTTCTCGATCCGAGGCCGGCTTTCGAGAGCACCCTTTCGAGGGTCTTCTGTGGGCCGGGCTTCAGTGCAGGATCACCTTGGCGAGGCCGGTATTATTGCCGCTGTCGACGACACGGATTACGAGCAGATGTTCGCCCGGCGGCACGTTATCGAGATGCAGCCGGAATTGTTCGGATGGCGAATCGAGGATGCCATCGACGGGGGCGATCGGCGTCCATGGCCCGGCGTCAATGCACCACTCGGCGCGGCGCAGCACGGAGGCGGCATCCTGGGCATCGAACGCGATGTCAGTTCGGTTTTGCTGCTGGATGTGGATCAGCGGCGGAGTGTTGTCGATGAGCACCGGTGAGCTCACAAGTTCGGCTTCTTTCGCCGTGCCCGGTGGGTTCGCCTCCCGATCCGAAGCCGTTACTTTGAAGAAATAGCGGCCGTCGGCGAGCGCATCGCCGTCGATCGTATAGGTGGTGTCGTGAAGGTTGCGGCGGAGTGTCTTCCACTCGCGCTCGCCTTCTCCGCGGAAATCGAGTTGATACACGAGCTTGTCGTTGTCGGGGTCATCGGCCTGCCAGCCAATGATCAGTTGCTGGGCGGAGGCGCGCGAGAGCGTTTGCGTCGGCGTGCCTGTGGATGAGGTGGGCGCGGCGTCCCCTGTATCCGTAACCGTGATGCTGTAGGCGGCGCTGCCCGATGCCGTGGCGCTCTTCGAAACGGGCGTGGCGGCGGGCTGGGCTATCACGGTTATGGAGCGCACGATGGGCGGATTATTCTGCGGAAGGTAGGCGGCGCTGACGTTATCGATGGTCGCACCGATCCCCGCCAGTTCGGCCTTGTACTGCAGGAAGCGCGCGTTGGGGCTGGTAATCGGGGCGCCCGACGCCAGGGTCAGCGGCTCCGACCAATCGCTCCAGGTGTTGTCGGGACGGATGCTGTTGCCGGAGCGGGTGCGCATGGCGATCGAACCCGCTCCGTTCTCGCCCTGCCAGCGCAATTTACCCCAGCGGGCCGCACTGCCGGCGTCGAAGACCGGGGATTCGTAAGTGCCGCGCGCTCCCGCAGCGCCCAGGCGATAGATCTTGCCCATGTTGGCAGTGGCGGCGAGCAAGGCACCGTTCCAGCGCAGCAGGCGCACGGCGTCGGATTCGTTGGTCTGGGCTACGAGGGTGAGCTTGTGGTCCGGTGAAAGCTGGTAGATGCGGCCGTTTTGATCGGTTCCGAAGTAAAGCTGGCCATCGGCGGCGGGGAGAATATCGTAGACGTTTTCTTCTTTGGAACTCCACACGGTATCGACTGTGTTGTCGGGGTTGATGCGATAGATGGCGCTTTTTTCGATGTTCGAGAGATCGACGGCTCCGGTGGTGGCCGTGGTGGTAACGGCCGGCGTGGCGGAAACCGGTGCGGCCTGCTGGGGCTTGGCCGGCTCGGGCGGCGTGGGCTTCAGATCTCCTCCCGCGTCGGCTGTGACAGTGATGCTGGTGGTTACAGTTCCGTTGTCCTGCTGGGTGGTTTGGTTGGCTTGCAGGGCGGCTTGTACCTTTTTCGCCAGCGCTCCACCCAGGCCCACGGCGTAGATGCTTCCATCGGGATTGGCTGCGATGGCGCGGATCTCCGGCAGGCTGGCGTCGTAGAGGGCGAAGGCCTTGTTCTTCGCGGTGATGCGGTAGAGGACTCCGTTGGGCTCGGTGCCCGCGAGCAGGCGGCCCTGGGCGTCAATCATCAGGCCGGTTACGTTGCTTTGGCCAGTAGCGTAATATTCTTCGCCCTGGTTGGGTCCGGTGATGCGGAAGACGCGGCCTCCGTCGCCGGTTCCGGCGTAGAGGGTTCCATCGGGAGCGAGCGCCAGCGCCCAGATGTATTTGGTTTTGGGATCGAAGTATTCGGTGGCCTGGCCGTTTTGGATGCGATAGATTTTTCCGTCGGGGGAACTGGCGGCGTAAAGTACTTCAGCACTGGCTGCCAGGGCGAAGACTTCGGGACGGTCGGCGGTCCAGATTACTCTCGGAGTTCCCGATTGATCGATGCGGAAGACTCGGCCTCGATGACCGGTGGCTGCGTAGAGGGCTCCATCGGGTCCGGATACTACGCTCCAGATTACGGGTTGTTCGGAGGCGAAGAAGGTGTCCAGTTTTGGGGCCAGGGTTAGGCGGCCGTCGCGGCCTAAGGAGACTCCGTCGAATTTTCCTTTGATGAAGTCGGTGAAGCTGGTCATTTCCCAGGTGGTTGCCGTGGCGGCGGTTAGGGGGAGGGCGGCCAGTAGGAATAAAAACGGGAAAGATAAGAGGACAGGTCGGAAACCTGTCCCACCAAGGCCCAGGGGAGTGGGTGGGTTAGTGGCTGGGGTGGGTGTGGAGGAGTGAGTGAGGGTCATTCTTTGACCTCCAGTTGGACGGTCTTGGAGCCGGTGACCATCATCTCTCCTGGATCGATTACGATTTCGGCGATTTTCGAATTACGATTTTGCGAAACGGTTTGGGTGCTGCCCAGCACCAGGGCGAGTGACGGCGGGGGATCGGTCAACTCCTCGCCCTCGACTGCGTAGGCCGGGTCGGCTCGCCATACCCTGATGTAGGCTTTGTCGCTGGGCCGAATGCGATTCACGGTGGAGATCAATTGATCGGGCGAATGCGGGGTTTCGGCTACTATCTGCCTTAATTCCGCGATGCTGGTCTGGCCTCCATCGGCCACTGTGAAGTAGAGCGTGCCCGGCGCGGTGCCTGGCGGAATGGTGTACTTGACCGTCCGCGAAAGCTCGACTCCATTTTCTCCATCGAGCAGAGTCAGAAGTTCCACGGTATCTCCGGCTTTCGCTTCCTTGCGTGAAAGATACACGTCGCTGATAGTCAGATCTTTCTTAGTGTTGGACGCGTCGAGACGCAGGGCGATGCGTTTGATCTTCAGCGCGTTGAAACCGCTCTGCATGAGATAAGAAAGCGGCACGGCGGTGGAATTGGCGGCCTGCATGGCGGAACCGTTGTCGCCGGCGTAGATGTTCCCCAGCTGCGCGGCCTGGGTGGAATTTTCGAACTCGACCGATCCGTGAACCACAATGCTGGATGCTCCGGTAGCGCGCTGAGTTGCATCGATGGAGGAGAAGACGGCCATCTGCAGGAGGAAGGGCGAGAGAAAACGGTCGTTCACCATTTGCATGCGGTAGGTGTCGAGGGGCTTCTGGTCCTGCGCCACGGAGATCTCGAGGGGCAGCATATCGGCCCGCTTGCCGAGGGTGCCGGCGATGGCGGTGTTGCGGTCCTCGGAAATAACGCCCATGAGTTCACGCGCCGAGGAAATCTTGAACGAGGTATTGATGTTGGCGAGCAGCGTCATCACTTCCGAGCGGGTGAATGGAAGCTCGGTGGGGCCCACGGCGAGGAAGCGATGGCCGAAGGCGTAGACGCGGTCGCCATCGATGCAGGTGAGGGT
Source organism: Terriglobia bacterium (assembly GCA_963719785.1). GTDB lineage: Bacteria > Acidobacteriota > Terriglobia > Bryobacterales > Bryobacteraceae > BOG-234. The sequence continues at coordinate 162,221 of CAVRCX010000009.1, forward strand.
TCCGTCGGCGCCGACGCTCATGTCGCCGGTCATCAATTCCACGCTGATCATGGAGCCGGGCTTCAGTTTGGAAGGATCGCCCATGTGGGGATCGGGTGCGCCGCCGAGCGAAATACCCTGGCGGGGCTCAAGGCCGAGGGCGCGCATTTTGGGACCGAACTGTTCCACGGCGGCGGGGGTGAAACCGCTGAGCGAGATGGGCGTGCCGACTTCGACCATGCGGGTGTCGCCGAATCCGGCGGCTTCGCGTTTGGGGAGCAGATCGATGGGCGAGGTAAGGCGCGCTGCTCTGTTGGGAGCGGGCGTGGGACGGGCGGGCGCCATCTGGTCGACGCGGAACATTTCTTCGATGGGACGGATGCCTGCAATCGGGTCTTTGGCGTAGGGGAAGGCCATGGCCACGGCGCCGACGAGTTTGCCATCGATATAGACGGGGCTGCCGCTCATGCCCTGCATGACGCCGGTGTGCTCGAGGGGACCGCCGGAGAGACGCGCCAGAATGAGCGATTCTTTGGGGCCGGTATTTTCGAGAACGCCGAGGATTTCGACCTGGAAATCGTCGATGCGGTCGCCTTCGAAGACAGTCTTGCCGATGCCGTGCATGCCCGCTTTGATGTCGCGCAAGGGCATGATGGGCGTGGTTGGCGCGGCATGGAGCAGCGCTGCGAGCAAAACCGCTGCGGGAGCAAGGCGGGTCATCCTATTAGTGTAGTCCCGGAGTTGCGGGCGTTTTGGAAACGGGCGGCTGGGCGGCGGGGGTGAATGCCGGTTGATCGGTGTCTTTAAGTTGGGTTCGCTCGTGAAAAATTCTGCCTTTTTTATGGGGTAATTTCCTATATTTTTCAACGACTTAGTTTTAGACAACGAAGCCACCGTGCCGGGGTCTCCGGGCTGGCCGGCACGAGCTGGGAGAAGTGTCCCGCGGTGGTTTGTATTGGCGGATTTGCGCGCGTTGCTCTTCATCTGTCTGCATCTTGGCATCTGACGGAATGCGGATTTAGGGAGGGTCGGCGTAAGTGGTCTGTTTTCAGTGAATGATTGTTGAAAATAAATGGGACCGGCGATTTTGGGGGTGGCGCGGGGTCGGCGGCCAGCCGATCTGAGACAATCGGTAAGTGGAAACCCGCATGAATCCAACGTCGATTTTCGATCTCAGCCCGTCCGAGAAGCTTCAGCTTGTTGAAGATCTTTGGGACGATCTTGCAGCGGCGCCGGAAACCGTGCCGGTCCACGATTGGCAGAAGCAGGAGTTGGCGCGTAGGAAGGCAAACCTGTTGAAGAATCCCGATTCAGGGCGAGCTGGGACGAAGTGAGGCTCAAAATACGAGCCCACTATGCCCGCTGAGTTGGTGGTCGCTCCAGAAGCAGAGTTGGACATTGCAGAAGCGTACGCGTGGTATGAGGGCCGCAGAGTCGGGTCAGGCATCGAGCCCATGAAAAAGATCGCCCGGTCGCTGCACCAACACCGCGAACTGATCCTGAACAGCGGAGTTGTCGAGGGTCTGAACAACAAGGCTAAAGTCACCATGAGAAAATCCTACGTTTCCGCACCTTCCGCTGCCTCGAACTTGCGCTCAATCACTCACTTGCCAAGTTGCCGGAGCCGGAATCGACCCACGAATTCATGGCGTAGGGAAAGCGGCGCGTCAGGGAACGACGGTAGTTCTCGCAGCCCGAAAGTTCCTCAATGGCTCGCCCGGAACTATCTTCTTGAGAAGACAAGGTGCGCTTGAACAGTGCCCATCATCTCCGATTGAAATTCGATATCGACTGTCTGGGTCTTCCCGTCGGCGGAGAGGGAACGGATCCATTTCCCGTGCGGCGGGTCTTGAGGCGTCTTGACGCTCCATGTTGTGACGAGGCGTTGACCTTGCCATTCCGATCGCGACCGGCGTTCAAAAGGTCCGACCGTGCTCATTATTTCTTTGCCATCGGTAATCAGATTCCCTTGAGGATCGGCGATTCCCATCAGGAACGGCGGCAGCATGGCGCTGCCGTCTTGACTGCTGATTTTGGTTGACCATTTTAGCGACGGCTCCTTGTGCTCGATGGTCTGCTCCATCCCGGGTAATTCCGCGGGCGTCTGTGTTTTGGTCATATCGAGTTTCCATTGACCCGAAAAGTCGGGCCTCCCCTGCTGAGCTCGCAAACCAACGGCCAGAACCATGGCAAGAAAGATAACTGCTCGTTTCATCATTGGAAAAGTCTCCTTTGGCTCACACTCCATCTCTGAACAGCCGGGCCGGGTCCGTCAGGGCAGCCTGTCTGGCAGGGCCGCTACAAGCCACGACCGCGATGCCAAATACGAGCAAACCACTACTGCAGTAAGTCACTGGATCGGATGGCGTCACGCCATAGAGGAGGTTTCGCAGGTACGGGGCCGACATCCATGCGATCACAACACCGATTAACGAACCGCCAGCCGTCATCGCAACTCCTTGCACGAGAATAAGGCACGCAATGTCTGTCGGCGATGCCCCCACGGCCATGCGAACGGCGATCTCATGTCGCCGCAACGTGACGCTTCGGGCAAGAACTCCGTAGATACCGATAGTGGAGAGCAAGAGCGCCAGTGTTCCGAAGGCGGCCACCAGGATCGTCTCAAACTGACGGGGCCCGAGCGCCGCGGCGAGCCGGTCCTGCATCGTGCCAGCCAACAGCGCGGGCAATGTCTTATCGACGGAATGAATCGCCGGAACGATTTCCGGGAGCAGCGCACGTGGATTCCCGTGGCTACGCAGCACAAAATGAGTCAGCTGCAGATATCGGTATTGCGTGAATGGCACGTATGTTTCGGAACCGGGCGCCGTGTCCAACGCCAGATGCCGGGTGCTGGCAACTACGCCTACGATGGTCATCCACGGCATGCCTTCTTCGCCAAGGCGAATCCGGCGTCCGACCGGGCTTTCGGATGGATAATATCTGCGAGCCATCGTCTGGTTCACGATGACGACAGGAGTGGAATCCATGGTATCCGCGCCCGAAAACTCGCGGCCTTCTATTAGCGGCGTGCGCATAACTTTGAAGTAGCCAGGGCTGACCGCGCTTTGTCCTGCGCGAACTTCCGGGTGCGAGGACAAAGCGCGGTCCGCAAAGCTTACCCTCCACCAATGCGCCGAGTCGGTGAGTGGCAGCCAGGTAGTCAAAGCAGCTTCGTCCGCCCCGGGTAGTGAGCCGAGGCGTTGGAGTAACTGCCGGTCGCGAGAGAGTTGCTTCTCAAACTGCCCGCGGTATTCGGGACCCAGCAGCACTGATACAGTCGCCAGCCCCCGGGCGTCGAAACCGGTGTCAGCATAATACAGCTTCGCGTAGCTACGCACCAGGAGGCCGGTGGTCAGGACCAAGGCGAGTGCAAGGCCAATTTGCGCTGCCACTAAGACCCCTCCCCTGAGGCTTCCAGGACTCGCGCGGAAGAGCGAAGGCGTCCAACCGTGAAGTGCGCGGGCCGGCGCAGCCTGGATTAGAAAGATTGCCGGAAGCAGACCCGTCAACGTGCCGAAAACGGTCGTAACGAGTAGCGTGAACAACAACACGCGCAAGTTCAGAGCAGGCTGTTGAAAGCGAGTGAGGATCTCGGGACCAAAAGCCCACAGCACGGGGATCACGCAGGCGGTGACCGCGAGTCCCGCAAGCCCGCCGATTCCGGAAAGAAGCCAACCCTCGGCGAGGAACTGGCGCAGCAACCGCTGCCTACTCGCTCCCAGTGACATTCGAATTGCGAATTCCCGCCGTCGCCCTGCATTGTGAGATTGCTGCAGAGAGCACAGATTAAATCCTGCGATGAACAAAACGAGAATCGCGCATGCCATCAGCATGAGAAGGGAAGAGCGTACCGGACGTACGAGTTCGTCGCGCACCAACGTGACCTTCGGATCTCGATCCTGCGCTAATGGGTCCCGATCGGCAAGTTGTCTTTGGATCGCACGGAGTCCCGCCTCCGCAGCGCGTGGAGTCACGCCGCCACGAAGCCGGGCGAAGATTTCAGGCAGGATCAGAGCGCCGCGTCGCGGTTCATCGACGTTGAGCGGCCGCCAGACATCCACATCTTCGTTCAGGAAGCGGACGCCCGCCGGGAGGATGCCGGCAATGGCAAGTGACTTGTTGCCGACAATGACGACTTTCCCAACCACCCCGGGATCACCTCCGAACTGACGTTGCCAAACCCTATGGCTGAGTATCACGACGGGCTCCGGGTCTTTGTGGCTTTCCTCCGCCTGAAAAGTCCTGCCGAGAGCCGGTTGGATGGCGAACAGTTTGAAAAACTCCGGCGTTACAGATGCGCAGTTGACCCGCAAGGACTGTTCGGCCGATGTGAGGTTTACGAATTCTGTGACATAAGCCGCTGTGTTCGAGAACAGTCCGGCCTGCTGCTGCCATATATGGAATTCAGCCGGCGTGGGTCTCTCGGTTCCGAACGCACGCTCGGCAGTTGTCAACCGCACGAGTTCGTCACCGTGCGGGAATGGCAGCGCCTGCAGAAGAGCCGAATCCACAAAGCTGAAGATGGTGCTGCACCCGCCAATGGTAAGCGCGATCGTGCACAAGGCCGTAAAGGTCGTCACTGGATGAGATCGCAAACGCCGAAAGCCATATCGAAGGTCGGGCGCGACGTCCGAGCACCACTCACGAAAAAGGCTCCTCAGCAGGTCGGAAAAAGTGCGCAGCCAAAGGAGCAGTAACCAGAGCCAGCTACCTCTGCTCCTTTCCTCCCAGCACTCTTCGCGGAACTGGAGATGGATCTGGTCTCCGAACTCCCGCCGGAAATCGCCTGGATAGAGCTTCAGAAGGGCGCTATAGATTCTCTCGGAAAACGAGGCGCGGCCTGCTGACATATTCAGTGATCCTTCACGAATCGGGCGAGCAGAGGCTTGGAGGATGAAGCAAGCAGAATCTCGCGCATCCTGTCGAGTTCGGCTCTCGCGGCGCAGGTTCCGAGTGGTGTCAGGCGGTAATAGTGGCGGCGCTCATCGTCCAAATGCGCGTCAGGCCTGACGTCAGATTCTTCAATCAAGCCCTGTGCGAGCATGCGCTTTATGGCGCCGTACAGTGTGCCGGGGCCGAGGCGGTACTTGCCGTTGGTTCGCAAAGCGACTTCCCGTTTGATTGCGTACCCGTGCCGCTCTCCCTCGGCAAGGGCCAGCAGAATCTCGAAAACGACAGGAGCTACCGGAAGCAGGCGCTGAATCTCTTCCGGGCTGGGTTTCCTCACAGTCGTCTCCAATTAGCTTGCATCACAGTCTACTAGTACCTGTTACGATATACTCGGACGCGAAGGATAGCAAGAGTTTTTTTCAAAGTGGAGTTCCATCAATACCCGGAGGATAGATCGTCTCTGACGGCGTAGCGTTTACCGGAGAGGGCAAACTAGTTCGAAAGGCAACTGGCTATGAACAGGAAAAGCTGAAGCCGCGCTATCCCACATAAGGTTCGCGGGCTGCGCGAGCCGAGCTCCCCGCGCCCATGGGAGCGCATCGGTGACCCACAGATTTCTCCGACGAGGCGAATGTTATATCCGAACGATCCACTTGGGCGGACAGCGCGTTTTTACGGCAACGTAGCAGACCGCTCTCATGTCGTAGACGGCATAATGCCTTCTATGACATAATAAGAATGTGCCTTCGGAGGTTGAGTTCTCTGATGAATTCGGCGAATGGTGGGACGGACTGACTGCCGCCGAGCAAAAGAGCGTTGACTTCACGGTCAGCCTTCTTCAGGAATCCGGGCCGACGCTGAAGATGCCGCATTCCTCCGGGGTTGAGACCTCACGGCACGGGCGTATGCGTGAGTTGCGTATTCAGCATGAGGGACGGCCTTATCGAGTTCTTTATGCATTCGACCCGCGCAGGACGGCTATCCTGCTGATCGGTGGCGACAAGACCGGAAACAATCGCTGGTATGAGGAGTACGTGCCCATTGCAGATTCCATTTACGAGCGGCATCTGCGAGAACTGGATGAAGAGTAGACGCGCCGGTCTCGGTGGGCCGGCGTTCGTAACCAGAGGGAGTGGAATACATGGCTAGAAACTTCAAAGAACTTCAGGGGAAGATGGATCCGGCGAGCCGTGCAGACAACGTGCGGCAGGTGCGCGAAGAGTTACAACGCATGGCACTGGAAGAGTTACGGGGTGCGAAACAACTCACGCAGTCCGACATGGCCGATATGCTGAACGTGCCTCAGAGCTCGATCTCACGCATAGAACAGCGCGCAGATATGTATCTGAGCACTCTGAGAAATTACATCCACGCGGTAGGGGGAGAACTTCGGATACAGGCAGTCTTCCCCGATGGAGCTACGGTCGTTATCGATCGCTTCGGCGAATATGAAGAACGCACTTATGTGGTCGAGGCAATGGCAGAGAGCCCTGGCTCCTTCAGGCTCCGTGCTCGTCCCCTGCATCATCAGGGGTCTCCGCTCTCCACTAAGCCCGTCAAGGCTTCCGGGCTAACGAAGGCGATGCGAGCACTGCATCTTCCGGAAGTTCAGATCGCCAGCGTGAAGGCGCATCTTGAAACGAGCGCGGGTCGGACCGAGATAGGTGGAAGCCGCCCCGGAATCGAACGGGTTTTCAGTATTCAGGACCTGGTAGCCGCTGGTTTCGATGAGGCGAATAGCGATTAGATCGGGCCTCTCCCCAACCGCTCGTCCGTAAAGTCGGCTATGCTCCGAAGGAGAACCACTGGGCTAAGCCAGTGGCGTCGACGCGCGTACGACACGACAGATACAGACCTAAGCCGTGAGCACCGTCAGACCTCGCACCGTCGAATAGTCGTTGCCGTTGTTCGTAATCAGGGGAACCTGACAGTAAAGGGCGCTGGCGGCGATCCACGCGTCAGCGGCCTGAATTGGTTTTCCTTGTTTCTTTGCGTTGAAAGAAATTTCGGCCCATCCGCGGCATAATTCCCGATCGACGGGCAGCGCGGTGTAGTGCGCCAAGTGGCGTTCCAGTTCGGCCTTGCGCAATAGTCCCCATACGCGCTCCAGTTCCGCCAACGTCATGAAGGAGATCCCCAACAGGCGCCCGGCGATATGCCGGCGAAACGCGAACGCCCGGGCGCACCCTTTGAAGAGCATCGACACGACATCCGTGTCAACGATCGCGGCGTTCATTCGAACCCGGCGCGTCGAGTCACTCGCGGCGCCACGCGTGCAACGCCGCGGAAAACTCGTCCGCAGATTCATCTTCGGGCGAGGGATGGCCGGTCAGCGATTCGAAATCGGAGACAGGAGCGACGCCTTGTTGCGCAGCAAAAGCTCTTCGCACTTAAGATCAGGAAGCAAGTTCAGGCGGGTTCAACTTCGATGAGATCGTCCGGGATATCGGACTCAATCGCCGCCTTCAGCGCCCGCCGACGCAAAAAGATCAGCAGCCCCGCGGATGCCAACAGCCCGGCGAACCCGTCCACCAGGAACAAGCCTCGTATGCCGAAGAGCCGGTAGCCCTGCCCGTCGCTCCAGGTCATGTAGACGATAGCGCCGTTGGTTGCTGCCGCGAAGAGGCCCAGTTGCGTTGCCGCGGTCGGATTCCCGATGCCTGCCAGTTCGAGGCTGAGAGCCGAAAAGGCCGCATAGGAGATTCCTGCGATTGCGTTGTACGTCAGAACGCCGGCGACGAATGCCGTTTCCGTGTGCGGCAACAAAGCCAAACTGACGGAACAGAGTCCCGCAAGGACGCCGCCGCTCAGGTACAGGGTCTTCCGGTCGACTCGGTCTGCAAGGTATCCGCCCAGCAACGCACCGATGGAACTGAACAGCGCAACGCCGGCTCCGGTGGTCCAGATCACGCGCTCCGGGCTCGCCGCGAAATCCTTTCCCAGACCCGAGAAGAGATTGGTCGCAGCCACGCTGGCGGCGGGCAGCAGGAAAAGCAGAAAGCCGGTCAGAACATTCGGTTGCCGGGAAGTCCGGACCACGCTGCGGAAGGTGCCGCCGAAGATTTCTTTCAGTCGAAGCACTGGCATCCGGGGACGCGGAAACCAAAGCAGGACCAGGGAAGAAAGCAGAACCAGCGCGGCCATCAGAATGGCCAGGGTCTCAATCGCCATGGACCGGGCGAGCGACATAACGAGCATGGAGCCCGCGGCGCCTCCTCCGAGATTCGCGGCATTCCCCCAGCCACCCACTTTCCCCCGTCTTTCATCGGGCACGAACTCGGTCATCCAGCCGCCCACTGCATTATTCTGAAGCACGACGCAAAGTGTCGCAAAAAACAACAGCGCAGTGAAGAGAGGCAGCCGGGCGGGAGAAAGCAGAAACAGCGCCCCTCCAAGACTGGCTGCTGTAGCGGCCGCCAGCGCGAACGCATAGAAGCGGCGGGTGAAGCCGACGTCAACAATCGGCGTGAGCAGGAAGGTAAAGAAGGTCGGCGACATAGCGGTCGCGCTGACGGCCGCGATCTGATCAATACTGACGCCGGCCTTGCTGAGAAGGAACGGCATCGCAGTCATGCTGAATCCCACAACTAAGCCGAACGTAAGGGTGCCCATTCCGATGACGAAGTCGGGAGGAATGCGGCGGCCCTCGGCGTAACTTCCCATACTTTCATGCAAGTATTACACAGAACGCAGAATCCAGCTAACGCCCCCGGCGGCCTCAAATGGACTTCAAACCCGGCGACAAGTTCGGCGACCGCTACCAACTCATCTCGAAGCTGGGGGAAGGCGGAATGGGTGAAGTCTGGAAAGAAATCTGCGCGCTTACCGGATCGAAGGGCGCCGACATCCACTCAGCGCACCGTTTTACCCCACCGGCCATCTCATGCAGATACCTAGCCATAGAAATTGTTGATGGGCCGGTGAATCAAGACGCAATGGCAAATATTTTTCAGGATGCGTTATAGTTTTCCCACGCCGCCTCCGCTTACCTGGATGAAAGCGACCGGTTGGAGAAGAAAGCTCCCCGGTCCGGACTAAAGGAGGTCCTATGAAAACCAACGTACTTCGCACTTCGATTCTGATTCTGTTGCTCTCCACAGGCGCGTGGGCGGGCTCAGGGACATGCGGAAGCTGTTCTGCGCAGCCGCCCGATTTCTTCACTGCTGTTACCGCAATGCTCGCCAGCCTGGGCCATTTGTTCGGTTAACCCCTGCGGGAAACCAGATGCTACCGGCCCCAAGGCATTGCGTCTCAGGAAGGGCGCGGGGCGTTTGTGTGCCTCGTCAGGAACGACGGAGCTTTTGGGGTACCGGCTCATTCTGTGCCTGGGTCAGCTTGCCTCCCAAACGAAACAGGAGATTATTAGAAGGCAAAACGAAAAGTAAACCACCGGAGGAACCAGGATGAAGAGCAACTCGCGACGCGGCCAGCTTCGCCAGATCTTCCAAGCCCCGACGGTGAGGAGCAGGAGGCACAGAAACGCCAACGGGAAATAGAACCGCTGACCGTCTGGATAGTGCGTCCCGAGTATCCCGATTGTGTGAATCTACCCCAGGTTGTGTGCTCCACCCTCATCCTGCCGCCCTTTATTTTGGCTGGACCGCGACGGGCGTTCCGGGCTGGGAGCGAAAATAGTTTCCGAACAGCCGGTCGCTCGTTCCCTATCCTGTTCCACGCCGCTTTATGAACGGATAATTCTGGCGGTAATTCGGTCCACCCATCCGCTCGGCAAAGGCGCTGCCGCCGCTACCGGCAGTCTCGCGGCACAGTCTGCACCTACGCCGGCTAACCAGGCAACCGTCGCCCAGTTCGGCGGTCCAGGCAGGCGCGCGTTGCAGTTGAATCCGAACGGGTCGCGCCAGATCACCATAAAGTGCGGCGCGACGGCCTCTGCGGGCCAATGCAGAATTCGCTCGGCCAGCGCGGCGTCCACAGGCGCGTGCGAGGGCTGGCGGGCCCTTACTTCGTAAGCTGCGTCGAAGCCCGCAACGCCGCTCCTTACTTCATGCGCGTCTTGCAGAAATCGTACAGCGCCGGCCAGCATGCCACTCCACTGAGCAATGCGCTCCTCCCTGCCCGGCGACAGCGTAACCCGCGAAAGAGGTTTTCCGTCGCGCGGCAGTATAGCTACATCGGTCTCGCCGCCCAGAGCCGGGAAATGCAAATTGAGCTCGCAGCTCCAACGCATCTCATCCGCACCGCTGTTGCCGGAGGTCATGACCCAGGTCACCCCGCTCAGCGTGCTTCCCGCGCCGGTCGATCCTTCGATGCGAAAACCCCCGGATCTGCTCCTGTAGCGCCATCCGCGCATTTCAGCTCCGCGTCGAATTTCACGCGCAGCTTTGCGTTGATCCATCGTGGAGAGCGCGTAGAGGCTGATTGGTACTCCGAGGCAGATGGCAACGAACCCTCCCAGGATGACGATTTGGGGAACGCTGCGGAGGTCTGACACCAACCATGATTCTACTTCGGTGCGCAGCGACGCGGGCCGTGCGATGAACGTGCGGAGCATATGGCATGGTGAATGAAGACGCAACGGCAAGTATTTTTGGGATGCGTTATAGTTTTCCCCCGCCGCCTCCGCTTACCTGGATGAAAGCGACTGGTTGGAGAAGAAAGCTCCCCAGTCCGGACTAAAGGAGGTCCTATGAAAACCAACGTACTTCGCACTTCGATTCTGATTCTGTTGCTCTCCACAGGCGCCTGGGCGGGCTCAGGGACATGCGGAAGCTGTTCTACGCAGCCGCCCGATTTCTTCACCGCTGTTACCGCAATGCTCGCCAACTTGTGCCATTTATTCGGTTAACCGCGGCAAATCGGATGCTGCCAGCACGAGGCGTTTGGGATGCCTTGTCAGGAACGATGGAGCTTTATTTTGGGGTACCGGCTTTGTTCGTCGAACCAATCGGCCAGTTCGTCCCTGCGCTCATTCTGTGCATGGGTCAGACGATGCAAGGCTTGCCTCCCGAACGAGAAAAGGAGATTTTGAGAAGGCGGTTCGGGAACGGGACGGCCCGCGATGGATCGAAGCAAGTTGAAAACTGCGCCGAAGGTGGCTCCGTTTCGCAGGAGAGCCGCGGCTTCCGCAGCCATGCGCCGCTGTTCCTTCGCGACGGTATCGAGTGCGGAAAGAACTCCCATTTCATCCGGTCCGGCACAGAGTCCATCGGCGAAAATTACGGAGTCCTGTTGAAGTTCCACGGGATGGCGTTGCGGCTTTCCCGGATGCACTCTGCCGGATCCGCCGGCAAAACCTCCAAGGAAGCCCGAGGGGCTGGTTTCGTCGGGAAGGACATCGGAGTTGTCGCCGAAGACACCGTCGGGTGTGACGAGACGTTTCGAGCCGGGGAGAAATGGGTGAAACCGCATGCGCCGCGAGTCGGCGGGTTCGAATTGCAACTGAGAGAGCGAGCTCAAGCCATGCATTTTATGCTGCGAGGTACTTCCCAAGTCGTCGATCCATTTCCACAGAAAGGACATGGCGAGGGCCGGCTGTCCACTTTGGTTCAGGATCACGGCCATTTCGGGGCGGAGGTGATCCGGATCTCCGCTGAAGGGAGGGGGCGGGAGAGCTATTTGGCTTTTGAGCTGCTCGAACCGGGGATCTTCGGGCGTGACGAAAGGCATCCCGACTTCCGGCAGATCGCGATAGATCACGCCACAACTCCGGGTCCGTTTTCGGTCTTCAATCAGCCGCCGGCTGTTCGACGTAATCGACGGCGACGGTATCGACCACACCCTGGGCCGGTTCGAGTTTCAGGCCCAGTTGCTGAACGGCCTGGAAGATATCGGGGCCGCTGCCGGGCGGAGCTTGCCGGCTCGCCCACTCCAGGTCGAAGTTGTATCTGCCCGTTAGCCCGGTTTTGTCGATTACCGGTCGATTCATAATGGCGTGCTGCATCAGGTTGGCCATCTCGGCCATGGTGGCGTTGCGGCCGGGAACGGCGCGGGCCGTGGGCGGACCCTGGACAAAAAGAGCGAATCTTTGCTGGGTCCGGTCTTCAGCGCTGGGCTTGATCTTCAGTTCTCCGTCGCCGACAGACAGATTGTAGACCGGCATCAGTTTTTGCTCGCGGTGAGTCTGGAGTTTGAAGCGATCCGCCAGGAACGCCTGAAGACTGGGCAGGAGCGGTTCGATGGCTGCAGTCTGCACCGGCGTCTCAACGACCAAATCGTACCTGGTAGAGCCGACCCAGGCTGGCCCCCCGAAAACCGACGCTGCAGGCAATCCATAGGCGAAGGCGATGGTTTCCCTGAGTGTTTCGTTATCCACGACGAGATGACTGGGCGGCTCCCGGTGGACACGCGAACCGCTGGCAAAGGGGCTGCTGATTCTGATCATCGATCCTGCGGACGCAGAGGATGGGGTGGACTGAGCGACAATCCCAGACGTCGACATCGAAAAAAAGATAAGCACTGCAAGGGCAGTTGGCGGCCTCATAAATCCTCCAGACTTTTGCCGTTTTTGCTTCTCATAAAAGGTTACATCAAAATCCGCCACTCCCTTACGGTCGCGGTTCTGTAGCGGCGGAACATATCACCGGTCGAATGTTTTTTCAACGGTATCCACAGGCGCGACTTTGAGTATTTCTTTTAGCTCGGTAAATGGGCCACTTACAACGGATTGGCTGTTGATAATCCGTGGATAAACCAGTATGCGCAAACTTTGTGAATTGACAGTTACAAGCGAATAGTTCAGGCTTTTCAAGATGGCTGATCTTGCGGAGCATTCTATTGCGCCGGTGGTTATCGAAATACGCGGCGGCGGCAGGGGAACCGAACATCGCCGTGAGGGTACGTGGCGCGACTCTGGCTCTCTCTGTTGTCTGGCGGATGACGAGCGGCATCTGGGCCATATTGTCAAAGCCGGGAGCTATTGGCTGGCATTCGATGCCACGCGTAGCAACGAGAGTGGCACGTGGTTTCGATTCCTCGGAGTCTGCGAGGGCATCAGCGCAGCTAAGCGCGTCGTTGAACTGGGGCGCCCCATGGGCCGCGAATACGCGTCGACGCTGCAATAGCTTGTGCTAACATTGGTGTTTATGGCAAGAGTTTGCGACATCTGCGGCAGAGGGCCGCAATTCGGGCACAAGGTGAGCCACGCTCACAACATTACGCACCGGCGCTGGAATATTAATCTGCAGACGGTTCGGGCTTTGATAAATGGGGCCGGCAAGCGTGTGCGGGCCTGCACTTCGTGCATCCGCAACGGCAAGATTCAGAAAGCGGCCTGAAAAGGCAAGAGTCAGAAAGGGCAGATCGGAAATCTGCCCCACATCAGATGAACATTTCTTCGTCTTGCGTGATCTGTTCTACGCTGGGCCTGCGGGCTTGGCCGTAGGTTGTTACCGCCGCTTTAATTCCCGCGAAAACCCCCTCGGCTTCCCGCACGGGCCTTAGCACCGCCGCTTTGACATTTTCCCCGGCGTGGTGGACCTGATCCACCGTGTCGTCCACGGCCGCGTCTACCCGCGCTACCTGCACTTTGGCTCGATCCGCGATGTCACGGCCGACTTCGGCGAAACGATGGGCCTGGTCCTTTGCAACCTCGGAAATATCTCGGGCGTTGGCGGCGATGTCACGGGCCCGGCTGGCAATCTCGGTAACCTTGGGCGCGTTGACCTCGGCCAGGCGCCGCACCGTTTCGAGAATCGGTTCGACACGCGTCGTCAGGCCTTCTATTTTCGTCTCGACTTTCGAAAACACCCGGTAGAGCGCAATCGAAACCATGGCCATGATGAAGATGCAGAGGGTTGCGATGCCGACGGCGCCCGCGATCACCCAACGAAATGTGTCGTCCGACATAACTGTCTGGCTAAGCTACGCCGCCCTCTACCTTTTCGCGGTAAGCCTGTTTGCCGGCCTCAATGGCTTCATTCAGATTGTCCTTCTGGCGGCCGATCACCTCATTCAGGTTATCCTTCTGGCGGCTGACCACATCGCGGCCCTTGTCGACCAGATCGCTCGCGTTTTCGCGCAGCACAGTGGTTTGCTTCTTGAGATATTCTTTGCCTTCATCGGCCTTATTCAGCAACAGGTCGCGGGTTTCTTCGCCCGACTTCGGAGCGAACAACATCCCGATTCCCACGCCGATTCCCAGGCCCAGGAAAAAATTTGCCATTCCGTCTTTGTCCATGATTGTTTACCCGTCCCCTTTTTGAAGTATACTTCGCTCGCGGTAGTGCAACGTGCACATTGAATACCACGAGCGGTTCGCTAAACTGCGTAACATCTGTGCAGCCGCGTAAAACAGTACGGAAACTCGCAGCGGAAGAGTTGTTTCAGTACGCCGTACGGTATCTGGGACTGCGGGCGTGCTCGAGCGACGAATTGAAGACGCGACTGCGAGCCCGGGCGGCGCTGGGGTCGGATGTAGAGGCTACTATCGCGCGCCTGAAGGATATCGGGTATTTGAACGACAAGCGGTTTGCCGAAAGTTATGCCGCCGCACGCCTCGAAAACGACGGCTTCGGGCGAATTCGGGTGCTGAACGATCTGCGCTCCCGGCGTGTACCCGCCAACCTGGCCGAGAAAGCGGTGGAACAGGTTTTCGAAGACAAGAGCGAGAGTGAATTGATCGATGCGTTTATTGAACGCCGGCTGCCGTCCCTGGTGGGAGCCGGGCAGATTGAAGACGAACGCATTCTGGCGCGCGCGTATCGCCGATTGCGCCGGGCGGGGTTCAGCTCGGGGGGAACTCTGACCGCGCTGAAGCGCATGGCGGCGCGGCCCGAGTCGATCGAAGAGCCTCCGCCGGAAGATTTGGATGAAGAATAAGTCTCCGGGGATGAACGCCTCGGTTGGGGGCGCTTCCGACCGGAATGCAGCGGTAGCGGCGGGCTTTCTGGGGTGGACGCTCGATGCGTTCGACTACTTTCTGGTGGTGTATTGCCTGACGGCGATCGCGAAGGAGTTCCATCGCAGCGATGCCGAGATGGCGCTCTCCATCACGATCACGCTGGCGTTCCGTCCGGTGGGCGCGTTCCTGTTCGGGCTGCTGGCGGATCGCTACGGGCGGCGCCTGCCGCTGATGCTGGATCTGGTTTTTTATTCCGTGATTGAAGTGGCCACCGGCTTCGCCACCAGCTACAAGGCGTTTATGATTCTGCGGGCGCTGTTTGGCATCGGCATGGGCGGCGAATGGGGCGTGGGGGCATCGCTGGCAATGGAAAAAGTTCCGCCACGTCTGCGCGGCATCCTCTCCGGTCTGCTGCAGGAGGGTTATGCGGCGGGCAATCTGCTGGCCGCGCTGTGCTATTTTCTTCTGTTCAATCGTTGGGGGTGGCGCCCTATGTTCTTCCTCGGCGGTCTGCCAGCGCTGGTGGCGGTGTTTGTGCGCATGCGCGTGAGAGAATCCGAAGTCTGGGAACGTTCGCGGCATACGGAGTGGAAGCACCTGGGCCGGGCGATCCTTTCCAACTGGAAAATTTTTCTCTACATGGTGCTGCTGATGACGTTCATGAATTTCAGCTCACACGGCACGCAGGATATGTACCCGACTTTCCTGCAGCGCTTCTGGCATTTCGACGCGCAGAAGCGATCGCTGATCTCGGCGATTTCCATGCTGGGCGCGATCGGTGGAGGCATCGCTTTCGGGCATTATTCGGATCTGCGGGGACGGCGGCGCGCCATTGTCACGGCGATGTGTCTGGGGATTCTGGCCATTCCCCTGTGGGCGCTTTCACCCACCACCAGTCTGCTGATTGTGGGGGCGTTTGCGATGCAGTTTATGGTGCAGGGCGGCTGGGGCGTAATTCCGGCGCATCTGTCGGAGTTGGCTCCCGATGCGGTGCGCGGCTTCCTGCCTGGGTTCGCATATCAGTGCGGCGTGTTGATGTCGGCGTCGATCGTGTACGTGCAGGCTTTGTTCGCCGAACATATGTCGTATGCGACGACGATGGCCGTGACCGCCGGTACTGTTTTCGCAGGCGCGGCTATCGTAGCGGCGCTGGGTAAGGAACGCCACGGCCAGGTGTTTGCCGGGCAGAGCAAAACTGAATAACCATGCCGATACCAGTCAAACTCGAATACGCGGGGCAGCGCCCGATTCGCGAACGCAATAAGAAGATGTACCGGTTGGCGCATTGGCCGATCTGGATCTGGGTGTTTTTTCTGGCGCCGGGGCCGTTGACGTTCGACCTTTTTGCGCGCGGTCCGGACGTGCGCAATATGGCGTGGCTGCTGACGGTGATGGCGGCTACGGGTATTGCGGGATTGCGCGGCCAGTTGCCGGGCGTGGAGCCGCGGCCTTATATTCTGCGCTTCACGGAGGACCGGCCGAATCCGCTTTATCGCAAGATCTGCTATACGTTTGCGTGGAGCGATGCCATTACTTTCGCCACGCTGAATCTGGTGGGGCTGGCGGTGGCGGCGGTCACCGGGACCTGGTATCTGAAGCAGATTTACGCGGCGGCCTATTTTCCGCTTTATGCGTTGGTGCTGTTGCTGGGGGCATGCGGGATATTGCCGCGCGTGCGGCGATCAACTAAAGGCGAAGGGACGGAGCGGCGGTATTTCTATGGCACGGTTTGGGCGGTGACGCTGGCGCAGACGCTGCTGATGATTTTGTGGAAGCTGCTGCCGCGCACGCATGCGGCGGACGTCGCAAAGTTAGCGGCGTATTTGGCGGCGCTTATTATGCTGGGCATCTGCGCGACGCTGGGCTTGCTGCCCAGGACGCGGCCGATTGTGCCGGGCGAGCTGATGGTAGCGGATTGAGGCGGGTCTAATCCCCGAGGGTGGCCCCCGCGATTGGCACCCCTTTAGTTCGGGGCATGACTCCGACTCCGTAGATGTTATTTTGTTTTGTCCAGTTTTGTGGGTGCATTTTCCCTGAAAAACTCTTCCAGATGCGGATCATTGAATACGACGACGGTCCCGTCGCATTTCAGCGCGAAGTAATAGGCTCCCGGATTAACGAGGTATGCCTTTCCGCAAACAGGGGCGGGAGGCGTCAACTTGTTGATCCAGTCTTTAGGCGGCACCCCGTAGGTGACCACGCCGCTTATATTGCCGGCCGTAATCGGGTTTTTCGGCTCTGCATCCCATACGAGATTGTTATCGTGCATGTTGTCCCAGCGATAAACGGAAATCGAGGTGAGGGATACGCCGCCGGCCTGCGGGCATTCGTCTCCGTTCGACAGGCAAAGCTCGACCGTGCCACCCTTTTTGCTGGCCTGAAGATGCCAGGAGGAACTCTGGCAACTCGCCAAAGGAAGGGCCAGGCAACACGTCAGCAATAATGAAAAGGCGAGGTAAGCGTTTTTGGCCTGCATGAAGTCAGCGTTTACTTACGGGTGCGGCCCGGAAAGATCTTACCTGGGCAAATAGCCCTCGATAACAGGGTAGGCCGCGGTTACGAAATCCCTTCCGACGGCGTCGGAAAGCGCATGACTTGAAGAGTTGGTGGGAACCACCACACGCACCAGCGCCGTGTCGCTGCGGTGGGACCGGATGGAGCCGGCAATCAGATGAAACTTGGCCGCGAACTCGTCCGCAATGACGCGGCCCTGCGACTGATACCAATAGAGAACAATGCTCTCATTCTCACCCTTCGATACGAGATAGCGGTTGATGCGGATGGTGTTGGCGCCGACCGGAACGTCGATGGCGCCCTCTTCCACTTGCTGCCAACCCGAGCCAGGCAGACAGTTCTTGGGAGAATGCGGCGACTGTCCGTAGCGCTGGGTCTTGAAATACGCGATGAAAAGACTGGCGACCTGGCGATTGGGCCGTGCGTAGGTCCGGGTCAGGATGTCGTCCGCCTTGAGAACATCCTGCGTTTCCTGATCGACTACGCCTTCCTGGACCAACCGCCAGTCCCCGAAACCGGCGGGAAAGGCGGAGAGCGGAGCGTTGAGCGGGGTGCTGTCCCCATGCGACGCGGTGTAGAAAAGAACCGCCTGCGCAACCAGCACAAGCGTGGCGATGCGAAGGTACTTATTGCTTCCGAAGCTGGCGCTGGTTGGCGACTTGCTATCCGTGTCCATATTTTCCCTGAATAAAAGTACCGGTGCGGACAATGGCCTGGTGGGCGACCACCATGAGCACAACGGCGACTGTGAAGATGACGAAGCCTTCCGCTTCATGGAAGAGCCCTTCCGCAAGCTCGGGCTTAAACTGCGCCACAATTCCGGTAAGAGTCACGCGGCCGGCGTTGGCAATAATGGCGATGGGGATGGTGGCGAAAAACAGAACGATGCGGACCCAGGTGCGTTTCTCGCAGAAATAACCGTACACAAGAGAGAAAAACGTGAGTGTCAGCAAGGAACGGATGCCGCTGCAGGCTTCCACGACGTTAAGTTTCTGGTTGGCCAGTTCGAGTACGTTACCTTCCCGGATGATGGGTATCCCCAGGGCGTCGATGCTGGCGGCGGCCACCTGGCTGGCGAGCAATTGCAGGGGAAAGGTGATCTGGTTATAGATGATTGCCGGGATCGGCACCATAAAGAACAATACCAGGAGAGGGAAGCGGAATATCCGAAAATATTCGGTGCCGCCGAGGAACAGGACCGCGCCGACAATGGAAATCACCAGGCTGGTGCGAGACAGAAAAAGCTCCGCGCCGAGGGTTCCGATATACAACTGCAGGGCGCCCCACACCATAATCGCCAGTCCCCACCAGTTCGGCCGGGGCATTTTTCCGGCGATCTGTCCGCTTTTTTTCCAAACCAGATAGCCTGCGAAGATGGGCACGAAAAAGCCGTGTCCCATATCGGCATCCTGATACCACTGCTTCACCAGGGCCAGCAAGACAGGGGCGTAAGCGATCAACAGGAGGGCTGAAACCCAGGAGACGGTCACCCACGAGAATGGCGCCGGCGTCTTGCTGGATTCCGAAGACGCGGTGATAGTGGGCGTCATTGAATATACACTTCAGAATACCATTTGTGGACGGCGCGCCTGCGGACCTGAAAGAACCGGACTGCCGTCGCGCGTCCCGCGGACGTTAGTACTTCAATTCCGTGGCGATGGCCTCGAACGGCCGGTCGCTCAGGTTCTCTTCGCTGTGTTTGGCCCAACTGCCCTGCACAATCTCGCCCGACCGGTGGGTGGTTGTCTCTACTTTTCCATCGGCGCTGGTGACGCGCACCGTAACGTCGCTCAGATAGACCATGACGCGATTCAACTGGTGCTCGTGCATCGGGGTCGATTCATGCGGTCCGATTTTTACGCGGAAAACCCGCACCTGATCGTTCTCGAACTCCAGCTTGTAGTGCTTCGGATCCACCTTGAGGGGATCGAACGCGGTGGTGACAGCCTTCCCCGCCCCGGGTTTCTTCAATTCGATTTCGACAATATTCACGGGCTGCTCGCCGGTCACTTCGGCGATGTGTTTGCCTGCGGCGGGGCTCCACTTCACCTCGTTGTCCTTAAAGGTAAGCGCGGTGTGGCGGCCGTCCTCGAAATCGAAATTCTGCGCACCGGCCGTGCGGTAAATCATCACCCGGTTGATTTTGTGTTCATGCAGGCTGGTCTTCTCGTGCGGTTGAACGATGACGTCGAGCACACGGACATTATCGTTATCGATGGGCGTCTTTACCGTTTCCGCGGGGAACAGGAGCGCGGCGACAGACAGGGACAGCAGGGTGTATTTTCGCATTCGTATGGGCGCAATTCTATAACAGGGGCGGCTCTTCAGGCACAGTCCGCGGAAGAATTCCCAGCTCGATATAGATCGGCCGCACAACGCGGCGGATGGCGGGCAGCCGGGCGGCGAACAGAGCGCTTCCCAAGAGGAGCGCGACGCCGCTGACAATTATGGTGGCGGGCGCGCCCACACGCGCCGCCATGCCACCCGCCAGCAGACTGCCAAACGGGGCCATCCCCTGCAGCGACATGTTGTACAGGGCCATCACGCGGCCGCGCTTTTCGTCATGGACGATGGTCTGCAGAATGGTATTGCTCGAGGCCATCTGCTGCATCATGCCGAAGCCCGCCAGCGGCAGCACCAGCAGGGAGAGCCACAGCCAGTGAGAGAGCGCGAAGACAATCAGAGCTGCGCCGAACAGGCCGGTGGTGAAAACGATCTGCCTGCCGAGCCCCAGGACGCTTTTGCGCAGAGCCAGCAGCAGCGCGCCAGCCAATGCCCCTACCCCGGTCGACGCCGTCAGAAAGCCCAGTGTGTGCGGGCCGCCGTGGAGAATTTTCGAAGCGAAGATGGGCATCAGCACGGTATACGGCATGCCGAACGAGCCGACGATGGCGAGATTCACCAGAATGGACCGGATCGGCACCGACCCCACCGCGTAGCGCCAGCCTTCCATCAGCTCGTGCGCGATGTGGCGCTGCGGTTGCCGAACCTGAGGCACCGTGATGCGCATCATGAGCAGGGAGATAATCACGGCGATGTAGCTGATGCCGTCGATGAGGAAGCAGTAGCCCTCGCCAACGGCCGCCACCACCACGCCTGCGATGGCGGGACCCAGCAGCCGCGCAGCGTTCACCATGGAGGAGTTGAGCGCAATGGCGTTGGCCACGTCGGCGCGCTGCTCCACCATCTGGATTACGAAGGCCTGCCGGGCGGGCATATCGAAAGCATTGATTACGCCCTGCATCAGCGCCAGAGCGATCAGTTCCCAGACCGTGACGATGTGGGCCAATGTCAGCGCCGCGAGGGCGAACGACTGGATCATGGCAAGGATTTGGGTGATCACGATGGTGCGATGCCGGTCCCAACGGTCCACCCATACTCCTGCTATCGGGCCCAGCACAAACACGGGGATCTGGCTGGCGAAGCCGACCACACCAAGCAGGACGGCCGATCCGGTGAGCCGGTAGACGAGCCAGCTCATGGCGATCCGGGTCATCCAGGTGCCGATGAGCGAAATGCTTTGACCTGTGAAGAAGAGTTTGTAATTGCGGGCGCGCAGAGCGCGGGTAGCGAAGGACAGGTTCACGCGAACTCCGCCCATGCGTGGAGTAGAACAGAGAGGGCAGATCGGAAATCTGCCCCACCAGGCACCAACCTGGTCAGTGTCGAACGGTGGGAAGAATCACCACTGTGCCGCCTTCGACGCCCAGCACGGGCGGCAGGGCCTGGCGCTGTTCCCAGCGCTGGGGGCGCAGCACCCTTAATACCGCGATCTCGTCGCAGGAGTGAAACTTCGCGCAGCGCAGGCAATCCCTCCATGCCTTCAGCGGGAGTTCGCCGCGCTCCACTTCGTTGAAGCCGACCCGTCCGAAAAAACCCGGCACATACGTGAAAGCGAAAACCGCGTCGAGCCCATACATCTTAGCTTCGTACACGAGTGCTTCCACGATCAGACGGCCGATGCCGTGCGTCTTATGGCTCTCCGCCACCGCCAGCGAGCGGATCTCCCCGATGCCCGGCGAATAGAAGTGCAGCGCGCCGCAGCCCGCCAGCCGGTTGCCGTCGTAGGCGACGGAGAAATCGCGCATGTTCTCCGAGAGTTCGAATTCGGTTCGCGGCAGCATGATGCCCTTTGCCGCGTAGCCATTGATGAGATCGAGCAGCGGCGGAATATCCAGCATCGAGGCCTTACGGACTTCGATTGATTTGTTGGATGTAGTTTGCAGCGAGACCGCTTCGAGGGTCAGTCCGGAAATCATTGGGAAACGACCCGCGTGCCAATTTGTTCACCGGCAAACACTCGCGTCACGATATCGGCATCCGATCCTTTGATAATGCGCACTTCATCGACGCGATGGGCCACTGCGTCCATGGCCGCATTCAGCTTGGCTTGCATGCCGCCGCTGGCTACGCCGGAATCGATGAGTTCGCGGCAGCCCGCGATAGTCAGCTGCGGAATAATCGACTTCGACGAATCGAGCACGCCCGCCACGTCGGTGAGAAACACGAGGCGGTCGACAATCCAGTTGGATGCGACGGCAACCGCCATGGAGTCGCCGTTCACGTTGTAGATTTCCCCTCCCGCGCCGCCGGCCACACACGCGACTACAGGCACATAGCCCGCGCCCGTGAGGGTGTCGAGGAGCCGCGCATCGGAACTGACGACGCGGCCCACGAAACCGAGTTCGGGATCGAGTTGCTCGCCGACGGCCAGACCCGCATCGACGCCCGTCAAGCCGACGGGT
>CAVRCX010000010.1:0-265323 GCA_963719785.1 Terriglobia bacterium
ATGGGGTAGCGAGGCGAGGACTTCGTTTGGGATCGAATCGCAGGCAACGCCCGGCCTTGATGTACGGGATTCGCTTGAGGTATACCCAGTTGTAAAGCGTGCCCTTCGCGATTGACAATCGTGAGGCCAACTCGTCGATATCGACGAGCACTCGCACCGGCGCAACAGCAGTTCCCATAGTCCACCTCACGCAAACGGCGTCTGTTCAAGTTGCTCGAACAGTTCCCGGCGCACCATGCACAGGCGCTGCTTTTCCACCAGCCAGAAGCCGGGTGCCATCCCAGCTGCCTCATTGAAGGTCAGCTTCATTTCGCGCATCCTGCGAATGTTCTCGCCGAACGTGTCCGGCGCCCTTTGAGGGATGCCGACCGAGGTCAGTACTTTCTCGCGGTTATCGAGATATACCTGCATCTGATCGAACGTTTTGCCGTCACGTGCGATGGGGCCAAAGTACTCGTTGATCCAGACGACGAGGCTCTTCTCCGCGGCGGTTTCGGCGAGCGTCTTGAATCCGAGTAGCGTGTCGTTCAACATTTCTCCGCCGCTGATCGGAATATGCACATAGACGCGCCGTCCGCCTTCGCGAAGGACCTTTGGAATATCGGCTTCGACAACGTAGGTCCAGAAGGGCAGGAACGCGGTCGCGCCATTATCGACAACGAAGACTGGTAACAGTTCAGGTGGTCGAAAAAAGGCGATTACAGAAACCTCGAAGAATCTTCACTTTAGACCTGGCGCTTTGGTGAAAAACCTGGCAGTGTAGATGTTTGGGCGCGTCGAACCGCAAACATCGCTCATCGCACCGATTGAAGCCGCAGCAACCGGGGAAGGCGGAACGTGACGTCGAGCGTCTGACGCGTGAGGTTGAAAGACTGCGCCAGGAACTGATCGAGCGGGACAGAAAGCTTCTCGAAGCCGAGAAGCAGATCTCCGAGGCCGAGAAGCAGATAGCGGATCTCGAGCGAAAGCTGGCCTTGAGGCTGCAGAACTCGGTGACCTCATCGAAGCCACCCTCGTCCGACGGATTAGCTGGTGAGCAGCGCCCGAGGGGCAGGCAAAAAGGGAAGAGTCGGCGTAAGCCCGGTGGACAGCCTGGCCATCGTGGTCACTGGCGCGGACTGGCGCCGGCGGATCGCCTCGATCATGTCATCGATTTGCTGCCGGACCGTTGCCGCCACTGCGATTGCAGCTTCGCCGCTAAGCGCCGGAAGGTATCGACGCAGGGAGAACCGAGGCGGCATCAGGTAACCGAACTGCCGCCGATCGAAGCGCATATCACGGAGTACCGGTGCCAGAGAGCCGTCTGTCCGGACTGCGGAAAGATCACGCAGGCCGAATTGCCGGAGGAGGTGCAGGGCCAGTTCGGACCGGAACTGACCGCGCTGATCGCCTATCTGACCGTTGTTTGCCGCATGCCGCGCCGCATGGTGCAGGAGTTACTAGGACAGGTTCTGGGTATACCGCTCAGTCTGGGCAGCATTCAGAACTCGTGGGAAGAGGCTAGTGAAGCTGTCGCCGAACCCTGTACAGAACTGGAAAAGCAACTGGCCCATGAGCCGGTGATCAACAGCGACGAAACCGGCTATCGAACCAGCGGGGAAAAACGCTGGCTTTGGGCGCTGGTGGCTCCCGCCTTTGTCTTCTATAAGATTGCTCTGACGCGCGGGGCCGAAGTGCTGGTTCAACTGCTCGGCGAGGTTTTCGCGGGCATCCTTTGCAGCGACCGCTGCCCCACTTACCTGAAGTACCACAAAGGCGAGGGGCAGTTTTGCTGGGCGCACTTCAAACGCAACATCCTGGGAGTGCTGGAGATCGCCAAAACAACGGAGGCGGAGCGGTTCTGCCGAGATGCTCTGGCTTTGCATGCCCGGCTGTTCCGTTTATGGCATCGGTTCCGCGCCGGACCCGGCGTCCGCTACGGTCCGGTCACACGCGAGCAACTGATCGCCAAATCCATTCCGCTGGAGAAGAAGTTCTTCGCCCTGGCGGACCGCCACGTGGACAGCCGCGACAAAGATGTGCGCAACCTTGCACTGGCGCTGCTGAAAAACTTCGAGAAGTTCTTTGCCTTTCTCCGTAACGAAGGCGTCGAACCGACCAATAACACCGCCGAGCGCGCGCTGCGGTGCGCTGTGCAGTGGCGTAAGATCAGCTTCGGGAGCCGAAGTGCGCAAGGCGAAATCGCCGTGGCGCGCCTGCTTACGGTTACTCGCACCTGCCGCATACAGAACAGAGAGCCGCTGGACTACCTCAGCAGCGCCATACGATCACACCGCAAAGCCCAAGCTGTGCCTTCGCTCCTCAAAACTGCCTCGACCGCCTGAACTGTTACGAAGACTGCTTCCTCGTTCAGAAACCGGTCAACCAGCGCGTCATAGCGGGAACGCATGACCACGCC
This sequence comes from Terriglobia bacterium, assembly GCA_963719785.1. Classification (GTDB taxonomy): domain Bacteria; phylum Acidobacteriota; class Terriglobia; order Bryobacterales; family Bryobacteraceae; genus BOG-234. The sequence goes on from CAVRCX010000010.1 coordinate 2,399, forward strand.
GTCCCGGTTGACCAGATCGAGTTTCTCGACCGGCAAAGCCTTGTATTGGGCGAGTGATCGATTGACCGGATCGCCGTCGATGCAACGCACAGGCTGACCTCGGTGTATCAGGAACTCGGCGAGCCAGCCAGCGACAACAGTCTTGCCGACGCCGCCCTTGCCCTGGAGTACCAGGTGAATGGTGGGAGTGATTGCGCAGCCGTTCGTCAGGTCTGCTCCCTTTTCGTTCGTATTGCTTTTTGCCATGTATGATCTCCTTTCCGTCAAATCAGATTTCTGCCCTCTGGATCGCCATCGTTGTGGATTTTGCGAATATCCAGCCGGGGTTTCGATAAAGCGCTCATCGCCTGCGCCAGTGGGTCATCGGGTTTCGATGTTTCGCGATTGGAGACGCGAACAGCGAGGGGACCACGCGACGAGGGTAATGGTGGGCTCGGTTCGGTGCGAGGGTGAACGAGTTGTCCCACCGAGGCTTCGGAGCGGCCCCTCGTTGCCGCCTCGCGTCGGCGAATGCGGCTGATGTAAGAAGTAAGGCTCGTGATGCCGAGCCTGAGACCGGCTTCCTCCTCCAGCCATTTGTGAATAGTCTTCATGCTTTGTCCCCTATCCAGGGCGGCTTCGATCTCCGGCCAGAGCGCCTTGATCTGACCGGCTTTGGTTGCGGGTTTTTCCGCACAACGCAATGCGAGGCGAACACGCACTCGGGCGATCCATTCGCGCGGGTTTTCTGGTTCGTGGATGCCGGACAAACTTGCCCCTTAATAGATAAAGGCCGGGCAGAGGAAATTCGGACAGCGCAAACGAAGATTCTGTTTCTGCATGCCGCTCAAAAAACACCTCCTAAGTACTAATGGCCTGCCAGAGGCAGTTCGGGACGTGGGAACCCAAAAATTCTCCTCACGAAAATGTGCCCTCTAATAACCAAGGGAACTCTGGAGGGTAACTCGGGAGGGGGAAACAGAAAATTTTGTTGGTTCGCGCGCACAGGACTCTACCCTTCAAATACCAAGGGAGTGGGCTCAGGAAATTCGAACGTGCAATCTCGCAAGAGATCGCGGCCAACGTGCCCGGCCACACGGTTGCGGCGGATTGCGACGAATCACGACAGATTCCTGCCGTTTTCGATCACGCGAGTGTTTGCGACAGCCCACGACAATCCACGACAGCACAGACAAACCCGACATCGCCCACAGGCAACGAAGACTGGGTAATGGAACATAAAGGAAACGTCCGACGCGGTGTTGTTTTTTCCCGCCAAGGGCGCGCGCGGTCAGTAGCTTGCGCCGTGGCACAAAATCGTGCCCGTGTCGGACAAATGTTCGACGCACGAAGTTGCGTGAAGAACAATACTGGCACCGCAAAGAAATTTGAACGCTGGGCGTCCGGAAATGCGTTTCTGACGCCCTTAGTACTTAGGGGGTAATTTTTATGCAGCAACGAACAGGAGCCGCCCGGAGCGCGAGAATCGCGGTCCGCCTGAGCCAGGAAGACCACCATCGGGTTGAAGAAGCGGCAAAGACGCGAGGGTATGCAAGCCCCAGTGCGCTCGTCCGCGCGGCGATCCAGAACGAGCTGAACGGACGGCGGGAACAGACCGGAAGCGAAGAGCGAATAGCGGGAGGGTTTGATCGCGTTTCGCGGGACATCTCCCGAATTGGCCGGAATCAGCAGGCTCTCTTTGCGCTGGTGGACACCTTCGCCAAGACGATGCTGACCTGTGTGCCGGAACCGCCGTCCGATGCCAAGTCACAGGCCATCGCCCGAGCGAGAGACCGATACGACCAGCTCATGAAGAATGCCGGTCGCTCGATGTCCGGCGATGCACGCTCTGCGATGCAGGACCTGGTGGACCATGGCGCGAACTGACGACGAACGCGAAATCCGGCTGCGGCCACCAAAACCTCGTGTACGGCGGAATGAGGGCGCGGCATGGTCCAGCGGATTCCGCCTCCTGATGCACTATGCCCGGACGAGCCGAAATGCTCGCAACCGCGCCGCTGCTGGCGGGAAAATGCGAAGTGCACCGGCGCACCACCAGCGCTGCGCCGTTCGCGTGACGTACCTGAACAACAGGACGCGAGGTCAATGGAAGGCGCATGGGCGTTACCTGGCGCGCGAGAGTGCCACTTTCGAAAACGACGCGAAGGCTGTGGGATTCAGTCGGGAGAGCAACGCGATCGACATTGCCACGCAGCTCGAAAGCTGGCAGGCCGCGGGCGATGAACGGTTCTGGAAACTGATCGTGTCGCCGGAATTTGGTGATCGGGTCGATCTCTCCCGCCTAACGCGCAGTCTGATCGAGCGCATGGAGGACGATCTGGGGACGGGCCTCGAATGGACGGCGGTTGCCCACCACAATACAGAACACCCGCACGTTCACGTCGTTGTCCGGGGGCGCAGAGAGGACGGTGACGCATTGCGCTTGCGCCGGCAATACGTCCAGAGCGGGATTCGGGAAATCGCCGGGGACCTGTGCACCCGCCAGCTCGGGTATCGGACGGAACTCGACGCGGCGGAGGTGGAACGCCGCGAAATCACTGAGGCGCGGTTCACCTCGCTTGATCGCAGGCTCCTTAAGGACGCGCCGGGAATCGGCTCGGACGGGGAACCGCAATATTTCGCTGTCACGCGGAATCCGCTGCAGACGGGGTTGACCGAGACGGCCCGCCTTCACACGAAGCATGAGGCCGCGCGCCTTGCAGTGCTCGGCCGAATGGGCGTGGCAGAATCGGCGGGATCGAACACCTGGCGGGTACGCCGCGATTTCGAACAGATTCTCCGGGCGATGCAACGCACGGCTGATCGGCAGCGAACGCTCGCGGCGCACGGAGTCGTCATGTCCGATGAGCGCCTGCCCATCGAAGTGCTCAATCCAGCACAGATGACATCGGTCGAGGGCCGGGTGCTGGTTCACGGTCAGGACGAACCAACCGGACGCAACTACCTGATGCTCGAAGGCACGGACGCGAAGGTCCATTTCATTCACTACACCCCGGAGATGGAGTTGGCCCGCAGTCGCGGCGAACTACGGACCAACTCCTTCGTACGTTTGAGAAAGCTGCCCGTAGATCGAGCCCTGATGCTGGATGTCATCGATCTGGGCGATGCCGAGATGTTGTTGAACAATCCCCGCCATCTCGGTGAGACCGCGCGCCAGCTTGTCAAGCGAGGCATCATGCCGACCGAGGACGGCTAGGGCGGTTGGCTGGGGCGATACCAATCGGCTCTGTGTAAGAGCACTCGGGAGATCGAGGAGCGCAACGAGAGGGACTGGGTTCGCAAGCAGGAGCGGCGCCGAGATCGGGCGCGCGGACGATGAGGGACTGGACTTGCCTTCGATACTTCCATAGTTATAGAACTCTCGTTGGAATGGCTGTCAAACCGACCGAAGGAGAAATTACCCGCTTCGCGGACATGGTCTCTGCCGCGGGACTGGCCCGCACCTGCGTATCATGCGTACGCTGTTATCTGCGCATCCAGACGGCATGGTTGTTGGCGATATCAGAAACGAGCTTGGCATTCGCCTCGACGCTTTCTCACCATCTCGACAGGCTGAAGAACGAAGGACTAGTGAAATTCCAGCGCGAAGGAACCTATCTCTGGTAAGGAGCTGCAGGAGTTGCTCGGCTTCCTGTACGCGGAATGCTGCACGCGCAACAAAGCAATCGAACCGCAGGCCATTGTTCGCCTGCGCAAATGAGAGCGCCGATGATCCGTCCAAGAGTGCTGTTTCTTTGTCCTGAGAATTCCTGCCGTACCCAGATGGCCGAGACGTTTCTCCTGAGCTTGGGAGGTGATCGCTTCGAGCCTCTCAGCGGCGTTTCGTCGTGTGCGGGATGAGCTTCGAGATTATCTCGGTGAATTCACTGGGCGACAGAGCCAAGGTCGGGATCGCGGACGCTGACCTCGACGGTCGCTCCCCGGACGCCCCACCAGCTTTGTGGTGGAACAGACTATTGAGACGAAGCCAGGTACCAAACAGATGGTCTGGGACAACAAGACTAAGCAGGATACTGCCGGGCGCTGCGGATTACGGCCCGGCGCCCGCTCCTGCACCGGCTGGAGCAGCCGCTGGCAGAGGACCGATGGTGCCGGATCCTTTCAGCACTGGTAGCTTTCAAATAAACCTGGCCGGCAATCATCAGGCACGACGCGTGGTGAGTTGACGCCAGTTGAGGCCCAGGTCGACAACAAGCAGGGTCGCGAGCGTGAAGGCGATGAGGCCGACGGCGGCGAAGGTGTCTCCAAGATGGCTCCAGTAACGGGGCCAGAGATTGAGTACGCGAGTGGAGACGAAGGTAAACGTGACCGCATAGGAGCGAACCATCCATTGGCGATGCTGGGCAATTTGGCGATTACGCGCGGTGATGACGGCGGCAGTAGTGCAGACGATCCAGGCGGCGGCCTGCATGAAAGTTCCTGGCATGCCGGGGCGGCCGGCAGAAAGGGCGACCCCGGTGACGGCACCGATAAAGACGGAGATGACGTAGCTGCAGCCCAGAACGCGATGAAATTTCAGATGACGCTGGCGAAGGCGCGACGAGAACTGCATAGGGCCGGCCAGAAGAGCTATGACACCGCAGAGTGTATGAGGGATCAGGAGATGGCGGTCGGCGATGACCTGCAGACGGTACGCGTGGTACATGGGGTAATCGGTGACGAGAAGAACTTCTGAAGTGATGAAGACAAAGAGCGCAGTGAGTCCAAGGGAGATCCAAAGAACGGTTTTGAATCGGCAACGGCCGGAACTGGGCGTGAGCAGCGTGGAAGGTGCCATCACTCGCCTCTGAGATGGATGCACGTAATGCGGATCGGACGAGGGCGAGGGGCGAGGCGGCGCCAGGCGGGTGGCAGCCCTACGCTTATCAGCCACCGGAAACAGGGGCGTGTCGCTCTTCGGGTTCGCCGGCGTTGGCTCTGTCGCAGTCGGCTCCATCAGTGCGCTCCTTTATCGATGCGGGCCATCTCGCGCGTGTACAGTTCGTTGTCGGGAAAGCGCCGGTGTAATTCCCCAAGGAGTTCGCGTGCACAGACGGGGTTGTTATCGCGCAACGCCGCCACCGCCAGCAACAGCTTGGCAAACGGTTCAAGATAGTGGCCGTGCGACGCCGTCTCCCGAAGCTCTTCCAGGCCCTTTTCGCGATCGACGTTCGCGCCTGTCATCTGCAGCAGAAGCCGCAACGGCGCCGGCTTAAGGCTCAACATGTAGTTCTCCACGCCCAGTCCGAGGTAAGCGTCCGAAGCCTGTGGATTGGCCTGCAACAATCGCTCGGAGAAAACGCGGCCCTCCTTCGTGTAGCCCAATGCGGCGAAGGACCGCTTCTCGATCAGCCCCGCGTTATCTGCGCGCAAACCGAAGGTCAACGCTTTAACGAACAGCGCATTTGGATCGCTGCCGGATCGTTGCAGCGCCGCGTCCGCAAGCCGTTCCGCCTGGGCGAGCTCCTGGACGAACAGCGCCTTCTTCGCGGGATCGGGAAGCAACTTTGCGCGTTCTTTGAAGCGGGAATCATCGACAAACAATTCGGATTCGAGAGCGCCCAGGCGAGCCAATTCGGAAAACAAATAGGCCGCGGCGTTCGACACCGGCCCCAGCGAGTCGCCGGGATAGCTCTGTTTCCAGGCGGCGAAGATCCTGTGCGCGTTGTCGAACTTCAAGTCGTACATCTGGAGCCATCCGGCGTAGATGCCCGTTGCATTCTGACCGTCGGCGGCGCTTGCTGCCCGCGAGGACCCTGCGATGGCAAGCAGGGCGCCAAGAATGAGAAGTTTCGACATGAAGTGCGGGACGCTTGATCAGACGTCTTCCCGACGCCGTTGGTTGCCGCGTTTCAACGCTTTCCCGGTCCGCTCTGCGGCCCCAAAGACTTCCCCGCGCCGTCTTCCAGCGCCTCCTTGTCTGCGTCGGTAAGTCTGGCGGCGGGATGCATCGGAAGATAGAACCACGGCGGCATTTCACCCTCTTTCACCTCCTCCGCAACATCTTTGGCGTGTTTTTGCGGACGGTCCCATTCGCTGAAATTCAGATGGCTGCGCCCGCCATTGACGTCTCTCTGCAGAAGCCACGACACAGGCGCGACGTGGGAATACCAGGGCCAAACGGTTTCATTGCTGTGGCAATCGAAGCAGGCGCGGTGGAATAGTTCTCTCGTCTGCGATGAATTCCACGGCGGCTCGCCGCCTATCGGCGGATTCGTATGAGTGTGGCCGTAAGGAATGAGCTGAATCAAAATGACGCCGAGCAATATCCATTTCAGAATTTTCATTGCGCCTTATCAATCGCCAGTCAATTGAGATCGCGCGACAGCATCAGCTTGAATGTCAGCCGGTCGGCTCCGCCGGTGACACCTACGCCCACCCCGGCTTCGATGTTAATTGCCTTGCTGGTGCGATCCATAACGGCCCAAACCTCCTGGAATTGCTGATTCACGGGCACGAAATGGTGCAGCGGACCAAAGCCGGCATACTCCTCGGTAGCGACAGCCCACCGATCGTTGATGTTATAAGCCACTCGTAGAGAAGGATTGAACTGCAGGTTGCCGGGACCGCCCCTGTAGTCGGTGTCAACGATCGGATTGAAGATGATGTCCCAGGGTTTGAGATGCAAGCCTACTATGGGCCGCAACTCGGAGGTGTAGGTGCGGTCCTCCCAATAATGATGGTTGACGCTGAACTCAAAATTCAATCCGTAAAAGAACGTGTGCTCATCGGCGTGCGGCCTGACGAACAGCTCGCGGATCTTGAAGCCATCGAAGGTCCCCCCGTAGTTGGTCGAGTGCGGTGAACTGACCGGCATATAAATACCCTGCTCAAACCAGGGGGTCACGCCATAGGCCCATTCCGCGGTGGTCTGGAACGAATCGTTGGCGATAATCGCGCCGGGAAATCTCGGTGTCTTCCAGCCGATCGGCGTGAAGTTCATGTGGATCATCAGATTGAATTTGCCTTGCTCGGCAATCGCGGCGTCATACACCTGAATCTCATCAGTTTGAGCCCGTACCAACGGGAGGGCTGCCGTAAGAGCGAAGGCTGTCCAACAAAGGCGAAACGCCCACCCACAAAGCTTACGGCGGGTCGCCTCGCACCACGCCATTTTCAGAGTCATGATTCTTTTTTTAAGGGAGGGCCTTCAGGTAGGCCGCGACGGCCACGGCGTCTTCGTGGTTCATCTGATAAGCAGGCATCGGCCGATCGGCTGCGCCGCCGCGCGGGTTCTTGCCCGTTTCGAGGAACTTGACCATCCCATCCATTCCCCACCTGTCCCATAGACGGCTTGTGGACGTGATATCGGGCGAACTGGCATGCCATTTGGGAATATCGCCCACCGGCTTAAAATCGAGCGTAGCGCCTTTCAGCCACTTTGTCTTGTCCGATTCGCCATTGGCAGCTTTCGCTGTATGGCACTCGTGGCACTTAGCTACTTCTTCCACGAGATATTTTCCACGAGCGATTGCTGCGTCCTGCCCGAAGAGAACGCCCCCGAGGGTCAGTCCCAAAACCGCGCCGCAAACTATTTTCACGATGACTCCTTGATTGAGCTGTCCGAATGTTTTCGCGACCATTCATTTTGACAGCCTCAAACACAAGGCGTCCACACTTTCATGCGTAATTTAATCAGCGGCCTGCCGATATGAACGCTTCGTCATTTTGCCGTCATGTGTAGTCAGGGCATCGTAGAACCGCGAGTTGGCTCCTTGCAGCAGAACGGCATGCTCCCGCAGGTCCGCGAATAGCTGCCAAGTACAGCGCGTTCCCATGGCGCCGATCGAATAAGAGCACAGGTCCACGAGGCGCCGGGACCGGCAAATAAAGACCCTCCTCGAACCACGGGGTTACGCCATAGGCCCATTCTGCGGTGGTCTGGGTTTGAGCGCGGACCAACACAGCGGTTGCCACCAACGCGACCGCTATCCAGTACAGGCGCATGCGCTACAGGCAAAGACGTCTCGCGGCCATGGGTTCGACTCGCTGGGTCACAAAGATGTTCAACTTGCCAAAGGCTTTTCGTTTATACACATCGTTTTCCTTAGATGAACATCTCGTCATCTCGCCGTTGTTGAGAAGCCATTTTAGATTGATACGATCCAGGAAACTGGGGAACTTGTCCAGCTGTTCCGCTTTGCAGCGGCTCGCGGGGTGTGCGCAAAGACTTGCGGAGGAAGGTCTCAGGCGAGTATAGTCCCGAACTTCGGCCTCGGGTAGATCTGCCGCCGGGGCGACGGAGTAGTAAGTTTCCAGGGTGCCGTTGGAGAGTCAAAAGGGGTGAGGTAACGGATCATGATGAATAAGACGTTAATTGTCGCGTGTTTCGCGGTGATCATGCCACTGGCATACGGCGATCAGGGAGGCTTCCTCAATTCAGGGGGTTCGCTCGGAGGAGGCAGTCCCGTGGCCAACCCTCCGGGGACACTGATCATCTCCGGCAACATCCTGACGTTCGCGGCGACTGACAACAGCGCGGTTGTCAACGCGACGTTCACCACCAGCTCGACGGTGGAAAATTGCTCCGGCGGCGGCAAGGGCGGTCACACGACGTGCAGCTTCACCTTTACCGGAACGTTTGCCGGAACCTTGACGGCGAACGGATACACGCAGGCTATCAACGGCTCAACGTATCAGGTTTACGGAACGAACGGCGTCGTAGCCGCGGGAAATACGGGCTACAACTCCGCGTACACGCCGTTCTACTTCACCGACGGCAACGCGCGGATTCTGCGCTCCGACGATCTGAGCGGCACCAACGCCATCGCATACGGAACGCAAGGGTCGGGCGTGGGTCAGTTTTACGGTCCACAGGGCATTGCGCTCGATTCTTCCGGGCGGATCTACATTGCGGACATCTACAATGACCGGATCGTTCGCATTGACGATATGAACGGGACCAACTGGACGAGTTACGGCACCTACGGCACCGGCGAGGGACAGTTCGAGTTGCCGCAGAGCATCAGCATCGATCCAACCGGGCACATCTGGGTGGTGGACGGCACCGGCCGCCTGATTCGCATGGACGACATGAACGGAACCCACTGGACCACAGTTGCGACGGCTGGCGGTTCGGGTGTCGGGCAGTTCGCGGGATTGTCTTCGGCCCCCGGCTTTGACTCCCAGGGAAGGGTCTATGTCGCCGATTCGGGAAACGGCTGGATCGTTCGTTTTGACGATTTGGGCTTCACCAACTGGACGACATCGCCGGTTCTCGGCGCAATCACCGGCGTCGTCGTTGATCCAGCGGGTAAGATCTACGCGGCGGACAGTGTACCTGCCGGCGTGATTCGTATCGACGACATGACCGGCGCCAACAGAACTTCGATCGGCACCGGAACCTTCGGAGCACACACCATCGCCATCGACTCGAGCGGCATGGTTATGCTGGGCAACGGATACGAAGCCCAGATCGACGACAGCCAAGCCGCGGTTCTCACCTCTAAAATCGACGGTCAGATAATCGTCCAGGGGGGTTATGCCAACGTCTACGGAGCGGTGCCTCTGTCCTTGCCCAGCCCGCGCCCCTCGGCGATCAGCTTTACGCCTTCGACGCTGACCTTCGCGCAGAATATCGGTTCGACAAGTGCGCCGCAGATCATCACGGTGACCAACTTCGGCGGCAGTCCCATCAACGGGCTGGCGTTTTCGGCGACGGGCCCGTTCTCAGAGACGAACACCTGCCCGGCGGTGCTGGTTCCGGCGACGAGTTGCGCGGTGTCGGTAACCTTCACCCCGACCGCGTCGGGAACAACGTCGGGAACCATGAGCGTGACGGACGATTCCTATAATCTCGGTTCGTCTCAGACGCTGGCACTGAACGGCACGGGCACAACGCCGGCGGCGACCATCACACCGGCGTCGCTCTCCTTCTCTTCGCTGGTCATCGGGACCTCCAGCACGGCGAAAAACATCACGGTGCAAAGCTCCGGATCCGGGCCGCTTCAGGTCACCAACGTTGCGGTCACGGGGCCATTCAGCCAGACGAATACCTGTGGCGGGAGCATCGCTCCGGCTGCATCCTGCACCATCGCCGTCATTTTTTCACCGACGGTGGTGGGCTCTGCTTCCGGCGTCCTGACGATCACGGATAACGCCGGAACGCAAACCGTCATCGTGACTGGAAATGGCAGCGCACCTGTAACGTTTTCTTCCAGCAGCCTGAGCTTCGGCTCGCTGGCGGTGGGCAGTACCAGCGCCGCGAAAACGGTGACGTTGACCAACAGGCTGAGCACTGCGCTCACGTTTACCGGCATCTCGATTTCGGTCGGCAGTCCCTTCGCCATCGCAAGTAATACGTGCGGCGCGAGCATCGCCGCGGGGGCCAGTTGCACGGTGGGCGTCACGTTCACTCCCGCTGCGCTCGGCGCGGCCACGGGAACGCTTACTTTCGGCGATAGCGCAATCAACAGCCCACAAGCGGTGAGTCTCACTGGAACCGGCACCGCCCCCGTCACGCTGTCCGCCAGTTCCCTGAGTTTCAGCACAACAGCCGTCGGCTCCACCAGTTCGGCCAAATCCGTTACCCTGACCAACCAGCAAAGCGTTTCGCTGACGCTTTCCAGTATCGGAGTCAGTGGGCCCTTCGGGATCGCCAGCAACACGTGCGGGACCAGCATCGCCGCGGGGGCCAGTTGCAACGTCGGAGTGACGTTTACTCCCACGGCGACGGGCGCCGCCTCAGGCACGCTGACCTTCACCGACTCAGCCCCAGGCAGCCCGCAGACGGTCAGTCTCAGCGGGACGGGGAGCAGTTCGAGTTCGGCGGTGACCCTATCCGCCAGCTCGTTGAATCTGGGAACGGTGACGGTCGGCAGCACCAGTGCGGCAGTGACCGTTACACTGACCAATCGCCAAAGTGCCACGCTCACCATTTCGAGCGCCGGAATCAGCGGGCCCTTCGCGATCGCGAGCAACACGTGCGGGACAAGCCTCGCCGCCGGGGCCAACTGCGCCGTGGGGATCACGTTTACTCCCACGGCGACCGGCGCCGCCAGTGGCACGCTGACCTTCACCGATAATGCCTCGAACAGTCCGCAGAAAGTGAGCCTGAGCGGGACGGGCAGCGCAGCCGTCACGCTGTCCGCCAGCACGTTGAATTTCGGCGTCATAGCGGTCGGATCCAGCAGCCCCAGTCAGACAGTGACGGTTACCAACGCCAGCGCGGCTGCCGTTGCCGTGAACAGCATTACTTTCGCCGGGGACTACTCGGACGCCGCCACATGCGGGTCATCCATCGTCGTCGGCGGTAATTGCACCGTCTCGGTCACCTTCACGCCTACTGCTGCGGGCACCCGCACGGGTTCGCTTACCATCAATCTTTCGACTGGATCGCAAACGGTCTCGCTTACGGGAATCGGTTCCAGTTCGTCCGCGACGGGGGTGCTCAGCTTTTCCCCGTCGTCCGTGACGTTCAACAATGGTTATACGATCGGCGATAACCCCAGCCGGTCCGTCACGGTCACCAACACCAGCGCCTCTCCGGCCGGCATCTCGGCGATTGCGCTGAGCGGCGATCCGTCCCTCACTCAAAGAAACAATTGCCCGGCCAGTCTGGGGGCGGGCGCATCCTGCACGATCACGGTAACGTTCCGACCGGTAGCCTACGGCACGTTCACCGGCACGCTCACAGTCACGGAAAGCTCCGGCGCGCTCGACACAGTGCAGGTGACGGGCGTTAGTACCGTGAACAATTAAGGGCGGATTCAGCGGGCGTTACCATGTCGATGGCGCCCCCAAACCGGCGCAGGCGACAGGGGTTCAGTCTGAAGCATGAGCCATGACAGGATCGCGTGCGCCGCTCAAGTTCGCCGAGAGGGGCAGTGCGATCGTCAGCCTGGCTCCGCCCTCGGGCCGGTTCGACGCCTCAACGGTTCCGCCGTGGACGCGCACGACTGCCTCAACGAAAGCCAGCCCGAGCCCGTGACCGGTCGAGTTCCGCCCCTTGACGCGGCGCTCAAAGATCTGCGAACGGACCGCCGGTTCGAATCCAGGTCCGTTGTCTTCCACAACCAGTACAGCGGTGTCTTCCTCGGCCCGCAGCGAAATGGTAACGGTGCAAGAAGCAGGTACATGCTTCAACTCGTTGTCAAAAAGGTTGACGACCATCCGATGGAGGAGAGCCGCGTCCGCGGAAACTTCAAGCCCCCCCGCGCTGCACAGCTTCACGCGCAGTCCATTTTCAGACATCGACGGTTCATACAGATCGATCATCACTCGCAGAAGATCGTCAAGGTCGATCGCAACCCGATTGAGCCTGAGAGCATTTGCTTTGGCTTCGGCAACGTCGAGGGACTGATTCAGAAATTCTGTAAGACGATCCATGTCCTCAATAGCCGACACAATCGGTTCCGATTCTTCATCTCGCGCACCGGCGGTCAGAGACATCTCCAGTTTGGCGCGTACCGCTGTCAGAGGGCTCCGAAGATCGTGGGCCAGCGACCCGGTTATGGTATGTAGTTGGTGAACCGATCTTTCGATGCGATCCAGCATACGGTTCAGCGTGATTGCAAGCTGTGAGACTTCATCGTTTCTGCGCGCTGCAGGAACCCGGCTGCTCAAGTCTGCCTCACCTATCCTTGAAGCAGCTTCCGTGATCTCCTGAATGCGACGCAGCACTCGCCGGGTACTGTAAAACACGATAGCGGAGCCGATTAAGACGATCAGCAACCACAGAAGAACGAAGCGAATACGCAAATTCCCCAGCACTCGCAATTGATCTCGCTCCGACAGGCCCAGGTAAATCCGGCTTCCGTTGTTCATCCCGACGCAGACCACGCGAAAGGGGGCATCAAAACCGGTTATGCGTACACTCGTCGGAGTATCGGGGACAATCTTACTGTTTCTGACTGCCGTGAAATGGGCGTTAACATCCCCTGCTCCCACCCACAAACCCACCGACCCATCGGCGGTGGTTTGAAGGAAAAACACGGAATCGTTCAGCCCCGCGCTGGATCCACGCTGGTGCGGCACCTCCCTGCTTGCGAGTTCGGCTACCTCTCCGACAACTCGTCCGTAAAGCCGCCCTGTTGGGGTTCGGCTCGCTACATCGCTAAGAACTCCGGCCTCTCCCGCCAGCCAGGCGTCGGTCCTTTGCTGGATATCCCCGGCGACGAACTGATGAAGGAATATGAATACGACCATGGTGCCGCAGGCGAACGCCAGCGTGGCCCACATCGAGATGCGCCAGGCGGCGCTCCGCATGATCGGTTTAGCGGTCTTTGAGAACATAGCCCACTCCTCGCAGCGTTCGAATAAGAGGACGACGCTCTGCCGTGTCTACCTTCCCGCGAAGACGGTAGATGTGTACATCCACGACATTGGTATCCGGCTGGATTCGCATACCCCAGACTTCATCGAGGATCATGGAGCGTGTCACAACGCGGCCCGCATTTCGACACAAGTATTCCAGAAGAACGAATTCCTGAGGCGTCAAATTCAGAATCTCGCCACTTCGGGAAGCTTCACGCCTGAGCAGATCGAGTTCGAGATCGAGCACTCGCAGGCGAGTGGCCTCGGCGACGGAAGTGCTGTTTCGCTTTACCAGATTGCGCAACCTTGCAAGCAACTCGGCAAGCGCAAATGGCTTGGTCAGGTAATCGTCGCCACCCTGTTCGAGTCCTCGCACGCGGTCATCCACCGAACGCCTTGCCGAAAGGATCAGCACCGGTGCGCGTAACCCAAGCTGTCGCAGCCGCAGGATCAGGCTGAGACCGTCTTCGTCAGGCAGGCCGAGATCGACGACCAGTACGTCATGCATGCTCTCGATGGTCATGCGCTCGGCGGTCCTGGCGTCCCCGGCTGCTTCCACCTGGTATCCGGCTTCAGTCAACGAACGCTGCAGGAAGCTTTGAATTTCGACTTCATCTTCCACCAGCAGCAGCCGCATGACTTGATGTTAATGCATGCGCGCAGGGGCTTCTCTTCGCGAACGCATGGCTCGGGGCTGTTCGGTTCGCGGGCGCCACCCCACTCCTGAGGTGGCGTTCCGGTTAGTGGCTGTCGCCGTCGTGATCGACGTCTCCCGATGACTGGGCCTGCGCTTTCGGGCTCAGCTGAACCGTGTCCTGCGGTTCGGAAGACGAAGTCGGCTGCGGCTTGGCTTGCGCCGTATTCTGCGGGGCAACGGCCTGTGATACAGCCGATGCGGAAGAAACTGGATTGATCATAATTGGTGTTGGCTCCTGCGTATCCATATCGACCCATCGCGGGAAAGTTCGAGCTGATGAACACATCGTCATCCAGCGGTTATTCAGTTAGTCATTTTCGCCCGAAATAAACGAAATGATGAGCCCTGTCGAGTGCGAGCGTGGCCCAAATGAACGAATCGTCATGAACGCAAATCCATCGGAGCCGTCTCTTTTACACAGGTGAATCCCTGCATCCCGACGAACGTGACATTGAAGACTGCGCCTCTTGACCAGAACAGCCCGTCGCCGAGCGGGTGCCTTCGTCTCATGGCCCGCTGCCGGACGAGATATACCCCAGTCGTTTTGCTGATGGGCCTACTGCCAATCCCGATGTTCTGTCAGCAGACCACACCCGCTACGACCTCACCCCCTCAGCCGGAGTCCAAACGTATCTTCTGGATCATCCCCAACTTTCGAACATCGCCCATGCTCGTTCCTTACAAGCCGATCACGCCATCCGAGAAATTTCACATTGCGACTCTGGATTCCTTCGACCGCGGGACTGTCGCGTTGGGCGTGTTGTTCGGCGCTGAGGCTGGACTGACAGACGCTAATCGATCCTTCGGTCAGGGAATTGGCGGGTATGCGCACTACTTCGCCACCTCTTATGCCGACTACGTAATCGGCGATTACATGACTGAAGCCGTTTTCCCTACGATCCTGCATCAGGACCCGCGCTATTTCCGGCGCGGCACAGGAAGTGGCTGGTCGAGACTTGGATACGCTGTCGGCCAGATTTTCCGGACCCACAACGATTCGGGCCGCGGGCAGTTCAATTTCCCCGAGATCGCGGGCAACTCGGCTGCGGTCGCAATTTCGATGGCGTACTAACACAGGCAATGGGCAATTTTAAATTCAATATTGGCATTATCGGTGGCGGAGTCGGTGGCGTGGCTGCGGCCGTTGCGCTCCGAAGCGTCGGCATTGACGCGACAGTCTATGAACGGGCGAATGAGTTTCGCGAGGTGGGCGTGGGTATGATGCTTTGGCCTAACGCCACGCGTGTGCTGAAGGAACTGGGTCTGCTCGAACGTATTGCGGCATTGAGCGGGCCGAACCAGCATTTCCTCGTTCGCTCCTGCGCTGGCACGATCCTGATGGATATCGGGCTGGGATATTTCGAAGTGCCCGCCCTGTGCACGCGCCGGTCAGACTTGCTAAACGCGTTGATCTCGACCCTCCCTGCGGACCGTGTTCGTCTGGGTCACGATTTCGGACATTTGGAGCGGCAAAAATCCAGCGTAGGAATTCACTTCGCTAATGGTGTTTCCGTGGAGCATGATTTCCTGATCGGCGCCGATGGTATTCGCTCCCGCGTCCGTTCTCAATTACTGGGAGCTCACGAACCAATCTATCGCGGCTACACGATCTGGAGGGGCTTGGCGCGCCTTACGGGCGCAGTTTTGAAAGGCTCGAACAGCGAAACATGGGGACGAGGAAAACGCTTTGGCATCCTCGATACCGGCAGCGATCGGTTCACCTGGTATGCCACGGCGAATACCGATCCTGACCACGTCGACTCACACGAAGGGCGTCAGCAGGAGCTTTTGCGGATGTTCGCAGGATGGCACGAGCCGGTCGAGCGCCTGATTGCAGGAACTGAAGAATGCGCCATTCTGAAAAACGGCGCCTACGATCTTCCACCGCTGAAACGATGGGGACGCGGGAGAGTGATGCTGCTGGGGGATGCCGCTCATCCCTGCACGCCGAATCTCGGACTGGGCGGTTGTATGGCGCTCGAAGATGCGCTGGTGCTTGCGAAGTCATTTGTTAAGGAAGCGTCTCCGGAACTCGCCCTGCGCCGTTACGAATCACTGCGCCGGGAGCGTACACGCCACGTGCAGCAGCGCTCTCTTCTGATGGGCAACATCGGTCAATGGGAGAATCGGCTGGTAACCGGCGGACGCCGCATGGTGACAAGCATGCTTCCCGCGAAATTTTTCGAACGGAATTTAAGGAAGGTTTATTCTTATGCGGCTTAGCACTCTGGCTCTCTGCACGGCGATTGTAGCGGCCGTGCCCGTCGTTGCTCAGGAAAGGGCGCAGGAAAAAGCGATCGACACACAGCGCAGCACTATCACAATTCACGTCGGCAAGTCGGGGTTGTTGTCGGCTGCCGCCCATGACCATACCGTCAACGCCCCGATATCCTCCGGCGCCATCATGGAATCCGGCAGCCCGCATATCGACTTTCGGGTTGAAACCGCAAAGATCACGGTGAAGCCCGACCCCAAAATCGACGCGAAAGATCAGGCAACGATCCAGACACATATGGAGGAGCTAGTATTGGAGACGAAGAAGTTTCCCGAGATAACCTTCCGCTCTACCCGCGTCCAAAAACTGGCTGACGGACAATGGAAGGTCGATGGTGATTTGTCTTTGCACGGTGTGACCAAAGCGATCAGCCTGACTGCGAAACAGACTGGCGAGGCCTACACGACACACACCGTTCTCAAACAGACTGATTTTGGAATCACGCCCATCAGTATTGGTGGCGGAATCATCAAGGTCAGGAACGAAGTGGAGCTCGACTTTCAAATCTTTGGGCGCTTATGAAGACTGTCTTGCTTTTCATTGGCCTCTCTGTTTCATCCTTGCTGACTGCACAGGTCAATCCCCCGGATTCCGACGCCAACCAGTCCACGTCCGCGCCACAATCTGTTCCGCCCTACCAGCGGCCTGTATCGCCTGGGCGAATCATTCCGAATATCGTCGACGACCAATCGAAGATCTGGCTTTTCCCGGCGAAACTGAACAAGAAAAGAAATTGGATTCCCGTCGCCGCTATTCTGGGAACTACCGCGGCTCTCATCGCGCTTGATTCTCATGACGCCCCATATTTCAGGAAAACTTCAACCTTCGCCGGTTTCAACAGCGTCTTCAGCGGCAATGCTACTGCGGTCGGCACTGCCATTGTCCCGGTGTCGCTTTACGCAACCGGTCTGATCTCGAAAGACAGCAGGATGAAAGGGACGGCGCTGCTGGCGGGAGAGGCTGTGGCTGATTCCGAGATTCTGACGTTCGTCCTGAAGGACGCCTTCAAACGCGTCCGACCAGCTTCAATCTCGCCCACGTCGAATTTCTCGGATACGTGGTTCGAGAGTCGCGGGTCTCTACTCAGCGGCAACGGGGGCATGCCCTCAGGCCACACCATCGCCGCTTTCTCCGTAGCGACGATCGTGGCGCGGCGCTACGGCAATCACAAGTGGGTCCCATATGTCAGTTACGGGATGGCTGCTTTGGTCGGTTTCTCGCGCCTCACACTGTCAGCGCACTTCGTCTCCGATGTGTTTGTGGGCGGAGCGCTGGGCTATTCGATCAGTCGATTTGCCGTGTTACAGCAGTGATGCAAAACACGAGGTCTGTAACCAAACGGCGGGTCGCCGTGACCGGGATCGGCGCAGTGAGCCCGAACGGGATTGGACGAGAAGCCTTCTGGAACGCCACAAAGCGGGGACAGAGCGGGGTACGCCGCATCACGAGGTTCGACGCTTCGCGTCACCAGGTTCAGATCGCAGGGGAGGTGACGGATTTTGATGAATCGGCTTTTGTGGAACCAAAGGAACGGCAACATGTATCGCGCGCCGTTCCCCTGGCCGTCGCGGCAGCTCACGAGGCCGTAATGGACGCCGGGATCGAGCCCCAGCGGATGACGCGCGAGCAACTCAGGACAATCGGAGTACTGATCGGGTCGGGCGGCGGTTCGCAGGAATTTACCGAGGAACAGTATCGCCTCTATTACAGCGGGCACGAGAAGCAATGCAGCGTGTATACGATTCCAACGTCGACGATCGGGACGCTCGCGAGTGAGATTTCGATGCGGTTCGGGTTTCGTGGGCCGAGCCACATCATGTCTACGGGATGCACTTCGTCGACCGACGCGCTGGGCAACGCGTTTCACAACATCCAGTGGGGCATCTCGCCGTGGATGCTGGTTGGCGGAGTAGACGCTCCCATCGCGCCGTTGATTCTTCGCGGCTTCATGATGATGCGTATCCTGACGACTCACTGGAATCAGGAGCCGGCGCGGGGATCGCGGCCATTCTCGAGAGACCGCAGCGGATTCGTGCTGGGTGAGGGCGCGTGGTTCTTCGTGCTGGAAGAGATGAAACACGCGCGGGCACGCGGTGCGAAGATCTATGGCGAAATCGTGGGATACGCTTCAACCTGCGAGGCTTATCATCGGGTGCGGCTGGAGGAGTGCGGCGAAGAACCCGCGTATACGATGACTCTGGCAATGGACGAAGCGGGAATCGGACCAGAGCAGATCGGGTATATCAACTACCATGGCACGGCCACGGATCTTAACGACCGGATTGAAACACGGGCCACACGTCTCGCGTTCAATCGGCATGCATTCCGAGTGCCCGGATCGTCGCTGAAAAGTCTGATCGGGCATCCTCAAGGCGCCTGTGGAGCGGCAGGGGTCGCGGCAACGTTGCTGGCAATGCGAGACGGCGTGGCGCCTCCAACTATCAACCTTGACGATCCGGACCCCGAGTGCGATCTGGACTACATTCCGGACGAAGCGAGGCGAATCGACTGCGAATACGCGCTTGCAAACTGCATTGCCTTCGGAAGCAAGAACTCGGCGCTGGTGCTGCGAAAAATCTGAGGCAGGAACCACGTCGATGAAACCAGGCTTTGAAAACCCCGCGTCACGCACTGACTGTGCCAGGATCTGAATTCGCAGGCGCCAACTTCCCAGGAGCAATGGAAGGCCCGAGCCACACATTTTTCGCGCAAGTAGGCTATGCGTCAGAGGCGCAACGGGGACGGCAGGCGGGGGTGGATTTACGCCGTCGCGGGCTGGTTCGGCTCCGCCACGGGTATTGGTATGGGCCAGAACCTGGGCAACGTTCCAGGGTATGCCTCAGTTTCAGGTGCGGCAAGTTGCCACCGTGCTACACTTGGCGCCCTGCCGTACTCGTGTTAAGTCTTTGTAACTGAAGCCTTTGCTCCTGAGCGACAATTGGTGGAGCGATTGCACCAGGGAATGAGTTGTGCCACCCTTAACACAACGACGAATGTCCGCGCTGGTGGCGACTACAATCGTCCTCATCAGCGCGACATTCGGAATGGTGGTCGCCTGGCAGGCGCCGGGTCTGGAACGTTACGGACGCGACTGGTTGATGCGCGTACGCGGCCCGGTTCCGGTCTCGGACGAGATTGCCATTGTCGCCATCGACGACGCCAGCATTGCAAAGCTGGGCCGTTTCCCGTGGGCGCGCTCGGTGGTGGCTCACGCAATCGATGCCATTGCGGCGGAACAGCCAAAGGCCATCGCAATTGACATACTTTTTACAGAACCCAGCACCCCCGCGGAGGATCAGGCGCTGGCCGACGCCATCGGACAAGCCCACAACGTAATTCTCGGAGCCGAACTTGTAGACCGCGGCGTTTACGGCGGCGAAGCGCAGTGGCTCATGCCGATGCCCTTGCTCGCGGCAAAGGCGGCTGCAACCGGGCACGTCAATGTTGCAATCGAGTCCGACGGAGCTGCCCGCCAGGTGCTCATTGAGCAAAGTGACGATAAGGGCGACACGATACGTGCCTTGCCGGTCGAGACCTTTCGAATCGGCAATCGAATTCCGCCGCAGGCGGTTGTAAACGGGTTGAATGAAGTCGTCATCGGGCCTCGCAGCATTCCGATCGAGGCGCACAAGTACGTCTTGAGCGGGCCGGCGCGTGTTTTGAATGCCGCGCCAATGGTCATCGACTACGCGGGCCCGTCGAGCGCTTTCGCCGCCCAACAGTACAGCATTTCCGAGCTGCTGGAGGGCAAGACCGCGCCAGGGGCGCTACGCGGCAAATACGTCCTCGTGGGCTCAACCGCCGCGTCGTTGGGAGAACGATTCGCCTCGCCGTTTACGGACTATTCCGATGCACTGGGAAATCAGCACGGAGCTTCACTCCCCGGAGTGGAAGTCCTCGCTAACGCGCTGAACACAATCGTGCGCGGGCGCTTCTATTCGGAGATCCCGGAAGTCATCGCGTTCGGGTGTTCGGTGCTGGCGGCGTGGCTGATGCTCACCCTGCTATCGGTGGCGCAGGGCAAACGTGGACTGGTGCGGCACTTGGCCGCCGTGATACTGGGGCTTGCGCTGGTTCTTGTTGCGTCCTATATCTGCTTTACGCAATTCCTCGTCTTTCCACCTCTGATCGGCGCACTGGTCGCCTTCGGGTCAGCCGGTGTCTCGGGCCTTGCAGCGCGATCCATCGGTGCAAGCGCCGAGCTCGATCGGGGGATTCATAAGGTACTCGAATCCCTGGGCGGCTTCGGAAAAAATGCTTCGTCTCCGGATGCCACGGCCGAATCGATTGTTCGACTGACAGGGGCTACGGGCGCTCTGTTGCTGCGTTCCGAGCGAGTTGTCGGAGCTTACGGTTATCCCGGGCCGAGGCCCGCAGGGGTTCCGAATACGGCGAACGTGCCTGCGGGGATGCTCCTGACGAAGATCCCACTGGGCGAAGATGGCCTTCTGGTACTTCTGCACCCCTCGTTGAGCCTCCCGTCGCGGCGCGCTGCGCGACTGGCGGAAGCACTCGCTCTGGCAAGTATGGACGCCTCGGCGGAATTGCCGGATGTGCCTCCCCGATATCTGCCCGAAGGGTTGGAGGAGAAAGCGCAGAGGATGATCCGCCTGAGCGATCGGACCGCTCGCCAGGCGCAATTCTTTCATTCCTCGATGAGGTCGGTAGAAGACGGGCTGATGATTGCAGATCCGGATGGGCGAATCCGTTTCGCCAATATACGAGCGGGAGCCATCCTCGATTGCAGTCCTGAAGCCCTGGCCGGTCGCGACCTGCTGGAAGTACTCTCGCTGCCCGAATCGGCCGGGCCGGGATCCGCCGCGGACCTGCTGGAAGTTCTGGTTGTAAATCGCCAGGCAGTGGAGCGGGAACTGCATTTGCTGTCGCATCGCTACACACTGCGGATGGCGGCGGTGGCCCACGCAACAGGAACCGGCGACCCGGTCATTGGCATCGTCGCGTCTTTGGCTGACATCACGCGGCAACACGAACTGGCGCAGACCAGAAGCGACGTGGTCACGCTCGTTTCCCACGAAATGCGTACGCCTCTTACGGCGATTCAGGGCATGACCGAGTTGTTAGCCAATTACGAAATCGAACCGGTGCGGCGAAAAGAAATGACGCTCGCCATCAATGACGAGGTGAAGCGCCTGACCCGCATGATCGGCGATTATCTGGATATCGCGCGCATTGAGATGGGCAAAACGCCCCTGCGGTGCGTACCTCTCCGTCTCGAATCCGTGTTGGATCGGTGCCTGCTTCTGTTCGAACCCTCCGCCGAGGAAAAATCGATCCGGCTGTTACGAAACTTCGATGCTGACCTGCCCGCGATTCTGGGGGACGCAGATCTGCTCTCGCGTGTTTTCGGCAATCTGGTTTCAAATGCTCTGAAGTATAGCTCCGCGGGGACGGATGTATCGGTTTCGATACGTGGGAGCGACGGTCAGATCGGCGTCGCGATTGAAGACCAGGGGTATGGAATTCCGCCGGAAGATATCGATCGCGTCTTCGAAAAGTTCTACCGGGTTCCGCGGCTTCAGGATGCCGATGTTCCCGGAACCGGCCTGGGACTAACGTTCGTCCGTGAGATTGTGGAACTACACGGTGGCGCCGTCAGAGTGCGGAGTTCTCCGGGTGTGGGGTCGGTCTTTACCGTTTACTTACCCTGCGGTACACAGAGCCAGGGGAGATAATCGAGAGTGGCATATACGCCTCACATTCTTGTCGCCGACGACGATAAATCCATCCGGCTTCTACTCGATACAGGACTCAGCCTGAATGGCTTTCGAGTCACCGTGGTTCGTAGTGGCCGCGAAGCCGCGGAAGCCGCGAAACGCACTCGCTTCGATGCGGTGCTGAGCGACATATTCATGCCGGATGGTGGTGGTCTGGAGCTGGTGGATGACCTTCTTCATCTCTTGCCGTCGACTCCGGTGATCCTCATGACAGCACAGGGGTCGGTTGAAACGGCGGTGGAGGCTGTCAGCCGGGGCGCGGCGGATTTCGTGGGGAAACCCTTCGAGCTCTCCACGCTTGTGGCTACGCTGCAACGGCATCTGAGTGCTCGCGCGGAAGCCTCGGGCGAACCCGCGAACGCCGTTCAGGATTTACCGGAATCGGAGATGAAGGAGCGCTTTTCCCGCTCAGGGCTGGTGGGCAAGAGCGCGCCCATGATCATGGTCTATAAGCTGATCGCGCAGGCGGCACGCAGCGATGCTACGTTGCTGATCACAGGCGAATCGGGCACGGGCAAGGAGTTGGTGGCGCGCGCCATCCACGACTTTAGTCCGCGCGCCAAACGGCCCTTCGTTTCAGTGAACTGTTCCGGCCTGACCGATACGCTGCTGGAATCGGAGCTCTTCGGCTACGTGCGTGGCGCGTTCACCGGCGCAGCCACCGACCGGACTGGCCTTTTCGAGGCCGCGGACGGTGGCACGCTGTTCCTGGACGAACTGGCATCGACGAGCCCGGCTTTTCAGGCCAGCCTTCTGCGCGTGATGCAAAGCGGCGAAGTGCGGCGGGTCGGATCGACGCAAATGCGGCGAGTCAATGTTCGGGTGATCGGCGCAAGCAACACGTCTCTGCGGCAGATGGCGAGCGAAGAGAAGTTCCGCGCCGATCTCTATTACCGTCTGAGCGTGCTGAGCGTCGAGGTCCCCCCGTTGCGCGCCCGGGCGGGCGATGTGGAACTGTTGACCGCATACTATCTGGAGAAATTCCGTGAGCCCGGCGCGTCCGCGCCTTTTCTCACGCAGGCCGCGCGGCTGGCCTTAGCGGCGCATGATTATCCCGGCAACGTGCGCGAGCTGGAAAACGCCCTGCGGCGTGCGGTCACGTTATCTTCCAATGGCCTGATCACGTCAGAGTGTCTGCCTGCGGAAATCGTCGCTAAGGGCGCCGCCCCAGGAACCAGACAGCACACGCCCTGGGGCCAGGATCTGATTTCCGACCGGCCAGGGATGGACGAACTGCAACGCCGCTATTTGCAACTCGTGCTCGAAGAGACTGCGTGGAACCGTCGGCGCGCCGCCGCCGTGCTGCAATTGGACCGCCGGACCATTCAGCGCCTGATTGCAAGGTACAAGCTGGAAGGCGCGCCGGGGAGCACGGAAGAAGAAGCCGACGAGTGCGAGGAAGCAGCGGTGGAACCAGCGCGATGAGGGGGCTGCCGTGGCGGGCGCTCATCCTGCTCATGAGCCTCCTGTGCCGCAGCGCTCACGGGCAGGGCTTTTCATCAGTAGACGCGCGGATTTCGAGCGTGAGCGGCGCTGTTATGTTTGCCGGTGGAACAGGCCAGCCGGCGATCATGGCCTCGCGGGGCCTGGCGCTTTCGCCTGGCAATGTGATCGATACCACCGGTGGCGGGCGCGCCGTGGTGGCGTTGACGGACGGCAGTATCGTCATCGTGCAGCCCGGCTCGATCGTGACCTTTAAGGATTTTCAGCAGGCCGGCTCGCTGCGCGAGTTATTTGAGATCACGATTGGGCAGGTGCGGGTTAAGATTAATCACTTTGCAGGCAAGCCGAATCCATACCGCATGAATAGTCCGACCGCGTCGATTGCTGTTCGTGGCACAGAGTTCAGCATTACCGTCGATGCAACGGGCGCCACCAGGGTGGTTGTTTTCGAAGGGGAAGTGGAGGTGACAAGCCTAAGCGACCCATCCCACCGGACCCTGATCGAAAGCGGGCAGGGCGTTTTGATCGCTCCTGGCTTCGATTTCCAATTGTTTACACCTGCCGGCGGGGACCTGGCACGCGCGGGGGACCGGGATCACGATCAACAAACTCCACGTGCTCAGGCGGGAACATATGAACGCTACATCGCCGGGCTGGAGTCACTCAATGGCCTGCCTTTACTGCTCCGCTACAACGCGATTTCCGAGGCCTATCTGGACAGCGCCGAGAATCCGGCTTACGCAACTGCATTCCAGAAACCGGAAGCCCGCCTGTACGTTCTGCCATCCCTTGGGATCCCCCCCGAGTCGCTTGAGAACCCTTTGGGAACAGGCGAGGCAGGCAATTTGCCAACGGACTTCGCAGTGTCATCCGAGCTTTCCGCCTTCGTGCCAGTAGATAAAGGGAAATTCGTCATTGGGGGGAGTGCCACTGGATCTTATTTCAACGAAGCTATCGGATCGACCTCCGGAGGTCTGCTGGATCCGGGCGAACCTGGCGCTGGGCCCGGTGTGGACTCGGCGGTTTCGTCGGGCAAATCCACCAGTCGATTCTTCGACGGCTCCTTGCTGCTGGCTACGAGGCTCGGCAACAGCAGCCTCGGCCTGCAGGCCGAAACACTCAGGGGAAATGGCTCGTTGACATCCACTACGCCTGATCCGAATACGCCAGGACAGACATTGCAGGACAGCCTGATCCGCTCCGACATTCTGCAAACACGGCTAACGGTCGGGTTCAAGCGGGAAATAGCCGGGCGCCATACGCTTGGAATTTTTGCGCGTTACGGATTTATCGACGCTAAGAGCCAGGACGCATTCAATATCCTGATGGGCACACCCCAACCGCCTACCCAAACCGTCTCGCCCGGCCATACCGCCGAGATCGGGATCCGGCTGCGCGGTGAAATCTCGCGGGACCTCTTTTATGGCGTCGAGGCCGCCTGGTTCGGACTCTCGCTGCAGGATGCGTTCGCCATCAATGGCTCATCGGTTTCGCAACAGCGCGATCGTGAAAACCGCGAGTCGGCGGGTATCGGTGTGGGCTACAGGCTGGGGCACAGGGCCATACTGGTAAGCGATCTTGCTTTCGGCATCTCCGACATCGGAGCGGCGCGCGTGCAGGACGGAAGCGGTTTACTGTTGCAAAACGGGACGGCCAGGAGCCACGTTGAGTCACTTCATGTTGCTGTGCAGAAGGAAATCGGATCGCGTTTCTTCCTGCTCGCTTCAATCCAGAATGTATGGCAGGGCAACAAACTCCGGTATTTGGTTGCTCCAGGCAGCTCACCCGCGACGCAGCCCCTTTCCGATTTGCTGTTCTCCACATCCCCGTCTTTCTATCTTTCACCCACACATCTATCCGATTTCGGGGGCGGCATGAGGCTTTCGAAAGATTTGCTCGCGCAATACATTTTCTCGACCGATTACGGCTACAGCTCGTCCAGCCACACTTTGATGCTGCGTTATACCTTTCACTTCGGTAAGGATTAGGGAAGAAGGCACCCCGATTTGTTGCAATCCGCGTCTCTGCGCGCGCTGAGGGGGTGGCAAATCGCCGCGCCTGAACTTGCGTGGGGGTGAGGCAGGCTGGTCTCGCGATTGAAAAATCAATCGTTTGCATCGAATGCCGTTGGGGCGATTGCCGTGCTCTCACTCTTCCGATCCGATTCGCATGCTCCTTTCGAAATCCTCCATCTTTTCCTTACTTTCGTGGTCCGCAAGTAATGCGTTGCTGAGTCTGGGCAAGACGCGCTTCGGCGCCACGTTGTTGGTCGGTTCAGTGCATATGTTGCGAACGTTGCGCGGCTGGGCAATAGCCGCGCTTGTCATTTCAGTTGCTCTGCAATTTTTCCGGCGGGAGACTACCACTGCCCATGAGCCGGCAAGTAGACAAATTAGGGCCGTCTTTTCGACGTTCAGCCTGTTTTCGGCGCTCGTGCTGATGTTCATCGCGGCGCGCAATTCTGGTCTCGCACCGTGGGCGGCAACCGCTGTGACTCTCGTCGGCGGCGCCATCACCCCCGTTGTGGCGATCATGGCGCTTGAGTTTCCCGATCTAAGGCCGCGCGCAATGGCTGCGGGTGTTGTCGTCGCTGGTGGGTTGGCCTCCGTTCTCCTTGTTAATACTTTGACCGCGAAACCTGCGCCGCGGCCTGGGATGATCAGAACCAGCCAGCCGGCGGACACGGTAGAGGAGCCTCCGCACCCGATCGGGCCGAACCGTGCGTAAACGTAAAGCGACCAAGACCCGAGTAACTTCCTCCTCAAATTCGGTAAGACCGTGCAGGTTTCGATCGACGTAACAGAGCAGTTCGGGAAAAAGTGAATTCAGTGCAGCCAACGCGTTAAAGACAAGAACATTTGAAAGGGGATTATCGTGCAAATATCACAGGTTTCAAATACGACCGAGACTAACAAAGGCACCACCAGCCCGGCTTCGGCACCAACACCAAAGACTACCGACATGGCCGCCGCGCCGGCCGACACGGTCCATCTCAGCTCAGTCGCTGCCGGGAAGATCGCTGGCGGCGATAAAGACGGGGACGGCGACGGACATTAATCAACCTGGATTCCGGGGGCCGGTCTTACTGGTCCCCGGCACAGGGATGAAGAATGGAAATTCCTTCAGAAGAAGGAAGACTCGCGGAGTGGACTGTCATCGAGGAACTCTGCGAGCAATATTTCGGTTCGCAGCTGTCGCCGGAGTCCTTAGGACTGTTAAAGAATCTGGAAGGCGAGCGATCCGAGGTCCGCGCTTTCGCCGAGCGTACGCTTTGGCTCATGAAGATCTGCCGCCTGGAACCGAGAAATGTGCCTCCGGCGATGGCCTGGTGGATCGGAAAACTGGCGCCCGCGATCATTAACCGTGCATTGGACGTCAGGGTCCCGCCCAACACGGGGGAAGGACGACACCACAGAATCGACGAGTACCTGGCCGCGAACCCCTGGACCGTCCTGAGTGCTGGATCGACTGTCCTGGATTTGGGATGCGCCTTCCCTCCGCTTACCACTATCGACACCGCGACCCGGTTTCCCGCCTGGCGTGTGATCGGTGTCGATTCCGCTTTCGACGACCACATGGGCAACGGCGAACCGATAGAAAAGTACGAACGCAGCAACCTCTCATTCATTCAGGCGAGTTTCGGGGACGCGCTCCCGAATGCGGACGCGGTGCGCTGCATGAACGTGCTGATTTACTACGGCTCGTGCTTCCGCGCTCGGGCAGAATCCTGGCTGGCTGACATCCTTCGGCCCGGTGGTCTGTTCCTCTGTGGGGCCAACGGATGGCGGTCGGTCGAGTCGCGTTACTCCGTTTACCGAAACGAAGAAGGACGGCTGGCGCCTCGGGAATTCGCGTTCAGTCTGGACAATGTGCGCCCCTTCAGCGGAGTACCGTGGTTCACTCTGCACGAAGGCGACCGCGAAACGTGCATGCTGGCACGCCTTGTGGGCATCCTTCGATCCGACGAACCCTTCCGGCGGGATTACGACGCGCGCCTTGACCGATTACTTCAGGAAAGCCACATTCTGGATCGCGGTCCGGACGGGCGCTTGCGTACACCATCCGACCCCATCCCGGCGCTAGAGTGGCGAGCGGCTTATGAACAGATTCTCAGACGTATCGAAGAGGAGGGATTCGTCGATCGTGCGATCTCGGTACTGCGATCGGTGGGGCTGCACGCCTGGCGGAATGCCGCCGGCCACGCAGCGATCGAACCGCTGTCGGTTGACGAGCCGCAGGGGAAATGAACTTGCCGTCGTTGTCGGGGTCGCCAATATTCGCGTCGCGGGCCTGCTGGCTGACCTTTACGGTGTGCTGGGGAGCGCTTGTCCGGGTAGGTTTCGGTGCGCGCTGAGATTGCGGAAACGCGGTCGTTATTACAGGGCTGCTCGATTATCACAGGGACCATTCACCTCCGCCATTCTCTCAATCGTGTCGGAGCCATTCTCTCAATCGGTTGTAGTTCAGCCGTTAATTGATATCCTGATCGTCGATCATGCGGACAAGTTCCATGCCGGCGATCGGCGTCATACTCTGCCTCGTGGCCGGCGGCGCCTCTTGCGCCCCTGTCTTCAACATCGTCAATTACGGGGCGCGCGGCGATGGTTCGGTGCCAGCCACCGACGCAATTCGCCAGACTATTCAGGCCGCCCATGCGGCGGGCGGAGGCACCGTTTACATCCCGGCCGGCCAGTACGTCACCGGACCCATCGAACTGGTCAGCAACCTGGTCCTGCACATCGATGCAGGGGCCACTCTGCGCTTCCCCGCAGCGCGCCTGCCTTACACCAAAGGCAGAACACAAGGAATCGAAACCATCGGGCCGGTGCCGCTGATCGGCGGGCACGATCTTGAGAACGTCACCATAACCGGCCGCGGTGTCATCACCACGGATAATGCCGAGTGGGTCAAACTGATGGGCGGTCCCACGCCGCGCAGCGATTCCGGCCCCGGCTCCGCGTTCGGTCCCGACTGGAACCAACTGCTGGCGGACCTGCAGAAGCAGACCCCGCGCCCCGAAGCCGAATACCTGAAGATCGCTCCGTTCCTGCGCCCGTCTTTCATCCGCCTGACGGACAGCAGGAACATACTGATCGAGGGCATCCACATGATCGGTGCGCCATTCTGGTCGGTCCACATGTTGTACTCCGAAAACATCGCGATTCGGAATGTCACCCTCGAGACCTTCCCCGGCGCCTTCACGGGCGGTATTTATATCGATTCCAGCCGCGACGTCCGCATCTCGGACAGCTACCTTGACAACGGCGACGACGCTATCACGCTCAAGGCCGGAAAAGACGCCGACGGCCTGCGCGTGAACCGGCCCACCGAAAACGTGGCGATTTCAAACATTGTGGTGCATCGCGGCTCCGGCTGCGTGGTAATGGGGAGCGAAACTTCCGGTGGTATCCGCAACGTGGTGGTGAGCAACGTTGTTTGCCAGGGGACGCAGGGCGGTATCAATATCAAGAGCGAGCGCGGCCGCGGCGGGTCGGTGGAAGACGTACGATTCGACAACATCGACATGGATGACGTGGGGCGTGCCATCAACGTATCGCAGTATTACCAGATGCAAGGCGAGACCCCCGCGCCCGAAGAGCCCGTTTCACGCCGCACGCCGGTGTTTCGCAATATCACGATCAGCCATGTCACCATCAGCCGCGCGCGCGGAGTGAGCGACTACGGCTGGAATCCGGACAGCATCAGCAGCGCCGACCGCAACCGCACGCCACAGCCGATCACGATCAATATCGACGGGCTGCCGGAGATGCCGATTACGGGTCTGCGCATCACGGATCTGGTTTCGAACAGCCCCGGGGGCCTGCGCGCGCGCCACACGGCTGGCCTCGAATTGCACAACGTGCAGATGAACACGCAGGGGGTTCCCGCGTTTCTGATCAAAGACTCACCAGACCTGGAACTGGATGGCATTTCGGCGAGGCAGCCGGTGAAAGGCGTGCCGGTGCTGCGGCTGGATCATTGTCCCGGCGCAGTGGTACGCAACAGCCATGCGTTCGCCGGTACCGGAACGTTCCTGTCGGCCGGTCCGGGGGAGCTTAGAACCATTGAACTGATCGCGAACGCGTTCCGGCAGGCGGGTAAGGCTTCGGAGGAATCAACTGTGGATTTCTGGCGCGAACCGTAAATTGGCTGCCGACATCGCGGCTCAATAAGGCGGCTCGCGTTTGGTGATTCTGCGGCCGATCGCCGCCGTCTCCTCGCCGAATCCAACCATGAAGCCGTCGTGAATCGCTTTCGCCACCGAGGCCTCGGCATTCCCGCCCCTGCCGCCTTCACCGATCCCAAGCCAATAAAGGTGCTGGGCTTTGGCGGCGGCGAATATTTTGTCCTGCACCGCCGCGGCACGCGGGTCGCCATGCTGAAAGCCGAACGAGAGAGCCATATCGCCGGGGCCACCCTCCCCGAAGGCGATACCGGGAACCTTCAGAATCTCTTCCAGATGGTCGAGCGCGTACTTGTCTTCGATCTTCACGCCCAACAGCAGTTCGCCGCTTGGACTGAGTGGCCAGGTGTCGGCCTTTTTCAGGTACTCCTCAGGCGTAACGCCCCAGATCTTCGACGCGGTGGCCGCCCCATGAGCGCCGCGGCGGCCTTCTTGGAGTCCTTCCTGCCCCACGCCCTGCTCGCGGTTGGGATAACGCACTGCTTCCACAAAAGCCCGTACCGCGCCCCCAGTCGTCGCATGACACAGGAGGATTCCATGGACGCCCGTAGCCAGCACCTGTTCAAACATCCAGGAGTTGGCTCGCACCGTTGCTTCGTCCGTGCCGCGCACCGCGACGTTGACGATAACGGCTGGGGTTCGATGTCCCGTCCGGGTGGGTCCGCCCGCCGCCAGTCCCTGCATGTAGGCGTTCAACCCCGCCACGTCGTAGGGCGCAGCCTCCATGTCGTAGCTGATGTAATCGGCCCACGTCTGGGCGTCCAGCTTGCCTTGTTCGAAGGTTCCCGTGGTGCCCGAGTGGGAGCCCGTGTAGTAGATCGGCTGGCCCTGCTCCAGAAGCTCGATGGCGCGATTGATGCGTTTCGGCTTCGGCGTCTGGGCCAGCGATGTGGCGATCCCGGCGAACAGGCACGCGCACAGTGATATGGATATGCAAATCGGCGTTTTGGCGATCTTTTTCATACTTTTAACTCCCTCTCAGCTCACTTCGCCGGTAGCTTGAACGCCACCAGCTCTCCTGAATAATTGGGCGCGCTTATGGCGAGCACCAGGTATTGCTCGCCGTCGAGCAGGTACGTCATGGGTGAGCCGCTCTGCGGCGCCGGCATGTAAATCGCGCCGACTTCCTTCCCCGTCGCCTTGTCATAGGCACGCAGCATGGCGCCCCGCGCACCGGACGGAGTGGTGAACGTGCCAGCTTCGCCACAAATCACCAGCGTCTTCGTGGTCAGCGTTCCGAGGATGCCCACGCGACCCGTGCGCGGTATGGTCACGCCATTTAGAAAAGGACTGTTGCGGATGTTATCGGGCGTTTCGCCATGCGCGATCTGCCACACAATATCGCCTTTATCCAGATCGATGGCAGTGATGCGCCCGTAAGGCGGCTTCAAAATCGGCAAGCCATGCAGGGTCAGAGAATCTCCACCACCCTGGCTCGGTCCCTTGACCCAGTCCATATCCGAAACCTTGGGGTCCTTGGGGCGCACCAACCCGGAGACGTCGATCTCAGTTTTCGAATACACATAAAGGATGTGGGTCTCCGGATCGTACGATCCGCCCGGCCAATTGGCCCCACCCTGATTGCCGGGCGATACGATGCTGGCGAGCGGTCCCTCCGGCTTGCTGACTACCGGCGGCGTAAAGAGCGGGCCAATCCGGTAATGCGAAACCAGCTTCATGGCTTCCGCCCGCAGTTCGGGGGTGAAGTCGATCAGGCTATCGATCGACACGCCCTGGTTGTCGAAAGGCGGCGGCTTGGTGGGAAACGGCTGCGTCGGCGAGTACCACTCGCCCGGCACGTCGCCCTGCGGCACAGGCTTTTCTTCAATGGGCCAGATCGGCTGACCGGTGCGGCGGTCGAAGACATACAGGAAGGACTGTTTGGTGGGTTGCGCCACTGCCTTGACGATCTTGCCGTTCACATTGATGTCGACCAGCATGGGAGCGCAGGGAATGTCCATGTCCCACAAGCCGTGGTGAACCAGCTGATAATGCCAGATCCGCTTGCCGGTCTGGAGATCGACGGCCACCAGGGTTTCGCCAAACAGACCAGCGCCGGGCCGATGGCCTCCATAGACGTCGCCGGTGGGCAACTCGACGGGCAAGTAGGCGATCCCGAGTTCCTCGTCCACCGAAATATCTCCCCACGCGCCCGCATTGCCGGTGTACGACCAGGAGCCTTTTTCCCAAGTATCGATGCCGAACTCGCCGGGTCGCGGGATAGTGTGGAAGATCCAGAGGCGCTTACCGGTCCGCACGTCAAAGCCGCGGATATAACCCTTCACATGCTTCATGCTCTTTGGCACTGAACCAGCCCGGTGCGCGGCGCCCACGATCACGACGTTTTTTGCCACCATGGGCGCGGCATGCAGCCCGATTTCCCCGGTAATCAGATCGATGTCCTGATCGTCGTCCAGCTTGAGATCGACCACCCCGCTGTTGCCGAAGCCGGGAATCGGGATGCCGGTTTTGGCATCAAGAGCGATCAACCGGTAGCCAGCGGTGACATAGATGATGCGCTCCTCCTTACCGTCGGTCCAGTAAGCCAGCCCATGGCCCGAAAGCCGCCGCGGAGCCGCATCGCCGCGAGCGCCTTCGTTCTCGCTGTGCATCCAGAGCAATTCGCCCGTGGCCGGATCGAGGCAGACAATCGCGCGGCGCGCCCCTGCGGTCGAATACATCCTGCGGTTGACCATCAGCGGAGTCCCTTCGAACCGGTATTCCGGCTGGGCGCCGAGAAAGTCCGTCTTGAAGCGCCACGCGACTTCCAGCTTGTTGAAATTCGTGCTGTTGATTTGGTCGAGCGGCGAGTAGCGGGTGTTTCCGGAATCTCCGCCCCAGGTCCGCCATTCGCCGTTCTTTGCCCCCGCCTGCGCACGGGCCGGATCAGCAGTCCCGAGCATTAACCAAAGGGCGATGAGCCCGGTTCCGAAATATCGATGCAATCGCCTCATTGCCTCGCGCCCTCGTTCATCCACGCCATCATTTCGCCTATCTCGCCCACATGGTCAGCGCGTGGTTCCCCATTGTGCCCGCCAGCTCCGCGGGAGTGGAGGCGCGAAGGCGAATCAGGGCGGGAGCAATGCAGCCCTGCGTCTGGAAAGCCGGTCGCCCCGCGGAATCCATGGGAATGGTTGCAGCCGTCAGCGGCTATTGCACACAACCCGGTTAACAGGAGTCTCATCGCGACCCCCTTGCACGCAACGTGTGGGCGGGATGACACAGCATGTGCCTGGCCGTGCATGACCACGGGAACACTGGAGGCGCATCAATGGCGCGCTGAATGCTCTTCTAATGGCCATAGTTGCGTTCCGCCGATTCTTTCGCAACGCAGTTCGGGTCATGCGGAAAGGGCCGTCGAAATCGCTCGGCTGGGCGATATCACGCAGAGGTTTGCGCTAATCTTGTGCGGCCCAGCGCATAGCTTGGTCAACTACTGCTTTTCCGCCTGGGAGCCGTGAATTCGCGATGTTCGACGAACGTCCTCGGTGCATAACTATTACCTGCGGCCAGCTGTTTCTCCTCGCGGGCGACTGGTAAATAGCAGCGCGGGTCTAAGCAGACCCACAACGACGCGGCTGAGGATCCCGAACTCGCCGCCTATTTCCTTTCTCGGCGCGCGGATCTGCCGGCTCATTTCCGACTTCATGGTATGCGCGTACGCGGGCCTCGCGGGCGCGCCGGATGCAGAGGGCGACCGGCTTCAATGGTAACGATAAAGCTTTACTCGCTGAATACTGCCGTTGGGAATTCCAAATCCGCCAATGCGCAGGAATTTCCCCTGGCCGGTCTCGTCGCCGTTCAGCCTGCGTCCGGTAACCCAACGGCCGTCCACGAAGGAACCCTCTTCAATCGAAACGATGCCGGCGATCGGATCCCCAGAGGTATTCGGCGAGAAGTTGACGGTCAGGGGTCCGTTGCCGGCGACGATGTACTCATCCGGTCCCGTCGCAATGAACATCGCGCCAAACGGGACCGGAGGTGGCGCCGCGACGGGCGCGACGGGCGGCGGTTCCGTTGAGGGCCTGCGTCGTCGCGCGTAACTCACTTCCAGCACGTAATCGCCTAACGCGACTTTCTGCGGCGGATCGTCCGCGCTCACCACCACGCCCGCCATCCTGCCTTTGCCTTGGTTCTCCAGAATCACCGGAGCCAGTTGCTCCGCTATGGCGTAACTCTTCGCCAGTGGCAAATCGGTCGGCTCACTCCATTTCCCGGAAGCCGGGGAGTAGAGAAGTTCATCCACCGCGAACGGATCGAAACCCATCGCGTCGTGCTGCCCCAAAGCATAAAAGAGATGGTACGCGCCGCGTGTGCTGTCGGTCTCGGGGATAAACAGCGGGTTGTCCTTATCGTTGGCCCGGTACCATTTAACCCACTCAGGAAGATTCGGCGAGTAGAGATCCGGTCCCCGAATGTCGATCGCCGGCGCACCCACTTTCCAGATGTTCCCCACTTCAGGTTCCGGACCACCGCTCGGATACGTTCCGGGAGGATGTTCCGGCGAAGCCATCGAGCACCAGGTGTTAACATACATCGGCAATGGATATTCGGCCTTGCCTGCTGCCGCCACATGGCCGACATAGTTCGCATAATTCCAGGCCATAAAGATCTCATCCGTGTAGGTTCCCTGGCCGAAGATCTGTTCCCAGGTTCCCGATGTCTTCGAACCCGCCGCTTGCCAGGCTTTGCTGAGATCCGGGTGCAGGCTGTCCTTGTGGCTGGCGATATAATCCATCAACTCCTTCGGCACTGGCCCTTTGAAAGCCTCGTTCGCCGCGTCGTTGCGGTCCCGTGAATCGCCCAGCACGCCCACTTCGTTCTCTACCTGCATCATGATGACGGTGTGCAGCGAGGAGTCTACGTCCTTGATGTGCCGCATCAGCGCAGCAAAAGCGCGGCTGTCGGCATCGCGGCTGGCCGTACCGAACGTCGAGAGGGTTTCAACGTTGCCATCGCGCGTCCGCACCCGCGGAAAACGGTTCTGATCGGTCTTAACCCAGCCGGGCGGATAACTCGACACGCCGTTCTTCCAACTGCCAAACCACAGGAAGACCAACCGCAGATGATTCTCCTGGGCCGCCTGAATGGCGCCGTCCACGAGGGTGAAATCGAATTGGCCCTCTTTCGGTTCCAGCAATTCCCAATATAGGGCGGTCAGGACCGTGTTGATGTGCATCGCCTTGAGCTGCGGCCAGATCGGCCGCAGGTAATCGAGGCTCGATCCGCTGGAGTTGCGCAGTTCGCCCGCCAGCATCAAAAAGGGCTTGCCATCGACAATCAACTGAGTGGCGGTGCCCTGCTTCTGCAAATGCGGCATATCCGAATCGGCCAGCGCAGTCAGGCTTAGGATGGTCGCCAATCCGCAAACCAGATGAATCTTCATGATTGGCTTCCGACGCATTTGTCAGACCACGAGGTGGAACACGTGGTTAACCGGGGGTAGCGGCTCTGCGAGGACCTCCTTGCGCGAAATGGCGCAAAACTGCGCCTCAATCCGTGCGGCTCCGCGCACGCCTCTTCCGACTGCCGGCCTGACCACTCTGTATTCCAAACTCAATCCCACAAGGGCTTCGGAAGCATTATTTCGTGCTTTGTTTTCAGTGGCGATCTAACTGCGACATGACGCGCAACCCCAGGAGGGCGGCGATAGTGCGAAGGTTTCTCAAAGGCCTGGTGCCCGGCATAGTTGCGGCATCCACGATTCTGATGTTGTTCTCTTCCTCGAAAAGCTACGCGATACCGCCCTTTGCGCGGAAGTATCAAACTTCCTGCCAGACGTGCCACCTTGACTTTCCCAAGCTGAACGATTTCGGCAAAGCCTTCAAGGACGCCGGATTCAAATTCCCTGCCGACGACGAGACCTACGTCAAAGAGCCTCCCGTGATGCTGGGCGCAGCCGCCAATAAAGAATCATTTCCCAAATCGATCTGGCCAGGCAGCATATCGGGCACACCCCCGATAGGGCTTCGGTATAACCAGTTCTTTCAGGTCACCGGGTCGAACCGGAACAAGTTCGATGCTCTGGCGGCGCCGGGTTCGGTTCCCGGACTCATTCCCGCGACCGATTTCCAAGCCGGATTCTTCAGCATGTTTACCGCGGGGAATTTCGGAAACGACATCGCATTCTGGGTCGACGACGATCTCAGCGTGGCGGGCGACAACGGCTCGGGCGGCCTGGGTGACGCCTACCTGAAGTTCGTCAACATCGGACGCAAGCTGAAATTGCCGACGGACTCCCTCTCGCTTCGTGCCGGTCAGTTCGAGCTGGATCTCCCGTTCACTCAGGCTCGGACGATCAATCTGAGCCCCTACGACATCTACCAGGAAGCGAATATCGGCGCCATGATCCCTGGGGCGGCGCAACAGAACGTAGCCAATCAATTCACCTTTGCTAATGCCGCGCGAGGCATAGAACTGAGTGGCGGCCACCTTTACGGCGGGTATCACTATTCGGTTGCCATTTTCGACCAGAACACCACGGGCGTTTCGCAGACCGGAAACGTATTCCCCTATGTTGCGGCGGCTACAGGCAGCGCCGGCGGCGGAGTGGGTTTCAGCTCCGATTCCGGCCTGAAAAATGTTTACGCGCGGGCGGAGTACCGATTGAATCTGGAGAAGGATCCCAAGAGCCGGCACGATATTCAAGCGGCCGGCCAAACCGGGCCGCACGATCATACGTATCTGAGCGCCGGAACGTTCTACATGTACGGGGATTCGGTCCAGCGGCTCTCCAGTGCCGCCACCACCGGCACCGTAAACACGCTCCTCACCAACCGGGAACCGTACTACCGGGTCGGCGGAGACTTCAGCTTTAACTACCGGACCTTCAACCTTTACGGACTGTACATGGTCGGCCACGACGACAACATGCTGCCGGTGGATTCTACCGGGGCATTGATTCCCCTGCCACTCGGTTCCACCAGTCCGACGCCGGCTAAATTTGTGACAGGCAGTCCCACAACGTTCAACGGCGGTTTTGTACAAGCCGACTATCTGGTGCTGCCGTGGATTATGGGGATCATGCGGTGGGATCAGGTGAACTCCTCGGCCGACCGTATCAATGGCCTGGCATTCGCCACCAATACTCCGTTTTTCGCGCCTTACAACTCGAGCCGGGACCGCTTTACTCCAGGCGTGCAGTTTCTGATTCAGCCCAACATCAAGTTCTCGTTTGAATACCAGATCCGGCCAAAGCAGTTCGTGAATCTCCTGACTCTTCCGAATGGCAACATGGTCGCGGCCAATCCGTTCCGCGTGAATACGGCGCTGTTCGCACTCGAATTTGTCTATTGATTTTCTTACGAAAAGGAATCTACTTAACGATGAAACGAAGCAATCGGTATTTGATCGCAGTATCGGCCGCGGTTCTGGCCACCGCCAGCGGGCTCAGCGCCGGCGCCATTTCGGGAACTGTCAGTCCAGCCAAAGCGGGTTCGGTCGTCTACATCGAGGCGATCCCCGGAAAGACATTCCCGGCGCCGGCCAAGCCCGTGGTTATGGATCAGAAGCAGTTGCTGTTTCAGCCGCACGTGATGGCAGTCGAAATCGGCTCAACCGTGCAGTTTCTGAACAGCGACAAAGTGCAGCACAACATCTTCTGGCCCTCCGTGGCCGGGAATAAGAAGATGAGCCACAACATGGGAACGTGGCCGCAGGGCGAGCAACGCTCGTTCAAGTTCGACACCGCGGGCGTGGTGCCGCTGCTGTGTAACGTGCATCCCGAAATGTCGGGCTACATCATTGTTTCCCCCACCCCGTATTACGCGATCGCGGATGCGACGGGAGCCTTTAAGATCGCCGATGTGCCCGATGGAACCTACACCATCTCCGCTTGGCATGAAGGGATGAAGGTGATGTCCAAACCCGTGACCGTCTCCGGCAATGCAACGGCTGATTTCAGCCTGAAATAGGCGTCGCTGCTTAACCGGCGCTCATCATGCTCGAACGGCTGAGAGACAAGCGAGTCGATCCCGACTGGCTCAATACGAACTTCCCCTGCATGATGGCGTGCCCCGCCGGCACTAACGCCGGGCGGTACGTTTCGCTCATCGCGGAGGGCCGCTTCGAAGAGGCCTACCGCTACGCTCGCGATCCCAATCCGATGGCGAGCGTTTGCGGTCGGGTATGCGCTCATCCCTGCGAGACCGCATGCCGGCGCGGCGCCATCGACCGGCCCATTTCGATCCGCGCGTTGAAACGTTTCCTCACGGAGCAGTACGGCCCGGAATCGCGCACGCCGATCGAAGCTAAGAAATGCAGCGTTCCGAAACTGCGCTACAAGGTCGCCATTGTAGGCAGCGGCCCCGTCGGTTTATCGGCGGCCTACGATCTGGCCCTGATGGGCTACTCGGTCACCATCTTTGAAGCCGCCCAGGTCGCCGGCGGCATGCTCCACCTGGGTATTCCCGAGTATCGGCTGCCGCGCGCGGTGGTCGAGGCGCAGATTCGCGAAATCCTCGATGCCGGCGATGTAACCCTCAAACTCAATTCCGCTGCCGGCCGTGATTTCACTATCTCGCAACTGCGCGAGCAGGGCTTCGATGCCGTGGTGCTCGCCGTGGGGGCGCATCGCAGCCGCGACCTCTCGATTCCTGGCGTAGACCTGGACGGCGTCCACAAAGGAATCGAATTTCTTCTCAATGCGAACCTCGGCTACCGATTCAATATCGGGGAAAAAGTTGTCGTGATCGGCGGCGGCAACGTCGCCATGGATGTGGCACGCTCCGCCGTGCGCGAGGTTTTGAAACAGCATCGGGGGGCTCTCGACGAGGGACTCGCACCCCCCGACGAAAATGTGACGGCGGTAGCCACTCGCGAAATGGTAGACGTCTCACTCTCGGCGCTGCGTCTGGGCGCGCGCGAGGTCAGCATTGTATGCATCGAGCGGCGCGAGGAAATGCCCGCCGCGTCCGAGGAAATTGAGGAAGCGGAGATCGAAGGCGTGCACCTGCATCACGGCCAGGGCCCTAAACGCGTGCTGGGCCGCAACGGCAAGGTGGTGGGACTCGAAACCGTCCGCACCAAAGCGGTCTTCGACGCGCAGGGCAGATTCAATCCGTCGTTCGAAGACAACAGCGAAACCACCATTGAATGCGACACCGTGATTCTGGCCATCGGGCAAGCGCCCCGGCTTGATTTCCTGCAGCCGTCGGATGGCGTGGATATCTCGGCGCGAGGCCTGATCGTGGCCGACCGCAAGACCCTTATGACCAGCGCTCCGGGCGTCTTCGCCGGCGGCGATTGCGTTTTCGGACCGCGCCTGATCATCGACAGCGTAGGCGACGGCAAGCGCATCGCGGTCGGCATTGACGAGTACCTTACCGGGCGTCCTCATCCCGCTCCTGAAATCGAAATCGAGATTCTTCAGCACCACAGGATGTTTCCGGACTACATGGAAATCGGGCGGCAACCGATTCCGACGCTTCCCATCAACCGGCGCACCGGCGTCACCGAAGTCGAACTGGTCTATGACGAGGAAACCGCCATGCGCGAAGCCCGCCGCTGCCTGCGCTGCTGGGTGAATACCGTCTTCGAAGGCAATGAGCCGGATGGATCGGAATGCATCCTCTGCGGCGGCTGCGTCGATGTGTGCCCTGAGAGCTGCATTCAGCTGGTATCGCTCGACCGCATCGATTTCCCGCCCGCCGTGCTCGAGCAGGTTAGCCGCGACAGTGGAATCTTCCGCGTGGAACTCGACGACGTTGCCGCCGAAGAGCTCGGAACCATCACCGGCGCCGCCATGCTCAAGGATGAAACGCGCTGCATCCGCTGCGGCCTTTGCGCGGAGCGATGTCCCGTGAACGTGATCACCATGGAGGCCTGGTCCTTAAAGTTCCACGAACTCCAGCCCGTTCTTGTATCAGCAGGAGACTAACATGCCAGACGAAGTCATAAAGCCCGACGGAGACAGCGGTACCTGCGAATGCAGCCGCCGCCGATTCACCAAAATCGGCGTGGGATCGGTCGCCATTGCCGGCGTCGGGTCGGCCGTGTTCGGCTACGCTTTCCTCGCGCCCAATGTCCTCTACGAGCCGTCGCCCATTGTCAACGCTGGTAAGCCGGATCGCTTTCCGCAGGATTCGGTCACGTCCGATCCGCAGAACGGCGTCTACATCGTACACGCGGCCGAGGGCATCTACGCGCTCTCGGCCGTGTGCACTCACCTCGGCTGCCTGACCGCATGGAAGCCTGAGCTGGGAATCATCGCCTGCCCCTGCCACGGCAGTAAATTCCATACCGACGGGGTTAAGTTCGACGGACCGGCGCCGCGTCCTCTGCCTTGGCTGAAGACCTGGGTCGATGACGACGGCAATCTGATGATCGACCGCTCCGAGCCGCTTGAAAAAAGGCAGTTCGTCAGGATCTAGGATGCCCAAATTCCTTGATGAACTCGCCGGAGTCCGCAACAACCGCATCTGGCGCTCCGTGTTCCGCTCGGGCGCCGGCGACAGCAATCTGCACCGCTCGCTGGCGATCCAGCAGAACGTGTTCATGCATCTGGCCTCGGTCAAGGTGCGGCGGCGCGCGCTCGATTTCGGCGTCACCTGGTATCTCGGCACGCTGAGCCTCGGATGCTTTATGGTCCTCGTGGTAACCGGCATTCTGCTGATGCTGTACTACCATCCTTCGGTCCCTCAAGCGTACGCGGATATGAAAGATCTGCAGTTCGCGGTTTCGGCGGGCGTATTTCTGCGCAACATGCATCGCTGGTCGGCGCACGCAATGGTGTTCCTTGTGTTCGCGCATATGTTCAAGGTGTTCTACCGCGGCGCCTATCGTCCGCCGCGCGAGTTCAACTGGGTCATTGGCGTGATCCTGCTCATGGTCACTCTGTTCCTCAGCTACACCGGCTACCTGCTGCCCTGGGACCAGTTGGCATTCTGGGCCATCACCGTAGGTTCGAATATCCTTTCGGCTGTGCCCGTACTGGGCGCGAAGATCCGTTTCCTGATGCTGGGCGGCCATACCGTCAGCGCCAATGCCCTGCTGCGCTTCTACGTGCTGCACTGCGTAATCCTGCCGCTGCTCGCCGTGCTCTTCCTCGCCGTCCACTTCTGGCGCATTCGGAAAGACGGCGGTCTGCATACCGGAGAGAGCAAATGAGCGAGCCCAAAGATTTCACGGCGTCAATGGCTGGGGACAGCCCCCGCACTCCGGTGCGCGTCGCCTTCGTCACGCGCCGCACCTCGCCCGCCGTAAAGGTCCATGACGACCAACACGTCATGACTTACCCGGAGGTGCTGCTGCGCGCGGCCGTCGCGGTCGAAGTGCTTCTGCTTGTGCTGGTGGTGCTGTCGCTCTTCTGGGATGCACCGCTCGAAGGCCTGGCCGACCCCATGCAGACTCCCAATCCTGCCAAGGCGCCCTGGTACTTCCTCGGCCTGCAGGAACTTCTGCATTACTTCCCGCCGGTCGTGGGAGGCGTCCTCATCCCCACCCTGGTGGTGATTGCCCTCGTGGTAATTCCCTATTTCGGCATCAACATTCAGGCCGAAGGTTTTTGGATTTCGAATCGACAAGCCAAGCTGCGTAACGTGGCCATCGTCGTGATCACACTGGTCGCCTTCCTCGCATGGTTCGAAGTTTACGCGGTCCTCATCCCCACCGCACTGATCGCCGTCGTAATGTTCCAGCAGGCTTTTCCGTCGCCCAAGCCCGGTCGATTGGGGCGCTGGCTTTACTCGAAACCGTTGCCGTTCTGGATCATGTCGTGGTTCCTGGTGGCCGCGGTGACGCTGACGGTGATCGGAACCTTCTTCCGAGGCGCCGGCTGGGCGTGGACTTCGCCCTGGAGTGCTCAATGAGTCCGCGGAAGAGAATGGGTTCGGTTTTTCATTTCCTCTTCGGCGACAGCGCACGCGCCTTCGGATCGCTGAGCGTCGTCCTGCTGGCCCTGCTGGCCGTCGTACCAGCGAGGGATCATTTTCGCCAATGGCTCCACTATCAGAATCAGTACCAAAACCTGATTAGCAATAGCAGCGACGGCGTATCGTTAGCTCGGCGCTTTCAGGGCGGCCTTCAGCAAACCTGGCTTCCGGAACTCGGTGTCGTGGACCGCTGCGCCACCTGTCACGTGGGATTGAAAGAGGCGTCGCTCGCCGGTGTCGGGAGCGAACCCTTCCGGCCCCATCCGCCCATCCCGCATTCCCTCACCGAGTTCGGCTGCGTCATGTGCCACCGGGGACAGGGCGCCGCTACCACGGTGGAAGAAGCTCACCGCAGCACTAAAGACTGGGAGCAGCCCATCCTGCCCGCGCGCTATGTGGAATCATCCTGCGGCCAGTGCCATGAGCGGCCCCTCACGGGGACCCCGCAACTCAACGCCGGAAGAGACATGCTGGCACGCTACGGCTGCGTGCATTGCCACAAGATCGCTTCACCCGAAGGCCGCCTGATGACCGGCACCGACACCCCGCCGCCGCTCGAACACATCGCGGTCAAGACCACTCGCGAATGGATCTATGCGTGGATCAAAAATCCGCAGGCCTACGCGACCACCGCAACCATGCCCAACTTCCAGCTGAGCGATGACGACGCGCGGGACATTTCCGCCTTCCTCATCAGCCAAAGCACTCCCGGCCAGGTGGACACCGCGCGCAAGCTGCCTCCAGTCCCGGCTGCGGACGACACTGCGGCGGTACAGGCCGGTTCGAGCGTCTACGGTGAATCCTTCTGCGCTTCCTGCCACGCCATGCAAAACGCCGCTGGGCTCATGGTGGGCGGCAACGTCGGTCCCGAACTGACGCGCGTCGGCTCCAAGGTCAAACCCGAGTGGCTGGCGGAATGGCTGCGCAATCCCCGCGTTTACGATCCCGATACCGCCATGCCGCACTACCGCTTCGAGGAAAAAGATGCTGGCCTCGTGATGGGCTTTCTCGCAAGCAAAGCGGATTCCGATTTCTTAGGCAGCGTGCATCTTACGCCAGCCACGCCCGCGCAGATCGCCCACGGCAAGGCTCTGGTGAATGAGCGCGGCTGCGGGTCGTGCCACAACATCAACGGCATCGCCCATCCGGATAACTTCGCGCCCGAGCTCACCAACGTGGGAAGTCTTCCCTTCGCCAAAATCATCTTCGTGCCCGGCATGCAGCATACTCTGCCCGATTACATCTCCGCCAAGATTCGCAAGCCGCGCTCCTTCGGCAACGCTCTCAAGATGCCGCAGTTCACCTTCACCGATACCCAGGTGGATTCGCTGGTCACGGCGCTTCTGGCGCAGACCAGCAGCGCCAAAACGCTCCCGGCCGCTTTGCGTATTCCCGCCGCGCCGCCTTCCACCTACCAACCGGCCGGCCGTGCGGGACAGTTAATGACCGACATGCGCTGCTTCAGTTGCCACACCATCAACGGACGCGGCGGCACTATGGCGCCAGAGCTGACCCTGGAGGGCAGCTCAGTGCAGCGAACCTGGCTGGTGAATTTCCTCAAGCGCCCCAACACCTTGCGGCCGACGCTGATCCGCCGCATGCCCAAGTTCAACCTCACCGACGAAGAGGCAAACGTTCTCGCCGATTACCTCATGACGGTGTATCAGACGCCGGCCTTCGACAACGAATCCATCGACGCAGCGAAATCGACGCCCGCCGACGCCCTCCACGGCAAGGATCTCTATTACGGCAAATACGCCTGCAACTCGTGCCATATCCTCGATCCGTCTAAAGACAAGGGCTACCTGGGCCCCACGCTGACGGCGGCGGGTTTGCGGCTCAACGCAGCCTGGATCTTCCATTGGCTGAAGAACGCGCAAGCGCTGCGTCCCGGCACTCTGGAACTGAACTGGAACATGAACGACGACGACGCCCGCGCCCTCACCGCGTTCCTGATGCAACAGAAAACTGCGCCCAAAGAAGGAGGATCGAAATGAAACGGCTGTTTCCGGCGCTGGCGCTACTCGCGGTAACGGCATGCAGCCGCGTCGCTCCGCCCCAATCCTCCGTACCGCCGGCTACAGGTTTTGGCGCCGCCATCGTTGACGTCAGTGGTGAGAAACAAGCGGCTAGTGTAGGCGCGACTCTCGATCAACCCGTAGTGGCGCAGGTCAACGATGCGCAGGGCACGGCGGTTGCCGGCGCACTGGTGCAGTTCAGTGGGTCGGGCGGCGTCCAGTTCGATCCGCCGTCGGGACTCACCGGCGGGGACGGCCAGTTCAGCACCACGGTCCGGCTCGGCAGCCTCTCCGGAGCATATTCGCTGGTAGCGACCACGCGAGACAAGGCTGGCAAAAGCGTTCAGGTGACATTTCCCGAAATTGCCCTCGATTATCAGCAGACTCTGGGTCGCGAATTGAATCAGAAATACTGCACGCGATGCCACGACTCCGAATCGACCGCCGAACGCGTATCGAACCACGACAATCTGACCGCGCCGCCGCATGCGTTTTCCGATGGCGCCACGCTGAATCCGATCAGCCGCGCCAATCTCATAGCGATCATCGGCCATGGTGGCGTTGCTCTCAGCAAGTCGCCCGAGATGCCGCCGTATGCCGCCACGCTTTCCCCCAGCGACATCGAAGCGCTGGCAGCATACATCCGCGCCGTCGCCGATCCACCTTATCGTCCCCAGGGAGTTTTTTAATTCATGCGCATCCGTAGTTCGATTCTTCTCGGGATGCTGTCGGCGGCCCTCTCGTGTGACGCACCGGCGCAGGTTTTATCGCCCGCCGAAATCACCGACCCTGCAATGAAAGGCCTTCAGCAGACCCATCTGAAGGAACTGCACGAGATCACAGCCGCCCTCACCACCCACCAATACCCTTACCATTTCTACTTCAGCCGCAAACTGGACCTGACCTTACACGACCAGGAACGCAGCGATCAGCGATCGATTCAATTCGACAAGTTCCGCGGACAAA
Source organism: Terriglobia bacterium (assembly GCA_963719785.1). GTDB lineage: Bacteria > Acidobacteriota > Terriglobia > Bryobacterales > Bryobacteraceae > BOG-234. Next base: position 46,820 of record CAVRCX010000010.1, read on the forward strand.
CCGTTCTCAAAATCACGGGAAACTATTTCGCGGCGTATTCCGCCGAGCGCATGACCAGGGAGGATCGCGCCCGCCAGACCTTTACGGAAGTCATGCTGCCGATTCTGCAGGCCGCTGTGCCCGCACTGGCGCGAACCGATGTCCCCGATGCGTTCGCGCTGGAGATTTCCCACCACGTCGTCAGGAAAGTGTTGGGAGTCGATAACGAGTCGATGGAGAATGTCGTCCTGATTCTCCCCAGGGCATCGGCAGGACGTTTAATCGAAGCCACCGATGAAGCGGGGCGCATCGCCGCTGTCGACGAGGGAACTGCGTACCTCAACGCCATCCCCATTTCGTTCTGGCCCGGTGACGTCAAAGACGGCCCGCCAGTCCAGGTGTCCATGATTGCCGCTCCACCTGCCGCCAGGCCTGTAATAGCCCCTGTGCCCGCAGCCCCGCCCGCGCCACCGCACCCAACCAGCACACCCGCGAAGCTGGAGGAAGAATACCGCGACACTGTTGCCCGCATGCTGAAGGATCTCGATTCACAGGCACACTTCGTGCCCTACGCTCCGCCGTCCTTCATCGCGTTTCGCAACGGCCAATATCTTCAAATCCCGATGGCCACGGCTCTCACCGCGTCCGACTCCGGTTCGCAATACAAGCTGGCGGCGCTCGCGTTCGATCGCCATGTCGCCCATCTCATCCGTCCTTTCCTTGGCTACTTCAAAGACAGCGTGGACTTTACCGGAGTTGATTTCAGCACATCTATCCATCTGGGTGGCGCGAAGGACGACACCTCTGAGTCGGTAGAATTCATCTTCCCGCTGAGCGCTCTGCGCAGCTATGCCCAATACGATCTGACAGGCCAGCAGCTGTTAGACGCGGGCTTCGTGCTCATCAACGGGGAGCGCGCGGGTATTGACCTTCAAGTTGCGGAAGCCTCGGGCCGATCACCAGATTGACGCAGCGGCATAACACCCAGGTTTGGAATTGGGATTGCTGACCCGTTCAACCACAGAATGAGTGCAGCTGTATTGGTCTATACGCAGGAAGGCTTTGTCGTAGGATCGGACGGCAGAAGTCTGACCGGGCCCGATTGCGATCATCCTGAGATAGAGACGGATCAAGACGTTAAAATTTTCCCCGCGCGCGCTCATGGCATCGAGTTCGCTTACGTGATTGCCGGTCATGTCAGATGGGGAGAGTATAACCTCATTTCCGAAGCTGCCAATCAGGCTGAGAAACTATCTCTCCGGCAGTTCACCGGCGGTTACGAATACGTGTCGGTTTTCAGTCGCAATCTGAAGGGATACATCGGCGGGGCAAAACGCGACGACCTGCTTCCAGAGTCATCCCGTTACGAAGCTGTCGGAAACGAAGAACGTGGACCAATGGCAAGCATATTCATGCTCGGGTACGCGCGCAGTCACCCGTGCTGGATCAACTCCCATTTTTACCACCGGAACCAGGAGGCCATATCCTTCCGAATGGACACCTTGTCGTTAGCGCCCGGTCACGCGATGTCCTTCGGATCGGGTAAAATCCCCGAGCTGATCGTGGCGGGAGACCCTCGATTTGCAAAGTACCGGGATCGGATCATGGTCGATCTGCGTTACGCGACGCTCAGGACGGCGACTGAATTCGCCGAGGCCGTTATAGCTTCCCAATCTGACGATTTCGCCCATCAAGTGGACCCCGACTCAACGCGAATCGGTGGTCACATACACATCGCGGCCGTGACGCCGGATGGATTCCGGTGGATCATACCGCCAGGGAAACCCGATCAACGCTGATTTGGGGCTCAATTCGGGCGGCGCGCCCAATAACCGGCGCGTGCACGGACCACTAGATCCTGGCGAGTCGTTGTCACTTCCAGCTCATGGAATCTGTTGTCCCGCGCTTCGGCGGGGGGATTAAATCCGAGCACATACATATTGTGCAAGTCGGATTCAATCTTCGAAAAGATCTCAGAGGTCCTGCGGCCAGGATTCGGAAACGCCAGTCCGCCGGTCTCGCGCGAGAGGCGATCGAGGGCGTGTTCAGCCGATTGTGCCATTTCCCTGCTGACCGACGTGAACCAGACCGGGATTGGGTATTTGACCGAATACACAACCACGCCGGCAGATTGAGCCGTCTCGATAAGATCGTTCAGGCCGATGTCGCTGCCCGTGTCGAGTCCATCGGAGAGCACGATAATCGCCTTTCGCCCGGGGACCGACTGCAACTCTTTGGCCGTGTAGTACAGTCCGTGCCAAAGGGCCGTTCCACCGCACGAATGAGGAGTGGTGTCCTTCCTGCACGCGGGCCCGATCATACTCGATTGTTTTCCTTCTGGCCCACCGATTTTCTCAACGGCTGCGCCCAGATCGGCGCCAGAACTGGTCAGCGCCGATATTAACCAGGATTGCCGGGCCACCTCGACCACCATGGCGCGGTCGCGCGGGCCGATCACCTGATTGAGAAATTGGCCAAGGGTTTCGCGATGACTTCTGACATATTCTGCCTGACTGCCGCTGACGTCAGCGACAAGGGCGACCGTCAGAGGCAGTTCCGACTCCCGCCAAAAATTCTGAATCTTGCGCGGTTCGCCATTGTCGAGCAGCCTGAAGTCCTCCGCCTTCAGATTTCCGGTCGGTGTGCCCGCGGAGGTGTCCACCGCGCAGGCGACCGTCACGAGATCCACGTCTACGCGGATGTCCGGTTTCTGCTGCGAGGTGAGGAACGCCGCGCAAATCTGAACCAGGGCTGCACTCCGCAGGATTGCGATGAAGATACTACGTGACATCAGGCCTTCGGACGACCTTGGGGCTGCTCGCAATTGCACTGCCGAACCGCTCTGTCGCTCTAATTGAGGACAGGTCAACGAACTGATGCGACTGGACATCGCCCGAGCGTGCCATTTATGTCGCGAGGAGCGCCCGGTCTGCGGCAAATTGCCGCATATGGCCCATATGTGCCTTTCGGCCGAGCCATTGGGCAACTCGAAGAATCAATCACTTCAATGATGTTCGGACGGAGGCGTTCATCGTGCTCCGTGGACTCACGGAACCGTGCGTATCTCCGAATCTATTCGGCGCGAGAATCTCGTGATTCTGATTGCGCTGCTCGCGATCCCGGCATTTGCGCAACAACCGGCGCTGGCCGGCAGTGCCGCCGATGAACTCGCGCCCAAGCGCATACTCTGGGTCATTCCTAACTTTCGTACGTCTCCGATGCTGGCGAATTACAAACCCCTTGCCACACACGAGAAGTTTCAGATCGCAACGGAGGACTCATTCGATCGGGGGACCATAGCTCTTGGTCTGTTTTTCGGCGGGGAAGCACAGTTGACGGATTCGAACCGGTCCTTCGGTCAGGGAGTTCGGGGTTACGCACATTACGCCTCAACCGCGTATGGCGACTACGTAATCGGCGACTACATGACGGAGGCGATCTTTCCCACGATGCTCCGTCAGGATCCGCGCTATTTCCGGCGCGGCAAGGGAACCACGTGGTCGAGATTGGAGTATGCGGCTTCCCAGGTCGTCTGGACGCACGGCGATTCCGGACACGGCCAGTTCAACTTCTCCGAGGTCCTGGGTAACTCGGCCGCCGTCGCGATCTCAATGGCCTACTATCCCGAGAATCGCGACGCAAAGGATGCAATATCGAAGCTGGGCAATCAACTCGCAGTCGATCTTGCAGCCAATATGCTCAGGGAATTCATGCCCGATCTCCGGCGGAAGTTCTCGCGCAAACACAATTCTGGAGAATCAAAACCCTGAGGACTCGGGAAATTGCGGCTGAGATTTTAATCCTTCTCATGGCTTCCTCGGGGCTCGCCCAGTCACCGCCTCTTTCGATTACAATTCACGACGCCCAGGGTGCTTACGTTCCGCACGCCACAATAACTCTCGAATCGGCGGATGGCGCAGTGCGCCGCGCGGCCGGTCCCTCCACAGATACTGTCCAGTTCGACGCTCTTCCAGCCGGTACTTATCAACTCATTATCGACGCGCCGGGCTTCGATAAGCTCACCACAACTATCGCGGTCGGCGAAGGCCAGAGCGCTGTGGACGCGGTTCTCACCGCTTCTTCCGAGCGCAAAGACAGTATCACTGTGCGCGGCGACGCAGCGAATCCTCTGGAACAGGGATCGACCACGCCGGTCAGTCTTGACAGAGTGCAAGTGCAGGACGCGCCAGGTCGTCCCGCAACGGCAGGCGATGCGCTCCCTCTCGTGCCCACCATCATCCGCATGCCCAACGGGCAACTTCAGCTTTCCGGCAGCGGCGAGCACCGCAGCGCCCTGCTGGTGAACTCGTCCGACGCAACGGACCCCGCAACCGGCCAGTTCGGCGCCACTGTGCCTATCGACAGCGTGCAGACCATCAACGTTCTGTCGAGTCCGTTTCTTGCCCAATACGGCGGATTCACTTCTCACGTGGTTTCGGTCGAGACGCGCAAGCCAGGGGACAAGTGGAACTTTGAGCTGAACGATCCCCTCCCGGAATTCCGCTGGCGCAGTTGGCACATGGCTGGACTCCGCTCGATGACACCTCGCATCACCTTCGGCGGACCGCTGATCCGCAACCGTCTTTATCTGCTCGAAGCCATCCAGTACGAATTTCGCAACACTCCGGTAATCACGCTTCCTTTCCCCTGGAACCAGCAGCGGAAAGAAGGGTACAACTCCTTCACCCAGCTCGAATACACGGTCAGTTCATCGAATGTCCTGAGCGCAACGCTCCACGTTGCCGACAGCCACACGCGCTTTGCCAACCTCGACTTTTTCAATCCAGAGAGCGTCAGTCCCAATACCTCCGACGCTTCGTACTCGGCGAATTTGACCGATCATGCATCGCTATTCGGCATGCTGCTTGAAAGCTCACTCACCGCCACCAGCTTTCGCGCGGGCGTCTGGGCGCAGGGTCTGTTGCCCATGATTTTCACACCTGATGGCAATCAAGGAAACTATTTCAACCAGCAGACGCGCACTTCGTCACGAGTGGAATGGCGGGAGACCTGGTCGCTTTCGCGGCAAATGGCGGGAATCCACAACCTGAAATTCGGCTCGATCGTGAGCGCCACTGCGGAACATGCCCTCGTCGAAGAGCGCCCGGTGCAGATCGAAGATCCGGCCGGCGCATTACTCGAAAGCATTACATTCACTCCGGGCCAGCCGATCCGTCGCACGGACAGCGAATCGGGCTTTTTCGCGCAGGATCAATGGACGCTGGGAAGCCGGGTCATGGTTGCCGTTGGCGCACGCGTCGAACAGCAGGAGATCACTGAAACGCTCCGCGTCGCGCCGCGTGCAGGTTTCGTCTGGACCCCGTTCAAGAGTGGCCGGACGGTAGTTCGCGGCGGTATGGGCGTCTTCTTCGATCGCGTTCCACTTAACGTATATGGCTTCTCGTCCTATCCCGAGCAGACGATCACGCGCTATGCGGCTGACGGTTCCACCATTTACGGTCCTCAACTTTTCTACAACCTCACTGAGCAGGCCGCGCACGTGGACCTACCCGTGATCTACCGAAACGCACAGATGCCTGGGAACTTCGCGCCCTACAGCACCAATCTCAACGTGCAGGTGGAGCAGATCCTGTCCACAAATTTCCGCCTTCAGGCAAGCTATCTGCAGAGCCAGTCCCGCGACCTTATCGTCCTGACCCCGCAGATCACGCCGTCCCTGAGCGCCTTCGAGCTGAACGGCAGCGGTCGTTCGCAGCTGAAACAGCTCGAACTAACAGCCGCTGCGCGCGCGGGCAGAGAAGGCCAGATGTATTTCTCTTATGTCCGCAGTCACGCGGCAGGCAATCTGAACGAGTTCGGCAATTATCTGGCGAACTTCCCGCCCGCCGTAATCCTGCCGGATGCTCGTACCAACCTGCCCGGCGATATTCCCAATCGATTTCTAGCCTGGGGCAGGCTTGCCCTTCCTTTGAAGATTCACCTCATGCCGAAGGTTGAGTTTCGGTCGGGTTTGCCTTGGTCTGCCGTGAATGTATTCCAGAACTACGTCGGCGTGCCCAACCAGAATCGCTTTCCCGACTACTTCTCGGTGGATCTGCGCGTAAGCAGGGATTTCAAGGTTTCCGACAAATACACACTTCGGTTCGCTGTCTCGGGATCGAACCTGACCGATCATTTCAATCCGGTAAGCATTCACGTGAACACTGCCGACCCTGCATACGGGGTGTTCTTCGGCGAATTCAGACGCCGCTACACGGCCGATTTCGACGTCATTTTTTGACTTGGGTGATCTGTTTGACAGATGTGATCTGAATATGCAATCGTTAATCGACGATACACAATGGAGCCTGAATCCAAAACCGGCGATTTTTGCTGCGCGCCCGAACCGCCTCAGCCGGAGCTGAGCATGCTGGCCCTCGAAAGTGCTGAAGCGGACGAGCACCTGGCGAAACTGGCGAAAGCGATCGGCCACCCGGCCAGAGTGCATATCCTCCGCATGCTTTCACGAAAAGAAGCAAGGGTCTGCAGTCAGATCGTGGATGAACTGCCCCTGGCCCAGTCCACCGTTTCCGAGCATCTGCGCATCCTGAAAGACGCGGGCCTCGTACGCAGTACGCAGGACGGCCCGCGCGTCGGTTACTGCATTAATTTCGACGGCCTGCGCCGGCTGAAGGCTCTGGTAGCAATTATCTAAAGAAGAACTTGGCTATGCGAAGGAAGACTTATGCGCCCGGCCCATCGCCAATCGTCGATATTCGAAGAGAGGGGAGGGGGGAGTTATGACGCCGCGACACTTCAATGTTCTGTTCCTGTGCATCGGGAACTCAGCCCGTTCCATCATGGCGGAAGCCATCATGAACCGGAAGGGTTTTCCGAACTTCACCGGCTACAGCGCCGGGAGCCACCCGACCGGCCATGTCAATCCTCAGGCGCTCAAACAGATTGACAGCGCGGGCTTGCCGGTTGAAGGACTGAGAAGCAAGAGTTGGGATGAATTCGGGAAGCGTGGCGCACCGGAGATCCACTTTGTGTTTACGGTATGCGACCGGGAGGTTGCGGAACCATGCCCGGTTTGGCCGGGTCAACCGCTGACAGCACAGTGGAACGTTCCGGACCCGGCTGCGGTTACCGGTTCGGACGATCGGATTCAGCGTGCATATTTCGAAGCCTGGCGAATTCTTGATCGCAGAATAGGGCTGTTCGTTTCATTGCCGCTGGAGACGCTGGAACGGGAGGTTGTCCAGCGGGAGATCGACAAGATTGGCCGGAGCTAGTCCAATGAGACAGCAGCATCGTCAAGATTCGGTGTTTAAGATAACACTCGGCGTGCTGGCGTGGCTTCTGATTGCCTTATTGCTGGCCGCCACGTTATGGGCTGTACAGTGGGCGGCAAAACAGCCGAGCGTACATTCGATCTGGGGAGAGTCCGCGGATAGCCGGAGCTAACCAAAGATTACACACAGATGCACAGCTGACGGCCCCAATGGTCATAGATCAACAAAATGCTTTCAAGGACAGGAATGACTCGAATCGGAATCAACGGATTTGGACGCATGGGGCGCCTTGCCTTTCGCGCTCTGTGGGATTGCCCGGAGGTCTCCATCGTTCATGTGAACGAAATCAAGGGCGGTGCCGCGACGGCGGCGCACCTTCTCGAATTCGACAGCGTTCACGGGCGCTGGACCCGGCCTACCACCGTCGCGGCCGACCACTTCACCATCGATGGCCGCAAGGTCGCCTTCACGGAGGGAGCAAAGCCGAACGATGTGCCGTGGGAGGCAAGCGGCGTCGACATCGTCCTCGAATGCAGCGGCAAACTGATCACCACGGAGGCGCTGGAGCCGTACTTCGAGCGCGGCGTCCGGAAGGTAGTGGTGGCCGCGCCGGTCAAAACCAAGGGCGCGCTCAATATCGTGATGGGAGTGAACGACCATCTCTGTTCGCCCGATGAACACCGTATTGTCACAGCTGCTTCCTGCACGACGAACTGTCTCGCTCCGGTCGTCAAGGTCATCCACGAGGGGCTTGGGATTCGGCACGGCGTCATCACCACCATTCACGATGTCACCAACACGCAGGTGATCGTCGATCTTCCGCATAAGGATCTGCGGCGGGCGCGATCCGCTTTGATGTCGCTGATTCCGACTACCACGGGTTCGGCAACCGCCATCGGGCTCATTTATCCGGAACTGCTTGGCAAACTCAACGGGGTCGCCATCCGCGTGCCCCTGCTGAATGCTTCCCTTACCGATTGCGTCTTCGAAGTGGAGCGGAAGACGGACATCGCGGAGGTCAACGGGCTGCTCAAAACGGCGGCCGAAGGCGCGCTGGGCGGAATACTGGGGTACGAGGAACGGCCGCTGGTTTCGGTGGATTATCTGAACGATCCGCGGTCCGCCATTGTGGACGCATTGTCGACGATGGTGATTGACGGCACGCAAGTCAAGATCCTCGCGTGGTACGACAACGAATGGGGCTACGCCAACAGGCTCGTGGAACTGGCTCGCAAGGTCGCGGCCTTGCTTCCGCCCCGTGACAGTACCAGGTAAACATGACGAGCATTCGCAGCTACGCCCTTGTTACCGGAGCCTACTGGGGCTTTACCATCACCGACGGGGCCTTGCGGATGCTGGTGGTTCTGCACTTCTACCGGCTCGGCTACAACGCCGTATCAATAGCTTTCCTGTTTCTCTTCTACGAATTCTTCGGCATCGTCACCAACCTGTTTGGCGGATGGATCGCATCTCGATCGGGAGTGAAAGTGACGCTGTTCGGCGGCTTGCTCCTGCAGATTTTTTCCCTCCTGATGCTGGCCGCGCTCAACGACCATTGGACGGCTGTAATCTCCGTAGTCTTTGTAATGACTGCGCAGGCGCTCTCGGGTATCGCCAAAGATCTGACCAAAATGAGTTCGAAGAGCGCCATCAAGGTGGTCGTGCCTGAGGGCCAGGACAGCGCGTTATTCAAATGGGTGGCGCGTCTCACCGGGTCTAAGAATGCGCTCAAGGGCCTTGGCTTTTTCGTGGGGGGAGCCCTGCTGTCCGCGTTCGGCTTCAAAGGCGCACTGGTAGGAATGGCAATCGCACTCATCGTGGTGCTGCTCACTACTGCGGCGTTCCTCTCGGGCGATCTTGGGCGTTCGAAGAAGAAGATCAAATTTACCTCCCTTTTGTCGAAGAGCCCGGAGATCAACTGGCTGTCGGCGGCGCGCCTGTTCCTGTTTGCGTCAAGGGACGTCTGGTTCGCCGTGGGATTGCCGGTATTCCTCAGCCAGCTCGGGTGGTCGTCGTATTCGGTCGGAGCGTTTCTCGCGTTGTGGGTGATCGGCTACGGCTTCATTCAGGCGGCGGTCCCGGAGATGCTGCACCTGCTCGGGAACAAAACCGTGGACGGATCGGCTGCCAGCCGATGGGCGTTTGTGCTGGTGCTGATTCCCGCGAGTCTGGCGCTCGCTCTGCGGGCCGGCGTGGATCGAAGTCTAGCGCTGATGCTGGGCCTCGCCGTTTTTGCCGCGGTTTTCGCTATCAACTCGACTGTTCATTCATATCTCGTACTTGCCTGGACCGACCAGGACAGCGTGGCCCTCAACGTGGGCTTTTACTACATGGCGAACGCCGCCGGGCGGCTCCTCGGAACGCTGGCCTCGGGCATCGTCTTCCAGCTCGCAGGTTTCGCGGGCTGTCTCTGGAGTTCAGCGGCGCTGGTCCTCGCGGCCGCGGTTTTGTCTCTGCGCTTGCCGAAGGGGCGAGCCGTAATCTTTGCCTCGGCCGGTGCCGGGGAGGGCGAATAGAAACGGAAAGGTTAAACCATGGAAATGAAGGAAGTCGTCAAAGAAAAATATGGCCAGGCGGCCTTGCGCGTCACCTCAGGAGGGAGTTCCTGCTGCGGGGCATCGGCGGCACTCGATGGGTGCTGCGACCCGATCACCTCCAACCTCTATAGCGCCGCACAAACCGGCGAACTGCCACAGGAAGCCGTGCTCGCCTCGCTCGGCTGCGGTAATCCTACGGCGCTTGCAGAGCTGAAGCCGGGGGAAACGGTGCTCGATCTCGGCTCGGGAGGCGGCATCGACGTGCTGCTTTCGGCCCGGCGAGTTGGGCCCGGGGGGAAAGCCTATGGCCTCGATATGACGGATGAAATGCTCGCGCTCGCGCGCGAGAATCAGCGCAAGGCAGGGGTTGAAAATGTCGAGTTTCTCAAAGGGGAAATCGAGCATATCCCCCTGCCTGACAATTCCGTTGATGTTGTCATCAGCAATTGCGTCATCAACCTGTCGGGGGATAAAGACCGCGTGCTGCGTGAAGCGTTCCGTGTATTGAAACCGGGTGGTCGCTTCGCCGTCTCCGACGTGGTCACGCACGGAGAAGTGCCTGCGAAAGTGCGTGACAACATGCTGCTTTGGGTAGGCTGCATCGCGGGAGCGCTTCAGGATTACCAATACGTCGCCAAGCTCGCCAAAGCGGGTTTTGACGACATCGGCATCGAGCCGACACGCGTTTACGACATTGAGGACGCGCGCGCCTTCCTGTCCGGGCAGGGTGTTGATGTGGACGCGATTGCGGGACAGGTTGAAGGAAAGTTCATGAGCGCGTTTATTCGCGCAACGAAACCGGCCCGCTGCTGTGCTCCGGGCTGCTGCGCGTGACAACGGCGCAGGCTGGGGGTTCGGGCTGTGGTCCACACACGGCGTTCCGTGAGGGAACGGATCGGATTCCGCCTGGAGGTGGGCATTCCGTCCACGTTGAGTGACAGAGACGAACGGCTCTTCCCGGATTTCACCGGGGCGGTCCAATGCTGCTCGAAACCGGCCGGGCTCATCTTGAACTGACTTTCGGGCCATGTGGCCGACCCCCGCGTGCCGCTGCTGATGGAATCCGACTATCGACCAAAGAAGTGGCCTGGCTCCGGGCCGAACGAACCATCGGGGAAGCGGCGCCGGGGAAGGGGTTGCACTGGCATGCCGAGTTGTTCATGCCATTTCTGCCAGACCTCCTGTGTAAACAGTCCGGCAGGAGCATTCTCCAGCACCCTGCGGAATTCTTCCGCCGGCACGTATTGCCCGGTAACAGCCACATCCGCCGGCGAACCATAAACCATCAGATGGGCCAGGAATGTATCCAGATCTTCAAGGGTTCGTTCCGGCCGGTCATACCAAACCACCTTTCGCGCGATTCGCAGGAGGTCGGGCGAATAAGGAATTTCGAGTGTCATAGCTCCGTCCCTTCCGGACTCAGGCCGCGCTGAGGCCGCAAGGCTGGCAATTTCCCCAGATCAACTTGCTGAGACCAGCGAGTCAGGTCTCGCCGCATACCTTCCGCCACCCGATCCAATGTTCCGTCTCCATAGAACTGGAGGGCCCGAATACTGGTGGCCGGATCGAAACTTCTGTCGATTGCCCTTGCTGCAGCCAATCCCGTTGCCAGATCGATTCCATGCGATACGAGAGCGTGAATGTCCACGTAGTCCTTCCAACTGCCTCGAACCTGTATCACCCTCATCTTCATGCCGGCTAAATCGACCAGTGAGGCCACGCGTACGCGCGATTGCGCTGCCCGCCGCGGATTCTCGACCCGTTGCAATGTATCAAGCCCGCCAAAGAAGGCAACTTTAACCAGGCCACCACGGTCGACGAAGGCTTCCAGGCTGTTAGGCTGGTGATGCACCCAGATGTCCGGGTCGGCAGGGTCCAGGTCCCGAAAGAAAGGGAGCCTCGATTGGAGTCGGGTCGGATCGAAGGCGTGCGACGAAAAGAAGTCAAAGTCTTCGGAAAACCGATGGCCGAGTTGCAGTGCGAGACCTGTTCCGCCGTAGAGTACAAATTCCGAAGGAACAGCGTCCAACTCCGGCCATAACCGCAATTGCGATTCCGGCAGTATGTCCACACGAGGTTCAATGGTTGCCGACATATATCCGGCGCTAGCGCCGAGCAGGCGCGACCAAGGCTATCGCCTCGGGTTTTCGCCGCACGAGTCGAGCCAATGAAAGGCCATCGGCCAGGGCCGGCGCCGGCGCGATCAGTTCGGCTTTAACTTCGGGGTTGAGGTCCAGAGTAGCGTCCACGGCGTCCTCGCCTGCTTTAAGTTTAAACGTAATCCATTCGAATGCGAGAGGGGAGAAGTCAGAAAGCAGGATGCAGAAAAATTAACTGTACATGATTGAATCCAGGAAGGTTATCAGTAGATATAGTGACACTTCCGCCGCGGACCGTCGCCGAGTCCCGAGTGTCACTATTTTGTCACTATAACCCCGTCAAGACCAGTGAAATTGAGGGAAATCAGGTGAGATCGAAAACGGCTGCAAGCTATTGGCTGACAAGAGGTTATGGTTTATTTTCTTGCGCTTGCAGGAATGACAAAAACGGTTTTCAAGACCGGCGCCTTCAACCACTCGGCCATTCCTCCGTCTTCTATGGTACCCGATGTCCCCGTCAGGAACGGACCCGAAATTGCTAATCTGTAACCGCGATGCTTTGGACTCTCTTTGTAATCCTGCTGGTCTTGTGGCTGGTGGGACTGGTCACTTCGTACACTCTGGGAGGATTCATCCACATTCTGCTGGTGCTGGCGATTGCCGTGGCGCTGGTTCAGATCATCTCCGGCCGACGCGCCATTTAATTTCCAAACAGACGCAAGCGGCGTTTGGCGGGAGTTTCAACCGGCGGCTGCGAACTGGTCAACATGCCGTTGATCGCCTGCTGTGTAAGCGGGGACATTACGCGATACCCTTTCGCATTCGGATGCAATCCATCGTCCGACAAGTCCACCGGCAACTGTCCAGCCTTGTCAACCATGGCCGCATAGTAATCGACGTACGTGAAGTTTTCTTTCCTGCAATAGTCCTGCAGCCAGCGATTCACCTGTTCAATGGTGTTGGACGGATGCGCCGGCGTCCGCTCGTTTTTCGGATCGACATCTTTGTGGTAATCGCTCACGGGAAGGATGGAGGCGAACAGCGGCTTGATCCCGTAAGCCTTCGCCAGCTCACCCATCATGGTGAGGTTGTCCTCAATTCCGCCGGGCGCGATGCCATGCCCAATATCGTCGATGCCGCCGAAAATCAGCACCGCCTTCGGGTGCAGCGCCACCACGTCCCGGATAAAACGCCCCAGCAACTGGATGGTGGTCTGGCCCTCGATGCCACGGTTGATGAAATCGCTGGCGGTGAAGTACTCATTGAGCCGCCATCCGTCGGTAATGGAATCGCCCAGGAAGACCACGCGGCCGAGCTTACCGGGCGGCAATACCTTAGAATCGGCCTCCGCGTAGCGCTTCAGATTGTCTGGATCGGCATCACGCGCCTGCGTTCCCGCATCGATTTCCCTGAGGATCGCTTCGAAATGCCGTTGCATACGCTGAACATCCTCGCGCAATTCGGCAAATTGCTGATCTGCCGCCGGAGGGAATTGAGCGGGTCGCGGGATCGAGTCGCTCAGCGCCAGATAGGCTTTCACCTGACTGATGAACTGCCAGGTGAGCGCGGCGTCCTGGCCAGCGCGCGCTAATGAAGCGACGGTCGCTTCGGCGTTTTGCCTGACTGGTTCGCTGGCATGGACCAGGTCCGGCACGGATACGGCGGTCGATTCCATTAACTGCACCATGCGTGTAGCAAGTTCCTGCGCCGCCTTCTCGCCGAGCAGCGGCGCGCTGGAATCCTGGGCCAACGCCGCGGTGAGAAATACAACAAACAGGAAAACCGCAACGCACTTCATGGCTTGGCCGAATCCGGCCTGGCGTTTTCAGATTTGGGGCCTTCCGGTTTGGCGGCCTCGGGCTTCCAGAGCCTGAATGTGATGGTGCCGATGGTGATCTGCAGACGCACCTGCAACTGCACGGGCAGCCTTTCCGCGTCGTCGGTCAGCCAGACGTGCAGATGGCCGGAGCGCCTGAACAGAACGTTGTCGAAGAGAAACACCTCATAGCGAATGGTTTTGAATGTGCCCAGGGGAGTCTTCAGCTCTTCGCGCATCTGCGATTCGACTTTCGCCTGCACGAACTTCTTACCATCGCTGATGGGAATCTGCGCGGTCTTGCCGGGATCAAGCCGCAGATTCCGCAACACGAGCAACCCGCCCAGCACATCGTGGACGCAGGCGGGAGTTGCCACGTCATGCGCAGTGGTGGTGTTCTTCCCCAGATCCTTTTCAATCGAACTGGCCTTACGGGATTGCGCATCGAAGGTCACGCGCGTTTCTCTGTTGCGGTTACCCTCATGGGCGGATAAAAAGGTATTCTGACTGCATAGATTCTGAGCCAGAAGAGCTGTGTAGTCGTCACTGACGCGAAATAGACGGGACACCAGCCCGGCAGTTTCCAGATGCAGTCTGATCTCGGAATTGTTAGCCGGTGAGTTGGGCACCGCCGCCCACGTCAGGTGCGCGACCCCAGCCGGAATCAGGCGCCACTCGATTTGGTAATCGAGATTCTCGGGAGGTTGGACGGCGGCGGGTGGCGATGTTGACGCCGCCGCGCCCGCCTGTGGCGAAGCGCTCGCCGATGTCAGGAGAAGGAGGGAAGCAGCTGCAAAACATCGTAATTTTGCACTCAACCCGTCAGTTTCTCACATCCGGCGCAGGTCACTGACGGGCGTCGGGGCGCTGTATGAGCTTGACCTCACGTCCGCGATGGCCGAAAATCACTCTGTCGTGAGATTACCCGTCCTGATACTCTTCTTCGTTGCCCTCACCGTGCCGGTGGTGGGGGACGAAGGGCTGTGGCCCTATAACCAGTTCCCGCGCACCTCTATCCAGCAGAAATACGGTTTCGATGTGTCCCAGGGTTTGCTGGATCGCCTGCGGCTGGCGTCCGTGCGGATGTCGTCTGTGCAAACGACCGGCGGATGGATCTCCGGCTCGTTCGTTTCTCCGAATGGCCTGCTTCTCAGCAGCCGCCAGGCCGCGGCAGCATGCCTCGCGAGCGCCAGTTCCCAGGGCCACGACCTCATGAAAGACGGCTTCTCCCCGACTACCGACCGGGCGGAACTGCGCTGCCCCGGTCTCGATGCCAGCGTCCTGCTCAAAATCGAAGACGTTACGGCGCAGTTGAAACCGGGGCAGTCGCTCGCACAGCGCAGCGCCGCCATCGCGCGTATTGAAAAGGATTGCGCGGCTGGCACAGGCAACGTCTGTTCCGTGGTTCGCCTTTTCTCCGGCGGCCGTTACGACCTCTATCAATACAAGCGTTATACCGATATCCGCCTGGTCTTCGCGCCCGAGTATTCCGTGGCGTTCTTTGGTAAGGAGCGGGACAGCATCACATATCTGCGGTATGGGCTGAATATTGCCTTCCTGCGCGCCTATGAGAACGGGACACGGGCGCAGACGCCGAATTATCTGAAGTGGAGCGAAGAGGGTGTGAAGGAAGGGGATCTGGTGTTTGCCACCGGCAATCCGGGCCCGACGTCGCGCATTGCCACGGCCGCTCAACTGACGTTTCTGCGAGATACGGCATTGCCCGTGGCGGTGGCCCGATTACAGACGCGCATTCAGCAGTTGAATGCTTTCGCGGCCGCTAGCGAAGAGAATTCACGCGCCGCACAGGCAACGCTTACTTCGTTCCTGAATACGTTCAAAAGCGACGCGGGCAAACTCATTGGACTGCGCGACGACCGGCTCGTCACCCGCAAGACGCTTTTCGAGCAGAAGATTCGGCGCGCCGTCGAGAACGACCCGAAGCTCGGCACATCCTCCGCCAAGGTCTGGGACGACGTAGCCGCGGCGTACAAGAAGTGGACTCCTTACGAGAAGCCGTATCAGATGTTGGAAGCGCAGGCGGCGCCGGGTTCGAGGCTGTTTCAGATGGCGCGGCAGAGTATACGCGGGGAGACTGTGGAGAAATCCGGCGAGCCGATCGACGACCAGATCGAGATCCTGATGCTGACGCAGTATCTGGAAGAGTTGAAGGCGCTGGGCGATAAGGAAGCGCCGTTAAAAGCAATCCTCGCCGGACGGACGCCCAAACAAGCCGCTGAGGCGATGGTCCAGTCAGCCAAAGGGAGAGGCGAAAATGGAGTGGTTCATCTGGCGCAGTTGCTCGAACCCCAGGCGCTTCACCTGCGCAAACAACACGAGGAGATTATCGGATCGCTCGAAACCTCGGCGGCCGAAAAGATCGCCCAGTACCGCTTCAGGCTGTTCGGCGCGGCGGATTATCCCGACGGGACATCCACCCCGCGGGTTGAATTTGGCATCGTCAGCGGCTACACGGACCGGGCCGCCGTGCCTCAGCCATTCGCGTCGACATTCAGCGGACTCTACTATCGCCGCAATAACGATGGGCCGTGGCAGGTGGATCAGAAATGGATCGATGTCCGGCCCAATCTGCATCCCGTTACGCCGCTCGATTTCGTCAGCACCTGCGACACGGGGGGCGGCGATTACGGCGGCCCCGTCGTGAATCGCAAAGGGGACTTAGTGGGCGTCACGTTCGACGGTAATCTCGAGAGCTTGCCGAATGTATTTCTTTACACTAATGAACAAGCGCGCGCGGTGCATGTGGATGCAAGAGGGCTCGTCGAAGCGCTGGCCAGGGTTTATGCAGCGAGTGATTTGCTGGAAGAATTAGAGATTCGGAACCTGGTAAGTACCCAGCGGTGATGTGAGAACGCGCACCACCACTTATGGATAGTAATAGCTCGACACCAAACGCGTTCCAGATTCAATAAGACCGATATAAAGCGATTATTCTCAGCTCACTGATTTGTCATTGACATAGGTTCGGTTCCGGCAATGGAACAGGTCGTGCGAACGCAAAGACGTTTTGACGCCTTTTCCCAGGAGCTAAATCATGTTGCGACGAACACCAGTGCTATTAATTGCTTTTTTCCTGCTGACTATGTTCAGTATGTCATTGCTCGCACAGTCAATCATCTCCGGCGATATTACCGGGCTGGTAACAGATCCGCAAGGCGCGGCTGTCCCCAACGCTTCTGTCACTCTGACTAACGTCAACACGGGGGCAACTCAGAAGACAACCACCGGGGGCAATGGAAATTATCGGTTCGCCTTCCTTCCTCCTGGCACTTACAAGGTCGACGTAACTGCCGCGGGCTTTCAAGCGCAACAGCGTACTGGATTGATTGTCAGTGCGGGGCAGCCGACCTCCGGGGATATGCAGCTATCCGTTGCAGGCACGTCTCAGACCGTCAATGTGGTCGAGACGTCGTCCGACCTGCAAACGGAAAACGCCGACGCGGCAACCACCTTCGACAGCAGGACAATTGCCGCTCTTCCCAATCCGGGGGGCGACATCACCTATATCGCGCAGACCGCGCCGGGAGTCATCATGAATACGCAGGCGGGCTATGGTAACTTCTCGGCGCTGGGGATGCCCGCTATATCCAACCTTTTCACCATCAATGGCGGAAATTTCAACGACGCATTCGGTGGCAACAACAACAGCGGCGCTTCCAACCTGCTGCTCGGTTCCAATGACATCGCCGAGGCCAGCGTAATAAACAGTCCCTATTCCGCACAGTACGGTCAATATGCCGGCTCGCAGATCACTTACATAACCAAGTCGGGAACTAACGACTTCCATGGCGATGCCATCTATATGTGGAACGGGCGCGCCCTGAATGCCAACCAGTTCTTCAGCAATCAGGTAGGCCAGCCGACTCCCTTCAACAACTTCAATCAATACTCTGCCAACGTGAACGGCCCCATCAAGAAGAATCGTACGTTCTTCGACGCGAATTACGAAGGCCTGCGCAACGTACTGCCGACCGCCAGCACACTGACGCTGGTCCCCAGCCCGCAATTTCAAGCGGCAACCCTGACCAATCTGGCGGGTGATGGCAATGCCGGCGAGGTTCCCTTCTACAAGCGGGTCTTCGCCATTTACAACAACGCGCCGGGAGTGGCGTCGGCGGTACCAGTGGCGAACGGCGGAGGCTGCCAGAATTTTACCGGCCTCCCGGCGGGCGTGCCCTGCGCGCTGCAGTTCCGCACCACGCCGCCCAACAAGAACACGGAATATCAGTATTCGGGTCGAGTGGATCAGAATTTCAGCGATAAGGACCGCGGCTATATCCGTGTCTGGCGCGACAATGGATTTCAGCCGACTTTTACCAGTCCGTTTGGACCAACCTACAACGAACAAAGCAATCAGCCGCAAATGGCCGGGCAGCTCTCCGAGATACATACCTTCGGACCCAACACGGTGAACCAGTTCAGCGGATCCACTTACTTTTATGCGGCCTTGTTCACACCCACCGACCCATCCGGCGCATTGGCTGCGCTGCCCACATTTCTTGGCTTCTCCGGCACTCCGTTCTCGCCGGTGGGCGCTTACGGTGAGCCTCCGGTGCCGCCGGGATTTTTCTTTCCACAGGGGCGGCGCGTCTTCCAGTATCAGATCATCGACGATTTTTCTCACGTGGTGGGTAGCCACACGTTCCGGATGGGCTTTAGCTGGCTGCACGACAACATCACCGATCTGGATTTCCAGTCATTGGGCGGGCCCGCCCACGGTTTGATCGTGACGACTATTCAGGACTTCTTTAACGGCGGGGGACCCGATACCAGCCTCCAGCAAGCCTTCCCGTCGTCGCTCGAACAGGGCTTCCGCTTCAATACCTATGGCGGTTATGTAGCCGACGATTGGAAGGTTGCAGAAAACCTGACCCTTTCACTCAATCTGCGCCTCGAGAGCTACGCCAATCCGACCTGCGCTGCGGATTGCTTCTCCCATCTGGCAAATACCTTCACCGGTACACCCAACCCGACCGCCGCCTCCACGCCGTACAACCAAATCATCCTCGCCGGTCAGCACGACGCCTATCCCAACACGCAGGCCGTAGTCTGGGAACCAAGGTTTGGAGTAGCCTGGAGGCCCAACCATAACGAAAAGACTGTGATCCGTTTTGGCGGCGGCATCTTTGCCGATGAATTGCCGGGCGTTTTAGCCGAAGACGCCGCCTTCAATGCCCCGGGCCTCAATGCCTTCACGCTGGGCAACGGTAACATTGCCCCCGGAGTACCGGGAAGCCTTTTCACCACGGCGTCGCAAGCTAATCAGGCTCTGCTCAACCAGTTCCACTCCGGGGGGAGTCTGAATTCAATCTCCACCACTGTACCCGGATTCTCGCCCCCGACTTTCTTTTCCTTCCCAAGCTATTTCCATCAACCGACCTATTACAAATGGAACTTTGAATGGCAACAGGCGATCCCCGGCAAGATGGTGTTGAGCGCCAATTACTCGGGCATGCATGGCACCCACATCCCCATATCGGATCAGGGTCTCAATGCTTACTGCCCGCCAAGCGTCTGCCCCGGCGGATTTGCTGGTTTGCCGACTTCCCCGGCTAACCCCGCTCTCGGTCTGGTGATTCAATACCTCTCGGCTGGGGTGGCGAATTACGATGGCCTGACTGTGACCCTGCAGCGGCGTTTTGCTTCGGGGATCTCGTTTGCCTTCAATTACACCTGGAGCCATGCACTTGACGACGTGTCGAACGGCGGAATCTCCAATGAGCAATTTGGCCTTCTGGATACCGACCCCAGCATCAACACCCCGCAGAACCCATTCAACGTCAAAGCCAACTACGGGAATTCCGATTACGACGTCCGGCATTACATCAGTGCGAATTTCGTATTCACCGATATGTTCCGCCATGCGGGATTCCATTACGGCCCGAACCGGATCTTTGGAGGCTGGACGCTTTCAAGCAACTGGTTCTTCCGCAGCGGTTTGCCGTTTACCGTGGTTGATACAGCCGACGTGGCCCCGCTGCTCGGCCTGAACTACTCCGGGAGCATTTTCGCTTCGCCGATCCACGGTCTTTCCGGCGCCTGCACCAGCGCGGTCAATTCGCCGTGTCTCACCACCTCGCAATTCGCACCCAGCGGCGCTCTTACCGGCTTCGGGACGATGGCACGCAATTCACTGTTTGGCCCGCACTTCTTCGACGTCGATATGGGCCTTATGAAGGATGTCGCCATCACGGAACACGTCACCTTCTCGTTCGGCGCGCATGCCTACAATCTGTTCAACCACCCGAATTTCGATCAGCCGGTCAACGACATCGCGAACCCGCAGTTCGGCTACAGCATCGCGGCGGTTGGACCTCCCACCAGTCTGCTGGGATCGTTCGTGGGCGCCGGCAGTTCGCCGCGCTTCGTCGAGATCAGAGGCATAATTCGCTTCTGACAGGACATGCGGCGATAGCCGCGTCTGCCCCGTCGCACGTCGCTCAGTAATATGGGAGCGACGTGCGACACCTGCGTAAGGACGCTAAGACCATTCTTGAGGCCGCTCTGGCAGCAGCCGATCCCACTGCAGCGGTTTCCGAAGCCCTGCACAAACGACGCGATCTGGATCGCTACGAGCGCATCTTCGTCGCCGGTGCGGGCAAGGCGGGTGGCACCATGGCCCGCGCCGCGGAGAAGGTTCTGGGGAAGCGAATCTCCGCCGGCTGCGTGGCGGTGAAGGACGGTGACACGGCGAGATGCCGTCGCATCGAATTGCGTGCGTGCGGGCATCCGGTTCCAGACGTGCGCGGTGTGGAGGCGGCGCGCAGGATCGCCGAACTTTGCGCGCAGGCCGGTCCCGGGGATCTGGTAATCTTCCTGGCCTCGGGCGGTGCTTCCGCGCTGACTCCGTATCCGGCGCCTCCCATAACGCTCGCGGAGAAGCAGGCAACAACGAAGCTGATGCTGGCCTCGGGCGCCACCATTCATGAACTCAACGCGCTGCGCAAACATATTTCGCTCTTCAAGGGCGGCCAGTTAGCGAGGATAGCGGCCCCGGCGCATGTGGTCAGCCTGATCCTTTCCGATGTGGTGGGGGACGATCTGGGAGTGATCGGGTCGGGCCCGACAGCGCCCGACGATTCGACGTTTGCGACCGCACTCGACGTGCTGGATCGATATGGATTGCGCGCGAAGGTGCCGGCCAGCGTTCGCCAGCGGCTGGAGGCGGGGGAAGGCGAAACGCCCAAGCCCGGCGATGCGCTCTTTCAAAACGTAGAAAATATCATCGTTGGAAACAATCAGAAATCGCTTGAGGCAGCCGCGCGGGCTGCGAAGAAACTGGGTTACCGTACCTTGATTCTGGCCAGCACCATTGAAGGCGAGACGCGGGAAGTGGCACGGATGCATGCGGCTATTGCCCGGCAGATTCGTATCTCCGGTCAGCCGCTGCGCCCGCCCGCCTGCGTAATTTCAGGCGGCGAAACGACCGTGACGATTCGCGGATCGGGCAAAGGCGGGCGGAATCAGGAGTTCGCCCTGGCGGCGGCGATAGATATCGAAGGCTTGGAAAACACTCTGATCATGAGCGTGGGTACGGATGGCACAGATGGCCCCACTGACGCTGCCGGCGCGGTGGCGGATGGGGAAACGGTGGGGCGATCGGAACGCAGCGCCCGCGAGGCTCTGGCTGAGAACGATTCCTATCCGTTTTTCGCCGAGTTGGGGGATTTAGTAGTTACCGGGTCCACGGGAACTAATGTGATGGACCTGCATGTAGTGCTGGTGGGTTGATGCTCGATGAGCCGATTCACTTATGCGACTGGGATCCGCGCTGGCCGGCGCTGTTCGCATTTGAGGCCGAACGGATCGCGGCCGGACTGCCCGAGCAGATTGCCATCGAGCATATTGGCAGCACAGCCGTAGAGGGTCTTCGGGCGAAACCAATCATCGATGTGATGCTCGGCGTGGAGCCTCACCAGGATGTCGCTGGCGTGCGGTCGGCGTTGGTGGTCCTTGGCTACGAGGACATGGGCGAAGCCGGTGTCCCCGGGCGCCTCTATTTCCGGCGCAGAGCGGAGACTGCCTTCAACCTCGCGCTGGTGGCACGCGGTGGTTCCATTTGGATTTCCAATCTCGCGTTGCGGGATTACCTTCGAACCAATCCGGAGGCAGCCCGCGAATATGCGGAAATCAAAAGGTCGGCCTTCCGGAGCGGCATTCGGTCGTTGCTGGCCTACTCGGACTACAAGAGCGCCGTCGTCACTGCTTTGATCGGACGCGCCCTTCAGCCTCGATGAGCCGGGCGATGGCCTGGGCCACGGCCAGACGCATATCTCCGATTGGTTTCTGCGCAGCTTCGAGTTCCGCCCGGTTCATCTTTGCAGACGCGAGTGCCTCCGCGGCGATTTTCGACAGGACCTGCGAGACAGGCGCAGCGTCCTTCAGGATCTGGCGCCTGGCAATCAAGGGTTCGAGCTTTGCATCGTTGCCGGCCCACAGAGCCAGCCACTGGCGAATCTCGCTGCGCGACGCAGCCTCGTTTCGGTTCGCCAGGTAGCGATCCACCAGTCCGCTAAAGTGTCTGGCTACTGCGCTGTCCGGGCGAGCGGCGTCGACCAGACGATTCAGCGGCGTGCTCTGCGTTGCATCGGGATTCACGTGGTGGCGCAACGCCAGGGCGCCTGGCTCCGTGACATCGGCGAGCACCTTAAGTGCGTCGATATCCGTCGATCCGGCCAGACGCTCCAGCATGATCCGATAGTTGGAATTGTGCCGTAGCCCGAGCTGGTCGAGCTCGCTATCCACGAGGTCGAGGCGGCGGTACATATCGGCGACATCCCGAGTCTCCACCGGCGACCAGAAGCGCTCCGCAATAGCGGCAGTGCGCGGCCAGATGCGCGATTCGATATTTTCTGCCGAGACATACTCGGTCCACATGCAGACTTCACCCCCGAGGATGCGGGCTTTCTCTTCAGTAGCGAGCGTTGCGGACTGGTCGCCCAGCGGATCGACAAGGTACAGCTTCGACGAAGGCTCGATGTGATCGAGGTAATAGCCGGAAGACAGAATTCCCTGATAACCCTGGCGCGCCGCTTCCGCCAGCGACTTCGGTCCGCGCCACGACTGGATCACGATATTCTTCGGCAGTGCGGGGTTCAGGATCTCGTCCCAGCCCTCCATGCGCTTTCCGTATTTGGTAACGATCTTTTCCACCTGCTGATTAAAGCCCTCCTGTAGATCTTGTTGGGCCTTGTTCTTGACCTCATCGCCGCCGATGTGGAAATACGCGTCGGGAAAAAGCAAAGCCATTTCCCCGATGAAGGCGTCGAGGAATGTGTAAACCTCGGGATTGGCCGGATCCATGGTGGGATCGTAAACTCCCCAGGTCCGAATGATCTGGAAAGGCCCAGGAATGGCAGCGAGTTCGGGATAGCCGACCAGCCAACTGGTCGCATGGCCGGGCATATCGAACTCCGGCACCACGCGAATGCCGCGATCGCGCGCATATTGAATTATTTCGCGCACCCCGTCCTGCGTATAATACAGGCCGTCCGACCCCAGTTCCTGCAACTTCGGGAAACGCTTCGATTCGATGCGGAAACCCTGATCGTCGGATAGATGCCAGTGGAAAACATTCAGCTTCACAGCGGCCATGCCATCGAGATTGCGCCGAATGACATCGAGCGGGATGAAGTGCCGCGCCACATCGATATGCAGGCCGCGCCACGCGAAACGCGGGTGGTCTTCGATAGCTACGGCGGGCACGACCCAGCCGGTCGCGTCGTTCGTTATCAGCTGATAAAAAGTCTCGAGGCCGTGCATGGCTCCGAGAGGGTTGGGGGCAGTGATGACAGCTCCCTGCGATTTCACGGTCAGCCGGTAGCTCTCATCCTCATCGACCGACTGCACCGCATTGCCGGCACTTTCGGTTCGCAACACCAACGCCGCGCCGCCATCGCGGAAGGTCATGCCGGTCAGCAGCGCGATCCTGGCTGTAAGTCGCCGGGCAGCGTGTTCGAGCCGCGGGTCGGAAACGCCTTCGAGCGCGACACCGAAATTCTGTCCGATGGTAAGCGGTGCCCCGCTGCCTGCATGAATCGACGACGGCATTGGCATGACATTCCACTGACCCCACGCGGCGACGACCCCGAACAGCAGAATTCCGATTTTCAACATGGAAGCAGTTTCAAAATGGAAGCGTCCTAAACTGAAAGTATGTCACTCACCATTTCCGGGCGAACGTTTGAATCGCGGCTGCTGATCGGCACAGGCAAGTACCGAAGCTTTCCCGAGATGGCGCGCTGCCACGCGGCTTCGGGCGCCGAAGTGGTCACCGTGGCCGTGCGCCGCGTGAATCTCACCGACCGCTCGAAAGAATCCCTGCTCGACTACATCGATCGCGAGAAGATGTTCATCCTTCCCAACACTGCCGGCTGCTATACGGCTGACGACGCCATCCGTACCGCGCGACTGGGACGCGAAGTGGGACTTTCCAACTGGGTGAAGCTGGAGGTCATCGGCGACGAAAAAACGCTGTTTCCCGATAACGCGGGATTGCTCGAAGCCACGCGCGTGCTGGCCAAAGAGGGCTTCGTGGTCCTGCCCTACACTAACGACGATGTGGTGAATGCGCGCCGGCTGATCGACGCGGGCGCCGCCGCCGTGATGCCTCTGGCAGCGCCTATCGGATCGGGCCTCGGCATTCAGAACCTCACCAATCTGCGCATCATGCGTGAGATGATTACCGAAGTCCCGCTGATCGTAGACGCGGGTGTGGGAACGGCATCCGACGCCGCCATTGCCATGGAATTCGGCGCCGACGCCATCCTGATGAACACGGCCATCGCGGCGGCGGACTATCCGGAGAAGATGGCGCTGGCGATGAAGCTGGCCGTCGAAGCCGGCCGCCTGGCTTTCGAGGCCGGACGCATGGAAAAGAAGCTCTACGCGAGCGCGAGCAGTCCGCTGGCTGGTGTGGTCGGACGAAGTTGAAGCCGCGCGGTCACCGATACTACGAAATACTCTTCGAGAGCGCCTGAAAGAACTCGACGGGCGTGGCGATCCGGAGACCAGTGCGCTTGGCGACGGCCGGCGTGAAGTGTTTGACGTTGTGCGTCAGGAACCAATCGGGGCGGCTCGCGATAGCGGACAGGAGCACGGGAACGTCCGCGGCATGTCGAATCAAATGGCGCGAATCGGCGACCTGCAAAGCGCTCGGGTAGGGCACGATCTCGGGCGTCATGAGCGCGATAAGACGGGTATAGTCGTCCAATACTCGGCTCGCCTGAGAGGGGTCGGCGCCTCCCAGGCGGGTCAAAAGATTTTCCTCAACTTCCTCGCGTACGGCTTCGGCCAGAACCAACCGGCAAATGCGCGCCGCGCACAGAGAAAGCACCGCTTTGTCCAGCCCCCACACGGAAACGATGCCGGCGGTCAGAACATTGGAATCGAGGAAAAGCCGAACGCGCTTTCCCTGCTTCAATCGACCTTGCCGCGGAGTCGCGACGCGCCTCGGTCTTTCGCGCCGGCCTTGGGGTACCGGCGCGCGAAAACGCGCTCACGCGCCTCCGGCAGAGTCTCGATCAGGCTTGCGGGTTTGATCTGGCGCTCTTCGAATACCGATGCGATTGCCTCACAAAGGCGGCGAAAACGATTCTGCTCCGGGATCAGCATGAGGCCTTCGCCGATGCGAAGGACCGCAACCGGAGCGCCGGAGCTCAGCCCCAGGTCGTCGCGATACTGTTTCGGAATCGTAAGCTGCCCTTTTTCGCCGATGCGCGTATTCACGATGTATTCAACTGGCGGGGTCGACATGCCCAATATTCCTCCGGTAGGAATATCCTACCATGTCAGTTCCCTCGACCGGCTCAACTGCCTGCCTACAGACTTAGTCACGGGTCAATGGGAGAACGCGTAGAGCCGCGACGGCTGTCTCCGAGCGGCGGGTGCTCAACCGGAACTCCGCTGCGCCCGGATACGAAATCCGCCAAAGTTTCCCGCTGCGCAAGGGTGGCCTCGGCCAGCCCATTCATCGTTGTCCAGATTGCGCCGTCGCGAAACCGCAAATACAGCGCGCGCTCCTTTGACCAACCTCCCGGTGAACGGCTGTGCACGGGGATCAGGGCGAGGGAGGCCTCTTGCCACCTCGATTGCCTGGTTCCTCCTACCACGCCTCAATTTTTCCGCGCGTTCAGGGCGTCCAACCGGGCTCCCATCCCGGGGCAACGTGTGAGCAGAATACTAATAGTTCTGGTGGCGGCGCGCAGACTCGAACTGCGGACCTACGGATTATGAGACCGTCGCTCTAACCGGCTGAGCTACGCCGCCAGATCCAGTGGAGATGGCCTTGAAAAACGGCCACCCACGATTCTAACATTCGAGACGTGCGAGACTGAATAGGACAGGCGTCGGATGGATAGCCGCTCGCTCACGCGAGAGGAAAGTCCGGTCTCCACAGGGCAGCGTGCCGGCTAACGGCCGGGGGGAACTTCTCAAAGGGGTTTCTACGGAAAGTGCCACAGAAAATATACCGCTGGCGGATCCGCAAGGATCGGCCGGTAAGGGTGAAAAGGTGCGGTAAAAGCGCACCGCGGCCGGAGCAATCCGGCTGGCAGGGTAAACCCCACGCGGAGCAAGACCAAATAGGGGAGGAGGAGCGGCCCGCTCCGTTAAACTTCCGGGTAGGTCGCTATAGTCTGGCGCGCAAGCGTACAGACGGGAGCCGTGCAGTAATGTACGGCCAGGATGAATGGCTATCGCCCGCAAGGGTACAGAAACCGGCTTATAATCCCGCGCCTGTTATTTCCCGATCACCGCACGCTGGCCGAGCAGGGCCAGTCCAGCCGGGGCGGCCCTGACGATCGAGCGCCCGTTTACCACTTCCCGCGCGATCAGCCCTCTTTCGTTCGCATCCTCCCACACCGGAAGCCGGGGGCAGGATGTGCGCCAGGCATCCATCACTTCTTCATACGTTCTTTCGCGTACCGTCAGCCACTCGAGAAGATCGAGAATCAGGATTTCCACCGTGTCGTCGGCCATTCGATTCCATTTTACGAGTACCCTGACCGCCGTAACGTAACATGGAATCGTGCTGATTGCGGGGGCGGGAATTATCGGTCTTACGTGCGCGTGGAGACTGGCGCAGCGGGGCGTGCGCGTCGAGATCTTCGATGCGCAGAATGCCGGCTGCGAGGCCAGTTGGGCGGGAGCCGGGATGCTGGCGCCGGGCGCGGAGATTGAGGGCCCATCCGAAATCGCGGAGAGCGCGCTGCGCAGTCTGAGGCAATTTCCGGATTTCGTAAAGGAACTGGAAGAAGAGACGAAGTGTGCCATCGATTACCGGCAATGCGGCGCGCTCGAACTGGCCCGCACCGATGAAGATGCGGAGGCGCTCAACCGGCGCGCCGCGTTGCAGGCAGAGTTGGGCATCCATTCGGAAGTTTCTAGCTACGATGGCTCGCCTGCGCGATTCTACCCACAGGACGCAGTGGTGGATCCTCGCGAGGTTACCCGAGCGCTGCTGACGGCCTGCAGACGCCGTGGCGTGTGGATCCATGAGGGCGAAGCTGTCGTACAGGTGTCCTCCAGCGGTCGCGCAGTGCGAACCACCCGCGGCGAGTACCAGGACGACGGATGCATCATCGCGGCCGGGGCGTGGAGCTCGGACCTTTTCCCGCGTCTGCCACGAACGTTTCCGGTGCGCGGGCATTTGATCGGGTACCGGCTGGCGCCCGGAGTTCTCGATCCGATTCTCCGTCACCGGAGCACTTATCTTGTGCAGCGGCGCTCGGGTTTTCTGATCGCGGGGACTTCGACCGAGCATGTGGGCTTTGATCGCTCCATAGATGAAAGCACGGTCGAGGATATACACCGGCGCGCCGGCGGTCTGCTGCCGGCACTCATGTCGATGCAACCCGACGAAAAATGGATCGGTTTCCGGCCAGGTATCAAGGCGGAGGGACCCGCCATCGGCCGCATCGAGGGCACGTGGACCTGGACAGCTTTCGGGCATTACCGCAATGGAATCCTGCTGGCGCCCGAAACGGCTCGCGTCATCACCGATTCGGTGGTGGCGGCACAGGACTAACCCGTCTCACCTTACCCCAGCCAGCGCGGAAAGGGGTTTCCCGGCGCCTGGCGGCAATCGACCAGCAAGTCCGCGATTCGCTCTTTTCTTCGCAGCAGGGCTTCGAGCATGCGCTCGAGCGGCCCCTCGTCACCGGCGATCCATTCGGGCGGAATCTGCCGCAGAGCCATGTCCAGCACGGCGGTGGGAAAGTTGAGGACGCGCGTCAGCCAGGGATCGAAATCGTCGAGAGATCGGATGCCTTCGTAAACCATGCGGCGCGGATAGAGTCCGGTGATGGCGGAATCCGGCAGGTCCCAATGGGGTCCGTTGAAGGCGAAGCCGTGATCGATCATCAGCGTGACGAATCCCAGTTTCCGTGGAGGTACACCTGGCGCGGCGAGCCAGTCTTTAAGCTGCGCGCGAAAGAATACCGCCTGGCGGCCGTCGGCGTTCGCTACCCAGCGATCGAATACCAGCACCGCGCGGAACTGCTCGGAATTGGCAACCTGGCCGAGCAGCGCGTCGGGGATGAAATCGTAGATAGCCATGGTTTCCGGATTGCCGGGATGCCGCGATCCGAAGTGCCATCCAGGCTCCACTTCGAGGCGGCGTGTGCCGGTCTGCATGTGCACCTCGCGGTTGCTTTCGAGAAACTCATGCGAGATGCGGATGTACCGGTATTCGGGCGAGGAGATCTGCAGATAGTTGAGAATCTCGCCGGCGATCACTTCATTGATCAGGATGCGACGATGCTGGGGGTTATTCTGAAACTTGACGATGTAAAAGTTGCCGTCGTCGGCTTCGAGCAGGTGCGCCTGGGCGCCGCCCCTCATTTTGCGGATGAACCGGCGCGCATTTACCGGCATGCGAAGCGGCCCGTCGGGCGCGGACTACCGAAAGAACAGAGAGGAAAAATGACACCAGAGGAAACGAAGCCAGCGGCCGAGGCCGCGCAGGAGAGTGCAGCCAAGGGCCGGGATGAAGTGGCGCTGGAATTGATGAAATTCATTGCCGTGACCACCGGATATGGAAAGGGGAACACCACGGCGGCGGGTTTCTCGGGCAAGCCGGCGAAGTCGACCGAGGAGTACGCGGACGCGCTGATCCAGCTATTCGAGAAATGCCGGGCTGTAGTGGCCAAGCCGGTTCAGCAAGAACAGTAAGTGGTGGCGGGGCTCAACCGGTAATCGGGCCGAGCCCCGCCGTGAAATCTAACGCTTCTTTTTCGCGACAGCTTTCTTCGGTGCCGCTTTCTTCGGCGCGGCTTTCTTCGGCGCGGCTTTCTTTGGCGCCACCTTCTTCACCGGAGCCTTTTTGGCCGGCGCTTTCTTAGGCGCCACTTTCTTTACGGCTTTCTTGACCGCCTTCTTCGCGGGAGCGGTCTTCTTTGCGGGCGCCTTCTTTGCCGGCGCAGCCT
Source organism: Terriglobia bacterium (assembly GCA_963719785.1). Classification (GTDB taxonomy): domain Bacteria; phylum Acidobacteriota; class Terriglobia; order Bryobacterales; family Bryobacteraceae; genus BOG-234. The sequence goes on from CAVRCX010000010.1 coordinate 75,932, forward strand.
TCTTAACAGGCGCGGCCTTTTTCGGCGCTGCCTTCTTCACCGCGGCCTTCTTCGGAGCAGCCTTGGGCGCAGCTTTCTTTACAGGCGCCGCCTTCTTTGCCGGGGCAGCCTTCTTAACAGGCGCGGCCTTCTTCGCTGGCGCAGCCTTGCTGGCCTTCTTTGCCGGCTTGCGCGGCGGCGGTGCCTCGCTTGATGTGGTGGGAGTGGCAGCAGGGGGAACTTCGGCCGCAGGCGGTTCGGCAGCACCGGGCGCGGCGGGGACGGCAGTGACCACGACGATCACTTCCTCCACGTCGTCATCGTCATCCTCCTCAGCCTCTTCGTAATCGTCGAGTTTGGAATCCAGATCGTCCGCCTCGTCGTCGTAGTCGCGGAAATCTTCCATTTCGTCTTCGTCTTTCGGGGCGAGCTTCAGATCATCGAACATTCAGTGAGTCTCCTGTTTTGGGACGGACATCAATAGCATAACCCTTTTTGATTTGATCGCAAGTGTTTGGCTACATGTCAAGCCAAAAAAAAGAGCCCGATCAACCATATCGGGCTCCTACAGGAACAGATCTTCGCGGAACCGAGCGGTTAATCCCCCGGATGCGCAGTGCGGCTCGCTTGTGCTACGACCCCGGCGGTACGCGGCGTGGAGCGTTTCGCCGACACCGTCGAAGCATGCGCAGTGCCGGTTTTCCGAACTGATGCCACGGTCCGTGTGGCTGCCTTACGCGCCGCCACGGTTCTGCCGGCGCGAACAGGCGCCACCGGCTCGTGGTACGCGGCGGGAATCAGCAGGCGATCTCCCGGGGCAGGCTCGCCGCCAGAAAGATTATTCGCTGTGGCAATCATCTTCGGAGAAGCGTTGTAGCGGCGCGCGATGGCCGCGAGGCTCTCACCCGATTCCACTCGATGCATACGCGAAGAAAGGCGCTGCTCGGCCGGAACCAGTTCCAGCGCGGCTGAAACCTGCTCGCCGGTCCCCTTGGGAACATGCAACTCAAATCCGCCGGGCGCGACGGCGCGTAATAACGCGGGATTCGATTGCTGCAGCTCAGTCGTTGGCGTATCCGTCAGATCGCCGACCAGCGCCAGGTTCGTAGGCGCCGTCACCTGGATGGTGTCGTATTCGGTCGGCTGATCCGGCGTGATCTGGTCGAGGCCATATTCCGGAGCGTTCTTGGCCATAATCGTCATGGCAAGGATGATCGGAACGTAATTCGTGGTCTCGGCGGGAATGGCGCGCCGGGCGCGAAGCTCCCAGTAATCCGCATAACCGGTCCGTTCCACGGCCTTCTCCACGCAGCCGGGGCCACAATTGTAAGCGGCAATGGCGAGATACCAATCGTTGAATTCGTTATAGAGATCGTGCAGATGGCGGGCGGCGGCGCGCGTCGCCTTCTCGGGATCGAACCGATCGTCCGAATACGGTGTCTGCATCAATCCATACTGATTGCCGCGGAACTTCACGAATTGCCACATGCCTTCCGCCGCGGCCCGCGAGACGGCGCGTGGCAGAAAACCCGATTCAGCCTGGGCGAGATAAATCAGTTCCTGCGGAACGCCCTCTTCCGCAAGGACCCGCGAAATCATCGCGCTGTACTTGCCCGCCCGCGCCAAGCCGTATTCGATGGTGCGGCGTCCCCGCCCGTTGAAATAGTTGATATACCCGAGCACCACGTCGTTCACCACCAGGGGCAGCGACGATGCCGTATTCTTAATCTCGTGCTGGACCTTGCCGGTGATGCGCGGATCGACCGGGAAGGTCATCTGCACAATGTCTTCGAGCGGAGCTTTGTCGAACTGGGGTTCCGTCTCCACCACGGCCGCTCCCATGCCCGAAAGATCGTAGCCGTGGATGGCATCCACCATCTCTTCGAGCTTGCATTCGTAAAGGGCGCGACTGGTGGGATTTTCCGAGGCTTTCAACATGTCGTCGATCGCCGTGTCGAATTCCTGACGCGCATGGTCGAAATCGCGATCTCTGTAATATCTCCGACCGCTGCGGAAACTTTCCTCTGCCTGCTGAATCAATAGGTCGGAGGCGTTCGGCAGGAAAGTTGTGGGGTTCTTGCTGTTGTCCTTCGCAACCTGCTTGATGTAAGGCAGATGTTCCGTTTCGGCAACGTCCGGCACGACGCCCGTATTGGGCAGGTGAATGGCTGCGGGTGAAAAGAATGAAGTTTGGAAGCTGGATTGCTGACTATACAAATAAAAGTAAGGCGAAGTGCCGAGTAGAAGGAAACCAAAACACAAACGCGAAAACGTAGGATAACCGGTCAATATCATCTCCTCAAAAATAGATAGACAGGGCGCGTTTTGCGGGGCTGCGCCGCCCGATTGGCAGCGACACCTCCTTCAGGCTACCCCACAGGTTACGATTGCGTCAACCTGCGTGTGTAACAATACCGATCCAACTTGACACACTATCTGAGGCGTGTAGCCACGCCCCAGGCGCGGTAACCTCCGGTAATCGTCATTCGTCGTCCGCTTCTTCCTCGCCAGACCGGCCCGCTTTGGCTGCCGCAATGATCTTATCGGCTTGTAATTGCGGCACATAGTCGTAGTGGTCGAACTCCATTGAGAACGACGCTCTTCCCTGCGTCATAGAGGTCAGATCGCTTTGATAACTAAGCATTTCCGACATCGGAACCTGAGCGCGGACAATCTGCGTTCCGCCCTGCGTATCCATCCCTGAGATGCGTCCGCGGCGCCCGTTCAAGTCGCCCATCAGGTCGCCCGCATATTCCACCGGAGCCTGCACCTCCACGTTCATGATGGGTTCGAGCAGCGTGGGCTTGGCCGTCTGCATGGCGGCGCGGAATGCTTTGCGGGCCGCGAGCTTGAACGCCAATTCCGAAGAATCCACATCGTGATAGGAGCCGTCGTAAACGGTCACCTTGAAATCGACCATCGGAAAGCCCGCCAGAAAGCCGCGTTCGGCCGTTTCGACGATTCCTTTTTCCACTGCTGGAATATAGTTTTTGGGAATCGAACCGCCGAACACCTCATTCGCGAACTGGAACTTCTCGCCGCGCGGCAGCGGTTCCATGCGGATCCAGCAATCGCCGAACTGCCCATGTCCACCGGTCTGCTTCTTGTGCCGCCCCTGCACATCGGCGGTGCCCCGGATGGTTTCGCGATAGGGAATCTTGGGCGCTTTAAGGGTGACGTCCACGCCATAGCGTCTCTTCAGACGGCTGACGGCGATTTCGACATGCTGTTGCCCGGTTCCCGCCACCAGAAACTCCTTGGTCTGCGGATCCCGATAAAAACGCAGGGAAAGATCCTCTTCGAGCAATTTATGGAGCGCGTTGCCCATGCGGTCTTCATCGCCGCGGCTCTTGGCTTCGACAGCGAACGCGATCGAGGGCTCCGGCACCTTCACCGGCGGGAACGCCACCTGGGACGCCTTGTCCGTCAGCGTATCGCCGGTGACCGTCTCTTTCAGCTTGGCCACGGCGCCGATATCGCCAGCGTGTAACTCATTTACAGGTATAACTGTCTTGCCCAGCGGCACGCCGATATGGGCCAGCCGTTCTTCCGCGCCGCGCGTGCCGTTGAAAAGATGCGCGTCGTTCTTAATCAACCCCGAGAGCACTTTGAAGTAGGTGATACGGCCCGAAAAAGGATCGGCCGTCGTCTTGAACACAAACGCCGCGGCGGGCTGGGAATCCGCGCATTTCCTTTCAATTTCCTTGCCGTTCAGGATCACTTTGGCGGGAGGCCGGTCGGCCGGTGAGGGGAATGCTTCCACAATCAATTCCAGCAGCCAGTCCGATCCAATATCGTGCAGGCCGGAAAGGCAGAGCACCGGAAATATCCGCATCTCACGCATCTCCTCGTCGATGCCGCTGATGATGTGCTCCTCGGGCAGAGTTCCCTTCTCGAAGAACTCCTCCATCAACTCATCCTTGCCCTCCGCCACCACTTCGACCAGTTCCTCGTGCGCATGCTGGGCCGCTTCCAGGTACTCCGCCGGAATTTCGGTCTCCTTGCCCTTGCCGTCGCCGTCGATGGTGTAGACATAGGCCTTCATGCGGATCAGATCGATTACGCCGCGGAAGTCCTTGTCGTTGCCGAGCGGCAGTTGGATGGGAACCGCGTTGCGCCCAAAGCGCGCGTGGATGCTTTCCATGGTGCGCTCGAAGCTGGCGCGGTCGCGATCGAGCTTGTTTACCACGATGGCGCGGGGCAGATGGAACTCCTCCGCCGCGTGCCACATCCGCTCGGTCTGCGCTTCGACGCCGGCCACGGCATCCACCACCACGATGGCGGAATCGGCCGCGATCAGGGCAGCGCGCGCATCGTTGATAAACATATTAAAACCGGGCGTGTCTAAAATATTGATCTTGGTCTTCTTCCATTCGATTGCCGCGATCGAAGTGGAGATGGTCAATTTGCGATTGATCTCCTCCTCGTCGCAATCCGTCACGGTATTGCCTTCATCGACGCGTGTCAGGCGCGCTGTCGCCCCCGCCGCGTAAAGGAGCCCGGCCACAACAGAGGTCTTCCCGCTGTGACCGTGACCTACAATCCCCACGTTTCTGATGTCCTTCGTCTCGTAATTTTTCACGGTCGCCTCCCGTTCGACCGGAATCGTATCACAGTTGAAACAGAGATAAAATTTTCCCACTCCGCCCGCCCAAAACGTGCGCTAAAATACAAATAGACTTAAGCACACGGATTCAGGGAAAAATGGACACACCCTTCGATTCTTCGCGCGATTCGGGCAACTATTTGAGCGATTATTCCACCTGGTCGGGAGCCGAACTGGCTCAGGCCGAGAGCGCCGCGGATCAGTTCCTCTGTGAGCATCATCGGGCCATCTGGGAGTCCTTTGCGCGGCAGGGCACCGTCCTGGCTCGCCTCTTCGCCATGCTGAAAGTTGCCGATCTGACTCTGGAACAGCGGCTCGATTGCTTCGCCCGTATCGCGGAGGTATCGCAGGGTCTGCAGGATTCCGCCAACGGATTCTTTGAACTCGGCTCCCAGCCCGTGGTAGCCCGCACCCTGGCGGAAGCCAAAATCTGAGCGTCGGCTATTTTGCGGGTTGTTTCAGCAGCAGATCCAGCTTGTGCCGGATGTTAGCTTCCGGATCTTGAAAAAGATTGTCGTCGCCGAGGTGCTGGCTCACGATCATGCCACGCCGGTTCACAAACACAACGATGGGGACGAAGTAGCCTTCTTCCACAGGTTGCCCGAGCCAGGCGAGCACCGTTTTCTCGTCGGAATATCCGATGGGGAATCCACGCACGAACTGATCCCTGAAGCTCTGCAACCCCGCCTTGGCGCCGTTATCGAAAACGGCTGCCACAACCTGGACGCCCTTCGGCCCGTATTCCTTCTGAAACTGGCTCAACTCCTGGGCGAAGTGCTGGCAATGGGTACATCCGGTGTTAAGAAATGCGACCATCACCACTTTGCCCTTGAAGCTGCTGAGCAGGGTATCCGGACCCTGCAGCATATGGAAATGAAATTCGGGCGCGGGCCGCGGCGCCTGTGCAATAGCAGACACGGCCGCGAGCAAGGCCGCCAACAAGATCCTCATCCCTACGATTCTATTGTGGAAGGACATGCGGCGACAGCCGCGTTTCACCTGCCTGCCCCGCTACACGCTATTTGCTCTGGGCCTGCAAAACCGTGGCACGGACCGGCTCACCCTGCCCCGTGCGGTACTTGGCAAGTTTGGCTGCGGCTTTAGCCTTGGCCTCATCGGAAACCTGAATCTGATTCCGCACCGCAAGAGCCCCGCCGCTTTTGGCCAGTCGCGTCGCCACGCCCTTATGCTGAATCACGTTGGTCTTACCCTGCAGAGTGGCCACGCCGTTCTGCACCGAAACAGTAAAGTGATCGGTGAGGCTTATTTTTGATTTCGCCAGCTTAGCCCGAATATTTCGCTCAATCTGCGCGTCCGGCAAGACGCGTTGCGCGGCTGGAGCTTTCGCTGAGGGTGACATGGAAACAGCGGCCCCGGAAGCGGCAACCGTTGCTGCCTGGCCCAGCCCCGCGATAGCGGCGGCAAACACCAGAGCGCAGAGATATTTCTTCACGCTGTCTGAAGACTACACGGCCACGAAGCGCTTGTCTGTACCTCTCAATTCAATCGAGGGAGATCACTTCACCGCTACAGTGGCCCGCCCCGTCGCCGGAATGCCGTTGAGAAATACAATGACGTTGTTCTCCCCCGATGGCAGATTGCCGGGCACCGTAACGTTGATCTGGTATTCGCCGACGCTGAACGGCGCCAGCCCAGCGTAGGAAACCGTCGCTGGCAGACCGCCGATGGTCACACGAACACTGCCTGTCAGACTATCGACACCGGTAGCAGCCGACCCGCTCGGCACCGGCGACTGCACGTCGCCAAGACCGGTCGCATAAAGAATAATCACCTCTCCCGCCGCGGCCGGATTCGCCGGCGTAATCAGCGTGACGCCATCCGTGTGGACAAACGCGCCATCGCCCGCTCCGGTCGCATTTTGGGTGAAGAATGCAGGCGCCGGACCCAGTGTCATGGTTTGCGGCGCGCCCATCACTCCATTGCTGGTTACTACCACGTCCGCTTCCGGCTGGCCATCTACTTCAAGCGGCACCTGCAGATTAATCTGGTCCAGCCCGCCAGGCGTGCTTGCCGGATAGGCCCCGATCAGCGGCGCCGCAACTCCCCCAATGGTCACCGTAGCCCCGCCTAGAGTCGCCGGTAGAGGTACACTGGGCGCGCTTCCTCCCAAACCTGCAATATTGGTCCCGAACAGCGAAATCAGGCCACCCGGCGTAATCGGCGTGGGTTGCGGAGCGAAGCTCGCCGACCCTACCGCGCCATTGGTATAAACCGGTGTCGACACGTCTCCGGCAGAGACGATGTCGCCGGTGACCACGGCGGGGGCTGCCTGGAACAGATTGCCGGAGTTGTCGGTAGCTTGTGCCGCCACGCTCAACGTGACGGTGCCGCTCACTGCCGGCTGGAAGAGGCCCGAATAACCGCCGTTCCCCAGGTCGTCCAGCGTCACATCCGGCTCTCCATTGGAACTGCTCAGGATTACCGTGGCGCCTGGCACTGCATTGCCCGACGAATCGAGCAGGCTGACCCCGACATTCAGCGCGGAATCCGTCGATCCCGTGAAATTATCCGGCGGGTCCGTAATGGTGGCTACCAAGGCGCCCGGAGCTAATATAGCTGGCCCAGCGGCTGACGGCTGCGCTACGCGGCTAATCGCCTGAGCAGTCACGATGTTCGAATCCGCCCCCACCACCAGATTCACGTTGACGATCTGCGGCGCGGCGTTACTCGTGGGATCGGGGGTGAAGGTCACGGTGCCTGCATAAGTACCCTGAGCCAATCCAGCGATGTTTACGTTAATCGGAACCGCTGTCGCCGAGGATGTCGCGGTGCCCGATGCCAATCCCGCGCTGAGCCATTTGCCCCCGGCAGGCGTCGCAACCGCCGAAGTTACGGTGAACGACAGCCCCGCTGCTGCCGCCGATTCGGCCCGCACATTAACGCTTTTCGCCGCCGGGTTGGGGCCGGCCGCTGTGGCCGTAAATGCCAGACCACCCGGGCTGACAATCAGACGTGGCGAATCGCTCGTGCTGTACACGCGCAACCCAATGCCGATGGTGCGCTGTGCAGTGGGCGCTCCGCCCGTAAAATTGACCTGCACCTCACCCGTGTAGAGACCCGGCGCAAGCCCGGCAACCACCGTGGGACTCACCGAAACCGTAATCGTGCCCCCGCTTTTGGCCGTTCCGCTGGCTGGCGAAACCGTCAGCCAATTGCCGCCCGAAGCCGTCGTGGCCGCTGCCGTGTAAGGATAGCCCGTCGTCGAGTTAGTCGCGAAGGTGACGGTCTGCGACGCCGGCGACAGTGTGGCGGGAGTGGTTTTCGTCGAAGCTGTAAAGCGCAGGAATTTACGATCCAGATGAATTCCCGGGTTGCCCAGTAAGCCCAGATAAACCGTCACCTGGCTGGTGAGCGTGCCTCCGCTAACGCCGGCAGGCTCTTTGGCCACGCCGGAAATCGTCGCGCTGTAACTGCCCGGCTGCAGCCCCGCGGGATTCACCGTCACCGTCGTCAGCCCGGGCGTGTTGTTGGCATTCGGCGTAAACGACAACCAATTTCCACCCGCCGGCGAATTCACCGTGCCCGACAACGTGAAGCTCAGCGAGCCCCCGCCACCCAGATTTCTCCCGTAGAAGATCTTCGGCGCCGGTTTTCCCAGGTTCGTGTCCGACTCGAAATAGAGCACTCCTGGCTGGTTCAGATAAGGACCCATCTGGAAACTCGGCGGCACAGCGGCGGTTGCCGTCAAATTCACCGTCACGGTCGCTTTCGTCGAATTGGTGGTATCCGTCACCGTGACATGGCCGGTTAAGCTCCCCGCGCTCGATAGTTTGGTGGGATCCACGGAGACCGACAACGCTGTCTTGCCTGTGCCGGACGTGGGAGTAACTACCAGCCAGCTCTGGTCCACCGCGGCCGTCCAGCCAAAACTGGAGCCAATCTCGTTATATACGTTCACCATCTTCGGCTTGGGATCGGCTTCTCCCCCGACCACGGCGCTGAGAGTCAACGTCGCCGGGTCGACCACCACGTCATCGCCGGTAACCGTCAGCGCTACCGGCACCGAGACCGTGGTGTATCCACTGGCGGCAATGGCTACCGCTCCCTTATACTTGCCCGCAGCCAGACTCGCCGTGCTCACGGATACGGACACCGTGGCTCCACTCGCGCTGGCAGTGAGCCATGTGCCGCCGGAAGGAGTAACGGTCAGGGCGCCCAGCGTCCCCTTTTTCGCCGTCACAGTTATCGTCTGCGCGGCTGGAGGCACGCTTCCCGTCTGCGTGAAGATCAGCGAGTCGGGCTTGACCGTCAGCGGCAATGGCGTTGTCGTGGTCTGCGCCAGGCACAAGCTGGCCAGAGAAATCGATGAAAACGCCATCAGCAGGCGCATCGGCGCGGATGCAGCGATAGAAAACATGAGGACTCCTGCGTTCAGCATAGGCAGGCGCCCTGGGTTGTCTCAAGATCCCAATAGTTAACCTGCCGCAATGGACAGGCCGCTTTGCTTATCCCGCAGATTTCCGATCTGGGCCTCCGGTCGCATCCACGTGGGGCATTCATGTTAGGTAGTTGTCAATAGGGAGGGAGTAGGGCAGCTTTGCCTGGAGCAGGATCTGATGGATCGTTAGACCGGAGGTCTACGACCAGACATTCATATGCTGGATCGCCGAATGGCACTGGCGTCCAGAAGATTGAGTTTGGATCGCGCTGCCAGCCTCGAAACAGGTTGATGTCGCGTGCCTGTGGAATCAGGCCGCGGAGCCCCACGGGGCGAGGTCTGGCAGAGTCCCGTCACCAGCCAGGCTGGATGTGACTCCGGCAACGCCGGATGAGTTTGGCCGGCTATTCCTTGGCGGGTTGGTCGCCACCAGAGCCCGCCTCCGCTTCACCGGCAGAGGAAATCATGCATACGCTGGATAGATTTGCCATGCCTCAAAAACGCCGGCCGCTTATGCCGCGACAGTTTTGAGGGCAGCGAAATACTGGCGGTCAATGGCCAGCAGCCAGCGGACCAGCCGGCGCGCCACCTCGAGTGTGGCGCGATTCTTCGGCCCGCGCTGGCATTGCGCATCGTAAATGCTCCGCAGCTTGTCGTTATGCGCAATCGCCATGTGCGCCGCTTCGATCAGTGTGGTCTGCAAAAAGGCGTTGCGCTGTTTCGACAGCGGCCCGCGCTTTTGTATCCCGGCCGATTCCCGCTCGGCGGCACACAATCCGCAATAGCTGATGGCGTGCCGTTCGTTGGGGAAGCGGCTCGGTTCGCCCACTTCCACAGCCCAGCAGAGCGCTGTCAGGTCGCCCACACCATCGATGGCTTTCAGGCGTTGGACTCTTTCCTTCAGCAGCGGCTCGTCTATCAGTTGCCGGGTGATGACATCGTCCATCTCCTCCAGCCGCTCGATCTGTGTCCGGTTGAATTTCAGCAGTGGTTTCAGATCCTCTGCCAGCCCGGCATGGTCCTCCAGCAAGGCCCCGAAATATCGTTTGCCATGCAGCTTTTTCGTCTCATAGGGAACGCCCGCTGGATCAACAGACCAGCTGTCTTGTTCTTGAACATCACCCGCGCCCGCACCAGTAAGGCACGCTCCCGCAAATAGCAGCGCAGCGATTCGTACTCCATGGGCGGAACATAGCAGCAGGGAAACAGATCGGCCCGCAGAAGATCGGCCAGCGTGCGTGCATCCAGCGCATCGTTTTTCCGTTTGGCCGCCGAGATCGCTTTCAGTTTGGCGGGATTGGCCATCTGCACGCGCGCCGCATACTGCTTCAGCTGCTCGTAAATCCAGTGGCTGCAGATAGTCGCCTCCAGTCCGCAGCACCATGCTGCATCGAACGTCCCGGCCCACTCGCCGATTGCCTCCCGGGTGGCTGCAATCTTGCCCTCTCTTACGACCGTGCCATTGGCCCTCTTGACACAAAAACTGATCGACTTTCGATGTACATCCAATCCGACGTAGTATGAAAATAGAAGCATAGTTGATCTGCCTCGCCGCGCGTTGCCGCTGTCACGACAACCGGCGAGGCCTCCCACCTATGCAATCAAACAGGTTGGTAGGGGTACCCTCTGGGTCCGGCCGATTGGTAATCGGCCATCTACAGGACCGACGACAATGTGTTTTCGACGGTGCTCCCTGCCCGGAAGAGAGTGGACAAATCGGGAATCTGCCCCACGGGGCGCCAGGCCACTAATTCGTAAGCAGAATCTTAAGCATCCCCGCTCGCGCAGCCTTCTCAAACGCTTGCGGCGCACTGCCGAGCGGCATGGTATCCGCAATCATCGAAGTCACGTCGATCACGCCCAATCGGAGCAGTTCCAGCGCGGGTTCGAAGCGGCCGCAGCGAGAGCCGACCAGCGTAATCTCATTGACGATCACGGGCGCGGTGTCGATGGGCACCTCGCCATGCACGGTCGATTTCATAATCACGGTACCGCGCGGCCGAACCATGCGCGTCGCGGCGCGGAGACCAGCCGACGATCCGGTGGCATCCACCACCCACTCATACTCGGCCTCCGGCAGTTTCTCGCCCGCCACCTCAACGGTCGCCCCGGCCCTTTCGGCGATGCGTAACTTCGCCGGATGACGCCCGAACTGATGGACGCGGTATCCATTAGCCCGCAGGACCTGCGCGATCAGAAGCCCGAGCTTGCCGTCGCCCAGCACCGCCACAGCACTGCCGCACGGGATCGCCACCTGGTCCAGAATCTCGCACGCAGCCGCCACCGGCTCGACGAAAACCGCGATCTCCGGCGCCAGCGAGTCGGGCAGCACATGCAGGTTGCGCTCGGGCAGGGTCAGAAATTCGCTGAAGGCCCCGGGATGCCCCACAATCCCCAGCACGCGACGGTGCGGGCAATGACGGCCCATAGCGCGCCTGCACCACGAGCAATCCCCGCATGCCAGATTGATCTCGCCCACCACGCGTTTGCCGATCAAGCCCCGCGTGTCCGCCGCAACTACTTCACCCACAAACTCATGTCCCGGGATGCCCGAAAAACCGTGGTATCCGCGCTGCAATTCGAGATCGGTGTTGCAGATGCCGCCGGCGATCAGCCGGATCAGGGCAAACCCTGTGGGCCGGCTCGGCTGCGGCGCCGAACGGATCTCCACACGGCCGGCTTCCAGATGCACCGAATTCATTGATTTCGCTTCAAGGTATCATCCGGCGTCGCGAGGTGGCCGTCGCGGAAGCGAAACACCGCGTCATAGTTCCTGTACTCGGCCTGACTGCGCGGTTGCACGGCCGTCCGGTCGATTTGGATGGTCATGTCGCCATACACAAGGCGCGTAATGAAAACGAGAAGATACTGATCCTTCGGAAACGGATCGTCAACGAACAATACGTGCGCACCGCGCTTCAAATGCGTCTGGATACGCAATAATCCGGACGTTAACTCGCCGACGGGAGGCTCCTGGCTCAGGAACAGACGCATTACCGCCGGGCTCTCGCGCTTATGCAGGGGGATCAGGATGGCTGCGAGCCCCAGAAAGAGGATCGCCTGGCTGACCATAACGATCCCCGGCGCACGGCTCCAGGCAATACCGCGCAGCAGAACTTTGCGCCCCCAAACTAAGGTATCGGCCCCATACAGCGCCCAACCGGCAATGGGAATGTAGAGAAAGAACGCCGAGTAGTGAGGGATAAAAGCCACCGGCAACATACTCAGCAGCAGGAAAAACAAGGCGAACAGCAGCGAGCGGGAGCGGCGCAACACGGCAAACACCAGCATGGCCGCGAGCAGCTCTCCCGTATTCGAATCGTGGAAAAAATGGTCGCGGTAGAACAAGGGATTCAGGTACAGATGGAAGGTTTTGAAAAATCGCAGCGGCGAGATCGTCAGATGGTAGAGCGGCTGTTCCGCAAGGCTGCCGGGGCCGGTCGTCTTCACTATCGCGTAAGGTATGGTGAACAGCCCGGTCAGCACCATGGTGCGCCCCTCCTTTAAGGGCCAGCGCAGAATCGGGCGAAGCTGCTGAGGATGATACAGGCATTCGTAAATGCCGAGGAACAGGGGCAGCGTCACCGCCATTTCCTTGGCGTTCAAAGCGGATATATAGAGCACGATCAGAAGCAGCGTTTCCCATAGCGAAGGCAGCCGCGATGCCCGTCGAATCGAGATATAAAGATCGAGCGCCGCAAAGAAGAACGTAAAACACAGCACGTCGTAGATGGTGCCGGAGCTGTAATAGAGATCGGTAAACCAGGCGTGGTAACCGACCAGCAGGGTCGCTGTCGCAGCTACCTCATTCGACCCCGAGAGCAGGCGGCAGAAACGAAACAGCAGCACCAGATTGAATCCCAAAAGCGCAAAACAGACCAACCGAAAAGGCAAGGATGTGAAGCCAAACAAATGGTAGAGTCCCACATAGAACAAACCTCCGAGCGGCCTGTAGGCGGTTGACCAGTAGCGCAGATTATCCAGCAAAAGAGTGCGCGGCGTTTGGAGCAGGTAGCCGTGCAGGTTCATCAGGTCGTCGCCCGTAATCGGCGCCCATATTCCCCTGCCCGCGAAATACAGGAACCAGCACGCGATGAACAGTGCCACGCCCCATAGAGCCACCCGGCGCAACAACTCTGGCCGAATCGTCGAACTATTTCCAGACCGCGTTGGTAAAAGCCCCGTCGCCCGCCACATCCCAGACGGCCAGCCGGGCCCATTTCCACGTGGCTTCATCTAATGCCCATTCGAAGTGCTGCCTTCCGAGCTGGCGCGAGTTTCCCAGGTCGATAATCTTGTGGTGCGTTTCGACGCCATCGCCCCATACAATTTCGGCGAAACGAAGAGGAAACGTCCATTGCACGTCCGCGCTGACATCGAGGCGCTTTGCTGAGGGCTTCCATTGCACGGCAGGAAGCAGAATCTCTCCCGTGGTGATGAATCCGTCGGCTTTGGCCAGCGCATCGAGGACCTTTGAATAATCGTCCCACGCGGGCAATTCGCCGAGACGCACATAGTTAACATTCATGTGTGCATAAAGCTCATGCGAGCTGTCCAGTTGGAAAACATCTACTTCGCCGAAAAGCTTCTTGTGAAAACCCTTGTTCGCCAGATCGTCGGCCACTTTGAACGCCCGTTCGCCCAGCCGCGGCGAGGAGAGATCCGACGGCATGGCCTTCCATCCGGTGCCAAGATAATGTGAATCCTGGAACCATTCAGTGTCGAGGATTTTGTCGGGATATCCGGTCGAGCCTTTCGTGCGTGGATGCGTTTCGTAAACAAAAGCGTTCTGCTCGCGCACCAATTGCAGGAGTTCGGCGGCATCTTTGACTCGATAAACCGTCCCATAGGTTGGATCTGACGATTTCCATGCGCCTGAATCGCGCTTCATGGCCCAGATGACCGGCTTGGGAAATGCCAGCGCCCAATGCCCACCAAAGTAGTTGTCAGCCTCTTCAGCGGGGATGATGAGAAAGTCGGCGGTTGAATGGCTTCGGCACATGTCGTAGTACTGGCGCATTTCGGCGAAGCGCAGCGGCCCGGGGTCCTGTGGATGCAGGTCGCCATGAAAGTCCATGATCAGCGCGGCATTAACGCCAAGGTCGCGGAGGACGGGCTGCCAGGCCGGGACCCAGCGCGGTCCGCCGGCGACAGCCTGCTCGGTAAATGCGAAGTGCCAGTGCGGGGCCACCGTCTTGAAGCCTCCCAGAGGAAGGAAATGGTCATGGCGGGTGAAAGCCAGCACGTCGTTGAGCGCGGCCGCCGGTGGAGCGTCGGAGACAAGGAAGAAAAGGCTCATACGCTGTGCGGTCCCGGGCGGAGCGTTCATCCATGGATAGTACGGGCTGTTATCGTCCGGCAATTGCCGTATCCCCAGACCCACATGGCCGCGCCACGCCCGGTGCCAGGCGTAGCCCATGTTCGTCGTATAGTCGCGCGCAAAGAAATACTGGTGCGGAGGCGGAAATACGGCCACGCTGCCGTTCGCAACTCGCGCGGCGATGGCGCGGTACTTCACTGCAAGGGGATTCCGTTCGGAGACTACAGGTGTCCGCAGCGTGTGCAGATCCGGGCCCGACGGATCGTAGTAAGTGACGTAAGTTTCCATATTGTTACCGGGCCGGCGATCCTCCGCAGGTTGGTAATCGAGACCGGCATCGTAAAAATACGCCACGTCCTGCGCCGCGGTGGTAAGCACCGCTTCCTGTTGGATTAATCTGCTGCCGGGGTAGATGGTATAGACCACCGATCCGGAGAAAATGCCCAGCGCCAGGCCATTGAATTCGACGGCAACGCGATCGCCCTCGGTCCGCGCCTTGACCGAGGTGGGTTTGAATTCATGCTGAAAGCGGTGAATTCCTTCCGGATGGCTGGGCGGAAAATCGAAAAACTGGTCCCATCCGCCGCGCCGGATGCCGGTGTCGGCGAAATAGACCGGCTGGCCATTTTCGAGGATCGCTTTGCCTGCGACGGCGATGCGGCGAATCACTTCCGCCTTTCCATCGGTGCGGAATTCGATCGACCAGGCACGGCCCTTTTCGTCGGGCCAGTCGACCGTGAGGGCGCCGGATGTCTCCTGTACCCGCACCGGGCCGGGACGCATGGCGGAAAGATCCACCGGCATCGCGCTCCCCACGGAGACTGCGCAGAACAGGGCGGGAATACAACCGGAGAGAATCGGGATTTTAAACATCGGCGCCTCGCCTAAGCAGTCTATACCCATTTGGAAACGGACAGCTGCCCGAGGTTGAGCGCGTACCAAATCCACTTGCAGAGTGTAAATTCGCTGTTTATTGAGCGGGATAATCCCGCAAATGAATTCAAATTAATTCGTCACGGATTCGCTTCAGGGTCGTGACAACCGCGCAACGGGTTCCCGCCTGGCCTCTGGATAGTACTGATATACCGAATAGTACTGTTAACTGTTGTTTCTTATACCACTTGAGTACTAAATCTGACCCTCGCTACCGGAATTATCCGATGCCGAATCGGGCCGGGGCGATGGATTTAGTGACACCCTGTCACAAAAATACTTTAACTGTAAAGATGGTGAACTATCGAAGGTAAACAGATAAAAAAATTGTGTGCATTCAATACAAATCTCTGCTTAAATAAGTCCTGCATGGATACAACACGCTTAGCTCGTAAATTGTCCACACAGTTCCTGATAATCTCCACGATGAGTTGCGCGGCGTTCGGGGGAACGCTGGCGCCGGGGCTCAGGGCAGTACCCGCGACACGCAGCGTCGAGGTAATCGTCGAATTCTCAGATGGCGCAAACACCGCGTCGGTCAAAGTCGGAACCAAACTCGCGGATCTTCCGCATAGCGCCCTGTACCGCATGAGCGCGGGTGAGGCTGCTTCGCTGGCGACACAGGAGGGTGTCGACTATGTGGCGCCCAACAACATGGTCTACGCGACTGGATCTTCGGCTCCGGTTTACGATTTCACGCCCTGGGCCATTCAGGAGCCGCTTCCCGGGTTGCCGCTGAATTTCCTCGCGGGCCAGGGGATCGGCGTCGCCGTAATCGACAGCGGCATCACGGTTAACTCGGACCTGAATCTGCTCGGTTCGGCCGTGGTTTACTCGAAAGACTACACCGGGTCGGGGACCACTAACGATCAGTTCGGCCATGGAACGCATATTGCCGGCATCGTTGCCGGTAACGGCGTCAACTCTCTGTTCTACCCGCAGGATATCCACGGGGTGGCGCCGGGAGTGCAGTTGATCAACCTGAAGGTGCTCGACCAAAACGGGCTGTCGACCGATGCGTTGGTGATGCAGGCGATCGCCGATGCGATCACTCTGAAGGACAAGTACAACATCAAGGTCATCAACCTCTCTCTGGGGCGCCCGGTTTACGAGCCCTCGCAGCATGATCCTCTGTGCCTGGCGGTGGAAGCGGCCTGGCAGGCGGGCATCACGGTTGTAGTGGCCGCCGGCAACGAGGGCCGTGTCAGTGCCTTAACCGCGAACACTCATGGATACGGTACGATCGCTTCGCCGGCCGACGATCCGCTCGTCATCACGGTGGGCGCCATGAATACGGAAAGCACCCAGACCATCAACGACGACGTGATCACCACGTATAGTTCGAAGGGCCCGACGCTGGTCGAGCATGTTGTGAAGCCCGATCTGGTGGCGCCGGGGAATAAGATTTTCTCCATTCTCGATCCCGGCTCAACCTTGGCAAAGGAACCCCAGGCGGTTATCGTTCCCGCGCCGTTCGGATCGCCGAATTACATGGTTCTGAGCGGCACCAGTATGGCTGCCGGCGTAACCAGCGGCGCGGTGGCCGCGTTGCTCGCCGATGGCGAAGGCCTGACCAACAATCAGGTAAAGGCCCGCTTGATGAAGACCGCGTATAAGCTGCCGAAGACTACTTACACCATCACCACCACAGATGAGACTCTCACGCCGATGACGTTTGTCGAGGAGAACGATATCTTCACCGTGGGCGCCGGCTACCTCGATCTGACCGCGGCCCTGGAAGGAGCTCACGATCCAAAGGACTACACTCTTCCCGTAGGCGATATCGCCGCTTCGCCGGTTGCCGTACTGAATCCGACTACCAACGAAGTGACCGTCGAAAATTTTTCCACGGTCTGGGGCAGTTCGACTGTCTGGGGCAGTTCCACCGTGTGGGGCAGTTCCACGGTCTGGGGTTCCTCTACGGTTTGGGGTTCGAATGTTTGGAATGCGGCCGATTCCACGGTATGGGGTTCTTCCACGGTATGGGGAAGCTCGACGGTGTGGGGTTCTTCCACCGTGTGGGGCAGTTCGACAGTGTGGGGTTCGGGTGGTCCGTTCTCCTCGCTGTGGATGCCGTTGCCCGCCACTTCGACTGTGTGGGGTTCGTCGACAGTCTGGGGCAGTTCCACGGTCTGGGGTAGCTCCACCGTCTGGGGCAGCACTCTCGGCGGCGACCCCGATAGCGGAAACTAAAACTCAGGGACATGAGGCGACAGCCGCGTCTCACGGGCACGATCCAACCGGATCGTGCCCCTTTTCTTTTCTGAGCCAATCAAGCAGCGCAGCTGGGTCGTCTGAAATAATCCCATCCACCCCGGCAGCCGCCAGCTTCGCCCAATCCCCCGGATCATTCGCCGTCCAGGGAACCACTGCAAGTCCCGCCGCATGAGCCTGCGCCACTCGCTCGGGTGTCACCAGACGATATTCCGGACCCAGACAAGTGGCGTCAAACTCCCGGGCGACTTCCATCCAGTCCCGCGGCGTTTCAAACAGCGCCGAGCGCCGAATCGATGGCGCCAGCCTCTTCATAACGCGCAGCATTCGACGGTCGAAACACAGCAGAATAACCCGATTTTCCAGCGCGTGCCGACGAATTGAACTCAGGATTAATTCGGCGAATTCTTCCGGCTCAGGCGTCAGTTCCGGCTCATCGGGAAAGATTTTAGCCTCGACATCGAATTGAATTGCATTGCCTTGAGCGAGCGCGAAGACCTCGTCGAGAGTCGGAATTTCCCTGGGCAGATCCTCGTGCTTCTGAGTTCTGATCGGAATTCTCCGAACTCCCCAATCGATGACCGGATCGTGAGAGATGACCACCACATCGTCTTTCGTAACCGTAACGTCAAGTTCCAGCGCATCCGCCCCCTGCTCCATGGCGTAGCGGAATGCATCGAGAGTATTCTCCGGCCGGCGGGCGCGCGCGCCGCGATGGCCATGAACCAGGATCGATTTCAGTGCACGGTCCTGGTCTTGCGGTTCATATAATCCATCAGCAGGTATTGGCCGAGCGTGTGCGGAGTGGTGAAATAGGCCTTCCCGCGGCAAAGCTGAGTCACCTTCTGCACGAAATTGATCAGCCCGTAATCGCTCGCCAGCATGAAGGTGTTAATAATAATGCCCTGCTTCTTGCAGCGATTCACCTCTTCGAGCGTGCGGCTGATCACCAGCGGATCGAGCCCGAAGGCGTTGCGGTACATACGGCCATCGTCGAGCGTCAGAGCCGAGGGTTTGCCGTCGGTGATCATGACGATCTGCTTCATATCCTTGCGCTCCTGCTGCAGCAGCTTCTGCGCCAAAATCAGGCCGTCGCGCGTGTTGGTGTAATAAGGACCCACCTGCACGCGCGCCAGCTGACTGATGTTGAGTTCCTCGGCGGAATCGTGGAACAGCACGCAACGCAGACTATCGCCCGGATATTGAGTCTTGATCAGATGCGCCAGGGCCATGGCGACGCGCTTGGCGGGAGTGAAACGATCCTCCCCGTAAAGGATCATGCTGTGGCTGCAATCGAGCATGAGCACTGTGGCGCAGGAGCTCTGATACTCGCATTGGTGGACGTGCAGATCGGAATACTCCAGATCGATAGGAACCTTCACGCCCTCGCGCCGCACCGCCGAGAAGAGAGTCTCGCTGATATCCAGATTGAGCGTATCGCCGAATTCATACTGCTTCGACGATCCCGAGGATTCGATACCGGTTGCGAGGTCGCGCGTGTCATGGCGGCCGAAGCTCGATTTGCCCAAAGATCCAAGTAGATCCTTAAGCGTTTTGAAGCCCAGGAAATCCAGCGATTTGTCGGTCACCTCGAAGCGTGCCTGCGATTCCCTTCCCTCCGCGCCGCCCTGTCCGGATTCCGAATTCTCGTCGCGATCCACTGAGATGTGACCTTCAGCGGCGAGCTTCTGCACCAGATTTTCGAGCAACTGGTCCATCTGTTCGGGCGACATGGCGGCCAGCTTCTGCAGCATTTCCTCCACCCGTTCGTCGGAAAACACTTCGCCGTTTTCGAGCGCCTGCTGGATGGCTCGTTTCAGATCTTCGAGGTTGTTCTTATTCCACTCGGAGAACTGCATGTAAGGGTTATTGAAGCCGCTTTCGAGAAAGAAATTGGCCAGCGCATTCATCAGGTCCTGCGCGTCGATGCCGAAATCGTCCTCGTTGAATTTGGAGAACGTGATCCACTTCATGTTCGATCCCTTCTCCGGCTAATTGAACTGGCGTTTCTGTCTTACTCGGGGCGTTTCCTCGGGCTCCGCCGCGGGCCGCTTGCGCTCTTCGGCGACGAAACCGCGCTCTTCGGAACGGCTGATGCGGCGATGGGCATGGAGGCCATCCAGAATAAATTCCCCCGCCGAAGCACGCACCGCGGCCGGCTCATTGGTGGTGAGACCGAGCGCGCGGGTCTTTTCCATCAGCCCCTGAATGGAGTTGAGCTGGCCCACCATCTCTTCAGAATCGACGTCGGCGCCCAGTTTGAGCGAACCGCCGAGATCGAACCACTGCACCACAGGCTGCATGTTGACGCCTTCGAAGTAGCGATCGAAAACCCGGCCCACGGCGGCGCGGATCAGTTCGCGGCTCACCGCGTCCCCGCCCTTCAGTTCGCCCTCGTATTCGAGCTCGATCTTCCCCGTGATTGCGGGCAGAGCGGCGTAGATATCGAGAACGCGCGGCACCGCGATATCCTCCTGATTCTGCAAAGCGCGCCGCTCGGCGTTCGAAACCACGTTCTCAGTCACTGAAATCGGCAGGCGCTGGGAGACCCCCGAGCGTTTATCGAGGCGCTTGTCTTCGCGAGCCGAGAACGCCAGTTGCTCGATAATTTCGGCAATGTAAGGCGGCAGCCGCACTTCAATATCCGCCTGGCGATCCAGCCACGATTCGGCTCGTGTAATCTCGATCCCGTGCTCGAGAGTGGCCGGATAATGGGTGCGGATTTCGCTGCCGATGCGGTCTTTCAGCGGCGTAATGATCTTCCCGCGCGCCGTGTAATCCTCCGGATTGGCGGTGAACACCAGAAGCAGATCGAGCGGCAGACGGATGGGATAACCCTTAATCTGCACATCGCCTTCCTGCATGATGTTGAACAGACCCACCTGAATTTTGCCTGCCAGATCGGGCAGTTCGTTGATGGCGAAGATGCCGCGGTTGGCGCGCGGGACGAGGCCATAATGAACGGTCAATTCGTCCGAGATATCCTGCCCGCGGCGCGCGGCCTTGATGGGATCGATGTCCCCGATCATATCGGCGATGGTGACGTCGGGCGTGGCCAGTTTCTCCACGTAGCGATCGTCGGAAGAGAGCCAGGCGATGGGCGTCTCATCATGCTTCTCAGCCAGCAAATTCTTGCAGCGGCGGCAAATCGGATGGTACGGATTGTCGTGAATCTCACAGCCGGCGACGTAGGGCGTGGCTGGGTCGAGCAGCGTGGTCAGCATGCGGATGAGGCGCGTCTTGGCCTGTCCCCGCAGCCCCAGCAGGATGAAATTGTGCCGGGAAAGAATAGCGTTGACGATCTGCGGAACCACGGTGTCCTCATACCCAACAATGCCGGGGAAGAGCTTTTCTCCGCGCTTCAGCTTGCAGATCAGATTGGAACGAAGCTCGTCCTTTACCGTACGGCGAGCGAAGCGATTCTCGGGGAACGCGCTGGTGCGCAGTTCACCGAGGGTGCGGGGCAACTCCGAAGGGGATTGTGGCATGGCTGGACCTTCCGGAAAACTGTCCTGATCTTAGCAGGTAGCGGCGCACAGCGTCACTTGCGAAGGTGCAGGACCACTCCCTCGTGCCTGGTGGGGCAGGTTGGTAACCTGCGGCCGATTGGCATTGGCAATCGGCCTCCGCGGTCGTTTACCAACCAACTGGACAAAGACGAAGTGGTCAAATCAATCCGGATTGAACTCTATGATCTCTTTTTCACAGCGGAAGACGATATGTCCGCCTCCCAGAGTCTTCACGTCGTGTGTCAGGCGCATGAACACCGCGCCGTCCGTCGACTGGCCGGGTGCAAGGCGCGTCTGGCCCAGCGCAATAGCCGAGGCCGTGGCCGCTGCCTTCAGCTTGGGCGACATCCCATACGACATGAAGTTCTGCCGGCGCTGCTCATAGCCATTCAACGACTTCATGTTGGGGATCCCGTACAGCGTGTTCTCGTACGATTTAACCAGCTTCACGACATCGGCGGTAGAGCCGTGGCCAAGAAGCACGTCGACCACCTCGTTGGCCGGCAATCCTGGTAAAAAACCCTCCGGCCGCACATAAGAGAAATCTTCCGGGCGCACTGTCCAGAAGATATCCGAGCCGTTAGCAATCGAAACCTGCAGCAAGCCAAACCCCGCGACATGATTGGGAAGATGGGTCACGATGACGGTGAGGCCCTTGCGCGTGGCGGTCTGGTATTTGACTCCGTTGGACTCGTATTCAATCACCTGCGCGCGGGCCGTGGCTGCCGCGATGAGGCACAGCGCGACCGTTATCGAAGGGTGAAAGTAGCGTTTCACTGTCTTATTTCAGACTAACCCGGACCGGAGCGCCGCGCCCCGATCTTATTTGCTGACTACTTTATTTCGGTAATAACAAAAGGACCGGCGCCCCCCGGTATTTTGTCCCAACCCGCGGCCCCCGTCCTGGAGTCCACG
The DNA here is from genome assembly GCA_963719785.1 of Terriglobia bacterium. Lineage (GTDB taxonomy): Bacteria > Acidobacteriota > Terriglobia > Bryobacterales > Bryobacteraceae > BOG-234. The sequence goes on from CAVRCX010000010.1 coordinate 97,807, forward strand.
GCGACATAATGTTTCCCGGCAGGTGGCTGCGAGCCCCGGTACACCAGCACCTGCGGATTATCGATCAGAGCGTGTACTCCGGAAGGCGGAGGGACGCCATTACCGCCACCCGCGCTGCGAACCTCAATCTCGACAATGCGCAGCGGTTTCGACGACACGTTCTGGCTGGTGTGCATGCCGTTCGCCTGGCTCCATGCGACATCACCGGCTTTCCAGTGCTGGTTATCCACTTTCCCATCCGCGTATTTAATCTGCATATCGCCCGCGTCGAGATAGATCATCACCCGGTTCTGTTTGTGCTCATGCAGAGCGCCCGGTTTGGGAGCCGGTTGATCGGTGGCCCAGACCACCCGAACATATTCGTTTTCGATAGGCGGATTGGGCGTTTGGGCCACCAGAGCGAAGGCGGGCAGGAGAAGCAGAAGGAGAAGCGTCGGGCGCATGCAGGTAGTCTATTACATCAGTCGCCCGATTTCCGCGACCAGGGACGGATACGATTGCATCCGATCTCCTCGACCGGCTGGCTCCCGGCAAGAACTGACGCGGATGCCAGCCCGAATGACCGTTCCGACAGATAGGTGATAAAGATTTGGTGCCCGGGGCGGGACTTGAACCCGCACTCCTCTTACGAGAAAACGGATTCCAAGTCCCCTTGAAGTGAAGCGCTCGCATTGGAAGCGTTCGGCGGTTTGGCAATCGTCGGGTCATTGTTCAGCAGGGCGGTGTCGCCATCGACGGTTCCATAGGCGAATGATCGGTCAGCGCCTTTGGTTTGATTTGCTGCACAGGAGGGTAGGCCGATGCTGTTGCGGACCTGTTTAGCCCTTTTGATCGCCGTTGGAGCGTGGGCTCAGCAAGCTCGCCCAGCCGAGCCTCCCGCAAAGCGGGACGATACCCTCACGCGCGACAGTTTCTCTGCTCTGCCGTTCCTCGGCGTCCACTCTCCGGACTGTCTCGGGTTTGCTGGCCATTCGTACCTCACGCTGTCGAAGGAAGTGGTGAATGTTGCTCGGAGCGACTTTGAGATTACATTTTTCCGCGAGTTCCGGCGGCGCATCTCCTCGATCAGGTCCGCGTACGGGTCAAGGCGAGAGCGGGGTGGTTGTGATGGCAGGCTGTTAGAGAATGGCTTCGTGGTCCTTCCTCATCTTGACCGACCGTCTGTCTGCCATTGTAACCAGCCATTGAACAAGCATCGAATAACGTCGAACGGAGCAGCTCGCAGCCGGAGCCTTCGGAACCTAAGCCGCCAGGCTTAGAGATGGTGTCTTTCTAATACTTCAGCCTTACCGAATTTCGACGCCTGGGCCGAAGTCCAGAAGCGAAGCAACTAACCCTCCAGAGCGGCCTTAAATCCCACAAACTCGCAAATACCAGTTATTAAACCCCAAAATTTTGCTAGGCTGGGCTTGACCCCACCAGCCCATGCCCGATTTCTCAACCATGCCGGAGGTGTTCGTTTCGAGCTCGGAAATCGCTGCCGCCGTGTCTCGCGCGGTCAAGCTGGGCCAGTTGCGGAAGCTGGGCTCCCGGCTCTACACGCGCAATCTGAGAGAGCCTGCAGAGAGAATCGTGCAACGAAATCTCTGGCCTCTGGTTGCATCGTACCTCCCCGGCGCACTGATTGCAGACCGCACGGCGCTGGAAAACCGGCCTGCCCCGGACGGTTCGGTGTTCCTGATCGCCGATCACAAGCGGGACGTCGCGTTACCCGGCGTGATCCTACGTCCCCGCAAGGGTCCGCCACCGTTGGACAGTGATCGATCCTTCATCAGCGATCTGCGGATCGCGTCTCCCGCCCGCGCCTTCCTGGAAAACATGCGCCCATCTCGGGCGCGCGCTGGCGTGGCCAGGACTCTTGGCGCCACTGAAATCGAGGAGCGACTGGACGAAATGCTTCGCCACGGCGGCGAGGACGCCCTTCAGCGCCTGGTGATGAGCACGAAGCAGATGCGCGGTAGCTAACTTTCCGGCAATCAGCTCGCGCCGAAAGGCAGGTTAGCAATTGCTGGCACGGGAACTGCGCGAAAACCTGTAACTTCTTCACGCAAAACGTGAATTGCTGGTGCCCGGGGCGGGAATTGAACCCGCACTCCTCTTGCGAGAAAACGGATTTTAAGGTCTCTGAAACTCTGGCCGAGGCGCTCCCAGGCGCCAGGCAACGCCCTTCCGCCGTCAGTCGCCGGTTACACCAACGCTGGGTTATGCGCCCATCCGAGGACCGAATCAACACGGCCGAATGCTGGGAGTTCATCGACATCGTGCCGTTGAATAATGTAAGGGGGACCCCTAAGAGGCTAACGGATTCAAAGATAGCCGACGTGTCCCTGTCAGCCTTGGCCTCGGCAACAGTGGGTCCACGGCGATGATTTGGGTCGTCACGGCCTGAACCAGTTTCGCGACCGGGAGATTTCGGGGATGAGTAAAAGTGGGTCCGCCTCGAAAAAACACCGACTACTCCGTGAGCTGATTTCGAGCAGCGCGTCCCAGCTTCAAGCCGGCTCTCCAGCCTGCAGGCGCCGGAATTCGGCAATAATGTCGCGGGCTTTCCCTTCTTTGAGAAGTTCGATCGGGCGTGCTCCGGCAAAAGCCTCGCTTTCCGATCTCAGCCAGACCGGAATGCCCGTGCCATCAATAGACACCTTCAGAATGGTCCACAGCTCTTCAAGATCCCGGAGTTGCCGCGGACTCCCGGCGACACCATTGCGCTCCCAGTTTTGTACCGTTCGCAAACTGACACCGAGAGCGTGCGCCAGTTCGGTTTGGGTCAATCCAAAGTGCTCGCGCAACTGCAGGGCACGAGCAACTGAAGACGACGTGCCGTTTTCTTTAGCGGAAGGTCTCGAATGCTGCAACATTGATGCCGCTGCGATCTTCGCTTCAAACACGACGCTGGTGTGATTTGGACGCGTCTCGCCGACTAGTTTACCGAGTTGTGCGGCATCCTCCGGCGCAACGCGGCTCGCGTAATAAATCACGACATCGGGACTTCCGGGCTTCAGAATCTGCAGAAGCGAGCGGAGGTGATCATAGTCCGGATGGGTCAGGTACACGAGTAAGGGCTGAACCGGTGCTCGTCGTCCGAGATCCTCAAAACTTCTTAACTCCGCGTCGCCGAGGACTTTTGTCGCGAAACGACCCGCTTGCTGCCAACTGCCGGGTTCAGCACACACTACGACCCTTGCCATAACATTCCTCAATCTATCATACGCAATATTGCATACCAAAACGCAAGTCTGCGTACAACAAAGCTCCGCGAGGCTGTTGGCTCCGTAATGGCCAGCCTCCGTTTAACAGCATGTTATCGGTATAATAAACGCATTATAATCGCAAAATAACGGCACCGATCCCGTTGCTGAACTGCGTTGTTTGGCTACAAATCACGCAATGCGGCGTTGCTGTGCCAGCGTTGGGTTGAGCAAGGTTTCCTCGAAACAACCGATCCCGCCAAGAAATCGCGACGCTATAAACTGAGCGACACGTATATCTCGATCGTCGATGAAATCTTCTGATACCGCCGAGGCCCTGTGCGCCCGGTGTCGCCGTCCCGCTATTCCGGGCGGGAGAAGATGGCGCGACTTCGCGCACAGAAAATCGGCTCGATCTGCGCGCATTCAGCGACCGCGTCGCGGACGCTTCCAGTGGCATCGTGCGCTGTTTGAATTTCCGCCGGTTGTTGCCTGACGAGCGATCAGCCGCTATCTCTGGCAAAACTCCGGATAAATCGGCCTTGCGACTCGCGCTTGTGTGCCAACCGTGGGCTGTAGTAACGAACTTCCAGGACGACCCGCCGGGATCGTGGATACGGCGGGCGCGTCTTACAAAAGTACTTATGATAAAGTGTCTTATCGATAGCGGTTCGGCGCACCCGAGATATCAGCATGAGTTCGCTTCCGGCTCCCATTACTATCGCTTCAGATAACCCCCCGGTCTGGGGCTGGGTCCGCATGCGCGCGCTCGTCGTCGACAGCGTTTCTTCCGCGCATTCCAGGCGCGCCTACACTAGCGCCCTCGACGATTTCCGGCGCTGGTCGCAGCGATCCGAGCGCAGAATTTTTGCGCGCGAAACGGTTCAGCAATATCGGAAGCACCTCGAGTCGCGCGGCATGTCGGCTTCAGCGCTGAATCTGCATCTGACTGCCATCCGCAAGCTCGCGCGCGAAGCCGCCGCGAACGGCCTTCTCTCGCACGAGTCCGCGGCGGCGATCATCACCGTGAAGGGGCGGCGCCAGATAGGTGTTCGGCCGGGAACTTGGCTGACTCTCGAACAGGCACAAGCCTTGCTTGACGCCCCTCCGCGCGACAGCCTGCGTGGGAAACGGGATCGCGCGTTACTCGCGTTTCTGCTCGGCTGCGGTTTGCGGCGCGATGAACTCGCGAACCTCACCTGGGACCGAGTCGCGCAACGGGAAGACAGGTGGGTGGTCGTCGATATTGAAGGTAAAGGCGATCGCGTCCGAACCATTCCCATGCCGCCCTGGGCGAAGAGTGCTCTCGATCGGTGGACTACCGCCGCCGGCATCCGCAACGGGCAACTATTCCGCGCCATCACACAAAAAGGCAACGTGGGCAACGGCCTGACCGCACAGGCCGTCTACCTTATTGTGCGCGGCTATGCCGATCGGCTGGGACTCAGAGCCGCTCCTCATGATTTACGGCGCACATTTGCTAAACTGGCGCATCGCGGCCAGGCGCCGCTCGAACAGATCCAGCTCTCGCTCGGGCACGAATCGATCCTGACCACCGAGCGGTATCTCAACGTGCGGCAGGACCTCGCCGATGCGCCGTGCGACCATCTGGGAATCGAAATGGAGAACTTATGAGCGCGGCTCGCCACATGATCGCCCTGCTGAAGAGCCACCTCGAAGGCGACGACAAAGAGGTTTTGTCCGTTGCCATGCAGGCGGCCGCGCACGAGGCGCGGCTGGGCCACATTGCCATCGCGCAGCAGTTGCGCGATCTGATCGATGAGTCGAAGCGGCGCTCGTCGGCGATTCAAAGCCGGCCCGGACAGCTCGTGGTTCTCGAGCCGCGCGGCGAACTCGCAAATCTGCTCTCCGTCCAGACGCCCTCGATCCGCTTCAGCGACATGGCTCTGCCCGAGGCTCTGGCCGAGCGGCTGAAGCGCGTGCTTCTCGAACAGCGGCAGCAGAAGCGGCTGCGCGAACACAGCCTGAGCCCGCGACGGAAACTTCTCTTTCTCGGGCCTCCCGGCTCGGGGAAAACGATGACGGCGTCGGCGCTCGCCGGCGAACTGCATCTGCCGCTGTTCACGATCATGCTCGAAGGTCTGATCACGAAGTTCATGGGCGAGACGGCGGCGAAACTGCGCCTCGTCTTCGAAGCCATCCGCCAGACCCAGGGCGTGTATCTGTTCGACGAATTCGATGCGCTCGGCGCGCACCGCAGCCAGTCGAACGACGTGGGCGAGATCCGCCGCGTCCTGAATTCGTTCCTGCAGTTGCTTGAAAAAGACACCTCGCAGAGCCTCATCGTCGCGGCCACAAACCACCCCGAGATGCTCGACCGAGCGCTCTTTCGCCGCTTCGACGACGTGATCGAGTACAACCTCCCCGATGCCCAGCTCGCCGAAGAGATTCTGCGGCGCAAGCTCGCCATGTTCCAGACGGCGGATATCGACTGGCCCCGCATTCTGCCTGAAACCGAGGGATTGAGCCAGGCCGAGCTGGTTCGTGCCAGCGAAGAGGCCGCCAAAAAAGCCGTTCTGGGGGGATCGACGCGCATCACTTCGGAAGCTCTGATCGCAGCGGTTCACGAACGAAAGGCAGCCTCCCATTAAACGACTACCGGCTGAAAGCCGGTAGCTGGAGTTTCTACATTTTCAAGCTAATTTGTTTTATCCTCGGGATCTCATGGGGGACATCGCTTTCTAATAGACAGGTCGGTCTGTTGTTATTATATTGACAGACCGACTTGATTTATGCCACTCTGATCCTGAGCCTCATGCTCAGGAGCCCTCCATGAACGGTGAAACCAAAGATCTGATTCTCAGCGTATTTGAAGCATCTCTGGAAGCCCAACTTCGCGCGGTGCGCCGCCTCCGCCACGGTGAAGGCTCGCCCGCCGCGCCGCGTCGGCGCAAAGGTCTGTCCCAAGTAGAAATGGCCTTCGACATACTTAAGAAGGCGCGCTCGCCTTTGCATGTTTCCGAGATCCTGGAACGCATCCAAACCCAGTTCGGCGTGACGGTGGATCGCGAGAGTCTGGTCTCTTCGCTGACCAAAAAGGTGGCCCGTTCCGACCGCTTCCTGCGCCCCGAGAAGAACACATTCGCACTGCGCCCGGAGGCCCGATGAGCCTGCTGGCCGCGTTTCTCGACATCGTTCAGGACTGGCGCGGCGTCTTTCCCCAACGGCGCACGTTCGAGCGCGGCGTGCGACAAGCGCTCGGTTCGCTGATTTGTCTCGGGCGCCGCTGCCTGACTCGTATCATCTGGACCAACGGCGGCCAGAACCGCAGTTGGAGCGCGGAGTATTTTCTCCACTCGCGCTGCCAGTGGGAGCCGCAGACGTTGTTTCGGCCGATCCTGCAGCGCGCACTGGCATATTGCCCGCAACGTTTGGTCGGCGTGGCCATTGACGATACGCGACTGCGCAAGACGGGCCGCGCTATCCCACAGGCGTTCTATCAGCGCGATCCGCTGTCGCCGCCGTTTCACTTGAATTTAATGCTGGGTCTGCGTTTTCTGCAAGCCTCTCTGCTGGTGCCGTTGCACCGTAACGCTGCCGTCGGCACGCGCGCGCTGCCCATCTGTTTCCAGGAAGTCTCGCGCATCAAGCGCCCCGGCAAGAAGGCCACGGAGGAGATGCGGAAGCAGTACAAGGAGGCGGTGAAGCAGAAGAACTTGTCCCGCAGCTTTGTCGATATGGGCAAACAGCTCAGGCAAGAACTGGACGACGCCGGCGGGCCGGACAAGGTGCTGGTGCTGACCGGCGACGGCAGTTTCTGTAATCGCACCTGTTTTGGCGAGATTCCGGAAAGATCGATTCTGCTGGTTCGCGCCCGCAGGGACGCCCGGCTGTGCTTTCGCGCCGCGGAGGATTCGCGCCGATTTTACGCCGTCGGGAAGTTTACTCCCGAACAGGTTCGCAAGGACGAGAGCCGCGCCTATAAGACCACCAAAATCTTTTATGGCGGGAAGCGGCGCAAGGTTCGCTATAAAGAGATCAACGGTGTGTACTGGCAGCGTGGCGCCGGGCAGCGTCCGCTGCGCCTGATCGTCATCGCGCCGACTCCGTATCGCAAGAGGAAAAGCGGAAAGCTCTACTATCGCGATCCAGCTTACCTGTTAACCAGCGATCTGCGCAGTTCTCTCAGGCAATTGCTGCAAATCTATTTCGACCGCTGGCAGATCGAAGTAAACCACCGCGAAGAGAAGGACACTCTGGGCGTCGGACAAGCGCAGCTATGGAACGCTACTTCTGTGCCCAAACAACCCGTCCTGGCGGTCGCTTCCTACAGCGCTCTGTTGCTGGCATCGCTGCAGGCCTTTGGCGCTGAACGTGGAACGGCCTACGCCGCGCTTCCCAAGTGGAGGCGCAATGCCCGCCGGCCTTCCGCCCTGGACCTGACCACTCTTCTCCGCAAAGAAATGACCCAGCAGCCCCACTTACTCGTCCCGTTCGGTTTCCAAATCACCGATCAGGCTTTGGTTAACGCTGCCGCCGCCTGAAAAATGTAGAAACTCCAGCTACCGGCTTTCAGCCGGTAGTCGTTTAAGTGGAAGGCCTGAAAGGTCGGCCGAATAGACTACTTGGCCGGTTGATAGGCACGTATGCTGGCCGGATTACATCCTTATGGCCGGAGCCGCGCCTCTCCTTAAGGCATCTGGAACTGAGATGTTGTGCCTGAAGCCCTCCGCCTTTCCCCCCGATGCATCGTGTTGGAAGACGTCGCCGACGGCGACCCGAGGATGTATCGTTTTCTGCAACACGTTTACTACCTTCCGGGTGTCTCGCTGATCGTGACCGGGAAGTCGCGCGGGCACATCGGCTTACTTGCACCCGCCCTCTTCACCGCCGACACCCGCTTAACCGGCAGCCTGCCCCGGGGCCGGTGTGGCCGCCCGGGCCGGTGCCGGGCTCTTCGCCGCCGAATTCTTTACCGGCGCAATTCTTTTCGCCGCCTTTGCAGCCGGGGCCTTCACCACCGCTTTCTTTACCCCGACATTCCTGGCTGCAGCTTTCCTGGCCAAAGCCGTCTTTTCATCCGCCCGCTTCAGACGCCACCGCTTCTTCGTGGCAGCGATGATCCTCTTCATGCCCTCGGCACTGATCCGGCGCTTTGCCGTCGGCGCGGGTGGCGCGGATGGCGGCGCAATCTCACCTTTGATCCTGAGGCCCATCGCAATTTCTGCGCCAGCGCCATCTTCCTCCGGGCTGCCGCGCTGACGCTGAACCTCTTGCGCCTGGGGGTGGGCCCTGCCAGTGTGGCGGCAGAACCGGCTGGCGCTACCGTGACGGGCGCGTCAACCTCCCGCAGCGCGGCGAGCGCACGCTCAATGGCCGCCTTCTGTCATTCGTTGATTCTCCCAGTGGGTTTTGTGAGCTAACTGGCAATCATATCGCGTGAGTTGAACGGCGGGCGACAGGACCAAATCGGCGAATCCATGCCGACGCCGAGCCGACCAGAGCCATCAGATCTATACGCTGACGCGGCAAATTCGCTTCCAGCAGGTGCATTCACGCGGCTATCGCGATGGCGGGATCAATGGCCACAGGCATCGTCACAGGGTTGCCGAGTTTCGGCGGTGAAGGCTTTCCGACACTCTTGTTCCTTTTGCTTCAAAGCCGCGCAATGAAACATTCAAGGAATCCTAGAATGTATTGATTTGACAGACTTTGTCGGCTGGCCCATCGAGTGCATAATGAGTACCGATCACACACGCACGAACGGAACGACCTTATGGCCAATGTCACTTTTTCCTCGCCGGTAATGGCGAAAGATCTTACTGTATACGCAGTTGCCGGACATCGCGGCACAATTCTGGCGGTGGCGCGCGCGCACAAGATTCCGATTCCGTTCGATTGTCAGGACGGCGAGTGCGGATCCTGCCTCGTGAAGGTGGAGCATCTCAACCCGAACGTGCGCTATGGGATCGCGCTCACGGAGAAGGAGAAGGAGTTGCTGCGGCAACTGGGTAAGATCACGCGCGACGAGATCAGGGAAGCAGAGGTGAACGATATGCCTCCGCGATACCGGCTCGCCTGCCAGTGCTTTGTGCGCGATGAAGATATTCTGGTTTCCTTTGAAGGCGATCAGACTCTGCCGGCGCAGCGGCCCTGGCTGTCGATTGCGGCGAAGATCTATAAGGGCGGCATCGAGATCAAAAACCTCGACCAGTTTCTTGGGTTCGCCGTCAGGCTTGAGGAGGACGCCTCGATCCACTACGACGAGCTGGGTGCGGCCATGGAAGAGTGCGGCAACAAGGAAGTCGGCAAGTTGTTCCGGGATTTAGCGGGATACTCCCGGTTGCATCTCGAGCACGCGAGGAAACGGGCCGGGTCGCTCGACGTCAGCGCGCACTTACCCGCGGACTATGTGTGGCCGGACCACGCTACGCCCGAGAGAACTTCACTTTGGGCGGGCGACCCCGACATGTCCCGCATGGATGCCCTGAAGGTAGCGATGCAAGGCGAGAAGCGGGGTTATGACTTTTACTACGCGGTCGCTGGTACGACGAAGGATCCGGAGATCGCCGCGATGGCGAATGACTTTGTCAAAGAAGAAGCGGAGCACGTAGAGATTCTTGGCCGTTGGATTCAGCGGGAGGAACACGCTGCGACGACAGCACAGCAAGTTGCCGCACCGGTTACCCACTAATAAAACAAAGTCCAGGTTTGATCTAAGGAAAGAAGGAAAAATACATGGCAGGAATCTATAGGCTGGCTGAGTTAGTGGGAACGTCAGGGGCCAGTTTTGCAGAGGCGGCGAAGGCGGCAGTCGCGGAGGCATCGAAAACCCTTGGTGAGCTCGAATGGTTCGAGGTCGTGCGCGAGACCGGCAAGATTGAAGGTGACCAGGTAAAAGAATTTCAAGTCACGCTCAAGGTCGGTTACAGGATCTAAGAAGGTTGACCCCATGCAGAATGTCGAGGAGTTCCTTGCTCACGCCATCCGCCTCGAAGAAGATGCGGCGAACCGGCTGGGCGATTTGTCCCATGCAATGAAGATCTACGGCAATCACGACAGTGCGGCCTTTTTCGGAAAACTGGCCTACTTCTCGCGTCTGCATCTGGCGCAGGCCAGAGCGCGGGCCGGCTACCATGACGTTCCGGACCTGCAGGCGGCCGAGTTTGAGTGGCCGGACGGCGAAAGTCCGGAGTCGACTTCGATGGAGGCGTCGCACTACCTGATGGATCTCGACTATGCCATGCAACTAAGCCTCGACAGCGAACAGCGGGGATTCGATTTCTACGATGAAATCGCGCGCACGACGGAGGATCCGGAGATCCGCGTTATGGCGGTGGAGTTCGCGGCGGAAGAGGCGGAGCACGTGGCGGAGTTGAAGCGCTGGATCGCCAAACAGGCAGCTCTCCCTAAGTCCACGTGATGGCGAGATCAGCCGCCGCTTGAAAGAGCTGCGTTGGAAAGGGTAACGACGGTTTGGCGCTGGTTGGCGTCGTGCGGATTACCGGGCTGGTTGCGCATCCAGTCGGCAAGCTTTTCGAGCAGCGGCAGAATCTCGATGCGGGCCGCGGCATCGTCGATCGTTTCCTCCATCGCTCCTCGCATACAAAGAAGCCATGCATCGCGCTCCCCCACGCCGATCGGGAAACCTATATGGCGCTGGCGAAGTCGTGGATGGCCTTTCTCCGCGGAGTAGAGTTTAGGTCCCCCCAGCCACTCGGTAAGGTACCGCTTCAGGGTTATTTTCGCGCGACTGAGATCGGCTGCATGAAGCGCACGGATAGTTTTCGCTTCGGGCAGGGTGTCCATGCGCCGGTAGAAAGATTCGACCAACCGATCCACAGTGATCTCACCGCCAATGCGCTCGAACATGAGAGCTGCTCAAGCAATTTTCGGCCCAGATTTTCCTGGCGTAAACCGGCTGGACCTGGTGGCCGCACCGGACGGCTTGCTCCAGTGTGGCTATACAGTGCTTGACGAGACGTGGCACGGAGTGATAAGGTGCGAGTACTGGGCTTCGGATTCCCGCGTGAATTCGCCCATCCTGCCACGTAGCGGTCACTTACGAAATCTTAGCCTGAGTCTGACTCCGTAAGTTTCCATTTAACACGCATCTTCGCGCCGACAGCGCGCTCTTGCGCGATATGAGGCATTTTCAAAATGGCCGCGACCCCCAATGAATACGATGTCGCGAGAAGTGAATCCGCTTCCCGTTGGTCCGACGTTGCTCTCAGTGGCATTTACGAAATTTCCAGAGTACTTACACGGCCCGCGAGAGTGGAAGTAACTCTCTCTAACGTCATCACTCTGCTTTCGAGTTATCTCGATATGAGTCAGGGACTTATTGCGTTACTCGACGACGAAGGCGGCCCCGAGATAGTGGTGGGTGACGGCTGGAATGAGCAAACGTCGAAGCTCTATTTCGAACAGTTGCCCGAGCGCGCCATCGGACAGATTGTGGTGACCCGTGGCACGCTCATAGTGAGAGACATGTCGACCGATCCGCTGTTCGCGGAGTGGAGTGCACCGGAACCGGAGGATGGCGACCGGATCTTTTCTTTCATCGGCGTTCCGATCAAGGATCGGGACCAGGTGATCGGGACGATTACTATCGAGAAGCACTACCGGCGGGAGGGCCCGCGCAGCGACGATTGTTCGGTTACTCTCGATGAAGATGCGCGATTTTTGGCGATGGTGGCCAATCTGGTCGGTCAGGCGGTGCGCCTCCAGAGGTTCGTAGCGCGGGATCGCGAGCGGCTGATGGCGGAGCGGCACCAGTTGGAAAGACAATTGGAGGTTGCGTCCGCCCCTGAACGGAATCAGCCTGTCGCCGGGATTGTGGGCGAGAGCCAGGCGATTCGCAACGTGCTCGAAAAGATCCGCATTGTGGCGCGCAGCCATCTGCCGATTCTGCTGCGCGGCGAATCGGGCACCGGTAAGGAATTGTTCGCCCAGGCGATTCACGATCTGTCGCCGCGCAAGCAGGCTCCATGCATCAAACTGAACTGCGCCGCGTTGCCGGAATCGGTTCTGGAGTCCGAGCTGTTTGGTCACGAAAAAGGCGCCTTCACGGGGGCCATCGCGCAACGCAGAGGCCGTTTCGAACTGGCCGATCGCGGGACATTGTTTCTCGACGAAATCGGCGACATCTCTCCGGCTTTCCAGGCGAAGCTGTTGCGCGTGCTGCAGGAGGGCGAGTTTGAGCGAGTCGGCGGTACGCGCACGTTGAAAGTGGACGTGCGTCTGATAGCCGCTACCAATCGCAATTTGGAGGCGGCAGTTACCAATGGAACGTTCCGCGCGGATTTGTACTACCGGATCAGTGTAGTGCCGATTCAGCTTCCTCCGCTGCGCGACCGGCGCGAAGATATACCACCGCTGGCGCTCGAATTTCTCACACATTTCAACGAGACTCACGGGACGTCGCTGTCGCTGAGTAAGGACGCGCTGCGGGTGCTCACCGCGTGCGACTTTCCTGGCAATGTGCGCGAACTGGAGAGTTGCGTGCGGCGTACGGCCGCCTTTGCTCAGGGGTCGACGATTGTTGCAGGCGACTTTGCGTGCAGCAATGACAGTTGCCTTTCATCGCTGTTGTGGAAGCCGGAAAAGCCCGCGGGCCGGGCTGGATACATTCCACTTCCGGTGACAGGCGGGGTGTTGCGGAACAAGACAAACGGCGCGCCTCCCTTCACGGTGGCGGGGCCGTTGGAAACGGGTCCCATTGAATCTCCTGCGATCGGCATTCCAGTTCACGCGAGCGAGGGCGAGAGCGAGGCGAGCGGAAATAATGTCGAACGCGGGCAACTCATCGAAGCCATGGAGCGAGCAGGTTGGGTGCAGGCTAAGGCCGCACGGCTTCTTGGTCTGACGCCAAGACAGATGGGCTACGCGCTGCGTAAGCACGCGATCGATATCAAGAGGTTCTGATCGGTTGGCGACTGCGTTGCAGAGCATCGCCGCATGGCCTACAAAATAATTGCCTCACAATGCACGGTTTGCGGCGCGTGCGAATTCGAGTGCCCCAACGCAGCTATCTCCATGAAGCGCGAAATGTATGTGATTAATACCAGGCTGTGCACACAGTGCGAGGGCCACTTCGACTCGCCGCGCTGCGCCGAACTTTGCCCCGTGCCCAACACCTGCGTGCCCGCGTGAACGTGTCGCCTTCCCAACAATCCTGGAAAAGCCCGTTGTAGGCATTGCGACAGCGCCGATTCGAGCAAAGACGTTTGTTTTCAGGGCTTCGAAGCGTTTCGCGGGTTGGCAGGCGATTTGCATAACGAGCACCAGACGGCGCCGCGTACTGCGCCTCCAGGAGGCAAGGGAGCGGGCATGCAAGCGTCATTCGAACAGCCATCGTTAAAGCAGGGTCTGAGTCTGCCGGTAATTCAGCCATCGGACGCGGCGATGCAGAAAATTGCCGGGCACAAGGGCTGCGGAACTCACGGGGGCAGCGGTAAGGCCAGTTGCGGATCGGGGGCGGGGCAGAACGATCTGGCTCCGGAAATCTGGGAAAAGGTCAAGAACCATCCCTGTTACAGCGAAGAGGCCCATCACCATTACGCGCGCATGCATGTGGCGGTAGCGCCAGCCTGCAATATTCAGTGCAACTACTGCAACCGCAAATACGATTGCGCCAATGAATCGCGCCCCGGTGTGGTCAGCGAGAAACTGACCCCGGAACAAGCCGCGAAAAAAGTGCTGGCGGTGGCCTCCACGATTCCGCAGATGACCGTGCTGGGGATTGCGGGACCGGGAGATCCGCTGGCGAATCCCGAGAAGACGTTTAAGACCTTCGAACTGATCTCAAGAACCGCGCCCGATATCAAGCTCTGCCTTTCCACCAACGGATTGATGTTGCCCGACCACGTGGAGACGATCAAGAACTTTAACGTGGACCACGTGACCATTACGGTCAACATGGTTGACCCCGACGTGGGCGCGAAGATCTATCCGTGGATTTACTACAAGCACAAACGCTACACAGGCCGCGAGGCATCGCAGATTCTGACCGACCGCCAGATGCAGGGTCTGGAGATGCTGACGGAGCGCGGGATTCTCTGCAAGGTGAACTCAGTGATGATTCCGGGCGTCAACGACCATCATCTGGTGGAAGTTAACAGAGCGGTGAAATCGCGCGGGGCATTCCTGCACAACATCATGCCTTTAATCTCGGCGCCCGAGCACGGCACGGTGTTCGGACTGACCGGCCAGCGCGGTCCTTCGGCACAGGAACTGAAGGCGCTGCAGGATAGCTGCGAAGGCGAGATGAATATGATGCGGCATTGCCGGCAGTGCCGCGCGGACGCGGTGGGACTGCTCGGCGAGGACCGCAGTGCGGAGTTCACCACCGAAAAAATCATGGAGATGGAAGTCAACTATGACTCCGAGACGCGCAAGGCTTACCAGGCAAAGGTGGAAGAGGAACGCGAGGCGAAGGTGGTTGCGCGCCAAACCGAGCTCGAAAGCCTGGCGGGCGAAATGAGCGACGTGAAGGTGCTGATCGCGGTGGCTACGAAAGGCAGCGGCCGGATCAACGAACACTTCGGGCACGCCAAAGAGTTCCAGGTGTATGAGCTGAGCACGGCAGGCGCGAAGTTTGTCGGGCATCGGCGCGTGGACCTCTATTGTCAGGGCGGCTTCGGTGAGGAAGACAGCCTCGATACGATCATCCGCGCCATCAACGATTGCCACGCGGTGTTTGTGGCGAAGATCGGTGGATGTCCCAAAGACACGCTGCGGCAGGCTGGAATCGAGCCCGTGGACAGGTATGCGCTGGAATTCATCGAGCAATCGGCAATCGCCTGGTTCAGGGATTATCTGGACAAGGTGAAGAGTGGTGAGAAGGAACATGTGGTGCGCGGCGACGCCGATATCCGGCAGGGCGCGTTCATCGCGGCGTAGGTGAAGAGGAAACAGGAGTAACTATGGCATATAAGATCGTAGCCTCACAGTGCACGTCCTGCTCGGCATGCGAGCCGGAGTGCCCGAATGTGGCGATCTACCCCAAGAATGGGACATACGTGATCAACCCGAAGAAGTGCACCGAGTGCATTGGACATTTCGATGAGCCGCAGTGCGTGGCGGTTTGTCCCGTGGATCTGACGTGCATCATCGACACATCCGTGCCTCGCTATCAGGCAGTGGCTTAAAGGAGAAACATGAAGATAGAGATTACGCCGGCCGCGGAGAAGTTCATCCGCCGCATGACAAAGTTCGGTGGTGTGCCGGGCGGAGGATTCCGCCTTGCGGTGAGTCCGGGTGGATGCTCGGGACTGGCCGCCGAGTTCAGCGTGGAGAGCGGGCCGCGCACCGGTGAAGCCGTTCTGGAGCACAATGGACTGAAGATCTTCCTGCCCGCGGAGAGCCGCCTGCTGCTCGATGGCGTCACCGTGGATTTCGCCGATACGCCCACGGAATCCGGCCTGGTGTTTCGCGATCCGAAGGCGACAGGCTCGGCGTGCGGCACGCAGCACAAGGCGCCGGCGGAGTTGGTGAGCCTGACGAA
Source organism: Terriglobia bacterium (assembly GCA_963719785.1). GTDB lineage: Bacteria > Acidobacteriota > Terriglobia > Bryobacterales > Bryobacteraceae > BOG-234. The sequence goes on from CAVRCX010000010.1 coordinate 113,464, forward strand.
CTTCGGCTCCAGGAATTAAGCAACGTGGCGGCTGCGACGGAGCGGCTGGCGGACGCTCTCATGGGAGCGGATCTTCCGATCGAGGCCGCCAGCCATATTCATTTGGCCGGTCTGGCGTATCTGGAAGATCCGGTCGCCGAGCGGCATCTGCGCGATGCAGCGCTGATCGCGCCGGATCACGCCGCGGTATTGATCGCACGCTATCGGTTTTATTTCTACAAGGGCCGGCTGCGCGATGCGCTCGAAGTAGCGAAGATTTGTCTGGTGAAGGCGGCGCGAGAGAACGGTTTGAAAGCGGACTGGCGCGAAGTTCGCCGGGAGGATGGCAACTTCAGTTCGTACGATGCGCGGCTGCCGCGGTTTTATCTGTTTACGTTAAAAGCCTGGGCGTATCTGCAGATGAGGCTGGGTTGTCTCGAAGAAGGGCGCGAGGCCGTCATGAAATTGCTGGAACTCGATCCGACCGACAAAGTTGGCGCGAGAGTGCTTTTGAACGTGCTGCAGGCAATGGGTCATAACGATGACGAGTGAAATGCAAACCGAGGGCGTTCAGACCGACATTAACGAAGCGCGGGACTGGCAGGGCAAGGAGGTCGAATGCGCGTCGTGCCCGCATCGGGAATTGCTGGCCCAATCCAAATGCCGTGTGGGAGCGGCATGTATCGCGGACCGCTACGCGCGGCGCATCGATCGGTTTTTTGCCTGGAACCCGGAGTTGGCTAACGCCTCGCTGGCCCATCCTTATTTCGAAGTACGCGCGGTGGCGGCGAAGTACGCCGACATTGTGCATCTGCCGCCGATGCTCGACGACCCGGATGAAACGGTGCGCTGGAGCGCGGCGTTAAGGCTCCCGCAACGTTATCTGCTGCGGCTGATCCACGATACGCACCGCGAAGTAAGAATCCGCGTGGCAGCCCGGCTCGATACGTCGGACCTGATTTTGATTATGAAAGATCCGGATTATTATGTGCGCCAGTTGGTCGCCCGGAGAATTCCAGGGCACCTGCTGCGGCTGATGATTCGCGACGAGGATGCGGAGGTTCGGCGCATCGTCGCCGGGCGAATCGATATGGCTTGGATCGGGCCGCTGACGAAGGACGCGGACGCGGCAGTTCGCCTCCGTGCGGTAGAGCGCTTACTGCCGAGCCAGCTGATCGAGTTCGATTGCGATCCGGACTGGCGTGTGCGCTACGAGGTGGCGCGCCGCATGCGCCTCGACCTGGTGGGGGCGATGCAACACGATGCCGATCCGATGGTACGGGAGATGGCGCAGACGCGGCTGAATGGGACGAAGGAGCCAGGAAAATGAATATCGCCCGCGACAGCGATGTAGTGGAACTGAACGATCCGCCGGCATTCGATTACGGAACGAAGGTGCGATCGCGGCGCAGTATTCGTAACGACGGAACATTTCCGGGCAAGGAAATCGGCGAGATCCTGGTAAAGAAGGGCGACGAAGGATATGTGGTCAGCATCGGAACATTCCTTCAGCAGTTCTACATCTATGGCGTGGATTTTCCGGTTCTGGGATATCGCGTGGGCATGAAGCGCAGGGAACTGGACCCTGTGGAGGCGGTGGCGCCGGCGCCTGAGGAGGAGCCCGTATGACGGAGCCGGTTGTCCCTAAATATCAGTGGGGCCAGCGTGTGCAAGCGCTTCTCGATCTTCACAACGACGGCACGTTTCCGGAATGTCCGCCCGAGGCGTTACTGGTGCGCAGCGGCGATGCCGGGGAGATCGTGCAGGTGGGCACGCATGTGGAGTCGAACACTCCTGTCTACATGGTTGAATTCGGGGCGAACCGCGTGGTGGGTTGCCTCGAGCAGGAGATCGCATTGATTTGATGCAGCAGGTTAATGTCTTCGAGCGCAAACAAATAGAGCGGGCGATCGGGAAGAGGAAGCGCTATCGCTACGTGCAGCCCAGGGTGCGGGTGACTCCCGACGCAATCGTGGTGGAGAGCCCTTGTTGTTCGCGGCGCATCGATCCCGAGGGCGGAGTGGTGGAGGTTGCGCTGATGCAACGCCTTCCTGCCGGCGGCTGGGTGCTGTACCGGAAAGATCATTTGAGCGCCACGTGGAAACTGCACAGCGTTCACGAGCGGTTGACCGATTTGCTGGAGCCGTTGAAAGACGATCCGCAGCGGGAGTTTTGGCAATGAAAGCTAGCTTATGAAAGTCATGATTCGGAAGAATTCGGCGGGTGAGTTGTCGGCCTATATCGCCAAGAAAGATCTCGAAGAGCCGATCGTGAATATGGAAAAGCCGCAGATGTGGGGCGGCAGCGTGACGCTGGCGAACGGATGGCTGCTGGAGCTGCCGGCCATGGGCCCGGAGACCACGCTGCCGATTACAGTGGAAGCGCGGCGCACGGTTCAAGCGGAATAGGGAAGCAGATGCCGCTGAAAGACGATGCGCTGGCGAAGATCGATGCGGAATTGGGGAAACCCGAGGCCGACTCTTCAGCGCTGGCCGGCTTCCGCACGGACTTCCCCGGGCTTTCGCTGACGCGCTGCGATGAGTCCGATATGGGAGTAGAGAAACCGTTTCGGGAGTATCCGCGGTTCAACCTTTATCTGATCGACACCAGCGAACATTGTGTCCGAATCACGCCGGACCCCGCTTGCGCCACTGGTGTTGTGATCGCGGCAAAAACAGTCCGGCAAGAGGCGGCGACATGAACCAGGCTTCGTTAGATAAAACATCGTTAAATAAAACCTCGATCCTGCTCTCCGATCCCGATATCTCGGCGGCCGAACTCCGTGCGGTGAACGCGGCGCTCGAATCCCCGCAGCTTTCGTCGGGGCCGGTGGCGTTGGAATTTGAAGCCGCCTTCGCCGAGTACACAGGTCGCAAACACGCGATCGCAGTTTCGAGCGGAATCATGGGCATGCTGCTCACGCTGCGGGCTTATGGGATCCGGCACGAGGATGAAGTGATTGCTTCTCCTTATTCGTGGCGCGAGGCCGCTCATGCCATCACGCTCGCAGGCGCGACTCCCCGCTTCGCGGACATCGATTATTGGGCCGGCACGCTCGCTCCCGACAAGGCCGAGTTGCGCATCACGCCCAGGACGCGCGCGATTGTGGTCGGCAATACCAACGGACACCCCGCCCCCTGGTATGAATTTCGCGAGCTCGCCGATCGCCGCGGCCTGCTGTTGATTGAAGACTCGACGGAAGCGATCGGATCGGTCTACCGGGGTGTGCGCGTGGGTGGATTTGGCGATTGCTCGGTTTTCGATTTTTCGCAGCCCGGGCCGCTCACCTGCGGAGAGGGCGGGATGGTGGTTACCGATAACGACGACGTTGCGTCCCGGCTACGCAGTTTTCGGTCGCACCGGCCGGACGAACGTTCCTCGGTGGTGATCACCGCCAACGCGTCTTATCAGGCGGGGATGAACGAACTGTCGGCGGCACTCGGTTTGGCGCAATTGCGGCGCATCGATGAAATCCTGGCGCGGCGCAAGCGTGTCGAGCGCTGGTATTTCGAGTACGTCAAATCATTCGAGGGGATCAAGGACCCATACATCGCGCCGGAAGTGGACGAAGTCCACTGGTTCCTGTATCTGGTTCACCTGGGAACGCGGTTCTCGCGGTCGAGTCGCGATGCCATTGTGGAAGACCTGCGAACAGAGCGAATCGATGCCTCTGCTTATTGCAGGCCGCTGCATTTGCAGGGCTGCTATTTCGACCTGGGGTTCCGCCGCGGCGATTATCTGGTGACCGAAAAGGTGGCCGACCGTGCTGTCGCTCTGCCCTTCCACGCGCACCTGAGTGAGGATCAGATTGCATTTGTCGTTGGAACCATGAAGGACGCCTCAGTCAACGTAGGCGCGGGTTCCGCGATTTATTGAAGAGCGGTTTGTCAGTAAAGGAGAAAGTGCTGTGCCGAATTTAACTATTATGCCCGCGGGCAAAACTGTAACCGCCGAGGCGGGGTCGAGCCTGCTGGAAGCAATCCTCGCGGCGGGCGAAAAGATCACCCACAACTGCGATGCCAACGTAGAATGCGGGACCTGCCACGTTTTTGTTCTTGTCGGGCGCAAAGGCCTTTCTAAAATGCAGCGCTCGGAAAACGCCAGACTCGACAGCATTATCGGGGTCAGCTCGAAATCGCGGCTGGCTTGCCAGGCGATGCTCGGAAGCGAAGACGTCACGGTGGAGTTATTGGGCTTCGGCTCGTGATTTGAGGTAGAAAACAATGGAAAACGGTTTGGTTCTGATCCACGTGCGTTTCGCGGGCGATGGCACGGTGAGGGAAATTGGGGAACGTCCTTCCGGCGAGAGTGCGCAGGAGTGGTTCAACCGGCTGAGCCGGCACACCGGCAATGGCTATCAACCGTTGTCCGGCGGACGGGCCGTTTTTCGCGTGCCGCGTGGGGAAGTCGACACGCTCAAAGAGGCGGTGGGCGCAAAGGCCGAGGGGGAGGCGTGATGGAAGCACGGGCGATAGAGGAGATTGTTGCGCGACTTGAGAGCGGCGGTGTTGTGCCTTATCTCGGACCCGGCGTGCTGGCACTGGCCGGGCAGAATTGTCCGCTGCCGGCTTCGCCGGAAGAGCTGGTGGGGAGATTGACCGCCAAGGCAAGCGTGCCGCACAAGATCAGAAAGAATTTGACAGCCGCGGCGCAGTTCCTCGAGAACTTCAAACACCGCAGGACCGTGAAGACGGCTATGACCGAAGCGTTCCGTTCCTCGGTTGCTCCTACCGCGCTGCACCGGTTATTGGCGGACGTGCCGGAACTGCCGCTGGTGGTGCATGCCTGGTACGACGATCTGCCGCAGAAGGCCCTGTCATCGCGTAACAGCTGGGGCGTCGTGCAGGGTGTCAGCCAGGCTGAGCACTTCGGCGAATGGGTACATTACTTCAGTGCCGGCGGCGCACAGGTTCCGGCCGAGTACGCGGACTGGGACACGCTGCTCTATCAGCCGCTCGGATCGGTATCGCCGGCCGAGAACTTCCTGGTTTCGGACTCCGACTATGTTGAAGTGTTGACGGAGATTGATATTCAGACGCCGATTCCCGTGGCCGTACAGCGCCTGCGCGCCGGACGCAATTTCCTGTTTCTCGGCTGCCGGTTTGCCATGCAGCTCGATCGATTGTTTGCGCGGCAGATCATGAAGAGGTCTTCCGCGAAGCACTGGGCGGTGCTTCCGGAGCAACCCACCAAAAACGAAGCCCGCTTTCTTGCCGAGCAGAACATCGAAAGAATCGATCTGCCGTTGAGCGCATTCCTCGATGAATTGGAAGCCAGCCGCGGAGCGATGGAGCCGTTAGCTGTCAGCGCCTGGTAAGCCGACAGGGATACAATCGTCGAATGCATGGGAATGAAGCGGTTCTGAAAGAACTGGGCAATACGCTCAAGGCGGAGCTTACAGCAATCAACCAGTATTTCCCCAAGATGTGCGAAAACTGGGGTTACTCCCGGCTTGGCGCCTACTACCGGAAGGAATCGATCGAGGAAATGGTTCACGCCGAGAAGCTGATGGATCGGATCCTGTTCCTTGAAGGAACCCCGAACATGACCGATATCGGCCCGATCAAAGTGGGGACGAACGTCAAGGCGCAGTTCGAAAATGACCTCGCTCTGGAGCTGGAGGCCGTGAAGCAACTCAACGGTGCAATCAAGATCGCCAACGAGATGGGCGATAGCGGATCCCGTGCACTCTTTGAAGACATTCTTGTCGACGAAGAAGAACACGTCGATTACCTCGAGGGGCAGATGCACGCTATCGGCGAGATGGGCATCGAAAACTATCTCGCGCAACAGCTGCACAAGGGCGAGAGCAGCTAAGAGAGAACGCGGAACGGGTTGAAGCCCAGGCCGCGTCCGAGCGCCGTGTCCACCTTGAGGCGCACCGATTCCACAGTCAGCGGCTTAGCGAGCACACCGGCCGCACCCCATTTCAGGAACTCCTGAGCGTCCGCGGCCGAATCCGCTACCAATAACACCTTCGCGCCGGGAAACTGCCGGGCAATCTCGTCGAAGATTACAGCCCCCCGCTCCCGCGCAATGGCGTGGCCGAGCAGGATGAGGTCTACGGTGCGGCCATCCCGCTTCGAGATCGCATCGCTGATGCTTGCGAGCTCGTGAGTTTCATTCTCGTCATGGAGCATGAACTGCAGCACCGCACGCGTGATCTCGTCACTGTCGATGACGAAGATGCGCTTGTTTTCTACCGCCCTCGAAAGCTCGACGCCTATTTGCATGCGGACCCGGTTGCACGTTTTCAGCCAGCCCACAACGCAGTTTGATTTCAATGCGATGTGAAATTGGCGACTTACATCGCTTGTTCCCTTTGCTACAGGCCAGGCGGCCTTGTAGGGTTTGAAACAAGCTGTCGAAACCCCTCAGCTTACTCGCTTTTTGCTTTGTTATCAGGGATTTCGAACCGATCCGCATTCTGGCACGGGGATTGCATAAGTACGAGCGTTCAACCGGGAAAACTGGAATTGGGGGGGCGAGGCGCCACGCGATGCCAGAGTGTCCGAGCGAATAAAATCACCGAACAAACTGAGGAGACAACATGTCATTACGCCAAATCGCCTTTTACGGAAAAGGCGGCATCGGTAAGTCCACAACATCGCAGAATACCCTCGCGGCGCTCGCCGAAATGGGTCAGAGAATTCTCATCGTCGGCTGTGATCCCAAGGCCGATTCAACCCGGCTGATTCTTCACGCCAAGGCGCAGGACACGATTCTGAGTCTTGCGGCGCAACAGGGAAGCGTGGAAGACCTGGAACTCGACGACGTCATGAAAACCGGCTACCGGAATATCCGCTGCGTGGAATCCGGCGGCCCCGAGCCCGGCGTCGGTTGCGCGGGACGCGGGGTGATCACGTCAATCAACTTCCTCGAAGAGAACGGCGCTTATGAGGACATCGACTACGTTTCCTACGACGTGCTGGGTGACGTGGTCTGCGGCGGTTTCGCCATGCCGATCCGCGAGAACAAGGCGCAGGAAATTTACATCGTCATGTCGGGCGAGATGATGGCCATGTACGCCGCCAACAACATCTCGAAAGGCATTCTGAAGTACGCCAACTCGGGCGGCGTCCGGTTGGGCGCTCTGGTTTGCAACGAACGGCAGACCGATAAAGAGCTCGAACTGGCCGAGGCAATGGCCGCGAAGCTCGGCACGAAGCTGATCTACTTCGTACCCCGCGACAATGTCGTGCAGCACGCTGAACTGCGCCGCATGACCGTTATCGAATACGCACCCGAATCCCGGCAGGCCGAGCACTACCGCGAGCTTGCGCGGAGAATTCACGCCAATGCCGGCAAGGGCGTTATTCCCACTCCGATCACCATGGATGAATTGGAAGACATGTTGATGGAACACGGAATCATCAAACCGGTCGATGAATCCATCGTCGGCAAGACCGCCGCGGAACTGGCTGCCGAAGAACTCGCGTTCGCCGCGGCCAACTGATCAACTCAACCGTTCCGGCTCCTCGCCCGAGGGGCCGGAACAACTGAACCGGTATCACCCTTTTTAAACGGCTTTAATGAAAGGAATCCCATGAGTCTCACAACCACCACGGAAAGCATCGAAGAAATCAAAGCCAGAAACAAGGCGCTCATCGGCGAAGTGCTGGCGGTCTATCCCGAAGCCACAGCCAAGAAGCGCGCGAAACATCTGGGCACCTTCGAAGAGGGCAAACCGGATTGCGGCGTGAAATCCAACGTTAAGTCGATCCCCGGCGTGATGACCATCCGCGGTTGCGCCTATGCCGGATCGAAAGGCGTCGTATGGGGACCTATTAAAGACATGATCCATATCAGCCACGGCCCTGTCGGCTGCGGCCAGTACTCATGGGCGGCCAGACGCAACTACTACATCGGGACCACTGGTGTGGACACGTTTGTCACCATGCAATTCACCTCCGATTTTCAGGAGAAAGACATCGTCTTCGGCGGCGACAAGAAGCTCGCCAAGATCATGGATGAGATCCAGGTGCTGTTCCCGTTGAACAAGGGCATCACGGTGCAGTCGGAGTGCCCGATCGGTCTGATCGGCGACGACATCGAAGCGGTTTCGAAAAGTAAGTCGAAGGAATACGGTGGGAAGACAATCGTGCCGGTGCGCTGCGAAGGATTCCGCGGCGTTTCGCAATCGCTCGGCCACCATATCGCCAACGACACCATCCGCGACTGGGTGTTCGACAAGCTGACTGGCAAAGCCATCAAGTTTGAAAGCACGCCTTACGACGTTGCGATCATCGGCGATTACAACATCGGGGGCGATGCCTGGTCCTCTCGAATCCTCCTCGAAGAGATGGGCCTCCGCGTGGTCGCGCAGTGGTCGGGAGACGGCAGCATCGCGGAGCTCGAGACTTCTCCCCGAGCCAAGCTCAACGTCCTGCACTGCTACCGTTCGATGAACTATATCTCGCGCCACATGGAAGAGAAGTATGGGATTCCGTGGGTCGAGTATAATTTCTTCGGCCCCAGCAAGATTGCCGAATCTCTGCGCAAGATTGCCAGTCATTTCGACGACAAGATCCAGGCCGGCGCTGAGCGCGTGATCGCGAAGTATCAGAGGCTGATGGACGACGTGATCGCGAAATATCGGCCGCGTCTCGAAGGCAAGAAAGTGATGCTGTTCGTCGGCGGCCTGCGCCCGCGCCACGTAATCGGCGCCTACGAAGATCTGGGTATGGAAGTGGTCGGCACCGGCTACGAGTTCGGACACAACGACGACTATCAGCGGACCACGCACTATGTCAAGGACGGCACGCTCATCTACGACGATGTGACCGGCTACGAGTTCGAGAAGTTCGTGGAAAAAGTTCAACCCGACCTCGTGGGATCGGGAATCAAAGAAAAGTACGTGTTCCAGAAGATGGGCGTACCGTTCCGCCAGATGCACTCCTGGGACTACTCGGGCCCGTACCACGGGTATGACGGCTTTGCCATCTTCGCCCGTGACATGGATATGGCAATCAACGCCCCTGTTTGGCGGCTGACCAAGAACCCCTGGAAGCAACAAGCCGCGGCTGCCGCGTAAGAGATTCCATACAGAGGAGCAACTCCCATGAGCCAAAATGCCGAGAACGTCCTCGACCACTTCGACTTATTCCGCGGCCCGGAATACAAGGAGATGTTCGAGAACAAAAGGAAAAACTTCGAGAACCCGGTCGCGGATGAGGAACTGGAACGCGTTCGGGAGTGGACCAAGACTCCGGAATATCGAGAAAAGAATTTTGCGCGCGAAGCTCTGACGGTCAATCCCGCCAAAGCCTGCCAGCCCCTGGGCGCCGTGTTCGCAGCCGTGGGATTTGAAGGAACGTTGCCTTTTGTGCATGGCTCGCAAGGCTGTGTGGCATATTACCGCAGCCATTTTTCTCGCCATTTCAAAGAACCGAGTTCCTGCGTATCGTCCTCCATGACCGAGGACGCAGCGGTGTTCGGCGGGCTCAAGAATATGGTGGAGGGGCTCGCCAATACTTACAACATGTACAAGCCGAAGATGATCGCGGTCTCAACCACTTGCATGGCGGAAGTGATCGGCGACGATCTCAACGCCTTCATCAAGGGCGCCAAGGAGAAGGGGTCGGTCCCGGCGGACTTCGACGTTCCGTTCGCCCATACTCCGGCATTTGTCGGCAGCCACATTACAGGCTATGACAACGTGCTGAAGGGGATTCTCGAGCACTTCTGGGACGGCAAAGCGAAGACAGCGCCTGCACTCGAACGCGTGCCCAACGACAAACTCAACTTTATCGGCGGCTTCGATGGCTATACCGTCGGCAACCTGCGGGAGATTAAGCGGCTGCTCGGTCTGATGGGCGTGGACTACACGATTCTCGCGGACAACAGCGATGTGTGGGATACGCCGAGCGATGGAGAGTTCCGCATGTACGATGGCGGAACCACACTTGAGGAAGCTGCCAACGCCCTCCACGCCAAGGCCACTATCTCGATGCAGGAATTCTGCACCGAGAAAACGATGGCCTTCATCGCGAGCAAGGGCCACGAGGTTGCCGCCTTCAACCATCCCATTGGAGTCGCCGGAACCGATAAGTTCCTGATGGAGGTGTCCCGACTAACCGGTAAGCCGATTCCGGAAGAGTTGGCCAAAGAACGAGGCCGTCTGGTGGATGCCATCGCCGATTCGAGCGCTCATATCCATGGCAAAAAGTTCGCGATTTACGGCGATCCCGATCTGTGCATGGGACTGGCGGGCTTTCTGATGGAACTGGGCGCCGAGCCGGTACATATTCTCTCGACCAACGGTGGCAAAGTTTGGGAAGAGCGCACCAGGGCAATGCTCAACGTCTCGCCGTTCGGCAAGAATTGCCACGTTTATGCGGGCAAGGACTTGTGGCATATGCGTTCGTTGCTCTTCACCGAGCCGGTGGATTTTCTGATTGGCAACACGTACGGCAAGTATCTGGAACGCGATACGGGCACCCCGCTGCTTCGGATCGGTTTCCCGATATTCGACCGGCATCATCACCATCGTTATCCGTTGTGGGGCTATCAGGGGGCAATGAACGTCTTAGTGCAGCTTCTCGACAAGATTTTCGACGAGATCGATCACAACACTATCGTGCCGGCCAAGACCGACTACAGTTTCGACATCATTCGCTAAGTCAGCGTTGGGCTCCGTTAGCCTTTGTCAAATACAAGGGACAGGCGGAAGCGCCTGTCCCACAAAGAAAGGACCCTACAAAAAAGGCATGGACAGACTCACTGCATTTGGCCTTCTGGCCGTCTCCACGATGTTGGTCTCTTACTCGTTTGAGAAGTACCACAACCTGTGGATACTGGTATTCGCGATCTCCTGCGTCATGGGCTCGACCTATGGATTCCTGCAGGGCGCGTGGCCTTTTGGCGCGGTGGAAGCCATCTGGTCCGTGGTAGCGTTCAGGCGCTGGCTGGCTTGCGCGAATCGTACGCAAGAGGCCTGAATGAGCACTCTCTCCAGCAAAATCCAGGAAGTGTTCAACGAGCCGGGTTGCGACAAAAACCAGGCTAAGTCGGACAAAGAGCGGAAGAAAGGCTGCACCAAACAACTTGCGCCCGGTGCCGCTGCGGGAGGGTGCGCTTTCGATGGCGCGAAGATCGCTCTGCAACCTATCACGGATGTTGCCCACCTGGTGCATGGGCCCATTGCGTGTGAAGGGAACTCCTGGGATAACCGCGGCGCCAAGTCGTCAGGTTCGCGGCTTTATCGCACGGGTTTTACCACGGATATCAATGAGAACGATGTCGTCTTCGGTGGTGAGAAGCGGCTTTACAAGGCGATCAAAGAGATCGTCGAGAAATACGATCCGCCGGCAGTGTTCGTTTACCAGACCTGCATTCCGGCCATGATTGGCGACGATATCAACGCCGTCTGTAAAGCCGCCAGCCAGAAGTTCGGCAAGCCGGTGATTCCGATTATGTCACCGGGATTCGTGGGGCCGAAAAATCTCGGCAACAAACTGGCCGGGGAAGCGATTCTCGATCACGTGATCGGTACCGAGGAACCTGGGTACACCACCCCTTATGACATCAACATCATCGGCGAGTACAACTTGTCCGGTGAATTGTGGCAGGTTAAGCCCCTGCTCGATGAGATGGGAGTACGCGTGCTCGCCTGCATTTCGGGGGATGCGCGCTACCACGACGTAGCCAGCTCCCACCGGGCTAAAGCCGCCATGATGGTCTGCTCGAAAGCCATGATTAATATCGCGCGCAAGATGGAAGAGCGCTACGATATTCCGTTCTTCGAGGGTTCCTTCTACGGAATCGAGGACATGAGCGATTCGCTGCGCCAGATCGCCAGACTCCTCGTCGAGCGCGGTGCGCCGGCCGATCTCATCGACCGCACCGAAGGTATCGTAAGGCGCGAGGAAGCGCGTGCCTGGCAGCGTCTGGAGCCATATAAGTCTCGCCTCGCGGGGAAACGCGTGTTGCTCATCACGGGCGGCGTAAAGTCCTGGTCGGTTGTCGCGGCTCTACAGGAAGTCGGTCTCGATATCGTCGGCACCAGCGTCAAAAAGTCGACGAAAGAAGACAAAGAACGAATCAAGGAAATCATGGGCGATGACGCCCACATGTTCGACGATATGACGCCTCGGGAGATGTACAAAATGCTCAAAGAGGCGCGTGCCGACATTATGCTGTCCGGCGGTCGCACGCAGTTTGTCGCTCTTAAGGCCAGGATGCCCTGGCTCGATATTAACCAGGAGCGCCATCATGCCTACGCGGGATACGAAGGCATGGTGGAGCTGGTTTACGAGATCGATAAGGCACTGTATAACCCAGTGTGGGAGCAGGTGCGCAAGCCCGCGCCCTGGGAGATCCGCCAAAGCGCCGCGTGAGATTCCAATGGCCAGCGTCGTCACATCCCGCAAGTCCTGTACGGTAAATCCCCTCAAGATGAGCCAGCCCATCGGTGGCGCGCTCGCCTTCATGGGTGTGCGCGGTTGTATGCCGGTGCTGCATGGATCCCAGGGATGTACCTCTTTTGCTTTGGTCCTGTTTGTGCGTCATTTCCGGGAAGCGATTCCTCTGCAGACCACCGCGATGAGCGAAGTTGCCACCGTGCTTGGCGGTCTTGAGAACGTAGAGCAGGCGGTAGTCAACATTGCCAATCGGACCAAGCCGGAAATCATCGCCATTTGCTCCACGGGAGTTACCGAAGTCAAGGGTGACGATGTCGACGGCTTCCTCACCCTGATTCGCGCGCGGCATCCCGAACTGTCGCATATCGGCCTGGTCTACGTCTCGACGCCGGATTTCAAAGATGCCTTTCAGGATGGTTGGGCGAAGGCGGTCGGGCGCATGATCGAGCAGTTGGTCAAGCCAGGCGTTGCCTGCAGTTCGCGGTGCATCAACGTGCTCCCCGGATGCCATTTGACGCCAGGCGACCTGGACGAACTGCGAGACATAATAGAAGCTTTCGGCATCGAGCCGCTATTCCTTCCCGATCTTTCCGGCTCGCTCGACGGCCACATCCCCGACGAATTCACGCCCACCACTTTGGGGGGCATCAGCCTCACCCAGATTGCGCAGATGGGGACGTCCTTGCACACCATCGCGATAGGAGAGCAGATGCGCGGCGCGGCCCTCACCATGGAAGAGAGAACGGGGGTGCCGTTTACAGTATTCGATCGCCTGACCGGCCTTTCGCCTAACGACGAGCTGATGGCGCTCCTCACGCGCATCAGCGGGATTCCGGTCCCCGCCAAGTACCGCCGGCAGCGCAGCCAGTTGGTAGACGCCATGCTCGACGGTCATTTCCATCTTGGCGGCAAGAAGATCGCCATCGGAGCGGAACCGGATCTCTTGTGGGCCATGGCGAGTTTTCTCACTGAGATGGGAAGTCATATTACGGCGGCTGTCACTACTACTTCTTCCCCGGTGCTGGAGCGGGTGCCAGCTGAAGAGGTGGTGATCGGGGATCTCGAGGATCTGGAAAATCGCGCGGGTGATTGCGATCTTCTGATCACGCATTCGCACGGCCGTCAGGCCGCCGAGCGATTGGAGATTCCTCTCTATCGCATGGGATTGCCGATGTTTGACCGGCTGGGCGCGGGCCATCGCGTTTCGGTGGGCTACCGCGGGACCCGGGATCTGGTCTTCGACATCGGAAATGTCTTCATGGCTGACGCTCACGAACCGGGTCCCGACACCTGGCGGCCAGTTCCGCAGGTTGAAGAGGAACTCGTCACGATTACGGAGATGATATGAAAATCGCATTTGCAACGCAGGATCAAAAACATGTCGACGCCCATTTCGGTTGGGCCAAAAACATCGCAATTTACGATGTGTCGCCGGGAGGGCATAAATTCCTCGAGTCCATTGCTTTCAGCGGCGATCTGCAGGAAGACGGCAACGAAGACAAGCTCGGCCCCAAGCTGGCGGCGATTAAAGATTGCGCAATTCTCTACGTCGCGGCCATCGGTGGATCGGGCGCCGCGCGTGTAGTAGCGCAGAACATCCATCCGATCAAGGTCAACGAACCGGAAGAAATCGGCCTGATTCTGGATAAGCTGCAGGTTGTTTTGAAGGGCACTCCACCACCGTGGCTGCGCAAAGCTCTGCTCAAAGACCAATCGCGCGAACTGAAGTTCGAAGAAGACGAGGTGAAACATGCCTGAGGCCGCAACGATCGTCGCCAGTCCGGCGATGGAAAAGCCGTTCGTGAAAGAGCTCGTGAAGCAGTGGCGCGCGCAGGATATGCACGGCGCCTGGGATGGAAAGACCGATTTCGATCTGCTGGAACCTTACATACTCGATAAGGAAAAGCGCCGGCAGATTCCGATCATGGGCGATCCCGATCCTGAAACGTTGTGGCGCCTCGAGCTCTTCTATAACGCTGTCGGCCTGGTCATCGAGCGCGAAACCGGCATCATGGTCTCGCCCATGATGAAGATGCACCACGAAGGTTTTGGCCGGCTGGTTCTTACCGCGGGCCGCCTGATCGTACTCAACAAGCATTTGCGCGATGTGCACCGGTTCGGTTTCGAAAGTGTGGAACGGCTCGCGCAGGAAGGCGAGAAGTTCGTCGCCGCGGCGGTGGAGATGATCAACAGGTTCCCGGAGGTTGCGAAGTATTGATATGCCTGAACCCGATGTATTGAAAGCCGAGATCAAGAAGCTGTCCGCGCAGGCGATGCAGGCCAAGATGGATCTGCACGATCTCTCGGAGGAACTTCCCATTAACTGGCCGCAGATCCTGCCCGTGGCCCAGCGGGCTCACGATGCTTTTAAACTGCTGGAGAGTAAGCGCGAAGCGCTGAAAGCGCAGACCGTGAGTTAAACCCCAATGACAGCGCTCGCCAAAGAAACTACTACTCGCGACGGACGTCCCTGGGAACCCCGATATCTGGTGGCTATCGAGGGTAAGACATGTATCGGCTGCGGCCGTTGTTACAAGGTCTGCGGCCGGGAAGTGATGACCCTCAAGGGGATCGGCGAAGACGGCGAGATGGTGGATCTCGATGACGATGACGACGATGAGATCGAGCGCAAAGTAATGGTGATGGCGGATTCCGGAGCCTGCATCGGGTGCGGCGCTTGTGCGCGCGTTTGCCCCACCGATTGTCAGACGCACGCGCCCGCCGAGTGACATTAAGCCGCCATGTCTCAAGCGACCGCCAATTACGAATGGCTCATGAGTGGCAAGAACACGCTGCGCGACCCGTTCGATGCGCACGTGCTGGCTTCCGTGCTTGCCCTGGCGATAGCGGAGACAAAGATGGGCGGATTGCCTCTCTCTGAGAGTACCGGACTCACGCCAGCGAAACTGAACGTCCTGATGAGCGCGGCGTTCCCCCACGCTATTTCCCTGTTGCAGGACGGCCGGGCCGAACTCTCCATTCAGGAAGACGAACGCTGTCTGCGGGAATTGCTCACGAGCTCCGCGACACACCGGACGCCTTTCCAGTTGCACCTTGCGGCATTGGTCGCACGCCGTGCCATGCGTCCGAATCATCTTTGGCAGGACATGGGACTGCGCAGCCGCGACGAACTTTCGCGGATGATGGGCATGCACTTCGCTCCGCTCGCGCGACGCAACGTTAACAACATGAAGTGGAAGAAATTCTTCTACCGGATGATCTGCCGGGACGAGGGGTTTCGTCTGTGTGCCGCGCCCAGCTGCGCAGAGTGCGATGATTTCACGGTCTGTTTCGGCGACGAATCCGGCGAGAGCCTGCTGGCACGCAACCGCCGCCAGGCCGAAACCTGGTTGCAGATCCGACCTGTCTGAAACGCGACATGTAGCCTGCAACGCCAGGTTATCACTGCCATAAATCATCCAACATCAATAAGTTAGCGAATGGCCCGTGGTTTGCCTTTCCAAAGCCACCAAAGGAGTAAATCGATGATTCATTTAACCGACAGCGCTGCCAACGCGGTTCGTTCAGCCATTGCCGGGGCGCCCGAGCCCATGAACGGGCTGCGCATCATGGTGCAGGCCGGTGGTTGCGCGGGATTCAAATATGCGATGGGTCTGGTTCCGGAACCATATCCGGGCGACGTGATTGTCGAAGATCGCGGCGTCAAGGTTTTCATAGAACCGAACAGTCTTCCCTCCATCGAATGGACCACCATCGATTTTGTGTCCAGCCTCGAAGGCTCGGGGTTCAACTTCAACAATCCTCAGGCGCGGTCCAGTTGCGGCTGCGGTAAGTCATTCGGGTAGCCGGCAGATCTTCAGGGGAGAATCCGTGAGCGCAATATTGAACAGCGTAGAGAGTCTGGCGAACCAGGAATACAAGTGGGGCTTTGTCACCGACATCGAAGCCGATCAAATCCCCCGCGGCCTGAGCGAGGATGTGGTTCGCCTGATCTCTGCGAAGAAAGACGAACCGGCCTGGCTGCTCGAATGGAGACTCAAGGCTTTCCGGGCCTGGCTGAAGATGGCGGAGCCGGAATGGCCCAACATTCACTACCCGAAGATCGATTATCAGAACATCATTTACTACGCGGCGCCCAAGTCTAAGAAAGACGCGCCGAAAAGCCTGGACGAGGTTGATCCGGAACTTCTCGACACCTACGAAAAGCTGGGAATTCCGCTAAGAGAGCGCGAAATGCTCGCCGGCATCGCGGTCGACGCGGTGTTCGACAGCGTCTCGGTCGCCACCACCTTCAAAGGCAAGCTGAAGGCGATGGGAATTATCTTTTGTTCCTTTTCGGAAGCGGTGCACGAGTATCCGGAGCTGGTGCGAAAGTATCTGGGCACCGTGGTGCCTCCGTCGGATAACTATTTCGGGGCCTTCAATTCCGCTGTTTTCAGCGACGGATCTTTTTGTTATGTACCCAAAGGCGTTCGCTGCCCCATGGAGCTCTCCACTTACTTCCGTATCAACGCCAAAGATACGGGGCAGTTTGAGCGCACGCTGCTGGTGGCCGACGAGGGGGCGATAGTCAGCTACCTCGAAGGCTGTACGGCGCCCATGCGCGATACCAATCAGCTGCATGCCGCGGTAGTGGAGCTTGTCGCTCTGGACGGCGCGCAGATCAAATACTCAACTGTGCAGAACTGGTATCCGGGTGACAAGGAAGGCAAGGGCGGTATCTATAACTTCGTTACCAAGCGCGGCTCCTGCGGAAAGAATGCCAAGATTTCCTGGACGCAGGTGGAAACGGGCTCGGCGATTACCTGGAAATACCCCAGCTGCCTGTTGATCGGGGATAACTCCGTCGGGGAATTCTACTCGGTGGCTCTCACAAATCATTACCAGCAGGCGGACACCGGCACCAAGATGATTCACATCGGGAAAAACACCCGGAGCACGATCGTCTCCAAGGGTATTTCGGCGGGACACGGCCAGAATACCTATCGCGGATCGGTGAAGATTATGAAGCAGGCTGATGGGGCGCGCAACTTCTCGCAATGCGATTCCATGCTCCTCGGCGACCTGTGCGGAGCTCATACCTTTCCCTACATCGAGGTCAAGAATAAGTCGTCACAGGTGGAGCACGAAGCTTCGACATCCAAGATCGGCGAGGACCAGATCTTCTACTGCCGGCAACGGGGCATTTCCGCCGAAGACGCTGTTTCGATGATCGTACATGGCTTCTGCAAAGAGGTGTTTCGCGAGCTCCCCATGGAGTTCGCGGTAGAAGCGCAAAAGCTGCTTGGCGTGAGTCTGGAAGGAAGCGTAGGTTAAGGGGCCATGGCATTACTGGAAATCAGAAATCTTTCCGCAAGCGTCGGCGACCGGCAGATTCTCAAAGGCATCGACCTGACCATCCGCCCGGGTGAAGTGCACGCAGTGATGGGCCCGAACGGTTCCGGCAAGAGTACGCTGTCACAGGTTCTGGCGGGACGCGAGTCCTACACGGTGACCGGCGGCGAAGTGCTGTATCAGAGCGAGAATCTCCTGGCAATGGCGCCGGAGGAACGTGCGCGGCAGGGGATTTACCTTGCGTTTCAGTATCCAGTGGAAATTCCCGGCGTCAGCAATCTGTATTTTCTGAAGGCCGCCGTAAACGCACGCCGCAAAGACAAGGGGCTTCCCGAAGTGGATGCCATGGACTTCATTGATCTCATCCAGGAAAAGCTGGATCTGATGGAGATGGATCAGGCGCTGCTCAACCGCCCTGTCAACGTCGGCTTCTCCGGTGGTGAAAAGAAACGCAACGAGATTTTCCACATGGCGGTGCTGGAGCCGAAACTCGCCATCCTTGACGAAACCGATTCCGGCCTCGATATAGATGCGCTCAAGCTCGTCGCGAACGGCGTGAATAAGCTGCGCAGCCCGGAGAGCTCCATGATCGTAGTCACACACTATCAGCGGCTGCTCGATTACATCGTTCCCGATTTCGTGCATGTGCTCGCCGACGGGCGCATCGTCAAGTCGGGCGGCAAAGAACTCGCCCACGAACTCGAACGAAGCGGCTACGCGGGCCTGGGAATCTACGATCCCGAGGAGGCAGCCGTAGCCGTATGACTGCCGTCGCCGACCGAACCGGTACATGGCTGGCCCACTTCAGAGGGCAGAAACCGGCCCCGCCGTGGATCGAGCGTCTGCGCCAGACGGGGTTCGCGCGGTTCTCCGCGCTGGGCTTCCCCACGGTTCGTAACGAAGACTGGCGCTTTACCAACGTCGCGCCGCTGGCGAAAACGCTGTTCGAACCGGCGCCGGAAGCCACAGTGGACGCGGATGCGCCGGCGCTGCTTACGAACGAGATTCGTTTGGTTTTCGTGAATGGCCGCCTCGAAGAATCCACCCTGCTCCTGCCCGAGGGCCTGACTGTGGGTCCGCTGCCAGAAGACGCGAGAAAGCGCTTCGTGAACAACATTGCCTCCGAAACCAATGCTTTTGTTGCTTTGAATACGGCATTTCTCGATGGAGCCGGGTACGTTCGTATCGCGCCCGGAGCGAACATCGAATATCCGATTCATCTGGTGTACCTCACGGTTCCGGGCCCGGAGCCTGTGGCTTCCCATCCGCGTACTTTGATTCGGGTGTCCGCGGGCGCTCAATGCACTCTCGTCGAAACTTATGTGGCCTGTTCCGAAACCAGAGAGGGCAAATACTTCAATAATCCAGTTACGGATATCGTAGTTGGAGCCGGGGCGATCGTCGATCACTATAAGGTCCAGCAGGAGTCCCTGAGCGCATTCCATGTCGCCACGCTGCGAGCGGAACTGGGGCGCCACGCGCGCTATGCCACTACATCCATTTCGCTCGGTGGTGCGCTGGTGCGAAACAATTCGAGCGTGCGCCTGGCCGAAGGTTCGGAAGCTACGCTCAACGGCTTGTACATGGTCAATGGCACGCAGCATGTCGATAATCAGCTCACGGTCGATCACGCAAGTCCTAACGCATCCAGCTATGAGTTGTACAAGGGTATTCTGGACGACAAGTCGACTGCCGCGTTCAACGGCAGAATCCTGGTCCGCAAAGACGCTCAGAAAACCGACGCCAAACAGACCAACAAGAACCTGATTCTTTCTGAATACGCGGTGGTGAACACCAAACCGGAACTGCAAATCCTTGCCGACGACGTCCGCTGCACACACGGCGCGACCATCGGTCAACTGGATAACGAAGCGGCATTCTATCTGCAATCCCGCGGGATCGGCAAGGACGAAGCGCGCAGTTTGCTGACCTATGCATTCGCGCAGGACGTGATCGACCGGATCGGGATTCCTTCTTTGCGGAATTCGCTCGAGCGGAGCATTTTCGAGAAACTCTATGCCAGCCGTCAATAATCGCGTCTCGACCAACTTCGATGTGATGAGCGTGCGCGGGGATTTTCCGGTCCTGCGGCAATATGTGCACGGCCATCCCTTGGTATATCTGGACAGTGCCGCCACGGCGCAAAAGCCCTTTGTGGTGATCGATGCCATCCGCTGGTTTCATGAAGTGGATTGCGCGAATATTCACCGCGGCGTTCACGAGCTGAGCCAGCGCTCGACGGCGGCTTATGAGGAGACGCGCGCCAAGGCCATGCGCTATCTGAACTCGCCGGGTAAAGACGAGTTGATTTTTGTGCGCGGCACCACGGAGGCGATCAATCTGGTAGCGGGCTCCTGGGGCCGTAAAAATATAACGGCCGGCGACGAGATCATTATCTCCGCTCTGGAACATCATTCGAACATTGTGCCGTGGCAGATGCTGTGCGAAGAGAAGGGCGCGTTGCTGCGCTTTATTCCTATCGACGACCGCGGCGATTTGATCCTCGAGGAATACGCGAAGCTCCTGAATCAACGCACCCGCCTGGTTGCCGTATCCCATGTATCGAACGCCCTGGGCACCATAAATCCAATCCGCAAAATCATCGAAATGGCGCACAACGAAGGCACCCTGGTTCTGGTGGACGGAGCTCAGGCAGTTCCCCACATGGAGGTAGATCTGCAGGCCCTCGACGCCGATTTCTACGCATTTTCGGGGCACAAGATATTCGGCCCCACGGGCATTGGAATTCTCTACGGGAAGAAGAAATTGCTCCAATCGATGCCTCCTTATCAGGGCGGCGGCGACATGATCCGCACTGTGACTCTGGAGAAATCGACATACGCCGACTTACCCCACAAATTTGAAGCCGGCACGCCCAACATAGCGGGGGGCATTGGCCTGGGTGCCGCGTTCGACTATGTTTCGAGTGTCGGCCTCGAGAATATCTCCGCCTGGGAGCACGAGCTTCTGCTCTACGGCACCGAGTTACTCGAACAGATTCCAGGATTACGCATTATCGGAACGGCGCGCAAAAAAGCCTCAGTGCTTTCGTTCGTGATGGAGGATATTCACCCTCACGATATCGGCACGGTTCTGGACCGCCTTGGCATCGCCGTTCGCACGGGCCACCACTGTGCTCAACCCGTGATGGATCGCTTTCAGATTCCCGCCACGACGCGCGTCTCACTTGCTTTCTACAACACACCTGCGGAGCTCGACCAATTGGCGGCCGGTCTCAGAAAAGTAAAGGAGATGTTTGCCTGATGTTTGACGATCTATACCAGGAAATCATCATCGACCACAGTAAGAGACCGCGCAACTGCAGGGCGATGGAAGATGCCAACCACCGGGCCGATGGTCATAACCCGTTGTGTGGCGATAAGCTTTGTCTTTATCTGAAGCTTGAGGATGAGCTTGTCACGGACGCCAGTTTCGTTGGATCCGGTTGCGCGATCTCAACGGCCGCGGCCTCGTTGATGACAGAGAATGTCAAGGGGAAAACCCGCGACGAAGCTCTCAGGCTTCTTGACGTTTTTCACGAGCTACTTACCACGGATACACCCGTGCGCCGCGATCTGGGCAAATTAGTGGTATTCTGCGGCGTGCGCGATTATCCCGCACGCGTCAAGTGCGCCACCCTGGCTTGGCATACGTTAAGGTCGGCATTACAAACTTCAAGCGAGCTGGTCAGTACGGAATGAGTTTGCGCGACCGGTTGATTGCCGCGCTGCGGACCGTTCGCGATCCCGAAATGCCCGTCGGCGTCTACGATCTTGGGCTCATCTATGCGATAGATGCCGATCCAAACGGAGTCGTCTCGGTCAGCATGACTTTGACGGCGCCGAATTGTCCGGTCGCCGGCTCGCTTCCCGCCGAAGTGGAACGTGCCCTGCGATCGGTCGATGGCATCAGCGATGTGCGCCTTGAGTTGACGTTCGACCCGCCCTGGTCTAAGGAACGGATGTCTCCCGCGGCCAAACTATTCCTCGGAATGGATGACTCGTCGGGCGGGCTGTTCAACATCCGATTGTGAACGGGATGCGACGCGTAGCAAAGCCGACATTCAAGGATGGTCTCAGACCAAGTAGCGTGGAATCAGTGAGTTCCAATTGGCATTCGGTTTGCTAAATATGCCTGCAAGGATTCGTGATGACGCGGATATATCTCGACAACAATGCGACTACCAGAGTTGACCCGAGGGTAGTCGATGCCATGTTGCCGTTCTTCACGGAGCAGTTCGGGAACGCCTCTTCAAAGCACGGCTTCGGCGAAGAATCGGCCGATGCGGTCCGCAAAGCGAGGCGGGAGGTTCAGGATTTGATCGGGGCTGCGTCCGATCAGGAAATCGTCTTCACTTCCGGTGGGACCGAGTCGGATAACGCTGCCATACTTTCGGCTCTCGACGCGCAACCAGGCCGGGACGAAATCATTACCTCGCAGACCGAGCATCCGGCGGTCCTGATGCTCTGCGACCATCTGGAGACAACCCGTTCCATTAAGATTCACCGCATTCCGGTCGACGCGCATGGCATGCTCGACATAGAAGCCTATTATCGGGCGCTTAGCCTAAGGACGGCCTGTGTTTCCTTGATGTGGGCCAATAATGAGACAGGCGTTGTCTTCCCTGTGGATCAGTTTGCGGCTCTCGCGCACAAAGCCGGCGCGCTCTTCCACACCGATGCAATCCAGGCGGCGGGGAAGATTCCCATTGATGTAAAGGGCACGCAGATCGACTTGATGTCTCTCTCCGCGCACAAACTGCATGGGCCGAAGGGTATCGGCGCTCTCTACGTGCGGAAGGGTGTGCGGCTCCAGCCCTTCGTCCGCGGCGGCAGGCAGGAACGCGGCAGGCGGGCCGGTACGGAAAATGTTCCCGCTATTGTCGGTTTTGGAAAGGCCGCGGAACTGGCCCGGCAGTCTCTGCAGGGTGAGATGGATCGTGTAAGGGCTCTGCGTGACGGTCTGGAGCGGCGTCTGCTGGATCACATCGACAACGCCCGGGTGGTTGGCGGCCGCGCAGACCGAGTTCCCAACACCTTGAACATTGCTTTTGAGCATCTGGACAGCGATGCAATCCTGCTGCTTCTGAACCAGCGCGGCATCGCGGCATCGTCCGGCTCGGCTTGCGCCTCGGGCTCCATGGAGCCCTCCCATGTGTTGCGCGCCATGAAGGTGCCTTTCACTTCAGCCCACGGCGCCATTCGCTTCTCCCTGTCCCGTGAGAATACTGCCGCGGACGTGGATCGTGCTGCGGAAGCTATGTCCGCGGTTGTTCACCAGCTTCGTGGACCCGCTATCAACGAAATGCCAATCGCCAACACTACTTTCGAGGGGAGCTTCGCATGAACGGAAGCAAAATGAATCCGGATCTTCTTCCCGTGATCATCAACGATTCCACCCTGCGGGATGGCGAACAGGCGCCCGGTGTGGCATTCGGCCTTGAGGAAAAGGTCGCCATCGCGCTGGCTCTGGAGTGCGCCGGCATCGACGAAATTGAAACGGGAACGCCGGCCATGGGCGAGGCCGAGATTGAGGCCATTGCGGCCACCGGTCTGGCTTTGACCCGCGCCAGGGCGATTGCCTGGTGTCGAATGACGCGGGCTGACGTTGACGCGGCAGTGCGCACCGGTCTGAAACACGTCAACCTGTCCGTGGCGCTGTCAGACCTTCAGATTCGCGTCAAGTTCTCAAGCGACCGTGAAGGTGTGATACGCCGAATTCAGGATGTAATTCCTTACGCGGTTGACCGGGGCCTGCAGGTTTCGATGGGCGGCGAAGACGCCAGCCGCGCCGATATAAATTTCGTGTGCAGGGCTATGCTGGCTGCCGAAGAGGCGGGCGCCACCAAGTTCCGCTTCGCCGATACCCTCGGCATCCTCGACCCTTTCCGCACTCACGATATCTTCCGGACTCTGTGGGCGGAGACGGACATGGATCTGGAGTTTCACGGTCACGACGATCTTGGGCTTGCCACCGCCAATACGCTTGCCGC
The DNA here is from genome assembly GCA_963719785.1 of Terriglobia bacterium. GTDB lineage: Bacteria > Acidobacteriota > Terriglobia > Bryobacterales > Bryobacteraceae > BOG-234. Next base: position 137,092 of record CAVRCX010000010.1, read on the forward strand.
GGTACAAGGTGGAGCTACGCACGCCAGCGTCTGTGTGCTGGGATTGGGGGAGCGAGCCGGCAATGCCCCGCTCGAAGAAGTGGCCGCGGCGCTGAAGGTAATCTATTCGCGACCAACCGGTGTAGATCTGTCGCGTCTGGCAGGGCTGGCGGATATGGTAGCTTCGGCGGCCCGGCGGCCGATACCCGCGGCCAAGCCTATCGTCGGGGACGTCGCTTTCACACACGAATCCGGCATCCATGTCAGCGCGCTGCTGAGGAATCCCGAAACCTACGAGGGCGTTGACCCACGCTGGTTCGGCCGTACCCGCAAGTTCGTTCTGGGCAAGCATTCGGGACGCGCGGCGGTACACGATGCGCTTCAGGCCCTGGGTCTCAGGGTGGACGACAAAGACGCCGGTCTGATCCTCGATCAGGTACGCACACACGCCACAAACACCAAGCGCGCGGTCAGTTCGCTTGAGCTTCGCCAGTTTTGCGCCAACGTGAATACTCCGGGTCAACAGGAGGGTTGGAAACTATGACCATACTCGATCAGCTCAGGACATTGTCGTCGGCCGAAGAGTTCTTCGGCCTCCTCGGAGTTCCCTACGATCCCGCGGTGCTAAACGTTGCGCGCCTGCATATTCTGCGGCGCATGGGTGAGTACCTGCGCAAAAATCTCCTTGCCGGCGCCGACGAAGAAACGGCACGCGAGCTTTGCCGAGCGCATCTCGAACGGGCTTACATCGACTTTGTCGAATCGACTCCGTTGGAGCAGCGTGTATTCAAGGTGCTGAAAGACGCGGTAACTCCCCCTTCGGCGCCATTGGTGCAGATTACTGCCGCGGCATCGGACGGGCAGAGCTGAGGCCAGAGCCATGCACATAGTCGTCTGCATAAAACAAGTTCCTGACAGCGCACAGATTCGCGTTCATCCCGTCACCAACACAATCATGCGCCAGGGCGTTCCCTCCATCATCAATCCGTACGATCTGTTCGCCCTCGAAGAAGCGCTCCGTCTGCGGGATAAGGTTGGCGACAGCACGGTGACAGTGCTCACTATGGGGCCGCCCATGGCGGAAGACAGCCTCCGCAAAGCGCTCGCCTATGGCGCCGATCGGGCGGTGCTGTTGACGGACAGGCACTTCGCCGGTTCCGACACGCTCGCGACCACCTACGCGCTAGCCTGCGCGATTCGCAAGATCGGCGAAACGTGGACGCCTCCCAGCTTCGTTTTCACAGGTAAGCAAACCATCGACGGAGACACGGCTCAGGTGGGGCCCGGCATCGCGAAGCGCCTCGATCTGAACCAGCTCACCTACGTTGCCAGGATTGCCTCGTTCGATCCGGCGGCAGGCTCCATCACGGTGGAACGCCGGGCTGAAGGGGGTGTGCAGGTTCTGGCGACGAAGCTCCCGGTGTTGATCACGATGCTCGAAGACAGCAACGAGATCCGGCGGGGCACGATGTCCGATGCATTGCGCGCGGCACGCGCCGAGATCGTCAAATGGAGCGCCGAAGATGCCGGCATTCCCGACCTCGCCCACTGCGGCCTGAAGGGTTCGCCCACCGTTGTCAAGAAGGTGTTCGCGCCGGCCGCGCGCGCGGAAAAAGCGCACCAGCTGCATGTTGCCGATCGGTCCTGGCCGGAGTTGGCCAAAGATGTGATTCACGCCATTTTCTCGCGTCGGCCCGGTATCAAGGCCGATCTGATTCAGCGCGCGGAAGGTTACTAATGAGCAACGCACCCCAGCAAACACCTGCAAAGGCGCCCGGCGGACGCGCGGCCATGAAAAAGGAGCTACCCGAGCACCTCAAAGCGTACAAACATGTCTGGGTGTTCATTGAGTACGAGCATGGGCAGATCCATCCGGTTTCCCTCGAGCTTCTGGGCGAAGGCCGCAAGCTCGCCGATAAGCTCAAGGTGGATCTCGCCGGCGTCCTGATGGGTGCGTCGCACGACGACTTGCTGCGCGCGGCAGCCGAGTGCTTCGAGTTTGGCGCCGACGAAGTCTATCTCGTTACCGACCCCGTTCTGGCCCACTATCGCAATGAGCCGTTCACCAAAACCATGACAGAGCTGGTGAACGTCTACAAGCCGGAGATTCTGTTGCTCGGCGCTACAACTCTCGGCCGCGACCTCGCCGGTTCCGTAGCCACCACTTTGCTTACCGGGCTCACCGCCGACACCACAGCGCTGGCCATCGACGACGAACGATCGCTCGCGGCGACGCGTCCCACTTTCGGCGGCTCTCTGCTGTGCACCATCCACACATTAAACTATCGCCCGCAAATGGCAACGGTTCGCCCGCGCGTGATGCCGATGCCGGCCCGTCAACCGGGACGGATCGGGCGTCTCATCGAACATCCGCTGCACCTGGTCGAAGACGACTTCGTGACCAAGGTCCTGCAATTCATTCCCGACCGCGATTCTCAGAAGGCGCAGCTTGCGTTCGCCGACATTGTGGTAGCGGGCGGTCTTGGTCTCAAGTCGATCGAGAATTTCCAGCATGTGAAGCATCTGGCGGAGGTCCTCGGCGGCGAGTACGGCGGTTCGCGTCCTCTGGCGCAGAAGGGCTGGATCACCGCGGATCGGCAGATTGGCCAGACCGGCAAAACCATTCGCCCGAAACTCTACATCGCCGCAGGTATCTCGGGAGCGATTCAACACCGTGTCGGCGTGGAAGATGCCGATCTGATCGTCGCCATCAACACCGACCCCAACGCGCCGATCTTCGACTTCGCGCATGTGGGAATCATTGCCGATGCCGTAGAGCTTTTGCCTGTGCTGACCGAAGCGTTCCGTCAGCGCCTGGCGGTGAATTGCGTAGTGAGCTGAAGCAAATGGGAGCGAGCCAATGAACGAACAATTCGATGCAATCGTGGTGGGAGCCGGACCTTCCGGCAACGCAGCGGCGTACACCATGGCAAAAGAGGGTCTTAGAGTTCTGCAACTCGAGCGCGGCGAGTATCCGGGCTCGAAGAACGTTCAGGGCGCCATCCTTTATTCCGATTCGCTGGAAAAAATCATCCCGGACTTTCGCGACGACGCTCCGCTCGAGCGCCACATCATTGAACAGCGCATGTGGATGCTCGATGAGACCTCTTACGTCGGCATGCAGTATCGCTCCGAGGATTTCAACGAAGAGAAGCCCAACCGCTATACCATCATCCGCGCGCAATTCGATAAATGGTTCAGCCGCCGTGTGCGTGACGCCGGAGCGGTCGTTCTGTGCGAGACCACGGTGACGGGCCTCATCCGCGATACGCACGGGAAGGTGATTGGAGTGCGCACCGACCGGGCCGATGGAGACCTGTTCGCGGATGTCGTGGTGCTGGGAGAGGGCGTCAATGGATTGGTCGGTCAGAACGCCGGATTGCGCCGTGGACTGACTCCCGACAGCGTCGCGCTCGCCGTAAAGGAGATGCACTTCCTGCCGCAGGATGTCGTGGAAAGCCGGTTCAACCTGAAGGGCGATGAGGGCGTGGTCATTGAGGCCATGGGCACGGTGACTACCGGTCTCACCGGATTGGGCTTTATTTACACGAACAGGGAGTCGCTCTCCGTCGGAATCGGTTGTCTGGTTTCCGATTTCACCAGGACCGGTGCGACGCCGTACGGACTGCTCGAAGCATTCAAGAATCATCCCAGCGTGAAGCCGCTGCTCGCCGGGTCCGAAGTCAAGGAATACTCCGGGCATCTCATCCCCGAAGGCGGTTACAAAGCTATCCCCGATGTCTATGGCGATGGCTGGGTGATCGTCGGCGACGCCGGACAATTTGTGAATTCGGTGCACCGCGAAGGTTCTAATATGGCGATGACCACCGGGATGCTGGCCGGCCAGACCATCGCACGGTTGCACCGCGAGAAACAGGATTTCAGCAGGGCGAACCTGGCAGCCTATAAGAAGGCGCTCGACCAGTCCTATGTGATGAAAGACCTCAGAAAATACAAAGATATTCCGAATTTCATCCACGGAAACGGCAATAAGCTCTTCGGCCTCTATCCAAGGTTGCTTGGACAAGCCGCGCAGAGTTGGTTCCGCGTGGATGGCGTGGACAAGCGGACGAAGGAAAAAGAAATCATGGCGTCTTTCCTGAAGGGGCGGTCGATCACCGGAATGATCGGGGACGCATTCAAATTTGCGAGGGCCTGGCGATGATAACAACTACCGAAGCTGTAACCGCACCTGTCATAAACGTGGAAGGCAAGCTTTACACCAACCGCTATCTAGTGGATGCCGGGCATCCACACATCAAAGTTAAGCCGCACAAGAAGCCGTCGAACGCTCTATTGTCGCTGGTCCATACCTGCCCCGCTGGCTGTTACAGCCAGAACGATAAGGGCCAGGTGGAGATCGCGTCCGATGGGTGTCTCGAATGCGGCACGTGCCGCGTGGTTTGCGCTCCCACGGGCGAGATCGAATGGAGCTACCCGCGCGGTGGTTTCGGCATCCTGTTCAAGTTCGGCTAGATTTATGATTAAGCCCCCCCTTATCGCACTTACGTTGACTCTTTCTGCGTTCGGTCAATCGGTTCATCAGCAGCACCATCCGCCGCAGTCGACCGAAGAGTACGCCAAAGTTCTCGAAGACCCTGACAGGGATGCGTGGCAGAAGCCTCATGAAGTGATCATGGCTCTGAACCTGAAGCCCACGGACGTAGTGGTTGACATCGGGGCCGGCACAGGCTACTTCGCGCGCCGGTTCGCTATGCACGCCGCGAAAGTCTACGCTGTCGATATCGATGCGGGGCTTCTCGCCATTACCGCCAAATCTGCGCCGCCCAATCTGGTGACGGTCCTGGCCCAGCCCGGCGATCCACAACTCGAACCCTCGTCGGTCGATTTGATTTTCTTTTGCGACGTCCTTCACCACCTCGATCGCCGCGTGGCTTACTTTCAGCGGCTGAAGAACGCCCTGCGGCCAGGCGGAAGGATTGTAGCCATCGAGTTCTACAAAAAAGACTTGCCCCTCGGACCGCCGGACTCGATGAAGATCGGCGAGGATACCGTCATTGCGGAACTCCACGAGGCAGGCTTCCGGTTGAGTCGTAAAGAGACATTCTTGCCGTACCAGTATTTTCTGGAATTTGTGAATTGAGGAGATTGTGTTTGAAACTTGCCGAGCCGTTTGCCAACAGCGGGTTAGAGGGGATCAGGAGCGCGCTCGATAGTGGCACCCTTGTCCTCTATTCTGTGGGACGCCCGGCCAACCCGGATCGCAAGGTAGAGCGAAGCGGTGTGCTGGCTACTTTTAAATTTGCCACACCGGCGTTTATCGCGGAAGCGCCCGAACCGGTTCTGACCGCCAACCCGGTGCTTGCTACAGGCACCGGAACGCCAGGATTTGCTCGCGCGTTCACGTCCGCGGGCGCTCCCGTTGCCGATTTCTCCGCCGGCCCCGGCGAGACGGAGGTTAAGCTGAGCGAAGTTTCGACTACTCCGGGCTTTCCCGTGACTCTCACAAAATTGACGCTCCGGCCGTAGGGCGCCTGACTCAATGCTGCGCAACAGCAGCAGCAATATGAAGAAGCCAATGCGCAGGCTGCTTGTGCGCGCTGCAATCGCCGATGCCGGCATCGGTTGCAACAAGCACCTTGTGCCTTTCTCCTCTGGATTGGAGTCGTGAAAATGTTCCTCGTTCAACCAAAGCGCATCGAATCCCAGAACTTCGGCCTCTTCGGTAAGCTCCAGGACTTCGACGGAGGAAACGGCTTCAAATTCGGTTCTACAGCCGGATACCGCCTTCTACCACGGTTTTCATGGGCGGTTTCTGCCCCATCATTAAATCAGCGCGACTTTGAAATGCGTGGGTGTGAATGGGAATTCGCGGTGGATATTTTTGGACGTCTTTCCGGAAGGTCCGGCCGAGAAAGCCGGCATCAGCCCGGGCGAAACACTGCTTGCGATCGACGGTGTTCCCTCCATCCCCCCGGACCTTCCCGCTCTTAAGACCGGCCAGACTTACAAATTGCTGCTTTCCCGAAAGGGAAGAGAGGATACGCGCGAGTTAGAACTCCCCGTTCCGTTTCGGAAGGGAACAAAGGAACGCCCGCCGATCCTTGAGCCCAAAGCGATCACGCATCGAGTCTTGAAAGGAAGCATTCGCTTGTTGCGCGTTCCATACTTTCCGGGTGCGATGGGCATGCGCTTCGGTGCAGAACTTGCGGCAGCGATCGCGACGGGATCAAGCTCGAATACTGCACCAGCATCGCACCCGCTAAGGGAGTGTCACAAGGTGGAAGCATTGTTCTGTTGCCGGGAATGTCTCCCGCCGAAACGTTTAGCGTGCTGGCTCACGAATGCGCGCATGAGTTGCTGCACAGGGGCACACGCCGCGCTGAAACCACGACAACTATTCGCGAGACGGAAGCCGAGGCGGTTGCTTTCGTAGTTTGCCATGCGGTCGGACTCGAAACCGGCACCGCCGCCAGCGATTACATCCAGCTTTGGCGGGGCGACCAAGCCACGCTTTCCGAGTCGCTTCAGTTCATTCAGTCCACTGCGGTTCAAATCCTGACGGCCATCGGGGCCAGTCAGGATGGGCCGCGGTCACCCGAGACCCTCTAACCCACTTCAAAACGAAAGGACAACAAAAGAACATGCATATCCAGACCGTAACAGCAGATTTTCGGAGCCTTGCCCTCGATCAATTGCGGGAGTCTCCCACGAACCCCCGGCGCAGCTTTAATGAAGGCAAACTGCAGGTTTCGCGCGGCGCAGATGGCCGAGTTATTCGCGGTTCACTCACGCGTCGTCGGACTGACCGACGCGGAGGCGTTGACGCTTCAACTGGTGGAGAATGCCATCCGGGAGGATGTGCATCCCTGCCAGGAGGCGATGGCGTATCGTGCGCTGCTGGAGACTTCCGAACCACGCTATGACGTCGCGACATTAGCCTTGAAAACCGTTGTTGCGTGCAAGCACAAGAAAATAAACCATAACCTCTTGTCAGCCAATAGCTTGCAGTCGTTTTCGATCTCACCTGATTTCCTTCAATTTCATTGGTTTTGACGGGTCTCTAGTGACAAAATAGTGACACCCAGGCATTTGGAGCATTGGATCATAACTTGACACTGTCCCTCGCAAGCCGCTGACCAACAAATACTTACGCGCCTTTTTGAGCCTCGCGTTTCACAGCCTATACGGAGAAGAAGTGAATTCGCCCGCGTTTAAACCACTACCGTGGTGTCTCGATCGGGACAACTCGCTGGGCTGCGGTTTTATCCTCTTCCCTCGTGGCGAAAGTGAGTTCGTTCAGTCCGGGCGGATCAGCAAACTACTTGTACTTCGGCAACCACCTCATCACCCTGCCAGATTTGCCAGCGCCTCCGCCAATACCAGAGCACCCTGGGCGATCCACTCGGGCGACGCGTACTCCTCCGGCCTGTGACTTATACCGTCGCGGCAGGGCACAAAAATCATCCCGGACGGGCAGACTCGTGACATGAACAAAGAATCGTGATAGGCCCGGCTGACCATAAGATCGAATTCGAGCGCGGATGTGCTGCACGCATCCCGCAACGCCGACACAATCTTCGGATCGCAGGCCGCCGGCGCATCGCGATTAACCCATTCCCTGCTTATGCCGACTTCGCGCTTCGCCGCAATCTCCGCACACGCCCGTTCCAGTTCCGCCAGCATCCCGTCGCGCCTCGCCTCGTCGATGTCGCGGATATCCACGGCCAGGCGAACGCGGCTCGGAATGCTGTTAATCGCCCCCGGAAACACTTCGCAGAGACCAGTCGTCGCAACACTGTCGACCGCGCCGGTGGAACGCGCCGCCGATTCCAGCGTCAGAGCGATCTCGGCCGCGGCGCTGAAAGCGTCGTGCCTGTCGCGCATGAGCACGGCTCCCGCGTGACCTCCCTGACCTTCCACGGTAATCCATAAGCTCGCCGGCGCCGCGATCGCCGTCACTACTCCCACGGGCATATTGCGCCGCTCCAGCAGCGGACCCTGCTCAATATGCAGTTCGACAAATGCCGTGTAACAGCCAGGCTGCAGCGCGACGCTTTCAAGCTCGCCCGCGAATCCCGCCCCATGTCGCACTTCATTGAGGGTGCGCCCTTCGCTGTCCCGCAAACGATCTCCCGCGCCTGCATCGAGCGTGCTCGCCATCAGCCTGCTGCCCAGGCATCCGATGCCAAAGCGTGTGGGCTCTTCTGCGGTAAACATGATCAGTTCGACCGATCTTCGCGGTTGGTATCCACTCCGTTGCAGTGCCCGTATGGCTTCGAGCCCGCCCAATACCCCGACCGTTCCGTCGAAGCGGCCCGAATGTGGAATCGCATCTGTATGCGATCCGGTTGCCACCGCGGCCAGGTTCTCGTCCCCGCCGGCCAGGCGTGCGAACGTATTGCCCACCGCATCCTCGCGGACTCGCAGCCCCGCTTCCGCGTAAAGCTGTTTCAGCCATGTCCGGGCGCGCCGATCCTGTTCGGAAAAGACAATTCGCGTCACGGCCGGCGCGGGCGCCTCCGAGAAGGCCGCCAGTGTTTCCAGTTCCCTGGTAATCCGTTCCGATTCGATTCTGATATTCATCTCGATTGCAAGGGATGCCTGTTCCAGTTCTTGTAGATCAGATATTTTGCCGGCTTTTTCCCCAGCGCGCCGAACCACTGCGGACAATAAGGCGACATCCAGATGAAATCGCCCGCCTTCACCGGATACCAGCAATCGCCCAGCCGGTAGATTCCCTCGCCTTCCAGCATCAGCAGGCCGTGTTCCATCTCATGAATCTCCACGCGCGGCAGGGTTGCGCCCGGCTGAAACGTCATCGTGTTCACGGCGAAATCGAAGGAAAGATCGGCGGGAATCAGCGTCCGCACTTTTACCGCTTCGTCGGATTCCATGGCAGTGGCAACGATCGACGCCGCATCGCCCGCCAGATGCCCGGGCATTTGCCCGTTCAGAATCCTAAGCGGCTTCTCGATCACCACGGCCCGCGTGCCTTTATCTGCGCTCAGCCGCGCCCCGCTCTCCGGCGCCAGATACGCATACTGGCCGACCGTCAACCGGCGCTCCATTTTTTCCCACGCAGCGAGTACTTCACCATCGAGCACATATACGAAGCACTGATCTTTCCCGGGTTCGAAGCTCCCGTCCGCTTCGAACTCAATCGTGTACTCGATGAACGCCGCGCCCATCGCCGGGGCAGCATGCACAACTGCGGTCGCATTCGTCATCCCGGGCAGCGGCGCCCGCACGAATGTGTCGGGGGTCTGCAAAAGATGATCAGGCCGATAGCTGCTGCGCGTATGTCCCAAATGGTGCATGGCGGTCCTTTCTCCTTTGAGGCCGCGCGAGCCTGCCCCTCGTCCGCGCCATGATGTTCCTCGCGGAATAAATCGTTTCGCCGCGCCGGATCGTGGTTCGCACAATTCCCCGCAGCGTCAATCCGAGATAAGGCGTCATCGGGTGCCGCTGGAATAACGATTCCTCCCGAACTGTCTGAGCGCCATTAACATCGACAATCGCCAAGTCCGCGTGGCGTCCGGATTCAATGGCGCCCTTTTCCGCGATACCGAACCGTCGCGCACCCGCGCCCGCGCACAACTCGGCGATGCGCTCGACCGCAAGACCGCGCGCATGGTGTCCCTCTTCGATCAGCGCCGGAAGCGTCCACTGTGCGCCCGCGATGCCGCCCCAAACGCCGAAAAAACTGTTCCCCTGTTTCATCTCGGGCGGGCACGGCGAATGGTCCGACGCGATTATGTCGACGTCGCCTCCCAGTACCGATGCCCAAAGCGCGTCGCGCCCGGCCGGACTTCGCAGCGGCGGCGCGCATTTCGCGACCGCCCCCAGCCGCCGCAGATCTTCTTCCGTGAACAACAAATAATGCGGGCACGTCTCGATGGAAACGTTGGCGCCCCGCGCGCGCTCCTCAAGCGCCGCCGCCACTCCCCGGCCCGAGCTGACATGCACAATATGCAGCTTGCATCCCGTCTCCCGCGCCAGCAGACCCGCCCGGTGGATCGCCTCCACTTCGGCAACGACCGGACGCGATGCAAGAAACGCTTCTATGTCGTTTCTGCCCTGCTCGACAAGGCGCCGCGTCAGCGATTTCGTGATCTCTTCGCTTTCCGCGTGGACAGCTACGGGAAGATCGAGCCGCGCCGCTTCGCGCATGCCCTCGTAGAGCGTCAGATCGTCGGCGCGCGGAAACTCCGCCAGGCCGGAATCGCAGAGAAAGGCCTTGAATCCAACCACGCCGCGTTCGGCAAGCCCGGCCAACTCGTCTCTGTTTCCGGGGACGATGCCGCCCCACAAACCGAAATCCGTAATCGAAGCCGCTTCGAGCGCCGTGCGCTTTTCATCGAAGTCGCGCGCGCTGACCGTACAAGGCGACGAGTTCAGCGGCATATCGAAAAACAAGGTACCGCCGCCCGCCGCCAGAGCCCGGCTGCCGCTCGCCGCGCCCTCCCACTCGCTTCGCCCGGGCTCATTGAAATGCAGGTGAACATCGATAGTCCCCGGCAATACCGTCAGGCCAGACGCATCCATCTCGACCCGGCCCCCACTCAACTCTTCGGCGACTGCCGTAATGTGCTCGCCTTCGATTCCGATGCTCGCTTCGACGGTTCCCCGCAGAGTCGCCACCCGGCCGCCGCGGATTACCAAATCAAACACTCGCGCGCTCCATATCCAGGACAAACTGCACTCCGGTCTGAATGGCGGCTTCCACGTCTTCGACCCTGACCGATTCGTCGGGATGATGGCTGATGCCTCCTGGACTTCTCAGAAACAGCATCGCCGCCGGAACGCGCTCCGCCAGAATCATGGCGTCGTGCCCCGCGCCGCTCATCATATGATGCACGGGAAAACCCGCTTTTTCAACCGCCCGCGCCAGTCTGCCGCTCATTCCTTCGTCCATACGCATCGCCGGCCGATCCAGCTTTTCTGTGTGTTCCACTTCGATGCCCCGCCTCTCGCCGATCTCCAGCGCCGCTCCAATCAGGGTCTTCACCGCGGACCGCCGCTTCTCGTCGCATCCATGTCGTGCGTCAAGAGTCGCCCGCGCGAGGCCAGGAACCACGTTGGTGGCGTCAGGTTCGACATGAATCGATCCTACTGTCGCCACAAGTCCGGCTTCACCGGCAACCTTCTCCACACGGCCAATCCATTCCGCCGCCGCCGCCAGCGCGTCATGCCGCATTGCCATCGGCGTCGTTCCGGCGTGATTTGCCTTGCCTTTGAACGCGAAGTTCAACCGGCTCTGTCCCACGATTCCATCCACGATCCCCAACGGCAGATTCATGTGGTCCAGCACGGGACCCTGCTCAATGTGAAACTCCAGATATCCCACAGCGTCCGCCGCCAGCCGTGCTGTGGGCAGTTCCGCCGGATCGAGTCCGAACGCGCGAATAGCCTCCACAATACGTTCGTCGAGACCCGCGAGATTCAGCGTTCCCGCTACGGCGCGGCTCCCGATGAAGGGCACGCCGAACCGCACTCCTTCTTCCTCCGAGAAGCCGATCACCTCGATCGAAATCCCCGGCGCACGCTTGCCGATCGCTTCAATCAGCGCGACCCCGAGCACCACGCCGAGAATGCCATCGAACGCGCCGGCGTCCGGCACCGTATCGAGATGCGAACCGATCACCAGCGCCCTTTTGCCGGTTCCCCTGACGCCGCGCAGATTCCCCGCCGCGTCCACGGTCACGCGCATGCCCAGACGTTCCATCCAGGTTCCAAGCAATCGGTGCGCGTCGCGCATGGGCGGCGACAGAAAGGTCCGCGTCGTGCGTCCCGGCTCTTCGCTGAACTTCGCCAGCGCGCGGCAACATTCGATGGCTTTGTCCGCGAAAGGCATCAGGATCCCCGATAAGTGCTGTAACCGTACGGGGCGAGTAACAGCGGAACATGGTAGTTTTCGCCCGCCTTCGTCACGTTGAAACGGATCGTGATGTCCGAAAAGAAAGACGACTCCCCGGTATGAAACACCAACTCATAAAGCCCCGGCGCGAGTTCTTCCCCGCTCAGCAACGGCGCATCTGTGCGGCCTTCCGCATTTGTCTCCGCGGAATCCACTAACTTGCCGCCGAAATAGAGTTCAACCGCCACGCCAGCCGCCGGCTTGCCTTTCGCGATATCGAGGACATGCGTTGAGATTCGAGCCATCCTATCTCCGCAGGGTAAGCCCCAGACATCCGTAAGGTGGCCGAGGATCGGTGTAAATACCCATCCGCTCGCCTTGTTCTATTACCATATCCCACGTTCGATTATTCGCTTCCAGACGAATCTCCCGGATCGATGGAATTTCGGCCAGCATCTTCGATCCAAGCTGGTAGATGACTTCCTGTATGCTCCCCGATTCGAACTTCTTAAATACCTGCCAAACCATCTCGCGGACTCGGCTCACCATGACGGCTTCCGTGTAGCTCCACTCCAGATCCAACCACATGTGAAGTGGACGGTTGGCGACATCCGGAAGGGTTGTATATCGATCGCGCACAAAACCCGTGAACGCGCTGCCGTTCAGCCGCAACAGTCTGAATCCCTTAATGCCCGATACGGCTTCGACGGTCTGAAGCTCCGTACCTTCCCGCGCGATCTCCGTGCGCGCGAACGCCCGCTCGGGCCCTCCCGGCGCAAACGCAATGTGCTCTGCGTCCAGTCCTTCATATAGAATTTCCGTAGCCGTCACCTGCGCGCCTTCCGTCTGTGGGTAGGTGCGCATGAATCCTTCCGCGATGAACTGGCAATACGATTCCAGATCGCTCCCCGTAAAATTCATCGTCTCGCGCTGGATGAAATTTTTCATCGAATCCGTCGCGATCAGGTTTGTGTTATCGCCCGATGTGTAAGTGGGCCAGAAAGCGTCACCGTAAATCAGAAGCAGAACATTCGCGCCGAAAACGGGAAACCGTCCGCCAGGCCCGCTCCCGTCACGATCCAGCCGGTAGACCGTAACATCGCCTTTTCCGTAGTAATTTCTCTTGCTTCCGCTGGAGAATTGTTCCATTTATCCCTCGATTTTCTCTTCAAGGCGAAACCGCCCGATTCTGTATACCTGGCGCAACGCCTCCCGAAACTCCTCCTCCGGCGCATTTTTCAGCCGCTGTTCCAGCGTTTTGAGAATCATAAATTTGTCACTGCCCTTCACCGCATACAAAAACGGAAATCCGAACTTCGCGCGATACCTGTCGTTCAGTGTCACAAACTGGTCGTACTCATTGGCTGTCAGCTGGTCCAGCCCCGCGCCCGCCTGCTCGCGCGCCGAATCGCGACTCACCGCCGCCCGTGTTCCCAGATCCGGGTGCGCACGCAAGAGCGCCAACTGTTCTTCCGTCCGCGCCGCTTCTATTTCACTAGTCATCAGTTCGCAAAGCCGATCCAGCGAAGCGAACGGTTTGTGCCTCCACGTCCGCTCCGCTATCCACGCGGAATCTTCGAATATCGCGCCCAGGGCCGAAGTGAACTCGTCCCGCTCCAGAAGATTGATCTCCGCCATGGTCACGCTTTTCCTCGGAACACAACCTCGCCCGCCACCCGTACCTCACTTACGCTTTCCGTGCCCGCCAGCGTGAACAACGCTGCCAACACCCCCTCCGAATCTTCCGCCCGCTTCAACGTGGCCGCCAGCACGCCGTTTTCAGGCGGCTTCAGACAGACCAGATCGGCAGCCTTGCCTTTTTCGAAATCGCCGATTTCTTCCCCCAGTCCCAGTGCTTCCGCCCCCGCGCGGGTCGCCAGGCAGAGCAGTTGCCCCGGCGTCAGATTGACCGGTTGTGGGGCCACGCGCTGCATCAGATACATCTGCAGTGCTTCCTGCAGTATTCCAAAACCCGTGCCGCCGCCCACATCCGTACCCAATGCGCACCGCACGCCGGCGTCGACGTGCCTCCGGAGCGGGAAAATACCGCTGCCCAGCGCCGCGTTACTGCGCGGACAACTCGCGATCGACGCGCCGCGCGCCGCTATGCGGCCGATCTCCGCGTCCGTCGCGTGAACGTTATGCGCCAGTACAGACAGGGGTCCCACCAGATGGAACCGCTCGTACACATCGAGATAATCCCGGGATTTCGGAAACAGCCGGGCGACCTCCTCGATTTCCCGTTCGTTCTCATTGATGTGCGTGGTAAATCGCAGACTGGATTCCTCTCGCAACAGCGCTGTGCAAGTTTCCAGCATCGCCTCCGATGCCGACAGCGCAAACCGCGGCATCACCGCATACATCAGTCGCCCCTTGCCGTGAAAGCGTTCGATCAGCATGCGGCCTTCGCGGTACGCCGTCTCGGGGGACTGGTGCAGTTCAGGCAAGAGCGCCCGGTCCGACAACACAAGCCCGCTGCAAATCCGCAGGCCACTTTGCTCCGCGACAGTGAACAAAGCCTCCATCGCGCCGGCAAAGTGCGAACCAAAAACCATCGCCGCGGTCGTCCCGTGCGAAACCAGCGCGTCGACAAACTCGCGCGCGATCGTCGTCGCGTAACAGACATCTGCCAGCCTCGCCTCTTCGGGCAGCGCCCGCCGCTCGAGCCAGTCCAGCAGCGAGTACCCGATTCCCCCCAGCACGCGAACCTGCGGGAAGTGGACATGCGTATCTATCAGGCCGGGGATAATGTACCCGCCCCGCAGATCGCGCACGACAGCGTGCGGATGAACGGCCGCTACCTCGCTGTAATCCCCGCATGCGGCAATGCGTCCTTCGGCAATCGCCAGGCCACCGTCGGTAAAAGCCTCAAGCGCCACAGCATCGGCACAAGGGCCCACCGGTGTGTGGAAGATCGCTGCCCGCAGGATCTCCACCCCATTGGCGCCGCTCACCCGCGGAGGGCTCCGGACGGCGGTGCCGCTGTCATTTCGCGCCGCTCCTTCATGCGCTGGATAGCAAAAAAGATGCGTTCCGGCGTGGCGGGACTGTCGATCGTCACGAGACCTCCGGTGCCAAAGGCCGCAATCGCCTCCCGGATTGCCTCGCGGACCGAAATCGCCAGCATCAGCGGTGGTTCTCCGACCGCCTTGCTGCCCAAGACAACGCCTGGCTCACGGGCACGTTCGAGAAACGCAACGCGGAACTCACCCGGCAACTCCGTCCACGAAGGCAGCTTGTAAGTGGAAGCTCCGCTCGTCGCCAGCCGTCCCTGCGCGTCCCACAACAACTCTTCGATAGTGAGCCAGCCCGCCCCCTGCATGAAGCCGCCTTCGATTTGTCCCAGATCGACCAATGGCGAAAGCGAATCGCCAATGTCCTGCAGAATGTCGGCACGCAGAATCCGATGGACTCCGGTGAAGCCGTCAATCTCCACCTCACTGACCGCCGCGCCGTACGCGAAATAGTAAAAAGGCCGGCCGACCGCTGTGTTCGCATCGAAATGGATTTCAGGCGTCCGATAAAAACCCTGAGCGAACAGTGGGATCCGGCTCCGGTAGGCCGCATCGACAATCTTCGACAGTGGGACCTCGTTATCCCCGCCGCGGACCAGCCCGTCTTCGAACCGGACTTCATCCTCGCGGCATAGCAAAAGCCCGGCCGCCACCGGCACCAGCCGAGCGCGAATCTGACGGCAGGCATCGAGTACCGCCGCGCCGTTAAGATCCGTGCCCGCGGAGGCTGCCGTTGGCGACGTATTCGGCACTTTATCCGTCCGAGCCGGCATCACGCGCACCGCCTCCAGCCGCACGCCCAAACTCTCGGCGGCGATCTGCCGGATTTTCGTCTGCAAGCCCTGACCCATTTCCGTGCCGCCGTGGTTCACCTGCACGCTGCCGTCGAGATACAACAGAACCAGCGCGCCCGCCTGATTGAAAAAGGTCGCGGTGAACGAAATCCCGAATTTTACGGGCGTGATGGCGATCCCTCGTTTGGCATGCGGGTTGACCGCATTGAATCGCGCGATCTCATTGCGCCGCTCCGTGAACCGGCTGGTTCGCTTTAACTGGCTCCAGATGCGCTCTATGCGCTCGGCATCCTTCACCGGTTGTCCGTAGTGTGTCAAGTCGCCCTCGCAATAGAAATTACGTTCGCGGACGATGCGGGGCTCGATGCCGAGTACACGCGCCATCCGGTCGAGGATCTCTTCGATCGCGAGCATCCCCTGGGGGCCGCCGAATCCCCGGAACGCGGTCTGGGAAGTCTTGTGCGTTTTACACACCCAACCAGTCACTTCGAGGGCCGGGATCAGATAAGCGTTGTCGCAATGGAACATGGCGCGCCAGAGAACAGGCTCGGAAAGATCGAGGCTCCATCCGCCATCGGAATAGAGCTCCAGCGCAACGCCGCGCAATCGGCCGTCGCCGTTGAACCCGGCGGAAAACCGCGCCAGAAACGGATGCCGTTTGCCGGTCAGAATCATGTCGAACTGCCGCGTAAGGCGCACGCGCACCGGCCGCCTGGTCTTCCATGTCCCCAGCGCCGCGATCGCCGCCCACGGATTAGCCTGCACTTCCTTGCCGCCAAACGCACCGCCCATGCGCAGGCACTCAACCGTCACTTGATTGCGGGACAATCCCAACACACGCGCAATCACATCCTGCGTCTCACTGGGATGCTGCGTCGACGATTCCACAAAAACGCCACCGCTCTCATCGAGCCTGGCTATGGCGCACTGTGTTTCCAGATAAAAATGTTCCTGGCCGCCAATGGCTAGTTCGCCGTCGATGCGATGGGGACTGGCGCCAATGGCTTCGCCGGGGTTCCCGCGCGCGATCCGCAGCGGGCCGGAATGAAAGCTGCGCGCCGCGATCGCGTCATCGATGGTCAGGATCGCCGGCAGCGCGCGATAATCTGCGCACACGCGCGCCGCCCCCCGCCGGGCTGCCTCGAGCGTCTCCGCAAGCACCCACGCCACGGGCTGCGAATGGTGAACGATTTCGATGGGAAACAAGGGCTCGTCGTGCCGGTTAGCGCCCGAGTTGCCCTCGCCCGGAACGTCGGCCTCGGTCAAGGTCGCGACCACGCCCGGTTCTTCCATCGCACCTTCCGTGTCGAGCCGCGTAAGCAGCGCATGGGAGTAAGGCGCCAACACCGGCCACGCGTGCAGGACGCCGGGGAACCGCGCCACCAAATCGTCGGTGTAAAGAGCCTCGCCAGTGACGTGCCCGCACGCGCTTTCGTGCGGCAATGCCTTGCCCGCGATTTTCATGCGGCCACCCGCTCTGCGGTCTCCCACCAGAACTTGTCCAGAAGGCTTTGCGCCATTGCCAATCTGTATTCGGACGATCCGCGGTGATCGCTGATGGGACGCAGCGTGCGGCGCAGGGATTCTCTGGCGCGTTCGAGATCGTTCTCCTCGCCGTACGTGCCCGTTACCGCCTGTTCGGCGGCAAATGCCCGCAAGGTTGTCGAGGCTACTCCGCCAAACGCAAACCGAGCCGCGTGAATGCGCCCGTCCGCGCGCCTCGAAACCGCGATCGCCGCCGCGACGGTGCTGATGTCGTCCAGGCTGCGTTTCGCCACTTTGTAGAAGCGCGCGGCGGACGGCCATGGCTTCGGAATCCTTACGGAACGCAGGATCTCGCCTCGCTCCAGGGCCGTCTGCCGATAGCCGAGGAAAAATTCGTGCAGCGGAAGCATACGTTCCACGCTCGTGCCCGTAATGCGCACCTCGGCGTCAAGTGCCATCAGCATCGGCGCGGAGTCTCCTATCGGCGACGCGGTCGCGAGATTGCCTCCGAGAGTGGCGCGATTTCGCAGCGGCAAAGATGCGAAGAGCGGCAGCCACTGCCGAAAAATCGCGGGCGCATCGCTCCACCGCTCGCCGATCTCCGTCAGCGTCAATGCCGCGCCGATTTCGACGCTGTCCGTAGTGTTGCGGAATTCGCGCAGTTCCGCAACCCCTTCAAGGCTGATCAGGTGAGAAAAACGCTGTTGGCCCAGATTCGTCGCGACCCCGAGATCGGTATTACCCGCGACAAACCGGGCCTCCGCATCGTGCGCCGCAAGCCGCAGGCAATCCTCCAGACTGCATGGCCGCGAGAATCGACTGCCAGCGCTTTCATAGTGTAAAGGCGCAGGCTCAGGCGCGGGGCGTTCGAGCCTCCTCCGGAACTCTCCTTCGGGCGCTGGGCCCAGCGATGCCAGAGCGTCCCCCATCGGCCTGTATCCCGTGCAGCGGCAGAGATTTCCGCTCAGGGCATGAACGTCCGCCGGGCGTTCTTCCCGCCGGTACTGCTCGGCGAACATGCTGACGATAAAACCCGGCGTACAGTATCCGCATTGCGATCCGCCGCGCTCGATCATGGCGCGCTGCACTTCCGCGAGGTGGCCCGATTCGGCCAGTGCCTCCACTGTATAGACCTCTTGTCCCGCCACGGCGGGCAGCGGAATCAGGCAGCTGTTGACGGCCTGATAAAAGGTTCCATGCGGGCCCGCTTTGGTAAGCAGAAGGGCGCACGCGCCACATTCGCCTTCCGCGCAGCCCTCCTTGGCGCCGGTCAAGCCGCGCAGACGAACGTAATCGAGAAGTGTGACCTGGGGGACAAGACCGCTCACGCGCACGGACTCGCCATTCAGAGTGAAGCCGAAGTCGTCAGTGGCACCCGTCATGACTGCATTTCTTATGGCGCGGTCATCGGAAAAATGGCCCGATACCGTTCTTCCTGCAAACGGAAACACTCGCATTCGTGCTTGAAGCCTTTAAGCGCCGCGATCGTGTCGAGCAGCGTCTTGCGCATCGATACGGCGACATTTCGCGAGCCCGTCTCCGAAATCATCGGCACATCGTTGGGCCGCAATCCCTCCCCGTAATTCAATACATACTGGAGCGTCGCATAGTGGATTCCGGCCTGCTTTGCATAGACTATATAAGTACCATCGAGCGTGCAGGTCACGGTGGCGCCCATGTTCTTCAACATGCGTACTTCGGCGGGCGTCTCCCAGCGGTCGGTATGCGTCTGCGCCAGCGTTCCCCCATAGTGGACGCCGGCGTGGTGGTTGACGATCGCCTCATCGTAAAGCGCCCGCCTGAGATCCGGGCACAAGACGGGATTCATGCGTGTCCCCCAGCGTTTCCAGTCCGTAAACTGCTTACCCTTGAAAAAATATGGAAGCACCGACTGCGGATGATTGGGTTTAAGATCGATGAAGTCGTCCACAATGACGACATCCTCGAGGTTAAGAGCGCTGTCGATCGCGCCAATCAGATTCCCGTGCAGAACATTCCTTACCCCGAGCGTCATGAGCGTCACCCAGAGTTGGACGCTTCGTTCGCCCGGGAACGATTCATCGTCGGTGGCGGCGATTTCACCGCTGCCCACGTCACCATAACGGGTCACGTAATAGAACGGCACTCCGTTATAACGTAGTTTGCGAATGGTCGGGCTCTTACCTATCGGTGTGTCAATTGTGAAGGTGCGCTCCAGGGTGGCCAGAGACTCGAGATCCAGCCACTTCCTGTCCCTGTTGATGATGGCGAAAGAGATATTCTCCTCATCCGGCGCAGCTGTCGCCGCACTGACCAGGGCGCAGCTCAGGGCAACCTGCAACGCTCCCCTGCGGGTTAAATCGAGGGCAGTCTCCGGATGGGGTATAACTTGTCTCAAGTCTTGTCCTGAAAAAACAGCGAAAATCGTTCAACCGAGAGTAAACAATCTTCGACGGGGAGACTCGAAGGGACGTTCCGCTGCACCGCGGGAACTGTAGAAGACTATAACTGAAACAGAATGAAAGCGTCAACATATCGAGTGGCGTCCGGACATCCTGCGATAAAAGAATTGCCCGAACGAATAAATACGGATTTGGCGACGACATGCGGGACCGGGAATGGCTGTTAAGTCCCTTCACAACAGTATAATAGCGCCCGTTCTTACCCTTAAAGTTCAAGTGGGCAGCAAGTGATTTTCTAACGATTATTGACAATTGGTACCAGTCTGATCGATACTGACTTCAAGTCCAAGTCTCCAAGAAGAGCCCCGTAGTTTTCTAAAACTCCCGAAGGACCCTGCCCAGGGAAAGTCCCTCCTCTGAATTCCGGCCCGCGTGGTGTTGACCCGCGCAGGAACAAGATCGAGCCGAGTCGCTATCCGGTACGGCAATCTTCAGCCGGTTCCCCAGCTCTTTAACTTTATTTTCAGCAAATTGCAAGTCGAGACAGTCAGATGGACATTTCATTTAATTTCGAACACAAGCTGCAGAATTGTATTGTTACCGCTGCCGCGGCATTGGCATTGGTTGGCCCCGCATATTCGCAAACCGCAGCAAAGGCGTCTTTCGAACGGGATCTGCAACCTGTGCTGAACCGCGATTGTGCGGGATGCCACACCTCGGGAGGACATGCCGGCGGCTTCCGCATGGATACATTTGAATCCTTCATGGCAGGCGGCGAGCGCGGCGCCCCGGTAGTGATGGGGGACCCGGAACACAGCAACATTATCAAGGCGATTTCCTACGGAGATCCCGACCTCAAAATGCCGCCGACCAAGGGTAAGATCCCCGACGAAGACGCCGCGGTGATCCGTAATTGGATATTGCAGGGCAACACCGCCTCTCCGGCAGTTAGCTCAACGGCATCAGTTCAGCCAACCACAGCCGCTCCCGTTGCGCCGGCAGCGCCAGTGAAAGCCGCCGCGCCTGTAACAACCGCCAAGGCTCCGGCGAAGCCGCCCATGCCGGCAGACACCGTGACTGTGTCGGATAAGCCCATGACTCACGACCAGGAGATCTTCTTTGAAAGCAAAGTAAGGCCGTTACTGACGAAGAATTGCTTCATGTGTCACTCCACTGCCGCCAAAGGCGGCCTGCGCCTCGATTCTCAGGCAGGTGTGATGCAAGGTGGCAAGGACGGACCGGTCGTGGTTCCCGGCCATCCTGAATCGAGTCTTCTGATTGCGGCCGTGCGTTACGACAAGAGATTGCAAATGCCGCCGGCGGGGCCCATCAGTGCCGACGAAGTCGCGATACTTGAGCAATGGATAACTGATGGCGCGTTATACCCCAAGACCGCACCCAAGTCTCTGGTCAAGATCACGGATGCGCAAAGGACTTTCTGGTCGTTCCGTCCTCCGCAGGCCCCGCCCGTTCCGACAACTAATTCAGTCTGGGCTAAGAACGCCATCGACCATTTCGTCCTTGCCAAACTGGAAGAGAAGCATCTGAAAGCGGTGGGTGACGCGGATAAGCGGACTTTGATTCGCCGCGCTACTTACGACCTCACGGGGTTGCCGCCGACGCCCGAGGAAGTGCAGGCATTCCTCGACGACAAATCGCCGAATGCGTGGGAGAAACTAGTGGACCGGCTGCTCGCCTCGGATTCCTATGGCGAACGCTGGGGCCGCAAATGGCTGGATGTGGTGCGCTACGCGGATACTAACGGCGCGGGTGGGGATTATCCGGTCCGGCAGTTAGCCAAGTACCG
Source organism: Terriglobia bacterium (assembly GCA_963719785.1). GTDB lineage: Bacteria > Acidobacteriota > Terriglobia > Bryobacterales > Bryobacteraceae > BOG-234. The sequence goes on from CAVRCX010000010.1 coordinate 158,373, forward strand.
GGACTATGTAATCAAGTCGTTTAATACCGACAAGCCTTACGATGAATTTATCCGCGAGCAGCTTGCCGGCGATTTGCTGCCGTCGCAATCCGAACCCGAGCACTGGGAGCACATTGTGGCAACTGGCTATCTGGCGGGCACCAATCGAGTCGATGGAAAACCGGCCTTCGTCGCCGACGCCGTGGACAACGTGGGTTCGGCGTTTCTCGGTCTGACAGTTGGCTGCGCGCGCTGCCACGATCATAAGTTCGATCCCATCCCGACTTCCGACTACTATGCGATGTATGGAATCCTGAACAGCGTGGGCTATCCCAACGGAGGCGGCGCGGGCATCCGTTACCAAAAGGATTTTACCTATCGCGACCCAAAGGCCCTCGAACGTGAGGACTATAAGACGTTTCAGACACAACTCAAGCCGATTCAGGATGCTATTACCGCGGTGCTGCGCCTGCCCGGCACTTACGACGACGTGAATCCGCAGTTACAGGCACGCCGTATGCACCTCTATGAGCACGCGCCGGACCTTGGCGAATCCGCTTATGCCGTCTTCGAAGATCCCAAGCCCGAAAATGCCAAAATTCAGCACTATGGCGATCCCAAGAATCTGGGAGACGAAGTGCCTCGCGGGACTCTGCAGGTGTTGGGTGGCGGAGCGTTCCCGTCCGATATCAAAGGAAGCGGACGCATGGAGTTGGCGAATTGGCTTGCCAGCAAAGATAATCCTTTGACGGCTCGCGTGATCGTGAACCGGATCTGGCAGGGACATTTCGGACGGGGACTGGTTGCGACCGCTAACGATTTCGGCACGCGGGGCGAAGCCCCCAGCGACCAGGCGCTGCTCGATTACCTGGCCACCAGCTTCACGGCGAATGGCTGGTCGATCAAGAAACTCCAGAAGGAAATCATGATGTCGCATGCTTATCAGCTCTCTACGGCCGATTCGCGTGCGAACGAAGAAATCGATCCGGACAACCGCTATTTCTGGAGACATTCGCGCACCCGCCTCGATGCTGAAGAGATCCGGGATTCGCTTCTTTTCGATGCCGGGCTACTGGATCGCAGTCCGGCGCCTGAGTTCAATTTTCCCCCGGAATCGCAATGGAACTATGAAGAGCAGAATTCATTCGAGCCCGATCCGAAGCAGTACGAAAGCGACCGCCGTACCGTGTATACGTTGGTTTTGCGAAGCATTCGTGGAACATACTTCACGATCTTCGACGGACCCAACACCAACGTGAGTACCGAGCAGCGCAGCAGCAGTTTGACACCGCTGCAGGCGCTGTATTTTCTGAACGGTCCATTTCCCGAGCGTTGCGCGAAGAACCTTGCCGCCAAACTAGGCACGGCCAATGAGAAATCCTCGATTCAGCAGGCGTCTCTGACGATCTGGGGACGGCCCGCAACGGCAGTTGAACTCGACCGGTCTCTCGAATTCCTGCATAATGCTTCCGACTTCCTGGCCACCCGCGAGGCCGCCGCAGCGGAGGCGAAACAAAAGGCACTGGCCGAACTGATCAGAGCAATGTTCGCCAGTAATGAATTCATGTTTGTCGAATAAAAAGGAGATTCCGATCAGTCATGTTTACGAACAAAAATATACCTACACGGCGCGTTGCAATGCAATCGCTGGCGGGAGCCTCAATGCTGCTGCCCGCCATGTTAAAAGAAATGCTGGGCGCCGAAACAACTCCCGTTGCGGCTGCTTCCGCAGATCCGCTGGCCCCCAAAGCGCCGATGTTCCCGGCCAAAGCAAAACGGGTAATTTTCCTTTACATGAGTGGGGGCGCCTCGCACGTCGACACCTTCGATCCCAAACCACGGCTGGTCGAAGACCATCACAAGCAATACGAAAAGGGTTTTCTGCATGGCAGCCCGTTCGCGGCCAAACGCTACTCAAAGGCCGAAGCGGAAGTGACCGAACTGTTCCCCAATGTCGGCGCCTGCATGGAAGACATCTGTTTGATCCGTTCCCTGTATAACGATATTCCCAATCACTCTCAGGCCGCGTTGCAGATCCACGGAGGCTCCACCGTTCAGCCCCGTCCGAGCATGGGCTCATGGGTCAGCTATGGACTCGGAACTATGAGTAAGGAGCTGCCCTCCTACATGGTGCTCGCGCCCGAAGTGCCGTATGGCGGCACTGACATATGGGATTCGAATTTCCTGCCCGCATTCCATCAGGGCGTGCGCGTGATCCCGGGACAGGAAGCCATTCCCAATATTACGCGCCGGGCCAGCGCCGACATTCAGGACATGGATCTCGGGTTAATCAATTTCTTCAACAAGCGCAATCTGGCCGAGCATGATGCGGACAAAATGTTAGCCACCCGTATCAAGACCTTTGAGACCGCTTATGGGATGCAGCGCGAAGCTCCGGAAGTCTTCGATATTTCGCAGGAGTCCGATGCCACTCTTGCGTTGTACGGGATCGATCGCAACACTAAAAAAGGCTTTGGCTGGAGTTGCCTGGTTTCGCGGCGCTTGGCCGAACGCGGGGTGCGCTTCATCGAGCTGATTCACGGCGGCGTCGATAAGTACACTAACTGGGATGCCCACCTCAACATCCGCATGCATCAGCCTTTGGCCAAAAAGACCGATCAGCCAATCGCGGGACTGATCAAAGATCTCAAATCGCGCGGTATGCTGGACGACACGCTGGTGGTGTGGACCACGGAGTTCGGACGCAATCCCGCCGACGATTCTCCCGATGAGGAAGGGCGCCGGCACTGGTCCGCCGCTTATTCCTCGTGGGTTGCCGGGGGCGGTTTCAAAGGCGGCCTGGTTTACGGCTCGACCGACGATTATGGTTTGAAGATCGCGTCGAATCCGGTTCACATACACGATCTGCAGGCCACTTTGCTTTATCAGCTCGGCCTCGATCATACCAAGCTGACATTCCGCCACGCCGGCAGGGATTATCGCCTCACGGATCTGTCCGGCCGCGTTGTAAAAGAGCTGGTGAGTTAGTCTCCGCAATTCAAACGCCCCGTTTGGCGTTTCTTCGGCAGCAGTCGGAATTTCAAGCCTATGCGTTCAGGGCGAAGTCCCAGTCAGACAGGACGCGCATATCGTCGGTAGTTGGTAGTTCCGCACCCGGTTTGTGTATATTTCTGAATCCAAATCAATCAGGGGGAACGAATAAATGAAGCGCAGTTTTCTTGTCAGTCTTGTAACCGTGTTGGTGGCGGCGCCTGGCATCTGGGCCCAGGAAGCTGCGACAGCTGTTCTGACGGGTGTGATCACAGACCCCAACGGAGCTTCCATCGCCGGGCCGGTAATAGAAATAGAGAATGTGGGTACGGGTCTCAAGCGGAGTGTCGCCGCTAACGAACGTGGAATCTATCGGGCGCAACTCCTGCCCATCGGCGATTATTCGGTGACGGTAGAGGCGCCCGGGTTTGCGGTCATGAAGCAGACCGGCATCCATTTAGGCGTCGGGCAAGAGGTGTCGCTCGATATAGCTATGAAGCTGGCGACTGTCTCGTCTACCGTGCAAGTCACAGCCGAGGCGCCGCCCGTGGAAACAACCCGGTATGACCGCACCACAGTGGTCGACAGGGAGTCGGTCGAGTACCTGCCGATCAATGGCCGCGACTTTACGAATTTCTCCGCGCTCGCGCCCACTGTCTTAAGCGTGTCGACAAGTACCGGAAACAACATCTCCGTCGGCGGCGGCAGCCCGCAGACGACTGGCCTTTCTATGGACGGTATGGATTATTCCGCGCCATTCCGCGGTATCGAAACCGGCGCTGTCTCCCCTTACATCCTGAGCGAGGACGCGGTGCAGGAGTTCGAGGTGATTCAGGGGGGATTTGCCCCGGAATTCGGACGATCCGAGGGGGGACGAATCAACGTGGTTACCAAGTCGGGCGGCAACACGTTCCACGGCGACGCATTCTACTATTTCACGAATAACGATCTGGCGACAGACGACGCTCTGGGCCGTCCTTTAAATTTCCGCAGGCAGCAATTCGGCGGAGTCGTTGGCGGTCCGATCAAGAAAGACAAATTGTTTTTCTTTGCGGCTTACGATCAGCAGTTGCAAACTATTCCGCTCTTCCTCAGCCTCCCGACCTCGTTGATTCAGGCGGTGGCGCAGGTCGATCCAAAGTTGAATCTGGCCAATCAGACCGGCACATTTCAGTCGACGAATAACGGCGAAAACGTATTTGGGAAGATCGACTATAACATCAGCTCCAGCCAGCAGTTGACCGGGCGTTTTAATTATGTGAATGGAAGCCAGAATAATATCAGCACCAATCCCAACGCCGCCGTAGGAACGGAGCGCAGCCAGACGGGTTACGTGTATAACGAGATGGCAGCTTACACCACGATCTTCGGCAAAAAGCTGAATGAGCTGCGCGTGGAAATTTCCCGCGATAACCAGCCTATCGTGAGCAATCCGATGGGTGTTGGTTTTCCGGCCGCGACTGTTATCGACAACGGTACGAGCTACAGCATTGGCGGCGTGTCGTCCCAGCAGAATCCGTTCTATCAGAACCGCGTGGAGGTCTCCGACGGTTTCAGTTATCTCCTGGGCAGCCACTCCTTCAAGTTCGGCGGCGATTTCAATCGCACGGGTCTGGATCAGTATTACGCCTCCGACCCGAATGGATTGTTCACCTACACGAGCCTGGCTAACTTTATCTCCGGCGCCGCGTCATCATTTAATCAGTACGTGCCGCTGATAGCCGGCGAAACGGTGGTTCAGGCCGCCACCACGAAGTTCGACAATCACCTGCTGGCATTTTATGCGCAGGATACCTGGCGCGCCACCAAGACCCTGACGCTAACCTACGGCTTTCGATGGGAGGGGCAGTGGAATCCGCAGGCCAAGACCAACCCCCTTTGGCCGGCAAGCGGTCATATTCCCAACGAGCTGAAGAACCCCGCGCCCCGGCTGGGCATAACCTGGGACCCGCTCGGAAAAGGCAAGACGGTAATTCGAGTTGGCGCCGGATACTTCTACTCTTACACCAACGGTCAGGATTTAATTCGGGCTTTCGATACCGATGCCACTACGGGTTCCACGATTACCCTGACACCCGCGGGCGCAGGAGGCAACCTGATCCCCACGTTTCCAAATATTTTCAGCGGTTTCAGCAGTCTTCCCGCGGCCGCGATTCCGCTGTTGAATATGACGTATTTCGCTTCCAACTTCGAAGCTCCCCGGACACTTCAGTGGACTGGAGGGGTGGAGCAGGAAGTGGCCAAAAATCTGACGGTTGGGGTCGACTTGATTATGAGCAACACCGTTCATGGCGACCTGATGCGGAACGTCAACCTGTTCCCGTCGACGACAACCGATGCGAACGGCCGGCCCCTCTACAGCAACCTCGTGCGTCCCGATATGAACTTCAACCAGATTCGAATTATCGAATCGTCGTCGCGTGCAACGTACAATGCCCTCATTTTCTCGGTTAAGAGAAGGATGACCAGGTATTATCAGCTTCAGGCTAATTACACCTACGCACATAACCGGGATGACGCGGGCACGTCCTTTGACAATGTGTGGACGGTGAACACGCAGGACAACTTCAATAAGAGGAACGACTTCGGATATTCGGCGACCGACATCCGCCATCGCGCCGTATTGAGCAACGTCTTCAGGCTGCCATACGGAGTCGTCATGTCGCAGATCGTTACTTTCCAGACGGGGCTCCCCTTCAACGGAACGCTGTCGAATGATGCGAACGGTGACGGCAACTTCAACGATCGTCTTTACACCAACGGAGTTGTCCAGCCGTTCGACTTCTATCGGCAGCCCCGATTCTTTAACTGGAATATGCGTCTGATGAAAGAGTTTCATGTCCATGGCGACCGCAATGTAATATCGCCGGCCGTGGATTTCTTTAACATCACCAACGCCTCCAACTTTACTACCACCAATACGACGGTCAACATATCGAGCTTCGATAAGTTGAATGTTCCCGGCACGCCGTTCGAAACGCAATTCTCCGTGAAGTACCGGTTCTGATCTTCCCCGGAAAAAGCGCGCGAATCCAAATAGAACCATCACCTTCGTGGTGATGGTTCTGTGCGTTTTCGATCACTTTAAGTACCCGAGTAAACTGAATGCTTCACACAGGAGGGCAGACTTGTCTGGACGGGTTCTGGCGCCGATCGAGCGCTATTTTGAATTCGGGAAACTGAACACAACCTGGAAGACCGAGATTCTGGCGGGAATTACGACCTTTATCACGATGGCGTACATCGTGTTCGTCAATCCCTCCATCCTCAAAGACGCCGGGATGCCGGTTCCGGCGGTATTCGCGGCCACCTGTCTGGCGGCCGCGTTCGGCACCATTTTGATGGGGGCATTTGCACGCTACCCCATCGCGCTTGCCCCCGGCATGGGACTGAACGCCTATTTTACGTACTCGGTGGTCAAGGGGATGGGCGTGCCGTGGCAGACGGCGCTGGGCGCTGTATTCCTCTCGGGAGTAGTGTTTCTGGTCCTTACGGTTCTGGGCGTCCGGCAGTTGATTATCGCGTCCATTCCTCCGGCATTGTACGCCGCGGTCAGCGCGGGCATCGGTCTTTTTATCGCCTTCATCGGGTTGCGAAACGCGGGCATCGTGAGGGCCGATCCGGCGACGATCGTTTCCATGGGAAACCTGCGCGATCCTAACGTAGCGTTGGCTGTTTTTGGCATATTGTTGATTGCCACCCTGCAGGCATGGAAGGTGCGGGCGGCGATCCTGCTCGGCATTCTTTCCACCACCGCCGTCGGCGCGGCAGCGGGACTGGTTCATTGGCAGCCGCAGTCCTACAGTTGGAGTGACATTTCCGGCACCATGCTCCACCTGAATATCCGGTCGGCGATGGGACTCGGTCTTCTCGAGATCGTCTTCGTCTTCCTCTTTGTAGATCTGTTCGATAACATCGGCACACTGATGGCGGTCACTAAGAAGGCGGGGTTGATCGAAGACGGCAATCGAATTCCGCGCGTCAATCGGATACTATTCACGGATGCCACCGCCACTATTGCGGGATCGCTGCTCGGCACTACAACGGTGGTGAGCTACATTGAGTGTGCAGCCGGAGTAGCTGCCGGCGGGAGAACCGGCGTTACGTCGATCGTCACGGGAGTGTTCTTCATCGCGACGTTGTTCGTTGCGCCACTCATCGGAGCGGTACCCTCGGCGGCAACCGCGCCCGCGCTGGTTGTGGTCGGCAGCCTGATGATCTCATCCGTGGCGGAAATACCCTGGGAGGACGCGTGCATCGCCTTTCCGGCATTTCTGACGCTGGTGACAATACCTTTAACTTTCAGCATTGCCAACGGTCTGGCCTGGGGCATTACATCTTATGTATTGATTCATCTGGCCAGCGGGCGGGGGAGGCAAGTCCCATGGGCCGCATATTTGCTGGCGACGCTGCTGATCGTCCGTTTCATTTATATCGGAAGTAAGACGTAGGGCAGAGTATCCTCAGCCAAGTATGCGGGAAATTCGTATGCTACAATTCGAAAGCAGTTTGGGTCTTCCCAGGGCGTTTCCTGCCCTGGCGCCCGCTTCAGCTCCTCCGTCCACGAGCAAGAACCTTACCCCGTTGTTTTCAGTCCAAATTTCAGGAGATCCGAATGAAGTTTGACGAAACAGTTCCGTCGGGCACGCTTGAACGCGAGAACGAACGGAAGCAGGAAGCCGCCAGCATATTCATGAAGCGACTCGATGGAGATCGGAGAATAGTCGGAATGCAGCCCGCCGAGTTGTGGAGGATTCTGGAAACCAAAGGAATCGCGGAACTTCGGGCCGAACTGGACAGGCGTCTGACGAAATCCTCACCCGGCATTAAGCGTGGTGTTAACCAACTACTTGAGTCTGCGCCTTTAAACCGGGTGCAGATGCTGAACTCAGTCACCTCTCGGTCAAGACGGCCTGGGTGAGGTCTTGTATCGGCGAATCCCCAGAGGAGACAATGATCGATGCCGTTGCGGCAACATCATTCTGCCGCTTGCCGGGCCCATCGGGTTATTGCCGCAGACCAGAATCGTGGGGGGATTTCTGCCCTGTACACGATCGAAACTTCTGGCCCCGCAACTCAAGGTGTCTTCGCGCCGCCAAAGTGACAACCAATCGTTGTACCCAGGACGATTCATTTAAGACGATGCACGTGGGTGAATTTTTGCGGAAATCCCGCAATAGAAGGAGTGATATGTGCGCTTAGCTATCTCTTGTGTTCCCACCCGTGCCGCCTTTCTTGTACTGCTGTTGACAGCTTCTGTCTTTGCCCCGATTCGATCTCAACCGCAGGTTCCGGTCGCGGCGAAGCCCTGGCGAATCCGCGCGGTCATCATCGCCACGTTTCCAAGTGAGTTTAATCGCTGGGCTGAACGCGACCATCTCACCGAGTCCATCAACCTCCCCGGCGTGACACTGCCGCTGCACGCCAATGCCGAGCACACCGTACTTGGCATGGTCAGCGGCACATCCCTGCTCAACTCCTCTGCGTCAACAATGGTGCTCGGCCTGGACCAGCGCTTCGATCTGACCCACGCATACTTCATTATCAACGGCATTGCCGGCGTCGATCCACTACAGGCCTCCATCGGCTCCGCCGCCTGGGCCGACTTTGTCGTGGGCGATGTGCTGAAGGAGATCGATATTCGTGAAGCACCCGCGGACTGGCCTTATGGCCTCTTCCCTAATGGCGCCACGGCGCCGAATCCAACAACGGTTCGGCCTGGCAACAATGTCTTTGCGATCAATCCCAAACTTACCGCCTGGGCCTTCGGGCAGACACACGAATTGAAACTGCCGGACGACCCTGCTGTGGCCGCGCTTCGCAGCGCCTATACAGGTTATCCCAAGGCCATGATGCCACCTTTTGTTCTTATAGGTGACGACTACGCATCCGACCATTATTGGCATGGAAAAATCCTGACCCAGTTCGCCAGGGACTTTGTCCACGTCTATACCGGCGGCAAGGGAACATTCGCGATGACTGAGATGGAGGATTCCGGCTTCATGAATTCGCTGGAGCGGCTGGACAGAATTCATCGCGTCGACATCAATCGAGTGATGGTGCTGCGCACGGCAAGCAACTTTTCCATGCAATCGCCCAGTGGCACCGCCGTTGAATCGCTGAACGGGCACTATGTTGGAGGCGGCACGCTTGCGCTTGAGTCTGCATGGCTTTGCGGCAGTGTAGTCCTGCATAACATCCTTGAGCACTGGGACAGGATGTACGACCACATCCCCGGTGAATAGGTGGCTGTTAACGAAACTGGCCTGAAAGGGGATGCTATGGAAGGAAAGCTCTGTTATGGACTAACGAATGCGATACGATCTCACACAAACGCGTTCAGCGAACATCATCAAGTTTCCGAACTGGTAGAGCGTTTTCGAAGCATCGGCTGAGTTATCGCAGCATCGAATCTCGCCCCGAACGCGTCGAACGCCGGAGTCGGGCCGTTCCACGCAAGTTCGTCCACGTCGTTAAACAGGGGGATGTCGGTGCGGAGCGTGGCCAGCCTTCGGAATAACAACGCATGGTCTCGTTCCTGTGCAAGGGTGGATGCGAGGGCACTCGCGTTGGCGGCGTTGACGCGCCATTCGCGCCAGTCTGCCGGGATCGATTCAATATGGGTGAATTTCGCGAGCACTGCGGCTGTCGACTTCGCTCCCCAGCCCGGCAGGCCTGGATACCCGTCCGCAGTGTCGCCCACGAGCGCGAGGTAGTCGGGGATCGACGCCGGCGAAACGCCGAATTTTCGGAGCACGCCCTCCTCGTCGAGGATGACGCGCGTCCTCCGGTTCAGTTGCACGATGCGCGTGCCGCGCACGCACTGGGCGAGATCCTTGTCCGGCGTGCAGATGACTACACGTTCGACACGCGGGTCGCGATCCGCCGCTGTCGCCGCCGCGGCCAAGGCGTCGTCGGCCTCAAACTCAATCATTGGCCAGACCACAATGCCGGCGGCCGAAAGAGTCTCTTCCAAAAGGGAGAACTGATCGAGGAGGTCCTGTTCGATGCCTTCGCCGGTCTTGTATCCCGGCCACAATCGATTGCGGAACGATTCGATCACATGATCGGTTGCGACGGCAATGTGTGTGGCGCCTTCGCGGATCATGCCCAGCAAAGATGCCAGCACGCCTCGGACAGCCGCGACATCGCAGCCATCGCGATCCCGTGCTGACGGGAGCGCGTAATAGTGCCGGAACAGCTCGTAGGTGCCATCAATCAGGTGGATCTGCACGGTGCGCCCCCCACAAAGTTACCAGGTTCGCAAGGGCGCGGTAGTGGACCGTCCCGTTGATCCTGTAATCATTTGATGTTTCCAAACGCCTGGCTCTTGTGGGAGGCTATGGAAGGTTGCGGCAACTGACTGACGGCGAACGTGAGGAACTGACGCGGTGGTCGAGATCGCAACGTGGCCTGTGAGGGACGTATTTGTGGCGTCATTGATTCTGGCGATTGAAGTTGAACTGAATACCTCGCGGCCGACGATTGCGCCATGGAAAGCGCGGTTTGAAAAGAACGGCATCGGGGGTCTGGAGGGACGCCACAAGGTCAGCAAACCGCATACGATAACGGCCGCGGTGCAGGCGAAGGTTTGCGCAGGGCCACGCAGAAACCGGATGATGGAAGCATGGAAACGATATCGCGCGACCGCGGCATTGGCGTAATGTCTATCACACCTTGACAAACCCATGGCTAAAGGACGAGACTGAACATCAACCGTATCGTCTGATGGTTAGAACTGAACCTCGTCCGTTCAGAGCCAGGCACTGCTCGAACAATTCCCGCACTATTCAAGAGGTTGTTTATGGCTCGTGTCGACCGGGGACTATCCGCCGCTCAGTTTTCTCTCGCGTTGTGCGCGTTTTTCATCTGTCCGTCGCTCCATGCGCAGGCAACGGGAAGCATCTCGGGGACAGTGACGGATTCTGCCGGCGCTGTGGTGCCGCACGCCGCCGTCACCATCACCGCGCCCGCCACCGGACTCACCCGCACCTCAACGACAAACGACCAGGGGGAATACGTTGCTCCCCTCCTCGGCGTCGGCAGCTACGACGTCAAGGTGCAACTCGCGGGTTTCCAGACGGCCGAGACAAAAGATATAAGGCTGCAGGTGGATGAGCATCGTGAACTGGATTTCAAGCTGTCGCCCGCGACGGTTCAGACCTCCGTCGAGGTTCAGGCGACCGTAGTGGCGGTCCAGTCCTCCGATGCCAGTCTGGGACAGGTGATTACGTCGCAGGAAGTGAATGACCTTCCGCTGAACGGGCGGGACTTCGTGCAGCTGGCCACGCTGACGGCGGGGGCTACGCAGGAAACTAATCCCAACAGCTTCTTCAATGGCGGTCCGAGCAGCGAAGCATCCGCGCGCGGTTCGTATTCCCTGTCGGTCGGCGGGTCGCGGGCGAACAGCACGGACTGGCTGCTCGATGGCGTAGATAATAACGAACTCACCTCCGGCGCGATCGGCATCCTGTCTTCTATCGATTCGATCCAGGAATTCAAGGTGCTGACATACACCTACTCCGCGGAATGGGGAACGCGCGGCGGCCCGACCGTTCTGGTCACCACCAAATCCGGAACCGATCAGTTCCACGGCACTTTCTTCGAATTCCTGCGTAATACGGATCTGGATGCGAAAAGTTTCTTTGCCACGTCGACCGAAAAATTCAATCTGAATCAGTTTGGCGCGGCGATCGGCGGCCCGATCAAAAAAGAGAAAGTATTTTTCTTTGCGGATTACGAGGAGAAATATCAGCGCCACGGCATTCCGTTTACCGGAGTCATGCCTACTACGGCCATGCGTAACGGCGACTTCAGCCACGATGCTTTCGGGCAGCCGAATACGATCAAGCTGACGAATCCCACGTCGAGTTCCGGCGCCCCTCTTACCTGCATCGGCGGGGCTGCCGCGCCGACGGCGGCGGACGGCAGCCAATCCGGCGGAACTCCCTGCAACCTGATTCCGAAGAGCCTGATCAGTCCTATCGGCCAGAAGCTGATTAATCTGTATCCGTTGCCGAATGCCAACAATCCGGCACTGGGCTACAACTACGTGAGCGAGCCGATCCGGACTCTGGACGAAGGGAAGTTCGATATTCGGCTGGATGACAATCTCTCCTCCAAAGACAATCTGTTCGCTCGTTTCAGTTACGATCAGGCGGAGTCGTACGTGCCTGGCGGCGCGCCCGGGTTCGCGGAACAGGGGGCGTTCGCCAGCAACCAGAGCATCGCGAATCATGCACGCAACGCCGCGATCTCAGAGACGCACATCTTTTCGCCGAACACGATTAACCAGTTCAGCTTTGGCTTCAACCGAATTTTCGACTACATCACTTCGCAGGGAAACGCCAGTTGCTACGCCAACGTCGTCGGCATTCCGAATGCCGATTTGGGTGGGAACAGCTGCGGTCTGACGTCGGTCGAGTTATCGAGCCCTTACTGGTCGCTGGGCGATCGCGGGTACACGCCATTCGTGGGAGGGACGAATGTCTGGACGACATCGGACTCGCTTGATCTGGTTCGCGGGCGGCACAACATTCGAATCGGCGCATCGCTGCGCGCCAATCAGCTGAACACGGTGGCGGTCGGTTTTCCCAACGGGTTCTGGGTTGTGAGCGGCCAGTTCACGGGAGATGCGGCGGCGGACCTGTTGACGGGCTGGACGGCCATCGGGTTGCACGATCAGGAATTCGGCGGGGGGAATACGGGGCGGCGGTGGAAGCTGTATCGGCCGTACATCCAGGACGACTGGCGGATCACGAAGAACCTGACCGTGAATCTGGGGCTGGCGTGGGCGCTGCTGACGCCGCAGAGCGAGGTGGGGAATCGCATGTCCGATTTCGACCCCGCGACCGGCATGTTTCTGATTGCCGGAAAGAACGGCGTCGGGGCGAGCGCGGGCATCAACATGGACCTGACGGCGCTGGAACCGCGCGTCGGCGCAGCCTGGAAGCCTTTCGGCAAAAGCAATACCGTAGTTCGCGGGGGCTACGGGATCTATCACGATTCATCGTGGAATATGGGTGCGCAGCGGCTGTGGCAGAATCCGCCCTATTATGCCGAATCGTTCGAGGCGGGCGGTAACATGTCGCAGGGATTTCAGGTATATAGTTCGCCGCCGAATCCGGCCGATTTCGAAGGCATCATTCAGGCTCAGGACCGGAACTTCAGACAGGGCAGAGTTCAGCAGTTCAACGTAAACGGGCAGCAGGAACTGCCTGGGCAGATTGTGCTGACGACCGGTTACGCGGGATCGCGTGCGTCCCACATTCTGGAGTTCGGTAACAACATCAATGTGAGCTCGCCGACGGCATGCGGAACGGTCTCCGGTTATAAACTCGGATGCGCGGCCAACGGGAGCGCGCTGCCGATTCCCTATCCGGCATTTCCCTTTTCCGAGATAGACAGTATTTACGATGCCGGAATCGCGCACTACAATTCTCTACAGGTCAAAGCCGAGACGAAGAGCGCCAAGAATGGCATTTACGCGCTGGTGGCCTACACATATGCGCGCGCTTACGACACCGGCTTCAGCGACGGGCTGGGAAGCGTGATCGGGGCTACCTACTTTCCGCTGCCGAACTGGCAGAGTCTCGACTGGGGGCTTTCGCAGATCAACGTAAATCATAATTTTACGGCGAGCATTCTCTATCAGCTGCCGTTCGGCAAAGGACAGAAATTTGCGGGCAGCGCGTCGGGCGTGACGAACGCGCTGATCGGGGGCTGGGAATTGACGCTGATTGAAAAGGCTTCGTCCGGTTTTCCGGTCTTCGTGGTTGACAGCAATAATACGTCGGGCGCGGGCTTCCTCAATACGAATGCGCAAAGCCTGATTCGGCCGAATCAGATTTGTAATCCGGTGTTGAGCAATCCGAGGTTGTCGGAATGGTTCAATCCGGCGTGCTTCACGCAGCCGGCGGCCGGGCAGCTGGGCAACGCGAATCGCACACCGCTCTCCGGTCCCGATTTCGTAAACACGGATTTCTCGGTGATCAAGCATTTCGTGCCGCGGGAGGGAATGCGGGTGGATTTCAGGGCGGAATTTTTCAATTTGTTTAACCACCCCCAGTTTGGCGCGCCCGGGTTGAACGGATATGGGGCCGATTTTGCTTCTCCATCGACATTCGCCGTAATTAATTACACGGTGAATAATCCGAGGCTGGTACAGTTTGCGCTCAAGCTGGCATTTTGACTGAGGTTTTGACCCGCAAACCCACCCTGCGCTATCATCGCCTCAAGCAAATGGGATCAGGGACGGCTCCGGCGTGAATTACGACCCCTCTCTCTACAGCCGCGACCTTGCTCCCATTCCGCCTGAGAAGCGCACCTGGGGCATCTACAATTACGCGGCGCTTTGGATCGCCATGTCCGTCTGCATTCCCACTTACATGCTCGCCTCCGGCATGATTGCAGGCGGCATGAACTGGTGGCAGGCAGTCGGGACTATCCTTCTCGGCAACCTGATCGTTCTTGGGCCCATGGTCCTCAACGCGCACGCGGGGACCAAATATGGGATCCCGTTCCCAGTCCTGGTGCGCGCGTCCTTCGGGGTCAAAGGCGCCAACATTCCGGCCGTGCTGCGCGCGCTCGTGGCCTGCGGCTGGTTCGGCATTCAAACCTGGATCGGAGGTCAGGCGATCTATTCCATGCTCCGCATCGTGTGGCCGGCGGCAGAAACGCCCGCCACGAGCTGGGTCTGCTTTTTCGCCTTCTGGCTGCTCAACATGTACGTCGTCTGGCGCGGCATCGAAATCATCAAGAAGCTCGACGCCGTCAGCGCTCCGTTCATGACCATCGTTTTGCTCCTGCTCCTGTTCTGGGTCACCTCAAAAGCCGGCGGTATCGGGCCCGTGCTCAGGGCGCCCAGCCGCTTCCATTCGACCGCCGAGTTCCTCCGATTCTTTGTGCCCTCGCTCACCGGCATGGTTGGTTTCTGGGCCACCGTCGCGCTCAACATCCCGGATTTCACTCGCTACGCCAAGTCGCAGCGTGCGCAAATCATAGGGCAATCGCTCGGTCTGCCGCCTGCCATGACGCTCTTTTCCTTCATCGGCGTCGCCGTCACCTCCGCCTCCGCTGTCATTTTCGGCGAACAGATCTGGGATCCCGTCGTGCTTATCGGACGCTTTCAGCAGCCGCCCGTAGCCCTCATTGCTCTCATCGCCATTCTTATCGCCACCCTCAACACCAACGTCGCCGCCAATGTTGTGTCGCCATCGAACGACTTCGCCAATCTCGCCCCGCGCTACATCTCCTTCCGCCTGGGAGGCCTGATCACCGGCGTCACAGGGCTGCTGATGATGCCCTGGAAGCTGATGGCTTCCGCTCAATCGTACGTCTTCGGATGGCTGGTCGGCTATTCGGCTCTGCTCGGTCCCATCGCCGGTGTCATGATTGCCGACTACTACATCGTGCGCGGGCGCAGCCTCCGCCTCGACGATCTCTACATCCGCAACGGAGTTTACGAATACAGCAATGGGTTCAATTACCGCGCCCTTGCAGCGCTGGTCGCGGGAGCCGCCGTGGCCCTCGTCGGACTGGTCGTGGAACCGCTTCGCTGGCTCTACAACTACGCCTGGTTCGTAGGGTTCTTCGCCTCCGGATCGGTCTACGCGGCACTCATGCACTCCGCCTCGGCCACAATGGGAGCCTTACCCGAACTCTATGTCGACCGTAAGTAGCGCTGCGTTGCCAGGCCTCGGCGAACAATTCGCCCCGCTCACCAGACACGAAGCGCTGGTCGAAGCCAATCGTTGTGTCTACTGCTACGATGCTCCGTGCGCGCAGGCCTGCCCCACCCACATCGACATCCCCGCCTTCATCAAAAAAATAGCCACGGAAAATCTGATCGGGTCTGCCCGCGTGATCCTGGAATCGAACCTGATCGGCGCCACCTGCGCCCGCGTCTGTCCCGTTCAGGAACTTTGCGAGGGAGCCTGCGTTCTCAACTCCGAACACAAGCCCATCATGATCGGCCGACTGCAGCGGTATGCGATGGACTACCTCTATGAAAACCGCATCACCGTCTTTCCGCCCGCCACCTCCACGGGCTGGAAGGTCGCTGTGATCGGAGCCGGCCCCGCTGGCCTGTCCTGCGCCGGTGAATTGGCGCGCCGAGGCCACGCCGTCACGGTTTTCGAAAAGCGGGAACTCGCGGGAGGCCTTTCCACCCACGGCATCATCGGTCTCCGCGAACCCATTCAGATCGCTCTCGCGGAAGTCGAGATGATCAAACGCCTCGGGGTAACAATCGTCGAAGGCGTTGAGGTGGGGCACGATTTGCCGCCTTCCGGTTTGCTTCATGAATTCGATGCGATTTTTGTCGCCACAGGCCTCGGCGCTTCTCCCGCGCTTGGCATCCCGGGCGAAGAACACATCGTCGACGGCCTCTGGTATATCGAATCCAGCAAACTTAAACCTGCCGACCTGCCGACCGGGCGAACCGTTCTCGTCATCGGCGCCGGCAATACTGCCATCGATTGCGCTACCATCGCGCGACGCACCGGCGCGGACCGTGTCACCATCGTCTATCGCCGCACCGAGCCGGATATGCCTGCCTATCCCCACGAATACCAATTCGTCCGCAAAGAAGGGGTCGGCTTTGAGTTCCTCACGCTGCCCGTCGCCGTGCACGCCGATAGCGGAAAGGTCACCGCGCTTGAATGCATGCGCATTCCCGATCCGTCATCCACCTTCGCCATTCCCGCCGACCTGATCATCAAAGCCATCGGCCAGAAAAAGACCTCGATCGCCGAGTGGTTCGGACTCGAAACCGATCACGGCTACATCAAGGTCGATTCCACCCTGCATACCAATATTCCCGAGATTTATGCAGGCGGCGACTGCATTCGCGCCAAGGGCGCGGCTTCCACGGTCATGGCGGTGCAGGACGGTAAAATCGCCGCCGCCGCCATCCACGCGAAGGTGGGCAACTCCGAGATAAACCATGGCTGACCTCAGCATCGATTTCGCTGGCATCCGCTCTCCCAACCCCTTCTGGCTCGCCTCCGCGCCGCCCAGCAACTCCGGCGCTCAGGTTCACCGCGCCTTCGAGTACGGCTGGGGCGGCGCCGTCTGGAAGACTATCGGCGCTCCCGTGCTCAACGTCTCCAATCGGTACGGAGCCTGGCACTATGGCCCGCTCAGGATGCTCGCCATCAACAATGTCGAGCTCATCTCAGACCGGCCGCTCGAACTCAACCTTCGCGAAATCCGCGATGTCAAACGCGCCTGGCCCGACCGCGCCGTCGTCGTCTCTGCCATGGTCGAATCCAACGCCGATGCCTGGCGCGACATCGTGCATCAAATCGAAGACACGGGGGCCGATGGCATCGAACTCAACTATGGCTGCCCCCACGGCATGAGCGAGCGCGGCATGGGCGCGGCGGTGGGCCAGATCCCCGAGTACTGCGAACAGATCGCCCGCTGGGTTCGCGAGGCCGCGCATATTCCCGTGATCGTCAAGCTCACTCCCAACGTCACCAACGTGGTGATGCCCGCCCGAGCCGCCCTCGCCGGCGGCGCACAGGCGCTCTCTCTTATCAACACCGTCAATTCGATTATCGGAATCGATCTCGACACCCTCGAAATCAACCCCAGCATCGGAGGCAAGGGCGGGCATGGCGGCTATGCGGGACCCGCCGTCAAGCCCATCGCGCTCAATATGCTTGCCGCGCTCGGCGTGGACGAAATCGTCTCCCAGGCCGCGCCTCCTGTTTCCGGCATGGGCGGCATCACCACCTGGCGCGATGCCGCCGAATTCCTTCTCCTCGGGGCCACCAGCCTTCAGGTCTGCACCGCGGCCATGCATTACGGCTTCCGCATCGTCGAAGACCTCTGCGACGGCCTCTCAAACTGGATGGACTCCAAAGGCTTCGCGACCATCGCCGATTTCCGAGGCAAAAGCCTCAACCGCATCTCCGAATTCAAGGACTTCGATCTCTCCTTTCGCGCCGTCGCCCGCATCGACGAGAAACTCTGCATCCGCTGCAATCTTTGTTACGTGGCCTGCAACGACACCGCGCATCAGTGCATCGATCGCGTCGTTGCCGGGGACAGCGCGCTGCAACCTGTGGTCCGTGAACCCGACTGCGTCGGCTGCCGCCTCTGCTATAACGTTTGCCCCGTCGAGAACTGCATCAAAATGGTGGAACTCCCCTCCGGCCGCGACCCTTTCACCTGGGATCAGCTCTCGCAGGCCCGACCCGAAGTCACCAACGACTGGGAGGCCATGAAAAAATATCGACAAGAGAAAGGCATCGAGATCCACTAAGTGCCCCTGCTCATTAAGAACGGCGAAATCATCACCGCCGACGCACGCTCAAAAGCCGATATCTACATCGCCGGCGAAACCATCAGCGCAATCGGCAATGACCTCGCCGTTCCGCCGGAAACCGAAGTCATCGATGCTGCAAACCATTTGATATTCCCCGGCTTCATCGATCCCCACGTCCACATTTACCTGCCTTTCATGGCGACCTTCGCCAAAGATACGCATGAAACCGCCGGCGTCGCGGCGCTTATCGGTGGCACCACCACTTATATAGAAATGTGCTGCCCGAACCGCAATGACGATGCGCTGGAGGGTTACGAACTCTGGAAAGCCAAAGCCGCGGCCGGAAGCGCCTGCGACTACAGCTTCCACATGTCCGTCACCCGATTCGACTCGCACACCGAATCGCAGCTCACCCACATTGTCAAAGACGGCATCACGTCTTTTAAAATCTTCCTCGCTTATAAGAACTTCTTCGGCGTAGACGACGCCGAGATGTACCAGACGCTCACTCTCGCACGCCGTCTCGGCGTCGTTGTCACCGCGCACTGCGAGAACGCCGAACTGGTGGGACGCCTGCAGCGGGAACTGCTCGCCGCGGGCAAGACCGGCCCCGAATGGCACGAGCCGAGCCGCCCCGAATCCGTCGAAGCCGAAGGCACAAACCGCTTCGCCACCTTCCTCGAAAACACCGGCGCCACCGGTTACGTTGTACACCTCTCCTGCGAACGCGCCCTGCGCGCCGCCAACAGAGCCCGTGAACGCGGCACGAAGCTCTTCGTCGAATCCGTTGTTCCGCACCTGTTGCTCGACAGCAGCTATGCGGCTCGCCCGGGTGTGGAAGGCCTCAAGCATGTCATGTCGCCGCCGCTGCGCGATAAGAGCAATCAGAAACCCCTCTGGGACGGCCTTGCCTCCGGCTTCATCGACACCGTAGGCACCGACCACTGCCCCTTCGACGTGGCGCAGAAACTCCTCGGCAAAGACGATTTCACCCAAATCCCCAACGGTATTCCGGGCATTGAAGAACGCGTCAATCTCCTCTACACCTACGGAGTCAGCCGGGGACCTCTCGACATCCACCGCTTCGTCGACGCCGCCTGCACGCGCGCGGCAAAGATCTTCGGCCTCTTCCCCCGGAAAGGAACCATAGCTGTGGGTTCCGATGCCGACCTGGTCATATTCGATCCGCACTACCGCGGCGTGCTGTCCGCCAAAACCCACCACGTGAACAACGACTACTGCGGCTTCGAAGGCTTCGAGATCGATGGGCGGCCGGCCGTCGTTACGGTGCGAGGCAAAGTCCAGGTTAAAGACGGCGTGTTCGTCGGCGATAGCAAACACGGCCGGTTCTTAAGAAGATGCTGAACCCAACCCGTACCATCGCCGAACTTAAGGAACTCCGCGACCTCACGGCCGATCAGAATGGCGCCCAGCGGGTGGCGTGGACTCCTACGTGGCTCAAGGCCCGGGAGTGGTTCGAAGCCAAACTCCAGGAACTTCCGGTCGAAACCCACTTCGACGCGGCTGGCAACCGTTGGGTCACTCTTGAGGGCGAATCCCCTAAAGCTCTCCTCATCGGAGGTCACCTCGACTCCGTTCCGAATGGTGGTTGGCTCGATGGCGCTCTGGGAGTACTCGCCGGCCTCGAGATCCTCCGCCGCTTCGCCGAGGAATTCAACGGCTGCCCTCCGGTCACACTCCGGCTCGTCGACTTTGCCGACGAAGAGGGCGCCCGCTTCGGCCGCAGCCTTCTCGGCTCCTCCGCCTTCGCCGGAACTCACAGCATCGAGGCCGACCGTGCCCGCACCGATCGCGAGGGCATCCGGCTGGAAGACGCTGTGAAAAGCTGTGGTTTCGATATCGATCGCTTCCCCGAAGCCGCAAGAGAACGCAGGGCGGCCGCTGCCTATATCGAACTCCACATCGAACAGGGGCCGGTGCTTGAATCGATGAATCTGCCCCTTGGCGCCGTGCTTGGCACCAAAGGCGTCGAGCGCTGGGCCATCACCTTCCACGGCCAGGAAGCGCACTCCGGATCCACCCCTATGAACGCTCGCCGCGACGCACTCGCCGCTGCCGCCAAACTCGCGCTTGAGATCCGTCACATCGCCCGCAGGCACACCGACGCCGTCTGCACCATGGGCAGCCTCAAGACTTTCCCCGGCATCGTAACCGCCGTGGTAGGGCGCTGCGAGACCACTCTGGATCAGCGCGACCTCGACGCTGGTGTTCTCGCTCAGATGTACGGCGAAGCGCACGAGGCGAGCTGCCGTTTCGCTGAGGAAGAAGGTTGCACCGTCGAATGGTCGAAGATCTGGAGCATCGAACCCGTCCCCTTCCATCCGGCGTTGATCGACCTTTGCGAACAGGCCATCGTCGAAACCGCCGGCGCGTCACACCGTCTGACCTCCGGCCCGCTTCACGACGCCGCCGAAGTGGCCCGCTGCGGCATCCCGACAGTGATGATGTTCGTCCAGTCCCTCCGCGGGATCAGCCACAATAAAATCGAAGACACGAAGGAGGAGCATCTGGAACAGGCAATCGCCGCCTTCGACCGCTTAGCTTCAAAGGCTGCAGCGTTTGTGGGCGAGTAATCGACCCTATGCTATAGCTAACTGCATGTCCACTCTGGGCATAAAAAGTGCCGAACGGTCGGCTGCGTCAATTATTGATGATCTTTACGTCCGGCTGAGATTGACTGTCGGATGTGAGCGACGATTCATCCCTGATGGCGTTCATGGGGAAGCCCATTGAATCAGACGATGAAATTGTCACGATTCTTCGAAATTCGGCGACGAATCGATTTGATCGCGATGTACGAGGGCCACGGACAAGAACTATCTGGAGTCTTCGAGAGGCGGAAGAGAACACAATCGGACCCCATCGTATTTTCACTTTGCGGTTAATCCGGTCTATTGCAGAGCAGAGCGGAGTCACCGTTACTGACGAGGGGATGTCCGATGCGGTGTCGGCGTTTTCTCCTCCTGTTGGATTACCGATCTATCTGATCTTTTACTTGGATCGACATTTGGTTGCTGCGGAGCACGCCAGTGCCCTAATGAGTTCAGATTATTGGAGAACCGCGCTTCATGAAATGCTCGATGCTTCTTCGCGGGAAATGGAATTCAGATCATCGTTGCGACTAGAGCCAGTCCCCGAGCCTGCCGAGATTCTCGACGCTTTTCGTTCCTTTGATCGTCTAACCCGCCTCCGAGTTCACCTGGTACTTCCGAATCCTGAACTCACGCGCGTGACCCGGCAGCTATACGAAGTGAGACCGAGCTCAAATGCCATGTTTAGCCTGTGCGTGGGAGGGTCGATCGGATCGATCTCAACGCGGGACAGGTCATGAAATGAGTAGCGGCAGCCTGCGATCAGCTCAACAATCCGGTCCAGTCGCCGTGCGCCGCCGGGTATTTCCAACGTGGCGCGTGGAGTCATTCCATAGGCGGTCAGGGCAGCGATGTAGGCAAGGTACAAGTCGCCGAACTGTTCGTCGTAGGGGATGTTGAGGAATGCGGCCCGGGAATTCGGGCGGTTAGCGATGACCGTTCTCTCGTGGCATCCGTTTCGCCGCCAGTTTCCTTCGTTTTCCGTTGGAGGTGTGACCGTTGCGCGGCTCGCCGAATTCTCTGATGGTCTCCGGGCTCGATGCCCACTTGTCGACGAGCGCCCGAACGAAGTCAGCGTCCTTCTTCGAAATCCCGAGCAGTTTTGCCGTTTCCTCGGGCGTAGGATGCGGGGTCGTAATTATGCTGGGTCGCTTCATCTGTGACCTGATTTGATTTTACCCGAAGACCTGGTGGTTCCTTCGTCTAAGGCTGTCTTCCTGCTTTGCCCTCAAGCTGCACCAGCGCGTGCCTCGGTAAAGGCTCTCCGCTATCGCTCCGACCCTCCGGGCGCGGCATGCGTCGCGGCCTTGACCGAGGCCCCCCGCGCTGTTGCTCGTAACGGAGGCACAGGCGCGCGAGAACATCGCGCTGAGAGAAAGGGAAAGACAATGCAAACCGCTGAATCAAAAGTAGTTGTTTCACGTGAAACGAATCAGGCGCACTCAGAGAAGACGGGCAACAATCACGCCAGGCAGTTGGCTGAAGACGGGCTGAACAAGCTCGCCGCCGCGTTGGAAAGCGGGAAGAGCGAAGCGCTGGTGAATTACCTAAGCGTAATGTCCCGCTTCCATCGGTATAGCTGGAACAACTGCCTGCTGATCGCGCTTCAACGTCCCGGGGCTTCACGTTGCCGGTTTTCATTCGTGGCGGAAGTTGGGGCGTCATGTGCGCAAGGGGGCGAAGGGCATCGCGATTCTCGCTCCCATGGTCTTCAAGAAGCGGACCGACGATGTGGAGACCGAAGACGAACACACGCGGGCCTTTGGCTTCCGCACCGCGTATGTCTTCGACGTTGCCGACACGGAAGGCGACGAGCTACCCGCATTCGCCACGGTTTCAGGCGACCCGCAGCACTATACCGAGCGCCTGACGGAGTTCGTCGCCGCCAACGGGATCAAGCTCGAATACTGCACCAGCATTGCCCCCGCTAAGGGAGTGTCACAGGGTGGAAGCATCGTTCTGTTGCCGGGAATGTCTCCCGCCGAGACATTTAGCGTGCTCGCTCACGAATGCGCCCATGAGTTGCTCCACAGGGGCACACGCCGAGCGAAAACCACAACAACCATTCGCGAGACGGAGGCTGAGGCGGTTGCTTTCGTAGTCTGCCATGCGGTCGGACTCGAAACCGGCACCGCCGCCAGCGATTACATCCAGCTTTGGCGAGGCGACAAAGCCACGCTTTCCGAGTCGCTTCAGTTCATTCAGTTCACTGCGGTTCAAGTCCTGACGGCCATCGGGGCCAGTCAGGATGGGCTGCGGTCACCCGAGACCCTCTAACCCACTTCAAAACGAAAGGACAACAAAAGAACATGCATATCCAGACCGTAACAGCAGATTTTCGGAGCCTTGCCCTCGATCAATTGCGGGAGTCTCCCACGAACCCCCGGCGCAGCTTTAATGAAGGCAAACTGCAGGTTTCGCGCGGCGCAGATGGCCGAGTTATTCGCGGTTCACTCACGCGTCGTCGGACTGACCGACGCGGAGGCGTTGACGCTTCAACTGGTGGAGAATGCCATCCGGGAGGATGTGCATCCCTACCAGGAGGCGATGGCGTATCGTGCGCTGCTGGAGACTTCCGAACCACGCTATGACGTCGCGTCATTGGCCTTGAAAACTGGCCGATCCGTGAATCACATTTACGGGCGGTTGCGCATGGCTGAACTGATTCCGGAAGCCGCCGAGGTTTTTCAGGCGAACCAGATCACGGCAGGGCACGCGGTGCTGATCGCGCGATTACCACAGGATCAGCAGCGCCAGGCGCTTAACGCCACGTTCAGGGAGGACTGGCGCACGAAGGAGAAACAGGCCATTTCTGCCCGGGAATTGGGGCAGTGGATTCGAGATAACCTGATGCTCACGCTGGCCGATGCCGTATTCGACCGCGCGGACTCTGAGCTGGTTTCCGCCGCAGGAGCGTGCGTGAACTGTTTGAAGCGCACTGGCGCGAATACTGCGTTATTCGACGATTTCCAGCAGGATGACAAGTGCCTGGACGGGGAGTGCTTCCGGTCGAAGATCGACGCCCATATTGCTCGCGAGAAACAGAGGACAGAAGGGTTGGTGCAGATCACGCACGCCTACCACAGCAACGGAAAATCCGGTGAAAAGGTATTGACGCGGAACGAGTACACTGCCGTCGAACCGACCAATCCATGCGCGAAGGCGACCACTGCAATCGTGGTAGAGGGACCCGGAAAGCGCGGAGAAGTTGTTCAGGTATGCGCCGACCCGCAATGCGGAGTGCATGGCAACCCGGACCATCGTGCGGAAGACGAAGCGGCCGAGCGGTTGCGAGAAGAGGAACGGAATCGCCGGGAGCAGGAGCGGGTTCAGAATCGAGACGCAAACCGTCGATTGCTCGATTCCGTTCTTGAAAGGATTCCGACGACACTCAGCCGCGACGACTATCAAATGCTTGTGTTCGCTGCCATTGACCATATGGAGTATGAGGATTGGGAGGCGATGATTGAACGATACGGAATCGACGCCGACGAATCGCAGGAACCGGACGCCCCCGGTTTCGAATTACGGAAGAAGGTGCAGGAGGCAACAGAACCCCAGCTTATTCGAATGCTGATCGAGATGGCATTGCTCCGCTCGGGCTATTCTGAGGAGAAACTGGACGCGGCCGATGCGCTTATCTCGGCGCACAGTCGTTACGCGGCAGCCCGACCCGAGAGCAAATTGAAAAATCGGTCTGTGCGGAAACATGCAAGTCTGAGCACAACCCGCGGAAGAAAAGCTTCGGCCCGATAAAAACTTGCACCAACAAATAACAATAGGGCACGCTCGCGGACGCTTTTTTCTTGAGTCTTAGGGAATACGTCCTACGGGAACGACTGGTGCGGGCCCGAGGCAAAGCCTGAAGGAAGAATCTTGGGATCGCACTGCCCGGCAACCGGGCCGAGAAGAAACAAAAATAGCCGGTTATGCCTGGCGCAGCGGTCTTTGATTCAGAGACCGCCGCGTGAGACGCCGAGCTTCGTCATCATGGCGTTCAATGTGGTCCGCGATATGCCGACACGATTGGCTGTCGCAGTGCGTCTCGCTGTTGATGATAGAAACCGCCAGCTCAGGGATGACCGAGAATCTTCCACCCGATTCCAACACCGATGACGTCGACCCTGCGTAGACCCTGGTCGGGATCCCATATCACAATTGGGACGCCGCAACCCATACCGATCAGGGCCCGCCAAGGGAAACTCGCCCGTCGGTTGCCAGTCTAATCCGCTTCGCCAATCCACGAGCGGGAGCCAGCCATCACACATCGCCACCGACAGGGCATCGCCTACGCTGCCGGGGCTCGACGCCCGAGAGCAAACTCGTCCCAACCAGTCGATGCTAATGACTGTGAGTGTGTTTAACGGGACGCGTGTAGGTTGCCGCCTCAAACAGGTTGCGACGAGGCAAGCCGATCTGCTCGAACGCCCAATCGACGATAGTGTCGAGTCCCTCGTCGGTCTTGAGATTAGTAAAGACGAAGGGCCGGGAACCCCGCATCCTGCGGGTATCGCATTCCATAACTTCCAGCGATGCGCCTACGTACGGAGCGAGGTCGATCTTATTGATCACCAACAAATCGGAACGGATAATTCCGGGCCCCCCCTTCCTTGGGATCTTGTCTCCACCGGATACGTCGATGACGTAGATAAATACGTCCGCGAGGTCCGGGCTGAAGGCCGCGGCCAGGTTGTCGCCACCGCTTTCAATGAAGACCACATCGACATGCCCGAGTGTGCGTTCAAGATCGGCAACGGCCTCGAGGTTCATCGAGCAGTCCTCGCGAATGGCGGCATGAGGACACCCGCCGGTTTCGACTCCGCGAACACGCTCGGCGGGCAAGGCGCCCATCCGAATCAGAAACTCGGCATCTTCGCGGGTGTAGATATCGTTAGTCACGGCGGCTACGCTGAGCCGATCGCGCAGACGCCGGCTGAGCCGGTCCACCAACGCGGTCTTGCCGCTCCCTACGGGTCCGGCCACGCCGATTCGAAAAGCACGCTGAGAATGGGTTTCAGACATAAATTCAGAAAAGAAAATACCTTTGGGCGAGAGGAAGTTCGCTTAGCGGCTCGCACGTGAGAAGTTCGCCGTCGGCGCGCACTTCGTACGTTTCCGGATCCACTTCGAGTCGCGGAGTGGCATTGTTCAAAACCATATCGCGCTTGGAAATAGTGCGGCAGCCCCGCACGGGCAGCGCGCGTTTACGAAGCCCCAGCCGAGTGGGGACACCGGCATCGATGGCGGCCTGAGAAGTGAAAGTGACCGAGGTGGAATATGGCGCGTTGCCGAAGGCGCCGAACATGGGCCGATAAATCACGGGTTGCGGGGTCGGTATCGATGCGTTTGCGTCTCCCATGACGCTCCACGCGATCAAGCCCCCTTTAATTACCATTTCCGGCTTGGTGCCGAAAAATGCCGGCTTCCACAGGACCAAATCAGCAAGTTTACCTGGCTCAATGGATCCCACGGTGGACGCAATTCCGTGAGTGAGAGCTGGATTGATGGTGTATTTGGCGACGTAGCGGCGTGCACGCAGATTGTCATTCCGTTCGGAATCGCCAGGCAGCGGCCCACGCTGCAACTTCATCTTATGGGCGGTCTGCCAGGTGCGAGTGGTCACTTCACCAATGCGGCCCATCGCCTGAGAGTCGCTGGAGATCATGCTGAAAACACCCAGATCGTGAAGGATGTCTTCGGCGGCAATGGTTTCCTGGCGGATTCGGCTTTCGGCGAAAGCGACGTCCTCGGGCACCATGGAGTTCAGGTGGTGGCACACCATCAGCATGTCGAGATGCTCCGCGATGGTGTTTACGGTAAGCGGGCGGGTTGGGTTGGTGGACGAGGGCAGGACGTTTTGCTCGGCGGCTATGCGGATGATGTCCGGAGCATGGCCGCCGCCCGCGCCTTCCGTGTGGTACGTGTGAATGGTTCGGCCGGCGATGGCGGCGATCGTGTCGTCCACATATCCCGCCTCGTTTATGGTGTCTGTGTGGATGGCAACCTGCACGTCGTACCGGTCGGCTACGGCGAGACAGTTATCGATAGCCGCGGGGGTTGTGCCCCAGTCTTCATGCAGCTTCAGACCGCAGGCGCCGGCGGCGATCTGCTCTTCGAGAGGGACCGCGCCCGAAGCGTTACCTTTGCCGAGGAATCCGAAGTTCATGGGAAAATTCTCCACAGCTTCGAGCATGCGTGCGATGTTCCATTCGCCCGGCGTGCATGTAGTGGCGTTGGTACCCGTGGCAGGCCCGGTGCCGCCGCCGATCATCGTGGTGGTGCCGTTCGACAGAGCCTCGTAAATCTGTTGCGGCGAGATGAAATGAATATGGCTGTCGATGCATCCGGCGGTAACGATCATGTTTTCGCCCGCGATGACCTCGGTCGACG
This sequence comes from Terriglobia bacterium, assembly GCA_963719785.1. Taxonomy (GTDB): domain Bacteria; phylum Acidobacteriota; class Terriglobia; order Bryobacterales; family Bryobacteraceae; genus BOG-234. The sequence goes on from CAVRCX010000010.1 coordinate 185,619, forward strand.
CGCCGACAATGAGGTCCGGATCGACGCCGGCCAGAGTATCGGGATTTCCCGCCTTGCCCACCTTCACGATGCGTCCATCCCGAATGCCGATGTCGCCCTTGACGATGCCCCAGTGATCGATGACGATCGCGTTGGTGATGACGAGATCGAGAATGCCGGCGTCGCCCCGTCGCGAGGCGGTGCTGTTCTGCCCCATGCCATCCCGAATGACTTTCCCTCCGCCGAAGGTGATTTCGTCGCCGTAGACGGTAAAGTCCTTCTCAATTTCAATGACGATGGATGTGTCCGCGAGCCGCAGGCGATCGCCGGTGGTCGGTCCATAAAGATCGGCGTAGGTGCGGCGGTCGATTTGGAGGCTCATAGGTCCCCGTTGATTTTGCTCTGGTGGCCGAAGATGCGCCGGCGTCCGGCAAAGGCGACGAGCGGCACCTGCTTTTCTTCCCCCGGCTCAAAGCGCATGCCAGTTCCGGCCGGGACATTGAGACGCATGCCGCGCGCTTTTTCGCGATCGAATGTCAGGGCACGATTCACTTCAAAAAAATGGTAGTGGCTGCCGACCTGAATGGGACGGTCGCCGGTGTGGCGCACCAGAAGAACCGCCTCCGCACGCCCCTGGTTGGCGACAATCGGGTCCGACGCCAGTAAGTATTCGCCTGGAATCATAAATATTCGTCTCCTATTGGATCGGATCATGAACGGTAACGAGCTTGGTTCCGTCCGGAAACGTGGCTTCGACTTGTACATCGTGGATCATTTCAGGCACGCCTTGCATGACATCGGAGCGCTTCAATATCGTAGCGCCGAAAGCCATAATCTCGGCCACCGTTTTACCGTCGCGTGCGGCTTCCAGCATTTCGGCCGTGATCAGCGCAATGGCTTCGGGGTAATTTAGCTTAAGGCCCCGCGCCATGCGTCTGCGAGCTACTTCGGCGGCGACAAAGACCATCAGCTTTTCTTGTTCACGCGGAGTCAGATGCATTGGGATTGGTCTTCAGTTAATTCTACGCGGCGGCACGGCCGGTTCGCCCCAAAGCTCCTGTTTCGCCAGATTCCAGAAGGTGTAGAGGCCGGTTGTTATGTGATGCGCCTCGAGCGCGAGGCCGCGAATTACCAGCCCCGCGGCGACCAGAGTACTCACTCCCCAACGCGAGGCATGCGAGGTCCGATCGAAGGCCAGTTGGTTCAGCCGGGATTCGAGATCGATCCATCGGGCTTGCGCGACACCGGTATGAGATACAAACAAAGTGGTCGAATAACGAAACCGGCCCCAGCGCGAAACGGACCGTGGGTCCTTCGAGCGCGGCGTCAGCGAATAGCGTTCCAGCGCAAGCGGGCGAGTTTCGGAGCAGATACCCGACTCGGAATGAAAAGAATCGAATGCGAACTCTTCTCCGCTGGCGATGCGGCCGGCCGCCAGGGTTTCCCACCCGATGAATCCGGCGTTGGCTCCCAGTGAAACGGCGGTGGATTGACAGAAGCGCGAACCGGAAAAGGGAATGACGACATCCGGCAAATACTCCAGCGTTGCGCCGTCGCCGACACGAATGGAAGTGGAAAGGCGAGCCTCGGGCCGTCCGGGGCAATGGCGATAGATGCGAGTGGCGCCGACCGATGTCACCTGGGCGCGCGTGGCCGCACAGGATTCAATGGAAAGGTGGAGCGCGTCACCCGACAGAATGCCACCGGAGACATTGTGCAGATGAACGACGGCCTGGCCGCGCGGATTCCGGAAGGCACGAATGGCGCGCCATGGCGGCTCCTGAACGGGCGTGTGCATGCGAGTTGAATCGCCATCGAGGCTAAACCTTAGTTCCAGGCGCCGGCGATGACGGGGTGCGGGCTCGTGCAGTTTGCCCGACGCGTGCGGAGAAAATTCCAAAACAGGCATAGGCGTCATCAGCTGATAAAAAGCCGCGTCGGCAGGCACGAATGCCGCATGGACGCCGTCTCCGGTAAGTGCGCGAAGGAGCGAACCGACGAAAAAGATATGCTTCGGGTTTGCTGCATCGCCTCGATCATAGCGGGCTTTAATTCCCAGGCGATCCGGTTGGCCTGAATCTGCCCGAGCGGAAGCAAACGCTGGGCGGCCGAGATAATGTTGAGCACGCTTTGGTGGATGAATGCACTCACGGTGAGATCGGAATCGACCGCGAGGGTCCCAAGAATGAAACCAAACCCCACCGAGTGATGCAACTCTTCCATGCTTGCGAGGCACGAGAGTGCCGGGCCCGGCTGCAAGGTGGCTGCGAGCGCGGCGAAGCGGCGACCCATCGCCAGACTTGCTTCGCGCGATTCCCGTGCCAGCCTGAGAGCGCCGATCTGAGCGTTCAGATCGAGGATGGGGTGGCCTTGAAGCGCTCGCCTGTGGGCTTCGCGGCAAAACACGGCGTCGACCAGCAGCGATTCGCAAAGGCAATCCTCCAGATACCAGGCGAGAGACAGAGCGCAGTCCTGAACGCCGTTATCAATGTCCTGGTCAAACACCAGCGTCTCCAATCCGAACGAGTGAGCCATTGCGCCGACCGGCAACGCACTGTCGGCCAATTGCAGGAGTTGAAGGACGGAGAGGCAGGGCCAATCCCTGAGCGTCGGCATTGTCCCACTACTCATGGCGAGATCCGTTTCGAAGCAGCGGACTACGTCCGGAAGGCTTGGCATATCTTTCCGTTGCGAGGCTCTGCCTGGCGCTTTGGAGCCTGAACAGGGTGATCTTGCGGGCTTCGACCTGCGAAACCTTAATATGAACGTTGAGTTGATCCGCGGCGTCTTCGAAAGATCGCTCTCGCAAGGCGCGAAGGATAGAAGAGTGTTCTTCGTAAGTAGCCTTGACTCGCTCGGGCTTGGTGAAGTCAAGCCGGCGCACAATGCGAATTCGCTCTGTGACATCCCAGTGAACGCGGATGAACTCGGCGTTGTTGGCAGCCGCGACAAGGCCGCAGTGAAAGTCTTCGTCCCAGGCGGCTACCTCGGCGACATTGGCACTGCGCTTCTTTACTGCAACCAGCCAACGTGCCTGCAAGGGGGCCAGTGCCGCTTTCAATTGTTCCGGCGTCAGGGCCGCCATGCGCCTGACCGCGCCTTGCTCAAGCAGGATGCGCAACTCGTATAACGCATCGAGCTGTTCGAAATTGAGGGGCTTCACTTCCCAGCCGCTGCGCGGCCTTACTTCCAGAAAGCCCTCGCGGTGCAGCCGGTAGAGCGCCTGGCGGACGGGGGTGCGGCTGGTTCCAGTACGTTCAGCGACCTCGATTTCGCTGAAACGATCTCCCGGAAGCAAGCGAAAGTCGAAGAGTTCCGACCTGAGCTGCTCGTATACGGAATAAGCCAGATTTTGTCTCGGATCTTCACGCATAACAGTCCTTCATCCCTGAATCACCGCCAGAATGTCACCGGCCAGGACGGGTTGACCGGCCTTGCAACGGGTAGCCGTTACGACACCGGCGACGGGCGATAAAACCACGACCTCCATCTTCATCGCCTCTATGATAAGCAGCGCTTGCCTGATTTCGACGCGTTCGCCAGGCTCGACGAGTACCTTCCAGACGCTCCCGTGCATCTGCGCCGAAACCCGGTGCCCATCGGGTATCGCCGCATCGAGAGAGGTCCTGTCGGGCGTGGCGGAAGAAAGAGCAAATTCGCTCTGCATCCAATGGGCAACTTCGTTTTTGAACGCGGCTCGCTGACGGGCGCGGAACTCCCCGATGTCTTCGGCATGCAGGTCCAGAAACCGGCGATACGAAGCCCAGTCGAAGATCTCCTCGGAGATGCGAATGGAACTGCGGCCTTCACGAAAAGATCCTCGTTCGACAGTGAGTTCTTCCTCACTGACCGGATAGAAGCTGATCTGATCGAAGAAGCGCAGCAGCCACGGCTGCCCCGGAGCGAACTGGGGATTCTTGACGAACTTATTCCAGATGGGAAGCGTTCGCCCCATAAGTTGGTAGCCACCGGGAGAATCCATGCCATAAATGCACAAATACATGCCGCCGATGCCGACGGTCCCTTCCGCGGTGAAGGTGCGGGCGGGATTGTACTTGGAACTGAGGAGGCGATGGCGCGGATCGACGGGGACCGCGCAGGGGGCGCCCAGATAAACGTCGCCCAGACCGAGGACCATGTAGCGTGCGGAAAAAATAATATCGTGGACTTCCTGAACGCTGCTGAGTCCGTTGATGCGCCGAAGGAACTCCGCATTGCTCGGCAGCCACGGAGCGGTGGAACGCACCGTCTCACTATAGCGTGCGACGGCGCCGAGCGTGGCGGAATCCTGAAAGGCCATGGGAAGATGAACCACACGCGTGGGAAGCTTCAGCGAATCGACGCTGGGCAGTCCATCCTCGATTTCGTGCAAAAGGCGCATCAGGCCGGCCTGTGAAATATCACTGGCATGATAGCGAATCTGCAAAGAGCGCACGCCTGGCGAAAGTTCCCTAATGGGCAGGTTTTGCGAGCGGATCCGGTCCATCAGGAGGTGGACGCGCAGACGAAGCGCAAGATCGAGGATGTCGTCGCCGTACTCAAGCAGTATGCAGTTGTCTCCTGCCTGCCGCCACACCGCTTTGGGATGGTGTTTCTCCGGAGCCCGGCTGGCAAGAACGGCGCTCGCAGCTACCGGAGGCACGGAGTGCGCGGCGGAGAGCGGCACGGCAGTCAAGGTGCGAATACTCTCCTCCTGAACGGCTTCAAGCGCGGCGGCTTGCGCGGGAGTGATGGCGACGAAACGAATCCGATCGCCCGGCTTGATCTGCCCCACCTTCCATAACTCAGCGCTGGCGATGGTCACCGGGCAGACAAAGCCGCCCAGGCTGGGCCCGTCGCGAGTGAGGATGATGGGGGTGTCTCCGGTAAAATTGATGCTGCCGACGGCATATACGCAATCGTGCACGTTCGAAGGGTGCAAGCCGGCTTCACCCCCCGAATCGCGCGACCAGGATGGCCTTGGACCCGCCAGGCGGATACCAAGCCGATTGGAATTATAGTGCGCTTCCCACTCGGCCGCGAAGAATTCCTCGATGGCCTCGTGGGTAAAGTAATCGGGCGCGCTGTGCGGACCATGCAGCACGGCGATCTTCCAATAAGAGGAATACTCCGGGATCAATTCGAGGGGCCACGCCTGTGGTTGGTCGACAGGCCTGGGCGACGTGGAGCCCGGCAGACCCGAATCGGCAATGGATAACATGTCACCCACGCGCAATGTGCGCCCGGCGTGGCCCCCGAACTGCCCCCGCACGAAGGTAGAGCGGCTGCCCAGATAAGTGGGCACATCCAATCCATTGCGCACGGCGAGATAAGTCCGGCAACCTTCCGCAGCGTGGCCGACGGCGAGCGTCTGTCCCGCCCGGATGCGGAGGGGAGACCACGCGCGGACGGCTTGACCATCAAGTTCCACCGTACTCGCCGCTCCCGTGAGAGCCACTACTGAGTCGCAATGAAATCGCAGTGTCGGTCCCGCGAGAGTGCATTCGAGCCCCGCCGCATCGCTCGTATTCCCCACGATGCGATTGGCAACTCGAAACGCGTAATCGTCCATGGGACCTGATGGGGGAACGCCGATGCCCCAGAGCCCCAGCCTTCCGGGATAATCCTGAACGGTAGTGAACATGCCCGGCTCCAGCACTTCAATGGCGTTGGGATGAAAGCTGAAGGTATCCAGAAAACTCGTCTCCACGCCACCGGAAACGAAGCGCGGGTCGTCGATTATGGCGCGCAGGTATTCGAGGTTCGTCGCGATTCCGTACATGCGGGTGGCCGCGAGAGCGGAGGCAAGATCCGATCGGGCGGTCTCCCGGTCGGGTCCGTGGACGATGAGTTTGGCCAGCATAGGATCGTAAAGACCGGTGACCTCAGTTCCGGATTCGACCCAACCGTCAACTCTCACCCCCCGCGGGAAATGGACGTCAGTCAGCGTGCCGGGAGACGGTTGAAAATTTCTGACGGGATTTTCGGCGTAAAGCCGTACTTCCAGAGCAACGCCGCGCGGGGCGCGTTTGAGTGGCTCCCAATCGAGCGTCTCGCCGGCTCCAACGCGCAACATCAGCTCGATCAGATCGAGGCCGGTAACCATCTCAGTGATGGGGTGCTCGACCTGAAGGCGCGTATTCACTTCGAGGAAGTAATAGCTCTGGCGCGCGACGTCATAGAGAAACTCAACCGTGCCCGCCGAGCGGTAATCGACCGAGCGGGCCAGCCGGACGGCCGCGGCGGTCAAGGCGCCTCTGGTGGCATCGTCAAAAGCGGGAGCGGGAGTCTCTTCGAGGACTTTCTGGTTGCGGCGCTGCACCGAGCAGTCGCGCTCGCCGAGAGCGACTACGTTACCCCTGCCGTCGCCCAGAATCTGTACTTCGATGTGCCTGGCATGACGGACGCAGCGTTCGAGAAAAATGCCTTGTTCGCAAAAGAAGCGCCGGCCGAGCCTGGCCGCGCTCTCATATGCCGCGATGAGTTCATCGGGTGTATCACAGCGGGACAAACCGATTCCTCCGCCCCCGGCCGTACTCTTGAGCATGACGGGGTAGCCAATAGCTTCGGCATGTTGCAGGGCATCGTCCACGGAAGACAGCAAACCGGTGCCAGGAGCGAGTGGAATACCGGCGGCGGCGGCCAGTTCACGGGCGCGATGCTTGAGACCGAAGGCGCGAATCTGGTCCGGTGTAGGGCCGAGAAAGACCAAACCCGCGGCTTCGGCGGCGCCGGCAAACTCGGCACTCTCGGATAAGAAGCCATAGCCTGGGAAGACGGCTTCCGCCTGGGACTGACGGCAGGCGGCAATCAGTTTGTCGATGCGGAGATAGCTATCGGCCGGCTTGTCGCCCCCCAGAGCGATGCAGGTATCGGCCGCGCGAACGTGCGCGGAATTGCGATCGGGTTCTGCGTAGACGCCGATGCTGCGAATACCGAGCCGCTTGAGCGTGCGGATCGCACGAAAGGCGATTTCGCCGCGATTGGCAATCAGGACGGCAGAAAACATGACGATGTATCTTTCAGTCTCGACTGTTTGGGAACAGGGTGGCAAGTGGCTATTCCGCTGAACCCGCAAGATAAGCCGTCCATGAACCGAAGGACGTGATGTCGTGGGCATCCGCCAGTCCCGCGTGTTCGCAGATGAAGCCCTTCACGAGCCGGCCGTCCTCCAGTTCGAGATTGCCGATGCCGAGCGGCGGCGGGATCTCCGTGAGTAACGAGCCCAGAGCGCCGGATGGAACATCCCACAGTTCGACTGCGATAGCGCCGCCCCCGGGCTCGCCAGGCCTTACGCGCAATAGTCCCGGTTTAGCCGGATGACTGGAGGCAAGCGCCAAAAGTCGATAAGTGGGGGATGTCGACGTCGACTCGACAAACGCCGCCCCACGCGACGTAAGTTGATGATTGAGGGGCATGCCGCGCAGATGCGCGCCGACAACAGCCAGGCGCACGGCGGCCGGTTGCGGTGGGAACGAGACGGTCTGAGGCTGAAGCAGGCGGCGGCCGGTGGCGCCGAGAGTGGCGCCCTCCGCCGCATAGTGTCGTTCCCAACGCCGGCCGAAGGAAGTGAGCGCGCGATCATGCCATGCGGGAGCGAGGATCGTGACACCGGCGGGAAGTCCGTCGCTTCTAAAGCCGGCGCACAATGCGAGCGCACTCAGATCCGCGAAGTTGGCAAAGTTTGTGTAGATACCAAGGCGCGCATTGAGCGCGATCGGGTCGGCGAGTATCTCCGCGATCGTGTAGCAGCGCGGCGCGGTGGGAACGAGCAGAGCGTCGACCGCACTCATCACTTTTGCGATCCTTCGAGCCAGTTCCGCCCGATGATACTCAGCCTCGAAAAAATCCGCGGCGGAGAAAGAGTGGCCCTGGCTGATCACCTCAAGGACGGTGGGGTGTACGGCGGACGGCTGGCGTTTCAGGAATTCGGAGATCGCCGATAAGCGTTCCGCGACCCACGGGCCGTTGTAAAGCATCCTGGCCAGTTCCAGAAACGGGGTGAAATCGATGGGAACGATTTGCGCGCCAAGAGCGCGGGACGCCGCCAGGGCTTTGGCGAACGATGAAGCAGCCTCCGTGTCGCCGAAGAATTCCGGCGCGGAGGGAACCGCGATGCGCAAATGCTCGGGAAAACTCAGCGGGGCGGTTACAGGCTGCGAACGCGAGTAAGGATCGCTTTCGTCGAAGCCGGCCATAATCGAGGCAACACAATCCGCATCGGCTACTGTAAGGGCCATGATGGAAACACAGTCGAGGGTGCGGCAAGCGGGAACTACACCGGAGGTGGAGAACCAGCCGCGCGTCGGTTTCAGACCAACGATATTGTTGAAGCCCGCTGGAACCCTGCCCGAACCGGCGGTGTCGGTCCCCAGTGCGAATGGCACGAGTCCGCGAGCAACGACGGAAGCCGAGCCGGAACTGGATCCCCCGCTGATGTATTCCGGGCGAAACGTATTGGGCACGATGCCATATGGCGAACGCGTCCCGACCAGACCGGTAGCAAACTGATCGAGATTGGTCTTGCCCGCGACGATGGCGCCCGCCTCACGCAGGCGTCGCACCACGGCAGCATCCGCACGCGGAACGTAGGCGAATTCAGGACAGCCCGCCGTGGTCGGCCAGCCGGCGACATCGATGTTGTCTTTCACCGCGAAGGGCACGCCGTAAAGCGGTAAACGCGATATGTCGCCTTCGGCGCGGTCCAGCAGACCGGCCAGTTCATTTACCTGCGAACAGAGGCGCCCTTCGTCGAATGGCGTAATCCAGGCTGGGTCTCCCGCAGAGCCCTGCAACGTCTCGAGGAGGTCGCAGGGGCGAATCTCGCCTTTGCGATAACCTTCCTGCCATTCGCTGAGAGTCGCGCCGCAAAAAAGCGCTTTACATGGTTCGGGCACTTGGGATACCATCTTGTATACCAGATCGCCCCCGTCGGACGCACCTGTTTTTTCAGACCCTGTTTCGTCTTCAGTCAGCTTCAACCGAAGAGCCTGTTCGCGCCCCCAACGCATGGAGGACGACTGTCTTCGTGGCTGATGTGTTCCTGAAAAGCACGGCTTTCACAAAATCACACTCGGACGCCTTGCGCGCCTGGAGAAGAGGACCCACCGATGACCAGACGATGTGCCCGCAATGAACGGGCGTTGATTACAAGAAGTGCCCCCATTTTGCTTTTGTTGGCAGGTATCCCGATGCTGGCCCCGCTGTCGGCGCAGATCAATCTGGGGCCGGTAACGGTTGGCGCCGGACTACAGACCAGCTTCGAGAGCAGCGAGCCAAAAGGCGGCACGGACGTCAACCAGTTCGAACTCAATCACGCCCGTATCTATATCAACGGACCCGTCATTGACGGCATCAAGTTCATGTTCAACACCGATTACGACAGCGTGACCAACAAGATCGAAGTGCTGGATGCGGCGGCGCAATTCGCCATCAATCCCCAGTTCAATATCTGGGCGGGCCGCTTCCTGGAGCCCAGCGACCGCGCCAATCTCTATGGTCCCTTCTACTCGCATGAGTGGTTGCCTTTTACAGACGGCATCCAGGACGGGTATCCCGGTCAGTATCAGGGCCGCGACAACGGCGTAATGTATTGGGGCGACTTTGCCAAAAAGGTGAAAGTTTCGGCGGGCATATTCGACGGCGGGACCGCGGACGGGAATTCGAGAGTTCTTGGCGCCGCTCGTGTCCAGATCGACTTCTGGGATCCGGAGGACGGCTACTACCTGAACGGCACCTACTACGGGGACAAGAACCTGCTCGCCATCGGCGGAGCGACGCAGATTCAGGATGGCCACACCGCGTCGACCATCGATTTCCTTCTCGAAAAAAAATTGCCCAACGGCGGTTCTTTCTCGATCGAAAGCGAATTTGCCGATTACAACAGACTGGGCGGATACGAAGCGAACTACGCCAAGAGCCAGGGAGAGTATGGGCTGGGAAGCTATCTCTTTCCGAAAACAATCGCCAAGGGTAAGAGGTATTCGGGTAAGTTCGAGATACTCGGTAAATATGCCCATGCGGAATTTACTCACGGGACAGGCGTGAACTACGACCAGAAGACCACGGAGATCAACTTCAATTACGTCATGAAGCAGTTCAACGCGCGTGTGATGACGTTCTACGAGGACCAGAGGTTCAACAGGGTGCAGGCCGATACCTGGCACGCGGGTGTCGGTCTCCAGATCCAGATGTAATGGACGGTTGCCGAAAGATCGGAGTGAATCGGAATAAAGGAGCTATTTATGAAACGTAACGCAGTGTATATGAGCGCCTGGCTGCTGATCGCCGGGTTTGCATTCTCCAAAGGCGCGGCTGCCCAGGACACCATAAAGGTCGGGGTACTGCATTCACTGTCGGGCACCATGGCCATCAGCGAAACGACGCTGAAGGACACGGTCCTGATGATGATCGACGCCCAGAACAAAAAGGGTGGAGTGCTGGGCAAGAAACTTGAGGCCGTAGTTGTGGATCCGGCGTCCAACTGGCCGCTCTTCGCCGAGAAGGCCGCTCAGTTGCTCGAAAAGGATAAAGTTGCCGTCACGTTCGGATGCTGGACATCGGTCTCCAGAAAATCGGTGCTGCCGGTTTTCGAGAAGGACAATGGTTTGCTCTTCTACCCGGTTCAGTACGAAGGGGAAGAGTCGTCGAAGAACGTTATCTATACCGGTGCGGCCCCCAACCAGCAGGCCATCCCGGCTGTAGATTACCTGATGAAGGAAGTCGGTGTAAAGCGATGGGTGCTCGAAGGCACCGATTACGTCTACCCGCGCACTACCAACAAGATCCTCGAAGCGTATCTGCTGGCGAAAGGCGTGGCTCCCGCGGACATCTCAATCAATTACACGCCATTCGGATACTCCGACTGGCAGGCGCGCGTAGCTGCCATCAAGAAGTTCGGCTCGGCCGGCAAGAAGACGGCGGTGGTATCCACGATCAACGGCGATGCCAACGTGCCTTTCTACAAGGAACTGGGCAACCAAAAGATTTCGGCGGAAGATATTCCGGTGGTCGCATTTTCGGTCGGCGAGGAGGAACTGTCCGGTGTCGACACGAAACCGCTCGTCGGCGAACTGGCGGCGTGGAACTACTTTGAAAGCATTAACACGCCAGCCAACAAGGCGTTCATCAATCAGTGGCACGCTTTCATCAAGAACCCAAAACGGACGACCAACGATCCTATGGAGGCGACCTATATTGGCTTCAATCTGTGGGTGAAGACTGTAGAGAAGATCAAATCGACCGACCCGGAGAAGGTAATTGCCGCGCTGCCTGGCATGGAGACGCCCAACCTGACCGGCGGCACGGCCAAAGTACTGCCTAATCATCACATCACAAAGCCGGTCTACATCGGCGAGGTGAAAGCCGACGGCCAGTTCAACGTGGTATGGAAATCCGCCGGCGAAGTGCCGGGCGATGCCTGGTCCGACTTCTTGCCCGGCAGCAAGAACATCGAGGCGGATTGGGTGACGCTGAAGTGCGGAAACTACAATACTGTCACCAAGAAGTGCTCGGGACAGAACTACAAGTAATGAAACGCCTCCCCACGGGTGGGCAGTGGCTGACTATGCTGCTGCTCGCCCTTGTGGGCGTCGTCTTGGGACGCGCCCAATCTCCAAAAGACGCGGCTTTCCTCTCGACGCTCGGCGACCTGCGGGAGGCTTCGTACTCCGACAAGGCGACCATTGCGGAACGGCTGGGCCAGAGCGGTCACCCGAGCGTGCGCGCGGTTCTCACGGCGCTGCTCGACAGCCGTCTGTATTACCGCAACAGCGATCAAAAGATTTTTATCGTCAAATCGGCCTACGCGGATCCCTTGAGTTTGATCGACCCGCTTTCGTTGAAAAGTGCCGGATCGGCGGCCGCCTCGGACATGACGCAGATCGGCACGAATAACGGCTTGAGAAGCGTCCTGAGAATGACCGTGGCGCACTATTCTTTGTCGAGCCCCGACGCATCGGTGCGGACAGACGCGGTGCGGGAAATGTCGCGGTCGCTCGACGAGCCTGCCGTGGCGCTGTTGCGCCAGCGGCTTAGCGTGGAAACGAACTCGGGCGTCAGAAAGGAAATCGCCACGGCGCTGGCCCTTGCCGCGCTGGAGGGCCCGGACGGCAAAGCCCGCCTCGATGCGATCGCCACCCTCAAAAGCAGCGTCGACCAGGACGTGCGCAACAGGCTGGCTCTCCTGCTCGGTAAGAACAGTGACGGCAGCTTTGTCGAAAGCGAGGAGAACGTGCGTAAGGCTGCCGCCGGCGCGGTGGCGGCCATCGACCACTGGCGCACTTTCTACTCCGGCATCGAGACCGTTTTCTTTGGCCTGAGCCTTGGGTCGGTACTGGTGCTGATCGCCATCGGTTTGGCCATTACTTTCGGCGTTATGGGCGTCATCAACATGGCTCACGGCGAGTTGATGATGCTCGGCGCCTACACGACCTACGTCGTTCAGTCGGCGATGCCCGATCACATTGGGATCTCCATCGTGGTGGCGATTCCGGCGGCGTTTATCGTGGCCGGGCTGGTGGGCGTTCTAATGGAGCGCACCATTATTCGCTACCTTTATGGAAGGCCCCTCGAGACGCTGCTCGCGACGTTCGGCGTGAGCCTCATCCTGCAGCAAACGGTGCGGTCGATTTTTTCGGCTAACAATCGTTCGGTTGTCACGCCCGACTGGATGAGCGGCTCGCTGCGCCTGAACGATGCGCTGGAGATCACCTGGAACCGGTTGTACATTGTGATCTTTACGATCATCGTCTTTTCCCTGATTCTGCTGGTTCTGAAGCGCACCCGAATCGGACTGGATATCCGCGCAGTTTCGCAGAACCGGGCCATGGCCCGGGCAATGGGGATACGCACCGAGTGGGTGGATGCAATGACGTTCGGGCTGGGATCGGGTGTCGCCGGCGTGGCGGGTGTCGCGCTGAGCCAGTTGACGAATGTCGGCCCCAACCTCGGGCAGTCCTACATTATCGATTCGTTCATGGTGGTTGTGTTCGGGGGCGTTGGAAATCTCTGGGGCTCGCTCATCGGGGGCATGTCGATGGGGATGGTAAACGAGTTACTCGAGCCCTACGCCGGCGCGGTGCTGGCCAAGATTTTCGTTCTGATAGCTCTGATTCTTTTCATTCAGGCGCGGCCGCGCGGGTTGTTCCCGCAAAAAGGCCGGGCGGCGGAGGACAGATAGTGGAGAGGCAAGCGACGAGTGAGAACAAGCAGACACCCGGCCTCTGGAAACGGACGACACTGGTCGATCGTGGCGGGGGCCGGGGAAGCGATCGCGGCGGGACATGGCTTCTGGCGGTGCTCGCCGCGGTGGCTGTTCTGGTGCCGCTGCTCAACCAGGTTGTTCCCGCCACGTCCGCGTTTCATCTCTCTGCCTTTGGGATCACGCTGATCGGCAAGTACCTGTGCTACGGGATGCTGGCGCTGGCATTGGATCTGATCTGGGGATACTGCGGCATCCTGAGTCTGGGCCATGCGGCTTTCTTTGCGCTGGGCGGTTATGCCATGGGGATGTATCTGATGCGGCAGATCGGCACCAGGGGCGTCTACGGGGATCCGGTGTTGCCGGACTTCATGGTATTTCTGAACTACAAGTCTCTGCCGTGGTTCTGGCATGGCTTTAACCAGTTCGCTTTCGCACTCGCCATGGTGGCGCTGGTGCCCGGCCTGCTGGCGTTCGTGTTCGGCTGGTTTGCCTTCCGTTCGCGGGTTACGGGCGTGTACCTTTCGATCATCACCCAGGCTCTCACTTACGCCCTGATGCTCGCCTTCTTCCGCAACGACATGGGCTTCGGCGGCAACAACGGGTTTACGGATTTTAAGGACATTCTCGGCTTCGACCTGCATTCCGACCGCACCCGCGTGGTGCTGCTGCTGATCACCATCCTCGCCGTGGCGGCCACCTACACGGCTTGCCGGAAGATTGTCGAATCGCGCGCCGGCCGCGTGGTGCTGGCCATCCGGGATGCGGAGAGCCGGACTCGGTTTCTCGGTTATCCGGTCGATTCCTTCAAGCTCTGGTTATTCGTTTTTTCGGGCATCGTCGCCGGCATCGCAGGCGCCTTGTATGTGCCCCAGGTGGGGATCATCAACCCGAGCGAATTCGCCCCCATCAACTCCATCGAGGCGGTTATCTGGGTGGCGGTGGGAGGGCGCGGTACCCTCTATGGCGCCATCGCCGGGGCCGTGCTCGTAAATTATCTGAAGACCTGGCTCACCGGCGCCTTTCCCGAAGTGTGGCTATTTGCGCTGGGAGCGATATTCGTACTGGTGACGCTGTTTCTGCCGCGCGGGATTATTGGCCTCCTGCGTTTGCGGAGTAAAAATACGTGAGCCTTCGCACCAAGAGACTGCAACTGGAAAACCTGACCGTCAGCTTCGACGGCTTCAAGGCCCTCAACAAGCTCTCGCTGCACGTCGATCCCGGGGAGATGCTCTGCATCATCGGCCCGAATGGCGCCGGCAAGACTACCATGATGGACGTGGTTACGGGAAAGACCCGCCCCGACTCGGGAACGGCGGAGTTCGGCGGCGGCGTCAATCTGCTCCACATGTCCGAGGCCGAAATCGTGGGAGCGGGGATCGGGCGAAAGTTTCAGAAGCCGACTGTATTCGAGCAGTTGACCGTGTTCGAAAACCTCGAACTGGCATTGGCCGGCACCCGGTCGTTCCTCAAAACGCTGCGGGCTCGTATTTCGCCCAGGCAACAAGAGAGAATTTACCAGGTACTCGATATCATCGGCCTCACCGCGCAACGCGACGATTTTGGAAGAATCCTTGCGCATGGGCAGAAACAGTGGCTCGAAATCGGCATGCTGTTGATGCAGAACCCCGAATTGCTGTTGGTTGACGAGCCGGTGGCCGGTATGACGCCCCACGAGATTGAGCGCACGTCCGAGCTCCTGCGGTCGCTGGCGGGTGAGCATTCCGTAGTGGTTGTCGAACATGACATGTCCTTCGTTCGGTCCATTGCGCGGCGCGTGGTGGTGCTTCACGAAGGCAGCGTCATCGCTGAGGGCGATATGGATAAGGTGCAGCAGGACGCACGCGTCATTGAGGTCTACCTTGGCGTATAAAGGCTGGTGTATAGAGGCCGGGGAGTGTGACCGTGCTGACAATTAAAGCTCTCAACCAGTTCTACGGTGGCAGCCACACGTTGTGGGATGTGGACCTTGTCGTTCCGGCGGGCGCCCGCATGTGTCTGATGGGCCGCAACGGCATGGGGAAAACCACGCTGCTCAAGTGCGTCATGGGTCTGCAGTCGGCGCGCTCCGGGGGCATCGAATTCGACGGGAACGAGTTGCTCAGGTACCCAGCCGAGCAGCGCGCGCGGTTTGGCATCGGGTACGTGCCCCAGGGGCGGGAGATTTTTTCGCACCTGACCGTTGAGGAAAATCTCCGCATCGGTCTCGGTATACGCAAGAATGGCGCCCGGAACATTCCGAGCCGTATCTTCGATCTGTTTCCCGTATTGAAGAAGATGCTGAACCGGCGTGGCGGCGACCTTTCGGGCGGCCAGCAGCAGCAACTCGCCATCGGCCGCGCCCTCGTGCTCGAACCGAAGCTGCTGATTCTCGACGAGCCGACCGAAGGGATTCAGCCCAATGTGGTCCACGAAATCGGCGACATCATCCTGAGGCTTAACCAGGAAGAAGGGCTCACCGTGCTGCTGGTGGAGCAGAAGCTGCCGTTCGCCCGCCGCGTGGCAACCGAGTTCTGCATCCTGGACAAGGGCCGCCGCGTCGCCGCGGGTCCCATCGGTGAACTGACCGACGAAATGGTGCGCGCTCATCTAAGCGTGTGATGGTCTTATCATCGGAACTCCATGAGTTCCGGCGGAGGTGCATAACGACGGTGGCCGACCCTATTTTCCTCGGAAATAGGTGGTGACGATTTGACGCACCGAGGTGCGACCGCTTTAGTCCAGGACTGCCACGCGTCGCCTATGGGTCACTTCTATTCCTACTGCATCGTAAAAGCACGGGGGTGCGAGAAGGACTCGATACGACGGCGCGACCGCAGACACCGTATCCCAGGCGCACGAGGCGTTTTCTCCTGCGCGAGAGTGCCCGAAGCACGAAGGAGCTGAGACGGAGAAGAGGGCTGTCCGTTGAATTCGAACAATAACCTGCCTCGATTTCGATGTTGACTTCTCGCCGCTGCAAGAGCCATGCATGTCCTGAGCAGACTATGCACGTCGAAACCAAGTTCCTGAGACTCTTCCGTGCGGTCGAACTGGGTGATGACATTGATGGCTGGCGGGTGTGCTGGGTGGGCGGGTGGGACAAATGCCGGGTGCTGTTCGTCGTGATGGTAAAGCGAGTGAGAGCCGTACCAACGTTAGACCGCAGCGACGCCGCTCCCGGTCTTAGAAGCTGCGGGTACTCTCTCCTCGCCGCACCCTTTGTTCCGCAAACGCCCACGTCGCGCCGGAAGAGTCTCGCTCGAAGACCAAGGCCAACCGATCGAGAAGTCGCCCACAGCCGCCACGAAGAAGGCCAGCGGCAGCGGAATTCTCGCGCCGATAAGTCAACTACAGGGAACACCTTAGAAGGCGGCAATGAGGCTTGCGGCTTTTCCGTGCCCTTCGCAGGTTGCACTTGCTTGTGGGGTGCCAAAGAGCGTTCATGGGTCTGTGGTTGACGGCCGACGAGAGGAAACCAAAACTGTGGACAATGCGGTATTGATCGAGATCGAGAGCCTGCGCCGAGCGACGCTCGCGGCCCTGCGCCAAAAGTATCGCGAGGTGTTTCAGGAAGAGACAAGAGTCCGGCACCGGGAGCATCTGTTCCGGCGCTTCGCCTGGCGTTTGCAGGCGTTAGCCGAAGGCGATCTTTCCGAACGGGCACGCGGGCGGGCGCAGCAGATCGCGCGCGATGCCGACTTGCGCATGGTGGCGCCGCCAGACTTCTTTACCGTGGACGGCGAGCGCGTCCGCACAGTGGGAGACCGGAATCGCCGGGAACAGGATAGCCGCCTGCCGCTGCCTGGCACATTGCTCACCCGGAAGTGGAAGGGACGGACTATCCTGGTCGAGGTGCTCGCGAAGGGATTCCGGTATGAGAACCGGCACTATGCCTCGCTCAGCGCAGTCGCGGTTGCCATCACCGGCACACGCTGGAACGGCCTGGCATTCTTTGGGCTTACGCGTCTTACGCCCGCGGCGGGCGTGGAGCGGAAGGAGCGGAAGCGTGCAAAAAAGTAATCACGACGTTCCAAAGGCTTCACCCGCACGGCTCCGCTGCGCGATCTACACGCGGAAATCGACTGAAGAGGGTCTCGATCAGGAATTCAACTCACTCGACGCGCAGCGCGAAGCTGCCGAGGCCTTTATTCAGAGCCAGCGGCGCGAAGGCTGGATCGCGTTGCCCGAACTCTACGACGACGGTGGCTTCACCGGCGCCAACATGGACCGGCCCGCGCTGGCCAGGCTGCTCGCTGCGGTCGAAGCGGGTGAACTCGATTGTGTCGTGGTGTACAAGGTCGACCGCCTAAGCCGCTCGTTGCTGGACTTCACCCGCATGCTGAGCGTGTTCGAAAGCACAAGGTGAGCTTCGTTGCGGTGACCCAGCAGTTCAACACCAGCACATCGCTCGGACGGCTGACGCTGAATATCCTGCTTTCGTTTGCGCAATTCGAACGTGAACTGATCGGCGAGCGAACGCGCGACAAAATGTCGGCAGCACGGCGCAAGGGGAAATGGGTAGGCGGTTGTCCGGTGCTGGGCTATGACGTGGATCCGGGCGGCGGGCGCCTCGTGGTGAACGAAGAGGAGGCCGAGCGTGTGCGGGCCATTTTTGCGCTGTTCGAGGAGCATGGTTCGGTTCAAAGGACGCTCGCGGAGACCGAGCGGCGGGGGTGGCGGCTCAAGAGCTGGGTGCGCAAGACGGGTCAGTCGCGCACAGGCGGGCCGTTTGCCATGAATTCGCTGCGGCGGCTGTTGGGCAACCTTCTTTACACGGGCGTGATCCGGCATAAGGGGCAGTCTTACCTGGGCGAACACGCAGCTATTCTTGCGCCCGGCACCTGGGAACGGGTGCAGAACCTGATCGCGAAGCGTACGACCTCTGCGCGTGGCAGATCGCGCAACAAACATCTGGCTCTGCTCAGCGGTCTGCTCTATTGCGACTGCTGCGCGACGCGGATGGTGTACTCGTATTCGGGGAGTAAGGATCGTAAGTACCCTTACTATGTGTGCCTGAACGCGCAGCGCAAGGGCTGGGCAGTGTGTCCGACCAAATCGCTTCCCGCACGCGGCATCGAGGAATCGGTTCTGAGGCGGATTTGGGAAGCACAGCGCGGACTCTCCGATCCCGCCGAGTGGGAACAGATGGACCGCACCCGGCAGGTCGAGGAGATACAAGCCGTGGTCGAGCGGATCGGCTACGACGGAGCCGCCCGGCAAATCTCGATCCGGTTCCATCCGTCCGCGATGACCCCGGTGGAGGTGCAGGCGTGAGTGGCAACCAGGAGATCACCTATGCGCTGGATTTCTGCGCTCACAAAAAGGGGCGGCGGGAAAACAAAGCTTTTTCACCGGAGCAACGACCGCGCGGTGGCAAAGCAACTGGCGGCTCCATTCCCCGGATCGCCCGGCTTTATGGCGCTCGCCATCCGGTTTGAGGGGCTGGTGCGGAATAAAACAATGCGGGATTATGCCGAACTGGCCCGGCTCGGCCGGGTGACGAGAGCCCGCATGACCCAGATCATGAAGCTGCTCGATCTGGCTCCGGATATTCAGGAAAAGATCCTCTTTCTGCCCGGCACCAGCAACCTCAGCGAGAGAACACTGCGGCCTGTCGTGAATCGGGTCGACTGGGGCGAACAGCGGCGCCTGTTTCATCAGATCACCAACCTATTGGAAAAGCCGCGCGACTCGGCCTGAGACGCGGTGGTTCCTTGGCATCTTGTCTGCATCTGCGTGTCAATCATGCCCCTCACAGAATTTGCTTGCGTGTGTCCGCGACCCGAGTGATGAATGTGGTCACCGCGGCAAACGCTGCGCAAGGACAAACACCATGAAGACGTTTACGATTGAAAACGAAACCAACAATATTACCGCCCATCTCACGGCACGAGAGGCTGCCTCCGTAGCGGGCGCGGAACGCTTCGCCAGCGCCGCCGCACTTGCCAAACTCGCGGCCGACTGGCCTCCCGCCCGGCTGATCGAGATCTGGAACAGCCTGCCGGGCGCGACCCCGGTCAGAAAATTCAAGGATCACCCGACCGCCGTGTCCCGGATCTGGAAAGCCATTCAGAGCCTCGGCGAAGTGCCGCCAGCGCAATCCGTGCAACCACCCATTAAGGCGATTGACGCCACGCCCACTGCGCCCCAAACGCCCCACGTTGCGGCGGCGGAGCCTTACGCCAAGGGCAGCAAGACCAACGCGATCCTTAGTTTGCTCAATCGGCCGGGCGGAGCCAGTTTGCACCAGATCATGCAGGCAACCGGCTGGCAGGCGCATTCCGTGCGCGGCTTCATCTCAGGCACGCTGGGCAAGAGGATGAACCTGACGGTTGTTTCCTCGAGGACCGGCGAAGGGGAGCGCAACTACTGCATCAAAGCCTGAGCCAGGCGAAGCTCGTCTTCAGCCGCCGGATTTAATTCCGGCCGCTTTTCCTGTCGGGCCCTTTCATTCATGGCGGGCACTCAAAGTTTGCGTCCATGGGTTCCCCATCGGGGGAGTTTGTGCCACACTGACCGCAATGCCTGACGCCGAGCCCTTAACCCCGCGCCCGAATCCCCCAGACGAGACTCACAGGAGCCGTGCAACGATCAACATCGGCGGCCGTCGATACGAGGTCGTGTATTGCCTCGAATCGCGCATGATCGAACGTGGACCGGCGGAAGTGATCGAGATGCCCGGTCCGTTTGTGAACGCTCCAGGCCAAATGCAGGAGTCGACCGCATCCGCTCCCCGGGTCGACGCCAAACCCGCGGCTGCAAGCGGCGAGCCCAGGCGGGCGATGCGGAATGTCGGGGGCAGGAGATTCGAACTCACCTGCCGCACCGAAGCGCGCGAGATTAAACGCAAGCCGGCGAAAGTAGTTCAGATGCCGGACTCTGTTTCCGGCCCTGCAGCCGAAAAGCCCGCTTCGAATCGTCGTCCGCGATGACATCGCGGACATGACAGGCATGGCCCTTTGGCACAAACTTTCGCAGGACTCCCGGCATAGACCCGCCCTTCGATCGCATACTGAACTCACGCGCGACCATATAGCCCAGGGCATCGCTAACATGGGTGCGCGCCGGGTCCGATTTATCGAGGTCGTCGAGCGAGTTGCCGCTGGGACCGATTTTCCAGTGGACTCTCTCAAAGTCGAGAATCAGCTGCTGACAGCGTGGATCGATCGTAAGGCGGTTTTCGCCCACGGTATTGCGCAGCACCGCGTTCATGCAGTTCACTCGGTCTTTCACCGCTGGATTTGCCGACGAAACATGGAACTGCCTTACAGACCCGTAGCCTTTCGTGGCGAAAACATCTTTCACGATCTGCCAGTCGGTTCTTGAAGCGGAAGACGCGCGACCGTTCCCCGTGGCGTCGCCGTAGATATCGAGCTGAACCGGACCGTTATATTGTGACTTCCATCCGGCCGTACGCCTGAGAAACTCCTCGCAGGCTGCGGGCGTATTCGAGTCGGCGAGAACGATTTCATCGAGCACCTGTATCCGCTCCCCGTCTCTTTGTCCAATCACCGAGCACATGGCATTGACGTTGAAGTCGAGGGCCCAGAACACCGGTAACCGGGGATTAAACTCCGCCTTCCGGATATTCGCAGTGCGCTCGAACGCATAGTAAACCAGTCCTGCCGTCTGATTCTCGAAGCTGGCTTTGAACTCCTGCCGGAAAGTGCGCTCGTCCATCTCGCGCGCCGCACTCTCGATTTCCCCGGCAGCCACGTTACCGCCCTGCTAGGTCGTGTATTGAAAGACCGACCAGTTCGCCTGGTTACGTGCTGTTTCGTGGAGGTCATAGAAGTGGTCGTGACCGCGCGGCGTCCCGATGAAGAGCGCGCGCCCCTGCCGGTCGGCCAGCATGGGACGCAGCACCTCGGGCCACACCTGGCGGGCGAATGACGCGAACTCATCGAGGATCAGAAAATCGAGTCCCGAGCCGCGCAGCGAATCATAATTGTCGGCGCCGCGCAGGCAGATCGTGCCGCCCGCAACCAACTCGATTCTCAGATCGGTTTCATTGGGCTTCGACCTCCAGTACGGCCGGGTCATTTCCTTGAGCGGATTCCAGGCAATGCGCTTCGCCTGTTTGATAGTCGGCGCCACGTACCAGGCAAGGCGGCCAGGAGACCAGGCCGCCCTGCAAAGCTCGACCAAAGCGAGATACGTTTTCCCGAATCGCCGTCCCGCCACCAGAACGCGGAAGCGCGCGTCCTGATTGAAAACCGCCCATTGCGGAGGTTTGAGCCGGATCATACTCATACCCCTCCTCTTTCGGAGGCCACAATGAAGGGTGCCGGCTGGATAGCCCCGGGCTCAAATCCGCGATTTTCTTTCCATCCAGCGCGTGACTTGAGCCAGAAGATGGTTGCCGCCGGATGCTCGCCGGACGTAGCCATCCTATAAAGCGCCTGGCCCACCAGCGTGTTCGCGTCGGTCGCCCCGCGGTCGATTTCCTCGCGGTAATGTTTGCGCAGCGTCTTGGGTGACCGAATCCCGATTCTCGCGGCGATCTGTTCCTGGCCAATGCCACACGCCGCCATCATGCGGACCATTTTTCGGTTTTCATCGGTCGGTTTTAGTTTGGGGCGCGGCATTACTGTTCCCCCGCGCTAACGTCCGTTCGAGCCCCGGCCACCTCGGCGAAACTCCGGCCGTCTGATTCGAGCACGGCTGATTTTCCCGTCGATTGTTGCCACCGTCGGACCACTACATCCACGTAGTGGGGATCGATGTCGAGACCGTAGCAGCTGCGCTCAGTTGTTTCGGCGGCGATGAGCGTAGTGCCGGAACCAAGAAACGGGTCATAGACGATTGCCCCCCGAACAGAATTATTGAGCATCGGCCGGCGCATCAGTTCCAGCGGTTTCTGGGTACCGTGGCCAGTGGTTTCCTCGGACGATCCCCCGAAAGGGTTCAGGTTCGCGATCTGCCATAGGGTCGATTGCGTTCGGTCTCCGGACCACCCCGAAGATTTTCCTTCCCGCACGGCATACCAGCAGGGTTCATGTTGCCAGTGGTAGTCCCCCCGGCCTAAGGCGAAATGCTGTTTCGCCCATACAATCTGGGCGCGAATCCGGAAGCCGGCGCCTTCAAGGCCCGCCGCTACTTCCGATCCATGCACCCCGGCGTGCCAAACGTAAGCCACAGCGCCGGGAAATAAGCGATAGGCCGCGGTCCAGTCGACCCGGTCGTCATTCGCCACCGCACCGGACTGCCGTGGCTTCCCCAAACCGGCGCGTTCGCGCCATCCCGGATCGTACTCGACTCCGTAGGGCGGGTCCGTCACCATGAGCGCCGGCGCGGCCGATCCGAACAGACGATCGACCCCCTCGGTGGAAGTCGCATCGCCGCACAACACACGATGAGTGCCCAGAATCCAGAGGTCACCCAGGCGGGTCACGGCTTGTTCAGAAACCGCCGGCGCTTCCTCATCTTTCCCGCCGGCGAGGTCGCCGAAGAGATATTCGTCGATTTCTTGCGGGTCGAAGCCGGTAAGGCTAAGATCGAAATCGACGGCCTTGAGCTCCTCGAGTTCCAGTGCGACCAGTTCGGCGTCAAAATCCGCCCAGGTAGCCGAGCGATTCACGAGAAGACGAAATGCTTTGACCTGGGCATCGCTCCACTCATCACAGAGGACGACCGGAACCTCCTCCATCCCGGCTTTCTGCGCTCCCTTAAGCCGGAGATTCCCGTCGATAACCTCGCCATTG
This sequence comes from Terriglobia bacterium, assembly GCA_963719785.1. GTDB lineage: Bacteria > Acidobacteriota > Terriglobia > Bryobacterales > Bryobacteraceae > BOG-234. The sequence goes on from CAVRCX010000010.1 coordinate 208,464, forward strand.
CTGAGCGCGAGAATGGGGATTTTGAAACCAAATGTGTGGATGGATTCCACCATCCGTTCGACCGCATGATCGTTTTTGCGGAGATTGCGGGTATAAGCCTTCAGCCGTGTAATGGGCCAGTGCTCGATTTTCATTTACGAACTCTTTGACTGCACTCCGGCGTCACTGACGCCAAAATGCATAGGTATTGCAAAGTGAAATTACGTAAGTCGTGAAACCGGACGCTATTTCGAGAGCGTGAGGGCCGCTCTTTTGGGAGGAATCTCCAGGAGGTGGGGCGGATCGTTGCGGATCCCGTGAGCTTACATTCTCAGTATAGCCTGGCAATCGGACCTGACCTTTTCCCGCGACCGGTCCGAATCTGACCCCAGCACCTTCCCCAAAGCCTCAAGGCGGCACCTGGCCGCCGATGGACCGGTACTCAGGCGCTGAACGTATTCCCTTTGGATCTCCCGAAGCGCTCCCTTCGTTCCAGTAATCCCGCCGGGCGGGAAGCTTTTGAATGCACCGCGCATGCGGTACGCTCAGAGGCTCGTCTCGTTGAGGCAGCGGGACTTGGCCCACCCCCGCGACCCGCCGGCGTACGTTGACAGCCGGGATAAGAGTGAGGAATAAATACCGCGCCTCTTCCTTGCTATATAGGGCGGTAAAAACTCTCAGGAGACGAAGCTCGAACTGGGCCGTATTTGCGGAGCCAAATTGTTTCCCTCCGAACGTCGACTACCCGTTGGTTGACGCCATCGGCATTCTTCCACTTCGCAAGATATCCCCAATACCTGTACATATTTCCAGACGATCCCGTTCTCCGTTTCCGGCAGTGGAGAGTCGTTGTGGATCGTGCCTGGGGTCGCCCGTGCGATGGCTTGGCCCACTTTCTCCGTTTCTCCAGAGAGTGCCGCCACGCGGTTAACGCGGTCGTTGTCTCGGTTTACAGTTTTCGAACTCCCTGCGCGGGTTTACAGGTTCGTCCTGCCGCACTCGGCTGATTGATACCGTCTTTGGGCAATGGCCTGAAGGCGACGTTAGCAGCGCGCTTTTCGGTCAGGTGATCAAGGCCCAGCCGCCCCGCCTGGTTCAGATCGCGCTGAAGTTCACGTATTGAGCCGGGTAAGGTAAAGTTGAAGCGTCTTCCCGATGTCCTGTCTCAGAGTTTTCGTCATCGGTCTGGTCCTGGGGGCGTGCGCGCCTCCCGCCCGGTCACAACCCGATACCGCGATAACCTACTTGGGGCGGACCGCTGACCTCGTTGCCTTCGCGACGGTAGAGCGCATTACGGAAACGGGCGGCGCACTGGCTGGTGATGTTACTGTTCAGCTGCGGCTCACTCAAGTAATCAAGGGGCAACCCTCTTCATTAACCGTTCTGGCCAGCATTGCGGTGCAATCAACGGGAGGATGCGGAAGTGGAGGGGGTGGTGGCGGAGGGGCTCCCTGTATTTGGATTGCGCCCGCCATGGTGGGCAAGACCGGAATCTGGTTTTTGAAATCGGGAGCCAGTGGCTATCAGATTATTCCCCGACGGGGCAGAGTGCCCTACTACAACTTCGACAACTTGTTTCTTCCGCTAACCGGCCCCGATACGGCTGCCGCTCCCGTTGTGCTCAATGCCGCTGCGGTCGATGACGCATTGTTGGCGTATCAGGTGCGATGGTTTCAGTCTCTCGCGGATCCGGATTACCGTGCAGTCGATGAAATGTTCTTCTCAAGCTTTTACCTTGGGAATTCCGAAGGCCCCACTCAGCAACAGGTGCTTACCGCGATCGCGCCGCTCATCGGGTCCTCGTCTCCCTGGCAATACGCCGCAGGCCTGGTCGTTGCCCTTCGCGTGGATTCCGCCGACGCCATGACACAGGTGGTCAATGAACTTTCCGTACTGCGGTCCAATCCCCGTTTTCCTGAAATTGTGTTTGCGATCGGCCACTATCCTGTCACCGGAACAAAAGCCCCCCGATGGATCGCCCCGCTGCGGCAACTCCTTGCGCTTCATGCGGACATTCCAGGGATGGACGCCGCCGCAGCAGGCGCGCTCTACAGGATTGGAACAACGGATACTTTGCCGATGGTGGCTGAGCTACTGGAGAGCAAGGATCCGGCCGCTCAAAAGATTGCGGCAACAACCCTGGCCCTGCGCTACGGTCGCGCCGGGGAATACGACGTTGAACTCTGGAAGGACTGGTGGTCGCAAAACCGCGCAAAGCTTGGTTTTCCGGCCCAGTAGTAAGCCCAGCCGCCCCGCCTGGTTCAGATTGCGCTGAAGTTCACGTGAGATTCCAGAGAGTGCCTCCACGCGGTTAACGCGTTTCGTATCTCGGTTTACACTTTTCGAACTCCCTGCGTATGTTTACAGCGAAGGGTGCCCGCGCACTTTTCAGCAATCGACAGCGGAACGACCGCCAGGCGGACTTTCGTTGTGGTGCCAATCCACAAAGAGGTATATCGTCTTGGGCGTCCCGACAGAAGACCTAAAATCCATCGCCAGCCTCCTTGCCGCCGGCTACCTTCGTCATCGCGACCAACTTCGGCGCGCGGTTCCCCGACCTGACTGTTCCGAAACTTCGAGCCGTCATGGACACGAGGTTAACGGCTATAAGAACGGAGAACCGAATGGAGACCGCGATGCGGAAAGAGATTGACGAGCTGAGCCGGATGACAGTCGGCCAGCTCCGCAAGAAGTACCTGGAGGCGTTCGGCGAGGAGTCCCGATCGAATCACAAGCAGTTCCTGTTTCGGAGGATCGCATGGCGAATTCAGGCACTGGCCGAGGGTGGTCTCTCCGAGCGGGCGCGACGTCGCGCTCTGGCAATCGCCAACGATGCGGACCTTCGCACAAACCCCAGGAATAGAAAAAGTCGTTCAGCCGCTGCATGCGGAAGTGCGTCGATACTTCCTCGGCGGGCTCGCGCTTCCCGTTGAGATCCTTCGTTGAAATGTCTCTGAACCGCACCTCCCCTGCGCCGCCGACGTGCAGCGAGATCGGGCCGAAACCCATCATTCGATCATCGGTCGCGGCATTGCCCACGCCGCGGCCCATGGGAGCAAACGGTTCAATTTCCAGCTGAGGAGAAAATTTTCATAGACTGCGTGTCGAGAGCTGGAGTTCGGCCCAAAAACTGCCGATAAGAAAAGTAGTGAGGACGGAGGCTGCGTGGAAACAACCGCGGTTATCCACAGGACTCGCTGGGTCGAGCACGAATGCTCTCGACCAGGTTTGTTTCGGTTTTGGGCGGATCGGCTCATATGTAGCCGTCTGCCCATTTTTCGTTTTGCAAAACCCCTTCGCAGGCTAGGGCAGAGGCCGAGACTCAATGCGTCTTGGTTTCAGTCGATCCTGAAGCTGCGGCCGTGGGCGGTGGTTGACCCGGCAAAGCGACCGGCTGCAGACTCAACATCAGCTTCTCGATAGGCATCGAGTCCCTCGGCGGCGTGACGGGTTCCGGACCTGTCGTATTGAGTCCAGGAGTGCGCGGATAATCGTCGGTATTCGGTTTGAGAAACGGGGTTGTGTAACGCAATGCTGGTAATGTCTGACCCGCCGGGATCGGGCGCACCAGTTCGGGCGTCACGATCACAATCAATTCCGTGTTGGTCTTCGATACCGACTTGGATTGGAACAGCTTTCCAAGAATCGGAATGTCCCCGATAAACGGAATTTTCTCAAAAGTATCGGTGGTCCGGTTGTCGAGAAGTCCTCCGATGGCGAAACTCTGGCCCTCGCTCAATTCCACCTGCGTGCTGAGTTTGCGGGTTGTCAAAGCGGGAACGTTGAATCCGCTGATCGACAGTCCGTTGGTAAAGTCGAGTGCGCTCACTTCAGGCGAAACCTGCAGATGAATGGTCCCGCGCGGCGTGATCACTGGGAGGAAGCTGAGACGTATGCCGAACTCGCGGAACTGAATCGAAACCTGAGGAACGCCCCCCGCCGCCGAACTTACGGTTGGGAAAGGAAACTCGCCGCCGGCCAGAAAGCTCGCCGGTTTGCCGTTTTCCGCCAGCACGTTGGGCTCGGCGAGAATCTGCAGCAGCCCTTTTACCTGAAGGGCCTCAATGGTGGCTCCCAGATTCAGATCGGGACGGAAAAAGAAAAGGTTGAGAGCATCGGCGACGGTCGCGAGGACAGAGCCGCCGGCCGGGAGACCCACAGCTGGCGGGGAGAACTGCTGTGTGCCCACGGAACCAACCGTATTAGCCGCGCCGGTGCTGATTATGTTCAGGCCGAGTTGCGTGCTGAGACTGCGGTCGACGCTGGCAAACTTCACCCTCAGCAGAATCTGCGGCTCGGGCGGCGGCACATCCACGTACAGCAGGTTCACCGTTTTTCCCAACGTTGCAGCGATGGCCACGGCGCGCTCCGCGCTGGTAATATCGTGGACCGTCCCGCGCAGGAAGACGGTATCGTTCTCAAAACTCAAATCGACGGTCTGTCCGGGTAGTTCCCGTTCTATCTGACCCCGGATAGCTGTGACGCGGTTATCGGAGAGAAGGCGGCTGGCGACCACGGTAACGTTGAAAAGCCGCCTGGGCCCCCCTTCCTGCCAGACGACCAGGCTGGTGACTCCCGGCGCTTTGCCGCTCAGGAGCAACTCGCGCGGGCCAACGGCCGCAGCCTCGGCTATGTCGCCAAAACCCACGGAAATACGTTCGACGGGAAAGGTGGTTTCGATGACGGTGGATTTTCCCACGGTCAGGATCAGTTCGGTCGAAGCCGCCGGGTCCGGCTCCTGACCGCCGGTAGCGCTCACGAAGGCGAGGACCAGCATACAAGCGGCCGACAGCCTCGCCAGCCGATAACATCGCCCGGTTCTCACGGTGCCGTTCTCACTGTGGACCTGGAGGCCGCGCGAATCTGGTCACGGTGTGCACGCCGCCGTTCGAGACTTCGACCGTATAGGAACCGGGAGCGGCAGGGGGCGCGGCGGCCGGAACCGCATGCGGCACCGCCGCCGTCACCCTCTGTGCCGCGGCGCTCGGCGGGACGCTGGGCGCAACGGGCACAGGGGCTCGCACACTGCCGAAGAGATCCGACATGACTGTGCCTGGCGGGGTTGAAATTTCGGTATCCATAGGGTTGCGCAAGACCAATTGAATGTGTGTTTCGTTGCTCGCCAGACTAAGAATCTCAGCCTCGGAGGGCGTCACCAGCAGATTGACCACCTGCGCCTGTTCCGGCTTCCCTTCCCGATCTCTTTGGAAATTCGTGCCGGCGGAAAGAACCTGGATATTCTGCAGCAGCGTCCTTACTTTCGGTCCATCGAGGCTGTTGCCTCCGGGGGGAAGCCCCGTGATCAGAATGTCGACGCGTGCGCCGGGTACGACGAATCCCGCCACCCCCACCACCTCGTTCACTTTCACCGCGCACGCCCTCATCCCCGGCGGGATGGTTGCTGCCAGGCCGCCACCCGATCCTTTGGACGACAAGCGATTTTCCGTAAGCGCCTCACCTTCGTAGATGGGGGAAACGACGCCTCGGTTCAGGCCGCCGGCGAGTTGGAGGATCGCACCTTTAGGTAACGAACCTGACCAGGCGGCGATTTTCAGATCCGCATCGCGCAGCAGAGTGCCAACGGCGAGATCCCGGGCGGCTACCACAAGTTCCACCGTTTTGGGCGCATTTCCTGCCATCGTCCCGTCGCCAAATGCACGATAGACCAGATAACTGACGCAGATGGACAACACCAGAGCGCAGGAGACAATGATCGCTATTCTCCGGTTCACTCGGCAACACCCCAGGCGACGCCTTGCACATTCTCGGTCAGTGCATTTGAACGCCCGCGAACGGTCACGGCGGCCGGGCTATGCGTTTCATTCAGTTACGTCGCGCCAGCCAGCCACGGTGTGACCAACTGCTTATAGTCAACGCTCGAGTAGTATCTCCACGAAGACACCGGAATAATTGTGGGGTCGGAGTCTGGCTGTTACGCTCGAAAATAAACGTGAGAATAAACCTCGAAATAAGCACCTCATTAATAGTTTCGTGAACCTGCCATGATTCGTCTGCTGCTGTATTCCTACGACGCCGAGATGCAGTTGCTGCTGGCGCCGACCATCGGCGACGAGTTTTCTCTTTTCCTCGAACGCCGCATGGACAGGATCAGGCAGATCGTTTCGCAGGGGCAGTGCGACGTGGTCATCCTGGATCTCGATTCCGTCTCATACCCGATTCAACAGCAACTGGGATACTTCGACGAAATCCGCCAGCTCGGCGTACCCGTGGTGTTGATGACGGACGACGACAGCCGGGCTACTGCCATGGATCTGGTGCAGCACGGGGTCTACAACTACATACGCAAGCCGCCGGCCTTGCCGGAGTTGAGAATTGTGGTCCGCCGGGCACATGAATATGCCCTGTTAAGGCGCGAGATGGAGACGGTGCGCCGGCACGCCCCCGCTTCCGGCTACGGCGGGCTGATCGGGTCCGGTGCGAGATCGCAGATGGTTTACGATCTGATCCGCCGTGTTGCCGATCTCGACGCTCCGGTGCTGATCACCGGTGAGAGCGGAACCGGCAAGGAACTGATCGCGCGTTGTATTCACGATCGGGGCAATCGAAAGGAACGCCCGTTTCTGGCGGTTTCCTGCGGCGCTATCCCGGAAACCCTTCTCGAAGGAGAGTTGTTCGGAGCGGAAAAGGGCGCCTACACGGGCGCCGCCGGCAGAAGAAAAGGCTACCTCGAAGAGGCCGGAAACGGCACCTTGTTCTTTGACGAGATCGGCGAGTTCACCCCGCACACGCAGGTGAAGCTGCTGCGGGTACTGCAGGAAAGAGAATTCAGCCGCTTGGGAAGCAGCCATCTGATCCCATTACAGGCGCGGCTGCTCTTCGCCACGCACAGAAATCTGCCCGCCATAGTGGAGGAGGGAACCTTTCGCAAGGACCTCTATTACCGAATCAACGTCATCGGCATCGCGGCGCCCGCGCTCCGCGACCACACTGAGGATATCCCGCAACTGGCCTGGCATTTTCTGGCGAAATACGCGCGGCTTTATCAGAAACCCGTCATCCAGATAGCGCCCGCCGCCATGGCGGTATTGCTGGATTACGACTGGCCGGGAAATATTCGTGAGTTGGAGAATGCTATTCAGAGCGCCATCATTTTGAGCGACGACGACACTATTCAACCGGAAAACCTCCCGATCGCCATGCAGCCAGCGGACTTTGCGTGCGCCGGGGACTCTCTGCCCGGCAGTTCGTTCGAAGAACAAATGCAAGATTACAAACTCAAACTGGCGCACAGAGCAATCCAGGAATGTCAGGGGAATAAGACTCTGGCGGCACGCAGTCTGCAAATCTCCAGAACTTATCTGCATCGCCTCATTAAAGATCCGGCGCAGGACGATACCGTTGGTTTGCCAACCTCAGCGCCCAACTAAGCTCTCTTCGAGTCGGATGGTCCGCATTGAAACCGAAGAACGCGGCTGGTGCGGAGCGCGGCAGGCTAGGAACGCCACAAACACCATACCCGGCCACAGTTGCAACAATAATCGGTCCGCGGAGGTATCGAGCAACCAGCCAAGATCGAGCGGCCGCAGCAGGTAGATCGCGCCATATCCCAGCGTGGTGAGCGACAGTGCCAGAACACCGATGCGAAGGACACCGCGATCCCGCTTGTCGCGGCGCAGACCCGCGACCGCGACGTAGACCGCCAGAATGGCGAACGCGCTGAATAACAGGGGGCCGAAGCTCAGGACATGCCGCAACGCCTCCCGCGCAATCAGCTGGTAGCGGGCCGGGTCCAGTGCGCGCGCCATCATGCCGAACCTGCCCGCCGTACCGAAGATATCGCTCGCAGTGGCGATGCGAGCTTTAAAGAACAGGATGGGGGCCAGAACCGGCAAAGCGCCCGCGAGGAAGGACAGCATCAGCCGCCGGTGCGTCATGATGGCGCGGGCCAGCAAAATCGCGCCGAACCAAAGAAGACCTTCATTCTTCGTCCACGCGCCAAGCGCCGCCGCCACGCCAGCCATCGCGGCGAAACCACGGCTGCGAAAGCGATCCGCTACGGCCAGACAAGCCAGCGTGGCAAGTATGAAGAATGCCAGGGGGACGTCGGCGCACTGCATGGCGCCCTGCACATAGAGAAAAGGTGTGGCCGCCAGCGCCAGACCGGCCAGAGTGCCCTGTCGTGCGCCGCGCAGAATACCGAGCGATGCCGTCATCAGCCCGGCGCACCCGAAGGTGAAAAAACAGCCGAGCGCGATGGGTATGGAGCTGCTTTCGTGGCCCAGCAGCTTCCAGCCGCGAGCAACGAAGGCCGGCAGCAACAGCGGATAGTCGGGATGAGACCAGGCGAGGGCCTCCGTGAAACCGTCCTGCCAAGCAGTGCCGCCCGCTCGATAAAGAAAACGCCCCCGCAGATTCCAGATCGCCCACGCGTCCCAACCGCCGTGCGGAGTTCGCACACTTACCCAGGCGAAAACAGCCAGGTCCAGCAAAAGCAGGAGGCCCAGCGCGCCGGCCAGCATCCAGGTGAGCCGAGGTATCCGTCGCGGCGGAGGTGCGGCTTTGCAAAAGCAACATCCCGCGTTCCGGCGATGCAGAATTACACCAATCCCCACGGCGGACAGCAGAAGGATTTCCGGCAGCAGGACGAAACATCCCGCAACCAGACCCACGAAGTAACACTCGGAGCACAGTCCGATACCGATGCCAACCCCGAGTATCAGCCTGAACAAGTCGTGCAGGCAGTAACGCCGGACGCCGGAGCCGAGGCCTCGTACCAGCAGGAAGCCGATTGCCGCCGGAAGCACGCCGATCCACAAGGCTGTCATGGCCGCGCCCTGCGAAGCAGAGCCACACCGTTCGAAAAGTCGCGTTCCACCGTCAGACCGTTGGCTGCCGCAAACGTGGCGATCGACGCGCGCGAAGCGAAGTTGGCCACCACCAACCGGTGCCCCGCGTCGGCGGCCACTACCACAGGCGCCAGAAAATATTGCGTGAGGTACAAGGCCCTCGGATCCTGTCCGATCCCGCCGGTGTCGCTCAGATACCCGATGGTCCCACGCGCCGGAAGCATCGCGCGTATCCCGGCAAAGCGGTTTTCGTCCATAACGATTCCAGATGGAATCCCGGAGTCACGCTTCACGAGCGAGTAATAGCTGGCTAGCGTGCAAACCGCCAGCGTAGCCATCAGCAGGACGATCGCGATCGCTCCCTGGGCGCGCGCATGATACCGTTTTGCAATCATTTGACACTCGTATAAGGAGATATTCGGGGCGGATTCTCATCCGGCTCTACCAACCACGCCGTGCGTCCGCGGAAATAACGCAGTAGATCCCGGCTGTTTCCGGCTTCCATTTCACGCGCCCAGACGATTTTGGACCCGTCGATGTCGGCCGCGTTATAAACCCAATCGTCGAACGGCGCGTGCTCGGGGGCGTAGCGGATAATCGCCAGTTGCGGACCGGAATGGCCACTGAGTTCCGCCGCAACATGGGCGCGCGGCAGACCCAGCGGTGCGGTGCCGTACCACATCACCGGCCAGCGCGGGAGAGAAAGCCGGAGGGGCTCCGCATAGAGCCGAAGTCCGGCGAGCAGCAGGCACACCAGGGGTATCGTGCGCACCATCGCCAATCCCAATGGCCGCGAACCGGGGCGCCAGACCCGCAGGTGGCGCATTGCCTGCAGAAGGATGGCGTATACCGCGCACGCAAACGGGGCGGCATAGTGGGGAAAGAACCAGACGTTCAACACCAGGCCGATCCCGAAAATCGCGCCGGCGGCCAGCAGATAGCGCAGACGGCGATCCCGTAACACGCGCGGCAGCATGATCAGCGGAGCCAGCAACGCGATGCCAAAGAAGAAGAACGCCAGGGTGCCCATTTTTTTCGCCGTTCCATGCAGAAAACCGGCCGGCGTTTTCGCATACAGGAAATCTTCCATTTCCCATCCGGCATAAAAGTCCCTCATAACCTTATGGCGATAGAGGGGCGCCGCCGCGGCGCGCTGCCAGACGAAAACGGGCGCGGATGCGTAGGTTGCCCTGTTCACCTGATAAGGCAGCGTAAGAGCATTGCCGAAGACGCGGTAATTGTAGTGGGCCATCATGCCCGCCACCACCAGTAACAGCCCCGCGGGAGCCAGTGCGCGCCTGAGCCGCACCCACCGGACCGGGCGGGCTTTCACGGCAGCGCACCATGCCAGCGCGCACACCGCCGGCACGCACACCAGCAGGCCCTCGTAAGGGCGGCTGTTGGCGAGGATCGCCGCTCCCAGCGCCATCCACAATCCGTCGCGAATACGAGTAGTACGCATGATGCGCGGCAAAGCGCCCAGCACGAGCGCCCCGCCGATGGCCGCGATCGCTCCGCCGTGATAGTCGTCAATCCAGTAGCTGAAGCTAGCCAAACGAATCGCCGCGAGCATGCCGCCCAGCAGCGCCCACCCCGGTGGCAGCCACCCCTGCAGCATCCAGCACATGGCGGCACACATCAGCCCGGCACTCAGCCAGACCCCGAACCACGGATTGCCCATCAATACCTTGCCCGCCGCGAGGGCCAGGCCCTGCGCAGGAAAATACATGGACATATAGGTAGGTTTCTGCGTGATGTGAAAGCTTTCAAAGTAGACCCACAGCGGATGCGTAGGATTCGTCAGCCTTCCCGACGCAAAGGTGTCCGCCGCCAGCAGATTGGCGAACTCGTCATGCACGAATGGTTGCGGAATGGGCGATAACGGGAGAATCGCCAGCCGGATCAGGAGAGCCGTCGCCCCCACCGCCGCCACCGCTGATCCACGCTTCCGCGCTAGCCGGCCGAACCATCGTTCCGCCATAATGAAAACCCGCAGGTTGCCGATCCCCGGCCAGGCGGCGGCGATGGCGATGGCAATCGAAGCGGCTCCGGCCTCAATCACCAGCAGCGAGGCGTTTCCGGCGACGCTTGGCATCGCCTGTGTAGAGGCACTCCCAAGGCCAGCCCTGAGTGGAGACTGCCGGCTTTTCGGTTCAACGGGTTAGCCCCGGGCACGATAGAGAGGCCGTAGCCGGCAGTCCACTCATGGCCGCGGCTGTAGACGCGGTTCGTCGACATGCACGCGGGCACGACACGGAATCGGAGAAAAGAAACCGCAGATCCGCGACAGATCCGATGGCGTACTCGCGTCCCCCTTGCGTGACCCTATGCAATGCGCCGGCAGGGAAGCGTTTATACACCCGCGCCATGTATTCGCTGTACTCCTTAACGCCCGGCGGAAGCGGGAAGAGGATGAAGTGGCGGATCGAAGTGGTGTCGAGCCCGCGTTCGAGCCAGGTATCCCGCTGCTCCATGGCGAAGATTCGCTTGCCAGAAGCGAGTTGCACCTCCGGAAACTGGATGGTGAGGTAACCGGGCAGATAGTATCCCGCGTGGCGATAGCCAAGGAAATGGGAATCGAAGCCGACGATCATGGTATCCCTGCTGGGCGCTATCAGCGGCACGGCGGCGCTAATCTCCCTGAGTTCGGTCTCAAATCGGCGAACCTCTCCGTAAGAACAATACACGGGGGCGGCAATGAAAATTGCGGTATTCACGGCGGCGCAACCTGCCGTCAGCAAAATTTTTCGAGCGATGCTCAGCCTGAGATCCGAGTACCAGTGGGACGCCCACAGACCCATCCATACGCAAATCGGCGGAGCCAGCACCAAAAGGTAGCCGCTGTTGACGAACTTGAGATAGATAAAGGTGAAGAACAGGAGGCTGGGCGCAATCCAGATCCGCGTGAACACCGTCTTGCCGCGGTTGAGGGATGTATTGCCGCGACCCCGCAACATCGGCAAAATCGCCGCGCAGCCGAAACAGAGGAAGTAAATCAGCGCGATGAAGACAGCGCGGGCCATCGAGTTCAACACCGTGGAATTGAACAGCGTTTCTTTCGAAGGCACCGCCAGCCAGAGGGATACGAGAGAAGAGAAGTAAGCACTACCCCCGCCGCTCATACGGATCATGGGGACGAACCAGGCAAGCAGGGTCAGCAATAACATCCCCACGGCGAGCATGGCCTGCCTTAAGCCGGCCTTACGCACGGAAAAAAGGAAAAGCGGTCCGAGAAGCAGGAGGGAGGACGGGCGGAAACCGGCGGCGATGCCCACAACCACGGCGGCGGGCAGCGCGAACCGGGCGGCTCCGCCGTAAATACCCCAGCAAAGATACCCGGTGAGAGCCGAGAAGAAGCTTTCGACAATGTAGGTGAGCGCCACCGTGCCGTGAAACCACGCGAGCGGAGAGAAAACAAAGATGGCGCCGGCGAATATCGCGGGCTTTCTCCCAAACCAGTTTCCAGCCAGCGCATAAATCATCGCCACCGCGCCGCAACTGAAGACTATGCTGATTGCCACCAGCGCCGTGTTGGCGTCGCGAAAGATCGGATGGAGCGCGCGGCCGAGCAATATGTAGAGAAAATAGCCCGGCGGGTGCGGTTGATGGACGGCTGTATCGAATCGCTTCAAGGCCAGTGCGAAGTTGACCGAATCGACGTCATACAAATAATGACTTCTGAATGCAAAACGAGTCAGCGCCGTGGCGACGGCCAGGATTATTACATCCTGCGTGGCGGGCTGCCGCACGTTTGTCAAGGTGAGCGCCTGAGTTCTCGCATGGTCCGGATCGTTCGGCTAAGGTGCACTTGAGCGACCAACCAGCGATCCCATCATCTTTTTCGATGAACGAGCTCAAATCCACAGCATTTGTCGTTATCGCCGGTTCACTGTTCGAAGCGCCAGTGTAGACAAGCGCTTACAACTTATCGCTGAAGACAGACGCGGCACGACGCTAAGCCATTGAGTGGAATGGTGCGCCCGCAAGCTCCCCCTGTGGGTCTCCGAGTGCATTGACAAGGGCAGGAGATCAGTCGCATGAAAGACGTAACTTTGAAGCTTTTCCTTAAGATACAGAGCCTGAAAGACGGCTTGGCCAGTTTGATCGGTGACGAGAGCGGACAGGATATTGTCGAATACGCCGTAGTGGTAGCCCTGATAGCCATGGCGGCTACTGCCACGATGAAAACATTCGCCACCACCATTGCCACGGCTTTCACGTCCGTTGGCAACAAACTGACCACCTATACCAGCTGATCGTCAAGGAAACAGGGGCCCGATGATCCCCGGCCCTCTGGTTCACGGCGCGCGGCGCTTGAACCTGGTCATGTGGTTGTTCCTGGCGGCCGTCGTGGCCATAGCGTTCAGTCAGTCCTTCCGCCGGAGCGAGCCCAGAGACTTTCTCTATTTCTACGCTGCGGGCCGAATACTGAATGAGTATCCAGCGGAACGCCTCTACGATTACGGCCTGCAAAAAACCATCCTCCAACAGCTCTTGCCGATGCGGCCCGGCGCCTGGGGTTCCTTCGCTTACCCGCCCTGGGTGGCATTGCTGTTCCGGCCGCTGGCGGCGCTTTCTTATTGGACAGCCTACCGGCTCTGGACGATTGTCACACTTGTCCTCTACCTCTCGGGTCTTCGTCTCCTCCTCTCAAGGTTTATCGGAAAAGATCGTCTCGCCCAGTCCATACTCTGCTGTTACGCATTATCGTTCTGGTTCTTCATATCGTGGATGTTACTTGGGGGCCAGATCAGTGCGATCGGCTTTTTCGGGATGGCCCTGGCAATCTGCCTCCACGACGCGGGCCGTGGATATTCGAGTGGTCTTGCTTTGTCTCTCTGCCTGTATAAGCCCACACTCCTGATCCTGGTACTGCCGATGTTACTGGTCACCAGATGTTATAAAACGTTAGCGGGCTTCGGATTCGGCGCGGGCGGGATAGTCGGGATCGCTACCCTGATCGAAGGCCGCGCCCTCTGGCTCGTATATCCGCGTGTCTTGATGGGATACGCGCGATACCGCTCGTTCCTGCCGCTTTATAACTACGTGGATGTAGGGGCATTCTCGCTGACCATCGGGCGCAAAGCTCCGCTGCTTGAGGCAGTAGCCGTTGCCGGGGCCTGCGCCGCGGCTCCGTATTTGTTCTGGTTATGGTCCAATGCAAGGCAATGGGACGATGATGCTCCGGTTACCTGGCTTTGGGCGGTGACACTCACCTGGACGCTGGTGTTGAATGTGTATGTGCCGATTTATGACTGCGGCCTGGCCACCATCGCGATCGTCGTCACCGCGCCCATTCTCCTGCGCGATGCGCCACGGATCTTTATTGCGTTGTGCGCCTTGCTGCTGGTGTCTTCGTACGTAACCACCCTGATGGCAACTCGATTCGATTTCCAGGCGATCACCGTCCTCCTCGCCGCATTGGGCACGCTCCAGCTGACTTTTGTGCCGCGTTATCGCGGGTTCACTGTTGGAAGCGGCGGTGTAGACAACTGCTGACAATCCGCCGGTAGGCCTGGACTCCGCCAGCGTGTAAGCCATTGAGCGGAATAGCGCGCCCGCGAATCCCTAAAGTGGATGCCAGTGTGCATTCACACCGGTGGGAGATCATGCCCGGGATTCTGGATTCCACTATATCGAACGCTCTCTCCGTCGCACTGATCGTGCCGGATGCGCGCCGCCGCCGATCGTTGGCAGCGGCACTGGGCGGTCCGCAATTCACCATCGCGCGGGAGTTCGGTGCCTGGCCGTCGCCCGGCGAACTGCTCGAAATCGAACAGTTGGATTGCGCTGTCGCCGTGGTGGATCTGGATGACGATACCGAACAGGCGCTGCGCGCCATAGAGGGCATCTGCGGCCGCGACGCCTCGATTACCGTGATGGCCGCCTCGAGCCGGAGCGATGCGAACCTGATGCGCCGATCCATGCAGGCGGGGGCGCGTGAATTTCTCCTCGATCCGCTATTGCCCGATGCCGTGTCCGAAGCGTTTACCCGCGCTTCCGCCCGCCAGCGCAATCGGGAAAAAGCCTTAGGCAAGACGCTGGTTTTCGTGCCCTCCAAAGGGGGCATAGGCATCACTACCATCGCGGCCAACTTTGCGCTGGCGCTGACTCGGGAATCGGGCGCGAAAGTCGTCATTGTCGACATGGATTTTGAATTGGGTGAAGTTGCACTGGGCCTCGGAATGACCACGGGCTTCTCGGCGGTGGATGCGTTGCAGAACCCGGACCGCCTGGACAAGGAGTTTCTATCCACACTGCTCGGGAGACACACTTCCGGGCTCGCGGTGTTGGCGTCTCCGGAGGAATACAACGTCGCTCGCGTCCCGACCGAGGGCGCCGACAAGTTGTTCCGCATTCTGCGCGAGGAATTCGACTACGTGGTGGTAGATGCCGGGAACTGCCATAGCCGCATGCTGGATCTTCTGTTCACCATTGCGGGCACCATTTATCTGGTCACGGAGCTGACTTTTCCCGCATTGCGGAACGCGCATCGTATCGTCTCCTTCCTTTCCGCCAAGGACCGGAGCCGCGGGCTGGAGATAATTCTGAACCGGTTCAATTCGCGCCACGGAGGCATAGACGAAAACAGCGCCACCAAGTCGCTGGCGCGGCCCATCAACTGGAGAATCCCCAACGGCTACGAGGCTGCGCGAGCCGCCGAGGACGCCGGCATTCCCCTGGCGATGGAGGATTCCCCCATAACCCGAGTACTCGTGCAGATGGCGAAGTCGGCCTGCGGCAAACCTCTGGACGCGGAAAGAAAAGCGGTCAAGCGGTTCAGCTTATTTGGCTCGAAGGCCTTGCCGGTACAAGCGGAACGGTAGATGGAAATCCTCGATCTGGAGAAATTAAAAGTCGATTTGCATGCCACGCTGTTATCGCGGATCGACCTCGAAAAACTATCCTCGGTAGTGGATGGAAAAGCCCGGACCGCCGTGGCGACCATGATTCAGGAGATCATCGCCATCCGCAAGATACCGCTGAACGCCATCGAGAAAGAGCGCGTGGAATGCGATCTGATGGACGAAGTCTTCGGGCTGGGGCCGCTCGAGCCGTTATTCAGGGATCCCACAGTGTCGGACATCCTGGTGAATAACAAGGACGCGATTTACGTAGAGCGCCGCGGCGTTCTCGAGAAGACCGGCGCGAAGTTCCGCAACGATCGGCACCTGATGCAGGTCATCGACCGCATCGTCTCGCGCGTGGGCCGCAGAGTGGACGAAGGCTCGCCCATGGTCGATGCGCGACTGCCCGACGGATCGCGCGTGAACGCCATCATCCCGCCTCTGGCGATCGACGGTCCCTGCATGTCCATCCGGCGTTTCGGCAGCGGCCCCATTGCGGCGGACGCGCTGGTGCAACTGCGCAGTATTTCCACCCAGATGATGCAGATCCTGGCCGCCGCCGTCAAAGCGAAGATCAGCATCCTGATCTCGGGCGGCACCGGCGCCGGCAAGACCACGTTCATGAACATCCTCTCGGGCTTCATTCCGGCCAACGAGCGCATCATCACCATCGAAGACGCCGCCGAACTGCAGCTCAAACACCAGGACGTCGTGCGGCTGGAAACACGGCCGCCCAATGTGGAGGGGCTCGGCGGCGTGCGCCAGCGGCAATTGCTCATCAACAGTCTTCGTATGCGGCCCGACCGCATTATCATCGGCGAGGTGCGCGGCGACGAAGCCTTCGACATGCTGCAGGCCATGAATACCGGTCACGAGGGCTCGATGACAACCATCCATGCCAACACTTCGCGCGATGCGTTGTCACGCCTCGAATCCATGGTCGCCATGGCCAACGTCAACATGCCGGAGCGATCCGTCCGCCAGCAGATCGCGTCCGCCATTTCGATTGTCGTGCAGATATCGCGTATGAGCGACGGCACCCGAAAGGTGGTCACCATTTCCGAAATCACCGGTCTCGAGGAGAACGTGATCAGCATGCACGATATCTTCAACTTCGTCAGAAAAGGCATCGGCCCGGATGGCGCTGTGGTCGGATCGTTCCAGCCCAGCGGCATTCGTCCAAAGTTCCTCGACAGACTGCGCGTTTCAGGCATCCTGCTGCCGGCCGAAATCTTTGAGCGCTCCGTGGAGGTCGATTGACCATGCTGCCGGTGATTCTGTGCATTTGTCTTGGCATTTTCGCCGCCGCTGTGCTGATCGCCATGGCGGGAGGCGCCAGCCGAGCGAGGCGTGTCGGCTTAAGACTCGCCGCGCTGGATCGGGAGATCGCGTCCCCGCAAGCCGGCGATGGAATGGCCGATATCCGCAAAGACAACCCCACCATGAGTTCCATCCCGTGGCTCAACAGCTGGATGACGAGAATGAATCTGGGACCGGTCTCGAGCCTTTATCTGTATCAATCCGGCGTGACGCTGTCGATCGGATCCCTGCTGTCCATCTCTCTGGCCGGCGCCGCCGTTCTCGGATATATCCTCTATTGGCAGCTCGAAGCGGCGCCACCCGCGCTGCTTCTCTCGGCGGGTTTCCTCCCATTGCCCTTTTTTTACGTCCGCTCCCGCCGAACCCGCAGGCTGTCAAAGCTCGAACAGCAGATACCCGACGCGCTCGGCATGATGGTCAGCGGTCTGCGCGTGGGCCACAGTCTGATCGCCTGCCTCGGCTCCGCCGCGCGCGAGTGCCCGGACCCCATCGGCGTCGAACTGCGCAAGTGCTTCGAAGAGCAGAACTATGGTGTCGACGTGCGCACCGCGCTGCTGAATCTGATCGACAGAGCCCCGGTACAGGACCTGCGTATTTTTGTGGCCGCCGTGCTCATCCAGAAAGACAGTGGCGGGAATCTGGCCGAGGTTCTGGAGAAGGTGGCGCAAACCATACGCGAAAGGTTCAGATTGAAAATGCAGGTGCGCGTCCACACCGCGCAGGGGCGCATGACCGGTTGGGTGCTGTCGCTGCTTCCGGTGGTGCTGGGGGTCGGCATGTATATCGTGAGTCCCGAAGGAATCAGCGTCCTTTGGAAGCGGCCGGTGGGATTGAAGCTGCTCTACGCCGCCATCGGTATGGATGTACTGGGCGCCATCGTTATTCGAAAGATTGTGGGAATTCGGATCTGATATGAGGCTGGCATTGCTCGCGTTCCCCGCGGCGTTCCTGTTGCTCGCCGGGCTCGGCGTCTTACTATTCGGGCGCGGGAAGACGCCGCGGAGATTGTCGCGCGTGGCTTTCCCTCCCGCCGAGGCCGAATTATTACGCAACAGCGGGACGGGCCGCGTTTCCCGCATCGAGAAGTTTATCGCGCCTTTCCATAAGATCCTGCCCAGAAATCCGCTGGAAGTCTCGACGGTGCAGAAGCGCCTCATCCGCGCCGGCTATCGGGAAACGTCGTGGATCAACGTCTTTTACAGCGCCAGAGTGCTCGTACCGGGTCTTCTCTGCATCCTCGCCACCGTCACGGGGGTTTACGATTACGCGCCGCTCTTCGTATACGGGCTGGCGGCGGGCCTCGGGTTTCTGGTACCCGATTACTGGCTGAGCAGCCGTATTGCCGTCAGGCAGACCAGCCTTCGCCTGGGCCTTCCGGAGGCGCTGGATCTGATCGTCATCTGCCTCGAAGCGGGGCTGACCATGGATAAAGCCACCATGCGTGCGGCTGAGGAGTTGCGCATCAGCCAGCCCGGCATTGCCGACGAACTGAATCTGGTCGCTCTGGAACAGCGTGCCGGGTGCCCGCGGGCCGAAGCCTGGAAGCATCTGGTGGAGCGCACCGAGGTGGATTCCATTCGCTCCATGGCGTCGTTACTCATCCAGGCCGATAAGTTCGGCACCAGTATCGGCAAGACGCTGCGTACCCACGCCGAGACGCTGCGTGTGCGGCGCCGTCAGGAAGTGGAGGAGCAAGCGGCGAAGACCACAGTGAAACTGGTGTTTCCTCTGGTCCTGCTGATCTTTCCTTCGCTCTTTCTGGTTACGCTGGGCCCTTCCATGATTTTGATGTACGAAGGTTTTTCGGAGTATTTGAAATGATCCGGCGTCATGCCGGCTGAGACTCGAAAAGAAAGGGGAGAACAGTATGGACACGGTAACCGTTATTCGCGTAGTGGCCGGCATCTTGTTTGTCATCGGACTGGTGTTCTTGATCCAGCGCCGCCGCAAGAAGTTAACCTAGGCGCCTCCGTCAACGCGAAATCCGGACGGCAATGGATTTCGCGTCGACGGCAGCCGGCGAAAGTGCGTGTATCCCGATCGGCAACGGCCGGGAAGCGAAGGAATATTCGGTAAACAGACGATGAAACGGACTTTGTGCGTGTTCAATCGGAATCGCGAGTCCTTCCTCGGCCTGCGCGTCACCCCGGCCGACACGCTGATCAGGCGGCTCAGGGGACTCCTCGGCAAGATCGGGCTGAAGCCGGACGACGGCGTCTGGCTGGTTCCCTGCCGCGGCACTCACACCATCGGCATGCTGTTTGCTATCGACCTGATCTACCTCGATGCGGCAAACCGGGTGATTCATCTGGTAGAGCATCTCGGCCCGTTCCGGATCTCGCCCATCCGCGTCGGATGCGCCAGCATTCTGGAACTGAAGTCGCGCTCGATTTATTCCTCGAATACCCAGATTGGCGACAAATTACTCATCTGCGCTCCGGAAGAAATAAGAAGCATATTGCAGGAGGAATCGAACACCGGCGCTTCCCTGGAACGGGAGAATTGAGGATATATGTGGAGGCGTGGGTGGGTCCGGGTAAAACAATGGCTGCTCCGGGAAGCGCCGGAACCCAGGTTTGCCCCGCGATATACACAGCCGGATGTCATCGTTTATTACTGGGATGGCTCGGCGCCCGAAGGACGTAATCTCCGCGATATCAGCCAGGCTGGTGCATATATTTATACGCCTGAACGCTGGTACCCGGGCACCATCGTACGCATCGTTCTGCAGGGATCTCTGCGCGCGGAGCAGGAGGATGGGACCACTGCTCCGACAGCTACCACCTGCGTTCACGCGCGCGTCGTCAGGCACGGACCTGACGGCGTGGGCGTCGAATTCGCCTTTCGCGACAAGGCCGAGAGTTCGGAGTTCAGGACATTCCTCGCGGCGCTTCCCGCTCAGCCCTCCAGAACCGCGCCGCCGCCCGGCACTATCCCGTCCCACAGAGGAGGGCAAGCGCTGGTCGAGTTCGCTGTCATCGTTCCTCTGGTTTTTCTGCTGGCCGTCAATGCCGTGAACTTCGGGGGCTTCGTCTTCGCATGGATTACCGTAGCAGGCGCCGCGCGCGCCGGCGCCGAATATATGGTCATGTCCAGTGCCTCGCCGGGGGCGCCGACTCCGGCCACCCTGACTCAGATCAAAGCGCTGGTGGCCAGTGACGTCGCGTCGCTATTGAATAAAGCCTCCATCGTCGTGGCCACTTGCACCAACAGCACCACCGCCGCTAACGCCTGCACCACACTCTTCGATCCCGAGGCACCCACCTACACGCTCGCCACCGTGGACGTGACTTATACGTACAAACCGCTGATCCCCTTGTTCCTGTTCCCGGGTTTGGGCATCACCGGCACTCTGCCGTCGGCCACCGTCCACCGCAAGACTGTGATGAGGATGCTGCAGTGAGCAGGCGCGGCGGACAGAGCATGATCGAGTTCTGCCTCGTGGCGTTCATGACGCTGATCATGCTCCTCTTCGTTGTTGAGATGGGCCGCGCGCTGCTGGTGTACGCGACCGTCGCCAATGCGGCGCGCGCCGGTGTGCGTTACGCCATCGTGCATGGCAGCAGCCGCGCCGTCGGCGCCGCAAGCAACGATGCTAGCGGGCCGGCCGCTAACCCCGCCCAGGTTCTGACCGTGGTGAAAGACTTCGCCAGTGCGGGCTTGCTGACCACCAGCCGCCTGGTCATCAATGTCACCTATCCCGGCGCATCCAACGATCCTGGCCAGTATGTGAATATCACCGTCGTATATCCCTACGATCCCCTGACCAACTATTTTTCTAAGACGCTGCGGCTGGGGAGCGCCGCGCAGGGGGTCATCGTCTTTTGAAACCCAGTTTCGGACCCAGGGGTGGACAGGCCATCATCCTGCTGGTAGTGGCGATGGGCATTTTCATGTTCGGCGCGCTCGGCCTGGCCATCGACGGCGGCCAGATCTATGCGCAATTCCAAATGGCGCAGACCGCCGCCGATGCCGCCGCCGAGGCCGGCATCCTGAGCATCGAGCAGGGGACCAACGCCACCTCCACGTATACGTTTGGCACTGGCGCGACTCCCATCGCGTCTTACGTTTGCACTACCACGGACGGCCGCACTCCCTGCGTCTACGCGCGGGACAACGGTTTCGGCGCAACGGCGTCCGACACCGTGACTCTGAGTTATCCCGCTACTATTTCCGGCGTTACCCTTTCGTCCGTCACCGTTCCTGCGTTTACCGTCACCGTGAAGAGAATTCTGAATAACGGAATGATCCGTTTTGTCGGAGGGCCCGCCCATACCACGATCTCGGCCAAGGCAATAGCCGGAATCACGGGCACCGCGTCGACCTACTGTATCTACGCTCTCAATAAATCGGCGTCCGGCGCGTTTTCGGCCACTAACGGCGCCTCGGTCGACGCCAGCGGCTGTGGTATCGCCGTTAATTCAAACAGCAGCAGCGCCCTTACCGTAACCGGCTCGACAGTCACCGCGTCGGTAATCGACGTAGTTGGCAAGACCGACATAAGCAATGGCGGTAGTGCCACGCCGGCCCCCAACACTGGAGCGGCGGCGGCCACCGACCCTTTTGCCTCATTGCCGGTGCCGCCACTGGGCAACTGTACGGCCCACCCCACGACAACCAATCCCGCCACCAACGCAGTACTCACCCCGGGAACCTATTGCGGAGGCATTTACGTAGGCAACGGCGCGACCAATGTTACGTTTTCCTCGGGTAACTACATCATCGACGGCGGCGGGCTGTCATTCAACGGTTCCGGGAAGACTGTCATCGGCAATGGAGTGATGTTTTACCTCACCGGTACCAACTCCACTTACGATTCCGTGGCAATCCAGAACGGTGTGAGCGTTACCTTCTCGGCGCCCACTTCCGGCACCTACCAGGGGGTGTTGTTCTTTCAGGACAGATCGATTACGTCTTCCCAGGACGCGGCCGTTACCGGCGGCGCATCCATGGCTATCACCGGCACTTTCTATTTTCCGACCACTAACATTACCTTCTCCAACGGCACTTCCGCCGCAAGCTACATCGCCCTGATCGCGCAGCAGGTGTGGTTTACGAGCGGCGCCAAGGTCAAGAACGATCCCACGGGAACTTATACCGGGCTGTCTTCGAAATCTGTCGTACTCGCGCAGTAGCCGGCTGAACGCGGGACACCGCCTCGTCCCTAAAGAAATTCCTCGATTCTGCCGACCCTGAAGAATATGACTGAAACTCTCCTCTACGGCGACGAAGCCGAAAAAGCGCAACCGGAAGAGTATTCCCTACCAGATCTTTCGGCCTTCGATGTCCGGCGCGAACGCCGCTATCCATGCAACGTAACCCCGGTTGCCGTCCAATCGCCCGACGATCCTGAACCTTTCGCGGCGCGCATTATCAATGTCTCGAAATCCGGGCTTCGCCTGCTGGCAAACCGTTCCCTGTGGCCCGGTCAACGGGTCACCATCTCCTTCGCGGACGCGAAAAGGAACAAAGCGATCCGCGCCGAAGCCCGTTTTTGCAACTCCCGTCAGGACGGCATGTTTGAAATAGGAATGGAAATCACCAGCTTCATCCCGGTAACCCACAGGAATTGAGCGATCCCGGCCGGCGGTGCCCGCCCGAATTGTCTGGCGAATCGCCGTGGCGCGGCGCACGGTCGTTGAACCTGAACGGCATGTCGTGGACTCTCGATATCAACAGGGCACTTTTTGGGAATGCGTACAATCCCAAAAGGAAACAGGGAGTTGGACCATAAGTACCCACGGCGCACCCGGCCCCCGCAATCGGCTTTGCTTTCCCCGGTCTCAGCCCGGCGCAACTTGGTAATGCCATAGCCGCGCGCCCACATATGCTGGCCCCAATACCTTTTTCGCAGTTCAGGGAACTCCGCCTGCAGATTCGTGCTGGACCGGCCCTTGATGCACTGCGCCAGTTTCGCCGTGACAGAACTGGCGGAGCCGACAACAGCAGATGTATGTGATCCGGCGATACCGCCCCTCTCACGATCACCACGTCCCGCGTCTGGCAGATCTGAGGGATCACGTCGCGCGCACCAGATCACGTGATACTTCAAATCGTAAACCGCGTGCGTGCTACGCCTGTATTCCGCCATTCCTCCATTGTCGAAGGCGTGGAACGGGCTGCTGCAAGCGGACCGCCTGAAAGGCGGTGGGATTAAACCGGATTAAACCGGGCGATGGATACTAAGCCGGGCCCGCGCCTCCCGGACTATGTGCCGACTGGAACCTGAAGACTCTCCTACCATAGAAGACATGGATCTCAAAGACTCAGTAGTTCTGATTACCGGTGGTTCGAGTGGTATCGGCCGGGCGGCGGCACAGGTACTTGCGCAGTCGGGCGCACGTGTCGCGATCACCGGGCGCGACCCCGCGCCACTGGCCGAAGCCGCGCGTTCGCTGGGCGTCGTGGGCATACAGGCGGACGTTGCGAACGAGGCCGATGTCCTGCGAACCTTTCAGGTGGTCAAAGAGAAGCTCGGCGACCTGGACGTCCTGATCAATAATGCCGGCATCGGCGTGCTCAAGGAACTGATCGACCAGGACCGCGCCAGCTTCGACGCCATCTTTGCTACCAATGTGACGGGCGTTATGCTCATGTCGCGCGAGGCGGCCAGGCTTTTCAAGGAGCGCAAGCGGGGCAACCTGATTAATATTTCGTCCACTGCGTCATTGCGTGGCGCGCCCAAAGGCACGGCCTACTACGGAAGCAAATTCGCCCTGCGCGGGATGACCGAGTGCTGGCGCGCCGAGCTCCGCAAGTACAATGTGCGCGTTTTTCTCGTCAATCCGAGCGAAGTGATCACCGATTTCGCTCGCAGGGCAGGGTTTCCGAAGGTCGATAATCCCAGTAAACTTCATGTTGAAGACATTGCCCACATGATCAAGGCTGTTCTGGAGATGAACGACCGGGGCTTCACTCCGGAATTGTCTGTCTTCGCAACTAATCCGGTCGACTGAGGGGAGCGCACGAGATCGGAAATACATTCCGATATTGCCGGATATCGGACCGGATGAGGATCGCCGGAAGGTTTCACAACACGTCTTCGAAATCTGACTCCGCCCACTGAGAGAAACCGCCATGGCAGATTAAAACGTTGGACGAACCAAAGAAGCGTTCGTACCGGCAGGCCGCTGACGAATCATCCTTCAAAATGACATGAATCTTCAAGTCTTCGGGGTTTGAGCGAGCTAACTGGGCCGATTTCAGTAGATGGCGAATTTCGATGTCGGCTTCTTGGGAACTGCTCGGGGAAGTCCATCGCCACCTTGGAAGGCCAACGCAGGCGGAGGCCGCAAGAAATCGAGCGGCGGAGGTCCAGCGCGTGTCACGCAAAATACATTCCCGCCTGTGTGCGAAAAGTCCTTTTGCGGTACTCTGAACTGAAGGCTGATGGCTGGACAGATCATTTCCAGAGGCCGGGGTGTTTGGCTTGTTCGGATCTTCATGGGTTACGACGGCGCGGCCAGGCGTGTCTATCAAAACAAGACCATTCACGGGACGAAAAAGGACGCTGAGAGCTATCTTTCCGAGGCCATCCGTCAGAGAGACTTGACGGGCACGGATTCCGCCGCGCAGCGGACGCTCATTCGGGAACTGTTCACCGACTTGCTCGCCGACTACAAAGTCAATAACAAAGGCGTGAAGTGGGCAGAGCAGAAAATCAGGCTCCACTTGGAGCCTGCGTTCGGCGAGACGCAGGTCCGCAAACTGACTACGACCCTGGTGCGTCAGTATGTCCACGAGCGCCAGAAGTCAGAGGCAGCGAACGCCACGATCAATCGGGAACTCGCCGTCCTGAAGCGCGCTCTGAATCTCGGCCGCAGACATACCCCGCCCAAAGTCGCACGCGTAATCTATGTACCCATGCTCGAAGAGAACAATGTACGTAAAGGCTTTTTTGAACACGGGGAATTCCTTCGGCTCCGAGATTTCCTTCCTCCGGTGTACCGGCCGGTTCTGACGTTCGCGTACTACACAGGTTGCCGTCGGGGCGAAATCCTCTCGCTTCTCTGGAATCAGGTGGATCTGGACGAAGGCGTAGTTCGGCTGGATCCGGGAACCACGAAGAATGACGAACCCCGGGTAGTCCCGATGACAGCGGAGCTGCGCTCAGTTCTTGCGGAACAAAAGACATTGCGGGATCGGGACTACCCGGCCTGCCATTACGTGTTCTTCGAAGACGGCAAACGGATCAGTAACTTCCGCGGAAACTGGGAGCCCGCGTGCTTTGAGGCAGGTCTGTGGACCGGAGATCAGAAAACCGGGAAGCCGACTCGGCTCTTTCATGATCTCCGCAGGACCGGAGTCCGGAATCTGATCCGCGCCGGTGTGCCAGAGAGAGTGGCGATGGCGATCAGCGGCCACAAGACCCGATCGGTTTTTGACCGGTACAACATCGTCAGTGAGTCCGACCTGCGTGAGGCGGCGGGGAAACTCGACTCTTACCTGAACGAAAGGTACGAAAGCGAGCGGGACCCAAAAAGCTCGCACACTATACGCACACAAGATTCTACCGTTGAGGAGCGAAAACGAGTCCCGAAAACGCCCGTAAAATATTGATTTTTTTTGGTGCCCGGGGCGGGAATTGAACCCGCACTCTCCTTGCGGAAAAACGGATTTTAAGTCCGTTGCGTCTGCCGATTTCGCCACCCGGGCACATCTAAACCAAACAACTCACGAAGCGACTGCAGCATCGCCCCGATCCACTGCAGGGCAATTTTTTGACAAACCGCAGCCGTTGAATGCCCCCTCAGACGCATTATAGTGAACGCATCCGCCCCGGATTCTGCCAGTATCCCGGAGGTGTGCCGTAACGAATGCAGCAAGATGTCTCAAGGCACCCTAAGCAGCGTCCGAACACGCGTGTTCTGCCCGGCCTGAATATCACGCCTTTAGGGCCGTGTCTGACAGTCTGGTCATTTTCGCCTCCGGTTCCCATGCCCATATTCGTTAAATCGCCTCTTCGGAAAACTGTGTGATCTTTCACAGCGCGCCCATCGGGAAACACCGCCCGAATTTCCAGATCGGCACCCACCGCCTGAAGGTAGCTGGCTAGCGCGCTGACGTACATGTCGGTACGCCGCTCCAATTTAGAAACATCACCTTGTCCCATGTGCAATTCGTCGGCAATCTTTGTTTGGGTCAACTCGCGCGCTTTCCGCAGTTGGAGAAGGGACATCTCTTCCACTAATCGGCAGTGCTCGGCCGCGCTGGCTGCCTTTGCCATAGCGGACATCCCGGCGCGCAGTTCCTGGAAATTCTTGGCCATGTTCATCCCTGTTCTTCTCGAAGCAAAACTTTCTGGGCCGTCGCCAGCGGAAGGAACAAGGTTCGGGGCTGGATGGCCAGTGTTCGAAATCCGAAGCGCTCGTAGAACGCGACTGCTGAATCGTGGCGCTTCCCGCGGATCCATTAAACGCCTGCCGGCTGAAGCTGAACGTATAGTCATTGCCGATCACACGTTCTTCGACGTGGCACAGAATCGCCGACAGATCCAGATGCTCGCTGAGCGGCCGGTGATGGTTGGGAAACTCTTCCACCGGTCTGGCGAAGCGCGCATTCCATTCCGGCCAGTATTCGTTTTCCAGAAAGCGATTGGCGTCTTCCAGAGATGTGATTCGCGCCAGCCGCAGTTGCTTCACCAGCCGGTCCTGCGCCGTCTGAAAGCTGCGTTCCACACGGCCCTTGGCCTGCGGCGAGTAGGCTGCGATCCAGCCGATACCCAGTTCGCGCAGCCCGCGCCCGATCTGCGTCAAACGATCCTGCTCCGCGCTCTGCGCTGCACTCCGGCGCGCCGACGGCGTCACGAACATCGAATGACGGTCGGTGTAAACGTCCACCATCCGGCCATTCTTCTCCAGGTATTCCCACAGAACCGCCATATTCTGCGGTGTCGCATCTGACTCCACGAAGCGTCCCCAACTCCAGCTGGTTGCGTCGTCGATCAGCCGCACCAGATAACGCACTTCGCCTCGTCCTTCCAGCCAATCGTGGTCGCTGGTGTCCCACTGCACCAGTTCGCCGAACCCGCTGCGCCGCGGTCTCCAGCAGTGGATATCACGGATCTTTCGCGAGCCCGGCTGCCACAGTCCGTCCTCGATCATCCACCCGCGCAGTGTTTCCTTCCCAACCGCGATCTGATGCCGCTTCCCCAGTTGCTCGGCAGCGAAGGTCGGCCCGAAATCATGCCACTCCGGACGCCGCAATATGGCCAGCGCGGCTTCCCGGGTCTTGTCTGGAATCTTTCGATTGGATTTCCTGCCCCGCAGCCCGTGAACGACGACTGCATCTCTCTCCTTCTTCATCCGCCGCAGCAACCTCCGCACCCAACGGTCGGTTACACCCATCCGCTCGGCCGCCTCGCACTGCGTCATCTTCCCGTCTCTTGCCCGTTTCAGCCAATCCAGCCAGTCTCGCTCCTGTTGGCTCATCGCGATTCGTTCCACCTTTCAGCCTCGCGGCTGTCAATAGGAACTTTCTACTTGGCTGAATTAGGAACTTTTCACTTGGCCGCGACACTTTCGCCTTCCCATCCGGCGCCCCACCGATACCGGTGATAGAATGCTCGGCAGAAATGTCAAAGCCCCCTCGTTTCGTATGGAATGATATAGTTCGTCACGGCCAGGCCGCCCGTGGCACTGCCCGTACCCGTGGCCCCGCCCCTATTGGAGATTCAATAATGCGAAAACTTCCCCGTTGGTCCCTGCTGACCGCTGCCGCCCTCGTTTGCCTGCTGGGACTCATCCCCGTAGCGCGCTCCCAGTCCGGCGCCAAAAACGGCGAGTGGACTTCCTGGGGCGGTGACCTCGGCAACACCCACTATTCCCCCCTCGATCAGATCAACGCCTCCAACTTCAACAAGCTGGAAGTCGCCTGGCGATTCAAGCCCGACTCCCTCGGCCCCCAGCCCGAGTATCAATATGAAGGCACGCCTCTCGTCGTCAAGGGCAGGCTCTACATCACCGCCGGGTCGCGCCGCGCCGTGGTCTGCCTCGACCCCGCCACCGGCGAGATGCTCTGGATGCACAGCGAGAACGAAGGCAAGCGCGGCGAACTGGCCCCCCGCGGGCTCTCCGGCCACGGCGTAGCTTACTGGACCGACGGTAAAGAAGAGCGCATCCTCTATATCACCCCCGGCTACCGACTGATCGCCCTCGATGCCATAACCGGCTACCCGGTCAAAACTTTCGGCGTCAACGGTGTCGTCGATCTCCGGCTCAACGACGATCAGCAGATGGACCTCGTCACCGCCGACATCGGTCTGCATTCAACACCCGCCGTCGCCAAGGACGTGGTCATCGTGGGTGCCGCCCACGCCGCCGGCACCGTGCCCAGGAGCAAAGGCAATGTAAGAGGCTATGTCCGCGGCTTCGACGTCAGAACCGGCAAGCGCCTCTGGATCTTCCACACCATCCCGCGCCCCGGCGAGTTCGGCCTTGATACCTGGGAGAAGGATTCCTGGTCCTACACGGGCAACGCCGGCGTCTGGGGACAAATCTCCGTCGACGAAGATCTCAACATGGTCTACCTGCCCGTGGAACTGCCCACCGGCGATTTCTACGGCGGTCATCGCCCCGGCAACGGCCTGTACGGCGAAACCCTCCTCGCCGTGGATCTGCACACCGGCAAGCGCATCTGGCATTATCAGCTGGTTCACCACGGCCTTTGGGATATGGACATCCCCTGCGCCCCCATGCTGGTCGATCTCAACATCGACGGCAAGATCGTCAAGGCTGTGGCGCAGCCCACTAAACAGGAATTCCTTTATGTATTCGATCGCCAGACCGGCAAGCCCATCTGGCCCATCGTGGAAACGCCGGTGCCGCAAGGCGACGTGCCCGGCGAATGGTATTCACGACCCAGCCGATTCCCACTAAACCGCCCGCCTACGGCCACCAGGGCGTCAAGCTCGACGACCTGATCGACTTCACACCGGAACTCCACAAAGAAGCCGTAGAGCTGGTTTCGAAGTACAAAATCGGTCCGCTCTTCACGCCCCCGGTAGTCAGCAAGGAGGATGGCCCCATCGCCACCATTGTCTCGCCTGGAAATCAGGGTGGGACCAACTGGCCGGGCGGAGCCTTCGATCCGGAAACCCATCTGCTCTATGTGTTTGCCGAAATCACCATCGGCATCGACGGCCTCGTCAAGCCGCCACCGGAAATGTCGGACATGAATTATGTGGGCGGAAGAGCCGGCGCAGCGCCTACCCGCGGCCGAGGCATGGGCATGGGAGCGCCGCGTCCTACCGGAGGCGAAGGCGGTGGACGCGGTCTTACCGTCCAGGGATTGCCTCTTTTGAAACCTCCTTATGGCGTCCTTTCCGCCATCGATCTCAACAAGGGAGATATCGCCTGGCAGATAGCTCATGGCGGCACGCCCGATAACGTCCGCAACAGTCCTGCGTTAAAGGGATTGAATATCCCGCGCACCGGCCGTCCAGGCCTGCTCGGACCGCTGGTTACCAAGTCGCTCGTGATTATGGGCGAGGCCGGTGTAGTTACTACAGAATCAGGCGCGCGCGGAGCCATGCTGCGTGCCTACGATAAAGCGACCGGCAAAGAAGTCGGCGCGATCTACATGGAAGCGCCGCAGAGCGGTTCTCCTATGACTTACATGCTGGATGGCCAGCAATACCTTGCCATCGCTATTAGTGGAGGCAATTACAGCGCCGAGTTAGTTGCCTATAAGTTACCGTCCGCATCCGATGCCGCGCCTGTAACTACCACTCAGGTTCAGCCGCCGCCTGCCGCCGCTGCCCCGCAAGCCGCTCCGCAGGCGGGTGGACCTATCTATACCGCCGCACAAGCCGCAAGAGGCCAGACGCTCTACACGCAGCGCTGCGCCGTCTGCCACGGCCCGGGCCTCGAAGGTATTGAAATGGCGCCCTCGCTGGCCGGCGGAGATTTCATGGATCGCTGGTCGGGCCAGTCGATTGGTGCATTGTTTGAGAGAACGCGCGCAACCATGCCGAAAGACCGCCCGGCAGCCTCAGCCGCGACGCCAATGCGGATATCATCGCTTATATTCTCAGCGTGAATAAATTTCCCGCGGGACAACGGGAACTCCCCGGCGACGCGCCTACCCTGAATCAGATTAAGTTCGATGCCGTGAAGCCTAAGCCCTAGGAGCAAACCATGACGAAATCTCTCTTACTTCTCCCGCTGTTCGCTCTCGTGCTCGCCGGGGCGGA
Organism: Terriglobia bacterium; assembly: GCA_963719785.1. Classification (GTDB taxonomy): domain Bacteria; phylum Acidobacteriota; class Terriglobia; order Bryobacterales; family Bryobacteraceae; genus BOG-234. The sequence continues at coordinate 238,610 of CAVRCX010000010.1, forward strand.
TCAGACCGAAGTCGCTTACGTTCCGCATGACAAGGTTCAGGCGGCGCTCGATAATAAGGCCGACATCCACCTGGTCAATCGCCGACAACCTGGTTGTCGAAGGGAACTATCGCAACAAGCCGGGCACCGTAGAGGTACATGAGTCGCTGACCGATATCTTCTACATCACCGACGGAGAGACAACCTTTGTCACCGGAGGCAAGTACGAGGGCGGCAAACCCATAGGGCCCGGCCAGATAAGAGGGGGAACGCTGACCGGATACACCACTTATCACCTGACCAAAGGTGACGTGATCGTAATTCCAGCCGGAATCCCCCACTGGTTCAAAGAAGTCCCCAAAGAAGTCAAATACTACGTAGTAAAAGTCCCGAAGAAGTAACGTGGGGCAGATTTCCGATCTGCCCTCTTCCCTTCTTAGCTACTCATCCGTAACACAACCCTCACTGGCGCTCTTAACCAAACGAATATACTTAGCCAAAGTGCCCCGAGTAGCTTTATAAGGAGGCATAACCCAGGCACTTTTCCGTGAGGCCATCTCCGCATCCGACAAGGCAACCGAAATCTCATTCGTAGAAGCGTCAATGGTAATCACATCCCCATTACGAACTAATGCGATCGGTCCGCCCTCCTGAGCCTCCGGAGTAACATGGCCAACAATAAATCCATGCGACCCACCCGAAAATCGCCCATCCGTCATAAGAGCGACATCCTTACCCAAACCCGCCCCCATAATCGCCGAAGTCGGAGTCAACATCTCGGGCATCCCCGGCCCACCCTTGGGACCCTCATAACGAATCACCACCACATCGCCCTTACCAATCTCCTGCCGCTCCAGAGCATGCAGAATCTCCTCCTCGCAATCGAACACGCGAGCCGGACCCGAGAATCTCAGCCCCTCCTTCCCGGTGATCTTGGCCACCGCGCCCTCCGGAGCCAGATTACCCTTCAGAATCTGAATATGGCCTGAAGCTTTAATCGGCCGATCCAGCGGATGCACAATCTCCTGCCCGGCCTTCAACCCCGGCAAGTCCTTAACATTCTCCCGAATCGATTTCCCCGTCACCGTCAGACAATCGCCATCGATGAGACCAGCCTCCAGCAGCATCTTCATCACCGCCGGCACCCCGCCCACCTGATGCAGATCCTCCATCACATACTTGCCGCTGGGCTTGAAATCCGCCAGCAAAGGAGTGCGATCGCTCACCGCCTGAAAATCGCTCAATTCCAAAGGCACGCCGACCGCACGCGCCATCGCCAGCAGATGCAGCACCGCATTGGTCGATCCACCCAGCACCGTCACTACCACCATGGCATTCTCAAACGCCGCCCGCGTCATGATGTCGCGCGGCTTCAGATCCATCGCCAACAAATTACGCATCGCCGCGCCCGCCCGCACGCATTCCTCGGCCTTCTGCGGATCCACCGCCGGAGTCGAAGAACTGTAAGGCAGCGACATCCCCAGCGTCTCGATAGCCGACGCCATGGTATTCGCCGTGTACATGCCCCCGCACGCCCCCGCCCCGGGACACGCATGGCGCACAATGCCCCGCCGCTCGGCGTCGTCGATGCGGCCCGAGAGAAACTCCCCGTAGCTCTGGAACGCGGAAATAATATCCACCTTCTGATCGTGAAAATGCCCGGCGCGAATGGTCCCGCCGTAGATCATGATCGAGGGCCGATTCAACCGCCCCATCGCGATCACGCAGCCCGGCATATTCTTATCGCACCCAGGCAGAGCGATCAAACCGTCGTACCACTGGCCGCCCATAATGGTTTCCATGGAATCGGCAATCAGGTCGCGCGATTGCAGCGAAAAGCTCATGCCCTCGGTGCCCATGGAAATGCCGTCGCTGACGCCGATGGTGTTAAAGCGCATCGGCACCATGCCGGCCGCCTGTACGCCTTCGCGCACTTTCAACGAAAGATCCAGCAAATGCTGATTGCACGGATTGCCTTCGTACCAGACGCTGCCGATGCCGACCTGGGCCTTCTGCATGTCGCTCTCGTTCAGGCCCGTGGCGTAAAGCATCGCCTGGGAAGCGCCCTGCGCGGGGGGCTGTGTAATGCGCGAACTGTATCGATTCAGTGGGTTGCTCATTGAATAAAAGGGGGTAACGTTTGAGTATATAAGTGATGCCTCTGCTTCGCGTCGATGCCAACGGAATCTTCTGCGAACCGGGCGGCTTCCACATCGATCCGTGGGGTGCGGTACCGCGCGCCCTCATCACTCATGCGCACTCCGATCACGCACGGCCCGGCTCCGGCGCCTACCTCTGCACCGAAGGCTCGGCCGCCATATTGCGCGAGCGTTTTCCCGAGGCAGTCACAGAATCGATTCCCTACGCAGAACGCCGGCAGATCGGCAGCGTAACTGTATCCTTCCACCCCGCCGGCCACGTGCTCGGATCCGCCCAAATTCGCGTCGAACACAACGGAGAGGTCTGGGTCGTCTCCGGCGATTACAAGCTCGCGCCCGACCCCACCTGCGCGCCTTTCGAGTCCGTCCGCTGCCATACCTTCGTGACGGAATCCACCTTCGGCCTCCCCATTTACCGCTGGCAGCAGCCAGCGCATGTAATGGCCGATATCGCCCAATGGTGGCGCATCAATCGCGAGCAGGGCCGTTGCAGCTTGATCTTCGGTTATCCAGTAGGCAAAGCGCAGCGCCTGCTCGCGGGACTCGATCCGTCCGCCGGCCCCATCGTCTGCCACGGTGCCGTCGAACGCATGAACCGCGTCTATCGATCCGCCGGCGTCGCCCTTCCCCAAACACTCTCCGCAAACGACCTCCAGCGCGCCTTCGATTGGACCCAGGCCATAGTGCTCGCCCCGCCTTCCGCGCACGGCTCACCTTGGATGCGGCGCTTCGGCCCCCTCTCGACCGCCTTCGCCTCGGGATGGATGCGCATCCGCGGCACACGCCGGCGCAAATCCATCGATCGCGGCTTCGTGTTGTCCGACCACGCCGATTGGCCCGCCCTGCTCGTAGCCATATCGGCCACCGAAGCGGATTCGGTACTCGTGACGCACGGCTATCGCACCCCACTCGTGCGCTGGTTAACCGAACACGGAAAACAAGCCGCCGCCCTCGAAACCCAATATGAAGGCGAATCCACCAGGGACAACGAGGACGCCCAATGAGGGCCTTCACCAACCTCTACACGGCGCTCGACGAAACCACAAAGACCACGCAGAAAATCGAGGCGATGGCCGAGTATTTCCGCCACGCCCGCCCCGAAGATGCCGTCTGGGCCATCTACTTCCTCATCGGCCGCCGCATCAAACGCCTCATCGAAACGCGCAAGCTCGTAAGCTGGGCCATCGAAGAAGCCGCCATCCCCGACTGGATCTTCGGCGACTGCTACTCGGCCGTTGGAGACCTCGCCGAAACTATCGCGCTGCTCCTGCCCACGCCCGTTTCCACCACGGACAAGCCCCTCTCATACTGGGTCTCCCAACGCCTCCTGCCGCTGCGCAACTGGACCGACGAGCAGCGCCGCGAATCTCTCGTCGAAGCCTGGCGCGAAATGGACGAACGTCAGCGCTTCGTGTGGAACAAGCTGATCACCGGCGAATTCCGCGTCGGCGTTTCGCAGCCATTAGTAGTGCGCGCCCTCTCAGCTTTCAGCGGCGTGGAGGCTGGCGTTATCTCGCACCGCCTGATGGGCGATTGGCAGCCCGACGCCGCATTCTTCACGCAACTGATCGCGCACGACGCCGCCGACGCACACGTCAGCCGCCCCTATCCCTTCTTCCTCGCCTATCCGATCGAAGGCGACATCGCGCTACTGGGCGATCCCGCCGACTGGATTGCCGAATGGAAATGGGACGGCATCCGCGCCCAGATCATCCGCCGCAACTGGCAGACCTTCGTCTGGTCGCGCGGCGAAGAGCTCATGACCGATCGCTTCCCGGAACTCGCATCGATGGGCGCGCTGCTGCCCGAAGGCACCGTGATCGATGGCGAAATTCTGCCGTGGAAAGACGCCCTGCCGCTGCCCTTCGCGCAAATGCAGAGACGCACCGGGCGCAAAGTCCTCGGCCCGAAGATCCTCGCCGAAGTGCCCATCGTGCTGCTCGCTTACGATCTGCTCGAGTGGCGCGGCGCAGACATCCGCGACTGGCCCATCGAACGCCGCCGCGCGGAACTCGCGCAACTGGTCGACGCGCTCGCCGGCACCGGCCGCCTGAAGCTTTCCGAAGCCGTGCCCATCGATTCCTGGGAGAGCCTGGCCGAGACTCGCCGCCAGTCGCGTGAGCGCCGCGTGGAAGGTTTCATGCTGAAGCGCCGGGGCTCTCCCTATCGCGTCGGGCGTAAGCGCGGCGACTGGTGGAAATGGAAAGTGCAGCCGTATTCCGTCGACTGCGTTCTGATCTATGCCCAACCGGGCAACGGACGCCGCGCCAGCCTGCTCACCGACTATACATTCGGAGTCTGGGATGGCGCGGAGTTAGTGCCGTTCGCCAAAGCCTATTCGGGATTAACCAATGAAGAAATCGCGCGCGTGGACGCGTGGGTGCGCCGCAACACTATCGAGCGCTTCGGACCCGTGCGCAAAGTGAAACCGGAGTTGGTGTTTGAACTGGCGTTCGAGGGGATTCAATCGAGCCCGCGGCACCGTGCGGGGATAGCTGTACGCTTTCCCCGCATGGCCCGTTGGCGTGAAGACAAGAAGGCGGAAGACGCCGACACCATCGAAACGATACGTGCGTTACTGACTACTTCTTAGCAGGTGCGTAAGGCCCGACTTCCGGAACGCCCTGCGTATCCTTCAGTTTCCCCAGTTCGTCGGCCACGCCCCGCGTAATAGCCGCGGTCTCGCTGCTGTTCTGGAAGCAGGTGAAGTCCGGACGGTCGCGGAACAGGAACGGTCCGCACAGCCGCTTGCCGGCGCCGATGGCCGCGTCATGAACCGCATTGATCAGCCGCTCATAATCGGGTGTCCCGCGGGCATAACCGGAGAAATTGCCCAGGTCGCCGCTGGCCGCGAACAGCGCGGACACGCCAGGGATGGAAGCGATCTCGCGCGCACTCTGCACGCCATCGAGCGTTTCGATCATCTCGATCAGCACGATGTTGTCGTTGGCCGTGGCGCGATATCCGCCCGGAACGTCGCCCCAGAATGCGGACGAAGTGCCCTGTCCACCGCCGGTGCTGCGCTTGCCGAGCGGCGGGAAGAACGTCCAGTTCCGGCCCGCGATTCCCTCTTCCACCGAACGCACCGTGGGGATCACCACCACCAGCGCGCCCAGATCCGTCGCATGCTGGATTTCACGCTCGTCGGCATAGGCCACACGGACGCCGGGAACCGCCTTGGCATGCGGGCACGCTGCCCACATCCGGCCCACATCCTGCCAGCTGCGCGGATCGTGCTGCATTTCCGTCCAGATGAAATCGTAGCCGGCATTGGCCATCGCGCAATAAGTTTCGGGATCGGTCCCCGAGAACACCGTGCCGCCAGTCACCTTTTCGCCCTTCATCATCTTGATCTTTACCGGATTCCAGGGTTTAGCGTTGGGCGGCGGATTGAAGGCGGGCCCGTACTTCCATGTGGCCATATTGAAGGGACCGGTGTTGACGGCGCCGGGAAGATTGTTCTGATACGAGCCGCCATCCTTACCTGCGGGCGCGGCCAGCGGGAACGACTGCGTGCCGGGAGCCGCATTGTTGAAATATGGGTCCGCGTTAGCGCGCGGCTGTTGTCCCCATGCCTGAATCACTGCGAAGCCCAGCGTCGCGGCCAGACCCACTGCGAAATACTGACGTTTCATCTTGAAAACCCCTCTCAGGAAAATCGATTCGCCATCACGCGCGATCAGCGAGATTCTATCAGATTACGCTGACTGGTGGCGCTACCGCCAGGTCGACTGTCGCGGCCAGGTGAAAAGTTCCTAATTCAGCCAAGTAGAAAGTTCCTATTGACAGCCGCGAGGCTGAAAGGTGGAACGAATCGCGATGAGCCAACAGGAGCGAGACTGGCTGGATTGGCTGAAACGGGCAAGAGACGGGAAGATGACGCAGTGCGAGGCGGCCGAGCGGATGGGTGTAACCGACCGTTGGGTGCGGAGGTTGCTGCGGCGGATGAAGAAGGAGAGAGATGCAGTCGTCGTTCACGGGCTGCGGGGCAGGAAATCCAATCGAAAGATTCCAGACAAGACCCGGGAAGCCGCGCTGGCCATATTGCGGCGTCCGGAGTGGCATGATTTCGGGCCGACCTTCGCTGCCGAGCAACTGGGGAAGCGGCATCAGATCGCGGTTGGGAAGGAAACACTGCGCGGGTGGATGATCGAGGACGGACTGTGGCAGCCGGGCTCGCGAAAGATCCGTGATATCCACTGCTGGAGACCGCGGCGCAGCGGGTTCGGCGAACTGGTGCAGTGGGACACCAGCGACCACGATTGGCTGGAAGGACGAGGCGAAGTGCGTTATCTGGTGCGGCTGATCGACGACGCAACCAGCTGGAGTTGGGGACGCTTCGTGGAGTCAGATGCGACACCGCAGAATATGGCGGTTCTGTGGGAATACCTGGAGAAGAATGGCCGGATGGTGGACGTTTACACCGACCGTCATTCGATGTTCGTGACGCCGTCGGCGCGCCGGAGTGCAGCGCAGAGCGCGGAGCAGGATCGTTTGACGCAGATCGGGCGCGGGCTGCGCGAACTGGGTATCGGCTGGATCGCAGCCTACTCGCCGCAGGCCAAGGGCCGTGTGGAACGCAGCTTTCAGACGGCGCAGGACCGGCTGGTGAAGCAACTGCGGCTGGCGCGAATCACATCTCTGGAAGACGCCAATCGCTTTCTGGAAAACGAATACTGGCCGGAATGGAATGCGCGCTTCGCCAGACCGGTGGAAGAGTTTCCCAACCATCACCGGCCGCTCAGCGAGCATCTGGATCTGTCGGCGATTCTGTGCCACGTCGAAGAACGTGTGATCGGCAATGACTATACGTTCAGCTTCGCCGGCCGGCGTTATCAGATCCTGCGGGAAGCGGTCCAGGCCGGCATGCGGCGCCAACGATTACGCGTCGAACTCAGGCTGGATGGTGAGTTGAAAGCGCGCTATCAGGGCCGTTATGTGGACATCGCTGAGTGCGGCGCACGGCCCGTTCTCCCAGAGTTGAAACGAAACCGACCCGTTCGCAAAGATCATAACGCCGGCGGCCGCAGCCAGTGGATGCAGGGTTTCTTTGATCGCCCCAGTCCGCCGCTGTGGAAGTCGGTCGAAGGTTGAACGGAAACCCATTTGGAAGACGCGCTTTTCTTATGCCCAAAGCCTCCGCTCCGGAGTTTCACCAAAGCAATGGGCCCCGGCCGAACGGACCCCTCCTGGCGCTCCGGAAATTATTGCGTCACAGGAGGAGTCCCGCCGATTGCTTCGGAGCCAACCCCGTCGCCTCGGCTTTGGGCAACTCCGCCAGGCGCGACCCCAGCGAAGCTGTGCGAACATACCACGAGGATCGAAAAACAAATCCTAAAACCGGAACTTTCTACTTGGCCGGCAATAGGAACTTTCTATTTGGCTCCGACACTACCGCCAGGTCGACACTCTCCCGGCCCGAGCGGAGATACCGCCGGATCGACCCTGCCAGATCGACCCTGCCGGAAGCGGCTGGCTGGCATACTTCGTGGGGGAAGCGCACCTCTACAGCGCGTCGTGGAAGGCAATCTACTTCGAACCGCTCATCGCGGCGCTCAAGTCGGTCGCCAGGGACGACATGGGGCGCGAGGCGTTGAAGGCTGGGCTGCGCCGCGTTGTCATCGACAGCTCCAGCGGCTGGGCCGGTGGTAAGACGGTGAGCAAATTATTATCCGGACAACCGGGCCAGGCTTGAAGCCGGCACCCTCACGCTCGATTACGACCCGATCTCCAATGCGCAGGATGTCGACCCGCGAACCGCACGGCTCCTCAAGGCGCTGGAGAGCGGACTCTGAGGAGCGCACCTGCCCGCGGTCAGGCTCCGATTTTTTTTGCAGCGTCACTCTTACGATTTTCACACTCCGGGGAACGGTCCCGTGTTAAGCCCGTATATCGACACGCCGCTTCGATGGGGTTGCGGTTCTGAAGGAAGCAAGAGTTCAGGAGCACTTACCTGTGATTCTTCGCAAACCTCGACCAGACTTAGCTAGAATCAAAGAGTATATTGGAAACTCGATTTTATATCGATCCGGCGACAGGCGCGCCGCACATACATAACCACCAGGTAGGGGAGGATGAGGTCATTGACGTTCTCGACAGACCTGGCGAGGATCGCGCCGGCCGGGACGGCTCCAGAGTTGCGTTAGGCCAGACTTCAACGGGCAGATACCTAAGAGTCATTTACGTCCCGGAGCATGATGGAGTGTTTGTGATCACCGCGTACGATCTGACCGGGAAGCCGCTTGCGGCATTCCGAAAACGCAGAAGGAAGAAACATCAATGAGCCAAAATAATTTTCCGGAAGGATGGGATGAAAGCAGAGTACGAAAGGTGCTTGCACACTACGACGAACAGTCGGACGATGAGGCGTTGGCCGAAGACGAAGCAGGCGTTGCATCCTCCGAAACGGTCATGAACGTCCCTCACGATCTTGTTTCGCAGGTTCGGGAATTAATCGCCAAGCGCCACGCCTGACACGCCGGAGGATCTGCGCACGGGCAAGTGCGGCTCCGCGACTCAGGCCCTTTGCGCTGAACTTCGAGGCCGAGTTCGTTGGCCTTCTCCTTACCCATTCCACGATCTGCAGGGAGTTGGGGCGCAATCGGTTCAACTCTTATGAACGACCTCGAATGAGTATCCGTCGGGATCGAGTACATCGGCCGCGTAATACCCCGCGTAGTATTCGAGTCGCGCCCGCGGAGAAATATTGTCCTTCGCTCCAGCAGCTATCGCAGCTCGATAAAAGTCGTCGACCTGAGCGTTGTTCCCGGCCTGGAACCCCCAATGAATAGAACCTGGATCGGGCGTCCCTTTCTTTAACCAGAAGCATGCTCTCTTTCCATCGCCGAATCCCCACAGGTCGGGATGGCCCCGTTCGCCTTTGTACGGAAGGAAAAACCTGATATTCAAAGGCTCCAGTGCCGCTTCGTAGAATGCCAGCGAGCGTTCGATATTGCTTACGGTAAGGATGATGTGGTCGAGCATGGTTCTTCTTGCAAATTCTAACGGATCCTTACCGGGACGCCCGCAGATTCGCCGACGTTTGGGTCGACTGGTGCGTCGAGCCTGCCCACATCGGCCACATGCTTGCAAGTCATCATATTATCGTGGAGAAACAGTGGACCACCCTTTGAAGTCATGTAACCACGCGCGGCCGAAAGGGTCGGAATGTCCCGGCGGTGGCCCGATACGACTCATCGCCATGATTCTCCTGTCTGCGGCGAGCGCACTTGCGCAGTCAGCTCCCGCAAGCATTAGCTCAATCCCGCAGCCCAACGCCGGTCATCCGGTCTTTGATGCTTCGGGAAACACTTACTATTTGTCCTCTGGCCCGGCCACGGCGGGCGCGGCGGTGCTTGTCTTTCCCGGAGTCTTCACGTGTGTCGGAGAGAATGGGACCGGCAGGGTCGGCCCCGCGCCCTGTCCCCCTGCGTCGGTGATCAAAGTCGACCCTTCCGGCAATAAGATTTGGAGTACGCTGCTCGGCGGCCCGACGGCGGACATCGGAACCGCACTCGCTGTCGATGCCGATGGAAACGTCGCCTTCACTGGTTCCACGGGCGGCCAGTTTCCCACCACGCCTGGCGCGGCTATCGGGTCCAGCGCCAGCGCCACGGCCTTCGCCGCCAGGGTCACTGCGGATGGCAGCGGGTTTCTTTACTCCACTTACCTGCCGGAGTCGGTGGCCTTTGCTTCCGCCATCGCCGTGGATGCAGCGGGCAGCGCGTACATCGCGGGCAAGACATCCGCGGGCCATGCTTTCGTACTCAAGTTGAGCGCGGACGGCTCTGCCATCGATTACAACGTCACTCTCGCCGGCAGCGGCGCGGACGCTGCCACAGCCATCGCTGTCGATCCGGCGGGCAATGCTTTTGTCGCGGGGCAAACTACTTCGCCGGACTTTCGAGTGACGGCGAGTGCATTCCAGCGGAACTTAAAAGGAAAACGGAATAGTTTTCTTGTCAAGCTGAGTCCTTCGGGCAACCTCCTGACCAGCTCATACTTCGGCGGGAGCGGGTCGGACAGTCCGTCGTCGATCGCGGTCGATACCGCGGGAAATATCGACCTTGCGGGCTCCACCAGTTCACTGGATCTCCCGACTACCCAGGGCGTCATGCAACCGTCCGCGCTCGTGCCCCCCTGGAACGATTTCGCGCCCGCCGGCTTCGTGGCGCAGTTCGCCCCGGATGGCATTTCGTTGAAGTGGGCGAGCTATGTCATGAGCTCCGATCTCGGTCTCCACCTGACTGATGCGACCGTCGACGTCGGTGTCAGCGCACTCGCGGCAGGCGCGGCCGGCGATATCTACCTCGCGAGGACTGACCGGCCCGGGATTTCCCGTGACACCTTCGGCTCCTTTGATTTGCTTCCAGGGCTCGACCAACCGCGCCAACGGCTTCCTCGCTCACCTCAACTCCAACGGTGCGCTCCTCGATGCAACCTACCTGGGGAACAGCGCCGCAAGCGATGTCGAATCCGTCGGTGGATTGTTGCCGCTTGCCGATGGCAGCGCGTTGATCGCCTGGCACGGGTCCGGTAATGACGTGGTCTCCAATGTCCGGTTTGGGAGCGGGGGCTGGACCGCGCCAGCCTGCCTTTCCACCGACGTGCTCAACTCCGCCACGCTGGACGGCAGCTCGGGGATCGCGCCGGCGGAGCTGATTACTCTCACCGGTTTTGGAATCGGGCCTGACATCGGTGTCGTCTTCGCAGCCCGACGCACAAGGCAATATTCCCACGCAGTTGGCCGGCGTGCAGGTGCTGTTCGATGGTGCAGCCGGTGCCGGTACAGTATGCGCAGTCGCGTCAGATCAATGCCGTTGCGCCTGCCGGGCTAGGGTCGACCGGGACACCGCACAACGTTTCCGTGACTTACAACACTCAGCAGTTCGGACCAGCGTTGGCGTATGCGGTATTTGGCAGCCCGGGGATTTTTCGGCTGCAGCTTGGGCAGTCCGCGCAGGCCGTGGCGATCAATCAGGACGGCACGCTCAACGGACCGGCGAATCCAGCGCCGCGCGGCTCTGTCGTGGCAGTGTGGGGAACGGGTTACGGGCAGACCAATCCCCCGTGCCCAATTGGTGGACTCAACCTTCCCGACGCCGTGCCGCTCAGTCCTGGCACAAGCGCGCTGATCGATTACGTCGATCCGGCCTTGTCGGGGGTGCAGTTCGCACCGGTAGAGTACGCGGGCAGCGCGCCAACCCTGGCGTGCGGAATCGTGCAGATTAATTTTCAGGTACCGCTGAATGTCGCTCCAGGAGCATTCTCTTTCTCGCCGGCGATTGGACAAAACGGTGCCATCCAGGCGCTGACCAGCGCCACCATCGCGGTGAAGATGAAGGACATGCGGCGACAGCCGCGTTCCCCTGATACCGAACAGGCGCAGCCGTCATGGCGGGTAAAATTGAAGGCGAAAGATGAACCATCCACAAAATATGGAGCAGGATTCCGCAGCGCGGGATCAAGAGATCCGCGCGGCACTGGATCGGCACTGGGCGGCGTCCGATGCCAACGATTTGGAAACCGAGCACCTCATCTATCACGAGGACGCGGTGCTCGAATACCCACAGTCGGGCGAGCGCACCCGCGGTCGATACAACATACAGCACCAGCGCGCCGATCAGCCCAGCAAAAAGCGGTTTTCCGTCCGGCGAATCATCGGCGGCGGCGACCTTTGGATCACCGAATTGATCCTGACATATGACGGCAAGCCGTCTTACACCGTGAGCATTATGGAGTTCAGGGACGACAAGGTTGCCCGCGAAACACAGTACTTTGCCGATCCATTCGTGGCTCCCCCATGGCGCGCTCAATGGGTCGAACGGATGGACACATAATATCGAGCTGGCCGCACCGCGACGCTGAGCATTGTCCGCCAAACGGCCTTATGCTGTCCCGCGCCGCGGGAACTGTCTGATTTATTCCTTTTGTCGTTACAATTCGAACAAAAACAGGCCTCGACAATCGTAAACGCGATATCATGAGTCCCGCAATTCGCAGCACACGATCTCACCCAAAAGGAAATGACTATGGCATCACCCAGCATTGCCCAGCCGACTATTTTGCGAAGTGGATGGAATTCAATCGCGATGCGGTGGATCAGGTCGGTTCGCAAATGATACCGGATCGGCGGCAAACTGGCGACCCGAGTGCCGTCCCGGACAGCTTCTTCGCCAATATCGGAAACCGCGAAATGGTGACGTTCTTCCTGGATGCCAGCGCCGGTTTTATGAATCTCTGCGACGACCTGCACACGCTCGCCACCATGACGGCGGACGCGGACTTTACCGATGAGTGGAACGACATAATCAATTTCCTCACGAAGGTGGTGACGCAGGATACTTTCATCGATTTCGCCGAACCAATTCTGGGGGCGCTGTTCACGCAGTGCAGCGTGGCCGGCGCGCAATCGTCTGCGACGGGAGACCTTGCAAAGGACTCGAGCAGTCTCACCTGTACGGTCAACGTAGCGTGAGCATGCCCGCAGTGGCTCAGGCCTGAGCTTACCGAACCGCGACCGTGGGGGGCGCATATGACCCGCCATGCGCCCCCTGCTCCGCCAATCCGAAAAATATCCCTGGCCCGCCGTTCACGGGGGCGTTCTTCGCGGCAGGCAGCCGGGGACGAATCCGGGATCGATTATTCTGAAATCCCTGCACTGACTGACGACGGCTGCAGTCGTTTTCAGCGTGGTGACACGCGTCATCGGGCCGACACGAACTGTTCAGGGTTCGACAGTTCGACATCACAGGGCGCCGTCAGGCTTCGGAAACGCTTTTTCTTCAGTAGATAAATGCGTGAAGCCAGGTTGGCGCGTTGCATGCACGACGTTTGTTGACCAGGGGTTAATAGCAGGGACCTTCACGCCATAACGCGTGGAGATGAACTGCGCCGGGGCCTTCGCCAGGTCCGGCTGGAGGGAGTTAAAGCCGCGCACAAAGGAGAATCTGTATGTCCCATCATTTCGATACCAGGCTGGCGAGGGAAGATCCCAGCCTCAACATCTGCGATTTTTATTTGTTTGACGGCCCCAGGGGCAAGACGGTGATGGCGATGACCGTGAATCCGGATGCAGGATTATCTGCCTCCGATACGCTTCATCCGGAAGGTCTCTACGCGTTCCGGTTCGACCTGAACGGAGATGCACGGGAAGAGGTTGCGTTCAAGTTCAGGTTTGGTGAGCCGCGGCACGGAGATGGCGGAGAGCGCAATCACCTTCAGCCGTTTGTGGTGCGGAAGGCGACCGGTGACGATGCGCTTCGCGGTGACGCAGGAGAGAGTCTGGTGGTGGGTGAAACCGGCTCGGTCGCGACTGATTCCGGTTTTCGTGCGTATGTGGGGATGGCTCCGGACCTGTTTGCGGCAAATGCCGGATTCCGCGCGTTTATGACTGCCTTCTATGAGGACCGGCGCTACGATGGGGGCGCCTTTTTGCGTCAGCAAAATCCCTTTACGAGACGGAATGTTACGGCGATAGTGCTGGAGGTGCCGAGCGAGCTGATTGGCAGGGGAAAAGTCAACGCATGGGCAACGATCTCCCTTTTCGGCCATGCGCCGGAGGTGCAGGTTTCGCGTTGGGGCCTGCCTATGGTTACGCATATCTTCCTGAGCGATCCGAGCGATCAGGATCTGAAAGAAAAGTTCAATGCGTCGGTTCCGTCTGAAGATCGGGAGCGTTTCGCTAAGCCGATCGCGGATTTTGCGGAGAAGATGACGACCTATGCCCATTCGGCGGCGAACCCGGCTGAATACGGGAAGCTGATCGCCGCACGCCTTTGCCCCGACACGTTGCCTTACGAGCTTGGAACGTCCGCCGCATTTGAGGTGGCCAGCTTCAATGGACGCGCTCTCGGCGACGATGCGATGGATGTGATGTTGACGCTGACGGTCAACGCGCCAATTGTCGATGGACTTGCTCCCGACCGCGGGCGCATGCGCAAGGATTTCCCATACTATGGAGCGCCGTATACGGCATCGGAGCAGGCAGGCATGACGCCGCTGCTGCCTCCGGCCAGGAGGCAGGCGGGGAGAAACGCCTGAGAATGAAGTTCCACCCACATAACTGAGGAGGCAGGCATGAGCACCACCGAAGTCCTTAGTAAGGACGCGACCCGCGACGCCGGCGTCGCCAGAGTCGATACAAAGCTTGAGATAGTCGTCATCCCGGTCTCCGATATCGACCGGGCGAAAGAGTTTTACTCCCGCCTCGGGTGGCGTCTCGACGCCGACTACGATAACGGCAGCGACTTCCGGATCGTTCAGTTCACGCCGCCGGGCTCCGGGTGCTCGGTTATCTTCGGCAGGAATGTAACGGGAGCGCAGCCGGGTTCGGCCCGGGGCCTTTATCTGATCGTGTCCGACATCGGGGCCGCGCGCCACGATCTGCTCCGTCGCGGCGTTAAGGTCAGCGAGGTATTTCACGGCGCCGGCGACGTGTATGCCGGCCCGGACGAGCCGTACCTGTTCGGGCGGATCCGCGTCAACGGCCCCGATCCCGAGCATCGAAGCTACCGCTCGTTCGCCTCGTTCAGCGACCCGGACGGGAACGGCTGGCTGTTTCAGGAGATCACGTCGCGACTGCCCGGACGCATCGATGCCACGGCGACGACCTTCGCATCGGCGGACGACCTGGCGAGCGCGTTTCGACGTGCCGCGTCAGCTCACGGCGAGCACGAAAAACGCATCGGACGACGCGACGAGAACTGGCCGGAATGGTACGCCGCGTACATGGTAGCGGAGCAGTCGGGCGGAACGCTGCCGGAGTGATGGATATGGACACGTCGGCACGGGTTCGGGCCACCTCTCCCAGTGGGCGCCAGCCGGAACTTCTCGGGCAAACCGTCGTGGTCGTCGGCGGCAGCGCCGGGATAGGTCTCGAAACGGCACGGAGAGCAAGCACTGAGGGGGCCAGGTTGGTCCTCACCGGGCGAGATCCCGTGCGCCTCGAACGAGCCGCGAGCGAGCTCGATGCGCTGGGCTCTGCGGCCTTCGATGCCACTGATCCCGCATCCCTTGAGCGGTTCTTCCGCGACCTGCCGGCCACCATCGACCACGTGATGGTAACGGCTGGCCGGCCGCACTACGGGCGTCTCATCGATCTGGACTTCGAGCAGGCGCGCCGCGCCTTCGATGAACACATCCTGCTGATGGTCCAGGTCGCCCGCAACGCCCGCAAGGTGAGGCCGGGAGGCACACTGCTTTTTGTTGGCGGCACCGGCGCGCGGCGTCCGGTCGTCGGCCTCGGAATGGTGTCGACAATCACCGCCGCACTCCCCGTTCTTACAGCCAACCTGGCGCTCGAACTCGCGCCTGTCCGGGTCAACCTCATCGCCGCCGGCTTTGTCGATACACCGTTGTCGGCCTCTCTGCTCGGCGACGAACTGGAAAACCGCCGCAGGCAGCTTCGCGAAACGCTTCCCATCGGGCGCGTCGTCGGGCCCGCCGACGTCGCCGCACTTGCCGTACACATCATGATTAACACCGCCCTCACGGGCGCGACCTACGACATCGACGGCGGGCAGCAACTCGTCGCCGCCTGAGGAGAGAATACGCCATGCCTGATCACTCGCAGTTCAACACCGACAAAACCCATCCCGGCCGGTGGACGATAACCTTCAACAACCCGCCGATCAACATGTTTGTTCCGGCAACCATCGACGAATTGCGCGTGCTGATGACCGACATCGAAACGGATCCCGCGGTGAAGGTCGTGTTGTTTCAGTCGGCAAATCCCGATTTTTTCACTGCGCATCTCGATGTTGGCAAGGCAGCCGAAAGGCCACGCGTGCTGGATCTTTGGCGCGACTTTGTGCTGCGGCTCTCGTCCACGCCAGTCGTCAGCATCGCCAAGGTTCGCGGCCGCACGCGCGGCATCGGTAATGAGTTCGTGCTGGCCTGCGACATGCGCTTCGCCAGCCGGCAAAGCGCCCTGTTCGGCCAACCGGAGATCGGCGTCGGACTGGTGCCGGGCGGCGGCGCGCTCGAATGGCTTCCACGTCTGGTCGGCCGCTCGCGGGCACTTGAGATCGTCCTCAGCGGCGACGACTTCGATGCCGATATCGCCGAGCGGTACGGGTGGGTGAACCGCACAATAGACGATGGCGATCTCGACTCGTTTGTCGATGCTCTTGTCCGGCGCCTGGCCTCGTTCGATCATGAGACCCTTTCCGCTGCAAAGGCCCAGGTTAATCGGTTCGGAATGCCGACAACTGCCGAGCTCCAGTCGAGCAACAACCTGCTCTTCCCGCTGCTTGCCTTGCCCGGTGCGCAGGCGCGCCGTGCGAAGATCCGCAACATCGGTTACGGTGTTCCGAGCGACTTCGAATTGAACTTCGGCCGGTACCTCCCCGGGTTCGGATCGTCGAACGACCGCGGCACGGATAAGCAGCCGGGTTGATCGCCGGCCCTGGATTTTCCGCTCAGAGGTCCCTCCAGTGGAAGAGGCTGGAGATCGCGGATAAGAAATGTAGCCGAATCCGGCCAGTGTGTGCACCACATGGCGCAGGTTCTCGAGGCTGCACGAAGGGCGGGAATCCGCGTGTTCCATGCGCGCTGCACCGGCGATATCGTTCCGGCGATTAGCAAAGCTGGAAGTTCAGGAAGCGACCGTTTCATCTGGAAGCAATGAGGGACCAGGGCCTTTCCATACCCTTGCCCTCCAGCTTTGCCGGGGCAGCCGAAGTCGATCACGCCGCCTGACCGGGCCGACGCGGACTCTGAGAATAGAGATCTACGGTCGACGCGAAAGATAATGCCAAAATCAATAACTTCCGAACACCCGGCCATCCAGGACTTATCCCTGACAGCCGATGCGCAGGCGGGCCTGCAACGTTCGCGCAAAGGCGGCGCCAAGCCGCAAGTGTGAGCGAGGGAGCATCCCGGCATACGGTTGATCGCCCGGGACCGGCACATCCGCTGTCTCCGATCCGCGGCGCAGTATAATGCCGAAGCGGGCCAGCCTGTGAATTTCGGCCCCAAAGGTCGTGGTTTTCCATGTGGATTGTTCGGCTCGCCTTAAGACGTCCTTATACCTTCGTGATCATGGCCTTGCTGATCACCATCCTTGGTGGGGTGGCGATCGGCACCATGCCCGTGGATATCTTCCCCTACATCGATATCCCCGTTCTCAGCGTTGTCTTCAATTACAACGGTCTGTCGCCGGAAGAGATGGCGAACCGCGTGGCGACGGTCTTCGAGCGTAATCTGGCATCCGGCGTCAACGACATTGAACACCTCGAATCGACGTCCTATAACGGCGCCTGCGTCATCCGCATCTTCTTTCAGCCGGGCGCGCGCATTGAACTGGCGCAGGCGCAGGTGGTGTCGAGCGGCAACTCGGCCATCCGCGGGATGCCGCCGGGGATGTTTCCGCCATTCATTCTGAAATACGACGTGTCGTCGGTGCCCATCCTGCAGCTGGGATTGGGGAGCAAGACACTCAGCGAGCAGCAGATTTCGGATCTGGGAAACAACTTTCTGCGGACGCAGCTGGCCAATATTCAGGGCGCCTCCATGGCTCCCTCGTCGGGCGGTCGTTACCGGCAGATCATCGTGGATCTGAATCCGGAAGCGATGTATGCGAAGGGCGTGTCGGCTACCGATGTTTCGACGTCGCTGAATCTGCAGAATCTGATTCTGCCGGCGGGTACGGCCAAATTCGGATCTCGCGAGTACCAGATCAAGCTGAACAGCAGCCCGCGAATTCTCGAAGAGATGAACGACCTTCCGGTGAAGGTGGTGAACGGGGCGCCCATACGGATTCGCGACGTGGCGCAGGTGCGGGATGGATCTTCCGTGCAGACCAGTATCGTCCGCGTCGACGGCAACCATGGCTCGCTGATGACCATCCTGCGCAATGGCAGGGCATCCACCATTTCCATCGTGAACGAGGTGAAGGCGCAGCTGCCGGTAATTCTGGAGGGCTTGCCGAAGGAATTTGAAGTGCGGCAACTGCTGGACCAGTCGGTCTTCATCCGCGCTTCCGTGGTGGGAGTGGTGCGCGAAGCCGTCATCGCCGCCTGCCTGACGGGCCTCATGATTCTGCTGTTTCTCGGCAGCTGGCGCAGCACGCTGATCGTATGTATCTCCATCCCGCTCTCGATTCTGACGTCGCTGATTATTCTGAGCCTTACCGGCCAAACCATCAACGTGATGACGCTGGGCGGCCTCGCGCTGGCGGTCGGCATCCTGGTCGACGACGCGACCGTCGAGATTGAAAACACCCACCGGAATATGGGGATGAAGAAGCCGCTGGTGCGCGCAGTGCTCGATGGCGCGCAACAGATCGCGGCGCCGGCGTTTGTGTCCACTATATGCATCTGCGTGGTCTTCGTGCCGGTTCTGCTGCTCACGGGGGCGGCGCGCTTTCTGTTCACGCCGCTGGCGATGGCCGTGGTATACGCGATGCTGGCTTCTTACCTGCTCTCGCGCACGCTGATCCCCAATATGGTTCACTTCATGCTGAAGAAGGAAATGAAGCTCTACATGCGGGGACAGCATGGCCATTCCGCCGGCGGCAAGGGCGTCATCTGGAGCGTGCATTACTTCTTTAATCGCCAGTTCGAGCGCGTTTCCGCGTTCTATACCTCGCTGCTCGATCTGGCGCTCGATCACCGCAAGCTGGTGCTGACGGGCTTCATGATCTTCACCTTCGGCTCGCTGGGACTGGTTCATTTCGTGGGCAGCGATTTCTTCCCCACCGTCGATTCCGGCCAGTTGCGCCTGCATGCTCGCGCGCCCACCGGAACGCGCATCGAGGAGACGGAACAGATTTTCATGCGGATCGAGACGGAGATCCGCAAGATTATTCCGCCCGCCGAACTGGGCACCGTGATCGATAACATCGGCACAGGTAATGGCGGCCCCAACCTTGCCTACGGCGACCAGCCGACCATCGGCGTCAGCGACGGTGAGATTCTGCTGTCGCTGACGGACCAGCGTACCGTCTCCACATCCGAATACATGACGCGCCTGCGCAAGCGCCTGCAGGAGGCGTTTCCGGACGAGGTATTCTTCTTCGAAGCGGCCAACATTACGAACCAGATTCTGAACGCGGGACTGCCGGCTCCCATCGATCTGCAGATCGTGGCGCGCAATGGGGAAGCCGGCTACTCCATTGCGGAACAACTCAAAGACCTGGTCAAACAGATTCCCGGCGCGGTCGACGTCCATGTCCACCAGGTCGTCGACTATCCGGAAATTCAGCTGAACGTGGACCGCAATCGGGCCGGCCAGGCAGGGCTGACGCAGCGCGATGTTTCGAACAGCCTGCTGATTTCGCTGAGCGGCAGCGGGCAGGTGGCCCCCACCCAATGGCTCAACTGGCAGACCGGCGTCAATTACAACGTCTCCGTACAGACTCCGCAGCGCGTGGTGAATTCGCTCGACGCATTGATGCGCACGCCCATCGCCCCGCCCGAACAATTTATGAGCCGAACGGCCGACTCGGGCGCAGGAACCGCCGGGGCCAGCGCCTCATCGACAGGCGGTAGCCCGAGCCAGGCATCGATGGCCTACGGCAACCCCGGCGCCGGATTCCAGAACAACGCGCAGGTGCTGGAGAATCTGGCGCGCGTGCGCCGCGGCGTTGCGGCACAGATCATCAATCACTACAATGTGCAGCCGGTGTTCGACGTGTATGCGAATGTCGACCATCAGGATCTCGGCTCGGTGGGCGCCGCGGTGAGAAAGATCATGACCGGCTTCAAGCCGAAGCTGCCGCGCGGCGTAACGCTGGAATTGCGCGGGCAGATTGCGACTATGCAAAGCTCGTTCTATCGCCTGGGACTGGGGCTGATCTTTTCCATCGGGCTCGTGTACTTCCTGATGGCGGTGAATTTCCAGTCGTGGCTCGATCCCTTTCATCATCCTGATTGCGCTGCCGGGCGCGCTGGCGGGCATCGTCTGGATGCTGTTTATCACCCAAACCACATTCAGCGTGCCGTCTCTGATGGGCTCCATCATGTGCATCGGAGTCGCCACTGCGAACAGTATTCTGATGGTGGTATTCGCCAACGATCAGCGCCTCGAAGGGATGGACCCGAGGGCGGCGGCACTGGCGGCGGGCCATACGCGCATCCGTCCCGTTATTATGACGGCGGCGGCGATGATTATCGGCATGGCGCCGATGGCCCTCAGCCTGGGTGAAGGCGGGGAACAGAATGCTCCGCTGGGCCGGGCGGTGATCGGCGGCCTGGCAATGGCCACTTTCACGACTCTGTTTGCCGTGCCTGTTGCTTATAGTCTCTTGAGGAAGAAAGTCCCGGTAGACTTCGACAAGCGGATCGAAGAGGAGGAGCATGAAGATCCGACCCTTTATCTGCTCGAAGAATAACCGTGCGAGGAATAACCAAGCGACGCTGCGCGACGCCATCTAACAGATAACCTGCGCCCACGCATGCCCGAAACCAAGCCACTTTACCGCGACGAAGATACCGAAGCCGGATTGCGCGCGGAAAACGAAGAACTGCGCCGGAAACTGCGGGAGCATGAGGCGCTGGCCCATCCCCAGCACGGGCATCGCCGTGCCCGCCCGTCGGCCGCGGTGCTGTGGCTGCTGGCGCTGGTTGCCGTGGCAGGCCTGTGCGCGGCGTTTTTCCTGGGCTATCTGCCTCATGTGCGGCGCGAATCGATGCTGGTGGCCGCTACAAGCGACCAGAGCAAGCTCTTCCCCATGGTCAACGTGGCAGCGGTGAAGATTTCCTCCGGCACGACGCAGCTTTCACTGCCGGGCAACATCGAGCCGGTGACGGAAGCTCCGGTGCTGGCTCGCGCCACTGGTTATGTGAAGGCACGTTACGCCGATATCGGGGACCGCGTGACGCCGGGACAGTTACTGGCCGAACTGGAAGCGCCGGAACTCGATCACCAGGTGGCGCAGGCCAGGTCGGCCATCGAGCAGGCGGCCGCCTCGCTGGAACAGGCCGCCGCTAACCTGCAACAGGCGCAGGCCAATGAAAGACTGTACCGGACCACCTCCGAGCGCTATCGAAATCTGGTCGGCAGAGGCGCCGTTTCCCGCCAGGAAGCGGACAATTACCAATCCCAGTGGGAGGCGCAGCAAGCCAGCGTACTGGCGCTCGAAAAAGCGGTCACGGTGGCCCGCAGCACCATCGCCGGAGCTACCTCGAATCTGGCGCGCCTGACCGATCTGCAGGGATATCAGAAGGTAAAGGCCCCGTTTGCCGGCGTGATCACCACCCGCAACGTGGACGTGGGCGCGCTGGTAAACGAAGGCTCGACATTGTTGTATCGCATCGCGCAGACGGGTCGCCTGCGCACCTACATCAATGTTCCGCAGGCGGATGCGAATTCCATCCACACGGGCATGCATGCCGGGATCTCCCTGCCCGATATTCCCGCGCGCGTGTTTCCCGGCACCGTTACGCGCACGGCCAACTCCCTCGATCCTTCCAGCCGGACTCTTCTGGCTGAAGTGCAGCTTGACAACACGGGTGCGCTGCTGATGCCCGGGATGTATGCGCAGGTCAGCTTTGAAACGGCGCGCAGCCAGCCGCCGTTGCTGATTCCGACCGAAGCGCTGGTGATCCGCGCGGACGGGCCGAAAGTAGCACACGTGACGTCTGATCACACGATACACTTCCAATACGTTGAACTGGGCCGGGATTATGGAGAAACTGTGGAAGTCATCTCGGGTCTTCAGCCAGGTGACGAGGTGGTTATTAATCCCGGCGACCGCGTCCAGGAAGGCGCGCAAGTAAAGCCCGTCTATCCGTCCTCCGAAGGGCGCGCGGGGGCCCAAAAGAAGTAGTTGCCGCCAACCCTCGAGGCCGGCCGGACGAGGTATGCGTGTGAGACGGATCGGGAGTTGACGGCGCGGGAGTGGCGGAGGTTTTTTCCCGATTCGTCCGCCTCGTGCGCCGGACATCGCGCCCCACGACCTGCAATGGGTTTCCCATCACGATGAGCAATCCGTTTTTCGACCATCCGATCCTCAATTCCCCTTACGACTATCCCCGCCGCCACTGGGAACTCGACTCCACCGGCCAGTCCACGCAGAGTACCATCGAGGCGCGGCGTAAAGCCGAGTTCATCACCCCGATCCCTAAGCCGCGCAAACAAAAAGGCAAGTCTCAGCAGCAAACTCTCGGGGCTCGACGACAGCACGGGCCTTTCCACAGCCCAGCAGCAATACGAAAAGACCGCTACGGTGATCAACGAACTGCGCACCCATCTGGACTGGCGCGAGTGGCGCAATCCCAAGGGTTGGCTCGTGACTCCCGAGACCGAGCGAGCCCAGCTTCGAGAGAAGCTGGTATCGACCGCCGAACTTGTCGCCGGGCTTGAGCTCCATTTTGGGCCGCTGGGGGCTTCACGGCCGGTGGGGCGGAACGGCGCGTTAGACGGATAGGAGGACGGCGACCGGCATTCCGGAAACAATCGTCCGACAGTCAATCTCAGCCGGACGTAAAGATCATCAGTAATTGACACGGCCGACCGTTCGGGACTTTTTATGCCGCCGACACTCCTGAAATAAATTAACGATAAGGATTATCCCGGCATACTATCGGACACGACGCTCTGGCACGAAAAAATAGTTGCACCACGACGCCCATGGGACACAACCTGGGGTACACTCACACATCGGATATCGAAAGTAACCGGGGATGACCCGGTTCCAGGAGCGACGAAGATGTTTCAAAGTGCGATCCGTTTGTCATTGATTGCTGTCGGCTGCGTGTTTATGGCTGCCGCACAAACCCAAACACCCGGCTATGTCGTTGACCTGTGCGTCAAAGCAAATCCGGGTAAAGCCGCGGAGCTTACCGCCCTCGTACACGATGTAGGGGCGAAATACTATCGTGTCCGTGTCGATGAAGGCGTCCAGGCGTGGTGGATCGTTGCGGCGGACGTCGTGCCCTCCGGTTCTGCCGCCCGCTGCGACTACCACGTGGTGTCGGGTTACAAAGGCTTTCCGCCGGAAGCCGCAACCGCCGAGCAGGTCACGGCCGGGCTCAAGAAGGCCGGCGTCAACATGACCGCGGCGGAGTATGCGGCCAAGCGAGATGCCGCCGGGTACCTGGTGAACACGGATATCTGGCGCACGCTCATGCAAGTCGGTTCGGCCTCCCAGAAGGGGAGCTACGTGCGCATCAATTACTACAAGGTTAAGCCGGGCCAGGGGCCGGAATTTTCCAGGCTGGAGCGAACGGGCTGGGGGACGTTTGTGGAATCCCTCAAGGGCTCCAATATGGGCTGGCAATTCAACGCCTTGGCGATGCCCACCGGAGAGTCGCTGCATTACAACGCTTCCACGGTGGATGTGTACCCCACCTGGGAGGCCTTGGGAAAAGGCTGGCCCACGGCTACGGAGTGGCCAAAGGTGCACCCGGACCTGCCGGCCGCAGCATACACGGCGCAGGTCAACAACACGGTCGAGCGTTACGCGGCGGACGTTCTGCACATTATCGAACTCGTCGCGCCGAAGCAATAAACCCAGGACCAGTGGGGACAGGTTTCCGGCCTGTCCCTCCCACCGGACTCTGTTTTCGGGATTACCGTGAGCCCAATCCTTGGCTTCCGATGCGCCCGAGTGGAGCGCGTCGGCGATCTGCGTGGCGTACTTCAGTACCTTGAACCGTGGGGGGAATTCGGACCTCGAAGCCTTCACCGCCAGGTCGCGGTCGAGCTCTGCATCCCGTGCTTTTCCAGACCTCGCCCATGGCCGCCCTCGCCCAGCTTCGAGAGCAGCGTGAATCGGTCGCCTAACTTGTCGCCGGGCTTAAGTTCCATTTGAGGCCGCAGGGGGCTTCAATCAATGTATGTATCTGAATGAGATGGCCAGTGGGGTGAAACGGTGCGCTGAGTGGATAAGGTAACGTGTAACCGGCTTTTCGTAAGTCATCTGGACTCTGGCAGTCAACAACGCTCCAACCTAGGGAAGCGGGTCCCGAGGGAACGCGAAGTCCCGTTCGCCGACACCGGCGGAATGTCCGATTTCCATTTGTCTCTACAAGCGCCGGCGGGAATCGATCTGCCACAACGCCCTTTTCCGGACCGCGTGCCTGATTCCTGATGAGTCGAGGACGATCCACCCAGGGCGGCCACATTCCCGAAACCGGACTCTTTGGGTGGAATCGTAAACGCTGCACCGTTCCGCGCTCGCAGCGCTAAGAACTCGAAACGATATCGCGGAGTCGATCCGGTGTAAGTCCGGAAGCCGCCAGCATCTCTGCGGCTCGGCTCGACTCCATCCGTGCGATTGCGGTCAGCAGCTGACTCGGTTGGATCGTGGTTGAGTCAACCCGATCAGCTTCGTCCGTTGCAAACATCAGTACTTGCTGGGCTGTGCTGGACAGAAAGAGATCGACGTTGGTGCTGACCGTTTTGCCGGTCGGAACAAGCTGCCCGCGAATCGTGGCGACACCAAAACCCAAATCCTCAAGCCGCGAGGCAAGAGCCTGGTCAGCTGTCAGGACTCCCATCAGGAGTTCAACATCGTCGATCTCCTCGCTGCCGTAGCGGCTTGCTTCATAGCGGGCAAAGAAGATGGCGCATCGCGCCGTCTCAGTATACCGATCGAAAATGGCCATCACCTCTTTGGCCAGAATAGCGCGTTTGACCGTTGTGACCGGTGATTTCCGGTAATGGAGATTTCAACGGCGGCGTCGGCGCGATTTCAGCATCCCTGCACTGACGGACGAACAACTGGCGCAGTTCAAACGTGCTCCGAAGGTGCTCGTGGCCGCCCGCATCGACAAGGAAGTTTACGACTGGCTCATGAAATATGGCAAGGGCTACTCGACCCGGATCAACAGAATCCTGCGCACGGTTATGGAGGCCTCTCGATAGCTGGTCGGCCTCATTCGCGCCAGCTATATCCCCTGCGTGCCCGATCGACGTTTCACCTCAAACCGGAGACTGCATCGCGCCTCGGCGTTCTCCGGTTGCCCGACGATCCGTTCGGGACGCGGGCCGTACACTTCCCAGATCGCGCGTTTCCTGGGAGTTTGGGGCCGGAGCAGGCAAGTAGCGAGGCGCCGGCCTGCGGTACGCTGTAGGTGAGGACAAAATGGTCGTAGCCGCGGATCCTTCGAAACAGCCCCAGATCAGTGCCGCCGTGACTGACGTTGTCAAGGAATTATCTCCGTCGGTGAAGAAAATCCGTTTCGATATCGGCCAGGACTGGAGCGGCCAGTGGGCCATATTCTTCCGTGTCCTGCTGTCGGACGACGCCAGCGAACCGAAGAATCTCCGTGAGATCGCTCCCCGCGTCGTCCGGAGAATGTCCGACCGGCTTGACCTTCCCGGACTGGGCCTGTTCCCCTACTTCAACTTCCGCAGCGAAGCCGAGCAGGCGCTCGTCAAAGACCTGGCCTGGGCGTGAGCGATGGCCTATGCCGACGACCTGCTTGAGCAGGCGGAGTTCTTAGCCAACAGGGAACCCGTTCAACCGAAACAGGCCAGTCTCAGGCGCGCCGTATCGACGGCATATTACGCTCTCTTTCATCTTTTGATCGACGAGGCGGTGGGGAATTGGGGTATCGCCCGGCAGAGGAGTGTTCTTGCCAGAACCTTCGATCACGCGAAGATGAAAAGCGTCTGCGAAGCTCATGTCACGAATTTCTATAAAGCCGGCAGCTCGCCTGCAAGTGTTCCGTTGAAAGAAGTGGCTCAGACTTTCGGCACTCTGCAAGCAGCAGCGCCATATCGCCGACTACGACAATGGCTTCGTCTGGCAGAGAACCGACGCCGTGGCTCAGATCGATCTTGCCATTGCAGCCTTCGTGGACTGGCGTGGGATCCGCGGCGCCGATGAAGCTCAGGATTACTTGCTGGCCTTATTCCTTCCCAGGGCGCCGCGGGTCTAACCACGTTGATGTCGGAGATCGCCGTTTCCTGGTAGCGTCGCGGGCGTTCCAGCTACTGCGTCCTGGCTCTCGTAAGGATCTCCTCGACGACGGCCGACTTGGCATCGGCGTAATCCTGAACATGATCCCACTGCCGCTGCGCGAGCGCTAGTTTGGTTCGAGCATATAAATCGCGATCACTCGCATTGGCGCGTAACCGGTCCCGAAACATCAGTATTCGATCGATTTCCGGACAGGCGGCCGAGAGTATGTGCAAATTAATTTCGGTATCCGGTCCGCGAAACAGCCGGTGCTCGTACCAATCGGGTTCCCGGAAGCAAAGCGAGTAGCCGGCGGACTCCAGGTCAGGCGCGTAGGCGGCTTCATCTGCCGAGTCGGCGACAACCAGCAGAATGTCAATAATTGGCTTGGCGGCGAGCAATGGAACGGAAGTCGATCCGATATGCTCGACCCGAAGCGCTCGATCTCCCAGGGCTGTTCGGATTCTGTCGGCTTCGCGCCGAAACAGCTCTGTCCAAAGGGATCATATTTCTCGATCAGAATCGAATCCGGCATATTACCTTCAGATATTCGCACGGCAACTCTATCCGGGTGTGCAGGCGAGCCGGCGCGACCCCGGGCGCTGCGGGCACAAGCTGCCGATAACACCCGGAATCGCGCAGGCGACGAAGCCCCACGAGCCTGACTCGGCACACTTCCAGGATCGCCGTATCTTGGGAGTGTGCCGCTACACTTCAGCGAGATG
>CAVRCX010000011.1:0-6893 GCA_963719785.1 Terriglobia bacterium
CTGGCGATGTGTCCAGGCGTGCCAGCGCGGGTACTGGCACTGTCCGAATCGACCGAGCCAGGGCTCCGCTCCACGGCTGCCTGGGTCATGGCCAGGATCGGAGATCCGGCATTTATCAGTCGCCTTACCGCGCTGTTGAGGGACGAAAGCCCACGTGTGCGCAGTACGGCAGTGCGATCGTTAATTGAGATCGGGCGGGCGGAAAAGCGGCGGATAGCGGGGAGCGCGCTCGAACCCGCTGCGGCCGAACCGGTACCAGCCCCGCTGCCTGCGGAGGCATTCGAACTGATGCTGGACGGCTCCAGTTTCCGCAGCCGCAAGCGCGCGTAGCTGCTACAATTTCCAAATTGCGCCTTCATCCGTCCGTACCCTGGGTCGCCCCGTTTGCCGTATTCATAGCGCTGCTGGCCCTGCAGCAAATCGTGCCCATCCCGGCGCCGGTCCGGTTCATCGTTTCGATAGCCGCGATCCTGGTCTTCTCACGCCAGGCCCTGCGCGGCCATCCTGCGAAGCCGTTCCTCAGCATTCTGCTCGGCTTGGCCGTCTTTGCCATCTGGGTCGGCCCCGACATCGTCGCGCCCGCCTGGCGCCATTCGATTCTCTTCAACAATCCGATCGTCGGGCATCCTGTCGGCAACACCGCGCCCGCGTCGAAAAGCGATCCCGTCTTCCTGTTCTTCCGCATCGCCATCAGCGTCGTCGCCGTCCCCATTCTCGAAGAATTGTTCTGGCGTGGCTGGCTGATGCGCTGGCTCATCGACGCGGACCACTTCGAGCGCGTCCCCCTCGGCGCGTTTGCCCCTACAGCCTTCTGGCTGGTGGCGATCCTTTTCGCGTTGGAACACGGCTCATACTGGGATGTCGGGCTGCTCACCGGAATCGTTTATAACTGGTGGATGGTGCGCACGCGCAATCTGTGGGACTGCATCCTCGCCCACGCGGTCACCAACGGGGCACTCGCGGCTTACGTGGTGCTTGCGGGACAATGGCAGTACTGGCTCTAATCGAGCCGTATACGACTACAAATCATGATTCAACTCACCGGAGCCGGCAAACGCTTCGGCCCCAAAATCCTGTTTCAGGACCTCAACTGGCTCATTACGGCGAAGGAGCGGGTCGGCATCGTCGGCGCCAACGGCACCGGAAAATCCACGCTCCTCAAAGTCCTCGCAGGCATCGAGAGCCTCGACTACGGGTCCATCAATGTGATGAAAGGAATCCGCGCCGGCTACCTGCCGCAGGACGGCATCACACTCACTGGCCGCACCGTCTTCAACGAATGCCTTTCCGTTTTTGAAGAAATCCGCGCCCTCGAACGGGAACAGCAGACCCTCGAGCGCCGCATGGGCGAACTCGATCACGAGAGCCCCGAATACCTGCAAATCGTCGAGCGCTACCACCATGTGCAAGCCGAATTCACTGCCCGCGACGGCTATAACATCGAATCGCGCGTGGGTTCGGTGCTCACTGGCCTCGGCTTCAGCAAGGAGGATTGGCAGCGCCGCGTGGAGGAGTTCTCCGGCGGCTGGCAGATGCGCATAGCGCTTGCCAAGCTGTTACTCGAAGAGCCCAATCTGCTGCTGCTCGACGAACCCACCAACCATCTGGATCTAGAAGCGCGCAACTGGCTCGAGCAGTATCTCGAAACCTATCCCAACGCTTTCGTTCTCATTTCGCACGACCGCTATTTCCTCGACGTCACCGTCAGCCGCATCGCCGAAATCTGGAATAAGCGCGTCTACTTCTATACCGGCGGTTATTCGAAATACGAATCGCAGAAAGAAGAGCGCCGCATCCAGCTCGAAGCCGCGTATCGCAATCAGCGGGAGCGCATCGAGCAGCTGGAAGCCTTCATCAACCGCTTTCGCTATCAGGCGACGAAAGCCAAGCAGGTTCAAAGCCGCATCAAGGAGTTGGAAAAGATCGAGCGCATCGAAATACCGCCCGACGAAAAGACCATCCACTTCCGCTTCCCCCAGCCCAAACCCAGCGGCCGCATCGTGGCGGAATTCAAGAACGTCTCGAAGAGCTACGGATCGAAGCACGTATTCTCCGGCGCCACTTTCAACATCGAGCGCGGCGATCGCATCGCGCTGGTCGGCGTCAACGGGGCGGGGAAATCCACCCTCATCAAAATTCTCTCCGGCGAAGAGCCTGTTTCGTCCGGCGAATATACCCTGGGGCACAACGCCGAGCCCGATTATTTCGCCCAGGATCAGTACAAGGTTCTCGACCCCGAATCCTCTATTCTCGACGATCTCGCGACGGTGGCGCCGCGCTCCAGTAACACAGAACTGCGCAGCATCCTCGGCTGCTTCCTGTTCTCCGAAGACGACGTCTTTAAGCGCATTGGAGTCCTCTCGGGCGGCGAGCGCAATCGCTATGCGCTGGCTCGCATGCTCATGATGCCGAGTAATTTCCTGCTGCTCGACGAACCGACCAACCACCTCGACATGCGCGCTAAAGACGTATTGCTGACGGCGCTCGAGGAATTTTCCGGGACGGTGGTATTCGTATCGCACGACCGCTATTTCATCGACAAGCTGGCAACGCGCGTTTTCGAAGTAGCGGATGGCGCGGTGCACCTGTTTCCAGGAAATTACGAGGATTACCTGTTTCGCAAGGGCGTCCTCGCGGCCCCACCCGCGCCTGTGGCTAAGCAGACAGCGCCGAATCAGACAGCGCCGAAACCCGCAGCGCCCAAACCGGCTAAGCATGCCCATTCGGCGCCGCCCCCGGTGCAAAACCAGGCGCCCAAGCCTTCCGAGAAGGACGCGGATAAGCAGCGCCGGCTGAATCCCATTAAGCTGCGCCAGATCAAGGAACGGCAGCGCGCCATCGAAGACGAAGTCACTCGGCTCGAAGTCGAGATCGCCGATTTCGAACAATCGCTCTCCGCCTTCCACAGCGCTCAGGAGAGCATCGACATCGCCGGCATTCTCGAATCGCGGCGCCAGGACATGAAGAACCTGCTCGCCGAATGGGAAGAAGTTTCCCAAACCATTGAGGCCAACCGCTGATGCTCCACATTACCGAACAGCAAGTAATCGACAGGCTTTCCATGACGAAGGCCATCGAACTGGTGGACCGGTCCTTTCGTCAACTCGCCGACGGCGCCGACGCCTGATCCTGCCCAACGGCTCTCTCCTGCACTACATGGCAGCAGGGAATCCCGACTACTTTGGAATCAAGATTTATTCGAGCAATCCGAAGACGGGCGCGCATTTTCAGGTCCTGCTCTACAGAACTTCGGACGGCATACAGGTGGCTAACATTGAGGCCAATCAACTGGGCCAGATTCGCACCGGAGCTGCGAGCGGAGTCGCCACTAAGTATCTCGCGCGTGAAGATGCCGACACTCTTGGAATTATCGGCAGCGGCTTTCAAGCCGAGACGCAGATTGGGGCCATTGCTACTGTCCGTAAGCTCCGGGAAGTCCGCGTCTGGAGCCGCCAACCGGAGCGCCGCCTGCAGTTCGCGCGCCGGTGCGCAGAGAAATTCGGCCTGCAAGTTAAAGCCACCGAGACGGCCCGCGAAGCCGTGGAGAACGCCGCCATCGTAGTCACCGCGACCAATTCGAAGGAACCCGTACTCGAAAGTGCGTGGATCTCGTCCGGCACTCACATCAATGCCATGGGTTCCAACTGGCTCACGCGCCGTGAACTGCCGACCGATCTGGTGATGGATCGCGCCGACCTGGTTACGGTGGATTCCGTCGAGGATGCACACCTCGAATCGGGCGATCTGATGATCCCTTTAAGCGAGCGAAAAGGCGCGGAGTTCCGGGCTATCGAGCTATGCGACGTTATCGCCGGCCGCCGGCCAGGTCGAACCTCTCCCGCCCAGATCACCATATTCAAATCGAACGGCCTGGCGGCGCAGGACGTCGCGGTCGCGGGATATATTGTGGAACATGCCTAAGCAGTCGCAGAACATCCTCGTGATCGATGTCGGCGGGACTAACGTGAAGGTAATCGATGAGCACCATGAGGCGCCGGTCAAAGTCCCGTCCGGCCCTGACATGACGGCACAGCTCATGATCACTGCTGTGAAGGAAGCTACTGCCGGCTGGAAATACACCGGAGTATCGATGGGTTATCCGGGCCCGGTGCTCAGGTGCAAACCCATGGCCGAGCCGCGCAACCTCGGCGGGGGCTGGATGAAATGCGATTTTGCGAAGGCGTTCGGCTGCGAAGTGCGCATCGTGAACGATGCCGCCATGCAGGCGCTCGGCAGCTACGAAGGCGGCCGCATGTTATTCCTCGGCCTCGGCACCGGACTCGGCTCTGCTCTGATCGTCGAGGGCGTTCTCGCCCCCATGGAATTGGCGCACCTGCCGTACCGCAAGCGCAAGACCTATGAAGACTACGTGGGCGCGCGTGGACTCGAGCGGTTGGGCAAAGACAAGTGGCGCCGCCACGTCGCAGTGGTCATCGACCAACTGCGGCACGCCATCGAGGCGGAATATGTGGTGCTCGGCGGAGGCAATGCCAAGCTGCTCAAAGAACTGCCGGAGGGCGTGCGCCTGGGTTCGAATAACAACGCCTTCAAGGGCGGATTTCGCCTCTGGAACGAGTATCCGCAAGCTTAGATCTTGCCGGTGCGCTACACGTATTACATGAAGACGGAAGTCTACATCTGGCGGGTATCCACAGACGTCAAGACCGGATTGGAGCGTGAGGCGCGCCGCCGGAAGATCTCGCTTTCCGCGGTTCTCGATCTGGCGGCCGAAGCATGGCTGAAAAAGAGTATCACCGGTGATGACGACGAAGAGGAGCAACGCCGCCTTCACCAGGCTGCCCGGGAATGCTTCGGATCGCTCGCCGGCGGCGACCCTCTGCGCTCGCAAAATGCCGGACAAGCAGTACGCCAGCGTCTGCGGCAGCGCTATGGCCGCTGATCTTTCTGTCTGTCATGCGCGTTAATTCCCTCGTCGACACCGGCGCTATCCTTGCACTGCTCGACAGAACGGACCGCTGGCACCAGCTCTGTGTGGACGCATTCCAGCAGCTCCGCCTGCCTCTGATTACTTCAGAAGCCGTACTGACCGAACTATTTCATCTCACGGGCGGCAATCGAAGGGAGACGGAGGCCGCGTGGAAATTCCTTCGATCGGGAGCTGTGACGCTGATGTCAATCGGGGATTCTGAAGTCCCGGCGATTAACACGCTGATGTCGCGCTATTGGGACAGGGCGCCTTATGCTGACGCGAAGCGTCATTGCAAAATAGACTTTGCCGACGCAACCCTCGTACACCTGGCAAAACGTGAGTCTCTGACGACGATTTTCACCGTGGATTTTGCGGACTTCGAAACTTATCGAATCGACGGCCGCCGCCGCTTCCGTGTGCTCCCGATCAGGCGATCATGAGCCCGGATGCGTGCCGTTGGGCCGGATGCGGGTTACAATTCGATTGGAGTCCGATGCCGACTGACTATGACTACAGAACCACAGTCATTCGAGGAAGCTGTTTCCCGTTTCGAAGTCTTTCTCAAGGAGAACGGCCATTCGTCTAACGTGATGTGGGTCGAACCGTCTGACCTGGTACTCTCCGGCGAACACTCGGTTTACGTGAAACTGCCAACCCCGATAAGCAATGTCACTCGTGCGCGCGATCGCTTCGAACGCGGGATCGGCAACGAGCTGGGCATTACCTTCGGAACAATCTGCGACCTCAGTAACGCAACCTGCTGCTACGCGTGGGTTCCAAAGGACGAAATCGATCGGCAGTATCACCTCATGGGCCGGGGCTTAAAAGTCACGGCCACGACCGGATCATCCCGTCTGAACGGAATACTCATCCGAAATCAACTTCGCTGGCGGCTCCTGAAACTCCTGCACCGCCGACATACCCGCCTCAGAGATTCCCTGTTCGGTTAGAAACATTGCCTTAAGCAAGCTTGCCAAAAGGACACGAAGCTCCGACCGAAACTCTGCTTGCGTTGAAGTGCTTCAAGTCTGATCCGTCCCTCTTATAATGGAGGAAGTGTCCTTCCAACTGGCCGTCCCCTATAGCCCCAAAGGCGACCAGAAAAACGCTATCGCGGAACTTTCCGCGGGTCTGGCGGGCGGCGAAAAACATCAGGTCCTGCTCGGCGTCACCGGTTCCGGCAAAACCTTCACGATGGCCAAGCTCATCGAGAAAAGCGGGCGTCCCGCGCTGGTGCTTGCCCATAACAAAACTCTCGCCGCGCAGCTTTATCACGAATTCAAATCGTTCTTCCCCTCGAACGCGGTGGAGTATTTCGTCAGCTACTACGATTACTACCAGCCGGAAGCCTACATCGCGTCGAGCGACGTCTACATCGAGAAAGAAGCCACCATCAACGACGAGCTCGACCGCCTGCGTCTCTCGGCTACACGATCCTTATTCGAACGCCGCGATTGCGTGACAACGCCAACCGCGGCGCGCTCTACGGCGTCTATCAGATCGTCAACTATTGCGGCTCGGCGTGCGGGCAGCTCGTGCTGACCGTGCAGGCGCCGAACTCCTATGAACTGTTCTCTGTCGCCGGCGCCCTGCTCGCGATGGCGATCGTGCCGCTGGCGATGACCGGCGGTCGGAGCCGCCGCTCGAACCCAAGACCGTGCGCATCCGGCTGGGCTGGCTGGTGAAACTGTCGCCGGTCGCCGCCCTCGCGGCGGTCCTGGTCGGGGCGGCCAACGGCGCGGTCTGGGCGATGGGGCCGATCTATGCGCTCGGCCAGGAGTCGCCGCAAGAGGGGTGCCGTGGTTCACCACGGCGGTGTTGGTGGGTTTCGGCGATCGGCGTCTATCCCGCCGGGCGCCTCTCCGATCATTTCGACCGCCGGCTCGTCATCGTCGTCGTGGCCGGCGTCGGCGCCGCGCTCGAAGTCGCGCTCTGGCGCTGGCAGGGCGGCGGCGGCGCACCG
>CAVRCX010000012.1:0-234828 GCA_963719785.1 Terriglobia bacterium
ATGGGTCTGCAGCTGCAGATCGAACGTCAGGACGTTATCGGAAGCCGTAGCCTCACGCTGCGCCGGCTCGAATCCGAACATAGCGATCGAAAACTTACACGGTGTCGCTGGCAAGCCACCCATCTCGAAGCGCCCGTCGAGATCGGTAACCGTAGTGATCTTATCGCTGCCGCACTCCGCGATCACCGTCGCGCCCGGAATCGGCTGGCCACCGGAACGCACTACACCGTTCTGTACGGCAGCACTCCCCACCGCGGCGGAGAATAAGACAACACACGTTAAACGCAGCATCGACGGACCCTTCTGCTATTCGCCAACACGCGCACCGGGCCGTGTTGCCATTTCTATTGTCGCTAATCCGACTGATAAAGATTGCGATCGATTCCGCTAAAGTTCCGGCCTTTACCGAGCTTTACGCCGGCCGTCTTTACATGGCTTTCTTGAGTGTAAAGGTGGCCGGCCCACCGCGGCCTTCCACTTCGCGCGTCATTTCGATGGTGTCGCCTTTCACCATGCCCTTATAGCTGATCTTGATGGAGTTTCCGCCGAAGTCCAGATTCTGCACAAACGAGATGTTATCGCCATCCACTTTACCCTCCGCGATCGGCGAGTCGCCGCGCTGATTGGTGACGGTGCCCTCTAGTTTGGCGCCGGAAACTTTGAACGTGAAAGTGTTGGTTTGCGTACCGCCCCGGCCAGGGACCTCTCCGGTCCACTTTCCAGTAATATCGGCTGCGGCTGCAACAAAGGTGAAGCAAAGGAAGGCCACGAAGGCCAGCAGAGTAGTTTTCATGGTGGGAAGGGTGCCGAACGGAGTTGGGAAGTTACGAGGAGCGGTGCATCTAATCCTTTGTTTTACAAACCTTTACCGCTTAAAAAGCGCAGCGCGGCCAGGCACAATTAAACCTTTGTGCCAATAGCCGCGCCGTCTCTCGCCAGATCCTAATTCGCCTTTTTAGCGGTAATGGTTTGCGGACCGCGGCCGCGATCGAACGTTATTTCCATCGAGTCGCCGGACACTTTACCTGTATAGGTCACCTTCATCGGTTCTCCACCACCGCGGCCCGGCAGCATCACACTGAACGTAACCGTGTCGCCGCTGAGTTTGCCATCGGCGATGGGACTGTCGCCGCGTTGCGTGGTGAGGCTTCCGGTAACGTTATTGCCGTCCGCCTTGAACGTGAAAGTCTGCGGCCCGCCACGGCCGCCCTCAGCGGTCCATTTGCCGTCGACCGAAGCGGCGCTCGCCGCAAAACTGAAGCAGAGAAGGGCCAGTAAGGCCAAGAGTGTAGTTTTCATCGCGGCCCAATCGTACTACAAATCGCGGACCGATAATGTTTCAGCCTCCCGGCCTTTACAAAGCTTTACCCGGCCCGCCTTCTACAGCCCCTTTTCGGCCAGGAAAATAGCCAGGTCGTTCACGCGATTCGAATAGCCCCACTCGTTGTCGTACCAGGCGACCACCTTCAGCAGATTGCCACCCAGCACCTTGGTCAAAAGCCCGTCGACAATCGAACTATTCGGATTCTTCAGCATATCGGTCGAAACCACCGGATCTTCCGTATAAGCCAGAATCCCCTTCAATTCCCCCTCCGCGGCAGCTTTCAGCGCGGCGTTCACTTCCTTATCGGTAGCGGGCTTATCCAGCACCGCCACCAGATCCACCACCGAAACATCCGGCGTCGGCACGCGCATCGCATACCCGTCCAGCTTGCCCTTAAGCTCCGGCATCACCAGACCGATCGCCTTGGCAGCCCCCGTAGTCGTGGGGATCATATTCAGTGCCGCCGCCCGCGCCCGCCGCAGATCCTTATGCGGAAAATCGAGTACGTTCTGGTCGTTCGTGTAGCTGTGGATCGTCGTCATCGATCCCTTCTGAATACCCCAGTTCTCGTGGATCACCTTCGCCACCGGTCCCAGACAATTCGTGGTGCACGAAGCGTTCGAAATGATATGGTGCTTCGCCGGATCGTAAGATTTATCGTTCACGCCCAGCACAATGGTGATGTCTTCGTCCTTCGCGGGCGCCGAAATGATGACTTTTTTCACACTGCCGCGCAGATGCTTCTTCGCGTCCTTAGCCTCGGTAAACCGGCCTGTCGATTCGACGACGATTTCCGCGCCCACCGAAGTCCAGTCGAGTTCGGCGGGGTCCTTCACGGCAAACACCTTGATGCGATGCTTTCCGATCACGATCGAATCGCCGTCCACACTCACGTCTTCGCTGAGTGGTCCCATCACCGAGTCGTACTTCGTAAGATGGGCAAGAGTTTTGGTATCGGTGAGATCGTTTACAGCGACGAACTCGATTCCGGGATTATTCAGAGCTGCGCGGACAAGGCTTCGGCCAATGCGGCCGAAGCCGTTAATAGCTACTTTCACGGGCATTGAGTTGGGTGTTTCTCCTTCGGAAAATGCGGGTTGTGTACGAAATTAAACATCAGGATACCAGAGGGCATCCGGCCTCGATTGGCGCCGCCGCGCTCCAGCGTAAGCCGGGAAACCGCCTCCCTTTTTGCTGCGTCCTTTCGTATCATTTAACAGAGCAGGTTCTATGAGAATTCCCATCGTCGCGTTGGTAGCTGTGTTGAGCCTTATGCAGGGCACGTGGGCGCAGGACGGCCCCACTCCCCAGGGCAGCGAGACGGTCGCCCGTCCGCGCAATTCCTCCGCCGCACCGGCGCCTGAGGCCGATGCCCCGCTGCCAAAGATTCCTTCGAAGCTCAGCCCGAAGGTGAAGGACGATGCCGCTCCCGACGCCAGCTTTCGCGCCGACACCAACATCGTCAACGTCGAAGTCGCGGTGCTCGACAACAACGGAAATCCGCTGCCGCAGATCCCTCAAAGAAACTTCCGCATCCTCGAGGACAACGTCCCGCAGACCATCACCCACTACTCCACCAGCCAGGCGCCCATCACCGTCGCCCTGGTCATCGAATTCAGCGCGCGCTATCAATCCTACTGGAGCACGGGTTGGCGCCAGACTCTGTTCGCCGCCTACAGCTTCCTGCAGACGCTCAAGCCGGACGATTATCTCGCCGTCATAGCCTACGATCTGAACACCACCATTCTGTGCGACTTCACCAACGACAAATCGCGCATGCAGGAAGCCCTTTCGCGCCTGCGCATTCCCGGTTTCTCCGAAAGCAATATGTTCGACGCCGTCACCGACACCGCCGACCGCATGTCGAAGATCGAGGGCCGCAAGGCCGTCATCCTCATCACCTCCGGCATCGACACTTTCAGCAAGCTGACCTTCGACAAAACCCGCAAGAGCCTGCAGGATTCGGGAGTGCCCGTCTACCCCATCGGCATCCTCCAGCTGGCGCGCGAGATGGCCGAAGCCCGCGGCGCCAATATGATCGACTTTGCCCAGGGCGACAACGAGTTGAAGACTTTCGCCAAAGAAACCGGCGGCCAGGCCTTCTTCCCGCGCTTCATGCAGGAGATGCCGGGCGCCTTCCAGGCCATCAATCAGTCCCTGCGCAACCAATACACGCTCAGCTATTCGCCAACCAATACGGCGAAGGACGGCAAATTCCGGAAGCTCACCGTGCAACTGGTCGATCCCGCCACCAACGAGCCCCTGAGGGTTACCAACCAAAAGGGCAAGGCCATGAAGTACACCATCGTGGCCAAGGCCGGCTACACCGCCCCCCGCGCCGTCGAATAATGTGGGATAGGCGCTTCCGCCTGTCCATTTTGCTTATTTGGGAGTCTCCACTAAAGAGCCGGGGTGAACCGCCGTGATAGCCCCGGCATAGCGAGCATAGTCCCCTGCATTCAGAGTGAGTAGACTCGGAATGCCACGCACCAGTATCGGGGCAACCAGACGTGCATCGTGTACCTGGACACCCTGAACCTGATAATCCCTTTACCAGCTGCCGCCACTTCCGGTAAACGTCGGCGCTGTCGGCTGCCAGTTCCATCATGCCTTCGAACTTTGAGATTTCCCGCGCGGCGGATTCGCCGGTCAGGCAAAGCCGTTCCGAACCGTCGGGCGAGTCCAGACATACCAGAATTCGGCAATATTCTGATGTGTGTAATAGAGCGCCGCGTCCTCTCTCAGAAGTTGTTCGAGCGCACCCGCCACAATCCCGTAGTCAGGGTCGTCACGGTGCGATATCCGCAACAATATGTTCGTGTCGACCAGGTATGAATCTGCCAAAGTCCACCGAAGCTAATCGTGGTCTGAATACATGGCTTCCCTGGGGAAGGTTTCCCCAGGCATCGCGGGAATCTGGTCCGAATACTCAGCCAGAGAATCAATCCATTCGCGGATCTGCTCTACCGAACTCTTCCGCCGCGCCGATGCACCCTGTCGGGTAACGGCTTCTTCGAGTAAGTGGATCGCAAGCGCCGGAATGGCAACGCCCCGCGCCTCTGCTTCGCGGGCGAGCTCGCGCTGGATGTCGGGGGGGATTTCAAGCGTGAGCGTCATAAGGACTCTACCCACCAGTATAAAGATTAAACGGTCTGACCCGGCCCAGTCCGCCCCATTGAGTATCCTGTAAGGGATGCCATATGAGGCGTATACCGCCGAGCCGCCGGAGGGAAAAACTCCCTGGCAGCGCGTCCAGAACGCACGCCACCCCAAACGCCCCCACACCCTCGATTACGTACAGCGCATCCTGACCGATTTCCAGGAGATCCACGGCGACCGCTATTTCGGCGACGATCCCGCCATCGTCTGCGGCATGGCGCGGCTCGACGGAAAACCCGTCATGCTCATCGGCGAACAAAAAGGCCGCGACACCAAACAGAAGCTCTACCGCAACTTCGGCATGCCGAAGCCCGAGGGCTACCGCAAAGCCCTGCGCGCCATGCAGATGGCCGCCAAGTTCAGCCGCCCGATCGTCGCGTTTCTCGATACCCCCGGCGCCTATCCCGGTATCGACGCCGAAGAGCGCGGCCAAGCCGAAGCCATCGCCCGCAACCTCCGTGAGATGTCGCGCCTTCCCGTGCCCGTGGTCTCCGTCTGTATCGGCGAAGGCGGCAGCGGCGGAGCCCTCGCGCTCGGTGTGGGCAATCACGTTCTGATGCTTGAGAACGCCGTCTACAGCGTCATCTCCCCCGAAAGCTGCGCCGCCATTATCTACCGCGATTCCGCCAAAGCCGAACAAGCCGCCGCCGCGCTGCGCCTCACCGCCGAGGATCTCTTAAACCTGGGTCTCATCGACGGCATCGTTCCCGAACCCCCCGGCGGCGCTCATGAGGATTCCGACGGCGCGGCCACCCTGCTCAAGCAGCACCTCCTCCGCTCCCTCGATGAGCTTTCCGGCCTCTCACCCGATCAGGCCATCCAGCAGCGCTACGATAAATTCCGCAAGATGGGCAACTTCTTTACCGGAGCCTGACCTGAGAAAGCCATGACAAAATCCCGCCGCAAATGGCCCGTGATCGCCGGAATCGCCTTCATCCTGATCTTCATCGCCGCCATGCTCCTCACCACCCAGGGCAACGCCAAATACCGCTGCGAAGTCTGCGTTACTTTCGATGGCCGCACCGTCTGCAGAAACGGCGCCGCGCCCACGCAGATGGAAGCCGAACGCATCGCCAGCGACACCGCCTGCACCGACCTTTCAAGCGGCATGACCAGCCTGCTGCAATGCCAGAACAACGCACCGCGGAAAGTAACCTGGAAGTAACGTTTTTTCAGTAAGTTAGAAAACCTTTACGATGGGACCGTGCTATTCTGTGGGTAATCCCGTGAACAAACTGGCGCCTGTCTGCGTCTACTGAAATTGAACGGCCTGTACCACCAACCGGAGCACTTGAATCATCGTGAAGACCAAATGGAAAATTGTCATCGGCGTTGTTGTGCTGCTCCTCATCGCGGGGGGAGTTCTCGGCGGCATCAAGTACTCGCAGCGCGGCATCGTCACCGTGCAGACCGGCAAGGTAATCCGCGAGGACCTGGCCAGCGTCGTCACCGCCTCGGGCGAAATCAAGCCGCGTAACTACATCAGCATCGGCGCCGAGTATCAGGGCCAGTTGACCGACATCCTCGTCAAGGAAGGTGATCGCGTAAAGAAAGGTCAGTTGCTCGCCCGCATCGACGAAGCCCAGTCCCAGGCGGATGTGGCTGCCCAGCGTGCAGCCCTCAGTTCCGCCGAAGCCGACGCCGCCGCCAGTGAAGCTGCCCTCAAGGCTGGCGAAGACAACATCTCCGCCCTCGAAGCCACTGTCGCCCGCACCAAATCCGATCTCGAGCGCTACCAGAAAGATTTCGACCGCGGCCAGTCGCTTTTCAAAGACGGGCT
The DNA here is from genome assembly GCA_963719785.1 of Terriglobia bacterium. Classification (GTDB taxonomy): domain Bacteria; phylum Acidobacteriota; class Terriglobia; order Bryobacterales; family Bryobacteraceae; genus BOG-234. Next base: position 6,264 of record CAVRCX010000012.1, read on the forward strand.
GATTCCCCGCTCGGATTTTGAGCAGCGCGTGGCCTTGTTCGAGAGCCAGAAAGCGCAAGTCACCGAAGCCGAATCGCGCGTCGTTCAGGCGCGTGCCCAACTGGCGCAATCGCGCGCTCAACTCGCCAGTTCGCAAAAGAAAATCGCTCAGACCCAGGCCGGCCTCACCCGCGTCGATGACATTCTGAAGAAGCACAACGTGGTCGCCCCTATCGATGGCCGCGTCACCGATCTTCCTGTACGCGTGGGTGAAACCGTGGTGCCCGGCGTGCAGAACTCGGCCGCCAGCACCATCATGACGATCGCCGATATGTCGATCATCACCGCCGAAGTCAAGGTGGATGAAACCGACATCGTGAACGTGGCGCTCGATCAGCCCGCCGAGATTTCCGTGGATGCCATCCCCAACCGCACCTTCACTGGTCACGTGATTGAAATCGGCAACACCGCAATTCTGCGCTCCACCGGCCTCGCCGCATCGACCAGCACCACCTCCAGCCAGGAAGCCAAGGATTTTAAGGTCGTCATCGCCATGGATAATCCGCCGGATGAAATTCGTCCCGGCCTTTCCTGCACCGCGAAGATAACCACGGCCACGCGCAAAAACATTGTGGCGATTCCCATCCAGGCGCTCACCACCCGCACCAAAGGCGACCTGTTATCCGACAAGGATAAACCGGTGAATCCGGATCCGGCCACCGTGAAAGCCAACAAGGAAGAGCTCCAGGGCGTCTTCGTCGTAACCCCGGACAATAAAGCCGAATTCCGCAAGCTGACGACGGGAATTACCGGAGCCACCGACATAGAAGTGTTGAGCGGAGCCAATGCCGGCGACGAAATCATTACCGGGAGCTACCAGGTAATTCGCAGCATCAGGAATGGAGCTACGGTGAAGGTCGATAACAAGCCCCCGCCGCCTCCCAAGCCCACCACCTAGGAACATGGCACAGGCATTAGCTGACGAGACAGTCGAAAAAGGCGAGCGCCTCAAGCGCGACGGCGTAGTAATCCGCACTTACAACATCTGGAAGACCTACATCATGGGCGACCAGGAAATTAATGCCGTCTCGGGTGTCGACATGGAGATCAAGCGCGGCGAATACGTCGCCATCATGGGTCCTTCCGGTTCGGGCAAATCGACTCTGATGAATCTCATCGGCTGCCTCGATACCCCGTCGAAGGGCGAATATTACATCAACGGCCGCCTCGTCAGCCGCATGAACGACGACGAACTGGCGCAGATCAGAAACAAGGAAATCGGTTTCGTCTTCCAGACCTTCAATCTGCTGCCGCGAGCCACCGCGCTGCACAATGTGGAGCTACCGCTGATCTATAACGGAACCCCGCCCGCCGCCCGCATTGCCAAAGCGAAGGCGGCGCTCGCCCAGGTGGATCTGCAGCAGCGCATGAATCACAAGCCCAACGAGCTTTCAGGCGGTCAGCGGCAGCGCGTGGCCGTGGCGCGCGCGTTGGTCAACAGTCCTTCGATTATCCTGGCCGACGAACCGACCGGCAACCTCGATACCGCGACGGGCAACGAAATCATGGCGCTCTTCCAGCGTCTGCACCAGGAAGGCAACACCATAATCCTGGTGACGCACGAGCACGATATCGCCCTCCACGCCCACCGCGTAATCTCCATCCGCGACGGCAAAATCGAACGCGACGAACCCATCCCCCACTAACGGCCTCGTTTCATGCCCATTGATTTAAGCGCTTACGCCGCGAGAATCGAATACGGCGGCCCATTCACTCCCACGCTCGCCACGCTGCGCGCACTGCATCTGGCGCACGCGACCCACATCACGTTTGAGAATCTGGATATTCTGCTGGGGCGGCCCATTCTGCTGGATCTCGAAAGCCTTTCAGCCAAGCTGATCGGCGCACGCCGCGGCGGTTACTGTTTCGAGCAGAATGCGCTCTTCGCTGAAGTGCTCGGCACTGTTGGCTTTCCCGTCAGGCGGCTGGCGGCCCGGGTCCGCATGGATTCGAGCGAAATTCGCCCGCGCAGCCACATGCTTCTGGCGGTGGAAATCGAAGGTGAGAACTGGCTCGCCGATGTGGGATTTGGGGCCGACGGCTTGCTGCTGCCGGTCCGGCTCGACTCGCCTGAAGCGCAGCGCCATTTCAGCTGGCAATATCGCGTCGTTGTCGAGGACGGACTGCACGTCCTCCAATCGCTGCGTCCGGAGGGCTGGTTCGATCTTTACAGCTTCACCCTGGAAGAGCAGCACGCGGTCGATTACGAAGTCTCGAATTACTTTACTTCCACTCACCCGCGATCTCCGTTGGTAAACCGCCTGGTGGTGCAGCGGCCGGGCAGGGAAGTCCGCTTCGTCCTGGTGAATCGGCAGTTGACGGAACACCGCACCGCCGGCGTTTCTGAAACCACATTGCCGGACGACGAGGCTCTGCTCGCAACACTGTCGGACCGCTTCGGGCTGCAGTTCCCGCCGGGAACCCGTTTTCCTTATAAATAACCCGCAGACCGATCACAGCTTTCTTTCCGCGCCTTTTCAATAACTTACCCAAAACGCGCAACAGCCATACCGTACCGTCGAATCGAAAAGGAACCCCTATGGCCACAGAAGCTCAAATCGCCGCCAACCGCGCTAACGCCCAACTCTCCACCGGTCCACGCACCCCCGAAGGCAAAGCCCGCACTTCCCAAAATTCGGTGTCATCCGGCCTCTTCGCCGCCCGCGACTTCGTGCGCCCCGAAGAAGCCGGCGAATACTACCAACTCCACGAAACCCTCTGGAAAGAACTCCATCCCGCCACGCTCATGGAAAACATCCAGGCCGCCGAAATCATCACCGCTGCCTGGCGTCTCCATCGCTGTGCAGGTCTCGAAGAAGCGCTCGGCTCCGCCGCCGATCCCGTGGCCGAACAGAAATCCATCGACCGCGCCCGCATCCAGGCCCATGGTCTCCAGCTCCGCGCCACCGCCGAACTGCGCCGCCTGCGCAAAGACAACGCCGTCGTCTCCGCCGCGGAAACCACAAAGCAGACCCAATCTCCCGGCTTAACCGAGGCCGAACTCTGCGTCACCCCAGCCGAAATCCCCCGCGGCGCACCCTGCCCCTGCGGTTCCGGCCAAAAATACAAGCGCTGCTGCGGACGCGACGCCCCCGGCGTGATAAATGGAGCCGTCAACCGAGCCGCCTGATGCCGCTCCTACGATGTCGGAGGGGCCAAACCCAGCCGCACGCCCGCGCCCGCGGGAATACCAGGCAAAAAAATGATCCCGCCAGGATCTGCCACGTCCTCGATCATCTCCTCCCCGTCCACCTCCACGTGGTACGCACGCTTCGGCTCGAGGCCCACAATGAACACATCGTCCGTGGCCTCGTCCGTCTTGCGCCGCGGCACCCGGAACTTCTTCGAACTGCGCCCGAAGAACACCGTAGCTTCCTCGATATCCATCGGTTCGTGCGTCAATGCCGGATCCACCTGCGTCACACTGCCGTCCGTGAACAATTGCAGCTGCCCATCGAAGAATCCAATCCACGACGCATCGTCTTCCCACGCCGACCGCACAAACAACTGCCCGCCGATCTCATCGTGCAGCGCCAGCGGAACATGGTAATAGCTGAGCCCTGGCTGATACGGATTCGCCCACATCAGCTCATACGGAATGCCAAACGTCCCCCGCATCAGGAACCGGTCGCTCATCAGGAAGCCCTGCAGCAGTTGCGTTTCGGGCGAATTCGAATCGTATGCCACCATCGCCAGCTCCGCCGCGCGCGACAGTGCCGCCTTCGTCAGGTCCGGTCCGCTCTTCTGAATCTCCCGATCGGCGGGGATGCGAAACTCGTTCTCCGATGCCGGCCACGGCGGCGGATAGTGCGCCATCAGATGCATCAGCGGATAGTCTTTGAACCACGCGGGAAACGTATCGCGCAGATCGAAGTTGATGTTGTCACGAAACGCGTGCAGCAATTCCATCATGGCGCAGGCGTCCGCATTCGTCACGCGCGACCGTGCTTCTCTCAGCGAAGCGATAAACGTCGCCAGCCAGAAGTCCTCAAAGACGCCCTGCAGAGCCTTCTCCGCCAGATCCGGTTGCGAATCGTTGAGCGCAATCGCCGCCAGAACCTTGTCCCGAGCCTGCCCGATTGTCTTCGGCGCCGCGCTCGAAACCGCCCGCTGCAATTTACCCAGCACGCGAGTCTGCTCCGCCCCCGAGAGCAAAGGAGCGCACCAGTCCGCCACCAGCGCGATCTGCCGGATATCGCTGCCGGCACCAGCCGCCCACGCCACCGCACGCTTGCCCGCCGCCTCATCCTCGGCGATCTGGTACCGCAAAGCTGCCGCCCAGCCAGCTTCCGGAAACGGAGCATTGCCGTTCCACAGTGCCTCGAACTGCTCCCAGCGCAGCGATTGCCGCTCCCGTTCGCGCCGCAACAACTTCAGCCGAGCCGGCCGCAGGAACAAACGCGGACCATCGGAATAAATTCTGAAACTATCGGGACGCTGCTGCGCCCCAAGCCGCAAGGCAGGCAAACCCAGCAGGGAAAGGCAGGCCATCCGGCGCGTCATCATAGTCATTCTACTCCGTGAAACCACCGCCCGCCTGTATTCGATGTGGGACAGGCGTGACCCGGTGCAACGACGCACGGACCGGTTTTATCCACGTCTTATTCAACTACGATAAGTTGCTCTGGTCGTCTATGCACCGGGTCAGAGCCCGGTGGGGCAGATTTCCGATCTGCCCGCTCCTCTTCCGTGTAATCGGCGATTCGCGTGCATGCATTGCTATCATTACTGATTAGTCTGTAGGTTCCCCAAGCGCAAACTTGAGCGGAGGTATTACGCCGCAACGCGTGTGGGCGCACAGGCGTCACACGGAAATTGGATTGATGAAGACCCTTCAGATCGTTTTCGCATCGCTGCTTGCCGGCGGCCTTGCAAGCGCACAGCAATACACCATTTCGACCATCGCCGGAATTCCCGGCGTGCAGGGCTGGTTTGGCGATAACGCGGTCGCCAGCCAGGCGCAGCTCGACCGGCCCTGGAGTGTCGCCGCCGATACCAAAGGGAACTATTACATCCTCGATTCCTACACCTCGGTCGTCCGCATGGTCACCGCAAGCACCGGCCTGATCGTCACCATTTCAGGTAATGGCACGCCCGGCTATGAGGACGCGCAGGACATTTATGGGTGCCCCGCCAGCGGCAATGCCGGACCCGCCAATACCACCACCACGCCCAACTGCCTGAGCCAGCTCGGCTATCTGCCCCTGAACCTGACCGTCGACGCCAGCGGCAATGTCTACGTCGCCGATACCAACAACTTCCGCATCCGCAAAGTCGATACCTCGGGCAACACTTCCACCTTTGCCGGCAACGGCATTCGCGGCTATACCAACGACGGCATGGCTGCCAGCAACGCGGAATTGTATTTCCCCGCCGCGCTCGCCTTCGATAGTTCCGGCAACCTGTATGTCGCCGACTACGGTAATCACACCGTCCGCAAGATTGCCGTCACCACCTCGTCCAGTGGCGTCTCGACCAGCGGCAACATCACCACCGTGGCCGGCAACGGCACCTTTGGATACAGCGGAGATGGCGGAGCGGCCACCAGCGCGACTTTGGGCAATCCCGTTTCGCTCGCCATCGATTCCGCCAACAACATTTACATCGGCGATATCTACAGCAACACCATCCGCAAGATCACCGCCGACGGCAAAATCCAGACCCTTTACTCCAATGTCACCGCGCAGAGCCTGGCGGTCGATAAGGCTGGCAATCTCTATTTCGTCGACGGCATCAATCCGACTGTGCAGAAGATTCTGCCCGGCGGCACCGTTCTGACTATCGCTGGAATTCCCGGCAGCCCCGGTTACAGCGGCGACGGCGGCCCCGCCACCCAGGCCCAGCTCAATTACCCGGAAGGCGTTTTCGTGGATTCGTCGGGCAATGTCTACGTGGCCGACATGTTTAACCAGATCATCCGTCTCCTGACGCCGGTGCCATTTACCATCGGCGAGGTCACCAACGCCGCGGCGCCCAGCAACCTTCAAAGCGCCATCGCGCCTGGCGAAATCGTCACTATCTTTGGAGCAGGTATCGGACCCTCTACCCTTACGCTTTTCACCCCTTCGGGCGGTTACGTGGGCTCGCAGATCGCCGGTACGCAGGTCTATTTCGGAGGTATTTCCGCTCCCCTCATCTACGCGTCCTCGACGGCCATTGCCGCCATCGCGCCGTACGAAATCGCCAACTCCGCGACCGCCAACATTACCGTGGTCTACCAGGGCCAACTGACCAATACCTTTTCGATTCCGGTAGCTGCCGCGGCCCCAGCCATCTTCACCTCTAATGCCAGCGGTTCCGGACAAGCATCCGCCGTCAACATCCAGAATGGAACCATCAACGGCCCCTCCAGTCCGGCGTCGAGAGGCTCGTATATCTCGCTCTACATCAGCGGAGCGGGACAAACTTCGCCCGCCGGGACCGATGGGCTGATCGTCAGCTCAGGCCCTTATCCGCAATCCGTTCAGCCGGTCACCGTGCAGATCGGAGGGCAATCGGCGACCGTCACCTATGCGGGCGTAACGCCCACGTCAGTGCAGGGTCTGACCCAAGTGAACGTCCAGGTTCCCACCGGCATTCAGCCCGGCAGTGCGATCCCTGTGACTCTCCAGGCGGGAGGGATCAGCGCCCAATCCGGGGTCACCCTGGCCATCCAGTAACGGCGCCAGCGGTCAGTCCTTTTGCAGCACTTTGTCCACGGCTTTGGCGAGTTCTTTGAACTCCTCGTGGGCCACCGATGACGGCGCGTACTCGGCGATAGTCAGACCCTGGGCGACAGCTTCCGCGAGAACGATGCGCTGGCCGATGGGCGGCAGCACTTTCTTTCCCATTTTTTCGAGTGACGAAGAAAGTTCGCGGCCGAGGGTGGTGCTCATCAGGACTTTGGAGGGAACTAGGCGGATGCGAGGCTTCTTCATGCGGCGCACGGTGCGGGCTTTCAGCGCCAGGTTCAGCGCTTCTTTCAGCGCGAATAAATCGAGGGGTGAAGGGCCGCAGGGAAGTAAGACGAGATCAGCCACCAGGGCGGCCGCATAGGCGGTTTCCGGCATGCCGGGCGGGGTGTCGATGAGAACGATATCGGCTTCCTGGTCCGCCTTTCGAGCCTGGGTCTTCAACTCGGCGGCATCGCCGTTTTCGATTTTGCGCACACAGCCTTTCAGCAGGCCTTCACCTTGTTCCGCCCATGCCACCAGACTGTGCTGCGGGTCCGCATCGAGCACCAGGACCTTGCGCTTTTTGGCCGCGAACTCCGCCGCCAGGTTCCCCACGATGGTGGATTTGCCGATACCGCCTTTACGTCCCGCAACCGCGATAATGCTCATAAGCCGTAACAATATTATGCATGGGGGCAGCGGTAACGGGCGCAGGGGGTGGAATAATAAACCAATGCTGCGCAAACGATTCCTGTTACCGATGGCTTTTTTGCCGCTGATGTTCGGCGCGGCGCCAGGGGGCGAACTCTGGCATTTCGATCGCCTCGATGAAATCGGCGGGCATAAGACGACGCTGCTGGGGCATCCCCACCTCATCGACACGCCCGCCGGCAAGGCCGTAGAATTCAACGGGTCGGACGACGCCATCTTTCTGAACGTCCATCCGCTGGCGGGTGTGGAGCAGTTTACCTGGGAAGTGATCTTCAGGCCCGATCTGGGCGGCGCTCCCGAGCAGCGCTTTTTCCATCTGCAGGAAGCGGGAACGGACAACCGGATGCTGTTTGAGATCCGCGTAATCGGCGAGCAATGGGCGCTCGACAGCTTTGCCATCACGGCGCCGGATCAACTGGCGCTGCTGGATCGCGCCAAGCTCCATCCGCTGGGCGCCTGGTATCACGTAGCCGCGGTCTACGATGGCCACCAATTCAGCAACTACGTGGATGGCGTGCTGCAGGGTTCGGGGCCTCTCCATATGCAACCGCAGAAAGCCGGCGGGACTTCGGTCGGTGTGCGCTATAACAAGGTGAATTATTTTAAAGGCGCGGTGCTGACGGCGCGCATGACGCCGCGCGCGCTGAGTCCGCAGGAGTTTCTGAAGAAACCTTAAATGCGTACACTGCGTAGCGGCAGGTGGGGCAGGTTGGTAATCGGCCTCCGCGGGCGGGTAACCTGTCCACTGGACCACCGACACGGTGCTCTCAACGGGCAGCCATGAGGCAGAGTTTCGAGAAAGCATTTACAGGCCTTTTGCTGGCCGCGTGGATGCCGGCGGCGGCACATGCGCAGCAATACGCGTTTCAATACCTCGGGGTCGAACAGGGGCTGACGAATCTTGCCGTCAAGAATCTGTTTCAGGACCGCACGGGCTTCATCTGGGTGGGTACGGAAAACGGTGTTTTCCGCTACGAGGGCGTACGGTTCCAGGAGTTCGGGCAGGAACAGGGATTGCCGCCGAGCGTGGCAGCGTCGATCGGCGAGGCTCCCGATGGGTCGGTGCTGGTCGGCAATCAGAGCGGACTGTATCGACTGACTGGCGAAAAATTCGAACGGGTTTCGCTTCCCGCTGGCACCCGGATAAACGGTTATAACGGCATCGTGCTGGATGGCAAGCGCACGTGGATCGCCACTGACGCAGGGTTGCTTGCGGCTTCCGTCGACAACGGCAAAATTAGGTTGCAAGTGGGACCGGCGTCCGGCGATGCGGCTGACCGCGAGGCATCCGCTGTCTTCGTGGATCCATCGGGCCTGTGGTGGGGCTGCGGGAACTCTCTCTGCCAGGCGAAGAACGGGACGGTGAACGTACTGGGCGAAGCGGCGGGCTTAAAGGCGATGCCGATGCAGGCGATAGTGCGCGACGCCCAGGGAAATACCTGGGTGGAGCAGAATCGCCGGTTGATGGTTCTCGATCCTTCCGGGACTCGGTTTGAGGAAGCGGATGCGCAGTTGCCCCCTACCGAATCAGGCCGTCCACAAGTGGATTCCGACGGCCGGTTACTGGTGCCGACGACCGAAGGACTGGCCATCCGGCAGGGCTCGCGATTCCACGTGGCGGGAAGGACGTCCGGACTGCTTCCTCCCGTTTATTCGGTCCTGCAGGATCGGGAAGGTTCGGTTTGGCTTGGGTTGGCGGGACGCGGTCTGGCGAAGTGGCTGGGCTATCGGGAATGGGAGAGCTTCACGGCGCTCAGTGGGCTGACCGGAGAGACGGTGTACGAAATATTGCCGATGCCAGGAGGTCCGGTGTGGGTGGGCACGGAAAGCGGGTTCTTCCGCGGGGATCGGCACGACGGCGCGTGGGTGTGGAATCTCGAGAAGTCCGTGGGCGAAATTCCGGTTCACGCGGTCCAGGCGGGGGCAGAAGGCGATGTTTGGCTGGGCACGGATGTGCGCGGGGTGGGCCGATTCGATCCGAAGCGCAATTCGGTGAAATGGTTCGGCGCGGCGGAAGGATTGGCCGCCAACTCCACCAACGCGATTCTGGTCGACCGTAACCGGGCGATCTGGGCGGGGACGGAGAAAGGCCTGTTCATGGCCGAACCCGGTGGTGGGAACTTCCAGCGAGTTACGGAGGTGAGTCCGTTGCGTTGTTTCGCGCTGGTGGAATCGCCCGCCGGCGACATCTGGGCGGCGACATCGGACGGTCTCTGGCAACTCTCGAACGGTGCGTGGCGCCACTTCACCACGGCGGATGGATTGCGCAGCCGGTTGCTGGTTTCGATCGCGGCGGATAAGGCGGGCGCGATCTGGGTGGGATACCGGCTCTCCGGAACAGTCACGCGGCTCAGCCTCGCCGGCGGCAAGGTCTCGGTGTCGCACTTCGAGCCACCGGCGGGCCGGGCGATCAATATCACTTACTTCCTGGGGTTCGACGCGCGCGACCGGTTGTGGGCGGGAACCAACCTGGGAGTCGAGATGTTTACGGGCCAGGGTAACCGCTGGGCCCGCTACGATCACAACGACGGGCTGATCTGGGACGACTGCGATCTGCACGGTTTCGCCGCTGAGCCGGACGGGCATATCTGGATCGGCACGAGCGGGGGGCTCTCCCGCTACCTGCCCCGGTCGGCTCCCGTGCAGCCGACTCCGCCACGCTCCGTCTTTACCAGCATTTCGATGGGGAAGAAACAGATCGACCCGGCGCACAAGCTCGATCTGGATTATTCGGCCGAGCCATTAGTTGCAAGGTTCACCGCGCTGCGCTTTGGGCGCGAGCAGGATCTGATATTCCGTTATCGCCTTGACCCGCTTTTCAAGACGTGGAAGGAAACACCGGAACGGGAACTCCAGTTTCAGGCGCTCCCGCCGCAAAGTTACCGGCTGGAAGTGGAAGCCCGGGATATGGCCAGCGGGTGGAGCGATCAGCCGGCGGCATTTGAGTTTCGCGTACTGGCTCCGTGGTGGCGAACATGGTGGTTTTTCGGCGGCTGCACCTTGTTGGGAGGACTGCTCGCCGGATTCTTTCTGTGGCGGCGCAACGTACACCAGGAGACCATACGGCGCGCGCTTGAGAACGCCGTAGCGGAGCGCACGAGGGAACTCTCGCATCAGTACCGGCACGACGTTTTGACGGGCCTGCCGAATCGCCTTCTCTTTGGGGAACGCCTCAACGAAGAACTGCACCGGGCGAAGCTTGCGGGATCGCGGGTCGCGGTGCTGTTTGTGGATCTGGACCGGTTCAAACGTATCAACGATACGTGGGGGCACCAGACCGGGGATCTCTTCCTGCAACAGATCGCCGAACGTCTTCGTGCCGCACTGCGTTTCGAGGAAACGATCGCGCGTATTGGCGGCGACGAATTTATCGTTCTGATCCCTGGCCTGGCCGACAAAGTGGAAGCGGAGATGCGCGGCTGGGATCTGATGCGAACGCTGGTGCCGCCCATCTCTATTGAAGGTAAGAACGTATTTGCCACCATCAGCGTGGGCATCAGCACTTTCCCCGACGACGCGGGCGACGCGAGCGCGCTGATGGCCGCTGCCGATGCCGCTATGTACCGCGCCAAGAGCGCGGGAAAGAATCAGGTTCAGCCGTTCGAGCCGGGGATGACCGAAGCGGCATCGCGGCCGCAGAATATCGAGGACAGACTGCGCGAGGCGCTGCGGAACGGAGGTTTTCGTCTTCATTACCAGCCGCAGTACACGCTGGATGGCAGGCTGCTGGGCTTTGAGGCGCTGCTGCGCATGGTGGGGTTCGAAACGGAAATTTCTCCCGCCGAATTCATTCCGATCGCCGAAGAAAGTGGCCTGATCGTCGAGATGGGCGCCTGGGTGCTGCGCGAAGCATGCGGGCAGCTTCGGGTCTGGAATGCATCGGGCTTTGCGGATATCCGCATGGCGGTAAACGTTTCCGTGAAGCAGTTGGCGCACATCGGATTTGAACTGAAGCTGCTGCAGATCGTCGAAGAAACGGGGATCGATCCCAACCGGCTGGAACTGGAACTGACGGAGACGGCTTTGGTGAAAGATACCGGCGTCTCCGCGGGGCTGCTCGACCGCATTCGCAAGCGCGGGATTCAGGTGGCGCTGGACGATTTTGGCACGGGTTTTTCGCCGATGCAGTATCTGCATCAGCTGCCAGTGGACGTGGTGAAGATCGACCAGGTATTTGTGCGCGATCTGGATGCCACGCCGAGCAGCGTGCCGCTGGTGGAGGGGATGGTGAAACTGGCGAAGACGCTGTCGCTGCGGGTGGTGGCAGAGGGCGTGGAAACGGTGGCGCAGTTCAGGATTCTGCAGGAGATCGGTTTCGATATCGCACAGGGGAATCTGCTGTCGAAGCCGGTGCCGGCGGAGCAGGCTGAGCTTTTATTGCGGGCGGGGGCGTTGGTGCGGGCGTAGGGACGGATGATGCATCGGATGCTAAAATCAAGGCATCATGAGCATCCGAACCACGGTCACGCTCGACGACGACGTAGCGGCCCGCGTTAAACGTGAGAGCCAATCGAGAGGAGCCTCCTTTCGGGATACCCTCAACGATTTGCTGCGCGCCGCATTGCTCGGAGGCGAGCACAAGCCCCGCCGCCGAACGCTGCGGATTGAACCCACTCACATGGGACACAAACCGGGGCTGAACTATGACAACATTGAAGCGCTCCTCGAATATGGGGAGGGCGAACTGCACGGGTGACTCTCGTCGACGCCAACGTGCTGCTGTATGCATACAACGCCGATGCGCCGCAGCAGCGGGCCGCCGCGAATTGGCTTGCGAAGCTGTTGAAGAGCGGAGAAACGATCGCCCTGCCGTGGGTGACGATCTGGGCGTTTATTCGCATCGCCACGAATTCAAGAATCTGGACGAATCCGCTGTCTTCAAGAGAAGCGTTTCGAATTGTGGGGGAATGGCTTGGGCAGCCCGGCGTCGTTGCGCTGAACACTGGACCACTCCACGCGGAGATCCTCGAGAGGCTGGTCGATAGCTACGGCATAACCGGTCCGCTGGTGACGGACGCGGTCCTGGCCGCGCTGGCGATGGAATATGGTGCGGTGCTCGCATCGACGGACCAGGATTTCCGCCGCTTTCCGGACCTGCGGTGGATTAATCCTCTCAGTCTTTAGAGATCCACTGTGCGGACCGGCAGATTCAGTGAAGTCCAGCCTGGCTGAGCGTCTCGACAAACTGCTGCCGCGTCCGCGAGCCATTCACTTGCGCTACCACCGTCCCAGTACGGTCAAAAACAATGCTTCGCGGAATGCCTGCCACCCTAAAGCGCTCAGTCACTTTGCGGCCTGCATCCAACAGGACCGGATACGAAACGCGGTGCGCCGCGAGAAAGTGCTGGACCATCGCCGCATCGTCGTCCCCGGCGATGGCCAGAATCACCAACCCCTTCTTCCGGAATCGGTCGTACAGTGCGTCGAGCGCAGGGATCTCGTGAACGCAGGGCGGGCAACTTGTTTGCCAGAAGTTCACCAGCACGACCTTGCCGCGCAGATCCTTCAGGGTCCAGGCCTTTCCCTGGAGATCGGCAAGGGTGAAATCGGCTTGCTGAATTTCGCGATCCTCCGCCTCCAGCGCGGCCATTGCAGCCGCCAGTCGCGGATCGTCGAGGGGAGCCTGCATATGCGCGTAGTGGATCAATTGCGCCAGCAGTAGATACGCCACGCTGAACTGACTTGGACATCCTCTGAGCGCATCTGAGAGCGTCGTGGTGATTTCCTGCAGAGTCTCGTCCGGCGCATCGTCCGCGGCATCCGCGAGTTCGCTGGCGAGTACTCCTTTCTCGGCGCAGCCCGAAAGTGACCGAATCTTCACGGCCAATTGCTCTATAGCGAAGGTCCTCTTCCTGCCATTCAGTTTGCTGAGATCGGGCAGGCGGAAGTCAACGGCAGCTCCTGGTTCCTGGGCATGGAGACGGGAAGCGACTAAGAGGGCGCCGAGAAGGCATGGGCCGAGGGCAAGCAGTATTCCTGCGACGACCTTCCCCGAGCGTACAGGCTCGTCAACCATAGACCCAGCGTACCGGATTTCACTCCCACTCGATGGTTCCGGGCGGCTTATGCGTCAAATCGTAATAAACTCCCGCAATCTCCGGGATGGCCATCAGGCGTTCCGACATGGCGTGCAGCAGTTCGTCCGGCATAGCCACTGAATCGGCGGTCATGCCGTCCACCGACTGAATGGGCCTGAGCACCACTGAGTCCCTCGATTCGCCCGCGCCTACGGGAATCAGCACCACGGGGAACTGCCAGACTTGCTTATCGAAACCGGATTCGCGGCACATCTGGCGCACGATGGCATCGGCCTCGCGCAGCAGATCCAGCCTTCCGTGAGTCAGCGAGCTGGGGAAGACGTGCTGGCGTTCGAGCGCTTCGCGCGTGGCCACTCGCGCCATCACACGGTTGACGCCCGCGGAGCGATTCACCAGTTCGGTGGCGTGATCCTGCAGTTTCGCCGCCTGCGACGGGAAAGCATCGATCGCCAGCACTGGCGCGTAACTGCGCGAATCTCCCTGCACACCGACGGATTGCACGGGCACCAGAAAACCATCCGCCACGCGCGTGACGCGCTGCTCGGTCTCGGCGCACAGGCAGCGTATCGCGAGGCCCGGTCCGGGGAAGGGATGGCGATCGAGCAACTGCGGCGCGAGGCCTAGTTCGCGGCCTATGGCACGCACTTCATCCTTGTAAAAATCGGCCAGCGGCTCGACGATGAGCCCGGCGTCGATGAGCTTCTGAATGCCGGGGACGCGATTGTGGTGGGTCTTGATGACAGCTGCGCGCGCGGTACCGCCGGATTCGATGGTGTCGGGATAAATCGTGCCCTGGCCGAGGATCCAGCGGCCGCTGAGCAGTCCGCGATCCTCGACGATCCGTTGCTGAATTTTTACAAACTGTTCGCCGATGAGGTGGCGCTTCACTTCGGGATCGCGCACCTGTTCGAGGATGCTCAGGAACTCGTCGGCGCATTCCTCGATGCGGACCAGGCCGAGGCCGGCGAAGGTGTCGCGGACAAACTCCGTTTCGCCTTCGCGCATCAGGCCGGTATCTACGTAGACTCCACGGACGCGCTCGGAGCCGAGGGCGTCAAGGCAAAGCATGAACGCCACCGTAGAATCGACGCCGCCCGAGACGAAGAAAAATACCTTGCGTCCGTCGGCGCGCCGGCAGATCTCTTCTTCGATGAGTGCGATGCGCTCACCCGCGTTCCAGTCTTTCACGCAGCCGCAGATGTTGAAGACGAAATTCTGGAGGATGCGGACGCCTTCGGTGGTGTGGACCACTTCGGGATGGAACTGGACGCCGTAGAGGTGGCGCGCGGGATCTTCGATGGCGCCTGTCTCGCAGGTGGATGTGGTGGCCAGAACACGGAAACCGGGGGGCACCGCCAACACCAGGTCGCGGTGCGACATCCAGACTTGTTGACGGTCGGCTACGCCGCGCAAGAATTCCGAATCGGCGCCGCTCAGATCGAGCAGCGCAAGGCCGAACTCGCCTTTGTCGCCCTGGCGGACCGTGCCGCCCAGCATATGAGTAATCAGCTGCTGCCCATAGCAGATGCCGAGGACAGGCACACCGCCGGTCAGGACGGATTGATCAATCGTGGGGCTGGATTCGTCGTAAACGCTGCAAGGGCCGCCCGAGATAACGATGCCGCGCGCATGACGCAGCTTGTCTAACGGAGTCTCGCTCGGAAAAACTTCCGTCGAAACGCCGAGTTCTCGAATTTTGCGAGCGATCAAGTGACAATACTGACCGCCCGTGTCGAGTACTGCGATCTGCGCTGGAGAGACTACTTTTTCATCCTCTCGACAACAATTTTGCGCGTGCTGTTCAGGAGAGCCTGCGCCTTGGGCATGGCATCAAGGGCCGCCAAAACCTCGGGATCTGTCTTGGTGTCGTACTTCATGGCCTCGTCCTGGTTGAATGCAGTCTTGTAAATCTCAGCCTGCAGGCGCCGTTTGACCTTGTCGTAGTCCTTCGTGAAATCGGCTTCCGTGAATTCGATCTTCTGGTCGAGAAGATACTGGTGGAACTCGTTCATGGTCGCGGTATCCACATCCCATCCATCGGGCAGTTTGGCGGGATGAATGGCGAAGAAGTGCTTGGTGTAATTCGAGAATGCGAACTTCACGAGAAGATCGGTTTCGAAGGGGTCGAGTTTCTCCGGGGTGAACTTTTCGTCGGGGGAGATACCGCCGCCGCCGTACACCGTGCGTCCGCCATCGGTCATCTTCACGTCAGCCGGATTACGCGCGGCAGTGTTGTTGCGGTAATAGTAATCGAAAAACGAGACGTTGCTGTAATCGCGCTGGATCAGGCGTCCGCTGGGCGTGTAGTACTTCGCCGTAGTCAGCGTGAGGCCGGTGTTTTCAATCAACGGATAAACCGTCTGCACGAGGCCCTTGCCGAAGGTGTTGTCGCCCAGAATCCAGGCGCGGTCGTGATCCTGCAGGGCGCCCGAAACGATCTCCGATGCGCTGGCGGAATTGCGGTTGACGAGCACGACGATGGGATACATGCGGCCATGGTTGCCATTGCGCGCGGTGTAAACGTGTTCGGCGGAATTGCGGCCCTTGTGCGACACGATCACGTCGCCCTTGGGGAGCAGATGATCGGCCACCGAGACGGCTTCCGTCAGAAGCCCGCCAGGATTGCTGCGCAGATCGAGGACCAGACCCTTCAGGTTGTCCTCGTCCATGGACTTCATGCCTTCATCGAACTCACGGCCGGTGGTTTCGTTGAACTGCTCAATCTTGATATAGCCATATCCCGGCTTCAGAAGAAACGCTTCGGGGACGCTCTTGCGGCTGATCTCGTCCCGGATGATATCGAAGACGATGGGCTTGTCGGCGCCTTCGCGCGCTACCTTGATCTGTACCGGGGTGCCTTTGGGGCCCTTCAGGAGATCCGCCACCTTCGTCGAATCGAGGCCTTCGGTGGACTTATCGTTCACCATGACGATGACGTCGCCGGGCCGCAAACCTGCCTTATAGGCGGGGGAACCGACGAACGGCGCCACGACGATGGTTTTGCCGTTGCGACCCACCACCTGCATCCCTACGCCGTAGTAGTGGCCGCGCTGATCTTCTCGCATCCCCTCGAAATCCTTGGGATCGAAAAAGTTCGAGTGCGGATCGAGGGTCCGCAGCATGCCGGGAATAGCGCCCTTATAGATGGCTTTATCGGCGCTGACCGGATCGGCGAAATTCTGTTCGACGGTGGAGTAGACCTTGGTGAACTCCTGCATGCTCGATTTGACGTCGTCGTCGGAAGATGCAGCGGAAGCCACTTGAACTTTCGGTCCGTAAAAGCCCCCCAGAAGGGCGCTGATCAGAACCAGAAGCGGGATGTAGAAAAAAGATCGCCGTGATTTAGGCATGCCGGGTAGGGACCGTCCTTGTTTAACAGTATATCAATGAGGATGCAAGGTGGGTAGTTGCGGTTTCGATTTCGCTACAAATGATTTTGGGCGGGGCCCTGATAGACTTGCGGGCATGAGGCGCGAAGCGAGGTTTCGGGACATTGCCGAAGGCCATCCGTCGGGAATCGAGCGCCCTGAAGACCCAAAGGCGCATGTAGCCGAAGACAAGCGAGGAGGCGATTTCTCCGATCTGATCGGAAAGTGGATTCCGGATCCGGCCTTCGACGACATCATTACCTTGCAGCGTCGAATTGATTCGCCCAAGTGGAAAAGCAGCCTCGACGACTGACGGATCTGTCTGTGTCAGCTTGGAACCGGCAAGTCAGGTTTCCGGCGGGTTCTGATTTCGCTGCGTGCGTCTTAAGGCGGTAAAGAAAAACGCGTTCAGCAGGACGAGGACAACAAAGAAAATCGCGATCTTGATTGTGGGGCTGACGGCAGGTCCCTGGAAGAAAACAGACGCAGCCCCGATGGTGCTGAAGACAGGAAACAGCCACGGCCGTTTCAGGAAAACCTGGTTTCTGATCCTCATACAACACGCCGTATATTAACGGATTCCATTCGTTCGGGCAAGACGGACAGCCGACAGAAGGACCGCCGAACGGAGCGGCGGGCATGAACAGGCGAAAGCGCCTGTTCCACGTGGGCGGAAATCCTGCCATGATGGAACCGGCCCCAAAATGCGCGCTGGATCGATCTTCGCCATAATCCTGCTGATCGCCGCCGGCGCTCTGGCGCAGCGATTCGGTGGGGGCGGGATTCGCTTTGAAGGGCACGACGAAGCGCCGGCGCCCACCTTTCCAGCCGCGGGCGAGTTTCATTTCATCCGCGTCGAATATACCGATCTTCCTCAGTTCCATCGCGGCTACGGGTTCGGGTCGCGCAACGGCCAGGGAAGCGGATGGTGGCTGGTCGATTGGCCGGATGCCGACGATCATTTCTCGCAGGGCGTGGAACGTCTTACCCGCGTGGCTACAGGCGCGCCTCTGCACATGCGCCTCAGCGACGATCATCTCTTCGACAATCCATGGATCTACGCCACGCAGACCGGATGGTGGGGCCTGACCAACGCCGAGACCGCGCGGCTGCGCGAATATCTGCTGCGCGGCGGCTTCCTTGTGGTCGACGATATGTGGGGGCCCGGTAACGAGCAGTGGGAAGTATTCACCGAGACCATGAACCGCGTGTTCCCCAATCGGCCGATCACCGATGTCTCGGATCGCGATCCCGTGATGCACGTGCTTTACGACATCGAGGAGAAAGACCGGTCGTTTATCCCCGGCACGCGCCATCTGCGCCGCGGGCCCGGCGGTACGGTAGTGGTTCAGCAGCCCTTCGGCACCACGCCCGCCTGGCGCGGCATCTATGACGATAACGACCGTATGGTGGTCGCGGTCAATTTCAACACCGATATCGGGGACGCCTGGGAGTATGCGGACGCGCCCGAATATCCGGAGCATATGACTGCGCTGGCTTATCGGTATGGGATCAATTATCTGGTCTATGCGATGACCCACTAAGGTGGGATAGGCGCTTTCGCCTGTCCATTTCCGGCCCAATCTGCGATATTGTAGGCCCATGCTGAATCGCAGGCATCTTCTTCTCTCGGCGCTGGCTTCGCCGCTCGTTCCATTGCGGGCGGCGCCCGGCTCGATGCAGCTTTGTATGCACCAGACCACATCCTCGGCCGCGGGATACCGCAAGTCTCTCGAAGGTTGGGCGCGCGCCGGGATCAAGTATGTCGAATTAACCACGACGGTGCTGGATCCGTTTGTGAAATCCGACGGCGTGCCGGCCGCGAAGAGCCTGATATCCGATCTTGGGCTCACCGTGGTTTCGGGCGGCAGCCAGCGTGGGGTCTGGGACCCGGGGCCGAATCGCGCCCAGGCTGTCGAAAATATGAAGCGGATTGCCGGGCTGCTTGGCGAGATGGGCGTCGACCGCATGGTTTGCTCGAGCGGCGGCACCGCGAAATACACCGAGGACGATTTCAAGCGCGGCGTGGATTACATGCGTGAGGCGGGCGAGTTTGCGAAGCAGATTCCCATTATTCTGATGCCGGAGTTTACGCGCGGGTCGACGTTCCTCGGAACGCTGCCGACCTCACTGCGGCTGACGCGTGAGGCGGCGCACCCGAATGTGCGGCCCATGTTCGATTGCTATCACTTCTGGGCGGGCCTGAGTAAATTCGAAGATGTGGAACTGATTCGCAACGGCGAAATCGCGCATGTGCATTTTCAGGATGTGCCGGATATTCCGCGCGAGATGCTGGACAACACTACGCGCGAGGTGCCAGGAGAGGGCGTGTCTCCGCTGCCGCGCATTCTCCGTGCGCTCGCGGCGAAAGGATACGCGGGACCGCTTTCAGTAGAGCTGTTTTATCCGAAGTATCAGCAAACGGATCCTTATGAAATGGCCCGGCATGTTCGCGAGAAGGCGGAAGTGGTGATGCGAGCGGCGGGAGTCGCTTAGGGCCGAGTGGTGTCGAGTGCGGCGAACAATTCTTCGAGACCGATCGAGAGATCGCCCGCGCGGAGGGTTGCGGCAACGCGGACAGGCTCCGCGGCGGAATGATATTCCCACGCAGTGCATTTCTCGGGATCGATCACCCAGCAGAAGGGAACGCCCCAGGCGTGGTATTCCTCGCATTTGGCGAGCATGGCGCCCAGGCGGTCTTCAGGGGACAGGATTTCGCAGCAGAGCAGGACGGGATCGGTCGGATAGGGGCCGGGAAAATCGCCTGCAACGCAGACGTCGGGTACCAGGTATCGGGTCGGAGAGACGCGAACCGTCAGTTCGGGCAGCGCCTGCACGCCCTGAGCCCTCAGCAGCATCAGCAGAGCGTATTGGATGATGGCGTGGAATTTGGTGGGCGTTGCTTTAGGCGAAACAGCGCCGTCCCTGTATTCGCAGTAAGGCTTCTCCGTCAAGCGGAGATATTCATCCACCGGCATGAGAGCTGTGGCGCCCATGAGGGTATTCTATCGCTGCGGGCTTGCCGCGATCGGGCAGAGAATCGATTCGGTTGGATGGAGCTTATATTACTCCCCGACCTGTCGGTGTTTACTTCAGCGATTCGACAATCTGTATTTCCTGTTTCAGCAAACCGTTCACCATTTCGTTGAGGGGTACGCCCTTCTCCGCCGCGCGTTGGGCCAGATAGGTATGTACGTCGATGTCCAGATAGATCGGCAAGCGAAGTTCCGCGCCGGGCCGAAAAAACTTACCGCGTTCGCCTTTGCTGAAATCGTATTCCGGTTTCATCGCTGTTCCTCGTCGTTTCTTTCTCGCCGAGATTAATGGGATCCGCGCGCAGAAGAATGGACAGGCTTGGCTACAGGCATCGACGACCAAACGGCCTTATCCCCTGGACAAGACTGATCTGTACGACGGTGTGCCGGGTCACGCCTACCCACATACCGACCCGCTGTATCCTTCCCCAGCGTAAGTCACCTGACCTCTATGTCCCATTCGAATTGGTACCGAAGCAGCCCCATTCCGTGCTCCATTCTCTCTAACGCGGAGGCACGATGCAACGCGTTAGTGCGGGCGATAACATGGTCGTGGGCGATGCAAAGACGCGACTTTCTTAAGATTGCCGGTCTGGCGGCGGGTAGCCGGCTGGCGGGTCAACAGCAGATGCAGATGCAATCCCTACTGGCTCCAACCGGCGCGCCGGATGTGGCCAAGACAGAGTTCACTCTGCAGATTTCGCCGGTCACCGTGGAGCTCGCACCCAACCGCATCCTGAGCACCATTGGATACAACGGCACTTCGCCGGGGCCGCTGCTGCGCATGAAGGAAGGCGTGCCGGTTACGGTGAATGTCGTCAACAATACCGACGTTCCGGAGACGGTGCATTTTCACGGATTGCTCATTCCGTCGGATGTGGACGGGTCGGAGGAAGAAGGCACGCCGGTGGTGCCTCCGCATGGCAGCCGCAGCTATCGGTTCACGCCCACCCCGGCGGGCACGCGCTGGTACCACACACACACCATGTCGATGGAGGACCTGCACCGCGGCAGCTACACCGGCATGTTCGGCTTTCTGGTTATCGAAGGCGCGAATAATCCCGGCAATTTCGATCAGGAGCATTACCTGGCGCTGCGCGATTGGGAGCCATATTTCACCAACACGTTAATGGATAACGACGATATGGATCCGACGCTGGCGCAGCCGGAGAAGCCGGCAGTGCTGGATACGCGGCCGGGGGGTATGGAAGTCGCGGCGGATATTTTCTCCATCAACGATAAGGCGCTGGGGGCGGGGGAGCCGATTCGTGTGCGGCCCGGGGAGCGCGTCATGTTTCATTTTCTGAATGCCAGTGCCATCGAGAACAGGCATCTGGCGCTGCCTGGCCACCAGTTCAACGTGATTGCGCTCGATGGAAATCCGGTGGCTGTGCCGGCGGCCGTGGATGTGCTGATGCTGGGTCCGGGGGAGCGCATCGATGCGTGGGTGGAGATGAATCATCCCGGGGTGTGGATACTGGGCGCGCCCGAGGATATGGTGCGCGAAGGGGGCCTGGGTGTTGTTGTCGAGTACGCCGGCCAGCACCGCACGCCGCAGTGGGTGGCGCCGCCGCCGAAATCGGTTTGGGACTACACGGTGTTCGGCAAGCCGCCATCGCAGCCCGCGCCCACCGAGAAACTGGACATGGTGTTTGTTAAGGTGCCGCGCGGCGCCGGGAAATTCAATCAATTTACGGTTAATGGGAAACCTTATCCGCATGACCAGGAGTTTTTGCTGAAACAGGGCACGCGGTACCGGCTGACGTTTCACAATCGCACCGACGATGCGCATCCCCTGCATGTGCATCGGCACCAGTTGGAGATTGCCGAGATTTACGGGAAGGCTACTTCGGGCGTAATCAAGGACACCGTGGTGGTGCCGACTTATGGGCGCGCCATTGTGGATTTTACGGCCGATCAGCCGGGGCCGACTCTGTTCCATTGCCATATCCAGCAGCATATGGATTATGGGTTCAAGGCTTTGCTGCGGTATTCGTGAGGAAGGGCCACTCCCTCACGGTCGCGGCTCGGTAACGAGTTTTTCAAGTGCGGATGAAGATGCCGGCTTCGCGGAGTTTCTTCGCCACGGCGGATTGTATTTTCGATTCGTGCAGTTCGAGCACGGTGTCGGTCAAGCGGGCCGCCTTCTTACCGAGGGTGGCCAGTACGCGCGACGCGGGGCTGATGAGGAATTCGCGCGGAGAGAGCCGTGTCCCGAGCAGCGGCGCCGTCTGTTTGGCTCGCGCCACTTGCTCGGCCAGCGGAACGTCGTTGGCCGAGAGAACCAGGCCGCGCTCGTCCCTGACCAGGCGGAGGCGCCCGTAGCGCGAAGCAAAATCGCGGATCTCGACGGAGACGTGTTCGGGTATGGCGTACTTCGAGAACTCCTGCAGTGCGCCGATAATCTCCGCCGCGCCGACTCCCGCCGCGCAGGCATTCCAGATGGAGAGCGGCGTAACCCGATAGGTGTGGACGTGCTCCGGCGCTTTGATGAGCTCGGCGAAGCGCGCCAGTTGGTCGCGCGCGTCTTCGTAGCGAGGGCTGGCGACCTCGGCGAGAATGGTGTGATCGCCCTGGACGATCAGGGGATTATCGGAGCGGAAACCTGGCATTGGATGGCGTAGACCGACTCTTGTCTGTATCAACAATAGTACCGACCTCGCCGCGAGAACCGCCGCTGAGAGCGTACGTCACACGTGCATCAAGGCGGACGCCTGAGGGCGGTGCGCCTGGTCCCGGCATGAAAAACCCGGGGTCAGAAGCCGGAGGCGCGAGACGTTCTTAGTCCCGGGGCTTTCCTGCGCATCAGAACCGCCGCAAGCATATCCAACAGCATCGCCGCCGTAAACGGCTTCCGGATCACGCCCGCCAATGCGCTGCCGAACTGCTCATGGACCGACGTGTCCCCGTATCCCGTCGAGACGATTATCGGAATGTCCGGCCGCGTTTCGTTCATTAAGCGGAAAGCTTCCTCTCCGTCCATGACCGGCATCGTCAGATCCAGAACCACGGCCGTAATGGTGTCCGCGTTGTTGCGGAATAGGTCCACGCCCGCTTGTCCATCTTCGGCGGTCAACACGGAATATCCGCTTTGCTCGAGAATGGCGACGATGAGATTGCGGATCGAGCGATCGTCGTCCACGACCAGAATGGTCCCGGTTCCACGCAGGTCGCTTTTTACCACCATGTTGGGCAGCGGCAACAGAGCGGGCACCGCCGGCAACACCATGCGGAAGGTACTGCCTTTCCCCGGCGCGCTCTCTACGTCGAGCCGCCCCTTGAGCCGCCGCACGATACCGGAAACTGCCGCCAGGCCCAGTCCACGCCCGGTGAACTTGGTGGTGAAGAAGGGGTCGAAGATTCGGCGTATCAGAGCGTCGTCCATGCCGCATCCCGAATCGAGCACTTCGAGAAAAACGCCGCCAGGCTGGGACGTGGCCTCGCCGGTGGATACATGGACGGTTCCGCCTTCGGGGCCGATGGCCTCGGCGCCGTTGATCACCAGATTCATGACGATCTGCTGTATGGCGCTGGCATCGGCTTCGATCCACGGCAGGTCGGACTGCAGGGCGAGTTCGAGCCGGACGGTTTTCGGAATCGACGTTTGAATCAGAGGAAGTATCTCCGCAATCAGCTTTGACAGATCGAATCGAGTGACCGCTTCCTGTCCCTTGCCCACATAGGAGAGCAGCTGACGGATGAGAGCCGCGGCCTGGAGGCCGGAGCGTTCGGCGATATCGAGCAGCGGACGCGCCGCGTCGTCGTCCGGCATCCCGTAGATAGCCAGACTTACGTTGCCTAAAATGCTGGTCAGGAGGTTATTGAAATCGTGCGCGATGCCGCCGGCCATGACGCCAATGCTCTCGAGCCTTTGCGCCTCCAGGGCGGCCGCGGCCAATCCGCGCGCCTCCGTCACATTGTGCAACAGGATTCCGTACTCATCGGCGCCTGCTTCAGCCAGGCGGATCGCCAGGGTTTCGGCAATAAAACGCGTGCCGTCCCGGCGCACCCGCCAGCCTTCTTCTGCGACCCTGCCGATTTGCTGCAACTGTTGAAGTTTGCGCGCAGGGATTCCGCTGCGAATGTCCTCGGGGGTAAAAAAGACGGAAAAAGCCTTGCCTTTGATTTCGGATTCGGCATAGCCAAGGAGACGCTCGGCGCCGGCATTCCAGCTGGAAACGCACCCGAGGGAATCGACGGTAAAGAGCGCGCGGTCGTCGGAACCCTCGATGATCAATCGATATCGTTGGTTGGTCTGGTGGAGGTTGCGGTCCAGAATGCCCGCGTAGCGCTGCCGCAGAAAGGCCTGGCCCAGAGAGGCCAGCAGATCGGCATAGAGGTGCAGCGTGGCACGGCTGACCGGTACCTGATGCACAGCCGAGGTCCACAGGTCTTCCTGCGAGACTCCAAAGTGCCTGGCTACGCGTTGCAGCGTGAGGGGCTGCGGGTAGCTCGCGAAGACCTGGCCGGCGACCAGCGCGCCCAGGCGTTGCTTGCCCAGAAGCAGGGGTATGGCGACGTGCGACAGGCCGGCCTGATCCTGTGTGTATACCACTTCCCCCGTGGCCAGCGCCTCTGCCACGATGGCGCAGGGGGTATGGGGAGCCAGACAAAATGTGCAGCCCGGGTTCGCCGAGTCCGGCATTCCCTTGCGGGCCAGACTCCAGACCGGCTGCGGGTTGTAGCATGGTCCCAGCGGGTTGCCATGATGGTCGGTTAACGCGACCGCAAGGCGCATGGTTCGGCCATAGCGGCTTAGAATCTCACTCCAGGCGTCCGGATCCAGCAGTTCCGCGCGCCACTCGCCCAAGTCTGCATCGCTCAGGGCAAACTCCGCCACGGCGCCAGGTTCAGCGCCACTGATGCTGCTGGAAGGCGGCCCGATCGGCCCGTCTTCCTTTATCGCCGCGGGGGGGCTAACCGCATTACTCTTCACTTAACTCCCTCCGCATGTCCGGATCTTTGGGAGCCGGGATCATGCCGAGCCTTGCGGCGCGATGAGTGCGGTTACGCGTGTATTGAAGCGGGTGGGGGCGCGGCTCAGGACACTTGAATAATGCGAGAGCGGCAGACGAACGGGCGCACCCTCGCTGATGGGCAGCAGATGGATTCCGCCTTCCCTAATCTCATACTCCCGGCTATCGAACTGATGGGCGCTGCCGCGCGCTTTAACCACGGTGATGCAGCGCCGCAGCGAGTTCTCGATTTCCACCAGGCTCAACAGGATGATATTGTCGACGATGGAGCTGACGGGAAAGTCCGGCATAAAAGTCGAGACGCCGAGGAACTCCGGATTTTCGTAATTGAAGAAGGTCGACATCAGGCGCGACTTGCTGTAGGCCACCAGCGCATGGAAGAAATCGCGGTAGAGCGCCAGATCGCCCAGCGCGGTGCTGTAACTCGTCATTCCATCGATCACCAGCCGCTGAATGTTATATTTCTCGACCAAATCGACAATTTTCGCAAAATGGACGTCGATTTCCAGTTCCTGCGGGCTCTCGAAGAGGATATGGATTTCCCCGGCGTCCACCTGAGCCTGCAGGTCCAGACTCAGCGTTCCGGAATTGCGCAGGATTTGCGCCGGATGCTCATCGAGCGAGACGAGAAGCCCCGGCTGCTTCTGCCGCATCACTCCTTCGCGCAGCAACTGCGTCCCGAGGACGGTTTTTCCCACTCCTGAGACGCCAATGACCATGGTGGTGGAACCATCGAAAATCCCGCCGCCGATCAGATCGTCCAGCGCGTCCACACCAATCACGGAACGCCGCGCCGTCGAGGTGGGTTGAACCATGCGGCGGCGCAGCGGCGCCTGCACGCGGCGATATACTTCCAGACCGGAGCCGGATTGAATTTTGAGGGTGTGCTCGCCGGCATCGTAATCCTGGCCGCGGCTCTTGAGGATTTCGATAGAGCGATGCACGCGTCCGCCGTGAGCTTTCCGGCAGAGCGTTATAACGGTGTCGGCGAGGAAGTCGGCGGCTTCCAGAGTGGATTGAGCGTCGAAGCGCCGTCCCGTCTCGTGCGAGAGGATGGTAGTCAGGTTCTCGCGGTAGAGCGCTTCGATGAACTGCTGCAGCAATTCGCGATACGTTCCTGGCCGCGCAGGCTGGCCCGGACCGCCGCTGTAAGAAGCCTGCGTCAGCAATCCGATGCCATCGATAAAAATGCGCTGCGCGCCGATCTCAGCCGCCGTTTCGAGCAGCAGGCTATCGGGCGAACGCACTTCCTGTTCGAGCACATCCGGGCTGGTGAAGACGATCTGCAGCTTCTTGCGCTTCTGCAAGTCATCGAGATCCCAGCCCATCGCCCTGGCGTCGCGAATCAGTTTCTGGGCGCTGGTTTCGAAAACCACGATCATGCCGGGCTGGTCGAATTGCGTGATGCCCCGGTAAATAAATTCGGTACCGAAGAGGGTTTTGCCGGTGCCGGTTTCTCCCTGCACAAGGATGACGTTGGTCCTTGGAATGCCGCCCAGCAGGATTTCGTCAAGCCCTCTGATGCCGGTACCGACAGCCTCGTATTCGCTCATAGCGCCCTCTCTGTCTTAAATACAATGCATTTTTCAAGCCAGATGCAATCCCCCTCGTTCGCGCCGCTCTTTTCCCGTTGCATTCTGACGCAGATGCGCGATCAGCTGGAGACGTCCCTGGCGTTGTCCCGCCAGCTCCAATAATTCCTCTAAGGCAAGTTGCCGCGAATGGTCGGCAATGGCAAATCGGTACAGGCGCACGCCACGGGAGTTGCGCGAGCGCTGCAGCAGGTTGGTCGAGGCTAAAGAGTCGAGCGCCTCACCGACGGCCGCTCTGGAATAACCGAGCAGGAGCGCGATCTGTTGTGCGCTGGCCAGACTGGTTCCATGACGGTGAAGGAAAGCAAGCACGTCCCACTGGACGAGTTGATCGAGGCGCAAGGTTGCGAGATGTCTGCGGCACCGATCAAGATCTGCGGCTGTCGTAGCACTTATTATATATGTCTCTTGCGATAATGGTGCGATCTGCGAGCGTTTCCTATGACAAAAGACGAAATCGTTCTGGCGCAACGGGAGTTTCTGTTTCCGGCGGTATTTCACTATTACAAAGAGCCGCTGGTGGTCTCGCATGCGAAGGATCAATACGTGTGGGACGCTGATGGAAATCAGTATCTGGATTTTTTTGGCGGCATCGTCACGGTGAGCGTGGGGCATTGCAATCAGGCGGTGAACGCGAAAGTCCATTCTCAAATCGACAAGCTGGAACACGTCTCCACGGTATTTGCGAATGAGCCGCAGGTGGCGCTGGCGCAGAAGCTGGCGCAGATCACTCCGGGCGGAGCGCTGCGCAAATCGTTTTTCACCAACAGCGGGACGGAGGCGAACGAGACCGCGATTCTGGCGGCGCGATGCTATACGGGATCGACTGAGATTATCGCGCTGCGGCATTCCTATCACGGGCGCTCGGCGGGAACCATGGGATTGACGGGGCAATCGACATGGAAGCTGGGACCTCCGCAGGCCGGCATCGTACATGCGGTTAACGCGTATTGCTATCGCTGTCCGTTTGGGCTCGAGTATCCGTCGTGCGAAGTGAAGTGCGCGCAGGATATGGAGCAGGTGATACGCACCAGCACGTCGGGCCGCGTGGCCGCGCTGATCGCCGAGCCGATTCAGGGGGTGGGCGGATTTATCACTCCGCCGAAAGAGTACTTCAAAATCGTTACCGACATCGTGAAGAAGTACGGCGGGATTTTTATCGCGGACGAAGTGCAGACGGCGTGGGGACGCACCGGCGGGAAATGGTTTGGCATCGAGCACTGGGGCGTAGAGCCGGATATCATTACCAGCGCGAAAGGCCTGGGCAACGGGCTGCCGATCGGAGTTACGATTGCGCGTCCCGAAGTAGCCGATGCGATGAAGGGCGTGACTATTTCCACGTTCGGCGGCAATCCGGTGGCGACCACTGCGGCGAAGGCGGTGATCGATTACATCGAGGAGCAGAACCTGCTGCGCAATACGGAAGAGACAGGCGCGTACCTGCGCGGCGAGCTGATCGATCTGCAGGATAAGCATCCGCTGATCGGCGAAGTGCGGGGCATGGGGCTGCTGGTGGGAATCGAACTGGTGGAAGACCGCAAGACGAAAGTGCCCGCGACGGCGGCGACCGCGCAGTTGATGGAAGCGGCGCGGGAAAACCGGATCATGGTGGGCCGCGGCGGGATCTATGGCAACGTGCTGCGCCTTTCGCCGCCGATGAATATCGGACGCGCCGATGTGGACGAATTCGTGGTGCGGCTGGATGCGAGCCTCTTGCAGGTGGAGCGGGTTCTTCAATCAATCCAGACATCGGCACTGGCAACGGTTTGACGCCTGTTCGCGAGGTCGACGCCGCTGATAGCCGCATGTCCCGATCTCCGGAGCTAAGGCGTAGCTTGTTTTCCGCCCAGTTCCGCAAGGAGCCAGGCGCGCGCCAGCTTCCAATCCCGCAGCACGGTGTCGGGAGAAACCTTCAATACCTCCGCAGTTTCTTCCGCGGTTAAGCCACCGAAGAAACGCAATTCGATCACCTGCGCTTTGCGCGGATCCAAACCAGCTAAGATTTGCAGCGCATCGTCGAGCGCGATCAGTTCACGGGCGCGCGCGGACGCGACATCGGGGATTTCATCCAGATTCACCGCCGGTGCATTGCCGCCACGCTTGCCCGCGGTGCGCCGTCGCGCCCGATCAAGCAGAATACGCCGCATGATCCGCGCGGATACGGCGTAGAAGTGGGCGCGGTGCTGCCAATCCACATTCTCCACGTCGATCAATTTCAGATAAGCCTCGTGGACTAAGGCCGTGGTCTGGATGGTGCGGCCCGCGCGCTCGTTCTGCATGCAATGCCCGGCGATGCGGCGCAATTCCTTGTAGACGCGGGGCAGCAGGGCTTCGAGCGCCTCGGGACTGCCGTTGGCCCAGGCCCGCAGAAGCTGCGTAGTTTCGACAGTCCGCTGTAGTTCGATCGGGTTCTCCAAAAAAAATTATACGTGCGGTTCCGGTTTTTCTCGCCCGTTTGCGCCTGAGGGGCGACGGCAGACGGGAGAGAAACGATGAGGATCGCAGCGACGGCGGCATTGGCAGTATTGGCGGGCGTGGCATTACAGGCAAAAAGCCCGCTTAAAGTAGATGATTCGACACAGGTTACGGTATGCATGCAAAGCCTGGCCGATTTCAGGCTGACGATGCAGGCGCAGGGTATCGCGGCGAAGATGTTCGCCGGCGCCGGCGTGAAGATCGCCTGGCACGATATGAGCGGCTGCCCGGCGCGGGGCATCCTGATCAGCCTGAGCGAACACGCTCCGGCGAGCTTTCATCCCGGCGCCATGGCTTATGCGATGCCGTATGAAGGCGCCCACATCGTTCTGTTCTACGACCGGATTGCGGTGAGCGGACGGGCGCTGCTGCCACATCTGATGGCGCACGTGATGGTGCATGAAATCACGCATATTCTGCAGGGCGTCGACCGGCACTCCGAAGACGGCGTGATGAAAGCTCACTGGAGTCAACAGGATTTCAATCGAATGATCGGAAAGTCCCTCGATTTCACTGAGGGTGATGTAGAAATGATCCATAACGGGCTGTTGACGCGGGCCGCTCGCCGGGATACACCGATGCGGTAATGATTGCTACGCGGTAAAAGCACGGTTACCACATGCTGGTGGAGAATTTCCGGTGACGCGAGGGCTTATGGCTTGCCGTCAGCGGCTATTCCAAAACGTCGGCGATGGGCATCTCGAACCCCTCGGCCCGCAGAATGCCGTCGGTTACCTCGGTCCAGTTGCCCGGCGTGGCATGGAAGGCCTGCCCGGTGCGAGGGTCGATAATCCAGCACACAGGCACGCCCATGGCAAAATATTCCCCGATTTTCTCCCACATTTCGGACAGCGTGTCCCCCCGGGAGAGGATCTCAATGCAAAGCAAGGCAGGAGTGCGGACAATCTCTTCTCCGGCAGCTTCGATCGGGATCACCATCACATCGGGGACGCGAAAGCGGTCGGGCCTGACCTGCAGCCTCACTTCGGTCACTACACGGCACCTGAACTTGTTGCGCCGCTCCCGCAGCCAGCTTCCGATGTTCAGTTGCAAAAGGCCGTGACTCTGCTCGCCCAAATTCCGCTCCACCAACTCGCCGTCGACGTAATCGCAGTCGGGGTCGTAGGTTGTCCGAAGATATTCTTCGACCGAAACGAGTGCAGCCACACCCATAACGACATTCTAGCGCCGATTTCGTCACAGGAGCCGGCATGACCTCCGAGCGCTGGCGGAAGATCGAGCAGTTGTATCACGCCGCATTGGAAGGCGGGCGCGGAGTGCTGGCCGGCGTCGATCCCGAATTGAAACGCGAAGTGGAGCGGTTGCTGGCTGCGGCGCCCACCGGCCAGGGGCTACTCGACATGCCGGCGGCGGAGTTGCTGCCTGAGTCCTCGGCCGCTCTGCCTCCCACCCAGCCTGGACCTTACGTGATGGTTTCGAAGATCGGCCGGGGCGGCATGGGCGAGGTCTGGAAGGCGCGCGATTCGCGGCTCAATCGCGATGTGGCGATCAAGATTTCGTCCGAGCAGTTTACGGATCGGTTTGAGCGGGAGGCGCGTTCGATTGCGGCGCTGGATCATTCGAACATTTGCACGCTGCGCGACGTGGGGCCGAATTTATTTGGTGATGGAGTTGGTGGAGGGTCCGACTTTGGCGGAGCGGATGAAGCGTGGTCAGATTCCGTTCGAGGAAGCGCTGGCGATAGCGCGGCAGATTGCCGAGGCGCTCGAAGCGGCGCATGAGAAGGGCATCGTGCACCGCGATCTGAAGCCGGCCAATATCAAGATCCGGCCCGACGGATCGGTAAAGGTTCTGGATTTCGGCATCGCCAAAGCGATGGAAGCTGAAGATCATACGATGCCGGGCATGGTGGTGGGGACTCCTGGGTATATGAGTCCCGAACACGGGAAATTCCTCATGGCCACGCCGGTGGAGAAAACCGCCGCCGTTCCTCTGACGGTGATCGTAAACTGGCCCGCCGGGTTGAAGAAGCAATAACCTCAGGGCTGACTCAGGATGGCTCCGGCGAGCGAAAGCAGCAAGGCGACAGGCATTGCGATTGCGCCTACCTTAAGAAATTGCCAGAAGGTCACATCGACATTCTCTTTGCGTAACGCCAGCAGCCAGAGAATGGTCGCGAGCGATCCCGTAATCGAGAGATTGGGGCCGAGATCGACGCCGATCAGGACGGCATGGACGATCAGCCCTGGCGCGTGCGCGGCATGCAGTGTGCCTCCGGCGATCAGGCCGAGCGGGAGATTGTTGACCAGGTTGTTGCCGATGCCAACCGCAAATCCAACCACCAGCGCCGCGGCGGCGGACCCGAGTTCCTGAACCCGCGCCAGCCATGATTGGGCCAGGTCGAGTGCACCGATATTCTCCACCGCGTCAACCATAATGAACAGCCCGGCCACGAGGGTTAAGGTGGACCAGCTGATGCCGCGAACCAACGGAAGCGGATCGCTGCGCGTTTTTATGGAAACGGCGGCGGCGACGGCAAGCGCGGCGAGGCAGGCGGGCAGGCCCAGATCCATGTTTAAGGACGAAGCCGCAAGCAGCACCAGCACCATGAAGGCAATCCCAGCGAGAACCACTTTGCCCTCGTTGCGCAACGGCTCGGCGCGTACTTCATGATCGATGACGGCGGCCAGTTCCTGGCGGAAGATGAAGCGCATCGTTATATAAGTGGCGGCAATCGAAAGGACCGAGGGAACGCCAAAGTAACGCATCCATTGCTGCACGGGAGGCATGCCGGTATGGAAAACCACCAGATTAGCCGGATTTGAGATGGGCAGTACAAACGAGGCGGCGTTGGCAATCAGCGCGCAGGCGAACAGGTGGGGAAGCGGTTCCACCTTTGCTTTGCGGACGGCGGTGAGAATGGCCGGCGTCAGGACCACGGCGGTGGCGTCGTTGGACATGAAGATGGTGACGATGGTTCCGAGTCCATAGATCAGCGTGAAGAGCCGGGCCGCGGAATGTCCCGCGCTGCGTACGGCGACTGACGAGAGCCACTCGAAAACGCCGTTTACGCTCGCCAGTTCCGAGAGCAGCATCATGCCGATCAGAAACAGGTAAACGTCGGCTCCTTCCGCTACGGCGCGGCCCGCGAGGGGGAGGGGAATCAGGCGCAGGGCAATCAGCAGAATAGCTCCCCCGCCGATCCACCAGACCTCCGCAATGCCCCGCGGACGAATCAGCATCAGGACGATAGCGATTCCCACAATGAGCGGGACAATCATATGGGCAATGGTCGCACCGCAGGAACGCGGCCATTGTCGTACTGGTAACGAGATCAGGTTTTATGCGAGCGTGGCCTTCAGAGCGATGGCGTAATCGCAGGGCTTTTCCGCCGGCATCTGCACACGTAGCCCGGCCGCATCCTGTTGCCATGGCACGGGGGCCTGATGGCCGAGCAGTTCCACGTTGACGATTTTTCCAGGCGCCTGCGGACTCGAGAGCCCAAGCGGCGTCAGCACTGCCTCGTGCTCCGGCCAGCCCATCACAAACGCGTAAAGCGATTTTCCTTTGGCGGTGAAGCGTACATCGTCCGCCGTCAGCGGCTTGCGGTTGCGTTCATTCATGGGACCGGCGGAGACCTGAGTGCTCGGTCCGGTTCCGAAGATCTTCCACGGACGCGTGCCATGTATGGCCTCGCTGTTGACGGCCATCCATGCCGTAATTTCCGACAGGATCTTCAACTCCGCCGCATCCAGTTCGCCGCTGTTCTGCAGGGGAAAGTTCAGCATCAGGTTGCCGTTCCGACTGACGATATCCACCAACATATCCAGAACGATCTTGGGTGTCTTATAGGTCACGTTGGTGTCGTAGAACCATCCGCCGATGCAGGTATCGGTCTGCCATGGGTCGGGCATGATGCCGGATGCTACGCCACGCTCAAGATCGAGCACGCATCCGCCCGCATCGCAGGTGTAGTCGAGGCCGGCCGCGAAGGGCGGGTTCTTGCCCGTGTAGACTACGTCGACCTTGCCGCCATGTTTGGCCGCGCTCATATTGTAGTGATGCGCCAGCAGGCTGAGCCCGACCTTTCCGAATGACAGTGGACCATCCGTGTACCACAAGTCCGGCTGGTATTGCGTCAGCATGTCTTTGATGCGATGGAAATACTGCTGCTTCCAGTCTTCGTCGATACCGATCTCACTGACCGTGAGCTTCTCGTACGCCAGTTTGGCCGCTTCCCGGTCGTGATACAGATCTTCGTATTGCGGATCGTTGCCATCGTAAGGAACGCCTTTGAAGGGGCCTTCTTTATCGCTGCGTTTACTGATGGCGAGGAATTTGTAACTGAACCACAAATGATCGCTGACGCCGAACCTGAGCCCTTGTTTCTGCGCCGATTTCTGGAACAGGCCGACGATGTCTTTGCGCGGACCCGTGGCTACCGCGTTCCACCTTGGCTGATACTTCGAGTTCCAGAGATCGAAGTTATCGTGATGCACGCCCATGCACATGAAGTATCTGGCGCCGGCCTTCTTATACATCGCAAGCAGGGAATCGGTATCGAGCTTGTCCGCCTTCCATAGCTTGACAATATCCTTGTAGCCGAACTTAGAGGGGTGGCCGTATTCTTCAAGGTGCGACTTATAGATGCGCGTGCCTTCGTCGTACATGCGGTTGGCGTACCAATCGCCGTGGGCGGGCACGCATTGCGGACCCCAGTGCGCCCAGATGCCGAACTTCGCGTCGCGGAACCAATCCGGGCACTGATATTGGCGAAACGATTCGCCCGAAGGTTGAAAAGGACCGGGGGCAATCTCAAGAGCCGTTTGCGCGGCGGCGCGGCGCGCGGAGACAGCCGGCATCGACCCCGCCAGCAGGGCGACGGCATGTCTGCGGGTGATCTTCATAGGCGCTGCCATCTTATCAATAATCAGGGCGCCAAAATTCCAGGCAGCGGATCATGCCCCGGTGGGCTGGGTTCCGGCGATAGCCTGTCCCAGCAGCGCGCGATAGGAAATATACACGAGCCCCATGAGCGGAAGCACCAGCAGGGAGGCGGGCCAATCCCCGTTGCCGCCGGTCGCCGTCATAATTCCCGCCGCCGCCGCTCCCACCAGGTAATAAGGCAGCGACCAGAAATGGCATAGCTGCCAGATGCCGCTCAGCGGTTTGCGGTCAAGGAGCGCAAGCATGGCGGCCACCAATATCGTGTTGGAGCCATACAGGACGAGTGTGGAGATCAGCAGCAAGCCGGCCACGGAATTATCCAGCCACGGCGCGAGAACCATACGGCTGAGTACCCAGGCCAATGCCGCGCTCACGGCAAGGCAGGCCGGATTAAACAGGACCTGTGCCAGCAAGGGGCGCTTCGTCGAGCGCCACAGTACCTGCACCACGCCGAGCACGGCGGCCATGACCGCGGTTTCTCCGAAACTTA
Organism: Terriglobia bacterium; assembly: GCA_963719785.1. Lineage (GTDB taxonomy): Bacteria > Acidobacteriota > Terriglobia > Bryobacterales > Bryobacteraceae > BOG-234. Next base: position 40,549 of record CAVRCX010000012.1, read on the forward strand.
GCTGCGCGACGGCTGCCAGCAGCAGCACGAAGCCGGGCGTGACGGTGCCGCGCACTCCTGGAAGCTGAATCTTAAGAGTAGAAGCGAATACACCCAGGGCAAGATAAACGAGGAATCGCGCCAGGTCCTGCGGCTGCCAGCCTGGAATTCCGGCCGCCAGTGCAAGCAAACCGGTTGCAACCACGCCCGTGAGATATAGCCGCGCCCTGGGCGGTAAAGACACCTCGGCCCGATTCGTCCGGGCGATTGCTGAAACCTGAACGGCGGCCAGTCCCAAAAAGAAATGCATCAGATACACCACCGGCAGCAGGATGAGCCATGCGTCACCGGATACGGCCTGTCCCGGCCCGGGAACCAATCCCACCAGCGCGACGCCAACCAGGTAATACGGGAACGACCATGCGTACCACCTGCTGCACACGTCCGCGAGCCTTCGGCTCTGAAGCAGCGAAAGAACGCCCGAGACCAGCACCGTATTGACAACAAAGTAAGTGCAACCTACCGCTGCGAGCACGACGGGCAAGTGCCGTGTCATCTCGGCGGCCAGCCAAACGCGCCCGATCAGGAAACAGGCGCCGACGCTTATCGCCACATTTGCGGCGTTGAACAGGATCTGAAGCAGGCTGGCCCGTCCTTTCGAACTGACCAGACACTGAACCACCGCGCCTGCGCAACCCGCAATGAGGGTTTCACTGAGAGAAAAGTGGGCGATGCCGTAAAGCAGGAAAAGGAAGCTCAGCGAGAAGGTGCCCTCCGAACGCGGCAATCTGAGTTGAGCCACCGAAGCCAGTACGGTGAGAGCGGTGTAGACAGCCCATGACCATTGAGCCGCCGGAGGCAAGCTGCCCAGCGCATAAGCCAGCACCAATGCGCCCGCTCCGATAACCGTAAGTATGTAAGTCTTTGTCGTGCGTCCCATGGGATGATCCTCGTGAGCGTTTAACCGCTCTTGTCGAAGTATTCAGTCGTTTCTATTGATCGCCGCCCGCCAGTACCGAGGAATCAGGTGCGGCGACTTCAACGGTATTGGCCTCACTCGCCCCGGCTTCACTCGCCCCGGCCATGGACATTGTGGACTCGCTGGTGATTACGCTCGAACCCCAGACCACATTCGATCCCCACACAACATTCGATCCCCACACGACATTGGAACCCCAAACCACATTATTTGCCTGCAGGAACAGGTCGTTGGCCGCGGCAATCAGGCCGGAGCCCCAGACCACATTCGATCCCCAGACCACATTCGATCCCCAGACCACATTCGAACCCCATACCACGTTCGAGCCCCAAACCACGTTGTTGGCGTTCACGAAAGCCAGTGTCCCATTGGATTTAAATGCCAGTGCCGGGGACATCGCATAATCGCCGGCGGGCGCCAGATCGGTACTGTAGAGCGCATTGTTCACGTTGAGGTAACCCGCGCCGATGGTGAAGATATCGTAGCGCTCCTTGTAAGTGATGCCAGTGGTCGGGTCCGTGTAGCTGCTGGCGGTGGGAAATGTAGTTTTGTCGGCCGACTTCATCAGCCGGGCTTTCACCTGATCCGGTGTGAGCGAAGGATGTTGCTGCAACATCAGCGCCACTGTTGCGCTTACGAACGGAGTCGCCATGCTGGTGCCGCTCAACTGAATGTAGTTGGGCGAGATGAGCGAGGAAAGGGAGACTGAAACGCTGGGGAGGTTCTCATACAGGTTCAGCAGAATATCGACCTGTGGATAGTTGGTGAAAATGGTACTGTTGGGAGCTTCCAGAGAATCGATCAGATTGCCCGGGGCGACGATATCCGGCTTCGCCACCATGTCGAAAAGGGTAGGTCCTTTCGAACTGTAAGTGGTGATCACATCGTCGGTCAGGCTGGGTGTTCCCATATCGTTCATAGCGCCCACCGTGATCACATAAGGATCGTTGCCGGGCGCCGTGATGGTGCCGTAGCCGAAGGTCGTGGTGGGGTTCGAGCGCCCATAGTTTCCCGCCGCCACCACCACGGTGATGCCCGCCTTCCAGGCCTGTTCCACGGCCTGGCAGAGCGGATCCTGCGTATAGCTTTCATACACCGGTCGGCCCAGCGAAAGGTTAATGACGCGAATGTTGTAAGTTGCCTTCAGCGCGATGGCCTGCTCGATCGCCGCGATGGTGAAACTGTCCGTGCCGGCTCCGTTCTGATCCAAAACCTGCAGATTAATCAGATTGACGCCCTCCGCCATGCCATGAAAGGTACGGAAGAAAAGCGAGCCCGTGGAATCCTTGCCTGAACCTGCGATGATGCCCGACACATGAGTGCCGTGGCCGTAGGCATCGCCCAGAGTAGTGTTGGTGTTAAAAAGCTGCGAGTAAACGACCTTGCCCTTGAGATCGGCGACATTTGCGATGCCGCTGTCGATAACGGCTATGCCGATGCCTGAACCGTCTACGTTGTAGGAGGAGGCCAGGTTGGCGCCGACCGTGACGTCGGCCTGATCGAGGAGGCCCTTGAGAGCGCGATCGGGCGAGATATAGGCCACGTTCGAGCTCGCGGCGATAGCGCTCAGGGCACTCGAAGGAACGTGATAGGTTCCGCCCTTGACGTATTTGAATTTCTTCTTCACCGCGCCGCCCTGGTTGGTAACGTTCTGGTCGTCCGCGTCGGTTGGAGTCTGCTTGTACTGAATGATTACATCGAGACTCGCGGGCAGGTTGCTTCCCTGCAGCTCCGCCGAAAGCTTGGCATTCCCACCCCAGCACGCGCTGCTCAGGAAGGCACTCACCGCGAAGGCCATTAACGGCGTTTTGAATGATTTGATATTCATCGGAATTTCCTCCACCGCCCGTCTCCCGACTCGGCAGTTACAACCTGATCCTACGGGCCGAAGCCGGTTCGGATCAATGCGCCGTGTACCGGACTACCCACTCTCCGTTGGTTATCAGTGTGAGGGCTGCCGTTGGGTACGAAGTGCCTGCAAACAGCGATCTTTACCCCTCGATCCGGGATAACGTCAGCTCTGAGTTGGCGGGCGGCCGTTAACTAAGGTAAGCCGCCAGACTCAGAAATGCGGATTATCGAAACCGCTGGCCGTTGGTTAGACATGTCGACAGACACATTTCACCGATAGTCATGAGCCTCACTGCTAACTGACGCAGCATGACCTTCCCCGTACCAGGCTGATTGAAGCAAATCGGCTCTCGACCGTACGATCAGGTTGTAACTGCCGAGTCGCAGATCGGCGGTGGAGGAAATACCAATGAACCACATATCATTTAAGACGCCGTTACTCGCTGCTGTGGTGGGTTTTTGCCTGAGCAGCGTCTGCTGGGGTCAAAGCGAGAAGCTCTCAGTGGATCTGCAGGGACGGGGCGTTCCCGAGGAACTGGACGTCATCGTCCAGTACAAGCAAGCTCCCACCAGCGTGGATCACCAGAGAGTGATCGCCCGGGGTGGCGTTCACCGCAACACATTCAACAGCATTCGTGCCGGCGTATACCACGTCCCGGCCAATGCGGTCCGTGATTTGGCAAACGATCCCAACGTGGCTTATATTTCGCCGGACCGGACATTGTACGCTCACCTCGACCAGGCGCAGACCACCATCGGCGCAAGCGCGGCCAGGACCTACGGCCTGACCGGCGCGGGCGTTGGCGTCGTAGTAATGGACAGCGGAGTGGGATACTCCGAAGATCTGGCCGGCAAGGTTGTGTACGAAAATGTGTTCCTCCCCAATACCCCCGAGGGGGATAATTTCGGACACGGCACGCACGTCGCGGGTATCATTGCCGGCTCCGGCGCCCTCTCGACGACCAACCCCTACACTACCTTCACCCGCACCTTCCACGGCGTTGCCGAGGGCGTCAATCTGCTGGACTTCCAGGTGCTCAGTTCCACTGGCGCCGGCACCGACAGCGCGGTTATTGCCGCCCTCGAACAGGCCGTTGCTTTCAAAAAGGCGGGCAAATACAACATCCGCGTGATTAACCTTTCGCTGGGCCGCCCGGTGTTTGAAAGCTACAAGAAAGATCCGCTTTGCCAGGCGGTGGAACAGGCCTGGAATGCCGGTATCGTGGTGGTTGTGGCGGCGGGAAACTACGGCCGCATGGGTCCCACGACGACTTATGGATACGGCACGATTTCCGCGCCGGGTAACGACCCGCTCGTCATCACCGTGGGAGCCATGAAAGACATGGGAACCACCAGCCTGACCGACGACCAGATCGCCACCTATAGTTCGAAAGGGCCGACGCTCTACGACCTCGTCGCCAAGCCGGACCTCGTGGCGCCGGGCAACCTGATCGATTCGGTGCAATCGCAATCCAACAATATTTTCAGCAAATATTCTTCGACCTGGATCGCCCAGAACCTCTTCGCCAACACAGCCGACAATGCGGCATCTAACGACTACATGCAAATGAGCGGGACCAGCATGGCGACCCCGTATGTCAGCGCGGCGGCGGCACTGCTGATCCAGCAGAACCCTTCGCTCACGCCGGATCAGGTGAAGGCGCGGCTCATGCTGACGGCGGACAAGACCACCTTCCCTGTGACGAGCAGTTACAAGGACCCGGCAACCGGCATCACCTATAAGGCGCAGTATGACATCTTCACCGTCGGCGCGGGATATCTGAATATCGCCAATGCCCTGGCCAGCACAGCCGTGTCGCCCAGCGGAGCCAGTGCCGCTTCACCCGCGCTGGTGTTTACGTCCGCCGGAACGCTGGTATTCGACGACAGTACCAACGTGGTGTGGGGCTCGAATGTCGTGTGGGGCTCCAACGTGGTTTGGGGTTCCAATGTCGTTTGGGGTTCGAACGTAGTGTGGGGTTCCAACGTAGTGTGGGGTTCGAGCAATCTGTTCCTCGATGCGGCCAACGTGGTGTGGGGCAGCAACGTGGTCTGGGGCTCTAACGTAGTGTGGGGCAGTAATGTGGTCTGGGGCTCGACTTCCCTGAGTTCACAATCGACCGACGACGCTACCTTGATACTCGTAGATGGCGACGTCTACTGACCCAAGCTATCATCGTCAGATGCGATCCGACGTCATGCGATCTCTTCTCGTAACCGGTCTTGTCTGCTCGATCGCCTTACTCAGCGGCTGCGCGCGGGCCCGCGTCACCACCGAAATCCATAGCGGCGGTACGTGGACCCGCACCGTCGCGCTCACCGGGCAGGAGAAGAAAGAGGGCCAGATGGGTGGCTCAATCGAGGACGCCTTCGTTTTCCCCTCGGGAGACGGCTGGAAATCGCACACCGAGAAAAGAGAAGCCGATCAGACCATTACTTTCGAGCGAACGCTGGCCGCCGGCATGCCGCTGAAAGGCGATCTCTCGGTTAAAGGAGACAAGGGCGCGGTCTGGCTGGTTAATGAGGCTTCCGTCACCCGGCTCGCTCCACACCGGTTCGAGTATCGGGAGACGCTGCGCTGGAACGGCCCGCCGGAGGCAACCGTCAGCGCGAGGCCAGAGGATCTTGCCCAATTGAAGGCAGCTCTCCCTCCGGCTCTGGCCACCGATGAGAATGCGCGCGGCATGGCGGTTAGGATGACGGAACTCATGATGCCCATGATGTTTGGCCCGGGCGATCCTCTGCTCGCCATTGGAATGCTGCATCCGGATCTGGCCGCGAAAAGGGCCAGCCAGCGCATCGGATCGGCGATGTTGAAGGCTCTTGAAGAACAGTTCGGCGACAGGATGACACCCGCGCAGCGCCGCGAGGTAACCCTTAAGATTATCGAGACCTCATTCGCGCAAGCCAAACCGAAAACTCCCGATCCGGCGGCGGGACCAACATCCGACAAAGGCGGCGCGGGTTTAACGTCCCTGATGTTCATCGTGAAATCGCCGGGCAAGATGATTTCCTCGAACGGAGAACTCGACGAACTCACTGGCGAAGTCTACTGGGCGCTTTTCCCACCGGCGGCATCGCTGAAGCCGGTAGTGCTGACGGCAGTCGTCGAGGACCAGCCGTAGGGTTTACCTCAAGGTTAAGACAGAGCGTAGCGCTTACACCCACTTTTTTTGGGTTATTTTGCTGGCCGGACTCACTTACACGGCCTTCAGAATGACCCCTCATGTTACTGTGAATTTCGCAAGAATATCGGGGCACCTACTTGCGCGGCTTGTAGGTCTTGGTGTTTATATCGCCGGCGACGGTAAACGTCCCGTCCTTGTCTATAGTGACTTTGATCCACTTGCCGCCCGGACTGCCCGGCGCGTTCCCGAGGAAATTCGGCGCGACATTGTTATGCTCCCCGGCGCTCGGCGAATAGCTCAGCTGCCAGAAATCCTCCAGACCGGGCGCCGCTTCGATAATGTGAAAAACGTCCGCCGAGCCGCCGTGGTTGGGCACATTGTCCTCAATCACCACACGCGGCCGCAGCGCATTCACCATCACCGGCGAGTTGCCGTTTTCGATGCCGTGATTGGCGGTCATATAGAGATCGACCGTACCCACGCGATTCATCGGGCAGAACAGATCGCGATCCTTGTTCCACGTCAGATCGGCCGGATCCAGCATGCGGAACTTGCCATACGTGATCAGCAGGACGATGGCCTGCGAGTTCTCGTTGGTGTCGTGGTTATCGACAATGCCGCGCGCATTCGGCCCCCAGACCTTGCGTTCCGTGGTATCGCAGGCCGGGTTCGGCTGGCCCGCCCCCTTCAGCGGCTGATCGATGGCCTTGCCCGCCGCCATAACCACCAGCGCCTCAAAGCCCTTAATGGGAATCTTGTCGCCGGCTTTTACCACGATGTGTTTGGCCTTGGCGGTGAGCGCATTGTACGCGTCCACGTTCTTGATAGTGCCGGCGTTCAGTTGAACGTTGGCGCCGTGGTCCACGAAGGTCACGATGGGCATCTGCGCGGCCAGCGGAGGAACGCCGCCCACATGATCCCCATCGTAGTGCGACACCACCATGTAGTCGATTTTCTTCACGCCCGCGGCTTTGCAGGCGTTCACAATGCGGTCCACATTAGCCGGGATACCGGCATCGATCAGCATGGTCTCGCCGGTGGGCGAAACAAACAGAGACGCCTTCCCGCCCACATCGATCACGTATAAATCGAGCGTTTTGGCCGCCTGCAGCGCCGAAACGATCCATAGAACAACTGCCGCACTTCGTATCAATCTCATCTGCGGGGGATTCTATCACGTCCGCGGATGAGCTCTGCGGAGGGCCTACATCAGCCGGTGAAGCGATTGCGCGGAATCGGGGCGGTGGGTTGCGTTGCGATGTTTTTCCGCGTACATATCCTGATCGGCAGCCAGCAGCAAATCGTGCGGAGTGGCGCCTTTGTGCGGCGCTGTCGCACAGCCGATGCTCACCCGAATGCGGAGATTTCCCGATAGCGAAGAGACTGTGGCGTCGGCGACGGCGTGATGAAGATGGTCGCGCAGTTGTGCGGCGGCCAAATCGTCAGTGGCCGGCAGGAGAATACAGAACTCATCCCCGCCTAGACGGCCGCAGAAAGCATTGGCAGGCACCTTTGCGGTTAACACGCGCGACAGAACTTTAAGCGCTTCGTCGCCGGTAGCGTGCCCATGGGTATCGTTCACGTTTTTGAAGTGGTTCACGTCCACCATCAGCAGCGAGAAAGGCGCCGCCGCGGAGCACTGGGAAAGCTGCCGGGTCAGGAGCTGTTCAATCTTGCGCCGGTTGAAGAGGCCCGTCAGCGAATCCGTTTCGGCCAACTCAAGCAATTGGCGGTTAGCCTCTTCGAGCATGCGGCGGGACGCGCGCAGATGGGCGGTGCGCTTTCTAACCAGCAGTTCAAAAGCCTCGTTCAGAGAATCGGAATTCGCCGAGTCATGGGCGTTGGTCGAAAAGACCACGGTACCGGGAATCAGCGTCGAGCGCGCGATGCGGCCGCGGGCGGAGATCGCTTCCCATGCGCGCTGCACCGCCAGATAACCCTGCTGGTAAGCGTTCTGATCGATTACAGCCGAGACCAGCCGCTTGCGCAGAAAGGGCCGCACGGCTTCGGTGTTATCGAAGCCCACGCAGGGCACTCGCATGCCGGCCGTTTCGAGAGCCGCGCCAATCTGGTAAGCCCGCGCGTTACCGACATAGATGCCGCCTGCATCGGGATGCTCCCGCAATAGCTGGACGGCCGTTTCGCGAAGGTTTTCCGCTCCCTCGCAGCAGGCCGCGATGCGTGCGTCCGGGCGCCATTTCGTGAGCTCGGCGAGGAAGCCGCCGTAGCGAGCCGCCAGATTGCCGGTTTCGAGCGGCCCGGGGAACGCAAGCACGTGCGCTTTCTCGCCCATCAGCTTGGTCAGCACCTCGGCGGCGAGCGCGCCCGATTTGGTGGCGTCCGGTCCCACATAGGACGACCTGCGGCTCAACGGCGCGTCCGCGTTAAACGTGATGACGCGGGTGCGTTGCGCGGTATGCCGGTCGATCAGTTCGTCGAGCTCGCTGGCGTGCGCGGGGACCATGGCGATGGCGTGGGGCGCCGCGGCCAGCAAATCGGTCAATATCTGCTTCTGGCGCGCTACATCGTAACAAGGTGTAAAGACCGATTCCACACGCGCTCCAAGCGGTGAAATTTCCGCCGCCGCGCTGTTGACACCATCCCACAACAGTCCGAAGTATTCCACCGGCTCGTTCGGCGCGAGAACCACAATCCACGATTTTTTCCGGCTTGCCTGCGTGGGCATAGTTATACCAGGGCCAGTTGAACTGAATCTACAACTTAGCGGAGCCCGTGTCACTCCTGCCATTGGATAGCGTTAACCAGCGGGTACTTTTGATTGCGACGCTTTCAGTTCAAACTATGATTACTCGTGATCTCTCTCAGGCAACACATGAATGCGCACGCCGACGAACTGGCGAAGACGGCCGTTTCCGCTTACGCGGCGGCTCTCGAGACCATGGGAAACGCCGGCGCCGTGGCCATCCCGGACCTGGGCGCCGATCTTCAGGCCCGCGTTGAGTCTCTTAAACAAGCTCTCGCCGGACCTGTCACCATGGATCGGTTAGCCGATACCAGGCAGGCCGTCGATGTGGAATTCGGGCAGTGGGCCGAGAGCGCCGCGCAGTACTCGAAGGACAAGGCGAAAGAGGTCAGAGAGATCATGGTCGCCGTGGCGTCCGCGGCCGCCGCTATCGGGCAGCGCGACCAGCGTTACGCCAGCCAGTTCAGCGGACTTACCGCCCGGCTCCAGTCGATCGCCAAATTGGGGGATTTATCCAGTATCCGCAAGTCCGTGCTGGCGAGCGCCAACGAACTGCAGACCGCAGCCGCGCAGATGACGCAGGACGGCGAAGAGTCGATTTCCCAGCTGCGCGCCGAAGTCGCGAGTTACCGCTCTCAGCTCGAGCAATCGCGCCGCCGCGAGGCTGCCGACCCGCTGACCGGTCTTGCCAACCGCCGTGAAGTCGAGCACCGGGCCGAAGAGCGCATTGCCTGGAAACAGACCTTCTGTCTGGCCGTTCTGGATATCGACGGATTCAAGCTGGTTAACGACGCCCACGGGCATGTGGCCGGCGACAACCTGCTGAAGAAGTTTGCCGACGAGCTTCAGCTTCACGTCCGCTCGACCGATGTGGTGGGCCGCTGGGGCGGTGACGAGTTCGTTGTCATTGTAGATGCGGACCTCGCCGAAACCGAGGCCATTCTGGAGCGGCTGCGGGGCTGGGTCTCGGGCGAATACCAGATCTCCGGGGGACGCGGCGATGTTACCCTCAAACTCCATGTCTCGCTCGGCGTGGCGGAGTGGGATGGAAAAGAGGAACTCGTCGAGCTGGTTGCCCGCGCCGATCATCGTATGTACGCGGAAAAACCGGCGCGTGCCGGAAAACCAGCGTATGCGCAAACCGAGCCTGCGGGTTTCGAGAGGCTGGAAGTCGTTTAATCCCGACGCTCCATGAACTCGGGCCGATCATGCCCGGTGGGCAGATTTCCGATCTGTCGCCATGAGCCTGCGGCCCACGCGCCAGGCTACGGGACCTGCGACACGTGGTTTTCGACGGTGCCCGTAATTTCAGTCTGCGGCCCCACTTACTGCTACTGAGCAGGTACGAACACGACACAGGCCGGTTCAGGAACGTTCGGCACCACTTGGCCGGTCGGAGTGAGCCGCCCGGTCTTCGAATCCACGCGGAACAACACAATATTGTCCGAAACCTGGTTGGCCGCAAAAAGGTACCGGCCGGTGGGGTCGAGATTGAAATCGCGCGGCGTCTTGCCCTGTGTCGATACGAACTCGACGGGCGTTAGCTTGCCGCTGGCAGGGTCGACGGCCAGCACTGCAATGCTGTCGGCGCCGCGATTCGAAGCGTAGATAAACTTGCCCGCGCGGTCAATCTGGAACTGGGCCGGCGCGCTGGTTCCCTTGAAATCAGCCGGCAGGGTGCGGACCTCCTGGATCTGCGTCATGCTCCCGTTGGCCGCACCGTACTGCAGAACGGTAATAACGGATTCCATTTCGTTGAGCGAATAAAGAATCCGGCCATTGGGATGGAACAGCAGGTGTCGCGGACCATAGCCCGGGGGCGCTTTGAAGAACGGCGGGTCGTTGGGCGTGAGCGATGCGGTCGCAGCATCGTAGTGGTAGATCATGACGGCGTCGGCGCCATTCTCGGCCACCACGGCAAAGCGATTGTCCGGCGAAAAAGCCACGCCATGCGCACGCGGCCGATCCTGTCTGGGCTTGGGACCGGTACCGTGGTGTTGATCGAAACCGGTCACTTCGCCGAGCCGCCCATCCGGCAGAATCGGCATCAGGGCCACACTGCCGCTGCGGTAGTTCGCGGCCAGCAATCCTTTACCAGCCTTGTCTACCGCGATATGAGCCGGCCCTTCGCCGTGCGATGAAACCTTGTTGAGAAAAGTCAACGCACCGGTTTTGGGGTCGATGGCAAAGGCGCTCACCGAGTTATTCTTACCCGCCACATCTTCGCCTTCGTGTTCGCTTTCGGCGTAGAGAAACTTGTGATTGGGGTGCACGGCCAGAAATGACGGGCTGGAGATTTCGGCTGCCAGCGAGAGTTCGGTCATCTTACCAGTGGACGGATTGAAACGGAAAGTGTAGATGCCCTTTCCGTGAGTCCTCGTATAGGTTCCGATATAGACGAAGTAGTCGCCACTGGCAGCGCCCGCTATGGTCGCGCCGAGCAGAAATACGAGCAACCCGGCCAATAAGAGAATGTGCTTAGGGGTGACGCGCATTGCTCGATTAGATCATAAACGGCTATCGCCCGGTGAAAGCAGCCTCTAATACCGAGACTTTCCCGGATGATGCGTGCCCACCCGGATGCCGCAGATCGGGACCAAATTCGCGGAAAACGTTGCGCACCACGTCATAACCGATGCCGAAAGCGCCGCGCGAAAGGCCATCGCCAACGCTGTTATATCCCCTCGGCTCCCACGCACTGGAGACCATGCCGGCGCCCAGGTTGCCCCCGATCACCGAGACATTGATCATTCTGCCGCCGGAATCTTTGTTGGCGAGGAAGGTCTGGGTGATCGCGTTGCGCAGACGCGGCACGAACCGCGCTTCCGGCATGCGGCGATAGCGGGGGTCGAGATGGAAACTGACATCGACCCCGAACGCAATCGCATCATGCACCGCCACGTAGCCTTCGGCGTCGGCCAGGCGGCGCCCGAAACCTTCGGCACCTTCTCCCCACTGCGGTGGTTTATCGCGTAGTTGTCCGATTCCGGCACTGAACGAAGAGGTGAACAGAGTTTCCGGTGCTATGACATTCAGTGCGCGCCTCTCTGCTTTCTCGAGCGGCGTCAGCGGGTGATAAACGGTGGACGGGGCGGGCACCGAAATAACAGTGGCCTCCTGTGCAAACGTCAACGCAGGAACGGCCAACAGAACTCCCAGAACGGATAATTTTAAACTCATTTTACGGTGCGACCTCATCGCGCTGTATTGATAAGCACGGCTGTGGCCATCCCGGCTGTCTTCTCAGTGAGACATCGCGTACACGACGTAATTGGCGCCGATTCTGATTCCCAGCGCGGAGAACTGTTCCGGGTATTGCGGGTTATCCGCGTGTTCCCAGGAATCGCCCAGATCCATGTTGTGGCAGATCGCGGCCATCAGGCGTCCACGGTCGTCATAGATGCCGCGCCAGCGGGGCTCGAAGCCGTCTTTCTCGGCGACTTTGTGCGAGTACACGTACTGCAATCCGGGCACCTGGTAACGCGCGCTCAGATCGTAAACGACGTGGAAGATCTGGTCGTTGTCGGGGATCTCCACGATCGGCCGGTCGGGAAAGACGCGGTTCATCGTCGCGACGAAGCCGGCCCATTCCTGCGTACCGTGGAAATCGTCGCACATGAAAAAGCCGCCGCGCAGCAGATACTCACGGAACTTCTTTACCTGATCGTCGGTCAGGTTCCAGTAGCCCACTTCGACCGCGTAGAGCCACGGGTAGTTGAATACATCGTTGCCCACGTCCAGATCCACCGGTTGCTCGACGGAGCGCGCGCTGATGCGCGTCAGGCGGCGAATGGCTTCCGAAAGATGGCGGTCGGAACGCGGATAGTCGATGGTCCAGTTGGCGTTGCCGTTCTTCCAATCGGGGTTGCCGCGGAAACCGTAGGAGGGCAGAGCCGGGTACATCAGCCGCGCAAAGACCCATTCGGTCTTCTCCCGATAGTCCTGCGGCAGAGGAAAATTCTCGTATTCGATGCCGGGATATTCGCGGAACGGACTGGGAGCCTGCCACGCCAGCGCGCTGCCGATAATCAGCAGGCCCGCGAGGGCGACACACATTATGGTCGACAGGCGCATCAGTTCCCCAGGGTTTCCGCGATCCGCTCCGTCAGCATCTCTTCAAAGCGTTCCGGAATAAATCCCGCCATGCGGCTGGAAATCTTCCCGGCAGCATCGAGCACAATGATCGTTGGGATGGAAGAAATGTTCATGGCGCGCGCCATTCCGCCTTCGAAGTAGATCGGATCGTTCCAGTGCATTTCGTCCAGAAACGGCGCCACCAGCGAACGGTCGTCGTCGGTATCGACCGAAAGGAAAACCACTTTCCCGGTTGCCTCGAACTGCTTTTTCACCTTTTCGATCAGCGGATGCTGCACGCGGCAGGGACCGCACCAGGTTGCCCAGAAATCCATCACGACGGTTTTTCCTTTAAGGGAGGCCAGCGGCAAAGGGCCGCCTTCGGGGCGGGGCAGCGCGAAATCCGCAATGTCCGTCGCGCCCGCGTTGGGATCTTTGGCCTTCAGGTTGGCAAGATGGTCGCGTTTCAGGGCGGCCGTCCTGTCATAAGCCTGCAGCAGGATGTCGCCCAGCCCTTTTTCCGAGCCATTGAGTTTCGTGTAAAGTTCGCCCATCGACTGCCGGATCTGGCGCCGCTCGGCTTCCGTGGTGCGTGCGTCTTCAATGGTGAAAGCGTCGGCATAAAATTCGATGGCCTCCGCGTCGCGCCCCAGCTTTACCAGCCACTTCGCCACCTCGCGGCCCGCCTCCGAACCGGGATAAATGGCCCAGGCGTTTTGCGCGATTTTCAAAGCTTCTTCCAGCTTGCCCATATTTCCGGTGGCGCGCGCTTCGAGAACCATGGCCCGCACCTTGTTACTATCCAGTTCCTCGGCCCACTGACCTGGGGTCAAATGGCCTTCGGGCACATGCGCGCGCATTCTTTCGATGGCTTCCTCATAACGTTTGACGTAAGCCAAAGCCTTTGGGTAATCGGTATCTACAAGGTCGCGCGTTACGTGGTCGAGCAGTGACAGATCGTCGCTGTTGGGCTCCGCGGCCAGCACTTTCTCGCCATAGAGGAGGGTGCGGGCGTGGTCGTTCATGTCGATGGCGGATTTTGCCAGCGCTTTCTCGATCGTGGCGCGCTGCGGCGAATCCGGATATTTCCGGAGGTGGCGCTCGAGGGCACGCGTGAAATCGACAGGGCTGGAGCCAGCCTCGGTAAGCGCCTGACTGAGCTCGTTCTGCTCCTGCTGGGCAGCGTCCTGAGCGTGCAGCACCACGACGCACGCAAATGCGACAAGACAAAAGCTACAGAGCCGCGACCGTGAGGGAGTGGTCATTTGGGCGCCCGGATACTCTCGGCCAGCGCCGCCGCGCGTGCGCGCGCCATATGGATGTAGCTTTCATTGCCCACCACGCGGTCAAGCAAAGGCAGAAATTGCTGCTCAGCTACCAGCCGTTTCTGATCGCGCAGCGTCTCCACCCGCAGGATCGCATCCTGCACGCCCAGCTTGTCGAACCGAACCGAAGTCTCGAGCCCGATCAGCGCGCGCTCCGTCTCGGCAATGCGCTCGAACCAATCGAGCAGGGTCTTGGCTTCCAGATCCTCCGAATAGTTGAACTTCGCTTCATGGGGTTCGCCATCGCCCTCATAGCGAAAAGTCTTCGCCCCCATGAAGGCAACCTTCAGGCCCGATTCCAAAGGCCGCGAGAAATGATCAAGCTTGTCACCCAAGGAGAAAATCGCCGCCGCGTCGGCATCGGTCAACTGGAACTGCAGCGGCCTGTCGTCCTTCGGATCTTCCCGGTACTCCGCGGCGCCGGTTTTTTCCACGCGAATCTCTACATAAGCCGGCACGCTGCCCGGAAACGATTTGGAAAAGACAATGCGCGCGTCAGCGGCGGCAAGCGGGAAGCAGGCGGCAAGCAGGAGCAGATATTTCACGCGCGCGCCTCCAAAATCAGCATGGGTACGTGGGTAGCATGGCAGATGGCAATCGCCAGGGCATCGCACGCGTCTTCCGAATCGATCGGTTCGCGTAGCTGAAGGATCGACGCCACCATGCGCTGCACCTGCGACTTTTCCGCCCGCCCGTAACCCACCACGCTCATCTTCACTTCGAGCGGCGAGTACTCGGCAAAACTCACCGCCGCTTCCGCCACCGTCAGCAGCGCCACGCCCCGCACATGCGACAGCTTAAGCGCGCTCTTTGCATTCACCGCGAAGAACACCTCTTCAACGGCGGCGTAGTCGGGCTTGAACTCCGTGAATAAACCGCGCAATGCGCCGGCGATATTCAGCAGACGTTTCTCAAGCGGGTCGCGCGTGGAAGAGCGTATACATCCCGACGCGACCAGGCAATGCGCCCGGCCGTCGCTGTCGATGACGCCGTACCCGGTCCGTTCCGTGCCGCAATCGATTCCGAGCACCCGCATCTGCGGCTCACCACCTGGCCTTAGAGTTCGTCTTCGTCGATGTCGACGTTGGAGTAAACGTTCTGCACGTCGTCATGCTCTTCGAGAACGTCGCTGAGACGCATCATGCCCTGCGCGTTCTTGCCCTCGAGATGCACCAGATTCTTGGGCAGCATCGCCATCGCTTCCACGGACACCGTTTCAATACCGGCTTTCTGTATAGCTGCGAGCACCGCTTCGTGGTTGGCGGGGTCCGAGATCACTTCCCAGGAATCGCCACTGTCTTTCAGATCTTCGGCGCCCGCCTCGAGCACCAGGGTCATCAGCGTGTCTTCGTCGGCTTTCTCTTTTTCAATGACGATCTGGCTCTTGCGCTCAAACATCCAGGAGACGCTTCCCTGTTCACCGAGGTTGCCGCCGTTCTTCGAGAACATGTGCCGGATGTCGCTGACGGTGCGATTGCGATTGTCCGTCGCCACCATCACCAGCACGGCAGCGCCGCCCGGCCCATAGCCTTCGAACATGATCTCGTCGATCTGCCCGCCCTCCAACTCGCCGGTGCCGCGCATGATGGCCTTTTTGATGTTGTCGGCGGGCATGGAAACGCCCTTGGCGGCGGCGATGGCGGTGCGCAGGCGAGGGTTACCTTCGGGATCCCCCCCACTGCGGGCGGCTATCTGAATTTCTTTGATGAGGCGAGTAAAAATTTTCCCGCGTTTGGCGTCGGTGGCAGCCTTCTTATGCTTAATCGTCGCCCACTTTGAATGACCTGACATGGTTTCTGGAAACTCCGGAGGTGCCTGATTTGTCAGGATATCAGATGCGGACGAAGCCGCAGGGCTGGCCCTTGTTACTGCAGTCCCTCAAATTGTGTGATGCGCACTTCCCGATTCACTCTCAGTCGTTCCGCGCTTCTTGCCTGCGTCATCTGCCGAACCCGGGGCAGATCGTCGGGCGGCATCGCGGCAATCGTTTCGCGGACACGTTGATCTACCTTGTGCCGGCGTTCGGCCTGCATGGCGTCAAGTAATTCACGAAAGTTGCGAGCGGGCATCAGGCGATCTCTTTCCAATGACTTCAGATGTCAAATGTGGCACAGGCACCTCTGCCTGTCCATGTTATCAAGAGATGGACAGGCGGAAGCGCCTTTTCCACTTTAAGGTTCCTCACTTCAAAGCTTTTTTACTGCCTGCGGAACGTTTCGGGGATGGTTTCGTATGGCTGTGGGCCTTCTCAATATCCCGCTCGGCCTTCTTGCGCACCGCGGGCGAAGTTTTGCCTTCCGCGGGCGGTTCCAGATCCACCCCGGCGCGCCGCGCTTTGGATAGCCCGATAGCAATGGCCTGCTGCCTGCTCGCCGCGCCGTGCTTTCCTTCTTCAATATGGTGCATTTCCTCGCGCACGAACTCACCGGCCTGGGTGCTGGCGGGCTTTCCCGCCTTCTTATCCGCGCGCGCCCGCTCCAGAGTCTCTTTTTCCGGCATAGTGGCTCCCCCCGCCGCCGTTGCAATTTGTATGCCGACTTTGGCCGATAATTGCAGCTATAATCGGACTTCGAATTCAAATTCCCATTGAGGAGAGAGTGCCCGAATGGCGTCCGCGCCTGAGCTTGTTCCCGCATTATCCCCCCGCGTGCGTGAGGCTGGGGACGCCCTCGAAGCCGCTCTCAACGCGATTCCATATGGCGTTTTGGTTTTCGACCGGGAACGTTGCCTTACTTTCGTGAACGCCGCGGCCAGTGGTTACCTGGGCTCCTACGAGGCGCCTCCCGGGAGCTCCCTCGATCACCTGCAGAATATATTCCGTCTTTTCGATCCGGAAACCGGCCGCTATTTGCCAGCCGAGAAAGGCCTGTTATCGTGCGCTCTGCGCGGCGAGATCGTGGATGGCGCGGAATACACCGTACGCGATCCGCGTGGAGGCGGTCCCCAATGGATCGAGTGCGGCGCACGGCCGACCCGTGAACCCGGCGGGGAAATCACCGGCGCGGTAATCACCTTCCGCAACGTCGACGAACGCAAGAAGCAACAGCTGGCTGTCGAAGCCGCCGCCCGGCTGAGCACTTTTATTTACGACGAAAACCTTGCAGGCATCATCCGCGCCACTGTAGACGGCCGCATTCTGGAATGCAACGACGCCATCCTTCGCATGCTCGGCTATGCTTCGAAACAGGAATTGCTGGCTGTCCGCGCCCCTCAGATCTACTACGACCCTAGTGAACGGGACCGCATGCTGCGCCTGTTGGCGGTGACGCGCCGGCTGAATGAATTCGAGGTCTGTTACCGCCGCAGGAATGGCGAGCGCTGCTGGGCGCTCCTCAACGTGCATTTAATGGACCCGCCCCCTGGCGAGGTCGGCGGATCCATCGTCGCCACGGTAATCGATATCACCGAGCGCAAACTCTCGGAAGAGACGCTGCGCCACAGCGAACAGCGCTTCGCCGCCTTCATGCGACACCTTCCCGGAGTCGCCTTCATCAAGGATCTCGAAGGCAGGTACGTTTACTACAACGAGGCTTGCTGGACGCATTTCCGCATGCGGCCGGAAAATATCGTCGGGAAGACGGCCGAACAGGTCTGGCCGGCGGAAAGCGCCGGCATCTACCGGCAAAACGATTCGAAGGTGATCGAATCGCAACACGCGCACGAGTTTGTGGAGCCTATTACGCATCCCGACGGCCAGCATTTCTGGCTCATGTATAAGTTTCCCATCGTCGAGGGAGGCAAAGTTGTTCTGATCGGCGGCGTCGGAATTGACATCACCGAGCGTACCATCCTCGAAGAGCAACTGACGCAGGCGCGCAAGATGGAAGCGCTGGGCCGGCTGGCGGGAGGCGTGGCCCATGATTTCAATAATCTGCTGACCGTGATTTCGGGCTATGGACAGCTTGCTATCGAAGGCGTCGGCAACACGGCGGCCGAACGCATGATCATGTATCTGCAGGAGGTTCTCAATTCATCGCGCCGTGCGGCTGGCCTTACTAACCAGTTGCTCGCCTTCAGCCGGCGCCAGTTGATCCAGCCCAAGGTTCTGGATCTGAGCGATCTTCTGCGCAATATGGAGCGGCTGCTGCAGCGGGTGATCGGCGAGCACGTCGAACTAAGTGTACGCTGCGGATCTGCCCCCTGCCTGATTCGCGCCGACGTGCATCAGCTGGAGCAGGTGATCATGAATCTGGCGGTGAATGCGCGCGATGCCATGCCGCTGGGCGGAACGCTCGTTCTGCGCTGCGATGTCCTCGAAAAACCGCTCGAAGTGGTGGCTCCGCCCGATGAACTCGATCTGAGTGCGGAGAGTCAGGAGCCGTTGACCGTGCTCCTGGAAGTGCGCGACACCGGCGTTGGCATGGACGAGCAAACCCGTGCGCGAATCTTCGAACCTTTCTTCACTTCGAAGGAACTGGGCAAAGGCACCGGCCTGGGCCTTTCCACGGTCTACGGAATTGTTACGCAGGCCAGGGGTCGTATCGAAGTGGATAGCGAACCCGGCCAGGGCTCTGTGTTCAGGGTCTACTTTCCCGCCGCCCTGGCCGAAGCTGAGAACTCCGCGACGGTCAAATCCATTTCGAGCCCGAAGGGCAAAGAGACCGTTCTGCTGGTGGAGGATGAAGCGGCGGTTCGCAATCTCGCCCAAACCATTCTGGCGCGGCTCGGTTACAACGTGCTGGCCGCCGATTCGGGTCCGGCCGCGATCGCCCTTTGGGAGCAAAACCGCCGCGTCGATGTTCTGCTCACCGACGTCATCATGCCGCAGATGAGCGGCGGCGATCTGGCTCACAAACTGCGGGATATCAATCCCCGGCTGAAAGTGCTTTTCATGTCCGGATACACGGACGATATGATCCAGAGCCACGGCGTTCTCGCCGGAGAGACGCAGTTGATTCAGAAGCCATTTTCGGCGGAATCTCTTGCCCGGAAACTGCGCGATGTGCTCGACGCATGATTTTCGATCTTTCGCCATGAGCCTCAATCGCAGCGCCACGTGGGGCAGGTTGGTAACCTGCGGCCGATTGGCAATCGGCCTCTGCGGGCGGGTAGCAGTCTACGGACCGACGACAACGTGTTTCAGTAGAGGCGCCGGCACCGTAGACTCGAGTTCTGGTGCATGCCGGGGGAGGCCGATAGCCAACCTGCCCCACGCAGACCTGTTGGTATTACTCTCGGCCATGATCATTGCCAACGCCTCCGCCGCGACTGCGCCTCCTCCGCCGGGACCGGGTATTTCCGAGGCGTTGGCAGGCGAACGCAGCGCCAACATCTCGGCAATCAAATACGACATTTCCTTCCGGATCCCGGAACGAAAAACCGAACCCATTCGGGGCTCGGCGACCATCCGCCTGAAACTGCGCACGCCCGGCCGCGTGGTGCTGGATTTCGATCAGCCGCGCGACCGCATAGGCAGCCTTCGCGTCGGCGGCAAGCCGGTCGAGGCGGTATTTGCTAACGGCCATTTAACAATTCCCGCGGCCGCTGTTAAAGCCGGTGAGAACGAAATTGCCGTCGAGTTCGTCGCCGGTGACGAGCCGCTCAATCGCAACGACGATTTTCTCTACACGCTGTTCGTGCCCGCGCGAGCGCACCTTGCCTTCCCCTGTTTCGATCAGCCGGATCTCAAGGCGCATTACGCGCTGACGCTCGAAATTCCCTCGGCGTGGCAAGCGGTTGCGAATGGCGCCGAGATGGACCGGGTTGCTGCCGGAGACGGAATCGTGCGGGTTCGTTTTGCCGAAACGGCGCCGCTGCCCACTTACCTGTTTGCCTTCGCGGCGGGCCGCTTCAGCATCGAGACGGCGACGCGTAGCGGCCGGACTTTTCGCATGTTCCATCGCGAAACGGATGCGCAGAAAGTTGCGCGCAATCGTGACGCGCTGTTCGATCTGCATGCCCATGCGCTTCAATGGCTCGAAGAGTACACGGGCATTCCCTATCCCTGGGGAAAGTTCGATTTCGTGCTCATCCCGGCATTTCAGTTCGGCGGCATGGAGCACGCCGGCGCCATTCTCTATAACGCATCGAGCATGATGCTGGACGAATCGGCGACGCAGAATCAGCTGCTGTCGCGGGCCAGCACTATTGCGCATGAGACGTCCCATATGTGGTTCGGCGATCTGGTCACCATGCGCTGGTTTAACGATGTATGGATGAAAGAAGTGATGGCCAATTTCATGGCGGCCAAAATCGTCAACCCGTCTTTCCCCAACGTGAATCACGATCTGCGGTTTCTGCTGGCGCATTATCCGGCCGCGTACAGCGTCGATCGCACGGCGGGCGCCAATCCCATCCGGCAGCCACTTGCCAATCTCAATGAGGCGGGCACATTATACGGAAACATTATTTACGACAAAGCGCCGGTCGTGATTCGCCAACTGGAGCTGATGGTGGGTGAGCAGGGATTCCGCGACGGCCTGCGCGAGTATCTGAAGCGCTATTCGTTTTCGAACGCGAGCTGGCTGGATCTGGTCCATATTTTCGATATGCGGTCGGGGCAGAACGTCTCGGACTGGAGCCGCGTTTGGGTGGAGCAGCGCGGGCGTCCGGTGTTCAGGACCGAACTGTCTTCCCGGCTGTCGTTGACGCAAAGCGATCCGCTGCACCGGGGATTGGTCTGGCCGGAGCGTCTTAAGGTGGTCCTCGGCTATCAGGATCGCGCGGACGTCGCTCCGGTATCCGTGACCGGCCACTCAACAGAAGTTGTTGAAGCTCGCGGCGCCCCACGTCCACTCTACGTGCTTCCGAACGGCGAAGGCCTGGGATATGGGCTGTTCGTTCTGGATGCGGATACGCGCCGTTATCTTCTTGACCATCTGCAGGACATCCACGATCCTTTGACACGCGGCAGCGCCTGGGTCGATATTTGGGAAGAACTGCTCGAAGGGACCGTGACCGCGACTGACTTTCTCAGTCTGATCACACGTGCTCTCCCGCTCGAAGACGACGAGCAGAACGCGCAACTGGTGCTCGGCGATCTTTCGCGCGCGTTTTGGTTATTCCTTTCGCAGAGCGATCGCGTCGCCCGAGCGCCCGGCCTCGAAGCGTTTCTGCACGAAGGACTATCGCGCGCAAAGACCGCCAGCCAGAAGGCAGCCTGGTTCGCCGCTTTTCGCGATACCGCATTGACTCCCGCGGGACTCGACTGGCTGGAGCGCGTGTGGAAACGAGAAGAAAAGATTGAGGGTTTACCGCTGGCGGAAACGGACGAGATCGCTATGGCCCTCGAACTGGCGGTCCGCGGCGTACCTGATTCGCAAGCCATCCTCAAGGCACAGAGGGATCGCACCGTGAACCCAGATCGCAAGGCGCGTTTCGAATTTACGATGCCCGCTCTCTCGGCCGACCCCGCCATTCGCGACCAGGCGTTTCAGCGCCTTCGAACACTCGCGAACCGCCGTCACGAGCCCTGGGCAATCGAATCGCTGCATTATCTGAATCACCCATTGCGTGCGGCGGAGGCCGTGAGATTCATACAGCCAAGCCTGGAATTGCTGCCCGAAGTCCAACGCACTGGCGATATCTTTTTCCCGCAGCGCTGGATGGACGCGGCGCTCTGGGGCCACCGCTCTCCCGAGGCCGCCGGAATAGTCCGCACCTTCCTCGCCCAAAGGAAGGATCTGGCGCAGCGTCTGCAATGGACCGTACTGACCGCCGCGGACGATCTCTTTCGCGTGAGCGCCCTACAATAGCGTTAATGTCTCTCCGCCCCCTGCTCTCGGAAGAAACCATCCAGGCGCGCATTCGCGAGATCGGCGCGCAGATTACCGCCGATTATCCCGACGGAACCCTGTACCTGATCTGCATCCTGAAGGGCGCATGCTTCTTTCTGGCGGACCTCGCCCGCGCCATCGATCGCGACGCGTTCATCGACTTCATGGGAATCGCGAGCTATGGAAAAGAGCGAACCAGTTCCGGCGAAGTACGGATCACGAAGGATCTTGATATCTCGCTCGAAGGCGCCGACGTGCTGATCGTCGAAGACATTATCGACAGCGGCGTGACCCTGCATTATCTGACGGCGCTTTTGAAAACGCGCAAACCGAAATCGGTGCGCATCGCCGCATTATTGGATAAACCGGAGCGCCGCGTTCGCCCGGTCGACGTGGCGTACGTTGGCTTTAGGATTCCCGACGAATTCGTAGTCGGCTACGGTCTCGACTTCGCCGAGAAATATCGCAACCTGCGGGATGTCTGCGTGCTCGAGGAGGATTGAATCTAAATCTCGCGCAATTCCTTGCTCGTCGGGGTCAGGATCTCGCAGCCGTTCTGTGTCACAAGAACGGTATCTTCAATGCGAATGCCGCCCCAACCCTCCATGTAGATGCCGGGTTCGATGGTGATAGCCATCCCGGCTTCGAGTTTTGTCTTGTCCTTGCGGCCAAGACGCGGCGCTTCATGGATCTCGAGGCCCAGCCCGTGGCCTGTGGAGTGTACAAATTCGCGGTCCAGACCGTAACCCTGCAGGACCACGCGGGCGGCCTTGTCGACGGCACTCGTCTTCGCTCCGGCCTTTACCGTATCGATGGCCGCCGCCTGCGCTTCGAGCACGGCCCGGTAGGCGCGCCGGTATTTCAGCGGCGCCGAGCCGAGATAAACCATGCGCGTCATATCGCTGGCATAGCCCTCCTGGAACGCGCCCATATCGATGAGAAGCATGCCCGGCAGGATTTTTTCCGCGCCGGGCTGGGCGTGGGGCAGGGCAGCGCGCGCCCCGGCGGCGACGATCGTATCGAAGGCGGGCGCTTCGGCCCCCAGTTTCCGGCTCTGGTAATCGATTTCGGCGGCAAGTTCCGCTTCGGTGATGCCAGGCTTGAGGCGCTTCAGGGCCTTCTCGAGAGCGCGTGAATTGGTGTTTACGGATGCGCGAATGAGCGCGATCTCACCCGCGTCTTTCACCATGCGGAGGCCTTCGACGATGCCGGTGACCGGCACCAACTCGGCCCGCATCGGGAGGTCTTTTTTGAGCGCTTCAAGTTGGCCCACAGTGAGGTGGTCCTGTTCGAAGCCGACGCGCGCCGGCACGGACCTGCGAATATCCCGTTGAATGGCACGCACCAGCGGGCCTTTGGCAATCTTTACCTGGCAATCGACCTGTTGGTGCGATTGCAAGGCGTAGCGCGGATCGGTGTAGAGCACCGCATGGCCATCCCGATAGAGCAACACGGCGCCGCTGCTTCCGGTGAAGCCCGTCAGGTAGCGGACATTGTGCGGGCTGGAGACCATCAGTGCGTCGAGTTTGGGCTCCTCAAGCCGGGCGGCCGCGTTCCGGCGCCGTTGGTCCGCAATGGATTTAGTTGGCATGCAGAAGTGTCTTTGCCAGGATAGCAGCGCGGCTGGAGAGATCGTCGGCCTGGCGCAGATCTCCCCGCGCGACGGCCTTGCGGGCGAGGTCGAGCATGGAGGTCGCCCGCTCGCGGTCGTCATTAGCGGCCGCTGGGAGTGCGCGGGATTTCAGCTGTCTGAGGTCGGCTGCCGTCTGGCTGATTTGCGCTTCGATAGCTGCTCGATTCCTTGTTCGGTCGTTACGGCTCTGCAGGGCCGAAGGCGGCCGGGCGGGCGTGGCGGCGACGGCGGGCGGAGTCTCGGGTTCAGGCGTTGGCGCGGCTCCAGGTCGGGCTGGCGCGGTGGCTGCGGGCCGCCGCACGATCACCGGCGGTGCAGGCGCGGTTTCCGGCTCGGGTGCGATGGCGAGTCCTCCGCGAGAGAGCGCAGGTACCGCATCGGGCGGTATGGGTTGCGCAGGCGGCGCGTGCTCCACATTTTGCGGATAGACGCGCGGGGCTGGCGGCGCAGGCTGCGGCGGAGCCGGCGTGGCGGCGACTTTCGGCGGCTGTCGCGCGCAACTTGCCAGCAGCATCAAATGCAAACTTAACGCAGCTGAAACAGCGGGTCTCACGCCACTGCCACCGAGACCGGAAAGCGCAGCACGAACGTGGTCCCTTGCCCCGGTTCACTCGCAAAATCGATGGTGCCATCGTGCAGCTGGACAATGCGGAAGGTCATGGCCAGCCCGATTCCCGACCCATGCTCTTTGGTGGTGAAGTAGAGATCGTAAATCTTCTCCTTCACGTCGGGAGGGATTCCGGGGCCCGAGTCGGTGATGCGGATTTCGGCGTCGTCGCCTTTGAGCACAGCTTCGAAACGCAGCATGCCGCCGTCCGGCATGGCCTCGATGGCGTTCACCACGATATTGAGCACGGCTTGTTTAAGCAGGTCGACGTCGACCGTAATAGTGGAATCTTCCACCTGGATCTGCTCGACGATCTCGATGCCGGCAGCGGCGGCCTGCGGGCGCGCGAGGCTGGCGATCTCCTCCATCAGGTCGCGCAGACGCATGTCGCTGAGGTTCAGCTGAACGGGGCGTGTGAAATCGAGGAAGGTCTTGACGACGCGATCGAGCCGCATGATTTCGCTGGTGATGATGTCCATCTGCGGATCGAGATCGTAGTCCTGATGGGCCAGTTTCATGCGCGCCAGTTCCACGTGCATGAGGATGGCGTTGAGCGGATTCTTGACTTCATGGGCCACGCCTTTGGTAAGCCGGCTGATGGCGGACAAGCGGTCGGCGGTCTGCAGTTGGCGGCCGATCTGGCGGGTGGCCTCCGGATCGCGCAGGCGCACCAGCATGCCTCCGGCGGCGCTCGATTCGAGGAATTCGACCGACAGCAATGCGAATCGTGCATGCCCGGAGGCATCGGGTTCCAGCGGAACGCGGCGGTTGCGCAGGATGCGGCCGGTCTGCACGGCCTGCGACAGAAACAGCCCCAGCGGAGTACCGGACGGAAAAAGATCGTTGATGGTAAGTCCCATCAGGGCATCGGGAGAGCGGCCGAGGAAACGTTCCACAGCGCCGGCGGCCGCGATCAGTCGGCGGTCGCGCGCGAAGATCAGCACCGCGTCTTCGAGTTCTTCGAGCAGGCGCTCGACGTTGGTTTTGAGATCGGAAAACTCGGCATGGGCGCCGCGCAACTGCTGGCCCAGCATACTGACTTTGGAAGCGACGATGTTGAACTCGTCCTGTGGCTCTTTCCCGTTGGTGGGAGTGGCAGGCTCGACGGGCGATTCGTATTGACCTTTGGCGATGAGATCGACCATGTGGCCCAGCTTTCCCAGCGGCCGCAAGGCGAAACTGGAGAACAGAAACGCCGCCAGCATGGCGCCCATGACGGCGAGCGCCGAGATGGTAAGGTGCGTCTTCAGAACCGGCGCCAGTTCATTGCGCATGATCTGCGGGCGCAGCACCAGGGCCAGCAGAAAAACGGGCGCGCCGGAAACCGCGTCGTCCACGGTATCGGAGACTTCGTAGTTATTGCTGTCCTCCCAAAGGATGCGCAGGCGGTCGAACCAGCTGTGGCGGTCGATGGCGCGGTT
The DNA here is from genome assembly GCA_963719785.1 of Terriglobia bacterium. Classification (GTDB taxonomy): domain Bacteria; phylum Acidobacteriota; class Terriglobia; order Bryobacterales; family Bryobacteraceae; genus BOG-234. The sequence continues at coordinate 65,965 of CAVRCX010000012.1, forward strand.
CCAATCGGGAAAATCGGGACAAGCGCCGCCGATCTTATTGAGGAAGCTGTCGCCGATGATGTGCCTGGTGGGGTCGCACACGGCGATTTCGACGAGCGGGCGCATGGAAGTCATGGCCTGCACCAACTCCGCGGATAAGACCGGGGCATCCTTCAGGATGGCATCGCGCGGAGTGGGGGAAGAAGTATCGCGGTCAATGGAATGTTTGACGAATTCCTCGGCGAACTGGCGCACGAACTCTGAATCGTGGCGGGTGGAGGCGAATTGCCTGGTGACCTCGGAAGACAGATCGAGTATGGAGACGATGCTGACAATTACGGCCGTCAGTGCGATGGCCCACAGCGTCAGGCGCGATTGCAGGCTCATGGCATTATGCGGCTAGGGGATAAGGATGAGCTTGCCGGCGGTGCGGCGGCTTTCGAGATCGCGATGCGCCTGCGGGGCGTCGGCAAGCGGATAAGTTTTATCGATGCGCAGCTCAAGTTTTCCGGAAGCGATCCATCCCAGTACATCGCCCGAGCGCCAGAGTAGTTCTTCGCGCGTAAGGCAGTGGTGCGCGAGGCTGGGCCGGGTCAGGAACAAAGATCCTTTCTGATTCAGAATCGATGGGTCGAAGGGCGCTACAGCGCCACTCGACTGCCCAAACAATACCATCATTCCGCGTGGCCGGATGATATCCAGGCCCTTGAGAAACGTGCTCAATCCTACAGAGTCGTAGACCACGTCGACGCCTTTGCCGCCGGTGAGGCGTTTGACTTCTTCCACAAAATCCTGGCGAGTGTAGACAATCACCTCATCGGCGCCGGCGGATTTGGCGATGGCGGCCTTTTCATCGGTGCCGGCGGTTCCGTAAACCGTTGCGCCCAGCATTTTGGCCATCTGCACGGCAAGACGCCCCGCTCCTCCGGCGGCGGCGTGGATCAGGCATGTGTCGCCCGTCTTGAGGGGGAAGGTGGAGTGAGTGAGATAGTGCGCGGTCATGCCCTGGAGCATGGCGGCGGCCGCGGTTGGGAAATCGACGCTGTCGGGGAGTTTAACGAGAACCGCGGCGGGCACCACCGTGTATTCGGCATAGGAGCCGCGGTGCATGGCGTAGGCTACGCGGTCGCCGGGCTTGAGATCGGTGACGCCAGGGCCTACGGCTTCCACTGTGCCGGCGGCTTCGTTACCGGGTGTGAACGGGAGGTCCGCTTTGTAGAGGCCAATGCGGAAGTAGACGTCGATGAAGTTGACTCCGCTGGCGGCGACCTTGACGAGGGCTTGGTTAGGACCGGGCGACGGTATGGGGGCGTCGATCAACTGCATTTCTTCGGGGCCGCCCGTCTTGGCGATTTGGATTAGTTTCATAAGGTATGTTTTTGTTATAACGTGCGCAGTTTTCTGCGGGCGTGCACCGCGATGGCGTAGACCATCAGGAAGAGGAGGGTGAAGGGGAACAGCAGCAGCCTGCCGAACGTGCGGATGGCTCCCGCTCCTTCAAGGCCCATCCTGACAAGGGCGAATTCGCGGATGAGAGCGGCGTTCTCGCGATGCAGCCAGAAATAATCGCCGTTCTCATTGACGATGAAAACCTTGGCCGGGATGCGCAAGGCGATCAGCCATTTCCACTTGGTCATGATGGGCTCGGCCGAACAGATCATGCCGGTGTAGGCGTAGTCGCGCGATTGGAGTTCGCGGACGAGTTCGCGCCACTGGCCGGGCGCACCGTAGTCGGTTACGCGGAAGACTTTGGTATCGGGTGGGAAACCGGCGGGGAGGCCTCCGTAGCAGGTTACGAGGTCGATCGGATATTGGCTGGCCCAGGATGCGGTGAGGTGCGGGAGCAGGTTTTCGGCAAGGGATCGGGAGCCGCTTTCGATGAGGAGCAGGCGCGCACCGGAAGGTTGACGGCCGCTCAGGAAATATCGCATGAAATCTCATTATCCTCTTGCTGGTGACGCTTCTCGTCACCATACGACGGGGCTTCGACCCGATCCGGATGCCAACCAATGGTGTACTAGCCATAGACCCCGGATGAGGAACATTATCATAGGTACGGCCGGTCACATCGACCACGGCAAGACGGCGCTGGTCAAAGCGCTCACCGGAACCGATGCCGACCGCCTGGCCGAAGAGAAGCGCCGCGGGATCACCATCGACCTCGGATTTGCCCACCTGCAGCTTACGAAGGATATCCGGCTGGGTTTTATCGACGTCCCCGGCCATGAGCGCTTCGTGCGCAATATGCTGGCGGGCGCGTCCGGCATCGACCTGGTGCTGCTGATCGTCGCCGCCGACGAATCGATCAAACCCCAAACGCGGGAGCACTTCGATATCTGCCGCCTGCTCGGCGTGCAGGCCGGTGTGATCGCGCTGACCAAGGCCGACCTCGCCGATCCCGACATGCTCGAACTGGTGCGGCTCGAAGTGGATGAGTTTGTGGCGGGCTCGTTTCTCGAAAACGCGCCCAAAGTCGCGGTGAGTTCCACCACCGGCGCGGGTCTGGGGGAATTACGCCGGGAGCTCGAAGCAGGCGCCAAAGCGGTACGGGAGAAAAGCGCTGCGGGATTTTTTCGTCTGCCCATCGATCGCGCCTTCACCATGAAGGGCTTCGGCACGGTGGTGACCGGCACGCTGGTATCGGGCACGCTGCGGCGAGAACAGGAGGTCGAACTCTATCCCACAGGCCGGCGTTTGCGCGTGCGCGGATTGCACGTCTACGGTGAAGCGGCCGAACGTGCGCGTGCCGGAGAACGCACGGCCGTCAATCTGGCCGATATCGAGCCGGCCGAGATCGAGCGCGGCATGGTGCTGAGTGAAGCGGGCGTCTTCACTCCGGTGGCGAGGTTCGATTGCCGGTTGGATCTGCTGCCCTCGGCGAAGCCGCTGAAGACCGGCGCACCGGTGCACCTGCACATCGGAGCGGCCGGGATTGAGGCGGAGGTGCGGCTGCTCGATAAACGCGCCAGATTGAAACCGGGCGAATCGGCATGGGCGCGCATCGTCCTGCGGGAACCCGCCCTGGTGCTGCCCGGCGATCGCTTCATCATACGGATGTTCTCGCCGGTGGTGACCATCGGCGGCGGCGTGGTGGTGGACATTGCGTGCCGCAAATATCTGTCTGCGCGTCTGACTGCCCTGCTCGAAGGCGATGCGCGCGCGAGGGTGGAGTTGCTGGTGGCCGAACAGCCCAACGGCATGGAAGAAGCCCGGCTGATCGCATTGACCGGGATTCGCGAGATACCGAAGTCCCCTGCACTCGAATCGGCGGGAAGATGGCTGATCGCCACGGCACGCGCCGTTGAGTTGAAAGAGCAGCTGACCGCGGCGGTGCGGCAGTTTCATCGCGAGCATTCGCTGCTGCCGGGAATTCAGAAGCAGGATCTGAAAGGCCGCGCTATGCCAGACGCCTCGGCCGAGATTTTCGACCACATTCTGGCTACGAACGCGGCACTGGTGCAGGATGGCGAAGTGGTCAGGCTGCGCAGCCATCGCGTGGTTCTGAAGGTGGATGAGGAGCAGGCGCGCGCCGCCATCGAGACGGCCTTCGAGAGCGCGGGGCTGGCGGTGCCCGCGGTCGAGGATGTGCTGAAGTTGTCGCAACTCGAAGCGGGCCGCGCGCGTTCCATTCTGCAGATCCTGTTGCGTGAAGGCAAGCTGGTAAAAATCTCGGACGAGTTGGTGCTGCATGCGTCCGCCTTAGCGGGGCTGCGGGAAACACTGCGCGCGCGGAAGGGAGAGCGGTTCGCCGTACTCGCGTTTAAGGAATGGACCGGCGTGTCGAGGAAATACGCGATCCCGCTGCTGGAGTACCTCGACCGCGTCCACGTCACCCGGCGGGAGGGCGACCAGCGCGTGGTGTTGGGATGACCGCTTTCGTTCTGTTGGCATTGGCTGGGCTGACAGCTGCTCATGGTGACGGCCTGACCTACGTCCCAATCCCTCCGGGCGCCTACGAGATGGGATGCTCCATGGGCGATACGGAATGCTTCGCATGGGAACCTCCGCGTCACAAGGTCACAGTCGCGAAAGGCTTTCAGATCGGGCAGACGCTGGTCACGCAGCAGGCCTGGTTACGGGTGATGGGGACGAATCCGAGCCGCTATCGCGGGCCTTCGCTCCCGGTCGACCAGGTCAGTTGGAACGACACGCAACGTTACTGTGCGGCCATCGGGATGCGGCTGCCGACGGAGGCGGAGTGGGAGTACGCGGCGCGCGCAGGATCGGCTGCTTCGCGCTACGGTCCACTCGAATCGATCGCCTGGTATGACGGCAACAGCCAGGATCGAACTCACCCCGTCTGGGAGAAAAAACCTAATGCGTTCGGCCTGTACGACATGCTGGGCAATGTTTGGGAGTGGGTGCAGGATAGTTATGAGGCCAATCCGAAAATGAGGATTCTGCGGGGGGCATCATTCTTCAACCCGGCGCGGGATTTGCGCGTCTCGAATCGACTGTGGGCTCTACCGGAGACTGCGCACCGGGATATGGGATTCCGCTGCGCCCGTTAAGAATAGGCGCGGCCAGATCGAAATGCCCCACTATTCGAGGGGGAGGCCGGATTCCTTAAGGACTCGCCAGCCGCCATCGAGTGAAGTGGCTTCGCTGTAACCCATCTTTACGAGATTATCCGCCGCCAGTGCGGAGCGGAATCCGCCGCCGCAATAGAGCACCAGCTTCACGTCTTTATCCGGATACTTCGCTTCCACGTCTCGCTCAATGGTTCCCTTGCTCATGTGCACCGCGCCCTTAACGTGCCCGGCGCTCCACTCGTGGTCCTCGCGAACATCCACCAGGACTACTGGCTCGCCCTTGTCGAGCATCCGCTTATAGCCGTCGATATCGACTTCTTTGATACGCGTTTTCGCGTCATTGACCAGGTTGAGGAATCCGGGATTGTGCGCCATTCGTATCTACTCTACTCGTTTGATGTGCGCGCCCGCAGCAGAAAGTTTAGCCTCGATTTTTTCGTAGCCGCGGTCGATATGGTAAACGCGGTCGATCACCGTCTCCCCGCGCGCCACCATGGCCGCCAGCACCAGCGACGCACTGGCCCGCAGGTCGGATGCGATCACGCCCGCGCCGGTAAGCCGGCTGCGCCCCGCGATAATAGCAGTCCTGCCGTCGATGCGGATATTGGCGCCCATGCGCATCAGTTCCTGAGCGTGCATGAAGCGGTTTTCGAAGATGGTCTCGGTAACGATGGAGATGCCGTCGGCCTGCGTCATCAGCGCCATGTACTGCGCCTGCAGGTCGGTGGCGAAACCCGGATATTCTTCGGTTGTCATATCCACCGGATGCAATGCCCCGTTGCCGTGGACGCGAATGGTTGTGGGATCGACCACCGCGACATCCACGCCGGTCTGCGTCAGTTTTTCGATCAGCGCTCCCAGATGTTCGGCAATGCAGCCGGTCACCAGGATGTCGCCGCCGGTAATGGCGCCGGCCACCACGAAGGTTCCGGCCTCAATGCGGTCGGCGATAATCTGATGCGTAGCGCCATTGAGTTTCGCGACGCCGTGGACGACGATGCGGCTGGTGCCCGCACCTTCGATGTTCGCGCCCATCTTCACCAGCAGGGCGGCGAGGTCCGTTACCTCCGGCTCGCGCGCGGCGTTTTCAATCACGGTTTCGCCATCCGCCAGCACCGCGGCCATCAGGATGTCCTCGGTCCCCGTGACCGTGATGCGATCGAAGACGATGTGCGCGCCCTTCAACCCATTAGGCGCGACGGCCTCGATATAACCGTGCTCCTGGGAAATCTCCGCGCCCAGATGTTTGAGACCGGCCAGATGAAAGTCGATAGGACGCGCGCCGATGGCGCATCCGCCTGGCATGGAAACACGCGCGCGGCCTGCCCTCGCTACCAACGGGCCGAGCACCAGGCTGGACGCACGCATGGTCTTCACCAGTTCATAGGGCGCTTCTGGCGATACGATCTTCGCGGTCTTGATAGTCACGCGTTCTTCGTCGACCTGGATCTCCGATCCGATATCGATCAGCAGCCGTTCCATGGTGCGGATATCGCGCACCCGCGGGATGCGGTCAAGCACCACGGTGCCGTCGGTAAGCAGCGCCGCGGCGAGCGCGGGCAATGCGGAGTTCTTCGATCCGCTGGTGGGTATCGAGCCGTGGAGCGGTGTGCCGCCTTCAATAACGAACTTATCCATTATTTGCTCTTACCTTCTATTCCTTTTCCCACCAACTTCATAATTTTTTCTCTTCCCACTGTGTAATTGCCGTCCGCACGTTGTTCCCCGCCGCTTCCAGCATCCGCCCCGCCTCTTCGTATGAGACGCCGGTGGCCGTGCCGATGATTCGTTTTGCGCGGTCCAGCAGCTTGGAATTTTTCGGTTGTACGTTGACCATCAGATTGCTCCAGACATAGCCGCTGCGGATGAATGCGCCGGTAGTGAGCATGTTGAGGACCAGTTTCGTTGCCGTGCCTGCCTTCAAACGCGTAGAGCCGGCGATTACTTCGGGACCGGGCAGAGGCGTGATAGCTATCTTGACACGCCGCGCCAGTTCCGAATCCGGCGTGCAACTGATCCCAATCGTCGTCGCGCCCAGGCGATTGGCCTCATCGATGGCGCCCAGCACATAAGGAGTGCGCCCGCTGGCGGCGATTCCGCAGAGCACGTCAGCCGCGCGGAAGCCCCGTGCCTGCAAATCGCAAACACCGATTGCCGGATCGTCCTCAGTGGTTTCAGTGGCTCGGGACAACGCGGATTCGCCGCCCGCGATGATGCCCTGCACCAGATCCGGCGGCACATTGAAAGTGGGCGGACATTCCGCGGCATCGAGAACACCCAGCCGTCCGCTGGTGCCGGCGCCGATGTAAAAAAGCCGCCCGCCATTGCGGAACGCCGCGACAATCGCATCCACCGCGCGCGCGATGTTCGGCAATTCGACCGCGACCGCATCGGCGACCTTACGATCTTCCCCGTTGACTACACGCAGCATATCGAGAGTCGGAAGCGTAGCGATGCGTTCGGTGTCGGGGTTGGGCTGTTCGGTCAGGAGGGCCTTGATCTCAGCCATGCCTGATCTCAACTATGTTTTATCTCAAGCATGTTTTATCTCAAGCATAGACGTGCATGAAATTTATTGTAGGGTGAAGGGTATGCGCGTTTTTCTCATCGCCATGATGATGGCTGGTTTCGCTGCCGGACAAGGTGAAGACTGCACCGCCGAGGGAACCGTGATGAATGCGCTGACCGGTACTCCGATTGCACATGCGCAGGTGGTCGCCGGAAAAGATAACGGTGCGTCGACCGACAGCGCGGGTCGGTGGAGAATCGCCGCTATCCCGTGCGACGTAAAGCGGTTCACGGTCAGCCACGCCGGTTTCCTCGATGTCACTGTCGAAGCTGGCTCGATCCGTATGACTCCGGAAGCCGCCGTTTTCGGCAAGGTGCTGGACGATGCGGGCGACCCGATCGCCGGGGCTGAGGTGCGGATCTTCAAATCCGTGGTGCAACGCGGGAAGCGGGTGATGGGCAGTTACGGGTCGATCAATGCCAACGCGGCGGGCGAGTATCGCGCCTCATCGCTGGCGGCTGGCAGTTATATGTTGTGCGCGCGATCAAGCAGGGTGACTTACCCGGTGGGCGGCGGCGGCCCTGTCGCGTATGGCGAGACTTGCAGTCCAGCTCTTCCCATGGAGGCGGCTCAGGATAGACGCGAGGACTTCCACCTTCCCGCCGTTCCAGGCGTTCACGTACGCGGCACTGTAACGGGGGTGCCGGCGGGTGCGCGCATCGAAGTCTCGATCGCCAATGGGCCTGTGACGGGACAAGCTTCGCAAATCGTGAAGGGCGGTACTTTCGACTTCGCCGGCGTGCTTCCCGGCGCGTATGTCGTGGAGGGCCTCGCGTTGGTGGATGGATCGTCGCGGCTGGCCAACGCCGAGGTCAACGTCGGGGCGTCGGATGTCGAGGGCGTTGCGCTCACCTTCGTCGCCAGCGTCACGGTGGACGCCGTAATCCGCGCAGCCAGCGGAAAGCTGCCGGACGACTTCAGGCTGAACGTGAATCTGATTCCGTCGGACCCGGGATTCTATGTAGGGATTCCGGAACGGGATTCCTCGGAGAATAAACTCGAATGGTCCGCCATCGCACCGGGCAAATACCGCATCGACGCAATCTCGCCAGCGGAACCCTGGTACGTTCAATCCGTCAGTCTCGACGGCCGTGATGTGCGCGGCGAAGAGTTCATCATCGGCACTTCGTCCGGTCCCATTGAAATTGCCCTCGGGGACGATGGGGGCAGTCTCGAAGGCAGTGTCGCCAACGCCGACGGCAAACCGGTATCCGCGCAGATTATGCTGCTGCGCGGCAATCTTTCGCCTCTGCAGGCGCGCAGCGAAGCTGATGGCAGTTTCAAAATCGGCACCGTTCCACCCGGCGACTACCTCGCCTACGCGTTTGACGATGTTCGGATGGTGGAATATGCCGAGCCCGATTGGATGCGGCAACATGCCGGTCCGGGTGTCCCGGTGACGGTCGCGCCGGGAGGCTCGGCAACCGTATCGCTGGTACGGCAGATCATGGCTCCGCGGTAATCAGAAATGTGGCGGCTGGGCTCGATATCCGGAACGGGCCGTCGCCCGCGACCACTTCAAATCCTTCACCCGCGCGAAAAGTCTGGCCGCCGATCTCGCCCTCGCCTTCGAGCGCGATATACAGCGTGTTTTTGACCGGGGCGGGGCACTGCGCGGAGCCCTTCACGACCAGCCGCTCCGTGCGGAAATAGTCGCATTCGGCCAGCAATTCACGGCCCCCGCCCAGCGGCACGGCCTTTACACGGCCCTCGTACGGCTCGCAATGCGCCACCGCCAGGCCTTCGTCCAGATGCAGTTTCCTCGGTTCGCCGCCGGCGGCACGGCCGTAGTCGTAGAGGCGGTACGTCACATCCGAAAGCTGCTGCACTTCACACAGAATCAGGCCGGCCCCCAGCGCATGAATGGTTCCGGCGGGGATGAAAAATGTGTCTCCGGCATGGGCCGGAACCCAACGCAGCAGGTGCTCGATCTCGCCCGACAATGAAGCTTCGCGCAGACGTTCGGGCGTAATCCGTCCAAGTGGGGCCAGCGCGACCTGGGCGCCCTCCTCGGCCCGCAGGACATGCCACATTTCCGTCTTGCCACGCGAGTTTTCGTGTTCCCGGGCGTAGTCGTCGCCAGGGTGAACCTGCACGGAAAGTTTACCGGTAGTAAATAGGAACTTTACCAGGAGTGGCACTTCATCCGAGGCGCGAAACCAGACTTCCCCGATGCGGCGGCGCTCAGAATTCCGATACCAGGGTTCCGTATGCGGCGATCCCCACACCTTTTCGTGAGGCGTGGTGGCTAAGCGCATCAGCCGAGTTTCTCCACGAACTTGTGGATGCGGTCGAGGCCGCGTTCCAGTTCATGCATGGAGGTCGCGTAGGAGATGCGCACGTGGTCGTCGGTCCCGAAGGCTTCCCCGGGAACCACCGCTACGCTCGCTTCCTTGAGCAGACGATCGGCGAATTCCAGAGGCGTTTTTATGCCGCCGCGGTCCAGCGCGCCGCGCAGATTGGGATAGGCATAAAAGGCGCCCGCGGGCATGGAGCATTCGACACCCGGGATCTGGCGCAGGCGCGGAATCACGAAATCGCGGCGTCGCCGGTACTCGGCCAGCATCTCGGGAACGGAATCCTGCGGACCGCGTAGGGCTTCAATGGCGCCTTTCTGAGCGAATGAAGTCGGGTTGGACGTCGAGTGGCTTTGCAATTTCAGCATGGCGCCGATAATGGGCTCCGGCGCCAGCCCGTAGCCAATGCGCCAACCCGTCATGGCATAAGTCTTCGATACCGTCCCCGCCACCAGCACGGTGGGCTTGGAATTGGCTATCGATGCGACCGAATACGGTTTCCCGTCGTAGAGGAAGTGGGAATAGCACTCGTCGGTCAGCAGGAAGATGCCGCGCTTCGCTGTGATGTGGTAGAGCTTTTCGAACTCCGCATCCGCCATCACCGCGCCCGACGGATTGCTGGGCGAATTGACGATCACGATGCGCGTCTTCGGGGTGATGTTGCGCTCCACCATGGCGGCGGTCAGGGTGAAGCCTTCTTTTTCGTCCGTCTCGACGAAGACGCACTTGCCGCCCGCGTAATTCACGATGTCCTTGTAAGTGACCCAGTACGGCACCGGGATGATTACTTCATCGCCGGGATTGACCAGCGCCTGCGTGTAATTGAACAGCACGTGCTTGCCGCCCACGGTGATAATGCACTCGGAAATCTTGTAATCGGTACCGAATTCGGTTTTGTGGCGATCGACGACGGCCTGTTTGGTTTCGGCCGTACCACCGGCGGGCGTGTACTTGGTGAAGTTCTGCTCAAGCGCGCGCACGGCGGCCTGCTTGATGTTATCGGGAGTCGGGAAATCGGGCTCGCCGGCGCTGAAATCGACCACGTCGACTCCTTCGCGGCGCAGCTTATCGGCATCCGCCATAACCTTCATGGTGGAAGAAACGCTGATGGCGGCAATGCGATCCGCCGTCACGATGGGCTTGGGTTTGGTTGCTTCTAACGTTGGTGTCATGTGTTTTTTCTGAGCCGTTCGCGTAATCGCTCTTCGACCAGCGGCGGCACGAGTCCCGCGATGTTTCCGCCGAGGCCGATCACTTCCTTCACCAGCCGTGAACTGATGAACGAGAAAGCTTCCCCGGCGAGAAGAAAAACCGTTTCGAGGCCCGGCTGCAGGCGCCGATTCATCAATGCCATCTGCAGTTCGTTCTCGTAATCCGAAATAGCCCGGATGCCGCGCAGGATCACGCTGGCATTGCGCGAGAGAGCGTAATCGGCGAGCAGCCCGTGGAAGCAATCCACCTCCACGTTGGGGAAAGGGCGCACCGCCTCCCGCAGCATCTCCACGCGTTCTTCGACATTGAAAAGCGGCGCCTTGGATTCGTTATGGAGAATTGAGACGATCATGCGATCGAATAAACGCGAGCCGCGCTCGATCACGTCGAGATGGCCGGTGGTGATGGGGTCGAAAGATCCCGGGTAGATGGCGACCACCCTGTTATGCTTCTGCGGCATGGAAAAGCGGGTAACTTTTAATTCTAGCGTGCTGATACGCGCCGTCTCTGGATTAGAAAAGGCTCGTTTGGGAGGCAGCAGTTGCTGGCTGGCATTTCCCTCGAAAGCATGGAATGATGGTGGCTGGGAGGCCCCTTGGTCGCTAAAGAAGGAATCGACTGGTCGACATGCCCGGGGGTCGAAGTCAGGCCTGGGGTACAAAGCGGTGCTCCGCGGCACGCGGATGCCGGTAAGTGCGATTGTCGATAACTTCGACCACGGCATGAGCGTCGCCGGATCGCGGAGCAGCTCGAGCTTCCGCCAGAACGCGTTGAAGCGATCCTGGCCTACGCCGAAAGCCGTCGCGTTGCGAATCCTGTTTGACAAGAATGTCCCGTCCGAGTGCGCACTTTTCTGTCCGGGCCTTGGTTGTGCTCGGGTCAACATCTGGCCTTTGATACGAGACCACTCTGCCGCGATCGCAGCTAAAGTCGATGGGGCAACGCCCGGAAGTTATCATTTCATCGAAATTCCACTGCCGCCGAAGCGTGGGCGGGGGGAAAGTTAAACGAGGTCGCTATTGCCGCCTCAGCGAGCCCATTTCTGTACGCGCCAGTTCTTGATCTCCACCACATAGATCTCGCTGCCGTCGGGCGTGACCGCGATAGCGTGGGGGAAATCCAGTTCGCCGGGCGCATGCCCAAAATGGCTCAGCTCTCCAACCACCTTGCCCTCGGTGTCCACCTTCGTGATGCGACACCATCTGCCATCGACAACGTAAAGGGCATTTTCCTTCGCTGCATAGTAGACATCCCAGGGTTGGCCGATATCGGTCCACTTCGCCAGGAACTTGCCGGAGCTATCGAATACCTGGATACGCGAGTTCGCGCGGTCCGCCACATAAATGCGGCCGTTTGAATCCACCGTCACGCCATGCGGAAGATTGAACTGTCCGACGCCGTCGCCGTGCGTGCCGAAGTGACGCACATAGTGGCCGTCATTGGTGAACTCTACGATGCGCGAGTTGCCGTACCCGTCTGAGATGAGCATGTTCCCATTAGCCAGCGGCCAGAAATTGGTCGGCTTATTGAAGCCCGTTTTACTGTCGTTACCGCTGGGGCTCCCCTGGCGGCTGCCCAGGATCATCAGCAAACGCCCTTCGGGACTGAACTTGAAGTTCACATGGCCGTCGACGTCCCCCAGCCAGATGTTGCCGTTGACGTCGACTTTCAGACCGTGCGTGCCTTTGCCCGTGCCTTCAGTGACGCGAACGGCGTCGTGGGTCCAGGCCTGCAGCATCTTGCCGCTCCTGTCGAATTCCATGACGGGCCAGGCGCCTCGATTGGCCACCCAAACGTTGCCCTGCTTATCGATGTCAACGCCGGTGGCCTCGCCCATGTTGTAGCCCTTGGCAAGGGTCGGCCAGTTGGCCACAAGCTTGTTGGGGAGCTGCGGACCGTGCTGCAGCTTCTTGAGTCCCTCGGCAATTTCCGCTGGATCGGTTCCATTGCTCGGTTCAGCCGTGGGGCCCCTGCCCGCGACGGCCCCACCTCTGCCCGCCGCGCTTTGCTGGCCCATAAGCGCTGCACTCGCTGCCATCATCAAGGTCACCGTCGTGCATGTCCATCGAATTTTCGTCATGTCCGTGGTTGGTTCCTTTCCATCGGTGACTCTGTAACGGTCGCGCCGCGCTGCCACCGGCGCTCTGTAGCTTATATCGCCTTTAGGACGAATTCAAGGATAAAAAACGGTGCCTCCGGGTGCGGATCCACTGTTCGTCCCGGAGTAAACTGATTTTGATGTCACTCAGAATCAACGAAGAAGCTCCCAATTTTACAGCCGAGACGACGGAAGGCGCCATCGACTTTCATGAATGGATCGGCGACGGCTGGGCGATCCTGTTCTCCCACCCGAAGGATTTTACGCCCGTGTGCACCACCGAGCTGGGTTACATGGCGCGCCTGCAGCCTGAATTCGCGAAACGTAACTGCAAGGTGATCGGCCTCAGTGTCGATCCGGTTTCGAGCCACGGCAAATGGGCGCTGGACATTGAAGAAACCCAGGGCTATAAGGTTACTTACCCGATGATCGGCGATTCGGACCTGAAAGTAGCTAAGTTGTATGACATGCTGCCGGCGGATGCCGGGACTACGTCGGAAGGCCGTACGGCGGCCACTAACGCCACGGTACGCACGGTGTTTATCATCGGCCCCGATAAGAAGATAAAACTGATGCTCGTCTATCCCATGAGTACGGGCCGTAACTTCGACGAAGTGCTGCGGGTACTCGATTCCATGCAGCTTACGGCGAAGCATAAAGTGGCGACGCCGGTGAACTGGAAGAATGGCGAGGATGTGATTATTCTGCCTTCGGTGCCGGAAGAGGAAGCGAAACAGAAGTTCCCGGATGGCTGGAAGGCTCCCAAACCGTATCTGCGCATCGTCCCGCAACCGAAATAGCCACTCCACAAGAAACTTTACGCAACTGGCAACGAAACTGCGGTGTCTACCAGACATGGACATCCGAAGCTTCGTCGCTCTGATCCTTTGCGCGGTGCTGTTACCTGCCGCCGAGTTGCCCGTTCGCACAGTGGTGCTGTATAAGCACGGAGTCGGCTACTTCATGCGCGGCGGTACGCTCGGCCCCGGCGAATCGGCACGCCTTGATTTCAAGGCCGAGGAAATGAACGACGTGCTGAAGTCGCTCACCATCAACGACAACGGTGGTAAGGTGACCGGCGTCCGCTATGACTCGAGCATCCCGCTCGACCAGAAGCTCAACGAATTTCCTTTTCGGATTAACAACGGGCAGCCGCTCAGTGCGGTGCTCGATCAGCTGAAGGGCGCGCGCATCGAGATGGAATTCGGACCGACGAAGACTTCGGGCGAGATCGTTTCGGCGCGCATGGTGCCGGGCGATAAAGATCGCGCCGAGCATGAACAGCTAACCCTGTTGATGGATTCGGGCGAGCTGCGCAATGTGGATCTTTCGGCGGCTTCGGCGATTAATTTTACGGATGCGAAGCTGCAGTTACAATTTCGGGACTATCTGGCTGCCTTGACCAGTTCGCGTTCGAAAGACAAGCGCAGCGTGTATATCGATTCGACGGATTCGAAAGCGCGCGATGTGCGCGCCGAATATATTATGCCGATGCCGGCGTGGAAATCGAGTTACCGGCTGTTGTTCGGGGAAGGGAATCAGCCGGCCACTCTTGAAGGCTGGGCGATTGTGGATAACACGACGGGCGAGGATTGGACGAATGTGCGGATGTCCTTGATTTCGGGCAAGCCGATTTCGTTCATCAGTGAGTTGTACGACCCGAAGTATATTGCGCGGCAGACGGCGGAGTTGCCGGAAGATCAGGCGATCGCGCCGACGATTTATTCGGGTGCGGCGCAAGCTCCACCACCACCCGCGGCCCCCGCCGCAAAGGCCATGCGCGCAGGGGGCTTCGCCGGTGGCAGTGGAGGCGGCATGGCCGGCGGCGTTCTCGGCGGCTTGCCGAGTGCGGGATTGGCGATGCAGGAACAGATGGGCGTCAACGGCGCCTCGTTCAGTTCTATCGCCCCGGCGGGCCAGGCTACGGAAATTGCCGATCTCTTCGAATACTCCATCGCCACTCCGGTAACCGTGAAGAAGAACGAATCGGCCATGCTGCCCTTCCTTCAGCAGAAGATCGCGGCCCGCAAGCTGATCATCTTCTCCGATTCCTCAAAAACGAATCCGCTTAGCGCCGCAGAATTGACCAACAATACCGGTAGAACTCTCGACGGCGGCCCCATCACGGTCTACGATGCAGGCGCCTACGCAGGAGAAGCCCTCGTCGAAACTGTCAAGAACGACGATAAGCGCTTCATCAGTTATGGCGTCGATCTTGGCACCCGCATCACGACCAATCTCAATTCGCACAGTGATAGTGTTCGGGAACTGCATGTCCACGATGGAATGCTGGTCACTCGCTCCGCACTGATCCAGAAGAAGACCTATTCGATCTTCAATGTGGATGCGCGCGCCAAGACTCTCGTCATCGAATATCCTGTCCGCCAGGGCTGGAAGCTCATCGACACCGTGCAGCCGATGGAAACCGCCCACGACGTCTACCGCTTCGAAATTAAAGTACCGGCCAATGGCTCGCTCGATTTCCCTGTTACGGCGGAAAACGTCTACGATCAACAGACCTCCGTTTCATCCCTCACGCCGGATTCCCTGCTTGTCTATATTCGTAACAAAACTGTCAGCGACACAGCCCGCCGCCAACTTCAGGCCATCGTCGATCTCAAAACAAAGATCGCCGCCAACGATGCCGAGAAGCATCGCATCGACGGCGACGTGACCAACGTCACGCGCGACGAAGATCGCAACCGGCAGAATATCGCCAGCCTCTCTTCCGTCAGCGGGCAGCAGCAAATCGTGCAGGACTATGCCCGCAAACTGGCGGACCAAGAAAACCAGATCGCCAAACTGCGCGACCGCCAGGCGCAGCTCGACACCGAACACACCGCCCTGCAGCAACAGCTCGACACCGCCATCGACAAGCTCCAGTTCTAAGGTGGGGCGGATTTCCGATCTGCCCTCTTCCGCACGCTACACTGAACTGAATGCTTCTCGACGACGCGATCCGCGCTGCCGCGGAGCATAACGACGTTCAACAACAGTTCTGGGACGTCTTCGGAAAACCGCACATCACCGCGCCTGAAACCAACCGCGCCATCCTGACCGCCCTCGGCTTCGACTGTACTTCGCTCCAATCTCTCAACAGCTCCATCGCCCACACGGAAGCGGCCAACTGGCAACGCCGCCTGCCACCGGTGCTGGTGCTCGGCGAGAACGCACCCGTGCAAATCCCCACGCGCGTCCCACATATCTTCGAAACCATTCATGTGGAGATCCTTACTGAAAATGGGGAACGCCACAATTTTCTGATCGACTTAACCAAAGCGCCGCCACAGAGCACTACCGAAATAGCTGGCGTGAAATATATCGAGCGCCTGATCGACCTCCCCGTTAAACTCCCCCTCGGATATCACGAAGTGCGCGCCGATGGATGCGACATGCGCCTGATAGTTGGACCCGATTGCGCGCACGCTCCCAGGCCCGGCAAGCACGCGGGCCTCGGCATCTCTCTCTATGGTCTGCGCTCGGCCCGCAACTGGGGCGCCGGCGACTTCCGCGATCTGCGCGATTTAATCGATTGGGCCATCCCCGCGCTGCACGCCGATTTCATCGCGCTCAACCCGCTGCACGCCATACACAACCGCGCCCCTTACAACACCAGTCCCTACCTGCCCAACAGCATCTTCTACCGGAATTTCCTGTATCTCGATGTCGAAGCGGTCGCGGGATACGAGGCAATTCGCGCGGCTTTCGAAACACCCGAGACGCTGGCTGAGATCCGCCGTCTGCGCGCCGACGAAATTGTCGAATACGAAAAAGTTGCCGCGCTCAAACGCCGCGCGCTTAGCCTGATCTTCGACGCCGCCCCGCCTCCCGACGCGTGCCATCAATGGATTGCCGCTGAGGGCGATCTGCTGCGCCTCTACTCCACCTACTGCGCGCTCGACGAGTACCTCCACGCGCAGGATCCGACTCGCTGGGTTTGGACCGCCTGGCCCGAACCATATCAGAATCCCGCCAGCCCTGAGGTGCGCGATTTCGCCCAAAGCCATGCACGCGAGATCCTGTTCCACGGCTGGCTACAGTGGCTGATCGACGAGCAGATAGCCCAGGTCCAGCAGCACGCGCGCGCTTCCGGAATGAGCATCGGGCTCTACCACGACCTGGCTCTCGCCACCGATCGTCAGGGCTCCGACCTGTGGGCGCACCGTTCGTTCTACATCCATAACGCGCGCGTGGGAGCCCCGCCCGACGGATTTTCGCCGACTGGCCAGGACTGGTCGTTCCCTCCACCCGATGAGCGGCGCCACCGCGAAGACGGCTATCGCCTCTACAGGGAATCCATCCGCAAAACCATGCGGCACGGAGGCGCGCTGCGTATCGATCATGTAATGCGCCTCTTCCGCCTCTACTGGATTCCCGAGGGCCACACTGCCGCGCAGGGCGCTTACGTCAAAGACCGCCCCGAGGATCTGGTGCGCATCCTCGCGCTCGAAAGCGTTCGCAATAATGCGGTCGTTATCGGCGAAGACCTCGGCACAGTGGAGGACGCGGTGCGCCACACCCTCGCCGACTTCGGCATTCTCAGCTATCGATTACTGATCTTCGAAAAGAACGACACGGGTTTCAAACTGCCCGCCGAGTATCCCGTGCAGGCGCTCACATCGACCACCACGCCGGATCTGCCGACCATCGCGGGATTCTGGACGGGCGAGGATATCGAGGCGCGCATTCGCACCGGTATGGCGGACAAGAAGTCGGGTGAAGCGCAGCAGGCCGACAGGCTGCTTGATCGGCAGCATTTGCTCAACGCGCTGTTGGCCATGAATTTGCTGCCGCCCGATCATGAGCGCGACGCCAGCCGCATTCCGGAGCTGACGCCCGCTCTGCATTACGCCATCATGGGGTACCTCGCGAGCACGCCGTCGGTGCTTTGGCTGGTGAACCAGGAGGATATTACGCGCGAGCTGTTTCAGCAGAATCTGCCCGGCACCACGGCGGAGTATCCCAACTGGAGCCGCAAGATGCGCTGGAGTATTGAAGATCTTTCAAGTGTGAAGGAAGCGAGCGACTGCGCCGCCATGGTCCGCATCTGGATCGAGAAAACCGGCCGCGCTTCAATACTTTTCTAAGAAGGCGGCCACGCTGGGACCCTGCGCGGCCTTATTCGCAATACACAAATCGATCCCTTCCACCACTTGATCCAGCGCTCGCGGCGCACCCACGAACTTATCCACCTTCGGCTGAAAGTAGTTCTTCAATTCATCGCGTGACGCCGCATCGCAGTAGCTCCTGCCAACCTCCGGCAGCACCGAGCCGAAATCGAATCCGCCACCGGTGGGCATCTTCGCTACCACCTGATCGAAGTGCGCCTTCAGAAACTCCAGCGCCAGTTTGCGTGTTGACGCCTGCTGCTGGCCATTGAACAGAAGCCGCGCACCCTCGATAAACGGGACATCGCCGTTGACCACCGCACTCATCCCGGCCTCAATCGCCGCCGCATCGCGAAAAGCATTCATCGCGGCAAGTATGGCCTGGCGAATCTGCTTATCCTGCGTCTTCCTGAACTCAGCCAGAAGGCGGTCGAAAAAAGCCTTGTCGCCATAGAACGCCGCCGTCCCCAGCACTGCGTTCAGCATGTTCGGATCCACCGCGCTGTGGTCGGCCAACCATTTCTCAGCCAGTGCCTGCCCCTGCGCCGCGAATTCGCGATCGCCGCCCCACGTCGCTACGGGACGAACCAATTGCGGCCGCAGCAACCGCGTATCGTCATTCTCGCCCGCCTGCGCCGTCCATCCCAGTTGGTGGGCGCGCGCCTGAAAATTCTTCAGCAGGAAGCGCTGGTAATTCGGCATCAGATTGTCGGGAACCAGAGAGGCACGCGGTTCGAGCGCCAGTGTCATGGCCGCGTCCGCCACATACCTTTCCGGATCGGCATGGAAGGTAGCGACCAAACCCAGCGCATCGGCGGCAGGGAGCTTACCACCCTTCGAGAGCGCCTCCGCATTCCCCATCAGATCCGCGCGTTCCGTCGCCGGCAAGCGCGCTTCCACATCGCCGTTGGTCAGTGCCGCAAGCAGCGGTCCTTCGTACTCGACGCGATAGTAGCCGATGGCGCGATCGTTACCCTGCACCCAGGCCGGGCATCCCTTCGCGCCCGTCAGATCGAGAGTCTCCGATGCCTGCGTCATCAACGTGCACTGGCTCTGCCCCGTAGTGCCCGTGCCATAGCGAACGCACAGGGGAATCTGCCACGTCTGATCCCGCACTGTTTGATCTGAAGCCCCCTTAGAACCCAGCGGCAGGAAACGCTGCTGTTTCAGATGCAACGCCGCTTTGCCGCTCTGGCACTCCAGACCCACCGACACAACCGGCACACCCGCCTGATTGAGGAACGTGGAGAATGCCGCCGTGACATTCTTCTTGCTCGAAGTGCTCAGCGAATCCAGAAACTGTCCGGCCGTGGTCGCCTGGTATTCGTACTGTTTCAGGTAACTCTGCACACCCTTGCGAAACTCCTCGGGCCCCATCCAGTTCTCGAACATGCCGATCACCGTGGCCCCCTTCTGATAGGTGATGTTATCGAAGGCGTTATTGATATCGTCCTTCGTCAGAATTTCCTGGCGAATCTTGCGCGCGGAGATCAGACTGTCGTCGTCCTCGGCGCCCAGCTTGTCGGCCACATCGGAAACGCGCGAATTCCATTCCGGCTTCCACTCGGCAATCAGCCTGCGCTCGGACCAGGTGGCGAAAGCTTCGTTCAGCCAGATGTCGTCCCACCACGCGGTCGTCACCAGGTCGCCAAACCATTGGTGCGAGAGCTCATGCGCCGCCACGCTGGCATACTCGCGCTGGCGGCCGATGCGATCCACTTTCGGATCCGCCAGCAGGATGGTCTGTTCATACGTAACCATTCCCGGATTCTCCATGGCGCCGAAGCCGGCCGCATTGGGAATCGCCACCTGATCCGCCTTCTCGTACGGATAGGGAATTCCGAAATAGTTTTCGAGGCGCGTCAGAATTGTTGCGGTCACTTCAGCCGCGTACTTCGCCTCGCCGGTGCGGCCCTTTGGCACCACAATACGCACCGGCACTTTGTTCTTTCCGGCCGTGCCCGCCGGGACGAATTCGAACGGCCCCACGGCGAACGCGACCAGATAACTAGGCAGGGGCTTGGTTTCTTTGAACACCACGGTCTTCGAGGCGCCCGCGCGCGTTTCGGATGCGATGGGCGTGTTACCGATCGCCGCATCCTGCGCGGGAACGTGCAGCGTCACCTGCCACGGCGTCTTGTACGAAGGCTCGTCGAAGCAGGGAAATGCGGCGCGCGCGTCCGTTGCTTCGAACTGCGTAATGATGTACCAGTTGCCGCTCTCCTGCTGACGGAAAATTCCGGCAGTGTTCTTCCCGTTGACCGCGCCGGTGTATTGAATGGTCAGAGTCGCCAACCCGGTCGGCAGCGCGGAAGCGAATTTCAAGCCTACGAAATCGTCGCCGCCCGGCACGCTTTGCCCGTCGAGCGTCCTGCCGCCCGTATTTAGTTTCGCGCTCTGGATCTGAATCTGTTCCTGATTGAGCCAGATGGTGTCGAGAGGCTGCTTGATGTCCATGCGGATCGCGATCGTTCCGGAGAAGGTGCTCTTCTCGGGATCGAGTGCAAGGTCGGCCCGATAGCTTTTCGGCTCAATGTTTTCCACCTCGGCCAACCGTGTCTTAGGCGCAGCGTAAGCAGCCCCGCATAACAGAAGAGTGGCGGACGCCAGGGACACGCTGCGATAGCTGGGTTCTTTTTTCATTTCAACTTCTCCAAACGCTTCTTCACATCCCCAGCATTTTTCGCATTCGGAGCCAGCTGCAAATATCGTTGATAAGCCTCGCGGGCGCCATCCGAATCCTGCTGCTTCTCCTTGGTTTCGCCCAAACGGAGCCACGCCTCGGCATTGGCGTCATTCCATTTGGTGGCGCTGGTGAAGCGCTGCGCGGCCCCCTTAAAATCGCCTTTCTTGAAATAAAACTCGCCCACCGAAACATCCCGCTTCGACTTCACGGGATTGAAGCTGTACTGTTCCGGAATCGCCGCCGCATCTTCCTCGGGAGGCAGCTGGACATTATCTTTCGAGTCCGAAGCTTTCGCGTCCGCCTTCTTTGTGTCAGCCGATTGCGCGTAGGAATGCTGCGCGGCCGCCGCCACCGCCAGCAACAGGAGAATGGACCAACGTGACATAATTTGAGTATATTGTCCCTCCGGGAACCTTCCCTGAATCCGCTCCGGGAAAAGGTCGCGCAACTGCCCCTCGCGCCCGGCGTGTATCTCTACAAAGACGGCGCCGCCAGGGTCATTTACGTCGGCAAAGCCAAGAGTCTGCGCGCGCGCGTCCGCGGCTATTTCAATGAAGACCGCCTGGCCGAAGCCAAGACCGGCTCGCTCATTGCCGAAGCGCGCGACATCGATTACATCCTCGTCGATAACGAAAAGGAAGCTCTCGCCCTCGAAAATAACCTCATCAAGCAGTACAAGCCGCGCTACAACGTGCTGCTGCGCGACGATAAAACGTATCCCTACGTCAAGCTCACCAACGAGCGTTTTCCCCGCGTCTACGTCACGCGCCGCCTGCGCAAGGATGGCGCCACTTACTTTGGGCCTTACTTCCCCGGCAACCTCGCGCATCGCCTGGTGCACTTCATCCACCGCCATTTTCTGGTGCCGTCCTGCAAGGTTGATCTGACCCGCTATCACCCCAAGCCCTGCCTGCAATATCACATTCATCGCTGTCAGGGCCCCTGCGTGGAAGGTCTCACTACGCCCGAAGCCTACGCGCAGTCCGTCCGCCAGGTGCGCCTGTTTCTCGAAGGACGCCACGCCGCCCTCGCGAGCGAACTGCGCGCTCAGATGGAAACAGCCGCCGAAGCCGAGCGTTTCGAGGAAGCCGCCGCCATCCGCGATCTGCTCAGCACCGTGGAGGAACTCGATCAGCGTCAGAAAATGGCCGCCGCGTCCGGAGACGATGTCGATATCTTCGGCTACTACGCGGAGCCGCCGCTCGTCGCCGTCAACCTCTTCCACCTGCGCAATGGCGCCATCGTGGACCGCCGTGAGTTTTTCTGGGAGGATCAGACCGAGTTCAACGCGCCCGAATTCTTCTCCTCGCTGCTGCTGCAGATCTACCTCGATCAGCAGTACGTGCCCTCGATCATCCACGTCCCGCTCGAGTTCGAAGATCTCGAAGTGATGGAAGAACTGCTTACCGAGAAGAAGAATCGCAAAGTGGAGATCCACACGCCGCAGCGCGGCCAGAAGAAGGCCATGCTCACCCTCGCGCAGACCAACGCGAAACACAGCTTCGACGCCCGCTTCCGCATTCTCAAGCCGTCGTCGCTCGCCATTCAGGAGGCGCTACAGGACGCCCTGGGCCTTCCCGAACCGCCCAAGCGCATCGAATGTTTCGACATCTCGCACATTCAGGGCACCGACAAAGTGGCCAGCATGGTGGTGTGGGAAGAAGGCCGCATGAAGAAGGCGGATTACCGCAAATTCATCATCCGCACCGTGGAAGGCAATGACGATTTTGCCAGTATGGCCGAGGTGGTCACGCGCCGCTATTCGCGTCTGCAGGCCGAAGGCACGCCCCTGCCTGGGCTGATCCTCATCGATGGAGGGCTGGGCCAACTGCACGCCGCCGCCGATGCGCTCGACGCCATCGGAGTGATCAACCAACCGCTCGCCTCAATTGCCAAGCGCGAGGAAATTATCTACGTGCTGGGGCAGGAGAACGAGCCCGTAGTGCTCGACCGCTTCTCGCCCATCCTGCATCTGATCCAGACCATCCGCGACGAGGCGCATCGGTTCGCCGTGACTTTTCACCGCACGCGCCGCAATGCGCGCACGCTGACTTCGGAGCTCGATCAGATCCCCGGCATCGGTGAAATTACCGTGCGCAAATTACTCAAGGAATTCGGCAGCTCGGAACTGGTCAGAGAAGCATCGGAAGAGGACCTGGCGAGACGAGTGGGACCTTCGGCGGCACGAAAAATCCGTTCCTGGTACGACGCGGTGGGGCAGATTTCCGATCTGCCCGCAATCCCCTCTTAACTAAGCCCGCACAGCCGCAGCTTCCTCTGCCACCACCGCAGGCATTGCGGGCAAGGCGCGAGGTTCTTCCCCAAATTCCGCCTTATACCGCGCCGCGAAATCCTCCACCGGCCCAACCGCGAGGAACATCGGCAGCTCACGCCCTTCCTTGATCTTCACTTTCCCACGTGCCTCGCAATCAATCAATCCGCGCGTCAGTCCGCAGGTCCGCTCCGACATATTCACGCGCCCATGCACGCCGCTCGATTCCATGCGCGCCGCGAAGTTCACCGTGTTCCCCCAGATATCGAAAGCAAATTTGCGGATGCCGACCACGCCCGCCACCACCGGCCCGCTGTGCAGCCCGATTCGTATATTCCACCCGGTTCCGTCGACCTTCTTCGCCAGCACCTTCACCACGTCCGCCATCTCGAGTGCAGCCAGCACCGCATCCACGGCATGCGACTCGCGCCGCACCGGCAGGCCGCTCGCGAACATATACGAATCCCCGATGGTCTTCAGCTTCTCGAGGCCATAGCGCGCGATGATTTCGTCGAACGCCGTGAAGTATTCATTCAGGGCATCGACCAGCTTGGCGGGAGGCATCTTCTCGCTCGACAGCGTGAAGCCTACGAAATCCGTAAAGCAAACCGTCACATCCTCGAAGCCTACCGGCTGTACGGCGCCTGTGGCCTTTAACTCGTCCGCTACCTTTGCCGGCAAAATATTCAGCAGCAGGGAGTGGCTCTTGCGTTCCTGCACGTGGATCTCGTCGCGCTGCTGGCGAATCTCCACCGTGCGTTCTTCCACGATGATCTCGAGTTTCTTCTTATCTTCCTTGAGCTGCTGAGTTCGCCACCGCACGATGCCCCACACGCCGAAGCCAAGCAGGACCATGTAGATCGAATAAGCCCACCAGCTGCGATACCAGGGCGGAGTTATGCCGAAGGAGATGGCCGATTGCTCGCTCAACTCGCTGACTGTCCCGTGCGGAGTGCGCGCCCGCACCAGGAGTTGATAACTGCCGCGCTCGGGCAGATACGTGTAATCTCTCCATGTTTGAGTGCTCCATTGAGACCAGTCGCTGTCGAATCCCACCAGCTGGGATTGATACTCGACCGCCCTGGGATCTTCGTAAAAAGGCGCCGCGAATTCGAAGTGCAGATTGTTCTGCTGCCACGGAAGGCTGCGCCATTCGAAGGCGCCGGCGCCGCCATACAGTGTGTCTTTCTGCTTGGCATGGATCGCCTGGATCAGGCGCGGCAAAACATTGAAGTTCTTGTCGGGATCTCCGGCGAGCGCCCGTTCCCAACGATAGAGAACGCCTTTGTTACCGAAAGCCCATGCCGTGCCGTCATCGTCAGGATACATCCAGTAGATCTCTTTGATGCCTGCGCTTTCGAGTGGCATCGGATACCACCTGAATCCGCTCGCTTGTTTGAGCAGCACACCATGGTATTTTTCGCCCGTAACCCAAACGTCGCCGGCCCGGTCTTCGAATATGTTGAAGACATCGCGGCTGCCGTCGGCGAACTGATCACCGAGGCTGACGTCGGGAGCAAAACGCCGCATGTTTTCCGAATAGCGGCGCAGTCCTTTGGATGTGGCAAATGTAATGTGATCCTGCAGGCGGCGGGCGTTAATCCATCCGCCGGCTACGACAGGTACACCTTGTGCTGCTCCGAATTTATCGGCGCGAGCCGGATTCTCGCGGAAGTCGATTTGCCACACGGCATCGCGCGTGGTGGCCCAAACCTTCCCCTCCCCATCTTCAACGACACTTCGGAATTCCTGGGCCGCGGGGGAGTACTCGCCAGCCTTGCGCCATGAATTACCATTGCGGCGCAGCATGAAAACGCCCCCCAAACCGGCCGCGTAGATTGTCGAATGGTCACGGATCGATCCGCTTATATCGTTGAAAGGCTGGGGCGGGCTGCTTTGGAATTCCAGGGATGCCGATGTTCCCGACACTGAAAAGACTCCCGTCGCCGTGGCGGCGAGCAGGCCGTTTTCTTGCGCCAAAAGAGCCCAGACTGTAGTGTTGATTCCCGCAACCCTCTCGAATCGTGGAGAAGTTCCGGTTGCGGTTGCCATTCGAAACAGACCCGATGTAGTGCCGACATACAGCGAACCGCCCTGACGCACGGTGGATTCCATGTCTCCCACCAACCCCGGGCTCCCGGCAAAACCAGAGAGGCCTGGATTAAAACGTGTCAGCCCGTTCAGGCCGGCAACCCACAAGCCACCCTGGCGGTCAGCGAAAATGGACTCTACAAAATCGCCTGGAAGCCCATCCGATTTGGAAAGGATCCGGTCAACGTAACCTCGATCGTTCAGCAAGGCCAGTCCACCATTTCGGGTGCCGGCGGCTATCTCGCCGCCGGGAAGCGTATTGATCGCGTAAATAAGGTTTTTCGCCAGCCATGAGTCGGCCGCCGTCCGAAAGGGCTGCACCTCGCCCGTGGCGTCCAGACGGTAAAGGCCATTCTGGGTGGCTATCAGCCCATGATCGCCCATCGAGATGGCATCGGTTGGACCCACTTTGGCAAACAACGCTCCGCCGGCGATTGCGGAAAGCCGGTCCCCCTCCATTCTTCACTAAACCTTGCTCGGGCGTCTTCACATACAAAGCATTCAGGACATAAATCGCCCTGCCAAAACGGCTCGCAGGACGCCACACTTTAATCGATCCGTCCTTGTTGAGGCGAAAAAGGCGCTCATAAGCGCTGAAATAAATCCCGTTCGGAGTGGGCAGAATTCTCCACAAATCGGCGAACTTACGGTCTTCGACCGGAACCTTGTCAAGCAACGAGACGAACCTATTGCTGCCTGTCTGATCCGGTTGGAGGAAGCCAAAGTCTCCCACGCCACCGACGTAGACGGTCCCGTCTTCTGCCACAGCCACCGACCTTGCCCAGGAACCGTTGCTCAGACGCATGGTTCTCCATGAGAACCCATCGAATTCCAGCACGCCGTCGGTATTGCCGAAGTACATAACTCCGCGATGGTCCTGCGCGATGGCCCAGTTTTGCTCCGATGCGGAGTATTGATCGGGAGAGTAATGGTGAAAAACAGGAGAGCCGGTCTCAGGATTGAAACCGGCTCCGGAAAGGGAAAACGACGGCAGTACCGCCACCAGGGCGGTCAGAAGAGTCAGTGCCCGCAACATCCTGACTTTAAGGCTACACCTTGCGCTTTCGCAGCAAACCTACGGTCAGCAGCCCTCCCAAACCCAGGAGCCATGTCGCCGGTTCGGGGTTATTAGAGGTAGTGCTCGTGAGGCTGTCAAAACCCGATGGGCCCGTTGCCCCTTCCAATTCAATAATCGTCTTTAAGCCGTAGGAATCGAGGAAGGGATTGAAGGTCAGACTTGCCTGGCAGGCCGCAGGATCCGTCGTTGTGTTGCAAGGCGGCGCCGTCACCATCAGGCTTTGAGTACCGGCTGTGCATACGCCATCTGCATTGAAGAACGCGTTGTCACAGTAGTCCTGAATGATGTTGACGTTCATCGGCGGGTCCATGCCAAGTGAAGCGCTGTTTGCCTGTGGGCCCGGATCGATATTGTCGAGATCCCAAAAAACGTCGTAGGTCACATTGGAGCCGGTGCTGTTCGAGAAAACGCTGGAGTTAAGCGCGCTGAGTTGAAATCCGCCCCCGTCACCAGCAGCCAAAACTGGCGTGACCTCAACATTGGTGGCATCGAGCCCGCCGGTAGACCGGAAGCCGTTGAAATTATCGATGCCGACAGAGCAATTGAATCCTTCCCCCTCGTAGCTGGCGAGCGTACCGGCCACACAGGGAGTGTCCAGGGGCGGTGGACCAACCTGTGCCACAAGAGCGGAACTGCACACCAGTCCCGCAAAAACCGTGCCGATCGAAAAAAGCGTCTTCATCGTATCTCTCGCCTCCAAGTCAGATCCGGCCTGGCATGTTGCGGCCAGCCGCTCCCTTAAATTAAGCGCTAACAGCAACCCCTGCGGCAATAGCGTGTTGCGCCCATGTCAGCCCCAATGTTACGTTTCAGTACACAACGGGTCCGAACGCCGTGCGCTGGTTTCAGTACTGGCGTGACCCTGCTACAACTAAAGCATGGCTCTCTCAGCAAGAAACCAACTTCCCGGCATCATCGAGGAAATTCAAATCGGCGATATCCTCGCTCACGTGGTCGTCCGCGTCGGCGACAATCTCATTGAAAGCGTCATTACACGCAACAGCGCCCAGGATCTCGCCTTGAAAAAGGGCGATCCCGTAAAAGTAGTCGTGAAATCCACCGAGGTCATGATCCAGAAAGACTGACCCCAGCCACACAATACCATCTGACATGCCGGTCCCGGACAAGATTTTCGCCACCAGGGGCGGAATCCCGGTCCAGCCGTACTATACCCAAACCGGCCTGCCTCCCACCGAGGTCCCTCCTCCCGGTCAACCGCCGAGCCAACTTGGGAGAGATCTGCAAGATGCTGCGCGAAGTTTTCACCCGCATGGATCATCCCCTCACAACCGGCAATGCGCCCGCAGCACCGGATCGTAATCCTCCTCCCGCCCGTACGTCTCGCCCCGCTCCGCCCGCTCCAGCGGCGTCACCGCCCGCAGCGCGTCTTCCCGCAAAAGCCGAATCACGCGATTGTCCTGAATCCCCTGTGCGTCCCTCGCCGGTAAATAACCAACCATACTCATCGCTTTTTCTCCTTTTTTCTAACCCGTCCGAAACCGCTGGCTCGATTCGCCATATCGCGGCAACTGCTTCCCCGCCCGCCAGCATCCCAGCGCCAGCGCGATCGCCAGATCGTCATGCTCCCCATACCCGTCGGCCCCCATCCGCTCACGCCCATTCTCTTTACGCTTCGTCCTCACATTCATCAACTCCCGCATCAGAGCGCCCGCATCGCGCAGCTTCTCCGCAATCCTCAGCTCATCGCGCTCCAGCAGCACCTGCAGGCCCGCCATCAAATCCCGCTTCGGAACATTCCACGTCTGCCCCGACTGGCTCTCCCGCTCACCGCTCGTAATCGTCACCGAAGCGATTTCGCACCCCAGCCGCGCGTCCCGCAGCATATCCATCACCGGAGCCCCCACCCCCGTAGCATCCGCCGCCACCGAACACCGTCCGCAAAGCTCATCGAGCGCCAGGATCTCCTTCACCCGGCTGACGACCCTCGGATAAGAAGTCCCCAGAGGAATCCGCTCCAGATGCCGCACCAGCAAACGCTGATCCCGCCCCCGCTGCACCACCGCAATCGCCGAAGGATCGCGCCGCTGCCCCAAATCCAATCCCAGATAAAACAAAATAATCCCCTCCCCGGTGGGGACAGATTTCCGATCTGTCCCTCTTGTCTTCTTACTCTTCCCTTACTCCCAGGTTCCGACATTCAAAGGAATCACATAAGGGTCGAGCGCCCGCTGAATCAGATCCCGGTCGAATGTCCCCAGTTCGTTATCCACGAACTCGCACAGGAACTCCTGCGCAAACCAGCTCGCACCCATCACCGCCCGCGACTCCTCCAGAAACCGCCGCGAAATCCGCGCACAATCCGTCCCGGCAACGCTGAACCGGGTCCAGTCCGGCCCCCCAAACTCCCAGGTCTCATAAAAGAATCCCCGACGCCCCCGCGGAGTACTGATCAACCAGATATCCCCCTCCCCGATCGCCAGCATCGGACGCAGCGCATTAAACATCCGGTCCTCCACCAGTGCCGCCTCATCCACGATGAGCATCGACACCGCCGAGAATCCCCGCACCGTCTCCTCCGTCCCCGGCAGTCCCACAATGCGCGATCCGTTCGGCAGCAACACCGAAATCCGGTTATGCCCATCCCCACGAGGAGCAATCTGCAAAGGGACCATCAACTCCTCCACCTTCAGAAGGAATTCCGCCGACTGCCGCTCCGTAGGACTGGCCACCAGCACCAGGCTCTTGGGCCGTGTACAAGCCCGATGCAGCGCCTTAGCCGCCGCGATCGTCGATTTCCCCCACTGCCGCGAGCAATTCATGATGCCCCGCTTAGCCTCCGAAAGAAGCACCGCCGCCTGCGCCTCATCAGCCGCAAACCGCAGACGCCGCCGCGCAAAATCCACCGCATCCCACAACTCCGGCGCAGCCCGGGCAACCGCCCGGAGTTTCTCCAAATCCTCCAAATCCTCCAAATTGTAAGTAGGTGTAACCACGACTGAGTTCTAACACCACAAAAGTAGAAATAATCCATCCCGCAGCCGAATAAATCGTCTATCCAAAACAATCTATGAGCTTTATCTAAAATAAAATAAACCGAAAATACCCGTGACTCGCCCTCCGCGGTGGGGCAGATTTCCGATCTGCCCACTCCCCTCTTACAATCTTTCCGCCTGGGCAAGTCCGCGCCCTATGCCTTTCAGCGATTCTGCACTGGCGAGTAGCATTTGTGCGCGTGGGCCGGCGCCACCGTATCGTCCACAGAACCGGCGTCGCCTGCAAGTGTCTCGTACCAAACGTAAGAAGACCGCTCCGAGAGAGAAGAAGAGTTTCACACTCTCCCCGGAGTCAATCGCCTTCCTCGCTGCCCGCCGTGCCCGCGAACGGGCTCCGTCCACGTCGGCTGTCCTCGAAGAAATCCTGCAGGCAGCCCGTCGCGAGCAGGAACTGGACGCCCAGCAAAAGGCGGTGGTCGCCTACTACGATTCGCTCTCGGCTAAAGACGCTGACGAGCAAGCCAAATGGGGCGATTTTGCTTTGGAGCAGTTTCCGCCGGAGGTCGCCTGATTGACCTCACCTCCGCCCTCCCGCATTCCGTTGCGCGGCGAAATCTGGTTCGTTCAGCTTGCCGCCGATCCGCCCGAAAAGGGCCGCCGCCCCGTCGTGATCGTCTCCATCGACGCCCGCAATCGCCACCCGCGCGCCGACACCCTGCTCGTCGTCCCCCTTACCAGGAGCATCCACAAAGACGCTCCCACGCATGTTTTCCTGCCCGCCGGCGAGACTGGCTTGCAATCCGACTCGGCGGCCCGCGCCGAGGACATCACCGTGGTCCGTAAACAAAACCTCGTCGAGCCCCGCCACCGCCTCAGGCAACTGAGCGACCGACGCGTTTGCGAACTCGCCGCCAAAGTGAGCGCAGCAATGGGCTGCCTGCCATAGCTCGCGCGTGGGGCAAATTTCCCGATCTGGCGCCAGGATCCTGCGCTCACAAACCATCCTGGGGCAGGTTGGTTACGTTGTTAACCTGCGACCGATTGGCAATCGGCCCGTATGGCCAGTTTGGTGGCAGCGAGGGGGAATTGCGACCCAGGGAACTGCGACCCAGTGTTGCGAACAGCGCTGGAATGAGCTATGTCCCTGGCGGGAAATGTAAAGGTGCCCGATTCTCTGCTGGCTGAAGTAGAGCGGGCTGCGCACGCCGAAAACCGGAGCGCGGACGAAGTGGTCAAGGCCGCGATCGAGCGTTACCTTGAAGAGCGCGGATGGCAGAGATTCGTCGAAAATAATGATCGCCGGGCGCGCGCTAAGGGCATCCGCGAGGACGACGTAGAACAGTTGATTGCCGACGTACGCCGTGAAAACGAGCCCGGACGCTGAGTGCTCCGGGTCACCGCCGACACCAACGTTTTCATATCGGGCCTTAACTTCGCTTAACTTCCGCGGCGGAAAGCCGTTTCAAGTGCTGGAACTCGCGCGCGAGCGGAAGATTAATCTCACGGTGTCGGACGCGATCCTGGACGAGATCGCGGATGTGCTGGCCCGGAAATTCGATTTCACGCCGGAGGACATAGCGGAGTCACGCGGGTGGATCACGGGAATGGCGCGGACGGTGACGCCCAGAGCGGAACTCGATGTGATCAAGGAGGATCCCTAGGATAACCGCATTCTCGAATGCGCGGTTGCGGCCGGGTCGGACTATATCGTCAGCGGAGACAAGGATTTGTTGCGGCTGGGCCGCTACGACAGCATCAGGATTTTGAGCGTTGCGGATTTTCTCGATCTGGCGTGGGTGGGTATGCGGGGAGTCTGAGCCCAGGGGTCTGGTGCGGGGTGCGGGCGGAAACCCGGGATAACCACGGGTCGGCTGCGGTGGTTTTCGATTTTGAAGCAGGAGATTGCGTTCGTCTCGGGGATTTGCTGACAATGAATGGCGTTCTGGTTCTCGCTATGCGAGTGGATTGAAATCTTAGTTTGAAAACGAGGAGATCGAGAGCCGATTTTTTTCGGCTCTCGTTTTCAATCTAAGAAACATGTTGCAATTATGGCCCCTGAGGCGTATAGTACCGAATCAGGAGGTCGTACGTTGCATCACTACAATGTCAGTTTTGAGATCGCGGGTCCCGCCGCGATCTTTACGCGCCCCGACAGTGGGTCTGGTTTCGTCTCCTACCCCGCGCCAACATTCTCGGCTTTGAGGGGAATGTTCGACTGCGTGGCATTCTGGAAAAGCGCCTACATTCAGCCAGTTCGCGTGGAAATCTGCAAGCCAATCCAGTTTCAGCGCTACGCGACCAATTATGGGGGTCCGTTACGCAAGGGCAATCAGATCGCGGGCGGCTCCTCGTACCAGCTATTCGCCACAATCCTGATTGACGTTTGCTACAAAGTTCACGGCGTGGTTGCAGAGTCTTCCCCCGCTCCGGGGCGTAACAATCACCTCCATGCCCTCCAGGAGCTTTTTGAGCGCCGGTTGGAGAAGGGGCGATTCTATCGTACGCCGTGCCTGGGATGGAGTGAGTTTGTGCCGAGCTACTTCGGCCCCCTAAGACAGGCGACCGAGGTCCGGCAGGATATCGACCTCTCGGTTCCCAGTATGCTTCGGCGAGTTTTTGATCGCGACTCCGCTGGTCTCTACGGCCCAACGTTCGATCAGGACGTGCACGTTGAGAAAGGAGTGCTTTCCTTTGCTCAATGAACTCTATGCGATGAGCAGCAGTCTCGACGCACGTGGAATCCAAACGGAAGCCTGGCACCCGTGGATCAAGACCTTTAAGAAGGCGGAGGCGGTCGTTGCGGAGTTGGATGAGAGTGGATCGCTCGCCCGCGTATCCATGCTGTCTGCCGAGGAGGTCGCGGCGTTACGTAACATCGCGCCCGATTTTCACAACTCGTTTCCTGGGCTTAATCTCAATTGTCCAGTGCTTGCGGTTGCGGACGTGACCTTATGGAACAAGCCGGACACTCTGTGGGCGGCGGCGCTGGCGGTCACACCAGCGAGCCTGCTCGCATACGAACCGGGCGATATCCGGCGTCTTAATCGCTTGCTTGGAGATTTCCCGCTCAAGGAGATTGCTCCTAGGTTGCAAGGCGGTGACCCTAAGCTAAAAGCAACGCTCGCCGTTCTGGACCGACTGGCTTTGACAAAGCCGGAAGCGGAAGGATTTCTGCGTCGTTTCGTAGTTGAGATCCTGGCCGCTGTCGAGGCCGGACGGTTGCCCCGGTCTCTGGCTCTTGCGATCCTCTACGGGAAGCCCAACAAGAAGAAGTCCCGCCTCGAGGAGTGGAAGACTACCCTGGTTTTCGACGTGAGCGATGTAGACCAGTTCCCGTATCGGGTTGCCGATCCGGCCGTCGCTTCGGAATGGAGTCGTGTTCTTCTGGGGTCCGACTCGGCGTCTTCCGCATGCGGGGCGGCCTTTGTGTGCAGTCTAACGGGGCTTCCTGACACGCGCATGGACGATAAGATGCCGAGCCCGAACCTCCAGATCCTCGGGCCGACGATTCTCATGTCCATGAATGCGGACATACCCTGTCAAACGCGATATGGTCAAACCTCTACAGCCATTTTTCGGGTTGGCAAGAACGCAGTACAGCGCGTTAACGACTCGTTGTTGTTTGTCACTGAGTCGAATCGGCGAGAGAAAACATGGACCGGCGTGCCGAATGGATCGAAAGAGCAGGGCGACCTGCTGCTCGCGTACGTGGAAGAGGAGCCGGATGCCGACGTTCCATTGACCGGATTCTTTGCGGATCCTGAACCGAATGAGGCGCAGGAACTAGCTACTTACGAGGTGCGTACCGGGCGAATATACGACGCTCTCCGCCTGCGAGAAAAACCTGGCACGGATTCTCATATCAAGGTTGTCGTGTTAACCAAGATCGACAAGGGCCGTGCGCAAGTAGTTTTCAGCGCGCGTTATTCGACATCCGCCATCTATGAGGGCCGTGACCGCTGGCTCTCGGGCACACGAAATGTTCCTCCGATTGCTATCCCGTTTCCGGTGGCGAAGGGAAAGCCGGCGGTTTGGCGTTCAGGGTATCAGCCAAGCCCGGCAGAAGTGATGTTCAGCTTCAAGAAACAGTGGCTGCGCGCCGGCCAAACCAGCCACGGCGTCCCCGGAGTGGATCTCTGCAGCGTCTATTCGCTCCTTCTGGAGCCCGATGCGAGCGCTCAGGCCGCGTGGTTGCTGGATCGGTATCTGGGCCTGACGGAGCCGTTGATGATCGGGCTGGCGCGTTCTTTGTCCGGGGGCGCGAGCCTTTCGGAAGTGGCACGCAAAGAAGCGCTCATTGCGGTTGCTGTTTATGGAATTCTCTTGCTGCGGCAAGGACGAGAAAAGGAGAAATATATGGAGAGCCGCGACTACCTTCTCGGCCAATTTCTGCAATTGGCCGATCTACTTCACAAGCTCTACTGTGTGCACGAGCGAAAGGGCTCGATTCCGCCGCAGCTTATCGGGAACGCCGCGATTTCAATGGCACTTCAGAGCCCAAAACGCGCCATAAGCGTTCTTGGTAACCGAATGCCGATCTACGTCGCGTGGGCCGACCGCTACAAGGGCGAGGACGCCGGCCTCGCGAAGTGGTGCCGTAAAGAGCTAGGCCGCCTCACCGCCTTATTGCACGAGGAAAAACTCGACTCGCGGGTGAGCGCGAATGGCAAAGCGGAGTTGTTACTGGGTTACCTGGCGAGTACGAAACAAATTGAAAAAGAGGGGAGCTCTTCATGAATCGTGCAACTGGACTATTGATTATCGAAGTAACTAATTCAAATCCCAACGGCAATCCCGATCAGGAGAGCGATCCCCGGCTTCGTCCGGACGAACGCGGCATGATCTCGCCGGTCTCTTTCAAGCGCAAGCTGCGCGATCTGATCGAAGACAAGGACGGACCGGTCTGGGAGCAGACGGCGGCGTGCTTCGATCCTGCTCTCCCCCCCGACGAGTTTCAAATCCTCGAGAGCCGCGGACGGGACCGCAACGAGATCAAGGCGTTACCGGCTGCCGAGTTCGTAAGGCGCTATTGGGACGCGCGGCTCTTTGGGAATACTTTTCTCGAGGAGGGCGCTTCGACCTCGATCCGAACAGGGGTGGTCCAGTTCGGTATGGGGGTCTCCATATCGCCTGTTGAGATCGAACGCATGACTAACACAAGCAAAGCCGGAGTCCAGTCCGACAAGGACAGGGGCATGGCGCCTCTGGCTTACCGCATCGTGCTCCACGGGGTTTACGGGATGCCGTATTTCGTGAATCCAACAGCGGCGAGGAAATCCGGTTGTACCGATGTGGACGTTGAGCTAATGAGGCGACTTATTCCATACGCCTATACGCACACGGCGTCATATGTCCGGCCTATGGTAACGATCCGCCATGCCTGGCACATCGAACACAAATCGGCGCTTGGTTCTTGTCCCGATTTCATGCTGATTGATGCACTCACTCCGAAACGCGTCAACGAGGCTGACAAAGATACCGCCAGCAATGGCTGGAATGACTACGCTGTCCCTGTCGCCTTGCCGGCGGATCTTCGCGGGCGCGTGTTGAGTGCCACCGATCTCGTCTCTTAGCGAGGATGGAACCTCTGGCTCACAGTGGCCGAGCCGCCCGCGGGCTCGGCCCACAAAAGTACCGTGATCATATCGTGACCGTGAGGGACTTCGGGGGCCACCAGGTGAGGGCGGCGCTGCGATATCGGACCGTCCCTGACCCGGCCCTTGAAGCGAGTGTCGAAATGGCGGGTGAATTTCACGACCTCGGCAAACTGGAGCCGGAGAATCAAACGGTCCTTCGCACGAAGGAACGCGGCGGACTCCCAATAAATCATGTCGATGCTGGAGTTGCCCACCTGAGCGGCTGCCGCCAAACAGAAGCTGCTATCGCCGTTTATGGCCACCACGTTGGACTGTGCGACGTTCCCTCGGAACATGTGAAGGAAGATCTGGCGCGCCAGGACCCGGCCTCCGCCGCCTGCCGGGATTACAAGATCAAGACTGCAACCGATGCCAGACTTGCCAGCCTTCTTGCGCAGCACCGCGAAGCGGTTCCCGCAACGCCGATGGCGCCCGCGAACCGGCGACGCCCATTCACCGGGCTTGAGCGCCGGTTGCTTCTCAGTTGCCTTGTTGACGCGGATCATACCGACACCGCCCGTCACTATGGAGACCAGCCCGATCTCAGTCCGGGTGAGGCACGGTGGGCGGAGCGCCTCGCGGCTCTTGATCGCTACGTCGGAAACCTGGCCGGCGATCCCGGACCGCGAGACGCCCTTCGGTCGGGGATATATGCGGCCTGCCGGTCTGCCACTCCTGACAACTTTATCTGGGCCTGCGATAGCCCTGTTGGCAGCGGCAAGACGACCGCGATCATGGCTTACCTGCTACAGGCGGCAATCGCTCTTGGGCTACGCCATATCTTCGTTGTGTTGCCATACACAAACATAGTTCAGCAATCGGTGGATGTTTACCGCAAGGCGCTTGTTCTTCCCGGCGAAGAGCCCGCAAAGATCGTTGCCGCCCATCACCATCAGGCGGAATTCAAGAGCGCCGATCTTCGGTTCCTGACCACGCTTTGGGACGCTCCGGTCATCGTCACCACCGCCGTTCAGTTCTTCGAAACGCTGGGTGCGAGCCAGACTCCGCGTCTCCGCAAGTTACATCAGCTCCCTGGCTCCGCCGTGTTCATTGACGAAGCGCATGCAGCCATGCCGATACACCTATGGCCTTTCATGTGGGAACAGATCAAGGCCTTGGCCCGCGATTGGTCTTGCCGCTTCGTGCTCGGCTCGGGCTCTCTGGCGAAATTCTGGGAGAATCCGCGCATCCTCGGGGAGGGCAAGACCGAAGAGATACCCCCTATGATTCCCGATCGCCTCAGGGTTGACAGTTCGGTCTTCGAGCGATCTCGCGTTGTCTACCGCAGCCGCCCGGAGGCACTCAGCCTCGGGCAACTGTGTGATTGGATTCAGGGTGATATTGGCCCGCGCCTTGTGGTCTTGAATACAGTCCAATCCGCGGCGGTGGTGGCCAGTGAGCTACGGCGGCGCGGTGTCTCGACGTTACACCTTTCAACGGCGCTGGCTCCCGTCCACCGCAAGGTGATCCTAAGGCTGATCCGCAGACGTCTTAAGCTTACACCTCAACGGGACTGGGCTTTGGTCGCCACCAGTTGCGTGGAGGCTGGTGTCGATTTCTCATTTGCCATCGCGTTTCGAGAGCGATGCAGGGCCAGCAGCCTTGTGCAGATCGGGGGCCGTGTGAATCGGCACGGTGAACGGTCTGAGGGCGTTGTCTGGGATTTCATTGTTAACGATCCGCGCCTGACGCTGCATCCTGATTTCAAGCAGACTAGAGTCGTTGTCGAAGACGTCTTTCGCAAAGGCATGTGGGACCGCGACCTGACGGAATTGATGACTTATGCGCTTGAGCAAGAGTTTAAGCGTCAATCGGGCGAACAAAAGATCGCCGAGCTATTCCAGAAGGAGGCCGTGGGCTCGTATCCGACTGTCGCCGATCTGACGCGGCTGATTAGGTCTGACACGCGCTTAGTAGTGATTGATCCCAAG
Source organism: Terriglobia bacterium (assembly GCA_963719785.1). Lineage (GTDB taxonomy): Bacteria > Acidobacteriota > Terriglobia > Bryobacterales > Bryobacteraceae > BOG-234. The sequence continues at coordinate 102,408 of CAVRCX010000012.1, forward strand.
CTGGTCGCAGCGATCGGTGCCGGAGAGCGGGTGGGCCGACGCGAGTTGCTCGCTAACAGTGTCCAGCTGTGGTTCAGCAAGATCGGAAAGCATGCTCTGAATCCAATCGGCTACGGTAACGAGGAGATCTACGCCTGGGGCGATGAGTACGATCCGAAATTCCTGGGAATTATGGCCGGAGTTCTGAAGATGGATCAAATCGACCGGGACGGTTACGCATTTGTCTGATCGTTTGTTCACGGAAGACGAGCTTCTGCCGCTTTCGGGCCTGCAGCATTTATTGTTCTGCGAGCGGCAGTGGGCTTTGATCCATATCGAGCAGCAGTGGGACGAGAACCGGCTTACGCAGGAGGGGCGGTTGCTGCATGAGCGCGTCCACGAGCCGGCTACTGAGGCTCGGCCCGACGCGATTGTCGCTCGTGGGCTTCGCGTGCGTTCTTTGCGTTTGGGCCTCGCGGGTGAAGCGGATGTTGTCGAGTTTCAGCGGGCCGGCCCGCAACGGGCAGACGCTATCCAGTTGGAAGGGCGCGCGGGATGGTGGGTTCCTTTCCCCGTCGAATATAAGCGCGGGCGCCCTAAGGCGGATGCGTGGGACGAGGTCCAGTTGTGCGCGCAGGCGCTGTGTCTCGAAGAAACGTTCGGGGTGCGGATCGCCGCCGGGGCTCTGTTCTATGGGAAGAACCGGCGGCGGACGCAGGTGGAGTTTGACGCACAGTTGCGAGCGCAAACGGAAAGCCTGGCGCGGCGGATGCATGAGCTGTATGTGGCCGGCGTTACTCCCGCCGCCATTTACGCGAGCAAGTGCGAGAAATGTTCGCTGCTAGAGCGCTGCATGCCCAGGATGAGCACGCGACGCCGGGATGTGGCGCGTTACCTGGCAACAGCGCTGCGGGACGTGGAGGGTGAAACCTGAAACAGCTGTTGAACACGCTGTATGTGACGACGCAGGGCGCCTATCTCGCGAAGGATGGCGAGGCGGTGTCGGTGCGCGTGGAACAGGAGACGAAGCTGCGGGTGCCGATCCACACACTGGGCGCAATCGTATGTTTCGGGCAGGTCTCGTGCAGTCCGTTCCTGATGGGACTGTGCGGGGAGCGCGGCGTGGCACTGGCGTTCCTGACGGAGAACGGCCATTTTCTGGCCCGGGTCCAGGGGCCGGTGCAGGGTAACGTGCTGTTGCGGCGTGAGCAGTACCGGCAGGCGGACAACGAAGAGAATACGGCGGCGATCGCGCGGGCGGTCGTGCTGGCGAAGGTGGCGAATTGCCGGACGGTGCTACAGCGGGCCTTGCGGGATAAGGCGGAAGTGGGCGGGGTCGAGGAGATGGAGCGCGCGGTGCGGCGGTTGGGGCGGCTGCTGGAGGATGTTTCGAAGGCGACGACGGTGGATGCGGTTCGCGGGCATGAAGGAGATGCGGCGCGGGTGTATTTCTCGGTCTTCGATCATCTGATTACAGGGGCGAAGGAGGAGTTCTTTTTTCGAGGGCGGAATCGGAGGCCACCGCTCGATAACGTGAATGCGCTGCTCTCGTTCGCGTATACCCTGTTAACGCACGATGTGACGGCGGCGCTGGAGGCAGTGGGCCTCGATCCGGCGGTCGGGTATCTGCATCGGGACAGGCCGGGGCGTCCGAGTCTTGGCGCTGGACATATTGGAGGAACTGAGGCCGGTGATTGCGGACCGGCTGGTGTTGTCGCTGATCAACCGGCGTCAGGTGCGGGCGAGCGGTTTCCGGAAAACGGAGAGCGGCGGGGTGGTGATGGACGATGCGACGCGCAAGGAGGTACTGGTGGCGTATCAGACGCGCAAGCAGGAGGAGATTCAGCATCCGTTTTTGGGAGAGCGGGTGGCGTACGGGCTGGTGCCGCATGTGCAGGCGCTGTTGCTGGCTCGGTTCATCCGCGGCGATCTGGATGGGTATCCGAGTTTTCTGTGGAAGTGAAGCGAGGGCGACGCGATGATGCTGGTGGTGGTGGCTTACGACGTGAGCACGGAGAGCGAGGAGGGCGTAAAGCGGCTGCGGCGTGTGGCGCGGGTTTGTGAGAACCGGGGCCAGCGAGTGCAAAACTCGGTGTTCGAATGCCTGGTGGATGCGGCGCAGTGGGTGCGGCTGCGGGCCGATCTGGTGGCTGAGATCAACGCCGTGGAGGATAGTCTGCGGTTCTATTTCCTGGGGGACAACTGGAAGAGGAGGGTGGAGCATGTGGGGACTAAGGTGGCATATGATCCGCAGGGTCCTCTGATTCTGTGATGAGCGCGGACCGGAAGCGAGCATAATATGGCCGGGAGATTCGCGGAGGTTCGAGATGCGGTCTTTGGCGCAGGGTTGGGGACGGGTTGGTTCGTTCAGGCAGGTTTGATTATGGAAAAATACGCGGGGTTCGCGGGATGATGGCTTACAGGCCCGCGGATTCAGTTATTTAGATGTGGGCCGTCGCTCCCCGCGCGGGGAGCGTGGATTGAAACATGCCCAAGCCGCCTTAGACACGCTACCCAGGAGCGTGGATTGAAACACCGGCCCCACGGGTTGCTTAACCCCCACGGCCGTCGCTCCCCGCCTGGGGTGCGTGGATTGAAACTCCGTGGCATCGGACGTCAGCGCGTAACCGAAGGCGTCGCTCCCCGCACGGGGAGCGCACCCCCTGGAGCCCGCCCACAACACCCCCTTCACAACCCTGATGGACTCGCGATCCCCGATGGCGCCGTCGACGCGAAATGCTGAACCGCCTCCCCGTGCGCCACGAAACCTGGGATACTGAATTGGCATAAAAAAAAATTGCCATCAACCTTGCACCCGGTCCCATAGGGATAGCTATCACCGGCTTAGCCCTTGCGCTCGATATGCACTTCAGAGCATAATTGAACTGTGAATTGGGACGTCGAGTTCGCGGACCAATTCGGCGATTGGTGGGAAGGATTGAACGTTCAAGAGCAGGAGAGCATAGTCCCGATAGTGCGACTCCTCGAAACGCACGGCCCTTCTCCGCGCTTTCCCTGGTGCTCCGGAATCGCCGGGTCGAGGCATCCACACATGAGGGAACTGCGAATCCAGCACGAAGGCCGCCCCTACCGGATCTTATATGCTTTCGATCCCCGGCGATCGGCGATCCTGTTAATTGGCGGAGACAAAACCGGTAATGATCGCGGGCACGGAGAATACATTCCAATTGCCGACCGGATCTACGACGAACACATCGCCCAACTGAAGCAGGAAGGATTAATCTGATGGCCCGCAAATTTGAGCAGCTGATTCAAAAGATGCCCCCCGCCGCCCGCAGCCGTGCCGAAGCCAGGGCCACCAAACTGATCGCGGAGTACGCGCTTCACGAACTACGCGAGGCGCGGTCGATGACGCAGGCGCGTCTGGCTGAAATCCTCGGCAAAGACCAATCCGTGATCTCCCGCATTGAGAAACGGACGGACATGTACGTCAGCACACTGGCCGAATTCATACGCGCCATGGGAGGCGAACTGGAAATCCGCGCCGTCTTCCCCGAGGGGTCCGTGAAAATCGGAAAATTCGGCGACATCGCGGCATAACCGTTTTGTCCGTGTGAATATTGCTCTACGAGCCCACATGCAACTGCTGATCAAATCGATCTCTCCGTCTCCGTCCACAAAGAATGGCGTAATGGAAGTGGAATGACCATTACTCTACCGCTTAAACCCCAGGAAGAGGCCATTCTCATCGCCATGGCTGAGGCCAAAGGTCAGACCGTTGACGACCTCATTCGCGATGTCCTCGACCCTATCCTCGCCGAGCGTCAGCCAGACGCAGACCGGCCCCTGCAAACGGCGGCGGATATCGTTCTGGAGCGGATGCGCAACGTGCCCGAGGACGTTATGGCCCGCATGCCGCATGATGGCGCAAGTCAGCATGACCACTACATTTACGGATGGCCGAAAAGAGACGTGTGACAGCGCTCACCAGCGCGCCTTGAGAATTACGCCGGATCGCGCAAGCTCGTTGATCGTAACCACCGACGAAGTGCTCGCCGAGTATCTCACTTTCTTCGCCGGGGCGACCGAATTCATCCGCGTCGAAGCAGCAGCCTCGGTCGCGGGCATCCTGGCGAGCGCCGCTATTGGCGTGATACCGCAGAGCCGCCGCTCCTTCCCCTCGGGTCTTGATCTCTTCGCCCGGCGGCCCGATAAGCAGACGGGCACTGCCCCGAAGAATCGCACTCCGCGCGGGAGGCAAAATCGGCGATCACACATTCCAAAAATAAATATTTCCCCGCAATCCCCTGAAAACACATACCCACCCAAACCCCACCCGCCAAACCCCGCACAGTCCCGCAATCCCCAATGCAATTCTGAGGTCGCATATGAACGACATCGATCAAAACCTCCAACCGGCCGCCGAGCCCCAGGAGATCACCTCCACCGAGCGTCAACGCGAATCCGCCAGAATCAACGGAGCAAAATCCCGCGGCCCCATAACCCCCGAAGGCAAGGCCATCTCCGCCCGCAACAGCCTCCGCCACGGCATGCTCGCCAAAACCATCCTCCTCGAAGGCGAATCCCTCGATCATTTCCAGCGCTTCATCCAACACCTCGAAGACACCTTCTCACCCGTAGGCCCCATGGAGGATTCCTTCGTCGAAACCATGGCCCTCAGCAAGTGGCGTCAGATGCGCCTCGTCGGCATGGAAAAGGCCGGCATCCACCACCAGATCCAGGCCGAGCGGGACGCGCGAATCGAACACTCCGCCCCCACCGGCATCTCGCCTCTCGACCCCGCCACCACCGCTTACCTCGCCTTCACCACCCTCGCCCGGCAAACTCGTTCGCTCGAGCTCATGAATCGTTACGAAACCCGCTGCGATCGCCAGTATGAGCGCGCCCTGTCTCGCCTCTTCGAAGCGCAGGCAAGGCGCAAGGCCCTGTTTGCGGCCCGGGAATAACGTGCCCAAAAAATCGCAAAAAAACGCGAACGAACCGGAATCGACCGCACACTACAATCAAAACAATGCCGGGGCCTGACAAGACTTTCGCCACCCAGGGTGGAATCCCGGTCCAGCCGTACTACGCCCAAACTGATCTGCCTGAGTCCGAGCTCCCGCCCCCCGGCCAATTCCCCTACACCCGCGGCATCCACCAGACCATGTACCGCGGCCGTCTCTGGACCATGCGCCAGTTCTCCGGCTTCTCCACGCCTGAGGAAACCAATCGCCGCTATCGCTACCTCCTCGCCCAGGGCCAAACCGGCCTCTCCGTCGCCTTCGATCTGCCCACCCTCATGGGTTACGACGCCGACGATCCGCTGGCAGCCGGCGAAGTCGGCAAATGCGGCGCGCCCGTTTCTTCTATCGACGACATGGAAGCTCTCTTCCACGACATCCCCCTCCAGGACGTCTCGGTCTCCATGACCATCAATGGGCCGGCGGCCGTTATCTGGGCCATGTATCTGGTGGTCGCCGAAAAGCAGGGCGCGGAACTCCGCGGAATCGCGGGCACCCTGCAGAACGACATCCTCAAGGAATACATCGCGCAGAAGGAATACATCTTCCCGCCGCGCCCGTCCATGCGGATCGTCACCGATACCATCGAATTCGGTGCCCGGCACACTCCGCGCTTCAATCCCATTTCCATCAGCGGGTATCACATCCGCGAGGCCGGTTCCACCGCCCTGCAGGAACTCGCGTTCACCCTGCGCGACGGCATCGAGTATGTCGATTGGGCGCTCCACCGCGGCCTGGCGATTGACGATTTCGCCCCGCGCTTTAGTTTTTTCTTCAACGCCCATAACGATTTTTTCGAGGAGATCGCCAAGTATCGCGCCGCCCGCAAACTCTGGGCTCTCCTCATGAAAGAGCGCTATGGAGCAAAGGACGCGCGCAGTATGAAACTCCGCTTCCACGCCCAGACCGCGGGCAGTTCGCTCACCTGGCAGCAGCCGTATAACAACGTGGTCCGAACTTCGCTGCAAGCCATGGCCGCTGTCCTCGGGGGCGCACAATCGCTCCACACCAACGCGCTCGACGAAGCCTGGGCGCTGCCGAGTGAACACGCCGCTACCCTGGCACTACGCACACAGCAGGCGATCGCGTATGAGAGCGGAGTCGCAGCCGTCCCCGACCCCTTCGGAGGCAGTTATTTCCTCGAACGCCTGACCCTCGATCTCGAAGCCGGCGCGCGCGACTACATCCGCACTATCGACGAGATGGGCGGCATGATCCCCGCCATCGAACAGAATTTTCCCCAGGGGGAAATCGCTAAAGCCAGCTACGAGTATCAAAAAAGAGTAGAATCGAAGGAGGCAGTAGTCGTCGGTGTCAATCGTTTTGTGGAACAGGCGCTTTCGCCTGTTCTTACTCACACTTTGAAAATCGACCAATCCGCCGAAGATCGTCAAAGCGAAAAACTCAGGGTGCTGCGTGAAAAGCGCAGCGCCGTCCACGTAGACCGAGCCCTGAAAGCGCTGCGCCGAGCCGCCGAAACTACCGAAAATCTGATGCCGCCGCTGATGGATGCCGTCCGAGCCCGAGCCACCCTGGGAGAGATCTGCGACGTGCTGCGCGAAGTTTTCGGGATATGGCAGGAGCGGAGCGTAATTTGAAAGGAGCGGAGCTGTCTATTGAGTACGCCCCCGATCCGAGTCCTCGTGGCCAAGCCCGGGCTCGACGGCCACGACCGCGGCGCCAAGGTGATCGCACGGGCGCTTCGCGACGCGGGCATGGAGGTCATTTATACTGGTTTGCGACAGACCCCGGAAATGATTGTCAACGCCGCCCTGCAGGAAGATGTGCGGGTAATCGGCCTTTCAATCCTCTCCGGAGCGCACAATGCCATCGTGCCTCGCGTGATGGAATTGCTGCGGGAGAAAGAGATGGCCGACGTCAAAGTGGTCGTCGGCGGCATCATTCCGGATGAAGACGCGAGGGAGCTGGAACGGCAGGGCGTGACCAGGGTTTTCCAGCCTGGCGCTTCGCTGGACACGATTGTTTCATGCGTCCGCGAGGCGGCAGGTCTGGCGTCACGATAGAAAAATAAAAATGCGGGAATACGCACGCCGACAGGCGAGCAACTTTGTGAAGGTGGATCGGTTCAACATGGAAAAGCACCTGAAAATAGCCGTCTTCATTGACTTCGACAACATCGAAATCGGCGTCAAGTCGACCCTGCAGCGGGAATTCGACGTCTCCGTGGTGCTCGAGGCTTTGAAGGAGCGCGGCGAGATCATTACCAAAATCGCTTACGCCAACTGGGGTAAGCTCGAGAACTCCACGCGCCAGCTCTCGGAATACGCGGTGCAGATGGTGCAGCGCGACCCCTCTCCGCGCGGCGATAAGAATGGCGCCGACATCAACCTGGCGCTCGATGCGCTGGAGCTCGCCTTCACCCACGATCACATCAATGCCTTCTGCATCGTGAGCGGCGACAGCGACTTTATCGCCCTGGTCAACAAGCTGAAGCAGTACGACAAGACCATCTTCGTGGTCGGCGGCAAGGCTTTCACCAGCACCATTCTGCAGAAGAACTGCCACGAATTCATCAGCTATGAGTCGATGCTCGACGATAGCCGCCCCTCGCGTCCGCCGCAACAGCAGCACCAGCAGCCACGGGCTATCGAGCCTGCGGCGGCTCCCGCGACCGGCGGTCGTCGTAGCCGGCGGCGGGGGAGAGCGCCCGATGCAGCAGCCGCGCGAACCCCGCCAGCAGAACCAGAACCAGCGCCGTCCCGTGCTCGATCTGCATCAGGCCATGCCACTGGTGGAGCGCGCCCTGCAGGTTCTGGAACGCCGCGAAGTCCGTCCTCAGCTGGGTCTGCTGAAATCGACCATGCTGCAGCTCGATTCGAGCTTCAGCGAACGCGCTTATGGAGCCGGGTCTTTTACGGACTTCATTGAAAAGCTGCGCAAGTCGGATCTGATCCAGGTCACCGGCGGCGAAGGCCGCTACATGATCCAGCGCAAACGCACCGGGGCGCCTGAAAAGACGGTCAAGCCCGAAGAGGCATTGCCGTACCTGCGCGATGTTCTCGAGAACCATCGTCTGGAGATGGAAGAAGGTTCCACTGCCGACGAACTACTGGGTTGGGTGAAGGAAGAGTCGCCCGCTTTCGACTGGAAGAATTACGGCTTCCAGGAGTTCAGCGAATTCCTCAACTATGCCCAGGACAAGACCGTCGTGCGCATCGTGCCCGATGAGACGCAGGGGTTGCTCGTATACCTGGGCGCGGAGTTCCATCCACCGGCCGAACCGGCGCCGGCGCCTCCGCCCGTGATGGAAGAAGAGCTCGACGAAGAGGAAATCGAAGAGCCGCAACCAGTGGTTCCGGGCCAGCCAACCGCCAACGCCCCGAGGGTCAAGAAGGGCGGGCGCAAGGTGGCGGGACCCGAACCGGACGGCAACGTAGTGGCGCCGCCCAAGCGCGCCCGCAAACCCGCCGCCCCCAGAAAGCGCCGGACTCCGGCCGCTACACCGCAGCCCGAATAATCGTCTACGGCCGCTTGCTGTCAATCTGGACGAGTCCTTCGGGCGGCTCGTCCACAATTTCGTAATCCGGCTCGAGGATCGCGTAGATCATATCGAGCTTGTCCTGCAGGGCGCTGTTCTGCTCCTCGAGTTGCCGGATCCGCTCCATCAATTCTTTCTCTCTGCTGGCCATTACTCTATTCTCATATCATTGCGCCGCTACGGATTCATCTTCAACTCCCGGGCGGGCCGCGGTGGCCAGTCCGCCCTGGTCCATGCGGCCATGGCGGCGTTGCGCGCGCGCGGAGATGAAGCGCGGGAGTACGAGTGCCCTGCCAGCCCTGTCGAGCCTGTCGCCCACGCCATCAGGGATGGCTGTACGGTTGTCGTGGCGTGCGGCGGTGACGGAACCGTCAGCGGGGTGGCCGCCGCCCTGCGCGAAGCGCACGTGCCCCTCGGCGTCTTTCCGCTGGGCACCCTGAACCACTTTGCCCGGGATCTCGGCATCCACAGCGTCGCCGAAGCCGAGCGCGTGCTTTTCGAAGGCCGCGTACGCGAAATCGACGGCGGCATGGTAAATGGCCGGCTGTTCATCAATAACTCCGGGATCGGAATTTATCCCGCAATCGTACTCGAGCGCGAGAAAGTGCGCCGGGCCGGTATTCCGAAATGGCCCGCATTTCCTGATTGCGTGTATCCGCTCCCTGTTCCGGTTGCCGTTTCTGCGCCTGCATCTGGAGGCGGACGGCATCCATCTGGCGCGCATCACGCCGTTCCTGTTCGTCGGCAACAACGTGTATGAAACTGAGGGCCGTTCCATCGGCACCCGGGCGCGGCTGGACGGGGGAACTCTCGGTGTCTGCACAGCGCGCCATCACGGCCCGCTGGGACTGATTCGCATCGCGTTTCGCGCTCTCGCCGGAAGCGTCAGGGAAGATCGCGACTTCACCCTGCTGAAGGCGCGGCGGATCACAGTCCAAACCCGGCGGCACGCGGAACTCCATGTTTCGCTCGATGGCGAGTTGTGCCGGCTTAAGCCGCCGCTCCACTACTCGGTTCTTCCGCGTGCAATCCGCGTGCTGGCCCCATGAGGCTCGCCCCATGAAGAGAATCATTGCGCATCTTTCGGATCTGCATTTCGGCCGCATTGATCCGGCCACGCTCGATCCGCTGGTCCGCGCCATTGACGATCTGCGGCCGGATCTGATTGCGGTTTCGGGAGATCTGACGCAGCGCGCGCGCCGCCGCGAGTTTGAAGACGCGCGCCAGTTTCTCGATCGCCTGCACGGTCCGATGATCGTGGTGCCGGGCAATCACGACGTTCCGGCGCGTAATCCATGGATGCGGTTTGTTTCCAAATGGGACCGCTTCCGCGAACATATTCACGGCGATCTCGACCAGAAATACGCGGACGATGCGATGGTGGTGGTGGGTATCAACACCGCGCGCGCCCTTGCCTGGAAGGGAGGCCGCATCAGCGTCGAACAGATTGAAAGCGTGCGCCACGCTTTCTCGACAGCCGCGCCCGGAATGCTGCGTGTCCTGGTAGCCCATCACCCGCTGGACATTCCCGAGCATTGGACCATTGCCAATCGGACGACGCGCGCGCGGCGGGCCCTCGAGCGCTGGGCCGAGTGCGGGGTCGATCTGATTCTGGCGGGGCACGAGCACAAAGCGTTCGCCGGCGCCGAGGCCGCATCGCTGCGCATCGGCAATCATAACGCGGTCATCGTTCAGGCCGGCACTGCGACCTCCACACGCGTACGCGGGGAGCCGAATTCGTTCAATGCGATTCACGTGAGCGCGCACCAGATCCGCGTCGCGCGCCTGACCTGGCGGCATGACGAAAAACGATTTGTGGAGACGCACGAAGACAAATTCGGGCGTTGACGCCAGGCCGGCGTCAACGGGAACGGCTGTAATTTATTGAATCTGGTGCGGATGAGAGGACTTGAACCTCCACTGAGTTGCCCCAACTAGAACCTGAATCTAGCGCGTCTGCCAATTCCGCCACATCCGCAATGATGGAGGGAAACCTCTATTGTCTCCACAGCGGGAGTTGAAGTCAAATACGAGGGGAACGGTCAATCTTTCGGGATGCGATCGAGAACGGCGGCGCTTTCGTCGATCTTGTCCTGGCGATAGAGCACACTGGCGAGCGCCTTCAGCGCTTCCACGTTGTTCGGCTCGGTTTTGATGACCTGCTTATAAACATCCTCGGCCATCGCGTAGTCCTTGCGATCGGCATACTCCTGCGCCGCCTGCATTTTGGTTTTGGTGTCGGCGCCTGCCGGAGGCGGCGCTGGCCTGGTGGCGGTCGCAGGGGCGGATGACGAGGACGCGGCGCCTGCCGCAGAGGCAACGGAGCTCGAACGGTCTATGCGTCCCGCCAGGAAATATCCCGGAACCACCATGAGCAATATGGCGGCTGCCGCGATCCAAAAAATCTTGATCCCTTTGTTGCGTCCGGCCGGCTTCCGCTTCAATGGCTTCGCAACCTGCGGTAGAGGTTCTGACTGCTCGGCCAGCGGCGCCTCGGGGACCGGGATATTTTGGGTATTAATGCGCCGGGGAAGTTCCTGCGCCAGCCTGTCCACCCCCGTGATCAGACGGCTGAGATTATCTTCGGTGCGGAACGACGACTCGCGCAACTGATTCATCGCCTCCGCTTGCTTGCCCATATCGGTTTCGAGGGCGGCCACGCGTTTCACCAGTTTCACCTGAATGTTCTTGACGAACGTTTCGAGCGTGCGTACATGCGTCTCTTCGATTTCCTGTTGAAGCCTGCCCGCCATCTGCTGGAAGCGCCTGGTCACTGTCTCTTCGATCAACTCCGGGAGACGTGCTTCCAGATCGCTGACGGAACGCCCCAGTACCGCCACTTCCCCACCGTTTCGCGGATCGCGCAGCGTGTCGGCCAATTCTCTGTTTAGCCAACCGCGCGGATCGGAGGGCACCGGTTCGGCGCCGACTTCCATTTGAGCCACGCGATTGTCGATTTCATCGAGACGATCGAGGATGGGACGAATCCCATCGGCCATCATCGTCATGATTTCGTAATCGCGGTCGTCAAGATTCTCGCCGGACGCCGCCTGTTCGCGGATGCGCTCCCGGAATTGCATGGAATCGTTCGACCGGCGACGGGATCTTTGCGTTCTGGCGGAGCGTTCGCGCGACTCGCCTGACTGTCGTGGATCGACCGGGTCCCCGGCTTCCTCGCGGTATTCCTGTGCCCGCGAGAAGGATTCCGGCGCAATTCGCGGGGGCTCTTCGAGCAAATGCCGGGACCGTCCATCGCGCCCCAGTTGCGGCGAAAAGTACTGGCCCCCATCGCGCACGTAGGAAATGGCATCGATCAGATGGCGCGCCGGTCCAAATTTGAGCAGATATCCATCGCCGCCCGCCCGAACCACCTCACGGATAATCTCATCGTCAGCGGTGCCGGCCAGAATCAGTACCTTCGTTCCGAGTATTTCGGCGCGAACCCTTCGCACCAGTTCGATCCCGTGCACTTTGGGAAGATTCAGGTCCACCACGGCGACGTCCGGCCTTAACCGGCGGATTTCTTCGAGAGCAGCCTCGCCGTCCGGCACGCCGCCCATGATTTCGAAGTTTTGCGTGCCTGAAAGGACGGCGGCTAAACCGTCACGGCGCAAGGCGTCCTCGTCCGCCAGAAGAATCGTCACTCGACCGTGGTGCGCCATAGCAGTTAATAGTTTAGCGCGGTTTCATACCGGTCAATCAAGGCGCGATCAGCGGAACAATCCCCAACGCCGGAAATTGGTCTTCTCTTCGCCTGCACCGCTTTCAAAAGCCGGATCCGGCCGGGGCGCCCGATCCGAAGTCCCGGTGGACGGCGACTTCGCCACCTCATCCTCATGCCCTCTTTCCCGCGGCATCGGATCGAAACTGCGGAATTCCCGCGCCCTGGTCTCGGTACGCGACTGGCTTGCCACCAGCCTGTCGATTCCTTCGAGAAGCTTCTGCATGCTTCGCTCCGTGCTGAGGGAGCATTCGCGCAGATCCGCCATGGCGGCCGATTGCCCGGCAACCTCCTCCTCAAGCTTCGAGATACGCAGAACCACGCGGGTTTGTACACCTTCAACGAGCGCGTCAAGGGTATTCTTCTGTGCCGTTTCGATGCTGCGCTGGAGTTTCTCTTCGGCGATCGTCATGCGCTGCTCAATATGCTTATCGACCCATCCGCGCAATTCTTCTCGTAATTTTTCGTCTTTCCGGTTGAGCTGGGCGATTCCGAGGTTAGCCGACGCCAGTTGCGTCCTGATGGCATCGACATCCGCCTGCTGCGCGTTCAAGCGGCTGTGCAGGCTCGTAAAAGCATTATCCATAGTTGCTGCGGCCTCCACCGCAACCTTGTCTTCTGCAATCATGTACGGGGCGGATGGGTCTGCGGCAGGACTCGATGAACGGCCGGCGGGCGTGCTTCCCGCGTCCATTCGCGCCAGCCTGAGTTCGAGCGAATCCATTCTCCCCAGCAGGTGTTGTTCGGCGCCGTGCGGGAGTTCCGCCCGGTTCGACGCCATCTTCTCAACCAGACGGATTGCGGCGCCCAGCACGACGCCTCCGCCAATTGACGCCGTGAGAATTTTGAATAGTTTAGCCATGTCTTCCTGTAGAGCGCCGGCTGGTTGCCGTGCTTCAAGATTACGAAAAAATCACCCACTCAAGGTATTGCCCTGTACTGGTACTCGGGCATACCTGAACTCTGTCAACTCAACACGGCAGCGAATTGGAGTTGAGATTGCGCTGGATGGCAAACCGAACCAGGCCGGCGATTCCGTCAACCTCAAGTTTACGCATGATATTGGCGCGATAAGTATCGACTGTCTTCGGACTGATGCTGAGTAACTTTGCTATATCTTTCGGTCTCATGCCATCGACAAGAAAGGAAAAGACTTCGTATTCGCGCTTGCTTAGAAGCGTCAGCGGGTCCTGCTTCTCTTTCTGGCCTTCAATCGATTCGCGGCGCAGCAAAGGGGTCAGGTACTGTCCGCCGTCGAGGATGTAGGCGATGGCATCGAACAGATGCCGGGCGGGTCCATCTTTCAGGACATAGCCGTCGGCACCGCTGCGAAACAGTTCGCGAATAATGCTTTCATCGCGGCTGATGGACAGAATAATCACCTTGGTCGCGCAGCGCGCCTGCCGGACTCTCCTGACCACGTCCAGCCCGCCCAGCTTCGGCATATTGAGATCGAGCACGGCGAAATCGGGCTTGCGTGCGAGGATGGCGGCGAGGGCTTCTTCGCCGTCCGAGCATTGGCCTGCGATGGTGATCTCCGGACGCGCATTGCAATAAGCTGCGATGCCTTCCCGAACGATGCCGTGATCGTCGGCCAGCACAATAGTCAAAGGGGGAAGAGTTTCCATCTAATCGTCCGTCAGGGGCAGGCTGACAGTTATTGTAGTACCTCCCGCGCGATTGTGGTCCAAGGCACCCTGGGAAGGGGCGCTACCGAAACTGACCGTTCCGCCCAGCAGTGCCACGTGCTCCCGGATGGCGTGCAGCCCGATACCGCCGTCTCTACTCCCTGTTCCGATGCCCTTTCCGTTGTCGGACACTCGTAATTTTACCTGATCCCCTTCGGCAAAAAGCTGAAATTCCACCCGGGTGGCCCGCGAGTGACGAAAAATATTGGCGATACATTCCTGGGCGCACCTATATAGCGCCACCTTGGCCGCGTGCCCCGGCTCATGTGCCAGATGTCCGATATCGATCGCGGTCTCAAACCGTTCCGTGAGCCCGCTGCTTTCAACGAGCTTGCGGAGCGCGTCTTCGGTAGTCAGGTCCTGCCATTCGGGCGGGTGCAGCCGGTGCGATACTGCGCGAACCTGGTCGAGGGCCGCGTCGGTCAGCACACGAAGCCGCGACAGCGCTTCCTGCGCCGCGCCGGACATGGAAGGGACCGAGTCGCCCAGCAGCTCCAGGTTTAATTTGATCCCGGCCAGCGGCTGACCCGCGCCGGCGTGGAGTTCGCGTGCAATGCGCGATCTTTCGCGCTCCAGTTCCGCCAACAAGGAACGGCCCCGGTCCCCCCGATCCGGCTGCCCGGCCAGGACTTCGTGGAGCCGGCAGTTGGCTCCCGCCACCTTTGCCAGCATATCGGCCCATGCTTCCGCATCCTCGAGAAGTGTTCCCCGACTACGGCACGAAGCGGATCTCGAGGTTGATTGCTTTCCGGCCACCTATCCCGTTATATCGGAAAAACCCGAGAGTTTTCTGTTTGTTGCAGCGATTAGCAGTTCCAGTACTACCGTAACCGGGGAGGGGATGCGCGGACAATTGACAGACCCGTATAATCGTCGATTGCCCGACAGCTTTTTCAAGTTCATGGGGAAGTCGGCGTTGATCGTCGCCGGGCTCGGCTATGGCCTGTTCCGCGGCCTGCGTGCCATGGCCGGGCCGGACGATCTGACGGCTCGCCTTCAAATGGCTGACCTGGCGACGCGGCTGGAGCATGTTGAACGAATGGTGGACGAGATGTCGAAGAGGGTAACTGTTCACGATTTCGTCACTCATGAGGAACTGGCCGGGGCCATCGATCGGGCCACGGCGCGGATTGGCGGGGATCTGGACCGCAAATTTCAGGCCCAGAGCAATGCGGTGAATTCTTTGCGCGCGATGATTTCCCAGACCGACGTCCTGCTGCAGCGCGTCCTCGATGGTATCGAGAACTCCGAGTCTGAAGCGCGCCTCGTCTAAGGATCGCGCCGATAGCAAATATCCGTTCCGTACTTGAACGGGCCTGTTCAATACTTAAACGGGTTCGTCCGACGGTCGCCGAGGTTGATCGGCCCAGGCTGGGACGGGGCTCCCGGGCGGTCCCCAAAACCGGTGCGTTCCCCAAAACCCGTACGCTCCACGAAACCGGTCCGCTCCACAAAAAACGAGCGCGGGGGCTGCCAGATGGGGGCAACCGGTTTCTTCGATGCATCGCTCGGGCGGCCCTCGACCGGAGAAGATCCCGGCGCCAGATTCTTAAGCCCGTAGAGCGCCAGCTCAAACCGGTCCTTGACGCCGAGCTTTTGAAACAGCCGGGACAGATAAACCTTTACGGTGCCCTCCGAGATGTGGAGCTGGGTGGCTATTTCTTTGTTCTTGAGTCCTTGTGACAACAGTGTCACAAGCTGTCCTTCGCGACGCGTAAGCGAATATCGCCGCGCGGTCATCAGACTGTCCGTCAATGCCTTTTCAAACCAAAGTTCGCCCTCGTTGACGCTATTCAGGCAGCGTAGCAGGGTCTCGACCGGCAGCGTCTTGCGCAGGATGCCGCGTACCCCCAGGCTCATTGCCTGCAGCGCCAGTTCGGTCGAAATCGAGTGCACCCAAAGGACGATGCGGGCCTCGCAGGCGATCTCATGTAATCCGCTGAGGACGGCAAAGGTCACATCCGAAGTGAGATCCACCAGCAGAACGTCCGGCCGATGTAATTCGATCAGTTCGCGCAACCCGTCGAGTTTCGGACTCCACGCGATCAGCTTGAGTTCGTCCGCCGCGGAAAGCGTTCGCGTCATCCCTTCCGCCAGAATTGGCTCATCGGTGCAGAGTAAAAGACTTGCCATGTGATGGAGCTTACCATCAGTGGAGCAACTTTTCTAATAGTTTTTGCATTTTTCCTGTTTAAAATGGGTGTCGCAATATCGCCTAAGTTGACGTTTTTGCGTACAACTTGTTTCGGTATATGAGTTTGGCGGTTATTGGGATATTCTGTAAATAATTTTACGACGAACCCGCGTTCCAAGCCTCTGATTACGTAGGATATAGAGTTTCCTCGCCATATGGTTATCAGGCCCGCCATAACCATAGATAGCATTTAGATACAACCCATTTTCGGTATTGTTCCCCGTCGGACGAAAGCATAAATTCAAATTTATATAAATAAATGGACAGGCGAACCAAAGCACGTCTCGACCTTCAGCTCCGTTGCCGCATCGGGGATGACAAGCTTTTATCGGCTCCCCTCGAGGCATTTACCGAGAACATGTCGCGCGGTGGCATGTTAATGCGCTGGATTGAGCCATTCCCCCTGCCGGGACTCGGCTGCAGTCTGACCGTCGACGTTCCGCTGCCGGCCAATCCCGGAAGCGAGCCCCGCCTGATGCGCTGCGCGGCCACGGTGGTGCGCATTGTCCCGCGGAAAACCGGTCAGCCGTCGGTCGGCCTGCGGATCGATCATGTCCGTTTCGTGGAACCGAAGGCGCCGGGTGGCGAATATCCGCTGCAATCCATGCCGGCCGCCAACGACCGAATCGTTTGACCCCATGCTCCTCGATGCGCCCACTACCGAGACTCCCCGCCGCCCCGACTCCGGAGCAGGCAACGGGACCGGTGCGCGGGAATTAAGGCCAGGCGCGGCCGCGCAGACCCCTTTAATTGTTAGATTTCTGCCGTCTTTGACCGATCTGGCCTTTTTGATGCCAGTGATTTTTCTTTTCGTCAAGCTCGGCGGAGCGCGATCGCTGCTCGGCGATGGCGACACAGGTTGGCACGTGCGCACGGGCGAGTGGATTCTGGCCAACCATCAGGTCCCGCACGCCGATATATTCTCATTCAGTCGCCCCGGAGCTCCCTGGTTCGCATGGGAATGGCTTTGGGACGTGATCTTCGCCATGTTGCACCAGCGCTGGGGAATGGCCGCGGTTGTTCTGGCAAGCTTGTCGGTTATCTGCCTGAGCGGCGCCCTTCTTTTCCGCCTGATCCGGCGCAAATGCGAAAACGGTTTGGTTGCCATAGCCGTGACCCTATTGGCAACGGGGGGCTGCGCAATTCATTGGCTGGCGCGGCCCCATCTTTTCACGATTCTGTTCCTGATCGTGACCCTGCATATCGCCGATCGCGCCGCGGGCAGCGCGGGTGAACCTGGTCGAGCCGGCCTACTCGGCTGGCTGATTCCGCTCACGCTTCTCTGGACCAATCTTCACGGTGGATTCTTCGTTGTTTTCCTCGTGCTCGCCTGCTATATCGGCGGGGACCTCCTCAACGCCGCCGTTGAAGCCGACCCAGCACGGCGACGCGAATTTCTCCGCAACCTCAAACCGTGGACGATCGCCTTTGCCGCCTGCTTCGCGGTGACTTTCATCAACCCGTACGGCTGGCAACTCCACAAACACGTGGTGGAATACATCTCCGACCCCTACCAACTCCAGCACATTCAGGAATTTCAGGGATTGGATTTCCATTCCCCGGCCGTGGTGTATTTCGAGCCGCTCATGATACTGGCGATCCTGACCGCTCTTTGGGATGCGCGGCATCGCCGCTTCGCCGAGGTGTTTCTCAGCATGGGCTGGCTGCACCTGGCACTCATCGCGCAACGGAATCTGCCTCTTTTCGCCATGGCGGCATCGCCGATGGTGGCGCGGGCGATCGTAGAACTGATTCGGCACGCCGCCGCTCCGGTTTCCTCCCCGCTGGCACCATGGATCGGCCGCGGCGCGCGCTGGATGGAACAGGCAAGCGCCACTTTTGACCAGACAGACCGCATCGGCCGTGTCCATCTGGCCGCTGCCCTGCCGCTGGCTCTGGTGGGCGCGATTCTGCTGGCTACGCCGCCGGTTGCAGGTGTCGCCGACAGCAAATTCATCTCGACTTACGACCCTAAGACATTCCCGGAGCAGGCGCTGCCTGAGTTGCTCGCGCCAGACACACACCGCATCTTCGCCGCGGACCAATGGGGCGATTACCTGATTTACCATCTTTATCCGGCACGAAAGGTGTTCATCGATGGCCGCAGCGACTTTTATGGCGCCGCTTTCGGCCTGCGCTATCTCGACGTTTTCAATGTGCAGCACGGCTGGCAAAAGACCCTCGATAAATACCAGATCGACACCATCGCCATCGCGCCACAATGCGCGCTGACGCAAGCTCTCAAGATTTCACCGGACTGGCGTGTTGTACACGACGACGGCGTAGCCCTCGTTTTCCGCCGCAATTCCGGTGGCCCGCGTTCTCTCGTAACCAGTGACGAGGGGAAAGACCGTGATCGTGCGATCACGAATACAATCACCCGTGATCCACCGATCACACAACCGACCACTTAAGAGGAGAGCACCAAAAATGAAGAACATGTTTAAGAATTTCGTGCAGGAAGAACAAGGCCAGGATCTTATCGAATACACGTTGCTGATGGCCTTTATCGCTCTGGCTTCGGCGGCTATTTTCGTTAATGCCGGCGCCAGCGTCAACTCGATCTGGACCAAGGCCAGCACTCAGCTTTCGACCGCAGCCAGCACCGCCGGCTCCTAGGAAGAGCATGCAGACTGAGGCCGGGGCGGCCTTTGCCGCTCCGGCGCAATTTTAGCGAGCGGTGCCCGGAGAGCCGGGTGAGGTCGGGTTTGGAGGGGAGGAGAGCTTTGTGAACATTCTGAACACGTCCCTGCGCGAAGAGGACGGGCAGGATCTCATCGAGTACACGTTGCTGCCGGCATTTATTGCGCTGGCACCGGCGTCACTGTTTCTAAGCGCGGGCGTCAGCAGCCCAGCCGGCAGCTGACGCGGAAATTGTGGGGTGCGCGGGCGTCCCCGCATGAAATTGATCGGTCACAAGAGAAAAGGGATTAGGTAGGTCACGATGAAAAAGCGCCTTCTCAGTGTGTTTGCGTTTGCTTTGGCCGTATCGGCCGGAGCGGCTTTCGTGCTTTATCAGCTCATCGCGTCTAAAGTAAAGGTAGGCGCTTCCACCGCGCCCGTTACGACCAAAGTTCTGGTCGCAGC
Organism: Terriglobia bacterium; assembly: GCA_963719785.1. Classification (GTDB taxonomy): domain Bacteria; phylum Acidobacteriota; class Terriglobia; order Bryobacterales; family Bryobacteraceae; genus BOG-234. The sequence continues at coordinate 121,561 of CAVRCX010000012.1, forward strand.
GCGCGATCTTGAGCTTGGAGCGCTCATTCAGGATAAGGACGTGCGGTTGCAGGATTTTCTTACGCCGCCTCCCGGAGCGATTGCCAAGAAAGAAGATATTGTGGGTCGGGGCGTAGCCAGTCCGATTCATGAGGATACGCCGTTTTTCGAACCCTCGCTGGCGGCCAAAGGCGCTGGAGCGGGTTTCGCTGCCACCATTCCCAAGGGGATGCGCGCGTTCGCGGTGCACGTAAACGAGGTGGTCGGCGTAGCCGGCTTCGCGATTGCCGGGATGCGGGTCGATCTGCTGGTTTCGGGCGTGCCACCGGGGGGATCGACGGAAGCCACCGGCACCGTCACACGCACGTTGCTGCAGAATGTCGAAGTTCTTTCGGCGGGCCAGAACTTTCAGAAAGACGCCGAAGGTAAGCCCGTGCTGGTGCAGGTGGTGAACCTTCTGGTTACACCCGAGCAGGCCGAAATCCTGAACCTGGCAACCGAGCAGCGCATTCAACTGGTGCTGCGCAATCCGAGCGATCAGGATGTCGTGCACACGCCCGGTGCGTCGCAAGCCAACGTCTTTGAGGGAGGAGCGCCCCGCCCGGTGCCCCATCCCGATTTTGCCCCGCGTCCTCGGCCGCGTCTCGCCGAAGCGCCCCCGCCCCCGCGGCCGCGAAACGTCACCGTCGAAGTCTTCGCCGGCGACAGGCGAAGCGAGTCTACTTTCCAGGATCCCGACTCCATGGTGCGTCCATGAGAACCGGTGCGTCCATGAGAACCGGTGCGTCCATGAAGAGCAGTGCATCCATGAAGAGCAGTTCATCGATGAAAATCCCGCCCATGAAAATCCGCGGCGTCGACATTGTGCTTTTGGCCGGTCTGGCGTTTTGTGCCAGCGCGCTGCGGGCGGAAACGCCGGGTGCGCTGCAGAACATTGTGGTGGGCGCCGGCAAGACGCACCTGATCGACACCGCCACCAATATTGAACGAGTTTCCGTGGCCTCGCCCGGGGTCGCCGAAGCGGTGCCCGTGAGTGCGCGCACGTTAATGATCAACGGGAGAGCGCCCGGTGAGACCAGTCTGGTCTTATGGCTTGACGACGGCACGCGCAGTGAGTTTCAGATCAGTGTGAAAGTCGGGGAGACGCGCCTCGAGGCGGCCAACACGCAGGCTCAGATGGAGTTCGGCGGCAGTGTGCACTTCGCCTCCGATAACGGCACGGTCTATCTCACCGGGAGCGTGAAGAATCTGTTCGAATCCCAGCGGGCCGTGGCCATCGCGGAGACTCTCGGCAGGGTGGTGAACCTGCTTAAAGTCGAAGTGCCGCCGCAGGAAGTCCAGATCCTGCTCAAGGTGCGGTTTGCCGACGTCGACCGTTCGAAATCCACCGATCTCGGAGTCAATTTCGTAGGTACTCCGGCGGGTTTTCCGATCGCGGCAGGCACCGGGGCTTATGGCGGAGGAAGCGTTACCGCCGGGAACACGGCGCCTACGGTTTCTCTGAGCGACTCGCTGAATCTGCTCTTCTGGGATCCTCACATTAATGTCGGCGCGACCCTTAAGGACCTTGAAGCCAAAGCGGTCCTGCAGATCCTCGCCGAACCCAACCTGCTGGCTTTGAACGGACATGAAGCAAGCTTCGTGGCGGGCGGCGAATTTCCCTATCCGACGCTGCAGGGCGGCGGTTCCGGAATCGGGCAAGTCACCATTCAGTTTCAGGAGTTCGGTATCCGGCTGCGATTTACTCCCACCATCACGCCGCGCGGCACGATACGACTGCACCTGACGCCGGAGGTAAGCTCGCTCGATTACGCCAATGCGCTGTCGGTGTCGGGCTTTACCATTCCCGCGCTCGACACGCGCCGGGTCACGACCGATATCGAACTGAAGGACGGACAAACGTTTGCGATCGCCGGACTGCTCGATCGTCAAACCACGGAATCGCTGTCGAGGATCCCGGGCTTCGCCGATATTCCTATCCTCGGAAAGCTGTTCACCTCGAGATCCAGCTCGACATCGCACACGGAACTGATCGTGATTGTGACGCCGGAACTGGTGGCTCCGATCACCGATCCAAAGGATGTACCGAATCTGGAACTGCCGCGCAAATTCCTCGAGGGCAAGGGAATTATGGACGAAGCGCCGCGTACTGCGGGCCCCGATAAGACAGGGCCGGCGCCGACCAAGCCCAAACGCGACGAAATTCCCGTGCAGGAAATGGAGAAGTTCGAGCGCGACCAGATGAGTATCGGAAACGGAGGAGGCGGCAGTCCCACGCCGGCCTCGCCGATGGGCGGTTCCGGCATGGGAGGGGGTGGAGGCGGCAGCCTGGGTGGCAACACCGTGACAATGTCTCCTGTCGCCGCGGCCGCGCAGACCGCAGCCAGCACGAGTGCCAGCAACAGCAACGGCGCCAACGGGGTGGTTCAGTCGCCCTCCACGGCGGGGAGGTAGTCCTATGATGCCCCTCACCGCAGCGCTGGTGATCTCCAACCGCCAATTGTGGGAACAGGCGCACGCCTGTATCCAGAACCTGCCGGTTCGAATCGCTCTTGAGCAAAACGATCCGGACGATCCAGAAACCCTCCTCGATCGTATCGAGCGCCACCGCGTGGACGTGGTTCTGATCGAGGCCCACCGGTTGGCTCTGCCGCTCGAGGAGTTCATCGGACGGCTGCGCGACAGCACCTCGCAGCCTGCCGTGTTCGTGTTGCACCCCGAGGCGTCGCCCCAGCATATTCTCGATGCTCTGCGGGCCGGCGCGAGCGAGTTTCTTTACCCTCCGTTAACTGAAAAGCTGCGCGACGCGTTCGAGAATCTCGCCGTGACGCGCGGAAAAACCTCGAGCGCGCGATCGAGCGGTCTGGGACGGATCTTCGGCTTCATCTCGGCGAAAGGGGGATGCGGCGCGACCACCTTCGCTTGCCACGTCGCAGCCGAGGTGGTGCGTGAGTTCAAACAGCCCGTGCTGCTCGCCGACCTCGATTTCGAGGCGGGCCTGCTGCGCTTCATTCTGAAATCCAAGAGTACCTATTCGGTGCGCGATGCTCTCGACAACATGCACCGCATGGACTCGAGCTATTGGAAAGCTCTGGTTTCCACTCCGGCCGAGTTTCTCGACCTCATCGCGGCGCCCGAGGATCTGGCGGCCAAGAGGCCCGGCGGACCGCAGGATATAGCCAATCTGATGCGATTCCTGCGTTCCATGTACCCGGTGACGATTGTGGATTTCGGACGCCATATCAGCAACGCCGCCCTCGAATCGCTGCCGGAGCTTGAACAGCTCTACGTGCTGGCTTCGGTCGAACTGGAGACGCTCGATCACGCCAAAGACGTGATCGCCGCCGCGGCTGGGCAGGGGTTCGGTCCGGCACGGGTTCAGGTATTGCTGAACCGGATGCCGGAACGCAAGGCTCCTGACATGAAAGGCATCGAGAATTACCTCGGCGTTGCTCCCGCGGGAGTTTTCACGGACGATTCGACAGCTCTTCATGACGCCTGGTCGGAAGGCCGCCTGATCGAGGCCAATTCAAAGCTCGGACGCGAGCTCCAGGCATTTGCCGGTTCTATCGTCAGGAAAGCGCGCGGCGAGCGGACGGAACCGCAGAAGGCGCCGGCGGCCGACACCGCAACGGCCGGCCCCGGGAGCGTGAAACGCTTGTTTTCGTATTTCCAGAAGTCTCCTCGGCCGCAGCCCCCCGCCGGTGGGCGCGGAGTTGCGGTCGAGGGTTAGTCGTCGAAGCATGGCGCAAAGGGGATAAAGGTTAACCAACATGGCAAGCATGCAGTCGGGAATCGGTACTAACGGCCAGCCGGAAGCGGGATGGGTCACTCGTCTCGCCAACCGCGACTCAAGCGGCGCCGAATACCAGGAACTCAAGTTTGCTATCCACCGCAAGCTGCTGGATCGTATTAATCTCGAAGCACTGTCGTCGCTCGCGAGCGAGCGGGCGCGGGCGGAAATCCGCGTTGCCGTCGCCAAACTGGTCGACGAGGAGCGCACTCCCCTCAGCCTCGCCGAGAAAGAGCGCGTGGTCGAAGAGGTGCTCGACGAAGTCTTCGGCCTCGGTCCGCTTGAGCCGCTGCTCCGCGATCCCACCATTTCGGACATCCTGGTGACCACGCCACGCCTCGTATACGTCGAGCGCGGCGGCAAACTTTACCGTACGTCAGTCGAATTCAAAGACAACACCCACTTGCTGCGGATCATTGAAAAGGTGGTGGCCCGCGTGGGGCGACGCGTCGACGAATCGTCTCCACTGGTCGATGCGCGTCTGCCCGACGGTTCCCGCGTCAACGCCGCTATTCCACCGGTTGCAGTCGATGGTCCGTTGCTCTCTATTCGACGATTTGGCCGCGATCTGCTGCAGGGCGAAGACCTGGTCAAAAAAATGGCGCTCACCGAGGGCATGCTGGAACTACTGAAAGCCTGTGTTCGCGCGCGCCTGAATATCGTGATTTCCGGCGGTACCGGTTCGGGCAAAACCACGCTGCTGAATGTGCTGTCGAGTTATATTCCCGAAAACGAGCGCATCATCACCATTGAAGACGCCGCCGAACTGCGGCTGCGGCAGACTCACGTGGCGCGCATGGAAACCCGCCCCGCCAACATCGAAGGCCAGGGCGCGATCAAGATCCGCGATCTGGTCATCAATGCCCTCCGTATGCGCCCCGACCGCATCATCGTCGGCGAAGTACGCAGCGAGGAAGCGCTCGACATGCTCCAGGCCATGAATACGGGTCACGACGGCTCCCTTACCACCATCCACTCGAATACCCCGCGCGACGGCATTGCCCGTCTCGAGGTGATGGTTGGCATGGCCAACGCCAATATGGCGGCGCGCGCCATTCGGCAGCAGGTTTCGAGCGCCATCGACCTCATGATCCAGGTTTCGCGCTTCAGCGACGGCAGCCGCAAGATGACGCATATCACCGAACTGGTAGGTCTCGAAGGCGACCAGGTCACCATGCAGGACATCTTCCTGTTTGAGAAATCCGGCCTGGCCGAGAATGGCAAGGTTCTGGGCAGGTTCCGCGCCACCGGCGTGCGTCCGCGCTTCTACGAAAAGCTTAAGACCTCGGGTATTCAGCTGCCCGCGTCCTTATTCCAGACTGTGGTGGAGATTACGCAGTCATGACGGGTACCATTATTTTCTGCTTCTTCGTGATTTTCGCGCTGCTGCTCTTCTCGATCAGCTTCGGGTTGAAATTCTATGAAGCGCAGCGCCGCAACAAGCTGGTTTCCATGTTGCGCACGGTGACCGAAAACGGCGAGGAACGCCACGTCAACCTGCTGATCGACATGGATGCCCGCAAGGATTCCGCGGAGAATCTGCTGGGCTCGGTCAACCTGACCGACCGCATTACGAACCTGCTCAACGAATCGGGACTGGACTGGACTTTGACGCGTTTCGCCACCACCTCCGGTGCAGCGTTCGTGGCTGGAGCCATCGCGGGACTGTTGATTCCCATGGCAGCTTCTCCTGCGCTCAAGGCGTTCGGCGTGGGTGCTTTGGCCGCCTTCCTGCCTCTGATGTATGTCAACAACAAGCGGTCCAAACGCATCGCCGATCTGGAAGAGCAATTACCCGACGCACTGGATTTTCTGGCGCGCTCCATGCGTGCTGGCCACGCTTTTTCCATCAGCCTCGAAATGGTAGGCGAAGAGATCCACGATCCGCTGGGCCAGGAGTTTCGCGCTCTGTTCAACGAGCAGAATCTCGGCGCCTCGCTCGAGCGTTCGCTCGCCAGTTTCGGCAAGCGAGTGCCTCTGCCCGACGTCCGCTTCTTCTCGTCCGCGGTGCTGTTGCAGAGGCAGACGGGCGGTAATCTGAGCGAGATTCTGAACCGTCTCTCGCACATTATCCGGGAAAGATTCCGCCTGAAAGGGCAGGTCAAAGCGGTAAGCGCTCATGGCAGGATGACGGCGACCATTCTGACTTTGCTTCCGATCGGAACCCTGGCGGGGTTGATGATTACTTCGCCGGGCTATCTCGACCCGCTCCTGAACGATCCCACCGGGCGCCGTATCGTGGCGCTGGGCGTGGTGGCTCAGGTAGTGGGTAATTTCTTTATCCGCAAAATTATAAAGATCAAGGTCTGAATATGTTGATGCCCATTTTGCTGGCCTTGTTTCTCTTCGTACTGCTGATGACCGTGATTTCAATCTACGGCTACCGCGCCTACGTGCGGCCCAGCCGGGTCTACGATCGCGTGGGCGGTATCGCCGAGACAGGCATCCCAACCGGTGCGCCCACGTTGAAGCCGCGCGACGTTGTAGTGCGCGTGATCGAGCAGATCGGCGAACAGATCCCGTTGAGCCCGCTCGACCAGACGGTGACCAAACGCGATCTGGTGATGGCGGGATTCCGTACGGACGGATCCATCCGGATCTTCTACGGCATCAAGGTGCTCTTCTGCGTAACAATGTTCGTGTTCTCGCTGATGATGCGCACGCACGTGACCGACAACCCCGTGTTGCGCATCGTTTTTGTAATAGCGACGACGGGACTCGGATATGTAGCGCCGGGATTTTATCTCGAGAGCCTGGTCAAGAAACGTCACCTGTTGCTTCGTTCGGGTCTTCCGGACGCGCTCGACATGATGGTCGTGGCGGTCGAAGCGGGGCTGGGGCTCGACCAGGCGCTGCAATATGTGGCCCGCGAAATGGAACATGCCCATCGCGAGCTGAGCGACGAACTGGGGCTGGTCGGCCTGGAAATGCGCGCGGGCAAACGACGCGCGGAGGCGTTGAAGAACCTGGCAGATCGCACGGGGGAGTCTGAGTTGAGAAAGCTGGTCGCCATCCTGGTCCAGACGGATCGGTTCGGAACCAGCATGGGGGAAAGCTTACGGACCCACTCGGATTTCATGAGGATGAAGCGCAAGCAGGAGGCGGAGGAGCGCGCGGCCAAGATCGGCGTCAAGCTGGTGTTCCCGATCTTCCTGTTCATTTTGCCGTCGATGATGATCGTGGCGGCGGGACCGGCGTTGTTGAAAGTCTTCCGCGACATGTTCCCCATGATGCAGAATTTCGGCAAATAGAGCCGCGGAATTTCGGCCAACGATGCCGAAGAGTTTGTTCGCAGAATAAAGAAAGGAATAACCGAAAAACGATATGAGTCAGACAATCGCGCAGGCCATTATGTGGATACTCACCCTGGGGGCGCTGGTGCTCTACATGCAGCGCCGCCGCAAGCGTAAGACGGATTACTAATCCGCGGCCACGCCGGTAAAAAGGGTTCACGAGGTTTCGCCCGGTAAAAAGGGTTCACGAGGTTTCGCCCGGTAAAAAGGGTTCACGAGGTTTCGCCCGGTAAAAAGGGTTCACGAGGTTTCGCCCGGTAAAAAGGGTTCACGAGGTTTCGGAGGTTCGCCGGCGGCGCGCGCAGCAGTTCGCCGGGGATGGAGGCGGCTTTGACGCCAGGGCTGCGCGGCAAAGCCACAACGCAACGAAGAAACACGAAAGGAGACTTAACCATGAACGGAACAGTGATGCAGGCGGTCCTTTGGATCGTAGCGGGGTTTTTCCTTACGCTGCTTATCATCCGCCGCGGCAAGCGCAAAGCTTCGCGCGGCTAAGGCAGAAAGTCCTGATAAATGGTCCGGTGGGTCACCGGGGAAACATTTGAATGGATCGGACGATGGACTGGAAACTAAAACAGAACCACGACGGCGGCTGGGCTTACTCCAGAGGCTGCTCGTGGACCGAACCTACGGCTCTCGTGCTGTTGGCTCAGTCCGCTGTCGGGGTACAACGGGCCACCGATCGGCAATGTTTTGACGCCGGGATAGGATTTCTGCGCTCGGCGGCGGCACCGGATGGAGGATGGCGCCCGCAAACCGGCGTGGCCGAAAGTACATGGGTGACGGCGCTCGTCACGCTGTTGCCGGAGGAGTCGATCGGATCGGCTCAGTACCGCGGAGGGATCGAGTGGCTCAAAGGCCAGACGGGCAGAGAATCGAGCTGGAGCTATAAGCTGCGCCAGCGCCTGGCCGGAAATAAAGACGGATTTCCCGAGGGCTGGCCCTGGTTTCCAGGGGCTGCGGCATGGGTCATCCCCACATCACTGGGGATTCTTGCGTTTCAGCGCGCCGCGCGCAAAGGAAGCGACCGGCGGCTCGACGAGCGTATCGCGGCGGGTAAGGAGTTTCTCGTGTCCCACATGTGTATGGACGGTGGCTGGAATCACGGGTCGAACCGGGCACTCGGCCGGGATGGCGACTCGTACCCGGAGACTACCGGAATCGCTCTGCTGGCGCTGCACGGCGTCCGGTCGGCGCAAATCGAGCGGGCCAAGGCGTCCGCTCGCAGGCATCTTCGCAATTGCCGCAGCGCGGAGGGTGTGGCGTGGTTGCGCATGGCTCTGTCCGCGCACGGCGAAAACCTGCGGCCAGGCGCGGATCCGGTGGCACGAACTATTGTCGATGCGGCGCTGTCGGCCATTGCATCGGCGGAACGGAACCCGTTGCTTTAATGGAAAGTCCCATGAACCCCTACCCGTTCGATTGGCCCGCACGAGCCCAGGTGGTGTTACCCAGGAAACCCAAATCGCCTGTGAGAGTCAGGCCCGCATGAAAACCGATTTGTCTGTAAGAATTAACCGAAGGCAGGCCATGGCCGCTGGACTCACGGGCGCGGGACTGGCGAGTCTGGATCTGGCCGGCTGCAATCGTCTGGCTCCCGCCGCTCCCAAAGCGCGGTTTCCCGTTTCCCGCGTCACCATCGTGAAAGCGGCCGCCTACAACATGGACGTCTACGACACCGTTTACCGGATGGTGGCCGACCACAAGCTGAACGTACGCGGCAAGCGCGTGGTGCTGAAACCAAACCTGGTCGAATTCGATTCCGCCACTACCATCAATACGCATCCGTTGGTCGTGCATGCCGCCTATGAAGCGTTCCGCAAACTCGGGGCAGCCGATGTCGCCATCGCCGAGGGGCCGGGACATCGCCGGGGCACCCTCGACCTCGCCGACGCCGCGGGCTATTTTTCGACGATCCCCGGATTCGAAGATCTCTTCACCGATCTCAATACCGACGCTCTCTCGAAGCAAAACATCCCCAATCCGGTTTCCAAACTGAACTCGCTGTATCTTCCCCAAACGGTCCTCGGGTGCGACCTGCTGGTTTCCCTGCCCAAGATGAAGACGCACCACTGGGCGGGTGCGACCCTGGCCATGAAAAACCTGTTCGGTCTGGTGCCCGGCGGCGTTTATGGTTGGCCCAAGAACGTCCTGCACTGGGCCGGGATACCCGAATCCATTGTCGATCTGCACCATTTATTTCCGCGCCAGTTCACTATCGTCGACGGCATTGTGGGCATGGAGGGCAACGGCCCGATTCAGGGGACACCGAAGAAAGCCGGAGTGCTGGTGGCGGGCAGCGATGTAGCCGCGGTGGACGCCACCTGCTGCCGGATCATGGGGATCGATCCGCGCAAGATCGAATACCTCGCTCTCGCTCGTGGACCGGAAAATCTGAACGAATCGAACTTCAAGCAGACGGGCGAATCTATCCTGTCGGTTGAGACGAATTTCGAATTGCTCGATGTGTGGAAAGAAATCCGCGCCTGAAGGCGGCGGCCTATCCGTGAAGACGGTTGCCCAGCATCACAATCAACATAAGATTCCACAGAATCAAGCCGGCATACCAGTAGTTGATCCACGCGATCAGGCGTGCGCGGTTCAGCGCCACGCATAGCGCTCCGATACCGATCCCCACTAACTTCGAGGCAGCCACACCCAAAGCGGGCGAGGTGATGTGAATCAGTTTCAGGATGAAAGGACTGGCCTCGCGGGCGCCGAGTTTGAATCCAATCAGCGTGGTCAGAAAATCCAGCACCTGCAAGTAGAGGAACACCTGAATTGCCAGCATCAATTAGTTATCCTGTGTGGCGCAGCCAGCGGGAAACAAAATGCGAAACCAAGTCCGAACCCGGCCGCACCGCGACCGAGCCCGGACCCACCTGAGGATGAAACGTTCCAATCCAATCCAGCAATTACACTCGCAGCGGCAACCCGGTCCGGGATCCTCCGGCAGATCCCCAGTAAGATCTGTGCGGTACCGAAAAGTGATGGCCGAACAAGCATCGTTGCTGGAATAAGTATATACCGATTCTAACTAATGGGAGGATATTCTAAGGTATGTTGTCCGTAGTTAGGGTCTGGTACGTTAACTACGGGATATACGCTTGCGCCTGTTCATTCAAACCAGCTGCCCGGCGGCGCGCGACGCGTTTACAGCGGCTCCCACGATGGCGATTTCCTCATTGACAGACACCACCTCGAAGACGCTGCCCTGCAAAGGCGTCATGGTCACCATTTCATGCAGAAACTGGTTCAGCAGATTCACCTGAACAAAACGTGCGTTCGGCCCCGAGATGAAAAACTTCCCCGGGCCGCCCATATGTATGCTGCTCGCGGTAGCGGCGGCGAGGGCGCGATGCCACAGCGTTTCGAACTCGGCGCAGCGTGCGTCCTTCTGGCGCGCCCTGAAGAAGACCTCCTCCGGTTCCAGATCCAGGAAGCGCAGCCGCATCGCCCGGTTGCCCATAATGCCTTCGAGGTGTCCACGCCCTCCACAGCCGCAATAGGTTTCCCTGGGATCGAGCGTCACCACCATATGGCCGCCCTCCCAAACGCCGTCCGTAATTGGATAACGTCCGAAGCCGATGCCATTACCGAGCGTCCAGACGCGGACCAGTTTTTCGAGCTGGCCTTTTGTCGCGGCTATGCCCGCGGCCATGGCATCGGCATCGTTGCAGAGTTCTACCGAAATATCGAACCCCTGTCCCGCCAGTTCGCAGCGCAGCATCTCCGCCAGACTCGCGCCCTTGGCTTGTTTGAGATTGGGCGATTCTTCGACTACGCCATTACGGATGATGCCGGGAAATCCAACGCCGGCCGCGGCAGGCCGTGCGCCATGCGTGTCACTCAGCTCCCGAACCATGCGGGCGATGCGTTGCGCGATCGCCGCCATGGGCATGCTATGAATATCCTCGACACCGTCGTCCTCTTCGTCGCGGGGATAAACGTTAAGCGGCGCCCCCAGTTCATACCCCTTCACCAAACCCACCGCGATTCGACCTGTAGCAATTACGCCGATCGTCGCATCCGTCATTTTCGAGTAATCCTCGTCAGAAGCGGCTGAGTTTATTCAGCCCGTTGAACGCCGCGGCCTTGTAACATTCCGCCAGAGTTGGATAGTTGAATACAGTGTCCACAAAATACTCGATGGTGCCTCCCAGAATCATCACGGCCTGACCGATGTGGAGCAATTCGCTGGCCCCTTCGCCGATGATATGCACCCCGAGCAGCAGCCGTGTTTCTCGATGAAAGATGATTTTCAGGCGTCCTGTGGTGTCGCCCCTGATCTGGCCGCGCGCGATCTCGCGGTAATAGGCGACGCCAACCTCATAAGGCACGTCCTCGTCCGTAAGTTGTTCCTCGGTTTTGCCAATGAAAGAAATCTCTGGAATCGTATAGATCCCGTAAGGATAATTGGCTGGATTCGAGTGCAGGGGCGCTCCAAAAGCCCGCCCCGCGGCGAGACGGCCTTGCTCCATCGAAACCGAAGCCAGGCTGGGAAAACCGATCACATCGCCTACTGCGAAAATGTTCGGCTGCTTAGTACGGAATTCGGTATCGACCGGGATGCGGCCGCGCGAATCCGCTTCAATGCCCGCCGCCGCCAGATTCAGTTCGTCCACATTGCCGGCGCGTCCGATGGCATACAGAAGGGCATCGCCCGAGATCTTCTTCTTGCTCTGCAGATTGGCGACAACGCCCGTTCCCGCCTCTTCCACGCTCTCCACTTCTTCGTTGAGGCGCATGGTGACGCGGCTGTCGCGCAGATGATAGGACAAGGCTTCCACCATCTCCGAATCGGCGAACTCCAGCAGGCGGGGCCGCTTTTCGACGAGGATCACGCGCACGCCTAAGGTGGCGAACATACACGTGTATTCCACCCCGATGACGCCGCCGCCCACCACGATGAGCGTGCGCGGAATCTCTTGCATCAGGAGAACCTGATCGCTGTTGATAATGGTGCGTCCGTTTAACGGGACGCGATCCGAAACGGCCGGCTTGGTTCCCACTCCGATGACGACGAAGGGTGCTTCGAGTTCCGTCTTGCCCCGGGAATTCTCCACCACCAGGTGAGTGGGGTCGAGAAAAGTCGCCGTCCCGGTCAGCATTTCGACATTGTTGCGGGACAATTGCGCCTGCGTGACATCGATCTCGGTCCGGATCACGTGTTGGACCCGGAACGATAGGTCCGACATGGTGATTTTTTCCTTCACCCGGTAGTTCATGCCATAAATTCCCTGGTAATTATGACCGGAGAAATGGATCACGGCCTCCCGCATGGTCTTGCTCGGGATGGTTCCGGTATTTACGCAGACGCCGCCCAACACCTCGCGCTTCTCGACGAGAGCGACGTGCTTGCCCATCTTGGCGGCCTGTATGGCGGCGCGCTGGCCGGCCGGGCCGGAGCCGATAACAATCAGATCGTAACGTTGCATTGGGTATCAGCCATTTTCCTACAGACATATGTCCGGCAGATGACAAAAATACTTTATGAAGGCGATAGCTTATTGAATCCCCATGCCCTCGGGGCCCGACTGGCGTATCATAGCGGCTGTGACAAACCGAATCAGCCCGCGGCTGCTCTGTCTGGCCGCCCTGCTCGCCGGGACGGCCGTCTGGCCCGCCGCCGCCCAACAAAAAGCGCCGGCCGATATCAAGCCGGGCAGCATAACCGACGAGGATGTGCCCTATCCCTATCCCGTCTCTTTCCTGCCGCTCACGCTCTACGGGCAGGACGTGCGCATGGCGTATATGGATGTGCCGCCTGTCGGCCAGACCAACGGACGCACCGTGGTTCTGCTGCACGGGATGAATTTCGGCGGCTTCTATTTCGGCGGGCCCATCGATGTGTTGCGGCGCGCCGGATTCCGCGTGGTGGTGCCGGACCAGATCGGCTTTGGCCGGTCGTCGAAGCCAATCATCCCTTACAATTTTCACGACATGGCGCTGAATACGCGAACGCTGCTGCAATCGCTCGGTATCACGCGCGCGGCAATTGTCGGGCACTCCATGGGCGGCATGCTCACCGCCCGGTTTGCGGCTTCTTATCCGGATATTACGGAGCGCGCCGTGATTTACGATCCGATCGGCCTTTCCGACGTGCGCTGGGAGGCGCCTTGGCACAGCGCCGAGGAGGCCTATAAAGCCGCTATGGCTCGGACCAACGATCAGGCCTGGCAGATGGCGCTGGCTAATATCCAGCGCTATTTCCCCGGTGCCTGGAAGCCGGAGTACGAACAATACGTGAGGATTCTCTACGCGCCCACGCTGAGCGCCGATTGGCCGCGGCTCGCCATGGTGCGTTCCATTTATCAGCAGATGCCTTATCTGGATCCCGTTGTCTACGATTGGGCGCACATCAAGGTGAAGACGCTGGTGATTGGTGGGGAAAAGGACGGCCAGAACTTTCCCGCCCAGGCGAAGCATATTGCCGACAGCATCCCCGGCGCGCAATTAGTGCTGATTCCGGATGTGGGACACGTCCCGCATATCCAGGTTCCGGACATCTTTAATAAGGCGCTCTTGAAATTTCTGCTGGAATAGCTGGCATTGCGGGCTGATACAATACAGTTTTCGCAGCGCAATCTCTAAACAACCTGGAGTCTTACCAAAGCATGCTATCCGCAACACAATTGCGTCCTGGAATGGTGATCAAGTTCAATAACGACTTGTACTCGATCTTCAGCATGAGTCATCGGACGCCCGGCAATCTTCGTGGTTTCGTGCAGGTCCGCATGCGCAGCCTGAAGAGCGGTTCCATGGCCGAACATCGCTTCTCGTCGGAAGACAAGGTCGAGAAAGCCATCATGGATGAGCAGGAAATGGAATATTTGTACGACGACGGCGAATACTTCTATTTCATGAACACCGAGAACTACGAGCAGATGCACCTTACTAAGGAACTGCTCGGCGACGCGGTGAATTATCTGATCCCGCAGCTCAAGGTTGCGGTGGAGTTTTACGAAGGCAAGCCGATGAGCGTGGAGCTGCCAGCCACCGTCGATCTGACGGTTGTCGAAACCGAACCCGGCCTCAAAGGTGCGACCGTTTCCAACGTCACCAAGCCCGCCAAGATGGAAACCGGTCTGGTGGTGCAGGTTCCCCCCTTCATCACCGAAGGCGAGAAGATCCGCGTTAACACCTCCGAAGGAACTTATCAGGAAAGAGCCTGAACGATCGCGTCTTCCTGTTCCGGGAGCACGGTTCTCAGATCGATCAGCACGCGGTCGCGTTCCATTCGAACGATAATCGGCGGATGGTTGGCGCGCAGACGGCGCTCGTCGGCGCGTAAGGCAATTACCCAGGTCGGCAGTTTTAGATCGGGCGTGGAACCACCGCCGATTACCGATTCTCCCGGCTCGACAACGGCGCCGTCGATCCGTTTGGCCACACGTTCGGCACGCTCTTTGATCACATCGGCGCTCATGCGAATCATTCGCAGCGCGGGAATCTCATCCAGTTGACCGAGCAGGATGTGGCGCAGCGTAGTCTCCATGGCCTGGTAAAAGAGCTTGTCCTGGCGCACCGCTCGGTATAGCGGATTGCGCCGGACGCGTGCCACCAGATCCGGGTTGCCGGCGATGATTCCCGCCTGTGGACCACCGAGCAATTTATCGCCGCTGAACGAGACGAGGTCCACGCCGGCCGCCAGGCTGTCCTGCGCCAAGGGCTCATCGATACCGAACGCGCGCAAGTCGACAAGGCAGCCGCTGCCCAGATCCTCGTAAACCGGAATACCTCGTTCCCGCCCCAGTTGCACCAGTTCCGAAAGCTCGGCACGCGCCGTGAATCCGGTCATTCGGAAGTTGCTGGGATGGACGCGCAGCAGCACCCGCGTCCGTTCATTGATGGCGTTCCGGTAGTCGTCGATTTGGGTCCGATTTGTTGTACCGACCTCGCGCAGGGTCGCGCCGGAGCGTTCTATAATCTCCGGAATCCTGAATCCGTCGCCGATTTCGATCAGTTCGCCCCGTGAAACAATCGCTTCATGTTCTGCTGCTAATTCATTCATGATAAGAAAGATAGCCGCTGCATTGTTGTTGACGATGATGGCCGGTTTGCCGAGAATGGCTTTGGTTATTCGTTCTGTATGGGCGTCGCGTTTCCCGCGTTTACCGGCTTCGAGGTCATACTCCAGGGTGCTGTATCCGGCGATGGGATTGAACGGGGCAAGTGGCGCGCGGCCGAGGTTAGTGTGCAGGATGACACCGGTCGCATTGATCACCTGGCGGATCGAAGGCCGTGTCCAGGCAGCGAGCGCTTTCCCGATCGTGATTTCGACCGGCTCGGGAAGTTCTTCCCCGCGCAGAAGCTTACCGCGGGCGGCTTCGATAACGCGGCGGATCTCATCCACGACATAAGAGTGCGGGGCATTGAAGTCGAGCTTTTCGAGGATCTGATGGACGGACGGCAAATCCCGTGGAGTCACGTTCTTGATGCTACACTGAAGCATTCGGGGCGTGGCTCAGCCTGGTAGAGCGCCTGGTTCGGGACCAGGAGGCCGGAGGTTCGAATCCTCTCGCCCCGACCAATTAGATCCTTCTTTTTTTTTCCTGGAACTCAGCGTGTGAACATGTGGCGCAGGTCCTCCGGGTCGGCCACTGCCGACAGGATCACGAGCGCCTCGACCACATCGGCAATCGGCGCGTCCTGAGCGACGATCAGTAGTCCAGGACTTGATTTTCCCGCCTTCAAACGATCATGAAAGTGACGGAGCATGGTTCGACGGTCATGAGACACCAGAACTCTGCCATCAGCTGCGGCGCGTTCCAGAACTTCAGGATCGTCGATTCCGTCTAACTGAGATTGTTGAGCTGAAACGAACTCGACTGATGGCTCTCGCCGCCGCACGGCCTTGACGATGGCAAACTTAAGGTCGTTATCGGCCTGAAAGCGCGGGGTCAACTATGGGACTCGCCCACTCGCGTCCGGGCACGCTGAACCTTTGCCCAAAGCGCCGGGTTGGCGACCGACATGGGGACTCCGCGATCCTCGCATTCACGTTTGGTGTCTTCGAGGTATTTGTCGATCTCCGCCTCGTGGTCCAAATAGAAGGCGATTGCCCCATAAATCTGCGAGCGCTTCAGAAGCGGAAAGTCTTCCTGAATCGCCTCCGGGGACTGTCCGTCTTTGAACGAGTACACGACTGAATCGAGCGAGATGCGTGTCCCTGCCAGGTAGAATCCTCCATCGCGCTGTTCAACGTATTCGCTGTGCATCGCTCGCCTCTCCTTCGATTATACGGAACGCAGGCCAAAGCACGCCCGCATTTGCGATATACGCAATTAGCGTACACTGGAGCGTACAGTGAAAAAAACTACCGCGAAGGCGTGCGCGAAGAAAGCCCCCGGCGTAGGTGCTCGGATCATTGAAGGTCTCGAGGAGGCACTGGCATGGTCGAAGGGCGAGAATGTTGCCGTTCGGGTCACCCAGGTTCAGATTCCGGACGTAGATGTGTTGGAGGTCCGGCGCCGCATGGGCCTGAGCCAGTCGCAATTCGCGTTGAAATTCGGCTTTCCGCCCGCCACGCTTCGAAACTGGGAGCAAGGGCGCGCCCGTCCGGATGCGCCGACGCGTGTGCTGTTGGCCGTAATCGCAAAGCACCCGGAGACCGTTGAAGACGTGCTGAAGGACCTTCGATGAGTCGCACCAGCCGATCTGTTAACCTGGTGCGGGAACATGTTGAAGAATTTTACTGACCTTTCGGGACGCGTCGCCGTGGTGATTGGCGGCACTTCCGGCATCGGCAAGAGCATGGCCCTGGGGTTTGCTCAGGCGGGCGCGGATGTGATTCCGACCGGACGGCGCGAATCCATGGTGGACGACGTTTGCGGATTGATTGCCGCCGAAGGACGCCAAACCCTGGCACACCCCGCCGATGTCGCCGACCGCGCTTCTATCGATCGATTCCGCGATGCGGTAGTCGCGAAGTTCGGGCGCGTCGATGTCTTGCTGAATGTAGCGGGCCGCATCAAACGCACGCCGACCAAAGACATCTCGGAGGAGGAATGGAACGGCATTGTCGACACCAACCTCACCGGGACATTGCGCGCCTGCCAGGCATTTTGCGAACCTCTGCGCGCCAGCGGCCGCGGCCGCATCATTAATATCGCGTCGCTGAATTCCTACGTGGCATTCTTTGAGGTTGCAGCCTACGCCGCGTCGAAGTCCGCCGTCTTATCGCTCACGCGCAGCCTTGCGGTGGAGTGGTCGCGCTTCGGAATTAACGTGAACGCCATTGCGCCGGGCGTGTTCCGGACGGATCTGAACGCCGCTCTGCTCGACGGCACGGCGCGCGGCAAAGAGCTGCTCATGCGCACGCCCATGGGCCGCTTTGGACAAACCGACGAACTGGTGGGCGCGGCCGTCCTGCTGGCTTCCGATGCCGCCAGTTACATTACAGGCCAGTGCCTCGCCGTGGATGGCGGGTTCCTCTGCTCGGGTGTGAATCAATAGCCATGCGGGCATTTGTAATCGACGCTCCGGGAATAACCCGCATCGCCGATCTGGATCGTCCTCAGCCGGGTCCGGAAGAGGTGCTGCTGCAGACGCGCATTGTCGGCATGTGCGGCACCGATCTCAGCACGTTCAGGGGCAAGAATCCGCTGGTCAGTTATCCGCGCATTCCGGGCCACGAAATCGCCGCGACTATCGTGGAAACCGGCGCCGGCGTGCCCAGGCGATTCGCCGAGGGCATGAATGTGACGTTGTCGCCCTACACGCATTGCGGCCACTGCGCTTCCTGCAAACGCGGGCGCGTGAATGCCTGCCAGTTCAACCAGACTCTCGGGGTGCAGCGCGATGGCGCCATGAAAGATTATTTCGTGGCGCACTGGAGCAAGCTCTACATCGCCGAAGGGCTGAGCCTGGCGGAACTCAGCATCGTCGAGCCGCTCTCGGTAGGTTTCCATGCGGCCGCGCGGGGACGCGTGCTGCGCGAGGATACGGTGGCGATTATCGGCTGCGGTGTGGTGGGTCTGGGCGCCATCGCGGCATCGGCTTTCCGTGCGGCCCGCGTCATCGCCATCGACGTCGATGACCGCAAGCTGGCGGTCGCGGAGCAGGCCGGCGCCGCCCATCTGATTAACAGCCGCACTCAGAACGTTCACGACGAATTGATTGCTTTGACCGATGGGCTCGGACCCGACGTGGTGATCGAGGCCGTCGGAACGCCCGCCACATTTCGGATGGCCGTCGACGAGGTCGCGTTCACGGGCCGCGTGGTTTATATCGGCTACGCGAAGGAGCCGGTGGAATACGAGACGCGGCTGTTTGTGATGAAGGAGCTCGATATCATGGGCTCGCGCAACGCCTTCGATGAGTTCGGCACGGTGATCGAAGCGCTGCGCCACGGGCATTTTCCCGTCCAGAGCATCATCTCGAAAGTGGTGTCGCTCGATGAGGCCCGCGACGCGCTCAGGGCGTGGAGCGAAGACCCCGGGGCATTCGTCAAGGTACAGGTTTCACTGGACAAATTATGATGAAAATCGAGAAGTTTACGTTTGGCGTAGGCGACCGCTTCGCCCATCAGGCCAGGGCGCAATTGCGCGCCTTTGAAATGGCCGCGGAACGAGGCATCGACATTGTACCGGTCTGGAACAAGTCGAATCGCGAGCACCTGATTGTGGGCTCGGAGCCTTCGAGCGTGGAGGCCGCGGCTGCCATCGCAATTCGCGAGTCGGGCTGGAACAAGCCGTGGCACGTGGACGCCGATCATATCAACCTCGATACCGTCGACCGGTTCATCGCGCCCAGCGATTTCTATACGCTCGATGTAGCGCACTTTATTGGCAAGCCGGCGCCCGATGCGGACATTCAGGCGTTCGTTGCGCGGCATCCCGAGTTAGTCGGCACGCTCGCTATTCCGGGGGTCGACAAACCGATCTCGACCACTCCCGCATATGTTGCCGAGGTGGCTTCGAAGTATCTCGCGGCGGTCAAAGCGGCGGGCGCCATTTACCGGCACATTGTGGCGAAGAAGGGCGCGGAGAATTTCATTACCGAAGTATCGATCGATGAGACGGACTCTCCGCAGACGCCGCCGGAACTGCTGATCATTCTCGCGGCCATTGCCGATGAGAAGATTCCGATCCAGACTATTGCACCGAAGTTCACGGGCCGTTTTAATAAGGGCGTCGACTATGTGGGGGACACGGCGCAGTTCGCCATCGAGTTCTCCGACGACCTGGCGGTGATTGCCTATGCTATCGAGGAATATCATCTGCCGGAGACGCTGAAACTGAGCGTTCATTCGGGCAGCGATAAGTTTTCCATTTATGGGGCGATTCGGGATGCGATTCGGCGCACCGGTGCGGGGTTGCATTTGAAGACGGCGGGTACTACGTGGCTTGAAGAGTTGATCGGACTGGCCGAAGCGGGTCCTGAGGGATTGGCGCTGGCGAAAGAAGTTTATGCGGAGGCCTTTGCGCATAAAGAGGAGCTCTGCGAACCGTATGCGGCGGTAATCGACATCACTTACGCCAGGCTGCCTTCACCGGAAATAGTGAAGGGCTGGACGGCCGAGCAGTACACGGACGCGCTGCGGCATGTGCAGAAGAATCCGAATTTCAATCCGAACGTGCGGCAGTTGCTGCATGTGGGCTATAAAGTGGCGGCGAAGATGGGGGACCGCTATCTGAATATGCTGAAGCGCAGCGAGGAATCGATTTCGCGGAACGTGACGGAGAATATCTTCGACCGGCATATCAAGCCGCTGTTCCTCGATTAGGGGCGTCAAGGCATCTTGTTGTAGGAGATGCCTACGCCTCCAACGTGCGCTTCTTGCCGAAATACCCTTGCTCGTGACGGGCAGCTGACAACTAAGTGCTCCAACTCACCTCCGGCAACCGCTCCCTCACGGTCGCGGCTCTGAAACGAATTTCTGCTGAGCCGCGACCGTGAGGGGGCGGTAGCCGGGATCAAGTTCCAATGGCCGGTTCGCTAAGCTGTGTACGGGCACACGAAAGCAGAGCAGGAAGTGTGGCAGCGTTGTGAAATCCATGCCGCTATTGAAGAACTTGACGCGGGACAGTGCGTGAGCCATGAAGATGTCGCGACATGGCTGAAGTCCTGGGGGACTAACTCAGAGACGGAAGCTCCGCGCTCGTGAGCTTCGCGAGCAGGGCGACGCGGTCCGCAATGCGGTCTTCCAGAATGCTCTCATGAGCTGCGTGGGCTCCTTCTCCTACAGCGCCGAGTCCATCGAGCGTCGGGACGCCCAGCGCGGCGGTGAAGTTGCCGTCCGAGCCTCCTCCGGTTGAGGATTCTTCGAGATCCACTCCCAGATCTTTGGCCAGCTTGCGGGCCAGGCGGAAGAGCTCGATCACGCCCTTAGTACGCTCCAGCGGCGGACGGTTCAGGCCTCCCGTTATCTCCAGCGAACAGCGCTTGTCGAACGGCTTCAGCCGCTGGAACTTCCGGTCGAGCGGGGCGAAGTCCCGCCCGCGCGGAATGCGGATATCGATATGCGCGTTCGCATATTCGGCAATCACGTTCGAGCGCGTGCCTCCGGAGACGACGCCCGGATTCACCGTGATACCGCGCGGCAGATCGGTGAAGCCGGCGACGCGCTCGATCTGCTTCGCCAGTTCGACGACGGCGCTTGCGCCCTTTTCGAAATCGACACCTGCGTGGGCCGCCACCCCGCGCACGGTTAGCCGGTAGTCGCCGATCCCCTTGCGCGCGGTCTTCAGTTTGCCGGTGAGCCCGGTGCCCGGTTCGAGCACCAGCACCGATTGGCTCTGTTTTGCGTTGAGCTCGGTAAGCGCGCGCGAGGTCTTGCTGCCGGTCTCTTCGTCCGAATTGATCTGCAGGAGCACGTGGCGCCGGACCGGAATATCCAGCTCGCGGAGAGCCTGCATGGCGAAGACCATCATGGCGAGGCCGGCCTTCATGTCAAGGACGCCGGGACCCCACAAGCGGCCTTCAGCGCGGCGGAAAGGCATTGTTTGCAACGTTCCAAGCGGCCAGACGGTATCGGAATGGCCCAGTGCCAGGATTTGGCTCTGTTTTGTTCGGGGGCCCGGCAGCCGGAATTTACAGACCAGATGGGTCTGTTTTGTTTGGCAGCTCGCCTCGGCCTGAGTCGAATCGGCAAAGAGTTCGTTGAAGCGCCGCAGATGGGGCGGGGAATCGCTGGGCGATTCGCATTCCACCAATTGGCGAATGAAGTCAACGACCTCTGGCTGCCGCTTACGTGCCCACTCCAGAAGCACTACTTCAGGTTCTCCTCGAAGAAGGCCGTAGTCTCTTCGAGCAGCTGCTTGCGAGCCTCACGCCCCGTCACGCCGTGGGTTTTCTGCGAATAGACCAGCATGTAGAACTGCTTGCCCGCATTCTCCAGTGCATTGGCCATCTGAATGGTGTTCTGGAAGTGGACATTATCGTCCTCCATGTTATGGACGATCAGCAGCTTAGTGCCTTCGAGGCTGGCCGCTTTGGCTTGGGGGGAAGTGGTCTTGTAGGCCTCCGGATCGTCCGCCGGCAGCCCCATATAGCGCTCGGTGTAGATGCTGTCGTAGTTATTCCAGCTGGTCACGGGCGCGCCGGCGATGGCCGCCCTGATCAGGCCCGGGGCATTGGTGACGGTGTAGAGAGTCATGTAGCCGCCATAGCTCCATCCGTACAAACCGATGCGTTTGGGATCCACGAAGCCTTGTGAGACCAGGTACTGGATGCCCTCCTTCTGATCGGCCAGTTCGTGCCGGCCCATGTCGTGATAAATGACCGACTCGAACTGGTGGCCGCGTCCCGAAGACCCGCGATTATCCAGCTGCCAGACCAGGAAGCCCTTATGGGCGAGCACCTGATCCCAACTGACGCCCTGCCACGAATTGTGGACGGACTGGAAGCCAGGGCCGCCATACACCGTTACGACCGCCGGATACTTCACGCCGGGCTGGAATCCCGCGGGCTTGATCATGCGCGCGTAGAGCTGGGCGCCGTCGGCCGTTTTCACCGGCACGATCTCGGTGGGCAGGATCTCGTAATCGCCATTGGGGGCGTCCGGCTCGCGGAACATCCTGAATTCCGCTCCCTCGCCGGTGTAGAGAGTGCTGCGCGGAGCGGCCGTCAGGCTGCTGAAATCGTCCATAAAGTAGAGGGCGTTGGGCCCGAGCGACACGTTGTGCACGCCGGGGTAGATGGAAAGCCGCTTCTTGCCCGAGCCGTCGAGCGCGATGGAATAAATCTGGCGCTCGAGCGGGCTCTGCTCGGTGGACGTGAAGTAAACCGAACCGTGCGTCTTATCGACGCCCAGCACTTCGTCGACCTCCCAATCGCCGCTGGTGATTTGCTTACGCTCTTTGCCGTCTATGCCGCAGACATACAGGTGGCGGAAGCCGGTGCGCTCGCTGCTCCACAGGAACCGATCGCCGGCCCCGAGGAAGATGGGCGCACCCTTGACGTTGATCCAGAAGCGATCTTCCTCATGGAGGACGGTTCGGGAAACGCCGGTATCCACGTTGGCGAGCAGCAAATCGAGCTTATTCTGCACGCGGTTCAAGCGTTCCGCCAGAATCTCGCGGCTGTTGGGGGCCCAGACGACCCGCGCCAGCAGGAATCCACGGGGCTCGCCCAGATCCATCCAGCGGGTGGCGCCGCCTTTGACGGGCACCACACCGAGCCGCACTTCGGCATTGGGGTCGCCGGCTTTGGGATACCGTTCGGGCTCGAGCACGGGGTGTGTAGGCACCAGCGAGACTTGGGGAAAGACAGGTTCACGGTTGATATCGAACTGCAGGTAGGCGATTGACTGGCTATCGGGCGACCACCAGTGGGCCGTGGAGAGATCCAGTTCCTCCGGATAGACCCAGTCGAGCAGGCCGTTGAGGAGAGTGTCGGAGCCATTGTTTGTCAACTGGGTTACATGTTTGGTCGCCACATCCAGGCAGTAAAGATCGAAACCGCGGCGAAACGAAACGTACTTGTTATCGGGCGAGAGCTTGGGATCGTGCTCGGTGACGGCGGTCTCGGTAAGGGCTTCATAGCTCCCCTTGTTAACCTCGACGACGAAGAGGTCGCCGGAGGCTGAAACCAGCAGCCGTTTGCCGTCGGCGAACCACTGGATGTCGCTTTCGCCGACGCGCCGGTTGGTCCAGTCAAAGACTGCGGCGGGAGGGGCTTTCACGGCGGCATCGTCAAGTTTTTCGAGGGCGATAATCTCGCGCTGCCGGCCCGATTTCACATCGTAGAGAAAGAGCGTGTTATGGTCTGTAAGCACGAATCTGGCGCCGTCGGGCGCCCACACGATGGCCCCGGTGGTATGGCCCGCCAGGGTGGGGGCGCTGCTCATCACGGTGTCGATGGTGACTGGCTTTTTGGCCGCGTACCCCGAGGGTGCACAGGCGGCGATGAGCGCAATAACGGTAGCTGGCGCCGGGTAGAGTCCCATAGGAGAATTGTAGCTTTCCCGAATGATTCCACGACGGTTACCGAAAGACTGAGGATTTTTAATTCCCCAGGCGGGCTGAATGCCTTGACAGCACCGGACTGGGGATTCAATCATTTATGTGGCGGATGTTTATCCGTACACGGCTGATTGGCAGCCTGAAGGAAACGATCGATCCATGAAAACTATTGTTAACAATCTGATTTCGGCCGGTTTAATTTGTGGAACGGCCATCGTGATGACTACGGGAGCCTGGGCGGCCGATGCGGCGGCAGGTGCGACCATCTACTCGTCGAAGTGCAAGACCTGTCACGCGGCTGACGGCACGGGTAACCCGGGAATCGCCAAAGCCATGGGCGTGACGCTCAAGCCCCTGTCCGGCGCGAGCGACGACGATATCAAGAAGGCTGTTACTTCCGGTACCGGGAAGATGAAGCCCGTTGCCGGGATTTCGGGCGCGGATCTGGATAACCTGGTGGCTGCGGTTCACGCGTTAAAGAAAATGTGAGCACGGGCAGATCGGAAATCAGCCCCACCCTAAGCCTGCGCTGGTTGTTTGCAGCGCAGGCTTTCTTTGTTTATTGGCGTCTGGTGAAGGGGCCGGGGCCGGTTATTTGATTCACGTGGCATTCCGCGCACGTGTTCTGGAACGTATGGCAGGTTAAGCAGGAACGCAGATCGAGCATGGCCGGATAGGCGTGGGCACCGCCTTTGAATTGCGCCAACGGCTCATGGCTGCGCGGCAGTTCGTTATGGCAATCGCTGCAATAGGCGGCGGTGTGGCAGGTAGTGCACTGCACACGGTCGAGCGCGGCGTACTTGCCATGCAGATCGTCCTTCCAGCGCGAAGTATGGTTAGCGGGCAGCATTACCTGGTGGCAGTTGTTGCACTGCGTCGTCCCCGCTGAAGATGCCGCCACATTCTGGTGGCACACGAAGCACTTGGCATCGGGAGCAACCGATTCGTCCGCATGGTGCGTGCGGAAGGCCTCGGTGTGGAAGTCCGGTTTCACGCCCTTGGTATGGCTGAGCGGCACGGCCGTATTGGTCACCACGTTATCGGCATGGCAGGTCTTACAGTTCGACATGCGGAACTCGGCCTTAATGGATTTGGCCGAATCGTGGCACTGCACGCAATCGATCATCTTCGGCAGCGTGATGTCCTGAATGCTGGTGCTGCGGGGGATGGCGTAATGGCACGTGGTGCAATGCAGATCGAACTGATCCTTCACCTTGAAGTGCGCCGTGTGGTTGAACGTAATATTAACGTACTTGCCCTGAACTTCGTGGCCGCCGGTGAACTGGCGCGTTTCCGTGAAGCCGGGATTCTCGATTTCTTCCGGTGTATGGCAGCCGCGGCAAGAGTCGGCGCTGAGGTCGGCATTCAGTTGTGGCGTCATGCCGGGTTTGGAGTGGCAGGCGGCACACTGCGCATGACCGGGGAAAGTCGCAAACACACCCTGGGCGTCGAACTTATGGCAAAAAGTGCAATCGGCGCGGAAGCCGGTCTTGGGGTCGATACGCGCCTTGGCATCGACGTGTTTCGAATGCGCGAACTGAAACAGGATAGCGCGGCTCCCTTTATAGCGTGGGAACGGCACCAGGTCCGCGGCGCCGGTGGGCGGGAAAGAGCTATGGCACTGCGCGCAGACGACCTGTTTCAGATTAGTGTTGAAGTCGTCGCTGTGGCACGTCATGCACTGGTCGTGGCCGGGGCGTTTCAGAGTAACGGAGCCCGCGCCATCGGCGACGTGGCAGAGGCTGCATTCGAGCGAGCCGCCAAGCTTCTGTTTGTGGAACGTGTGGATGAAGAAATTCGACTGGGGCGCGGCCGACTGGGGCGGCGCTGGGCTCTGCGCCGGCATACCCGGTGCAAACCAGGATAAAGACAGCAGCGGCAGAGCCAGCATGGGCAGGAGAGGGAAGCGTGACATGTGGGTTCTCGTCGTCATGGTTTCCGGTCAGTACTTCCAGTTCAATCCGAGGCGCACCACCTGCGAATTCTTGATATCCGGTGCGAGCAGGAAAAAGTCGTTGTCGAGGCTGTAGTCGAAATAAAGCCGGGTGCGGCGGTCGACACGCACCCAGGCGCTGCCGAGCACGCCGCTTTGGTGCAGATTGGTCAGGTAGAAGAACGGATTTTGCTCGCTGATGCGCCGGTAGTAGACGCCGCCACTCAGATTGAAGCGGCCTTCGCCGAAGGCTCGGCGGATATTGCCCGTCAGATCCTTCACGCTGGTTTCACCGGTGCCCTGTTCGCCAGAGAGCGTAGTGTTGTTCAGCGGACTCAGGCGATCTGAGTTTCGTTGATGGTATTCGAAATCCACCTCGATCTTTCTGCCCGGGAAATATTGTCCGTTGAAGCGATAGTCCTCGAAGGAAGTATCGAATGGTCCGATATTGGCTTGGTTGTTGAGGTGACGCACGACAACTGTCGCCCCGGCGCGCAGGCTGGTCAGGAACTGGTGGTGCCCTTCGACGTTGACCTGGCTGTAGGGCGCCAGCGGCCCGAGGTAGAGGCGAAACAGGGGGCTGTTGGCGGCGAGGTTCTTCTCTTCGCTGGTGTAGTCGTATATGTAGTCGTTACCGGTAAGCTTCTGGAAGAATCCCGCGCGCAGCGAATCGCGGCCGTTCTTAGACGTGTAGATGGCGGACGCGTTCAGATCGACGGGAGATCCGCCGTACGCCCGCAAGTACTCCGTGAAAAGCCAGCGGCTGTTGAGCCGTTTACGGAATATCGCTTTGTTCGAGCCTCGGATGTACCAGAGCGTCTCGAGCTCGAGCGAGGTGTCGCCATTGAATTTCAGGGTGAGATTGGCGCCGCCAATGCCGCGTTGCTGCGGATCCGAGAAGAGTGAGAAGCGCCTCCCGCCGTAGAGTTCGAGCGTGTAATTGCGCTTGTTGATGGTGATGTCGCCGCCATCGAGCGAGGCCAGTTCGGCGCCGTAGAGGTTCAGACGGCCAAACTCAATGGACGTTCCGGCGAAGGCGCCGTCGGTTGGTTTGCTGTTGATCTGGACGGTCGCGTCGAGAAACTCGATCAGACGATTGCCATGGAACTGTTCGACGATGTTCTGGGCCGGTGAACCGATCTCCACATGGTTCACGTCCTGCAGATAGCGGAACGCGAAGTGCGTGTTGACGCGATCGGAGCCGAAACCGTTGGTGCCGAAGTCAACGAACTCCCCTATCCGATTGGAACCGGGCTGAAAGGCGGCCGGGCCGGGAATGCCTGCTGGGTTGAACGTTCCCGTGTCGGTCGCGTTGATCACGCCCGCAGTGGTTGGATTGCCTGTGAAATTGGTCTCGTAGTGCTCGTAATTAGTGCGGGTGTCGAGAAAGAAATGGGTCAGGAAATTGTCAAAGCCGGTGGGTTTCGTCCCGGACTGGATCTGCTGTAATACAGGATCCACGGGGGCGGTGGGGATGAAACCGGTAATCAGCTGATCCCAAGCCGCGCCGATATCAGTCGGCGCGGGCTCCGGTTTTGCCGGAGGAGCGGGCGTCTGCGCAAAGACAACAGTCTGCCCCAGCATCAGAAGAGCAGGGAACAGGTACCGCAGCTGTGAAGTGGCCATTGTGGTTGTCAGAACCTTGTTGTAAACCAGCGCCGATATTTTTTCAAACGGTTTTTGAAACGCCGCCTCAATTTCTTGTCGATTGCAGCGGCGAATCCGTTATCGTGGACGACCAGCCAGTGGTGACGGACGGTCTTTGGGCGCAAGTTTCGCCAGCCGGGCTTTAGCGAGTTGAATACGCCAGGGATAAGTGTCTGAATGCCATTGGGAGGCGTCCAGATAAGCCTGTAACTCGGTGGCCTGATTGGCGGTATCGCCCAGTTCGGCGTAAATTCCCGCGAGCGACCAATGCACGTGCGAGTTGTTGGCCTTATCGCCCGTCAGCGCCGTATAGGAAGCGGTAACGGGCGAGAGCGCCAGTTCCGCTTTGTAAGCGGCGATAGCACTCTGGAGAAAAGCTGCTTTGGATGTTGAGTCGAGCGCGGCGGCCGCTTTGATCTCATACGCTTCGCCGATGTAGGCGTTCACGCCGAGGCGCAGCGCATCGATCTGCAGGACTTGCTGCCATAATCCAATGGCGACGTCCGGGTTGGAGTCTTTCATCAGGGTGGCGAGGCGAAGCCGCGGAGTAAACATGCAGGGAGGCGGATTCAAGTTCGGCGTAACCGGCGGCGTCGTGGTCAAAATCTGACAGGTACCGTTGCTCACGCTGTTCATGGAGACGGCGGTCTGGAAATCGGCAATGGCGTCCTTTGCGTCCTGCAGATCGTCCTGATAATGAATACCCCGCTGAGTGTACTCCCATACCGTGGTTGGAGTGGTTATATTGAGCAGATTCCAGTCGACCCGGCCCTCGAAGAAAAAGGGATTGCGGTTCATGTAGTTGGCGTTGTCGGACTGGAATGTGACGCCTGGAACGTAGGGACCGGTGCCGGTGGTCAGACCCCCGGTCAGCGTCTTCTGCGCGGTGCCCAGCGAGGCCGTGGCGAGGATACCGAATACTATGAGGCAGTGCCTGAAGTTGGTCTTCATTGTGCAGCTCCCAGGGTGGCCGTAGTGTCGGAGGAGGTTAGATTTTTGTTGGTCTTCAGATAGTTGTCGATGGTCGCTTCCGATACGATCTGCTTGTCTCCGCCCGGTCCGTTGGGTCCGGTTGTTTTGATCAGGTAGCGAACGAACACGGGTGGGAAGTGCTCATCGTTGATTTGCGCGTGGATATGCAGCGGGGCCTTCAGGGTTACGCCCATTTCACTGAGTTCCTCCTGTGTGGGCATGGTAAACGTGTAACGGAACTGCCTGGGAACCAGCGGTTGAAGCGAGCGGTAGTTATCCACCGTGTTAGCGGTCGCCGCGTTGAAAGTCTCCTCATAGTGGGGAGTTTTGGCAACGATCGGATTGCCATTCGCATCGTTCCTGCCGAGCGAGGTTCCGCCCGTATAGATAACCGTGAGTTCGTTGCGGAACAGCACCAGTCCCTGATCGATACCGCTGTACACACGGTCGTCGGGGCCATTGTCGGGACCCAGTTCGAAAACCAGGTTCTTCGAGCCATTATTCACCGCGCCGGCTGCGTAGCTGCCGACAGGAACCGCGTGACCGCCATCCACGACCACGTGGAGATGCTCGTTGTCTTCATCGTCGAGGTTCCCATCCGGCTGCATTTGCCCGACGTCGGGATGGGGCTTGTCGACGAGGTAGCCCGATTGATACAGAACAAAGCCATTGTCGTCCGTCACGGACATCTGGATATATGCGGTGCGTTCCTGGGAGAATCCGGCCGGATAGCGGTGTCCGCTGAGACCGACGGCATCCACGCGAACCGTGAAATCCTGGCCGGGTACAGCCTGCGGATCCGTATTGGCGACACTAACGCGCGCCGCATTTTGGAGGACATCCTGACGCCTTGTGGCGAGCGCAAGAGGGATGCCGTACTCGTCGGTCCCGGCGACATAAGGATCGGGATAATCGGAACCGAGGCGTGCCTGCAGTTCGGAGACGCTCAACAGGGGAACGTCCGTGCCGGCGAAATAGTGAGTCACCACCGCGCGTTTATCGAGAGGAGCGCCGCCATCGGTCGAAATGCCCGGGACCGCGGCGAAGTTCTGCGGGAACACGGCAGGGGTCGCGCTGGTAATATTTATTCCGCCAACCTGATAAGTGGAGTTTCCGCCAAAGGGGAAAAGCGACATGTGGCAATCCTGGCAGCGGATGACTTTGCCAAACGGATTGTTCGTCGAATTGTAGGCCCCGATCTGCCATTCGGTGCTGAGGTTCTCCAGCCGCAAGAAGAGGAGGTTGGGAGAATTCACGTTGTATTCATAGTGCTGATAGTCTCCCGGACCGGCGCCGGGGAGCCGCACATCGTGGCAGGTGTTGCAAAAAGCTCCGCTGCGCAGGAAAGAAATTTTATCCTGCTGCTTGCTCGAAACGTGGAAATTATTCTTCACGGCGACCGCGTCGGCGAACGGGCCTACCTTCTCAATCGATTGATTGAGGATCATCCCCATGTTCCCGAAGCCGTCACCCTCGAAGGATCGTTTAAAATCCGGACCGCCCTCGTTGTGGCAAAAATCGCAACTGATTCCGGCTGCCGCGACGGCGGGCCCGGCACCGGGCGGCGGCAGCCCACCGATGACAGGAGGAAGAATCTGATTGCCCGACGAATCGACCATGACGTAGTCGCGCAGGGGACGCAGCAGGTCGGGACGAAAGTTGCCCTGGAGACCGGCGAGTTGGGGCACGATGCGCTTTGACGGGTCCTCGCCCAAACGCTCGATGTTGGCATTATGGCAGGTATAACAAAACCCGGCCTGGAGCTGGCGCACTTCGGTCATCACGGGTGAAGTGAACATGTTCGTGTTCAGTGTGACGCCGTCAGGCAATACGACCGTACTGTCGCCATAGACGGGCCGCAACAAACCGCCGTTGATCATATTACCCGCCGCTTCGAGACCGTTAAAAAGAGGGCTGACGTTTCGGTAGCCCGACTTGACCGAACTGCGCAGTTCATTGAACTGGCGTTGATGACAGGGCAGGCAATTCTGTGCCGGTTGGGGATCCTGCTCTTTGAAGGGAACCTCCGTTCCACCGCCCACCGGAGTTTGTGCGGACAGCCCGAGTGGAAGCAGCAGGAGTGTTGCAAACCAATGCAATCGATTACTCATAAATATTTTGTTCCGAAATCGTTGTACGAAGGGGTAGCCTCTGGGCACTCTGTGTCTCAAACCAGCGAACTGTTTCGGTACCTCCGGCACAGCGTGAAATGATCTCTATGGATACCAGAAAACATACCCAAAAGTCCAGGTAAAACGCCATACCGGGGAAATCCCTGGCGTTCGGTTGAACCGCATTGTAGAATTCATAAATATTCTGGCGGCGCGCCGTTCCGGGGAACCGCGCCGTTAATGTAATCTGGAGTATCCACGGTCCACCATGTCGGTTGCCCATAACGGAGGGAATCCTTGCTTTTCGACGAGATGAGAGCGATCCAGCATAAGCACGGCTACCTGCCGGCTGAGCAGATTCAGGTTCTCTCAAAAAATCTGAACATCCCGCTCTATCAAATCAATGGAGTGGCGGAGTTCTACCCTGAATTCAGGGTCTCGCCACCGGCCCAGGCGATGGTGGAAGTGTGTACTGACATGGCGTGCCATCTTTACGGCGCTGAAACAATCTTCGGCGAATTGGAACAGCGGTTTTCGAAGATGGGAAAACGCGCGGTGGAAATCCATCGACGCTCGTGCCTCGGACAGTGCGATTTCGCACCAGCGCTGACGATTAATGAAGCGGTTTTCCGAAACGTAACTCTGGAGACGGTGGGAAATCATATCCAGGGCAAGCTTGCCGGGATTGAATTACCGATTCCGGTCTTCGAGAACCAGCCGGTTGAATTACTGGCGGACCCGTATCGCGGGAAGCAGCGCTACGGCGCATTGCGCAGCGTGATCGAGACGCGCGACTGGGACGGCGTTATTGCGACGCTCAAGAACGCCGGGCTGCCGGGCATGGGGGGCGCGGGGTTCCCCACCAGCATCAAGTGGGATGCGGTTAAGAAATGCGCTGGCGACGAGAAGTACCTGGTCTGTAATGCCGATGAGAGCGAGCCGGGCACCATCAAGGATCGCTTCATCATGACGCATTTGCCCCATCTGGTGATCGAAGGCATGATCATCGGCGCACTGGTGGTGGGTGCGCAAAAAGGCTTTCTTTATATTCGGCACGAGTATAAAGAGCAGGAAGCGATTCTCGAGGCGGAGATCAAGAGGTGCCGGAACGAAGGGCTGCTGGGCGACAACATTCTCGGCACCGACCTTTCGTTCCACATGGAAATTTTTGTGAGTCCAGGGGGGTATATCTGCGGCGAAGGCAGCGCGCAACTTGAGGCCATCGAAGGCAAGCGCGCGGAACCGCGCAACAAACCGCCTAACTCGGCAACCCAGGGATTGTGGCAGAAGCCCACGGCTTTGAACAACGTGGAGACGTTTGCTAATGTGCCGCAGATTCTGGCGAATGGCGTGGAGTGGTTTAAATCGCAGGGGCGCGACGGAACCGCGGGGTTGAAGTTCATCGGGATCTCGGGCGATGTGCAGCGGCCCGGGGTGTTCGAGGTGCCCATGGGGATTCCGGTCACGGAAGCTATTCTGGGGCTGGCCGGCGGGCCGGCGAACGGAAGGAAGGTAAAGGCGTTCTCTCCGTCGGGCGCGGCCTCCGGATTCCTGCCCTTTGAAAAATTCAAAGACACGCATCTCGATTTCAAATCGATGCGGGCGGCGGGGACGATGCTCGGTTCGGGCGCGATCGTGGTTGTAGACGAGACGCGCTGCGTGCTCGATATGACTTTGAACGCGATCATCTTTTTCCGCAATGAATCGTGCGGGAAGTGCGTGCCGTGCCGCATGGGATCGCAGAAGCTGGTGGATATTCTGCTGGGGTGGACGCGGGGCCGCGGCACGCAGGCGGATTTACAACTGGTGGCGGATCTGGCCGAGACCATGGAGCAGACGTCGATCTGCGGGCTGGGCCAGTTTGTGCCTTATCCGATCACCACGGCGCTGAAGCATTTCCGGGAAGAGATCGACGCTCATGTTCTGCACAAGACGTGTCCGGCGGGTGTATGCGGGATGGCGGCTAAATAAAGCACGGCTGAATAACCCATGAAGACCATTGAACTGACAATCGACGACAAACCGGTAGTGGTGGAAGCCGGGACCTCGGTGTTCGATGCGGCGCGCATGAACGGGATCGCCATCCCGGTGTTGTGCCATGCGCAGAATGAAAGACCGGTAGGTGTGTGCCGGGTGTGTACGGTCGATTGCGGCGACAAGGTTCTGCAGGCGTCGTGTGTGCGTCCGGCGGAAAACGGCATGAAGGTTTTCACGAAGTCGGACAAGGTGCGCAAGCACCGGCGCATGATCCTCGAATTGCTGATGTCGGATCATCCCAGCCCCTGCGCTCGCCAGCGTGTCAGCGGCGATTGCGAGCTGGAAACGCAGGCGGCGGCGGAAGGCATTGTGACGCCGCGCTTCAGCAAGCGGATCTCGCCGCGCGGCCAGGACGATTCGTCGCTGGTGATCTCGGTGGATCACGAAGCGTGTATTTTGTGCGACCGCTGCATTCGCGGCTGCGACGAGATTCGCCAGAACAACGTGCTGGGACGGCGCGGCAAGGGCTACAACGCGGGCATTTCGTTCGATCTGAATCGTCCCATGGGGAATTCGTCGTGCGTATCGTGCGGCGAGTGCATGGTGTCGTGCCCGACCGGCGCGCTGACCAATAAGAGCGTCATCCACACGGTGCTGCCGGGCGGCCATCCGGTGGGCGTGGAGGAACTGAAGCAGCTGCCCTTCTTCCAGAAGATCTCCGGCACGTTCCTCGAACTCAACAAGAACGCGGTTATCAAGCGGCACTTCAAGCCCGGCGAGATCATTTGCCGCGAGGGCGACTACGGTTCGACAGCCTTCTACATCCTTGAGGGAAAAGTGGATATTTTCCTCTCTTCGATGTCGAAGGACAAGGCTGGGACGGCGAGCGGTCCAGGATTCATCGAGAAGCTGACGAGCGTTTTTTCGCCGCGTAAAAAATCGACGGGCGTGAGAAACGCCGACGGCACCATACCCATGGATGCGGTGATCGATCTGACGCTGGATAATCCGGTGGCGGAACTGCATGAAGGCGACATCTTCGGCGAGATGACATGCATGAGCCTCTATCCGCGTTCGGCCACCGTCAGAGCGAAGACGGATTGCGTCATGCTCGAGATGCTGCGCAACGTGCTCGACGTGATCCAGCGCAACAAGACGCTGCGTGCGGAGCTCGAAAAGAATTATCGCAAGCGCGCGCTTGAGGATCATTTGCGCACGGTGCCGCTGTTCTCGACGCTGACTCCCGAGTTCATCGACATGCTCGCGCATAAGGTGGAACTGGTGCGCTATTCGAAAGGAGAAGTTCTGTGCCGCCAGGGCGAGGCGGCACTGAACTTTTTCCTGGTTCGCATCGGCTTCGTGAAGATGGTCGAGGAACATCCGGGCGGCGATCTGGTGCTGGCGTATCAAGGCAAAGGGGGTTATATCGGCGATATCGGGCTGATGAAGCGCGGGACCTACGCCTTCACGGTGACGGCGCTCGATAACGTGGAAGTGGTGCGTATCGGAGCCGAGGAATTCCGCGAGATGGTGGCCCAATTCCCGGTTATCGCCTGGAGCCTGAACGCATCCGCGAACAAGCGCGAGGAGCACAACAAACGGCACTCCTCGGCGGTGGCCGCGATCTCGCTCGATTCGTTCCTGAAACAGGGGCTGATGGAAGCCAACAGCCTGCTGGTGATCGACCTCGAAAAGTGTACGCGCTGCGATGCCTGTGTGCGCGCTTGTTCCGATGCGCACGACGGGGTCACACGGCTGATCCGCGAAGGACTGCGGTTCGACAAGTATCTGGTGCCGACATCGTGCCGGCATTGCCGGGATCCCTTGTGCATGATCGGCTGCCCCGTGGGCTCGATCCGGCGGCGCAATTCGCTCGAGACGGTGATCGAGGACTGGTGTGTGGGATGCGGCCTATGCGCGCGCAATTGCCCATTTGGCAACATCACCATGACCGAACTGCCCAATACCGGAACGCAGAAGGCGGTGGTTACAAAACGGAAAGCGACTTCGTGCGATCTCTGCGCGGATTTACCGGAGCCCAGTTGTGTCTATGCGTGCCCGCACGACGCGGCGAAAAGGGTCGAACCGAATCAGTTCTTCAAAATTATGCTGGCGCCTTCGACTACCGACGACACTTTTGTAACTCCGGGCTCTGTCGAAGGCGGGAGGCGCTAAGAGATCAGATGCGGATCGATCGAACGCACCGTCCCTGGTTCATTGCTTCGGTGACGATATTGATTATCGCCACGGTTGCCTACATTCCGTACGCGCTGTTTTATCCCGGCGGACCCCGCGGCAACAGCCTGCCGGGGCTGGCTTACGGAGTCGTGGGTTACGGCATGATGCTGTTTGCGGGCTTGCTGGGGGCACGGAAGAAGGTGCCGATCTGGAGAATCGGCCGGGCGCAGACGTGGATGCGCGGGCATCTCTGGCTGGGCGCTCTGAGTCTGCCGATGATTTTGTTCCATGCGGCATTCGCAGCCCGCGGACCGTTGACGATGGTGATGACGGTTCTGCTTTACGCCGTGGTATTGAGCGGAATTACCGGAGCTGCGATCCAGCACTTTGTGCCCAGACGGATGTTCCTGACGGCTCCGCAGGAAACCATTTACGAGGAGATACCGAACGTGCGCGATCAGTTGCTCGCCGAGGCCAGTGCGATAGTGGATAAATTGTGTGCGGAACCGCAGGCCGCGGCGCTCACCGCCTCATCGCTCGAAACGGGCCGGACAACGGTGGCAGTCGTTGAAGAGGCAGATGAAATTCTTCTCAGCGACGAGGAACGGGCGAACGTGCGGCGCGTTTACGTCGACGAAATTCTTCCGTTTCTGCGCAACCCCGACAGGCGCGATTCTCCACTTTCCGTTTCGGTCGAAGCGCAGCGTTTTTTTGAAGCGCTGCGGAGGCAATCTCCGCCTGCCGTTCATGAGTCGCTGCGCGATCTCGAAAGCATCTGCTCCGAGGAGCGCCAATTGTCGCGGCAGCGCAGAGTTTATTTCCTGCTGCATGGCTGGCTGCTGGTGCATGTGCCGCTTTCCATCACGCTGCTGGTGCTGGGCGGCATCCACGCCCTTGTGGCGATACGCTATTGACGCGATCCTATGGCCCGAATCCGAACTACTAAAAAGCTCGCTCAACGAATTGACCGCACTTATCTGCGGCGGATGTCCTGGATTCCGCAGGAGCGCCGAGTACTGACCTTGGGCGCCGTGATACTCGCTCTTGCCTGGCTGGGCGTCAACGCGGCGGTGCGGAATCAGACGCCGTATACGGCGGGCGCGCTGACGCCCGCCCATTCGTTCGTAGGTAAGAGTTGCGTGAATTGCCATGCGGGCGGGGGTATCGGCGCGCGTGTAACGGACAAACAATGCGCCGCATGCCACGATGCGCCGGTGCACAGTGTTTTGCAGACTGCAACGCCGGCATGCACGGAATGCCACGTGGAACATGAAGGCGTAACGCGGTTGGCCGGCGGCAGCAACAGATCCTGCGTGGCATGCCACGGCAACCTGAAGACGAAGACCGGGGTGCTGACGGTGGCGTCGAATATCGACAGCTTTAGGGATCACCCGCAGTTCGCCGCCGTGAAGGCGGGCGCGGACCCCACAGGAATCAGATTCAGTCACCAGAAGCACGCCGGGGAGCTGGGGCAGAAGTGCGGCGATTGCCACCCGCCGGCCGATGTTTCGCAGGGCATGGCGAAGGTGGACCCGCACAGCCATGTGTCTTCGCGCGCACTGATGGCGATTCCCACGTATGCCGCGACCTGCATGACGTGCCATCCGCTGAACTTCGACGATAAGGTAAGCGACCCGGCTCCGCACGACAAGCCCGCCGTGGTGCATCAGTTCGTGGCCGATCGGCTGACGAAACTGGGGCTGCAATCGAAGATTGCCGCCGACGAGAAAACGCTGTGGGATACCACCTGCGCGCGCTGCCATACGATGTTGGCCGGGGCCGACGCATCGGGACTGCCCGTCGTGGCCGCGGCGAAGATCACCTCGCGCTGGTTCGGCAAAGCATCCTTCGATCATGCGGCGCATCAGGAAATGACCTGTGTCTCGTGCCATCCGGGGGGCATGACGAGCAAAGCCGCGTCGGACGTTTTATTGCCGGGCATTCAGGTTTGCCGGCAATGCCACACTTCGGCGGGCAATTCGGCCGGCGCTACCTGCGCGACTTGTCATGTTTATCACGATTGGGCCAAGGAAAAGGGCGTCGACGGGAAGTACATGATCGAACAGATGACCGACTGAAATGTGGGACAGGCGTTTCCGCCTGCCCGACATTAGATTAAAACTACTCGGAATTCTACGTAAAGCATCTCAATACCCGTACGAAACTGGTACGGTTAAGAGGACTATTGCCGTTCGACCGCTCCGTGGCGAGTCAGAAAAGGCTCAATGACACTCTCTCCGAAGCAAGCGGAGGCGATTGCGGCCTCTCGAATTC
This sequence comes from Terriglobia bacterium, assembly GCA_963719785.1. GTDB lineage: Bacteria > Acidobacteriota > Terriglobia > Bryobacterales > Bryobacteraceae > BOG-234. The sequence goes on from CAVRCX010000012.1 coordinate 158,127, forward strand.
TGATCGTAGAGGACGAGGGCATTATCGCTAATCATATTGCGTCCTGCGTGGCCCGAAGCGGCTACGAAATCGCCGGGATTGCCGAATCGTCCGAAGAGGCGCTGGCCAGGACCGCGGACTGCGCGCCGGATCTGGTCCTGATGGACATTCGCATCAAGGGCGCTATGGACGGCGTCGACACGGCGATAAATCTGCGGGAGCGCTACGACATTCCGGTACTTTTTCTCACCGCACACACGGACCGGCAAACTATCGATCGCGCAAAGACTACGGGCGCCTGGGGATTTCTAACCAAGCCGATTCATCACGCCAACCTCGCTACCTCGATCGAGATGGCGATATCCAAACATCGGGCCGATCGGGAAGAACGGAATCATCGGGCATGGATGGTAACCGTGCTGAGCACGATGGCCGATGCCATGGCGGTAATCGACAGCGAGCGGAGGATTCAGTTTCTGAACCGGCCGGCCGAAGAGCTCACCGGCTGGACGGATCGGGAAGCGCGCAATCTGGACATCGCGCTGGTGCTGCCGCTTTCGAGGGCGGCCAGCGGTCTGCGGGCGAATCAGCTAATCTTCCCGCCGGACAATCCGCAACCACCCAGCGAGATGCCGCGCGGGCTGTTGGCGGGCAGGCGCTCCGGACAGAGGTTTCCGATCGAAGGTGAGTTTGCGCCCTGCGTGGCCGGCGACAGGGTGGTGGGAGCGGTGATAACCTTTCGCGATGCGACCGCCCGGCAGTCGCAGGAAAATGAAACAAGGCACGAACACAAAATGCAGGCGGTGGGTCGTCTGGCAGCCGGCATCGCGCACGACTTCAACAACCTGTTATGCGTAATTCTGGGATATACGGAGGAAATGCTGCGCACTCCCCCGCTTAACGTTCCCGCTCTGCGCGCGTTGACGGAAATCAAGAAGGCGGGCGACGACGCTGCCGCTATTACGCAACAGTTACTGAAATTCAGCCGCAAGGAGCCCGTGAAAATGCTGGATATCGATCTGAATGAGGTGATCCGGGACAGCGAAGGGATCTTCCGCCGCCTGGGCGGCCCCGCGGTTATATGGCAATTCAGGCTGGAAGAGAATTTGGGACTGGTGCGGGCGGACCAGGGGCGGTTAAAGCAGGTATTGATGAACCTGGTGGTGAATGCCCGCGACGCCATGCCCGAAGGGGGCAATGTCACCATTGGGACCGAGAATGTGGAAACTCCGCGAACCGGCCGGGGCTCGGGGAACATTCCGATGGGCTTTGGACCTTTCGTGGTTTTGAGTGTGGCGGATACCGGTGTGGGCATGAGCGCGAAGACCGCCGAGCATCTGTTCGAGCCCTTTTTCACCACCAAAGGACTGGGCAAGGGCACGGGGCTGGGGCTCTCCATTGTGCACAGCATTGTGACGGATCTGGGTGGAACCATTCACGTAGAGAGCGAACCGGGCTGCGGGGCGACTTTCATGGTCTATCTGCCGCGCGTGGAAGCCGTTCCGGCTCTGCCCGCGAACGCTCTGCCCACAATCGCCGAGGCCGGTCCTATCCCCGTTACATTATTGCTGGTGGAAGATCATGAGAGTATTCGCTGTCTGCTGGGGAATTACCTGACAAACTCCGGCTACAAAGTGCTCGTGGCGGCAGACGCGGACGAGGCGATTCAGGTCGCGAACCAATATGAAGGATCGATCGATCTGTTGATTACCGACGTCATCATGCCGGAAGGGAACGGCTTCGAGGTGGCGCGGGCATTGGGAGAGCGGCGGCCGTGGATGAAGGTAATTCTCATGTCCGGATACCCCAAAGAGCTGGTGAGCGGAAGGGAGACCATACCGCCGGGCGCACGCCTGCTTCCCAAGCCATTCGTTAAGGAAGATCTGTTGAAAGCCGTGCGCGGGCTGCTCTCGAAGAACGAAATGGCCGTGGGGCTCTCCGCCTGAAGAAGCATTTCTTTCAACGCGGCGAGTTACTGTCGATTTTGACAGCGCTCGCGATGTTGTTGTCCATCGGGGTATTTTCGGCTATCGATTGGCTGGATTACGACCGGGACAGAGATGCGGTAACGGCGGCCCGGCTCATTTTTGCACATAGCAGCGCTCTCTCGATCGCTTTGGGGGACGCGGAGACCGGGCAGCGCAGTTTCCTGCTCACGGGGGATCCGGCTTTTCTCAAACCTTACGAACTGGCTTTGCCGGCGATTGCCGGGGAACTGGACATATTGGACGCGGCGAGCGCGCAGAACAGTTCCCGGCGCGACCAAAGCCGGCGGCTCCGGGCATTGATCCAAACCGAGCTGGCTGAAATGGCGCGGACGATCCAGTTGCGCCAGCAGGGCGATGCACAGCAGAGCCTCGCTCTGGTACAGACAGGCAGCGGCAGGACGCTGATGGATTCGATCCGGCAGTTGACCGCGCAAATGCGCGCGGAAGAAAACAGCGTCGCGGAAGCACGTTCGCTGGCGGCGCGGACGCGGTCCGACGGGGGGCACCTGATTTCCCTGATCAGCTGCGCGGTTCTGCTGATGGTTCTCGGCCTGGGCGCCCGGACCATACACATTGCGTCGACGCGCCGGGAGGGATTGATCGACGAACTGGCTGAAATGACGATGGCTCTCGACAAGGCGCAGGCCATGATTCAAAAACTGGACGGAACGATTTTGTTCTGGAACAGCGGAGCCGAGGCGCTCTATGGCTGGCCGCGCCACGAAGCGGTGGGCCGTACGGACCGGGAACTGCTGCAAACGGAGTTTCCGCGGCCCCTTGAGGAAATTCAGGCCGAGTTGCTCGAACAGGGCTACTGGAATGGCGAATGCAAACAGAAGCGCCGCGACGGATCGAGCATTTGGGTGGCGAGCTATGTGGCACTGCATCGCAACGCGAGGGGCGAGCCGGTATCGGTGGTCACGGTGAACAGCGATATAACGGCGCTGAAGCGGGCTGCGGAAGCGCTGCGCAAGAGCGAAGCAACCATCCGGTCGCTGTTCGAAAGCGCCAACGAGGGGATTCTGACCGCCGACCGGGACGGGCGGATCGTGGATGCCAACGCGCGGACGGAGAACCTGTTCGGATACAGCCGCGCGGAGCTGATCGGCGCTAACGTGGAGGCGCTCCTGCCGGAGAGTCTGCGCGGCGGGCATGTTGGCCATCGGGCCGATTATGAACGGGACCCACGCTCGCGCCCCATGGGGCAAGGCCAGGGTCTAACCGCCCGGCGCAAAGACGGCTCCGCCTTTCCGGTTGAAATCAGTCTCAGCCACATCGCGGACGGCGCCAGCGGCGGCTTGGCGGTGGCGTTCATTTCGGATATCACGGCGCGCAGGAAGGCGGATTGGGAAAGAGATTGTCTGGTCGCCAGTCTCGAAAACGCGCTTTCCGAGAAGACGACATTGCTCAAAGAAGTGCATCACCGGGTGAAGAATAATCTGGCGGTGATTGCCGCATTGCTGGGGATGCAGGCCGATGCGATCGAGGACGCGAGCGCCAAGATGGCGCTGGCGGAGAGCCAGCAAAGAGTCGGGTCCATGGCGCTGATACACGAATACCTGTATGGGTCGGAGAACCTGGATCGGGTGAACTTCGGGAGGTACGTGCGACAACTCTCGGGCGAACTCTGCATCGCTTATCCGGTTCGGCCGGATCTGGTAACGATCGGAATCGAAGCGGAAGAAATCGAACTGCCGGTGGATCTGGCTATACCATGCGGGCTGATTCTGAATGAGTTGCTTTCGAATGCTTTGAAGTATGCTTTTCCGGGCGGACGGCGGGGGAAAATCGATGTTCACTTCGGCCGGATGGCGAGCGGAGAGCTGTTACTTTCCTGCGGGGACGATGGGGCGGGGATGCCGTCAGGCTTCGATTGGCAGGATCTGCATTCGATGGGGCTGAGGATCGTGACGATTCTGACGAAGCAATTGGATGGGAGCCTGATTCTCGACCGGAGTGGGATCGGGAGCCGGTTTGAGTTGAAGTTTCCGTATACCGGGTGAGTAAAGCACAAGAATGGACAGGCGGAAGCGCCTATCCCACATTTATTCCTGGGCGGGCATCTGCTGTTCGACGTCGCGCCAAGCGCTTATCTTCAGGCGCCGGCAAACCCAGCAAAGCTGCTCGTTGGGGTTCGGCGTGGCTTCGGCTCCGCAAACCGAACACTTTGCCTGCACCGGGACCCGATCCGATTCGATGAGGCGTTTCGCGCCCTCGATGATCTCGGGTGCTACGACCGGTTCCGTGCCTGCCGACGGTTTGCGTTTCATGTCTCTACTCTTACTATGTCAAACCGTTGGCTCGTGTGTCAAAACAGCTTCAGGCCGCCTGTCTCAGATAAAGCAAAGCAGCCGCGTCCAGCGAGGCGTGGCAGCGCTGGCATTTTTGACCCGGAACCACTTTCATACGGCGGTCGGTAAATTCGACGGTGGCAGGCACGGTATGCGTGCAAATCGGGCAGTGAACGCGCCCTTCGGCCGTCTTGACCTGGGGCTTTTTGACCGCAGGGCTTTCCATAAGCACCTCCATCCAATTCGACAGATGCAATTCGAGGGCAAATCGTTACGGGAACCCGTGCGGGGTCACTTCCCGATTTGTTTCTGAATTTCGGCGAGCTGCTGCTTAAGGGTGGGGATATCGGGGGCGTTGGGGTCGAGCGCGATGTAATTCGACAGTTCGGCAGCGCCGGCAGTTGGATTGTTGTTCTGAATCAGGGTAACCGCGAGCAGATAATGAGCGCGCGGATTCAGGTTCTTCGGATTGAGCCGGAGGTATTCGCGTACTCGCGCTTCGGCCGCATCGTAGAGCTTCAGATTGTAATCGGCCACGGCGTCGGCGTACCAGGCCTCGGGGTAGCCGGTGGCGTCCAGCTTGAGAGCCTGATCCAGATAGCGGGCCGACTCCTCCCACTGGCGTTGTTCGGCGGCGAGGAAACCCAACTCGGTATAGGGTACTACCAGTTTGGGATCGGCCTCCAGGGCCTTCAGAAACGCTTCCCGGGCGGGTCCGTACGACTTCTGCTGTTCGCGCAGTTTCCCCAGCGTGTCCCAGGCTTCGGCGTAGCCGGGATAAATGGAGACGGCTTTTTCGAAATCCTTCTCTGCGTCGGCCGGCTTGTTTTTTGCCAGGGACTGGAGGCCGCTATCGTAAGCTTTCGCGGCACTTTTGGGCGCCCTGAGCGAAGTGGCGCTGATGGAATTTCCTTCGCCGTCCTTAAGGCGGTGCAGCAAAATCGAGCCTGTATCGATAGTGTCGGAGCCTTCGTCCAAAGACAAATCCACAGAGTCGGAGCGATAGCCGGCCAGGTTGGCGCGCAGTTGGCAGTTCATCAGGCGATTGCCGAGCGAATCGTTACCCAGAGGGCCGGCGTCGCGAGGAAGCGGCGTTTGCCTCCCGCCAGCCTCGGTAGCGTCAGGCATGGTGAGCGGCGAACTGGCGGACGCCCACTGGAACCGGAAGGCGCCATTGAGATCGGTACGTGTGACGGTCTGAACGCTGCCGCTGCACACCCTCTGGATGACGATGTTGGGCGGAACCTGAGAGCCATCGTCCATCACCACCTTGCCCGACACCAGGGTGGATGAACCGGAAGCCAGGCGCCCCATCTTCTGCATCGCCGAGGCCGGAACCAGTAAAGACAAAACCAAAAGAGCCAGAGCTGGAAACAGGGTCCGGAGGGAAGGTTTCATGATGGTCAATTATGTCAGACTGGGCGCGTGCCGGACGCGCCGGAAGCGGCCTTTGGCTTATGATGAAAACGGGATGTCGATCTCCCCACAGCCGACCGCGCTGCAGCAACTGGGCGGACGGCGATTCTCGTTCTATCCACCTATTCTCAACATCAGCCACAACGAATGGATCTACCGGCGCGCTTCGTGGGGCGAGTTTGTGGTCGTAAACACGGGGAGCGGCGAGGAAGTCTGTATTCCGCGTATTTTCCTGGGCGAGGTTTCGCTGGCCGAGGCGGTGGGCGTTCCGGCGGTGATTGTGGGATTGAAGCGCGAACTCGAATGGAAGGCGGGGGTGGTTTCGCCGCGGCTGCGGCCCGTGATCGAACTGCCAATGGCCGTTAACGATTCCCGGCCGTCAACGCCTGCGAATGCGCGCCATATGGCGCCGGTAATCAACATCAGGTTAGAGCCGCACCCGGACCTCGGCAGGATCAGGAAGATCGGCGTGAGCGTGATGCTGGGCGCGATGGTGCTGTTGATTGTGGCCGACGTGGCGCGGCAGATGCAGATGCGGCAGCGGGCGGACGTATTTCGCATCAGCCGATCCTGGCTGCGCCTCACGCCGGAAGACGATTACGCTTCCGTGGTGAGGAAATTGGGGAAACCGGCGTCGGACCGGACGTGGCGCGGTGCGGACGGAAGCTCGTGGCGTGTGCTGGGGTACCCGGGGAGAGAATTTCGGGTGGTGCTGGGAGGCTCAGTGCGGTCGCACTATATGGGGACGATCGATCAGCATGGGCGCGTATTGGGGGCGGTGGCTCTGCCGGATGGATCGAGTGCGGCGCGGCTGCTGCGTTCGGTTCCGTGATATCCGCCTAGCCCTCATCGAAAAATTCCTTGCGTTTGTCCAGGCATTCTTTGCGCTCCGCGGAACTCAGGCTCCTGAGGCGCGCGCGACCGGCGTTGAATACGGCGCGGGACGAGAGCCCCAGCTTCACCAGATTGTCACGGTCCTGCCGGGGAAGAATCAGATAGTGCTGGCGGCAATCGAAACTCCGGCAGAGAAGTGGGCGGCGCTCGTAGATGGTGCAGCCTGAACGCCCGAGATAGACGCACGCGCCGTTCGTCGTTGTGGCCAGCAGAAATACTCCATTCACAACCCTGTGCTGGTACGATTCCACGTCATCGCCCTGTTCGGGGTGAAGAAAAAGACCCTGATTGCTGGCGCAGCACGCGGTGCATCCATCGCAGGGCACGTCAGTTCGTTTGTTTGGTTTTTTTTCGCCTGACAGCAAATCCCACGTTACCGTATAAGAATGAGATCCGTCCTCCCGATCCTTCTGCTCGGCATCGCTCAGTCGCTCCCCGCCGCGGGCCCCGCGCACGTGGATATCACATGGATGTCGATTTCGAACATCTATTACGAATTGGGATCGACGTACGTGCTCACCGACGGCTACATCAGCCGCATTCCCCAGAGTGCGTTCCACGGCGGAGGAGGCGGGCTCGCCAATACGGACAAGGCGTATCGGCCGGATGAAAAAGCGGTGGCTCGCGTGCTCAGTGCGTTGGGCGGGAGGAAGAAGGTGAATTTGCTGCTCACTGGCCACAGCCACTTCGACCACTCCTTCGACACCGCTACGTGGTCGCGCCTGACGGGCGCGCGCATCATCGGTTCGAAGACCACCTGTCTTCAGGCGCAGGCCGAAAACATTCCTGCCAGCCGGTGCACGGCTGTGTACGGAGGCGAGAAAATCGCTCTCGCGGACGGCGTTACCATGCGGGTCGTACGGTGGAATCACAGCGGAGACAGCGAGCATAATCCCGAGCAGCACAATCCGGTCGAGCTTACCTCAGTTCCACGCCTCGATCCGGCAACGGGAGGTCTCCACGCCGGTGTCGCCGAGGATTTTCCCAACGGCGGAGGCAATCGAGCTTTCCTCTTCACCGTCGACGGATCCGATGGCCGCTTCAGCTGGTTCTTCCAGAACTCGGCCAGTGCGAGCGACCTCGAAAGCCCGATCGTAGTGGACGGCAAAGATTACGGTGCGCCGCTCGATAACCTCAAAGCCGCCATGCGCGACGCGGGACTGGACTCGGTCGATCTGTGGATCGGCAGCGGCGGCGGGGCGGTTGCGCGCATGGTGCTGCCCGTCATCCGGCCTAAGGCTTACCTCCCGGTTCACTGGGACGGATTATTTGGCGCTTTCGAGGCGGGAGTGCCGAAGCCTTATGCGGACGCGGCTCTCGAACAAATGCTCAGCGCAGCCGGGGTGGCTTTAATCCGTCCCCGCCAGTACATGGACAAATGGCGTCTGGATCGCGCGGGCATCAGACCCATACCGAATACCGCGGTTCAGCAAGCGCTGGGTTTCCGATAAACTACGGGCCGGTCCCGACGGCGCCGGCTTGCCCCGGCAGCGTCATAACAGCACGCGGATCGAGGTGGGCGTCCATCACTACGCCGAAGAAGGGAACCATCATCTCCTCCCACGTCTGCCTGCCCCCGTAGACATCGCGCGTGGCATCGGGATTGGCTCGGTTGTTCGCCGAATTGTCAAAGTGCGCATCGACGTGGAGGCGCGTGCCCCTGCTCACCTGAATGGGAGACGCGGCATCGTAGCCGATCTGCCATTGAAAGTCGTACCTCGGCACGCTCAACACGATTTGCCGACGGCCGTCGGGAAACGTCAGGCTGTACTGCATGTCCTTGCCGCGCACGTGCATGTGGGGCAGGAACCACACGAGCTCGGCATCCACATTGAACACGCCGTCGACCGGAGGGCTCGCCCAATCGGGATCGCCCGCCGGGATGCGGAAAACATCAGGATCGAAGATCGCCGGCGGTTGTGGGGAATACATGATGATTCGGCGGCGCGGCGGCTCACTGGCCAGGGTGAAACCGATGCGGGTTATGTCGGTCACCTCTTTGCCGTTGGGTGTGTAATGCAACTGCACCACGATGTCCGCGTGGGCCGGAATCAGCTGGGCCGCGTTGTGGGTGCGAAAATCCATGGCGCGGAAGCCGGGCACATAGACGGCGACCATGCCGCTCAAGTCCGCCAGCGTGTCCGCCGAATTTGAATTGTGAGCTTTGACGAATACTCCGGCGTGATGCACCACCGCAGGGTCGCCCGGCAGAATTTCAATCGAAGTGACCCACGTGTCTTTCGTAAACCCGCTGGGGACCGTCAGGTACATCCAGTCGACCACCCCTCGGGCCGGGACGTGAAACGGCGGCAACGATACGACGGCGTCGGGCTTGATTTGCCAGCCGTCGGCCGGCCACTCGATGGGTGCAGGCAGGTCGCGTGGATCTCCTTCCACGGCGCCTTCATTGGCCCAGTGAACGATGGAGTCGATCTCCGTTTGGGACAGCGACGGATCGTTGACGAAGTGGCCGTACTGCCGATCCGCAAACCACGGCGGCATGTTCTTTGCGACGACCGCATTGCGGATGGCTTTGGCCCAGGGACGCGCGGCCCGATAGTTCAGCAGCGACATGGGAGCAGCCTGGCCGGGGCGATGGCAACTCTGGCAATGCGTGAGCAGAATTGGAAATACGTCCCTGTTGAAGGTGACCTGGGCGGCTGCCGGCATGGCGAGCACCAGGGTGGCGAAGGCGCGTATTCTCCGCTGGTAAACGCGGGCCATTTACTAATACTATGTGATTAATGTCCAGACTCCTTTTCGGCCGGCGCGATTTTTTAGGTCTGCTTGCTGGCGGAGCGGCGGGCTTGTCCGTCACGCGCCGCGGCCTGGGCCAGGCGCCGCCCACGCCTATCCAGATCACCAAACTCAACGACCGGATCGCGCTGGCGTCCGGCGATGGCGGCAACGTTGGCCTGGTGATCGCCGAAGACGGCGTGATGATGATCGACGGAGGCTATGCCAACCGCGCCGCCGAATTGCAAAAGGCGGTCGCAGGCACGGACCCGCATCCCGTCAAAATTCTGTTCAATACGCATTGGCACGGCGATCATGTGGGCTCGAACGAACTGCTGGGCAAGCTCGGGCGTGAAAATTGTGGCGCATCAGAACGCCAAACACTGGCTCAGCCAGAAGGTGACCATGGAAGCCTTCAACATGACGGTTGAGCCACTGAAGCCCGAGGGATTGCCGAGCCAGGTTTTCGTCGACGGCGGCAAGATGACGTTCGGGAAAGAGAAGATCGAGTACAAGTGGATCCCCAACTGTCACACCGATAACGATACGTACCTTTTCTTTCCGGCTTCCAACGTGCTGCAGACCGGTGACCTGTTTTTCAGCGGCACATATCCTGTGATCGATTACTCGACCGGCGGTTGGATCGGGGGGATGGCTGCGGCACTGGACAAGTTGATGAAGGTCGGCGACGCGCAGACTAAAATCATTCCGGGACACGGCCCGCTTTCCACCAGAGAGGACATGCGCGCGTCTCGCGACATGCTTCACCAGGTCTCCGAGCGCCTTGGGACATTTTCCAAAAAGGGCGCGAGCCTGGATGACGTTCTCAAGGCGAATCCGGTGGCGGACCTCGACGCCAAAGTGGGGCCAGGGCTTTCTCAACGGGGAAAGATTTCTGCGCATGGCCTACCCCAGCATCGCCAAACACGCCGAGCTGTTAAAGAACCTGGGTAGCCGCAGCGTTTCCTGGTAAGTAAGTATCGGTCACCGACTCCCTTGCGGTCGCGGCTCAGAATGAGGTTTTTCCGAGCCGCGCACGTTAGTAAGCGGTTCCGAATTTATCCCTAAGGCGGAAAGAGATTGGGGGCTGGAGCTTTTGGCGTTTCGGTCGATAAGTACCTTATGGCCGTCCTTCGAGCATGGGTTCTTGCGCTCATCGCCTTCGCCTGTTCCTTCGTCGCAGCGGCCGCCGTGCTTCCTGTCGAAGTCGCCGGTGAGGCGGGGACGGTGGCAAGCGTTACCGTGCAAATTCCGCCGGGACTGGGCAGCGAGGTTCGGTCGCTGTGGATGCAGATTCACGGTCTCGAATATGCGGACATGGCGAGCGTGCGCGTTAACCAGCGCTCATGGCTGGCATTGAACAACCAGACCGTGACGGTGGCTGAGCCAGGCAGGAGTTACGGAGGCATCGGCGGCGGCTTCGCAACGCTGAAAATGACATTGCCGCTTGCTCCGGGCAGCGTCGTCGAAGGTTCGAACACCATTCAATTCCGCTTCAATCGCTCCGATGGCGTGGTGAGCGGCTTCAGGGTGCTAGCCTTCAACTTCCTTACGTCCGATGGCCGGGGGATTTTACCCCCCGGCGCGTTTGTCGAGGAGGACCCGAATGCCTGGGCGCCGCCATTGAATGATGCGGGGAGTATATCGGCCGGGCGGGATCTTTGGGAACGGGCACAGCTCACGGCCAACGGTCTTCCGCAGGCGCCGCCGATTCATGCGCACTGTGCCGATTGCCATACACGGGATGGCCGGGATCTGAAGTACTTCAATTTTTCTAATGCGTCGATTGTCGCGCGGTCTCGCTTCCACGGACTTTCGGAACTTGCCGGCTGGCAAATTGCCAGTTACATCCGATCGTTGCCGTTCCCCAATCCGGGCCGGCCCTGGAATCCCCCGTATCAGCCGGGTCCGGGCCTCGATGCGCAACCGATTGCCAACTGGCCGGCAGGCGCGGGGCTGAAATGGGTGCTCGATGACGATGCCGATACCCTTCCGTTCCTGGCTACTCCGGCTGCATTTCGTCCGGACTCCGACCTGAATCCACGCGAGATCCCGATCGCATTTCAATTGCCGGATTGGAACCATTGGCTGCCGCGCGTGCATCCTCTCGATTTTCGGGAGGCGAGTTTCAAGAGCAGTGCATTTTCGCAATTGTACGAGGCCACACCCGGCGACACCGCGGTTTTCTTCGACAAATGGACCAAAGCGCGCAACGAATTTCTGACTCCGCATCTCACGCCCGCATCGAAGAAATGGACTCCCGAGTTGGCCGAAGCCTTTTATTCCGCCCAATTGTGGCAACTCGTAAAAACCTGGGAGAGCTTGCAGATAGAGGCCGCGCCACGATTCTGGCCTAACGCGATTCCGGCGGCGACCGCACCGGTTGAGGTCGCCATCCCAAACGGGCTCAGCGGTATGGGCCGCACTGCCCTGACCAATGAATACTTCAATAATGCGTGGTACGAACTGGAGGTGGTTTTGAACAGCGGGAATCACTGTCATCACGGCCGCCAGCCCGTCGATTGGTTGTACTTCGCCGGGCATATGCTGGATCTTCAGCGGCTGAGTGAGACTCCGGAGCCGGGACGGCTGCTTGTCGCAGTCGCTAAGGCAATGCAGTCGACAGATCCCGCAATCGGGCCCGATAACTATGCCGAGGGATGGCGCCCCGAGAGGAATCCCGACCCGAGAATCCTGGTGGCAAAAGAGTGGGCGCCGGTGTTCCGCAACCTTCCCCGAGATGTTAAACAGGCGCTCGCCGAATCGCTGCTGTCGGCCTGGCTCGATAAGACTCTCGAGTATCCTCCGGCGTCTTATTTTGCGTTGGGGGCGAAACCGGCCACCTATGCGCTGCCGAAAGACCTTCAGGAAATCTCCGGGGGGAAGGTTTGGGAGGCGGCACCCCAGTTTGAGGCTGAGGGCGTCAGCCCCGTTCTAATCGCACGTCTCAACGCCTGGGGCAAGAGCTGGAACGCTCTGGCAGAGCTGTTTCATTACTGAACTGTTATACTTCCAGGTCATGGCTGAGCCACTGTTGGATATGCGGCTATCAGCCGCGTTTTCCGACAGGGAACAGACGCGGCTGATCGCCGCATGTCCCAGGACTGATCGTGTGTCCGCTCGGCTGTGGATGCTTTGCGTGGTGGCTACTCTGTCGGCACGGGCGGCGCCGCCGGACGTTGGCATTCAAAAGATGCTGGGCGCAGTTTCGCCGGATCGCATCGCTGCCACCGTCAAAACGCTCGCCGGCTTCGAGACGCGCGGCAACTACTCGGATCCCAATCAGAAGACTCGTGGCATCGGCGCCGCACGCCGCTGGATTTTCGACCAGTTTCACAGCTACAGCGCGCGCCTTGAAGTCTCTTATGACACGGCGAAGCAGGGCTCGACGGATGTGACCAGCGTGATCGCGGTGCTGCGTGGCGCTGCTGAGCCGGAAAAGCGCATCGTGGTCGCCGCTCACTACGATTCCATCAACCTGCGGGTTAAGGGCGCTCAGGCGGCCGAAGCACCCGCGCCCGGCGCCGACGACAATGCGAGCGGTACCGCGGTAGTGCTGGAACTGGCCCGCGTCATGAGCCAGTACCGTTTCCGCAAGTCCATCGTCTTCATCGCCTTCGCCGGCGAAGAGATCGGGATGGTCGGAAGCACTCGCTATGCCGCGCGCGCCCGAGCCGGCAAGGAACAGATCGAGGCAGTTTTCAACAACGACATCGTGGGAGCCAACGTCCTCGGCGTCACCCACAACATCATCGATGGCAGCGACGACGCCACGGGCACGCCGGACGGGGAAACCGGCAATCGCCTGCGCGTCTACTCCCCGGACAGCCCCGACTCGGCTTCCCGCCGCCTCGCTCTTGTCGTTCAGGAAGCCGCGGCGCGCTACGTCCCCGCTCTGAAGATCGATCTGATTCCTACTGCGGATCGGTTCGGCCGCACCGGCGATCAAGCGCCTTTCCAGAGCAATGGATTCGCCGCCATTCGGTTGACCTCGGCCTCGGAAGACACCTCGTCCCAGCACACAGCTAACGATCTGCCCGAAGGTGTTTCAGCCGCGTTCACCGCCGGTGTGGCGCGCATCGACGGCGCTGCCATAGCTACTCTCGCGAGCCTGCTGCCGTCGCGTTAACCCTGTCTATTGAGGTGGTCGGCTTCCGGGAAGAAGCTCTTCGAGGCTGCGCGCGTCGAGCAGGCGAACGGCAATCTCTTCGACCTCGTGACCGGACATGGCTTCGAGACGTTGACGAGCCCACGCGGGAACTGAGCCGAAGCGTTTTTCAATCTGACGGACGACGACACTCCGCTGGCCTCGCCTGATGGCGGGCCCGAGAAGGTCATGGTCCATGATGTCGTCCAGAATCGGCATTTTCTGCGTCTCCTCCTCTATTATTGCGCCGAGACTTCTCAATCCCGCCAGAATTATTAACTCGCGTACTGCAACGTCCCGCCGCGCCGGTTCGTTCTCGCCGATCCGTCGCAGAATTTTTCGCACCGCCGCGCGCTCGTCTCGCAGCCCCATCAGGACCGCAATCAGGCTATCCTCCGGATTCCGACTGAGGAGCAACGCATCGCCGTCCAGTTCGCGGATATCCACAATCCGGCAGCGGAATGAGACCGACGCGCCGGCGATGCTCTCCGGCATGCGCAGGGGTGCTTTTCCCACGTAGACGACCACCTGTTGCGGAAATTGCCCAAAGCGCCGGTACATGGCTAACGCGTATTCGGCCATGCGGAGGGCCATATCCGGATCGTTGGTGCTCTGTAGTTCAACGTGAACGATGCCTCCCGCCGCCGATTCGCCGATCATATCGGCTCGCAGAGAGCGGACTTGCGGCAACTCCACGTTATGCCAGCGCTCAATGGCAAAACCGGTTAAAGTCAACAGAGCGCTTCCGCTCAGTCGCCGGATGACGCTCTTGAGCGCGATGTCGTATTCATGCACGCAATAAGAGAAGTGCTCCGGCCAGCGGAAATTCTCACACTGCAAACCTTAATTAAGCCGCGGAATCAACCGGCCTGTTTAGCGGCCAAAGGCCCAATAAACGGCAGCGAAAAACGCTCCTTGTTATAGGCCTTGTACATCAGGAAGAGCCACAGCAGAAGGAACGCCAGGCGGACGAGGCTGAACAGGCTCCAGAAGAAGCCCATTTCAATGAAAGAGAGCATCCCGAATACTGCGCCCCACAGAATAGAGATGACAAGGTAAACCACGCTCAGAAAGATCGATTGAAAAGCGTGGAAGCGAACGAAAGGGTCTTTGTTATAGGGCTCGATCGCGAGAAAAACGATGCCGGTGATGAAGCCCACCAGATATGTCAAAGCGGCGGCCACGTTGGAAGTCAATCCGGTGGACTGCATCCCGCCCGGCGCTACGGCACTTACGGGCGTGCCGCACGCCGCGCAAAAACCGGCACCCTCGGCGACAGAGGCTCCACACTTGACACAGTAAGTCATGAGTACTTGCCGGGCAGTATACACCCAGGTGCAAATTACAACAACTATAATTGGGAATCGATATGCGGACAAAACGCCCCATCGATTTCGATGCCGTGCGCGACATGGCACTCGCGTTGCCCGCCGTGGAGGAGAGCACGGCGTATGGTTTCCCGGCCCTGAAGGTGCATGGAAAACTGCTGGCCTGCGTTCCCGCCAATCGCTCGGCCGAGCCCGCTTCGCTGGTGGTTCGCGTGGATTTCGAAGATCGCGCGGAACTGCTAGCCGCCGACCCCGCGGTTTACTATGTGACCGACCACTATGCCGGCTACAGCGCCGTACTGGTCCGCTTGTCTCGCATCGACCCCGGCGCGCTGCGGGACCTGCTCGGCATGGCCTGGAAGTTCGTGACCCGTACGCCGGTGCGCAAGCGCCGCATCAGTAAATAGTCTTCATCTCGAGGATCACGGTTTCGAACGGCTGGTCGCTCAGATTCTCGATCTTCTGTTGGGACGCGAGGCTCCAGTTGAAATCCCCGGTCTTATGCACCGCCGCCTCGGGTTCGCCGGTCGCCGGCGTGATGCGCGCGTTCAGATCCGACATGCAAACGGTCAGATGGCTGAGCGTGTACTCGTGCATGGGCACGCTCTCAT
Organism: Terriglobia bacterium; assembly: GCA_963719785.1. Classification (GTDB taxonomy): domain Bacteria; phylum Acidobacteriota; class Terriglobia; order Bryobacterales; family Bryobacteraceae; genus BOG-234. The sequence goes on from CAVRCX010000012.1 coordinate 173,517, forward strand.
GGGCACCCACTTTCAGGCGCAGCGCCCGCACCTGGTCGTTCTCGAATATCAAAGAAAAGTTCCTCGGCGCGACCTTCAGCGGGTCCAGAGCGGTACCGACCACTTTGCCCGGATAGCCCCATTTTTTGATGGCGACGATCACACCTGACGGTCCGCTGGGCCTTGGATCCACGCGCGGAGTGGGCAGCGGTCCCGAGTAATGAAACCCAATCGCCGGACTCCAGTTGACGGTGCCCGGATCCCATTTCAGATCCTCTATAGAGCCATCCAGATAGGTGAGCCTTTCGCCGCCGGTGCGGAAGTAAATCAGCACGCGATTCAGCTTATGGTTATGCCAGTTGTGGCCAGGCTCGGCGCAGCGCGCGCGATCCTGCGGGGGCAGTGTACCGCAAAGCTGGGGCAGGTCGGTGGCAGGATCGCCGGCGCCCGGATACGGTTGCGGCGGATCGACAATCAACTGGTCATTCTCAAACAGGACGGTAAAGCCGCGAACGCCAGGTACAGGCTTACCTGGTCCGGCAAACCAGCCAGTTTTGGCCCATGTGGTGGAACTTTGACCAGCCAGTTGAGCCCCTGCCAGAACCAGTGGAAGGCTGAGGATGAACACCCGTATCGAGGGCGATTCAAAAAGTCGCATTGGGACATTGTATGCCCTTGGGTGTCGAGCCGCAACGACTCAACAACTCCGTCCATGGCATGGACGTGCGCGCCGCCAACTCCCTGACCTTGCCGCTGGTGATCGAGCAACTGGTAAGCGCAGAGGACGATGAAGCGAAGCGGGGTGTTCGCGGCGACGAATCGGCCGGGAGTCGCGCCCGCGATCTTCGATTGATCCGACGGCGAATGGCTCGCTCTTACCTCGATCAGTTGATCACGTCGCAGCGCCTTTCGTTTCTTCGACGATGCGCGGGAAGGATTCAAAGAGGGTAACGTTGCGTTGGCAAAACCCGCGGCATACACTGAAAGCAGGGAGGCTCTCGATGGAATCCTCGATGCCGAACACCAAGCCGGGAGAATCTCCGAAGCCACTTGGCGAAGAGTCAAGGGCGGAGGCGAACCGCCGCTTCGCAGACCTTGAAGCCTCCCGCATCGTGGACGGCATGAACCGCCTGCGCAAGCAGAAGATCGCGGCCCAGTCCCAAAAGGACTAGCCCCACTGCCAGGTGTACAATAAAGAGTCCCCCGTATCCGTATGGTTTGGCCATCGCAGGACCTCCGGGCAGACCGAAACGATTTAACCACAGAGCATGTTCGATAACCTTTCCGATAAATTGCAGCGGGTCTTCAAGAACCTGCGCGGTGAAGGGCGCCTGACGGCTGAAAATATGGAGTCGGCGCTCCGCGAAGTCCGCGTGGCGCTGCTCGAAGCCGACGTCAATTTCAAAGTTGTCAAACAGCTCATTGAAAGCGTCAAGCAGCGGGCGCTTGGCCAGGAAGTCCTGCAGTCCCTTTCGCCGTCGCAGCAGATCATCGGGATTATCAACGAGGAACTGATCAAGATCCTCGGCAGCCACGAGGCGAAGCTGCGGTTTGCCAACGACCCGCCGAGCGTGTTCCTGATCGTCGGTTTGCAGGGTTCGGGCAAAACCACTTCTACCGGAAAACTCGCGCGCTGGCTGACGAAGAATGGCCATCGACCGCAGGTGGTCTCGGTCGACGTTTATCGCCCGGCCGCGCGCCAGCAGCTTGCAATCATCGCGCGCGACAACAAGATTCCGATTTACCCCGGCACGCCCGAAGAAACGGCACCGCTCGATCTCGCTCGTTCGGCGCGCCGCGAGGCCGCCAATAATGGACGCGATGTGCTGCTGGTGGATACCGCCGGGCGCCTCCACATCGATGACTCGCTGATGGACGAATTGCAGCAATTGAAAACGCTGCTCAACCCCGTCGAAATTCTGTTTGTCGCAGACGCCATGACCGGGCAGGATGCCGTCAAATCGGCCGACGAATTTCATAAGCGGCTCGGCATCACAGGCGTAATCCTCACCAAGATGGATGGCGATGCGCGGGGCGGCGCGGCGCTCTCCATTCGCTACGTGACCGGCCAGCCGCTGAAGTTCGTCGGGCTGGGCGAAAAATCGGACGCCTTCGAACCGTTTCATCCCGACCGCGCGGCGTCGCGCATTCTCGGCATGGGCGACATTGTCAGCTTCGTTGAAAAAGCGCAGGAAGCATTCGACTCCAAACAACAGGAGGAGATGCAGCGCAAGCTGATCGACAATGAGTTTACGCTTGAAGACTTCCGCGATCAGCTTAAGTCGCTGCGTAAGCTCGGCTCGCTCGAATCCATTCTGAAAATGATGCCGAAGGTCGGCATGATGAAAGATCTGCAGAACATGCAGCCGGATGAAAAGGAATTGACGCGCATCGTGGCCATCATCGATTCGATGACCCCCAAAGAGCGCGACAATCATATGATTATCAACGGCAGCCGGCGGCGGCGCATCGCGCGCGGCAGCGGCACGTCGGTACAGGACGTCAACAACCTGCTCAAGCAGTATGGGCAGGCGCGGAAAATGATGAAGAGTTTGTCGGGCAACCTGGGCTCCCTGGGCAAGAGGATGGGGAAGATGGGCGGGCTGGGCAAGCTGGGATTACCGGGGTTTTAGATTTCGTGGAAAATAGATTGAGGGAAATACAGTAAAGATGCTGATGATCAGACTGGCGCGTTTCGGCGCCAAAAAGAAGCCGTTCTACCGTGTGGTGGTGATTGAAAAGGAACGGGCGCGCGACAGCCGCAACCTGGAAGTGGTGGGCCATTTCAACCCGCTCACCAACCCGGCCATCGTGAAGCTCGAACACGAGCGCATCGCGCACTGGACGAAGCACGGGGCGCAGATGTCGGAAACCGTCGCGCGCCTGGTGAAGAACAATCCGGCTCCCGTAGCCGCGGTTTAGTTTTGCCGGCAACTCCGGCAAGGAGGGAAGTCGATGAAACAGTTGATTGAGGATATTGCGAAAGCTCTGGTCGACATCCCGGAGGAAGTGGAAGTAAAAGCGGTGGAAGGCGAGCAGATCACCGTACTGGAATTGAAGGTCGCGCCGAGCGATCTGGGCAAGGTGATTGGAAAGCAGGGGCGCACGGCGCGCTCCATCCGCACGATTCTGGGCGCCGCTGGCATGAAGCTGAATCGACGCTTCACGCTGGAGATTCTTGAATAACGAATGGACCACGGTGGCCGTGCTCAATCGCCCGCGCGGCAATAAGGGCGAACTCACTGCCACCTGTCTGTCGAGCAAACCGGAACGCTTCGCTGATCTGCGGTCGGTGCATCTGTTCGGGACCGGCGAGGCGTTTGAAGTCGAGAATGTCTGGGACCACGACGGCGTTATCGTCTTTAAGTTCCGCGGCGTTGATTCGATTTCAGAAGCTGAGAAGCTGCGTGGAGCCGAAGTACGCGTGCCCAAAGCGGAGCGCGTGCCTCTCGAAGCCGGCGAATATTTTCATTCCGATCTGGTGGGTTGCGAAGTGCGCGATCACGCTTCGGATCGTCTGATCGGCCGAGTGACGGGATGGGAAGAGTATGGGGGGCCGGCGCTTCTTGAAGTAGAGGACGGGCGGCTTCTGATCCCCTTCGTCAAAGCTATCTGCGTCGATATCTTGCCGGATCAGCGCTTGATTCGAGTCAACCTCCCGGAGGGCTTGGAATCTCTGTGAATGTGGGATAGGCGCTTCCGCCTGTCCCTGGTCTCCCATGCACTTCCACCTGCTCACCATCTTTCCGGAATTTTTCGACGGGCCTTTTCGCCACGGCGTAGTGGCCCGCGCGGCCCAGGCCGGAGCCCTCGAAATCCATCTGCACGACTTGCGCATGTGGACGCACGACGTCCATCGCACGGTCGACGATCGTCCGTTCGGAGGAGGCGAAGGGATGCTGTTAAAGCCCGAGCCGATTTTCGATGCCGTGGAAGCCATCTGGCCTGAGCGCACAGACGGGCAGAAAGTAATTCTGCTCTCCGCGCAGGGGCGCCGCTTTACGCAATCGATGGCGCGCGAGTTATCGACGCAACGCGAACTGCTTTTGATCTGCGGACGTTACGAAGGCGTCGACGAGCGCGTTGCCGAGCACCTCGCGGACGATGAACTTTCGATCGGCGATTATGTCCTCAGCGGAGGCGAACTGGCTGCGGCGGTGATTATCGATACGGTGGCGCGCCTTCTGCCCGGGGTGCTCGGCAATCGGGATTCAGCCATCAACGAATCGTTTGAGGATGGCATCCTCGATTGCCCCCAATGGACCCGCCCCGCCGATTTCCGCGGCTGGAAGGTGCCGGAAGTCCTGGTGGGGGGCAATCACGCGGAAATCCGCAAGTGGCGCAAACAAGCGGCACTGGAAAAAACCCGGCGCCTGCGGCCGGATTTGCTGTAGCCTCAGAGACTTGGACATGCGGCTATGAGCCGCGTTTCTCGTGCACTGAAAGAACGCGACTGTCGTCGCGTGTCCCTCGGCTTCGGTGGCACCGACTGGTGATTAGACGCGGTCGCGCACGGACCTGATGCGCGCCGCCACCATGGCGCTGACCACCTCTACCAGTTCGCCCTTATCGTAACTGCCCTTACGAAGGACGCGCCCTACGTAACCATTCAACCGTTCGCGGTCCTCTTCGGTGAGTTCCTTCGCCGTGACCACCAGCACGGGAATATGCCGCCACGCTTCCTGGCGCTGCAATTCATCGATGAATTCGAAGCCGTCCATCTCCGGCATCATCAGGTCCAGCAGAACAATCGAGGGAATTTCGCGGGCCACCTCTTCGAGCGCGGCGCGTCCATTCTCCGCCCCGCGCACACGCCAGCCCTCGCTCCTGAGGATGCGACTCAGCATTTCCCGCGAATCCGGTTCGTCTTCCACCACCAGCGCCGCTTGCCGCGCGCCGTCGTTGTAGCGCAATAGAATCGCTGCCAGTCGCTCGCGATCGATGGGCTTGGTGAGGAACTCGGCGGCGCCCAGCGCATACCCGAGCTTTTTATTGTCGACCATGGTCAGCATGATCACGGGAATATCGGCTGTCGCCGGATCGTTTTTCAGCTGCGCCAGCACGCTCCATCCGTCCATGCCCTGCATCATCACGTCCAGGGTGATGGCCTGGGGATGCAGTTCGCGAGCCCGCCGCAATCCTTCCTCGCCGGTGCGCGCCGTTTCGACCGTGAGCCCGTGCCGTCCCAGCGTGCGGCGCAGCATCTCGTGGATATCGGTATCGTCGTCGATTACCAGCACCACGCCGGCTTTCGACGCCGGTTTGGCCGCTGCCGCTGTCTGCGCTCCCGGGCGACCCATCCAGTCGGAGTTCGACGGGATGCGCAAGGTGAACACCGACCCCTTACCGGGCTGGCTGGAGACTTCGATATCGCCGCCCATCATGCGTGCGAAGCGTCGGCTGATGGCGAGGCCGAGCCCCGTGCCGCCGAATTTGCGCGCGGTAGAGGAATCGGCCTGCACAAAAGATTCGAACAGCCGCGAAACCTGCACCGGGGTCATCCCCACGCCCGCGTCTTTTACTTCGAACACAATGAAATCGCCCGGCGACGCGCGCCACACTTTCAGGCTTACCTCGCCGTTCGAAGTGAACTTGCACGCATTGCTCACCAGGTTGAAAAGGCTTTGGCGAACCTTGGTCAGATCGGCGCGCATTTCGCCGATGTCGGGTGCGACGGAGACTGAGAACCGATTGCCGTTCTTACCGGCCAGCGGCGTCACTACGTCCGCCACCTCTTTTATCAGCCGCTCGATGCTGAACGTTTCAAAGAATAGCTCCATCTTTCCGGCTTCGATTTTCGAAAGATCGAGCACCGAATTGATCAGCTCCAGCAAATGCTTGCCGGCGGTGCGGATTTTGTCCAGATCCGGAATAATATTGAGCGCATTCGAATCCTCGGCCTCCTCGGAAAGCATTTCGCTGTAGCCGATGATGGCGTTGAGGGGAGTACGCAACTCGTGGCTCATGCTGGCGAGGAAGGCGCTCTTGGCGCGATTTGCAGCCTGCGCCTCTTCCTTCTGCCGGCGGTAGCGGACGTTGGTGAAAGCCACCAGCACAAACAGAAGCAGACTGGCGCCCGCCGTGAGAATCTGCGTGCGCAGCGCATGCGTTTCGCCGCTTACCATTTCGCGAGCCAGGCGATTGCGCACCAGCGAATCCATATCCGCCGATATGTCGCGAACCCGGTCCATCTGCTCTTTGCCGACGTTGGTGCGAATGAGCGCCCCAGCCGCGTCCGGGCCCTGCTCGCGCATCAGTGCGATCGCCTGGGCAAGTTCGGCTAACTTAGCTTCCACCGCCTGATTGAGCCGGGAGAAATCCCTGTTGACGTCGAATTGACCCGCCGTCTCCTGGCGCAGCGTCTGCATCTGTCCATGAATTTTGGCAAGCGCCATTTCGTAAGGTTCCAGATAAGCGTCCGAGCCCGTGAGCAGGAAGCCGCGCTGGCCGGTCTCGGCGTCTTTCATGGTCGAGAGCACGTCGTCTATCTGGCGCAGTTCCAGCACCGTCTGGACCACGCGATCGCGGGCATCTCGCTGGGCGTGCCAATCGAACCACGTGAGCGCACCGATGACAACGATGGCGGCCATGCCGAACAGAACTGTGCGGTCGCGCAGATAGTACCAGGCGGGCGTATGCTGCAAGGCGGGTTTGTCGCTCACGTGGCCGAACCCTGCGGACGTGCCGCCAGTGCGCGTGAAACCTTGTCTAACAATACGGCGAATTCAATCGGCTTTGTCGCGAAGTCGTCGCACCCCGATTCGTACGCCCGGTCGCAATCGCTCTGCTGCGCATGCGCTGTTAACGCGATAATCGGAATGTTGCTTGTGGCTGTGTCGGCTTTCAGACGCCGCGTGGCTTCCCATCCGTCGACCACGGGCAGATCCATATCCATCAGAACCAGGTCGGGGAGCCGCCTTTTTGCAACCTCAATTCCCTGCGCGCCGTCCACTGCCAACAGAACCTCGAACCCTTTGCGCTGCAGGCGCCGGGAGAGCATATCGCGGTTGAATTCGTTATCTTCGACGAGAAGGATACTGGGCACTTTTTTGGTTGACGAGAGAAGAAGCCGCTGGGGCGATCTTAACTTAGTTCACGCGATGGACCACGCTTCCGAGTAACGTTCGAAGTACTGAACAGCACCTAAGGGCAGTTTGCCACTTGCCCCGTTCGCCCGAAACAGAGATCGTTGAGAAAGAAGCAGTCATACCGCCTCGCCGATGAGTTCGCCTTTACCTTTTCCCGCTCCCATCCCCGCCGCCGAACTGCGTCATCAGCTGCGCACGCCGCTGAATCACATAATCGGCTACACGGAATTTCTGATTGAAGAACATTCCGCAATGAATTTCACAGCGACCCTCAACCAGATTCTGATCGAGGCCAACGCGCTGCTCGAAAACATCCAACAGGTGGAGGAAGCCGATAGTGCCACACTCACCGCTCTGCACGTACTCCTCCATCCCGGCGCTGAGCGCATTCGGGGCATCGTCGCCGAGCTTACCAGTCTCATGCCCAGGGCAGCCGAGGAGGATCTGCGCCGGATCGCGTCGGCGGCGACCGCCCTCGAGGAAGTTCTGGTGGCCGGAAATGCCGGCGGGCAGAGCGCTTTGAACCAGACCCCTCCGGTGCGCGACCATGCCGAGGCCGATGCCGAACCGGGCCGCATTCTGGTTGTCGACGACGATGAAGTGAACCGCGACATGCTGCTGCGCCAGTTGGCCCGGCAGCGCCACGAAGTGTCTACCGCCCCCGACGGCCCCACCGCGCTGGCCCTGTTACGGGAGCGACGCTTCGACATCATGCTGCTCGACCTGATGATGCCCGGCATGAACGGATTTGAGGTTCTTGAAGCGGTGAAGGCCGACCCCGCTCTCGCCGGAGTAGCCGTAATCCTCGTCTCCGCGCTCGACGAAATGGATAGCGTGGTGCGCAGCATCGAAGCCGGCGCCGAGGATTATCTCTTCAAGCCGGTAAATCCGACGCTGTTGCGCGCGCGCATCAAATCCACTCTGGGGCGCCTGCGCGCCGAAGAGATGGTGCGCCGCAAACAACGCCTCGAGAGCATCGGGCTACTGGCGGCCGGCATCGCGCACGATTTCAATAATCTGCTGACCGGTATTCTCGGGTACGCACAGTTACTGGCCCAGGCTGTCGACACTCCCAAAGATCGCGAGATGGCCGATGCCATTCTGCGCAGCGGCGAGCGCGCCGCGGAACTCACGCGCCAGCTTCTCGCCTACTCCGGCAAAGGCATGTTCCGTATGCAACCGGTGAATCTGGCATCGCTGATCTGCGAATCCGAAGGACTCATCCACGCTTCATTGCCGAAGAAAGTCCAGTTGCAATTGCAGTTGGCGGACGTGCCTCCCATCGTTGCCGACGAGAATCAGATCCGTCAGGTTCTACTCAACCTTGTCCTCAACGGCGCTGAAGCCATCGGGGCCGACGGCACAGGCTGCGTGACTATCGAAACCGGCGTCGGCGAGATAGCCGCGGGAGCGCAGTTCGACGTGTTTTCCGATGAAGTGAAGCCGGGCCGGTACGCGTGGTTTGAAGTCCGCGATACGGGGTGCGGGATGGATCCGGCTACCATGTCGAAAATCTTCGAGCCCTTCTTCACCACCAAATTTCTCGGACGGGGTCTGGGGCTGGCGGCAGTGGCCGGAATCGTAAGATCTCACCAGGGCCTGTTGCACGTAACCAGCCAGCCGGGGCTGGGAAGCGCGCTGCGGCTTTACTTCCCCATGCAGGCGGAAGAACGCCCGGCATCGGTCCAACCGCTGGTGCTGGTGGTGGACGACGAATCGGTGGTTCGCCAGATGGTAAAAATGACACTCGAACGGGCAGGCCGCGCCGTTGCATTGGCGGAGTCCGGAGAAGAAGCCGTCGAGGTCTTGCGCCGGCTGCGCGATCGCATCGAAATCGCTCTGGTGGATTCGAAAGTGGCCGTGAATGCGAGCGGCGATCTTATAACCCGGCTGCGCGAGTTGCGCCCGGATCTGAAAATAATCGTTTCCAGTTCATTCACGGCGGCGGAAGCTGCGGAGCATTTTCCAACCGACAACGTAAATGGATATTTACAAAAGCCGTGGCGGATGTCGGAACTGCTGGCCATTCTCGACCAGGTTGTCCGCCAAGGCGATTTATTGCCAAACTAATGTAACCTTTACGCCGAACTGTCCATCGCAATAACAACGGGTTTGCCGCGTCTTTGTATGGCGGACGCGGGTTTCATCAGAGGCGACGCAAACGAAATCACAAATGAACCGAGCGATTTGGCGAACGACCTATAAGTTATTTGCGGCCGCAGGACTGCTGGCACAGTATGGGATGTCACAATCGGCGGCCCCCGAACCTGCCACCACGGCTCCGCCGCATGGTGTGCTTCCTGGGGAACCGGGCTCTACCGAAGACAAACGGGCATATGGCGTTCTTCCCAACTACCGTACGGCGGAAGAAGACGCACCCTTCGCCCCTATCACCATCAGGCAGAAGTTCACTATTGCACGCAAGGACACCTTCGACTGGCCATCATATGTAGTGGCGCTGGCATTCGCCGGCATATCGCAGGAGACCAACAGCAACCCGGATTATCATCAGGGCGTGGAGGGGTTCGCCAAGCGTTATGCGGCCTCGGTGGCGGACCAGGATATCGGCAACTTCATGACCGAAGCGATTATGCCCAGCCTGTTGCATCAGGATCCGCGCTATTTTCGCAAGGGGCACGGTTCCAAAGCCGGGCGCACCTGGTATGCCGCATCGCGCGTCCTTGTGGCTAAGAGCGATGCGGGAAACTGGGAATTTAACTATTCGGAATGGCTCGGCAATGGCACGGTGGCGGCCATCGGAAATCTCTACTACCCGGATGCGAAGGGCTTCGACGCCACTATGCAGCGCATGCTTTCGCAGGTGCTTACGGATGCGCTTTCACAGGTGCTTAAGGAATTCTGGCCGGATGTGAAGAATAAATTCTCGCACAAGAATTCCGCGGCCGCCGACTAAGAACAAGGCCCACTCCCTCACGGTCGCGGTTCGGTAAACTCTTGCAGAGCCGCGACCGTGAGGGAGTGGTTACGCTTGCTGTTTGAGCTTTTCGCGTTGCTCCCGCAACACTGCCTTACGGCTCAGCTTGATCTTATTCCCTTCGAGGCCGAGGACTTTGACCAGAATCTGATCGCCCTCCTTCAGTTCGTCGCGAACTTCCTTGATCCGGTTCTCCGCGATCTCACTGATATGCAGCAGGCCATCGGTACCCGGGAAGATCTCGACGAAGGCGCCGAAATCCACCAGCCGCACAACCTTGCCCAGGTAAGTTTTCCCCACCTCGGCGGTAGCCGTGAGGTCGCCGATAATCTGCAGAGCTTTCTTAGCCGCTTCCGGATCGCTCGACGCCACATGAATGGTGCCATCGTCCTCGACATCGATCTTCACGCCGGTCTGCTCGATGATTCCACGAATCACCTTGCCACCGGGTCCGATCACGTCGCGGATCTTATCCTGCGGGATCTTGGTTGTGTAGATGCGCGGAGCGTATGGCGACATCTCCGTGCGCGTCTGCCCGATTACCTTTTCCATCTCGCCGAGGATGTGAAGCCGGCCGGCCTTGGCCTGGGCCAGCGCTTCCTTCATCAGCGCGGTGGTGACGTTCGGAACCTTGATATCCATTTGCAGGGCGGTGATGCCCTCTTTGGTCCCGGCCACTTTGAAATCCATATCGCCGTAGTGATCTTCGGCGCCCGCAATGTCCGTCAGGATGGCGTATTCATCGCCTTCCTTCACCAGACCCATGGCCACACCGCCCACCGGCGCAGAGATCGGCACACCCGCGTCCATCAATGCCAGGCTCGCTCCGCACACCGTCGCCATGGAACTGGAACCGTTGGATTCGAGAATATCGCTCACCACGCGCAGCGTATAGGGGAACTTCGCCTCATCCGGCAGCACTGCCGAAACGGCGCGCTCCGCCAAAGCTCCGTGACCGATCTCACGCCGCCCCGGTCCACGCATGAAGCCGACTTCGCCCACGCTGAACGGCGGGAAATTGTAGTGCAGCATGAAGCGCTTGAAGGCCTCGCCCGGCTCGAGCAACTCGATGCGCTGCTCGTCGTCCTTGGTGCCGAGCGTCACCGTAACCAGCGCCTGCGTCTCGCCGCGCGTAAACACGGCCGATCCATGGGTGCGCGGCAGCACGCTCACTTCGCCCCAGATGGAACGGATTTCGTCAAATTTGCGTCCGTCCGGACGACGATGCGCTTTGAGCATCTCGTCGCGGAAGATCCGCTCCTTCAAGGCATCGAAACACTTGCCCGCTTCCGCCTTCTGTTCGTCGGACGCCTCTGCCACAGCCTCTTCGTGCAATTGGTCGATGCGCGCGTAGCTTTCGAGCTTGCCGTATTTCTTCGTATCGAGGGCGTCGGTTAGTGACGCACGCACTTTCTTCTCGATGGCCGCGTAGAGCTCTTTGTTCAGTTCCGGTGAAGTGAACGGCTTCTTGGCTTTTCCCGCGACCGCAACCAGTTGCTGCAGCACCGCGGTGATCTTTTTGCAGCACTCATAGCCATGGTCGAGAGCGCCGAGGACTTCTTCTTCGGAAGCATGCTGCGAGCCAGCTTCCACCATCACGATACCCTGTTCGGTTGCCGCCACGATGATATTCAGTTTCGACGCGCGCCCTTCCGTGTAAGTCGGATTCGCTACGTACTTACCATCCACCATGCCCACGCGCACCGCGCTCACCAGGTGATGAAACGGAATATCGGAAATGGCGAGAGCCGCGCCCGCGCCGACGATGCCCAGAATGCCAGGATCGGTTTCGGGGTCCGCCGAAAGAACCATGGCAATGATCTGGGTTTCGTTGTAATAGCCTTCCGGAAACAACGGGCGCATCGGCCTGTCGATCATCCGGCTGGTGAGAACTTCCTTCTCCGAGGGCCGTCCCTCGCGTTTAATGTACCCACCGGGGATCTTGCCCGCCGCGTAGGTGTACTCGCGATAATCGCAGGTGAGCGGAAAGAAACTCGGGTTCGGCTTCGGCTTGGGCGCACTGCAGGCGCTCACCAGCACCACCGAATCTCCCATGCGGACTATGACGGATCCACCCGCCTGTTTCGCCAGCTTGCCCGTCTCGATGCTAAGCTTCTTGCCGTCCAGCTCGACTTCAAATGTGTGTATGTTCATCTATGTGTTGAGTGCCGGGTTACGTTCCCCGGACTTCCTTTATCTGCCGAAGATTCGGCCTCTGGTGATATTCGCGAGGGGAGTTGAAAGGAGGGATCGCGCCTGCGAAAAAACCGCAAGCCGCGGACAGTGGAACTACGATGCCACTGCTTCGAAAAAGCCACTGCTTCGAAGGTTGAACCCGACTACATTAATGGCGGATGGAAAGTTTTTGCAGGACGTTCTTGTACCGCTCCGGACTGGTGGCCTTTAAATAGGTCAACAACCGGCGGCGCTTCGCCACGAGGATCAACAATCCCCGCCGCGACGCATGATCTTTTTGATGTGTTTTGAAATGCTCCGTCAACTCGGCAATCCGCGTGGTTAACAGCGCAATCTGCACTTCCGGCGAGCCGGTATCGGACTTGTGTGTCTGGTTCCGGGTTACGACCAGCCGTTTTGCTTCTCCCGCCAATGCCATCTTAAGGGTTACTACTCCTTCTCTTCTCTTTTACTCGTTTGTATCAAAGCCAGTGTAACACACCTTAAAAGCGGAGGCGAAAACGCCTACTCCACGAAACCGCGGCTCGTATCCGCATATCACTGCCTAACCTGCAGCGCTTTATACAGTCTAATCTGACAGCCGGGTGGAAAGAATCCAGGTAGAGCCAAGCGACGAAATCGCCATTGCCCGCGCGCGCCGGGGGGATTGCGACGCATTCCGGGTGCTGGTGGAGCGCCATGCCCGAGCTCTGTTCCGCCTCGCGCATCGTATGACCGGCAACGTAACGGACGCCGAGGATATGGTTCAGGAGACTTTCTTGCGGGCCTGGAAACAGATCGGAAAATTCGATGGGCGCGCCTCTTTCGGTACGTGGCTGCACCGCATCTGCGCCAACTGCTCTCTCGATCGCATCCGCGCGCGGCAGCGCAAACAGGGGCAGTGGACCGCCGAGGACGCGGCCGATCCCATGGCACAGTTGGCTTCGGAGGCGCCGTCGCCCGAACGCCTGGCCGCCAGTTCGCAGATCGCCGCCATGCTGATTCCGGCGATCGACGAACTGAGCGAGATGGAACGGGCGGCTTTCATGCTGCGCCACTACGCGGGCATGGGGATTGATGATATTGCGGCCACGCTGGGCGTGCAGCCCGGTTCGGCCAAACACAGCGTTTTTCGGGCTGTCCAGAAACTGCGCCGGGCCTTGCAGCCGGTGATGGGAACCACACGATGAAACATCTGACGGAAGAAGATTTGATCCTGCTTTATTACGGCGAACCGGGTGTGCCGTATCAGTATCGAACGCATTTGGCGGAATGCCGGGAATGCCGTTTGGCTGCCGAATCGCTCGCGGCGACGCTCGAGTTCTGCAATGAGTGGACGGTTCCCGAGCCGGTCGCGGAATTTGAGCGCAGGGTGTGGTTGCAGATCAGCCCTCAAATTTCGGCTCGGCGCGAGGCTAGGTGGTTCCCCGTGTGGGCGGCCGCCCTGGTAATGGCCGCGCTGATCGTGATCGCATTCATCGCCGGGAGAACTACGCGCCATGCGCAGCCTTCTCTTCTCGCGGCCGGTCTTTCCAATCAGGCGCGCCAGCGCATTCTCGAAATCTCCCTGGCCGACCATCTGGATCGTACCGCCATGCTGCTCACCGAAATCTCCAACGCCAGTGACACCGAGGCAGCGGATTTCTCCGCGCAGCGCAGTCGCGCGCAGGATTTGGTAGTGGAAGGCCGCCTCATGCGCCAGATGCTGGCGAGCCAGGGTGAGAGCGCGACCCTGGCGTTTCTCGATGAAGTAGAGCGATTCATGCTGGAGGTCGCCAATGCTCCGGACCGCGTTCGCCCGGAGGAGATTCGGCAATTACAGCGGCGTATCGGGGCGGGATCGTTGCTTTTCAAAGTGCGCATCATTGAATCGAACTTACGAACGGAAGGACAGAAATCATGAAAAAATCTCTGGTGATCGGGTTACTCGCGGCAACTGCCGTCGTCGCCCAGCAGGCGCCTCCGCCTCCGCCGCCCACGCCGCCCGATGCGAGGGAATTGGGGCGTCAGATCCGCGATCAGGTGAGGGACCAGGTGAGGCTCGCCACGAAGGACATGAAAAAAGTTCATGTCGAGCTTGGTACGGTCTCTTACGATGCCGGCGCGCGCGCTCTCGATGAGCACAAGTATGACGAAGCCATTCGCCGATTCAACGGCGTCATCGACGGCAAGTCACCCCGCGCCGATGGAGCGCTCTATTGGAAGGCTTATGCGCTGAACCGCGCCGGACGCCGCGATGAGGCGCTGGCTTCCCTGGCCACGCTGCGCCAGAATTATCCAGCCAGCCGCTGGCTCAACGACGCGCAGGCGCTTGAGTCCGAAGTGAAACAAGGTTCCGGCCAGGCCATATCACCCGCCGACGAAACCAATGAGGATCTGAAACTGATGGCCATCAACAGTCTGATGAATGCCGATCCCGAACGCGCCATGCCTCTGCTCGAAGGCCTGCTTAAAGGCAACAGCGCGCCTGGGTTGAAGGATCGCGCGCTGTTCGTCATCACACAGAACCGCTCGCCGCGCGCCCGGCAGATCCTTTTCGAATATGCCAAAGGCGCGGGCAATCCAGATCTTCAACTGCGCGCCATCCGCTACATCGGGATGTCCGGCACCAGCGACGCGCAGCAACAGTTGTCCGCGGTTTACACGGCTTCGAACGATCCTGAAGTGAAGCGCGAAATCATCCGATCGCTGATGGTTTCGAAGGGCAGAGATCCACTTTTCAATCTTGCGAAGAGTGAGAAGGATGCGGACCTGCGCGCGGAAGCCATCCGTCAGCTGGGCGCCATGAAGGCCACCGATCAGCTGACTCAACTCTACGCCGGGGAAACTTCGGCCGATAACAAGATTCAGATTGTGCGCGCCCTTTATGTGGCCGGGGCGTCGGAAAAATTGCTCGACCTTGTGCGTAACGAGAGGGACCCGGCGGTACGTAGTGAAGCCGTGCGCAACCTCGCCATGTCGCGCTCGACGACCCCGGAAACCCTGGCCAGCCTCTACACCGCGGACACCGATGCCAAAGCCAAGAGAGACCTGATAAACGGCCTTCACTCGCGCGGCGATGCGAAGACGATGGTCGACCTCGCCCGCAAAGAAACGGATCCGGCGATGAAGAAGTACATCGTGCAGCGTCTGGGAAGCATGCAAAACAAGGAAGCGGTGGATTACATGATGGAGCTCTTGAAATGAAGATCCCTTCGCTTCTCATTCTCATCGCAGCGTGCCTGAGTGCGCAGCAGCCGCAGGTGCAGAACGCGAAGATGGAAACCCGAGCTTTCTCCGGTACTATCCAGGCGGAGTTGGCGCGGTCCGGTGCGGGTCCGTTCTGGGCTGCGTGGTCGGAGCCTGAGATTCCGGGCCGACACGGCGACTCGTGCGGTTCGGAGGGAACTTCATTGGTGCGTCTCGAAGGACCGACGGCGCTGCTGGTGTTAGTCCGCATGGAGAATTCCAAGGTGGATCAACTCCGCGTATCATCCCCCGATTGCCGTTTCGACGCCGGCGGACTGCCGTTCATCTGGCTCAATAACGTGCCTGCAGCCGAAAGCGTGGCGTGGCTGAAGACGCAGGTTCCGGGGCCGCATCCGGACCGCGCCACATCCGCCATCGCGCTCCATGCCGATCCCTCCGCTGATCGGGCGCTGGAGGTTTTAGTTGCTCCCGATCAAACGGAACAGGTTCGCGAAAAAGCCGCCTTCTGGCTGGGCAATTCGCGCGGCGCTCATGGTGTGGACGTGCTGAAGCGCATGCTGGCGAACGACCCATCTCCAAAGGTCCGCGAACAGGTGGTCTTTGCCTTATCCCAGAGCAAGGAACCTGCCGGCATGTCGGCGCTGATCGACGCTGCGCGCAACGACAAAGACGCGAAAATTCGCAGCCGAGCCCTCTTCTGGATTGCCCAGAAGGCCGCCGGTAAACAGGCGCAAGAGGTTATCGGCAAGGCGGTCCGCGACGACCCCGACCGCGCCGTGAGGGAACAAGCCGTGTTCGCGTTGAAGCAGTTACCCGAAAATCAGGGCGTGCCGCTGCTGATCGAAGTGGCTAAGAGCAATCCCGATCCCGCGGTCAGGAAGAAAGCGATGTTCTGGCTGGGACAATCCACGGACCCGCGCGCGCTCGATTTCTTCGCGCAGGTCCTCGTAAAGTAGGCCTTTGGCCTGCGCACTTATTTCGGGAAAACTTCGAAATCGATATCAACCGGATCTTTAATCCTGATGGTTCCGCCGGCGATGCTGATGGGTTTGATCCCGAAGTCCGTCTGCTTGATAACGGTGTGTCCGGTGAACGATTCGCCTTCGCGCTTGACAGTTACGCTCACCGTTTTCGAAACGCCGTGCAGCGCGAGCGAACCATCCACCGTGAACTGGCCGGCGCCGGACGGGCTGACGTGTGTGGAGCGAAAGGCGATCTCGGGATACTTAGCGATCTCGAGCGTCATCTCGTCCATATCTTTCTGGATCTGGGCGCGCGTCTTCGCATCCACTTTGGGATCGGGCTTGATAATCAGCCCCGCGCTTCGCACCTTGAACTCGACCCGCAAGGCCGTTTCGTCGATCGAGCCCGAGGCGATGCGAGCGCTCACCCAATGCTCGTGCGCGGCAGCGGAGAGCAGACCAGCCTTGCCCACGTGAATGGTAATCGAGCTGCGGGCGGTGTCGATGGCTCGCTCCTGCGCGGCGAGCGGCAGGGCCGCCATCAGGACGATTAATAAAGGCTGCCGAAAAAGGAAATTGGGAGGCCAAACGCCAACTCCACGAGCTTGTAAACCGCCGATTCTTCGCGTTTTTAATCCGCCCGCCCTAAGCCGCATAAGAATCAACCGTCCATCAAAAGCGCACGCCGCTGGACATGGCGCGTCCGCTGCCACCGCCGACGATGCCGATATTGAGTGCGGGCAGATTCACTTAATCACGACGCGGCGCCCCAGGATCATCTTCACCAGCAGATGATCGGTGCCACCGGTCAGGCCCACGCCCACGCCGAAGTTGAATTCCCATTTCGGGCTCACGTTCAGATCCGTTACGGCGAAGATCTGCTGTTGTTGCTGCTGAATCGGATCGAAGCCCGTCAGCGGACCCAGCGCGCCGTAATATTCGAAGCCCGCATTAACCGCCTTGGAGATGTCATACCCGACTTTCACGTTGGGCGAAAAGGTCACGCCCTGCGGCACTGAGGGTCCGTGAAACGACCGATCGACGGTCGGATTGAAACATAGGTATAACCGGCCGAGGGTCTTGTCCACAATGGGCCGGATCTCGATCGTCCACGTGTCCGGCGAATACACCGCGCGCTGATAACCAACTTCCGTCGAGAGACTCACCCCCACCGGCCAGTTCCACGATTTCGGCACCGCCACGCGCGGCCTGATGTGATCGCCCACCCATTGCCAGCCGACGCGCGAATCCGCGCTGGTGAAGACATAGAAGCCAAGCTCGAACCAATCGTTGAAGCCGTGGGTGATCTCAAGCGTTTCGTGCAGCTGGTGCTCGGTGGGATACTGGCCATCGACCACCGTCTTGCTGCCTTCGAAAGTGAAATTACTGTGCAGTTCGAACATGGTGGCGCCGGGGTCGACCAGATCGGAGCCGTATACCTGGATCTCATAACTGCCTTGTGCCTGGAGGAGCGCGCACGGAGCCGCGGCCAGAGCCGTAAGCAGGAGGATTCGCGTCAGTTTCATTACTTCCGTGCCCCATTATATTCATGCGAGCGATATTGATGCGATCGAGGTGACGGCCAAAGGGCGTCGGATAATTATAGCGGCGTTAGTCATGGGCAACTTTCATTGACAGTGAGCTCTACACCGGCTGGCTGCGCATGTACGATCTGAAGTTCGACGAAGCCCACCGCATCTTCGCCGCCTGGAAGCAGAACCCTGACAGCATCAGGGCCTATCGCCAGTGGATGCTCGAAGCGGGTTTGGAGATGAACGTCGAAGAGGATCCGCTCGTGAAATTCCTCGTGCGCTTCACGGACCATCCGACGCGAAGCTTCGTGAAAGCCTTCCCGCGATGTGTGAAGCGTATTGGAGCGGCGCCATGGCGTTCGGATTAATCGCCGAAAAGCCGCTTTAACCCCGCCCTGAAGCGGCCCGGCGAAGATCGTCAATTGCCCTCGTACCGGTATTTGAAAAATCGTTGCCTGGTTTTTTGGGGTCGTGGAAAGGCTATTCTAATGATGTCGAGGGATCCGCAAAGAGATCCCGAATAAAAATCTAATTCAACGGAAATCCTGATTGAAATTCCGCTCAGGATCGGAGGAAATTCATGTTCAAACCTAAAGTGTGTGTCAAGCGCTGGCGCCAAAGAGGCCCCTTTGCTGTCGCGGCAATGGCAATAACGGCAATGTTCGCCGGGCTTTCGAGTGCGAGGGCCGCCGACATCTTCACGGAAGACTTCAGCAGCTACAGCGGCAATTTGTATGCCACGCAGGCCGATACCGGCGATCAGCTTGCATTCGGCGGCAGCGTCCCGGGCTGGACCGGCGCCGGAGTGGACGCGCTGCATGCCGTGGAGTTGGGCAGCGGGGACTGGGCGGTGATGCTTTACTACGACAATTCGATCACGCTCGATGCAGGGGTGGACGCCAACGACAACGGTCAGGACTATGTCCTGAGTTTCGACTACGGCACCGGCAATTACAACAGTGAAAGCCAGGGCACGGGTGTTACGGATGGCCTGACTGTCGAGCTACTGCGCGGCGACGACAGCGTGCTGGCCGAGCAGACTTACATGCCAGGAGCGTGGGGACCCGGGAACTACGATCTCGAGGCCGGGCTGCAGGGCACTTTGTCTTACACGGGCGACGGCACCGGCAATCTGAGCATTGAAATTCTCGATTCCAATCCTACCGATCCGGTATTTGGGGGCAGCGTAGGCAACGTCAGTTTGAGCAGCGCCCCCGAACCGGGCGGTTTTGTGCTGGCTGGCCCTTGTCTGGCGGCTCTGGGTTATTTCATCGCGCGGCGCAGATATACCGCCATGTGAGGATTCTCGGCGAAGACGCGCTCCCCGAAAAAGAGGAACAGGCGGAAGCGCCTGTTCCACATGGTTTTCATGGCCATTCGTGCTATTGAATCGTTAAATAGATATTGTTCTGCGTCGTGTAGTTAACGCTTGTTCCCGATGAATTCGTCACTGGGAACGAAGCCTGCAGCAGGTTGTCCCCGGCGTTAACGGTCGGCACCACCACGTTGAATTGATATAACCCCGGCGCTACCACCCCGCCGAAATTAATCGTCACCCCCGTCGCGCTCCCGATATTGATGTTGGGCAGTGTGCCGAGCGGAGCGCCGCTGCCCGAATACGCCTGTCCCGCCGGCACCACCGGATTGGTGGGTCCGAATCCGGTACCGTACAGAACCACCACCTCGCCCGGCATCACCGGGCGTGAGGGAAACGAAAACGCTCCGCTGGGTCCGATGTAATCGAATCCCTGGCCGCTGTTGCCCGGGCCGGACGTGAACACCACCGCTGCGGGATACTTGCTGCTGAACAGGTTAAACGAGGGCGCCACAACGCCCAGCGATATGCTTGCGGTGGCGGTGCCGCCGGCCGTGGAGACGGAGATTGGGACCACTGTTCCCACGTTGACGGGGTCGTTCGGAACCTGCGCATTGATCTGCGTGGGGCTGACATACCAAAGGTTCGCCGGCAGTGAGTCGATGGTCACGGCAACGCCGCCCAGCTTGGTGGGAATGGGATAAGTCGTCCCGTTCCAGGTGGCTGTGGTCGAGGCCAGATTAGTTCCGTAAATGGTGATCCAGGAGTTGGGTGAAATGATGGGGAACGTGCTGTCGACCGACACGACTCCATTGTTGTTGATGACGGGTAAGGCGCCTGTACTGGGAGTCAACAGGCGGATTTCCGAATCCTGATATCCGTTCGAGCTGTTGGCGATGTAGATGAGTCCCGTGCTGGTGAGGGCGATGGCGATGGGCGTGTCGAGCGAAGCCGCACCCGCCGGGCCCCCATCGCCGGCGTTGCCAATCCCCTGATTCCCGGCGATGGTGCTGATGACTCCGGCGGCAGTTACCTCGCGAATCACTTCATTCCCTGTGTCCGAGAAATAAACATTGCCCGAACCGTCCACCGCCAGGCCCTCTGGCTCATTCAATTCAGCGTATATGGCCAGATTCTCGTCGCCCGGGGAATAGCCGCTCTCTCCGTTCCCGGCGATGGAAGAGATGTTACCGTTGGTGGTCACTTTGCGAATCAGGTTGTCCCCGGAGTCCGCAATATAAAGGTTGCCGGAACTGTCGAGCGCCATGCCGACGGGAACGCTGAGCGACGCATTGATTGCCGGGCCGCCGTCGCCCACCATTCCGACGGTGCCTGTGGTGCCATTGCCGGCGATGGTATTGATGATGCCGTTCGTGCCGACCTTTCGTACACGGTTATTTCCGGAATCGGCGATATACAGATTGCCCGACGAATCCACCATCACGCCTCGGGGCGAATTGAGTATCGCGCTGGTCGCCAGACCGCCGTCGCCGATCAGGCCGGTGGATACGGCCGAACTGCCTGCCACGGTGGTGATGATGCCGCTGGTATTCACTTTCCGGATGCGGTTGTTGGCGGTATCGGCGATGTAGACGTTGCCCGCGGAATCCAGCGTCACGGCGCTTGGCGAGTGGAGCTGCGCGCTGGTGGCCGCCGCTCCATCGCCTGCGAAGCCGCCCGTAGTGCTACCCGCAAAAGCCGAAATGATCCCCGTCGCCGCATTGACCTTGCGGACTTCGTTGTTACCCGTATCCGCGATGTAGATATTACCGGCTGCGTCTACCGCGACGCCCGACGGCGAATTGAGGAATGCGTTGGTCGCCTGCTGGCCGTTGCCGATGTTATAGAACGGGCTGTACGGGTTACCGCCCGCCACAGTCGAAATAATGTAGCCCTGCGCCAGGCACAACGACGGCATCGATAAGGCAACCAGGACAAAACGCTTGCTCTTCAAACCAACCCCCTTAGGCAAACCACAAACTTACACTTTACAGACGAGACCTCAACCAGACGATCAAAGATAGATGCACCCGCCGCGAATGTGGTTGCGTCCACACCCGGTCGCAGGCGGCGAAAATATTGTTATTGGCGACCAGTCAAAGACCCGCAGTGTCGCGAAAATCAGTTTAGCGCAGGGCCGGCGTGAGGTCCTGCCTTACGTTTTACCGACCCGATCTTTGAAAACTTTAACTTCGATAATGGCCCGCTGATGGGTCCCTTCGCCGATCACGGTTTCGCCCATCACGGCCTTAACGCTGAACTCCGCGCGGCGCTCGTTCACGCTTTCGAGGCGCGCCCGGAACACCACGGTTGCCCCCATGGGCGCCGCCTTCCGATGATAGACGTTGACGTGGGTGCCCACCGTATCGAACCCCGTGTCCAGCATTCCCAGAATCAGATTTCGGCAGGCGGCTTCCATGAATCCGATCATGCGCGGCGTGGAAAGCACTCGCGGGCCATCGATTCCGAGGAAAGTAATGGCGTGGTCGTGCCCGACCAAGAGGCTCTCCTCGCGCGCGGCCCCGATTTGAAAATCCGCCATCGGCTACGCCCGCAAACCGGCCAGCACGCCACGCATATAAGAAAACGACTTCTGCATCCCCACCATCGGATCGTCCCCTTCGATTTCGTATTCGAGCGAGCACACTCCCTGATAGCCCTGCTTCTTCAGTTGCTTGAATATGGCGGGTATGGGCAGCGCGCCATCGCCTACCGGACATTGCGAGAAAGCCGGCTGATCGTGCGGACCTTTAGGGTCGTGCAGATCCTTGAAGTGCATCTCGAACAGGCGCGGCCCGGCTGCGGCGACCGCCTGCACCACGTCCTCGCCGGCGCGGGTGGCATGGCCGATGTCAAGGCACAGTCCCATGCGTGCGTCCATGTTCTTCACGGCATCGAGCACGCTCTTTGCAGTGGGAAAATTCTTATCTTCGGGGCCGTGATTATGGATCGCCATCTTCACGTCGTACTCCTTAGCCAGCTTTTCAATGATGGCCAGATTCTCGTGCCGGGGCGCGCAGATCATGATGGGAAATCCCACCGCTTTGGCGTACTCGAAGTGCGGGCGCAATCCCGCTTCGTCGGGCTCGGCCAGCGAGATATTGCCGCCGCCGATTACTTTGAGGCCGGCCTTATCGAAAGCCTTGCGCCCCGCCGCCAGCGCCGCCGGAGGATCGGTCTGCGGCAGATGGAACTCCTTGATATCGACATACTCGACGTTCAGTTGCTTGACGTGCTTGATGCACAGGTCGCGCTGGAATTCGCGGAACGAGTAGGTTGCCACGCCGAGTTTGATGTCGCCCGGTACCGCTTCCGCCGCGGCGGATCGGCCCGCCAGAGGGGCTGCCAGCGCGGCAGAGCTGAGAAGAAAGTTCCTGCGATGCATAAGAACAGATCATATCGCGTTTTTGTTTGGCCACTGTCTTGCACTCGTCAACGTCGGAAAGAAGGATAACCAACATGTCAGGAAAGAACACCGCCGTTTTCGGCATTTATCCCGCGCGCGCCGCAGCCGAGGAATGCGTGGATGCACTGCGCCGGGCAGGTTTCCGCAATACCGATATTTCAGTCTTATTCCCGGATAATGCGGGGACCAAAGATTTTGCCTGCGAAAAGAACACCAAAGCGCCGGAGGGTGCCACCACCGGAGCAACGTCGGGCGCGGTTCTCGGCGGCGTGCTGGGATGGCTCGCCGGCATAGGCGCACTGGCGATCCCTGGTATTGGCCCGCTGATCGCAGCTGGGCCGATTCTGGCGGCCTTGGCGGGAGCCGGAGCCATTGGTGTAGCTGGCGGTGTCGTCGGAGCGCTGGTTGGCTTTGGTATTCCGGAATACGAAGCGAAGCGTTATGAGGGCCGTGTAAAACGGGGAGGAATTCTACTATCCGTTCATTGCGACGACAGTCACTGGGTAAAACGTGCCGAAGAAGTGCTCAAGAGCACCGGCGCCGAAGACATTTCTTCTTCAGGCGAGGCCGCGGCGGATTTCGCCGTCTCCGACAAGCCTATGCTGCGCAACACGTCTTATCCTGATTCGATTGTCAAGCCCACGTCGGCCAAACCGGACGTAGTGGTAGTGGATGAGCCTCTCACCCGAAGCGCCAGCGGCACGCCGACTCACTACGAGTAACGCTCACACACCGGGGGCCGTTTATCATGGAAGAAACTCCATGAAGACGATTCCCGTTGCGATTTCCGTCGCACTCATCCTCGCGGCTTGTTCCGCCACGAAGCAGGAGGTGGTCAAAGCCTCCGCCGATGAAAAAGCGCCCGCTGTCTATCGGGTGGACTTCGATACGTCGCGAGGTCCCTTCGTAGTCGAAGTCACTCGCGACTTGGCGCCCAATGGCGCCGACCATTTTTACACGTTGGTGAAGGCGAAATACTTTGACGGCGCGCGCTTTTACCGCGTGGTTCCGGGCTTCATGGTGCAGTGGGGGTCGGCGGCGGATCCGAAGGTCTCGGCCAAGTGGAACAAATCGATCGAGGACGATCCGGTCAAGACCAGTAACGTGCGCGGGACGATCAGTTTCGCGGCTACCAGCCAGCCCAACAGCCGCTCCACCCATATGTTCATCAATTTCGGCGATAACGGGCGGCTCGACGCCATGGGCTTCGCGCCGATAGGCAAGGTCGTCAGCGGCATGGAGAACGTGGACCAGATCTATTCCGGTGACGGCGAACGACCCGATCAGGAGCAGATGAAAGTGGAAGGTAACGCCTATCTGCAAAAGGAGTTTCCCAACCTCGATTACATCAAGACCGCCCGTATCTCTCAGTAGACTTGGATTATGGTGCTGTTTCTGGCGCTGATGTTGGCCGGCAACGTCTCTAACGGCAAAGAGATGTTCAGGACGTGTGCGGGCTGCCATAACGTCGATAACGACGACCGCAAGATGGGACCGTCGCTGCGGAGTCTGTTCGGCAAGGTTACCCTGCGCAACGGCAAGCGTGTCGACGACGCCAATGTGCGCGAGATTATTCGCGACGGTTTCAACGGCATGCCCTCGTTCGCTTACAACTTCCGGCCCGCGGAGATGGACGATCTGATGGCTTACCTTCACACGCTTACCGGTAAGCCGGCCGATACTGGCGTCAGCTTGGGCGAGAAGTATTTTACGGCATACTGCATCCGCTGCCATAAGCAGGCCGCCGATCTGAAGGGCCGGCTTACGCCTGAATCCATGAAGCAGATCGATGAAGGCCACGGCGATGCGCCTGCCATGAAAGACTGGCTTGACGAGCCTGCGCGCAAAGCGCTGATCGACTATCTCAAGCCTCAATGACTGCCGAAAATCCCGTACATCAGCACACACAGCACAATGGCGCTGATTACTGTGTATTGCCAATCCCGCTCGATGGCGAACGCGAAGATGCAAAACGCCACGCGCAGTACGGGCGTCGCGATCATTAGCAGAACGCCCAGCTGAATTACGGAGCGGGCACGGAATTCGAGGAGACCGTCGAGCGCCAGGGGGACGGGATGAAAATGCCGGTAATCGGGGACTTCGCCGTAGTGCCGAAACAAATAGCCTGTCCCCCCCAGCAAAACCACAGCGGCGGCGACGAGGACGCCGACTTGCAGCAGGCGGCCCATCATGCGGTCCATATCGATATCGCGCATGACTAAACCTTCCCCACGAGGCCGTTGTAAATCATCTCTGCCGCGAGCACCAGCAATGCGCCGCGGAAAGCGTTCCTAAGTACGCGAACCCGTGCTCTGGCTAGTACGCGCGCCCCGAGCAGTGCGCCCCCCAGCACGCCCAGCATTACGGGCATAGCCAGCCCCGGATCGATGTATCCACGCGCCAGATAAATGCCGGCGCTGGCAGCCGCCGTCACTCCGATCATGAAGTTGCTGGTGGTGGTTGAAACCTTGAACGGAATCCCTATGGCGCGATCCATGGCGAGCACTTTCATGGCGCCGGAGCCGATCCCGAGCAGGCCCGAAAGCGTCCCCGCGCCGACCATGATGGCGAATCCCAGGGGTATGCGCCGAACTGCGTATTTGGTGGGACCGCCGGCGGTCGGGTAACTTCCGTTGAGGCGCAGCCACTGAGCGAGCGAGTTTGCCGATCCGCCCCTGTCGACGGCATCGCGCGGCGGCGAACTGAGCGCCGAATAGAGCAGCACGACGCCGAAAATAATGGCGATGGTGGAGGTGGGCACGCGCGAAACCAGGCTTGCGCCGAGCAATGCGCCCGACGTGGTGGCAATCTCGAGAAACAAACCAATGCGCACGTTGGAGTAGCCGTCCCGCACATAGGAGGCTGCCGCGCCGGACGAGGTGGCAATTACCGAAACCAGCGACGCGCCGATCGCATAATGGAGGTCGACGCCGAATGCCAGGGTGAGGAGCGGAACGATTACAACGCCGCCGCCGAGGCCGGTGAGCGACCCGAGGAATCCGGCGGCCACGGAGCCCGCAAAGACCAGCGAACTCAGATTGGCGACGTTCATCGATTACTTGTTCAACTATTCTAACTGCGGGGCCTGTTCAGCTGGCAATCGCGTAGTCGTTGGTGCGGGGCGGTGATATGCTTTTCGCAAGTCACGATGAAACGAATTGTCCTTTTTACAGTTGCAGGTTTGGCTCTGCTACCGCTTTTGGCGCAGCAACCGGGTCGCGGTGGCCGGGGCGCGCCTGCTCCGGTCCAGCCCAAGCCCGAAGAGTTGGCGCAGATTAAAGCCAAGAGCGAACAGATCGAGGCGCTGGTCGCTTCACTAAAGGCGAAACATGCCGACGCCGCGTTGATCGGCGATGTCGAAGTTTATGCCAAGGCCGGCAAGATTCTGCTGGAATTCCCGGAATTCCTGAATACGCAGAATGCCATCGATCATTCTTTGGTGGTGCTGGATCAGGGGATTGAACGCGGGACCGAGCTGCAAAACGGGCAATCACCGTGGAATGAGGGCAAGAGCCAGATTCACGCGTATTACTCGACGCTCGATGGGTCGGTGCAGCCTTATCACGTTTCGCTGCCGGCGAATTACGATCCCACGAAGCCGGCGCGGCTTTATGTCTGGCTGCATGGCCGGCAGAATAATACCACGGAATCGGAGTTCATTTACAGCTTCAGGACGGTGCGGCCTCCAGGTAACGCGCCGGTGGCGGATGTGGGCCAGATCCAGCTCGACCTGTTTGGGCGCATCAATGGGGAGGGATGGCATTTCGGCGGCGAGGACGACGTGTTCGAAGGCATCGCGGCGGTGAAGAAGCGCTTCAATATCGACGAGAAGCGGATTATCCTGCGCGGCTTTTCGCAGGGCGGGGAAGGCGGCTGGCATGTGGCGCTGCACCATCCGGATGTTTTTGTGGCGGCCGAAATTGGCGCGGGGACGTGGTCGCGGCGCGCCGAGCAGCCCGATCTCAAGCCGTGGCAGCGGCCGGTTTTGAATATCTGGGAAAACATGGAAGCGTATGCGCTGAACATCTTCAATCTGCCGCTGGCCGGGCACGACGGCGATATGGATACGCAGATCAATGCGGTGAATGCGCCGCGGCTGCCTCCGGGGGTTACGCCGGCTCCGCACCGTGGACAGCTGGAATCGTCTCTGCGTACACGGGCCCAACTGGAGCGGGAGGGTTTTCCTTGTAAGGGCGACCCGGATTTTCTGAAGTGCGAAGGGGCGCCGGGACTGTTTCTGATTTCGCAGAATACGGGGCATGGGACGAGTCCTCTGGTGCGGCAGCGGCTGGATGCGTTCCTCAAGGAATGGGGCGATAAGGGGCAGACATCGCCGGATCATCTGCGTTTTGTCACTTACACGACGAGATATAACCGCGATTATTGGGCTTCGGTCGGTGGGATGGGCAAGTTATACGAGCGCGCCGATATCGATGCCCAGCGGAAAGACGGTGGTGCGGCTTATGAGATCAAGACGACTAATCTTACGCGGCTGGCACTGCGGGAAACCGAGCATGCGAAGACTATCAGAATCGATGGGCAGGATCTTAAGGTGAAGGCCGCGCCGGAGATTACTTTGCAGAAGACCGGTACTGCGTGGAAGGTGGATAAGAATGGGGCCGCGGGGGGATTGCATAAGACGCATGCGCTGCAGGGGCCGATCGACGATGCGTTTCTCGATCCGTTCCTGCTTGTGCGGCCTACAGGGACGCCGTGGAATGATGCGGTGAATCAGCAGACGCTTCGCTCGATGGCGCGGTTTGACAAGATGTGGGGTAAATGGTTCCGCGGGCATCCGTTCGTCAAGGACGACAAGGATGTGACGGAGGCCGACTTCGCTCAGTACAACGTGGTGCTGTTCGGCGATCCCGGAAGTAATAAGTGGATCGGCAGAATCAATGGGAAGCTGCCGGTCAAGTGGACCAAGGAGACGGTGACGCTCGGGTCGCAGAGTTTCCCGGCGAATGAGAATTTTCCCGCCTTAATTTATCCGAATCCGCTGCATCCTTCGAAGTATGTGGTGATCAATACGGGGCTGACGGTTTCCGAGGCGGATTACAACGGCGATTACGGGATGCCGCAGTGGGGCGATTATGCGGTGGTGAAAGTGAAGGCCGGGTCGGACGTTCCGGATGTGGATGTGGCGGGGTTGTTCGACGAGAACTGGCAGTTACAGAAGTGAGGGCGCAGCGGTAAGCTTAAGGCATACGATGAACATCGACGAACGGCTGGAGAGGCTCGCCGAGCGGCATGAGGCGCTGGCGCAATCCGTTGAAATGCTGCGCGATTCGATATTCGAGTCGGCGCGCAAGGCTGAAGCGGACCACGACAGGTTTATGGCGGACATGGCGGAAATGCGGGCCTCGGCACTCGAAACGTCGCGGCAGAATGACGCCGACCACGCGAAGTTCAGGATGGAACTGGCCGATCTGCGCGACTCCGTTCGGTCGCTGGCGGAGACCTCGGCGAATCTTGTCGCGGTTTCCAACGCCCACGAGCGCAGAATCGGGCGGATCGAATCCGCGGCGTAGTTGAGGTGTCCGCCTGAAGCGCAAGCAAACCGAAGAAGGATTGAGCTGCTCGTTTTGCCACAAGAGGCAGGGCGTTGTCGGGAAGCTGATTTCATCCCCCAGCGATTCCCCGCGGGCGTACATCTGCGATGAATGCGTGATGGTGTGCTTTTCGATTGTTGAGGACGACAAGCCGGAGCCGGCCGTTGACGGTCCGCGGCAGATCGACGCGCCGTTTGAAGTGCAGCAACTACTCGATCAATACCTAACGGCTGTAGTCACCCAACAGGTGAGCATTTCATACTCGCCGGGTTTTCGGCGGAAGCACGAGCCGGGAGCCATCATACTGGCAATTCGCAAACCCGACGGGCAGATCATTTTTAATCCGCCCGCCGATATCGAGATTAGCGAAAACGACTATCTGATTGCCATGGGCGCGGCTCCGGCTCTGCTTTCACCCGATGTGGTGAAGCGGGCCGGATAGTAGCCTAAACGGCGGCTGCGGAGTGTTCCTGGCGGAGCCATTCCTTCATGGCGTCGCGGTGCAGCAGGATGCCTTTGCGCGAATAGCGCAGATAACCCTGGCGGCGGAATTGGTTCATATAGTGTGTGACGATTTCACGCGAGGTGCCGACGTATTGCGAGAGCAACTCA
This sequence comes from Terriglobia bacterium, assembly GCA_963719785.1. Lineage (GTDB taxonomy): Bacteria > Acidobacteriota > Terriglobia > Bryobacterales > Bryobacteraceae > BOG-234. The sequence goes on from CAVRCX010000012.1 coordinate 202,262, forward strand.
TGTGTGAAGGGAATCATCTGCACCGAACCGTCCTCCGACTGATGGCCCAGCCGTTCGGAAAAACGGATGAGCGATCGGGCGAGGCGCCGCGCGATATTGTCGACTGAGAAGCTCTCGATGCGGCTGCCGAAATCCATCGAGCGCTGCACCAGAAGCTGCAGCAGCGCGATAGCGAGTTTGGGACGGCGCGTAGCGATATCCTCAATTTCGGTGGTAGTCCACGTCATCAATTTGGTGTTTTCGAGGGCGACCGAAATTTCGGTGCGCTGCTGCGGACCGAGGAAAGCGGATTCGCCGAAGAATTCGTCGGGTTGGTAGATATCGACTACCACCTGACGCCCGTCGTCGGCCAATCGGCACACTTTGACTTTACCGTCGATGACGAGATAAATGCTGGTCGAAGGTTGATCCTGGCTGTAGATCGTCTGACCCTTTCGGTACTCGAGAATCGTCGAGCACGGCAGATGGGCAAGGGGATCCTCTAATGCCTTTTCCTGTTGGTGCGGTGCTACCATCGGGCTGTAACCCATGCGTTTCTCCTCTCCTCTGCGTTATTACAGTCGCGGTCAAATCCTCGGTACAAACCTAGCACACTTTAAAGTACTGGCGGTACCAAGAGCCGGCGTGTGTTCTTTACCTCACGTCGACGTGTTAACGCAAGCAAGTGTCATTCCACACCCGTATTAGCGTGCCGCCTGGAAGTTAAGCGCCATAGTTTCAATACCTTGTGCCAAGAAAGCCGGATCCGGTGAATGTTCCACCCCCAATGTCGGGTAGTATACGCCGTGTAAAACGCGGATGCCTGCGGCGGTATTTGGTCACGTTCGGGATATTCTGCACAGTTTCGGGCGGTCGAGCGTGGCCCGCGGATTACGAACCTCCAGCCGAACAACGGTACGCACGGGTCGGTGTTACGGGGTCGATATTACCTGGCGGACGTGTTCTGCAGCCCACGGGGATACAGCTTGAGACTGGGCCTGGGACGTTCGGGCTGGCGGTGAATCGCAAAGGCGTGGTTGCGACCGCGGATATCGGCTACGAGCGCTTCGGCATTACTGTCATCGAGCGATCGAAAGAGGTCTGGCAGGAGCACCACGTTTGGGCGCGTACTCCAGGCAGCAGGGCTCCTGAAGCTGCCGACCCTGACTGGAAAGGCGTCTTCTTCGGCATCGCATTCGATACCGACCGGGACGTATGGATCTCCGAAGGCAATTCGGGGCGCCTGCGGCTGGTCGACACAGCTTCGGGCAATCGCGTGAAACTGGTGGATTTAAATCGGGGCGAATGGCGGAACAGCTTTACTGCGGATCTGGCGTTCGACGCGGCGCGGCGTCTTGTTTTCGCTATCGATCAGGCGAACTTCCGGGTGGCGATTGTGGACGCGCGTAAGGGCCAGGTGCTTTCCTCCGTGCGCGTGGGGCGCATGCCTTTTGCGATTGCGCTTTCGCCCGATGGCAATACGGTGTATGTGACCAATGCCGGCGTGTTCCAGTATCAGGTGCTGCCTGGGGCGTCACTCGAAGATTCGAAACGGACGGGGCTGGCGTTTCCGGCGTTCGGTTTTCCATCAGAGGAGAGCCTACGGGGGGTGAAACGCGAGACCGAAGCGGGGGTGGTGGAGGTTGCGCCACTGGGCGATCCTAATGTGGTTGCATCGAACTCGGTGTGCGTGATCGATGTGCGCGATCCTTTGAAGCCCGCGGTTCTCGATTGGATTCGCACCGGCCGCCCATTCAGCGCGACGGTATTCGGGGGCAGCGCGCCGGCGGGCGCTCTGGCGGTGGGTGATCGCGTCTATGTTTCAAACGCGCACGACGATTCGATCACGGTAATATCCGCGTCGAGCCGCAAGGTGGTGGCGGAGATCCCGCTGAGCATCGAATCGCTGGAACGGTTCCGCGGCGTGATGCCAGCCGGGATGGCGTTCGATCCGGTGGCGAAATGGCTGCTGGTGGCGGAAGCGGGGATCAACGCGGTGGCGGTGATCGATACGGAGACGAATACGCCGATCGGGCATATTCCGGTGGGCTTGCTGCCGACGCGCGTGGCCGTGGCGGGCGATCGCGTGTACGTGGCCAATGCCCGCGGGCGGGGTACGGGTCCCAATCTGCGGCGTCCTTTGCTGATGGAGTTCGGTGAGCCGCCGACGCTGCATCGCGGCTCGCTCTCTACGTTTATTATGCCGTCGAAGAGCGAACTGCCGAAATTGACGGGGACGGTTTACGCGGCTAACGGCTTCTTTCCGCGCGTGAGGACGATTGAGGAAGCGCCGCTTCCGAGCGCGATTCGCCATGTGGTGCTGATCGTTAAAGAGAATCGGACGTTCGATGAGGTATTCGGCGACCTCGCTACTCCCGGCGGGACTGACGCCGTGCGGATTCAGGCAGTCCCGCAGTTGGCTCGGTTCGGCATGCACGGGCGCGCCGAGGGCGGACATCAGCAGTTCAGCGTGAAGGATGCGCCGGTCACGCCGAATCATCATGCCATCGCGCAACGCTGGGCCTTCAGCGACAACTTTTACGCCGATTCGGATGTGAGCGTGGATGGCCATCACTGGCTGGCGGGCGCCTGGCCGGATCTGTTGACCGAGAGCGGATTGCTGGCGGCTTACGGAGGGCAGCGCCAGTTTGTGCTCGATGGAGCTTCGCCCGGCCGTCTGCTCTTCGCGGAATCCGACGCTTCGGTGCATCCGGAAGAGCAGCCGGAGGCCGGCACGCTTTGGCATCATCTGGAGCGGCATGGCATTTCGTTTCGCAATTTCGGCGAGGGCTTCGAACTGGCGGGGGTGGTCGAGGATAAGAATGAAGAGCCCACCGGCGCGCGTTTTCTCACCAACGTGCCGATGCCCGATCCTTTGTATCGCAATACTTCACGCGAATATCCCGGCTTCAATATGAATATTCCGGATCAGTACCGCGCGGACCGATTTATGGCGGAGATTGGCGAGCGGTATGGGGCAGGGAAGGCGCCGCTGCCGCAATTCATCTTCATCCATCTGCCCAACGATCACATGACGGCGGCGCGGTTGGCGGATGGTTATCCGTATGAGGCGTCGTTCGTGGAAGACAACGATCTGGCGTTGGGGCGGATACTGGAATTCCTTTCGCATAGTCCCTGGTGGAAGGAGATGGCGGTTTTTGTGACGGAGGATGACGCGCAGGGTGGGCTCGATCATGTGGATTCGCATCGGACTGTGCTGCTGGCGGCGGGTCCGTATGTGCGGCGGAATTATGCCAGCCACACGAATACCAGTTTTCCTGGGTTGCTGAAGACGATCTTTGAATTGCTGCATTTGCCGCCTTTGAATCTGTTGGATGCTACGGCGGCGGATTTGCGCGACATGTTCAGCGCCGAGCCCGATTTCGCTCCGTTCGAAGCCTTGATTCCAGACCGGCGGATTTTCGATGCTTCGCAGGTGCGGATGGGAAAAGCGCCTCCGGTAAGGATGGACCAATAGCAATGTGGGACAGGCTCCGAGAGCGTGTTTCCTTGCTTAACAGCGGATCTTCACTGAAGCTGTCGAACTGGTGCTCGACATGACTAAAGACGAACACCACGAACCCGCAGGTCGTAACCGCGACCAGCGCCAGCACAGCCGACAAATCGTTGCGAGGAAGGAAGCTACCATAACGGACTACGAGCAGCGGCCCGACAAAGAATCAAAGCGGTAGGGGTCAAGTAACCGCGACCAGTAATAACACGGAAGAAAAGTAACGCACCAATTTTTTTCGGTCACTCGGCGAGCCCGCCTATGAGCCTCCTCAAAACCAAACGGAGCGGTATTGATCATCGCTTCCTTGGTTTCACGGACCAATGATCGTTGCGAAGATCAACTTCGTGCCGGGAAATTACAGGCTCGACGTCGATGATTTGCTGGCTCTGAAGAAAGCGGGTCTTTCTGACGCGGTGATTGCGGCAATGGTGTCGGCTCCAGGTCAATAGAGGAGTAACATCGCACCTACAGCAAACGGATTCTACGTTTCAGTCCGGTTTCTGGGTAAGGCGGTTCCTGCGGCAAGCGTAACCGGTTACGCCTGTCCCACAGTGTCTGATTTCCTGATAGAATCCGCAGCGTGAACCGCAGAGACTTCGCCCGACTGGCGGCGGCCAGTGCTCCTGCCTTGGCTGCCAGAGCAGCAAACGATCGGATCAAGCTGCGCAAGGCCGGTAAGCCCGGCATCGTATTCAAATCGCCGGGGCCGCATCCCAACGGTCTGCAGGCTACGGACGAGGGACTGTGGATCATCGATCAGGGTGAAGGCAACAGCGCATATCTGGTCGGCTATGAAGACGGCCGCGTGATCCGATCCTTTGCCACGGAGACGGACCGGTCGAGCGGCATCACGTTCGACGGCCAGAGCCTCTGGATTGGCTCAACCTACAGCCGTGAGATCGTCCGTGTGGACGCCAGAACCGGGAAGACGATGGAGCGTCACTTCACGCCCGGCGCCGGGGTGATTTACAAGATGGCGGGTGATCCGGCGGCGCGCAGCAGTCCTTTGGCGAGGCCGTCCCGCCGTCCCGCCCCAGCTCCCACAGCCGCTCCCCAAACGGTGGGAGGTTTTCAAGCGGGCGAAGTTCTGGGCAGTAAAGCTCCGGGCACCGGCGCGCATGGCCAGGAGTGGAGGGACGGATATCTTTGGTTTGCAGTTCCGCCGTCGCGTACGGTGTATCAGATCGATCCGAAGACCTGGGTGGTACAAAAGAAATTCGGTACCGTCGCCAACCGGCCGCACGGCATCGGGTGGGAGGGGAAGTACTTGTGGGTCACCGACAGCAATCTCAATGCGTTTTTCAAGCACGATCCCGAGACGGGTCAAATAATTGAAAAAATTCAGCTCGACGATTCCGATCCACTCCCGCACGGAATGACGATTCGCGACGGTTGGCTATGGTACTGCGACGACGTGGGGGTAATCTGTCGTCTAAGGTTATAGGACTGAGAGGTTGCTTGTATGTCCACCGCAAGCGATAATGGTTACATTCTGAGTAACGGCGTAAGGAGACTCGCTTGAAGCGCACTGGATCGGATGACACACTCCGTTGTTCCTTTTGTCACAAGAGCCAGGACGTTGTTGGAAAGCTGATTTCTTCTCCGAGCGATTATCCCCGCGCCTACATCTGCGACGAGTGCATTGCGGTCTGCAATTCGATTCTCGAAGACGACAAACCGGAAGCCACTACCGGTGGTCCGCACAAAATCCCCAAACCGCTGGAAATAAAAGATTTCCTCGATCAGTATGTGATCGGCCAGGAAGCTACCAAGCGTAAGCTGGCAGTAGCGGTTTACAACCATTCGAAACGCATCCATATGAACCGGATGCGTAATTCGGAGATCGAACTGGCCAAGTCGAATATTTTGCTGATCGGACCGACCGGTACCGGCAAGACATTGATGGCGCAGACTTTAGCGCGCATTCTCGACGTTCCGTTCGCCATTGTCGATGCCACCACCCTGACGGAAGCGGGCTATGTGGGCGAAGATGTCGAGAACATTATCCTGAAGCTGCTGCAGGCGGCCGATGGGGATGTGCAGCGCTGCCAGCAAGGCATTATCTACATCGACGAGATCGACAAGATTTGCCGCAAGGACGAAAACCCTTCGATCACGCGCGACGTTTCGGGTGAGGGGGTACAGCAGGCACTGCTGAAGATTCTGGAAGGTACGGTTGCCAACGTTCCGCCACAGGGTGGGCGCAAGCATCCGCACCAGGAATTTACGCCTGTCGATACCACGAACATCCTGTTCATTTGTGGGGGCGCGTTCGTCGGTTTGGAGAAGATTATCGCCCGGCGCACGGGGAAGAAATCGATCGGCTTCCATCAGGACGAGGCGAAGCCCGAACAGGTGAAGACGATCGGGATCAGCGACCGGCGCGACATCGATCTGCTGCGGAGTCTGCAACCGCACGATCTGATTAAGTACGGATTTATTCCGGAGTTTATCGGCCGCCTTCCGGTGGTCGCTACGCTGGAGGATCTCGATAAAGCAGCTTTGGTGCAGATTCTCAGCAAGCCCAAGAACGCCATCATCAAGCAGTATCAACGGCTGTTTGAGTACGAGAATGTGCGGCTGCGGTTCACCGACGATGCGCTCGATGCGATTGCTTCGCTGGCGCTCGAACGCAAGGTGGGCGCGCGCGGCCTGCGCATGATCATTGAGGATCTGATGCTCGACCTGATGTATTTCCTGCCGTCTTATAAGAAGGTGAAGGAATTCCAGGTTTCGCGCGAGATGGTGCTCAGCCAGAAGATCAGTTTGACTTTGCTCGAAAAAGCCGGCTAGGTCAAGTTCTGGCGCTCCCAATTCAGCAGTTGTTCCTTCAATTCGGTTCCGTAGGCGTAGCCGGTTAATTTGCCGTTCGAGCCGATGACTCGATGGCAGGGAATGACTAAGGCTATCGGGTTGGTGGCGTTGGCTCGACCGACCGCGCGGGCGGCTCCGGGGTGCCCTATGCGCTTGGCCAGTTCGGCGTAAGATATGGTTTCGCCATAACCGATGCGGCGAAGTTCGGCCCAGACTTGTTGCTGGAATGCGCTTCCTTGCGGGGCCAGCCGGAGGTCGAAATGCTGGCGGGTTCCTTCGAAATATTCCTTTGTTTGGCGAGCTACTTCGGGATTTTCCTCGGCTCCGTTTTGTTTTGGTTGGCCGAAGCCGAAGGCGGTTAGTTCGCCTTTGGCGTTGACGGTGGCCCAGGCGGGGCCGAAGGGCGTTTCAATTTGCATGATTTATTCGCTCCTGAGCACCACTCCCTCGCGGTCGCGGCTCGGTAGGCTCGCCCAGATGTGGTAGGTTGCCAGGCTTCGGTTCGGTGCGTACTTCGCCATTGTTTCCCGGATTTGTGCTTCACTCGGACGCTCGCCCGAGACGCGCTGCAATCCCTGGGCAAGTCCGGCGTCTCCTGCCGGCAGGCAGTCGGCAAATCCCAGGCCTCGCAGCGAGCAATACTGGACTGTCCACGGGCCGATTCCACGAATTTGCCCGAGCAAGCGGGCTCCTCGCAAGGCTGACATTTCGCGGAGCGCGGGCAGCGGGAGCTCCCCGCTCGCCACTGCCCTCGCCGCCGCTAACAGATATTCGGCTTTTGATCCGGAAAACTTTAGCCTGCGGAGTGCATCCACATTCAGATTCGCTACGGCCTCGGCGGTTGGATGGGCGCGCAATCCGGTGGAATGACGTTTGCCGACGGCTCCGATCAATTCGCGCCGCAGCGTTACCGCGGCTTTCAGGCTGATCTGTTGCCCAATGATCGCCCAGCCCAGCGCCTCCCATGGTTCGGGAGTGAGCGGAATGCGCAGGCCGCGTTGGCGCGTAACGATGTCGCCCAGCAAAGGGTCGCCGGCGAATTGGCGCTCGAAGCCGGAAGCGTCGGAGTCGATGCCCAGCATGCGCGCTGCCACGCGATGCGCCGCGTAGATGTCGGGCGCATCGGAATGGCAGACGGCTCCGGTTGAAGTGAAACGGATTTCCAGCAGGCAGGCGCGGCCCCCATTCAGGAATGCCTTCTTCACGCCCTCCGGTTCAACGGATTCGCTCACGCTCAGCGGATCGCGTCCATAGAAATCCAGCACTTCGCGAAATCGGTAATGCGGCGGCAGTTTCAACGTGAAATCGGCGCCGGGTTGGAGAGCCCCGTAGACGGCGGGAGTGAGCCCGGTGCGCGCCACAAATTGTTCATGGAATGCGGAAGCGCTGTCGAAGCCCGCGGCGGCGGCCGCATCGGAAGGCCTCATACCCTGTTCGAGCAGGCGGCACACCTGCTCTACCCGGAGGCGGCGCAGAAAGGCGGCGGGCGATTCATGGGCGTGGATACGGAACAGATCGTTGAGCGCGGTGCGGCTCAGGCCGGCGGCTGTGGTGAGCGAGGAAATATCGCGGAAGGCGGCGAGATCTCTGCGCACACGGGCGGCGGTTTCTTCATAGAGGTTTTCATGCCACTCGGCGCCGCGATAGAAGAAATCCGGATGGCAGCGGCGGCAGGGACGCAGACCGCTTTGTTGGGCTTCGGGCAAGGTGCGGAAGAAACGGATATTTTCGCGCTTGGGACGGCGCGCCGGGCACGAGGGCAGGCAGTAAATTCCGGTTGAAATTACGCCGGTCAGGAACTTTCCGTTGCAGGCGGAATCGCGCTGCAGAAAGTGCCGGTACATGGCGTCGTCGCTTAACCGCATACCTTGATGTTACGGCTTGGCCGTCGGGGGTGGCTTCCTGAAATGACCGTTCAAACTGAAACGTTTGCGCTCCAGTGCTTGGCGGGCGTCAGCCAGCTCAGGGATTTGCAGGAGGGAAGCGGTCGCGTAAAAGACCGCCGCTCCCAGCGGAATTCCCACCACCACGTTAAACAGGCGGGAGGGTGAAACGCGAACCAGGGCGAGGCAAACGGCGCCCATCACCACTGAGGCCGCGAGGATCTTGGCGAAGCTCAAGACAATACGGCGTCCGCCCAGACTGCCGAGCCGGGGACGGATCAAGACGAGAAGCGCGAGCGAATTGAAGATCGAGACGGCCGAGAGCGAGAGTGCCAGGCCCGCGTGTCCCAGGCCAAACCAGCGTACGGTGAGGAAAGCCGTAGCAGCATTCACCAACACGGAGGCCATGCTCACCAGCATGGGAGTGCGCGCATCGCCTAACGCGTAGAACGCGGGCGCCAGCAGACGCAGCGCTGCGTAGCCCGCGAGTCCAACCGCGTAGCACGTCAGTGCGAGGGCGGTCTGGTGGGTGTCGATGGCGCGGAATTTGCCGTGCTGGAAAACGATCCCGATCATGCTCTCACCCAGCACGGCAAGCCCGACGGAAGACGGCACTGTCAGGAGCAGAATCATCACCAGCGATGTGCCGAGGGTGTCGCGAAATTCGCCGTAATCGTGGATGGCGGCGCTGCGTGCCAGTCTGGGCAGGGACGCCGAGGCGATGGAGATGCCGAACAATCCGATAGGCAGCTGCATGAAGCGAAATGCGTAGTTGAGCCAGCTCACCGGGCCGTTCATGACGTGTCCGGCGGCGTCGCGCAAGCCGGCCGCGAAGGAAGTGTTGACCAGCACGTTGATCTGCACGGAAGCGCCGCCGAGGATGGCTGGCCCCATCAGTCTCATGATCTGGCGCACGCCTTCATGGTGGAGATCCCAACGCGGGCGCCACGCGAAACCTGCGCGCCACACGGCGGGCAACTGGCAGGCGAGTTGAGCCGCTCCGCCGAACAGGACGCCGAATGCCATGCCCTCGACGGGGGTGATGCCGAGCCGCGGACCGAGCCAATAGCCGAGCGTCAGGCCGAACAGGATGGAGCCGATATTGAACAGGCTGGAAGAAACGGCCGGGATGCCGAATTGATGGCATGAGTTCAGGATTCCCTGCGCCTGCGCGGCGAGGGAGACCAGCAGCAGAAACGGGAACATGATGCGGACCAGTTGTACAGCGAGTTCAAACTTGCCCGGCACGGCGTGGAAACCGTGCGCGAAGAGATCGACGAACAGGGGGCTGAAGATCATGCCGAGTATGCAGAGGCTGCCGACGACGACGATCAGCAAGGTGCCTGTGATGTTCGAAAGCTCCCGCGCTTCTTCTTTGGTTTTGGTGGCGAGGTAGCGGGTGAACGTGGGAACGAAGGCGGAGGATAGCGCGCCGCCGGCGAAGAGATCGCGCGTCAGATTCGGAATGCGATAGCCGAGGACGTAGGCGTCAAAGATCGCGCCGGCTCCGAAGAGCCAGCCGAGCACGCTTTCGCGAACCAATCCGGTGATGCGGGAGAAGGCGATGGCCAGCGAGATGATGCCTGCCGACCTGAGCAGGCTGCCGCCGCCCGGCTTATCACCGCTCAAGCGTCATTTCTCATATAGCTCCGCTTAAGCGTCGACCCGGCGCAGTTCTACGTCATGATGTACGTCGCGCGCCTGATCGAGCGTGGCGAAATTCATGCCGGGAAGCCTGGCCGAGGCGGTGCCCGCGGCGACACCCCAACGTACCGCGTCAGGAAATGCGTCGCCCTGCTCGAGCGACCACAGGACGCCTGCGGCCATGGCGTCGCCGGCTCCGATGGGGGAAATGGCATCCACGCGCGGTGGAATAACTTCCCACATGGTAGCCCCGTCCACATGCGTGGCGGAGACTCCGATGGCGCCGCGGCTGGCGAGGGACAAAACCACCGACTCGGCACCCATGGATTGAATCCGGCGGGCGGCCGCGATGGATTGCGATCGGGTGAGCAGCACGGTGTTCAGCAGACGCTCGGCTTCCTGCTGGTTGGGCGTGACGATGGTCGGGTTAGCCTCGATGCCCTGGGCGAGCGCCTCACCATCGGTGTCGAGAAGTGTGCAGACGTTTTTCTTCCTCGCGCGCACGATGAGCTGCGCGTAGAAATCCGAAGGCACGCCGGGCGGAAGGCTGCCGCACAGCATCAGCCAGGAAGCGCCGGCGAGCTGCGCATCGACGGTGCCTTCGACGCTCGCAATCTCTCCGCGATCAAGCCGCGGGCCGACCTCGTTGAGCTTAACGGTTAGGCCATGGCGGTCGGTTATGGTCAGGTTCAGGCGGATGTCGTTGCGGACGGGCACCGTAATCACGGGAAATCCGGAATGTTCCATGAAGTGCTCGAAGCGCACGCCGCGTTCGCCGCCGGCGGGAATGATGGCGAGCGTCTTGCCGCCGAAAGAGTGGATGACGCTGGCGGCGTTGATGCCGCGGCCCCCAGGGGAGTCCTTACTGGACAGAATATAGGCGCGGTCGTCAAAGGCGAGCCGGTCGACGGCGATAGTGCGGTCGATAGCGGGATTCATGGTAAGCGTAACGATCAAATAGCCATGTTGTCATATGCGGCGTTGCCGGGCCGGCGCATTTCGAGTGAACTTCGGCCCGCAGTGGATCGGTTGAGCCGATTTTCACCGTAACTAATGGCGGCGCAGAGTTGTTATATAGCAGTGGGCGCGCGAACCATCCGAATGCTGTTTTGCCTGGCCACACCTCTGCTCGTTCAGGCGCAAGCTCCTGATGTAGCCAACATTGCCCCGGATCTGATCGATTCAGTACACTCCGGGTCGCCATTTTCGAACGACCGCATTTTCGGCATCATTCCGAATTACCAGACGGTTTCGGATCCGGAGACGCCGTACGTGCCTTTGCGCGTGAGCGATAAGTGGCGGTTGTTTGTAAAGGAATCGGTCGACCCTTACACATTCGCTTCAGCGGCGGGGGGCGCGCTGGTGTCGCAGTGGCATAACGACGATCCGAAATACGGTTATGGCTTCAGCGCGTATATGCAGCGATTCGGGGCCGCGCAGGCCGATATCACAGGCCAGAATTTCTTCCAGGATGCGGTGCTCGCTTCATGGTTTCACGAAGACCCACGGTATTTCCGCAAAGGTCCGGCGAGCCCGGTGATTCATCGTATCGCTTATGCAATGTCGCGGGTGGTGATCACGCGGCGTGATTCCGGGAAAGACGCGTTCAATTTTTCGGGCATTGTGGGGATGGGATTGGGCATTGGGCTTTCCAACGCTTACTATCCTGCGAAAAGCGTCAATGGCGGGGAGATGGGGGAGCGCGTGGTTACCAGTCTGATCGCCTCCGCGCTGGGGAATTTACTGCCCGAATTCTGGCCGGATTTCAAGGCTAAGCTTCCGCACTATCGACATTAAGAGTGCCCCGAAGATTTCGCGCATGCCGATTACATGCCTTGACACGTATATGCTCTGTGGAGTATACCAAGAACGTGGAATCGGTATTCGAAATCATTGCCGAGCCCAATCGCCGGGCCATATTGAGCCTGCTGGTCTCATCGCAACAGTCGGTTGGAGAGATCGAGCGGCAACTCCGTATGTCGCAGCCGACCGTGTCGAAGCATCTGCGAGTGCTGCGCGATGCCGGTTTTGTGGAATCCACGGTGGACGCACAGCGCCGTCTTTATCGGCTTAAGCCGGAACCCTTTCAGGAGATGGAGGCGTGGCTGGCTCCGTTCCGGCGGTTCTGGTCCGATCGCGTGGATGCTCTCGAACGGCATCTCGACCGCATGAATCGAGTAACACAACCGAAGAGGAAGAGAAAAGGAAGAAGATGACCGATCGCGAACCATACACACCGGGTCCGGCCAGCGGCGCGGAGGTGCGGAAGGATGGAGAGAACTGGACGCTCATTCTCGTCAGAGAACTGCGCCACGCGCCGGAAAAGGTCTGGCAGGCGCTTACCGACCCGGCACAACTGCGCCAGTGGGCGCCCTTCGACGCCGATGCGAGCCTGGGTGCGGTCGGAAACACCGTAAAGCTCACCACGGTGGGCGCGCCCACGCCCCACGTTACCGAAACAATCGTGACGCGAGCCGAGGCTACCCGGCTGCTCGAGTACAGCTGGGGCGGCAGCGACCTGCGGTGGGAGCTCGAATCTTTGGACGGTGGCACGCGGCTGACACTGTGGCACAATATCGATCGCCGCTTCATCTCCATGGGTGCGGCCGGGTGGCACATTTGCCTGGATGTTCTCGACCGGCTTCTCAGCGGAACTCCTATCGGCCGGATGGTGGCGGGCGACGCGATGAAGTTCGGCGGCTGGCAGCGATTGAATATTGAGTACGCAAAGCAGTTCGGCGTGGAGGCTCCCGGTTGGCCGTCCAACGCCCCGAAGGGCTGAAGGATGGCAGGAGGAACGCCGTGGAATCTGCGTCTGAATTAATCGACAGGAAGATCGCAGAGCTTGGGGATTGGCGCGGGAAGATGCTCGCGAAAGTTCGTGAGCTGATGCACGAGGCGGACCCTGAGATCGTGGAAGAGTGGAAGTGGCGGGGGACACCCGTCTGGTCTCACGGCGGTATCGTGTCGACGGGCGAAACATATAAGAACGTGGTCAAGATGACATTTGCCAGGGGTGCCGCGCTTGAGGATCCGGCGGGTCTGTTCAACTCCAGCTTCAAGGGGAACGTCAGGCGCGCTATTGACATCCGCGAAGGCGAGACGTTGGATGAGGCAGCATTGAAAGATCTGATTCGCGCCGCGGTTGCGCTCAATCTGACGAGCAAGACTAAGGCCAGGCCGCGGCGCGCGAGCGGTAATTAACCCCACCACACTTCGCCGGGAGCCATATGCGCCTTCAGATAACCGTCATCGAGGTCTGCGCCGATTCCCGGGGCTGTATGGACACGCATCTTCCCGTTCACGATCACCGGCACGTTATTGCGCGTCATGGGTGACTTGTCCGACCCGCGCGCGCATTCCATACGGGGCGCATTATGCACCGCCGCGGAGAACTGCTGTGACGCCAGATTGAGCAGCAGGCCGCTCACATTATGCAGACACACTGGCATGCGATACAAAGCCGCGACTTGCGCGATGGCCCTGACTCCGGTGATGCCTCCCGACTGGACCAGATCCGGCTGCAGGCAATCCACCGCCTGGTTCTGGATAAACGGCAGGGCATCTTCAATCAGCTCCAGATCTTCGCCGGTCAGGATGGGAATGCGCGTGCCGCGCCGCAACGCCATCCACGATTCGCTGAAGCGCGGCGCCAGCGGATCTTCGAACCACAGCGGTTTAATGTGCTCCACCGCCTCCGCCACACGCACCGCGCTCGATACGTCGAGTTCGTTGTGGCCGTGCACAATAATGTCGTAATCGGGGCCGAACGCCTCGCGCGCCAGGTCGTAACACAGCGCGACTTTTCTGACATCGATGGGTCCGAGGCTGGGAACATACTGGCGCGCGATCACGCCCAGTGCATCGTTCAGATCGACTTTAAACGCCTTGAAGCCCGCAGGATCGTTCTTGAGCGCCGCCGCCCGCGGCCCCCACTCCTCTTTGCTCCAGAAATTTCCTTCATGGCCGCAATGCGAATAGCAGACAATTTCGTCGCGGAAGTTACCGCCCAGCAGTTTCGACACCGGCTCATTCAGAATTTTGCCCGCCAGATCCCACAGCGCGATATCCATTCCGCTCAGCACGCGCATGGGCCGGAAGCGCTGCGCCCACGCATAGAACATATTGTGGTGATGGACCTCGATTTCGAGCGGGTCTTTGCCGATCAGCCCCAGCCCTTTGGCCGATCCCTGATCGCTCATGAACTCGGCGATTACCTCCCGCACATACGGGCCGGTGCCATGGGCGGGACCATATCCGGAAATGCCGGCATCGGTGTCGATGCGCAGGATTGTGGCTGGCTGCCCGGTTAACTGGAGCGCTTTTACAGCGGTGATTTTAATTTGTTTGCGCGCCGGCTCGGCCAGCAATTCGAAGGGTGCAAACATTCCCGCCGCGGCGCGGAGAAAAGTTCGCCTGTCAACCAGCATAGTGCGCCTCCCGACCGCGCCCAGTATATACCCAGCCGATCTGGTGGACAAAGGTTACGATTTATAATTTGCCTTGATCGGGAAAGTGGAATCGGACGGCTGTTCACTGACGTGGAAAGTTGAAGGAACCGGCGCGGATTCCGTGGTATTTATTCAGGGCGTCGGTCTGCACGGCGACGGCTGGCTGCCCCGGACGCAAATTCTGAAAGCCGATTTTCGCTGCCTCACTTTCGACAATCGCGGGATGGGGCAGGGCCAGCCCGCCGGTCCGGAAATCACGGTGGAGCGAATGGCTGAAGACACCATCCGCGTGATGGATGCGGCGGGTGTCGATGCCGCCCATCTGGCGGGGCGTTCGCTGGGAGGCGCGGTGGCGCTGCAGGTGGCACTGGCATTTCCCAGCCGGGTCAGAAGCGGCAGTATCTGGCAACGCAGAATCGCGATGCTCTGGCGGAAGGCCTCGCCCCGCTCTTCGGGCACAGCCTGGCGGACACTCCGGCCATCGCTATGCGCCAACTGCGGCACTCCAACGTTTTGACGCAACCACGCGAATGAACGAACTGGCAGGCATTCCAACGCTGTGGTCAGCGCCGAATACGGTCCGATCTTTCCACCGCCTTGCGCGAGGGCTCTGGCGAAGGGTATATCCGGAGCGCGTTATGTGGAAATTCCGCACGCGGCGCACGGAGCGACGATTCAATTTCCCGAGAGGGTGAACCAACTCCTGCTTGAACATTTCGGTAGCATCGGGCCAAAGCGTCTGGTACACTTCGCGGAATGAATCGCAGAGACGTTCTGAGAGGCGCCGAGGCAGTCGCGCCAATATGGGCAGGCTTGACGCGGAGCGCAATGGCGCAGGGACAGGCAGACGCGGCCGCTCCGCTCGACCGAGGCGTACCGGCCGCGGTCAGCGCCGACAAGCTCGCCCGGATCTCGATTATGACCTACAACTTCACCTCGCGGTTGAAGCTTGCGGGGCAGCCACCGAGCCCGAATCGTGTGCTCGATCTCTTCGATATTCCCCAATACTTCGCGGACACCTATGGAGTGCACAACGTGGAATTACAGCACTCGCACTTCGCGTCCACGGAAACGCCGTATCTGAATGACTTCCGCGCGCGCATCGAAAAGTCAAGTCGCGGATGACGCAGATCAATGTCGAGTTTGGACAGATGACCGTGTCGGCGGCCGATCTCGTGCAGCGCGATCAGGCGATCGATCTTACGACGAGGTGGGTGGACCATGCGCTGATTCTCAACTGCCCGCGGGTCATGATCAATCAGGGGCAGCTCACGCCCGAAACCAGGACCAACGCCAAAGCGGCGTTGAAACGGATGAGCGAATACGCCACGGCTAAGGGTGTGAAGATCTCGGTCGAGACTCGCGTGGTGGGCCAGGGCGGCCGTGGCCGGGGAGAGAATCCCGCGCCCGCTCCAGCTACTGGTCTGCCACTGTCTTCACCCGGCGGGCCTCCGGCGTGGGAGTTGGTCAAGGAACTGGTCGAAGCCACAGGCACTTATTCCAACGTCGATATCGGTAACATCATGGCGCCCGATCAGGCCTCGCTGCACATGGTGATCAAAGGATTGTTCAACACGAGTTCAGGCAACATGCACATGAAACTCAGCCCGAACTCGGATTTGGGTACGGTGGTCCGCTTCACGAACAACGAACTGGGTTACAAAGGGCTCTACTCGATCGAGGTGAACCCGCCGCTGATTCGCGGCGTTTACGACACGATTCTGGCCAACATCTGAACCACTATTTAGCGCGCTCGCGGAATCCCTGAGCCAGCATGTGAATCTTCAACAGGCTGCCATGGGCGGTGATATATAAGGTGTGCCCGTCCTTGCCGGCGAAGGCGAGATTCTGCGCCTTGGCGCCGATGTTCATGATGCCGAGCGGTTCGCCCTTCACATTGAAGACTTCGAGGCCGGCCCAGGTGATGACGTAGAGGTTCCCATCGTTGTCGAGGGCGATGCCGTCGATGCCGGAATCGATGGCGCCCTGGTCGTTTTTCTTAATGCCTTTGAGCGCGGCGAAATTGGTGCGGGGTCCGAGCGTGCCGTCCGGCTTCACCGCAAATGCGTAGACGTACGGCGCAGGCGTATCCACTACGTAGAGCGTCTTCTCGTCGCGGCTGAGCAGGATGCCGTTGGGCCGCTCCAGATTATCCGTGGCGAGGAGGACTTCGCCCGATGGCCTGACGAGATAGACGGCATGGGGGCGGTCCGGACCGGTCCCGGGATCGGTAAAGTAAATGGCTCCGTTCTGTCCCATGGCCAAGTCGTTGGGTGCGACGAAAGGCTTCCCGCGATAAGCCAGCGCGATGAAGCGGGCCTCGCTCTCCGGGTAGACGATGGCAATGCCGATCTTGTCGGGACCGGCCCGGCGGCAGGCGAAGATGCGGCCCTGTTTATCCATGGCGAGAGCAGGCAGCCGCCAGCGCTCGCCTTTCTCGTCGTCCACGCGTTTGGCGTCGAAGAACACGGTGATGTTGTCGTCGGCGTCTACGTGGTAGATCTTGTTGTCCGAGGGCTCACTGAAATAAAGACTGCCGTCGGGCGCGGCCATGGGGCCTTCCGAACTGTTGTAGCCGGCCTTAATGAGGATCACGGGCGTGCCGGGGGCGACGATGCCGGGGATCCCCGCGAGTGTGACCGGCGCGGTCTGGGCGAAGAGCGCACGAACTGAGTGGATCGCCAGCAAGACAAGGCAAGCATTCCATTTATGCATATCGCCAGTCTCCCATACGCGGTGGACGGATGAGGATAGTCCAGCTCGCTTTTCACGCCTGATCTGGTCTGGTTGGGACAATCGAAACCTGGTCATCCGCAACATCTCCGAGGCAAAGGCTCAGCTTTCCGCCCTGATCGCCATGGTTGAGCGCGGTGACGAGGTCATTTTGGCGAACTCCGGCAAGCCAGTGGCGAAGATTGTGCCCTATGCCGGGGTCGCCCAGCGGCGGCGACCGGGCTCCATGGAAGGTGAAATCTGGATCGCTCCCGATTTCGATGAGCTTCCCGACGATATGGCGGAGGCGTTAGGGATGCGGCAATCGCGCCGAGGCATTGGCCTTCCTTTCGCGTTCTCGGGGCGAACCGCCTCGTGCCGGGGACGAAAGCGACAGCTGACCGGACTCCCCGGCATGAGCGAATGCCGAAATTAAGTTGCCCTCGGGAATTGGTGGAAGCGGCCTAACGGACCGACTTGCGGATGCGTTGGGGCGTCTGGGTTCACCAAAACTTCCACCGTGATCGGGAACGTTTGAATTTGACCAACGATATCGATTCGGGGTCAAGCAAAGTGGGATCGATAGGGCCTTCCAGTTGATAGCCGAAGAACTCCTTTAACGCTGCCTCTCCCAATTCAAGAGGATGGAACGGGAAAGGGCAATCATCCTGGTCGTCGGTGGCTGGGTGGTGGCCCGACCAGAAGGGCTCCTCAAAAGGCAGCCGTTGCCCTATATCCTCAAGAATGCCGCTGTCCGGAGACAGACTGAGGGATCGCACAAGTTGACCGTCGGTCCATATCGCGAACGCAAACCAATCGACAACGCTGTGCATAGCGTGACAATACATCATGCGGCGGCCTCCGGCGGAAATGAATGGCGCCGGTAACATTGACGGAAAGTCGATCCCGAACTCTTTTGCCGCCAGGATAGAGACCCTCGGAAAACAGCCAGCGTGAATTTCATTGTTGGGTGGACACGTATACGAAAGATCGCCATCCCCAATCGGATCAAGCTTGTCTTTAGGAAACAGGCTCCTCGCAAGTTTCAGAGTAGCGTCGCGATCCAGTTGAGGGGCGCCTCTCAATGCTGCCCCGGCGTTCCCATCTACATACGCCAGCATCCATGTCTTTGCGCCCACAATTCAGTTCCTCGGCACCAAGCGTCTCATATTCCTGGCGTCGAACCCGGCATTCTTATTTTCGGGCATACCAAATAACGAACAGCCCATCGGGCTCGACGTCTTCCCAATAAGAAATGAACTGGCTCTCGACGGAACTACAATGGCGCGCCAGCAGCTTTTCCAGTTCTTTGCGTTGAAACCAGCGCTCCCACGCGGGAGTCTTGAAACGTCCCCAATGCTCGGCGTTCTTATCGATTATCGCGAGTTTCCCGCCCGGCTTTAGTACGCGGCACATTTCAGCCACCGCGCCTTCGATCTCGACGGCGTGTTCGAGCGACTCAGTGGCGTAAATGGAGTCGAACGTGGATGCGGCGAAAGGCAGCTCAGTCATCGAACCCGATACCCTGCTGATGCCGGTCGGAACAGATGCCAGCATTTCCTCCGAGATATCGAGCCCACAGACCTTAGCGCCGGGATTGTCCTCCAACAAGACCCGGGCGAACCGTCCTTTGCCGCACCCAACGTCCAACACGCGTTTATCGGCTAAGTTTCCGAAGAACTTTAGGAGCGCCCGCACATGTTGTATGCGGGGGTCGATGGTGGAAGGGAAATGTTCCTCGTCGTGCGATGCTTCGTCGAAGCTGCGGCGGATGGCGGAACGGAGGGCCGGGTCGAGCACGGAAGGTTTGGCCCCGGCCCTCTTCCACCAACGAAAGTTCACGCGCGCGTCAGGAAGATCGGCAGGCCGATCTTATTGGTATAGCTCGGCCGGTAGCGCGCCGTGTCGTACATTTTGGCGACATCGAGCTTGCGCGGCCCCAGTTTTGGATCGGGAATCGGTACGGCGGCGTAGCAGCCCTGGTTGATTGCCATCATCAAGCCGTGTTCGCCTTTGGCAATCAGGTCCACGGCCATGCCCGCGAAGGTGTTGGCCACCATGCGGTCGACAAAATCCGGCGCGCCGCTGCGCAGATCGTAAGTGAGGTCGCTGACGATGGTCTCCTCGCCGGTCTGCTCCTGAATTTTGTCGCTCAGCAGTTCGGCGACGTTCATCTTTTTGCGATGGCCGAAGCCGTCGGGCCGGCCATACTCCTGCACCTCATAGCCTTCCCACTCGGCTCCCTCGGAAAGCAGCACCAACGCATAGGCGGAGGGATTTTTCTTCTTGTCTTCGATCAACATCCCGATCAGCTTGTCGACGTTGACCTTGAATTCGGGAATGCAGCAGCGCATGGAGTTGATGTAGGCCGTGTAGAGCGAGGTGTAGCCGGCGTCGCGGCCGAAGATGCGGAAAACGCCGATGCGCTCATGCGAGCCGACGGTGGTGCGCTGCCGGTCGATGGCGTCCGTGGCCCGGTTTACGGCGGTGGAAAACCCGATGCAGTATTCCGTATTACGCACGTCGTTATCCATCGTCTTCGGCACCGCGATCACCTTGACGCCCTGCTTATCCAGATGCGCGGCATAGCTGAGAGTGTCGTCGCCGCCGATGGCGACCAGGTAGTCGATGCCCAGCCTTTCGATGTTCTTCAGCACCTGCGGCGTCATGTCGTAGACCGTGGAGGTGACGCCTTTCTTGGTGTTGTCCGACGCCGTAAAGGTCGTGCCCGCGAGAAATCCGGGAACCTTTTTCATCTTGAGGGGGTTGGTGCGCGAGCTGTGCAGCCATGTGCCGCCGGTGCGGTCGATGTTGCGTGTGTTGTCGCGATCGAGGGGAATCACGTAGCGCCCTACGCTTGCGGGGTCGTCGAAATTGAGGTGCGTGAGTCCTTCCCAGCCGCGGCGAATGCCGGTGACTTCGCGGCCGATGCCGCCTCCCTGATAGACCACGGTCTTGATGACGCCGTTGAGGCCGGGAACGTCGCCGCCGCCGGTAAGAATACCGATCTTGCCTGCCATTTTTTCTCCTGTGGGTTTATTGAAATATCTATTGTAAGGGTGTGGCCTCATTCCTCAAGAAGATGCGTCGAGATGAGTCTCGACGCGGCACGCACGAGAGCGCGCGCCACATTAATCGCCGCCCGTAGCGCTGGCGGCTTTCTGCGCCATCGGCATCAGGTTACGCAGACGCGGCGTCTGGCTGCCGCACTCGCAATGGCCGGTAACGATTTCCGCGTTGAGCCCGGTGCGTACACGGACCAGAGGTTCGTCAAAGACCGTCAACTGTGTGACCAGCAATTCGTCGTCATACAGGTGCAGAATAGCGGCGGATTGGGCGATGTGAAGCCCGTCATGCACCTCGCACTCGCGCGCGATGACGGTCCCATCCCAACCGAGAACCTGTTCGAATACGGGCACCCCGAAAGCGCGCCACAGCAAATCGCGATGATGGGTAGCGAGGGGTGAATCATCCAGTCGGGTAAGCACCACGATGGCGGTGCTCAGGCTCGGCAGGCAGATGAGCCCCCGCTGTTTCTGGTCAGCGAGAAACAGGGCAAGATTGAGCGGGCAGACCAGGGCTTCCGGAGCATAGTGCGGGAGCTGGCTCAAGTCTGCGGCGGCGAATTCGCGAAAGTCAGGGGATGGGTGGAATCCACCCTCGAGCAGCGCAATTCGCCCGGCAAAAGTCAACGGGAATTCGAGTACCTGCAGACTCATGCGTCCATTGCGCAAAGGCGCCGGGGAGGGAGGCAAATCGTGCAGAGCGCTTTCAGGATCGCTCTGCGGATACGTCACGTCCATATAATCGAGCACCTTGCACAGGCGAACAAGGCGTTCTTCGGCGGCAGCGCGGCGGCGGCGGCTCCACAAGAAACGGGGAAAGCTCACGAGATCCAGCCAACGAAATAGTGGACTGAATTCGAAAACTTCTCTAAAGTTTTCCCAGCAGTCTGCGCAGGTTTCCACCCAGGATGGCTTGCGCCGCGGCTCGACTCACGCCCACTTCGGAAAGCGCCTTCAGCTGGTCATCGAACACGCCCTTGACCCAGCCGCGCGGAAACCAGGAAGAGTCGGATCCAAAGAGCAGACGTTCGGGGCCGACCACATCCAGAGCACGGCGAAACACGTCGGCGAGATTCATGGCCTGGGGCTGATAGCGCGTCCAGCTATTCGAACTGGAGGTGTCGAGATAGACGTTGGGGCAGAGATCCGCCACCATCAGCGCTTCCCGGAAATAGCCAGCGCCGAAATGCGGAATCACGAATTTAAGGCGCGGAAACCCGACGGCAAGGGTGTGCAGGTCGATCGGGTTCGAGAAGCTCATATCGAAATTCGAAGGCAGACCCAGCTTCTTGCGGAAGCCCACGCTGAGCACCCCGGAATGCACGTAGACCACGCTGCCGGGGATTCCTGCCAGCACCTGGATGAGCGAGAAAACCTTGATATCGTGCAGCGAATAACGATGCATGGCGGGGAAAAGAAACACACCACTGACCTCATCGTCGGAGCGCGCGTTTTCATAGCGGATGTCCGGGCTGGGCAACGTGGGATTGGTCATATAGACCGCGTTGAAGCGATCGGGATATTTCTCGACCGCCAGCCCCACCGATAACGTGTCATTGGGAATACTGGCGATGAGCATGGCGTGCCCCACGCCGTTACGATCCATCTCCGCCACCCAGCGATCGGCCAGTTGTTCGGGAGTGGCCGGCTCGTCCCAGCCCAGTATGTTCGCCACGCTGTCCACCCCTTTCTGGTCGGCGAGGGATTTGAAGAAGGCGGGAGAAAAGAAGTGCATGTGGGCGTCCGCCACTTCGATGTCGCCCCAGGGAGTTTTGGCTGTGATCATGATAGAGTCCTGTCAGCAGTTTATCCGCCTGCCGCCAGAGCAAAGAAGAGCGGGGATTCCAATCCTGCCGGACTTGACTGGATCGATCGTAAGCCACTCGCCCCCGCCACGTGAAGTCTGTCAACATCATGCTGACGCGCGATGGCGCCAAAGTGCTGGACTTGGGACTGGCAAGAACGGCTCCACAGAGTGGTCGGGCCGGATAATGTGACGAGTTCCTCCGCTGCTTTCCAGCCGCCAGCTAATGTTCCCATCAGATGGTGGTCACGAGCTCGCACTTCGAGGCCAGCGGCCGCACGATCCTGCGCCGCCCGTGACCCGGGTTCGTTTCTTCGCGGGTGTTCACCAGACCGTATGTCATCAGTATTCGGACATCCCGTCTCACGGCCGTCCGGTCTCTCCTGAGCACGGCAGCCAACTCCGAAACCGGCGCCGGATTCTTTCGTACCGCATCGAGAACGCGAACCCTCTGCGCAGTGAGTACCCGAAGCAAATCCGCGGGATCTTCAAAGGTCAGGCGCATTTCGGGAAGCAGCCTTTCGCCGCGATCCAGCTTCTTCGCACCCGCCGCCGATCTCCTGAAAAAAGCGTCGGCGGTGCCCGTGCCCAGCCGTTTGACACTCTTAACCGTCTTATTCACCTTCCTGCCTCCCCTCTTCCCGTTTCCACAGCTCGAACACTTCCTCCTGAAACCGTTTCGCCAGGGACTGGTAGTCGGTAAACTCAACAGGTTCCACACGCCCACCCTGCACACCAGATGGTTGATGTACGCGAGATTGTACTTCGTCACTTGGCGGTCCGCCGTTTGCCACACTTCCTCCCGCAGTCTGGCCCCGCGCCGGGGTCGCTTCAGGACGATCGTGTCGTGATTTTTCCCTGAAACTGGCGGCGCTCGGCCTTTTTGGCCACTCTCCAGTTTAGCGCAGACGGGTCATTAAATGCCTCACCTGCCACTGCCGTTTCGCTTCGACGCCCGATCGGGTTGGCTCCGGTCAGTACGCTTGCGCGAAAGCGCCTCTAACGTATAAGCTCTCTGATTGCATGTCCCTGACGCCGGTCGATTACGTCATCCTGATCCTCTACTTCCTCTTTGTCCTCGGCATCGGCTGGCGGCTGCGCAAATCCGTCACCTCCGCCGGAGAATTTCTCACCGCCGGCCACGCGGTTCCTGTCTGGATCACCAGCCTCGCCTTCCTCGCCGCCAATCTGGGCGCGCAGGAGGTGGTCGGGATGTGCGCATCGGGCGCCAAATACGGCATCATGACGTCGCATTTCTACTGGCTGGGCGCCATCCCGGCGATGATCTTCGTGGGCGTTTTCATGATGCCGTTCTATTACGGCAGCAAGGCGCGCTCCGTACCCGAATATCTCAGGATGCGCTTCGACGAGAAGACGCGCGGCCTCAATGCCATCACCTTCGCCATCATGACGGTATTCTCCTCCGGCATCTCCATGTACGCACTGGCGAAGATGTTCAACCTGGTGCTGGGCTGGAACTTCAATAACTCAATCGTCCTCTCGGGCGCCATCGTGCTGGCCTATACCTACCTGGGCGGCCTCACCAGCGCCATTTACAACGAGGTGCTGCAATTCTTCCTGATCGTGATCGGTTTCTCTCCGCTGGCGATTCTGTCGGTGCATCGCGCGGGCGGCTGGGGCGGCATTCAGCAGCGCTTACCCGACGTGATGACGCACGCGTGGAAATACGTCGGACACGCAGATCAAAACCCCATGGGCGTGGAAGCCTTCGGTCTGGTGGCCGGGCTTGGCTTTGTTTTGTCTTTCGGCTACTGGTGCACGGATTTCCTCGTGATCCAGCGCGCCATGGCGGCGAATTCCATGTCCGCCGCGCGCCGCACGCCGCTGATCGCCGCGTTCCCGAAAATGATCATGCCGTTCATCGTGATCCTGCCGGGTATCGCGGCTCTGGCGCTCACTAAAATGGGCTCCGGCTACGCGCTGCCTCCCAAAGGCGCCGGCTACGATTACGATCAGGCGCTCACCACTTTGATGGCTCAGTTCTATCCCAGCGGCATGCTGGGTGTAGGGCTCACCGCGTTGATGGCCTCGTTCATGTCCGGCATGGCGGGGAATGTCACGGCCTTCAATACGGTATTCACGTATGACATTTATCAGAGCTACATCCGTCCCCATGCGAGCGACAAGCACTACCTGACGGTGGGGCGCGTGACCACAGTTGCGGGCGTATTGCTCTCCATCGCCACTGCATATCTGGCGGCGCAATTCAACGACATCATGGATTTTCTGCAACTGGTCTTCGGCTTTGTGAACGCGCCGCTTTTCGCCACGTTTCTGCTGGGCATGTTCTGGAAGCGCGCGACCGGACATGGCGCGTTCGTGGGTCTGCTTTCCGGCACTACGGCCGCGGCGCTCACTCACGGACTGACGGTGGCGGAAGGTAAGGGCGGATGGATCGCCAATGTGCACGATTTTCCGTCGCAAATGGCACAAAACTTCTGGATCGCCATCTTCGCCTGGACGACGTGCTTTCTGGTAACAATCGTGGTCAGCCTCGCCACTACGGCGCCTGCCGAATCGCAATTGCGCGGTTTGGTCTACGGATTCACAGATCTGCCCCGTGAAGAGGGCGTCAGATGGTATCTTCGACCCGCGCCTTTGGCTATTGTGGTGGCGGTGGCTTTGGTTTTTCTGAATTTGATTTTCCTGTAACCACACTATGCTGGATCTCAGACTCCCTTCCGGATTATTCTTCGCCATCACCGGCGTGTTGCTGCTTGGAGTGAGCTTCTCGAATCCCCATGCGCCCATGACGGACGCCAATGTTGATCTCTACGCGGGCGCCGCGATGCTGGCATTCGGCCTGGCGCTGCTGGGCCTGGCAAGGTGGAACTCCCGGACATGACCACCATAATGCAGAGCAGGATCTTCCGCGCGCCCGGCCGCGTCAACCTCATCGGCGAGCATACGGATTACAACCTGGGCTTCGTGCTACCGATCGCACTCGATCTCGCTACCTCTATTGAGACGCAGCCTGCCACCGACGGCATGCTCCGCGTCTGGTCCGCACGGAAGAATGAGGAGCGAGCGTGGACGGTGCGCGACATCAACTCCATCGGACCCGCCAAGCACTGGAGCGATTATGTCGTCGGCGTGGTGCGCCAACTGATATCGCGCGGTGTCGACATTCCGTCGCTGAACCTGAAAATCACGAGCGATGTCCCGGAGGGTTCCGGCCTCAGTTCATCGGCTGCGCTTGAGGTCGCGGCCGCATTCGCCATCCTGCAAGGGCGTGAGTTCGATCGTCTGGAAATTGCCAGGCTCTGCCAGCGCGCCGAGGTCGACTTTGTCGGCACGCCCTGCGGCATTATGGACCAGTTTGTGGCGGTCTTCGGGCACGAACACGCCGCCCTCAGGATCGATTGCCGCAGCCTCGAATATGAAACGGTAGCGCTGCCGAACAACGTCGAAATCGTCGCCGTGAACTCGATGGTGAAGCATGAGCTGGGCGCCTCGGCCTACCGAACCCGCGTGGAAGAATGCGCCTTGGCGGTCGATTCCATTGCGCGCCTCTATCCCGAAGTGCGCTCACTGCGGGATGCCACCATATCCCAGGTCGAAGAGGTACCAATGCCGCGCGTCATCATGCGCCGCGCACGCCACATCGTCACTGAAAACAAGCGCGTGGAATTATTTGTCAACGCCGCCGCGCGCGGGTTGCTCGATCACATGGGCGAATTATTCCTCGAATCGCACCGGAGCATGCGGCACGACTATGAGATTACGTGTGACCAAGTGGATTTCCTGGTCGATACGGCGGCCGGAATCCCCGGTTGCTATGGCGCGCGCATGACGGGCGGTGGATTCGGCGGCTGCACGGTTAACCTGGTCGCCCCCGACGCGGTAGACCGGTTTCGCGATCAGATCCGCGCACGTTATATGGAACGGTTCCGCATCGACCCGGCGATTTTCCGCTGTGTTCCGTCGGAAGGCGCGGGTGAAATTTTTAGTGAGAACTTCCGCCCGGTTTCGCACCATATGGTCAAGTAACACGAAATGCTCCTCCCGGGGCTGACACGCTTCCTTCGGTGTGTGCCCCGGGCCTCCTCCATTTCGCGGTTTAATTTGTCGCGGTCCCGGCCAGGGCCTCGCGGACCTTCGCCAGTAGTTGGGGCGGTCCGAACGGCTTCTTCAGCAAGCGGCCGGAGAGGTTGCGGATGTTAGCTTTGGAGTCGTCTTCCGCATGCCCCGACATAACCAGCACGGGGATATTGGGATGCTGCATGGCCAGCCGGTTCATCAGGACATCGCCGCCCATTACCGGCATCATCAGATCGGTAATTACCAAATCCAGCTTTTCTCCGTTCCCGCACGCCTCCAGCGCCTGCTGTCCGTTCTGCGCCTCCAGTACGCGGAATCCGGCCGCGTCGAGAACTGTCGCGAGCAACTTCCGGACACTGGATTCATCCTCTACCACGAGTATGCTCTTCCGGTCCTCTGCCGCCGCGTCAGAGAGGGCCGCCGGTGTCGCCACGGGAAGCACGAGGGAAAAGGCGCTCCCTTGGCCCGGTTCGCTGTCGAGTTCAATCGTACCGCCTGCCTGTGCGACGATAGCGTGAGCTACACTGAGGCCCAAGCCGGTGCCTTTGCCGATTTCCTTGGTGGTGAAAAAGGGTTCAAAGATCCGTGAACGCACTTCCTCGCCGATGCCGTGGCCCGTGTCCATAACGGTCAGCAGCGCGTAGCTTCCCGGGGGCAGTGGCTTCGGCCCGTGCGCACGTTCCCGCGATATGTGAACCACGCTGGTGCGCAGCGTCAGCTTTCCGCCGTCCGGCATGGCGTCGCGAGCGTTGATGATCAGGTTGACCAGCGCCTGCTCCAGTTGAGAACCGTCGGCTTTGATCTCCGGCATATCGGCGGCCAGTTCGAGCACCACCTCAATGCGGTCCGGCATGAGCGGTCGCAGCATCTGGAGCACGCGCGTAACCAGGGCGTTGGCTTCGACGGGACCGGCCTGCAGAGCTTCTTTACGGCTGAAGATCAGGAAGTCGCGAGTCAGTTGGGCAGCGCGCTCGTTATTCAGTTCCACATGTTCGAGGTATTGGTAAGGCAAGCTCGATGGCGCCAACTGCTCCATGGCAAGGTGAAGGTAGCCGGTGGTGCTGGTCAGAATGTTGTTGAAGTGATGTGCGATGCCGCCTGAAAGGCGGCTGATCGCTTCCATCTTCTGCGCCTGGCGTGCATGTTCCTCGTAAGCCGCTACCCTGCGCGCCGCCAGCCTGAGTTCCATTTCGTCGATGACAATGGCTGCCAGATCGCGTAGCTGAGCCTGTTCGGCTTCGGAGATCGGCCGAGGGTGGAAATCGATTACGCACAAAGTCCCCAGACCATATCCATCGTGTGTCCGCAGAGGGGCGCCGGCGTAAAAGCGCAGCCCGAAGGAGCCGGCGACCAGAGGATTCGCCAGGCACCGCGGATCCTCCAGTGCATTGGTGATAGCGAGGACTTCCTCACCGAGGATGCAGGATGCGCACAGCCCTTCATCGCGATCGATTTGTTCCACTTCGAGGCCGTGCCGCGATTTGAACCAGATCCGATCTTCATCGACCAAAGAAACCATTGCCACCGGAACGTGCAGCAGGCGCGCCGCGATCGCCGTGATGCGGTCGAACGCCCCGTCCGGAGGAGTGTCGAGTATTTCGTACCGGCGTAAGGCGGACAGGCGAGCGGATTCCTGGGCGACGGAGTTCAAGCAAACCTCTTAAATGTAAAGATACGTACTCTGGCATTAGAAACTCAAGTGGGAATCGAAAAAAAGGCGCGGCCGGACAAGCCGGCAGCGCCACAAGGAGAAACAAATACTTCAGACTACGAAGCTACTTCACGAAAATGTAAACGTTCTGCTGTACGTTCGAGAAGATGTTCAAGGTTGAAACTCCGCCGACAGATAGAACAACGGGAGTCTGACCCGCGGGGATACCGGCCGGAATGGTGGCCTTGACCTCCAAAACTCCGGCGACATCTTTAGGCACCGTGGAATCCGCACTGACCATCCCGGCCGTCGTATCGAACAAAATGGATACTGGAGCTACGGGAACGGTGGTGTTAGCGGTTTCCGTCATACCGTCCGCCGATGCCGGAGTGGTGACGCCTTCACCGGTGGCGAAGATCGTGACACTGGTTCCGCGAACCGCCGGGTTGGTCGACGAGTTCACGGTGCCATCCGCATTAAGCGCCACCGCCTGACCGGAGCCCGTGAAATTAATGGTGAATATCCCCGGTGAAACCGCCCTCACCGGCACGCTAAACGCCGCGGTCGTCTGGCCGCCGGTAGTGAGAACCACGCTGGCGGAGGACGATCCGGCGACCTCATAGGGTATCTGAATATTGGTCTGCGAGCCATTGGCGTACAGAATCGGCGCCGGTGTTCCGTTGACGGTAACAGTGGTGCCCCCCAATGTAGTGGCGAGAGCCGAGGTGGAAGGCGGAATGGTCGCTGCAACGGAAGGCGAAGGTCCAACGGTCTGGCCCGTAATCTCGACGAGTTCACCGGGTGCGACAGCCTGCGATAACAGGCTGGCGGCATTGAGGACGCTCTGGATGGCCGCCGGCGGCGCGATACTGCCGAGGAGACCCACCATCGCCCCACTGCCGTTAGGTACGCCGGCGGTGAAGTAGAGGGTGTTGATGTCGCCTCCGCTCTTACCGTTGCCGAAAACCAATGCCCACAGTCCCGCATTTACGATCGGTGTACTGCTTGCGCTCATCAGAGTACCGAGGAGCGCGCCCGAGGTCGCATTGTAGGCGTTAATCTTGCCGTCGCCGAAATTTCCTACCAGCAGCGCGCCGCCGAACGCACCCCAGCCGGACGGAGCGATGGCGACGCCCCATGGAGAATTCAGCGCGCCGCCGGAAACCAGGTGCGTGACGAGATTCCCGTTGAAGTCGAAAGCGGCCACGTAGCCGTTCCCCGCGCCCGCTACGTCGAGGTACTGGTTAGAATCCTGTTTGGCATAAGTGACGTAGAGCATGCCGCCGAGGCTGGTGATATTGAACGGCGCGAAACCTGAGGGCACGCTGGGGTCGGTGAAGGTCCCGGCCAGGGTAGCTGGCGTCCAGGTGCTGGTGAATGCATCGATCTTCCCCGAACGGAAATTGGCGCCGTAGAGGGTTGGTCCATTGGCGCTGGTGCCGATGGCGAGACCTTTATACACAGCCTTCTTCGCCGAATTGTCGACGGTAATTACCGCCGTGCTCGCCACTACGCTTCCATTCCAGGCACTGATGGTGCCGTCATCGGTGGCGAAGATGAACGAGGCCGTCTTTTCATTGGGCGGAGGCAGAAGGAATGGTACGGGTGTCTGCCCGGTAGTGGTGGCCAGAAAGCCGTTGACGTTGGCGCCGTCCGAATAGAAACCAACCAGGCTGCCGTAATCGTTAATGCCGTTCACCAGTGTGCCGTTGGCCCCAAAAGCCGCCGTTGCCGAGGCCTTCGGAGCGCTGATCTCCTGCCAGGTTTTTGAGGCGATGTAATAGATAAAACCCTGCGTCTCACCATTGGCATCCACGTAGCTGCCGACGATCTGGCCCACATTATTCAGCCCAAATGCCTGCGTGTCGGTTCCATTCGGGTTGTCGAGCTGGGTGTAAGTTCCGCCGCTGATATAGAATCCGTGGTCGTTGCCGCTGGTATCCGTGAAAACCCCGGCAATGGCTCCCGCATCGTTGATGCCGGCCGCAATGGTCGACATCGCGTTAAAGGAGGCGGGCAGGGTGATCGGGGTAAACGTCGGAGTGGCGCCGCTGAAGTTGTATTGATATCCCTGCGAATTGCCGTTGCCATCGACATAGAATCCAACGGCCACATCGTTATCGTTCACTCCCAGGAGTTGGTTTACCGTTGCGCTCGTGGCACTCGCGGCCGGAGTGTTGGGATTGTTCACCTGCGTGAATTTGCCATTTTGATAAACAAATCCAAAATTGTTATCGTTCGCGTCTACATAAAAGCCTACGCTGGCGACCGGTACGCCGGGTTCGGCGTTGTTGATGCCAATAACCTGTGTCTGCGCGGACTGAGGATAATTCTCGTTGGTGTAAGCCGAGGGAGTAATCAGCGTGTAACCCTGGTTGGGCTGCACCATTCCATCGCCGAAATAACCGGCTATTACGCCGGCATTGTTGATGCCCAGCAGCTGATTAAACGCGGCGTCGCCGGAATTATTCAGCGTTTGAAACGTGTAAACGGCGCCCGGCACGGGAGCACCGAAGGTCGATAAGGTATTCGAAACCTGCCCTGTCGGTCTCCCGAGCGCGCCGGCGGCCGAGGCGGATCCCGGCGGAATCTTGACCACGGTCGACGATTTGACGCCCGAACCGTTGTACACAGTTGCCGTTCCGGAAAGATGGTTCGATATCCAGAACGGGCTCGAGGTGCTGATCGCGATGGCCCACGGATCCAGCAGGTTCGGGTCGACGACAGGTGCGCCACCGGTGGCGCTGGACACCAGATTTGTCTGTATATAAGAATTGGCTCCCACCGCCTGTGCTGCCGCCGGAAGAACGGTGGCTGCCAGTGCAAAAACCGTTGCGGTAACTTGACTTGAAACTCTCATAACCCCCAGATATCCTTTTCTTTGTCTTTTCAGATTTGCCGATTTTGATTGGCAACAAATCGCCGACTCATGCAAATCCATGATCGCGTTCAGTATCGGCTCAGTATTAGAGTGTGGCATCACGGGGGGTAAATGGATCGATAATTCTTAGTCCGGCCGCCCTCCGGCGCGGAGTTTTGGAATGTTCCGTACACTATGCAAGGCACCGGGCTCCGCCGGGCAGCGTCATTTCGACAGGTTGCCGATGGAAATAGTCGGGCGGCCAAAGGCCCCAATGCTCACGTTGGCGGACGGTACCAGCGTGCGCAGCGCTTCGGGGTTATGATACTCGAGCTGTTGCATGTCGGAGTTGTGGAGCGCGTAGACTACGTAATCCCCCGGCCCGAGTTTCGCGAGTTGGGCCATGTTCAGAGGCACGACGGCGGGCCCGCTGTAATTTTCCCCGAGGGGGACCATCAAAAGCTCGATATCCGAGGTGTCCTGCCCATCCGGCAGTTCCGGCTTCACGTCGATGCCGCCGCCATCCGACCCGGCCTTTACCACCACCGGATCCATTCCCTCGTCGATACGCAGCTTTTCTCCCGGTCGCACAGTACGCCCCTCCGCCAGCACGGAATCGACGTACATGCCCGAGGCGAACGCCTCGAAATCGTACAATCCGGCTGGAACGGATGTCGCATGATAACGCGTGAGGTTGATGGGCTGCCCGTCGGGGCGGTAGAGCGTCAGGTCGCCACACAGCGTGCCCTGCTCGTTGGCGAGCTTCACCCCGCAATTGGAGGTCACGCGGACATCCACGGCAGGCCGCAACGGGATTTCGAGTCCTTCGACGTCGCCCTCTCCGACCGTCACGCCGGCTTCACCAAAGACTTGCGTGCTGCCCTCACCGACTTTCACGCGGACGGTGTAAGATCGCGAAACGATCCCGGCGATCTCAAAATCTCCGCCCGTTCCGACCCCGCCGGTTTCGGTGAGACCGGCGCGGGCGGCAACCCGGTTCTCCTGCTTATCGAACAGCTCGAAGCTGACATTCCGAAACACCTTCACGCCGGTGAGCTTGCCACGAATTTTCCGGGAGGGCTGCAGAGTAAGCCGAAAATCGGCCGTGACGTCGCGGTCGCCGCAGATGATCGGCGTGGCGCTCTTCCAATCCGTGGATCCGCCGAAGAAAACCGGCACAAAGCTCTCGGTGGCGTCCGCGGCGGAAGCGGCGGCTTCGAGAAGGTAACTCCCCGGCTCGACATCCGCTAACCGGTAGTGTCCATGATCGTCGGTGGCTATATTGAGGTAGGGTACAAGCGTGCGGCGTCCGTTTGTAACAGGCGTCCGAAACAGAGCCATGCTCACGCTGCGGAGAGACTTCCCATCCGAATCCGTCACAGTTCCTGTCACCACGCCCAGCCGCGCGAGGCTGATCTCGACAGTCTTTTCCCCGGACTCCGATTCGAAACCCTCGGCCCTGGACTGGAACTGCGGCCGGGTCACCAGGATTTGGAAATTGCCGGGCGGCAAGCCCGCAAAACGAAACGCGCCGGACGCGCCGGTCAGAACGGGAGGAGGATGGGGCAGAGGCGCCTCTCCTGGCACATCTCCAGGCGGGCGACTCCCGTAGACGCGCACTTCCACTGCCGCCCCGGCCAATGGCGCCCTGGTCGCAGCCTCCGTTACCCTTCCGCTCAACTCCACGCCTTGGGCATTTGCGCTTGTGGAACAAGCGAGAAACATCGCCGCCACGAGAGACAATTCTGCGAAGGCCTTCATGAGGTACCGCGATTATAGCCAGGCGCAAACAAAGGGCGCAATCGAGACAAGCCCGTTTGCGCTTCCCTTCAAACCGTCTGCCATGAGCTGGCTCCAGTCTTTATTCAGGAACCAGCTCATCCGGCCGGCAGGAGTTTAAGGCTACGGGAAGACAGCCGGATAGTAGGGGGGGGTGAGGTTGTTAACGTTGGTGACGTTCACAGGGTTTGGTTCACCGAACACAGCGGCGCAGCCCAGGAGGTCATAACTGGCAGCAAAGCGATCACCGAGGAATACGAACAGGGGTGCGCCAGTCGGACCGGTAAAGTTCTGGAAGGCACTCGCGTCAAGGTTGAACAGGAGGTTAGGCGGACTAATATCATTCATA
>CAVRCX010000013.1:0-792559 GCA_963719785.1 Terriglobia bacterium
ACTGCCGGATATCATTGCATTTTTTCAGAACGATGTTCCGCTGGCTTTCAAAGACGTGTCGAGCGCCCAGCTACGCGGCCAGTTCGTGCAGAGCAATGCGGCGGTGGTCGAAGAGTTGAAGTCATACCTCGCGTGGCTGAAGAGCGATCTGCTGCCGCGCTCGAATGGCGATTTCCGGCTGGGCGCCGATAACTACCGCAAGAAGCTGCTGTATGACGAAATGGTCGACATTCCGCTCGACAAACTTCTCAAGATCGGGTTGGAGGATTTGCGTCGCAACCAGCAGCGACTCCGCGACACCGCGAAGAAGATCGATTCCAACAAGACTCCGCGGCAAATTCTAGACGAGGCGGAGAAGAACCATCCCGCGCCCGACAAATTGCTGCCGGCGTTTCGGGACACCCTGGACGGCTTGCGAAATTACATCGCCGCGCGTCGCCTGGCCACAATTCCTTCCCAGGTGCTTCCCATTGTGGAAGAGACGCCGCCCTTCATGCGCGCTCTGACATCGGCTTCGATGGACATGCCTGGTCCCTATGAAAAGGTCGCGAAGGAGGCGTTCTTTAACGTGACGCTGCCGGACAAAGGCCTGAATGCGCGCGACGTCGAGGAATATATGCAGGGCTTCAATCGCGGCGTAATCGTCAGCACGGCTATTCATGAGGCGTATCCCGGGCATTATCTGCAGGGCCTCTGGCTGGAACGTGCGCCCTCGAAAGCACGCAAGCTGATCGGCGCGAACACCTATATCGAAGGCTGGGCGCATTACTGCGAGCAGATGATGCTCGACGAGGGCTATGGAAACGGCGATTTGAAACTGCGTTTGGGGCAGTTGCAGGACGCGCTGCTGCGCAATGCCCGGTATGTGGTGGGAATCGAGATGCACACCGGGAAGATGACGTTCGACCAGGCGGTTGAATTTTTTGTGAAGGAAGGCTTCCAGACGCGTTCGAACGCGGTGAAAGAGACGAAGCGCGGCACGTCCGATCCCACGTACTTGTATTACACGCTCGGAAAGCTGGAGATTCTAAAACTGCGCGAGGATTACCGGAAGGCGCGCGGTGCGGCCTTTACGCTCGAAGAATTCCACAATAAGTTCCTGAGCCAGGGGATGCCGCCGATTAAGATTGTGCGCCGGGCTATGCTGGGGAACGACTCGCCGGTCTTGTAGCAGGCGGTAGGTCTGAAAAAGTCTACCTTCGGCCTGCGCCTTCAACATAAAGGCGAAAAAGGGCGGCTCAGCTCTATATCCTTCGGCCAATACATCCGATAAGTATCCAGAGGGCTGGATTGACAGGATGAAGATATATGCCGGCTTTCTGCGCTGGGCAGCGCGGGGGCGCAGTTTTGAGGCCGAGGCGGCGAAACTGGCCGACTCCACAGCCGCCCTGATTCGCGAAACGGAACCCGATTTTCTGCGGCTGGCGGACGATCTGAAGGCTCTTTATGCCGGGGCGGCGGAACTGGGGCGCACCACGGCGGCGCAGGCATCGTCCATGCGGACTACCCTGGGCGAGTGCAATCTGACGGGACCGATGGGGGTAGCGAGCGTTCTGCTCGACAAACTTCACGGCGGGCTGGCGGAGACCGGCCGTGAGCTCAATTCGCTGGTCGAAGTTTGTTCGGCCATAAGGCAGTTGCTCCATCTGGGCCGACAAATCAGGCCCATAGCGGTTTTTCTGCGGACAGCGGGGTACAGCTTTCGGGTCGAGAGCGCGCGCCTTGAAGCTACGAGACAGACATTTGGCGCCTTTTCCGAAGAATTAGGAACACTGGCCGGGCGGATCGGCGAACTGGGCGACGAGATCGAGAGTCGCGCGGAGTCGGCGCATACGGAACTCGCCCATCTGGTTCAGGCGATAACCGCCGACCTGAATCAGCTTCGCGAAATTGCCGGCGGCACCGGCCCTATCGTGCGCGACACCTGCGAAGACACGCAGCAGATGCTCGATTCGTCTTTGAGCGCGCTGGAACAATCCGAGGCCCGTACAGTCGCCATCTCACGTCACGCGGGAGAAGCCATTTACCACTTGCAGTTTGGCGATATCGTCCGCCAGAAGCTGGAACATATCGGCGCCTCGCTCACGGAATCGGCTGCATCGCCGGACAGGGCCGACCAAATCCTCGCCGTGCAGCACGCCCAGATCGAGATGGTCATGGGCGAAATCCGCTCCGTGCGCGACGGACTTTCACAAGCCTTCGCCGGTCTGAAGATCGAGGGCGGACATCTGGCGGAGACGGTCCACTATCTGCAGAGCGGCGCCGCCGGCCCATCGTCCCTGTCCAGCCCTTTTGAAAACCTGAAAAAACACCTCCTCCATCTCGAGGAAGTGACCTCTCGCGGGGCCGGCCTGCGCGAACAGTCGCAGCGCTCGTGGCGGCGCGCGATGGAGGCATCGGGCGAAGTCTGCCGCTCGATGGACCAGGTACGCGAGATCAATTTCCGCATGCACCTGCAATCCCTGAATGCCATCATTAAAACCGAATGGCTGGGCGAGGAGGGGCGGACACTGCGGGTTCTTTCGACCCACATGCACACCATGTTTCGCGAATCGAACGCGTTGGTGGCCGACACGGCGGCGGTGCTCGCTGCCATAGGGCGCCTGGCCGATAACGGCATCAGCGGTGAAGACGGGGCGGCCAGTTTGAAATCCCGGCTGGCGGGCGATCTGGATGCGGTGGATCGCGCCCAGCAGGAATTGCAGCGTACGATCGATGCGGCCGCCGCTCTTTCGCGCCGCCAGGCAGATCGATTGGAACAGGCCCATAAGAGTCTGGAATTTCTCGCGGTGGCTTCCACGCGCCTCGAAACTCTATCCCTTGGAATCGCCGGGCTGCGGAAAGAAATTTTTCCTCTTAAAACCCGGCACGCGGGCGCAGCTGTGTTCGATTCCGGGGCGGCCATTGAGCTTTACACCATGGCCAGCGAGCGCGACGTGCACCACCGTCTTCTAAATGAAAAACCGGAGTTCGCGCAACCTGTCCCCGCGGGCGCCGGCGCAGAGGCCAGCTCAGAAGACGATAACATCGAGTTTTTTTAGACGCAAAAAGGAAGCCAGTGCATGAGTAAGAGCATTTTGACCGTCGACGATTCCGCAAGTATGCGGGAGATGATCAGCTTCACCCTGCGCAATGCGGGCTACCACGTCATCGAAGCCGTGGATGGCGTAGACGCGATGGCAAAGCTTGCCCAAACGCCCGTGCACATGCTGATTACCGACCTCAACATGCCCAGGCTCGACGGTCTGGGGCTGATCCGGCAGGCGCGCGCGCTGCCGTCCTGTAAATTCATTCCGATCGTGATGCTGACCACCGAATCGCAGGACGACAAGAAGCAGGCCGGGCGCGCGGCGGGCGCCAGCGGATGGATCGTCAAGCCGTTCCGCGGCGAGCAGCTGGTGGCTGTCGCCAGAAAATTCCTGAATTGAAGTTGTCAGGCGTCAGAACTTGCGCGACCACTCCTTCGGCCAGCGCTCCACCACGACCTTCTTATCCGTATAGAATTCAACGCCGTCGCGCCCCTGCCCATGCAGCACCCCGAGGAAGCTGTCTTTCCATCCGCTGAACGGGAAGTATGCCATCGGCGCAGCCACCCCGATATTCACGCCGATATTGCCGCAAGGCGCTTCGTAACGGAACTTGCGCGCGGCCGCTCCGCTTGACGTGAAAATAGACGCCTGATTGCCGTAGGCGCTGCGCGCAATAACCGCGATGGCCTCATCGAGATCGTTGCAGGACTGCATGGCAAGCACCGGACCGAAGATCTCCGTAGTGTTCAGCTCACTATCGGGGCCAAGATCGGTCAGAATGGTCGGCTTCAGGAAAGCCCCACGCTCGCCGCCTTCGATCTTCGGATCGCGGCCATCGACAATCGCCCTGCCGCCTTCCCGCAAGCCCTTGCCAATCAGCCCCTCGATGCGCGTCTTGCTGGCCTGGGAAATTACCGGTCCCATCTGGATGCCTTCAGAGAGTCCGTTGCCCACCTTAAGGCTATTGGCAATATCGGCGATGGCCTGCGTGAAGGGCTTCCCCGCATCTCCCACCGTGATAGCCGCGGACACCGCGAGGCAGCGCTGGCCGGCGCACCCGAACGCGCTGTCGCTCACGATCTTGGCGCTCATTTCGAGATCGGCATCCGGCATCACCACAACATAATTTTTCGCACCGCCCTGGCACTGCACGCGCTTCCCATGCGCCGCGCCTTCGGTGTAGATATAGCGGGCGACCGGCGTGGAACCGACGAAGCTGATGGCCCGCACGTCGGGATGATGCAGCAGAGCGTCGACCGCCGCTTTGCCACCCGTCACCAGGTTCACCACTCCTTTGGGCAGCCCGGTCTCATGCAGCAGTTCGACTAGCCGGCGCGAAGTGAGCGGCACGCGCTCCGAAGGCTTCAGCACGAAAGTATTGCCGCAAGCGATGGCATAAGGCAGAAACCACAGCGGGATCATGGCCGGGAAGTTGAACGGCACAATGGCCGCAGCCACGCCCAGCGGCTGCCGGATCATCGTCTCATCAAGGCCGCTCGCAATGTCTTCGAGGTTATAGCCCTGCATCAGCGTCGGGATGCCGCACGCCACCTCCACGTTTTCGATCCCGCGGGCCAGTT
Source organism: Terriglobia bacterium (assembly GCA_963719785.1). Lineage (GTDB taxonomy): Bacteria > Acidobacteriota > Terriglobia > Bryobacterales > Bryobacteraceae > BOG-234. The sequence continues at coordinate 4,610 of CAVRCX010000013.1, forward strand.
CGGCTCGCGATTCCACGAACGTCTTGCCGTTCTCCTGGGTGATCAGGCGCGCGATCTCGTCCCCGTGCTGTTCGAGCAGCGCCCTGAATTTGAAAAGGAACTGGATGCGGTTCTGCGGAGGAGTGCGGCGCCAATCCGGGAAGGCGGCCGAGGCTGCGCCTACAGCGGCATTGACATCCGACGCGTCCGCCATGGGCACGCGGGCCAGCACCTCCGCCGTGGCCGGATTGAAAACCTCGAAGGTCTCGGACGAGTGGCCGGGCCGCCAGTCCCCGCCCACGCAGTTCAGGAAGTCGATTTGTTGTGCGATTGCCATGACTCTATAAGACTATACGGCGCATCATACAGAAAGGAGGGAATCCGAACCATGCTGAAGTGGAATGAAGTAATGGAGTTTGCCAGGAAAGGCAATCCAGCACCCGATCACAAGGTGGTGAAGACGGAAGCGGAATGGCGCAGCCAGTTGAGCCCCGCCGAATACCGTGTGACGCGCGAAGCCGCCACCGAGCGGGCTTTCAGCTCGCCCATGTGCAATCTGTTCGAACCGGGGATCTATTCCTGCGTATGCTGCGACACGGTGCTTTTCGACGCGACGGAAAAATTCGATTCCGGCACAGGATGGCCATCATTCACCCAGCCGGTGAAGGAAAACGCCATCGCCTATCATCTGGATAACGAGTTCGGGATGACGCGCGTCGAAACCGTCTGCAACACCTGCGATGCGCATCTGGGACACGTTTTTCCCGATGGACCGCCCCCGAGCCGGCTGCGCTATTGCATGAACGCGCTGGCGCTCCGGAAAGCCCATGCCGAAGACCATATGGTATAGTGACTAGGACCGCAAGTAGTTGAATTCAGGCCCCAAAAACAACGGAGAGGTGGCTGAGTGGTCGAAAGCAGCGGTTTGCTAAACCGTCGTAGGGTCTAAAGCTCTACCGGGGGTTCGAATCCCCCCCTCTCCGCCATAACTACAGCGGCTCTACAGCAGCTGCATCCCCGAATCCACGTAAATCACATTCCCGGTGATCCCGCGGCTCAGATCGCTCGCGAGGAACGCGGCGGCATCGCCCACCTCCCCCGGTTCCGTAACATGCCGCAGCGGCGAGTGCTCTTTGGTGGCATCGAGCATCACCGAAAGATCCTTCACCGCGCGCGCCGAGGCCGTCTTCACAGCGCCCGCCGAAATCGCATTCACGCGAATCTTCTGTGGACCCAGATCGTTCGCCAGATATCGCATCGACGCTTCGAGCGCGGCCTTCGCCACGCCCATTACGTTGTAATTCGGCCGCACACGCACCGAGCCGAGATAAGTCAACGTCATGATCGACCCGCCGTTGGTCATCACCGGCGCCACCGCGCGCGCCATGGCGACGAATGAATACGCGCTCACGTTCTGCGCCAGCAGGAATCCGTCGCGGCCGGTCTCGACAAACGGCTGGCTCAAATCTTCGCGATTGGCGAAAGCCAGGCTGTGCACAAGCGCGTCGACCGGCCTGCCCAACTCGCGCAGAGAATCCGTCAGTGCCGTAATTTCTTCGTCCTTCGTCACGTCGCAGGGCAGCAATTTCGCCACCGGCAGTTCGCCTGTGATGAACGCGATGGTGTCGCGCTGCTTCTCATTCAGATAAGTCAGTACCAGCGACGCTCCCTCGCGCGCAAAGGATTCGGCGATCCCATAAGCAAGGCTCCACTTATTGGCGATGCCCGAGACGACCGCCGTTTTTCCCTCAAGAATTCCTGGCATGAATTAACAGGTTACTTCAGGAACGAATTCACGCGCAGCCAGTTCGCGAGGAGCCTGGGCCATTCAGCCAGCGCAAAATCGCCTTCGCCGAGGCCCATGCCATGCGGTCCCCTCTGGAACACGTGCATCTCCGCCGCCACGCCTGCTTTGCGCAGCGCGAGGAAATAATAGATGCTGTTTTCGGCGGGAACCGTGGTATCGGCATTGGTTTGAAAAATAAATGTGGGCGGAGTCTGCGCGGTCACCGCCAGTTCGCCCGACAGGCTCTTCGCCAGGTCGGGATCCGGATTATCTCCCAGCAGCGCTTTCCGCGATCCCTGATGCGTCCACGGAGCGACCATCGAGATTACCGGATAGCCGAGCACCGCGAAGTCCGGACGGCAATTCGCGCGGTCGATGGCATCCGCCGCGCCGGCGTTCCCGGCATCGAAGTGGGTTGATAACGAAGACGCCAGATGTCCCCCCGCCGAAAATCCCATAATGCCAATGCGATCCGAAGCAATGTGCCAATCGGCCGCTTTCGAGCGCACCATACGCAGAGCCCGTTGCGCATCCCCAAGTTCCACAGGATGGTGATAGCGTGGCCCCAGCCTGTACTTCAGCACGAACGCGGCGATGCCCAGCGAGTTCAGGTAATTCGCCACCTGGCGCCCTTCGTGATTCATGGCGAGGTTCACGTAACCGCCGCCGGGGCACACGATAATCGCGGTCATGCCCGGCGCGCCAGCGCGGGGTAAATTACGCGGCAGGTAGACCGTAAGGGTGGGGATATCGCGATCCTCGGTCCCCTGCGCGCCCGGAGCCTGGCCGGGCCAAAGCGGAATCGTCTGCATATCCTGCGGCATCGTCTGGGGCTGCTGCGCCATCATAGCCGCGACCATCGTTATCGCTGCGAACAAGAGCTTCATATTGCTGCCGATCATATCAACCAAGCCCTGCAGGAACCGGCGCCTGGCTATATCAAATCTCCGCCCGGCTTCCTCGTTGCGGTTATTCTGCCGATCGATCCGCCGGACTTCAGGCGCTAAACTGAAGATTCCCCATGCAATTAGACAAAGTTTACGAGCCCCAGCGGTTCGAACCGCACTGGGCTCAATGGTGGGTCGAAACTAACCTCTACCAAGCCACATTCGAGCCTGGTAAACCGGTTTTTTCACTCGTCATTCCGCCTCCCAACGTCACTGGTTCGCTCCACATGGGCCACATGCTGGAGCACACCGAGATCGACGTTACCGTCCGCTGGCATCGCATGCGTGGTTACAACACGCTCTGGCTGCCGGGCACCGATCATGCCGGCATTGCTACACAGATGGTCGTCTCGCGCCAACTGGCAGAGCAGGGAATCGACTACCGCGATCTCGGCCGCGAAGCTTTTGAAGCCCGCGTCTGGCAGTGGAAAGCCGAATCCGGCGGCACCATCAAGCGTCAGATGACCCGCCTGGGCGCCTCCTGCGACTGGTCGCGCGAACGCTTCACGCTCGATCCCGGCCTCTCGCGCGCCGTCCGCGAAACCTTCGTCAGCCTCTACGAGCGCGGCCTCATCTACCGCGGCGAGTACATGGTCAATTGGTGCCCGGGGTGCAAGACCGCCATCTCGGATCTCGAAACCGTCCACGAGGAAACCGCCGGCCATCTGTGGCACATCCGTTACGGTCCTTTTGTTGTTGCTACTACGCGCCCGGAAACCATGCTGGGCGACACGGCCATCGCCATCAATGCGCGAGACGAACGCTATCTGAGCCTCCACGGGACCACCGTTACGTTGCCGTTGATGGGCCGGGAGATTCCGGTTATCCTCGACGACATTGCCAATCCCGAATTTGGCACCGGCGTGGTCAAGATCACCCCTGCCCACGATCCTAACGACTTCGAAGCCGGCAAACGCCACAACCTGCCGCTGATTCAGGTCATCGACGAAGACGGGAAAATCACCAAAGCCGGAGGCAAATACGCCGGGCTCGATCGCTATGAAGCCCGCAAGCGCGTCGTCGAAGATCTGCAGGCGCTGGGTCTCATCGAAAAGATTGAGGATTACGTGCTGAGCATCGGCAAATGCTCGCGCAGCAAGACCGTCGTGGAACCGCTGGTTTCCAAGCAATGGTTCGTGCGCACCAGGCCGCTGGCCGCCAAAGCCATCGCCGCCGTCGACGAGAAGCGTATCGAAATCGTCCCTGAAAACTGGGTCAAGACCTGGAATGAGTGGATGCACAACATCCGCGACTGGTGCGTTTCGCGTCAGCTCTGGTGGGGTCATCGTATCCCCGCCTGGTATTGCGACGCCTGCAACGAGACCATCGTGTCACGCACCGACGTAATCACCTGCCCGAAATGCGCCGGCCCGGTTCGCCAGGATACCGATGTGCTCGACACCTGGTTCAGCTCCGGCCTGTGGCCTTTCTCCACGCTCGGATGGCCGGACCAGACGGAAGATCTGAAGCATTTCTACCCCACGTCGCTGCTCATTACCGGCTTCGATATTCTCTTCTTCTGGGTCGCCCGCATGGCCATGCTCGGCATTGAATTTATGGGCGACGTGCCGTTTCGCAAGGTCTATATCCACGGCCTCGTACGGGATGCCGAAAAGCAAAAGATGTCGAAGACGAAGGGCAACGTGATCGATCCGCTCGTGGTGACCGAAGAGTATGGAACCGACGCCGTACGCATGGCCCTGCTCACGGGAGCCGCCCCAGGCACCGACATCGTTTTCTCACCAGACCGCCTGGATAGTTCACGAGCCTTCGCCAACAAAATCTGGAACGCCGCCCGCTTCATCTTCATGAACGTGGGGCAGGTTTCCGCCCCGCCCATTCCCCCTCTCGAGGATCGCTGGATCTGGTCCCGGCTTAACAACGCCGCGCGAGACATGAACCGAGCCATCGAGACCTATCGCTATCACGACGCCGCACAAACTATCTGGCACTTCATCTACGACGATTTCTGCGATTGGTACATCGAGCTCACCAAGATCGGCGGAAACTGGAGCACCATCCCGGTTGTTTTCGAAGCCACTCTGCGCCTGCTGCATCCCGTGATGCCTTTCATCACCGAAGAACTCTGGCATCGTCTGGGCAACGAAGGATCGATTTCTCTCCAGGCTTATCCGCAGTATGACCCAAAGCTCCACGACCCAGCCGCCGAAGCTGAAATCGGCCTCCTGCAGGACATCGTCCGTGCCGCACGAAATCTTCGGGCAGATCTTGGCCTCGATCCCAGGCAGCCACTCCACGGCCACATTTCGATTGAAGTGCCGGTCGAAACTATTCGCCGCTTATCGGGAGTCACCTTCATCATTGGAGAAGTGCCGAAGACCGGCGCTGTACGGTCGACAACAGATTTCGATTTGTCAATCGATGTCCCGACGGGCCAGATCGAAGCCCAGCGCAAACGCAACGAAAAAGAAAAGGATCAACTCGAAAAGAACATCGCTAACTCGCGCCGCCAACTCAGCGACGAGACGTTCATGAGCAAGGCGCCGGCAAAAGTAATCGATTCCATTAAAGCCAAGTTAGCTGAATACGAAACTCAACTGGCCAAACTGAATGCCCTCTAAGATCGTTGACATAGTCCGACAGGCCCTTGAGGAAGACATTGGAACGGGAGATATCACTTCTCAGGCCTGCATACCCGAGGATCGTCAAGCCGCGGGACACTTCCTGGCGAGAGAAACGCTGATCCTGGCCGGAAGCGAAATCCTCCCCATAATCTACGAAATTCGAGGGGGCATCAGTGGTCTCGAAATCCTCCGCCAGGACGGAGATCATCTCCACGAAGGAGATCGCATAGCCAACGTAACCGGCCGCGCCCGAACCCTGCTCGAATGCGAACGAGTTGCCCTGAATTTTCTGCAGCGCCTTTCCGGAGTCGCCACCCTGGCGAACCAATTCAGCGCGCTGGTGGAAGGAACGAATTGCAAAGTACTCGACACCCGCAAGACCACGCCAGGGCTGAGAATTCTTGAGAAAGCGGCAGCCAAAGCCGGAGGAATTACTAACCATCGGATGGGCCTGTACGATGCCATTCTTATCAAGAATAATCACATCGCAGCCGCCGGAGGAGTCCCTCAGGCTATGGAAAATGCGCGCCAATCCGGCTTGCCGATAGAGATCGAAGTCAGAACCACAGAGGAGCTCGATGAAGCGCTGAAAGCCGGAGCCGATCATTTGCTCCTCGACAACCTGTCGCCGCAGCAAGCCGAGGAATGGGTGCGCTTAATCGCCGGACGCGCCAAAGTCGAACTGTCCGGCGGCATTAATCTCGATAACGTCCGCAACTACGCCGAAAGCGGCGCCGACTTTGTATCGGTCGGAGCCATCACTCACTCCGCACGCGCCGTGGATGTCAGTTTCCGCCTCGAACTCCTGTGATCGTCCGTCTATTTACGACTACCTCGACGATGAAAGACGCTGCTGTTCTGGCGGCCAACGGAGAGCCCCACGGAACGGCGATAGTTGCCGAACGTCAGACCGGAGGCATTGGCCGTCACGGACACTCCTGGCATTCCGAATCGCCAGGCGGACTCTATCTGTCGATGGTGTTGCGCCTCCCGACCGCACCGTCGCCGGCACTGACCATGGCGCTCGGCCTGGCCGTCCAACGAAGCGTAGACGACCTTACCGGAGTTACCACCGACCTCCGCTGGCCCAACGACGTAATGCTCAACGAACGCAAGCTGGCCGGCATACTCGTGCAATCGGCCGAAGGCGGTGCGTTAATAGCCGGTATCGGAATTAACGTCAACCAGTCCAGCTTCCCCGAAGACCTGGCCGCAATCGCGACCTCACTGAAAATCGAAACCGGAAAAGACCACGATAAAGAAACGCTGCTGAATCGAGTGATAGCGGAATCGCTGCGCCACGCGGCACTGTCCCCACCGGAGATCCTGAAGCAGTTTGAAGCGAGGTCCACCTATGTACGAGGCAAGGCCGTGACCGTAGATGGCCGAATCGAAGGAGTGACCGCCGGCCTCGACGCCAACGGCTTCCTCCTGCTCCAAACCGACGCTGGACTTCAAACCATCCTGACCGGGGGTCTCCGCGCGTATAAGTGATCAGGCCTTAGAAGGGGTGGCGGGACTTTTTGGAGGTGTTGATGATGGCGTCGGCGATCTGGCGTGGACGATCCAGATTGGCGATCGATATGGAGCCGCTCTCGCCCGCCGTTTCGAGGCGCAGGTTGCCCACGCCGAGGAGGCGTTGCCCAAGGGTCTGCTGCACGGTCACGTCCTGAATCTTTGCCATGTCGACGGTGCGGCGGGTGGTCGAGAGGAAGCCGGTTTCGAGAGTCAGATGATCGTCGTGGAAGCGCAGGGTGACGAGACGGCGCTTCAGATGCATGTTCAGTGGCGGCAGCAGGGCGACGAACGGGATGAGGTAGAGCCAGTGGGGCTGGTCCGGCGCGTAGGTGTAAACCGCCCATATGCCGGCGACAATGACGATGACCGCAAGGGCGTAGGCGGCCCATACGGTTTTCATGCTGGGTCGAATGGTGGCGTCTTCCATTTTGGCTGACATTATCGATGATACGCTGTACTGATTCCCATGCGGCGGCTGGTCCTGTTTGGCGCAGCGTTGTTCCTTGCGACGGAGTTGTTGGGGGCGTTTCATCAGATCCGGCTCGGTCCTCTGCTTGTTTGGTGGCTGGCGGCTGCCACGGCGATGGTGGCGATGGGCAGGCGGCCGTGCTTCCCAGGCTTCCGATTCGATTGGGTGGTTGGTTTGTGCGTGGCCGGTATTGCGGTCATCCTGACTTTGACCGCGGTCACAGCGGCATTAAGTCCTCCCAACAGCGCGGATGCGATGGCTTATCACATGCCGCGTGTCGTTTACTGGGCTGAGCAGGCAAGCGTCCGGTATTTCCCGACACCCTACTTCAACCAGATTATGCTGCAGCCTTTGGCTGAATACCTGATGCTGCAGACGTATGTGCTGTCGGGCCGCGATCGGTTTATCAATTTCGTGCAGTGGTTCGCGTCGCTGGCGAGTGTGGTGGGTGTTGCGGCGGTGGCGAAGGCGCTGGGCGCGGGGAGTCGCGGGCAGGCTATGGCGGCGTTGTTCTGCGCTACGCTGCCGGCTGGAATATTGGCGAGTTCCGGAGCGAAGAACGATTATTTCCTGGCGATGTGGCTGGTGGCGGCGGTTTGGTTCGCATTGCGGGTGGCGCGGGAGGGCCGAATGAGCGACCCGCTGTGGTTGGGCGGGGCGCTGGGTTTCGCACTGCTGACGAAGGCCACGGCTTACCTTTTCGCTCCCTTTTCGATCGCAGCGATTTTGATTGCGGGTGGCAGCGCTTCGCTTAAGCGCGTGGCGATGCTCGCGGTGGTGGTGGTCGGCGTGGCGCTGGGGATCAATGCGCCGCAGTATGTTCGCAACTACCAATTGAGCGGATCGGTAATGGGCTTCGATTCCGCGCAGGGCGATGGGGTGTATCGATGGCGCAACGAGAATTTCGGGTGGCGTGAGACGGCTTCGAATGTTATGCGCAATCTGGCGGATCAGATGGGTGCGCGCAGCAGTGGATGGAACCAGGGGGTCTATGGTTTGGTTCTGGCCGCGCACCGGGGTCTGGGCATCGATGTGAACGATCCGGCGACTACGTGGCATGGCAGTTCGTATGGACCTCCGGTCAATGCCAATCATGAAGCTAATGCGCCGAATCGATGGCAGCTGGCAGTTCTTTTCGTGGCAGTTTGCGTACTGGTATGGCGGCGCGATTTGGTCGGGGTTCTTTACGCGTTGGGGCTGGTCTGTTCCTGCATCGCGTTCTGCGGGTATTTGAAATGGCAGCCGTTCTTCGCGCGATTACTGCTGCCACTTTTCGTGTTGGGTGCGCCGCTGGTTGGGGTGGCGCTGGAACGATCCCGCGTTTGGATGCAGGTTGCGCTGTGCGTGTTTCTGCTGAGTAATGCGCGTTCCGCCGTGGTCGAAAACTGGGTGCGACCGTTGAAAGGGCCGCGCAGCGTGCTTCATGTTTCGAGAGAGATGCAGTATTTTGCGGACATGACGCAGTGGGACAACCGGGAGTCTTATCTGAAGACGGTGGATTTGCTGGCGCGGTCGGACTGCAATACGGTGGGCATCGACATTACGGATTTTCAGCTGGAGTATCCTCTGCAGGCATTGCTGCGCGAGCGAAATCCGCGAGTAGAGTTCGTTCATTCAGGAGTAACGAATGCTTCGGGCCGGTATGCGCCTTCAGTCTCCGCGGCGCCCTGTGCGATTGTGTGTCTCGAATGCGCGGGCGACGACAAACGCCTGAGTCTTTATGCAGACTTCGGCGTTCGCGTCGCGGCGGGGCGATTTATCGTTTTGCTGCGCCGACACTAGTCGTGGTGGCTATGGAGACGCTTTGCGACCACTTGCGGCCGCTGGCGTCGACTCCGGTGAAGCTGAACACGATGTTCGCCGGGAGAGGCAGCCACTGAATAATCAGATTGGCGGTGAGGGTTCCGTTCGCCGGGAGCTGCGTGCTGCCGAAGAAGCCGGCGATAGCGGGTGTGAAGTCGGTGCCGTTAATGGCGAATCCGGTAAGTGTTGTGGCGGTGCCCGCCGTTTCCTGGAGCTGAACTTTCACTCCCCACCCAACTTGCGCTCCCGACGACTGTGGCGTCGCGGTGGCGACAACATTGGAGGCGGGCGTAGTGACGGTGACGGTTGCCGATGCAGTTGAGCCGGCGAAGGTGCCGCTTCCGCCATATGTCGCCGTAATGGTATTGGCGCCTGCGGCGAGGCTGGATGCCTTAACGGTCAGTGAAGCGCTGGCGGTTGCTCCTGCGGCGGCCAGAGTCGCGGTTCCGAGTGCCGTGGTTCCAAGGGAGAAGGTGACGGTCCCGGTGGGTGCGGTGGTTCCGGCCGCGGGCTTAACCGAGGCCGTTAATTGCGTGGTTGCGATTTGAGCAATGGTGGCTGGGTTGGCCGTAACCGAGGTGGTGGTTGCGGGCAGCGGAGGCGTCACGGTGATTACCGTCGAGCCGGAGGAACTGGTGAAATTTCCCGTGGCAACGTAGTTGGCGGCAATGGTGTTGGCGCCCGTTTTGAGCGAAGATCCATTGACCGCGATCGTGGCGACACCGTTCGAGCCGGATGGCGTCAAGGGTGCGGATCCGAGCGAGGCGGTTCCGAAGCCGAGGGTGACGCTTCCGGTTGGTGCGGCGGTGCCAGTCGCGGGCTTGATGGTGATGGTCAACTGAGTGCTCCCGGTGGGCGGGATGCTCGCCACGCTGGCGGCGACCGTGGTGGTGGTAGCGGTCGGCGGTACAGTGACGGTGACGGTCACGGTTCCCGAGGAAGCAGCCAGGGTGGTGGCGCCGCTGTATGTCGCGGTGATGATGTTGGCTCCCGCGGCGAGGCTCGATCCTTTAACGGTAAGCGAGGCGGTTCCGGTTGCGAGGACAGCGGATCCGAGCGACGTGGTTCCCGTCGTAAAGGCAATACTGCCTGTGGGTGCGGTGTTGCCGGTGGCGGGCTTTACGGTGACGGTTAAAAGTGTGGATGCTGCTGCCGCGATGGTGGCCGGATTTGCCGTAACGGCAGTGGTGGTGGCCGGCAGCGGTGCGGTGACGGTGAGCGTAATCGGCGACGCAGCCGAGGCGGAGAAGCCGGTGGCTCCGGCATAGCTGGCGCCGATGCTGTTAGTTCCGATCGAAAGTTTGCTCCCACTGAGAGTCAACACTGCGGTCGCGGACGAGCCCGACGCGGTGAGCGTGGCGGTCCCCAGCGAAGCCGTTCCTACGGTGAAGGTGACGATGCCGGTGGGCGCGGTGGTGCCGCTTGCAGGCTTAACCGTCGCTGTCAACTGTGTGGTCGCGGTTGACGCAATGCTCACGGGGCTGGCCGCGAGGGTAGTCGTGGTCGCCACGGCCGGGGCGGTTACGGTTACCGTGGTGGATGCCGTGGAGCTCGAGAAATTTCCTGTCGGTGCGTAGCTGGCCTCAATGGAGTTGGCGCCGGCGGCGAGGGCGCTGCCTTTCACTGCCAGAGTTGCCTTCCCGGCTGTCACGGCGGACGATCCCAGCGATGATGTGCCGACGGAGAACGTAACGGAACCGGTTGGAACAGTAGTCGTGTTGACGGCCGAAATGGTTGCCGTGAGCGTAGTGGTTGCAGTGGACGCGATACTGGCTGCACTGGCTGAGAGCGTCATGGTGGTGCCGACGCCAGGTGTGTAACTGCTCCATTTGGTGACCAGATTGTACGCATCGACAGAGCCCAGGCCGGTGGCCTGATCGTAGCCCGGGCCAGCGCTGTAGCCGAAGGAACCGGCGGAACATCCGGTGCTGCCGACGGTGCAGGGGACCATATTGTTGCCCGCCACGATGTCGTGAAAGACGCCGGTCGAATTCTGCGCGAGGCCGTACAAATTGGGATTGATGTTGCCGAGACCCGGCTTGGCCTGCGTGCCTTTGGAAGCTACGTACTCGTTGATCAGCGCGACTATGCCGGCAAATGTCGGTGACGCAGCGGAGGTTCCGCCCACGGCCAGCAAGGCGCCGTCGTAGCACAGAAGATAGCCATCGTGATCTGCCGAGGCCGCCAGAGCGACATCGGGCACATCACGGGCCTGGTCGTTGGGAACGCCAGGACCGGCCTGCCACCAGGGTTTGGAGAAGAGAAGGCTTGCGCCTCCGCCGGTTGCGCCGATGCCGTTTCCGAGAGGTGTGTCGTTCCAGGCGATCTCGGGAAGATAGCCGGTGGCCGAAGCCAGGTTGGCAGAGTTCTTGCCGTTCCAACCTGTGCCAGCTTCATTGAATTCAGTACCGCCCACGGCCGTAATCTCCGGGATGTCGGCGGGAAAGGTAACAGAGGGTCCATTGGTTGCGAACTTCACATCGAAATCGCAGCCTGCGGCGCCGGAATCGCCCGACGAATTCATCCATGTAATGCCCTCGGCATTGGCCTGCTGCGCCATAGTTCGGTAGCTCGATGGTGAACCTTTTTCGCATCCTCCGTAACTCATGCTGATCACGGGCGCCAGATTCTGATCGATGGCATATTGGACGGATTCGATGACGTTCTGAGAATTGACGAAGATGATGGTGGCGTTGCGTGCTACGGCGCCGGCCCATTCGAGATCCAGATCGGCTTCCACCTGGTCGCCCTGGCTAACGCCGGGATCCGGTCCCGTGAGAACCACTTGCGGGAGATTGGTGGGCAGATTAAACGTTTTTCGAAACGTGCTGATGTCCGACATGTTGATGTCGGTCTGGCCGGCGATTACCAGCTTCTGGCCGGTGCCGTTGAATCCGGCGGTGTAGAGCGGCGTGATGTCGTAAATGGTGGCGAAATCGTCCGGGGCGAGGTAGTGCGATCCGCTCGAGGTGGTGTAGTCGGGCGCGGCGAGCTGCTTGTGCGGCGGTCTGGGCTTGAAATCGTCGAGGCCGCGCAGTTCGCTCACGATGTCGGCCAGAGCGGCAGGTATGGAAGGCTCGGCAGCGTTGGCGAAGTGAATTTCGTTGCCTTCCTGGTAACGATGAAGCTCAGTATGAAACGCCTGGGCAATCTGGCCCGCAGTGCCGCTGAAGGTGATCCAGTTTTGCGCGCGCGCCACTTGTTCTATAGCGAATCCCTGGGATTCAAGCCATGAAGTGAGTGTGGCGATATCGCGCTGGCTGGCTCCAAAACGCTCTCCATATTGTTCGGGAGTCAGCCAGTTGTGAAATTCGGGCGAAGCGGGATCGCGCTGTTGTTCGAGAAGAGTTTCCAGCTCCGCCGACTGCTGACCGGACAGCTTGAGAACCATGCGTACGCCGCCGATGTTGGTGGATGGATCGAGCGAGCCTTGATCGTCCTGAGCGAGCGCACGGGGCTGAATGTTTCCACGGAGGACGACGGTGTGGTCCGTATCGACAGGCCCGTGAATTCTGTCCTCTACCGCCGCGAAGGCGATCACCGGTGCAAGAATAAATGCCGCAGGCAGAAATATCCGCCGAGCGAGATACCCACTGGTTAACATCAACCTATTCCTCCGAAAGCAGCATCTAATGTGCTATTCAAACCTATATCGGCGGAATATCTCGAACACTCTAGTCGAAAGTGCGGATCGCGAAAGATTTATTTTTCGTCTTCGGCAGTTGCTTCCACGAATTTCTCGACGTGAACTCGGTAGATGGCCGACTTGCCATGCCGGTCGCTGACGAAGAAAACGCTTTGGCTGTCAGGCGAAAAGACGGGCGAGACCATGGCCGGGTCGGAAGCATGGTGCTCGCAAAGGGTGAGTTCGCGGCGGGTGACGCGCAGCAGGATGAGGACATAGGCTGAGGCTTTACTGCGACTGGCTCCGGTGAAAACCGACGCATCGCCGTTAGGGGATACGGTGGCGAACTGGCTGGTGCGGGCGATCTGTTTATCGGAATTTTCCTCGGGGGAATTTTCCCGCAGGGCGATCAGTTGCTTAGCATCGTCCGGGATGTAGAGGTATATCAGGGTGCGGCCGGATGGGGTCCAGAGAACCTCGCCGATCTGGCCGGGTTCGAAGCGGATCGGCTGTTTTGCGGAGCCGTCGTTGTTGACGAGCCACAACGCGCCCCCTGCACGGTAGAAGATCTGGGGCCGGCGCGGCCGGGCGAGGAGCAGATCGATCTCCGTGTCTGCTCTTATGATGGGTGTCGAGTGGGCTGAAGCGATTCGAACGATGCGCCAGTCGCCCGGTTTACCCTCTGCGAACAGCACTGAACCGTCGGCGGCGACCGACATCCCCATGCGCGCGGAACCTTCCGGAAGCGTGTAAATGATCTTCGTCTGGAGGTTGGGGAGCGAGGTAGCGTTGAGCGCCGGGCCATCGAAGAAATAGAAAGCCTTCTCGTCGGGAGATAGAGACAGGCTGAAGGGATCGAGCGCGGCGGCGTCGGTCAACTGCTTCGAAGTGCCGGCTTTGAGGTCGAGACGATAGGCCTGGCGGGTACCCGTGCGGTCGCTCCAGTAGAGCAGGGCATCGCTGCGGCGGCTGAACTGGCGCAGGTGCGGGGCTGTCAGGCCGCTTTCGAAAGAAGGAAACGTCAGGCGGACAACGTCGAGCTCGGTAGCGGGGTCTGGGTAATGGAGCCACTCCGGACCGGAGAGGCGGCCCGCCGCGGCGATGGCCAGAAAATCGCGCCGGGAAAGAGGCAGGGATCCGATCTCTCTATTTTACTTGTGGTCGGCGTCGTAATGCATTTTGAGGAGATCGAGGCCGAAGTCGTTCTCGTAATCGCGCCAGACGGAATGGATGTGGTTGGCGTTGTCCTGTGTGCAGTCGAGCTCGATCAGGTAGGCGGGAGTCTGGATGCGGTAGTAGTGGGGGCCACCACGCGGCACGGCGCCGGTCCAGGCGAAGAAGGTGGCGTCCTTCGGCTGTTTGCGAGCGATCTCCATGCGGTGCTGAGCGAGCTGATCGGGCATGTTGTCGGCATAGACTTCGACGAGCGACATCAGTTTGTCGTACTGCGCCGCCGTCATTTTCGACGCTGCCAGACCGTTCGGCGCGCCGTTCAGCGCGGCCTTGCGCGAGGCCATGGTAATGATATCGCCCAACGCCTTCTTATCGACCACGGCGGTGTCCTGCTGGGCTTTGTCGAGCGACTCGATCATTTCGTAGCCGTAATCGTCTTCGGCGGCGAGCACGCGGAGGCCTTTACGCGGACCCGTCTTGATCTCCGCCGGATTCGAGCCGAAGAAGCTGGGCGAATCGGCAATCCTGCCGTTGACGATGGTGTAGTTCTGGCTCAGATGGTGGCCTTCGACGCGGTATCCCCATGTGCCGGTGGCGGAGGGCGTGCCGAAGATTGTGACGTAGTAATTATCGGGATCGCGGCGGTTGGGGCCGGCGCCCTGCTCGAGCAGGAGCAGCATCTGGTCGAGGCTGCGAATGGTTTCGGCCTTGATGAGACCCTGTTGGCTGAGACCGGCGGCGAGCAAGGCGGTGGCGAGGGTCTTCTGGAAGGGCTGCATTTCGCCGAAAGAGAGGCCTTTGCGCAGCTTGGGGATGAAATGCCAGTCGAAGCGCTCATCGTCGGCGAAGGTGTAGGTTGCCTTGGCTTTCTGATCGGCCCAAAGGGAATCGAGGAAATGGTTGGCGGCGTCGGCCATTACGGAAGAGGTTTCGGCGCGCTTGTAAGCGGCGGTGAGCAGGATCGCGGCGATCCCGAGGGCGGCGATACGTAACCACACATGCTTCATGGAGGCGATTTTATACCCGCGCGGGCCCGGACGGTAGGGGAAATTTGGTGGTTCAGCGGCGCCCAAGTGGGGAAACGCGCTCTTCGAGGGAGGCGATTTTGGTGCTGTGAGATTTGAGGGTGTCTTCAATACGGTCGAGGCGACGGTTAACCTCACCGAAGCGGTCGTTCATGTCGGCGCGCAGTTCGTCAACGCGACGGTTAACATCATCGAAACGCTTATTCATATCGGAGCGCAGATCGTCGATGCGGCGATTGACGCCGTCCAGGCCCTTATTATTGAACCAGCTGGCGATCAGGATCGTGAACATGATCGGCAACGCGACCTGCACGAACGGATTGTTCAGCATCGCCGGATTCATGGCCTGTCCGATAGTACCGCAATTATTTCCACAACGCCCCGAAAATCGCCCTGCGAGAGCTTGGGAAACGCGCCTAACTCCATGCTAAACTAAGACTTAACCAAAAAGACATGGCTGATCAGGGTAATCCACCGCAGGGTCCTCCCCCGCCTCCCCAGAATCCTTTGCTTCCCGGCGCCGAAGGCGGCGGAAGCCACGTACCGATCAACATCGAAGACGAGATGAAGCGGTCGTATATCGATTACGCCATGAGCGTGATCGTGGGCCGCGCGCTGCCCGATATCCGCGACGGTCTGAAGCCCGTCCATCGGCGCATTCTGTTCGGGATGAACGAGATGGGCCTCGCGCCCAATCGCCCCACGCGTAAGTGCGCCAAGATCGTGGGCGAGGTGCTGGGTAAATTTCACCCGCACGGCGATGCCTCGGTCTACGATTCGCTGGTACGCATGGCCCAGCCCTTCAGCATGCGCTATCCGCTGATCGACGGCCAGGGGAATTTCGGTTCGGTGGATGGCGATCCGCCGGCGGCCTACCGGTACACCGAGGCGAGACTTTCCTGGATTGCCACGGCGCTGCTGGAGGACATCGACAAAGAGACGGTCGACTTCCGGCCGAACTTCGACGACAGTGAGATGGAGCCGGAAGTGCTCCCGACGCGCGTCCCCAATCTGCTCGTCAACGGGTCGTCGGGGATCGCGGTGGGCATGGCGACTAACATCCCGCCACACAACCTGCGGGAGATTATCGACGCTACCATTCTGCTGATCCGCAAACCCGAGACCCAGCTCGATGAGATCTGCAAAATCGTGCAGGGGCCGGATTTTCCCACCGGCGGTTACATCCTCGGCCGCCAGGGCATTCAGGATGCATTTCGCACGGGGCGGGGCAGTCTCAAGATCCGCGCCAAAGCGCAGATTCTGCCGATGGGCAAGGATCGCGAACACATCATCGTCACCGAGATTCCTTACCAGGTGAACAAGTCGCGGCTCATCGAAAACGCGGCCGCGCTGGTCAACGAGAAAAAGATCGAAGGCATTTCTGAGATTCGCGACGAGAGTGATCGCGACGGCATGCGCATTGTGTTCGAACTGAAGCGCGGCGAGCAGGCCGACGTCATCCTCAACAACCTGTATAAGAACACGCAGCTGCAGATCAGCTTCGGCATTATCAATCTATCGATCGTTAACGGCCAGCCGCGCGAGCTGAGTCTCATCAGCACCATCAAGTACTTCATCGAGCACCGCGTGGATGTGGTGCGGCGGCGCACCGATTACGAACTTCGTAAAGCGCGCGAACGCGAGCATATCCTGCTCGGCTTCCGTCTGGCACTCGACAATATCGACGAAGTGATCCGTCTGATCCGCGCCGCGAAATCGCCCAAAGACGCGCGCGATTCGCTGATGGCGGCTTCCACGCAGTTCGCATTCAATAACGTTTATCTGATGGCCGCGGGCGCCACCGAACCGCTGCGCCAGCTCAGCGAGAAACAGGCGCAAGCCATCATCGAGCTCCAGTTGCAGCGGCTGACCGGCATGGAGCAGGAGAAGATCGCCAACGAACTGGCCGATATTCAGCGGCGCATCGGCGAATATCTGGCCATCCTCGGCTCCGAGAGCGTTCTCCGCGATGTCATCATCAAGGAACTGCAGGAAGTCAAAAAAGATTACGGCGACGAGCGCCGCACGCAGATCATCGACGATCCCGGCGAGATTCGCCTCGAAGACCTGGTGGCCGTAGAAGACATGGCGGTCACCGTCACTCATGCGGGCTACCTGAAACGCACTGCCGTCGACACCTACCGGCGCCAGACACGGGGCGGTAAAGGCCGCATCGGCATGGGCACGCGCACGGAGGATTTCGTCGAATATTTCCTCGTCGCGTCCACCCATAATTTCCTGCTGATCTTCACTAACAAGGGCCGCGTTTATTGGCTGAAGATTTATGAGATCCCCGACGCTACCACTACCGGCAAAGGTAAGCACGTTTCGAATCTGATCGCCTTGCAGCCGGATGAGTCGGTGAAGGCGTTCCTTTCGGTGGATAAGTTCGTGCCGGATCAATTCATCGTGATGGTGACGAAGTTCGGCGTGATCAAGAAATCGGAGCTGACGGAATTCGATAATCCGATGGCGCGCGGGATCATCGCGATCGGCATCGACGACGGCGACGAATTAATCGCCGCGCGTCTGACCTCGGGCAAGGATTATATCTTCCTGGGATCGCACGATGGCCAGGCGATCCGCTTCAGTGAGGCGCAGGTTCGCGCCATGGGACGGCCGGCTCGCGGCGTGCGCGGGATGGACCTGGCGCCGGAAGATTTCATCGTCGGTGCGGAAGTTGTGGGTGAAGAAGGGCTCATCCTTTCCATCTCCGAAAACGGCTACGGTAAGCGCACGAAGCTGTCAGATTACCGGCTCACCAATCGCGGCGTCAAGGGTGTGATCAATATGAAGACCACGCGCAAGACCGGCAATGTGGTGGCGATTCTTTCCGTGAAAGAGGATTCCGATCTGATGATCGTCACGCGCGATGGCAAGATGATTCGCATCGATTCAGGCGAGATCCGCCAGGCGGGCCGGTCGACGCAGGGTGTGCGGTTGGTGCGTATGGACGAGAACGATCAGGTGGCGGCGGCCTGTTTGATTCCGGAAGCGGAAGAGAAGGGTGAAGACGACGCCCAGGAGAACCTGACTCTACAGTAGTGACGAAGTAGGGACAGGTTTCCGACCTGTCCCCCTCTGCTTGCGGCAGTAGAAACAAATAAGGGGAAAGGATCTCCCGAACGGGCCGACCCTTTCCCCTGGCTAGTCAAATTTTGTTTTGCGTTTAGACGGGGCTGACTTGTTCTGCCTGCAGGCCCTTCGGTCCACGCGTTACAACAAATGAAACTTTGCTGCCTTCATCGAGCGAGCGGTAACCACTTGCCTCGATGGCGGAAAAATGAACGAAGACATCTTCGCCCGATTCGCGCTGAATGAATCCAAATCCTTTGGCGGCGTTAAACCACTTCACCGTTCCTGTTTCTTTCATGTGTATCTGTATCTCTCTTCCAGCTTATTGGGATTCCCGGCGGCGTTCATTCAGGACTGATCATCGAACTACGTGACGTGTTTCGTGGGAGGTCGGCAGAAGTAACAGCGGGTATCAAAAGCTATCTCGAAAATAGCACGTAACCGATTAATTTACAAGCCCTCGGGCCAGTTAATTTACAAGCCCTCTATAAGCTTTTTTGTTTTTTCGAGATCGGGAAGGAAGGCGGTCAGCAACCCGATTGCGGGAAGAAAGGAGCAAACCTGGTAGACAAACGCGATGCTGGTATCGTCCGCCAGGCGGCCCAGCACAGCGGCGCCGATCCCCGCCATCCCGAAAGCGAATCCGAAGAAGAGCCCCGAGATCATGCCGATGCGCCCTGGCACCAGTTCCTGAGCGTAGACCAGAATCGCCGAAAACGCCGAAGCCAGGATCAGTCCGATTACCACGGAGAGAATCGCCGTCCAGAACAGGTTGGCATACGGCAGCAGAAGCGTGAACGGCAGCACGCCGAGAATGGAAACCCAGATGACATACTTGCGCCCGATGCGATCGCCCACCGGTCCTCCGATCACGGTGCCGGCAGCCACCGCGCCGAGAAACAGGAAAAGATAAATCTGCGCGCTGCGCACGGGCAGGTGGAATTTGGCAATCAGGTAAAAGGTGTAATAGCTGGTGATGCTGGCCAGATAGAAATATTTCGAAAAGATGAGCGCAATCAGAATCGCTATGGACATGGCCACCTTGCGGGCGGGCAACCGCGCATGCCTGTGTTCCGCGCGGGGCCGGTTGGCGCGCTCCTTCTGGTGCGCCTTGTACCAGGCTCCGACCTTGAGCAGCACCATGATTCCCAGCAGTGACACTAATGAAAACCACGCGATGCTGCGTTGCCCTCGAGGCAGTACGACGAAGGCGGCAAGCAAGGGGCCCATGGACGACCCCGCGTTGCCCCCCACCTGGAAGATCGATTGCGCCAGTCCGTGTTGCCCGCCCGATGCCATGCGCGCCACGCGCGACGATTCGGGATGAAAGATCGACGATCCGAGGCCCATCAGTCCCGCGGCGAACAGAAGTATTGCGAAGGTGGGGGCGATAGAAAGCAGCAGCAGGCCGCACAGCGAAAATCCCATCCCCGCCGCCAGCGAATACGGTACCGGGTGCTTATCGGTGTACGCACCGACGACTGGCTGCAGCAGCGAAGCGGTGGCCTGAAACGTGAGCGTAATTAATCCGATCTGCCCGAAATCGAGATGGAAGGAGGTTTTCAGGATGGGATAAATGGCGGGGAGCAGCGACTGGGCCATGTCGTTCAGCAGATGACAAAAGCTAATCGAGAGCAGGACCCGGAACGCGGTCTCTTCTTTGGCTGGAGACAATTCACCAGTTTAGTACCGCCCGAAATCGGACACGCGTTACCGCAAGCGGACACCGGTGCGTTCGGCAAGGTACCCATATACTGTTGGCAATCAAAGAATTACCTTCGCAGGTATTTGGCTGACCACATGCACAAAGATACGCTTCGCAAACTCATGCCTCCTCGCCTTCGGGCACGTCTGACTCTTTTGCCGCTGCTGGCCATCGCCGGGTCGGTTGGCTTAGGACAGATCACCATCACGAATCCCAAAGAACCGCCCGTGGTGGGGCCGATGCTGCGCCCGTTCCACCTGGAGAAGCGCATCGTTTCCGCTCCGCGTCTGGCGAACACGCCGCGCCTCGAATCGCTGGTTCGCGGAGGCAATCTGTACTTGTCGGTGCAGGATGTTATCGCGCTGGTGCTGGAGAACAATCTCGATATCGAGATACAGCGCTACGGACCGTGGCTGGCGAGGGAAGTGGAGCGGCGTTCCTATACCAATCTTTTGCGCGATATCAGCTCGCCCATACTCGCCGGTCCTACCAGCGTGAGCACGGCGGGAGTCAGCCTGAACGCGAGCGGTCTGGGGAGCGCCGGTGTCACGTCGGGTGGGGGCGTGGTGACGGGGATTGGCCCTTCACCGCTGAATCTCGATCCCAATCTGAGCGCGGGCTTTCAGGTGGGCCACACCACTACACCTATCTCTAATACCACTCTGAATCAAACCGACGCCCTGACCAACGATTATCGCTATTACTATCTCCAGTACCAGCAGACTTTTCTGACCGGCACTTCGGGCACGGTGACTTACTACAGCAACCACAGCCTTCTCAACAGTCCTACGCCTTTCCTGAATCCGCAAATAACCGGCTATCTGGATTTGTACGTGACGCAGAGTCTGCTGCAGGGTTTCGGCCTGGCAGTGAACGACCGCAACATCAAGGTCGCCAGGAACAATCTGAAAGTCACCGATCTGCAACTTATGCAGCAGGTAATTACTACGGTTTCCGCGGCGCTCAATCTCTATTGGGATCTGGTTACGTTCGACGATACCGTGCGGATCGCCGAACAGGCGCTCGCCGCGGCGCAAAAACTGTATGAGGACAATCAGGCCGAAGTGAAGCTGGGAGCTCTGGCGGCGATCGAAGTGACGCGAGCCGCCGCCGCCGTTTCCACCGCCAAAGAGAATCTGCTGATCGCACAAACTAACGTCGCGCAACAGGAGACGGTTCTAAAGAACGCTCTGAGCCGCACTGGCGCTGAGAGTGCATGGCTCGACGAGGTGCACATCGTGCCGCTGGATCATATCGAGATTCCTGAGACGGAAACGTTGAAGCCCACGCCCGAGTTGATCAGGCAGGCGCTCAGTAACCGGCCTGAGGTGGAACAGAACAGGATCAATCTGGTGAGCAAGGAACTTCTGCTCAAGGGAGACAGGAATGGCTTGCTGCCCAGTCTGAGCGCTTTCGCGGAATTAACCAATAACGGCCTGTCAGGGCCCGTCAATCCGCTGTATAACGGGGCGAGCGGCGTACCCGATCCTTACTTTGTGGGCAGCTACGGGAATTTTGTTTCGGAGTTGGCGCGCCGGAACTTTCCCAACTACTCGGCCGGCATCTCATTGAGTATTCCGTTTCGCAACCGCGCGGCGCAGGCCGACTATGCGATCGACGCGCTGCAGGTTCGCCAGCTGGAGTTACAACTCAAGCGCGTCACGAATCAGATCGGCGTCGAAGTGAAGAATAATGTCATCGGACTGCAACAAGCGCGTGCACGTTATGAAACTACCGTCAACACGCGCAAATTGGCGGAACAGAATCTTGAGGCGGAGCAGAATCGATTTAAGTTCGGCGCGGTGGCGGATGCGACGCTGGTGATCCAGGCGCAGAACGATCTGGCGGCGGACCAGACGGCGGAGTTGCAATCGATGGCCAATTACACTCATGCCAAAATCGCTTTCGATCAGGCTGTTGGGCAAACGCTGGAGGTGAATCGC
This sequence comes from Terriglobia bacterium, assembly GCA_963719785.1. GTDB lineage: Bacteria > Acidobacteriota > Terriglobia > Bryobacterales > Bryobacteraceae > BOG-234. The sequence continues at coordinate 26,243 of CAVRCX010000013.1, forward strand.
ATTACGATGGAGGAGGCCGCTGCAGGACGTGTGGCACGGCAATCGGCCATTCCGGATTCGGTGGTGACGGAGAAGTCACGATGAGGATAAGAATGGACAGGGGGAAGCGCCTATCCCACATTATGATTCTGATTCCTGTGTTGTGCAGCGGGCAGGCTCCGATGCTGCGCGATTATGAGGCTCCCCCAATCCCACCTGTTCGGCAGAATAATTCCGCTCACCTCGAAAGCCTGGTCAGAGCGGGGAAGATTTATCTGAGTCTGCAGGACGCGATCGCGCTGGCCATCGAAAACAATCTGGATCTTGAGATCGCACGCTTCGATTCGCTGGGAGCCGCGTCCTTATTGAAGCGTCAGCAAGCCGGCGGCCCGATACGCGGCGTGCCCAGCGGCAGTGCGCAAATTGCCGGCGTGGATAACGGACTCGGCGCCGTCGGAAGCATTCAGGCGTCGGGACTCGCCAGCTTCGGCAATGGGGGAGGCGCCGGCGGCAATGGCAACACCACTGTCCAGCAGGTTGGGCAGATCACTCCAAATCTCGACCCCAACCTGCAATACACGATGTCCTTTTCGCACCAAACACAGCCCTTCGCCAACAGCATCGGGGTGGGCACCGACGCTTTGGTGCAGGCGAAGCACACCTACAGCACGGTTTTGACGGAAGGACTGATCAGCGGGGGCACGTTCCAGATCACGGACTATGAGCAATATTTGCATGAAAACTCGCCAGGCGACGTCAACAATCCCGAGGTAGGCCCGTACCTCGCCGTCTATCTCCGGCATCAGCTTTTACAGGGCCTCGGGATCAGGCTGAACGACCGGTACATCCGCATCGCAAAGTTGAATCTGGCAGGCGCGCGCGAAAGGTTTCGTTCGCAGTTGGCGGATCTGGTGACCAATGTGACCAATCTTTATTGGGATCTCTCAAGCGCCAACGACGAATTGAGGGCACGTCAACAGGCGCTGGATATCGCACAGAAATTTTATGACGATACGAGGGCGCAGGTGCAGATCGGATCCGTGGCGCGGGTGGAGTTGCCACGTGCCGAGTCGGAAGTTGCGGGACGCCGCCAGGATCTTCTTATTGTTCAGACGAATGTGCGGCAACAGGAGTCGAGGCTCAGGGACGCGCTTAGCCGCAGTGAGTCCCCGGCGTTCGATGAAGCGGCAATCGTCCCGTTGGATCGCATCGAGGTGCCGGTCACCGATGACTTACCGCCATTGCGGAGTCTAGTGGCCACAGCGATGGAAAAACGGCCCGACGTGGCGATGGCGAAGATTCGCGATAAGACGCAGGAGATCAGTGCGCTCGGCACCGCAAATCCGCTGTTGCCAAGTTTGTCGGTGACCGCGCAGGCGCAGGATCGCGGGCTGGCCGGCACTTACCAGCCATCTTCGGGAGCGCCTCTCAACAATTATTTTTCGGGTGGTTATGGAACCGCGCTGGGGCAGATTTTCCGCCGCGATTTTCCCAGCGAATATCTTTCGCTGTCATTTTCCGCCCCGCTGGAAAATCGCTCTGCGCAGGCGGATTACGGGATCGACCAGTTACAGTTGCGCCAATCGGCGGTCAGCGGGCAGAGGGATGCGAACGCCATTGTGGTAGCGATTTCGAATCAGCTGATCGGGCTTCGCCAGGCGCGCGCGAAATACTCTGCCGCCGTCAATACACGGGAACTGGACGAGCAGTTGCTGCAGGCCGAACAGCAGAAGTTCGCTTTCGGAAGATCGTCCATCGGTAATTTAATAGTTGCGCAGCGTGCGCTGGTGGCGGCGCAGACTTCGGAAATCAATGCACGGGCGGCTTACGCCCATGCGCGCGTTTCGCTGGATCAAGTGACCGGCACGACGCTCGAGACAAACCACTTGTCGTTAAACGATGCGTTAAAGACAGACGATGCGCTGACGGCGCGCTAACATGATGTGAAAATACACCAGTGCGATAGGGCGGCCGATGTCTTCGGATGGAGAGTAGCCATAGACACGCTCCGCGCCCGCGTTCCAGCTATGGATCGTGCCATCCCGATCGCTCGTGATGATGGCATCGTGAACGAGCCCGAGCAGATTGGCTTCGTCAAGGCGCGAAAGCGATCCCGCGCGGCACTCGGAATCCTCTGGAAGCGGCCGCGTGTGGCAGGGATCTCAACGACGTCGCGCAGCGGCGAAGGCATAAGGACGGCAGCCCGCTGCTCGTCTCGCTGCGCATTGGGGTAATCCGCGACGATGCCGGGGAGGTGGCCGGATTTATTACCTGCTCCAACGACATTACCACCCTATGACGAGACTTCGCGTACTGCTGGCCGACGATCAACGGATGTTTCTGGCGGATTTGCAGAAGCTCCTCGAAGATGAGTTCGATGTGCTGGGAGCGGTGGAAGACGGGCGCGAGCCGATTGGCGCCGCGGACCAATTCGATCCCGACCTCAGTCGCCGATATCTGCATGCCGTCGCTCAATGGCATCGATGCGGCGCGCCGGCTTAAAGAAGCGGGCTCGAAGGCGAAGCTGATCTCACTATGCGCGGCGACCGGCACATGAAATGCGCCGGCGAATCTGGTCTGCGGTTTCGATGACATCCTGCGGTCCGCGCAGCCGGACGTCCGTCAGTACCAGCGACGGCTCCACGCTCTCCGCGGCCAGCAGGGCGGTGGCGGCGTTGTCGGCGATCGCCGGAACGAAATAACCAGCCTGTGCCAGCTTCTTCTTAAGGTCCAAAGCGATCAACCCCTCGTCTGCCACGATCAGGATACGGGCGGCGCTCATCTGTGATCAAAGTGCGCGCGCAAGGATTCTCCTCAATAAATTCTTATCGGGGACCGCTTTTACGGGTTTTAGCGTTCTTCGCGATCCGCGTCTGCCACGCCAGACGCAACGCCGCGGCCAATAAATCCTTCGTAGCCATAGCCAGCCGCACATGCGTCGCCCCGTTTCTGCCCCATCCGCCCTTGACGGGGATAAACACATCCGGCATCTCCTCGACCAGCCCCGCCTGCTGATCGGGTGTAAGCATCAGGTTGCCGTAGCCCTGGCTCTGCGCGGCGAGGGTGGCGAATATCCTGCCCCCTACGCGAAAATCCGGATTGCCCATGTGCGAGCTCTCTTCCGCACCTTCAAGGCTCAAGGCAAGCCGCCGAAAATCGTCCACCGTCATGGGAGTGCGTCGGCGAATGCGCGAAACAACCTCGCCTGCTCCGCCCGCACCGGGCTTTGATTCTCCGGGTGCCATTGCACGCCCACCACAAAGCGCTTGTCCGGACGCTCCACCGCCTCCACCACGCCATCGTCCGGATGCCTTGCGGTAACGCGCAATCCTTTGCCCATGCGGGCGATCGCCTGATGATGCCGCGAATTGACCTCCCACCTCGGCACTTCCCGCGCGACGCGGCTCAGTATCGATCCGCGCTCGATTTCGATGGCATGGGCGGGCAAACTCAGGTCCGTCGTTCTTCGCTGGTGACGTTCCACCGGTTCCAGGTGCTGCACCAACGTACCGCCATGCTGAACATTCAGTATCTGCAGGCCGCGGCAAATGGCAAGCACAGGAAGATCGCGTTCCAGCGCCTCGGCGATCAGGCGCAATTCCAGTTCGTCGCGGAGATCGTCCGGATCGTCCGTCTCCGCGCGGCGTTGTTCGCCATAACGCGCGGGGTTAACGTCCGAGCCGCCCATCAACATCAGACCGGCCATGCCATCGAGTGAAACGGCCGCGCCCGGAGCTAGAATCACCGGTTCGACCGACGCCGCACGCAGAGCATCCGCGTACGGATTTGTCTCCTCCGGTGAAGCATGCGAGGGCGAGCCGCCGACGGTGAGAACTTTCCTCAATACTTCAATCTTACGGCCCTGCCGCACGGGCAGAATGATGTTCGAAGGCGAAGTCTGTCTCTGTCCCCGTAATTAGATTCGAACAAGCGGTGGCGCTGCCGATGATCACTTCGCCGGAAGACGGCGCGATGCCATTGACAAAAAAACGATTCGTCTCGCCCGCCTTCGCTTTTGCCGCGTATTACTTCTTAGCCGTGTAGGTCTTGCTGAAGCCGTTGCGCGTATTAGTCACTGTAAAGGTGCCATCAGACTCCGCGGCAACCTTAATGTAGAAGGCCGGTCCCGTATGTCCGCCGGCCATACCTCGTCCACCACCTGCGCCGCGGCCTCCCGGAGCGCCTGGTCCGCCTGGCCCGCCCGGTCCGCCGGGCCCGCGAGCCCCAGCCTGTCCAAAGGTGGGCGGAGGATTCTGCAGAACGTCGGCCAGCGTCTTCGTATCTTCGATGTTAGCGATGAACAACCCAGGTGCGTTCAGTTCCATACCCGCGGCATAGGCCCAGTGAAGCTGCCAGACGTCCTCGAGACCCGGCGATGACCACAGAGTCTGCATAGTTGGAACAGCGCCGCCTTTGCGCGTTGAGTTATGCATTACGGCCACGCGCGGATGTAAGGCGTGCACCAGCGCGGGCGATCCCGATTGATCGATACCGTGATGCGAGGTGAGATACAAATCCACCGTCCCAATATTGTTGTTCGGACACATCAGGTCCTGTTCCGCGTTGTAAGTGAAGTCGCCGAGATTGATGGTGCGGAACTTACCGTACGAAATTACCGATCCGACTGAGTACCGGTTATCGGGATCGACATGTGATTCGTCCCGAGGCTTGAAGGTGGCGCATTCCGGATTAGGCTTGCCTGCGCCGGGAGCTCCTTTCATCGGCGTCTTGAGGACTTTCGTGGCGGACGTGACTACCTCAACGTCGATGCCGGAAACGGGGATCTTATCGCCCGGCTTGGCCACCGTGTGGTTCGAATCGTTATAGAGCGTCGAATAGAACTTCAGCGTGTTCTCGATGGCCGGCGTATGCTCCCCGGTTTCTCCGTGATCCGTAAAGTGCTTGATCGGAATGCGCTTCGAGAGTTCCTCGAGACCGCCGATGTGATCGCCATGATAGTGGGTGATGATCAGGTAATCGATCTGCGTCAGGCCCGCCGTTTTGACGATGTCCATGATGCGATCCGTATCGCGGCCGCCGGGGCTGCCGGTGTCGATGAGCAGAGACTGCCCGGTGGGCGAAACGTAAAGGGCGGAAAGCCCGCCTTCCGTGTCGACAAAATAGATATCCAGCGTCTTATTGGGCTTATTCGTCTGCGCGCTTGCCAGCGAGGCAATGAGGGCAACGGTCAACACGGACAGGGACCTGATGTACATGCGGGAAACTCCTTCTGATGTATGGATCGGGACATATCGGCCGATCCGGGGTCATATTATCACTAATCTTCGACCGGCGCGAAATTCGAAACCTCGGCGCTTCGCACCAGATAGTTTTTCTCCAGCTGGCGGCACAACTCGGCGCCCAGTTTCTCCGGCTTTTCTTTGGCGTCGTGCTCGATTATCACTTTGATAAACAGATTGGTTCGCATGATCGGTTTCTCTCTCAATATACTGGGAGCGTGAATTGCGCCATCTGCAAGACCCGCAAGGCCAGACGATTTTGCCTGGGAGTGAATTCAGAGATCTGCAGCATCTGCTGTGGAACCGAGCGCGAGCAATCCATCGATTGCCCGCTCGAATGCGAATACCTGCGCGAGGCGCACCGCCATGAAAGCGTGCCGGAATTCGATCCCGCGACGGCTCCCAATGGGGATATTCGCGTTACCGAGGACTTCCTGGAGGCGAATCAGGCACTGGTGATTCTGCTGAGTTCCGCACTGGCGTCAGGCGCCCTCGGGGCGAAGGCGGTGACGGATTTTGATATTCGCGAGGCCCTTGAATCGCTGATTCGCGCATACCGGGCGCTCCAATCGGGGCTGTACTACGAAGGGCTGCCGGCCAACCCTTATGCAGCCGCGATTCATGAAGCCGTACAGGAGCGTGTGGCCGATCTCAGGAAGCGCGAAACGGAAGCCACCGGCTCCGCAACCACCATTCGCGATTCCACTGTCCTCACCGTCCTGGTGTTTCTGCAGCGCCTCGAATTCTCGAATAACAACGGGCGTAAACGCAGCCGCGCGTTTCTCGATTTCATCAGCCGCTTCAATGTGCCACTGGCGCCCGACGACGACGTGACCGATCTGGAACCGGACGCGCCGCGCGTCATCTTATAACTGTGCGCACCGGGATTATTGTATTCGGCCACGGTTCGAGCGTGCCTTCGGCCAACGACGCCGTTCGGGCGGTCGCGGCGGACGCGGCGCGGGGCGGCCACTGGGCGCTGTACGAGACGGCATTCCTCGAGGCCGATCCGCGGCTCGACAAGGCCGTCGCAGCGGTTGTTAAGGCCGGCGCGGATGAGGTGCTGGTGCTTCCTTATTTCCTGACCCTCGGCATCCATCTGCAGCGCGATCTGCCGAAGCTGGTGGAAGAACTGGTGAACGTCCATGGCGTCCCCATACGTGTTGCGGCGCCGCTTGACGGGCACCCCGGCCTGAGTCGTATTCTGATCGAGCGCGCCCAGGAGATGGCCCGGTGAAGGCCCGCCTCATTGAAACGCGCGAGATTGCGCCGAACACTTTGCACCTCGAGTTCGAGCCGCTCGAGTGGAAGACGGCTTTCGTACCCGGTCAATTTCTGTCGCTCACGAGGCAGATCGGCGACAACGAGATGACGCGCGCTTATTCCCTCGCGTCGCCGCCGGATGGGAATCGATTCGCGTTGTGCGCCAACCTTGTGCCCGACGGTCATTTTTCGCCGTTTCTCTTTGGATTGCAGCCCGGCGACGAGATCGATTTCAAGGGCCCCTACGGCGCGTTTATTCTGCGGCGTCCGGTGTCGGATTCTATCCTCGTGGCGACCGGCACGGGCATCGCTCCGTTCCGTTCCATGCTGCACGCCAAACTGCGCGAACATGCGGATCGGCGCTTCACACTGATCTTCGGCGTGCGCCATGAGCAGGGCTTGCTCTATCACGATGAGTGGCAGGCGATGGCGAAGGAACACGGGAATTTCGAGTATCGCCCCACGCTGACCCGGCCGCCCGAGAATTGGAATGGGCTCACCGGGCGCGTCCAGCAGCATGTGCTCGAAGCGTTGGGAGACCGGCGCGATGCCGATGTCTACATCTGCGGCCTGCGAGAAATGGTGGATGATGTCCGCGCGCAGTTGAAGGTGATCGGGCTCGACCGCAAGCGCATAATTTACGAGAAATACGACTGAGTCACTGCCAGGTTATCCGATTGAACAGCGCGCGCAGATGCTGCCCGCGGGCCGGATTGATTGATTCGACGAAACCGACCCGGCCTTCAAGATGCAGCCGGAAGCGCGGATGAGCTTCGCGGTTCTGGCTCTCCGGACCGAGACGGATGCAATTGGTGAGTATGGCTTTCAGGCGGTCGAAATCGGCGCGCATGATGTTGACCCGTTGATTAGTGACCAGCCCGGCGAGATGCTGGCGCGCGCCCTGACGCATTTTGCGCGTCTTGCGGTGGTTCACGGCGAATCCCTCTTCATGCAGAATGGCGGCGACATGCGTCGAGAACCTGGTGACACACCGATCGAATTTCTCGCCACCCGAAAACGCGAGGTCGTCGGCATAGCGGGTGTACTCGGCGCCGGTCGATTTCGCCAGGCCAGCCAGGCGGCAATCAGCCCGGTAGAAACACACGTTCGCCAGCGCCGGTGAAGTGGGCGCGCCTTGAGGCAGGTGCGGCCGGGAGTATAAGGTCCTGGCGTCCCCCAATTGACCCCGGATATCGGCTGGCACGGCATTCGTACAAATGCCGCCGAGAAGATCGGCAACCGAATCGGGATAACCCACGGTGCGAAAGAAGCTCTGAACACGGGCGCCGGAGATCGACGGAAAGAAGTCGCGCAGATCCATACGCAGGACCACGCGCTGCCCCACGTGAGGCGCCGTGAAGGTCTTGATGGAATGCCCTTTCAGGAAGCCATGCACGGCGGGATGAGCCGGAACTCCATTGAGAATCCGGTCCAGGACGTGACGTTGCAATCCCTTCAAATGCGGCTTAGGCGCTTCGATCAGCCGGATGCCGCCGGATCGCCTGGTGAGGATCCGGTAGCGGTAATGCCTCAACGGTTCAGGCGTGTTCTTGCGTGAAATCAGGCCTTTGAGATCGGCGAACCAGTCCAGTTCGTTCGGGGCGACGCTCAGCCAGTCGGCCAAAGCGCCCACCGATTCAATAGCCGGAACCGCCCAGGTTTCAGCCGCCGCGACAGGCTGCATCTGTTGCGGTTCGGACAGCCATTGGTCGACCGTCAGGCTTCGCCGATACCTGCGTAGAGCCCACTTGACGCTGCGATCCCGACGAAGAAACTCGACTACTTCGCGATGCCTTGGCCGTGTGAGATCGCGTGAGCTCTCCACATAGCGGCGCGCTACGGGCCGGAGCCAGCGCCAGGGCCGGCCGAGCGTGAGGCTGGCGCGTGCGACGATTTCCTCGACCGTCGGTTCACCGGCGAGAAAGGCCCTTGCCAGTACGCGTATGAGGATGGAATGCTCCAACGAGTCCTGCCATGCGTGAGCAGTACTGCGTGGTAGCGCAGCGTCGCTCACGCGACGAAATGTCAGTTAATCACGATCCCCCGGGGTAACCCCGGAGAGGCCAAACCAAACTCGAAACGAGCCTGATCGGACCAGGCTTGGAGCATTCCACCGCCGAGGGAATGATAGCAGCCGGCTATTCCGTCACCAGCTTCAGAATCATTCCCGTGTCGGTAGCGATCCACAAATTGTTCTCGTCCGGCCCCGCGATAATGGCCGCATGCGCCACGGCCCGATAGTCGACGGCCATCTCGGTCCAGTGCTCCAGATCCTTGCTGGTCAGCACTTTCAATTTGCCGGGAATGGGGCTGCGCACCACCACACCCGATGTCTCATATCCGGCGATGATGGCAGTGTTCGAGCCGGCGAAAAGCCGCACATCCGTAATGGCCCGGTCCTTGGCGTGGAAAGTCCGTTCGCTGGCACCCGTGTGCATGTTGATCTTTTCCACGTCGCTCGGATACTCGAACATGTCCTTGAACTCAATCAGTCCCAGCCCAGTGCCTTGCGGAGTCAGACTGAGGCGCGTGATCTCGCCGAACACCGAGGCCTCGCTCTTGATCCACTTCTTACCGCCGTCGATGGTCTCGAGCAGAACGCTGTAATGGGGCACCTGCTGACGTTTGGCCGCATTCTCCGGCTCCATCCAGTCGGGACCGCCCCGGCGCGGCGGAATGTTCCAGCCGGAGATAATCCCCTTGTCGCCGCTGAAGCAGATCTCGCCAAAAGTGGTGAAAGCAACGCTGCCCTGAACTTCTTTCAGGATGTCGATCAGCGCCCAGCTTTCGCCGCCGTCCTTCGTCTCGAACACGCGTTTTTCGAGGCCCGCCGCGAAGCCATGCTGCCGGTCGAGAAACCACAGCCGCAGCATTCCGGCCGGCGCCTTCTGCAGTTTGACCCAGCTGTGACCCGATTCCACCGTCGACCATATGCTCTTGTCGGTGATCATCCAGCCGGTGGAGTCGTCGAGAAAGAACATTGAGATACAGGTTTCCTTCACCGGCGATTCGGCCCAGTTCTTGCCGCCGTCGCTGGTGAGCAGCACCAGGGGATGATCTTTGTCTTTATTATCAGTAGTATAGCCGCAGGCGATTCCGCGCTTATCGCTGGGAAAAGCCATGTCGTTGATGGTCAGCGTGGCGTCGATCTGGCGATAGCGGTATTGGATGTCCCAGTGCGGGTCCGCGGCGGCAGCCAGCCATCCAAACACAAAAAAAGCAGTCGCAAAACGAAACATGATCTCAGATCCTGGGCCGCACGCCCACCGACGATAAGACGAGTTCTGCATGGTTAATGGATTCAACTGTCTGGGGCGCCATACGCGCCAGGGCCAGCGCGCAACCCACCTGCTCGCCGAGAGTGGTGAGGACTTCCATCTCTCCGCCGTTGTGCTGGTGCGTTTGCCGGTGCTGCACGTTAATGACTCCTACCACCTTGTTGCGGGCAATCACAGGAGCCGAAAGAAAAGCCTCGAAGCTATCTTCGGGAAGCTCACCGAAGTATTTGAATCGCGGGTCTTTATAGGCTTCGCGAGAGATCGCGAGCAGACGCCTCTCGCGGGCCACCCAGCCGGTGAGACCTTCATTCAGTTTGAGGCGGACGCGCCCGATCTGGGCCTCGTGATGGGAATTGGAAGCGCAAAGCACGAGGTCGTCCCGGTCGCAGAGGTAGACCAGACAGGAGTCACACTGCGTAAACTCGACGACTAAAGACACGATGCCCTGAAGGACCTCCTGCAGACTCATGTCGCGTACCATAAACCGGCTCACCTTCTGAAAAAGTCTCAGCTGCTGTTCGATTCGCTGCAGCCGACCTTCCAGCTCTTTTGCCTTCGCCACCGTTTCATTATAGTCTGGGATAAAGTTCCGGGTTTTCCGGAAATTTCGGTCCTATGCCAACCCTCACCGCCTGGGAAGATCCCGGTTGCCCGATACCCGTTGAATACTCCCGCGAGGCGCTGGAGCGCATCCGAACCCTTGCGGTGGAGGGACTGCTGGAACTGCCGCGCATCGGCCTCGGCGTGGGAGGGTTGCTGATGGGCGCGCAGGAGAATGGCAAGACCGTCATTCTCGATTCCGTCAATATCCCCTGCAGCCATGCGAATGGACCGTCCTTCAACCTGACCGAGGAGGAGCACGAGCACGCGCTCGAATTGGTCCGGACCGCCGGACCTCTTGCGGTAGTGGGTTGGTACTGCTCGAAGACGCGCCCCCCGGCCGCGATGAATGAACGGGATCTCGCCTTATACAAGACCTTGTGTCCGGAAGCCTGGCAGGTTACGCTGCTGATCCGGCCCGCAACTTCGGCGACTTCGCAGGTGGCAATGTGCTGTCGGGATGCCGCCGGTCTGTTGATACGGGGCGGGGAGCGACCTCTCGAAGTGTTTATTGCGGAGCCGCCATCGCCAGAGGAACCAGAAGCACACGCGGTACCGGACCCACGAGCCGCCCGCATCGCCAAAATGACGGCGGCGATTAACGACGAGTCGCAGAACAAAGTCGAGACCAGTGAACCGGTGGAGGCCCCTCCTGAGGCGAAGCCGGGTTTTATGAAACCGACTTTCTTCAGTCCGCAGTCCGCCATTCAGCAGACGGTTAATCCTTCCATCACCAGCCATTCGACGCGGAAACTGGAGATTCCTCCGGTTGCGCCGGAGCCCGAGGTCATTTCGGCCGAACCTTCGTTCAAATTTTCAGGGCCCCTGGGACGAAAGCCCGTTACGCCTCCGCTGACGGCTGCACTTCCGGCAATCGAAGTCGAAGCGGCTGCTCCCTCGGCTGCCCCGCCGAACTTATTTCAATTCGCCATGCCGCCGGTACGCCAGCGCCGCATGAGCCGGTTGAATTGGGTACTGGTCGCTTCGGTCGTGGTGGCGGGCGTGGGCGCCGCGTTCTTCACGCGACACGACTGGCTGCCGCTTCCACCTTTGCACCTCAGTGCCGCAGATGCCAGCGGGCATCTTACGATTCGCTGGAATCGCGACGGCCTTCCGGAGATCGATCACGGCACCCTCACGTTAAACGATGGCGGCGAGGCTCACACCATTTTGCTTGATCGCAAGCAACTCGATTCCGGCACCGCGGAGTACGTGAGGAAATCCGGTCACGTCGATGCGCTTCTGCAGGCCGGAGCGGTCACCGCCCAGGTCAGTTATCCGGAGTAGAGCATAAACAGGCCCGCCTGTTCATCGCTACAATCGGTAAAGACATGCGAGCGGTTCTCCTGACCTTACTTTCGTTTTCTTTTTCCGCCGCCCAACTATCAGCCTGGGGCTGTGAAGGCCACCAAATCATCGCCCTGATTGCACAAGCCCACCTGACCCCAGCCACTAAGGCCGCAGTCGATTCCCTCCTCACCCAAAATCCCATCGATCCCGCCCTCAAACGCTATTGTCGCGACCGCCCAGCCGATCTCATAGCCGATGCCTCAACCTGGGCCGATGACATCAAGTACATCGAAAAGACCGCCGCCTGGCACTACGTGGACATCCCGCTGTCCGTACCCCTGACCACCAAATCCGGGACCAGCCTCGATCCCTGGTGTCCCCCCATCGGCCCCTCCGTGAACGGTAAAGACCGCCCCGGCTGCGTCACCGACGCCATCGAATATGAGTTGTCGATCCTCCGCGACAAGAGCCGTCCGCCCGCCAAGCGCGCCGAGGCCCTGCGCTACGTCATCCACTTAGTCGGCGACATCCACCAGCCGCTCCACGATTCCGACAACAACGACGAAGGTGGAAACTGCACTGCCCTGCATTTCTTCGCCGAAGTCCCCCCCGCCAAACTCCACGCCATGTGGGATTACAAACTCATTCAGCGCGATCTCACGTCTCGCCACCTCACCCAGGCCCAGTACGCCAAATCGCTCGACCGCGGCTTCACCTCCCGCACCCTCAACCCCGTCGACTGGGCCTGGGAAGGCCATCAACTGGCGCTCGCAGTCGTCTACGGCGATCTCAAGCCTGCGATTCCACTTGAAGCTCCCACCGCCCCCCACGACTGCAAGGCGGAGACCGATAAGGTCGCGGCCCTCGACATCACCGTCGGCCAACCCTACTTCGACCAGGCCCTCCCCGTGATCTACGAGCAGTTAAATAAAGCCGGCTATCGCCTCGCCGCCCTGCTCAACCAGATCCCCTGGTAACGAGGGACATGCGGCTGCCCGGCCGCGTTTCTCGGCGCAGCCATTCACCACATCTTCTTCAGCAAAGCCTTGGCTTCCTTGAACTGCGGAAACTGCTTCTCATGCGCCTTGAATTCCGGCGTATGCACGCAGCGCCGCGCCCCCGTATGGTCCACCGGATAGTGCAGATGCAGCATCTCATGGAACATCACGTACTCGAGCGCCAGCCGCGGAGCCCGCGGATCGTCGAAAATCCGGCTGATCATGATCATGTTGTGCGAAGGATCGAAGTGCCCCAGCCGCGTCCGCGAGCGCACATGGCTCCATCCGAGGCCCGGCCGCGCCATCATCCCCCCGAAGTGCTTTCGATTCAGCTCTTCGAAAATCTCCTCCAGATTGTGCACACTGCCCTGCGACCCCAGATGCACCTTGCGACCCCGCGTCTGCCGCACCAGGTTAATGCGCCGCCGCATATCCCGCCGATTCAGATACAGCCGGTAGCGATGTCCATATTGCCGCGCCACCGGCTTCCGGTATAGTTTCCCCAGCAGAATATGCGCCAGCGCTTCCGTCACCGGAGCTGGCGCGCCTTCCAGCAGATCTGTAATCCGCACCGTAATGGCGCCATCCTCGAGGCGCACATGGCTGTCCGCATTGGCGAATTGTTTGTACTCCACCCGGATCGGCGGAATCGGCGTGCGTGGCCTCAACTCCCGATGAACGCGCACGAAAATATCCGCCGGCGCCTCGAAGAAGAGGGCGCTCGCTACGTTCACCGGCGAGAGAAAACTTCCCTGCGCATCCCCTGCGTCTACCATAAGATAAGATTACCGATTCGGCTCCGCCGACAAATCCGTCCGTACAAATTAACGATGGCCCAAATCAGAGCTAAAATTACCGCGCTCGGGTGCTACGTACCTCCGCGCGTCCTCACCAATGCCGACCTTGAACGTCTTGTCGAAACTAACGACGAGTGGATCCTCACCCGCACCGGCATATCCGAGCGTCACATCGCCGATCCTGAAATCGCCACCTCGGACCTGGCCACCTGCGCCGCCAAAATCGCTCTCCTGCAGCGCGGCATAGATGCCTCCGAGATTGATCTTATTATCGTCTGCACCGTCACGCCGGACATGCTCTTCCCCTCCACCGTTTGCCTCGTGCAGAAGAATCTCGGCGCTTCCAAGGCCTGGGGCTTCGACCTTATCGCCGCCTGCAGCGGCTTTGTCTATGGACTCAATACCGCCACCAGTTTCGTCGGCTCGGGCATGTACAAGAAGGTGCTGGTCATCGGCGCCGACACCATGAGCCGCATCCTCAATTACGAGGACCGCACCACCTGCGTCCTCTTCGGCGACGGAGCAGGAGCCATGCTGGTCGAGCCCGTCGAAACCGCCGATGGCGACGTCGGATTTATCGATTTCTACGGCGAAGTCGATGGCACCGGCGCCCCCTTCCTCAGCATGCCGGCCGGTGGCAGCCGTCACCCCGCCAGCGCCGAGACGGTGGAAAACAAGATGCATTACGTCCATCAGGAAGGCCAGCAGGTTTTCAAATACGCCGTGACGAAAATGCAGGAAGTCTCGACCGCTCTTCTCGCGCGCAACGGACTGACCCCCGCCGACCTCGACATCCTGATCCCCCACCAGGCCAACAAACGCATCATCACGGCGACTGCCGAGAAGCTGGGCCTGCCGCCGGAAAAGGTGATGACCAACATCAACAAGTACGGCAACACCACCGCTGGAACCATTCCGTTAGCCACGAGAGACGCGCTATTGCAAAGCCGCCTGAAGAAAGGCGATCTGGTCCTTTACGCCGCCGTCGGAGCCGGCTACACAGTAGGAGCCAGCCTCTGGCGCTGGGCCTATTAATGTGGAACAGGCGCTCCGCCTGTTCATCGGAACCATTGCCTTCGCGGCTAAACCCAGTGGTGCTACTTTGAATTCTCTGCCAACCGGCGCAAAAATATAGACAAGCACTCCAATCTAACCGGCACCGAACAATCGAACAAGGTTGGGGTGCCAGTCCTTCAGGTGAGAACCTTTCCAGTTCCACCCTTGCCTCACGAGGTATTCCGGCTAAATGATGAGAGAAGTACCGAGAAACAGAACACCGACGACACCAAGCGACAAAACAACATCGACGAAAACGTCGTAGCTCATCTGAGGGTCTCGAACTGATATTAATCCCTCGCCTTCCCATTACGCCGGCTGTCGGCCCTCGGCTCGTTGGCTTCCCACGCGGCCACGGGTCTTCAACCTTCCAAAGCCAATCGCCGCGAAAATACCCGTCCTGTCCCCCAAATGCGTCACGACGATGGTCGGAGCATAGCCGATGGCCAATTCGACCCCGCGCGGGTGTGGTCGTGTCAATCGCTTCCGTCAAACTGCGAAATCCCGGCTGGCTTCCTCAAGCCGCTCCATCATGCTGAGCACGTCACGGAGGGATCGCGAGAGCCGAATCGTTTGCGCAATGCATTAAAACGCGAGGAATGTCTTACGAAGGGCGTTGCTAGACGCTATAGGGCGGAGCGATCCGCCGGATGCAAGCGCTACCTTCCGGATGCGCCGTAATCCAGGAGCTTTTTAGCTCTCTGGTCGGTAAGCCGGTGCGGTAACATCGGGATCATGCTTGATCGACGAAAGTTTCTGCTGGCTGCGGGGGCAGGCGCTGCGACGATTTCGACTTCTCAAGTGGACCCGGCGCTTGCGCAGCAGTCGAAAGATAATCAGCGGGAGATGAAACCCGAAGTGGCCAACGTAAAGGCGCTCGTGTTCGATACGTTCGGCACCGTGGTGGACTGGCGCAGTTCAGTAATTGCCGAAGGCATGATCTGGGGCAAGGCCAAAGGCCTGAACATCAACTGGGCGGATTTTGTGGACAGATGGCGCCTCGGTTACCGGCCCGCCATGGATAAGGTGCGTAAAGGTGAGATTCCCTGGACCGTGCTTGATGATCTGCATCGAATGATACTGGAGGAACTACTCAAAGAATTCAAAATCGAAGAGCTGAGCGAAGAAGAGAAAGTTTCCTGGACTCACGTCTGGCGTCGCCTCAAGCCTTGGCCTGACTCCGTCGAAGGGCTTACGCGACTAAAAACGCGGTATGTGATCGCGCCACTCTCAAACGGCAATATGGCCTTGATGACCAACTTGGCCAAATTCAGCGGTCTGCCATGGGACGTTATTCTCGGTTCCGATTTGGCCAGGCACTACAAACCGGACCGCGAACTGTACGTCTCCGCATACCAGTACCTCGATCTTAAGCCGGAGGAAGTGATGATGTGCGCGACACATGTCCCCGATTTGCAGGCCGCCCGCAGCAATGGACTCCTTACGGGATTCATCTATCGCCCTGATGAGTACGGCGATGGACCCGTTGGCGTGCCGGACAAGGCCAAACCTGGAGACTTTGACGTCGTCTCTCTGAGCATAGTCGACTTGGCCCAGCAGGTGGGTGCATAATCGCTGTCGTTCCGGTGCTTTTTCGGCTTCGGTGAGTGCCTCTAGTTCGGGAGATACAACGCCTTCGTCGTGCCAAAACGCGGTATCCTCCGGCCTCTTCTCCAAACGCGACCTCGTGCGTCCCGAAGAAACCGACGAGTACACCGAAATGCGCGACACCCTCTGAGCCGAGCTCCATCCCGCCACCCTCATGGAAAAAATCCAGGTCGCCGAAATCGTCACCGCCGCCTGGCGTCTTCGCCGTTGCGGCCTACTCGAAGAAGCGCTGGATTCAGCCGTAGATCCCGAAAGAGTACAGAAATCCATCGACCGCGCCCGCATCCAGGCCCACGGCCTCCAACTCCGTGCCACCGCCGAATTGCGCCGCCTGCGTAAAGACAACGCAGTCATTCCAGCTGCGAAAGCCCCCACCACAAAGCAGAGCCAATCTTCCGACTTAACCGAGGCCGAAATTCCCCGCGGCGCACCCTGCCCTTGGGGTTCCAGCCAGAAATACAAACGCTGCTCGGACGCGACGCTCCCGGACTGATAAATGGTGCGCTAAACCGAGCCGCCTGATGTGGACCGCAGATCGAACCCAAGTCCTTATAGAATCAAAAAGATTTCATAAAGAACGAATGGCGCCCAAATATGGCAACCATATACAGTTTGAATTGGGCCTGAAAAAGTAGAAAACGACTCTCGAGCGCCGATGTGCACAAAGTGCCCGACTACGAGGTTTGGCTTGACCACGGCGTCATTGGAGGAGAGATTTATGAAAGGTCCGACAAGTCGTCATGACAGCCAATGGGGCACTCCCCTGCGTCGAGAGAACAGGGTCGTCTCATGAGCCTGGCAACGCCTTACGCGGACCCGGCCCAGAACTCCTGCGCCGCCGATCTGGAAATACTCGACCGTCGCCTGGCCCCGTCCTCGCCGGCCACCCATGAATATCGCACGCTCACCCTCCACTATGAGTTTCATGAGCTCGAGTTCCCGCACACCGAGTACTACGCTCTCAAGCGTCTCGAAGAGATTCATAATCACCCTCAGCCAGAGCGGAAAAACAGGGAGCTCGAAACGTTTCTGCGGGATCTGTGCCGGGCCCGCGAGCGCGACCGGCAAAGAGCCTTAATTCTCGAAATGGTAGGCGGTCATGCGCCGCTGACCAGAATTCTCGGGGCCATCGCCATGCTCGCGAGGAATTGTAATAACACCACCGGAGCCGCTATCTGGGTCGCCAATGACAATGCCTTTTCCCTCCATGCCGCCGCGGGCCTGCCCGATGGTCTGGACGCTTTCGCTTCCGAGCTCATCCTCGATATCGACGATGAAATATCCGCGCAGCGCTGCAATGCGTTCGAAGATCGCATTCGCCAGGGGGCCGCTCAATACGGAAATCTGGCCGAATTCGTGCCGCTGCTGGACGGGAAGGGAAGAGTCGGCGGGCTGCTTGCCGTTTTCGGGCCTGACGACAGCGGCGGAACTCCCGCCGGCATCCTCATGCAATTGGCGCATCTCGCCTCCCTCGCCATTGAGAGCGATAAACTCCACCAGCAGCTCGCCTTTCATGCGCAGCACGATTCGTTAACCGGCCTGCCCAACCGGCTGCTGTTCTATGATCGTCTGAAACATTCGGTTGCGGAGGCGGACCACAACCATGAAAAAGTGGCCGTGCTTTGGGTCGACCTCGATCACTATAAACAAATCAACGACACCCTCGGCCATACCGCCGGCGATGAACTCCTATGTGAGGTCGGACGGCGGCTCCGGGCTTCGGTTCACCACTCTGATACCGTGGCGCGTTTCGGCGGCGATGAGTTCACCATGGTCATTTCCAACGTGGGCAGCGAATCCGTCGTACAGGCAATTGCTGCCAGAATCCTCAAAGCCATCTGTCGTCCCGTCAATCTGAACGGGCATGAAGTCAGAATCTCCGCCAGCATCGGCATGAGCATCTATCCGGATCACGGATTGGATGCCGATCTGCTCGTGCGCAATGCCGATCTCGGCATGTACCACGCCAAGCGCAAGGGACGCAATCAGTGCCAGATGTTCCTCCCGCAATTCGGCAATTCTTTGGAACGGCGCATCGAGATTGAAGAGCAGATGCGCAAGGCGCTCGAACTCAATGAATTTCATCTTGAATATCAACCGCTGATCGGCCTGCACGGCGACATTGCCGGCATCGAAGCGCTGCTGCGCTGGAACAGCCCGAAGCTGGGCCCGGTATCGCCCGCGGAATTTATTCCTCTGGCCGAGGAAACCGGCCTGATCGGCGCCATCGGCGAGTGGGTGGTGCGCGCCGCCTGCCGCGATGGGGCGCACTGGATCCGGTCCGGCGTCGACGTTGCCCGCATCGCTATTAATGTGTCCGCCCTGCAATTGGTCGATAAAGACTTCACCGCCACCATCGCCCGCGCCCTCAGGGATTTCGATTTCCCGGCCACCAAGCTTGAAGTTGAGGTTACGGAAACCGTTCTGATCGGCAATCTGGAGCGCGCCGTGGATCAGATCGCCCAACTGCGCACCATGGGCGTCCACTTCTCCATCGATGATTTTGGCACGGGCTATTCGTCTCTCAACCAGCTCCGAACTTTGCCCGTCGATCATCTGAAGATAGATCGGTCTTTCATTCAGGACATCGACCAGCTGGAAGGGAACTCCCTGGTCCGCGGCATCATTGCCCTGGCGCACAGCCTTCAATTGACGGTGGTGGCCGAGGGCGTCGAGACAGAAGCACAACTTGCCGCTTTGCGCTCCATGGGATGCGACAGGAATCAGGGATTCCACCTGCACAGGCCCATGGCCGCCGACGCTATGATGCGCCTGTTAAACAGTCGCTGACTTGCAAGAATGGAAAGGACATGGCGTCCGATCATTCTCTCGACCCCGCCGACTGGCCCGCCTTCCGCCAGCAGGCGCACCGCATGCTCGATGACGCACTCGACTTTATCGAGCACATCCGCGAGCGTCCCGTCTGGCAGCCCATCCCCGCCGCGGTCCGCGAGCGCTTCCACGATCCCGTGCCGCAGAGCCCAACTGGTCTCGACGAGGTCCACAAGCGCTTCCTCCACGACATCCTGCCCTACGCCACCGGCAACACGCATCCGGGATTCATGGGGTGGGTGCACGGCGGGGGCACTCCGGTGGGCATGCTGGCCGAAATGCTCGCCGCCGGTCTCAACGCCAACCTTGGTGGGCGCGATCACATTCCCATCGAAGTCGAGCGCCAGATCGTCCGCTGGATGCAAACCATCTTCGGCTTTCCCGACAGCGCCACGGGCTTGTTCGTCACCGGCGCATCCATGGCGAATCTCATCGGAGTCCTGATCGCGCGCGATGTGGCCCTGGGGTTCGACGTGCGTTGCGCGGGCGTGGCCGCCAGCCCGCATCGCCTCACTGCTTACGCCTCGACCGCCGTCCACAACTGCATCGCCCGGGCCATGGATTTCGCGGGTATCGGCAGCGACGCGCTCCGCCTGATCGACACCGAACGCCTCGAAGAGGCCATTGAGGCCGACCGCCGCGCAGGCTTCACGCCGTTCCTGCTCATCGGCACCGCAGGTTCAGTGGACACCGGCGCCATCGACAACCTGGATGCGCTGGCCGACATCTCGCGCAGAGAGCATCTCTGGTTTCATGTCGACGGGGCCTGCGGCGCCCTCGGCGTTCTCGCGCCCGATATCGCTCCACGGCTGCGAGGCATGGAGCGCGCGGATTCGCTGGCGTTCGATTTCCACAAGTGGGGCCAGGTCCCCTATGACGCCGGTTTCATTCTGGTGCGCGACGGCGTGCTGCATCGCCAGGCCTTCGCTTCCTCGGCCCCGTACCTGCGCCGCGAGCAGTACGGGCTCGCCGCCGGCTCCGCGTGGCCGTGCGACTTTGGTCCCGATCTTTCCCGCGGATTCCGCGCCCTCAAAACATGGTTCACCCTTAAGGTCTACGGCACCGAGGCGCTGGGAGAGGCGATCTCGCGCACGTGCGCTCTGGCCCGCTATCTCGAGAGCCGCGTCGAAGAAACTCCGGAGCTGGAACTGCTGGCTCCGGTGCGGTTGAATATCGTCTGTTTCCGTTTCCGCGCAGGTCACGATGCCGATCGTGTCAACGCCCGCATTGTCGCCGATCTTCACGAAGCGGGGGATGTCGCGCCGTCGACCACCATCCTCGACGGCCGCCTCGCCATTCGCGCCGCCATCGTCAATCATCGAACCGGCCAGTCCGAAATCGACACGCTGATCGAAAAGGTGGTTCAGGCAGGCCGCCTGCTTCGTCGTGAAGTCCAGCCTGAGCCCTGGACGCCCGCAAGGTTGAGGGATGCGCGTTTGCGGGAGATCGAGATACGGATAGCATCCCAACCGGCCATCGCTCTGCGATTCGAGCGCGCCTGCCTGCTGGCCGAAGCCGGCCGTTCCGCCGAGGCCAGAGCTGCCTATATCGAGTTGCTCTCGCGCGAACCTTCCCATTGCGGGGCGCTGAACAACCTGGGTACGCTGCTGTATGAGACGGGCTTTCGCACCGCGGCGCGCACTTCCTACCTGGAGGCTGTCGCACGGCATCCCGATGACGTCATGAGCCACGTCAACCTGGCCAATGTGCTCCGCGAAGGCGGCGATGCGGAAAAGGCGCGGGAGCATTATGAGACCGCCCTGCGTCTGCGGCCCGACCACCCCGAGGCGCATCAGGGGCTCGCCTGGATACTTGCCGACTCCGGCGATGCCACGGGTGCTGCCCGCCATCTTCAAATGGGATTCGGCGACCGGCCTGTGGTGGCTTTACCCTACAGGGGCGAAGGTGCGCCGGTGTCCGTGCTCCTGCTGGCTGCAGCTGCCGGCGGCAACATCCCGCTGCGCCATTTTCTCGACCCGCTAATCTTTCAAACATTTGTGGTGTTCGTAGAGTTCTACGATCGCAGCACGCCTCTACCGCCTCACCACATCGTATTTAATGGCATCGGCGATGCCGATCTGGCTCCGTCGGCGCTCGCCGCCGCCCAATCCGTGCTGGCTCTGACCACGGCGCCGGTGATCAATCCGCCTAACGCTGTGGCCGCCACCGGGCGCGGCGCCATCGCCCAGCGGCTCGACGGCATTCCGGGCGTGGTCACCCCCGGCGCGGTGACGCTGCCGCGCGCGCTGCTCAGCGCACCCGACGTCGGCACCACACTCGAACGCCACGGCTTCGAGTTCCCCCTGCTCATGCGCACTCCCGGTTTCCACACCGGCCGCCATTTCCTGCGCATCGAGACTATCGCGGAGTTGCCGGCGGCGCTGGCCGAACTGCCGGGCACGGAACTGACCGTCCTCCGCTACCTCGACGCCCGCGGCCGGGATGGCAAGGTCCGCAAGTACCGCGTAATGATGGTCGATGGCGCTCTCTACCCGCTGCACGCCGCCGTCTCCAGCCATTGGAAGATTCACTACTTCACCGCCGACATGGCCGAAAATCCCGAGCACCGCGCCGAGGATGCGGAGTTCCTCGAAAACATGCCGGGCGTCCTGGGACAGCGGGGCATGGCGGCGCTGGCCGAAATTCAAAGGCGCCTCGGTCTCGACTACGCCGGTGTCGACTTCGGTCTCAGTGCCACCGGTGAGATTCTGCTGTTCGAGGCTAACGCCACCATGGTGGTCAATCCACCGGAGCCCGGCGAGAAGTGGGCCTACCGGCGCCCCGCCATCGAGCGTATTCATGCCGCCGTGCGCCGCATGCTCATGAATACTCACCACTGACTAATATCCTTAGTAAATTCTGAAATATCTTTGATATACGGAATTTTTAACGCAAAATAATCTCTCTACTATCGAGGGTACCCATCCGAGATGTTTGCTAGCGACCAGTAGACCGGCCGCCTCCTCGCGTCGTCGTGGAGAAACCTCAACAGAAGGACGGTCCTCCATGGACTTTTCGGCATTACGAATTCGTGGCACGGGAGCTTTCGTTGCCCTGGCCGCACTGACAATACTGGGCGCCGGCAGCATGCAGGCGGCCACCACCTTCGTTTTCAGCAACAGCTCGCCCACGGTGACCTGCAACACGCTCACCGGACCCGGCGCCAGCACAACCTTTACCGTTCATCTCGCGGCGGCGCAAACCACCACCACCACCATAACCCTGACTCCGGCAAATGGAGCGGGTGTCACCGTCACTCCCTCGGCGCCGCAGGTCCTGGCCATCGCGAACACACCCATCACTTACACGGTTACAGCTAACGCCGGTTGCACTGGCTCCGCCAGCACCGTGCTTTCTTTCAGCGCCACCGGTGTTACGACCAGCACGGTCACCGCGACCGACACCATCACCACCGGGGTGCCAGTCGTGACCGGCGCGGTTTCAGGACCCACCCCGACCTGTAACACGGTTGCCGGACCCGGCACCACTCCCGGCGTCATTACTCTTACGCTGACCAATCCGATCGTAGGCCCGGCCACTGTTGCCGTAACTGCCCCGACGGTGTCCGGCTTCGCCATCACGCCCGTTGCCGGTACCAGCTTCACCAGTTCGATCTCGTCTCTGGTTTACCACTACCTGGCCACCACGGGTTGCACTCCCACCAGCGGCAGCGCGGCCTTCACGGTCGCGGGCGCCTCCGGGCCCACCACGGTGTCCCTGACTGAAACCGCAACCGTAGTGAACCCCCTGGTTGTGAGCCCGCCGTCCGGGATCACCGTCCAGTGCGTATATAGTTCCACTGGTGGCGGCACGTGGACTCCCGGCCCGGCCCAGACCGTTTCGCTCAGCACGCTGGCGCCCGGCGGCAGCACGGCCTACACGGTGAACAGCGGGACCAACGGTGAAACAGCGCCGGCCTCGTGGCTGACCCTGAGCGCGTCCAGCGGTACCGCAACCACATCGGGTATCACCTTCACGATGCAGGCTGCGGCCTCTACGACCGGACCCACCGTTCATGGATGCGGTGGCTACACCACGACCGGGAGCCACGTTACCACCGTCAATCTCGATGTCGCCGGTGCCCCCACCAAGCCGGTCACGGTCACCTTACAGATGGTGAGCCCGTCCGTGCTGACCGTCAGCCCGACCAAGTCGTTGACCTATGTCAAAGGATCGGGTACTCCGGCTTACGTGGATCTGCCGGTGAGTTCGACTCCGAGCGGTCTCTTCCTGTCCATCAACCAGGCGTCCCTGCCCAACTGGCTCACGGTGGATTCCACCACGGGCACTCTGCCTAAGAGCTTCCGCTTCAGCACCACCAGCGTTTGCGACACCCTTCCTCCCGGAACCTACACGGCCACCGTCTACCTGCAGGTTGCGGGTTACGCGGATACACCGGTCAGCATCAGTCTTCTGTTGACGAATAAAGCGCCGACGCTTTCGGTGTCACTGCCACCCGTCGCCCTGAGTCCGGGGCTGCAATCCACCTCGACTACGACCATGCAGAACATCAACTGGGTGGTTGGATCGCCCGCGCCGACCACAACCATCATTGCGCAGTCGTCCGACTCACCCATCGGCTTCACGGCCGCCGGCGGCGGGGCTGCGGGGCCCATCCCGTCGACCACCTCCGGCGTTGCCTATAATTTCGGCACGGAGATCGGCGTCACCTTCAATCAGGTGGCTCTTGCCAGCGCCGTTCCGGGCACCGTACTGAACGGAACCGTAACCCTCACGTGGGGTAGTTCGAATTCCACCATCGTAGTTACTTTCAACATTTCGGTCCTGTCCGCGGCGCCGACGCTCACCAGCGTGCTGCCCGCGAGCATACCTACCGCAACCGCTCCGAACCACTTCACCGTTACCCTGAGCGGTACCGGCTTTGTCGGCGGCACCGATGCAGCTCTCGCGACCAAGCTGGGCATCGTGGTCGGCGGCTCCATCGTAACCGACTCCAACCTCACACCGGTGGTGAGCGGATCTTCCACTATCCTCCTGACCATCAACGTTCCGGCCGTCGGCGCGGATACGAATCTGACGCAATTTGCCACGCCAGGAGCACTCGAGCTCGGTATTTGTAATCCCGCCGGCAGCGGTTCCTGCACAACACCCCAGGCCACGATCCTTCTCAACATCGGCGCCGGACCCATCGTGCAGGCGGTCACCAGCGCATCCTCATTCAAGCAGGGCTCGCCGACGACTACCGCTCCTTTCGATATCATCACCATCTGGGGAGCGAACTTCTGCCCCACGTGCGGCAGCAGCGGCATCGCTTTCGGAACGCCGGATCCGATTACGCAGCTCTATCCGCAGTCGCTGGCTCTCCCCGCCGACCCGAACAATGGCAATGCCGTTCACTATCTGACGGCCACCTTCTATAACCATCTGAGCGCCGGCAGCGGTACATGGCTCGGCAATGCGCCACTGCTCTTCGCCACCAATAACCAGATCAATCTGGTGGTTCCCGCGAATGTCAGCACGGCCACCGGTACGGTTGACGTCGTCGTGACCTATAACAGCACGAACGCCGTTCCGGCATCGTCGGCGACGGAGCCCGCCACCGGTCCCGGCACCTACAACCTGACTATTGCCGCCACCGACCCGGGCATGTTTACCGTGGGCGCCGACGGGCAGGGCAATGCGGCCATCCTCAATGCCATAACCTACCAGCAGATTACCCAGGCCAGCCCGGCGGGTATGCGCTCCGTCGGTACCGATTCCGATACCGTGGCCCTCTACGTAACCGGTCTGGGCATTCCCGACAGCACGGCTACGGATACATCCGGTGGAACCATGACGAACATCACCGACTGTATTTCGACCACGGCTTATATCAGCGCACTGCAGGCCTTACCGGGCGCTACCAATACAACCATGGACGGCGCCGTCATCCTGCCTTCCGTGATCGATCCCAGCCGCCTGCCTCCCTGCATGGCGAACACCTCCACGACAACGGTTCCGGCCGTGACCATCGGCAACGTGGCTGCTACCTCCGTCGGCTTCGCCGGCTTTGTGGACACAGCGATCACCGGTCTGTACCAGATCAACGTGACTCTTCCGGTCTCGTCCGCATCGTTCACCACGCCGGCCGGCTGCGGCCCCACTCCGCCGCAGACGCCGTGCACCACGGTTAGCCTTACCGGTCCCGTGGCGCTGCCGATCCAGATCTCGTCGCAGGGCCAGACCAGCCAGGCGGGCGTCACGATATGGGTGGCTCCGCGGCTCCTGATGACCGCGTCGCCCACTTCTATATCGGGTATGGTCGACCAGGCTGTGACCGGGCAGGTTACCGCCTCGGAAGGCAGCGGTACGGGTCAATACACCTATGCAATCACCGCGGGCACGCTGCCGGCCGGCCTGTTGTTCAACACCGGCACGGGCGCCATCACGGGGACTCCGGTTGCTAACACCGGCGGCAATTACAGCATCACCGTTACGGCAACCGATCAGACTTCGCCCATTCCTTTGACGGGCAGCGTCACGATCCCGATCTTCATTCAGGCTGATTTGTTCATGACTCAAACCGCGGTCGCCAACCCGGCCGGTACGCATGGCAGCCTGATCTCTAACGTTACGACCGTTAAGGCCACCGGCGGACTGCCGCCCTACACCTATACGCTCGGAACCGTTACTCCCGCGGCTGGCGGCTCGGCGAGCGATGTCGTGCTGAGCTCGACCGGTGAGGTCAGCATGGCCGCGAGCGCGGTAGCCGGAACTTATTCGGTAACAGTGAACTCGTCCGACTCAACCGCGAACAACGCACTGACGGGCAGCATCACCTTCAGCATCACCCTGCAGTAGATAACCAACTAACCAACCACCAACCTCGGCGGCAGGAGCTCACAAGGCTCCCGCCGCCGTTTTTTTGTGCCTTGGAATTGGGGGATAGCGCCTGCGTTGGGCGGAATTTTCCACTCCGATGCTTTCAATGATGGTTTTAACAGACGAGGGGCAGGCGGATTGATCGTTATTCGGGGAAGTCGTTTATTCTGTGCAGAAAAATAGTGGAATTGTTGGCACCGACGTTCCTGAGCTCTGCGGTTCGCAAAGGAAATCTCCGCCTTTGCTTTATTTCAAGGTAAGTGGAAAGTAGAATCCGAAGATTCACATGACAAACGCCCAACTGGTCGGCATCGCCGTAACGGTCCTCACGGTCTTCGGAGCTACCCTTATAAACAACAACTGCCCCCGCTGAAACCGGCGCCCGTGAAGGAGTTTTTCGGGAGGCGGGTCGATGTGCCCCTTTCGCAAGCCACCTTTCCCTGATATCCGCGTTTACAGCTTCGGCTCATTTCCGTTGTTATAGCGTCGGATTGTCCGGGCAAGGGCCTACGTGCCGCGTGCCTTCCCCGGTCTCTTCCCTAAGAGGTCAAATCCGGCTGCGGTCAACGCGTTCGCGTCGGCTTCAGCGGCGGTTTCAAGCCGTTGTTGCGAGTGCTGGAAGACGTCGATGTCGCGGGGAAAGCGCGGTCCTTCGCAGTTCAGAGCGACACCGCCCGCTATATAGCTGTCGGGCTGCGTTGCGCCGCAAGCACACACGTACCTCGGATTGCAGGGCGTTGGTAAAAGGCGGAGCAGGCCGATTACCAATCGGCCGCAGGTAGCCAACCTGCCCCAAGTGCGGATAGGGTTAGTTGCCGGCGAGTACGAGGTCTCTATCGGCGCTGCGGTGGAAATCGGCCGGCGCGGAGGAACGATCCCAGTTTTGTTCTTCGGGCACAAAGACAGTGTCGACCCAGGACAACGACTCCAGATAGCACTTGCTCAAAGCGTCCGGCGACAGGCCAATGGTTTGCGCGGCTGCCTCGACTGTTTGCCACTCACCCACTTCCCAGGATTTCACGATACGCAAGACCAGCGACAGTGTGTCTGCTTCGCCCGCAGTGCCGAGCAGAGCATGGCGAATATTGTCGCTGATATTGAGGTCGTTAAGTATGCCGGGCAGCGGCCTTTGCAGGATGGCGTCGAGCAGGGAAAACATGCCGAGCAGGAAGGGATCGGATTCGCCGATCGACAGCCGGGCGGCGTGAGCGATGGACTCGCAGAAGCGGCCGCGCATCAGCACCTGCGCCATCAGTACCGGCGGCCGGCGCTGACCGAGGCTGGACAGACTGGCCATCCAGACCCACTTGCGGATCTCGTCCGTACCCAGCAGCAGCAGACCATGACGAATGGATTTTACCCGTTCGGCCCAATGAAACGCCGCTGAATTCAGATAGGTCAGCAGCGAGTGTGAGAAGCAAACATCGTGCCGGATCAGTTCCTCAATGGCACGAAAATCCAGCTCTTTACGCTGGATCTGTTTCACCAGACGCAGGCCGCTCATCTGGGACGCCGGAATACGCGCGGCCTGCAGAACGGTGGGCCGGGCGAAAAAGAATCCCTGAAAATAGTCGTAACCCACGCGGAGCGCTCTTTGAAACTCCTCCTCGGTCTCAACCTTCTCGGCCACCGTTCTCATCTTGAATTTCCGGAAACGATTGACAATCCTTTCCTGCGCGGCGTGGGAGGTCTGTTGGAAATCGACTTTCAGAATGTCTACAAACGGGGCGAAGTCGTCGGTCCGCGCATCGTCCAGGCAATCGTCGAGCGCCAAAGCGTAGCCTTGCTGGCGAAGCCTGTGGCAGGCGGTCAGGACTTCGTTGTCGGCTGGGACAGTTTCAAGGATTTCGATGATGGCCTTTTCGGGGGGCAGCAGTGTGGTCCAGTCACCCAGCAGCAGGGTGCGGTCGAAATTGATGAAGGCCGGTTTGCCTCCGAGCAGCCGATCCAGACCTACGCCGAGAACCGCATTCACAATGACGCCGGAGGTAGCCTCGACGCCATCGGCGGCGTCGCAGAAGTTGGCCTCACTCGAACGATGGAACAATTCGTATCCGATGACGTTGCGGCCGCGGTCGAGGATTGGCTGGCGTCCCAGATAGACTTCCATCGACGAACTCCTTCGAGTTCTGTATCGGTGAGTCCGGACAGTTTTCCACCGATTATTTTTTGGCGGCGGGAATTTTGGCGGCGGGCGCAGCGGCGGGCTGAGTCTTCGGATCGGTGGAAGGTTTGGGATCGGTGGCGTCCCTGGGGGCCTTGGGATCGGGCGGGGTATCCGCAGGCTGTGAATTCTGAATGATCAGGGTGATACGTCGATTGGCCGGATCCGCCGGATCCGCCAAATTGCGAGGCTTCTGGTCGGCATATCCGCGTATCTGAGCGATCTGGTCCTGCCTCATGCCGTTTTCCTGCATCAAGCGGCGCGCGGAATTAGCCCGGTCCGAGGACAGCTCCCAATTGGAATAATCGTCGCGTCCCATAAAGGCCTGTGAGTCGGTATGGCCTTCGATGATCACTTTGTTGGGTAGTTTGCCAATCTCCGCAGCCAGTTTCGACAGGAGGTCTTTACCGGCCCCGGTTGGCTGAGGACTGCCGGATTCGAAGAAGAAAGTTCCCTGGGTGCCCTCGGTCAACTCAATCCTCAGGCCTTCGCCGGTCACAGCCATAACTACGTGTTCCTTGACCTTCTTGAGGGAAGCTGTCTCCTTGATCGCCTGATCGAGCTTTTCCTTGAGTTTCGACATATCGGTCGCGCTGAGGGTAAGACTTTCACCTCCCACGCCGCGCAGACCGTTGCCGACATCTTTTCCATGGCCGGTGGGATCCGAGAAGTAGCCTCCAACGGCTTTCTGAACCTGATCACTGCTGCTCAACAGCCACAGCACGATGAAGAACGCCATCATGGCGGTGACGAAGTCCGCATAGGCGACCTTCCATGCGCCCCCGTGGTGAGCCTTATGGTGACGCGGGCGCTTGATGATGATAACCGGCTGCTGGTGTTCCATGAAGTAAGGTCCTCAGGCCGCCTTGGCCTGTGGGGCCCCCTTACACGATTTCTCCATATCGTTGAAAAGCGGGCGGAGCGCGTGGGGGATGGCGCGGCGCGCAAATTCCACCGCCACGATGGGAGACATTCCCTTGGCAAACGCCATCAGGCCCGCCCGCAGAACCTGGTAGTATTGGGTTTCCGCCTCAGTGGTTTTTTCCAGGTTGGCCGCCAGGGGGGCGGCGACACCGTAGCACAAGAGAATGCCTAAGAAGGTGCCGACGAGCGCCGCGGCGACCTTATGGCCGATCTCTTCCGGCGGCCCGCCCAGCGCACCCATGGTGATGGTTACCCCAAGGACGGCGGCCACAATTCCCAGGCCGGGGAGCGCATCGGCCACCGTGGCGAGGGCGCGCACGGGAGCGCTGATTTCCTGATGATGCACTTCGATATCGTTTTCCAGCATGGAATCCAGATCGTGTGCGGGAACAACGCCTGACGCCGCGGTGCGCAAGGTGTCGCAGATGAAATAGACCATATGATGATCGTTGGTGAGCTTGGGGTATTTGGAGAAAACAGTACTCTTCTTGGGATCTTCAATCTCTTCTTCCAGTTTTGCCATGCCGCTCTTGCGGGCGAGCTGGAAAATATCGTAGAGCATTCTGAGGCTCTCGAGATATGAAGACTGAGTGTAGCGGCTGCCGCTGAGCACGCTCAACAGACTACGGAATACCTTGATTACCAGGGGCAGCGGATTAGCCACTAACAGCGTACCTACTGCCGACCCGCAAATGATGAGTACTTCGGCCGGCTGGACCAGCACCATCAGCTTGCCATGTTCCATCAGGAAGCCGCCGATGATGGCGCCGAAGACGATGAGAATACCGATGACAGAGAACATGCTCTTTCCCATAATCGTCGGGAGGCGAGGCAGATTCGAGGATAATATTTCGTAACCCAACGTTACCTAACGACAGCATGGACAAGTCCGCGGCGTTCGCTGTATTATGACTGCAAATGTGCCCTGTATGCTGTTCGAATCTAATGATGATCAAGAAGCGGTCGGGGCTGGAACGATTGGTTATTTTCTTCACCGGTAAGAGGAAATACCGGTGCCGCAACTGTCTCCATGTGTTCCGGGCGATGGATCGGCGTCGTTCGCCACGCGCCGAGGAGCGTGCCGCCGCGGAACTGCTGCCTTCAACTCCCGCCGGCAGATAGATATTGGTTTCCCAAAAATGCTCTAGAAAGGGAAGCCTGGCTGCCGAGAAGTCTGTCAAAGGACATACAACGTGCAGCCTGAATGCGAAGTTGTTGGAGTTTACACCGACCGGGAACTTTTGCGTTGGGCGCTGGAACGCATGGCGGAGCGCGAGTTCAGGTTTGAGTTGATGCCGCGGGCGTCCGACGCCGCCGGTCCAGTCCCATTACCACCCAGCTTACCCGCTGCCATCATCGTCGATCTTCAGAACGGAGTGTTCGAATTAATTCGAAAGGTAACCTCCACCCTGCCGCGTGTTCCCATCGTCGTGTGGCAGCGTACCAGCGCCAATGAGCCATCGCTTAATGCACTGGATTGGGGGGCGGCAGGCGTCCTGCACGATAACTCAGCGCCCGCCGAGGTACTGGCTTGCCTGAAGTCGGTGAAGGAGGGCAATGCCTGGGTTCCGGTTTCGGTGGCGCAGGCCGCATCGAGATCGCGCCGGTGCAATCTCTCGCGGCGCGAAGGGCAACTTCTTCGATTGGTTGTGCAGGGCCTCCGCAACAAGGAAATCGCCTACGCACTGAATATCTCCGAAGGCACAGTGAAAGTCTACTTCTCCAAGCTATTCCAAAAACTGGGTGTGTCGGACCGCTATGAGCTGGCCATGCTGGGTCTTCGTCATTGCGGGCCGGACTCCGTGCTGGCCGATAAGGATCCGAAGCGGCCGGGCGGATATGAACCGCTGAACTCCATCTATATACATAAGTCGACCCGTTGGGGATCTGGCCCCGCCTGGGGGACCACGCCCGCCGCATTCTCGCCGGCCCGCGCCGTCGATTTGAACGGGACGCGCGCACCGGAGCTTCCTTACGCGCGAGTCAACAGGGACTGAGGGAGCGGCGGCTGTTGGTCGATCGAAATTCCCGAAGCTTCATCACGAGATTGAATGACTTCACTGAAAAAACACATCGACGCCTACGCTGAGGACATGCTTCAGGCCACGTTGCGCGCCTATCGCGCGGCGCTGGCCTCAGTGAGCCGGTGCGCGGAGCGGGCTGTTCCGGGCGCCGACGGCGGGCTTACCAAAAATCTGGCGAAAATTCAGGATCAATTTCTTTCCGAGGCGATGCCTGCAACCCTTTTCAAGGCGCAGCAGAGCGTTGATGCCGAGCTCAACATGTGGGCGGACAGCGTAGAGCGGCACCTGCGCTCCAAAGCCATCGAGGCCCGGGAAATCATGCTGGCCATGGCCAACGCGGCGCAAAGTCTGGGTACGCGCGATAAGCGATACCTGACCCGCTTTCGGGAGTTGACTGCGCGGCTGGAGGAAATTGCGGATCTCGAGGACCTTTCCGAAGTGCGCCGATCACTGGTTATGAGCGCCTTCGAACTGCAGGCCGATGTCCGCAATATGGAACTCGAAGGTCAGCGAACTATAGCAGGTCTTGAGGTAAGACTCGAAGACTACCGCAAGCAACTGGCGGAGGCGGAGCGCCGCGAGTGCGTGGATTCTCTGACAGGCCTGCTGAATCGACGCGGCATAGAATCAGCCATTGCCAAACGCCGCGAGGATGGGCAGGCGTTCTGTGTCGTCCTGCTGGACTTAAACTCTTTCAAGCCGGTCAACGATACCTACGGCCATGTGGCCGGCGACGACCTGCTGAGGCAATTCGCGGCGGAGTTACGGGCCCAGTTTCGATCCACCGACGTGATCGGGCGATGGGGCGGAGACGAGTTCATCGTACTCGTGAACGGCGATCCGATTGAGGCCCGGAATTGTGTGGAGCGCGTTCGGAAATGGGCCTTCGGAACCTACAAGGTCAAGACGCCGCGGGGAACGACCGCGGTTGAACTCAGCGCGTCGATAGGAATCGCCGCGTGGGATCTCAAGGAAGACTTGACAGAACTGGTTTCCCGCGCCGACGAATCCATGTACGACGAGAAGCGGAACAAAGCTCTCGTTTTGAAGCGTTGACGGCGAGAGGGAGTTCCAGTACCAATCCTTTTGGCGATAGGTTATAAATCGATGCGGACCAGCCGATGCGTGTTATGAAAGGGAACTGGTCCATTCCATGATTCGAATCGACAATTCGTCATTCCCGCCGGAAGTGACGCCGACGCGGCCAGGCGGATCTTCACCCGCGGTATCGGGGAGCGGAACGGGCGCCCAGGCTTCCGACGAAGTTCAGTTGTCGCACGGCAGCAGCGCGTTCTCCGAAGGTCGTGCGGAGCGAATTGCCGCACTCAAGGCGACTTATTCATCGCCGGATTATTTACCGCCCTCACTCCCCACCAGCCGGAAACTGATATCGGGAGCGTTGTCGCGGACGGACTGACTATCGGCAAGCCGCGAGAGTATGCGGCTCACGTAGTCGATCGTTTCGGGAATCATGGGCACGCCCGTGGCGGCGTCGACCCTTCCGGTTCCGGCGTTATAAGCGCTGAGTGTCAAGCTGAGATCGCCCCCATATCGGTCCAGTAACTGTCTAAGAAGTCTGGCTCCGCCGAGAACGTTGGCCTCCGGATCGAAGGCGTCGGTAACACCAAGCTGGCTCGCCGTGGCGGGCACAAGCTGCATCAGACCCAGGGCGCCTTTGGCCGAGACCGCGCAGGGCCGGAAGCCCGATTCCTGCCGCATCACGGAGCGAATTAACTCCGGGGCGACCGAGGTACTTTCGGCTGCGTCGTTGACCAGTTGGTCGATCTGGCCTGAAGGCAGCGCGCCGCAAGGTATTCCCGGCGTTGGGGCGAGTGCAGGCAACGAGTCGGCGAAAAAGTCCCTCGATGCCGAATAGAACGGCTGCCGTTTGATCGATAGCCGTTGACTGTTGGTTGATCTTTGTTGAATGGCGACGGATTCCGCCATTCCTTTCAGGGACTGCCTTTGCCTCTCGAGTGACCTTTCAATTCGCAGGCGCGCGGTTTCGGCAGGCGTTTGCCCGTGCAACACAAATACTGTGAGGAATATAACAAGAAGCGCCCGGGTCATGCTTATCTGCCTGGCGAAACATAAATTTTCTGGAAATTGGGTTGGGTGCGCCGATGTGGAGTTTGAAGCACACGGCTTATCGAGTGTGGCTGAAATGCTATCTGAGAGGCGTTTTATGGAAGTTCCACCAATCAGCGCGGCCGATCTAAGCAGCTCTCCTACGGCGAGGCAATCCGATGCTGCCCAAAGCGTGAGCTTGCGGAATGCCTTTACGGCTGCGCGGCAATTGAACAATCTCGATATCGCCGATCGTGAATTCAGCGTGGTGCGGGACCCGCAGAGCCACCGTTTTGTGGTTGTCGTGGTGGAACGAAGCACCGGAACCGTACTTGACCAGTTTCCGCCGGAGAACATTCTGCGCATGCTGAGCCAGGTGTCTACCGGAGCTACAACGGCCGGAGCTGCAAAACAAACAGGAGAAACGTCGGAATGAGTTGGAAGACGGCCTATCTTGAAACCAGAATTCTGTCGGCGGACCCCGTCGAACTGGTCAACATACTCTACGAGTTCGCCATCCGGAACGTGCAGGAGGCGCGACACAGCCTCGCCGAAGGAGACATAGCGGCGCGGGCGAAGGCGATATCGAAGGCCATCGAAATTCTGGGAGAACTGGAGAGTTCGCTCGATCACAAGCTGGGCGGCGAGATTGCGGCCAATCTGGCCAGACTGTATCAGTACATGCGGGGAAGGCTGACAGTGGGGAACCTGAAGCGGGCGGACGATCCGCTGGCTGAAGTGGAAGGACTGCTCAAGACGCTGGGCGAGGCGTGGCAGGCGGTTGCGCCGGGAAGTTCCGCCGGGAAAGACGATGTCCCGAGTGCCGCAATGTCGGCGGATTGGGGTGTGCTTCCCGTTATGGAAACTGTCCCGGGTTATAGTGCACATAGCTGGAGCGCTTAGTTACTCGCTGGAAGTCTGCAGCCCTTTGACCACCAGCGATGCCAGGCCGAGGCCGCCGCTCGCTGCCAAAGATTGAGCGAAGGTTTCCTGGGCGTATTCCATAGCGGACGAAGCAGAATCGTCCGAGCCCGTGCCCAGCCAGCCTCCTTCGGAATCCCGCATCGATTTCAACATTTGACCTATCAACAAGGCCTCAAACTGTTTGGCCGATTCCTTGACTTTGGCCGGATCGTCTTTGGGCGCCGCATTGGCGTTCAATAGAGGTGTTTCGAGGCCGGCGAGCTTATCGAGTTTCATCTAGATTACCTCCAGCTCAGCTTCGAGCGCTCCCGCCGTCTTGAGATTCTGCAGGATGGAAATGATGTCACGCGGGCTGGAGCCGATCGACGTAAGCGCCTGCACGAGTTCTTCCACGGTGGCCCCGTTCTTGAGGACCAGATTCTTAGCGTTGTCCTGAGTGACGTTGGTATTCACCTGAGGAACCACCTTGGTGGTACCGCCGCTCAGGGGGTTGGGCTGGGAAACCTGCTGGATGGTTTGTATCTCCACCGTGAGGTTGCCCTGCATAATGGCGACGGGCGCGATGTGGACCTGTTTGCCCATGATGATTGTCCCGGTGCGCTCATTGACCACAATCTTGGCGGTACTGTCGGGTTCGATGGTGAGGCTCTCGATCTCGGCGATGAATTCGGTGGGTTGTTTTTTCCAGGATTCGGGTACGTTGACGGTGATCAGCGCGGAATTTTCGGCATGCGCGACACCTTCGAATTGTTTGTTCACGGCACTGGCGATGCGTGCGGCGGTAGCGAAATCCGCCTGTTGCAATTGCAGGTGCAGGCGGTCGCCGAAGACAGCCGATGGAGCGCCGTGCTCGACAATAGCGCCGTTCGGCATTCTGCCCACCGTGGGATGGTTTACGGAGCGTGTATTTCCCTGGCCGCCGGCCGCGTACCCGCCTAACACGAGCGGACCCTGAGCTACCGCGTAGACCTGACCATCGGGGCCTTTCATTCCGGTCATCAGCAGGATGCCGCCCTGCAGGCTGGGCGCGTCGCCGATAGCCGCGACAGTCGCATCAATACGAGCGCCGGGCTGGGAGAACGGGGGAAGCGTCGCCGTCACCATTACAGCGGCGGTGTTCTTGACCTGGATAGCGGTGGGATTCACTGTCAGTCCCATGCGTTCGAGAAGGTTGGTGAGGCTCTGCGCGGAGAATACGGTTTGCACACGGTCGCCGGTGCCGGCGAGACCGACCACGAGCCCATAGCCGATGAGTTGGTTATCGCGAACGCCTTCGATGGAGATGAGTTCCTTCAAGCGCGTTTCGGATGCCGTGGCGCCGCAAGCGAGGAGGATAAGAGAAACAGCCACATAAAGCGTGAGTTTCATAGGAAAGGTTCAGAACGGGAGCAAGCCGAGCAGAATCCGATATAGAAACATGGGCCGACGAATGGCGTCGTTGACAACACCCTTGCCATCGATATTGATCTCCATCTGCGCCAGTTGATTGGAGGTGACGACATTACCGGGACTGAGGTCAATGGGTCTGATAATGCCCCTGACTTTAACGAACTGGTGTTCGGAGTTGACCTGAACATCCTTGGTGCCTTCCAGTACGAGATAGCCATTGGGCAAGACGTGAGTGACACGCGCGCTGAGAGTGGTACTGAGCGTGGTGCCCCGGCTGGTGGTTCCGCTGCCGTTCAATTCGGTATCGCCACTCGATGTGAGCAGGTTGGCGAGGGCTCCGGTCGCGCTCTTGGGGCCGGCAAGCGAGGTGACGGAATTGGTAGTGGAAGATTTGCGGGAAGTCTGTGTGGCTCCGGTGGCAACCGCCGATGCCTGCTCGGCCACGACGATGGTTACCAGGTCGTTCACGTGCGTGGCGCGCAGGTCGCTGCCCAGATCGGTGATGCGCGAGGCGGGGGTCCACAGCGAACCAGCCGATGCTTCGACCGGGGCAGGCGCGGCGTTACTCATGGACTCCTGGATGTACTTATCGAGGGCGCTGGGTTCGACGGGCTTCTTTTTCGTCTTGAGGTCCATGCCCGCGTAAGAGCTCGGAACCAGCAGGAGGATACAAATGGTGAGACCTGACAGTTTGTAGCTCATGTTATTCAAGACCGGGCCGTTCGACGATCACTTTACCGGCAGCTTCTACCATGGCGTGGAAGACCTTGCTGCTATCCGGGTTACGCACCGCTATGGTGTCTCCGATATGGCCCGCTGATTCAGCACGGCCGGTCAAGGCCAGATGGGCGGCGCCAATGCGCACCTCGACATGAACCATATCGCCGCGGTTCACATCGTTGGGACGCGTCAGATTATCCAGACGTATTTCGGCTCCCGCGGCAATGGGGCGCAGCGGCGTCATGCCGGCGATCTGTTCGATGGAAAGAACGCCATTGGTGGCCAAAGGAAAGCTCTCGACGATCTCCGAGCGAAGCTGGCTGGGTTTGATGGCGACGCCTGGACGCAGGGGCTCGACGGCGACTAATCTGCTCACCGGCGCGGTAATCCGCACTTTGGCCGAAATCGGAAAGCGGCGGTTCCCCGCATAAACAATGTCTCCACGCCAGGGCACCGGTGTACGCTGGCCGGGGGCGGCGGGAGCGCCGAGATTTTCGCGTTCGAACTCGATGGCGCCGATGGGAACCGGGCCGGCGCTGGTTTCGAGCAGTTCGATGCGCGCGTCGGGAACGCGCAGAGCCTTACGCATGGCCTCGGTGACGCGATCGCGATTCAGGTCTTCCGTGGCGTACCGAAAACATACTTCCTGCGCATCCACCACGCGAATCGAGAAGCGCGCGCCGATGGATTGCAATTCCGAAAGATAGAAAACGCGGGTGTTGCCGGGCGGGGGCGCCGGAGCCAACGGAACGTTGGGCGAGATCTTCGCCAGCGCCGGCACGGCACGCGCCACATCGCTGCCCCGAATCTGCTCCCCCGTGACCGTAAGGCAGGGAGTCTGCGCCAGAGCGCAGGGGATAAGCCAACAGCAGACGGTGAGACAGCGGGTTGTCATTGTTTCAGATTGTTGACTTGTTGATACATGTCGTCGGCGGCTTTGACGACCTTGGAGTTAGCTTCGTAGGCGCGCTGCGCAACGATCAGATTGATGAATTCCTGCACAATGCTGACGTTGGATTGCTCGGTGTAGCCCTGCAGCAGGGTGCCGAATCCGTCCTGGCCCCCGGGTGCGCCGACGATCGCCGAGCCGGAGGCTTCCGTGGGTTGGTACAGATTCTGCCCAAGGCTGTTGAGCCCTGCGGGGTTCTGAAATCCGGCAATCTGGATCTGGCCGGCCTTGGTGGCGGCCGTCTGACCTGGCTGCAGGTAACTGACTGTGCCATCGGCCGCGATTGTCACCGATTGGGCATTGGCAGGAATGGTAATCTGCGGCTGCAGCAGGTTGCCATTCGAGGTGACGATGTTGCCGTTCTGGTCCAGCTGGAACGAGCCGTCGCGCGTATAGGCAAGCTGGCCCGAGGGCTGCAGAATCTGAAAGAAGCCGTTGCCCTGAATCACCATATCCAGCGGGTTGTCGGTCTGGGCGAAATTGCCCTGCGTGAAAATAATTTCGTTGGACGAGGACCGCGTTCCGAGCCCCAGCTGCAGGCCGGCTGGAACAGTGGATTGCTGACTGGCGGCGGCGCCGGGTTGCACCATGCTTTGGTAAAGCAAATCCTGAAACTGCGCACGGCGGCTCTTATAACCGGTGGTGTTGGCGTTGGCAAGATTGTTGGCGATATTATCCACGTTGAGTTGCTGGGCGTTCATGCCACTGGCTGCGCTGTAGAGTGCTCGAATCATATATGTTGTCCCCCTGGTTTATTTGGCCGCATTGAGTCAGGCGCCGACACGCGCGACTTCCTGTATTGACTTCGTGTCCATATCGCTCGAAACGCCTATAGCCTTCTGCAGCATTTCGAATTGCCGCATGATACCGACGAGGCGCATGGCCGCGTAGGCTACGGGAACGTTGGACCCCTCGAGCTTGCCCTGCTCCACATCGACGTTGGAAACGGCGACCGGTGCATTTCGCGGGTCCGTGTTTTGAAAGCTGGCGCTGCCGGCCTTCTGCAGAGAGTTGGTGGAAGGGAAATCCACGACGTCCAACTGGCCCACCGTCTCGCCATCCTGTTGTACGACGCCCTCCTTGGTTATGTTGATCTGCTTGCCGGCGCCGACGTTGATGGTGGTGCCGTTGGTGTTGCGCAATGTGTACCCGTCGCCGTTGGCCAATTCACCGGATGGCAGGATACGTAAGTTCCCGTTGCGCGTGTAGAGAAGTCCTTTGGGCCCGTTGACGGTAAAAAAACCTTTTCCACCCAGAGCAACGTCAAGGGAGTTGCCGGTGTTCTCAATAATGCCGGGAGAGAAATCCGTCCATTGCTTTTCGATGACAGGAAGCGACGTGCCCTGGCCTCCATCAACGCTGTTCTCGGAATCGTCGGAGGAGTAAAGGCCGTAATACTCGCGATCACTCTTGTATCCGCTGGTGGCGGAGTTGGCCAGATTATTCGCCAGCAGATCGAGAGACTGCATGCGCGATCGAAGTCCACTGACTGCCGCGATGCTCAGATTATCCATGTGCGACCCGAATTATGCAAATGGATGGCCGAACAAAAACTTCTTCAAATAGATTAGAAAGTATTGATAAGGCGTTCGATAAAAGAGCAATAAGCGGGAGTTGCGGTCGTCAAAGCCTTGACACCGCGGTCAGGCGTCAAAACCCTAACGGCAGACGCGGCTGGCTATCCTCGTGAAAAACAACAGAAATCATTTGGCGGAGTGAGTGCATTGACAGCGAGCGGTGCTCATCTCTCCTCTCCCTCTTGACACCCCAACAGTACCCGGCTTCGTCCCATCGCGACCTCTCTCCCGTGGTGGGACGACCGGGTTTTCGGATCAACTGGCGGCGGCGGATTCAGCACTGAGCGGACCTTCATTTTCCCCTCGCCCGGCGTCCCCTGAAGAACAGAGTGTTCCCGATGAAGACGAATCGCGCGGATTGAACGGGGCTTTTGCGATGCGGACACCGGTGGCCATGGCATCGCGTCAGCTCGCAGGGAGAAAGTCGGGACGAACGACTGCCCTGTCTGTGCAGACTGCGCCTGGCCGGAACGTCATGGCAACGCCTGTTACGCGAGGATCCGGTCCCGACGTGGCGATCGTCAGCGCGCAGGCACCTCGTCCGCGCGCCAACCGGCAAGCGGATTCCGCGGATGAGAATGCGAAAGACTCCTATAAGAATGATGGGCAGCCGGCGGCGTTGCCTCTTCCGCCCGTTCCCGCCGCAGCGGTCCGGAATGCCGGTTCAGCGCCGACACCGGCACCTTCTCCCGCTGCCGCCGATCCAACGCCCGCTGTGGCTGGGTATGCGGAGCGTGGATATGCGGAGCGTGCGGAAAATCAGATCGGCGCGTTGGCCGCCGAGCAGCCCCTATTAAAGGATGCGCTCGCTGCGGCGCCCACGCCGGACGCTGCCACCGATGAAACGCCAGATTCAGGCGTGGAACAGCTGGCTTTCGCGGTGAAAGTGCAGCCCGGCAAATCCATGGCTGCATTGCCGCGAATTGCTGCCCCAGGTTCATTTGGTTCCGTCAATCAAACAGCACCCGAGTCGAACGCGGAGGATTCTTCGCAGAGTCCGAAGGTGCACGCCGCACGGCCCGACGTTGAGGCCCACTCGAATGAAGATACGGCGGATGCGAGCGATGCGGATAAGAAGGCGGCCACAGGCGGAGATGCCAAACAGAGTGCCGAAGCGGCCGATGGATCTTTGACGCCGCACCCGGGGGCCTTGATCGAAGAAGCTTCGAGTCATGCGGGGACAGCCGCGGGACTCTCAGATTCGAGTCACCCGAGCAAGACCGCGGGGCCGAGTGAGGCTGCTGCGCCCGAACCGCTGTTGCGCCCGACCGGTCCGATAAAAGACCTTTCGGTGCGAGTGGAATCGGCGCAAGGGCAAAGCGTGGATATACGCATTGTGCAGCGCGCGGGGGATCTGCAGATAGCCGTCAAGTCCGACGACACCAATACTACGCAAGGATTGCGGCAGGGTTTGACCGAACTCAGCAATCGGCTGAATGAAAGTGGGTACCAGGCCGAAACGTGGCGCCCGGGCCATGCGGTGGCAACTGCGGAGAGCGCCGCGGAATCCGGAAATTCCTCGCAGCACCAGCCGCCCTCCGGCGACGCTCAATCCAATCCAGGCTCGTCTCACCAGAACCGAGGCCAGCGTGACAACAACCCATCCAACCGGCCTCGCTGGATTCAGGAGCTCGAGTCGAATCTTGCCGGGGGGACCACATCGACTTTCTTGACAGGACAATCTCATGGCCTCAACAGTTAACTCACTATTCGGTTCGTCTGCGGCGTCGTCGACAGCCGCCGCGAATTCGAGTCCAAGTTCCTCAAGTTCCAGCTCCAGCGCGGCGGGATTGGGCAGCACCGTTCCAAGCGAAGGAGTTTTCCTGCAATTACTGGTATCGCAGCTGCAGAATCAGGATCCGCTGAATCCAACGGACAGTACAACATTCGTTACACAGCTGGCACAGTTCAGCGAACTCGAGCAGGTAATGGCTATCCGCGGCGACACCGATACGCTTGCGGCGGATGCCAGTCAGAGCAGCAGCGCGGCCGGGTCACAGTCGTCCACAACCACGAATTCCTCGAACACGAATTCAACCGATTCCACTACGACCTCGAAGACATAAATACAGGAGAAGATAGAAATGATCTCGGCATTCTCAACCGCGCTTTCCGGCCTCAACGCGGATTCCAGCGCAATCGACGTGGTCGGCAACGACCTTGCCAACCTGAATACAACCGGCTACAAAGCCAACGAAATCGATTTTTCCGATCTCATGGCGCAGCAACTGGGGGTGTCGAGCACTTCCGGCCAGTTAGGCATGGGAGTAGGCCAGGTGACCGCGGTCTCCGAATACACGCAGGGCACGCTTGAGACCACCAACGGCCCAACGGACGCCGCCATTCAGGGTAATGGGTTCTTCGTCGTCGCCAACCAGAATAACCAGACGCTTTACACCAGAGATGGCAGCTTCCAGATAAACTCCAGCGGCCAGTTGGTAGATGGCTCCGGCGATCTGGTGCAGGGCTGGACGGCGACCAATGGCACAGTAAACACGAACGGCGCGATCGGCGCCATCCAGGTGCCCGTAGGGGCCAACATTGCGGCTACCCCTACCACCACCATGAGCTTCGCTTTGAATCTGGACGCAACGCCTTCCACGACAGCGACACCTGCCACCTTCAGCGCGCCCATCCAGGTCGTTGACAGCGAGGGAACCAGCCACACCCTGACGGCAACTTTTACCAACACGGGAACCGGTACGTGGAGCTACAACCTGACCATTCCCGCGACCGATCTGAGCGGTGGGGGCACCACCCCGGCGACGGTGGCATCGGGAACGCTGACGTTCGATTCGAGCGGACACCTGACCACGCCGGCACAGAGCTCGGATCCGCAGCCGGTCAGCATCACGGGGTTGGCGGATGGCGCGGCGAACATGTCGATCGGCTGGAATCTCTACGGGGCATCGGGATCTTCGAGCATCACGCAGTACGCGGAGGCCTCGGCCGTTTCAGGCACCACCCAGAACGGGTTCGCGGCGGGCTCGATTAATTCCGTCAGTCTGCAGAACGGCGGTTTGTTGGTCGCGACTTATTCCAATGGACAGCAGGTTACGGCCGGTCAGTTGGCGGTGGCCGCCATCAGCAATCCCGATAGCCTGACGTCAGTGGGAAACAATAATCTGGCGGCTTCGGCGACCACGGCCACTCCGGCCATCGGCGCGGCGAATACGGGATCGCGCGGTCAGATTGTGGCGGGCGCGCTCGAATCCTCCACGGTCGATATCGCGCAGGAATTTACCAACTTGCTCAGTTTCGAGCGCAGCTATCAGGCGAATTCGCGTGTGATCACTACCGCCGATCAGTTGCTGCAGGAAACGCTCAACCTGGTACACGCTTAAGTCTGCCGCGTTCAAGGGAGAGTAAACGTGGAACAGATCCAACAGGCGATCGTGGTGATGGCGGTATTGACCGCGCTCGGAGCTGCGCTGTATGTGCTGCGCGCCAAAGGCGTGGTCAATTTCGCCGTCAAAGGAATCGGCAATGCAAGCGAGCGCCGATTGCAGTCGATTGAGCGCCTGCCTCTCACCGCGCAACATTCTCTCCATCTGGTGCGCGTAGCCGGCCGCGTGATCCTGATTGCCGTTTCACCGGGAGGATGTTCCGTCCTCGATGGTGGAGGCTTCGATGCCATTGAGAACGACGGGCGGCTGGTTCGATGACGCGAATCTTCCGCCGTCTGGCGGGCATGGCTCTCTTTTTCGCGATGCCATCATTCGCCGCGCCTGCGCCCACCAGCATGTTCGGCGTAAATCTGGGAAAAGCGGGCGACTCGCTCAGCGTGCCGATGCAGATTGTCATTCTGCTGACGCTGCTGACCTTGTTGCCCGCCATCATCATGTCGATTACGCCGTTTCTGCGCATTGCCATCGTGCTGCACTTTCTGCGGCAGGCTCTCGGCACGCAGACCACGCCATCGAATCAGGTGCTCCTGGGAATCTCCCTGTTCCTGACCATGCTGATTATTCAGCCGGTGGCGGTCGACATGTACCACAAGGGCCTTGAGCCGCTGCAGGAGAACAAGATCACCGCCGCGCAGGCTTTTGACGACGGCACGCAGCCGCTCAAAGAGTTTCTGATCCGCTTCGCACGCCAGAAGGACGTCAAGCTATTCATCGATATCTCGCACAGCCCGGCGCCGCGCAATGCATCGGACCTGGAGCTGCGGATCCTGATTCCCGCCTACATCCTTTCCGAATTGAAGGCCGGTTTCCAGATCGGCGCGGTGCTATTCATGCCGTTCCTGATCATCGATCTGGTGGTGGCATCGGTGACGCTTTCGGTGGGTATGGTGCAGTTGCCGCCGGTGATGATTTCCGCGCCATTCAAGATTCTGCTGTTCGTTCTCGCCGATGGCTGGAACCTGGTGATCGGCTCGCTGGTGAAAGGATTCTACGCATGACGCCGGAACTGGTGATCCAGATGGTTCGGCAGGCGCTGATGACGGCGCTGATGCTGAGCGCACCTCTGCTGGCGGTGGGCTTTGTGGCGGGCATCATTGTGAGCTTCGTGCAGATTCTGACGTCCATTCAGGATTCGGCGTTCAGCGCCATCCCGCGGCTGCTTGCTTTCCTCGCGGCCTTTGTCATCGCGATGCCGTGGATGCTTCAGAAGATGACGGTCTATATGGTGGGGATTCTGGGAGATCTGGGCCGTTATGGGCGTTAACGGAACCCTGTCGATCTCAACCGTTCTTGGCTTCTTTCTGACCGTGGTGCGTCTTTCCGGGGTGTTTGTATTCGTGCCGCTGCCGGGATTGAAGAGCGCGGTGGACCCGGCGCGGATCCTGTTGGTGCTGGGGTTGGCGCTGGCGCTGTTTCCCGTGTGGCCGCACCCAGCCGAAGACGTTCGTCCCGGTCTTTTCATGGCGTGGGTGGTTTCCGAAGCCGCGTTGGGTATCGGCATCGGCCTGGCAGTGGGTTTCGCCATCGAAGCGTTTATGGTGGGGGCGCAGATGATCGGTCTGCAGGCCGGCTACTCGTTCGCTTCCACCGTGGACCCGTCTACGCAGGCGGATTCGACAGTGCTGGTGGTGTTTGCGCAGACCGCGGCTGCCGCCCTGTTTTTCGCCATGGGACTCGACCGCGATGTATTGCGAATTTTCGCTCATAGTCTGGAGACGTTTCCGCCGGGATCTTTCACGCTGTCGCGCGGCGCGGTGGAATCGATTCTGCTGGCGGGTTCGACCATGTTCTCGACGGGATTGCGGCTGGCGCTGCCGGTGCTTGCG
Source organism: Terriglobia bacterium (assembly GCA_963719785.1). Taxonomy (GTDB): domain Bacteria; phylum Acidobacteriota; class Terriglobia; order Bryobacterales; family Bryobacteraceae; genus BOG-234. Next base: position 69,977 of record CAVRCX010000013.1, read on the forward strand.
GTGATGATCATGGTGGATATTTCATTGGCGTTGCTGGGCCGGGTGAATGCGCAGCTGCATCTTCTGACCATTGCGTTTCCCGTAAAGATGGTAGTCGGTCTGGCGCTGTTCGGTTGGATTGCGGTACTGTTGCCCGCGTTGCTGCGAGGCGGCAGCGCCACGGGTTTTGCGGCGATCAAGCAGTTGATCGGGCACTGAGAGCGCCATGCCCGGAAGCGATCAAAAAACAGAGAAACCCACTCCACGGCGCCTGCTCAAGGCGCGCGAAGAGGGCAATTTCCCAACGGCCCGGCTCTTTGTCGGATCCATGCAGTTTCTGGCTTTCGTCAGCCTGCTGCATGTGTGGGGGCCGGTCTGGATCCACAGCATGCAGAGCGGATTCATGAGCCTGATTGAAACCGCGCTGAATCCCCGATTGAACCCGATGGACCTGGTGTACATCTGCCTGGGTCTGATGAAGCAGATGATGATTCCCGTGGCGATTCTGGGCGCGGTGATGATTGGGATTACCATCGCGGTGCAACTCGTGGTTACCGGATTTGGTTTCAGCTTCAAAAAGTTGACACCCGACTTCAAGCGCCTGGATCCGCTCACGCATCTGCGCCAGCTTCCGAAACAGAACATCCCCGCGGCGATACAGGCGGCCATCATGATCCCGGTGTTCTTCGCGGCCGTGTATTTCCTGGTCAAGGACAACCTGGTGGCCTATCTGGCGTTGCCTTTGACGGGCCTGATGAGCGGCGTCAGCCTGGTGGGCCAATCCATTGAAGCGCTGTTGTGGAAAGCCTCGGGCCTGTTCGTGGTCTTCGGCCTGGTGGATCTGGTTCGTCAGAAGGCTCGTTACCAGAAAGAGCTGAGGATGAGCAAGCAGGATATCCGCGACGAAATGAAAGAGGTGGATGGCAATCCTGTGGTGAAGCAGCGTATCCGCCGCATCCGCCGCGATCTGGCGCGCCGCCGCATGATGAAGGAAGTTCCGACGGCTACGGCGGTGATCGTGAACCCGACGCACTACGCGGTGGCGCTCAAGTACAGCCTGGAAGAAAAAGGCGCACCGCGGGTGGTAGCCAAGGGCAAGAATTATCTGGCACTCAGGATTCGTCAGAAGGCGCTGGAGAATCAGGTGCCGCTGATCGAGAATCCGCCGCTGGCGCAGGGGCTTTATAAATCCGTCGATGTGGGCCAGGAAATTCCGGCGCATTTCTACAAAGCGGTGGCGGAAGTGCTCGCGTACATTTTCCGCGTGATGAACGGCAGGAGGCCGTCGTAAAGCTTTGGCAGAAACAAAAGCATTGACGACGGTGGCGCCGTGGAAGCCGCTCTCATTCTTCACGCCGGCGAATATGCGGGACCTGGGTGTGCCGCTGGCGGTGCTGGGCATCGTGATCGCGCTGATAACGCCGCTGCCGGGAATCGTGCTGGACGTGCTGATCGTTACCGACATCATGACCTCGGTAATCATCATGATGGTCGCGATGCACATCCGGAAGCCGGTGGAGTTCAACGTCTTCCCCACCACGCTTCTCCTGCTCACGCTGTTCCGGCTGGCGCTGAATATTTCCGCCACGCGCCTGATCCTGATGAACGGCAACACGGGGACCTCCGCCGCCGGCGACATGATTCAGGCGTTCGGCAATTTCGTGGTGGGCGGCAATTACATCATCGGCGCGGTGATTTTTCTCGTGCTGATCGCCATACAGTACGTGGTCATCAACCACGGCGCGGTGCGTATTTCGGAAGTGACGGCGCGCTTTACCCTGGACGCTCTTCCGGGCAAGCAGATGTCGATCGACTCGGATCTGAGCACGGGGCTCATCGACGAAACCGAGGCACGGCTGCGCCGCAAGAATCTGGCGAAAGAAGCGGAGTTTTACGGCGCCATGGACGGGGCGTCACGCTTTACGCAACGCGATGCGGTGGCGAGCATTCTGATCACCGGCATCAATATTGTGGCGGGCTTTCTGATCGGCGTGCTGCAGCATGGCATGGATCTGGGGCACGCCATCGAGACATACACAGTGCTGACCATTGGAGACGGACTGGTGACGGTAATCCCGGCCTTGATGATCTCCATTTCAGGCGGCCTGATTGTTACGCGGGCGAGTTCGGACGAACGCCTGGGCGCCGATTTCGCGAAGCAATTATTCGGCAATCCGCAGCCGCTCATGCTGGCCAGCGGCGTTTTGGTAGTGTTGGCGGCGTTTCCGGGGCTGCCCACGATCCCGTTTCTGGCGATCGGTTCCGGCCTGGGCTATTCGGCGTGGAACATGCGCAAGAAACAGGCGGCGGTGGAAAGAGCCGAGGCGATATCGAAGCCGGTCGGGGCCAAAGAAAATCTGGAAGCGCTGCTGAAGGTGGAACCGCTCACGGTCGAGCTGGGGCTGGGCCTGGTGAAGTACGTAGGCGGCAAAGAGGAATCTCCGCTGCTGAAGCGAATCGCGGGGATCAGGCGCCAACTGGCGGGAGATATTGGATTCCTGCTGGGCCCGGTGCGAGTGATCGATAACATCGCTCTGAAGGCGCATGAGTATGTGGTGCTTCTTAAGGGCGCGGAGATTGGCCGTTACGAACTACCGCCTGGCTGTGAGTTGGCGATACCCGTGGGCAAATCCGATCCGCCGCCCGGCGGTAAACAGAGCAAAGAGCCGGCGTTCGGCATGACGGGATGGTGGGTGCCCTCAGACCAGGCCGATGCCGCGCGGCGCAAGGGCTTCACCGTGGTGGACGCGGTCAGCGTGATGGGCACGCACCTTTCGGAACTGGTGCGGCGTCATGCGCACGAACTCTTCTCGCGGCAGGATGCCAAGCGTTTCATCGACAGAGTGGCGGCCGAACAACCGAAAGTGGTGGAGGATCTGGTTCCGAAGCTGCTGCCTCTCTCCGCCGTACAGCGCGTGCTGCAGAATCTGCTGCGCGAGCGCGTCTCCATTCGCGACTCGCTGACTATTGTGGAAGCGCTGGGCGAGGCCGCGGTGACCATACGCAATCCGATTCTCATCACCGAGTATGTGCGGCAATGCCTGCGCCGCATCGTCGTGAAGCCGTATCTGAAGGGGAGCGGGGAACTGCCCGCATTTCTGGTGAGCCCCGCCATCGAGCAGCTTGTCGAAGGGGCGGTGGAGCACGGCGAGCAGAACAGCCATCTGACGCTGGCTCCGCAGGTCATTCGGGATATTCTGCAGCGCATCACCAAGAGCACGGGCAATCCCGAAGCCGCCACTATAGCGGTCACCGGTTCGGGCTCGCGCTATTTCCTCAGGCAGATTTCGGAACACTCGGTGCGCAACCTGTTTTTCATTTCGCATAACGAAATACCCGTCGACGTAAAAATCGTTTCTCTGGGAGTCATTGATTAGCCATGGCCACAACAACGCAACCGCAAATCCGTGTGAAGTCCTATTTCGCGACGTCCATACCGGACGCCATCGATCTGGCGCGCAGGGAGCTTGGACCCGACGCGCTTCTGCTCAACAGCCGGCAATCGCCTCCGGAGGCGCGACACCTGGGGCCGATTGAGGTGGTGTTCGGGGAGCAGGGCTTCGTTGAAGACAAAGTCGTTGCTGTAGGTGAGGAGCGCGTCGCGTCCGCCCCACAGGCTGCCGATATCGAAGATCTACGCCAAAAAGTCGAAGAGATCCGCAGTCTTCTGTTGCGCGCCGGGATGACGGGTCAACAGACAGGCACGCGCCGGAGGGTCGTAGAGCAGGCGCTTCTGGAGGCGGGTCTGACGCCGGCTTTGGCCGCCGAGATCGACGGGACAATGACGGTTCAGGACGGAGACGCGGCGGCGTTGGTTCGGGAAACGATCACGAAACTTAATGCTCGGATCGAGGTGAAACCCGGTATCGGCAAGGTTACCGCTCTGGTGGGGCCTCCGGGCTCCGGCAAGACCACCACGCTGGTGAAACTGGCCATCCGCGAAGGTCTTATGAAAGGCCGCAGGGTGCGCCTGATTTCGGCCGACGCACAGCGGATTGCGGCTTCGGAGCAATTGAGAATCTATGCGGCCATCCTCGGCGTGCCCTTTCAGAGCGCGGACAGCATGTCGGCTCTGGCGCAGGCGGCCGAATCGGCGAAGGATGACGCGCTGGTGCTGATCGATACCCCGGGTTTGAGCCCGGCACTGCTCGACGGGCCCGGCGCCGATATCGCGGCATTTTTCACCCGCCGTCAGGAGATTGACACCCACCTGGTTTTGACAGCTTCCATGCGTCAAAGCGATCTCGAAAAAACGGCTGGCCGGTTCGAGATCTTCCGGCCCTCGGCGCTGATCTTTACCAAACTGGACGAAACAGACTCGCTCGGAGCCATATTTGGCGAGGCTGCACGCACCCAAAGGCCGGTTTCCTTCTTTTGCGATGGGCAACTGGTTCCGGAAAACATCGAGCCGGCATCGAAAGAGCGGCTGACGAAATCTTTGGTACGCCACTTGCCCTCTACCTTGCAATCCGCTGCGTAGAAAAATCGATGGAAACGGGTACGGCCAGTTACGGTCCCAGATTCGCGGTCGACGAAGACGCCGTAATGCGTCGGGAGCGCCTCGTCCTCGAACACCTTCCGCAGGTGCGCATCATCGCGGGCCGGATTCACGACCGGCTCCCCGACCACATTTCCCTTGAGGACCTGGTATCCACGGGCATCGTAGGGCTGCTCACGGCTATCGATAATTTCGATCCTTCATTCAACGTGCAGTTGAAGACCTATGCCGAGCATCGCATCCATGGCGCCATCATGGACAGTCTGCGCGAGCTCGATTGGGCATCGCGGGAAACGCGCAAACGGTCGAAGATGATCGAGGGGGCGATTCAGCGGGTCAAACAACGGCTGGGCCGCGAGCCCGCCGAAGAAGAGATCGCCGCCGAACTGGGTATTCCGATCGGCGAATATCAGCAATGGCTGGGGGATTCGCAATCGGTAGAGATTCACCGTCTGGAGGCGTCGACAGGCGACGATCGCAGCTACGACCTGCTGGACGTAATTTCGGACGATGAGAGCTCATGGCCGTCACAGATTGTGGAGCGGTCGGAGCTGGAACGGATTCTGGCTTTGGCGATTGACCGCATGCCGAAACAGGAGCGCGTGGTGCTGAGTCTCTACTACTACGAAGAGCTAACGTTGCGCGAGATCGCGGAAGTGATGGGAATGCATTTGTCGCGTATTGGGCAGTTGCGTGTGCAGGCCATTCTGCGGCTGCGCAGTCATCTCGAAAGAGTCTGGTCTACCAAGCGCGGAATGAAGCGATAACGCGGAATATGGTGGGGGAAAAAATCGTATGAATGGCGAGTGGGCACTCGATCCTGTGGTATTGACGGTCGTTATGGGTGTCGGATTGATGGGATCGTTAGCGCTTTGGATTTCGGAAAAGATTGAGGCTCGCGCGGCGCAGAAGGCTTTCGCGGATTTTCGTATTTCCACGGAAGCGGCATTGCAGGATCTCCGCGCTCGGATTGAAGAAATGCAGGGAACTGCACCTTCTCCGATCATGAGCGTTCAGGGGATGAATCTGACTACGCGCACCAAAGCTCTGAGGATGCACCAGCGCGGGGAGACGATTCCGGGCATCGCGGCTGCGTTGGGAGTTCAGCAGGAGGAAGTGGATTTGCTGCTCAAGCTGGATCGGTTGCTGGCTTAATACAGGACATGCGGCGGCTATCAGCCGCGTCATGTCAACAACACATGGACAGGCGGAAGCGCCTATCCCACATTCAGCCGGCTTTTTGCAGGTAGCCTGAGTTCTCCAGACTACGCATTTTCATGATCAGCGTGGTGCGCTTGATGCCCAGCCGTTCCGCCGCCACGGTCTTATTGCCGTTGCTCTGCCGCAGCGCCGCATCGAGGATCGCCAGCTGAAACTGGGAAACCGCGGTATCGAAGTGGATGGGTCCCGATAAGGCCGCTGGGAATTGCGCAATGGTTCCGGTGGACGTGCTGCGCGGGCCGGAATCGGTGAGACCGAAATCCTTCGGATAAAGAACGTCGCGATCGCCGCTCACCGCAACCGCCATCTCTACGGAATTTTCCAGCTGCCGTACATTACCCGGCCAGGGACTGGCGCAGACGCGGCACAGTGCTTCGGGCGATAACCGCTTCACGGGGATGTCCTCGGCGAGGCAAACCTTGCGGACAAAATGGTTCACCAGCATGGGAATGTCGGTGGTCCGCTTACTCAGCGTGGGCATGCGCAGGGGAACCACATTCAGGCGGTAGAAAAGATCCGCGCGGAATCTGCCCTGTTTCACGCGCTCCTGCAAATCGACATTGGTGGCGGCAATTACGCGCACGTCGATTTTAATATTCTCCGAGCTGCCGAGCCGCTGCACTTCGCGGTCCTGCAGAACGCGCAGCAATTTAGCCTGTAATTCGAGCGGCATGTCGCCGATTTCGTCCAGAAAAATGGTACTCTGATGGGCTTGTTCGAACCTTCCGATGCGCAGGTTCGCCGCGCCTGTGAAAGCGCCTTTGGTGTGTCCGAACAGTTCGGCTTCGAGAAGATTCTCCGGCAAGGCGCTGCAATTGATCGCCACCATGGGATGCCTTGAGCGCGGGCTCGCCATGTGGATGGCGCGAGCGGCCATCTCTTTGCCGGTCCCCGTTTCGCCGCTGATCAGCACCGTGCAGCGCCGGGGGCCTACCAGCCTGACCGTTTCTGCGACGCTTTCCATGGCCCGGCTGTCGCCAATAAGAAGGGCGCGCCACGGCTCGGCCGAGTGCGGCGCGGCCTGGCCGTTGCGATCCTGCATCTGCTTCTGGGTGATGGTGGATTCGAGAGTCTCCCGCAGCCGGTTGACGGAATCGCGCGCATCGAAACAATATGCGGCGCCCGCGTAAATCAACCGGGCGGCCGTGAATGCGGTCATATCCGCGCAGCGGAACACTACCGGAAGGCTCGATTTAATGGCGTGGATAATTTCCAGAACATCGACAGGTTCTTCGCCCGCGGCGGAATCGAGGACCAGGACGCAATCCACGTGCTGGTTTTCGATGACCACCTCCGCTTCATCCAGCGTGGCAACGTTATTTATGCAGTAATCGGACAGCAATTCCTGCCAGTCCGTATCTGTCGAGAAGTCCGTATCCGCTGAGTTACTGCCCACGATGAGAAGGTTTCGCTGCGACATAAGTCCCCTGGATAGATCGATTTGAAATTAGTAGTATTACCAAAATCGGTTGGAACTACTACCTTCTCTTTGGTTAACCGCAAAAAAAAAGATTCGAATTTATTCATTTGTTTCTTTTTGAATTAAACGGATTCTTTTTCTGTGCCGGTTGGGCAGTCGCAAGAAAGCGAGCCGGGCGGGGTTTCGGCTCGCATGGAAGCTGAATTGCTCAAGTAAGAATCAAAGCGAAAAAGCCCGGAAATTAACCTCGGTTAGCAGCCGATTTAAACTTTGGATAATCTTGCCGATAGTCGTATAAAAGGTAAAATATGATTGTGGCGAGTGACACGGAGACGCGATGAGTCTGAGAATACAAAACGACCAGGCGGCCGGCCTCGCTTCGACGGAGACGGCTCGTACCGGTCAAACGGGATCCGCCGCGGCGGGCTCGGGCAGGACACGCACTGGTTCCTCGGGTGACGGCGGGGACCACGTTGCAGTCTCTTCCGTGGCGGAAAGCATAACCGCCGGAGTCTCCGCGCAAAATCTGCAACATGCGGCTCGGGTACAGCAACTGGGCGCGCTCTATTCGAGCGGGCGCTACACCGTCGATTCCGCAAGAGTCAGCAGCGCCATTGTGGGCGGCGCCATAACCGGATTGGCGACGGGTAAAGCATGACGCCGCCGGATGCTGCGCTCGATCGGGTCGTGCAGGCTGCCGGGCGGGTAGAGAAAGCTGCCGGCGAGTGGAATGCCGTTGACCTTACTGTAATAGGCGAGTGCGTTTCGGCTCTCGAAGCTTCGGCCAGCGATCTGTCGGCTGCCTTTACGGTTCTGCAGGAATATCACTCAAGTCCCGCCGGTCTTCGCGCCAACCTCCTGAATCTGAAAAAATCCGCAGGCAGGCTGGAGCGGCTGGTCGACGCTTCCGCCGCATTTCTGAGAAGTGCGCCCGGCCTGGCCTGCGATCGGCCGGTGCTCTATCAGGCCGACGGTGCGATCTGCCAGGCGACGCCCGAAATGGGTGGAGTGCAGGGTTAGTTCCCATGTCGAATCTGATTGCGTCTCTGGGAACGGCCGGCAACGCACTGGATGTCCTGCAGCAGGCTCTTGGGGTTATTCAAACCAACGTCGACAATTCCTCGACGCCGGGCTATGCATCGCAGCAGCTGAATATCACGGCGCAGCCTTTCGACAGCACATCGGGCGCGGCGGGCGGGATTGCGTCACAGGGATTGATCAGTTCGCGTGATTCCTACGCGGATACGCAGGTTCAGACTCAGTTGCAGACTCTCGGCCTCTATACCGCGCAGGCCCAGAGCACGTCAACCATTCAGAGTTTTTTCGATGTGTCCGGCACATCGGGCATTTCCACCGCGCTGACCAACCTCTACAGCGCCTTTTCAGCCTGGAGCGCGTCGCCCACCGATGCGACCGCCGGCCAGAACGTGATTTCCGCCGCTACCACGCTGGCCAGCTCGGTTCAGGAGTTGTCGCAATCCCTTAACTCGACGGCGACTCAACTGAACCAACAAGTTGCCTCTACCGTGGGTCAGATCAACACCATCGCCGGGCAGATTCAGCAATATAACCAGAACAAGCTGCAGAACTCGCAGCCGGACCCGGGGGCCGACGCAAATCTCGAAAACAATCTGGAAAATCTCGCGCAGCTGACCAATTTCACTGCCCTCAAGCAGCCGGACGGCACCGTTACGGTACTGATCGGCGGCGGCACTCCGCTGGTGATCGGCAACCAGCAGTACCAGATCTCGGCGAACGCGTCGGTTAACAATAATCCGCCGGCGGCTAATCCCCAATCGCCTCCCACGGCTCACGTGCTCGACGCGCAGGGCAACGATATTACCGCCGATATTACGAGTGGGCAGCTGGGCGGTTTGCTGGACAGTAGAAATCGGGTGCTTTCGTCGATTATCGGAGATTCCCAGCAGCAGGGGACGCTCAATCAGTTTGCCCAAACGTTTGCCGATACGGTCAATAAAGTTCTGCAATCGGGCACCGTATCGACCGCCTCCGGAGCGGCGCAAGGGTCGCCCCTGTTCACCTATAACAATTCCGATGCCACGCTCGCCGCGGGCACCCTGGCGGTAAATCCGACGATTACGCCGAGTCAACTGGCGCCGGTCGACGCTTCGGGGAATGCTAATGGAAATGCCGATACGCTGGCTGGCCTGGCCGATCCCAACAATACACAATCGCAGATCGACGGAGAAGATTTCGTAACGTTTTATTCGGGAATCGCGGCCGCGACTGGGCAGGAGAACGCCACGGCGACCAACAACCAGACGCTGCAGCAGCAGGTGCTGACGACGGCTCAGGCGCAGAGGAATCAGATCTCCGGGGTTTCGCTCGATGGCCAGGCAGCGGAGGTGCTGCAGTTTCAACGTGCCTATCAAGCCGTTTCACAGGTGCTGACCATCGTCAACAACCTGGCGAACTCAATCCTCGCCTGGATCCCGCAACAGCCGTCATAACAAGGAATAGCCAATGGACCTGACGATCAACGGGGCTAATCAACAATATATTTCCGATCTGCAGACGACGCAGAACCAGATCAACCTCGCCCAGGCGCAGTTAAGTTCGGGATACCGTCTGCAACAGGCGTCGGACGACCCGGGGGCTATCAGCCAGATTTACGAACTGCAGACGCAGATTGCTCTGAACCAGCAAACGCAGACCAATCTGGGAGGAGCGTCAGCTGAATTGAGCGCTGCGGATACGGCGCTGCAGACGGCCATTCAGGCGGTGGAGAGCGCGAGTTCCATCGCTTCGCAAGGCGCCAGCACGAGTTCCACGCCGGCCGAGCAGGCCAACCTGGCCGTTGAGGCGCAGGGCATCCAGCAGACTCTGGTAAGCCTGAGCCAGACGCAGGTCAACGGCAGCTATATCTTCAGCGGGGACCAGAGCTCGCAGCCTTCTTATCAACTCGACGCCACCGCTCCGAATGGCGTCGACCAGCTGATCACGCCTACCAATACGCGCGTCATCCAGGATGTGAACGGCACGTCCATCGCGACGGCGCTGACGGCGCAACAGATATTCGATGCGCAGGATGCCAATGGGAATCCCGTCTCCGGTAACGTTTTCGCCGCTATTAATTCGCTGGTGACGGCCCTGCAGAATAACGATCAGGCGGGGATTGCCAGCGCCGCCGATGCGCTCAAGGCGGCCGGTACATATCTGAATCAGCAGCTGGCTTTTTACGGGGAGGCTGAGGATCGCGTTTCGGGCGCGACGCAACTGGCGCAGAAGTTTCTGGTTCAGGAACAAGGAAATCTGGGGCAGGTGCAGGATGCCGACGTGCCATCCGCGGCGCTGGCACTTACACGGGCGCAAACGCAGCAACAGGCGGCGTTGTCGGTGGAGGCTAAGATCCAGCAAGAGCCGAATTTATTCAGTCTTTTGGCTTGACAGGGAAGAGTTCCGGAGGCCGATTGCCAATCGGCCGCAGGTAACCTACCTGCCCGACGTGGTCAGTTTACGGAAGACGAGAGGTGAGTCAGCAGATCCAGCCAGATCTCCACTCGGGGACTGTCGGATCGCGAAGTAAACAGCTCGGAAGAATCGCGCATACGCCCTGCCAGGCTTTTCAGAAGCTCAATGCGATCCGATTCGTCGCCGGCAGCCGGCAGATCCCGTGTAAGAGAGATACGCTCCAGTTCCAGCCGCAGCCGGTAACGATCTCCCGACAACCATACTTCGAGCAGGGATTTAGCCAGCGCCGCGGCGGGGCAGGCGCATTGAGAAATGCCGGACATCATGGTGACAATCTCCTCGACGCCGCGGGAGAAAACTCTACCAAACTTTTATCTCACCTTGGCTCGAAATCAGCCGAAAACAGCCGATGCGGACAGCAAGAGAAATTACAGGATGATCAACGTAACGCGTCTCAACCGAAGTTCGTTGATTTTGAACTGTGACCTGATCGAGTATATCGAATACACGCCCGATACCGTCATCACTCTGACTAACGACCGCAAGATCACGGTGCAGGAAACGGCGGAGGAGGTGGTCGAGAGGATCAGAGCCTGGCGCCGCTCGCTTCTGGCCCCCGAGTTTCCGGCCCATACGGCGCGGCAACTCTCAGCCTGATCGTACCCGATAGGACCCATGGCAGACGCAAAACCGCCGCGCAAAGGAAAGAGTTCCTCCAAACCCGATCTGGCGACCATCGGAGGCCTGCTTCTGGCCCTCGGTGGCATCGCCGGGGGAATGATCATGGAGGGCGGAAAGATCCAGGATGTGGCTCAGGTGACCTCCGCTCTGATCGTGCTGGGCGGAACCATCGGGGCGGTGATGATCACCACTCCGCTCCCCGTCCTGATCCGGGCCGCGAAGAAGCTCGGCCAGGTCTTTTTCGGTAAAGAAGAGTCGGTCGGCGCGGCCATCGATGAAATCATCGGGTATGCGTCGCAAGCCCGCAAGGAGGGCATTGTATCTCTCGAAACGCAGGCCGCGGAAATCGCCGATCCCTTTTTGAGCAAGGCGCTCGGTCTCGCAGTGGACGGGATCGAATCCAACAGAATCCGCGAGATTATGGAACTCGAGATCCAGCTCTTCGAAGAAGATGTAGATGCTGAAGCCAAAGTTTTCGAGGCGGCCGGCGGCTACGCCCCCACCATCGGTATTATCGGCGCCGTGCTGGGGCTGATTCAGGTAATGAAGAACCTGGCGGATATCGACGAAGTGGGCAAAGGCATCGCCGCGGCGTTTGTGGCAACCATTTACGGGGTCGCATCCGCCAACATCTTTTTTCTTCCGGCAGCCAGCAAATTAAAGGCGCGCGGAAGGGCCGCGATTCAGGTGCGCGAATTGATGCTGGAAGGCGTGCTTTCCATTGCCGATGGCGTGAACCAGAAGCTCATCCGCCTCAAACTGGACGCCTATCTGGGAAACAGTCCGGCGGCGAAGGCTGGCAAGAAGAAGGGCCAGACTGCCGCGCAGCCCCTCTCGGCGGAAGGTTAACCCATTGGCCCGGAAGCGCGTCCCCCAGGAGCACGCCAACCATGAAAGATGGCTGATTTCCTATGCCGACTTCATTACCCTGCTTTTTGCATTCTTCGTGGTGATGTTTGCCTCGTCCCAAACGGATAAAACCAAGGTGCAGCAGGTCTCGGATTCAGTCAAGGAAGCACTCGAGAACGGAGGGGTCAAGGCGGTGGTTCACGAGATTCTGGGCGGAACCGTCGACGACACGGGAAAAGGCAACGCCATGATGAGGGGACCTGGCGGTTCTCAAAGATCCACCGCTCCCAGGGAGGACGTTCCCATCGAGAAGGTTACGGTGACGGAACTGATGCCCTCGATGAAGTACCTGACGAAGGCACTCGCCACCGAAATCAAAGACGGCAAGGTCGATGTTCACCTGGAATCACGAGGGTTGGTCGTCAGCCTGAGGCAGGCTACTTTTTTCCCCTCCGGCGGCGATGAGATAGCGCCTGAGACCTCTGGCAGCATGGCGAAAATTGCCAACGCCCTTCGCGACCTGCCCAACCCTGTTCGTCTCGAAGGCCACACGGACTCGATCCCGATACATAATGAGCACTTCCGCAGTAACTGGGAACTCTCCGCCGCGCGCGCCATAGCCATGCTGGAACTGTTTTGCGGCCAGTACGGTCTTCCGAGGAACCGCTTCGCCATTGCGGGCTATGCCGACACCGTGCCTGTGGATTCCAACGAAACCCCCACCGGAAGGACACACAACAGGCGCGTCGATGTCGTGATCCTGAACCAGACGGTGGTGGTTAGCACGGAGCCGGCGGCGGTGCATAAATAGCGGGCTGTCCGAAGGGCATATCGACAATGGGCGCCACCGGGCAGGAAGAGATCTTCACGACGGTCACATAATTGCAGTCGCCAATTCGATAATGTCCCGAATCCCCACCAAGTTCTTCGGCGAGTGCGATTGCGAAGCCGGCTCTCTCTTCTCTTTTCCCTCGGGGCTGCCGGGCTTTGAAGACCAGAGCTCCTTTTTCTTTCTGAAAATACCCGGTGCCGAGCCCTTGCTCTTTCTGCAGAGTGTCTCCACGCGAAATCTCTGCTTCATTCTTCTGCCGATACTCGTGGTGGATCCGAACTATGTTCTGGAGCTTGCACCAGACGAGCTCGCGGATCTTCAGTTGCCTCTGGACCGCACTCCGACGATCGGCCAGGATATTCTGTGCGCCGCGACCATTTCCTGCGGAGATGGCGAAGCACCCAGAGCGAATCTGATGGCGCCTATTGTGGTGAATCTACAGGCAAAGATCGGCATGCAGGTGATCAAAGGAGAATCCGGATATTCGCATCGGCACCCGTTGCGCTCCGAGGGAGCTCTGCTCCCGTGCTGATCATGTGGCGCCGTTGCGGCCAGAGTTTTATCGTCGGCGAGGGCGTGCAGATAGAAGTCCTTGAGTCCCGCGCAAACCGCGTGAAACTGGGGATAGTGGCTCCCGATAACGTCCCGATCGTTCGCACCGAAGCCCGTCTTACCCGCGAAGAGAATCTTGCGGCCGCTCTGAGCGCGGGTCACGACATGATTCAGACTCTGCTGCGCAGCCTTCCGGCCGGAGCGCCGCGCGCGTAGGGTGTCAGATCGGCGACCGTCAAGCACTTGACGGCGGTTTTCCCTGACAGTGAGGAAATCGACGAAAAATCGTTAGAACGCAACGCATGCGCCCCGATAAGAAGCAGTGAAAGGACGATACTTCGGGCATCCACTAGCGGAGAACCTGAGCTGGACAGGACGTCCAGAACGTATCGCAAAACAGGACGTTTTCCATGTCAATTTCATTTCAAACGAACTACGCATCGCTGGTTGCCACGAACAACCTGAATACGATCAATAACTTTCAAACGCAGACGATCGAGCAATTGACCTCGGGCTACCGCATTAACTCGTCCGGCGACGACCCCGCCGGCCTGGCTGTTGCAAACCTGTATCAAAGCAATGTTGCCGAGTTGACGCAGGGCGTGCTGAACGCCAATAACGGTGTCAACACGCTGCAGATCGCCGATGGCGGCCTCAGCAATATCACCACGATTCTGAATCGTCTCCAGACACTGGCGACGGAATCCGCCAGCACTACCTTCACCGGCAACCGCGCGAATATCAACGTTGAATATCAGCAACTGGTGAGCCAGATCACCCAGCAGGCGTCCAACATCGGGCTGGCGGCCGGCGGCACGTTAAATACCGTCAACCAGATTTATCTCGGCGGCGGAAACACGTCCACGAATTCGCAGATCGAAGTGGACCTGAGCGGACCCGCGAATCAGGTCGACGCGACAGGTCTCGGCCTGCAGAATACCAGTGTGCTCGGCGGCGGCACGGAACTGGTGGGGAATCATATTCGCCTCGATGCGCCGGGAGCGACTTTTCTGACCAGCGCCAGCCAGACCTTCACCTTCAATCTGATCAACAATAATGCGGCGGAATCGATCACGGCGACCGTGACCGGCGGCGCCAGCGGGCTTACCGAGAGCGGTGTACTGAGTTCCCTCAATAACCAGTTGCAGCAATATGGCATTACGGCGCAGGTGGGCAGCGACGGGCAATTGAGCTTTGGTGGCGGTACGCCTTTCACCGTCAGCACCCTGACCACGGACGCTGTCGATCCCATCGCCACCACAGGGGCGAACCCACCCACGGTGGGGGGGACGGGCACCGCCATCAACGATGGCGTCTACAGCACCGCCGGCAACGGAACTTTTGCAGGCGCGGCTGAAACGCTGACCTTCCAGAACGGACAGGGCACCGCTAATGTCACGCTGAGTGCGGCCGATACACTGACCAGCGCTCTGGCAGAAATCAACGCGAAGACCGCGGCTCTCGGAATCTATGCGGTGGCCAACGAGGCTGGGACGGGACTCTCCTTCCAGAGCGACGGCAACTTCACGGCTTCAACCAATGCTGCGGGGGCCGGCGCTTTCGCGGTCACCGGTGCGCAGACGATTACCGGGCCCACGTCGTCGGGAACAGCAACCGGAAACGCGCTGGCAGCTGTCGCCGCTATTACCGCCGCGGTTACTCAACTCGGCCAGGTTCAGGCGCGTGTCGGCGCGGGTGAGAACAAACTGACCTATGCGATCAGTCTGGCTAACTCGCAGATCACTAACTTCGATGCCACTGAATCGGGCATCAAGGACGCAAATATAGCGTCGGCCGCCGCCAACCTTACCAAAGCTCAGGTGCTGGAACAGGCTTCGGTGGCCGCACTGGCGCAGGCCAACTCCGCTCCGCAGGCACTGCTCAAACTCCTCCAGTAGTAGTCGGTCAACTTGATGCGGGCCGGGCTTACCAGTTCGGCCCGCATGTTAGTTAACAGTTAATAGCCAGACCGATCCAATGCGGACCACACGGACCGATTCGGCCCGCATCTTGCAAGGTGATCGCCGTTGGTAACCAAAGATGTCGACTTCAAGCGTAACGCCCGCGCCCATAACATTTAACGGTTCCAGCACCTATTCCAGCGCTTTTCAGCAGGTGATTAACCGTGCTGTCGGTATCGCGTCTCTGCCGATGGAGGCCCTGCAGACCGACGTCACCAACCTCACCACGCAGCAATCCGCCCTTAACACGCTTGGCACCGGCTTCAGTGCTCTTCAATCGGCCGTGCAGCAACTCTCCACGGACGCGGCCGGAAGTCCCATCGCCCAGGTTTCGGATTCGACCGCTCTCAGCGCTACCGCGGTGGCGGGCGCACTGAACGGAACTTATTCCATTCAGGTCGACGACATCGGTTCCTCGACGACTACGTTGAGCGACCCAAGCTTGACCACCGTGACCGATCCCACTTCGGGAAATATCAGTTCCTCATCGACTTTCACCCTAACGGTGGATGGCGTCAACACTACCATTACGCCATCCGGCAGTTCACTTGAGGATCTTACATCCGCCATCAACTCGTCGGGAGCCGGCGTACAAGCGACGATCGTCAACCTGGGGTCCAACACCAGCCCGGATTATCGTTTGGCGGTGACCAGTAATAACCTCGGAGCCGACTCAATTCAGTTGACCGACACATCGAATAACGATCTGCTCGACACCCTGTCGACAGGCACCGACGCTCAATACAAGGTAAACGGTGGCACCACCGATGTGCAGAGCAACTCCACCCAGGTGACGTTGTCGCCGGGCCTGACGGTGAGCCTCCTGGCACAGACCACCTCTCCCGTCACCATCACCGTATCGAGTAACTTCAGCGCGCTGCAGAGCGATCTTTCGAATTTCGTCAGCGCTTACAACACGACGTTGGCCGCTGTGCAGAAGAACGTAGGCCAGAACGGCGGCGCGCTGCAGGGAGACAGCATCGTCAACTCCCTGACGGGCATTCTCGGCCAGATCGCTCAATACACTTCAGGTTCTGGAAATGTGTCGAACCTGGCGGATCTCGGCCTCACGGTGGCCGACGACGGCACGCTGAGTTTCGACGCCTCGACATTCGCCAGCGCCAGCCCATCCGATGTCCAGCAATTTCTTGGATCCGTCGGGGCGTCTCCTTCTTCGGGCTCGGGGTTCCTGCAGACCATCAACAACGATCTAGCGTCTGTTACCGACGTCACGACCGGCCTGATCGCCACCGACTACAACTCCTTCCAAACGCAGATTACCGCCGACAATTCGAAGATCGCCGACGATCAAACGAATATCAGCCAGCTTACGACCAATCTCCAGGCGCAACTATCGCAGGCGGATGCGGCCATTGCCACTCTCCAGTCGCAAGATACCTACTTTAACCAGTTGTTCCAGGCTGAATACGGAAATAACTCGAACAATTCGAACGGCGGTTAGCATTGCATGATACCGGACCAGCTGAGAGCAATCGAGAGCGATCTTAGAAAAGCCGTCGCGCGGCGTCAGTACAGCAGCGTCACGACGAGCCTCGAAGAAATGCGCCGGCTTGCCGACGAATACTTTGTGGAGCTTCCCGCCGGCCATCCGCTTCGGCTGGAAATCGCCCATTGGGTGCTCGACACCATCGAATGGGCTCGTCTGATGGTGACAACCCAGCGCCAGGCTTTATCGAACGAATTGGAGCGTCTGCCCAGAATCGCGACTTATACGGCCAGCCGCTACCAGGACCACATCGGCCGGAACCCAGCCGTGTGTGTAGACCTCTAACCATCCGTCAAACTCATGACGCGTCACCTGGTTGACGCCCGGCCTCACCCCTTGTACCCCATTATTTCCACGAGATAACGCGGCCCAGCCGGTGGAACGTAACTTGCATTCCGCCCCATGTCGTGATCGATAGCCTAACCAACAGCCTCGAAACGTACATGGACCTGGTCAGCATGCGCCAGAAGCTGGTCTCCTCCAATATCGCCAACGCGGACACTCCCGGTTACAAGACGCAGGATCTCGATTTCCAGACCTCGTTCCAGTCCATGCTTAGCGGAGGCATGCCTCTGCAGGCCGATGTGGAAGGGCTGACCACCAGGAACGACGGTAACAACGTCGACCTCGATCGCGAGGCGCGCCTGCTCGCCGAAAATGCCATGAAGTTCAGTGTGGCTTCGAACCTGATGCGGTCCTCCATTCAACAAGTCAAGGAAGCCATTAAGGAAGGTCCGGCATGAGCCTCTTCACCAGTATGTCGGTCAGCGCGTCGGGCATGGCAGCACAAAGAACCCGCGCCGCGCTGCTGGTCGAAAACATCGCCAACTCGGAAACCACGCGCACGCCGGAGGGAGGGCCTTACCGGCGTAAGGACGCCATCTTCTCCACCGCGAACGTCGGATCTGAATTTGCCTCGGAGCTCGAATCGCAGCTGCAAACAGGGGTGCAGGTCACGCAGATTTCCGTGGATCAGCGCGATCCGGAGAAGCAATACGCGCCCGGGCATCCGGATGCCGATGCCGACGGTTATGTTTCCATACCGCGCATGAATCCCGCGGAAGATATGGTGGACCTCGTGGGCGCCAACCGAAGCTACCAGGCTAACGTGGCGGCCATGTCCGCGGTGAAAGACATGATCCAGAAATCGATCGATCTGCTGCGTTAGAGGAGATCCAGAACTTGAGCACGATTAACCCCATCGCAAATATCAATCCCATTCCAATGCCCGGCGCCGCCGTTCCAGCAGCAGGCTCGGGTTCGGGAGCATTTCAGAATATTCTCGAAAGCACGATCAATAATCTTCAGTCCTTACAGAATGACGCGGGTTCGGCTGCGCAGAAATTCATGACGGGTGAAAACGAGGAATTGCACACCGTCGCGCTGGCCGGCCAACAGGCCGAACTGGCATTCGAGCTGGGGCTTCAGGTACGCAACAAAGTGGTTTCCGCCTATCAGGAAGTCATGAAGATGCAGCTGTAACGGCCGCCGGAATCGCGTCACATGAATCAACTGCAAAAACTGGTAGCCGATCTTACTGTCGTTCAGCGCGTGTCGATCATCGTCGCGGTGCTGATTTCGGGAGGCGCCATCGCGGCCCTGCTGCGCTACCGGCACGAGGGCGATTTTCGTCCGCTCTACACTGCTATGGCAGCCGAAGACGCCGCGCCGGTAGTGCAGAAGCTGAAGGAATCCGGGGTGGAATATCGCCTCTCCGACGGCGGCAGCGTCGTGCTGGTCCCATCCGCGCGATTGGCGGAATCGCGGCTGACCCTGGCCTCGGCGGGGCTGCCGAAATCGGGACGCATCGGTTTCGAATTATTCGATAAGACCAACTTCGGTGCGACAGAACTGGTGGAGCATATCAACCATCAACGCGCCCTCGAGGGCGAACTGGAGCGCTCGGTCATGAGTATGGCCGAAGTGGTGCAGGCTCGCGTCCATCTCACCTTCCCGCGCGAGTCTGTGTTTCTCGAGCAGCAGCAACCGGCCAAGGCCAGCGTCATGGTCAAGCTTCAACCCGGGGCCCGCATTTCCGCGCAGAACGTTCTGGCCGTCAGCAACCTTGTAGCCAGCGCTGTGGAGGGGCTGACTCCCGACGCGGTGGCCGTGATTGATATGGACGGCAATCTGCTGAGCCGGCCCAAAAGAGTTTCCTCCGGCGATTCGCAGACTACCAGTGAAGCTCTCGAAGTGCGCCAGCAGATCGAACGTGATCTGGTCGCCAAGATATCCGGCACGCTTGAACCTTTACTGGGCTCCGATCAGTTTCGCGCGGGCGCTTCGGTGGAGTTTGATCTGACCAGCGGAGAACAACAGGAAGAAACGTTTAATCCCGATCAATCCGTGATGTTGACCTCACAGAAAAGCGAGGATACGAACGAACGCGCATCGATCGGCGGCGTCCCCGGCACTGCGGCCAATCTTCCCAATCCACCCACGCCTGCCGCGGCCCGCAGCGGTGGAGGTACTTCTCATAAGACCGAGAATGTGACCTATCAATCGAGCCGCGTCGTCCGTCACACGCGCACTCCGCAGGGTGTGGTGCGCCGCATGTCTCTTTCGGTGCTGGTGGGCCAGCCCGCTCATTGGGAGGGCTCGGGGAAGAATCGTCACCGTGTGGTGGCGCCGCCTCCGCCCGACACCATGAAAACCATTCGGGATCTGGTAGCCGGCGTGACGGGATTTAACGCGGATCGCGGCGATCAGCTGATTGTCGAGTCTCTGCCGTTTGAAACCAACGCGCTGGACGCGATGCAATCGGCTCCCCCGTCTTCTTCGCCCAAGCCCGACTCCGGACCGGCATGGCTGATGATGGTCAGCAAGTATCGGGATGTGGTGTGGATGGCATTGGGTGGGCTGGTTTTATTGTCCGTCCTGATTTCCCTGATCCTGCGCTATCTGCCGGGCCGTGGCTTCAAAGCAACTACGGAAAAGGTGAGCGACGAACTGGAAGCCGCGGCGGCTCGACGCACTCTGGCGTCGCAGGAAAGCGCTCTCGAACCAAGCCATGTCGAACACGCCGTTGCCGGGCAGGGCAGTGTGGGAGGGGCCAGCGAGACTGCGGCTGCCATAGCCGCCGACGCTCAACAACTGCTCGCCAGGGCCCACGCCGAGTCTGCCGAGCGCGTCCGCCAGTTTGCGCAGAAGGAATCCGAGATCAGCGCCAACGTCCTTCGCATGTGGCTGCACGATCAGAAGACCTGAGCCTTTATGGACGAATATGTTGTGTAAGGTTTTCCGCGGCGATGAAATCGAAGTGCAGGCGGCGCCCTGGCGGGTCAAGGGCGCGGCCCGCATGGTTCCCCCGTCCGCCCGAAAGGCGGCGGCTGCGTCGGATGAGGCCGATGCGCCGCAAGAGATCGCCGGGCTGCGGCGCAAAATCGAGGAACTGAACGCTTTGATCGAGCAGCGCGGCAAAGAGGCCTTTGAACAAGGCCGCCGCGCCGGAGATGCCGCCGCGCGCAAGAGTCTCGACGAGCAGGTTCGCAGCGCGGTTGAGGGGCTGGCGAAGACGGTTGCCGAAGTCTCGTCGGCGCGCTCGGAAACCATACGCCGTGCGGAAAACGACACCGTGCGCCTGGCCATTGAAATCGCTCGCCGCGTGCTGCATCGGGAACTGTCGATCGACACTTCGGCGCTCGAGGCTCTCATTAAGGCCGCCCTTGAAAAGCTGCAGAGTCAGGAAGTTTATCGCGTACGGGTGCATCCCGAACAGGAAAAAATCTTGCGTACATGTCTCGAACAGGAAGGCAGGGCGGCTGTGGAAGTCCTGATCGATCCGGCGCTGCCTAAAGGCGGAGTATCCTTTGAAATCAGCCGGGGCAATCTGGATGCTTCGGTCGAAACGCAATTGCGTGAAATCGAAAACGGGCTGGTCGACGAAATGCGGCGCAGGGCATGACGGCTTCCCCGGCATTCGATATCAATCCCTACCTCGTGCAGGTTCGGAAATCCACCCTGCTTCCATGGACGGGCGAGATCGTGGAACTGGTGGGCCTGCTTCTGGCATCTCGTGGGCCCGCCGTCGCCGTGGGCGATTTTTGCGAGGTGGTGACCTCGTCCGGCAGAAGAATCCGCACTCAGGTAATCGGCTTTCGTAATGGCCACGTGCTTTCGATGCCGCTCGAAGAAATCGACGGCATTCAGTTACACGACCGCATCATCGCGCGGGAAGGCGAGTCGAGCGTAGCCGTCGGTCCCGATCTGATCGGCCGTGTGGTGGATGGTTTCGGCCAACCCATCGACCGCAAACCGGCCATCCGCCCCGCCGCGTATTATCCGCTGTACCAGGCGCCGGTCAGCCCTATGGATCGGGAACATATCGCCGAGCCGATCACTACCGGGATTCGCGCCATTGACACTTTGATGCCCTGCGGCAAAGGGCAGAGAATGGGCCTGTTCGGCGGCAGCGGCGTGGGCAAGAGCACTCTGCTCGGCGCTATGGCGAAGCACAATTCCGCGGATTTAACGGTGATTGCCCTGGTGGGCGAACGCAATCGCGAAGTGCGCGCTTTTCTCGAACACGAACTGGGCCCCGAGGGCAGTAAGCGCTCCGTGGTGGTTTGTTCGACGTCCGATCGACCGGCCCCATTGCGCGTCCGCGCCGCGTTTGTCGCGCTTGCGATAGCCGAATATTTTCGCGATCAGGGCGCCAACGTTCTGCTGATCATGGATTCCGTCACGCGCCTCGCCATGGCGCAGCGGGAAATCGGTCTGGCCGCCGGCGAACCGCCAAGCCAGAAAGGATACACGCCTTCCGTATTCAATCTGCTGCCCCGTATTCTCGAACGCGCCGGCAATTTTCAGGGCGGATCGATTACCGGTTTCTTCACCGTGCTGGTGGAAGGCGACGATTTCAATGAGCCGATCTGCGACGCGGTGCGCGCTATCCTCGATGGGCACATCATCCTTTCGCGCCGCCTCGCTGCCGCCGGCCATTATCCGGCCATCGACGTTCTGCACTCCATCAGCCGGCTCGATTCGAAACTGGCCGGCCCCGACCACATGGCCGCCGCCCGAAAAATCAGAGGTGCGCTGGCCACTTACGAAGAATCGAAGGATCTGGTGGAACTCGGCGCGTACACGGCAGGCACTAATGCCGCACTCGATACCGCTATCAACATGCGCCCGGAGATTACCAGCTTTCTGCGCCAGGATAATGCCGCCGGGTTTTCTTTGCCGGAAAGCTATGCAGGCCTGATGCGCCTCGCGGAAAAACTCTAAGAGGCCATGGCGCCATTTCGCTTTCAACTCGGGCGCGTTCTCGAATGGTATCGAACGCAAGCCAGCCTGGAGGAGGAACGCCTGCGCCTGTGTGCCGACGCGGCCGCTCACGCGGTGGCTGAAATGGAGCATCACCGGCGGGATTCTCTCGCACGTCAGATGGAGGTGTTGCGGTCGCCGAGCATTCAGGCAGGGGAACTGGCAGCTTTGGGAGCCTTTCGGCGCCGGGCGAAGCAGTTCGATCGCGAATTAGGGGAGAAGTGCCGGAAGACCGGGGAGACGCTGGAACAGCAGCGTGGCGTGGCTCTGGTGGCGCAACGGCGTCTGCGGCTGATCGAAAAACTGCGCGACCGCCGGCTGGCCGAATATCAGTATGAGGCGGCGCGGGAGTTGGAAGCGCTGGCGTCCGAAACTTTCCTCGCTTCTTACGCTCGCGCCATGACGGAGGAGGAAATTGCAGGCCGGGGCGGACGCGCTGCGAAAGCTGCGCTCGTGAAGTCTGCCAGAAACGCGGCTGTCGCCGCATGTCCCACTTGTCCCACTTCTGTCCGCCAATTGTAAGTACTATTACCAACGACCGTTCACAAAAGTTAACTATTCGAGTAGCATTGGCTCAGAGACATGGACTCGCCAATGCCATGGTTTGACGTTCCGGAGGGCTTGCGCACGGCCGAGCGCCTGCCGTTGGCTTTGGATTTGCGTTTTTCATACTCCACCGGAAACGTCACCTATATGGGAACCGGCCGCACGCGGAATCTGAGCGGCGGAGGCGTTTGCTTCGAGTTCGATCAGGAACTGCAGGGTAAGCCCGACCTGGAACTTCGCATCGCTCTGCCCTCGCGGCTGCAAAGCATTTGCGATCTCGAATTAGTGGTTCGTGGAACGCTGGTTCGGAAGCATGGCGACGTCGCGGTCCTGCGCACGGACAGTTATGAGGTCCAGACCTGCGGGGAGCGTTCGTTCAGTCAGGCCGCCAATCTTGGCGTTACCTGCAATGTCTGTATGTAAGTTACTTTCGGCTGCCGCTTACTGAGCGTGCATTGGCCGGATGTGGTCCAGCCTTCGACCGTGACGCTTCCGGATAATCGCTGCACCATATAAACCTCGGCCGCACCGAACTCCTGAATCAGCCCGCGCAGCGTCCAGCCCTCGGAACTCATCACGCGCAAGCTGCCGGCCCGATCCAGCACAATCGCTGTACCGCCGGAGGCTGCTCCGGCTGCTGTAGCAACCTCCAGGATGGATTCTGCGCGGCGATACACGTTGTTCATGTGCTCCTTATCGGAGCGGCGTCACGATTTTCCAGGCAAATCACTGACACCTTCGGAAGTGGTTATGGAAATGCAACCGATCCACGCATGCATGTCAGCTCACTGTCGAGTATCTACAGTAATTTCATTCAGCCCATTTTGAGCAAGACCCTTGGAGTCACCAGTGCTTCCGCAGCCAGCGCCGCCGCGCCGCAGGACACCAATCAGCTCTCGCCGTTCGCGCAGATCGCCTCCACTCTGCAGGATCTGCAGCAGCAAAATCCCACTCAATATCAGAACGTGACGAAGCAGATTGCCTCTAACCTCCAGACCGCTGCCCAGACGGCTCAGACCGGCGGGAACTCGACGCTGGCTAACCAGCTGACGCAGCTTTCGAGCGATTTCACCAATGCTTCGCAGAGTAACCAACTGCCCGACTTTCAGGATCTCGCGCAGGCGCTTTCCGGGGGACACCTCCACCAACAGGGAAGTCTGCTCAGCCAGTTCAGTTCAGGTTCCGACACAAATTCGGCGAACCCGGCATCGATTATCTTCAGCACTCTGTCGACCGCCGGCGTCTCGTTAACGTAGCGCCGGTTGGTCGGCAATGAGTTGCAGGAACGATTCAGCCTCGGCATAGCCCGGACGAAGCGTCAAAGCGCGAGTGAAATCGGCGCGCGCGCTTACCGGATCGGCCTTGTACAATAAATCGTAAATGCCGAGGAATAAGTGGGCCCGCGCGTCGAGCGGCCTCGCCTGCACAATCAATTTCGCGACCTCAGCGGCTTCATCGAACATTTCCAGCTGGTGATATTCCGCCGCCAGAAAATCCAGCCGCGAAGAGTCGCTCGGGTCGGCGGCGATCTCTTCCTTCAGGATCGCGATGTACCAGTGGTTCTTCCGACGCCGGGCTTCCGGATTCGAGGAAAAATTATGATCGATGCGAATACCTGTCTTAAGCAGCGGAGCGCTCGCTGCGAGGATTGAGGCGTCGACCGTCTCGTGAACCCGCCCGCGATACCGGTAGGCCGGGCGATTGGGAAAAAGCCGGACCACGTAATCCACTGTAGGATTATGGCGTTCCAGAAAATACCCCGCATTTTCGTCGCGCGCCACCAGTGCCTGGATAGCGGGTATGCCGGCCGGATCGAGCGTCTCATCCGCATCGAGCACCAAAATCCAGCGCCCCGTGGCGTGCTCGATCCCGTGGTTACGCGCGGCTGCGAAATCGGCGGTCGTGAAATCGAGCGGGATCACTTGAGCTCCGTGGCGTGCCGCGATCTCCGGCGTCCCATCCGTCGATCCGGTATCGATCACGATCAGCTCGCCAGCCAGGGCGCCCACCGATTTGAGGCAACGCGGCAGGTTGACCGCCTCGTTCTTTACAATCATGCAGAGACTGATCGCGGGTCGCATCGGAGATTGAAACCTATGCAAACGAAAGGCCATGACGGTGTGCGCGGGCCACAATCCGGGCTAGAAGGCTGTGTGTCGTTGCCGATAAGGCATCAGAATGGCTTGGCGAAGGCTTGGCGCGATATTGCTCCTGGCCACAGGTGCGCATGCTCAGTTCTCTGCCGCACCGGGTAGCCCCTTCGCGGTCGGATCGATGCCCCGATCGGTGGCGGCAGCGGATTTCAACGCGGATGGCAAGCTCGACCTCGTCACGGCGAATTTCGGCGCCAACACCGTAACCGTCCTCCTCGGCAATGGATCTGGCGGGTTCTCTGCTGCCCATGGCAGCCCGTTCGCGGTGGGGTCGATGCCCTCTTCCGTGGCCGTGGGAGATCTCAACGGTGATGGCAATCCGGACCTCGTCATCGCAAATTTCGGCGCCAACACCATAACCGTGCTTCTCGGCAATGGATCGGGCGGTTTCACGGCGGCCTCGGGCAGCCCTTTCGCGGTGGGAGCCAATCCGCAATCCGCGGCCATTGGAGACTTCAACGGGGACGGCAACCTCGACATCGTCACGGCTAACTCCGGCGACAACACTGTAACCGTGCTGCTGGGCAACGGATCGGGCGGATTCATGGCCGCCGCGGGCAGTCCGTTCGCCGTGGGAACCAATCCTCAAGCCGTAGTCATCGGAGACATCAATCGAGACGGCAAGCCCGATATCGTGACGGCTAACTCCGGCGACAACAGCGTCACCGTGCTGCTGGGCAATGGATCGGGTCAGTTCACTCCAGATCCGGGCAACCCGTTCGCGGCGGGAGCCAATCCGCAGTCCGTGGCGCTGGGAGATCTGAACGGGGATGGTAATCCCGACATCGTTACCGCCAACGCGGGCGATAACACCGTAAACGCGCTGCTGGGCGATGGGACGGGCAATTTTGCGCCAGGCGCGCATATCGCGGTGGGATCGAAACCGTGGTCCGTTGCGCTCAAGGATTTTAACGGCGACGGAGTGCTTGATTTCGCCACGGCTAATTCCGGCGACAACACGGTAACTGTGCTGCTAGGCAACGGATCGGGCGGATTTACGGCAGCCGCCGGCAGTCCTTTCGCCGTCGGTGCAACTCCGCCGGGCCTGGCTCTGGGCGACTTCAATGGCGACGGCCAGCTCGATTTCGCTGCGCCTGATCTCGGCGGCAACACCGTGACCGTCTTGCTGAACATGCTGCCTCCGCTCGCCGCGCGTCCAGCATTGCTCTCTTTCT
Source organism: Terriglobia bacterium (assembly GCA_963719785.1). GTDB lineage: Bacteria > Acidobacteriota > Terriglobia > Bryobacterales > Bryobacteraceae > BOG-234. The sequence goes on from CAVRCX010000013.1 coordinate 96,048, forward strand.
TCGCGGCAGCGGGACAGGCCGCTCCCGTGGCGATTCCGGTCAGCGTGAAATCCTCCACCGCCGGATCGAGTTATACCGTTTCCTCCAATCAGCCATGGCTCGGGGCGACGCCGGCCTCGAACGCCACGGGAGGCGTGACCACCGTGTACTTGTCCGCCAATGCGGCATCGCTTTCTCCAGGCGTGTATACCGGCACGGTTCGTTACCGGGCGCCGAATTACTTCGACGCCTCGACCCAGGTGACTCTCAACGTCGCCACGCCATCCGGCACTCTCCAGCCAGCTCAAGGCAGTCCGTTGGCGGCGGCGGGGAGTCCGCAAGCCGTCGCCACAGGGGATTTTAACCGGGACGGCAAGCTGGATCTCGTCACGGCGAATTATTCCGCGAGCAGCGTAACGGTGCTGCTGGGCGACGGGTCCGGCGGATTCACCGCAGCCCCGGGTAGCCCCTTCGCAGTGGGCGCGAATCCCGCTTCCGTGGCCGTGGCGGACTTCAACGGCGACGGCATTCCCGACCTCGCCATCGCAAATTCCGGCGCCAACAACGTCACGGTGCTTCTCGGCAACGGAGCGGGAGGATTTACACCGGCAGCCGGGAGCCCCTTCCCCGTCGGAGCAGAACCACAGTGTTTAGCGGTGGCCGATTTCAACGGCGACGGCAGGCAGGACCTCGTCACTGCCAACTATGCCGACCAGGATCTGACGATTCTATTGGGCAACGGATCGGGTGGGTTTACACCGGCTCCGGGCAGTCCTTTGCCGGCAGGATCTTTTCCGCGTTCGGTAGCTGTGGGGGACTTCAACGGCGACGGCAAACCGGATCTCGTCACGGCCATTGCCGGCAACTTCGTGACGGTTTTTATGGGCAACGGAGCGGGTGGATTCAGTGAATTCGGAGTTTTCCCTGTCGGTGCCTTTGCGCAATCCGTCGCGGTGGTCGATTTCAATCTCGATGGCAGGCTGGATATCGTCACCGCAAATTCCGGCGACAACACTGTAAGCGTTCTTCTGGGCAACGGAGCGGGCGCGTTCACGGCTACCGCGGGCAGTCCGTTTACCGTGGGTAAGTCGCCGCAATCAGTGGCCGTCTTCGATATTAACGGGGACGGCCGGCCCGACATCGTGACAGCCAACTCCGGCGACAACACCGTAACGGTGCTGCTCGGTAACGGATCCGGCGGGTTCACGGCGGCTCCCGGCAACCCGTTCGCGGCGGGCGCGGCGCCGATAAACCTGACGTCGGCGGACTTCAACGGCGATGGCAGACCGGATATTGCCACGGCTAACGGGGGCGCCAGTTCCTTATCGATATTCCTCGGCCGGCAGGCCGCCACGAGTTCCGTCCTGACTACGACTGCGGGCTCGACCGTTACCTACGGAACCCTCGTGCCGTTGACCCTCACGGTAACTCTGCCGTCCGGCAGTTTCGATCCCCAACCGACTGGGAGTGGAACCTTTCTGGATGGAGCCACAGTCATCGGCACGGGTGTCGCAACGGGCGGCTCCTACGTGTTTGGCGCCGGCGGTCTCTCCGTTGGCAACCACACCATAGCCGCCCAATACGGCGCCGATCCGGCCAACGCGCCTTCCACCAGCAACACTCTTCAGCTCACCATCACGCCGGGAAACCAGACCATCACATTCGGCCCCATCGCCAGCCAGATGTTCGGGACAGCGCTATTCGCGATCGGAGCTACCGCGTCTTCGGGACTCGCCATCAGTTTCGTCTCGACCACCGCTTCCGTCTGTACGGTGTCGGGCGTCATGGTGACTCTGGTGAGCACGGGCGTCTGCACCATCCAGGCCTCGCAGGCAGGCGGCGGTAACTACTCCGCGGCCCCGGTGGTCAGCCAGAACTTCCTCGTCACGCCGGGGAACCAAACCATTACTTTCGGCGCCATTCCGAACCAAACCTTCACACCGCCGTTTCCGGTGAACGCCACCGCGTCCTCCGGGCTTACCGTGAGCCTGGCTTCGACTACACCGGCCGTCTGCACAGTTCAGGGCTCGACGGTTACGCTGGTGAGTCTGGGGCTCTGCACCATCCGGGCCACGCAGGCGGGCAACAGCAACTACTCCGCGGCCCCTTCGGTGAACCAGAGTTTCTCCGTCACCCAGGGCACACAGACCATCGTCTTCGCCGCGCTCGCGGACCAGGCATTCGGGACCGCACCGTTCGCGCTGACTGCCACCGCATCCTCGGGCCTTGTCGTCGGTTTCACCTCCGCTACGGCGGCGGTTTGCACTGTAGCCGGGGCCACTGTGACTCTGGTCAAAACCGGAACCTGCACCATCAAGGCCGCGCAGGCCGGTAACAGCAACTACGCCGCGGCCCCTGCGGTGAGCCAGAGTTTCCAGGTGACACAGGGCACACAGACCATCACCTTCGCCCCGCTCGCCAGCCAGACTTTCGGGGCCGCTCCCTTTATGGTGAGCGCCACCGCGTCCTCGGGTCTCGCCGTCAGTTTCACCTCGACTACTTCATCCGTGTGTACGGTATCGGGGGCCACCGTAGCGGTGCTGACCGTGGGAGTCTGTACCATCCAGGCGAATCAAACCGGGAACAGCTTCTTCGGCCCGGCGGCGCCGGTTACCCAGTTCTTTAGCGTGACCCCGGGCAGCCAGACCATCACCTTCGCCGCGCTGGCCAACAAGGCACTGGGCGTCGCTCCGTTCACCGTCGTTGCCACCGCCTCTTCGGGCCTTCCCGTAGGTCTCGCGAGCAATTCGGGAGTCTGCACGGTAGCCGGCTTCACCGTGACCCTGGCGCTGGCCGGCACCTGTACCATCCAGGCCACGCAGCCAGGCAATGCCGATTTCGCCCCGGCCTCGCCCGTTGTCCAGAGTTTCACTGTGACGCCGAAAAGCCAGACCATCACCTTCGCCGCTCTCACGAACCAGGTATTCGGCGCCGCTCCCTTCACCGTGGCTGCGACCGCATCCTCGGGCCTGACGGTCAGCTTCGCCTCCATTGCATCTTCTGTCTGTTCCGTCGCAGGCACTATGGTGACCCTGATCGCCGCGGGCGTTTGCAGCATCCAGGCCAATCAGCCGGGCGATGGCAACTACGCCGCGGCGACGCCGGTGGTCCAGCATTTCACGGTGACGCAGGGAAGCCAGACCATTTCCTTCGGCCCTCTTTCGAATGCGGTGCTCGGCGCCGTCGCATCTCTATCGGTGAACGCCACCGCTTCCTCCGGCCTGGCCGTCAGTTTCACGTCAACCACTTCGTCGGTCTGTACCGTGACAGGCGGGACCGTCACTCTGGTGGGTTTGGGAACCTGCGGCATCCAGGCTGCACAAGCGGGGAATGCCAACTACAAAGCCGCCACGCCGGTGGTCCAGCTTTTCACCGTATCCCCGGGAGTTCTTGCTATCGAATCCATCCTGAATGCAGGCTCATATTCCGCGGGTCCCCTGGCTTCCGATGAGTACGCGGTCGCGTTCGGAGCCAACTTCTCGACCACGACCGCGCAGAGCAGATCTGCCGCGCTTCCGGCCACTTTGGCTGGGGCGACGGTAACCGTCACGGATTCGATCGGAGCCTCCCGCGCGGCGGCGCTCTTCTATGTTTCCCCCACGCAGATCGATTTTGTAGTTCCCGAAGGTCTAGCGAGCGGCAGCGCGACCGTTACCGTGAACAACTCCGCCGGGAGCCACGTTTCGCTTGCCGCTGCTATTGCAAAGGTATCGCCATCTCTGTTTACCGCCGATTCCAGCGGGACGGGAGTGCCTGCCGCCCTCTCGCTGTCCTATACCAACGGTGCTTCGCCGCAGATTCTGCCCGTGTTCTCCTGCAGCGGCTCGCCCGCGGTTTGCACGGCGACCCCCATCAATCTCGGCTCCGCTTCCACCAACGTTTTTCTGGCCCTGTTCGGCACCGGAATCAGAGGACGCAGCGGCCTTTCAGGGGTATCGGTAACGCTCGGGGGCGTAGCCCTGCAAGTGACGTACGCAGGCGCGCAGGGCACCGATGCTGGCCTCGACCAGATCAATGCGCTGATCGATCGATCGCTGATCGGCATGGGTGCGCTTACGCTGCAACTGGTGGTGGATGGTGTGGCGGCGAATCCGGTGACTGTCGATATACAGTAAGGCGCGATAGCAAATCGCATCCATTGCTCAGAACGGCAGAACGGTCAAGGCCGGGAATGTTTTGAAAGTGCCTCAGGTTTCTTGTTAATACGGCATACCCCTGTTCGAGGGCAGTGGCGGCGATCATCAAGTCCCCGAACAGGAGCACGTTTTCCTTCGTCGCCTCCTGGCCTTCGACAGGCCAGCCAGTCCGTCTGGTGAATGGATGCACCGGAATAAGACTGAAAAGTTCCTCGACAAACAGGCGGCGCGACTCGGCGGCTGCCCGCGTCCGGGCACGGAAAATTCCGTGTACCAGTTCCGCGACCGTCACCGGGGAGAGCGACAGGTCGAGCGGGCCGTGTGCGCGGAGAATGGTTTCGATGAAGTCCGCAACTGACTGCCTGCCGCGCTCCGCGGCGATGGCCGCGCTGGAGTCCAGCACTAATCCCGGGAGGGCGTTTGCCATGGTGCGTGGTGGCTGGCAATGATGTCTTCAAGGTCCTTACCGAAGTCTTCATCCAGCGTGGCGGCGGAGTTTCGCTTTCTGGCTTCGCTCAGAATTTCGGTGATGGGGCGACCGCTGCGACCGAGGGCATGGATCACAGCCGCGAGCCGGCGGTCATCCTTCTCGATTACCTCGCCACCCTGCTCGACTGTTTCCATCACCGCCCGCACGTCCCGTGCGAGTTCGGCTTCTGTGATTCGGACCGTCATCCCACCTTCGGTCATAGCCTCAATTTAGTCTCGGCCGCTGCATTTGAAACGCCATTAGGCCCAACACGTTCGCAACAAGCGCCGAACACGTTCCCGGAACCGGGTCCGGATCCAGGACACCGGTGTAATTGCAGCATTCCATCTGGGCCACCGGGAGCCTATCGGCTGGCGCGCTGTGCCAACCCCGAATGCCGGCGGCTCCACCTCCACAAGCGTTTGCGCAAAAAGGAAATCAAGCGTGGGACGGTCTGCGCCTGCTGCACTGGGGGGGCGAAAGGAGAAGCCTCGCTGCGCAGGGAGAGTGTGAACCCGGTATCAGTGAACATGCGAGAGGCTCCTTCAGCAGGCATTCACAATAGCCGCCGCACATGTTCCCGGAAGCGGGTGTAGATCCACGACACGGACAACAGAATCAACCCCAGCACGACAAATGAAAGGATTCGATAGACGGTTTCCAAATTCCGCAGGTCATAGAGGAACAGTTTCAGGATGCAGATCAGAAACAGCCCCAGTCCCTGCAGGCGCAGTACACGCTCCCGCATCGCGAATCCGCATCCCAACAGGGCCAATCCCTGAATGCCCCACGCAACGGTGAGCAGTCCGCCGGATGCATGAACAAAGATTACCGATGCCAGCAGCAACGTTCCCAGAACCGAGAAATAGATCTGCGACCACTGCTCCTGGGAGCGCCTGGCCGCCAACTGGCCCGCATAGAATCCGGCAACGGTCAGGCCGGAAATCCAAAGTGCGGGTGCGCGATACACGGTTAAGGCCGGGGCGAATGTCAGTCCCGCGACAAAATAGCTTTGCAGGCGGGCTTCTCGAAGCTGGAGCCGATTGCCCACCACAAGCAGCGCAACAGCGACCAGCACCCAGCCAGCCGGCGCGTTGTGCGCACCCGCCTCGTGCCGTATCAATGCCAGTACGGGAAGAATCGCCGCCCAGAACTGCACCTGTGCGATCCACGCCGGTTCATCTTCCAGAGGCAAGCGGCGCGTCCGATGCCAGATCCAATAGATACCCACAATGGCAGCGGGCGCCGCAGTCAACGTCGAATTATCGAGATCGAATTGGAAGACTCGGAGGTAGACGGCAATCAACGCCGCGAGAGAAATACCGCGGAACGAAACGAGCCGTGCGGCGGTGCCGGCTTCGTGGATCCCGACTGCGATCGAGATCCAGAAAATCGTTACAAACGGTTCGGGGACTACCAGCCACACGGTTGCCAGAGCGGCTGCACATCCGAGCGCCGCGATTGTGTCGCGGAGCAGGCAGCGTTCCCAGTCCGTTGCCTCGGCCGGTGGCCTGAGCGTGAGCCGGGCAGTGGCGGCCAACGCTGCGAGACATCCGCCAGCGTACGTCAGCCAGACCGCCTGCGCCGGAAACTTCACGAAAGCATCCAGGTTAGTGACGACGACGCCATACGCTGCCAGCAGCGACGCCGGACCGAAATAGATTCTTAGTTCCGTTGGAATCCGTTTGACGCCCAGTTCGAGAATCGCCACCGCGATAACGCACCATGTCAACGCCAGGCATTGCGGCGGGACGGTTCTCCATGCAAGAAACATGGCGAGGAACGCGGCTCCTCCGGACATGCTCAAGGCGAACCGGCGCCGTTCTAACGGGTCGACCTGCCGACCCCACTTCGCGCGTAACGCACACCCGTAGAAGACGGCCAGGGCGATGGCAATGGGCAGCGACTTATCCTGCACTCCTGCCAGGCTCGGCAGCGCTGTCGCCACTACTCCGGCGGCGAACAGGATCCACGCCTGCATACGGAACTCAATCGCCCCCGTGCGCAATCCGGTTTCAAACAGCGCCAGTCCGAGTAAGATCCAGGCCGTGCCCACAAAGCCGGCGGGGGCCTCGGCAGCCAGAGATGCGGCCACAAACACTGCCGCGCACCAGCTCATGATGGCGTTCGGTCTGCGCAGCGCCCGGTTTACGTAGAAAAGCGCCGCGTAAAACAAAGATGTGGGTGTCCAGTTCCAGGTTGAATGGCCGAGCACGACAGTCTTCGACCATGCGTCCTCGCGCGAAAACGTCCGCAGCGTGGATAGAGCAAATGTGCTTGCGCCCAGCCGTCGCAGGAACACCGACTGCAGTCGGAGACCCGCCAGGTATATCGCCTCGGCCTCAATGGCCAATCCCACGCCCGACCACATTCCGGGAACGCGTCCCACCACGGCTAGCCCCGTCAGCACGGTCGAGATCAGAAACGCCCCCTCGTAGCTGCCTGAACGCAGGCGCGCAATCAGATCCTCGGCCGCTTCGAAAGTTGCGGGGGGCCGCACCACTGCACGTATCAGCGAATCGCCAAGGAACAACGTCGCGCCGAACGCCGAGGCGATCCAGAGTTGTTCCGGCGCATGGGTTGACCATGCGAGATAAGACAGTCCCAGGAAGAACGCGCTGTTCAGTGGGAACAGCAGATCGACGCCGCCGGCCACCACTCGGCGCCTCACACGCAGCAGGTCGAAGACTTCGAATGAAAACCAGTAGGCGAGAAACAGCGATTGTGTCGCCGCCAGCGGTGCGCCCGAATTACCTCGCGAAATGCAGGTCAGATACGTGGCGGCCAGACCGAACAGCGCCATGGAATACCACTCGAAGCGCCACGCAAGGTAAAGAATCGATCCCGCCAGCGGTATCAGACTGATTACTGCAAAAGGACTCGACGGCGTCACCGCCATGGCGGCGAACGCGGCAAAGTATGCCACGGCGGTGACCGCTTGCGAGCGATAACGGAGGGAGTGCGCGATCATCGCTGCCGCCACCAGGACCATACCGCCGATCCGGCCAGGGGGCTCTGAATTATGCGCGCTTCCGGGATCGCGTAGATCGCGTACGAGGTCGCGTAGAGCGCCGCCCAGCCCGCCCCAATCAACCCTCGCGCAAAGACGCGATACTGACCTCGCCGCTCTACCTGAATGCCCGCCACCAGCAGCGCAGAACTGACCAGGATCGCCATCGCGGCGCGGCCGGCGGCGTAATATGACCGAACGAATACCCGAGAAACAGTGCGATGCCAATTACCAGAACGAACGCGCCCAGCTTGTTGAGCAAACTGCCGCCCACCAGCATTTCCCATTCCTGATCGCCCAGCATGCGGCGAAGACGTTCCGCGAGAGATGGGCCTTCCGGCAAATTGGGGACAAATACGGGGGAGGCCAACGATTCTTGCGGCGTGCTCTCACCTTGCGCCGGTGCACGCGGTTCTGGTTTCGGTACGACCACCTCCTCTGCGACGACCTCCGGCACAGGTTCACGCTGCGCTTCCACCTGGGGCTTCGGATCGGATGTCACCGGATTCTCCAGCCGCCACACTCTCCACATGAATTCGTTCAGTTGCGCAGCGCTGGCCGACTGCTCGCGCACTTTGTCGATTTCTTCCTCAAGTTCACGAAGCCTTTTGTGAAGCTTCAGCAGGTACCCGCCAACAACGGCGACGACGAGAATTACGAAGAAGGCCATCTATGCTCTCCTGTGCGTTCATTCCCCCTAATTGCAAGGCACGCGCCATTCGCCGTCAACGCAATTTCAATGATTTGGCGCGCTTCTTGCGCGGACTTACGTACATTTAATGAGCCACAACGTACAATTTTTGTATGTCCATACTGTCCGAGTCCGAGCGCCGTTTCCTCGCGGCCGTTTCCCGAGTGGCCTATTGCAATCCATTCCTGCCGGAGCGAACCGCCCATGAGAAGGCTGCGCTTGAAAAGGATTTCGTCTCCCGCCAAACGGTCTGGAGCGCATCCGTTAAGGACCCCGATTCCGCCAGCCCCAATGTCACCCGGCTCCATGCCAGACTTACGCCGCTGATCGAGAAAATTCATTTGCGCAGAGGTGATCTTCCGGCAGCCGACGCCGCAATATATGAAGATTGCGTTCACCATCTGCTATATCAGCGCTATTATCCGCAATTTGCCGCCGCCACCGAAAACTGGGCGTTCTACCGCGCGTTCGCTTCGGATTGGAGCCGCTATCTGACGCGTGAAGGAGTCCACTTCGAAACCGCTTCCGAATGCGCTCACTTCTTCGCGTGCTTCCGTCAGGTGCAGCGGGCGTTCCACCACATATTCGATAACATCATCGGTAATTCGATGCCGGCGGCACGGCTGCGCGCCTCCGTATGGCAGTCGGTTTTCACCCACGACCTGCGCCGTTATAGACGCATTCTATATGCGCGGATGCGCGATTTCCCCACGCTCATTACGGGCCCTTCCGGAACCGGAAAAGAGCTGGTGGCGCGTGCCATTGCCGGATCGCGTTACGTCCCGTTCGATCCCGTGCATCTGCGCTTCGCCGATTCATCGCATGAGACGTTTGTTGCCGTCAATCTGGCGGCGCTCTCGCCAACCCTGATTGAATCCGAGTTGTTCGGTCACCGCCGCGGTTCCTTTACCGGCGCCATTGGCGATCGTAAGGGCTGGCTCGAATCCTGTCCGCTGGTGGGCTCGGTGTTTCTTGACGAACTCGGCGAGATGGACCTCTCGATTCAGGTCAAACTGCTCCGGGTCATAGAAACCCGCAAGTTTTCCGCTGTCGGCGATACGGCCGTCCGTGAGTTCGCCGGCAAATTAATTGCCGCCACCAACCGCGATCTGCAGACCGAGATCCAGGCGGGACGATTCCGCGAGGACCTCTACTATCGCCTCTGCGCCGACCTGATTCAAACACCTTCGCTGCGCGAACAAATCGAAGACTCACCCGACGGCTTGCGCGACCTGCTGCTGTTCATGGTGAGACGTTCCGTGGGCGACGAAGCGGAACGGTGTCTGCCGGAAGTCGAGGCCTGGGTCGATTCACATCTGCCCGCAGCCTACGGTTGGCCCGGCAATTACAGGGAATTGGAACAGTGTGTCCGCAACGTGATCATCCGGCGTTCTTACCGGCCCCTCGCCGATCGGGAGTCGTCCGTCGGCGATGAATTCCTGACACGTTTCCGCGCAGGCGCGCTGACAGCGGACGAGGTGGTTTCTTACTATGCGGCTCAGGTATATCGCCAGACGGGATCGTACGAAAACACCGCGCGCCAGCTGGGCATCGACCGACGGACGGTGAAATCGAAAGTCGAAACATTTCTCTCCAGCGCGACCGGGCAGCGTGACTCTTGATACTACGCAGCGGCTTTGGCCTCTCGCGTGCCCGCTTCACACACGGTATAAGTGTTCTTGTGAAAGCCGCCATTCTCAACTCGCCGGGACCCATCGCTTCGCGTCCTCTTCAAATCGAGGAGGTTGCGCGCCCTGTGCCTGGTCCGGGACAACTGCTGCTGCGAGTTCGCGCATGCGGGGTCTGCCGAACCGATCTGCACATCGTCGAAGGCGAATTGAAACCGCTGCGCCATCCGCTGATTCCCGGGCATCAGATTGTAGGCGACGTCGTCGAAGGCGGCACGGCCGAGCTGCCCGCTGGTTCGCGCGTGGGTGTTTCCTGGGTGGGCGGCGTCGATGGTGACTGCCCTTACTGCAGGCGTGGGATGGAGAATCTTTGCGATGCGCCCACCTTCACCGGCTACACGGTGGATGGCGGTTATGCCGAATATGCGACAGTGCGCGCCGACTTCGTCTTTCCGCTGCCCGCGAGTCTGGACGATCTGCACGCAGCGCCTCTGCTGTGCGCCGGCATCATCGGCTTCCGCAGCCTGCGTGTGGCCGGCGTGGAACCGGGCGAAAGCGTAGGATTATTCGGCTTTGGATCGTCGGCATCGCTGGCGATCGCCGTGCTGCAATCGTGGAATTGCAAAGTCTATGTTTCGACACGCGGGGATTCGCATCGACAGTTGGCGCAGTCGCTGGGCGCCGATTGGGTGGGCCCTGAAGATGAGCGGCCGCCGGTGAAACTCGACCGCGCAGTCACCTTCGCGCCCAGCGGAGATGTGGTGGTCTCGGCGCTCTCCAGTCTGCGCAAAGGCGGCGTGGTGGCGATCAATGCCATTCATCTGGATCGCATTCCGCAGTTCGATTACGACAGCCTGCTGTGGGGCGAGCGGCAGATTCGCAGCGTGGCCAACATGACGCGCGCCGATGCACGGGATTTCCTCGATGTGGCGGCAAAGATCGGCGTTAAGCCGAAAGTGACCGTCTTCACACTGGATCGGGCAAACGAAGCCCTGGCCGCCATTAAAAGCGATTCCATCGATGGATCGGCGGCGATTGTTCCCGCACAATAGAAAAGGAAACTATGGATCTCAAACACTTCGAGCGCAAGCTTCTGGAAAAGCAACGTGAATTGAAAGCCACCCTGGCGGCACTTGAAGGGGACGCGTCAGAGAGCGGTAATGGCGATGTCAGAGATCCTATCGACGACGCTACCGTGGCGCAGGGCGTGTCGGAGGCTTTCGAAGAAAGCGCAATGGCGTCGGACACGCTGGAGAAAGTTGAAGCCGCGCTGGAACGGATCAAAGACGGCAGCTACGGGAAGTGCATAGACTGCGGACGCCAGATCGGCAGCGCCCGGCTGGAGGCAATTCCGTGGGCCCAGTATTGCCTCGAAGATCAGGAGAAGCACGACAAGGCGGCAGCCGTGCCCGAAGGCGCGACCCTGTAACGCATGTGGGACAGGGCGCTTCCGCCTGTCCATGTTTTCACGCCAGCACGGGCATGGGCTGGAAGACGAGTTCGTCTTTGGTGGAATCGTAATCCACCACCACTTCCTCGCCGTCGTGAACCTTGCCGCCGATCATTAAACGGCCCAGGCGCGTCTCTACCTGCTTCTGGATCGCGCGCTTCAGCGGACGAGCGCCATAGACCGGATCGTATCCAGTCTTCACCAGATGCGTGCGGGCCGCATCCGTCAAGACCAGCTGAATATGCCGGTCGCTGAGACGTGCGCGCAGGCTCGCCAACTGGATTTCCACGATCTGCTTCAGATGCTCTTCATCGAGCGCATGGAACACAATAATCTCGTCGATGCGGTTAAGAAACTCGGGGCGGAATCCGCCGCGCAGTTCGTTCATCACCACATTCTTCATGTTCTCGTAAGCGCGTCCGGCGAAAGTTCCCTTATATTCCAGAATGCGATGGCTTCCCACGTTCGACGTCATAATCAGCAGCGTGTTCTTGAAATTCACAGTGCGTCCCTGGCCGTCGGTGAGCCGTCCGTCGTCGAGGATTTGCAGCATCACATTAAAAATATCGGGATGCGCTTTTTCGATTTCGTCGAACAGAATCACCGAATAGGGTTTGCGGCGAATCGCCTCAGTCAACTGGCCGCCTTCTTCAAAGCCCACATATCCGGGAGGCGCGCCGAGCAAGCGTGCTACGGTGTGCTTCTCCTGATACTCGGACATATCGATGCGCACCATGTTGTGTTCGTCGTCGAACAGATATTCGGCGAGCGCGCGCGCCAGCTCGGTCTTGCCGACGCCGGTGGGTCCGAGGAAAATAAAACTTCCGATCGGACGGTTGGGATCTTTCAGCCCGGCGCGAGCGCGAATCACCGCCTCCGACACCGCGGTCACGGCTTCATCCTGACCGATCACGCGTTTATGCAGCTCTTCTTCGAGATGCAGCAACTTCTGCATTTCGCCTTCAAGCAGGCGTGAAACCGGAACGCCGGTCCAGCGGCTCACCACAGCGGCGATATCTTCCTCGCCGACTTCTTCCTTGAGAAGCTTCCGCGGGCTGGCGGCAACCGACTCGGCGGCTGCCAGTTTAGCGGTGAGCTCGCGCATCTTGCCGTATTTCAGTTCGGCGGCGCGATTCAGATCGTAAGCGCGCTCCGCTTGATCGATCTCCGTCTTCACCTGATCGATCTGCTCGCGCAAAGTCCGCAAACCCTGCACGGATTCTTTTTCCAGCTGCCAGCGAGCCTTCAGGGCATCGCCCTCGGCGCGCAGATTGGCCACCTCCGCTTCAATCTTGCTCAGACGCTCGCGCGAAGCGGCATCTTTTTCTTTCTTCAAAGCCTGGCGCTCGATTTCAAGTTGCATCGTCCGGCGCAGAATCTCGTCGAGCTCGGCGGGCATGGAGTCGATCTCCACGCGCAGTTTCGCCGCCGCTTCATCCACCAGGTCGATAGCTTTATCGGGCAGGAAACGGTCGGAGATGTAACGATCCGAAAGAATAGCCGCACTCACCAGTGCCGCGTCCTTAATGCGCACGCCATGGTGCAGTTCGTAACGGTCCTTCAAGCCGCGCAGGATGGAAATAGTGTCTTCGACCGTCGGCTGATCCACCATCACGGGTTGAAAACGGCGTTCCAGCGCGGCGTCTTTTTCGATGTACTTGCGATATTCGTCGAGCGTGGTGGCGCCGATGCAGTGCAGTTCGCCGCGCGCCAGCATGGGCTTCAGCAAATTGCCCGCATCCATGGAGCCTTCGGCCTTGCCCGCGCCGACCACGGTATGCAGTTCGTCGATGAACAGAATAATCTCGCCATTCGAATCGAGCACTTCTTTGAGGACGGCCTTCAGGCGCTCCTCGAACTCGCCACGGAACTTAGCGCCGGCCACCAGCGCACCCATGTCGAGCGAAACGATGCGCTTGTCTTTTAAACCTTCGGTAACATCGCCGCGCACAATGCGTTGCGCGAGCCCTTCCACGATGGCTGTTTTGCCGACGCCAGGCTCGCCGATCAGCACCGGATTGTTCTTGGTGCGGCGTGAGAGAACCTGGATCACACGGCGAATTTCGTCGTCGCGGCCGATCACCGGATCGAGCTTGCCCGCGGCAGCGCTCTTCGTCAGATCGCGGCCGTATTTTTCCAAAGCCTCATAGGTGGCCTCGGGATTCTTGCTGGTGACCCGCTGGCTGCCGCGCACTTCGCGCAGCGCCTGCATCAGGCGATCGCGATTGACCCCGAGCTCTTTGAAAGCCTTCGAATCGTCGGCGGCGGCGAGCAGGAAATGCTCGACGGAAATGAAATCGTCCTTGAGATGCTTCGCCTCGTCTTCGGCTTTCGTGAAAAGCTTGTTGAGGCGCGCGGTAACGTAGATCTGCTCCGGCGCACCTGTCGGCCCGCTGACTTTCGGCAGCCGATCCAGATCCTGGTCGAGCCGCGCGGTCAGCGCTTCGATGTTAGCCCCGGCGCGTTTGAGAATCGACGCGGCCAGACCGCCCTCCTGTTGAAGGAGGGCGATCAGTAGATGCTCTACGTCGACCTGTTGATTACCGCGGCGGAGAGCTTCGCTTTGCGCTGCCTGCAGCGCTTCCTGAGTTTTCTCGGTTAAGCGGTTGATATCCATAAATCGTTCCTGTTCCCTGGACATGCGGCGATAGCCGCGTCGTCTTATGCCGCGACCCGCAGCAGATTCTTCTCGCTGATTCCCGGTATGGCGGCTCGTAATACTTCATGCACGTGTTCGGCCAGAATAAACTCCATTTCTTCCCTCGCATCGCTCGGCAAATCCCGCAGATCTTTCTCGTTCTGTTTCGGAATAATGACGCGCTTGATGCCCAGCCGCCGCGCAGCCAACATCTTCTCCTTGATCCCGCCCACCGGCAGCACCAGGCCGGAGAGCGTTACTTCGCCGGTCATCGCGGTGTCGCTGCGGACCGGCAACCCGGTATAGAGTGACGTGAGCGCGGTGGTCATGGTGACGCCCGCCGAGGGCCCGTCTTTTGGAATCGCCCCCGCCGGAACGTGAACGTGCACACCGTAACGCCGGAACAAGGATTGGTCAATCGAAAACTCGCCCGCATGCGACCAGATATAGCTCTGAGCTGTTTTGGCCGATTCCTGCATCACGTCTCCCAATTGCCCGGTGAGCGACAACCCTTTGCCGTCTTTCAAGAGCGCGGCTTCGATGTAGAGCACGTCACCGCCGGCTTCGGTCCAGGCGAGGCCCGTGGCCACTCCGGCCGGCACGTCTTTACGCGCTTGTTCGGGAGAGAAACGCTCGGGTCCCAGCAGTTCGGTCAGTTCTTCTTTCTTGATTTCGACCGACCCCGGATTGCCCTCGGCGACCTTCAGTGCCACTTTGCGCATCACACGCCCGATAGCGCGCTCCAGCTGTCGAACGCCGGCCTCGCGTGTGTAGCGCGAAATAACCAGGCGCAGCGCTTCATCGCTCAGCACGCAAACGTCGGCGGATAAGCCCGCTTCCTTCAACTGTTTCGGCACCTGGTAGCGGCGCGCGATTTCGAGCTTTTCCTCCTCGCTGTACCCTGCCAGCCGCACCACTTCCATGCGATCCAGCAAAGGCTGCGGGATAGTGTCGAGCGTATTGGCCGTCATCACGAAGAACACCTTCGAGATATCGAACGGCAGGTCGAGATAGTTGTCGCGAAACGTCTTGTTCTGCTCGGGATCGAGGATCTCAAGCAACGCGGCAGCCGGATCGCCCCGGAAATCGCGCCCCAGTTTATCCACTTCGTCGAGCATCAGCACCGGGTTGTTCACTCCGGCGCGGCGGATGCTCTGGATAATGCGGCCAGCCATGGCGCCGATGTAAGTCCGACGATGCCCACGCAGTTCCGCTTCGTCGTGCATGCCGCCCAGGCTGAGCCGCTCAAACTTCCGGCCCAATGCCCGCGCAATCGATTGTCCAAGCGACGTTTTGCCTACGCCGGGAGGTCCAACGAAGCACAGAATCGGCGCTTTGGCGCCCGGATTCAGCTTCAGCACACCTAAGTGCTCCAGAATGCGCTCTTTAACATCTTTCAGGCCATAGTGATCGTCGGCCAGGATCTGGCGCGCGGCTGGGATATCGATCGTCGAATCGCTGACTTTCGTCCATGGAAGCTCAAGGATCAATTCGATCCAGGTGCGTCCCACGTTGTAATCGGGCGCCTGGGCCGACAGCCGGTCAAGGCGCGACATCTCCCGTTCAGCTTCCTTGCGGACTTCTTCGGGCAGTTCGGCCGCCTTCAGGCGTTCCCGCAGAAGCTCCAGTTCGGATTCGCCTTCTTTGCCGCCCAACTCCTGCTGGATGGCGCGGAGCTGCTGGCGGAGCACATACTCGCGCTGCTCCTTGCCCATTTCATTCTGCGCTTTACTGGCGATTTTACCCCTGATTTCAAGGATTTGCAGCTCGTTCGAGAGGTGCGCATGGATCAAGCGCAGGGCCTCGGCGCGGCTTTCGGCGGCGAGCAAGGAGTGCTCCAGCGCGACATCCATACTGAGGACGCTCGCCAGCATCCAGGCCATTTGCAGCGGATCGTCCTGACCGGTTATGGCGCGGGCAAATTCGCTCGGCAGCTCGATATTGGCGTGCTTCAGAACGCTTACCGCCAGTTCAACCACCTCCCGGTGCAGCGCTTCGATCTCGGGATTGCCGGTGTCGACATTCAGATCGGGAATCGGAATTGGCCGAAAGCTGGCGCGCAGATAATCTTCGTCCGTAAAACTGGCCAAAGCCACCCGCTCCACGCCTAAAACGAGGATCTCGAACTTGTCTCCACTGCGCCCGGACCGCTTGATCACCGCTTTGGTACCGGTCTGGAACAGATCGGTGGGGGCAGGAACCTCGACCGAAGAGTCGCGTTGGGTGACGATCAAAACTTCCTTTGCTTCAGTCGACAACGCTGCCTGGATAGCCGCCATAGATTTTCGACGGCCTACCGATAACGGCATCAAGAGGTTAGGAAAGAGAACGGTGTTCTTGATGGGGACTACGGGTAGGATTTGGGATTGTTCGGTCATCTTCATTGCCTCTTTGTCATAAAAGATGAGTCTAAGGCACTAAAGGATTCGAACTCTATTTCATCACGCGGAAGATCTTGACCGCCGTTGGCTGCCGGTTCCCCTGTATCGGATCGTCATTCGAAGCGAAAACGCGGGTGAGCCACGGAACTTCCTCCAGATCCACGCAACTCTCGATTGGATTGGCACTTGCGAGAAACGCTGTTTGAAAAGGGTTAGCTGCCATCCAGGCACGCGCTTCCCTTTCGGAAGCGAATTGATGGACTCCCAAGGTCATTTCCCGCTCCTCACCAGTGGGTGATCGTGCTAGCTCAGTAACGAAGACACGGGCTCCCGAACCGAGCGTGCGGCGGCCCTCGAAAGTGTAAAGGCGGGTGGACATCGATTGGAAATAGGAAGGCAGCCAAACCCTCAGCGGAGCGTCCGGTCCCCTTGGAATGTGCACGTATAACAGCCGCGAGTAATCGGAAATCCGGCGCTCCGCCTCCCGGACCAGGGCGGGCAGCTGGACTGTGATTTCACCGGGGCCGATCACCACATATCCAGCCCCCATCGCGCGTGCCTGGGATGCCGCCTGCGAAGGTTGTGTCTCCGTAAAAAAACGCGCTGTTTCGAGTGCGCCCGACTGGCCGCCATTCGACGCAGGCAACCGGCGAGCCATGCCGGCGATCAGCCAGCCTTTATCCCACGGCGTAACGATGCTGTAAGCCGATTTTGGCCAAACGAATTGCGGGTTCGCGCCGAGTTCCGCGTACTTGAGTTCCGGGTACGAGCGATACCAGGCGGCCGGGTCGCCCATCGGTTCCGGCGTTTGCCAGCGCAGCCACCTCAGTGCGGCCCGCCATTCCGGGTCGGGGCCTCCATTAGAGCTGGACCGATCGAGTGCGGCGGGCAGCGCGATGGCTAACCCCAACAGCATCATGGCTGTTCCCGCCACACCACGCAGCCACATGACTCGATCCGGTATCCATCGCAGAATTCGCGATGCCGTCAGTCCTGCGAGAATGGCCACTACCGGTCCCGCATATACCGCCATGCGCAACTGGATCAAGACGGACAGCATCATGGTCACAGCCCAGATTGTGAAAAGTCCGACCGACGCGCGCCCATCCCGCCAGAGGCTTACGAAAGCCACCGCGAGCCCGGGGACTGCGAGCACCCACGCAGCGCCGAACTGATAGAACAGCGACGCAAACCCTCCCGGAGCCGACAGCCAAAGCGGACGTAGCTCCTGGATATTGCTGGAGATCTTTCGGCTCGTGGGGTCGGGCAGATAGCTTCCGATGATGCCCATGAGCGCGCCGGCCTCTTTTCGAAAAAACAGGCCGATGCACAAGATGGGCGCCGCCGCTGCCATACCGACCACTCCATACCGCACGAGACGGGACCAGTTTCTCGTTCGTCCGATGCTGTTCAAAAGGGCCAGCAGGGAAGCGGCTGCAAGGCATACCACCAGGGCAGGGAAGGTGAAGGTCGACCCGGGGCCCCCGTTGCCGGGAATGAAGGCGACGCAAGCCGCGGCGACGGCTACCGCCACTACCGAGGCCAATTCGGGCCAAAGCAATGCGGATACTGCCAGAATCGCCGGGACGAAGAGTGCGGCCGGGCGCACGTCCAGTAGACGCCCAACACGGTGCCCCCGAGCGCCGCGCCGAGCCATCTTCGCCGGCCCTGCCGCTCAGCCGCCCCGCACAGTATGGACAAAGTCATGAAGCCGGCCAGAGCTTCGGCAGCGTGATGATCGGGCATCCCGAGGCGGTTGACCCACAGGAACGTGCCGGGCATCATGGCAATCCAGAAAGCGCCGAGTATGCCTGCCGTAAGGCCGAAAAGCCGCCTCGCCAGGAAGAAAACCGCTGCCGGGAAGAGGGTACCGAGAAGCGCTGGAAGCCACGCTCCCACCTCGTCCACCAAATCGTCCGACGGTGCGCCCCAGCCCGCCAGCCATGCGATCGAACCTGCCAGATAATCCCAGGCGTCGGTCGCGGCCTTTGCGCCGCCAGGATAAAACGCGTACGGGTCGAAGCCGCTCCGCCAGGGAAAATGCGCCACCAGGTTGTGGATCGCCCGCATGTGAAACCACGCATCCGGTTCCTGAAAATTAATGCCGTCCGCTGTGAAAACAACGTTCCATGCCGGGTAAACGTGCAGCCAGAATGCGAGGCACGTTGCCCCGGCCAGAGCAATGGCCGGGGAAATCTTCACGGAGAGGCGCATTTGTTGATGATAGAGACTGGCGATAATGATCAGAGGCTCCGAAGGTCCAACCTTTCGATTAGAATAGAATTGTGACCCCGCGCTTCGGCAGCCTGCCGATAATTCTGTTCTTGTCGGCCTATGCAACGGCTTTTTTTGCCAACGAGGCCTTCGCCGATGAAGCCGGTCTGCGCTCCTTCGTCAGCGCCAACTGCAATGGCTGCCATAACGAAAAGGTCAGTTCGGCGGGCATCAACTTCTCCGCGTACTCGGACACGAAGACCTTCAGCGATAATCGCGCCATTTGGGAGCGCGTGCTGGCGAAAGTCAAGACAGGCGAGATGCCGCCTCCCGGCATGCCCAAGCCTCCCGCTGCCGACGTAGCCGCGGTCACCAGCTGGCTGGAATCTGAATTTGTCCGCCAGGACGCCGCCGTCAAACCGGATGCGGGGCGTGTGGCGGCGCGCCGTCTGAATCGCGCCGAATACAACAACACCGTGCGCGATCTGCTGGGCGTAAATATTCATCCTGCCGACGATTTTCCGGCCGATCAGGCCGCGTTCGGTTTCGACGATATCAGCGATGCTCTCAATATGTCGTCGGTGCTGCTGGAAAAATATGCCGACGCGGCGGAGCTTTCGGTGCGCACCGCCATCTTCGGCGCGCCCAAATTGAAGCCGTCGATGACGCATTATCCGCTCCCGGTGCGCCTCAACGATGCTCGCGGCACGAAGACTCAGATTCCCGATGCCGCCCACTACGATCTGACCGGCCTCAGCACGCTGCACGCCGCCCACGCCATCCACGACTTTCCGGTCGATGCGACGTACAGCTTCCGTCTGGTGCTGAATGGACATCGCCCCAATCAATCCATGCCCGCGCAGGTAGGTTTCTGGATCGATGGCAAGCTGATTCAGGAAATCGATGTGGACGCGACCGATCTGGAAGGCCAGGTGCGGGAAGTGCGCACCAAAGTCACGGCGGGCGAACACCTGCTCTCGGCGTCTTATATAAAGCAGTTCCACGGCCTCCCTCCGAGCTATAAGGGCCCGGAGCCGTCCACGCGTCCGCCCGAGCCGCTGATCAACCCGCGCGGCGCCCTCACGCAAAAAGACATCGAAACCCTGCGCCGCCTCGGCACCACCATCAAGACGGATGGCATCGAGTCGCGCATCGACAATCGCTTCGAATCGATTGATGTGGGTGGGCCGTTCGACCAGACCACAGGGCCTTCGCCCGAGAGCATTCGCCGGATTTTTATCTGTGGCCGCGCGCCCGCACAGCAAAACGCGGCCTGCGCGAAACAGATCGTCACCAGCTTCGCCGAGCGCGCGTTTCGCCGTCCGCTTGAGTCCAAAGAAGCCGACCCGTATGTGAGTCTCTATGCGCTGGCTCGCAGGCAGGGCGATTCCTTCGAGGAAGGCATTGCGGCCGCACTCGAAGGCGTCATGGTGTCGCCCAATTTCCTCTACCGCATCGAGCGGGACAGACCCGTGACAACAAAATCCGATGCCGTCCCCGTCACGGACTACGAAATGGCGTCGCGGCTTTCCTATTTCATCTGGAGCAGCATGCCGGATGCGGAACTGCTTCGCCTGGCCGGGGAACATCGTTTGCGCCAGCCTGCGGTGCTCGAGGCGCAGGTGCGGCGCATGCTGAAGGACGAGAAAGCGCGCGCTCTGGTGGAGAATTTCGCCGGCGAATGGCTGCAGTTCCGCAACATCGATGTTGTCCGTCCCGACGGCCAGCGCTTCCCCGATTTCGATGAGAGCCTGCGCTACTCGATGAAACGCGAAACCGAGTTGTTCGTGGAAAATATCGTCAGGCAGGATGGCAGCGTGCTCGATTTCCTCAATGCCGATTATTCCTTCCTCGACGAACGCCTCGCCCGTTTCTACGGCGTCCAGGGAGTCACCGGGCCCGAGTTCCGCAAAGTGGATATGAGCGGCACCGAGCGCGGCGGCGGCATCCTCGCGCAGGCCAGCATCCTGACCATTTCCTCCTACGCGACGCGAACTTCGCCGGTGCTGCGCGGCAAGTGGATTCTGGAGAATCTTCTCAACGCGCCGCCTCCACCCCCGCCGCCTTCTGTCCCCGCGCTCGACGATACTAAGGTGGGCCAATCGGCGTCCTTGCGGCAGCAGATGGAAGCGCACCGGCAGAGCGCGGTCTGCGCCTCGTGCCATTCGAAGATGGATCCTTTGGGATTCGGCCTTGAGAACCTCAACGCCATCGGCGCATGGCGCGACGTGGACGGCAAATTCCCCGTGGATTCGTCCGGTATGCTGCCCGGTGGAAGAACTTTCAATGGACCGAAGGAATTGAAGGCGCTCTTGATGAAGGACCGCGATGCGTTCGTCGCCGGCCTCACGGAAAAGTTAATGATCTACGCGCTGGGCAGGGGTCTCGAGCGCTACGACAAGCCAGCGCTCCAATCCATCGAGGCCAATACGGCGGCGCATGATTACCGCTTCTCGCAGCTGGTGATCGGAGTCGTCGAGAGCCTCCCGTTTGAAATGAAACGCGTGCGCGAGGCGGCTCCGCTCTCGGCGGTGGCATCGAATAAACTGGAAGGAAGCAAATGAATTTCATCACCGGCAGGCATCTTTCGAGGCGAGCGCTTCTGCGTGGGTCGGGCGCCGCTATCGCGCTGCCGTTTCTCGACGCCATGCATCCTGCCTTTGCAGGCCCTGTGAAGCCGGTCCGCAGGCTGGCCGTGATCTATGTGCCCAACGGCATCATCATGAATCAGTGGACGCCCGCGGAGATCGGCGCCGGCTTCGAGTTCACGCGTATTCTGAAGCCGCTCGAGCCTTTCCGCGGCGACATAACAGTGATCTCGGGCCTGCAGAATAAATCGGCGGATAAAGCCCAGGGCGGCGGCCATGCCAAGGCCTCCGGTAGTTTTCTTTCCAGCGCGCAGCCCAAATATACCGCGGGCGCCGACGTGCATGCGGGAACCACATTCGATCAGGTGGCTGCCAAACAGTGGGCGTCTGAAACCCGCGTTTCTTCATTGCAGCTGGGCTGCGAGGATTCGCGCATGGTGGGCAACTGCGACACCGGCTCCAGCTGCGCCTACACCAACACGCTCTCGTGGAAGAATCCCGATACGCCGCTGGCCGTCGACGTGAATCCGCGATCGGTCTTCGAACGTCTCTTCGGCAACGTCGATCCGAGCCTCTCGCCCGCCGTGCGCGCACGCCGCGCGCTGTATCGAAAAAGCATGCTGGATCTGACGCAGGAGAGCACGCGCAAGCTGGAACAGGATCTGGGTGCGGCCGACCGCCGCAAGATGGACGAATACCTTACTTCGGTGCGCGAAGTGGAACAGCGCATGGCCGCGGCGGAGAAAGATACTCGCGTTGCGCCCGTCGACAAGCCTTCGGGGATTCCGTTTCAATTCTCCGAGTATGTGAAGCTCATGTTCGATCTGCAGGCGATCGCGTTTCAATCGGATCTGTCGCGTGTCAGCACCATGATGATCGGGCGCGAAGGCAGCGTGCGCACTTATCCCGAGATCGACGTTCCCGATCCGCACCATCCGCTCACACACCACCGCGGGCATCCGGATTTCATCGAAAAGGTGACGAAGATCAACTGCTTCCATGTGGAGCTGTTCGCGCATTTTGTGGCGAAACTGAAGGCTACGCAGGATGGCGATGGCACGCTGCTCGATCACTCGGCAATCCTCTATGGAGGCGCGCTCAGCGACGGCAACGCCCACTCGAACTCCAATCTGCCGCTGCTGCTGGCCGGGCGTGACGGCGGCCGCCACCTACACTGCGAGAAACCGACGCCGGTGGCCAATCTGTTCGTAACGCTATTGAATGGCGCGGGAGTGAACCTCGAAACCTTTGGCGACTCCACCGGAAGCCTAGACCTCCGCGCCTGAATGGACATGCGGCGATAGCCGCGTCTGCCTTCTTTTGTATAGAAATCGACGCTCTCATCCACCCCATCCGCAACTTTTGGCAGTTCCAATGCTTTATCTCTCTGAGATACATGAGCCGCCAATTTTTCTACACTCTTCTTATCGCACTATCCCTCACCCTCGGCGCCGCCGCCCAGAACTTCGATACCAGCGGCGACAGCATGCTGAGAGGGCAATACTTCGTACGGGAAATTCTAATCGCCGGGCAGAATGACGACGCCAACGGCACCATCACCTCGGCCGCGGGCGTGATGGGAGTCGTCACTTTCAATGGCTCGGGCAATTATTCTTTCAGCGGGACGACTGCGAGCACCGCCTCTCCCGGCACCTCCACTCCGCAGGTTTTCACCGGCACATATGAAGTCGGCTCGAATGGCTTGCTGGGCATTCAGAGCCTCGCAGACCCGACCCAAACCAGCTATGGGGGCGTTTCCGCCATCGGACCCTCCGCCTTTGTAGCCAGCGCCACGGAAGGCACCAGCGTGGACATTATGGTCGCCATTCCCGCCGGCTCGAATGCGTCCGCGGCATCGCTCAAAGGACCTTATTCGACGGGCTTCATCGATT
This sequence comes from Terriglobia bacterium, assembly GCA_963719785.1. Taxonomy (GTDB): domain Bacteria; phylum Acidobacteriota; class Terriglobia; order Bryobacterales; family Bryobacteraceae; genus BOG-234. The sequence continues at coordinate 119,124 of CAVRCX010000013.1, forward strand.
TCCTCAACGCCGACGTCACCATGGTCCGCGAGGCCACTATGAGCCTGAATGCGGACGGGGCGGGGAACTTCGGCAGCGTCGCTGTCTCGGGCACCGCGGCCAATCTGGGCGCCACCCCGACCAATCAAACGGTCTCTGCTGTGACTTACACGCTGAACTCCACCGGCAGCGGCATGGTCAACTTCGGCAGCGCTTCTTCCGCCCAATTGATCAGCGGCTCGAAAACTCTCTACATCTCCGCAGATGGAAATATCGTCATAGGCGGCAATCCGGCGGGGTTCGATCTGATGGTGGGGATACGCGGGCTCACGGCCCCTGCATCGAATGCCACCTCCAGCGGTGAATATTACGTAGCCGCAATTGAAAACCAGCTCACCGGAGCGTCCCCTGCCAACACCATCGACGGCTTCTATGGATCGCTCAACGCCACGGGCCAGGGCGCGTCCATTACGCATAATCGCTTCCAGACGTTCCTGTACGATGTCTACGATTACACCTACGACAACACCTATAACGTGCTCAGCAACGGCACCTATAACGACGGCGCTTTTTACCAATACAGCCTCGGCGTTAATGGCCAGGCGTTCGTCGCCACCGGCATCAACGGGCTCTACTCCCTGATGGTGGGCTTTGGCGCGCCGCAGTTTTCCGCCTCCGGGGTTTATCTGAATCCGCTCGGGGTAGTGAACGCGGCCAGCTTTGCTCCCATCACCAATCCGATCGCGCCGGGCGAAGTGATCACGCTGTTCGGTTCCGGCCTCGCGGCTTCGAACGTGAACGCCCCGAGCGTCCCTCTGCCCACTACTTTGGGGAATACGCAGGTGACTATCAACGGCACGGCTGCGCCCTTGTACTATGTCACTCCCACTCAGATCGCGGCTTTCGTGCCGCAGGCAATCACCCCTTATAACGGGGTGAATTACGCCACCGTTCAGGTGGTCAACAATGGAATGAAATCGAATCCGGTAACTGTGCGCGTGAATTACACTGCGCCGGGAGTGCCTTCGGCCACCGCCAACGGGATCGGCCCGGCACTGGCGCAGCATGCGGGTTATGCGCTGATTACTTCGTCGGATCCAGCTACCGTGGGGGAGACAATTGTTGTATATGGAGTCGGCCTGGGCGCCGTGTCGCCGGCGGTAGGGGATGGAGCGCCCGCGCCATCGAATCCGCCCAGTCAAAACACGGATACCGATTACGTGGATTTCTCCAACCCCAACGACCCGGGTAACCTTCTGTTCGCGGGACTTACGCCTGGCCTGGCCGGGCTCTACCAGATGAACGTCACCATCCCCAGTGGCACCAGTTCGGGCAATGTGACCGTCGATATCTCTACTCCCGATGCCTACACTCAGGAAGCGACGATCAGCGTTGCGGGGGCGGGAGCTAATGCCCAGGCGAGGAGCGTGGTTGAGCTATCCCATCAAAGGCCGAAGCGGGCGAAGAAGAAAAGCCTCGACAAGTCTGTAAAGTAGGCCCTACTCCCGAGAGCGCAGCCGTTTCGCCCGGCGCAGCAGAAAGTCGATGCGGCTATCCGCGTCGGGATGCGAATCGACGGAAAAATGCAATTCGGGAATGCGGCGCAGATTCAACCGCGCGGCAAGTTCGTGACGCAGGAAACCGGCCGCGTGTTCGAGCGCCGCCAGCGCCTTCTTCTCTTCGCCGGTTTCGACCGCGACCTTCACATGCGCATGCCGGTTATCGGGCGAGACTTCGGCGCTCGTGACCGATACGTCGCCGAGACGAGGATCGTCCATCTCGAAACCGATCAGTTCCGCCAGTTCTTCTTTTACGGCTTCGGAGACGCGCCGCGCACGGTGTTCATCCATGATGCTGGTGGGGCAGATTTCCCATCCGCCCGCCTTCCCTCACAGCCACTCCGTATCGGCCCGGATCAGCATAGGCCCCAGTGCGTTCGCCGATTCGTCTTCCACCGCCTGCAGAATCTTCGCCGCGAAATCCTTGCTGGAAGAAACGGTAGCCGCCGCGATCACCGCGCTGTTATGCAGATCCTGATCGTCGATCTCCGCCACCGAAACGTTGAATTTATGGCGCAGCCGGTCCTTCAGGCTCTTCACCACGTGGCGCTTCTCCTTCAGCGAATGCGCGTGCTCGATGCGTAACTCGAGCGTCAATACTCCCACCACGGCCATCAGGCCGCTTCGTTCGCTACCCGCTGCATTGCGAACGCTTCAATCACATCGCCCTGTTTCACATCGTTGAAGTTTTCGATGGTAATACCGCACTCCATACCGCTGCGCACTTCGCTGACGTCGTCCTTGAAGCGGCGCAGCGATCCGATCTTGCCGGTGTGAACCACCACGTTGTCGCGCAGGACGCGAAGCTGCGAATCGCGGGGAATGTTCCCGTCGATCACCAGGCATCCCGCCACCGCGCCCACCTTCGACACGCGGAACACCTCGCGAATCTCGGCCTTGCCCCGGTAGATCTCTTTGTAGACCGGAGCGAGAAGACCCGCCATCGCCTTCTTCATTTCATCGATCAGCTCGTAGATGATCGTATGCAGGCGGATGTCGACCTTCTCCTGCTCGGCCGCCGCCGCCGCATTGCGTTCGGGCCGCACATTGAAGCCTACGACGATGGCATTCGAAGCCGCCGCCAACTGCACGTCCGATTCGCTGATGGCGCCCACGCCGGAACGAATCACGCGGATCAGCACCTTGTCGTTCGAAAGTTTTTCCAAGGTGTCGCGCAGCACTTCCGCCGAACCGCCCACGTCGGTCTTGAGGATGATGGGCAGTTCCTCCACTTCGCCCGCCGCCATCTTCTTGTGGAACTGCTCGAGCGTGATGCGGCCCGTCTTAGCCAGATTGGCCGTGCGCTCTTTATCGGCGCGGTACATGACGATCTGCTTCGCCTTGCCGGTATCGGTGACGGCCTGGAAGCTGTCGCCGGCTTCCGGCAATTCATCGAGGCCCAACACCTCGACAGGCATCGACGGCCCCACTTCGCGCACCTGCTCGCCGCGATCGTCCAGCATAGCGCGCACGCGTCCGAATACGGTTCCGCAGATAAAGTAATCGCCCACACGCAGCGTGCCGTTGCGAACCAGCACCGTCGCCACCGGACCACGGCCGCGATCGAGCTTGGCTTCGAGCACAGTGGCCATCGCCGGACGCGCCGGGTTGGCTTTCAAATCCTGAATTTCGGCCACCAGCAGAATCATCTCGAGCAACAGATCCAGATTCTCTTTGGTGCGCGCCGAAACCGGGACCATCACCACATCGCCGCCCCAGTCTTCCGCCAGCAAGCCGCGATCGGAAAGCTGCTGCTTGATGCGATCCACCTGAGCGTCGGCTTTGTCGATTTTATTGATGGCCACCACGATGGGCACTTTGGCCGCGCGCGCGTGGTCGATGGCTTCGAGCGTTTGCGGCATAACGCCGTCGTCGGCCGCTACCACCAGCACCACGATATCGGTAACCTTCGCCCCGCGGGCACGCATGCGTGTGAACGCTTCGTGGCCCGGCGTATCGATGAAAACGATCTTCTGCCCGTTCTTCTCCACATGGTACGCGCCGATATGCTGGGTGATTCCACCCGCTTCCCGGCCCGCCACGTTGGCGACGCGAATGGCATCGAGCAGCGAAGTCTTACCATGATCGACGTGGCCCATGATGGTGACCACGGGAGGACGGCGCGACAGATCCGTCGATTCCTCGGCGATCTCGATATCCTGCATCGCCTCTTCTTCGTAAGTAACCGTCGAAGTGGAGGCGCCGAACTCGCGCGAAAGATCGGTCGCGAGCTTGGCGTCGAGAGTCTGGTTGATGGTCGCGAAGATGCCGCGATCCACCAGCTTCTTGACCAGCAGATTGGCCTTCACGTCGAGCTTTTCCGAAAGCTCCTTCACCGTGATGCCTTCCGAGATGGTGATATCGCGATTGATGGGCGGCGGCAGAGCGCTTTCGCGGCGCGTCTGCGGACGCAGGATTTTTTCTTCGGCTTCTCTGCGGCGGCCCTGTACCGGGCGCCCGCGCTGCTGATACTGCTGGGGACGCCGCGCCGCCTGATCGGGCGGGGGCGGGGGAGCGCCGGGTCCGATCAAGCCTCCGCGAGAGGTCGGATGCATCGGGCGCGGACCGCCACCGGGACGTACAAAACCACCGGTTCCTGGAGCCGGGCGTCCAGTGCGCTGCTGTGTGGGAGGCTGCCCGGGACGGGTAGCCGGTCCCTGATAGAGCGGTTGTCCAGGGCGCGGCACCTGCGGGCGCATGGGCACGCTGGGGCGCGGCGGCGCCTGCCCCGGCATGGGCGCGCGCTGCTGTTGTTGCTGGCCCAGCTTGGCAACCAGATCGGGACGCGGAGGTACGATGGGCCGCGCGGCGGGCTGTCCAGCCAGGGGACGGCTCCCCTGCGGCATCTGCGTCCGCGGCGGCTGGCTTTGCTGACCTTGCTGGAACGCGCCAGGCTGATGTGAAGCGGGTTGCCCCGCATAGTTCGGATTCGCCGGGCGTGGCGGAGGCGCGATGGGTACACCGGGGCGCGCGCCCTGGCTTCCACGATCGAAAGGCGGGCGCTCCTGCGTGGCGGGACGCTCCTGTGTCTGTACGGGGCGCTCGGGCGTCGCCGCGCGATCCTGCATCGTGCGGTCAGCTGGCGGCGCCGATCGCGGATAGGCGGGACCAGCGCTCGGCGGAAGCGGTTGACGCGGACCTGAAAGAACCTGGCCAGGACGCGGACTTGCCGAAGGAATAGGACGCGCCGCAGGTGGGATCGGTCGGCCAGGCGCGCTCGGACTCAATGCCGTGGGCGAAGCCGGCGTTGCCGCTGGCGCAGTTGGTGCTGTTGGCGGCGGCGATGCAGGACGCACGCCCACCGGAGGATGTATCGGGCTCCCGCGGCCGAGCAATGGCGGACGCAACGGGATAGCCCGGCGCCTCTGCTCTTCTTCTTCCTTGTCTTTCTGTTGCGATTCGGCAGCAGCCCCGGCGCCGTCTCCGGTCCTCGCTTCGACAGTCGGGCTTGCGGCAGGCGCGTGCGTGGGCGCGTGGGTCACGACGGCTTCGGGGATCGGCGCGGCAATGGGGTGCGCATGGGGCGCGGATTCGCGCTCGGCGGCAGCTTCCTCCCGCTCTTCGTCACCATCGTCACTCGGACTTTTTCGCGCGTAAGGGCGGCCCGCCGCAATCTCGCCGGAGTAATAGCGGCGCAGACGGTCGGCCATGTCGTCGTCGATCGAACTGGAGTGGGTCACCTTCTCGGCGATGCCGAGTTCCTGCAATTTCTCGATGACCTCGCGCGACTTTACTTCCAGCTGTCGCGCCAGTTCATTGATTCGAATCTTACTCATAGTCAAGTGATTTTTTACCTGCCTGCCCTTACTGCCTTGCCCGTTAAACCTTGCCGTCGCACGCTACTCGCCAACTGAAGGGGGCGCTTCCGGAGCCTTCTCCACCGATTCATCTATGGTATCAGAGGCGGAATCCCCAACAATTTCATCGATATGGCCACCGGCTGCGGCCCCGGTTTCATCCACCGGCGGATTATCGCCCGCATTTTCCGCGCTGGCCGGCGTCGTTTCGCCAGCGCCTTCCATTGCCTGTTCGACAGTTTCTTCGGGAGCGCTTACGCCGTCTTCAGCCGCCGCCTGCTCGCCATATTCCGCCGGCTGCTCGCTATATTCCTGCCCGTAATAGCCATTAATCGCCTGCTGGATTCGGTTGACCGCGTCCGCGTCGATCCCCGGAATCGCTTCCAGCTCTTCAGGCGTCATAGCGCCCAGCTTCTCCACGGTTCCGATGTCGCCCTTCACCAGCGCATCCACCGTCGCTTCCGCCAGCCCGTACTCGATCAACGCCGAAACTGGAGCTCCGGTAGAAAGCTGGTTGATGGCGTTCTGCACCTCCTGGCGCTTCTCTTCTTCGCTCTTGATGTCGACCTTCCAGCCAAGCAACTTCGCCGCCAGCCGCACGTTCTGCCCCTTCTTGCCGATGGCCAGCGAGAGCTGCGAATCGTCCACGATCACTTCCATGTGATGCTCCACGGGATCGAGAATCGTCACGCGGCTGATCTTGGCCGGACTCAAAGCGTGCGTGGCAAACTGCACGGGATCGTCGGAAAATTCGATAATGTCGATCTTTTCGCCGCGCAATTCCCGAATAATCGACTGCACACGCATCCCCTTCATGCCCACGCAGGCGCCCACGCTGTCCACATCGCGGTCGCGGCTCCACACTGCGATCTTGGTGCGCTCACCGGCCTCCCGGGCACACCCTTTTATCAGCACCGTGCCGTCGTAAATTTCCGGCACTTCCTGCTCGAAGAGGCGCTTCACCAGTTCGCCGTCCGCGCGCGATACCACTACGCCAGGCCCCTTCGACGACTTGTCGACGATGCGGATGACACAGCGCACACGGTCGCCCACGCTGTAGCTTTCGAGGCGCGACTGCTCGCGCTTGGGCAAACGCGCTTCCGTCTTTCCCAAGTCGACCACCAGATCCAGACCTTCCACGCGCTTGATGGTGGTATTGACCAGTTCGCCCACACGATCGGCATATTCGCGATAAATGGTCTCGCGTTCGGCCTCGCGGACTTTCTGGAAAATAACCTGCTTCGCAGTCTGCGCCGAGATACGTCCCAGCGCATCGGTTGGCTTGGGAATGCGGATAATGGATCCGACCTCAGCCTGCGGATCGACGCGCCTCGCCTCGGCCAGCGTCATCTCGATAGACGGGTCCACCACTGTTTCGGCCGCGGTCTTCACGGCATACAACTTGATGCCGCCCGAGTTCTCATCGAAGACGGCCTCATAGTTCTCGGTGGTGCGGAAATGTTTCCGCGCCGCAATCAACATGGCGTCTTTCACCGCGTCGAGAACGATTTGGGAGTCAATGCCCTTTTCTTTACTGAGAATCTCAATCGACTGATAAATGCTGTCCACTAAATTTGCCTCGATCCTGAAAATTGTGCGAAAGAGTCGTTTACCAAGAAGATCGCGCTACCACTCGAACTTCAGATTGGCCCGGTCAACCTCTTCCAGAGGAAAGGCGACCTGCCGGCCATCGGCGAGTTCAACGGCAATGGTGTGCCGGCCGTCCGGGTCAACGGCGGCGCGCGAGATTACGCCCTCGAAGTGTTTCAATGCGGCATGCCCGGGATCGCCCTCCAAAGGCTGTTTGAGCACAACTTTCGCCTTCTGTCCCTGAAAACGCTCCCAATCCTGCCACTTCTTCAACTTGCGTTCGACGCCGGGCGAACTGACCTCCAGCTGGTAGGAATCCGGGATGACGTCTGCGGTGTCCAGTACGGCGCTCATGCCGTGCGAGACCGCCTCGCAATCCGCGTGGGTCACTCCGCCGGGTTTATCGATTACTATGCGCACCAATTGGTTACGTCCCGATCCTTTAAGCTCCACTTCAACGATCTCCAGTTCGCCGGGGACTACCTTCTCGGCGAGCTGTCCAATCTTTGAGATAGCTTCATTGCGATTCATCTGAACTAAAACGGCGGCCAATAAAAAAGTGGGCTTTCGCCCACTCATCTTTTCCGTCCGTCAACATCAGTATAACAGAATGAAAAACCTTGCAACAATCGTTCTGCCGAGTCTGCGTGGCGGCTGAATTGCATCTGCCTCTGGCATGTTGCATTGGTCACTTATATTTCTGGTTATCGCGCTGATCGCGGGCTTTTTGGGTTTCACCGGCATAGCCGGAGCCGCCATGGGGATCGCCAAGATTCTTTTCTTCGTGTTTCTCCTCATCTGGCTGGTGATCTTCATTGTGGTTCGCCGATTTATATAAGCCGGACTGGGCCGGTCCATGGGCGGGAAACTTAATTCAGCCGTCGGCATCCAAATAGTTGATGAAGCTTTTACGGTTGTCGGGTATACTTTTTGCGGTCTCCTGCGCTGCGTCGGCAAGTCCCAATACTATCGGCGTGGAGAATTTTCATCAGGTCGACCAGAACATCTATCGAGGTGCTCAGCCCACCGCCGCGGGACTGAAAACGCTCGCCCGTCTGGGTGTGAAGACGATCATCGATCTTCGCCATGGCAAGGAGCATGCTGACGGCGAGCAACAGGCTGCGGAAAAGCTCGGCCTGCGTTATATCAATGTACCGATGTCAGGCTTGACGGCGCCTAGCGATCGGGAAATCGCCAACATCCTCGCTTTCCTGAATGCCGCCGACAGCGGGCCGGTTTTCGTTCACTGCCGCGAAGGCAAAGATCGGACTGGAGTGGTAATCGCCTCCTGGCGAATCGCCCACGATCACTGGACCAACGACCAGGCGCTCGCCGAAGCTAAATCCTACGGCATGAGTCCGCGCCAGCACCCCCGCCAGAACTTCATCCTGAACTTCGAAAAAAGCTGATTCGCCGTGGGTCTCTCGACGTTGTCGATCGCCAGGATCCGCCTTCAAAATTCGAGGCGCGCCTGAAATGCGACCATGCGCGGCGAACTGTCCCCGCCCAGCCCGACGCCGAGCAGTCCGGTCGGCGGCGATGTAGTGCTGGTGAGCGCGCCAAAACCTGTCTGCGTGGAGCGGTTACCAGGCACGCCGGCAATCACATCCGAGGGCAGGCTGAAGTTGGGATGGTTGAACACGTTGAAGAACTGCCCATCGATGCGTAGCTTCACGTGCTCGCGCAGCTGAACCCACTTCGTGAGATACAAATCGCTCCACACGAAATCCGGCCCCCTGAGGGCGTTGCGTCCCAGATTGCCGAACTGGCATGTCTGCGCGCTATCGCCTCCTGTACAGGCGCCGGTGCTCGGATCAACCGCGGAAACGAAGGCGTCTGGATTCAGCCATTGAACGGTTCCCGCCTGAGTCACCCCTGGAATAGCGCTGTGCGCGTAGAGCGGCACGCCGGGCACGACGCTGGCGAATTGAGGCCCGCTGCCGTTCACAATGCCGTTGCCGTTAGCCGAATAAGGGGCGCTCAGCACTGAGAAAGGCACACCGCTATGAAAAAAGGCGGTTCCCGAGACCTGCCATCCATTCAACGCGCGGGCCAGCAGAGGATTGCGAACTTTCCACGGAAGCTGATACACATAGTTACCCGTCAGATTGTGGCGAATGTCGTAATCGCACGGTCCGCGATCGCGCGCCAGATCGCCGGGAATCGGCGACAGAATCCCGGCCGAGGAAAACTGCAGGAAGCCGCCGTTCGACACCGTGTCGATGCAATGGCTCCACGTGTAATTGATCTGCACCTGCACGCCGTGACTGAGACGCTTCTCGCCGGTCAGCTGCAAGCCGTTGTAGTGGCTGTTGGCGCCCGTGCTCAGCTGGGTCACGGCGCCAAAGCGCGGGTCTGGCGGCGCGCCATAGGCGAAAGGCGCAAAACATCCCGCACAAATATTCTGGTATCCGTTGACTTGCGTGGTGTACGGCTGGTCTACCGCGCGTGTCCCCACGTACTGCGCGCGAACGTCGGTAGTGGAGCCGAACTGATGTTCGAGTGCCAGACTCCACTGCATGAAATACGGGGCGCGAAGTTTGCCCGTCGGAACCGCGGTGATCGAAACAGCCGGCAAACAGGCTGACGAATTCGCGTTCTTCGCGGCGCAGGATAACTCCCCGGAGGCGAATCCGTTGAGGAAACTCCGGTTGGCGGCCGCCGTGGCATCTACCGCGCTGCCCGGCTCTCCCGGCGCAATCCCGATGCCCCCCACATTTCCGAGAAGGCCGCCCCGGAACGTGTTCACATAAGGCGGATTCACGCCGATCAGATCGGCAATACTTCCCGGCAGCAGATCGCTGAACAGACCGAATCCGGACCGAAGCACAGTCCCCGGCCGGATCTCCCATGCGACGGCGGTGCGCGGCTGCCAGATCGCCGCCGGCGTCGTATCGAAGAGGTTGCGCACGTGCGTTTCGATCAAGGCGTTGAGCGGCTGGTCGACATTGTGAGAGATGGAATCGAAGGCGGCCGGTAAGCGCGCCAGAGCGAGATGAGGATTCAGCGGATTTGAGTTATGCGTCGCCCGCACACCGAACGTCCAGGTGATTTTGCCGGTCACCTTCCACGTATCCTGCGCGTAGAGATCCACGTTGAGGAAGTTGAAAGGCTGGGAGTCGGCAAGGGGGAACGTGGTAGTGGCAGTCGAAGCTACGCCGTAGACGAACTGCGGTAGATCGGTGTACTGCACCGTCGGCACGGTGCCCTCGCCGAAATCGTAATCGTTCAGCCGGAAGATGCGCGTGTTGGTGCCGAAACGAAGTTCATGCGCGCCGACGCTCCACGCCAGATTGTCGTTGATGAAGAAGCGTGATGCCCGCCTGCCCTGAATCCACGTGTTATCCAACCCGCCGAGTGTGGAGAATGGCGCACTGCCCCCGGTCCCCTGCAGGACGATGGGGAACGCGGCCAGCGTCTGTTGCAGATTAGGTGGGCCAAAAAGACTCTCATACCAGGAGAACGCCGGATTGAAATAGTTGACCAGATGCGCCGAGAACACGTGCGTGTATCCCGCCGCGAAAGAATACAGGGGCTGCGGGGAAATGGCGTTGAATACAGGATTGATGGGATCGGTATATGCCGCCTGCAATCCGGTATCGGCCTGGAAACGGAGCCAGGCGATGTTGTTGTTATCGATGTTGTAATCGATGCGCGCGGTCTGTACCTGCTCGTGGTCGGCGCTCGATTGCGAGACCACTCTCCGGAGCGCACACCCATCTTCTAACGGGCATCCCAGGACGGGTATCGGCGTACCATTTTTCGTGGAACTGTAGAGCGATAAAAGTTGCTTGTAAAAGGGTATTAATTGAGGCTGGGCAGGATACACGGCGCCTGTCAGGACATCGCGGCCTCCCATCGGTAGTTGCTGCAGAATATAGTTTTCCAATTGCGGCGTCGGTACTGTGATCGTTGAGACGATCGGCAAAGCAATCCTGACCCACTCCGAGTCGAGGAAGAAGAACAGCTTGTTACGCCGGATCGGTCCGCCCACGCTGCCCCCGAAATGATTCACCGTCGAGCGCGGCTTCTGGTTTCCCGGCGTGGCGTTGGTAAAAAAATCCGCCGCGTTCAGGCGCGCGCCGTTCCACAGCTCATACAGGTTGCCGTGGAATTGGTTGGTCCCCGACCTGGTGACATAGTTCACTTGGGACGCGCCATAACGACCCTGATCGACAGCATATGACAGCGTGTTAACCGTCACCTCGGCGATCGAGTTGAGGCCCAGCACCAGGTTCGTCGAAAGGCCGCTGTTCAGGTTCGTCAGAGGGTCGTTGGTCTCGAGGCCGTCCACGACGTATCCGTTGGCCAGCGCGGGCAGGCCGTTGAATTCCACGTTGCCGTAACCGTTCGAACCACCGACGAAATCGTTGCCGCTCCCCGCGGTATTAATCAACGCGCCGGCGGCAAACTGCAGAGGGTAGGTCAGATCGCCGCCGGGGTTGGGCAAATCCTCGAGCGCACGGGCCGTGAGAACGCTGGACGTGTTCGGGTTCTGCGTATTGAGAGGGGCGCTCTCGGTGGTAACCGTGACGTTCTGCTCGATAGCCTGAATTCGGAGTGTGAAATCGACTGTCTCGGTGCGCCCGAGAGCCGCCGTCACCGGGCTTTTCCGCTGTGTCTCGAATTGTGCGGCTGAGACCTCGACGGCGTATATTCCCGGTTTGAGTTGCGGGAAGTTGAATCGACCGGCCTTATCGGTTTCGAGGGTTCGTCTCTGCCCGTTGTCTTCGCTCGCCAGCGTCACCCTGGCGCCGGCGATGGCCAATCCGGTTTCGTCGGCTACCAGACCGGCAATCGCGCTGGTGGTTTCACCCTGGGCAAGCAGATGCCCCGGAGCCAGCAGGCACATCAGGATCAGGGCGCCAATCGAGAATTTAGGCATTCCTAAATATATCTCATGAAACCCTTGCGATTCGGCGGTGTAGTCTAAACTACAACTGAGTGGTGGAGAACAGTGAATCCGTCGACGATTACCTCAAGGCCATCCTGGAACTGAGCGGGGCCGAAGAACTGCGCGTGACCAGCAATGCGTTGGCGGAACGCCTCGGAGTCCGACCTGCTTCCGTCACCGGGATGCTGCAGAGGCTCTCCAGCGAGCACCCATCCCTCGTCCGCTATGAGAAGCATCGCGGGGTGCGCCTTTCGCCGTCGGGCAAGAACCGCGCGCTCGAAGTGGTTCGCCACCATCGCCTGATCGAGCGCTTCCTGCACGACGTTCTCGATTACCCCTGGGATGAGGTTCACGAGGAGGCGGAGCGTCTGGAGCATTTCATCTCCGAAAAGCTCGAGGACCGCATTGCCGCCAAGCTGGGCGATCCGGAAACCGATCCGCACGGACATCTGATTCCGGAGAAAAACGGCGCCGTCCGGAGCCGTCCGGAAACGCCGCTGACAAAGTGGGCCTGCGGCGTTCCGGCCGTGGTCGCCAGCGTCTCCGATCGGGACCCTTCGGGGCTGCGCGAGATGAAGCGGCTGGGCGTGAGTCCCGGCGTCCGAATCGTTCTCGAACCGGGCGTGCGCAATGCGTCGCTGATGGTGCGCATCGGATCGAGCGCCAACGCCGTCCGCCTCAGCCAAAGGCTGGCCGGCGAAATTCTGGTCTCACCCGAGTAAGGCTCAGGCACCACTATAGCGACGGCTGAGGCGGCTTCACAGGATCCCACGCGACCGAACCCTTGCGCTTCGTCTGCCGCCGATAAAGCTTGCCGTCTTCCGACACATACAGCCAATCCCGATCCGCTCCGCCAAACGCCACATGACTCGGAATGGCGCCGTACTTCGGTGGATTGAGGATCATATCCATACGGCCGCTGGCGCTCTCAAGCTCAATCCCCATAACGGTCCCCCGGTACATATCGCCTGTATTATCGATAGCCACCTGAAGCGCCGTGTCGAGAACGTTCTGCGGCGAAGTCTCCATGCGAAAGAACGGCGCCCCGTTGATCAGGCTGCCATCGGCGGCGACCTGAAACGACCAGGGCTCGCGCGTGCGGGCATCCTCCACATTGAGGAACGCCTGATCGGGAGTCAGAGCCAAAGCCGTAGGGGCTTCGATCCCCCCGCCCGCATAAACCGTGCGCCTCTGGCCTTTGGAATCGATCAGCACCAGCGTCTTATGAACCGGATCCGTGTAATAAATATTTCCCGTGTTAGTGAGCGCGAGATCGAAAGCGTCGACGTTGGCAGCGACCACCTTCTCCGCGCCATCCGCTCCCCACGACACGATGCGGCGCCCTGCCGATTGGATGGCGTAGATGCGGCCATCGGACCCGCCGCGAAGATTCTTCGCGCCCCCGGCATTCTGTTTAAAAACCACGGGCTTCCCATCCGCACCGATGCGGTACACGCTGTTGGCTTTAGGGTCGACAAAAAATACGTCGCCGCTTTTATTTACTGCGATACTGCCGGCGCTGTGGTAATCCCCCGCGACAGTCTCCCACGGCTTATCCGGACTCACCACACTGTACGCGGGCTGGCGGAACTGAGGTCCGCGCCCCGGCCCACGGCCCGCGCGGCCTGGAGGAGGAGGCACGAGCTCGGGCGCGGCCTGCGTAATGGGTTCCGGATAGCCGCGCCACAACCAGCGCAGAATATCGGGCATCTCTTCAGAGACCTTGCGCGTGCTGTGCGCCTCACCGGGGTAGTAATCGAACCGGTGGTCGTAGCCTTCGAATTTCATCGACGCGTCCATGTTCTGGCTCTGCAGGGGCCAGTTGCCGGCGTAGTTGTCGAGATCCGCGCTGCCGTCCTGCAGAAAGATGCGCAGCGGTTTAGGTTCGGTTTTGCGCACCCAGAAAGGCATCTGGTTCGCCCCGCGCATATCGACGAACGTGCCGATGAAGTAAACCACCCGATGGAATACGTCGGGACGGTACCAGGCCGCTGTAAAAGCGCCCACCGCGCCGGTGCTGCTGCCGCTGATGGCGTGGTCGTCCGGGTTGGTCGAGAGGTTCACCGTTTTGGCCACTTCGGGGATGAGCTCTTCGATGAGAAAGCGCGAGAAGTTGGGCCGCACGTCGTCGTATTCCCAATCGCGGCTGAAGCGGGCGGTCTGCGTCTCCGGAGACGTCGGGGGAAGCACGCCAGGATTGACGAATATAGCAGCCATGGGCGGAAGTTCGCCCTTCGCGATCAAATTATCGAGCACGATGGGGATGCGTATGTTGCCGGCAAAGCCGCTGCCATCGAGGAACACCATATACGGCGCGGGCTTGGCCGGATCTACTTTGGCCGAGACGTAGACCTGATAATCGTGTGGCACGCCGGGGTAGATCTTGCCCGGCGCGAGGACGGCTTTGGTCAGCGTGCCTTTCGGGACGTTGGGCTGAACCTGGGAATCTGGACCGAAGTTGGGCTGCTGCGACAAGGCCGCGAGGGCACTGAGCAGGCTGGCGAGAAAAAGCTTCTTCATGCTGGGGAGATTCTATCGCGTCCGTCGCATCGGTGTTAACCTGGTGCTTGACCCGACGTACTCTGCTCGCATCTGTCGTCCTTGCCGGATGCAAGCGTCAATTGGCGCGGCGCTATTTCGGCTGGCTGTTCATCGCCAGCGCCAGCGAGCGGGGCATCGCCGTCGCCGACCTCTCTCTGTTCCGGCGCGTCACCACCATCCCTCTGTCGACCGTGCCCGGCCAGGTGCTGCTTGCCGGCAAACGCGTCTTCGTCACCTGTCCCGAAGCCCACGTTCTCTGCGAGATCGATCCCGTGCATCTGCGCGTGGCGGGGAAAGTCGACGTCGGAAGCCGTATCGTTGCCGCCGCCGTGACGCCCGCTGGTGGGCTCGCCGCTATCACAGATCAACCCGCCGCGCTTCATCTGATCGATCCGGCCACGCGCCGCGTCACCAAAAAGATCGCGCTGCCCCCGGGGCCTCTGGGTCTGGATGTCAGCGACACGATGGCAGCCGTCACCATCGGCCTGCTGAATGCAATTGTGCGCGTGCCGCTGTCAGCCAACAAACCTGAAGGAACCACGGCCATCGGATCCCGATGCGGCGCCATCAGCTTTCGCAAAGACGGGGAGACGATCCTCGTGGCTGCGCCGGACACCAAAGAAATCGTCACCATCGACGCTGCTACCGGCGCTCTTCTCACCCGGCTGCCGCTTTCGTTTGCGCCGGCCCGCTTCTGTCCCGACAGCGACGGAGGACAGATCTTCGTCACCGGAATGGATGGCGATGCCCTGGTCATCGTCTACCCGTATCAGAATCAGATCGACCAGACGATCGTTGCCGGCAGCCGTCCTTTCGGCATGGCGGTTTCGGCTGTCGATGGACAGGAATTGCTGTTCGTCACCAATCCGGGCAGCGGCGATCTCAGCATCTTCGATGTCGGGACGCGGCGCCTCGCGGCATCCGTCCATGTGGGCGGCGATCCCGGCGAAGTTCTGCTCACCGCCGACGGCGAGTACGCGCTTGCGATCGACCAGGATTCGGGCGATGTTGCGGTCGTTCGCGTGCGAAGCGTGCTCGCGAGGGATATGAAAACCAAGCCGCTGTTCACCTTCTTTCCGACCGCCGCGCGCCCACAGTCCGCTGCCATTGTTCCGGCGGAAGGCCAAGCTTGAGATAATCTGTAACGGGAATGTCATATCAGCTGGCGCGGGACGAATCGATTGCGGCGGGGCTGCGGCGCATTGTCGCCGAAGAGGTGCATTCCGCATCCGCGCAGCTCAGTCCGAGAAACCAGGAAAACCGCGACGAGGGCATTCATGAGGCTCGTAAAAGCGTAAAGAAGCTGCGGGGTATAGTACGCCTGATGATGCCCGGTATGGGTGAGCGGGGCAAGCGCGAGAATATCGCGCTGCGCGACACCGGCCGGCGTTTGTCGGAATTCCGCGACGCGGCCGCCATCATCGAGACCCTGGACGATCTCGCCAAAAACTATGCCGCCGATCCGGCGGCAGCGGATTTAGCCACCGTTCGCGCCGGGCTCGTCGAGCGTCTGAACGCTGCGGGGGCGAAGAGCGATGTGGCTGATGCCTCCCTCCAGGTGCTTCGGGATCTGCGCAATTTCAAACGCCGCGCCAACACGTGGCTGACGGGGGAAGACGATTTTGCCATGCTGGCGCCGGGGCTGAGGGCCAGCTATCGCCGCGGCCGCAAAGCGCTGGCGCGCGCCGGCAAAGAAAAGACGCCGGTCAATTATCACGAACTGCGCAAGCGCGTTAAGGAGCACTGGTATCACGTCCGTTTGCTCGAAAGCCTCGGGGGAGAGATTTCCGATCGCGAGAAGAGCCTGAAAGACATGCAGGAGTGGCTGGGCGAGGATCACAATCTCGTCCTGCTGCGGGAACTGGTCGCGGAAGAGGCTACGGGGGTGCGCCGGCTGATCGGCAAATATCAGGACAAATTGCGTGCGGATGCCATGTCCCAGGGTGAGAGATTGTATGAATCGAGGCCCGGGATATTTATGCGGCGCATGGAGCGGCTTTGGGATGTCTGGCGGATCCGGCCGATTGCCGTTAAGGAAGCGCCGGCAAAACGATCCCGCACTGCCGCCTGAGTTGGGGTCTGTCCTGGCGATTGCGTTCCCGGCCGAAGAGGCGTCGAGTCTCGACGCGGCACGCATCGAGTGCGGGCGCCACAATGCGGAATCAGGATGAAATCGGGCGGTGCCGCCGGGCCGGTTCTGCGGGGGCTGAAACCGGCACGGAATTCTGTCTGAGTTTCCACAGCGTCTGAAGGGTGATGCGCTCGTCCTGGTCGGCGTTCCGCCGAGTAACCGCTTCCATGCCGATGCAACTCCATAACCCGGCCACCGCAAGCGTAATCGCGATCAATCCGGCTCTGGTAATCCCAAAAATTCTCAAACGTATCTCCTGCCGCAGTTTCGGCGAGAGCTTCCATGCATGCCGGTCGCCAGATCCATGGTGCTGAATACAGTGCACTTAACGAAAGCCGACTCGGATCGATTGTCACGCTTGTGACACATCAGCACAGTACTCGACCCCCTTGCATCCGGCGGCGAATTGCGTCATACATTAAGCGGGTGTAGCGACATGAGGCGATTTGTTTTCGCTGGGTTTCTGTTGACGATGACCGTGGGCATCTGTTCCGCGGCGTTGTTGAGTCACCTTTGGCCGCACGCCAAGCCGGCGGGGAATTCGGCAATCGAGCCGAGCCGAACCGTCGTGAGTCACGCTAACCCCAATTACTCAGCTTCGGGCCGCTTATACTTTCCCAAAACGACGCGATCGCGAAACGCCAAAAACGCGCACGCTACTCCACGCGGCCAAGCCAGGAAATAATCCGCTTCAGCGCCTCATACGCCTTTAACCTGGCCGTATCGGTGCCTTCTGCCTCCGCCCGCTGCACCTGATCGCGCATTTGCCGGAACACAATCGGGTCCATCGAAATCAAAGCGTCCGACCCCGAGGCTGCGTACTTGACCAGAACATAGCGGATGATGCGTTCCACCGGAATTCCGGTCAGTTTGCTGAGATTTTCCAGCGTCGGCATGGGATCGGCAGCGCTGTAACATGCCACTTCAGCCCTGAAGTTGGCATGCGCGAGCAACGCCCGCGCTTCGCCCACCAGAAAGAGGGATCCGGTAACGAACGTGGTCAGCGGAGACTCGCGCACCATGCTTAAAGCCTCCCCAACGTTCTCCGCCGTGCGGATGTTGGGGTGGTCGACCATCCCCACCACCGATGCCGGGCTCAGCGCGCGCGGCTGATCGGGCGCGGTCACGATCACCTCACTGCCCAGCGGGAAGAGTGTGTTGGTAACCTCCTCGATGGCCTTATCGCGCATCGCCCCGTAGACGATGCGCACCGGCTCATTCGCAAAAAACCGCCGAATATACGACGCCAGTGCGCGAGCGCCCGCCGGGTTGTGTGCGCCGTCGAGGATGATATCGGGATGAGTCGCCACGCGTTCCAGCCGGCCGGGCCATTGGGCGCGCGCGATGCCTTCGCGAATCGCCGCCGCCGGCAAACCGAAGAGGCTCAGCGCCGTCACAGCCGTGCGCGCATTCTCCACCTGGTGCTCACCGGCCAGCGGACATGCGATGGGAATTTCCTCGTCCGCCGCCAGGGTGAAACGGCTGCCGAATTTCTCCAGCACCAGATCCTCTACGCGCCACGACGAAGAGTGCCGCACTGCGATATCCAACTCCAGCGCGCGGTGTTCCAGGACTTTCAGCGCTTCCGGCCGCTGCTGCGAAAATACCGCGGGCCTGCCCGGTTTCAGAATACCGGCTTTCTCCGCCGCAATGGATTCGATGCTGGACCCGAGAAAGGCCTCATGATCGAAGTCGATCGGCGTTATGATGGCGATCTCCGGGTCGATTACATTGGTGGCATCGAGGCGCCCGCCCAAACCGGTTTCGAGCACCACCATCTCCACCCCGGCGTGTGCGAACGACAGAAACGCCATTGCCGTCACGGTCTCGAAGAAGCTGGGATGGGCGTCGATTCCATCACGTCCCAACAGCCGCTCCGCCGCCGCATGCACTTCTTCGAAAGCCGCCACCCACGCCTCTTCTGAGATCTGGGCGCCATCGATGCGGATGCGTTCGCGAGCATCGACAAGATGGGGCGAAGTGTATAGGCCCGTGCGCAATCCAGCCACGCGCAGGGCCGCATCCAGCATGGCGCAGGTGGAGCCTTTTCCATTCGTCCCGGCGACATGCAGGTAGCGCAGGCGCTGTTTTTGAGGCTCGCCTAATTCGGTGAGCAGCGCCGAGACGCGCGCCAGATCCCACTTGACCGCCTTCAGTTCAGGACCGAGAGAGAAGAGAAACCGGACGGTGTCCGCGTAGGTCATGCCGCGCGCTGTGCCGGGCCGCAGAAGAAATCGAGGGCGGTGGCGATCCACGCCTTCATCTCGCCCCGGGCCACCACGGCATCGAGCATCCCGTGCTTGAGCAGAAATTCGCTGCGCTGGAAACCCTCCGGCAGCTTCTGGCGAATGGTTTGTTCGATTACCCGCGGACCCGCGAAACCGATCTGCGCGCCCGGTTCCGCAATATTCAGATCGCCCAGCATGGCGAAACTGGCCGATACACCGCCTGTGGTGGGATCGGTGAGAACGCTGATGTAAGGCACGCGGGCTTCATCGAGACGCATCAGGGCCGACGAAATCTTGGCCATCTGCATCAGGCTCACCGCGCCTTCCTGCATGCGCGCGCCGCCCGACGCGGATACGACAATAAGTGGCACACGATCGGCCATGCTGCGCTCCACCGCGCGCGTGATCTTTTCGCCCATCACCGCACCCATGCTGCCGCCGATGAACTTCGGCTCCATGGCGCAGATGTTTACCCGCCGGCCCTCCAGCGTCCCACTGCCGGAGATCAGCGCCTCCTTCATGCAGGTGGCGGCTTCTGTGGCGACGAGGCGGTCCCGATACGATTTCTGATCCACAAAGTTCAGCGGATCGGAGGAAACCATATCGCGCTCATGCTCGGTGTACGCGCCATCGTCGAACAGAATTTCGAGGCGCCGGCGCGCGTCCACGCGGAAGTGATGGCCGCATTTTCCGCAGACATTGAGCGTGAGCTCCAGGTCTTTTTTCCAGATGATTTCACGGCAGCCTTCGCATTTGAGCCAGAGGCCCTCCGTGCGCACCGTGCGCTCCGCGGCGTCGGCGGCCGGCGGCTTGGTCGAATCGGAATCTCGTTTGAACCAGGACATTTAAGATTTAGGAGAGAAAGCCGGCCGCTAGCGCGGATAGGGATGCCCTCGCAATATTGTAAACGCACGGTATATCTGTTCGGCGAGGACGGCGCGCGCCAGTTCGTGCGGCAGCGTCGCCGAGGATAGCGAAACCAGTACATCGGCCCGCCTGCGCCATTCGTCGGGCAAGCCATCGTGACCGCCGACGACGAACACCAAGTCATGCCCCAGCATCTCCGCTTTTCCCACCGCTTCGGCGAAATCGCCCGAGCTGAACGGCTTGCCGGCGGGATCGAGCAGTAGCTTTTTGGCGCCCGGATGTTTGGTCCAGAAATCGGCGCGATCCGGACGAATTTCCTGCATCTGGCAGATGGAGTAATGGGAGGCGCGCTTCAGGTACTCTTCGGCAAGGGCGTTGGAGTGCAGGTTCTTTGCGCGCCCGACGTAATAAACAAAAACCTTCATTTCAACCCGGTGGGGCAGATTTCCGATCTGCCCGCGCCGCTTCCGGGCATGATTCGTGGGCCGCATGCCGATGCATGAGGGCAGATCGGAAATCTGCCCCACATTACTCGGGGGGGATTTCCACCAGCTGGGCCTGGCGCCAAAGCCGGTCGAGATCGTAAAAAGCGCGTGCCTTTTCGGAAAACACATGCACGATCATGTCGCCATAATCGCTCAGCACCCACTCCCCGGTTTCATAGCCCTCAATGCTGACGGGACGCTCGCCGCGCTCTTTCATGCGCACCGCAATCTCGTCGGTAATGGCCTGAATCTGGCGGTTGCTGGCGCCCGTGCAGATGATGAAATAATCGGCGAAACTGGTGATCGCGGTAAGGTCCAGAACCTTAATATCGATGGCTTTTTTGGATTCCGCGGCGCGCACGGCCGTCAACCAGGCCGGCTCGTTTATTTCGTCTTCGTCTGTACTGGTACGGTTTAAAATCGTCGGATCCGTTTGCGGCAGAAACTCGCCCCCGACCTTTATCGTACTATGAGAGTAAGCGTGTTTTACAGAATAGCCGCCATAGCGGCACTATCCATCGTCGCAGCTTTTGGGCAGGATGGCGCTCCCGCGCCGGCTCCCACGCCCGACGCAACCGCGGCATCCTCTACAGATTCGCCGGGCGGTCTGCAGCCCGATCTGACCGATCCCGGCGTGATTCGCGCGCAGGAAGATTTGCGGCGCATCCAGCTGCTCATCAACGAAGGCGCGCTGCCCATGATCCGTCTGAAGAAGGCCAAGGACGATCTGCAGAATGCCCTCGACATGTCGATGCTGCGGAAAAGCGTCTTCAGCCAGGATCTGTTGCCGGAACAGGCCGATGAAATGGTCTTGATTGCGCAGCGCATCGTACTGCGGCGTCAGCGCACCATGATCGAGATGCAACAACTGGTGAGTTCCGGTGTAATTTCGCGATCCGAAGCGCAGTCGAGCGGCGCCGATTTCGAAAACGCCCAGGCTGAGCTTCATCTGGCGCAAACGCGCGCGCAACTGATCCAGGAGATGGCCGAAAGGCTGCGCATCGAGAAAGGCATTGCAGCCCTCGAGTTGCAGGCCGAATCGCATCCCGACTGGGCGGGCAAGGTCTACACGCGCTACGACGGAAGCGGAGTCTTCACGCGCGCCGATCTGCAAAAGGTGTCGACAGCCTTCGCCTCGCGCTTCGCAAAAGAATTGCCCATCAGCGCCGATGGCGAAACCGCCCTGCATCGCTCGCTGGGATTCGACCATCGCGGCCGCGTAGATGTGGCGGTGAGTCCTGATCAGCCCGAGGGCGTGTGGCTGATGCATTTCCTGCAGACGAATAAAATTCCCTATTTCGCTTTCCGCATGGCCGTGAAGGGCATGGCTACCGGAGCTCACATTCATATCGGCCCCGGAAGCACCCGGCTGGCCATGTCCGACTAAGCGTTCAGGCGGCGCGGGCTTCTTCGTTAAGGCTGGCGGCGGCGTTGGTTGCGCAACAATTCACGTAAATTTGGCCGGAATTGCATGGGCAGGGGGTGATGGCGAGGATGGCCTCGATCTCCTCACTGGTCAGCTTTGTCAGATCGGGCCGGGATTGGGTCGGTTTTGTTGGGGGGAGTTGGGGCTGAATTTCGGCGACGCGATCTTTGCTCTGGCGATCTTGGCGTAGGCGACGCAGTTCGGCGGTGGCACGGAGCTGAAGACCGTGGGCCTGGATGCGGGCGCGGTCGATGGCTTTCTGCTCTGCCACGGGATCTACGGCTGAGTCGAGGGCTTCTTCGAGTAAGCCGCAACGGCGCAGACGCCAGGCGGCGGTGACGATTTCGGCGGTCTGGATTTTTTCCAACAGGGTGGCGGGATGGAGCTCGGCCCAGAGGGTGTCGCGCATATCGGCGTACTCGGCGGTCTCGCCGGGACGCACGAGGTCGCGTTTGGAGAAGAGGCCGGAGGAGAGGGCGTTCTGGGAGGTGCGGGCTTTGCCTTCGATGGTGCGGGGGCCGGTCGAGAGCTGGGCGTTGATCCGATTGGCGGCGATTTGAGCTTCCGTGGTGGGCATTGGCGATTCCTTTTCGTATGCTGACGTGATTCCAACTTGACGGTACGCTCTGGCCGTTGCGCGTTATGGGTAAGTTATTGAAAAAGCTGGGCAAGAAACTTGGACTGGAAAATCAGGGGGGGACGTGGCCCGCGTCATTCGGTGATGAAAGGCATCGTCGTGATCACTCACACCTTCGCGCGCGTCGTCGCGGTCGTCGCGCTAACCGTCGAGGATTACCACTCGCAGAAGAAACGCTGGTGGAGCGCCTTCGCCGCGAACTCCATGGCTGATTCCGGGCCAACATGCGTTTTCTGATCGACAGCAACGTCCTGATCGACGTTTCGCGCGGCAACGCCGCCGCTATCGACTAAGTTGACGGGCTTACTGAATCGTTGACAATTTCGCAGGTGACCGAACTTGTGCCCGGGTTCAGCAGACATTATTCGTATGCGTCCTTGCGCTGGGCGATGCGCGTTATGTCGACGCTTTTAACCCGGTCGTCTATCGTATACGACGCGGTATCTCCCGATCCGAATCCGCCAGCGGTCTTTGTAGCCACTGAGCTTCCTGCAGCCCGCAGGGCGCGGATTTCCACCGAGCTCGCGAATCTTGGGAAGTACCCGCCCGATGGCATCGGACGGCAAATCCTGCAGCTCCTTTTTGGCGGCGGCAGCAAATGTGATCAGGTACTCCGTCAATCCAGCTTGCCGAGGGAGCGCAACTCCGCTTCCACCTCGGCCAGCGTGAAGCGCGGCTCATGGCTCCGCGCCTCGGAAACAGCGCCATCCTCAATGTCCTCGGCGAGCATAGTCAGTGCGGTGGTAATTACTTCCTTCGAGCTATGGAATGCCCCCGACTGAATTGCCAGTTCGATTACTTGCTGCTGCTCAGGTTCCAGATCGATTAACAAGGCCAGTCTCCTTACCTATTATGACCACAGATCGGAAAACGACGCGCTGCTGCTTCACGCCGCGCGGCGCCGCCGTCCACTGATCAAATAAACCGCCGCACGCAATTCGAGCAGCGGATCTTCCGAAGGCTCAATCCCATCCACTCGCGGAATCGGATCGAAAATGATCTGCTTCTGCGCCGCCGCGCTGTCTTCCATCAGCTTGTCCAGAGCGATCCGGCCCAACTCCACTACTGGCCGGTCCTCGGGCCAATGTACTGTGGCATCGTCCACAACATCGTCGCTCCCGGCCAGTTGCAGCATCACACGGAAACCGATCGGCCCGGCCGCCACTCGCTCTTTGATTTCGTCGAACAGGTAATTCTCACCGCGCCCCGCCACCTCCGCGTCCGATAAATGCTCGACGCCCGCTTCCGGTACAATCCGGTAGCGTCCCAAATGCGTCAGGCCGTCCCGATTGCTGAACTGCATCGCGGTAACGCCAAAGTACGCCTCCCGCGCAAAGCTCGAGGGAGCGGGCTTCGGCGCCTGCACAAAGGCCAGCGCCTTCGGATGCGCGCCCAGGTACTTCTCGATCGTGCCCCCCGCCAGCGCACGCAAAAATTCCAAAAACTCCTCGCCCGTATGGGTGGGAAACCCATCGGTCGAGTGCGCCACGATATCGGTGTGCACGTGCTCGCCCAGCTGGAAGCGAATCGCCATCCCGCGCGGATCCGCGTGCGGGTCGTTATCCGGGACCAGCGGCAGGCCGGTCGAATTCGAGAAGCGCACCGTCACCGGGGTCGATGGCCGTGCGATGTGTGGCGCGCGCGTGTAGTAATCGGCCCCCGCCGCCGGCGTAAACGTCCCGGTCAACAGAGCGCCCTTGGCATGGGCCGGTCGAAAACCCGGATGCGCGCCGAAGATGGTTTCGAATTGCTTCAGCAAGTCCTCGCTCAGAGCGATGAGTTGTTCGTCGTTCGGAAGTGGCATATTCTCCTCAGCGTTGTGCCGCGCCGCCGCGGCCCATGATGGGCCAAACGTCGACGACCCGTTCGCCCTGTGTCACATAATAGCGGTCGAAAGCGTTGGTGCTCTGGTCGAGATTGGTGCAGTAGATCTCAATCCGTTCGCCCAGCTTCGGCGCCCGATCCCCATCCTTCCATCGCAGCGACCCGTACTCCGCGCCGCCCGTTCCCACCTCCAGCCACGGCATCCCCTTCACCTCGTCCGTCTTCTTAGCCAGCGCTTTGGCGCCGTAATCCGTGGTGATGATGTTGGGATGATGCTCGCTATCCACCGTGGTCAGCACGGTGAGCGCAGGCTGCCAATCGTTGTAGCGCTTCATATCGCCGTCCTTGCCGCCGATGATGAAGTACTCGGTGTCCATGAAGACGTAGGTGCCGCATTCGAGCTCGGTCAAGCCGGTCTCGTGATCGATATTGTAAGTGCCGGTGGAACCGCCGCTGACGATGTTGACGGGCAGCCCGGCCTTCTTCGCGAGGTCGCGGCTCTCGCGCACGCCTGCCAGCACGTCCATGGATTTCTTCTTCCGCGCTTCAAATCCCTGAGTATGCGCGGCACCGCCGGAATACGCCATGAAGCCTTCGAACTGCATGCATTTCGACGACGCCACGCGTTGCGCCAATGCGAGCGCCGGCTGCCCGCCATCGATGCCTTGCCGCGCCATGCCCGCGAACACCGAGACCGCAATCTTTACCTTCGCGTTGTGGGCCAACGCCGCCTCTTCCACCCAATCCGTCACCTGGCCGTCGTCCACCACGAACATGAACGTGGGGTCATCTTTCGACAGCAGAACGGCCCGCTGAATGTTGTTTACGCTGACCGGCTGCTTGGTCCAGAGCACGCCTTTGATGCCGGCCCGCGAGAAAAGCTCGGCCTCGGCGATGGTGGCGCAGGTAAGCCCGATGGCCCCATGCGCTATCTGATGCCGCGCCACATCCACGCTCTTATGGACTTTGACGTGAGGCCTGACGTTAATGCCGTTGGTCTTCGCCGTCTCGGCCATGTGCCGGACGTTGGCCTGAAACATATCGAGATCCACCACCATGCACGGCGTCGGGAGCACATCTTTGGTCATGTCGCGGAAGTCGCGGCGGGCAATGCGGGTTTCAAACTCCGCGTAGGGAAATCCGGTCGAACTGGTCTTAGCCGCTCGCAAAACTCCCATTGCAGCGCCGGCCATCAGAAAGTGGCGACGTGATGTCATATTGTTCTCCTTCCCCGCATTTTATTACCGATTGCGATGCCGAGGGGCCTTCGTTTGCTAAAATCGACTCACTTGAAGAAGATCCTGATCGCTCTGTTGCTTTTGATTGCCGCCCAGCCTGTATTCGCCCAGGGCTCTCCGGCCAGACCCGCGGCCGATCAGCCTTACGCGGTCGAATATTATTACAAGGTCCAATGGGGACATCAGCAGGAATTTCTGCAGCTCTTCCTCAAGAACCACTATCCGCTGCTGCAGAAATATGTCGAAACCGGGCGCGTCGTTTCACTCAAAATCGAGCAGCCGGCTAACCACATGACGGAGGATGCGCGCTGGGATTATCGCGTGACTATCCGGTTCAAGAACTCGGCGCTGGCCACTACCGACGATCCCGATGAAGCGCGCCTCATCAAGCAGCTCTGGCCCGATCAGGCGGCCTATCAACGCGAAGAGCAGAGGCGTTTCGAGATTCTGCTTGCCCACTGGGATCTGCCGGTGACCGACCTGACGCCCCACGTAAAGTAGGCCTTTGGCCTGCGCACTACGGCAGTTTCGTGGCGTGCCGAGCCAGCAACTGCCAGCCCTGCGGCGACTTCAGCCAAACCATAATCTCGTGCAGGTGGGCCGTGTCTCCGGCGAAATGCGTAAGGTCGAGTTTGTATTCGACGATCGCCGTATCGCCGTACACGTGAACTTCGACATCTCGCATGGCGATTCCTTTGTAGACGCCGTTGGCGGCGGTCTCGCTCTCGATGGCGACGGCTTTGGTCTGCGTCATGCCGTTTGAGTGCGTATAAGCCAGCCCGTCATGGTAAATTTTGCCGAGCGCGGATGCGTCTCCCTTGAGCGCCGCCTGCTTCCAGGCGTCAATGGCGGCCAGGACCTCCTTTTCGGCGCTGCCGGCAGAGAATGCGGGCAGGGCAAGTAAGAGCAAAGCAAGGGCGATTTTCATGCAGTTAGTTTACACTTGCGCATGTTCGGAGCAACCGCGCAGGTCGGCCGCGGTCAAGCTCTCATTTGTTGCTTCCGGCTTTCGGCGCCTCCGGCGCATTTTGTACCGGTTGTGGCGCACGCTGAACCACCGGCGCCGGCGGTTGGACGACCGGTGCCGGCGGGGAGAGCAGCCAACGCTCGAGCATCATCCCCAACGCCAATCCCATGATGAGAGAGCCGCCCGCGAGCATGGATAACGACCAGCGGTAGGCTTTCGAATACTTCTCGGCAAGCTCGCCCGTGAAACGTGCCGCGTTGTCAGTTGCCTGAGAGATTTCCGACTTCAGGGAGGCGACTGCCTTGCGGGCGTCCTCCGCCGCGCATCCGTAGGCGCGGCCAAGACTATCCGCGGTGATCGTGAACTCGGAGCAGACGGTCTTCATTTGGTCCGAGATCGCGCCGAGGGCGTCAGCCGTTTTAGGGATCGTGGACCGCATGAATTCCTGCCGCAGATCGTCGTTGATCCGGGCCGCCACAGCCGCGGGGCTGATGCCGTGCGCGATGTCGGCCGGGAGTGCGATCAGTTTCCTGTTGAGAGAAGTGTGATAAGCTTCGCTCGCCGCGGCGATCTTGCCCATGTTGCCGACCGCAGCCCCGAGAAGCTTGTCGAGCCGCTCCCGCTCCGCGGCAACACGCGAAGGCGCCTGCTCGATCAGCACCACCAGGAACTGCATGGCGCGGAGAAGGCGAAGCATCTCGTCGTTCTCGGGAAGAGAGCGGCAGTGGCGGAGCTCCCGGTAATACTCCGCGCGAATGTCTTCCGGAAGCGCGTTGGCGATGCGGTCGATCAGATCCGGTTCGGCGGGGCTTGTTTCGACCGGATCGAGAACGGTCTTCACGGGAGAAGCAGTTCCTTCACCTTTTCGAATTCTGCGAACATGCGCCGCCGGTAGCTTTGCGCCCGCATCACCAGCGAGGCTTTCTGCAATTCGGCGTGGGGGGTGGTCCTGCCCGCTACCTGGCCCAGTGTGACGCCGTAGTTGCGAACGGCATTTTCCAGATCCGCCAGCCGGTAGTCGAGCCGGACGATGGCAGGCTGAAAACGCTTCCGGAATTCTTCTGCCTGGCTGCTCTCCTGCCAATAAGTAAAATCGGTATGTTCGGTGAGGTTGTTCTCGACTATCACGTAGGCCACGCGATCCTCAAGTGCCGCGGCCCAGTCAAGAACGCTTTCCACACTCGCCGGGTCGGAAGTCACCACGCCGATCGCCGTAAAGACAATCCCGAGCTCGGCCACATCGGGATACATTTTTTCGAACCAATCGTGCGTGATTTTCCCCGCGCCCGCTCCCATGTCGCCGAGAATCACCGGAGCAACATCGGCCAGATGGTCGACGAAAGCATCGAGGCCCGCCGGGGTATGAATATTGATTTTCGGCACGCTGCCGCCGAAGAAATGAGTGAACGAGCCGCGCGATTTGTTCTCGGTGTCGAGATCGAGCAGGGTGACCGGAATCCGATTCTCTTCGAACCACTCCGCCAGCCCCGTCATTACACTTGTTTTCCCTACGCCGCCTTTGCCGCCCATCGAAAGAATGACTCTCTTCTCGGCGCTGACGGCAACTCCACCTTCCCCTAATGCGATCGCCTTCTTTGAATTGTTCATACGGCTGACTCCTGGTGACTGAGGCGTGACGTTAACGTCTGGTTGGCTCTGCGCGGCCGGTTCGGCATCAGGCTCGAACGGGGTAATCGGCTCAGCAATGCCAGATGCTTCTTCAGGCGGAATCGACACTGGATCGAGCTCTGCGTTTTCCGATGGTGGCTCGGCTTCGATTGCAGCGATGTCAGCCCGCTCGTCTTCCGCCATCGGCTGTGAGTATTGGTTTTCGGGAGCGACGGGAGCGTTCGATAGCGGTGACTGAGGCGCGACCTGCTCGGCAACGCCAGACGCTTCTTCAGACGGAATCGATACTGAAGCAAGCTCCACGTTTTCCGATGGTGGCTCGGCTTCGATTGCAGCGATGTCAGCCCGCTCGTCTTCCGCCATCGGCTGTGAGTCGTGGTTTTCGGGAGCGACGGGAGCGTTCGATAGCGGTGACTGAGGCGCGATCTGCTCGGCAACGCCAGACGCTTCTTCAGACGGAATCGACACTGAAGCAAGCTCCACGTTTTCCGATGGTGGCTCGGCGTCGATTGCAGCGATGTCAGCCCGCTCGTCTTCCGCCATCGGCTGTGAGTCGCGGTTTTCGGGAGCGACGGGAGCGTTCGATAGCGGTGACTGAGGCGCGACCTGCTCGGCAACGCCAGATGCTTCTTCAGGCGGAATCGACACTGGATCGAGCTCCGCGTTTTCCGATGGTGGCTCGGCCTCGATTCCAGCGACGTCAGCCCGCTCGTCTTCCGCCATCGGCTGTGAGTCGCGGTTTTCGGGAGCGACGGGAGCGTTCGATAGCGGTGACTGAGGCGCGATCTGCTCGGCAACGCCAGACGCTTCTTCAGACGGAATCGACACTGAAGCAAGCTCCACGTTTTCCGATGGTGGGTCGGCGTCGATTGCAGCGATGTCAGCCCGCTCGTCTTCCGCCATCGACTGTGAGTATTGGTTTTCGGGAGCGACGGGAGCGTTCGATAGCGGTGACTGAGGCGCGACCGGCTCGGCAACGCCAGACGCTTCTTCAGACGGAATCGACACTGAAGCAAGCTCCACGTTTTCCGATGGTGGCTCGGCCTCGATTGCAGCGATGTCAGCCCGCTCGTCTTCCGCCATCGGCTGTGAGTCGCGGTTTTCGGGAGCGACGGGAGCGTTCGACAGCGGTGACTGAGGCGCGACCTGCTCGGCAACGCCAGACCCTTCTTCAGACGGAATCGACACTGAAGCAAGCTCCACGTTTTCCGATGGTGCCTCGGCCTCGATTGTAGCGATGTCAGCCCGCTCGTCTTCCGTCATCGACTGTGAGTATTGGTTTTCGGGAGCGACGGGAGCGTGCGATAGCGGTGACTGAGGCGCGACCTGCTCGGCAACGCCGGACGCTTCTTCAGACGGAATCGACACTGAAGCAAGCTCCACGTTTTCCGATGGTGGGTCGGCGTCGATTGCAGCGATGTCAGCCCGCTCGTCTTCCGCCATCGGCTGTGAGTATTGGTTTTCGGGGGCGATAGGAGCGTTCGAAATCGGTGACCGAGGCGCGACCTGCTCGGCAACGCCAGACGCTTCTTCAGACGGAATCGACACTGGATCGAGCTCCACGTTTTCCGATAGAACCCCGGCTTCGATAGCTGTGATGTCCGTCCCCTCGCTTTCCTCCCTCGGCTGCGATATCGGGGACTGAGGCGTGGCCGGGACGTCTGGTTGGCACTGCTCGGCCGCTTGCGTTGCGCCTGCCCGCGGATATACGGACTCGTCGTCGTGGGTGTCGTCCGGAATAAGCCAATCCCAGGATCTGGAAGCTTCCCGTTCTTCAGGTTCGGCCCCATCCTCGAACCGGGTAACCTGCTCTTCAATGTAAGATGCTTCTTCAAGCGGAATCGGCACTGGCGCAACCTCCACGTTTTTCGACGGTTCCCCGACTTCGAAGACTTCGATGTAAGTCCGGTCGGAATCAGGCGTGACCGGAATACTTTGTTGGCTCAGCTCGTCCGCTTGCGCTGCGCTGCCCCGCGGATCCGCGGACTCGTCGCCCTGGGTGTCGTGCGGATTAAACCAGACCCAGGATCTCCTCGAACCGAGGAATCTGCTTTGCGATGCCACACGCTTCTTCAAACGGAATCGGTCTTTGCGCAACCTCCACGTTTTTCCGGGCGCTCCCCGGGCTTTGATGCCGGTCCGCCCGCTTTCCGCCATGTCACGGGGGTTGAGGTCTGCGGGGGCGATGGCGGCGGTCGATAGCGAGGACTGATGCGTGACAGGAACCTCTGGTTGGCTCTGCGCGGCCGGTTCGGCTCCATCCTCGATCCGGGTAACCTGCTCTGCAATACCAGATGTTTCTTCAGGCGGAAACGGTCCTTGCGCCACCTCCAAATCTTCCGACTGTGTCTCGATTTCAATTGCTTCAGTGGCTTCGATGGTTTCGATGTCAGTGGGCTCGCTCTCCGCCATCTGCTGCGATTCGAGGATCGCGGGGCCGATGGTTGCGCTCGGTAACAGGGACTGAGAAGGGACTGAACCGTTTTGTTGGCTCTCCCCGGCCGGTTGCAGTGCACTTGCCTGCGTATATGCCAACTCGTTGCCTTGGGTATCCTCGGAATTAAGCCAGGCCTGGGATCTGGCTGCTTCCCGATTTTCCAGTTTGTTCTCGACGATATCGAAACCCGCGGCGGTAATGCTGTATTCGGTGAACTCACCGGACTTAGTCCACTTCTTTTCACGCAGATACCACAGGACGGAACCGAGTTCTTCGCGCGTGCATCCGGTCAACTGCTCGAGATCGAGGACCGTAAGTCCCGACGGTTCGCTTGCCGCCTGGC
Source organism: Terriglobia bacterium (assembly GCA_963719785.1). Classification (GTDB taxonomy): domain Bacteria; phylum Acidobacteriota; class Terriglobia; order Bryobacterales; family Bryobacteraceae; genus BOG-234. The sequence continues at coordinate 149,696 of CAVRCX010000013.1, forward strand.
GATAGAGGAGGCAAAGCACAGCCAGCCTGCGAAGTTGCTCTCCTCTGATACCGTCAAAAAATTCCCGGCCTCGCAGGCGAAACCGCGTCGAATATTTGGTGGTCTGACGGAGAGCGTTATATTGTGCGCGCCTGACAGGGTCGGAAAGAGTGTCATAGGCATCTTTGATCCGCAGAAAAGTTTTCGCATCGCCACTGCCGGGATTGTCAGGGTGAAAGCGGCCTGCGAGTGTGTGGTAGACGCGCTCAATCGTCTCTTCATCCGCTTGCGGGCCAATTCCCAGGATCTCGTAATAATCGGCGACGGAGGTGTCTCCCTCGATCGCCCTGGCGGGCTCGATGTCCAGCGGGAGCGGGTCGTTCTTCCAGGAACCAGGCTCGACGCGCGCTGGCTCTTCCCGCTCAGCGTGCGCGTAATAGCACACTGTTGCGAGAGCGCGAAATTCCAACTGCTCCTCCAGCTTGCTCTCGACGACATCGAAACCGTCAACGGTGATACTGTACGCCGTCAAATCCCCGATAGCCGCCCACTTCTTCTCGCACAGATACCAAAGGGCGTAGACGAGTTCTTCGCGCGTGCATCCCGTCAATCCTTCCAGGTCGAGGATCGAAAACCCCGGCGCTTCATGGGCGCTGATCCGTCGGCGATAGAGGAGACAAAGCAGAGCCAACCTGCGATTTTGCGCGCCTCTGACACCATCGAAGAATTCACGGCCCCGCAGCCAAAATCGCTCGGCTCTGGTGCGCTGGCGCAAAAGGTTATACTTTGCACGTCTGATCGGGTTGGAAAGAGTCTCGTAGGCCTCTGTAAGGCGCAGAAACGTTCCCGGATCGCCTGTACTCGGGTTGTCAGGGTGAAAACGATCCGCCAGAGTACGGTAAATACGCTCTATGGTCTCTTCATCAGCCAGAGGACCGATTCTCAGGATCTCGTAGTAGTCGGTGGCAAAGATGTTTTCTTCACGCGGTTTGGCCAGTTCGATATCCAACGTTAATGCGTCGGCTCGCCCGGAATGAGTCTCGACATGTTCTAGATCTGTTGAGGACATTTCAGGAGCCCGGAAAACGCCATTTGCCGATTTTTCTCAGTCAAGGCGGAAATCGATCTCGCCGCGACAGGCCAGCCAAATCTTCCCAAACCTGCGACACCGGCCCGGAGGATGGCGACGGCGCGAAAAGCGATCGGAAGAACGAATAAAGATTCGGACACAATTAAGACCAACGGTTACTAGAAGTATGTGCGCCCCGCTCAGTCGCCCGCAAGTTCGACCTTGGTTAATACCCGGTTGTCAACTGAGGATCTTACTGATATCCGTCGGTTTTCGATCCTGGGTATGGCGCGGCCAGTCGGCAGGAATCGCCGGGCACCCACCACGGGCGGCCGCAATTTCGGCGTCGATCTCTTCACACGACAGTCGATCAAGAGCGGAGTCTTTGGAAGTCTCCACGATCAGCGAAGCCAATCCGGCGCCATATCCTGGCAGTTCGATGGTTAACACCGTCATGGATCTTCCTCGATTCCAGTGCGTCGGCGCGGCCGCGCCGAATTAAACACTAGCGTACCGTGTCGGCGATTTGCCGGAAGTTTCCTTCCACGCTGCGAAATGCCAACACCACATCAGGGTCGAAGTGCTTCCCACTCTCGCGCACGATGAGGTCGCGGCTTTCCTCATGGGAGTATGCACTCTTGTAACAGCGCTGTGAGCGCAAGGCGTCGTAGTAATCGGCAACCGACATAATGCGCGCGGAAAGTGGAATCTCCGTGCCGCGCAGACCGTCCGGATAGCCTGTGCCATCCCATTTCTCATGGTGCGAGCGCGCAATTTCGATGCCCATACGAATAAACGGATTGGCGGGATGTTTGTCGAGCACCAGTTGCAGGGTCTCGGCGCCGTGCACCGTGTGCGTCTTCATGACCGCAAACTCCTCGGCTGTCAGTTTGCCGGGCTTGAGAAGAGTGGAGTCCGGTATAGCGACCTTGCCGATGTCGTGCAGCGGGCTGGCCTGCACAATGTTCTGGACGTAATCGGGGGTGATGGTCTCTGAGTATTCCGGCCACAGGCTCATTTCGACCGCGAGGAGCCGGCACAGCATCTGCACGCGTTCGAGGTGCCTGCCGGTATCGCTGTCGCGCGACTCGGCCAACTTGGCCAGCGCGAAAATGGTGGCCATTTGTCCGGCTGCGATCTCCTGCACCTGTTCCTTGACCAGGCGCTCGAGTTCGCGGTTCTGCCGCTCGGCCCTGACATGAAGCTCATGCAATTTGAGCTGCGTCTCGATGCGCACGCGTACTTCTTCCACGTCGAAGGGCTTGGTGACGTAATCGAGCCCGCCACATTGAAAAGCCTCGAGCTTGTGTTCCTTTTCTCCGAGGGCGCTGAGGAAGATGACGGGGACCGTCGAGAGTGCGGCGTTAGAGCGCAGTCGGCGGCAGACTTCGAAGCCGTCCATTTCGGGCATAGTGATGTCGAGCAGAATCAGATCGGGAGGCTTCTGCAGGGCGGCCGCCAGCGCCAGCCGCCCGCGGGGAAAGGAACGCACGGCGTAGCCTTGCCGGGTCAATATATTCTCCATCAGCCGCAGGTTGACCGGCTGATCGTCGACGACCATGATTTCTCTTTTGTTGCCGCTTTGAATCATGCCTGCGTCTCCCTCAGGTCTGCGCCTGCCTGGGGTACGCGGATGTGGATAGGCTGCCGGACGCCGCGCGTCCTGTCGAAATTGCGGATCTTCTCGATGGCGGTAGGGTTGAGTACGCCGCCCTTGCCCATGATCAGGAAGCTGCCGTCGCGGGTGTTGATATCTTCTTCGACGATCATGCCGACGCGCAGATCGCCCACCATCAGCCGTTTGATCTCGAAGTCGGCGTAGGGAGGCGTGTAATCGGCCAGCGCATCCATCACTTCGCGAGGGAATCGGTGGGCGCCCATCTTAAGTTGATCGAGCGCGGCTTTGAAGGTGAGACCGCGGAACATCTGCCGGTCCAGTTCCACGGCGACTCTGAGAAGGCAAGCGCCCAGATCCGCGGGGTTTTGGGGTAAAGCGTCGCAGGCCACGGTTTGCTGGCGGCGGATCATCTCCGCAACCACATCCAGGCGGGGAATGCGGGAGATCAGTCTGGCGCCGTTTTCGGGATGGGCGCGGAACATATCGTCCTCCGGGCCCCGCGAAGACCGCCAGTAGGCGCGCTCAAAGGTCTCGGCGGGCAGCGCGATGCACCCGATCAGGCACAGAATCGCGGCCAGCTCATACTGCCATGCTTCATCGGGTCCCAGCTTCGCAGCCAAGTGAACCACGATGTTGCGGATGGCGTCGGAGCGCGCCGCCAGCGCGGGTCCGGTTTGATGGATCAGGTCGGCGAGGGTTCTGACCGCTCCGTTCAGAGTATTTTCCAGCAGATCGCGCTCGGCCCGGCGCGCCCGCTGCAACCCCAGTTGCGTCTCGACTCTCACCTGCACTTCTTCGAACCGGAACGGCTTGGTAATGTAATCCACGCCGCCAGCGCGGAAGGCGCGCACCTTATCTTCGGTTTCGCTCAGCGCGCTCAGAAACACGATGGGGATGGATGCGAGTTTCTTGTCCGCCTTCAGGCGCGCGCAAACTTCGAAGCCATCCATTTCCGGCATATTGATGTCCAGCAGGATCAGGTCCGGCGCGTTTTGCGTTGCCGCTGCGAGCGCCAGGCGCCCGCGTGGAAAGGATCGCACGGCGTAGCCTTCGCACCGCAGCATATCTTCCATGAGTTTCAGATTTGCCGGCTGGTCGTCGACGACCATCAGGTTGCCGCGATCGGAAACAGTGCTCTGTTGTGACACGGCTGGCTCGGGTACGGCTTCTGTTGCAACCTCTTCGATTTCGATCATGCCCGCACCTCCTCAAGAAGATTTGTCAGCTCGTCATACGCATAGTTGTCAGCCAGATGTTTGAGAGTGCGCGCCGCGGGCTCGTCCAACTCGGCAACTCTGGCTATCAGCCGATCGAGAACGTCTTTCTCGCCATTGGCCACGGCTTGTTGCAGTTCGACGACCAGCTCGGGTGGCAGGGTGCGGCAGACGTCCGTGGCGATGGTGTCCACGGCCGATCCCGCGTTTTCGGGGTCCCGCGTTTTTTCCTCCTCGAACTGAAATTCGAGGCCAAGGTGTTTTTGCGCTTTCAGAAGCAATTCGTCTTCGGCGCAGGGTTTGGCGAGGAAGTCGTCCACACCGCTTTCGATCGCCGCGCGGCGGTTCTCTTCCATGACTCCTGCGGTGAGTGCGAAAATGACGGTCTCACGTCCATCGGGGTGCGTGCGGATGCGGCGCGTGGTCTCGAGACCGTCCATCACGGGCATACGCATGTCCATCAAAATCAGATGCGGCCGCCATTCGAGCCAAAGCCGAATCCCGACTTCTCCGTTCTCCGCCTCCGCCACATCGAAGCCTACCGATTTCAGCAGGGTGGTGAGCCATCCCCGATTATTAGGCTCATCGTCGACCACCAGCACGCGCGGCGGTTGGATGCCTTCCTCGATCCCCGCGATGCGGCGGCGCTCTTTTCTGCGCGGGGCCGGCTCCACTGCACCGGGCCGGACGGGGATCTCAAAATAGAAAGTGGATCCCTTGCCGGGCTCGCTGCTCAGCATGATCTCGGCGCCCATGACGCGCAGCAACTCGCGGCTGATGGCCAGCCCGAGGCCGGTTCCTCCCTTGTTCCGCCGCCCACTCTCGGTCTGCGCAAAGGGCTGGAACAGCTGGCCTCGTTCTTCCACTGCGATGCCGGCGCCGGTATCCTCGACCGCGAAAAAAAGGCGGAGAGAGTCGTTTTCCCCGGGATTCAAGTTCCCATGCTCGTTCAATTTCCCACGCTCTTTCCAATTCATTGACACGCGGAGAGTCACCGAGCCCGCCTCGGTGAATTTGATGGCATTGCCGATGATATTAACCAGCACCTGGCGTATTTTCGCCTTATCGGCCTCAATGGACGGTTCGCAGGGCGACTCTACCAGAACTTCGAATTTAAGCCCGCGAGCGCTGGCACGCAGACGGAACATCATTTCCAGATCCGCCAGCATTTCGAAGAGATCGAAGACTACGGGCATCAGCGTTGCCTTGCCGGCCTCAATCTTCGACATATCGAGAATATCGTTGAGCAGGGCGAGCAGGTGCTCTCCGCTGCGGTTGATGATGTTGAGGTTTTCGCGGACCGTGGAACTCAGACAGGCATCGCGCAGCAGCAGCTGCGAATAGCCGAGAACGGCATTGAGGGGAGTACGGATCTCGTGCGACATGTTGGCCAGAAAGACGCTCTTGGACCGATTGGCGGCCTCCGCCGCTTCTTTGGCTTCCTCGGCAGCTTCCTTGGCGTGCCGTAGCTCCCGTTCCGAGCGCATCGCCTGGTCGGCCAGCCGCTTCCGGTTCATCATCAACAGGAATAAAGCCAGCGACACACTGACCAGCAGACCACTGTAGAAGAGCAGCCGCGAACGCTCCTGTTCCTGCCTTAATTCACTCACCACACGGGTTTCGTCGCTGGTATCGCCCAGATATTTTCCCGACAACCGGTCGAGCGTTCCGTCGCGCGAAAGCTCGCTGATCTCCGCGCGTAAGGCATTGGCCGTCGCCTGCGCGTCCCGGTTCGATCCGATGGCCATGTCGAAGCTGGCGGCGGCGATAGGCAGGATCTCGAAATCGAGCGCACTGCATTGCGCTGCCCTGGCCAGCAGAGCCCGCAGCAGTTCTTTACGCTCGACGAAAGCGCCATCGGCGGTCCCATCGCAAAGAGCTTGCATCTCCTCGCCCGGCGCCGTCGTAACCAGCCTTGAACGGGGGAAGAACTGCTCCGCCAACCGGCTGCTCAGGACCTCGCTTCCATGCGCGATCCGCCGCCAGGCGGCGCCGTCGAGGGTTCGTATCTTGCTCTGTTCCGGAACCAGCAGCGAGAACCTCGTCCGCAGATAGGGTTCGGTGAAAAAAATGCGCCCGCGGCGTTCCGGGGTATCCGTTACCAACGCCCAAAGGTCCACTTTGCCGGTCGCCAGCGCCAGGTCCGGACCTTCCTGCACTGTTACCCACTTGATCTGGATGCCTCGCCGCCGGGCTGCTTCCGCCATGAGTTCCACGGTGAATCCGCGCGGCTTTCCGTCGGCGCCGATCGTCGAATAAGGCGGGGAATGATTCACGCCGATGCGAACCGTGCTGGCCGGGCGCTGGTACAGGGATATCGTCCAGGCCGCGATCGCGCCCAGGATAAGAACTGCGGCGGCAATCCGGACCGTATGGCTTCTCACGCGGATTGAGGCACGGGCGCTCATAGAGCACATATCGGGGGTTTCGACCAAAGTTCCACCGGCAAATTCAGGCCGCTGCCTGCCGGTCGGCCCCAACCTCCCGATACTGAACGGCCTCCTCCAATAGATTCGTCAGCGCGTCGTACTCGTACTTGTCCGCGAGCTGCCGGAGGACGCGCGCCGCCGCCTTGTCCAACTCGGCCGTTTTCCCGATCAGTTCGTCGAGAACGCCTTTCTCGCCGTTGCCAACGGCCTGCTGCAGTTCGACGATCAGATGGATCGGCAAATTCGCGCAGACCCCCGCCGTGCCGGCCTGCCCGGCGATATCGACGGCGTCTTCCTCAGCCGTTTCGTCCTCCGCGAACTGAAACTCGAGGCCGAGGTGTTTGCGCAGGCGCTGAAACAGGTCGCCCTCGGCGCAGGGCTCGGGTAGAAAGTCATCAACGCCGCTCTCGAACGCCGCCCGGCGGTCCTCTTCGAGCGCACTTGCCGTCAGCGCCAGAATGACGGTGTCTCGCCCGCCCGGCAGCGCCCGGATGCGGCGCGTGGTTTCCATGCCGTCCATCACGGGCATACGCATGTCCATCAGGATCAAGCGCGGCCGCCATGCCTCCCAAAGCCGTATTCCCGCCTCGCCGTTGTCGGCCTCGGCGACGGCGAAGCCCACCGATTTCAGCAGTGCGGTCAACCAACCGCGATTATAGGGTTCATCGTCGACAACCAGCACCCGCGGAGGCTCCCCGTCTGCCAGCAATCCGGCAACCCGGCGGCGTTCCATCCTGCGCTCGACCGGGTCCACTGCGCCGGATTTAACCGGAATTTCAAAATAGAACCTGGATCCCTTGCCGGGCACGCTGCTCAGCATGATCTCGCCGCCCATCAGTTGAACCAGCTCACGGCTGATGGCCAGCCCGAGACCGGTGCCTCCCTTGTGCTGCCGTCCGCTCTCGCTTTGCGCGAACGGCTGGAAAAGCCGGCTTTGCTCTTTGAGCGCAATTCCCGCGCCTGTATCTTCGACCGCGAAGAAGAGCCGATTCCCGTTCTCACTCCGGGCCATGGACACGCGCAGCTTCACTGAACCTGCTTCGGTAAATTTGATGGCATTGCCGAGGATATTCACCAGCACCTGGCGGATCTTGCCCTTATCGGCCTCGACAGAAGCCTCGCAGGGCGACTCTACCAGCACTTCGAACCTGAGGCCGCGGGCTTCGGCGCGCAGACGGAACATCATTTCCAGATTGGCCAGCATTTCGAACAGATCGAAAACCACCGGAGTCAGCGTCACCTTGCCGGCCTCGATTTTCGACATATCCAGAATGTCGTTAATCAGCGTGAGGAGGTGCTCTCCGCTGCGATTGATGATGTTGAGGTTTTCCCTGGCGCCGCCGTTCAGCCCCGGATCGCGCAGCATCAGCTGCGAATAGCCGAGCACGGCGTTGAGAGGCGTGCGGATTTCGTGCGACATATTAGCCAGGAAGACGCTCTTGGCGCGGTTGGCCGCTTCGGCCACTTCTCTGGCTTTCTCGGCCGCTTCTTTCGCCTGCCGTAACTCGTTTTCCGCGCGCTGCAAGTGGAACCACCATTTGAACAATGTGCCCGCGAATAACAGGGCAGTTCCCGCGAAGAACCACGTGGAGCTCCACCAGGGACCGGTAACCGTGACGGGAAGACTGGCCACGGCGCCGGAAGAATGCCCGCTCGATGTGGCCGTCACCTCGAACACGTAGCTTCCAGGCTTCAGGGTGGAATACTGCGCCTGCCACTGGTTCGTCGCCGTCCAGAGGTCGTCCATGCCGCGCAGGCGGCGAAACTGAATATCCTGCTGGCGGCGGAAACTCAGCAAAGCATAGCTGAAGACGACTGTGCCGCTGCGGTTGTCGATGCGCGGCAGCCCGTCGAGCGACAGATCTTTATCTCCAACCTGGACACCCACCATCAGGAGCGCGGCCGGCGATTTGTCGGGAATCGCGCCCCTGTTGGTGCGTCGTAATACGGGCATGTGGCGCGTCAGCCCCCGGCTGGTTTCCAGCCAGACCGATCCGTCATCGTCGCTCACAAACGCATTGGGCAGGGTATCGTCCCATGCCAGCCCGTCGCGGACAAAACGATCTCCCGCCCGGCGGCTCACTCCGCTCAGCAGGGTGCCGACCCAAAGCGTGCCGTCGTTGGTTTCGAGCAGACTCGAAACACTGGCGCTGGGCAGCCCCGCTTCCATTCCAAAGCGGCGGAAGTGGTGGCCGTCGTAATGAAACAGGCCATTGTTCGTGCCGGCCCAGATAAATCCCGAGCGGTCCCGTAGAACGGAGCTGATGGTGAGATCGGCTAAGCCTTCGGATTGGGTGAGAATCCTGAAGTTATAGCGCTGTGCGTTGGCGGGCGATCCCGCGACCAGAACCAGAATTGCGAACAGGAGGGGGTGGAGAAAACGGGGAAACATCAAACTGCGCGAACGCGGCGGCATTTTGAACTTGACTCCTCAAGCGCTTCCCGGATGAATGTTTCCAGCGAATAACAGGACAATTATTTAAAGTTTATGACAAAACCAGGGACCGTTACTATGTTGACGAAGGATAACTGCAGGGGGCAATTACCGGCTGTTTCTTCCGGAGAGCGGCTGAATACCCGGTATATTCGGATGATTTTATGGTTGAGTGAAGCCGCGCAGTCTGGGCAATCGCTTGCGGACAGCGCGCGCCGGAGCCTGCAGGGATGGCGCGACGCTGCTTCCGCCCACTGGCAGCAAAGCCTCGGAAGAATACGATCCGGGGCCAACGATGGCAATGGGATCGTTCCCGGCGGGCGCATTAACAGGCACCTGGAAATTGATCTGATACAAGCCTGCATCGCCGGGTGTAAGACCCGCATAGGGGATGTTGGTGGATCCGAAGCCGCCCACATCCACTTCGATGTGGTTGATTACGATGCTTCCGATACCGGGGGTCGCCGCGCCATCCGCGTACGGTGGATACACGCTGCCGAGCCCGACCAGGTATAAGGCGATCGTCTCGCCGGGCAATGCCGGGTTGGCGGGAGTGATCAAAGAATAATTGGCATGCTCGGCGGCGGCAAAGCCCAGGCCACCCGGGGGCACCGTCAGGACGCCGGGCGAGGTGGGCCGTACGTAAACGGTCACTACGTTCGAGGATGCGCCGTTGTTAACCACCTGAATGGAAGCTATGGGCGAGGCGTTTACTTCATAAGGCACGATTACGGTGACCTGGGAACCGATGCAGAAGATCGGCGCGGGGATGTTGTCGATGAGAACCTGGACGTTGCCCAGCATGGTGGGGAAGGGCAGGGCAGTGGCGCAGGTCGAGGAGTTCGCAAGGTTCGAGCCGTTGTAAAAGGTGAGGAATTCGCCGGGGGAAATGCCTGCCGTGAAGGGCGCGGAACTGGCGGAGTTGACTATGCCGGTCGGATCCAGGTAAACAGCGCCGAATGGCGTTGGCGGACTGGCTGGAAAACCGACTTCAATTCCGAGGTAGGGGCCGATGCCGAATCCGACGCGAATGCCCGCCGCGCCCACCGAGTACTGCACCGACCCGGATGGATCCAGCTGACCCGCTGTCGGCCCCATCCAGGAAGCGGAGCCGGTGGTCGGGTAGGTGGTCTGGTAGGTCGCGTCTTCCGCGCTGAAATAGCCGGCCCAGAGAAGACGCTGGTGGCCGATAATGTTCCCTGAGAAAGCGTTAAATACCCCGTACCAGGTATCGAGCACCGCACTGCCGTCTTCGTCGTTAACCTGCGATTCGTCCTCGTCCAGACCGGCTTCATAGTAGAGCCCGGAGGTAAGGGTGGCTGCGCCGGAAGCGTTGCGCACGCCCACAAACATATCGAACCCATTGGGCGAACCACCAAAAACGAAATTCGCATCGGGAGATAAATACAGGGTTTCCGGCCCGGAAAAGAAATTGGATCCAAACGCCGCGGGGAAGGTTATGGTGGCTGTTCCGCCGGCGAATATGTAAGAGGCGTTGCTGCTCGATTGAGTGATCATGGTGGCTCCGCTCGCGCCGTTGTAGCCGGAGATGGTGACTGTTCCGAGGTTCCCGGCTCCGTCGGGGTTGATCTGCAGGGAAACGTCGGCGGTGGACGCGGGACTGCTGGTGGGCAGAAAACCCGCAATCGTATAAGCGCCCCTGAAGTTCGCGCTGGTGAAACTGGGTGTAGCCGGGGCGGCGATGAAAAGATCGTTAACGAAAGATCCATTGCTGAGAGAGCCGCTCTCGGTGGAACTGCCGATCAGGATACCTTTCGACACCAGAAAATAGACCGAAGTGCCGGCGGCAAGGGGATTGGAGAGAAAGCCGAAGCCGCTGGCGGCGGTCGAATACGTGCCGCCTGACGGAATCGTTGATCCGCCGGCGGGATTCGTAACCAGCGTGTTGCCGTTCGAGAGCGTGTAAGTGCCGGCCCCGCTGAAGGCAATAGTGCCGAAATAGGCCACCATTTGGGTGATATTGCCGGAGCCGTCAGAAGTATAGAGGACCTGGCGGAAGTTCCAGGTTCCGGAGAGCAGACCGTCGCCGCTCGCATCCCACGCCGGCCCCGCGGCAGCCAGAGCCGATGCGGCGGCGGTGAATATGAGCAGCAGGGTGCGGGCGATCTTCAATAACTATTGTAACGAACGTGGCTGATAGCCGCATGTCCAGAAACACCGGGCTTAGCGGCTGCCGCCCGAGAGCTTCCGATAGTATTCGGCGACCGAGTCCCGATAGCCGGCCGGAACTTTGTTCGGGTCCGTATTGCGGATCATACCGCCCTTGTCATCGAGCTGGCGGCGCAACTGGAGTTCGAGCGCGTCGACCTCGCTGACCAGTTGCTGGTGCATCTGCTCGACCAGCGCCGGATTCCCTGGAAAGAGCTTGGGATCCAGGTTACGCATCTGTTCGATCAGTGCCTGCAACTGCTGGCGCGCCTCGGGGCTATCCTGCACCGTGGCCTTCACCTGATTGAGAAGGTTCAGCCCCTGATCGATCTGGGCCTGGGTATCGGCCGGAGTGGGTCCCTCTCGCGGCACTGCGGCCGGGCCGGAAGTGCGTCTGGTGCCGGTGTAATCGCCAAGCGCGCCGTTTTCATTGTTCCTGCCACCGCCGCCCGGATTACCCGCGATGCCGGCACGCCCGCCTTGACCACCTTGTTGGCCACCCTGTCCCGCCTGGCCTCCCTGGCCCGCTTGTCCACCCTGGCCTTGCTGTGCGCCTTGTCCCGCTTGGCCACCCTGGCCTTGTTGACCGCCCTGGCCTTGTTGTCCAGGCTGACCGTTGCGCGCCAATTGCTCACCGGGCCGGTTACCTTGCTGTCCAGGCTGTCCGCCGCGGCCTGCTTGTCCCTGACCCGGCTGAGCTTGTCCCGGCTGCCTGCCGGGACGTCCCCCGAGCCCATTGAGCTGATCCCGCAGACGCGATAGATCATCCATGGCGCGGTTAATGGCGGCTGCCTCGGAAGCGTGCTCAGCGCTGCCCAGGCCGTTTGCCGCGTCGCGGACATCTTTACTCAGCTTTTGCAGATCGCTTGTGAGGGCGCTTTCGGCCTGGTCGGAGAAGTGCCCCTCCCGAAGCTGGTCCGAACTGCGCTGCAGGCGGGTGGCGAGTTCGCTATCGTCCACTCCCTGCACCGCACTGCGCAACTTTCCGGAAGCCCCCGGCTGCGTGTTGGCAAGTTCGCGCGCTGCATCGCGCAATTGCTGCGTCAGGTGCTCCAGGTCGTCGCTGACATGCTGCCGGTCGTTGACCATTTTGTCCATGTCGGCGGCTGTCGGAGGGGTTGGCTGCTTACCGGCTGTGCGCTCGGCGTTCATCTGGGAGAGCAGATCGCGCACATGATCGGCCTGCGCCTTCTGGCGGTTTGCCAATTGCTCGGCCGTCTGGGCCATCTGGCCGAGGCGCCCGTTCGCGTCCTGCTGCTGCAAACCACCCAGCAGATCGGTGGCCTGGCGGAGCCGATCGGCGGCACGGCGCGAATCCGCCGCGCTGGCATGCTGGGAAGCGGCGCGCTTCATGTCGTCGTTCGCCTGGCGCAGGCGATCGAGCGCCTGTTGAGCGGCCATTTGACGGTGATCGGCTGCTTGTTCCCCCGACTGTTGAGAATCGCCGGATTGTCCGCTCGCCTGTCCACTGCGCCCCGCCTGTCCACTCGACTGTCCGGATTGTCCTGAAGCAGAAGCGCTCTGTTGTCCCTGTTGACCTTGCTGTCCTTGTTGACCCTGCTGACCTTGCTGACTTTGTTGGCCTTGTTGCCCCTGCTGTCCTTTCTGGGCAAGCTGTTGCTCCATCTGCTGCTGGAGTTGCTGGGCCTCGCGCTGCAGCATCTCCTGCTGCCATTTCTGCTCGGCAGTCTGTGTTGCGTTGTTGCGCTGCTGCTGGGCCAGATCTTCCTGACGCCGAGCCAGCTCATCGAGCTTCTTCAGCGCATCGTCGATGGCCTGGGCCTTCTGCTCTTCACTCGTGGAAGCCGATTTCTGCGTCTCATATTGGTTCTTCTCGGTGTCGAGTTCGAGATCGAAGAGGGCAGCCAGATCGCGCGCCGCGCCGCCTCCACCACCGCCTCCGCCTCCGCGCCCACCCATCGCAACCTGAATCTGCCGGAAGGTGGCTTCAGCGCGCAACAGAGCCTGCAGCGCCTTCTGCTCGTTGGGGATGGCATCCTTCCACTTCATCTCTTTCAACTGTTGCGCGGCCGGCGTCATGGCCTGGGAAGCGGTCATCATTTCCTTCTCGAATTCGCCGATGGCTTTCACCGCGTCGGTCAATTCGCGCGCCTGCAGCCGTCCGGAAAGGGTAACCGCCTGGTCGCGCAAAGTTGACTGCGACTGCGACAGCAGCTTGGCGATATCGATGGCCTGCTGCAGGGTCGCATTCTTGTCTCCCTGCTGTTTGAAGGTAGCGGATATGATCTCTTTCTCCCGCTGCGAGATTTGCGCCGATTCATTGCCCTGGCCCCTGCCGCCTCCACCCCCACCGCCCGATTGCTGCGATTGCGAAAACTCGCGCAGGAACGGATCGGCCTGGATGAAGACCATATCCGTGTGGGATTCGGGATTGGCCGGGTTGCCGTCTTTGGCTGTAGCATAGACGCTGACCAGATCGCCGGGGACCAGTTTGAAATCTTCGAGCGACAGTGTGGTAGATCCGTCGGCTTTCTTCTCACCCTTCTTCGGGGAGAGATCCACCGTGGTCTCCGGGCCGCCGTTGACGGAATAATGCAGGGCGAGGCCGTGCAGCGCGTAATCGCCCTGCGCACTGGCCGTAATGGTTACCTCTTCGATGGGGCTGGCGTGATAATCTCCGCGGCCGGGACGCACCAAGGCAATCTGCGGCGGGCTGGCCTTACGGGCCTCGATGAAAAAATCCTCGGAGACGCGAACGGGCTGGCCCGCTTCGACTCCCGCGACGTGATAAACGCCATCTTGATCCATCTTGACGGTGGCGCGATAGCGATTGTTCTCGCCGCCGGTCAGTTGGATTTTTTGCCCGCTATCGAGCTGGATCTGGCCGCCGGGAAGGGGGCGGTCGGTGGTAACCTCAAGCTCGGCCTCGGTGCCGGCGACGGCGCGCAGATCTCCGGCGCGCTCCTCGATCTCAGACGGCATGCCGGTCCACGCCGGGTAATGATAAGTGACGCGAATCTGCTTCACGGAGGGCAGATCGGTGACGCGGATGTTGAAGTGCTTCGAGGTCATGGCTCCGGCGGTCACGTAGTATTCGACGTTCTCCGGCAGACCGGCAAACAGGAATTGAAAACCGCCGGCGAAGCTGCCGGCCGCCTGGGGCTGCATGGGAATCGCTTCCCATTTGGAAGAGCTCTGATAGCGCGCGTAGAGTTTGACGCTGGGCGCATGCAGGCCGGTGGGTAGGGCCGAAACCAGCTGATCGGCATGGCGGCGCACCACGGCATCGCCGGGACTCACTCGCAGATCGTAGATAGGGGCTTTGCCGGTGTGCGTGCCGGTCCAGAGCAGGGAAGCGCCGTAGCCGAGAAAACCTGGTCCGGCGGCGATCATCCAAATAAGGATGGCGCAGGCGCCCACGGCGGTGCCGAGGGAGATCCAGAGGCGCTGATCGGTGACCAGTTCTTTGGGTTCGGCGTAGCGGGCCACTTCGAGGGTGTCGCCGGCCAGAAGTTCGATAAACGGATCCTGCCCATCGCGCTCGGCGAAGGTGGAGAGGCGCTGCTGGAATTGCGGGAAGTTTTTCTCGGCGGTACCGATGGCCCGGCGGCGTGTGAGGCGGCGCAGGGGCAGAGCCAGCCCGGCGGCCGCGGCGATGGCGAGAATCAGGATGAGTGCGAAGCGGGCCGCAGTGACGCTGCCCTGCGAAAAGGCGCGGGCGTTGGTGATCGTGACCAGCACCAGGGTGGCCACCAGAGCGCCGGCGGCGAGGATGGCAAAGCCGCGCAGTAAGGTGCTCCAGCGCAGACGTTGTTCCAATTGCGCGATGTAAGCGTGCAGTTGTTCGCGTAGACTCATGGCACCTCCAGCGGCGTCGCCAGTGTTAATAATTGAAGCATATCGCACTGGCAGGGCAAGGGAGGGCGAAAAGGGGGACAAAGTGGCCGGATCCGCCCGGACCGGCGGCCGGCATGAACTACTCGCCGGCGACGACCGGCTGTTCGATATCACAGGTCAGGTATTCAAGGATCTCCTGCTCGCGTTGCTGGAGTTCGAGGAGAATGGGTTCCGACAGGCGAGCATAATCGCGTCCCGAGTGGGTCTTGCGCGCCGCCGGCAGGATTCGCCGCAAGTTATCGATGCATTGCTGAGCAACCAGCATCTGATCGTCGGTTTGAATCACCTGATCTCCAGTTACACAATACCGCGTTTTCGAAAATCCCGCGTAGTCTGATAGGTCTCCAGCCACAGATTGAGCATCTCGTTTCCGATGGAAGCGCGCGCCCAGAAGACGTCTGCCTGGAACAGCAGTCTGGCATGGAATGTCAAGATCGCCAGAATAGCAGAACCGGGCGTGAAACTCCTGCCAGTTCGCGACATGGATACCGACCGGCAGTCCTCCGTCTTCGGTAAGTTCAGGCAGCACCAGCCCACGGTAACAGACCGAACGACACGGTCGAGGCAGTTTGACGACCGCGAATCCGACATTTTTCGAAGCCAAACTTCCCCCATTCGTCCTCTTCCCGAAATACTGATCTGCTCTACCAAACATCGCTACCGCTCTCACGAAGCCACGCGGGCTTACCTGAGGATGCCGCGGGTTTCGTCGATGGTGACGAATCGATTCGCCGCCACATTGATGAACTTCTGCTTCGTTCCGCTGGGCCACGCGACTTCGATCGAGCTCACTACCGGATCGCGGCCCAGGCCGAATACCAGCGCCAGATCGCTCTGCGAAGCGTAGCTCGAACCGCTGCGAACCACATTCCACTGTTTGCCGGAAGCCGATGAGATGGCCACCGAGGCGCCGATTCCATCCCGGTTGGATTTCGTGCCCACGGTGCGGATGGAAATCCAGTTATTCCTGTTGCCGCCATCGTTGCGGTAGAGGTGCGCGGGGCCGTTGTTGGCAGTCAGCAGGATGTCAAGATCGCCGTCGTGGTCGAAGTCGCCGTAGATAGCGCCGCGCGCCACCAGAGGCCGGATAAAATCCGCCCCTACCGCATTCGACACGTTCTCAAACTTCTTCGAGCCCAGATTGCGAAACAGCAGCGGCTGCTCCTGGTATTTGATTTTCGGCTGCACGCGCGAGATCTCTTCCTCGATATGCCCGTTGGCCGCGAGGATGTCGGGATAGCCATCGAGATCGTAGTCGAAGAAGAAGGCGCCGAAGGTCAGCGACAGAAGGCTGGCGCGCCCGACGCTGGACGAAGGGGCTTCATCGACGAACAAGCCGCTGCCCTCATTGTGGTACAAGCCCAGCATCTGATTGGAGAAGTTTCCCACCAACAAATGCGGCCGGCCGGTGCGATCGTAATCGGCCCAATCGACACCCATGGCTCCGCGCGCCACTCCGTCCTCGCCGTAAGCCACGCCGGCCGCCATGCCCTGTTCGCCGAATGTGCCGTTGCGGTTATTACGGTAGAGCTTATTCGGCTGGGTATCGTTGGTGACAAATATATCGGGCCATCCGTCGCTGTCGAAATCGATGATAGTAACGCCGAGAGACTTGCTGGTGGGATCGCCCAGGCCCGCCTTGTTGGTAACGTCCTCGAAGCGGCCCCCGCCGAGGTTATGGAACAGCTTACTCGAAGTTCCTTTGTAGGATTCGGGGGTGCAATAAGACTTGACGTTGCCATCGAGCGAGCACCACAGATCGCCTTTCTCGGTCCATTGAACGTAGTTGGCGACGAACAGATCGAGTTTGCCGTCGCGATCGTAATCGAGCCACGCGGCGCTGGTGCCGAAACTGGCATTGCGGATTCCGGATGCCGCGGTCACGTCTTTGAACTTACCGTTGCCTTCGTTATGAAAGAGGCGGTCGCCTTCGAGGGCGGTCATGTAGACATCCTCGCGCCCGTCGTTGTCGAAGTCGGCCACAGCTACTCCGATGCCGTAAATATCGACGTCGAGGCCGCTGCCCCGCGTGATATCGGTGAAGGTGCCGTCATGACTATTACGGTAGAGCGCTGCCGTCGTATGGCGTCCCGGGGCGGCCCAGTCTTTGCCGTTCACCAGCAGGATATCGATCCAGCCGTCGCCGTCGGCGTCGAAAAAAGCGGCGCCGGCGCCCAGGGTTTCGGGTAGATATTTCTTACCCGACTTACCGGCGTTATGGACGAACTTTATTCTGGCCTGGGACGTGACGTCGGTGAAGCGGACGTTGCTCTCCGGCGGCGGCCCGGCTATCACTGCGACAGCGGCTACAAAGGCAACTGCGAAGATCAGTGACTTCACTGACTCTTCCCCCGCGTGCTCACTGCTTTGAGATCGATGCTCTCATGATCGTGAATCGACTGTCTCTCATTATTGTCTTCGGGACTGACCATACGTTGCTTAGCGGTAATCGCTTGGGCGGATTCATCGGCCTTGAAGCGCTGGAAGAGCTTCTGCTCGCGCTCGGCGGACGCTATGTCGCCCATTCCGCGGTAGGCGAGCATGGCGGTGTAGTGCATCTGTAAATCTTCGGGATCGATCGCCGCGACCTTGTTGAGAGCCGCGATCGAATCCTTATAATTCCGCTTGAGGAACTGCAGGCGCGCGACCTGGTTCCAGACTACGCGATCGCGCGGATATTTGGTGTCGACAATGGCCAGATCCTTCAACGCGGCATCGTAATCACCATCCGCCTTTTCGATCAGTGCGCGGAAGTAATACGTGCGGCCGAGATCCGGATTCACGGCGAGCGACTTTTGGATAAACGGTTTGGCGCGTTCTGTTTCGCCCTCCTGTATGAGCGCCCGCGCCACGTTCAACCAGCCATCGGCAGAGCCAGGCTCGGCTTCGGTGACCTTCGTGAAAGCGTATTCGGCGCCCTTCACGTCGCCCTGCAGAAGCAGTCCGATGCCCCAATCGTTCCAGCGCTCGCGCGTCTTCTTGTCGGTCACCTGCCGCCACTGTGTTTCGGGCGCATTGTTCGTAAGATCTATCGAGGATTCGGCCTGGGCCAGAACGGTTATGGGAGTTACCGGAATCTCGCCCTTCACCTCGCCTGAAACATTGGCTGGAATGTTGGCTTTGTCAAAGCTGTATTCGGCGGCATTATGAACGATGTCGATCTTCGACTCCTGACCCGGCTTAGGCTTCCCGGCATAAGCGAACTGCGTGTAATACCACGAGAACTTGCGGTGGTTGAGTTTGGCAATAATATGAATCGGCCCTTTCGCGTCTTTGGGAATGTTCAGCAGATAGTGGACAGTGTCGGCGGCGCCGGGTTGAATAGCATGCACATAAAGGACGCTGCGCGCCTGCCAGGCATTGCGCTTATTGATCTCATTGCCATCGCCATCGAGTTGATAGGCCTTATAAAAATGCGCCCCCGGCTCGACCGGGCCTTTACCGTTGTCCTGCACCTGACCACTCCAGAAGATCGTTCTGCCGGTCGCGTCCACTGCCTGCAGTTCCAGCCAGATGTCGAATGAATCGAGCGTGCCACCGGGGAAGAAATGGCCGATCTTACGCGTCCTCACGACTACGTCCACACGGGTCGTCGAGCCCGGCGCGAACTTCGGCTGCGCCCGATCGAGGGGCGCTGCAACCTTGCCCACTTCGCGGATAAATGTGTCGCCCTGCTGTTCGGCTTCTTCGCCCACGGCCGATCCCGAACTCAGCCGGGGGCCCGTTGCGGAGCGGCGGACCATAGCCGCCTGCGGCGCGGCATTTTCTACCGGGGACGCCGCGAAGATATCGACCGAGATGAAGCCGGAGGTGAGGAATTTCTGCTCGATGGCGAGTTGGTCGGCGTCCTTGTTGGCGTTGGCGAGCGCAGTGTTGGCCGCCGGAAACCGGTGTGAGTGAATCTGGCCGTCGCGATTGCCCGCTTCCTTCGAGGGTTCGAGGGGCATGTGGCAATCGGTGCAGGTCTGGCCTTTGGGCGGATAGTAAAAGGAGCGCGCGCCCTCGCCAAATCCCGAAGCCTGCCAGTTATCGTAATCGTTGAAGCCGCGGAACCAGCGATAGTTGTTGACCGGAATATCCAGATGAACCTTGTGGCATGTCGAACAGAATTCGGACGACTGTTCGACCATGAAAGGCTTCAGGAAAGTTTCCCGATGCGGTTCGGGATTCAGGTAAGTCATGAAATCAACCAGGCCGCGAACCGCTTTGTTGTTGCTGGTCATGAGTCGATGCAAAGGCGGATACTCTATGGTAAATCCGTTATTGCCCATCGTGCTGTCGACGCGCACGATGGCGTGGCAACTGGTACAGGCGAGGCCGGCGTGCGCCTCCGGCGTATCGATCTGCGTGTTGATCGGCTTATCGAAGCGGCCGTTGAAAAAGACCGCGTGGTCGTGACAGCCGGCGCACCACTTGCTGCCGCGCGGCGAGCCCTGCGTATCCTGCATGTATTCGATAGCCTTGCGATAGAACTGGTTGTTGAACGAACCGAAATGGTGGGACGAGGCGTTCCATTCGTCGTAAATTTTCTTGTGGCATGGCGCGCAGGATTCGGAATCCATGAAGAAGTTCGAGGGAATGATGCCGCCGACATTGGTCTGGGCGGAGGCAGGGAAGAATGGCGACCCGGGGCCGCCTCCTTCGCCCTCCATGTTAAGAGGTGGGCTGGCCGGATTGACGATGCGGTTATTGAGGTTCGGGAAAAGCCTCTTGTACCCGTGCCCGAGGATGGGCAGCGCAACCAGAACGATCAGCGCAAACTTGAATCCCTTGCGAAACGATAACCATCCACCGCCTTGCTGCGTGGCTTTCTTCCACACAAATGGTGTGAGCGCCGCGACTCCGAGCGCGGCCGCCGCGACATGCGACCACAGTATCCATGAATTCGCGCGAACGTTGCCTGCGTAAGTGAGGATGGCGCCGAGGACGAATGCCGCGAGCAGAAATCCAAGAGCAACCGGCGCAGTCCGGAGGAGCGTGCTTCTTCGCAGATTGAAGAGCAGCGCGATGGCAAGAACCGCCCCAAGAACGACGTGCCCGAGCACGTTCGTCATGTAGAAAACCGTCGGCGAGGCAAATGCCGCTATGTAGCCGGTATTTACCAATAAGATGAGAAAAAGTACGGCTATCGCATTCATGGACACACCAGGGATCATTCGAGTTTATGAGTACCCGTAGTCTGGCGACAATAGTAGAAACCCATTAATGGTGCGGTGAATTATTCCGGGCGGACGCGTTCGGCGACGACAGTTATCTGCATGTCGCGGGCGAGGTTCACCAGCTTGCCCACGTCGGGCGCGTTCCTTGTCACATAAACCTGGGTAAAGGAATGTTCACGTGCGTATTCGGCCACCGCTTTGGGCGGCTCGGCGCAATCGATGGCGCGGGCGTCGATGCGCAGATTGCGGCAGAAGTTCAGATAGGGCTCAAGCGCCGCGGACTCTTTTTCCGCGTAGACCGCCGTGCAGGGAGCGCCCAGATAATCGGCCACGCGGCGGCCGCGGCGAATCAGCATAGCGGTGGATGGATGCGGGATCAGCCAGAGCAGAATCCGTTCCTGGCGTGGCGAATCGATGCCAGGGATCACCGGCTGCGGCAGGCGCAGCTCCTCGCGCCGCTCTTCCAGTTGATGGGCCGTCTGGCGCATCGCCAACTCGCGCAAGGCCGTGAGATTCGATTCGGTGAAGAAATTCTCGATAGCCTTTTGGGCCTTGTCCGGCGCGTAGACGACGCCGCGTTCCAGGCGATGCAGCAACGCGCGCGGTGTCACGTCGACCATCACCACTTCGTCGGCTTCCTGCACCACCCAGTCGGGCACCGTTTCGCGGGGTCGGATTCCGGTGACGTGCCACACCTGATCGTTCAGGCTCTCGATGTGCTGCACGTTGAGGCTGGTCAACACGTCGATCCCCGCCTCAAGAAGCACAATCACGTCCTGCCAGCGCTTGAGCCGAATGGAGCCGGGCACATTGGTATGGGCGAACTCGTCGACCGCCGCAACCTCCGGATGACGCGCCAGCACGGCGTCCGTGTCCATATCTTCGAATGTCGAGCCGCGGTGCTGGTAGACCTTGCGCGGCACGGTTTCGAGGCCCTCGGTGAGCGCGATGGTTTCTTTGCGGCCGTGTGGCTCGAAGTATCCGATGACGACATCGCGCCCCTGCTCTTTCAGCTGACGGGCCTCGGTCAGCATCTGATAGGTCTTGCCGACTCCGGCGGCGTAACCCAGAAATATTTTTAGTTTTCCTCTGGTTTCCATTAATCAGGCCGGCTGGGTGTGGGGGAATAATCGCACATCCATACCATCGGCGGCCTTAATTAATCTATCAACCGGGTTAGGCGTCCAGAACTTCCAGGCTTTCTGTTGCGTGTGTCCGATGAAAACCTGCGTGATGCGCTGTTCGCGGGCGAACTGCAGAATCACCGCGATGGGGTCGGCGCCCTCAAGCACGTGAACCTCGGCGCCCAGCTTGCGTGCGTAGTCGAGATTTCCATGCAGGGTTTCTTCAGCCTCGCGGGAAAGCTCGCCCTGCTTCACATAGGTCGCCAGCATCTGGCCGTGGAAGCGCTGTGTGGCGCGAGCTCCGCTCTCAAGCATGGCGCGTGCGCTGCTGCGCGGCGTGATGCAGACCAGAATGCGCTCCTGCGTGCCCCAGCTCTGCATGATCCCGTGGGCATCCATGTAACGCTGCAACTGTTCTTCGACGACCTGGGCGGCGAGCAGCAGCGCCAGTTCGCGGAGTTCGCTGAGTTGGTGCGGTTTTAAATTGCTCGATCCGCCTCCGTGCTGGGCCAGTTCCTCGGCGGGTACGTCGACAATAACCAGTTCGTCGGCCGAGTGAATGAAGCTGGCAGGGACTGAGTTGGCGGCGCGGCGGCCGGTGATGCGCTCCACCGCATCCTGCTGTTCCAGGACGTGCTGCAGATTGATGGCGGCGACTACGTTGATGCCGTGGGCGCGGAGCTCTTCCACGTCCTGCCAGCGGTGGGCGTTGCGGCTGCCCGGAGGATTATTTCTTGCCAGTTCGTCGACGAGGCAGACATGGGGAGCGCGTTTGAGAATCGCTTCGACGTCCATCGTTTCGCCGCCGTTCACCTGCACGGGGGGAATCACTTCGAACTCGCGAATCATGGGATCGATATCCTCAGATCCCTTGCTCTGGATGGCGCCTATTACTACATCCTGGCCGCGCTTGATGCGACGGCGGCCTTCATCGAACATGCGCATTGACTTGCCGACCCTGGGCGCGTAGCCAAGGAAGATCTTGAGGCGCCCACGCGCATCGTGCGCTTCCTGCTCCTGAATCTGCCGAAGCAGTTCGTCGGGATCGGGGCGGCAGAAGTCCTTAGAGGCCATAGGAAGTCCACTCCCTTACGGTCGCGGTTCTGTATGAGCCGGATAGGTTTGGTCTAACGCCATGTTGAGTTTCAGCACGTTGACTCTGGGCTCTCCCAGGACTCCTAAGTCGCGGTTCTGAATGTTGGCCTGAACAAGGTTGGTTACAGACTCTACGCTGGCCCCGCGTGCCTTGGCTACTCTTGAGGCTTGTGCGAGAGCATTGGCTGGCGTGATATCGGGGTCGAGACCGCTGGCCGAGGTGGTGATGGCGTCGGCCGGTATCGGGCCGGTGAAATCCGGATTATCCTTGCGGAACTGCGCGGCGTCTTTGGTAAGGCGATCGGCCAGCGCGGGGTTGGTCGGCCCAAGATTTGAGCCAGCTGAATTAGCTGCATCGTAGCCGTTGCCGGCGGCCGATGGACGCGGATGGAAATACTCCGGCTTTGTGAAATTCTGCCCGATCAGTTCCGATCCAATCACCTGGCCGTTGCGCTCGATCAGGCTTCCGTTGGCCTGTTTATGGAACAGCGCCTGTGCGGCGCCCGTGACGGCGAGCGGATACAGAATGCCGGTAAGGATCGTAAGCACGATGGTAATCAGAATGGCGGGTTTGAGTTCAGCAAACATAACAGTCTCCTATGCGAGGTGCAGCAGGCCCAACAGCCTGTCAATGGCCCAGATGCCGGGGAATGGCGCGATGACTCCGCCGAGTCCGTAGATCAGCAGATTACGGCGGAGCAGCGCGCCCGCCGAGAGCGGACGATACTTTACGCCGCGCAATGCCAGCGGCACCAGCGCGATGATGATCAACGCGTTGAAAATCACGGCGGCAAGAATGGCGCTCTCCGGCGTATGCAGCCCCATGATATTCAAGCGGTTCAATTGCGGATAAGTCACCGCGAACATGGCCGGGATAATGGCGAAGTACTTGGCCACATCGTTAGCGATGGAAAATGTGGTAAGGGCGCCGCGAGTAATGAGCAATTGCTTGCCGATAGCTACGATCTCAATCAGCTTGGTGGGATTGCTGTCGAGATCCACCATATTGCCGGCTTCTTTGGCGGCCATGGTTCCGGTATTCATGGCGACGCCGACGTCGGCTTGGGCGAGCGCGGGGGCGTCGTTGGTACCGTCACCGGTCATGGCGACGAGACGTCCGCCGGCCTGCTCCTTCTTAATAAGATCCAGCTTGTCGCGCGGGGTAGCCTGAGCGAGGAAGTCATCCACGCCCGCTTCGGAAGCGATGGCGGCGGCGGTAAGTGGGTTATCGCCGGTAATCATCACGGTGCGAATGCCCATCACGCGCATCTGCGCAAAGCGCTCGCGCATGCCGCCCTTGACGATGTCCTTGAGATGAATGACGCCGAGCACGCGCGCATCTTCGGAGACCACCAGCGGTGTACCGCCGCTGCGGGAGATAGCATCGGAGATATCGTTGACTCTCTGCGGGAAAGTGCCGCCGAGGTCAAGAATGTGTTGCTTGATGGAGCCGCTGGCGCCTTTACGAATAGCGCGGCCTTCGTAATTCAATCCGCTCATGCGCGTCTGCGCGGTGAAGGGGATGAACTCAGCCTCATGCTGAGCGATCTCACGGCCGCGCAATCCGTACTTCTCTTTGGCGAGCACGACGATGCTGCGGCCTTCGGGAGTTTCGTCGGCGAGACTCGAAAGCTGCGCGGCGTCGGCCAGCTCCGCTTCGGATACGCCATCGGCGGGGATGAATTCCACGGCTTGACGGTTGCCCAGTGTGATGGTGCCGGTCTTATCGAGCAACAGTGTATTGACGTCCCCGGCGGCTTCCACCGCTTTGCCGCTCATGGCGAGTACGTTATGCTGCATCACACGATCCATGCCGGCAATGCCGATGGCGGAGAGCAGACCGCCGATGGTAGTCGGAATCAGGCAGACCAGCAGCGAAACCAGCACGATCACGGTGGGAGCCGAGCCGGACTTCGCCTGCGCGACGCTGTACAGAGCGAAGGGCGCCAGAGTCATCACGGCGAACATGAAGATGAGAGTCAGGCCCGCGATCATAATGTTGAGCGCAATTTCGTTGGGAGTCTTCTGGCGCTGTGCACCTTCGACGAGGGCGATCATGCGATCCAGAAAAGTCTCGCCGGGGTTGGACGTGATCTTGACCTTGACGTAATCGGACAGCACTTTGGTGCCGCCGGTAACGGCGCTGCGATCGCCGCCCGACTCACGAATTACGGGCGCGCTCTCACCTGTGATGACGGACTCGTCGACACTGGCGATACCTTCGATGACATCGCCATCGCCGGGAATCACGTCGTTGGGCTCGCAGAGAACGACATCGTCCTTGCGCAGCGCCGAGGCGGGCACCACCTGAACGGCGCCGTTCGAAGCCAGTTTCTTCGCCATCACGTCCGTCTTGGTCTTGCGCAGACTATCGGCCTGGGCTTTGCCGCGGCCTTCCGCCATGGCTTCTGCGAAGTTGGCGAAGAGCACGGTGAACCAGAGCCAGGCGGCGATCTGCAATTCAAAGATAAAGTCCGCGCCGCCGGCGGCGAGTGTGCGGAACATGAGGACGGTGGTGAGCAGAGCGCCCACTTCCACCACGAACATGACCGGATTCTTCGCCAGCGTCTTCGGGTTGAGCTTCACGAAGGAATCGATGATGGCGCGGCGTGCGATGGGAGGATCGAAGAGCGGCCGGGCACGCTTTCCGCGCGAGAGTCCGAGGGCGGTTGAGTCGCCGGGCAATTCGTTCGATTGACTGGGCGTCCGGGTATCGGTTTCGGGTTCCTGCAATTGGATAGACATGGTTGAATTTCCTTTAGAGCGGCTCTTGGTTCAGAGCATCAGATGCTCAACGATGGGACCCAGCGACAGAGCAGGGAAGTAAGTCAGCGCGCCGACGATCAACACCACTCCTACCAGCAAGCTTACAAAAAGCGGGCCGTGAGTAGGGAAGGTCCCGGCGGACACGGGAACCTGTTTCTTGGCTGCCAGCGAGCCCGCAATGGCGAGCAGAGGCAGCAGCATCATGAAGCGGCCGATGAGCATGGCAAACCCGAGGGTGATGTTGTACCAGGGGGTGTTGGCATTGATCCCGGCAAAGGCGCTGCCATTATTTCCGGTGGCGCTGGTGTAGGCGTAAATGATCTCGGAGAGTCCATGAGCACCGGGGTTGTTGGTATTAGCTGCGGCCGGGCCGGGCGGATTCCAGTAGCTGTTCTTAACGAAATCCACGACTGAGCTGGCGCCGGCGAAGAAGAGAATGCTGGCGCCGAGGAAGAGCATGGCGAGCATGGCCATCTTGACTTCTTTCTGTTCGATCTTCTTGCCGAGATACTCGGGCGTGCGGCCTACCATCAGGCCTGCGATGAACACCGCAAGAATGGCGAACATGAGCATGCCGTATAGTCCTGCGCCCACGCCTCCGAAGACTACTTCGCCCAACATGATATTGAAGAGCGGGACCAGACCGCCGAGGGGCGTAAAGCTATCGTGCCAGCTATTGACGGCCCCGCAACTGGCGTCGGTGGTGACCGTGGCGAACAAAGCGGAATCGGCAATGCCGAAGCGCGTTTCCTTGCCTTCCATGTTGCCGCCGGGCTGCGTGGCGGTAGAGGTCATTTCAATGCCGGCCTTTTCGAGCATGGGCGTGCCGTGCTGTTCAAAGTGATAAGCGACGAAGACCCCGGCGAACCAGAGAACTGTCATGGCGGCGAAGATTGCCCAACCCTGCCGTGTGTCGCGAACCATTTTCCCGAAGGTGTAGGTTAGGGCGGCGGGGATCAGGAAGATGAGGAACATCTGGAACATGTTTGTGAAGGGCGTAGGATTCTCGAAAGGATGCGCGGAGTTGGCGTTGAAGAATCCGCCGCCATTTGTCCCGAGCATCTTGATGACCTCCTGCGAGGCCACGGGTCCCTGCGCGATAGTCTGCTTGGCGCCTTCGAGCGTTGTGACCGCGGTGTATGGATGCAGATTCTGAATTACGCCCTGCGAACAAAAGATCAGCGCGCCGATGATGGAAATCGGCAGCAGGATGTAGAGAGTGCCACGGGTCATGTCGGCCCAGAAGTTGCCGATGGTTTTGATCGACTGGCGAGCGAAGCCGCGTACCAACGCCATGGCAATGCCAAGTCCAGCGGCCGCGGAGAGAAAGTTGTGGACAGTCAAGCCGCCCATCTGCACGAAGTAGCTGAGGGTTGTCTCGGGCACATAGCTTTGCCAGTTGGTATTGGTGTCGAAACTGGCGGCAGTGTTGAAAGCCAGATCGGGGCTGACATTACCTTCGGTGTAACCCTGCGGGTTGAAGGGCAGCCATTTCTGCAGCCTTTGCATTGCGTAGAGGAGTAGAGCGCTGAACAGGCTGAAAGCGAGCAAGCCCCCGGCGTAGCGCGTCCAGTGCTGCTCGACCGGCTGCCCCTGAGGATCGAGTCTCACGCCGCAGATGCGGTAAATCAGGCGCTCCAGGGGACCGAGCACGGGCGTCATGAAATTTTTGCGGCCCTCCATCACGGTGGTGATGAAGGTACCGAGCGGCTTGGTGCAGACGACAATGAGCGCGAAGAAAAACGCTACTTGTAACCAACCATTGGCAGTCATCGGAAATTCTCCTCAGAACTTTTCGGGGCGCAGCAGCGCGTAGAGCAGATATGCGCACAGGGCCACGGAAATGAGTCCGGCAATTGTGTATTCCATAAGATGCGTCCTTAGAGCTTTTCGCAGGCGCGGGTGAAATACCAGGCGACTACGAAGAAGGCTACCAGCAAAAGGCTGTAGGCGATGTCAGGCATGATGGATCCTTTGGGTCTCGCGAACTCGGCTTTCGCCGCGCGTCCAGTCGTGGTTCGATGAAGCGGTGTCGGGCACGATCACCACATTGTAGCCGTCCCGGCGAAGCTGTGCGGCGAGGTGTTCGGTACGCGTACGCCACGGCCGTTTGCGTGTGGCGAGTATTACCAGGGAATGCTCGTTATTCAGCGCGCCACGCAATCCCGGCTCAAACTCGCGGGCAAAGCGGATTTCGCGCTTCATCGGCAGGGGCGACCCAAAGCGCTGCAACTGCGCGGTCAGGAATTCTTTCGGCACCGGCGACTGATTCAGCTGGAGCGGCCAGGGCACGACCTGAATCTTAATGAGCCGGATGCCGGCGTCGAGGCCCTCGCCGAGCCGGTTGGCAGCCTGAACGGCCGCCATGGTGAGCTCGGGGGTTGTAAACGGTATGACCAGATCGAGCCGGGCGTTCTGCTGCTCGGTCTGTGGTGTATCGATGACCGCCTGATTGTTCTGTTTCATGGGTTTCTCCACCCCAATTGCAGGGTAGGCCCCAACCCGTAAGAAGTTCGTAAGAACTTTGTGAAGACTCTATTCTCCGCCTGTAAGAGCATGGCAATGGCCAACTTCAGGCGGGCAGATGAGAGCGAGGCAATAAAGCCTGCGATGCGTCAACGACGCACCCAAAGCCTCACTTGGGCGACGGATTTCGTCTCGCGCTCTCTGCTGGCCACGGATCGGACAGCGCCATTTCGCGCAACAAGCTCCGATCGGGGCACGAGTGAGTATCCGCGCGCACTGTCCGAACTTTGGGAAGCAGATGCGGTCGTGATGGGTGTGATCGTCCACCCGGACCACGCGCCGGTGGGGTACCCTGGGTTGTCTGCCGGCTATGAAGTTGACATCGTTCGAGCATCCCGAGGAGGCGGAGAGTTATGGCTTGGACTGGAAAGATCCTCTATGGAAGCTGGATGGCGAAGATTTTTCTGTTGTCATCAGGCTTGGTGGGCCGTACATAGACAACAGATGGCATTGCTATTCCGCAACCCCGGTGTCGGCCAGCCATTTGCGACGCGTGAGATTCGACCGCTTTAAATTGAAATCGCCTGTGTAAGGAAGCCTGAGAACTTTGGCAATACACTGTTGGCAATAAATTCGTAAATCTCTCCGAGCCGGTCGGTGTTTGCGAAAAGGCCTTCATTAGCGTCACCAAAAATCACCTCCGGCATCGGATTAAAGCGCATCTCTACCACTGGCGAATCGATGGGAAACGTAACGTCGAAGCCGCTCCCATGCTCTTCAACTTTGGCATCTGATTCGCGCGTCAAGGTGGGGAAGCCTGATTCAAAAATGCGCTGGTTGATCGCGATGCGGCGATGCTTATCAACAATGTCGAGCTTGTGGATCTGCCAAAGGGCGTTCTTCTTGTAGTCGTCTCCCGGTCCCTCGCGGTAGGGCTGGAATGATTCGATAACCGCGGCGGCGATTGGAGGGACGCTGTCAAAGACGCTTTGGTCCTGCTTTATCTGAACTGGCCACCGAACCTGCGTGCTCACAGGCAGCCGCTTGGTCGCATCTACGATCAGAGCGTAAACGATATGGTCGAGCACGCTACGTAGGTTGTGGGCGAAGTCCCCGGCAAGCAGATAGACACGGTCTGTCGGATCGGCGATCTCTACCCGAAGTCCACGGCGCCCTGCCTCCGGTCTTTGAAACCGCGAGACCTTGCAAGGCTGCGAATCGTAATAAGCTTGCAGCTCGGTTTTGAGCGCTTCCAGGTGCTCTTTTGCACGGCCAACCTTCAGCTCGATGTACCGCATCCGGCTCATGCGGGAATCGTAGCACCATGCTTGGCTTGTAGCCGGACCATTCCAGCGGCGGCCAGTTGGGGGTATTACGCACAACCTTCGGATCCGGATTCGGCTCAAACCGGGACAAAGCCGAGGCGATCGCGCCATTCCTCCGAGTTCGTGGCTGCCCAGATCAGCACCAGGTCCTCGATTGCGGCACCGATGTCGAGCTCCTGCGACACGATGATCATCCCCGGACTCGATCGTGTCTCCCGAAACCGCGCGAAATGCCCCGGCATGGTCTTTCTGTCATGAGAAACCAGAATCCGGCCCGATGCCGCCGCGAGTCCGATTACCTCGGGGTCGCGCAGGCCGACAACACCGCCATCGTGGGCGCCCGCGAAATCGAGTGACGGCTCCCTTCGGCGAAGACCCACAACGATCTTATGATTGAAATCGGCATCCGCCAGGAATCGCGGCCTCATGCTCCGGGCGCATGAGTCGTCTGGCGTGCCTCGGCAAGCCTTCGGTAAAGCGCCGGATTGTTTCGCCGCGCCTCTTCCCGCAGCGCCTCAAACTCCTGCTGGCCCTGCCGGAGGTACTGATCCACGGCTTCCCGATTCGCTATATAGAAAGCCAGCGCGCCGAAGATCTGTTCAAGACCCAGCGATGGAAAGGATTCAGCGATTCCCTCGGGCGACTCTCCCCGTAGAAATGCATAGACCACGGAATCCAAAGAAACGCGGGTGTCCCTGACGAAGTAGCCACCATTGCGCTGCTCAACGTATTCCCTGGCCATAGAAGAACCTGTTCCAAGTATACGTCGGCTGCCGAAGGGCGCCTGTTACCGGACAGATGTCCGTATCACGCCCGTAGCTGAAACAGCGGACTGTTTACCGACCGCCTTGAGCAGCGCCGGGTCCGCTTCGAACCTTCTTGCGAAACGCGATATTATAAGGACCAGCTATGAACAGACGATCTTTCCTCGTAAACTCGGCGGCGGCGCTGGGCACCTCAGCACTGAGCGCGGTGGCCAGTCCCAACGACACAATTCGCATCGCCACCGTCGGGCTGCGCAGCCGCGGCAAGAGCCACATGCAGGCCTTCACGTCGCTGCCGAAAGTGGATCTGGTGGCCCTCTGCGACGTGGACGACGCCATCCTCCGCCAGGCCAGCGCTTTCGTCGAATCGAAGCGCGGCAAGGCGCCCGCCACCTACACCGATCTGCGCAAGCTGCTTGAGGACAAATCGATCGACGCCATCTCCATCGCCTCCCCCAACCATCAGCACACCATCCAGGCGATCTGGGCTATGCAGGCGGGCAAGGATGTCTATGTCGAGAAGCCTTGCTCCCATAACATGTTCGAGGCCCGGCAGATTGTGGCGGCGGCGCGCAAGTACAACCGCATCGTCCAGATGGGCAGCCAGAGCCGCTCCAACACGGCGCTGCAGGAAGCCATGCAGAAGATGAAGGACGGCCTGATCGGCGACGTGTATCATGCGCGCGGCCTGTGCTACAAATGGCGCGACACCATCGGACGCAAGCCCGACGAAGCGGTGCCGGCGGGCGTCGATTACGATCTCTGGCTGGGTCCCGCGCCTAAACGCGCCTTCTCGCAGAATCGTTTCCACTACAACTGGCACTGGAACTGGGATTACGGCAACGGCGACATCGGCAATCAGGGGATTCACGAAATGGATATCGCGCGCTGGGGTCTGGGCGTGAAGTATCCCACCAAAGTTTCCGCCATCGGTGGCCACTTCATGTTCGATGACGATCAGCAGACACCCAACACGCTTGCCGTCGCCTACGAGTTCGACGAAGGCGGCAAGAAGAAGATGATGACGTTCGAGGTGCGGCACTGGATGACCAACCATGAGGCGGATATCCATGAGTTCGACACCAGTGTCAAGAGCAATACCGTGGGCAATCTCTTCTATGGATCGAACGGCTACCTCGCGATCGACGGCTACACGAAATACTATTCGTACATCGGCAAGCAGGCCGAGCCGGGACCCGCGCGCAAAGACGGCGGCGATCACTTCGCCAACTTCCTGACGGCGGTGCGCAGCCAGACCCGCGGCGAGCTGAACGCCGAGATCGAAGAAGGCGCCATCTCCACTGCGCTGGTGCATCTGGGGAACATTTCCTATCGGTTGGGACGCTCGGTTCACTTCGATGCGGCCACTTATTCGTGCCCAGGGGACAAGGAAGCTAATGCCATGTTCTCTCGTGACTATCGCAAGCCTTTCGTCGTTCCGCAGTTCGCGTAGCGTCAATGGCCTATGACAATCTGCGCGACTTCATTCGCGCCCTCGAAAAACATAAAGAGCTGAAGCGCATCCCGTTCGCGGTCGATCCGAAGCTCGAAATTACCGAGTTCGCGGATCGCTCCGTCAAAAATGGCGGACCCGCCCTGCTGTTTGAGAACCCGCATTCGAAGGTTCCTCTGCTCATCAATGCCTTCGCCAGTATGCGTCGCATGGAGATCGCCCTGCAGGTGGATTCGGTCGGCGACGTGGCTAAGCGCATCAGCGAGTATCTCGAGATGCGCATGCCCGAGGGGCTGCTCAACAAGCTCAAGATGCTGCCCAAGCTCGCGGAGATGGGCGCGTTCTTCCCCAAAATCGTTTCGAAGGCCGATTGCCAGGAAGTGATTAAGCACGAGGGTTTTTCGCTTTACGATTACCCGATCCTCACGTGCTGGCCTGGCGATGGGGGCCCGTATATCACCCTGCCCATGGTCTTCACGAAGAACCCGGATACCGGCAAGCGGAACTGCGGCTGTTACCGCATGCAGGTGTATGACGAGCGCACCACGGGCATGCATTGGCAGACCCACAAGCAGGGCGCCGAGCATCATCGAAGAATGATTGCGGAGGGGAAGACGCGCATGGATGTTTCGGTCGCCATTGGGGCCGATCCGGCAACCATGTATTCGGCCATTTTGCCGCTGCCTCCCGATCTCGATGAGATGATGATTGCCGGCTTCCTGCGCGGCAGCCCGGTCGAGATGGTGAAGTGCCAGACCAATGACATCGAGGTGCCGGCTAACTCCGAAATCGTGCTCGAGGGCTACGTCGAGTTGGGCGAATCGCGCACCGAAGGTCCGTTCGGCGATCACACAGGATACTACTCGCTGGCCGACCAATATCCGGTCTTCCACGTGATCTGCATTACGCAGAAAAAGGAGCCGATCTACGCCACCACCATTGTCGGTCCGCCGCCGATGGAGGACTTCTACATGGGGAAGGCCATCGAGCGAATTTTCCTGCCTCTGATGCGTATGCAACTGCCTGAAGTCCGCGATATGTGTATGCCCGCCGAGGGCATTTTCCACAACATCATGCTGGTGTCGATTCGCAAATCTTACCCCGGCCATGCCCGTAAAGTGATGAGCGCCATCTGGGGTCTCGGGCAGGCCATGTTCACCAAATGCATCGTGGTGGTCGATGAGGATGTGGACGTGCAGAACATCAGGGAAGTCGCTTGGCGGGCGCTGAATAACATCGATCCGGAACGCGATATCCAATTCACCATGGGTCCTATAGACTCACTCGACCATGCCAGCCGATTGGTCAACTACGGCAGTAAAATGGGCGTTGATGCAACACGAAAATGGCCCGGCGAAGGGTTCACACGGGACTGGCCGGAAGTGCTGCGCATGGCTCCGGACGTCAAGAAGAAAGTGGACGATCTATGGAAAAAGGCCGGGCTGTCTTAGCTTCGCTGCTGGCGTTCGCTTTCATCTGTTGGGGCGAGGACGTTCACCCCATCACGCATCGGCGCATCGCTCAGGTGATGGGCGCGGCGGGAGCGGATTGGCTGGTTCGGCCCGAGCGCGAAGCTGAAGAGCACCCGGACGAAGCGCTCGACGATCTGAAGATTCCCAAGGGCGCCGCAGTGGCCGATATCGGGGCGGGCGTCGGCTATTTTACGTGGCGTTTGGCGGAGCGGGTGGGGCCGCTTGGAATCGTGTATGGCGAGGATATTCAACAAGCTATGCTCGATTTGCTCAGGAAGAACATGGGGGCAAGGCACTTGACGAACGTCCGGCCGGTTCTGGGGACAATCGATAACCCGAAGCTGCCTGCCAATTCTTTGGATTTGATCCTCATGGTCGACGTTTACCACGAATTTTCCGAGCCCGAGAAGATGTTGGATCGCATGCATCAGGCGCTGCGGCAGAACGGCCGGTTGGTGTTCCTCGAATATCGCGCTGAGGATCCAAACGTCCCCATCCGCCCCGAGCACAAGATGACCGTCAAGGATGTGCGGGCCGAGGTGGAACCCGAAGGCTACCGGTTCGAGCAATCGATAGAAAACCTGCCCGAACAACACCTGATCATCTTCAGGCGGCCGTGATATTTCTCAACTCCTCAAGGAGTAGATCGATCTCTTCAGGCGAGATGTAGAAGTGAGGGGAAAGCCGCACCCAACCTTGGCGGGGAGCGGCGATAATGCCTTTATCCTTCAATCGTTTAACAATCAACTGTGCATCCAATCCTTGCTTGCGGATCGAGACGATTCCAGCACCGGTCGCCGCGGAACGCCGCCCCAACAATTCAAAGCCAAGCTCCTGAGCCCCGTCGGCGATCTGGTCGCCCAACCGCTGAACAGCTATGGAAACGTTCTCAATACCAACCTCAAGCAATAATTCAATCGAAGCGCGTAATCCATAGCAGCCAATAGTATTAAGCGTGCCACACTCATATCGCCCGGCGTCCGGCCGCAAAGTCATATCGCGCGAAGCATAATCGGCATACCGAGCCACGTTGGTCCACCCGAACTCAACGGGTTCGATTTGTTCCTGGACCTCCCGCCGCACATAGAGAACCCCGCAACCCTCAGGACCAAGCAGCCATTTATGCCCATCGGCCGCCAAGGCATCGATTTTCGCCGCCCGCACATCGATCGGAAATGCCCCTAGCCCCTGAATCGCATCCACCAGAAAAATGCATCCATTCTGCGAACAGAGCTCCCCAATATCTTCAAGGCTTACGCGATACCCACTAAGGTATTGCACGAAGCTGATCGCCAATAGCTTCGCCCCCTTAGCGGCCTGCTCAATCCGCTCCAGATCGTCGAAAACGGAGAGCCAGCGAACCTCCACTCCCAGCGCTTCCAGGCGCTTCCACGGATAGAAATTCGAAGGAAACTCCTCTTCGAACGCCACCACCACGTCGCCCGCCTCCCAGCGAATCCCCATGGCCACCGTCGCGATGCCTTCCGAAGTATTCTTAACGATGGCGATCTCCCGCGGATCGGCATTGATCAGGCGGGCCGTCGCGCTTCGAACAGCCTCGTACGCGGCCATCCAGTCCGCATAATGAAGACTGCCGAAATCCAGTGCGTCCTGCGCCAGACCCTGCATCGCAGTCGCCGCCCGAAGGGACAAAGGCGCGACAGCAGCGTGATTGAGATAGATCAGATTCTTAGTGACCGGGAACTCGCTCCGGTACCGCTCCCAGAGCATCAATTGACACCTTCGGAAAGATGCTTCATCGGTCTGATAAGAAAGAGCAGGATCAATGCCAGAACTAGGCAGAATGCGGCGACCAATCCGAACAGCACCGGAAGCGGAAACGATTCATACATCGAAGCGATCCGCCCGCCAATGAAGTTCCCCACCGAATCCGCCAGAAACCATACACCCATCATCATCCCGACTGCCCGGGCCGGTGCGAGTTTGGTCATGGCGCTTAGTCCCACCGGGCTGAGGCACAGTTCCCCGAGCGTCTGCAGCAGGTAGCTGAGCGTGAGCCACCATGGGCTGGCGTGCGTCGAACCACCTACCGGGATCAGAATCGCAAATCCCAACCCAACCAGCAGCAACCCCCAGGAGAATTTGGCTGTGCTCGATGGCTCTCGAGGTCCCAGCTTGACCCAAAGCCATGCAAATGCCGGCGCCAGCACGATGATGAAAATTGAGTTGAAGGATTGGAAGTAACTCGCACGAAACAAACCCCATGGCCACGCGTCCCATGTGTGTAGATTAGTGTTCCGCTCGGCGAACAGACTTAATGTAGAACCGGCCTGCTCATAGGCCGACCAGAATAACGACGCCGCAATAAACAGCACCAAAATCGCCCAGAAGCGCCGGCGTTCCACCGGGGAATAATCCTTCGAGGTAAGCAGCCAGCCGAAGAACACTACGACCACGATGCCGAGGATCACGCCGAAAATGTTCGAGATGGTTTCGGCCGACAGGGTGAAGGACCCGATGTACCAGGCGCCTAGGAGAATCGCAATCCCCGCCGCCGATCCGATCGCCACGCGTTTGAAAAGCTGCAGATCCTCCTCAGTCCCCGCCGCCTCGATCCCAGCGCTGCCGAGGTACTTGCCACCCCAGACATATTGGATCAATCCCAGCGTCATCCCCACCCCCGCGGCGCTGAAACCGTAGTGCCAGTTAATGTTCTCCCCCAGGTACCCGCAGACCAAAGGCGAAATGAAGGCACCCAGATTAATCCCCATGTAAAAGATAGAGAATCCTGCATCTCTCCGATGATCTTCGGGGGTGTAAAGTGCCCCGACCATCGTGCTGATGTTGGGTTTCAAAAGCCCGGTTCCGGCGACAATCAGCACCAGCCCCAGGTAGAAGGTTTCAATCTTTGGAATCGCCATGGAGAAGTGGCCGAGCGCGATCACGATGCCGCCCCAAAGAACCGCGCGCCGCTGCCCGACGATCCGGTCCGCAATCCACCCCCCGGGGAGAGTGACCAGGTAAACCGTCGCCGTATACAGGCCATAAACCGACCCCGCTTTCGACGTCGGGAAGCCCAGCCCGCCGTTCCCTACCGTCGCAGTCATGAACAAAATCAGGATGGCGCGCATCCCGTAATAGCTGAAGCGCTCCCACATTTCGGTGAAGAAGAGCGTCGAGAGGCCGCGCGGATGGCCGAAGAACGAGCGATCCCATTGGGCGTTGGCGGTGGACACGGATGAAGTGGGCACTGTTAGGCTCATTGTAGTGGTTACGGATCTGGTTCAGATAAAACGCCTCGGAGAGAAGAAGCTGCAAGAGAACGAGCGCTTCCGCCGTTACATGAAAGCGCACGATTTTCCCGAGCGGCGTTTCCGGCGCGTTGCCGAGGAGATCGAGGAGAAAACGGATTGCCGCGCCTGCGCCAATTGTTGCAAAGTGGCGGAGACCGACATCACGGAGCGCGATGTGGATCGGCTGGCGCGCGCGCTGCGGATTACGCCGAAGCAGTTCGTCCTCGAATACACCACCATGTCCGTGCAGGAAGAGGGCGAAACCATCCTGCGCCGCAACGAGCACGGCTGCATCTTTCTGGACGGCAACGATTGCACCATCTACGAAGACCGTCCGGACACCTGCCGCAATTTTCCGCATCTGGTCCGGGGGGCCGGGTCGATTGAAAGCCGCATGTGGCAGATGATCGACCGTGCCACGTATTGCCCGATCGTATACAATTCGCTGGAAGAATATAAGGAGATCGTAGGATTCAAAATGGGGGCAAAAGGATGACATCGGAACTGCAAGCGGCTTTGGGACTTTCGAAACCGCCGATCGCAATCGGATTTCTGAACGAAGCGCCGGAAGGCGTCGCAGCATGGAGCGGTGGAGCCGTGCCGGCGGGTTGTTCCTTCTGGCGCGCGGCCATGGACGGCCAGACTTTCTACACCGTGCCGTCGGACCATTACAACTGCGCGGTGGGCGCGTACACGCACGGGATTACCCTTCCGGCGCTCAACGACACGGTCGGTTTTATGGTGCACAGCGGGTATCTGCAGATGAAGGAGGTGCCGTCGATTCCCGTACTCCCGCAGGCGCCGGCGTTCGTGGCCTATGCGCCCGTCAACGGCACGGCGAAGTTTCCGGTGGATCTGGTGGTTATTGCCGCGCGTCCGGCGTCGGCCATGCTGATTTACGAAGCGGCGCTGCGGGGCGGGGCAGGGGACGCGGTCACTCAATCCCTCGGCCGGCCAGCCTGCGCGGTGCTGCCGCTGTCGCTGAAATCGGGCATGACGTCGGTGTCGTTTGGCTGTAAGGGCAACCGGACGTTCACGGGTTTACCCGATGAGGAATTGTACCTGGCCGTTCCGGGCGCCAAGTGGGACGCGCTGGTAACGGCGGCCGCGGAAATCGTAGCGGCAAACGGAACCATGGGCGCGCATTACAGCCAACATAAGGCCGCGATTCTGGGGGCGTGAGCAGTTCACTTCAGGCAAGCGCCATCGAGTAACCGGTCGAGAGTCCGGGCAGTTACTTCGTCGACACCATTGCCGTTGGCAAATTGCCCGCGAGCGTCGATGATTACCCAACGCGCGGCTTTGATCATGGCCTCTTCATAGTGGACAGACTCCCAGACATCCCGATCATCAGGCGTTCCGAAGCTCCACATGGGTCCATTGCCGTGTCTGATTCTCATGCGGCCCTGTTTGGTCTGGACAGAGTAAATCCGTACCGCGTGGTCGATATCGTGGCCCTGCCGGCTGGCTTTGAAGCCTGGAAGCTACGGGAATCGAAACGCGGTTTGCGATCCATCTATTCCGTAATACCGTCCCGTATTCGGGCAGTTTGGAAACGATCGGCCCTCCGGTAGTTTCTGCAGCGTGACGCGCACCTCCGCCGCATCCTGCGTGCACAGGAACTGACTCTGGAATCCGGCTTCCCGGATGACCACGGCGGGCGCATTTGTATCCAGGTCAAACCGGCCTTCCGAATCCGTTGTGTGAACTTGCCGCCAATCGTTTGTGTGGTCGATATGGGCCTCGGCGACTGGCTCCCCGGTTGGATCGAGGACCACGCCCGAGATATGTCGGGCATGCTTCCCGGTTCAGGCGCACCCGTCATGCCACAATAAAGATCATGAACGCACCGATCGCCAGCGGTCCGGCCGAACTCTTTTCGCACATCGATAACGAGACGCTCGATCAGGCACTTCTACAGTCCGGCGCCGTCATGACCACCCTCGACAGCGTCATCAACTGGGGCCGCAAAAATTCCATTTGGCCGATGGGCTTCGGGCTCGCCTGCTGCGCCATCGAAATGATGTCGATGAGCGCCTCGCGTTTCGATATTTCGCGCTTCGGCGCCGAAGTGTTTCGCGGTTCGCCGCGGCAAAGCGATCTGATGATCATCGCCGGCCGGGTGTCGAATAAAATGGCCCCCGTAGTACGTCACCTTTATCAGCAAATGCCGGAGCCCAAGTGGGCCATTTCCATGGGCGCCTGCGCAACATCCACCGGCGTCTTCAACAACTACGCGCTGGTGCCGGTGAACCAGGTAATTCCCGTGGACGTGTTCGTGCCCGGCTGTCCGCCGCGCCCCGAGCAGTTGATTCACGCCATCATGATGCTGCAGGCGAAAATCGGCGGCTCCGCGGGCGCGTTTAAGCAGGCACTGAACATCGGCTGAAAACCATAATGGGCCAGCCCCTTAAGGTCCTCCTCGTCGCAGATCGCGAAGACCACCAGGCTGCTATTCCGCGGCTGCTGTCGCGCGCGGACTACGATCCGCAGATTCATCGAGTCGATACCGCGGATACCATGCGCGAGCAGTTGGCGGCGCACGGCTGGGACGTAATTCTGGCGGACTGTGTGGTTCCCGGCTTCAATTGCGAGGCTGCTCTCGACGTCCTGCAGGCGAGCGGTCTCGACATCCCGTTTATTGCCATCTCGGACACGGCGAACGAGGAGACAATTCTCAATCTGCTGCGCGCCGGCGCCCGCGATTATGTGGTCAAGGATAATCTCTTCCGCCTGCCGTTGGCGATCCAGCGCGAGTTGCTCGAAGCGGAGGGCCGCCGACAGAGAAAGCGGCTCGAGGCCGAGTTGCAGCAGGCGATGAAGATGGAGGCGATCGGGCGTCTGGCCGGAGGCGTGGCGCACGATTTCAATAATCTGCTGACGGTCATTACCGGGTTTGCGCAGTTGGCGCTGCTCGATGAAAATCCCGCGCGCGTGGGTCTGGAACAGATCCTGCAAGCGGCTGAACGCGCCAGCGGCCTTACCCGCCAGTTGCTGGCTTTCAGCCGTCAACAGGCTTTGGAGCCGCGCGTCCTCGATCTCAACCAACTGGTGCGCGAAATGGAGAGGATGCTGCGGCGCCTGATCGGCGAAGACCTGCAGGTGATCACGAAGCTCGCCGATAAGCCGCTGCCGGTGAAGGTAGATCCGGGCCAGCTCGAACAGGTGATCCTGAATCTGGCGGTGAACTCGCGCGACGCCATGCCCAGGGGCGGAAAACTGATTCTGAGCACGGCCTCGCGCCGGCTGACGGGGGCCGCCGCGCGGGCGCATGGACTGGCGGACAACGATTATTGCGTGGTTTCGGTGAGCGACAACGGCAGCGGCATCCCGGCCGCGGTTTTGCCCCATATCTTCGAGCCATTCTTCACCACCAAGGCCGAAGGTTACGGAACGGGCCTCGGCCTCTCGACGGCGTACGGCATCGTGCAGCAGTCCGGCGGCGCCATTCACGCCCACAGCGAACCCGCCGTGGGCACCACCATGACGGTTTTCATTCCGGCATCGACGGAAACGCAGGAAGCCGCCATCAGGCCCCTGGCCGAGGCGCCGGTCAGAGGCCACGAGACGATATTAATCGCCGAAGACGATGAGGGCGTGCTCGATCTCGTCGCCGAGAGCATGCTGGCGCATGGCTTTAGTGTTTTGCGGGCCGCCAATGGCGAAGAGGCGCTGGACATTCTTCATGCGCGCGGACCGGTGGGCGTGGATCTGTTGATCACCGATGTGGTGATGCCCGGTATCTCGGGCCCTATACTCGCCGCCCGCGCGGCCGAGTTGCTGCCGCATATGAAGATACTTTTCATGTCCGGGTACACGGAAGATGTGATCCGGCATCACGGGATTTCACGCGGTAACGCGGCGTTTCTGCAGAAGCCGTTTGCGCCCAATGAACTGGTGCGCCGAGTCAGACGGTTACTGGACTTGAGGGAAGCGCCAAACCAGAGTCCGGTTCTTACTAAGGGCGCAGGCCGATCGAGGGCGTAATACGGAGTGCAGGTCTTCGTCAACACGTTCGTCGAGGAGCGGCGGGCACAACTCCTCAGCCTCGCCGGCCTGGTGGAACAGAGTTTTGCATCCGCCGGGCTCGAATATCGAATTGCCGATGGATTGGCCGCATATCTCTATGCCGAAGAAGTCGATCCCGATGCCGGCCGCTTGACCAAAGACATCGACATTCTGGTCCGGCGCGACGACCTCCAGGCAATCGCCAAAGCGGTTGAACCTTTCGGATTACAGCACCGCAATGTGGGGGAGTCGACATGCTGGTCCAGGTTGGGGAGCCTTCCTGGCGCAGGGCCGTCCACCTGATTCTCGAAAATGGGCTGGGGCCTTACCGCCTTATCGGCGGAGTCAGAACCGTTCCGTTGATCGACCTGGTGCGCATGAAGTTAACCAGCTTTCGCCTCACGGATCAGATGCACCTCAAGGACATGGACGAGCCTGGCCTCATCACGCCGGAAATGGAAACCGAATTAATCCCGATTCAGCGGGAGCGGCTAGCTGACGTTCGCAGCCGGGAATAGCGTACCGCGCCCCAGCAAACCGAGCGGATCGAGCCGCGCCTTCACCTGCTTCATGGCCTCGATCTGCTCCGGCGTAAACTGCACGGCCAGCAGATCCACCTTCCTCTTGCCGAGTCCATGCTCGGCCGAAACCGTGCCGCCCAGCGCCACCGCACGACGCGCAAACTCCGTCATCAACAGCTTCCCGCGCCGCCACTGTTCGGCATTCGCCGGAAGAATATTTACGTGCAGATGGGCATCGCCGATATGCCCGAAGGTGCAGTACTGGCCCGGAAACTCGCGGTCGAGCGCCTCGCGATAGATGCGCAGCATTGCCTGGTTGGACGCAATCGGAACGGCAATATCCGACCCCATCTTGGTGACGTGGTTATGGCGCACAAGGTCGTTAACGGCTTCCGGAACGGCATGCCGGAAACGGCGGAATCGCTCGCGGTCTGCGGCCGAAGTGGCAAACCACGAGGCTTCGAGCAGCGCGCCGGACGCTTCGAGACGCTCCAGCCAGGCGTCCTCGGCGTCCTCACCCTTTGCCACTTCCTGCTCGATCATCAACGCCGCGCGAGCTTCAACGGGGATCTCCCGAAACCGCGTGCGCAGCAGATCGAGCGACCCGGCATCCGTATACTCGAGCATGCGCAGATGTTCGACGCCGCGCCACGCATCGACCGCACGCAGCGCCGTGTCGTCGGAGTCAAAAAAAACCACCCCGGTGAATAAATCGTTGGGTGCGGGTAGGAGACCCAACTCCGCCCGCGTTACAATTCCCAGCGTGCCTTCCGAGCCAATAAACAGATCCAGATAATCCATCCCCGGGCGTAGAAAATAGCCAGCGGTATTCTTCGTAGTTGACGGGGGCGGGATGCAGGGAAGCTCAAACGGAGGCTTTTCGCCGCGCCGCAGAATCAGCATCTCGCCATTCGACAGAATGACGTGCAGAGCGCGCACATGCCGGCGCGTATCGCCATACAGAAAGCTGCGCGATCCGCTGGCGTTGGTGGCGACGGTGCCGCCGATCGAAGCGCCCCACTCGGTCGGATCCGGCGCATAGAACTGGCGGGAATTCGCCGCCGCGGCCTGCAGATCGCGCAACAGAACGCCGCCCCCGCATACCGCATATCCAGGATGAATTTCAATATGGTTTAGACGTTCCGTGGAGAGCATCCAGCCGCCACGTGGGACGCGTCCCCCGGTAAGTCCGGTGCCGGCGCCGGAAATTGTGACGCCGGTCTGACTGGCCGTAGCATCGCGCATGACCTGCGCCACTTCGGCTTCGTCTTGTGGAATAAAAATTTCTTCGGCGTTTCCGGTATCGCCGGAGGCGTCGCCCAGATAAGGGGAATCGGGAGCAGGGCGCAACGCTTTAGAACGGGAACTCGTTCGGCGTCACCGGAGCTTTGGCTCCGAAACTCTGCGCGAGGAACCGGTAGGGATTCACCGGAGTCGAGCGAATGCGGACTTCATAGTGCAGATGCGCGCCTGTGGAACGTCCCGTGGTGCCGACGCGGCCAATAACATCTCCCTGGCGAATTTCATCGCCTTCCACTACATCCATTCGGGAAAGATGCGCGTACCATGTTTGGTACCCATTGCCGTGATCGACAATAACGCAGCGTCCATAGCCGCCGTTCCAGTTGGCGTGGATCACAACGCCATCCCCGGTCGCCTTCACGGGTGTCCCGAACTCGGCCGAAATATCCACTCCGGTATGCATGGCGCCTTCGCCGGAGAACGGGTCGCTGCGATGACCGAAGCCATCCATCAATCGTCCGTTAACGGGCCACCCCGACGGCATTACGTTCAGATCCGCCAGTGCGAAGATGTTACGGCTGCGTCCTGCCATATTTGTCGTACGCAGGTAGTTGTATTCCGCCAGCGTATCGCCCATGGTGGGAACCAGCGGCGCTTCCGCGATCAAATCCGGCGACCCGGTCAACTGATTCTTAACGCCGTAAGCGGTGGTGACTTCGGCGGCGAGGAGCTGCAGACTGGCCAACTGCTCATTGGTCTGTTTGACTTTCTTCTGGAGGGTCTCGTAGCGATCCCGCAACGTCTGTGCTTCATGCTGCAGAGAGTTGTAGTTGGCCACTTTCCAAGCCATCCGCGCATAGCTGCCTACTACTCCAAATATGAGCAGGAACAGCAGGCCGACCGCGCCGAGAGCGCTGTAGACGAAGCGATGCGGAATGTGTACGCGTTGCAGCCGTCCATGCAAAGAATGCGCCAGGACGACAATAAAATAGTCTTGCTTCAATCCCTCTCTCCTGAGCGCGTTTCGGAGGACACGCCCCAAGTGAAATCTCTGGAATGGAAGTTCGTGGAACGAATTGAACCCCACCCGCCAAAGCGAGATCGAACCGATATATATAGCGAAACTGAGAGGTTAACATCCATTAAGCTTGCAAGTCAACACTTTTTGTTGCTACCATCCGCGCTTGCCGACGCGTATTCCCGGTAGACATTTCGCGCGTAACCTGATCGAGCGAAGAACCCTTATTTTTCAATTGGTTAAGCGTGATTTTCAGCAGCGCTACGTGGGCTCCGCGGCGGGCTGGTTATGGGGCCTGATCCACCCCCTGGTTCTCTTAGGGGTTTATACCTACATCTTCAATATTTGCATGGGAACGGTCCCATCCCCCGGCGCCGGGACGAGGAGCTACTCCCTATATTTGTTTGCGGGGATGCTGCCGTGGCTGCTTTTTGCCGAGA
This sequence comes from Terriglobia bacterium, assembly GCA_963719785.1. GTDB lineage: Bacteria > Acidobacteriota > Terriglobia > Bryobacterales > Bryobacteraceae > BOG-234. Next base: position 192,573 of record CAVRCX010000013.1, read on the forward strand.
CCGTGACGCGATCCTCCAGCTCCATTGTGGAGCAGGCCAACCTCGTCACCAAGACCATGTTCCCCTCGGAAATTCTGCCGGTTTCGATTTTTCTTTCGTCGCTGGCGAGTCACCTGCTGACCGTGGTTTTATTCGTCGTGATCGCCGGAGTTGCCGAAGGGCACCGCAGTCCTATGATCCTGCTGCTGCCCGTGTTTTGGCTGCTGGTGGGCATGTTCGCGGTGGGGATCGGCTGGATTGCAGCTTCGCTTCAGGTCTATCTTCGCGATACCGCCCAGGTGGTGGCGGTAGTGATGACATTGTGGCTGTGGATAACGCCTATCATGATTCCGGAGGATAAAATTCCCGCTCGGTTGCGATTCGTTCTGGTAGCGAATCCGCTGGTGTATATTGTGCGGGCGTATCGTTCGATGCTGCTCGGCAGTGCGGCGCCGTTGCTGCGGGATATGGCGATAGCGGGGGCCTTCGCCACGGTGACCTTTGTGTTGGGCGGGCTCTTCTTCCGCCATATGAAACGCGGGTTTGCCGACGTGCTTTAGCGCGATCGGAACAGCCAGGAAATTACGGAGAGAACGACGCTGATCAGGATGCACGTCACCACGGGGAAGTAAAATGCGCCGTGCTTGCCCTCCACCCGTATATCGCCCGGCAAGCGCCCCAGGCGAATTCCGACGCGCTCGCCCAGCATTACCACCATGCCGGCGACCACCAGCAGAATTCCCGCGCCGATCAGCCAACGCCCCATCGATTCCATTATCGCTCTCATTTCCAAATATCCGGCCGATAAGACGTTAGTGCGCTACCGAACCAAACTACTGGCGACCTTCCTTGCCGTTGCGCTGATCACCAACGGCATCTCATTAGCCGTGATGGACGGGTTAGCGCGGCACTACCTCTACGACGGCTACCGGGCCAAGCTCTTATCGATTGCCGCCGGCACCGCCGCCATGCTGGACGGGGATCTGCTGAAGCAGGTGGACTCCCGCGCCGACGAAAATTCGCCTGCCTACCAGCAACTGCGCGCTACCCTGCGGCGCGTGCGCGATGCCAACCGGCGTCCCGATACTTACATGAAGCGGGTGTTCACGGTGATGCAGGCGAAGAGCGATCCGAGCGTTCTGCTGGTGGGAGTGGATGCCGAGGAGAGCCTGGAGAATTCCGCCCACCCGGGTGAAACCTATCGTTCCGGACACGCTGGCATGCTGGCCATTGACAAGCCGGTAGTGGGAGAAGAATTCATCACCGACGAATTCGGAACCTTTTTGCGCGCCCGCGCTCCGGTACGGGATCATGCAGGACAGATCGTCGGGGCCGTGGTCGTAGAAGCCCTTACCAGTTGGGTCGAAGCGCAGATCCGGCCTATCCGCGTCAGTGCCCTTCTGTCGATGCTTCTGGCGGCAGGTCTGGCGATTCAGGCGGCGCTCTTTATCAGCCGCAGGACCAGCGAGCCGCTGCTTGAACTCCGCGCGGCGGTGGATCGCATCGGCAAGGCGGATTTCGACACGCCGCTTGCCGTCCGAACGACGGATGAGTTCGGCGCCGTCGCCGAGGCCGTCAATGCTATGGCACTTGGCCTGAAGGAGCGTGATCGCGTGAAGACCACCTTCGCCCATTACGTTTCGCACCAGGTGATGGATTCCATCCTGAAATCCGGCGCCGATGTGAAACTCAGCGGGGACCGTAAGCGCATCACCGTCCTGTTCTGCGATATCCGCGGCTTCTCGACCATTTCCGAGAAACTCGCACCGGAGAAGGTAGTGATGCTGCTGAACGATTACTTCGAGGCCATGGTCGAAGTGATCTTTCGCAATCAGGGCACCCTCGACAAGTTCATCGGCGACGGCATTATGGTGATCTTCGGCGCGCCGGAGGACGACGTTTACCAGGAGGAACACGCCTTGCGCGCAGCCATCGAGATGCAGCAGGAATTGCACAAACTCGCCGGGAAATGGGCGCCCGAAGGGATCAATATCAGGATCGGCGTAGGGATCAATTCGGGGCCGGCGGTGGTGGGTAATATCGGATCCACCCGCCGCATGGATTACACAGCCATCGGCGACACGGTAAACCTGGCGTCGCGTCTGGAATCCGCTACCAAGGAACTGGGGGTCGGCATCCTGCTCAGCGAGTACACTTACAACGCGCTGCGCGGGACATTCCGCTTCCGGGAGATGGGTTCGGTGCAGGTACGGGGGAGAACGGAACCGGTTCTCACCTACACGCCCGAAGAAGCTTAGCATTTTGCTTCTATCCGATTAATTCTTTTTCAGATGCGCGAAGGCGGAAACCCCGCCGGGCGCGCGTCGCGTCTGCAGCAACAGGTGGACGGCGAAGAATGGCAATGAAATCGCTTGGTCCTCAAAGGCATCCGCTATGGCCCTTTTGACTGGCCGCTCCGGCACGGCAGATCCGATCGAAGAGGAGTACTTTACCTGCGAGTCGGAGGCGGGTTGCGTCGTCGTTCACATGCATCTCGACGCGGTGGACGGCATCGCGCGTGATGTGGTGGAAGGTCTGACATCGCCGCGTCACGGCGTCGAGGCGGGCGGCCTGCTGCTGGGCCACGCCGAGCCTGGCGATCGCCCCAGCGTCTGGATCGACCGTTATCAGCGCCTCGCGTGCGAACACCGGCTGGGTCCTCGGTTCTCTCTGGACGCGAAAGATATTGAGGAGCTCGAAAAGGCCGCCGCGGCGATCCATCAATCGAGCGAGCTGACTATTGTCGGTTTCTATCGGAGCCATCTGCACCCCGGCTTCCAGCTCGAAGAGACCGACCATGAACTCATTGCGCGATATTTCAGCGATCCCGGCGACCTGATTCTACTGGTGAGGCCGGAGAGCGCGGCCAACATTTCGGCGCAGTTTTTCGCGCGCAACGCAGCCGGAGAGGTGCGACCGTCGGGCGGCGAATTTCCCTTCCGGGGCCGGGTGTTCGGTGCGCTGGACGGCAGCCCGGCGCAGGAGTCGGCATCGCCGCCGAATGCCGGTGCCGCAGCGGGCGTTGGAGAGGCCCCGCAAGCTACGCCGGCTCTATCCGGCACACCGGAGAGTCCTGCTTCCCGCGAAGGCTTTCGGCGTCTGGTACCGGATTTTGTACCCTTCGAAGAACAGGGCCGTCCGTCCCGTGCTTTCATGCACGAGGTCAGCCTGCCGCCGCCGCAGCGACCGGAGAGACCCACACCTTTTGCCGACACAGACGAACTGGAGCGTTCTTCATCTACGGGACGCTTCCTCCGGCGCTGGTGGCCGCTGGGGGGCGCCATCGTGCTGGTGGCTGCAGCATTCTGGCTGCTGTTACCCCATGCCGCCAGGCGGGAATCTGTCCCCATCGCAGCCACTGCGACGACCGAGACAGGCGTGGCCGTTCGCCCCCTGGGACTCTATGTGGACACGTCGGGTCCAACCTGGCGCATCTCCTGGAATCGCGACGCCAGCGCTCTCAATGGCGCCCGCGCCGTAGCCTTGTTCGTTCGCGACGGCGACGATCAGAACCGGGTCGATCTCTCGCCCCAGGATCTGCAATCGGGAAGCTATCAGTACAAACCGGGGGGTCAGGACGTCACCTTCCGCCTGGAGGTCACGGACAATGGCGGGCACTTGACGGCGGAATCGTTCAGGTTAATCAAAGCTGCGCCTGACGTAGCAGTGGAACGCCCCAAACAGGCCGCCCCCGCCACCAACATAGTGCGACCGGTGCCACGGATCAAGGTGCCGCCGACGGTGCCAGCCAGCATCCGGCCTCGTATCAAGCAGCCGATCCCCATCGACGTCTGGGTACAAGTCGACGCCCATGGCCGCGTTACCGACGCGGTTCCGGCGACGAAGCAGCATTCGGGCCTTGATGCCTATCTGGCGACGCGGGCGGTGGCGGCTGCCCGGCAATGGCGCTTCGACCCCGCGCGTGAGGATGGCAAGCCCGTCCCAGGCCGAGAACGAATTCATTTTCTTTTCGAACGCTGAGCCGGAAAATGGGCACAAGGAGCACACGAAAATGAAGCCAAAGAACACCATATGCCTCTGGTTCGACAAGGGCGCTCATGAAGCGGCGAGCTTCTACGTCGCCACCTTTCCGGATAGTAAGGTAACCGCTGTTCACCCGGCTCCCGGCGACTTTCCAGGCGGCAGGAAGGGCGAGGTGCTGACTGTGGAGTTCACCGTCATCGGCATTCCCTGTCTCGGCCTCAACGGCGGCCCGGCGTTCAGGCACACCGAGGCCTTTTCCTTCCAGATCGCGACGGAGAGCCAGGAAGAGACCGACCGCTACTGGAATGCCATCGTCGGCAATGGCGGCACGGAAAGCCAGTGCGGTTGGTGCAAGGATCGCTGGGGCCTCTCGTGGCAGATCACCCCGCGCGCGCTGACCGATGCACTTGCGGCCGGCGGCGCTGAGGCAAAGCGTGCCTTCGAGGCAATGATGAAGATGAAGAAGATCGACATCGCCGCCATCGAGGCCGCACGGCGCGGCTGATGAAGGCTCGCGCAGACATAAAAACGCCCTCCCCCCGAACATTCGGGGAGAGGGCGTTTTACAGCCGGAACGCGATTTAGTCAGAGTCGTCGTCGTCCTTGCCGGGTGCGGCTTTCTTGAAGGCGCTCGCAGGGAGCACCTTTTTCTCGCCGGGATACGGGCGCGTAAACCCCGTGGCCTCATACCAGTCGAGGTGGTTGACAGTGTCCGGATCTTCGGAGTCGGGTGTGTGCTGTTTGCCGGCGAAGATCTCCGTCTTCTTCTTCATCCAGCCAGCCCGCAGAGCTTTAACCGCACGGCTTTCCTTCGGGGTCGCGGTCTGAGCCGGGGTGTTCTGAGCCCGGATCGCATGGCGCGCGGCCGGGATGGGCTGACTGGGCTTTTGCGTAACGCCCGTATTCAGCGGGATCACGTTCGGCACGTGCGTCCACGGCAAGAAGTTCTGCGGGGGCGGGTTGTCGATGAAGATCGTCGTCATCGGCGAAGCCACGAGGTCGAACTGGTTCATGGGCGTCAGACCGAGGATCTGCTCGATCGTGCGGGTCATGTTGACCTGCGTGTAGAAGGTGCCGTCTTCGGTTACGCCGGCCCCGGTGCCATCGGGATTCACCTGCTGTTTGACGAATGGGCTGATGACATAGCCGGGGCTGCGGTGACCATCCACGTGGTCGACGCCGTTCTGCGCGTCGTCTTCCTCAACGAAGATGGCCGAAGAGGACCAGATAGGGCTATGGCTGATGGCATCGACAAAGCGGCCCAGGGCCAGGTCGTTATCGGCCTGCATAGCTTGCGCGGTGGGTGGGCCGCCGGTGTGGTCGGAACTGATCCACATGAACTCCAGCTGGGGCACTGTGCCGTCTCTCACGTCCTTGGCGAAGTCCTGTGCCCAGATATCGTAGCGGAACTGGTCAGGGATGCCCAGATCGAACTGCGGGTAGTTCTGGACTGTGTTGTCGATCAGGTTGGGGAGCGGGGAGTGCGAGGCGACCGTGTTGTAGTTGTAGAGCTGGCGCTCCGCGCCGGACTCGTAAGCCACGGTGTCGTTGTAGAAGTCGATCCACTGCGGTTCGGAGGTAGAGCCGGTTGGCGTCAGGAACGAGTTGTACTCGATGTACTCGCCATAGTTCTTGAAGGTTACGCCGGCCTGTGCCGCCACGTCCCACAGATGGCCCCTCTTCTGGTAGGCAATCGCATCGCCGCCGTTCGATGGATAGTCGCGGAGCCAGTCCGGCGACTGGATGTCATCTGAGTAGGGCGCCATGGCCTGCACGATCCAGTTGTGACCGTCCGCCGACTGCCGGCTCGGGTCGTAAAAGTTATCGAGCAGCGGGAAGCGCCGCACCAGCGCGTGCGCGTTGGGCGTGACCGTGCCGCCGAAGACTGCCAGGGACGCGGCGCCGTTGCCACCGGTCACGTCACCGAGGATCTGATCGTAAGTGCGATTTTCGCGAATGATCACGAAGATGTGCTGGATCTTCGAAGGGTCGCCGATCCTTTCCGGGATGGCGAGGGGCATGGCCTGGGGGCCGCCGCCTGCGGCCGAATAGATATTCTCAGACAGATCCCAGTGGTTGTTCTCGAAGACCACCGGGGTGTACGCCGCCAGGTCGGACAGTTTCGGCACGGGGATGATGCTCACGGTGCCAAGGTCCTGGTGGGTGTTGAGGCTGGTTGCACCCTGGTATGTTCCGTAGGAATTTTCGGCCGTTTTCGTCGGCGGGGGCATCGCGCCATAGCCTGTGGTGCCGATGCCCTTGTCGTCGGCAACCAGCAGCGCGTTGTCCGCTGTATCGAGCACAACCGAGCTCGGTGCATAGCCCACCGGAACCATGCCCAGCAAGGAACCGCCGCCGGTGAGGGAGACCACTGCGACCGCGTTGGCATTGTAAAGCGCCACGTAGGCGACGTTATTCACGGAGTCGACGGCAATTGAGTTCGGTCCGGCGCCGTAAGCAGGATTGGGATCGCCAGGCACGGCAATCGGCAGCCCGAGGGGGATCGTGGTCACGACCTGGTTGACGCTCGTGTCGATGACCGAGATGCTGTCGCTGTAAGCATTGGCGACCAGCAGGTAGTTGTTCCAGAACGCCATACCGGTAGGATGCAGACCGGTTGGGATGGTGGCTGTGACCGTGAAAGAGGCGAGGTTGACTACGGAGACGGTTCCGGTTGCCGTGGACCCGGTCGGAAACGCGGCGACGACCGGGGTGCCGTTGGAGTATCCCTGGAAGTCCCCTTCGGTAGCAATCCGGCCAGCTTCGTTCGAGACATAGGCGGTGGTGCCATCAGCCGAGATCACCACGCTGTGCGGGACGTTGCCGACGCGGACTTCAGCACCCTGCTTCGGAGTCGCCGCCGTCAGGTCGATCCTGGTCAGCGTATCGTTCGTGTTCAGCACCGCGTAGGCGGTCTTGCCATCGGGCGAGATCGCGATGCCCATAGGATAGGAGGTCGACGTACCGTCCGAGACCAGAGAAACGGTCTGGCCGCAGGGAATTTCAACGCTGCCCGTGGTCCCCGGAGGGCTGGTCAGGAAGCATGTGGCGTTGCTCAGATTGCCGGCGGCGTTGACGTCCATCGGAACGGCGACTTGCGTGGGGAAGGGATTCGAGCCGCCAGTGGATGTGATCATGCCCGTGTTCGGATCGACGCTGGCGATGGTGACGTAGCTGCTGGGGCCGTTATAGCCGTCCTGGCTGAAGAGCAGGTGCAACCCATCCGGCGTGTAGGTAATGCCGTTATGGCTGCCGTCTGAGTCCGACTTAGTCGTGGTGCCAGACATATAGGGCGGGCTGTAAGTCTGCACGACCGCGCCGGTCTGCGTGTTGAAAATCGTGACAGCCTGCGGAGCGCTCATCTGCAGGACGGCGGCGGTGTGCGTTTTGGTGTTAGGATTCAGCGCCACCGCTTTGGCGCGGGTGGTGGTGCCGAGGTAAACCTGGGTACCGGCGGGCGTGATGATCTGGCCATTGCTGACGACCCAGGGGTCAGGCAAGGTCGTCGCGTAGGACGGGCCCTTCGACTGGCTCTGGTTCTCGCCGACCGTGTAAGTCGGGAACGGCACCGACTGACCGGGCAGCGCTGGAACGCTCAACGCCATTGCCAGCAAACCGGCGAGCAGATGCAAATGGTTAATTCCTGAACGCTTGCGAGACATTTTCCCGGACATAAATCGTTCTCCTTCTTTGTGGCTGAAGGTTTCATCCTAGGCCCGGATAATGACGCCAGCATGACGTGGAATTAACAGTCGTGTGTATGCAGAAATTGCATCCAGTTGAATGCGCTCATCTTATGTTTAATTTAGTTACTCGCCTCGGACACGGACCAGCAATCTCCGATACCACTAACAGGGGATATCGCTTCCAACTGAAGTGATTACTTGAGAACTCTCCATTTTTCATTCCGCTGACAGGTTAATCGGCGTAACGTGGGAGGCATAGTCTTCCTGAAGGAGGAACCACTATGAAAAGGATCACTCTGCTGCTGGTTGCGGTTGCAATTCTGGCGGGTATTGTCACGTTTACGGTGCCGGCATCTTTACACGCCGATGACTCCGCCGCCGCACCCTACGTCACAGAAATTCCCTCCGGCTACCGCGATTGGACGCTGATCTCCGTCTCTCACGAAGCGGGCAATCTGAACAGTATCGGCGCCATTTTGGGTAACGATGTGGCGATCAAGGCCTACCGCGCGGGGACGCTTCCCTATCCGAATGGAACCATCATCGCCGCGCTGCACTATGCACACGTCCCGTCGGCGGAAAACAACAAGGTTTTTGGCCAGGCCCAGTCTTTTGTCCCTGGCGCCCCCACGAACATTCAGTTTATGGTCAAAGACTCCACGAAATACGCCGCCACGGGCGGCTGGGGATTCGCCACCTTCGTCAACGGCAAACCAGCCGCGCCGGCGTCGATGAAGTCCTGCTTTCCCTGCCATAATCAGGCCAAAGCCAGCGACCTCGTCTTCACGCATTACGCACCGTAGAACGCCGCACATTATCGGCGTTTAGCCACCCGGATGGAAGGCTGTCGGGTGGCTCACGGCATCCCCATCCCCCGGCCTCAGGCTGCGGAAGACGATCGTTGAAACAAGCGTCAGTACTCCGAGCGCGATGAGCGCTTTGTGAATGCCGTGAATCATCCCGGATGGACCGGATTGGCTTGTACCGGGAACGAAAAACGCCGTCGCCAATCCCGCCGTCGCGACGCCGAAGCTGATCGACATCTGTTGCATGGTGCTCGCGATGGAACTGGCGGCGCTGCTCTCCTGGTCTGTAGTGTCGGCATAGACCAGCGTGTTCATGCTCGTATACTGCAACGACGTAAAGGCCCCATACAGGAAGGCCTGCAGCACAATCGTCCAGACCGGCGTATGCAGACCGATGGTGCGAACAGCAGCAGCAGCAGACCCAGAATGATGGTGTTCGAGATCAGCACCCAACGATATCCGATGGCCGACAAAAGACTGGGCAGGACCGCCTTCACGCTGATGGCCGCAAGAGCCTGCGGCATGATGAGCAGACCCGACTGCACCGGAGTGAATCCGAGGCCAACCTGATACAGCAGGGGCAAGAGAAAAGGCACTCCTCCGATACCCAGACGCGTAAAGAAACTCCCGGCGACCGCCGCGCGGAAGGTCCGAATCCTGAATAAGCCGAGTTGGAGCAGGGGAAACGCCAGCGTTTTTGCGTGCAGCCAATAACCCGCGAGCAACGTCAGAGAAATCGCCAACAGTCCCAGGATTTCTGTAACGCTTAATGTGTGCTCCCCGAAGACTTCCAGCACGTAAGACAGCAGGGCGATCCCCGAGCCAAAGAGGATCAGCCCAACTGTATCGAGTGGATGTGTCTCTTCGCGGTAATCGGGCAGGTGCAGATAGACCATAACCAGGCCGATCAGACCGATGGGAATGTTGAGGAAGAAGATTACGCGCCAGTGAAGGTAGTCAACGATCAGGCCGCCGGCAATGGGCCCCAGCATGGGAGCGATCAGGGCCGGTATCGAAACGAAACTCATGGTGCGGAGAAGATCGGATTTCGCGAACGCCCGCACCAGCGTGAGCCGACCTACAGGCACCATCATGGAGCCGCCACAGCCCTGCAGGATGCGGCAGGCTACGAGTATATGGATGTCGCTCGCTATGCCGCATAAGAAGGAACCCAGAGTAAACAGCCCGATGGCTGTGGCGAACACGCGGCGCGTACCGAATCTGTCCGCCACCCAGCCGCTGATGGGGATGAATACGGCAAGGCTCAACGTGTAGCTGGCCAGCACGGCTTTCATGCTGAGAGGCCCGACGTGGAGGGCGGCTGAGATCGCCGGCACGGCTGTATTGAGGATGGTGGTGTCGAGCGACTCCATGAAGAACGCCACTGCGACAAGCCATGGCAGTAAGCGTTTACTACCGGCGGAGGGAGCCGCGGAAACCATTGCATTCTCCGGGCCCGTTGGAGTCATAGAACAATGAGAACACGCGGCCCGCGAAGCCTCACCCGGACAATCGAAACCCAAGACTTGGGCGGGGCCGGCATCGCGTTGGCCGGTGAGATGGCGCGTGCTCGTAGAGGCCGATTACCAATTCGGTCGGACCCAGAGGGTACCCCTACCAACCTGCCCTACTAACCGCACGGCTGAGAATTTTAATGGGTCATGGCGTAGACGACGTAATTCACCCCGATGCGGATGGCGCTTGACGCCGCATTCTCGGGATAAGTCGCGTCGTCGGCAAATTCCCAGGCGTCGCCTACATCGGAGTTATAAGTGATGGCGATCATGATGCGTCCATTATCGTCGTAAATGGCCTGCCAGTGGGCGCCGCGTCCTCCATCGCCGCAGTTCTTGCAGCCAGCGCGGATGTGGGCCTGGCCGGGAATCTGAATGCGCTCGGATAAATCGTAAACCGTGTGGAGGATGGGATCGCCGTCGGGAATCTCGACCACGGGCCGGTCGGGGAACACCAACTTCATGGAATCGAGAAAGACCTGGCGCTCGTGGTTGCCATGGAAATCGTCAGCCATGAAAAAGCCGCCACGGAGCAGAAATTCCCGTAGCTCCAGGCACTGCTTCTGCGTCGGGCCCCATTCGCCCACCTGTACGGCGTAGAGCCAAGGCAGATCGAACTCTTCGTTCTCATCGAGGTTCACGGGCTGTTCCACGGAGCGCACGCTCATGCGGGTCAGGCGGCGCAGGGCCAGAGAGAAGTGCCGGTCGGCGCGTGGGTAGTCCTGAGTCCAGAGCGAGAGGCCCTGACGCCAGTCGCCCTGGAAACGCGGATAATAGCCATCGATGCCGGGGCCGCCGCCGGGAAACATCATGCGGGCGAAGATGAATTCGCCGGGCTGCTGCCAGTCGGCCGGAGTTTCGAACTCGGTGTATTCGGTGCCGGGGTATTGGCGGAAAGGTTTTTGAAAGGCGCAGAGAGTGCCGAGGCACGCCAGCGCGCAAACCGGAAACCAAAAAGCATTTCGAACCGACACAGTTCCGCCTTCGGTCTGAGCATAGCATTCAGGAAAGGCGGCTGGAATAATGGGAGTCTTGCGCCCGCGCGGGCTTCGATGAATATTTTCCGTCTTCTGCGTTATTTCCTGCCGCTGCAGAATCCCCTGGGCTTCGGCCTCGCCGATTTTGTCGAACTCGGTCTGGCGACTCTGCTCGTGGCGGGAATCGTGCTGCGTACGCGGATCGAAGTGCTGGCGCGGCGCCTCGCGCAGAGACCGGTGTGGTCGATGGCGCTCGTGGGCGCACTGCCGATCCTGCTGCGGCTGGCGCTGCTGCCCCATGACCGCGTGCCCATCCCGCAAGTGGCCGATGATTTCAGTTACCTGCTGCTGGGCGACACGCTGGCGCACTTCCGGCTGGCGAACCCGGTGCACCCTATGCATAGGTTCTTCGAAACCGTGTTCGTGCTGCAGGAGCCATCCTATAGTTCCATTTTTCCCCTGGGGCAGGGAATTGTGCTGGCGATCGGAGAATGGCTCGGCTTGCCGTGGATGGGTGTGGCGCTCTCGATGGGTGCGTTCTGCGCGCTGTGCTACTGGATGCTGCGCGCGTGGGTGACGCCGATGTGGGCGCTGGCCGGCGGGGTCCTTGCGGCAATGGAGTTCGGGCCGCTGAATCAGTGGATGAATATCTACTGGGGCGGGGCGGTGTCGGCTATTGCGGGATGCCTGGTGTTTGGTTCGTTGCCGCGGCTTTGGAGATCGGAAACACGGCGCGATGCTGTGCTGTTGGGCGTCGGCGTCGGACTGGAGGTGTTGACGCGTCCTTTTGAAACCGTGTTGTTGGCGATTTGTATCTTGCCGGCCTTGCTGCCGATTCGCCGGAAGCTGATCGGCGTGGCTCTGCTGGCCGCGCTGCCTTCGCTCGGCCTCACGCTCTTGCAGAACAAGGCCGTGACCGGAAGCTGGACGACCCTGCCTTATATGCTCAGCCGCTATCAGTACGGCATACCCGCTTCTTTCACGTTTCAGAAGATGCCCGTGCCGTACCGGGAGCTGACGGGCGAACAACGGCTGGATTACACGGCGCAGTCGGATGTGCATGGCGACCAGCCCGAAACCATCGGAACGTATCTGCTGCGCCTGGCCGGCCGCATTCGCTTTCTGCATTTTTTCTTCCTCGCGCCGCTGTATGTGGCGCTATTGTTTTTCCTGCCCGCGCTGCGCCGGCGCCGCTATTTGTGGGCGGCCGCTTCGATCGCGATCTTTGTGCTCGGCACCAATATCTATCCCTACTACTACCCGCATTACATCGCGGCAGTGACTTGTCTGTTCGTGCTGATCTCTGTGAACGGCATCGCGCGATTAAGCTCGGTGCGCTTGCGGGGAATGGCGGCGGGGCAAGATGCGGCGCGGTTGGTGGGGCTGCTTTGCGTGGTTCATTTCGTGTTCTGGTACGGTGTACATCTGATTGGCAACGAAGATTTGTTCGTCGCGACCGATCCTTACGAGAGTTGGGACTACGTGAATTTCGGCGATGCGGAAGGGCGTGTGGCGATCGGTAAACAGCTCGCGCAGGCGCCGGGTAAGCAGTTGGTTTTCGTGCACTATGGGCCGGCCAATATCCTGCGCGAATGGGTGCATAACGCAGCCGATATCGATGGCGCGAGTGTAGTCTGGGCGCTGGATCTGGGCGCGGACGAGGACGCGAAACTGATGCGCTATTATCCCGATCGAACCGCCTGGATCCTCGAACCGGACGCCAAACCGCCCAAACTAAAGCACTATTAACCGAAGTAAAGTCCGGGTACTCCTTTCCAGTCGTTAGCGTTGAATTACAAAATCAGGCGTCCGTAAAGTTAGAGCATGACCGGGGGATCTTGTCAGGGTCGCCGGGAAGAAGGTTTTCATGAAACGAACACAACGGCTGATCGCGATAATCTGCGCGGCGATAGTATCGAGCGCAGTCGCATGGGGGGGAACGGAAAAGCTCTCACCGGAGCTGAAACCGGAGAAGACGGCGAACGGGCGGGCGACCGACAGCGTAGAAGTCATCGTCCAATACAAGGTCGCGCCGACGGAGGCGCATCATCAGAGAGTGGCCACGCTCGGTGGAAAACTGAACCACCGGATGGATTTCATCCAGGGCGCCCACTACACGGTACCGGTGTCGGCGCTGGGCAGCCTGGCGAGCGATCCGGATGTGGCTTACGTGACGCCCAACCGGGCGCTGCGGGGTACGTTCGACAACATCACGGCGGGTACGGTTAATTCGGTGACCGACGGCTACTCGCTGGGGATGACCGGCGTGGGCGTCGGCATTGCCCTGATCGACAGCGGGGTAACGGAGTTGGGCGATTTCGAAGACGGAGCGCCGTGGCGCCAGGTCAATAACCGTGTTGTCTATCAGCAATCTTTCACCGGCGGGCCGGTTGCCGATCAATACGGGCATGGCACGCATGTGGCCGGTATTCTCGCCGGCAACGGCTTTGGGACCAATTACCTTGGCACAATCCTTGAGGGCAATATCATCAGCCTGAAAGCGCTGGATCAGAACGGAAATGGTACCGACGCGGCGGTGATTCAGGCGATTAATGCGGCGATATCGCTGAAGAGCCAGTACAACATCAAGGTGATCAATCTTTCGCTGGGCCGTCCGGTGTATGAATCGGCGGCGCTCGATCCGCTGTGCGTGGCGGTTGAGAAGGCATGGAAGGCAGGTATCACGGTGGTGGTGGCGGCGGGCAACGATGGCCGCGACAATACAAATGGAATCGACGGGTACGGCACGATTGCCGCTCCCGGGAACGATCCGTACGTGATCACCGTGGGCGCGGTTAAGGACAACGGGACCACCGTTCGCACGGACGACCTGATTGCCAGCTACAGCTCGAAAGGTCCTACACTGTTCGACCACTATGTGAAGCCGGACGTGGTGGCGCCGGGCAATCTGGTGATTTCGACGCTGCCCCCAGGACTCACCCTTTCGAACGCATATCCCGCTAACCAGGTGGGAACCAGCAACTACTTCACACTGAGCGGAACCAGCATGGCGACGCCGATTGTCTCCGGCATGGCGGCTATGATCATGCAGCAGCATCCCACGTGGACGCCGGATCAGGTGAAAGCGGCACTGATGTTGACCTCATCGAAGAATAACTTCCCTGCCAGCAGCACCGCAGTGGATCCGACGACGGGAGCCAGCTATACCAGCTACTACGACATCTTCACCATCGGCGCGGGCGAGGTGGATATGGCGGCGTACAGTAGGATGACCGCGGTGCCGCCGGCAGGCTTTTCGGCAAAGTCGCCCACGGTAGTCTACAACTGGTTGTTCGGCACGGTGTCATTGAATGGCGTGAGCGGCGTCAGTACGGTTTGGGGATCGAGCACGGTTTGGGGATCGAGCACCGTGTGGGGTTCGAACGTCATTTCGAATTCGAGCACGGTCTGGGGTTCGGGTACGGTTGAAGTGAACAGCACAGTATGGGGAACGAGCACGGTATGGGGTACCAGTTCCATGCTGGGATTCAGTACGGTCTGGGGGACCAGCACCGTATGGGGTACTTCCTCGACGGATTCGGCGGAGAGCGAGCTTTTGACTACACAGGGAGAGCGCTAGAGGGCCCGGACTGGTTCCGGGCTTTCCATCCACTATCATGAAATTATGACGACGCTGGTGGCCGCCGAACGCGGTCTGCTGTATGCGAAGGAAGCCCGCCTGATCGAACTGCTTCGCGGCATGGGTAGTGCGATTGTGGCCTATTCCGGCGGCGCGGACTCGGCTTATCTGGCCTGGGCCGCCAAACAGGCGCTGGGAGATCGGGCGCTTGCCATCACGGCGGATTCGGCATCCATTCCGGCTTCGCATAAACGCGACGCGGAAGCTTTCGTGCGGCAGTTCGATATCCGGCATGAGTATGTGGAGACGCATGAGTTCGATAATCCCGATTACATTAAGAACGACTTGAACCGGTGCTTCCATTGCAAGGATGAGTTGTTCACGGTGCTCGAAACGATCGGGCGCGAGCGCGGTTTTTCACATATCGTGTATGGGGTGAATCAGGACGATCTGGGCGATTACCGGCCGGGGCAGCGCGCCGCGAAATTGCATGAGGTGAAGGCGCCTCTGGTCGACGTCGGGTTGACGAAGGCGGAGATTCGCGAATTATCGCGCCGTGCAGGCCTGCCGACGTGGGACCGCCCCGCTTCCGCCTGTCTGAGTTCGCGCATCCCTTATGGCACGCCGGTGACGATCCAAAACATCAAGACCGTGGAGATCGGCGAGGAAGAACTGAAGGCTCTCGGGTTCCGGCAATTCCGCACGCGCTTCCATGGCGAGTTGGTGCGTATTGAGATTGCTCCGGAAGAACTGCCAAAGGCTCTGAATCTGGAAATCGCCGGCAAGCTGACGGCGATTTTCAAACAACTCGGGTATAAGTATGTGACGCTCGACCTGGAAGGTTACCGGCAGGGTTCTCTGAACGAAGTTCTCAAGCGCCCGTGATCTGTTGCGCAAACCATTTTTTGCCCAGCGCAAAATCGTGCGGTGTGAGATGGTGGTCCGCGTCTTCCTGCACGGCGAAATCCACTGCCGCTCCCGCCTGAGTCAACAATCGGGCTATGGCTTCGGATTCGCTGGGCGGCGTTCGCGTATCGCCTACTCCCGCGACGATCAGGATCGGTGTGTTGTTGAGGTTGGTGAGCGGATCCGGCCTGAACATTCTGGTGGGTCGCAGTAACACGCCGCCCGCGATTACGCCCGGATGGAGGAGCAGCGTGGCGATGGCAAGGTCGGCTCCATCGGAGTAGCCCAGCGCGTAAATTTTCGCGGGGTCCAGGCTGTGCTCCTGGGCTGCGACGCCGATCCACTTCGCCAATTCTTCGGCGCGCGTGGCAGCGAGCCGAGGACTCAGCAGGGCCGCGCCTGGGGCGAGAGCGCGGCCGACGGGTAACAGGTCGTTCTCATCGCCTCCCGTTTCGTGCAGCAACAGGAGAGTGACGGGCAATCTGCCCGGCACGAACTGGTGCGAGACCGCATGGACAGGCGGAAGCGCCTGTCCCACATTAGTCACCGAAGGAGCCGACTTCTTCCTTCTGTTCCTTTTCGACTGGCTTCAGTGCGTTGAGCGGTACGAATCCCGCTTCGACCGGCTTTTCCTTCAGGATCACTTCGCGGTAGAGCTTCGCCATGCGGGCATCCTCGGCGGCCTTCTTCGCCATCTCCGTGTTGCGCTTACGGAGTTTCTCTTCACGCGCCGTCTTGGCAATGCCTTTGTCGTCCAGATCGTGCTGAATGCCGGCGTTCACCGCGTCCTGATTGAGGACGAGCGAATGCTCCTTCGAAGGCAGATTGACGTTCTTACCGCCGGCGATGATTTCATGCCGACCCTTTTCCTCATACCACTTGGTCAGGGTCGCGGTCATGTGCATCTTCTCGACGATATTGCGCCAGCCCACGCCCGTGTTATAAGCGCAGAAGCTGATTTCGCCTTCCTGCGTGGCGTAGGGGATGATGCACTGCTCGGTGCGGCGGAAGTCGTAATTGAACAGATCCTGGAACCACATGCCGGCGATGAAGAGGAAGTTCCAGCGATCTTTGCGGCGCTTCTCGATGTCTTCAAAGGTGCGATCCGGGGTGACCTTGCCGTAATTCCGGCCTGTGGCGCCGAAGCATTTGTCGAACTTCTGCAGAAGGTCGCTCAGCTTGAAGGTGCTGGGCGCCTGCATGGGATCGTAATTGCGAAGCAGCGCTAAGGCCACACCAAGATGGAGATCTTCTTGCTGCGCGCGCCGTCGTTAACCGCAGCCACGTCCTTCGCCAGTTGCTCGGCGTTGAGGAACGCGGTGACGGGGCGGAATTCCTTGGTTTCCTTGTCGATCATGACGGCCATGCCGGTGCCGCAGTTGGGATGGCAGCCGCAGCTCAGCTGGCCCCAATCGGCGTTGGGTCCGTGGATCAGATCGGCCCAATCGGAGAAAGTGCTCATGAAGGAGATGGGGAACCAATCGCGGGTAGGCTCGCCCATGCCGACCTGGTTCTTCACGTCGTGCGCGAGGTGCGACAGCGTATACCGTTGAGCCTGGCGGCGTTCGGGAGTAATCTCTTCATCGCGGCCCGTGAAGGAAACCGGCTGGAACGAGAGGAAGGAAATCTTCTTGGGATTGTCGAGGGCGAATTCGATTACGCGGCCCACCTGCTCGTTATTGACGCCGTTGATGATGGTGATGACGGGGACGATGTCGACGCCGTTCGAGTGCAGGTTTTCGATGGCGCGCAGCTTCACGTCGAACAGATTGCCGATGGCGCGGTGGGAGTTGGCCGCGTTGCCGACGCCGTCGAACTGCAGGTAGGCATAACGGAGACCCGCTTCGGCGGCCTTGACGGCAGAACTCGGGGCTTTTGGCGAACTCGATGCCGTTAGTGGCGGCCTGCACGCTGTTGTAGCCGACCTTGCGGGAATATTTCACCGCGTCGAGGAAGTACGGCGAAAGCGTGGGCTCACCGCCTGAAAACTGCACCGACATCTGACGCCGCGGCTTGATCGAAATGGCGTTGTCGAGCATGGTCTGAATGTCTTCCCAGCTCAGTTCGTGGACGAAGCCGACCTGGTTGGCATCCATGAAGCAGGGGTCGCACATCATGTTGCAGCGGTTTGTGAGATCGATGGTGAGGACCGATCCGCGGCCGTGCGTCACGGTGCTCGAACCGTGATTGTGGAGGGCTTTGTCGGCGTGGGCGCGGATGTCGCGGCCGGGGAACACGCGCTCGATGTGTTCGAGGAACGCCGGGTCCATCGCCATCACGTCTTCGAAGTGGCCGTGGATGGGGCAATCCTTTACCATGAGGATCTGTCCGTCGCGCTCGATGATCTGCGCTTTAATTTCGCCGACCTTTTGGTTGCGGAGGATCTCGACCGGCACTTCGCCGTTGACGATTTTATTGCGGATCTCGGGGACGCATTTGGGACAGAGGGAGTCCGTGGTACGGGGCCAGCCGAGTGGCGGCTTCTGTTTTTCCCAGGATTTGAGGAGGGGTTTTTCAGACCATTTGGGCGTGAACGACGGGTTGGGCTTGATGGAATTGATGGCGTTGAAGGCGTGCCATCCTAATCCGGCGGCTACCGTGACTGCCTTTTCGACGTACTTGATCGGTTTGTGCATCGTTCAGATGTCTCCTCTACGTGGGCACCGGCTCGTCTGCCAGTGTTCTTATTAACTTACGACAATATAAGAGCCACGCTCGAAACAATATCATGGAACTGCGTCGGATCGGGGTCCAATGGGGCAAACTGGGATTGAACGGTTAAGCCCTTTTCAGGATAGGGGTAAGAGCATGCAATGTGCCAATGTTGTCCCGCGCATAAGTAGCCGTCTGGTCCGCGACTTAGCGGCGGAATGCGGTTTCGCTCTGGCCGGCGTGGCGCCGCCGGATCCGGTGCCTGATTTCGCTCGTTTCCGGGATTGGGTGGATCGCGGGCTGGCGGGGGAGATGCGATACCTGACGGATCATCGCGCGGATGTCCGGAACCATCCGGAGCACCTGCTGCCGGGGGTCAAATCCGTGATTTGTGTGGGGATGCTTTACGACGGGCCGGAGCCCTATTCCACCGAGTTTTCGGATCCGGAGCGTGGATGGATTGCGCGGTATGCGTGGGGCGAAGACTATCACGTTGTGGTTCGAGCAAAGATTGAGGAGTTGGCCGGTAAGTTATTGGAATTGGAAATGTTCAGTTGGCGTGCCTGCATCGATACCGCGCCCATTCTGGAACGTTCGTTGGCGCGGCGTGCGGGGTTGGGGTGGATTGGCAAAAACACCTGCCTCATCAATCAGCAGGTGGGATCGTGGTTCTTTCTGGGCGAGTTATTGACCACCCTCGAACTGACGCCGGACGCGCCTCCTCCGGATCGGTGTGGGACCTGCACACGCTGTATCGACGCCTGCCCGACGAAGGCAATCGTTCCCTCGGCGCAGGGTCAATTTGAACTTGATGCCCGGCTCTGTATCTCATACTTCACAATCGAGTTGCGAGGCTCAATTCCCGCTGAAAACCGACTTGGAATGGGGCAGAACGTCTTCGGCTGCGACATTTGCCAGGACGTGTGTCCGTGGAATGGCAGACGGTGTCGGTCAGACGACAGCGACAATGAGCTGTTCGCTCCCCCGCTGGAGCGGATGGCTTCGTTGACCGAAGTCGAGTTCAGGCAGATGTTTCATGGAACACCGGTAACACGAACGAAATACAGAGGATTTCTGCGCAACGTCGCTGTCGCCATGGGAAATTCAGGCTTGGTGAAATTCCGCGCTCCCCTGGAGAAACTGGCGTCGTCGGAGGATGAAGTGGTGGCCGAACACGCCCGCTGGGGGCTAAGCCGGCTTAGTCATGCCGAAGGGCGTTCATAGGCTGGATGGAGATCGCGCGCCGCGCCGGAAGTGCGGACGCTAGGAGGGCTGCGCCGAAGAGCGTCGCGATTACGGCGACGAATGCCACAGGGTCTTTCGGATCCCATCCGATGACGTAATTGGCGATCACACGATTGAGCGCCAGGCTGCAGCCGAGGCCGATCAGAATGCCGATGATCATGAGCCGTGCGGTCATCCCGGCCACCAGGTGCAGCACGTCGGCGGCGCCGGCTCCGAGGGCGATGCGTATGCCGAATTCGTGGGTGCGCCGCGCCACCACATACGATACGACGCTATACAGACCCGACGCCGCGAGCAGCAGAGCCACGCTGGCGAAGATGCTGAACAGCGTGGTGCTGAAGCGTGGATAGGCAGTTTCGGCCCGCATGCGTTCATCCATCGTCAATATCTGCGTTAGCGGTTGGTCCGGGTCTTCGGCGCGCACCTGTTCGCGCAGGGCATTCACCACCTTGTGCGGGTCGCCTGTGGTGCGTATCAGAAAATTGGCGCCGGGCGGCGAGAGGACGGTCCACGGGACGTAGATGGCCGGCTCCGTGGGCTGGGTTAAACCCTGATTGCGTATGGTTGCGACCACGCCGACAATTTCGATGGGTTCATCGGGATTGGGGCCTTTCAGAACCTGTGGATTTCCCTTGAGATTGAGAATCCCGATATGGATCCTCGTGCCGATCGGGTTGCCACCGGGCCAGTACTTGCGCGACATCTCCTCGTTGATCAAGCCGACGCGCATGGCACGCACCATCTCGGATTGCGAGAACAGGCGGCCACGGAGCACCGGAACCCGGAGCGCGCCAAAATAATCGCCCGCGATCAGACCGATGCGGGTCTTCTGATCGGGGCCTCCGTTCGGGCGTCCAGGTATTTCGAAGTCTCCGTTGAAGCCTATGTAAGGAGGTATGCCGGTCAGTGTTCCCGCAGCCGCAACGACTCCCGGGGTGGTTTGAATCCTGGTGAGCATGCGGTTCAGATGCGCCGCGCGCGTTTCCCAGCTCATATAGGAGCCAGCCGGCAGATT
The DNA here is from genome assembly GCA_963719785.1 of Terriglobia bacterium. Lineage (GTDB taxonomy): Bacteria > Acidobacteriota > Terriglobia > Bryobacterales > Bryobacteraceae > BOG-234. Next base: position 212,917 of record CAVRCX010000013.1, read on the forward strand.
CATCGACACTGTTAGCACATTGGAAGGTTCGAAGCCGAGGTGGGTCGCGGTCAGCGCCAGGAAGCCCCGGATGGCGATGCCGGCGCCCACCAGCAGCACCATGGTCAGGGCGACCTCAACCACGATCAGCGCGCTGCGTGTCTTGCCCGCTCGTGTGCTGCCGGCGAAGCCGCGGCCCGTGTCCTGCATGGCATCGCGGACGTCCGTCTTCGCGAGTTGGAATGCGGGAGCCATGCCGAAGAGGATTCCGGTGAGCACGGCGATAGCAAGAGTGAACAACACCACCGCTCCGTTCACCTGAATGGCCGCCTCGTGTGGGACGGAATAGTCGGGCATCAGCGCCACCAGCAGCGGTACCCCGGCATAGGCCAGTGCAATGCCGATGATGCCTCCCACGAGCGAAAGCAGCACGGATTCGGTCAGAAGCTGCCGCACGATTCGATGTCGCGCCGCGCCCAATGCCACGCGTACCGCGATTTCCTTCTGACGCGCCGCCGCCCGCGCCAGCAACAGGATGGAAACGTTACCGCAGGCGATCAACAGCAGGAAGCCGACGGCTGCGAGCAGGATCAACAACGTGCCCTGAAACTTTCCAAGAAGGTAAATGTTGAGCGGCTGTACGTGGAAGCGGAAGTCTTTTGGATAAACTCCCTCCGGAGCCCGTTTCGCGAAGCGTTCCGTCACGGCCTGCAGTTCCGCGTCGGCGGCTTCGAGCTTCAGACCGGCTTTGATACGGGCCATGGTGGGAATCGTGCGCTGTGTATCGGGAACCATGGCCAGAGGCACATAGACCTCGGCGTCGTTCCAGGTAAATCGGGGCGGCAGGACGCCGATGACGGTGTACGGCTGATGATCGAGTTCCAGTTGCTTGCCGACGGCCTGCGGATCTCGATTGTAATGGCGCTGCCAGAACAGGTAACTGATGACCGCGAGGCGCGGCGGCGTTTGCGGAGAAGGAATGTCATTAGGGGTGAAAGTGCGGCCGAGCAGCGCCGGAACGCCCATGAAATCGAAAGCGTTCGGCGAAAACGCTATGCCGCGAACCTGATCGGGTATCCCGCGGGTGGCGATGAAGGGCCGGAAATCGGCCAGGAACAGGTCTTCGAGCGTCTTGCTGTTGCGCTGGAGTGCGAGAAAATCGGGGATCGTATAGGAAACGCGGGGAGCATACGCCTGCCCGGTTAACGGGTTGCTCTTGTTGAAGAAGCTGGGCGCGATGATGCGGTCGGCATTTTTATATGGGTAGGGATCGAGAAGGACCGCGTAGACCAGGCTGAAAATGGCCGAACTGGCGCCGATCCCAAGGGCCATGGAGGCTATGGCGATCAGCGAAAAGACGGGATTTTTGCGGAACAGACGGGCGGTGAAACGCAGGTCCGCCGCGAGATCGGTGAGTCCTGGCATGCAGAATAGACGCTCGACTCCCGGAAGTAGTTCGCAGAAATCGTAGAATAACGGCGTGGAAGTTCATGAGCGCATGCGCGCCGAATGGAACCAGCGGGCACGTGAGGATGCGCACTATTTTGTGGCGTTCGGGCGGCGCGATCAGGATGACGAGGAGTTCTTCGCTACCGGCGCCGATCTGGTGCGCGAGCTTGAGAATGAGTTGAAGCGATTGCCCCGGTGCGTGCGCGCGCTTGAGATCGGGTGTGGCCCGGGGCGTTTGATGCGGCCCATGAGCCGGCATTTCGGCGAGATACATGGGGTCGATGTATCGGATGAGATGATTGCGCGGGCTCGAGAGAAGCTGCGGGGCGTTCCTCATGCCTTTGCGCATCATGCGAGCGGGAGCGATTTGTCGATGTTCCCGGATGAGTACTTCGATTTTGTTTATTCGTATGCGGTGTTTCAGCATATTCCCAGCGCGGAGGTGGTGTTTTCGTATTTGCGAGAGACGGTTCGGGTGTTGAAGCCGGGCGGGGTGGCGCATTTGCAGATCAATGGTTTGCCTAAGACGTCCAAAGCGTATACCACCTGGGAGGGGGTTCGGATCGGTTCGGATGAGGTTCGTGCTTTTACTCGGGAGCGTGGGGTTCGTTTGCTGGTGTTGACTGGGGTGGATACGCAGTATATGTGGACCACCTGGCAGAAGCCCGGGGAAGAAGAGAGACGGGCAGATCGGAAATCTGCCCCACGAATCAGGGCGATTTCGAATGCGTTTTCCTCCGAGCAGGCGGTGCCTTCGGGCGGCCGACTGGCTTGCTGCGCGCTCTCCATCGAGAATTTGCCGTTCGATTGCGATTTAAATTCGCTTGCGGTTTACATCGACGGGATTCCTGGCACCGTTTGCTACATCGGCCCTGCCGTCAACAACGGTCTGTCACAGGTGAACGTTTTTCTTCCCGCCGGCGTGCGCACCGGTTTACTTCCCGTTCGCGTCGAATGGCTCGGTCAACGGTTATGTCCGGACCGGTATGTTCGTGTGATTCCGCCCGGTCCTGCGGTGCCGAGATTGACTGCTCTGAGCGATGCGGTGAATTTGCTCTCGCCGCAGCATATCGAGAGCGGTTTGATTAAGGCGACAATCGAAGAAGTGGATGACATCAAGAGCTTCGATGCTCGCGTGGATGGGGTATCGGCGGAAGATATCGACACGTTCCGGACCGATCCCCTGGCCGAGCGCTGGGAAGTGAATTTTCGCGTGCCGCAAGGGACGGGCAGCGGTGGGCACGTGCTGGAGATTCGGCTGGGACGGCGGCTGCTGGCGCGCATGGGAATCATTTGCGCCGCGTTGCTGGCCGCGGTTTCCTTACACGCTCAGAGTATGGAACTCGCGTTGCGAAAAGCTTTGGCGGCGAAGACCGGATCCGTCACGCTGCCGCCTGGCGAGATCGAGATCACGCGCGAGATTGTGATACCAATGGACGCGCACGATCTGGAGATCCACGGCGCGGCGGGCACTACGATCAAAGCGTCCGCTGCGTTTCGGGGCAGGGCGTTGCTGATATTTCCCGCCGGGAAGAACATCAAAATCCACGATCTGGCTCTCGATGGAAATCGCGATGCCGTCGGGCGTATGAGTGCTCTGCCTCCGCCCGGCACCATGTTTTCGCGATCCGTGGCGAACAATGGCATCCTGGCGGAGGGGGTGACCGGCCTCGAAATCTCGCAACTGAAAGCCACCGGCATGGCGGGCTTCACGATCCTTGTGAATGCGGGACATAACGTACACATTCGCGACGTCAGTATAGGGGACAGCGGCGGCTTTAACGGACAGCGCCGCAACAATGGGACAGGCGGGATCGCGCTCGAAGAGGGTACGGCGGATTTTGAAATCAGCCATTGCGTGCTGGGGACGATTCGCGGCAATGGCATCACGCTGCGCTCCGTCGAACGCGGGCGCATTTTCCAAAACGAATTTATTATGTTGGCCCGCGATGCAATTCAAGCGACCCAGGCGACGGCGGTGATCATCGCGAATAACAGCGTCGCGCAGATGGGTTATCCGATTGAAGAAGTGGAAGCGCCGGGCGCGATCTGCATGCGGTTGGCGCGCTTCGCGGATGGTCAGATAACCGACAACACATGCTCGGAAGCGGTGCTGGGCGCGATTTCCCTTGAGGGGACGCATAACCTGATCAGCGGCAACCATCTGATGGGATTGAACGCGGCGCATCGCGATGCAGCCGGAATTTATCTCGAAGCGGGGGCGCAGGACAATACCGTCGAGAACAATGAAATTGCGGGCTTCGGCATGAGCAAGCAGTGCTTGGGCGCCGCACCCGGCGTCCCGCTGACTGCCAACAAAGTTACGAAGAATAGCTGCTCGGACGAGGTGTCCGTTGCGCGCTTGCGACCCGCGATACAGCGTTGACGAGCTTGCGCCAGGGGATCTTCGACCAATCGTCCACCAGCAGCATTTCACCATCGCGCCAGGACGAATAGAACCATCGCGCAACGATGGCCAGTTGTTCCATGCGCTCGATGGGGCTGGCGCGGCGTTCCGGAAGGGACGTGGCGATTTCGCGCAAACGCGTGTCGAGTGAAATGGAGCGGCCGTCGGCGGCGATGAAATCGAGGTGCGTGAAACCCTGCCAGGAGCCGTTGCGCAGCCAGCCCAATTGCACAGCTTCGGGATGAGCAGAGGGCGCGATGGCGACGGCATGCAGGCGCTCCACATCGCGCGCCATTTCGTCCTGCAGGCCAAGCACTTCTTCGATGCGGCGCAGGCGCTGGTGCATGAGGGCGGCGCCTTCGAAATCCATATCGGCGCTGAGGCGTTCGCGAGCGGTGGCGGTGGGATCGAGCAGCGAATGACCGTTGGTGCGCAGGAACTCCGCAACGCGGTCGGCCTCGCCGCGATATTCCTCGACGCCCACGGCTTGCTGGCAGGGGCGGAGGCAGCGGCCCATTTCGCCATACATGCAGCCGGGGTGATCGGGACTGGGCGCGAGATCGTCCTGGCAGCGTCGGAGCTGGAAGAGATTGAGAAATTCGGAATCGAAAAGCGCGGCGGTGGAGCGATTGCGAAACGGTCCGAAATAGATATTGGGAACGCGGCCGATGCGCGTGGTGATGTGCGTTCGCGGGAAGGGGTTGGAGAGTACCAGCTTCACGTAGGGTGGGAGGCGCAGGCGGATTTGCCGGCGGTAATCGGCGCCGAGGTGTTGGCGCGCCAGTTCCCATAACAGGAGCTGCGATTCGAGGCGCGAACCGGTGAAGGAGTATTCGATGCGGGTTATGGCGCCGCGCAGGTTGAGCAGGCGGGATGGTGTTCCGCGCGGTCCAAGGAGACGAAGAAGCCGGCGGCGGAGGACGTTGGTGCGGGCGAGGTAGGGCTTTCCTTCTGACGGCCAGAGCAGGAAGACGGCGGGGCGGTTGGGGATGGCCTCGAGGGCGCGGTCAAACTCGGTTTCGGTGGGCGGAATTTCGAGTTCGACGAGCATTGGTTCTATATTAGGATGAACCAGTCAGGATGGCCCTGCGATGGCAGACATTAACGCTCAGTTGATCGCGATTGCTGCGACGCCCGTGAATTCGATTGCGAACGTGATCGCGGCATTTTCGGCCATTGATGCAGCGCTGCCCGAATCGGATGGATTGAAGTGGTTCAACTGGCTGTATCTGACGGTGACGAAGGCGGTGGACCTTAGTATCGGCGGCGGGTCCGGGACGTATACGTGGAACGACCCGGCATGGCTGACCCGGCTGGATGTAGTGTTCGCCGGTCTGTATCTTGGAGCGCTGGCGCAGACGCCGCCGAAATGCTGGCAGGTGCTGTTCGACGCGCGCCATGACACGCGGCTGGCGCGGATTCAGTTTGCGCTCGCCGGGATGAACGCTCATATCGATCACGATCTTCCGCTCGCCGTGGATACAACGTGCCGCGAGTTCGGCATGGAGCCGGTTCATCTGTCGCCGCAGTATCAGGATTACGACCAGGTCAACGATTTGCTCGATGGGATTGTCGAAGAGGCGAAGAAGGAACTGCTGGTGGGGCTGCTCGGGGATGCGCTGCCGAGCATCGGTCTGGTGGAGAACATGATGGCCATGTGGGGTCTGCGGGCTACGCGCGAGGCGGCGTGGACCAATGCGGAGTTGCTTTGGCATGCGCAGAGCGTGCCGGGTCTGGCGGATCGGCTGATGAGTGGGCTCGACGATGCGACGGCGCTGGCGGGGCTGGGGCTGCTGGCGCCGGTGGGAATTTAATTGGCGCGCCCCCTGCCGTGACTATCCTCTCGTGGCTGTATATTGCGGTGGGTACGGGCGGATTTTTCTCGCACCTGAGCGACGGCGTGTGGGTGGAGTTGGTCGAGATTGCTGCGATTATCGCTGGTGCATTTATGCTGCGCGGCAAGAATTGGGCGCGCTGGCTGGCATTGGCCTGGATGGCCTTCCACGTGATACTGAGCGCCTTTCATGCAGTCAGTGAGGTTGCTGTTCACGGTCTGTTGTTTGCCGTGATCGCCTGGATTCTTTTTCGTCCCGAAGCCGCGCGGTATTTCGGCGGTGCGCCGGTTTAACCGCGGGCCAGTCTGCTGCCCACCGCCTCCGCAATAATGGCTGTGACAAGGCTGTTGATGCTCACCCCCTCGCGTTCGGCCTGCGCGGTGAGTTTCGCGTAGAGCGTTCTGGGCAGACGTTGACGCCACTGGGCGGCCTCGACCTTCGGCCTTGGCAATTCGCGGCCCGTCTGGCGGAAGACCGCCAGGCAGTCGCGAAGAGCCTCGCGGCCGTTGGCGATCGCTTCCTCGATGGACTCGCCGTCCGACATGCAGCCAGGGATCTCCGGATATTCCACAAGGTAACCGCCGCCCTCCTGCTTCGACAAGGGGCGAACAGTGAACCGGTAGGATTCCAGATTTTGTCTCGTGATTCGTCCTCTCATTTTTTCTTAGCCTCCTTGGCGGCGTCTAATAGATTGATGAAATGGCTGACATAGATTGGCTTGATGGGCCGTTTGTCGGGCACCGATACGCGCTGAAGATAACGTGGCTGCCGCCGCGGCCGGGCCGACGCCATTCGATCCCGTTCCTCCCGGCCACCGTTATCAACTCCTCGATTTGCCAGCCGTTCCGATTCCGGCGCATTTCCCTGAGGGTTTTGTCGGGAGCCGCCACAGGTTACTGATACCGTATCCGGTATCAGTCTAACGGGATGACTGTGTAATCCCGGTTAACGCGTAAAACAGAAACACCCGCGTGACACGCTTGTCTACGGTGCCCGCGCCCGATCCCTGGGGATAATAGATTCACGCAGATTATCGATTTTCTCTTCCCCAGGCTGCGCGTTGAACCCGCATCACTGGCGGCGATTCATGAGCTTCGCGCTCGCTGGGACGCCGCGGCTGACGACGAACTTCTCTCGGCGTGTCATCGATCGGCGGACATTAATGAAGTCACTGCCATTGCCGCAATCGCCGCTCAACGAGAGCTCGGGCTCGAAATGTTCGACGTCCAACTGCTCGGCGCTTTGGCTCTGGCGGACGGATGCATTGCGGAGATGCAGACGGGCGAGGGCAAAACACTGGCCGCGGTTCCCGCCGTGATCTGGCTTGCCAAAGCGGCCCGCGGCGTCCATGTCATGACCGTGAACGATTATCTGGCCCGACGCGATGCCGCGTGGATGGGCGGGATCTATCGGCGTCTCGGATTTTCCGTCGGCTGCATTCAACAGGGCATGGCTGCGGCGGATCGTAAGCGCGCCTATGCGTGCGACATTACCTACGCGACGGCCAACGAAATCGGTTTCGATTACCTGCGGGATCAATTGGCGCTGCATGTGGACGAGCAGGTGCACCGGCCGTTCGAAGCCGCGCTGCTCGACGAGGCGGATTCCATATTGATCGATGAGGCGCGCATTCCGCTGGTAATTGCGGGCGGCGAGGCGGATCAGGAAAGCATGGCCATCGGCGCCGACCGCGTGGTCAGACGGTTTCAAAGCGGTTGGCACTTTGCTATTGAGCAGCATTTTCGAAATGTGTCGCTGACCGATGCCGGAATCCACGCGGTGGAAGCGGCGTTTCGCTGCGGCAATCTGTTCGCCGAAGACAATCTTTCGCTGCTGAGCGCCGTGCAGGACGCGCTGCATGCGCATGCCCTGCTGCGCCGCGACGTGGATTACATCGTGAAAGACGGTGTCGTCGAATCGGTGGATGAGTTCAAGGGCAGGATTGCGCAGGATCGGCGCTGGCCCGCCGGGCTGCATACCGCGATCGAGGCGAAAGAAGGCGTGGCGCTGCGCACGCAGGGCCGCATTCTGGGGTCGATCACGCTGCAGAATCTGATGACGCTCTATCCACGCTTGTGCGGGATGACGGGCACGGCGGCCACGCAGGCGGAGGAACTGAAGCGGCTCTACGGGCTGGAGGTGGAGGCGATCCCGACCAACCGGCCGGTGCAGCGCATCGATCATCCGGACCTCGTTTTTCGCACGCGGGCGGAGAAAGAACAGGCGCTGCTCGAAGAAATCGAGAGCACGCATCGCACGGGGCGGCCGGTGCTGATCGGGACGGCGAGCGTGGCGGAATCGGAGCGTTTGAGCGCGCTGCTGCGGGAGACTTCGCATCAGGTGCTGAACGCCCGGCATGAGGAACGCGAGGCGACTTTGATTGCCGGCGCGGGGCAGCGCGGCGCGGTGACCATTTCGACCAACATGGCGGGGCGGGGAACGGATATCATGCTGGGCGACGGCGTGGTGGAACTCGGTGGCCTGCACGTAATCGGCACCAACCGGCACGAGAGCAGACGCATCGATTTTCAATTGCGCGGCAGAGCGGGGCGGCAGGGCGATCCGGGAAGCTCGCGCTTTATCGTGTCGCTCGAGGACGACATTATGGTGCGCTTCGGCGATGGCAGCGAAGAGATCGCGAGGCTGGGACATACCCCGGAATCGGTGCAGCGGATTGTGGAGGGTAAGAACCTCGAAATCCGCCAGTTTCTGCAGAAATACGAAGGGGCGGTAGAGGGGCAGCGGCAGATTGTGCAAAAGCACCGGCAGGAGATTCTGACGTGGGACGGGCCGGAGTTCGAGCGGCTGGTGGCGCTGCGCACGATCGACGATCTTTGGGCGGGGCATTTGGAAAGCGTGACGGAACTGCGGTCGGGGATTCAGTGGGTTTCGTGGGGCGGGCGCGATCCGCTGTTCGAGTTTCTGAAGCAGGTGGATGGGATGTTTCGGAATCTGATGGATGGGCTTGACGACGAGATTGGGCGACGCATGGAAGAGGCGCGCATCAGTGGGACGGATCCTCGGCAGCGCGGGGCTACCTGGACTTATCTGACGACAGATGACCCATTTGGCAGTTTGACCGAGCGAATCAGAAAGCGGCTGGTGAGCAAAGTGAATAGCTGGATGGCGTGAATTGCGCGTTTTCACGCATGGGACATGCTGCGATAGCCGCGTTTTCGTGGAGTTGAAGAGGCGCAGCTATCGCAGCGTGTCCCTGTGAGATTGGCGTTCCACATGCACTCCATTGTCCGGAGGAGCCGGTGATGACGCACCTTCCCTTTGAGGATCGCCGGGAAGCCGGTCGGCTTTTGGCGGCCGAACTTGCACGACGCGAGATCGGTCGCAATGCAGTGGTGTTGGCTCTCACGCGCGGCGGCGTGCCAGTCGGATTTGCCGTGGCGGATCGGTTACACGTTCCTCTGGATGTGATCGTGGCGCGCAAGATCGGGGTCCCCTGGCAGCCGGAACTGGCCATGGGTGCAATGGCGGGTGCGACGCGGATTCTGGATGAGAACATGATCCGGGAACTGGCAATCTCGCGTGAGGATGTCGAAGAGATTGTCGCGCGGGAACAGGCGGAGATGCGGCGGCGCGAGCAGGTTTACCGCGGGGACAAACCGGCGCCCGATCTGGCGGGCCGGACGGCCATTGTGGTTGACGACGGGCTGGCGACGGGCAGCACCATGGTGGCAGCGGTACGCCACGCCCGCAGCATGCACCCCGCGCGCGTAATCGTAGCGGCGCCCGTGGGATCGCGACAAGCCTGCGCTCACCTGCGGCAGGAGGCGGACGATGTGGTCTGCCTGGCAATTCCCGAGCGTTTCTATGCCGTCGGCGAATGGTATCGCGACTTCCGCCAGGTTGAAGATTCCGAGGTCGGCGCCTTGCTGGAAGAGAGCCGGCGACAGCTTAACCGGCATGCGGCGGCCACATGATTCTGTTTGCGTTTCCTGAATTCGAATGCATGACCGCTGGGTTGGAGGCGTCATTACCGCGAGTAAGCGCAGGGCGATTTCGTGCGCGCCGCTTCGATAATGGCGAATTGTGTATCGCGGTGGAAACGCCGGTGGCTGGTGAAGACTGCGCGATCCTGGGTTCGATTACTCCGCCGGATGCAAATTTATTCTCCACGCTGCTGCTCGCTCATACTTTGCATAAGGAAGGCGCCCGGCGGATCACCGGCGTCCTGCCGTATCTGGCGTATTCACGTCAGGACAAGAACAAATGGGGCCAGAGCCTCGCCGCCGCGTGGACCGGGGAGCTGGCGGGGGTATCCGGTTTCAACTGCGTGATTACGGTGGATGCGCATAGTTCCGAAGCCGAGCGGCTTTTTCCGATTCCGCTGATTTCGCTTTCTCCGGCGAACATTTTTGCCACGGCATTAGCGAGTTACCAACTCAGTGGAGCGACTATTGTGGCGCCGGATCGGGGCGCGGTTGCCCGCTGCGAAGCGCTCGCCGCGGCTGCCGGGACGCTGCCTGGTGCGATTGCCTGGTTTGAAAAGCACCGCGTTGACACCGGCATCGAGCACGCGGCTTTTAACGGCGAAGTGGGCACGCAAGTGGTGATTGTGGATGACATTCTGGATACCGGCGCCACGCTCATTTCGGCCTGCCAAAGACTGTTGTGCGCGGGTGTGGAAGACATCGAGATTATGGTTACCCATGGCCTTTTTACCGGCAACGATTGGGAAGGCTTGTGGGATTTGGGAGTCAGCCGAATTTTCCGCACGGATACCGTTCCCACCGTCGTCGGCGCGAATGACCCCCGAATCGTAACACTGTCGGTGATTCCGCTGTTGACCACGGCGCTGGCCGAGGCTTTGGGCGGCTGAGATACTTGAATCATCTCGCCCGCCAGATCTCATCCCAACAGACTTTCAGACCTTGCCGCGGGCGCGCTGCTCTTCTGTGTCACTTGTGCCGCGTATATCCCGGCGCTCAGCGGCAGCTTGCTCTGGGATGACGATGGGCACCTGACCAGGCCCGATCTGCAGTCGCTCCACGGCTTGTGGCGCATCTGGTTTGAACTGGGCGCAACCCAGCAGTATTATCCGCTTCTGCACACGGCGTTCTGGATGGAACACCGGCTGTGGGGCGATGCGGTGCTGGGTTACCATCTGACGAACGTCGTACTGCACGCTGCCGCGGCGGGTCTGGTGGTTATGATTCTGCGGCGTCTCTCGATTCCGGGAGCATGGCTGGCAGGCTTCATCTTTGCGCTGCATCCGGTCTGCGTCGAGGCCGTGGCGTGGATCTCCGAACAGAAGAGCACGCTGTCGGCGGTTTTCTATCTGGGGTCCGCGCTGGCTTATCTGCATTTCGACCAGACGCGGCGGCGCGCACAGTATTTTCTCGCGCTCGGGTTGTTCGTGATGGCGCTGCTCAGTAAGACCGTGACGGCTACGCTGCCGGCGGCGCTGCTGCTGGTCTTCTGGTGGCAGCGCGGGCGGCTGGAGTGGAAACGCGACATCCTGCCGCTGCTGCCCTGGTTCGCAGCAGGCGCGTCCGCCGGGCTCTTCACGGCCTGGGTGGAGAAGAATATGATCGGCGCGCAGGGTGCGGATTTTTCACTCAATGTGCTGGACCGTTTTCTGCTGGCGGGCCGTGTGATCTGCTTCGATCTGCGCCACGTATTATGGCCGGCAAATCTGATCTTCATCTATCCGCGCTGGCGAGTGGACTCCAGCGTGTGGGTGCAGTATTTATTCCCGATCGGAGTGTTGGCGCTGGCGGCTGGCTTGTGGCTGGTGTTTCGTCCCCGTCGCGGCCCACTGGTGGGATTCCTGTTCTTCGCGGGAACGCTGTTTCCGGTGCTGGGATTCTTCAACGTGTATCCGTTTGTCTATTCCTACGTTGCCGATCATTTCCAGTATCTGGCCAACCTCGGAATCATCGTGCCCGTCGCGGCGGGCTTGACTCTGGCTGCGCAGCGGACTTCAGTGCTGAAGTCAGTCGAAGCCTTGTTACTGCTTGCGCTCGGCGTTCTCAGCTGGCGGCAGAGCGGCATGTATCGCGATTCCGCGACGCTCTATCGGGAAACTCTGCAGCGCAATCCGCAATGCTGGCTGGCCCACAATAATCTGGGTCACGATTTGCTGGAAGTCCCCGGGCAGTTACCGGAAGCAATCGATCATTTTGAAGCGGCGCTGCGCCTGCAGCCCAACTTCCCGCAGGCGTATAACAACCTGGGAATAGCGCTGCTGCAACTGCCTGGAAGATTGCCCGATGCCATGGCCGATTTTCAGACCGCGCTGCGCATTCAACCGAACTACCCAGAGGCTTACAACAATCTGGGCATCGCGCTGTCGAGAATCCCGGGCCGCCTGCCCGAGGCCATCGCCGATTTCGAAGCGGCACTGCGCCTGCGGCCCGACTATGCGGAGGCGCATAACAATCTGGGTATCGCGCTCTCGCGTGTGCCGGGACGGCTGCCTGAGGCGATTACTCATTTCGAGGCAGCGCTGCGGATCAAGCCGGACGACGCGCAGACCGAACGAAATCTGGCGGCAGCGCGGCGCATGCTGGAGGCCTTGCCTGCGAGCGCGCGATAATTCGTCTGTGTACCGCGTTATTGCCGCCGGCCTGCTGATCGCGCATGCCGCGTGCGCGCAGACGCCGGTGATCCTGATCTCGATAGATACTCTTCGCGCCGATCACCTGGGGGCGTACGGATATTCCCGCATCAAGACGCCCCACCTCGACGCGCTGGCTAAGGGCGGAACGCTATTTACGGCGATCGATGCGCAGATTCCGCTCACGCTGCCGTCGCACACGTCACTGCTCACTTCCACGTATCCGTTCGCCAACCATATCGAAGAGAACGGCGCGATTGTAGGGCCGGGGGCGGTTACGCTGGAATCGGTTCTGCGGGCGCGGGGCTATCGAACGGCGGCCTTCATCGGCAGTGTCGTGCTGGATCGGCGTTATGGCCTTGACCAGGGCTTTGACGTTTACGACAGTCCCTTTCAATCTTCGGGTTCCGCGCTCGACAACGCTTATTCGCAGCGCAGTACACGCGATGCCACGCTGGTCCTGCGAGCGGCTCGGCAATGGCTGGCGGCCAATCGCGACCATGCGGCTTTCGCGTTCATTCATCTGTACGATCTGCATTTGCCGTATCGTCTGCCGGGTTATTCGCCTCTGGTGGCGTCACTGGCCGGGTATGACGCGGAGCTGCAATATGTGGATGATGCGCTGGGGCGATTTCAGCAGGCACTGACGCAGAGCGGTCTGTGGGATCGTGCCCTGGTGGTGCTGCTAGCGGACCATGGCGAGGGCCTGGGCGACCATGGCGAATCGGGCCACGGCTATTTCATTTACGAAAGCACCCTGCACGTCCCGTTGATTATGCATTGGCCGGTTGGCGCCGCTTCGCATGCGGAGCGCGTGACGGAGCCCGGCGGATTGATCGACGTGGCGCCGACCATCCTGGAGTTTCTCCACGTTCCCGCGCCTGGTTCGTTTCAGGGAAAAAGCTTGTTCGGCGGTGCGCACGCGGTGGTCAGTGAGAGCGCCTATGCACGCGATGTGCTGGGATGGGCGGCCTTGCGCGGCATCCGTTCGGGCGCGAAGAAATACATCGAAGCGCCGCAGCCCGAGCTTTACGATCTGCTCACCGATCCGGGAGAGAAGGTTAATCTCGACAAGCGGCGTGCCGATGAAGCGCGTTCTTTGAAGCACCGTGTCGATGAATTCCTCGAAGCGCAGAAAACGCCCGGGCCCGCGCCCTCGGCGAATACGCAGGCGCTGCGTTCGCTGGGTTATCTGGCGGGTCCGTCGGCTCAGCCTGGCGGTTCGCGCGTCGATCCTAAAGATCGCATCCGCGAATATGAGGCCTACGCCCGTGCCGTCGGATTGATGTATGCGGGCCGTCGCGCTGAAGCCGTATCGGCGCTGCGTGCCATCGCGGTCTCCGATCCGCACAACAACGCCGTTCAGACCGATCTGGGTCATGCGTACCTCGCCGCGGGCAGTCCCGAAAAGGCTCTGGCAGCATGGGAGGCCGTGGTGGCGCGCGACCCCGCATTTACGCCCGCATACGAGGCGGAGGGGTTCTACTGGCTGGAGCGCGGCGAGTTCGCCAAAGCCAAGGCGGCGTTCGAGAAAACACTGGTCCGGTTGCCGCGCGATTACGAAGCCAATCTTGCGCTCTCGGTGGCGGACCAGAAACTTGGATTGAAGGCGGAAGCGGAGGCGCACCGCAAAATTGTGTGCGCGGATTCGCCGGCGACGCCTGGTTGTGCGGTGCCCTGATGTGCTCAACCGCCGGTGGGGCAGATATCCGCCCTCATTTCTTCCCTGCCGATCCTCCCTTGATCTTTTTGATCGGTTTTTCACCTACTCCTCTATAGTTTTCAACCTTCTCCCCCGCCAGCCGTTAAAGTTTTCCCTCGGACTGGCCGATATACCTTGCGTAAGGGCTCGCATTCCCGGCGCTTTACAACTCAGCTCACGATGACAGCCGCGCGCATATTCTCCGACTCCGTGCATCCCATGTCACACTTCCTGTCATGGGCTGGGATCGGTCTGACCGCCATTGTCTTCGCCTGCATCCGTACCCGTGACCGCCGCCACATGTGCCGTGAGCGGGGCCTCAAAGACGCGGTCCGCCAGCGCACCGACGAACTCGAAGCCGAGCGCATCCGGGAAATGGACCGCAACCATATTCTTGAACTCATCGTGTCCAACGAGCCCCTTGATCCCGTCCTCGATCGGCTGGCTCAGCTCCTTGAAAATGAAACTGCGGCCTCGCATTGCCTTATCCTCCTGAAAGATTGCGATCGCCGTCTCACCTCCCCTTTCGGCTTTACGCATGACTGGAAGGCGGCCCTCGCCTCGCCTCATTCCGTCCCGTTTGAGGTCTGGAAATATCCGCGCGAATTCCCCGCGCCGCACATCGATCCCGCCTGGGCAATCTTCACCGCGGGCCTTAACGGTCCACCGCCGGCCGCCATCCGAACCCACCCTATAGGCGCAGCGCACGCCCCGCTCGGCGCCATTCTGCTCTTTGAGACCGCGATCTCGAATGCCAGGCCGCCACGGGAAACGGTCACACTCCTCGAATCGACCGCCCGCCTCGCCCACGTGGCCATCGAACACCACCGCTTTTGCGGCGAACTCCAGTATCAGGCCCAGCACGACATCCTCACCGGCCTGGCCAATCGCGGCCTCTTTGAAGATCGCTTAGCCGCAGCCATTGTCGAGGCGCGCCAAAACACCCTCCCACTCGCTCTCCTGTTCATCGATCTGGATCGCTTCAAGGAGGTCAATGACACCGTCAGCCACCGCGCGGGAGATGCCTATCTCATCGAAACGGCGGAACGCCTTCAGCAGGCGATAGGCCCCGGAGGTACCGTGGCCCGCATCGGCGGGGACGAGTTTAATGTCCTCCTTACCAATATCCGCAACGAGTCCGAAGCCCAGCAGGTTGCAGATCGCGTTCTCGCCGCCATTTGCCGGCCCATGATAATCGACGCCCACAGCATCGCCGGCACCGCCAGCGTGGGTATCGCCATGTTTCCCGGCGACGGCGTCGAGGCTGAGGATCTGCGGCGCGAGGCTGATGCCGCTATGTATTGCGCCAAGAATCTCGGCGGGAATCGCGTTCTGTCATTCAGCGCCCGTAACCGGACTCTCGATTCCGTTCGTATGAGTCGGGAATTGAATTTCGCCCTGCGCGACCGGATGTTTACCGTGCATTACCAGCCCAAAGTGGCGGCGGACGGGCATTTCGGAGGCCTCGAGGCTCTGCTCCGCCTCAACCACCCGGAACATGGGTCAATCCCACCCAATGAATTTATTCCCGTTGCCGAAGCATCCGGATTCATCGTTCCCCTCGGCGCCTGGGTGCTCGACGAGGTTTGCCGCCAGATGGCGGAGTGGCATGCCCGTGGACTCGGCCAGATCTCCGTCGCCGTCAACGTCTCCGCCGTACAGATCTCCCGCCCCGATTTCGCCGAGGCCGTGCAGAATTGTCTCGTCCGCCATGGTATTTCCCCGTGGAGCATCGAACTGGAACTTACCGAGCGTCTCCTCATCGGCGGCGGCCCCGAGCCGCAGCGCCAGATGCAGCTGCTTCGTGCCCTCGGCATCCGGTTTTCCATCGACGACTTCGGTACCGGCTATTCTTCCCTCAGTTGCCTCCACCGCCTGAACGTGGATGCCATCAAGCTTGATCGGTCTTTTGTCCAATCCATCGATACCGACCCAGCCGCTCGCCGCCTCGTGCAGTCCATGATCGACGTGGCCGAAAGTCTGGGACTCAGCGTCATCGCCGAAGGCGTCGAAACCGAAGCCCAGCGCACCGCCCTGATCGCCGCCGGTTGCTCCATGATGCAGGGTTTTCTGTTCGCCCACCCACAACCAGCCGCCGCCCTTGAAAACTATCTGCGCGGCGCCACGTCCGATCCGGGCGACCTGCTGCGGATCGGCAGCATGGTCGAAAACAGCTCTGCTTCCGCTGCCATGCTCATCACGATGTAAAATACATCTTTGCGTTCCCCGCAGAATGCAACTGTCCTGATCACCGGCGCCGGACGTGGAATCGGCAAACGCTTCGCTATTGGTTTCGCTCACTCCGGCGCCCGAGTCGGTCTGCTCGGCCGGTCCCAGGGCGAACTCGACGTCACTAAACTCGAAATCGAACACGCCGGTGGCACTGCGCTTCGTTTTCGTGCCGACGTGTGCAATTTCGACGAAATGTGCGCCGCCGTCGATCGTATGACCAAAGCCTGGGGCGGCGTTCACACTCTCATTGCCAACGCCGCCGTGCTCGGCCCCGTGGGTCCATTCGTCGACCAGCGCCCCCGCGACTGGCACGAGCTTATCCAGACCAATGTGCTCGGCGTCCTCAATTCCTGCCGCGCCGTACTTCCTCAGATGATCCAGCGGCGCCAGGGCAAGATCCTTGTCACCGTCGGCGCCGGCGCCACCAATCCCCGTCCCAACTTCGCCGTTTTTGCGGCCGGTAAAGCCGCCGTCGCCCGTTTTGTCGAGAGCCTCGCCGAAGAGGTGCGCGAGCACAACGTACAGATCAATTCAATTTCCCCGGGCGAAGTTTATACCAGCATGACCGACGAGATTCTCGAAGCCGGAGCACGCGCCGGCGCCCATGAACTTGAAGTTGCCGAACATGTCCGCCTATCTGGCGGCATTCCCGCCGAGAAGCAGATTCAACTCGCCCTGTTCCTCGCCTCCGAACGCTCCAACCACGTCACCGGCAAGCTCATTCACGTGCAGGACGACTGGAAAAAGCTCGAGCACGAAAACGGCCGCCCCGACGCCTATACACTCCGACGCCACCTCAAATAATGTAGACCAGGCATCGGCTGTTTCAAGCTAAGATGTCGCGGACAACTTCCCCGTAGACGTCGGTCAGGCGGAAATCCCGGCCTGCGTAGCGATACGTCAGCTTCGTATGGTCGATGCCCATCTGATTAAGCATGGTGGCGTGCAGGTCGTGGATGGAAACGCTTTTCTCCACTGCCTTGAAACCGAATTCATCGGTTTCTCCGTAAGCCATGCCGCCTTTCACGCCGCCTCCGGCCATCCACATGGTGAAGCCGTAGGGGTTGTGATCGCGGCCATCGCCGCTTTCGGATACGGGCGTGCGCCCGAACTCGCCGCCCCATACCACGAGGGTTTCGCCCAACAATCCGCGCTGCTTCAGATCTTTAATCAGCGCCGCCGAAGCCTTGTCCATATCGGGGCAGCGCTCGGTTAGATTCTTTTGGATGTGCGAATGGTCGTCCCAGGGCTGGCCTGGGCCAAAGTAAACGTGTACGGTGCGGACACCGCGCTCGACTAATCGCCGGGCGAGCAGGCAGCCGTGGGCGAAGGGTGTGTCGCCATATTCATTGCGAACGGCTTCGCGTTCCTTGCGGACATCGAACACGTCGGTGGCTTCAAACTGCATGCTGTAGGCCGTCTCCATCGACTGGATGCGGCCTTCGAGATAATCGTCCTGGCCGAACTGCTGTTCGTGGCCTTTGTTGAGCGCCTGAATCAGATCGAGCTGGCGGCGCTGCTGGTCCTTATCGAGCTCCTTGTTCTGCAGGTAGCGGATCATCTGATCCGGCTCGGTGACGGAATCGTCAAAGTGTGTGCCCTGGTGTTTGGCGGGCAGGAAGCCGGCGCGGGCGAGGCCATCGCCACCACTCTGTCCGGGGCTCAGGACCACGAAGCCGGGCAGATCTTTGTTCTCGCTCCCGAGGCCGTAGGAAAGCCATGCTCCCATGGACGGACGCGTGGCGGCGATATTACCGGTATGGAACAGACTGCGCGCGGGCGTGTGGGTGGGGTTGAACGTGTACATCGATTTGATGACGCAGATGTCGTCGATGGTCGATGCCAGGTTGGGCAGGAGGTTGCTCACATGGACGCCGCCCTGCCCATGCTGTTTGAATTCGAAAGGCGAGGGGAGCAGGCCGCCAGTGGTGCGTTCCGTGCGCAGATCGACGGATGAAGGGCGCTGTCCCTGATATTTCAGGAGCGCCGGCTTGGGGTCGAACATGTCGAGCTGCGACGGGCCGCCCACCATGAAGAGGACGATGTTGTGTTTGGCTTTGGGCGGGAAGTTGGGGAACTTCGGAGCGGCCGCTCCGGCGATTGCGGCGGCGCGCATCTGCTCTTCCGACAACATGCCGAGAAGGCCGACAGCGCCCAAGCCACCCGTTAAAGAAGCGATCCATTCGCGGCGCGACGGCTTGTTTCTTTTATAAATCATGGCCAGAAAATAACCTCGTTGGTTGCCAGCAGCGCCTGGGCGTACTGGGCGAGCGTTGCCTTGTTGAGATAACTGTATGCCAGGTCCAGTTCGGACGGCGTGGGGTCGCGATCGAAGGCCGCGCGGTACATATCGCGAATTTTGAACGAGACATCGGATTCAGATTCGACGCGCTTGACCAGATCCTCGGCGCGCTGCTGCATGAAGGGGCTGTTCATGACGAACAACTGCTGGAGCGGCGACGTGGTCAGATCGCGCTGCGGAGCGGTCATGGTGGGATCGGGAAAATCGTAGAGCGCCAGTATCGTGTTCAGGCTGCCGCGGCTGACACGTCCGTAGACGGTGCGCAGATGGTTGTCGGGCGCGTTCAGGTCGAACGAAAGTTCAGGCTTCGCCTCATCGAGATCGCCCGATACTTCGAGAAGATTGTCGCGATAAGCCTCGACGTCGAGACGGCGCGGATTCATGCGCCAGAGCAGGCTGTTGGTGGCATCGGCCGCCAGACCTTCGGGACGCGGATGGCTCGATTGGCGATAGGCCGCCGAGAGCATGATCTCTCGATGCAGCCACTTGAGCGACCAGCCGTTGGCGATGAAGCGCGCGGCCAGATCGTCGAGCAATTCGGGATGGGTTGGCTTGTCGCCTTGCACGCCGAAATCGCTTTCGGTGGCGACGAGGGGCTTGCCGAAATGCCAGCCCCATACGCGATTCACGATAACGCGCGCCGCCAGCGGACCGCCCTGGTTGAAGATGTCGTCGGCTAGTTCGAGGCGGCCGGAACCTTGCTTAAAAGTGGTATCGCCTTTGGAGAGCACAGTCAGAAACTGGCGCGGGGCAAGGGCTCCGGGCGCGGCCACATTGGCATGCGGGAGGATATGCATGTCATGCGGGACGCCGGGCTTGATATCGATCATGGTGAGATCGGGATCGGTGCCGTCGATCCAGATTCCCGCGTCGAAAACGGATTGGGTGAAGGGGAGGTCGGAGGATTGCCGGCGCGGCCTCGGGGCGGGTGGCGGGGCAGCAGGCTTAGCCGCAGGCGGAGTTTCTACTACCTTTACTTCGGCTACGGCGGGAGCGGCTGGTTTGATCTTCGGGGCTTTGGCGAGGTTATCGAGATACGCCCACAACTCCGGATGGCTGTCCTTCAGGAACGCCATGGAGTCGCGAACCTTCAGCATTTCCTGGGTGTACTGGATGGATTTCTTCGCCGCTTCTTCCGGCTTGCTGCCCGGCTCGTTATTCATCAGGTTGGCCACGTAGCTGAGATAGAAAAGCTGCATGGACGCGTACATGAACTTCTGTTCGGTGTCCTTATCCACAGCGTTCAAGGGGCGGGGGGCGGCGGCGGTGGAGGCGAATACTCCGGCGAGCGCGTAATAATCCTTCGTAAGAATGGGATCGAACTTGTGGTCGTGGCAACGCGCGCAGCCGACGGTCAGGCCGAGCAAGCCGCGCCCCACGGCATCCACACGTTCATCCCAATCGTCGGTGAAGAGCGTTTCGATCACGTCTTTTGAGAGGCGCAGATCGGTGTGATAGACGGGCGCGGCGCCGAGATAGCCCAGGGCACGCAAATCTTCGCGCGGCGTATCGGGCATCAGATCGGCGGCCAGTTGCAGCTTGACGAACTTGTTGTAAGGAACGTCCTTGTTGACGGATTCGATGACCCAATCGCGATACCGCCAGGCGAATGGGTAGGGCGGATTGGTGGCTTCGGAGGTGGGATTATCTTCGCCGTAACGCGCCACGTCGAGCCAGTAACGGCCCCAACGCTCACCATAGTGCGGGGAGGCGAGCAGGCGGTCGACGAGCTTTTCGTAAGCCGCGGGATCTTTGTCGGCGACGAACGCCTGCACCTCTTCATAGGTGGGGCGGAGACCGGTGAGATCGAGCGAGACACGTTCGATGAGAGTGGCGCGGTCGGCTTCGGGCGAGGGCTTAAGTTTCTTCTGCTCGAGTTTGGCGAGGATGAACCAGTCGATTTTTTCCTTCGTCCAGCGTTTGGCGAAAGCCGTGTTGCGAACTTTGGGTTGCGGCAGCGCTGCGACGGGTTGGAAGGCCCACCATTTGCGGCCGGTTTCGATATCCATGCCCTTCTTTGCGGGAGTGGCCGTGGTGGACGCCGATGCCGGAGCGTCTTCGCGGGGATCGGGCGCGCCGGCTGCGATCCACTTCTCGAAGGCGGCGATTTTTTCATCGGGAAGCCTGCCGGTGGGCGGCATGCGGAGGTCGGTTTCGTTGTAGCTGAGAGCTTTCAGGAGGCGGCTGGCGGCGGGATTTCCGGGCACGATCACCGGTCCACCCGTGCCTCCGTTGCGCACGCCTGCCTTGGTGTCGAGGACAAGGCCGCCCATTGGCGATTTCAGTTTGGAGGAGTGGCAGCCATAGCATTTGTCGGCCAGCACGGGGCGAATCTCTTTTTCGAAAAATTCGGCGCTGGGGGATTGAGCGGCGAGCGGGGCGGCGACCATGAGCCACAGTGCACAGTTGTACAGGGGCACGCGGCTGCGGGACAGTGGCTGGACCATCGTTTCTATCATAAGCCACTTGGAAATAAGAACGGAACGGGATCGAATACGGCGCTTATCCAGGCAGGAGGCAGCGCGCTCCGCGTGAGGCAAGGGCTTTATCGAAGGTGACCAACACTCCCCCCGCGGCCCGGGCAAAGGCGAGGAGCCAGGCATCGGCCCAAATCTTTGGCGACGCGGTTCGCCTTGCCGCATATTGGCGAAAGAGCAACTCCGTCCCAGCGGGTTCGGGGAAGAATTCTACGCGGTCGTCCTCTAAGAATTTGTCGTGAACGCGCCACGCCTGCGGCATGGTCAAAGGTTTGCCGTCCATTGCGGCCGCAGTCGTCGTAAGCCGTAGAAGGCCTAACTGTGTGAGTCGCGAAAATGGGATGCGGCCGGATTCCTGTTCCCACCACCGCTGCGCAGATGCCGCATGTACGTGCTCCGGGGAGGCCAGGGCAAGCCAGATGTTGATGTCAGGGAAGCTCAATGAGCTCATAGATTTGTTCATTGGTCAGGCCAAGGCGGCGGCCGGCGGGCGGAATGAGGGGTGGGTCCAGGCTGAGCCGCCGACGCGGGCGCCCCGATTTTTTCGGGTCCAGTGCCTGCTCGATGCCTGCGAGGATGAGCCGCCGCGCCGAACACCCCTTGCGGGCGGCAGCCTCGCGCAGGCGGCGATGAAGGTCCTGAGGCAGATCAATGGATGTGCGGACAAAACCGGGTTTCATAATTTTGATTGTCGCCGGGCGACTTAAATAAGTCAAAAGTTCACACCACGCGTCGGACAGAGACCGAAGTCCTCTTTCGACAAAGAACGCAGGCGAAAACGTCTACTCCACAACGAAGAATCAATAGTTTGCAAGCCCCGTGGAGTAGGCTTTTGGCCTGCCAATCTATTCTTTCAGCAGCCCGTCAGGCAAGCTGGAGAGCTTCGGTTTCGCGGTAGCCGAAGAAGCGGCGCCTCTTGATGACCTCGGCGATCTCGGGAGGCACCATCGAGTCCCAGGTAGGGTCGTCTTCCTTGATGCGTTTCAGGACGTCGCGCGAAAAAATGTGGAGGACGCGCTCGTCGAAGTTATCGAGCTGCTTGATTCTGCCTCCCTCCACGATGTGGCGATAGAGCCCGCGGACATTGTCAGGCATTTCCACGTTTTCCACCGTCACCAGGTTCTTGGTGGTCGGATCCTGCAAGGGATAGACGTAAATCCGCAGGTCGCGGGTGAAAAGTTTGCCGAAAGCTTCGAGAATGCCTCCCTCGAGGTCGGCGTAGTATTGGTCGCGGAAAAGATCCTGCAGACTGGCGACGCCCATGGTGAGGGCAATGGGCTCAGTCGTGTATCGGGTGAGCCACGCGGCGAGACGATAGTACTCCGAGTAGTCCGAGATGAGGACGGTTTTGCCGGCCGCCGCGAGGACATCGGCGCGGGCGAGAAAGTCGCTGAGATCGATCTTGCCGGTCACGAGGAGATTGCGCATGGTGATCTCCATCAGGTCCACGATCTGGCCCGGTTCCTCATCGAGTTCGGCGGCGAAACGCGCGTGGGCGCTGTGGAGCATGTCGATATTGACGCGGGTGACGGGGCGGAAGCTGCCGCGCTCCACCAGCACGGGGTGTTTGCGCAGCACCTCGGCAGGCTGCAGCACTTCGCCGGTAGGGCCGAACATAGCGCCGGCGCTCAGGCCGAGTTGCACCAGCTTGAGGCTCATCACGCGGTTATCGACGTGGCGGAATTCAATGCCGGAGAACTCGACCATGTCGATTTCGATGCGCTCCGTAGTCAGGTTGTCGAGGAGCGATTCGAGCATGCGTTCGGGCCTGTGATGGAGGAAGCAGGCGGCATGGAGGAGGTTCACGCCGACGATTCCGAGCGCCTCCTGCTGAAGGCCGTTCTCATGATCGAGCATGCGCACGTGGATGAGGATCTGGCTGTCTTCATCGCGCGGATGAGCCTGATATTTGACGCCCATCCAGCCATGGCACTCGTTGGTTCCATGGAAATTGCGCGCCGCGACGGTGTCCGCGAAGACGAAGAAAGCGGTGGTGCCGCCGCGCGAGCCGTGCAGGCGCTCGAGATTGAGCCGGTGCTCATGGTCGAGCATACTCTGCAGGCGTTCGCGCGAGACATAGCGCTTACAGTGCCCGTAGATGGCATCGCTTACCTGCATGTCATAGGCGGAGATGGATTTAGAGATGGATCCAGCGGCCGCCCCGACTTTGAAGAACCAGCGAGCGACTTCCTGTCCGGCGCCTATTTCGGCGAACGTGCCGTAGCGCTCGGGATCGAGATTAATGCGCAGCGCCTTCTCATGCGTGCTCAGCTTGATATTTTCGTCCGCTTTCAGGTCCGCGAGATTGCGCATCGGATGCCGGGTTGCCTCTATGACCTTATCGGCCGGATTGCGCGGGACTCGACGGCTTATTTTTGCCAGGGTTCGGAAGGCTACGCGGATTTGATTTCGGTCCAGAGTTGGTCGCGGTATCTTTGGGCGGCGGCTGGCAGAGCGGGGGGCCAGACTCCTCTGGCGTAGGTCCGATCGTCGGGATAGAGGACCGGGTCTTTCGGGAGCATGGCCTGGGCTCGACCGTTCGGCGTCGCGGTAGCTGCGGCCTCGGCGTTGGCAGCGGCTACGTCGGGGCGCAGCAGGAAGTCGAGGAATTCGTGAGCCAACTGATAGCGGCTGCTCTCGCGCAGAATCGACACGCAATCGCAGTAGAGGGGGAAGCCTTCCTGCGGATAGACGAAACCCAGGCTGGCATTGGCATGGATGGCCTGGGCCGCGGTGGTCGACCAGATCTGCGCCTCGAGGACGTCGCCGGCAACCAGTTGATCGCGCACTTCGGCGTTCAGGTAGGCTCGCAGCAGACGCTTCTGCTCGATGGCTTTGGCTTTCGCCGCCTGCAGTTGGCGTGGGTCGATGGAATCGAAGGGGAAGCCGAGCACCTGCAGGCAAGTTCCGATTACGTCTTCGGGATCGTCGAGCATGGTCATTCTTCCCTTTAGCGTGTTGGACCAGAGATCGGCCCAGCCCTTTGGCTCGGCAACCTGCCGTTTGTTGTAAGCAATACCTGTTGCGGTCCACATATAGGGGATACCCCAGCGTAGGTCCGGATCCCAGGCGGGCTTTTGGAATCTGGGGTCGAGATTGGCGACGGAAGGCAGAAGTCTGTGATCGAGTGGGGCGACGAGTCCGTTGCGCGCCATGGGAGCGAGGCGGCTGTGGGTGGGGAAAACGACATCCCATCCGGAGTTACCGGTGATGACCTTGGCGAGCATCTCCTCGTTGCTCTCGTAGGTGCCGTAGCGGATGCGGACGCCGCGCTCGTGCTCGAAGCGGGCGATCATGGCGGGGTCGATATAGCTCGACCAGTTGAAGACGTTGAGGCGGGGCAGGGAATTGCCGCATGCGACTACAGCTCCGGTGCTGAGCAGAAACACGCGCCGGTTCGTCATTGCTGGAGTCTCTTGCGCTGAAGCCTTTGGGATAAGAGAATCAGGCCGCCGAACAAGACTACTATGAACGCCGAGACCGCGTTGACGACCGGGCTGACTCCGCGGCGCGCCATGGCGTAGATCACCATGGGCAGGGTTTCGGAATCGACGCCAGCGACCAGGCTGGTGATGACGTAATCGTCGAAGGATACGACCAGGGCGAGTAATCCGGCGGCCGCGATGGCCGGTGCGAGCAGGGGCAGAGTTACCAGGCGGAAGGCGCGCCATTCGCTGGCGCCGAGGTCCATGGCAGCTTCTTCGAGGGTACGATCGTAGTCGCGCAGCCGGGCGGAAACGACTATCGCTACGTAGGCGATGGAGAAGGCGACGTGGGCAACGACTACCGTGAAGATTCCGAGATGGAGGTGGAGCAAGCGGAAGGTCCATTGGAAGAGCGCAAGCAGAGAGACTCCGGTCACAATTTCCGGGGTTACGAGGGAGAGATAGAGGGCTCCCGAGAGGACGGGGGAGGATCGGCGCCACATCCCGTAGGCGGCGAGGGTTCCGATTATTGTCGCGATGGCCGAGGCAATTCCGGCGATGATAACGCTGTTAAGTAATCCTTCGCCTAGTTGGGGATCGGCTATGGCCGCCTGGTACCAGCGCAGGGAAAATCCCTCCCATACGGTGAAGCGGCTGGCATTGAAGCTGAAGGCGATCAGGACCAGCAGCGGGACGTGGAGGAACGCCAGCGCAAGAGCCGCGTAGATGCCAAGGGCGTGCTTCTTCACATCAATTCTCGTGCCGCGCGGCTGCGCATGAGCAGGATCAGAAGGATTGCACTGGCAAGCATCAGGATCAGAGAAGCGGCCGAGCCGAAGGGCCAGTCGCGGGCGGTGGTGAATTGGTTCTGAACAAGATTCCCCAGCATGACGGATTTGCCTCCGCCGAGTAAGTCGGGTGTGAGGTAGGCTCCGAGGCAGGGGATGAAGACGAGCACCGAACCAGCCACGATTCCTGGCGTCGAGAGCGGGATAATGACGCGGCGCAAGGTTGCGAAGGGGCGCGCGCCGAGGTCCGCCGCGGCTTCGAGCAGTGCGGGGTCGAGACGTTCAAGCGTGGCGTAGACGGGGAGTACGAAGAAGGGCAGGAAGTTGTAGACCAGGCCGGTGAGGACCGCGCCCTCGTTATATAGAAGTTGGAGCGGGGTGCGGATCAGATGGAGGCTGAGGAGCATGGTGTTGATGAGGCCGGTGTCGCGCAGAATGAAAAGCCACGCGTAGGTGCGGACGAGGAAGCTGGTCCAGAAGGGCAGCAGTACCAGTTGGAGGTAGAGATTGCCTCGGGCTTCGGCGCGCACGATGAAGAGCGCGAGAGGGAAGCCCAGCAGGGCGCAGAGTGCAGTGGCAAGTGCTGCGATCCAGACGGAGCGCCAAAGGATGGCGAGGTAGAGGGGGTCGGCGAGGCGCTGATAGTTTTCGAGGGTCCAGGGTTGTTCGACGCCTCCATAATCGCCGCGCGTGAGGAAGCTGTAGGCGACCACGATGGCCAGGGGGATGGCGAAGAATAGCGCCGTCCAGAGTCTCGCAGGCAGAAGGCACAGGCGGCGCAGGTTCATTCGAAATGCAACTCATCGGCGGGGCGCCAGTGGATGCAGACGCTTTCGCCTTCCTGAAAAGTATGGTGGTCGCGGGGGACTTCGGCGATGACACGGTCGCCGTTTTCAAGGAGCGCGTTGAGGTGGACGCAGTTGCCGAGGAAGAGGGTGCTTTCGACGGCGGCGCGGCGCCACGGAACGCCTTCGGGGATCTCGCGGGAAATGCGCGTGGATTCGGGACGCACGCCGGCTTTGCCGAACCAATTGATGGCGCCGAGGAAGCCCGCTACGAAAGGCGTGGCCGGGCGGAGATAGACGTCCATCGGAGTGCCGAATTGCTCGATGCGGCCCTGGTTCATGACGGCCAGTTTGTCGGAAAGTGAGAGGGCTTCTTCCTGATCGTGGGTGACGAAGAGGAAGGCGATGCCGGTCTTGCGCTGCATGGCTTTCAGTTCGGCGCGCATTTGTTTGCGGAGCTTGGGATCGAGGGCAGCGAGCGGTTCGTCAAGGAGGAGTAATTGCGGTTCGAGCACGATGGAGCGGGCGAGGGCGACGCGCTGCTTTTCGCCACCCGAAAGCTGGGCGGGGTAGCGATCCTTCTTGGCGGCGAGTTGCACTAATTCGAGGGCGGCGAGGGCTTTCGACTCGCTGTTCGCGGCGCGGCGTTCGCGGAGTCCGAACTCGACGTTACGCAGGGCGGTAAGGTGCGGGAAGAGGGCGTAGTTCTGGAAGACGGTGCTGACGTTGCGCTGGTAGGGTTTGAGTCCCTCGACGCGCGAGCCGTTGAGAAGGACTTCGCCGGCGCTGGGTTGGTCGAAGCCTCCGATGAGGCGCAGGGTGGTGGTTTTGCCGCAGCCGGACGGGCCGAGGAGCGAGTAGAATCCGCCGGGTTCGAGGGTCAGAGAAACGTGGTCGACGGCGCGCTGGCCGGGAAAGTCCTTGATTACGTTGCGGAGTTCGAGGACCGGGTCCATTGGGTAATAACGTATCTTAGCTGGATTGCTCTCTGCGAGATTGCTCTTTGAGCGCTTGGCGCAGTACCGGCAACATAGCGACGTCTTTCGGGAATCCCAGTTCTTCCTTGATCGCGATGAGCATTTCCAGGTCCAGCACACGTACGGGCACGCCGGGTTCGATCTCGATGCCGCGGGTGTGATTGTACAGATCCTCCCAGGTGCGCGATTTTCCGATCATCCCCAGCACAGCCAGCGGACCGAACTTCGTCAGCAGAAGCTGATGGCCGGGGCCGGCCAAATGCGACTCAGCGGGACGCAACCGGCGCTCTGGCCGAATGCGACAGACCGCCTCAAGCTCGTCCAACGCGGATAAGAGCCGAGCTACGTTTTCGGGATCGCGGGCGTGTACGACGTCGAGATCGAAAGTTGTCACGGGCGCTCCGTGAAGCACCGCGCTGACGCCCCCCACGACGATGAAATCAACGCGTTGGAGGGTCAGGACTCTCAGCAGTTCCAAAAACCTGGGATTCGAACTTTGCACGCAGGTTGAGCAATGAGTCTACCTGATCCTGCAGGACGGCGAGGCGTTCGGCGGGCGTCAGGGACAGCATCCAGCGGATCAGGGTGAGATCGACTCCGTCGTCACCATGTTCGGGTGGCACCACGAGTTCAGTTTACTGCAACTTCACAGGATGTTTCTTAACTTGACAATAGTATCGTTATCGGTTAAATATATACCCATGAAAGCTACTCCAAAGGGCTGGCCGCGGCTCTCCTCTGCGATTTACTACGACGACGCGGCGAGAGCGATTCACTGGCTGTGCCGCGCGTTCGGCTTTGAGGTGCGGTTGA
The DNA here is from genome assembly GCA_963719785.1 of Terriglobia bacterium. Classification (GTDB taxonomy): domain Bacteria; phylum Acidobacteriota; class Terriglobia; order Bryobacterales; family Bryobacteraceae; genus BOG-234. Next base: position 240,662 of record CAVRCX010000013.1, read on the forward strand.
AGGTCGAAGGCGACGCTTTTCGTATTGTGCACAGCGAGCTGGTATACGGCGAGGCCTTGATCATGGTGGCGCAGAGCGGCGAGAGGCCAGGACGGCCCCAGTATCCGCGGGGCGCGAGTCCGCAGTCGATCGCTGGGGTAAATACGCAGTCTCTGATGCTGTACGTCGATAACGTCGACGAGCACTGCGCGCGGGCTCGGGCGGCCGGTGCGAAGGTGCTCGACGAGCCGTCGGTTCACGATTACGGCGCCGAATACTGGGCGGACCGCAGCTATGGAGCGCTCGATCCGGAAGGCCACGTCTGGTGGTTCACGGAGCGCGTGCGGAATCCTCCGGGCGAGTAGGCCTTGTGGCAAAGGCAGAACTCAACACCACGCTTGCGGCACTGGCGGATCGGAACCGTCGGGCGGTAGTCGACCTCTTGAAGGAGCAGCCGCGCCGCGCCGGGGAGATTGCCAGCGCGTTGTCGATGACCCCTCCGGCGTTGAGCCGGCATTTGCGGGTGCTCAGGCGCAGTGGCTTGATCGACGAGCAAGGCGTCGAAGAAGACGCGCGGGTGCGGATATATCGATTGCGGAAGGAGCCGTTTGATCAGCTGCGCGAGTGGCTTGGGGGAGTGGAATCGTTCTGGACTGGCGAGTTGGCCGCGTTCCGGGATCATGTGGAGCGTTCGACGGGCCGGCGCAGGGGTCCGGGTAAGCGATGATGCCGCCTGCTTCGGATGCCGTGACCGTGAGCGTGACGGTCTCGACGGATCCGGCGACGGCGTTCGTCATCTTTACCGAGGAGACCGATCTGTGGTGGAGGACTGGCCCGAAGTTTCGCATCGGCGGCAAGGAGCGGGGAAAAATATGGTTCGAGCCGCGCCTGGGCGGCCGATTCGTGGAAGAGTTCTCGTCGCCATCAGGACCGCAGGCGTTCACTAAGGGCGAGATCACGATCTGGCAGCCGCCGGAGAGATTCCGATTTGAGTGGCGGGGCATGAACTTTGCTCCGGGTGAGAGTACGCAGGTGGAGGTTTCGTTTGAGGCCGTGCCGACGGGGACGCGGGTTACGGTGCGTCACTCGGGCTGGGCGGCGTTGCGGGCGGATCATCCTGTGCGTCACGGGCGCCAGGGTGCTGAATTCATTCGCGCGCAGGGACTTTGGTGGGGAGAGCAGATGACGTCGTTCCGCGAGTTTGCAGCGGTGGCGTAGGATGAACACACTCCTTCACGGTCGCGGTTCGGTTATATTTGAGGCATGGAAACGGCCGTGCCAATGCCTGACGATCAATTATCCGATGCCATCACGGAGCGTTTGAATCAGGTCTATTCGGAAATCAAGGCAGAGGTTGACCCCTTATTATTCCTTGCCCAGTTGAGTTCCATTGAAAAGGACTCCTGGTAGACAAACGACGCCGCCGGAGGTGTTTTTGATGCTCAGAAACGTTCCGCGGACGCCGTGGCTGGTGGCTTTCGGGTGCGCCATCTGCCTCGCGCAAGGTGACTCGTCTCCCCACTTTGAAGTCGCTTCGGTGAAGCCATCGCTACAGCAGAGATTCGGAGCGTTTTCCGGCGGACCCGGCAGCAGCGATCCCGGGCGAATTACGTTTGAAAGCACGACGCTCGAAAACCTGATCCAAGGTGCATACAAACTGGAACCCTACCAGATCTCTGGTCCCGCGTGGCTGACCACCGATTATTATTCCATAACCGCGAAACTGCCTCCTGCCACCACAATGGACCAGTTTCGCCAGATGCTGGCAAACCTTCTCACTGAACGATTCGGGGTAGTCAGTCACCGTGTGATGAAGGATTTCGCCGGGTACGAAATCGTCGTGGCAAAGGGCGGTCAAAAGCTGACTCCGTCCCCACCGAACAACGGCGGATTCCCCGTTTTTCGGGGAACGGCGGCTGGCAACAACGTCATGCGGTACCAATTCACCCAAACCTCGATGGCGACGCTGACAAACAGGATAAGCATCATGATGCGAATGAAAACGCCGATTGTGGATCACACGGGCATCACCGGCAAATTCGACTTCACTCTCAGCGTGGAGACGCCCCCGATTGATCCCAGCGGAGCGTTGGGGAATTCGCGAGCGGATTTCGACGACAACTCCTCCAACATCTCCGATGCCATGCAAAGCCAACTGGGCCTGAAGCTGAATCATCTCAAGATCCCCCTCGAGGTGCTCGTGATCGATCACGCAGACCGGGTGCCCACTCCGAATTAGTCGTTCGGCTTCGCGCCGGGTAGAAGCAGGTCGTCCGCCGCGAAGTATCGTATATGCTGTCCGGGGATGAAGCTCACATTTCAAGGCGCGGCTGGCGGGGTTACTGGCTCGGCGCATGAGTTAGAGGTCGACGGGAAGAACTATCTGCTCGATTGCGGCATGTTTCAGGGGCGGCGCAAAGAGACCGAGAAGCGCAATCGCGATTTCCCCTTTGCGGTTTCTTCGATCGACGCCGTGGTGCTTTCGCACGCCCACATTGACCACAGCGGCCGGCTCCCTTTACTGGTCAAGGGAGGGTTTCGTGGTCCGATTTACGCCACTCCCGCCACGGCCGATCTGTGTGCTTCGATGCTGCGCGACACCGCCCACATCGCCGAAAGCGATGCGGAGTTCGTCAATCGCCACCATCCGGATGAAGAACCGGTTGAGCCGCTCTTTAGCATGGAGGACGCGGACTCCACCTTGCCTCTATTCCGGCCGGTGCCGTATCACCAGACGACGCAGATCGGCGGGAATCTGCAGATCGAATTCTTCGATGCCGGCCACATCCTCGGGTCGGCTTCCGTTTTGCTGACGGACGGAAAAGTCCGGCTGGCGTTCTCGGGCGATGTGGGGCGGCCCGGTCTGCCCATTATCCGCGATCCCGAGCCTCTGCCTCCTGTCGATTATCTGATCATGGAGAGCACCTACGGCGGGCGCACACATCCGCAGCCGGGCGAGGCTTTGGGGAAACTCGAAGACGTGGTGAAGGCGACCATCGGGCGCGGCGGGCGATTGATCGTGCCGGCGTTTGCGGTGGGCCGGACGCAGCAGCTGGTGCTCTTGCTCCACCAGTTATTCAATGAGGGGCGGATTCCTTCGGTACCTATATTTGTCGATAGTCCTCTGGCGGTAAACGTGACGGAGGCATTCCGGGCGCATCCCGAATGCTTCAGCGATGAAACCCGGAAGTATCTGGAGAACGGGGAAGATCCCTTCGGATTCAAGCGGCTGACCTATGTGCGGGATGTAGCCGATTCGAAGAAACTCAATGATTTACGCGGACCGTTCATTGTGATCTCGCCATCCGGGATGTGCGAGGCCGGGCGCGTCTTGCACCACCTGCGCCATAATATTTCCGATCCGCGAAGCACCGTGCTGTTGACGGGGTATCAGGCCGAGAACACGCTCGGGCGCAAGCTGAAAGAGGGCGTCAAATCCGTGCGGATTTTCGGCATTCCTACAGAAGTAAGAGCGGAGGTCGACTGCCTCGACGAGCTGAGTGGGCATGCGGATTCCGGGGAACTGCTGGAATGGATGAAGCCGATGACTCCAACTCTGAAGCGGGTTTTCCTGGTCCATGGGGAGCCGGAGCAGGCGCAGGCGCTGGCCGAGGCGATCCGGAAAACGTACGGAATCGAAGCAGAGCCGGCTGCACTGGGTAAAATTTATCAACTTTAAGATTCTGCCCGAAACGCGCCATTCGGTTACTATGTCTATACTTGTTAGATTGAGGCCGAAAAAATGACCCCACAATATCCACCTTACGCACCGCCGCCACCACCGTCGAATTCCAATCTGCATCTGGCGCTTGCCGCCGGGGGGATTGTCGCATCGCTGGCTTTCTGCGGCTTCCTGCTGTATCAGGTACACGATCTGCAAACGGAAATGGGACGCAACCGCGACCTGATCCAGAACGAGATCGACACGATCAAAGAAAACAGCACAGAGATGACGGCGGCGCAGCGCAAGCATATGGAAGATCTGCGCGAGGAACTTGACAACCGGTCGCGCCAGTCCATCCAGGCGGCCAGCCAGGCCAAACGCGAAGCTCTGAGCTATGCCGACGAGCAGGCGAAGAAGCTCGAAGACGAGCAGCAAAAGGGCCAGCAGCAACTCAGTTCCTCAATATCCGATGTCAGTAAGAAGGCGGATACGGCGAATGCGCGGCTCTCGGACGTCAATAATGATGTGGCGGGCGTGAAGACAGATCTGGCGAGCACCAAGACCGATCTGCAGACCACGAAATCCAATCTGCAGAAGGTGGCGGGCGATCTGAGCGGCACCAGCAGCTTGGTGGCAACCAATGGATCGGAGATCGCGGAATTGAAGCGCCGCGGCGAACGGAACATTGTAGAGTTCACCCTGAAGAAGCAGAAGAACATGCAAAAGGTGGGCGACATCAGCTTGCGGCTGGAGAAGGCGGATCTGAAGCACAACAAGTTCACCGTGATCGTCCTGGCCGACGATAAGACCGTCGAAAAGAAGGATCGCAACGTCAATGAGCCACTGCAGTTCTATGTTTCGAAGTCGCTCTATGAAGTGGTGGTGAATACAGTCGGAAAAGACCAGATCGCCGGGTATCTTTCGACGCCTAAGTATCAGAATCGGTAGGCCGCGGCTCGCCGCGGGTCCCGATGGTAGAGCCGGTCAGGCGGCCATGGTGCGCACTGCCGGGGGGGGATCGGATGTTGCCATTCTCAGGGCTATCGCATCGATCTCGTAACAGACGCAGTTCTGGTGCCGGATCCAGACCTTGCCTGGTGCGGGCCGGGCTCCGCAGGCAAGTTCTTCGATGCGGAAGTATAGTCCCGGTGAGACGATCTCCTGCGGACCCACAGCCCCGGTTACGGGGTTGATGGCGAGGGCGCCCGCAATATATGCGGCGATTGGTTTGCAGTCCGTATCCATCGCTACTCTTGTCGGTTTACAACCCGGAAATTCTCATAATTATTTCGTTAACGGGCACAGTGTGATATGCTGGCGATTGCCAAGGGGCACTCACGAGGAGAGAAACAGGTCCATGAAAACATTTACTGCGATTACAGCGTTAACTCTGGGGCTCGCCATGAGCGGCATGGCTGCGGAATTCAAAGGTTTCGTCGAAGATACCGCGTGCTCCACCAAGGCGGGCATGAAGGATAATGCCGCCTGCGCCAAGAAGTGCATCTCGGGTGGTTCACCGGCGGTTTTAGTCGGCGAGGATGGCAAGGTTTACAAGATTGCCAATCAGGATAAGATCGTTTCCCACGCTGGCGAAAAAGTCACCATCATGGGCAAAGTGGACGGCGACACCATTACCGTTGACAGCGTGATGTAGTCTCTCAAGGAGGGAGTTGCCGCGGCTGCGGTGGCTCCCTCGCCAGGTTTTCCCACGATTCCCCTGCTATAGTTAAGTTGTAAGTTCCACTTCGTAACCACTCAGAAGGTTGTCCTCCAATCCCGCCGGACAATCAATCCTCTGCGTCCGAGATTGCGAATATCCGCTGCGGAGCGAGGATAAATCACTGTCAGACACTACATTTCAGCGAGGCGAAGCCGTCGTTCTGTTCAAAGGATCGAACATCGGCACGCCCGGCACCTTTTTAGATCTGCGTCAGGATCAAAAATGGGCCGACATAGAAGAGCAGGGCGGGATGGTTCGTCAACATCCCGTGGAATGGCTGAAGCATCAGGCCTGAGTTCCCCGAACGTCAGAAAGCATACAAACTATGAAAATACGTCCGTTGTACGACCGCGTCGTGGTTAAGCGCATTGAAAATCAGGAGAATACCACCGCCGGTGGTCTCTTCATTCCGGATTCCGCCAAGGAAAAGCCGCAGGAAGGCGAAGTGGCCGCTGTCGGCAAAGGTAAGCGTCTCGAGAACGGCACAATGGTGGAACTCGACGTTCGGGTGGGCGACCGCGTTCTGTTCGGTAAGTATTCCGGCAGCGACATCAAACTGGATGGCAATGAATACATGATCATGCGCGAGGACGAGATTCTCGGCATTCTCGACGAACAGCCGGCATCGGCAAGGAAGGCGAGCTAGTTTATGGCAAAACAAATCGTGTACGCGGATCAGTCGCGGCAGGCAATTCTGCGCGGCGTCAACCAGTTGGCCGATGCGGTAAAGGTCACGCTCGGTCCGAAGGGCCGCAACGTGGTTCTCGAGAAGAAGTTCGGCGGACCGAACATTACGAAAGACGGCGTTACGGTCGCCAAAGAGATCGATTTGAAAGATCCTCTCGAAAACATGGGCGCGCAGATGGTGCGCGAAGTGGCGTCGAAGACTTCCGATGTGGCCGGCGACGGAACCACCACGGCAACGATTCTGGCGCAGGCCATATTTCGCGAGGGCGTGAAGGCGGTCACCTCAGGCGCGAATCCGATGGCGCTTAAGCGCGGCATCGATAAAGCGGTGGCCATCCTCGTCGAAGCGGTCAAGTCGATGTCGGTGAAGGTATCGGGCGACATGATTGCACAGGTCGGAACCATTTCGGCCAACAGCGACCACACCATCGGCGGCATCATTGCGGACGCCATGAAGAAGGTCGGCAAAGACGGCGTCATCACCGTGGAAGAAGCCAAAACCATGGTGACCGAACTGGTGACTGTGGAAGGTATGCAGTTCGACCGGGGATATCTGTCGCCATATTTCGTGACCGATGCCGACCGTATGGAAGTGGTTCTCGAAGATCCGTATATTCTGATCCACGAGAAGAAGATTTCCAACATGAAAGATATCCTGCCGATTCTGGAACAGATCGCGCGGGCTGGCAAACCTCTGCTGATTATTGCCGAGGAAGTGGAAGGCGAAGCGTTGGCCACCATGGTGGTGAATAAGCTGCGCGGCACGCTGAACGTTTGCGCGGTTAAGGCGCCGGGCTTCGGCGATCGCCGCAAGTCGATGCTGGAAGACATCGCCATTCTGACGGCCGGCCAGGCGATTGCGGAAGAGACGGGCATCAAGCTCGACAGCGTTAAGCTTACCGATCTGGGCCGGGCCAAGCGGATCACGGTGGATAAAGAAAACACCACCATCGTGGACGGCGCGGGCGATGCGAAGGCGATCGAAGGGCGTATCAAACAACTGCGCACGCAGATCGACGAAACCACCTCCGATTACGATCGGGAAAAGCTGCAGGAGCGGCTGGCCAAGATTGCGGGCGGCGTGGCCATCATCAAGGTGGGCGCGGCGACCGAAATCGAAATGAAGGAAAAGAAGGCGCGCGTCGAAGATGCGCTCCATGCTACGCGCGCGGCCGTGGAAGAAGGCATCGTGGCGGGCGGTGGCGTGGCTCTGCTGCGGGCGGCGGCTACTCTATCGGGCCTGAAATTCGATGGCGACGAGCAGTTCGGATTGAACATCGTCAAGCGCGCCTGCGAAGAGCCGCTGCGCCAGATTGTGCTGAATTCGGGCGATGAGGGCTCGGTCGTAGTTCAGAAAGTCCGGGAGTCGACCAACCCGAACTTCGGCTACAACGCGATGACGGATCAATACGAAGATCTGATCGCGGCCGGCGTTATCGATCCGACCAAAGTGACGCGCACGGCGCTGCAAAATGCGGCTTCCATCGCGTCGCTGATGCTGACCACCGAAGCGATGGTTTGCGAGATCCCCGCGGAAACCGAAGACTGACCGTTGACGGCGGGTTTGATCGGAGTACATTGCCGGTCAAACCCGCCGACTAGTCCGCCCACCCGTCCACTGGCCCCAAGCGCCCTAGCTCCGTTCCCACCTTTGTTATGAAAATTCTGCTGTTCAACCCCGACAACGGCATCACGGGTAATTTCATGCCGCATTTATGGATGTTCCTGCTGCAGGCACGCACGCCGCCGGGACATGAAGTGGTTCTGCTCGACGGCAATGCGAAGCCTATGGAGGACGACGCGCTCGTGCAGTTCGTTAAAGACCAGAAGATCGATCTGGTCGGCATCGGTGCGATGACAAGGATGATCGCCCGAGCCTATCGCGCGGCGGATGCTCTGCGCGCGGCCGGAATTAGCGTGGTGATGGGCGGGCCGCATGTGACCGAACTACCCGATGAAGCGCTGGGCAGAAACGGCGGCACGCGCCATGCGGACGCCGTAGCTTTGGGTGAGGCGGACGACACCTGGCCGCGCATGGTTAACGATTTCGCGCAGGGCCGGCTGAAGGACGTCTATGCGCCCACCGATGCGTTCGGGCAGGAGAAGAAGCCAGACCTCGGGGAGTATCCGAAGATTCCGTGGGAATCGATGGATCTGGGGCAGTTCAATCAGATCCCGGCGTTCCTGCGTCCGGTGCTGAAGCGATTTAATTTCGAAGCATTCCACCTGATACCGATCGAATCGGGGCGCGGGTGCCCGTATGGATGCGAGTTCTGCACGGTGACGGGATTCTTCGGCGATTCCATCCGCTTCCGCACGAACGAGAGCGTGGTGGACGAGATGCTGCGGCTGAAGGCGCGCGCCAAAGAAAACCACGGGCGCGCCGCGGTGTTTTTTGTCGACGACAATTTCGCTATCAATGTGAAGCGGACGAAATCCCTGTTGAAGGCGATTGTCGCCGCCGGAGCGCAGCTGGCGTGGGTGGGGCAGATCAGCGCCAACCTGCTGAGGGACGAAGAGCTGGTGGATCTGATTGCGGAGTCGGGCGGCAAGTGGGTATTCATTGGCATGGAATCGCTCGATCCCGCCAATCTGAAGGACGTTAACAAGAGCTTCAACAAGCCATCCGAGTACAGCGCCGTTCTGGAACGGCTGGCTAAGCGGAATATCTATGCCATCACGTCGTTCATTTTCGGACTCGATAACGATACGCCCGGCGTGGCTGAACGGACGGTGAAACAGATTGGCGAATGGCCGCCGGGGTTGCCCGTTTTCGGTCAGATTACCCCGTTCCCTTCGACGCCTCTCTACGCCAGGCTGGCGAAGGAAGGCCGGTTGACGCGGCCCACGCACTGGCTGGATTTCGCGCCGTTCAAGATGGCGCATACTCCGCTGAAGATGACCGTGGCGGAGGTGCATACCGAAGTTCAGTATGCCTGGACGCATACTTACAGTCCGGAAAATACCCGGCGGGCGATGGGCAAGATTGCGGATGCGCCGGTGCCCTTCAAGATCAGCCATCTGGTGGCGCGGCTGTGCTTCCGCGGGATCTATTTCCCGCAAAAGGGATCGCTGGCGTGGCTGAAGGTAATGATCGAGAACCGGGGCGTGATTTTCCGGGTAGTGGTGGAATCGTTTACGAAGTGGCGGGGTGCGGCGGCGGACGATGTGCGCCTCGATTTCGACTCGGGTGCGCGCACGGTGGCGATCCTGCCGGAGTAGTACCCATTGCTTCTGTGTGGGAAAACGCGGCTGATCGCCGCATGTCCTCATCGCACTTAATCGAGTTCGGCGAAGAGACTGTCGAGCGGGATGCGGATCTCCGACGCGGGGACGGCGAGGATTCTCTCCTTCGGTTCCTCGAAGTGCCCGCGCGTACATACCCAGGCGCGGCGCTTCGCGGGATCGATGATCCAGATATTCGGCACGCCGAAGTTCAGATAATCGTCGATGCGGTCCTCCATACTTTGCAGCGAATCGTCTTTCGAGAGTACCTCGATGCAGACCAGCGGCGGCTTGGTGAAGACTGGCTCGATCGCCTGATCGCGGGAGAATACGCATAGGTCGGGGACGCGAAAGCGATTGGGTCCAACCCGAATATGCTGGCCGATGAGCGCGCGCACGTTCCACTCACGCTGGCGGTCTCCGATCCATCCGACCACCGCCCCCTGAAGACTACTATGCGTGGAGACGAGCGTCGCGGATGACATCGAAGACCTCCGTTCGGATTATGGCAAAAAGGCCGGATTGCTCCGGCCTTTTTTACGAGACGAGGTTGAGCGACGGTCAGTCGGCGCGTTCGGCCGCAGCCTGCTTCTGCATCCTGGTAGCGGGGAATTCCCATCCATGGCTGACGCCGGGGTAGAACCAGGCGCGAATGGCCTCGGGGGCGCTTCCCGTGCTTTCGGAAAGCTCAACGCGAGCCTTGTCGGGTATGGTCGCGGATTCGACGGGAGTCGCATGGAAGGTACCATACACACGATTCTCGTCGGCGTTATACACCGTGACGACGTACCCATCGTTGCCGATGGTCTTGAACACATAAGTCCCCGGGAGCAGGACCCGGCCGGAGATCTCTACGGGAGCGTTGAAGGTCACGACAGTTTTCTTATCGAACTCACTGGCCGCTAACTGCGGAACAGCGGTAGCTGCGAGGAGGGCCACGCCCAACGTTGCAGCAAGGGTCGATACACGAATATTGTTAAACATGGTTGTCTCCTTTTTTGGAAATTGTGAATTCTTTGGATGGCCTTCGGTGCGCCTGAAAGCTTTGCCCACTGAGCCTTCCGATCAGATAGACGATGCCGGGCGACTGCGGTTTCGCAGCGGAACTTCAAAATTTGTAAAGATTGAAATCAGCGGGTGATTCCGTAAACGTCTTCGACCAGGGCGCGCAGGATTTCGGCCACGCTCCAGGCCTGTGCGATGCAGCCACGCGGGGTATGAGGCGCGTCGCCGTCCAGAATCTCCGAGACGGTGCCAAGGCCCGCGACGCTCAGGTGATCTCTGAACGGAGCCAGCCAGAGTCCGGCCTCTTCGGCGGCGTCGGTGGTTCCTTCTACCTGATGAGTTTTCACGAACGCCGTGATGAACGGACCGAGCAGCCAGGGCCATACGGTCCCCTGATGGTAGCTCGAATCGCGCTCGAAGGGGCCTCCATCGCAATGACCGTGATAGCTGGGGTCGGCCTGCGCCAGCGTTCTTAAACCGACGCTGGTGAGCAGATCGCGCTCCACCACAGCCAGGATGCTGCGCGCGCGATCTGGCGGCACCATGGTGTATCCAAGAGACAGCGCAATCACTTGGTTGGGCCGGATGGCGGGATCGCGATAGTCGCCGTTGACAACATCGTAAAGGCAGCCCGCATCTTCATTCCAGAACTGGGCGTTAAAGCTTTCGAGCGTTCTGGGCGCGATGCCGGCGATGAGGCGCTCCACTTCGCCATCGCCAAACTTGTTGGCCAACGACTCGGTAAAGCGCAGCGCGTTGAACCAGAGCGCCTGGATCTCGACGGGCTTGCCGTGGCGCGGGGTGGCGACGTAGTCGCCGATTTTGGCGTCCATCCACGTGAGTTGCGAATCGGGACCGCCGGCGCTGACCAGGCCGTCCGGTCCGCACTTAATGTCGAAACGAGTGCCCAGCAGATGCCAGTCGATAATGCTCTTCATGGTGTCGTACAGGTTTTGCTGCACGAAGGCGTAGTCGCCGGTGTATTCGATGTATTTGCGAATGGCTTCGAAATACCAGAGCGAGGCGTCGACGGTGTTGTATTCGGGAACCCAGCCGGAATCGGGGAAGCGATTGGGCAGCATGCCCATATCGGCGGCGTTGCTGAAGGCAAGCAGAATATCGCGGGCGATATCGAAGCGTCCGGTGGTGAGGGTGAGGCCGGGGAGGGCGATCATAGTGTCGCGGCCCCAGTCGCCGAACCAGTGATAGCCGGCGATGACGGTGTGCAGATTGCCCGCGCGTTTGACGATGAACTGATCGGCGGCGGCGGCCAGATCGGCCACCAGCGGATCGTCGACGGGGGCGGCGGCTCGCAGGGCGGCGCGGCGGGCGATTTCATTGCGGCGCAGCGTATCGGCGCCAGACGCGTTATGGGTTTCGGTTGATGCAATCACCACGGCGGTCTTGCCGGGGTGGATTTCAAACTGCATGGTCAGAGGCTCAAACAGATCCTCGAGAAAATCCAAACCGCGTTCGCGTTCGCGAGCGTATTCGAAGTTGTAATACCAGTTGCCTTCGCCCGCGACCCAGCTGGCATTGTGCGAAAAATAGAGGCGCGGCAGCCCGTTATAAGGTTCGATGGATACGCTGCCTTCGGCTTGGGCGATGTCCGCCTTCAGTCCGCTGTTGGCGTGGGTGGTGGAATGGTAATCGCGAAAAGCGATGAGCGGACGAACCTCAATCGTGCAGGAGCCGGCGTCTCCCAGCAGTTCATACTCGACCACGGTGGTGTTCTCGCCATAAACCATGAACACGCGTTTCTCGATCTGAAGTCCGCCGACCTCATAGGTAAATATCGGGAAGGGATCGAGCCGGAAAGAAGCCAGATGCGCGTAGCCCTGGGGATGGATGGCGCCCGCATATTGATTCGCGGACAGATCGTATTTAGCGCCGTTCAGGAAGACTGTTTCCTCGAGTTTCGAGAGGAGAACGTAGCGCCCTACCGGTGGATGAAGAGCGGCGGTTAACAAACCGTGGTAACGCCGCGTGTTGATGCCGGGAACCGTGGACGAGGCGTATCCTCCAATGCCGTTGGTTTCCAGCCACTCACGTTCGGTGCCAGCGTCGGGGCTGCCACAAACGTCTTTATCGAATGAAATCATTTAAATTATTCTCCGCTTTGCTGCATGAGTTTGGCGACCACACCGGTCCAACCGGTCTGATGGCTGGCGCCGGCTCCGGAGCCGTCGTCGCCGTTAAAGAATTCGTAGAACAGGATCAGGTCGCGCCAGTGGGGATCGGAATGGTAGAGTTCGTTCTTGCCGTAAACGGGCCGGCGGCCATCTTCGCCGCGTAGAAAAAGGCGCGTGAGGCGTTTGGAAATCTCGGCGGCAACTTCCCAGAGATTCATGTAAATGCCAGAACCGGTGGGGCATTCCACTTTGAAATCGTCGCCGAGGTAGTGGTGGAATTTCTGCAGCGATTCGATGAGCAGCACGTTGACCGGGAACCAGATGGGTCCGCGCCAGTTGGAGTTGCCTCCGAAGATTCCGGTGGATGATTCGGCGGGCTCGTACTTTACGGTATATTCGTGGCCGTCGACGCGCAACTTGTACGGAACTTCGTAATGCGCGCGCGAGAGGGCGCGAATCCCGTAGGGCGAGAGGAACTCGTTTTCGTCGAGCATGAACTGGAGAACGCGGCGCAACTGATCTTCGCCGGCGATGGATAACAGGCGCCGGTCTTTGGTGCCCTTATCGCGCATGCTGGCGACGTTCTTCGTCAGATCCGGGCGATGCTCGATGAACCACTCCATGCGGCGTTTAAAGCCCGGGAGCCGATCGATTACGCCGGCGTCGAGCGTCTCCACCGCAAAGAGCGGAATCAGGCCGACCATAGAGCGGATGCGCATCGGCATGTGCGCCCGGCCGGGCAGGTGGAGAATGTCGTAGAAGAAGCCGTCCTGCTCGTTCCACATGCCGGTGCCATCGTTACCGAGATTGTTAATGGCGTTGGCGATATGCAGGAAGTGCTCCCAGAATTTGCTGGCCACGTCCTCGTAAGAGGGGTCTTCTTTAGCCAGCTCCATGGCGATGGCGAGCAGGTTCAGGCTGTACATAGCCATCCAGCCGGTGCCATCGGCCTGTTCGATATGGCCGCCAGTGGGCAGCGGCGAACTGCGGTCGAAGACGCCGATATTATCGAGGCCGAGGAAGCCGCCCTGGAATACGTTGCGCCCCTCGGCGTCCTTGCGATTCACCCACCAGGTGAAGTTGAGCATCAGCTTGTGGAAGATGCGCTGCAGGAAGGTGCGGTCGGCCACGCCGGTGCGCTTTTTATCGATTTTGTAAACGCGGAAGGCGGCCCAGGCGTGGACGGGCGGATTGACGTCGCCAAACGCCCATTCGTAGGCCGGCAGCTGTCCGTTGGGATGCATGTACCATTCGCGCACCATCAGGCTGAGCTGTTCTTTGGCGAAATCGCAATCGACGAGGGCGAGCGGGATGCAGTGGAACGCCAGATCCCAGGCGGCGTACCAGGGATACTCCCACTTATCCGGCATGGAGATGACGTCGGCGTTATAGAGATGCAGCCAATCGTGATTGCGACCCTGCAGCCGGCTGGCCGGAGGGGGCGGGCAGCCGGGATCGCCATGCAGCCAATCGCGCACCACGTAATGGTAGAACTGCTTCGACCAGAGCATGCCGGCAAAGGCCTGGCGCATGACGTTCTTTGCGTCGTCCGAAAGGTCCTGGGGGATGACGGTCGCGTAGAATTCATCGGCTTCGCGGATACGTTGGGTGAAGACATCGTCGAAATCCGCCGGCAGGAATGACACCGGGGCGGGGGAATCGGTGAAGCGCATGCGGAAGGTGACCTGGCCTCCGGCGGGGACCATGCGCCAGTAACCCGCCGAAGCTTTGGTGCCGATCTGGGCGGGATTGATGGCTTCGGACTTGCCATTCACGACGTAATCGTTGATGGAATCCTTCTTCATGGGCTCCCAGCCGCCCTCGAAGCGCGCGCCGTTGGTTTCGTTTTCGGTGAAGAGCAGCGGCGGGGTGCCTTCAAAGGCGATCCAGCGCTTGCCATACTGCGGCTCATTCAGCTCGATCGTGTTCGGGGAGCCGGCGCACTTACGCATCCACGGGCGCTTGACATCGTGTCCCCAGGACCAGGTGTTGCGGAACCAGATGGTGGGGAGCAGATGGATTTCCGCCGCTTCGGGCCCGCGGTTGGCGACGGTGATGCGGATGAGGATATCTTCGGACGAAACCTTGGCGTATTCGGTGAAAACGTCGAAGTAGCGATGGTCGTTGAAAATGCCGGTGTCGTCGAGCTCGAACTCGCGCGCATCGCGGCCGCGGCTCATGTTTTCGCGATGCAGCCACTCATAGGGGAAGGGCGCCTGCGGGTACTTATACAGGTGCTTCATGTAGGAATGTGTGGGGGTGCTGTCGAGGTAATAATAATCTTCCTTGACGTCCTCGCCATGGTTGCCCTCATTGCCGGTGACGCCGAAGAGGCGCTCTTTGAGGATGGGATCGCGGCCGTTCCACATGGCGACGGAGAAGCAGATCTTCTGGTGCCGGTCGCAGATGCCGGCGATGCCGTCCTCATTCCAGCGGTAGGTCTTCGAGCGGGAGGCGTCGTGGGAGACGAATTCCCAGGCGGTGCCGTAAGGGCTGTAGTCCTCGCGTACGGTCCCCCAGGCGCGTTCGCTGAGGTAGGGACCCCAGCGCTTCCAATGCGCCTTGCGATTGTCGGACTCGGCGAGTCTCTGGTGTTCGGGGGTCGAAGGGGAGTCGGACATTCTCCCGGAATCTTTCACGCGCATCTTTTAATGATAGGGTGACGGTACGCCTGAAAGTGTATCGCGTGGGCGGTGGGGATGGGCGGGATATTAATTTTGAGCGGCGCTTCAGGACGCGCCGGTCCCACATTGCACTTGGACGGGGAGCATTTGCGACAATTGCGGACGTGATCCAGTATCGAAGACTTGCGGC
Organism: Terriglobia bacterium; assembly: GCA_963719785.1. Classification (GTDB taxonomy): domain Bacteria; phylum Acidobacteriota; class Terriglobia; order Bryobacterales; family Bryobacteraceae; genus BOG-234. The sequence goes on from CAVRCX010000013.1 coordinate 255,888, forward strand.
ACTTATTATCGGCATGTGGCTGGGCGCGGGGATCTTCGCCGACGTCGCCGTCACGCAGAATTTTCAAACGGTGGACCGGTTTCTGGCTCAACCAGCCAGTGTTTCGGCTGCAGCCGAACTGAATAAGATCGGCCGCACGCGGGAGCGCGCGATCCTGCGTCGTAACGCTGGGGAGGAGAATAACGCCATCTTCGAGAACTGGGAGCGCGTGGAGCTGGTAATCGGGTGCGGGTTGCTCGCAGTGCTGCTGTTCGGATCCAGACCGAATAAATTCATGCTGGCGGCGGCGTTGGCGATGCTGGCGATTGTGTCGGTGCAGCATTTCTTACTTTCGCCCGAGGTTACGGATCTGGGGCGTAAGCTGGCCGATTTACCCGCTAACGATCCTTTGGTCCCGAAGTTCTGGACCTTGCATGGGATTTACTCTGGGTCGGAGATATTGAAGCTGGCGATTGGTTTTGGGCTGGCGGTGCGGCTGTCGATACGAAGCAAGCCGGATCCGGATCGGTTCGCGAAGGAATTCGAGGCCGAGGCGGCGAGCGCGGGGAACCGAGTCACCCGTGGATAAACGCCGCATGTGCCCGAACTGCCGGGCATTCATCACCACCAGCGATAAGGTGTGCCCTTATTGCAATCAGCAGGTAGGGCCTCGTTCGATCGATGTCCGGCAACCGGCGGCGATCCTGGGATTGATTCCGCATGCCTACTTCACTACGGTTCTGATTCTGTTGATCAACACAGGTCTCTACGCGGCCACCGTCTGGTACGGGCGGAGCATCGGCAGCTTTAATGAAGCGCTGTACATATTTGGCGCCAAGGAAGGCACGGCGATTTGGCAGCAGCATGAGTACTGGCGTCTGGTGACGGCCGGATTCCTCCATGGCGGCATCCTGCACATCGCGATGAACAGCTGGGTGTTCTTCGACCTGGGCGCGCAGGTGGAGCAGGTATACGGGACACCGCGATTTCTGGCGATTTATTTTGCGGGCACCGTGGGCGGCTTCTATTTCAGCGCGCTGATGAGTCCTGGGCTTTCGATCGGCGCATCGGCGGGGATTACGGGGCTGATCGGCGCCATGATCGCTTTCGGGGTGGCGAACCGTTCCACGGTCGGACAGGCCATTCGCAATTTCTATGTGCGGTGGGTAGTATATATCCTTGCCATAGGGTTTATCGGAGGATTCGGCATCGATAACTGGGCGCACGTCGGCGGCTTGGCGGCCGGGTTTGTGCTGGGCTACGTCGCGGGAGAGCCGGTTCACTCTTCGCGGGAACGCGAGGGGGTGTGGCGTGTGATCGCCACGGTCTGCGTGCTGATCACGATCTACTGTTTTTGGTTAATGTATGTGCATTTTCCTACGGCGGATGAGTTAAGATAAAAACAATTATGCGCCGCATTGTACTCGTGCTTGCCCTTTCGCTTTCCTCCTTCTCGCTGCTGTCGGCTGGGACTACCTTCGTGCATCCGAAGAATACCCACGTTAAGAAGAGCAAGGGCAAAGGCCGCAAGGCGAAGAGACATTCAGCGCCGAGGACCAAGGCTATTCGCCGTTCCAACTAAGGCTTGAAATTGTTTGCTGTGGGACATGCGGCTATCAGCTATCAGCCGCGTCTCTTCGATATGGCGATAGCCGGCGAGGCTGATAGCCGCACGCCCCTCCTAGAACAGCGTTCCCAGATACGCGCCGGTACTGGCATCTATCAGTCCTGAGTACGCGCTGGCGGTGGCATCCGCTCCCCAGATCACGCGCCAAACCGGATCGTTAATATTCCGTCCCAACTCGAGCGTGTAGGAAATAGGTATGTTGGGGTTCTTGCGGTTGTATTCCTCGCCGTGCTTCAGCGCCGTCTCCCAGGCTTGATCGGTATCCGTCTTGACAGCCGCGATCAGGAAGGCGCGATTGGCGTCCGTCAGCGTACTCGGCGCATCGGGAAACATGCCTTGCCTGAGCGTGACGCTGGCGTCGTATACCGAGAACGTGTAGGCGCGTTTCAAGCCCAGCGATTCGGAGGCGAAGACTACTTGCCAGGCAGGCGCTTTCCCCGGTTCCGGCTTCACCTCGCTGATATCGATGCTGGCGTAGCTGAGGATCTTGATATCCTGCGCCCACGACCGCGCGTGGGAATACATCTGATAGAGCGCGTGCAGCCCGGTCACCGGCTCGACGGGCTTCTTTTCGGCTACAGGTTTCGGCGCCGACGAACACCCGGTGAAGAACAGTGCGGCGAGCAGATCGCGGCGTCTCATCCATCCAGTGTAGCGGGCGGCGGCAGTAGTGTTGTCATCGAATATTAAATGTGTTGACACAGAGCGCGTGCGGAGGGAGTATATGGGCAGGAGCCTGTAGCAAGCAATACATGACAGGCGTCGAGAGGGCTCCTGAGGTTCTTCCTCTCGAAGTCGTGTTGCATCGAAGCTGTCCGCTGATTGGGCGGCGGGAGGTGACTATAGAACCACCTGACCACAGTAAGGCGGTCGATAACCGGGCTGCACGAACAGTAGTACGGGAGTTTCGATTCACCGGGAATGCGCGAATTATAGATTCAGCGCCTGCGTTTCAACGCAGTTCCAATAGGTAGAGTCGCAGTTTCCGGTTCGGCTCCGGATACCGGCCGCCTTTTTTATTCCTCGCCTGAAAATGACGGCAGCATGAGATACTGAACATTTCCTCCTCATGTCTATGCCGGACTTGACTCCCCTCGAAATCGTGAGCGCCCACAGCCCGGACTCCGACGACGCATTCATGTTTTACGGGCTTGCGACGAAGAAGATTCGCTCTTCGCGAGTGACCTTCAAGCACGTCTTGTCGGACATCGAAACCCTCAACCGTAAGGCTATGGAAGGCGTGTATGATCTCAGCGCCATCTCCTATCACGCTTACCCCTATGTTGCCGATAAGTATGTGCTGATGGCCAGTGGGTCGAGCATTGGCGATGGTTATGGGCCTATGGTGATCGCGACTCATCCGATGGAGCCTGAAGAGATCAAGGGCAAGAAGATCGCGATTCCCGGCATGCTTACCACCGCGTATCTGTCGCTGAAGATTTTCGAGCCGGATTTCATTCCCGTCGTGGTGCCGTTCGACAAGATTCTCGAAACGGTGCAAAATGGCGGGGCCGACGCGGGTCTGATTATTCACGAAGCGCAGCTCACGTATAACAAAGTTGGCTTCCACCGCGCTCTCGATATGGGTAAGTGGTGGAAGGAAAAATACGGATTGCCTTTACCGTTGGGTGGCAACGTATTGCTGAGATCGCTTCCTTCCGATGTTAAGAGCGAGTGCTGCCGGATGATGAAAGAGAGCATTCAATATGCGCTCGACAATCACGCCGAAGCGCTCGAGTATGCTCTCCAGTTCGCGCGCGACATGGAGCCGCGGCTGGCGGAGAAATTTGTCGGGATGTACGTGAACCACTACACGCTGGACGCTGGCGAGGTGATTCCGAGGGCTGTGCAGCTCCTTCTCGACAAGGGCTTCGAGGTGGGGCTCATACCCAACCGCGTGAACGTAGAATTCGTTCGGTAAACGCTCCTCGCAGTGCGGGATAATTGGCGTATGCGCAGTTTTATCGCCGCCCTATTCCTATTCGTTCTTTCTTTGACCGCAACGGCGCAAACGCCCAAAGACGTTCGCGCAGTTGCAAAGCAGGGTCCGAGTGCCATCCCCACTGTCGCGCAGTACCTGAACAGCCAGAGCGTCGACACCCGCGTGGAAGCCATCAAACAATTGATTGCGCTGGGCGGCAAGGATATCATCGATCCACTGATTCGTGGCACGCGGGATGCAGATGCGGAAGTACAGATCCGCGCAACCGATGGACTGGTGAACTATTACCTGCCGGGATACGTGAAGCAGGGCCTTGGCTCGTCTTTCGTGCGCGCCGGCGCATCGGTGCGGGCGAAATTCAGCGACAGCAACGATCAGACCATCGACGCGTTTGTAATCGTGCGGCCCGAGGTGATTGCCGCGCTGGGTCAGGTGGCGCGCGGCGGGGCCTCGCTCGATGCGCGGGCGAATGCATGCCGGGCTATCGGGATTCTGCGGGGTCAGGCCGCGCTGCCGGATCTGATCGAAGCGTTGCGCACCAAAGATAATCGTGTGATGTATGAAGCGCTGGTGGCCATCCAGAAGATTGGGGACCCGGCGGCAGGCCCGCAGATTGTTTATCTTTTGCGCGATCTTGACGACCGCGTGCAATCGGTGGCAATTGAGGACGTAGGGCTGTTGCGTACCGCGGAAGCACGGCCTGCGTTGCGCGACATCATAAACCATCCGCGTAACAACAAGGCTGAGCGCGCCGCGCTGGCCTCGCTGGCTTTCATGCCCGAGGCGCAGGACCGCGCTTTGTTCCAGCACTACCTGAATTCCAATGACGACAAATTGCGGGCTTCGGCCGACGAGGGACTGGCACGCATCGCGAACCCCGGCGATAAAGCATCGCTCGAAAAAGCGTGGAAGGGTGAAGATAAGATGCTGCCCCGTCTGGCGGCGGCCTTCGGCCTGGTGATGAACGGAAACCTGGATCTCGGCGACGAGGCGCCTTTGCGGTATTTGATCAATACCTTGAACCAGGCTTCGTATCACGAGGTTGCCGTGGCTTATCTGACCGAAGCCGGGCGCCGTCCGGAGGTCCTTAACGCGCTGTACAAAGCACTCGACCAGGGTACCCGCGACGAAAAAATTCAACTCTCGCGCGTGCTTTCGGCAAGCGGCGACGAGGCGACAATTCCTTATCTGGAGAAAATCAGCAGGGATACGGACAGCGAGGTTGCGGCGGAAGGTTTGCGGGCTCTGCGGTCGCTCAGAGCCCGCCTGAAAGTCTGAACTACTTCTTCTTGACTTGCTTCTGCTGACCGACGCGGACCTTGTTCATGGCCGCTTTCGCATCCGAAAATGCTTTGTGATCGTGCCGAGCTACGGCGTCCGTGAGGAAGGAATCCACGTTCGCTTCGCGGGGCAGCACGGCCATCAAAGTGAAGTTGTCGTTGCAGGTCGGGCAGAACGGCCGAAACCGTTTTACGTTGGGAATTGCCATAAAAAGTATTTTAGCAGACGGCCTGCTCCACGTTATTTTGGTGCCGAGGCTCGGCGCGCGGGGCCGCTCGAGAAGTGCTCGTATTCGTCTACATCCTCGGCGCTGCCAATCACCAGCGGGCAGCGCTGATGGATGGTCTTCGCCTTGATTTTGAGAATATCCTCAGTCCCGGTCGAAGCGCGGCCCCCGGCTTTTTCGACAATGTAGCCCAGCGGGGCGCATTCGTAGAGCAGACGCAGCTTGCCATCCGTGTGCGACGGATCGGGTGGATAGAAATACAATCCGCCATCGACCAGGCTGCGATGCAGATCCGCGACCAGCGCTCCTGTGTAACGAAGCGAATAGGGCCGATGGTTTTCCTTATCGTCGGCGGTCACCCACTGCAGGTAATTGCGCACGCCCACCGGCCACTCATGTGAATGGCCCAGATTGGCGCTGTAATAGTGGCCGCGCGGCGGGCATTTGATGTTCTCATGCGAGAGCAGGAATTCGCCCAGTTCGCGATCGAGCGTGAAGCCGTTCACGCCATGCGCGGTGGCATAAACCAGCAGCGTACTGGTCGAGTACATCACGTAGCCGGCCAGAATCTGGTCGGAGCCTTTGCGGAGCGCGTTCTCCGCCAGCGACTCATGCGGAAGCCGGCGCCAGAATCCAAAAATCGTGCCGAGCGACCCGTTGATGTCGGTGTTCGACGAGCCGTCGACAGGATCGCAACAAACCACGTAATCGCTGTTCTCACCGCCGGGCAGAGTGGTGAGTTCGTCGATCTCCTCGGAGACCATGGCATAGACCAGGCCGTTATTCGAAAACGCGTCGAGCACGGTTTCGCTGCCGAAGACATCGAGCTTCTTCTGCGAGTCGCCGGTGGCGTTGCGTTCGCCCATCAGGCCCAGTTTGCCCACCAGCGCGGCGCGGCCCACTTCGCGTCCGATGATCTTCGAGGCATACGCCATCTGGGTCAGCAGAGGGCCGATACCCGGATCGAGGTCCGGGTGTTTCGCTTGTTCTTCGAGTAAGAAACGTCCTAGAGTAGTTCCAAATCGGCTCATTCATTTCTCCAGTGCCGGCCGTCGTGCTTCATCAGGTCGTCGGCCTCTTTCGGTCCCCAGCTTCCGGCCACGTAATTCGGAAAAGTCCTTGCCGGCAAGGCTCTCCAGACATCGAGGACTGGCTCGACAACGCTCCAGCCCGCTTCCACCATATCGGCGCGCTGAAACAGCGTCGCATCTCCGATCATGCAATCGTACAACAAACGTTCGTACCCCGTGCTCGGCTCCGTGCCGAAATAATCGGAGTACTGGAAATCCATGGTAACGCTGCCCACCTGCACATGGGCGCCGGGAATCTTGGCCCCGAACTGCAGCGAAATGCCTTCGTCGGGCTGGATGTGCAGCACCAGCTGATTGGGCGCCAGTTTCTCCACCGGAGTGTCGCGGAAGAGAACGAAGGGAGCGCGGCGGAACTGAATGGCGATTTCGGTAACACGTTTCGGCAGCCGCTTGCCGGTGCGGATGTAAAACGGCACGTCCGCCCAGCGCCAGTTATCGAGCGACAGCTTCAGCGCCACAAAAGTCTCTACGCTTGAGTGGGGATCGACAAATGGTTCGGCGCGATAGGGCGCCACGTGTTCCGCGCCAATTACGCCCTCCCCATACTGTCCGCGCACCGCCCGGCTTAAAACCTCTTCGGGGGAAATGGGAGTGATGGCATGCAGAACCTTGGCCTGTTCGTCGCGCACTGCGTCGGCCTCGAAAGAGATGGGCGGCTCCATGGCGGTCAACGAGACCAACTGCAGGATGTGGTTCGGGATCATGTCCCGCAGGCAGCCGGCGTGCTCGTAGTAGCCGCCGCGCCGTTCCACGCCGAGGGTCTCCGCCACCGTGATCTGCACGTGATCGATGTAGCGGCGGTTCCAGATGGGCTCGAAAATTCCGTTGGAGAAACGAAAAATCAAAATATTCTGGACGGTCTCTTTGCCCAGATAGTGGTCGATGCGATAAACCTGCCGTTCTTTGAGCACCTGGCCGATTTCGTGGTTCAGGCTCTTCGCCGATTCCAGGTCCGAGCCGAAAGGTTTCTCGATGATGACGCGGCGCCAGTGGCCGGCGTCTTCCGAAGTAAGGCCCTGCTCGCCGATCTGGCGAATGATCTCGGGAAAAAACTGCGGCAGCGTGGCGAGATAAAAGAACACGTTGCAGCCGGTGTGATGGCGGGCGTCGAGCTCGTTGATCTTGTCTTTGAGGCGAACGTAGTCGGCGGGATTCTTGAAATCGCCGACCATGTAATAGGCGTGATCGGCCAGCCAGTCGCAGAGCGAGCAATCGGCAGGGGCGCCGGCGTATTCGCGGATGTTGTCGCGAACTTTTTTGCAGTATTCCTCTTGAGTAATCTCGTCTTTGGCGAATCCGAGGATAGCGAATTCGCGGGGCAGCAGGTTGCTGCGGCCGAGGTTGTAAAGCGCGGGAAGCAGTTTGCGCGTCGTAAGATCGCCCGAAGCGCCGAAAATTACCATGGTGCAGCGGTCGGCGGCGCGGCCCCCATCGATGCTTACGGCATCAAGGGGGGCCGTGTCATTCGTCGAATTTGTGGTAATTGGCATGGTCGGGACATGCGGCGAGAGCCGCGTCTGTTATGTGCGGGAAAACGCGGCTGATAGCCGCATGTCCTCCATACTCTAGCCGCCCGCCGGGCGCTCCAGGTGTCCGCCGAACTGTTTACGCATGGCGGAAAGCATCTTCTCCGTAAAGGTGTGCTCCTGGCGCGAACGGAAGCGCACGTAAAGCGACATGGCCAAAACTTCCGCGGGAACCGATTCCTCGAGCGCAGCCATAATCGTCCAGCGCCCTTCGCCCGAATCCTGCACGTAACCGGTATAGCCCGCCAGTTGCGGATCCTCGGCCAGCGCAATGGCGCTGAGATCGAGCAGCCAGGAACTGACCACGCTGCCGCGGCGCCAAAGTTCGGCGATTTCGCCCAGATCCAGGTTGTACCTGATATTCTCCGCCAACTGCGTGGAGTTGGCATTCTTCATGATGTCGAAGCCTTCGCCGTAGGCCTGCATCAGGCCGTACTCGATACCGTTATGCACCATCTTGACGAAGTGGCCCGACCCGACCGGACCGCAGTGCAGGTATCCCTGGTGCGCCGTCTTTCCGGCCAGCGGACGGCCGTGAGTAGGTTCCACATTGCCCTGGCCCGGCGCCAGAGTCTTGAAGATCGGTTCCAAATGCTTGAAAATATCGGGCTCGGCGCCGGCCATCAGGCAATAACCGCGCTCCAGTCCCCACACGCCGCCGCTCGTGCCAACGTCGCAATAGTGAATGCCCTTAGGCTTCAGGGCTTCGGCTCGGCGCACGTCGTCCTTGAAGAACGAGTTGCCGCCGTCGATCAGAATATCGCCCTTTTCGAAGACCGCGGCGAACTTGTTCACCATCGATTCGGTAGCGTCGCCGGAAGGCACCATCAGCCACACCACGCGTGGCTTCTCGAGCAATGCGACGAACTGGGGAATGTTGGTGGCCCCTTTCATTCCCTCTCTTTCGAGTTCGGCTATCTTGTTGACGTCCAGATCGAGAGCCACCACATCGTGACCCGCGCGCTTGAGCCGCCTTGCCATATTGCCGCCCATGCGGCCTAATCCGACCATTCCAAGCTGCATCTATGTTGTCCCTTCCTTTTCGCAGAATTTCTCTTCGAGTATGTGAACTTTATTCAATCGCCGCATGTGGCGCTCTTCCGCCGTGAACTTCGCCCCGGTATAGGCGTTCACCAGTTCGATGGCGGTCTGCGGCCCGATTACCCGGCCACCCAGCACCAGGACGTTCATATCGTCATGCTCCACTCCCTGGTGGGCCGAATAAACATCGTGGCAAAGACCCGCGCGGATCCCAGGAAGTTTATTGGCGGCTACCGAGGCCCCAACGCCCGATCCGCAGATCAGAATGCCGCGCTCGGCTGTGCCCGCGGTAACGGCACGGCCGACCTTCTCCGCGAAATCCGGATAATCCACCGGATCGCTCGTATAGGTACCGACGTCGAGCACCTGATGCCCCTGATGCCCGAGGTAATCCGCAAGCGTCTTCTTGAGGTCGAGGCCGGCGTGGTCGGACCCAATCGCGAGTTTCATTCGGAATCGCCCACTGTGGAGCCAGTATCCAACATGACAGTGCCAAAAGGGAAGACCAAACTTGTCTGTGACCGGAAATACACATTTTGTTGCAACCCATTGACAGGTAGTGCAATCACGGTCTTAGGCAAGTGCACACTTTCATCGAGCCGGCGTTCGGGGGACAATCGAAACAGCCGGAGGAAGAGACCCGTTGAAGAATCCGTACCGTAAGCACCCGCTATTCAAGTGGGCGGCGATTTTGATCATCGTTGGATGTGCCTGCATGTGGGGCCAGGTGGCGTCCCCTCCGCAGCCTGTGCCGAACGGGCCGCCGCCGGTCATCGATCAGGGGCCTCAGATTTCTTACAACGGTAGTGTCCCCGCCGGCCAGGCATCGGCCACACCGCTGTCGCTGACTCTGCGCGATGCCATCCAGCGCGGCTTGAAATATAACCTCGGTATTCTGACCAATCGGGACGTGGTGGATGTATCCGCGGCCGAACGCCGGCGTACCCTCAGCACTCTTCTGCCGAGCCTGGCCGTCGGAGCCACCCAGGATTCCAGCCAGATCGACCTCGTCGCATTCGGTCTGAACATGCCCGGCTTTCCCGCCGTGGTGGGACCGTTCGGATACCAGAACGTGCGCGCCTTTGCGCAGCAGACTATCTACGACCGGCCGTCTCTGCGCAATCTGAAATCCGCCGCCGAGAGCCTGAAAGCGGCCAAACTCACCGCCGAGGATGCGCGTAATCTGGTGGTTCAGGCGGTCAGCAACGCGTATCTGGCGATCATTACGGACTCCGCCCGCGTGCAGGCCATCCAGGCCGAACTTGATACGGCGCAGGCATTGTTCGATCGCGCTACCGATCAGAAGCGTGCCGGCACGGTGCCGGGAATCGACGTGCTGCGGGCCGAAGTGGAGCTCAGGACGGAGCAACAGCGCATGGTGGCGCAGAAAAATCTGGTGGAGAAAGACAAGTTGTCTCTGGCGCGCGCCATCGGGCTGCCCACCGGACAGCAATTCTCCGTCAGCGATGCTTTGCCTTTCGCGCCGCTGCAGATCGCGCTCGACGATTTACTGAAACAGGCCTATGATCACCGGGCCGATTACCGGGCGGCCGAAGCCAATGTGCGCGCCGCGGAGTTCGCTCTGCAGTCGGCCCATTCGGAGCACTGGCCGGAAGTAGTCGTGCAGGCCGATTATGGTGACATTGGAAAAACCTTGGCGAACTCCCACGGGAGCTACGATGTGGTGGCGGGAGTGCGCGTTCCCATCTATGCGGGCGGGCGCACGCGCACTGATATCGATCAGGCCGAGGCGGTGCTGAGGAACCGGAAAAATGCCGTGGAGGATTTGCGCGGGCGCATCGATTATGAGGTGCGCAGCGCCGTCCTCGACCTGCAATCGGCGGCCGATCAGGTGGCAGTGGCCGAGCGCAATGCGGACTTGGCGAATCAGACCCTGATACAGGCGCGCGATCGCTTCAGCGCAGGGGTCACCGACAATATCGAAGTGGTGCAAGCGCAGCAGCTGCTGGCGTCGGCCAATGACAATTACATTTCGAGCCTGAATGCCCACAATGCCGCGAAGATCGCGCTGGCCACCGCCTTGGGGGTCGCCGAAGAGGGAGTGCCGCAGTACCTGAACTTAAAGCCGTGATGTATGTGGACGGAGGGCAGATCGGAAATCTGCCCTCCGGACGTCGAGTTTTTAATTTTTTTTAGCTATTGCGGCTTGCGAAATTCCTGTTAGCTTAGATGAGGAGAAAGTAAAAAATGACGCCCAGCACACAGCCTCTGGCTGCCACTACGCCCTTGACCGAACTTCCCGCATGGAAGTCTTTGAAAAGCCATTCCGCAGCCATTTCGAACGTCCACCTGCGCGATCTGTTCACAGCCGATCCGGGGCGCGCGAAACGCTTTTCCGCCGAGGCGCTGGGGCTGTTTCTCGATTTCTCCAAGAACCGCATTACGGACGAGACGATGGGCCTGCTGCTCGAATTGGCGCGGCAATCGAACTTGCGCGCGCGCATCGACGCCATGTTCCGCGGCGACAAGATCAACATCACGGAGAACCGCGCGGTTTTGCACGTTGCACTGCGCGCTCCGAAGGGCGAAAAGATTGTGGTGGACGGGGTCGACGTGGTGCCTGAGGTTCATGCGGTGCTCGACAAGATGGCCGCCTTTTGCGACCGTGTGCGCTCGGGTGAATGGAAGGGATTCACCGGCAAGCGTATACGCAACGTGGTCAACATCGGAATCGGCGGGTCCGATCTCGGCCCGGTAATGGCCTACGAAGCGCTGAAGCACTACAGCGCGCGCGATATCAATTTCCGCTTCGTATCGAATGTGGATGGCACCGATTTCGCCGAAGCTACGCAGGATCTGAACGCCGACGAAACGCTGTTCATCGTTTCTTCGAAGACGTTCACCACGCTTGAGACCATGACCAACGCCGGCAGTGCGCGCGCGTGGACGCTGAAGGCGTTGGGCGACGATAAGGCCATCGCCAGCCACTTCGTGGCCGTGTCGACCAACGCCGAGGCCGTTTCGAAGTTCGGCATCGATACCGCCAACATGTTCGGCTTCTGGGATTGGGTTGGCGGCCGTTATTCCATGGATTCGGCGATCGGATTGTCTTCCATGATTGCCATCGGACCGGATAATTTCCGTTCCATGCTGGCCGGTTTCCATGCCATGGACGAGCATTTTCGAACCGCGCCGTTCGAGCAAAATCTGCCCGTGCTGATGGGGCTGTTGACGGTCTGGTATAACAATTTTTTCAATGCGCAGACGGTGGCTGTGCTGCCCTACGATCAATATCTGAAGCGCTTCCCGGCGTATCTGCAGCAACTGACCATGGAGAGCAACGGCAAGTCGATCACGCTCGACGGGACGCACGTGAATTACGAAACCGGCGCCATCTACTGGGGCGAGCCCGGCACTAATGGGCAGCATTCCTTCTATCAGCTGATTCATCAGGGGACTAAGTTGATCCCTTGCGACTTTATCGGATTTGCGCGATCGCTCAATCCTTCGGGCGATCATCACGACATCCTGATCGCCAATCTTTTCGCGCAGGCGGAGGCGCTGGCTTTCGGCAAGACCGCCGCGGAAGTGAAGGCGCAGGGCACAGCGGATTGGCTGGTGCCGCATCGTACGTTTGAGGGCAATCACCCGTCGAACATGATTCTGACGGAGCAGTTGACGCCGGAGGTCCTCGGCAAACTGATCGCGCTCTATGAACATAATGTGTTCACTCAGGGCGCGGTGTGGCAGATCGATTCCTTCGATCAATGGGGCGTGGAACTGGGCAAGGTACTGGCTATGCGCATCGTGCCGGAACTGAAGAACGCCGCCGAGCCCGATCTGAAACACGATAGTTCGACCAATGCGCTGATCGAGCGCTACCGTGGCCTTAAAGCCAAGTGAATACGACAGGCAATACCATCCTGATTACGGGCGGCGGCACCGGCATCGGCCGCGGTCTGGCGGAAGCGTTTCGGGCGCTGGGAAACCAAGTCGTCATTGCAGGCCGGCGCCCGCAGAAACTCGACGGCATCGCTTCCTTCACGTTCGATGTGGCGGACCCCACCCAGATCCGCCCATTCGCCGAGCGCATGGCGGCGAAGTTTCCCACGCTGAACGTGCTCATCAATAACGCGGGCATCATGCGAATGGAGAAACTGCAATCGCAACCGGAGGGCGTGGCGGACGCGGAAGCCATCATCGCCACCAATTTGCTGGGTCCGATCCGCCTGACCGCCGCTCTGTTGCCGTTGTTGCAGAAGCAGGCGCGGTCGACCATCATGAACGTGTCTTCGGGGCTTGCATTTGTTCCGTTGTCGCTGACTCCGACGTATTGTGCCACCAAAGCCGCTCTGCATTCGTACACGCAGTCGCTCCGTTATCAACTCCGCGCCACCACTACGGAGGTGTTGGAATTGATTCCTCCTTACGTTGCGACGGACCTTCTGAATGGGGCAAACGACCCCCGCGCCATGCCGCTCGACAAGTTTATTGCCGAGGTCATGGAGATCCTTAAGACTCAGCCTGGGGCGAAAGAAATCTGCGTCGAGAATGTGAAGCGGCTTCGCTATGCCGCCGAATCCGGCCATTACGATGCAGCGTTTCAGGGCTTGAACGCCGCCTTCGAATAGCAGCGGCTTGCGACCAAACGCCGCTTCGGGCATCCTAACTACAAGCGGTCCTTTATGCCCAAACCGGTCATCCTTGCCATCGACGATGAACCCGAAGTGCTCCGCGCCATCGAGCGCGACCTTCGCAGCAAGTACAGCCAACAGTATCGGATCGTACGCGCCGATTCCGGACCCTCGGCCCTCGAGGCGCTGCGGCAGTTGCAATTACGCAACGATGAAGCGGCCCTCCTGCTCTCCGACCAGCGTATGCCCGGTATGCAGGGCACCGAATTTCTGACCGAAGCGGCTAAGCTGTTTCCGCGCGCCAAACGCGTTCTGCTGACTGCCTATACCGACACCAGCGCCGCCATCGACGCCATCAACTCCGCGCGAACCGATTTCTATCTGGTGAAACCCTGGTCGCCGCCGGAGGAAAATCTTTATCCGGTTCTCGACGATCTGTTGAACGACTGGATCAGCGACTATCGTCCCCCGTTCACGGGGATTCGTCTGCTCGGCAATCGATGGTCGCCCGAAGCGCACGAGTTGCGCGATTTCATGGGGCGCAATCGCATTCCGTTTCAGTGGATGGATATCGACAATCGCGCCGACGACCGGGAAACCGACGATCTGCTGAAGGCGCTGGGCAGCGAGAATAATTTCCCCGCTATGCTCTTCGAGGATGGCACGCACCTGTGCCGTCCTACCATCGCGCAAGTGGCGGCGAAACTGGGGCTGCGCACTACATCGGAGAAGCCGTTCTACGACTTCATCATTGTGGGAGGCGGTCCCGCCGGACTGGCGGCAGGCGTTTATGCCGCGTCCGAAGGGCTGGACACGGTGTTGATCGAGCGTGAAGCTCCCGGCGGCCAGGCGGGGATGAGCTCGCGCATCGAGAATTATCTGGGCTTTCCCTTGGGAATCAGCGGTGGCGAACTGGCACAGCGCGCGGTGGCGCAGGCGAGGAAATTCAGCGTTGAGATGCTGGCGCCGCAGGAAGTGAAGTGCCTGATGTCCGATGGGCCTTACCGGTCGGTGACGCTGGCCAATGGAAACACCATTAATTCACATGCCGTTCTCATCTCGACCGGCCTCGCGTGGCGCAATCTGGAAGTTCCCGGCGTGGACAAGTTGAGCGGCGCTGGAGTCTATTACGGCGCTGCGATGACGGAAGGGGATTCGTGCCGCGGCCAGACGGTGGTGATTGTGGGCGGGGCTAATTCCGCCGGACAATCCGCCATGTATTTCTCCAAACACGCCAGCCGCGTGCTCATGGTGGTGCGCGCCGACAGCCTGGCGAAGGCCATGTCTCGCTATCTGATCGACCAGATTGAAAAGACGCCCAACATTGAAGTGTGGACCGATGCCGAAGTGACTGAGGCTCACGGCGAAGGGCATCTGGAGGCCGTTTCAGTGATTCGCCACGACCGCGCCGATGCCGTGGAACGCATTCCCGCAGCCGGGCTTTTCATCTTCATCGGAGCTTCGCCGCGCACCGGCTGGCTGGACGGCGTTTTGCCCATGGACGAACGCGGCTTCGTCCTGACCGGCCCCTCTCTTTCGAAAGACAAGTCGCGGCCTAAAGGCTGGCCGCTGGATCGCGATCCGTATCTGTTCGAAACGGCGATTCCCGGTGTGTTCGCCGCCGGCGACGTGCGGCACAACTCGGTCAAGCGCGTGGCGTCCGGCGTTGGCGAAGGCTCCATCGTGGTTCAGATGGTCCATCAATATCTGGCAAAGGTGAAGTGATGTTACACAACCCCGAAGAGACGGCGCTGTTCCCGACGCTTTCCATCGAAAAGATTCGGGAA
The DNA here is from genome assembly GCA_963719785.1 of Terriglobia bacterium. Lineage (GTDB taxonomy): Bacteria > Acidobacteriota > Terriglobia > Bryobacterales > Bryobacteraceae > BOG-234. Next base: position 270,983 of record CAVRCX010000013.1, read on the forward strand.
ATGTGTGCGCATGGCGAAGAAGTACGGCTCAAAGACGGTGAAGCGATTTTCACCCAGGGCGAACCCAGCCGGGGCTTTTTCATCATCCTCGAAGGCCGCGTTCGGATAACCAAGCGGGTCGGCAACCAGGAGATCCTGCTGGTGATTCACGGCCCCGGTCAGTTCACCGGCGAGATCTCGATGCTGATGGGCACTCCGTCCATCGCCACGGGAAAGGCTGACGGCCCGGCGCGTGTGGTGCGTTTCACCAATGAAGAATTCCGCCGAATGATTGCGGAATGTCCCGAGCTTGCGCAGCCGGTCCTGCGAGCCTTCGCGGCACGCTCGCGTGAGGTGGACGCGTCGGTGATACAACAGGAAAAGCTGGCGGCGCTGGGTAAAATCTCCGCCGGTCTCGCACATGAACTGAACAATCCCGCCGCGGCCATGGTGCGCACGGTGCAGTCTCTGCGCGGCGCGGTTTCGCGTATCTCGAAGCTGGGGATGCAGTACGATTGCCGCTTCGATGAGGCGCAACGGCCGGTTCTCGACCACATGCAGCAATACGCTCGCGAACATGCTACCGATCCGGATGCGCTCTCGCCTCTGGATCGAAGCGACCGCGAGGAAGCCATGGCCGGCTGGCTCGAAGAGAACGGCATGAAAGAACCGTGGGAGATGGCGCCGGGCTTGGTTAACGCCGGTCTGACTCGCGAATGTCTGACGTCTCTCTCGGGTAAGCTGACGCCCGAGGCCTTATCGGCCGCCCTGGTTTGGCTGGAAGCCGATCTGACCACCAATCAGCTGGCTGCGGAACTGGAATCCGCTGCCTGCCGGATCTCTGACCTGGTGCTGGCCATGAAGCAGTACAGCTATATGGATCAGGCGAAGTTCCAGGAGATCGATATCCACGTTGGGCTCGACAGCACGTTGAAAATCTTCGGGCATCGCATGCGCAACGGCATCGAAGTGCGGCGCGATTACAATCGCTCATTGCCGAAGATCTCGGCGTGGGCGGGCGAATTGAACCAAGTGTGGACGAACTTGATCGGCAACGCGATCGACGCCATGGAGGGCAAAGGGATTCTAACCGTGACTACGCGGCGCGACGGCGAAAACGTAGTGGTGACCATCGGTGATTCGGGTCCGGGGATTCCACCTGAGATCCGCGCGCACCTCTTCGAACCGTTCGTTACCAACAAGCCGGCCGGGCAGGGAACTGGTCTTGGCCTCGAGACGGCGCGGCGAATCGTGGTCAATCGCCACAACGGCCGGATCGCGGTCGAGTCGAAACCCGGCGATACGCGCTTCGCCATCAGCCTGCCGATCGAACAAAGGAGCGAACATGCAGCAGTGCACACACCTCAACCAGATCCGGAACGTGAAGCCGCACTCCAAGGGGTGTGAGGAGTGCCTCAAGATGGGCGATTCGTGGGTGCATCTGCGGCTGTGCCGGGAGTGCGGGCACGTTGGCTGCTGCGATTCGTCGAAGAACCGCCACGCCACGAAGCATTTTCATGCCACGAAGCATCCGATCATTCAATCGTTCGAGCCGGGTGAGGACTGGCTCTGGTGCTACGTAGACGAAGTGATGCTGGAACCGTCTTAGCCGGTCCTTAAGCGAACAGGATGCTGACCGAAGTCTCCTCATGAATCGATTGCACGGCGCGCGCCAGCAAAGGCGCGACGGATAACTGCCGGATCTTGCCGCACCTGGCCGCTTCGTCGGACAGGGGAATTGAATTAGAGAAGATTACTTCCTGGATCGCCGAGGCCGCGATTCGTTCCACCGCCGGACCCGAAAGGACAGCGTGCGTGGCGCAGGCCGAAACGCTCTTTGCGCCGTACTCAAGGAGTGCTTCCGAGCCCCTTACTAAGGTTCCAGCTGTATCGATTAAATCATCTACAATCAGACAGTTCTGGCCCGATACATCACCGATTACATTCATGACTTCGGCGACGTTGGCTTCTTCGCGCCGTTTATCGATAATGGCCAGTGGAGCATTCAGCCGTTTGGCTACCGACCGGGCGCGTTCCACGCCACCCGCATCCGGCGACACCACGGTCAAATCCTCGACATTCTGCGGTTTGAAATAATCGATCATCACCGGCCGAAAGAACAAGTGATCCACCGGCACGTCGAAGAAGCCCTGGATCTGCGCCGCGTGCAGATCGAGCGCCATGATCCGATCAGCGCCGGCGGTCTCGAGTAATGACGCCACCAGTTTGGCCGAAATCGGCACCCTGGGCTTATCCTTACGGTCCTGGCGGCCGTACCCGTAATAGGGCAGCACCGCGGTGATCCTCTCCGCCGAGGAGCGCTTGAGCGCATCCATCATGCAAAGAATTTCCATCAGGTGGAATTCGACCGGCGAGCAGGTCGGCTGCACCACAAAACAATCGGCGCCACGGACGTTTTCGAGCAGTTGGAGATTGATCTCGCCGTCCGAAAAGCGCTTGAGTTTGATCTGGCCCAGTTCCAGCCCGAGCTGACGGCACATGGCCTCCGCCAGCGACGGGTTGGCGCTGCCGGAGAAGATCTTGATGCGGTCGGGGTTCATCGCGCGTACCGGCTTCGGGGCGGCCATAGATCACCTTTCGTGTGAAGACTCAACATCCGCCGCCAGGCAGCCCGGTATTGCGGACGGCTGACGAAGGATATCGCAAAAATGCGCTCATCGGGAAACCGTTTTTTGGCGCGTTCAAGATGTTCCTGGTCCTGGAAAATGCCGTAGATTGCAGAGCCGCTTCCGGTCATTACTGCGGGATTCGCGCCGCAACGCCGGAGCCGATCTTTAATGAGCCGCAAGGCCGGATGAAGACAGAAGACCGTCTCTTCGAAGTCGTTAATCCCCCCGACTCCACCCTGTTGCCAAACCTCTTGCTGGAAACTAAACAGTTTATTTTGTAACGCAATTGTTGTCAACCGCGGAGACAGAGCCCGATAGGCTTCGGCGGTGGATGAATGGATGCCCGGAACCACGAGCAATCCGCGGGCGGCGGGGCTGTCGGGCAGTGGATAGAGTTCCTCGCCCCGTCCCAGTCCGAGCGCCGTTCCCCCATGCAGGAAGAACGGCACATCGCTGCCCAGTTGCTCTGCGAGCGCTGTCAAATGCTCCGGCGCGAGGGCTTTTCCGGCGAGGACGGGCAAAGCCAGCAGAACAGCGGCGGCATCGCTCGATCCTCCACCCAGCCCGGCGCCCGGCGGAATTTTCTTACCCAGGCGGAAATGGACGCGGGCATGGATTTCCAGATTCTCCAGGACCAGTCTGGCTGCCTTCTCCACCAGGTTGTCTGGAATTTCGGGCGTGCCTTCGATTTCAATCAGCGTGTCGCGCGAACGTTCGAACGTGACATCGATACGATCGGCCAATGAAATGGTTTGAAAGACGGTGCGGAGTTCGTGGTACCCGTCGGGGCGCCTATAGAGAACCCGCAGCCCGAGGTTCAGTTTGGCATGTGCCTTGAGCCTCGCAGAGCGGATCATTTTCGGGCGGGCGCCTGTCCCACATGGACTCTCATTTATCGTACTGGAGCAGGGAGAAGATATCGTAGTCGTTCAGCTTCCTCCGGCCCTCGAGAAAAGTCAACTCCACCACGAAGCCCAGTCCCGCTACCGTTCCGCCCAGCCGCTCGACCAACTCGGTGACCGCCCTTGCTGTACCCCCCGTCGCCAGCAAATCGTCCACGATCAGCACTTTTGACCCTTTACCGATTGCGTCGCAATGGACCTCCAGCGTGTCGCTGCCGTATTCCAGATCGTAGGTGATCTGAGCGCATTCCGCCGGAAGCTTCTTCGGCTTACGCACGGGGACAAATCCAGCGCCGAGGGCATACGCCAGCGCGGGCGCGAAAATAAAGCCGCGCGCCTCGATCCCCAACACCACATCCACATGCGCTCCCTCGTAATGCTCTTTCAGTGCGTCGATGGTGCCTCTAAGCCCGGCTTTATCTTTGAGAAGCGTGGTGATGTCGTAGAAAAGAATGCCTGGTTTTGGAAAGTCGGGTACTTCGCGAATCAATTGTTTGAGGGTATTCATCCGAGCGGGTTGAGTCTGCCTTAACCGTATTGAAAGGAACTCAATTGTTGCACGGCGGCTTCGCGCTGTTCAACCCCGCGCACGACAGCCATGCGAGGACCCTGATGCAGCCACGCCGCCAGACGGTCAAGATGCTCCGGTTTGCCGATTGCGTAGACGTGCACCCGGCCATCGTCCTCGTTGCGCACCCAGCCGCGCAATCCCAGTTCGTCGGCATGCTCCTGCACGAACCAGCGGAATCCCACACCCTGAACGCGGCCCGAAACGTACCACTCCCTGGCTGCCTCAGCGCCCATACGGTTCCACTGGAAATTCGCTCAGGGGATGAGCGTTTCACCCTCGGTAACGCCGCTCGCCCTACCGTCAAGAACGTCCTTAACGAAGGACCCCAGGCGCTGCAAGGTAAAAGGCTTGGGTATTAACGCAAACCCTTTTTCTACGACGTAGCGCTGCACTACCTGCCGATCGTCGTAGCCGGACATAAACAGTACCCGGAGGTTGGGTTCGATCGACAGCAGGTGGTCGATCATCATAGGTCCGCTCATGCCCGGCATCACCACGTCTGTAAGCACCAGATCCGGCTTCCGCGTGAGGCGCTCGAAGGTGCGAATTGCCGTGTCCGAGCCCTTGGCCACAATCACTTCATAGCCTTGTTCGACGAGGATAGCCTCGACCAAACGCAACATATCGGGTTCGTCATCGACAACAAGAACAGTTTTAGGCACAGCTATCTCGGTGGTTCCGAAACTCACCGCCATCAATCTACCTAAAATGGAAGCGAAGCAACAACCATCCGGTGTGATTTAGATCACAAATCGTAGTATCACTTTGGTTCAGCCTGTGATTTTGATCGCCAATTGAGCGATCCGTTTCGCCTGGACACGTACGAAGAAACGGTCGCCATCAGTCGGCTGCAACTCCCCGCGCGTTCCTGCAATGGTGGATGCGCCATAGGGGGACGCACCTGCTGCCAGGGTATGCGCCAGACCCTCGGTGGAATAGGGAATCCCAACAATCACCGCGCCCAGATGGATCAACGGCACCATCATGGTGAGAAGCGTGGTCTCCTGCCCGCCATGCGTGGAGCCTGTAGACGTGAACACTCCGGCGGGTTTCCCCTCGAGCGCGCCCTCCATCCACAACCCGCCCATGGTATCGAACAACTGTTTCATCTGCGCCGCCATGTTGCCGAACCGGGTGGGCGAACCGAAGAAGTACCCATCCGCCGATCTGACATCGTCCAGCGTGACCACGGGAACGTCTTTCTGCGATTCGCTCACTTTGCGCAGATAATCGTTCTGTGCGAAAGTTTTTTCGACGAAATCGAATTCCTGCACGCGGCGCAGCACCGCTTCCGCGCCCGGTACTTCGGCCACCGCGGCGGCCGCTTCGTTCGCCAACTGGAACATGTGCCCGTAAAAGGAGTAGTATGCGATCAGGATCTTCAACAGCCGTACCTCTCAGTCGCTTTGGATGCGTCTGACTCGGTTTGGATGCGCCCAATGAATCGTTCCAATAACGAAAAACTCACCCGGCGAACCGCCTTCCGCATAGCTGGAGCGGGCTTCCTCGTCAGCTTAACCGAGCCGTTCACCATAGCGGCTTCAGACTTCTGGAATCGCAAGCAGCCCTCCGCGTGGTCGAACGATGAGATTCAGCTGTTGACGACACGCTCACCGTGGGCCAGAGAAACGGCCATTCAGTTCACCCAGGATGCCACCTTCACCACGGGCGGCGAGGATGGGCCGCAGGTCGGTAACGGCGGGGTCATATCGGCTCCGCGCAGCCAGTCCGGCGGATCGTTTGAAATGGGCGGAGGGGGACGCGACCCCAGGGGCGCCAGCCGGGAGCCTGTGGTGGTTCGATGGGATAGTGCGCAGCCGATCCTCGACGCTCTCGCCATTCCACTGAAGAGCGAACTGAAAGACCGTTACGTGATCAGTGTCAGCAATCTTCCCGTCGGCCTTATGCAGGGACGCCGGCGCGGGCACAATCCCGCGGCAACCGAGGAGGATCGTTCGCCCGTCGCCATACAGCTCAGGATGATCGAAGAGCTCAAAGGCGCGGCCACGCTTGAGGTTAAGGGGAAAGATCCCTCCCAGGCCGGCGTAGTCACCACCTCGCCCGTGGCTGGCACCTACTTGTTTGGATTTTCTAAAGATCTTCTCACCATAGGGCCGGGCGACAAAGAGGTTCTGTTTACTCTGCAAACTCCCATGATCGCTGTCAAGGCGAAGTTCCAGCCCAAAGACATGATGTATCGCGGAAAATTAGCCCTTTAGGTAGCGCGCCGCCCTCTGGAAGATATCTAATAGGGGGTTATGGATCGCCGGGAAATTCTCTTACAAGCCATGGCGGGAAGCAGTCTGCTGGCCCTTTCCGGCCGGCCGCTGTTTGCCGCCTCAGACTTCTGGAATAAGAAGCCCGCTTCCGATTGGTCCCTTGCCGAAGTGGAGCAACTCAAGACTAAATCCCCCTGGGCCAGGAAGGTTCGGGGCCAGCTTATGGATGTCCGCGCCGAGCGTATGGATCGTGCCGGCAGCGGGAAAGCCAGTCTGGGCGGGCTGACCGGCGCCGACAGCAACGGCATCAGCACCGGCGGCAAGAGTCGCGGCGGACCGATTTCCAATCCCCTTGAATCGGCGCCTCCACCTTCTGCGAGTCAGGGTCCCGAGGTTGTCGTTTGCTGGCAAAGTGCGCCGCCTCTTCTTGAAGCGACGAAGCTCGAACTTCCCGAACAGTTCGCCAATCACTACGCTCTAAGCGTTGCCGGTATCCCTTTAAGTACTCTTGCAAAGGGGTTGAATGACGGTGGTGAGGCTCCGGAAGATCCCGCGGCGCGGCAAAAGGTCGCTGTCGATCGTCTGCTGGCGGGCACCACGCTCACGGTTAAAGGCCGTCCGCCCGTTGCCGCCGACCTGCTGGTGCAGAGCCAGGACAAGCAGTCGCTGATCTTCGCGTTTCTGAAGCCAGGTCTGGCGCTCACGCAAAATGACAAGGAAGTAAATTTCGAGATGAGCCTGCGCACCATCAAGGTTAATGCGAAGTTCGAGCTGAAAGAGATGATCTACAAAGGAGGGCTGGCACTTTGAAACGAGTATCCCGGCGCGATCTTTTCGGTCTGGCATGCGGCGGCGGGTTGATCGCATTCCCCAACTCGCTGCTTTTTGGCGCCTCCGATTTCTGGAATAAGAAGCCGGCCTCCGATTGGTCGGTGGCTGAGGTTCAGCAATTGAAAACCAAATCGCCCTGGGCTAAGAAAGTGCGGGGCGAAATGTCGAGTTCCGGCATGGGTTCGGGCTCGGGCGGCGGCAGCCGAGGCGCTCGTGGTGGTGGCGCACTGGGAACAGCCGGAGACAGTGTCAGCAGCATCGGCGGCAGCGCGGAGGGCGGTGGCGGCGGTGGTGGACGCGGTGGGCGCGGAGATATGGGAGCAAGCTCCGGTCCGGCTCCTGTCGAAGGCCCTGAGGTGGTGATTCGCTGGGAAAACGCCAAACCGCTTCTCGATGCCACCAAACTGGTGCTGCCACCAGCGCTCGATAATCATTACGCGATCAGCATCACCGGCGTGCCGCCTGAAATGATCGCCGCCTTCGGCCGGGGTGGCGGCCGTGGCCATCTGCGCCGCGAGTCCGAAGGAGATGCGCCGGCGCCGCAGCCAGAGGCGATTATCGACAGGATCAAAGCCGGCGCTACCCTGACCGCCAAGGGTAAGGACCCGGCTACCGCGGATCATCTGATGCAGACCATGGACAAGCAAACTATGATATTCAGCTTTCCGAAAGACGCGCTGCCGCTGACGGCTGCCGACAAGGAAGTCATCTTCACGCTGAAGCTGGGGGCGACTTTCAAAGCTAAGTTCGAGCTCAAAGAGATGATGTACGGCGGCCAACTGGCCATCTGACCCGCATCAGCGGCCGGCGCCAAATAGCGCGGTGATTTCGTTGACGTCGCGTATCAGATTGCGCATAGCCGTGTTGCCGCCATCGCCGCAACTCAGATCGGGCGTCTGTTCCGCGCCCGACTCGACCGTGAGCCTCGATCCGAACGATGCGCTCTTCAGGCAATGAACCTCTGGCAGGGAAGCCAGCGGTTTCGCCGCATCGAGATCGGCGCCGAAGCGTTTAAACAGCTCGGGAGGTATGGTCTGCTGCAGTTTGCGCGACGTTGCCGTCAGTTCGGCGTTTCCCTGCGCATCGATCGCGATGCGGAATCCGGCCCGATTGGTCGATCTGGAATTGACAATGGTAGCGACAGGCTCCGCGGCGCTGAGTGCCGCTGCTAACCCAAGGACGATGATCGCCAGCCGTAACATATGCGACTCATTGCTTTCTGTAAAAAACCGCGAAAAATATCAACAGGCTTAGACTCGCCAACCATTCGACCAACGATCTCAGCATCGCCATGTAAGGAACCAGCCCGCGCGCCACGCCAGACAGGTCGGTAAGCAGGTTCACCGAAATAAGGACGGTCAACATCGCCATACCCACCAAAGCGAGAAACGCAGCATTCTTGAGCGTCATACGTAACTCAAATCATTTGCAACTCAGCTGCCAGTTCGAGAAAACCTGCTACCCTCGTCCCATGCGTTACATCAACGCTTTCTGTATTGTCGCTCTGGCGCCGCTGGCTCAGGGGCAGCCGCCGGCCGATTTTTTTAAAGACACCTTCGACCAGATGCTGCGCGACAACCCGGAATATGCCACCGGAGTTGGTCGTCACGAGTTCGACGACCGCTGGACGGATTGGTCGAAGGCCGGGCGCGATCGGCGCCGCCAATTCTTTGAGCAGCGCCTCGCTCAACTCGCTGCCGCCCACACGGGGGATTCCGCGCAGGATCTGCTTACCAAACGCGTCGTACGCTACGACTTCGAATCCCGCCTCGAAGCCTGGGATCTCGAGACGCACCTGTTGCGCGTGGGTCAACTCTTCGGCTTCCACAATACGGTCTATACCCTGGTCGACCAAATGCCGGCGCGCAACGTCCACGATTACGAAAACATTATTGCCAGGCTGCGAGCCATCCCCGCGTATGTGGATCAGAATCTGGGAATCCTGGACGAGGCCATTGCCTCCGGAACCATGCAGCCTCGCCTGGTGGCAGACCTCGTGATCCAGCAGCTTGACGCGCAGCTGAAACAGGACGCCGGGCACACGGAATTGCTCAAAGCCTTCCGAGTATTTCCGGCCAATATCCCGCAGACGGAACAGCAGCGCCTGCGCAATGAGGCGGTCGTTGCTTACAACCAGCAGTTTCTCCCGGCGTGGCGCAAACTGCACGACTACATGCTCGCCACCTACCTGCCGCATGCGCGATCCGCCGACACCATTTCATCGATGCCGGGCGGGCGCGCCGCCTACACCATACTGATTCACCGCCTCACCACGACCGCCATGTCCGCCGCCGATATTCACAAGCTGGGCGAGAGCGAGGTGGCGCGCATCGAAGCGGCGATGCTGGCGATCATGAAGGACGCGGGCTTTCAGGGTTCCATCGTCGATTTTCAGAAAAAGATGGATGCGGACCCCGCCCAGCACTTCAAATCGAAAGAGGAAATGCTGGCCAATTCGCGCAATATCGCGATGATTATCGAGCCCGAACTGCCCAACCAGTTCCGCCATATTCCGGCGCTGCTGTTCGGCGTGCGCGCCATTCCGCCGGACCGCGAAGCCGCCACGGCAACCAACGCCCAGGGTTCTACTCCCGATCTTTCGAGGCCCGGCTGGTTCAATCTGAACACCTATCAGCCGGAGAAGCAGGTGCGATACGACCAGGAGTCTCTGGTGCTTCATGAGGCCATCCCCGGACATATTTTCCAAGGGGCGGTGGCTACGCAGGAAGCCCTTCCCGACCTTCGCCGTTTCTACACCAACAGCGCTTTTGGGGAAGGCTGGGCCCTCTATGCCGAATCGCTGGGCTCGCAGCTCGGTCTGTATAAGGACCCTTACAGCCGCTTCGGCCAACTGACGAGCGAACGCTTTCGCGCAGTCCGTCTGGTGGTCGATACCGGCATCCACGATCTCGGCTGGACTCGGCAGCAGGCCGTCGACTATTTCACAGCCCACGCGCCTGAAATTTCCCTTGCTGAGATTGATCGCTATATTTCCTGGCCCGCTCAGGCTCTGTCTTACAAGATGGGCGAGCTTCGTATCCGCTCTCTGCGCGCCAGGGCTGAGCGAGAGCTGGGAACTAAATTCGATATACGCGATTTCAACGATGCGGTGATTCGCGACGGGCGTCTGCCGCTCGATTTACTGACCGAACAAATCGACCAGTTTATTGCGCAGAAACTGCGGTAGCTCGCCTCTCCCCGATCGGCTTGATCGAAAAAGCCCCTTAAAAAATCAGCTTCAACCCAAACTGAATCTGCCGCGAAGTCGTTACCGTGCTCGTAATCAAACCCGCCGAGGCGCTGACCGCACCATTGGCGAAAACCGTCGTATTCGGCGACGCGAAATTAGCATGGTTCAGAACATTGAAGAATTCCGAGCGGAACTGCAAACTCGCCCGCTCCGTCAACGGAAAATTCTTGAACAGAGACATATCCAGATCGGCCAGCCCCGGGCCAATCAACGCGCCCCGCCCCATATTTCCATACGTCCCGGGAGTCGGCAGAATAAACGCATTCGGATTGAACCACTGATTCGGATTCCCCGTCACGATCGGTCCGCTGAACGACGGATTCAGCGAAGGCCGGTCGGGATTTCGCGTATCGCCATCCCCCGAAATATTCGACCCTACCAGCGGCGTAAACGGGAAACCGCTCAGCAGCGTCACAATGCCGTTCAATTGCCAACCGCCAATCAGTTTCTCCTCCATCCCATTGGCGCTGCCCAAAAACTGCTTGCCGTGCCCGAAAGGCAGTTCATAACGCGCGGAAATACTCGACTGCGCCGTCACGTTCAACGCCGAAAGCCCCCAGTCCCGATGCAGATCGTTAATGTCCATCACCATCTGCGGCTGATTGCTCGCCTGCGCGCCGGTCAGCGCCGAATTAACGTCCAGATTCTTCGACCACGTGAAGTTCCCGCGCAGCTGCAGGCCATGCGTGAGTCGGCGCGTAAGGTCCACCTGCAGCGCGTTGTAGCTGCTGTTGCCCTCCGTGTACCAGAAGAAGCCGGCGCCCAGGGCGGGATTGGGCAGCGTCCCTACCGGGATGTATTGCGCGCCGATCGGCACCGAGCCCTTGGTGGTCGCGTTCCCACCCGATACGCAGGTCGGGGTGGCGCAAATCGCCGTGGGAATGGCGTTCGGATCCACGCTCACCAGCCCGTGGAATCCAAACGATCCGACATATCCCACACGCAGCGCGGTGCTCGCGCCCAACTGCTGTTCGATGCGGAAATTCCACTCTTCGACGGTCGGCGTCTTGGCATTGGCCTGCACACCCTGCGGAGCAAACTTAGTCGTCGCCGCCGGCTGCACTCCCGGAGTGATTGGCAGGAACGACGAGAGCGCCCCTGAATACGTAGCGGCGCCATTATAAGGAGGCAAAGAATTCACCAGAAACGCCAGATCGTCGATCAGCGAATAATAGGTTCCAAACCCGGCCCGAATCGCTGTCTTACCAGTCCCGAAAACATCCCACGCCAGCCCGGCGCGCGGTCCGAATAGCCTCCTGGCGTTGTTCTGCGTAAACAGCGAATGGCCCACTATAGGCGCCGTCTGCAGCACGCCCGCCGCATTCGTAATGTAGTTCGAGGCCCTGCCCAACTCTTCGTTCCAGCCCGTCGTGTACTCCTCACGAAGCCCCAGCTCGATGGTCAGATTACGCCGCGCCTTGATGATGTCTTCGACGAACGCGGCGCCGAAAAGACTTCTCCAGCCCAGTTCCGTGGGGTCGGGAACCACCTGAAACGTGCTCACCGTGCCCGCCAGAAAAGTCGCCAGCGTGGAGAATGTCGCCTGTCCCAGGGCGCGCGACGCCGTGTTTTCGTTGTCCTGCATGCGCTGCAGCCACACGCCCCAACTGATCTGATGAATGCCCTTGTTGATCTGGATCGTGTCCGACACTGTGAACAGATTGCGCCGGTTCCACACATTCGCCGCATTGTTCGGACCTGCCGAAGTAATCGCCGCCACGCCGGTAGTCGATGTCCCGCCGCCCACCACAATGCCGCCCGGTCCCGCGCCCGTCACAAAATCGAGGCTCGGCGAGAAGCTGGCAAAATCGAGCGCCGCGTAGCCGAATGCCCCGCGCGAAAAACCAAACCGAAAAGTGTTCAGCATGTCGGGCGAGAACACATGCAGTTCCTCGATGCTCGCTACCTGGTTGCGCAAACTCAGCCCCGCCCCAAATAGTGGATCGGCCTGCGGAATTACGCCCGTGCCGTCGTCGATCGTGTAAGCCGCCGAAACAGTGTCCCGCTCGCGGATATCGTAATCGAGCCGCGTCGTTCCAAAGTCTTCCCGCACCGTCTGCCGCGGATTGTTATACGAGAGCGCGGTGCCGCTCGGCACTCCGTTGGCCAGCAATTCGGGCCCGTTGGGATTGGGCCAGAACGACATGTAATTCAGCATCGCCGGATTCAGGTTGGCAGGTTTCGAATACACCCCCGCCGCATTCGGCAGCAAGCCCGTGCGAACCTGGGCGTCCGGCACCACGCTCACGCTGCTCAGCGCCAAAGCTTGACGGAAGCCTTCGTAATTGCCGAACAGAAACAACTTGTTCTTCTTCAAAGGCCCACCCAGAGCCCCACCGAATTGATTGCGCCGGAAAGGAGGCACCGAGCCTTGATCGAAGAAATTCCGCGCGTCCAGATCGCTGTTGCGAATAAACTCGAACACCGTGCCATGCAGTTCATTCGTCCCCGACTGAGTCACCACGCTGACCTGGGCTCCGGCGCGCTTTCCATACTCGGCGGGATAGGTGTCGGTGAGTACGTTGAACTCCCGCACTGCGTCGATTCCCAGCAATTCGCCGCTGGCGCCGCCGGGCGTAATGGCAAGCTGGCTCGATCCGGTGTATTCAATCCCATTCAAAAGGAAAAGATTGTCCGCTGGGCGCCGCCCATCCACTGTGAACGTGTTGCCGTTGCTCGTGCTGGTGTTGGCGCTCTTCAGGCTGTAATCGATAGCCCCTGGATTCAAGGCGATCAGATTATCGAAGCTGCGCCCGTTCAACGGAAGGTCCTTCACCTCGCGCGCGCCTACCACGCCGGAGACCGCGGCAGTAGTCGTATTCACCACGGGAGCCTCTTCGGTAACCGTCACCTGCTGGGCGAACTCGCCGATCTCGAGTGTCAGGTTGACCACCGCATCCTGCCCCACCTGCAGATTGATTCCGTTGCGTACGGCGGCCTTGAAGCCTGTCTTCTCTGCCCGCACTTCCTGCGCGCCCAAAGGCAGAGAAAGGACGGAATAGTTGCCTGCCGCGTCGGTGCTCGTAGTGCGCACCGCGCCGGTTTCGAGACTCTTCACAGTGACGGTGACCCCACCCACGGGAGCCCCGCTGGCGTCGGCAACCTGGCCCGTGATGGATGCGTTCACCTGCGCGTAAACGGTTCCCGAAGCGACCAGCAGGATAAGTAAAAAGTCTTTTATCATCAATTCGATTAACCCGGAAAGACGGCGAAACCCCATACCAAGTTACCCCAGGCTTCTTACCCCTGAATTCTCAGCAAGTGCCGTGCATTTCCCCAGACCAATTTCCCGAACACACTGGCATCAGCCAACTGCTTGAGCGCCGTCAAAGTTTCCCGAGCTACGCACTTATTCTTAATCAGCGGCTCTTGCGACACCGCCCCCGCGCCATGTCCATCCCTGCATGGGCAATCGCTGCCGAACATCAGCTTATCCTGATGCCGCACCAGGAACCCCGCCGCGAAATCGGGATCGCGCCCCAGCATGTTCCGCCCCGAGTTCGCCGACAGATCCGCATACAGATTGGGGAACTCCGTCAGCATCTGGTCGGTGAGCCCGCCCGGCTTGATCTTGCCCGTGGGATATGCAATACCTGCGGGGACATCCGCGCTGACATTCGCCCAGAACGCGTTGGCATGCCCAATAAAGATCGTTTTCGGATACGCCTTGATCATGGCGGGCAGCCCCTTGAATGGCGCGCAGAACGTTCCCGAAGTGTCCTCCTCGAAATGTATGGTCACCGGCACGTGCAGCTCGGCCGAGAGTTCGTAAATGCGCCGCATCTCCGGGCTGTCCACCGCGAAGGGGGGGTGCAACTCGCCCAACCCCAGCGCGCCCGCCTCGACGCACTTGCGCATCTGATCCGCGCCCTCCTGCGTGTAGCCTGCATCGGTGAAACGGATGTAGCGGCCGGGATGTCTCGCCATGGCCGCCTGCGCATCGGCATCGCGCGCCGCGGGAGTGAGCAGATTGGCCATGGTGCAACCGCTGCCCTCGATATGCGCGAAGTTCGCATCGTTCGGCCTGAAGTGAAGGTGCATATCGAGAACGGGACTGCCCCATTCATTCTGGGTTTGGGCTCGAAGGCGCGAAGCCGCCGCAGCCGCGGCCGTGCCGAGAAATTGACGCCGGTTAATCACGTCAGCAGTCTACTACCATTACCATCAGGTTGGTGGAGTCTTCTTTACAGGATCGGCTGTCGGAAGTGCGCGAGCGTATGGAACGCGCCTGTGCGCAGGCCCATCGCGACCCCGCATCTGTGCGCCTGATGGCCGTGACCAAGATCTTCGGCCCCGAAGTAATCCGCGATGCTTACGCACTCGGCCTGCGCGACTTCGGCGAAAATTATGTGCAGGAAATGGAGCGTAAAGCCCCCGCCATAGCCGACCTGCCGGACACCCGCTTCCACCTCATCGGGCATCTGCAATCGAACAAAACCAAAAAAGCCGCACAGCTCTTTTCCTCGATCGATTCGCTGGACGCCGCCAAACTCGCCGTCCGCCTCAACGCTGAATTGAAACCGCTCGACGTGATGGTCGAGGTCAAGCTCTCCCACGAAGAATCGAAAAGCGGCGCGCCCGAATCCGACCTGCCCGAGATCGTGGATGCGGTTCGCGCCTGCGAACATCTCACGCTCCGCGGATTCATGACCGTGCCGCCGTGGTCGGAAGATCCCGAGCTTTCCCGCCCGTACTTCGCCAGGCTGCGCGAACTCGCCGAACAGTTTCAACTGCCCGAACTCTCGATGGGCATGTCGAACGACCTTGAAGTCGCCATTCAGGAAGGCGCCACCTGGGTGCGCATCGGGACCGCGCTTTTCGGACGCAGGAAGAAGCTTTGACTGGCGGTTACTACGCGCCCGGCAAAGGCTCCCGTAGCGGCGTGGCCGATTACGCGGAAACGCTGTTCCACGCCTTGCGCCAGTTCGGCGCGTGGGAGCCGCCCGTCTATCACATCGGCAACAACCGGCTGCACGAGCAGATCTATGCACGCGCCCTCGCCACACCCGGAGTCGTAATCCTGCACGATGCCGTACTCCACCACTTCCTGCTGGGCACACAGTCGCGCGACGATTACATCGAGGAGTTCGTCTATAACTATGGCGAATGGCGCCGCCACATGGCCGAAGAACTCTGGGAGGATCGCGCCAGCTCCGGCATCGACCCCAGGTATTTCGAATACCCCATGCTCAAGCGCATTGTGGAGCGGTCGCGCGCCGTCGTCGTGCACAATCCCGGCGCTGCGGCGATGGCCCGCCAACACGGCGCCGCCAGGGTCTTCGTCATCCCGCATTTCTTCGATCCCGCCATTCTGCCCGATGGAGCCGCCATCGCATATTTCCGCCAGAAGATCGGCGTGGAGCAGGGCGCCACGCTCTTCGGCATCTTCGGTTACCTGCGCGAGACCAAACGTATCCTGCCCTGCATTCGAGCCTTTCGCCGGCTGAATGCTGAGAGGCCCGGCGCCGCGCTCCTGCTCGCTGGCGATGCGGTCTCGCCCGATCTCGACCGGCTGCTCCAAACCGAAGCAACCCACCCCGCCATCCACCGCGTTAGGCACCTCGGCGACCGTGACCTCCTGACCGCTGCCGCAGCTATCGATTGCTGCCTGAATCTGCGCTATCCGGCCGCCGGAGAGACCTCCGGAATCGCCGTCCGCATGATGGGGGCAGGGAAGCCCGTCATGGTCACGGGGGGCGCCGAAACCGCCGATATTCCCCCGTCTGCGTGTCTCCGCGTGCAATCCGGCGTTGCCGAAGCGGCCGAATTGTTCGACCATATGGTATTAGTGTCTGAGTTCCCCCAGATAGCCCGGCAGATCGGCGGCGCGGCCAGGCAGCATATTCTCGAACACCATGCGCTCGCCGTGGTGGCTCGGCAATATTGGCAGGTGCTGTGCGCAGTCTAGCTCTGCTTCTTGCCGCTGCGGCAGCTACCCTCGCAGCCACGTCGCCTGTGCGCGAGTTCAACACCCGTGTCACCATGCGCGACGGCATTCGCCTGAGCGCCAACGTATTTCGCCCCGCCGCACAGGGCCGCTACCCGACCGTCGTCATCCGCACACCCTACAACAAGGGCACCGAGCTCACCCCCAACTTCCAGTCCTTCCTCGATCACGGCTACGCTTTCGTCATTCAGGACGTGCGCGGCCGCTATAAATCGGAGGGGAAGTTCGAGCCCATCAATCAGGAGATCGACGATGGCGACGACACGCTCAACTGGATCGCCCGCCAGCCCTGGTCGGACGGCAACGTAGGCATGTACGGCGGGTCCTACCTCGGCATCGCACAGTGGAAGGCGGCGCTCGCGCACAATCCGCACCTCAAGGCGATCTTCCCGTATGTTTCCGGAGACGACGATTATCGCGACCGCTTCTACTCCCCCGGCGGCGCCATGAAGCTGGGGCACCGCCTGCTCTGGCTGGCGGAGAATATGCGCGCCCCCGGCTACGATCCTCCGGCTTTTGCCAAATACATCCTGACGCTGCCGGTCCGCCAGTCGGACGTCCTCGCCACCGGCCGCGTGCTCCCCGTCTGGCAGATCGCCGCCAACCATCCTGCATACGATCAGTTCTGGAAGGATTCGAGCGTTCGCGAACATCTCAAGGAAATCCACGTCCCGGTCTACTCGGTGGGCGGCTGGTATGACAACTATGTCGAGAGCGATCTCGATGCGTTCTCCACGCTGAGCAAGTCGAACCACGAGGACCGCATCATGATCGGCCCGTGGGCGCATACGTTCAATACGCCGTTTCCGCGCGTAAGCTTCGGCAAGGACGCGACGGTCCCGCTGCGCCCCGAGCAATTGAAGTGGTTTGACCGCTGGGTCAAAGGGAACGACATTCCCGACTCCGGACACCCCGTGCGCATATTCGTCATGGGCATTAATAAATGGCGCGATGAAGACGAGTGGCCGCTGGCGCGCGCCCGTGGCGAGAAGTTTTACCTCAGCGGCAATGGCGTGCTGGGCGACGAGCCGGGCAAACACACGCCCTCCGACACCTTTGTGTACGATCCGAAGAACCCTGTGCCCACTATGGGAGGCGCGGTTTGCTGCAACCCCAAAGTTTTCCCCTGGGGACCGATCGACCAGCGCCCTGTTGAGAAGCGTCCCGATGTGCTCGTCTACACCGGTGCGCCGCTCGGCTCCGCGATGGAGGTGACTGGGCCGATCAAAGTGGTGCTTTACGTGGCGTCCTCGGCGCCCGATACGGATTTTACGGCCAAATTGGTAGACGTTTTCCCCGATGGCGATGCGCGGAATCTGACGGACGGGATATTGCGGGTGCGTTATCGCGAATCGCTGGAGAACCCGAAGTTGATGGTTCCTGGCGAGGTTTATAAGCTGACTATCGACACGGGAGTCACCAGCAACGTGTTCCTCGCCGGCCACAGGATCCGGCTTGAGATCTCGAGCAGCAATTTTCCCCGTTTCGACCGCAATCCGAATACAGGGCGGCCGGTCGAGGAAGAAAAGAACCTGCGCAAGGCGACCCAGACGGTCTTCCACGACCACGACCGGCACTCGTACCTGCTGCTCCCGGTGGTACCCGCTGCCCCCTCGCAATTGACTTCAGCGCACCCATCGCGCTACGTTACAAAGAGAGTCCCCAATTAGGGCGCGGTAGCCAAGTGGTAAGGCAAGGGTCTGCAAAACCCTTATTCGTCGGTTCGATCCCGACCCGCGCCTCCAAAATACCTCCTTCTCCGGGGACACGGAGCGCGATACTGATAAAACAATGGAATTGATGAACGCTGTTTTCGAACACGGCAGTTTTCGCCCGGAAACTCCGGTCGAATTGCCTGAGGGAACGCGCGTCAGACTTGCCATCGAAAGAGTCCAGAGTGCGCCCCAACCCCAGCCTCTCCCGATTGACCAGCGCCGGCGCATCCGTCAGCGTGTGGTTGAGCGGATGATGAGGAATCCGTTGCCGGCCGGGACACCCCGGTTTGATCGCAACGACGCGTATGACCGCGATTGATACGAACATTCTGTTCTATGCGCATGATCGGCGCGATGAGCGAAAAATGCACATTGCGGGCAGCGTCATTGAGTCCCTCGACGATGGCGTACTGTTATGGCAGGTAGCCTGCGAGTACCTTGCGGTGAGTCGCAAGCTGGAGTCGCAGGCCTATTCCTATCGGGACGCTTTGGAGGACATCGAAGATCTGAGATTGGGCTGGGACACAATACTCCCTGTATGGGGCGTGATGGGCCGGGTTCTCGGACTCAGATCGAAGGGGTTCTCTCATTGGGATGCACTCTTGATCGGAACATGCCTTGAGTCGGGTGTCACCCGGCTCATCTCGGAGGATTTCTCCGAAACGAAGCGCGTGGACTTTTTGGAGATCGTCAATCCGTTCGAGGGGGTTGCCGGGTGAAAGAAAAAGGCGGCCCTTGCGGGCCGCCCTGCACAGGCGATAGCTTCTAGTGGCTTACTCTGCCAGTGTTTCTTCCGGCCCGAGATCCGCTTCGCTTAACCCACCGGTGTACTGCAGACGGGCTTCATCCTCATACCCGGCGAGCGCATCTAACGTCGGCTCCGGCAGCGGCTCTTCCACGATGTCCTCGCCCGCAATGCGGGTCTGGCGATAGAAGGCCATACCGGTACCGGCGGGAACCAGCCGGCCCATGATCACGTTTTCTTTCAGGCCGCGCAGGTAATCCACCTTGCCGTTAATGGCGGCTTCGGTCAGTACGCGCGTGGTTTCCTGGAAGCTCGCGGCCGATATGAACGAATCGGTCGAGAGAGAAGCCTTGGTGATACCGAGCAGCACGGCCTTACCCAGCGCCGGACGCCCGCCCGCTTCCTCCACCCTCTGATTTTCCGCACGGAACTTGAACTTATCCACCACTTCTTCGGGCAGAAATTCCGTGTCGCCGATGTCTTCCACACGCACCCAGCGCATCATCTGACGCGAGATGACTTCAAGGTGCTTGTCGTTGATGTTGACGCCCTGCAGGCGGTAGACTTCCTGAATTTCATTGACGAGATACTTCTGCAGTTCTTTCTCGCCCCGTACATCCAGAATGTCGTGCGGATTGCGGGGACCATCCATCAAAGGATCGCCGGCCGCCACGCGCTCGCCTTCCTGCACGTTGATATGCACGCCGCGCGGCAGCGAATACTCGCGCTCCTGGCCGTCGTCGCCGACGATGTAGATGCGGCGCTGGCCCTTGGCGATCTCGCCGTATTTCACCACGCCGTTGATCTCGGCCATGATGGCGGCTTCGCGCGGCTTGCGCGCTTCGAACAGTTCGACCACGCGCGGCAGACCGCCGGTGATGTCCTTGGTCTTGGTGGTTTCGCGCGGGATCTTGGCGAGCACGTCGCCCGCGTGGACTTCGTCGCCGTCGCGAACCATCAGATGCGCATGAGTCGGCATGAGGTACTTGCGCGAGCCCCCGGGCCCTTTGATCTGCACCATCGGCTGGCGCTTTTCGTCGGGCGAATCTGTCACCACAAGCTGCGACATACCGGTCACTTCGTCCACCTGCTCGGCGAGCGTGATGCCCTCCTGCAGGTCTTTGAAGTGGATGGTGCCGGTGAGCTCGGTGAGGATCGAGAACGTGTAGGGATCCCATTCGAGCAGGTCGACGTTGGCCTTCACGGGGTCGCCATCGGCCACGTTGATGCGCGCGCCGTAGACGACAGGGTAGCGTTCTTTTTCGCGGCCCTTATCGTCGACGATGGCGAGGATGCCGTTGCGAGTCATGGAAATGATCTCGCCCTTTTCATTGCGCACCCAGGTGATGTTGAGGTACTTGGCGAAGCCGTCCGACTTGGCGTCCTGCTTCGACTGTTCGGAGATTCGCGTAGCCGTGCCACCGATGTGGAAGGTACGCATGGTGAGCTGCGTGCCCGGTTCGCCGATCGACTGCGCCGCGATCACGCCCACCGCTTCGCCGCGTTCGACCAGGCGTCCAGTGGCCAGATTGCGTCCATAACAAGCCACGCAAACGCCGCGCTTCGATTCGCAGGTCAGCACGGAACGGATCTTAACGCGCTCGATACCGGCCGCCTGAATGGCTGCCGCGAGCTCTTCGGTGATCTCCTGGTTGACGGCGACGATCACGTTGTTCTCGTAATCGCGCTGGTCTTCAAGAGCTACACGGCCGACGATACGGTCGCGCAACGGCTCGATGATTTCGCCCGATTCGATAATCGGCTCGACCACGATGCCTTCGGTGGTGCCGCAATCGTTCTCGCTGATGATCACGTCCTGCGCCACGTCGACCAGACGCCGCGTGAGGTAACCGGAATCGGCCGTCTTGAGCGCGGTATCGGCCAGACCTTTACGGGCGCCGTGCGTGGAGATGAAGTACTGGAGCACGTTGAGGCCTTCGCGGAAGTTCGCCGTGATGGGGGTTTCGATGATCTCGCCCGAGGGCTTGGCCATCAGACCGCGCATACCGGAGAGCTGGCGGATCTGCTGTTTCGAACCGCGCGCGCCGGAATCGGCCATGATGTAAATCGGGTTGAGGTAGCGGCCGGTGCGGTCGTCCTCTTCCATGGCGCTGAACATTTCATCGGAAACCTTTTCCGTGACGCGGGACCAGATTTCGATGATCTTGTTGTAGCGCTCGCCGTGGGTGATGGCGCCGTCCTGATACTGTCCTTCGACCGCGACCACTTCCTTCTCGGCGTTGGCCACGAGCTCGGCCTTTTCGCCGGGGACCACCATATCGTCGACGCCGATCGAGATGCCGGCGCGCGTCGCATAGAGGAAGCCAAGCGCTTTCACTTCGTCCAGCATATGGACGGTAATCTGCAGCCCCAGTTTCAGATAGCAATAATGAACCAGCTGGGCGAGGCCCTTCTTCTTGAGCAGGCCGTTGATGAACGGCATGTCTTCAGGCAGGTTGTCGTTGAAGATCACGCGGCCGACGGTCGTATCCATGTACTGCTTCACGAATTCGATCGGCTCGGTGTGCATGATGTTCTGGCCATCGAACGCCTTGGTGAGGTCGATGACTTTGCCGGTGTAACGCAGTTTAATCGGCGTCAGGGTTTCGACTTCACCCATTTCGAGCGCGATCAGAACGTCGTCGGTGGAGGCGAAAGTGCGGCCTTCGCCCTTGGCGCCCGGACGCATCTTGGTGAGGTAATAGCAGCCGAGCACCATGTCCTGTGTAGGAACGGCGATAGGTCCGCCATGCGCCGGCGACAGGATGTTGTTGGCGGCCAGCATGAGCGTGGCGGCTTCAATCTGCGCTTCGGGCGAGAGCGGAATGTGGACGGCCATCTGGTCGCCATCGAAATCCGCATTGAACGCGGTGCAGACCAGCGGGTGAATCTTGAGCGCCTTGCCTTCGACGAGAACCGGCTCGAAAGCCTGTATGCCGAGGCGGTGCAGCGTGGGCGCGCGGTTGAGCAGAATGGGATGGTCCTTGATGACCTCTTCAAGGATGTCCCAAACCACGGGATCCTGCTGCTCGACCAGTTCCTTCGCCTGCTTGATGGTGGTGCAATGGCCGCGCTGTTCGAGCCGGTGATAGATGAAGGGCTTGAAGAGCTCGAGGGCCATTTTCTTGGGCAGACCGCATTGGTGAAGCTTCAGTTCGGGGCCGACCACGATGACGGAACGGCCGGAGTAATCGACGCGCTTGCCGAGCAGGTTTTGGCGGAAGCGGCCCTGCTTGCCTTTGAGGGTGTCGGAGAGCGACTTGAGCGGGCGGTTGTTGGCGCCGCGCAGTACGCGACCGCGGCGGCCGTTATCGAACAGAGCGTCGACGGCTTCCTGCAGCATGCGCTTTTCATTGCGCACGATGACGTCCGGCGCATGCAGTTCCATCAGCTTCTTGAGGCGGTTATTGCGGTTGATGACGCGGCGATAGAGATCGTTGAGATCGGACGTGGCGAAACGGCCGCCATCGAGCGGGACGAGGGGGCGCAGTTCCGGTGGGATGACCGGGAGGACGTCGAGAATCATCCACTCCGGCTTGTTGCCGGACTTGCGGAAACTTTCGACTACGCGCAGGCGCTTGGCGAACTTCAGCTTCTTCTGCTGAGAAGTTTCCGTCTTCATCTTTTCGCGAATGTCTTCGCTGAGGAATTCGACGTCGACTTTCTTGAGAAGTTCTTTGATGCCTTCGGCGCCCATCATGGCGACGAACTTACCGGCGGTGACGGGATCCTGCTCAAGCTGGCGCTTGCGCTCGTCGGAGATGACTTCGCCCTGCTGCAGTTCGGCAACTTCACCCGGATCGACTATTACGTAGGCCTCGAAATAAAGCACGCGCTCGAGCTCACGCAGAGTGATATCGAGCAGGTGGCCGATGCGCGAAGGCAGGCCCTTGAAAAACCAGACATGGGAGCAGGGGCTCGCGAGTTCAATGTGTCCGAGGCGTTCGCGGCGGACACGGGCCAGGGTAACTTCGACGCCGCACTTGTCGCAGATCACGCCGCGGTGCTTCATCCGCTTGTACTTGCCGCAGAGACATTCCCAGTCCGTGACGGGTCCGAAGATCCGTGCGCAGAAGAGGCCGTCGCGTTCCGGCTTGAACGTGCGGTAGTTGATTGTTTCCGGCTTAGTGACTTCACCATGGCTCCAGCTTCGGATCTTTTCCGGAGAAGCCAGAGAGATTCGGATAGAGTCGAAGTCGGCGATTAAATTCGCTCGGTCGTACGGAGAGGATCGCATTTTTTCTCCTAAGAAAAATCTTCATGTGGGACAGGCGCTGTCGCCTGTCCGTTCTTTGGCTGCTGTTATTAGTCCGCTGCTAACGCCGTGTCTTCCGGCGCTTCGCGGAACTTCTTCATCAATTCCACATCGAGACAGAGCGACTGCAGTTCGCGAATCAGCACGTTGAACGATTCGGGAACGCCAGGCTCGATCGCCGCCTCGCCTTTGACGATGGCTTCGTAGATCTTGGCGCGTCCGTACACGTCGTCCGACTTCGCGGTCAGCAACTCCTGCAGGATGTAAGCGGCGCCGTAAGCTTCGAGCGCCCAGACTTCCATTTCGCCAAAACGCTGTCCACCGAACTGCGCCTTGCCGCCCAGCGGCTGCTGGGTAATGAGCGAATAGGGTCCGATGGAACGCGCGTGAATCTTGTCGTCCACCAGGTGCGAAAGCTTCAGCATGTAGATGTAGCCCACCGTTACAGGCTGTTCGAACGGCTGGCCCGTCATGCCATCGAAGAGCTGAGTCTTGCCTGACGTCGGCAAGCCCGCTTTCGTCAACTGCTTCTTGATTTCTTTCTCGGTCGCGCCATCGAAAACCGGGGTAGCGAACTGCACGCCCAGCGCTTTAGCGGCCCACCCGAGATGGGTTTCGAGAATCTGCCCGACGTTCATACGGCTGGGAACGCCAAGAGGGTTGAGGACGATTTCGACCGGCGTGCCGTCGGGAAGATACGGCATGTCTTCCTCAGGCAGAATGCGTGCGATCACACCCTTGTTACCGTGGCGTCCGGCCATCTTGTCGCCCACCGAAAGCTTGCGCTTCATGGCGATATAAACCTTGACCAGCTTGATCACGCCCGGAGGCAGTTCATCGCCCTTGCGGAGCTTGGCGATTTTTTCGTCGGTGATTTTTTCGAGCACCGCGATCTGCCGCGACGTCATCTCTTCGATTTCGTCGATCTGCTCGTTGACGCGCGGATCGCGATTGTTGAGGCGAACGCGCTTCAGGTCGCGCGAACGCATCTTTTCGATGGTCTCGCGATCGAGGATGGCGCCCTTGGCAACCAGGCGCTTGTTGGTCTTCTCGTCGTGCAGATCGACCAGCACTTCCTTGCCTTCGAGAAGATTCGAGAGGCGCTTGGCGCGCTCGTCGGTGAGGATGCGGATTTCGTCGGCCAGATTGCGCTGCAGCCGCGCGATCTGCGATTCTTCAATGCGGCGCGAACGCTCGTCCTTGTCCTGACCCTTACGGGAGAAGATTTTGCAATCGACTACCGTGCCCTCGATACCGGGCGGGCAGTAGAGAGAAGCGTCCTTCACGTCGCCGGCCTTTTCGCCGAAGATGGCGCGCAGCAGTTTCTCTTCGGGGGTCAACTGGGTTTCGCCCTTGGGAGTCACTTTGCCGACGAGGATGTCGCCAGGTTTAACCGTGGCGCCGATGCGGATGACGCCCGATTCGTCGAGATTGCGCAGGAACGAATCGGCAATGTTGGGGATATCGCGCGTGATTTCTTCCGGCCCCAGTTTGGTGTCGCGCGCTTCGATTTCGAATTCTTCGATGTGGATCGAGGTGTAGTAATCTTCCTTGACCAGCTTTTCGCTGACCAGGATGGCGTCTTCGAAGTTATAACCGCGCCACGGCATGAACGCGACCAGCACGTTACGCCCGAGCGCCAGCTCACCCATATCGGTGCAGGGTCCGTCGGCCAGTACCTGAGTTTTGACTACGCGCTGACCCTGATGCACGATCGGCTTTTGGTTAATGCAGGTGTTCTGGTTCGACCGTTTGAACTTGGTCATCTGGTAGATATCGGCGCCGACTTCGCGCGACATCTGACCTTCATGAGCGGTGCCGTCGACACGCACGATGATGCGTTCGGAATCGACGGAATCGACGATGCCGGAGCGGCGGCAAAGCACGACCGCGCCCGAATCGCGCGCCGTTACATACTCCATGCCGGTCCCGACGTAAGGGGCGTCGCCGCGCAGCAGAGGCACGGCCTGGCGCTGCATGTTCGATCCCATCAACGCGCGGTTGGCGTCGTCGTTTTCAAGGAACGGAATCAGGCTGGCGGCGACCGAGACGAGCTGTTTGGGACTGACGTCCATGTACTCGATTTCGTCGCGGCTCTTCAGCACGAAGTTGCCGGCCTGGCGGGCGTTGGCGAGTTCGGGAGCGATGCGCCCGCTCTCTTCCAGTTCCACGTTGGCCTGGGCGATGGTGTATTTGTCTTCTTCCCACGCTGAGAGGTAATCGCAATGGGCTTCGATTTCAGCCTGCTTGCGGCCAGGGGCCAGTTCGGCGTTGGCTTTCTCGATCTCTTCGCGGCGCAGGATGTCGCCGACTTTGAACGCGGTGTCGCCCGGATTGAGGATCTTGATTTCATCGATCACCACGCCATCGACCACACGCTTGTACGGGCTTTCGATAAACCCGTAGTCGTTGATGCGGGCGAAGCACGAGAGCGACGAAATGAGACCGATATTCGGACCTTCCGGCGTTTCGATGGGGCAGATGCGGCCGTAGTGCGTGGGGTGTACGTCGCGTACTTCGAAGCCTGCGCGCTCGCGGGAGAGACCGCCCGGTCCAAGGGCCGAGAGACGCCGTTTGTGCGTGATCTCGGAGAGCGGATTGGTCTGGTCCATGAACTGCGAAAGCTGGCTCGAGCCAAAGAATTCGCGGATGGCGGCCATCACGGGCTTGGCGTTCACCAGGTCGTGCGGCATGGCCGTGGACATTTCCTGATAGACCGACATCTTTTCTTTAATGGCGCGTTCCATGCGCACGAGGCCGATGCGGAACTGGTTCTCGAGCAGTTCGCCGACGGCGCGCACGCGGCGGTTGCCGAGGTGATCGATGTCGTCGACCACGCCAATGCCCTTGCGCAGTTTGAGCAGGTAGCGGATGGTGTTGTGGAAGTCCTCGGGGTGGAGGATGCGCGGATCGTAGCGCGAGCCGTCGCCGCGTGTGCGGACGGGCGACTCTGGCGCATCGTGAATCTTGATTGAGAACTTCATGCGGCCGACGCGCGAAAAGTCGTACTTGCGGGCATCGAAGAACATGCCTTCGAAAAGCTGCGTTGCGGTATCGAGAGTGGGGGGATCGCCGGGGCGCAGCTTGCGGTAGATTTCGATCAGCGCGTCTTTGCGGGTCTTGACGGGATCCTTGCGCAGGGTGGCCGAGATAACCGTGCCGACTTCATCGCGCTCGGGGAAGAAGACTTCGAAGCTTTCGATGCCGGCTTCGATGAGCTTGCCGAGAACGGTGGGAGTCAGCTCCTGATTGGCGTCGATCATGACTTCGCCGGTGGACATATCGACCACGTCGGCGGCAATGAAGGCGCCTTCAAGATCGTTAACGGCCACTTCGACGGCAGCGATCTTGTTCTTGACGATTTCGCGCATCAGGCCCGCGGTGATTTTGCGGCCCTGGGGGACGACGGCTTCGCCGGCCTTATTCGAGATGGCGTGCGACAGCTTCAGGCCGACGAGGTTCTCGTCGACGTTCCACTGCAGCTTGGCATCCTTAATATTGATCTTGGTGAGGCGATAGAACGTGCGGATAATCTGCTCATCGGTTTCAAGACCGAGGGCGCGCAGGAACACGGAACCGTAGAATTTCCGTTTGCGATCGATGCGGACATAGAGCAGGTTCTTGTTGTCGTACTCGAACTCGACCCAGCTGCCGCGATAGGGAATGATCTTGCCGAGGAAGTAGCCCTGCGCCGCGACGCGTTCAAAGAAGACGCCGGGAGAACGGTGCAACTGGCTGACGATGACGCGCTCGGTACCGTTAATGATGAAGGTGCCGTTGTTGGTCATCAGCGGAATTTCGCCGAAGAAGACTTCCTGTTCTTTAATGTCGCGGACGCTCTTCTGCCCGGTGTCGGGATCTTTGGCGTAGACGGTAAGGCGGATGGTGACTTTAAGCGGCGCCGCATAAGTCATGCCACGCTCTTCGCACTCGGCCTGATCGTACTTGAGCTGAAGGCCGACGGGGTCGCCGCACTTGTTGCAGAAGGTGACGATGTTGCGGTTGAAAGTGCCGCAGTGTGTGCAGAGGATGTCGCCCGGGTGGAACGGATCCGTCTTGATGGTGGCGCCGCACGCGGGGTTGCGGCAGGTGGAGCGCAAGTGATGCAACCCTTTCAGATTGCCGCACTTACATTCCCAGTTGCCGATCGAATAATCGACAAACTCCAGCTGACTGACGCCGCGGAAATCGGATATCGGGAAGACCGAAGTGAATACGGTCTGCAGTCCGATATCTTCGCGCTCGTTGGGGAGAAAGTCCATTTGCAGGAACTTCTCATAGGAATTTTTCTGGACTTCGATCAGATTAGGAATCGGAATCGAAGTTTTGATTTTGGAAAAATCAACTCTCTTGGGGGCCAGGTCGTTCTGCGAAGACATAAGAATTCAAGAACTCCGTAAATACAGGCAGCAGCGCCTCAAAGCGCCACTACCGGGAAACCAAAAACACTAACGGACCGGGAATGCCGCGAGGGTCGCATTGAATCGCGCCCTGAACACCCCAGCCCGTCAAAGATACTGCGATTGCTTTTTTGAGTGGATTGCGAACGCCCTGAAGACAGGAGGAAGTACGTTCGCAGGTGAGATCCGAAGGCAGTTTGCCGAATGAAAAACCGTTGGATAGACGGGTAGTTTCCGCGCGTAGGCGCACACCGCCCCCGCGCGTCGGTCTGGTCGGCATGCAATTTGATTGCCAGTTTTCCAGCGCCACCGTAACCAATCCGGGTCTGACTCCGGCTGAAACCAACGCCAACTTATGACGATAGCACCAAAAAGTCAACCCGTCAACAGTTCATCTACAAACAACGAATGGCGACCGCAGCGTTTTGCGCCACGGCCGCCGTTCCGGGAAAAATCCCGCGTTGCAGACCCCCACCAAGGGACCGCAAACCTTCGGAAACGCCTTATTTGACTTCGACAGTAGCGCCGACGTCGACGAACTTCTTCTGGATAGCGGCAGCCTCATCCTTGCTGACGCCTTCCTTGACAGCCTTGGGCGCGCCGTCGACCAGATCCTTGGCTTCTTTGAGGCCAAGGCTGGTGACTTCACGCACTGCCTTGATAACGTTGATCTTATTGGCGCCCGCCGCAGTGAGAATAACCGAGAACTCCGTTTTCTCTTCCGCTGCCGGAGTCGCCGCCGCTGCGCCGCCGCCACCGCCAGCCACAGCCACCGGAGCCGCTGCCGCCGCTGAAACGCCGAGCTTTTCCTCGAGCAACTTAACGAGCTGCGCCGCTTCAAGCAGCGTCAAGCCCTGAATCTGATCCGCAATCGCGTTGATATCCGCCATGATCTTTGTAGCTCCTCTTTGAAACCTTGTGAACTTGTAAGCAAACTACGCTTTGAACTTTTCTTCCTTGACGCCCTGTTCGACGACCACCGCCAGATTGCGCCCCACTGCGTTCAACGTCCCGAGCAGCCGCTGCGCCGGCGCGTTGATCAGATACAACAGCTTGGCGAAGATTTCTTCCTTCGGCGGCATGTTGGCGAGCTCGTTGATCGCCTTGATGTCGATGGCGCGGCCTTCCACCATGCCCGCCTTGAAGGTGAACGCCGGATTGGTCTTCGCGTAGGCCGTCAGCGCCTTGGCCAGTGCCACCGGATCGCCGCTCGTATAAGCCAGCGAAGTCATACCCCGCAGACCCTTCAGAACGTCCGCGGCCGGCAGACCTTCAGACGCAATCTCCGCAATGTTGTTCTTGATGACCTTATAATTGCCGCCGGCGCCGCGCACCGTCTTGCGCAGATCGAAGTCCTGGGCGACTTTCATCTTCTCGTAGCCGGTGACGAACACGTTGTTCGCCGCTTCGAGAGCCTTGCGCAATTCTTCGAAATCTTTTTTCTTATCGTCCCTGTTTTTCATTTCAAACTCCCGCTGCCCGTGCCCGGTTCGGATCAGGCGTTGCGCGCCGCTTCCTTCGCACTCAGGTCCTGCACGTCGATCGAAATGCCCGGGCCCATGGTGGAGCACAGCGTTGCGCTCTTCACATACTTGCCCTTGGCGGCCGAGGGTTTCGCCTTCAGCACCGCGGTTATCAGGCTGGCGGCATTCTCCACCAGTTTCACCGGCGTGAAACTCACTTTGCCCACCGGCGCATGGATAATGCCGGTCTTGTCGACGCGGAATTCCACTTTACCGGCTTTCACTTCCTGCACGGCTTTGGCGACATCGACGGTCACGGTGCCGGTCTTCGGATTGGGCATCAGGCCGCGCGGTCCGAGGATTTTGCCCAGCTTACCCACCGAGCGCATCATGTCCGGAGTGGCGATTACGGCATCGAAATCGGTCCAGCCTTCGGACTGGATTTTATTGACCATGTCCTCGCCGCCAATGTAATCGGCGCCCGCTTCCTGGGCCTCGCGCTGCTTGTCGCCGCCGGCGATGACGAGCACTTTCTTGGACTTGCCGAGGCCATTGGGCATGACCACGGTGCCGCGCACCATCTGGTCGGCATGCTTGGGATCGACGCCCAGGCGCATGTGGACCTCTACGGTTTCATCGAATTTGGCAAACTTGATCTTCTGGAGAAGAGGAACTGCCTGATCGAGGGGATAATCGCGCGCTTCGACCTGCTTGAGCGCAGCCTGATATTTTTTTCCTGGTTTTCTAGCCATGTCTCCTCATTGGTCCTAACGGCGGCTGCGTTTACCGAGAAAAATCCCGGTCTGAGGGAGTGAAGCCTCAGCGCGCACACCTCCCACTGAGCCCTTTTGGGGTACTCAGGAATAGTAACACGAACGAAAAACGCCGCGCAACTTGAGTTCGGGGCTCGAAAAGAGGCCGCCGGCTATTCTCTGAGCTCGGTTCCGTAGCCGATCTGCTCGTTCGTTAGGAAAGTAAGTACGAGTGGGCCACGGCCAGCCAGCTTAAAGGTCCCGAAGTCCTTGTACCAGTTTTCTTCGGGCACGTCGGGGTCGGATTCAATCCAAAACTTCAGCTTCGACAGGTCGTCGGTGGTAATACTGCGGTCCAGCAGACGATGAGCCAGATGGGCGCGTACCTCCTCAGGAAACTGACGCCACTTCGTTTTCAGCTTCACTAGCCGAAAATCATTTCGCCCAACTCATTGCTCAGGCGTTCGGCCTCGCCCGGATCGGTCGTCTCGCGCAGCCGACGGACTTTCTCGGCGAGTTGCTCGCGTTTCTGCTTCTCAGCTTCCAGTCCCCATTGAAGAAGCCTGGTCAGCAGAACGCTCCGGCTTACCCCGAGGCGTTGCGCGCGATCGTCGATTTCATGGAGCATTGCCCCGGTGACCGGCACGCTGACCCTTGTGGGTAAAGGTTTCTCCAACTGTTTCGCCGTGGCTTGGCTCATCTGTGATTCATTATGCTTCAGATTGAATCAATTGTCAATTGTGCTCATCTCCAAGCTGGTTAGAGAGTTCGGTGCCCGCACGACTTTATTCGGCAAGGACAACCGCACCTCCTGATAGTCCTGGTTTAAATCCGACGCGTCTTCCATTCGGCTATTGCTTTCCAATATTCTTCGAGTTCGATGAGAGCATTCTGAAGGCGCGGGGATAGCATCTTCCGTGCTGACAGATACCGCGGATCGTCCGAATCCAGGAAAACATGTTCGAGATACGACACATAAACTGCGTTCTCAAGCTCAGGGCCCGCTTCCGAGAACAGTTCGTCAACCAAACGGATGTGGGCTTGAACCTGGCCCAAATCGCCAGCATCGATGGCGTCACAAGTCGCACGAGCGAGTACAGCCATCTCCAGGTGCAGCGATCCACGCTCGAAATCGTCAATTTCCGCAGCTATTGCGGGAAAGCGCTCCGTCAGCATCCGCTCAAAATCGCTTCGATCTTTGAGGCCGCAGACGCGAATCAGCTCACCCATCAGCTTACAGGTTATATCGTTAGACGAGCCGGCCGAACTTCATCCGCAGAACGTTTCGGCTCACGTCAGGGCTACCCGCGACGCCCCCCTGCTAAAATCCGTGCAGCCATGAGAGCACTGAGGCCGGGAACCATTCAGCCGTGCAAGATCTGTTCCGCGCCCGCTCCCGTGTATGGTTCGGTGGATTTCAATAAAAACTGCGAGGCGGCGCGCGGGCTGACTTTACCCGCCGCGGGCATTCCCGTCAGCTATAACAGATGCTCCCGGTGCGGTTTCCTTTTCACCGCGGCGTTCAACGAGTGGGGCCGCGCGGATTACCAGCAGGCCATCTATAACGACGACTACATCGTCGTCGATCCGGACTATCGCGAGACCAGGCCCGCCGCCAACGCCGCCATGCTGGCGAAAACCTTCGAATCCCATAAACATGATCTGTCGCTGCTCGACTACGGCGGCGGCAACGGTGTGCTGGCCGGCAAACTTGCCGAGGCGGGCTTCCCATCACCCGCGACCTACGACCCGTTTACTCCGGCATTCGCCACCCTTCCGGCTAAGCGTTTTAATATCGTCACCTGTTTTGAAACCCTCGAACATGTTCCCGATCCGCGCCGCCAGATTGCCGCCATTGCCAAATGCGTCGATAAGAGCGGCATGGTGGTTTTCTCGACGCTTGTGCAGCCCGCGCAGTTCGAAAAAGTCGGCCTGGCCTGGTGGTATGTGGCGCCGCGCAATGGGCACATTTCGATATTTTCAAAGCAGTCTCTGACTCAGGCCTGGGAGCAGCAAGGCTTCAAGGTCCGCAGCTTCAGCGACGATCTGCACATTGCATACGCGAAACTCCCCGCCTTCGCGAAACATCTTGCCGGCGCATCGACATAACGCGGCCGTGCGATGCGATACACTTGCTGGCGTCCACAGGCGCAAAAATGGCTACCTGCTTTTTACTAACGCTGCTGGGGTCGGCGGCTCTCCTCGCGGCCCAGAATCCAACCTTACAGGGACATCCCGAAGACTATGCGCGCGCCGATATCGAATACGGCGCGCGTCTCTACGTCGAGCAATGCGACCGCTGCCATGGGTCGAGCGGGACCGGCGTCAGCGGGGTAGATCTGGGGAGCGGCAAATTCCGCAACGCCCCCACCGACCAACAGTTGAGAAACGTGATTACGAACGGCTTCCCCACCGCCGGCATGCCGCCCTTCAAGCTCGACGCGACCGACCTGACGGGGCTTGTCGCCTACCTGCGCAACATGAAGACCATCGACCGGGGATCGCTGAAGCCGGGTGATGCGGCACGCGGCAAGCTGGTCTTCGAGGGCAAGGGCGCATGCCTGAGCTGTCATCGCGTGGGCGATCAGGGAAGCCGGAAGGCTCCGGACCTGAGCGATATCGGTTCCATTCGCGCCGCCGGCTTTCTTGAGCGCACGCTGACCGATCCCAACGGGCAGCTGCTGCCGATCAATCGCCCGGTCCACATCGTGACTAAGTCCGGGGAAATCATCGACGGCCGGCGGCTCAACGAAGATACTTACACGGTGCAGGTCACCGACGCCGAGGGTCGGCTGATTTCGCTCACCAAACGCGATCTGCGCGAATTCAAGGTCGCCACTACATCTACCATGCCTTCTTATAAAGGCGAACTTACTACGGATCAGCTGGCTGACTTAGTAACCTATCTGCTCTCGCTGAAAGGACAATAACATGCGCCTGATTCTACTTACTCTGTTGTCCGTGTTACTACAAGCGCAGACTCCCGTACCTTACGAGCGCCTGCTGAACGCGGCGAAAGAGCCGCAGAACTGGCTGATGTATGGCGGCGATTACTCGAGTAATCACTACAGCCGCCTCACTCAGATCACGCCCGCTAACGTGAAGAATCTGAATCTCGCATGGGTGTATCAATCGCCCACCACGGGAAGCTGGCAGGCCACGCCGCTGGTGGTGGACGGCATCATGTATCTGACGCAAAGGCCAAACGAGGTTGTGGCGATGGATGCCGCTACAGGCCGCGTCTTCTGGATCTACCGGTACACCAATGCCGCCGATGTCGCGGTGTGCTGCGGGGCCAACAATCGCGGCCTCGCGATCCTCAACGGCACGCTGTTCATGGGTACGCTCGACGCACACCTCGTGGCCATCGACGCACGCAGCGGTCATAAGATCTGGGTCGCGCAGGTGGCGAACGGTAAGGCGGGTTACTCGGTGACGCACGCTCCGCTGGTGGTTAAGGACAAGGTCATCGTCGGAGTGGGCGGCGGGGAGTTAGGCATTCGCGGCTTCATTGCGGCCTACGATGCGTCGACCGGCAGGGAGTTATGGAAGTTCTACACCATCCCCGGACCCGGCGAGCCTGGGCACGAGACATGGGAAGCTTGTCCGCCCGAAACCAGGGCTTACTGCGACCCGGAGGGATGGAAGCACGGCGGCGGGTCCGTATGGGTCACCGGATCTTACGATCCCGAGCTCAACCTGACTTACTGGGGCGCCGGTAATGCCGGTCCGGACTATAACCCGGATCAGCGGCCCGGCGACAATCTCTACACTGCCTCCGTTGTAGCGCTCGATGCCGATACCGGCAAGCTGAAGTGGCATTATCAGTTCACTCCGCATGACCGCTACGATTACGATTCGGTGCAGGTTCCGGTGCTGGCCGATATCACATGGAAAGGCCGCCCGCTCAAGGCGATGTTATGGGCCAATCGCAACGGCGTCTTCTATGTGCTCGACCGCGCTACGGGAGAGTTCCTGCTCGGTAAGCCGTTCACGAAGCTGAACTGGATGAGTGGCATCGATGAGAACGGGCGTCCGAAAGAGACGCCGCAGCCGCCGGGAAAGCCCGTATATCCAGGCCCGCAGGGAGCCACCAACTGGTATTCGCCTTCTTTCAGCGCGCGCACCGGGCTCGTCTACTTTTCCGCCTGGGAAAATCAGGGCATGCTCTTCGGACCGGCGCCATCGGTCTATAAAGAAGGCCTGCAGTTCGGGGGCGGGGGATTCCAGGCGTTCGTGCCCTCGCCGGATGCCCCGGAGAGCGGCATTCCGGGCGCGCCGGGTGTGCCGAATCTGCGGCGCGGCCCCATCAATAACTGGACAGATGCGGCGGGAAATGGCGCAGTGATGGCGGTCGATCCCGCCACGGGCGACATCAAGTGGAAATACCCCATGACCGATGTCACCGATACCGGCATCACCACCACTGCGACGGATCTGCTGATCACGGGCGGCCG
This sequence comes from Terriglobia bacterium, assembly GCA_963719785.1. Lineage (GTDB taxonomy): Bacteria > Acidobacteriota > Terriglobia > Bryobacterales > Bryobacteraceae > BOG-234. The sequence goes on from CAVRCX010000013.1 coordinate 305,099, forward strand.
CGAAGGATATCTGCAGATCCTCAACGCAAGGACGGGCGCGCTGTTGTGGAAGACCAACCTCGGCGCCCAGATGCTCAACAATCCGATCACTTATCAGGTCAACGGCCGCCAGTACATCGCGGCTATGGCAGGACTCTCATTCTTTGTATTTGCGCTGCCTTAAACGCGGTCCCGGTGGGGCAGATTTCCGATCTGTCCCCAAGGGCCTCCGGCCCACCGCAATCGGCCACTCCTGGCGTGCAAAAGGGCTCCAGAGCAGGAAGACACGTTTTTCAACGGTGCCCGCTCGCTTCCGGGAAAATCGAGGGCAGATCGGAAATCTGCCCCACCGGGATCATGCAGGCTTGTTCGAAGGCATGCGCTATCTGCAAAAGGCCGAAGTCGTCGCGGTGCCGGCCCACAATCTGAATCCCTACGGGTAGGCCTTCCGGAGTGAAGCCGCAGGGAACCGAGGTCGCCGGGGCCGATGTCATCGAGATGTAGTAACACGATTTCATCCAGTCGATATACGTCTCCATCTTTGTCCCCTCGATCTCAAGCGGGTAGTGCTGGGTAACATCGAACGGCGGCAGTTGACTTACCGGCAGAACGAAAAACTCATAGCGCTCCATAAAGCGGCGCATCCGATGATATATCTCCGTGTGCTTCATATTGGCCAGACCGAGTTGCGTGCTGGTGATACCCTTGGCCTGTTCGGCTTCCCACAGGATGGTGTCTTTGAGCAGCGCGCGATGCTGCTCGGGTAGAGCGTCCACGCGAAGTCCCTGGGCCCAGAAGCGGAGCGTGCGGAAGGCCTCGTCAGCGCCTGTGAAATCCAGCTCGGCTTCTTCCACGATGCAGCCCAGCGATTCGAAAACCGCGCGCTGGGCATTGGTTACTTCGCGCACGCGGCTGTCGACGGGAATGCCGCCCAGATCTTTCCACCAGGCAACTCTGGCGCCTTTGAAATTTCGTTCAAGGGGCTGGCGGAAAACTGCGTCGGGATCGGCAAGCGAAAGCGGGGCGCGCGGATCGTACCCCGCAATAGCCGATAGGAAGAGGGCTAGATCCTCCACGCTTCGCGCCATGGGGCCCTCCACGCTGAGTGGAATCCACGCCATGGGGACCGGCCACGCCGGCACGCGCCCCGGCGACGGACGCAATCCCACTACGCCGCAGAAGCTGGCGGGATTGCGCAACGATCCGCCCAGATCGCTGCCATCGGCCAGCGCGACCATCCCGCAGGCCAATGCGACGGCCGCGCCTCCACTGCTTCCTCCGCAGGTTTTGGTTCTGTCCCACGGGTTCAAGGTGGGGCCGAAGACTTCGTTGTAAGTCTGCGAGCCTGCGCCGAATTCCGGGGTGTTGGTCTTGCCGAGGGCAATGGCGCCGGCCCGGGCCATGCGCTCGACAAGAAGCGAATCTTCTTTGGGAATGAAATCCTTGAAGATCCGCGAGCCCCACGTGGTGCGCATGCCGGCCGTCGGCTGCAGATCTTTGTGCGCGACCGGCAAGCCATGCAGAGGGCCGAGCTTCTCTCCGCGCGCCTGAGCTTCATCGGCGGCGGCGGCGCGAGCGAGCGCTCGTTCGGCATCCAGAGTCACGATGGCGTTCAACCCCGGGTTCAGCCGTTCGATCTGCGCGAGATGGGCCTCCACGGTCTCTCTCGCCGAAATTTCTTTTGCCCGGATGAGCCGGGATATTTCCATTGCCGGCAGGCGGCAGATTTGCGAAGGCATCGTTGTTGAGAATACATGTATGGCCCGCAGCGTCAAAACCTGGGATATCGTGCGCGTCTCGGTCGGCAATTTTCTCGAGATGTACGATTTCATGGTCTTCGGCTACTACGCCGCGTCCATCGCGAAAACGTATTTCCCCAGCGGCAGCGAATTCCTCTCCCTGATGCTTTCGCTCGCGACCTTCGGCGCCGGGTTTCTGATGCGGCCGCTGGGTGCCATCGTGCTGGGCAGTTATCTGGATCGCCAGGGTCGCCGCAAAGGGCTGATTCTCACGCTGGCGCTGATGGCGCTGGGCACGTTTTCAATCGCGGTAACGCCGTCGTACGCGCAGATCGGATTGCTGGCGCCGCTGCTGGTGGTGGCGGGCCGGCTGGTGCAGGGATTTTCCGCCGGAGTGGAACTGGGCGGCGTCTCCGTGTATCTTTCCGAAATCGCCACGCCGGGCCACAGAGGCTTTTTCGTCAGCTGGCAATCGGCCAGTCAGCAGCCCGCCGTCATGCTGGCCGCCATCTTCGGCATCGTCCTCAGTTCCACGCTGCCCGCCGCGGCCATGGATACCTGGGGCTGGCGCATCCCCCTGCTGGCCGGCTGCCTGCTGATCCCCTTCGTCTACCGCATGCGCCGCACGCTGCCGGAAACCGATGAATTCCTCGCGCGCACGCGCCATCCCGCGACCGCGGAAATTTTGCGAACGCTCACGACGAACTGGCGCATCGTGGCCGTCGGGACCATGCTCTCCACCATGACCACGGTCACCTTCTACATGATCACCGCCTACACCCCTACCTTCGGCAGCGCGGTGCTGCATCTCGCGGCGATCGACAATCTGATCGTCACGTTGTGCGTCGGCGTGGCCAACTTCATTCTGCTGCCCACGATGGGCGCCCTCTCCGACCGCATCGGACGGCGGCCGGTAATGCTGGCGTGTACGGGCATGGCGCTGCTCACCGCATATCCCGCCATGCTTTGGCTGGTAAGCGCCCCGTCGTTCGCGAGGCTGATGACGGTCGAGCTTTGGTTTGCCGCGTTCTATGCCAGCTACAACGGCGCCATGGTGGCGTATCTCACCGAACTCATGCCGGTCGAGGTCAGAACGGCTGGCTTCTCGCTGGCTTACAGTCTGGCGACGGCGGTGTTCGGCGGATTCACGCCGGCCATCTGCACATGGCTGATCCACGAGACATCGAACCGCGCCATTCCGGGCGTGTGGTTGTCGCTCGCCGCCGCTATCGGATTAACCGCATCGCTGATTTCAGAACGGGTAAGGATACTGAAAGGATACTTAAGAGATGCATAATCCCATCCGGCGCGTCTCTTCACGCGAGATCCATAGCGGCAGGCTAGTTCGTCTGCGCGAGGATTCCGTGGTGCTGCCGCGCGGCACCGAAACCATCTACGAATACGTCGAGATCAAGAATGGCGCCAGCACCCTCGCGATTGAGGATAACGGCAGCGTGTGGCTGGTGCGCGAGTGGAAATATGCCATCGACCGGCCATCGCTCGAAGTGGTCAGCGGCGGCATTGAGCCGGGCGAGAGTCCGCTCGAAGCGGCGCATAGAGAACTGCGCGAGGAGATCGGCCTGACCGCGCGGGAATTGATTCCCATGGGCCACGTGGATCCGTTCACCACCATGCTGTGCTGCCCCAATCATCTGTTCATCGCGCGCGGCCTGACCATTGTCGATCCGGACCCGGAAGAGGCTGAGGTCATGGAAATCGTGCGCATTCCGCTGGAGGAAGCGGCGCGTCTGGTTATGACCGGAGGCATCACGCATGGGACCAGCTGCGTGCTCATTTTAAAGGCGCTCGAATGGATGAAACGTGGGGCAGGTTGTTAACCTGCGGCCGATTGGCAATCGGCCTTCCGCTTTGTTAGGAATCCTCGTCCATGGAGACAACCATTTCATCGTTCGCGGACCAATGCCCGACCGCTCCACGGCGCTCGAACTCGTCAGAGAGTGGTCGTTGATTCAAATCGGCCGATCGACACCCGTGGCATTACAGAAATGGCGCATCAGCTCGAAGGAGTATCGAGAGGATCTGCAATGGGCCATCGTGACACCCGGCGATAGTGCAATATCCGTGGCCGTTCAACAGCTGCTCAGCGAACTCACGGCACGTGGCATCAGGATTCACCGCTCCGATCATGAATTCTGGTAGAGCGAGCCCCAATAATGCTCCCTACTGAATTGCTCTTCGGAGCCCTCCGCGGGGACGAACGGCTCAAGCAGAGAAGGCTCGATCACATAGTTGAGCATCAACAGATTGCGCCACTCAGCCGTCAGGAAGACTGTACCTTGGACCATTCTATTCGCGCGCCGTTTTCTGCGGGAAGGCCTCAAACCGGTACCCCACTCCACGCACGGTGAGAAGATGCTGGGGCTTGGCCGGATCGTCCTCAATGTACCGGCGCAGCCGCACGATGAAGTTATCAAGCGCGCGCGTGTCGGTATCCTCGCGCAGTCCCCACACATCTTCGAGCATTGCCCCGCGCGATACCGGCCGGCCGGCGTGCTCGATCAGATAACGCAGGACGTTCATCTCCATCAGCGTCAGCGGAAATACCTGGTCGCGCACATGGATTTCCAGCAGATCGAAAAACACCGTCTTGTGCTCGAAGCTGAAAGACGCCGGCGGCTCCGGCGCGGGGGCGGTCTTCTCTGCGGGAGCGGTATCGGCGCGCAGCCAGTCGCGGCGCCGCAGCAGGCCGCGGATGCGCGCTATCAGAATGTCGAGCTCGAACGGCTTCACCAGGTAATCGTCGGCGCCGGCGGCGAAGCCTTCGAGAACATCGTCCGAATGGCCGCGCGCCGTCAGGATCAGCGTTGCCACGTACTGCCCGGCCTTGCGCATTTCCGACACCACCTGGAAGCCATTCTTGCGCGGCAGCATTACGTCGAGCACCACCACATCGAACTCCCGGCGCTGCTCCCCGATCAGCAGGTCGAGCGCGGCCTCTCCGTTGTCGACCACGTCTACCGCATAGCCTTCCTGCTCGAGGTTGAAGCGCAACCCTTCCGCCAGGTGCTGTTCGTCTTCGACCACCAGTACTCGTTTCATCTCGCTAAAGGAAATTGCAGCACGAAGGTACTTCCTTTGCCCGGCCCGGCGCTCTCCGCCCACGCTTTGCCGCCATGCCGGCGCGCTACCGAGCGCACGATGAACAGGCCCAGTCCGGTGCCTTTCACCCGCGTGGCGAGGGGGCCGTCCATGCGGTAGAAGCGTTTGAAAATGCGCTTCAGTTCCTCGCCGGGGATGCCCGGCCCATTGTCTTTGACGCGCACGGCCGCGTATTTATCGCCCTCCTGCGATGTTTCGACGGAGATGCGCACGCCGCTGCCGGAATATTTGACGGCGTTGTCGAGAAGATTGGAAACGGCGGCGCGGACTTCGTCGAGATCGCCGAGGATCTGCAGATTGGGCTGCGGCTTATAGATGATGGCGTCGAGAGGCAAATGGTGCAGCACGCGAGCCCGGTCGGCGCAATCCGCCACGATATCCGACAGATTCACGGGCGAGACATTGGGCGGGCGATTCGAAGCGCCAATGCGGCCCGTTCGCAGGATCTGTTCGATGGTGTTCAGCAGGCGGTCGCTGTCATCGAGGATGATCTTGTAAAACTCGCGGCGCTTGTTCTCGTCGACGGCGCGCGTCTGCAGCGTTTCCACGTAAAGCCGGATGGAGGCGATGGGGGTCTTCAACTCGTGCGTGACGGCGTTGATGAACGCGTCATGCTGCTCATTGCGTCGGATCTCGCGGACGAGGAAAGTAGTGTTGAGGACCACGCCGGCAATGATCACGGCAAGCAGGAGGATGCCGAGGAAGAGGCGGATGCCGTCGCGCCAGTTGAGCACCACGCCGCCGATATAGAGGAGCAGCGCGACGATAATGACGCCGACGCCGAGGGCAATGAAGAATGCGATCGATCGTTTACGGCCGCCGATGCCGATCATGGTTTCAGCTTAGCGAAGCCCGCGACACGCGACGGCAGCCGCGTTCTTCCAGGTCCGGTCCTGTGATAACATCGGCCCAAATATGATGTCCCGTGTCCTCAGCATAGCCATCCTCGTCGCCCTCATTAGTCTGACGGCCCAGGCCCCACCGCGTCCCACCCGCGATCCTCACACGCCGGGTTACGTGCAGGCGAAGGAATTGCCCGACGGAACCAATCCACCCCCAACTGCCGACGGCAATTTCATCCTTGGACCCACGCACCCGCCCGCCCCCGAGATGACTCCAAACGAATCCGTGCCCAAAGGAACGGTGCTCGATTTAACCATGCAGTCGACCGACAGCAAGATGTATCCCGGCATCGCCCGCGAGCCCAACACCTTCGGCACGCCGGATCCGACCAATCCCGCCAAGCTGGACGTCACGACCAGCCACGATGCGCCCTACACGCGCCGCCTCGCTGTTTACGTCCCGAAGCAATACGTTCCCGGCACAGCAGCGCCATTCATCGTGGGCGCCGATGGACCCGACCGCGCCCTCTTCACGGCTCTCGACAATCTGATCGCCGCGCACCGGGTCCCCGTAATGATCGCCATCTCCATCGGCAACGGCAGCGGCGATGCGCAGGGCAGCGAGCGCGGCCTCGAATACGACACCATGTCCGGTAAGTACGCAGAATTCGTCGAGCATGAGGTTCTGCCGCTGGTCGAAAAGCAGGCCAACGTCAAACTGACCAAAGACCCCGAAGGCCGCGCCACCATGGGCGGAAGTTCCGGAGGCTCGGCTGCCCTGATCATGGCGTGGTATCACCCGGATCTCTATCACCGCGTGCTGACTTACTCGGGGACTTATGTGAACCAGCAGTGGCCGTGGAATCCGCAGACCCCGCACGGCGCCTGGGAGTTCCACGAGCACCTGATCCCCAACAGCCCGGCCAAGCCGCTGCGCATCTGGATGGAAGTCGGCGACAAGGATAATTACAACCCCAACATCATGCGCGACGAAATGCACGACTGGGTTTTAGCCAATGAGAACATGGCCAAAGTGCTCGCCGCCAAAGGCTATCATTACCAATTCGTATTCGCCCGCAATGCCGGCCATACCGACCGCGCCGTGAAACAGCAGACTCTCCCCGAAGCGCTCGAATACGTCTGGCAGGGTTATCCGAAGAACTGATTACTTAGTACATGGTTTCAGAACAATATGCGATTCACATCGGCGGTTGGGCGTATTCCGCTCTTGCGGTCATGTGAAGGTGAAGGCTGCGCCGACTAGTCGCGGGCACTTGACCGGGCGGCGCGCAAACAACATCAATCCCAGAGACGCCGACAATGCGTCAAAGTGAATGCACGAGGCGGTGTCGCACGGCGACTATGCTGTCCTTTGCGGCAACTAGGCGTCATTGAGAATTTGCGCAGCCGTTTCGGTGCCCCCTTTCTGGATCAGGTGAAAGAGACCGCGCTCGATGTCAACGGCTCGAAAGCAGTCCTCGAAATGTATGCGAGAAATCTCCCTCATTCTGCGGCACCATGCTTCATACGCGTTGGAATTATTTTCCGTGATTGGAATACTTGTGCTGCTGCCAATGCAAAGCTGCGCAAGGACTGTCGTCGGGCACCGTTTGTGGATCTTCATAATCTGCAGGTCGAGGGTTGCGGAATGATCCGGGTCCAGAAACATGCGGATCTTGCTCACGAATGACAGCCGGGCAAACTCTGGGAGGCTCAGGTTCTTGATTTCGACAACGGAGGGCAAACGCGATCGTCGAAAAGGCGCGCAAGATTGATCAAGTTGAGAACTGGTGACTTTGATGCGGAAACGCCGGACGCGCGTGTCGCGAATTCCCATTTGCCCATAGCCCCAATACAGGATGTTGGAAAGTCCATTCTTAACCCGCTCTGGGTCGCCAGACCTCAGCTCCCGACCGATAGCAACTTCGACGGCCCTCGTATCAGCCAAACGTTCAGGGGCATTCCTGGAGAAGTCGAAGTGTTCCGGTGGGAACGCGTAACTCATGACGGCGCTCCGGAGGCGATCCTTCTGTTGCGCTGATAAAGCCAATACTCATATTTAAACGCAAACTGCTCTGTGCCAAGTTGACATGTAACGCCTTTGCTGACATCTGACCAAGTCCGCTAACGGCGAAGTGGCGATCTGGAAGTTTCAGGCGGGCCGGCCGGCAAACTCGCCACCCCACGACCAGAGGGGAGGAGCCCGCCGATTGGCGCGAAATAAGCTCTATTCTTCGTTGATTGTGCGGGAAACCAACGCCGCGAATTCCGGTACTGTCGCGCTCAGGATATTGAGAAGCTGACGCAAGCCACGACCGCGGTCGGTTGCCTGCTGCTCCAGTTTCTTCATCACGAGCATCTGTTCTTCCCGAAAGATTTCGCTCAGGAACGATTGCGGGTGGAGCGCCCGGATACCCCACGGTTTCAGGCACTCTGGTCTGAAGTGGCGGAGGTTCAGAGTCAGGATTATTGACGCATGGCCATGGGCCGCGGCAGCCAACACATGGCGATCCTTTTCATCATTCGCCATCCGAGGAATCAGCGACTCGTAACCGCTGATCCACGCTTCGCCGAAGTGCGCGCGCAATTCAGCTTCGAGATGAGCGGCCAGAGAACTCGGCCACCCGAGCTTCGATTCCAACGTACAGGTTGTCTCCCGAATGATCTCCTCTGACCATTTCGGCTCGAAAAGGCGCGGTGGTTCGGCGAGCCTGAGGAGCGTATCGCACAAAGAGAAGTTAGCGAGGACGACGAGCGGCGTAACCGTCATTTCTGGCCGGGAATCAACACGCGCTCATAGAGGCCCGCCTGATCAACGGCCTGGCCAATTCTCCGCAGCGCATTGAGCCGCCGCTGGCCACGCTGGCGCTCCTCGATGAATTGTCGGACCGCCTGTTCGATCAGTTCGTCACGGCTTCGATAGTGGCCGTTAACGAGTTCCTGCTCGACCTGTTTTGTCAAATCCGCCGGCAGCGTTACGTCCATGACCGTCTCCTCTTTTCATTCTACGCGTTTGCGGCGCCGTAACAAGGAACACAGCTGCCATGTAATTCCAGCACGGCCATACGGGCTCAGAGCGTTTACTTAGCAGTGATCCACATAGGGCTGGCCCAGACTAACTGGCCGTCCGCCTGCTCGCCGCGAACGTAGTAATAAGAAGTCTTGCCCACTGTAACCCCCGTGTCGGTCCAATCGAGGCTCACATCCTTCAGATTCGGCGCGGTCGTGTAAATCTCCTGGCCATCCTTCACGATGGTCACTTTCGCGAACGGCGCCGTGCCGAGTAACTTCACCGATATCTTTGGCTGCCCGGTCATCGCAAACTCATCGCCCATGATGCGATCGCCGCAGCTGACATCCGCCACGATGTTATCGGTTGACGCATAAACATGCCGCTTCTTGATCGCGTACAGAATGGCGTCGCGGGTGTTCTCCGCCGCCAGCACATTGGCATACGCGATATGCGTGGAATGATGGTCGCTCGACGCCACGAATCCCAGCCGGTAGCCCTTATCGAGAGCCTTCGACACATATCCAAGCGGCCGCAGATTGCCGATCGCATCGCCCTGTTTCGCCGCGCGCGGGCCGTCTTCCTTTTCGTAACTCTGCCGATTGCCTTCGTAGATCTCCACCGCAGGCTCGACGGATGGATCGTTATCGCGCCAGTCCGTGCCCTGATCGGTGGCCGAAGCATAGGGCACCGATACGCCCCCGAAAGCGCGCAGATATTTGTAGAGCATCTGCGTATCCGGCGAGGGCGCGGGCGGGGCGTCCACGGCCACCGGAGGCAGATGCGGCAGCGGCCGGATGCCTCGGCTGGCGAACAGAATCACCCGATGCCCCTCCGGATAACGCGCCTGGTGCTCGAAGGAAAACATCGGAATAAAATGCCCGGCCAGTTTCAGGGCATCGGTCATGGTCTGCTCGCGCCACCAGGAATACTCGTGCCCTTCGCCGTTCTCGTAATCGCAGCAACCGCCCCAATCGAGCGCGGCGGCGTCGATCATATAGCGATACGCATCGTCGAGCGAACCATCGCGCGTGCCATCGAGCGAGTACTCGGTGTAGCGATGCAGTTCGCCGCGCAGGATGCGCAGTGGCCCGCCCGCCGCATTGACGCGATAACTCCTGACCAGCGCCACCTGATCCGATTCAGCCTTAACACGCGGATCGGGCGGGGCAGGAGCATCCGGTTTCAACGCCACCAGCTCGGGATTCTGCGCGGGCGGGTTGAGTCCTTCGAGGCGCAGGTCGGCCGCATACAAATCGCTGTTGATGCGCTGCGCTCCGGGCTGACCTAATCCCTGCGGAATCGACTGGCGGTGGTCCATGGCGGAGACGCTCAGCAAACGGCCCGGCCCCATGGCAAGCAGTGCGGGCCGCGTGTCGAGAAGCCCGTCGGTGCGCGGCAGGTACACGGGTCCCACCCATTTATGGCCGTCGAAATAAACCACGCGCTCCGACCAGACGGCGCCCAGCGGTGATCTCATATTGACGGGCCGGGTCAACGTACGGAAGGCAAGGTAAACGCCTCCCGCGGAATCCGTCACAAGGCGGGGAAAACTGTTGAGCGGCCCACTGCGCGGCGTCAAAATCTGCCCGGGCCGGCGATTCTTCGCCTGGTTGGGATTGGGCTGCAGAGGATTGCGATTGGGCCTGGGCCTGGGTTCGCGCGGCGCGACGCCGATGGGCGTGCCGGGCAGGACGTTCAGAAGGTCGGACGCGGTCGCATAGATGGCGTTACCGTCGAAACAGACCACGCGCACGTTGCGATCTTCATAGAGCGGCGTGCCGGTGGTTTCGTAAGCGCCGAAGTTCTTGCCCCAGCGCGCTGTCGATACTTCGTACGCGACCCACAGCCTGCCGTGCGGGTCGAAGGCGATGCTGCTGTGGGCTTCGAATAGTGGAGTCGCCGCGGCCGCCACCGGTGGATCCATTTCGACGGCCGGTTTCGCACTCGCGCGCAGGCGGCGGAACCAGACATCGTAATCGCCCTTGTCGTAGGTATCCCAGGAGATGGCCACGTCGCCGTTGGGGGCGGCTGCAATGGCTGGGGCCCAATTGCTGGCGCGCGAAACGGAGACCTCGGCTTCGGGTGAAAATCCGTCCTCATTTTGAACGCTCGCCAGGATCTGCAGATTGTTATCCCGATATCCCTGCCAGGCGATCCACACGCGGCCCTTCGCATCCGTCGCGGCCACCGGTTGCAGATCGGCGCCCGCGTTCGAGGTGAGGCGCAGTTCCGGTCCCCATGTGCCGCTTCGATTGGCCCGCGCGAACAGATCGAAGTTCCCATTGCGTTCGGCCGACCAGACGACCCATACGCGATTCTGCCCGTCGATGGCGATGGCCGTGCCCATGGTGTTTTCGCCCATGGGAGAAACGGGCACGGCTGTCGACCATGTGCCGGCCTTCGCATAGCGCATGGCGAAAACCTGATCGCCGCCGGCGGGGCGCGCCAGAGAGTCGAAGTTATCGAGCGGCGTGCGCAGTGGCTGAAACCCTTCCTGCGAGCGGTTGGCGTGGGAGAACTTCACGTAGGCGAGCCAGGTGTCGTCGCCTTTTTGGGCCATGGCCGGAAAGTCCTCGTCATCGTCGGACGTGGTCAGCTGAGCCGTGGGTGGGACCCTGTCGACTTCGACCGCGCCGTCGAGGAACGAGCGCTGATCTCCCCAGGGCAGGTCATTTAGAGTGAAGCTGAAATCGCCACGCGGAGTGTGGATGCTCCAGCGCGAGTCCGGACGTGCCAGGGCAGTAATCAGAACGCCGTTTTCAATCACTTCCTGGCCCTGCGCTCGCGTGGACGTCTTCCAGGAAGTGGAGTAATCCGTGGAATCTTCCGGGCCAAAACGAATGCCCTGGATTGCGTTCACAGTGCCGGTATCAAGCTTGACTGTACCGTCCCAGGGTGAGGGTGCCGTGTCAGTGAGGCCGAAGACGATGCGGACGGACGCGGTGGTCGGTGGCGCGGTGGTGGATTGGGCGAAAAGGGTGCAGATCAGCACCACTCCAGCCGCAGTCGCCGGTTTAAACGAGAACATGGCCAACCTCTCTTGTATCCTGATTGACGCGGAAGCTCAAGCCCGGTGGGGCAGATTTCCGATCTGCCCGTGGTGTTCTTAAGCCGGTCGCCGCGGGCGCTGTTTAACCGAAACAGATTTGACGACCAGCTTTCCCTGTGCCATTGGATCGATGGTTCTCTTCGCGCTTTGTAGTGCAACCCCTATCAACTCCCTGATAGCCGGCTTATTCAGATCCTCGGCCGACTCGAGGCGTATGCTGCGAACAACTTTCCCCGTACCCTTCAGCAGACCATGCGGATCCGGCAGCCCGGCGCCCTGCAGGAAGAAGAGAAGAATCCAGCGCGGGTAGGGGACAATCGAAAAAATCGCTTCGGAGGCTTTCTCCGAAGGCCCGAATCCGACCGCGAGCGAGTTGTAGTTGTCATAAATCAACACCGCCGCCCCAGGCAGGCGTTGGCGCATCTTCTCGAGGCAGGCGCGCGTGATGGCGGCGATCTCCGGCGTGTACTTATCGATAAAGCCCCCCAATTGGGCTTCGACGTTCATGGCAGCCAGATGGCGCGCACTAACAGCCAGGCCGCCCCGACCAGCCACCCCAGCGCGGCCTGATACTCGCGATTCTTCTTATAAAGCGCAAGGGAGAAGCTTTCGCGTCCAAGCCCGTCCGGCCAGCGTGGCAGCAGCAGAGGCACGCGCGCCGCGAAGGCTGAGTAGCCCAACATGATGGCGCTCAGATGCTGTTCTTCGAGTTCGATCGCCGGCAGATACACCAGGCCGAACAACACCGCGAACAAGATGGCCAGCCCCGCGCTGTGTCCCGCTGCAGCCAGTCCCAGTGCCGTCAGCAGCGTACCCAGATACAAAGGATTGCGCGTGCAGGCATAAGGGCCCGAGGTGGCCAGTCGCTGATCCTTGGCGAGGTGTCCCGCGGCCCAGGCTCGGAGCGCCAGTCCCAGCAGAGACACAGGCAATCCGATTTCGAGCGAATGCGGCGTGGGATGCGAAAACCAGACGAAGGCCGCCGCCATGGCGAAGCCCGCGCTGACACGGAGGCGGGCGACGAAATCCGCGTAGGGCTTGGGAAACCAATGGCGGCGGGTAATCAAACTGAGCAACTCACGCGAACGGCCAGCGCGGCGAACACTTCTTCGGGTGTGACTGCGCGCATCGAGGGGTCGATTACCTGGCCGCGCCGGTGCGTAGTGCGCACGCCGGGTATGCGGAACACTTCGAAGTCTCCGCCGTAAGGGCCGTTGCGAATCGGATCGGTGGGTCCGAAGATGGCGGCGCCGGATTTGTTGAGAGCCGCCGCAAGGTGCAGCGGTCCGGAGTCGACGCCGATCACGAGTGCGGCGCGGCGCGTGGCGTCGATCAGGCCCGCGATTCCGCTCTCATGCCGGATGGTTCCCGCCACGGTGGGTACGGCCCCGGGCGCACCGTTCAGAACCAGCGGCATACCCAGCTTCTCGCGCAGGAGTGCGGCCAGCCGCGCGTAGTATTCGAGCGGCCATTGCTTCGAAGTCCAACCGGCGAGGGGGCTGGCGAGGGCGAACGGTCCATCGGGCAGATGGCCTTCGGGCGATCCCGCGGGCAGGGGGAAAGCGCGTACCAGATTGGAGGCGCCCGCGCCGGCGGCGAGATCGAGCGCCTGATCCACCACGTGCACCGCATCACTGCCCACGCGAGTGGAGTAGAACAGCCCGGCGGCACGCTCGCGCACGACGCCCGAGCCGAATCCGGCGATGCGTTCGGGACGCGCCTGATGGGCAATCAGGGCCGATTTCGCCAGTCCCTGGAAATCGACGGCCAGATCGTAACGCTCGGCGCGCAGTTCCTCTTTAGTGCGTTTCCAGGAACGCGGATCGGTGCGGCGGAAGACTACCAGGCGATCCACAAAACCATTGCCTTCGAGCAGCGGAACCCAGGCGGGCTCGACCACCCAGGTGATGCGGGCGTCGGGGAAGCTATGCTTCAGCGAGGCGGCGCCGGGCAGGGAGTGGATAATGTCGCCCATCGCGCCCAGCCGAACGATCAGAATGCTTTTCACGGCTGCTGGCAACTCCGTAGTCTAACACCTGTTTCGAGGACGGATTCGATGGTTACCCTGGTCATGCAGCGGTGGTCGATGGGGCATTCGCGCAGTTTGCAGGGCGCGCAATCCACCGGTTCGCGGACGATGCGCGCGTTCGCTCCGGAGGGTCCGGTGGCCGTTTCGTCGGTGGGGCCGAAGACGGTTATGGAGGGCACCCCCAGGCCGGCGGCGATGTGCATGGCGCCCGAATCGTTGGTCAGGAAGAGCTGGCAGGCGGCCGTCATATCGATGAACTCGCGCAGCGTGGTGGTGCCGGCGAAGTTGTGGCCTGCACAGGCGGCGGCGACCTGGGCGCACATCGATCGTTCGGCGGCGGATCCGAATATGGCTATGGAACCGCCTTCGGCGAGGCGGGCGGCGGCTTCGGCGAAGCGTTCGGGCAGCCAGCGTTTGGCGCTTCCGAAGGCTGCTCCCGGGCTGACCCCGACCACGGGGAGCTTTACGCCCCGGGATTCGAAGAGTTGGCTGCCTCGTTCCGCCGCGGCCTCGGCACCGTCCAGGTGGATTTCGGAGATGTTCGGGAGAGCGTCGATCAGGCCTGCTCGCCGCAGCAGTTCGAGGTAGTAGAAGCGCTCGTGCTTTGGAATTTCGCCCGCCTTCGGGATCGGGATGGCGTCGGTCAGGAGGAAGGAGCGGGCGTCTCTGGCGTAGCCGATCCGGCGCCTGGCTCCGGTTATATAGATTTGGAGGGCGCTCTTGAAGGAGTTCGGGAAGAGGACGGCCAGGTCGAATTTCTCGGTTCGCAGGGCGCGGGCCGGCTTCCAGATTACTGCGTCGATTGCGCGTTCGCCTTCATACAGTTGCTTAACCCACGGCTTAGCTAACACCGTAATGTGCGCCCCAGGATAGCGACTTCGGATAGCGCGTAATGCCGGCAGCGACATTACCGCGTCTCCGATCCAGTTAGTCGCGCGCACGAGAATCTTCATAGATCGTGGGGCAGGTTGTCAACCTCGGCCGATTGGCAATCGGCCTCCCCGGGGTGTCCGCACTACTCGGTGGCAGCGGCGGCCAGGGCCAGGGGACTGCCTTCTGCTACCGGCTCTTCAAGGAACAGCTTCAGCTTTGCCTCCGAGCCGTCGAAGTGATAATCGAGGAATTGGCGCAGTGCCATGCGACGCAACTTGTTCCGCTCTACCGTTGGCTGGTAGCGGAATCCTCTACCCTCCTTGCGCCGCGAAACGGCTCCCCGGCGGGTCAGCCGGTCGAGCAGAGTCAGCACTGTGGTGTAGGCCAGCGGCCGGTTCAGGGAAACGACCCTGCGTACATCTTCGACATTGCCCTCCCCAATCTCCCAAAGGGCATTCATACACATCATCTCGAGCGGCGGAGGAAGTTCACGGTCTCGCCCCATGGCTATTTCCTTTCGTCGTTGAGCGCCTGCTGCAGCTTGGCTCCGAAGATACCGGAAGCGGCGGGCGCGAATTTAGGTTTTGACGGTGCGACAAACTGAGGCACGTCAGAAATGGTATCGAAATCATCCGTCCCGGGTTTGTTCGCCCTGGGATCGCCCGCCAGTACCCCGTTTTGACACGGGGGCTGGGGCGGGTCCAGATATCTGCTCTTACGTAATGCTACGCGCTCCAGCGAATGACTGTAGGGAGTGAAGAGCCCCTCCGCGAGGGGCTCCTTTTCGATCAGTGCGCGCATGCACTCCATCTTGGAATCGAGGTCGTCCAGATGGTGCAGGAGAAGCGCCTCGGGGAAAATCGGCACCTTGGGCGAGCCGAATTCCAGATGGCCGTGATGGCTCAGAATCATATGTTCGATCAGGTTCCTCAGCTCCACGGGGAACTGCGGAAAGGCGTGCAATTTATCGGCGAGCATGCGGATGGCAATGGCGATGTGGCCGAGCAGTTGACCTTCCGCGGTGTAGTTGAAGCCGCGCTGGTAGCCGAGTTCGTGGATCTTCCCGATGTCGTGCAGGACCACGCCGGCGATCAGGAGATTCAGATCTATAGACCCGTAATGCCCGGCAGCCAGCTTCGCCAGTCCGCATAACGAAAGCACGTGCTCGAGCAAACCGCTGCGGAAAGCGTGGTGAATCGTTTTGGCGGCGGGCGCAACCTTGTAGCGCTCGGCGATCACCGGATCGTCCAGAAACGCGTTCAGCAGCGCGCGGATGTGATGGTTCGAAAGCCCGGCCACGGTGGCCCGCAATTCCAGCCACATTTCTTCGGGATCGCGCGCCGATGCCGGGAAGAAGTCGCCGAACTCCACCTCGCGATCCTCCACCGGACGGATCTTGTGGATGGTGAACTGCGGCCGGTTGTTATAGATCTGCAGCAGTCCTTTAACTTTGACGAAATCGTCGCGGTCGAAGGTGTCCATCACCTCCGCGACGTTGTCCCACATCTTCGCGTCCAGCTCGCCGGTGCGATCGGCCAGCAGCAGAGAGAGATACGGCTCGCCTGTGCGCTTCTGCCGGATCTCTTTCGATTGAACCAGAAAAAGAGCGGTCGAGACTTCGTTCGGTTTCAGATCCCGCGCGAAGGGAGATTTCATTTTGTCGGGCTCGAATCCGCGTTCTGAATGGGCGTTTGCGGGATCGGCGACTGCTCTAACGGAGCGGCCTCTTCCGTATCTTTCACGCCGGTCATGCCATAGGGAATGACATGCAGGAATTTCTTCATGTGGCGCGAATTGGCGACTTGCTCCTTGGTAACGGTCTGCGCCTTCAACTGTGCCGGATCTTTCCACGAAGTGTCTTTGTCGGGCGCGGCGCCGGTATCGACGTAGCCGGGCTTGATCTGCAGGAAGGCGTTTTGCCGCAGTGTCGTCAGATAGGCGCGCAGCTTGGGCCCCACGATCGGCTCGGATAGGATGTTGTTGATCTGGCCCTCCACCTCGTCGAGCGTCGCCTGACCGTCGGGTGTATGTTCTTCGACCTTCAGAATTTCGAAGCCGGTGCCGGTGCGGATGGGGTCGGTAACGTAATTCCTCGATTGCTTGAACACCACATCTTCAATGGGCTTCGCGAGCTGGCCCCGGTTGAAGTTCCCGAGCATCCCTTCGTCTTTGACCGTTTCCGGGTTCTCCGAATACATGCGCACCATGTCGGGGAACTTCTCGCCCTTATGGATGCGGTCCACAATATCTTTGGCCTTCTTCTCGGCCGCCGTGCACTTGGCCGGCGTGTCGCACGCGATGAAGATTTCGCGCAGGGTGACCGATTCCTTACGCACGAAATCCTTCTTGTGCTCGTCGTAGTATTTCTGGATATCGGCTTTGGGGATGATGACGTTGCGGTACACCTCTTCGCCGATGACACGCTGGGTCATGATCTGGTTCTTGAAGAGCAGCTTCAAATCTTCGAAGCTTTCGCCCGACTGCTCCCGAATCCAGTCGTGGAACTTGTCCTGATCGGCGATGCCGCTCTGCTTCTGGATCTCGGCGATGCGCTTGTTGACGTCGGCGTCGACATTGATGCTGAGTTCGTCGCCTTTGGCCACGAGGAGCAGTTGGTCAATTTGTTCGCGCAATGCATCCGCATAAGCCCTGTTGACAGCGTCGGTGAGCGCCTGGCCGGACATTCCCTGCTTCTGGAATTCCTCCTGAATGCGTTCGCGTTGCTTATCGAGATCGCCGCGGGTGATGATCTTGCCGTTCACTTTGGCGACGATCTCCTCAATGACGTGGGTTTGCGGGTCGGGCCGATCGGCGGCGGCCAGCGTGAGCTGAAAAGAGATGAGCAGACCGATGCCGGATGCGGCCCCGGCAAGCCAGTTCCTCGAAGACATATGTAGTTAGTATGCCAAATGCCAGGCCGTGGAGCATAATAGTTTTCCTTTCGCTCAATTTCCTGCCTCCCAGGGGGCCAGAAATCGCCTGCGGCGGGGGGAAATCGTCGTATGATCTTTGCGTATGCGTCTTCACGGTTTCATGCGCGTTTTGGCGCTGGCGGCCTTGCTTACGGTTGCCGGTTGGCCGGCCGCGGCGGCAGGGAAGACGCTCCGGGCCGACAGCGTTGCAGTGGCCGGGCTGGTCGATATCAATAAAGCGACGGCGGCGGAGCTGAAGGCGCTGCCGGGGATTGCGGATGCTTATGCGGCTGCGATTATCGGCAATCGGCCCTACCGGAACAAAACCCAGTTGCGCAGCAAGGGCGTGATTCCCCTGGCAGCGTACAAAAGGATTCAGGACAAAATCGTTGCCCGGCAATAGAGCATTTCGCGTAGTACTGCTGTCTGGCGTACTGGCCCTGGCCGCGTTGGGCGGCGGTGCGGGATTTCGCACCCAGCATCTCCTGCAGGAACATTACGCCCGGCATGGGAAGGACTTTGGCCAGATCACCATCGACCAATACCTGCATCTGGCGCAACAACTGCGCGATGCGCACGCGGGGAAGAATGTGCTCGAGATAAAACGGCCTACCGGTGGAGGCGAGAAGTTCGATAAGCGGCGGGGCTGGTTCGTATCTTATGACGCCGACGGTACGCTGCGGACGTTCTTTGTGCCCAAGGACGGCATTCATTTCTTCGAAAGCCAGGCGCGAGCCGCGGCATCCCCGGAGTAATGTGCGACAGGCGCTTCCGCCTGTCGGTTCGGGTCACAAGAATCTTAAGCACTGTTTTCAATCACATCCGGACTCCAGCGCTCCGATCCTTCAGCCACTCATGCTACTTATGAGGCCGAGGAGAACCACAATGTCGTTCAACAAAGAGCTCAAAGATCAACGCAGGTTAGAAAAAGACAAGAAAAATCTGGAGAAGCTGCATCAGCTCCTCTCCGACCGTCAACAACGCGCCAACGAAACCAACGCCCTCAAATCGACCGGACCCCGCACCGAAGAAGGCAAACAGCGCATCCGTCTCAACGGCCTCCGTTACGGCCTGACCGGCCAGGTCACCATCATGACCGACGACAACCGCCGCGAACACGACGATTTCTGCAACCCCATCCTCGCCCGCTTAAACCCCGACGGCCCGCTCGAACTCCAGATCGCCAATCTCATCACCCACGACACTGGCGCCTCAACCGCATCCATTCCGGCGCCACCCAGGCCGACGTAGCGCTCAGCGAAGCAACCACCTTCATGCGCAGCGCCAAAGAGATCCTGCTCCTCACCGCCTACGCTGCGCGCACCAATCGCAGCCTCGAAAAAAACATGGCCGAGCTCCGCCGCCTCCAGGCCGAACGCAAAGCCCAGCTCGAAACCGATCTCGAAGAGGCCCAACTCCTTCACCAACTTGCCGAAAGCAAACGAGAGACCTTCGATCCCGCACAAAAGGGCTTTGCTTTTTCAGCGATAGAACTCAACTTCCTGGTCGACCGAAACCGTCAATTGAGGGAGGCTCGCCAACTCTCAAGGAGAGCTATGCCCACGTGGGGCACGTTATGCTAACGCGATTTTGAAACCCACCGCATACTCGGACGGTTTCTGCTCCGGGAGTTCAACGGTCAGCGCGGTTGCGTCCTGGCGCCACTTGAGTTTTCCTTTGTGTCCCAGCAATTCCACGTTGTGGAACTTAGGCACATCGTACTTGCCACCCAGCGCCAGTGAGGCTACCGATGCTTCCTTGCCCGGCCATCCCATGGCGAATGCGTAGAGGTTTTTCCCCTTGGTGGTGAACCGCATATCGTCGGCGGTGAGGTCCTTGCGGTTGTTTTCGTTGAAGCGGGTGTTGGTGACTGGGGCGCTCACCAGCGCGGGCCCGGCACCGAAGGTCTTCCAGGGCCTGGTGGCAAAGATGCCTTCGCCATTCACTGCCGTCCACTTAGTGATCTCGTCGAGAATATGCAGCTCTTCCGCGTCGAGTTCGCCGTTATTGGGCAAGGGGAAGTTGAGCATCAGATTGCCATTGCGGCTGACAATGTCGCACAGCATGTCGATCACGGTCTTAGGCGTCTTGTACTTAATGCCGCGCTTGTAATGCCAGTTACCCACGCAGGTGTCGGTCTGCCATGCATTGGCCATCACGCCATCGGCTACGCCGCGCTCGATGTCGTAGACGCAGGTGCCGGTCTCGCACTCATTGCGCCGTTTGCTGGTGTAGACCGCTTCGACCTTACCTCCATGCAGCCTGGCATTAAGGTTGTAGTGGTTGGAGACAAGCCTTGAGCCAATGTCCCCGTAGAACATGCCACCGTCGGTATAGAGAAGATCGGGCTGATAGTTGTCGACGAGATCTTTGATGCGGAGAAAGTATTCGTTCTTCCACGACTGGGGCGCATCGGTCATGGCTCCGCCCATGCCGGTCAGGCTGATCTTGTAACCCTCGGGCAGCTCGTGATAGAGGTCTTTGTAGGCGGGGTCGGTGCCATCGTAAGGAACGCCGGCAAGGGGGCCGTTCTTGTCGCTGCCATGCGAAACGGCGAACCAGTTATAGCTGGGGGCCAGGTGCTCGCTGACGCCGAATTTCAGGCCCTGACCGACCGCGGCCTTCTTCCACATAGCCACGATATCTTTCTTCGGTCCGGTGGCGACGGCATTCCAGCGCGGCTGATACTTCGAGTTCCACAGATCGAAGCCGTCATGGTGCACGCCCATGCTCATGAAGTATTTCGCGCCGGCCTTTTTATAGAGCGAGATCAGGTGGTCGGGGTCGAACTTGTCGGCTGTCCACATGCGGCAGATGTCCTTGTGGCCGACTTTCGAAGGATGGCCGAAGCGTTCGAGGTGCGTCTTATATTGCGGGCTGCCCTCGATATACATATTGCGGGCATACCAGTCGCCGTCCTCAGCCGCCGACTGTGGTCCCCAATGCGCCCAGATGCCGAACTTGGCGTCTTTGAACCACTCGGGGATCTGATAGGCCTTCAGGCCTTCGAGCGATCCATCGAAGGGCCCCTTCTCCATTTCGGGGAGCGAGTTCTGTCCGAACGACCTGATGGCGGGGGTGAGCGCGGAAGCCGCTATGGCCGATACTGCCTGACGTCGTGTGATTCGCATGGGGGTTCCTTCGGAGTCTAATTTTACATAAGACAATCATTGCGGGGACGTAAAACCGCCAGGGGAGCCGGGTTGAGCACTGGTTGGATTGGCGGTTGGATTCGAGGTGGGAGTTGAGAATGGGGCAGCGTTTGGTCCGGCACTGTTTGGGCCAGAAAGGGGAGTGCCGGGCGGGGCCTGGGCGGGGGGTAGTGCGCCTGCGCCGCGCGCGGGATCTTTGGTCATGTCGTAGACGAATTCCCACTCATTGTAGGCAGTGTGGTCGTTATAAGACTTGATGCCTTCCTGTTCGAGTTTGCTGGCGACGCCGGCGAGGCCGCCGCCAATGGTTGCGCCTCCCATGCCTTGTCCGGCCGGAGTTCCCAGAGTGGCAGTTGCGGTACCGGTTCCGGCGCCCGCCGGCGCCTGGATGGGATTACCGAATTGGTCGACTCCGCCTGGTTGGGCTCCTGGCTGACCGCCGGCTCCGGGGATGCCGTTCAGGCCGCCCGGGCGTGGTGTCGTCAAAAGCTGATTGATGAGACTTGCGGCCGCAGTCGGTGGCGCACCGGGTTGATTGGGCTGAGTCTGAAATCCGTTGGGCATGCCTGGCTGGGCGGAGAAAGAGCCAGGCTGTCCGGGTTGTCCAGGCTGCCCCGGTTGGCCGGGCTGCCCGGGTTGTTGCGTACCCACTTGTCCGGGCGTGGGAGTGGCTGGCGGATAGCCCGACGTGCTGGCGGGCACGATCTGGCCGTTGGGAAGCACCATCACCGGTCCCTGAATCGGCGCGGAACCGGGCGGGGCGTTGGGATCGGTGTTCGGCTGTCCGGGGTTGTTGTTGATGCTGTTGGGATCGCCTGGCGCTCCGGGCTGGTCGCTGGCGCGACGGCGATTGGCGAGATTCACGCCTTCGCTGTTGCCGTTCTGATTGCCGCCGACCTGCTGCATTTCGGTGATGAAGTTCTGCGCGGCGAACTGGTCGGCGGCGGGTTTCTTATGCAGAAGCGAGTCGGTAAAAACGCCTCCGGGACCTACATGGATGAGGCGCCATTCGCTCTTTCCCGTCATGGGATCGATGTAATGGCGGCGCAGAAAGCGGATGTTCTGGGTGTTATCGAGCGCGTCCATGTCGGCGGGAAAGCGGTTGAACTTGCGCACGTAGAGTTTGATGGCGCGGCTGTATTGCTCGCCGCGATCGATCAGCAACTGCTCCCGGTCGCGCTGGGCTTCAAAGGCGACGCGCGGCAATTGCATGTAGAGCATGATGGCGACGATGGACGCCATGGCTAAGACGAACAGGAGCGCGTAGCCGGATTCGCTACGGCGTTTTGAGGCCCGACACCTCATGACGCCATCTCCTGTAAGGGGAGCGTTTGCATGCTCTTGAATTGCGTGTCTTCGATGGTGATGGAGCTGACGCCGATCTTGACTACGCGGTAGCGGCGTTTGAACGTATCGTTTTCCCCGGCGATCAGGATATCTTCGCCATCGAGCAGGAAGGCGGCCTTATGTCCGTCGAGCGCCGAGATCTTGTAGCCGTAGTATTTGAAGGTCATGGCGGGCGCCTTGGGAGGAGGCGGCGGACCGGGCGGCGGTGGTGGCTGCACGACAGCGACCTGCTGATTCACGGGAATCTTCTGCACTTTGGGGAGGGCGGCTTGCGCGACGGGCGGCGGCGGTGGCGCCTGGCCGAAATCGAACAGGTTGCGGCCGGCCGGTCCGGCTTCTACGCTTTGCACTTTCGCCAATAAATCGAGACGCAGCGTAGGATCGACGGTGGCCGGGTCGGGCCGGTCTTCGGGATTCTGGAAGCCGAGACGCGGTTTCCAATCCTTGACCAGGCTGTCGTTATTAGCGGAGCGGTGGCGCTCGACCTGGGGCGCTTTGGCGCGGATCGCCGGTGGGGGCGCGGAGACGATCGGTGCGGAAACGGCGGCTGGCCGAGGCGCCGGCGTCGAATCGTCGGAAGAAAAGTAGTTGAAATATAAGACCACGAGGGCGACAGCCAGCAGGCCGCCCAGGATGGCGATTTTTTTTGGTTCGGCGCCCAGTTTCATGTGAGACCGTCCGAATCTTCTTTGACGAAGGTGTCGAGTTTTACGCCGACGGATAAGATGTCGCTCTTGGCGCGCGGCGTTACGGTGAGAGTCTCGATGATCAGGAAGCGCGGAGAGCGATCCAGCAGGTTGACGAATTTCATCAGCTGCGCGTAGTTACCTTCGAGGGTGAGGGTGACCGACATCATGTCGAGATCGTCGCTGCCCTGGATGGGTTCGAGAGAGAGGGTGGCGCCCGCTTTCATGCCGGCCGTTTTAGCGGTTTCGGTGAGCTCGCCGATGATGGTCGAGTAGGTGTGGCGGCGGCTGGTCATGTAGGTGGAGAGGAATTTTTCCCCTTCCTGTTTGCCGCGATCGACGCTGCCCGCGAGGGTACGGGTGCGATTCAGTTGGAGCTGCCATGCCTGGCGCTGGGCTATGGCGGCGGCCAGTTGCTGGTTCAGGGCTTCGGGTGAGGCGTCGAAAACGTGATAGGCCATGGCGGCGGCTACCAGGTTGGCCACGAAGAGTATGGCCAGGAGCACGCGCACGAGGAACCTGGGATCGGTCACGGATCCGGGGCTGGGCAGGTTGAGTTTGCGGGGCAGCTTAAGGGGCATTGGTGACTCCTGGCTGGGTGGTGGCCGGGGGGGGCAAATGTCTTATGGATCTTGGTCCTCTTATGGGCCCCGATGGGGGCGGTGGTGGCGGGGCCGGGTTGGGGTTGTTTACCGGCTGCGCCTGGGGCACCTGGGGTTGAACGGCTGCGGCTACCGGGGCCTGGGCTACTGGAACCGGCGCCGGCGCTAAGCGAGTTGGGACTGCGGTTTGGGCTACTGGCGCCTGGGCTGGGGTTTGAGCTACGGGCCTTGCGGCTGCCTGGGGAGGTGGCGGCGGATCAGCGGGCAGATCGGAAATCTGCCCCACCGGGCTTAGTGGCTTCATCAGGTTTTGGGTGTAGGTTACGGAGAGGCGGTAGCGGTAGAAGGGGTCGTTTTGGGTGGGCAGGGTTATGGTGCTCACCTGGGTGGAGCCGAAGACGTCGGAGCCTTCCAGTCTGGCGACGAAGCCTATGACCGGTTCCGGGGCGGTCGCTTCTACCGTCATATCGAGGGAGAGATCGTCTTTGGAGTTGACTTGGGGGTGGATCGCCGAGATGCGGACGTCGTGGGGCAGGACGGTTTCGAGATCGGAAAAGATCCTCGTCCAGCTGATGGATTTGCGGCGAATGATGTCGTTGAAGAGAAGGCTGCGGTCGAGCACCACGGCGTTGGCGGGCTGGCGCATGGCGTTCTCGAGCTTCGCTTGTTCAGCCTGCATGCGGGTCAATTGCCGGTTGACGGCGTTGAGCGTGAGGCGCGTCTTCTGCGATTGAGCGCGCTCCGACAGGGCTGCGGAAGAGAGAAAAATCAGCGTGACGGTCAGAATGATGCAGCCGGCGGCGGAGGCGATCAGGACCGGGCGATCGCGGCGGAAAGGTTCACGCGCGAGATTGATGGGCACTCTCATGCGGCCGCCTTTCTGGCTGGCGCGAAGGCGCTGAGATAGCCCTCAAGGCCCGGATGCGGGTTATCGATTGCCTCGGTCGGAATATCCAGCTCGACGGCGAGCCTGGTGGCGGATGAATTCGAGTCGTCGCCGAATCCCGCGATGATCAGCTTTTCCGGGCGGGCGCCGGTTTGGTCTTCGATGTAGACGAGGGTGGGGTAGAGATCCGCCGAGACTTCGGACAGGATATCGCCGTTATGGGTGAGTTCGAGCGAGCGCGCCAGAGTGAGAACGCCCTGCGCGAGGGCGAGCACGGTCAAGGCTCCGGGGCCGCGATGCGCTACGAGGACCGAGCCTTTAACCGGCAATAATTCGAGAAGTGCCAGAGACGAAGAGGTAACGAAGCCGGGATGAATTCCGGCGGCGCGGAAAGGCGCTTCGTAGCGAGCCACGATCTCGATGGGGGAGACGGCGGCGATTACTTTGTTACCTGCCTGAATGTGATACGAGAGGGCGGCTTCGTCGATATCGAAAGGCAGCGTTTTACGCATGCGGAATTTGATGAGGGCGAGGCGCTCTTCTTCTTTAGTGGGCAAGGATTCGAAATCCAGCACGGCGAGCCGCATTGCATTGTCGGGCAGAATCAGAGCGGCAGTGCGCTGTGCGCGGCGCGTGCCGGCGGGGACGAGTTTGACCACGGCGTGGGCAAAGGCCGCAGGATCGAGGACGTTGTCCTTAACGGGGGAGGGCACGATTACGCCTTGGGGTAGGGCCACGTGGTGCACGGCCGCTGGCGGGCGCGTGCGCGACATGGTAATGCCATCGGACGCGATCTCGAAGGCAAACTCCGGCGGCGGGTCTTTGAAGAGCGCCTTGAGTGAGCTAAGGGCGCTCATTCGATGAAGGTCACCTTATTGATTTCGCGCAGCGTGGTAACGCCGGTGCGGGCTTTCTCGACGGCGGATTCGCGCAGGAAGGTCATGCCCTGTTCGCGGGCGAGGCGTTTGATTTCGGAAGCGGGCCGGCGGTCGAGAATCAGCTCGCGGATTTTGTCGTTGAGGTCGAGCAGTTCGTGGATGGCGGTGCGTCCACGGAAGCCGGTGCCGCCGCATTCGAAACAGCCGGCGCCTTCCATGAATTCGACATCGCGCCATTCATCGGGATTGAAGCCGCTTTCGATGAGGAGCGAATCGGGATATTTCACCGGCTTTTTGCAGTGCTCGCAGTTGATGCGGACGAGGCGCTGGGCGAGGATGCAGTTGAGGGCGGAGACGAAGTTATAGGCCTCGACGCCCATGTTGAGGAAGCGGCCGAGCACGTCGACGACGTTATTGGCGTGGACGGTGGTGAAGACGAGGTGGCCAGTGAGGGCGGAGTTGATGGCGATCTGGGCGGTTTCCTGATCGCGGATTTCGCCGACCATGATCTTATCGGGATCGTGGCGGAGGATGGAGCGGAGGCCGCGCGCGAAGGTGAGACCCTTCTTTTCGTTGACCGGAATCTGGGTGATGCCTTTGAGCTGGTATTCGACGGGATCTTCGATGGTGATGATCTTGTCTTCGTCGTTCTTGATCTCGCTGAGGGCGGCGTAGAGGGTGGTGGTCTTGCCGGAGCCGGTG
This sequence comes from Terriglobia bacterium, assembly GCA_963719785.1. Classification (GTDB taxonomy): domain Bacteria; phylum Acidobacteriota; class Terriglobia; order Bryobacterales; family Bryobacteraceae; genus BOG-234. Next base: position 330,908 of record CAVRCX010000013.1, read on the forward strand.
GGGCCGGTGACGAGGACCATGCCGTAGGGCTCGGCGATGTAGCGGCGGAATTTGACCAGGTCGGCGGCGCCGAAGCCGACCACGTCGAGCGAGAGCTTGGCGAATTTCTCGCTCATCGATTCTTTATCGAGCACGCGGAGCACGGCGTCCTCACCATGGATGGTGGGCATGATGGAGACGCGGAAATCGATGAGGCGCGATTTGTAGCGGACGCGGAAACGGCCGTCCTGGGGGACGCGGCGCTCGGCGATATCGAGCTCGCTCATGACTTTGATGCGCGAAATGATGGTGGAATGCCAGTCTTTCGCGATGGGGGGCATGGCGTAATGGAGGACGCCGTCGATGCGGTATTTGATGACGACTTCCTGGTCGCGCGATTCGATGTGGATGTCGCTGGCGCGGCGTTCGAGGGCGTTAAAGATGGTGGTGTCGACGAGCTTGATGACGGGCGCGATGTCGCTGTCGCCGGCGGCAAGGCGGTCGATGGAGAGAGTTTCGTCGGAGTTTTCCTCGTCGCCGATGACGTCGAGCGCGAAGCCTTCGGTGACTTCTTCGAGGACGCGCTGGGATTGCTCGGTCTTCTTGAGGAGGTCGCCGATCTGGGTGGCGGTGGCGACTTTGACGCGGAGCTTTTTGTGGAGGAGGAGCGAGAGCTCGTCGATGGTCGAGAGGTTGCGGGGGTCGGCGAGGGCGATGTCGAGGGTTCCGTTCTGGGCGCCGAGGGGCACGAAGTTGTAGCGGAACATGAGGTCGACGGGGATGGAGCGGAAGAGGTCGTGATCGATGGCCCCTTCGCGGAGGTCGACGAATTCGCAGCGGTAGCGGGCAGCGACGGCCTGGGCCTGGGCGAGTTCGGTGGCCGCGGCGGGGTTGTTGATGCCGACGTTGGGGAGCGGGGCTTTGAGGGTGGGCGTCATTTAGTTTTGGGCCGGGGTTGGGTTGAGGGAGGCACACTTCGCCCCAGCGGCATCACGTAAGTATTGACGCGTGGCGGGGTTGGAACGTTTAGGGCTGGGTTTGGAGGTTGGGCGGCGAATCCGGTTTCGGTGCGGCTTGGGAGAGCCAAAACGAAGCCACCGGGTTTTGGGTAAGCGGTTTGTTTTCATTGATAAGTTGGGTTCACTGATGAATGATCCGGCGGGTTTTGGCAGCGGATTGGGGAGATGGCCGGTCGGAGCGAGACTGGTGGTGTTGGCGGTGGAATGGTCGGATGGTGGGCGCATGGGCATCTCCTGGCCCGAATTTACATGCGGAGGCTGCGAAAGGTGGGGGCGGCGAGTTGGGAAAGGGCTGTAAGGTGTTGAGGGGTTAGGTTGAAAATAAATTTGGGGAATTTGTCACCGAGGAAATGGGGTGGTGGGCTTTCTCTGTTTTGACTTGGAGCGGCCGCAGGCGGTACGGTTAATGCTTGGGAGGTTCCGAATGACCGTTACGATTGAACTCGCGCCGGAGCTTCAGGCGGAACTCGCTCGGCAGGCCGCCACGCAGGGCGTTGGCATCGACGCGTATGCGGCCCGCTTGATCGAGGAGGCTGCGCATCGTTCGGCCGACAGAGGACAGTCACCTAGGCCCTCGTCTGAAGTAGTCCAAGCCATCGAGACGCTTAAAAGCTTTGGGAAGACCCATGGTCTTTCGCTTGGCGGTATGACGATCCGCGAACTGCGTCACGAGGCGCGCCCTTGAATCGGATCGTCGTCGATGCTTCGGTGACGTTATCGTGGTGCTTTCCAGACGAGCGAACGGACTCGTCCATGAGCGTGCTCGACCGGCTGCAATCCGGCGAGGGTGCGCTGGTGCCCGCCTTCTGGGCCGTGGAGGTACTGAATTCGCTGCTGGTTGGAGAGCGTCGGGGACGGATTACGGCAGACCAGGCCGGCGCATTTCTCAATGCGCTCAAGGTCCTGAGCCCGACTCTCGACTACGCATCGTTGGAACAGGTAGCCGGACCGGTCCAGATCATTTGCAGAGATCGCGGACTGACTCCCTATGATGCCCTGTACGTTGAGCTCGCACAGAGGTCGGGGTGGCCTCTCGCCACGCTGGATCAGCCGCAGAGGGAGGCGGCTGGCGCCCTCGGCGTTCACTGTTTATGAGGTTGCTCGGCGAATGTGTGGATCAGCGGAGTGGTAGCTTCTCTGTCGGTTTTTGGGCGGTAACGGTTCGAGCAAACTCGCGGGTGATTTTCCGTTTTCCTGACCCGGACGCTTTCGACGTTGATTATGTTGACTACCACTGAGAGCAGATGCCGATGAAGAATCCACCACACCCGGGAGGCTTCGTATTCCGCCAGTGCATCGAGCCTTTAGGCTTAACGATCACGGACGCAGCCACGGCGCTTGGGGTCACGCGCACCACGTTATCCGAGCTGGTGAACGAGAGACGCGGAATATCGCCCGAGATGGCCGTGCGACTGTCAAAAGTTTTCGGCGGCAGCGCCGAAAGCTGGCTGGTGCAACAGGCGCAGTACGATCTGGCGCATGTTCGCGCCGACCGGATGAAGTTGAAACGGCTGGAACTGGTTTAACCTCTCCATGCCCGATCTGGCCGTCATACCCAAACTGGCGGGGCCTTCGCTTCCTGCCCTCATCGCCGACGCCGGGGAACGGGCCGCTGGCCACGCTGGATCGGCCGCAGAGGGAGGCGGCCAGCGCTCTTGGCGTTCACTGTTTATGAGGTTGCTCGGCGATTATGTGGATCAGCAGAGTGGTGCCTCCTCTGTCGCGGGCGCGCCAGTGCCGCTGGATTCCACTGTCGTTGAGTTCTGGATGGGCGATTCACCTGAAATTACCCGCCAGGACCTTCCCTCGATTAGCGAGCTCCAGTGATCGGAGGAGTTGGATTTTTCCATTTTGTAGCGAACCGGTGGAAAGACCCGCTTGGGTCGTTGCGGCAACAGTTGTCGACTGAACCACGGCTGGAACGCCGGTTGAAAGATTTGTCGGGCCGCGATTTTCTGATCGTCCTGCCGGAGTGCTTTAATTTCGAGGGGGATTACAAGAACAGGAATCTCGAACCGAAGATTCCTGCAAGCGATGCCTTACGGCAACTTGCCGACTTGTGCGGCGAGTATCGAATCGTGTTCGTGACGGGCGCACTGGATGAAGTCAAGAAGGTAAATTCCGCGTACCTTGTCGATGCCGACCTCGGTCCCCCTCAGTGGCGCTTGTTATGTCACAAAAGGGACCCAGATGGTACCGAACGCTATACGTGTTGCCCTGATGAGCCTACAAACTGCGGGAACCCCACTCACTGGAAGGGAGCCTACGTTGGGGCTTTGATATGCGTTGACGTCCAACGGTCGATGCTCACTATGGCCAAACGCCTCGCCGAATGTAAGTGCGGGAGCCCGTCGGTTCTCTGTATACCGGCATGGGTGAACGCCGCGTCGGGTTTATTTCCTGATCAGGAGCAACGGGTCGGGTTGCCCGGTGCGTACCACGTCCTGGCCAACTCCGACCCGAACGGGTGCCAAAGTTTCATCACTAACCGACAGGGCGATAAAGTTGCAAAAAGCGGCAGAGAGCAGAACGTCCTCTCTGTGAGAACCTGGGCTGAACTGGACACCATGACGATATGAGCGATGAAGGCCCTGACGAGGGCTTCCATTCATGGATGTTCAGGGCCTCGGGTCGCATTCACGCGGCACATCCGCGCGGTTGTGGGGAGAGCGCCTCCTACCGACTCCTAGCACTGGGCGGTGTACCTTAAAGCAGGTGAGTTCGCTCGAGGACGTTGTCGGGGATCTGAAGGTGCTGCCGCCAGCGAGGCTGGAAGTGGTGGCGGATTTCGTACACCGTCTCAAGCGGATCAGCGAGGAAGAGCGCCAGTCGATTCTCGCTCGCACCGCCGGCGCAATCTCGCCGGAAGAGGCCGACGATCTGGAGCGAGCCATCGACGAAGGCTGCGAGAACGCCGATGAACACGGGTGGTAGTGTCCCGCTGGACACGAATATCGTGGTCGACCATTTCCGAAACGATATCGATCTCACCGCTCGACTAAGATCCGCGTCCGCCCTTTACCTGCCGTGGATCGTTCTGGGCGAACTCTCTTACGGGGCCTCTCTTAACGGGGCACGGCGTGCACAGCGGCGTGAGGCGCAAATGGCGCTGATCCGCGATTTTCTTCAGACCGCAACTCTTCTGCTGCCGGATCAAAGTGCGAGCGAGCTGTACGCGGAGGTGAAGGCGGAACTAGCTGGGATGGGCAATCCGATCCCGGACAACGACATTTGGATTGCCGCCATCGCCCGCCAGTTCGACCTTCCGCTGGTGACGAGGGACCGTCACTTCGCCGCAGTGCCACGGCTGACGATGCTCGCCTGGTAGTTTCAGAGGTTGTGAGGAACGCGGCTAGAAGACAAGTTCACGGTCCCGGTCGATTTCGGCCTGAAACCGTGCTTTGCGAACAGGTTCTTCGATACCGTCTCCCCCGCCGGACTTGTTTTACGAAACGCCCGTCGTCGGAGTCTGTCCCAGAGGCGAGGTCCGGGCCCCAAGACTGCGAATCCATGACGCCGCGCCGCGACCTGTCCTCGCGCCCTTGATCGCCGAATCCTTTGAGGAGCAAGCGCTGGACAGGCTGAATCTGGCGCTCGGCCGCATTCCCGGACCCGCTATCGACAACGTGCTCACGATCGCCAATTCGGTGTTACTGGAGGACGGGGATTCCCCATGTACCGTCCGCTTCCCCACGGGCGAGAGGTCGTTGCTCGTTGTCGTGAAGCGTGGGGGCGACAGCACACCGCTGGCCGACGCGCTGCTCAGATGCGCCGGCGCGGTGGAACGGGTCATCGACTGAATCGAAACTCGAACGAGTTTCCGGCGTAGTATCATGGCTCCGGTTCCCTATGCCCAGCTTGTTTTCCACCACGCCACTGGCCGCGGTCGCCCTCGCCGCCATCCTGTCTGCGGCAGACGCGCCAACCGCCAAACCCGTCGCCATCTTTACCGCAACAACTGAGAACGTGAATAACGCGCGCGAGCCCATCCAGATCGTGGTGCGCCGCTGGTCCACTGATGCCGAGCGCGATAAATTGCTGGCGGCATGGAACGTTCCCAATCCGACGGTGTCGATCACTCCGGCCCCGCCGGCAGCCGACGCGGCCGGACGCGGTGCGGATGGCGCAGGGCGTGGGCGAGGCGGCCGGGGTGGTCGCGGCGGCGCTGCATCCGCGCCAGCTGCCCACCTGACGCCCGAAGGTGCCCTCGCCGCGGCTCTCGATAAAGCCGACGCCATTGGAGACCTATGGTCGTCCGAAGCCGTCGGATATTCGCTTCGCTACGCGGTCAGAATTCCCGAGCCCAACGGCAGCGAGCGCATCATTCTGATCACTGATCGGCGCATGGGCGAATTTGTCAATCAATGGAAGCCTACGGCCCCCGGAGCCGTGCCCAACAAATATGAATTCTCCCTCATAGAAATCCATCTGCCCGCGAAGGGCGAGGGCGAAGGCAAGATCTCTCTGACCGGAAATGTGATGGTCGATACAGCGGCGAAAACGTTTGCGCTCGAAAACTTCGCGACCCTGCCAGTGGTCCTTCGAAATGTGAAGCGCCGGGCTAACTAAAGCATATATAATCGCAGATTGCACGCAATTTCCCTGAGGAGCGCCATATGAATAAACGACTGATTGCTGTTGCCCTGGCCGGGTTCTTCGGAGCCGCCCTTTTTGCCGCTGACAAGCCTGTTACCGTCACTCTGAAGGACGGGACGGGAAAGGAGGTCGGAACCGCCAAAATCTCTGACGCCTCCGGTGGCGGCGTAAAGATCGCCCTCAACCTGAAGGGTCTGCCGCCGGGCGAACACGCCCTCCATTTCCATGCCGCGGCGAAATGCGAAGGTCCGGCATTCACCTCCGCCGGCGGGCACTTCAACCCCACCAGCGCGCACCACGGCGTCAACAACCCCATGACTCCCAAACCGCACGCCGGCGATATGGCCAATTTCACCGTGAAGCCCAACGGCACAGCGAAGTTTACGACAACCGATACGGCCGTCACCCTCGGCGACGGCGCCAATTCACTCTTCGCCAACGGCGGCACCGCGCTGATGATCCACGCCAAAGCGGACGACCTGATGAGCGATCCCTCGGGCAACGCCGGCGATCGCATTGCCTGCGGGACCATCACGAAGTAGGCCTTTGTGGGGCAGGCTGGTTGGGGTGCCCTCTGGGTCCGGCCGATTGGTAGGTAATCCGCCTGCCCCCAACAGGCTACAGAGACCTGGCGCAGCGGAAGCCCAGATGATAATTCGCGTGGCTGTGCTCGTCCATCACGCGCGTCCCGTGCCAGAAGGGCGCTCGCCAGCGGCACCAGTCGTCGTGAGCCCGATACGTATCGAAAATAAACCAGCTTCCTTTCATCTCCGTGTAGCCTAATTCGTGGCTGCCGCGGCTGGACATCTGGGCCTCATTGAGCGGCAGGTTCATGTGCTCGGCCGCATTGCCGTTCAGATCGTAAACATCAAGCGGACTGTGGCAGGCTGGAAAATCGCCGGCGGGAAATGTATTGGAGCCGCAGCCGGTCCAGCTGCCCCCATTGCACCCGGCCGTCTTCGTGCTCGAGGTGGCGCAGATCCCGCGCTGATATTCGGGACCATAGCTCCAGCGTTTACTGGCGGCGTCCTGCTGATTATGGATGGCGCGCATGCGGGCGATGCCGTCCGAAGGGCTCAGGCCATGCGTGAGATCGAAGCGGTAATCCGGAGCTTCGAGTTCCCCCTGGCAGGCGCCTTCCCATTCATGCGCATCGGCCATGCGTTCGCCCACCGCCCAGCAGATTTCGGCGGCCTCGCGGGCTTTCACCCAGACCACCGGATACGCGCAGGGAATGTCGGGAAATTCGAATTGATCCATGCAGACCCTGGCGTCTTCGGGCTTCTGCGTAGCGGGGTCGTAGAGCGGCGCCAGGTGCTTCCCTCCGCAGATCTTCTCGAAGCGCGGGTTGTCATATTGCACGTGCATCTGTTTCAGCTTTTGCTGGCAATCTTCGGGGGTGACGGGGTGCCTGGTCACGGCCGGATTCCCCTGCCCAATGTAGCCCGAGGCTTCGAATATTTTGCGGACGGCGGCGATCTGTTCGTCCGACAATCCGCGCTCCTGCTTTAACTGGCGAAACAGAATTTCGTTCTGTTCTTTAAGCGATGGCGGGGGGCCGGCGGGCGCGCCCATCAGCAATCCAACGAACAGCACGGACAGGAATCTCATCGTTTGACCTCTTTCGCAGCGCGCTCCATCACATAGAAGAAATCGCGATTGTCGGGATAACCGAGGAAACGCGGAATGACTTCATCGCCCGACGATTTATCGAGCACGCTCATGCCCTTCAGCAGGTGGTCGACGGACAGTTCGGAACCCGAGCGGCGGTAGACGGCGCAGTAGGTGTGCTCGAGGGCGTTCATATCGGTGATCATGGCGTAGTTCATTCCATAGGCCTGAAACACGCGCGCCATTGCCGAGGGAGTGGCGTCGGAGAAAACGGCGTAGACGAGGAAGCGTTTGCCGGCACTCGACTGCAGGGCGACGGCGCCGCGGATGGTTCGCAGTTTCTCGTCCTCGGAGCCCGACCAGTTTCCCGGCCCCCACCGATTGACCAGCTGACCGGGCGCGCTCGCTTCAATAATTGGCACTCCGTTCTGGCGCGCGTATTTGACGTGGGCGAGGAGTTTATTATCGTCTTCGGTCCATGTCCTCATTTGCAACGACCCGTCGTCCAGCATGAAGACGGTGGCAAGGTCGGGCTGAAGCTTGCTAAACACCACGCCGTTCTCAATGAATCCGTAATGGCTGCCGTGGTTCTTCAGCGCGAGGTCCCCAAAACGGAAGGCGCCGTGCTCGCGCTTGAAACCGCCCGTGAAGGTGGCGATAGTGCGGCGACCGTTTTCCGGTGCAATCAGGCCTGTCGAGACCAGCGGCGCAATGCTTCCAATGCCATCGGGTCCCGGCGTGTTGGGGATGCGCAGGGATGGCGGCACGCGCGCAGACCAGCCTATGCCGGGGAATGAGGTGCCGAGGGCGAATCCCAGTTCATAGCGATCGAGGTCGAAGGCAATCAGATAGCAGAGCGAAGCGGATTCGATGCTGTCCAGATTTCCGACCACGTTCTTCGAGGTTTGGAAAATGGCTGAGGCGATCTGATTGGGCTGCATCACGCTGACGTAAGTGCCGGGATTTCCCGCCACGGGGTACCAGGCGCCCGGGGTCATGCCGGTCGATTCGGATTCAAGCGCGATGCCGAGGTTCACCGGGATGGCCATGCGGGTGGCGCGGGCGGGATCGATCTTCGCATTGAGCGGAGCGCCAGGCACGTTGCCTTCACCGCCGCGCCGATTATCGGACTCGGCCGTTTCCCGATAACGATCGGCAAGCAAATGGTGGAACAGGATGATGACCTTCTCCCCGCCCCAGACCTGATTGCGCAGAAATTCGGTGGCGGCTTCGAGCGCGGTGCGCTGCCCTTTAGCCGGGTTGCGCAGATACAGGCGCCCTCCGCAAAGGGGCGCGTAAATCAGCGCGGAATTTCTGGCCTGATCGAGCGCGCTGGGAAACAGGTCGCAGGGGGCTCGATTGGTTCCCTCGGCGATCACCAGACCATTGGGATGCTTGTCGTCGAGAAGAATTTTTGCCGTGTGCGGTTGGGGGTTTTCCAGATGCCAGGAGGTTTCCCCGACTGTCAGGACGTACCAGACATTGATGTTGGGATTCAGGTTGACCAGAGTGGCCGAACCAGCGCTCGTCGACTGGCGAAATGGCTGCAGATCGACAATCGTCAGCGGGGCCAAAAACAGCAGGAAGGCAGTGAACCTGATCATCCTATAGCCAGAAGGGCGGTCGCCACCATCATGAGGATCAGAATCCCGCTGGTGCGATCGTGGGTCGCAAAGACTACCGGGTCGTGGTGCATCTGGCCGCGGTGCGCGGTGAGCCAGACGTGGCTGATCCAGTAGAGCAGCAGCGGGCACAGAACCCACAGCAGGTGAGGATGGGCATAGAGCGCCTCCGCATTGTTAGTGGCGATGTAAAGAGCCAGCACCAGCACCGACAGATATCCGCTGGCCGTACCCATGGACGCCAGAAGCTCTCCATCGCTCAGTTCGTAGCCGCGCGCCCTGGCGTTGGCGCCGTCTACCTTGCGCATGATGACCAGTTCGCCGTAGCGTTTCACCAGCGCTAGGCTGAAGAAAAGGAAAGTGGTGAAGGCCAGCAGCCAATGGGAAGAACCGATCCCGGTGGCCGCCGTGCCGGCCATGATGCGCACGGTGTAGAGGCTGGCAAGGAACAGGACGTCGAGGATGGCGATCCGTTTGATCCTCAGCGAGTAGCCCGCACTCATGCCGAAGTAAATCAGCAGAATCAAAAACAGCACCGGGGAGACCGCGGCGCCGAGGGCGCAACCGGCAAGGAGGAGCAGCGGTATCGCAATGAGAGCGTAAGACAGCGGCAGATCGCCCGACGCGAAGGGACGCAGGCGATTTTTCGGATGGTGGCGATCGGCTTCGAGGTCAAGCAGATCGTTGAGCAGATAGCCGCTCGAGGCGCACAATCCGAAAGCCACGAACGCGACCAGAGACTTCCCGATGGCCGCAAGCTCGAATAACCGGTGGGCCGCTATGAGGGGCACAAAGACGAGCAGGTTCTTGAGCCAGTGCGCGGGGCGCAGGGCTTTAAGGAACAGCGCCGCGTGACGTTTATGACTCCCCGTGGTCACCTGAATGGAATTGCGCGCCGCCGCCCAGACGGCCCGGTCGGGCTTGCCGACGCCGCCCCCGTCGGCAGCGTAATCAAAGCAATTAGCGCCGAATTCGCGTACCAGACAATCGCGCTTGGCTTCACCCGACAGGTTAACGGCGCCGTCGCTGGCGAATACGCTGTCGAAGAGGTTCAAGCGATCGGCCACGCGGCGGGCGATCTGCATATCGCTGGCGGTGGCAAGCACCAGCGACCGGCCCTGCGCGCGCTGCTCTATCAGGTCGTCGATGAATTGCGTACGCCAGGGGAGCGCGCTGATGTCGAGCGATACCATGCTGCAGATTTTTTGCTTGAAGCGGGCTCTCCCGTGCAGCATCCAGAGCGGCAGGCTGAACAGGTAGAGTGGATGCTGGCGGAGAAGCGCCAGCACGGATTCGATCAGCAGATCGGTCTTGACGAGAGTGCCATCGAGATCGACAACCAACGGAACCGCATCGATCAAGGGAACAGCATCGATGGCGACGGCATTCATTTGCCACCTTAGAATGCAACTGCGTGGCCACGTTTTCAGTCCGCGTGGGGGAGGTTGTCAACCTGCGGCCGATTGGCAATCGGCCTTCTCAGATACTCACCAATCACCCGTGGAGACCGCCTAACGCGCCAGAAGCTCGTCGACCACCGCGCTGTTCATACGGAAATCCGTGTACGTGGAACGCGTGACCTCGGTGGATTTGAAAAAGAAAATCTTCGAAAGCGCGAGGCTCATGGAGAACTTGCTCACCAGCCACGTGGAATCATCTACGGGTGTCAAATCGATTTCAATGTGAGTTCCGGGCAAAACGCGCGCGAGAATTCCGTAGATCGGGACCGGCGTCACCACGGCGGCATCCACCTTGATCAGATGAAAGCTATCCCTTTCAATCCAGATGGTCCCCTGCATTCCGGAGAGGACTTTGGCCGCGCGGCTCAACGGACCGGTACGCTTCTTCGGTGTGGCGGAAAGCGCCCAGGCGGGGTAGCCGTTCATGGTTTCCTCGCGCAACAACTGGAAAGTGAAGGCCTCCGGCGATTCCAGCAGAATAGCGCCGTTTTCGTCGTGCGCCTTCTTGTATTTGGCGATGCGCTGAGCGCGTGCAGCCGGATTTTCGCTGTTGCGGCGCTGCACTTCATCCCTGAACTTTTGGAGTTCGGCTTTTGCCCGATCCGGTGACAGTGGCTGGCCGTCAAATGCGAGGGGCAGATAATAATCGGAACCAGCAATCATCACCACCTGGGACCTCTTGCGTGTCGACTGTTCGCCTTTTACGGTCTCGTCCGTCTCGCAATAGGCATAGTCCGGATCGGCGGCCCAGTCCGACTTTATGGCGGCGGTGGCTCGTTGAACGATTTCCTCAACATCTGTTGCGTAACAACAATGAACGGCGAGAGTCAGGAAAATCAGCCCGGCTCGTAATTGAGGCGAGGCGCGTAGAAGCCCTGCGAGCGATCCGCTGCACCCCCGCGCGCGGCGCTGGCCCTTTTGGCGGGCGCGGTTTCGAGGAGCCTCTGCGCCGCGGCCGCCAGCCTCGCATCCGATTCCCAAACGAATCCCAGGCTCTGACGCAGCTCGCTTTCTCTGAGAGGGAGCGAAATGGCGTGGAATGCGCCAGCCCGGGAAAGTGCAGGCCAATCGATCTTTTCCGAGAGCCCATGACATAAGATCAGCCTGACTTCAGGCATTTTCGACCGGCACACGTGGACGATGTCAAGCCACGAATACCCGGGTCCGAACGCATCGCGATGCAGGAGAACCGCCTTGGGAAGGGCGCCATCAGGCAAACCGCCCGTCTTTAAGTCCCAGCCGAATTCCGCACACACCTTATGCAGGGCCGTCAGATCAACGTGGTCTGGACCCGGCATCGCAAGGATGCACCCGTTCATCGGTCATGCCATGTGCACGTAAGCTTCCAGGAATACTACTCCTGGATATTCGCGCTGAAACGGGCACGTTCTTGCGCCGAATCGCGCATAGGCTCGCGAAAACACCCACTGGCTGTCTGCTCGCGTATCATGAATCAAATGATTCCTCATGAAATGACGACAAGTACGTTCGATCTGCCGGGGTTTCGGCTCGTAAGAACGCTCGGGATTGTACGCGGCATTGTGGTGCGCTCGCGGTCGGTATTCGGGACCATCGGCGCCAGTCTGCAGACGATGGTGGGCGGTGACATCACGCTGTTCACCAACTTATGCGAGAAGGCGCGCGAAGACGCCTTTGAGCGCATGCTCGAGCATGCCGGTGAATTGGGCGCCAATGCGGTCATCGGTGTACGCTACGACGCCACGGAAGTTATGCAGGGCGTTACCGAAGTGCTTTGCTACGGAACCGCGGCTACCGTCGAGCGCGGCTAAATGTGGGACAGGCGCTTCCGCCTGTCCATTGTTATTTGAATTGACTGGCTTTCTACCAGCGGGGTTCTCGGCGCCGGTTGCCTCCGCCGCCACCACTGCCACCACCGCCAGGACGGTTTCCACCGCCGCCTCCGAAGCGGTTGCCCCCGCCACCACCACCGCCCCCCGGTCGAGGTTCACGCGGGCGCGCTTCGTTGACAGTCAGAGTCCGGCCGCTGAGATCGGCGCCGTTGAGAGCGGCCATAGCCTTGTCCGCATCCGCATTATTGGGCATTTCCACAAACGCAAAACCTCGCGATTGCCCTGTATCCCGATCCTTTACGATCTGTACCCGATCCACCTGTCCATACGCTGAAAATGCGGCATCGATATCCTGCTCAGTTGTCTGGAACGAAATGTTCCCGACATAAATATTCTTCAAGGCTCCACTCCTTCTCTGCTGCCCAAAAACGGCAGGTTGGTTTCCACATAGAGCTAATCTCGGCCGGGCGATGCATAAAGGCGGGCAAAATCAGCAGTCAGGCGGCATCAGGACAGCCGCACCGATATGGTACCGCGTTCTCGGCGCCTGCGGGAAGTGGGCTCTTGTCTCATACAGGACGAGCTTGACCGGAGCAACTTCCGCCGCCACCGGACATGGGGCGACAGCCGCGTTCAGGCCGAAATCGACACCGAAGCCTGCACGCGTCGGCAGTGGAAGCGCTGCGCCACCAGGATTTTATTCAAGCTGCCGACTTCGGGAGTGACGCGATCAGGCTGGCCGGCTTCGGCGGCCTGTATGCGATAGCCGCGGTCTGAGGCTGAGCCTCTTTAGAACTAGAGGTTGGTCAGGTAGTCGAGCTTGCCGTTGCTGTCGGCGAACTGTTCCACCTGCACGCCCATCCGGTCCATCATGGCGACGTGGAGATTGGCGAGTGGCGTGTCCTTGGCGTACTGAATGCGACGGCCCAGATTGAAGACACCATTGCCCTTGCCAGTCAGCACGAGCGGCAGGTTATCGTGGTCGTGATCCTTGCCAAGGCCGCTGCCATAGGTGACCATGATGTGGTCGAACAAGGTGCCCTCGCCATCCTTCGTGGCTTTCAGCTTACCGATAAAATAAGCGAACTGCTGGACCTGGAATGTATTGATCAGAATACATTTTTCGATCTTTTCCTTATCGCCGCCGTGATGCGTCAGACCGTGATGGGAATCGGCAATGCCAATCTCGCGATAGGCGCGATTGCTTTGCTCAATGTTCATCAGGAAGGTCACAATGCGTGTCGAATCGGTCTGGAAGGCGGCCGTCATGAGGTCGAACATGATGTGCGTATGCTCGACGTAATTCTCGGGTATGCTGTTGGCCGGCTCATCCATGGAGGGAGTGACCGATTGCGCGTTGTGCTGCTCGGTGCGCTGGATGCGCGTTTCGATGTCGCGCACGGCAGTCATGTATTCGTCGATCTTTCTGCGGTCGGTGGGACCCACCGCGCCTTCGAGGCGTTTGGCGTCGCCGAGCACGGAATCGAGCACGCTGGCTTCCTGCCTCTGCCGACGGGCCCGAACCACGGGATCGCGTTCCATCTCGCCGCTGCCGAAGAGGCGCTCGAAAACGGCGCGGGGACGGATTTCGGGAGGATTGGGGGTGTTGGGCGTGCGCCAGGAAATGCTGTTGCTGTAGGCGCAACTATAACCGTTGTCGCAGTTGCCGCCCTGGATTCCTTCCTCGGTTCCGAGTTCCAGCGAAGCGAAGCGGGTGGCGCCGTTCAGGGCGCGGGCGGCATGCTGGTCCATGGATTCGCCAGCCTGCAGATCCTTCCCGAAAGTCTTCTTCGGATGAGCCCCCGTGAGGTAGCTAGCGCCGGCGCGGCCATGGTCGCCGGGGCCGTCGCCCTTGGCGCGGCCGCCATCCACAGTCAGACCGCCAAGGAGGGAGATGTCGTTCCGGTATATCTCAAGAGGCTGCAGAGTGCGCGGAAACTTCTCCGGCAGCGGCATGGAGTCGGTCGTGGTGGGAATAATCCACGAGTCGGGCTGCACGCCATTCGGAAAATAGAGGATCGCCATACGGGTCGGCGATTTGGAAACCGCCGCCTTCCCTAAAGCGGGAATCATCGCGTCGAGCAAAGGAAGAGCAAGAACCCCACCTGCACCTCTCAGGAACGTACGTCTCGCGAGTTGTCTTTTTTGAATGAACGTCATTTCTGTGCGATCTCCCTGCTTTTATTGTTTGCGGCTTCCACGCTTCTCATCTGGAACTGTTTGCTGTTCACCACATCCAGCACCAGCGACGAGAACTTATAATTCTGGCCTTTGACATCCTGCACAATGGAATCGACGGTGGCATCGTCGGAATGTTCCAGTCCCCGTCCCAACGCGTAAGTAAACATCTTGACGGTCACGTTGTGGACAAACTCGTCCGAGCGCTCCCGCAGGATTTCTTTGAGTCCCTTCGAGCCGGTGAAGGTCTTGCCGCCGGGCAGCTGGCCAGTGGTTTCGATGGGGAACTTGCCGTCGAAATCGCGCCATCTTCCCACCGCATCGTAATTCTCCAGCCCAAAGCCGATGGGGTCCATGACGTTGTGACAGGGTGAGCAGCTGGGGTCGCGTCGATGCTGCGCAAAACGCTCCTTCATGGAGACTTCGGTTCCGATGTTGGAATCGTTGAGCGCGGGAACGTTGTCGGGCGGAGGCGGAGGCGCGGCGCCCAGCAGGTTCTCGAGCACCCACTTGCCGCGCACCGGAGGCGAGGTTCGCGTGGGATAGGACGAGACGGTGAGAATGGAGGCCTGGGTCAGAACGCCGCCGCGCTTGTCGCCATCGAGAGTGATGCGCTGGAATTCTTCGCCGTTCACGCCCTTGATACCGTAGTGGCGGGCGAGGGGACCATTCACATAGGTGAAGGGCGCATCGATGAAATCGAGAATGCTCCGGTCCTTCTGAACGATCTCGCCCACGAACAGGTTGGTCTCCTTGCGCATGGCGTCGAGCAGTTCGTCGTCCACGTTGGGGAAGCGCTTCGGATCGGGCTTGGTGCGCCCGAGATTGCGCAACTGGAGCCACTGTGCGGCCCAGTTGTCGACAAGGTTCTGCGATCTGGGGTCGGCGAGCATGCGGCGCACCTGCGCCTGCAGGACCTCCGGCTGGCGCAGCTTGCCCGATTTGGCAGTCTTGTAAAGCTCATCGTCGGGCATGGTGGCCCAGAGGTAGTAGGAAAGACGCGATGCCAGCTCGTAATCGTTTACATAGTGGGCAGTCGGTCGGGTGGCCGCAGCGGCTTGGATAACCGCGGCGGGTCTGGGATCTCGTTCGATGCGGAAGAGGAATTCCGGAGAAGCGAGGATAGCCTCGAGCGCGAGGCGGATACCGCCGTCGAACGTTTCGCCATCCTTCTGGGCTAAGGCGACCAGATTCAGCTTGCTCGCCAGTTCCTGTTCGGTCACCGGACGGCGCCAGGCGCGTTCCATCAGGTTGGACACAATCTTGCGCGCGCATTGCGGGGTGTGCTCGCCGCAGATAAAGATCTTCTTGTAGCTGGCGGGATGGCCGGTGTCGGGATTATAGGGTCCGACGATCTCGAGGTAGTCGACGAACAGGCCGCGGCGCATGTCGGGATTGATGTTGGACTGCGGATCGTCCAGATCCGCGAGCTCGGGGAAAGAGGCGCGCAGGAAATGCTCGCCAGCCGTCACTTTCACGCGGGCGGTGAGTTCGCCGTTCGAATAGCCGTAAGCGCCGGTGCCTTCGACGACGTTGGTAATGATGGGCGCGCCATCCACGGCCAGGATCAGCTTGCGCGGCGGGGCGGCCTTGCGGGCGGCTTCGTCGCGGGCTTTCAGCTCTTCGGGAGTTGGGGCAGGTCGCGGACCCCTTCCGCCGCCTCGGCCCGCCGCGCGGGCTTCAAACTGCTTGCGGCGCTCCGCGGCGGCCTTCGCCTTCTCTTCGGGGGTTTGGTTCACAAGATCGCCGTTATCGCCGCGGAAGTTGGCGATGCGGAGACGGAACTCGTATTCGGCATCAACCGGGAAAGTCCAGTTGCCGTACATGGCGCCGCGCAGCGAATAAGGGAGCCAGATACCGGCATTCCCGGCCTGGAGAACGTCGTCCGCATCCGGAGAGCGGCGATTCAGGAGGCGGATCAACCGCCCCGGTTTGCTGGGATATGTCTCGCCATAGACGGCAACCTGCGAGACGGTCCGGGCTGCGGCCATGTATTTTTCCATCAGCAGCGGAGACACCGAGAGGACGTCGCCGTTGTTGTCGAAGCCGTAGCCGGAATCGTCCACCGGGAAGTCTTTGGACGGATGGCCGCCGACGCCAAGGAGATCGCGAATAGTGTTGTCATACTCGACCCGATTGAGGCGGCGCGCCGTGACCCGCCCGGGATCGAACGCCTTGCCCGAATTCGCACTGGCGAGAAAACCTTCGATCCAGCCGGTTACCGGAGCGACTTCGGCCTTCGAGGGGACCGGCTGTCCGGGAGGCGGCATCTTGCCGGCATTGAGCTTTGCGAGGACCTTTTCCCAGACCTCGGGCTTTTGTTCGGCGCTGGCCTCGCTCGTGTAAGCCGCGAGGTTAAGGCCGGCCATGGGAACGTCACCACTGTGACAGCCATAACATTTTGCGGCAAGGAAAGGCTGAACGACTTTCTTAAATGGATCGTTGGCCGCAACCGTCGCCGCAGCTTTCGGAGCGGGTGTGGTTTTGGCAGCGGGGCTTTGGGCCATCAGAAGAGTTATCCCCACCGAACTCAGCGTCAGTAAGGATAAGGCGGCGACGGCCTTGAAGGGCACGCTGCCTGTACGGAACCCGACGACCAATGAGGTACGTCTGTTTCTGGAAATCAATTCGCCTCCCGCAAACCCCAGGAAGGGCGAATCCCTCCCCAGTATCTCAAATACTAACGTAACTATGGGCGAAGCGCAATCCTCGGAGGTTACCGAGTCAAGCCGGCGCGTGCGCTGAATAAATAAGGATCATTCGGGTCTGTTTTTCGCCCCTGTTCTCCAAGCCCGCTGATCCCTTAAATTCGGTTTTATCGCTGACGTCCCGGTCCAGCCAGGCCGGGAACTGCTCGTCAGAATGAAAACCGCGCGCTCAGCTCCAGTTCCCGCTCGTCGTACTGCCGGCCGGTGTGTATCGTCGAGGTAATAACGCCGAAACCGTTCAGGCTCTTGATCGAGCCGTCCGAGTTCAGCTGCAGATTGGAAACGTTGGCGGCCGGATTGGCAAAATGCGGCGTGTTGCTCGTGTTCAGTGCCTGGATACGGAACTGCAGCTTCATCTTTTCGCGGATGGAAAAATCCCGGAAGATGCTGGTATCGAGGTTTATCTGGCGCGGTCCATAGAGCTGATCGTAACCGGAATTCCCGAAGGCCACCGTGGTCACCGGGCGGTATGCGAGCACGTTGAACCAAGGCTGGGAAGATCCGATTCCGCCCAGAATCTGAACGTTCGGCAGAACCTGGTTGGCCGTCTGATTGGTGCCGGTGCCGGCGTTCAAAGAAGCTGAGCTCGAGGTGACAGTGAATGGCAGGCCGGAGCGCGCGCTCAGGAAACCGTTGACCTGCCACCCCCCGATGACTTTCGAAACGACGCCGGTGTGCGCGAGAAATTGCCTCCCGGTTCCGAAAGGCAGATCGTAAGCGAGGGTGCCGGTGAAAACATTCGGCGTGTTGATAGTCGCCACCCCTTTGTTGAGCGACCAATACTGCGGTTGAGGAATAGTGCCCGCCCACCAATCGACGTTTTTAGACCATGTGTAGGCGGCGGTGTATTGAATGCCGTTGGAGAACCGTTTTGTGAGGCTTGCCTGCAAAGAGTCGAACTGCGAGTGACCCAGATTGGTCTGCACGCCGACGGCGCCCGAAATACCCAGAAGCGGGTAATACGGCTGGCTCGCGGTGCCTCCCCCCAACGTCCCATAGTTGAAATTTTCGGTGCGAGTCAAGCCGGTTGGGTGGGTCGCCACGTAGCCCACCGAGACATTGTGGTTGCGCGGCAGCAGTTTCTGCACGGTGACGTTGTAAGAGGTGATCTCGCCGCGTTTGAATTCGCCTCTGTACGTGGTAATTGCGGCGTTGGGTTTCACACTGGCCACATCGAGATTGAATACCGGCACAACGGGGACTCCCTGGCTCAGGTTTCCGACCGTCGTGTAACTGTTGGGAGCTTGAATCGTCACAATGTCGGTCACCGGGAACGCCGCTCCGGGCGGCATCTGAGCCGTAGCCGAATCGTCGTTTTCCGGATTCCGCGAATAACCTGCCCGAACCACCAGGGTGTCGCTCAGGCGGTAGCTCCAGCCCAGCCGCGGGCTGAACAGGAGGTGCTGCACCGTGATTCCGCACGTGGGCGCGTTGCCGGCGACACCGCAAATGTCCAAAAGGTTGGTGTTGAAGTTGAACACCTCGAGGCCGCGGTCGGCGCGCCGCACCAGCGGATAAAATTCATAGCGCAGTCCCAGCGAAACGCTCATCTTCTTGGTTAACTGGAACTGGTCGCTCACGTAGCTGCCATACTCCCAGCCGCGCAGGGTTGCCGGCCGGAAGTTAGCCTCGTTCTGGGGGGTCACCGTCTGCCCGATCATGGGATCCATGGCTTCCGACGTAGCCGTGTTATAGTTTCCCAGCAGGTAATCGCCAAAGCCATTGAAGTTGTTCGGCCCGGCCGGCGCCAGCGCGGTTTGCCCTCCCGTGAAGGTAATAACAGGCGTCGAGTCCTCGTAATGGTTCATCATCAGCCGATGAATCTCACCGCCGAATCTGATGGTGTGCCGGCCCTTGGTCCAACTGGCATTGGCCGCCCCGCCCCATTGCGGGTCGACATAGTTCCGGGGCGCGGCAGTACCGCCCGTGCCAGTGGCGGATTGTGCGATTGTATACCCGGCTGCGCTGATTTGCGGCATCGCGGTGCTTTTCGAGTACGGCGCCGGGCAGGTGTTCGGGATGCCGAACTGGTCGCCAAAGCAGGTGGGCGAATCCGTATAAGCCACCATATTGGAGGTAATGACGCCGAAAGCGCCATCCAGCACGAAAGTCGGTGAAAACACATGGGTCGCCGTAACCGAGTAGCTCCGAACCGTGGTAATCCAGTAGCGGCCTCCCTGGAGGGGATTGGGGCACCAGGACGCGCCGGAAATTTTTGTGCAGTTGGGTACGATCGAGGGGAGTTGGCCGCTGCCGAGTTCATAACTGGTCCCGATGCCAACCCGCGCGTTAATGGTGGTCTTGCTGCTGGCCACCCATGTCCCCTTTACGTCGTACTTTGCATAGTTGGTGATGTAGTTGGTGGTTGAGTAGTAGTTATTGGTGAAGCCCGGCAGGTTGGGCAACTGCAGGTCCTGCAGAATCGCGGTGGAAATAGGGCTGATGCGGCTCGCCGGGATCAAGTCGTTCGGGAACGGAGTGCGTCCGGTACCGCTCGACGAAGTTGAGGTGGCCGGGTCGTAGAGAGTGGTGCCGGTGGAACTGAAATCGCCGGTGCGCATCGCCGCGGTGGGCAGGCTGATCAGACCGTTCGAGCCGATATTGCGACAGCGGGTCTCCCGCATAGGCCCGCTGCCGCGTCCTTTCCACGGAGCCAAAGTAGAACAGCTTGTTCTTCTTGATAGCCCCTCCGACAGTGCCGCCGTAAATAAAAGTGCTCCCGGTCCCCTTCGGGTCTTGTGGCGGCAGGAAGAAATTCCTGGCCTTCCAGAGGTAATCGGTGGTGTGATCGAACGCCGATGCGTGCAGTTGGTTGGTGCCGCTCTTCATCTGGACGTTGGCCGAGGCGGCGCCGGCCAGCCCCTGGTCGGCGTCGAAACTGCTCGTAACGATGCTGACGGTTTCGATGGCTTCCGTGCCCGGGGTGTAGACCGAAATCCCCTGAAAGTACTGATTGAGCGCGGTGATGCCGTCGAGCCGAACGACCGTATTGCTGGTAGGCTGCCCATTTACGGAGAAGCCCAGGGAACGGGTGGGATTGTTGCTTCCGCCCGATTGAATGTAGTCGGGCTGCGCCACGCCGGGCATCATCGCCGCGGTGGTTTCCCAGGAATGGCCACTGGTAGGCAGGTCGACCAATTCCTCACTGGTGGTGTTCTGCTGCACGGCGGCCGTTTCGGTCTGTAAAGCGACCGCCATGGCGGAGACGGTAACAGTATCGCTCGCCTGGCCCACCTTCAGCCGCGCGTCAAGGCGTATGGCTTGGTTGGCTTCAATGTGGACGTTGCGCTCGGTGAAGGTTTGAAAGCCTGCAAGGGTTACGGTGAGCTGGTAGGTGCCCGGCAACAGGTCAGGCACGTTGTAGCGGCCGCCCGTGTCCGTTTGGGTGCTGCGGGAGAAATTCGTTTCCGCCTGTGTGGCGGTGACGTTGGCCAGCGGCACGGCCGCGCCTGAGTCGTCGGTGACCGAACCAACCAGCGAACCGTATACGGACTGAGCGGATGCGGTAGAAGCAAAGCCAAACAGGACCAGAGTGAAGGCTACCAGCGAGGTTTTCATTGTGGCCAATTCTATGCAAGGCGGGAGAAGGAGTCAAGATCCTGCAAAAGAAATGTCAAGGCAAAGTAGAAATGTCCCCCTGTTGGCAAAGTAGAAATGTCCCCTTTTGCCGGGGCTTGTGAGAAGTGCATGTTAGATTGCGAGTGCCGGTGAAGCGGAGACGGGCTCTGGTGGCGACCAACCCGATCGAGGAATAGCCGGCCGGAACTCGTCGCGACGATGAGTAGGCGTGTTTTCTTCCGGCGCGCTTTATGACCTGGTCCGGACCCGACCGGAAAGCGGCAATCCGGGCCAGGTTTGCACGAAGCGCTAAACACATCGGAGCGATAGATTCCGCCATGCCTTGAAAACGCAACCTCGGGCGCGGCTCCATCTTTCAGGCAACTTGCCATATCTTTGGCCCCTTTTTCAAATCGAAGTTCTTGTTCCATTCACTGCCGCGTTGTCTGTTGGGGCGTCGGGGAGCGGCTGGTTTTACCGGGGCTTTGGCTTTCGTCGCCGCCGCGCATCGGCTTACAGGCAGGTATCGCTCTCCGAATCTAACTGCGATGGAGCCGTCGAGCCTTTTCTCCACCCGCACGTTGGCCCTGCGTAATCCACTGACCACGGCCTTCCGCTCGATCTGATACAACCTGGCGTCCAGGGGAATGGTGTAATCGTTCCGCACCTGCCGCGTTTCTACATGGCTTAAAGATGCCGCCAGATTATGGCTCCTGTCCAGGGGACGATGTGCGTCGTCGGCGTTGGCCGGCTCCGCCGTCAACTCCCGCTCCCACCACACCAGATAGGTTTCCTCAAGATATTGGTTGGCCTCTTTGAGGGTCTTCACTCCGGCCACACGCAGGCCCTTCACCAAACGA
Source organism: Terriglobia bacterium (assembly GCA_963719785.1). Classification (GTDB taxonomy): domain Bacteria; phylum Acidobacteriota; class Terriglobia; order Bryobacterales; family Bryobacteraceae; genus BOG-234. The sequence continues at coordinate 352,310 of CAVRCX010000013.1, forward strand.
TCCTGTGCCGTCCCGAAATTCCTCTCCACTCGCCCTTTGGCCTGCGGGCTGTGCGCCGCGATCCACGCGATTCCCAACTCCTGCAAGGCGCGTCCAATCTGCGTCGGCGGCATCACCACAGGGTCTTTGTCTACTCCCGGCTCATCCCGTTTGCGCTTTTCCGCCGTCCGAAAGATACTGGCCTTGTCCGTGTAAAACGCCAGCGGCCTTCCGAACTTCTCCAGATAACCCCACAGCAATTTCATGTTTTCTTCGGTCGAATCGTGCCGCACGAACCGGGCAAACAACCGGCTCGTCGCATCGTCGATCATGGCGATCAGGTACAGCTTCTCTCCGCGCCCTTCCAGCCAGTCGTGCTCTGAGGTGTCCCACTGCACCAGTTCCCCCAAGCGGGTCCGCCGCGGCCGCCAGACGTGTACCGCCTTCGTCTTCTGTTCCTTCGCACGCCACAGCTTTGCCCGGATCATCCATTGCCGCAAGGTCTCCCTGCTCACTTCGATGTCGTGTTTGTCGGCCAGATATTCGCAAGCCAGCGTCGGCCCGAACCCTTTGTACAAATCCGCCGACAGGATCTGCATAGCTTCCTCTTCGACGGTCTTGGCGATCCGCTGATTCGAGGGCCTTCCTCGCAGCCCGTGCACAACGCCCTTGTCGCCACGCTTCTTCAGCGCGTACAACAGCCGCTTCACCTGCCGCACGCTCAACCCCAGTTCTTCTGCCGCCTGCCTCTGCGTGATCAGGCGCTTCTTCACTTTGCGTAACGTTACCAGCCGGTCTCTATCGGCCTGTGTCATCAGTAGCTGTCCTTCTTGCATCCCCCAAGCCTGGGGTTGTCAAGGGGACATTTCTACTTTGCCCAAAGGGGACATTATCACTTTGCCGCCACAGATCCTGCAAAAGAAATCGCGAAATAAAAAAACGTTCAGAGGTTGTGTTTTTTGCCCGCGACCATCAAAAAGATATAAGGGCCTTCAGCCCTGATTTCCGGGCTGTACCGGCCCAGTTGAAACGGCGCACGCAAAATTGAAATATCCTGTGGCGACGCCCGGCCTGCACGCGAATATTGGATGGCCCCAGGGGGACAACCGTTGAGGGCTTCGCGACATAGGATCTCAGCCATACTCGACTTCAATCTCTGAATTCTTCTGTTTGCCCTGACTTGCTTGGTTGCAGCCTGACTGGTCGCGCTCGACGTTTTCGCAGTTGCGGGAGGAGGACGTCAGTAACCGGGCCATTGAAGTTCGGGTCTGCCGGCGCTTGCATCAATTCCTCACACACCGATGAGTTTCCCGAGTCCCCCGGCTTCACGTAAGGTATGGTGAATGTATGGCACGTCTGATCTCGACCACGGCCCGCCTCGAAAAAAAGGACGTCCAGGCGCTGAAGCGCGCCCGCGCGGATGGCCTTTCCGCTTCAGACCTTCTTCGCAAAGGTCTGCGCGTAGTTGCCTCGCGCTATTAGTCCGGCCGACCGCCTTCGACCCCTTATTCGAATCCACCAACGCAAAACCTGGTGACGAGTCCGAACTTTTTCGGGACCTTGAAGTTTGATCCCGCCTGTCGTAGCCGACACCGGTGGACTGTTGCGCGCACTTGCACGGACCCCGGACGGCAAGGCTGGTTTCCCGGACTACTGATGTGACCTCGTTCATTTTCAAAGACCATCCGCTTTCCACCGCGTATCAGAAAATTCTCGCGGGGAGGTCCTTGACAGCCTCACTGATCACCCTGGCAGAAATTGAGTATGGTATGGAGTCGAGGGATTGGGGAACCCTGGGCGCGAGTTGATGCAACGTTTTCTCTCGCGATTCACACTTCTTTTATCCGACGAGAGCCCGGCAAACAGTGGGCCCGCATCAAGCACGAACGCGAGAAGAAGGGTCGGCCTGTCTCGTTCGCGGACGCATGGATTGCAGCAATCGCCCTGCAGTTGAATATCCCGCTGGTGACGCACAATGCCAGAGACTACGAGGCCATCGACAACCTGACGATTCTCACCGCCGTTGTTGGGGTTGCATAGGGCTTGCCGTCGCTTGGTCATTTGGACCATGGCGTGCAGTGATGTTCCCTGCGCGTATATATTTCAGAAACCAGCACGTTCGAGGGAAAGATGACAAACAGCACACGGCAGCAAATTGAAGGCGATCTTCACGATGCAAAAGGAACGGCCAACGAGGCCGAGGGAAAATTGACCAATGATCCCGATCTTGAAGCGGAAGGCCGCATTGAAAAAGTAGCCGGCATCGTCCAGAAGAAGTTGGGAAAACTTGAGAAAATGATCGGCAAGTAACGTCCGCTTGACCATAGCTCCATCGCGTTCACCTTGCAGGTGTACGGACCCCTGATGGAAGAGACCAAACGCGAGACCGCAAGCAAGATGAATAACGATTTGAGCCCGGTGGCTACCAACCTGGCTATCAAAACTGCTTCCAGACCGAGTATAATATTTCTTAATTACTGATTCTTTTGGTGCGCCCGGAGTGATTCGAACACCCGACCTACTGGTTCGAAGCCAGCCGCTCTATCCAACTGAGCTACGGGCGCACATTAATGAGAATCGAGTCACCCCGAGTTTAACATCATCTCCGCGGCGCGCCCTCGGGCAGGCTATCCTGATCGCGTGAAGAAATCCGCGGCGAAGAAGCCTGAAGAGACTGAAATCAAAATCTCGGTTGAGGATGCGGCGAAGACTCGTGCCCTGTTGCGCGCGAGCGGGTTCCGCGTTTTCAAGCGGCGCGTATTTGAACAGAACCTTGTGCTCGACGACCCGGCCGGTTCGCTCAAGGCGCGCAATCTTTTGCTGCGCATTCGCACGGCCGGAAAGATCGTCACGTGCACCTTCAAGGGCCAGGAGATTCCCGGCATCCACAAGCGGCGCGAAGAGCGCGAATTTCATGCAGACAACCTCGAAGAATGCCTGGCATTATTCCGCGGCATCGGCTACACGCCATCGCTCCGCTATGAAAAATACCGCACGGAATTTTCACGCGAAGCCGACTCCGGCGTGGCGACGCTGGACGAAACGCCGATCGGCATCTTCATGGAACTGGAAGGCCCCTCGCGATGGATCGACCGCACCGCCAAAGAACTCGGATTCTCCCGCGCCGACTATGTTCCGTTCAGCTATTCGAGGCTCTTCAGCATGTGGTGCGCCGAACGCGGGATCGAATCGAACGCTATGACGTTCAGTCGCCGACGATAATTTCAGGGTCGTCAACAATGAGCCCGCTGTCGAGCGAGACCGTGACTGCGTAGTGGTAAGAACCGGGCTCTCCCAGCACTACGGCGTGAACGGTTTCAGTCCCCTTGCGGCCGTGAAACCCAACATCGGCGAAGGGCGAATGCGCCTTGAAGAGGACCGAATAGTTGCCGTGATCGCAGCGCCAGCTGATATGGTCGCCCTTGCGCACCACGATAGTGGCGGCGTTCTGGCCGTCGGGCCGCGCGTACATAAATCCGCGTCCATTGATCTGAATGTGTACCAAATGCCTTTGAGGTTGTGGTGCCGGCGTCATTTTTTCTCCCTTGATGGCGCGGTAAGCGCGCGATATGCCGGGTCGGCGCGCAACGATGCCAACTCCGGATCTTTTTCTACCACATTGATGGCATAACCGGAACCGATGGCGGCACGAAGCGCGGCGAGGCTTTGTTTCCTGTGACCGGCGATTTCGAGCACGAGGGCCGATCGATAGAGAACGGCGGGGTCGTGCGGCGCTGCCGCCAGCGCGCTATCGATGAAACGCCGCGCTTCCGCAACCTGGCCGGCTTTTGCATGATAAACGGCGATCTGGCTCAGCAGGGTGGCGTCGTTGGGGGTCACAGCCAGTTGCACGGTCGCCAGTTCCATAGCTTTCGCATAGGCCGCCGGCGCGTCTTTCTCGCGCCCTTTCGTCCACTTATAGGCATCGCCCAGGTTGGCCCATATGACGTCCGCGTATTTTTCGGCGCCGCTCAGGGCGACGGCTTTTTCAAGCACCGGCACCGCGTCGGCATAGCGCCCCGTGTAGATGTAGAGGGTGCCGAGATTCGAGTAGATGGAGCCGCGCGGGCGCAGTTCGATGGCTCGTCGAAAACTGCTCTCCGCTTCCGTCCACTCGCCGCGCGCCATCTGCACGCCGCCGAGATTGCGGAATACCACATAATTATCGGGCGTCAGGGTAGCGGCTTTATGGAGCGTCTGTTCGGCTTCCCCATAGCGGCCGCGGTCGTTGAAAAAGACGGCGAGGTCGTTGTATCCGAGCCAGAAATTGGCACGGTACTGGATGGCGCGCCGGTAGGTCGCCTCGGCCTCATCCGGTTTATCGGCGGCCACATACGCGTTGGCCAGCTCGCGGCAGGCTTCGGCGTTGACGGGATCGCGATCGAGCGCCATGCGGAGCTGCCTGATGCCTTCGTCGACTTGTCCCAGGTGCACTGCGATCGCTCCCAGAGTAATGTGCGGCGAATCGAGGTTTTCGTTACGCGAGAGCGCCTGAATTGCCGCGTCGCGGGCACGGTCGAGATCCTGCTGATCGTGCGCGGCCACGTACTGCTGCCAGTAAGCGGCGGCCAGCCCCGCGTACGCCATGGCGTAGGAAGGGTCCACATTGATGGCTTTCTGAAAAGACGCCAGCGCGAAGCCGAGATTGCCAGCCTGATCCCAGCGCTGCAGGTAGCCGTTGCCGAGCACATAGTAATCGTAGGCGCTGGCGGTATGGGTGTTCTCCGCGCGCGCTTTGCTCATGGCGTTGGGATCGGGCGAGATATGCAGGAGAGCTACGGCCTGCGTGAGCACTTTATCCTGCAGGGGTTCGGTGGATGTGTCGGCAGTCACGGTGGCGGAACGGACGGGAAGGCCCGACGCCGTGTCGATCACATCGAGGACCACCCGGGAAGCGCCGGACGGCTCCCGGCCGATTTTGCCCGCCAGCACGATGGGGATTCCAAAGATGCGGCGCGCATCGGCGGGCGTGGCGATGCGGTTCCTTTCCAGATCGTTCTCCGGAACCACGTTGGCACCCAGACTGGCGAGGCGCCCAGCCACGATGCCGGCGAGCCCATTGCCGAAAGCTGCGTCTTCGGCATTCCCCGAGGGCGCGGTAAAAGGCAGCACGGCCAACTGCGTTTCCATCGGGAGCGCGGTCGCGGGGTGGTTGCGCTCGATACCCCACCATGCAGCGCCGCAGATCACCAGCGCACCGGCGATGCATATGGCGACGAGGGGGATCTTCTTTCGGGCGGGCGGCTGCGTCACGGGCATCAATCTCGTAAGAGATTGGGTGACGCCCGAGTAATTCAGCTCGACGGTCGGATCGCAATTCAAATCGAGCGCGCGAAGATCGCGGGCCAGTTCGTCTCCGTTTTGGTAACGCTGCGCGGGGTCTTTGGCGAGCAATTTGAAAACGATGCGATCGAGGTCCGGCGGCGTTTCGGGACGGAGCGTGCGTAACGCCGGGGGTTCCTCATTGAGCATGGCCTGCAGGGTGACGAATTCATTGCCGCCGGTAAACGGGCGCCGTCCGGCCACCAGCTCGTACATAACAATACCCACGGCGAAAAGATCGCTGCGCGGGCTGGTCTCATTGCGCAGGGCCTGCTCGGGGGCCATGTAGGCGGCGGTTCCCACGGTGGTCCCATCCCGCGTAATTTCCGAGGCGTGCGACGATTTCGCGAGGCCGAAGTCGGTAATGCGCAAGGTGCCCTCGATGGTGAACATCACGTTCTCGGGCTTGATATCGCGATGGACAATGCGCTTGCGGTGCGCATGCCCGAGGCCCTCCGCCAACTGGACGCCCACCTTGAGAGCTTCGGTGAGCGGAAACGGACGATCACAGTCACGGTATTTGCGGATGCGCTCGCGCAATGTGCCACCTTCGAGGAATTCGAGGACCAGAAAGCGCCGTCCGTGATCCTCATCCATGGCGTGGATGGTGGCGATGTTGGGGTGATTGAGTGCCGAAATGGCGCGGGCTTCGGCCTCAAAGCGCAGGATCTTGTCGGGGCTGGCGACGATCTCCGGGGGAAGAAATTTGAGCGCCACGAAGCGATGGAGAGAAAGATCGCGCGCCTTATAAACGACACCCATGCCGCCCTCGCCGAGCTTCGCGACGATCTCGTAGTGGGTAACGGTAGTGCCAATGGTCATGGCGCGCTGGTTCTTCTTATAGTAGTGGAAGGGAGTTGCGGAACTGAAGAGGCGCAGCTTTCGCAGCGCGGCCCCGTCCCATCTAGTGATGCTGTAACTGGATCAGGCGCTCGTTGTTCTGCGAGGCGGCGGGAGGAGCCGGAATGGTCTGCGGCGCGCGCCAGAAATCCATGTAGGAAGTGTAGTGCACGCAAGCTACGGTGCAGCGGGGCGCGCAGCCCTTTTCTGTAATGAACTCGCGCCGGATATCTTCGCGCGTATACTGCGCCAGCGGCTTGGCCGGGTAACCGCGCTGCTGCGAACAATAGTGAACCAGCCCGTCCTCGCAGACGTAAAGATAACGCGCGCCGGCCCGGCATTTCCACTTATTTTCGATGCCGTGCGCGATGTTGTCCTGAAAATAATTCAGCCGGGCATAGTTCTTTTTGCCCATGTCGCGCACGCGCAAAAAGATGTTCTGCTCTTCTTCCGAGAGCGGCTGCAGCTGACCGTCGCTATCGTGGATGATGCCCACAGTGGAAGTGAAACCCAGTTCCACGGCGCGCTTCGCCACCTCGATGGCATCGTGCGGTTTGTGTATGCCGCCGCCAACCACCGAGTTAATGTTGACGTGGAAATCGGCGTGCTCGGCGAGCCATTTCAGCCGGGGATCGAGAGTCTTAAGGCTCTTCTTCGACACGTCGTCCGGATTTACGTTATCGATGGAAATCTGCATGTGGTCGAGGCCGGCGCGGTTGAGACGCTGAATGCGATCGACGTTAAGCAGGAAGCCGTTGGTGATCATGCCGCACAGCGCCCCGGTCTTGCGGATGTGGGCAATCAGATCGTCGAGATCGGGATGCAGCAGAGGCTCGCCGCCGCTGAAGGAAATGATACTCGTACCGAGTTCGCCCAGATGATCGATGCGGCGCAGCATCTCTTCAGTGGGGACAGGCTTCGAAAAATCATCGAATTCGTTGCAGTAGGTGCAGGCCAGATTACAACGTCGCGTGGGGATAATGTGGGCGAGCACGGGATGGTCGACGGAGCGAATTCCATCGGCCAGCATGCGCCATTCGCGCGCACGGCGTTGCGCGGCGATCAGATCTCTCCTCAACCGGGTTTTGAGCGACGGCATAGATGGCGAAAGCACTATTACAACACACTAGTGGATGCTTCGAAAGACGCTTTGGATGCGTGTTAAATACCGTCGAAAATGGCGGAAACCGGGATACTGAGGCCGGGGAGCAGGGCGGGGAATTCGAGGTGGTCCTGCTCGGTTAATTCACGCCATTCGTGCGCGGTGTAGACTGTGACTCTCTTCAGATTCGGATAGGCGCAGCAGACGGCGCAGGCTCCGTCTTTCAGATACGCCGAGATCTTTCGCTGGAGAACCCAGGGCTGGTCGCTGATGACGACTTCGATGGGGATCTCGGGCGCGCCGTTGGTGGGGAAGTTCCCTCGGCGGTTGGTTAAACGCTCGGTTCGTATGATGGCTGCGTCGGGCGTTATGGCGCTCACGCCGGCCACCAGAAAACTGTGTTCTATCCAGCATTCAAACCCGTGACGGGCTACGCCCGCCTGGTCGAATAAACGTTTCAGATTATTCTTGACCCGATCATGTGAATAGCCGTTCAGAGCGCGCTCGCAGACTTCTCCCTCAATGAGTTCCCAGCGGTTTTCATCGTCCTCGGCATGCTGGCGGAGGAATTCGTCCGCAGTCATCCCAGAAACGATCGGATATGAAGCCGTCACACGACCCACTATAGCGCTGTCGGGCTATAGCCGTTTATTACACGGCCCTGTCTGGTAGTGTGGTTTTAGCTGGCCAGCCATATTTTGAGTCCGAATTCTCTCGATAAAAACAAGATCAGGATTCTGCTTCTGGAAGGCATCGATCCGTCGGCCGTCGAGGCGTTTCGCGAGGATGGCTACAGCGATATCGAATACCACAAGAAGCCGCTGGCGCATGCGCAATTACTCGAATCCATCCATGATGCCTATTTCGTCGGTATTCGATCGGCGACACAGCTGACGGAGGAGGTTTTCGAACATGCCCCGCGGCTGGTGGGCGTCGGCTGCTTTTGCATTGGCACCAACCAAGTGAACTTGGGAGCGGCGCAGAAGCGCGGCATTCCGGTTTTCAACGCGCCTTTTTCGAATACCCGCAGCGTGGCGGAACTGGTGATCGCGGAGATAATCATGCTGATGCGCGGCGTTCCCTGGCGCAACGCGCAGGCGCATCGGGGCGGCTGGGCCAAGACCGCCAGCGGATCGCATGAGGTGCGTGGCAAGACGCTCGGCATCATTGGCTACGGGCACATCGGGACGCAGGTGGGACTGCTCGCCGAGGCGCTCGGCATGCGCGTTATTTTTTACGATATTGAGGCGAAACTGGAGCTGGGGAATGCGTTGCAAGTGGCCACTCTCGATATGCTGCTGCAGGGCGCCGACGCCGTAACCCTGCATGTTCCCGAGACTCCTCAGACCAGGGGAATGATGGGAGCCGCCGAACTGGCCCGTATGAAGCCCGGCGCCATTCTGATCAACGCCTCGCGGGGAAGCGTGGTGGATATCGACGCTCTGACTGAGGCTCTCGATTCCGGCCAGGTCTCGGCCGCGGCGCTCGATGTTTTCCCTTCGGAGCCGAAGGCAGGCGAGGAGTTTCAGTCGCCCCTGCGTGGACGCGATAACGTGATGCTGACCCCGCACATCGCGGGCAGCACCGAGGAGGCGCAGAGAAATATCGGCCGTGAAGTTTCGGAAAAGTTGATTAAATACAGCAATAATGGATCCACGCTGGCGGCGGTGAATTTTCCCGAAGTGTCATTGCCGGAGTATCCGGGACATCACCGGATACTGCATATTCACCACAATCAGCCCGGCGTTCTCTCGCGCATTAACGCGATTTTTTCGGAGGAGCATATCAACATCGCGGCGCAGTATCTGCAGACCAATGCCGTGATTGGATATGTGGTGATCGATATCGAGACGGACCGGCGCGAGGAATCGCTCAATCTGAAGCGGCGGCTGGATGGGGTCGAGGGTACGATTCGGACGCGAATTCTGTACTAACGGGATGGCAGCGCGTATTTTGGGAGCAGCCCGAAGAGCAAATAAACAAAGACCAGCGAAAAGCCAACCGCCAGGACGATCGTGGCAAATAGAGGCGCCGTGTATCTCCCATGCGGATAAAGCATTCTATATTCCCGCAACACAAGATTCCACGACAAACCGAAATACCGAATCGGTGAGCTGGTATCTCTCTGGCGATTGATCTCGCCGACCATCGCGAACAGAATCAGAGCAGAGGCAAGTGTTGAAGATGTGCTTGCCCCGAAGAACAAAACCAGCATGAGTACCTCGACTTTCATTGCATTCTTCACCGAATTGCAGGCTTGTTCAGCTCGTTGGTTTCAGGTCGATGCCTTCGTAGATCGCGGCTAATGGAATGTTACAATCGACGCTCGCAAAGCGGCAGATAGCATCGAGAGCGGCGAATTCCGTGAAGATCCAGCTGCTCTGCTCCGAGCGGACAAATGTCTCGATGCGCGGTTCGCTTTGAGAAACGAGGACGTATTCCTTCAGGGAGTCGATTTTGCGGTACCAGGCGAACTTCTCGCCCCGATCGAATGCTTCGGTGGATTTTGACAGAACTTCGACAATCAATGTCGGATCGAGAGCGATATCGTCTTCACCGGCGGTCTCGGCGTCGCCACAAAAAACAGCCGCGTCCGGGTAGAAATATGGACCCCGCGGCGAAACGCCTACGCGGAGATTACAAATTGCCACGCCGCACTTCCGCCCTCGCGATGCCCGAGACAGTTCGGAACCGATCGCACAGGCCAGAAAAGAATGAGTGCGGTTGTTACCCATCATGGAATACATCTGGCCATCCAAATACTCGCTGCGGCACTCAGCGGCGCGGTCGATCTCGAGATATTCTTCGGCGGTCATCTAACTCGCCTGGGCCTTCGCAATTGCCGCTCGGATCGCGTCCGGCTTAGTGAAACCCTCGAACCGCTCCACGGTATTGCCATTGCGATCCAGCACCAGCGTAATCGGCAACTGGCCAATCTCGCCCGACCCGAGGCCCACGGTGTATTTCATGGGGAGCTGTTTCAGGAACGGCTTCACCGCTTCGGCCCCGTCCTCATCCATCGAAATCCCCACCACCTCCACGCCCTTCGATCCCAGATCCTCGTGCATGCGGTTGAATTCCGGAATCTCCTGGCGGCAGGGGATGCACCACGTGGCCCAGTAATTCAGCACCACAACTTTGCCTTTCCAATCCGCCGTGGAAAGCGGCGCGCCATCGATGGTCCTGAACGGACCTCCATCGAACGCCGGAGCCGGGGTAGCGTCGGTGGGCCTGGTGTTCAGGAACGCCAGGTATTGCTGCGAGTCGCTGGTCTTATCGGCGAATGTGGCGAGCGCCTTCTGATTTGCGTCGTAAACCACGTAAAACGGAATCGCCACGGTCTGGAACTTCTCTTCCTCGAGCTTCTGATTGGCTTCAGATGCGGCGTCGGTGCCATCCGTGTATAGCTCGACCAGCACCATGTTCCGCGCCACGGCGTCGATCTCGGGCCGCGTGAACATATTGCGCTTCATCCACTTGCAGTTGGTGCACGCGTAACCGGTGAAATCGGCCAGCACCAGCTTGTTCTCCGCCTTGGCTCGGGCCAGCGCGCCCGGCAGATCGTTTTTCATCCACGCCAATTCCTGCTGGCCGGAACCGCTCGACAGGGAATCGGAGGAAGGCGGCGGGATGAATGCCTCGATGTCGCCAAGCCGCGCGCCGAACATGCCGGGCACCAGGCTCAGCCCCGACACTATGAACAGCATTCCGATCAGCAGGCGCGCCACTCCCAGCTCCGCCTCGGCCGATACTCCGGGCAGGCGCACGTAGCCGAGCAGATAGAATCCCGCCATGGCCAGCAGTACAACCGCGAATGCCAGGAAGCGCTCGCGCGTGATGAAGCCCAGTTGCAAGACGGCGTCGAGGCTGTAAAGGTACTTCAGCATGAACGCCAGCACCAGAAAGCCCATTACCACTTTCACCCGCGCCAGCCATTCGCCCGAGCGCGGCAGCTTCCCAAGCCAGGCCGGGAAGAGCGCCAGCAGGAAGAAGGGCAGGGAAAGGCCGCTGGCGAAGGATGCCATGCCGAGCGTGGGCCGCAGCTTTCCTCCCGTGACCGAGGCCGCCAGCAGCGTGCCCATGAACGGTCCCACACAGGCGAAAGACGCGAGCGCGAAGGTCAGGCCCATCAAGAGCGCTCCGGCAAATCCGCCTTGGCCCGACGCCGTGTTCAGTTTTGTGAGGATGCTTGAAGGGATGGTGATTTCGAACGCGCCCAGCAGACTCAGGCCGAAGACGAAGAACACCAGCGCGATAAAGCCGTTCACCCAGGGGTTGCCGCCCAGTTGAACGACGCCGGCGGGTCCCAGAGCAATTGTGGCAATCAGCCCCAGGCCTGTGAAGAGCACGATGATCCCGAGACAAAACGTGACTGCCTGGGCGAATCCGCCGCGCTGCCCAACGAAGTACGACATGGTGATCGGGATCATGGGAAATACGCAGGGGGTGAAGATCGCAGCGAGGCCGACGCCAAACGCGAGGGCCAGGAAGGGAAGCAGATCGCCATTCTGGGGGTTCGCCGCCGGGGCCGGCAATCCCGGCTTCGCCTCGATATATCCGGACGGGATGGAAATCGCACTGATCGCGGCATCGGGAGCGATGTTTAAAGTTGCGCTGATCCGGCGCGTGCGCGGTGGGATGCACGATGTCCCGCTACATGTCTGATATCGCGGTTCGAAACTTAAAGTGACCGGTCCCGCCGCGAGGCCTTTTTTCAACTCAATGCGCGCGAGAAAAGTTTGCGAGCCTTCGTATGTCTCCGTCTCGGCGTTGAAATTCGGATCGAATTTGCGAATGGGCGGTGGCTCGAAAACGGTGAACTGCTCAACCGCCGAATTATCGACAAGCTTGATCGTGGTGGGAATCGGACCCGGCGGAGTGGTCAGAGAATACATGTGCCATCCGGGATCGATGTCGGCTTGCAATCTCGCGAGAATCGTCCCGCCGGGCCGCGCGGACGCCTGGTCGACCGTCATGGTCCATTTCACATGGTTGAATTTTTCGCTTTGCGCGAACACGCCGGTCGCGCTGAGGGCAAGGAACAGTAACAGGATGGACATGCGGCGACAGCCGCGTTGGCTCTGGCCCCCACGGACGCGGCTATCGCCGCATGTCCCCGGCATCGCGTTACGCATACTACTTAGACGCACATCAGGCAGCTCTTCTTCGCCGCAGCTCTTCTTCGATGCGCTGATTCATATTGCTGGATGCAAAATCGGCCGCAATACGGATGGCATTCCGGATGGCATTGGCGTTGGATCGCCCATGGCAAATAATGCACACGCCCTTGACGCCCAGCAGCGGAGCGCCTCCGATCTCAGAATAATCCACGCGCTTCTTGAAATCCGTGTAAGCCGATTTCGACAGCACGTAGCCGATTTTGCGCGACAAAGTGGCTTCGAGAGATTCGCGCAGCATGCTGCGGATCATGTCCACCAGGCCTTCAGAGACCTTCAGCGCCACATTGCCGACAAAGCCATCGCAGACAATCACATCGGCTATGCCGGAGAACAGATCGCGCCCCTCCACGTTGCCGATGAAATTCAGGCCGAGTTCCTTGAGCATTGGAGTGGCGTCACGGGTCAGCGTGTTGCCTTTGTGCTCCTCCTCGCCGATCGACAGCAGGCCGACGCGGGGGTGCTTAACCTTCAAAACCAGGCGCGAATAAATTTCCCCCATCAGGCCGAACTGCGCGATCATCTGGGGTTCGCAATCGACGTTGGCGCCGACGTCCAGCAGGACTACGGGCGTTCCTTTATGGGTGGGAAATACGCCGGAGAGCGCGGGCCGATCCACGCCCGGCACCTTGCCCAGCACCATTTTCGCGATCGCCATACAGGCACCCGTGTTGCCGGCGGAAAGGAAACCATCCGCCTTGCCGTCCGCCACCAGACGCGCGCACAGGTGCATGGAACTGCCCTTTTTATTGCGGGCCGCCTTCGCCGCATGGTCGTCCATGGTGATGTGGTCATCGGCGTGAAGCACTTCGATGGGCAGATCGCGGGCGGACGCATGCTTGTCGAGCGCGTGGCGCACCGCTTCACGATTGCCCACCAGGATGACGCGATGCCCGAGATCTTTGGCGGCTCGAATAGCGCCCTCGACCTCCGGAACCGGGGCCTTGTCGCCCCCCATCGCGTCTACTGCAATGGTGACCATGCGCTCAGGTTATCGTGTTTGTGTCTGATTTGAAAGATCTTATTCGGCCGCGGTCTCAATGACCTCGCGTCCTTTGTACTGTCCGCAATGGGGGCAGACGCGGTGCGGGACTTTGGGTTCATGGCAGTTCGGGCATTCCGCGTGGGCAGGCTTGCGCAGCGCGTCGTGGGCGCGGCGATTCTGCGTGCGCGCATTGGAGTGTCGTCGTTTCGGATTCGGCATTGCTTTTACTTTCTTATTGGTTTACCAAACTATTGTAGCTCGATGTGAAGATTTTTCAGCGAGTTCCAGCGATCGTCGCCCGGATGCACTTCACAGTGGCAATCCGTTTCATTGCGATTCCCGCCGCACACCGGGCAAATCCCTTTACATGTTTCGCTGCATACCCGCTGCATGGGGAGCTGTAACAAAACCTGCTCCCGCAGAATGTCTTCCAGTTCGAGGCCGGGCAACTCATAGAATCCCATCTCCGCCTCACCCTCGTCGATGGCGACCTCCTCTTCGTGAGTCGGTGCACTCTCAATGGGCTTGTAAAACAGGTCGAAGGGCGTATCGATATGGAAAGTGGCGCGTCCCAGACAGCGGTCGCACTCGGTTTCGAGAGTGGTTTCCACCTGTCCCTTCACGCGCACTTCCCCACCGGTATGGGGCAGCAACTCGGCCACGCCTTTGGCGACGAGAGGCCCGGTCTGGATGGCGCCGGAGTCGGATAAATCGAACTCCCCGGGCTTCCAAGTCTCCGCAAAGGGCAGTTTGCGGACCTCCATCTCCTTGATACTGAGCAACATGGCTATTGGGCTGGGAAACCTTGATTGTAGCATGATCGTAAGTGCCCGAATTACCCGACATCGCCGCGTACATGGGGGCTCTCGAGCCCCGCATCGTCGATCAAACGCTGACGCGCGTCCGGCTGGCGAGTCCGTTCCTGCTGCGCACCATCGAGCCGCCCGTCTCCGCCCTTGAAGGGCGCACCGTCCGGGAATTGCGCCGGGTGGGCAAACGCATTGCCATTGGGGTCGAGGGCGATCTTTGGCTGGTGCTGCACCTGATGATTGCCGGTCGTCTGCATTGGAAGGCACCCGACCTCAAGCTCGCGGGCCGGCAGAATCTGGCGGCGTTCTATTTCCCTAACGGAACCCTGACGCTCACCGAGGCGGGCACAAAGCGGCGAGCTTCACTTCACGTCGTCCGCGGCGAGGAGGGACTGCGCTCGATGGACCCCGGCGGCATCGACGTCCTGGGCGCTGATCAGGCCGCATTTCGTGCCGCCCTCACCGCTGAAAATCACACTCTGAAAAGGGCGCTTACCGATCCGCGACTGCTCAGCGGCATCGGCAACGCCTACTCGGACGAGATTCTTCACGCCGCCCGCCTGTCCCCCATCCTGCAAACGCAAAAGATGAAGGACGAAGAGTGGGACCGGCTTTTCGACGCCACGCAGAGAACACTCGAACTCTGGATCGACCGTCTGCGCGCCGAAGCCGGCACCGGTTTCCCCGAGAAGGTCACCGCTTTCCGTGAGGATATGGCGGTGCACGGGAAGTACGGCCAGCCGTGCCCCCGATGCGGTGAGAAAGTCCTGCGCATTCGCTACGCCGATAATGAGACCAACTACTGCGCGCGATGCCAGACTGGGGGGAAGGTGCTGGCGGATCGCGGTTTGTCGCGACTCCTGGGATCGGATTGGCCGCGCACTTTGGAAGAGCTGGAGGCTCTCAGGAAGAAATGAAGGTTATTCTCTTTGGCGCCACCGGCATGGTTGGGCAGGGCGTCCTGCGCGAGTGCCTGCTCGACCCCAGCGTGGAATCCGTAGTCTCAATCGTCCGCACGGCGACCGGCCAGAAACATGACAAACTCCGCGAACTCGTCCACCCGGACTTCCTTGATTTCAGCGCCATGGCCGGCGACCTGACGGGCTTCGGCGCCTGCTTCTTCTGCCTCGGGATTTCCTCGGTCGGCATGAAAGAAGCGGATTATTCCCGCATTACCTATGAAATAACCGTGAACGCGGCACAATTGCTCGCTTCTTTAAATCCAGGGATGACGTTCATCTACGTATCCGGCCTGGGAACGGACAGCAGCGAGCAGGGAAGTACCATGTGGGCGCGAGTCAAGGGCAAGACCGAGAATGCCCTGTTCCGTCTGCCGTTCAAAGCGGCTTATATGTTCCGTCCCGGCGCCATTCAGCCGCTGCACGGAATCAAATCGAAAACTGCGCTCTACCGGGTTGGTTACGCGGTGACGGCGTTGTTTCTGCCCACGCTCAAAGAACTCTTTCCCGATTCCATAACCACCACCGAACAAGTCGGGCGAGCCATGATCAATGTCGCCAAATGGGGTTATCGGGAAAAGATCCTGGAAAACCGCGACATCAATCAAGCCGCACAATAGTGCCTTTATGAAACGCGCCGCACTCGCCAATGATCAAGCAGAATGGCGGTGCCCTGCGATCGACCATCAGGCCGATCCTCCGATTGTCCGCGGGTAATTCAAACCGGCGACTGGTCGTAACCGACTCGCCCGGCTGCAACAAGGTATTCAGCGGTAGTTCCCGCCCTGTAAGAACCGGATTGTATCGTTTCCAGGCAGCGTCCACCAGGTACACGTCCTTCGCCGCCAGTTCACGCTGCGCCACGCGTCGAGCACGGCTGAAAATACGCAGTGTAACGTCGTAGATCGCGATCACGTTCATTGGCGTCCGTTTCACACTGTCTACTGCGATGCACCAATCGTCGCTGCATTGCGCTTCGCCGACCCGTAGTTCAACCCGATTTGAGAGTGCCGTGATCAGGTAGACCGTCCCCACATAAGTCGCGGCACCAGCGCCGACTTTGCCGAGGATCGTCAATGCGCGAGTTCGCTGGCCACGGAATGCCGAAACAGCTGCTACGCCGAGTGAGCTGATGCCCGAGAAAAGGAGGGCCAGAAACAGCAAATCGAAGACCGTCACTCGATTAGTTTACGTTACGAACTTCATGATGTAAAGTACTTTCTGTATTGCAACGCTGAACCTGAAAACCGTGACATCCCGCAAGCCGCATTGGAGCTAAACTCTCTGTAGAGGAATTCGCATGCGATTTCACCTGAAAGCCTCCGTCTTAATCGTATTTTGCGTCGCCAGCGCCTTCGGGCAGATCCAGGTCTCCGGGTCGATTGGGTCCTCTGCCAATGGCCCCAGCGGCACGGCACGCTTCGCGCCGGCTATGCCGTTCTCCATGCGCAACGTGGTCTCTGGCGCGCCCTATGCGGGCGAAGAGGTCATCGAACAGATCCAGACCCTGGCCGATGGCACGCACATCTCGCGGAAGCAGGCGGCTTCGAAGATTTACCGCGATTCGCTGGGCCGCACGCGCACCGAGAGACCAATCATGCGCGGCATGACGTTCGATGGGCGCGCCACCGATTCTCCGACCGTGGTGGAAATTACCGATCCAGTGGCGCAACTCAAATACACGTTTCTTCTCGACCGGGGCGACCATGTGGCTCACCGGCAGCGTGTGGCCTCCCCGCAGCAGCGGCCCGCCGGATCCGAACTCAGTACTCCGTACGTAAGGAGCGGAGTGATGGGAGGCACCGTCTCGTCAACCGGCGCCACGACTGTCAGCGACAGCACAGGGAGAATCGGTCAAGGCGTCATGCTGCCGGCGCAATCCGCGGAGACACGCCCGCAAATGTCGGATGAGAAGCTGGGAACCCAGACCATCGAAGGTGTCCTTGCGGAGGGCACCCGCCACACCACCACATGGCCGGTGAATTCGCAGGGTAACGACCGCCCCATATCCGCCGTGAGCGAGATATGGACGTCGCCTGAACTAAAAGTGACGATCCTGAGTAAGTCGAACGATCCGCGCAGCGGCGAGAACATTCAGAAGCTCATTCACATCAGCCGGGCCGAGCCTTCCGCCAGCCTGTTCCAGCCGCCGCCCGATTACACGGTGGTGGATGAAGAATCCGACTTCACCATCAAGTGGGGAGCGGAACGGGGAGGGTTTCGGTAATTCGCATGCGATTTCACTGTAATGCATACGTATTAATGGCGATTTGCGCCTCGGGCCTTGCCGGCCAGCTGCAAACCTCCATATCCATGGGACCCTCCGTGAGCGGCCCCAGCGGTTCCGCGCACTTCGGTGCGCCCATGTCGTTCGGTGCGGCGGTCACCGGAGCTCCGTATTCAGCCGAGCAAGTCAGCGAACATGTGCAGACTCTGGCCGATGGAACGCACATCACTCAGCGCCAGGAACTGATGAAGTTTTACCGCGATTCGCTGGGCCGCACGCGTACCGAGATGCCGATTATGCGTGGCATGATTCTCGACGGGCGCGCCAACGACCCGAACGTCATCGTAGAAATTAACGACCCCGTAGCGCAGATCAAGTACACCTTCGACACGATTAACAAGGTGGCACATCGGCAGCGCGTGGTTTCCTTGCAGCAAAGGGCCGCCGGGCCGGCAGTGGGCGCCACCATGGTCAGGACTGGAGTGCTGGGCGGCAGCATCTCCGCGACCGGCGTCGCGACGGCAACGGCGAGCGTTGGCGGCTACATCGGACAGCAGTCCGCGGAGACGCGTCCCGAGATGTCCACCGAGAAGTTGGGAACGCAAACCATCGAAGGCGTTCTGGCGGAGGGCACTCGTCACACCACGACATGGCCGGTAAATTCGCAGGGCAATGACCGCCCGATCTCCAACGTGAGTGAAATCTGGATGTCGCCCGAGCTGCATGTGATGGTCCTGAGTAAGTCGAGCGATCCGCGCAGCGGAGAGAGCACCCAGAAGCTCATTAATATCAGCCGCGACGAGCCCTCCGCCAGCCTCTTTCAGCCGCCGCCCGATTACACGGTGGTGGATGAAGAAGGCGATTTCACGGTCAAGTGGGGCGCGCAGTAGCCGGAAATTATTCCGCGCGCAACGCCTGCACCAGATCGATCCGGACCGCATGGATTACCGCCGGCAGCGCGGCAATTAAAGCCGCTGCCAAAATCGCCAGCGACGGAACCGCCAGCACGCCGGCATCGGTGGGCTTCACTTCGTAAAACAGCGCTGCGAGATAGCGCGCCGAAACCATACCCAGCCCCAACCCGCAGACCCCTCCCAACAGCACCATGGAAAATACATCCTCCGTAACGCGCCGTGCGATCTCGCCGGATCTGGCGCCGATGGCCATCCTGATCCCGATCTCTCGCCGGCGTTGCAGCACCGAGTAGTCGAGCACGCCGTATAATCCGACGCCAGCCAGCAGCAGCGCGACCCCCGCAAAGAAGACCCCAAGGACGGCGAGCAAACGTTCCCGCACCGTCTGTGCCCGGCTGATCTCCAACTGCGTGCGGATATTTTCCACGAAGAATTCAGTGCGTCCGCGCGAGACCGCCTGGCGTAACGCCGGAGCCAATGGCAGGGGATCGCTGCCCGATGTGCGCACAACAAACGTACCGCGGCTGGCCGGCTTCAAAACACCATTCGCATCCGCCGAATAAAAGGGAATCCACGCCGTCGGCCGGATCGCCTGGCGCCGACGCAGATCCCGCGACCGGGCATCGGGCGCATAACCCACAATCTGTATGCGAACCCGCCGGCCCGCCGGGTCCACACGCTCGAACCACTTTCCAGTTGGGTCTGCGCCATTGAAAAATTGTTTCGCGAAAGCCCGATTGACGATGGCGACCCCGGGGTTCACGTCCGACGGGCGAAAGTCCCGGCCGTCGATCAGCGGAATCCTCATCGTGTCCGCCCAACCGGGCGAAACGCTAAGGAAATCCGCGAAGACTTCCGAAGGCGGAGCGCCATCGATCGAAACATCGTCCACATTCGACTCGCCGCTCATCATGGGCCAACCCGTCAGAGCAACCCGTTCGACGCCGGGAACCGCGCGCAGATCCGCCGCCACCTGATCCCAATACGCGGGAAGCTGTGGGTGGCGCGTGACCGTTTCGAGGTTAAGAATCCGTTCGGATGAAAAGCCGGTGGGCAGATGCGACAAACGATCGAAGGTAGCGACGAATAAACCGCCGACAAACAGCACCAGAAAGCAGAATGCCACCTGCAGGGCGATCAGCCCATGCATCAGCCGCCGGCGCGAGTGAGGATCTTCCCCCCCTTTCAGCGCACTGGCCGGCTTCACCGCGGAAGCGCGCAGCGCCGGCATCAGGCCAAAGAGAAAGGTCACCCCAGCCGCCAGCGCCACGCCGAATGCCAGCACGCGCCAGTCGGCCGGCAGCGGCAATCGCGCAGGATCGTCCGGCGGATTGATCATGCCGAGGACCAGCGGCGCGGCCCGCCACGCCAGAAGCCCGCCGACGAGAGCTGCGAACATTGCCAGCCAGGCGCTTTCCATCAGAACCAGCCGCACCAGCCTTCCCCGGCCCGCGCCGATCGATACCCGCAAGGCCATTTCGCGGGTCCGCGAGGATGCCCGTGCGGTCATCAGATTGGCCATGTTGGCGCACGCGATCAGCAGCACCAGAGCCACCAGAATCGCCAGGGCCGCGAGGGCACGGCGATAATCCCGCTGCATATTCGAGCGCCCGGCCGCCGCGGGCAACAGCAGCAGCTTTTCCTGGAATATCGCCAGGCGCTGTGGCGACATGTTGACGAATCCCGCTGCGCGTTCCGCCTGGATGGTGCGGTAGGTGGCGTTCAGCCTGTCGTATACTGCCTCCGGAGCCACGCCGGGCTTTAGCTTGACAAACGTCCGCAGCCAGAAATTGTTATAGCTCGCGAGGGTGCGCGGGTTCTTCATCGCCATGGGGAGGAAGATGTCGGTGACGGTGCCGGTCTCGGTTCCCGTGAAGCGCTCGCCGGTTACGCCGATAATCTCGAACAGCGTATCGCCCATGCGAAAGCGGCGGCCGATTATGTGAGGATCGCGTCCAAAGCGCCGCGCCCAATAGTCGAACGAAATCACGGCATCGCGTTCGGTGCGCAGATGGCCGAGCGCGGGCTGCAGGCCGAACGTCGAGAACATCCAGCTCGATACGTATTGCAGGTGGGCGCGCTCCATCTCCTGATCGGATCCATAGGTCAGGTCGGCCCGATCCGCGTAGGAAACGGCCACCAGTTCGGCCTGCGCCTTCACGGCCTCGCGCATGCGGGTGAACATGGGATAGGAGCAGGAGTCGTACTCCATGTCGCCCGGATCCGGACCCGACCCTTGAAACGCGACCACGTGCAGCCGTTCGGGCTCCGCCACCGGCAAGGGCCGCAGGAGCAGTGCATCGATGAGACGGAAAGCCGAGGTACATGCCCCGATGGCCAAGCCAAGCGACAGGATGGCCGCCGCGGAGGTGACCCCGTTTTTCTTCACCTGCCGCCAGCCGAAGACGAT
This sequence comes from Terriglobia bacterium, assembly GCA_963719785.1. Taxonomy (GTDB): domain Bacteria; phylum Acidobacteriota; class Terriglobia; order Bryobacterales; family Bryobacteraceae; genus BOG-234. The sequence continues at coordinate 373,034 of CAVRCX010000013.1, forward strand.
GTCGGCGCGCAACGAATCCATGGTTGTATATACCTGTTTTCTATATACGACGGCGCACGAAAAAAGTCGCTTACGAGAATTTCGGCAGCGGAACCACTTCATCCGCCGGCACCGGCTCAAGCGGCAGCAGCGCCTTCTTCCAGGCACTCAACCCGCCTTCGATGACCGCCGACGGAATGCCGCGCTCCGCCAGCATGCGCGCCACACGCACCGCCGTGGCCTCGCGAATGCACGTGCAGTAAAGAACAATCTCCCGGTCTCTCGGCAGAGTGTCGATATAATCGCCCAGCGCATTAGGTTCGAGGCGCGACGAGCCCTGAATGCGCACTGTGCCATGGTCGTAATAGCCATGGCTGCGCACGTCGAAAATCGCCACATTGGTTCGGGCGGCGGCTTCTTCCGGGGAAATCATCGGCACAGGATTCTCATTGCGCGCCTTCCACCAGAGCCGGAACCGATTGCCCAGCCAGAGCGCGAACAGCGCGCCAATACCCCACGCGGCCGCGCTGCCGAAGGTCGAATAACTGCGCATGATCGCCGCCAGAAAATCGCTGAAAATAAACCCCGCGCCAAAGTACGCCAGGATGTAAATGCACGCGCCGCCCGAATCGAGCGCGAGGAACTGTGCGACCGGCATGTTCATGCTGCCGGCCAGTGGGCCCGCCATGGTGTTCAGGCCGGGCAGGAATTTCGCAAACAGCAGAATGATGCGGCCACGCCGATAGAAGGAATCGGCCGAGCGCAGAATGCACGCTTCGGGATTCATCGATACCCTGCATAGCGCGCTCAGCAGCCACCAGCCCGTGTAGCGGCCCATCAGGAACATCAGGTTATCGCCTATCAGCATGGCGCCGATGGCGCAGGCCAGGCTCTCGCCGGGCTGCAGAGTCCCACGCGCACTGGCGCCGCCTGCCACCAGCAATGCGGGCGCAGCTGGAACAGGCATGCCCAGGGACTCCGCCAGAACCACGAAGAACAGTATGGAATAGCCGTGCAGCGCGACAGCGTTGACGAGCCATTCCATATTTGAAGACGCGCTTTTAGTGAGCCCGGTCGATTTCCGGCTGCACCGGGATATCCACCGTCGTCGGGGTCATCGGCAGCGCTACCAGATCGCGTTCGAGCGCGATGTGCAGCACCTCGTCCATGTGATCCACAAAGTGGAGCTTCATCAGATTGCGGATGTATTCGGGGATGTCCGGCAGATCTTTTTGATTCTCCTGCGGGACGATCACTTCGTTAATGCCGTGCCGATGCGCCGCCAGCAGTTTTTCCTTCAGGCCGCCGATAGGAAGAACCTTGCCGCGCAGGGTGATTTCGCCCGTCATCGCGACGTCGCCGCGCACTGGAATCTTAGTCAGGGCGCTGCAGATGGTGGTGGCGAGGGTAATGCCGGCGGACGGACCATCCTTGGGAATCGCACCTTCCGGAATATGCAGGTGAACGTCGAGATTGCGATAGAAATCGCGCGGCAGGCCCAACTGATGGGCGCGCGAGCGGATATAACTAAACGCCGCCTGCGCCGATTCCTGCATCACGTCGCCAAGCTTGCCAGTAACCGTAAGCTTGCCTTTGCCTTCCATCAGGATGCATTCCGTGGTCAGAATCTGGCCGCCCACTTCGGTCCATGCCAGGCCGGTGGTCGCGCCCACTTCGTTGTGCTTCTCCGTGGTTGTGTCGCGGAACTTGGCCGGACCCAGCAGTTCGGCGACTTTGTTGGCGTTGACCACGGCCTTCTCTTTAATATCCTTGCCGACAATCTTGCGGGAGATCTTGCGCGACACATTGCCGATCTCGCGTTCGAGATTGCGCACGCCCGACTCGCGCGTGTAGTACTGGATCAGATTCGAGAGGCCTTCCTCGGTGAACTGAATCTGCTCGGCGTTGAGGCCCGCCGCTTCCATCTGCTTCTTGACCAAAAACCGCTTGGCGATTTCCAACTTCTCGAGTTCCGTATAGCCCGACAGCCGGATCACTTCCAGACGATCCTGCAATGCCGGCGGAATGGTGTGGAGCACGTTGGCGGTGGCGATAAAGAACACCTGCGAAAGATCGTATTCCACGTCGAGGTAGTGATCGACGAACATATGATTCTGTTCGGGATCGAGCACTTCAAGCAGCGCCGAAGACGGATCGCCGCGGAAGTCCGTCGACATCTTGTCGATCTCATCGAGCATAAAGACGGGGTTGCGCGTGCCCGCCTTCTTCATCATCTGAATTACCTGGCCCGGCAGCGCGCCGATGTAAGTGCGACGATGCCCGCGGATCTCCGCTTCGTCGCGCACGCCGCCCAGCGACATCCGTACAAACTTGCGTCCGGTCGCCTTCGCCACCGACATGCCGAGCGAAGTCTTACCCACGCCGGGAGGTCCGACAAACAGCAAAATCGAACCCCGCGGATTCTTCACGAGGCGCCGCACAGCCAGGAATTCAAGAATGCGTTCTTTGATCTTTTCGAGACCGTAGTGATCGGATTCGAGCACTTCCTCGGCAAACTTCAACTCGCGGATTTCCTTCGATTTCTTCTTCCACGGCACGGCCAGCAGCCAGTCGAGGTAATTACGCGAAACCGTCGACTCGGCCGACATGGGCGGCATGTTCTCCAGGCGCTTGAGCTCGGCCATGGCCTTCTCATGCGCGTCCTTCGTCATGCCCGACATCTCGATGCGCTTCTTCAGCTCATCGAGCTCGCTCTTCTCGCCGCGGCCCAGTTCTTTCTGGATGGCCTTGATCTTTTCGTTGAGGTAATATTCTTTCTGCGCCTTCTCCATCTGGCGCTTCACGCGGCCCTGGATGGTGCGGTCGACATTGAGCTTCTCGATTTCGATATCGAGCATCTCCGCCACGCGCGTCAGGCGATCGATGGGATCGAAGATTTCGAGCAGTTCCTGTTTCTCTTCGATGGTGAGCTGCAGATTAGCGCCCACCGTATCGGCGAGCTTGCCCGGATCGTCCACACGGATAGCCGCCACCATGGTCTCGTAGTTCAGATTCTGGCTCAGCTTGACGTATTGTTCGAAGAGCGACGTAACCCGGCCGGTCAGGGCTTCCAGCTGCTGGCCCTGCTCCACCTTGAAATTGAACGTTCGGACCACGGCGCGGAAGAAGCCTTCGTCGTCGGTCACCGAAACCACCTTGGCGCGCTCCACTCCCTCGACCAGCACCTTGATATTGCCGTCGGGAAGCTTCAGACTCTGCACGATATTAACTACGCAACCGACGCTGAAGATCTCGTTCGGCTTGGGTTCGTCGGTCGAAGCGTCATGCTGGGTGGCAAGAAAGATCTTCCTGTCGCCCGCCATGGCGTCTTCGAGAGCACGGACGCTCGATTCCCGGCCCACCACGAACGGGGTCATCATATAAGGAAAGATGACCACGTCCCGGATCGGCATCATCGGGAGACGCTTGGTGTCGGACTTCTCTTTGGAGGTGAGCATGAATTTTAGGTTGCAGCCAAATTCTATTGTATGACCTGGTGCGTCGTTTCACACCTCCGTCAGGAGCGAACCTGGTCCTGTTACCTCTCCGGGAAACGTGCGACGGTAGCCGCGTCTGTCCTGGAGGGAACAAACGCGGCTGGTTTTTTATGCGCCGACGGCCAGAGCGAATGACCCGAGGCCGAGGCTGTGCTCGATTGCTTCTTTCGCAGCGGAGAGGCTCGCGAAGGTGCCGACGGATCGAAATCCATTCGATTCGTCGTTGAATTGCGTGGCGTCGAACGCGTGCCAGCGTCCGCCGATCTTCAGGGCGTGACCCAAATGACGCTCCCCATCGGCGAGCGCGCAGATCGCTTTAGAATTTCTCCACGCAGGTGGTGCCAGAGATAAACCTGGAGGTTGGTTCATTTTCTCCTGCTGATGGTTAAACTATGGCAGAACACTTCTGCCACTGACACCATAGTAGTACTGGATACGAAATTACCGTGCGATGTAAGTAATTTTCCGACGCATCTTATCCGCCCAAGTCGCGTTTCACGCCTTCGGGGTCGTGGGCAATAACGGTCAAATAGGCGCGGGCTGGCTGATCCGGTTCACAGCGTCCCTGTTCCCAGTCACGCAGCGTGCCGAGCGGAATGTGGTACCGAACCGCAACTCCCGGTCCATGTGCGACGTGTTCAGAACCTGGCTGCCAGCCACTTCTTCCAAAGCGAATCGTCCGTCAGCATCTTCATGAACAACCCTCCGACCACCGAGCGCGCCTCGAAGCCTCTTTGTTTAGCATCCTGCGTCCAGTACCAATCGCTCAACGGCACACGTGTTGGCGATTCGTTGGCGAAGTTGTAAGTGGGGTCGATCAACGCGTCGAAATCGGATAGTGAATCAGTGAGCGCCGCCGTCCAGTAGATCCAGTCGAGTTTCGTGTATTGCGAACGGTTGTCGAGCGGCAATCCGTATCTGTTCTGGTGCGTTTTGTAGAACGCAATTTCCTTCTGCGCCACTTCGGCCGGAAACAAGTTCAGGCCCAGAACTTTATCCCACACCAGGTTGTATTTCTGGCTCCATGTTCCCGGCTTGTCGAAAGCCAGCACATAATGGTCGCCGTCAAGCGCCATCTGCATCCAGCGGGTGACGAAATCTCCAGCCGTTTTGCGGTATGCAGCGGCATCATCCGTATGGCGCAGCTTTTCGGCCAACTGCGCATAAGCCCCCAGCGCCACGATCGCCTTAATCGACAGATTGGCGTTGTGTGCGAGATGCCCGGCGAAGTCGTCGGTCGAAAGCTGATTCTCGGGATCGAGCCCCTTCTCTCTCAGATATGCCGCCCATTTAGTGAGCAGCGCCCAACGCCGTTGGGCGAGATCCGCGTTGCCTTCCGTGTTTGCGAGAGCCGCCACAAGGATCAGCATGTTGCTCGATTCTTCGACTGGCATCTGATTCTCTTCCGTCTTCTCCCGGCCTCCGTAGACTTGTCCATCGGCGTGTGGATAGCGGCCCAGATCGTGCGGCGCGAACGGAAAATGCCAGCGCGGCAGTTCCGCATATTCGAGAATCGGCGCCACCGAAGCTTCGAGCAGCTTCGGATTCAATAGAAGATACAAAGGCGAGCTGGGATAGAAAACATCCACCGTATCGATGCAGCCGTTCGAAGAATTTTCCTTGGGAAAAAAGAGCGGCGTTCCATCGGCGTCCACGGCCAGTTTATGCGCGGCGATGGATTGCCGGTAGGCGAGCGCAGCCATACGGGCGAAGCGTTCTCCGCCAGCCTTGCGCAAATCGGCCATCAACGCGCGATCGAATTCTTCGGCGCTGCGCGTCAGGGAAGGGAAGTCCCTCTCGCCCTTTGTCAGCAGATCGGCGGCCGTTGCCCCATCGCGCCGCCAGTAAGGCCGCACCCGCCGTTCCAGAAAGGTCAACGACCAGATGTCGTCGTAAGCCAGCAGAATATGTCGCGACACCGGCGCCGCCCCGACAGAACCGAACGGCAGGGCGATGGCGAGGCCTCGCGGTCCGCTGTTTTGAGGAGCGCTGGTCTCAGGATCGTCGTTGCCTGCGAGCTTTCCACTGCCCGCGAACTCGGCCCGCGCTGCCGTCAAGCTCCCCATAATTTCACCCGGATGTGCTTCCGCGGAAGCCGCCACATACAGGTAGCCCCAATCGATGCGAATCCGGTCGCCCTCTTTTTCAAGAACCGGCTGTTGTTGCGATCCGATGCGCATCGCGCGCATCCCGTCCGCCAGGTCGAAGCGTCCCCAGGTAACCGGCTCGTCGGGAGTATTGACCGCCAAGGCGCCCGAGGTATCGAAGTAAATGGCTACCTCGTGCTGGCCGCTGTCGATCGAGTGCACGTTCCAGACGATATACGTCAATGGCCGCGAGAGAACGTCCAGATCCTGGGGCAGCGCCGGAGTGAGGAACGTCAGCTCGAGGTGAATCCCGGAACCCTCGAAAGCATAGATGGTGCGAGTGGGAAGCACCTCGACGCTCTGCTGCGCGAGGGCCGGAATACTGGCCGGATCGCGCCCCATCAGGCGAAACGTCTTGCCATCGATGCGGATCAGCGACGCCAGCGGTTGCTCGGCACCGGTCCAGTGTTTGGTGTTCTCGTCGGTCAGGTGGTCGGCCATCGACCACACACTCAGATAAGGATCGTGAACCGCCAGAGGTACCGCGGGCGGGCGCAGCGGCTGATCTTTTAAGCCGTTCTGTGCGAAGGCGTGCGAGAACACCGCAAATGCGAGGGCGATTGTACGCGTCAAAGCATCTCCAGAGTACATCACTAATCCAGCAAAGACAGTGAAGCGCAGTGTATTTCTTACCCGGGGTACTGAACCGACCAAGTGGAGACTGAGTTGCCGCCAGCGTTTGGGTTCGTAGCGTTTACCGCACCAGTACGATGCCTTACAGAATCAGGTGTATTTGTCCAATCTACCGCGAGAAATCGCACGCTTAATGTCCCTTGTTTACGGGATAAGTAACCAGCGAACACAGTGAAAATATTCTATGTTGTCCGGAATAGTCGCACTGTTTAAAGTCCTGAGTAGGTGCTTTCGCCGAATAAGTGAAACTGCCAAACGATTGTAGTGTGGAGGAAACACAACAGATGCGCAAGGTTTTGAAGCATACGGCTCCATATGTCGCCGCCATCCTCTTCGGAGGTTTATTTGCCGGCGGGGCCGCGGCCTCCCCCCTGACGGGAATGCTCTTCGTTAATGGGAATGTCACGGTCACGTCGACAGCGATTGAATTTAATCCCATGGGATCGATTAACCTCGAAGCCGACCCTTTCAATAACACGGGTGGTTTCATGGCACTCAACACGGGAATGGTCGGTTCACCCGATACCGGCACCATTACCAGTTTGACCGGTGGGCCCCTGACGGGAACACTGGCCACGCCGGTGACTCCGTTTATCACGTTTGACACCGGCGGACTCGATTTCGAGCTTAATCTCACTTACATCAACCCGTCAAACATCGGCAACCACGGCGCTGGCTGCACGGATGTCGCCTCCAACGCAGCGGCAGGGAACACCTGCCAGCTTCCCAATTCGCCATTCAACCTGATCGACCAGGCCTCCGGATCGACGATTGACGCGGTGCTCTCTTTCGGTGTTGCGGGTAATGTCGTGAATCTGGCCAGCGGCGGCACGACTGCATTCACGGGGAGCTTTTCGGAAACAGTCGATGGCACCAGTTATGAGCAGATTCTTGCCGATATACAAGGGTCGCCCGGTTCCTTCACGACTAATTTTTCGGCCAACTTTACGGCCGCACCGGAACCCGGCACCATGGGAATGTTGCTTATCGGTATAGCCATGGTGGCAATCGCCGGGCTGGCGGGACGGCGCCACCGGCGTAATACAAATTCATAACAGAGCTGTCGGTTCAGACAGCCGGAACACGGGCGGGTATATCAACGGAGGAGTCACCCGAAGTCATTCGGGTAAGCCGGAGGGACGGGGTAATGCGAGTTACCCGGTCCCTTTTTCGTCTTTATCTGATCGCGTCGATTACGATATCCGCCGCTTTGCCCACTCCGCCGGCCTCGCGGATGGCATCAGCCACGCGCCGGGCGTTGTCGAGGTATGAATCAGTCGACAAAACTCGGCGTATAATTTCCCGCAGGTTGTGCGCGTTCAGACCCGCCAACGGAATCGCTTCTCCTGCTCCCAACCGGCGCACGCGCTCGGCGATGGCTGGTTGCTCGTAAGTGATCGGCACCGCGACTAATGGAACGCCGAAAGTCAGGGAATCGAGAACTGTATTCAGCCCCGCATGAGTCAAAGTAAGTCTCGCCCTCGCCATAACTTCCCTTTGCGGAGCGTAAGCAACTACCAGAGGATTGCCTGGTAACCGGGAACTCTCTGCGTCGGTGAGGCCGCCGCCATGAGTTATTACTAACTGAGCGTCCAGCTCTCGGCAAGCCTCGGCGAAGCAGCGGAATAATTCGAAGCGGCTGTTCTGCAATGTTCCGAGGGACGCATAAATCAGCGGACGCCCGTCGAGCCTCTCCCACGGAAAAGGAATCGCGGCCGGCAATGGCTTTCTGAGCGGCCCCACGTAGTGGAAGTGCGCGGGCAAGCGCCGCCGAGGAAAATCGAAGAGCGCGGGCTGCTGACTGATCTGCGCCAGCGGCGAGAAAGAATCGTCGGGCGAATCGAGGGCTTTCAGGTTCCATGCGCGGCGGTAGCGGTTCACTACTCTTGAAATCGGTTGAGTCAGCCGATCGCTGGCAGCGTATCCCAAACTGTTTCTCAGGTGCGCCCACCATGTTTCTCGCGGGCGCCACGGAGTGAACGCCGGGGGGACATGCGGTTCGCGATTGATCGCCAACGCGTTGCACACGGTAACGAAGGGTATTCCGAGATGTTCGGCAATCGTCCCGCCCGCCGGCTCCATCTGATCTGCCAGAAGCGCCGAGATCCCGGCGTCGGCGATTGCCAGGGGAGCGTCGCGCAGCATCATCTCAGTGGTTCCTGCCACGGCGGCGATAGTAAAGCGCAGAGCTCGCAGACCTTTCAATTGTCCAAGAGCGGTGAGCGACTGCGCCAGCGAGCCCTTCGGATGATCGGCGTGCCCGATAGGAATAAATTCCAACCCCTCGCGGCGGATGCGATCGGCCACATCGGGCATATGCATGAAGCTGACGCGGTGACCGCGTTCCATCAACTCGCGGCCCAGCGCGCCGAAAGGATGAATGTGGCCTGCCACCGGCGGACTGATGACGCCGAAATGCAATGCTAGCTCACTTTCCGGGACCTAATCCCTGTCCGAGCCTGCCCAGAAGAGAGCGGGCACCGTTGAAACACGTTGTCGCCAGTCCTGTAGGTTGGAACACACCCGCGGAGGCCGATTACCAAGCGGCCGTAGGTTACCAACCTGTTTGAATGCCCCCACATGGCGCGCAATTGTTTTCATGAGCCTTCGTGGGCCGGAGGCCCATCAGGGCAGATCGGAAATCTGCCCCACCGAGTTCTAAGGCGCAGAAGGTTTCCGAGTGAGGTGAGAAGGCCATGACTGACCGACGCGCGGTAGATCGAATCGCTCCCCAAAACGCTGACCAGGCGGCCATGCGCCTCCGCGAGATTGTGGTAAGGGAGGCCGGGAAACTGATGATGCAACGCGTGGTAGCGCAGACCCACAGGCGCCCACAGCTCCGTCCACCAGGCGCCGGGCGTATCGATCGAATCGCGCAACTGGCCGCGCCGGTCGAATGGCTCGCCGTTGCCCTCATATCTGTGCGCTGCCAGCGTCCGCAGTGTGTTGATAAAGCTGCCGGCGCCGTACACACCGAACCAAACAAAAAACACGCGGGCAGGCAGCAGCGCGATTGCCGCGCCCCAGACGAGCAGAATCAGCATGCTGTCGCGGCGCATTTTCCGCAACAGTTCCGCCGTAACTTCGCGCCGCCAGGTGAAATTCATCGTGACCGATGAAGCATGCACCGCCAGCCAGCGTTCGACTCGCGGAACCCATGGAGCCAGAAGCAGTCCGACCGGCGCGGCGACGAGGAAGCGCAGCAGCAGTATGCCGGGAATCAGCACGCTTTCGAGCGCGAAGACAATCGTCATGCGCCGCGATTGCGCAAAGGGAAGATATTCGGGATCGCGCGCCGTCCCGTAAGTGCTCAGGTTATGGTGCGCCTGGTGCACACCCAGGTAGGTGAATGACGGAAGGAGCAGCGGAAACCCGAAGAGAATATTCCAAACCCGTTCGAATCCTCTGAGCGAGGAACGGTTGATGTGGCTGATCTCATGGATAAAGCTGAGCCCCCGGTACAACGCAAGCGCCGCCAAAGCCGCGCACAGAAACATCTCCGGGGAAAGCGGCATTGACGCCGCCGCGCCGAAGGCCAGCCATCCGACCACAGCCGTGACCAGCAGGTCCACCCAATATACGCGCGGACGCGGCGCCTGCAGATCCCGCAGCATCTCGCGCGCCCTCCGGTCCTCCGCCTGAAAGTCCACCATCTAACGCTCCGCCAGATAGCGCCCGGGAGCGAGTATGTTGTTCGGATCCACGGCGCCTTTCAGAGCCCGGAGGAAAGCGGTCCGCCCCGTATCCGCCTTCAACAGATCCATCGACTGAATGCCGAGCCGGTACGGATAATATCCCCACGCCGTCAAGCGCTGTTGCAGATTTTCATAGCAGCGCATGGCCTTGCCGTCTTCACCCTCCTCGTTCCGGTCATACGCAATCGTAATCACGCAGGCAACCGCGCGCTCGGTAATCATAGTGAGCGAGATCATGGGCTCGAAACCGTGCGTCAGCAGCGTCGATTCCGCGATCGTCACCAGTTCCGTCACGCTCTTGCCATCGGCGGGGGCCACCGGCGCGGACCAGATGAGACCACATCCATCCCGGTCCGGATGGGCGTCCGCGGGCGCGGGAGTTTTCTTGCTCCAGTAAGCGCTGGCCAGCATGGCGTCGGTCGGAACGCCTTTCATCAGACCGAAGACCGGCCGTACCAGTTCCAGCGTGCCGGCCAGATCCAACCCGGTGATCCATCGATAAGGCGTGGCGAATCGCGCGGCCAGGGCCAAGGTTCGATCGTCGAGAAATTGCAGCTTCCGCGCTTTCCCTTTGAGCGCCAGCCGTAACAAGCGCCGCGCTTCCGCCACTTGCCGGCGGGTGCCGTAGAGAGCTCCGGAACCGCTCCAGCGCCCGAACTTCAGTTCGCTCCGGTAGCGCTTCATCGCCTCCCGCGTTAAGGGACGCGCTTCGTCCCGGGGAAACTGCCGGATGCCGTTCAGCACTTTATAATCGTTGGCGATGTGAACCGTACTGCGCAGCGTTCCCGACATGCGCAGCGGCCGCAATGCTTCGATAAATTCCCCGAGCGAATCTTCTTCCGAGGATTGAAAAAAGTACGCCTGGAAATACTCCGGCGCGGGCATCAGCCAGACGGTCATGCGCGTAACGATGCCGAAGTTCGACTGTGAGAAAAGCCCATCGAGCGAGGCGCCGGCGCCCCAGCGGTACACCTCGGCAGCCTTCGCGCCGGGCAATCCGCCGAACCCGGTCCGCAGGATCTCGCCATTAGGCAGAACCACCTCGAGCCCGCACACGTTGGCAAAATGATCGCCGTAAGGGGTGTGTCCAAAGCCGCGCTCCACCGTGTTGCCGATGATGCTGCAATCGGGGCTGGAGCCGGTGGCGTCCATCCACAGCCCCGAATTCCTGTCGCGCAGAAAAGCGTAAAGCTGGCGCTGCGTCACGCCGGGCTCGAGCGTCACATATCCCAGCCGTTCGTTGAAATCGACGATGCGATTCATGCCGCCGAGGTCCAGCAACGCGCATCGGTCGGCGGCGGGCACACTCGAACCGTATCCCCAGTTCCGCCCACTGCTGATGGGATAAATCGCCATGCCTTCACGGTTCGCGGAGCGCACGCACTCCTGCACTTCCTCGAGGGATTTCGGACGGAAAATCGCCGGCACCGCGTGGTGAGTCTCGAAGGTCGCGGTCTCCGCCGCCAAAAGATGCGCGGGATCGCGGTCGGCTGCCGGCATGCTCCGGAAAGCTGTTTGCGCGCGGGTCATGCGATCTGCGCCACCGGTTGCGTGGGTATGACCCGAGGTTGATTGGCAATAAGAGGAGCGGTGGCCACCGGTGAAAATCCGTGGACGATGGTTTGCCATGTGGTCTTCTCCGGACAAACTACCGGTATATTCAGGAGGCCCTTGCCGATGTCGTCAATGGCGCTTTCGTATTTCGCGTTCGGAGCGCGCGAGTCGAAGCTAAGCATGTGCATGCGGCAATTGAAGCGTGGATCGAAATAGGCAGGCAGAGCCGCGCCGTCCCAGCGAATGGAACGTCCGCCGATCTTCCGGAGAATCGCTGCCGAGCCATTGCGTTCGGTCGCCGTGCACAGACCCAGTGCGCCCCCGATGGTGCGCGACCAGGCATAGGTGGCGAGCAGACTGCGCAGGCACTCCACAGTCCCGCGAATCTCCGGCGCCATCGCCCAGCCACCCACTTCGACAAAAGAGAAACCGTGCTGCCGCGCCTGCGCCAGTTCGTCTTCCACGGCCGAACGCAGCCTCGCCCCCCACTGATCCGATTCGGCCAGCGCCGCCTCGCGAACGTTCAAATCGTCGAAGCGCGCTCCACGAGAATGTTGCAGAAATCGTATACACCCCACGACACCGCCTTTGCGATCGAGTGTCAACAGGTGCCAACTCCGTTCGTCCGTATCCAGAATATGGCGGCCGTCGCCCGCTAATTCCGCTTTTCCGATCGCCCCGTCATCGAGATAGAGGCGCCCGCGCAACCTTTGCATTTCGCCCTGCAGGTCCCTGTATAAGGAGTAGTCGCGCGAAGTATTGCTAAAGCCTCGCCCACCGGTCGCGCCCGCGGGCGCCAGCATGACCAACGAACGAGGGGAACCGGTATTTGTTACTGAAATAAACATAGTGAAGTGGTTTGACTAATAAAATGTACTATTACTCACAGTTACATAAAAACACTAAAATTTGTTTCATTTGTTGGAAGCCTTGTTTTATGAGATAGTTACGGGTCAGTAATGACAGGTTCCGCGTACGGCCCCACTGCATCCAGTTCGGACATCAGCGTGGATCCTTCGAGAACCTGACGAACCGCGACCAGGAAGCGCTGTCCCGCCTGGCCGTCCCAGACCCGATGATCCGCGCAGCATATCAGCGTGACCATCGGCCGGACGCACGCTTTTCCATTGAGTGCCACGACCTTGTCCTTCACGCCGGCGGCGACCAGCATGGCGGACGTACTGAAAACCGGCGTCATCGCTTCGTCCACATCCGTCAGCACACTGACCTGAAATGTGCCGGAACCCTTGCGGCGAAAAGCCTGGCTCCGCATCAGACCGCGAAGCACTGCGCGACGCAGGAAACCGAACGGCAAAACCCACCCCCAACGGCGAAGCATCCGAATGGTTCTCCGATCGGCAGCGCGCACCTCAGGCGCCCGCTGCGTAATCTCCTCGGCAATCGAGATCAAATCCTTCCGATCGGCGGCGGGGATCACCAGCAGAGGCGCGGCTGCCGTTTCGCCGGCTACCGATAGAGCGATATCGATGTGGGAGGGCGAATGAACGCGGCTGCCGCAAACCATTTGATGAAGATCGGGGTTAGCTTCGAGCGCCAGGGCAGCGGCGCGCACGAACAGATGCGTGTAGGTCAGGCGAATACCGCGCCGGCGTGCGGCTTCAATTACCTCGCTCGCCCGCTGCATGTGAACGTCGAGAGACACGAAGTAGGCTGGCACATGGCAGACCTGAAATCCATCCCGAAGCCATCTTTCCGCGTGATCGAGCTTTCGCTGTCGTTCCATTTTCCGAGTTCCCATTAAATCGCTAAAACAGACTGTATTAGTAGCACTATTATCAAATTAGGCCCTACTTCTTTTGGTTTAACGTCCATGTTAAGTGCCTTTCATGAACCGGTCAATCCCCTCAATCGATATATTTTTCAGTTGTAGTAGTAGTGATAATTTATGTAAAAGAAAGTGGTGCCACGAGGCGTTCGGGCGACGGGCTAAATGGGTTTTAATCAGAGATACTGATCGAGCAATCGATCGATCTCGTCGTACCCTGTCGGCAACTTGATTCCCGAGGTCGATGCTCCGGCTTCGAGCAGGGCGCGGACGGAATCGGGCGAGCGGCGGTTGGTCCACCAGGAATCGACGGAGGCTTTCACGGCGAGTTGGAGTGCCGTCCTGCCTTGGGCGTCCGTGGCGTTGACGGGCGCCCCATGCGCGATCAGCTCCCTCACTACTTCGGGCCTGGCGCGCCACGCAGCGACATGCAGCGCGGTGCTGTCCTTCGCTATGCCGTAATAGCCATCGCATTCGCGATAAAGAGCCCCCGGGCTTAGGCCCAACGCGAGCAGATTGCGGACACCCGGGAGGTTCCCCACTCCCGCGAATTGAGCCAGCAACGTTCCCCCCTGCTCAATGACTTCCGACTTCATTTGAGGCTCTGCCGCGGCGAGGGCGCGGATCGCTTCCTCCCGATCGCGTGCGCAGGCTGCAATCAGTGCGTCGGCCCCGGTCAATGCGATCGGGGTTCCACGCCGCTCGAAGAGATCGAGGGCATCGGCGCGACCGCGGCGAGCTGCCATGACGATCGCGGTAAGACCATCGCGGTTCGCTAACGAAGGGTCGGCGCCATGGTCTAACAGAAGCTCGATCGTCTGCAGGCTATTGTCACGGCGGATCGCATGGTGGAGCGCCCCGTATCCCCACACGGTGATCCAGTTCGGATCGGCGCCATGTTCCAGCACCATCTGCAGGCCTTCGAGATCATGCCAATCGCACTTGCGCGCAAGCAGCGTGCTCATGCTCCGCATGTTCAGCTTGCCGCTTGCAAGCAGAATCCCCAGCACCGTATTGTCGCGCGTCTCGGCGACGTGGTACGGCGTCTCCTCGTCGTTCGGATCCGCCCCGCGTTCGAGGAGCAGCCGCGTGAGCCCTGCGTGTTGGGCGATTCCGGCCGCGCCGTAGATTGCGGCTTCGAGAACCGGGCGCGGATTCGGATGATCGATGGTTTCGATCCAACCGGTGTTAGCACTTGCGCCGCCATCGAGCAGAGCGCGGGCCGTGCGCACAAAGGCTTCGGAGCGCCGGCGGTCAAGCCTGAGATAACGCGAGAAGCATAAGTGAGTGAGCGCGTCCCAGCCGCGGGTTCCGCCTGTCGCCGTGGCACTCAGCGGATCGCAAGCAAGGAAGGCGCGGACCAGATCCTCGTCAGCAAGGATGGCGGCGGTGTAGATGCTGCTCGCGGCAAGCTGAGGATATTGCGCGAGGATCGTCTCCGCTTCATCGAGCGTTCCCGAGCTATGCGCATCGAGCGGCGCCAAAGAAGCTTCGATGAATGTCGCAGCCGGGTCTGCGAGAGAGGCGATCTCGCGGGTCAAACGAGGCATTTCGACGAAGTTGTGCTAAGTGACTACCAACGGCGGCTCAGGCGCTCCCGGGTCCGGCGTCACTGCGGAGCTCAGGTCAACGTCCAGCGTGGACAGCTTTGCCGGGGCTACGGCGATCAGGCAACTTTGACCGAGTTGCCACGCGTACGCGCCGATGTATCCACATCCGGATGGGTTGGGGTCGGGAAACGGCTTCGGTACCGGGTGAGGCTGAGTGGTTTGGACATTAAACGCCCAGATACGACATGTCGAGCGCAGCGTGTGAACGGTGAGAGCCAGCAGGTGGCTGCAATACACGCCGGGCGAATATCCCGCCGCGGAAACGGTATCGCACCAGTTGGCCACGTAATCCGTGAGCGGCTGTGTGAGGGGCGGGCCGTTTTCCAAATCCAGATAGACGAAAGAGCCCGCGGCGAATCCCTCCCTTTGCATCAGGGATGCGGCCTGGTTCCCGTCCGTGACGCCCGTTGCGCTGGAGGGATTGTGACTGCCGGGTCCGGTGATTTGCTGGCCAACGTAAATGGGTGCGATACCCCAGCCGGCGGCAGCGAGCGCGGCGCGCGTCGTCATCCATGTAGTTCCCGAGTGACTCGGAGAGGGCCCTAAGTAATAACCGCACCAGACAAGATTGGTGTTGGCTTTCAACCAGCTCATTATCTGATCGCCTGGGTAGTCGCTTCGATCAAATCCGGCAAAACCGGGCATCATTTCTCCTTAATGGGCTCTGCGCCTCAACAAATCCACCCGCGTTCTTACAAGAAGGAGTGTAGCCATTCAGTCGGTCAGAGGCAAGCCGACCGCGCGGCGAATCATTGCGCACTGTCAGGCAGCGCGAATGCGACATAGCTGGCGCCAGCTTTGGGTGGACCCCCGTTGCGCTGCGTCGGCGATGGTCGTCCATTGCTGGTGGCGACAACGATATATTGACGCCCGTTGATCTGGTAAGTGGCGGGCGTCGCATCTCCGGCAAACGGCAGCGTAGTTTCCCAGACCAGCTTGCCGGTCGCTTTATCGAACGCCCTGAATTTGTTGTCGTAGAGTGTGGCCGCGATGAACACCAGACCGCCCGCCGTGACAATCGGCCCGCCGTAGTTCTCGCTGCCCGTGTCCTTAATACCTTTGGCCGCCAGCTCCGGGTACTCCCCGAGAGGAATCTTCCAGGCGTACTCCCCGGTGTTCATGTTGATGGCGCTCAGTGTTCCCCAGGGGGGCGCCACCGCCGGGTACCCGTCGATATCCAGAAACTTGTTGAATCCTGTGAACCGGTACTGCGTATCCCAAGGCACTGGCTTAGCGTTCGCCGGGACGGGAACAGTGGATTCCACTCCGTCTCTGACATATGAAACGATGGCGGCGATCCGCTCGGGAGGCAGCGTGGGGAAGCCGGGCATGCGCCCAAGGCCGTTGAGAATTGTCGACCGCATCTGAGCGGCGCTCAGGCGTTTGCCGATATCCACCAGCGAAGGAATCGCCGGCGGAGAGCCTGCCCGGTTGTCGCCGTGGCACCCCGCGCAGTTCGTCCCATAGATGTCCTTGCCGCTGACCACCTGACCCGGTTTAGGAGTCTCCGCCAGCCCATAGGTCCACGCCATTTCATTGGCATTGATATATAACAGGCCGCTGTCCTGATCAAAGGCCGCGCCCCCCCACTCGGCGCCTCCGTCGAAGCCAGGGAACAGAACGGTATCGACGCCGACGCTGGGCGGCACGAATTGGCCGGCGCTGACCATCTTGTTAAACCGCGCGAGGGCCGCCGCGTGCGCCTCCGGAGTCCTCTGCGTCAGCAAGTCCGCGGTCAGCAACTGCCGGGCGAAAGGCGCAGGTTTAGTCGGAAACGGCTGCGTCTCCGACAATTTCTCGCCGGGAATCGCGCTGGCCGGATATTTCTTGTACTCGATGGGAAACAGCGGTGTGCCGTTGGTCCGGTCGAACAACCAGACGTATCCCGACTTGGTGGCGATTTCCACGGCGTCGACATCCTTGCCGTCGCGTTTCACGGTGACCAGCGTGGGAGGCGACACCACATCACGGTCCCACACGTCGTGTTTAACCGTCTGAAAGTGCCAGATGCGCTTGCCTGTGTTGGCGTCGAGCGCCAGCAGCGAGTTGGCGAAAAGGTTGTCGCCCAGGCGATCCCGCCCGATGTTGTTGTTGACGGTGTTCGACGTCGGCACGTAGACGATGCCGCGCTTCTCGTC
This sequence comes from Terriglobia bacterium, assembly GCA_963719785.1. Classification (GTDB taxonomy): domain Bacteria; phylum Acidobacteriota; class Terriglobia; order Bryobacterales; family Bryobacteraceae; genus BOG-234. Next base: position 390,073 of record CAVRCX010000013.1, read on the forward strand.
GAGACTCATCCCCATCCAGTTCACACCGCCGGCCATGTAGGTCCAGGCATCCTTCGGCCATGTGTCGTAGCCGAACTCGCCGGGATGCGGAATGGTGTTGAACTGCCAGCGCAGTTTGCCGGTTCGCGCGTCGTAGGCACGCACGGGCGCAGGTGAAGCAGGCAGCACCTGGCTGGTGCGGCCGGCGAAAATTACCAGGTCCTTGTAGATGACGGGGGCGCACGCCAGCGCTCCGGTAGTGCCCGTGGGGCCGTCGCGGAGGTCGGCGCGGAAATCGATGTGCCCGCCGTCCCCCCACTTGGGATCGGGCTTGCCGGTCTTCGTATCGAGCGAATATACATACTCGCGGATGCCTGCGAAGATCCGTTCATCCGCTCCGCCGCGCCAGTACGATAACCCACGATTATTGCCGCGCCCCGGTCCACCGGAATCGAACAGCCAGATCTGCTTGCCGGTGGCGGCGTCGATCGCGAAAACCTTCTGTGCCGGAGTATAGCCGTAGAGAACTCCGTTGATTTCGATCGGGTTGGTCTCGAGCGTGCCTGGCGCATCGCTGGCATCGTACGTCCAGGCAACCCTGAGCCGATTGACGTTGCTCGAATTGATTTGCTTGAGCGCCGAATAGTGCGCTCCTCCGGGGCCACCGTTAACTACCGCCCAGTCGGCGTTCGGTGCGGACTGGGAACGGATGAGGGACACCATCGCGAAGAGACATCCCACCGGAACGGCGACCAGCTTCCACTGTTTCATAAACCCTCTGTTGCGAAACCGAAACGATCTTACTATATATGTTCATCGCGAGATCGGACGTGCGGCTATGAGCTGCGCCACGCTGTCTAAGCTTTCTCGAAACGCGACGCAGCCATCTACCAAGGCTTTTATGCTCTTATGTGCAAGGACGGTGTTCGCAACCGGACACTCCTGTTCCACCCTCGAACAGGATATTTCTCCTGTACACTAAATAAGTTCCCAACCGGCAGCAACTTACGCCCGTCTCACGATTGGCGTGAGCAATGCAGCTTAACCCCGGGCAATCTCATGGACGTTCAACGGCAAGGCGTCAAAAAGCGCAAACTGATTCGGCGGATTATCGCTGGCGTGGTTCTCGTGGGCGCGGCGGGCGCCATTACCTTCGGAGTCAGCCGCCTGCAACCCGCTCTGCCCAGCGTGGAAGCCGGCACGGTCTGGCCGGATACCGTCAAGCGCGGCCCCATGCTGCGCCAGGTCCACGGCCTCGGCTCGCTCGTCCCCGAGGAAGTGGTGTGGATCTCCGCCGTCACCGACGGCCGCGTCGAGAAAATCTACGTTCAGCCCGGCACCGTGGTTAAGCCCGACACCATCATCATGGAACTCTCCAACCCCGCCCTCACTGAAGCCATGCTCGGGGCCGAATTCGACCTGAAACAGGAACAGGCCAATCTCGCCGACCTCAGCGTCACCCTGCAAAGCACCACCTTCGATAAGCAGGCCGCCGCCGCCCAGGTCACCGCCGATTTCAACGACGCCAAACTCGCCGCGGACCGCGATCGGCAACTTGCCAAGCTCGGCCTGATCCCCGATCTCGACGTTAAGCTCTCCGAGAACAAAGCGCAGCAGCTCGGATATCGCAACAATCTTGAAGAGAAACGGCTTGGCATCATCAGCCAGTCGGTCGACGCGCAGCTGGCCGCCAAGCGCGTGAAAATCGATCAGCTGAAAGCGGTTTACGAACTGAAGAAGCAGCAGGTGGATCAACTGCGCGTCCGCGCGGGCGTCGCCGGAACCCTGCAGCAATTGGGCAACGCCTCGTCGGCATCGGGGACCGCGCCCCCGCTCGAAGCCGGGCAAAACGTTACCGCGGGCTCGATTCTCGCGAAAGTCGCCCAGCAGGACAAGCTCAAGGCGCAGGTGAAAATCAACGAGAGCGAAGCCAAGGACATCCTCATCGGCCAGGCGGCTTCCATCGACACGCGCAATGGAATTATTCCCGGACAGGTGACCCGTATCGACCCGGCCGCGGTCAACGGAACCGTGCTGGTGGACGTGAAGCTCGACGGCGCGCTGCCTCCCGGAGCCCGGCCCGATCTGAGCGTCGACGGCACCATCGATCTGGAACGCCTTAGCGATGTCGTCTACGTGGGGCGCCCCACCGTCGGCCAGCCCCACAGCACCGTGACCATGTTCCGCTACGATCCGGATGGAAAAACGGCTACCCGCGTGACTGTTAAGCTGGGCCGCGCGTCTGTAAATACTATTGAGGTGCTCGAAGGCCTCAAGGTCGGGGATAAAGTGATTCTCTCCGACATGAGCGCTATGGATTCGCACGACCGTATTCGGCTTAATTAAGATTTGCGAACGGATGAAGGCCCGTCCTCGTCTGTTCCACAAAGGAGCAAAAAATGGAGACTGCCACCAATGTCGATTCGCTGATCAGCCTGGACGGCGTTACCAAAGTATTTGTGACCGACGAGGTGGAGACGCATGCCCTCGCCGGCATCCACCTGTACATTAAACGCGGCGAATACGTTTCGATTGCCGGACCGTCGGGCTGCGGCAAGTCGACCCTGCTGGCCATTCTGGGGCTTCTCGATACTCCCAGTGGCGGCGCCTACACGCTTAACAGCCAGCCGGTGGCCAATCTGAAAATGCAGGAGCGGGCGCGCATCCGCAACCGCGAAATCGGCTTTATATTTCAGGCATTCAATCTGATCGGCGATCTTAATGTGTATGAAAACGTGGAATTGCCGCTAACTTATCGCGGAATGCCATCGTCCGAGCGCAAAAAAGCCGTCATGGAATCGCTCGATAAGGTGGGCATGTCGCATCGCGTGAAGCATTACCCCTCGCAGCTGTCGGGCGGTCAGCAGCAGCGTGTGGCGGTGGCGCGTGCGCTGGCGGGCAGTCCCTCGGTGTTGCTCGCGGACGAGCCGACCGGAAACCTCGATTCCGTCAACGGTGAGGCCGTCATGGGGCTGCTCAAGGAACTCCATCGCAACGGCGCTACAATCTGCATGGTGACCCACGATCCGCGCTACGCCAGCTTTGCCGACCGCACCATCCATATGTTCGATGGGCGCATCGTGGAAGAGAGCGCGGCGCACCAGAACAATTGATGCAGACGCCGTTAATCCGCATCAATAATCTGGAGCGCTTCTATCAGACCGGCCCCACCCGCACCTGGGTGCTGCGGCGCATCAATGTTGAAATCAACGAAGGCGATTTCATCACCATCATGGGACCCTCCGGCTCCGGTAAATCGACGCTGCTGAATATCATCGGCATGCTCGATAGCGGATGGGCGGGCGAATACCATCTGCTGGATCATCCGGTCCACAAGCTGAATCCGAAACAACGCATCGAATTGAATAAGCGATATATCGGATTCGTCTTTCAGAGCTATCATCTGCTCGACGATCTTACGGTGGCGGAGAACCTCGATGTCCCGCTTTCTTATCGCGATGTGAAAAAATCCGAACGCGCCGCCCTGGTGGCAGATTCGCTTGACCGCTTCCACATCGTGGGCAAAAAGGATTTGTATCCGAGCCAGCTCTCGGGTGGTCAGCAGCAATTGGTGGCAATCGCCCGCGCCGTAATCGCCAGCCCGAAACTGATTCTCGCCGATGAGCCTACGGGCAATCTGCATTCCGTCCAGGGCGAAGAAATCATGCAGCTCTTCCGCAAGCTGAACGAGACGGGCACTACCATCGTGCAGGTAACGCATTCGGAAAAAAATGCCGAATACAGCCATCGAACCATCAACCTGGCCGATGGCTGGATCGTACCTTGATGCGCAACGGAAACCCGAACCGCGCGTGGTGGGGCAGATTTCCGATCTGCCTTCGCCTCTTCCAGTCGGTATTGGTGGGGCGACGACTCATGCCGCGGGCAGATCGGAAATCTGCCCCACGCACCGAGGTGGAGTGCTGCCCATGACCCCCCGCATATTAATCGCCGACGATCAACCCGACGTCCTTGAAGCCCTACGCCTGTTACTCAAGCCCGAAGGCTTCCTGACATCGCAGGCGAACTCACCCGCGGCTGTGCTGGCACTCCTCGATAACCAGGAATTCGATGGAGCCATCATCGATCTGAACTACACCCGCGACACCACCTCGGGAGCCGAAGGCCTCGACCTGCTGAGCGTGATTCAATCGCGCGACGCACTGCTCCCGGTGATCGTGATGACCGCCTGGGGCAGCGTCGACATCGCCGTCGAAGCCATGCGCCGCGGGGCCCGCGACTTCATCCAGAAACCCTGGGAAAACGCGCGCGTGCTGGCCATCGTCAAGACCCAACTCGAACTCGGCCGAGCTCTGCGCACGGCCCGCAAGCTCGAAGCCGAAGACCGCGTCCTGCGCACCGTCGACCGGCCCGTCTTCATAGCGGAATCGCCCGCCATGAAACACGTGCTGCGTGTGATAGGCGATGTCGGCCCCTCCGACGCTAACATCCTGATCACCGGCGAGCCCGGCACCGGCAAGGAGGTAGTCGCGCAGACCATCCACGCCGTGTCGCAGCGCAGTAGCCGGCGCCTGGTGACCGTGAATGCGGGAGGACTTTCCGAGGGCGTCTTCGAAAGCGAACTCTTCGGCCATGTGCGCGGGGCGTTTACCGACGCCCGGTCCGATCGCGTCGGGCGCTTCGAGCTGGCGGACGGCGGCACCTTATTCCTCGACGAGATCGCCAACATCAGCTCTACTCAACAGGCGCGACTGCTGCGCGTCCTGCAGTCCGGCGAACTCGAACGCGTCGGCTCCTCGCGCACCATCAAGGTTGATGTCCGCGTGCTCTCCGCGTCGAACGCCGACCTCAACGCCGAGGTAGTCGCTGGACGCTTCCGTGCCGATCTGCTCTATCGCCTCAACGCCATCGAGATCCACCTTCCGCCGTTGCGCGACCGGCGCGAAGACATCCCGCCGCTGGCCAGTTACTTCCTCTCGAACTACGCCGTGAAGTACCGCAAGCAGGCCGCCGCCTTCGACGCCGCCGCTATGCGCGCCATGCTGGAGCACGATTGGCCCGGCAACGTGCGCGAACTGCAGCATGCCATCGAACGCGCCGTGCTGCTCGCCCAGGGCGATAAAATTCAGGCTTCGGACTTCGCTTTGCGCGGTCCGCGAACTGCGCCGCGTCTGGAGGAACTGAGTCTGGAACAGGTGGAATCGCTGCTCATTCGTAAAGCTATAGCGCGCTATGAGGGCAACGTCAGTAAGACGGCGAATGCCCTGGGCCTCAGCCGCAGCGCGCTCTACCGGCGTCTCGATCGTTACGGCATCGCCTGATGGGCAGTCCGCTCGGTACCCGTAAACGCTGGCTCACCTTCGAGCGGCGGCTCTTTGTGCTGGCCCTGTGCGCCGGACTGCCCGGCCTGTGTACCGCCGCCCTTCTGCTCTATATCGGCAACTTTTCTTCGGGAGTACGCTGGTTCGTAATCGTCGTCATTAGTGTGGTCTGGCTGGCATTTGCCGCGTCTGTCCGCGAACGCGCGGCGTATTCCCTGCGCACCCTGGCCAACCTGCTGGGTGCGCTGCGCGATGGCGATTTCTCCATTCGGCTACGCATGGACGACCGCGGCAGCCTCGGTGAAGTCTACGCTCAACTCAACGATATGGCGGAGACACTGCACCAACAGCGCCTGGGAGCCATGGAGGCTACGGCGCTGCTGCAGAAAGTCATCAGCGAAATCGATGTCGCCATCTTCGCCTTCGACTCCGGGGGCCTGCTGCGTCTGATCAACAAATCGGGCGAGGAACTGATCCACACCAGCGCCGCTAAGGCCATCGGCGAATCGGCCGATCACCTGGGCCTGGCGGCTTATCTCACAGGGCCGGTTTCGAGTGTGACGCGCGCCGCGTTCCCAGGCGGATCGGGGCTCTGGAGCGTGCGGCGCGGCGACTTCCGCGAATCCGGTCAACCGCACCAGTTGCTGGTGCTCACCGACATCACGCGTCCGCTGCGCGAGGAAGAGCTGCACGCCTGGCAGAGACTGGTGCGGGTGCTCGGTCATGAGATCAATAACTCGCTGACGCCTGTGAAATCGCTGTCCGCCAGTCTGCTGGCGCTGGTGGCGCACGATCCACTGCCGCTCGATTGGCAGGAGGACGTTCGCTCCGGCCTGCACGTAATTTCGAATCGTTGCGAGGCGCTGAACCGCTTCACTGGAGCCTATGCCCGGCTGGCCAAATTGCCGGAACCCAAGTTGCAAACGGTGCGTGTGGCGGATTGGGTTGCGCGTGTGGCTCATCTCGAACAGCGCCTGGTTGTGCGCATGATCGCCGGTCCCGATATCACCATTCGCGCCGACGCCGATCAACTCGATCAACTGCTGATCAACATCCTCCGCAACGCCGTCGACGCAACCATCGAGCGCAATGGCGAAGCCCGCGCCGGCGTATCGATCGAATGGCGCGAGCGACACGGGAACCTCGAGATTCTGGTGGACGACGAAGGCCACGGCATCGCCAACACCGCCAATCTCTTCGTACCGTTCTTCACGACGAAACCGGGCGGATCGGGCATCGGCCTCTTTCTCAGCCGGCAGATCGCCGAAGCGCACGCCGGAACCGTTGCGCTGAAGAACCGCGTGTCCGGGCCAGGATGCCGCGCCGTAATCACCTTACCAACTTAAGAGAGTTCTGCCGCGGCGCCTCGACGAAAATCTGCGTGACGAAGTACGTCCCATCAGCACCCTCGGTAACGCCCACGCCTGTCTGCGTGAAAACCGGATCCAGAATATTGGCCTGATGGCCGGCGCTGTACCACCAGAAAACGACGGCGAAATTGACCGGATCGTCCCAGCCCCTGACGCTGAAGAGATTCTCCGCGCACTTCGCCCAGCCGATTTGCGCGGCATTCAGGCGTTCCGCGATGCCTCCTCGCTCGGGATCTTCGTGCCCGGGAAACCGCAGCAACCGCTTGCGCTCGCTCTGCTCCCGCGCGCATTCCGCGAGGGCTTCCGACCAGCGCATGGCGGGCGCCAGGCGCAGCGTCCGCAGTTCATTAATTCGCTCGAAGATACGCCGGGCATCCGCGCTGAGGTCGCTGCCCACCGGCGCCGCAACGGCAAACGCGGATTGAAGTAACGCGCGTCGCGTCATCGCCAACCTACACGGGAAATTGCGCCGTGATCTTCGGCTTCGGCTGGCCATCCCGATACGGCGTCAGCACGATATTCAGATCCAGCTCCGTCATTTTTTCAAGAAAGCGAACAATCAGCTTCTGAAACTTCGGGTTCGGCGCCTGCGGAGATGGCGCATGCAGCGGCGCGATATCGAACACCGCATGCCGCGGTGTGCGGATCTCGGCCAGCAGGTTCCAACCATTCTTATGCAGCGTTGCGGTGGGCCCGCTGACGGAGATCTCGGTATCCGTCAGCATGTTCCAGATCACATCGACCGGCTGGTCGCTGCGCAGCGAATCTTCGATCAGCACCGCCTGGCGCTGCGCCATCCCGATGCGCCGCGTCCACTGCCGCACCTTGCTGCTGGATTTCGAAAGGTCCAGTTGGACCCAACTCAAGTCCGGCGCGAATTCCTGGCGCGTAATGTGTGCCTCAGCGCGTGGATCCTGATTTTCACCTTCTATAACGAGCGTGTTATGCGATTCCGTGCGCACTCGGAAAAACGAATTGCGCGCCAGACCGGGCACGTTGTAATCGTCGGCGCCCAAGTCCGCCGCCCAGCGGACGCCCCCGGCATCGAGCACGAAACTCCCCAGATCCAGATGCGCGTGATTGGACTTATTGTCGCCACCTTTCACCGCCACGAACAGCGCATTCGGATCCTCCCATGAGCTTCGGAACGACGCCACGCTGACGCCGTGAAACACCGCATCCAACGGCCAGGCGGGCGGCTGAGGGGGCTTGGCGTCGCGGTCGAACCACGCCAGATCGTAGGCGTCGGGATGCGTGCTCCTGTCCAGATCCTTTTGTTCGCTCCACGCATAAGCCGGCGCGTTGAAGCGCTTTGCCATCCAGAACATTTCCGGAGCCACGCCGGGCTCGTCGGGACCATCCGCGAAGTTGAAGATCTTGTTGGTCGGCCCGATGATGTACACGCGGTACCTTCCGGCACGATCCACGCCGTGAAATCCACTCAGCCCGTAATCGTTGGCGAGCGCCGTATCGAGCGCCGCAAAAAACAGGCACGCATAGCGGATTGCGTACTCGCCGAACATGGGTCCCTCGGGCCAGCCGCCATCTGGAGCGAATGTCGCGAGGCCGTGTGGAATCGATTCGAGAGCCGCCCGGAGCACGTCGCCCGCCTTGTCCGGGGCGTCCGAAGCCACGGCGAGCGCCCCCAGGGTCATGGCGCTGTTACACACCACATTGGCGTTAAAATGTTCGCGCGTCCACCAGGTTTGCCGTTGATAGATGGGCAGCGCCTGGTCCAGCCCTTTGGTGATCAGGGCATCGCGAATCCAGCCGCGTTCTTCGGTCGAAAGCGCGTTGTAGAGCCAGTCGTAGCCGATGGCGAACGCGTGCGTCATCTCCGCTGTATCGGCAAAGTGGGCGGGATTCCAATCGCGGAAACTGGCCGCCGCGTTCAGCTCCATGATGGCCCGGCGCAGCCAGGGGTCGCGCCCGGTCAGGCGGTACATCAGGGCCAATGTGGTAACCCGATCCACCACGCGGCGGGTCTGGGTTTGAAGGCGGGTGTCGGTCAGCTTGTACTCGACGGGCGGGATGGAAAGCAGCCGGTCGCATTCCTTTTCGAGATCGGCGAAGATGCGCTTCGCCAGCGCGTTATCTTTCACCGCGGCGTGCAGGCGGTCAAGATCGGAATCGAGCAGGATCAGGCGGGGATGCCCGGGGCGCAGCAAGCGCAGCGGGTCGTTGTCGGGGCGAGCCGCAAGGTCGGGATGAGCCGCAAGGTCGGGAGTCTGCACCTGGGCCATAGCTCCGCGCGCCAGTGCCGCGGCCCCGGCGATTCGTCCCAGCAGAGTTCGGCGTGTGATGATTCCCCGCACCTTAGAAACAGTTTGGCACAAGCGGGGCGTGTGAGAATACGTTCTTGATTGAACGTTTGCGAAATCGAATCCATTCGGGAGCGCTTGCGGTCATGTTCGACTTCGACGGCACACTGGCGCTGGTGCGCGCCGGCTGGATGCCGCTGATGCTCGACATGATGATGGAAACGCTGGGACCGCTCGGCGACGATCCCGGCAAACTCAGAGATGAGGCCGAGGAGTATGTGGCGCGCTACACGGGTAAGGATACGGTGCATCAGACGGCGGCCTTCGCCAGCCACGTGGCTTCTCTTGGGGGTAGTCCGCAATCCGCCGAATTTTATAAAGCGGAATTTCTTCGCCGCATGGAGCACCTTCGGTCGGAGCGTTTGAACACGCCGTCGGACCGGCTGCTCGTGCCCGGGGCCCGCGCGCTCCTCGAAGCCCTGCGTGCCGCGGGAATGCGCATCTTTCTGGCCAGTGGAAGCGAACATGCGGACATCTGCCGCGAGGCGAAGCTGCTCAGGATCGATCACTATTTCGAGGGCATTTACGGCTCGGCGCCCCATAGCCTGACCAAACGCCAACTGCTCGCGCACATCATAGCGACGGGCATTCCAGGCGAGCGCATCCTCACTTTCGGGGATGGGCGCACGGAAATCGAGGACACCAAAGAGGTGGGCGGGACGGCAATCGGCGTTGCCACCGATGAGCGGGAATGCTTTACGGTCGATGCCAAGAAGCGCGGCTGGCTGGCCAGTGCGGGCGCGGATTACATTATCCCGAACTACCTCGACGAAGGGTTATTGCAACTGGTCTTTGTGGGACAGACGCTTCCGTCTGTCCACGCTGCCGAGCGCCAGGAATGATATTATTCCTTAACCGCCAACATCATGGCCAACGAATCCCTTTCTCCGGGAACCCATCTGGGAGCCTATGAGATCCTCGCCCCGCTGGGCGCTGGCGGCATGGGCGAAGTCTATCGCGCTCGCGACACCCGCCTGGGGCGCGAAGTAGCCATCAAGATTCTCCACTCGCGCTATGCCTCCGACGCCGTACGCCGCGAGCGATTTCTGCGGGAAGCGCGCGCCGTCTCTTCGCTGAATCACCCCAATATCGTCGCGCTTTACGATATCGGCTCCGAAGCCGGGACCGACTTTCTGGTCATGGAGTTGGTGCGCGGGCGCACCCTCGATCAACTGATCGGCAACCGCGGCCTGTCCATCAACGAAACCCTCAAATACGCCATTCCGATTGCCGAGGCCATGGGGCGCGCCCACGCGGCCGGCGTCCTGCACCGCGATCTGAAGCCCGCCAACATCATGGTGACCGAGGACGGCGTGCCCAAGATTCTGGATTTCGGCCTCGCGCAGCTGAGCGAGACGCAAGCCGTATCGGACAGCGACCGGACCACCATGGCCCCACATCCGGCAATGGCACCGCGCCCGGCGCTTTCCGAAGAAGGCATGATCGCGGGCACCGCTTCCTATATGTCGCCCGAACAGGCGGAAGGCAAGAAGCTCGATGCCCGCTCCGACATTTTCAGCTTCGGCGCGATGCTCTATGAAATGATCGCGGGCCGGCGCGCGTTCCACGGCGACTCGACGGTCTCGACGCTGGCGGCCGTGCTGAACCAGGAGCCGGAGGCGCTCTCGAAGCTGACGCCGCAGACGCCGCGCGATCTGGAACGCATCGTCGAACGCTGCATGCGCAAAGATCTCAATCGCCGCTTCCACAGCATGCACGACGTCAGGGTACAGCTGGACGAAGTGCGTGAGGAGTCGGAATCGGGAGTGCTAGCCGCGCAGTCGGCGGCGCCCGCGAAACGGCGGATCTGGTGGTACGCGGCGGGCGCAGCGGTGGTTGTGGTGGCGATTGCAGCGGGAATCTTCTTTCGGCAGCGGACCGCCGCCGTGCCGCCTCCCAGTGCGCCGGCGCCGTTGACAGCATATCCCGGCGACGAGCGCATGCCGAGTCTCTCCCCGGATGGCTCCCAAGTGGTTTTCGTCTGGAATGGCCCGACGGCGGGACGTTACCATCTGTTTGTCAAACTGATCGGATCGCCCAATCACTTGCAGCTCACCAGTGGGGACAGCGCCGAGACTTATCCCGCCTGGTCTCCGGACGGCCGCTGGATCGCATTTCAGCGGGGCGGACCGGCCGGCACCCGAGTCCTGCTGATTTCTCCGATTGGCGGGCCGGAACGGAGGCTGGCCGACCTGGCCTGCACCGGCAGTCTGTCCTGGTCCGGCGACAGCCAGTGGCTTGCCTGTGGCGCCAATCAGGGGGAAAATCCGGGTCTGGTCCTGATCAACGTAGCTGGCGGCCAGATTCGCCATCTCAGCCCGCCATCCAAACAAGGCTCGCTGGTTAGTTTTCCGGCGTTCTCACCCGATGGCAAGAGCCTGCTGTTCTCAGAGTGCCGTTCGGCGTATAGCTGCGATCTCAACCTGCTCGAACTGAATGCGGACCTCTCGGCTCGCGGGCCGGCTCGCCGGGTTTCCACGGAGTTCGTCGTGGCGCAGGGAGGCTCCGCGTGGACGGAAGACGGCCGGGATGCCATCTGGTCGGTGTCGCGGAGTACCACGTCTGAAGGACTTGCGCTTCATCGCTTACCGGTCTTTGCCTCAGGTCCGCCCCAAACTCTTGCCTTTGCCGACAGGGGTAGGGAGCCGGCGGTAGCGCGCAATGGGCACCGATTGGTTTATACACGAACTGGGACCAATCTTCATCTTTGGCGGGCCGATGGCCAAACGGCGGAGCGTCACCCGGTAGCGTCCACGCGCGATGAACTGAACGCCAGGTTTGCGCCCGACGGTAGGCGGATCGCCTTCGAATCAGACCGCTCCGGCCCGGAGGAGATCTGGGCCGCCAACACCGATGGTACGCAGCCGGTGCAACTCACTAATATTGGCCGGCATAGCGGCACGCCGGACTGGTCGCCGGACGGGCGGTGGATCGCGTTCGACTCCATCGGGCTGGACGGCCTCTGGCAGATCTGGGTGATTGACGCGGGCGGCGGTACGCCCCGGCAACTCACTACAGGTCCGAGCAGCAATGTGAGGCCGCGCTTCTCGCACGATGGTAAGTGGATCCTCTATTCCGCGAGTCTGGCTAGACGGTCCGATGTCTATCGGGTGCCTCTCGGGGGCGGTGCGCCGGTGCAGGTAACGCACAACGGCAACAGCCCTACTTCAGCGCAGGACTCGACGGATGGGAAGACCGTTTACTTCCCAAAGGCCGGGGCGTTGTGGCAAATCCCCGCAGGCGGCGGAGAAGAGCGCTCCGTGGGGATTGGAGTCTTAGGTTGGCCCTACCAGGTTATGGACGACGGTATCTACTTCATCGCCTACCGCGACAGGACGCAGGCGGAGATTCGCTTTTTCAATTTCGCGACGCGTGCCGAGCGTGTCGTGCAGGCGCTGGGCCAGGTACGTTTTAGTAGCGGGTTCGCGGTCTCGCCCGACCGCAAGACTTTCCTTTATTCGTTGGTGGAAGGCGCTGGCAGCGATCTGATGATGGTCGAAAACTTCCGCTAATGGGGGACAGGCGGCAAGCCGTGCGCTTCCGCCTGTCCATCTCAAGAAATAACGATTCATCCAATGAAATTGATCGTCACCGTATCGGATCCGGTCGTTACCGAAGTCAGCACCTTGCCGCTCGAATTTTCCACGTTCGCCGTATCCCCGGTCTGCGGATTACCGGTGCCGCCGCTGGCGTTGCAGCCGATGGCCGACGTAAACGTGACCGGGGTGAACTTCGGAAGCGATGACTCGGGCTCGCCGCCATCCGGCGCTTCCATGATCCATTCGATCGAATTGCCCTTGAACGTCGCTCCCGGCGGCGGCGCCAGTGTGATGGAGAAGTGCTGCCCGGTAGCCTCGTTGGCGAAATAGATCGACCCGGCCGTGTTGCTGTTGACATACTGCACCGAGCAATAAACCTGCTGCCCGGGGCTGACCGGGAAATTGGTGATATTGGTCTGGAAGATATATCCGGGAGAGCCCGCCTGCTGCGGCGCGAACCACTCGAACCAAGCAACATACGACGCCTGGCCGCTGGCGCTGACCTTCTGCTCGATGCCCGCCTGCAGCACGTCGTTCGAGACGATCCCGATATCGAACCCGTCGATGCCGAGCCATGAAGAAGAGTTCCAGCCGCCTTCGAGGCCCTGCGGTTCAGAGGGCTTGCTGACCGTCGGAATGATCCAGTAGCCGATGATTCCCGTCCACGTCCCACCTCCGCGGGTACCGGCGCCGGCCCATGCGCCATTTATGAAATTCTGGTCCTTCACCTGGGTGAGCGGCTTGCGCAGATTATGCGTTCTTCCGGTCTGCGTTTCGAGTTGCGGAACGATGCGGTCTTTGGCCAGCCATTTTCTGGAAAAGACCCGCTTCCATGCGTTTTGCAATGCGGGAGCATCGGTCGCCGTGGGACGCCGCCACAGCAATCCCTGCTTGACCAGTTCAGCGGCGCTGGCCGTGTTCGGGTCGAACGTATCGGGTGGCGCGGGGCTCGCAAAGGCGCCCTGCAGATTGGTGTTCAGAAGCGGATAGGCAAGCTTTGCACGGAAAGCCTGTTCGTCCAGGATGAATCCTGGCCTTGTTGGGACTGGGCTTGACATAGTAATACACTCCTTTTGGCCGGCCTTTTCGGCTCAATAATTCGAGTATTTAATTGGTCGGTCGTGAATTAGTGTGCTCGCGGCTGCGGGTTGTTTCAATCTATATTTTGTTGCGCAGATTGTAATGTGTGGCCGCTGTCACGTATTAGGCCGCAACTACCCGGTTAATGTCCCGAATATTTATCGAGAATTTATAACACGCGCCCGCAAGGAATCCGTCTGGAATAAAACCTGAATCTCGGAATCCGCAGGAGCATGGTTCGAGTCCTTCACAATATCCCCGCGCTCATTCAGCACGATCGCATATCCGCGCGACAGGACCAGCCGCGGATTTAATTGCCCCAGTTTCGCCGCCAGCGTTTCAAAGCGCTGCCGCCGCCGAGTTAATCCCGCGCGCACCAGAGCTTCGGCCCGGAAGGTGGCCGCGCTCATGCGTTCCCGATCCGCCCGGAAGCGCAGCCGCAGATCGAAATGCCGCAGCCTGCCATCGAGATCGCGCCGCCGCCTTTCGAGCGCGGCCAGTTGCCTCCGCATGGAAGTGCGCAAACGCTCCTGGGCATCGTCAACACGCTGCGTGCGCCTCGCCAGATTGCGATGCAGCAGGGTAGTCGCCCGGTCGATCGCCTGTTCGTGCAACCGCCGCGCGAGGGTCGCAAGACGGAAGCGCACCAACTGCACGGCGCGCAATCGCTGCGCCTCGATGCGATCTAGCAACTCCTGCCGCGTACAGACAATCATCTCCGCCGCGGCCGATGGCGTGGGTGCGCGCAGATCGGCCACAAAGTCCGTGATCGTCACATCCGTCTCATGTCCGATCGCCGAGACGACAGGCACTCCGCACTCGGCAATGGCGCGCGCCACGGCTTCCTCGTTGAACGTCCACAGATCTTCGAGCGACCCGCCGCCGCGTGCAATCACGGCGACCTGCGCCCACCCGCCGCCACCGAAGAAATCGAGCCCGCGGCACACATCCTCGATCGACCCCGGACCCTGCACGCGCACCGGGAAGAGCCGTACATGCAACCCCGGAAAACGACGCGAGAGGATCTCAACGAAATCCCGGATCACCGCGCCCTTGGGCGAGGTCACAATGCCGATTCGTCGTGGATAGCGCGGCAGAGGGCGCTTGCGAGTCGTTTCGAAAAGCCCTTCGAGCAGCAGTTTCTGCTTCAATTGATCGAATGCCAGTTGCAGTGCGCCATGCCCCTGCGGTTCGATGGTTTCCACCACAAACTGGTATTCGCTGCGCAGTTCGTAGATATCTACCCGCCCGCGAACCAGCACCTGCATCCCGTCCTTCGGCTTGAATTTCAGACGCCAGTAGCTGAGCTTCCAGCAAACGCATTTGATCTGCGCTTCGCTGTCCTTCAGGGTGAAGTAGCAATGGCCGCTGGGTATGAGCTTCGTGCCGGAGATCTCGCCCGAGATCCAGATGTTGGTGAAACCGCGTTCCAGCGTTCCGCGAATCGCGTCGCTCAATTCGCGTAAAGAAAAGATGCGGCGCTCGGGTACGAAGCTCAGGCTGAACTGTTCCACGAAGACAGTGTAAGCTGGACGGGAAGATCCCGACAGGAGAAACCATGAACGGAAGAATCGTTTTGGGCGCCGCGTGCGCTTTGACAATCGTGTTTACAGCGCAGGCGCAGACGCCGCCCTCCGTGGCCGCCGCCGCTAAAGCCGCCTACAACAACATCAAGAACAATTTCCAGAAGGCCGCCGAGAAGATGCCGGAAGAGAACTACAGCTTCAAGCCGGTTGACGCTGTGCAAACCTTCGGCGAGCGCGTGGCCCATATCGCCAACCAGATGGGGACCTGTTCGGCATTGAACGGTCAGCGCAAGCCCAGCACCGCGGCAGGTAAGACGACGAAGAAAGATCTGGTCGCGGGGCTTGCCGATTCCTTCGCCGAATGCGACAAGGTGTTCGACGCCTTGACCGACGCCAACGCTCTGGAGCCTGTCACCGCGGGCCGGGGCGGTCCCCAGCCTCGCATTGCAGTGCTCTATAACCTGATCGCGCATGACAACGAAGTGTATGGGGCGGTGGGCGTTTACCTGCGCCTCAAGGGCGTCGTTCCTCCGTCCAGCGAAGGCGGGCGCTAAGGCGGCTCGCGCGTCTCGCGGTAAAATAGTTGTTTGATACGCACTCCCGCCACCGTTTTACTGGTGGCTCTGACAACGGTTGGCTGCTCCATCGGCGATAAGCCCAGGTTTCCCTATCAGGACCCGAAGGCCTTGATCGAACGCCGCGTGGAGGACCTGATCCGCCGCATGTCTCCGGCCGAAAAACTCGCCTTGCTGCGGGGCGAGCCGAATCAACGCCTCGGCATTCCCGCCATCCATACGGACGACGGATCCGCGGCACAAGCGGCCTTTCCTCCCGGCATCGCCATGGCGGCTACGTGGGATCCCGCTGTCGTGGGACAGGCAGCACAGGCGATCGCGCGGGATGCCCTGGCCCGCGGCCATGAGCAGGTGCTCGGTCCGAATGTGAATGGCAGTGAAGGCTACGGTGAAGACCCGTGGCTCGCTTCGCGCATGACCGTGGCGTGGGTCGGCGCCATGCAGGGCGAAGGAGAGATCGTAACGCTGCGGGGTTTTCCCGCCAGCCGCGCTGGCGGTGCGAATGCGGATGAGCGGACCCTCAACGAAATCTATTTTCCGCCCTACCGCGCCGCCATAGAAGAAGCGGGCGCGTGGTCCATCATGCCGGCCGCCAATGTAAGCCCGGAAGACGCCGCCGATGTCCTCGAGAAAGACTGGGGCTTCAAAGGTTTCCTCGCTTCCCCGGCATCCATCGGCAAAGCGGACGAGGTGGACGACCACATGGTGCGTCGCCAGTTGTTTGCCCTGTTTGCAGCCGGCACGTTCGACCGCAATGGTCCCGTGAAACCCGTCGAATCGCAGGAACACAGATTGGTCGAGTGGAACGCCACCGCCGAGAGCATCGTGCTGCTGAAGAATAAGGCCGATCTGCTTCCGCTGCGAGCGGGCAGGGTTCATACGATAGCTGTAATCGGCCCCGCTCTCGCGGTGCCGGATTTCATCGTGAACGCCATCCACGACCGCGCCGGAGCCAGGTTCCATGTGGAGTTCGTACCCGGCGATTCGAGCGGCTCGATCAAAGCCGCTGTCGATCTGGCCGGGCGCTCGGACGCCGCCCTTGTCGCCGGGTCGGACGCTTTGATTCAGGCCGTCGCCGCCGCCAATAAGAACACCATCGTGATCGTAAATGCCGGATCGACGCCTTCCGCGAAACCGTGGATCGATCAGGTTCCGGCATTGTTGAGCGCATGGATTGCAGGTCCCGAAAGCGGTCACGCCCTCGCAGCGGTAATCTTCGGCGACGTCAATCCATCCGGTAAATTGCCGGTCACCTTAGCGAAGGATGCGGGTAACGCGAAAGCCGCTGCCGGCCCGGGCATCTATGTCGGCTACCGCTATTTCGATAAGAACAACATCGAGCCGCTTTTCCCGTTTGGCTATGGGCTTTCCTACACCACATTCGTTTACAGCGATCTCAAAATATTTCCCGCGACACTGCAGTACGGTCAGTTGGTGCAGGTGGCGCTGAAGGTTAAGAACATCGGATCGCGGGCGGGCGCGGAAGTGGTGCAGGTCTATGTTCACGATGTGAAGTCGAGCCTCGATCGCCCCGTCAGGGAATTGAAGGCGTTCAAAAGGGTTGAGCTGAAGCCTGGCGAAACGCGCGAAGTGACTCTCGAACTCGACCGTCATTCCATGTCCTTCTACGATCCGCTGGTGAAATCCTGGGAGGCCCAGCCGGGCGTTTTCGAGGTGCTGGTGGGAGCTTCGTCGCGTGACATCCGGCTGAACGGGACTTTCGAGCTGTTCCAATCGTTTTGACTAAGTCCGCGCGAACTCGCCAACTTTGTCGACCTCGAGCAGCAGGTCTCCACTCGACTCCACCTTAAAAGCGGGCAGAAACTTCGCGCCCCACACGATCTCGTCATGCCGATAAGAAAACCGGCTGTGCACCACCTGGCTGAAGGTATCGTCGAATCCTTTAACGAGGACAATCAGCTCCGCCTGAAGCTGCGCTAACTCGGCCGCCGTTTTTCCGAACAGAGGGCTGGCGTCATCGATGGGATGAACGATGGTCCATGTCAGGGGGAACAGCAGAACGCTGGGCCGCTCCAGCGCAAGGATGTCGAACTTTCGTTCCGGCGTTCCCGACCGGCTGATCACCGTCATAAGCAGCACGCTCGCCTCCAGTTCCATCAGGTTGTTGGAGCGCTCGTTGGCAATGCGGAACATCAGCGCGGAGGCGTTCTGATAGGGGGAAATCAGCGCGTTGCGGCTGTAGCGGATGCGGGCCGATGGGCGCGACACGCGCGATACCAGAAGTCCCGTAATGACGGCGAAGCTGAGCAGCCCGATCGCGCCCTCGAACGTCGCGAGCATACTGGCTTTGACGCTGTGCGGCGCCAGCACGCCATATCCAACCGTAGTGAGCGTTTGGCCGCTGAAGAAGAAATCGTCGAGGAACCGATGCCATTCGTCGGATGCGGCCGCACCCTGTATCGCCGATGGGCCCATGGAAAAATAGGCCAGGGCGAACACGCTGCTCATGCCGAGAAACGTCAGTGCGACCAGAGTGGAAAAGCCCGGCCAGCTCATGCTCACGAGGTGAATCCAGGGATGGAAGGCACGCCAGTCGACACCGCTTCGCCGCACGTTGAAGGTGCCGTCTTTATTGATGGCGCGGCTCAAAGGCGCACCGAATTGCTGGGTTAATCCAGGATCAAAAGCAGGCTTCTGCATCTTCGTTCCAGTCTAAATCCTCATGACAGGTCCTTCGAAAAAATCGTTGTATCGCACATCCTGCCGTCGGGAAAGAGCGCATACTTTGGGATGACGCCCACTCGGTTCCTGCCCATCCGCATATACAGTTTTTCGGCGGCGTCGCCTGTCACCGTGTCGAGCACAAGAAGAGTCTTGCCCGCAAGCCGGCTGACATCCTCAACGCACTCCATCAGGCGGGTGGCGATGCCTTGGCCGCGAGCCGACCGCCGCACCAGAAGCTTGGCGACGTCCGCGCGGTGAGGCTGGTTGGGAGGCGTCGCGGGCACAATCTGAACCGTTCCCACCAATGCTGCATCCTCGAAGGCCGCTAAGAGAATGCGCTCTCTACGTTCCACTCCATCGAGTACCTTTTTCGTCCTTCTGTTGCATCCAGCTCGCGAATCTCAATCATGAGTCATCCGCACCAACATCAAACCGTGTGTCACGACGATCAGAGGCACTATCACGGTCGGCAACAGAATCAGCGGGAATTTATCGAGCTGGTGCATCGAACCGGGAACCGCCATTTCCGACCGCGCGGCTGTGACGGCGACACCCACAATATCCGCCAGACCCAGCAGGTTCCAGGTCAGCAGCAAAGTTTTGGAGGAATTCCAAAAGATGATGACAATCGCCAGCGCCGCCACAATAATGTCTCCAATTCCGCCGATTACTGCAAAGTCATAAGGCAGTTCGCCTCGTGAATAGAGATAGAGAAAGTAGATCCCGACAAAGCGCACGAAGTGGAAGGCCATCAGCCGCCGCATGTCAACACGGAACGCCCATCGACGCAAACCAGGCACGGTCGCGAGAGCAAGTACCAGCGCGGCGGTAACCGCGAGGATTGCCTTAGGGTACCAGGGGATCATCAGTGCGTGAGGTCGTAAACGAAGTAGTTCATGGCGATCCGGTAGGCGAGGCTGGCCCACTTCTCTTTATACTCGGCCTCGTCCGAATGCTCCCAGGCATCGCCCAGGTCCATGTTGTGGCAGATCGCCACGATCAGTCTGCCTCTGTCATCGTAAATGCCGCGCCAGTGGGGCGTCTTGCCGGCATCGAGATTCCCGCCCATGCCCGGCTCATAGGTCAGACCGCTGTCGTAATACTGGGCGCCCGGCACCTGAAAGCGTTCGTGCAGATCGTAGATGGTATGAAAAATCGGATCGGAATCGTTGATGTCGACGATCGGACGCCCGGGCAGGGCCTTATTGATCCCGTCGGTGAAGTTTTTCCATTCAATATCGCCGTGGAAATCGTCGACCATCAGAAAACCGCCGCGCTGCAGATACTCGCCCAGCTGCTTAGCCACATCGTCCGGCAGTCGCCAGTGGCCCACTTCGACGGCATAGAGTACAGGCCAATTGTAGATCTCGGAAGTTCCGTCGAGGGTGACAACCTGCTCGACGGAGCGGCTATCGATACGGGTCAGACGCCGAACGCCTTCGAGCAGATGCCGGTCGGAGCGTGGATAATCCATGGTCCAGTAGCCTGGAAATTCCCTTCCGTCGCCCATCGTCAACTGGCGGTATGGATAGCCGTAAATATCGGGATAACGGAGACGGGCGCGCGTCCACTCGGTTTTTTGTTGCCAGTCAGTGGGGACGGGGAAGTCCGTGTATTCAATGGCAGGCCATTCTTTGAAAGGCGCCTGCCCAACCATCAGACCGCCGGCAGCCACCCCCAGCAACGCCACCAGAAGTACTGTTTGAAGCCGCATGAATACAGCGCTGAACCGCCTTCAGAATAACATGATGGGATGTTCAAACCGGCAATTCGGCCGTCCCTGCCGCAATTACATTTCTCAGCCGAGCAGGCGCAATCCCGTCTTCACTAAAGAGCCGAGTACGCTGCCGATAGTAGTCGGGCTGGTACCCGAGGCTGGAGCCAGATCGCTTTGAAGCTTTGAAAACGCTGTCTGCGCGCTGCTAAGGCTTCCCGATTGCAGTGCCGTACCAAGCCCCGAAAGATCCTTCTGAATGGCAGACTTCCCGGCCGGCGTCAATTGCACCAGATCCTTGTAAGCCTGTTGCGCGCCCGCCAGATTATTGGACTGAAGCGACTGCGCGATCTGACTGAAATCCTGTTGAACGCGGGTTCTCACGTTCTGGACCGGCGTCGGGCCGATGGACCCCGATGCCGGCGAAATTCCTGTAGTTGACGTAAGTACAGTAATCGACCGTCCCGGCGAAACCTTTAGAGGAAATTTTCAGATCCCTTCGCCTTCGGTCAATTGCTCTTCGTGCCCGGTAAGAATCCCGCGCCGCTCCAGCTGGCGCACCGCTTCATGAGTCGCCAGGCGTCTGAGATCAACCGAACCTGCCGGGCCGCCTCCAATCACGATCGCGATCAATCCCGCCAGACTGGCCAGATTCTGCGCCGAGGCATCGAGCGACGCCACCACCGCTACAGCCGCGCCGCGTTCGAACAATTCGCGTTCCAGCAGCAGCGCCGATTGCGTATCCTCCACCGTTACAACGGCCGCGCGATGGCCAAAGCGGGCGATGCGATCGTTGACTGAAACCTGGCCGCGGGTTTCTTCCTTGCCCTCGATATCGACAATCATGCCGGCGCCCAGCGTCTCGTTGGACAGCGGGTCGATCACGATAAACGCGCCCGTCACGCGGTTGAGCGCATAGGCATCGAAATAGAGCGGATGATGGGTTTCGACCGAGATCTCGCCAATCTCGTTCAACTCGAGGCGCGCCGCTCCAATGCGCGCCAGTGTGTTCACATCGATGCGGTAATTGATGGCCCGAATCACGCCGCGCACCTGATGCGAAGTGTGTTTAATGAAGTAGCTGCGGCCGGGTTCGAGCGCCTTCGCATTCATCCAGACGCAATTGGCACGGAAGCGGCGCGCCACGTGCGGGACGGCGGAAACCGGTACGATGACGTCGCCGCGGCTGATGTCGATTTCATCCGCCAGGCACAGCGTTACCGATTGCGGAGCCGAGGCGGATTCCAGATCGCCATCGTAGGTGACAATGCGCGCGATTCGCGACTGGCGGCGCGCCGGCAGCGCCAACACCTCCTCGCCCCGATGGAATACGCCGGACGCGATCTGCCCCGCATAGCCGCGGAAATCGAGATTCGGGCGCAGCACATACTGCACCGGAAAACGCGCCGGAAGATTCTCCAGTTCTTCCGCGCCGGGGACTTCTTCGAGGTATTCGAGCAGCGTCGGGCCCCGGTACCACGGCGTTCTCGTGCCATGCTCCACCACGTTGTCACCGTCGCGCGCGCTGATGGGAATGAAGAGCGCATCGGGTGCCCCGATCTGTTTCAGGAAGCCCCTGAATTCATGGCGAATGGCATCGTAGACGGACTCGTCAAAACCCACCAGGTCCATCTTGTTGATCGCCACCACAAAATGCCGGATGCCCAGCAGATGTGCAATGAACGCATGCCTGCGCGACTGGGGCAGCACGCCATTGCGGGCGTCGATCAGAATGATGGCCAGGTGCGCCGTGGATGCGCCGGTCGCCATGTTGCGCGTATACTGCTCGTGGCCCGGCGTGTCGGCGATGATGAATTTGCGCTTCGGTGTGGAGAAATATCGATACGCGACGTCGATGGTGATGCCTTGTTCGCGCTCCGCGCGCAAGCCGTCGGTAAGCAGAGCCAGGTCGATATGGCCCCCGCTTCCGTTGGCCGATGCTTTGGCTACACTCGCCAGTTGATCTTCGTAGACGCCCTTCGAATCGTAGAGCAGGCGGCCGATGAGGGTGCTCTTGCCGTCGTCGACGCTGCCGGCGGTGGAAAAACGAAGCAGACTCAATTTAGAAATACCCCTCGCGCTTCTTAATCTCCATCGACCCTTCCTGATCGTGATCGATCACGCGATTTTCACGCTCGGAACGCCGCACCAGCTTCATCTCATCGATGATCTTGTCGATGGTGTCTGCCTCGGAACGAATGGCGCCGGTACAGGGGCTGCACCCAAGAGAGCGCATCCGGCACATCACCATTTGCGGCTTCTCGCCCGGGAAAAGTACGAAGTCCTGCTCGATCGGAATGAGGGAATTTCCCCGCACCACCATCTCCCGCGGCTTCGCATAATAAAGCGGAACGATGGGAATGTTCTCGCGCCCGATATATTGCCAGACATCGAGCTCCGTCCAGTTGGAAAGCGGGAAAACCCGGATGTGCTGGCCTTTGTCGACGCGCGAATTGTAAACGTTCCACAGTTCCGGACGCTGGTTCTTCGGATCCCACTGGCCGAATTCGTCCCGGAACGAATAGACGCGTTCCTTGGCGCGCGATTTTTCCTCGTCCCGCCGCGCGCCCCCGAATGCGGCGTCATAGCCCCCCTCCGCCAAGCCGTCGAGCAAGGCGCGCGTCTTCAAAAGCCCGCAGCACTTCTGCGTGCCGATGCGGAACGGATTGGCGCCTTCTTCAATCGCCTTCTTGTTGGTATGAACGATCAGTTTCGCCCCGATTGACGCCGCAAACTCATCGCGGAACTTGATCATTTCACGAAACTTATAGGTCGTATCTATGTGCAGAAGGGGGAAGGGAATGCGCCCCGGATAGAAGGCCTTTTGCGCCAGCCTGACCATCACGGAAGAGTCTTTCCCGATGGAATACAGCATGACGGGGTTCTGAAATTCGGCCGCGACTTCGCGGATTATTTGAATGCTCTCAGCTTCGAGAAGATCGAGATGGTCCACAGGTTTACAGATTTGCGTTGTATGAGCTTAGTTTCAGGATACACGATCAACTTGATCGGAATTCAGGAGAACCGATAAAACGCGAAAATTCCGTGGATGCCCGTGGCCAGCACGGGCCAGTAAACGGCGCTCAGCAGCCTCCATCCGAGCAACAATCCGATGATGCTGAAGGCTCCCATCTTCACGCGCCACTCCTGCAGTTTCAAAGCGCCCGAATCATTGACGAAGAGTCCCAGAACGCCATAGCCGTCGAGCGGGGGGAAGGGCAGCAGGTTGAAACAGCCCAGCAGAATGTTGAGGGAAAAGAAAACACTTAAAACCGTCGCCATTCCGGATTCCACCCCGCCGGGTCCAACCACAATGCCGCCGGTCGAGACCTCACCGGGCGCGAAATATCCCAGCGTGAGTCCGATGCGCATCAGAATGCCGGCCAAAAGGGCAATGGCGAAATTCGTCGCCGGACCCGCCAGCGACATCCATGCGGCGCGCTTCGGATACTGCTGAGACCATTGCGGATTGTAGGGTGCGCTGGCCCAACCGATCAGCCCGGTTCCGCTGACGATCCCGATCAGCGGCATGACAACCATGCCGAACGGCTCTCGGCGGATGTGCGGGATGGGATTGAGCGAAACCTGGCCGCCTTCGAACGCCGTGAGATCTCCGCCGAGTTTGGCGACCAGCGAATGCGCGGCTTCGTGGCACACGGTAGAGAACAGGAAAACCACATACTGGATAGCGCCGAATGCCAGATTATCAGGGTTCATCGGAACGCCTAGTATAACAACCAAAACTCGTACGTACTACGCAACTATCTCGTACGTGCGATAATGAATTGTGACCGTGACCGCTTCGAAATTACGAGAGGACATTTACAATATCCTCGACAACGTCCTCGCCACCGGCGAACCGGTTGAGATCGAGCGCAAGGGCCGGGTTTTGCGCATTGTCCCTGTTCCGCCACCAGGGTCCCGCCTCGCACGCATGAAGAAACGCCCCGGTTTGATCAATGGCGATCCTGAGGACCTGGTTGAGATCGACTGGTCCAAAGAATAGAATCCGGACGATAACATCTGACCTACCTGGACACTCACGCGGCAGTTTGGTTGTGCACCGGAGAGGTGCCTCTTCCCGACTCCACTCTGCGGGAAATCGAAAACGCCGAACTTCGAGTTTCGCCGATGGTGCTGCTCGAGATGAAGTTTCTCAACGATGTCGGCCGCCTCAATCTGGGGCCCGAGGGATGGCTTAGCATCCTTGAGAACGACTTCGGCGTGTCAGTCTGTACCATCCCTTTTCACCGAGTGGCGAACGTTGCCTGCGGGGAGACCTGGACGCGGGATCCCTTCGACAGGCTCATCGTTGCACAGGCCAAGACTGGCGGTGGCAAACTGATCACCAAAGACCGCCGCATTCATGCTAACTTCAGCGGCACCATCTGGTAGTAAGCTTCAGGCCTTGCCGCGCGCTCTGAAAACCAGCGACGCCGAATTCATGCAATAGCGTAGGCCGGTAGGCTTAGGCCCATCCTCGAACACATGGCCCAGGTGGCCGTCGCAGCGTGTGCAACTGACTTTCGTCCGGCTCATCCCGAAGCTGAAATCGGTTTCCTGCTTCACGTTCTCCTTAGCGATCGGCTGATAGAAACTGGGCCAGCCGGTGCCCGATTCGAACTTCGTTTTCGAATCGAACAGCACCGTGTCGCAGCAGATGCAATTGTAGAGGCCGTCGGCGTGGTTGTCGGCGTAGATGCCGGTGCCGGGCGCCTCGGTGCCTTCCTTCCGCGTAACTTCGAACTGCAGGCCGGATAGCTGTTTGCGCCACTCGGCGTCGGTCTTTACGACCTTCTCCACCACCTGCACGCCGGTGCGATTTCCGGCCGCATCGAATTGGACGATGCGCACCGTCTTCTCCGCCGGATGCGACGAAGCCGCCACCAGCTTCGAGACCGCCACGGCGCCGGTCAGCATGGTTAGAAAGCCCCGGCGTCCGGTTTGTTTTTCTGGGGTCATCGAGTTAGTCCTCGCCTCGCGTCGATTTCTTGTACAGATCGGGGTAGGTGTGTTTGAAGTTTTCAAGCAGCGGGATATCCACCGCCGCGATGTACGGCTGGGTCGGATTCAGATCGAGATAATGCTGATGATAGTCTTCGGCCGCATAGAATGCCTCCAGTGGGACGACTTTCGTGACGATCGCGCTGCGGAAAACATGCGCGTCGTTCAGTTGTTTAATGTACTGCTCGGCAATCCGTTTTTGCTCTTCATCGGCGTAGAAAATCGACGAACGGTATTGCGTGCCCACGTCGTTGTGCTGCCGATTCAAAGTCGTCGGATCGTGCGCCACCGAGAAATAGATCTTCAGCAACTGGCCGTAGGTGATGCGGCTGGGATCGTAGGTGATTTTGATCGACTCGGCGTGGCCGGTGTCGCCTTCGGAGACTCGTTCATAATGCGCCGTCTTTGCCGAACCGCCGGAAAATCCGACTTCGGTATCGATGACGCCTTTCACGTGCTCGAAAATCCCCTGCATGCCCCAGAAGCAGCCGCCGGCGAGTACCGCGGTCGCCTTTTTGGCCGCTGGCGCAGCAGAAGCGCCCACGTTGGGCGGATCGGGGAAGGCCGCCGCCATCAACCCCACCGCAAGGACCGGTATGGCAATCGCCAGCCGGGCAAAACCATTATTTCGCATATCAACCCTCCAGCCTCATTATCCAGGCAATTGGCCTGTCTATTCCACTTGCTTCTATATTATGCCGGATCGGCGGGCTGAGTGAATCTACTTCCGGGAGCAAAACTGCTCGATCGCAGGTTTGACCGCCTCAAACGCCGCGCGGAACTCGATCAGTATGTCAGAGGCGTTGGTCAGGGCACCGCTCTCTCCCAGTTTTTCCAGCTTCGAAGCGATATCCCGTACGGTCATGCAGCCCATATTCGCCGCCGCTCCCTTCATGGAATGGGCTGCCAGCCTGGCTGCGGGAGCATCCGAACTGCCGATTGCACGGGCCAACGCGGCGAGTTGCCCGGGCATGTTGCCGATAAACCCTCCGGCCACGCGGCGCGCCAATTCCCGATTGCCCATCAGCCGCTCCACCAGATCGTCCCGATTGAATTGACCCTCTTCCGGCAGCGTGACCGAATCAGCCGCGGGTAAAGGCACGGCCTGCGTTTTCAGACACTCGTTGATTTCCTTCATCAACAGGTCATGCCGAACCGGCTTCGTCACGTATCCATCCATCCCGGCCGCCAGGCACTTTTCTTTGTAGCCAGCCATGGCGTGCGCCGTCATGGCGATCACGGGCATGTGCGCTCCCGTCTGTTTCTCGCTCTCCCGGATCGCCGCGGTAGCGTCAAAGCCATCCATCACGGGCATCTGGATGTCCATTAGCACCAGGTCGAACGCATGGGCGGCCAGCAAGGGGGCTACCTCGGATCCGTTTTGAGCCACTTTCACCGTATGACCCGCATGTTCAAGAATGCCGCACGCCACCATTTGGTTGATCTCATTGTCTTCAGCCAGCAGGATGCGGAGATTCCGCCCGCCCGGGGCTGCGTCGGTTTTCTTCGGCCCGGCGCGTTCGACTGGCTGCGGTTCCCCCTCGGGCTTCGTCCCGCTCTTATTTGACCCTGCGGTGATAGCGGCCGAAATGGCGCCCAGCAGTTCGCGATTACGAACGGGCTTGGTCAGATACGCCGCTATCCCCAGCTCCTTCGCCCGCGCCAGATCGCCCCGGTGTTGTCCGGAGGTGAGCATCAGAACCTGCTGTGTGCCCGTCGATCTCTTGCGCAACTCCTCTACCAGCGCAAAACCGTCCATTTCCGGCATATGCAGATCGGTCAGAATAATCTTGAAACCCTCGCCGATTTCTTCTCGCACGCGGATGACCTCCAGAGCTTCGCGCGCACCGGCCACCGTTTCCGGCCGCATTCCCCAGTTCAACAACAGGTCCTCGAGAATGCGCCGGTTGGTCAGGTTGTCGTCAACCACCAGAACCGATACGCCTTCGAGCGAAACAGCGCCTTGCGGTGGATAATCCTCAGCCTCTTGCGAAACGGCTTCGACGGAGACCGTGAACTGGAACGTGCTTCCCTTGCCGGGTTCGCTCTCCACGCGTATCGTGCCGTCCATCGCTTTCGCCAGGCGTTCGGAAATCGTCAGGCCCAGGCCCGTTCCGCCGAAGTTGCGTGTCGTGGTTCCATCGGCCTGCGCAAAAGCTTCAAAGATCATCCGTTGTTTTTCCAGAGGGATGCCGATCCCCGTATCCCGCACTGCGAAACTCAGGTAAAGACCGCCGTTCGCCCGATCCTCGCGGCTCACTTCCACGGTCACTTCCCCAGCCGCCGTGAACTTAACCGCATTCCCCACCAGATTGACCAGAATCTGCCGTATCCGTGTGGCGTCGCCGATGGCGAAGCGAGGTACATCCGGCCGTATTCGGCCCGCCAGTTCCAGTCCCTTGGCGTGCGCCGCTACCGCCAGCGTCTTGATGCTTTCCTCTACCAGATCGCACACATTAAAGCGAGCGGGATCGAGTTCCAGCCGGCCCGCTTCGATCTTCGAGAAATCGAGCACATCGTTAATTACCGCTAACATCAGATCGGCCGACATTCTGACCGTTTCGAGGTAATTTCGCTGCAGAGGATTGAGGTCCGTGTCGAGCGCCAGATTCGTCATGCCGATAACGCCGTTCATGGGCGTGCGGATTTCGTGGCTCATGTTGGCCAGAAATTCGCTCTTGGCCCGGCTGCCCGCCTCGGCTGTTTCCTTGGCCGACCGCAGGTCCGCGTTCGACTCGACCAGTTCCGCGGTGCGCGCCTTCACTTCGTGCTCCAGACTGTCCCGATGGAGCCGCAGTTCTTCGTCCCGCTGTTCGATGTCTGACAGCATTCCATTGAACACGTCGGTAAGTTGTCCCAGTTCGTCGCCCGAAACCTTCACCGCCCGCGTGGCATAGTTCTTTTCTCCCGAAACGATCCTGGCGGCGCGCCCCAGATGGGCGATGGGATCGAGAATCGCTCCCTGCAGCCGCGAAGCCAGCGCGAACGCAATCAGCCAAGCGCTCAAAAGGATTGCCATGAGGATGCCGGCGAATCGCCGCAGCCTCGAATCGATTTGTTCGAGGTCCGACTCCAGATACACGGTACCCAGCGTCGCGCCATTAAAAACAATGCTCTTGAATGAAACCAGACGATTTGGTTCGAACCACGAGCCATTCGCTCTTGGCGTCGGCATGGCCGAGGGAGGCGCGGACAGACGGCGGTAAGCCGCGAAGGGACTCCCTGCCGCGGTAAGGATTCTCGCCGCTACGATCTGATGTTTCAGCCGCAATGAAGAAAGAATCTCTTCCCCCGACCGCGCATCGTCAAAGCTCAGCGCCGCGGTACTGTTCGCTCCCAGCATCTGTGCCATGACTTCCACATCGTTGCGCAGGGAGTCGCGCGCCGCGATGCGATCGTACGAAAGCACCGCCGCGCAGGCGCACAACAATGCCGTTGTAACCGTGGCCATTATGATCAGCCGCAGCTTGTACCTGACGTTCAGGTTGCGGTATGTGTTTGCGAGGCTCATTGAGGAGGTTGAGGAACCGGGTATATGCGTCTCACTTTTTGGCCGGTTGCGCCAGGCTCAGCAGCTTGGAACTGATACGCAGCCCTGCGCGCCTCGCCGCAGCCTCGCTGATGTCCATCCGGACTTTATTCTCCTCGAGGCGGAATTCCACAATGCCTCCCGCTGCGATGAAACCCTCCGATTCCCCCACCGTAAGCACGTTCCCTTCCTTCACGGCTTCAAGCAAGGCGTGCGCACGCTTCCGTTCGGACACGCTTACGAAGACCATCTGGCAGGCGCGGGCCTGTTGCGCGTCCGCGAATTGCCGGAGGATCACAGTCCGGTTTCCCAATACCACTCCCTTTGCCGCCAGATCCAGATCGGCGGAAAACGGACTGGCTCCCAGGATGCAAATTGCAATCGCGTCTTTCGGCCCCTTGAAGGCTTCGGCAGGCCATTCGACGAATCGGGTGAAGTTGAGCAGGAACGCTCCTTTCACGCGATACTCTTCCGCCGGTTCCACCGACCAGGCGCGCACCAGCGCCGCGGCCAGCAGGGCGAAAGCAAGTTTGGTGCGCACGATAATTGCCGGCGCCTTTCATCGAAGTTGCTTCTGCCATACCTCGATGCCAAAGAAGACGGTTCTGCCGCGGATGACGGGCAGGGTATTCGCCGAACCGGAGCCGAGCGCCGGCAGCCATACGGGCTTGTTCAGCAGGTCGTCGCCATTCAGGAAAAGAGCCACTCCCCGCGAGTCGCTTTTCAACCAGTGTTTCGAAAGATCGAAGCGACCATGTGCGCTGATCAATTGAAACGCATCAGCCGGCGGGTTCAGGGCCAGCCCATAACCCCCAATGTGCCCCTGGTAGGCGTCGAATACGCTGGCGGTGGCTCCTTTGTCCGACAGATAGCTGACGCCGGCCTTGGCCACCGCGCCCGGGCTGGGAGATAAATTGGCCGCTCCCGATCCGCTGTCGTTCACCTGATACAAACCGGAACCGGTGAAAAACCAGTCGTGCTTAAAGTAATATTTGGCTTCCACTTCGCCGCCCTGAAAGTGCACCGGCGTGGGGTCGTTATAGTAATGCGCAGGAAACGTGGCGCCATCCTGGATGATCAGATCCACCTGCCGGCTGTTAAAGTAATCCACGCTCACCTGGGCCCGATCGCTGCGATAACTTACCTGTGCATCGAGCGTCCCCACCTTCTCGGACGTGAGATCGGGATTTCCTTTCAGGCCTGGGTGGTTCAACAGCGTTTCATCGAGGCTGGGTGCGTTGTAAGCGCCGCCGTAGAGCAGCTTCATCGTTATATGATCCGACGGGTTCCAGAGAACGCCGCCCCGCGGAACGGCGTTTATGGCGATGGCGCCGATCTTGTTGCCCTGGACGCCGCCGATCAGCTTCAGCGTGTCCGTCAGCCTGTGCTCGTACTGGATGTAAACCTCGCCGGCGTTTCGGCTCCCCTGCGCGTCGATGAGACTCGGCATCACGCCGAAATACGTCTCAAGGCCGTCGATGTGGTTATAGACAGCTCCAAACGTCAGCCGGTCGTTCTCCGAAAAGGTATAGAAATTTGTCCACTCCAGATCGCCCTCATACGAGTCACGATGGATTGTTGGGTAGTCCGGCGCATCCATCACCGAGCGCGAGTACGTGACGTTGAAAGTCATCTTCCATTTTTCGGTGGCCTGCAGCGCGTACCCCAGATCGCCGAACCCTCGCTTCAGCCGCGTGTCTCCCACGATTCCTCTCACGTAAGAAGGAGCTTCCTGTTCCGTATAGGACGACATGAAACTCAGGCCTTTATAGTTGATCCCGAGGTATCCGCCCGTTCCGTCGTCGCGCAGGGTGGCGTTCTGTGCGGTGATCGAACCCGATGCCGCCACCGCCCGCTCGGTGATATCCCAGCGGGGCCAGTTATGATATTGACCGCTCTCGACAATGTTGAGCGCGCCCTTCTGATACAGGACATCCTCCGACACGGCGCGTTCACCCGCGGCGCCT
Organism: Terriglobia bacterium; assembly: GCA_963719785.1. Lineage (GTDB taxonomy): Bacteria > Acidobacteriota > Terriglobia > Bryobacterales > Bryobacteraceae > BOG-234. The sequence goes on from CAVRCX010000013.1 coordinate 420,644, forward strand.
TCCGCAGCGCTGGCGTGAAAATCCTGCCCCTCGGCCTTCTTTGTAATCAGATTGATCACTCCGGAGAACGCGTCCGATCCATACAGCACCGATCCCGGGCCCTTAACTATTTCGATCCGTTCCAGGCTGTTGATCGGAAAGGACTCGAGGATGTCGCTGCTCACCCCACCCTCCAGAATCTCCCGTACCGGGCGCCCGTTGATGAGGATCAGAATATGCCCTGCGTTGGCACGCGTCTGGTCGCCCCGCACTGCGATCAGGCTGCTGTCGCCCAGAAACGTGCTGCTCACGTTAAGCCCGGCCACACGCTCCAGCATTTCGAGCAGCGTAGTCCCACCGAAGCGCAGTAACTCATCTTGCGTGACCACCGAGACGACGCCCGCCGCGTCCGAGAGTTTCTCGGAAAACTTGGATGCCGTGGTCACTTTCGTGTTGAAAAGAGAGTCCAGATCCATGGCAAAGGGATCCGCCGGACTTCCTGCCAATGCGGCGGCCGATGGCTGCTGCTGGGCGAAAGCCGCCGTCGCCGCCAGCCATAAAACGCCTGCAGCCAGGAGGGAAGCGGGGCTGAAAAAAATTTGTCGAATGGAAACCAGCACGAATTACTTATCGGCGCGCAAGGGGGGAACCTTTAGTCTCGCCCTTACTTCCGGTGCCAGGTGGGCAGATTACTGTAGGCCGGAGGTCAGCGGTCGCCCCGTAGCCACAGCAGAAACTGTGTAATCGGGTTCTTCGGGACGCGTCCGCCGCAGGCTGGGCATTTTCCCGTGCCCTTACAGCCCACGCAGTGCTCGTCCCGCGTATTCAGATGAGCGTTCTGGCCGGATCCGTAGCACTCCGGGCACGACCCGGAGCCTTTACAGTGGACGCATTTTCCGCCGGGCATACGACCAAGCCGCGATCAGCCGATTCTACTGCGTGCCGCGCCCTGCGCCGAACCTTCCGACCGCGCCGGCTTGCGGTTCGACCCCGCCTGAAAACGCCGCAGCTGATCCGTCACGCACACCAGAAACATGGGCTGTTTGGCGTTCTTCAGCACGTCGATAATGCGCCCCGGCTCGTCCTCGAGATAAATGTTCTTGCCGTCGGTGATCAGGTGAATATCGCTGTCGCCGGCCAGCGCGTCGCCCAGCCTTTTGCCCATTTCCTTTTGCAGGAAGCGCAGTACGCGCCTGATCTTCTGCAGCGAGAAACCCTTGCGCCGTAACTCCGCGATTACCGAAACTTCCACCACCTCCTGCGGCAGGTAGACGCGCCGATGGCCCTCCTGTCCCGGTGAAACCACGTTGCGCTCGTCCCACCACTGCAGTTGCCGCAGACTGACGCCCGCAATGCGCGCGACATCGCCGCTGGTGTAGCGTTCCTGTTCCGGCGGGGCTACGGGCTGGTCCTTTTTTGTTTTGAACATTTCTCGATGCCTCTGTGCTGTTGTCGGGCCTCTAAAGGATTCTACCAGATTTCGCGAAGCGTGAAATTGCTGGAGTGCCGCCGGACGCCAGCCGCGATAAAACTGCTAACTCATTGAACGTGTTAACCTGAAGTTTCAATCCCATCCAGAGGTTTTCGTGCCCAGTCATCTTACCCGCAAAGAATTGAAGCAGGATAATGTTGCGCTCCGAGTGGAAGAAACGTTCGATTTCTTCACCACGCACCGGCAGCAGACTATCCGCATCGGCGGCGCCGTCCTGGCGTTGATTCTCATTGTGGCGGCCACCCTTTATTACCGCAGTTACGAACAGGGCGTGCGCGAGCAACAGCTTGGCGACGCCATCGCGCTGCAGGCCGCCCCGGTAGGAGCTCCACCGCCCAACGGCGGTCCCAGCTTTCCTAACGAACCGGCGAAGAAAGACGCCGTCGCCAAAGCCTTCGCCAAAATCGTGGCCGAGCACGGTGGATCGAATGAGGCATACATCGCCGAATACACCCTGGCGTCGATCGATATGGACGCAGGCAAATTAGACGCCGCGCGCACCAAATATCAGGACGTGGCCGATCATGCAAGCGCCAACTACGCTTCGCTGGCAAAACTTTCGCTCGCGCAGTTGGCCGCCGTACAGAACAAACCCGCCGAAGCGCAGACGTTGCTGAAGGACCTGATCGACCATCCCACCGATCTGGTTTCGAAAAACCAGGCTACCTTCGAATTGGCTGAAGTCCTCGCGCCCACGCAGCCAGCCGAGGCGAAGAAGCTCCTTACGCCGCTGGTCAGTGCAGCCAGCGATTACAGCCAGGCCGCCAGCACCGCCCTCGGGGAACTGCAACAGCAGAAATAACGCGGATGCTCGCGCATTTGCGTTTTCCCGTCGAAGCTTCTCGCGGGCGCCGTTATCCCGAATCCGAACATCCCTATCGCAACGCCTTCCAGCGCGACCGCGACCGCATCGTCCACTCCCGCGCCTTTCGCCGTCTGGAGCACAAGACGCAGGTCTTCGCCCCCGCGCTTTCCGATCATTTCCGCAATCGCCTCACCCACACCATTGAGGTTTCGCAGATCGCCCGCACCGTAGCCAACGTTCTCGGTTTGAATGAGGACCTCACCGAGGCGCTTGCCCTGGTTCACGATGTCGGCCATCCTCCCTTCGCTCATGCAGGCGAACACGAACTCAATCGCCTGATGCGGCAGTTCGGCGAAGCCTTCGACCACAACATCCAGTCCCTGCGCACTGTCGATTCGCTCGAGCACCGTTATCCGCGCTTTCCTGGCCTCAACCTGACCTTCGAAGTGCGCGAGGGAATTGTGAAGCACTCGCGCGATTTCGCGCCCGGCGAGTTTCCCGCGCTCGACGTTTACCTGCCCGGTCTGCGTCCGCCCCTCGAATCCCAGCTGATCGATCTCGCCGACGAAGCCGCCTATAACACCGCCGATCTGGACGACGCGTATGAGGCCGGTTTGCTGGAACCGGAGGACGTAGCCGCGACGGTCCCGGCGTATGCGGAAATTCTCGACACCGTGGAAACCCAATTCCCGGGCGCCACTCCGCGCGAGCGCTTTCAGGAATCGGTGCGTCAGTTGGTCGACGACCTGGTTTCCGGTCTGATCGAGGGCACGGTTCGAGCCGCCCGCGAGGCCAACCTGAGCGATTTCGAAGACGTCCGCCGGCATCCTGAGCGCATCGCCCGCTTCACTCCCGAAATGCGTCAAACCAGTGTGGAGATGAAGCGCTTCCTGCTGCGCAGAGTCTATTCGTCCGATGCGCTCGAGCGCGACCGGCTCGATTCCACCGAGCAGCTTTCGCAGCTGTTCGCATACCTGATGCAAAATCCGGAACGGGTACCCGGAGCCGACGTAGCCGACCAGCCGTTACATCGCACTGTCTGCGATTTCATAGCCGGAATGACCGACCGCTATTTCCTGAGCACCTACCAAACCCTCCTCGGCTAAGTGGGGCAGGGAATCAGGCGGCGATGGATTCTATCAGGGCGTCGACCAGGGCGCCGATATTCTCCACGGTGAACTCGGCCGGGTGGCCGGCGCGCTCGGCGATCAAGCGGTCGCGCAGTACGCCTTCGGTCAGGCCGATCAGGGCGGAGCGGATGGCCTGCGGGTTGAGATCGCTCCTGAGCTGACCGTTCTGGCGCATGTCTTCAAGGGTGGCGTCGACCAGTTTCACGAAACCGAGAAAGCCATCAGTCAGGGTCGCCAGTCTGCCTTCCTTGCGGATGCGCCGGCCTTCAAGCAGCAGGAGTTGCCGAAGTTCAGGGTCGCGATTGAGCGCTTCAAACATGAGCCGCGGTATGGCGCGCAGCCGATCGATGGGCGAGGTGGTCTCTGACAGCTGTTGTTGAAGCCAGGCGGTGAGCGTGGTCCAGCCGTCGACGAAGATGGCGTCGAGCAGGCCGGCTTTGCCACCGAAGTGCTTGATGAGTTGCGATTCGCTGGTACCGGCGAGGCGAGCAATGGAAGCCGTACTGGTGCTCTCATACCCGTTCTCGGCAAAAAGTTGACGTCCGGCCAGCAGCAGTCTCGTCCGGGATGGTGTGTCGTGGTGAGTCAATCTGCTTAAAGTAGTAGCAATGCAGTTGCCACCTTGGATGATAACTTGAATAGGTGGATATCGTACTGAAACCGACGGAGATTCGTGTTCTGGGGTCGTTGATTGAGAAGGAAAGCACAACTCCGGAATACTATCCGCTTACTTTGAACAGTTTGGTAGCCGCGTGCAATCAGAAATCGAACCGCTGGCCAGCGTCCGATTATAACGATAGTGAAATTTTGACCGCCCTCGGTGGGCTTCGCGCGCACGGTTACGCGGCAGAGATTACAGGGGGAGGGAGGGTTCCGAAGTACGCGCAGCGTTTCACGGAGAAGCTGAATCTGGGGCGGCGGGAGACGGCGATCCTGTGCGTTTTAATGCTGCGGGGGCAACAGACGCTGGGGGAAATCAGGACGAGGACGGAGCGGATTTACGATTTCAGTGACCTCGATGAAGTGGAGATGGTGATTCATAAGCTGGGTCCCATGGTGCAGAAGCTTCCCCCGGCGTCGGGGATGAAGGAGCCCAGGTATGCGCAGACTTTGGGGGGCGCGGTGGAACATCTGGAGGTGCCGCATGCTCCGGCAGGCGCTGCGGATCGATTAGCCGCTCTGGAGGGCGAGGTGGCTCGGCTGCGGGAAGAAGTGGCGGAGTTGCGGCGGCAGTTGGAGGCGGTGCTGTAGGAACACCACGGTGAAAACACTTTGTCGATGGTCCAGTAGATGGGCGCCTGCATGTGGAGGCCGATTGCCAATCGGCCGCAGGTTACCGACCTGCCCCACCTAACTGTGGAGGGTGGTTTGGATTTGTGGAACCATGGCTTGCAGAGTGGCCACATTTTCGGCGGGATTCATGTCGGAAACAAGGTAGACCAGGTAGTCGCTGGTTTCGAATGCGGCGATATTGAAGCGCTGGACTGAAGAGGTATCGAGGCCAGCGCCCATCTGCTCTCCGGCTCCCTTTCTGGTGATCAGGAGGGAGATGAGGCTGCTTCCCTTGCGCGCGATTACGTGGACGTAGCTACGGCCCTGGCGCGTGCAGAGATGCGCCATCACTACGCGGAAATCGGGCGGTATGTGTTGTTGCATGGCGGGTATCAGCGCGGCGTATTGGGGGCCAAGGTCCTTAATCAACTCCGGGACGGGCGGTTGCCCGGCAGGGTAGCGTCGGAAAACCGCGCAGTGGACATGCTGCGTCAGGCCTACCTGCATGATGGGAGCTACATGCGGGGCGATGGATTCGATGTAAGCTTCCTGCGATTCCGGGGTCAGACGGAGATGGCCATTTCGATACCAGCCCGTGAGCCCGACGGTGAGCAGGATTGTGGCGGCGAGTGCCAGCGACGGCCAGCGCAGGGGACTCGATCGCTGCTCAGATGCGATGCTTCGACGGATTCCCGACAGAAGATTGATGGGAGTTTCTGTGCGGCGAACGGCTGTGCGCAGGCGGTCGCGCAGGGCAATGCGATTGGCCAGTATCCGCGAACAGGCCGCGCAGGCTTCCAGATGTCGGGCGACTTCGGGGTTGTCCGGAGAGTCGAGCAGTTCGATAATCTGGTCGCAGTTCATCGGGATCCTATTCCGTAGGACCGGGCAACTTGAGCGAGCTCGCTACGCAGAAGTTTTCTTCCGCGGCTGAGCCTCGACATGATGGTTCCGATAGGAACGCCGAGAATTTCGGCCGCATCTTTGTAGGCAAACTCTTCCACGTCGACGAGCAGAACCACGGCGCGGTAGTCCGCGGGGATAAGATCAAGCGCGGCCAGAATCTGCTCGTCGCGGAGGCGTTCGGGGATCGGCTCGGGGGCCGGGAGGTTGGCTTCGAGAAACTCCTCGGTCTCCTTGACGAGGGGGAAGCGAAAAAGCTTGCGGCGCTGGTGATGGACGCAGTGGAAGAGGATGCGGAAGAGCCACGCGCGGCAATTGGTGCCGGGCTCGAAACGGTCGAAGGATTTCCAGGCCTGCAGATAGGCTTCCTGGGTAGCATCTTCGGCGCGTGCGGGGTCCCCCGTCATGCGCTGTGCGGTACGGTACAGGTCGTTGATATGGGGCAGCGCCTGCGCTTCGAAGTCGGCTATGCGCGCGCCCTGTGCGGCAACGGGAAACTGCGCCAGGTTCCAGCCCTCCAAAGTGTACGCCGCTGTCATTCAAACATATATGCCAGCGGTCGCGTTTTTTGTTCCCGACTTGATTATTATGACCGATGCCTTATGAAGACCAGGCCGTCCGGAATTCCGGGTAGAGAGTGATGCCTCCGCAGGCGAAGAGGGTTTGACCGGTGATGTAGGCGGCCTCGTCGGATGCGAGGAAGGCAAAGACGGCGGCAATTTCGGCGGGGTCGGCGGCGCGGCCCATGGGGATGTGGCTTTCGACTACGGCGCGCCTGGCAGGGTCGTCGATCCAGGCTCGGTTGATGGGCGTGACCACGGCGCCCGGGCCCACGGCGTTGACGCGGATGCCGTCGGCGGCGTATTCGAGCGCCAGTGTTCGGGTGAGGTTGCCGATGGCGCCTTTGCTGACGGAATAAGAGAGGTACGTGGGCTTGGGAACGATCTGGTGGACGCTCGAATTGTTCACGATGACGCCGCCGCCGGGGCGCGAGAGGAAGTGCCGGATGGCCTCGCGCGAACAGAGGAAAGGACCGCGCAGATCGACGTCGAGAACGCGATCGAAGTCAGCGGCGGAAGCTTCATGGCTGGGGGCAGGGAACTGGATTCCGGCGTTGTTTATAAGGATATCGAGGCGCCCGAAGTGCTCGATAGTTTGCGTCACCATGTCTTTTACGGCGGATTCCACGGCTACGTCCGCCTCGACGAGGATGGAACGTCCACCGGCTTCGGCCAGGGCTGCCTCGGCATCCGCCCGTTCCGCGGCACTGCGATAATTCAGGGCGACATTCGATCCCTCCTGGGCGAAGCGGAGGGCTATGGCGCGGCCGATGCCGGAAGATGCCCCCGTAATCAGCACATTCTTTCCGGCGAGGCCTTTCATCCGTTCTATTGTAGGGAATAAGTGGGCGGGCAGGTGAGATACAGGTTGTATGAAGCTGCTTATTGCGAGTTCGGTGCTGATCGGTTCATGCCTGATGGCGGGAAACGCGCCGTCGCGCGTACCGGTGTTGCTTGAATTGTTTACCTCGGAGGGGTGTTCGAGCTGTCCTCCGGCCGACCGGCTGCTCGAGAAGTTCGATCGCGATCAGTCGATTGCGGGGGCGGATCTGGTGGTGCTGAGTGAGCATGTGGACTATTGGAATCAGCTGGGTTGGAAGGATCCGTTTTCGTCGGCGGCTTACAGCGAGCGGCAGCGCGAATATGCGGATCGGCTGCATGGGGAGGTTTATACGCCGGAGTTGGTGGTGGATGGGGCGAAGGGCCTGGTGGGGAGCGATGAGCGGGAGGCAACGGCGGCTATCCGGGATGCGCTGCGCGCGCCTAAGGCTTCAATCGGCGTGAGCGCTCAGGTGATGGAGGGGAAGGCGAAGATCGGCATCCATATGGACGGGCCTTTGGAGGGTGACGTTTACCTGGCTCTGGCGCACGATGCCATGAGTTCGCAGGTTTTGCGCGGGGAGAATCGGGGGCGGGCGCTGACGCATGTGGCGGTGGTGTATGCCATGCAGAAGATGGCGGGGGCGGAAGCGACTGTTCCTTTGCAGGGCGACAAGACGCGGGTGGTCGTGTTTGTGACGAAGAAGGGTACAGGGCGGGTGGTGGCAATCGGGCAGGCGCGGCTGTAACCGAGATGGAACGGCGGATATTCATCGGATTAGCGGCTGGCGGGAGCCTCGTTTGGGCGTGGGACGATTGGCGGTCGCGGATCCGGTCCCGGGAAGCAGCGGCGCGGTTGCCAGCTACGGTCAGGGTGGTGGAGTTTGCGCCATCGGGGGCGCGCCTCGGGGCGGCTGTGGTGCCGGCTCTGCGGAAGTCCGACGCGGAGTGGAAGAAGCAGCTGGCGGTGGATCAGTATATGGTGACGCGGCGGGCGGATACGGAGCTGGCGTTTACCGGCGAGTACTGGAATTTCCACGGTGATGGAATTTACCGCTGCGTGTGCTGTGGTACGGCGCTGTTCGATTCGCGGGCGAAGTTTGAATCGGGGACGGGGTGGCCGAGTTTTACGGAACCGGTGGCGCGGGAAAACGTGTTGGAGGCGCCGGACTCGAGCTTTGGGGTGAGCCGGACGGAGGTGCGGTGTGTCCGGTGCGATGGGCACTTAGGGCACGTGTTTGAGGATGGGCCTCCGCCGACGGGGCGCCGCTATTGCATGAATTCGGTGGCGTTGCGGTTCGTGGCGCGGGCGGACGCGTAAGGTACAGAGACGACGACGCAAGAGTCGGTCCAGAGGGACGAACTCATAATTTGACATAATATATATTATCGGAAGCAAGAGCAGGAATCGTTATTCGTAGCGCAGGGCTTCTACAGGGTCGAGCCTCGAGGCCTTCACGGCGGGCCAGACTCCGAAGAATAGCCCTACGGCCACGGATACAGTAAACGCCGTCACCAGCGCCCAGGTCGGCACTATGCTCGGCAGAGCCGGGACCAACGCTCCTACCAGCATGGTGATCAGAATCGCGATCACGATGCCGAGGATTCCTCCCACCCCTGTGAGCGTCATGGCTTCCATCAGAAACTGGCCGACGATGTCGAAGCGGCGCGCTCCGATGGCTTTGCGAATGCCGATTTCGCGGGTGCGCTCGGTGACGCTCACCAGCATGATGTTCATCACACCGATGCCGCCCACCAGCAGGCCCAGCGCCGAGATGGCGATGGCGATCAGGCCGATCAGTCCCGTGATCTTATCGAACTGCTGAATGATCTGGTCGGGCGTGGAGATGGAAAAGTCGTCGGGGTCGTCTGTTTTTAAATGACGGATGCGGCGCATGATGCCTTCCACCTCGTCGAAGGCATCTTTACGGAAGCCGGGCTTTGCCTTGGCCGTGATCATGAATCGGTCCACCTGGGGATAGCGCGATTCGGCGGTCTTCAGGGGGATATCGATCTGGGTGTCGGCGTTGTTCTGGCCGAAAAATCCACCCTTGGCCTTGGCAAAAACTCCTATCACGGTGAACTCGGCGCCGTCGAGCATAAAGCTCCGGCCTACGGCGTTGCCATCGGGATAAAGCGCGCCGGCAAGGTCGAAGCCGAGCACGGCGACGTGGGCGATGCGATCGTTCTCCTCTTCAGAGAAGAAACGGCCCTGATCGAAGTCTCGGGGAGAAGTCTCAATCGAATTGGTGGATACTCCGAGGATGGAAAGGCTGTCGGTTTCAAAGCCGGGAACTTTAGCGGTGATCTCCTGGCCGTTGACGGCGGGCGGAATGAACAACGCCAGCGAAACCTGCTGCACATTGGTGGCATAGCGCCTGATGATGTCGGCATACTCTTCGCGGATGGCGCGCCGCTTGCGTTCCTTGGGAGGAGCGAAGTTGGCGTTGGGATCGCCGCTGGTCTTGAAGACAAAGACGTTATCAGGGCCGAGTTCGTCGAAGAACGTCACTACACCCGCGCGCAGACCGGTCAGCAGCGAGGCCACCGTTACGACCGTGGTGATGCCGATGACGATGCCGAGGATGGTGAGCATGGAGCGGAAGCGGTTGGTCCACACGGCCGACAGCGCCATGGAAATGCCTTCGCGCGCCGAGAGCTGCATTTATTCAGACCTCATTACTATTCAGACCTCAGGGCAACGATGGGATCGAGTTTGGCGGCGCGCGATGCGGGGTACCATCCGCTGGCCACGCCCACCGCGCTCGAGACGAAGACGGAGAGCAACACGTAAAAGGGCGTGACTCGCAGGGTAACGCCGAACGCGGCGGTCAGCCCCGTGGTGAGCACCGCGCCCAGTCCGACTCCGATCGCCCCCCCTGCCCCGGCCATGATTACCGACTCGATGAGTATCTGCATCATGATGTCGAAGCGGCGGGCGCCGAGCGCTTTGCGGATGCCGATTTCGCGGGTGCGCTCGGTCACGCTCACCAGCATGATGTTCATGATGACGATGCCGCCTACCACGAGCGAGATGAGAGTGACCGGCACCACCACGGCCGCGACCATGGACAACAGACTGTCGATGAAGCCGCGGATGGCGTCGGGGGTCAGGAAGTCGAAGCGGTCGGTTTCGCCGGGCTTCTGGTGAAATTTGGTGCGCAGTGCGACGCGGCTGAGGTCGAGCGATTGCTGCATGGTGAAGCCGGATCCCGGCTTGGGGCGGCCGAACAGGCTGACGGAAGTTCCCGGCCCGAACAGGCGGCTGAAGGCGGTGACGGGGATGTAGGCCGAGTTATCCTGGCTGCGTCCGAAGGCCGACCCGAGGCGCTCCTGCACGCCGACTACGGTGAAATCGAGATTCTGAATCTTGAAAGTTTTGCCCAGCGGCGAGCCTCCATCGGGAAACAGGGTGTTTTTTAAATCGTCGCCGATGACAGCCACGAAGGAAGCGTTTTGCTCCTCGACATCGGTAAAGAAACGGCCTTCGACGACGCCAATATCGCGGATGTCGGCCATGTCGGCCGAGACGCCGCTGATGCTGGTGTCCTCGGAGATCAGGGCCTCCCGCTTGGTATCGATGGTGGTCTGGCGATAGGGGCTGTAGAGAGTATTGTCGTTATTGACGGACTGGAGATAGCGGTCGTCGGCCATCTTGATCTGCCGGTTGTATTTCAGGCGGTCGAAGTATTGCTTGCGCGTCATGCTGCCGACGTTGGCCACCTGCGCGATGAGAAACGATTCACTGCCGAAGGCCTTGGCGGTGCTCTCCTGGGCGTAGAGGCCGAGGCCGTCGATGGCGGAGCCGACGAGGATTACGCTGGCCACGCCGATGATGACGCCGAGGAGCGTGAGGAAGCTGCGCAGCTTGTGGGCGCGGATGGAATCCCACGCGAGGCCGAGCGCGTTGAAGAGCTCACGGACCAGCCTGCCGTCTGTCGCCATAATAATCAGGATATCCTGATAGAGTTACGTTTCCGCCTTCTCGCCGGTTCACGAATGTTTCATCGTCTGCTGCGTCTGCTTCTCATATTGGAATTTCTGCTTGCCATCGAAGTGGTCTTCACGTTCTGGAGCCAGGTGGGCGGACAGTATCATCTGGACCTGATGTTCTGGCCGTGGAAATTCGGGATTAGCCTGGCGGCGGCCGGGTTGATTACATCAATTACTGCGGATTTGTCGCGCGAGGTGGGAGTTCGGAGGCGGCGGGTTTGGGTGTTGGGGGGATTGCTGGCGGTTACGGTGATTCTGGCGGGCGCGGTGACTTATTACTACCACCTCAATGAGCCGACGGATGACGATGAGGACAGCGACCAGCCGGCGCGGGTTACCCGGTTGGAGCGGGAATATGCGGAGATTCGCGAGGCGTATCTGCGGCAGCCGGATTCCGCGGCAGAGGCCGACGATTGGTCGTCTGTCGAGGAATGGGCCGGGTGAAGCGCGCTGAAAGGGCTGCGGCAGACGACCCGCGCGTGGTTCGTTTTATCGAAGCCGCCGAGTCTTACTGCGAACTCGTGGAAGGCGGCAGCAGCGTTGATGCGCGAACATTCATTGAGCGTTGTCTCAACCTATTGTTGCAGTTGATCTCTTATGCAATGGAACTTCCCGAGGGCTCCGGTAATCTCGGCGCCGAGCGCTTGAGTCACGAAGAATACCGCGCCGTGGTTGAGCTCATCGAGGGAAAACTCAAAGACGGTTACCGGCACTACTGGATGGTGTTCGAACCCTGGCAGCCGGAGACTCCCAAACCAATTTGCGGTTCGATCCCCGACGATCTCGCCGATATCTGGCGCGATTTGAAAAGGGGGCTCGTGGCGGCGAAGAGCGGCGCCCTGGCCAATGCCGTCTGGGAGTGGCGATTCTCGTTCGAAACGCATTGGGGAGCTTATCACGCCACACACGCGATTCGGCCTCTCTTCGGATTGCTCTACGGAGAAAACGCGATCTCGGATCCGCGCAGTTAGACGCGGGTGGGGGTGTAGACTCCCATTCTTTTTTTCACCAGTTCCACGGTGGAATTGGCGATCGGGGTTACGGCGTCGGCTCCGTCCTGCAGGATTCGATCGAGGAAGCCGGGATCGGCGGTGATATCGCGATAACGGGCCTGCAGCGGTTCGAGCTTCGCTATCGTCATTTCGGCCACTTGCTTCTTCAGATCTCCGTAACGCATACCGGTGAAGTGGGCGCGCATTTGGTCGTTGGTCCATTGGGAAAACGCCTGGTAGATGCTGAGCAAGTTGGCCACGCCGGGACCCATGGTTTCGAAATCGACGGCGGGATTCGAATCCGTGGTGGCGCGCATGATGGTTTTTCGAATGCGGTCGGGCGGATCGAGGAGCGCTACGGCGTGTCCGGCTCCGGTGGCGGATTTGCTCATCTTCGAAGTGGGGTCGTCGAGGCCCATAATGCGCGCGCCTACGTCGGGGAGCTTGGTGACGGGCATCACGAAGGTGTCTCCGTAGAGCGAGTTAAAGCGCTGGGCGATGTCCCGCGTGAGCTCCAGATGCTGCATTTGATCCTCGCCGACGGGAACGATGGCGGCCTGGTAAAGCAGGATGTCGGCGGCCATCAGGACCGGATACTGGAATATTCCATCGCCCACCGATTCCTGCGCGGCGGCTTTGGCTTTGAATTGCGTCATGCGTTCCAGCCATCCCATGGGCGTTACGCAGGTGAGGAGCCAGGCCAATTCGGCGTGGGCGGGCACGGTGGATTGGACTACGATGCGTGAGTGGTTCGGGTCGATCCCGGCGGCCAGGAAAAGCGCCGCCAGTTCGCGAATTTTAGCCCGCAGTTCGTCGGGCTTCTGGTAGACCGTGATGGCGTGCAGGTCGACGATGCAGAAGATGCTTTCGAAATCGTATTGAATGCGGACCCAGTTGGCGAGGGCTCCGAGGTAGTTGCCGATGTGCAGATTACCGGACGGCTGAACGCCCGACAGGACGCGGGGAATCATCTGAGCCGGCGCCTAGGATTGAGTCTGCAATTGCTGATTGCGGGCGCGGGCGCTCTCTTTGCGTTCGCGCAGGTAGCTGAAGAATTCCCCGCCCTCGCGCAGGCGCCGGACCAGCATCTGGCGATCGCCAGCCATCTCGCGCAGGAAACGCAGAATAGGCCTGTGCCGGAAGTAGAATCGCCGGTACATGCGTTCCACGGCGTCCTCGATTTCGTCGGGCGAAAGATGGCTATAGCGCAGCGTCGAAACCTGCATGCCACTGCCGGAGATCATGGCCTTGCTGTCGATCCAGCCATGCTCCGTGGCCTGGCGGAAAAGCTCGGTTCCGGGATACGGCGCGGCGATCGATACCTGAATCGAGAATGGGTCGATTTCCTGGGCGAAGCGGATAGTTTCCTCGATGGTCTCCTGGGTCTCGATGGGCAGGCCGATCATGAACGTGCCGTGGACGCGAATGCCGAGCTTGCGGCAGTTACGCATGAACTCCCGCGCAGTGTCGAGCACCAGGCCCTTCTTGATGCGATTGAGGATCTGCTGATTGCCGGATTCGAAGCCGACGAGCAGCAGGCGCAGGCCGTTGTCGCGAAGCTGGCGAAGCGTTTCGTAATCGAGGTGGGCGCGCGCGTTGCAGGACCACGTCAGCTTGAGCTTTTTCATGCCCTTGGCGATGGCGATGGCGCGTTCCTTATCGATGGTGAAAGTGTCATCGTCGAACATCCACTCGCGCACTTTGTTGCCGAAGAGATCCTTGCCGATTTCCATCTCGCGGATGACGGCGGCGGGCGATTTGGTGCGATAGACGTGGCCGCCGATGGTCTGGGGCCAGAGGCAGAAGCTGCACTTGGCAGGGCAGCCACGGCCGGTGTAGAAGGAAACGTAAGGGTGCTGCAGGTAGCCGATGAAGTAGTTCTCGATCTTCAGATCGCGATGATAGACGGGGAGCACGCTGGGCATGGCGTCCCAATCGTGAATCAGGTCGCGCTCGGGATTGTGGTGGAGGCGGCCGTCGGCGTCGCGCCAACTCAATCCTTTAATTTCCGACAGGGGCTTACCGGAGGCAACGTCAAGACAGGTGTAATCGAATTCATTGCGGCAGACGAAGTCGATGACCGGGGCTTCTTTAAGCGTCTGCGCGGGCAGCACGGCCACGTGAGCGCCGATCAGCCCGACCTGGGCATGGGAATTGCGGGCCTTGATGGCTTGTGCACAGGCGACATCGTTGTTGAGCGAGGGAGTGCTGGTATGGAGGACGAAAAGCTCGTAATCGTTGGCGATGGCGAGCACATCCTCCATGGTCTGGTGGTGCGGCGGCGCGTCCATCAGCTTGCTGCCGGGAACAAGGGCGGCGGGTTGCGCCAGCCAGGTCGGGAACCAGTAGGAAGTGATCTCGCGTTTGGCCTGATAACGTGCGCCCGCGCCTCCGTCAAAACCGTCGAAGGATGGCGGGCTCAGAAAGAGCGTCTTTTTCACAGATTTATTTTTCCCCGCACTGCCGATTTCTCTATTCTTACACTTCCCTGCCCCTGATGGAAAGCCCGAAAACGACGTATCGGGTAGTGTGGTGTTGGGACGACATCTTGAAGATAGAAAAGCTGATATACGGCGGCGAAGGGCTGAGCCGCGTGGATGGGGAGGTGGTTCTGACTCCGTTTGTGCTGCCCGGTGAGGTGGTTGAGGCCGAGCGCACGGGGTCGCGGAAGAATGCGCAGCGGGCGCGGCTGGTGAATGTGACCGAAGCGTCGGCGGACCGTGTGGCGCCCGATTGCAAGTATTTCACGCGCTGCGGGGGGTGCCAATATCAGCATATCTCCTATGCGGCGCAGTTGCGCCTCAAGCGGGAGATTCTGGCTGAGACGCTGCGGCGGGTGGGGAAGATCGAGTTCGATGCGGAGCGGATTGCGGTGGAGTCGGGCGAGCCGTATGGATACCGCAATCGGGCGCAATTCCATTTCGAGAACGGACGTGTCGGCTATCGGGAGATGCAGTCGCGAAAGCTGGTGTCGATTGCCCGGTGTCCGATCGCTTCGCCGAAGATCAATGAGGCGATGGGGAAGCTGGAGCCCATGGTGCGGGATCGACGATGGCCTCGGTTTGTGGAATCGATCGAGGTCTTCACGGATGAGAAGCAGGTGCAGTGGAATGTGCTGCGGACCGAGAAGCCCGTAGCAAAGCATTTTTTCGAATGGCTGGCCGAGGAGGTGCCGGGGACTGTGCTGGGGCCGCTTGAATATGCGGTGAACGAGGACGTTTTTACCGTGAGCGGGACAGCGTTCTTTCAGGTGAACCGGTTTCTGGCGCCGCGTTTGGCGGGGCTGGCGATCGGGGACGCGGTGGGGAGGACGGCGTGGGATTTGTATGCGGGGGTGGGGTTGTTTTCGCTGCATTTGGGACGCCGGTTCGAGCGCGTGACGGCGGTGGAATCGGGGCGCGCCGCGGCGGCCGATCTTAAGCAGAACGCGCGGCGGGCGCGGCTGGGAATCGATGTCGTGCAGCAGCAGACCGAGGCGTTTCTGCTGGAGGCGAATGCGGCTCCGGATTTTGTTTTAGCCGATCCGCCGCGTGCGGGGCTGGAAAAGCTGGTGACCGCGCGGTTGCTTGAACTCGGGCCGGCGGCCCTTGTGATTGTGGCCTGCGATCCGGCTACGCTGGCTCGTGATCTGGCTGTTTTGTCTGCCGGGTATTCGATTGAGGCCATGACCCTGGTGGATTTGTTCCCGCAAACGTTTCACATCGAAACGGTGGTGCGTTTGGCGCGGAGGGGTTGACACCAATCGTTGCGCGAGCGCCAGATCATGAGATATTCTGTTCGCGCTGGGGGCGCCTCGGGACAGGAGATCCAGCAGCGCCTGCCGGATCAGCCGAGCTATTCGGCGGTGCGCACGATCCTGCGCGTGCTGGAACGCAAAGACCATATTCGACATGTCGAACAGGGGATGCGCTACGTTTATCTGCCGGCGATGGCGCGGGAAACGGCTAAGCAATCCGCCATTCAGCGTTTGGTAGCGACGTTTTTCGATGGCTCGGCGAAGGCGGCGGCGGCATTTCTCGATCCCGCATCGGCGCAGCTCTCCGATGAGGACCTGAAAGAGTGGGAGGCCTGATCCGCAAAGCCCGTACGGGGGAAAAGTAATGGCGTCGGTTTTCTTTAAAGCGTGCGTGTGGTCGATGCGGCGCGCCAGTCGCGGTCAGGGCCCAGATCGAAATCAATTTCCGGTTGAAGTGAGTTCTACTTTGTGGTGTAGAAATCGTAGGCGATGCGCCAGGTGAATTCTTTTCCGGGCTCGATGCGCATGCGGATGTAGGCCTCGGGACAGGCAGTGGTGCGGATCGACCAGTAGTTGATGCGCACCAGAGGACGGTTGGAAGTCTGGCGGACTCCGGCGCCGGTTTTCAGATTCTCTTCGGAGATGTCGTAGTCCTTCGGGTCCGAGCTGAAGCCGGTTAATTCGCTTTGGGCGGATTGGCGGTCGACGAGTTCCTTGAGATAGACGAGATCCTTGCCGCGCGTTTCGGCGAGGCCTCGAAAATCGCCTGTGGCGTGCACTTCGAAGGGGAATTTGACTACAACGTCGGGGCCGGTGGGCTGCTTGTCGATCATGTAGAAATTGTGCTCGTAGACATCGGAGGCGATTACTTTCGTGCCAGTATTTTTGAGCCGATGTTCGAGGACCATGCGGGGCTGGCCTTTGACGAGGCTGACGGTTTTCGTGTACTCGTATGCGTAGCCCGAGGCGGGATCCTTCACGATCTGGGTGAAGGCGATGGAGTCGGATTTTTTCTTTACGATCCATTTGCCGGGGTCGACGATTTCGTAGGTTTTGAACTGCTGGAATTTGGGTTCGTCGGGCTTGCGGATAACGCCTACTCCGAGTTTGATGAAGGTGCCGCCGGGTTTGGCATCCGCGTAGCCCAAACCCATGCTGTCCGAGAGGAATTCCTCGACCGGGCCGGTAATGGCGTCGTGCAGTTTGGGGTCGTAGGGGGCTGGATTCCACACTCCGAAATAGGTGTGGCCTTTGTATTCGAGGCTGGGAATCTGACCGGACCAATCGAAGCGGGTGGCTCGGTAATAGCCTTTTTCCGCATCGGGCAGGTAGAGGGTTGCTTTGAGGATGCCGTTTGAGATATCGGCCTGGGGAAAATCGGCGGCCATAGTGGCGGCTGCGGTCAGGGCAATCAGAGCGAGGAGCTTCATTTAATCAGATCCATCGTATACAAATAAAAACGGCAGCGGGAGCTTGTGGCTCCCGCCGCCGCGGTTGGTTACAGCTTGATTGGTTTCTAGGGGACGACTATGTCGAAGGTAATTCCTCCAGTTAACTGTACGGGTGCAGTCGTATCGTGAGCGGTGACAACGACATGGTAGGTCGTGCCCGACACCGAGGTGTTGGCTAACGCAACGACGTAGGAGCCAGCGACGGGAATGACGTCAAAGGTTACGTCGCCGATGGAGCCCGTTCCGGCACCAATAGTAACCGTGTGCCCGTAGACGTAAGTGCCGTCGCCGTTGGCGGCAGTTATGGTAGTGACCGGGAGGACTGAAGCAGCGGCGTAACCAGTGAAGGGGCCAGCCGGTGATGCAGTCAGAGCGAGGACCGGATTCACGGTCAGGGTAAAGGTGACAGAACCGGTTACGGCGGGGCTATTGGTGTCCGCCGCGTTGACGGTCTCGATGTACTGCATGCCGCTGCCTGTGGGAGTGCCGCCGAATCGGCCGGTGGCGTTGCTGAACGTCATGCCTGGGGGCAGAGTACCCGTGAGCGCGTAACCGCCCGTGTAGGTACCGGTGCCGCCCACCACCGTGACACCGGTGCTGGCGGATACGGTGATCAGAGAGCCGATCGTATAGCCTAATGTCACCGGAGCGGTAACCGTGAGGCGGGGGGCGACCCAGATGCTGACGCCGGGTTGGCTGCTCAGGCCCTGGGCAGTGACGACCACCGGCATTTGCACGGGGGTACCGTTGGTGAAGGGGATCACAGTGACCCCGTCGGCCTGTTTGAAGGCGGCGCTGGAGAGGGGCAGCGTGACGTTGACCTGATACAGGCCGGCGACGGCGCTATCCACAAATCCGGAGTAACCGACCGTTGTCACGTCGATTCCACCGATGGTGACGGTAGGAATGGTGCCTGACGGTGAAGATGCCATGCAGGGAGGCAGGCGGCTGGGGTCGATCAGGCTCTGCTGGATGACCGCGCCGTCGATGTTGGTCAGCACGGGAGACGCACCGATTGCGGCCTGAAGCGCGCCCTCATAGCTGACGGTGGCGCCGGCGCCGGTGGCGGCGATGCAATCCGTTACGTTGGTGTTTGTTCCGCCCGTGGCATTGGCTGCAACGCTGTCCGGTAGACCCAGACCGGTTACATAAAGCGCAACGGTTTGTGAGGCGCTGCCGACGGTATTCATACCGGCTGGATTGGCCTGGGTGATCTCCGCATATGTGGAGGCATTGAGGATGGCGGCAGTACCCTGCCCGTCGGCGCCGACGGTGAAGATACCGGGATCTGCATTAACAATGGTCATGTTGAAGATGGCCGATGTTGCCGAGGCGGCCTCGACGGACAGTGCCGAAGGTGGCGCGCCCGTACCGAAGTTGACTACAAGATCGACCAGGCCCGGAGCGGAGGTATAAAGAGTCGGCGTGGAGGCGTTGATTACCGCGGCCGGGACCAGAATATTCATCTGGGTGTTATTGGCGAAGAGAATCGGCGCATTGCCGATGAAAGCGCCGCCGGCTCCATGAGCGTAAAAGGTGGCTGTCAGGTTACGCGGAGTCAAGCCGGAGTCGGGCGAGACATACAGCGGATAGCGATCCGTAGTGGCATCCGGCAATCCATAAAGGATCTGCGTGCTGCTGCATCCAGTGCCGCCTGAAGTACAGAAGCTCTGGCCGAATACGCTGAGCATGTCATAGGCAGAGGTTACAGGAAGCGTCCCCGGCGCAACCTCGGTGAATGCGGATGCGCTGGTGACGGCCTGAACGATTGGTCCCGGTGTGATCTGCATGGCGATGGTGCTGACGACGCAGGTTCCGGTAGTGGTGGGATTACACACGCCAATGTTTACCTGGCCACCCCCCGTGAACGGCAGATAGGTGTCCGAAGACGCAGGCACGGCGATGTTAAAGCTGATGGACGAGTTGGTGATCTGCACACCGTTGATGTTGGAGTCGATGAAGACGGAGATTCCGCCGATCGATATCCCGACTTTGGTCCTTTGGGTGGGATCGACGCTGTTGACGAAGCCCGAACCGGAGAGAATTACCGGGAAGGACTGGCCCGCGGTGCCGGTGGGTATGCTGGCCGGCGACACGCTGGTGATGAGCGCCCCGGGAGACTGGACGATTACGTTAATAGTGACGGTAACACTGGTGGCGGGGCTGCCATAGGTAAATGTCACCGTGCCAGTCAGGATGTTGCCGGGGCTGGACGATGAGAAGACCGACGGGTTAAAGGAAACGTTGACCGGAGTGCCGAAGCTGAAGGCCACACTCGTCGACTGGACGGCAGAGACAATCGGTCCGAGAGCGCCTGCGACAGTGGTGGTGTAGGAGATCGGCGAATCGGACGACACCAGGGTGATGACAGGCGTCGGAAGCGTGGTCGATCCATAACTCCAGATGATGTTCTGGTTGGTCGGCGTCGAGGCGGTGGCGCCCGTGGTTACGAGGCCGGGAGAACTGGCCAGATTCACGGAAAGCGTCGGGGCCTTGTTGGTCAGCAACATCGTGATGGTGACGGGAGTATCCGCATAGCCAAATGCCGTCAGATAGAAGGTGCCGGTATAGGTCCCAGGCGCGAGCGTGTCGCAGATACTCGAAGAGCTGAAGCGAAACGTCCACGGGCCGCCGTGCGAGCTGTTGGGCGTGGTAAGCCAGGTGGGAAGATTGGCGATGGAATAGGTCAGCGCGGCGGGAGTCGAAGTGACAGACACGTCGACGTAGCCCGGCGACTCGGAACCCTTCAGATACGTCAACTGCTTCGAGGTGGGGGCGTAGGTGACGGAGAGTGTGGAAGCGGCAACGACTGTAATGGAGATCGCCACTTTCGCGGCGGGCGCCGGCGCGTTATCGAGATAGAGATATGTGGTGTGCGTGCTGTTGAGTGCGTATCCACCGCACACGCCGGAGCCGGTCGCTGCGACGCTGAAGCTGACACCTGTTGAGTTGGCGGTGCCCGATGGCGTGCCTGGCGTTATCGTAGCCCAGGCAGCGAGGGCTGCGTCGGGGGCCGTCCCACCGCTTGGGTCGGCCGTGAAGGGCGTGCCTCCCGTGGCGGCAGAGGTCACTGTGATGGTTTGTGAGCGTCCGGGAGTGCCGCCGGCGATGCACTGGATGGTCACGGGCTGAGCGGTGAGTGCAGAGGTGGTTGCGGTTACTGTGTCGGCCACCACAGCGCTGCCAGCCGTCGAGGACGGAGCAGTGAAGGCGAGGGTGGTATTGCCTGTGGAGTTGCCAACGCAGCCGGGAGCGGCGCTGACGGAGTAGGTCAGGCCCGCGGCATTGTTGGCCAGAAGAAAGGTGACGGGCGTTGAGGGCGATACGACGAGTCCGCCGCCGGGCGCGCTCAAAGTGACCACCAGGCTGGCCGACCCTACGAGACCCGTTCCGAGCTTAACGGTGACAGTGGCGGAAGTGCCGGGACCTGTAGCCGTGTTGCACGTGACGGCGCCGGAGACGGTTGCGTTGACGACCTGGACGGCCTGCAGGCTGCCAGCGCCGAAAATAGTTGATGCGAGCAGAGCAGCGAATGCTCCTGCGCCGCGGAGTTTTAATACCGATAAGTCCATTTAGGACCATCCTTTGTTTAGGTTCTCCACGACTGTGCGGGGAGGGCGGCCGCTCTATTATTGGTCGCTATGACACTTATCGGTGAGTGGAAGGAATCCTTTAGGCGCGGGTCTCTCACGGCGCTGGTTGAATGAGAGCTAACTCTATTTATGGGCGCTACTTGCGGTGTGAGAAATTCATTTTTTCAGCGCTGGCATTTAGGGCAGAAATGCGTGCCGCGCTGCACCAGCACGATACGGCGGACAGCGCCGCCACAGTTAACGCATGGCTCGCCAGTGCGCTGATAAACGCGGTGGGAGAGTTGAAAACTGCCTTTCCTGCCTTCCGCGTCCACGTAATTCGAGACTGAAGATCCGCGGCTTTCGATGGCTTCGGCAAGAACCTCGCGCATGGCCTGGTACACCCGCTCCACACGGTCTTTGCGGAGCGAAGCGGCTATGCGTTTGGGATGCACGCCGGCGCGGAACAGCGCTTCATCGGCATAGATGTTGCCCACTCCACGCACCACCGATTGATTCAGCAGGACGGCCTTGATGGGTGAGCGGCGCTGTTTCAGGCGTTGGGCAAATTCTTCGAGCGTGACTTCGAGCGGCTCGGGGCCCAGCGCACGCACACGCTCGGGCAGATCCACGCCGTATTCTATGCGGCCGAACTGCCGGGGATCGTCGTAGAGCAGGACTCCGCGATCGAGGGTGAAAATGGCGTGGGTCCATTTGGTGGGTGCGGCGTCGATGAGGAGCTTGCCCGTCATCCCCAGATGTACGACGAGGTATCCCCGGTCGAGTTTTATGGCTATGAATTTGCCGTGGCGTGCGATGGAGCGCACACGTTGTCCGGCGAGGGCCTGGGAGGTCTCATGCGGCAAGCCCCGGAGCACGCGCAGGCCCAGGAATTCGGCGTTGAGGATGCGGCGTCCGGTAATGACGGGGCGCAGGGTGCGAACTACGGTTTCTACTTCGGGGAGCTCAGGCACGCGGGATGTCCGCCAGAATGGCGCCGTCTTCTATGCGGACCGGGTAAGTGGGAATCTTCGGACCGCCGAAAAACCCGCAGGCTCCGGTGGTGGAATCGAATTCCCACATATGCCAGGGGCAGGTTATCAGGTCGCCGTTGAGAGTGCCTTCGCCTAGCGGGCCTCCTTGATGCGGGCATACTCCGGAGAGGGCTCGAATTTCGCCGTTCACGTTGCAGAGGGCGTAGAGGTCTTCGCCTCGCTCGACTTCAATTACAGTGCCGGGCGGGAGGTCGGCGAGGGCGGCTAGTTTGATCCAAGGCATAGAAGAACGAAAGAATGGACAGGCGGAAGCACCATTATTTCAGGGCGAAGCAGTAGAGCCTTCCGTCCCACGTGGAGACGTACACTTTTCCTCCGGCTACCACGGGTTCGCTGAAATGCGTCCAGCTGTCGATCGATTTTTCGCTCGAGTACAATTGCTTTCCCGTTTCGGCATCTAACGCGTAGAGGACCGCGTTAGTTACCGGCGTGCTACGGAACTTCGCGTTCGCTATCGGCTGATTCTGGAGAACGTTTTCGCCAGTCTGCAGCGCGTAGACCACTCCGTTCGCGACCACGGGCGGATCGGGCACGTGCATGTCGCGCGACATCCAGACGGGGACGAGCATCGGCTTATCCTTCGCGTCGTTCAGGCGTACTTCGAAGGCCATGATGCTGCCTTCGGGGGCGGGGCCGTAACTGGTCTGGAAAGCCGGCGCGTCTTTGGAGGGAGGGCCCCACATGGGCAGCAGGAGCCAACGTCTTCCCTGCCCGTCCTGCCAGGTCGAAAGCGCTCCCCACACTCCCTGGCCGGCGAGAAGAAGGCCATCATTGCCCCAGCGCGGCGTCTGGTAGAGGGGCGTGTGATGGTCGAACTGCCCTCCGAGGTCCTCGTCATCGAGGAGCGTGATTACGGATTCCTTGGCGGCCGAGGCGAGCAGTGTCCATTTTTCGAAGGGAAAAACTACGGGGCTGGCGGAGCCGAGGTCCTGATCCTTGGCGTTAAGAGCTTTCCAGTTGGTGGGGGTATAGCTGTCGAGGAGGCGCAGATCTTTGAAGTTCAGGTACATCACGGTCTCGCCCCAGATACCTCCGGCGGGATCGTAGGGCCCGTCGGCGGTTTGGGTGTACATACCTCGGGGGCCGCGCACGAGGCCACCACGTCCCCAGGCGCCACCGGGGCGTCCACCGCTGGTGAAATTTTCCACCTTGCGGTGCGCGGGATCTTTCACGTCGATGGCGGTGAAGTGGGCAATGGTATCGCCGCAGCCGCGGGCCGAGGATGAGTAGATGATTCCATCCACCAGATTCAGGCTCCAGTTGCGCGCGAAGGGCGTGGTGAAGTCGACGGCGGACATGCGGTCGGCGCCGTCGGCGAGGTTGAGACCGCGGAGTTTGCCGTCGCTGGTCGAGACGTAGATGATGCCGGCCTCCTTATCAATGACGGGCGTGGCATTTTGCGAATTGGAGCAGAGCCAGGTGGCGGGCGCTCTGGGTTTCAGTGGGTTGGGAAAGGCGCGCTGCCAGGCCACTTTGCCGGTAGCGGAATCGATGGCATAGACGGTGTTGTCGCTGCCAACCACGTAGACCAGAGTCCTGTTGTTCACAACGGCGACGAGGGGGGCCGTCAGGGTGGAGAGAATTACTTCGTTTGGCGCGGTCGAAAGCTGCGTCTTCCACTTCAATTCGAGTTGGGAAACGTTGTCCTTACTGAGGGTCGTCTCGGCGCGGTTCCAGCCGGTGCGCTCCTGATCGTATCCCCAGGTGAGCCATTCGTTAGTGGGCTGTGCCGCAAAGGCCCGTGTGAAGAGAAACAGCAGAGTGGCTGCGAGGGTGCGAATTTTCATACTTTTAACTTGTCGTGAAGATAGCGGGTGTTGGTCTCCATCTGCTGCTCAAGCGTTCCTTCTTCCTTGCGGGCGGCATCGTAGTCCATGGTTACCCAGTAGGAATAGTTGTGCTCGCGCAGGACGGCCATAAAGGCCGGGAAATCGACTCCGCCGGATCCCATCGGTTGATAGAGATTGTGCCTGCGGTGCTCATCCTGGGTGGGGGTAGGGCCAGTCCAGTTACGATACTTCGCGTCGGTATCTTTGAGATGGATGGCGACGACGCGCGAGTAATTCTGGCGCAGCACTTTGACCGGATCCATCTTGGCGAGGACCATGTGGGCGGTATCGGGGACCAGTCCGACATAGCGCGGGTCGGTGTTTTCGAGGATCACTGTCATTTCGTGCTCGTTCTCGACCGGCGACCAGATGTGGGGATGGAAGCCCATCTTCATGCCCAGTTCTTCGTTCACTCTTTTGCCCAGTTCGTTGGTGTTGCGCGCAGCGGCCTTCAGTTGCTCGAGGGGCGTGCCGCCAGGCGGGCGCTGCAGGCCGCCGGGTCCTCCGATGTTGATTTTGAGGTGTTGGGAGCCGAGGGGTTTCAGGATGTCGCGGGTGTAGCGGAAGTTGCTTTCTATGGTGGCCGGGGCTTTGTCGGGGGAGATTAGATCGCCTCCTCCGGATACGGTGGAGAGCGCGAGGCCGGACTCTTTGAGCATGGATCTCAGCCTGGGCAGATCGTCGGGCAGGGTGCCCTGGCCTCGAAATGGCTCGATTCCCTGGTAGCCGTAGCGGACGCAGAGCTTGAGGGCGTCCATCATTTGCTGGTCGGTTTTGGTGAACTGATCGCCGAGGGGATTGACGCCGGCTCCGAAGAGCGCGGTTCCGCTGTAGGCGAAACGCATCTTCGGGCTATCGGCGGCCTGGGCCGCCATGGCCAGGGATGCGATGCCGGCTCCTATGAATTCTCGTCTGTTCAACATGGACATGACAATGGTGACTATATTACATGAAATGTGGACAGGCTCGACCCGGCGCATCGACGACCATAGCAACTTATCCTGGATAAGACTGGTCCGTGCGTCGTTGCACCGGGTCACGCCTATCCCACAGTGCGAAAATGAATTATCAGTGGATTTTCTCTCGGGTCTGAATCCCCAACAACGTGAAGCTGTCGCTACGACCGAAGGACCGGTTTTGATCCTGGCGGGTGCGGGCAGCGGTAAAACCAAGGCCATCACGCATCGCATCGCGCACCTCGTCACGGCCAACCATGTGCCTCCTTCGGCGATCCTTGCGGTCACCTTTACCAACAAAGCGGCGGCGGAGATGCGTTCGCGCGTCCTGTCTCTGCTCGAAGGCGCGGACTTATCTTCGAATCCGCAACTCGCCACTTTCCATTCGTTCTGCGTGCGCATGCTGCGGCGCGATGGCGATGCGCTCGCGTCCATCCGCCCAGGCTTCACACGCACGTTTTCCATTTACGACGACGAAGATCAGCTGGCCATTATCAAGGCTGCCTACCGGCGCATGGGCCTCGACGAAAAGGCCATGCCGTATCGCGCCACGATGTCGCAGATCAGCCATGCCAAGAGCCAGAAGGAAACTCCGCAGGATCTGTATACCAAGTCGGCCGATCCGCGTGTGACTAAGATCGCGGCGGTCTATGAGGAGTATGAGAAAGCGCTCCGCCAGGCCAATGCCCTCGATTTCGACGATCTGCTGCTCGAAAGCGTGCGGCTGCTTTATCACGACCAGGATACGCGCGATGCGTGGAATCGCCGCCTGAATTACCTGATGATCGATGAATATCAGGACACCAATCGCAGCCAGTATGAGCTGATGCGATTGCTCTCCCAGCATCACGATAACGTCTGCGTGGTGGGCGATGAGGATCAATCGATCTACAGCTGGCGCGGCGCCGATATCCGCAACATTCTGGATTTCGAAAAGGATTTTCCGCGCGCGAAGATTATTCGCCTGGAGCAGAATTACCGGTCGACGAAGAACATCCTCGAAGCGGCCAGCGCGGTAGTGGCGAATAACAAGGAGCGCAAGGGCAAATGGCTGTGGACGGAAGCGGATGAGGGCGACATGCTCAGCATCTATCCGGCGCAGGATGCGGAGAACGAAGCGCTCTTCATCGCCGATACCATTAACAAGATTCGGCGCCAGTATCCGGACCGGCGCGTGGCCGTTCTGTACCGCACCAATTCGCAATCTCGGCAGATTGAAGAAGCCATGCGGCGCTACAACCTGAAGTACAACATCGTGGGCGGCTTCAGTTATTACCAGCGCGCCGAGGTGAAGGATATTGTCGCTTATCTGAAGCTGGCGGTTTCGCAGCTGGATTCGATCAGCCTTGGGCGTATCATTAACGTGCCGGCGCGCGGGATCGGGCGCACAACGCTCGAGCAGGCGGAGAAATTCGCCTCCGAGAACGCCATGCCGCTGTGGGATGCGATCGGGCGCATGCTCGATGAGAATCAGTTCGGCACGCGCGCACATGCGGCCATGGCTGCGTTCCGCAACATGATCGAAGAGTTAGCCGAAGCCGTTCAGACCAAGCCATTGAACGAAGCCCTCAAGTTTATTGAGGACCGCACTGGGTATCGCCGGATGCTCGAGCAGGAGAACACTCCCGAGGCTGAGGCACGCATTGAAAACCTCAACGAATTGATGAACGCGGCGGCGGAGGCCGTGGAGCGCGGCGAAACCGTCGGGGATTTTCTGGATCATGCGGCGCTGGTGGCCGATGCCGATGCCATCGACGAAACCGCGCAGATCACCCTGATGACGATCCATAACGCCAAGGGCCTCGAGTTTCCCGTGGTGTTCATGGCGGGCATGGAAGACGGCCTGTTTCCGCACAGCCGGTCTCTCCTGAGCGAACCTGCCATGGAGGAAGAACGCAGGCTCTGTTATGTGGGGATGACGCGCGCCGAGAAGCGGCTGGTTCTGACCTGGGCGAAGATGCGGCGGCGTTTTGGCGGCGGGGAACAGGAACGCACCATGAAATCGCGTTTCCTGGCGGAGATTCCCTCGAATCTTGTAATGGTGCTGGGGGTAGACGAGAGTGACGATGTTCCGCAGGTAGATCTTACGGCGGAGCGCTGGCAGGTTCGGCAGGACGCGCGCAAGAATCTTTTCACCGGCAAGACTTACAACTCGGTGGAAAATGTGGCGCAGTTTTTTAAGGAGCGCGGGATTCAAACGCCGCCGCTGCGTTCGCCGCTTAGCCGTCCGGTTCCGAAAGTGGTTTCTCCTCCGCCTGTGGCTCCGAAAACGGACGGAAGAATGCCGTGGGACGAACCTGCCGGTGCACCCACGCCTGTGCGTCCGACCGTTTCGCGTCCCGTGCAGGGTGGCCTTTTCAATGCACCCGCCGCCGCGCCGATTCCGTCTGTCCAACCGCGCGTGCCGCTGCCCCAGGCCCCCCCTGCTCCCAGCCGTCCGGCACGAACAGGTACAGTAGTAGAACATCCTAAATACGGCACGGGAACGGTGGTGCGCCGTGAGGGTGAAGGGGACGACGCGAAGTTGATCGTCATCTTCCAGCGCCACGGGATGAAGAAATTAGTGGAGAAATACGCGGGACTGAAGAAAGCCTGACCTTATATACGATGAACACAAAGAACGCAGCATCAACCGAAGAACGCAAGGTATTGAAGCGGGCGGCGCGCAAGAAAGCGGCGCCCAAGGCGAAGCGCGCGGCGGGCGTGGCACGCGGCTCGCAGAAGAAAAAAGTCAAGATGATGGTCAAGGGCCAGACGCGCAAACGCTGACGTGAGCAGCGCCCGTATCGACAGGCTCTTTCGGACGCGCAGCATCGACGCGCTGATTGCCGCTTCGGAAGAGCCGGAAAATCGGCTGCGCAAGACTCTGGGGCCGTGGAGCCTTACGGCATTCGGCATCGGCATAGTCATCGGTTCGGGAATTTTTACCGTCACCGGCACGGCGGCGGCGGGGCATGTGGAGAGGATCGAATCCATCTTCCATGCCACCATCCTCGATCTCGCACTGCATGGTACGCATGCCGGTTCAATGATGGGACGTCCCGGCGCGGGTCCTGCCATTGCGATCTCCTTCATCATGGTGGCGATCGCGTGCGCGTTTGCCGGGCTCTGCTATGCCGAACTGGCGTCGATGATTCCTATCGCCGGGAGCGCGTACACGTATGCGTTTGCAATCCTCGGCGAAATCGTCGCGTGGATCATCGGCTGGGATCTGATCCTCGAATACGCCGTCGGCAACATGTCGGTCGCGGTGGGCTTCTCCGCCTATCTGCAGGATCTGGGTGATAATCTCTTCGGCCTTCATCTGCCCGCGGCCATTGCGTTCCCGCACTTCCCCGCCCCCGGACAGCCGGCTGGAATCTTCAACATCCCGGCGTTGCTGATCACGCTCGGAGTCACGTGGATTCTGGTGCGCGGCGTCAGGGAAAGCGCAGGCACTAATGCCGCCATGGTTGCGATGAAGATCGCCGCCATCGCGTTTTTTTGCTTCGGCGCGGCAAAAGGCATTCAGGTGGAGAATTGGAAGCCCTTCGCACCACATGGATTCTCAGGCATCCTCACCGGCGCGTCCATCGTGTTCTTCGCGTATATCGGATTCGATTCCGTCTCGACAGCGGCTGAAGAATGCCGCCGGCCACAGCGCGATCTTCCCATCGGCATCATCGCCACGCTCATAATCTGCACGATTCTGTATGTTTCCGTGGCACTGGTGCTCACCGGCATTGCCCACTACGAAACGTTGAATAACGATTCGCCCGTGGCCACCGCTCTCAAGGCGATGGGCTATAACCGGCTGCGTCTCGTGGTGACGTTTGGGGCGCTGATGGGAATGATGTCGTCGCTGCTGGTGGGGCAATACGGGCAGGCGCGCATCTGGTTCGCCATGTCGCGGGATGGGCTCTTACCGCGCATTTTCGCCAAGGTGCATTCCGTCTATAAGACCCCTCATATCAGCACGTGGATTGCGGGCCTGGTGGTGGGGATTCCGGCGGGAATCTGGGATATCGATACCTTAGCGGAACTGACGAATATCGGAACCTTGTTTGCGTTTATTGTGGTTTCGGCGGGGGTGATTGTGCTCCGCCGCCATCAGCCGGATCGGCCCAGGAGCTTTCGGGTTCCCTTCGTTCCGCTGGTGCCGATGCTTTCAATCGGATGCTGCCTGTTGCTGATGATGGGGCTGCCACTGATTACCTGGATTCGGTTCTTTGTCTGGTTGGCTATCGGGCTCGGGATCTATGCCGCGTTCGGTAGCCGCCACAGCGTCGCCTGACTAATGAGGGCTAAGCGCTTCCGCCTGTCCGTGGCTGCCCAATGACACTACACTTCATCGGCGGACGCAGCAATTTCTTTGACCGCCTCCTTGACAGCTTTTTTTACCGTGTGCTTCACGGCCGTGGCGAGATTTCCATTGTCCAGAACCTCCGGCCCAGCCTTCGCGACTACCTTTCTGACAGCCTGCTTAACGGCCGTCGCCAGTGCCTGCTCCACCTCCACGGGCGGAGCCGGTGCGGGTTGCTCCTCCACACCCGCGGCGTGAAGTTCCTCAAAACCCGTCGAATCCCAATCCTTCTCGAAGGTACCGAGTAATTCGTTCACGATTCTGGGATCGCGCACAATAATGCCGATTTCACGGCGCGAATCGAGTTCGTTCGGCCGCAGACTTTGGCTGCCGATGAAGGCATCGCGTCCATCCCGAATGATGGTTCGCGTATGCAGACGCATGCAGGTGAGGGGTGCCACCCGCAGTATGGCGTTGCGCGCCGCCAGGCTGCCAATGATCCTGACATCCACACCATCCTTTGCCAGGTTCTGCAACGCGCCGACGATCTGGTGATCGGCGATCTTGGGGTCGTAGATCAGCAGTTGCTTCTTCGCCTTTTCCACAAAGGCCGTCAGCTGCGCGCGCGCGTTAGCTGGGCTCACGATGAAAGTGTTGACTCCGGGCGTGTAGGTTTGCCGGTTGCTGTCTGCTTCGAACAACTTCAATGCTTCGTGAACGTATTTGGCATGGCGGGTCACGATGCCGAAGCCGCGGCTGTGTTCGATATCGATGTGGAGAAAATTGAACGAAAGCAGGTATAAAGTCTGGCGGTCCACGATCATCATCTTGCCGTGATAACGGATCAGATCGTCGGCAGTGCGCGCTACGGTGATCCCTGCTTCGAGGAAGCGCATTTCAAGGTTGCGAAGTTTGGATTCTCCGCCGCGATTGGTATGGGCGATCAGGGCTCGTACCGCGATCCCTCGCTTCGATGCGGCCTTAAGCGCCGTTTCCAATTCTCGCCAATCGAGGCGAAAAATAAGGATGTCAATGCTTTTGCGGGCTCCCTTGATGGCTTTGAGCAGCGGTTCCACCCCATCCCGCGGCTGGATGAGCAGTCTCATGTGCAAGCGATCGGCTTTCGTGCACGCCGATATCCAGGGACCGTCTGTTACAAAGCGATGTTGTTACAATCCGCACGGAACCGAATCGGCAATTAAAATGCTTTTCGTGGTCCGTGACTTCACTATCCCGACTTACGATTTTCGCGCTGATGGCATGGAGTGTGAACGCCGCCAAGGCGCCCTCCACGGACTTTCCGAACGTAAACACGAGTGCTCTGTGGCAGGACCGCGGCGATTTCGGCAAGCTCGATCTGTTCAACGGGCCGGGTGGTAAAGATCACCAGCCGCAGGGGCCGTTTAAATTCCTCCGCGAAGATAAAGAAGGCACGTCGCCGAAGTTCGACGTGGTAGATGCGAAGGGGAAACGCTGGCGGGTCAAGATGGGCGAGGAATCGCAGGCCGAGACGGCGGCGACGCGGCTGCTGTGGGCGGCGGGTTACTACGCCGATTACGACTACTACCAGCGAGAACTGCGCGTCGACGGAATGGAGAAGCTGCATCGCGGCGAAAAATTTGTGACCCCGGATGGCGTGATTACTGGCGCTCGCCTCGAGCTCAAGCCCAGCGGTCAGAAGAAGGTGGGCAATTGGGATTGGTTCCATAATCCGTTTGTCGGCACGCAGGAACTTGATGGCTTGCGCGTGATGATGGCGCTGGTGAATAACTGGGATCTCAAGACCGTCAACAATTCCATTTACCGCGAGAAGAGCGGCGGGATCCGATATGTGGTCAGCGATGTCGGGGCGAGTTTTGGTAAAACGGGAAACCCCGCGACACGGTCCAAGAACGATTTCAGGGATTACTATCATTCTCAGTTCATTGAGAAACAGACTCCGGAAAAAGTGGATTTTTTCATGAAGAGCAGGCCTATGGCGATTGAGATGATCGACCCGGCCAACTATGCCAAGCGCACGCACATGGAGGGAGTTACCAAAAACATTCCGCGGGCGCATGCGAAGTGGCTGGGGCAGATTCTCGCACAGCTTTCGGATGCTCAGATTACCGACTGTTTTAAGGCGGCGGGTTATGGGCCTGACGACGCGGCTATTTTTGTGAGCGCAGTGCGGGAAAGAATCAACGCCCTGGCCGGCCTTTAATTAATGTAGGACAGGCGCTTCCGCCTGTCCATCTCTAACGCCGAACTGCAGTCCATACAGCTCTGCGTACATACCTCCCTTTGCCAACAGTTCCTCATGGGTTCCCTGCTCCACGATCTGACAATCCGAGACCACAAATATGACATTCGCCCGCTGAATGGTTGCCAGGTGGTGCGCGATCACCACGCAGGTCTTGCCTTCCATCAACCGATTCAACGCCTCAAAAACCACCTGCTCCGAGGCCGAGTCCAGACCCGATGTCGGCTCGTCGAGAATCAGAATCGGGGTATTCCGTATGATGGCGCGCGCAATAGCGATACGCTGCCGCTGGCCCCCCGATAACGACACTCCGCGTTCGCCCACCATAGTGTCGTAACCGTCGGGCATCGCCTGAATAAACTCATGCGCATTGGCCAGTTCCGCGGCGCGAATGATCTCGGCACGGCGGGCTTCCGGCCTTCCATAGGCAATGTTTTGCCAGATCGGCGCACGGAAAAGAACGCTGTCCTGGAGGACGAAACTCATCTGCTGGCGGATCGAATCGAGCGTGTACCGGCGGACATCCAGACCGTCGAGCTTAACCACGCCCGCCGTGGGATCGTAGAAGCGCGGAATCAGGCTGGCGATGGTCGATTTGCCCGCGCCGCTGGGGCCCACAAACGCCGCAATCTGGCCGGGCTCGATACGAAAAGCGACATCCCTGAGGATCATCCGATCCGCGCTGTAACCGAACGAAACGTTATCGAATTCGATTTGCCCTTTCAGCGGCGGAGCGCGGCGGGCATGCGGCAAATTGCGAACGCGGCTTACCGTATTAAGGACTTCTTCGATGCGCTCGTAACTGACCGTGGCCTTCGAAACCGTGTCGGTCATTTTGGACAGATCGCGCATCGGCTTGTACATCTTGCCGAGATAGGCAAGGAAGACGATCAGATCGCCTGCGCTGAGTTTGCCCGCCAGCGCGAGGCGGGCGCCATAGCCCAGCACGAGGCACGTCCCCACCGCCGCAATGACTTCGACGATGGGCGCGAGCTTCGCCTTCAGAGAACGCGCCTGGAGAGCGGTTTCCACGTTATCCAGACTCTGTTCCTCGAAACGGCGCTGTTCGTATTCCTCGCGCGAGAACGCCTTCACCACACGCATCGAGGAGAATACTTCCTGCACAATGCTGAGTAGCTCGCCCTCTTTTTTACGCACTGCGCGCGATGCCTGCTTAATCTTTTTGGTGAAGAAAAATACCACGACAAAAAGGACGGGGACGATCGACAGGGCAATAAGCGTAAAGCGCCAGTCGATCCAGAACATCACTCCGATCATGCCGGCAATGGTAAGGACGTCGACGAGGATGCCGAGCATGGCGGAGGTGATGAAATCCTGCACGGCCGCGATGTCGCCGGTGACGCGGCTGATCAGATCCCCGGTGCGCTGCTGGTCGTATTCGGCGAGCGACAAGTGATGGATGTGTTGGTAGAGCGTGCGCCGCAGATCGTGCATTACCCATTGGCCGACGCTGGTGGTCAGGTAGGTTTCGGCGTAAGAGCTGATGGCTCCGACCACGGCTATCACGGCGACAGCGAGCACGGCGAAGTTGACAATTTCCAGCCGATTATGTCCCACCAGGTGGTTCATTACGGCCGCGAGCCAGGCAGGTAATTTTTTCGACTGGAGAACGTTATCGACTATGATTTTGAGCGGCCAGGGCTCAAGCAGATCGGTGACGGTTTCGCCGATCACGGCCAGCAGAGCGAGGCTCAGAGCCATCCAGTGGGGCCGCAGCAGCTCGGCGATTTTAAGGCGGCTGGACTTCGCGGGCGCGGGCGGGTCCGGAAAGTGCATTTCCCCCTCGTGGAGAGCACATTTTCCTCCATCGTCGTGGGAATCACCACAGAGCGCGACGAACGATAGGCGTAGAATCAAAGCGATAATGCCGTTGCGGATTTTCCCCTTATTTTGCGTTGTGGCACTGCCGGCGTTGT
This sequence comes from Terriglobia bacterium, assembly GCA_963719785.1. Lineage (GTDB taxonomy): Bacteria > Acidobacteriota > Terriglobia > Bryobacterales > Bryobacteraceae > BOG-234. The sequence goes on from CAVRCX010000013.1 coordinate 453,649, forward strand.
GCGCAGGCGTCGGCCGGGTCGACTTCGTACGCGACGTGCAACCCATCTTCGAGCAGCGCTGCGAAGGTTGCCATGGTACGAAGCAGCACCTCGCCGGCCTGCGCCTCGACGATCGCGATTCAGCGCGCCGCGTCATTCATGCGGGGAACAGTAACGACAGCCGTCTGATCCAGATGGTCAAGGGTTCGACGGGCGAGGTGATGCCACCGGTTGGCGCCAGATTGAGCAGCATTCAAATTGCAACGCTCACACGATGGATCGATCAAGGCGCGGACTGGCCCGCGAGCGCGAGCGTAGAGCCGCACTGGGCATGGGCGCCGGTTGGACATCCATCCGGCAGCATCGACAGCTTTATCCTGGCGCGTCTCGAAAAGGAGAATATTGCGCCATCGCCCGATGCCGACCGCGCCACGTTGCTCCGCCGTGTGTCACTCGATATCACAGGGCTTCCGCCCACCCCCCAGGAGACTGCCGAATTCCTCGCGGACGACCGGCCGGACGCCTATGCGCGCACCGTCGATCGTCTGCTCGCGAGTCCGCATTATGGCGAAAAATGGGCGCGCTACTGGCTCGACCTGGCGCATTACGCGGACAGCGACGGCTTTGAGAAAGATCTGGAACGCCCCTGGTCCTGGCGGTATCGCGATTGGGTGATCGATGCATACAATCGCGATCTCCCGTACGACCGCTTCGTGACTCTGCAGATCGCCGGCGACGAACTGCCTGGCGCTACCTCAAACGACCGTATCGCCACCGGGTTTTATCGCAACACCCTGACCAATCGCGAGTCCGGCGTGGACCAGCGCGAAGCCCGCTTCGATCAACTGGTCGACCGCGTGGGCACCACCGGCACCGTTTTCCTCGGCATCACACTGCGCTGCGCACAGTGCCACGATCATAAATACGATCCCATCAAACAGCGCGATTTTTATCGCATGATGGCGTACTTCAATGCGGCGGACGAGACCAATATCCAGGCGCCGCTGCCGGGTGAGTTGGGCTCGTATCTGGGAGCACGGCCCGATTATGAGCGGAAGCGCGCCGCACTGCTCGCCGAATACAACATTCCCGAATTGCAGAAGCAATGGGAGCAGGACATGGTGCGCGCCATGGACCATCCCGGCGTTCTCACCGATTGGGATTTTCAGGTCACCGAGATGCGCGCGGGCTTCGACCACGCCGACCGCGTTCTGCACACTCCTGCCGCCGAGCGCAGCGAACAGGACCAGAGGCGTTTGACGGCGCGCTTCATTGGCAGGCCGGGACCGCGGGTCGAGACCGATAAAGATCTTACTGCCATGTTCAAGGAGTTGTCGGGCAAACTCGACGCGCTGGATAAAACGTTCCCGGCGCTGAGCACGGCTTACGCGATGGAAGACCGGGACGATTACGGCGCCCAGCACATCGCGCTGCGCGGGGATTATAAGAGCCCTGGGGAAGAAGTTCAGCCCGGCGTTCCCGGATTCCTGCCCGGATCGGAAAAAGCCATGCCGAAGCGGCTCGATCTGGCTCGGTGGATCGTGGCGCCGGAGAATCCGTTGACCGCCCGCGTGGCCGTGAATCGCATCTGGCAGGAATTGTTTGGGCGCGGCATTGTCAGCACTTCCGAGGACTTCGGCACGCAGGGCGATAAACCTTCACATCCCGAACTGCTCGACTGGCTGGCCACCGAGTATCGCAATCTGGGATGGAGCAATAAGGCGCTGATCCGCGAGATCGTGCTGTCGCGGACGTATCGCCAGTCTTCGGCCGCTCGCCCCGATCTGGCGCAGAAAGACCCGGCCAACGCATTACTCGCCAGGCAATCGCGCGTGCGTCTTTCGGCGGAATTGATCCGCGACGAAGCGCTGGCGGTGAGCGGGTTACTCGACACCGATGTGGGCGGGCCCGGGATCAAGCCGTTTCAGCCGGCCGGCGTGGCGGAGCTTGGATTTGGCGGCGGAAAGTTGTGGGTGGAGAGCGCGGGACGAGAAAAGTATCGGCGCGGGCTGTATATTCACTATCAGCGCACCACCCCGTATCCGTTCCTGGTCAATTTCGATGAGCCGGATTCGACGCTGGCGTGCACGCGGCGTGGCGTTTCGAATACGGCTTTGCAGGCGCTCGATTTGCTGAACGATCCCGTTTTCTTTGAAGCGGCGCAGGCTTTGGCGTATCGCATCGAGACGGAGGCTCGGGGGGATTTTCGGGATCGGCTGAATTTCGCTTTTCAGCTTTGCCTGAATCGCCAGGCGTCGGACAAGGAGGCGGCGCGCCTGGTGGACATCCCCTGGGTTGAGGTAAGCCGAATTTTATTGAACCTCGACGAATTTATAACGCGAGAGTAGGGGCCTCTGAAGACCATTATGAACGAGCAAACATTCCGCCAGATTCAAACCCGTCGCCGTTTCTTCCGCGACGCGGCGGGAGGCATCGGCACCATCGCGCTCGCCCAGGTCCTCGCCCAGGAAGGCCGCGCCGCCCCGCACTTCCCGGCCAAAGCGAAGAACATCATCTTCATGTTCATGGAGGGCGGACCCAGCCAGCTCGATCTCTTCGATCCCAAGCCGGAACTCGAGAAGTGGGATGGCAAACCGCTGCCCGATTCCATCACGAAGAACCTGCAACTGGCCTTCATCAAGCCCACCGCCGCCGTGCTCGCCAGTCGCCGCCAATTCCGCAAATACGGCCAGGCCGGGATCGATCTCAGCGACTGTCTGCCCCAACTCGGCACGGTCGCCGACGAGATTACGCTGGTGCGCTCCATGCACTCTCCCGCCTTCAACCACCATCCCGGCCAGCTGATGTTGTTCTCCGGTACGCTGCAGGTGGGCCGGCCCAGTCTGGGGTCCTGGGTGCTGTACGGGTTAGGCAGCGAATCGCAGAACCTGCCCGGATTTGTGGTGCTGAGCGCGGGCGCCGCGACCAGTGGCGGCGAGTCGAACTTCTCGAGCGGTTTCCTGCCCTCCACTTACAGCGGCACCCCATTCCGCAGCAGCGGCGATCCGATCCTCTATCTGTCGAATCCCGCGGGAGTGAGTAAAGAGACGCAGCGGGCCACGCTCGATGCTCTGCGCGATCTGAACCAGCAGCATCTCGAAAAGACCGGCGACGCCGAGATCGCCTCACGGATTAATTCCTACGAGCTGGCGTTTCGCATGCAAATGGCCGCGCCCGAATTACTCGATTTCTCGAAGGAAACGCCCGCCACGCTCGAGATGTATGGGGTGGATAAATTTCCCACCAGAACCTTTGCGACGAATTGTCTGTTAGCCCGGCGCCTGGTGGAACGCGGCGTTCGTTGCGTGATGTTGACGCACGCCAGTTGGGATGACCATACGGACCTCGAAAAGGGCCTCACGAAGCGGTGTCAAATGACGGATCAGCCCGTGGCTGCGCTGATCAAAGATCTGAAGCAGCGCGGGCTGCTCGATGAAACGCTGGTGGTCTGGGGCGGCGAATTCGGGCGCACGCCCATGTCCGAACTGCGCAAGCCCTCGGATCTCTCAAGTGCCGGGCGCGACCATCATCCGGTAGCGTTCAGCATGTGGATGGCGGGAGGTGGCATCAAGGCGGGGCAGATTGTGGGCAAGACGGACGACCTCTGCTTCAATATCGAAGAGGATCCGGTTCACATCCACGACTTGCAGGCTACGCTGCTCTACTGTCTCGGTTTAGACCATAAACGCCTGACCTACAACTACATGGGCAGGGATTTCCGCCTGACCGACGTCGAAGGCAACGTGGTGAAGAAACTACTCGCCTGACCTACTTCGCGGCGAGGAACAGGGTCCCCAGGATAATTACCGGGATTACGATTACGCCGAACGTCATCCCAATCAGGGAGAACGCCGAGTCGATTTGATGTGGTAAGTGCATGCCTTTGACAGGGCATTTCAAGGGCCAGATCCAACCCCTAAAGAAATCCGGCAACCCGCCGATAAGCATATGAGGCTTAGCTTGTATCGGGAAAGCGGCAGCGTTGCGCAGGCGGGGCTAACTACGGCGGTCGATCAGGCGGCGGACGGCGTGGTGATCACCGATACCGACGGGATCATCCAGTACGTGAATCCGGCGTTTACCGCTATGACGGGCTATAGCCGCGAAGAGGCGGTGGGCCAGCATCCCCGCATCCTCAAATCAGGATTCCAGTCCGACGCATTTTATGCCGAGCTCTGGAGCACCATCCGGTCCGGAAAGATGTGGCAGGGCGAGATCGTCAACCGGCGCAAGGACGGGAGCCTCTTTACCGAGGAGATGCGCATCGCTCCTGTCGAGGATGCGACGGGGGCGATTGCCAGCTACATTGCGATTAAGCACGACGTATCAGCGCGACGTGCGGCCGAGGAAGCGCAGGGTTTCCTCGCCACAATTGTGGAGAATTCCGACGATGCAATCATCGCTTACACGCCAGGCGGAGCCATTCGCACGTGGAACCGGGGAGCGGTGGCCCTCTTCGGCCACTCGGCGGAAGACGCCTTGGGTAAGCCATTTTCCATAGTGGTGCCACCGGAAAGGCTGGCCAACCTGCCCAGTTTCACCGAAGGGATAATGCACGATAACGCTGTCCCGCAATACGAGGCTTTGAGCCTGCACAAGGATGGACGGAGGATTCATACTTCCGTTACCGGGTCGGCAATCAGAAACGCCTCCGGTGAGGTGGTGGCCATCTCGGTGATTTTCCGCGATGTCTCGGCACGGCGGAAAGCGGAGCAGACCACGGCGTTGCTGGCCTTGATCGTGGAATCCTCGGACGATGCCATCATGGGCGTCGACCTCGAAGGAACGTTGATCAGCTGGAATCGGGGCGGCGAGAAACTATTCGGGTACACCAGCGAGGAGGTGGTCGGGAAGAACGTCGCCATGCTGTCCCGGCCCCCTTACCGCGGCGAAATGCTGCGGAATCTCGGGATTTTGCGGAGCGGGGGGACCATCTCTGCTTTCGACACCGTCCGTCTGCATAAAGGCGGGCGTGACATCGATATCTCATTGTCCATCTCGCCGGTCCGGAACGCGGCTGGAGAGATTGTCGGTTTTTCGGCCATTTGCCGCGACATTGGTTCGCGCGTGCGGGCGGAGCGGAAGCTGCAGGAAAACGAAGGCAGATTCCGCGGTGTCTTCGAACACGCGCCGTCCGGCATGTACGTCAGCGGCCTCGATGGACGATTCATACAGGTGAACGCCGCGTTTTGCAAGATGACCGGGTATTCCGAACACGAACTGATTGGTACACCGTGGCTCGAACTGATCCATCCCGACGAGCGCGAGACCGCTTTGCGGCGCAAGGAGCTGTTCTGGAAAAACCCTGACATCTGCGTGGAGGCGGAAGGGCGCTACATTCATCGCAACGGAGTGGCGGCGTGGGGGCGCATCAGAGTCTCGCTGGTGCGCGACGGCGGGGGCACACCCCTTTATTCCATAGTTCATGTGGAAGACATTACGGAGCGCAAACTCGCCGCGGAGAAGATAAGGGAGAGCGAAGAGCGCTTCCGTCTGATCGCCGACAGTTGCCCCTCGATGATGTGGGTGACCGATGCCGAAGGCGAGACGGAGTTCGTCAATCGTGCGTACCGAGAATTCTGTGGAGTCACTCTCGAACAGGCCAGGGGCGGCATATGGCCGCTGCTGCTTCACCCTGACGATAAGGAAGCGTACGTGGGGGCGTTCTTTCGCGCGCTCCGGGAACACGCTTCGTTCCGGGCAGAGGTGCGGGTGCGCCGCGGCGACGGCGAATGGCGGTGGTTTGGATCCTATGCGCTACCCCGTTTATCGCCGGATGGCGCGTTCCTCGGCCATACAGGACTCAGCTCCGATATCACGGACCGAAGACTGGCGGAGCAGGCTATACGCGATTCGCGAGAGTTTGCGCAAGCCACCATCGATGCCCTTTCCTCTCACACCTGCGTCCTCGATGAGGAAGGCACAATCATCGCGGTGAACGACGCATGGAAAAACTTTGCGGAGTCCAACCGGGGGGAGGTTTCGGGCGCATGTCTTTGCGAGGGGGCCAACTACCTCGCGGTGTGCGATCGATCCACCGGTCCCGAATCCGACGAGGCTGTTCATCTCGCCGCCGGGATTCGCGCCGTCCTCGAAGGTACCCGCCAGCAATATTCGATGGAGTATCCGTGTCACTGCCCCTCGGAACAGCGCTGGTTCATCGCCCGGATCACGCGATTCTTCGGCAATGGCCGCCCCCGAATTCTGGTCGAACACATCAACATCAGCGAGCGCAAGCAGGCTGAGCAGAACCTCTGCAGCAGCGAAGAGAAATTTCGACAACTGGCGGAGAACATTCATGAGGTGTTCTGGATGATGCCGCCGGCGGCTAACGAAATCCTTTATGTCAGCCCGGCCTATGAGCAAGTCTGGGGCAGAGCCTGCGAGAGCCTCTACCAGAGCCCAATGTCGTGGATCGAAGCGATCCATCCTGACGATCTGGAGCACGCCCATCTGATGTTTGCCAGGCAGATCCAGGGAGAAGCCATCGATTCGGAATACCGCATTCGAACACCCGGCGGTGCGGAAAAATGGATCCGCGACCGTGCCTTTTCTGTTCGCGACAAGGCCGGGCAAATAACCCGCATCGTCGGCATCGCGGAGGAAATCTCCCGGCAGAAGCACTACGAGGCGGAGTTGATCCTGGCGCGCGAGGGCGCCGATGCCGCCAATCGCGCCAAGAGCCGTTTTCTTGCCAATATGAGCCACGAAATCCGCACTCCCATGAATGGGGTGTTGGGAATGATCCAACTCCTGCTCGGAACGGAGATCACGGCGGAGCAGCGGCGCTTCGCGGAGCTCGCGCAGTCGAGCGGGCGCAGCCTGCTCAAGCTGATCGACGACATTCTGGATCTCTCGAAGATCGAAGCCCACAAGGTCGTTCTCGAGAACCTGAGTTTCAGCCCCCGCCAGACCGTAGAGGACGTCGTCCAGCTTCTGCACGTACAGGCCAAAGCCAAGGGACTCGTTCTCACCGCCAGCATTGCGCTGGAGATTCCCGATTCGGCGATCGGCGATCCCCACCGGCTGCGCCAGATCCTGAACAATCTGACCGCCAACGCCATCAAGTTCACCGCGCAGGGGAGCGTAACGGTGCATGCGGACGTGGAGGCCCGAGTCAATGGTACGGTAACCATCCGTTTCGCAATCAGCGATACCGGCATCGGCATCTCACAGGAGCAGATTGGAGCGCTGTTTTCACCCTTCGTGCAGGCGGACGCGTCTACCACGCGCAAGTATGGCGGCACCGGACTCGGTCTTTCCATCTGCAAGCAACTGGCCGGGATGATGGGGGGAAGCATCGGCGTGGAGAGCTGGCTGGGCCATGGATCCACCTTCTGGTTCACGGTAGTGTTCGCTGAGGCGCCCGCGCCCGAGCACCAACTTCCGTGCCAGCCGAAGCGTGCAGAGTCATTTCCGCTCAACGGAACCCCTACGCGAAGGGGCGCGCGCATTCTGGTGGTTGACGATAATCCGGTGAACCGCAGCGTGGCTCTGGCCCAACTGAGCAAACTGGGACACATAGCCACCGTGGTTACGAATGGCGCCGCGGCTGTCGAGGCGGTCGAGAACGGGAACTACGATCTGGTCCTGATGGACTGCGAGATGCCGGGGATGGACGGCTTCGAAACCACCCGCCTGATCCGCGCTTCGTCACACCCGGACATGCGGATTATTGCGGTGACGGCGAACGCGATGCCGGCCGACCGCGAACGGTGCCTGCGCGAGGGGATGAACGATTATCTTTCCAAGCCGGTCGAGTTGGCGCCGCTGGCGGATGCGCTGGCGCGTTGCCTGCCACCTGACGGGGCGGTGCCGGCCGCGCGTGTTTTCAATCAGGACACGCTGCTGGGGCGGCTGATGGGAGACCGCGAACTGGCGAGCGTAGTACTCGAAGGCTTTCTGGGGGACTTCCCCTCCCAGCTGAATAATCTGCGCCGGCGGCTCGAACAGTCGGATGCGCCCGGCGCGCACTCCCAGTTGCACACCATCAGGGGAGCGGCTGCCACGGTTTCGGCGGAGAGTCTGCTCGCCGTCGCGCTCGCGATGGCCCAGCCCGGAGAAAACACTCTGCTGGGCCGCTGCGGCGAGCTTCTGCCCCGCGCAACCGAAGAATTCGATCGCTTCCGAAACAATCTGGAGCGGAATGGATGGGTGAAGAAAAGATGACCATTGAACATCTGCAACCGCTGATCGGTCTGGACGACGAACTGGCCCTGGATTATCTGTCGGAGTGCCGCGAGCATCTGGCAACCGTTGGGAGAGACCTTCTTGTCATGGAAAAGGGCGGTGCGGAAATCGATGACGAGTTGGTGAATCGAGTCTTCCGCGCCGTGCATTCCGTTAAGGGAGGGGCGGGCTTCTTCGACCTCACGAAGGTTCGGGCGTTGGCCCATCGGACTGAAGACGTGCTGGCGCTGATTCGTGCGCGCCGGATCGCCCCCAACCCAAACCGCGTACGCATCTTGCTGGAGGCCACCGACGCGCTTAGCGAAATGATCGATAATCCGCGCACCAGCAACCAGGCCGACAGTACCGAAATCATGGAGGCGCTGGCCGGCATATGTTCCGATCGACGGGCCTTCGCCGGATTGTCCGGTGCCGCGATGGCGCCGCAGAGCCGCAGGGACCTGCGGGTGCTGCTCGTGGAAGACGATTTTGCCAGCCGCCTCCTGCTGCAGACCTTCCTGATCCGCTTCGGCGAATGCCATGTGGCCGTCAACGGGAGAGAAGCGGTGGAGGCGGTCCGCGCCGCGTTCGCTCGCGGGCAGAGATACGATCTGATCTGCATGGACATCATGATGCCTGAAATGGACGGCCGCGAGGCGGTGCGGCAGGTGCGCGCCATGGAAGAAAGTCACGGCATTCTCTCTACCGCCGGCGCGAAAATCATCATGACGACGACGGTGCGCGAAATCAGGGACGTGATCCAATGCTTCAAAGATCTATGCGACGCCTATCTTTTGAAGCCCATCGATCTGGGCAAACTGCTCGAACAGATGAAGGCGTATGGCCTGACGCGGTGAACTTAAGATGCCGGCCCTGCTCAATCTCGAAGACGAACTGGCGCAGGATTATCTCGTCGAGTATCGCGGCCATCTGGTCGCCATTGAGGCGGATCTCTTGGCCATCGTCCGGCTGCCCGGCGGCAAACCCGCGCCGGGATCCGACACCCGGCAACTGATCGATCGCGTTTTCCGCGCCGTGCACGCGGTGAGCGGCGCGGGCCTGCTGGGACTGAAGACCATCCACGATCTGGCCCAGCGGATGGAAGACGCACTGGAGGCTATCCGCGCACACAGGGTGCTTTCCACCCCGGCGCGCATGCGAGTGCTGTTGCGCGCCGCCGGAAAACTGAATAGTCTGGTCGAGCATGCGGAGATGAGCAATGATGCCGATATCGCCGAAATTACCAGCGCGCTGGAGTTGATCTGCCCGAACATTCCGGCCGGCCATAACGACCGGAATGGTGGCAGGCTAAGGGTGCTGCTGGCCGAGGACGACTTTGCCAGCCGCCTGATGTTGCAGTCGTTCCTCACACGCCATGGGGATTGTCACCTCGCCCTCAATGGCATAGAGGCCGTCCGGGCATGCCGCCTGGCCCTCGAGCGCGGTGAAATGTACCACCTGATCTGCATGGACATCATGATGCCTGAAATGGATGGGCGCGAAGCCGTCAGGCAGGTGCGGGCGCTCGAGGAAGCCCAGGGAATCCTGCCCAGCGCAGGCGCGAAGATCATCATGACAACGGCTGTCGACGATCTCAAAGAGGTGATGCGCTGCTTCGAGGAGTTCTGCGACGCTTACCTGATGAAGCCCATCAATCTGGCCAATTTGCTGCGCCAGATGAAGGCGTACCGACTGATTCAGTAGCCAGACAGCCAGTTAATTTCCGGTGGCGCGCACCCAAAAGCTCTCGGTCCACGTAGCGCCGGGAGCCAGCGTTTGCAACTGCGGATATTTGCCCTCGTGAGCGAGATTGGGGCCGTTGGTGATGGCGGCCATCGGTTCAAAGCAGATAAAGTTCTGGCTGGCCGGCTCCCAAACCACCGCGACCTGCCATTTAGGTCCGTACTGCACCTCGATCTTCTTGCCGCCGCCTTCCACGTAGAAAGTCGCACGGCCATTGGCGTCGCGAATCAGATCCGTATAGCCGTTATCGAGTGTGCGGCCTTTGAGCGGAGTCGGGTCGGGCAGATCCATCGGTTTCATCTCGCCGGTCGGGACCAGCCTGGCGTCGGTGATGACAGCCGTCTTTGCGGGAATATGCGCCACGGCTTCGTCGCGCGGGACATCCGGCAGATTGTAATAAGGGTGAAATCCGAGCGCGAGCGGCATGGTCTCCGCGCTGCGATTGACCACGGTGGTGATGACTTCGAGAACGCCGTCCCGCAGCCGGTAGGTCATTTCATATTCATGCGCGAAAGGCCAGTTGGCCATCAGACCGGGATACTTCCAGAAGTCGAGGCGGCTGGTCACATGGGCCGATTGCCCATCCGCGGCAACGTCAATGACCTCCCACAGCGGCGATGTTGAAAGCATGCCATGGGAGACGATTCCGTTGGCCGGCACATGCAGCGTTCCGACACCCCCGTTGAAGGTGTATTTCTTGCCGTTGGCCCAGAATCCGCTATCCGCCATGCGGTTCGCCCAAGGCGCGAGGAATGGAATCCCGCTCAGCCCGGGGTGCTTCTTCAATTGCCCGACATCCGGCGCACCGAGATAAAGAAAATTCTTGCCATGGAGCTTTAACTCATACGCACGATTGCCGATGGAAGGCGCGACCGAGACCTCCACGCCGCGCGCGGCATCGGTCAGCCGGACGACTTCGACACCGTGATCCTGGGTCTTCTGAGCGGTGTAGTTTTGCGCGTTCGCCATGAAAGGGATTACCAGCCAGGAGATCAGGCAAGGCATTTTCATTGTCATATCCCGCTGGCGCGCACCCAGAAGCTTTCCTTCCAGGTGGCGCCGGGCGCGAGCGTTTGCAGCTGCGGATACTTGCCATCATGCGCGAGGTTCGGGCTATTGGTGATCCCTGCCATGGGTTCAAAGCAGGCGGTTTGCTGGTTAGCGGGAACGTAGACCACCGACGCCTGCCATTTGGGTCCGTAAAGGGATTCGATCCTTTCGCCGCGCCCAGCCAGATAGAACAGCGCCTTACCGTCGGCGCCGCGGATCAAATCCGTGTACCCGTTGTCGAGCGTGCGGTCTTTCAGGGGCGTCGGATCGGGCAGATCCATGGGCTTCATCTCGCCGGTCGCTACGAGCCGCTCGTCGGCGATCACGGCCGTCTTTGCGGGAATATGCGCCACCGCCTCGTCGCGTGGGACATCGGGGAGCTTGTAGCAAGGGTGATAGCCAAGGGCCAGCGGCATCGGCGCCGCGCTCTTATTGACGATGGTGGTCTGTACTTCGAGAACACCGTCCGCCAGGATGTAAGTCATCTCGTACTCCTGAGCGAAGGGCCAGTTGGCCATCAGGTCGGGATATTTCCAGAATTCGAGACGGCTCGTGACGTGGGCCGATTTCTTATCGGCGCCGACGGAGGTCACTTCCCAGAGAGGAGAGGTCGTCAACTCGCCGTGCAGAGCGATGCCGTTGGGTTGCAGACGTACGCTGCCCAGCGTGCCGTTGAAGATGTACTTCTTCCCATTGGCCCAGAACCCGCCATCGGCCATGCGGTTGGCCCAGGGGGCGAGGAACGGAATACCGCTCGCGCCGGGGCGCTGCTTCAACTGACCCGCATCGGCGGCCGGAGCATTCAGGATATTCTTGCCGTGAATCTTCATGGCATAGGCGTGGTTGCCGATGGAGGGCACGATGGAAACTTCCACGCCATGCGCGGCGTCGGTGAGACGCACGATGTCGAGACCCTGGTCCGTCATCTTCTGTGCGGTGTAGTTTTGGGCGGCGGCCAATAAAGGGAAAGTCAGGGCGAGCAAACTGAGCTGGCGTGTCATACGTGAAACCTCGACGCCTATTCTATATCCGGCGAATGTTACAACGCACTGGCCTTTAGAATGAGATCAGCGGGTGTATGAAAAGGCTCTGCATATTATTTTTGGCGATGGCTTCATTCGCGAGCGCCGCCACGGTGCTCGACGATGCTTACGAGGCTTTCTACAATCTGGATTACGATCAGGCGCTGTCCGACTACGAGCAGGCCCTGACCTCGAGCCCCAACGATCCGGAGCTTCATAACCACCTGGCGCACACGCTGCTCTATCGCGAACTGTACCGCGACGGGGCACTCGAAAGTCAATTGGTCACAGGCACCAATTCATTCCTGCGCCGCGCCAAAATGGAGCCCACGGCGGACGTGGAAAAGCGTTTCTTCGCGGCCATTGACCGCTCCATGGCGCTCTGCCAGGCACGCATTGCGGCCAATCCGCGCGACACACGCGCCCTGCACACGCTGGCCGTGGCCTACAGCTTGCGTGCTAACTATAACCTGCTGGTGAGGAAGGCCTGGGTCGCGTCGCTGTCCGACGCCAGCAAGGCGCACAAATACGACACGGATGTGACGCAGATCGATCCCTCGAACTACGACGCCCGGCTGATTCAGGGCCTCTACGATTACATCGTGGGGAGCCTGCCGTGGTCCATGCGCGCGCTGGGTTTCGTGGCAGGATTTCACGGCGATAAACCCCGTGGACTCCAAACCCTGGAGGAAGTGGCGCAAAAAGGCCGCGATAACCGTGTGGACGCCGACATCATTCTCTGTGCGCTCTATCGCCGCGAGGGGCAGGTCAACCGCGCCATCCCGCTGGTGTCGAAGCTGATCGACCGGTTTCCGCGCAACTATCTGCTGCGCTTCGAACTGGCGCAGATGTACGGGGCGGCCGGGCAGCGGCGGAATGCGATCGATACCCTGGCGGGCATCGCAAAGCGCAAGGAAGAGAACGTGGCGGGCTATGCGCGTGTACCCTGGGAGAAGATTTATTTCGAAACCGGCAATCTGCAATTCTGGTTCGACGATCTGGATCATGCGCTGGAAAATCTGAAAAAAGTTACGGCGTCGCCGGATCAGTTGAAAGAGCTCGATCTGAATACCGGAGTACTGGCGCTGATGCGGCAGGGACAGATTTACGATCTGCAGAACCGCCACAATCTGGCCGTCAAGGCATATGAGCAGGCGATTCAGTTCGCGCCCGATGCCGAAGCCGCGCGCGAATCGCAGCACTACATCAATTCCCCGTACAAGCGCCCGGCCCGGGGTTGAGTGGTCCGGCGTGGCCGGATGCTAGAGTTATACGGTTGAGCATTTCCGATGAAAATCTCACTGGGGAGTTGGGCGTTCTCGTTCGGACCTTACGCAGCCGACCCGATCCCTTTCGAGGCGGTTGCGACCCGCCTCTCGGCGGCGGGCTACGACGGCATCGATGTCAGCGGCTTTCCCCCGCATGTCACGCTGGAAAAATATCCTGCGCGGAAATCGCGTATGGAACTGGTTCGATTTCTCGAAGATCACCGGCTGGGAGTTTCCGGCTACTCAGCCGATTTTTCAGCGGTCAACCCCCTGATTAAAGAGAACGAACGCCAGTACCTCGATCTGTTGCGGCGCAATGTGCAGATGGCCTTCGACATCGGCAGCCCTACGCTGCGCGTGGATACCGTGAGCGCGCCCGGCTCCCTGCCCGACGACGAATACGAAGCTTCGTTCCATCGCCTTTCGCGAATCTGGGCGGAAGGCGCGGAGATCGCACAAAATGCGGGCGTGCGCCTCGTGTGGGAATTCGAACCCGGCTTCGTCTTCAACAAGCCGGAAGAGATCGTGCGCATGCATCAGGAAGTGCGGCATCCGAATTTTTCCATCATGTTCGACACCTCGCACGCCTACATGTGCGCGGTAGTGGGCGCGCGCCAGCATGGGAAACGCGACGTGCTGCCGGGCGGCGTGGCGGAATTTCTGGATAAACTGCAGGGCCGCATCGGCGCCATTCATCTGATCGACAGCGACGGCACGCTGCACCACGATGAAACCAGCACGCACCGGCCATTCGGCGAAGGCCTGATCGATTTCGACCGGCTGGCGCCCAGGCTGCTTTCCGTTCCCAACATCGAATGGTGGACTATCGACATGTGCTTCTGGGCCGGGTCGTGGGATCTGGTAGATGCCAGCCGCCAGTTCGTCGCCGGACTGCTGGCCAGGCATTATTCCGTTGCCGTCTGAATTGCATTCAATGCGCCGCGCCCGGCAGATCGCAATCCTCGGGATGGCAGTCAGCGGGGCGCTGGCGCTCATCAAACTGACAGCCGGATGGCGGGGGCATTCGGCCTCGGTGCTTGCCGATGGTCTGGAATCCACTGCCGACGTGTTCGCTTCCGGACTGGTGCTGATCGGGCTGATCATTGCGGCCCGTCCTGCCGATGAGAACCACCCTTACGGCCATGGCCGCGTCGAAATCCTGACCGGCTTGTTGCTGGGCTATTTTCTGTTCTGCGCGGGCGGATTGATTGCATGGCACGGCCTGACCGGATCTGCCGACGCGCTGACCCCGGCGCCATGGACGGTAGTCCCGCTGATTATTTCCATTTGCGCGAAGATGGGCCTGGTTCTCATCAAGTACCGGCACGGGCGCACCATCGGCAGTTCATCTCTGCTGGCGGATGCGGCCAATGACGGCATCGATATCCTCTCGGGCAGCGTGGCGCTGGGCGCACTTTCGCTGACGCTGTGGAAGCCGATCGATTTCATGCGCGCCGATCATTACGGTGCGTTTGCGGTGGGCATTATCGTGATCGTAAGCGCGGTGCGTGTGATGATGCAGACCTCAATGCATCTGATGGATACGATGCCCGACGATGCCGCCATGGCGAAAATTCGCGATGTGGCGTTGAGCGTCCGCGATGTGGAAGGGGTCGAAAAGTGCTTCGCGCGCAAGACGGGGCTGCGCTATCACGTGGATCTGCATCTGGAGGTGGATCCGGAAATTACCGTGCGCGCGTCGCACGAGATCGCAGGGCGGGTGCGGGATAAGATTCGCGAGGAAATTCCGTGGGTCGCGGACGTGTTGGTCCACGTGGAACCCTGGCCCGGGTAGGGTTCGGTGAAACGCGGCTATCGCCGCATGTCGAGTGTCCATCTCACGCGCTGCCGATCAGGATGCCGGTAATAAACACCAGCGCTCCGCCCAGTCCTACCTGCAAAGCCGCCGAAAGCGGAGGCGTATCCATAAACCTGTTGCGAATCCAGCTGATCAGGGCCAGCTCCACCAGCACCACCACCACGGCCGCCGTCATCGCCACATGAAATTCCGGAATCAAAAACGGCAGCGTATGTCCCACGCCACCAAGCGCCGTCATCATCCCGCAAACCAGCCCGCGCGTCCACGGATGTCCCCGGCCCGTGAGGCTGCCATCGTCCGAGAGTGCTTCGGCAAATCCCATGCTGATGCCCGCGCCCACCGACGCCGCCATGCCCACCAGAAACGCATCGTGACTTTTATCCGTGGCGATAGCGGCCGCGAAGACCGGCGCCAGGGTGGACACCGAACCATCCATCAGCCCCGCCAGACCCGGCTGCACAATCTGCAGGACGAAGAGCCGGCGGCTGGCTGCGTCCTCCTCCTGCTTGGTGGTGGTGCCGAGCTTTTCTTCTTCGAGTTTCTCGGCGCGATCCTCATGCGAGCGCTCTTCCTGGGCGAGGTCGTCGAGCAACTGCCGGATGTGCGGGTCCTGCGCGCGGGCGGCGGCTTTTTCGTAGAAGCGGCGGCTTTCCACTTCCATGGTGGCGGCCTGCTTGCGCACCGTATCGAGCCCCAGGTTTTGCATCAGCCAAACCGGCTTGCGCGTCACGAATCCCTTCACATCCTGGCGGCGGATGAGCGGGATATGGTTGCCGAAGCGCTGCTGGTAGAGCTCGATGAGGCGCCGCCGATGGCCCGATTCTTCCTCGCGCATGCCGTCGAAAACCGCTGCGGACGCCGCGAACTCCTGACGCAGCCCTTCGGCATAATCGGCATAAGTGCGCTCGTCTTCTTCCTCGAGAGAAATGGCCAGCGCCAGGATCTCACGTTCCGTCAGACTATCGAAGTTCCTCATAACCTCCCAGTTTCGCTCACTCTTTAACCTCAACGCCTGGGGCGCGCGGCGCGTCAATCCGGCATGTATCGTCTGTGTCCGCTCTTCCTGTTGGCGGCCTCAGTGGCGGGCGCCGCGGTGATCCGGGGCAGTGTTCTCGAAAACGAGACGGGCTACGCGCTGGCCAACGCCGTCGTCACCCTGCAGCGCATCGCCACGGGAAGCGCGGCGAACTCGGCGACTCTGCGCAGCGATGCCAAGGGGAATTTCGAGTTCGCCTCTCTGCCCGCCGGCGTCTATATCCTGAAGGCGGAGCGGCGCGGCTTCCTGCCCGGCGAGTACGGCCAAAGACAGTGGAACGCCGCCGGCACACCGGTGGTACTGACCGCCGATGGACAAGCGTTTCTGGTCATGCGTCTGCACCGCTTCGGGGGCATAACGGGCACCGTTCGCGATGAGAACGAGGTAGGCATCCCCGACCAGGAAGTGGTTGCGTACCACAATACGGAGCCGCCGCAACTGGTGGCCCACGGAATCACCGACGACCGCGGAATTTATCGCGTGGCCGGTCTCGAACCAGGCAACTACCTGATCCGCACCATGGGCGAGGCGGCCAGCGGCGTCAGCTATATTCCGACCTTTTCGAGACAGACGCTTCGCGTGGAAGAAGCGCAGACCGTGCCGGTTTATCTGGGGGAAGACGCGAGAAACGTGGACGTGCGGCCGCTGCCGGGAAAGCTGCTCTCGCTGGCGGGCGCGGCCGGACCCATTCCCGACGGCTTCACGACCACCGTGACCCTGGTATCCGACATGGGCAGGCGATCAGGCGGAAACCCGTTCAGCTTTGGCGGCCTTCCGCCCGGGCCTTACGAAATCTACGTGGAGGCGCGCGAGAACTCTCCGGGAACCAGGCTGCTGGGCGGCTATGCGCAGTTGAACCTCGATCGGGTGTTGACGAATTTCGCCGTCGCCATGCGGGAAATACACGAAACGCAGTTCGAGTTCCGCGGCGGCGGCGATGCGCCCAACGTAATGGCGCGCCGCAAGGATCTGGCGGGCACGGGAGTTGCGCAGGCGCTGCAGTTGAACAACAATCGGGCGCTGCTCGCCCCGGGCCGCTGGGAGTTGATGGTGCTGCCCCCGCCGGGATATTATGTCACGCAGTTTGCACCCACGCGCCGGGATGGAAGCGCTCCGCCGGATGGCTGGAACGAAGTTACGATTCTCGGTAACAGTTCGGTGCGGGCGAATCTGTCCGGTGGCGCGAGCTCGGTACACGGGGTTGTGAAGGTCTCGGGAGAACCGGCGGTGGGGGCGCCCGTTTTCCTTGAAGCATGGAACCCCGATACGCGGAAGCGGCTGACGGAACTTCGCTTCACGCGCACGGGCATCGACGGAAGCTATCGGATCGAGAGCCTCGCCCCGGGGACGTATCGAATGCTCGCAACGTTTGAGTATCTGGCTCCGGATTCGGCCGCGATGGATTTGGCGGGCGCGCAGACGGTTAATATTGAGGGCCACGCGGATTTGCAACTGGATTTGGATCTATACGGAGGGCGGTGAGAGAACGGGCCTCCGATTCCGCGGTACGCTGAAGCGCGTGATCGCTGCTGAATCGATTAATGCTAAAGCAGGAACCTCACCGGGAACTCCGACTAAGCCTCACCCCACCCCTGAATAATACTTGGGATTTAGCTGAATGTCCCCTGCCTTGTGCAGTACAGTGACCGTGTATGGAATGCCAGCGTCATCCTCAAAGTACACGTTCCACTGGGAGCCTGGCGACACGAGATAGGAAGGCTTCTCATTGTTACTAAACACTGCTTCCAACCATCCGTGCGCCACGGCTCCAGATTTGATCCCGATCTCGATTTTTCTGGTAATTGCATCTTGTGGAACAATCGTATATGTCCTGCTATTCATCGTCATTGCTATCGGCGCCTTAACAGTAATTATGCGGCCTTGATACATAACGCCGTTCGTCATTACCGCCGCAGACCAACTGGCAGGGCGAATCCCAGTGGTCACCGTACCCTCGTTTTTTATTTCAATTTCAACGGACCCTACCGTGGTAGCTGCGTCATTAACAAAATTACTTACAAGGGTCTGCAATATCTGCACTTTCAATTCGAGGTGATAGCCAGGACGAAGTCCAGGGAAATCCTCGTCCGGGCCCAGATACGATTTGGTAGCGACAAACACGGGTGTCGCGAATGGTCTTCCCGAGCCGTCTTTCATAGAAACCACCGCCTTTGTTGCTAGGTCAGTGATCGCCTGTGACGTGACGTTGAATCTGTCAATACCGGTTGAAAATTCCCCATTCTGCCGGTTGAAAAGTAGTCCACCTGGCGGAGATGAAGGTTTACAGTTTCAGCCGGCGGGTCGAAAATGGAACCGGCTGGTGAAGCGGAGGTGGGCTCTGGTGGAGACCAACCCGCCAAGGAATAACTGGCCGCAAACTCATCAAGACGATGGGATCGGGGGTGAAGCCGACAAGGGCCTCGCCTCCGCTCTGAAGCAAAGAACACATCGGATTGATAGATTTGCCGATGCCTCAAAAAACTCATAACGAATGGTGCCGTTTGCCGCGACCGGTCGGGGCGGCAGCAGAAGATTCTGGCTGTTGTTGATCCGGAAGCGGAATCAGCCCGGCTTTGCGGCGTTCTTTCAGCCGGTAGCTTTCGCCGCGGATGTTCACCGTCGTTGAATGATGGAGCAGGCGGTCGAGGATCGCAGTCGCGATGATCGGGTCGCCGAAGATCGAGCCCCATTCGCCGTAGCTCTTGTTGGAAGTGAGAATGATGCTTCCTCGTTCGTAACGGGCGCTGATCAGCTGGAAGAAAATCGTCGCGCCCAGATCGTCGAGCGGCAGATATCCCATCTCGTCGATGATGAGGACTTTCGGGGCGAGATAGATTCGCAACCGGCGATCCAGCCGTCCTTCGCGGTAAGCTCGCCCCAGATCCGTCACCAGATCGTGAGCGGTCATGAAGTACGCGGCCTGTCCGGACTGAATCGACGTTTCCGCCAGGGCCACGGCCAGATGAGTTTTTCCGACGCCGGGCGGTCCCAGCAGGATCACATTGGAAGCTTCATGCACGAACCGCAGCGTGCGCAGTTCGCGGATCTGCCGCTCGTCGATCGATGGCTGAAAACCAAAATCGAACTGGTCGAACGTTTTCACGTATGGCAGGTGTGCCAGTTGCAGTCGCGTCTTCAGGTACCGTTGTTTTCGCGCGTCCGCTTCCGCGCTCATGACTTCGAGCAGGAAGTCCGCATAAGACGGTTCTTTCTTTGAAGCGGCTTCGAGCAAAGCTTCCAGACGGGCATCGATGGCAGTCAGATTCAGTCCGGTCAGCGTGGTTCGCAAACGATCGAGGGGAGTCATCGGCGGCCTCCGATGGCGAGGCTTTCATATGCGGCCAGAGGTCGACGCTCCACGACAGGTGCGCTCTGCTCGATATGGATCAGGGTCTTGCCGTGCTGATTGCTTCCCAGCGGTATGCCCGCATGGTGATCGGTGAGCGTGATCACCTGATGATGTCGCACTGCCTGCACATGCACCGCAATGCGGTCGGCGCCGTAGCGGACTTCGACGTAACGGCCGTGATCGCGCACCCAGACCTCTTTGCCCGCGTACTGCCACGGCACCGAGTATCGGCTGCCGTGCCATGAAACGTATGCGTCCCGCGCCACCTTCCTCTGCTCGTCATCCATGTATGGATAGGGCGGACGGCGGTTCACTGCCTGCATGGCGAACTGATCCTCGTCCCACCGAAGCAGCACCTGCTCGTGCGTCGTGCCGTGGACCCGCTGGTTGGCGACTTCTGCGATCCAGCGGCGCAGTTCGGCGTTGAGATCGGCGAGGTTCGCCGGTTCGCGGCCCTGCAGGCCACACAGAAAATTCCGCCGTACGTACTTCACCCCCGATTCCACTTTGCCTTTCGTCTGTGCCCGGTAAGGCCGGCACAACCGCGGTGTGAAGCCCCAGTAGCGCGCGAAGTCGAGGAAGACTGCGTTCCAGATGATCTCTCCGCGTTCGTCCGTGCCTGTCCAGATGGTTCTCATCCGGTCGTAGAGAATCTCCTCCGGCACCGCGCCCCACTCGTTGAAGGCGGCTTCATGCATGCGCAGCAGCGTTCCCAGCTTCTGGTCGGTCGCCGCTTCCGCCATCATGCGGCGGCTATAACCCAGAGTGATGGTGAAGCCCCACAATGCGCACTCCACACCTTGCCCGGTCAGCGAGCCGAGATGGCCCCAGTCCACCTGTGCCTGTTTGCCCGGCGGCGTTTCGAATCGCCGGACCGCGACCGACACGGCTTCTTTCCGTTGCGGACGCAGCCAGTCCGTCAGAATCGTGTAGCTGCCGCTGTAGCTGCGTTCCCGCAGTTCGCGCAACAGCACCCGAGCGTTCCACACTCCCGCCCGCAGCCGCTCCTTCACATACGGTTTGAATGGCTCCAGTTTGCTCGCCGCCGCCGGTCTCGGTCCGTAAACCGGTCTGCCGGCCGGCTGCAACAAATATCTGGCGATTGTCTTTCGGCTGTACCCGGTCAACCGGCTGATGGCCCGGATACTCAGTCCTTCTCGTTTGAGCTCTTGAATCTCTTCCACGTCCTTGCCCCTGAACACATGCCGGCCCTCCTCTGTTTCCAGAATCGGTTCGGGTTAGTACCTCCGGGGTGGACTACTTTTCAACCGGAATTATGGGTATTTTTGCACCGGCGCTGACAAATCCATACACGAGGCGCCCTTGAAGTTTCCCCTTGATGGGGTGCAGTGATCGGATATCCAGTGCCTCCTCTCTCGGGAGCATCTCTGATCGTCCATTGGGGTAGGCTATCGCTATCCCCTCTTCCGGATAGAAATCAAAGCTCCCGATGCTGTGACCCCGTTGGCAAAGGTTAGCGTGAGCTGAAAGTCTTCAACTGTTATTGGCGGGCCGTCGTTGATGACAGTGGCGATGACTGAGGCAAATGACGTAAAACCGCTTTTATCGCGGTCCAGTGGGCCTCCACCCATAGCGTCGATCGCGAATGTAAGAGCCCAGATGTCGTTGGGCCCGACGGCGGCGGATGATCCCGGTGGTACTGTTTGACGACCGCATAACTAGCCAAGAAACCAATAAGCAGCACGAGCACAGCTGATCCGCCGACCCTGGCTTGCCAGTTCCTATGTGGAACAACATGGAGCACAAACGACCACATGCATCCCACGATTATCCCCACATAAATCAACAATGAAATCCACCAATTCACGTCGACTCCATTTGCCTGAAGCACGGGGATAAAAAATGCAGCAAGCAGCCCAGCGACAGCGATAAATGCCATTGGGTCTGGCCTTCTTGGTGGCATTGTCTCGGGTCTGATGGGCGCGGGCGGCGAGGACTTGATTGGGAGCGCCAGGGCTAGGGTGGGGGGCTTGGTGCTCTCCGAACTGTGCTTTGAAATGCCAGCGTCCCGAGGTCGATCCAGCCGCGCTGCCTGTAGTGACCTTCTGCGTTCCTTTCGGTTCGGCCGTCGCACCAAGCGAAGTCTACCACGCCTTTTGTGTCAAACGCGGGTTTTCAAGGACTCTCAGAGGCGTCGCACGGCGAACCGACGAAAGGAAACCGTCCAACAGCTGTATATTCTCAGGCATGCTCCAGATGAGCTTCTTCATTGTTTTGCGCAGTCCATTCGGCAATTCCCTCAAGGTCCTCAACCGACCTGACGGAAAAGATTATCTGGAAAGCCACTTGGCAAGCCGCTGCTCAACCTCTTTCATCGACAGCGTTTGCCCGGCTTCCAGCTGCGCAATCCCTTCATCGATGGCGGCGAGCATCTCGGCGCGCTCATCAACGCGATCAGGCAATCTCAGTTCCTGCGTTACGTCCACACATTCAGCATACGCCCGCGACGAGGCATCAATCCGGCAGGAGGTATCCTATTGGGCATGGAGCTTATCTTCGAGGTTCGCGACGCTGAGGAAGGCGGCTATTGCGCGCGGGCGCTCGGATACAGCATTTTCACGGAAGCAGAAACGTGGGATGAGCTTCGTGCCAATGTACTCGAAGCGATTTCCGTCCATTTCGAAAACGCCTCGGTGTTTCCGCGTCTGGCACAGTTGCATTATGTAAAGGACGAACTGATCCCGGTCCACGCCGCGTGAAATTGCCGCGCGGAATTTCAGCAGATCGTGTGATCCGCGCGCTGGAGCGCCTGGGTTACGGCGTGGTCCGCCAAAAGGGTAGCCATGTTAGGATGCGCCATCAGGGACCGCCTGTCCATATGATCACGATTCCGCTCCACAATCCGCTGAAGACTGGCACGCTTCACGGGATTCTCGCCGAAGTCGCTCAAATGAGGTTTATCGCAATCGAGTCGATTTTGGAAGTGATTTGACCTGACGGCTCAATGCCGCGAAATCGGCTCGGGGAACCAGCCCGGGCTGGCATCCTCCCACTTATTATCCGTCAATTGCCGCACATCGGAGCCGTCCGCGCGCATAGCGAAAATCTCGCCATAAGGTTGCGGAACGCCATCATACAGCGCAACCTCGTCCTTGTATCCTTTGCGCGCGCTGCTGAACACAATCCATTCCCCGTCGTTCGACCAGATGGAGTGCGCATCGCTGCCGGGGCCATCCGAAATGCGCTTTAGCCCCGCGCCGTCCGGCTGGATCGTGTAAAGCCTGAAGCTGCCTTCGCGATCGCTGGTAAACATGATCCGATCCCCTTTGGGCGACCACTGCGGGAAATTGTCGTAATGAGCGCCATCGGTCAGCGGAAACACTTTGCCGGTTTCGAGGGTCAGAATCACCAGCTGTTTGCCGCGTTTATACACCAGCTTCTTGCCGTCCGGCGACCAACTGGGAAATCCGTTATTCACGCCGTCGTCGGCCACCGCGCGGAATCCCGAACCGTCGGGCTTGATCAGCGCGATCTGCGACGCGGGCAGCCCCGGTGCGCGGAAATATTTCCCCACGCAAAATGCGATGGAGTCTCCCGCCGGCGACCAGACCGCGTCAAACGCACTGTAGCCCTCGCGATGGAAAAGAGTACTTTCGGCGCTGCCATCCGCCTTCATGATCTGGATGCTCGTATCGCTTGTATCGGTCCCGTTTTTGCCATAAGCGCTGTAAAGCAGCCTGGCGCCATCGGGAGAAAAAGAGGGAAACGGTTCGCTCAGCACCAGCTCGAAATCCGGATCGCGGCTGGTGGTCGATATCAGATGCTCGGTCGCAGCCCCACGAACGATCCGCTCGTAGACGATCTGCTTACCATCGGCGGACCAGTTTCCATGACGCACTTTCCCCTTGACCGCCATCGCCACCGTGCGATCCGGGCTCCATACTTTCAGCCCTTCCTTATCGTCAGCGCCGCGCACCACGTAGCCGATCTTCCCTCCCGCCAGCCATTGCGGCGAAAGCTTGGTCTCATTCGAAGCCGTGTATTGCCTGCGCTCGCCCGTCGTCACATCAATCGAAACAATCTCCGTCCTCGACCCGGCGGACTTCGCCAGATATGCGCCGGTCTCGTCGGTCTCATAGAAAAGCACCTTGCGGCTATCCTGCGACCACGAGGGGCTGCCCGCAAAACCACCCGCCCGCGTTAATCGCCGCAAGCCGGAGCCGTCGGGATGAACAATGTAGATGCCGGTCGATTGCAACAGTTCCCACTGGCCGGGATAGACGCCCGCGTTCGAATCGCGATCCGAGCTGAAGGCGATCCATTGGCCATCCGGCGACCAGCTCGGCCGGAAATCCCCCGCCCGGCTGTTGGTCAGATTGCGGGTCTTCTTCGTAGCGATGTCGAGCAGCCAGATGTTGGCGTTTCCGGCCCCTCTGGTGGAGACGAAGGCGAGGGTTGCGGAATCGGGCGAAAGGGCGCCCTGATCGTCGAAAGCGGGATCGCTCGTGAGCTGCTGCAGATCGGACCCGTTCGGGTGCACCCGATAGATATCCGACTGGCCCGCATGCTCAGAGGTGAAGACGACCCACTTTCCATCGGCGGACAGAGAGGGCGAGTACTCACTCTCTTTGTGGGCCGTCACCGGGCGCTCATTCATGCCGCTGGCATCCGCGACGAAGATGCCGATCTCGGGTACGCGGAATCTATTGAAAAGGACGCGATGCCTGGGGACAGGCGCGGAGGTGAGCGCAACCGCACTCAACAGGATCAGGCAGATTGGTCTTTTCACCATGCGGCGACGATATCACGCAGCGGGCTTCGAAGCAATGTGGCGGGCTCCGCCATGTGACCGGCACCTACTTGTGCGTCATCACCCAGACGCCGTTCCAATCGTCGCCAGGCGGATTCTTCCGCATCTCTTCGATCCGCTCCAGGTAAATTTTCGACAGGCCATCGCCAGGATTCCAGCTCAGAGCGGTCTGAAACGAAAACTCCGCCTTATCCCAATCCCGCGCTCTGTAAAACGCCAGCCCGGCACGAAAGAGCTCCACGCATTCGCGCATATTGGGGAAGGTTTCATCCGTGTGATAGTCGAGGACCTCGAAGATGGAAGAGGGCTCGCTTTTTCCCTTCACGATCACCCGATCGGCTTCGCGCATGCGATAAGTCCCGCGCAGCTTGTTCGCCGTATTCTCGCTGATCAGAATGCGCGCGCCGTAGTCCTTGCAGGCGCTTTCGAGCCGCGACGCGAGGTTCACGCCGTCGCCGATCACCGTGTAATCCATGCGCTTGGGCGAACCGATATTGCCCGACACGATGCTGTCCGTATTCAGCCCGACGCCGATATCGATGGGGCGTTTGCCCGCCGACACGCGCTCGGCATTCCAGCGGCGCAGCTCGGTAATCATGGAAATCGACGCGCGCACCGCCCGATCCTCATCGTCCTCATGCGGCAGGGGCAGGCCGAAGACCGCCATAATGGCATCGCCGATAAACTTGTCGAGCATGCCGCCCTGCTTCTGAATGCACTCCACCATGATGGTGAAATATTCGTTCAGCAAACTGACGGTCCCATGCGCGCCCAGATCTTCCGTGATGGGCGTGAAGCCGCGAATATCGCTGAACAGCACGGTCGCCACCACGCTCTTGCCGCCCAGCACTTCCTCGCCGCCTGCCAGCAGTTTCTCGGCAATCCCCGGATCCATGTAGCGCGACATGGTGGATTTCATGCGCTTCTCGCTGCTGACGTCTTCGATCATCAGGAGAGAGCCGAGTTTCTTGGCTGGCTTGTCCTTCTCCGCGTCGCTCATCAGCGGCAGCACCGTCAGGTTGACGGAAAGCTTATCGGCGCCGACCGCCAACTGGGCATCCATGGTCAGATCCGGCGAAAGCGTCTCGCCGACGGTGCCGATTCGATCCACGATCCAGGCATTCGAAGCGGTGAAAAACTCACTCGCGGGGCGTTGCAGAATCTCTTTTTCCTGCACTCGCAGAATGCGTAAAGCCGCCTGGTTGCAGGTGACGATGCGGCCTTCTTCATTCAACGTAACTACGCCGCTCGACATACTCTGCAGTACGCCGTCGTTGTAGTTCTTCATGTTCTGAATGTCGTCGAACAGCTTGGCGTTTTCGAGGCTGATGGCCAGCTGCGCGGTGAATACCTTCAACCGCTTCTCGTCCTCCTGGGTGAAGGGGCCGCCTTTCTTATTCAGCACCTGGGTGACACCGATGGTCTTGCCCTGCTTGTTGGTTATGGGAACGCACAGAATGGAGCGCGTGAAGTATCCGGTGCGCTTATCGAATCCCGGATTGAAGCGCAGATCGGCGTAAGCATACGGGATGTTGATGGCCTGGCCGGTAGTGAATACGGCGCCCGCAATTCCCGCTGTGTTGGGCAGACGAATCTCGCCCACCGACGCGCCCATGGCCACGCGCGAGAAAAGCTCGTTCTTTTTCTCGTCGTTCAGGAACAGCGTAGCGCGATCCGCCTGTAGCATCTTGGCGGCTTCGTTGACCACCTTGGCCAGCATGGTACCGAGATCCATGTCGGAGGTTATTTCCGAAACGAGGTCGAGGAACTTCAACTCCTCCTGGCGGGCCACCAGCATGCGCTCCATTACCTGAGCGCTGCGCAGGGTCATCGATGTTTGCGCGGTCATGGATTCGAGCAGGTCGAGATCGTCCCGCGTGAATGTGCCCAGCCGCTTGTTGAGCACCTGCAGGACGCCGATTACTTCCCTGCCCGGCGTCACGATGGGCGCGCAGATCAGGTTGCGCGTGACGAATCCGGTATCGGCGTCGACGGTGCGGTTGAAGCGCGGGTCGGTATACGCGTCGTCGATGATGAGCCCTTCGCCGGTCTGGAAGACGTGTCCGGCGATGCCCGTGGTGTTCAACAGGCGAATCTCGCGGAAGCCTACCCCCTGGGCCACGCGCGAATACAGCTCATTGGTTTTTTCGTCGTTCAGAAACAGCGTGCCGCGCTCGGCGGCGGTTTGCTGAACGCTCACTTCGACGATGTAGCGCAACAGTTCTTCGAGAGTCTCTGCAGCCGCCACTTTGGTGGCAATCTGCAGCAGCAGCCCTGTCTGCTGAACCTTCCTTCGCGATCGGGTCGAGATCTCCGTAGGAGCGGCGATCCTCTGCTGTTTAGGCCGGGACATCTTGTTTTTCAAGACACTCACGCAGCTCCATGATGGTCCGCTGAAGCTGCCTTATTTCGTTACGGGAAGCTGTCTGAATTGCCTGGACGGACTCGTCGTGCTTCGACCTCACCCGGTCCATTTCATCCCGCAGAGCCTGGACCGCCGCTTTGAGCTGTGTTACTTCTTCGTTGGCGGCCGCGACGGTCTGCTGGGCTTTCTGCTGTTCCGCGAAGCGCAGCATCTCCAGTTGCTCGCGCATCGTGGATATGGTTTTCCTGAGCTGAACCACGTCTTCGTTGGCGGCGGCGGCGGTTTGCTGAATCTTCTGCTGTTCGGCCGCTTTCATGGCTTCCATTTGTTCCCGCATGGAAACAATAGTGTTACGCAGTTGCTGGATCTCGCCGTTGGCGTAGACCAGGGCCTGCCGCATGGCATCGGGTGTGGATATGGCCGCCGGTTGCATCTATCTTGCCCTTTGTACCACGTTTCCGGGCCGAAACTACGAGGTAGCGGTGCTCCTTCAAGTAGACTTGGTTCTGGTACCGAAATGCAACGAATCGTCCGCCTCGCCCTGCTGGCCTTGCCGCTTGCCGGCCTTTCCTTTGCCGCCGATCTGACGGGAAACTGGCTGGCCGCCGAAGATATGAAAGACGGCACCCTGCGCCGTACTTATCTGAACCTGGTTCAGGAAGGCGCCGCGCACGTTACCGGCTATATTCGCACTACACAGTTGGTTTACTCTGTTGCCGACAGCACGGTTACCGGCCCCGACGCCTTCACGCTGGCCGCATCGATGTCCGACGGTAAGAACGAACGCCGTGCTACCTACGATGTGAAGCTCGAAGGCCAAGTGTTGCATGTGTTGGTGCGGCGGGCCGGTCGTGGTGCGGCGACGGAACTACTGGCGCACCGCGTTCCCATCGGCGAAGGCGCGTACCCGCAACGCATCGAGCTGCCCGCCCTGCATAAAGTGCCCTATAACGGACTGGCGAAAACGCCGCCCATGGGTTGGAACAGCTGGAACAAATTCGCCGGCCGTATCGACGACGCCACCGTGCGCGCCATCGCCGACGCCATGGTTGCGAACGGCATGAAGACCGCTGGATATCAGTACGTCAACATCGACGATACGTGGGAAGGCGATCGGCGCGACGCGCAGGGCAACATCACCACCAATAACAAGTTCCCCGATATGAAGGCGCTGGCGGATTATGTCCACGGCAAGGGTTTGAAGATCGGTATCTATTCCTCGCCCGGTCCCAATACCTGCGCCGGATATGAAGGCAGCTACGGTCATGAGGAACAGGACGCGCGCACCTGGGCGGCGTGGGGCATCGACTATCTGAAGTACGACTGGTGCGGCGCGCGCAACATCTATAAAGACGAAGAGATGCAGCCCCTCTATCAGATCATGGGCGATGCGCTGCAGAAATCCGGCCGCGCCATTGTCTTCAGCCTGTGCCAGTACGGCCGTCAGGATGTCTGGAAATGGGGTCCGGACGTGGGAGGCAATTCATGGCGCACCACCGGCGACATCCGCGACACCTGGGAGTCCATGTCTGAAATCGGTTTCAATCAGGACGTGTTGGCCTCGTACGCCGCGCCCGGCCACTGGAACGATCCGGACATGCTCGAGATCGGCAACGGCGGCATGACCGAGACGGAGTATCGCACCCACATGAGCCTCTGGGCGATGCTGGCCGCGCCGCTGCTGGCGGGCAACGATTTGCGCAGCGTTCCTCAGCCAGTGCTGGATATTCTGACCAATGCGGATGTGATCGCCATCGATCAGGATCAGGCGGGCAAACAGGGACGGCGCATCTGGAAGGCCGGCGACCAGGAGGCCTGGATTCGCGAACTGGCGGGCGGCGCGCAGGCATTGGCGATCTTCAATCGGGCTGGTAAAGATGCCAACGTGACTTTGAACTGGAGCGATCTCGGCATCAGGAAAGCGCCGAAAAGCGCGCGCGATTTGTGGCTCCACAGAGAGGTGCGGTTGGGCAAGACGGGCTATTCCGGCAACTTGCCCGCACATGGAGTTCTGCTGTTGCGGCTCGGAAAGTAGCCTCTTTCTCAGGGGATTTTGGTGGCTTGCCTGGCCAGGATCTGCCAGCCTTGCGGCGATTTCATCCAGACCATCAGCACGTCGAGATGGTTGAGGACGCCCTCGGCGCTGATCATGTCGAACTTGCCTTTGAGGATGGCGGTGTTCCCATACACGTGCGTGGTGATGTCGTGCATTTCGATCCCTTTCGAGACGCCGCCCGGCTTGGTCGCGTTCGCAATGCATTCGGCTTTCATCTCCACCTTCGCGGTCGAATGTGTATAAACGAGGTCCTTATGATAAAGCTTGTCGAGCGTGGCGGCATCGCCCTTCAGCATGGCCTGCTTCCAGGTATCGAGCGCGGCCAGAATGTCTTTATCGGCTTTGGAAGAATCCGCCGCGAAGGCCGGCAATGCCAGCAGAAGCAGAGTGAGGACTGTTTTCATGGAGGTTAGTTTATACCCGCCTGGGGTCGTATGGTACGTTGGAGGTTTCTTTAAATATGGCCTACGTTATTGCGGAACCCTGCATCGGCACCAAGGACTCGGCATGTGTTGACGCCTGCCCGGTCGATTGCATCCACCCGAAAAAGGAAGACCCCAGATTCGCCGACGAAGAAATGCTCTATATCGATCCCGTGGAATGCATCGATTGCGGCGCGTGCGTGCCGGTTTGCCCGGTTTCGGCGATCTTCGCGCTGGACGATCTGCCCGAGAAGTGGACAGAGTTCACACAGAGAAACGCCGCTTACTTCGGCCGCTGAGAGCGCTCGAACGGGCGCGGATTATTTCAACCCCGACTTCAGGATCGTCGTTATCCGATCGGTATTTTCGGGGACCGGATCTTTTTTGAGCTCCTTCATGAGTTCGGCAATCCCAGGCGTGTGGGCGCCGCTCTTTTCGAGCGCTGCCAGCAAGTGGGCCCGATAACTGACATTGGCCGGCTCGTGCGCCACCAGTCGAACGAAGGTAGCAATAGCGTCATCGGTCCAGCCCAGCTTCAACTTGACCCATCCGATCGTATCGGCGATCGGCGCGCTTCCGGGACTCAACAGGTCGGCCCGCTGGGCGTAACGCAGCGCTTCATAAAGATCGCCGCCTGTCTCCGCCATCAGGTATGCCGCATTGTTGAGCGCCATCGCATTTTTGGGGTCGGCCTCCAGCGCCGCGCGATAAGCCTCCAGAGCCTCTTTTTGATGCCCGGCAGCATCCAACCGCAGGGCCAGACTGGAAAGTATGGCGGGATCGTGCGGAGATAATTCCTTCGCATGCCGGACGGCCTCAAGGGCGGACTTGTCGTCGCCCTTCTTCTGCCACGCGTCACTGAGCCGCATGTAGACACCGGCTGCGTTCTCCGGCGGGATGGCGGCGAGCGCCTGCTCGAAAAACGCCACAGCCTTGTCGTAATTCTTAGCCAGCATCGCTGTGTCGCCGGCCGCGGTCAGCAGATCGGAGCGCCCCGGCGATTTCGCAATTTCCGTGTCGAGGAGGCGCATTGCATCCTCCTCTTTTCCCTGCGCCGTATACACCTGAACGATCCCCATCAGGCCGCGCAGATTGCCCGGTTCCAATTCGTACAGCTGTCGGAATGCGGCCTCGGCTTCCGGAAATTTCTTTGCACCGAGGCTGACGACTCCGGTACGGTACAGCTGATCCGACTGGACGTTCTGCTGCGGGGCCCGGCCCTGGGCGGGGGCCATGGAAGCCAGCACGAGCAGCGCAATACAGATAACGACACAGCGTTGCATCAAAAAGCCTGGCATCGATATCAGTGTGCGCCTAAAACGTCCCACGAAACAAGTGGACCAGTTCGATAACGAGGATAGCTACCACCATCGCCTCCAGCAGAAACGAACGCGCCTGATGGTAGTCGTTCACCATCGATTGGTACAGGTCGGCGGCGATACGCAGCTTGCGTTCCACCAGGTTGCGGTAATCGGGTACACCGACGCGGGTGGCGGCCATACGATAGGCGCGCGCATAGAACATGTCGCCGATGAATTTGATGGCGTTATCGGTGCGTTCGGTCAGGTCGGTCACTTCGAGGCGCACGGCGTTGAGTTTTTCGGCGTGGCGCGTCATACGCCAGTGGCGGAAGGGTCCACCTCTTTGATCGACGGCCTTGTATACGCGCTCGAGAATGCGCGTCAGGACGTCGTCGTAGTGGCGGAATTCGAGCAGCTGGCTGTTGGCGTATTCGAGCAGCTGTATGGCCGGCTCGGCTCCTTCCGGCGTGTCGTAAACGAAGGCCGCCACCCAGCCAACTACCAGCAGATCCGTCGGATAGTACGACAGACTGGATTGCAGTGCATCGGTACGCTCGGTCTCCGCCAGCGGCCCGGATTCGCCGCGTACGATGCGGGCAATCTCGTCGCCGTGTTCGGCAAGCATGGCTGCGGCGGGGAGCGCATTCGACTGTTCGTCAAAAGCCTCGCGCACGTTGATGATGTAGAAATCTTCGCTCAGCCAGGACGGGTAGGGTTCAATCAGGGCGGAGGCAAGGGCGGCGAGGCGGACGCGGATCAGATCGAGAGTGCGTTTCTCGATGTCGGGCGCGGCGATGAAACGGCTGGAGAGCCGGACCAGATCGTCCCAGCCCGCCTCAAAGGGCAATTCGAGTTCGACGCTGACCACGCCGTAGGCGAAGTATTTCAGCTGCACCGTGAACCGCTCGCCGGGGCCGATCGATACCGGATCCAGGTATTCGACCACGGGCGGGCTCTCGAAGCGCACGTATTCGGGCGCGGGATGCTTGAAGGCCGGCTCGCGCGCCGGCGGATCTTTAGAAAGCTCGGCGCCCTGAATGGCGCGAAGTTTGTCGAGCAGAATCTGCTCGGCCACGTCGTAAAGCACGAGCACTGAGAAAGATCCGCGAAGACATTGCACCTCTGTATTCTCACCTGGAAGTCCACATGCTTATCGAAAGACAGATTAATCTTTCATGACAAGATCCCGGGTTGCGGTGCTCAGAACATCGCCGGCCAGCGTAATTGCCGATTACGGCCGTCTGATGCGTCTGGCGTGTTACCAGCGATTTCTGCCGCGCGACAACGAAACCGCGCTCAAAATTAATATCAGCTGGCAGCATTTTTATCCCGCCTGCTCCACCACGCCGTGGCAGCTGGATGGGGTAATCGCCGCCCTTCTCGACGACGGCTACAGCAAAGACAAGGTGTACGGTTGTCACAACAGGACGGTTGTGGTCGACGCGCGCAAAGGCGAAATCGCCAATAAGCACAAGGCGGTACTCGAGAAATACGGGCTGCGCAATATCCATTTGTATGAGGAAGGCGAGGAGTGGATTCAGTTTCGGCCACAGGCGAAAATGCTGGCTCTCGACCAGGTGTATCCGGAAGGGATTCGTATTCCGAAACGGCTGGTGGGATCGAATATCATCCATCTGCCGACCATGAAGACGCACGTATTCACCACCATGACCGGTGCTATGAAGAACGCGTTCGGCGGGCTGCTTTTCGAGAAGCGTCATTGGACGCACAGCGTGATCCACGAGACCCTGGTGGACCTGCTCGCCATCCAGCAGGAGATTCATCCGGGCATGTTCGCCGTCATGGATGGGACGTTTGCGGGCGATGGGCCGGGTCCGCGCTGCATGGTTCCGCGGGTGAAGAACTTCATTCTGGCGAGTGGCGATATGGTGGCGATCGACGCGGTGGCGGCGAAGATGATGGGCTTCGATCCGTTGTCGATCAAGTTCATACGCCTCGCGCATGAACGCGGTCTGGGTTGCGGCGATGTGAATGAGATCGACGTTGTGGGAGAGGATATTTCGGACGTCAATTTTCACTTTCACGCGCATGACGATACGCTCGCCAGCCGCGGCCAGAAGCTGATCTACTGGGGTCCGCTGAAGCCGCTCGAGCACCTGCTGCTGCGCACATCCATCGCCCCTTGGTCGTACATCGCGTCCCGGTTGTATCACGACGTTTACTGGTACAACTGCGTGGGGCGGCGCCGAGTCCGGGAAGCGCTGCAGACCGACTGGGGCAGGCTGTTTACTTCGTACCAGAAGTGATACAATTGAAACATTGAAATTCCTTAATCTTTCGCTCGCGCTATTGCTATTTGGCTCGGGCACAGGTTTGATGGCTGGCGGACTGACGGGATCGCAATTCGCCGATTATGTATCGCGAATGGATGCCCGGCAGCGCGAACAGGCGATTCTTAAGGAACTGCTGAACGGCAATGTGCCCGGCTTCCTGAAAAACCTGATCCCAGTAGCGCTCAGCTACCGTTCGCCCGGCGGGAAGACGATTAGCGCGACGGTTTTTGTCATGCCCGAATACCTGGCGATCGGTTCGGACAAGGACTTTCTGCGCATCCCGATGAATCTTTATACCGCCGCGGCCGTGGCCACACGCATGGGCTTTATCTTACCCACGCGCAAGATCGTCAACGCCATTTACGAGCAATCGGCCTTTCATTTCGCGCCGGAGCCAATGACGGCGGGCCCGCAGATGCGCTCCACCGAGTACTACCAGACGCATAACCGCAAGATCGAGGAGCAGTCCCGCACCTTGGGCGTTACCCAGGGCGCGCTGGTCTCGGGGCACAAGAAGGACGTTGTGGTGACAAATCTCCTGTTCACCAGTCCGGGCCGGATCGCGATCTACGGATGGCATCGTCTGAACGGTGCGCCGATTCAGCCGCTCAGCACTGTCCACGGCGCCTGCTATGCCGATTACAGCCATGGGATTCGCCTCGTCAGCGAGACCGTGACGGTGGATGGTCAGTCGCGGTCCGCCTACGACGTTTTGCAGGATCCGGTGCTTTCGCGGGCGCTCAGCGATGAGGGGCCGATTCCCAATCTGCGCGGGCTGATCGCCGGTGCCGCACAGGAAACCTGCGAGCGGCCTTAGTTAGAGTATGATTTTGGCATAAGGCGGCTACCGAAATGGACACGCAGGCTACAGGCAGTATCCCCGATCCATCGCTCTATGAGGTGAGCCCGTATTTCTCGGATGCGGTGAATCGGAACATCGTGCAGTCCGAAGTCGAGGGCGGCGTATTTTTTAAGGATTTGCTGCCCGGCATGGCGCTTTCCATTCAGACGCAGACCCGGGTTTACGAGTTGGCGATTCTCCACGACAGCGTAGCTTTGATTTCGGGACATCCGGAGATTTGTCCCGAGCCGGTCGAAGTGCATCTGCAGGGATCGACGTGGGGCGGGTCGATGATCAAGATGCGATTTATCGGGCGAGGGATGTGTCTTGAGTATGTGCATCCGGTACTGAAGCGGTGCCGGACTTCGCCGATCGCGGATATTCGGATTCATTGAGGATCGTGGGGCAGATTTCCGATCAGCCCTGTTTTTTTCGACCCTTCTCCTGTGCGAGGTCGCGCGGCATGCGCGCTTTGGCTCACATGCCAGGCGGGTGCGTGAACCCGTTATACAGATACAGCGCGAACAACACGATCGCGTAAACGCCGGTGGCAATGGTAATCCCAACGCCGAGACGATCCACAAGCTTCAGCGAACGCGCTGTTTTCATTTGATTCGTAACCAGTTGGCCGGACGCATCGGTAAGGTGAACGACATCGTCTTCGTTGCGTGCGACAAATTTTCGATATGCGGCAAGGATCGCAACGACTACGGTCATGACGATCAGAACGCCGATAGAAGCAGGCATGCACACACCTCCTCTCAGGTTTGCAGGGGTGATGGTGCAACTGAATAGCCGGACTGATTACTTGCCCGTGTAGCTGACGCGCCAGACGGATCCAGACCCATCGTCCGAAACCAGCAGCGACCCATCCTGTGCGGTTGCCACTCCCACCGGGCGGCCCCAAACGTCGCCGTTCGGAGTCAGAAAGCCGGTCAGGAAATCCTCGTAAACCCCGTCCGACTTGCCGTGATTCAAAGGCACGCGAACCACTTCATATCCGGACCGCACCCGGCGGTTCCAGGAGCCATGCTGGCTGGCGAAGATATCCCCACGATATTCGGCCGGAAACTGTTTGCCGTCGTAAAAAGTCATTTGCAGCGACGCCGAATGTGCCTGCAGCAACACATCGGGCACAATGGTTTTGCTCTTCAATTCGGGATGCTTCCCGTTCAACCGCGAATCCGGATTGCCGCCGATGTAATACCACGGCCATCCATAAAATCCGCCCTCCTGAACGTGCGTGATGTAGTCGGGAGCGAGGTCGTCGCCCAGTCCATCGCGTTCATTTACCGAGCACCACAACTGCCCGGTCGACGGGTCCACCGCGATCCCCGAAGGATTGCGAATTCCCGACGCATACACCTTCACGAACTTCCCGTCAGGCGTGTATTCGAGGATGTTGGCGCGATGTGTTTCGGTTGGGTGGTCGTCCGGATCATCCAGATTCGACGCCGATCCTACTCCCACGAATAACCGTTTCCCATCGAGCGAAAATGCCAGGTCGCGCGTCCAATGCCCATGATCGGGAACCGGCTTTCCCTCCGCCACAGCGGCATCGTAAGCA
The DNA here is from genome assembly GCA_963719785.1 of Terriglobia bacterium. Classification (GTDB taxonomy): domain Bacteria; phylum Acidobacteriota; class Terriglobia; order Bryobacterales; family Bryobacteraceae; genus BOG-234. The sequence continues at coordinate 488,701 of CAVRCX010000013.1, forward strand.
CGCCACGCCACTTCATCGCGCGGACGGCTGGAAGGGAGCTGCGCGATAACAGTCTCGGCCTTGCCTGTCGCCTTCAGATCGCCAGATTTGTACTCGTAGCGCACCACGGAATCGGTATTCGCCACGTAGAGCCATTGCGGATTCGGCCCCGAGGGATAGAACACCATGCCGTAGGGTTCATGAAGGCCAGTGGCAAATACAGAACTCTCGCGCGGCTTGCCGTCCGGCGCCATACCCCGAAAAACCCGCACTTGTCCCGCCTGGGTTTCCGCCAGGAAGGCGTCGCCATTGGGCGCTACACGGATCACCCGCGGCATCAAAAGCCCATCCGCGAACAGATTCACATGGAAGCCCGCCGGCGCCAGAGGAATCATCCCCGCTGGCCTGGCAACGATTTTCGACCGCAGCGTGGCAGATTCTGTCATGAAAGGCTTCGGCAAATCCGCCGTGGTAATTTTGCGGAATTCCCCGGGCTTGATCCCGCTCGTTGTGACAATCGCCGCCTGGCCCGTCAGTACGTTGGCTGGGTTAGCCGCGCCCATGACACACCGAACTAAAGCGGAAAAAACAAGCGCCGATCTGGTTACAGATTTCATAAAAGCAATCCTGGCTTCTTAATATATCGATCTACAAACGCATCCGCCGCGCGATAAGTCAGCGCCAGCAAAGTCAACGTGGGATTCCCCGATCCGTTCTGAGGAAACGCCGAACCGCCGAGGACAAACAAATTCGGCACGCCCCAATGCTGCAGGTATGGACTGATGACGCCCGAATCTGGCGAAGCACTCATCATCGCGCCGCCCTGCACATGGCTGCTCTGGTAATAAACCACCGAATAATGCTTCCCGACTCCGCGCAATTCGCCGCCGCGTTTCGCCCCCAGCGCCCGAATCAGATCGTCCTGAACGCGCGTCGCCATGGCCGCCTGCCGCCTCTCATGATCCGTCCAGTCAAGCGTAAGCCGCAGCAAAGGATCGCCAAAATTGTCCTTATAAACCGGATCCAGATCCATGAAATGCTGGCGATACGAAAAGTGCTCGCCCTCGAACATCAGGCTGCCGGCCTTGTCGTACCACTCGAGCGCCGTCTTCTTCCAGGCAGATCCCCACTTCGGCGCGCCCGCTTCCGCTTCCTCCGGCAACCGCCCAAATGACGCAATGGGACCAGCCCCGGAACTCGCGCCCCGCAATCCACCGCCGCGAAAAACGCCCGCATCCAGTTTGTCTTCTTCCTCGAAATCGCCGATGGAAGTGCCCAATCCTCCCGCGCCCATGAACGTATTCATCGGCGTATCGAAAAAAAGCTCGCGCCCCTCGCAGACCTGATGAGTGAGGTTTTTGCCCAGCAGACCTTTGCCGGTGGAAGGATTGTAGGGCTCGCCGATCCCCGAAAGGAATAGCAGGCGTACGTTGTTCAGGGTCCAGGAAGAGATCACCACCACATCGGCCGGTTGCACCGTCTCCTGTCCGGTCTCATCGATGTAGGAAACGCCGGTCGCCTTGCCGTCACGGTGAATCACGCGGCGCGCCCGGCAGCCAGTGCGCAGAGTAAAATTCTTGTGCCTCGCCAGCACCGGCATCAGCGTGTTAGTGGGTTGCGCCTTGGCCCCGACCATGCACCCGTACCGCATGCAATACCCGCAATACTGGCAGCCGGAGCGCTCCACGCCATCGGGATTGCGGTAATTGCGGCTCAGCGTGGCGGCGGGAATCGGATACGGATGGTATCCCAGATCGAGCGCGGCTTTACGCACACGCGCGGTGAAATCCGTATTGGGATGCGGGGGATTGGGATACTCATGCGCCCGCGGCCCCTCGAAGATATTGCCGGCGTCGACGCGAGTTCCGCGCAGATTGCCCGCCTTCCCGCCCACGCCCATCATCTGCTCGGCGCGCCAATAGTAAGGTTCCAGTTCGTCGTAGGTGACGCCCCAATCCTGGATCGCGACGTTCTCCGGCAGGCGCGCGCCATGCTTCTCGCGCAGGTGCGTGGCGAGCACGAACTGATTTGGATGATAGCGGTAAGCGAGGCCGCTCCAGTGCTCGCCCGCGCCGCCCACGCCCGTACCCGGATTGAACGATCCGTACTGCCTGACGGGCACTGCGGTATCGCCGTAGGAGTGCCGATGCGTGACGGTTTCCTCGGCGATATTCTGCATCATGCGGTAGCGGACGTTGTAATCGAGTTCGTCCATGCCCGCGGCGTATTCCGACATCTTGCGCCCGGCTCCGCGTTCGAGGACTACGACCGAGAGCGAAGTGCGCGCGGTGATTTCCTTGGCCATCAAAAGGCCGGTCCAACCACCCCCGGCGATCACTACATCGACTGGCTTGAGCGTCCGCATTGAAGATGCCCCCATACTATCCCAGGACGCTACCGCGACTTTCCGGAAACCTTGTTTCATGGTCCCGGTGTAAGGGGCAGATTCTGTCTGCCCTCGCTATGATCCGGGATGAACGCGGGCCGGAGGCCCATCAGGACAGATCGGAAATCTGTCCCACCAGGCACCGGCAGGGATATCATGAGGCTGTGAAATTTCTTTTCGGCCTCGTCTGCGCCGTCTCCGCGTGGGCTCAAACAACGGCGACCGCTTTCGACGCCTTGCCGCTCGGAGCCGTCAAACCGGCTGGCTGGATCAAACAACAATTGCGCATTCAGGCCGACGGCCTCACCGGCCACCTCGACGAATTCTGGCCCGACGTCGGCCCCGATTCCGCCTGGCTGGGCGGCAACGGCGAAGGTTGGGAGCGAGGACCCTATTACCTCGACGGCTTGGTCCCCCTGGCGTATCTGCTCGACGACCCAGTCCTCATCGCCAAGGCCCGCAAATGGGTCGACTGGACCCTCGAGCACCAAAGGCCCAACGGAGCCATAGGCCCGGAAAAAAATTCGGACTGGTGGCCCAACATGGTGATGCTCAAGGCCCTCACTCAATACCAGGAAGTGACCGGCGATCCACGCGTGATCCCCGTTCTCGAAAGATATTTCAACTATCAGTCAACGCAGCTAGCCGCCAACCCCCTGCAGAAATGGGCGCAATTCCGCTGGGGCGACGAAGTTCTCTCCATCGTCTGGCTTTACAATCGCACCGGCGATCCAAAGCTGCTCGATCTGGCGCGCCAACTCTCTCAACAGGGGTTCAACTGGAAGGGCCTCTTCGCCGATTACCCATTCAAACAGAAGGTTGTGAAGAAAGACGCCACTCTCGAAAGTCACGGCGTCAACAACGCCATGGCGCTCAAGACCGAAGCGCTCTGGTCGCTGATCTCCGGCGATCCCTCCGACCGGGAAGCTTCGCGCCGCATGATCGAACAGCTGGATCGCTATCACGGCCTGCCGGGGGGTATCTTCGCCGCCGATGAACATCTCGCCGGGCACGACCCATCGCAGGGCACCGAGCTCTGCACCGTGGTCGAAGAAATGTTCTCGCTCGAAGTGCTGGTGCAGATCTACGGCGACGCGGATCTCGCCAATCGACTCGAACAAGTGGCTTACAACGCGCTCCCCGGGGCCCTCAGCAAGGACATGTGGGCCCATCAATACGATCAGCAGCCCAATCAGGTCGTGGTATCCAATGCCCCGCGCGACTGGACCACCAATGGCCCGCAATCGAATCTCTTCGGCCTTGAGCCCAACTTTGGCTGCTGCACGGCGAACATGCACCAGGGCTGGCCGAAATTTGTGTCGAGCCTTTGGATGGGCACGGCCGATAAAGGCCTGGCAGCCATAAGCTACGCTCCCGCGGACGTCCGGACTTCCATTAAAGGAACTGTCGTCCACCTCACCGTCGATTCCCAATATCCGTTCGGCGAAGAAGTGAGCATCAAGGTGGATCCCGCCGCGCCACTCACCTTCCCCCTCAAACTGCGCATCCCCCGCTGGACCAGCGCGGCCGTGGTCCGCGTCAACGGGGTCGCACAGCGCAACGTAACTGCCGATACCTTTCTCACCCTGACCCGCGAATGGCACACCGGAGACACCGTCTTCATGCGTCTGCCGATGCCGATAATCGTTTCCCACGCGCCGCACGGGGCCGTCTACGTCGACCGCGGGCCGCTTCTCTACTCTCTCGCCATCGGAGAAAAATGGAAGAAGCTGGCCGACAAAGGCGAGACGGCGGATTGGGAAGTAGATCCATCCTCGCGCTGGAATTACGCGCTGGCCGTAGATGCCAAAGACCCACAGAGCTCATTCGAAGTAGAGATGCGCACCATGGGCAATCAACCTTTCAGCCTGGAAGGCACCCCGGTAAGATTGCACGCCAAAGGCATTCCGCTCCAAAACTGGAGGCTCGTGAATAACTCAGCCGGCCCGCTGCCGGAAAGCCCCGTCAAGGCGCACGGCCCAGGCGAGGAGATCACCCTGATCCCTTACGCAGCCGCCAAGCTGAGAATCACCGAATTTCCCGAAGCCTCGAAGTGAATGCGATGACGCATTCTCGCGATGGGCTCCTCGGTCGGGTTGGCCAGCGGTTAATAGAATTTTTCAAATCTTTTCCGAGCCCCTGTACCATGGCCCCTGATTTGCATATAATGGGCGCGCAAGCTAAGTAGCCTTGCTATTTTCTCCAGGATCGAGAGTGCGCCGTGTCTGTACGCATTTGTCTGCTCGTCTGCCTGTTTGGCAGCTTATTGCCCCCGGTCTTCGCCACGGACCGGATTCCCTCCGAACCCGACGTCACCGTCGTCCTGGATTTCAAAGGGGCCTGGTCCCCGGTAGCCATCCAGGCGATGGAGCGGGAAGCTTCGCAAATCATTGGAGTTTCCGGCATTCGGCTGGGCTGGACCAACCCCGCCGACGCCGTCCACTCCACCTTCGCCAATCTTGTGGTGATGCGGTTCAGGGGCTCCTGTAACTACGCCCCCAATGCCGGGGCCCATGAAACGGATCAACCAGGCGCGTACGCCAGCACGCGCACCACCAACGGCGAAGTGCAGCCCTTCGGAGATGTGGATTGCGACCGCGTATCGAGTTCCGTCCACGCGGCGATGTTCGGCGGCGATTACGCCAACCCAGCCATGCTTGTCGGCCGCGCGCTGGGACGCGTGGTGGCGCACGAACTGGTGCACATGCTCACCAAGTCGAATCGGCACTCGGCCGAGGGGGTCCAGAAGGCGGCGCTTTCCGGCCAGGAACTGATTATGGCGTCCCTTCCATTGAGCGCAGCCGACGTCGATCGCCTCATCTTGACGCGGCGTAACTGAAACAGGCACACTCACGGGATACGGATGAAGCGCGTATCCCTTCTAACGCTATCCCTCACGAGTTGGATACTGATCGCCCTGATCGCGGGCGTGGTTTTTGGCGCCGCATTTCCCAGTCAGGCTAAAGCAGCGGCCGTCCTTGGCGTCGTCTTTTTGCGTCTGATCAGATCGATTATCGCGCCCCTGCTGTTCGGCACTTTGGTGAGTGGGATCGCCGGCACGGGCAACATCAAGACCATGGGCCGGATCGGCGGCAAGGCAATTCTCTATTTCGAAATCGTCACCACCGTGGCGCTGTTCGTCGGCCTGGGCGCGGTGAATCTCGTGAAGCCGGGTGTCGGCGTACAACTGCAAAAGGACGTTGGCACAGCAGTCGCGGCCAGCGGCGCCAGCCTCCCGGAGATTCTGGAACATACCTTCCCCAGCAGCATTATCGACTCCATGGCCAGGGGCGAGGTGTTGCAGATCGTCGTCTTTTCGTTCATCTTCGGCGCGGCCTGCGCCACCGTGGGATTGAAAGCGCGCCCGGTGGTCGAATTCTGCGAATCCCTCGCCGAGGTGATGTTCAAATACACCGGCTACGTGATGCTCTTCGCGCCTTTCGGCGTATTCGGCGCCATGGCCTCGACCATCGGAGACAAAGGACTCGGCATTCTCTCCAACCTCGGCGGGCTGGTGCTGACGCTCTATGCCGCCGAAGCGTTCTTCGTGGTGTTCGTCTTCGGGGCCGTCATCCTGCTGGTGCGCATCCCGGCGCGGCGCTTCGTCAAATATGCGCGCGAGCCTTTCCTGCTGGCGTTTTCCACGGCATCGAGCGAATCGGCGCTGCCCATCGCTCTGGAAAATATGGAACGCTTCGGCGTCCCCAAGCACATAGTGGCGTTCGTATTGCCCACCGGCTACAGCTTCAATCTGGATGGCTCAACGCTCTATCTGTCGATGGCTGCCCTGTTCGTCGCGCAGGCGGCGGGCGTGCACGTGCCGTTCGGGACGCAACTCGCCATGATGCTCACGCTGATGCTGACCAGCAAAGGCGTGGCCGGCGTCCCTCGCGCGTCTTTGGTGATTCTGGCCGGAACTCTGGCGACGTTCAAGCTGCCGGCGGCGGGGGTCGCGTTGATTCTGGGCGTCGATACGCTGATGGATATGGCGAGGACGTCGGTGAATCTGCTGGGAAACTGCCTGGCTACCGCGGTGGTTGCGCGCTGGGAGGGCGTGGACCTGAATCTCGCCGGGGCGGAGGCCGATGCCGAAGCGCTGCGGATTGAAGGCGTCAGCGCGTAGGATCGCCGATTTCGACGTCGGGTTCGCAGCTTGAACGAAGCTTCTACCGCCCGTAAAAGCCCCGCGTCAATCGCTTCCTGATATGCGCCGCCACCGCCCTGTCGAGTGCTGCCGCGAGATCCTTTGCCACAATCCCCAATTCCTCGGAATTCAGTCGATTTCCCTCCCCTTCGAGGATTGCCGGTTCCGCCGTATCGCTGCGCTTCGATTGCGTTAACTCGGCCATCCGATCGACCCGTGCGATCTCGGCAGGGATCAGCACGGGCTGGATTTTTGCCATACTCGCATCTCCCTGGTTTCTATTCGAGCATAGTCTTGTCCGGTGCTGACGGCCTGCCGCCGAAGCGCGTCGCAGAACGGCTCATCGCGCAACGCGACAATGTCCCGTGAACCCGCATTCACAGCGATGGCGGGTCCGAAGAATTACGCCGATGCGTCGAAGCGTCGGGATTTCCAAACAACGATATACGCCGATCTCTGCGAAAATGAAAATCAGTCGGCTTCACTCCTTGCCAAACCAGATAAAGAAACGGCGCGCAGACGCCGATGACGGAAAGCCATCCGGCAAGCCTCGGCATGATCGGACCGCCACGTCCGGCATGAACGGGCTCTTGAGCTATGACAACTTTGTAAAGCATGAACAGCGGAATTGCCGAGAAGAATAACCGAAGGCCAATCGGCGCGTCACGAAAATTGCCCGATTTGGGAAGTACTCGGTTTCCCTCACACGTCCGGCAGATACGAAAACCGCCGCAAGATCGACACGTTGGAGCAGATTCGTTTAAATGCAGATTTGTGCCCGAGCCGTAACATTGCTCGCATAGCCCCGAACCCTTGCAGTCCGGACATCGATAGGTTTTTCCTCCCGGCATGACGATCAATACGTTTGCATGAAGAGATAGTTCTGCGCTATTTTTTGGCCGGCGCCACTTGAGTAAGCTTGGCGAGATCCCGATCCAATGCCGCGCCGTCGAAGGGAATCACCACGACTTTGCTGCCGTGAATATCGTCTCCGAGCTCCTGATCTTTAGGCACGTCAAGGGACGCTAACGTAAAGTACGCGACGTGGCCGTCGATGAGGAGGACGCCGGGCCGCTCCATCTTCTCCCAATGGTTCACCGTCCCGTCCGTATAGCGCACCATGTCGGTGGTCGGGTCGTAGGCCAAGCCGCGGTTGGTCCAGTTAGTAATGCCGTCGGGGGATGTCAGATGGAACGCCTTGCGCTCGCTCCAGCAATTCACAACGATGTGATACAAGCCGCCGCTGTACCAGATGACGGGATCTTCCAGGTTCTTCCTCGGGAGGTCGGGAATGTTCGGGTAAATGCTGGGCCCCTGAATTTTGTAAGGACCGAGTACGCCGGCAGTGCTGATGAGAATGGCGCCCGAACGCGGCACGATCTCGAAATTGCCATTCGGGCGAACCATGATGCTGACATTCGACATGCGGGCGTCGCGTGCATCGAAGCCGTTCGCGTCCACCTTGAGTGAGCCCAGTTGTTCAAAGGGGCCATCGAGCGACTTCGAGACAAAAACGTCGCCGGGCCGGGTTTCGCTGACCACCACGGCATAGCGCCCGTCGGGAAGTACCAGCGCCGTCACATTGTGGCCCTTGCCGCTTTGATTATCTGGCCAGACAAGGCCCTTGTCGATGTAAGGACCGGTTGGGCTATCGCTGACCGCATGCACGGCAACCGAACCGGACCATCCGCGGTGGCCTTTGCTCTGATCCCACCGGCTGGCAAACATATGATACTTGCCGTCGGGCCCCTTGATGATTTGGCCATCCCAGTAACACCACTTTTTCATCGTGGTGTCCTCGAGTCCGTTCTGCGGATCGCGCGGGAGAACGTTGGGAGCGCCCCAGGCTTCCGTGGTCAGGTGTCCATGAATCGGCGTGGGCAGAAAATAATCGATGAAAGTTTTGTCCGCAGCCGGCGCGAAGGAGGTCAGGGCGCAGATCAGGGCAAACAGTTGGATAGCGGGCTTCATTGCGATGCCGACCATGATACGTCATGTGGCCGGAAACCACGTGGCAGGAAGGCTCACCTGAGCGGCAGATACTCGATTCTGCCCCACCACTCGTCATGAGATATTGCGCTGGCAATCAGTTCAAGGTCTTCCACCAGCACATCGATCAAGCGCGAGCGCAAAGCGGCAGTGACCGCACGTCGCATATGCACGTCCATGTACAGTCCGGCAAGTTCGTCGGATTCTTCCAGTCCGCTCCTGACGTGCTCATCCACCTTGTCCTGGTTCTCAATAATAGGTCAGGCCCCGTGGATTTGAGCCAGCGAAAGGGCAGCCTCTATGACCTTGATTTCGTCACGGCAATCCAAGCCATGCCTCGCTCGTCAAGCTCGATTTGCGTTGCGAAGGTAGGGGTCACGCGTGGTCCCTGGCTTACTATAGGCGAAAACGAGGCAAAACTCGCTCGGGCGGGGTCGGAAGTGATTGAAAATAAATGGCGGGGACGACGGGGCTCGAACCCGCGACCTCCGACGTGACAGGCCGGCGTTCTAACCAACTGAACTACGTCCCCGCTTTCTGTCGGAACTTTTCTAATAGTAACATGCGCGAGAATTTGCTGGCTTGGCCATCCGCTCTCGTGATATTCATGAGAAACTAACAGAGTCCGGTAAGATTCTTTCGAACGCGCCGCTGGGCGCAGGTAACACTTTAAGGAGGTCCGCAGAATGGGTCGGAACCGATCCGAGACTCCTTTCGACAACATCGAAAGTTCCCACGAGTATGTGTCTTTGCTGGCCGATGCCGTGAGCGAAGCTCTGGCGGAAGTTGAGGCTGACATTGCACGGGCAGGCGCGGATGGCGCCAATCGCCGCAAAGAAGCCCTCCAATTGGTCCATTTCAACCTGACCAAACTGACGGGGCACATGACATCGAGCCGCCGCATCCTTAACGATCTGCGCACGCTGCGACGATTACTGTTAGATGAGCGCAGTCTCGAAACCGCGTGGCGGCAAGCCGCCGACTAGCCACCCTTGGGGGGTGGTATTGGAGCTTTTATTCCGGGGTCCGTAGCCTACGAAACCCCACGAAAATGATTTATGGAAGAATTTCCCCCGTCATACAAATGTTTCAGTTTCATGGCTTTAACGCGACTACTTGACAAAAAAAATGGTTGAGCCTATTATGAGTTGCTCGTTGAAGTTTAATCTTTATTAAGTCACACCGGTGGTCAGGTGGGGGGCTCTACGTATGATGACCTTCGCAGTCGGTGAAAAAGTCGTCTATCCCAACCAGGGAGTTGGGACTATTGAAAATATCAGCACTCGTTACTTCGAGCAACGGCCGGAGAAGTTTTATCTTCTCCGGCTTTTTTGTTCGAGCATGACGGTGATGGTTCCGTTCACAAATGCCGAGACAATCGGCCTGCGAAAACTTTCGAAAAACACGGATGTTACGAGGGTGCTGACTTACCTGGCCGGCCCCGCTTTCGAGAGTCTGCAGGACTGGAAGATTCGGTTTAAAATTAACAGCGAGAAGATGCTGACCGGCAGTCTTCTTCAGATCGCGGAAGTATTTAAGCAACTCGTCCGGCTGCAGGCCGAGAAGCCGCTTTCCTTCCGTGAGAAAAAGATGCTGGACCGATCGCGTACCATGCTGATTTCGGAAGTTTCGCAGTCGCGGAACATCTCGGAAACAGAGGCGATCGGATTAATGCAGAAGGCGCTGTCCAAGTCCGGCTTTCAGTTTCCTGAGCCCTCGTAAACCCTCCAACCGGCCGAGCGGCATCTATAATCGCCTTAAATGCCGCTCGGCTTCATTCTGATCCTCGTCGCCCTGGCCGGGTGCGCTCTCTTTGCCTTCAGACCGGCTTGGTTCCCCATCGCCATCACCGTTGAAGCGCTCGCCTGGGATCGCCAGTTCGGCTGGACTCTTTGGATTACCGGCATCATTTTTGTCGCGGCACAGATGTTGCTGGCATGGACGATTCTGCGTGCGAAAAAGCAATCCAGCGCCTCGGTGGAGAAACGACATCGTCGGCTCGAGCTCGGCTGGACGATCGCGTCAGCCGCGTTATTTCTGACCTTGGCGGCACTGGGCTCGCGCGGCTGGGCCAAGGTAGCCGTGCAATCGCCGGACAAAGAAACCATCCAGGTTTACTCGCATCAGTTTGCGTGGAACTTCCGCTATCCCGGCCCGGATGGACGATTCGGCAAAACCGCCAACCAATTCATCAGCGACTCGGGCGGGAATCCGTTCGGCATCGATCCGGAGGATCCGAACGGTAAGGACGATATCGTGACAGCCAGCCTGCGCATTCCCGCCGGTCGAGATGTTTTGCTGCTGCTCCATTCCCGCGATGTTGTTCATGATTTCTTCGTGCGCGAACTGCGGACTAAGCAGGATATCGTCCCGGGAATGGAGATTCCCCTGGAAGTGCACGTCGAGCAACCCGGGCAATATGAGATCGCCTGCGCCGAGCTCTGCGGGCTGGGGCACAGCCAGATGCGCAGTTTGATGATCGTGATGCCGCCAGCCGAATACGACCGTTGGAAGCTATCGCACTAAGAAAGAGAATCAATATGGACAGTTACGACCTCTCGCGCCGCAACCTCATGATGGCGGGGACCGGACTTGCCACCGCAGCCTTCCTCTCCGCCCAATCCTCTGGCAGCGTAATCACCGCCGGCGAGGTGATCGACCGCATTAAGAAAAACGTGGGGATCCCATGGCGCGAGCAGACGGTGGACCGCATCATCGCGGGCAGCCCCGATACTCCCGTGAAGGGAATCGCCACCACCATGATGGCGACGCTCGATGTAGTCCAGCGGGCAGCCGCCGCGGGAAGGAATCTGGTGATCACCCACGAGCCGACGTTCTATTCCCATCCGGACACCGTCGACCAAATCGCGAACGATGCCACCTACCAGTTCAAGCTCGATTTCATGCGGCGCAACAATGTGGTTTCCTTCCACTTCCACGACCATTGGCACGGACACAAGCCGGACGGCATCGCGGCGGGGATGGCGCGCGAACTGGGATGGGAAAAGAACGTGGACCCCCAGAATCCGCGCTTATTCACCTTCGCGCCCGTGTCGCTGGTGCGGTTTGCGAGAGATATCGAAAGCCGATTGAAGATTCGCGCCATGCGAGTGGTGGGCGATCCGCAAATGCCGGTGACTCGCGCCGTCGCCAGCTGGGGCTATGTTAGCCAGTTTCCCGGCATTCCGCTGCTGGCGCGACCCGATATCGACGTTCTGATTGTGGGCGAGACGCGCGAATGGGAAGTCGTCGAGTACGCCCAGGACATGATCAGTTCAGGAAAGAAAAAAGCCCTGATTCTTCTGGGCCACGTGGTGTCGGAACAGGCAGGCATGAAGTATTGCGCCGAATGGCTCAGGACCTTCGTCAGCGAAGTGCCCATCGAATTCATCCCGGCCGCCGAGCCTTTCTGGACGCCGGGGAGTCCGGTGGGCTAAGGCTTGGCGCTATGCGAGGAACTTCGCTGCGGGCTTGGCAAAATATGTCACCACGAAATCGGCTCCGGCCCGGCGGATTGAGGTCAGGCTCTCGATCATGGCGCGTTCCAGATCGATCCATCCATTGGCGGCGGCGGCCATGATCATGGAATACTCTCCGCTCACCTGATAGGCGGAAATGGGCACGTCGAAGCGATTACGCGCTTCATGGATCAGGTCGAGATAGGGCATGGCCGGCTTCACCATGATCATGTCGGCGCCCTCCTCAAGATCCAGTTCGATTTCGCGCATGGCCTCGCGGGCGTTGGCGGGATCCATCTGGTAGCTGCGCCGGTCGCCGAACTGCGGGGCGGATTCAGCTGCTTCCCGGAATGGCCCATAGAAGACGGAAGCGAACTTCGCCGCGTAGGAGAGGATGGGGGTTTTTAGGAATCCGTTGCGGTCGAGCGCGCTGCGGATGGCGCCCACACGGCCGTCCATCATGTCGGAAGGGGCCACGATGTCGGCTCCGGCGCGCGCGTGGGATACGGCGGACTTGGCCAGCCACCCGAGGGTAGCGTCATTGTCCACATCGCCGTCGATTACCAGCCCGCAATGGCCGTGGCTGGTGTACTCACAGTTGCAGACATCGGTAATTACCAGCAGGTCGGGCACTTCGCGTTTAATGGCTCGGATAGCCCGCTGTACGATGCCGTTATCGTCATAAGCGCCTGAGGCCTGCTCGTCCTTGGTCTCCGGCAGCCCGAAGAGGATGACGCCGCCGATGCCCAGAGCCTCGACTTCACGGCACTCCGCGACCGCCGTGTCGATCGACAACTGGCACTGTGGAGGCATGGAGCCGATGGGCCGGCGAACGCCCTCACCGGGGCAGACAAACAGGGGCAGGATGAAGTTGGCGGGGTCGAGCCGGGTCTCGCGGACGAGGCGGCGCATGGGCTCGCTCGATCGCAGACGGCGCGGGCGGTGGATCGGAAAGGGCATACAGGTACTACTTTACAGTCCCAGGACCCTTGACATGGCCATCCTGATCATTAGAATAAATCGTATCCCCAGTTTTATTTATGCCTACCCCCTGTGAGCATAAGAACACAACGATTATTGCCCGCCGGGACGGCGTGGATTACGTGGAGTGCCTCGATTGTAAGCAAATATTCGAAGCCGAAGACCTCGAACCGGTGATGGTCGAGGCGGACGAAGAATAGCCTCGCCTGCCTGCTAGCATTACCTCTATATGCATGATCTGGGGCGATTTCGCGCCAATCTGGACGCCATCGCCGAACGTTTGTCCACACGCGGCCTGACGCTGCCGCTCGAAGAATTCCGCAATCTCGACAAATCCCGCCGGCGCGCCATTACCGAAACGGAGCAACTGCAGGCGCAGCAGAATGCGCTCTCGCGCGAGATTTTCCAGCTGCGCAAAGAGGGCGCCGACGCGGGCGAACTGCAGCAGAAATCCCGCCTGATGGGGGATCGCGTGGCCGAACTCGCCAAAGAGGTTGAGGCGGTGGACGCGCAGTTCCGGGAGATGCTGGCGGGAATTCCCAACGTGCCGCACGAATCGGTTCCGGTGGGAAAGTCGGCTGAGGACAACGTCGTAATCCGAACGTCGGGCGAGCCCGGTCGGTACGATTTCGTGCCTAAGGCCCATTGGGATCTGGGGCCCGAACTGGGCATTCTGGATTTCGACCGTGCGGCCAGGATTACGGGTGCCCGGTTTGCCGTCTATTGGGGGATGGGCGCGAAACTGGAGCGGGCGCTGATCAATTTCATGCTCGACACCCACACCCGTGAGCATGGGTATACGGAAGTGCTGCCGCCGTTTATTGTAAACTCCGCCAGTTTGTACGGTACCGGCCAACTGCCGAAATTCGCCGAGGATCTGTTCAAACTGGAGGGCACCGACTATTGGTTGATCCCGACGGCGGAAGTACCCGTGACTAATCTGTATCGCGATGAAACGATCGACGGCGGTAAGATGCCCGTCAGCCTGTGCGCGTATACACCGTGCTTCCGCAGCGAAGCGGGCTCGTATGGGCGCGATGTGCGCGGCATCATTCGGCAGCACCAGTTTCAGAAGGTGGAGCTGGTGAAGTTCGCGCGTCCGGAGCAGAGTTACGATCAGTTGGAAAGGCTTACAGGTGACGCGGAGGATATTCTGCGGCGCCTGGGATTGCCTTTCCGGACAATGCTGCTTTGCACCGGCGATATGGGCTTCAGTTCGGCGAAGACTTATGACCTCGAAGTCTGGCTGCCGGGACAGAATGGATTCAAAGAGATTTCGTCCTGCTCGAACTTTGAGGCTTTCCAGGCGCGGCGGGCGAATATCCGTTTCAAGGGCGCGAAGAAGGCGGAGTTGGTTCATACGCTCAATGGCAGCGGGCTTGCGGTGGGCCGGACTTGGGTGGCGATCGTCGAGAATTATCAGCAGCGCGATGGCAGCGTGTTGGTGCCGGAGGCTTTGCGGCCCTATTTGAATGCGGAACGGATTACTCCGCAGGCGGAATTAAAGTAGTTGCGGTTCCTTGTAGAGTAGCCTTAGGCCTGCGCTGGCGCTGGACCAGGGCCAGTCCTCTGTCGTGCGCGCGAGTCCCGCGCGGACGGGTTCCGTTCGACATAGCGGATAACGCGGTTGATTTCGTCGGTCGTTCGTACGCAGTCCGCCCGCACGGTCGCCCCTTTTATCCATAGCATTGTCGCGGGTAAGGGCTGGAAGGGCTGCATAACGACGTGGATGTGCTTGGGCATGACCTCAATTCACCCGGCTGTCTCACGCGGCGCCTCCAGAAACGCCCACCGCTCCACAATCTTCCGCTCCGCAATCCGCCAGATCACGATGCCCCGGAAAGCCAGCCTCTTCCCATTCTGCGAATCCGTCGCCGTCCAGCGATTCCGCACCACCACCTTGTCGTCTTCCGCAATCATGTCTTCGATCTCCACATGCAGGTCGGGAAAACGCTTTAGTGCCCCACTGACATATTGGATCGCCCCCGCCGGCCCGGGCGGCATCCCTGGCGGCACATCCGCCCCGTGATCCACGAAGTCGCCCGCGAAGTTCACATTTCCGATCTCCACGTTTTTCCGGTTGACGAACTCTTCGAAATGATTGCGGATAAACTCGCGCGCTTCGGCGTGCGTCATGCCCGTCTTGCGGTTGATCGGTCCCATAGTGATCGATTCCATGTTTGAATCAGGCCCCCACCGCACTGCCGCGAAACTCCGCCGCGGACTCTGCAAGGAACTTATCGATGGTGATGGGTGGCCGTCCCAGCAATCCCGCAAGCACCCCATCTACCGTTCCGCCCTGACCGCCCGTATAATACTCCTGCAGTTCGAGCAGCGCCGTCACCAGCCATTCCGGCATCCCCTGCCCCAACATCGCTTCACGCTGCGCTTCCGCCGGAATATCCACGTAGCGCGCCGCAATTCCCGCCGCCCGCGAAATTCTTTCTGCCACCTCTGCGCACGTGAGCGCTTCCGGCCCGTTCAGCTCATACGTTTTCCCGTCGTGTTCGCCGCCGCGAAGAGCCTTTGCGGCCACCGCCCCAATGTCCCGCACATCCAGATAGCTGGTCCGTGCATTGCCCATAGAGCTGTAAAACACGCCTTGCGCGCGGACGCTCGGCGCATAGTATTGCAGCAGATTCTGTAGAAAACTATTGGGGCGCAGAATACAATGCGCCATCTTCGTCGCCTTCAGCCTGTCTTCCACCCTCCGGTGCCAGCTCGGAAACGATCTCCCATAGTCGCCCGCCCCCAGCGCCGAATTCAGCACGATGCGCCGCACCCCCGCCGCCTCGCTTGCTTCTATTGCGTTCACTTCCAGCTGCACAAGATCCGGCACCGGCGAGCACACCAAAAATACGCTCTCCACACCGTCGAGCGCGGGCGCCAGACTCGCCGCATCCGAAAAGTCCGCCACTACCGCGTCGGTTCCCGCCGGAGCTTTGGACGCCTGTTCCCTCGAACGGTACATCGCGCGATGCTTCTCCCCGCTGCGCGCCACTTCCGCCAACACCGCTTTGCCGACGGTCCCGCTTGCTCCCGTTATCAGAATCATCTTTCTTGTTATCCCCTGACAAGCATGCTACAACCGATCTGCTACCGTCCGGAAGTACGCACTTTTTTGTAAGTCCGGAGGGCTTTTGAAAAACCATCACGGCTGCCCCGTGCAGGCAACCATTAATACCATCAGCGGGAAATGGAAGGTGCTCGCCGTCTGGCATCTCGGCTTCGGTCCACGGCGCTTCGCTCAGTTGCGTAAACTTCTTCCCGGTGTGAGTGAAAAAGTTCTCACTGCGCAGCTGCGCCAGCTGGAAGCCGACGGCATCGTGCACCGCGGGATTGCGCCTTCTTCGCCGCCCCAGGTTACCTACTCGCTCACTCCCGCCGGCGAGGAACTCGTCGAGCCCATGAGCGCTCTGTGCGCCTGGGGTACGCGTCATCTCGGCGTTCCGCCCAACCTGCCTCGCTACCCGCAAGTTACAAAACGCTGAACTGTGGCGGCAAAGTGATAATGTCCCCTTTGGGCAAAGTAGAAATGTCCCCTTGACAACCCCAGGCTTGGGGGATGCAAGAAGGACAGCTACTGATGACACAGGCCGATAGAGACCGGCTGGTAACGTTACGCAAAGTGAAGAAGCGCCTGATCACGCAGAGGCAGGCGGCAGAAGAACTGGGGTTGAGCGTGCGGCAGGTGAAGCGGCTGTTGTACGCGCTGAAGAAGCGTGGCGACAAGGGCGTTGTGCACGGGCTGCGAGGAAGGCCCTCGAATCAGCGGATCGCCAAGACCGTCGAAGAGGAAGCTATGCAGATCCTGTCGGCGGATTTGTACAAAGGGTTCGGGCCGACGCTGGCTTGCGAATATCTGGCCGACAAACACGACATCGAAGTGAGCAGGGAGACCTTGCGGCAATGGATGATCCGGGCAAAGCTGTGGCGTGCGAAGGAACAGAAGACGAAGGCGGTACACGTCTGGCGGCCGCGGCGGACCCGCTTGGGGGAACTGGTGCAGTGGGACACCTCAGAGCACGACTGGCTGGAAGGGCGCGGAGAGAAGCTGTACCTGATCGCCATGATCGACGATGCGACGAGCCGGTTGTTTGCCCGGTTCGTGCGGCACGATTCGACCGAAGAAAACATGAAATTGCTGTGGGGTTATCTGGAGAAGTTCGGAAGGCCGCTGGCGTTTTACACGGACAAGGCCAGTATCTTTCGGACGGCGGAAAAGCGCAAACGGGATGAGCCGGGAGTAGACAAAGACCCTGTGGTGATGCCGCCGACGCAGATTGGACGCGCCTTGCAGGAGTTGGGAATCGCGTGGATCGCGGCGCACAGCCCGCAGGCCAAAGGGCGAGTGGAGAGGAATTTCGGGACGGCACAGGATCGTTTGGTGAAGGGCCTGCGTGTGGCCGGAGTGAAGACCCTCAAAGAGGCCAACCAATATCTTGAGGAAACCTATCTGGTGTGGTGGGAGCGGGAGTTGACGGCGGAGCCGGCCAACGCCGACGACGCACATCGTCCCCTGGACAGGAGCCATAATCTGGCGGCATCTTTAAGCCATGTAGAAACGCGGCAGGTGCGGAACGATTACACCATTCCCCTGGACGCCAGGTTGTATCAGATCGAGCGGAAGGCCGTGGTCAGTGGATTACGCAGGGCCAACGTGCGGGTGGAGAAAAGGCTCGACGGCTCCATCGCAGTTAGATTCGGAGAGCGATACCTGCCTGTAAGCCGATGCGCGGCGGCGACGAAAGCCAAAGCCCCGGTAAAACCAGCCGCTCCCCGACGCCCCAACAGACAACGCGGCAGTGAATGGAACAAGAACTTCGATTTGAAAAAGGGGCCAAAGATATGGCAAGTTGCCTGAAAGATGGAGCCGCGCCCGAGGTTGCGTTTTCAAGGCATGGCGGAATCTATCGCTCCGATGTGTTTAGCGCTTCGTGCAAACCTGGCCCGGATTGCCGCTTTCCGGTCGGGTCCGGACCAGGTCATAAAGCGCGCCGGAAGAAAACACGCCTACTCATCGTCGCGACGAGTTCCGGCCGGCTATTCCTCGATCGGGTTGGTCGCCACCAGAGCCCGTCTCCGCTTCACCGGCACTCGCAATCTAACATGCACTTCTCACAAGCCCCGGCAAAAGGGGACATTTCTACTTTGCCAACAGGGGGACATTTCTACTTTGCCTTGACATACAAAACGCTGAACTTGTGAACGGCCGCGCGACATGCGAAGATTTGATGCTGAACCTGTTATGAAGCGCGTCCTCCATTTCAATTCGCCGGCGCAGAAGTATCATTGCGATGCCGTCGTGGTGGCATGCTTCGACCACCGCTTCGACCTCGTTCTGCGCAAGTTCCTCAAGCGCATCAACGTGGTCAATCCCGACCCTATCGTGGTAGCGGGCGGAGCCAAGTCGCTTGCCTCTCCCGAGCACGAAGCCGACCGGGATTTCCTCCTTGCTCAGGTCGAAAAATCCATCCGCTTGCACGGCACCGATCGCGTCATCCTAATGCTCCACTCCGATTGCGGAGCTTATGGCGGATTGCACAAGATTTTTAACGGCGACGAAACCGCTGAGGTGGATCATCACCGCAGCGAACTGCGGCGTGCCCTCGCCGTCCTGAAGAGCGCTTTTCCCCAGCTTTCCATCGAATGCTACTTCGTCGATTTCAAGGGCGTCTGGCAATTGGACTCGGGCATCTTGCCCGATCCCGGCGGCTTCTCCGAAGGTCTCGACCTGCTCTGAATCCCATGCACGCACTGTGCCGCGTCGACACTCATGTCGACGCCTGTTCAGGCTCAATTCGCGCACGGATGCTCGGCGAACGCTGCCACACGGAGTTTCTTCCCGGCTGGACAATACGCGTTCCCCGCCTCGCACCTCCGGCGTACGCTTGCGCTTTCGGAGAGATTCAAAAGCCCACCAAAAACTCTCCGAACTGAAACACATTATTCATAGTCCGGTAGCGCTCGGGCCAATAAGATGGGCATTGCCTTTCCGACCCCAAACAACGAGGAATTTATGAGCGCGCCCGCCCTTGCATCCATTGGCGATCACGGAGTTCTGAACGCATCCCTGCCCGAACCACTCTCCGGCATCTGGCTTGACCGCGATCTGAGTTGGCTCGACTTTAACGAGCGAGTCCTCGCGGAAGCCCTCGACGAGCGCACGCCTCTCGTCGAACGTGCCAAATTTCTCGCCATCTTCACCTCCAATCTCGACGAATTTTTCATGAAGCGCATGGTGGTGTTTCGCAACCCCGCGAGCCCCGACCAGCGTAGCCTGCTCATGCGCCTGCGCGACAAGCTGATCCCATCCCTCGAGCGCCAGGCCGCTTGCTATCGTGACGCCATCGTTCCGGGCCTCGCCAGGAACGGCGTTGCCTTGCGCCATTGGGGCGACCTCACCCCCGCCCAGCAGCTTGAAGCGGGCGAGTACTTCGACGCCAACCTGTCTCCCGCTCTCACGCCCCTCGTAATCGATGTCGTGCACCCGTTTCCCTTCATCTCGAACCTCTCCACCTCGCTGATCTTCCTCCTGCGCGATCCCGTGCGCAACGAACAAATGTATGCCCGCGTCCGGATTCCCAGCGGCCTCAAACAGTGGGTACCGATCGCCGCGGATCTCGCCGCGGGCCAAAAGCTTTTCGTTCCGCTCTACGAAATCGTGCGCGGCAACGCCCACAAACTATACGACGGCATGACGCTGACCGGCGCCACCCTCGTCCGTCTCACCCGCGACGCCGAAGTCGAACTCGACGAGGGTGCCGACGCCGAACTCCGCGAGGCAGTTGAAGCCCAGGTCCGCCAGCGCCGTTACGAACCCGTCGTCCGGCTCGAATTCGGACCCGGTGCCGATCCCGCCATCCGCGAAATGATGCGCGAGCGCTTTCAGCTTTCGCCTGAGGACATTTACGACCTCCCCGGCGAAGTCGATTACACCACCCTCTTCGAATTCATGGGTCTTCCCATGCCCGAGCTGCATGACGCTCCGTGGACCCCTCTGCCCATCCCCGCCTTCGAAGAGAGCGCCACGGCCATCTTCTCGGTCATCCAGGCGGGCGACGTGCTCGTCCATCACCCCTACGAGAGTTTCGACTCCAGCGTGGAGCATTTCATCAGCGCCGCCGCCGACGATCCGCAAACCATTTCCATCAAAATGACGGCTTACCGGATCGGTGACGACACGCCCTTCGTCAAGTCGCTGATCCGCGCCGCCGAGCGTGGCAAACAGGTCGCCTGCGTTATGGAAATCAAGGCGCGCTTCGATGAGGAGCGTAATCTCCACTGGGCCGCCGAACTCGAAAGCGTGGGCGCGCACGTCACCTTCGGCGTGCGAGGGCTCAAGACCCACGCCAAGACGGCTCTTGTCGTCCGCAAGGAACCGGCCGGCCTCCGCTGCTACGTCCACATCGGAACCGGCAATTACCACGTCAAGACCGCACGCCTCTACTCCGATTTCGGCCTCCTCACCTGCAACCCGCTGCTCACCCGCGATGTCGTCAATCTCTTTCACTACCTGACTGGCCACGCCCAGGCGCCCGCCTGCACTACTCTTCTGGTGGCGCCTTCCACCATGCGGCCCCGCATTCTCGAACTGATCGAGCGCGAGGTGGAACATAAGCGCGAAGGCCGCCCGGCGCGCATTGTCGCCAAGATGAATCAGCTGGAAGATCCGGAGATTATCGAAGCTCTCTGCCGTGCCTCCACCGCCGGCGTGCCGATCGACCTGATCATCCGCGGCTTTTGCTGCCTGCGCCCCGGCGTCCCCGGACAAACCGAAAACATCCGCGTCCGATCCATCATCGGCCGCTTCCTTGAGCACTCACGCGTTTTCCATTTCGCCAACGGCCTGGAGAATCCCATCGAGGGAGATTTCTTCATCGGCTCGGCCGACTGGATGGTGCGCAATCTCTCGAAGCGGGTCGAGGTCGTGACTCCGATTTTCACCCCCGCGCACAAGGAAAAGCTCTGGGAGTTTCTGCAGATCTGCCTCAACGACCAGAGGCAGGCGTGGGTGCTCAACACCGACGGCACCTATACCCAGCTCCGCTCCCCCGATCATCCCGCCGGCACTCATCAGCTCGTAATGGACCTGATGCGGGCCCGCGCCGTCGCGTAGTTCTCATATAAGCCACGCTTCCTGCGGCTGTAGTCATCTCGCGGTACCCACTCCGGTTCCTGAGTAATCCTGGCAGATTTGCCGGCTGTGCGTGGTACCGGCACGCGGTTCAGAAAGATCCGTCGCGCCTGCCCTCAGCAGGCCGGCAATGCCTCGATGGCCCCCGCGCAGGTGACATTTATCAAATACTAATGACTTGTATAAAAGACACTGACATGTTAGACTCAGTCAGCTGTTTTATTGAGGTTCACTCGTGGCGACGATTGCGCCGGAACCAGCGCCTGCGGCACGTGGAAAAGTCATTTCCGACCGGAAGCGAGATCGCCCCGGCCACTGCGTCTTCCGCTTGATCTCAGCCGCACGGCCTCGTTGCACCTGTGAACAAGGAAAAAGACCCATGAAATCTATCCTTCGTATGTTGTGTTTGTTGGCCGGAGCCCTCACGCTGGCAGCACAACAGGATCCGACCGTCGAGTGGAAAACTTCTCTGCAGGGTCTCGAGCACCGCCTCGCTGGTTTACCCACCGGCGCCGATGCCATAGCCGCGTGGCGCAAGGACGCGGAAGCCCTGCGCTCCTCCATCGATTCCTTCGCGGCGGCGAATCCGAACCTGAAAGTCACCACCCCCGGGGCATTGCCTGAGGCGCCGACCAACGCGGATCTCTCGCGTGTGCTGGCGCAGCTGACAGAGGCTGTCAATCAGGTCGTCCGTCAGAGTCCAGGGACTCCGTTCAATCTCGGCGAAGTGCAGGTTAATGTCACGGCGGACCTTGCGGAATCGTCGCCTGTGACCGTCGGGATCGATCAAAGCCAGATCGCCAACCAGAACCTGACCAACGCCGCACAGGCGCTCGACTATCTGCCCGGCGTGTCGATCCAGCACCTTTCCGCTAACCGTAACGAAGCGGGAATCATGGTGCGAGGGTTCAGTACGCGCGGTCAGGTTCCTTTGTATATCGACGGCATTCCGATCTCGGTGCCCTACGACGGCTATGTCGACTTCAATATGTACCTGACCAGCGATATCGCCGAAATCCAGGTTGCCCGAGGCTACTCTTCGCCGCTGTTGGGGCCAAACGCCGAAGGCGGGTCGATCAACATGGTTACTCAGGAGCCGGTGAACAAGTACAACGCGGATGCGCTGATCGGAACGGGATCGGGAGACATGCTGTTGTCATCGCTTCGCCTCGGCTCGCGTTTGCAGCATTTCTTTTATCAGGGCTCGATCGACTGGAAGCAACTGAGCTACATTCCGCTGTCGGGCAACTTCCCTGTCTACCAATACGTGAACCTGCCGAACATCGTTATGACCGATCGTTTGAACGATTCCTGGTCGCGACAGGAGAGATTCACCGGCCGCGCCGGCTGGACGCCCAGAGAAGGCGACGAATACGTCCTGAGCTACAGCAACCTGAAAGGGCAAAAAGGTTCTCCTCTTTATCAGGGGCCCGATACCACCGCAACGTTCAAGAACTTCTGGGACTGGCCGTATTGGAATACCGATAACTATTACTTCCATTCCAATACCCAGCTCGGCGACGCCGGCTCCATCAGGTTCCGCGCGTTCTATACGCAGTTCCAGAACGACATCGATATGTACTCGAACGACACCTACAGCGTCATGAACACGAAGAGCGCCGAGCACAGCATGTACAACGAGCACAACGATGGATTCTCCACCGAGTTCACCACCCGCAAGCTTCCCCGGAATGTGTTCAGCGCCTCCTTTTTCCTGAAGAACGACGTACACACCGAACACGGGATCTACCCGGGTATCTCGCCGTTTCCTCTGATCGAGCCCGTCCTGAAGGACGCCGATATTCAGACCTCGATCGGACTGCAGGACGTAATCAGGATTTCCTCCCGCCTCTCGGCCACTCTCGGTTTCAGCGCGGACCATTTCGATGGCCTGCAGGGGCAGCAATACAACAGCGCCATGACCGGGTTGCTGCCGTTCACTTGTATTGCCTCTCCCGCCAACACATCATTCTCCGGATGTACCGCGCACGCGTGGAACTACAATCCCCAGGCAGCGGTTTCGTATAAAGTCACCGAGTCGGGCAGTTTCTTTGCAACCTTCGCCGACCGGGGACGCTTCCCCATGCTGAAAGATATCTACTCTGCCAGCCTGGGAGCGGGGCTGCCGAATCCCAACCTCCTGCCGGAACACAGCCTGAACTGGAATGTGGGTTTCAGGCAGGTCATCGGGCTCAAAACGGTGGCACAGATCGTGCTCTTCCGGAGCGATCTTCATAACGCGATCGAATCTGTTTACGTGACGGACCCAGGCGGAACCACGGCAGCCACCGAGTATTGCCCGAACAGCAAGATCAACGGCTTCTGCAGCGAGATGGCCAACATCGGGAAGGAGGTCCATCAGGGAATCGAGTTTGAGGTGCGCAGCACGCCGATATCGCGCCTGACGCTGAATGCGAGCTACAGTTATCTCAATCGCGGCATCTCTTATGATTTCGCTTCCCTGCCCAACGTGAGCGCGGTGAATACCAGCGTCACCATTCTGCCCACTCTGCCAAAGAACAAGTTCGAAGGCAACGTATCTTATCGGTTACCCCATCAAATCCTCGGGATTCTCGATGAACGATACGAAAGCGGACTGATTCTGCAGGACACGACATATGCGGCCTCGTCCCCGTTTTATCAGCCCTACGCGGAGTCATATGCGACCACGGATCTCTATGTCTCGGCGCCGATTCGTTCCGGAATTACCGTTCAGGCCGGAATCAAGAACCTGCTCGACCGGAACTATTACTTCACCGCCGGTTATCCTGAAGAGGGCCGCAACTGGTTTCTGAACCTGCGGTATAAATTTTAGGAGCCCTTATGTCAAAATGCTTCGCACTGCTGAAGTTTTCGATGGTGGCCGCCATCGGCGCGGGCCTTGCGTTGGCCCAGGCGCCGGCGCCTCAGCCCGCCACACTGACCATAACCGGTGACATCCCCACGCCCCTCACCCTCAAGGCGGAAGACCTTGCAGCCATGCCTCGTGAAAAGGGGACCGTCAAGGAGCAGGATGGAACCACCGTGGAATATGAGGGCGTGAATTTGCGTGAGGTCCTGAAGCGCGCTGGTGCGCCCCTGGGCAATCAGCTCCGCGGCAAGGCGCTCGCCAGCTATATCGTCGCCAAAGCGCACGATGGCTACCAGGTCGTGTTCACCCTCGGCGAGATCGACGCCGCATTCGGCAACGAGCAGATTCTGGTGGCGGATAAGCTCGACGGAAAGCCGCTGTTCGGCTATCAGGGACCTCTCCGGCTTACCATCCCGGCCGATAAGGCAGGCGCGCGCTCGGTCCGTATGCTGGAATCGATTGAAGTCGTGCGCTTGCTCAAATAAAGGACGCCGCCGTGTCTCCATCCAGGACGCTACACGTATCGCTGACGCTGGCAACACTGGCTGTCGCGTTCGTCGTGCCCGTAAAAGCCGCCGATTACCAGTGGAACCTGCCTAAAGGCTTTCCTCTGCCGTACGTGCCCGCCGACAATCCGATGACATCGGCCAAGGTCGAATTGGGCCGATATCTTTTCTACGACACGCGCATGTCGGTCAACGGAAAATCATCCTGCGCAACCTGCCACAAACAGGAGTTGGCCTTCACGGACGGCCGCGCAACAGGCCTCGGAGCCACCGGCGAATCGCACTCGCGCAGCGCCATGAGCCTGGTCAACGTGGCTTACACTGGCGCACTCACGTGGAGCAATCCGCAGATGAAAATACTGGAGAAGCAGGCGCTGGTGCCGATGTTCGGAGACCATCCCGTCGAACTCGGCCTTCGCAAGGGGGATGGCTTCCTCCCCACGCTCCGATCCGATACAAAGTATCGCGCCCTCTTCGCGGCGGCTTTCCCAGGCGATGCCGATCCTTTCAATATTGCCAACGTTACGCGCGCCGTGGCCTGTTTCGAAAGAAGTATTGTCTCCGCTCGGTCGCCTTACGATCATTACCACTACAAACGCGACGACAGCGCCGTTTCGGACTCGGCGAAGCGCGGCGAGATTCTGTTCTTCGACCAGCGCATCCACTGCTTCCGCTGCCATGGCGGAGCTAATTTCTCGGACGCCACCATTTCGCAGGCGGACGCCGATCGCGAAATCGAATTTCACAATACCGGTCTCTATCAATCGTATCCCGAGCCAAACGTGGGCATCTATGAGTTCACCAAAGACCCGGCGGACACGGGCAAATTCAAGACTCCCACCCTGCGCAACATCGCCGTCACGGCGCCTTACATGCACGATGGCAGTATTCCGGATCTCGCAGGCGTACTCGACCACTACGCGGCGGGCGGCAGGAGCCATGACAACCCGAATAAGGATCCACTGATCGGCGGCTTCACGATTTCGGCGCAGGATCGCGCGGATCTGATCGAGTTTCTCAAGTCACTCACCGACGAGGAAGTGCTTCACGACCCGCGCTTCGCCAACCCCTGGCCCCAGGCAAAATAATCTATCGGCGGGCGCGTGAAAATGCCCAAACTACACAGCCTTGCCCACCACATCCCTCTTAAGCCACCGCCTCCAGAAATTCCGCAGCCCGCAGCCACCGGTCTTCGAACAGATGCTTCATGGCTTCCCCAAACCCCGCGTGCTCGAACACCAGTGAAGTCCACGTGGGCTTGCTGATCACCGGGTCGAGCAGCGCGATCAGCCCGCTGCGCCCATCGAACAGGGCCAGTTTCAACGGCAGCGACGGCGCCTGGCGGATGCCTACTCCCGCCGCCGCGTATTCGCCCAGACGCAGCCGATGAAGCTCGTCGAGCGTTCCCGTTTCAATCAGCAACCGGCACGAAACCCCGTTCAAACGCGCCTGCCGCACCAACTTCTCGTCAAGCGGGTCCACGGCATATGGAGGCCTCGAAAATTCCAGGTATTCTCCCTTAACGGAGCCCAGCATGCGCCGGTATTCGGACGCCGTTTGTGTCGGTTCGGAAACAATTCGGAGAAAATCCAGCGTGCCGCGGCCACCACGGCCCTCGGAATAGAGTCCGATCAGATCCTCCATCAGGTTGTTGGCGGAACGCGCCTGATCGGTAAGCTCGTGCTCCAGAATTTGCCGCCGGCGCGCCAGGTAAGCGGGAATCGCCAGATTGGGCTCGACCGCCGAGAACAGTTTGGTGCGATCCTGCACCACTCGCGCGAAGCCCTTTTCCACCAGGCTGTCCAGAACTTCGTAGATTTTTTGCCGCGGAACGTGAGACCTGGGCGCTAATTCAAGGGCCTTAAACCGCGAATGCCCCAGCAGCACCAGATATGTTCGTGCTTCGTAGGCATTGAGCCCCAGCTGCTGGAGGCCTTTCCAGAAGCGCTGATATTCCAATTCGCCAAGTTCCTGCGTCATTTTTACCTTTTCAACTCTATCCGAAGACAGTCCGCTTCGGGTACGCCAGGAAGAAAATTTCCTTCCGAGAAGCAGGGTTGACAAGAAAGTACTAGAACTATAAACTGTCGGTAAGCGCACAATAGCATGAAAGTAAGTCGAGTAGCAGGCTCGGAGAACAGAGCTAAAGAACAAGCAGCTATGGACTTACCGGTCAATGGCAGCCCTAAAATCCGGATTGTGCTGGTCGACGAAAACAGCCTTTTCCGCGATGGGCTGGCACGTCTTCTCGCCGCTCAGCCCGATCTTGAGGTCGTCGCCTCGGCCGAATCCCCTTCCGGAGCCACCGAGCAGATACGCAAGTTCCGGCCCGACATTATCCTGATGGGCTGGCCCGCCAGTTCGGCCGGCAGCCAGAAGGTGTTTGCTTCCATCCAGGAATCGAGGCTCGCGGGGCGTGTGATCATGCTCACCAGCGGCGATGCCAAGGAAGATTTTGTGGAAGCCGTTCGCCAGGGCTGCTGTGGCATAGTTCCCAAACACACCTCCACCGAACTGCTGCTTAAGAGCGTGCGCAAGGTTCACGCGGGGGAGTTCTGGCTGGATCGCGCCACGACTGCCGAAGTAATCCGCCGCCTCGCCAAAAAAGGCGGCTCTTCGAACGGCACTTCCTCAAGGCTGGGAGTACGCGACCAGGGCGCGGCGCTAAGCCAGCGCGAGCGAGAGATTGTGATTCTGGTCGCGCAGGGTTTCAAGAACAAGGAAATGGCTGAGAGGATGTTTATCAGCGAGCAGACGGTGAAGAACCACCTGCACAACATCTTCGATAAGTTGGGCGTTTCCGACCGTCTGGAACTCGCGCTCTACGCGATTCACCACAATCTCCACGAAAACGCCTAGCAACATCGAAAGCGGAGGCGAAACCGCCTGCTCCACGATGAAGTCAGCAGCCGGTGGAGTGCGCCTTGGGTTTGGTGTGCTCAGTATGACTTGCATTCAGGAGTAAAGTCCCCATGGACCGTGATGACCGGAACCATCCGCTGCGAGGTAGATCCGGCGGGTGTGCCAGAAGAAGGCAAGCCCTGCATGAGAAGATCTCCGGCCTTGTTCGCAGGGACTGCCGCGCGGGCGACCGCGCCGGTGGGTGAACCCGGCTGTCGCGTAAAGGTCATTCCTCAGCTTCGGTCGAACCGTACGGTGGGGTGGGAGGACGGGGCCGTGAGGCCCCTCCTCCCCGATTTTATGAGCGGCGACTCGTGCTGCTGCCGGCAGTACGCGTCTTAGCCTGTGCGCGGCGCGATCCCGATCCCGAACCCGCCGCTTCCTCGTTAGCAGTGCTTTCCGCCAAGTCGGTCAGCTTAGCGTCAGTCTCCTTCTCCTCCTCTAGGGTTTCCTCGAGAAGCTCAACGGCGTCCTCCTGGCCCAGCAGTTCGGCGTGGGTGCGCGCCGCCCCATAACCCGCGATCTCGTAATGTTCCACCTTCTGCGCGGCGGCGATCAGACCGGCATCGCGTACGGGCGGTTCAGTCTCGCTCGCGATCTCGTCGCCTTCCTTCACCAGACCGGCCATAGCGGCGCATTTCTTGCCCGTTGCCTTTTCGCCCAGGGCCTCGAAGATCTGTTCCAGACGTTCCACATGGCCTTCCGTCTGTTGCAGATGTTCCTCGAACGCCGCCCGCAATTTATCCGAAGAGGCAGCCTTCGCCATCTTCGGCAGTGCCTTGGTCAATTGCTTCTCGGCGTCGTACAAATCGCGTAGTTCTTCCACGAACAATTCATTGAGAGTTGAAATATTTGCCATCGTTTTTTCCTTTCCCTTGCTTTCTGAAAATCAGCGGCCGCCGGCGCGATAGCCGGTAACCGATTCGTACTCTATGCTGCGATTCGTTTGCCGGTTGTTGCCCACGTAATCGCCCGCATCGGTAACATCGTGCTCCCAATACGGAGTGCGCCCGTAGTGCTGGTGAATCCAGGTTCCGAACGAGGGCGCTTCCATATCGGGCCAGTTGCCCTTGTCGAATCCAGGGGCGCTCTCGAGAACGCTGCGCTCCACGTCGAGGACAAACTCATGCTCGCCCTCGTCGATGCGCAGCGCGCTCCAGGGCACGGCGAAAAGCTTATCGCCGAGTCCCATGAATCCGCCGAATGAAAGGACCGCATAAGCTACGCGGCCCGTCGGCAAATCGATCATGATCTCTTCGATCTTGCCCAGATCTTCACCGGCCTGGTTGTGTACCCGGTCGCCGGTCAGCGTGCTGGCGGCCAGTACGCGCCGCCGATTGCGATCTACTGTAAGCTGTGTGGTGTCTTCGGTTGTGTCCCGATAACCTTCTTGCCGCATGGCCAGTCTCTCCCGCTGGGTGGCGGGAGCAATTGGCGCGCCAGTGTGGCAAACAACGCGGCGCTATTCGCGGGGAGCGATGCCCAACGCGCGCATCTTCCGGTAGAGATTACTTCTTTCGAGGCCCAGTAGTTCCGCTGTCCGGCTGACGTTTCCGTTAGCCTCTTCGAGCTTCTTCTGGATGTATTCGCGCTCCGCCGCTTCGCGCACGTCCTGCAGGCTGCCGTAGCGATCGTGCGGCTTATCGACGCCGGCTTTGCGCGCCGCCTGCAGTGGAATATGCCGCGCGTCGATTCTGCTCTGCGGATTCAATATCACGATACGTTCGATCAGATTGCGCAGTTCGCGTACGTTGCCCGGCCAGTGATGCTCCTGCAGCATCTGCAGCGCGGGAGGCGTCAATTCCTTGGGCTTGCGTCCGTAACAGCGCGTGAACTCGGCAAGGAAATAAGCGGCCAGGAGGGGAATATCTTCCTTGCGCTCCCGCAGCGGCGGCACGTGAAACGGGATCACGTTGAGCCGGTAAAAAAGATCCTCGCGAAAATTACCTTTCTCGATTTCTTCTTCGAGATTCTTGTTGGTGGCCGCCACTACGCGCACATCCACGCGAATGGATTCGTGCGCGCCCACCGGCTCGAAGCGTTGCTCCTCGAGTGAGCGCAGCACTTTCGCCTGGGTTTTCAGGCTCATGTCGCCCACCTCGTCGAGAAACAGCGTGCCGCCGTCGGCCTTCTGAAACTTGCCCACCTTGCGCTCGTGGGCGGCCGTGAAGCTGCCCTTCATGTGGCCGAAAAGCTCGCTCTCGATCAGATCTTCGGGGATGGCGGCGCAGTTCACCTCCACAAACGGATGCGCGGCGCGATGGCTCATGGCATGCAGCGCGTGCGCCACCAGTTCCTTGCCCGTGCCGCTTTCACCGTAGATCAGCACACGGCCGTTGGTGCCCGCCATCAGGGCCAGTTGCTGCCGCAATGCCTTGATGGGAATACTGTCCCCCACGATGTTCGACTCCTCGCTCACCGATTCGCGCAGTTGATCGTTCTCGAGACGCAGCCTCCGGTGCTCGATGGCATGCTTCACCACTAACAGAACGCGATCGATGGAGAGCGGCTTTTCAAGAAAATCGAAGGCGCCCAGCTTGGTGGCCTTCACCGCCGTCTCGATGGTTCCGTGGCCCGAGATCATCACCACCAACGGCCGGTCGGACGCGGGGATCTGCTGAATCCGGCTCAGCGTTTCAAGGCCGTCGATTCCCGGCAGCCAGATGTCGAGAAGAACGATCTCGTGGTTGGCGGCAGCCAGCGCATCCAGACACTCTTCTCCGCTCTCGACGGCCTGGGCGTGAAAACCTTCATCGGCAAGGACGCCGCTCAACGATTGGCGAATGCCCGGCTCGTCGTCGACGATCAGAATGCGTGGCGGATTCATGCGCTGACCGCGGCGTCCGTCACCGTGCTCTTCTGCTCCTCAATCGCAACTGCCGGAACCTCGACCGTGAAACGCGCGCCACTGGGTTTATTGTCCTCGATCCGAATGCTCGCGTCGTGCTCGGAGAGAATGTGGCTGACGATGGCGAGTCCCAGGCCCGTGCCGCGGCCCTTGGTCGAGAAGTAAGGCAGGAAGAGTTTCTCCTTTTGATCGGGCGTAATCCCGCAACCGGAATCCGCGAAAACTATCTCCACCGTATCCGCGATGCCCGGCTGCGTGGTTACGTTGAGGATCTTCACGGGCGCGTCCTGCATAGCTTCGGCGGCGTTATCGATCAGGTTGACCACCACGCGTTTGAACTGCTCCGGATCCACGCAGACGGACGGCAAGCCGGGCGCCAGATCGACATTCAGCTCGATGCCTTCGAGGCGGCCTTCGAAGACGCTGATGGCGTTCGAGACGACGTCGTTCAGATCGCACACCACGGGGCGGGCGGCGGGCAGGCGCGAGAACTGCGAGAACTCATCGACCAGACGCTTCACCGATTCGGTTTCTTCAAGAATCGTGCCCGCGCATTCTCGCAGCAGCCGGTCCACGGCCGGCGTGAATGCGGTGCGATTAGCCTGGCGGATGATGCGCTCGGCCGAAAGCGTGATGGGCGTGAGCGGGTTGCGGATCTCATGCGCCACGCGGCGCGCCACTTCGCTCCACGCGGCGGTCTTTTGCGCGCGCAGCAGGTCGCTGGTGTCTTCGATCACGACCACGTAGCCGGGATTGCGCCCGCGTTCGACGGCGGCCACGGTGATGGCGAGGTGGAGTGTCTTGCCCGTCGTCTTCACTTCGAGCTGCTGCGAGGCGACTCCGGTGCGGCGCGCTCGATTCATCAGGTAACGGATCTCAACTGCGTCCTCGCGCGCGAAAAGATCGTCGAGGCGCGTGGCAGCCCGCGTATTGACTTCCGGCAGCATCACGTCCAGAGCCTTGTTGACGCGGCGCACAGTGCCCGAGGAATCGATGGAAATGATGCCTGTGGGGATGCTTTCGAGAATGGCTTCAGTGAAGCGGCGGCGCGCTTCGAGCTCGCCGCGGTTGGCTTCGAGGTCGGCAGTCATGCGGTTAAAGCCGCTGACCAGCTGCGCCAGTTCGTCGATGGCCTTCACATTGACGCGATGACCCAGATTGCCTTTGCTGACTTCTTCGGCCGCACGCAGCAGCGCCGAGATCGGTTCGCTGATCTGGCGCGCCAGATACTGCGCCAGCCATCCGGCCACGAAGAGGACGAAGATCGCGATCAGAAAAATGAGACCAGTATAGCTGCGGCGCGTCGCCGTGCGCTGCGCGTCCAATTGCCGGAAGAGACGCACGTCGGCTTCGATGTCCTTCACGCGCTGCGCGAAGTTAATGGGCACCGCCTCGTCGATGAAGACGGCTCCAATTGTGACGCCATCGCGCATGATGGGCGCAGCCGCGGTCTGCGCCGGAGGATCCCGCCTGCCAGGGAACTGACCGAAGCGCGCGACCGGCTCCATGGAGCCCGAAGGAAGAATCTGCGCCCCGGAAATCCCGCGCTGGCGGCAGAAGCTATCGAGCCACGGCGTGTCCGCGGCCGGGGCTTCAATCTGGCGGGCCGCTTCCGGCATCGACGCGAGCAACTGCGCTTCGGCGAGGGCCTTGCCCTGGGTCTGATGGTCGAGCGCCGCCGCGATGCGCCGGATGTCCTCCGTCACATGTTCGGTGGGTCCGGTGAACCACTTGGCGAGCGTGCGGTTCATGACCTCCCAGCTGAACAGCACCATAAAGAACACGGGCATGAGGCTCAGGATCAGCGCGCCCGCCACTAACTTGGTCCGGATGCGCGAGCCGGCGCGGCGGCGCTCCACCCACATCTTGACGACGATGCGCACCAGCATGAAGCCGAGCGTCACCATCAGCAGGAAGATCAGCAGGGAGAGGCCGAAGAAGACGAAAGTCTGGTCGGGATCGCCGGGCGCGAAGGAAAAATTGAAGGAGACCTGCCACAGCGCAAGCGTCGCTGTAACGATCAGGAGGACCGCGAGCAGGCCGTTGAGCAGGCGTTTTTTCATGCGCTGGTATCAGTATAACGGGACAAAAAAACGGGCTCCCGCGAGGGAACCGGTTGGGTGTTTGAAGCGGATGCCAGCCTGGCGGTAGCTAGAAGATGAGTTTGGCTCCCAGCTGTACGTTGCGGCTGGGGTAATTGATGACTGTCGTACCGGGCTGCGGATTTTGGCCAAAGCCACCGTCCACTGCCTTGAACGCGGAAACATCCACGTCGGCCACGTTGACCGTGAAGTTAGCGTGGTTAAACGCGTCATACATTTCGAGGCGCAGTTGCAACGAGAATTTCTCGTTAATCCTCGTATTCTTGTAGACGCCCATGTTCACGTTCCAGACGCCTGGACTAAAGATGGTGTTCCGCCCGAGTATGTTGCTCGGAAACGGCCCGAAATCGCTGATGCCCACCTTCGGGTTGTACCAGACGCCGACTTGCGAAGTCAGAGCCGTCGGGAACGTATAGTACTGGAAGTTATCGGGAACGCCTGGTGTGGGAACGTTGGTTACGCCCATCTTGGGCAGCGCGCCGGCTGTTTCCGCGCGTGGGCAGTAGGGATATGCGTTACTGCAATCGTAGAGAGTAAACGGACTGCCTGTGCGCGCGGTGAAGATGGGCGCAAATTCCCACCCGCCCAATACCCTGTCGCGCAGACTGCTGCCTTTGAAGAATGGAAGTTCCCAGATGCCCGAGATTGCTATGCGGTGGTGCGCATCGAAATCGGAATTGCCCTTATCAAGCGCCGGCTGGAAGGCCTCCATGAAGCCAAGTTGGTAGTCCGCCTGGGCGCCGTCGCTGAAAGTACCGCTAAGATTGTCGATCGCGTGCGACCACGTATAACTCGCATCGAGCGTAATTCCGGTCTTCCAGACATTCTTGGTGACGATACGCGAGATCAGCGCATTGTAGTTAGAGAAGCCACCGTTGGTGCGGTCGTTGATGTAGGAGTATTGCGAGTTGATCCTCGCCGTACAGGTGCCAGGATTGCCGAATGTGCCTGGCGTGCAGGGGACGTTGTTATAGGCATTACCCTCTCCTGGACTGTTATATTGATCGATCGA
The DNA here is from genome assembly GCA_963719785.1 of Terriglobia bacterium. GTDB lineage: Bacteria > Acidobacteriota > Terriglobia > Bryobacterales > Bryobacteraceae > BOG-234. The sequence goes on from CAVRCX010000013.1 coordinate 521,995, forward strand.
GTACAGATTCTCGCCTGTCGAGCCCGTGTATGACTCGCTCCAGATCACGTTGGTGCCGAACTGGTGCTCCAGTGCGACGCTGTAAGTGTGGGCGTAGGCGGTCTTGATATTGGGATTTACGGCGCGCAGGGTTACCGGGGGCACGGTCTTACTTCCCGAGTTCCCTGCTAGTGGACCGGCATTGCTGGTCGAGATGGGGATGGTTGGCAAATCCGTGCCCGCCACCAATGCGAGCACGCCGAAGTTCGGCGGATTCTCAAAAAGATTGAACGTAACGTTACCGAAATTTCGTTCGTAACCGATCCCGTAACCGCCGCGAATGCTCGTTTTCCCGTCCCCAAAAACATCGTAAGCAAAGCCGAGGCGCGGCGCGAAATCGCGATAGGTCGGATTCCAAAGCGTCTTATTGGGGCTGTTCGGAACGGTATCGACTACGCCGCTGGCGATCTGCTGGGGAAGCGTGCTGCCCGCCCCGGGATAGAAGTTCGCATCCAGAGTCGACTTGTTATTATGCTGCACACCGTAGTATTCCCAGCGCAAGCCCAGGTTGACAGTCATGCGGGGTCTAACTTTCCAGCTATCCTGCACGTAAAGCGCGCTTTCCTTATAACGGTTGCTGCGCGAGAAATTGGGGGGTCCGACGGGAAGGTTCACGGTCCCCCCCGGGAACTGACCCTGCGGATTGACCGCCGCTTCAAACTCATGGAGCTGGCCCGCCAGAAAGTTGTCGAGAGCGTTGCCAACGCCGGTTCCCAGTGCCTCAACGGCTTCTTCATAGGCGCCGAACGTCCGATCGTCCTGAATATAGGTGAACTGCCCGCCAAACCGGATGCTGTGTTTACCCTTAACCTTGGTCATGTCGTGCGTCAGCACGCCGAAGTTCTGCGGGCCGCCGAACGGGATAGAGTTGCCCGGAGTGTAGGGGCTATAACCCGGCAGCGCGACGTTCTGGCCCGCGAGCACGGTTTGTGTCGTGGCACTCATATACAGGGTCGGCGCCACCGGTTGTGCAGCGAGGGGCTGGACGTTGGTGAGCCGGTTATAGCTGAGGCGCGTCTGGCTGATTAACGTCGGCGAGAATGTGTGCGTCGCCGAGACCGTCAGATGGTTATCGAAAAACAGCTGGCCCGTCTCAAAGCCCGCATACGGACTGGTGTCGACAGTACCGGGAAAATCGTTTTCGCTGTACAGTGCATATTTTGCTGAAATTGAGGTCTTATCGTTTAATACGTAATCGACGTTCCCAACGATGTCGTAAGTATTCTGGGGATTGCCGCCGCCCGCATCGGCCGCCGTGTTGTATTGCACCAGGTTGAACATCGGGAAATTCGCCGCGAGCGAATTGCAAGCGTCGGTCAACGTGCTGCCGCAGGGATGCAGTTGCGCCTTAGTAAACGTTTGCAGCGTTACCAGATCGGGCCGAAGCTTTCCATACGCCGCAAAGAAAGCCTGAGTCGGCGCCGCCGATGCCGCGATGAATTGCGAAGTGGGCACCATCGCGACCTGCGGAGCGGCGCTGCGGATACGCGTCCACTCCGTGTTCTGGAAGAAAAACAGCTTGTTTTTGATGACAGGTCCGCCGACCGAATAGCCAAACTGGTTGCGGTCGTAAATGCCCTGCGCAATTCCGTTGGCATTGTTGTAGAAGGTGTTCGCGGAAAGGCTCGATACGCGGTTGAATTCATAGGCGGTGCCGTGGAATGTATTGGTGCCCGATTTGGTCACCACATTCACCACGCCTCCGCTGGCCCGGCCCACTTCGGCTGTAAAGTCGCTGCTTGTGACACTGTATTCCTGTACCGAATCGATTGGTACCTGCTGACCCACTCTGGCCGTGAATTCGTCGTTGTTAGCCACGCCGTCCAGCAGCACGTTGGTGCTGGCCGAGCGCATGCCATTGATGGCGTAGTTAGTTCCACGCTGGCTCGGATCGGCATCCGATACGTTCGGCATGGTGGCAACGAAATCATAGGGATCCCGCGTTAACGACGGTAGTTCGATCACTTGCTTAGAGTCGATGGTGCTGCTCAAAGACTGCGTTTCAGTGTTCACGGCTACCTCCGCTTCCCGCACTTCTATGGTGGTTGCGGTGGCGCCAACCTGAAGCTTGAAATCGTTTCCAAGGCGCTGGCCGACCGCCAGCACGATCCGTTGCTTCGTGGTCGCAAACCCTGCGGCGCTGACGGTCACATCGTACGCGCTTGGCTCGAGGTTAGGCAGCACATAAAGACCGGAACCACTGCTTACGGTATCCCGTTCCGCACCGGTGGCGCTGTTGACCGCCTTAACCGTTGCGTTGGCAACGACCGCTCCGGAAGGGTCGGTGACCGTTCCCGTAATTTGGCCTGTTTCCACCTGGCCCCACATAATGAGCGCCGAAGCGAGAACGCTGAGTGCGCAAGCCAGGATTTGGTTACCCGGCAGGATCGAGCGTGAGAGTTTTCGCATATGCGTGCCACCGTTGCAAGTAGGGAGCCAATTCGTCAAGGGCTATACCATTGAAAGCAAATACGCTTCGTCAGAGCAATCGGGATGTCGATTCTGTTTTTGGAATCCGCGGGCAAAAACACCCGAGGAATCTCCGCAAAGCGGTAAATCCCTAACCTGATTTCCGCAGATTTTGGAAGCGAAACTACTGCAATTTTAATAACTTAGGGATATTGACATCAGTTAATCAAGCTGAGTGCCTGAGCGGTCGCGACCACTCCCGCCTCATCGAAAGGCTTGCCGATAACCTGCAATCCGATCGGTAAGCCACTTACCGGTAATGGGAGAGAAGCTGCGGGAAGACCCAGCACATTAACCGCCCGTACCAGCCGCGTAGACGCCAGGCGAACATCCTCAGTCACGTCATCGATAACTACGTGAGTCTCGCTGATAAGTGGCGCCACGATGGGTGCGGTTGGAGTAAAGATATAATCAACGCGATCCCATAGGTTGGCCCAGTCGCGCTGATATAGTCTGCGCAGACGCTGCGCATTAATGTAATCGGTGGCGGCGAGCAAACGGCCCTGATCGAGGAGAGCGATCACGTCGGTTCCGAAATCGCCGCGGCGATCGAGATAGGGTTCCATCAACGCGGAGGCCTCGGCCAGGAGAATTACGCGGCTGAGGATATTGATCTCGGCCGGGTCGGGGACGCGCAACGGGACGAGGCGTGCTCCGGCAGCGTCGGCTCGCGCAAGGGCTGCGTCATATGCCGACTCTACTTCGGGAGTAAGGCGTTCACGGAAGAAGTTCTCCGGAACGCCGATTCGCTTCCCAGCCAGTACGAAAGTACCGGCGGCGTAATCCTCGACTGGCTGATGTGACGAGGTATCGTCGCGGATGTCGAATCCGGCGATGGCATTCAGCACGAGCCCGGCGTCACGCGCGGTGCGTGTAAGCGGGCCCATGTGGTCGAGGCTGAAATCGAGGGGCATGACTCCGTAGCGGCTGACGCGGCCAGAGGTGGGCTTGAGTCCGACGCATCCGCAGAAGGCAGCCGGGATGCGGATGGAGCCGCCGGTGTCGCTGCCCATGGCGAAGAACACCATGCCGGTCGCCACGGCCACGCCGGAGCCGCCGCTCGATCCGCCGGGAATGCGCAGAGGGTCGTGCGGATTGCGGATGGCGCCGAAATGCGGGTTGTTGCAGGTGATCCCGTAAGCGAATTCCTGCAGGCCGGTCTTGCCCATCAGGACGGCGCCGGCTTCGGTGAGCTTCTCGTAGACTGCGGCGTCGTGGTCGGGAACGTGGTCGGCGAAGATCTTAGAGCCGCAGGTGGTGCGGATGCCTTTCGTCGAGAAGACGTCTTTGAGAGCGTAGGGGATCCCGTGGAGGGGGCCACGGTCGATGCCTCGGGCCAGTTCGTCGTCTGCCTGGCGGGCCTGGGCGAGCGCCAGATCTTCCGTGATGGTGATGAAGGCGTTGAGGCTGGGTTGGTGGCTGCGGATGGCGCGGAGCGAGTCCTTTGCCAGTTCTACGGCGGAGACTGCGCGGGCTCTTAGTTTGGCGGCGGCCTGCTGGATGTTCATTGGCCCAACACCGCCGCTTCCGAGAGGGTGATGGCGGGCTCGGTCGAATGGGTCAGTTTTGTCAGCAGAGGGCGGAAGGCGTCTTCCAGTCCATCGAGCGCGGGCGCGATGCGGTCGACGGCGTCCTTCGGGATATTAAGGTTGCGCGCGCGGGCGAGTGCTTTCCAATCGGTCATCACGCATTACTATAAGCCAGGGTGTACGAACTTCTTTTTGTCTACGGAACTTTGCGCAGCGAATTCGATAATCCGTTTGCGCGGCGGCTGCGGGCGGAGGCGCGGCTGTTGGGCCGTGCGACGGTGGTGGGCTCGATCTATCGTGTGGCCGAGTATCCGGGTTTTTGGCCGGAACCGGCGGGCGTGGTTCACGGCGAGGTGTACGAGTTAATGAGTCCGGGTACTTTACAGGCTCTCGACGAATACGAAGGACAGCAGTACGAGAGAGTGGCCGCCACAGTGTCCACAGGCGAGCGCGTCTGGATTTACCGGTTTGAACGCCAGCCTCCGCTGGCCCTGCGTATCGCGTCAGGGGACTTCTGCGCTCCATGAAGTTTTCCAATCGCCTGCCGCGGGAGCAGCGGCCCAATGCGTTTTTTGAAATGCTGGCGGAGAAGCTGGCAGCGGGGATACCGATACTGGATTTGACGGAATCGAATCCTACGCGCGCCGGGATTGACTATCCAGTGGGATTTCTGGGCGCTCTCGCCGACGAGCGCGCTCTCAGTTATGAGCCGGAACCTTTCGGATTGCCCGCGGCGCGGTTGGCGATTGCCCAGGAATACGGTACCTCCTTCGATCGGGTGATTATGACCGCGAGTACCAGTGAGGCGTATTCGTGGCTGTTCAAGTTGCTGTGCGATCCGGGGGATGAGGTGCTCGTTCCGCGCCCTTCTTATCCGCTGTTCGAATATCTGGCGCGGCTGGAATCGGTTGCGGTGCGGCATTACAGCGTGTTCTACGACCATGGGTGGTTTATCGACTTCCACGCTCTGGAGCAGGCTGTCGGAGAACGCACTCGCGCGATTATTGTGGTGAATCCTGACAACCCCACCGGACATTTCATTCGCCGGCATGAGGTCGAGCAACTTAGTACTCTGTGCGCGCGCCACGATCTGGCGCTGATTTCCGACGAAGTCTTCAGCGATTATTTGATCGAGCCGGCAGCGGACAGTGTGCTCACTCTGCAGGGAATTGCCGACTTCACTCTGAACGGGCTTTCGAAGCTGGTTGGGTTGCCGCAGATGAAGCTGGCGTGGATGATTACCAAGCGGCCGATGCCGGAGCTGGAGATCATTGCGGACACTTATCTATCGGTTGGCACTCCTGTGCAGGTGGCTTTACCGGCATTACTTAGGTTGCGGCGTTCGATCCAGCGGCAGATTATCGAACGGGTGCGGCATAACTTAGGTCTGGTGGAGCGTAAGTTGGTCGTTGAGGCGGGTTGGTATGCGGTGATTCCCGTGTTGGATGAGGAAGAGACTGCGCTCGGTCTGCTTCGCGATCGCAATGTTCTGGTACAGCCGGGATACTTCTATGACTTCGAGCGATCAGGTTATCTGGTAGTTAGTCTGTTGACTCGGCCGGAGGTTTTCGAAGAAGGTATCAGGTACATACGTTCATCTTCTTGACCATCTCGATGCCTTTCGGCGACTCGCCGCCGATGCGGAAACCTTGTTTCTCGAAGAAGGGGACAGCGTTTGGCGGGGCGGTGAGGCGGACGGTTGGAACGCCTTCGAGTTGGCGCAGGCGGTACATGAGCAGAAAGCGGCCGAGGCCGAGCTTTTGGAAATCGCGGCGGATCATGCCCCAGCGCAGCGTTTCGCCAGCGTAGCCTCCACAGCCCACGATCGCGCCATCGTGGTCCATGACGAAGAATGGGCCTTCGGGGTTGTCGAGGAATTGTTCGAACTCAGGGCGTTTGGTGGCATCGAAATTTGAGTCGAAGATTTCGAGGCAAGGGGCGCGGTCGGAGGCTTGGTAAGGTCGAATGTCCATTTATCTCTTCCAGATGAACCCTGCATCATGTTGCCCGGTGGGGCAGATTTCCGATCTGCCCGCCATCGGCCAGAGGAGGCGAGGGCAGATCGGAAATCTGCCCCACTATTGAGCCTCCCGGGTAACTCGGTCGAAGCCTTCTTCAAGAGAAGGAGGGACCAGCTTGGCAGCCATTTGATCCATGATGTGATCGGGAACGATCCGGCCGCGCGCGGCGTTGCGCGACTTACATATGGCCAGGGGCACGTCGAACCAGAGCGCTTCTATGGAGGCGTTGTGCTCGCGAGCTATCCGGATATAAGGCTTACGTTCGCGGCGGGTCAGGTTGGTGGCGTCGATGTAAGTCACAGGACGCTGCAGCTCGATCCTTTGCCGGAGTAAGTGGCGCAGTGTGGCGAAGACACGCGCGTTGGCGGATTGGTCGGTCTCGTCATCTGTCAGTTGACGCCGGATGGCATCGCTCGAAATCGGGATCGCCCCGAGAGTGGCGAGATAAGTCGACTTACCGGAGCCAGGCAGGCCCACTGCGACTACGATGCGCATAAACGCGCCGCGATGCCGCGCCTGAGGGCGATGGCATTCACGGGTTCGAACTTTGCGAAGCGGCGCAGGACGGCCATATTGGAGCGCAGGGTGTCGCCTTCGGCGCAGGCCGCGAGTACGGGCCGCGCGAAGCCTTCGATGCGGGTCATGGCGTCGCGGAGGAACACGGCGCACAGGTCGGATGATTTGTTGGTTTTCTCGGTGCGGAGGAGGGTCGATTCCATGGCCAGAGTTTCCATCAACACGTCGGCGATTCCGGCGAGCACTTCCTGCTGCTTGTCCATTTCCACGCCGAATTTTTCGAATGCCGTCGCGAGCAGGAGCAAGGCGATTTTCTTGGCATTGGCTACCAGCTTGCGCTCATCAGATTCGGTGTCAGTCGAGAGAACCGGGCCTGCGAGCACCTCGTCCATCAGTCCTTTAGCGGCCTTCACCAGACCAAGGCGACCTTGCTGTGCGCGCTTCAACAGCATGCCCGTGGTGAGCAGGCGATTGATTTCGTTGGTGCCTTCGAAGATGCGGTTAATACGCGAATCGCGATAGGCGCGTTCGACCGCGTAGTCCTGATGGTAGCCGTAGCCGCCGTGGATCTGCACCCCTTCATCGACCACGTAATCGAGCATTTCAGTGGCGTAGACCTTGACGATGGAACACTCGGCGGCGAATTCTTCGACGGCTTTCATGAGGCCGAGGTCGGCGATGCGGCTCTCGATGAGGCCCTCCACGCGATACGTCATCGACTCCACGGCGTAGATGCGGATGGCCATTTCGGCGAGCTTGTGCTGGATCATGCCGAAGTTGGCGATCTCGGTGCCGAAAGCTTTGCGCTGTTTGGCGTAGGCGATGGATTCGCGCAGCACGCGTCTGGCTCCGCCCACGGAGAATGGCCCGAGTTTCAGACGGCCCAGATTCAGGATGTTAAAGGCGATGATGTGGCCGCGGCCGACTTCCCCGAGCAGGTTTTCGACGGGGACCTCGACGTTATCGAAATAGACGGCGGTGGTGGAACTGCCCTTGATGCCCATCTTCTGTTCTTCATGCCCGGTGGTGACGCCGGGGAAGGCCCTCTCGACTAAGAACGCCGAGAATTGCTCGCCGTTTATTTTCGCGAAGACGGTGAAGAGGTCGGCTTTGCCTCCATTGGTGATCCAGGCTTTTTGACCGTTGAGGATGTAGCGGCGGCCGTCGCGCGATAGATCGGCACGTGTTTTGGCGGCCAGAGCGTCGGAGCCGGCGTGAGGTTCGGTCAGGCAGTAGGCGGCTACCAGTTCGGCGGTGGAGAGGCGCGGGAGGTATTTTTGTTTCTGTTCTTCGGTGCCGAACCAGAGGATGGGGAGGGTGCCGATTCCGGCGTGGGCTCCGTGCCATCCGGCGAAGGAGCCGTCTCCCGCGAGAGCTTCGGCCACTACGGCGCTCGATGCGAGGTCGAGTTCCATGCCTCCGTAGCGTTCGGGGGTGAGGATGGATTCGAAGCCCAGGGCGGCAGCTTTGCGCAGTAACGAAACGGCCAGGTCCCGATCGCCGTGGACCATGGCTTCTATGTTGGGGGCGACTTCTTTATCGAAGAATTCGCGGGCGGCTCGGGCTATGGCTCGGTGCTCTTCGGTTAAATCTTCCGGAGTGAAAACATCGGCAGCCGGTTGATTTTCGATGAGGAATGCTCCTCCGGTTTTCATTGCATCCTCTCGAAGATCCCGGCCGCTCCCTGGCCCCCTCCCACGCACATGGTCACCATTCCGTAGCGCTGTCCCTGGCGTTGCATTTCGCGCAGAATCGTAGCTGTCAGCTTGGCGCCGGTGCAGCCCAGGGGATGGCCCAGAGCCACCGCGCCTCCGTTCGGATTCACCTTTTCGGGATCGAGTCCGCCCACGCGCATCACCGATAACGCCTGCACCGCGAAGGCTTCATTGAGTTCGATTACGCCGATGTCGTCGAGCTTCAGGCCGGCCAGCGCGAGGGCTTTGGGAATCGCCACCACGGGGCCGATCCCCATGATTTCCGGGGGAACGCCTCCGGTGGCGAAGCTTACAAAACGGGCCATGGGAGTGAGCCCGAGTTGCTTCGCTTTAGTGTCCGACATGACCAGGGCGGCAGCGGCTCCGTCACTGGTTTGCGAAGAATTTCCCGCGGTCACGGTGCCTTGCGCGTGGAAGACGGGCTTTAGTTTCGCCAGGGCTTCAAGCGAGGTGTCGGCGCGCGGGCCTTCGTCCTTATCGAAGAACGTTTCGGTGTGGTCTACTTTCACGGGGACTATTTCTTCGGTGAATTTACCTTCCGCCTGGGCCTTGAGCGCGTTTTGATGGCTGCGGTAAGCGAAGGCGTCGGCATCCTCCCGCGAGACGCCGTACTTACGCTGCACCTCTTCGGCGGTGAGCCCCATGTTCATGTAGATCTCGGGCTGATGGTCGACGAACCAGGGGTTGGGGGCGGGTTTGTTGCCGGCCATGGGAATCATGCTCATGGATTCGGCGCCGCCCGCCACGATGATGTGGGCGCTGCCGGCGCGGATACGGTCGGCGGCCATGGCGATGGATTGCAGGCCGGAACTGCAGAAGCGATTGATGGTGACGGCCGTGGTGGTGACGGGCAGGCCGGCGCGCAGAGCGGCAATGCGGGCCATATTCATGCCCGCTTCGCCTTCGGGCATGGCGCAGCCGACAATTACGTCTTCGACATCCTCTTTGGGAACCTGCGGATACTTTTCGAGCAGGGCGCGGATAACGGCGGCGGCAAGCTCGTCCGGGCGGGTGTTGCGCAGCGTGCCGCGTCCGGCTTTCCCGACGGCGGTACGCAGGCAATCGACGATGACTGCTTCAGGCATGATTGTTTTGAGGGACGCAGATTCCAGTTTTGCACATCGACGTGGTGACCGGATTTGCGCGGCGCCTGGCCGGCTATCGCTGTTATCATTGTTTCAGTAAGTGATAACATGATTCGAACTCAGGTCAGTCTGGATAAGAAGGAATACGATCTGGCGAAGAGGCAGGCGGCTGCCCTCGGCATCTCCGTCGCGGAATTTATTCGCCGGGCGGTGCGGGAACAGCTGCCGGTTCCGGGAGAGCCGGCCTGGATGAAATACGCGGGGTTCGTTGCGACAGGCGATCCGCACTCAAGCCAGTCGATCGATGAGATCGTGTATGGCTCGAAAGACTGAAGCGCGTCACCACAGGCGAACCAGCGCACCACGAGCTTGCGTCGAAGCATACCTCGATACGTCGGCCTTCATTGCATTTCTCGACAAATCGGACAGCCACCACCTGACCTTCAAACGCCTGTTTGCCTCGCCTCCCGCCCTGGCGACATCCTCCCTGGTGGTTGCAGAGGGTCATGGGTGGTTTTTACGACGTTACGATAGGCATCGCGCGGCACAGTTTCTGGCGTTCGTCGAGGCACTCCCGGCCCTGGCCGTCCAGGCATGCGATTCGGCCGAGCTGGCAAAGATTCGCCGCGAGTTGGCCAGGTTTGACGACCAGGATCTTACTTTGGCCGATGCGCATGGCTTGGTAATCATGAAGGATCGCCGAAGCGCGATTTGCTGGTCCACGGACCGGCATCTGGGTCTGACGGGAGTGGAGTTGGCTATCTCGAGCTGAAGCCTGGGCGCTTGTGGCGCCGTCCCCACAACCCGTGCGGTTTCTCATTGCCGATGGCTCGCTGTGCAGGTCTATCGCTGTGCAGGTCTATATATATATAGGTTGTGACTGCCGCTGCCCTCGTCAGTCGACTGAGGAAATCGCGCAGCCTTCGAGTCTCATCCTTTCCCAGCGCCTTTCGGAGCGCCGCGCCGCCAGCTTTTGGTGATCGTCACGAGACGCATCCGCCGGCATCGCGTTCAGGTGGTGAGTCACGGTCCGACTTCGCCGAACAGGAACGCCCCATACGCACTGCCGGTTATTTTCGCGGCCTGATACCGGACGAATCCGACAGAGGATAACGCGCTGCTGTTCCCGGCGGACGCGGTCGAGTGTTTCATCGACGACGGAAACGCCAATCGGCAGGCCGGTACGGAGCATCGGGACGCCTTCTAGCCCACCAATTGGAGGGGCAAACGGCGACGTCCTCCAACTCAGCTTCTCCGCACTGCCGGGCACTGCAGGACGGGCAGCGATCCCGCGATTACAACCGAAGTGTCGTGGATCTTGAAGGGCAGGTCTGTCACCCGTTCTTCCATCGCGCCGCCACAGATTCGGCATTTCACTTTACGGCCCTCCTGATACGCCCACTCAGGAACCACCCCAGGATGCCCAAGCCAGTCGCAGAGGCTAACGTATACCGCCAGGGGAGAGGACAGCTTCCCGCGGCGCCGGTATTCGCATGTGAGCGATTGAGTGCGTAGCTGGCGCCGAAGGAAGACCGGACAACAACTGGCGCTTGAGAGCCTCACTGATCGGCTTCGGCCCCAGCCATACCGAAAACAGCGCGTCCCCAAAATCCTTGCCCGGTATCGTCATCTCCCGGCCTTGACCGCGCATCAGGGTACCGGCACCCGGCAGGTAGGTGAAATCGAGGACATTCCCTTTCTTAAGGGCGGGCAGCGCCTCCTCCATGCGATCGAGCCGGGTGCGCAGGGTTGGCATCTCCGGGCCGGAATTGCGCAAGATGCCCTCCTTTACCGCTTCGACAAACTGACTGCGGCTGACGTCGCGCAGCATCACAAGAACAATGCGCTTAGCCTCGTCGGTCGTAACCGCTGCCCCCGCGTCCGTCGTAGGCTTTTCGAGGTAGAGCCCTACCACGTACACGTCGAAGAAAACGTGCATCTTGCGGAGGCCCATGCCGTTGAGCCGAAGATCCTTGCCTGCGACGCTGACCACCTCCGGCATGCTGACGCCTGACACCGCTCGTTCAGGGACCGCGGCAGCGCTCAGCGCCACTGCGCAACAAAAGACTGCCATCCAGACGAGAATTAGCGTGTGGGAGCGAAGTCGCCCACGCCCGGCAGAAATTGCCGCATCTTCAATCATCCGTATCGGCAAACCACCTTGCTTAATTTTACCGGGTCGGCTAAATATGTGCCATAAACGGTGCGCCCGTGGTCGGCAAGTCACGGCACCCGTTGTGAGCAACATCCCACGAGAAAAGCATGCCAACCCACGGGCACTTCACGCATTGCACATTCCCTGGAGACACAGACGTCCTTGAATTTGCGCCCCCGCAGCCGGAACACTCCAGTTTGCGGTTGTTGACCCTTCCGCCACGGGACTAAGACATAGAAGGACAGCGTTTACCGAGGTCTTCGCGGTTGCTTTCTGAGAGGCCGCGGGCCGATAACGCGCATTGTGTGCAAAGTCGGAAACCGAACTGGATGAGCGTTTTTTCACAACACGCGAATGCTGCGTTCGCCCGCGCCTCTGTAACGATTAACAGCAGGGGCAAGCCCCACAGTTCCGTTTGGATAAATGGATATTGGGGCGGAACGAGTCGCGCTGAACGGGGCAAAGTTCGCGGAGGACCCGCCGCACGGGAAGCAACGCACTCCGCAGGCACGAGCAAATGCTGTTTGAGCTGAAAACGGTCTTCGTGCGGCATCGAGAACAGAACCGCACCAACTTGAGCAGTGGAATTTGATGCTATTCTGACGACGTGCAACAGTTCACTCGCATTTCCACCAATCCCGAAGTCATGGGTGGAAAGCCTTGTATACGGGGCATGCGCGTCACTGTCGGCATGATCGTCGAGGCTCTCGCGGCAGGCAGATCCGTTGAAGATCTGCTCAACGACTTCCCGTATCTCGAAGATCAGGACATTCGTGAGGCGCTCGCGTACGCCGCCAATCTCGCGCAGGGGCGAGAATTTCCGCTCGCGAGCTGATGCGTCTTCTGTGCCGGTCACGAGGCGATCCACTGGTCTACAGTTGGGGATCCCAAGGCGTCTGACACACAGATTTGCGCTTTCGCCGGAGAGCGTGAATACGTCATTCTTACGAATGATCTTGACTCCCGCAGATTCTCGCCCACACCAGGCAGTCTGCACCGAGTGTCGTTCTGCTTTCGGGGTGAGCCATTGACGCCGGAGGCCCGGAGTTCGGCGCTGCTGCGGGCGCTGCGGGATTGCGCGTCGGACTTAGGGCAAGGCGCGATTGTCAGCCTGGATTGGTCCGGCCCGCCACGTGCCAGGGTTCTCCCGCTGAATACGCTCGGTCACAGATACGAAAAATAAACTTAACCCCAACCGCCCCATACGCGTACGGCCGTTTTCAAGGAAATCCCGAACCGTTTTCCCCAACCCTCAATGCAGAATGCGGATGGGAAGAAGTCCCTGCGCCACAACGCCACGACCAAATCAAATGACGACGAACCACAAAACACCGGCCAACCAAACCATCGCCGCGCTCAATCCGAGTCCCCGTCCGACCTCCCTCCCAAACACCCGGAAATCACCACGAAAAATCACAGTCGAACCGAACTCCAACACCCCAACAAGACGCCTTAACAAAAGCGTTATGAATAACTTAACCATCACCTGCCCAACCCAGGCCGGTGGCTTGGTTCTTGGCTTTCCAACACCCACCCCAAACCGCCTCAAACCCGCCCAACCACAAGCCTGTGATATCCTGGACAACTCCGCACGGATTATAAGGATACTCATGGCTTCTCCGGACGTGATTTGGCAAAATGGCCGCTTCGGCCAGACCTCGCGCCGCGACAACTGGTGGCGCGAACCCCTCCTCGTGTTTCTCGGCCTCGGCGCCTTCCTCTGCTACGCCAACTGGGCCGCATTCCAGGGTAAGTACTACACTTCCGGACCCTATCTCTCGCCGTTCTACTCGCCCGAGTTATGGGGCGATTCCCCGCACGCACTCTTCGGCCCCAAGCCCTCCTGGTACCCATCCTTTCTGCCTTTCTCCCCGGCCTTACTCATCCTCTGGATACCCGGTCTCTTCCGCTTCACCTGTTACTACTATCGCGGAGCTTACTATAAGTCGTTCTGGGCCGACCCACCCGCATGTTCCGTCGGCGAACCGAGAAAGTCATACCTCGGCGAACGCTACTTACCGCTCGTCATGCAGAACTTTCATCGCTACTTTCTGCGTCTGTCTTACATAGTCTGGGGCTTTCTGGTTTACGACGCCATTGAAGCCTTCTGGTTCGACGGACACTTCGGGATCGGCCTCGGCAGTATCGTACTCTCAGTGAATGTGGTCTTACTCGCCTGTTATATCTTCGGCTGCCACGCGTTCCGGCATCTGGTCGGCGGATCCATCGATCAGATCTCTCAACATCCCGTGCGCCACAAGCTCTACGATTGCGTAAGTTGCCTCAACAGCAGGCATAAGAAGTGGGCATGGGCCAGCCTTTGCTCGGTAGGCTTTTCCGATATCTACGTACGACTCTGCTCCATGGGTATCTGGCATGACTGGAGAATCTTTTAACTAATGGCCGAGTACCAGACTTATCCATACGATGTGCTCGTCATCGGTGCCGGTGGCGCCGGTCTGCGCGCCGCCATCGAAGCCGCTGCATCCGGTGTAAAAGTAGGAGTAGTGTGTAAGTCGCTCCTCGGCAAGGCTCACACTGTTATGGCTGAAGGTGGAGTCGCCGCCGCCCTCGCCAATGTGGATGACCGCGATAACTGGCGCGTACACTTCTCCGATACCATGCGCGGCGGTCAGTATCTCAATAACTGGCGCATGGCCGAGCTGCATGCCAAAGAAGCGCCCGCCCGCGTGCGTGAGTTAGAAGCCTGGGGCGCGCTCTTTGACCGTACTCAGGATGGCCGCATTCTGCAGCGCAATTTCGGCGGCCATCGTTACCCGCGCCTCGCTCACGTCGGCGACCGCACCGGCCTAGAAATGATCCGCACTCTGCAGGATCACGGCATCCACACCGGCATGGAAGTCCACATGGAGTGCACCGTCCTCAGCCTCCTCATTGACGACGGCCGCATTGCCGGAGCCTTCGGCTACGATCGCGAAAAAGGTCATTTCATCCACTGGCCCGCCAAAGCCGTGGTGCTCGCGACCGGCGGCATCGGCCGCGCCTTCAAGATCACCAGTAACAGCTGGGAGTACACCGGCGACGGCCACGCCTTGGCCTATCAGGCAGGCGCCGAATTAGTCGACATGGAGTTCGTCCAGTTCCATCCCACCGGTATGGTCTGGCCCATCAGCGTGCGCGGCATTCTTGTAACTGAAGGCGTCCGCGGAGAAGGTGGAGTGCTGCGCAACAGCGAAGGCAAGCGCTTCATGTTCGACGACATTCCGGATCTTTATAAAGCCCAGACCGCCGACAGCGAAGAAGAAGGCTGGCGCTACACACAGGGCGACAAGAACGCCCGCCGTCCACCCGAGCTGTTGACGCGCGACCACGTAGCCCGCTGCATCAATCGCGAAGTCAAAGCCGGCCGCGGCAGCCCGCATGGCGGCGTGTTCCTCGACATCGCCTGGATCAAGCAGCACATCCCTAACTCGGCGGAACACATCAAGCGCAAGCTGCCCAGCATGTACCACCAGTTCAAACAACTGGCCGAAATCGATATCACCAAAGAGCCCATGGAAGTCGGTCCCACCACTCATTACATGATGGGTGGAGTCCGTGTCGATGGCGACACGCAGATGTCTACCCTGCCCGGTCTTTTCGCGGCCGGAGAAGTAGGCGCGGGCCTCCACGGGGCCAATCGCCTCGGTGGCAATTCCCTCTCCGATCTCATCGTATTCGGCAAGCGCGCCGGTGAGTACGCGGCCATCTTCGCCAAACAGCATCCGGAGCCCGCCACCGATCCCAACCAGATTCAGGCTTCGGTCGACGCCGCGCTCGCCCCATTCACCCGCGGAGCCGAGGGCGAAAATCCTTACCAGATCCAATACGAGTTACAGGACAAGATGCAGGCCCTCGTCGGCATCGTGCGCGTCGAAAGCGAAATGGCGGAGGCCCTCGAAGTTATCGGCCGCCTGCGCGAACGCGCCGATCGCGCCGGAGTCGCCGGTCATCGCCAGTACAACAACGGATGGCACACCGCGCTCGATCTCGGCAACATGCTCACCGTTTCCGAGGCCATCACGCGCGCTGCCCTGCTCCGCAAGGAAAGCCGCGGCGCGCAGTTCCGCGACGACTTCCCCAACAAAGATCCCGAATGGGGAAAATTCAATAACGTGATCCGGCGCGGTCCCGACGGAGAAATGATCGTCGAGCAGATGCCCATCCCACCCCTGCCGCCCGAACTGAAAGCGGTTATCGAGGAGATGAAATAATGCCCGATCTACCTCAAAGTGCCCAGGCCCTATTCCGTATCTGGCGCGGCGACTCCAACGGAGGCGCCTTCCAGGACTACAAGACCCCCATCGATTCCGGCATGGTGGTCCTCGACGCCGTCCATCGCATTCAGGCCGAGCAGGCCCCCGATCTCGCCGTGCGCTGGAATTGCAAAGCCGGTAAGTGCGGCTCCTGTTCCGCCGAGATCAACGGCATGCCCCGGCTCATGTGCATGACGCGCCTCAGCGAGTTGAATCTCGATATGCCGGTTTTGATCGAGCCCATGCACGCGTTCCCGTCCATTCGCGATCTGGTGACCGACGTCTCCTGGAACTTCCGCGTCAAAAAAACCATCAAGCGCTTTCAACCCCGGCTTCCCGATGAGCCCGATGGAACCTGGCGCATGCAGCAGGTCGACGTCGACCGCGTCCAGGAGCTCCGCAAATGCATCGAGTGTTTCCTCTGCCAGGACGTCTGCCACGTACTGCGCGAACACCACAAACATGAAGAATTTATTGGACCGCGTTTTCTGGTCTACGCGGCGGCCCTCGAAATGCACCCGCTCGATACCGTGGATCGAGTGCCCGATCTGAAGAAGAAGCACAACATCGGCTACTGCAACATCACCACCTGCTGCCGCCAGGTCTGCCCCGAATCAATCACGATTACCGAGAACGCCATCATCCCGTTGAAGGAGCGAGTTGTGGACGCCTTCTTCGATCCCCTGAAGAAGTTCTTCCACATTCTGTAAGGAGGCTCAAATGTACGCCCTGAAAGCCCTGTCGCATGAAGGTGTGGCAAGCGCTCTGGCCAAGGCAGAGCACTACCGATCGCTCAAGGAATCGGCCGAAGCGGAAAGCATCTGCCGGGACATCCTGGCCATCGAGCCGGAGAACCAACAAGCACTGATCTGCCTGCTCCTCGCGCAAAGCGATCAGATTGCCCGGGATCCCAGGATCTTCAACAGCGCCCTGGCATCAGTCCAAAAGCTGCATGGTGACTACGAAAGAGCCTACTACGCCGGCATAGTCTGGGAGCGCCGAGCCAAAGCGCTGCACGAAGAACGATCCCGCGGAGGCACGCACCATTCCGTCTATGAATGGATCGTCAAGGCACTCCACTGCTTCGAAGAAGCCGAGCGTCTCCGCTCACCCGGCAACGACGATGCGGTGCTCCGCTGGAATACCTGCGTACGCTTCCTCGCCCGCCACCCCACCTTAGTGCCGAGGGGCGAAGAGGCCCCCGAACCGATCGTGTCCGAGTAGTTTCCAGACCGCGAAAGTAACATCGGCACAGACCGCAAGGTCGACAAGATATCCGAAAATCATCAAGTGCTTTCCCCTGTCCACCCCGTCAAGCATAGCGACTGCGAAGGTGAGAACAATGGCTGCGGTGAATATGCCAGGCAGGAATCGCATTCGCGCCAAGGGCGGAGCCAGTATCCAGGCGGCGCTAATGGCAGCCAGGATATAGATCAGATACACAACCGGACGGCCGACGCCTCGTAAGGTCCAGCGAAGATTCGTCCAGATTGACCTTGGCCACCTGCCACGCCGCCAGAGGATGCCGGAAATAAAGCCGGACAAGGTCGAGAGGGCCGAACCACTCCGTGAACTGAGCTCGCGCTCGCGGATAGGCGTGCGGACCGTTCGCTTCGAACGCATGTTGACCCGAGTAAACGGCCCACGAAGCCGGGATTTGGGTTGCCGCCAAAATCCGCTCCGGCTCCGCAGATGCCGGAAGAACCCGATAGAACAGAGCGGAAAAAACGGCATCCGCTCCACCGCGATCAAGGCGAGCCAGCACGCGGCCGACAGAAGAGTCAGGGCGCCGACCCTGTTCTGCAGCACCACCCGGCCCACGCCCACCAAAGCGGCCGTCAACGCCGCCAGCGTAAGGGCGTCGAAGTAGAAGGTATTGAACCAGGGTACGTAAACCGCCGAACAGGAAGCGGCGATCCAGGCGCACAGCGCCAGAGTAGAGACCGTCGCGGGGAAGTCCCCGTAAAGCATTTGGAGGAGGAAGAAGCCGATGCAGAAAATCAGACCGTACCAGAAGCCCATGAAACGGCTGTCGAACTCGCCTGTGTGGCCGCACACCCGGTTCAGGCCCACGGCCGCCAGCACAACCCTTCAGCCGTGCGCCGGAAGGGCCAATTCATATAAGCGCCAGGAGAGAAATACCAATGATCGGTGGCATAGTCGAAGAACACCGGGGCTTTACCCGGCGCGGGGCCGAGGCATTGCCGTCCCGCCAGCTTCTGAAAACTCAAGACCGGGGGGATGAAGAGTTGCCAGACAACGAGGATCGCCACTATCGCAAGCAAGCATCAATTTACCGTTGCCGCAAGGACTGGTTTATGCCGATTCGGGTGATCATGGCGATCATCTGTGCCGGCTTTTTCGCCGAGGCTGCCCCAGCCATCCGCGTGATGATCCTCGACGGCGAAAGCGGCGGAACGTATCACAAGTGGCAGGCAGGTAACACCCGTTCTGAAACTGGAACTCGAGGAGACCGGGCTCTTTCAGGTGGACGTCGTGACGGCGCCCAAATGGGGCGAGGACTTCAGCGCTTTCAAACCGGATTTCGGTAAATACCAGGTCGTAGTGTCGAATTACGACTCCCCCGACTGGCCCGCGGAACTCAAGCCGGCGTTTGAGCGGTACATGAACGATGGAGGCGGTTTCGTCAGCATGCATGCGGCGGACAACGCATTTCCGAATTGGCCCGAGTACAACAAGATGATCGGCATAGGCGGCTGGCGGGACCGCGACGAAACCTCAGGCCCATATTGGTTTTTCAAAGACGGCAGGCTGGTCTCGGACGCGAAGCCAGGCCGCGCCGGCAACCACGGAAACCGCGTGCCATTCCAGATTGCAATTCGCGATACAGGCCATCCGATTTACGCGGGGCCTGCCGCCCTTCTGGATGCACCAGGGCGACGAGCTCTACAACTCCCTGCGCGGACCCGGCGAACACATGACGGTGCTGGCGACCGCCTTTTCCGACCCAGCCAACCACGGCACGGGCCGCAACGAGCCGATCCTGATGGCTTTGAGCTACGGTAAGGGCCGGGTCTTTCACACCACCATGGGCCACGACATTAACGCGCTGAGCTGCGTGGGATTCATCACCACCTTTCAACGCGGCACCGAGTGGGCGGCCACGGGAAAGGTGACGCAAAAGGTACCTGCCAACTTTCCCGCCGCCAACTCTGTGAGCTACCGGACCGACATCGCCGCTATGGACCCGCTCTACCGACAGGGTCTGAACGGACTGGACGCGAAATGACGGCTGCACGCGCCTGTTATCCTGTAAATATCCCCTTGAAAGTCGGTTTTGTCAGTCTCGGTTGCCCGAAGAATCTTGTCGACAGCGAAGTCATGATGGGCCAACTCGCCGCCCGCGGGCATGAGCTCACCGCGCAGCCCGATCAGGCCGATGTGCTGGTCGTCAACACCTGCAGTTTTATCGATCCAGCCAAACAGGAATCCATCGACACCATCCTCGAAATGGCCGAGTACAAACGCATCGGCAACGCCAAAAGGTTGGTCGTGGCCGGCTGCCTGGTCGAGCGCTATCGCGGCGACATCCGCAAGGACATGCCCGAGGTCGACGCCATTATCGGGACCAACGAAATCGACCGCATCGTTGCCGTATGCGAAGGCATTGAGGATCAGCCAGCGCCGAATCCCGGCCTGTATCTGTATCACGATCTGACGCCGCGCGTCCTCGCCACGGCCAGGCATTACGCGTACATCAAGATCGCCGAAGGCTGCGACCATCCCTGCAGCTTTTGTGTAATTCCCCAGTATCGCGGCAAATTCCGCAGCCGGCGCTTCGAATCGGTCGTCTCCGAGGCCACGCGGCTCTTCAGCCAGGGAGTTCGGGAAATCAATTTAATCGGCCAGGACACCACCTGCTATGGCGAAGATCTTGGCCTGAAAGACGGCTTGGCGCAGCTGCTCGCCCGCTTGGCGCAGATTGAAACGCCTCAGCCCAAATGGGTGCGCTTCCTTTACGCTTATCCCAACAAAGTCACTCAGAAGCTCCTCGACACCATCGCCGAGCATGCCGATTTGGTCAAGTACATCGACATGCCGTTGCAGCACGCCAGCGCCCCCGTCCTCAAGCGCATGAAGCGCGGCGCCAGCGGCGACATTTTCCTGAAGCTGATCGAGCGCATCCGCAAAACCATCCCCGGCGTGGCCATCCGCACCAGCTTCATTGCCGGTTTCCCGGGTGAAACGGAAGCCGATTTCGATACCCTGTGCGAGTTCGTCAAGGCCGCTCAGCTCGACCGCCTCGGTGTCTTCTCCTACTCGGACGAAGACACGAGCGGCAGCTACGCCCTTGACGGCAAAGTGGATGCCCGCACCATCAACAACCGCAAACGACGCCTGATGGCCATCCAGCGCCGCGTCTCCCGTGCCAAAAACCGGCTTCTGGTGGGCAATGAAGTCCAGGTTCTGGTCGAAGGCACCTCGCCCGATACGGATCTTCTCTGGCAGGCCCGCATGTCCACACAGGCTCCCGAAATCGACGGCGTAGTCCTCGTCAACGACGTCGAAGGGAGCGACCCGAAACCCGGTCAGATGCGCATGCTCCGCATCACCGAAACCCATGATTACGACATCATCGGTACGCTGCTGCCGGGTACCGAGAACGATGTCCGCATCACCATGCCGCCGCCCAGCCTGATCGGTATTACGCCGGCATCTCAACTACCCGCGCGATGAAATCGAAGTGCCCCATCTGTCACAAGCCGGTCAAACTGAAAGACCCTGAATTCCCGTTCTGCAGTGAGCGCTGCCGGGTGATCGATCTGGCCAATTGGGCCGACGGAAAGTACGTGATCTCGAGTCCCGCCGCTCCAGCCACGGACGACGATGAAGACTAAGCCAGCCTGGCTTCTCGGCACCTGGTTCGGCTGCGGCTACTCGCCCAAAGCTCCAGGCACGGTGGGATCGGCCGCCGCCATCCTGCTTGCCTGGCCGCTTTCGCTGATTGGATTCAACAACTTCGGCTTCCTGATCCTATCCCTGGCGGCGCTTTACCCAGCCATCCGAGCCGCCGGAATCGTTGCCAAAGAATCGGGCCTCAAGGACCCGCAGATCGTGGTGATCGATGAGGTCCTCGGGGTCTGGCTGACCCTCGCGGGCGCACTTCGCTTCAACTGGCGCTCGTTTCTGTTCGCTTTCGTCCTTTTTCGTTTTTTCGACATCCTGAAGCCCCCTCCCATACGTCTCATTGAGAGGGTGCCCGGCGGCGCGGGCATCGTGCTCGACGATATGATGGCAGGTGCCTATGCCGCACTTGTCTTATTTGTGTTGGGATGGTTCAATCGCTATTAGCCGCCGCAAAGTGAATCCACATGCCACTCCGCAAAGAATCGAACGGTAAGCCCCGCATCTCGCAAGTCCAGCCGGAAGCTGCGATTACGGGTGGGGAACTGTATATCCGCGGCAAAGGACTGGCCCCCGGCGCCGCGGCCATGAACCGCACCCAGGTCACCATCGGCGACATTGCCGCACCCATCGTCATCGGCTCGGATTCGCTGCTGATCGTCAAAGTTCCCGAAGGCGCATCCGCCGGCGAGGTAGTGGTGGGCAAAGGCGATCAATCGAGCGAGGCATGGAATTGCGATATCGGCGTGGCCGTGGCTGAGAACCTGCATCCTGTCGCCAATCCCGCGGTCGACTCCTTCGGCAACATCTACACCACATACAGCGGCTCGCGCGGCCAGAAGGTCCCGGTGGCCGTGTATCGAATCGATCTCAACTTCAACATGCGGCCGTTCCTCAACGACATGATGAACGCCACCAGCATCGCCATCGGCCGCGACGACCTGATCTACATCTCGAGCCGTTTCGATGGCATCGTGTATCAGGTTAGCCCCAGCGGCAACATGTCGGTCTTCGTGGAAGGCATGGGCGTGGCTACCGGCATCTGCTTCGACAAAGAGGGCAACCTCTACGTCGGCGACCGCAGCGGGACCATCTTCAAGGTCAGCCCTACCCGCCAAATCTACGTCTACGCGACGCTCGAACAATCTATCTCGGCCTACCATCTGGCGTGGGGGCCCGACCAGCATCTGTATGTATCCGGACCCACTACGTCCAGCTTCGATTGCATCTATCGCGTGGCGGATAATGGCGACGTCGAGGTCTTCTACCGGGGCCTCGGCCGTCCGCAGGGCATGGCGTTCGACACCTCGGGCAACCTCTATTCCGCGGCGTCGTACATGGGCCGCAAAGGCGTAGTGCGCATTAAGCCGGACCGTTCCATCGAGCACTTCCTCTCCGGACCGGGCATTGTCGGCCTGGCTTTTTCGCCCTCGCGAGCCATGATCGTGGCGACCACCAACGCCATCTATCGGGTGGATGTAGGCATTCGCGGCTACCAGCCTTGATCTTCTGAAATGTCGAACGCCGAAATCATCGCGGTCGGTTCCGAGATGCTGACGCCGGACCGCCTCGACACCAACTCACTCTTCCTCACCGGCGAACTGAATAATCTGGGCGTCGAGGTGATTGCCAAACACGTCGTGGGCGACGATCGGGAACGGCTCGCCTCGGCAGTTCGTCGGGCGGTCTCGGCCTCGCAATTTGTGGTCGTCTCAGGCGGGCTGGGGCCGACGGAAGACGATGTGACGCGCGATGCCGTGGCCCTGGCGCTCGACCGCCGGCAGATCTTCAACCCCGAGATCAACAGCGGGATTGAAGAGCGCTTCCGCAAAATGCATCGCGCCATGCCGGAGATCAACCGGCGCCAGGCCATGGTCATCGAAGGCGCGCATATTCTGACCAACGACCGCGGCACGGCGCCCGGCCAATGGATCGACGAGGGCGGGTCGGTGATCATGATCCTGCCCGGGCCGCCGCATGAGTTGAAGTCGATGTTCACGCGCCAGTGCCTGCCTCGCCTGGTGCGCATTGTGCCTCCGCTGGTGATCCGCACGCTGGTGCTGCGCGTGGCGGGGATGTCGGAATCGGATCTGGACCAGACCATCTCTCCCATCTACAAGCATTACGAGAATCCGGTGACCACGGTGCTCGCCCATAACGGCGATATTCAGGTGCATCTGCGTGCGCGCTGCTCCACTGAAGGACAGGCGATGGCGCTGCTGGCTGAAGTCGGCGGCCAGATCGACACGGCGCTGGGCGATCGGATTTACTCACGCAATGGCGATCCACTGGAGGCTGTCGTCGGCAAGAAGCTGACCGATCTGCGCGCGACTCTGGCTGTTGCCGAAAGTGCTACCGGCGGCGGACTGGCCGAACGGATTTCAAGCGTTCCCGGCAGTTCGGGTTATTTCCTGGGTGGCTTTATAACGTATACCAAGCGCATGAAGACGGATCTCCTCGGCGTGCCGGAAGATCTGTTGAAGCAGTTTGGCGCCGTCAGTCGCGAGAGCGCCGAGGCGATGGCTGTGGGCGCGCGCCACCGCACCGGAGCTACTTGGGCTGTATCGATTACGGGGAGCGCCGGACCCACCACCGATGGCGACGAGGCTCCCGTGGGCACGATTTATATCGGACTGGCCGGGCCTCGCGACACTACCGTCGCCCACCGCGTGTGGCCGGCGAGCGATCGCGCGCGAGTGCGTGCCTTTGCCGGGCAGATGGCGCTCGACATGTTGAATCGCAAGCTGAGTTAGGCGGATGGTCCCGGTTGCGCTGACCATCGCCGGCTCCGACCCCAGCGGCGGCGCCGGCATCCAAGCCGATCTCAAGACGTTCCATCAGCTGGGCGTTTACGGAACGGCGGCGATCACCCTGATCACCGTGCAGAACTCCACTCGGCTGTCCCGCATCGAGGTACTCGATGCAGCGCTGGTGGCTGAGCAGATTCGAGCAGTTCTTGAAGACACTCCGCCGAACGCAATAAAAACAGGCGCTTTAGGCAACCGAGCGGTGATCGAGGCAATTGCCGCTCTCACGCTTCCCTGCCCCTTGGTAGTGGATCCGGTGATGATCGGCAAACATGGCGGGAATCTGCTGAGAGACGCGGCTGGTTTAGCACTTCTCCTGCCTCACGCCGCGCTGGTCACACCGAATCTCGCCGAGGCCGCGGAACTGGTTGGCATCGCGGTCGAAACCCCGAAGCAGATGAGAGAGGCGGCGCTGCGCATCGCTGAATCCGGGGTTGGGGCAGTCCTTGTAAAGGGCGGCCATCTGGAGGGCGAGGCGCTGGACATCCTGTTGCACAACGGCGTGTTCACCGAGTATTGCAGCCCTCGCATCGAAACCCGGCACACACATGGAACGGGATGCACCTACTCTGCCGCCATAACGGCTTTTCTCGCGCGCGGGTGCACCCTCGAAGACGCAATTCGCCGCGCCAAAGAGTTCATTACAAAAGCCATTCAAACCGCCCCCGGCCTCTGTTCCGGAGCGGGACCGGTCAATCATTGGGTATAATCAATTTCCCCCATCATGACCAAGGTTGAGAAGCACTTTCGCCTGCAGCGCCCGCTCGATGAAGCGCTCATGGAGCAGATTGCCGGCGTCAATTCGATCTACGGCGTCGAGCACATCAAAATCTCGCCGTCGCGCGAGGATCTCCTCGTAGCCTACGATGCCACCCGCCTGCGCGCCCCAGATGTGGAAGCGGCGCTCGAGCGAGCCGGCATCCCTGTCGTCGCCGTCGTCAACGCGGGTTAGCTGCGGCCCGCGCCTGCCACGGTCGTGCATCCCGCATGCCCGCAATTGCATGTGATATCGGGATGGTCCGTCGCGCCCTCGCAGAAGGCGCTGCAGAACTTGCTATCTTTCGCTGCTTTGCAAACGCAGGATGGGTGCGCGCATTTTTCGTCTTTATGATCCGCCATGTGGTGCCTCCAGTGAGTCAGTAGTAATTCGTGCGGCCCGCGCTCATCGTGAGTTCGGGCTGTGCAGCCGCGTCAACCACTTCATCGGTAACGACACTGAACTTATTCAGCAGCGAAGTGCCGAACGACGTAGTGATCGCGACATCCGCCGCATCGCGCCCTGTCGCCATCAGGACGCGGCCGATTCGCGGCACGTTGTGGCGCGCGTCAAAGGTCCACCAGCGCCCTTCAAGGTACACTTCAAACCACGCGCTGAAATCCATGGGGCACGGCTGGATGGGCACTCCGATATCTCCCAGATAGCCGGTCGCATAACGCGCGGGGATATGCATCGAACGGCACAGCGTAATCGCCAGATGCTGGAAATCGCGGCAGACCCCCTGCAGCTCAGTCGACACGTCGAGAGCCGTCTTGGTGGGCCGGGCGAAGTGGTAACCGAAGGTCACATTTTGGTGCACCCAATCGCAGATCGCCTGCACGCGCGGCCAACCCGGCTGCGTGTTGCCGAAGAGCTGCCAGGCCAGGCTTGAAAGCTTGTCGACCTCGCAATAACGGCTGGCGAGGAGGAACTTCAGCGTATCGGGAGGAAGTTCGTCGACCGGCGCCTGGCGGGCATCCCAATTGACGGGATCGGGTTCGCCGGAATCCTGAATCAAGGTCGAGTTCCATAGACGCAAACTTCCCTGCGGTGCGGAGATTCTTACACACCGGTTACCAAAGCCATCTATATAATCTTCATGCGGACAGTCCGGCGAGATCTGAAGCTCATCGGGTTCGAGTAAATCGGCGGTGCGGGAGGGATGGACGTTGAGAACCGCAACAATGGTAAGCGGTTGAATATTTTGAAGTTCGATGTCGTAGCCTAAACGGATCAGCATAGCCCGGGCCTCACAAGAAAGCACCTGAGGGGCCATTCAGATCTCATCAGGTCAGTGGTATTACATCGACACCCACGTCGAGCGTATGTTCGGACCCTCCGAGTAGTACTCCGTGGATCGGGCTGACATCGCTGTAGTCGCGCCCCCAGGCAACCGTAATATGGCCGTCGGACGGAATGCAGTTGTTGGTGGGGTCGAAGTCCACCCATCCGATGCCGGGGCTCCACGCGGAACACCAGGCGTGCGAAGCGTCGGCGCCAACCAGACGCGCGCGCCCCGGAGGCGGCATGGTGCGGAGGTAGCCGCTGACGTAGCGGGCGGGCAATCCGAGCGAGCGCATGCAGGCGATCTGGAGATGAGAGAAATCCTGGCAGACGCCGCGGCGCTTCTCGAAGAAAGTCTCCACAGGCGTGCTGACTTCGGTGGCCTTGGTGTCGAAGCGAAAGTCCTGATTGATGCGGCGCGTCAGATCGAGCACCGCTTCAAGCAGAGGGCGACCTGGGGGGAAGGACTCGCTGGCGTAGTCGCCCAACTCGGGCTTGGCTTGCACGCGTTTCGAATCGAAGACGAACTGGTAGGCGTCGAGGCCCGCGTCGGTGCGATCGGCCTCGATGGTGTCGCGCACAGTTTCCCAGGGCGGCGATGCGGTGAAATCGAGCGCAGCCGGCGCGTAGACCTGGAGTTCGCTGGTGGCTTCGACGACCAGGCGCTCATGGGGTTCGAGCAGCGTGAAGGAGGTGACGGCGTTGCCGAAATAATCGACGTGGCCCACGCGCGAGGCGGGCTTGGGAAGGATGGAGATCTCCGCCCACTGGCACTGCTGGCGGCCGAACTTACGGGGGGTCAGGCGCAGGATATGGTGAGACACGGAGACCGGATCGGCGTAGTCGTAAGTGGTCTCGTGGCGCACGCGATAGGTCATGCGGGGAGTCGCGTTGGGGCGTGGGTGGGGTGCAAGAGCTATTCTATCGAATGGGAGATGAGAGGCTGGTCCGATTCCCCTCCCGGATTGCCCTTTACCTGTACGCGTCGCGGCGATTACGAATGCGGAGGATGTCGGGAACGATGGATTCCCCGGGCGATGCGAAAAGCTGTGGGTCGGTCCGGAACGACAAGATCCGCTTTCGTCTGAGGAGAGAGGACCACCCTCTTGATCAAGAGGGATCCTGGTAGTTCCTTACTTCCTCCATGGTGAGGCCGAGTTCGGCCACCACCTGCTCAAACGGAATCCCTGGGTTGTGTTTAAGCCATTCCCGGGCTTCGGCTACCGATTGCTCCTCTTCGGCGAGGATCTCTTCATCTTCCGGAGGTGCGTTGGCGAGTGCGCCGGAGACCGGATCGAGCAGTTGGCGCGCGTGTTTGATGTCGGTATTCATCGTGTGAATCCGTGCTTTCTAACAATCTGCGCCGCCGGATGGACAGGCGGAAGCGCCCGGCGGAAGCGCCTGTCCCACGTTACGTTGGGGTTTCCATTTCGGCGTGGCTGAAGTAAGTGTGAGTGATCGCGTCCGAAAAATTGAGCAGCGCGTTTTCCAGCTTGCCGAGCATGTCGTCTAACGGCAACCGGATGCCATGCGTCATGCGCTGACAGAGCGCCAGCACATCCGCCTGGAACAACTGCGTGGCCGCTTCCTCCACACGTTTCTCCTGCGCGGCCGGCCAGCCCGATGCCGTCGCCGTGCTGTGGCTGAGATCCGAAAGCCCGCGGCAATGCTGCTTCAATTCGCTGATCTGAAAAGCCAGTGAGCGCGGATTCAGTTCGTCGTTCATCAGCAGATCCAGCACCGGCGCGGCCTGTAGAACCGTGAAATAGCGCGACCGGTAGGTCATCGAACTATCTCCGATTTCGAGCAGCATCTCGAGCATCGGCCAGGTCTCCGTGCTCAGCGGAACCACGATGGCGCGAAAAAGGTGAATCAGTTGCAGAGACCGCTCGATACGCCGTCCCATGCTGAGAAAGTGCCAGCCGGGTCCGCGCGTCACGTTCTCCATTTCATTGCCGCGCAGCGATGCCAGCATGCCGATACATCGGTTGAGGACGGTGAGCGCATCGCCGGTGGAAACGTATCCCCAGGCTGAGGTGTCGTCGTCGACGCGAGCCACGGAGCTGAGCTGACTGACGGTGCGCAACAAATCACTCGACAGCCGGTCGCGCACCTGGGCTGCGGCGCGGGAGGCGCGATTCAGATTGGCATTGAGACTGTCGGCGCGCTGCTCTTCGAAGATCAACGAAAGAATCTCCTGGCCGAAATCGCGCGCCAGATCGAGATGGCCTTGTGGATCGTCATCCTCCATACGCGAGTGGGTCGATTCGAGGCAGGCATGTAGCTTCATCAACAAGCGCCACTCGACGGGTCCGGAAGCGCCGGCCTCGCTGGTCATACGGATCAGGATGCAGCGGAGGATGCGCGCCAGGTTCTCACAGCGCTCGCCGTAGCGCCCGAACCAATAGAGAAAATCGGCGGCACGGCTTTGCAGACCGTTCTGGGCGCCGCGGTTGATCTCGACCGGCAGATCGGCCGAACGCTGCAAGGTGAAGGTGTCGACAGGGCCGTCTGAGAGAACCCACGTATCTTTGCTGCCGCCGCCGCGCTGCATGGAGACCACCGGGGTGCGCACCGAGGGCGATACGCGCGCCAGGCCCCCTGGCATAACCACCCACGAACCTCCGGCTGCAGCGACGTAAACGCGCAGGACTACGCGACGCGGCTCAAACGAATCCTCGGACCAGACCGGCGCGGTGGAAAGATGCAGAAGTTCCTGTCCGGTGAAATCGTATGGACGCGATTCGAGGCGCTGCAACAGGCGGGCGCGTGCCTCGCCCGTGAGTTCTCCGCCGAAAACAGGTTCCATTTCCCGCGAGGGGAACGCGGGCTTGATCACGAGGTTATCGAGGTTCTGCCGGACATAATTGAGTGCGGCTGCCTGACCGCACCACCACGTGGCGACCGACGGAAGTTTTAGTCTTTCGCCCAGAAAGCGCTGGCTGAGGCCGGGAAGAAAAGGCATGAGCGCGGAGGTTTCGACGAGCGCGCTGCCCAGCGCATTGGCCACCACCACATTGCCGGCACGCACCGCTTCGACCAGTCCCGCCACGCCGAGAAAAGAATCCGACCGCAATTCGATGGGATCGCAGAAACCGCCGTCCACACGGCGCAGGATCACGTCGACTTGCTTCAATCCTTCAAGCGTCTTGAGGAATACGCGGCTGTCGCGGACCATCAGATCGCCGCCCTGCACCAGCGTGAAACCGAGGTACCGCGCAAGGTAGGAATGCTCAAAGTAGGTTTCGTTGAGCGGCCCGGGAGTGAGCAGGACCACGCGCGGATTCTCGCCGCGCCACGGCGCGAGGCCCAGCAGATTATCGCGGAAGGAGCGGAAGAATGAGGCGAGGCGCCGCACACCGAACTGGCGGTAAAGATCGTTGAAAGTCGAGGCGAGGACGATGCGGTTCTCAAGTGCGTAACCGGCCCCGGAGGGCGCCTGCGTACGGTCGGAGAGTACCCACCATTCGCCATCGGGTGAGCGGGCGAGATCCACCGCCAGCAGATGGATGTGGGTATTGCGCGGCACCTGAATGCCGTGGCAGGGACGCCAGAAACCGGGGTTGGCGAAAACCAGGGCGGGCGGAAGGTGGCCGCCGCGGAGGAGCTCCTGAGGGCCGTATAGATCGGCCAGAATCCAGTTGAGGAGTTGGGCGCGCTGGATGAGACCGGCTTCGAGGCGGCTCCACTCCGGGGCGGAAATCAGAACGGGTATGGCGTCGAGATTCCACGGACGGTCCATCCCCAGGGGGTCGCCGTAGATGTTGTAGGTGACACCGTTTTCATGGATGCGCTGACGGGCGGTTTGCCAGCGATGCGCGAGTTCTTCGGCGCCCAGTTCGGAGAGGGCGGCGACGTATTCTTCCCAGTTCGGGCGGAACATGCCGGACGGCGATTTCATCTCGTCGTAGACTCCATCGATGGGATGGTAGTCGGCGCCGAGGAGCGGCGAACGATATGTGCCGAGGAGGGTCACTTCAAAGAGACAGACGGCAGCGCCTGTCCTGGATAGCCGCGGCGGAGATCCAGCGTGAACGGATATTCCGTATTGCGTTCTTCGGGCGCTTCGGGAATGATGCCCGGAGTGTGGCCGATGGCGCTGAATCGAGCCAAACGGCGGCTCTCCGCTTCGTAAGCGTTCACAGGAAATTGTTCATTGGCGCGGCCGCCCGGATGCGAGACATGATACTGGCATCCCCCTATGGCACGCCTCGACCATGTGTCCACGATATCAAAGACCAGCGGCGTGTGGACTGGAATATTGGGGTGCAGGCATGAGGGCGGCTGCCAGGCTCGGTAGCGCACGCCGGCGACAAACTCACCTTGCTCGCCGGTGGGATGAAGCGGCACGCGGCGCCCGTTGCAGAGGACGATGAAACGGCTGTCGATGAGGCCGGTGACCTTCACCTGCAGGCGCTCGACGGATGAATCGACGTTGCGCGCGGTGCCTCCGGCGGTGGCTTCTTCGCCCAGCACATGCCAGGGTTCGAGAGCGTTGCGCAGTTCCAGATTCACGCCGCGTTTGGTGATGGATCCGATCACAGGGAAGCGGAATTCGAAATGCGGCGCGAACCATTCGTTGCGGAACGCGAAGCCGGCGTCGTTCAGATCCTGCACCACGTCTTCCCAATCGAGCTCGACGAAGTGAGGGAGCATGAAGCGGTCATGCAGGGCGGTGCCCCACCACACGAGTTTGCGCCGGTAGGGATGATTCCAGAAGTGGGCGATCAGCGCGCGCACCACGAGTTGCTGGGTGAGGCTCATCCTAGCGTGCGGCGGCATTTCAAACGCGCGCAGTTCCAGCAAGCCGAGGCGCGACGAAGCCGACTCGGGCGCATAGAGTTTATCGATGCAGAGCTCGGTGCGATGCGTGTTGCCGGTGAGATCGGTAAGCAGATTGCGGAAAATACGGTCGACCAGCCACGGCGGGATATTCGGAGTGTCCTTGTCGGGAATCTGATCGAAAGCGATTTCGAGTTCGTAGAGCGCATCGGTGCGCGCTTCATCGACGCGCGGGTGCTGGCTGGTGGGGCCGATAAACAGGCCTGAAAACAGATACGAAAGCGCCGGATGATTTTGCCAGTAGCCGACCAGGCTGCGAAGCAGATCGGGACGCCGCAGGAACGCGCTATCCTCGGGAACGGCCGCGCCGATGACGACGTGATTGCCGCCGCCGGTGCCGGAGTGGCGCCCATCGAGCATGAATTTTTCGGTGCCCAGGCGGCATTGGCGAGCGAGGTCGTAGAGGGCCGTGGTGTTCTGTACCAGTGAGTCCCAACTGGCTGCGGGCTGGATATTGACTTCGATGACGCCGGGATCGGGCGTGACCTTGAGGACGTCGATGCGCGGGTCGTAAGGCGGGGTGTAGCCTTCGATGGTGACCGCCATCCCGAGGTAGGCGGCGGTGTCTTCAATGGCCGTGACCAGGTCGAGATAATCTGCCAGGAACTCAACCGGAGGCATGAAGATGTAGAGCTTGCCTTCGCGCGCCTGAACGCATAGTGCGGGGCGCGAAACCCAGGGCGAGGATTTGCCTTTCTCCGGTGGCTTTGCCTTGCGCGCCGGCGCCGACAATTGGCTGGCATAGGAGGGCCGGTTGAAGATATCGCGCTTGTGTTCCGGGCGCGGAGGGAGCTCGTCGCGTTTTCCAAAGGGATCGGGATCGAAGCTCCATTCGACGTCTTCGGGTTTGGTCCACGGCAGCGAGTCGAGAGGCAGGCGGTATCCCATGGGCGAATCGCCGGGGATCAGAAACAGATGTTCCGATGCTGTGAACCAGGGCTGGCTGGTCCAGTGGGGCGTGCCCGCAGCAAGCGGAATGCGGCGCAGGGGCAAAACGTAGCCGATGGTCTTATCCAGCTTCTGCTCGAAGACTTTCGCCAGGCGCGCTCGCTCGATGGGATCTTCCAGTTTGTTGTCAAGCGGACCGACGTTGGGGGGCAGACGGCGTTCCTTCCACATGTAGTAGAAGGCGTCTTCGAAGGCGGTCATGATGAACGAGGGGTCCACCTGAAGGCGGCGCGAAAGGGCATCGAGAAATCGGCGCGCGTGCTGAGCCGTGTAGCCGTAATCTTTGTTGTCGTCGGCAAAGAGCGTGGCGTCTTCCCAGATGGGGACGCCGTCGGTGCGCCAGTAGCAGGCGAGCGCCCAGCGCGGCAGCGGTTCGCCGGGATACCACTTGCCCTGCCCCAGATGCAGCAACGCACCGGTGGTGAAGCGGTCCTTCAGCTTCATCAGAAGCTCGACTGAGAGCTTGCGCTTTTGTGGACCGAAAGCACTGACGGTCCACTCGGGCGCATCGGGATTATCCAGCCCGACGAAAGTGGGCTCGCCGCCCATGGTGAGCCGCACATCTCCGGCGCTAAGGTGGGCATCGACCTTGTGGCCGAGCGCTTCAATCTCACTCCATTGCTCTTCCGTGTAGGGCTTGGTGACGCGCGGCGATTCGAAAATGCGCTGCACGGACATCTCGTGGTGGAAGGCCGTTTCGCATTCTTCGAGCACGCCGGAGATTGGGGCGGCGCTCGATGCATCGGGTGTGCAGGCGAGCGGAATGTGACCCTCACCGGCGAATAATCCGGAAGTGGGATCGAGGCCCACCCAGCCAGCACCCGGCAGATAGACTTCGGCCCAGGCGTGCAGATCGGTGAAATCGACAGTGGGTCCGGCGGGGCCTTCGAGAGGTTTCACGTCGGGAGTGAGCTGGATCAGGTAGCCGGATACAAAGCGTGCGGCGAGGCCGAGATGGCGCAGGATCTGCACCATAAGCCAAGCCGAATCGCGACAGGAGCCGGTGCGCAGGCCGAGGGTCTGCTCGCAGGTTTGTACGCCGGGCTCCATGCGGATGACGTAGCCGATATCGGTTTGCAGGCGTTGATTCAGGCCGACCAGGAAATCGATGGTGCGGATCTTTTGGCGGGATACTTGCGCGAGCCAATCGGTCAGCGCGGGGCCGGATGGTTCGGTCTCGAGAAAGGGACGCAATTCGCGGGCGGCGTCGGCATCGTAGCAGAAGGGGAAATTCTCGGCGGCCGGTTCGAGGAAGAAATCGAAGGGATTGAAGACGGCCATCTCCGCCACAAGATCCACTTCCACGAGGAATTCCGTGGTGGGATCGGGAAAGACCAGGCGCGCGAGGTAGTTCCCTTGCGGGTCCTGCTGCCAATTGATGAAGTGGTTGGGCGGATTGATTTTCAGCGAATACGTCAGAATTGGCGTTCGGCAATGCGGGGCCGGGCGCAGGCGGACGATTTGGGGCCCGAGAGCGACGCGCCGGTCATATCGATACTGCGTCTTATGGTTGAGCGCAACGTGAATCGCCATAGATTAGGGGGCTGTGTGGGACTCGACTCGCGACGAAGGGAGACGGCGTTTGAAAAGCCTTACGTGGCTGTATTTTAACAGGTGAGCTTAGACGATTTCCGGATTAGGGGGCAGCATCGGTATCGATTCGGGATCGTCGATAATGCCTTTGCGGCGCAGCCGGTTGAGTTCCATGTCGCGCAGTTCGTGCTCGGTGAATTGGCGGGGGCCCTCCGCGGCGGCCGCCAGGGTGCCGGCGAGGCGTTCCAGTTCGGCGCGCGGAATGCGCCAGCCCGATCCGGTTTTCAGAGCTTTGAGCTTGTCGGTCTTGATCAGGCGCCGCAGAAACACGGCGGGCAGTCCGCTGAATTCCGCCGCATCATCCACATTGAGAAACAAGCGGCGCTCGAGCGGTACACCGGTGGGCGGAGCGGACTTCGATTGCAGAAAGGTGAGGAAGGCGGCTTCGAGGGCATGCTTCGCGGCGTCCTGGTGGGAAACCGATTCCGGCGCAGTAACGCGAACCAGCACGCCTTTATCCGCTTTGATCTGCGTCCCCATGATTGAAGTTTATATGGGGTTTGAGGTGCGGCGAAACTATCTTCAGTTAACAGCCGGGATGCAATAAGTCGTCGTAGAACCTGGGAGTACCAGCGTCATTTACACTTTCCAGACGATCGCGCAGAATCGTCACATGCGAAGTTTTTCGAGAGCATTCAAGCCGCTTCACCTCGGCCTCGGCCTCTTATGCGCAGGTTCAGCCTGGGGCGGCACGGTATCTCCGCAGCTCGCCGCGATGGCGCCCAACGAGCAGGTGCAGGTGATCGTCCAGCATAATCCTTCGCTGCTGGGCGGAGTGCTGTCGAGCGTATGCGGCACCCTCAACCTGATCCAATTGCTGCCCATCGGCGAGCTTTGTTCGGTGACCGTGGCGGACGCCATGAACATGGCGCAGAATCCGTCGGTGGCGCACGTATCGGTCAACAACACGCTGCAGGGAACGGGGTCGGCTTTGCCGGTTTACGACTACACCCCGCAGACCATTCAGCCCACGTCGGCGAACACCGCTGCGGCGAATGCGGCGCAGGGCCGGAACATTGGCGTTGCCATTATCGACAGTGGCATCCACGTGAATCAGGATCTGCAGGGCAACGGTTCGGGGAGTCTGCTGGCGAGCCTGATCCCGCAGGTCTGGTACGCACAGAGTTTTGTCCCCGGCGAAGACGCCGACGATTATTACGGCCACGGCACGCATATCGCGGGAATTGTGGCTGGCAATGGCGCGAATTCGTCCGGCGCCCTGTTCTTCCACGATATTCACGGAATCGCTCCCGGCGCGCACCTGATCAACCTCAAGGTGCTCGACAAGAACGGCCAGTCGACCGATGCCGAGGTGATCCAGGCGATCGACCGCGCCATTCAGCTCAAGAACCTTTTCAACATCAAGGTCATCAATATCTCGCTGGGACGGCCGATTTACGAGAGTTACAAGACGGATCCCCTCTGCCAGGAGGTCGAGAAAGCGTGGCTGGCGGGAATCACCGTGGTGGTGGCGGCCGGCAATGCGGGACGCGACAATTCGGCGGGCACGCAGGGATACGCGACCATCGCAGCGCCAGGAAACGATCCACTGGCGATCACCGTGGGCGCAATGAATACGGAAAGTACTCCACAGCGCGGCGACGACCTGATGACGACTTACAGTTCCAAAGGGCCGACGCTCGCCGACCACGTGGTGAAACCCGATATCGTCGCTCCCGGCAATAAGATTTTCTCCATTCTCGATCCCGGAGCGACGCTGGAGTCGACGGAGCCTTCGGATATTGTTCCGCTCGCCTCCTACGCGCAGTCCCCGGCGGCGTCGCAGACATCGAACTATTTCGTCCTGAATGGCACCAGTATGGCGGCGGCCGTAACCAGCGGCGCGGTCGCTACGCTGCTCGGCAATCAGAACCTGACGCCCGATCAGGTCAAGGCGCGCCTGATGAAAACGGCGACCAAGAATTTTCCGCAAACATCAGTCATTACTGATCCCACCACGGGCCAGACTTTCACCATCCAGTACGATCTCTTCACGGTGGGAGCAGGCTATCTGGATCTGGATGCCGCGCTGGCGAGCAACGACACGATTCCGGCAAACATGAATGCCGCTTCACCGGTGGCGGTTGCGTCGGGCAGCAAGGTAACGGTCGCCAACGACGATTCTCAGTCGACCGTATGGGGCTCGTCCACGGTGTGGGGTTCGTCGACCGTCTGGGGTTCATCGACCGTGTGGGGTTCGTCGGTGTGGAGCGCAGACTCTACAGTCTGGGGATCTTCTACGGTGTGGGGTTCGTCAACCGTCTGGGGTTCGAGCGTGGACACCGGTTATTCCACGGTCTGGGGAAGCTCCACGGTGTGGGGTTCGTCAACCGTTTGGGGCAGTTCGACGGTATGGGGCAGTTCAACCGTCAACGGTACGTTACTCTCAGGCGATCCCGACCAGAGCGGAAATTAGTTCAGGCGCGCGCACTTCAGCAGCATTTCGAGCGTGACCACTTCGAGCGCTCTTTCGTGAGTCGCTTCAAGACGGACGGGCGCGAAGATGCCGGCTTCGTAAGACTTCTTCCACGGCTCCACGCAAACGCACCATCCGTCGCCTGCTTTGAGGCCGGGAAAACCGAACTCGGGACGCGGCGTAATCAGATCGTTGCCGATCGAAGCCTGGTGGCGCAGGAACTCATCGTTTACCAACACGCAGACGGTGTGCCTGCCGAGATCGTCGGGTCCGCTGTTGCACTTTCCGTCGCGATAGAAGCCCGTCAGGGGATCGGTGCAGCAGGTCTGCAGGACGCTGCCGAGAACATTTTTTACCATCGATATCAGCGTACCGCGATCTGGTTATTGAGTCTTGGCCTGGGCGATGAGCAGCGCCACACGCGAAGAGGGATTCACCGGCTCCACCAGCACGATCATGTTGGCATTGAGGATCATGCGGTCCGGCGCGTGCCATTCCTTACCGCGCTTGACCAGAACATTTGACACCGTTTTTTTCTGGGGGTCCTGCACGCTCTGCACATAAAAGACGTCGCGGAGCACTGGAAACGGCGTCCCGAGCCCTTCCAGCCGGCCGAAGTAGGCGGATCCGTTGCTGAGCAGGACGGCTTGATACGGCGTGGTCATTTTGACGGCGGAATTGCGCCCGAAGAACCAGAAAAGTCCGGTCGCCACCAGAACCAGAACGAGGGCCGATGCGGCGATGACGATTTTCACCGTGCCGAATTTAGTTTTCGCAGCCGGCGGGGCTTCCGGCTGTGTCATAGTTTCCACAGACTCAGGTTATAACGGTCCGGCGGCGGCGCACTCTCCAGCTAACTCCCGCGCCGAGCAGCATGGAGCAAACGAGCATGCCGAACGTGGAGGGTTCCGGAGCAGGTTGGGTGGAAACCACTTCCAGGTAAAGCGCGTCGGAGCTCAAGCCTAGTCCAGTCGTACCAGCCCCAAAGACTTCCGCAAAAGTCTGCCATCCATAGCTGGCGCTGTAAAACACGGGAGCGTTGAAATAGTTGAAATTGCCGCTCTCCGTTCCCCAGTTGACGATATCCAGATACGTGCCGTCCGCCGCGGTGAAACCAGGATCGAGGCTGATCTCGAGGGTGCCGTTCAGGATTGCCTCGCCGGTAACATTCAACGAGTCGTAAGAAGTCGAACTTACGACATCCAGGTCCATAATTCCCAACGCAGTCTGAGCGTAGTTGCCCGTGACGGTAAGAGTCGTTGGGGACGGATCGCCGCCAGGGTTGACCATTCCGCCTGAGTCGACCGTAAGGCTGCCCTCGACGGTACCGCCGCCGGTGAGCGTTCCGCCATCGATGTTTACCGCATCCGTCGAAGTGGACACCGTCAGGGTACCGGCGAGCGCCGTAGTTCCGCCGGTCTGTGTGTAATTGCCGTTCTCAATCAAGAGGCTCGTGTTGTCGCCGATGGTCACCATACCGGCGGCCGAATTGGTGAAATCGCCGCTGGTTACTTCGACTTCGGTTGGACTCCCCATGGGACCTGCTGAGGTTGGATGCGCCATGCCGGGGGCAGTGGAGAAGATCATCGCCTCACCAGTGAGATTAACGGTACCGGTGTTGGCGAAGAGCCCGGTTGCCGTGAACGTACTACCATTTTGCAGCGTCAGGGCGGAGTTGAAATCCTGCGAGTACGAACCGTTGATGGTTACGCCACTGCCAGAGCCCGCGGTGAATTGACTGCCTGTCAGCGTGAGAATGCCGCCAGTAGGGGTGAACGAACTGGCGCCAGAGAGTGCAATCGAGGCATCATCGAGGTTCGCAAGGCCCAACAACGCGTTGGTGGTGCCGTCGCCACTGATGATGCCCGTGCCTGACAAACTGATCTGGGCGCCCGCCAGAGTCTGAATCGATCCCGCGCCGATGCTCGAAAGCTGCAACACGGACCCGTTCGAGGCGGAATAGTAGCCATTCGTCAAAGTGCCGCTGTTCCAGTTGCCGAGGTGAGCGCTGGTGTCGACAATCAGCGTTCCGCCCGCGTTGGAGTTCAATGTGCCGTTATTGGTGAAACTGGCCAGGTTCTCGATCGTGCCGGTGCCCTGAATGGTATGCCCCCCGTCGTTGATGAGACTCTCCATGCTGGTAACTCCCTTGATGAGGTTGCCGGCGTTGTCGCTGAGAGTTACGGATCCCGTTCCCCCATTGCCGAGGTCGAATGTCGCGCCGGCTCCATTGAATGACAGAGTGCTGTGGTCGGACGCATTGAAACCAAGGTTTATGGAACCGCTGTTGGAGATCGTCGCGTTGCCTGCGCTGGTATTCAGAAGGGTCAAGGTCCCGCCGTCGTACACGTTCAGAACACCGCCGTTGGTGAGAATGCCGCCCCCGGATGAATTGCCAACGTTGAGCGTCGTTCCGTTTACCGCCAGGCTTGCCGTGGGGAAGCCCATCGAGCCCAGGGTCAGGGCGGAAAGTGTCTGGCTTGGATCCGCCGGGAAAAGGATAGAAGTTCCGCTGTTGATTATCGCCTCGTCGCGGGCGCCGGGAGGAAGACCGGGGGATCCGCTTGTAGCCGTCCAGTTAGAAGCGTTGGTGAAGGCTCCCATGGATCCGTTCCAGGTATCTATACCATTCGCACACATGGAACTTGGCGCGCCCAGCATCCAGATCAGAACGAGGATGAACCCCGTTCGGGCCAGGTGTCGAACCTTAGCGCGGACACAACTATCCACGTTCCGCACCACGCGTTCCTTCCATCCACTGCCTCCCCCGATATTTGCCGCAGTATTTTCGACCACTGCGTGCGGTTAAAAACAGATAATTTGTTCATCGTACGCTCCGGATCGGACAGTTGTAAAGTACGCTCAGTTTTTGAGAGTTTTAAGGAGGTTCAAAATGGGTATCAGGATAACGCGTCGGATTTTTCTGGGGACCGCGGTTTATTGTGTGGCAGCGCCAGGCTCGAACCGCCTCTCAATTACTGCCCGCATCGCCGAGGCGCCGGGGTCGAATCAGAAGACCATCCTCGGTTTTGAAGACCTGGTCCGGCTGGCGAAGCGAGTCGGTTACGGCGCCCTCGACATGCGCGCATCCCAGGCGGGTATTCAAACGCCGCCGGATCGCTTACGCCAGATGCGCGCGGCGCTCGATTCGGCGGGGATCAAGGTCTCCATGGTCACCGGCGATTTCGATGTCCCTTCGAACAACGACGACGCACCCAACGGCTTGCGCCACATTACTCCTTATCTGGATCTGGCGGCAAGTCTCGGGGCCGATCTGATCCGCATGGGTATGAAGAAAGAGGACGACATCGTCTGGGCGCAGCGGGCCTGCGACGAGGCGCGGGAGCGCA
Source organism: Terriglobia bacterium (assembly GCA_963719785.1). Lineage (GTDB taxonomy): Bacteria > Acidobacteriota > Terriglobia > Bryobacterales > Bryobacteraceae > BOG-234. The sequence continues at coordinate 560,643 of CAVRCX010000013.1, forward strand.
ATATCCGCCTCGCCCACCAATCGCACCAGATGACTTTATTTGAAACCGTCGACGGCTCGGTCGATGTCCTCAAGCGCGTGAACCGGCCGAATTTCGGGATCATCTACGAGGCGGGCAACTGGATGGCTTGCGGACAGGACTATGGGCCGAAGACCATCGCGCGCATCCAGCCCTGGCTGATGAACGTTTACATCCAGAATTACCGCCTTTCGCCCGAGGGAAAGACGAAGATGCAGACGTGGACGCGCGGGACGGTGGCCCTCGATCTGATCGGATCGTGGGACCCGGGCGGCGTCGAATACCCGCAGGTTTTCAAAGCACTCGATGCGGTCGGCTATGCCGGATATATTACGGCGTTCGGCGCGTTCAGCGTATTTGCCACGCCCGCGGAGGCCGCCACGCGCAGCTTTCAGTATCTGAAGCCACTGGCCGGGGGCTGATGTCATAATCGTTACTTCCATTCATGCCCATCCGCAGCATGACCGGCTTCGCCCGCGTCTCGCGCTCCACAGCCGCCGGCGAACTCACGCTTTCCATCAAGACCGTCAACCACCGCGGACTGGATCTGCATTTCCACATGCCGATGGAGTTCGATGCGGTGGAAACCACCATACGCTCGGCCATCCGCAAGCGAATTTCCCGCGGCCACGTGCAGGTCCAGATGTATTTCAAGCGCACGGCGGACGGAAACTGCGCGGCTGCCGTCAATGAAGCGCTGCTGCGCGGTTGGCTCGATTCGTTCCGCGATCTCGCCGAGCGATTCGGCATCGATTCGAAGCCCGATCTGAACCAGGCTTTGCGTCTGCCGGGGATGATCGAATCGCGCGCCAGCGCCCCCGCCGCCGACGCCACTGTGGAAGCGGAAGCTCTTGCCGCCGCGAGCGAGGCGATCGAAGAGCTCGACCGCTTTCGTCTGCGCGAAGGCACTGCCATCGAAAGCGAGCTGCGTGCGCGGGCAGCATCTATCCGCGAGATTGTCGGGAAAATGGAAGATATTCGCAGCCGCGCTCTGCCGCAGTTTCAGCAGCGTCTGCGCGACCGGTTAGGTGAATTGCTGGGCGGCGCGCAGATCGATCCGGCCCGTCTTGCACAGGAAGCGGCGCTGCTTGCCGAACGCAGCGATATCAGCGAGGAGCTGGTGCGCTTGAAGACGCACGCCGACGAGGCCGATGCGCTACTTTCAGCCGAGGGCGAAACGGGCAAGAAACTCGATTTCCTGCTGCAGGAAATGAATCGCGAAACCAATACCATCCTCTCGAAGACCGGCGGACTGGGCGAACAGGGACTCACCTTGACCAACCTCGGCTTGGCTGCCAAGGCGGAGATCGACCGCATCCGGGAACAATCACTGAACATCGAATGACGACAGTCTTTATCATTTCCGCGCCGTCCGGTTCGGGCAAATCCACCCTTGTCTCACGGCTGTTGAGCGAGGTGAACGACCTTACGTTTTCGGTGTCGTATACCACCAGAAAGCCGCGCAGCAGCGAACTGGCCGGTGGGGCCTATCACTTCATCGATCGGGCCGAATTCGAGGAGCGAATCGCGCGCCGCGAGTTTCTGGAATTCGCCGACGTTTTCGGCAACTATTACGGGACGCATGCCAGCGCTCTCGAAAACGCCCAAAAGCAGGGCAAAGATCTGGTGCTCGACATTGACGTGCAGGGTGCGGCACAATTAAAGAAGCGGATTCCCGGCGCCGTTACGGTGTTCGTGCTGGCCCCTTCGCGTGAGATCCTGGAGCAGCGCCTTCGCGCCCGCAGCCAGGACAGCGACGAAACCATTCGGACGCGATTGGCCAATGCGGCTCGGGAGATTCGGAATTACAATCTGTACGATTACGTACTGGTCAACAACGATCTCAACCTGGCGGCGGAAACGCTCAAGGCGATTGTGCGGGCCGAGCGCGTGAAGCGTGTTCGTGTCGAGGAGAAGATCCGGCCGATTCTGGCCTCCTTCGGCCAGACACCAGGAGTTTAAAAAGTATGTCGGAAACGGTTCGTAATAATGCACATTGCTCCATCCCGGACGATCCGGATCAGAGCACGTATCGGTTTATTATTGTCGCCGCCAAGCGCGCGCGGCAGTTGCAGAGCGGGCATCGGCCCGTGCTTCCCACGTCTTCGAAGAAGCCCACGGTGATTGCCATGGAAGAGGCGCGCCGCGGCCTGGTGAAGTACGAGAACCTGGGCGAAGTGCCGATTCTAGAAGAAGTGCCGCTCGAACCGCAGGTTTAAAAAAACCACTCCCTCACGGTCGCGGCTTGGTTTGGCTGGTATTTTAACTGAGCCGCGACCGTGAGGGAGTGGTTTTCAACGTTTCTCTATCATGCGCATCGTGCTGGGGGTGAGCGGCGGCATCGCGGCCTATAAAGCGGCTGAGATTGCGCGCGCGCTCATCCGCAACGGCCACGATGTGCAGGCCGTATTGACGCACTCTGCCGAAGAATTCATTCGCCCCCTCACCTTCGCTTCGCTGACCGGCCGCAAAGTCATCACCGATATTTTTTCGTCGGCCAGTCCGGAAGCGACGCTTTCGAGTTCCATCGAGCATATCGGCGTCGCGCAGGAGCACGATTTGCTGCTGGTGGCTCCGGCCACCGCCAATGTACTGGCGAAATTCGCCCATGGCCTGGCGGACGATTTCCTTTCCACCATGTATCTGGCTTTTCGCGGCCCCGTAGTGCTGGCGCCGGCCATGAACAACAACATGTGGGAGCACGAGGCGACCCGCGCCAACCTCGCCACGCTGCTGGCGCGCGGGCATACGATTGTGGATCCCGATGAGGGCTTTCTCGCCTGCGGAACCATCGGCCCGGGACGCCTCGCTGAGAACGAGAAAATCCTCGACGCGGTGGAGCGTGCGTTTCATCCACAAGTTCGGGATCTTGCCGGAGAAACGATACTGATCACCGCCGGACCCACCCAGGAACCGCTCGATCCGGTGCGTTATCTCTCCAATCGATCCAGCGGCAAGATGGGTTACGCGCTGGCGCAGGCGGCGCTCGACCGCGGCGCAAAGGTGATTCTGGTGAGCGGTCCGGTGCATATCGATCCACCTGCCGGAGCCGAGGTAGTGCAGGTGGGGACAGCGCAGGAGATGCGGGATGCGGTGTTTTCCTGGCTGGAGCCATCGACCATGGCGATCATGTGTGCGGCTGTGGCCGATTTTCGGCCTGCGGACGAATCGCACCAGAAGATCAAGAAAACCGGCGCGCCGATATCGCTGGAACTGGTTCCCACTCCGGATATTCTGGCGGAGCTTGGCGACAAGCCCGGCAAGCGTTTGCTGGCGGGATTCGCGGCCGAAACGGAGAACCTTCGCGACTACGCGCGGCGTAAGCTGGAAGCGAAGAAGTGCGACATGATTGTGGCTAACCTGGCGCAAACGGCGCTCGATGCCGATACTAATGAGGTGCTGCTGGTGTCGCGTGCGGGCGAAACGGAACTCCCCAGAGCACCGAAGCGCCGGATCGCCGACGGCATTCTCACGGAGCTTCTCAAACTGCGCTTATGAGCCCTGAAGACCTGCGCCGCCAACTTGAGTATTACCAGGACCTCGGGATCAAAGATCTCTATCGACGAGACGCCGCGCCTGACGTGAATATAGAACCCGCGAATATAGATCTGCCCGGCCTCGCACCCACCGGCGATACCCTGCCGCGCATCCTCGAAGACATCGGCGATTGCACCCGCTGCCGCCTTCATGCCGGCCGCAACAAGCTGGTTTTCGGCGTTGGCAACCCGCAAGCGAAACTGGTTTTCGTGGGTGAAGGCCCCGGTGCCGATGAAGACGCGCAGGGCATTCCGTTTGTCGGCCGCGCGGGGCAACTGCTGACGCAGATGATCGAAAATACCGCGGCTAAAGAAGGCATTCCGCTCAAACGCGCAGACGTCTACATCTGCAATGTGGTGAAATGCCGCCCTCCCGAGAACCGCACGCCCGAGCCCGACGAGATGGAAACCTGCGGCCAGTTTCTCTTCCGGCAGCTATCGGTCATTCAGCCGAAGGCAATCTGCGCCCTGGGATCTACCGCCGCCAAGGCTCTGCTGGGCGGGAAGGATGGCGTCACGCGGCTGCGCGGCAAGTGGCACAAGTGGCACGACATTCCGCTGATTGTGACATTTCACCCTTCTTATCTTCTGCGCCCCTACAACCAGAACGCCAAACGCGAAGCCTGGGAAGATCTTAAGAAAGCGCTCCATTTCGTTTTCGACTAACGGCCCTGAAACTGTTACCAATTCGGTAGACCGGTGTTCTTCAGTCCGGTTTATGGGATTTTTACACGTGTTTCGGCTGGTCAGATGACGGAATCTGAAGAACTTACACTATTGCGCGCCGAACGCGGCCGAACCTCCCAAGCCCTTGAAGAGAGCCGCGAGCTCTTCGATTCCTTCGTATCGCGTCTGCCCGCACTAGCCTGGATGAAGGACGAGCGCGGCTATTACGTCTACGCGAATCGAAAATTTCACGATCTTGCGGACGCCCTGGGCGCCACTTGTCCAGGCAATACGGATCACGATCTTTGGCCTGGCGACCTGGCGGACCGTTTGCGTGCGGCCGATGAGATCGCCCTCCATGCCCCAGGCTCGGGATTCTTCAGTGAGGTCCTCCCTGTTCCCGGCGGCGATTGCAGGTATCAGATTCGTCTCTTTCCGTTTGTCGCCAAATCGGGCAAACGGTACGTGGGCGGCATCGCCCTCAAAGAAGAGATTCCTCTCATGCCGCCGCCTCTCTCGCAATGCAGCCTGGTGGGCGCCATGGAGTGCTGTGGAGAGAGTATTGTCGGCGCCAACGAAACCCTGCTCGCCTGGCTTGGTCTGTCGCAAAACGAGCTGGCGGCAGGTGGTCTCAACTGGCGCGAACTGACGCCCATCCGCTATCGATCGCGGGATGACGAGGCGTTAGCGGATCTCGATACCCGCGGCGCTTACGCACCGTATGAGAAAGAGTTCCTCGATCGTCAAGGCAAGCCGGTCCCGGTGCAGATCTGCGGCGTGGCTTCCGGAGGCGATCCAGAGCGCTTCACCTGCTTTGTGCTGAATCTCAGCGAGCGCAAACAATTGGAAGCCCGGCTGTTGCGCGCCCATAAACTCGAATCCGTGGGCCTGATTGCCGGCGGCGTGGCGCACGATTTCAATAACCTGCTGGCCACCATCATGGGCAACACGACCCTGGCGCTCGACGCGATATCGAACTCTCATCCGGCGTACCGTCCTTTGACTGAAGTGGTGACCGCGAGCCGGCTCGCCGCCGATCTCACGCAACAGGTCCTGGCCTATTCGGGACGCGCCAACTTCGCCATCCTTCCGGTGGATCTCTCTGTCGCCGTGCGCGAGATCGGCAGCCTGCTGCAGACCACCATCTCGAAGAAAATCGATCTACGCTTCAATCTGGCCAACCGGCTTCCCTTCATCGACGCGGATGAAGGGCAGATCCAGCAGGTAATTATGAATCTCGTGATCAATGCGTCGGACGCCATCGGCGAGCAGCCCGGTAACATTGTGGTCAGCACGCGCGCAATTGAGAACGGTGCGGGGGGGTGTCAGGTCTGTCTCGAAGTGCGCGATACGGGTTGCGGGATGAGCCAGAGCACCCAAGCGCATATTTTCGACCCATTCTTCACCACCAAGTCAAACGGCAGAGGAATCGGCCTGGCAGCGGTGCGCGAGATCGTCCGTAACCACGGCGGCGAACTGCATGTCGAGAGCGAGCCGGGATTGGGTACCATTTTCCGGGTACAGCTTCCCGCCAGCCAGACCCGGCCGGCGCCCCGCAAACAACCCGAGGTCAGAAACGACCTTTGGGGAACTGAAACCATTCTTGTGGCCGATGACGACGACAGCATTCGCCGCATGACGAACACTGCGCTGGAGCGGCTGGGCTACCACGTTTTGCTGGCGTCGAACGGCGAAGATGCGATCCGGATTTTTCGCGAACGGCACCGCGAAATCGCCGTGGTAATTCTGGATTGGGCCATGCCCATCATGAACGGCAACGAGGCGTTAAGGAGGATTCTCGCTATCGATCCCGCCGCCACAGTGCTGATGAGCAGCGGCTATGCGGAGACGGAAACGGTGGAGCGCGTCGGCACCCGCCTGCTGGCCGGTTTTCTGCAGAAGCCTTACACCACTTCGTATCTCGCCCAGCGCCTGCGTGAGATTATTGCTCGGCGGCCTAACGCTTATAGCCAATCTTCCGCAGGAAGTCGTGCCGGTGCGTGATGTCCTCCGGCGCCTCGGCGGATTTCGGCCGCGATCCGTCGATGACACCCATGACGCCGCGCCCCTGTTCGGTTTCGGCCACGATCACTTCCACGGGATTGGCCGTCGCGCAATAGATGTTGCAGACTTCCGGCGTGAGTTGAATACTGCGCAGTACGTTGATCGGGAAAGCATCGCGCATCACCACCGCGAAGAAGTGCCCGGCGCCCACTGACGTCGCAATCTCCACTGCCGCGAGGCGCAGCGCGTTATCGGTGCCGTCGCTGCGGATCAGGCACGGCCCCGACGCTTCGTTGAAGGCGATACCAAATTTGGCGCCGGGCACCGTATTCACCATGGCCTCATAGAGATCTTCGACGGTCTTGATGAAGTGGCTCTGACCGAGAACGATGTTGGTATTTTCGGGAATGGCGAGCTTTATGGCGTGGAAGGTGAGCATACATTTGATAGCGTATACGCTATGAAACGACGGCGCTTCATCAAAGCTCTTGCAGCCGCCCCTGCCGTACCCAAGCTGGTGGCTCAACAGCCCGCACCGCCCCAGTCCGGACGGGGCGCGGCACGCCCAGCCATGGAAATCGCCCCGCTTCCCTTGACGGAGGCGGGCGAAATCGCCGATCCCGTGGCCCGCTTCTTCACGCCAACTCAGTTCGCCGCTCTCCGCAAGTTGAGTGGGATTCTGGTGCCGCCCGTTGCCGGCAATACCGGGGCGCTCGACTGCGATGCGCCGGAGTTTATCGATTTTCTGGTTTCCGCCTCGCCCGCCGATCGTCAGCAGCTTTATCGCAATGGCCTCGACGCCTTGAATCTGCGGGCGCGCACTAAGTTCGGCAAGCCGTTCGCCGATCTCGACGCAACACAGGCCGATGCCATCCTCAAGCCTCTTATGACGACGGTGGCGTGGGCGTACGATCCGCCCAAAGATCCCGTGAAGCATTTCATCTTTCAGGCCCACCAGGATATTCGCACCGCGACCAGAAATTCCATCGAGGCGTCCACCGCCGGCGCGAGTTCCGGACGGCGCGGTTTGGCCGGAGCCGGTTTGTTCTGGAATCCCGTCGATCCCGTTTAGGAAATTATTGTGGCCAGAAAAGAATACGACGTCCTCATCATTGGCTCCGGCCACTCCGGCGGTATGGCCGCCAATGTTCTGACGAAGAAGGGCGTATCCTGCCTGATGCTCAACGCCGGCCCCGAAGTCGACTTCTCGCGGGATCGCACCACTAAGGCCGCCCACGAACTACCCTACCGCGGATTCAACAAGCCGGGCCGCTTGCCGCATGTTTACCAGGCCAACGAATTCAACGCCAACCAGTGGGTGGACGAGAAAGAAAATCCCTACACATACGACCCGGGCAAGCCTTATAACTGGGTGCGCGTGCGGCTGCTCGGCGGGCGTTCGTTATTCTGGTCGCGGCAATCGTTTCGTCTCAGCGATTTCGAGTTCAAGGCCGCGGATATCGATGGCCGCGGCGATAACTGGCCCATCGCCCACGCCGATCTGGCGCCTTATTATTCGCAGGTCGAAAGTATCTTCCGCGTTACGGGACGCAAGGAGGGCTGGCCCCAGTTTCCCGACGGGAACTTTGTCGAATCGAACTTCAACGCTCCCGAGAGTCAGAGCATTAAAAAGCTGACTGAGCTCTGCAACCAGCGGAAGATCGGTGTCTCGCGCATGCGTTCGTCGCAGGGCGTGAATGGACTTGCCAGTTCCATCAATCTACTGCTGCCGGATGCGGTGGCGACCGGGAAACTCGATATCGTTTCGAACGCTATCGTGCGTGAGATTAGTGTCGACAAGAAGACGGGCCTCGTAAACGGCGCGCACTTTGTCGACCGCCATTCGAAGCGTGAAATGCACGCGAAGGCACGCGTGATTGTGGTGGCTGCCGGTACTCTCGAAAGCACGCGGCTGTTGTTGAACTCCGGCTTGGCGAACTCGAGCGGCGTGATGGGGCATTACCTACACGACCAGATCTATGGCGTTTCGGTAGTGGCGTCGGTGCCCGAAGCGCGCGACGGCAAAGCGCCCCAGGGCCTGATGGGCGGCAATGTTTTCATTCCGCGCTTCCGCAATCTTACGAAAGAAGACAAACGCGATTTCATTAAGGGCTACTGCATGCTGATCAACAGCGGCGGCGGCGCTAACCCCAACTTCTTCGCTGCATATGGAGACGAGCTACAGAAAAAGCTCGATAGTTACGCCGGGTCTTGTGTCTCCGGCAGTATCTACGGGGAGCGTGTGCCGCGTTTCGAGAACCACGTGCGGATCAACAAGGCGGTTACCGACGCATGGGGCATTCCGGTCCTGCATATCGATGTTAAGGACAGCGATAACGAGCTCAACATGGCGAAGGATGCCGCCAACACCATGGAGGAACTGTTCAAGTCGGCGGGCTGGGAAATCCTTTCAAAGACAGATAAATTTTATCCGCCGGGTTACAGCATTCATGAGGTCGGCACTTGCCGGATGGGCGATAATCCGAAGATCAGCGTGCTGAATAAATGGAACCAGAGCCACGATATTAAAAACCTGTTTGTGGTGGATGGCTCCGCGTTCGTGACGTGCGGCTGGCAGAATCCCACCATGACGATCGTGTCGCTCTCGATGCGTGCGTCCGAATACCTCGCCGAGCAGATGAGCCAGCGCAATCTGTAGCTGCTGCCTGCGCGCCGGGCCCCGCGTTTATGCTGGAATGAATATGGCCAGTCAATCTCCCAATCGCGTATTCGAACTTCGCACCTATCACGCCATGCCGGGCAAGCTGGACGATCTGATAGCCCGTTTCCGCGATCACACCATCGAACTTTTCAATCGCCACGGCCTGAAGATGGTCGGCTTCTGGATCCCGCAGGACAATAAAGACAACCTGCTGATGTATATCATCGAGCACGCAAGCAAAGAGGAGGGCCTGAACAAGTGGGCCGCGTTCCAGGCCGACCCCGAGTGGCAGGAAGTCAAAAAGACCTCGGAGGCGAATGGCAAACTGGTGGATCATATCGATCGGGTCTTCATGGATCCCGCCGATTTCTCCCCGATGAAGTAATATGCGGGTTTCGTTGACAATCTTCGCTGCCGGAGCGTTGCTCGCCGCACCATACCGTGTGGAAACCGAAAAATGGCGCGCCGATTACGAAGCCGATCTGCGTGCGCCGGAGGGCTGGCTCTCGGTCGCAGGGTTATTCTGGCTGCACGAGGGCGATAATGCCGTGGGATCGGATGCGCAGTCCGACGTGGTGCTGCCGGCCGGAACGCCGCGCCGTGCCGGCAGTTTCCAGTTGCATCGGGGCGTGGTGACGTTCAAGCCCGCCTCCGGCCCCGCGTCGGTGCTTAAGCCCGACGATCCGGGGCCACCGGATGTGCTCCACATCGGCAGTGTCGCCGTCACAATTATCAAACGCGGCGACAAGACCGGAGTGCGTCTGCGCGATCCCAACGCGCCTGCCCGATTGCATTTCACCGGCTGCCAGTGGTTCCCCATCGACGAAGCCTGGCGCGTGCAAGCCGAGTGGGTCGCTTATCCCCAGCCGAAGAAGATCGCCATCACCAACATCCTGGCCATGACGGACCAGGAGCCTTCGCCCGGCTACGCGGAGTTCACTTCGCGGGGAAAGACGCTGCGCCTCGAGCCTGTGACGGAGGAAGACCATCTCTTCTTCATGCTGAAAGATCTGACGGCGGGCAAGACCACCTACGCGGCGGGACGCTTCCTTTACGCCGCGATGCCGAAGGACGGAATCGTGGAACTGGATTTCAACAGGGCCGAAAATCCGCCCTGCGCCTATACCGCCTTCGCCACCTGCCCGCTGCCGCCGAAACAGAATTGGCTGCCGGTCGCCATCGAGGCGGGCGAAAAGAAATACGGTAGTCACTGAAATGCTGGTGCTGGCATCGCGTTCCCCGCGCAGGGCCGAGTTGCTTGCCGCCGCGGGAATCGAATTTTGTGTGCGTGCGGCCGATGTGGATGAAACTCCGCTGCCCGAGGAAAATCCCGAACACTACGTGGTGCGCGTGGCGGAAGCGAAGGCTGGCGCCGTGGCATTGGGCGACGACGAAATCGTGCTCGCGGCCGATACCACTGTGGTTCTTGCCGGCGAGATCATGGGCAAGCCCACGGATTCCGCCGATGCCATGCGCATGCTGACCGCGCTCTCCGGCCAGAGGCATGAGGTGATTACGGCGGTCTGTTTGCGCAATTCCCGCCGCTCGATTACGGATCTGTCGTCAACGGCCGTATGGTTCGCGCCGTTGAGTGTGGGAGAGATCCAATGGTACGTGGCGTCGGGCGAACCCATGGACAAGGCGGGCGCGTACGGAATCCAGGGGCTGGCCTCCCGCTTCATTGACCGCATCGAGGGCTCCTATACAAACGTGGTGGGACTGCCGGTGGCACGCGTTTATCAACTCCTTCGCCAGTTCGTCGGCTAGTCTTGCCTCTGAACGACAGGAGTAATCACGAGAGGGCTAATACGATGGCCTCACCGCCTATTGGGGGTGGACACAACCGCCTCGCCTTCGACATAGCTAACGATCGCGGGCGTGAGCCTTGCCAGATCAGGAGGAAGCCGAACCGAGAGAAGCAAAAGATGCGGGATATCGCCGACCGAGTGAGTTGAATCGCTAAGGAGAATCGCAGCGCCTGCTATCGGGAGGGCGTTCTTCCCCAGCCACGAATCGAAGTTTCCCAGACCTTCTGTTCCGGCCGGAGTTCTGTATTCAACAACCGCTTTACCCCGGGACGTGAGAATGTCTTTCGGATAAGGGCCTGACGGAAGAGGGGAATCCAAATCCCAGACTCGGAGGGCGAACGATCGATATGCGGGAAAGACTCTCGCGATGAGTTCTGCGATCTCGTACCGTCCTGAATTCTCGCCACTGATATCGTTGACCTCCACCGCCGCGCCACCGAGGCCTTCCCAACCAGACGGACTGGGGACGATAGGACTCGGCCCCAGGAAAAGGGCGGCGCCGCCTGATCCCGAGACTCCCTGGCAATACCAGCCGCGTGGCGCCAAGACGCTGATTCCATCTGCGGATTTGTAATAAGCGAGCGCCTGAGCATCCCGCTGACTGACGAGAACGGGTTCACTCGTACCCTTTGGCGCCTCCAGTGCCCGACTCTGGCCAGACGATGGGCATCCAACAAAGGGGATTGAAATCGTCTTTCTTGACCCGGCGGTATCGGCCTTTGACTGCCCGTGCACCACAGCGCTCACGTATAGCAGCGCCGTCATCGCTCCTGCAGTGGTCAGGAATAACCTCCGCGTCACTCCCAGGGTCATGGACGAAGGTTACTACAGTCTATTCTCAGTATTCCGAGACGCCCGTCATCACTCAAGTCAGCGTAGAGACAGCAAAGTCTAACTGGGCCGCACAAGTCTGAAAGTCCGCTCCCACCTTGTCTTCGTGAAGAAGTGCTCGGCCAGATCCACCATATGGTGAGCGCTGAAATCAAGCAGATCCTCCGTCGGCGCGTCGTACGACCAGATGACGACGACTGGCTTCCCCGTTATGTTTTCGCGCGGCACCAGGCCCCAGTAGCGGCTATCGGCGGAGTCGTCGCGGTTATCCCCCATGACGAAATAATTTCCCGGCGGGACTACCAGTTCCCCGCCCTGCACATCGTCGCGCAGCATATCCATCGCACGTTCCGGCAACGGCGTATTCCCGGATGGAAAATTGTCACGATAAATATCCGGCGGCGCCCCTCCAATATGCCGCACGTAGGGCTCGTCGATCTTGACGCTATTGCGAATCACCGCCCCATCCCGCAGCCGGATGCGGTCGCCGGGAATGCCGATCACGCGTTTGACGAAATCCTTCCGGATATCGAGCGGATAGCGGAACACCACAATGTCTCCGCGCTGCACTTCGCTGTAAGGGAGCAGTTTGGCAGCCACCGAATCGTGCGGCGCATAGGTCAGCTTGTCGACCAGCACATGGTCGCCGGTCATCAGGGTGCCTTCCATGGACGCCGAGGGGATCACATACGGCATGGCCACGCTCGAGGTGGCAAAAATCAGAATAATAATCTGCGCCGCCCAATCGGCAGCATCGCGCGCGATTCGCATATCCGAATAATACGAGAATCTCAATCCGTTTGTTCCAATGTGCGATAGGCGCTTCCGCCTGTCGATGTTCTTAAGAGATGGACAGGCCAAAAAGCCTATCCCACATTGACGTAAACTGGGGCCTGAATGGAAGAAAAACCCTTGCGCGTGGCCGCTGGCGATACCGGCTTTGACGAGCGCATCCGGCAGATGGCGGATTCCGTGCAGGCGCGCGTCCGCTACCACTCGATCGAACTTCCTGACGGCAGCGTTCTGCCCGGTCTTCAATCGATCGAGCAACTGCGGCGCCGCCTCGATGTCTTCGGCCTCCCTGACGATCTGCGCGGGAAACGCGTCATCGATATCGGCGCCTGGGACGGCTGGTTCAGCTTCGAATGCGAGCGCCGCGGCGCCACCGTTACGGCTGTCGATTGCGTCGAGCTCGATACTTTCCTCGAAGCCCGCCATCTTCTAAAGTCGAAAGTCGAGTACCTCACGCTCGACGTAAATGAACTCTCCGCGCGCCGCCTCGGGCGCTTCGACATCGTGCTGTTCTTCGGCGTTCTCTACCATCTGCGGCATCCTCTGCTGGGCCTCGAGAAAGCCGTCGAGCTGTCTACGGATCTGGTATTAATCGAGTCGTTCGTCATTGAATCCGAGACTGACCGGCCCATCCCCGCCGTCATGGAATTTTACGAACGCGCCGAACTGGGCGGCCAGATCGACAACTGGTGCGGACCCACTCCGGAGTGTCTGCTCGCTCTGTGCCGCTCGGCGGGGTTGGCGCGGGTGGAACTGAAGGACATTACGAATCACCGGGCCTCGGTGCTATGCCACAGGCGCTGGCCCGAGCCGGAGGGAAAATCGGCAGCTCCGCATCTGCATTCGGCGGTGAATAATCGAACGTGGCAGGCGCGTTTCCACCCCCATAAGGACGAGTACATCTGCTGCTACTTCAAATCGGACGCGCCGAACCTGACTCCCGAAAACGTCTTCATCGAAGTGGATGGCTACGGCGTTCCCTGCCTCACGGTCGCGCCTAACGGGCCCGGTGCGTATCAGGCGAATTGCCTGCGTCCGCCGGGGCTCGACCCCGGAAGCCACCAGACTTCAATCAGAACCGCCGACAGCGGCCGCAGCAATACCGCCGATTTCCTGATGCTCGACGAGTTTGGCGACGAGGCCATTAGTCCCCCCAGAGCGTTTCCCGTTGCAGCTCCCGAATTGTGCAGCGTCGAATTTCAGATTTCTGGCGATCTGCGCAGCGCTGTCAATCCCGGCGGAACGCTGATCTGCTACTTCCGTTCACCGGCTAAAGCGATCGGCCCGCCCGACCTAACTATCGATGTCGCCGGCGCGCTGGTCCCATCCCATACAATCGGTTCATTGGGAGAAGGCGTCTGGCAGTCCAATACTCTGTTGAAGCAACCGATCGCCGCGGGTACGCTTGTACGGCTGCGTCTGGGAGCGGGTGAATGGAGCCAGGCGCTTCCCATCAAATAATTCGCGTGGATGCGGATCTGGAACTGCGCCCGGTGCGGCTTGAACACGCCCCGGCGCTCTACGCGGCCATTGATCGAAACCGCCAACGTCTTCGCCAGTGGCTGCCGTGGGTGGGGCTCGATTACGGAATCGACGACGTGTATCGGTTCATCGCCGAACGCGAAGAAGAGCATCGAATGCGGACCGCCTTAGCCACGACAATCTGGTCGGAGGGATCGCTGTGCGGGTCGATCGGACTGCACAAGATCAATCCTCTACACCGCAGCACGAGTATCGGCTACTGGATCGATGGCGCATACGAAGGCCGGGGCATTATTCTACGCGCCTGCCGCGCTATGGTGACGGAAGGCTTCGGCAACTACGATCTGCACCGCATTGAAATTCGCTGCGCTACCGGGAATCGGAGGAGCTACGCTATACCCCGCAAACTCGGTTTCGTCGAAGAGGGAATCCTGCGAGATGCCGAATGGCTGTACGACCACTGGGTGGACCTGCGGGTCTTCAGCATGCTGGAGCAGGACTGGATTCAGAAGAACTCAGAATAGAGTTCGGCCTGGCGTTTCCCGATGGCGCTCCAGTCGAATTGCATTGCGGTCTTACGGGCCTGGGTCTCAATACGCTTGCGCCGCGCGGGGTCGGCTGTGAGTGCGCGAATTTCCGTTGCCATTTCGAGTGCGCTGGTGGTCACAATGAGATCCGTGCCGGGTTCGAGATCGAGGCCGTTGATCCCCGCCGGGGTGCTTACGACTACTCGACCCATCGCCATAGCTTCGAGGACTTTGATATTGGTGCCCGCGGAAGCGGTCAGCGGTGCGAGCACGATTTCCGCCCGTGCGTAGGCGGGTCGCACATCCTCGACGAAGCCTTCGATCTCCACGCCGGGCTGGTTGGGAATTTCCATGTAATCGGTGGGGCGCGGTCCCGCGATCACGTGCAGCGTATAGCCTGGACCCAGTTGTGGCCAGACTTCCTTCAGGAAAAACTCGAGCGCGAGGCGGTTGGGCAGATGGGCGAAGGAACCGATGAATAATAGCCGCCACGGCACGGGCTCAGTCGCTGCGGGCTGGAAACGCTCGCAGTCGACTCCGTTGGGGATCACAACAGTCTTCGCTCCAGCAACGGCCGCAGCATCCTTCGCCGACATCGTCACCACGCAATCCGCCTTGCCCCAGGCTTCGGTCTCGAAACGCCTCCATCTCTCCAGTTGCTGCTTCAAATCCCAATCGTTCGGGCTTTGCGCGAGGAGTTGCTGCTGAAGGTCGAAGGTGATGTCATGCTCCACCAGGATCGTCCGGGCGAACCCGGCATACTGGGCCATCCAGGTGAACTCGAGCTGCACCACGGCGGGCTTCCAGCGTTCGATAGTTTGCTTCAGGCAGGCTCGGAAGGTTGCCGAATCGAACTCTTCTACCATATCCGGACGATCGGTATCGAGTCGATAGTGCGTGCCGTGGCGGCGCACCAGGATCACTTCGCGACAAAGATCGACAAGCGCCTGCGGTGGCGTAGTCAACTCGTCGCAGAAGGCGATCAACACCAGATCGCACGTCGCCTGCCTCATCAGGTTGAAGATGCGGACCGCGCCTCCGTGAGAGAGCGGGTACGGAAGATAAGGGCTCGCAATGACGACCGTCTTCGTTCCACGCGAAGTCTCGCGCCCCGGGAACACTGCGATATCGCCATTGCCGAGCGCGAGGATTTCCGGCTCGGTGAGGATGCCGGTAGCTTCAGGCGGACGTCCGCCGATTGATGGAATATCGCGCAGCGCATCGAGCTGCGAAAGTAGTTGCAGGCGGCGTATGGCTTCGCTCCACAACTGCCGGAAGAGCGCTTGCGACCCGATGGCGTGGATCAGGAACCGCAGGTAGTTCCGTTCCACGAAGAAGTCGATCTGGCTCGCGGTGAAGAAGCGAGAAGTGGTGGCGCGATGGCGATGCTCGACGTGGGCTCCGGCGCAGAATACGGAAGGCCAGCCCCGCTTCCATGCGCGGTAGCCGATGTCCATATCTTCCACGTAGGCTGGGTCATACACTTCGGGAACGCCGCCGAGGTCGAGGAGTTTCGCGGTATCGAAAAGTGAGCAGCCGCCGCTTCCGTAAACCACCCAAGTGAGGTCTTCGCCGGGAATGGGGTCGTCGCAGCGCACAGGAAAGTCGAGCGGATTCTCGCGGCGCCATACAGCTTTGCCGGTTTCTTCGCGGCGGATCCCGGGCGGGAAGAAGATCTGCGCCGTGGCGCAGAAGAGATTGTGGATTCGTTCGAAGGCGGTTTCAAGAGCCTTGATGAAACCTGGCTCTACCAGCATGTCGTTATTGAAGAGAAGTGTTCGATGGTATTGCGTTTTGCTCAGGCCGGCGTTGATAGCCTTGGCGAAGGAAAGTGGGGCCGTCGAAACCACCACACGGATTTCTGGATATTCGCTTTTCAGCCAGGATTCGGTTTGGTCGGTTGAGCCGTTGTCTACTACTATGATTTCTCCATTGGACAGCTGAGACAGGAGCGGTGGGAGCATCAGCTCAAGAAGCTTGCGGCCATCGCGAGAAGGGACGATTACGGTTATCCCTGAGGTCTGGTGGCGCTTCGGGCCGATTGCCAATCGGCCGCAGATTGACAATCTGCCCCACCTTGGGACTTGGCCTTTTAGTTGGGCCAGTCTTGCTCTTATTGGGATTTCGGCTTCGGCGGGATGGACGATCCTGCGCAGCCAGCGCTGGGTTCCTGGGCCTGGTCTCGCCCTCCGCAACAGCCACGCCGGCAGGTCCCGCCACCGCAGAATGTTCAGGTCTTCGTCATAGGCAATCAGCCTGGCCGGCGCCAACGCTACGGCAACCGTGCGCATGCGTGCAAGCCCCGTACCGCTCTCGAGCACAATGGCGGCGGATTGGATGCGCCTGCCGTTCAGCACGGCATCGATGGCCTCCTTATTCCGCCGGAATCCACGCTTGACGTGCCACGGAATCCACACGCCGCGATCCGGTTTGAACTCAGCTACGACGTAAAGCGGCAGCTCGGGCAGTCTCCCGGCGAAGTGGTTCAACACCGCTTCGTTGAGCGGGGCTTTGCCCGACAGAAATAGCAGCTTGATCAGATCGGGGGCTGCCGGCACGGATCGGTCTCTCCGGCCTCAAAAGCTCTCCAGACTTCGAGGGCCTGTATGGCAAATGCTGTCGATACCGGGTTGGCGTGGAGCACCATCTTGCCGTCTCGGCGTCCAAAATACCAGGCGCCATCCACGCGTTTGTCCACGCTCGATGCCTGGAATCCTGCGAGAGCCGCTGCTTCTTCGGCGGCGGCAATCCGATCCACCGCGATCGCCTTCGCTCCGTAAACGCGCGCGCGCAACAGTTGAGCGTAGACATCGGACCGCGCGAACTGCGGCGCAATCTCCCTCAAATAACCGGAGATCGTATCCAGCCCATAGCGATACGCTGCCACGCAATCGGCCCGATCCAGCACCGGCCACAGCGCTTCGAGAAAATATGCGTAGGCATGCAACCGGTCCATCACACGCGGCTTGTCGCTGGTGCCAGGGAGGAAGTCGCGGTGCGTGGCAAGACTGGCATCGAGCATCTCGAGCCAGGCATCGCGGAACGAATCCTCGCCCGATAGATCGGCGATCTCCAGCCACGCCAGCGCGGCTTTGGCTTGGTAACAGCCGGGGGATTGCGACCAATTGGCGGTGCGCGCCACCGGTTTTTTCGCGGGCAACTGCAGAACAGGATGATAGTCGCTGCCGGAATGAAAATCGGCGATCATGCTTCGCGCCGTCGCCATCGCGGTCTCCATCAAACGGTATTCACGAGTCAATTTCCAAACCGCCAGCAACGCCCGCACAATGATGCCGCAATCGAAGAAGTAGGCGGTCGAGGAATACGGATACTCGAATGGGAAGGTCTTCGACCCTGGGTCCCAGGCTTGCTCGCAAAGAAAGTTGACCATGCGGCGCGCCCCGTCGAGATAGCGCTCCTCGCCGGTGGTCGAATAGAGGAACACAAGGGCGCTGGCGGCGTATCCTGTTATCTCCGTCGATACCGGCCTGTTCTTATGAAATTCGGCGAAATAGAAGCGGGCCACTCCGCCCGACGCTTCCTGAATTCCCGAATGCAGGAACCAGCGCCCGGCTCGCGCCAGCGAAGACACTTCAGACAAACCGCCAGTTTAACACCCGTTGCGGTATCCTGATCGCGAGTATGAATCCCATATCCCCCGAGCAACAGCAGTCGCTGGTAGCGCGTTTGACGGACGCGTGCGGCGGAGCGTATGCGCCCGCCACGCGCCGCAAGTACTTCATTTCAGGTCCGCAATGGGCGGCGGCCTACGAAGGCCACGCGCTCTTCCATGCGCCTACCCGCCGGCCGATTTCGTTCGAAGAAGTGATCCGCGAGTTCGGCGCCATGGGCATCGCGCACTGGACCACGCACGATACCGACGTGATTCCGGCCGACGCGCTGGGCAAAGACGGGCAGCACGAAATTGTGGCGCGAATCAAGAAGGCGCTGGCCGAAAACGGCGTGGCGTGTTCCATGGTGACGACGGAAACCTTCCACCATGCGGTGTTCGCATCGAGCCCGGCTTCGGAGTCTCCGGAGATTCGGAAATATGCGGCGTGGCGGGTGTGCAATACCGTCGATATCGGTCATGAACTGGGTGCGCAGTTCGCCGTCTACTGGCCCGGTTCGCTGGGTTATCAAATCCAGGGGGCGGTGGAGGAAACGCAGACGCTCAAGTGGTATGCGGAGTCGTTGAATGCGGCCTGCGAGCACGATATTCAGGTGGCGCGGGCGAAAGGACGGCCCACGCTGAAGCATTGTCTCGAAGCCAAGCCTTTCGAGCCGCAGGCGGAAATACTCCTGCCCACCAGCGATGCCATGCTGGGATTTATTGCCTCCGGTTTGCTGACGCATCCGGAAATGGTGGGGCTGAATCCGGAATATCTGCACGAGCTGATGTGGGGTGGTGCGCCGCGGGCCGCTCTGGCGCGTGCCCTTACTGCCGGCAAGTTGTGGCATTTCGATATCAACGACGGCTACCGGCTCAAGCATGACGTGGATATCGCAGTTGGCCTGGTGAATCCGCTCGACTGGCTGAATGTGCTGGTGCTGCTGCGCAGCCATGGCTACAACGGACCGTTCAATCTTGATTACAAACCGCCGCGCACCACCAGCAATTCCGGGGTATTCAAAGTCAGTTTCCCGACTGCGGTAGACCGCTTTATAACGCTGTGGGAGATGGCGGGCGAGGTGATGGAAGACAGCGTGATTCGCGAAGCTTCCGATGCTCTTCGTGCCGGCGCGGGGTGCCAGAGCAACGATCCGCGGGAGATTTTCGAGGCCAATAAAGAACTGCTGACGCTGCACGAGTTAATCGGGCACCGGCTGGTGCAGATTCTGTTGGGTCTTCACCGGGGCCGTGTGTACTCGGTCTAAAAGAGCGCAGGCCACTTAGGCAGTCGGGGTGATGCTGGCAAAGGAATTTCTACGAAACCAGGATTTGCCAGACTGGCCGTACAGTTCGTATTCGCCGGCGGTCAACCCCGTTTCAGCGATACCGCTTTTACCAAAGACATGCGGCTCCCAGCCGCATCTTCCTATACAGAACAGACGCGGCTATCGCCGCATCTCCCCGAGAGGTTTCAGTCGGACCTGAGCAATTGCTGCCGCGCATCCTCGGCATCCCGCTCGGTCCCATAACTGATCACTACCTCCCCGCCGCGCGTAGCCAGTAAAGCGGCGATCTGGTCTTCGCGGGCGGGCCATACGGCTACGCTGTCACCTGTCTTCACAACGTAAAATCTGATGGGTCGATCCGGCACGTTTTGTGATTTTACATCTTCAGGGCGCTTTCGAGGAAGGCCAATCGATCCGCCCACTCGTCTATGGTTTTCGAAGTCGGCTTGCCGGCGCCATGCCCGGCGCGCGTTTCCACTCGAATCAGGATCGGCGCCGTGCCTGCCTGCGCCTGCTGCAGCGCGGCCGCGTATTTCAGGCTGTGTCCCGGCATCACGCGATCGTCGTGATCGGAGGTGGTTATCAGCACCGGCGGATACTTCACGCCGCGCCGGATATTATGCAGCGGCGAATAGGGCCGAATAAACCTGAAATCCTCCGCATTCTCGGGATTGCCGTATTCGCCCACCCACTGCGTGCCGAAACCGAACTTCTGGAAGCGCAGCATATCCATCACGCCCACTGCCGGCATGGCCGCGCCGAACAACTCGGGCCGCTGGTTCAGGACGGCCCCAATCAGCAGACCGCCGTTGCTGCCTCCGTAAATGGCCAGCTTCGGAGTCGAGGTGTACTTGTTGGCAATCAGCCACTCGGCGGCGGCAATGAAGTCATCAAACACATTTTGCTTCTTCTCACGCATGCCCGCCTGATGCCAGGCTTCGCCATACTCGGATCCACCGCGCAGATTCGCCACCGCATAAACGCCGCCGAGACGCATCCATTCGGCGATCGCCGGACTGAACGAGGGGGTGACCGCGACATCAAAACCGCCATAGGCATAAAGCAGAGTGGGGTTCAGACCGTCGAGCTTCAGGCCCTTGCGATAGCTGAGAAACATGGGTACGCGCGTCCCGTCTTTGCTGTTGTAGAACACCTGCCGGGTTTCATAGGCGGGTGCATCGAAATCCACCTTGCTTTGGCGCACCACGGTGCTTTTCCCCGTATTGAGGTCCAGCCGATAAGTGCCGGGCGGGATCGTATACCCGGTAAATGTATAAAACATTTCACTGTCGTGCAGACGGGCGGCCGACCATACCGCCGTGCCGTATCCGGGCATGGCAATCTCGGTGACTGGCTTCCCATCGAGTGTGGCCAGGGTGGCAGTCGAATGCGCGTCCTTCATATATGACAGCAGCAGTTTTCCACCGGCCATCTGCACGCTGTCGAGCGTCTCGGGCTTCTCCCCAACAATTTCCTTCCAGTGGGCGCGCTCCGGGCTTTTGAGGTCAATCGCCACCACGCGTCCCCGGGGCGCTCCATCTGTCGTCCGCACATAAAGCATCGTGCCGGATATTTCGATCGGATCGTACGCGAAGGTCGGCGTGGATATCAACTCCACGGTGCGCGGATTCGCCACGCTCAGATCCTGGAACGACAGCATGTTCTTGCCCGGCACGCCCGTGTCGATGAACAGAATCAGGTAGTGGCCGCCTTCCATAACCTCGGCCGCAAACGTCCAATCGGGATGTTCGGGCCGTGCATAAATTAGTTTGTCGGCCGTCTGCGGATCGCCCAGTTTGTGGAAATAGACCTTCTGGTTGAGCGCCGCCACCGTCAGCAGCTTTTCCGGCGGCGGTTCGGGAAACCGACAGTAGTAGAAGCCGCTGTCGTCAGTGGCCCAGGAAATGGACGTTCCCTTGGACCAGCGAACCAGGTCGCTCAGATCCTTACCCGTGGCCACGTCGCGCACGCGCCATTCATCCCAGTCGGACCCGGCCTGCGCCACCGCATAGCCGTACAGCTTGCCGTTCCAGCTCACCGATTCGCCATCGATCGCCGCCGTGCCGTCTTTGCGGTAAGTATTCGGATCGAGCAGTTCGCGCGGCGTTCCGTTGAGCGAATCCATCACATAGAGCACGGCCTGATTCTGCAGACCGGAGTTATGAAAGTAGAAGTAATGGCTGCCGGCTTTGGACAACCCGCCGAATTTCTCGTAGTTCCAGAGAGTGGTGAGCTGGGTGCGAATGGCCCCCCGGTTCGGAACCTTCGCCAGCCACGAGAAAGTCAGTTCATTTTCCTGCTCGATCCACTTCTGGGTTGAGGGTGCATCGGCATTTTCGAGGCTGCGGTAGGGATCGGCGATTTTGACTCCGTGATAGTCGTCCACCTGGTCCGACTTCGGAGCGGGCGGGTAACTCAGCCGGGGCAGCGTCTGCGCGCAGAGAAAAAGGGCGCAGGCCAGGAATGTCAGGACATATGTTACGGGAGACATCTAAGAAAATTGTCTCACTTCCGGTTTGGGCCGCATCGTGCAAAGCTATTCGTATGTCTACCCGTTATAACAACGGCTCGCATTACGAGAACCACCAGCGCGCCGCCGAATTAGAGAAACTTCCCGAGCATGAGCATCGTGTGGCCGAGGCCCATCAGGGGCATTCCATGCAACTCGCCGAGCATGCCGCGGAGCACGCCCACGAGAGCCGGCAGCCAACCGTCGGACACGGCATAGCGGCCTTCGGTCATGAAGACATCGCCAGGCTCGCACGCGAACTCTGGGAGGCCCGCGGGCGCCCCGAAGGTTCGCCGGATGAGGATTGGTTCCAGGCCGTGAAGGAACTGCGCGCCCGTAGCATCGGCCATTAATTCTCATCGAATCGCAACATCTCTTCGGTAGACTTGGAAACCGATGAGAGTATTAATGATTGCCATGGCCGCGTTTGGCCTCGCGGCGGCCCAAAACGCACCGGCGCCGGATTTCTCGGGAACCTGGAAACAAGATAACGCGCAGTCTACGCCGAAGCGTGGTGGCGACGTAACGCTGCGCATCGAGCATCGCGATCCTGAATTCGTTGTCGAGACAACCTCGAAGGGGCTGACCACGCGGCATGCTCTGCAGCACTACACTACGGACGGGATGGAATCGAAATCCATTGGCTCCGATGGCGACGAATTTCATTCGAAGGTGGTGTGGAAAGACGAGGCGCTGGTGTTCGATATCCTCGAGATCGAAGACGGTAAGCGCCTGCGATCGACCGAGGTCTGGAGCCTGATCGAGGGCGGCCGGAGCCTGAAGCGCGTGCGGCGGGGCGAAAAGGCGGGCGAACAAACGCTGATCTACACCCGCACGCAATAGTCGCCTAAAACGAGATCTTACCCGATAGCTGGAACTCGCGCGGCGTCCCACGGCCCGTTGCATAGCTGCTGATCGTGCTGGTAATCGCGCCAAAGTTGGACACCGATATGTTGGCATTCGGGGCGCCGTACTGAGCGCGATTGACAACGTTGAACAGATCGGCTCGAAGGCGCAGTTTTATTCGTTCCGTGAACGAGACCTCCTTCGCGAGCGCGAGATCCAGGTCCGAGATGCCGGGAGCGCGAAAATCGTTGCGGCCCAGATTGCCGAACGTTCCGGCAGCGGGCGTGGAAAAGGCGGCGATGTTGATCCAGTCCTGCGGAGTGGATCCGCCTGGAGGCGTGAGTGAGACACCGGAAACATAATTCGGCCTCTGGCTGCCGACGGCATCGTTGCCCGGCACGGAAGCATTGGAACGGGTAATGCTGATGTTGACCGGCAGCCCGGTTTGCGATGTGCCGATGCCGCTCATCGTCCACCCGCTCAATACCGCCCGCACCACGCCGGGGCTGCTCAGATATGGCTTTCCCGCTCCAAACGGCAGCTGATAAACGGCGGAGAGATTGAATACCTGGCGAACGTCGTCGTCGCTCGACGCCTTATCGCACGCTCTGCAGAAGGAGTCCTGCGGCGTGTCGGATTCGCCGCCGCCGATGCTGCCGTCGTTGATGGAATGCGACCACATGTAGTTCCCCGAAAGCAGGAAGCCGTTCTGAAAGGCTCGTCGGACGTTGAACTGCAGCGCATGGAAGGTGCTGTTGCCGACGTCGCCGCGCCAGGTAATCGGACCGAATGCCGGGTAAGGGGCCACGCCCGTCGCCGGATTCACCAGGTTGGTATAAGTGGTAGTCAGAACATCCGTTCCTTTGTTTCCGAGATAGCTCGCAGTGCCGACGATGTTCAAAGGAAGCTTGCGCTGCACTGAAGCCGTCCATGAAGCTACATAGTCGTCTTTCCGGTTGCGATCCAGATCGCGCGGGGTAACTACGCCAAGTCCTCCGGCTTCCGCGTATTGAAGGAAGGGAGTCAAAGGATAAGACAGCGCGGGAAGCCCGGGGTATGTCGTCGCATTGCTGAAGGTGTAGCGGTCGGTGGTATTAGATATCGGAAGGTTCTGGTCGTCTTCCTGCCCATCCGTGTGATAAATGCCCGCTCCCAGGCGTAGAACCGTATCGCCGTGCGACCAGGCAATTCCCAAGCGTGGGTCGAAATCGTTGTAGCGTGGATGAAAGAAGGAATCGGTATTGGGGCAGTAACCGCCGCACGTGGCGAAATCGAACGGTATATCGTCGTGGTTCAGCGCATGCAGCGCGTTGAAGAAGTTATAGCGGAGTCCCGCCGTGATCGTGAGATTGGCAGTGACTTTCCACTCGTCCTGCACATAGCCGAAGTACTGCGTCTTGCGCTGCCGTACCAACGGCAGAATCGCGGTATAAGTAGCGGAGCCCATGTTATTGGTCTCAAAAGCGGCCGTCGAGTTATAGGTCAATGTCCCGCTTTGCGATGTGCCCTGGTTGAGCAGAACCCATCGCGTCTCATAGCCGAACTTAATCACGTGTTTACCCTTCGCCCAGGAAAGGTTATCGATCAGATCAAACGTTTTCGAAGGATAATCGGTGGTGGAAGATCCGGTCAAAGAACTGAAGCCGGATACCGAGACGGTGAGCGGAATTGGTGAAACGTTCGCCGTGTGATAGATGGATTGGTTAACTCCGAATTTCAGATCGTTAACGAGAGTCGGAGCGAACACGTGGGAAAGTGAAACCACTCCGTTGTTGAACTTGGTGTCGTAGTTGGTCTTGACTATAAGGTTACCGGAGGGAACCGACTCGACTGCCTCATCCGAGCTGAAGCGCACAAAAGCATTTGTGCGATCGGAAAAGTAATGATCGATCCTGATCATCCCCGAATCTTCGTTGTCGACCTGTCGCCCCGGCGCGTCATAATTCCACACGCTGGCATTGGAAGTGGGGGAAGTACCGGCGGGGAAGGCCTGCAGGAGTGGCGCCAGCACGGGCGAAGTGCTCAAAGTCTGGGCCGCGAACGCGGGGCTCGGCACCAGCCCGATCTGCGTTCCGTCCAGTCTCTGCCGCAGTCCCTCATAATTCATGTAGAAGAAAGTTTTGGAGTGAACAACGGGCCCGCCAAACCCGGCTCCGAACTGATTCAGCAGAAACGGGTCGGGAGAAGCTCCGTCAAAAGGCGATCGCGCGTCGAGCGCGTTATTCCGGAAGTAATCGAACAGCTGCCCATGAAAAGTGTTGCTGCCGGAGGGTGAAACGACAATAACCTGTCCGCCCGCCGTTCCGCTCTGCGTGTCCGCGCCGAAATTCTGCGACTGCACCTGGAATTCCGCGATGGAATCGAGAGGAATATTCAGGCGCATATACTCTCTTTGTTCCTGGTTGTAAACGGCGGTCGCGTCGATTCCGTCGAGCGTGAGATTGTTGTCGTCCAGCCCGTGCCCCGCGAAGCGAATAGTTCTTTGATCGCCGGCCCCGTTATCGATGGCGCCCGGAGCGAGCGCCGTCAGTGTCGCCCAACCCCTGCCGTTGATCGGCAGATCGTCGAGCTGGATCGTCTCGATCGCGGTGCCGACCGTCGCGTCCACCTTGTCGAGTTCCACCAGAGCTTCGGTCACCGTAGTCTGCTGTTTAGCGCCCGCCAGTTCCAGCTGGGCGTTCAGCGTCCTTGTTTGTCCCACCAGCTGTTCCACACGTTGGACGGTAATGGCCGCAAAGCCCGCTTTAAGAAACTGCACCGAGTAAATGCCTGGCGGGAGACCGGGCAGCTCGTAGGCCCCTTGGGACGTGGTGAGCGTTTCGCGCTGAAAACCCGTGGCGCTCTCGGTGGCGCGAACCGTAGACTGGGGGACTCGATTTCCCTGCGGGTCCGTCACCGTTCCGGTAATAGCCGTACGATCCACTTGCGCTTGCAAACCGCCCGGCGTCAGCGCCTGGAGAAAAACGAATAGAACGAGCAATGCTGCGTGACGATGCGAGGTGAATCTGATCGATCTGCCCATAACCTAACCACGTTATCCCGTCCGTATTTCAGAATCGTGAAAAGCCTGCTGTATTTCCAGGTTGTGTCAGCCATCGGATCGGAACCAGATTGTAAACGCCCCGAAACATCCGGGTGTGGCGCTAAGCGCAAAGCCGGACTACGAAGTTCTCCATCACAGTACGATCGTCGGGGCGGGCGCTGCGTAAGTCGCGATCCGCTTCGAAGATCAGCTTCAATCCTCGCTCTAATTGCTCGCGGGAAAATTTCGTTGCCGTGAGCGATACCTGTTCAGCGCGGGAACCCCACATGGGAATACCGGCTTTCGCAAAATGCCCCTGTACCTGCGATGCGCCGCGGAGATTCGACTCTTTAACCACCAGCGCCATGCGGAATTGGGTGGCGAGGAACGTCAGCGCCAGGGGCAGATATTCTCCTTCGCGCACAAGCGAATCGAGCGTGTCGAGAGAACGTGCGCGGTCGCGGCGTCCCAGCGCGTTCACCAGCGCGAAGATGGTGCTTTGCCGCGCGTCCGGGACTAACAGAGGCAAATCGTCCGCCGTGACCGGCTTGCCATAGAGCGAGAGCTTTTCGATTTCGACCGCAATCCGCCCTACGTCCGCGGCGAGGGCCTCCACCAAAGCTTCGGCGGCAGCCGGTTCGAGCCGCACATTGGCGGCGCGCGCGATGCGGTCGAGTTCTCCGCGCGCCTCATCCGGAGTGAAGCGGCGGAATTCAACTACTTCGGTGACGGCTCCGTAGAATTTGCGGACGCGTTCGTTCTTCGCTTTATCCTCGCCGTCCAGATCCCAGCGCGTGGCTTCGAAGATCAGCGTCACTCCGGGGGTGGGGCTTTTCACGTAGGCCTGGAGGATCGCCGCGTCTCCCGTCGTTCCCGCGCCGGTGCCCTCCTCGCTCTCGTCTTCTCCGGTGGACGCCGCGGTGCGGGTTGATCGGGGCAGGGCCGCTTCCGCATTTACGGCAAAGATCAGGCGTTCGGCGGCGAAGAGCGACATGGCTCGCGCATCGTCCACGATGGCGGCGAGGGAGGTTTCGGATAAGTCCAGCTGTTCCATCTCAACCGGGCAGGCGGCCACCAATGCAGCTCGGCAGCGCTTGCGATTGTAACCTTCCTGACCGAGGAAGAGGCAGACAGGCGGCAGGTCGTTACGCTTGATGCGGGAGAGAAACTGGGCCGGGCTCAAAAGTTCTCCAGCACCGAACTCACTATGGTTCTCGAAACGTCGCGGCTCAGGCGCTGCAGCGTGCCCTGGCTCTCATCCAGATATTGCCCTGGATTCACGCTGATTTCATAGCGGTCGCGGAACTCCAGATTGGGCCGAATGAACAGGACCTTGCCGTCTCTAGCCACCAGACGTATCTGAATCTGCACGATGACCTGCGCGCCCGTGCTGCGTCCGGTAACGACGTCGTAAGTAGTGGCGTTGCTGAACATGTTGGCAATACTGCCGGTGAGCGTGGCATCGGCCTTCGACGGATCGGCCACGATCTTATAGTGGGTGCGGGTAATCATCTCACGCGACAGCGCTTCCGCCATATAGCCGGCGAGCTTGTACTGCGTGGTGGCATTGGCCCATGGCGGGATGGCAATCGTATGAATCTCAGTGGGCAACAGGTTCGTACTGCCGGCGACGTGATAGCCGCATCCCGCCAGCGCCAGCACCAAAAGACCCGCCAGGGACCTCATAACACAGCCCGCGCGATCATGGCCGCATTGTCCGCACTGAGGCGCAGATTGTCGGCCACCATCCACATCCAGATCGCATTGCCGTTATTGCGATCCGGCGTAACGGCGCCGATGGAGATTCCACGCTGCCCCGCCGCGGCGACGTTGTTCGGTGGTTCGAGGCTGCCGCCGCGTACGTCGATGGGATCGCCCATCACGGCATCTTCAATCTCGGCGGGAGTCGGAGCTTCATCGAATTCGATCCAGAGCGAAAAGCTGTAGCCGTGAAAAACCGGCGATTGAATCAGCCGCAGCGAAGGCATGGGAACGCCGTCGCCGCGGTCGAGCAGCGTGGCCAGGTGCCGCTCGATGCGCTCCTCGATCTCCTGCAGGGGCTCGGCCGCTTCCTCGCCCAGTTGCGCCAGCATGTTGAAGCTCAACTGCGCGTCGAATACTTTTTTCGGCAGCGGCTGGAAAGAGAGCAGGTTCACCGTCTGCTGCTGTAATTCGTCGATACCAGGTTTGCCGCGTTCGCTGGCGGGCTCGAAGATGTGCACGATGGCGTTCGAGATCGGATAGGTGCGGTGCAGACGTTCGAGCACCACGGCGATCGCCGTCGAGGCGGGATGCGCCACCACCTGCGGACCGGAAAGATCCGCATCGTAATCGGGAGCTTCGGCCAGGGGCGCGCGTACACAGGCTTCCGGATCGTCTTCGGTGACGTAGGTGAGATCCACAATCAGGCCCGAAGGTTTGGCGTCGAGCACTTCGGTTGACGACTTGTGCGTGCCTGCGAGGATCACGACTGCGGCGTCCTCCACGGCGTCGGGTTCGAGTTTGGTCAGGAATGCGGCCGCGCCGTCGATCTCGGTGAGCTTGCCCGTTTCTTCGGCTTCGGCAGCGACCAGACGCAAACGATCGCCCAGCGACGATTCCGCCAGCACATCCTGCACCTCGCGGCCGAGCAGCGTGTCGCCCCCGACCAGGGCTATGGTTTCAGACAAGCGGCGTCTCCTGCAGAGGTTCGGGCCGCGGTTTCCGCCGGAAATATCTACGGATAATTCCACCGGCGCGAATCAGGATTCCGCTCGCCACGTATGTGCTGGCCAGAATCAGCAGCACGGGTTGCGCCCAGTTCCAGATGGCGAAGATCACGCCACCCATCAACACCAGCAGCACCGGCGATCGCGGGCTCGACAGATTGAGTTCCTTGAAGCTCCAGTAGCGCCACGTGCTGACCATCAGGAACGACAGCAGCGCCAGCAGCGCCATCCAGACGATTGACCAGTAAAATTCGGTGATGGGGTAACTATCGAACGCGAACACCACCGCTGCCACCATACCTGCTGCCGCCGGAATGGGCAGGCCGACGAAGTATTTCCGGTGCGGAACGCCGGGATTTTTGGGGATGGGGTTCTTCTGAACGTTGAAGCGTGCGAGGCGCAACGCGCCGCAGATCAGGAACAGGAAGGCGAGAAATTTACCGGCGCGCTGCATATGATCGAGCGAGCGGCTGCCCAGATCGCTGCCGATAAACTGCACGCCCCAGACGTAAGCCAGAATCGCCGGCGCGATGCCGAAGCTGATGATGTCGGCGAGGGAATCCATTTCGCGCCCGAATTCGCTGGTGGTGTTGGTCATGCGCGCGATGCGGCCGTCGAGCCCATCCAGGATGAAGGCGAAACCGATCGTCTTGGCGGCAACCTCGAAATCGAGGGCAGCCTGGCTGGGATTCGAGGCGTAGGTCAGAGCGCCCTGAATGGAGCGCAGGATGCAGAGGTAGCCGAGAAAAATATTGCCCGCCGTGAACAGAGTGGGCAGGGCGTAGGCGGCGCGGGGAGGCCGTTTTCGCTCCGGTGGGGCTCCTTCCCGCAAATCTAGGTCCGGCAGAGCGCGGCCTCCTCAACCAGGGCCGCGGCGAGCGGCTCGGCGAGCACCACTTCACCGGCGCGCCGGGCCAATACGCTGGTGCCGGCAGCCACGCGCATGCCGGGCGAAACTTCCACGCGCCATTCGGGCCCGAAGAGAACGTCGACGCGCGATCCGAATTTGATCATGCCCACGCGCTCGCCCGCCTGCACGAAATCGCCCACCTTTTTATCGAAGATAATGCGCCGCGCAATCAGCCCCGCAATCTGTTTGAAGACCACCTTGGTTCCGTCTTCGGCGCGGATGGTGACGATGTTCTGTTCGTTCTCCGCCGAGGCAATGGCTCGGCTGGCCACCAGGAAGCGGCCCTTTTGGTAAGTGACGTCGGTGATGATGCCGGAGATGGGTGCGCGGTTGACGTGGACGTCGAAAATATTCAGGAAGATACTGATGCGCGTCTGCCGGTCGCCCTCGGCGACGACTGCCACCACACGGCCGTCGGCGGGCGAAAGCGCCACGGGTCCGACGGGCAGCAAGCGTTCGGGATCGCGGAAAAACCACGCGCAGAACGCGCCCACGAGGAACAACAGACTCGCCGGCAAAGGGTTCGTCAACCACCAGACGAAGGCGCCGGCGGCGGTAAACGCTAGTGCGTAATAGATTCCGTCTCGAACCATGCGGGCATTTCTTATTCTAGCGTCCAGTCTCTGTGGAAACACGACGTGCGGCGACAGCTGCGTTTTCCCAGCCCGCCGGAAGCGCAGCTATCGCAGCCCACCCCTTAGGGGAGGCTTTCCACGTTGAGTTCGCGGAACACGGCGCGCCCCTCGCCGAATAATCCGAACCCCACCAAGCCGTGATCGAGCGTGCGTTCGGCCACAGTTGACACCGGCACTGGCTGGTCGTCAATCAGCACCGTGATCCGGCCTTTGCGGCGCTCCACCGAAAGTTTATGCATGCGGGAGCGACCACCGGGGATGTTGGTCCAGGGAATCAACTTCGAAGCCTGACCGCCAGGGAGGCTCGTTCGGATCAGCGCGTAGGCGATATCGCTCTTGTTTTTCTCTCCCGTGCCCCTCAACAGCAAAGCGCAGTAGCCGGACTCGGAAAGTCCGAAGATCATACCCGCCTGGGTGCCGAACCATTCCTCACCAGGCCGGGCCCAGTCCGTCTCGACATTGATGGAGGCGCGGAAATCGCTCCACGACGGGCCGTATGCGACCACGGTCCCGCTGGCGGTTGCGTTGCCCTGCGGCGGATTGGTGCGCGCCACTTCATATCCTCCGTCTATGTAGCGCAAACCGGGCCGGTATTCCGAAACGACCGCCGGAGCGCCCTCTCCGATCAGCATGCCTGCGGAGCCTTGCCGATAAGATCTCGTCTGCTGCTCGTGCGGCTTTTGTTCGCGGCGAATGGGCCATCCCGAGGCCGGATTGGAAAAATCCTCGCTGTATACGAGCGCGCCGGATGGGGCCTTCGTCGTACGGGTTTCCCAGGGATACGGGTAATCCTGCGGCGACACTTCGCATGACGAAGCGCTGAAGCGGACAAGGCTCCCCGCTTCCTCCGCGCCCACTCCGCGACGCGCCAGAACGCGCACTCCACTGCGGCGGACCTTGACGTCGATGCGGCGAAAACGGCCTGCGTCATGCGGATAATACGCCAGCGTGTATTGCGCCTGCAGGATGGCCTGAATGCGCGCGATCGATTTCTTCAAATCGTCGTCGGAGTGCGGGAAAAAGGATTCCGCGCCGGACTCCTTTGCCAGGCGATCGAAGACGACGACCGGGTTATCGATATCGTGCTCCCCCAACAGCGTCACCGTCTTCTCGCCTTCGCGAAAGACCGAGTACTCGTAGTCTTCAAAAAGTCCGATGGTGAAAATCTGCGCATTGGAGGATTGCGTCAACGCGATCAACTGGTCGAGATTCAGGTGGCTGTGCTGATCGGCGCCGTCGGTAACGATCACGATGGCCTGCAGGACGTTTTTCGCCGCGCGCAGATGGCAAAATGCGGAGGCGAGCGCATCGTAAAATGCCGTCCCTCCGCTATCGGCGCCGATCTTGCGGGCCGGCGGACGCGCGGTTTGACCGGCCGTCACCTTCTCGAACGCCTGCACCCGATCGGTAAACGGCATGAAGAAAATCTCGTCGTCAGGATGGTTGGCGTTGAGCAACGGGGCGATGAACTCGCGGGCGCGCGCCAGTTTGCCGCCGAAATCCATACTGCGGCTGGTGTCGAGCAGAACGGCGAGGCTCAAGGGCACGCGCCCGTTGGCGAAGAACGCGATCGGCTGGGGCTTGCCATTATCGAGCAACGTGAAATCCGGGGCGGTAAGACCGTAGACGTCGTTACCGTTTTTATCGAGGACGCGAACGGGGACGGATTGCAGCGTGGTGGTGTTGCGGAAGACAGGTTCCGCCGTCTGCGCAAATGCAAGCGTGCACGCGCCCATGGCAATGGCCGCCGTAATCACTCGTAGCGCAAACATACTATCGGATCCAGATTGGCCGCCCGGTTGGCCGGATAGTAGCCGAAAAACAGGCCCACCCCAACGGAAATCGCCACACCCAGCGTAACCCATAACGGCGAGACCACGGCGGGAACGGCGGGCAAAATTGTTCTGACGGTGAAGGCGATCAGTGCCCCCATGAGGATGCCGATCAACCCGCCGATGCCGGAGAGCGTGATGGCTTCCATCAGGAACTGGACCCGAATATCCGCTTTGCGCGCGCCCACCGCTTTGCGCAGACCGATCTCGCTGGTGCGCTCGGTGACCGAGATCAGCATGATGTTCATGACGCCGATGCCGCCCACCAACAAGCCGATGGAGCTGATGATCCCGGTGAGCAGTACCAGCGCGCCGGTGAGTTGATTCCACAAGGCGCTGAGAAAATCCGGATCGGAGATTTCGAAATCGTTTTCCGCGTTGTGGGGCACGTGGCGTTTGCGGCGCATGGCTTCTTCCACCTGATCCTTCACCTGCTGAAGTGTGTACTCGTCTTTCCCCTGCACCGCGATGAAGCGCTCTTTCACCTCGGGGAAGCTCTTGCGGAAATTGCTCATGGGAATACAGGCGAACTGATCCACGCCGAATTGCGAGAACAGTCCCTGATCGGGCTCGAAGACGCCGATTACCTCATACCAGCGGCCATCGAGACGGACCTGCTTGCCGATAGGATCGACCTGCGGGAACAGCGATTCGGCGATGGCGCGGCCGATTACCACAACGCTGCGCGCGTGCTCTTCATCGTAATCGCTGATGAAGCGGCCTTCCTGAATGGCGAAGAGCGGAAAGGCCTTGACGTATTCGGGCTGCGTGCCGCGCAGAATGAACCGCTCCACGTGGGCGTCGTTATAGCGGATTTCGTCGTTCTGTTCGCCCAGGTTGATGCGCTGGCCGAAGACCGTGGCATAGGCGGCTGCGGGACAGGTTTCTTCGATATATTGCGCGTCTTCATCGAGTAGATACTTACGGTCGCGGATCTTCTGGGACAGGCGTCCCGGGCCCTGGCCGGCGGGAAAGCGCGTGATGAAGAGAGTCTTCGATCCGAGGCGCGCGACTCGTTCTTTGATTACGCCGTTCAGTCCATCGATGATGGATGCTACGGCGATTACGGAGGTCACGCCGATTACGATACCGAGGATGGTCAGGCCGGAGCGTACCTTGCGAGCACGCAGCGTGTCGAGAGCGACTGACAGATTTTCAGCTAACTCGGTGCGGGTCATCCTATTTCCGTCCGAAGGGCGTTGACGGGATCCAGTTGCGCCGCCTTGCGCGCCGGATAGATCCCGAAGAACAGACCGATGATAGAACTCAGGAATACTCCGAGCATCGCCACCCAGGGTTGCACAGAAGCGGGGAATGAAGTGTAAGTGCGCAGCGCAGTAGCGCAGGCGAATCCGATGCCGATCCCGATGGCGCCGCCGACCAGACATTGAATGACGCTTTCCGTGAGAAACTGCGACAGAATATCCCTCTGCGTGGCGCCCAACGCCCGCCGCACACCGATTTCGCGCGTTCTCTCAGTGACACTTACCAGCATCACGTTCATGATGACAATGCCGCCTACCACGGCTGAGATGGAACTCACCATGACGAAGACGGCGAAGAAAGATCCACTGATACTCTGCCAGAGCGAGATATAACTTTGCGCGGTGCCGATGAAGAAGCTGTCTTCCTGATCCGGCCCATCATGGCGCCGGGAACGCAGGATCACACGGGCTTCATCCTGCGCGGCGTTGAAGGTCTTATCTCCTCCCGAAGCTTTTATCTCCAGCGTAAGGGAGGAACGCGATCCTCTTACCTTCAGATAAGTGTTCAGAGGGATCATGACGAAGTTATCCTGATCCTGACCCAGCACCGAGCCGAGCTTCTGAAACGTGCCGATTACGGTGAACTCCTGCGCGCCGGTGCGGATGTTATGTCCCACCGGGTTAGTACCCTGGAAGAATTGATCCACAATTGAGGCGCCGATGATACAAACGTAAGCCGCATGGCGATCTTCGCTGGGCGTGAAGTAACGGCCCTGTTCGAGCACGCGGGTATCGATGTCGGCCATGTTCGGCGAGTAGCCGTAGATAGTTACGTCATCCACCTGCTTGTTCTGATACTGGACTGAAAGAGTCCCGTTGGCCGAAGCGCCCACCAGTTCGCAGGCACGGCAGAGTTCGGCAACGGCATCGAGATCGCTTTTATCGATGTTCTTGTTCTTCAGCGCCTTGACGGCTACGGTGAAGTCGACCACGGCGAAGGGGGTTTTGGCAATGCGGAATACGTCGGTTCCGAGGTTAGCGATCTTGTCCTTCACGTAGGTATTGGCGCCCTGCACCAGGGTCATGACGGTGACCAGCGTGGCGACTCCCATGGTGAGGCCCAGAATGGTCAGGGCGGCGCGAAGTTTGTGGGCGCGGATGGCGTCGACGGCGAGACTCAGGTTGTCGCTGATGTTGACCATGCTTTAAACTTCGCGGTAGGAACGGACTGAAGTTCCATTTGACCATTGAGGGTAAATTGAACAAAATCGCGTGGATCGTCATCTGGCTGGTGTTGATTCTGCTCGCTGTCTGGACGGTTTGGGCGGGGCGCCAACCCGAAGTCCGCTCCATCTGGGCGCCGTGACGATTCCGTGCCCCTGTGGTCCTTATTACGACCCATCGAAGGCCGCGCGATATTATCATTCTTAACCGAGGTTCATGCCTGCCACAGTCGGAGTTCCATGCGAGACTTTTCCCGGAGAACGCCGGGTTGCCCTCACGCCGCGAGCTTGCGATGCCCTGATTACCGGCGGTAAAAACTTCGCCAAGTTCGAAGTCATCGTCGAATACTCCGCGGGCC
The DNA here is from genome assembly GCA_963719785.1 of Terriglobia bacterium. Classification (GTDB taxonomy): domain Bacteria; phylum Acidobacteriota; class Terriglobia; order Bryobacterales; family Bryobacteraceae; genus BOG-234. Next base: position 595,117 of record CAVRCX010000013.1, read on the forward strand.
TCGAAGCCGGTTTTACGGACGATGAATACGCGCGGCGCGGAGTCCGGCTCGGCACCCGCCAGGAGGTTTTCGCCGCCGCCGACATCATCGCCCAGGCCCGCACGCCAGGCTCGAATCCGATTCACGGACGCGCCGATATTCCACTGCTGCGCGCCGGCCAAATCGTCATCGGCTTCGGCGATCCGCTGACCTCCTTGCGCGAATGCTCCGACCTTGCCGAGGCGGGCGTATCTTTCTTCGCCATGGAAATGGTCCCCCGCATCACCCGTGCACAGACCATGGACGCCCTCTCATCCATGGCCAGCATCGCTGGCTACGAAGCGGTTCTGATGGCCGCCGGCACGCTGCCGAAAATGTTTCCCATGATGATGACGGCCGCCGGCACTATTACCCCGGCGAAGGTCCTGATCCTCGGTGCGGGTGTCGCCGGATTGCAGGCCATCGCCACCGCCAAGCGTCTGGGCGCGGTAGTTTCGGCCTACGATCTGCGCGCCGCGGTGCGCGAACAGATCGAAAGCCTCGGCGCGAAATTCGTCGTCCTCGATCTCGAAACCGCCGGCGGAGAAGACAAGGGCGGCTATGCCAAGGCCATGGACGAAGCCTTCTATAAACGCCAGCGCGAACTGCTCACCGTGGTTCTGCGCGAGCAGGATGTCGTCATTACCACCGCCGCCGTGCCCGGCCGCAAAGCTCCCATTCTGATTACCGGCGAGATGGCGGAATCGATGGCGCAGGGTTCCGTGATCGTCGATATCGCGGCCGAACGCGGCGGCAATTGCGAGCTCACGCGCGCCGGCGAAACCGTCGTCCATCGCGGCGTCACCATTCTGGGCCCCACCAACCTGGCTTCGCGAGCGCCGTATCACGCCAGCCAGATGTACGCCACCAACATCGTCAACCTGCTCCGCACCCTGGTGAAGGACGGCGCCATTACCATCGACGCGACCGACGAAATCATCCGCGAAACGCTGGTGACCCATCAGGGCAAGGTGGTTCATCCGCGTGTCGCCAGCCTGGTGGGAGAAGAGGTAGCAAGTTCTTGAACTACGAATTCGGTTTATATGTATTCATGCTCGCGGCCTTCCTCGGCTTTGAGCTCATCCGCAGAGTTTCCCCCTGCTCCACACACCGTTGATGTCGCTGACCAACGCCATCGCCTCCATCTCGGTGGTGGGCGCCATCCTCATCAGCGGCGAAGATCACGCGTCTACCCTGTCGCGTGTGCTCGGCTTCATCGCCGTGGTTTCGGCCACTACCAACCTGGTAAGCGGTTATCTCATCACCGACCGCATGCTGAAGATGTTCAAGAAGCGGGAGCCGCACAAGAAATGAGTTCCGGAATTTATCCCTGGCTCTATCTGGTCGCCGCCGCTCTCTTCATCCTCGCTCTGAAATGGATGAGCGCTCCCGCCACGGCGCGCCGCGGCGTAATTTCGGGCGAAGTCGGCATGCTGCTCGCGGTAGTGGGCACCCTGCTCCGCCATGAAGTCGTCAACTACGAATGGATTGTTATCGCGCTGCTGATCGGCACGGCCATCGGCATCCCTCTCGCGGTCCTGATGCCTATGACGCACGTCCCGCAGCGCACCGCGATCTCGCAGGCATGCGGCGCGCTGGCTTCGGCGCTGATCGGCACCGCGGAATATTACCGGCGCTTCCCGCACGGCTTCACCATGGTGGCGCTGTCGATTGAAATCCTGCTGGGATTTCTTACCTTCACGGCCAGCCTGATGGCTTTCGGCAAACTGCACGAACTACTGCCCTCAAGGCCCATCACTTATAAAGGCCAGAACTTCGTAAACCTGGGGCTCTTCGGATTGGCTGCGGGGCTTGCGGTGGCACTGGTGATCAATCCCGAAAACACCGTGCTGTTCCCCATCTTTGTCGGCCTCGCTCTCACCTTCGGCGTGCTGCTGATCATCCCCATCGGCGGCGCCGACATGCCTACCGTGATCGCGCTGCTCAACTCCTATGCGGGGCTCTCGGCCAGCGCTATGGGATTCGCCCTCGATAACAAATTGCTGATCATCGCCGGCGCGCTCGACGGCTCCTCCGGCCTGATCCTCTCCATCATCATGTGCCGCGCCATGAACCGCTCGTTCACCAACGTGCTCTTCGGGGCCTTCGGGCAGTTGCAGACTTCAGCCGGCGGCGGTGAAGCGCGGCCCGTGCGCTCGGCGAGTCCGGAAGAAGCCGCTTCCATACTCGAAGATGCCCGCAGCGTTGTCATTATTCCCGGCTATGGAATGGCCGTGGCGCAGGCTCAGCATAAGATCCGCGAACTGCACGACGTCCTCACCAAACGCGGCGTGGACGTGCGCTTCGCCATTCATCCGGTAGCTGGCCGCATGCCCGGCCACATGAACGTGCTGCTGGCCGAAGCCGACGTCCCTTACGACAAGCTGGTCGAGATGGACGATATCAATTCCGAGCTCGGCATGACGGACGTGGCGCTGATCGTCGGCGCCAACGACATCGTGAATCCGGCCGCGAAGAACGATCCGGGCAGTCCCATCGCGGGGATGCCGATCCTCGATGCTTATAAGGCGCGCACGGTAATGATCATCAAGCGAGGCATGAGCGCCGGCTTCGCGGGCATCGATAACGAGCTCTACTACATGCCGAATACGCTGATGCTCTTTGGCGACGCCAAATCCTTCGTGTCAAGCCTGGTCAAAGAAATCGCCGCCTCAGTCGCCGCGTAGCGCGCGCTACAGCGCTCCCAGCACAGCTTCGCCAACTTCGGCAGTACCGCAATTCCCGCCAATGTCCCGAGTCCGAATTTCCCCACGCTCCAGAACGCAAGCCACGGCATCCTCAATCCGCGCCGCCGCACCCGACTCCCCCAGCCAATCCAGCATCAACGAAGCCGACAGAACCGTAGCCAAAGGATTGGCCAGATTCTTCCCCGCCAATTGCGGAGCGCTCCCGTGCGAAGGCTGAAACATCGCGTGCTGACTACCGATCTCACCAGAAGGCGCCAGCCCCAATCCACCCACCAAACCCGCGCCCAGATCGGAGAGAATATCGCCGAACATATTCTCCATCACCAGCACATCGTAATCCCACGGATTCTGCACCATGAAAAGCGCCATCGCGTCCACATGCGCCGCATCGGCCGCCACCGTAGGATGCCACTGGGCCACCTCAAAGAAAACCTTCCGGAAAAACGCCTGGCTGCGAAACACGTTCGCCTTATCGACGCAAGTGACTTTCTTGCCGCGTCGTTTCGCCATGCGAAAGGCAAACTCAACTACACGTTCGGTCCCATGGCGCGTGATCACCATCGTGTCGGTGCTGACCTTATCCCCCACGGAAGCGCCACCCCCGTAAGAGGCAAACAGACCCTCCGTGTTCTCGCGCAGCACAATCATGTCGATGCCGCGGCTCACGTCGCGCAGGCAGCTCGAAACTCCCGGATACAGCTTGATCGGACGCACCGCCGCGTAGAGATCGAGTTCTCGCCGCAGCCCCATCATCATCTCCGGCTGGACTTCCGTGCCATTGGGACGGCGCACATCCGGCAGCCCCAGCGCGGCAAGGAAAACCACATCCGCCTTAAAGCAATCGTCGAGAACGGACGGCGGAAGCACCTCGCCCGTGGCCTGAAAGTGCGCCGCGCCCATGGGGTGCTCGATGAATTCGAATTTGAGCGATGCCGATTCGACCGCTTTGAGGACGCGCAGCGCCACGGCCATAACCTCAGGGCCAATCCCGTCACCCGGGAATACGACAATGCGATAGGTCTTCACTGAATCCGTCACCGAGCCGCATCGAAAATCTTAAACCGTCGCGGGGTGCCGGGGCCACCTGGAAAGAGCAGGGCGACCAAAACCACGGTCACCAAAACAGCTATAGTGAGCATGTCCTGGGTCGTCATTCCTATAACTGTAGCATGTACTGAATCGTACAACCGCGCCGGACCCGTCGCAGGCCTTATACAAATAGCGAGTCGACCCGGACGCTGAACCCAGGAAGCGCCGCGCAGGTCAGTTCATCGCACTGCATCAGCGTCTTCTCGAACACCAATTCGCCAGCCTGATTCCGGCGATGAACCTCGACGCAGCGATTTTCCGGATCCACTATCCAGTACTCGCCGTCCCCCTTCAAGGCAAACAGGCTGCGCTTGATATGCCGGTCCCTCTTCTCATTCGAAGCGCCCGGCGAAAGGATCTCGATCACAATCTCCGGCGCCGCGCGGAACCGCCCCCCAATCAATGTCTTCCTGATCCGCTCGTTGGTTGCGAAGACAAGATCCGGGATCACCCCGTCGTATTCGTCGAAGATCACGCCTACGCCTGGAGTAACGCGGCCGATCGGGTGCTCCCGCAGGTAGTCGTTAAAAGCAATCCCGATATTCATCAGTATGCTTTGGTGAAGGTAGCTGGGTGCGCTGGACACGTATAGTTCTCCATCGATCAATTCGTACCGGTTGCCGTCCTCCGGCATTGCTTCCAGATCGGCGTTAGTCAGGCGAAGATCGCTGGCGATACTCATGGTCGGGACAACTCTCATCCAGATGGTAGCGCAAAGAACCAACCCCACGCGATACCCTCAACTTTATGAATCGCCTTGAAGAACTGCGCCGCCGCCACGCCGCCGCCGAGGAGGGTGGGGGTCTCGAACGCCGCGAACGCCAGCATCGGGAAGGCAAACTCGCCGCCCGCGAACGCATCGAACTGCTGCTCGACGAAGACACCTTCGAGGAACTCGACAAACTGGTCGAACACCGCTGCCGCGACTTCGGTATGGACTCGCAGGTCATCCCCGGCGACGGCCTCGTCACCGGCCACGGCCGCATCGACGGACGCCCCACCTACGTCTTCGCCCAGGATTTCACCGTATTCGGCGGCTCCCTCTCCGAAACCAACGCGCGCAAAATCTGCAAGGTGATGGACCTCGCCCTCAAAGTCGGCGCGCCCATTATCGGGCTCAACGATTCCGGCGGCGCGCGCATTCAGGAAGGCGTGGTTTCGCTCGGCGGTTATGCCGATATCTTCCTGCGCAATACGCTCGCCAGCGGCGTGGTGCCGCAGATCTCCGCCATCATGGGACCCTGTGCGGGAGGCGCCGTATACTCGCCCGCCATCACCGATTTCACTTTCATGGTTGCCGACACCAGCTATATGTTCGTCACCGGGCCCGACGTCATCAAGACCGTCACCCACGAGGACGTCACCAAGGAAGAACTCGGCGGATCCATGACTCACAATTCGGTCAGCGGAGTGGGCCATTTCATCGCCCAGGACGATGCCGATTGCGTCCGCATGATCCGCGAACTGATGAGCTTTCTGCCGCAGAATAATCGCGACGACGCCCCGCGCAGCCCCTGTTCCGATCCCATCGATCGCGCCGACGCCGAACTCGACCGTATTGTTCCCGCCGAATCGAATCTCCCTTACGACATTAAAGACGTTATTCACCGCGTCGTCGACGATGGGTGGTTCTTCGAAGTGCACGAGCATTTCGCCCGCAACATCGTGGTTGGCTTCGCACGGCTCGATGGACGCCCGGTGGGAATCGTCGCCAATCAGCCCGGGTTTCTGGCCGGCTGTCTCGATATTGACTCATCGGTGAAAGGCGCCCGCTTCGTGCGCTTTTGCGACGCCTTTAACATCCCCATAATTACGTTCGAAGACGTCCCCGGATTCTTACCCGGCACCGCACAGGAGTTCGGCGGCATCATTCGTCACGGAGCTAAGTTACTTTATGCTTATGCCGAAGCTACCGTACCTAAAATAACCGTGATCACGCGCAAAGCTTATGGAGGCGCTTATTGTGTGATGGGGTCGAAGCATCTGCGGACCGATGTGAACCTGGCGTGGCCCAGCGCCGAGATTGCTGTAATGGGCGCGGAAGGCGCGGTGAATATCGTCTACCGGCGTGAATTAGCGGGAGGAGATGCATTAGTCAGAGCCCAGAAAATCGCCGAATTCAACCAGCGCTTCGCCAGTCCATTCGTGGCGGCGGAACATGGCTATATCGACGATGTTATAGAACCTAGAGAAACGAGGGTTCGTCTGATCAAATCGTTGCGCATGCTCGAAACGAAGGTAGACACCATGCCCAGGAAAAAACATGGAAACATCCCCCTCTAATGTGGGACAGGCGCTTCCGCCTGTCCATTCCTGGCGCCTGCTGTCCGCCCTGGCACTCGTGCTGATCGCCCTGGCCGCCTACGCGAATTCATTCGACAGCGGTTTCGTGGTGGATAACCGCGGCCTTATCCTGCAGGACCCGCGCGTCCACGAAGCAACACCCGAAAACATCCGCCTGATCCTCGACCACACCTATTGGTGGCCCAACGGCGACATCGACTTCTACCGTCCCATCACTACATTCTCCTGGCTCTTCAACTACGCCATCCTCGGCAATCGCGAACAGCCCGCCGGCTATCACTGGATCAACTTCCTGCTGCACGCGGGCAACGTGCTGCTGGTGTACGCCCTGTCGATGCGCTTCATGCGCAGGCGCTGGCCCGCCTTTTTCGTGGCCGCCATATGGGCCGTGCATCCGGTCCTCACGGAATCGGTCACAAACATGGCGGGCAGGGCCGATCTGCTTGCCGCCGGCGCGGTCCTCGGCGGCCTCCTCCTCTATTTGAAAGGTGTGGAAGCGCAGGGCTGGCGGCGAATGGCATGGCTGGCCGGCCTGCTGCTGACTACGACCATCGGAGTTTTTTCCAAGGAAAGCGCCGTGATCCTCCCAGCCGCCATCGTTCTGTATGAACTCACTTTCCGTGGCTTCCGCTGGCCCGGCCGGGCGCAACTGATGGGCTTGCTCGCCACCCTCGCGCCTATTGCGTTCATGTTCTATGAGCGGTCGCACGTCTTCGCGGGCATAACGCAAACACCGGTTCCGTTCACCGACGACCCCATCGTGGGGGCGAATTTCCTCGTCGCCAAACTCACCGCGCTCGACGTGATTGCACGCGATTTCTGGCTGATCGTATGGCCCGCCCGTCTTTCCGCCGATTATTCGTATGCGCAGATACCGCTGGCACAAGGCAGCCTGCGCGACTGGATCGTCGCCCTGGCCGTCTGCGCCATCGTTCCCGCCACGGTCTTCCTGCATCGCTTGAGCCGCGCCTCATTCTTCTTCTTCTGCCTGGGGCTGATCTGGCTCGCGCCCGCCTCCAACCTGCTGGTTCCCGTCTCCATAATGGGAGAACGCTTCCTCTACATTCCGGTGCTGGGGGTAGTAGCCTGCCTGGTCCCGGCCATCTATGCCATTGCCGAACGGGCCCAGGTTGCCAAGTATGTGCCAGTCGTCCTGGGCCTCCTGATCGCCGCCCTGGCCGCCCGCACCTGGGTAAGGAACACCGACTGGAGAGACGACCTCAGCATCGCTCAAGCCTCCGTGCAGGCCAGTCCCCGCAGCTACAAGACTCACGATATGCTGGCCAACGCTCTTCTCAACGCCGATCCCTCCCACGCCAATATCGATCGCGTCATCGAAGAATCGGAAAAGAGCCGCGCCCTGCTCGAACCCCTGCCGGATACGGACAAACCGGCGCATCCTTACATATTCGCCGCCACCTGCTATGCGCAGCGCGGAGATTACCCCAAGGCCATAACGGTCCTGCGCCAGTTCGTCACCGTTGAACAGGCCAGCCCCAGTCACATCAACGATCTCCGCCAGGCTTACGGATACATGATGCTCGCCGCCGCCTACATTAAAACGGGCGACAAGAATCAGGCAGCCGACGCGGCGGACCATGCGCGCGCCCTCGACACCTTAAATCCCAAGGTTTATATGCAATTGGCTGAAATCTACGCGACTTCGAACCGAATGGACGATGCCTTCATCAGCCTGGCGGAAGGCGAATTCGTTACCGCCGACGCCGGCTTGATGGATGCCTGGGTGGATTTGTATCGGCGCGCCGCGGGTCCCGCGAGTTGCGCACTGCAGCCCACTCCGGAAGGCCCCGCCCTCAATCCCCCGTGCCCGATCGTGCACGCTCATGTCTGCGCGGCATCGGCTTACGTTGTCAAGACTCTGGCCGCCGCGGGACAACAAGACGTAGCGTTGGCCAGAAAACAAATGTTTATCGAAAACTTCCACTGCCATGTGGAATAGGCGCTTCCGCCTGTTTTTTGGGACCCTTGGTTCCCGAGTTGTTTCCCCTAAGACAGCCACTTAAGCAGGCGAATCACGCCCATCCCTGCCGCCTGTTTGTGCGCCGACACCCCGGTGCGCCGCTCGATCGCAGCGCGATTTTCCCGATAGTACTCATATGCCCGCGCCAGCATCTCCTCGTTCGTAAGCGTCGGCTGCCAGCACAGCTCCGCTTTAATCTTCCTCGTATCGAAGAGAAAATCCTCGGCGATCATCCTGTAATGGTAAGGCCCCAGCGGCGAAATTTTAAGCAGATGCGCCATACGCATAGCCAACACTGCCGCGCTTTTCGGCAACGCCGTAACCTTGGCCCCGGTGCCCGCCCGCTCGATCACATATTGATAAATCTCGCGGATCGACTTAACGTTATCCGACCCGATATTGAAAACGTCCGACCGCGCCAGTGACGCCCCGCGCAGGCAGGCCTCAGCCAGATCCTGCGCATAAATGAATTGATATCTGTTCCCGCCGCCGCCGACGGCCCAAACCTTGCGCCCTTCGGCGACGAATTCAAACAGAATAGCCAGCAGCCCGAGGCGGCCAGAGTCGATAATGGTTGGGCATCGAATACTGACGATATTCAGATCGCCGGCGAATCCCTGAAGGACTCTCTCGCCCTCCAGCTTCGAATGGCCGTAGATTTCGACCGGAGCCGGCGGTTCGTCCTCGGCAATCGGGCGCCGATAGCCCCGGCCCCAAAGGCTGTTGGAAGACGTAAAGACCAGGTTCGAAACGCCGTGCTTACGCGCGCCCGCCGCAACCACCCGAGTGCCCTCGACATTCGAAGTCCACAGGAAGTTCTTGTCCTTACGGTCGTGCGCAAGAATTGCCGCGCAATGGAAAACGGCATCGAAGCGATTTTCGCGATAAATGCGACCCATCAGCGCTTCATCGCGGATATCCCCCTGAATCGAGATCAGGCCGGCATGTAAGTCTTCGTCCTTTTGGAGGTCTATATTGACAACGCCTATGCCACTCGCGAGCAGCTTGTTCTTGAGGATGCCCCCAAAGAACCCGGAGCCCCCTGTAACCAGCACCTTTTGGTAACGCAGCAACTCTGTACGGTACCACGCGATTGTGGCGAAGCACGCTCTGGAGTAGGCCTTTGGCCTGCGCCCTGATTCGTTTTACCAACTCGCCGGTACCAGTACGTCACGTTCTTTATATTTTCCTGCTGAAACCTGCAAGTTCAGGTAACCAAAAGGGCTTGGCGGCCCGAGGCCTCGGATAAAGTCTGACTTTTGTCTGACTTTATCCCTTGCATCGGTGTAGGATTCTGTGATAGTGTTTTCTCACTTAGTGAGCTGTTTTGTAAGGGGCATCAACCCTATAGGTACGACCAATCGGAAGGCGTGTGGCGTGGGCAACGCGTCGGAGTCCGGTTTGTAATTTAGCCATGAAGTTCAGAAGGAGAGGTTAGTCGTTAATGCGCAATCTACTGTTGCTCGCCGCGCTCTGCTGCACGGCGGGAATCGTCTCCGCCCAGACCCTCGGTTCGGTAACGGGGGAAATCAAAGACCCATCCGGAGCTGTCGCTCCCAACGTCACCGTCACCCTCACCAACGTCGCCACTAACGTTATCCGCACCAACGTAAGTAACGGCGCGGGAATTTATAACTTCCCGGACGTGGTTCCCGGGGATTATAAGATCACGGTTACCGCCAGCGGTTTTGAAACTATAAACAGCACCTTCACCCTCCAGGTTGAACAGCACTCTACTCTCAACTTCACGCTGGTGGTCGGACAAGCCACGCAGACTGTCGAAGTTTCCGGCGCTGCCGCGGAACTGAATACGGAAGACGCCACGGTGGGCACCGTCATCGAGGAAAAACGTATCGTCGATTTGCCCCTCAGCAGCCGCAACTTCTTTACGTTGGTCGAACTAAGCCCCAACGTCAACACCAACTTCTCTGCGCCCGCGCAGGCGTCCGGACGCGAAGGTGGCACCCGCGCCGGCGTCACCATATCCATGGCCGGCAACCGTTCCACATGGACCAACTACACGCTCGATGGCGTCACTAACCTCGATATCGACTTCAACCTCTACATTGTTCTCCCCTCCATCGACTTCATCCAGGAGTTCAAGAACCAAAGCGGCGTCTATCCCGCCGAGTTCGGCCGCGAGGCGGGACAGGTCAACGTCTCCACCAAGCCCGGCACTAACAATTTGCACGGCACGGCCTATGACTTCCTGCGCAACATCGATCTCGATGCACGGGGGCGCAACTTTGTTCTGCCCGTTGCTACCAAGAATCCCTATCAGCAAAATCAGTTCGGCTATGTGGCTGGCGGCCCCGTGTGGCTACCCAAAGTCTTCAACGGAAAGAACAGGCTTTTCTGGACCAGCAATTGGGAAGGCTTGAAGGTCAAACAAACGAATTTCAACACCAGCACCTTTGTGGACGCGGCGATGCGCAACGGCGATTTTTCCGAAGTTGGCGTGCCGCTCTACAATCCCACCACCCGTACCTGCACGCCGTCGGCAGGCGGGACTTGCCCCGTTTCTAACCCCACGACAACGACCGCTGCTTCGGGCACCCCCACCTATTCGGCCACTCCGTTCCCCAACAACCAGATCCCCGTCAGCCTCTTTCCCGCGTCGACGCAGGTTTTCCTGAAGATCCTGCCGCTGCCTAACAGTCCCAACTCGCCAGGCACGACAGCGGCTCAGCCGCTCTTGAATAATTACGTCTGGACCGGACAGGTCCCCACTACCAAATGGCAATATAACCAGCGGGTCGATTGGAACGAAAGCTCGAATTCGCAGTGGTTCGGCCGCTATAGCTGGACTTCGGAAGCCCTCTTTTCGCCCGGCTCGACGGGGTTCGACGGCTCCATCACCAATACTTCGGCGCAGCAGTGGGTGGTGTCGAACACGCGCATCCTCGGACCCACAAAGGTGAATGAGGCGCGCTGGGGCTACAGTTCGATTAATAACACCATCGGACAGCAACTGGGCGGAGTTACGAACTTCACCCAGGAACTCGGCATTCCGATTAATCTTCCGACGGGAAGCCTTTGGGGCATTCCCCAGATCAACATGGGCGAAGGTCTCTCCGGTTTCGGCAACAGCACTAATGGTCCGTACATTTTCCACAATAAGTACCACGAGTTCGTAGATAACTTCACGTGGAATCTGGGTCGGCATTCCATCCGCTTCGGCGGCAATTACCGGCACGACGAATTCCCCTCGTTCGGTAACGAATACACGCGCGGCTCCTTCACCTACAACGGCGATTACACCGCTGACCCCACAGGCGCCGGCGCCAACAAAGCTACACCGGGCTACATCGGCGCGGATTTCCTGCTGGGTGATTTCGATCAGGCCAGCATGGCGGTCAGCGCTGCCAATACCGACTACACCGCCAACGAGTGGGGCCTCTATATCGACGATACGTTCAAGATGACCCCCAAGCTGACTATCACGGCAGGTCTGCGCTGGGAAGTGGCCCAGCCGATGCTCGATACCGATGGCAACATGGAGAGTGCCGAACTGCGGGCGCCGGCCTATAACTACCAGACGCTGTGCGCACCCAATTGCGGTCCTCCCGGAGTGGGTCTGAACGTCGCCAATCTCGCCCTGCATCCCATCTACGACCGCACCGGCACCGACGGCAACTACTGGGAAGGCGTCAACTTTATCAACCCGGCGCTGGCGGTTGAGCGGAACGGACAGTACGGCGCGCGTCTCGTCTATACCAACTACAAGAATTTCGCCCCGCGCATCGGCATTGCCTATAGCCCGAACTCCACCTGGGTGATACGCGGCGGCTTCGGTATTTTCTACGACCAGGAAAGCAAGAATTCCATTTTCGACACCAACCGCAATCAGGCGGGTCGCTACACGTCGAATCAGAATCTGCACCTCGCGCCGCAATTCACTTACACCAACTTCCTCAATACGGCTTCGCTGCCCTTTACCATCGATCCGTCGGGACTGTCGTGGGGGGTCGATCCTACCTTGCCGACCTCGTACACCATTCAGTACATTCTGAATGTTCAGCGCCAGTTCCACACCGGGACCTCGATCGAAGTCGGCTACAACGGGAACCATGCCGTTCACACCGACTATCTGACCAATGAAAATCAGGCGCTTCCCGGATATTTCGGTACGCCGCTCCCCGAACTCGTGCCCTATCCGGAACTAAATGCCGTCCAGTATCTGGTGGCCCAGGGCACCGGCAACTACAACGGCCTGGGTTTGAAGCTGACCCAGAGGCTGGGCAAGAACGCGACGCTTTTGGCTGGCTATACATGGTCGAAGGCATTGGGCGAAATCAGCGCCATTCGCGGCGCCAGCGGAGATTTCTCGCCGCAGAACAACCTCTGCCGCCAGTGCGACTACGCGGTCGCGGACTATGACGTTCCGCAGCGCTTCGTCGCCTCCGAAATCTACCAGCTTCCGTTCGGTAAAGGCCAGAAGTACCTCAATCACGGCGGAATTGTCAACGAGCTCGTCGGTGGCTGGTCCCAGACCGGCATCTTCCTGATGCAGAGCGGAGCGCCCGTCAACCTGGCCTCAGGAGTCGACGATCTGGACAATACCGGTTACTCACCGGACAATAACCGCTTGAATTGCACCGGGATCAGCCCCTACATCCCGTTCAATAACCAAACGGACCAGTACATTAATCCGGCAGCTTTCGGCAACGAAGTGAACTATCCAGGTTCCTATCAAACCGAGGGCAGTTGCGGGCAAAACGCTTTCCGCGCCATGCGCTGGTGGAACTTCGATTCCTCGATTCTCAAGGATTTCCAGGTTAAGGAAGGGCAGAAGCTGCAGCTTCGCATCGAAATGTTCAACCCGCTGAACCATGTGGCAATCGGCGGCGGCCCCAGCGGCTGGGGAAATGCAACGACGACCCCGAACCCGACGTTTGGTATCGTCCGCGGCACCTCAACCGGACAGCGGATCGTACAAATAGGTCTGAAATACATCTTCTAGCAGGATCATGTGGGGCAGGTTGTCAACCTGCGGCCGATTGGCAATCGGTCTCCTCAAGGCAGGCAGGTCGCCAACCCGCCACGAAAACCAAAGCGCGGCCCGCCAAAACGGGCCGCGCTTTTTTTGTCAGATCCCTTATTCGCCAAAACCGGTTGCGGTAGGGATTCCAGTTGCCCGCCCCCCCCGCACAGATCCGTGCGTGCGCTGCTAACGCACACGGCTCTTATCTCGAATATTTGGCGCAAACCGCTCCATCGGAGATGGGTGCAGGATTTCTGGCTCAGGCAGATAGCGGTCAATCCGAGTCTGGAAGCGCTCCCACGTCCACCGGTTGCGCTGACTGCGCCGCCGCAACGTTGATAGCCAGTTCCGCGCTGCGCAGCTTCGCCGCAACATCGCGCAGCTTCGCTGTCATGCGCTTCCCAACCGTCTTGCGCTTCACCGTAAGCTTCCCGCTCTTGTGGATCGTACTGCAGATATGCGTGAATCCCAGAAAGTTGAACGTCTCCGGTTTCCCCGCCCCTTCCCGCTTCCGGAACCGCCCGAACTCAATCAGGCGCGTTTTCTCCGCGTGTAATTCCAACCCGAACTCCGCCATACGCTCCCGTAACCGCGTCGGGAAGCTTTCAGCTTCATCGCGGTATTGGAACCCAGGCACATGGCGAGTAGCCCCGGGGAATCTTACCCCGAGGCTCTCTCAGAACCGTACTTGAACCTCTCAGCTCATACGGCTCCCGCCATGGAGCCACGCCGCACGCCCATCTGCCAGTGCGCCCACAATTTCGGATCGCGACGGGATATCCGCGCCACCCAGTGCGTCGCCCTTCGCAGGTGTCCGCGCAGCTTTTTGTATTTCGATAAGCCCAGCGGGCCAGCGACCGCCCAGTTGACTCATCGGTGGATAAAGCGCCGAGCGGTAGAACCGCCCGTAATATTGGAGCCAGCCCCGAATGACCGGGTTGAACATCCGGGCCAGATCTTCGATCCGCTTGTCGCTGCGTAAATGCAGGTTCCAGCTTCGAATATCCACCCGAATGGCTTAACAGCCGGACTGAAATTGATGAAGAATTTCCCGATTCTTCAACCTTCGCGGCCGAAAAGTGTAGCCGAGAAAGTCGAACTCCTCGTTGGAGTATTTCCTTCGCCGGTCCTCATCCGTGCAATAGGCGATCTTCGTCTTCTCGGGATGAAGCTCCAATCCGCACTCCTTCAAAGTTCTGCAATGCACGATGGCATCATCGGCGAACCGCTCAAACGGGTTTTGCGGGTACTTCGCCGACATCCACCAATCAAAAGCATAGTGCAGAAACAGATTCGCCAACAGAGGGCTGATCACGCCGCCTTGCGGCTTCCCTTCTCACGCGGGACCAGTTGACCATCCGCCTCTTGCACCGGTGCTTTCAACCAGCGCTCGATATAGAGGACAGTCCACTTTTCCTTTGCGTTTCCGGACCGCACGTATCAGCAGATCTTGCGGGGTGTTATCGAAGAAGCCCTTGATGTCCAGATCAATAATCCAGTCATAGCTCCAGCATCGCTGCCGCGCCTGCCCCACTGCATCCAGCGCCGACTTCCCCGGACCATACCCCTAGGAATCCAGATGGAACAGCGGGTCCACCACCGGCTCCAGTCTCGACTTCACCACCTGTTGCGCAATCCGATCCGACACGGTTGGTATGCCCAGCTTCCGTTCGAGAGCCAGAAGAAAGGTGTGTTCGGCTACCCGGATTGGGACTTCATCTCCACCAGCTACGTTGAACGGCTGAACGCCACCACGCGGCTGCACATGAAGCGGCTGGCCGGTCTCACGCACGCTTTCAGTAAGAAGCGGGAGAACTTTGAAGCGGCGGTTGGGCTCCACTTCGCCTATTACAACTTCGTCCGTCGCCACAACACGCTTCGCTGCAACCGCTGGCGTCGAGCAGTCGTTCTGGAGCGAGGGCGATTTAGTTGAGGCCGTGGCATGACGCACATTCAGGAGTTGGGGGATGTGATCCGCCACCTGCATGGGGTGAAAGCTACGCATCTGGAAAGTGTGCCAGTGAAGGAATCGTTTCAGGGCCAGACCGTATGGGACGGGACCGTTGAAGTCTTCCACATCAAAGGGCACCCGAAGACGGATAGGGTTTATGCCTGGGTACATGCGACCGACGATCCGGCCAACCCAAAGCGTCACGTAACCGTGCTCCACATTCCGCCCGTGGTTTCACCGAAAACGGCTGTTCAGGCCGCAATCGTTCAGGAGTTCAAAGACCGTGCCAAAGTCAACTAGCGCGAAGCCCAAAACTCCCGAAGGGCGAAGCTAAAGGCCGGATCGTGCCCGTTCGGTTCAACGCCGATGAGGTGAAGCGGATCACGGCGGCAGCGGCGGCACGTAACCAGAAAGTTTCCGAATGGATCAGGAGCACGCTGAATGCCGCTATCGCCTGAAACCGGCAAATTAGGACACTACCGATGCGGCGGCAGCCGCGTTTGCTCTTATATAATCTCCAGCATCATGACGAAGTTTCTTGCCATCGCTATCGCCAGTATTGCCCTTCTGCCTGGCCAACAGGCGAATCAGTCTCATTGGGTAGCCACGTGGAGCACCGCACAACCGCTGGCGCGCACGCCGGCGCCTGCAGTCCCACCCGGCCCCGGACGCCCCGGTACGGAGCTCCAACGGACCCTGAATACACATGGCTTCCACGATCAAACCGCGCGCATGATTGTGCGCACCAGCATTGGCGGTTCGCGCGTGCGCATCAGGCTCTCGAACGCATTCGGCAGCGCTCCCGTGACAGTGGGTGCGGCCCACATCGCATTGCGCGGCAAAGATTCCGAAATCCTGCCCGATTCGGATCGCGTCCTGGCCTTTAACGGCAAGCCCGGCTGCATGCTCGGCCCCGGTGTGGTGCTCCTCAGCGATCCGGTCGATCTTAAGGTCCCGGTATATGGAGATGTCGCAGTGAGCCTTTATTTCCCTGGCGAGACCGGCCCGGTTACATCGCATAACGGGCTGCACACCACCTACATTTCGAAAGCCGGCGATCTGACCGGCCAGGCCGCCATCCCCGATCCCCTCACAACCGGGGCTTACTATTGGCTGGCAGGCCTCGAAGTTCTGGCGCCGGCCAACACTTCGACGATTGTCGCGCTGGGCGATTCCATCACCGAGAGTTTCCGCTCTACTCCGGATACCAATCGCAGCTGGCCCGCCGTGCTGAGTGAAAGGCTGCTTGCCAATAAAGCCACGGCGAACGTGGCCGTCGCCAACATGGGGATCGGCGGCAACCGCCTGCTGCGCGAAGGGACCGGCGCCAGTGCGCTGGCACGTTTCGACAGCGATGTGCTGGCGCAGCCGGGGGCTAAGTGGGTGATCGTTCTCGAGGGCATTAACGATATCGGCCGCGGCGATACCGTGCCGGGCGAAGCGGTTACCGCGGAGGAGTTGATCGCCGCCGATAAGCAGATCATTGAACGCGCGCATGAGTTCGGCCTGAAGGCTGTCGGTGGCACGCTGCCGCCGTTTGAGGGCGCCAACTATTACCGGGAGAACGGTGAAAACATTCGTGAAGCGCTCAATGCCTGGATTCGCACCAGCGGAGCCTGGGACGCGGTCATCGATTTCGAGAAGGCCACACAGGATCCAGCCGATCCGAAAAAGCTTCGGGCGGAGTTCGATCCTGGGGATCATCTGCACCTGAGCGATGCGGGCTATAAAGCCATGGCCGACGCCATCGACCTCAAGATCTTCGGCCGAGCCCGATAGCATAGAGGTGTGACGCCTGCAGTACTGGCCCGCTCCATCGTCGACCGCCTGCGCGCCGCAGGCGAGATCGCGTATCTGGTGGGCGGCTGTGTGCGCGATCTGCTGCTCGGGCGCACTCCCAAGGACTTTGACGTTGCCACTTCAGCCCGCCCCAATGAACTTCTCAGGCTCTTTCCGCGCGCCGATCGTGTAGGCGCGCACTTCGGCGTCGTCCTCGTGCATGACGATGGCGCCCACGTCGAAGTCGCCACCTTCCGCAGCGATCTTGAATATCTCGATGGACGTCATCCCGAGGCAGTGCGCTTTGAAACCGATCCGCGCGAAGACGCCCTGCGGCGCGACTTTACGATTAATGCGCTGCTATTCGATCCGGTTACCGGAGAAGTCCTCGATTTCACTAACGGCCGCGCCGACCTGGATGCGAAGCTCGTACGGGCAATCGGCGATCCGGAAACCCGCTTCCGCGAAGACCATTTGCGGCTGATGCGTGCCGTTCGCTTCGCGGCGCGGCTCGGCTTTGAAATCGAACCCCGCACCTTCGCTGCCATGCGCCGCCTGGCTCCGCTGATTCAGACCGTATCGGCGGAGCGCGTTCGTGACGAACTGGCGCGCATCCTGACGGAAGGCGGAGTGCGCCGTGGCCTGGAGCTCATGGATGCCACCGGCTTGCTGCACGAGGTTCTCCCTGAGATCGAGGCTATGAAGGGTGTTGAGCAGCCGCCCGAATTTCATCCCGAAGGCGATGTCTGGACGCACACGCTGATCATGCTCGACGGTCTGCGCAATCCGTCGCTCGAACTGGCGCTGGGAGTCTTACTGCACGACGTGGGAAAGCCGCCCACTTTCCGCGTTGCCGAACGCATTCGCTTCGATGGCCATGTCGAGGAGGGCGTCAAGCTGGCGCACGCTCTGCTCAATCGATTGCGCTTCCCCAACCATGTAATCGAGCAGGTGGAAGCACTGATCGCCAATCATATGAAGTTCCGCGAGACCCCGCATATGCGCGAGAGCACATTGAAGCGCTTCATTCGCATGCCCGATTTCGAAGAGCACATGGAACTGCATCGCCTCGACTGTCTTTCGAGCCATGGGCATCTCGATAACTACGAATTCGTGCGGCGCAAGCAAAGCGAAGTGCCGCCCGATGAATTAAAACCGAAGCCGCTGATCACCGGAGACGATCTGATCGCTCAGGGCATGAAACCCGGCCCAATTTTCGGCAAACTGTTGCACGAGATCGAAGACGCTCAACTCGAGGGCCGCATCACCACACGCGAGGAAGCCCTGCGGATGGCGCTCGGCCTTACGCAGGCTGAACGCTGACGAGCGGCTGCGGCTCTTTCGAAATGCGTATCGGATTGCGCAGCGCTCGCCCGAATCCGTGAAACGAAATCATCGCCACGTCGCCATCCTCAAGCTCCAGCCCGGCGCCAAAGCTGAACGCGTCCGCACCATAGAAATGGATGTGCACATCGCCCGGCCGCCGGTGCTGGGGAAACTTGAAATGATGATGCTCCATGTTGGCAAGCGAGTGTGACATGCGCCGTTCGCCGGAGCCGATTTCCTTGCTCCACAAAACAGCGCCATCGCGCTCGATCAAAACCGTGCCGGGGACCAGATCGAACGCCGGATCGATGATCAGCTCGGGACCGAGCGAGCATTGGCGCAGCTTGGAAGGTGCCAGATAGAGATAATTGCGGCGCTCCGTTTTATGATCTGAAAACTCGTTCCCGATAGCCATGCCGATGCGTCTGGGCTGCCCCGCCGCATCGATCGTGTAGACGCCCGCGATCTCCGGCTCCTCGCCGCCATCTTCCGCGAACACCGGGACTTCGAGCGCTTCGCGATGGGCGCGAAGAATCAGCCCGCTGCCCTTGTAGAACCACTCGGGCGCAATTCCGATGGAACCGGCGGCCGGACGCCCACCCTCCACACCCCAGCGATACATGCGCATGCTGTCAGTCTCATGCTCGGCCGCAGCGTGCATCTTCTGGCGCGTCTCCGCGCTGGCGAGATGAGTAAGGCCGGTGCCGCTGATCAGGCAGCGCGCAGGCTCGGAGGGATGGTCGAAAGGCGCCAGAATCCGCCAGTCGGAATCTCCCCGATAAAGCTCGTCGTAATCCAGCGAGCATTCGACCGGCAGTGCACGAAGAAAGTTTTCAAGGCCCGATCCCCGCTCGAACGCGCTGAAAGCCGCATCGTAAACCGTACCAAAGCCGCTGAGAACCGCGACTTCGTTATCCGCAACGATGCCGATGCGCCGGCCCTGAACCGGATGTGCGATCTGCAGAACCCGAAGCATTAATGAGCGGCGACGGTTTCCCCGTCATGCGCAGGGGCAAACACGCCACTCCGTAAATTGCCTTCGGCGTCGAACGGCAGATCGTGCGCTTCTTCGACGATCTCGAGCAGCGGATGCTTCTCAATTTCCGCGCGCATGTTCTCGCTGAGCCCGATAGGCGTCAGCTCGAGCGTATTCTCAATCCATCCAAGGCGCACATCGGCCAGATCGTGCTTACCGACGGTACGCGAAATCCGATCGATGCACTCACGATCCGTCGAAAAATGAATCGGCAGTTTCGCCGCCGAGGGCGTAGATGCGGTCAGCGCATTGATCCACGTCGGGTGCGTATCGAGCTTGGCCACCAACCGGTCGTGCACGATGTCCGCCAGCCCCAGGCCCACGCCATTGCCATAGCTCACCGAACTCAGATCGCGCAGGTAAATGCGCTGGATGTGCGGCGTGTCCGGCCACGGATTGTACTCACCCTGCGTGCCCCGGTTCACCACCTTCGTATCCATGCCGGCCCCGCTGATCTGCTTGCCGATCTCATTGATAATCAGCACATCCAGATTGAACGGCAGCGCCGGCGCCCAGGCCTTAACCAGCGCCAGGAGCTCTTCTTCCATGGGGAGCATGCGGTCCACCGGAACGGCCGTCAGCCTGGCCGTATTGTGGTATGCGTCTTCGAGGATGGCGAGGCCGCCCAGAATCTTTCCCGACCCCAGCACCTGCGCGCCTACGCTGCGGATCACCGCTTCCATCCCCAGATTGAAAGCGTGCGTGTGATAGTTCTTGGCGCCGGCCCATTTGCCGAGCCCGATCCCCATCATCTTGAAAAGGCCGCTCTCGATCTTCCCCGCAAAATCGGTGTGCTGCTTGATGCGCGCCGCCAGCATGATGCCGTCGGCCTGCGAGGCGTTCTTATCCAGAAAGGCTTCAATGCCTTCCGGGGTCTTGCCCAGCGAGATCACGTCGAGCGAACTGCGCACCGGGCAGCCCATGGTCTCCTCGATGATTCCGTAATGTGCGAGAACGTCCGCCTGTCCCTCCGCCGTGGCCGCGCCGTGGCTGCCCATGGCGGGGAAAATGAAGGGCTTCATACCCACCGATTGCCAGAAGCCGACTACCGCTTTCACGATGGTGGCGATATTGCTTATGCCGCGGCTGCCCACCCCGATGGCCACACTGGAGCCTGGCTGAAGGCGCTCGCCGAACCCGGCTCGACCAAGTTCCTCATAGACAGTTGCTGGAATGTCGGGAATTTGCCGAGCGGGAAAGTTCTGCTTTACCAGCAGCATCCGGGGAAGACTCATGAACCGGATTATATCAATGGCCGCCCTGGATTTCGGCGTCGCGCTCCCATTGGTCCGACAACATCTTCGCGTACTCTTCGGATGCGTATATTTCGAAGTCGCAACGCTTCGGATCGAGCGCTAAAAACGGGTGTAAGTGCTGGAAACAAATGTACGCATGGTCGGCAAAACGATGGTAATTCTTTATGAGAATGGGCGAAAGCGTCTCGAACGGCGGAGGGCTGGTGAACAGGCTGTTCACGCCGATGGCGCGGGAAAAAACGGCGCGCCGGTCGGTGACACCCCAACGCTCCAGCTTCTCGCTGACGGCGCGGGGAGGGTCCTCCACCAACAGGGAAGCGAAGCTCTGCTCGCTGATGCGTGGGTCGGCGTCCTTCGAGCGCTGCATGAAATCGACGCATTGCTGCAGCCACCGGAAGAGATCTTTCCCGAGGAAAAGCAGCATGCGGATCTCCTGATAGCGGCCTACCAGAACGCGGCGCTGCAGTTCCTCTTCGTCGTCGTCCGAGCGCGACAGTCCCGACAGCGCGAGTGCCGCCGACGAGCCCTCCAGAAGGTCGTTAGTGCTTCCGCCCCCGCTGAAAGGATGCAGGATCAGGGGAGGCAAGTGCCAGTTTGATGACATGTCCTGTTAAACAGATCGGTCGGAACCGAGGAAAACTGTAGCATTTACTTGCGTTCGGTCAATTTGACCTTAGCCGTGATCTTCTCGTTATTGCGCAGGACCTCGACCATCACTTCATCACCCACCTTGTGGGCTCGCAGCGCGTAAGTGAAATCGTAAAGATTTCCTATGTCCTTATCCCCGAAAGTGATCAGGATGTCGCCCGCCTTCAGACCCGCCAAGGCTGCCGGAGAGCCATCCCGCACATCGGCGAAGCGGACGCCCTTCGGAGGCTCCGAAAAGTCCGGAATGCTGCCGAAATACGGTCCATATCCGCCGGCGGAACTGCTGATGGGTCCACCGGCTACACCCGAATGGGGATCATTTTTCTCCACAACCCTAACAAACTGCGGGCGTTCCGCGTCGGCGTCGAGGCGCGTCGCGATGTCCGCCACCAGTTGCAGCACCTGGATGGCGGCGGGCGCGTCGATCTTATCCCACGTGTCGCTGGGCTTGTGATAATCGCTGTGCAGTCCAGAGAAGAAGAACAGCACGGGCACCTGTTTGGCCGTAAACGAGGTGTGGTCTGAGGAGCCATACCCGCTCTCCGAATAATCGATCCTCAGCTTGTAGCGCGGCGTAATCTGGTCCAGATCGGCGCGCAGGGTAGTGCCGGTCGCCACACCCCCGATATACAACTTGTTGTCGCGAACCCGACCGATCATGTCCATATTGATCATGGTGACGGCTTTGGCGAGCGGCAGCTCGGGATGATTCGCGTAGTAGCCGGAGCCCAGCAGCCCCAGTTCCTCGCCGGCGAATGTCATGAAGAGAATGCCGCGTTTCGGTTTGGGCTGAGACGCGAAATAACGCGCCAGTTCCAGCACGCCGGCGGTGCCTGAGGCGTTGTCGTCCGCGCCCGGATGCACGGTTCCGGCGAGCGACGGCGCCATGGAGAACTGTTCGCCCAGCCCCAGATGGTCGTAATGCGCGCCGAGGATCAGGTATTCGTCGGTCTCGCCGGGCAGCCAGCCGGCCACGTTGTTGACGGTCTTGACGGCCCGCTCCACATCGACGTTCTCACGCACTTCCACTTTCGGCAGGATGAACGATCTGGGCTTCAGATCGGCGTCGATAGCCGTTTCCAGCTGCTCGATATCCTTGCCGGCCGCCTGGAACCAGGGCTTGATCACCTCTTCCTTGACCTGCACGAAGAGAATCCCTGCGTCGGCCGGACCATCGGTGCGCCCGAAGCGTTCGAGCGCTTCCGGGTCCTGCTGGTGATTGATGCGATCCGCTACCAGGATGACGCCGCGCGCGCCGTGGGCTTTGGCGTTCGAAGCTTTGCTGTAATACTGCGCGTGGTCCGTGTAGACCTTGCCTTCGAAAACGCTCTTGGCGTCGTATTCCTGCGGCTCGTGGGCGAGGATCACCACCAGCTTGCCGCGCACATCGATGCCCGCGTAATCGTCGTAATTGTACTCGGGCGCGGTAATGCCGTAGCCGGCGAAGACCACGCCTCCCGAAACTTTCCCGGAGGCCGAGAAATTGAATGGCACGAACTCTTTATTGACTTCGAGACTTTGCGTCTCGCCGCCGGCCGAAAAATCGAATTTATTCGAGCGCCCCAGTTTGGCGCTGGTCGTGACCTGAAACGGCTGTAGATAGCCTTTGGCTCCGGGAGGCGGTTGCAGACCATCGGCGCGGAATTGCTCGACGATATACTGCGCGGCCTTCTCGAGTTCCGGCGATCCCGTGGCCCGCCCTTTCATTTCCGGGGAGGCGAGAAACTTGATGTGATCCAGATAGCGATCGGGATCGAAGGCGCCGGTGGCCGCCCCCCACGCTAAGCTCGCCAATGCAACGAAAATATAAAGTCGGCGCATTTATTTGTGGGGGTCGCCCGCGAAGGTGGGCAAGCTGACATTACAGCCGCAATCCTCGCCCGCGTTCTTCGCGATTTTCTGATAGCCGATTTCGTAATCGATGATGAACTTCACGCTTTCCCAGGGCGTGGCTCCGGCCAGCCGCCGTCCGTTGATGAAGATGGTCGGCGTTTGGTTCACGTTCAGAGAGTGGCCGAGGGCCTGGCTCTTTGTCACTTCGGCTTCGGTGGCGCGCGAATCCATGCATGCGGTCAACTGAGCCTCATCGACATCTTTACTCTGCGTCTTCGCAAACTCCAGAACCTTGGCCTTGAGGTTGTCGGGAGTGATGTCGGCCTGCGCGTCAAAAATCCAATCGTGATAATTCCAGTAAGACGACACGCTCTGACGAAAGATGCAGCGTCCCGCAAGGGCTGCGGATTTCGCCCAGGGATGGAGCTTTTCCAACGGAAAATCGAAGAAATACGCGCGCACCTCGGTGGGGTAAGCCTTCAGCAGATTGTCGCGCAGTGTCTTCGCCATCTCCTTGCAATAGGGGCATTCGAAGTCGCTGAATTCCACGATCACCACCGGCGCGCCGGGCGTTCCGAAGCCGGGCTGCAAATCGGTCTTGATCTTGTCGAGCTCCGGTTTGAACGGATTTTGATTGATGTCGTAGACCACCCCGCGGACGATCTTCTGGCCATCGCGCGATACATAGAAGGTCTCTTCCTGCGACTGAGTGCCGCTGGTCCCGCGAACTTTCACCTCGTAAAAACCGGCCATCGGACCCGGCTGCGGATCACTGATGTTGATTTCGATCGGCGCGGGCCAAACGAAGAGATGACGCAGATAGACCTCGAGCGCGGGCTTATCGAGCGCCGACGCTTTTTTTGCCGGAGGCGCCGCCGGAGCCGCTTTGGGCGGGGACTGCGCCAGCATGGAGGCGGCGGCCAGGACGACGAGCAAATATCGGTACATACGGAGAAGACGCATCACATGACCGGTCCGATACGCCACGGCACAAATTCATGGTGCCCGAGGATCTCGGCCTTGGTTTTTTCGCCCGACGCGACGCGCAGCATCATATCGTAAATCTCGCGCCCCACCTGCTGGATGGTGCTTTCGCCATCGGCGATCACGCCCGCATTGATATCCATATTGTCGAGCATGCGCTTGTACGTGAAGCTGTTACTGGCGATCTTAATCACGGGCACGGTGGGGAACCCAATGGCGCTGCCCCGGCCCGTGGTGAACGCGATCAGATTGCAGCCGCCGGCGGCCAGACCGGCCAGCGACGGTGGATCGTATCCCGGCGTATTCATGAAGTTGAAGCCCGGCGTAACGATGCGCTCGGCGTAGTCGACGGCATCGGTCATGGTGGAACTGCCCGCCTTCGCCACCGCTCCGAGCGACTTCTCGAGGATGTTGGTGAGGCCGCCTTCCTTGTTGCCGGGCGACGGATTGTCGTTGAAACTGCTGCCCTCGAACTGGGCGATATATTTCTTGTAGCGGCGTACGAAACTGAGCAGCCTCTCGCCGACCTCGCGGTTGCGCGCGCGCCGCACGAGCAGATGCTCGGCGCCGAAAATCTCCGTGGTTTCGGCCAGCACCGGGGATCCGCCCACTGCCGCCAGCATGTCGCAGGCGACGCCCAGCGCTGGATTCGCCGTGATGCCCGAGAAGGAATCCGAGCCGCCGCAATTCAGTCCGAGAACGATCTTCGAGGCCGGGGCTTCGGTACGTTTCTCGGCCGCGCATTGGTCGATCAGGGCGCGGATCTCTTTGCGCGCGGCGAGCCTGGCGCCGGTTGTGCCGCCGCTCCCCTGCAACGTCATGCCCACTAATCGGGTGGTCTTCGGCGCGTTGTCGCCCAGGTAATGATCGATCTGGTTCACTTCGCAGCCGAGGCCGAGCACAATGGCCGCAGCCACGTTGGGATGCGAGAGAACGCCCGCCAGCGTACGCTGCAGCTGCCGGCTGTCGGCGCCGATTGACATGCCGCAACCTTCGCCATGCGGGAAGGCCATGATGCCGTCGATATTGGCGGGCAGCTTCTCTTCGAGAAAGCTCTGCGCGATGAGTTCCGAGGTGTGTGCGGCGCAGTTGCTGGCGGCTACCACGGCGATGAAATTACGCGTCCCGACGCGGCCGTCTTCGCGCACGTAGCCCATGAAGGTTGGCATATCCTTCGGCGGGGCGGGAAAGGGGACCTCCTTTTCGGGAAACTCGTAGGCGAATTCGAGTTCCTCATAGGAGACGTTGTGCGTATGGACGTGTTCGCCGGGCTCGATGGCGCGGCTGGCGCGTCCAATCCGCTGGCCGTAGCGGTAGACGTTTTCACCAGGCTCGATGCGCATCAACGCGATCTTGTGCCCCGCGGGAACGTTGCTCTTCGCCTGCAGTTCATTCCCTTCCACACGCAAGGTCTGGCCGGGCGCAATGGGGACGCGCGCGATGGCGACGTTATCGCTCGGGTGCAGGTGAATGGCCGAGTTTTCCGCCGTCGGCAGTTTTTGTATTTCGAGTAGCTCCATAATGTTGTTGTCAAGCCTATCGCATTAGCACTGTTTCGTTGAACTGTTCGCCGGTTTGCACATGCAGCCGGCCCGCGCCGTCCGCAATTACCGGTAGCTCGGATGGTCCATCGACGTAGATGGCTCTGCCGGTTTTACCGATGTGCACGTACTCGTGGCACTGTCTGCGGGCGATATCGCCGTTCAGGGCCACTGCCCAGCCATCGCCCCACAGTTCGCGGCCTTTGGCGATCGCCATGTTCCACATAGCCACGCTCACGGGATGCTTTTCAGCTTCGGGACTTGCCGGATCGCATACGCAATCGCGCACGTCCGCGCGCACGGCGAACGCCGCAACGAGGAGCAGAACTATACGGGATCGCACCTGAAAACAGTATATCGAGAAGCCGGGGGGCATGCGGCGGCAAGCCGCGTTTGCCTGGAGCGCGCATGGACGCGGCTGTCGCCGCGTGTCCCGTCAGTGGGTGGGTTTGGGGGTCAGCGGGGTGCAAGACCTCGGATCGGTTACGCAGCGGGCTTTGCGCGTTTCTTCGAGCAGGCGCCGGGCAATTTTGTCGGCTACATCGGCCATGGCGCCGCGAAATTTCCCGCCATTACTTTCCTGGGTGGTCGACCAAATCACGTCTCCCTCCGCATCCACCAGCCGAACCGACGCCGCCGCTTCATGACGCCGCTCCTTCGAATGGCTGCTCTCGCTTTCATCCACCCCCGCGCCGGTGCTTCGGTGGGAGGCACTGCCTGTGCCGAAGGTGGTGTTACTGCTCGAACCCGAGCCATCCGTTGCGTGAAAGCCGATCGAGTCGCTGGTTTGATGCTCCTCGGCAAAAATCTGGTCGTCGGAAGATCCCTTGAGCGAGGCATCGGCACGCTCAGGGTTTTCTGTGATCACGAACAACCCGGAGTTCTGCAGAGCCGCGATGATCATGTCGCGCATCTGATCGGAAGTCTTGCCTCCGCCCAGTTGGTCGACATAGATCCGGCGCACCAGTGCCAACGGCATCGCCGCCGGTTGTACCTCTACGGCGAGCGCGGCGCCGCCGAGCAAAGATGCCAGTGCGGCGACTATCTGTAATGTCACCCTTTGCCCGCCTTGCGCGCCTCTTCGTCCTGATATTCGACGCGCCGGCCGGTGCGCGCTTCGAGCGATACCAGGAGAGTTCGAATCTCCTCTTTACCCACCTGAAGCACCATGGCCTGTTGTTGCCCATGCTCATCCGCGTACTCGATAGTCAGGTAGTGCGTGCGCTTTTTGGCAACCAGAAGCACGGGGGAGATCAGGATTGCCTCGACGTAACGCCGGCTTACACGCATCCCATACTCGATCACCGTGACGTCGGCAAAAGGAATGCGCACCGCCTTATCTTTAGTAGTTAAACTGAACGCATCGTCGCCCCGAAACTCGATGCGCGCGCCCGACTTCATCGATATACCGGCGACGGTCCCGCCCACATAAAGGACCCGGCTGCCGTTGCCCCCCGCCTCCAGCAAAGACGAGAGAGCAAGCAAAACCAGAATTACCGGTTTCATGTTCCCGCAATACTTATCGACGCAAACTGTGAAACCTTTAACTGAAAGATTGATGCCTTACCGGGCGCGGGCGCTAAGATGAAGCCGGGAGATGCGATGCCAGTGAGTGTTCTGAAGGACATCCGGAAAATTTATGCGGGGCTGAACGCCGACGAAATCCGCGGCTCGGCGCATCAGGATCTGAACGTCGGCCTGATGGCTTCGAGCGAAGACACTTTGCGCCGTATGGAACGCTTTCTCGCCCCCCCCGCCATGGAGAGCTATGACCAGACCCAGGCGTTGCGTGCCGTTCACCCCGCCGACGGGGATCCGAAGCGCTTCGATTTCGTGCTCTGCGAACCCGGGATGCCGGTTCCGCGCAACGGCTATCTCTTTGAATCGGATGCCGACGGTTCGCTGGTCGATCTGATTCTTTCCGAGAATCAAAACCTCGAATTGGCGTTGGCCCGTACCTTCCCTCTGTTCCGATCGGCGGTGTCGAAGAACATCGTGCAACGGATCGCGCGGGAAAACGCGTTCTTCGCACTGGTGACGGCGCTTCCCAACATTATTCCCTCGCTGATCGAACTCCCCTGGACGGTGGGCGAATTCGCCACCGATACCGCCTTTATCTCCATGAATCAGATACGCATGGCCCTGTATCTGGCGGCTGCGCATGGGCGTCCGGTGGGTTATGCGGAGCAGAAGGGCGAGATCGCAGCTATCGCGGCGGGCGCGTTCGGATGGCGTGCGTTAGCTCGTGAGCTGGTGGGAAAAGTTCCCCTCGGCGGTGGACTGATTCCCAAAGCCGCCGTGGCCTTTGCGGGTACCTATGTGGTGGGAATCGGCCTCGAGAAGGTGAATCGGATGGGCACGGGGCTGACGAAGCAGGAGCGCCGCGATGCCTATCTGGACGCGTTCGCCAGGGGCAAGGACGTGGTGCAGGAAATGCTGCCGGAAGCGGTCGAAAAGCGGTGAGCGGCACTATCGAGCCACATTGCCCGACAACCCTGTACGTCCGACGATACTTCCGGGAGACTTGAACAACAGCAGCGGCTGCTGGTTTGAAACCCGCTTTGCTTCATATGCCGAGCCGTAATCGAAACTCCAGGTCTCTTCGATGTCCCCGCAGCGTTTCTGCGGCGGAATGTCGTTCTCCGTTTCATCCACATCGTACTGCGTTCTTAGCTTCAGGCGTACGAGAATTTCAATATTTGCCATGTCCGCAAAACCGGCATCCTGCACGTGGAACCAACACTGTCTGCCCTGATGCTCCGCGAGAATGTCGTCCAGTCTCGGCTCATACACGCGACCCGTGGACGCCTCAATCGCCAAAACCTGTAGGATGTCCCGCGCATCCGACCCCCACTGCCAACGTTCAGTTTTCACCAGCACCACGGACGCGCCCGGCATCCAGCCGAGAATCTGCATTCCGTTGCCGCCAGCATCGCGCGCCGGCGCCATGAAGTACGCCAACTCGTACGGGCCATCCCTATGCGCAATCCACAACGAAGTCTTCAGAAGACACTCGGGGCTCCCTTGATCCACATTCACCCAGGCGCGCCATAACCCGTCTTGAGAGAAAGACAGCGGACTCACCACGTGGTGCGACCGCAACTTTGCGCAGTCTTCAAACAAGGTATCGCCGACGGCGGAATCGGCTGGAGGCCACGCCAGCTGCTGCGCGCCGGCTTTCGCCGCCCAAAACACGAACAAAGCCAGTAAAAATCGCTTCATGCCGGGCTTCTCTCAGGTCACGAGTGCCGGAGAAGATGCTTCCGCCCCAGTTCGTCTTTCAAAATTACCACAAATCCTGAAAATTGCCGGTTCCGGGCATCTGCTCGAGTCGGTAGCAGCACCCAGCTTGCACTGGCTTGGATTAGTAGTATCATCGGAAACAGTCCCCGTGGCGCCGCAATCGCGTTGTTGCGCCAGTGCATGGTTTGTAAGCTCTTTCCACGCGACGAAACCAGTCGCCTCAAACCGGGATCAGAAAGTCGATCCCGCCGTTTTTCCCACGAGGTAGCTCATGACGAAACTGCTGGTATACACGTTCTCGCTCGCCTCTCTGCACGCAGGCGCCCTGTTCGGCCAGACCTTCAACGGTACATGGCAAGGCGCCCTCAAAATTCCGCAGGCGCCGAACGGCGAGTTGCGAATCATTATCAAGATCTCGACCACGGATGCCGAGAAGCTGGCAGCGGTGCTCTACAGCATCGATCAGGGCGGGCAGCCGATTTTGGCCACTACCGTGACCGCCAGCGGTTCGAATCTGAAAATGACCCTCGCCCCACTGAACGGCTCCTATGAAGGCAGACTCAGCACTGATGGGAAAACGATAGCCGGGACATGGACCCAGGGCGCGCCCATGCCCTTGACCCTGACTCGGGCGACACCCGAGACCACGTGGACGATCCCCGATCCTCCACCACCTCCGGTGCGCATGTCCGCCACTGCGGATCCAGGGTTTGAAGTTGCCACGATTAAGCCAAGCGACCCCGGCAAGCCCGGCAAAGTAATAACTGTCAGAGGGCAGAACATCGTCACGATGAATACCACGCTGGACGATCTGATCAGCCTGGCCTATGACGTTCACGCCAGGCAGATCGCGGGCGCTCCAGCCTGGCTCGAGTCCGAAAAGTACGATCTCGAAGTTAAGCCCGACGTACCCGGACAGCCTAACGTCGCCCAGTTGAAAATAATCGTTCAGAAGCTGCTCGCGGACCGCTTCCAGCTCAAATTTCATCGAGAAAAGCAGGAGCTCTCGGTTTATGCCATCACCGTAGCGAAGACCGGGGCCAGGCTTACCAAGAGCCAGTCGGATCCGAACGGCCTTCCTGGGTTGGCCTTCGGAAGAGGGAATCCGGGAACAAGCTTAAACGTCAGGAACGCAACCCTTGGGGAGGTCGCCGGCGTTCTGCAGGGCTCCGTTTTGGATAAGCCGGTGGTCGATCAGACAGGCCTCACCTATAAGTACGATTTCACCGTGAAGTTTACGCCGGAGGCAGGTCAGATGGCGGGTTTTGGTCCGCAACCCCCGGCGGTCGACAGCCCCGATGCGCCCCCTGACGTGTTTGCCGCTTTCGAGCAGCAGCTTGGACTGAGGCTGAGTTCTGCCAAGGCCCCTGCCGACGTTTTGGTAATCGATCGCGTAGAGAAGCCCTCCGGGAACTGACGGCAGGGGTCCTTCGGGTCAATTCGGATGGGCGGGTTCTGTCGCGCCCTTACGCACCAGCTCGTTCACGTGCCCAGGCTTAGCGGCTGCCGTGGGCGTCTGAAAGGCCCGCCACGATAGCTGGGCACCGATATAAATCAGCCAGACACACAGCGCCAGCCGCATCTTCCGCGGCGAAAGAATCGTGGTCAGCTGGGTTCCGATCAGTACCGCCGGGACGCCGCCCGCCAACAGTTTCAGCAGGATTGGCCACGGTACGCCGCTCATGGTGGCGTGAATTCCTCCGGCGAAGACGGATAGCAGCAGCCCGAAGGCAAGGTCCGTCCCCACCACTTCCGACGGCAGCAGCCGGGTAAAGCGCATCAGCGCTACCGTCCCCAGCGCGCCTGCTCCGGCCGAGGAAAATCCCACTTCGAATCCGATGGGAGCCACGATCCACGGCAGCCATTTCTCCGCTACAGGCTTATGCGCGACTCCCGCCGGGGTCAGGCTCCTCCATAGCGTGGCCAAGGCCGAAATTACCACCGTCAGGCCGACAATAATCAGGATCGGCCGGGTCATGGCGTTCTTGTCGAAAGAGCCCAGAAGCAGGCTGCCCACCACCACGGCGGGAAGTCCGCCCAGCGCCGTGTACTTCAGGACGCGGAAATTGACGTGGCCTCGCGCCAGGTAAATGGGCGTGGCGATCAGCTTGACGACAGTGCCGAATACCAGTGCCGTGGTGACGGCGTCGGAGGCGGATTGGTGGAAGAAAAGGATCAGGATCGGAGCGGTGATGCTGCCAGCCCCCACGCCGGTTACGCCGATAGCCAGCGCGATCAGAAACCCTGCCAGGTACTCCACGGAGTCAGTATACCCTATTGTCGATGGAGAATCCGAGCTTTCATTTGGTGCTGCGCGTGCTTTAACCCCTGCATGACTCAAGCATTAGCTCAAAACTGGTGGGCGCTGGCCCTCCGGGGCGCGGTCGCGATGATTTTCGGTCTGATCGCGTTTTTCATTCCCCAAGCCACCCTATACGCCCTGACGATTCTGTTCGGCGCCTACTCGCTGATCGATGGAATCGTAAGTCTGACTTCGGCGATCCGCATTGGACGAACCGGCAAGCACTGGTGGGGGCTGGTGTTCGAAGGCATTGTGGGCCTGCTGGCGGCCGCCTTCACGCTGATCTGGCCGGCCATCACGCTGTTCGTGCTGATCTACATTATTGCGGCGTGGGCGGTGGTCACCGGGATTTTCGAGATCGTCGCCGCCATACAACTGCGCCGTCACATTGCCGGTGAATGGCTGCTCGGCATCGCTGGGGCTGCATCGATTCTGTTCGGCGTGTTTCTCTTTGCCGCGCCGGGGCCGGGAGCCATCGTGCTCGCGTGGTGGATCGGCGCCTACATCTTCATCTTCGGTCTATTGATGCTCGGCCTGGCGTTCCGACTGCGCCGGGCTCCGGGGTTGTTAAATCCACAACACGCGTGACGCGCTGCCTTTAGTCGTGGTACGGCTAAGGTGTGACTTGGGATGGGGGAAATTATTGGCCCGCACGGCTGGTTTTTCAGCGCGGCCTGGGGTTGGTTTATCTCATTGCCTTCATCTGCGCGCTGAATCAGTTCCGCCCGCTGCTGGGGGAGCGCGGCCTTTTACCCGTGCCACAGTTTGTGGCACAGGTTTCCTTCCGCCAATCGCCCAGCCTGTTTTTTCTGATGCCGAAGGACTGGGCGTTCGACGGCGCCGCATGGATGGGGATACTGCTTTCCGCAGTCGTCGTGGCGGGAGTAGCGGATCGGTATACCTCGTGGTTTAGCGCACTGGTCTGGGCTGGAATCTGGGTCCTCTACATTTCCTTCGTCAATGTGGGCCAGACATTTTACGCATTCGGCTGGGAATCCATTCTTCTCGAAGCCGGTTTCTTCGCCATATTTCTGGGCGCGCGATCCGCAGCGACGCCGCTGATGACCATCTACCTGCTGCGCTGGCTTGAGTTTCGCGTGATGTTCGGAGCCGGATTAATCAAAATGCGGGGTGATCCATGCTGGCGCAATCTGACGTGCCTCGATTACCACTATGAGACTCAGCCCATGCCCAATCCGCTGAGCTGGTATTTCCATAACGCGCCGCAGTGGACGCATGAGGCAGGCGTGGTTTTCAATCATTTCGCGGAATTATTCGTCCCGTTCTGCTATTTTCTGCCGCAGCCCATCGCTACTGCCGGCGCTGCGATCACCATCGTTTTCCAGGGCATGATCCTCTCCACCGGCAATCTTTCGTGGCTGAACTTTATGACCATGGTTCTCGCCATCCCGGCCATCGACGGACGTTATCTGGCGCCGCTGATTCCCTTTCGCGAACCAGCCAACCTCGCAGCGCCGGGATTGATTTTCAAATCCACGGTGGCGACGGTCGCCCTGCTGATCGCCGTCCTGAGCATTGACCCGGTGCGTAATATGCTTTCGCCGAACCAGGTGATGAACACCAGTTACAATCCGTTCCACCTCGCCGGCACCTACGGCGCGTTCGGCGGCATCACGCGGCAGCGTTTCGAGGTGGTGGTGGAGGGAACTGCCGATGCGGCGATCGGCCCCTCGACGCCGTGGAAAGAGTACGAATTCCGCGGCAAGCCTGGCGACGTGATGCGCATGCCTCCGCAGATCGCGCCGTATCATCTGCGGCTCGATTGGCTGATGTGGTTCGCTGCTATGTCGAGTTACGAAGAGCATCCCTGGTTCGTGAATTTCATGGCCAAACTGCTGGAGAACGACAGGCCGGTGCTGAGCCTGCTCAAGTCCAATCCGTTCCCGGATGGTGCTCCGAGGTTCGTGCGCGCGGAACTGTACGAGTATCATTTCGCCAATCCGGAAACACACCGGCGCACGGGAGCGTGGTGGGTGCGAACCCGGGCAGGGAGCTATTTTCCGACAGTCTCGCTGGACAATCCCTCGTTCCGGCGCGCGCTTCAGCAGCGGGGCTGGCTGTAAATGCCAGCAGAAGCTTTCGTAGTCGGCTCTGGTCCTAACGGTCTCACGGCGGCCATCACCCTGCAGCGTGCGGGATTTGCCGTCACCGTTCTCGAAGCTCAGCCCACCGTCGGCGGAGGTGCGCGATCGGCCGAACTTACGTTGCCGGGATTCGTTCACGATGTCTGCTCGGCGGTTCATCCCATGGCGGTGTCGTCGCCGGCGTTTGCGTCGATGCCGCTGCGGGAACACGGCCTCGAGTGGATTCACCCGACGCTTCCGCTGGCCCATCCGCTGGATGGCGGACGCTCCGTTATTGTCGAGCGCTCCATAGAAGATACCGCTGTCCGCCTGGGCCGCGATGCCTCCATGTATCGCCGCACGATGACCCCGCTTTCCGCTAACTGGCCGCAGTTGATCGGGGACGTTCTCGCGCCGCCCCACATCCCGGCGCATCCGCTGATATGCGCACGATTCGGCATGCTCGCTGGATGGTCTGCGGATCGCGTGGCGCGCACGCTGTTCCGCGCCGAAGAAGCGCGCGCATTATTTGCCGGTATCGCCGCCCATTCCGTGCTGCCGCTCGAAGCGCCGGGATCTGCCGCATTCGGATGGCTGCTGGGGCTGGCGGCGCATGCGGTGGGCTGGCCCGTTGCGCGCGGCGGATCGCAACGCATCGCCGACGCGCTGGTTGCTTATTTCGAATCGCTCGGCGGAGTGGTCGTGCGCAACCACGAGGTGCGCTCCGTGGGCGAGTTTCCCGCAAAATCGCTGGTCCTCTGCGATGTGACGCCGCGGCAACTGCTGCGCATCGCGAGTGGCCGCCTGCCCGATTCCTATTGCCGGAAACTGGAACGCTATCGATACGGACCCGGCGTTTTCAAAGTAGACTGGGCCCTGAATGCGCCGATTCCGTGGCAGAATCCGCTTTGCGCTCTCACCGCGACAGTGCACGTGGGCGGCACGCTGGAGGAAATCGCCGCTTCGGAGCGCGCGGCGTGGGAAGTGAAGACCTGTGACTCGCCCTTCGTCCTTCTCACCCAGCCCAGTCTGTTCGACACTACGCGTGCGCCGGCGGGGAAGCACACGGCCTGGGCCTACTGCCATGTGCCGAACGAGTCCCGAGAAGACATGACGGAGCGCATCGAAGCGCAGATCGAACGCTTCGCGCCGGGTTTTCGCCTCACCATCCTCGCGCGGCATACGATGTCGCCGCTGCAGTTGGAAGCGCATAATGCCAATCTCGTCGGTGGCGACATTGGAGGGGGCGCGGTCAATTTACGGCAACTGTTTCTGCGTCCGACGGCGAGCCTTTACCGCACGCCCGATCCCTACCTGTTCCTGTGCTCGTCCTCTACGCCGCCCGGCGGCGCGGTGCACGGCATGTGCGGTCATTATGCGGCGCTGGCGGCTACTTCAAAAACACAAACGTGACTGGAGCCCCGAGCCCAAACTGATCCCCGGTAGCCGTAAGCTTACCCGTCTGCCGATCCACCTTGAACACACCGAAGTTGTTGCTGTTCTGATTCCCCGCCACCAGCCAATTCCCCGTGGGATCGAGAATAAATCCACGTGGGATCGCTCCGCCGCTCGATTGATTCTGGACCAAAGTCAGCTTGCCCGTCTTCGAATCCACGGCAAACACGGCAATCGAATTGTGGCCCCGGTTCGATGCGTAAACAAAACGCCCTCGCGGGTCCATCTCAATCTCCGCGCAAGTACTTTGCCCTTTGAAATCAGCGGGCAGCGTGGAAACCATGTCCACCTCTTTCATAGCCGCCGTAGCCGGGTCGAATTCGAAAGTGGTCACGGCGGACGCCATCTCGTTCACCACATAGACATGCTTCTGGTCGGGCGCGATCACCATATGGCGCGGCCCCGATCCCGGCTTCACGCTGGCCGACGGAGGATCGCTCGGCGTAATCTTCGCATTGGCCGCATCCAGTTTGAAGATCATCACCTTATCAGTGCCCAGGTCGGCCCCGAGCATGAATTTATTGCTCTTCGGCAGATTGACGGAGTGCGCATGAGGCTCACCTTGCCGCGCCTTATCGACGCTCGACCCGTGGTCCTGAATGAACGAAGCGGCCTCGCCCAACTTGCCATCCGCCATAATCGGGAACGATGCGAAGCTGCCGCCCGCATAATTAGCCACCAGCAGAGTTTTGCCAGTGGCATCCACAATCAGATGGCACGGTCCAGGTCCACCGGTCGAAACCTGGTTCAGCTGAGTGAGTTTGCCCGTCGCGCGATCGATCGCATAAGCTGTGACCGATCCGGCGGTTTTGCCCTGAAAGCTATTCACCTCGTTGACCGCGTAAAGATACTTGCCGGTCGGGTGAAGGGCAAGGAAAGTCGGATTGGGGGTTTCGGCCATCAACCCGAGATCGGCGAGTTTCCCGGTCTTGGGGTCCAGCCTGTAAGCATAGATCCCCTTCGCGCTGCTTTGCGGCTGGGTATAAGTTCCCACATAAAGGATCTGAGCCGAAAGAAGCTGGGCCAGAGCGAAAACCAACAGAACTCTCATAGCCCATGAATCTATCAGATCCCGTGGGACCGAGTCGTAGCCACGTGGCGTAGTTCGGCCTCCACGGGTGTTTTCAAAACGTGCGCGTCCGCCCGACTATTCGCCCTTGGGGGGAAACTTCTTAAACATATCTGCGACGGCCTTATCCAGCTTTTCCGTGTTCTTCTCGGGCTTGCCGGAGAGCGTCTGCGTCGCCGTGCCGCGCCAGATCAACTTCTTGGTCCGGGAATCGAACAGATCCACATTGAGGCTGCCCACTGGCGTGTCCTCAACCGTCGTAGTCGACTCGCCTATGCCCATCCCGCCAAAACGACGCCATCCCCAGCCGCCGCCCAATCCGTCGTAGAACGTGTTGTAGGTCTGTTCCTGCCGGGTCCGGCCCATTGCCGCCACGGAAACATCGCCGCCGGAAGGCTGCTCGGTCCAGCCTTTGGCGGATAACTGCTGGCCAACCGCCTGTTTGATTCTATCCGTCCAAAGGGGATTCGAGGCATCTACTTTGAGCCACGAAAAAGTGTGGTACGCGGCGAAATCGGCGGAATGATCGTAGTCGGTTTTGACTTCGGCCATGAGGATGCCGAATCCAAAGACCGCAATGGCGCCAGTCGTAAAAAGAAGAGTCTTCATAGTATGCTCCCGACTGGGTTTTGCAAACGGTCCGCCTATGTTCGCTTCCCAACACGCCCTTCCTGCTCCGGCGTATAACAGTTCTATGAAATACGTGGCGTTACTCAGGGGAGTAAATGTCGGCGGTAAGAACAAGCTGCCGATGAGGGATCTGGCCCGCATTTTTGCGGACGCGGGATGCACCGAGGTGCAGACTTTTATCCAGAGCGGCAACGTGGTCTTCACTGCGCCGCCGAACGTTTTGAAGAATCTTTCGCGTGCCGTTAAGGCCGCCATCGAGACCGAGTTCGGCTATCGAGTGCCGGTAATACTTCGCAGCCACGAGCAACTGGCGCGCGCCATCGAAAATAATCCATTCGTGCTGGCGGGGAAACCGGAGAAGACGCTCCACCTCTGCTTTCTCGCGGATACGCCCGGTGAAGAAGCCGTCAAAGGGCTCGACCCGGATCGCTCGCCCGGAGACTTGTTTCATGTGTCCGGTCAGGAGGTGTATCTGCACCTCCCCAACGGCGCTGGCAATTCGAAGCTAACTAATGCGTGGCTGGACGCGAAGCTCTCAACCGTCAGCACGGTCCGCAACTGGAATACAGTTCTGAAGCTGCACCAATTGACCCTGTAGAATGTTGGCATCATGCGCTCTCTCGCCGCCGCGGTTTTATGTGCCTCTTCGTTTGCCGGGATACTTTCCGCTGAGCCGGTCGACTTCCGCAAGGATGTCGCCCCGCTGATTCAGAAGCGCTGCATCGCCTGCCACGGACCGGAGCAGCAGATGAATGCGTTTCGCCTCGATCGAAGGAGTGGGGCACTGCGCGGTGGCACCAGAAGCGTCATCGTGCCCGGCAACTCCGCCGCCAGCCGTTTGTATCTGCGCCTGATTGGGGATCAGTTCGGCAGGCGCATGCCCGCCACCGGCCCCATGCCCGCCGAAGAGATTGCCGTGATCAAAGCGTGGATCGACGAAGGCGCGCCGTGGCCCGATGAACTGGCCAACGAGCCAGTGCTGACTCCGCCCGACCCTAAAGCTGTTCGCATGGTGGAGGCCTTACGCGCGGGAGACAAGGCCGCTTTCCTGAAGCTCGTCGATGAAGATCCGCAAGCGCTCAATCTGCGCGGTCCCGATGGCTCGACCCCTTTCATGTTTGCCGTTCTCTATTCCGACGCATCCACGGTGAAAGTACTGCTCGCGAAGGGCGCCGATCCCAACAAGCGCAACGACGCCAATGCGACCGCCCTGATGTGGGCCGTCAACGATCTGGAAAAGACCCGCGCCCTGCTCGACCGCGGCGCGGATGTGAACGCGCTTTCGAGCGATGGCAGAACGCCGCTGCTGATTGCCGCCACGCAGGCCGGCACCGCGCCTATCGTCAAACTTCTGCTGGATCACCATGCCGATCCGAATCCCAAAGGCCGCGCGCCCGGTGACGCATCCCCGCTGCGCGAAGCGGCCGGCGCCGGCGACGCGGAGGCCATGCAGTTGCTGCTCGATCATGGCGCCAACATTAAGAACGCCGGCGGCGGAGCCATTACCGGAGCGCTTGAAGCGAAGTGTTCCCGCTGTGTCGATTTGGTCGCCAAAGGGCTGGACGCGAAGGAATACACCGCATCGCTGCTCTCCCTCTCGGTCTACGGCGATCTCGATGCCATGCGGTTTGCGCTCGATCATGGAGCCGATGTGAATGCAGCCGATGTGGATGGCCACACTCCGCTCATGTTTGCGGCGAATTGCGACCGCCTTCCTCTTAAGAGTGTGGCGCTGTTGATCGAACGCGGCGCCAACGTTAATGCGAAAAGTGTGGATGGCCATACGGCGCTCGACGCGGCGCGCCTTCATGGAAATTCGCCAATTGTGGACTTGCTGATTAAATCGGGAGCGAAGTCCACGCCTGAGCCGACGGTTGCGCTGGCATTTCAGAAAGGGAATACCATTCGCGATGCCGTCACACGCGCGCTTCCGCTGCTGCAGAAGGCCGACCTGAATTTCACGCAGAAATCCGGTTGCGTGTCCTGCCACAACGAAGCCCTGACGGACATGGCCATTTCCGCGGCGCGCGGCAGCGGTTTTCACATCGATGAGCCGCTGGCGAAACAGGAAGTGAAAGCCGTGGCGTCGTTCTTCGGCGAATGGCGGGAGCGTCTGCTGCAGGGCATGGCGCCCGGCGGCCCGGCCTATATTCTTGAAGGGCTGCACGCCGAACAATACAAACCCGATTTAATAACGGATTCAATCACCCATTACATCAGGATGCGCCAGTTTCCGGACGGGCATTGGGGAGTCGGCTGCGGCGGCTCGCGCAATCCGTTGTGCGGCGATGAGATTACCAATACCGCCAATTCGCTGCGTGCGCTGCAATTCTACGCTCCGGCCGGATTTCGGGTGGATTATGAGAAATCGATCCAGCTCGCTTCGGCGTGGCTGGCGAAGGCTCCCGTCTACACGCACGAAGATCTCACGTTCCGTGTTTTCGGACTCGCGTGGGCGGGCAACAAAGAAGCTCTGAAAATCGCCGTGCAGGACTTGCTGAAAGAGCAACACGCCGACGGGGGATGGGCGGACAACTCGTACCTGGACAGCACATCTTACGCAACAGGCCAAGCGCTCGTGGCGTTACATGAGGCAGGGATCCCGCTTGCCGATACAAACTGGCAGCGCGGGATCCAGTTTTTATTGAAGACGCAGAACACCGATGGTTCGTGGTACGTGAAATCCAGGTCCTTCCCTGCACAGCCTTATTTCGACGATGGCTTCCCTCACGGCATCGATCAATGGATCTCGGCTTCGGGCACGAATTGGGCCGTGATAGCGCTGTCGCTGGCTTTGCAGGGAGAAAGCAACGCCCTGACGGCCGCGGCGCGCTGACCGTCAGGACATTGCCGAGCGATTAGTAACCGGGACCGTAATAGGCGCCGGGTGCCGGAACGGCGCAAGGACCAGGATGCCAGTAGCCGGCCGCGTCATAGAAGCCGCATCCGGGAGCCGCCCCATAATAGCCTGGATAGCCGTAGGCGTAACCATAGGGGACACCGAAGCCGAGTCCAAAGCCGAAGCCGACACCGCCCCGATAGCCGCCATAATAACCGCCGCGATAGCCGCCACCGTAATAGGCGCCGCCCCGATACGCCCCGGCGCCGCCAACATATCCGCCGCCGCGGGGAGCTGCATAACCACGCGCACCGCCGCCACCGCTGAAATGAGCACCGCCGCCACCGCCGAAATGGCCGCCCCCACCGCCGCCCCTTGCCGCCATAGCGCCAACCGGGCTCATCAGTGTGAGCACCGCGCCCGTGAGCAGCGTGGGTAAGGCCGCCTTGCTGAAGAATTTAGATATTTGCCGTTTCATGATTGCCTGCCTCCAGTTCCACCCTCGTAAAAGCAAGTCACATACCAAACCGAATTCTCTGATAATAAAGGAGTTGATCATCGATGTGCGCGCCGATCACCTGTGGAAAACAACCATTTCGGTGGTCTTCAACCACCCATCGGCCTTGACACTTTCAAACAACTGTTTTAATCTGGCGTTTTAATGGCTCACGCCGAAATCGACACTACCAGGGTCCGATTGATCGAGGCCGCCGGCGAAATCTTCGCCGACCACGGTTACCAATCCGCAACAGTGCGGGATATCTGCGCGCGCGCGGGCGCCAACATTGCGGCGGTCAATTATTACTTCGGCGACAAGCTTGGCTTATACGGAGCGGTGCTGCGACACATCATCGGCTCCGCTGTGCAGGATGAAATTCTCGATCCCGCGCGTCCGCTCGACGACCCCGAACAAGCCCTGCGGCAGTTCATCACCAATATGCTGCTGCGCACCTGCATGACCGGCGAAAGGGAGGCGTGGCAATTTCGCATCATGGCGCATGAAATGGCTCAGCCCACCGAAGTGCTGCCGCGTGTAGTCGAGGAAATTATAGGACCCCGCTCGGCCGCGATTCACCGCATTATTTCGCAGATTATCGGCCTGCCGCCGGATCACGATACGACGCGCCTTTGCGCTCTGAGCGTGATTGGCCAGGTAACTCACTACATGCACGCGCGTCCCGTGATCGAATGTCTCTGGCCGGATCTGAAATTCACGCCTGAGCGCTTCAGCCAGATCGCCGATCACATCGCCGATTTTTCCCTTCACGCATTGAGGGCGACCGCCAACCAACAGACCGAGAGGACATCCCATGAGTGAAACAGAACCCAAGCCGCGCGCGCGTAAGCCCATCCGCATCGTCGTCATCCTCCTCGTGCTGGCGGGCGCCGCATTCGGAATCTGGAAGATTTTCTTCTCCCAACCCGCCATGCCCACCAACGTCATCGCGCTCAGCGGCCGCATCGAAGGCGACGATTCGGCGATCGCGCCCAAGGTGACCGGACGCATTCTCGAAATCCGTTTTCGCGAAGGCGATTCGGTGAAGGCCGGCGAAACCATCGCGGTTCTCGACGACCCCCAAATGCGCGCTCGCGAAGATCAGGCGCAGGATGCCGTCCGCAATGCCGAAGATCAGGTGCGAGCTGCCCAGGCGCAGATCCCCGTGCTCGAACAGCAATTGACGCAGACTGAACTTCAGGTTGGCCAGGCGCGGCTCGATGCCGAGGGGCGCGTCCACCAGGCAGAGCAACAACTCGCGGGAGCTGAAGCCCAACTCGCCCAGCAGCAGGCCACGCTGAAAATCAACGCCTTCGATCGCGACGCTTACACCAGGCTCGCCCGCGATGGCGCCGTTCCGGAGCGTCAGGGCCGGCAGGCACAGGCCACGGCGGATAGCCAGGAAGCCGTGGTGGCGGCGGCGCAGCGCAATGTCGATGCCCTGCGCGGATCGCTCAACGTGGCTAAAGCCAACCTGACGAATCCCGAAATCCACTCGGCGCAATCCGCCGCGATTC
The DNA here is from genome assembly GCA_963719785.1 of Terriglobia bacterium. Lineage (GTDB taxonomy): Bacteria > Acidobacteriota > Terriglobia > Bryobacterales > Bryobacteraceae > BOG-234. The sequence goes on from CAVRCX010000013.1 coordinate 636,190, forward strand.
TTAAGCAGATCGCCCAGCAGAAAGCGCAGATCCAGAGCGCCACCGCGGATGAGGCACGGGCGCGCGCGCAGTTAGTCGAAGCCGAGGAAAATCGCGCCGACCTCACCGTGGTTGCTCCCTTCAGCGGCACCGTGGTTACGCGTACGGCCGAACCCGGCGAAGTGGTGCAGGCGGGCACGGCTATCGTGACGCTGCTCGATCTGAGCAAGGTTTATCTGCGCGGGTTTGTGCCGGAAGGGCAGATCGGCAAGGTTAAGGTAGGGCAGCCGGCGCATGTTTATCTCGATTCCAACCCCAGCCAGGCGCTCGATGCGGTAGTGGGGCGCATCGATCCCCAGGCCACGTTTACGCCTGAAAATACCTACTTTCGCGACGACCGCGTGAAGCAGGTTGTCGGCCTCAAGCTCGATCTCAAGAGCGGCATCGGCTTCGCCAAACCAGGCATGCCCGCCGATGGCGAAATCCTCGTCTCGGGTGACAGCTGGCCCGCGGGTACCAGGCACAAATGACCGTGACGGAAACTCCGGCCGCCACCGCTTCCATATCCGTGCACGCATTATGGAAACGCTATGGCGCGGTGGAAGCCGTGCGCGGCATCGAATTCGACGTGCGCCGAGGGGAGATTTTTGGGCTCATCGGACCGGATGGCGCCGGGAAGACTTCCACCTTTCAGATTCTCGCCGGCGTGATGGAAGCGACTTCGGGGACGGCCGAGATTTTTGGCGTTCCCGCGCGCGAGGCTCGTTCCCAGAGCGGCTACCTGACGCAATCGTTCAGCCTTTATCCCGATCTGACGGTCGAAGAGAACATCCAGTACATCGGCGATCTGCGCCGTGTGCCGCGTGCTGAAATCGCCGAGCGCGGCCATCGCTATCTCTCCATGTTCGATATGGATCGCTTCGCCGACAGATTGGCTGGGCGTCTGAGCGGCGGCATGAAGCAGAAACTCGCGCTGGCCTGCGCCCTGGTGGCCCAGCCCCACGTGCTGCTTCTGGATGAGCCGACCACCGGCGTCGACCCCGTCTCGCGGCGCGAATTCTGGGACACGCTGGCGCATCTCGCCATCGAGGGGCTCACCATAATGGTTGCGACTCCCTACCTCGATGAGGCCGAGCGCTGCCATCGCGTGGCCTTGATTCATCTCGGCGAGATCCGCGAACTGGGCACGCCGCGGGAATTGCGCGATCGTCTCAAAGCCGCCCGCCTGGAAATCCACGCCGGCGATCTGGGCAAGGCGGAAGAGGCGTTGATGGGCGATGCCGCCAAACACACCGATATCTTCGACGTACAGCGCTTTGGCGACCGCCTCGATGTGATTGTTCCCGATGCCGACCGCGGCTGGAGACTCGTTGAGGACCGTCTGCAGGCGGCAGGGATTGACGTCAGCCTTTTTCGCGTGGATCAGCCCACGCTCGAGAATACTTTCGTCGCCACCCTGCGCGCCATCGGCCAGGAAGTGCACGCGCCGGCTCATCACGGCAGGCATCCGCACACCGATCTCAAAGGACAAATTGCCATCGGCGCATCGCAGCTGACCAAGCGCTTCGGAGATTTCACGGCGGTTAAAAACGTCAGTGTGCAGGTGAAGTATGGCGAGATTTACGGCCTGTTGGGCGCTAACGGCGCGGGGAAAACCACTACCATTCGCATGCTGTGCGGGCTGCTCGATCCCACCATGGGAACCATGGAGTTGGCCGGCGAGAAGGGTAAGCTGCGATCGCGCGAAGTGCGCCAGCGCATCGGTTACATGTCGCAGAAGTTTTCGCTCTACGACGATCTCACGATCGGCGAGAATCTGGATTTTTTCGCGGGTGTTTATGGCGTTCCCAACGCCGAGCGCGACGAGAAGAAGCGTTGGGTGCTCGAGTTCTCCGGCCTCGTCGGCAAGCAGAGCCTGATCACCGGAAGCCTGCCCGGCGGCTGGAAGCAGCGTGTGGCCTTTGGCGCCGCCATCATGCATGAGCCGAGCGTGCTGTTTCTCGATGAACCCACCTCGGGTGTGGATCCGCTGGCGCGCCGCGCCTTCTGGCGTATGATCAACCGGCTCGCCGACGCGGGCACGGCGATTCTGGTGACCACGCACTATCTCGAAGAAGCCGAACAGTGCAATCGCCTGGGCTTCATGGTGGCCGGCGAACTGGTCGCCGAAGGAACACCTCTGGGCGTCAAGAGCCAGCAGGGCGGCCATCTGATCGAGCTCAGCGTGGATCAGCCGCAGCGCGCTGCCGACCTGCTGCGGTCCCGCGAAGATAAGTGGCGCGTCTCGCTGTTCGGCGATCGCCTGCACGTCATCACAGACGGGGATTACGAAGCGGGTAAGCGCGATACCATCGTCCAACTGAATGCCGCGGGGATTCAGGTGCATGAGGCTCATGAAGAGCCGTATTCGCTCGAAGATGTCTTCATCGTGGTGGTCGAGAAGGCGCGACAACAGGGCAAGATCGCCCGGGAGGAATAATGCGCAGAATTTTCGCACAGGCCCGCAAAGAACTTACACAGATTGCGCGCGACCGACTGGCGCTGACGCTGGCGCTGGTGCTGCCGCTGTTTTTGATGATGCTGCTCGGCAACTCCTTGTCATTGACCGTTACGGGAATGCCTCTAGTCGTGCAGGATCTGGATGACTCGCCCGCTTCGCGAACCTTCGTCGATGCGTTTCGCCAATCGATCACGTTTCATGTGGTCTCATGGCCGGTTTCGAAACCGCCTGTCGAAGCTCTTATATCGAATGCGGCGCGCGGCGTGCTGATTATTCCCCGGCACTTCGGACGCGACCTGGCGCGCGGCGTAAACAGCGACGTTCAATTGTTAGTCGACGCCACCGATGCCAACACCGCCAAGCTGATTCAGGGTTATTCGGGCGAGATTGCCGCGGCTTACGACAGCGACTCCGCCGGCAGGCCCGTGATTGCGCCCGTCAACGCCGCTATACGCCTGTGGTTTAACCCCGGCCGCGAGTCGAAGAAATTCTACGGACCGGGCGTCTTTGTGCTTGGCATCTCTATGTTTCCGCCATTGCTGGCAGCTCTGGCGATGTCGAAAGAAGGCGAACAGAAGACCATTCTGCAGGTCTATGTATCGAGCATCTCCGCGCATGAATTTCTGCTGGGAAAAATTCTTGCGTTCATGCTCATCGCCCTGGCCGAATGGATACTCTCGCTGCTGTTGCTGGTCACGTATTTCGGCGTGGGAATCGTCGGCGACCCCACGCCTTTCCTGGTGGCGAGCGTCCTCTATGCATTCTGCGTGGCCTCGTTCGGCACGCTGCTCGGCGCTGCCATACCCAGCCAGGCGGCTTCGATACAAGCGGTGGCGCTGGGCGGTTTCCTGCTGGTCTTCCTGCTTTCGGGCCTGATATTTCCGGTGCAGAATATTCCGAGCCAGATTCGCTGGGTCTCCGGCATCGTCTGGGGCCGCTATTACATCGAGATCGTGCGCGACGCGCTGCTTGCAGGCGGCGGCTGGCCTGCCATGTGGTTCAACGTGACCATGATCGGCATCATCGGATCGGTCTTCTATCTGCTGGCGTGGAAAAAAATGCGAAGGATGCAATTAAGCATATGAGTTTCCTGGGCCATCGCCTGCGCGCTCTCATAGGTAAAGAGTTCAATCAGATTCGGCGGGACAAGCGTCTGGCAATTTCGCTGATCGTGCCACCGACCGTGCAGTTGCTCCTGTTCGGCTTCGCGCTGAATGCCACCGTTGACGATCTGCGCCTCGGCGTCGTCGATCTCAGCCACACGCCGGAGAGCCGCGACCTGATCGCCAACATGACGCAGAGCCGCAGTTTCCGCCTGGCCGGCACTTACTTCACCGCCAATCAGATCGGCGACGCCATCGCGCGCGGCGATCTGGATGCCGGTCTGATCGTTCCCTACGACTTTGCGCGCGACCTGCAGCGCGGGCGTCAGAGCACGGTGCAGGTACTGCTGAACGCCATGAACGCCAACACGGCGGCCATCTCGCAGGGCTACACGGAAGGCGTTTTGCAGGATTGGAATCGCAACTTGACGCAGAACGGCGTGCATGCCCAATTTAGTCGGATTGCGGCCACCCAGGTGTCGCGGCGCGGCACGGTCACGCTGATTCCTGCCTTTCTCTACAACCCGGGCCTGGTCACCTCATGGTTCATCGTGACCGGAACATTCGGCGTATTGCTGATGCTGAACGGCTCGCTGATCTCGTCCGCGTCCATGATCAAGGAGCGTGAAGCCGGCACGGTGGAGCAGTTGCTCATGACCCCGGCCGGCACCGGCGAAATCATCATTGCCAAAATAGCGCCGCTTTTCGCGCTGCTCTGTTTCATGATCGTGCTGGCCACGTGCCTGATCTGTTTCGTGTTCCATGTCCCGGTGCGCGGCAACCTGCTGCTCGTCGAGACCGGCGCCGCGCTTTGCGTGCTCTGCGGCATCGGCATTGGAACGTTTATCGCTACCTACACGAAATCCGCGCAGCAGGCGCAGTTGATGAGCTTCTTTGTGAATCCGCCGCTGGCGTCGCTTTCCGGTGCGTTGACGCCCGTCGAGGCAATGCCCCACTGGATGCAGCCGATCACATGGATTAATCCCATCCGCCATTTCGGGATCATCACGCGCTCCGTGCTGCTGAAGGGCAGCGGGATCGACACACTATGGCCGAATGTTCTGGTGTTGATCGCATTTGCGGTGGTATTGCTCTCGCTCAGCATTCGGCGATTCAGAAAGCAACTGGGGTGACAAGACATCCATGAACAAGATATTCCGACTCGCATTTATCGCCGTGGCGCTATCTGCCAGCACAGCCTTCGCGCAAATTGGCGGGGCGCCCCCTCAGGGAGCCTCGACGAGCGCGATACAGTTGCCGCTGTCGAGCCGAAGCGGGAATGGATCGGTGGCCACTGCGCAAACGCCGCTGCCCGGAGCCACTACCAGCGTGAACACCCTCAACACATCTGTGCAGGTGCAGGGCCCGTATGCAGGCAGCGCCAACAGTACCGCGCGCACGCCGTTCACGGGCAAGCTCGGGTTGCGCGAAGCCATCCAGCGCGGGCTCGATTTCAACCTCGGCGCGGTGGGCATGGCGAATGCGATCAAGCAGGCGCACGGCCAGGAACGTGTGGCGCGCAGTGCGCTGATGCCGAACCTCAACGGGGCTTTTCGCGAAAACTATCTGACGGAAGATCTGCAGGCGCTGGGTATCCGCATCCCGAATTTGCCCGCCGTGATCGGGCCGCTCAGCTATTTCGATCTGCGCGCCACGCTGACCCAGAGCTTCGTCGATATGACCGCGCTCAATAATCTGCGTGCCTCAAAAGAGATCGTGCATGCCAATGAACAATCGGTCGAAGACGCGCGCGACCTGATTGTGCTCGCAGTGGGCGCTTCCTATCTCCAGGTGATTGCCGCCCGAGCTCGCGTGGAATCGGCGCGCGCCCAGGTGGAGACGACTAAGGCTGTTTATCAACAGACCCTGCAGTACCGGCAGGCCGGGGTTGCCGCGCAGATCGATGTCAATCGCGCGCTGGTGCAGCAACAGACTCAGCAGCAGCGTCTGTCAACTCTGGAGAATGATCTGGCGCGGCAGAAGATCAATCTGGCGCGGCTCACGGGGCTGCCGGCCAACAACAATTTCGAAATCGGCGATGAGGTGGTTTACGCGGCGGCGCCGCCGCTCACGGTGGAAGACGCGGTTAAGCAGGCACTCGATTCGCGTGCCGATCTGAAAGCCGCCGAAGCGCAGATCCGCGCAGCCGAGCGCGCCCGAGCCGCGGCCCGATCCGAGCGCTTACCTTCTCTCGCCGTCTCCGCCGATCTGGGGGAAATCGGTCCGCGCTTCAGTGAAGGCCAGCATACGTATACCGTTGCCGGCAGCGTGAAAATTCCTATCTGGCAAGGCGGCAAAACGGCTGGAGACATCGAGCAGGCGGAGGCCGCGCTCGATCAGCGGCGCGCCGAACTGCAGGACATTCAGGGCCGCGTGGAGAGCGATGTCCGCAATGCGTTTCTGGATCTTCAGGCGGCGGCGAGCCAGCTTGAGCTCTCGCGCAATAATCAGGACCTGGCGCGCGAAACCCTGCGGCTCTCCCGCGAGAAATTCGATACCGGAGTAACCGATTCGGTGGAAGTAGTGCAATCGCAGGAAGCCGTGGCCTCGGCCGATCTCGACTACATCACCGCGCTCTTCGCGCACAATCTGGCGAAACTGAGCCTGGCTCGGGCCATCGGGCACGCCGAACAGAAGCTGCCCGATTACCTGAAAGTTCAGTAGCCCGGTGAGGCAGATTTCCGATCTGCCCGCGCCGATCCGATCTGTCGGCTCCTCTCGTAAACTGGAGGAAAGTCCACGCATGAGTTCGCTGGTGTCCGCCAATCCACAAGAACTGAACGCACGCGACGAGCGTGCCCTCATCAACGCGGTTGCCATTCTTGAAGGAAAAAGCTTCGTGGGACGCCTGACGGACATCACCGGCGAACCTGTTTCCCAACTGCTGAAGCGTCTGCCCGCCCCGGTCACCAATCAGATCAACCGAGCCGTTCGCCACACCATGACGCAGGCTCTCCAGGTTGCGCTGTACAGGATGGGAGAGAAGGGCATGCCTGAACCGCCCCCGCTCTTATTCCAAGTCGCTTCCACCGTTACAGGCGGAGTCAGCGGATTTTTCGGTATGGCAGCTCTCGCGATCGAATTGCCGGTAACCACCACGCTTATGCTGCGGTCCATCGCCGACATCGCGGCCCGTCACGGCGAGCAACTGGATCAGCCCGCCGCGCGCCTGGCCTGCCTCGAAGTGTTCGCCCTCGGCGCGCCTGGTAAAAACGCAGCGCCTGGTAAACACGCCGCGCCGGGAAAACACGGTCTGTCGGGTGAGACGAGCTACTACGCGGCGCGCGCTTTCCTCGCAAAAACGGTTAGCGAAGCGGCCCAGGCGCTGCTTGAGCGGGGACTCGCCGGCGGCTCCGCTCCCGTGATCGTCGACCTCATCACTTCCGTCGGGTCGCGCTTTGGGGTAGTGGTGTCGGAAAAGGTCGCGGCGGGCGCGATACCCGTAGTTGGCGCCGTCGGCGGAGCAGCCGTTAATCTTGCCTTTATGCAGCACTTCCAACAGGTTGCGGGCGCGCACTTCGTTGTGCGTCACCTCGAGCGTCGCTATGGCCCAGCTCTGGTACGAACCCGATACCAGTACCTCGATGACCTCAGGAAAGCGCGTATCGACTCAAGACTGTAATCATTTTTTAATCGACCGGATGCTAGTATCGACTGAGGTTTTTCCCATTCCTCGCCCATACTACAAGGATTCCTATGACAGACCATAATCAGACCGCCAACGGCCACGTTGACGATTTGGCACAGGAAAATCCCGAAATCGAAAATTTCGGAGAAGAAGTTAAGAGTAACGACGTAGTCGCGAAGGCCGCAACCATCGTGGTGGTGGGCGCTGGCGTAGCGCTCATCTCCGCGGAGTTGCTTCCCGGCATGCTGATCGGTGTCGCCGCCGCGTTTCTTCCCGGCATCGGCCCCAAGCTCCGCCCCATGTTTAAATCCACCGTTCGCGCCGGCTACTCCGCCATGCAGAAGACTAAAGAGATGATGGCCGAAGCGACCGAACAGATGCACGATATGGTTGCGGAAGCTAAAGCGGACCACGCTGCCAAAGCCGAAACGGCTGAGTCAGCCAAGACTACAGCAGCTTAAGATCAGATGCGGCATCGCGCACACGTCGCTCATAACACTAAAGGGAGATTGCGCATCCGCGTTCCGTCGGCTAAAGGGGACCCTGCCGCTCTCGAAGAGATCAAGCGCTCTCTTTCTCCATTGCCTGGCGTTAGCGAGGTGAAAGTCAGCGAAGCGACCGGAACCGTCACCGTTCTCTACGACCCCGCTCGCCACGTCGATTTTCATGCCCATCTAGCCAGCGCCGAAGGGTCCCATCAGGAAACGCTCCAGGTTTCAGCCAGACCCCCGGCGCCCGTCCTGTCCGAAGTCGACGAAGCCGTGGAGATGCTGGAAAAAGAGGCTGAATTTCTTTCCTCTCATTCGCACTCGGCGAAAGTAGTATTCGATGCCCTCAGAAAGTTCGACATCGGCCTCAAGAAGGCTACCGACAATAATGTCGATCTGAAGGTGCTGACCCCGCTGGCGCTGGCGGTTTACGCCTTCATGGAACTGGGTCTTGAAGCCGCCACACCGGTCTGGCTCACCCTGGGTGTTTTCTCCTTTAATCATTTCGTCACGCTGCACACGCACCCGCCTACTACACATCCGGATCCGCACAGGGCCAAAGGGCCGGGCGTCAAGCCGCACCCTCTCTGATGCTCGCCGAAGTTCGTCATTTTTTCCCTGGGCGGGTTCGCTTGTTCGTTCCCGCGCTGTTCCGATCGAACGAAGCGCCCGACCGCATCGTCATGCACCTGCTGCCGGCGGACTCGGTACAGAGGATTCGCATCAATCGTAATTGCTGCTCCATCGTCATCGAATATGACCACAATCGCCCCGGTATCCTCGCCGACCTGGTGAACCGGCTGCACCACGCGCGTTCGCTCGAGGCTCTGATCTCAAGTGCCGCACTCACCGCGGCGAATGGTAACGGGCACGCGCTGGCCCCGATCCCTGCAACCGAGACCGTCCCCGCCAGCCAGCATACGCACCCCAGGCTGCCCCTCGCCCTTCCCACTGCCTCGCTGATTCTGTCGTTCTTCGTCGGCCCTGCCGTGGTCGCCATCAACACGCCGCTCATGTTGTGGAACGCCCGGCCCATCGGCCGCCGGGCATGGAGAGTTCTGCGCCACGAGCGCCGACTCAACGTCGATTTCCTCGACGCTCTCGCCATCACGGTGTCCATGGCCCATGGCGCTTTCCTCACCGCCGGCATCATCGTCTGGCTGGTGCGCCTCGGCGACTGGATTCGCGACTTGACCGCGGCCCGCTCCAAACGCGCCGTCGGCGAGCTGCTCGAATATCAGAAAAAAATGGCCTGGGTCCTGAAAGGGGGCGCGGTGCACGCCATCCCCGTAGCGCTCCTGGCTGTAGACGACGTCGTGGTCGCGCACTCGGGTGAAATGATTCCAGTCGATGGCGAAATCCTCACCGGCAACGGCACCCTCGATCAGAAGACCATCACCGGCGAGTCGTTGCCTGTGCTGCGCGGTCCGGGCGAAGCTGTGTACGCCGCCACGGGCTTGCGCGAAGGTTACCTCACGATCCGCGCCACGCGCGTCGGCAATGAAACCACCGCTGCCCAGATCGTTCACCTCGTCGAGTCCGCGCCCGTCGGCGAAACGCGCATCCAGAATCACGCCGAGCGTTTTGCCGATCGTCTAGTAGGCCCCACTCTCACGCTCGCGGCCGGTATGGGCATCGGATTCGCCGACATCAACCGCTTCACTTCGCTCGTCATCGTCGATTACGGGACCGGCATCCGCGTCGCCGCGCCTACTTCCGTGCTCGCCTCGATGACGCACGCCGCGCGTCAGGGCATCCTCATCAAGAGCGGCGCGCATCTGGAAAAACTGGCCGAGGTCGATACCATCGTCTTCGATAAGACCGGCACGCTGACCGCGGGCATTCCCCACGTCCACGACGTCATTACTTATAAGCCGAAAAATTTCCCGGTGCGCAAGATTCTCAGCCTCGCCGCCGCTGCAGAGGCGCGCCTGCAGCATCCCGTTGCCGAAGCCATCCGTGCGCGTACCGAACACGATGAGATCGAAGTCCCCGATTGCAATGAGGTCAACTATCGTATTGGATTCGGCGTCGAAGCGCAGGTGAACGGATATCATCTTCATCTGGGAAGCGAGCGCTTCCTCCGCGAGAATTCCATCGCCACTAAGAAAGCCTCGAGCGATCAGCATCTCCTCAATGAGAATGGCTGCTCATCGCTCCTTCTCGCTATCGACGGCCAACTCGTGGGACTCATTCCTTACTCCGACCGCGTCCGCCCCGAAAGCCGCGACGTGGTCGGCATCCTGCACAACCTGAAGATCAAAGACACCATCATGCTCACCGGCGATAATGGCACCGTGGCACGCGCCGTTGCCACGCGTCTGGGTCTGAGCCGCCACGTCGCCGACACCTTGCCCGCCGATAAAGCCGAGTACGTCCAGCAGCTGCGGCGCGAAGGGCGCATCGTTGCCATGGTCGGCGACGGCATCAACGATTCACCCGCGCTTTCTTTCGCCGATGTCGGCATTGCCATGAAACACGGCGCCCAGGTGGCTCACGAATCGGCCAACATCGTTCTGATGGAGGACAACCTCTGGAAGCTCGTCAAGGCGATCGAAATCTCGCGCGACGGCGTGGCCCTGATCCGGCAGAATTACAAAATCGTCGCTATCATGAACACTCTGGCGCTGGCGCTGGCGCTGCCCGGCGGCCTGATTACGCCCCAGATGACCGCGGTGCTCAGCAACGGCTCCGCCATCATCGCCAGCCTGAATGCGGTCCGCCCCACCCTGCGGTACTAAATGGCCGCGCCCTTCCCGGAAGGTCCGCTGCGCGAAGCGATAAGGCATTTATTCAACTCCGACCTCGCCGCCAGCCAGTCTGCCCTCAACGTATATCTACGCGGGTACCCCGACGATCCTCTGGCCAACGCCCTCACGGCTGCCGTGCCTTTCTATCATTACGTGTCAATGCGCATCCCGGAGCAGGACACACGGTCCATCGTGGGTGTGCTGCTCGGCCCAGGTATCGCCATGCCGCAGGCACTGCAAAAGGAAATCGGCGCGACGCTACGCAGAACTCAGACCCTGGCAGCGAAGTGCGGGGCTGTCGACGATCCGGCCACCATCCTGGCGCTCTGCATAATCGAAGGAGTAAACCGCGATGGCCTCGCCCTGGTTTCCAAACGCTGGGCCGCGGCGCTGGCGCATGCCGAACGCGCTCACGTGCTGGCGCGCCGGCTGCTGGAACGCGAACCGCTCGCCCACGACGCCCACTTCGTATTTGGATCCACCGAGTATCTGATCTCGAGAATTCCATTTCCGGCGCGCGCGCTGGCACGTATTCCCGGAGTGGCCGGAGACAGGAAGAAGGCAATCCATTCCTGCCTCATCGCCGCCGAATCCGGCTGGTACTTTCGCGAATTCGCGCGTCGCACGCTCGTAAATCTGTACGTCGAGGAAGGTAGGCTTACCGATGCGCTCACGTTACTCGGACAGTTGGTGGAAGAATTCCCCGGCAACCCCATGCTGCGCACCGATTACCAAAGGCTCCAGGCGCAGTCGCGCCGCAGCCGATAGGAATCTCGAATCTCAAGGTTCGCCCCGCGACCTCATCCGAGAATCAGGGCCCCGGAGTACAGTGCAAAGGCACTCTCCGCAACAACCTGAAAGAAGTTCCGAACCATTCGTAATATCGTCGCGAACATTCGGAGTCTTTGTCCGGTACGTCTATGTCGAAGTAGCCCTCGACGATGAGTAGCCGGCTGTCGAGACGAAAAGACCAGGGCTCGAAGTCCGCGTCCAACCGGGGCAGCACGAGACTTCCAAATGGCATATGGCGATAGAGTTTACCCGTTATCGAATCGACGACGATCATGCTGCTGCAGCCGGAGCCACAGGTCCACCGCGCCAAAGTGTAATGTCCTGCGAAGTTGGGTCCCCGCTCGGCGTCAATGGCCACGCCATCTCGAAAGTGTCCGAACCCGTTCGGGTACCGGTCCTCCGCCGGGCGAAACCTTGGTTCTGTCGGCTTGCCTGTGAATACCTGACGCACGGGAAAATCGCTGAATCGCGGTGCGTCGGCTCCGCTAGCTGCGTTCAGAAGGCTGGCGGCCAGAATCACTACGTAACTTGCGTATCTCGACGACAATCTCCTCGCAGTCTAACTTGTCGCATGCTGGACATTTCTTTTGAGGCACAATACAAGGCATGGATTCGGTTGTCGTTCGAGACCCTGAGGTGATGTCCGGTGAGCCGACGTTTCGAGGCACACGCGTCCTGGTCCGCACTCTGTTCGATTACGTCGAGGCCGGGCACAGCCTGGAGCGCTTTCTGGAGAATTTTCCCACCGTAAGCAGAGAAATGGCTCTGCTCGCCATAGAGGAAGCCAAAGAGTCCCTGCTGGCAAGCCGTTGAATGCGTGTCCTTCTCGACCAATGCATTGACGAAGCATTTCGCCACGCAATGACCGGCCACGATTGCCAAACCTGCCGTTACGCGGCTTAAGAGTTTAACCAACGGTCGACTTCTGGCAGCTACCGAACAGTCCGGCTTCAACCCCCTGATTACCGTCGATCGGAATATCCAGTTTCAGCAGAGCTTGCGCGATCGTAAGATCGCATTGGTAATCCTTTAGGCACGCACTACGACCCTCGAAGAACAGGCGAGCACAACGGGAGTTCGTCAGAGAACGTGGCCTCCGCAACGGATTGACGATTGGGTGGAATCATATGTCTCGCGCGAGGAGATGATCGAAGCTTCCCGCCGCAGTCTTCGCGTAGACAATGCGGGGCTGGAAAAGGCTCTCAGGAAGGCCCTCGATAACGAACAAACAGAAAAAGAGCTTTAGAAGGCCGTCAGGGTGAAATCTGAAGCGAGGGTTTTTTTCTCTCAAAAATGCACGGGGCGATCATAGCCGGTCATTTCGAGGTATCCCACGCCGCGGTGCGTGCCAGAGTAATCCACCGCGCCTTCCCAGTAGTTGGTGGTCCCGCGGAGTTCCTGATCCGGCAACACGGCTTTCGCGGTCACATCGATACTAAGCGAAGGGATTTTCACGCTCCACTCTATCGGGTAAGCATGCCACTTCACGAGTGGGCGCAGCGTGAAGTCGTCTCGCCTCAGATGCACTGCCCTGCCCTGCGCGTCGACGAACGTACCCGACGAGTATGGATCGATTGACCCATCTTTACGGCGTAATTCGAAGAGCATGAGCTCGGTCCGATTATCCAGTTGGACGCTGAACCAGTCCCAACCCACCTGATCACCGGCGAGCTGCTCAGTGAACCATTCATGATCCATCCAGGCGCTGCCTTTCACGCGGGATGAGTTGATGGTCCCCGAAACTTCGAGGCGCGTGAACGATACATAGTGCGAGGCGCGGCCTGGGCCCTCCGCCTTCTGACTGACGCCGTTTTCGCCTTCGATCACGAATGGCTTGGATGGGTGCAGGTCGAGATGGAAGTGGAAGTGGTCGGTAACGGAGTCGAGCGTCTGGTTCTCCCCATTCCATTGCGCCGACAAATTTCCATTCCAGATGCGTTGTTTTTCAAAACTCGCCCCAGCCATTCCCGGTCCCGCTCGATTCAGGCGCTGATCGTACCAGAATTGCTTTCCCCCAGCATCGGTGAGAGCGCTGTGGGCCAGATAGATATCCTGCACCGCCCACGCCGACGCGTTTGCGGTGTCGTGGTGCTCACCCTCACGAAAGAAGACCAGCTCGAAACCAAACCGTTTACCATCAACGTCTGTCACATTACCCGTGTAATACCACCATTCGGTGCGAAAGTCTTCGTGTTCGAAGTGGTCTCGGGGAAACTGATAGCTATAACCCGGCAGCGCTTCGCGATATGCGAACCCACCCGCAAGCAGGGGGAGAACAAGCAGCGAAAATGAGAAGAGCCTCAGGTTCCGGCGTATACCGTTCATCTTGTTACCATGGGGTAACCCAGCATGGTAGTTGAACCCCAGTGTGCACGATTCGACAATATCGCGCTCGATTCCGGCGCCACGCTTTCTCCCGTCGAGATAGCGTATGAGACGTATGGCAGCCTGAACGCGGATCGGTCGAACGCCATCCTGGTCACACATGCCTTCACCGGTGACGCGCATGCCGCCGGGATCAGCCACGAAAACGGCAAGCCCGGGTGGTGGGACAACATGATCGGGCCGGCGAGGGCTTTCGATACAGACCGGTATTTCGTCATTTGCTCGAACGTACTGGGCGGATGCCAGGGAACAACGGGGCCGGCGTCCATCAATCCGGCGACCGGCGTCCCTTATGCGATGTCGTTTCCGGTGATCACGATTCGCGATATGGTGCGGCTGCAGCGCATGCTGATTGGCGAACTGGGCATCTCGCGGCTGCTCTGTGTGGCGGGCGGATCGATGGGCGGCATGCAGGCGCTCGAATGGGCGGTCAGCTATCCGGATATGGTGCTTTCGACCATCCCCATCGCCACCACATGGCGCCACAGCGCGCAACAGATTGCCTTCAACGAGGTCGGCAGACAAGCCATCATGGCCGATCCCGACTGGTCGGACGGCGAGTATTACGACAAGAAGCCCCCCTCGCGCGGACTCTCGGTGGCCCGCATGGTGGGGCACATCACCTACATGAGCGACGAATCGATGCGCGAAAAATTCGGCCGCCGGCTGCGCGAGAAGGAAAAATTCGGTTTCGATTTCGGCGTGGATTTCGAGGTGGAGAGCTACCTGCGCTACCGCGGTAACCAGTTCGTGTCCCGCTTCGATGCGAATTCCTATCTCTACATCACCAAGGCCGAGGACTACTTCGATCTGACCAATGGCACGGGCCGCCTGGCCGATGCGTTCCGCACGGTGGACACGCGTTTCCTGGTGATCAGCTTTACTTCCGATTGGCTGTATCCGAGTTACCAGTCGCAGGAGATTGTGCGCGTGCTGCGGCGCATGAACGGCGATGTGGCTTACTGCGATCTGCAATCGAATTACGGCCATGATGCGTTTCTGGTGGATATCGCCGAGCAGACCGAGATCGTGCGCGGCTTTCTCGACAGTACTGCGCGTATGGCGAAGGCGGCATGATGACGCCGCTTGCCGAGCGGCCGGATTTCAGCGTGATCGGGGAAATTATTCAGCCGGGCAGCCGCGTGCTCGATCTGGGATGCGGCGAGGGCGAGTTATTGGCCTGGCTGGTCGAGAATAAACAGGTGCTGGCGCGCGGCGTGGAGATCTCGGCCGTGCAGGTACGCAAGGCGATCTCGCGCGGCGTCTCGGCTTATCAGGGCGATATCGACGAAGGCCTCGCCGACTATCCCGACAAAGCTTTCGATTACGTGATTCTCAGCCAGACTCTGCAAGAAACGCGCTCTCCGCTGCAGGTATTGAAGGAGATGCTGCGGGTGGGGCGACGAGCCATTGTGTCGTTTCCGAATTTCGGCCACTGGGAGGTGCGGCGCGCCATGCTGTTCACCGGCCAGGCGCCCAAGACGAAGTTGTTTCCCTACGATTGGTACAACTCGCCGAATATCCACTTCCTGAGCATCAACGATTTCGAGGAGTTATGCCGGGACTCGGGATTTCCCATTGAGAAGCGCTATTTCCTGGCGGGGGCGCGGCGGGTTGTGACCATGCCTAATTTGCTGGCGCAGACCGCCGTGTTTCTGCTGGGCTGATCTCAGATTCCTTGATCCAGCATGTCCCGGAACGCGCCTTAACTCGGCTTGAAGAAGTGCGCGATCTTTTTGCCGCCCTCTTCGGTGTAGTAAACGGTCACCTTGCCGCTCTTGTCCAACCCCTTGCCAGTTTCACGCGTGGCTTCGGCGGTCAGGTGATAAGTCTCCTCGGCGCCATCGGCAGTTTTGACCGTCACAGTCTTCGCGCCGCGATCCACGCTCTTCACCGCCGCCTCGCTCATCTTCAAGCCGCCCTTGCCGACGTGATCCACCTCCTGCGCGGTCTTCACGGCGCCCTTCTCGGTGTAATGGACCACCACTTCGTCGCCTTCCTTCATGCCCTGAAAGGCGTCCTTGGTTCCGGTCGCCAGGGCTTCGCCGCCATGCACCGCAGTGCGCCCCACGAAATGAAAAGTATGCTCCGTGCCTTCGCCGGTTTTGACAACCACCGTCTTTGTCCCTTTATCGATGGTCTTAACTGTACCGGCCACCGCGCTGACGACATCGTCCGCTGCGAACGCGCCGACAGCAGTCAGCGCAAGTACCGCAATCAACCGTGAAACAATACGCACTTTTACCTCTCCTTTACGAGTAGTGTAACAACTATTGCGCCCAATACCCGGCACGCGCTCGCACAACCAGACCGGGACGCACGGTGGTCACTGCGAGCTTATGGAAACTGCCGTCCCGCGCGTCCGAGAGCGGCGTGAAACCCAGCACGTACATATTGCGCAGATCGGATTCGATTTTCGCGAACACCTCATCGGTTTTGCGCCCTGGATTGGGGAAGATCAGGCCGCCGGTTTCGCGAGTGAGGCGTTCGAGGCCATGACTGACCGCCTGGGCGATGGCTCCGCTGATCGATATGAAGCGCATCGGGCTTGCGTACTTGATCGCATAGACCACGGCCCCGGCGGATTGCGCGATCTCGACAAGCTCGTTCATACCGATGTCGCTGCCCGTATCGAGGCCGTCCGAAAGCACCACGATCGCCTTGCGGCCGGGGATTGGTTTCAACTCACGCGCCGTGTAATAGAGGCCGTGCCAAAGGGCCGTTCCGCCGCAGGAGTGGGGAAAATCGCGGTTGCGACACGCCGGACCCAGCAGGGGCGATTGCCGGCCTTCGGGCGTACCGATTTTCTCTACGGCCGCGTGCAGATCGCCGCGCGCATTCGAAATCAGCCAGGATTGTTGAGCGACCTCGACAATCATGGCGCGATCCCTGGGGCCGATTACCTGATCGAGGAAATGCGCAATGACCTCGCGATGGCTTTTGATGTACGCCGCCTGGCTCCCGCTGATGTCGGCGACAAGCGCGACTGTCAGCGGCAGATCCGATTCCTGCCAGAAGTTTTTTATTTCGCGCGGCTGTCCATTATCGAGCAGGCGAAAATCTTCCGCGTTGAGATTGGCTGCCGGGATGCCCGTTGGCGTATCGACCGCGCAGGCCACCGTGACCAGATCGACATCTACGCGGATGTGGGGCTGTTGTTGCGCGAAAACTACCGAAAACAACGCGACAAAGCCGAGGCATGCGCGCGGCACATCAATTCTTCGCTTTCACCAGGGCGATCAGGTTGGCCAGAAGCTGATATGCGCCATCGGTTCCCGCGGGCAACTGGCGCCACAGGCCCAGTCCCAGATAAATCCACCGGCCGCGGCCGTACTTCGCCTCTACCATGGAGCCGAGTTTCTCACCCGGATTGTCCTTAAAGGAATCCGTCATCGAGAGCAGATCGATGTACCTGGGATCCTTCTCTCCAATGAAATAAAGCCCCCGCTCCTGCACCCAATTCGCCCAAGCCGCCGGGCCGATCTTGTTGGGAAAATTAAACACCGGATCGGCCGGGCCAAGCAGCTTCACAGGAACATTTTCGTCGCTCACTCGGTTATTGCTGACCTTGGCGGGATACGGGCCGTAATCCGCCTGATTGAACTCCATTTTGTTGTATTGCACGACGACCGTGCCGCCGCGCGAAACGTAGTCGAGCAGCCGGCGATTATAGGCGCGCAGGTCGGCACGCCGTTCGTAGGCGCGAACGCCGGTGACGATTACATCGTGCTTCGACAGGTCGCCCCACGCGAGTTCGTCCTCATCGATGTAATTCACTTTGGCGCCCAACTGTTCAAGGGCGGGTGGAACCTGGTCGCCCACGCCGACGATATAACCGACATTGATGTTGGGCGTGACTTTCACGTCCACAACTTTGAGCGCAGCCTCGGCCGGCTTGATTACCTGGCGGCGCTGAATGTGCGGATATTCGATTACCTCATAGCCTTCGGAGAACTTCTCGTTCGGGACCGTGGGCGAAGTCACGATAGCGCGCAGCGTGTACTGGCCCACCTTCGGCTGGGGCGGCGCCGTGACTTCGAAGCGAGCGGAGAGCGCTTCATCCTCATGGGCGAAGCTGACCGGTACGCTGGCGGGCGTCGACTTCCAGCCGGCGGGCAAATCGAGCGACACCGAGGCCTGTGCCGCCGCTTTCGTACCATTGATAACCGAGACATGGATTTCGCGCCTGGTTGGCAAGGCAGCGGGAATTACCGCGAGGGCAGGAGTGACGCTCACCGAGAAGGCCGGCACGACGTTGAGTTCCATGCGCTTGTCGCCGAGGTAAATATCTTTCACGTAGCGGAATTCGATCGGGACGTCGCGGGTAACGTCGACATCGCCTGCCTTGACGTGGAAGGTCACGCGAAAGGGCGTAGGGGCGAAGGGAACGCCGAACTCCACGCCGGGATCGAAGATCTGAATCGCCTGGTTTTCGGGATGCTTCCAGTAATTATCGTTGAAGTACGGGGTGGTAGGCTTGGCGCTCATCGGGATGTGCGCGTCAGAGGTGCAGGAATAGACCGCGTCCTTTTTGACGGCTGCGGGCTTGCAGGCTACAGGCGCGTCGAAGCCGGAAATCGCCACTTCAGTCACGTTGACATCGGACGCGCCCCGGTTCACGGCGACGATAGAAAGCTTTACCGGCTGGCCTTTGACAACCAGCCCATCATCGGCGACGGCATCAAATGAAAGCCCATGCGCGGCCAACACGGCGTCTTCATAATCGCGTTCTTTGAGACGCAGGCGGAAATCGATTTCGTAGCGGGCGAGGTCATCGAGCGTCATGGTGGCAAGTTGCGCGCGCAGGTTGCGTATGGCGGCGAGACCCGCTTCAATCGGCGCCGCGGTCCCTGCATCGTTACCCGAATCGAAGGCGTTGCGCGCGAGCCTGGCGTCTCCGGCAATAGAAGCAATCCCGGCGATGAGCGGAACCGGAGGATGGGCGCCGGCATAGAGGACAAGCGCTTCGAGCCGCGTATCCACGCCATCGAACAACGAGGTTTCGGTCTTATCCTTCTGGCCGGGAATCGTACTGTCGATGAGCTGATATCCGCCGCGTCCGCCTCCCCCGCCGCCACGCCCGTTGTTAACGCCGGGCAGCGGAGGAAGACCGCTGGTCCCCTGGCACTTGTGATTGCTCCGTGCGTCGTTGCCGATTTCGGCGTAAGTGCGGCCCAGCAGCGGATCGTACATGCTCGTATTGGCCGGCGCCAGTTTCACCGCGTTGGCGGGAGCGGGAGCCGCGGGAGCATTGCCGCGCCCCCGTCCTCCACGCCCTCCTTCCGGCGCGGGCGGAGCCGCGAAGTAGAGTTTTTTCGGTTGCCATGGCCGGAGTCCCTGGCTTAGCTGCGCGGGATATTTCGAGGGATCGCCGGCCGCGTAATAAGCCTCGCGGAACAGAACGGTGGTGGCTTCATGCGCGCGATCGCCGCCGCGCCCCTGAATATTCATGGTGACTACAACGTCGGGGCGCAGCGTGCGCAGCAGCCGGACGTAATCGCCCACGATCTCTTCCCTGCCCCATTTCTGAATCACTTCCGCGGGGTCGAACGAATAGCCGTAATCGATGGCGCGTGTGAAGTACTGCTCGGCGCCGTCGATGCGGTGCGCCGAGAGAAGCTCCGCGGTGCGCAGAACCGCGATGTCGCGAAACAGCTCGGGTCCGATCTCATTTTGTCCGCCGTCGCCGCGATTGTTCTGCAGATCGATGGCGCGCAGGCCCATGCCATAGCCATAGAGGGCGAACAACGCGTTGGTCTCATCGTCCGGATGCGCCGGAGCCTGCATGAAAGTGCCGGAAACGCCGAGTTTGCGGATCGCCAGGCCGAGCGCGATGTGGCCACTGTTGGGCGCGACGATGGAATAATTCATGCGGTTCTGCGCGGCGGCCAGGCCGATTGCGAGAACACTGACGACAAAAATCAGCGGACGTTTCATAGACCAACTTTCCGGGACAAGAAGCGGGCAGGCGCTTCCGCACAGCGGCGACGCCTGCCCTACATATGAGAATGTTACTTCTTTTGCTGCGTGGCCGCCCGGTGCGCGAGCCGGCTGCAGGCTTCGTCCGTCGCGGTTGGGTCGATCGCGGTATTGCCCACTTCGACATAGGCGATCTTGCCTTCTTTGTCCACGACGTACGTTACCCGATTGCACATACCGTCGGGACGCAGGACACCGTAGGCTTTGGCCGTGGAGCGAGTGGAGAAATCGCTCAGCAGCGGGAAGGAAAGGTTGAGTTGCTGGGCAAAAATTTTCTGGGAGGGAGTGTTGTCGGTACTAACGCCAAATACTTTTGTATCGTTACCTTCAAATTTCGCAATACCAGCCTGGTATGCCGTGAATTCCTTCGTTCAGCCACCTGTGAAAGCGGCGGGGAAGAAAGCCAGGACCACGGGATTCTTACCCTTGAAATCGGCCAGCGTTACTTTGCCGCCCATCGTAGAGCTGAGCGTAAAGTTGGGTGCGACATCGCCGACCTTGAGCGGTTGCGGGTCGCCCGGTTGCTGGGCCATGAGCCCCGCGCAGGACGCGAACGCCAGCGCGGCGACTGTGAAATGCCTCATTGGGGAAACTCCTTTCTGAACCACACTACCATTTAACGTGGGACAGGCGCTGCGTTTAAATTTCCCGCGACGTGATTTCGTATTTGAACTGGTCCGGATCCAGACTATCGAGGCGCTTGCCTCCGGTTTCAGCCTGCGGATACATCAGAAAACCGAGCGGCGCGCCGGCGGACCCGGGCAGGGCGACATCGTGCGCGAAGTTGTACGCCATCCAGTTCATCTCCCAGGAACCGAACAGACGCGAACGTGCTTTCTTCACCATCTCGTCGTCGAGCGGGCGATTTCCCGGCGGTTCCTCGAGCACGACTTTGCGCACATCGGCGGGATCCACCGGGACCCAGCCGTGGCTGCCAATATAAACTTCGGCGCGACAGTGCTGGGCTTTCGTGATTACTTCCGACGACGTGCCGAGGCTCTTGTATCCCAAGTCCGATTTGGCGATGCGAATTCCGTAGACGTCGCGGGCGGGAAGGCCGGCTGCACGGGCCAGGCCGACGTAGAGCGCGTTGAGGTCGGCACATTTCCCCCGCAGATCTTTGGATTCGAGCATGAAGCGGATGTCGCCAATGCCGCAGCCGCGCGTCTTCGGATCGCGGAACGTATTGTCGACGATCCATTCATAAATGGCGCGGGCCTTATCGATTTCGGTCTTCGCGCCGCTGGTGATTTCGGTTGCGGTCGCTTTCACAATGCCGTCGGTGGGCAGGAGTTTAGTGGGACGGAGAAAATGCTCCAGCTGCGCGCGATCCGCTTTCGGCGTATTGCCTCGCGCGGAGAGGTCTACCGCGTAATTCCTTGTGGCCACGCGGCTGGTGAGTGAGACGACCGGCTTCACGCTGGCGGGAAACTCCACGGCGACCATGGCCAGGGCATCGGCGTTGTCTTTGATAATTTTCGCGGTCCCGCCCTGGGCGCTGAACTCATTCGAAAGCGTCTTCTGAAACGGTGTGTTGCCGGCGAGCGCAGCGGGCACCCAGACGCGCGTGGCTCCGGAGGGTTCGAGGACCTCGACGCGAGTCTTCACTTCGAACGTACGCCAGGAGTCTCCCTCCGCAAGCAGCCTGGAGCCGGGGAACGCGAGGCTGGCGGTGACAGCCCCCGTGGATCGAATGAAATCGCGGCGGTTCATGGGCATATTGTACATTCGCGCGAACGCCACGCAACTTTGTTCGCGATATGTAATTTGAATCACATTGTGAGGGCTCACACTTCTAATGAAACGTTATATTTCGTACACTTCTTGGGCTTTTGGCGCTCGTCGAATCGCTGTCTGGCCAGGACCGTGCGAGGACGACGATAGCGGTCTCCCCCACCGACCCCCTCTATCTCTATACCCATTTTCGGCATACCGATGTGGTTGGTTTCCCGTTGCCATTCCGCTCTCCGGCACCACACAGAAACGCACCTTCGATTTCTTTCCGTACTATGACGGCTCCCGGTACTATCTGCTTTATGTGGACCAACAGCCTGCCGGCAGCGGCGGCAATGTCACGCAGCCCATCGCGTTTGCAACCTCCCGAGGCTGGCGGGTCCGCATAGGCAACAAACCCTGGACGGAACCGATTACTTCGGTCTGGGGACATTCCAGACCGAGGCGCCAGCGATCTTCCCGCTGGGAGAAGCCGGATGCCTCCGCCTGGTATTCGATACCTGGACTGTGATTACCAGCGGCGCACGCCAATATGCACCGGTGTTCCGCGACTCCTGTGGAGGGGCAGGAGCCGTCTTCAGCCAGACTTCTTTGATCGACGGGCCCACACCGCTGCTCATCTCGCCCTCGGAACACGGGACCATCATTCCGCTGACCGACGATCATTCGGCGGCGTTGGTCTACCGCGCCGTGGCTGCCGCCCGATCCAACTGATAGACTCTGCTTACATGGGCCGTCCCTACTTACTCGCATTGTTGACTCTTGCGGCGATGCACGCGCAGGACAAGCTCGTACTACCGGCTGACTATCGGGAATGGATCTTCCTGAGTTCGGGACTGGGCATGACGTACGGTCCGCTGGCAGCGCCCGATGCGCAACCACGATTTGACAATGTGTTCGTGTCCCGCGCCGCTTACGAAGCGTTTCTGAAGACGGGAATGTGGCCGGACAAAACCACGCTCATCCTTGAAGTGCGCGCGGCGGAATCGAAAGGGTCAATCAACAACGGCGGGCACTATCAGAGTCAAGTGCTGGGAATCGAGGCTGAAGTGAAAGAGGCGGGCAAATGGACGTTCTACAGCTTCGGCGGCGCGGGCACCGAAGGTAAGCCCTTCCCACGCACGGAGAGTTGTTACTCATGCCACGCACAGAACGGAGCGGTCGATAACACCTTTGTGCAGTTCTACCCCACCCTGCTGCCGGTGGCGAAAGAAAAAGGCACGCTGCACGTGAACGGGGCCAAATAACGGGCTTGCGATCGTCAAGCTCCCCCGAACACGGGAAGTGAACTCCCCGCCGATCGCAAGCCGCCTTCCGAGAGGTACCTCCTCCGTGAAATAATCTGGGCCGCTTGCGCGACACCGGCTCCTCCGAGGCAGACTGCTGTCTCCGTTTATCTGGCGGCAACGAGTCTGGCGGACCTTTCGTCACTTACCGCTTGAAGATTCGGTTACGGTCTGAACCTTCACGCTGTGAGCATAAGGTTTTAAGCCGTGCAATGTGAAGAGCTGAAGTTCTGGAACCGCTTTGAAACAAATAATGAGAGGAAAGTGAAACGACGCGGCCTCACAATGCACAAGGGCCTTGCGGGAAAAAAAGGAAAATTCCTATTTACGCGCGCGGGCGCCGGCCAGAGCCATGGGTGGAGGAGGAGTAACTGCCTCCGGCGGCTGCTCCGGCTCGGGCGCTACGATCTTGCGGGGCCTTGCATTCAACTTTGCCGCAATCATGGCTTGCCGTGCTTTGACAAACTTCGGTGTGCCTGGCTTGACGCCGGTTGCGGCCACCTGTTCGTCCGACACTTCCTGCGCCTGGGGCAAATACTTCTCATAGAAGGCGCGGATGCGATCCTGCACCACGCGCAGCGGCGAATGGTAAAGAACCATCAGAACCTCGTCGGTGGTGGCGCCTTCGAGAGCCTGCCAGACCTGCGATGGCCGATTGGTGCGCGGCGACTTCAGAACCGATTCGAGCTTCTTCGCCTGCGCGTCGAGTTTCTTCCAGACCGCAGCCTCCTGGGCGCTCATCTCACAGGCGCGAACTAC
Organism: Terriglobia bacterium; assembly: GCA_963719785.1. Classification (GTDB taxonomy): domain Bacteria; phylum Acidobacteriota; class Terriglobia; order Bryobacterales; family Bryobacteraceae; genus BOG-234. The sequence goes on from CAVRCX010000013.1 coordinate 659,573, forward strand.
CTCGGCACGCTCTTTCGGATTGAGCTTCTCTACCAGCACATTGAGGAATGCGAGCCATCCACCGGGGCTTCCCGCAGGCAGCACGGAGCGCGCCAGCTTATCGAGCCGCGTGAGCCCGGCGGCATTCAGCTTGGCGCCGGTCAACGCGGGAGAAATCACCTTCAGCAGCCCGAGCTTATCAAAAGCTTCGAGCATCGGCACGGCGTTTGGCTCCATCGCCGCCGCGCGAATTTCGCCCGCCAGGGCGCTGGCCGATGCTTCGGCCGGTAAATCCTCGAGCAGTGCATTCTCCAGCTGCGATTGCAGTCGGGGCGCCACTTCGAATCCAAACACATGCTGAAAACGAATCATGCGGAATATGCGCGAGGGATCGTCGAAAAAGATGTACGGGTTAGTCGCGCGCAGTTCGTGGGACGACAGATCGGCCTGGCCGTTGGCCGGATCCACCAACAGGCCGCGCGAACCGCGGTTGAGGGACAACGCCACGGCGTTCATAGTGAAATCGCGCCGCATCAGGTCCTCATGAATGGTGGCTGGAGCGATCTGTGGTTTACCGCCTGGCTTCGCATACTTTTCGGTTCGGGCGTTCGACACCGAAGCGCGTACATTGCCCGGCAGTTCCAGTTCCACCCAGCGCTTCAGGGAATCCTCCGCCACTACATGGCCGCCCAGCGCCGCAGCGAGCGCTTTACCGGATTTGACGGCATCCCGTTCCACTGTAAAGTCCAGATCGCGGATCGGCGCGCCGCGCAGCATATCGCGCATGGCGCCGCCGGCCAGCCAGACGGTCATAGCCGCTTCGGTGGCGATGCGCTGGATCTCCGTGACGGCGCGGTTCTGACCGGCGTCGAGGTGGCTGTCGAGAACGAACATATAATCGCTCATAGTTCAGGCTCTCGGGTGGTGCTGGTCCAGCGTTTCGCGCAGGCGCGAGCGGACGACGTGAGTGTAGATTTCGGTGGTAGACAGATCGGCGTGCCCCAGCATGGACTGCAGACTGCGCAAATCGGCGCCACCCTCCAGCAGATGGGTGGCAAAAGTATGCCGCAGAACGTGCGGCGAAAGATGATGAAAAATGCCGGCCTTTTTCCCGTTGAGTTTTACGGAGTTCCAAAAAGCCTGGCGGGTCATTCCGGTTCCGCGGGCGGTCACGAAAAGAAGCGGAGAGGCCCTGCCCTTGAGCAGGGCGGGCCGGCCTCGCTCCAGATACTCGCCGATCCGTCCCAGCGCCGCCGCGTGCACGGGTACCATGCGCTGTTTGTTGCCTTTGCCGGTGACGCGAATCAATCCCAGACCTTGGTCCAGACCGGATAGCCGTAGCTCGATTAATTCAGTCACGCGGATTCCGGTAGCATACAACAGTTCGAACATGGCGCGGTCGCGGAGTCCGCTGGCTTTTTGGATGTCCGGCGCGGCGATCAGTTTCTCCACCTGCTCGCGGTTGAGGAATTTCGGGATGGTGGTCCACTGTTTGGGACTGGAAAGGTGCTCGGTGGGATCCACTTCGATCAGGCCTTCGGTGAGCAGGAACTGAAACAGATTGCGCATCGCGCTGAGATGACGTGCAATGGATCGACTGCTTAAGTCTTTCTTATAAAGGGAGTTAATGAATTGGAGCAGAAGCTCGGTATCAGGATAAGCGCCCCCGTTCAGCGGTTCCACGAATGTCCGCAGCCCGGCCAGATCGGCGGCATACGCCTCCAGCGAGTTTTTCGACAGCCCTTTTTCCATGCGGCAAAATGCCAGGAACCCCCTGATTCCTCGGGAGATCGGCGACTCCGCTCTGGTCAACTTGTCCGCCATTCGATTCTGAACCCTTCGTGGCAATGATACAATATTCGCAAAAATGTTTAAATCAATTCCGTGCGAAGCGTTGCGGGGACTCTCCCTGGGCCTGAGCTGAAGAACCGTGGCCAGCACAACAGCCAAGAAGGTGATCGTGCGCCGCTTCGAGCGGGAGAGCTTGACCGGATTCGTTAATCCTTTCAGTTATTTACAACCACAATCTATAGAATTACTTAAACCCGACGGAGCGCTCGTTCTGATGCCTTACAGCGAGGTTAAGAGCGTATCTTTCGTGAAGGATTTCGACGGGGAGACGGAATCGCGCCGTGTTTTTCTGGCGCGGCCGAAACTGGAAGGCCTCTGGGTGCGCATGGTTTTCACGGACGGCGAGGTGCTCGACGGCATCATGCCCAATAACCTGCTGAACTGGGATTTCGCCGGTTTTACGGTGACGCCGCCGGAGCCCGACGGAAACAATCAGCGCATCTTCGTCCCCAGGCAGGCGTTGCGCAGTATACAGGTGCTGGGGGTGGTCGGAAGCCCCTTACGCGGCAAGCGCAAGAAGACGCCGGCCACGGGTGAACAACCGACGCTCTTCTGATCTATCGCTTCGGAGTTAGTTCGACCGGTTTGCCGTGTGGTGTATGCCGGTAGGCGTCGACCCAGGCTTCTTTGCGCGCCAGCAGTGCAGCCTGATCCGTCAGGCGCTTAGCTATAACCAGACGCTCCAGCGCGGCCAGCCAATGGTGATAGTAATGAGAACCATCGTCAGGCTCACCGCGATCCGCCGCGGCTTTCAACTCCTCAGCCAGCGCCGTCGCCCATTCCTTCCAGGTGAAGTGGCCCTGTGCTGAAAGTCTGACGGCCAGGGCGAATGCCTGCGCCTGCCAGGGTTCGGAAAATACAGGTTCAGGCGCGTTCAAGGTACTCGTCCCACATGTCCAGATAAACCGAATCGCGCGGCGATGCCTGCTCGCCCCAAAGTTCGCGGGCTGAAAAACGCACGGAATAGACGTGTTGGCGATGCTCTCCTTCATAGTGCGCATTAGTATCGGGAAACGTGTAGACTCCGTGATCGCGCTCAATCGTGCCGGCTCGTCCCCTTGCGTAGCGCGGCAGCCGGGTGTGTCCAATTGGGTTTGAATTGCGGGCGCGGACACGTTGACCAACCGCGAAGCGAGCCGGCACCGTTGGGTCGTGACTCGACGGGATACCCCGACCCACGCCGGAAATGCGCGTTGCCTGCACAGCTTTCGTCGAGCCAGCAGCCGGTGTACCCGTTGCCAGTTCCTCCGCCGTGACCAGGCCATGCTTCACCAGCAGTTGCTCATTGATCTCCAACCAGCGCTCGTAGTACGTGAGCCGCAGATAGTCGACGGGAGCCAGTATTTCAATTTGATAACGCCAGGCATCGAGGTTCCACTTACGCCTGGCACGCAGCGACGAATTGATCGCAAATATGCGCCCCTCCCAGGCTGCATGGAACACCGGTTCAGCCTTCTCGTATTGAATCGGGCCCATGTCCTGCATACCGCCCATATCGTGGATGCCGTTCATGCCTTTTCTCCGGGAGCAGTCACCCGCGAAACACCCACCATGGCGTCTCGCGTGACCAGCGCGGCCAATTCGTCCTCGCTCAGATTCTCCGTGCCTGCCGGGCGCTCCGGAAGCACGATGTAGCGCAACTCCGCGGTGCTGTCCCAAACGCGCACTTCCACATCTTCCCCGACCTCGGTGCCGAACTCCCGCAGCACTCCGCGCGGATCGATTACGGCACGCGACCGATATGCGGCCGATTTGTACCACACCGGCGGTAGCCCCAGCACGGGCCACGGATAGCACGAACAAAGCGTACAAACGACAAGATTGTGGACCTTCGAATCGTTCTCGACCACCAGCATATGTTCACCCTGGCCACTGGTGAAGCCCAGTTCGGCCAAGGCGGCAGGCGCATCGGCTAAGAGGCGCTCTTTGTATGCGGGGTCGACCCAGGCGCGCGCCACCACGCGGGCACCGTTGCGCGGGCCGACCCTGTGCTCGAAGGTGTCAACCAGCAGGTCGAGCGCCGCCGGATCTACCAGTCCCTTTTCCACCAATAAAGATTCGAGCGCCTTCACCCGCAGCGCCGGATCGGACGGGACAGCCTGATGATCGTGATGGTGGTCGTGTGCCAACTGCTTTGTCGATCATACCGCGCCATTTAACACAGATCGCTGGTTTTCACGCAACCCGGTGTCCGCAAATCGCTGATTGCAGAACGAAGCCGAATGGCGTTTCGGATGCGTGCTTTCACTCTTCCTGTAGTGGAGACAATCATGAAACCTGTGCTGGTGATTTACGCAACCCGTGAGGGACAAACCCGGCATATTGCCGAACATCTGGGCACCACCTTAGGCGTGAAACAGCATCCGTGCCAGTTGATCGACGCAGCGCATATCCCTAAGGGCTTCACTCTGACGGAATACTCGGCTGCGATCGTTTGCGCATCCCTCCACATGGGCAAGTATGAGGCGGAGATGGCGAAATTCGTGAAGCGCCACCTGGCGGATCTGCAGGAGATGCCCTCGGCCTTCCTCTCCGTCAGTCTGGCCGAAGCCAGCGTCGAGGATGCCAATACAAGGCCGGAGTATCGCGCCGAGGCGGAGGCCCACGTTGAGAAGGCCACAGCTGCCTTTCTGGCGGAAACCGGCTGGGTGCCTTCTCTCGTTACCGCCGCCGCTGGGGCCCTCATGTACAGCAAATACAATTTCCTGACTCGCTTCATCATGAAGCGCATCGCACGCAAGACGGGGCGGCCCACGGACACCACGCAAGACTACGAATACACCGACTGGAGCAGGCTCGACCGGCTGGCTGAGGAGTTCGCCCGCACTGTGCCGGTCGAGACGCGGGTCCGTGCTTAAGGGACCTTTGCGCCCACCGTGGGCACATTAACCACGAGTGCTGCCGGTGGCGGCGCCGGTAGTTTGGCGGTAAACATCATCCCTGCCGCGCAATCGAGCGGCGTGAGCTGCGTGCTGGCGGGCAGCGCGTCGTGGTCGAAGTTCAGATACTGCGTGTTCGGAACGTCCCGGGAAAACTCGGGAATGACTGCCTCCATCAGAGCCTGCACCGCCGGCAGTGCCTTACTGAGCGCCGGCCCCAAAACGACTGCCTTCGAGATCACGAGAAAGTTGACGATATTCATTCCGTGCGTCGCATTGCGCATCAGAATGCTCTGCCAGGTATGGTTCTCCGAGGTCGACAAGGTGGCGATGGCGGCATCCCGCGAGAGCACCTGTATACCGCTGCTGCGCAGCGCCTGCACGACACGTCCATTAGATAGCTGCAGCGTCTGGGCGGTATCGTTGCATGCGGTAATTTCAACCAGTGCGACGTCCGCCGGCAGCTTGCCGAACATGGAGGTGACGACGGAGGCTGAAGGATAGTTGATGGTGACATTAAGCGCCGTGGCTGTCGCCGGAAGGGCCGCGCCCGTCTGGGCCGCGGCCTGAAAGCCGATTAAGAACAGGGCCGCGAGGGCCGCAAGAGCGATCTTCATTAATATTCTCCTCTAAAAAGGAAAACCGGCGCCCACAGCGGGCACCGGCTCCTGGCCTCACTATGGCATCGTACGGAGCATTTCAGCGCGTTCGGTGCATGGCCGAGGGCTGATCAAAAGAACCGGGGAATGAGGTTTTATTGGGGAAAAACGGGGATTTCGGGAAGGAGAAAAAAACTTCAGATAATTGTGACCGGATTTTCGCGGTCCCTGCCCAACAGACCTCCGCCCTGTTGGAACGCCAATCGGCCGGTGCCGTTATCCTCGACCAGTTCCCGGTAATGATAAACGTCGGCGCACAACAGATCGCGCACCTGTTCCTCGCGCAAGTACTGGAGCGGCGCTTCTTCGGGTATTCTTTGGAGCACCTGGGCTAGCCCCGCCAAAGTGGCCGATTCGGTAGGGTTCGGCTTCTGGCGAACGAGCACACCCGCGTCTTCGATCATGACAAAGGGCTCGTTCACGCCGGCAAAATCCTCCCCGGGAAGGTCGCGGCCAGCGAGCGGTTGCCGAAAGGTGCGAGCCTGGGGAGTGAGGAAGATCGCCTGGCAGGGATACAGAATGCCACCGCGGACGATACCGCGCGAGACGCCATCAGTTCCCATGCCGTGAAGCGCCGTACTTTGGGGAACACGCCAGCAACTGTGCTCGGAGATTCTATTCAGGACGCCCCATTCGGGATCGGGAGCGCGGCGAGGAACGATGGCGACACGCCGCTCCACATCGCGCAGAAGCTCTTCGGCCGCTTCGCAATCTTCCGCGCAGACCACCAAACCGTGATTGGCGAGCACCAGAACACTGGTTCGGGGAGAACGCGCCATTACCGCCTCGATGGCACGGGCAAGGGGCAATCCGGACGGCACATAGGGAATCCACTGCCAGTCGAGGCCTTCGAGCCGCGATGCCAGTTCGGCGCAGCCATCGCGGCGTACCGCCCACGCAATGGTATTGACGGAATGCACGTGCAGAACCACGCGATGCGGCAGCACCGAATGCATAGCTGTTTCGACTGAGGTACCGAGCGCCCTGCCGCCCACCATGACTGACTGGCCCGCCGGATCTGCGTTCCGACCGATGCGGCGCAGCGCTTCCTCGAGATCCACCGGAATCAGGATGTCCTCGTCCGTGGCGTGGGCCAGCCACTTGCCGGACGCCTTGATCCAGAGGACTCCATTGACCTTAATGGAAGTGTTGCCGGTGGCGGCCTGCACCAGCAAAGGTTCGCCACCTATGCGCGCCGAAACTTCAAGCAACGATTCGATTTCTGATGCTGCGGTCACAGACAAACGATAATTCCGCCGTGGCTTCCTATTTCACTTGATTCGGCGCGATTATTCAAGCACCCGTTACAGATCGTTACCTGCTAATCGCACCAGAGTTCTTTGCAGAGCAAATAACAACAAGGGGAAATTGCACTACTTGCGCGCCGGTTACCGCTCCGGTTCACTATCATGTCATACCGCGCGCCGTACAATCCAGGAAGGACGGGCCACGTAAAATGGACATCGAAAAACTGAGCGGCGACTTGCGGGATCTGGCGCTCGACCTTCGCTGGTCGTGGAATCACGCGTCGGACGAACTGTGGAGCCATCTCAATCCCGAACTGTGGGAGCTGACGAAGAATCCGTGGGTAGTACTGCAGACGGTAGCGGGCGAGAAGCTACGGCAGGCGCTGGCGGACACTGCCTTCGCCGCGAAATTTGATTCCCTGATGCAGACCCGGGAAGAACGCCTGCAGCGGCAGCGATGGTTCCAAAAAACGTGGCCCGATGCCAAGCTGACCTGCACCGCCTACTTCAGCATGGAATTCATGCTCAGCGACGCCCTGCCGATCTTCTCGGGCGGTCTGGGCAACGTGGCGGGCGATCAACTCAAGTCCGCCGACGACCTGGGCGTCCCGGTAGTAGGAGTGGGGCTGCTCTACCAGCAGGGCTACTTCCGGCAGCACATCGACGCCGAGGGTTGGCAGCACGCTCTCTATCCCTACAACGATCCTGGCCAGCTACCCATTTCGCCGCTGCGCGATGCCAACGGGGAGTGGCTGCGCATCGCCATTGAACTGCCGGGCTTCACGCTGCGTGTGCGCTGCTGGCAGGTCCAGGTGGGCCGCACGAAACTGCTTCTGCTCGACACCAACGACCCCGCTAACCTGCCGGAGTATCGCGGCATTACGGGCGAACTCTACGGTGGAACGCCTTTGCTGCGTCTCCAGCAGGAACGAATTCTGGGCATTGGCGGGTGGCGGCTGCTGCGGGTGCTGGGAATTAATCCGGAAGTGTGTCACCTGAACGAGGGTCACGCCGCGTTTGCCGTTCTCGAGCGCGCCCGCTGGTTTATGGAGGAAAACCATGTGCCGTTCGCCCAGGCTCTGGCGGCGACGCGCCCGGGGAATCTGTTCACCACGCACACCGCTGTCGCCGCCGGCTTCGACCGCTTCCAGTATGACGCCATGGCTTCACTCACGGATTATTGTAATCATGAGCTGCACATCTCGCTCGATGAGTTGTTGGCGCTGGGCCGGGCGAATTCGGGCGACAAATCGGAGCCATTCAACATGGCGTATCTGGCCATTCGCGGCAGCGGAGCTGTGAATGGCGTGAGCCAACTGCATGGACAAGTAAGCCGCAGGCTTTTCCAGAGCCTGTTCCCGCGCTGGCCGGAAGAGGATGTGCCGGTGGGCGCGGTGACCAACGGCATCCACATGCCCACTTGGGATTCCGACGCGGCGGACGATCTGTGGACCGAGATCTGCGGTAAAGACCGCTGGCGCGGCGATCTGGAGAAGGTGGAGGAGAAGATCCGCCAGGCACCCTCCGACAAGCTCTGGGGCATGCGCGAACGCGGGCGTAAGTCGCTGGTCGAATACGCCAGGCAAACCCTCACCCGGCAGTTGGCCGGCAATGGCGCAACGCCCGATCAGGTGGACCAGGCGCGCAGAATTTTCGATCCAGCTACTTTGACGCTGGGATTTGCACGCCGTTTTGCGACCTACAAGCGTCCCAATCTGTTGCTGCACGATTCCGATCGATTGCTGCGCATCCTGATGAACCGGCAGCACCCAGTGCAGCTGATTCTGGCGGGCAAGGCACATCCGGCGGATCATGCTGGCCAAGAGATGATCCACCAGTGGATTCAGTTCATCCGTAACTCCCCGGCCCGTTCCCAGGTCGTCTTCCTGAGCGATTACGATATGCGGCTGGCACAGCATCTGGTGGGTGGTGTGGATCTTTGGCTCAATACGCCGCGGCGACCGTGGGAGGCCAGCGGCACCAGCGGCATGAAGGTGCTGGTGAACGGCGGCCTCAATTTTTCGGAGCTGGATGGATGGTGGGCGGAAGCTTACGCGCCTGAAGTGGGCTGGGCGCTCGGCGACGGTAAAGAACACGGTGAGGATCCGGGATGGGACGCGGCGGAGGCCGACCGCTTGTATACGCTGCTCGAGCAGGAGATCATCCCCGAGTTTTATCACGTGGACGACAAGGGACTTCCCCAGGGCTGGATTGCGCGGATGCGGGAGAGCATGGCGCGCCTGACCACCGCGTTTTCAGCTAATCGCGCGGTTCGGCAATACACTGAGCAGCATTATTTGCCGGCCGCGAAGTGCTATCTCGAACGTGCTAAAGACGGGGGCACCGAAGGTAAAGCCATTCTCGATTGGCAGCGGCAGATTAACGAACACTGGTACCGGCTGCGTTTCGGCGCGATGCACGTCGAGTCGCATCCGGACCACCATGTGGTTACGGTGCAGGTTTATCTGGATGAGCTGAATCCCCAGGCAGTGCGGGTGGAATTGTTTGCGGCGAACGAGCCTTCGCTTCCCGAAGTCCGGCAAACGATGCAGGGCCAGCCGCTGGCGGGCGCGGGTAACGCGTTTTCGTTTTCAGCCACGGTGGCGGCGGATCGCCCGGCGGATCGTTTCACGCCGAGGATTGTACCGGAGCACGCCGGGGCGCGCGTTCCGCTCGAATGCCCGCAGATTCTCTGGTACCGCTGACGAACGGCTGTGGCGCGCCACATGTGGGATAGGCGCTTTCGCGTGTCTATCTCTTGTGAAGTTGAAACAAGGGATAACAGATCGCTTGGTGGAGTTCCGCGGCCCTGCGTTCCGCGGCGGCTGCCTTCCAGTGTTTCAGCACAAGTCCGTAACCTGGCCAGGGCCCGAAGGGTGAGTGCTAACCGGATTCCGCTCGAACTGATCGAGAACGGGTTTGAACCGAGAAGCGCAGGCAGCAGGAGTTTTTCGACCTCGCCGAGCGCTTCCGCGCGGCCACCGACCCCGCCGAAGTCAGACAACTGGGCGATCAGTTGGGACGTATGGTCTTCGGCGGCTGATGCCGCGCATTAAAAGCTGGATAATTTTCCCGCCGGCGTACGTCAGCATTTGATTGACAGGATGCACGACCGTTCGCTTGGCTTGGCGGATCTGAATCAGCTTCGCCTTTGGATCGAATCCAGGCCGGAGGTACCCGTGGCGAACGGTACAAGGATTTTGGTTTGTTCAAGATCTGCGGCCAAGGGCCGTTTCCGAAAACTTTCCTCCTTCGTGGTCAGGCGGCCAGAGGGAAGGCCGTCTAGCCTCGCCGCACATCCGGCCAATCTGCTACCCTGAACAACATTCGATGGCTCGCAAGACCCAAGCCCCGGTAGGCCGTCGCACCTGGCTGAAGTTGATCGCAGCGCTGGCGGCAATGCCCGCCGGCCAGGCGCAAACTCCGCAACGTGTCTCAAAGGAAATGGTCGTCGCGGCACTGGCGACGATGGGTCTGACGCTCACCGATGCTCAGCTTGAAATGATGCTGCCGGCGGTGAATCAATCGCTCGCCCGCTATGGGCAGCTCCGGAAGCTCGATATCCCGCTCGATACCACTCCGGCCATCTCGTTTTCCCCTGTACTGCCCGGATTTGCAGTGCCGCGCGGTGCCTCGAAATTCCGCCCAGGCAAAGCACCCGCACTGATCCGCTTCGCTAAACCGGACGACCTTGCGTTTCTGCCCGCCACGCAACTCGGCGCCATGATCCGGGCGCGGAAAATCACCTCCTCCGCGCTCACGAAGATGTATCTCGACCGCCTCCGTATTTACGGACCGAAGCTGCATTGTGTGATCACGCTCACCGGCGATCTGGCACTCGACGAAGCATCAAGGGCTGACACCGCACTGCGCCGGGGCAAACACCTCAGCCCCCTGCACGGCGTACCCTACGGCGCCAAGGACCTCTTCGACACCAAAGGCATCCTCACTACCTGGGGAGCCCAGCCCTATCAAAACCGCGTGCCCGACGTCGACGCCACGGTAATCGAAAAGCTCCGCGCGGGGGGAGCCGTACTCGTGGCCAAGCTCTCCATGGGCGCACTCGCGCAAGGCGGACTCTGGTTCGGCGGTTTGACCCGAACGCCGTGGGATTACGACCGATCCTCCAGCGGGTCTTCCGCCGGGTCCGCTTCCGCGACCGCCGCCGGCCTGGTGGGCTTCTCCATCGGCACCGAAACGCTGGGCTCCATCGTCGCTCCGAGCACGCGCTGCGGTGTGACCGGCCTGCGTCCCACCTTCGGACGTGTCAGCCGCCACGGCGCTATGGCGCTCACCTGGACCATGGATAAGGTCGGTCCCATCTGCCGCTCGGTGGCCGATTGCGCCGAGGTCCTGCGCCTCATCGAAGGTCCCGATGGCAAAGATCTGACCGTGGTGAAAGCCCCCCTGAACTGGGACGCGCGCGGGCCGGTTCGATCGCTCAAGGTCGGTTATCTGGAAGGCGATTTCGAAGCCTTGAATGCCAACGACAAATTGTTGTATGATGCCGCTCTGAACGTTCTTCGCAAAATCGGCGTGAAGCTGGAGCCCATGACGCTGCCGGATTATCCCACCGGCGCGATTAACCTCGTGCTCGACGCGGAAGCCGGCGCCGCTTTCGACGATCTGACGCGCGATGGCGGCCTCGAGCAACTTACCGGGCAGTCGCCCTCCGACTGGCCCAACCAGTTCCGCACCTCGCGCCTGATTCCGGCGGTCGAATACATTCGCGCCCAACGCGCCCGCAGTATTTATATGCGGAAGTTTCAGGACCTGATGAGCCAGTGGGATGCCTTCGTATCCCACCCGTCTGGTACCAGCCTGACGGCAACCAATCTTACCGGGCACCCGCAGGTTGTCGTACCATGTGGCTTCGTGGATAATCTGCCGCAGGGGTTGTTGTTTACCGGACGTTTGTTCGAAGAAGGCACGGCCATGCGCCTTGCATATGCATATGAGCAGGCAACGGATTGGCATACCAAACACCCGGTCCTCCAGTCATAAGCTTCGGCTGTGCGCTCGCGCCTGCCTGTTGCTGATGATGGCCGCCGTTCCCGCCATGCCCGCGCCGCCAGGCAATCTCGACCCCGCGTTCAGCAAACTTCCGTTCAATCTTTGGATGGCGCAGGGCAAACAGGCACAGATCCACTGGTCGGTGGATGTGCCGGCTCCGGAACTTTCCACCCACCAGAGATTAATCCTCCGCGTCGCCATTCATGTGGACGGGCGCGAGCTCGAGAAGCGCGGGCCGGGCGATCTTACCGCTCTTCTCCAATTCCAGGACAGCGACGGCCGCACCTGGCAGAATCACACCGCCCTGAAGCGCGAAGACATGCAACCGGGCGTACAAAACCGCGACCTCAGCCTGTATCAATACGCGTTCATTCTGCCCGGCGACTACAACCTGTCGATCGCCATCTGCGACACCGCGACTCTCGAACACAGCGTAACCCTGCGCAAGATTCACGTGGCTCCGCTCAAGACGGATCCCCTGCCCGATTCGTGGGCCGGCCTGCCGCGCGTTGAATTCATTCCCGGAGTTACCGATCCGCCCGACGTCTGGTACCTGCCCGATAACGGAAATCGACTGCGCCTGCCGGTAACGACACATCGCCCGGTTCATCTTCAGATCCTCGTGAATACTACTCCGACGCAGCGCTCCTCCGGATCCGTCACCGCTCTGCGTTCCAATATGAGCGTGCTGATCCCCGCGTTGAAAATCCTCTCGCAGATGGATCTTGCCAACGGCTCCATTGACGCCGCACTGCTCGATCTGACGCACCGCCGGGTCACCTTCGAACAGAAGAACGTGCATGCCCTGAACTGGGACGCCATCCGCAAGCTTTTCGTCGACATCAGGCCCGGCATCATCGATGTACACGCGCTCGAAGGGGAATGGAAGATGCGCCGGTTCTTCTGGGATGAGGTGAACCGCCGGCTGAAGCAGGACCCCGCCGGACAAAATGTCGTCATCGTGCTGAGCGGCCCGGCTTTCCTTGAGGATCAGGAACCGGTCGAGCCTCTGGAAGCTCCCAACGATCCCAATCGCCGTCTTTTTTACATTCGTTATCGCACGATTCCGCCGCGCCCTGCGCATCCGCGGCTTCGGCCCGGCGCGCGCGGCCCGCTGTTAACGCCTCCGCCCACCTATCCGATGCCTGTCGACGATCTGGAGCATACCTTAGAACCGCTCAATGCCCGTCTGTTCGACGCCACCTCATCCGAGCAATTCCGGCGCATCCTGGCCGCCGTAATGGATCAGTTGTCCGGTATGTAGCTATGGCGCGCACGCTGGCCATCCTGCTCTGGGCTGTGGCGATAACCACCGCCAACGCCCAGACCGGTATGCGCGATCGCTATTTTGTCCGCTATCCGTTCGATACGTGGAAGACGGAAAAGGCGCCGCCGCAGATCAAATGGTCCGAGAACATTTTGCGCACAGGCCTTTCGGTTCACCAGCGCCTGACGTTTAAAATCGACATCGGATTCGAGCGCCGCGAAATCGAAAAGCGGCGCGGCCGCGGCGAGCTCATAGTCTTCCTGGAAATGGTGGACGCCCAGGGCGGTCAGTGGCGCCTTCACAAAACTATCGACCTTGCTCATATCCCGCCGGATGCAAAACTGCACGATGTGAGCTATGAGCAGGAAATCTTCATTCTGCCCGGCGAATACAAGATCTATGTGGCGGTGTGCGACACACGCACGCTCGAGCATGGCATGGTCGAGCGAACGTTTCGCGCGCCGGTGCTGCGCGACGATCCCCTGCCCGGCTCATGGAATGAATTGCCAGCGGTAGAGTTCGTGCGCCCGTTCGAGTTGCCCGAAGCGTGGTATCAGCCCTCCATCCGAGGCCACCTTCGGCTTCCGCTTGCCACCACTCGTCCGGTTCACGTCGACCTCATCATGAACCTGACGCCGTCCGAGCGATTCTACGGCTCGCTGCGAAGCTTCAATCGCAACATGAGCGTGCTGGTCCCTGCGCTTAAGATGCTTTCCGGAATCGAGCCGCGCGAAGGTTCGCTCGATGTCACCCTGCTCGATCTGACGCGGCGGCGCGCCTGGGAACAGAAGAACGCCCACGGTCTCGATTGGGCAACCATGCGTGAACCGCTCGCCAACGACGACCCCGGAGTTATAGACGTTCAGTCCCTGGCGGCCAGGACGGAAATGCGCCAGTTTTTCTGGGATGAAGTGGTGGGTCACGTCGATCCGCACTCTGCAAGCGAGCCAATTCGCGTAGCGATTGTCCTCAGTGCACCAGTATTTCTGGAACACCAGGACAGGCTTGAACCGGCGGTCTTGCCGAAGGATGGGAATCGGCGCGTCTATTACCTGCGCTACCGCGCGATGCTGCCGCGCCCCATGTTCGATCCGTTTACGCAGGGCCCGCGCCCGATAGTGAGCTCTCTTCCCAGCGACGATTTCGAAAGCGCGCTAAAGTCGCTCGATGCCCGTGTTCTCAGCATCAACACACCGCAGGAATTTCGGAAGGCGGTGGCGGGTATGCTGGCGGAAATTTCCCGGATGTGAGCAAAGCTACCTCTCCTGAGGGTAGAATAAAAAATTCGTACCTTGACAACTTCCCGGAGGAGAAAGAAAAGCAATGGCGGCAACTTGTGATATTGGATTGATCGGTCTGGCCGTGATGGGCCAGAACCTGGTCCTGAATATGAACGACCACGGATTCAACGTGGCCGTTTTCAACCGAACCGTTTCGAAGGTGGACGACTTTGTCGCCAACGAAGCCAAGGGCACGAATGTGGTCGGCGCGCACTCTGTCGAAGAGTTCGTCGGCCTGCTCAAGAAGCCGCGCCGCATCATGATGATGGTGAAGGCCGGCGACACGGTAGACCAGATGATCGACGCCGTGGCACCCCATCTGGAACCCGGCGACATTGTTATCGACGGCGGCAACTCCCACTTCCCTGATTCGAATCGCCGCGAAAAAGCTCTTGGAGAGAAAGGCATCCTCTTCGTCGGCAGCGGTGTTTCGGGCGGTGAGGAAGGCGCGCGCAACGGCCCCTCAATCATGCCCGGCGGACGCCCGGAAGCGTGGCCTTTTGTAAAGAACATCTTCCAATCCATCTGCGCCAAAGTGGAAGACGGCTCGCCCTGCTGCGATTGGGTTGGCGAAGGCGGCTCGGGCCACTACGTGAAGATGGTCCACAACGGCATCGAGTATGGCGACATGCAACTGATCTGCGAAGCCTACCAGTTGCTGAAGGACGGCCTCGGCGCCACCGCCGAAGAACTGCACGACATTTTCGCTGAGTGGAATAAAGGCGAGCTCGACAGCTACCTGATCGAAATCAGCCAGCACATCTTCACCGTTAAGGATGAAGATGGCAAGCCACTCATCGATAACATCCTCGACGCCGCCGGCCAAAAGGGCACCGGTAAGTGGACCTGCATTAACGCGCTCGACCTCGGGATGCCCGTTACGCTGATCGGCGAGGCCGTGTTCGCGCGCTGCCTTTCAGGACTCAAAGACGCCCGCGTGGAAGCCTCGCATGTATTGCAGGGTCCGACGAAAGCCAAGGCGACCGACCGCAAGGAGTTCATCGAAGACGTGCGCCGCGCGCTCTACTGCTCGAAGATCATTTCCTACGCGCAGGGCTACATGCTCTTGCGCGAAGCCGCGAAAGAACAGGGCTGGCATCTGAACTTCGGCGCCATCGCTCTGATGTGGCGCGGCGGTTGCATCATCCGCAGCCGCTTCCTCGGCAATATCAAGGAAGCCTTCGATAAGAATCCCGATCTCAGCAACCTGCTGCTCGACGATTTCTTCAGCAAAGTGCTGAACGAATATCAGGGTGGCTGGCGCCGTGGCGTTATCCGCGCCATCGAATATGGTGTGCCTACGCCCACCTTCTCCACCGCGCTCTCGTTCTTCGACGGTTTCCGCACCGCGCGGCTGCCCGCGAACCTTCTGCAAGCCCAGCGCGATTTCTTCGGCGCCCATACTTATGAACGCGTCGACCAGCCGCGCGGCAAGTTCTTCCACACCAACTGGACGGGCCGCGGCGGCAGAGTTTCTTCCACCACGTACAACGTATGAGCCACGGCCTGAAGATCGCCCCTTTCCTCCGCGGCGGTCTCGATTTCCTCGCCCTGGGCGCCCTGGTGCATCGCCTGGACCCCGGTACCATCCCGTTCCGCAAAGCGCGGCATTGCGATATCCATGTGAGCGGCGGCGAGTTCAACTGCGCCGCCAACCTCGCCGACTGCTTCGAAATGTCGACCGGCGTGGCCACCGCGATGTCCAACTACCCGATCGGCGATCTGATCGCGGAGCGCGTTAAGGCAATGGGCGTTAAGCCCTTCTACAAGCGCTTCGAGCACAACGGCGTGAACGGGCCCAACATGGCCGCGGTCTATAGCGATCGCGGCCATGGCGTGCGCGCTCCCGTCGTCTTTTATAATCGCGCCAACGAGGCGGGCGCGCTGCTGAAGCCCGGCGATTTCGATTGGAAGGAAATCTTCGCGAGCGGCGTGCGCTGGTTTCACTCCGGCGGTATCTTCGCCGCGCTTTCGGAGACCACCGGCGAGCTGATCATTGAAGGCATGAAGGCCGCCAAGGCTGCCGGAGCAGTCACTTCATTCGATCTGAACTTTCGCGAAAAGCTGTGGAAGATCTCGGGCGGCGCGGACCGGGCCGTCGAAACCCTGGGACGCATCGTCGAGAACGTGGATGTGCTGGTGGGCAATGAAGAGGATCTGCAGAAGGGCCTGGGCGTCAAAGGCCCCGCCGTGGAAGCGACCTCGAAGCTCGACACCATCGCGTTTGTCGGCATGATGGACAACGTGGTGCAGAAGCATCCGAACGTGAAAATCGTCGCGACAACCTTGCGTGAAGTGCACTCGACGTCGCGCCATACCTGGAGCGCGGTCGCTTGGATCAACGGCCACATCCATTCCGCGCCCCACTGCGAACTCGATGTATACGACCGCGTCGGCGGCGGCGATGGATTCGCATCGGGCTTCTTCTATGGCCTGATGAACGGCGAATCGCCCGAGGATGCCGTCAAGCTGGGCTGGGCTCACGGCGCTCTGTTAACTACGTTTCCGGGCGACACCACCATGGCGACGCTCGATCAGGTACGCTCGTTTGCCAAAGGCGGCTCCGCCCGCATTCAGAGATAGTCGCGAAGACCGCTCCCTTGCGGTCGCGGCTCAGCAGGTCCCTTTGTTTCCGCGCCGCGACTGCGAGGGAGTGGTCCGCGCAACTACTGGCCGGGGCTGCCCGCCACTTCGCCGCTCGTGGAGTTCAGAAACACGGGCTTAACGCGTGGCGCCGACTTGAAATCGAACATGTCCAGAATGCTGCCCGCGAGGGCGTCGAAGGACTGATTCCCTAACCGTCCGAGGCCCCAGTTGTCTTCAATAAAGCGCGGGATCGAAGTCAGGTCGTTGGTCGTGTGGCTGACATAATTCTGCCGGGCGTACGGCGAGATCACGATAAACGGAAGCCGTGTTCCATAACCGCAGCGATCAAGATACGCCCCAGGGGCAGCCGTCCCGCACATGCCGCCGGCGCCCAGCAGAGTGTCTTGTCCCGGATCGTTCGATTGGTTGACGATGGGCGGCATCACGTGGTCATACCAGCCGTCCGAATCGTCATAGGTGATCATAATCGCCATGCTCTTCCACTCTGGTAATTGCTGCAGCGCATTGATCGTCTGAACCAGAAACTGCTGTTCGGCGAGAGGAGTGGAATCGCTCGGATGGCCCGTCTGCGGCTTGGCGGCCTTCAGGAAACTCACCGCCGGCATATAGCCATGGTTGGCCGCGGTCCAGAAATCGTTCACCGTGTAGTTGTGATTAGCCTGATCGGCCGCTGTACCGATGGCCGACGGCGACGATGGAGGCAAATGGTGGATATTCGATGTGCTCTTGTAGTACTGAAAGGGATCGTAGTGGCTGTTGTAAGTGGATGGGCAGGAAGCAAACGGGATCGGCTGGTTGTTGGTCGATTGGGGAAAATCGGCGTAGAACCAGCCCCAGGAAACGCCCTTCGCATTCAGCAAATCGCCAATGTTTGCACTGGTCATCTGCACCGGCGTGCCAGTAGCGGTGGTCACGCAATCGTCGAATCCGGCCTCAACGTTGGCGATCACCGATCCGTTCGCCACTTTGTTTTTGATGGTAGTCACACTGGCGGTGTGGGTCTGCCCGGAGATCACGTTCAGATGGCCCATCACGGTTGTGCCGAACTCGGTATCGAAGAAGTTGTCGCTCATGGCGAAGTGCTGCGCGTAATTCCACAGGGCGGTGACGGTGTTGCCGTCGTAATATCCCATGTTCAGACCGGGCTGGCAGCCGGCGGCACTGGTGCTTTCGGGGAACTTGTCCAGCAGACCCGCGTCGTAGGCACTTTGCTCGTCGGCATAGTGGTTGTCGTTGTCGCACGTCGTAGCCATGTTGCGGTCGAGGCGAAATGGCTGCACCGAGTTGGGATTGTGATTCAACAGCGCCGGCGTCAGCCCGTTGACCTCGGGCGTTCCCGCTGCTGCGTGGAAGGCTGGCTCGCCGTCCGGATTAAGAGCTGTGGGGTAGGTCCCGAAATAATGGTCGAACGAGTTGTTCTCGTCGAAAATCACCACCACGTACTTAATAGGCGTAATGGTGGCCGAATCGGGCGAACTTTGCCCCCATGCGCCACTCACCGCCAGCATCCAGCCTGCTATCAAAACGTTGCGGACCTGCTTCATTAAACGTTAAGCCCCCTCTACGAACCGTAAACGTAACGCAGTGGAGTTACATCCAAATGAAGGATACGTGACGATCCTCTGACGACTGGGGATTGCCGTCAAGACGACGTCCCGTCTACGCCACCTCGCGAATCCTCGTTTATGATCGAAAAATGGCCGTCTCCGTTAACTTACTGACTGTTCAGCCACGCAAGTTGGCCGCCGTGCGCCGCGAGGTCAGGGCCGGCGCTGTTAGCTCCGCATGGGGGCCCGCCGTGGGCAAGGTCTGGGACTTCATTCGCAGCCAGCCAGGCCTATGGACTGTTGGCCACAACATTTTCGTCTACCAACATCCAACCCAGCCGGGCGCGGCGATACTGTGCGACTTCGGTGTAGAGGTCACGCGCGCATTTGAAACTGCGGGCGAGGTGTACGCGACCGAAACGCCAGGAGGCGAAGCTGCCGTCGCTGTCCATCGGAGCCCATACGGCCGCATGAACGAGGCGCACGACGCGATTAGAAAATGGATGGCGACGAATCGGAGGGAGTCCGCCGGTCACTCGTGGGAGATATACGGCGATCCGACGCCGGATCCGGCCGACACCGAGACGACGGTTGTGTACCTGTTGTCGTGAACGTTTACACCACGACGAATTGGTGATCCGGACACTCGAGGCGAACCTGATGGTACAGATCGCCGACCAGCGACGGGCCGAATTTCGCAATGAACGGAACAATCGAATACAGCCGCTCCTGCAAATGGTCGTTCGGAAAAACCAGGCCATGCAATGAATCGGCGTCGCGCTGAGCCTGCGTATCCTTCGCCAGCATCTGCGCCGCGCTCTTGCGGGCGATCTTCGCGACCTGGTATTCGATTTTCCGCCGGCTGGTTTCGAGCGCCGCCGCCAACGTGATATCGAACTTCTGCAGGTCCGAGCCCAGAGCGTCGAGCGCGCTCGACACAGTGGCCTTCGTCCGATCCAGACGATGTTTCAGTTCGGCCGGCACCAATCGCCCGGCCAGCGTCTCCCGCAGCGCCCGCTCGCCAGTGAACAGATCGGCAGGATTGAGCCGGTATTTCACCATGCGTTTCGCGCTGCGCTCGTCGAGGAGAGTAAATCCCGCGCGCGGAAACGCCACCGGCTGGCGGCCCAGCAGCTTACTATACAGCACCTGCGATTGCGCCAGATAAGCCAGTTCCGCCGGCCCGCCCACGTACGCCGCCGTGGGCAGAAGAAAGTCCTGCACTACGGGACGCAACAAAGCATTGGGGGAAAGTTCCGCCGCGCGACCGGCGAGTTCCGCGGAAGACCACTTCCGGTGCCCCGCCACAAATTCGCCATTCGAACGCCGCAGTGCGATGCGCTGCCCGTCCTCCAACAGGAATGCCAGTGAGGTTCTGCCATCCACCAATACCTGCGAATGATATCCGCGAGTGGCCAGTTCCCTGCTCCGCGCGATCAGAGCGTCGGCTAACTCCGGCATGCGCTCCACCGCTTCTTTCATGAGCGGTGCGGCGATTTGCCGGATGGCGGGCAGCATCGGATCCACCAGCAACAGTCCCCAGGGTGCGAATAATTCGCGGATCATCGAGGCGAATGCCGACCCCATGCCGACCCCTGGTTGGTAAGCCCGCTCCACCATGGTCACCGCTTCCTCGGCGAAAGGCAGACCGGCGAGCGCGCTTCTCAATTCGGCCAGCGGAACATCCCCCAGCGGGATTGCCCCGACCGGTTGTGTACCGGTCGAAGCCGCGTTTTTCAGCTCCAGGCGTACCGGATGGTGGCTGGGACCGAACGCCCAGGTGTGATCCACCTCCGCGAAGTCATGATCCTCCGTGGCCAGCCAGAACATGGGGACCGCGGGAGTTCCCCGTTCCGTCAGTTCGCGCGCGATCCTTATCGCGGTTAACGCCTTATAAATTGTGTAAGCCGGCCCGAGGAACAATCCGACCTGCTGGCCGGTGACGACCGCGACAGTCCCCTCTTGAGCCAGCAGTTTGAGCGAAGGATTGTTCTCATTCAGCGGAGTAATCGCCTGCACCAACGCGGCACGCCGTGCGTCGGGAAAAGTAAACCTTGCCGCCTGTTCCAGGGCATCTGCATTATTGGGGGGGAAGGGATATAAGTCTTTGACCCGATCAAAGCCATAGATCAGATCGGCATACAGCTTCGTGGTATTCGGCAGGTCCGTCTGGCGGACACACGTACACTGCATGAGCTTGTGTCAGATTATCAGATGTAGCGCGAATAGCGTCCGCTTCGGAATTCCGGCGTTTACCCGGGAGTAATCCGACGGGCAATGTCGTTGAACAGGACAAAAACCATCAGCATCATCAGAAAGACGAAGCCTACCTTGAGCGCGGCCTCTTTCACGCTCATGCTGATGTCGCGCCCCATCACCATTTCGACCAGCAGCGTCAGGATCATGGCGCCATCGAGAATCGGGATGGGCAGCAGGTTCATGATCGCCAGATTCAGGCTCACCATGCTCATCAATGTAAGAAACGCGGCCGGCCCGTCATGGGCGGCTTCGGTAGCTTGCTGGGCAATGCCGACGGGGCCCATCACGTTCTTCGCCGGCATGCGGTGCTCAATAATTCCGCGCAGCAGCTCCACAATCAGCGTGGCGGATTTCTCATTCTGGCGGACCGACTCGCCTAAAGCGGCCGGGAACGAAAGCCGCGTCTTCTGGATGTTCCATTTCACATCCGAGAGTACGCCGATCACCCAGCGCGCACTGCCATCCATATTCTTATAAACCGGAACGATGGCCACGGTTCGCGAAACGCCGTCGCGGACATATTCCAGCGTCACCGGCTTGCCTTCGCTCTTGCGAACCACTTCGGGAAGCGTGTAGAGCGAGTGGATGGGCAATCCATTCACCTTCATCAGAAGGTCACCCTTCTTGAGGCCGGCGGTATCCGCAGGCATGCCCGCATAGACAGCACCCAACTGGATCTGATTTCGACCTTCCCACCCGGCATCGCCCAACCCGCTCTTTTCATCGAGCGCCGGCGTCACCGAAGTGGAGAAAATATCCCCCTGCCGCTCGATGCTGACCGTCAGGGGACGCCCCACGTTGCCGATCTCAGAGGTGATGATGTCTTCCCAATTGGGATTATCCTTGCCATTCAGGCGGACAATCTTGTCCCCGGCCTGGATTCCGGCTTTGGCCGCCGGCGAGTCGGGCATCACGTGCGCGATCTGTCCGCCATTGTCGTCGATAATCTTCTCGTAAGAAACCATGAACAGGCCGGTCAGTATGGCAACCGCCAGCACGACGTTCATAAACGGACCCGCGAAGAGAATGATCAACCGTTGCCAGCGCGGTTTGGCAAGGAAGCCATGGGGATCCTCCGCGCCCGCATCGCCTGGCTGATCCCCCAGCATCTTGACGTAGCCGCCGAAGAGTAACAAAGAGAACCGGTAATCGGTGTCGCCGCGCTTGAAACCAAACAGACGCGGCCCAAAGCCGAAACTGAATACTTCTACTCTTACATCGAAGGCGCGCGCCGCCCAGAAGTGACCCAACTCGTGGACCAGGATCATCACCCCGATCAGCACCAGCAGCCACCACACATTAGCCAGAATCGGCATCATAATTCAATTATCCTTATACTTCCGTCGGCAGTGCGCCGGAAGGAAGCAGCGCTGCGTTGGTTTCGATCACGTTTTGGGCCATCCGCCGCGCGGCGGCGTCAACTTCCAGTATTTCACCCACACTGGACGGATCCTGATACGGCATCCTCTGCAGCGTCTCTTCCACCACGCGGGCTATCGCCGGAAAGCCGATCCGGCCCTCCAGAAAAGCGCTCACGGCGATCTCATCCGCCGCATTCAGAACACAAGAGGCCGATCCGCCTCTTCTTAACGACTCGTATGCCAGTCCCAACAAGGGAAATTTTTCGTAGTCCGGCGCGTGGAACTCCCACTTTCGCGCTTCCGACCAGTCGATGCGGGGAACCGGCGCGGCTCCGCGTTCCGGCCAGGTCAGCGCATATTGAATCGGCATCCTCATGTCTGTGGCTGAAATTTGCGCGATGACACTGCCGTCCTCGTACTCCACCATGGCGTGCACCGACGATTGCGGATGTACCACAACCTCTATGTCTTCCGGCGCAAAATCGAAAAGCCAGCAGGCTTCGATGACCTCGAAACCTTTGTTCATGAGCGTCGCCGAATCGATTGTGATGCGATTGCCCATCTTCCAGGTAGGATGCTTCAAAGCATCGGCCGGAGTCACCCACTCCAGTGCCTCTTTGGGCGTCGTCCGAAACGGACCACCGGAAGCCGTGAGGATGAGCTTTCGCGCCTCGCTGCGGAGTCCCGCCCGCAAACACTGGTGGGCGCCATTGTGTTCCGAGTCCACAGGTAGCAGTTCGACGCCGTGCCGCGCGACCGCATCCATCATCAATTTGCCGCCCGAAACCAGCACCTCTTTATTGGCCAGGCCAATTCGTTTACCGCGGCAGGCAGCTTCGTAAGTTGCTTCCAGACCCGCGACCCCGACGATCGACGACATGACGGTATCGACCTCGGGAGCTATGGCAACCTGTACTCGCGCTTGCGGCCCGCTCAATAACTCGGTTCCTGAATGTGGCGAGTTTCCCGATTTCAGAAGCGCGCGCAGGCGATCCACGTCGGCCGAGTCCTCTACGACAGCTATCTGGGGATGAAATTCACGGATTTGTTCAGCCAATAGCTCGATGTTGCGACCTGCCACCAGCGCGAAAACACCGAAGCGATCCGCGTTCTGTCTCACGACATCCAGTGTGTTGGTGCCGATAGAACCGGTCGATCCCAATATGGTTAAAGTGCGGGAAGCCATTCGAGAAACTACGTAAGGCCATCATATCATGAGCCTTGCAGAATTCTGATCTTTTTTGCGAGACCCAAACCCTTGCGGGCGCCGGGGAGGTTGCTTCAGGGGTCTTTCAGTTTAGAGGTTAGTCTCGCTTTGGTGGGAGTTAATTACCTCCCCGGCTTATTTCCAATACTAGTAGAAATTGAATTTGGAAGCAACCAAAAAATGTATATTATTTTTGGTACCCGTAGTTTTCCGTACGTCAGCCGCGCACTTCAATCCCCGTCAGACCCTCTAAGACCTTGATTGTAGAGCAGATATCCTCATCTCCATGCCCCGTGGCAATCGCCGCCTGAAACAACTGGGACGTCAAACCCGTGAGCGGCAGCGGAACGCCCAGTTCGTCGGCCGATTCCAGCATGAGACCGATATCCTTGTGCATCCACTTGACGGAGAAGTTGGTCGTGAAGTCTCGGCGAAAGACGAACGGACCCTTGTAATCGATCAATCCCGACTTGGCGGCGCTGTTCGACAGGATATCGAGCATCAGCTTCGGCTCCACCCCGGCCTTAGTGCTCAGCACGATACCTTCATTGAACGCCTGGAGGATGTTCGACAAGACCAGATTCTGCGTCAGTTTGGCATGCAGGCCCATCCCCGGCCCACCGCAGAAATAGATCTTCTTCCCCATGATCTCGAGGAATGGCTTGGCGCGTTCGAAGATCTTCTCGTCCCCGCCGACCATAAAGGTGAGCGTGCCGTTGATGGCGCCGGGCGTTGAGCCCGTGCACGGTGCGCCCAGAAAATCCACGCCTGATTTCGCCAGTTCCTTCCCGATGCAGACGCTGGCCGACGGGCTGATCGTGCTGGCATCCACCACCATCGACCCCGCTTTGGCGCCCTCTTTAATGCCGTCCGCGCCGAGAATCACCGTTCTGGCCATCTTCGTATTCCCTACGCACAGGAAAACGGCCTCGGCGTCGCGCGCCACATCGGCTGGCGTCGCGCAGGCTTTCGCCCCCGCCTCGGCCGCCAGTTGCTTTGCTTTGCTGCCCGTATTCGACCAGACGGCGACTTCGTGTCCGGCCTTAAGAAGGTTCCGCGCCATGGGATAGCCCATGAGTCCGAGCCCAAGAAATCCAAGTTTTGCCATAAAGGGAATTGTATATGAGGAGGCCCATTCACGGCCCGCTCACCCGCGCTCTCGCTATACTGGAGCGGGCATAATCAATGAGCGTTGAAACGCTGTTCCTGAACACCGCCGTAGCCCGTCTGCGGCAATTCACCGATCAGATCGTCCTCTGCCTCGGCAAACTGAGCGACGACCAGATCTGGGCGCGCGGCCGTGAAAATGAAAACGCCGTGGGCAACCTGGTGCTTCACCTCAAGGGCAACGTACGGCAGTGGATCGTCGCAGGCCTCGGCGGAAAGCCGGATATCCGCCAGCGCGACCGCGAGTTTTCAGCCGAAGGAGGAATGACGGGCAACGAACTGGCGGCGCAGCTTCGCCAAACCGTAGACGAAGGTGCTCAGGTGATAGAGGCACTCACCGCCGACCAATTAACCCGCGTGTACGAGATTCAGAATCGTAAGTCTACCGGGCTCGAAGCCGTATTCCATGTCGTCGCCCACTTCGCGGAGCACAAAGGACAGATTATTTTCGCCACCAAGAACCTCACCGGCGAAGATCTTAACCTGACCATACCGCGCAAGAAAAACTCCTGAACTTGCAAGCCGTTCCCATCCCGCCGCGCACCGGCGTATTCGCACTGATCCGCGAGGCGCTGGCCGGTTCCAATCGCGATTTCACCCAGGGTAATCTGCGCCGCGCCATTATCGTACTCGCCATTCCGATGATCCTCGAAATGGCCATGGAGTCGCTCTTCGGCGTCGTCGATATGTTCTTCGTCGCCCGCCTGGGAGTGGATTCCCTGGCCACCGTTGCCCTAACCGAATCGCTCCTGGTGCTGGTTTTCGGCATCGCCCTCGGCCTGAGCATGGCGACCACCGCTTTCGTCGCCCGGCGCATCGGCGAAAAGGACCCTGCGGGAGCCGCCGTCGCCGCCGTGCAAGCCATCGCCGTCGGACTGCTGATCTCGCTGGTGGTCTCCGTTACTGCGATTCTCTATGCCCCGCACCTGCTGACGCTGATGGGCGCCAGCCCTTCCGTCGTCCGTATCGGCGGCAATTACATGCGGATGCTGCTGGGCGGATCGGTCACCATCTTCATGATCTTCCTCATCAACGCCATCTTCCGTGGCGCCGGGGATCCGGCTCTGGCCATGCGCGTCCTCTGGTTCGCCAACGCCATCAACATTGTGCTCGATCCCTGCCTGATCAATGGCTGGGGCCCGTTCCCGCGCCTCAACGTGATGGGTGCGGCCGTCGCCACCACCACGGGCCGCGGCCTGGGCGTCGTCTTTCAACTCGTGCTGCTCTTCGGCGGCTACAGCCGCGTGCGCATTTACGCCCATCAGATCCGCATCCGCTGGGACGTGCTCCGGCGACTGCTCAAAGTCTCCTTCACCGGCATGCTGCAATTTGTGATCGCCACAGCGAGCTGGGCCGGGCTGGTCCGCCTCTGCGCCACCTTTGGCAGCGTGCCCGTCGCCGGCTACACGGTAGCGATCCGGATCTTCATGTTCGTGATTCTGCCGTCGTGGGGACTGTCGAACTCGGCCGCGACCCTGGTCGGCCAGAATCTCGGCGCCAAACGGCCCGAGCGCGCGGAAGCTGCCGTTTATCAAACCGGCCGTTACACCATGACGTACATGGGCGCCATCGCCATCGTATTCCTGCTGTTTGCCCACCACCTGGCGGCGTTCTTCACGGCCGACGCAGCCGTGCAGGAGGTCGCTGCGGATTGCCTGCGCTTCATCAGCCTGGGGAACATCTGTTATGCGTGGGGCATGGTACTGGTGCAGGCGTTCAATGGCGCGGGCGACACCAGGACGCCGTCGCTCATCAATTTTTTCTGCTACTGGTGCTTTCAGATCCCGCTGGCATGGATGCTCGCTATGAATCTGCACTGGGGTCCGCGTGGCGTTTTCACCGCCATCCCGGCAGCCGAAACCGCCATGACAATTTCATCTCTGGTGGTCTTCCGCACAGGCGTGTGGAAGAAGAAAATGATCTGAGGATTCACGCTCGGCTTCTGCCCTTCCGCACCCATCCCCATATCGAAAACGCGCTGCCGGCGATGGAAACGATTACCAGCGCCACCAGAAATCCCTGCACGACCGGAGAGTTTGCCATGGCGACAATACGCTGTCCGTAGATCAGTGCCAGCCCACCTTCCACCACGAAACGCAAAAATCGGCAACCGGCGATAATCGCCAGCATCCGCTTGAGGGGATATTGCAAGGCGGCGGAGACGCCAATGAATGCTGTGAACGGAAATCCGGGAGGCGCCAGAGCGGCCACCGCGACGGCAATCCCTCCGTACTTCTCCACCTGACGCTCCAGATACGCGATCCGCCTGCTTTTGTGGCCGCCTTCGATAGCTTTCTTCCCCGTTCTGCTCGACACCCAATGCATCATGGCAACGCCGATCACCGAACCCGCCGTGGCCATCAGGACGTAATAGAACATATGCGGGCGATGGTTGGCAGTGAGCGCAACCACCAACAAATCGTTACCGAGGGGCAGTAAGAGGAACGACGAATCGAGCGTGCCCAGCAATAGCAAACCGAGACCGCCGAGAGAATAGAAGAAATGGGCGAGGTTATGTACGATCCCGTGCATGCACCGGCGGAAACCCGCCGTTACTTTTCAGCACGAATAAGGCCGCTGGCCTGTCCCACATTACGTAAGCATCGCCTTATTGATGCCGACTCCCCACCCGGGGCCCTGCGGCAGGTTCATATAACCTTCTTTGTCCACCACCGGAGCGTTCTCCATCATGGCAAAACCCGTGGTATAGGCGGCGATCGGCGGATCGTGCAGCAGTTCGATCCACGGCGCGTTCGGCCATGAAGCAATACAGTGCAGTTGCGCAACGGTGCCGAGGTTTCCCCCTCCATGGTGAGGGATCACGCGTTTGCTGAACGATGCGGCAAGGGATGCGATTTCGCGAATTCCAGTGACACCGTCCGCGACCATAATGTCCGGCTGCACAATATCGAAGACGCCCTTTTCCAGCATGGTGCGAAACTCATGCACGCCGATATTATTCTCGCCGCCGACTATGGGAATTCCGACCTGACGATTCAGTTCCGCCAGAGCGTCCCACTCATAACGCCGCAGAGGCTCTTCCAGCCAATAGACATTCAGCTTTTCGAGCTCGCGCGCCGTTTCGAGAGCGCGGCGGAAATCCCATACGATGCCCGGTTGCCAACCGGTGGACGACTGCGCCTGGTTGGCGTCCGTCATGATCTCCATACCATCGCCCACGGCCTTGCGCACGGCGGCAACCAGATTGATATCTTCGCGCATGGTCTGGTAGTGGAGGCGTAGCTTAATGGCCTTCCAACCTTCAGACTTCAACTGGAGGGCCATGCGAACACGCTCCTCCGGCGTGGAGAGCTGAATCATGCTGGCATAAGCCGGCACGCGATCTTTCTGCGCGCCCCATAACTTATAGACCGGTTGTTGAGTCGCCTTACCCATCAGATCCCAAAGCGCGATTTCGAGGCTCGCCACTGGACGTCCTGCAACGTAATAGCGCAGCGGGCCGGCGAGGCGCTCGATATCGAACGGATCCTTCCCGACCAACTGCGCCTTTGCGTTCTCGAGGGCCGACGCGTCCATGGACGGCCCGATGCCGATCAATCCCTGGTCGGTATGGATCTCGAGATACGATCCACCGCCGATGCGGTGCATGGTGGATCTGCCGGGGTCCCATGCTGCTTCCATCATTCCCGTTTCGCGCAAAACCTTCAGCGGAACGAGTCGAATATCGGTGATCTTCAGACGGGGAGCAGCCTGCACGGCGGGCAACATCGCGACGGCCGAAATGGTTTTAAAAAAGTCTCTTCGCAGCATGCCGGGTCCATCATATACCCAACCTGCCCGACGCCGATGTCAGATGGCCCGGCGCCCCGATACCAGCTGAAACACGAGCACAATCACGGCCAGGACCAGCAGGATATGTACAAACCCACCGAACGTATACGAAGTGACCAGCCCTAACAACCACAGCACCAGCAGAATCACAAAAATCGTCCAAAGCATGCTCTTACTCTCCTTGATTTGAAACCTTGGTTTCGGATTTATTGCAATGCAATCGGAAGCCCAGACGGATCGGAGCGCAAATTTGATCGGCGTGGGTGCGCGGTGCAACGCATTTTGACCACGGGCGGTCACTTTATGGGAAAGCATGCGTCGGTCCCGTGGCCGGTTATCGCATTCGATTCAAGCCTGCATGGTCGCGAGGGGCCTGGCCGTCCCCGTGCACGCTATTCGTCTGTAAGACAGGAGAAAGTAACTATGCGCAAAACACTGGTAGCCATATTGGCCATAGCCGGAACTCTGACCACCGCTTCGTTCGCGGCGGACCGGGAAATTAAAGTCGACGACCGGCTGGACGCTTCGGCGGACACCCTGACCGACATGATGCAGGCTTCCGACCGCGGTATCCCTCACGATCTGCTCGATAAGGCGCGCTGCGTCGTTGTCGTGCCCGGCATGAAAAAGGCCGGCTTCATTTTCGGCGCCAAGTATGGCCGCGGATTTGCCACTTGCCGCCGCGCAGGTGGATCGGGCTGGAGCGCTCCGGCTGCGATGCGGGTGGAAGGTGGCAGTGTTGGATTCCAGATCGGTGCTTCGGAGACCGATATCGTGCTTCTTGTGATGAACGACGGCGGCATGAAGCACCTCTTGTCCGATAAGTTCACCATCGGCGGAGACGCATCCGCGGCGGCGGGTCCGATAGGCCGCGAAACCACGGCACAGACGGACGCCATGATGAACGCGGAGATGCTTTCTTATTCCCGTTCGCGCGGATTATTCGCCGGCATCTCGCTCGAAGGCGCTACGCTTCGTCCGGATGAGGAAGCCAACCACGAACTCTACGCTCGCGACTCGACCAATCGCGAGATCCTGACTGGCGATTTCAAAACTCCGGTCGCAGCCGAGAAATTTGAAAGAGCGCTGCATCGGGATTCGCCTCGGCGCGAGCAATAGCCGGGGGTTCCCATGCCCGACGCACACGACAATGCCACGCGTCAGACGCACCTGAGAGCCGCCGAGCAGCACGACTTGGCGGCCCAGGCCCACCGTACCGCGGCGGAACATAACGAAAAAGGAAGCGACGCGGAGGAAAGCTGGCATTCGCAGCGCGCGCTGGAATACTCGGATCACGCGTGGAAGCTTGCAAAGGAAGCCCACAACAAATCTGGGCGGATGGAAACTCGAGTGAATTATGTCCAAACGCTTTAACAATGGTTCGCATTACGAGAATCACCCGACCGCCGCCCAATTACGCGAGGGCCGGGCGCACGCCCATGCCGTTGGCGAACTGCACGGAGAGCAGGATCACCTGACAGGGAGCGAGCATTCACGTCAGGACCTGGTGCATGCCCCGCACGCTCATGTCACGGGGCATGAAGGCACGGTTTGACATGGCATCGCCTCTTTCGGACACGATGAGACAGCCGCGCTCGCGCTTGAATTGTGGCGGGCCAGAGGCTGTCCGGAAGGATCGCCGGACGAAGCCTGGCACCGTGCCGTGGTAGAGTTGCGGTTGCGGGCATGCGGGCGTTAGTCACCGGGTCCTTTTGAGTCTGCAGCGTTCACCGAGGAATTTGGATGAGGGCACCTGAGATCGAGGCACCCGAAAAACCACAAACGCTCCTGGCTCCTCCGCCCGGATCGATGCCACCGAGTGTCGTCGAGGCGAAAGATGCGAAGCCGCGGCGCAGGGGATGGCTTTATGCAGCGATTTTGGCTCTGCTCGTCCTGGGGGCAATCGTTCTTTGGTCCAGAATGCATCAGGCGCCCGCCGCGGCCGCAACCACTGCCAAAGGCGGCAGAGGTGCACCCTCCGCTACGCCCGTAGTCGCGGTGAAGGCTACCAAAGGGAACATCGGTGTCTATATAACGGGCCTGGGAGCCATAACTCCCATCTATACCGTAACCGTCAAGAGCCGCGTGGACGGCCAGTTGATGGCCGTCGACTTCAAGGAAGGCGATCTGGTCCAGAAGGGCGATCCCTTGATCGAGATCGATCCCCGGCCCTACCAAGCTGTCGTCGATCAGGCCGAAGGCGCACTGATTCGCGACCAGGCCTTGCTCGCCAACGCACTCGTCGATCAATCCCGTTATGAAACCCTGCTGGCGCAGGAAGCGATTCCCGAGCAACAACTGGCCACGCAAAAAACTTTGGTTATCCAGGACCAAGGCATCGTTAAGAACGACCAGGGGTTGCTCGATGCCGCGAAGGTAAACCTCGCCTATTGCCACATCACGGCGCCCATCACGGGCGCGATCGGTCTGCGGCTGGTGGATCCGGGTAACATCGTGCACTCGAGCGATACCACCGGGATGCTGGTGATCACACAGATCCAGCCCATCAGCGCGATCTTCACCGTTTCCGAAGATCAATTGCCCCCCATCCTGCAAAAAGTACGCGCCGGCCAGAAGCTGCCGGTAGATGCCTGGGATCGCGCGCTTAAGAACAAGCTTGCGTCGGGCACACTCGACACGATCGATAATGAGATCGATCAGACCACCGGGACCCTGAAGCTGCGCGCCGTTTTCGCGAACGCCAACCGCACACTCTTTCCCAATCAGTTTGTAAATGCGCGTCTGCTGCAGCAGGAAAAAACCGGCGTCGTATTGCTGCAATCCGCCGCCGTTCAGCGCAATACCAACGACACCTACGTGTATCTGATCAAGCCTGACAGCACGGTTACTGTCCGAACCATCAAGGTGGGCACCACGGAAGGCGACCAATCGGAGATTACGTCGGGACTTGCGGAGGGCGATGTAGTGGTGATGACCGGCGTCGACAAGTTGCAGGAAGGCAGCAAGGTGAACGCCACTCTGAATGGAACGAAATAAGGTGTGAGTCCGTCCCGCACATTCATCCTGCGCCCCGTGGCCACGACGCTGTTGATGGTGGGGATTCTGCTGGCAGGCTTTGTCGCATTCCGGCAGCTGCCCATTTCGGCCCTGCCCGAAGTAGATTATCCAATCATTCAGGTGGTCACATTTTATCCCGGCGCCAGTCCGGACGTGATGGCTTCATCGGTGACGGCGCCGCTCGAGCGCCAGTTCGGCCAGGTCCCCGGCCTGCAGCAAATGACCTCGGTGAGTTCCGATGGCAGCTCCGTCATCACCCTGCAATTCAATCTCAGTCTGAACATTGATATCGCCGAACAGGAAGTGCAGCAATCGATTAACGCTTCGGGCACATATCTGCCCGCGGGTCTTCCGGTGCCGCCGGTATACAGCAAGACCAACCCCGCCGACGCGCCCATTCTGACCCTCGCCTTAACATCCAGCGAGATTCCGCTTTCGCAGGTGGAAGATCTCGCCGATACCAGGCTGGCTCCTAAGATTTCGCAGCTGCCCGGCGTTGGTTTGGTCAGTATCAGCGGCGGTCAGAAGCCCGCCGTGCGCATCCAGGCCAATCCGGCGCAGATGGCGGCTTACGGGCTGAATCTGGAAGATCTGCGCACCGCGCTGGTGGCGGCCAACGCCAATGAGGCCAAGGGGAATTTCGATGGGCCGCACCAGTCGTATCAGATCGGCGCCAACGACCAACTGCTTTCGAGTGCGGATTACGCCGGGTTGGTTGTCGCTTATAAGAGCGGCGCTCCGGTCAAACTGACCGACCTCGCGGACATCAAAGACGACGTCGAAAATATACGCCAGTCCGCGTGGATGAACCAGGTTCCGGCGGTGATTCTGAACATTCAGCGCCAGCCTGGCGCCAACATCATCTCGGTGGTAAACCAGATCCAGCAACTGCTGCCTCAGCTCGCGACCACGCTTCCGGCATCGGTCCACATTGCCACCCTGACCGACCTGACCACTACCATTCGCGCCTCGGTGCAGGACGTTGAATTTTCGCTGATGCTCACCATCGCGCTGGTGGTTATGGTGATTTTCATTTTCCTGCGCAGCGTTTCGGCCACGATCATTCCCAGCGTCGCCGTGCCGTTGTCATTGGTCGGGACCTTCGGCGTGATGTATCTGCTCGGCTACAGTCTCGACAACCTGTCGCTGATGGCGCTGACCATCTCCACGGGATTCGTGGTCGACGATGCCATCGTGATGATCGAGAACATCTCGCGTTATATCGAGGAAGGGGAGGAGCCGTTGCATGCCGCGTTGAAGGGCGCCGAGCAGATCGGGTTCACCATCATTTCACTTACGATTTCGCTGATCGCGGTGCTCATTCCGCTGCTGTTCATGGGAGACATCGTGGGGCGTCTCTTCCGCGAATTCGCCGTCACATTGAGCGTAACGATTCTGATGTCCGCCATCGTGTCGCTCACCCTGACGCCGATGATGTCAGCGCGACTGCTGAAGCATAAACCCGAGTCCTCGCGGGGACCTCTTTATCGCGCTTCGGAAAACGCCTTCAACGCGGTGATCGCTTTTTACGGACGCACGCTGAAGTTCGTTTTGCGCTTCCAGACCATAACGCTGCTGGTCGCCCTGGCCACTCTGCTGCTGACCGTTTTTCTCTTCTACGAAATACCGAAGGGCTTCTTTCCCGTGCAGGACACCGGCGTTATTCAGGGCGTGACGGAGGCATCGCAATCCGTTTCGTTCAGCGAAATGTCCAGGCTGCAGCAAGCCGTGGTGGCGAAGATTCTGCAGGACCCGGCGGTCGAAAGTCTGTCCTCGTTCATCGGGATCGATGGAACCAATACCACGCTGAACAGCGGACGCGTGCAGATCAACCTGAAGCCTCTCGCGCAGCGCCAGATCAATGCCAGGGACGTGATTCGCCGCATCCAGCCGGGTCTGGCGACGCTTACCGGCATTACGCTCTACATGCAGCCGGTGCAGGATTTGAGCGTCGACGATCGCGTGAGCCGGACTCAATACCAATACACGCTGGAGGATCCAAGCGCCGCCGAACTGAATTCGTATGCGCCGAAGATGCTGGCGGAACTGCAGAAGCTGCCCGAGCTCAGCGACGTGGCGAGCGATCAGCAAACGCAGGGCGTGCAGGCAAAGCTGGTCTTCGATCGCCCCACCGCTTCCCGCCTCGGCATCACTCCAACGGCGATCGACGATACGCTTTACGACGCCTACGGGCAGCGTGAAGTATCCACCATGTTCACGCAGCTGAATCAGTATCACGTCGTGCTCGAAGTGCAGCCGAGCTTCGACCAGAGGCCGGTGGATCTGCGCAATCTGTACATCCGTTCCGGGATGGCGGGCGCAGCCGGCACGGCTGTGACGGCGTCACCGCTGCAGTCGGGCGAGGTGCAATCGACCATCGCATTTCCCAACGGCGGCCAGGTGCCTCTCAGCGCGTTCACGCAACTGCAGACCACCTCGGTGCCGATTACGATCAACCATCAGGGCCAATTTCCGGTAACTACGCTGTCGTTCAATCTGGCGCCGAACGCTTCTCTGGGCGACGCCATCGCAGCCGTCAATAAGGTGAAGGCCGGCCTCGCCATGCCGCCGAGCATTCAGGGCGCGTTTCAGGGAACGGCCGCAGCTTTCCAGAATTCGCTGACCGGCGAGCCGATGCTGATTCTGGCCGCTCTGATCACGGTCTACCTCGTGCTCGGCGTGCTCTACGAAAGCTACATTCATCCGGTCACGATTCTGTCCAGCCTGCCCTCGGCGGGTGTGGGGGCGCTGCTGGCTCTCTACATCACAGGAAACGATTTCAGCGTCATTGCGCTCATCGGCATTGTGCTGCTCATCGGCATCGTGAAGAAGAACGCCATCATGATGATCGATTTTGCACTTGAAGCCGAACGCGTGGAGCATATGTCGCCGGTCGATTCGATTTACCAGGCGTGCCTGCTGCGCTTTCGCCCCATCATGATGACAACCATGGCAGCGCTGCTGGGCGGGCTGCCGCTCGCTCTCGGGTCCGGCGTGGGATCGGAATTACGACGGCCGCTCGGCATCACCATCGTAGGCGGATTGATCCTGAGCCAACTATTGACGCTCTACACAACGCCGGTGATCTATCTGTTCTTCGATCGGCTGGCCAGCCGCTTGAGCCGCACACCCCAGCGCGTGGAACACCGTGAACCCGGGGCTGCGCCGCAACCGGCGCCGGCAAGCTGAAGCCATGAACATTTCCGAACGCTTCGTGCGCAAACCGGTGGCGACCACACTGCTCACGGTGGCTATCGCTCTGGCCGGCGCTCTGGCCTTCCAACTGCTCCCGGTGTCGCCCTTGCCGCAAGTGGATTTCCCCACCATTTCCGTCGGGGCCAACCTCCCCGGCGCCAGCCCCGAAACCATGGCATCGTCCGTGGCGACACCGCTCGAACGGCAGTTCGGACACATCGCGTCGGTCAGTGAAATGACCTCGTCGAGCAGTCTGGGCTCGACCAGTATCACGCTCCAGTTCAATCTCGGTCGCGACATCGATGCGGCGGCTCGCGATGTGGAAGCCGCCATCAACGCGGCGCGCGGTTACCTTCCCGCTAACCTGCCCAATAACCCCAGCTATCGCAAAGTGAATCCGGCCGACTCGCCCATCTTCATCTTCGGATTGACTTCGAGCGTCCTGACCAAAGGCCAGATGTACGACGCGGCCTCGACCATCATGGCGCAGAAGCTGTCGCAGATCGCCGGCGTCGGCCAGGTTTCGGTGGGTGGCAGCGCGCTGCCCGGCGTGCGCGTGGAACTGAATCCCACCGTACTCAACAAGTACGCCATCGGCTTCGAAACAGTGCGCGCCGCCCTCGGCGCAGCCAACGCAAACGTTCCCAAAGGACATTTCTCCGACGGCAGACGGATGTGGGAAGTGGGCGCCAACGATCAGCTCCTGAACGCCATCGATTACGAGCCGCTGGTGATTGCTTATCGCAACGGCGTCGCTGTGCGCGTCTCCGATGTGGGGCAAGCGGTCGATTCGGTGGAAGACATTCGCCAGGCCGGTTATCTCAACAGCCAGCCCGCCGTGCTGGTGATCATATTCAGGCAGCCCGGCGCCAACATTATCCAGACTGTCGACCGCATCCGCGCCGCTCTGCCGCAGCTCGAATCGGCTATTCCGCGCGCCATCAAGCTGACGGTGGCGATGGACCAGACCGTTACCATCCGCGCGTCGGTCAACGACGTCGAGATTACCCTGATTATCTCGGTGGTGCTGGTAATCCTGGTAGTGTTTCTCTTTCTGCGAAACTTCCGCACCACGTTTATTCCCAGCATCGCCGTGCCGGTCTCGCTGATCGGCACATTCGGCGCCATGTACCTGCTGCACTACAGCATCGACAACTTATCGTTAATGGCTCTGACGATCTCGACCGGATTCGTGGTCGACGATGCCATCGTGGTTATCGAAAATATTACACGCTATCTTGAGAAAGGCATGGCGCCGTTCGCGGCCGCACTGAGAGGGGCGCAGGAGATCGGCTTCACGGTCCTGACCATAAGCTTTTCGCTCATTGCGGTATTTATTCCGCTGCTGTTGATGGGCGGCATCGTGGGGCGCCTGTTCCGCGAATTCGCGGTAACACTCTCGATTGCAATCTTTGTGTCCATGGTTATTTCGCTGACCGCGACGCCTATGATGTGCGCCTGGCTTCTGAAACCACAGCATGCTCATGGCTGGCTCTATCGCACCAGCGAGCGATTCTTCGAGTGGATCGTGGAAGTCTATGGCCGCACTCTCACGTCCGTCCTGCGGCACTCCTTCACCACGCTGTTGGTTCTGCTCGCCACCATCGGGCTGAATGTTTACCTATTCATCCGCATCCCCAAGGGATTCTTTCCGGAGCAGGATAATGGCCGCATCAGCGGCGCTATGCTGGCCGATCAGGACACTTCGTTTCAGGCCCTCGACAAGATCCTGCTGCGCGTCATCGATATCGTGAAAGCCGATCCGGGCGTGGATGAAGCGATGGGTTTCACCGGCGGCGCCAACTCCGCCCGCATGTTCATTTCGCTCAAGGCGCTGGATCAAAGAAAAGCCAGCGCCACGCAGATTATCGCCCGCCTGCGGCCCAAACTCGCGAACGTTCCCGGCGGCACTTTGATTCTGCAGGCCGCCCAGGACGTCCGCATCGGCGGCAGAGCCAGCAGCGCGGAATATCAATTCACTCTGCAAGGCGATAATCTTCCCGATCTGATCTCCTGGTCGCCGAAGATGCTCGCCAAGCTGAAGTCGATCCACATTATCGCGGACGTGAACAGCGATCTGCAGAATCAGGGTCTGCAGGCGCTGGTTACTTACGACAGGGCAACGGCCGCGCGCTTTGGCATTGAGCCGCAATTGATCGACGATACGCTTTACGATGCGTTCGGCCAGCGCCAGGTATCGACCATGTATACCTCGCTGAATCAATACCACGTAGTGATGGAAGCGGCGCCGCAATTCTGGCAGGATCCGCAGTTTCTTCGCGAGGTATATGTGAGTTCGCCCGCCGGAGCGCAGGTTCCACTGAGCGCTCTGGCGGCGTATTCGCCCGAGACGGCGCCCCTGACCGTCAGTCACCAGGGGCTTTTCCCCGCCGTGACCATCTCATTCAACCTGGCGCCGAACGCTTCGCTGGGCGACGCGGTGGATCAAATTAATGCGGCCGCTTTGACCATCGGTTTGCCGAAGACCATTCACACCTTATTCGCGGGAACGGCGCAGGCATATCAGGATTCCCTGAGCAGTGAGCCGATATTGATCCTCGCCGCGTTCCTGACCGTGTATCTGGTTCTCGGCATCCTGTATGAGAGCTTTATCCACCCCGTCACGATTCTTTCGACGATTCCGTCGGCCGGCGTTGGGGCTCTGCTGGCACTCACGCTCACGCACACGGATCTGACTATCATCGCTATCATCGGCATTATTCTGCTGATCGGCATTGTCAAGAAAAACGCAATCATGATGATCGATTTCGCCCTGGCCGCTGAACGGAACGAGGGTAAGAATTCACGCGATTCCATTTTCGAGGCGTGTATGCTCCGCTTGCGGCCCATCCTGATGACCACGATGGCCGCCATGCTCGGGGCTTTGCCGCTGGCGCTGGGTACCGGGACCGGCTCGGAACTGCGCCGTCCGCTGGGCATCACCATCATCGGCGGATTGATTGTAAGCCAGATGCTGACGCTGTATACGACCCCGGTCGTTTATCTGTATTTCGACCGGCTTGGCCACTGGTGGGCGGGACACAGGCAGGCTCCTGCCCAAGTGCATCTCAGTCCGGAATTCGGAGACCAGCGCATATGACCGAAACGTTCCCCGGGAATTTGACCATCCTCCTGCTGGCTTCCGATCCGTTGATGCGGACCATACTTCATGAAGCGCTCGAGGGCGCCGGATATTTCGTCATGACGGCAGCCAACATCGGTGCGGCTGTCGATCGATTGAAAGAGATGCGCCCGGATTTACTGATCGTTCGCCCTTACATTGAAAGCATGTCGGGACATATGGCGGCGAATTATCTCCGCGCCC
Organism: Terriglobia bacterium; assembly: GCA_963719785.1. Taxonomy (GTDB): domain Bacteria; phylum Acidobacteriota; class Terriglobia; order Bryobacterales; family Bryobacteraceae; genus BOG-234. The sequence goes on from CAVRCX010000013.1 coordinate 697,226, forward strand.
GATGTCCTGGACTGCCTGTTCTGATGGTGGCTGGATTTCTCGATGACGATCGGATTCGCGTCCAGAATGAGATCGAGGACTTCCACATGTTACCGAAGCCGTTCGGTAAGGATGAACTGCTGCGAACCGTGCGGGACGTGTTGCGCGGGGTCCACTAGTGAAGGACGCCAAGCATCCAGGCGATGAGCAGAATTAACAGGATCGTTCCCAGCCCGATGCCGGCCCCGCCGCCCGCGCCCCAGCGAGTATGCCCGTAATACCCTCCTCCACCACCAAAGATCAGCAATAAAACGATGATAAGTATCAGCATGGCGATCCCTCGTTACTTCTCGAATACCTTTTCAATCTGCCCGACTTTATTCTGAACCTTGCCCGTGAGCTTTTCAGCCTGGCCCTCGGTCTCGAGGTCGGGATCGTTCACGAACTGCCCCGCCTTCTCTTTGATAACGCCTTTTACCTCGTGTAGCTTACCGTTGACTTGGTCTGTGGTACTGGGTTTCATGTGTGCTCCTGTCAGTTATCGATAGGCACCTTTAAGGCCATAGTTGACACAGGCAGCACGTCGACCAGATATTTCGGCTTTTGATCGTTAATGGGGGCAAGCGGGGCCTCTGCCGATAAAACATACTTGCGAAGAAATGTTGTGATCGGATCAGAGGCGATATTGGGCTTACCCGATATCAGGTGTACAGCCATCGAGGAATCCGGCTGCAAGGCAAACATCTGTGGTACAGCTCTTCTGCATGGATCTGGCAGCCGGCTATCGCGCTTTGGTGCGCAAGCACTTTCCGCAGGCCAGAATCGTGGCCGATCGCTTTCACGATCCGTACCGTCAATCACCACTTCCTGGCGTGCTGGAAGGAGATCGACCCGGTGGGAGCCAGGAACCGCGGCCTGATTTCTTTGATCGACGGCATCGGCACAACCTCACTGCCCAGCAGCACGAACGCTTCTCGGCCTACCTCAGAGAAAGGCCGGCGCTGGAGGCGATCTACCGTTTCAAACAGCGGCTCTGTTACGCACTGCTGGAAAAGGCCCGCAATCAAAAGCGCTGTGAACGTCTGGCGCATCGCTTCCTCCGCGATATCGCCGCGCTCCGTTGTTGCGGACTCGCGCCACTGGTACAGCTCGGCAATACCCTGCATGCCTGGCGCGAGGAGATCGCCACTATGTGGCGCTTCACCCGCAACAACGGAATCACCGAAGGATTCCATACCAAGATGGAGGCTCTGCAGCGCCAAGCCTACGGCTTCAGAAACTTCAACAACTATCCCGACGCCCGAGCTTCGTACCGTCCCGAGTGCAGAACAGCAGGCTGAGATCATGGCCTTGCAGGTAGCGCCAGACGATCTTCCGCAGTTCACGCGATACCGGAATCTTCCGCTGCTTATTCCCCTTGCCGTGAACCGTGAGCAAAAGGTTGTCCAGGTCCACATCGGACGCCCGCAGGCAAAGAGCTTCGTCGATGCGAACTCCGGTATCGAGCGCGTGCAGATCAAAGTGTGAAGCCGCCGCCCTGTCGCCGTCGCGGGTTTCCACGCCAGCAAGCGCGCGACTTGATTCTCGTGGAACGTGGCCGGAATCTTCTCCTCCTCCTTGAGCCGGGAGAGCTTCAGCGGTGAGCCGAGCCACTTGAGGTAAGCATTGGCGACACGAATGCGGCCGTTGCAGGAAACCGGCTGGAGTCCACCCTGCCTCATGGCGATGACGAACTCCTTCAGACCATCTTCAGTGAGGGGGAATCTCCCGAGCCACTTGAAAGCCTCGCGGTACCACTCCACAGTGCGCGGCGAAACATTTTTCAAGTAAATCCGCTCTTTGATGAACTGCTCGAACTTTTCCATGGCAGGTATGCAAACTATCCAATCTTTGAATTGGAATCAGTATGCAAACCATTGAAAGGGATGAATTTGGTCGGGGCGGGGCGATTTGAACGCCCGACCCCCTGCGCCCAAGGCAGGTGCGCTACCAGGCTGCGCTACGCCCCGACATTTGCTGGTCTTTTGATTCTAAACCACTTCCTCGCGTTAAGATACTGCCCGGCAGCCCAAAATCGGTCCAAAAACGCCCCGACCGTGGCAAAACCGTGACAAAACCCCATCAGTTGGGCCTTTCCGTGTCAAAACCCGGCCAGCCCTCGTTAGCCTTCCTGTTCAGCTTCTGCAGCGCCTCCCTTTTCATCTGTAGTTTCATCTGCGAGTATTTCTTGAACACCTTCGCATCTCCCTGGCGAAGCAACTGCGTCACCCACTCGTCGGCCACGCCACCCGCGCTTAAACGAGTCGCGTACGTCGACCGCAGATCGTAGATCCGGAAGTATGGCACCTTAGCTCTCCGCAAAACCGCGTGCCACACCGTTTTCAGGGTCTTCTGATGCCCCGTTGGATTCTCGTCGCTCGGAAACAACCAGGTCCCCGGTCCGGCGATCCGAATCTGGTCGCGAAATGCCTCGCGCGCCAATTCGGTCAGAGGGACCTCGGCGATCCCGTTCGGCGTCTTCGAATCGGGAATCCACACCATTGCGTTTTCCAGATCCACTTGCTCCTTCTTCATGCCCATCAGTTCCTTGTACACCCGAAGTCCGGACTCACTGATGATCCGAATAATGTTGCGCATGTAATCGGGCGCCTGAAACTCGATACGCTGTTGTTCCGACCATGACATGTAGTGTGGCCGAAACATCCCCTTCACCTTTACGGGGAACTCCACCCCCGAACACGGATTCGCGGGGAGAAGGCGCTTCCGGACTGCGACGTTCAGCATACGTCGAAGAACCCGCAGTTCCTGATGGACTGTCGCCGGCTTGAGCCGGTCTTTCTGAATGACGCCTTCGGCGGTTTTGAATTGTACTCGCGTCTGAAGCCGCCGCCGGAGATAGATCTCGATGTCATCCGCTGTAATATCGCCAACGGCTCGCTGGCGAAACGCTTCCTTGAGATGCGAGGCCGCTCGCCGGTTCGCTTCGTGTGTCTTCTCTGCCCGGATCGGCGGTTTGGAATAGTTCTCCAAAAAGAAATCCACCCAGTCCGAGAATTGTAGCTGCTCTCCTTTCCGGACGACATCCAGAATTCTGTCGTCCCTGGACTGGAGCCGTTCGCGAAGTTTTCGCTGCGCCTCCTGCCAGTCGTCTGTGAACGTCGATTCCCGGATACGCTTTCCGTTCCGGTCCCGATAGACCATCCATAAGACCTTGCCGTCGTTGCGCGGATATATGGAGCCATCGTGTTTACTCGGTCGTGCCAAATCCCACCTCCTGTTTGAAAGTTGCTCGGAAGGGCTCAAGATCCGATTTCAGAAACCGGATGTTGCGGCCCATCACGCGGAGATGGGGAATCTGCTTTCGCTCAACCCAAAGATACACCGTCTGCGGGCTCACGCCAAGGTAGGTCGCAGCGGCGCGGACGGTCAGCGGAAGCTCGTCCCGGACTGGGGTGGATATTGTCGCTGTGCCCATGAGAATTCTCCATTCGGCGGTTGGCGGCTATCGGATGTGGAGTCTGCCCAGCGCAAAGCCGACCACGAGCGCGAGCAGGAATGCCAGGGCCATGATGATGAGATCTCGGTAGGCCATCGGTTTCTCGTATATCTCCTTGACCTCCGAGACCATCGCCGTTGCTCGCAAGCGCGCAGTGTCGATATCACTCTGGATTTCCTCCCGCAGTGTCCTTGCGGAAAGACGGACTTCCGACTGGATGGCCGATTCAGCCCGGCTGTGAGCCCATTGCGCGGTCTGTTTGAATTGCGCCAGATCCTCCGCAACAACGGCGCGGATGGCTTCGAGCGATTCTTCCAATACCAGACGATTCATCGTTACGATGGCGAAAGCCGCATCGTCGGGTTTGAGGAGCAGGTGGTGCTCCGCGGCGACCGCTGTGATCAGGCGTTGCACGTTGAAAGTGATTGGTTTTGCCATGGGTCACTCCATTTCGATCCGGTCGAGTTGTTCAAAGAGTTCGCGGCGAATGATCGTCAGACGCTGTTTCGAGACAAGGGAGAATTCGGCGAGCCGGATGGCTTCTTCGAACGTCAGGCGCTTCGACAGCATCTGGCGCATGTCGTCGCCATAGGTGTTCGGATTTCGCTCACGAATCACGACGGTTCCGAGAAGCTTCGCGGCCTGTTCCTCGGCGACCCGGAACTGCTCGAACGACTTGCCGTCTTTCGAGACCTCGCCGAAGTATTCGTTCAGCCAGACGATCACGTTCTTCCAGGTCGTCGTTTCCGCCAGACGGTTAAAGCCGTTCAGAGTGTCCTCCATGGCCTGCCCGCCGGTCACGACGCAATGAACGAAGACGCGCCGCGAGCGACCCGCCAGGAAGTTCAGGATGTCGTTTTCGAGAATGTAGTTCCACAGGGGAACGAAGGTTGTGGCGCCGGTGTCCACGATACAAACGCCATCGAGAGCACAGATTTTCTCGAACAGCTCGTCGAACCGCTTATCGTGGATGGCTCCTCGTCTGAGAACGTTGATGTGCTCGGCTTCCAGTGCCCTGTATTGGGCGAAGGTTGCGTTTACCGGGTCGGTGTCGAAGCAGTGCGGCGTGGTCTTCCTGGCCTGGAAGTACTGGCCGAGAATGGCGGAGATCAGACTCTTTCCGACCCCGCCTTTGCCCTGAAGGACCAGATGAACCTGGTTGACTTTCATCTTTTCGTTTTGTGTGGCTGCCATAGGAAATGCTCCTTAATCGATCAACTGCTTTTGAATGGAGAACGGATCGTAGCTGAATCCGTCCGACTGCTTTTTCTCCCGCTGCTCACGAAGATTGCGGAACGGGTCTGTGGGAGCCGGCGGCTCGGGCGGCGATTCAGCGCTGGATTCAGCAGCAGCGCGCGGTATCGTTGCGGTTTCCAGTCGGCGCAACCGGGATTGCCTGCTCCGAATCCTGGACACGTAAACCCGAAACTGCGGGTAGGGAATGTCGAGACCATCGGCGCGAATGGCGTCCCAAATCTCGCGCAGCTTCTTGCCTGTTGCCAGCGAGGCCTCGATCTCGGGCCAGATCCATGCAACCCGGCCCGTGCTGGTCGCGGGCTCAGCACCAGGGAGAGACCGCAAGTGAAGCAGCTCGGATTTCATTTTTCTCCGAAGCGGCAAGGCGGGGTTTGTGGGTGTCGGCAGAAATGAGCCTCTACATATACCGGCCCAGGACGGGTTTTTTGGACAAAATTTACAAATGTTTCTGTTAGCAACCGTTCGCAACAGTTTCGAAACAGCCTGCAACAACCGGAGGAAATTGGGGTGAACGGCAACCTTCTGCAACAGTCTGCAACCAGCCAGCAGCCCAAAAAGCAGCAAAGACCGGGTAGTGGAACATAAAGGGAGTGTCGAACGGGCTGGTGTTTTTTTCACTCGCAACGAGTGCGCGGTCAGTAGGTTCCGGCGTGGGACACATTCCTGCGCGTGTTCGACCGAGGTTCGACGCTGGAATTAAGTCGAAAAAAAATGTCCAAAAATGCCTTTGTGAGCCGTTATATGTAGAGGCTTTTCATGAAGCAACGCGGGAGCAGTGTCCGGAGCGCCAGAGTCGCGGTGCGGCTCAGCCGAGAAGAACAGCGTCAGGTCGAGGAAGCGGCTAAGACCAGAGGCTATGCAAATCCCAGTGCGTTCATTCGGGCGGCGATGCGCAACGAGTTGGACGGGCGAGCCGAACTGACCGGCACGGATGAGCGGATGGGCGCGGGCTTTGATCGCGTTTCGCACGATATCTTCCGCGTTGGCCGAGGGCAGCAGGCACTGTTTGCACTGTTGGACGCTTTCGCCAAAGCGGTTCTGACCTGCGTACCGGAACCGCCGCCGGATGCCAGACAGCAGGCCATCGCCCGCGCCCGAGACCGTTATGACCGGCTCGTCAAGGCCGCAGGTCAGGCAATGTCTGGCGATGCGCGCGCCGCCATGAAGGATTTGGTGGATCATGGCACGAACTGACGACGACCGCGAATTTCGGCTCCGGCCGCCAAAGCCTCGTGTCACGCGGAACGAAGGGGCGGCGTGGTCGAACGGATTCAGACTGCTCATGCACTATGCCCGCAGCAGCCGAAAAAAAGGCAACCGCGCGCCAGGCGGAAAAGGGAAAACCGACCGACCGTACCACCAGCGTTGCGCGGTCCGGGTGACTTACCTGAAGAACAAAGTCCGGGGACAATGGAAGGCGCACGGGCGCTATCTGGCGCGGGAGAGCGCGGCATTTGAAAACGACCTCAAGCCGTTGGGGTTCAGCCGCGAGACCGCAGGAGTGGACATCGCGGGGAAACTCCAAAGCTGGCAGACCGCGGGCGATCAACAATTCTGGAAGCTGATCGTCTCGCCGGAGTTCGGGGACCGGGTCGATCTGACGCGACTGACGCGCGAACTGATCAAACAGATGGAGCGGGACCTGGGAACGGAACTCGAATGGGTTGCCGCTGAACACCACAACACCGAGCACCCCCATGTTCACGTTGTGATTCGCGGAGTGAGGGGTAGCGGCGAGGTTCTGCGTTTGAGCCGCGAGTTTGTGCAGCAAGGGATTCGGGGTATTGCGGCGGACCGTTGTACCCGCCAGCTGGGGTACCGCACGGAACTCGATGGGGTCGAGGCCGAACGCCGCGAGGTTACCGAAAAGCGGCTTACGTCGATCGACAAGAGGCTGCTGCGAGATGCACAGGATTTCGGCCCGGAGCTGGGATCGCAGCACTTCACCGTGACGCGGAATCCGGCGGAGACCGGATTGGGCGAAACGGCGGGGGCTCGAATCCGGCATGATGTCGCGCGCCTCGCCGTGCTTTGCCATATGGGCCTCGCAGAATCTTCGGGGTCGAACACGTGGCGCTTGCGCCGCGGTATCGAACAGGTCCTCCGGGCGATGCAGCGAACCGCCGACCGGCAGCGGGCGCTGGCGGCGCACGGTGTCTTGATGTCAGACGAGCGTCTGCCGATTGAAGTGCTTGATCTGAGGCAGGCGGTCTCGGTCGAGGGCAGAGTGCTCGTCCACGGCCAGGACGAGCAAACGGGCAGCAATTATCTGATGCTCGAAGGAACTGACGCGAAGGTCCATTTCATTCAGTACACGCCGGAGATGGAGGCGGCCCGCAGCCGCGGCGAGATACGAACCAACTCATTCGTGCGGCTACGAAAGCTATCGGTCACCGGGACGCTGGATATCCGCGACGAGGGCGACGCGGATCGAGTATTGAAGAATCCTCGCCATCTCAATGAAGCCGTGAGTGAGCTCCTCAAGAGTGGGGCCATCCCGACCGAAGACGGCTGGGGCGGTTGGCTGGGAAGATACCAAGCGGCCCTCTGCGAAAACTCTCGTGACATCGCGGAGCGGAAAGAACGAGACCGCCTCCGGGGGCAGCAGCGGGGCCAGAACCGCTCGCTCGGGCGATGACCGGATCGCCAAGGCGCGTAGAACTGCCAATTGCCAAATCAGTCCGACGACGCCGAATCGCGGTACCGAAGCTCTTCAGCACGCAGCAAAAACGCCGCGCCGGACACATGACGAAGAAGCATGTCCGAGGTTCATCCTCCCGGTTCATCCGGGTAAGTCCTCCACCAGACCAATACTTTCCGCTATGGCTTTGCTTTTCCGCCCCAGGAAACCTCCAGCCTCGATTTGTAAAAAAGCCGATCGCCCGAGGGCGTCAATCCAATACCAATACCGAGGTTCCACGTAACGTTCTTCATCAACTGGAGATCGCCACCCGGTACAATTTGGTGCACCTGATCGTGTTTCGGCTGAACGACCGGCAGTTCGCCCCAGTCGCTGTAGTACTCAAGGCTAGGAGTAAACCGCCGCATCCTTTCATAGCCGACGCGCGCGGCCAAACCGAAGTCCCATCCGCGATGCTGAGAGTATCCGCTCAGCACCTTCCCGACGGTCGGGTTCAGATCAGCTTTCCATCGCCCGAATTGCTTTTCCAGAATCGGCAGGATTTCAACTGTCCGCGTACTCGCGCCCGGCAGGACTTTCTCGAAAGAAAACTCCGCCGTAACGCCCAGCAGGACTGGCAGGCGCCACTTTCGGGGCGCATAGAGGTGAGGCACGAGTCTCCACCCCGCCGCCTGGAGCGGACCTCCCGGCAGTCTTGCGTTCAATTGCATGATGCCGAATGAAAACTCCGGGATGACCGCGCCCGTCAATTCATAAGTCTGGTGAATCTGATTCTGCGAGGCCGCGGCCGGCCCCTGCGCGGCTGTCGTTCCTTCTGCGATGTAATTCGTATGCACCTCGGCGATGAACTCGCCTGGCCGGAGATCTTCGTATTCGAGTACGTGGATTTCAAACGGGTCCTGCGCGAAGACCAAACCCGCTGTCAGGAGCGCGCTCGAGACGGCACAGCTCCGCCAGACGAGGCGCGCACCGGCGCGCCACCGGCATTTCGATTTCAAACAACACCTCTCCTAAGCTGAAATCTCTGACAAAAACTGCCGGAGATTCAAGCGCGGGGAGGGCGTTTCAAAACGTGAGGTTCCGGGTCTGAAGGAGCGGCAGCTATCGCGACAATCGCTTCGCTGCTCACCGTGAAGACGGTCTCGACGCGAACCTGATGAGTCACTACCAGCGAGGCGCAGCACACACACGAATCGCAGTCATTGCCGCATTCGGGAACCTGCTGCGAATGCGTTTGATTTGCGATGACCGCGCACCGTGCATGGGCAGGCAAACCCGGCGTATCGCCCATACAGGCGCACAGCCCCACCGCCACGTTCAGGAGAACGAGGATTGCGGTCAGCCGGGTTGTCCGTTGCCAGGTGGCTCCGTTCATTTGACTGATATCGGTTGGCTCGTGAGCTACATGCACCGTTCGGCCAGCGTCGGTTTCTCGCGATACTTCTCGTGGCAGTTGGCGCAGGCCGTAGTCATTACGTCGGCTGCATCAATAATTTTTTCCATTTCCTTGGTCTTCGCCGCGGCGTAAACTTTTTGCCCAGCTTCGCGCACGCCTTGAACCAGCTTGGGCCAGTCGGAATTGTTCGAAGGGGCGGTTCTTCCGTTGGAGCATTTGCGTCCCGGAATCAGCAGAAGGTTTGCCGCCTCCGAAATCGCCAGCCCGGCGTTCTCGACGGCTTCCCACTTGCCGTATGTATTCTCGAGAGGATCGGTTGCCAGCGACGGGTCCTTCGCGGGTTTCACATCGGCCGGGTTGATGTTCTGCGCGGCAAACACCACGTTCGAGCTGGCAAAAAGAATGCCTTTCATCAACTGGGCCAGGGTTTCGTCGGGGCGGTAAGTGGAAGAGGCCGCGGCGGCGGGCTTTGGTGCGGCTGCCCCGCGCCCCTGCTGGGCCCACGTGGTGGTCAACGCCGCCGACCCGGCAATGCCAGTCAGTAAAAGAACAGCTGATACTCGTCTCTTCGCTTTTCCCCAGAATGAAAACATGCCTTGCCGCCCTTCGGTTATTTCGCGTCCTGAATCGTGAGATCGTCGCCGGTCGGACCGCCAGAGAACATTTTGGCCGAATCGTAAAATCCGGCCGTGGTCAGGTGGATCATTACTTCCTTCTTGCCCTTGTTCTGCCAGAACCATCCGTGAATGCCGGTGGTAGGTGCCGTGAATGAGCCGTAGGCGTGATCCTGCCCGACTTTATCGTCAAGCTGGTAGCTTTCGTAGTAGTCCTTATTGGGTTTCTGATCCGGCTCGCCATGGAACTCGAATGCGACCTTGGCAGCGGCCTTCCATCCGTAGAGCATTTCGGCGCCCTCTTGCATGTGATATTTGATCTCGACGCCTTCTCCCGGTTCAAGGGCGAGGTCCTCGCTGTCCGTCTTGAAAATGGTTGGCTCCGGTGTGTAGATACCCGCCTGCGCCGGTATGGCTTTGCCTGCGACAGGAGTCGGTGCGGCTGCCTGCGAAATGCCGGTCAGACCCAGTATCCTTCCCGTGTGGAGCGGGTCGATCCCGTATTCCGCGGGCAAAACGGCTACAAACAGAATCACGAGCGCGGCGAGCAAAGCTATCCCTGTGGCTCTTAAGATGCCGCTCTTCGAGGGAGCCCCTGCAACAGCCGGCCGCGCACCTTCTAGGATCATTTCCAAGCTCCTACGCAGCCAACGAATAGCCAGTCAGTTGGTAACCGACCAGCACAAAACCAACTACCATCACGGCCGTGTTCGTGGCAAAGGCATATCGAAAGAAACCCGGCTGTGTTCGCCAGATGCTTAACAGGATCAACACGGCAGTAAGTGCGAGAACCTGCCCGATCTCGACGCCCACGTTGAAGCTGACAATGTTGGTTATCAGGCCGTTCTTCGCCAGATCGAGTTCCTGTAGTTTGGTAGCGAGTCCGAAGCCGTGGAACAAGCCGAAAACGAGTACCGCGATTTTTGTGTTCGGTTCGAACCCGAATAGACGCTTGAAGCCATCCATGTTGTCGAATGCCTTGTAGACAACCGAGAACCCGATGATCGCGTCGATGATGTTGGAATTCGCGTGAATGTTGCCGAGCACTCCCGCCAGCAGCGTGATGCTGTGACCAAGAGTAAAGAGGCTCACGTACGTCACGATGTCCTTCATCCGATAGAGAAAGACAATCACGCCAACCAGGAAGGCGAGGTGGTCGTAGCCGGTCACCATGTGTTTCGCGCCAAGATACATGAACGGCGCGATTGCGACGCCATGATTCGACTGCACGAAACTCGCATCGCGCTTTGAAACGTTGTGCGCCAGGGCGGCGTGCGGCAGCACCAGGATCGCGGTCAACGCAATCGCTATAAACAGAACGGTGCGTCGGGATATCATCGGCGTTCCATTCCTCAAAAGGTATACCTAAGCGCGATTTGCACCAGGCGCGGCGGCTGCGCCTGGATCACCTGGCCGAAGTTGGAATCGAGAATCTCCCCCTGCACCGAGTTGGGGCCGAAGAACTGCGCCTCGTCCGGGCTTTCTATCTCCCGCTCACCGGGCTTGTCTATATGATCGTGATGGTGAGCATGAAAATGGGCGTGGATGAGTGGCGCATGGGTATGATGACCGGCGGACACCTCATCACGGTGGACGTGTTGAAACGGCGCCAGAAAAAAGGCGATCACCAAAGCCAGACAGCACTGGAGCGAGAGTGCACGCCGCATTAACAGCAGCGTACATCCGGGCGTATATTTACCCGTCGATGTACCGCGGAGATATGAGGTCAAATCGATCAATGCGCCTACCCGGAGATGATGCTCAAGTTCGAATTTACAAGTGGTTTATGCGATGGGCAAGCGCAAGGCGGGAAAAGGGCCAAAAGATAGGTAGCTCAATGGATACCATAGCCGCGGTCCCGCATTTTTGGTCACAGAACGCCTCCAGCAACGCGCTCGACGAATTCGAAGCTTCACGGGTTTGCCTCGGTGAGCCGAGCCGTGCGGGACTGGCCAGCGAGGCGCGAGCCAGCCACGGGACGGGCCTGACCGTATAACTTCCGAATCGATCTGGCCTTACGCCCCAATACCTGCCCCGCGACGATCACCGATGTTACGCATACCGCCAGCCCGCCCAGCATCAAAATCAGCACCACAATGTCCCAGGCGGGACGATAGTTATAGAGCCAGGGGAAATTCAATGAGTGCAGGCCATGATAGAGCCAGCGAGTTGTAAACGAGGACTGATCGCTGTGCTGCGCGACGATTTGACCCGTCCGCTGATCGATATAGAACCGGGAATGATCGGCATCGCCAATCCGAACCAACAGCACGGGCAATGGCCGCTCGCGATCGCGGTCCAGATAATAGAGGTCGTATTGAGTGAGAAGCGTTTTCTCGACGACTTCCGCCGGAGCGACGGCTTTCTCGACGATGTCAAATATGCGTTCCTTCGTGAATGCCGTCCGTGGAACGCCGTAAATCGGGATGATTCGCGTGTCACCAGCGCCCGTGGTCGCCATGTATATCGGCGCACCGTTGAATGACGTGAATGTCAGTTCCCTGACTCCGAGGCCCTCTGTTTCCGCCAACGCCACCTGGGGCGTCTTCGCCGCATAATCTTCCAGGTGAAAATCGCCCGGGCGCAAGGCCGCGTTAATTTGGCGGGCCGCGGGCGCTCCGGCGCCAGATCCCCGCTCGACCAGCGAAGGGAAGGGATCCATCGAAAGCATGCCGCTGAACGCCCAGGTGCAGGCGACGATCCCGAAAAACAGACCGAGAATCATATGGAGGCGCTTCTGTCCGGTATAAGGCACACCCGCCGGATTTCCGCGGAACCGGTAACGCTTCGAAGGCGAATACATCCAGATACCTACAACGAGTCCGAGAAGCGCCACAAACGTGGCGACTCCCGAGGTCCATATAACGATTTCAGTCCATAATTTCTGCTGAACGCGCAGCGGAGTGTAATACAGCCAATGGGGAATCGGCCCCAATTCAGCGAGAAGACGGGACCGGGTAGTGGTGTACTGTGCGACCGCGCCGGTGTTGCCGTTAACATATACCTGCTGGCCGTCCGGAAACGTATACTTCCACAGAGGGCGCAAGTTGCGTAACGCTCCTCCGACTGTCCACTGGTCGGTTGCAGTCACCTCCCGCACTTTGGCTGTGCCGGCTGACATGCCCGCCCACTCCGAAGCGATTCGAAGCAAGAGAGCGGAGGAATACCCGCGCTGTACGGTGGCATCGTCCGCGTAGACAACCGTGTTGCCGCCGCGCCCTCCGCGGCCTCGTCCGCGACCTCCTCCGGCCCGGCCGCCTCCAACAGTGAACCGATAGACGGGGCGGCCGTCAAACATCGCCAGTTGCGCGCTTGCCGGTGCGCCCTGCAACCCGAGCTTCCCCCACGCTTCTTTCGGCGAAACCCGAATGATCGACCCATTAATCGGCTGCGCCCGCGCCAAACGCTCCTTCTGCGTCACACCGGGGAAATCCGTATACATCATGAAGATCCCCGAGACGAACCACCATGCAAATAACAGGCAGAACATCACGCCCATCCAGCGGTGGCAAAAGATGGCGAACTTACGGATCGCAACCACTGCTTTTCGCATCGTTACCTGAATCTATATCGAAGGGTCGCGAAGACATTGACTGGCTGCCCGGGATAGAGCTGGCTGCCATTGATCTGCGATACGAAATACCGCTGCCTGTCGAGAAGGTTCTCGGCATTCAGAAGCACCTCGTACTTTTTGCGGTGCAGCCCTATCGCTCCCGAGAACATGGTGAAGCCGCCCACGAAAATAGTATCTGTGTTGTTCTCAAATTCCGCTCCCATGTACCGCATGCCGGCGCTTGAGGTGAGAGTTGTCCCTTCTCCCAGCCGCCACATCTTCGTAACCCAGACCTTAGACGTATGGCGCGGAGCATACTCCAGCACTTTTCCCGATTCGTTCACCCCCGACGACGTCGTGTAGCTGTCGTAGCGGGGCAGCGCATATCCGTATGCGCCGACCGCCCGGAACCCATGGCCCAGATCGCCTTCGATGTCGAGGTCGGCCACGTTGGCGTCGGCTTTTCCCGCTTCATCGTAGGCCCCCCCGCCGAGCGAAATCGGAATGTTGTAGTTAACGATCCTGCGCAGCGCACCGTTCACCGTAAGACGCCGGTGGAGAGCCTGCCATTTCTGGCCGACTTCATAGCTCCTGGACCGCTCCGGCAGGAGGGCTATGCCATTGGTGGGAACTGTGTTCACCGGATGCAGCGAACTCGCGGTGCTGGCATACACCTCATACCCCCTGAACAGGGTATAGACGGCGCCGTAGCGGTAATCGTAAGCCTGTTGGTCCACCACGCCAGTGCGCGGCCCTGTGCTTACGAACGCGCTGTTGCTATACGTGTCGCTGCGAGCCCAGCGCTTCCAGTCGTCGAACCGGCCAGAAAGGTTAACGCGCAGACGCTTCGTCACAGTGATCTGATCCTGCCAGGACTCCGCGTTAATCGCCTGGTTGATGTAGTCTTTCCTCGCTACGGGAAATCCGGTCACGGGCGCGGCGGGGTCGACCCATCCGGGGCTAAGGAACGCCGCCAGACTGACAGGAGCGATCACGATATTACTGATACTGGTCGTGCCGACCGGCGTCGTGCGATCGGTCCAGTTGTATTGATCCTCATAGTTGTACCCGATCATGATCTTGTGTCTCATGCCAAACAGGTCGTAGGTTCCAATGAGGTCGGTTTGATCCTGTACAGGGCGGTAGTAGTGCTTGTAGTACAGGTCCGTCCGGGTCACCTGGTCCAGAGAGGCCACATAGGCCAGCGTTTCAGAGTCCAGGTACTGATCGCTGTTCCTGGCATGAAAGAACGAGTTACGAAACTCCAGACGGTTGGTCAGATTGGCGCTGAAGACGATATTGTTTTCCCAGGATTTGAAGCGCTCAAAATTGTCGGGGGGATTGAGGCGGCGGTTCAGGGGGAAGCCCGGAAGGTCCAGCACCGCGATCGGAACACCTGCATCCATGTCGTAATGGTCCTTGCTCAGGCTTTCATTAAAAGCGATTCGCATGCGGCTGTTGATCAGCCACAGCAGATCGGGACTCGCGTTGAGGCGGTTGGACCCCGCGTCGCGCCACCCGTCCGTGTGGGAATAACCGCCGTCAATGCGATAGAGCAGGTGGTCCAGTCCGGCGATGGGGCCCGCCGTTCCGCCAGCCACATCGTTTCTTCCAAAACTTCCACCCCGGTACATCAGCTCGGTCGTGGGCGTGGCCTGGGGCTTCTTGCGGATGACGTTGACCATGCCTCCCATGGAAGCGCCCGCTCCCCCATACAGTACGCCGTCAGGGCCCTTCATCACCTGAATTTCTTCGACGTTATCCAGTTGTGTCTGGGGCCTGTTGCCTATCAGAGTCATGCCATCTATGTAAAGAAAGTCGTTACCGGACTGCTGCGCGAAGCCATCGAGCGTGTACCACTCGTAAACCCCGTACTGCACCTGGACGGACGCGCCCGAGATGTTTTCAAGCGCCGTAGCCACATCGTTCAGACCTTGCTCCCGGATGGTCTGCTGGGTGACGACGCTGATTTGTGTGGGAATATCGCGGTCCGGGACGTCCATCCGCGACCCCGTGCCGTTCAGGGCCGAATCCGTCACATCGACTGAAGTCGAGACCCCTCCCGGGGTGAGCGTCACATCCACAATTTGTGGATCTCCCTCCAGCGAGAGCGTTCGGACAGCGGTCTCGAAGCCTTCCTTCGCAAACGATAATTCGTAAGGGCCGGAACCGGCACTGTCAAAGCTGTACTTACCTTCAGGATCGGTCTGGTTCTGACTCTTAGCGCCAGTTGGGGTGCGCATTGTAACTGTAGTGCCGGGAACAACACCTTTGTTGTCGCTGACCGTCCCGGAAATAGTCAGCTGCTGAGCGCTGAGCCGCGCGCCAAATATAAATCCAGCCACAAAGACCACGATTATCAGAATTCTCGAGTGCAGCGTTCCGGCGTTAGGTCTAATCATGGGGTGGAGGCTATCACGAGAAACGCTTGAATCTGAACGTCAAGCCGGTCACTTGACGGTCTGTGACATCCGCACAGGCGGGATACAGACGCATTCGGACTCCACTCCATAGATTCGTCCAGGGCAATGCTCGAAGTTACTTCCGGCCGGCTGCCTGTGAAACGGCGTTTCCCTCTTTGGGCTGCTCGAAATACGCGATCCAGCGTCCGGCGCTGGCAATCCCAATCCAAAGAGCCAGTGAGCTGATGGCGGCCAACTTCGCTATTCGTGGCATTTTCGGCTCGCGGTCGAGGGCCTCTGTATTGCCATAGACGCCCCGGTGGAACACGATTGCATGTACGCCCACCATCAGGAGAAGAAGCATCTTGAGCAGGAAGTACGGGTTGGCGTAGTACTTATCCATTTCCGATGTGGCGAGCAGCAAGCCCATGGTTACCATGATCACGAAGCCGATTCGCTTCCATACCCGCAGTTGCCCTACAACGTCTGTCACCGATATGTCTGTCATGGCTAGTTCCAGCAGGCGCAAATCCGTCATCAGGATCATGCCGCCGAATATGGCGATCGACGCGAGATGGGTAGCCATAATGATCGGGTAGACATCTTCCGACTCGCGGATCTCCGTGAGAAATCCTACGCTCTGAATGGAATGACTAATAGAAGCAACAGACATTCAACGATGACCTTTCACAATCATATGAACGCCATGTACAGGCCACTGAAGACAACGGCAATCCACAACACCAGAGAAAAGCCGCCCACCAGCGCGCCGACAGCGGGCGAAGGGTCCGATAAAGCAACCTTGCGGTGAATCGTATAGTTATAGACGATGCCCAGCACGAGGGCTGCGATCTTAAATCGAAATGCCTCGTTGTAGAAGTAGTGGATCGGATCCGAGGAAACAATCAAGAGGCCCGAGAAAATGACAATCATGAAACCAGCCAGTGTCCAGATCGAAGTGTCTTTGGTCAGATGCCCGGCGGACTGATGTCGCATCCCGATACCCAGCAGGCGCAAGTCCACAAGTGCGATCGTCCCGATCGACAGGGCGAACGCCGTGATGTGGAAGTACTCGGTGAGAGGGAAGGCCCATTCGTTGCTGTTCAGCGGATTCGCCTGTAAGTCATATATCACCATTACGGTTGCGCCTCATTCCCACGCCGATTTTGTCACGGCACTACTGCGCAGCTCGCTTGCTCAATCGTGTCCACGAGGTATCTCTGGAAGTGCCGTCCCATGAGTCCCGCTGGCGGCGGAATAAAAGATTCCGCGCGTAACATCTGCTCCATGTAGTTGTATATCAGGGATACGTCGCCTTCGTTGTTGATAGAATGCAGCCAGACCGACCGGCCTCGAAACTGAATAAGCACTACGTTTGCGAGCGGGCAGGGTCCAAGACAACCCGAGATTGTAAGATGAATCCGGCGCCGTATGCCACGGTCCTTCCACTGCTTCCTGAACTGATCCAGCGGCAGCGCGGGAAAGCCCTTGTCTACCCTCCCGCAGCAGCACCCATGACAAACGAACAGATGTCCATCCTGGATTCGGATCTTCTTCAGCACACCGTCGGCACGGCGGATCTCGTGAATCGGGCTGGAATCAATCCGCGATTCCATGGCTCAGCCGAGACCCTTCACAGTGTCCTCATGCCCTGGCTTGAAATCCGCGCCATCATCTCATCCCGGTTTCTGGGCAGCGGTCCGGAGGGCAAATCCGGATTCGCTTCGCGCAGCGCGAGGCCCATTTCCACCAGCCACGGAACGCGGAGATGCGCCGCCGGTAACACATCCAGTTCCTGCATCACTTCAACAATCGGACCCTGCGCGGCGACGTGGCCGTCCATGAGTATCCATGCCTCCTCCGCCCATTCGTAAGCCAGGTCCGTATCGTGCGTGCTGATCACGATGGTGGTCCCCGCCGCATGAAGCCGGGCGAGCAGACTCAGCATCGACGTGATGCCGGCAAAATCGAGACCGGCGGTCGGCTCATCGAGGAGAATTACTTCGGGTTGCAGCACAAGCACTCCGGCCAGCGCGACGCGCTTCTTTTCGCCGAGGCTGAGTTCGTGAATGGGGCGGTCGGCCAGATGCTCGATGCCAAGACTGGCCAGCGTCTGGATGACGAGTAATCGCGCCTCGGCCGATTCCATGCCGTTATTGAGCGGCCCGAATGCAACGTCCTGCTCGACCGTCGCGCCGAACAACTGATCGTCGGGGTCCTGCAGCACGATGCCTACTTTCCGGTGCAGCCACTGCAGGCCGGATCGCGAGTAATCCATGGGTCGTCCGAGAATAAACAACTCACCCTCATGCGGGCGCAGCGTGCCGTTCAACAGAAGCATGAGCGTCGACTTACCCACGCCGTTGGCCCCCAATAAAGCGACGCGGCGCGGAGACTCCAGCACGAAGTTCATCTCCCGGATAGCCCACTTACCAGTCCCGTAGGCGAAACTTACATCCCGCGCCTCTAAAATTGAAGCCAACGACGCCTCCCTGTATGCCCGTCTCAGAACGTGTACTTCAGTGCAATCTGCACCAGGCGCGGCGGCTGCGCCTTGATCACCTGCCCGAAGTTGGCATCGAGAATTTCCCCCTGCACCGAGGCGGGACCGAAGAACTGCGCATGGTTAAAAGCGTTGAACGCCTCGAAGCGAAACTGGAGTTGCTGCGCCTCCCTGACCTTGAAGTTACGCAGCACGGCCAGATCGAAGTTCATCTCGCCCGGCCCGAAGAACGAACGCCGCGAGGCCGTTCCGGGCTCGCCCAGCGCATTTTGGGTGAACGCTGCAATATTGAAGTATGGCTGCCCATTGCGCGGGTTGGAGTTAATGTCGAGCGGCAGCCCGTTATAGTCCGGCGTATCGAGATAGTGGTTGTTAACGCCGTTGGGGCTGCTTCCCTGCAGAGAGTTGTCGCCGTCCTCGTGCAACGTCACTGGGAAGCCCGAGGTGATACGGGTGATTCCGCTAAGCTGCCAGCCACTGGTTACGTGCCGCCAGTGGCTGGACAAACGATCGAATGGAAGATTTACCGTGTAGCTGGCGACAAAGTTGTGCTTGATGTCGAAGGCCGAGAGAGCACGGGTGCTGCTGAGGTTGAAGGGATTGCCCGTGTCGGAGATGCTCGATGCCTGATCGATCGACTTGCTCCAGGTGTAGTTGAGAGAGAAGTTATAGCTCTTGCCCGCATGGCGAAGGACAACCTGCAGCGAGTTGTAGTTCGAGTTGCCGACGGTGGCGTCGTAATCGTCGTTTGAGTAGTTACCAGTGATTCCAAGAGGGCCAGTCCGCGTCCCATTAATCGTCTGGCCGTTGGCCAAAAGGTACGGGTTGTTCTCGAGGCCGGGGCCGCAGGGCTGTGTGCCTGGCGCAAGAATCGAGCCCGCCTGGCCATACGGAACGCTGAGCTTCAAACAGAGCTGCGGGTTGCCGGGATCAGCCGAATAAACCAGCAGCAGATGATGGGCCTGCGAACCCACATAGCTGACACTGAACAAAGTGTTATCTGTGATCTGGCGCTGGATCGAGAGGAAGTAATTTTCGGTATAAGGATAGGTGTCCCAAGGTACCGGCGTTGTCATGCCGGCTTGCGGAAGGAACGCCCCGAATTGCTGGCTGGTATTGGGATGACTGGCTGACGCGTTCAAAGGAGGAAACGCGAACGGATAAGGATTGCCCAGGAATGTGCCATTCGCCGCCGCCACGTACGGCTGATCAAAGAGCGGCGGCGCCGGACTGGTGTAGCTCAGGCCGTAAGGGGGCTGTGGCTCGTCGATCGCCATGACGTTGCCCTCGATCACGGATTCAAAGATGCCGTAACCCGCGCGAACGCTGGTCTGTCCCTTTCCGCCGGTTATTTTGTTGAGGAAGCCGGGCAGGTCGCCGGGCGACCAGGCGAGGCCGGCTCGCGGCGAAAATTTGTTTTTCGACGGTACGAGTGTGTTAGGAACGCCGGGATCGCCGGGATAGACGAGACCCAGCGGGGCGTTCGGATAAACGACCGACTGCTCGTTCGGTATGTAAGTGGGAATCTGATTGAATTTTTCCGACCAGAATTCCATGTGGTCATAACGCACGCCGTAGTTAAAAGTAAGGTTTGGTTTCAGGCGCCAGCTATCCTGCAGGTAAGCTCCCTGGTATCGGTGGCGTATAAAATAAGCCTGCGAATCCTGCTGATTGAAGTATTCCGGCGTGCCAATCAGGAAATCCGCGAAGTCCGAGCCGGTTTCCTGACCCTCGAAGGTGAATGAACCATTGGCTATTGGATTCGGCAGCACATTCACCTGCTCATAAGTCGCCTCGAAACCGGCTTTGAGCGAATGGTCGCCTATGACTCGGGAAAAGTTGTCGTTCAAACCCCAGGTGTTGTTCGCCTGCTTCAGATTCGTCGTCGGCAGCCCCAACGTGAACGAATTGAATTCGACGGTTTCGATACCTGCGATTGAGGGGTTGAGCGCATAAATCCCCGTCGAGTGCGCACCGGTCACAAACCCCTGGGACGCGTAACTGGGGCCAACGCCTCCCTGAGGTTGCCCCACATTATTGGAGTCGCGCATAAAGCTCAGGTGAAACTCGTTGACGGAGGTGGCGCCAATTGCCTTCGTGTGGGTGAAATTGACAAGCTGGCCCCGGCCCAGATTGAGGGCGTTGAACCCAGGTACGGTGGCGCCGCCCTGGCCGGCCGGATAGGGATTGTTTACCGTGAAATCATCAAAGAAATAGTAGGCTGAAAACGTACCGTAATGGTCCGTATTGGCGTCGAAGCGAAAGCTTCCCTTGTCGTCGCGCGTAGTCTCTCCGTATGAAGCGGTCGAGAATGAATCAGAACCGACATTCGGCTGCGGGATGTACTGCAGCAGATGCTGGGCCGGCGACGACCAGGCGCTCTGTGGAATTATGGCGTTGGGGAAGACGCACTGTGCGGCATTGACGCATCCTGGAGTGTAATAGGGTTCGTTGGCCGTGACGCCATAGCCGAGTCTCTGCGAAAGAATATTGGCGATGTAGGGTCCGCTGACGGTTCCGGTGAGCTGGCTGGCAATGCTGCTCAGATTGCCGCTGCGTTCCTGGGAACTCGGGACGGCGATCAGGCCGGTGTCGATTCCCTGATTGCTGCGTGTTCCCTGGTAATCGGCGAAATAGAAGAGCTTATTCTTGCGGATGGGGCCGCCCACCGTACCCCCAAACTGGTTCTGCCGATAAAAGCTGCGCTCCGGAGAGAAGAAGTTGCGGGCGTCGAGATCGGTGTTCCGCAGAAATTCAAAGGCGCTGCCGTGTATTTGGTTCCCGCCGGACTTGGTCACCACATTGACGATGCCACCGCTGTAGTTTCCGAACTCGGCGTCAAAGTTATTGGTTAGAACCCGGAATTCGGCGATCGAGTCGAGATTGGGAATGATCGTGGTTCCGCCGTTCATCAACTCTTTGACGTCCCCGCCATTGACGAGGTAGCCGTTGGCGTCTTCGCGCTGGCCGCTGATTGACTGGTTACCCGCGTTCAGGCCCCCGGAGGGCTGGATCTGAACGGAAGCTCCGGCCATGATGACCGAGTCGCCAGTCTGGGTGGACGTCGGGACAATGCCGGGCTGGAGAGCCAGAAGATCGGTAAAGCTGCGGCCGTTGAGAGCCACCTCTGTCATCGTCTTCCCGGCTACCACATCGCCCATCTGGGTGCTGGCCGTCTCAACATGCACCTCCACATCGCTTGCCGTATCGCTGACCGTGAGTTCCTGCGTTTGCTCGGCCAGTTGCAGCTTCATATTCTGTTGGATATCCGCATTCGTGTCGACCACGAGCCCGGTTCGTTTCTCCGCGCGGAATCCTTTGGCTTCAAAGAGGATGTCGTAGGTTTTGGCATCAGCGCAAACCTCATGAGTCTGGGAGCGATCGATTTCGGCATGATCGTCGACGGTGCCGTTGTCATGATGGAGAACTCGATCCACCGGCTGGACGATCGGCACGGTACAGAGACGCCGCTCGAATCGATCCGCCGCGGGGCGCACGAAGTTGCTCGTCCCATGACGTTCGCCGTCGCGATCATCATCGCCGTCTATCTTCCTATCCTTTTTCTGCAGGGGCTTGAAGGGCGCATGTTCCGTCCGATGGCAATTACGGTTTGCTCCGCGCTCGCCGGTTCGCTGCTTCTCGCCCTGACAATGATCCCGATGCTGGCGAGCTTCGCATTTCGGAACTATGTACCCCGCAAAGCAGCCCGGCAGAAACCTTCGTCCATGGACCGCATGAGCGCTTTCTACGGCCATCTTCTCGAATGGGCCATGCACCACAGGCTGCTCACAGGGTTCGTTTCCGCGTCGGTTCTTGCGGCGGCTCTCGGCTCGCTTTATTTCATCGGCACGGAATTCATGCCTCGTCTTGATGAGGGGTCGATTCTCGTGGAGACGCGTAAGCTTCCGGGGATCTCTCTTACGGAATCGATTGCTATCAGCAAACGCATTGAACAGCGGCTGCGGCAATTCCCCGAGATCGCGGACGTTGTCATCAAGATCGGCCGACCTGACTTTGCCACGGAGGCCATGGGCATCAACGAAGGCGATACCTACCTCAGCCTGAAGCCCATCGAAACATGGAAGCGTTTCCACACCAAAGAGGCCTTGATCGCGGAGGTGGCGAAGGCGCTCGATCAGATTCCAGGCATTGCATACAACTTCACGCAGCCCATGGCGATGCGGATCGATGAAACCATCTCCGGGGTCAAGGCCGATCTGGCGGTCAAGATCTTCGGCGATGACTTCGCAAAGCTGGACGTTATCGGCGAACAGGTGCTGCGCGCGGTGTCCCCCGTGCGCGGGGCGGCGGAGCCACAGATGGAGATCACCTCGGGAGTCGCCGACCTCGCTGTCGATGTCAACCGCGGCGCCCTTGCCCGTTACGGCCTCAACGTTACGGATGTCGAGCAGGCCGTAGCCAGCGCCGGTTCCGGAGATTTGATTTCCGAAGTCATCGACGGTCAGAAGCGCTACACTGTCGCTCTCCGCCTTCCGACGGCGTATCGTACCGACCCCGACGCGATGCGGCGCATTCCGCTGCAGGCGCCCAACGGTGAACGCGTCACGCTCGATAAGGTGGCTCGCGTTTCCGTTCGTCGCGGACCCGAATTGATCAATCGCGAGGACGGTCAGCGTCGCATCGTCGTCATGTCGAACGTGCGCGACCGTGATCTCGGCAGCTTCGTCGCCGAAGCACGGTCGAAGATCGATGGGCAGATCAATCTCCCTCCCGGGTACCACATCGAATATGGCGGGCAATTCGAGAACCAGCAGCGCGCCACGAGGCGTTTAGCGGTGATCGTCCCGGTTGCAATCGGACTGATCTTCATCCTGCTCTATCTAACGTTCGCCGCTGTCAAACAGGCTTTGCTGGTGGTCTGCAACATTCCGCTCGCGCTCGTAGGCGGCATTGCTGCGCTCTGGATTCGCGGTCTGAATCTCAACGTGTCGGCCTCTATCGGTTTCCTTGCGCTCTTCGGCGTCGCCATTCTAAACGGCGTCGTGCTCGTAAGTTCAATCGACCAGCTCCGCGTTAGCGGTTTGCCTGTTCACGAGGCCGTGCTCAGCGGTGCGCGCCGCCGCCTGCGTCCCGTTTTGATAACCGCGTTTGTGGCCAGCTTTGGATTCGTTCCCATGGCGCTCGCGACCTCGACGGGTGCGGAAGTGCAGCGCCCGCTTGCCACAGTCGTAATCGGCGGTCTCTTCAGCTCCACGATTCTGACTCTGTTCCAGTTGCCTGTCCTTTACGAGTGGGCGTTCAGAAAGCATAACCGGCCTTCGTAGGCTCTACAAAACGACGCCGTGCCTTCCTTTCCCCGCGCCCTTTTTCTCGCTGGCGGCGCTCTCGTCATTGAAACCGGGAAGCGGAACGGGAGCCGCTCCAATAGGAGTATTCGGGAAGCATGTAGGCAAGTTCAAAAATGGATCACTTCGCCCTACTGCCGGCTCTGGAACGAAGCAGACACAGAAATCTTTTTCCACGATTGTTTCCGGACCCACCCGCAATCGAGCGACGCTTTCGCGGAGGAAGATTGCTGGCGGCTACGCCGATCGCCGGATCGGGATGAAGCGAATCTCGATCCGCTGATTCAGCGCCGCCGCGATTCTCCGCAGCATCGCCAGCGAGTGGCCCTCATAGTCGGCGTCTTCGAGGCGGCAGATCACCGACGCGGTCGTGCCAATCAGCTTGCCGAGTTGACTCTGAGTGAGGCCCGCCTTGGTCCGCAGTTCGAAAATCTTCCGGGCGATTTCGTCGTCCGCCCGCGCCTCCTCCAGAATCTTCAACCGCTCCGGTTTGCCCTCGAAGTATCGGCGGTGGATGATCTCAACCGCGTCGGTCGTGGTTCCCGATTTCTTAGTCATGCCGTACTCTCCTCTGATTGGCGATGCTTCGCCGGATTCGCTTCAAACCGTTTCCTGCGCTCAATGGCGCGGTCGATTTCCTTAAGTGGAACGGCGCTCTCTTTTACGATTCCGTGAGCCACTACCGCCGCCACCGTACCGTGGAAGAAATAGAGAATCCTGTAATGGACACCCTGCAGGCTCGCGCGGAGTTCGTAGATTCCATCCCGCAGCAGGTCCGCCTCCGGCCGCCGGAGTTCATGCCCCAGTTCGCGCAGCCTTTCCACCCGCAGAAGGCACTTCGCCTTCACCTTTACCGGAAGTTTATCGAGCCACTCCAGAAATGGGCATGAACCGTCTTCCTCGCAGTACAGGACGAGTGTCGTCTTCGGCATCCTCCTCCAGTTTATTCGCAAATGTGCGAAAAGACAACGCCGCGCAATTTTAAGGATCTGAGAGAATTGGAAGACCGGGTCAACCGCTGGACCCGTAAACACCGAAGGGGTTCGCCACTGCCACCGCACCGTGGCAAAACCGTGACAAAACCCCTCGTGTTGAAACCACTTGAGTTGCCTTCGAGCGAAAAGCAGATTCCCCAAGTTGTTGAAAGTATTGAAAATGGATGGAGTTCAAAAGAAGCTTTGGAGCGGGCCGATGTGCGCCCAAGGCAGGTGCGCTACCAGGCTGCGCTACGCCCCGACATTTGCTGGTCTTTTCATTCTAGACCACTCCCTACCGTTGAGCCGAAATCGTCCGGCGAACGAATTCCCGCGCCTCGGGATTATGTGTCCATCCGTTCGACCCATTGGGCGCGCCATGCGGGAGCCACGAATCGATCCGCAAAGTACTGGGTTTCTCGAGCAACTTTGCCGTCCCTGAACTCCATGATGCTCAGGTTGTAAGACGGCTTGCCATCGTACGTCAGGATGAACTAGGTGATCCAAAGATCGCCACCGCCAATGATTCGCCGGACAGTGAAACGCTTTGTGCTCGGCTGACTGGCGCGTTGGTTCCGTATGTTCCGTCGACCGCGGGTTCGCTCGCCTGACTGCGGGTAATCCAGCACCGCGTCCTCGTGATAGATGCGGTGCTCCGTTTCAAAATCGTTGGCATCGGACGCCGCCCAATGCCGGTCCAGTGCCGCACGGATCTCGTGATCTCGCACTTCGGAATACTGCTCTTTCTGTTGTTGATCGTTCATCCTGAGCCTTCCATTTGACAACCAGCCAGATGCTTTAGCGCGATCGGATCTGCGACTCGCCAGGTTGCCCTGGTTGTTCGATCACCCCAGAGTGCACATGGCGTCGAAACGTCTGAATCCCGACTAGTCCAATTATGTGCGCCGCCGGCCCGGCTCTGGGCGTTGCAGCCAACGTCAGCGCGACTTCCCGCCGCCCGTGCCGGTACCAGCCCTCCAGATAAGCGCCTACGACCAAAATGCGCCATTTTTGACATCTTGCCCTAAAGCTCCGGTGAGCATCTGCCGATAACAACACTTGTGATGGAAACCTTACTTAAACTGTGTGTCTTAGCCGTTCTTGTCTGCGGCGCCGGATCGGCGCAATCTGGTGACCCGGAACCACTGTCAAATCGATGGGTGGAACTTAATCAGTTTTCAGTCGGGACCCGGCTCGTGGTATTTGACGATGGCGCGGGAGGTCCGACCTCATGGGCGCTGCAGCATCAGGAGATCATTGAGGGCACTTTCCGGTTCGATACGTTGGGCAAATTCAGTCTGCGCGCCGCCGTGGCCGACGGAGACAGCATTGCCGCGGGTTGGTCGAACACTGGCGCCGGGTCATCGTCCGGATCCTCATACCGGGTGAATCTCAAGAAGATCTACCTTTCCGCGAAACCGATCTCCGGCGTCGAAATTCAATATGGCGGGTTGGGAATCGAGCGCGGTGCTTCGAGCGCCATCGCGAGTTACTCCGGTGACTCCTATCTCGACGGCGCGCGAATTGTCGTAGCCCGTCCTCAGGATCTGTTCTTCAACGAGATCAGCGTCACCAAGGCCTGGCTGGGCGACCTTAACGCGCCGAATATGTTCAACCGCTTTCGCCGGCTGGGCGGGAGCAATTATCAGCAGTATCTGGTGGCGAAGAAATTCGGAAAGCGCTTTAGTTCGTCGGCCGATTACACCAACCAGTGGGGCTCCAAAACGGTGCGCCAGGCAGTACACATAGGCGTTGCCGAATCACGGATCTTCGATGCCGTCCAGTTCGACCTCTATGAGCGAACGAACGGAACTCGCGCCAACGGCTTCAACTTCGGTGTCGAGAAGTCCGTCGTGCGAAGGATCTCGCTATCGGGCGGATTTACTGCCATTGATAAGAACTATGGCGACCTGAATGACGATGCCTTTTTCCACGGAGACCGGGTTTATGCGGGCGCTAACGTGCGCGTGAGCAAGTCTTTCTGCGTTTTCTCGTTGGTAAACCGGGCGGTGGACAACAACTACGCCGTGCCCAACCTCACTCACTTCCACGTCGGCATCAACTACGATCTGCTCGGCGCGATTGCCCGCACAGGTCTTTTCGGAGGAAAACAAATATGACGATTCAACCTGCGCTGCTGCCCCTTCTTGCGGCTCTTGCGGCCGTTGCGGGCCTGGCGGCATCGGACACCGAGATGCGCAGTGCCGCTCCCGCGCGCTCCGATTTCCAAAAAAAGTTCATACGCCCGGCGGAGACTCCGTTCCCATCAGAGAATCCGTTTTCACCAGACAAGGAGATTCTTGGCCGCACGCTTTTCTTCGATACACGTCTTTCCGGATCCCACTGGATTGCCTGTTCGACCTGCCACAATCCCGCGTTCGCGTGGGGAGACGGATTACCGAAAGCCATCGGGACCGGAATGAAGGTTCTGGGCCGGCGGTCGCCCACAATTCTCGACAGCGCATGGACGGAGCTGTTGTTCTGGGACGGCCGGGCCGAATCCCTCGAGCAGCAGGCGCTCGGTCCGATCGCCGCACCCGGCGAGATGAATCAGACTCTGGGCGATATGGTTAAAACGGTGTCGGGGATACCTGAATACCATCCCCTGTTTGCCAGGGCCTTTCCAGGCGAGCCCATCGGAACCGCCACTGTAGCCAAAGCCTTAGCTACATTCGAACGCACGATCGTGTCAGGAAATGCCCCCTTCGACGAGTGGATTGCCGGCCGTGAAAGCGCAATTTCAGAGGATGCGAAAGAGGGCTTCGATCTGTTTAACGGCAAGGGGCAATGCTCGAAGTGTCATACCGACTGGACCTTCACCGACGGCGGCTTCCACGATATCGGCCTCGAGGGTTCTGACCCTGGCCGTGCACAGCATCTGCATATGGCGGCCATGCAGAATGCATTCAAAACACCGACATTGCGCAGCATCGACCGGCGCGCGCCTTATATGCATGACGGTTCCGAAGCCACGCTTGAAGACGTTGTCGAATTTTACAACGGGGGCGGCAAAGCGCATCGCCCCAGCCAGGCCCCTGAAATGAAGCCTCTGCACCTGAATCTGAATGAAAAACACCAGCTGGTTGAGTTCATGAAGACCCTCACCGGCATCGAAACGCCGGTCGTCATCCCGGTAATGCCCAGATAGCTACCAGACGAGGACTAAGGAGAATACTTAATTTATGTCAAAAACAATGCGTTTGTGCCTGTTATTCATGGCCGGCCTGCTGGCCGGAAGTGCCTTCAGCACGGACACCTCGATCGACCAAAAAGACCGCAGGTTCTCTCAGACGGATGTGACTTTGCGACCGGGGGACACCATCACTTTCAGGAACTCGGACGAAGTCGCTCACAACGTCTTCTCGGCGACGCCGGGTCACGAGTTCGAGATAACACGTCAGGCGCCGGGAGAGAAATCGACCATTGCTTTTCCCAAAGAGGGCGTAGTCGAAGTCCGGTGCTCGATTCATCCTCGAATGAAGCTTATCGTCACGGTCAAAAAGTAGGGTGAACCGGCTGCGCAGCCACGCAGAAAAGAATTCGGGCCCGCGGCGCGGTTGTGCCGAGCCAGGAACATCGGCAGAACGAGCCGTCCGTTGACGAACCGGAGTTGTCAGCGAAGAATCGAAACGGAGCAATCTCATCCAATGTTGGGTATAACGGGAAAAGCAGTCTTGAACCTTAAGATCGGACGCAGACTGAGCATAGTTCTGGGCGCAATTATCGCTCAACTCGGGCTCCTGATCGCTCTGTCGGTTTGGTCGCTCCAGTTGGTGAGCGCCCGGATGGATCGGGCGCAGCAGCAGTCTGGAAGCATGGTCCTGACCTGGAGGGTCGCCTCCGACATCGCCGACATCAACACACAAATGGGTGACATGATGATCTCGGCCGATCTTCAGCTCGACAACGCGCAGGTCGTCTCACTGCAAAAAGACCAGAAGACGGCATTAGCTGAAATGACGGCGAGTGTCGATTCGGATAAAGGGAAAAAGCTGACGGAAACGTTTCGAAAAGCCCTGGAGAAATGGCAGACAAGCAACGAGGCGATGCTGGAACTGGCCTCGCGGAAACAGCGTGCCAAGGCCGTCGAATACTACCGGACGGAAGCGGCCGACCGCTATGGGGATGCGAAGTCCGCGGTCGGCGACCTGGCGGAATACCGGCAGGAACAATTGGCGGCCATCGGCAAGGAACGCAACCGCCTCTTGAAACAGGTGACGGCGGCTCTCCTCGGCATCGGAACGCTGGCGGTGCTGATCGCCCTGGTCAGCGGCCGGAAGCTCACGATGAGTATTTCGGAGCCTCTGACGGTGGCAGTGCGGCTCCTTACCGGCATCGCCGACGGCAACATAACGCAGAATGTTCCCGAGAAGTACGTATTGCGAGGCGACGAAGTGGGCAGTCTGGCCCGGGCCATGCAGGAGATGTCGCTCAAACTGCGCGAAATGGTTGGGGAAATCTCCTGCGGTATCGAGATGCTCTCCGCTTCTTCGATCGAACTGCTGGCCGCCTCGGGTAACATGACATCCGGTTCGCGCCATGCCTCGGACAAAGCGCACTCCGTGTCGGCTGCTACCGAGGAAATGAGTTCCGGCATTGCATCGGTCGCGGCGGGGATGGAACAGACAACCACCAATCTGGCCCACGTCGCTTCGGCTACGGAACAGATGACCTCGACTATTGGCGACATCGCGCAAAACTCCGAAAAAGCACGCCAGATCGCCGATGAAGCGACGAAGCAGGCAGTCCGAATCACCGAGCGAATCGACCAACTCGGGGCCGTGGCACGCGAAATCGGCAAGGTCACCGAAGAGATCACCGAGATTTCCTCGCAAACCAACCTGTTGGCTCTTAACGCAACAATCGAGGCGGCGCGCGCTGGCGCGGCAGGCAAAGGGTTTGCGGTGGTGGCCACTGAAATCAAAGCCCTCGCGCAACAGACAGCCGCGGCCACCGAACATATCAAAGGGCGCATTGCCGACGTTCAGTCCGCCACGGCGAATGGAATCTCTGAAATCGGCACTATTTCGCAGGTCATCCTCGATGTCAGCACCATCGTGGTTTCCATCGCCGCGGCGATCGAGCAGCAATCTGCTGCCACGCGGGACATCGCGAGGAACATAGCTGAGGCATCTGTCGGGATGAACGACTCCAATGTCCGGGTTTCCGAAACGTCTGTCGTGTCCCGCGAAATCGCCAGGGACATCGCGGCCGTGGACCATGCGGCAGGGGAAATGGCAAGCGGCAGCGATCATGTCCGATCCAGCGCCAGCGATCTCTCCACGCTCGCCGAGACGTTGCGAGCAAGCATTGCAAGGTTTCAGCACGCGTAAGCCGCCCGCCCCTGTACTACGCTCCGACAGTTTGCGGCTCTCTTGATTCCAGACTACGGCTCGCAGCGAGAAATTGCAGCCACTCACCCATGCCCTCGCCCCTCTTCGAAGAGACCTTCAGCAACGGCAACCCAGGCCGGACACGCTGTATGTTGACCTCGGCGGCGACCGAATCGAATTCGACAGCCTCGGCGAGGTCCATCTTGGTCAGCACCGCTGCATCCGCGGTATTGAAAATAGTCGGATATTTGAGTGGCTTGTCCTCGCCTTCGGTCACCGACAACAGCACCACGCGGAGATTCTCGCCAACATCGTAAGAAGCGGGACACACAAGGTTTCCCACGTTCTCGATGAAAAGGAAATCCAACTGCTCGAGCTCCCAGCCTTCCAGACCCGTGCGAACCATGGCCGCTTCCAGATGGCAAAGAGTTCCCGTGGTAATTTGCTTTACGGGCACCTGGGCGCGCGCCAGCCGCACCGCATCGTTGTCGGTCGCAAGGTCGCCCACCAGCGCCGCCACCCGGTAGCTTTGCCGCAGCAGGCTCAGCGTTTTCTCAAGGAATGCAGTTTTGCCCGAACCGGGGCTCGACACCAGGCTCACCACATACACTCCCGCCTCGCGGAAACGCTGCCGGAGTTCGCGAGCCACCACGTCGTTCTGCCTGAGAACGTTTTGCCGTACTTCAAGCAGGCGCGGTTGCGGGTTCATTCTGCATCCCTTTCCAGTATTTCGAGGGCTGTCACCTGCAGTTCGCGCCCCTGAATCACTTCGGATACCGGGCCTTTGCACCGCGGACACGCAAACCACTGCACCGATTCGAGCGCGCCAGAAGCCCGGCATTTTGAGCAAAATACGACGACCGGAATTTCTTCAATTCTCAGCCGCGAGCCCTGCAGCGCCGTGCCCTCCGATGCCAGTTCCCAGGAGGACAGCAATGCCTCCTTGACTACACCCGCCAGCGCGCCCAGCTTCAGATGCACCGCGCTCACGCGTGCTCCGCCGCGGCAGTCGGATTCTTCCTCGGCCATTTCCACGATGCTCATTGCGATCGATAGTTCATGCATCTTAAATAACGCAGGTCATATGACACAACCTCGGCCCTGCCAACCGATCTGCACCACACCGCCCCCTAACACCAGCACCGGAACCGTCCGCTGCCCGCCGGAAATTGCCATCATACGGGCGCGCGCGCCGGCGTCCCTCTCCACGTCGTATTCCACATATTGGTGCCCTTTCCATTCAAGCCACTCCCGCATCTCCAGCGTGTAAGGGCAGCTTCCGGTTCCGTAGAGTTCGAACTCAGCCACAGACAAGCGCCTCCATCGTCTCCCGAATCACGTGATAAGTAGATGCTTGCACTTCCTGAATACGCGGGATGTAATCGGACGGGACCAGCAGGGGAAAGTCGGCCAGCCCGTGCCGCAGAATTTCTCCGCCATCGTAGCCCAGCAGCGCCACCGTCAGCAGACCTTGCTTGCGCGCCTCATTCAGCGCCATCATGATGTTGCGGGATCCCCCGCTCGTAGAGATGCCGATGGCCACATCTTCCTTACGTGCGTGAGCGATCAATTGACGGAGAAAAATCACCTCAATGCCGACGTCGTTGGCAATCGCCGTCAAGCTTGCCGGTTCCATCGATAGCGAAATCGCGGGTATCGGGTGATAGCCGGCGGGCGGCCGCACACAATCGATGGCCCAGTCGTTGGCGTCGGTGGCAGATCCTCCATTGCCGAAGATGATGAGCTTGCCGCCCTGCGCCACGCGTTCACCCATGGCGCGCGCGGTCTGGACGATTCGGGCGGATGCTTCGCGCGCCACGCGCATGCGCAGGTTCGAATCCTCCTGAACCTTCTCCCGGATAGAGCCGGCAACCTCGTCCACGATGTCGCCCGTTTGCTGTCTCTGTTGGCCCAGAAACGGGTATAAGAAGTCCGCGTCGCCGACATCCGCGCCAAGTTCGCGATGTTCGAAAAAGACGTGTACAGTCTCCCAAAGCGTGTGATACAGGATCTCCATCAACTCTTGATGAACGAAAGGATTCTGCACCGGGGAATGGAATGGATAAGTCCCGCCGTATCCCGGCATTTCGAAAGTCATGGCCCCGCGCGTGTGTGCGGCAAAGAGCGCGTCGAGGATTTCCCCATCGCCCTCGGGAGGCCCGAATCCCATTACGATATCTTCCGGCCGGAGGATCGCATCAAGCCACGGACGAAAATTGAGCGAGATGTCCAAAGCCGGCAGCGCGCGCTTGCCCACGATAATGGGATGAACGAATTCGACCGCCACGTGCTGTGCGTCCGTCGCATAAGGGCCGCGGCCAAACGCCAGCAGACGGCCCCCTTTGAGAAAGCGGTCGGACATCTCATGACAGGCAACGGCAAGTGGGAGTGCTTCGCGCGCGAAGAAATCCTCAAAAATGCGATTACGCTCCAGCAGCTGGTGGCTTACGTCGCTGACGAAATCTGATGTCTTCACCATTCGTGCTCCAGCCATGCCCGCTCCTTAGCAGATCCTCGGCAGAGGATCGCCCACCAGCATGTCCACCATCCGGCTGCCTCCGTACAGCGTTGTCACCAGCACCGATCCTGCCGGCTGTTCGCCGATCTCTCCGATCAACGCGGCATCCTGTCCTCCAGGCGTCTTACGCAGCGCATCGAGTGCAGTCTCGGCCTGCTCCGCCGCAACCACCGCCAAAAACTGTCCTTCATTGGCGATGTGAAGCGGATCGAGGCCCAGCAGTTCACACGCGCCACGCACCTGGTCCCTGACCGGTATCAGATCCTCCGCCAGTACAACGCCGAGGCCGCAATCATGCGCCAGTTCGTTCAGCGTGGTGGCAACTCCGCCGCGCGTAGGATCGCGCATCCAGTGAACGCCCGCACCCACCGCTTCGGCCAGCGCTTCCACCAACGGCAGCACGGAGCGCGTATCGGAACACAGATCCGCCTCCAGATCCAGGTCGCCGCGCGCCAGCAGAATGGTGATGCCGTGGTCGCCGATCGGGCCGGAGAGCAGGATCTTGTCCCCGCTCCGAACCGCCGCCGGAGAGATACTCAGCCCCGGTATCAGCTGACCGATGCCGGAGGTCGTAATGTACATGCGGTCTGCCTTGCCGTGCTCGACGACCTTGGTATCGCCACCTGCGATGATCACGCCCACCGCGCGCGCCGCATCCGCCATGGCACGCACTTCAGCTTCGAGAATCTCTGTCGGCAAACCGGCTTCGAGCACGTAACTCACAACCAACGCCTGTGCTCGGGCGCCCGAAACCGCAAGGTCGTTTACCGTGCCGTTCACTGCGAGTTCGCCGATCGAGCCGCCGGGAAAACGCAGCGGGCTCACCACGAAACTATCCGTAGTGATCGCTACACACGTTCCGTTTACGTTCACGTGCGCGGCATCCCCGAGCGGGACGGGAACGGATCCGAAAAGCAGTGGCGCGAATAATCCATCGATCAGCCGGCGGCTGGCCTTGCCCCCGGCGCCGTGAGCCATCTCAACCTGCGGATCGCGGAAGCGGATTTTCGAAACCACGCTCGTCATGCGACCTCTTGCACAGCGGGGCGGATTTGCACTACGCGCTTGCGATGTTCGAAATTGTAATAGGCGGCGCAGGAACCTTCGGACGAAACCATCAGCGCGCCGACGGGATGCTCGGGCGTGCATTCTTTGCCGAACAGTTTGCACTGCGCCGGCTTCAGCACGCCCTTCAATACTTCGCCGCATTGCGCGGCCTTGGGATCGGTGACACGCACGCCTGGAACGGAAAATCGCCGCTCGGCGTCCCACTCCGCATACGATTCGCGGATGCGCAGAGCGGATTGCGAAATGAAACCCAATCCGCGCCATTCGAAGTACGGGCGCAGTTCAAAGACTTCGGCCATCGCCTTCAGCGCCGCGCGATTACCTTCCCAGGGCACCGCGCGCTTGTACTGGTTCTCCACGCGCTTCTCCTTCCCTTTCAATTGACGCAGCAGCATCACGATGGATTGAAGAATGTCGAGCGGCTCGAAGCCCGTAACCACGATCGGTTTATCTTCGTTACTCGCAATCCACGCGTACGGACGGCAGCCGATCACCGTGGACACATGGCCGGGCCCGATGAACGCATCGATGCGCATGTCCGGCGAATCGAGGATCGCGCGAATGGCCGGAATAATCGTGACGTGATTGCAAAAGACCGAGAAGTTGTGGATTCCCTGCGCCCTCGCGCGCATCAGCGTCAGCGCAGTGGATGGCGCGGTGGTCTCAAAGCCGATAGCGAAGAACATCACATGCTTATCGGGATTGGCGCGCGCCAGCTTGAGCGCATCCGATGGCGAGTAAACGATCCGCACATCCATGCCGCGCGCTTTGTATTCGAGCGGACTGCCTTTGGTGCCGGGGACGCGCATCATATCGCCGAATGCCGTGAAGATCACGTCGGGACGCTCCGCCATTGACAGCCCATCGTCGATCCTGCCCATGGGAAGTACGCACACGGGACAGCCTGGCCCATGCACCAAATCCATATTGGACGGCAGCAGATCTTTGAGGCCGAAGCGGTAAATGGAGTGAGTGTGGCCGCCGCAAACTTCCATAAATCGGTAGTGTCGCGCGGGATTGGCGAGGCGCCGAATCTCATCGGCTGTTCTGGTGATTAATTCCGGCTCGCGAAATTCATCGACAAATCGCATGGTCTTTACCCATCCTCCAGCCCGTATCCGCGCACTTCCTCCATCGCCGCGTCGCTCTCGCCAAGATCCGTCAGCATGCGCAACTGCTCCCGCGCATCCGCTTCACCGATCTTGCTCATGGCGAAACCAACATGAATCAGCACCCAGTCGCCGGTTTCCGGAGGCTCGTCCTGCAACAGCCCCAGGTCCACTTTGCGCCGCACTCCCAATACGTCCACCAGAGCGAGGCTCCGGTCTTCCGCCAGGACGTCCACGATCTTTCCCGGTATGGCGAGACACATGTGTTATTCCTGCTTTCGCGCGACGATGTCGAACGTGAACTTCAATTCGTCTTTCAACTTCAGCGCCCCTCCCGCCACACTGACGAGCGGAATTCCATAGTCGCTTTGCAGGATGGAGAACTCGCCATAGCCACGCAGCATGTCGCCATTCAGCGCCACCTGCGCAGTCAGTGGAAGTGTTCCCGTCACGCCGCGCAGCGAAAGAGACCCCTGCATGGAAACGCGGAACCGCCCTTCGCCAATTTCCTCCGCCGAAGTTGCCGTGCCGGCGAAAACGATCGTCGGATACTTCCCGCTTTCAAGCACCTCTTCATGCATGGTGCTTTCCATTTCGCGACGGTCCTTGCTTTTGATTTCATCCGTCACTTCGAGCGAATCCGCGACGATCTCGATTCTGACCGACGCTCGCTCCGGCGCCCCGGGATCGAAGTTCACCTCGCCCGAAAAATTGCGGATGGCGATGGTTGGGTTGTGCCCCAGTGCCGAGAGCATTCCACCTGCGAACGCGCGCACCGTAAAGCGGCTGGTGCGGGCATCGATGACGTAATGCGCCATGTCCGGAGCAGGTCGTGAAGCTGTCACATGGACCTCAGCCTCAGGTATCGCTGCAAGTCTTTCGGTAACGTGAGCCCCGCCAGGTTGGGAATTCCCACCGTGCTCAGATAACGCCGCGCGAGGGGGGTTGACAGAATCAGCCCGGCGCCGAAAACCACCAGCGCCGCACCGCCCCACAGGAATAAAGTGTTTCTGCTCTCGTCTTCATCCAGACCGTTTGTAAGTTCGATTGACATGGCGACTCCTGTTCTCTTGTTGGTTTTCAATTCGGCTGCAACACGGTTTCCACAAGCTCTTCAATCATCTGCACTGCTTCCCCGACCGCGGCCGCGACCGGCTCACTCAGGCCAATCCTGCCGTCTTCACCTCCGAGGTCGGCGGGCTGGCATCCGACAATTACAACCCTGTTCGACGTTTGACCCATCGACTTAGCCATCTGCAGAGCGCTCACCGGATTGGCCGCATGAGGATCCATGCCGGCGAATGCGCCGGTCGATGCTTTCGTATCGGGCTCGATCAGATACACCGTGCCCGGCTCACCGCCCTGTCCGCATGCGTCCACCAGGATCACTAGGTCCCAGGGTTCAAGCAGTGCGTAAGTCAGATCGAGCCCACGAATTCCGAAATCTTTCAGGGCTACATCCGGCGGCAGCGCCCGGCCGGCCAGCCTCCGCGCTACCTCTGTACCGAACCCGTCGTCCCCCATGAAAATATTCCCGATGCACGCGATCAGAATGCGGCCGTCAGTCATAGCGACTCGATCTCCTCCACGTTGAAGAAGAACCGATGACCGGGCTGCCGCAGCATCCCAAGATCTTTACCCGGATCGTCATCGATCACGATCGCCAGGTGCGTATTGCCCTCGTAATCCTGGTCGATGCTCTCGATGATCCCGACCCTCCCCGCGAGCGCGACGTCCATGATGTCGCCGCCTGTGCGCGGGCGCAGCCGGACGCAATCGCCGGCTTTGAATTCCATCCCGTCGACCACCACGCGGTCGAGTACGGGCTTGTCTTCGAGGATGTGCCATTCCCACTCGTTCATAAGTTACGTAACGCCCCGTGCAGCTTTTGAAGATGCTCCGGCGGCAGCATCTCGGTACGTTCAAGAATCCGGCGCGCGCGATCGTCTCCGCTCCGAACCTCCTGCTTCTCGGTATCCGTCAAGGTCAGAATTCGCAGCGCCAGAATTTCATCGATCTCCGTACCGTCGAAAAGATCGCCCGGACTTTCGGGCGCAATCTGCGGATAGTCGTAGAGGATGATCGGCGAAGAGAGAAGCAGATCGCGCTGACCATCTTCTCCCGCCAGCACGGGGAATGCACCAGCGTTTTGACATCCGGCCGCGGCGTCTTTCCACTGCTCTGGTGGATCGAGCAGGGAAACAAACTCGCCGCCCGCGGCTTGAATGATACTGTGAACCGAAACCATCGAACGCAGCAGAGCCTCATCCCGACTCGGGTTATTTACATCCTGGAGCCCGGCCACGTTTCGAATGTTCACCGTAACCTTGTAGAGATTTTCTTCCACCTGCACCGTACTGATTTCCAACTCCCCTTCGATACCCGCCGGATAGAATGCGAACCACTGCCGCCATGGCTGCGCCATAATCGATTCGAGCGTGCATGGCGGCGAAGATACTTCGCGTTCCTGTCCTTCCTGCCAATCCCCCCGCGCCGTCAATTGCAGAAAGCGTACTTTAACTTCGATGGTCGTGAAGTGCGTTCCCGTAATCAGGCATTCCGTGCGCATTTCGCTGTTTTCGGATCCGCCCTGCAGATCGCAATACTCGCGCGGATAAAGCACGCCGAAATTGAATCGCCGACGATTCTTCACCGCCGACGCACGGTACGGATACAACATGTAGCCTTCATAGAGCACGGCAGTGGCGATTTTTTCAACTGCCGGGATATTCATGAACGCAGCACCTCTTCCGCCAGCAAGGCTTCCATGGTTTGCTCCCATGTAGGAATGCCGCGCTCCACTTTGAAGCGGTGCAATTCTTCGAACACATCCCGGCGCAGGCACAGCCACGCGCAGTTGGGATAGTACGCGTCCATCATGTTTTTCCAGACCTTCAGCGGCAGGCGAAACCTGGCTTCCTTCTCCCAGGAAATCGGGGCTACGCGCAGTTCCCGCGAAGCTCCGTCGCCATCCTGATAAAACACGGTTCCACTGAACATCAGGCAAACCGGAATGTCCCCATCGCTCAGACCGTTAAAATACTTGGTGGTCGCGATGCTGAAATCGAAAGTACAAGGCACCTGCAGATCTACCGTAGTGACGCCGCTGAACTGCGGCACGACAGCGCTGGTATTGGCCCACAGCAGATTGCGCAGGGTCTGGCCCCAGCGCTCCGGCTCGCCGAAAAGATCGCGCAGCCGCTCCCGATCGAGGTCGTTGTAGCGGCGGCGCGTCACCTCGATTTGGATCTGGCAGCGCAGGACCACCGTGTGGATCATCTCGGCCGGATCGTCGTTGGCCACGCGCAGTTTGAACGCCAGCGTGGGCGCCGCCGCGAACGGAACAACCTGCGCGCTCTCGACCGTGATCGCGAGATCAGGCATGTAAGTTCTCCATCGCCTTCAGACCGGCAAAGAATTCGCCGATCTCATGCCACACCTCAGTTCCACCGGCGAAGCCGCGCCACTTGCTGCGGATCAAACCGACCAGCTTGAAGCATTCGTCGATCGGCACCAGATAATACTCCGGGCTGGTGAATCCCCGCGAGTGCCCGATGCGATTCACCAGCAGAGCTTCCACATCGGTTTCCATCTCCAGCAGCACCGGATTGTCGAGCTCAATTTCATCCCACGTGTCGAAAGACAACGACGATTCGGTGGCGCCCGCGGGACTCGGGTACAAAGCGATCACGCGATTATGAAGGGAGCTCTTGAAGAAGAACGCCATATTGATCGGCATCATCAAGGCGTCCCACTGGCTGTCGGTCATGCGGAAGTCCGGCAGGAAACGAATGCGCCGCGGCACGCGCTTGTATCTGGTTTGCCCCTGATTGCTGAACAGTATGGAGCAGGCGTCGCACGCGCACATCAATTTGTGGGTGATCGGATCCAGCAGATGCTGATGGCTCTCCGCCAGTTCCCTGCTGCACATCTCACAGGTCTCGACCGGCACGCGGTCCATCGACGGACGGCGCGCAAACTTCCGCAGCGCCTGCATTACCGGACTCCCTGCAGCATCTCGATGGGCACAAAGCCCGGCTTCGCACCCGCGCCTTCGATGATCAGAGCCGTTACATCGGGAGCGTATTGATAGATCGTCTGCTCGATGGTTTCCCTCAGCGCGTTCGCGTTGTTGGCGTCGAGGCGCAACCGCACGACACCATCCTGAATACTCTGCATATGAACTTCGCCCGAATGAGCGCGCAGCCGCGCACGCACCTTTTCGAGTGCCTGGCCAACACGCGCTTCGAGATCCATCGGATGTAGTCCGTACAAAACCAGCAGACTTCCCACAAGTTCGTCCCGGCTCAACCTGGATACGATGTGTGGGACAGGCGCTTCCGCCTGTCCATCGGAGCCAAGGATTTCCAAAATGCGCGCCAACCCCGCACCGTGCAGATCCATAATCAACTGCACCAGTTCCTGCACGGTTCTACGCAGGTTTGGATCGGCGGCCCCTTCGATATCGCTCAGCAATCGCTCGATCGACTGAAGCCGCTGCTGGAACTCCTGTTGTTCCGGCATGAGAATCTCCTGTTTCAGCCGTTCAGGCCGAACATTGGCGAATGACGGGTCTCGAGCACTTTGCCGCCCCCGTCATACATGTGTACGCCGCACGGCAGGCACGGGTCGAAGCTGCGGACCGCCCGCATGATATCGATGCCCTTGAACTTATCGCGCCCGTTTTCCTCGAAGATCGGCGTGTTTTGTACCGCGTCCTCATAGGGCCCAGGGGTGCCGAAGCTATCCCGCGGATTGGCGTTCCACGGCGTCGGCGGATAAGGATGGTAGTTGGCGATCTTGCCGTTTTTGATTACCACGTGATGCGACAACACTCCGCGAACAGCTTCGTGGAATCCACACCCAATGGCTTCATCGGGCACCTTGAAATCCGACCACGTGCGCGTTCGGCCCGCATGCAATTCCTTGAGCGCCTGCTCGGCAAAATGCAGCGCGGCAGCGGCGGCGTAGGCCTGGAAGTAGGTTCGCGCCCGATCCCGCTCAATGGCATTGCTCCATTTGGGGATCTTCCATTCGAACTCCACTTCGGGCTTCGTCGCCGTCTTCGGCAGGTAGATCTTCACGCTCTTGCCGGTAGCTTTGACGTAGCCGATATCCACCAGACCCGCCAGCGCCGTAGCCCAGAACCGGGCGATCGGCCCGCCACCGGTGTCGAGCGCCAGATAATCGCCGGTGCGTTTGTCGAACCAGCGCGGCGACATCACCCACGTGTACTTGTTCTTGAAGTCGCGCTTCTGGGGACGCGGCGTAGTGGTTTGATTCCACGGATGGCGCTGGTCGACCGGATTACCCAGCGGATCCTGCTTGACGAAGCTCTGGCTGCCTTGCCAGTCGTCGTAGTAAGAACTGCCCAGCAGAATGCGGATGTTCAGGTTAATATCGACGAGGTCCGTAGTAACGAGCTCACCGTCCACGACCACGCCGGGAGTGACGAACATCTTCCGGCCCCACTTAGTCATGTTCTTGTAAGTGTAGTCGCAGTGTTCGGGATCGTTGAACGAGCCCCAGCAGGCCAGCAGAATGCGGCGCCGGCCCACTTCCTCATAGCCCGGCAGCGCCTCGTAGAAGAAGTCGAATAAGTCGTCGTGCAGCGGCACTACCTTCTTCATGAATTCCACATACTTCATCAGACGAACGATGTAATCGGTGAATAGTTGAACGGTAGGCACCGTGCCCACGCCGCCGGGATAGAGCGTCGATGGATGAACGTGCCGCCCTTCCATCAGGCAGAACATTTCGCGCGTCATCCGGCTCATCTGCAGCGCTTCCAGGTAGAACGAGCCACTGAACGGATTCAGCGCCGTCATAATATCCGCGATGGTCTTAAATCCGTGCAGATCGGCGTGCGGCGCCGCTGTGCTCTGCGCCTTTGTCCAGACTCCGGGATTAGTTTCCTTAACCATCTGCTCGCAGAAATCCACACCCACCAGGTTGTCCTGGAAGATGTTGTGGTCGAACATGTACTCGGCGGCCTCGCCCAGGTTCACGATCCATTCGCCGAGGGCCGGCGGGCGCACACCGAAAGCCATGTTCTGGGCGTAGGTCGCGCAGGTTGCGTGGTTATCGCCGCAGATGCCGCAGATACGACTGGTGATGAAGTGTGCGTCGCGAGGGTCTTTGCCCTTCATGAAAATGCTGTAGCCGCGAAAGATCGAAGAAGTGCTGTGACACTCGGCCACATGGCGATTTTCGAAATCTATCTTCGTATAGATACCCAGGCTGCCGACGATCCGGGTAATCGGATCCCAGCTCATTTCCACCAGATTTCCCGACTTACCGGGAGTCTTTACTTCGGGCGCTGTGATTGTACTCATGGCGATTCTCCTTTTCTCCTCAGTAAGTCCTTGATTGGTAGCCCGTGGTCAACTCAGTTCCCGAATGTCTCCACTTAGGTTCTTTGTTGACCGTGTCATTGGTGAAGGAGCGCAGCGCGCGGATGGCTTTTCCATAGACGCCGATGGTGCCCGATGATACTCTCGCGCCCGGAGGCTCGTCCATAAACGGCATGAACTTATCGGGGAATCCGGGCATGGTGCACCCGATACAGATGCCGCCCACATTGGGGCAACCGCCCATCCCGTTCATCCATCCCCGCTTGGGTACGTTGCAATTGACCACCGGACCCCAGCAACCCAGCTTGACAATGCATTTCGATGAGTTGTAATCCTCGGCGAAATCTCCCTGTTCGTAATAGCCGGCGCGATCGCAACCTTCGTGCACCGTCTTGCCGAACAGCCACGTGGGACGCAGTTTATCGTCGAGCGGGATCATCGGCGCCAGCCCCGCCACCTGGTAAAGCAGGTAGAGCAGCGTCTCCATGAAATTATCCGGCTGCACCGGGCATCCCGGAACGTTGACAATCGGCAGGCCGGCTTTGGATCGCCAATCCCATCCGAGATAATCTGCCAGACCCATGGCGCCGGTGGGATTCCCCTCCATCGCATGGATGCCACCGTAGGTCGCGCATGTCCCCGCGCCCACTACGGCCAGCGCTTTGGGCGCCAGGCGATCAATCCACTCGTTAGTCGTAATGGGCTGACCGGAGTGCTTATCCGTTCCCAGCGCCGCCCAGTAGCCCTCTTTCTTGATCTTCTCGTTCGGTATCGACCCTTCCACTACCAGCACGAACGGCTCGAGCTTACCTTGCTCCGCCAGATGCCAGTACTTAAGAAAGTCGTCGCCGCATTCGTAGGCGAGAACGGGATTGTGCAGGTGGACTTTGGGGAGGCCGGGAATGGCGCCCAGAACAACGTCTTCAACACCAGGCTGAGTAGCTGCGGTGATCGAAACCGAATCCCCGTCGCAGCTCAGTCCCGCAGTGATCCACAGGATGTGAACTTCGGCGACAGGCGAGGGTTTTTGAGTCTTCCGGCCGTAAGGAATCGTTTCATCAGGCATACGTGGCTCCTTTGAAATTCCGCCGTCTTGCGCATTAGTACGATTCATTAAATCGTTAATGGCCCAAGTCGCTCAAGCGGAGCGATCCTGATTTAGAGTACGTGGAAAATCGGAGCCGTGAACCGGGGATTCCCTTATGGCTTTGACCGCGGGAGCGCTCGCGGTGTGGTTAAGAACGCTCCCGCTACTGGTTATGTGAGGATGGGCACGTCAGCGGCCGACGACAAGGATCATGAAGCTATCGGGAACAGCCTGCGGCCGGCCGGCTTTCCCGTCCTTCGAAGCCGCGGGAGCGCCATATTCAGCGGTCGGCAGATACAATTTATGTGCCTTCTGATCCGCGCCGATAGTACGCGCGCCCAACTGCGTCGGGATAGTGGCCACCACGTCGTACTTCCCCGGTGCGCTCTCGCCCACCATCGTAATGTTCCCTTCGCGATTGGCGCTGAAGGCATAGCCGTCATCGAACGCCACACCGTCGGGTCCACTGCCGATCGCGGGAGTCGCCAGCACTTTGCCGCTCGCCGGATCGCTGACGATCATCACCTTGTTATCGCAGACCGAGAATAGTACGTTCTTCTTCGAGTCCAGCGCCAGACCACTCGGGCTGTCGCAGGGAGCGATCGAGTAGCGCCTGGTTACTGTGGCATCCTTCGCGTTGATCTCCACAATTTCGTTCTTGTCTTCCATGTTGACGTAAACGTGACCTTTGCCATCCACCTGGCAAAACTCGGGCTTACCGCCAAGCGCAACCGATGCGCTGATTATTTCTCCGGTCTTCGCATCGAACACCGTGGCATCCTTGCTCTTGCCGTTAAAGGTAAACACCCGATGCGTCACCGGCTCGTAAATAATGGAATCCGGATTCGCGCCGGTCTTCACGTTGCCGGTGGCCTTGCTGGTCTTCAGATCGAAGATAGTCACGTCGTTGCTTTGACCGTTGCTCGTGAACCCCTTACCCAGATCGTTGGCGACCGCAATTCCGTGCACACCCTTCGTATCCGGAATGGTTGCAATCAGCTTGTCCGTGGCGGTGTCGATCACTTCCGTCTGCGTGCCGTGCGACACATACAGCCGGTGATTTGTGCTATCTACGTAGACGTAGTCCCAGCTGCCGGCTCCGCCGATTTTTATCTTGCTCAACACCTTGTAGGTGGGTGCTCCGAACGCCGATACGCTGAGCAATAGTGCCAGCGGTGCCGATGCCAATCGATATTTCATACGTAGTTACTCCTTGAACGGACCTCAGGTATGTTATAGCAAAAGGCTGAAGAATTGCTGAAACGCCGCACTTCCGGGCCAGCGCCCCCGACGGAGCTACACTGGTCGTCATGCGTTCCGGATTACTTTTACTGTGCGCCATTGCCGCGCTGCTTGCCGAATCGACCGCCGGTGTGAAGTGGACCGCGCCCGCTGGCTGGGTTTCGAAAGGCACGGCGCCCATGCGCGCGGCGACTTACACGGTGGGCGACGCCGAATGCGTAGTCTACTTCTTCGGGCAGGGACAAGGCGGCAGCGTGGAGGCCAACCTCGCCAGATGGAACGGTCAGTTTACGCGCAACGGCGCGCCCGCAGTGGCGAAAACTGCGAAACGCACCGTGCACGGATTGCCCGTGACCACCATGGACGTGACCGGAGTTTACGCCGGGATGGCTGGTCCGATGATGTCGCCCCAAGCCCCGCAAGCCGACTACCGGATGCTGGCCGCCATCGTGGAAAATCCCAACGGAAACCTGTTCGTGAAGTTCACCGGCCCGGTTAAAACAGTCACTGCCAATGAGCCGAAGTTCGAACAACTGGTCGCCTCGTTTCAAAAGGAATAGCAGCTTTTTCATCGCTTTGGCGACATTCTGGCGCGGCCGCTCGAACCCTTAATCCTCCGTCGAATAAATTATTGAGAAGAATACGGGCGCGCCGCACTTTGGTTTTAGATGAGCGCCGCCCGTATCCTGATCGTCGAAGACGAGGGGTTGATCGCCCTGGACCTTAAAAAGAAGCTGGAACAGGCTGGTTATATCGTTCCGGCGATCGCCGACAACGCCGCCGCCGCGCTGCTGGCCGTGGAGAGCCTGGAACCGTCGCTGGTACTGATGGACATCCGGCTGCGCGGACCGCAGGACGGCATCGATGCCGCCGACCAGATTCGCCGGCGTTTTCATGTGCCAGTTATTTTTTTGACCGCGCATGCGGATCGCGAGACGCTGGATCGGGTCCGCATCACCGAGCCGTTTGGCTATATCGTTAAGCCATTCCACAGCATCGATTTCCGAGCGCAGATTGAAATGGCGCTGTGGCGGCACCAGATGGACCAGAAGCTGCGCGCCAGCGAGGCATGGTTGGCGACGATTTTCCGCAACGTTGCCGACGCCTTGATCGCGACCGACAGTGACGGCAATATCACGTATATGAACGCACACGCCGCGCAGTTGACCGGATGCGACTGCGAAGTTTCCCGGGGAAAACCGCTGCTGGAAGTTTTCCGGGCGTATGAGGAGGCGACGGATCTTCTGATGGTGGATCCGCTTGATGCCGTGGGACAAATGGAGTCGGGTGCCGGCTCGCGCACGCTCAAGCTCACCAGAACGGGGAGCGAAGACCCGGTGCTGGTGGAGGCGGAATTTTCGGCTAATCGCGACGAAGATTCGCTGCTTGGGATCATTGCGATCTTTCGCGATATAACCAATCGGCGGCTAGCTGAAAAGCAGCGGCTCCAGTTGCAGAAAATGAATTCGCTGGCGCTGATGGCGATCGGACTGGGGAGAGAACTTGCCGAATCGCAGAACCGGATGGACGATTCGCTGAAAGAGTTGATCTCGCGGTCGCAGGGCTCCACGCTGCGTCTCCTCGGCGATGTGTACGAATGTTCGGCTCGCCAGCAATCCGTTGTGCAGAGACTAATCACGCTGGGGAAAACGGACCCTGGGCGATCAGTTCGGGTGGACGTTAACGACGTCCTGACGAAACTCGAGGCGAAATTCAGGAAAACGCTGGGGACGCGCCGCACCCTGGAGATGAAGCTGGCGTCCGGACTTCCGCAGATCAAAGCCGATCCACAGGATCTGAGGGAAAATCTGTTCAGGCTGGTGCTCGAAGCGCGCGACGCGATGCCGGACGGGGGGGCAGTGGAAGCCTCCACGTCGATCGTCATGGCGCGGGATGGCAGGCAGAGCATTCAGGTGGCGATCCGGGATACGGGAAAGGATATTCGGGCCGACGCCGGCGACCGTGTCTTCGATCCTTACTATCAATCGCGGCCAGGGCGCAGGAATCCGGGATTCGCACTCGCTCTGGTTTACCAATTCGTCGCGGTGAGCGGCGGATTTATCGAAGTAAAGAGCGCGCCTGGAGAGGGAGCGGCCTGGCTGTTGACCTTTCCGGCGGT
Organism: Terriglobia bacterium; assembly: GCA_963719785.1. GTDB lineage: Bacteria > Acidobacteriota > Terriglobia > Bryobacterales > Bryobacteraceae > BOG-234. The sequence continues at coordinate 742,176 of CAVRCX010000013.1, forward strand.
GGATGCTTCCGAGGCGCCGGCCATGCGCGCGGAAGAGCCTTTGGCTGCCGCGGTCGTCGGTAACATGTCGTGACTTAGTCCGGTTATAGTGAATGCGTGGGACTTTGGTCCGCGCTATCACGTTACCGCACGCCGCTATTGATTCTCGCCTTCTGTCTGGCGATTGCGTCTACCTTTTTCTTCGGTTACCGCGCCGGCAGAACCGCGCGTCATGTGCGCTGGCAAAACGAACCCATTCAGCCGTGGATGAGCGTGCCTTTCGTGGCTCATGTCCACCATACGCACTCTGAGGTTCTCTTTCAGGCGATCCACGTTCCGCCAAACCCACGCGACCGCAGATCGATCCGCGAGATCGCACGCGCTCAGAAGGTGCCTGCCAGCCAGCTGATCCGCCAATTGCAGGACGCGCTGACGGCGCAATCCGGCAAGGCGCCCTGATGCGCGATCAGGTCCTCGCCGCTCTCGCACATTACGGATCTCCGGCTCTGTTCGTCACCGTCCTGATTGCGGCGATCGGCGTTCCGCTGCCCGTGACGCTGCTTTTGATTGTCACGGGCTCGCTGGTGGCGCAGGGCGCGATGAATCTTTGGTGGGCTATCGCTATTGCCTCGGTGGGTCAGGTGGCTGGCGATCAGACCGGATATCTGCTTGGGCGCTGGGGCGGCAAGAAGCTGATCGCGAGATTCGGCGGCATGATCGGCCACGCCGACCGCATCCGGCAGCTCGACGAGAGAGCGAAAAACTGGGGCGGCGCCGGCGTTTTCTTCAGCCGCTGGCTGGTCACCACCCTGGGGCCGTGGATTAACCTTGCGAGCGGCGCCGGCGGCTACTCCTGGCTCAAGTTCACGTTATGGGATTTTCTGGGAGAGACGTTTGGGTCCGCCCTCTACATCTGGCTGGGTGTTGTTTTCAGCGACCGCGTAGAGGAAGTCGGCGCTATTCTCGGCGACCTGACCTGGGCGATCATGGGCGTTCTTGCTGCCGCCATTCTCGGCTGGAAGCTGTTTTACAGACACCCACGCGCAATAAGTACGACTTAGTACAAAAAGACCAGGCACCCTCCGTTGCTCGATGTTAGTAACTTGCAGGTCTGGCGGCAAGATACAGGAAAGGTCGCCAAAGTACCCCACGATAACGGCGTTACACGGAATTGTAACTCAGTTTTCCTAGGCACGATCCGTTCATCATGTTATCGTGGCAATTCGTATTTTCTATGTTCGCTAAAAGTAAAGAGAGTAAATCCTGCATGAAAAAAATCGTTTCGATCGCAGCATTGATTTGTGCATCTCTGCCAGTTGCTCAGGCCACAGTCATCACCGCCTGGACGTTCGAGAACAATGCGATCGCGGTTAATAACGGCCCCGCACCTTCCACCGGTACGGGCACCGCCAGTTCGCTCGGCATGGGCACGTACGCGACCCCAAGCATCGGAGTAACCACCGACGACGTGCTGCAGGGCGCTGCCGGCGATACAGGCGTGAACGGTAATACCGATCTCACGAATATCTGGCGTATCCGCGCGCAGGCCGCTACGGGAGGCGGAGCGGCGAATGGCTGGTCGAGCATGGCGCCCATCGGGACGCAGGGCGTCATGTTCGCCGCGAGCACCGCGGGCTACAGCAACATCAAGGTTAGCTTCGATTGGTATGCGACGAATCAGGGTGAGGCGAACCTGCAACTCCAATACACCACTGATGGCGTCACCTGGAAAAATGCGCCGCTGACCTTGTCCGGATACGATTCCGGATTGGCGGTCATGACCAACAGCACTTCCGCCAATACGGTGAACGGGTCGTATGTCAGTATTACCGGGGGCGCCGGGCAGGATTGGTTCACCGGATTGACCGCGACCATCGCCGATCCGGCTGCGGCCAACAATCCCAAGTTCGCGGTTCAGATTGTAAACGCCTCGACCGGCGCCGACGATATCAGCGCAGTGGGCGGCGCCCTGAATAACACGTCGGGCAACTGGCGGTTTGACAACGTCACCATCGAGGGTACTTTCACCGGCTTCAGCGCGGGGAATCTGGTGCTCTCGCGCACCGTCTATAGCGGCGATGCGACTTCCGTGGTCCTGGGTCAGGCATTGCCGCCAATTTGTCCGGCGAGCGCCAACACCGCTTCGCCCGGCGCCTGCCAGATCATGGCCACCGGTAACGGCGCGTATCCGTCCACCACCGGCACCAACAATGTTTTTAGTAACAATCAGGTCGACGGAAGCTTCGGCATCACCTCGCCCATCTTTCTCGATCAGATCACTCCGTCCGGTACCACGGTCAACACCTTCGAGGTCCCCAGCAGCATGATCGTTACCAGCTTCAGCTCCAAATCCGAGCTGGCACTGAATCTGTCGACGGACGGAAGCGTGATCACCTTCATGGGTTATGTGACGGCGCCGAACACGGTGGATGTCTCGAACTCTAATACGCCCGTTGTCTACGATCCCACCAATCCGTCCGGAGGCAGTTATTTCCGTGCGGTTGCCCAGGTGGGCGCGAACGGAGCGATCCAGGTCACGCCGACCAACGCCTATAGCGGCAACAACGGCCGGGCGGCCATTCTGGCCAACGGCTCTTATTACATGGTCGGAAATTCGAATAATTCGGACAATAAGAGCACGGCCGCCAACGTCGTTGCGTCCACCGGCGTCGAAATCGCAACGCCCGGTCAGGCGGCGACCACGACGCCGACAGAGGTCGGGAACTTCAGCATCACCCAGGTAACCAATCCCGCCACGGGCATGCCGTACACCGCGGACAAGCTGGGCAAAGACAATAATTTCCGCGGACTCACCATCTTCAACAACACGCTGTGCGTGACCAAGGGGAGCGGCGGCAACGGTATCGATACGGTGTATCAGGTGGGCAACGCGGGCAGCTTGCCCACCCTGGCCAACGCGGCCACGGCGCCCATCACCATCCTGCCGGGATTTCCCACCGGTTTGGCTACCAATGCGGGCCCCACCAGCGACTATCCGTTCGGGATCTGGTTCGCCAACGCCACTACGCTGTATGTGGCGGATGAGGGCGACGGCATACCCGCCGACGCCGCCGGCAGCAAGACCGCCGGCCTGCAGAAATGGATCCTGTCAAACGGCACATGGACCATGGCCTACGTGCTCCAAAACGGCCTGAACCTGGGCGTGCCTTACACGATCGCGAATTACCCGACCGCGCTCAACCCCTCCACCGACGGTCTGCGCAACATCACAGGCATGGTGAACTCCAACGGAACCGTGACCATCTACGGCCTGACATCCACAGTGAGCTCGCAGTACACAACCGGCGACCAGGGCGCGGATCCCAATAAGCTGGTGTCCATCACCGATACGCTGGCCAACACCACCGCTGCCGGCGCGGCGTCGGAAACTTTCACTACGCTGCGCACCGCCAATGCGGGTGAAGTCCTGCGCGGAATATCGCTCGTCCCCAGTTCGACGACGATGCCCGATGTTCCTTTGATCCTCTCGGCCGCAAGCCCCAGCGTGACTTCGATTGCACAAGGCGGGCTGGCCTTCGCCCTGGGGCAGAATCTCGGGCCCGATGCCGGTATACCCGGGGGCACGACTCTGCCCACTACGTTCAGTGGAACTTCGGTCTCCATCAAAGACGCGGCCGGAGCAACCTCCAGCGCGCCGCTGATCTACGTTTCGTCCGGCAAGGTCACATTTCAGGTACCTTCGAGCGTTGCGAAGGGAATGGCTCAAGTGACGGTGACGGCGCCCGGATCGACGAATCACACCGCAAGCAACGTTGTGGTCGCCCCCGTCGCGCCCGCCGTGTTCACCGCCAACGGGAACGCCCTGCTGGTGGGCTGGGCGATCAGTGTTTCATCGAGCGGGACCGCAACCGTGGTGCCGGCACTGGTCGCGAACGCAGACGGATCGTACACCGCCGCGCCGATCAACGTGGGCTCGGCGAATAAGGTCTACCTGGCGTTTTACGCTACGGGCGTGCAGGCCGCCGGGCTGGGCAACGTCACTGTGACGGTGAACGGAGTCAATGTGCCGGTGCTGTATGCAGGCAGCGGAGGCTATCCCGGCATCGATCAGATCAACGTGATGCTGCCGGCATCGCTGGGGGGCTCGGGAACGGTAACGCTGCAGCTCACCGCCGCGGGCATCGCCGCCAACGCGGTGCAGGTCGCGATTCAGTAGAAAATGCGGCAGCATGCGGTTCCGCAACGGCTGCGGAATCAGGGGCAGGCGGCTTTCGCCTGCCCCGTTTTCTTATCCGGCAAAAACCTTAGCCTGTGTTAGCATGAACTGTAGGCCACGGCAGGCTCCCGCCTTGCATTTATAACCACTTAGATGAATCTCAGGTCTCTTTTCAGCCTTTTTTCGTCCGACCTCGCCATCGATCTCGGAACCGCGAATACCCTCGTCTTTGCCAAGGGTAAGGGCATCGTCGTCAACGAGCCTTCTATTGTCGCGCTGAACAAAAATACCGGCGAAGTGGAAGCTGTCGGTAAAGAGGCGAAAGAGATGCTGGGCCGCACGCCCGGCAACATCGTCGCCATCAAGCCCATGAAAGACGGCGTCATCGCGGACTTCAAAGTCACCGAGAAGATGCTGAATTACTTCATCCAGAAGGCGCACAATCGCAAGATGCTGGTGCATCCGCGGATTGTCATCGGCGTGCCCAGCGAAATCACCCAGGTGGAAAAACGCGCCGTAATGGATTCGGCGTATCGCGCCAAAGCCAGTGAAGTGCACCTGGTAGAGCAGGCCATGGTGGCGGCTATCGGCGCCGGGCTGCCCATCACCGAACCTTCCGGCAATATGGTGGTGGATATCGGCGGCGGCACCACGGACGTGGCGGTCATCTCGCTCTCCGGCATCGTTTATTCGCGTTCGGTGCGTGTGGCGGGCAACGAGATGGACGACGCCGTCATGCAGTATCTGAAGCGCAAGTACAACCTGCTGATCGGCGAGCGCACGGCTGAGGCGATCAAAATTGAAATCGGCTCGGCCTTCGAACTCGATAAGCCGCTGACCATGGAAATCAAAGGCCGCAACCTGATCGAAGGCGTGCCCAAGACCATCACCATCGGCGATGCGGAGATCCGCGAGGCATTGTCGGAATGCATTGCGACCATTGTGAACGCCATCCGCGTGGCGCTGGAGCGTACGCCGCCCGAGCTCAGCGCCGATATCAGCGACCGCGGTATTGTCCTCACCGGCGGTGGCGCACTCATCAAGAATCTGGATAAACGGATTCGCGAGGAAACCGGTTTGCCAGTCTCGATAGCCGACGATCCGCTGGCTTCGGTGGTATTAGGTACCGGAAAAATGCTCAGCGATTTCAAACTTCTGCGTAAAATCTCGATAGATTAGAGACAGGGAGTTATGGATTCGATCTTCTACCGGTACCGGAACATCACCGTGCTGGTGGTTGTCATCTTCGCGCAGATCGTGCTGCTTGCCTGGCAGGTCAAGAGCGATAACGACGTGCCGCTGGTGCGCGTGTGGGCCATCACGGCGGTGACCCCGGTGGCAAGCGCCATCGAAGGCGTACGCAACGGGACCACGGGCTTCTTCAGCAACTACTTCGAGTTGCGCAATGCGCGCGAACAGAGCCGCAAACTGCGCTCTGAAGTAGACCGGCTGCGTCTGGAGAATCAATTCCTGAAGAACGATCTGGCCTCGGCGCAGCGTGCCGAAGCGCTGGCCGGGTTCCAGGCGCGAACGCCTTCGAAGATGATCGGCGCACGCGTCATCGGGACCACCACGGGGGTGGGCGGACAATCGGTGCTGATCGATCGGGGTAAGAGTTCGGGTGTCCTCAAGGGGATGGCGGTGGTGACGCCCGATGGCATTGTGGGCAAAGTCCTGGCCGTTTACCCGTTCGCCAGCCAGGTGCTTTCGGTCACCGATCCGGGCTTTGCGGCGGGAGTCGAATCGCAGAAAAACCATGTGCATGGGGTGCTGCGGGGCGTCGGCAACGGCGCGGCGAAGATCGATTATGTTCCGACCGGACAAAAGGTGGAAACCGGCGAGATGTTTTACACCTCGGGCGAGGATCGCATCTTCCCCAAGGGTTTACCGGTCGGGAAAGTCACGGCTGTGAAGGAAGGGCCGAATTTCCAGGATATTTCGGTGGATCCCACGGGCGTGGAGACGGCGCCAGAGGAAGTGCTCGTGATTGTCGACCCGGTACATCAGGAAATTCCCGAGGCCCCGTCGACGGACGCGTCAGTCTTCCTGGCGCCCGATCTGAAACCGGACGCGGCGGCCTCAGGAGATGCCACGGCTCAGCCTCGCGCCACGGCGGGAACGCAGGCGGATAAGTTGATGGATCAGTACCGGAAAATCGGCGACGCGCAGAAGCATACGTTTGGAGAGGGAGCGCCGGGCTCGCTGCCGCCGAACTTCAATCTGAAGGTCCCGGGAGTGAATGCGCCCGTTGCGCCGGCAGGAACTGCCCCGGCGGCAACGGCGCCGAAGCCGGTAGCGACACCGCCAGTGGTTCCCCGCCCTGCAACGCCTCCACCGACGGAGCCTAAGACGCCAACGGAGCCGTGATGGCTTACTCGACTGAGCGCATCCTTGTCGACGACGCGCGCCAGGTCCGGCGCACCAAGTACCCGCTCTGGGTCTTCTTCCTGGTTCCTCTGCTGGCGCTGCTGATCCAGGTGTACCTGCCTCTTTTCGAGACGCTGAAATTCGTTTCGAAGATTGAGTTGCCGCTGCTGGTCACCATCTATTTCGCGTTGATGCGCCGGTCGCAAATCCGCGGGCTGATGATCGGGACGGTACTCGGTCTCGCGCAGGATTCGCTGCTCTCGCAGAAGATCGGCATGTATGGGATCTGCAAAACGCTGGTGGGTTATCTCTCGGCGTCGATCGGCATGCAGTTCGATGTGGAGCACGCGTTTGTGCGGCTCATCCTTTGTTTTGTTTTTTATGTATTCCACCAGTTTCTTTATTGGGTGCTGCAGCGGGCGCTGCTCGATCAGCCGGTGATTTTCGATATCCAGACGGAACTGATTCTGGGCGCGATTAATGCGGTGATCGGCGTGGCGCTTTTCCATTTTCTGGATAAGCTGCGGAAGTACGAATAGCAGGTAAACTAAGACTGTGCCGTCGACTGCCAACGATCCACGTTTCAACTTCGAAGCTAATCCCACACTGGAGGAATTGATCGCACAGCAGGGCAAGGGTCCCGTAAACGACCTGTCCGTTTTCATGGCGGCTGGCCAGAGGATGAATCTGTGGAGGATTTCGTCGCCGTTTTACGCGAATGGCGCGGCCACGCCAGAAGCGTTCGGGACGATCGCGCGGCGTGAATGCCGTTGTAAGCCGACGCGGAACGATGTAATGCACTTCGACCCTGATGGCATAGATGACGACGCGCTTGTTGTGTTTAGGGATTTTGCCAAACTTCTACGCACGCTTCAGACCGTGGGGGCGACCTGACCAATAGCGAGCGAGATGATGCTCTTGGACTTTCGTTTACTGTTCCTGCAGCGATTCCGCGGCTTCGGGCTTGCCCGCTTTAATCAATGCTTCGGCGCGGGCCTTGCGCGCGGCGGGATCGGAAGGCCGCTGATTCATCGCCTTCATGAACGCCACCGAGGCTTCGTCGAATTTACCCGCTTCGAACAAGGCGCGGCCGTAGAGCATCGCCGCGGGATAGATCTCAGACGGCACGCGCGTCAATTGCCGTTCGCGTTCACGCAGCGCTCGGGCCAGAGGATCGATCGCGTCGAGCGGCTTCTTCGCATACAGCAAGGCGACTCCTTTGGCAAATGCATCGTCCGAATTGACCAGACCGGTTATGGCCTTTTCGATACCCTGTGGTTGAGATGCTGCTGAGCCCAGCAGAATCCCCGCCGCCATCGCCGCTACCACACGGGGATTCTCCAGCGCCTTTGGATCTCCCGCTTGAATTACGATGGCCGGGATCGGCTCCGGACCATCGGGAGTTTTGGCGTGCCCATCGTATGGCCAGATCAACACCAACGGTGTTTTAGATTTCGTAGTTACGTGGAGCTGGTACCAGCCGTCCGCATCGCGCTCGCTGGCATCAATCGATACTCCCGCAGGATGCTTGCCGCGCGCATCGGTGATATCGAAGTGCAGCGGCGACGCAGCCAACAGAAGAAGAACCAGCAGCTTCATTCGTCTCTCAGGATCTCCAGCGGTTTCTGGCCCAGCGTGCGATAGCTGGCGGCCCAGCCGGTCGTGATAGCCAGTAGTGCAGTGCCGCCGATCGCCACCATCATGGGCAGCAGATCCGGCCGAGCGTCCGCATGCAGTAGCCGGTTCAGCACCAGCCAGGCGAATCCACCCGCCAGCATTCCACCCATTAAGCCCGCCACCGTTCCAATCACCAGAAATTCTATCGAGAAAATCTGCGCGATACGGCGCCGCGTGGCTCCCAGCGTTTTCAGAATCACCACTTCGCGAATGCGCCGGAAGCGTGTGCCCGCCACGCTTGAGGCCAGTATCACCGCACCCGCCAGAATCGAGAAGAACGAAATGAAGCGGACCACCAACGAGATCTGGTCGACAATCGACTGAATGGTATCGAGCACTTCCGCCATGTTGACCACCGTCACGGTGGGAAATTTATCGTAGAGGGCCTTCTGAATCGCTGGCACCACCGAGGCTTTGGCATGCAGGCCGCCGTAGTAAATCGCGGGGAGCCCATCGAGAGCGCCTGGAGTGAAGAAAAACTCCACACGAGCCGTGAGGCGCACCGATTCGCTCTTATGGATCGCGACCACACGGGAGTTGAAGGTGCGCTGCGGCGTGGTCCAGACAATTTCCGAACCCACATGAATATTGAGCACCTTCGCCACAGCTTCGGAAACCGAAAGCTCGGGGACGGCGGGATGCGCGCCGGGTTCCCACCACGCCCCTGCCACCACCTGTGTGAACTGCGGCTTTGTGGCCGCGGGCGAAACCGTAACCGTGCGGGCATAACGGCGCGCGAAGCCCTGCAATTTTTCGCGATTCAGTGCTACGCCGTCGATGGATTGCATGGTCGCCGAAACCGCGCCCAGCATTTCCGGCTGCCCCAGCAGGCCTGGCTGCTTCATCAGCAGATCGTAAACCGCATCGCGATTCGAAGCCGTGATATCGAGCAGATAAACGTTGGGCATGCCGGGCGGCGCGGTGCGCACAATATCCTGCAACAAGCCGCGCTGCACGATCCAGACCGTCACCGTGAACATGACGCCGACGCCCAACGCCATAACAGCCGCGCCCGCGTGGTTGCCGGGACGATAGAGATTGGCAATGCCCTGGCGGACAATCGGACCGGCTCCGCGCGGCATATGGCGGCTGAACATGCGAAGTCCGCGCAGCAGGAGCCACGCCACCGCGGCCAGCGCCAGCATCCCCACCGCAATAGCGAACGCGAAGTACCGGCCCGTTTGCGCACTGTCGCTGAGCCACGCCGCGATGGCGCCGACAAAGCCGAGGATCACCACAGCCGAAATCACCGTGCCTGCGGCCTGCTTCCACCATTCGCGCAGCGATTGCCGGGGCGCGGCCATCTCGCGCCGGAAGATCAGTGCCGGCCGGATATAGCGGATCCCCAGCAGCGGCGGAACGGTGAACAGAAGCACCGTCAACACCCCCACCAACAGCCCCTGCAACGCCGATAACGCATCGAAGCGCGGGATCGCCGTGATCTGGAAGTAGCGTTCGAGGAAGATCGGGAACACCATCTGCACCAGGCTGCCGAGCGCGATTCCGGCCACGCTGCCGACCAGCCCCACGCCGGTGGTTTGCAATATATAGATGCGGAGCACCTGCGACGATTTCGCGCCCAGGCATTTCATGACGGCGATGGAATCCATCTTCTGCTGCAGATGCGCCTGGATGGCGGTGGCCACGCCCAGCGCGCCGATCACCAGCGCCACCAAGCTGACCAGGGAAAGGAATGTGGTCGATTGGCGCAGCCCCTGTTCGATGAGCGGATGGGCTTCCGTGTAATCGGCGATCAGGCCTTCGCGGAAGGTGCTCCTCAACTGATTGCGCACGTCGAGGATCTTCATGGTCACGGGAACTTTGAAGAGAAAGCGCTCGGCGGCGCGGCTGCCGGGGATCAGCAGGCCGGTGCGATCGAACGCGGCGCGCGACATCAATACACGCGGCCCCACGTTGAGACTGCCGGTCATGCGGTCCGGTTCGTTGGTGACTTCGGCGCTGATACGGTACGCCTGGCCTCCGATGCGCACGGTATCGCCGACCTTTTCATTGAGGCGCAGCAGCACTCCGTCGGCGACGGCTACGGTATCGGGCTGCAGCGCGCTGCGGATGTCCTGGGGGGGATTGAAGCGGACAGTTCCGTAGAAAGGATAGACGCTGGGATCGACGGCCTTGACCGAAATCAGGATGGGCGTGGAGTTGCCGGAGGGCGATGCCATGGTAAGCGTTTCAGTGACTTGCGTGCGCTCGACTCCGCGCGCCGCGAGGCTGTCCATGATTTGGGTCTGCTTTGTTGTGGGCTGCTGGAAGGTGCGGACGGTCAGGTCGGCCGCCATGAAACTGCGTGCGTCGCGCTGCAGGAGGGTGTGGAAGGCGCGCGAGAAACCGCGTACGCCGGTGAGTGCGCCAACCCCGGCGGCAACGGCCAGAATCACGAAGAGAAAGCGCCCGGAGGATGCGCGCGTTTCCCGCCAGGCGATTTTGGCGGCCGTACGGTAGGGGGATGGCTTAGCTTCTGTCGGCATGGCTGACGGATTCCACCCTCGCGAATTCATCGCTCACCACCAGACCGTCCCGCAGCGTGATCACGCGATCGGCATGGGCGGCCAGCGCGGGATCGTGCGTCACCAGCACCAGGGTGGCGCCTTCCATGCGATTGAGTTCAAGCAGTAGTTCAAGCACCTGCTGTCCGGTTTTGCCATCCAGATTGCCGGTGGGCTCGTCGGCGAGCAGAATCGGAGGCTTGGTGATGAACGCGCGCGCCAGGGCCACGCGCTGCTGCTCGCCGCCGGAAAGTTGCACCGGATAGTGGTCCAGGCGGTCGGCCAGGCCCACCCGCGTGAGCAGTTCTTTGGCGCGGCGTGTAACGTTGCTGCCGGCGCCGGCCAGTTCGGCGGGAAGCATCACGTTCTCTTCCGCCGTCAGGGTCGGGATGAGCTGGAACGATTGAAAAACGAAGCCAATTTTGCGCCCGCGCACCTCCGCCATGCGATCTTCCGAGAGTCCGGTGATATCGACGCCATCGAGCAGCACCTGGCCGCTCGAAGCGTTATCGAGCCCGGCCAGAAGCCCGAGCAGCGTACTTTTCCCACTACCGGAAGGCCCCATGATGGCGGCGAACTGGCCGCGGGGAATGGCCAGATCGATTCCGCGCAGGATCTCCACGCGATGGGTGGGGGTTTCGATGGTTCGGGTCAGATTGACCACTTCTATGATGGGGTGCGGAATGCGGGACTCCTGGTGCGCGTCTGTCATGATTATGGCAGTGTTACTCAAATGGATGCTTGCGGCGGCGCTGGCGGTTGCAATAGCGGGATGCGGAAACAAGGAAAAGACCAGTCCTGTCCAGACACCAGCGCAAACTCCTGTGCAGACCCCTGTGCAGACGACGGCACAAAAAGTGCCGCCGCAGATAGATGATACGCGTCCCGTGGTCGCCGCGTTCGGCGATAGTCTCTCGGCCGGGCTGGGGCTCGATGCCGGTCAAAGCTATCCCGACGATCTGCAGCGCCTGATCGACGCCGCCGGCTATCGATATCGCGTGGTGAATATGGGCGTAAGTGGCGATACCACTTCGGATGGGGTGGAGCGGCTTCCGTCGGTGCTCGCGGCGCATCCCGCCATCGTGATCCTCGAATTCGGCGCCAACGATGGACTGCGCGGACAGCCTGTCGCGTTATCGAAACAGAATCTGGCGAAGATGATCGAGGCGTTACGGCAGGGCGGTGCGCAAATCGTGCTGGCCGGGATGACGCTGCCGCGCAATTACGGGCCGGAGTATATCCATGCCTTCGAGCAGATTTTCCCGGAACTGGCGAAACAGTACAAGGTAGTGCGGATTCCGTTTTTTCTGGACGGCGTAGGGGGCGTGGCCCGCCTCACGCAACCCGATGGACTGCACCCTACGGCGGAAGGTGCCGCCATCGTTGCCCATACGGTGATGCACTATTTGCAACCGCTTCTGAAGAAATCTTCCTAATGCCCGGTGGGCCAGTTCATCACCAGATTTTCCGCGTTCACGGAGCCGATGCCGGTCGAGAAATCCCAGCCGGTGGTCGCCTGGTACGCCGGGAGATCGGCTTGGTTGAAAAGAGACAGAACGCCGTAAGTATCCGCCGCCGGCTTATAGCAATTGATGAGATCCCCATCCTTGCGCGCCTGGCATGCCACGTTGTTATCCCCCTGCGTGACGTCATAAAAGATGCAGGCGTTGGCCGTCTTGTTAACGGTATTGGAATTACATGAGCGGGCGTTGAAGCCGAGAAATCCATACTCGGCATTGGCCAGCGCATAGTATGTGGGGTTGGGATTTCCCCAGCGGCTGCCAGTCTTCTGATTGACCAACACCTGGATCCCCGCCATGATCGGCGAAGAAACCGACGTTCCTCCGAAACCTGCCCATGTGCTCGGCGCGCCGGTGCAGGTGTACCCACCGCCAACTGTGGGATCTGTGTTGGGATTCGACCAGCAGGTTACGTAGTAGGCATCCCAGAAACCATTCGAGGCGAACAGCGAGACATCGGGAATATCGCGGACGCCGTCGAACGGATTGCCGGAAATCCCAAGCTGATAGGCCGGTTTGGAGTAGCCTGCGCAGCTACCGCTTACAACGCCGTCTTTCGATGGCGATCCGGTGGCGCAACCGCTGGGTCCACCGCTGCCGGCGACCGCATTGAGCAGGAAATTCAGGGAACCGCTCGAGGAGGTGACCGCGGGGTTGTTACAGAGGGCCAGGGGTGTCAAGCCGGCATAAGCCGCTGCCAGCCCTCCCGCGCAGGAATCGTTCCACGGAATCTCCTGTATGTATGAGAGGGCGGAGCTGTAAGTCGGGGAGTTAGTTGCATTCCAGTAGGTGCCGGGGCTGACATTGTCAGCCGTGTAACCGAAATCGGTTCCGCCGACAGCTACGTTGTAGGGCGTGCTCGCAAAGCCGCTGATGCCGATGCCGTGCGTCGCCACGTTGCCGTTATCGTCGCTGGCCGCGCCCTCGTCGCCGGCGGAGACAAAGATCGAAACTCCCTCGGCGACGGCCTGCTCATATGCGGTTAGGTAAGCACGATTGGCCGCTTGCCCGTTGGCAGCTTCGGCTTCACCGTAACTGATGCTGACCACCGAGGGCAATTGGTCGGCCCGCCCATTCAGGACATTTTCCAGTGCGATCAGGCCCCCGAACGTAGTGCTGGTGTCGGTGCAGGCCGCGAGGATGATGGCTGCGTCCGGAGCCGCCGCGCTCGACCACTCCACGTCGATGATGGCTTCACCGTCGTCGCCATATCCCGGGTCTTTCGGCTTGCCCTGAAATCCGGGGTTGGCGCAGGCAACGGAGCCCGTTGGACTCTCCTGCGTCAGAGTGCCGTTTTTATATGCCGAAAGACCGAACGTCTTACGGAAGGTATCCCAGTCGGCGGTGGAATACAGGTAGGTATCCTCGAGGACCATGATCGATTGCCCTTTGCCGGTGTAGCCTTTCGCAAACAGCGGGTTCAGGTTGTAAATGGTGGCGATATCGCCCGGTACCAGCGCGTGGAATGTGCCGCTGGAATTGGTGTACGTATATTGGCCGCGCGGCACAAGCAAAGGCCGGGGATGGAAGTTGTGCAGGGAAACGATACCGCTTACCACCGGTGCGAGCGCGGCGGGGATCTTCGGATCGCTCATATTGGCGAAATGCGCCACGCCGTTCACCTCCAGATGGTGGATCTCGGTATGGTAAGCCTGCCGCACCTGGCCTGCCGTGCCCCTGAAATCGACCATCAGACCGCTCGGCTGGACCCCATTGACTTTGAATCCGTGCGCCTTCAGCCAACCGCTCACAGTATCGACATCCGCCTGCGCCACGCCGAAATACTGACCGAACTCGGCGGGGGGCAGCCATTGGTGGAAGTTGGGTGAAGTTGCGTCGTGCAATTCGTCAATGTAATGCGTGAGTGCCGCCTCCTGTTCCACGGAGCGCTTTAGCTGCAGCAGCATGTGCTCCATCGGGAAGTCGTCGGCCACGCGGCCGCGGTCGTTGGCGGCGGTGGCTTCGGGGCGAGTGTTATTGGCCAGGGTGACAAGCTTCGATTCGTCGATGGCCTCCCGGATCGTGGATACTGGATGGCCCGTTGGCTGGGCGCAGAGCAGGAAACTGGCGACGCAAATTATGAAAGCGACTTTTTGCAGTCTGGATATGGGAAATTTCCTATAAGGCACAGGTAGTTCAGTATAGAGAGGCAACCTTCCCGTCGTCAACAATCCCTTGCTCTTTTTCCCCGAATCTGTAAAAGTAGAGTGTAGGCGAATAAAAGGCGAATATGGGCGCGGCGATCCTTCAGCTCCGGAGCGAAATACAGGCCCGTTTCGACATCCCGCTGGAGATCCGTAAACGACAGGAAATAAGACAGTTTTCGACGGGTATCCCGGCTATTGATCAACTCACGGACGGGGGGATTCCGCGCGGCACGCTGACGGAAATCTGTGGGACAGAATCGAGCGGCCGCACGGCCCTGATGTTTACCCTTTTGGGGAATGCGACGCGGGGCGGCGAGTGTTGCGCCTGGATCGACGCTTCGGGAGCTTTCGACCCCCAATCCGCCTGCGATGCCGGGGTGGATCTGGAGCGCGTTCTCTGGGTGAATTGCGGCGGTAATGCGGAGCATGCGCTGAAATCGACCGACCTGCTGATTCAGGCGGGTGGATTCGGCCTGGTGGTGATGGATCTGGCGGATATGCCGGATAAAGAGGCGCGGCGGGTGCCGCTGGCGTCGTGGTTCCGGCTGCGCCATGCGGCGGAGCGGACGGATGCGGCGCTGGTGGTGCTGGAGCGACAGATCAATGCGCGGTCGTGCTCGGCGCTGCAGATCGAGATGCGGCGCAAGCGCCCGGTATGGATGGGCAAGTTGCTGCGCGGATTGGCGGCGGAGGCGGAGAGCCGCAAGCATTACCGCTCCCGGACGGCAGAATTTCTGGCTGTGGTGTGAGCAGAATGGTATGTACTGCTGTCTGCATGCGCCCGGCAATTTATCGCTGCTCACGGAGTGCGCGCGCGGGTTTTCTCCTCATATAGAAGAGAATCCGCCGGACACGGTGGTCTTCGATGCGCGCGGGCTCGAGGCGTTGTATGGCCCTCCGGAGGTGCTGGCGCGAGAGATCGAACGGCGCGCCGGAGTGCCGGCCAATATTGCTATGGCGGCGAATCCCGATGCGGCCATCCATGCGGCGCGGGGATTTCGCGGCATCACCGTAATCGCGCCGGGAAATGAAGCAGCGGTGCTGGCGCCGTTGCCGCTGAATCTGCTGGGCGGATCGTCCGGGACCGCCGAATTACTGCATCTTTGGGGGATCCGCAGGTTTGGCGATCTGGCGAAGTTACCTCCGCTGGGAGTGGCGGCGCGACTGGGCGATGAGGGAGTCGAACTGCAGCGCCTGGCCCGTGGCGAGGGGTATCGGCAGCTGCGGCCTATGGAAGATCCGCTGGAATTCGAGGCGGATATGGAACTCGAACATCCGCTGGAATCGCTGGAACAACTGGCCTTCATCCTGGCGCGGCTGCTGGGCGATGTGTGCGGACGGTTGGGCGCGCGTGCGCTCGCGACCAACGAAATCCGCTTGCGGTTAAAGCTGGAAAATGCGCCGGAGCATACGACATCGTTGCGATTGCCGGTGCCGATGCTCGATCAAAAAGCGTTCCTGCGCATGCTGCAGTTGGATCTGAAGGGACGCCCGCCCGCCGCGCCTGTGCTCTGGGTGCATCTGGCGGCGCAACCGCTAAAGCCGCGGCGTACACAGCATGGATTATTCGTACCTTCGTCGCCGGAGCCGGAAAAGCTGGAGTTGACGGTGGCGCGGGTGCGGCATCTGGTAGGGCAGGATCGGGTGGGGACGCCGGAAATCCTGGATACGCACCGTCCGGATACGTTTGCCATGCGGGCGTTTGCGCCACAACAGGGAGGCGGGACCCCTTTACAGAATGCCACGGGATTGCAGGAAGCCCCCGCACTGCCTCATTTATGTTTACGCCGTTTCCGCCCGCCGCGATTTGCTCAGGTGCTGGTGGTCAATCGTCAGCCGGTGCGAGTGATGTCACCAGTATTGAGTGGGCGCGTGGTAATGGCGAAAGGCCCCTGGCGAACCTCGGGCGAATGGTGGAAAAAAGATGTCTGGAATCGCGACGAATGGGATCTGGCGCTCGAATCGGGCGGGGTCTACCGGATATTTCAGGAGATTGATTCACGACGCTGGTTTCTGGAAGGTACCTACGATTGAATTAAAAATGAGGCCATTGCTACAATCGAATTGGCCACCAGTCGAGCGGGAGTAACTCAATGGTAGAGTCACAGCCTTCCAAGCTGTTGGTTGCGAGTTCGATCCTCGTCTCCCGCTCCATAAATCCCCCGGCTACACACTTAATGGGGCAATCAATTATGGGCAATCAATGGCCTTCGGTCTTCTCGTGATGATCGTAGATCGCGCCCGCGGCGCCACCCGCAACGGCTCCAATCGCCGCGCCGGGTCCACCACCCGCGACCGCGCCGATAGCGGCGCCGCCCGCCGCGCCTACGGCCACACGCCGCACCGTGCGGCGGATATGGTGATGCCCGCGATAAACAGTTCGATGATGATATCTATGTTGGGGTGGCGCAGAGTAAGTCTGGGCCGACGCGCCCGGAATAAAGCCCGCTATTGAAAGCAGTGCAGTTGCAATAGCAAGTCGCATTAGATTAACTCCTCATCGTTGCTATTGCAGCTGTTATGCCACGTTACATCCCGTGAGCGGGACGCGTACTTTCTTTTGCCTGACGCAGCACTTTATCTTCGAACGAGAAATCGAGCGTTCGCTGATCCGCGTGCTTCGTGTACCACTTATATGTCTCTTTAAGACCCGTGGCAAAGGGCGTCATCGCGACATTGAGCACACGCCGCACCCGCCCCACCGCTTCGGTAATCGGCGGCAAATCGTAGTACTGGCCGAAATACAAAGGCTCGTTAAATGCATTCCCGCCATGGCGCACAATTAATTCGCGAGGCACACGCATGATCGCCGCCGGTTTACCTACGGCCTTGGCGAACTCGTTCACGACCTCGACCTGAGTCAGCGGCTTGTCGTCCGCCACATTGAACGCGCGGCCGGGCGCGGTATGCTTCTCGAGCGCGTTGAAGCACGCTTCTACAAGGTCGTTCACATACACAAACTGCATCAGGCGATTGCCGTCGCCGGGGATAATGATGGTCCGGTTCAGCCGTATGCGGTCCCAGAAAAACGCCTCCCTGTAAAAGGGATTCTCCGGTCCGTAAACGAACGGCGGCCGCATGGTGACCACCGGAAATCTGGATTCGTGGTACATGCGAAAAAGCGCCCGCTCGCTGCCCGCTTTATTGCGCACGTAATCGTTGCCGTGCATCTCCGAAGCCAGCGGATCGTCCTCGGCATGGTTCAATCCATCGCCATATGCGGCCACGCTCGACATGAAGATATAGCGCGTAAGATCGCCCGGAATCGCCTTTGCGGTGGCCTCCACCTGCTGCGCCGTGGTGCCGCGTTCCCAATCGTAAGCGATGTCGTAGACGGCATCGAAGCGCATACCGGCGAGCGCTTCGCGAATGGAAGCGGCGTCGTTCCGGTCGGCGACGGCATTGCGCACACGGCGGCCAAAAGGATGCTCCGCCTTCCGATGAAGGATGGTGACTTCGTGATCGGCCGCAAGCAGCCGCTTCACCAGCGATTTGCCAATAAACAGCGTTCCGCCGATTACGAGAACGCGCATCGTGCCTCCCCGATCAGCCTTTCAGCGGCAGCGTTGCTCAGTCGTAATATTCGAGACCGAGGTGAGTGATGAGATTTTGGCCCTTCATCCAGCGTAAAGTGTTCTTGAGCTTCATGAGCTGGATGAAAATATCGTGTTCGGGATAGAGGCCCGGAGCCGTCATGGGCGCTTTGAAATAGAACGAGAGCCATTCCTGAATCCCGCGCATGCCGGCGCGCTGCGCCAGATCCATGAAGAGCACCAGATCGAGCACGAGGGGCGCCGCCAGGATAGAGTCGCGGCACAGAAAGTCGATTTTGATCTGCATCGGATAGCCGAGCCATCCGAATATGTCGATGTTGTCCCAACCTTCTTTGGCATCCCCTCTCGGCGGATAGTAGTTGATACGGACTTTATGATAAATGTCTTTGTACAGATCCGGGTAGAGTTCGGGCTGTAAAATTTGTTCGAGCGCGGAAAGCTTAGATTCTTCTTTGGACTTAAACGAACCAGGATCGTCCAGCACCTCGCCGTCGCGGTTTCCAAGAATGTTAGTGGAGAACCAGCCCGCTACGCCCAGCATGCGCGATTTCAGCCCCGGCGCGATCAGCGTCTTCATGAACGTCTGGCCGGTTTTGAAATCCTTGCCGGCGATGGGTATGTTGCGATCACGCGCCATTTCCATCAGGGCGGGTGCATCCACCGTGAGATGTGGGGCGCCGTTGGCGTAGGGAACGCCCATTTTCAGAGCCGCGTAGGCGTAGATCTGGCTGGGGGAGATCTCCGGATCGTTCTTCTGCAGGCCGCATTCGAAATCTTTGAGAGTGGCGTGGACGGCCGCCGGGCGATGGAAAACCTCGGTGGACCCGCACCAGATCATGGCCAGCCGGTCGCAGCCGCGGCTGGCTTTGAACTCGCGGATGTCGTCCATCAGCATCTCGGCATGATCCATCTTGGAGCCCTTGGGTTTCAGATTGGGCCCGTGGATGCGTTTGACGTATTCCTGATCGAAGACCGCCGTCATCGGCTTGATCCTCGAGAGCGGATCTTTGAGTTGCTCGACCAATTGCTTATCGAGAACGCCGGCTTGAGTGGCCGCCTCGTAGCAGTTTTCTTCGAAGATGTCCCATCCGCCGAACTCCAGGTTCTCGATGGGCGCGAGCGGCACGAAATCTTTGATTTTCGGGGTGTTGTTATCAGTGCGCTTGCCGAGCCGGATAGTGCTGAGTTGGGTGACGGAGCCGATCGGTTTGGCGATTCCCTGCTTAATGGCCTCGACACCGGCGATGAAAGTGGTGGTAACGGCCCCCATGCCGGGGATCAGAATTCCAAGTTTTCCATCGGCGGGTTTGATCTGCGGCGTTGCTTTAGTAGTGACTTCCGGTTCGCTGTGCGATCCGGCGTCTGGCGTTGTGGACAAACGGGTTAGCTCCTTATAGGGCGCGACGTGGCGGGCGGCCGAGCCGCAATTGCATGAAAGGATTGGGATTAATCCATCAGTTATAATAGCAAGTTCATGCGCTCCCGCGCGACCGCTCCCATCAGCGCGATTATTGCCGACGACGAGCAGTTGGCTCGCGAGGAACTTCGGTTTCTCCTTGACGAGATCGGCGATGTTGAAGTGGTGGGCACCGCCGTCAATGGAATCGAAGCGGTGGAGCTGATCCGCAAGCTCGATCCCGCGCTGGCGTTCCTCGATATACAGATGCCTGGCCTCGATGGCCTCGGCGTGGTGCGCAGGCTGAAGGAAGAGCAGATCGATCTGCCGCATATCGTCTTTTCTACTGCCTGGGAGCAGTTCGCCGTAGAGGCGTTCCGCCTTGAAGCCATGGATTACATCCTGAAGCCGGTGGATCGGGAGCGCCTCGAAGAGACCGTCGAGCGCGCACGAAGGTCGATGGTGGATCGAATCGGCGCCGAACCGCCGTCAGCCCCGCTTGCCCGCTCTGGCGCTTTTACAAAACTGCTGGTGCGCAACGGCGTGCGCAACATGATCGTCGATCCGCAGGAGCTGATCTACGCAACCATCGACAGCGGCGTGATCACGCTCGTCACCTCGCAAGTGGAAGGGCAATCGAGTTTCAGGACCCTCGAAGAATTGCAGGCGGCTCTCGATCCGGATCTTTTCTGGCGTGCCCACCGGTCTTTTGTAGTGAATCTGAACCGTATCCGCGAAGTCGTGCCATGGTTCAAGTCGACTTACCAGCTGAAGATGGATGATAAAAAGGCAAGCGAAATTCCGGTCAGCCGGATCCAGAGCCGGCGTCTGAGAGAAATGCTGAATTTATAGGGATATGCGGCGATAGCCGCGTCTGCCCAGTGCCCCGGCAGACGCGACTATCGTCGCGTGTCCTTAAGCCGCGCCCGCCATGGCGCGCACGCGAGTCTCCTGCGCAAAAAGATAAAAACGGAAAAATGGACGGCTCTCGTTCCGTCCCCAGCGACTCACGCGCCACACGGCCTTGAGGAATCGCGTTTCCGAGCGTGGCAGAATCATCTGATAGGTCCCGCAGTAGAACTTCCGGGCGAAGCTCACGGCGGGCCTGTCCGGCCACGATTTACCGTCTCTGGATGCGTAGATATCCACATCCAGGCTTTCCTGCTCCATAGCGTGCGTAATGCCAAGCGTCAGAAGCAGATTCTGGTTTGCATATTCACCAACGGGAATCACAGCGCTTTCGCCGCCTTCGCGAACGGTGGTTTCTTCAACGAAAAAATTCGGCAACATCTTTATCGCCTCCCGGAGGATTGAAGCGACACCGAAGTTCAGGCGCGGTGAACACCGGTTAGCGAGGCCAATCTTTGCCCCGCTGCCGTCAGCGTCTCATATTTCTTACAGAAACAAAAGCGCATTTGCAGGCTATTTTCCGTCGAATCGGAATAAAAGCTGGAACCCGGTACGGCGGCAACACCGATGCGCTCAACTAAGTATCGCGCAAATTCAGTGTCGGATGCTGCATCGAAAGCACTTATGTCCGTCATCACGTAGTAGGCGCCGTGCGGAACATAACAACGGAATCCGGCACTTTCGAGCATGTTCATGGCCGCGGCGCGCCGTCCGACATAGGCCGATGAAAGGCCGTTGAAATATTCAACGGGTAAATCGAGCGCCATTACTCCGGCCTGCTGCAGCGGTGTCGCGGCGCCCACGGTCAGAAAGTCGTGAACTTTGCGTATCGTATTGGTTAAATGCGGTGACGCGATCACCCAGCCGACGCGCCATCCGGTGACCGAAAAAGTCTTACTCAGGCTGTTAATGAGGATGGACCGATCGCGCATCCCCGGCAGCGCCATGATCGGAATGTGGCGATGCCCGTCGTAGACGATGTGCTCGTAGATTTCGTCGGTAATGGCCAGCGCGTCGAACTCCTGGCAAAGCGACGCGATCAGCAGCAGTTCTTCGCGGCTGAAGACTTTGCCCGTGGGATTATTCGGAGTATTGATGACGATGGCTTTGGTGCGCGGTGAAAAAGCGCGGCGCAATTCCTCCGGATCGAAATTCCAATCGGGCGGACGCAGTTTCACCAGCTTGCGCTCGGCGCCGCAGAGCAGGGTGTCGGGATGATAGTTCTCGTAGAACGGTTCGAAGACGATTACTTCGTCGCCGGGATCTGTCACGGCGAGCAGAGAAGCGATCATGCCCTCGGTGGCGCCGCAGCAGACGGTAATCTCTCGTTCAGGATCGACGTCCATGCCGTACGTTCGCGCGTATTTCCGCCCAATGGCATCGCGAAACGGCTTAGTGCCCCACGTAATCGGATATTGATTGTGATCCGCGTTAATGGCATCGATGGCGGCCTGCTTCAGATCGACGGGCGCCGGAAAATCGGGAAATCCCTGCGCCAGATTGACGGCGCCGTTGAGGATGGCGAGGCGCGTCATCTCGCGAATGACGGACTCGGTGAAATTCGCCGTGCGGGCGCTGCGAAAGGTCCTGGCCGACGTGGCTGTTGCCATGGAATTATGGTCGCACGAAAGCCTGGGTTTGCACTCCGGCGAAGAATCCCCTAAGTTGGAACTATGACCATCGGACTCAAGCCCGAAGTGGAAGCCCTGATTCAAAGGCGGCTGGACAGCGGCGAGTTCCTGAGTCCCGAAGAAGTGATTGAGCGAGCCCTGGAGTTTTTCGCGATCGAGGAAGACTGGCTGGCAACGAACAGCGGGGAGATAGCATCGCACATTCAGGAAGGCTGGGACGAAGCGGAGCGCGGAGAACTCATCGATGGCGATGACGTCCGAACGGAGATGGCGGAAGAAAAGAAGGCCTGGATGCAGCGGCACAACCGGGCATGAGCCCGTATCGGCTGACCCCAAAGGCGCGAGCCGATCTGCTCTCAATCTGGTCGTACATCGCATTGGACAACATTGCCGCTGCCGATCGCGTGGAACGGGCGATACATGACGCGTGCGCATTTCTGGCCGAATCTCCGCTCCGTGGCCACAGCCGCCGGGATTTGACCTCCTTACCAATTGGCATCTGGACAATCCCGCGCTACCCGCACTATGTAGTGGTTTACGATCCTGCGGCCAGGCCGTTACAAATTATTCGCCTGCTCCATGGGCCAGAGAAATCCGCCGCCAGCTGGAATCGGGAGATGCGTCCTGAGGGCTGTTTAGATCCGGGAAACCTCCGCAGCCCATAAACGGTTTGCGCAATTAAATCTAAGCCGGATCTTTCTTCTTGTCCACTACCACATTCTTCTTCGCCGCGACGCTCTTCTTAGTCGTCGCAGCGGTCGTGGCTACAGGACGTTTGGCAGACTTAACTTTACTCGCCGTTCGTACAGGGGCAGCTTTACGAGCGACCGCGGTCTTCACGCCGCCACCCGGAGTTCGCGCCGCCAGCGGCAACACGGCAAGATTCACCGGCGGGACATCCGACAAATCCTTCACATCGGCGGCGTCGGGATGGCGCTCGCCGTAAATGATCCGGTACATGTCGGCATTGCGCAGCACGGCCTGCACATACTCGCGCGTCTCATTAAACGGGATGCTTTCCACAAACTCCGCCGGCTCACGGTAGGTACCCCAGGTGAGCCATTCCTTAACGCGCCCCGGTCCCGCGTTGTATGCGGCCAGTGTCTGCGCCCAATCGCCGTTCCAGTTATTCAACTGTCGCCGCAGATACTGCGTGCCGAGCTGAATGTTCACACTCGGGTCGAGCAGCGTTCGCAGGCTGAGTACGTTGATGCCTTCCTGCTTTCCCATCAGGCGGCCGGTAGGCAGAATCAATTGCATCAGCCCAAACGCGTTGGCGCGCGAACGGGCTTCCGGATTAAACTCCGATTCCTGGCGAATCAGGGCTGCCACCGAATAAGGATCGAGGTCGCGCGTTTTCGCGTTGCGGACCAGGTCGTCCTTATAAGGAAGCGGGAAAAGCATCTGCCAGAACTTCAGCGGCGCGCTTTCAAACGGCATCGAAAGGTAGTCCGCGCTGAAGCTCTTCATAATGCGCAGCGCGTGGAACGGCGACGGCATGCTGCGCGCCAGTTCAAGGGCCAGCAGATGCGCCTGCTCCGTATCCTGTTTCGCGCCGAAACGCATCTCGCTGTCGGCAACGTCAGGCAGGCCGGCCTGCATTAAGAGGCGCGCCCGATCTATGCGCAGCCGCGTGGCCGCGTTCGGTTCGGTGGCCGAGAAATCGCGATGCTCCTGCCACTCGATGTCGCCAAGCCACGAAGTGACCGTTTCATCCGGCTCCGCCGCCGCGACTTTGGTTTCCTTCAAGCGCTCTCGCCCCAGCACGGCATAGAAATAGTGCGGGAAGCGCGTGCTCAGTGCGTCATAGTACGCCCGCGCCTCGGCATCCTTGCCGTCTTTCTCGGCGATTCGTCCCAGGAAATACAGCGCCGTGCTGGCGCGGCTGTCGTCCGGGTATCGTTCAATCTGCTCCCTGAGCAGGTCGACCCGCTCGGGCTTGTCGGCCAGGTAAGCGTCCCAGGCGATTTTCCAGTGGCAATAAGCGGTCGAACCGTCGGACGGAAACGTGTCGGAAGCCGCTTTAAACAGCGGCGTGTACTTCTCCCGGTCATTGGTCAAAACGTACCGGTTGCCGGCCGTCACCAGCGCTTTCAGGCGCCAGGCAGATTTCGCATAGCGCTCGTTCAGTTCCTTGACGGCTGCCATCATCCCGGCGTCATCGCCCGTTTTCCGCGCGGCCTCCGTCAGGTAATACAGGCGCCGGGCATCCGCCTCGGTATGAGAGACTTTCAGATCCTTCAGGTAGTGAATGGCCCCATTAGCGTCGCCTGCCAGGAAATTCGCCACGCCGATGCCGACTTTTGCCTGGTCTCGATCCGGCTCAGGCAGCGTTCCCGCCAGCACGGTATATTCTTCCCGGGCTTTCAGGAACTCCCGGGCGTCCAGCCATTTCTGGCAGCGTTCCAGTTGCTGGCTGGGCGGAGCGGATGGAAAATCTTTGCCGAGCTGCGAACGCAGACGATCCATCGCCGTCCACGATTGCGCCGCGAGGTCGGTATTCGGGTAAGCGTAGTAAATCTTCACATACGCCAACGCCGCTTGTAGTTTTTCGCCCTGCGCTTCGTAGGCCCGCGCGAGGGCGAAGTCCCCATCGGGCTGCGGCAACATCTTGTAATCGGCCTGCAGGGTAGCAAGCGCAGCGCTATTCGAAGCCGCCTGCTTCTTATCGAGTAAAGCGTGCGCATACAAGAGCGCGATCTTTCCCGCCAGTGGGGACGAAGGCACAGGATGTGCGCGGTATGTCGCCAAATCGCGCACCGCGCCGTCGATGTCGCCGGTTTGCATCTCCGCCGAGGCCAAATGGTAGGCGATGTAATCCGCCAGCCGCGGTACCTGTGGTTCGAGGGCCCGCAGTTGCTGGATCGTAGCGCTGTAATCGTGAACGTTGTAAGAGTTGATTCCCTGCCCGAGGCGCGTGACCGGGGTGTCGGCAAATGCACCGAGCGGGATCATGGCGAGCGTCGATATCAGGGCGAGCATCGATGCGATTAAGCGCATTTGTTTACCCCGCATTTCGTATCAAACCGCATTTGGTCAAACCATGGGCCCCGGATATTCCGGTCCCAGCAGGCGATCGTCATCATGTGCCAGACTCCGCAAAATCTCCAGATGCAGATAATCCACCATCGTCGGGGATTTGGAAAGGAACGTCTGCAAAAACTCGGTACGCGCCGCGTCGATCGGAGAGGCGAGCGCCGCATAGATATTCCCGGCGAACACACCCTTGCTTAGATCCTCCGCGTGATAGAGCCGCATCTCCGCCACACGGACGCGCGCCACGCGTTGCGCCTGCAGATGCAATTTCTGATCTTCCGGAGTCAGATCGTCCCAAGCCCGGCGTTCCGATGTGGCCGTGGCTGGAACAGAAGGCGCCGAAATCTGTACCAATTCGGGATTCGGCAGCGGCTCCATCATCTTGAAAGCTTCGGGTGTCTTGAGAGATTCCGGCGGAGCCAGGGTTTCCGGCGCCAGCAGCTCGAATCTCATACCGGCGGCTTCGCATATCAATTCCAGAGGCGCGGGAACGACATCCCCGGCGGCCACCAACATAGCCACAACCTTTTGACGGGCAACCACGGGGAACAGGTACGCCTTCCCGTCGGGATCGGACTGGCCCTCTGAAACTCCGAGGGCGGCGGCGAGCGGGGCCGAGATCTCCCGGTCGGACGCCATCGCGACCACTGGGTCGTTGCTCTCTATAGCAGAGCCGATGGCAGGGGCGTCCTCGAGCCCAAAAGTGAACGCATTTTCGTCCGTCGTCCCGCGGCCGCTTAACGATTTCGCGTGGTTGTTTTCAATCAGCAGCACCACCGCCCGCTGTGCATAAGGTGCGCTGCCGTCCGCAAGCAATTGCAGTGCAGGAGCTTCAGCAGCCGACTGGCGCAGCAGCCGGAGCGTCTGGTTCAGGGACTCAGCAGTCGTTCGCCGGGCGCGTTCAATCTGGGTGACGGCCCGCTCTTGCTCTTTCCTGACCGCGTGTGCGACTGCTTTTTGTATTTCGGAATCCAGGCGGAGTGTCAGGTCATCGACCAAAGCGGCATGGTGTCGCTCGACCACCTCTCGCCAAGTGACAACGCCATCTTGCATGCTTGTTTTCATGGTACGGCACTCTCGCACAACTGTCGAGACAGGAACTGCTTATGTCATCGAAAAATAGCGAAAACACCTCTCTTTTGAACAAATCGGCGATCGTCACCGGCGGCACCCGAGGCATCGGCCGGGCCATCGCGGAGAAATTGCTGGAAGAAGGCGCCCGGGTCGCCATCTGCGGCGCCAGCCGGAGGAGCGTCGACGAAGCGGTCGGACGCCTCGCGCCCAAAGGACAAGTCTTCGGTATGGTTGCGGACGTTTCGAAGCTCGATCAGGCCGAGGCGTTCGTGGCCGCGACGGAACAGAAGTTCGATGGTGTCGAAATTTTAATCAACAACGCGGGAGTTGGTCTTTTTCGCCCGGTTGCCGATCTGACCCCCGCAGAGTGGGAGCGCATGATCGCGGTGAATCTTTCCGGCGTCTACTACTGCTGCCACGCGGTTCTGCCGATATTCAAACAGCGGCAAAGTGGAGACATCGTAAACATCAGCTCCCTGGCCGGCCGGAATCCTTTCGCGGGTGGCGCGGGCTACAATGCTTCGAAATTCGGCCTGAATGGCTTCTCCGAGGCTATGATGCTCGACCACCGAAACGATGGAATAAGGGTTTCATATGTGATGCCGGGCAGCGTAGCCACGGGGTTCGGCGGCTCGGTCGAGGCGGGGGCGGATTGGAAGATTGCTCCCCAGGATATTGCCGAAGTGGTCGTCACTTTACTTAAGATGCCTCGGAGAACTACCGTGAGCCGTGTGGAAATTCGCCCTTCCAGACCACCTGGAAAGGCCTGAAGAAAATTCAAAAGGTGACATTGGCATGGCGCGTGCTCAAAACGAAAATGTGAGATCGATGCTAGCGGCAGCAAATGGAGTTTGGGGGAGAACGAATATGGTCCGATTGAACAAGAAACTTGATCCATCGCAGACGGGTCATGACGCGGAAAAGCTCAACAGCGACCTGCGTAAACGCATTGTCGGCCAGGAAGAAGCCATCGAGCAGGTGGTCAACATCTACCAGATGTTCCTCGCGGGCATGACAAGCCCGGGGCGCCCGATCGGCAACTTTTTGTTCCTCGGGCCCACCGGCACCGGGAAGACACGCATGGTCGAGGCCACCGCGGAGTCTTTGGTCGGAGATTCGCGAGCCGTGATCAAGATCGATTGCGCGGAGTTCCAGCACAGCCACGAAATCGCCAAGCTCATCGGTTCGCCTCCCGGATACCTCGGGCATCGCGAGACCCATCCACTGCTCAGTCAGGAAGTGTTGAACCAGTACCAGACCGAGAAGATCAAGGTGAGCTTCGTTCTGTTCGACGAGATCGAGAAGGCCAGCGACGCGCTGTGGAATCTGCTGCTCGGCATCCTCGATAAAGGCACGCTGACCCTCGGCGACAACAGGCGGGTGGATTTCTCTCGCGCGATGATTTTCATGACCAGCAATCTCGGGGCGGCCGAAATGGGCTCAATCATGAGGCCGCACCTGGGATTTGCCACCTCCGAAGTCGAACGCCGTCGCGCGGAAGGCAATGTAGATGAGGATCTCAACGGCAAAATCTCTCGCGCTGGCGTGGAAGCGGCACGCCGCAAGTTCACGCCTGAGTTCATGAACCGGATCGATAAGGTCGTCGTATTCCGTCCGCTCGGCACCGAGCAACTGCATCGCATCCTGAACCTCGAACTGAATATGCTGCAGCAGAGAATCTTCAACTCGGCCAACACCACACCGTTCGTCTTCAGTCTGGCCGCCGAAGCTAAGGATTACCTGTTGACCGAAGGCACCGATTTAAAATACGGCG
Organism: Terriglobia bacterium; assembly: GCA_963719785.1. Classification (GTDB taxonomy): domain Bacteria; phylum Acidobacteriota; class Terriglobia; order Bryobacterales; family Bryobacteraceae; genus BOG-234. The sequence goes on from CAVRCX010000013.1 coordinate 769,921, forward strand.
CCCGCCATCTGAAGCGCGCCATTGACCGGGCGTTGGTGCATCCGCTGTCGAACCTGATCGCCTCTGACCAGATTCGGGGTGGTGATCTTATACAGGTCGATTACGATTCCGAAATGGACTGCCTGGCCTTCGTGAAGCAGGCCGAGGACATGCCCGCGTACGCCATGATTCAGATGGTCGATACCACGATGACAATACAGCCTGCCGCGGCCTCGACATCGGTGCCAATCGAATATACGAAAGTGGCCAACGCGAGAACCCATCGCACTCGCTGACCCACCTGTTACACCGATTCCTTCTTCTCAGCCGGCGGCTTTTGCCGCCGGCTTTTTTTATCTGCGACGGCTCAGCGGCGAATATATAATGGTCTCCGATTTACAAGAGGAGAAATATAAAAGATGAAGTGTCGAATCCATGTTGCCGTATTCGCGCTCGCCGCCCTGGCCGCCATAGCGCCGCTTACGGCACAAGCGCCGCAGGGGTGGAAAATGCACGTCGATCACAGCCGGGAGGCTTCGGATCCCGACGCTTCGGGCGATATCAAATTCGTCACCATGGGAACCGGTTTCCACGCCACCAATCCCCAGGCCGCCGTATACTGGAATCCCGCCAACAAAGCGACGGGCATTTATACGCTCAAGGGAACCTTCACGCTGATGAAGCCCAGCGGCCACGTGAACTATTACGGTCTGATGTTTGGCGGGAGCGGCCTCGAAGGCGCCGACCAGAAATATCTCTACTTCGTCGTCGCACAGAACGGCACCTGGCTGATCAAGAGCCGGGACGGCGGCGATGCCACCAGCACCATCGGGCCAAAGACACCCAACGACGCCGTGAAGAAACCGGACGCATCCGGTAAATCCACCAACGCTCTCGAAGTGCGCGTCGGCGCCGACAAGGTCGACTTTGTGGTCAACGGTACTGTCGTGCATACCGAGCCGAAGACCGGCGCCATGGCCAGGACCGACGGCATCTGGGGCATCCGCATCAACCACCTGCTCGAAGTCCACATCGACGGCCTGGGCGTGTCGAAATAGGGGCCGAGGCTCCTCTTAACAGCGGTCTCTTAATACCGATAGTGATCCGGCTTATAGGGGCCTTCGACAGATACTCCGATGTACTCGGCCTGCTCTGGCGTGAGCACGGTCAGCTTGACGCCGATCTTCTCGAGGTGCAGCCGGGCCACTTCTTCGTCCAGCTTCTTCGGCAGAACATAGACCCCAGGCTGATAACTGTGCCTGTTCTTCCATAAATCGAGCTGCGCCAGCGTCTGGTTAGAGAAGCTGTTCGACATCACAAAGCTCGGATGTCCGGTGGCGCACCCAAGATTTACCAGGCGTCCCTCGGCCAGCACGAAAATGCTGTTGCCCGCCGGGAAAGTATACATATCTACCTGCGGCTTGATCTCTATCTTCGTCGCATCCGATTGATTCAGGCGATCCACCTGAATCTCGCTGTCGAAGTGACCGATATTGCACACAATCGCCTGATCTTTCATATGGCGCATGTGCTCGAGCGTGATCACCGCGACGTTGCCCGTGGTGGTGACATAGATGTCGCCGCGACCCAGCGTCTCTTCAATAGTGGTCACTTCGAAGCCTTCCATGGCGGCCTGCAACGCGTTGATCGGGTCGATTTCGGTTACGATCACGCGCGCGCCCAATCCACGGAGCGAATGCGACGAACCCTTGCCCACATCGCCATAACCGCAAACCACGCACACCTTGCCCGCAACCATCACGTCGGTGGCACGTTTGATCCCGTCGGCCAGCGATTCACGGCAGCCGTAGAGATTATCGAACTTCGACTTCGTCACCGAGTCGTTCACATTGATGGCAGGCACCAGCAGCGCGCCCGCTTCGTGCATCTTGTAGAGCCGGTGCACGCCCGTGGTGGTCTCCTCGGAAACGCCCTTCCAATCCTTCACGACGTTATGCCACCGGTTGGGACTGGCGGCATGAATCTTCTTCAGCAGATCCTTGATCACCTGCTCCTCTTTGTTGCCGGAAGGCGTATCGACCCAGTCGCTGCCGTTTTCGAGCTCATAGCCCTTATGGATGAAAAGCGTGGCATCGCCGCCGTCGTCGACGATCAGTTCGGGACCCAGCCCGCCGGGGTGTGTGAGCGCCTGATCGGTGCACCACCAGTAGTCTTCAAGGCTCTCGCCCTTCCATGCAAATACGGGAACGCCCGCCGCCGCAATGGCCGCCGCCGCATGGTCCTGCGTGGAGAAAATATTGCAACTCGCCCAGCGCACACTGGCGCCCAGATCGACCAGCGTTTCGATCAGAACCGCAGTCTGAATCGTCATGTGCAGCGAGCCGGATACGCGCACTCCCGCGAGAGGTTTGGTCGAGGCATATTTTTGCCGGATAGCCATCAGGCCGGGCATTTCTTTTTCGGCGACACTGATCTCTTTACGGCCCCAATCGGCCAGTTTCATGTCGGCGACTTTATAGTCGATTCCCACTTGCGGGAGGGTGGCTGTGCTCAAGTTATTCTCCTGATATCAATGAATCCTGATATGTTGATATATTAGCTGGAACACCACCATGGCGTCAATCCTGAAATCGCTTCGTCTGCTGGCCGACGTGAGCCGGCTGCGGCTCTTATTGCTGTTGGAGCGCGAGGAACTGTCCGTGGCGGAACTGCAGGAGATCATGGCGATGGGGCAGAGCCGCATCTCCACGCATCTCTCCCAGCTGAAGCAGGCTGACCTCGTGGAGGATCGTAAACAGGGCAAGAACAGCCTTTATCGACTGAAAGACCGCCAGTTGGTCGAATTGCTGCATGTTGCCGGAAACGAAGTGCCGGAGGCGCCGGAGGACGCGCAGGCGCTCCAGTTGGTGCTTGAAAAGCGGCGCGATAAAGTGCGCAGCTATTTCGACGAATTGGCCGGCAAGTTCGGGCGCAACTACGTTCCGGGGCGGTCGTGGAAGGGGCTGGCGGAAACGCTGCTGCAATTGATGCCGCCCATGGTAATCGCCGACCTGGGCGCCGGCGAAGGCACCTTTTCGCAGCTCCTGGCCCAACGCGCCGAGCGAGTAATTGCCGTCGACAATTCGTCCAACATGGTCGAGTTCGGAGCCAGGCTGGCGAAGGAGAATGGCATCGCCAATCTGGAGTACCGGCTGGGCGATCTCGAAGCTCCACCCATCGCCGACGCGAGCGTGGACCTGGCTTTCTTCAGCCAGAGCCTGCACCATGCCCTGCATCCACAGCGGGCGGTGGAGGCGGCGTACCGGCTGCTGAAGCCTAAAGGGCGGATCGTCGTGCTGGATCTGAAGCGACACGGCTTCGAGCAGGCCCGCGAACTGTATGCCGATACCTGGCTGGGGTTTTCCGAGGTGGAGTTACGCGGCTTTCTGACTCACGCCGGGTTTCGAAGCGTCCAGAGCTGGATGGTGGATCGTGAAAAACAGCCGCCCGCCTTCGAAACGATTCTGGCGCTGGGCGTCAAGTCGTGAAAGGCTACTCGGGCAGGAAACCCGGATCGAGAACCTTCTCGACGGGCCATCGCGAATAAGGAGTGCCGCCGGGAAGATGCGTTTCGACAAGCGCGTAGCGGTATGCCGTGTCGTAGCAATCTTTAAAGTTCTTTCGAAGATGAGATCGCAGGCTCGGCGCCCTACGGCACAACGTCTCGAGCTTACGTCGCGATTTCGAGATCGACGTTTCCCACGACCGAGTTCTCCGTGCAGGCTGAATTTCCCATTTGATGAGGTCCAACTGCACGTTCTCCAGATGGGATTCCACAGCACTCTTCTGACTGTTTCCCAAGTCGCGAATCTCCTCGGCAAGGTGATTCCAATCGAGATCGGCGACATCACGATTCTCAAGCAGAGTGGCCATGCGTTCTGTCCAGGCGACGAAATCCTCTTCGTAGAGAAGATCCAATGGCGTCAGGACCGACTTGCTCGTCATCACGGCCTCCGTATCTATTGCACCATGTCTGGTGCCCTCGCAGCTACCGGGCGCCGACGGCTTCGGCGGTTCTTTCGAGACCCGCGGCGCTGCGCAGCGCCTCCGCCTTGTCCGTCAATTCCCACGTGAACGAAGCGTCGGAACGGCCGAAATGGCCGAAAGCCGCAGTCTTCTTATAGATGGGCCGGCGCAGCTGCAGGTGGTCGATAATGCCCTTCGGCGTGAGTGAAAAATGTTCTCTGATCAGCGCCGTCATGTCGTTTTCGGGGATGGTTCCCGTACCGAAAGTGTTGACCATCACCGACACGGGTTCGGCGACGCCGATGGCATATGCCAACTGGACTTCGGCACGTGACGCAAGGCCGGCGGCAACCAGATTCTTCGCAATGTAGCGCGCCATGTAGCACGCGGAGCGATCCACCTTCGTCGGATCCTTGCCCGAGAACGCCCCACCGCCGTGACGGCCCATGCCGCCATAAGTGTCGACGATGATCTTGCGTCCGGTGAGGCCCGTATCGCCATGAGGTCCGCCGATGACGAAGCGACCTGTCGGATTGATGTGGTACTTGGTGTTCGCGTCCACCATGTCCTGCGGCACCACGGCGTCGATAATGTGCTTGCGGACGTCGAGGCGCAGCTGCTCGGTGGTAACGTCTTCGCCATGCTGCGTCGAAATCACGATGGCATCGATGCGGGCCGGTTTGCCGTTTACGTACTCGACCGAAACCTGGCTCTTGCCATCCGGCCGCAGATAGGTGAGCGACCCGAACTTGCGCACTTCCGACAGACGCTCGGTCAGCCGATGGGCCAACTGAATCGGCAAAGGCATCAATTCATCGGTTTCATCGCAGGCATAGCCGAACATCAGGCCCTGGTCGCCGGCGCCACCGGTATCCACGCCCATGGCGATGTCTGGCGACTGGCTCTGAATTGTATTCAAAACACCGCACGTCTTGCAATCGAACCCGAATGCAGCGTCGGTGTACCCGATATCACGGATGGTTTCGCGCGCGATGCGGGGCACATCTACATAGCATGTAGTAGTGATTTCCCCGGACACGACGCAGATACCGGTCGTGACCAGCACTTCGCAGGCAACGCGTCCATACGGGTCCTGTTCGAGGACTGCGTCGAGGACCGCGTCGGAAATCTGATCGGCAATTTTGTCCGGGTGACCCTCGGTTACCGACTCAGATGTAAAGAGATACCTTTGGATTTCTGCCATGAACTCTCCGATTTGATGAGGCGCGCAAGTATTTTGCGCATTGGACCAATCTTTGAGTCTACCGAACGACGCGAAGCGGCGTCAAACCTGGCTGCTATTTCGCCGGTCCCAGCCGGCTGGTGCCAATGGCAATGTCGTCGTAATAGACGTCGAATCCCTTAGGCGGCGCGCCCCAAACGCGGGAGCCGAAGCCGAATTCCGTAAAACCGCCCACCAGATTCGATGTCGTCCCGCTGCCTTTGGGCCATTCGAATTTGACGGTATCGACCTTCTCGCCATTCATCGTGTTCATCACCTTCTCGCCATCCAGCCATAAGGTGATCTGCGAAGGATTGTCGTTGAATTCCCACTCGAGCAAAAACCAGCGGTCGAACGGAGGCGGTGTTTCGCTGCGATACGTCACTTCCCCGCGGCCCTGTCCCCGCGCCGATTTGTTCTCCTGGAAGGACGGCATGAACATACCGCGCGAAGTGCCGATTTCGTCGAATTTGGAAATCTGCCAGCCGTTCTCACCGGCGAAAATCAGCGGGTTGTGAGTAGTACCCAAACTCGGCGTGATCTTCATATAAGCGCGGCCGAAGAAATGCGTCCGGACGGAATCCGGCAGATGCGTGGCGACGGCGAACGCGTAACTGCCCGCGGCCATATCCGGATAATGAACATGCAGGGCGTATTTTCCATGCGCTCCGTCGGTGGGCTCGACGGCAATGGTGGCGGTGCCCATCACGCGCTGGTCCCACACCGCCGGGTCGAGTTTACCGGACTCGAAACTTTCCGTAAACACCGGGCTCTGCGCGCATAGACAGCCGGCCAGTGCCGCGCACACCGCCGCCCCTCGGATGATGATTGTCAAATTCATGCTCGCCAAATACATGGGGAAAGTCTATCACTGTTTAAGATGGTTGCATCGTGCTCATCCCCATCCGCCAGAACTTCCCCCACCGCGGCCTCAGCGATATCCCGCGCGCCGTAAACGACGAACTGACTGCCAGCTGTCTCGCCTCCCGCCTGAGCAAGGGATCGCGCGTGGCCATCGGTGTCGGCAGCCGGGGCATCTCGAATATCGCCGTAATTGTGCGCGCCGTAGTCGATTATTGGAAAGCGCAGGGAATGCGGCCGTTTCTCTTCCCTGCCATGGGCAGCCACGGAGCCGGTACAGCCGAAGGCCAGGCCAGCGTGCTGGCGCATTACGGCATCGACGAATCCACCATGGGCTGTCCCGTAGTAAGCCGCTTCGACGTGGTCTCGCTGGGCCGCACCGAGCTGGGGATCGAAGCCTTCGCAGGCCGCGACGCCTGGGAAAGCGATGGCATTTTTCTCGTCAGCCGCGTCAAGTGGCATACCAGTTTCGCGGGCGCCATCGAGAGCGGAGTCACCAAGATGATCGCCATCGGGCTGGGTAAGCTCAACGGCGCGCAGTCGGTTCATGGGCACGCGCGGCGCCATGGCATGGAGGCGTCGATCCGGTCGGTAGCCACGCGCATTCTCGCGTCGGGCAAAGTGCTCGGCGGTCTGGGCATCCTCGAAGACGCCTTTCACGACACCGCCATGGTGGCTGCGCTCCCCGCCGAAGGACTGATCGAACGCGAAGAAAAATTGCTCGCGACGGTTAAGACCTGGATGAGCGGTATTCCCGTTCCGGCGGTGGATGTGCTGATTGTCGACGAGATCGGGAAGAACATCAGCGGCACCGGCATGGACCTGAAGGTGATCAACCGCGGCATGCTCGCCCAGTACAATCCGTGGCCCGATACGGCGATCATCGAGCGCATCTTCGTGCGCGATCTCTCCGAATTAAGTTCCGGCAACGGCAATGGCATCGGGGCGGCGGATGTGGTGCACGACCGCGCGCTGGAAAAGCTCGACGTGAATGCGGGGCGCGTGAATGCGATGACTTCGGGAAATCTGCCCCTCGTGCGGACGCCACTGCATTTTCCGTCAGACAGGGAATGTTTCGAATGCGCGGCGTCGACGGTAGGGAAGTTCAATCGCGACGAAGTGACCGTGGCGTGGATTCACAACACGATGAAACTGGGCACCCTCGCGCTCAGCGAAAATCTTGCGGACGAGATCGCGAAGAATCCGATGCTCTCTGTGGCCGGACCGCGTTTTGAAATGCAGTTCGACAGCGCCGGCAATATGGGCGACCTTCCATGCGCATAGGCCTCAAAGCGGACCCGTTCTGGTCTGCAGACTACCGGTGTTCGTTGTAGAGTGGGCGTTTTCGCCCGCGCATTTGCGGTCCGGAGCGGTGCTGAACTACGCGGCGCTATATTTGGGGGCGTGCCTCCCGCAGAGATAAATCCCGATCTCTTCCCTGCCTTCGATCGCGTTCTTGCGGCGAGCGACCCCGGCGCGAGTCTCGACTTCCTCGCCGAAGAGTTCCTGGCCTCCGGACAATACACCCTGCTGTTCGAAACACGCCTGATGAAGAAGCGCCTCGAACTTCAGATGCACCTGATTCAGACCGAACCCATCACCCGCGACGACTATCAGCAAGCCGTCCTCGAAGCCGCGCGTGAGGCCGGTCGCCTGTTCCTCGCGTCGGGAAATATCGAGCGGGCCTGGCCATACTTCCGGGCCATCGGCGACCCTGCGCCTGTCTCCGATGCGATTGCAAAGCTGGAAGCGGGCGAAGCCGGTGACGGCGTCATTTCCATCGCATTCCAGGAAGGCGTGAATCCTCTCAAGGGTCTGGAAATGATTTTGGCGCAACACGGCATGTGCCGCGCCATCACTTCATTCGGCATGCATGCACTGCCGAAAGATCGGGATCAATGCATCGCTCTGCTGGCGCACAATCTGCATGCGGAAATAGCCGATCGCATGGCGCGCGCCATCGAAGCTCGCGAGGGCGTGCGTCCCGGGGCCATAAGTCTGATGGAGTTAATGGATCAACGCGACTGGCTCTTTGGCGAGTGGGATTACTATGTGGACACTTCGCACCTGCTCTCGATCGTGCCTTACTGCGTGGACGTCACCGATCCGCCGGTGCTTGCAATTTTCCACGAACTCTGCGAGTACGGCCAGCGGCTGGCGCCACAGTTTCAATCTCCCGGCGCGCCTCCGTTTGAGGATCAATGCGTGGCGTATGGCCACTATGTGCAGGCGCTGCTCGGCAACGGCACAGAAACGCACGTCGATTATTTTCGACGCAAGGTGGCTGAGTCGGATCCTGAAGTCGCGGGCGATGCCCCAGGCCGCGCGCTGGTGAAACTATTGGTTTCGTTGAAGCGGCATGACGAGGCGCTGCGGGTGTTGCTCGATCACGTGTTCGAGGATGCGCCGTACGGAGCCCCGGTACCCACGGCGTTGAATCTTTGCTATCAAGCGAAAAATTTCGATCGTATGAAAGAACTGGCGCGCGACAGGGGCGATCTGCTCAGCTACGCGGCGAGCTCCATCCTCGGCCGCTAACGTCGCGCACTCAGGCTGTAAACCGCTCCCCCAGCGAGAATCGTCGCCAACGCCGCAACAGATGGCACCGGCGCCCAGATGATCCCATACACAATCATGCAAATTCCCACGCCAATATAAGCGCCGGGGATCAGCGGAAAGCAGAAATCCACCGCACGCAGCCGCTGCCAGTCCGCGCGCTTGCGAAAGATAAAAACGGACGCCACCGCCATCACGGTGAAGAAGGTCAGGCTGAATCCGATATAGATAATGAGCTGCGGAAACGGCGTCAGCGTCATCAACATGGCGCAGATGCCCTGCATCAGAATCGCGTTGACCGGCGTGTGCCAGCGCGCATTCACGGTTCCGGCGAAGCGGAAAAACGCGCCGTTATGCGCCATCGCATAATAAACGCGCGGACCGATGGTCACCATTGCGTTCACGGTGGACATCAGCGACACGGCCATCAGCGCGGCGAACACGCCCCCTACATTCGGACCGAACAGGTTCGACGCGGCCAGCGATCCGATGGCAACCACGTTCTTCATTTTTTCAAGCGGCGTCGCGTACACGTAGAGCAGGTTGAGGCCGATGTAGGCGAAGCTCACGATCCCCGTGCCGATGCCCAGCGCGGCGGGCAATGTGCGATCCGGGCGCTGCACTTCCTCACCTACGTAAGTCGCCGCATTCCAGCCGCTGTAACCCACCATCACCCAGAGCAGGCTGATCACAAATGCGATCGGCACGGCGTTGGCGGAAGTGCGGACGGCCGGCGTCCAGAGGTGCGACCAATCGCCGTGGCCCACCGTGAAACCCGCCGCTATCAAGCCACCGATTACCAAAAGTTTGGTGCCCGTCAGCACGTTCTGCACACGCGCCACACGCTTTACGCCGAAGAAGTTGATGACCGTGAAACATGCAATCAGCGCACACGCGAGGAATTGCGCGCCGCCGAAGCGCAGCGAGAACGCGCCGGAGCCGATGGTCCATTTCTCGTTTGCCTGGCTGAGCTCAGGATTGAAATAGCCCACATAATCTGCAAAAGCCAGCGCCGCTGCTGCGACCGGCGCGGAAAAGCCCGCGAAGAATGAGATCCAGCCTGTCATGAATCCCCACGCCGGACCGAAAGCGCGGGTAAGATACACGTATTCGCCGCCGGAACTCGGAAAATTGACGCCGAGTTCCGAGTAAGTGAGGGCGCCGCAGAGGGCGAAGAGCGCTCCCACCAGCCAGACCAGCAGCACGATGCGCGCGTCGCCGAGATCGCCGATCATGAAACCGGTGGTGGTGAAAATCCCGGTTCCGATCATGTTCGAAACCACGAGCGCCGTGGCGCTCACCAGGCCAAGTTGCCGAAGGAGCGCGCCGGGTCGGGGTTTCCGGTCAAGGGTCAAGATCGCCGCTATGGCGCATCATAACATTGCAGTTCGGGTATGGCAGTTCAGGCATAGAAGCCCAGGCACTACACTGGAGAAGATTATGCAGACCGCGACCCTGCCCACCTCAAACATGGACATTGCGCCCCCCGAATGGATTGCCAAATATGAGCCGGTGATCGGTCTCGAGGTCCACGTCCAACTGGCCACGCGAACCAAGATTTTCTGCGGATGCCCCACCAGTTTCGGCGCTTCTCCCAACACTAACGTCTGTCCCGTTTGCCTGGGACTCCCCGGCGCGCTGCCGGTGCTGAGCCGGGAAGCTGTGGAGCTTGGCATTAAAGGCGCCCTGGCGCTGAACTGCGCCGTCCGGCCCCTGTCGCGATTCGCGCGCAAGAACTATTTCTATCCGGATCTGCCCAAGGGCTACCAGATTTCGATGTACGACGAGCCACTCGCCGAGCACGGCTGGGTGGATATTGTCGTCGATGGCGTGCAGCGGCGCATCGGCGTAACCCGCGTTCACATGGAAGATGATGCCGGCAAGAGCCAGCACGAGGGCTTCCGGGATTCCGACCGCTTCACCTATGTGGATCTCAACCGCAGCGGCACGCCACTCATCGAAATCGTCAGCGAGCCCGACATGCGTTCCGCCGACGAAGCTTTCGCCTATGTAACGGAACTTAAGCAGAATATTCAGTTCGTGGAAGTTTCTACCTGTGACATGGAGAAGGGACATCTGCGGTGCGATGCCAATGTGTCGGTCAGGCTCAAGGGAGCTCCTGAGTTCGGCACTAAGGTCGAGGTCAAGAATCTCAACTCATTTCGATTCCTGAAACAGGCTATCGACTATGAAATCGCACGGCAAGTCGGGGTTATCGAAGGCGGTGGGAAAATCCATCAGGAAACGCGTCTCTACAATCCCGATGCAGGCGTCACGGTGGGCATGCGCAGTAAGGAGCAGGCACATGACTATCGCTACTTCCCAGAGCCCGATCTGGTTCCCTTGCGTGTCAGTGAAAAGTGGCAGGCCGAAATTCGTAAAACGATGCCGGAGCTGCCTGGCGCCAAGCGTGCCCGCTTCCAGCAGGTCTACGGATTGCGTGAATACGATGCGCAGGTATTAACCGCAACCCGCGCCATCGCCGAGTTTTTCGAGGAAGTGGCCGAGATCGCGAAGGACGCCAAAGCCGCGGCTAACTGGGTTATGGGCGATTTGGCGGGGCTGCTGAAAACCATCGGCAAGGAGATTCATGAATCGCCTGTTGCCGCGCGGCATCTGGGTGAACTGGTGGGCATGGTGGCGCGCGGCGAACTGACCGGCAAGCTGGCCAAGGATGTTCTGCCGAAGATGTTGGAATCGGGCGAGGCGCCCTCGGTCATCGTCGAACGCGAAGGTCTCAAAGCAATTACGGATTCCGGGGCACTGGAAAAGATAATCGATGACGTGATCGCGGGCAATCCCAAACAGGTGGAACAATACAGGGGCGGCAAGACTACGGTGATCGGCTTTCTGGTTGGCCAGGCGATGAAGGCCTCGCGCGGCCAGGCGAGCCCCGCCGCTGTCAATGAAATCCTGAAGGCGAAAATTAGGATAAGGAGAGTACCAATGCTTAAAGAAGGCGATACCGCTCCGGAGTTTAAGGTCCTCACCGATACGGGGGAGGAATTCGATCTCGCTCAACATAAGAACGAAAAGATCGTTCTCTATTTCTATCCGCGCGCCGATACTCCGGGTTGCACGATCGAGTCATGCGAATTCCGCGACACAGTCAAGAAGTTCACAAAGAAGGGCGTTACGGTGCTCGGAGTATCTCCCGACACCACCAGCGCGCAGGCTAAGTTCAAGGAAAAGTTCGATCTGAATTTCACGCTGCTGGCGGATGACAGCAAAGAGATCGCCAACAAGTTCGGCGTAATGAAAGAGAAGAACATGTACGGCAAGAAAGTGATGGGCGTGGCGCGCACTACTTTCATCATCGAAAACGGCAAGATCGCCAAGGTCTTCAATAATGTGAAGCCCGAGGGGCACGCGGAAGAAGTCCTGGCTGCTTTGTGAGCGCGTCAAATTCAATCAGCAGATAATACGCTTCCTGACCGCATAAAGAATCAGGTCGGCCGTACTGTGCAGCGACAACTTCTGCAGGATATGCGCGCGATGCGTCTCCACCGTGGTGGGGCTGATGTTGAGTAAGTTCGCCACTTCTTTATTCGCCTTACCTTCGGCAAGCAATTGCAGAATCTCGCGCTCGCGGTCCGTCAGCAGGTCGTAGCTATCTTCGAGGCCGCGCGACTCCAGTTGCCGAACGTAATCCTCCTGCAGGATCTGACTCACCTGACGGCTCAGATACGAACGGCCGGCGGCCACGGTGCGGATGGCACTGAGCACGTCGTCGCGTGGCGAATCCTTCAACAGGTAGCCGCGCGCACCGGCCCGCAGCGCACGCAGCACATAGCTCTCATCGCGATGCATGCTCAGAATCAGCACGGACGTCTTCGGATTGGCCGAAAGTATGCGGCGCGCCGCTTCGATTCCATTCATCTCCGGCATGGCCACGTCCATGATCACGACGTCGGGTGAGTGCTGTTCCGCCAACTGCACGCATTCTCGTCCGTCAGCTGCTTCCGCCACCACGGACATATCGGCTTGCCTCTCGAGCAAAGCACGCAGGCCATCGCGAACGATAGTGTGGTCGTCAGCCAGTAGAATGCGGATGGACATGGATTATTTTGTCTGCGTCTCCGCGGCCACTTCGGCAAGGGGAAGCTCTGCCTGAATATTGGTGCCTGTTCCCAGTTCCGACTCGATCGTCAATTTGCCGCCCAGACGCCGCACACGCTCTTCCATCCCCAGTAGACCGAGCCCCCGCACTGTTTTTTTGTCGAAACCGACTCCATTGTCCCTTACCGAGAACAACACACGGTCCCCCGCATGCTTCACCGTGACGTTCAGCGCCCGGGCATGGGAGTGGCGCGCGGCATTGTTGAGCGCCTCCTGCACCAAACGGTATACACACGTCTTATGTTCGTCGGGCAGAGTGTCGGAATCTTCGTCCGCGTCGATGCGGATGTCGAGGCCTGTGCGCTTGCTCATCTCCCGCGCGTGCCAGTTCAGGGCCGGGACAAGACCGAAATCGTCGAGCATGGAAGGGCGCAGCAGCAACGCCAGATCGCGGACGACATTCAGCGTCTTCCCTGCCATCGACTCGATGGACCTCACGCGCTCCCGCGCTTCATCGGGATTCTCCGCCAGTTCCGCGTTACTCGCCTCCATCATGATGGCGGAAAGCGATTGCCCGACTTCGTCGTGAAGTTCGCGCGCCAGCTTGCGGCGCTCTTCTTCCTGCGCGCCCACCAGACGGGCGGAGAGTTCCTGCAGATCGGCGCGCGCCCCGGCGGTCTCTTGCAGACGCCGCTCCACTTCTTTCTCGAGACGCAGAATCAGGGCTATGGAGCCCAGCGCGAGAAGAAATCCGCCCGCCAGCGCGACCCCGAATGTCGCCTTAAGAGACCAGCTCAGATTATCCGCCGAGCGCGCGAAGCTTTCTTCGGCGCGGGTCAGTCCACGCTGGTTGATACCGGCGATGCCATCGGCAATCTGCAGCATCGTCGTCCGGCGCGGCACCAGTTGCTCATAGAAGAAGGTGTAGCGCAGTTCGTCGCGCTGCTGGGGCGTCCAGTCGAAGATTGTCTGCATCACCTGCCAGTAGGATTCGATCTCGTTTCTGAGCGCCTGAAAGGCATCGCGCTCCTCGGGATCGATCGAGTGCTCATAGCGATCGAGCACCGCGCGGGTTTCGTTCTCGATGCCGGTGAGGCGGGCGCGCTGCTCGTGGGCGCCGCTTGGGTCGGGTGAGAGCAGATAGTCGCGGATGTAAGTGCCGGAGAGGTAGATCTGCGCGCGGATCTGTTCCAACTCGCCGAGTCTGGTAATGAATGCCTGGCGCGTGCGCGTGTCTTCGGTGCGCACACGGTCGAGCAGAACCAGCGTGCCGATGGCGGCGGCGAGAATGAACAGCAGCAGCCCGCCGAAGCCGGCGAGAAGTACTGTCAATGGGCGGATTCTGACACGCACGTATCTTTTATACCGTGCAGGAAATACTGTCCCGACAGGATAGTTTCGAGTTCCCGCGAAAGGCACAATGCGGATGAGGGATTTAATTTACGATGACTAAGAGCATTTATGCGACTATCGCCGCCGCCGCGGCGCTCTGTCTGTTTGGAAGCGCCTGCGCGAAGAAACAGACCGCTGTAAACACTCCGCCTCCGCCCGCCCCTGCCGCCGCTCCCGCACCCGCGCCTGTAGCCCGACAACAGCCGGCTCAACCCCGGCAGCAAACCCAACCCGTGGCGCAGACCGCACCGTCGCGCTATCCAAACGCCGCCACGCGCGCCAGAATCGACGAACTGATCGGCCGCATTCAGGACGCATATTTCAACTACAACCAGCACACTCTGCGGCAGGATGCAGTCTCCACGCTGAATGCGGATTCGAAAGAGCTCGCCACCATCATGAACCAATATCCCGATTACAAATTGACTATTCAGGGATACTGCGACGAGCGCGGCTCGGCCGAATATAACCTCGCGCTGGGTGAAGCGCGCGCCAAAGCTGCCAAGGATTACCTGGTCTCCGTCGGCGTATCGGCCAATCAGTTGAACACAGTGAGCTTTGGCAAAGAGAAGCAACTTTGCGACGAGCATGATGAAGCCTGCTGGCAGAAGAACCGCCGCGTCCACATCGTCGCCATGGCGATGAACCAGTAACGGGACATCAGACCCACGCCGGCATCAGGTGCACTTCGGGCACCCATGCGCGTGGGGGCAGTTTCGCAATATCCACAATCAATTCCGCAATGTCTTCCGCCTGCAGAGCCTTCGCCAGGATCTCTGCAGGCGGTTTCACCGGCCGATTATTCAGGATCTCGGTGTCGGCCAGGCCGGGACACACCAGGCAGGTTCGAATGCCATTGTCTTTCTCCTCGATACGGATGGCGCCGGCAAGACCGGTCAAACCGCGTTTCGAAGCCTGGTAGGCAGCGCCCGAAACGTCCGGCGTCAGCGCCGACACGGACGAAATGTAGAAGATGGAGCCCGCCTTCTGGGTGCGCATACGGGGCAACACCGCATGAGTCGCGTAAAAAGCTCCATTGAGATTCACGCT
The DNA here is from genome assembly GCA_963719785.1 of Terriglobia bacterium. Lineage (GTDB taxonomy): Bacteria > Acidobacteriota > Terriglobia > Bryobacterales > Bryobacteraceae > BOG-234. Next base: position 785,006 of record CAVRCX010000013.1, read on the forward strand.
CAACAGCCTGTTCCAGATTTCCGGAGTGAGCCGAGCGAGGGTGCGGTCGGGAGTATTGGTCCCCGTGGCATACACCAGTGTGTCGATCCTGCCGAACGCATCTTCGGTCATCTGCGCCAGCTGCTCCATGGCCCCGGGATCGGACGCGTCGGCGGCGTGGATGGCGATCTCATACCCCTCGTCGGCCAGTTGACGCTGCAGGTCCCTCAGGCGGTCTTCGCGGCGCGCGGAAGCCATCACCTTAGCGCCTTCGCGCGCGAACAGGACGGCGGTTTCGCGCCCCATGCCACTCGACGCGCCCACTACCAGAACTACGTTGTCTTTTACGGATACAGGCATTACAACGATCTTAGCGAAGAGCCTTCGATGCATCCCCTATTGAGGGGATAGTAATTTTTCCGTCGTTTGGGCTAAGCTCAGATAGTCCCGCTATGTGGCGCCTAACTGTATTGAGCCAGACCGGCGAAGTGCTGCGCACCGAGTACTTCGATTCCATGACTGCGGCGGAGATCCGCGGATTTGAGATCGGCGCACTGCCGAGCCCACGCAAAGACCATTGGGCCATAGCCATCGATATCATTGCAGGCTTGAAGGCGGCCTGAATTTCGCCAGACGCAGGGGGCCGAAACTTCGCTGTATCCGGCCAGCGATGGGCTGCGTATACAATCTGACAGAGGATATTAAATCAGGGGCTGACGTTTTAAGCCCTTCGCGTCTTCGCGGCGCTGAGGCTCTTTTGCTGGGTGACGGTTCGCGTCACCATACGACTGCGGGCCACTTTCCTCGTTCAACCTGGTGAGGAGCAATTCGATTTGTTTGACATTCGTGCAGCGGCCTTGTGCCTGAGTTGTCTGATTCCACTGACCGCGGCCGCGCAGCTGCCCCCCGCGGCAGCAACGCCACCGGCCCTGGCGCCATCGCAAACCACGCCCACAACCACCGCTTCCGTCCCTCCGGCGGCTGCCCCGAAAAAGCCCAAGGTGCCGGATTACCCCGATCCGCGGACCATAACCTTCGGGATCTACGAGTGGGCCACGCTCCCAGGCACCGGACCCGACCTGAAGGGCGGCAAGGCTGCTACCGGCTATTCTTCCCTGTACGACTTCGGGAAGGACCATCCGATCACCCCCAACATCGACTTCAGCATGCCCATCACGCGCACCGGAATCATACACCTCGAGGCGTTCCTTAATAAGGGCGACGGCAGCCAGACCGCGCTCAAGGAAACCACGGTTTACGGCACGCAATACCTTCCGGGCGATTACCTTTCCACACAGTACCAGTTCCGATCCGCCAAGATGTACTACGAGGATCTGCTCTGGCCCTACAAGTTTCCGGTCTCGAAGTTTCGCGTACGGTCGTTGTGGGAATTTCAATGGGTCGGGATCAGCAGCACCATCGACGCTCCGCTGAAGACGTCGGCGACCACGAGCACGGGGACTGCCCAGAGCAACACGGCGCTCGGAGGCGAAACCATCCTTTGGCCCACGTTTGGGCTGGCGCCTGAATACGCCCTCACGCCCCATGTATTGCTGAGAGCCGAGGCCTCGGGCTTTGCTATCCCGCATCGGGCCGTCCTCTGGGACGCGCTCGCGACTGTGTCATACCGTCATAAGAGCCTCGAAGTAGTGGGCGGCTTCCGAGCTCTGCACTTCAAGAGCTCACCGTCGCAGGCCGAGTACATGTACGACACGATCGACGGCGGGTTTGTGGGCCTTCGTTGGCATTTGTAGACTCGGCCGGTATTCCGTTTTTGACCGTTCCAATTCTGAACGGATGGTTTCTTCATGCCTTTCTCAGGCGTGTTTCTCTATCATCGGAACAGTTTTGAAGAAAATCACGCCGTCAGCCGAATTTCTCGCGAAGTGTGCACTGGTTTGCTCCGCGCTGCTCCTGCTTTCGAATCTGCCGTTTACGTCGGCACGGGCGCATAACGCGTGGCTTAGCTCGCTGCCGTTAGCGCTCGGGGGCATCGCCTATGCTGTCCTGCAGATTCGATTGCGGCCGAGCCGCGCAGTACTGGTGAAGCGCCTGATTCTGGCTGCCTCGTTCATTTGTTGGGCTATCGATCAAGTTTTACCGGCGGGACCGATGGCGACCTTTCTCGGCGACGCCGTCGTATCGGCTTATGTTCTGGATCTGTTCTGGATTATTCAGGAACAGAGCCGCAAGCCCGCCGAGAGTACACCGTGCGGCTGCGTGGCCGGGGTCGACCGGGACGCCGCGCATCGGCTCGCCGAGGTGCTCATCGAGTGGAAAGAGGGCGAAGTGCTGCGCATCGAGAAACGCCGATGCTACGATGAAGGAGCACTGGAATCACACGGACGCTGGCGTAGCTCAGCTGGTAGAGCATCTGATTTGTAATCAGAGGGTCGGGGGTTCAATCCCCTCCGCCAGCTCCAGATTCTAAAGCACTTATCGATTACTGAGGCTTACGGTTTCCGGCGAGGGGAGCCACCGAGGGAGCCACCGGGAATTGGGGAGCCAAAATGGAGCCCACAAGATCCACCGTCTGTCTCAGCACTGCCGTGTAAGCGTGGCCGTACAGGTCGCTGGTGAGTGAGATCTGGGAGTGCCCGAGGATCTCTTTCACGTCATGCAGGGTGGCTCCCTGAGCCAGCAGCAGGCTCGCGGCCGTGTGCCTCAGATCGTGGAAACGCCGGCGGTCGATCTTCAGCGAATCGAGCACGGCATGAAAATGACGGGAAAGGTTGCTCGGTTCGATGGGCGTTCCCACGTTCGAGCAAAACACCAGCCCGGCATCGGTCCATCTTGATCCCGCAAACTGACGTTCCTGTTCTTAGCGTTCCCAGTGCCGGCGCAGCACGGCGATCGCGAAGCCCGGCAGCGGGACTCTGCGAATGCTGCTATCGGTCTTTGCCGCGCGCCGGGTGACCATTCCCTGCCCTTTGATTCGCTGAATCGTCTGGGTGACTCTCAAGGCGCCGGCGTCGAGGTCGACGCTCGACCACTGGAGCCCGAGGGCTTCGCCGCGGCGGAGGCCGATCGCCAGAGCCACGGAATAGAGCGCTTCGAGCCGATCACCCTGAACGTACGCCAGAAATTTGCGGGCTTCATCGGGCGAGAGTGGCTCAACCCGATGTAGCGCTCGCTGGCTCGGTGGCTCCGCAAGCTTCGCCACATTGCGGCCTACGAGTCCATCGCGCTCCGCCTTGCTCAGGGCGCTGCGGATGACTGCATGGCAATAGGCGACGGTGCGAGCAGACAGACCGCTCTCCAGCTTGCGGTGCATGAATTCGTTCAACATCACTTGCGTCAGGCGCGGCAGCGGCACGTGACCGAGTTCCGGGATTATGTGATGCTCCGCGATCCACGTGTAGCTCTCAATCGTCTTCTCAGACCGTCCCTTTGCGCGCAACGAAGGGATCCACGCCCTCAGGAATGCGCCGAGCGTGTCTTTCTCGATCGCCACCACGCCGCCCGTGTCGAGCTCGCGCAGCGCTGCGGTCAGCTTCTTTTGAACCGCAGCGCGGGTGGTAGAGACGAACTTCTTCCGGACTCGACGGCGCACGCCGTCGCGAACTTCATAGCCAAGTGTTACCAGCGCCACCCAACGTCCCGGCGATTCCTCGAAAATACTTCCTTCGTTCTGACCGCGTTTTGACATTTATTGTTTATCCATTCCTTTCCGTCGAAGCCGTTTCCGTTTTCTTCGCCGCCTTGTCTGCGCGCGCAGATCGCGCGGATTTTTTTTGTCACGTCACCAGTTTTTGGCGCGATTGTTCCTTCTTCTTCCGTTCTCGGGCGTCGTGTGCTGAGTAGCGCTTCGGGATACCGCCCGCCCTGCACTCAGGGCAAAAAGGCCGCTGGCCGCTTTTTGGCGCTCGCTCCCGTTTCTGAAATGGCGTTCTGCAGTGTGTGCAAATAATAAAACCGTCGCTCTGGCTCACCGCAAAACAGAGCTGAAGAGCTATGGCGCCGAATAAGCCTCTTGAACCAAAAGAGATGGATGGCTTGGAGCCAACATGCCATTCGAAAACGGGACGGACTGCCGCTAAGGCGACCCACTCGTTGATTATTTGAGAAAGTCGGATGGCTCCAGCAACCGGATCTCTGGGCACGTTCCTTGCCCTCTCATCGGGGTTTTTTTCATAAGCGGTCGCCCAGTCCAAATCCGACGGAATCTGCCCTAGGCGCAACGCGTAGGAAATTTTGAGTAAAGCCACTGCCTGCCTTGAGAACATCCTCCATTTCTCGATGGGCTCGTAGGTTTCGCGTTGCGGATCATCCCGATATCCCAGCGGATCGCATCCGGCCGGCCTCAAGTGGGACCGGGAGTGCGAGCTTGGCAGTTGGTGCCGGCAGATCGACAGAACGCCCCATTTTGCCGCATATTCTCGAATCTTATCGTCGCCGGCTTCGCCCAATTTCAGGAATCCAGCGAACATCCCTCGACCGGGACGAGTTTCTGGCCCATGCGTACCGCGGTCATAGAGAAGCTTGCCGCCTTCGACCCAAACTTTTCCGGGTACCGTCCACAGATCGCCGGGAATGACTGTATGTATATCGCCATCCGGGTCGCCCAGCGCTGTCAATTCGTGAGACTGAGACTCTGCTTGTGTCATTTTTAGTGTACTTAAGTGTAGATAATAACCTTTACTTTCTGAGATGTCAAGTTCAAAATGAACGCATGCAACCACCACAGACCACAGAGAAGCTCCTGCATCGTGTGCCGGTCGCTGCCAAGCGCCTCGACATCAGCAAGTCGCAAGCCTACAACCTCATCAACCGGGGAGAACTCGAAGCAGTCAGGCTGGGCAGGAGCCTGCGGGTTCCCGAGCGAGCCCTTCAGAAACTCGCCGCGGGCGACGGGCATGGCGCCTGAAGCGAAAGCCTCGAAACTCGCGGGCCGTTCTGCCGCCAGCCTGCAGCGGGAGTGCGTCACACAGATGGTCGAAGTACGCCATGAGGATCTGCTCATCAAACGCGTGACCGTCGAGGGCGCGGAAGAGTTGGTCTGTCGCGGCTGGGCGGAATGGATCGGCCGCGGTTCCCGGCGCTATGTTCGAATGACCCCCGCCGCGCCGCTCAGCGCCCTGCATGGCTTTCGTCCGTCGGTACACACGAAGCCCGTAGTAGCCGACGGCTCATGCCGCGATCACGCGGCCGGGCAGGTCATTGGGCATCCTCGCACAAACCGGGAGTTTCGCTGAGTATGGCGAACTTGGTTGTTAATGCGCTCGGCCCGGCGGCGGTCACGTCGAAGAAATTTCATGACCTCCCGGCGCGAGATGCGAAGTGTCGACGAGCTCAAAGACTTATGGCTCATTGAGGGCGGATCTGTCCACCACTGTGGAGGTCAATCCGGAATCGCTGAGCGGATCCGCAAAAACTGGTTTTGGCATTAAGGGCTTCGTGGCTCGAATGGTCGAGTATGGCCACCGCGAGGTAACCCACGCAGGGAAAGAAGTCGGAAGCGTCAAGTCGCATCCGTTTATGCGGACCGCTGCCGAGGCCTCGGCTGCCGGAGCAATCGAAGCGTTCGAAGAATCACTGGCGGACAGCCTGAATCGATAAAGGAAAACCGATGACTAGTGTTAAGACGGTCTACATTGAATTGCGCGCCTCCGCCGAAAAGCTGCGCGCCGATATGGCGAATGCCAAGGGCGAGCTGGCGACGATCGGCACAGCCGGCAGCACCGCAGGTCAGGGCATCGCGCGCGGGATGGATCAGGCTTCGATATCCGTGCGCAAGGTTGCCGCGGCCGCCAGTGAGGGCGCGGTTGCTCTCGCCACCGCTCACAGTGCTCTTAGCGCCGCCGTGGCGCGCTACGGGGGCGCTGTGGCCACGTCTTCGGTCAACACGGAAACTCGTGAGGTTGTGAGCTACGGATGCAGATCACCGCATGCTTCGCGTCCACAATTTTTGGAAAAGGAAACAGGTAAAAAATATGAGCAGCAAGGATCTTGAGATCACCGTCGAGACCGACTTCACCCCATACAACGAGGCGGTGCGGCCTCTTCTAGGGGCTCCTCCGGAAGTCTTGGCCCGTTTTATTGCTGCCATCCGTGCGGGAATGAAGCCGTACTCAGTCCGCGAACTTGAACCCTCCGGAAACGTTATCAGGCAGTTAGTCACTCCTAGCGATTTCGTTGTCGGGTTCATGGCTGCATTCCGGGTCAGCGCCGCGTTCGAAAAAGATCCAGATGAACCGTGGCCTCCCCCGATGAATGGCCGTTACTATACCCCGGAAGAAAAGGATGCGAACCCGGCCTTAAAGGCCTACTGCGCAGCTCTGAGGCAGGCGGAACTTGACAGAGCGTGGGAACCTCTTGTGGTTGTGGGTGTCATCCCCAAATCTCTCCGAATCGACAGTTCAGGCAAGTAAACAGGCGAACCGGCATAGGCCGTGTCGTTTTGTCGGTCAGGGATTCGGACGGGCGGCCCGGGAGGATATAGTCTCCCGGCTGCTCGATCATCTCTTCGCCGCATTTCGGGCAGATCTTCGGTTCGTCACTCATCGCGTTCAATCATATCCCACTTACTCCGAAGGGCCTTTGTGTTTAGTTCTCCTGGTGATTCTCTTCGAAGCTGGCTTGCGCCGCGATTTCCAACGGCGTAACCGGAATGTTCAAAAGGTGCTCGGCTGGAAGGCCGCTTTCCATCCGAAGATCATTATAGAGGCGTACATGGGTCAGCAGGGCTTCTCTCATGGCACGTACCGCGCGGCCGCTCCGTTCGTCGGGCGATTCCTCTCGTCCGTCGAGACAGCCGGCGTGTGTAAGCAAAAAGCGAAACCGATTCTGTTCGCTGGTCTGGAGGTCGGCGATACATAGTGTGCCGCTGTCGCCTGGTTTCCACAGAGGATTGCGCGCCCGGAAGTGAGCGGTGAGCATGTTATTGATGACGCCGTCGCGATCCTCCCATTTCTCATACTTCGGCAGTCGCCTAAGATAGTCGGCGAAAATTCCTATCAGCTCCTGCTGCGCTGCCGTCAGCGCGGGTCGTTGGCCATTCACGATCACCAGTGGTCTCCGGAGCCCGCTATGATCGACTGCTTTTTTTCTTCCTGACTTTCTGGCTTTGCTGGGTATTGTGGACATTAAGAACCCTTTACGCATAAAAGCATACATGCTGAGCGCTCAGCATGTCAATTCTGAAATCTTGCTTATTTTCACCTCAGCGCTTAGCATGGGTTGGAGATGGCAAAGAAGAATCCGTCAGCTGTGCAGCTTGGGCGCCGCGGCGCGAAAGCCCGCATGAAAAAGATGACTTCGGAGCAACGCTCGGCGGTTGCAAAAAAGGCGGCGGTTGCCCGCTGGAAGGCCGCAAAGAACGGGCAAAAGAAGGACGCCCCGGCCGGCGCGAAGTGAAAGCGCTCGGATATCCGGAACTGCAGGAAGTTGCGGACCTATCCACGATGTTCGATTCTGTCGAGCCACCCCATGCCACCAAGGGGAGCCAGAAGGGGAGCCAGCGGCTATAGTCGCAGGTGAAAAGCGTGGATAAGTGTGTACAAAACAACACAAGGACCCCGCCGTAAACCATTGATAATAGACGCCAGTGAAAATCATGGACGCCGCGCCCTAGAA
>CAVRCX010000014.1:0-165545 GCA_963719785.1 Terriglobia bacterium
CCCAGGTCCGGCGTATGCAGCTTTGGATCCGCCGTGGCCGCCTCGATGGCGCGCATCAGCCGTGCCGCCGCCTCGATCTCTCCCAAATGCCGCAGCATCATCTCAGCCGTCCAGAACGTGCCGATGGATTCGCGATCCCTTTGCCCGTAATATCGAATGCCGATCCATGAATCGGCTCAAACATCGAGGGGAACGCCCGCTCCGGATTCAGATTCGCCGTCGGCGCAATGCCGAGCGATCCCGCTAATGCCGCCGCCAGATCCGACAGAATATCCGCATGAAGATTGGTGGCCACCACGGTATCGATTGACCGCGGCTGCAGAGCCATGCGCACGGTCATGGGCATCCACCAGCATCTTGTCCCACGTAACGTCGGGAAACTCGGCGGCGATCTCGGCGGCGATCTCATCCCACATCACCATGCCGTTGCGCTGCGCATTCGATTTCGTAACCACCGTGAGCAGCTTGCGCGGCCGCGAACTGGCGAGCTCCAAATGCAAAGCGCATGATGCGGGCGACACCGGCGCGCGTGAACACGGCAACCTCGGTGGCCACTTCTTCGGGGAGCCCGCATGGAATGCCCGCCCTGCCCCGCATATCGCCTCGCTGTCTCGCGCACGATCACCCAATCGAGATCCGCCGTCGTCACGTTGCGCAATGGGCTCTGGATGCCCGGCAAAATCCGCGTGGGCCGTACGTTGGCGTATTGATCGTAGGGGTGGCAGATGGCCAGACGCAACCCCCACAGGGTTACGTGATCGGGCACGCCGGGAGCGCCCACCGCTCCGAAGAAAATGGCGTCGGAGGGGCGCAGTTTCGCGAGGCCATCAGCCGGCATCATCACGCCGTGTCTCCTGTAATAGTCCGAGCCCCAATCGAAGTGTTCGACTTGCAGTTCGAAGCCTTCCATGCGGGCGCAAACCTCCAGCACTTCAAGACCCGCCGGAATCACTTCTTTGCCGATGCCATCGCCCGGGATGGCTGCTATCTGTATGTTCTCGTATTGACTTGATGATAGCCTTCGATGTGGGGGCGGGCAGCGGTCGTTCACCGGCAAGGAAATGGTTAATGAGGTATCCCAGGTGCTGAATCAAGCGATGTCACGACCAGCCGGAGACTTTTTCATCGCCTCCTGTTGCCGATTATGCCAAGCCCGGGTTTGCGCACTGCCCGGAATTGTAAACGTATGGTTCTGGGATATCGAATGGGCTGCCCTGATCGTAATGGTTTCAATCGCCGTTGCGCTGGTGGCCGTCGTAATCGGTAACGTGACATTGCGTCAAACCCGTAACGCAACTGCCAGGTCAGCCGTAATGTACGAAACCTGCGCCGCTGGTCTTGGCTGGGAAGCCGTGGTCACCCTGGGCGCAGGTGCAAAAGGGACTGGGCGAAAATTTAGCGGATCCCCGTCGGCAACAGAGATGGATGTCCGAATCCGCCGGGGCCTGCACGTTTGCACCCTAGAGATCAGGCCTTTTGCCGACGCCGCGCAATCTTACCCGAATGAAGCAGTCGAATTCAGCTATGTATCCGATTTAGGTTCCATTCCCAGCATTGAGAGGTGGAACCGCGTCTCGGTCTCGAAGCAGGACCACGGGGTGTTGAGACTCTCGGGATGCGTCGAAATCCTGGATGTCGCAGTCGATCGCCACTAACGCGGCGCGGTTCGGTGGCTTTCGTCTCTGAAGGCCGGAAAAAACGTGCAAACGGCGACATCCCGAACGACATCAGCGACAGTCGCGTTGGCCTCCTGCCCGAACAGTCTATCGCAGCGCGTCCCAGTGCCTGTACAGTAGCCGTACGGCGCTATACCGCGTCGCCGCCGCGATGATTATCGACGAAGCTCTGGTCGATCTCTTTACGGCCCGCGAAGCCCTCATGCACGCCGTGCCAGTAATCGATATCCGGCTCATCCATGCGCCAGCACAGATAAACCTCTTCACCGCGATAGAGCGTAGGGAAATCGACCAGCCCGATGTCGAGATCTTTCACCACCACGCCGGTCTCCTCAAGCTTTTCCATGGAACTGCGCAGGGTCTGGCCGTTGCTGTCGCGCTGCGATTTCCAGGCTTCCGCCGCGGCGGTATCCACCAGCATGCCGCCGCGCATCATAATGCGCTGCCCCAGGTCGTGCAGCCACGTCTCGGCCGCCTGATAACGCTCCTTCGCCTGCACCGCATCGCGTATGCCGCGGCCCACCACCGGCAGCAACGCGCGAGCTTCATCGAGCGTAAAATGGCGGGGCATCAATCAGGCCGGAACCGCTTCTTCGGTTTCGACTGGCTGGTAATGCGACTGAACGTACTTATTCAGAATGACAATAAACTCAGCCACAATAGCATCGCCGCGCAGCGTCATGGCGAGCTTGCCATCGATGTAAACCGGCGCCACCGGCTCTTCGAAAGTGCCCGGCAAAGAGATGCCGATGTTGGCGTGCTTCGATTCGCCCGGGCCATTCACCACGCACCCCATCACGGCGACTTTCATAGTCTCCACGCCGTCGAACTGGCCCTTCCAAAGCGGCATGCTCTCGCGCAGATAGGTCTGGATCTGGTCCGCCATGTCCTGGAAGAATGTGCTGGTAGTCCGGCCGCAACCGGGGCACGCGGTAACCTGCGGGGAGAAACTGCGGATGCCGAGCGACTGCAGTATCTGCTGGCTGACGATTACTTCTTCAGTGCGATCGCCGTTGGGCAGCGGCGTCAGCGAAGCGCGGATGGTGTCGCCGATGCCCTCCTGCAGTAACACCGCGAGCGCCGCCGTCGTCGCCACAATGCCCTTCGAGCCCAGACCGGCTTCGGTCAAACCAAGATGCAGGGCATAGTCGCTCTGCGCGGCCATTGACCGATACGCGTCGATCAGATCCTGCACTCCGCTGACCTTGGCGCTCAGGATGATCCGGTCTTTGGGCAACCCATGGCGCTCGGCCGCCTCGGCGGAGAGCAAAGCGCTGGCCACGATGGCATCGAGCGTAACCTCGCGCGCCGCTTTCGGCTCCGGCAGCTTGTTGTTCTCATCCATCATGCGCGTGAGCAGCGCGCCGTCAAGCGATCCCCAGTTCACGCCGATGCGCACCGGCTTGCCATACTCTATGGCGGCTTCGATCATGGTGCGAAAGTTATCGTCGTGCTTCTTGCCGATGTTGACGTTGCCCGGATTAATGCGGTACTTGGCCAGCGCCCGCGCGCATGCCGGGTACTTCTTGAGCAGAATGTGGCCGTTGTAGTGGAAGTCGCCGATCACCGGCACGCGCACGCCGAACATGTTCAGCGTATCGACGATCTTCGGCACCGCCGCGGCCGCCGCTTCCGTGTTGACGGTTACGCGCACCAGTTCGGAACCCGCCCGCGCCAGCGCCATAATCTGGTTGACGGTCGCCGTTACATCGGCTGTGTCCGTGTTGGTCATGGACTGAACCACGATGGGGTTCGCGCCGCCCACTTTCACGCCGCCGACGTTCACCGCGATGGACTTGCGGCGTTTGATATCTGCCATTCGCACCATTTTATCAGTGGTGTCCGCTGGCTTTGCGGGCTCGCTTTGTAGTACCTTGACGGACGTGACAGGCGCTATCCAGAAACCAACCACGGCCGCGCAGGGCTTTACCGAAAGCCGCGCGCATTTGCTGCGGCGCGGAATCCTGAAACTGCTTGAGATTAAGGATTCCGATATCCGCATGCTGACGCTCGAGCAATGCCGCGATGCGGCGGACAAGGGTCTGCACGCAGGGGGAGCTTTTTCGGCGACCGTTCCACTGGTCGCGCTGTTCTACGGCGGCTTCCTCAATCTCGACATCGTCGATCCGACGCGCCGCGGTCAGGACATGTTCGTGCTCAGCAAAGGGCACGCCGTGGCGGCGCTTGCGTCCATCTATGCGGAGCTTGGTTACTTCGATCGCCCGGTGCTCAGGAATTCGCGCTCCTGGGAAAGTATTCTGAATGGCCATCCCGGCCCAGTGCTTCCCGGCATCCAAATCGCCACCGGACCCATGGGGCAGGGCCTGTCGGTCGCCGAGGGGTTTGCTATCGCTGGGCGCACCAATCCGCGCTTCGATTCCTACACGATTACGGGCGACGGCGAACTGCAGGAGGGCACCATCTGGGAGGCCGTGATGTTCGCCGGCCAGAAGCATCTGGATAACCTGTGCGTCCTGGTAGACCAGAACAACGGTCAGCTGGATATTTTCAGCCGCATGGTTTTCCCCACGCCGCGGCTTGAGGCTGTTTTTGAATCGTTCGACTGGCAGGTGCACAGCGTCGATGCCACCCAGTACGACGGCGTCTACGCGGCGCTCGAGCAGTTCCGCTATGGCACCCGCAACGGCAAGCCAACCGCGATTATCTGCCACAGCAGTAAAGGCCACGGCGCATGTTCGGACTTCATGAACCGCCATAAGGTGGTGATCCCCGATCCGCTGATGGAGCAGGAAATCGATATGCAATCGCGCCGCCGCGAGGCGCGTGTAGAAGACTTCACGGAATTCTATCGCGCTGTCGATTCCGATGTGAGGGAGAAGTTGTTGGAGATTGCGCGGAGCATGCATCTGGAGATTTCGAATTCCGATGCCCGCGCGGTGGTCGGCCCCGTTCTGACCGAACGCGCGGCGCCGCGTCCAAAGCAGATCCGCTACGATGCGGCCCTGCTTCCTGCGATCGACAGCAAGAAAGAATACGCGGCGTCCGACATCATTACAGCGGCCATGAAAGTTTTCGCGCGGGATGAGCGCGTAGTTTCGATCGATGCCGATCTCGCCAGCACCAGCGGCCTCGAAGCGGGCGTTGCGGCGGTCGATCAGAAACGCGCGTTAAACGTCGGTGTAGCCGAGGCCAACATGATGAGCATCGGGGAGGCGTTCGCGGCCCTCGGATGCAATACCTGGGTGAGCACCTTCTGCCCCTTTTTCAATTGGCAGGTGCTGCGGCGCATCGCGGTGGGCCATCAGGAGCGCCTGGAATCGATCGCCGCGCCCGAGAGTTGGCTCAGCGCGGGGCACGGACTGGACCTGACTTTCCTCGCCACCGGGCCAGACTTCGAAACCCGCACCAACGGCGCCACTCACATGGGTAACGACGACGTCACCATGTTCGATGGCGTGGGCCATCTGAAGATCGTCAATGTCTCGTGTCCCCGTCAGCTGCTTGAGGTAATGAAGTGGATCATGGCGGGCAATCGCGGCCTGGTATACGTGCGGGTGATGCGCGCGCCTTCGCGTGTACTCTATGGCCCGGACTACTCGTTCGAGTTTGGACAGGCGCAGATCCTGCACGAAAATCCCGGCGATGCGGCCGTGATTGTCAGCAGCGGACGCGGGGTGCATGAAGCGCTCGCTGCCGCGCAGGAATGCGGCGTGAGAGGTGTCGGCGTCAGCGTGGTGGACATGCCCTCTATCGACGAAAACTTCCTTCTGAGCCTGCGCGACTCCGGCAAGCTGGTGGTGTTTGCCGAACAGAATAACGGATTCATCTGGCAGAATTACATTAAGGTAATCGCGCGCCACGGCAGAGGCCCGGGCCGGATGCTGACGGTGAATACGCTGACGCACGAGGCGAAACCGCAGTTCATCCATTCCGGAACGTATGAGGAGTTGCTGCACGCGTTCCGGTTGTCGCCGCCGCAACTGGCGGACGAGATCCAAAGGAGTCTGACATGAGCGTGCCGACCTTACATGAGAACGACGTGGAAGGCCTTGACCTCCCCGGCCGCAATCTGCGCTGGCTGGTGAATGCCGAACTGCTGGGCGCAAAACATCTTTCCGCATGTGTAATCAAAGTGGCGCCGGGTGAGACGGTGCGGCCGGCCCACTCGCATCCGAACGGCGAGGAAGTGATTTATATCATCGCAGGCAGCGGCAGGGTGATGATCGAAGGAGAGGTCGCGCCGGTGCGGGAAGGCAGTGTGGTCCTCTTTCCGCAGGGCAAGGTCCACATGTTACAGAACAACGGGCAGACGGAGATGAAGGTGGTCTGCTTCTTTGCGCCCGCGACCAATCTGGATAACTACAAGTTTTTCGAAAACGTAGAATTCCCGGCCTGATGGACCCTGAGACGCAGCGCGCCCTGGGACTTACAACCAGGCTGTTGTCCGAACCTCCTAACCTGGCTGTTGTGGCCGATCCCGAATCGTGGGCTCTGGTCAGGAAGTATGCGAAACAGTTCGGCGTAGCGCCGCTCGTCGCGCACATCGCCCGCCTGCACGTGCCTCGATCCGACAAGGAGTGGTGCGACGGCATACTGACGCGCAGCTGGACGCTCCATGAGAACAGCCTTTATCATTTGAAGTTCGTTCTGGGTCTGCTGAGCGATGCGGGCATTGAGACGATATGTCTCAAGGGGCCATTGCTCGCGCGGCGTTATTACAATCCGCCCTTTCTGCGCAGGCCTTCCGCCGACCTGGATATCGCGGTCCGGCGACGCGATCTGAGGCGTGCCTGCGACGCCCTCGTCAGCGCCGGTTACGCGCGCGAGGTGTCGGATGCGGAAGCGTTCGCATGCAGCCACCACGTCACCCTGTCGCATCCGTCGAGGCTGCATGTCGAGTTGCATTTTCATCTCAGTCATGGGCCCCTGGGCATACCCGTCGACGAGTTCTTCGACAGGTCTGAACCGTGCGAGTTTCCGGGCGGAACGGCGCGTGTGTTGGGGCTGGCCGACGAGGCTTTGCAGCTCTTACTCCATGTTGCCCATGATCGGTTCAAGCCGATCTTCCATCTTTATGAGATGCATAAGGTCTGGTCGACCACGTCGCTGGAGGTGCGTTCGGCAGTAATTTCGCGCGCGGCGGGTCACCACCTGCAAGGGGTGGTCAGCCTGACGGATGCGGCATTCCGCGCCCGATGGGGCGATCCGCTCCTGCCCCCGGGCTCACCACGCAAAGGCACCTGGCTGCATTGGTACTACGACGAGAGGATCTATGCCGCCTTTGAAAATTCGTCCGTGGAGGGGGAGGAGCATACCCCCGGGGATCGGATCAGGGGCCGCTGGCTCCAATTTCAGATCACCGACCGGCCCATCGACGCGATCCGGTTGCTGGCCGTGCTCGCGCGCATTGCCTGGTTTCAGATCCGCTATCGCGGATTGCGCACGATCAGAACGTACTCTGACCGTATGCAAACGTACTAATAACTTTGTTGACGCTTGTACGACACGGTTGGTAGGATTTAGGATCATCGACCACAGTTTCAACCCTGCCCAGCCGGGTGTGGGACAGCGGTAGCGTGCCCAAAAACGCTTTCCAAGGCAAGCCACTGAAGACGACGCCATCCCATGACTCCTGAATCCCGATCTCATACGAGGCGAGCGCTGGTTCGCACGTTGGGGGTTTACTCGATTGAGATCGCTACCATCGCTCTTGCAGCGTGGCTGGCGTTCCTGCTGCGGCTTGACTTCAACATTCCGCGTTATCTGAAGGCGGTACTGATCTCGGCCCTGTCTGTGTGGGTGCCCGTCAAGTTGCTGTGCTTCAAGGTGCTGGGTCTGGATCGACGGTGGGCCCGCTACATCTCGATGACGGATCTGACGCTGCTGGTCTGGAGTAACGTGCTCGGCACGTTGGTATCGGCGGTTATCCTGGTTCCGATGCATCTTGGCGTCCCGAGGACCGTATACGCGATCGACCTTCTGC
Organism: Terriglobia bacterium; assembly: GCA_963719785.1. Classification (GTDB taxonomy): domain Bacteria; phylum Acidobacteriota; class Terriglobia; order Bryobacterales; family Bryobacteraceae; genus BOG-234. The sequence continues at coordinate 7,621 of CAVRCX010000014.1, forward strand.
TCTGTATAAGCCTTACCGTCGGTTCGCGCGTCAGCGTCCGTCTGATGAGCGAGGCGATGCGGTCTCGCAATCAGCCACGTAATCGAAAGCGCACGATCATCTATGGAGCCGGAGATGCAGGGGCCGCGCTCCTGCGCGAACTGCGTCAGAATACGACGCTTCCTTACGACGTTTGCGGCTTTCTGGACGATAACCCGAGAAAGCTGGGATTGGTCCTGAACGGGGTCAAGGTGCTGGGCGATGGAAACTCTCTCGACCAGGTCGCGAGCAAGCACGGCGTGGATCTGGTCCTGATCGCGATTCCGGCCGCGACTGGGTCGGTGATGAAGCAGATTCTCGAGAACTGCACGGCAGCCGGGATTCCTTATAAGACGATACCTAGTCTCGCAGAGATGATGGAAGGTAGCGGACTTGCGCGCCAACTCCGGGATGTCGCGGTGGAGGACTTGCTGGGCCGGAGCCCGGTAAGTCTGGAGCAGGACCGAATCTCGGACTGGCTCGCAGGTCAGGTGGTACTTGTGACTGGGGCGGCCGGGTCCATCGGCTCCGAGATTTGCAGGCAGGTGGCTCGATTCAAACCGGCGGCGATTGTCGGCTTTGAGATAGCCGAATCCCCGGTGTTCAATCTGCAACAGGAGTTGGCGCGCACCTTCCCCGATCTTCGGTTCCACGCCGAAATCGGCAGCATCCAGAAACGCGCGCGGCTCGATGAGGTGTTCGAGAGATATCGGCCGTCTGTGGTTTACCACGCGGCTGCTTACAAGCACGTGCCGTTGATGGAATCGCATATCTTCGAGGCCATCGAAAACAATGTTTTCGGAACCCTGAACGTAGTCGAAGCTGCACGGACACATGGGATCGCAGACTTCGTGATGATTTCGTCGGACAAGGCGGTGCGTCCCACCAACGTGATGGGTGCGACCAAGCGCATCGCGGAGTTGCTGGTGCGTTCCCTTCAGCCCGCGGATGGGCGATACGTTTCGGTGCGATTCGGCAACGTTCTGGGCAGTAACGGAAGCGTGGTGCCGATTTTCAAAGATCAGATTGCGCGCGGGGGCCCGATCACGGTGACTCATCCCGAAATGCGTCGGTTTTTCATGACGATTCCGGAGGCTTGCCAGTTGGTGCTGCAGGCTTCCACTATGGGCAAGGGCGGGGAGATTTTCGTGCTCGATATGGGAGCGCCGGTGCGCATAGTGGATCTGGCGCGCAATCTGATCCTGCTTTCCGGTCTTCGGCCGGAACACGATATCACTATCGAGTTCAGCGGTATACGACCGGGAGAGAAGCTGTTCGAGGAACTGAGCGTCGAGGAGGAAGGCTTGCTCCCGACTCACCATCAGAAGATCCGCGTGTTCGCGGGAGCAGTTATGCCGTGGGAGCAAATTCGCGTACAATTGGGGGGCCTCCGAAAAAACTGCGCCATTGGGGACGTTGGCGAATTGGTGACGCTGTTGCGTGAGATTGTTCCGGATTATGTTCCCAGCGCCGATTTGTCGCGTCAGGCATCCGCCAGTAGCCAGAAGGCGCGGGCAAGGGCATTTGAGGCCGTTTGAGGGGATCAAAATCGGGCCTTTTGTCTTGGAATTGCCGGATTATGTGAAAATCCCAGGTTCTTCCGAAAATAATCGGGTCGTCGGATGGCCTCCCCTTTGTTTTTAGCAGGTTGCTGGGTTCGTTCTGCAAAAAAACATATTTTCATTGCCGCTTTGGTGGACTGGCACCCATCATGTTTCGTTTGGTACCCACACTTTAAAAAATCACCTGCGTGTGCGCTGGGAAGACAATACCGTCTCATTTCACGTTCTGGCCGTATACCGATCATATGGCCGATTATGCACAGACAGGGCGTGCGGCCCGAGTTGCTCAAACCGTTAAATAAATGAAACCATTGGAAATATAAATTCAAATCGGCCGTGATCGCTTATTTATTGGCGAGAATCCAGCGATCCGGGCAATCGAGTACCAGTATTCTGGTAGCAGGCGCTGGCGGATTCAGGTTTGCTCCGTTCGTCTGCTCCCAAAGCGCATGAGAACTTCACTTATACTTTCATCCATTTTTTGCTCCGCGGCGCTTGGCCAAACGGTCACTGTCGGGCTCGCCGGCCGCAGTGTGCAGGATAAACTCCATGAGATTGTCAGCGTCGAGGATTATGGCGCGATCGGGAACGGAACGGCGAACGACAGCCGAGCGTGCCAGGCGGCGGAAGATGACCTGGAATCCGCCGGCGGCGGAATCCTTCAATTCGGCGGAAAGACGTACATTTGTAATTTCCGGATTGGCAGCAACGTCTGGCTGCGGGGGGCGGGCGCCGGGGCAACCACGCTGAAATCGGCTCCCGGTTCCAACCTGGACGTGGTGCAGGGCAAGCACTTCCTCGCGCTGGACAACACTCCGCAGATAATTCCCGAAACTCGAGGCGACAATTTCACCCGCATTACAGGCCTTACCATCGACGGTAACAAGGCGACCAACTCATCCGGATATTGCGTGCGCGTTTGGGGAATGGCCATGTACTGGGAGGATGTTGTCTGCCAGAACGCCGCCAGTGGGGGGATCGTAACCGAATATTCGGATGGTTCCGGTACCACTTATTTCCCGGCCGATCCGAAAAGGGGAGACACGCGAGCGCACTTCATCAATATCCGCACGTATAACAATCACGGGGAAGGCTGGCTGTACGAAGGGCCGAACGACGGGGTAATCGACGGATGGATTGGCACGCTCGACACGAGTTGGGGAATCGACTGGGAAGCGAGGCTACTCCAAGGCACAGTTAATATTTCGGGAACGTCGGTCACGTGGGTATCCGGAGCGACGTTTACCGGCCTTGTTCCGGGCGCCGGCTTCCAGGTCGGCGGACCTTCGGGTGCAGAGACACCCTACACTATTTCGTCGTGCAGGGATTCCACGCACTGCACTCTCACGGCCAGTGCGGGGACCCAAACAGGAGCACGGTACCTGGTTGTTTTCTATCTTGGAACCACGGATGAATTCAGCGATGGTAACGCTTATGGAGAGGGCTCATCCGGAGCCGGGTGCTTCAATGAGGGACCTGGCGCCGGATCTCTGGCGTGGACGTCCGTCATGGCTACGAGTTGCCCCATCGGCATTACAATGGCAGCAAACGACGGTGACGAAAAGATGACGAACATGACTGTCGCCGGGAACTCAAACTATGGCATTAGACTTCAAGGCGCCGGGAACCATTTCCAGGGAGAGGTGAGCGGGAACGGGACAGGGATGTTAGTAAGTGGGATTGAGACCTTCATCGACGTGCATGGCAACGGGAACAAGACGGCGATTAATAACGTCGGCGCGTCTGGCTTCATCCGCGGTGTTTTTGACGTGCCAACAGGCGGTGCGCTTGCGACGGGTTCCGCGTGGGCATCTAACGCGACGGTGCAGTTAGAAGGTGTGGGTGCGGTGACGTCCTCGTTTACCCAGATTCCGAGCCTGTTCGACGCATCGACCGGCCAGAATCTGCTGACGGTGCGCAACCAATCGAGCCCAGCTGATTATCTACAACTCTCGCACACCGGAGCGGGCGGCGGCCACATCGATACCTTCGGCACCGGAGGGCTATGGTTGGATAGTCGGTCTGGAAACGACGTGTACATTGGGCCTGGAGCGAACGGCAGTTACAGTCTTATGGCTTCGGGCCAGGCGACCAACCGGACGCCGGTAATCAACACAACATCGTTCGGCGCCTGGAGGGTTATCTCTCAAGGAAATGAGGCTGGGATCAGGCAATACGGGGACAGTTCCCCCACACATGCGGGGGAGGGAGAGGTCTACGCTGGCGGGATGAATGAGCCGCTGGTATTCTCCACCAACAACACGCCACGGGGCAGATTTTCTCCCTCCACAGGTGACTTTACGGTCGGAGCCGACGCCGATCTGGGTTCGAAAATGGGAGTTGTGGGCCTGCCCATTTACAAAAACAATGCCGCCGCCTTGGCGGGCGGATTATCGATCGGGGCTTTCTATCGCACGGGTGGCGATCCCGACCTTGTGTGTGTCGTTCACTAACTCTCGAGTTCGCGGCCGGCGAGAATGCAGTATAACTAATTTGGAGGGAAGCAGTTGAAGCGTGTCTTGGTAGCAGGGGCTGGCGGTTTCATCGGCGGTCATCTGGTAAAACGGTTGAACGCCGAAGGCTTCTGGGTTCGAGGTGTGGACCTCAAGCAGCATGAGTTCTCCGCACTGCCGACGGATGAGTTCATAGTCGGCGATCTTCGCGATCCGAGGGTCGCAACGGCGGCCGTGCAGGGTATCGACGAAGTTTATCAGCTCGCCGCGGACATGGGCGGGGCCGGGTATATTTTCACCGGCGAGCACGATGCCTGCGTGATGCACAATTCCGCGACGATCAACCTTAATATGCTCGAGGCCGGCAGACTGGCGGGCGTGCGCAAGTTCTTCTATTCCTCCTCCGCCTGCATCTATCCCGAGTACAATCAGCTCGATCCCGACAATCCAAAATGTTCGGAGGACTCTGCCTACCCGGCGGCGCCGGACAGCGAGTACGGATGGGAAAAGCTCTTCAGTGAGCGGTTGTATCTGGCTTACATGCGGAACTACGGTATTTCCGTCAGGATAGCCCGTTTTCACAATATCTTCGGGCCGGAAGGCACCTGGCAAGGCGGCCGGGAGAAGGCGCCGGCCGCGATTTGCCGCAAAGTCGCAGAAGCCGACAATGGCGGCGCCATGGAAATCTGGGGCGACGGCAAGCAAACACGCTCGTTTCTTTACATCGATGAGTGCCTCGAAGGCGTCCGCCGCCTGATGGAATCGAATTCAGCCGGGCCTGTTAACATCGGATCCGACGAGATGGTATCTATAAACCTGCTCGCCGCCATAGTGATGGATATCGCCGGTAAGAAACTCAGGGTGAATCACATTTCGGGGGCGCTGGGGGTGAGGGGCAGAAACTCGGACAACAGGCTCATCCGCGAGGTGCTTGGGTGGTCGCCTTCCGTTCCGCTGCGGGTTGGTTTAGAAAAGACCTATGGATGGATCGCCAGCCGGGTCGGCGCAAGAGAAGTTGCCGCGGCAGAGAAATGACCTGATTCCGTAAGTCCGGTGCATCTGTTGTTGAAGCCGCTGGCTGCGGTCCTTCTGGATTTACGGGTCGCTTGAACTTGGTTGCCGTTACCGCACTGGTATGAAGACATTGCCGCAGACCTTACCCGATATTACCGCCGAGTCTCAGACGGACTGTTCGCGGGTTCGCGCCGTCGTCGTGAACTATAACGGCGCAGTCGTGACGCTTGGGTGCGTGCAATCGCTGCTCGCACAGGACTATCTTCGTCAGGTGGAAATCGTGGTTGTTGACAATCGTTCTCCCGAAGACGACTGGCGTAACCTGCAGCAGTGCCTCGCGGGGTATCCGGTTGTACTGCACAGGTGCCCGAAGAACGTAGGATACGCCGGAGGCATCAACGCTGGGGCGCGTCTGCGAACCGATCGTGTTCCGGATTACATTCTGGCGCTTAACAGCGACATCAAATTCCCGCGCGCAAACGCCATCCGGCAGCTCGTGAAGGCTCTTCAGGAAGATCCGAAGAGGGTGGCCTGCAGCCCGCTGATCCACGCTCCTGACAGCCCGGTGCCACCCAACGCTGCCAGCCAGGTTTGGCGCTTGCCTGGATTCTGGATGTTGTTGGTGACGCACAGTTGCTGGCTGCGTCGCACCGGATTCGGCCGCCGCATGACCAGTCAATACCTCTACGAGGACCGGCGACCTTTCCCACTGGAGGCGCAGTTCGACTGCGAGACTATTAATGGTTCCTGCTTTCTGCTGGACCGGCGCTTCCTCGAGTCGATCGGCTACCTTGACGACCGAACATTCCTCTACATGGAAGAGCACATCCTCGGCGCAAGCATTCGATCCCGGAATACTACCGCCTGCCTTTGCACCGCCGTCGTGGCCGATCACATCCAGGGCGTGTCGACCGGGATGCGGGGGCACCGGCGCCCCCTGCGGCGCGAATTGCAGCAGGTGAACAGTGAACTTCTGTATCTACGGCATTATCTGGGAACGAACTGGTTGGGACAGAGCCTGTTCCTGCTGGTTCGCGGCGTCGACCTCTTGCTGAAGACCGCCTACGCACCTATAAGAGCAAGGATGGAGACCTAGCTCCAACACATCCATGGACTATACCACCGTCAACTTTCTCGGCCTGAGTATGGTAGTTCTGCTGCTGTTCTGGCTGTGGCAGAAGACGCGTGACGTCTTTTCGTTTCCCAACGTTTTTTCGGCTTCCTTCAGTCTGCCCGTATTGGGTGGGCAACTGTGGTACAGGTTCACCGAGAACCCCTACCAGCCGACCCCGGACACAGTACTGCTGTTTTACGGCGCATGGATTGCGCTTTTGCTCGGGGCGGCGACCGTCATCCGGCGGTCGCCTCGCACCGTAAAAATCACTCCCGTCGATGGGCGCATTGGCAAGTTGGTACTCATGAGCTTGATGCTGATGCACGCTGCCTATACCGTCGCGGTGATCCGTTCCACGGGACTGGCCGGCATAATCAGCGCGAATCAATATGGCCTTGTGGACTCTTTTGCCGCTAACCGTCTTGACAATGCGGCGACCAACCAAACGGCCTCGCGGGTCGGCTGGTTCTTCGAGGCTTGGCACATTGCCTATATATACTACGTGCCGCTTGCTATATATCTCTACAGGCAAAGGCAGATTTCGAGAAGGATTTTACCTTTCATTTGCGTCTTCGCCGGCATCCTCAGCCTCGTGATGTTCTCGCGAGTGCAGTTCGTCATGTTGATCGTTTTCGGTGGTGTAGCGTGGTTGACGCTCTTCCGGCCGCCTTGGCGGAAAGTGCTGTTTAACGCTGGAACGCTCCTTTGTGCAGCCGTCGCGATGTTCATGGGAATGCAGAGCGTTTTGATCCGTGTAGGATCCAACAGCGATGTGTCGCTGAGTGACCAGTTAGCGACCTACGCCTTCAGTTCCGCGCCTGCGTTCCAGGAAATGGTCAACGGCAATTACTATCAGCCCAATCCGCACAACGTGCTTTTTATGGGCGAAGGTATCTATTATGTGCTGGGAAAACTGTCCCTTTTGAACGCGGAAGAGTACCCGATCGGTTTCAGAGAGTGGGTCTATGTGCCCGACGCGACGAATGTCTATACGTTTTTGGACTACTTTGTGCTGGATTTCGGCAGGATAGGAGTCATTCTGGGGCCGTTCCTGACAGGCATGCTGATGGCGTGGACGTACAACCGCCTGGGCGCACGCATAAGCTACCCTCGGCTGTTGTTGTACGGCTTCTGCGTCTATTCATGCTTCATCGCGAACCTGGCGAATTTTCTGCTCGGCTTGATAACGCCGATCTTTCTAGGCATCGTTTTTATTCTGCACTCCCTGGTCGGGCATCCTGAGGCGCCGATTCGGCAAAAAAGGGGACGCCTAGCACCGATCTGGCCCGGCGCATCTGACGGTGCGGAACCGGGAGAGATAATTTCGCGCGCATGAGGCCTGCCACCATTGAGAATGCGACCAGTCTGAGCGGTGCCGAGGAATATCGGCCGGACGGCCTCGCGGTGGCACCATCCGCAGTTGGTGGCGGCGCTGGCAGTTCTCCTGGTTACCGCGGTTCAAGTGTCTGGTTGATTCCGCGCTGGGGGGCGGAAGGCGCGACATGCGCCTCCTTCGCCTGCGCGGGCGTCCAGGCGGCCATTGTACGGACACTTGGGCTGGGCAGCAAATATGATCGAAAGAAACGACCCTCGCAACTCGCCCGCCGATGAGTTGTCCTCCTCATGAGCCTTCTCAGGATAACTGATAATTATGCTTAAGGCACTCCAGGAACAAAGTCGCTGGCTCTCCCGCTACGCTTCCGACGTCACGTCGCAGTTCGGTGAGGATGGCATCATCGCTAAGGCGTTAAGTCTGCTCCCTCAACGTACTTCCTGGTGTGTAGAGTTTGGAGCCTGGGATGGGAAACATTACAGCAATACTTACAACCTGGTACAGTCTCATAATTATAGAGGCGTGTTCATTGAGCCCGATCCGGTCAAATTCCGCGACCTGCTGCGGACCCACGGGGCATCCGGAAGAAATGTTCTTATAAACTCTTTTGTTGGCTTTACAAGGTCCGACTGTCTCGACGTTCTGTTGTCTCGTTGCGATATCCCGAAGGAATTCGATTTTCTCTCGATAGACATCGATGGAAATGACTACTACACTTGGGAAGCGTTGGAGGAGTATCGGCCGAAACTAGTGTTGATTGAGTTCAATGGTACGCTGTCAAACTCGGCCTTGTTCGTGCAGAGAAAAAAGCAAGGCGTAACCCACGGTTCAAGCCCGGCTTCACTCGTGGAGTTGGCCTGCCGGAAGGGCTACCAACTGGTTGCGTGCACGTCAACCAATCTTCTGTTTGTGGTCGCCGAACACTTTGGGGCGTTCGATATCGCGGACAATTCGCTGGCTGTTATGCGAGACGACTCTGACGTGCCTCAGATTTTTGTGGGCTACGACGGCCACGTGTTTCTGTCACAAGCAAGCAGGTTGGGCTCCATTGCACTACCCTGGCACAACGAGCTTGAGCTCAAGGAGGCTGGCGTCCAGGCGCTTCCGCGGCTGCTTCAGAAGCATCCAGGCCAATACACGCTGCTCGAAAAATGGCTGTTTCGCCTGACGTTTAGCCTCAAACACCCGCGGCGTGCCCTACACAGACTGCTGCGTCCACAGAAGGGGCAGAACCCGCTCCGCTAGATCGGTAGACGTATTCACAATCCGCACTACGTTCAATCGTTTGACGTATGGGATGCGGCGATTGTGATAACTTCCTCCTTTGCGCGGCAGTCGCCATGTTCATGGGAAAGCAGAGCGGACTGAGTCAGCTCCGGTCCAACAGCGGTGTGTCCCTGAATGGCCAGTTGGCGACCTGTGCCGGCAGTTCCGCGCCGGCGTTTCGGGAGACGGTCAACGTCACCTACTATCAGCCCAATCAGTACCGCGTGTTGTTGGTGGGCGAAGGCCTCTATAATGTCCTGGGGAAACCCGTCCCTGTTGAACTCAGCAGAATACCCGATGCGGTTTCAGGGAGGGGGTGTTCGTGCCTGACGTGACTAATTTGGCGGCGGCTGGCACCTATCCGGGCGCGTTCATTTGGCGGAAAAAGGCACAACCGGCGGGGGCGTGGTCCCGCGGCAGGGATTTGGCAACGCGCGCATGACGCCCGCCACGATTGAGAATCCCGCCACGAGCCTGAGTCTTGCCGAGGCAACGGTCCGGCGGAACATCCTCTCAACGTTGGCGGGCAACGTCGTCTTTTCGGGAACGCAATGGCTCATCACGGTGGCGATCGCGCGGCTGGGGGATATGGCGATGGTCGGACAGTACGCGCTGGGGCTCGCCGTGTGCACGCCGATCTTCGCGTTCACCGGGCTGCAGGTGCGCGCGGTCCAGGCAACGGATTGCACTGGCGAGTTCCGTTTCGAGGACTATGTGACCGTTCGATTAGCGGGTACGGTCTGTTCGCTGGTTGCCGTAGCGGCTGTGTCGTGGCTCATGCCCTGGCAACGAGGCACCGTTCTGGTAGTTCTGGCCGTCGCTTGTTCAAGGTCTGTGGATTCGTTCAGCGATGTGTTGTACGGGCTGTTCCAGCTTCGCGACAGGCTGGATCTTATTGCGCGAGCGATGGTTATCCGGGGCGGATGTGGGTTGGCAGCGCTGGCTCTGACTATGTTGGTATTTCGCAGTGCCGCTGCGGCGGTCGCTGCTTTGACGGCGGCTTGGTTTCTGGTGCTGCTTATTTATGAGCGGCCCATCGCATTGCGCATGGCAGCATCGTCGTCCGCCCAACCGCGGCTGGTCCCGCTCGCGCTGGCATGCAGGCGGTTGGCGGCACTGTGCCTGCCGCTGGCTTTCGTGCTGTTGCTGCTGAGCTTATCCACCAGCCTGCCGCGGATTATGCTGGAGCGCTACGGGGGCGATCGGGCACTGGGAGTGTTTTCGGCCGTCGCGGCAATGTCCGGCGCCATTGGTCTTGTGTACACCGCGCTGGGTCAGACGGCTCTTCCGCGCCTGGCGCGGATGTTCACCAGCAGCCCGGGACAATTCCGAGCGGCGATGGGCCAAATGATGCTTTTTGCAGGGCTAGTGGGGCTGACCATGGTGATCGGCGCATGGTTTTGGGGTGTCCGCCTGGTAGCCATGGTGTACGGGCATCAGAGCGCGGTAACCGCTGAGTTGGTGACTGGCTTGGTTGCCGTCGGGGTTATCGGCAATACGTCATCGCTGCTGGGAACCGGCCTGACCGCGTCCCGGCGGTTCCGTCCGCTGCTGGTGGCATCTCTGATGATTCTCGCGATTACCGCCGTGGCGAGCGCTTTGTTGGTGCCGCGCTGGGGAGCGCGAGGTGCAATGTACGCCGGACTGGCAGGGGTTTGCTTCCAGACCCTCATCCTCGGATACCTCTGCTGGCAAGACGATGGTCGGCGATAATATTCTCATCCCCGCCGCCTCTTTACCCAGCCCACGAACTAAGGCTTGAAGATCAGCCCTTGGCTCGTGGGCAGACAAAGTACCGATACCCCGTGCGCTTTTGCGAAGTCGTCGAAGGCGAGCTTCTGGGCAATGTGAGCGCTCTGTCCATAATCGTCCAGGACCATCACTGCCCCGCTCACCATCTTCGGCCAGAAATATTCGGCGGCGGCGATCTCAGGTTCGACGCAATTCATGTCGATACTTAAAAAGCACACTTTCTGAATGTCAGCCTCTGGCAGAGTATAAGGCACGGGTCCCGCCATGATATTGACAAAAGAAAATGGCGCGAAAGTACTTTTGACCTCCGCAAGGCATTCGGAGTACCTCTGGAGATTGATCGTTCTGGTCTCTTCCGGCCGGAGCAAGTCGGGCACAAACCCATTAAACGTATCGAATAAGTGCATATGCTTTCCAGAGCCGGCCAAGTCTGCATAATCGATAATCATTCGGGCGTAGCCGCCTTTGTAGACTCCGCACTCGACGAAGTCACCCTGCAATCGGCTGGCATGCTCGGCGCACCAGCAGACGACGTAGGCTCTCCAGCGTATCGGCCAGCCTTTCCATGAATTTGTTTGTTCGCCCAGCGCCAGGGCGCGAAGGAAGCGCGGGTTGCCCACAAAATCGCAATTGTGAATCGTGATCAGTCCATCCTCGAAGTAACGTGCCAGGCGGATTGTCATCAACTTCGCCCGAGCCCGCTCAGGTACAAGCTTGTGGTAGATAGCTTTCAGTACGCTTCCGATACCGACTCTGACCTGTGAAAGCATGCTTGTTCAATTAAAGCATGTAAACGCATGTGGTTCAGCCGCAGCGAGCGTCACTGGAATGGCTGGAAGCGGCCTTTGGTCGGTCTTGTGCTACGACGCAATCAATCGGCTGACCCGACGCTATTGAGAGGTCGCGGTACGCCCCGAAGAGGCGCCTGCGGCGCCCGACCCGCCCAGTTCTCGACAGATTGCCGCACCTCCACTTAAATGGTAAAAGCTACATGACAACAGCTTTAAAAGAGCAAATCCGCGACCTGTTGACAGATTCATTCGTCGGCACCTTCCTGCAACATGCGAACGACAGCCGGGAAATGGCTTTGTGGCAAAAGGCAGGGAGGCCGGCCCCTCCTCCTCATCTCGTGAAGCAAAGTATTCTGTCAGCCTACGCGTCAACCTTTGGAACCGTTACGCTCATAGAAACGGGGACATTCCTCGGGCATATGGTCTATGCTATGAGGAATCGTTTTGAGAGCATTATTTCCGTTGAATTGGGCCCCGACCTGGCAAGAAGAGCGCAACGCCGTTTTCGCGCATATCCCCACATTCAGATTCTCCAGGGGGACAGCGGAGAGGTCTTGCCCCGGATTCTGAGCAACATCTCCAGACCGAGTTTGTTCTGGCTGGACGGACACTACTCTGCGGGCATCACGGCGCAAGGAAACAGCGACACCCCCGTCATGATAGAAGTGGAGGCCATTCTTGAACACAAGATCACTGGTCACGTAATCCTGATAGACGACGCGCGTTGCTTTAACGGCACGCAGGACTATCCCACACTGGATGAGCTGCGGGAACTCTTTGAACGCGCCCGCCCCGGCTACGAGTTCTCCGTCTTGAACGACGTGATCCGGATTCATCCTAAAACGAGCGTCGAAAGCGAATTCTGAACAGTTCTTCCTGGATGGCTCCGGAGGCTGGCCCGTCAATGAGCGGCCATGGTTACGATCCTCTGCGTTACTTTGAACTGCGGCACATTCGTGCTCCGTTTTACCGCCCTGTCGCCGGACCATTTCCAGACACATCCTGACAAACAGAATTAATCCTATTGACACGATACCCAACCGCCTCTACGATAAGTACTTATACAATCTTTAATATTCTGACGCCTACGTTTCTTCATGGTCGGCGGAAGGAGACTTCAAAATATCCCCGTGTCCAAGGAATCTCGACGACCCATACTGATTACCGGTTCGCACAGATCGGGATCGACATGGGTCGGCAGGATGGTGGCTAGCTCGCCTGCCATCGGTTACATCTGGGAGCCCTTCAACCCCAGGCACTCGCGCGGCATTTTCAATGCGCCGGTGGAGCGATACTACACTTGGGTCTCAGATCACAACGACCATCGTTATGAAGCGGCCCTCCGGGAGACTCTGGCCTTCAAATACGGAGTCGTAGCCGGCGTGAAATCGCTGACCGGCATCAAAGATTGCGCGAAGCTGCCGCTTGACTACTGCCGCAGCCTTCTGTATCGGCGGGAGGGGCGGAGAGGACTCTTGAAAGACCCACTGGCGCTTTTTTCGGCTGAATGGATAGCCGCGAAGTTCGATGTTCAGGTAGTTGTTTTGATCCGCCATCCCGCTGCGTTTGTCAACAGCCTTCTCAAAGCGCAGTGGCGTCACCGCTTTTCGCACTTTCTGGAGCAGCCTGAACTGATGGCGGAGCGCCTGGCGCCCTTTCGCGAGGAAATAGAGCGCGCCGCACGACGGACGGGCGATATTGTGGATGAAGGGACGCTGCTCTGGCGAATAAACCATTACGCAATCAGGAAGTACCGGGAAACGCATCCCGATTGGCTGTTCATCCGTCACGAGGATCTGTCGATAGCCCCGGCCGCCGGTTTCGAGGAGATTTTCAGGCATCTGGGACTCGATTACACGTCACGAGTGAAGAAGACGATTGAGGCTTATTCGCGTGCGGGCAACCCGGTTGAGCGGCCTGATCCGCCCTCGCCACCGGCGGCGAAACTGGATAGTCAAAAGAACGTCGATCGTTGGGCTTATCGTCTTTCAGCCGAACAGATCGAGCGTATCCGGCGAGGATCGGCGGATGTGTGGCCGACTTTCTATACCGACGAGGATTGGGAGCCGGTATGCCGGCGAGAACCGGGCCCAGGCCCTGGGTCAGAGTCGTTCGGCTTTCGCGAAGACTCCTCCGCCTCCAGCTACTCCGGCTCAGCCGCTCGCTGATCCCGCCTTCACCTGATTTCGCTATCATAATGCTGTAGCCGTCCGCCTCAACAACCATGATCGATGAACGGGAACCCGCCCTCATCATTCGGCTGAGAGGCGGCCTGGGCAACCAACTTTTTCAATATGCCTCTGCGCGGGCAATCGCGCTGAGGAACGGAGCGCGGTTGTACGTTGATATTGAGACCGGGTTCGCGGGCGATCCTTACCATCGGCAGTTCGCCCTCGACAAGTTTGCGATCGCGGCAGTCAAGCTGAGCGCGGGCAGCGCATCTACCCTGGCGCCGCGCAGCCTGCGCACGAAATACCTCTGGCGTCGCGAACTGTTACGGATTAAGTGGCTGAGCGAGTATCACGATCCTTGCCTGCACAATCTGCGCATCCGTAAACCGGTGGTTCTCGACAACTATCTGCAAAGCCCGCTGTATTTCTCGGATTGCGCTCGGGTCCTCCGCCTGGAACTGCTTAACGGGGAGGTCCGGACAGACGATGCCGAGGGCATCGGGGGCACCGATTCGGTTGGCGTTCACGCACGCCGGAATCACGGCTTGACTGTGGCCGAGCGTGGTTACTACGGAGCGTACTCGACAGCATATTACCGGGCTTGCATGGATGCCATTCTCGCCGAACGCCCTGCAGCCAGGTTCTTTCTGTTCGGCGACGACCCCGACTGGATACGTGACGAGTTGCTGCCCTTCTGCCCGAGCGGTGCACTCGTGCAGAGCGAATCCGATATTCAGGACTTCCGGCTTATGACCAGATGCAAGCACTTCATCATCGCCAACAGCACCTTCAGCTGGTGGGCGGCCTGGTTGGGGATGGAGCGGGGCGGCATCGTCTGCTGCGGTACAACCTGGAACCAGGGTGAGCGGCGTCCGCCGAAGAATCTGATTCCGCCATCGTGGAGGCGGGTGTCATGCCAGACTCCGGAACGCCTCTGGTGACGATCGGCTTGCCGATGCTCAATGTTGGCGGAACGGTGGTCGCGACGCTCAGGTCGATATTCGCACAGACCTGTGATAAGTGGGAATTGCTGGTGGTGGATGACGGGTCTACGGATAACAGCCTCGACATTGTACGAAGGATCCGCGACCCTCGCGTAAAGATCCTGGCTGACGGTTTCCATCGAGGCCTGGTCTACCGGTTGAACCAAATCGCCGAAATAGCCCAGACCACTTATGTCGCCCGGATGGACGCGGACGATCTGATGCACCCGGAGCGGATAGCCCGGCAACTGGCCTTCCTCGATCGACATCCCGGCGTGGCGGTCGTCGGCACCTGGGCCTACGTGATCGATGATGCGGACCGGGTCATCGGCGCACGCGAGACTCCGGTGGGGAGTCTGGACCCACGGAAAGTACTTCGCCGCAATCCCTTCGTTCACCCCACGGTAATGGCACGGCGCGATTGGTTCCTTGCCAACCCCTACGACCCTGGCTTCCCACGGGCCGAAGATCGCGAATTATGGTGCCGGACAAGCGGCAGGGACGAATTCGCCACCCTCGCGGAGCGGTTGTTGTTCTACAGGGACTATACCGGCCCAATGTCCGGCAAGTACGCGGAGAGCTGCCGAACCGAGCGCCGGATATTCCGCCGCTATGGTCCGCCGATAGTGGGGCGGCTCGGGACCTGGTCCCTGATCGCCTCATCCCGCGCGAAGCAGACGATTTACGTCGCAGCGGCCGGCGCGCGGGTGTCCAGCCTGCTGGCGCGTGCGCGCAACAGCGCTATCCCGGCGCAATCGATTGTTCAGTCCGAGGAGTTGCTGGCAACGCTCGGCAACGTAGCTGTACCGGGGCTTCCTTGAGGCCGGATACGAGCGGACGGGTCTGATTGGCAACTACTGCCAAGGGAGATCGGGGAATCCGGTTCACCGGGCATGGAGCCAGGATGACATTGCAACGCGAGCGAGTTAAATCGGTCTGCTTTGTAGTTTCGAGCCCGCTCATCATCAAGTTTTTTCTCATAGAACAAATCGCGGCGCTGAGCGGAATTTACCGACTCGCGGTCGTAACCAATTGCGCGGGCGATCCCGACTGGCTTCGCCAACGCGGGATCGAAGTGCCGCTGGTGGACCTTAGAATCGAGCGGGCGCCATCCCCGATTCACGATCTTCGCGCGCTGCGGGCTTTGCACCACTACTTCAGGGAAGAGCGGTTCGACGCCGTGCATTCATTCTCCCCAAAGGGCGGTCTGCTGGGGATGACGGCTGCGGCGCTTGCGCGCGTTCCAGTAAGAATACACACGTTCACCGGCCAGGTCTGGGCAAATCGCTCCGGCGTGTCGCGATTCGTTCTGAAGGCTCTGGATAAATGGACCGCCGCCATGGCCACGCACGTTCTTGTAGACAGCGGATCTCAGCGGGAGTTTCTCGTGAAAGAGGGCGTGTTCCGCGAGAGTAAATCGCGGGTGCTGGGTCAGGGCTCCCTCAGCGGCGTAGATATTGAACGCTTTCGTCCGAACGCGGATGTCCGCGCGGACATTCGGCTCAGGCACAATGTGCCCGCCTCCGCCATCGTGTTTCTTTATTTGGGCCGATGGAAGCGCGACAAGGGTTTATTGGACCTGGCGCAGGCATTCGCGCAGCTTGCGAAAGAGCACGACGGGTCGTACCTGTTCCTGGCCGGCCCCGACGAGGAGCACCTCGAAGCCGAAATTCGCGAGGTCTGTGCACCGTGTCTTTCGCGGGTTCGGTTCCATGGCTATACCGATGAGCCACAATCCTGGCTGGCAGCCTGCGACGTGCTCTGTCTTCCCAGCTATCGCGAAGGCTTCGGCAGTACCATCATCGAAGGGGCGTCCGCCGGTGTCCCCGCGCTCGGCTCCAGAATATACGGGATTACCGACGCCATTGTGGAAGGAGTAACGGGACTTCTGCACAACCCTAGAGATGTCAGCGACCTTGTTGAAAAAATGCGCATTCTCGCAGGCGATGGGGAACTGCGCGAGGTGATCGGCCAGGCAGCACGCAAACGCGCGCATAGTTGTTTTTCGCAGGAAGGCGTGACTGCGGCGCTTCTCGGATTCTACGAGGAGACACTCGGTCCGGGCATCGCGGCGGATGGTGTCGGCGACCTGCCGAAGGCATGAGCAGCGTCCTCGTCACCGGCGCCAACGGTTTTGTCGGGCGCGTAGTGTGCCGGAGGCTTGCGGAAGCTGGTTACACGCCACGCGCGGCTTTGCGAAGCGACATTCCGGGTCCATATGAACGGGCCGCCATCGGCGATCTGGGCGCAAATCCCGATCTCAGCGCCTCGCTCGAAAATGTCGATGTGGTGGTCCACCTGGCCGCCCGCGTCCACGTCATGGATGACCATGCGGCGGATCCCCTGCAGGAATTTCGTCGCGTGAATGTAGAGGGTACAGTGGCGTTGGCTCGCGCAGCCGTTGAGCACGGGGTGCGCCGCATGGTGTATGTGAGTTCGGTAAAAGTTAACGGTGAAGCAACCACCGGGAAGCCATTCACCGAGGACGATGCACCCGCTCCGCAGGATCCCTACGGAGTCTCGAAACGTGAAGCCGAGGAAGCCCTGCGAAATATTGGGGCGAGGACTGGCATGGAAGTCGCCATTCTGCGGCCGCCCTTGGTATACGGCCCCGGCGTGCGGGCGAATTTCCTGCGTCTGATGAAGACAGTTGAGCGCGGGATTCCGCTGCCTCTGCCCGATACAAACCGCCGCAGCCTGGTTGGGGTGGAGAATCTGGCGGACCTTCTGGTACAGTGCGTGGGCCATCCCGGCGCCGCCAACGAGACGTTTATGGCAAGCGACGGAGAAGATGTGTCGACACGCGAACTGGTCGCCCGCATGGCGAAGGCACTGGGTCGATCGGCGCGGTTTATCCCTGTACCCCAATCCGCCCTACGCCTGGCCGCGCGGCTCACAGGGAAAGAAGCCGCAGTGGGCCGGCTGTTCGGATCGTTGGTGGTTAGTTCCGAGAAGGCGCGGCAGAAGCTGGGATGGAAGCCCCCGCTGACACTCGACAGCGGCTTGGCGGCCACCGCCCGCTGGTACCTTGAAACTAAGTCGGCGGCATGATGACCGTCCTCGTGTCTTTCCTGGTGGCCGCGCTTATAACGGCGCTGGTGTGGCGATACCTGGTGAGCCGGAACGTTCTCGATGTCCCCAACGAACGCAGTTCGCACTCCGCGCCCACTCCGCGTGGCGGGGGCATCAGCATTGTTCTGGTGTTCCTCCTCGCGATTTATTGGCTCGAACAGAAAGGCATGCTGGCCGCGAGCCTCGTCCTGGCGCTCTCTGGTGGTGGCCTCGCCGTGGCGCTGGCCGGCTTCCTCGACGACCATTTCCGTTTACCCGCGCGCTGGCGCCTGGCGATACACTTCGCTGCCGCCGGATTCGCGCTCTGGCAAATCGACGGCATGGCGCAGTTGCACCTGGGCTGGACTGTCTTGAACTGGGGTTGGGCCGGTCACATCCTCGCGCTGATCGGCGTAGTCTGGATGATCAACCTCTATAACTTCATGGATGGCATCGACGGGATTGCCGGTGTCGAAGCGGTCTGCGCGGGAGGGGCGGGCGCACTGCTGCTCGGGTGGAGCGGACTCGCCGGACTGGCGCAGGCCTCCACAGTCCTGGCGGCGGCCAGTGCAGGATTCCTCGTGTTCAACTGGCCACCGGCAAGACTTTTCATGGGGGATGCGGGCAGCGGTTTCCTCGGATTTGCCTTTGCCATTCTCGCCATTGCGTCCGCCAAAGAAAAACCCGGGCTGCTCTGGCCCTGGCTCATTCTGCTGGCTGTTTTTATCGTCGACTCCATGGTGACACTGATACGCCGCTACCGGGCCGGAGCGCGCTGGTATGTGGCGCATTGCAGCCACGCCTATCAACACTCCGCGCGGCGCCGCGGCCATCTGAAAACCACCCTGGCCGTTGCGGTCATCAATCTGGTCTGGCTGTTTCCGATGGCGTGGGCAGCCTGCATCTGGCCGTCGGCCGGGCCGCTTTGCGCCGCGCTGGCCGTGGCGCCGTTGATCTACACCGCGGTGCGCTGCCGGGCTGGCCAGGAGACACCAGTCGCCCAGGTCGCCGTGCGCGCCTGATCAAGCCGCGGCCCGCATCCGCATTAACAAGCCATCGAGCGCAATACTCTTCTGAATATTGCGCCGCAGTAGCCCCGCAATCTCATCGACGCCCTTCACCGCGTCGATAATCCATTTTCGTGACACACGCGGCGCGAGCGTGCTCAATTCATTCCGCAGATCGAAATTGCGGATGGCCGTTCCTCCCTCGCGCAGCACCGTCACGTCCCTCAGCAAGTCGTAGAGAAGCTTGAGATACAGCTCCAGCTTTTCGCTCTTACTGCGTCCCAGGGCTTCCGAAACCGGCAGCCACGATGCGTACGACGCCACTCCCGCCCCCGTGCGCAGCAGCGCCAGCATCGACGCGCGCCGCTTCTGAAATAACTCGATATCGAGCGACGCCGCCACGCCGGGGCTCCCGCCCGAGAGCGCGATCCTTCGCTCGGCATTATCCAGCTTGCGGAATTGGGCGAACTCCTGCATGTCTTCGTTCGTCAGCGGAGAGAAATTCAGAATTACGGAACGCGACCGGATCGTCGGCAGCAGATCGTAAACGTTCTCCGCGGTCATGATCAGGATTAAATGATCGGGGGGCTCTTCCAAAGTCTTCAGCAGCGAATTGGCCGCCTGCTCGCCCGCGCGATCCGCCTGGTCGATTAAAAACACGCGCCGCGAACCCTTCAGCGGTTTGTACTGCGCGCGTTCTTTCAACAAACGCATCTGCGGGATGCCGATCTGGCGCAGTGGGCCGTCGGGAGGAAAGGTCAGGAAATCCGGATGCGAGGCGAACACCAGCGGATCGTCGTTGCGTTTGTCGGCGGGCATTTTTTCGCGCGCCGCAATTAACGAAGCATTCTCCGCCAGGCTCAGATCGTCATGCTCGATCTTGTCCGGCGACGCCAGCAGCCGTGCGGCGAAACGGCGAGCGAGCGTGGCCTTGCCCAGGCCTTCGAGGCCTGCGAACAGCATGGTTTGCGGAATGCGCTCCCGCTCGATCATGCCTTCGAGCGCGATCTGCACGTGCCGATTGCCCCAGAAGTTTTCAAACATGCGCGAGCAATGCCTCCTGAATGCGCCTGGCAACTTTGCCGATGGTGGCGCGCCCGTCGATGACGACGAATCGCGCAGGCTCGCCGGCGGCAAGCTCCAGGTAGCCCTGCCTGACGCGCTCATGGAACGCGGCGCTCTCTTCGTCGATGCGCGATTCCGCCGGTCCGCCGGAATGCCGGTTGCGATGTTTGGCGCGCGCCAGGCTGGTGGTGGGATCGATGTCGATCAAAAACGTGGTGTCCGGCCTTAGCCCCTGACACGCGATGCGATCGAGTTCGTGGACGATCTGCGAATCAAGACCGCGCCCGCAACCCTGATACACCAGCGTAGAGTCGGTGAAGCGATCGCAGAGAACGGTGTTCCCCGCCACCAGCGCCGGCCGGATCACCTGCTCGACATTCTGCGCGCGGCTGGCGAAATAGAGCAGCAGCTCCGTGCGGGCGTGGATCTCGGCATTGGCGGGATCGAGGAGGATGCGGCGGATCTGGCGGCCGATCTCGGTGCCACCGGGCTCCACGGTCTCGACAACTTCGACGCCGCGTTCCCGGAGCGCGACGGCGAGCAGGCGGAGTTGTGTGGTCTTGCCGCAGCCGTCCATGCCCTCGAATGTGATGAAGCGGCCGCGATGCATCGGAAATTCGATTTTAGAACGGCGACATGCGGCGATAGCCGCGGTCTTCAGGCATCGCGCCACGCCGCGCCTCCCCAGCGTAGATTGTGTCCGTGGCTGGGACTGAGGATTCCTCGTTATGGAGTGCGCGTTTTCGCCCGCGGTTTTGTTGCAGCTCCTTCGTAAGCACCCCAGGAACAGTAACCTCTCAAGATGCGCCGGTATCGGGCTACTCCGGCCCCGCTACTCGAGTGAAATCTGCCAACTCGGTGAGGATTCCGCTGAAGGCGATCAGTGATTCCGGAGGGAAGCCGATCACCATTCCGGAGGCAAACCGATCAGGCGTCGTCGAAGCGAGGGCAGGATGGTCGTGGCGAGGATGGGGTGTGGGGCAAGGGGCAGCCGTCCCTTGCCGCGCCTCAGCACGCAGAAACCCCGGAGCGCGAACAGCGCTTCGGCTTTTGAAATGTAAAGTTGTGTAGATAACTTCCGTACACCCGACCATCCAGGATTAATCCGGCTAACCGTTTGAAAAACGGGCTTCTTAATATGGATTTACGTCGCTTTCAGACGCGACTTTAATTTTGAAGATTCCCGTCGGCTATTCGACGTGCCCCGGCCGCCCGAACGCAACCCAGTTTCCTGTTCATGAGAAAAAGGGGGGCTTCAGGCAAAGGCCGGAGATACGCGCCCGGCTACGCGCCGGGCGTCACAGATCCCAACACTCCCAACTCCGAATCGGCAACTCGCAAGCAAACGTAGAGTTGGTGGTCAAACGGATTACTTCCGGTTTGCCCGTCAGGACAAACCCTTGAAAGTTGGGTAGTATGGTCCTCGGTGCCGATTACCCAGGCAGGGACGAAGGTGAACGAAGGCGAAGTACCCTTGCGGATGAAATACCGGCAGCTTCTGGCGGTCGCGCCGGCGCTGGCATTGCAGGCGGGATGAGGATCAAATGAATCGAAGGGATTTTGGGCGGCTTGGATGGGCCACCGTGATCGGGGCGGGGGCAGGCAAGCTGCGGCCCGCGTTCGCTCAGTCGCTGGCGCGCCCGCAGGTTCCGGGGCCGCCACCGCATCCGATGGGGGCGACCCTGGAACCGAAGGCCGCCGGGCGCGCGGCGGATTTCACCCTGCGGATCGCACCGATGATGGTCGAGTTGTCACCCCAGGTTGTGCTCAGTACTATCGGCTACAGCAACCAGGTCCCCGGTCCCTTGCTGCGGATGCGAGAGGGCCAGCGCGTCGCCGTAGAGGTTGTGAACGACACGGACGTTCCTGAATACGTACATTGGCACGGTTTGTTCGTTCCCTCGGACGTGGATGGGGCGGAGGAAGAAGGCACACCCCCGGTGCCTCCGCATGGCCGCCGGCGTTATCAATTGGTGGCCACGCCGGCGGGTTCGCGATGGTATCACTCGCATACCGAGGCCATGCTTGATCTGCATCGCGGCGCCTACACCGGCCAGTTCGGTTTTCTCATGATCGATTCCCCGAATGACCCTGGGCGCTACGATCAGGAAGTCTTTCTGGCGCTGCGTGAATGGCAGCCTTTTCTGACCACGATGGATCAGGACGAGGAGTCGGCGGATGATCCCAATGACCCGATGCCCGAAAAACCCGCTACGCCGGACCCGCGTCCCAACGGGCTCGAAGTCGGCGCCCCTCTTTATTCGATCAACGACAAGATGCTCAACGCGGGGGAGCCCCTCCGCGTGCAGGAGGGGCAGCGCATCCTGATGCACCTGCTCAACGCCAGCCCTTCGCAAATTCATCGCGTGGGGCTTTACGGCCACAGATTTCAGGTGATCGCTCTCGACGGCAATCCCGTGCCTGCGCCTCAGCCGGTCGATGTGATTGAGATCGCTCCGGGCGAGCGCGTGGATGCGATCGTGGAGATGAATCGGCCGGGCGTCTGGATTTTAGGCGAGCTGCGTGGTGTCGCGCGGCAATCCGGCATGGGCATCGTCGTGGAATACGCCAATCAGAAGCAGCGCGCGCGATGGCTTCCGCCTCCGAAGGCGCGCTGGGACTACACAATCTTTGGCACGACCGCGCCGCACCCCGCGCCGGACGAGACCATCGACATGGTCTTTGAGAAAGTGCCTGGTGGGCCCCATGGGATCAATCACTGGCTCGTCAACGGCAAGGAATATCCGCATGAACGGGAATTCGTGTTCCGGCAGGGACGCCGCTACCGGCTGGTGTTTCACAATCGCAGCGACGATTCTCACCCGCTGCATATGCACCGGCACCTGTTCGAGCTTGTCGAGCTCAACGGCAAGCCGACTGCCGGCATCAGGAAAGATACGGTGGTCGTGCCCGCATTTGGACGCGCCGCCGTGGATCTGGTCGCCGACCAACCGGGCCTCACGCTGTTTCACTGCCATATCCAGCAGCACATGGACTTTGGTTTCAAGGCGCTGTTTCGCTACGCCTGAGCACCGCATGGCTTGCAAAACGGGCGGGGTGGCGATTCTGCGGAGCCTGCGGTTGTGCATCCGTGCAGCGGCATAGCTTGAATTCGGTCGTTATGAATCGACGACGGATTCGCTTACGGCAGGCCTCTTTAGTCCCTGGAAGCGTCAAGGACATTCCGTTTTGCCGATGTGTTTAAACGACCTCCCAAATAATCTGTGTTATGGATTTTTCACATGATCGAAATACACGCGAAATATTGAACGGATATGCTCTCACCTTGGCAACTATCCAGCTACAAGCCCGAAAGGAAGGAACTGCATGAAGACGATCCGGAGCAGGTTCCGAGCGCCAATGCTCATGGGGGCAGCCGCCTCGGTGTTGGTATTTGCGAACGGAGCAATGGCGCAAAACGCCGCTGGCAATACGTGGCCTTACGCACCGACGCGCCCCTCGCCCCTGCTTGTGGTGGTTGGCGACATCGCCTGCCAGCCAGGCGAGGCGGAGCCGGGAGGTGAGGCTGCACATGAAAACTGCCTCACCCCGAAGGCCCCCTACACCAGCGCCTCTCTGTGGCAATCCCAGGAGGCCACTGCGAATCAGATTGAGAATATGAAGCCTGACCTCGTCGCGATAGTCGGAGATCTGCAATACCAGGTAGGCCAATATTCGGACTTTGAGCAATCGTACGACTTGACGTATGGTGGTTTCAAAATGATCACGCGACCCTCGCCAGGCAACCACGAGTTTTATGACGAGCATGGTGAGACCGGCGTTGCCGGCTACGGATACTTCTCCTACTTCAACGGCTTCCAGATCGATGCCACTGGTGCTCCTCTGACGACTACGCTGATGGACCCGTGCCCATCAATCACCCCTCCGAGTAACGGGGGGTGCGGCTATCCGGCCTCTACCACTCCCGTCGCCCAACCTATACCGCGGCCTGATGGACAGGCGGGGCACTTCGAGGAGTCGGGTGGAATTGGATCAACCATACCGGCGGGGAGCCCGGTCGGAGTCGGAGATGGCTGGTATTCCTATAATCTGGGCACGTGGCACGTGATCTCGCTGAATATAGAGTGCGAGACGCAGCCGGGCGGCTGTTCGACCACAGGCTCCTGGTTAGCCGCCGAACTCGCATGGCTGGAAAACGATCTGACGGAGAATCCGGCCGCGTGCACACTCGCCTACTGGCACCAGCCGCTGTACAGCGCTGCCAACAGCATCACCGAAGAGGGCGTTACCTCTCAGGCCTTTTGGAATGTCCTCTACCAGCATGGAGCCGACCTGGTGCTGAACGGACACGACCACCTCTATGCCCACTACCGACCCCTTGACCCCAACGGGAATTACGATCCAAATCGGGGCATAAGCGAATTCATCGTGGGCACCGGCGGCGAGACACTCGATACAGTCGTCACCAGCGGCGACACAATGTCCAGTCCTGGCGGCCAAATGAACTTCAACGCGGCGAATCTCCAGGCGGCAACCGGGTACTACTGGGGTGTGATGGGCCTGACGCTCACTGCGAACGGCTACACGTGGAATTTCCAGTCGGCGCTGGAAGCTCCTGTAGCGCCTGCAGGGACTTTGTCTACCTACAACGACACGGGCTCGGGCACCTGCCACGGCCGGGCCAACAGAATTTAGCGATGTTTCGTTCGGTACGTATACCCCACCCTTTGCAGGAAGCCGCGAAGGGTGGGGATTTTACGTTATCTTGCCCTCCTCCCAATTTTCCGGTCTTCGTTTTGGTTGGTTGCGCTGAGTACGACGCCCGCACGATTGAATATCCCCCAGCGAAGTTGCTCAGTCGGATCGGCTAAGCGCGAGCGCGCAGAAAAACAGGTCCTTCCCGCTGCCCCGGCGAATGCGGCAAGCCTTAGCAGCGCCTGGCGCAGGGCACCGGGTTTGGCGATTGCCGACGGACGCTTGCCGGGAGGCCCAACCGAGGATCGTGCGCCTTCCACACTTCGCCCATCCCGCCCTTGCCAAGCATCGAGACGATTTCGTAGTGGCCGAGTTTATCGCCGGCTGAGAGTGGCATTGGAAGAGTTCAGATAAGTTTATCCGATGAAGAACCGGATAACTCCCGGACTCCGGCATTCCGGAAACTATCATAACTCCTGAGCGACCGGCATTCCGGAAGTTATTCCTGTGCGTGAATGTCGCTATGGCCTCGCCGTGATACGCTTCGATCATCATGCCTGAAGTGGTTTACCGGTCAAATGTGCGCATTGAGCGGGTGAAGGGGCCCGTTCGCCGGGCGTATCTCCCGGCCGAAACGCAGCCGGTAATCTTCGGAGTTCATGGAGCCATAGCGGAGCATTACAAGGTTCCGCCAGCAGTCCTTGAGCCGCGCGCCACTACCCTGGACTATATTGTCGCCGCCGCTGCGGGTTGACTGACCGGAACCTTTGGAGGCGCGCTGGAGGCGCGTCACGTAGACGCCTCGAATGAGCGATTGGTGTCTGAGACGGTCGGCGAGGTTGAGTTGGAGGACAATGTCTTGGTCATCCGCCGCATCCACGTCGTCCTTAAGTTGAAGGCCGAGGAGTCGGATCGGGAGATCGCCACCAGGGTCCATGGCTTTTATGCTGAGAAATGCCCCGTGTATCGCACACTAATGCCGGCGATAGCGATCACGACCGAACTGGTGTTTGAGGCACTGACGGAATAGTCTGTTCTGCGGATGCTTTCTCCGCCTGTCAGCGGTGATCGCGGAATCTTGTTGCCTATGGCCGCTTGCGCAGTTCTGCGGGGACGCGCTCGGTTTCCAACGCGCCGATTTTGAAGGTCCACTCAAGCGGAATATCCTTCGGGTTGAAACACTCCTTGTCATCGCAAGCCTGGTAGCGAAACGTGCCCGAGACCTTGAGTGTTCGATCGGCCGTCAGCGCGGAGGCAATTTCTTTCTCCTGGCCGATAATGATGTCCCGTTTGATGCGGATGTGGCTGTCGAAGACCGGCACGGTTTCATTAATAGCCGGAAGATGCACTTTGTGCGAAGCCGGGTATTCTGCCGCGAGAGCCGCCCAAGCGGGCGAATTGGTCAACTTCCAGCTAATAGGGATATAGCCGCCTTCCACACCGGGCGCGTAGACGTGCATGCGTGGTTTGAAGTCGAGGTCGATGGTCAGGGTGATGCGATGGCCGGGGGCGAAGGTGGTATCGCTGGCGGAGTAGGACAAGCGGATCTGCGGGTTATCAATGACGGTCTTTGGCTGGCCATTTTCGCCGAACTCGCGGGTGAGTATGCTGCCGGCGGAGAAACGCTCGGTGTAATCGTCGTGGAAGTATTTCGATTTCACGGTGCCGGCCGCGTCCACAATATATGTTCCCGGGAACGGAATGCCGTATACCGGCGAGTTGGCTTCCACGTTGGTGTTGAGGATGCCAAAGGCTTTGATGACGGCCGAATCGGGGTCGGACAGCATTGGGATAGCGACGGACTTGCGAGCGGAGAAATCCTTCAGGATCGCCACGCTGTCATAGGAGATGGTCGCGACGTTCAGACCTTTTTTGTGGAACTCTTCGGCTTTAGCATTGAGGTCGACCACCTCAGT
Source organism: Terriglobia bacterium (assembly GCA_963719785.1). Taxonomy (GTDB): domain Bacteria; phylum Acidobacteriota; class Terriglobia; order Bryobacterales; family Bryobacteraceae; genus BOG-234. The sequence continues at coordinate 33,773 of CAVRCX010000014.1, forward strand.
CTTGCACCAGGGTCACCAATCGGCGGAACGGATGAAGGCGAGCACGAGACCCCTGGGGCCCCGCAGTGAGGCGAAGGTTTGGTGTTTGCCGTTCTGGTCGACCAGATCGAATACAGGGATTCTGTTGCCGACTTCCGGCCCCGTCTTCAGATTAGCGTTCTGCGCTGCCGGCGGATGAAGGCGAGCGCGGTCGTGGGTTGATTGCTGGGCAAGGCTGAGGGTCGCTGCCAGAAAGAGCGGCACAAGCGCTGCACGAACCATGGAAGAAGTATGACACGCCCGAATATTGGGCGTCTGGATCGTCTCGGTATGCATTCGGCGGCCCGACATCGCGCAATGAGTCCCCTGAGACCGGCCTGCGTGGAAGCCGCGTTTCGCGCGGCTCGTGGATAGCGCCCGCACGACCGGCTGTTCGGAAACTATTTTCGCTACCAACCGGAACGCCCGTTCTTTACCCGGTTTCGTCCTCTACTTGGCGGGCGGCTTCCAGTTCAACAAAAGATCCCCCAGCTGGATTCCACAGGAAAGGCGGGCAGGAAAGCTGAACGGACAGCCCGTCCGCTCCGGTGGCGCAGAGCCGCGCGCAGGGCGGATTACGGAATGAAACGAATCGTTACTTCCCATAGGCAGCCTCCGCCGCACCTCGTCGAAGAAGTTCAGCAGGAACGTCGCGTGCAGATCGCCGCCGACATTTTCGGCAGCCTGTCCCGGGAACATCACCACTCGTTTGCCGTCCGCCGACACGTCGAAACTCTGGTGCACGCCGATTCTGCGTACTGGCGTGGGCGACCACACGCGCGGGCGCCCGGCGTTGTATGAATCGCCCTTGCGTGGCGTAGCCGGCGAGGTCTCTATGGCCGGTCCGCTGAGCACGAGGTAGTAGGTGCCCGGACCCAGGCTCAGTCGCGTGAACAACGATACGCCAACGGAGTCCAGTGCTGGTGGCGTCAGGGTGACCGATGCGATCTGATTGGCGGCAGTGGCGCCTGGACCCACCTCTGATTGGTGAGGAATGCCGCCAGGCTCGCTGAGGAATCGTCGCCGCCGATCTCGGCGGAAATTGAGACATTGTTGAAGGCAACCGAACTGGTCCAGCTGGCCACGAGTACCTGCGAAAAGCAATTTCCGCCTAGACTCATAGGTCTCGATGTACCCGTTGGGGCGACTGTCACCGAATAGGCCGTGTCAGCCCGCAACGATGTCCACAGACAGGCAGCGCCAGCATCGCTATCACGGCCGCCAGTGCGGGAGCTTTCATATTTCCACGCCTCCTGTTCGATTCCGGCTGGTTTGATTCAGACTGGAGACGCCACGGACATCGCGGTCGAAGCGGGCACGCAGACCGCCCATTGCCGCGATGTATTGCGGGAGGACTTAAACTTTAACAGCGACAGTATAGTCAAGCGGAGAGAGAATCTCATATGCGCTGAGACTGTCTCCTGGTGAGAATGTCATATGACCGATTCAGCTAAGTTTATCTTATGTAGAACCCGGACAGGGATAAGCCCTAGCAGCCCGTGGCTGAACTGATTTTCAAAGACGGAGTGCCGGAATGCAGGCAAAGAGCAGGTATCCGAAAAGGCGTCGCGTTTTCCGGCAAAGTTACCGCGCGAGGCTCTGATAGATGCCGTGGTCGCGGTAGGGCGCCTACAGTGACTCTCCACAACAGCTGAGCAAAGAACAGAAGCGCATTCAGGCTTCCCTGCAAGCCTCTCGGGGTTCCGCACCCCGATATTTTTCGCATCACCAGTCCAAGGTTGAACGCACCGGCGTGAATGAGCAACCGTTTGATGATGTTGTCATGCCGCCGCAGGTGGGTTCTTCGCATGGCTCCGGTTTCGTACATGTGGGCGAAGCTTCGTTCGACTCGCTCGCCGCGCTGGCGCAACAGGCGCTTTCCGCGCTCACCTCGGATCCGCCGGCGGTTCTGATATACCGCTGACTTCTCTGCTTCCTTGCCGATCCAGTTCCGGCGGCCGCGGTCCGGCTCGGAACAGTAGCTCCGAACCGCGACTTCTTTCAGAACTATCAGCACATCATTACTGTGATAGCCCTTGTCGAGCACCAGCTCGGCGGGACCTTGCGGGTTCAGTTGCTCCGCTTTGTTGTCCGTATCGGCCGCGACTTCCCGAATATGTTCGCCGCACTGTGTCAGTGTTTCGTGCAGCGTATTGGTATCACCGGCGGTGGCGGGCTGCAGGGTCACGGCCAGCACGGCTCCCGTTTCCAGATCCACTGCATGTTCTGCCTTGTGGGCCAGATGCGTACGGCCATCTTTCATCCTTGTGATCTGCGCATCCGGGTCGTGCGGGTTCTTCCAGTCGTCGTTATTGCCCTTTTTCTTCCGCTTGCGGTCCAGCTTTGCCAACTGCTCACGGGTAGGCGTCTCGATGCCGGATTCTTTTGCCAGACCTTTGAGAAAGTCGTCGTAACCCTGACCGTTATCCCGGCGGACGATCGAGCGCAACGCCGCGTTGGCTTCCAGAGTGGTTCCGTCCACCGCGACGGTGTTGCCTCTCAGCAAGCCTTCTTCCGCCAGCATGCCCAATACCCACAGGAAAACTTTACGATGCGTTTCCACATCGATCAGACGGCGCGTTCGCGAGATGGTCGAATGATCCGGCGTCGACTGCCCCAGCTCAAAACCCAGAAATGACCGCAAGGCCAGCGAATCGGCTGTCCGCCATGCGATACCCCGCTCGGAATCTATGCCCTCGAAATACCCGACCAGAAGTGCGCGAAAATAAACTCCGGGCGCCAGACCCGGACGGCCCACCTTCGCGTAAAACGATTCGCATGCCGATTCGGCGAACGCGTCGAATCCGCGCTTGCTCAACAGCCGGTTCAAACGCTCATAGAAGGGGTGGCCGGCGGGAGTGGCAAGGCGAGCCGCTTCGATCCAGATCGGCTCCTGCTTCTCATCTGGCCCTCGCTTGCCCAATGACATGTCTCCATCGTAAAGTGATTCCTCTTCTCAGGCCAGGAAAAAAGTCGAGTTGCGCCACGGGCTGCTAGGGTGCGCGACATGAATGGGGGGCGGCTGTGACGTTTTTTTTTGCGCCTGCAACCGAGCGGATTTCGGCTATGGACGCCTGCCCATGCCAGATGTTTTATAGGATTTGCAGCAGCAGCGCGCCGGCTTGCTCCAGCAGATTTTCCAACTGGGCGACGTTCGGCCGGGCTCGATCACGGCCACTCAGGGACGCTGTGGCAACCCGAACTGCCATCGCCACAAACCAGACGAACGAGGGCATGGTTCGAACCTTACACCACCAATCGAATCCCCTCAATTTCCAATAGCTTGCAGGGCTACTTCCTCCCTAAAGTGGTTTTGCCGGTGATCAGTTCCGCGCCCGGTACTTCGATGCCCATCTCAATCGCCTGCCTGATCGCCCGTTTGTCGGCAACCCGCGACAGAGTACGGGCAATCTCAGCCCTGACCTCCCCCCGGAAATCTTCCCCCAGGGTATTGAGCAAGTCGTTGAGCATCGACGCCCGCAACGTGAACGTGGCGCTTTGATAATCCAGTGGTACAGCGTTCAGATCCCTCACTTCAACCGATGCCGCGCACCCGCGGAGGAACATCACTGTTGTGTTACCCTCCAGCCTCTTGTATTTGCCAGCCTTGTCTTTCCCCTGAGTTCGGATGCAGTACGATACGTAGCCTTCGAGCCGGGCCTGTGCCGCCTCACGCTCCTTCCTGAATTTCTGGAGCCGAGAGATCTCCCTGGCCGCGAACTCCTGCTGCTGTTCGAGGTGTGCGAGATGATGCGCCACCCGATCCCGCTTCTCGGCAGCGCTGGTGAGCGCCGCCGAAAAGTCCTCCAGAAACTCCTGTTCCTGGCCCGGAGTTGCTGTTTCCATCGATTCCGTCAACGCGAGAAGGTGGTCTTCGATGTCGCAGAGCGTCCATTCGGTCGTTACGGTCGACATGCAGCTTCACCTCCGCGCTTTTCCACAGCCCAACGGACGTTCAGCGATTTAACCAGGGCCTCGAGATCAATGCCGTAAATCCTCTCGAAGGTCGGCCTTCCAATTCGGTGGTATGCTCCTCTCCCTGTGGTATGGCAATTCCTGCAGAGCGGAATACATGAGTAATCCGAAGGTTTCATCGACATTCCCCCGTCGTAACCGGTATGCGCGGCTTCGATTCGCCACAGTGCAGAGCAGATCGAACAAGGCAACGTCCGAATCCAGGCCCGATAAGCGGCATCCCGAGGCGGGCCCCGCAATATCCGCCGCTCTCTCGACGGCTTCCGCTCGAGATGGGGTTTCCATAGCAGCCAGACAACAGCCCGTAAGTCAAGCTCCATAGGACCCGACTTTCGAGCGCTGAATGAACACCGTCACAAGCAGTGACCGCACGTCCTCTGGTTTCACCTGGTTGCCGTGTTTGGTGCTGGCGCTGTTCAATGCGTCTGCGTAGATGTCAACCAGCGCGTTGGCTTGTTCCAGAAGCGACTGCGCCCACACCGGCCGTCCGGATTGCTCGGAATGTTTGGGCGCCCCGTTACCGTCTTTTCCGTTGGTGCTACCATGGCCATTGTTCAACGTTTGGTGTCTATTTGAGGCACCGGACTGCACCGGGGCGGGTGTTCCCGCACTCGCTCCGGCCGGCACTGCAAACGTTCCATTTCCGAGTTCTCCCAGCTTCCCCTGTTTCACCAGCTCAATCGATTCGCGGAGCTTCTGTTCGAGCGGCGATTCTTCTGCCGATGCGAACTCGGGCTGCGCGGTCACTTCGATTGCGGCCTTCGCCGTTTCGGGTGAGCGCCAGACGTTCCATTCGGCGTCCTTGTTTCCACCGGGAGGCATGCAGACGAAGAACTTCTCGCGCACGTTCACCCCGAGATCTTCGACCTTCCGCGCGACGCCCAGGTCGAGGAACATCACCCGGTTATCAGCCAGGGTGAATAACACTCGTTCACCGTTCCGCGTCGAAACAACTTTGCCGGGCATGGCGTATTTCAGCGCCACCTCGACCGGGACGCTGGGCACGAACTTAACCACTTCTCTCTGTTGGACCGATGCCATGGTTACGCCACCTTTCCTTTGGGGCAGACAGCGTCTTGTTGCATTTCAGCTGGGGTGCAGCCGGTCTCAGGGTCAATGTAAACCGACGGCGCTCCGATCTCCGGTAGATTGGTTGGGTTGAACTTCGGCGACCGCGTGGACGGCGCGCCGGGTTGCTGTGTGCTCATGCTGCCTCCTTTACCCGAACGGCGCGCGTCCAGCCGTTTGCGACCTCTACGAGGTCCATCTCTTCCTCTGTGAGAAGTTCCCGCAGGCGGATTTCATCCTGCTCGATCTCTCGCTCGTGTTCGGCTTCGCGTCGTCGGCGCTCGTCGCGCTCATCGTCGTCTCGGTGATACTCGTTGGGGTTGTACATCAAGGCTTCTCCTGTGTATTAAGCATACCGCTAAGCATTGCTTAGCGCAAGGCATTTGTAGTAAGGTCATAGTTGGCGCTAAGAGATTCTTTGCGCTAAGGATGTAAGATCAAAGTCGATGGCAGCGAAGAAAGATCCGGCAATGACAGAAGCGGCGAAAGCGATGGGCAGCAGGGGCGGCAAAGCGCGTGCCAAGGCATTAACAAAACAAGCGCGGAGTGCTATCGCCAGCGCCGCGGCGAAGGCTCGGTGGGGCGATAAGGCCGCGCAGAAACCGAAGGAGTGAATCAATGGACAACACGGTAAGCGTAGCCCTCATCAGTTCCAGCGGTTCGGTGCTCGTAGCCATTACCGCACTCATCCTCAACTATCGCCTACGCGAGCGCTATCCTTCCCGCGGCCTTCTTTAGCTCTACTGAGCGGAAGGCCGTGCCGGCCGTAACCAGCTTCCCGGCGCTGGGGCACCTGTAGCGGTTTTGCTTCCACGCCCCGATGCGCAGGTGTCCTGCTTGTAGCCCTTCGACCAGAGCAACCGGGATGGGCAGCCCAGCAGGTCCTCCAATTTCTTCCCACGCCACGCTCGTTCGGGTCGGAGGTCAAAATCCTGGAGAGGCTCCATCCTTCTGCACATGGCCAAAGTCTCCGGTGTATCTCGCGGAACCGCGTTCTCTCTGCCCGCGCCAGCCGTTTTCCGGCAAGCAGGAAACCGGACTGCAGTCCAGATGCTCCGATAGCGAAAAGCAGACACGTTGGCCCAACAGACGCACTGCGGGGCAGGGATTGCGGAGTTCTCTCCTGTCGCCAGCTGAATTTGCCACCTCCGGGGGCATGGGGTCAATCAGATGTCGCAAGTTCTGCATCGGGCAACGGGAGATCGACGTTCCTCTGCTTGAGCGAGTGACATCGCTGGTTCGGTGCGGTAGCGCTGACTGGCCGGACTAATGGCCTGATTAACTATCAACCGCCAGAGTCCCGCCGCGAAGTTGAGGGCGATCACGGCTAAAGTGTTTTTTTGCTTTTGCCGATAAAGAGGGGAATGAGGTTCGGTCGCGTTCTGAAAAACACACTAACAATCGGATCGTGGACGCTCACGGCGTTGTGTGCGTGTCTCGGGATTATGGAGGCGCAAGTAAGAGGTCCCTCACTCACGGGATCCTTCGTCATGTTTGATCGTAACTTCACGACTGTGCAGATGTGGAAGCAGGAATTGGCTACCCAGTCGGCGCTCGGCCATAAGATACTCATCCTCCCCGGAGACGGAACTCTCATGCCGAGCCTGGAGGACAGCACCGGTTTTACGGTGAACCCCCCGACGCTGATCTATCCGAGCGGCATTTTTCCGACTGTGCCGCCGCAGCCGGACAATCTGGGAACGCTGCTGACCGCCGCCGATCAGTTCGGGATACAGGTCTATGTTGGATCGCTACAAACTTACGAAGACTGGTCTAACGGTGACGAGTTCCTCGCTCTGCACAAATACGACTCTGTTATTGCGCGGGAAATCCTTGCGCGATACGGCTCGCATCCCAGCCTCAATTCCGGTGGCGGCAATTGGTATTTCAGCCATGAGCTATGGCTCAATTGGGTGCAATTCTACGGGCCGACTTATTACGGTATCAGCGAACTCGGGACTTATGTGGCGCAGATGAAAACGATTGATGCGCGCGCCCGGGTCATTGTAGCCCCGATCTTCAAGAAATCGGGATCGGGAGTGATGCCGGGTTTATCTGCCGCTGAAACCGGAACGTACCTCGCAGTTCTCGCATCGGGGTCGCGGGTCGACATTGTTGCCCCTCAGGACGGGGCCGGGGTCCAGGCCGGTGCCCCGGCAGTCTCTGAACTCGGGCAGTACTATTCAGAGATGCGAGCCGCCCTCGATAGCTCGATCGCAACCGGAACCGTGCAACTCTGGACGACCGCAGAAACGTTCCAGTCTGCACTTGCCGGAACAAAAAGCGCGAACGGTTGGCAACCGGCGCCGGTCTCGCGCATTAGGCAACAAATTGCCGCTGAAGCGCCGTACGTGTCCCAGGTCATTCAGTTCATGTACGGTTGGGACATGTCGCCTGAAGCGACTTACACTCCAGTCGAAGCTGATATGCTCCTCGCGCAATATACTGGAGATGCTTCATTGGTCACGCTACTTCCCGCCGACGGTACCGTCTCCTACAGCATCCCTCCCTCGCAGAGCTATGCCGATGTTGTCCCGTCAAAGCTCACAAACGGCACCGGTGGCGGATTCGGCCAGTCGCTCACAGGCGATTGGGTGGGGTTCGAGGGCAACGCCACGGGAGCTGTTACAGTGAACATCGACCTGGGTGGTCCGAGAGCTGTCACGGGTGTCCGGACGCTCTTTGCGGGATCGACCGAGTCGGGGATCTATTTCCCCCAAGCCGTCGTGGTGGAGTATTCACACGATGACGGGGTTTCGTGGTTCCCACTTGGAAGCCCAGACGGTCGGAACGTGGGAGTTGATACTCCACTGTTTTACGCGGTGGGATGGGTCTCCGCGACGAACTGGACGCCGGTCATCGCCTCGCAGGTGAGGATCACCGTGAATTTCTGCGAGTGGCTGTTCATCGGTGAGATCAAGGTGACGGGCCGCAATCGCCAACCGGGGGGCAATCCCGCGATGGACAACCCCATTTCTACGATGCAATGAGTTCCGGAATCGACTCCCCTTGCCTAAATCGGGCGGCGGTTGCCGGCCCGCGCACGAGGGATGTCCTCTACTCGGTAAGCTAATGCGGCAAGACGCGCTGGTCGTTTACAGACACCCCCTCATATGATCCCTCCCGCGCTCGTCTGCGTGCGGCGCACCATCGTCCATCCTGCGTCACCCTGGCTCTGCCGCAGAATTTGCTTGCGTTTGTCCGCGACCCAGGTGATCAATGTGGTCACCGCGGCAAACGCTGCGAAGGGACCAACAGCATGAAGACATTTACCATTGAAAACGAAACCGACAACATTACTGCCCGCTGTACGACTCGGGAGGCGAAGTCCGTAGCGGGCTCGGATCAGGGCACTCAAAGTTTGCGTCCATAGGTTCCCCATCGCGCGGAGTTTGCGCCACACTCACCGAAATGCCCGACGCCGAGCCCTTAACCCCACGCCCGAATCCCCCCGACGATACTCTCAGGGGCCGTGTAACGATGAACGTCGGCGGCAGTCGATACGAGGTCATGTACTGCCTCGAATCGCGCGTAATCGAACGTGGCCCGGCGGAAGTGATCGAGATGCCCGGCTCTCCTTTGAATCTTTCAGGTCAAACGCCGGAGTCGATCGCATCCGCTCGCCGGGTCGAGACCGAACCTGGGGCTGCACCCAGCGAGCCCAGGCGGGCGCTGCGGAATCTCGGGGGCAGGAGAGTCGAACTCACCTGCCGCACCGAAGCGCGCGAGATCAAACGCCAGCCGGCGACAGTAGTTCAGATGCCGGACTCTGTTTCCGACCCTGCAGCCGAAAAGCCCGCTTCGAATCGTCGTCCGCGATGAGATCGCGGCATGACAGGCATGGCCCTCGAGTACGAACTACCGCAGGATTCCCGGCATAGACCCGCCCTTCGATCGCATACCGAACTCGCGCGCGACCATATAGCCCAGCGCATCGCTTACATGGGTGCGCGCCGGATCCGATTTATCGAGGTCGTCGAGCGAGTTGCCGCTCGGATCGATTTTCCAGTGAACTCTCTCGAAGTCGAGAATCAGCTGCTGACAGCGTGGATCGATCGTAAGACGGTTTTCGCCCACGGTATTGCGCAGCAACGCGTTCATGCAGTTCACTCGGTCTTTCACCGTAGGATTTGCCGACGAAACATGGAACTGCCTTACAGATCCGTGACCTTTCGCGGCGAGAACATCCTTTACGATCTGCCAGTCAGTTCTCGATGCGGAAGAGGCGCGGCCGTTTCCCGTGGCATCGCCGTAGATATCGAGCTGAACCGGACCGTTATATTGTGACTTCCACCCCGCCGTACGCCTGAGAAACTCCTCGCAGGCCGCGGGAGTATTCGAGTCGGCAAGAACGATTTCATCGAGCACCTGCACCCGGTCCCCGTCTCGTTGTCCAATCACAGAACACATGGGATTAACGTTGAAGTCGAGCGCCCAGAGCACCGGTAACCGGGGGTTGAACACTGCCTTCCGGATATTTGCAGTTCGGTCATACGCGTAGTAAACCAGTCCTGCCGTCTGATTCTCGAAGCTGGCTTTGAACTCCTGACGGAAAGTGCGCTCGTCCATCTCGCGCGCCGCACTCTCGAGCTCCCCGGCAGCCACGTTACCGCCCTGCGCGGTGGTGTATTGAAAGACCGACCAATTCGCCTGGTTACGTGCCGTTTCGTGGAGGTCATAGAAGTGGTCGTGACCGCGCGGCGTTCCGATGAAGAGCGCGCGCCCCTGCCGGTCGGCCAGCATGGGACGCAGCACCTCAGGCCACACCTGCCGGGCGAACGATGCGAACTCATCGAGGATCAGAAAATCGAGTCCTGAGCCCCGTAGTGAATCGTAATTGTCGGCGCCGCGCAGGCAGATCGTCCCGCCCGCAACCAGCTCGATTCTCAGATCGGTTTCATTGGGCTTCGACCTCCAGTAGGGGCGGGTCATTTCCTTGAGCGGTTTCCAGGCAATGCGCTTAGCCTGTTTGATGGTCGGCGCCACGTACCAGGCAAGACGGCCTGGAGACCAGGCCGCCTTACAAAGCTCAACTAAGGCGAGATACGTTTTCCCGAATCGCCGTCCCGCCACCAGCACCCGGAAGCGCGCGTCGTCATTGAATACCGCCCATTGCGGAGGTTTGAGCCTTATCATGCTCATACCGGGCCTCCTCTTTCGGAGGCCACAATGAAGGGTGGCGGAGCGATAGCCCCGGGCTCAAATCCGCGAGTTTCTTTCCATCCGGCCCGGCATTTGAGCCAGTAGATGGTTGCCGCCGGATGCTCGCCGGACGTCGCCATCTTAAAAAGCGTCTGCCCCACCATCATGTTCGCGTCGGTCGCCCCACGGTCGATTTCCTCGCGGTAATGCTTGCGCAGCGTCTTGGGTGACCGAATCCCGATTCTGGCGGCGATCTGTTCCTGGTCAATGCCACACGCTGCCATCATGCGGACCATTTTTCGATTGGCATCGGTCGCTTGAAGCTTCGGGCGCGGCATTACTGTTCCCCCGCGCTGACATCTGTCCGAGCCCCGGCCACCTCCCCGAAACCTCGGCCGTCCGATTCGAGCACGGCTGATTTTCCGGTACTTTGTTGCCAGCGTCGGACCGCAACATCCACGTAGCGAGGATCGATGTCGAGACCGTAGCAGATACGCTCCGTCGTCTCGGCGGCGATGAGCGTCGTCCCGGAACCAAGAAACGGGTCATAGACGATTGCCCCCCGAACCGAATTATTGAGCATCGGCCGGCGCATCAGTTCCAGCGGTTTCTGGGTACCGTGGCCGGTGGTTTCCTCTGACGATCCCCCGAAAGGGTTCAGGTTCGCAACCTCCCATAAGGTCGATTGCGTTCGGTCTCCGGACCAACCCGAGGATTTTCCTTCCCGCACCGCGTACCAGCAGGGTTCGTGTTGCCAGTGGTAGTCACCTCGGCCCAGGGCGAAATGCTGTTTCGCCCAGACAATCTGGGCGCGAATCCGGAAGCCGGCGGCTTCGAGGCCGGCCACCACCGCCGATCCATGCACACCGGCGTGCCAAACGTAAGCCACGTCGCCTGGAAATAAGCGGTATGCCGCAGTCCAGTCGACCCGATCGTCGTTCGCTACCGCACCGGACTGCCGCGGCGCCCCCAGGCCGGCGCGTTCGCGCCATCCCGGATCGTACTCGACTCCGTAGGGCGGGTCCGTCACCATGAGCGCCGGCGCGGCCGATCCGAACAGACGACCGACCCCCTCGGTGGAAGTCGCATCGCCGCACAACACACGATGAGTGCCCAGAATCCAGAGGTCACCGAGGCGGGTCACGGCTTGTTCCGCGACCGCCGGCGCCTCCTCATCTTTCCCGCCGGCGAGGTCGCCGAAGAGATATTCGTCGATTTCGTGCGGGTCGAAGCCGGTAAGGTTAAGATCGAAATCGACGGCCTTGAGCTCCTCGAGTTCCAGTGCGACCATCTCGGCGTCGAAGTCCGCCCAGGTGGCCGAGCGATTCACGAGGAGACGAAATGCTTTGACTTTCGCCTCGCTCCATTCATCACAGAGCACGACCGGGACCTCCTCGATCCCGGCCTTCTGCGCTCCCTTGAGCCGGAGGTGACCGTCGATAACCTCGCCATTGCCGAGCGCGAGAATGGGGACTTTGAAACCAAATGTCTTGATCGATTCCGCCATCCGTTCGACCGCATGATCGTTCTTGCGGAGGGTGCGGGTATAAGCCTTAAGCCTTGTGAGAGGCCAGTGCTCGATTTTCATTTACGAACTCTTTGACTGCATCCTGACGTCACCGACGCCAGGATGCATGGGTATTGCAAAGTGAGTATTGCTTAAGCCGTGAAACCGGACGCTGTATTTCGAGGGCGAGGGCCGCTCTTTTGGGAGGAATCTCCTCGAGGTGGGGCGGATCCTTTCGGATCCCGTGATTTACATTCACAGTATACCCTGCCGAGTCGGACCTGACTTTCTCCCGCGACCGGTCAGGATTTGTCGCCAGCACTTCCAGAGGCTGAAACGGGCACCGGAGCACTGATTCACCTGTACTTAAGCGTTGAACGTGTTCCCTTTGGATCTCCCGAAGCGCTCCCTTCGTTCCGGATATCCCGCCGGCGGGAAGCTTTCGATGCATCACGCGTGCAGTGCACCCGCCGGCTTCGTCATGTTGGCGCAGCGGGACTTAGGGTCATGCGGTTGAGCGCCGGCGCACGCTCAGAGTGTGGACACAGGTTAGGAATAAATACCGTGTCTCTCCTTTTATAGGGGCGGTAAAAAACCCTCCTGGGAGAACAGGCTCGAACTCGCTGATATCGGCTCAAACTCCCATCTCCGAAACGGCTTTCTTGCCGCAGCCGTCCATACCCTCGAATGTGATGAAGCGGCCGCGCTGCATCGGAAATTCGAATTTAGAACGGCGACATGCGGCGATAGCCGCGGTCTTCTTCAGGCATCGCGCTACGCCGCGCCTCCCCAGCGTAGATTGTGTCCATGGCTGGGACTGACGATTCCTCGTTATGGAGTGCGCGTTTTCGCCCGCGGTTTTGTTGCAGCTCCTTCGTAAGCACCCCAAGAACAGTAACCTCTCAAGATGCGCCGGTATCGGATCGACTTCACCAACCAATTCCGCAATAGCTCCCTCTACATGATCTACATGCAGTCCCAGAGCCAGGCCACTGCCTGCGGCTGGCAGCAGACCGGGACCTTGAACATCAGCTTCGTCTTTCAACCCATATCGGTCAGCCCCGCCGCCGGCCGCGGCAACCAACGGCGATCAGGTCATTTACGCCTTCACCACATCAACCGCCTTCGGAACCGTGCAGTTCTTCGATCACGGCTGCGCCCTCACTTATTTCGGCGACAATAACATCGTTCTCGACCCCGACCTCGCCAGCTCCCTCGCCGGCAACGTGCCGATGGACGGCACGCTCGGCTCCGGTCCGCTGCTGGCGAACTCCCAGTGCACCCTTGATGTGGCCAACTCGTCAGCCTCGCTGTCGGGCTCCACGCTTACTCTGAACCTGGCGCTGTCCTTCCAGGCAAGCACGTCTCCAATGAATCACTGGCGGAGGATTTGCGCATTATCGATGCGTAACGCAAATCTGCCTCGGTGCGTGGACCGTCCCGTCGCGGACCGCGCCGGAAGCAAACAAAACCACCAGAAAGCGGAATAGTTTACTGCTTTGACCGTCTGATTCAAAAGTTTTTAAGAAAGGGGGATCCAATCAGGTGTGGTTGGGATTACAATCCGGGTTGGCAGTGTAAAGAATTGAGGTGACTCATGACGACGCAGGGATTCAGTATCCTGTCGGCGGCGATGGCCGCCCTGTTTTTTGCCCCCGGTGGGAACGCCCAACAAGTTACCATGACGGTGGATGCGACCCGGGCTGGTGCGCCCATCTCCCCTTACATGTTCGGTTTTTTCACGGAACTTCATGAGGCCAACAACGAGGGCGGCTTTTGGGCCGAGATGCTCGGAGATCGGAAGTTCTTTCATCCCGTGGATTCGAGCACGGACCCCGAACCTGCCCCGGGGCGCAGGAGAAGGGCCACGGCGGCGAGATGGAGGCCCCTGGGCCCGGACGAGTTCGTGTTGATGGACCGGCAGAAGGTCTACGTGGGTGAGCACAGCCCCATGGTGAAACTGGAGGCCGACACGCCGCATGGGATCCAGCAGACGGGCCTGGGACTGCGCAAAGGGAGGAAATACTCAGGCCGCGTGATCATGGCGGCCGATGCTGGGGCGGAAGTGAAGGTCAGCCTCGTTTGGGGGCCCAATCCGGGCGACCGGCAGACCATCCCCATCAAGGCGCTTCGAGCCGAATACGCAAGGTTTCCCCTGACCTTCACGGCTCTCGCGGACAGCAACGACGCCCGCTTCGAAATCGCCGGAACCGGGAGAGGGACGTTTCACATCGGCGCCGTGTCGCTGATGCCGGCGGACAACGTGAACGGCTATCGCGCCGATCTGATCGCGGAGATGAGGAAGATCGGGCCCACCATGTTCCGCTGGCCGGGCGGGAATATGGTTTCCGCCTGGGACTGGCGGGATTCCATAGGCGATCCCGACAAACGGCCCCCGCGCCTGAACCCCGCGTGGAACGAAGTGCAGCAGAACGACCTGGGGATCGACGAATACATGGTCCTCAACAAGCTGCTCAACATGGAACCGTACATCTGCGTGAATGCCGGTTTCGGCGACGCGCATTCAGCCGCCGAAGAGGTTGAGTACGTGAGCGGTTCGGTGAACACGCCGATGGGGAAGTGGCGGGCTGCTAATGGGCATCCCGAGCCTTATAAGGTGACCTGGTGGAACATCGGCAATGAAATGTGGAACCCATCGCAAATGGGCTTCATGTCCGCCGAGCAATACGCAATCAAACACAACATGTTCGCCCAGGCGATGCGGCGGGTGGACCCGAATATCAAGATCGTGACGGCGGGGGCATCGCCCGTTGAGACCAGCCAGAGCCACGCGGCGCTGGCCATCACCGGAAAGCACATTGCCGCATTCGGCGGGCCGGCGGACTTTACCGGCGCACTGCTGGCCCACTCGGCGGATTACTTCGATGCGGCCGCCGAACACATCTATCCCTCCGCGGCGGACATGGCCTTCGATGCCGAAAAACAGGACTACGTGAAGGTGGACGAGCCCCTGGTTGCGCACGCCCGGAAGATTGCCAATGCGGTCCGCGCCGTGATCGAGGCCTGGGGGGAGTATCAGCGGCGATTCCCCGCTCTCAACATGGATAAATACCCGATCGCGCTCGACGAATGGGTCTCCGAATGGATCGGAGAACGCGGCACGAACCCTCCCGGCAATGCGATGTTCGCGCCGCTCGCCTGCGCCCAGGCGATGCATGAGATGTTCCGGCACTCGAACCTGTTCGTCATTTCGGCGTACACAGCGGCGCCCCAACTGCTGGCCATCAGCAAGACCGATGCGACGGTGCGGCCGATCGGGCTGATGTTCGAACTCTACCGGCGGCATTTCGGGACCATTCCGGTGGAGGTGACTGGGAACTCTCCGCAACACGAGGTGAAGGGCACGGTCTGGGTGGATAAGCCCAGGGTCTCCTCGGGCAGCGATACATATCCGCTGGATGCGGCGGCGGCTCTGACGGCCGACAGGAAAGCCCTGACCGTGGCGATCGTGAACCCGACCGAGTCCGAGCAACAGATCGATGTGTCTCTCAAGGGCGTGACGGTTCAGGACAAGGGCCGGTTATGGCGAATCGCCGGTACGGATCTGACCGCCGACAATGAGCCAGGCAAGCCCCTGGTAGTGGACATCGTGGAGAGTCCGCTGACGGTTGTGCCCGGCCGGCTGACGGTTCCCAAACTCAGCATGAGCATATACGAGTTACCGCTTCTTTCGGCGAGATAAAGATTCGGCGAGATAAAGATAAGGAGATATTCAGTCATGGTGCTTACAAGACGCAACTTCTTAAAGACGGCGCTGGCGGCGCCCATCGGCGCATCTTTGGCCCACTACGAAGCGCTCGCCGCCCCGGCCATGGGTCAGGTGAAGATCACCGCCATCAAGGCGCTGCAATTGAACAACAAGAGCAGGGGGAATTCCCGCGCGCTGATCAAAATCGAGACCGATTCCGGTCTGGTCGGCTATGGCCCTTCCGAAGGCGGCCCGGGCTCGCGGGTGGCCATCGCCATGCTCGAAGGCGCCCCGGGGCGAGGCCCTCAGCCGACGGGCTTGATCGGCAAGGATCCGCTCGCCATCCACGTTCACTTCCATAACATGTTCTATGCGCACGCCCAGCGGCCGCGCGACATCAACACCTACAGCGGGATCGACATGGCCTTGTGGGACCTGGCGGGGAAGATTCTCAATCAGCCGGTTTCCAGGCTGCTGGGCGGCCCCTTCCGGACTGAGATCGATACCTATTCCCATTTGCTGCCGCCACCCGCCAACCTCACCCCCATCGAGGCGCAGAACGATTACCTCAACAAAGACTCGTGGGCGGCCCGGGCACAAGTATTGAAATCGTACAAAGGCGGCTTCAGGGCCTTCAAAATCGACATTCATCCCTCGCTTGCCGCCCGCAATGGGGAATTTACGCCGAACATCGGGCCGCGCGAAGCCGACAAGGTCCGGCGGGTGTATGAGCTCGCCCGCGAGGCGCTGGGATGGGACGTCGACATCGATGTCCACTGCCACAACGAACTCGATCTCAACAGCGCCATCAGGGTCGGCCGGGCGGTGGAGGGGATCAAGCCCATCTTCTTCGAAGACCCCCTTTCTCCCGAGTACTCCGAATCCTGGGCGTCCCTGCGGCGCAACACCAGCGTGCCCCTCCTCACCGGCGAAAGCCTGGCGCTGATCGAAGGCACCCTGCCTTTCATGCAGAATGCGGCGGTCGATTACCTGCAAATGGACCTCGTCCACGCCGGCGGCATCACGGGCACCAAAATCATTGCCGATGTGGCGGCTACTTATCGCATGCCTATCTGCCTGCACAACGTGAGCGGCTATGCACTCAATCTCGCTTCCCAGCAGTTCGGGGCCAGCGTCTTCAACTGTCCGCGGATTGAGTGCCGGCCCTGGTACGACGAAGCTCCGGAGGCGACTGGAAACATTCCCGTCGTGAAGAACGGCCTCATGCAGGTACACACGGCTCCCGGCCTCGGCATCATGCTGAATGACGAATATCTGAAGGCCAATCGGGCAGACGGCGAACCGTGGTGGGGTTGAGCGCGCTGATCGGCGCGTGAAGGTGGATTGTTCCCTCGCACCCTAATAGGTTGTTTTCCTCACGCTCCTGGGACTTCTCCAACGCCCGGCGGTGAGATCGCTGCAATCGGATTTGGCTTTCGGTGAAAACACCCTTCTACGGCGACGGGATGGGAGAACAAGCAGCATTAAGCAGCAGGATTTCTTCATATGGCGGGGCTCCCAGAAAGTGCTGCAAGGCAGGGTTAACTCCCCAAAGACCGGCATTGCGGAAGTTATCTGGATTCCTCGGCGCCCGACTGGCTGTAGACGTAAGCGATGAACTTTCCGTCGGGCGAGAACGCCGGGTCAACTTCAACGATTGCGGAGTCGGTACCAGCCTCTCTAGAAAGGATAACCCGGAAGTCGCGGCGTCCCGTGCTTCCAAACGGGGATGGAGAAGCCTTTGGCATTCGGCATCTTAACGGCGGGCAGCGTCTTGTCGGTCATCACTTCGTCTTCCCGGATCACATTGTTGCGGAAGAGAAGAAACGCCGAAAGGGAATAGACTTCATCCGCTTTCAACGTTCCCTCCTTACCGAGGGGCATGCCGCGGTTAATGTAATCCCAAATGATTGTCGCGTAGGGCGCGTTCACAGCCAGCGTGTTCGCGTCATTCACACAAGGCTGGAGGCAGGGCACCACACCTTCGGACGAACGTGCCGTCTTGCTTTGAATCAAAGTGGGAGCGTGATTTTTGGAGTAGCCGTCAGCTCCATGGCATCCCGCGCACTTGACCCGATAAATAGCCGCGCCTTCTTTCGACGTTCCGCGGCCCGGCGGAAGTTCCTTCCCGTCCGGGCTGATAACGATATCCCAGGTACTGATTTCAGTTTGGGTGGCAGGGCGGCCCACGCCATAGTCGGGCGCTTGCGACCGGGCGACGCCGCAAACGAGAAGAGCTCCGGCAAGGAGGAATACCCGATTAGGCAAGTCCATTGGTCACGCTCCCATCCGCAGCCACTTTCCAGGGCTGAATGCTGTTGTCGTTACCGCGTATGCGGGTCCGGCCGGGCGGGTCGTTGAAGTACCTGCCCGCTTCCTCACGCGATGGCTGCCTTGTGCCGAGTTCGTCAGTGCAACGTGAAAGAAGCGTGCAGGGTTTGCCGTCCCACTTCCAGGGAAAGGCAAAACGCGCATGCGCGATGCGGAAGACGGGAGAGCGCAGGTCAGCCGGCTTCCAGCTTTGGCCACCATCGGTTGAAACCTCAACATTGCGAACCGCTCCCGCACCCGACCAGGCGAGGCCGCTGATTTCATAAAAGCCCGGACCCTGCAGCTTATGGCCACCCGAAGGATAGGTAATGACGGACTTCGGCCCGATCTGGTTCGCAAGCTGAGCCGCTCTGGGATCGGCCTGGATATGGCCGTAATCGTTGTACGTCAGATAGTACTTATCGACTACTTTAATGCGGCGGAGGTATTTGGTGTGAAAAATACCCTCGAGGCCGGGAGCCACGAGGCGCAGAGGGAAACCCTGCTGCGGGCGAAGCGGTTCGCCGTTCATCGCATAGACCACCATGCAGTCTTCCATGGCCTTGGCGAGTTCGAAACAGGAACTGCCTTTCACTTCTTCGTCGCCTTCGGCGATGATGTGGGATGCGCCCGGCTGCACGCCGGCTTCCCTGAGCAGCAGTGAAAGTTCCACACCGGTCCATTCCGCGCAGCTGGTCAGTCCATGCGTTTGCTGCACCGTGGTGTTGGCCGCACTGGCGCGGTTGCCCAGGCATTCGATCATATGAACGCGTGACACGCTCGGCAACCGCTTAATGTCGTCCATGGTAAAAATGAGGGGCCGGTCGACCATTCCGTGAATCATCAGCCGGTGCTCTTTGGGATCGATATCGGGGATATAGGCACCGCGATGGGTGGCGAAATAAAAGAGCGAGGAGGGCGTGATGATACCGACCGAGTCCTGCAGCGGCGTCAGCACGTGAAACATCAACCCGTACTCATCCGGCGAATGACGCGACATAACCGGGAGACGTTTGGAAGTGACATAGTGGGAACGCTCGCCATAGGCGATCTGCTCGTCCGACATGTAACCTTTAGGCTTACTTGTGTTGGTTAATTGCTCGGCTGCTTTCGAGACTCCTGTGCCGCCGGCGGCAAGACCGGCGAGTTTGGCGCTGTTTTTCAGGAATCCTCTTCGACCCGGCTTCTTCGACTGCATAGGCCTCTCCTTTGGGTTAGTTGCGGCGAGTATAAACCTTGCGGCGCGGGGTGTCAACGACACAACACAGGACACGACACCGTGGTACGCTCGCTACGCGCTCCGTAGTGTTCCAACAGAAGGGCCGGTAAGGCCAAGATCGAAATCGAGCGCCTTGAGGTCCTCGAGTTCCAGTGCAACCAGCTCGGCGTCGAAATCCGCCCAGGTGGCCGAGCGATTCACGAGGATGCGAAATGCTTTGACTTTCGCCTCGCTCCATTCATCAGCCTTCTGCGCTCCCTTGAGCCGGAGCTGACCGTCGATAACCTCACCATTGCCGAGCGCGAGAATGGGGACTTTGAAACCAAATATCTTGATTGATTCCGCCATCCGTTCGACCGCGTGATCATTCTTGCGGAGGGTGCGGGTATAAGCCTTAAGCCTTGTAAGAGGCCAGTGCTCGATTTTCATTTACGAACTCTTTGACTGCATACTGACGTCACCAACGCCAGGATGCATGGGTATTGCAAAGTGAGTATTGCTTAAGTCGTGAAACCGGACGCTATTTCGAGGGCGAGGGCCGCTCTTTTGGGAGGAATCTCCTCGAGGTGGGGCGGATCCTTTCGGATCCCGTGATACTACCTGACTTTCTCCCGCGACCGGTCAGGATTTGTCGCAAGCACTTCCAGAGGCTGAAACGGCTACCTGGTCACTGATTCACCTGTACTTAGGCGTTGAACGTATTCCCTTTGGGTCTCCCGAAGCGCTCCCTTCGTTCCAGATATCCCGCCGGCGGGAAGCTTTCGATGCATCACGTGTGCGGTGCACCCCGGCGGCTTCGTCATGTTGGCGCAGCGGGACTTAGGGTCATGTGGTGAGCGCTGGCGCACACTCCGAGTGTGGACACAGGTTAGGAACAAATACCGGCGGCAAAAAACACTCATAGGAGAGCAAGCTCGAACTCGCTGATATCGGCTCAAACTCCCACCTCCGAAAACGGCTGTCTTGCCGCACCCGTCCACACCTTCGAATGTGATGAAGCGGCCGCGCTGCATCGGAAATTCGATTCGAGCGCCCCAGCATTTGACAGCGACCCTCCTCGACGCCGTGCTGATTTGATACGATCAGCGCTTGAATATTTATCCAGCTCTGCATAATGCCATGTGGCCGGGACTGGTCGGCAAAGGCCCCGATTCAGAACCGCCCATTGACCTCGACACCATGCTGAATCTGACCGCCGCGGCCGAAGTCGACGGCGTCCGCTTCGAAGGCGTCGATCTTTTTCTGTCCCTGCCGCACACCGATATCGATTCTTCGGACGACGATCTGGCGAGGCTGGCGGACAAACTGCGGGCGAAGAATCTGCGAGCGGGGTCGCTGGTGGCGCCTGTCTGGCCCCCAACCGGAGGCGGGTCGGCCATGGGCAATGAAGAGGAGCGCGCACGCTTTCTCACCCAGGTGAAGAAGTCCTGCATCATCGGCGGCAAACTGCGCGATCTGGGCGTGCGCAAATACGGTGTGATTCGCATCGATTCGGCGACCGGCGTCGACGCGTGGGCCGAGGACCCGGCCGGCAATACGAAAAAGATTGCTCGTACGTTTCGGGAAGCGGGCGTCATCGCCGAAAGCTTCGGGGAACGGCTCGCGGCGGAAGGTGAGATCTGCTGGGGCGGCATGCAGAGTTGGCGCCGCAACGTGGAACTGCTGGAAGAAGTCGGCATGCCTAAGACCGTCGGGTTCCAGGCCGACATGGCGCACACGATGCTCTTTACCATGGGTTTTAATGCGCCTGAAGACCGCTTGCTGCCGGAGAATTTCGAGTGGTCACAGCGCGATGCCCTGGCGGCGGCATATCGCAAAATGGCCGGCGCGCTGCGTCCCTGGACTTTCGATTTCCATGTGGCGCAGAACGATGGCACGGTGAAAGGATCGGGCTCGCACGATAAGACCGGCAGGCATTGCCAGGCCACCGACCCCAATGGACGGCTCGACATTGTGCGCGATGCCGGCGCCTGGATGCGCGACGATGCGGGCCACGTCACCAAAGCGTTTGCGCACATCTGTTGGGATGGGTGCATGTTCCCCAACTCCGTGATGCTCGAGCAGAGGACCTGGAACGATATTCTGCGGGCGATGATCGCGGTGCGCGACGCGCATGGGTGGAACTGAGATGAAGACCCTGAATATCGGCGTCATTGGCTGCGGTTTCATGGGCCGCACGCATTCGAACGCGTTTCGCCAGGCGCCCCAATTCTTCGATCTGCCCTTGCGGCCCGTTCTTAAAACCATCTGTGCGCGCAATGGAGAAAAGGCCAAGGCCTTCGCCGGTAAGTGGGGCTATGAATCCTTCGAAACCGATTGGCGCAAATTGGTGGATGCGAAAGATATCGATGTGATCGACATCGCGAGCCCCAACGATACGCATGAAGAAGTGGCCATCGCCGCAGCCAGGGCGGGCAAGATGGTGATGTGCGAGAAGCCGCTGGGCCGCAATCCCGCGGAATCGGAATCCATGGTCAAGGCGGTTGAGGATGCCGGTGTCGCGAACATGGTCTGGTACAACTACCGGCGCGTGCCCGCCGTCACCATGGCGAAGCAGTTGATTGACGAGGGCCGACTGGGGCGCATCTTTCACTACCGCACTGTTTTCCTGCAGGATTGGACGATTTCCGCCGACCTGCCGCAGGGTGGTGAAGGGCTGTGGCGGCTGGACGCGAGCGTGTCTGGAAGCGGCGTGACCGGCGATCTGCTGGCGCATAACATCGACACGGCCATGTGGCTGAACGGCCAGATCGATGAAGTGACCGCAACCACTGAGACGTTTATCAAGAGTCGCAGGCATAATCTGACGGGCAAGGAAGAGCCAGTGACCATCGACGATGCGAGCCTTTTCCTGGCGCGGTTCAGCAACGGCTCACTGGCGACCTTCGAAGCCACGCGTTACGCCCGCGGGCACAAGGCTCTCTATACGTTCGAGATCAACGGCGAGCGCGCGTCCATTAAATGGGATCTCCACGATCTGCACCGGCTCGAATACTTCGACCATCGCGACGAGGGAAAATTGCGCGGCTGGAAAAGCATTCATGTCACCGACAGCGACCAGCCTTATATGAAGCATTGGTGGGTGCCCGGTTTGCAAATCGGGTACGAGCACACGTTTGTCCACCAGGCGGCCGATTTCATCACGGCACTCGGAGAGGGCACAAGCGCCGCGCCCACGTTTCGCGATGCACTGCGTACAGACTATGTCACCGACGCAGTATTGAAATCGGCAAAGTCCCGGCAATGGGAGAAAGCGAAAACCGTATGAAAGCCCTCACGCACCTGGCCGCCGCGCTGGCCGCCACTCTGCTTTTCTATCAAGCGCCGGCGTCCTCCCAGGGATTCCGCCAGCCCGATCCGATCAACTTCAACGACCACACCGGCTGGACTTCCATGTTCGACGGGTCGACCCTGAACGGCTGGGATGGCGACAAGAATTACTGGCACGTGGAGAACGGTGCAATCGTGGTCCAGTCAACCTGCGAAAAACCCACCGGCACCATCTATCTGGTCTGGCATGGGGGTGAGGCGGCGGACTTCGAATTGAAGATGGAGATGAAGGGCGAAGGCGCGCAGGTGAACAGCGGCATTCAGTATCGCGGCGCCATCACCACGCCTCGTCCGTCTCCACCCGCGCGGCCGGTGCAGGGGACGTGTCCCAGCGGCGCGCCGCGCGGCACACCGCCTTCGCGCGAGTCCCAGGCCAAGTGGGACATGCTCGGCGCGCAGTTCGATTTCGATGGCCAAAATCGCTATAGCGGCCAGTATTACGAGCAGGCGACTGGCAGAGGGATTATCGCGTGGCGAGGCCAGGTAGTGAGGACGGAAGAAGGCAAGAGCCCACGGCTACTCGCCACGCTTGGGAGATAAGGATGAACTGGGCGGTTACGTCAAAATCGACGATTGGAACCAGCTTCATGTGATCGCGCGCGGCACTCAGATGACGCACATCATCAATGGCCACGTAATGTCGATTCTGTTCGACGACGATCCGACGAAATTCCGCAAGAGCGGGATTATCGGGGTGGAGATCGAGGGCACGGGCAAGATCAGTTTGCGCAATATCTGGATCAAGCGGCTGTAGGCGCCCAGCCCTTAACCATCCTGACAAAATCCGCAACGTACTGAGGCCAATCGTGCAGGGTAGCTGGGTCGAAGTCCGCCCCGTTTGGCCAGACCATGGTGTGGACTTCGTTGTCCAGCGTGACCTGATTGAAGATTTGAAGGTCGCGAAGCGGACCGTACATCTCGCCGGCGAGGACCGGTAGAAAATCGATGGTCTGTTCTGAGCCGTCGTCAAATCCTACCCGAATTGTGTACGGAGCGACGATTTCAAATCGCCGGACGCGGCAAATCAGATGGGTCATACGTCTACCACAGGCTTCAGAATTTCGAGGAGTTGGTCAAACAGCCGGTTGCAAGCCGGCGATGCATGTCTCACGCGCTCGGGGTCGAGCAAGGCAAGAATACCCGGCGCGTGATCCGTTTTGTGGTAGCTTCCTTTTCCTGTCTCCCTGGTTGCCTGCTTTAGCTTTGCTTCAATGTCAACTTTAGGAATCTCCTCAATACGCGGATTTCCCCGGAGCGCATCCTTTCTGAAATCCTTCTTGTAATATTTCGAAAGCGCGTCCGGATCCGCCAGAAACCATGCTTCCATGAGTTGAACCATCCAGAAAATACGGTTCTGATCGAATGGCTGGAGACGCTGCTGGCGGAGGCAGTCCGGACCGAGGGGGCTCTCGGAGTCCAGCAACAGGACATTTATCAAATCGGGATTGCTTTTCAGTGCTGTCTCGTAATCCCGAATAGGCTTGTCGCCAGTACCGGCCGATACCAGTAGGAGCTTGAGACCTGAGGCTCGGGCGGCCTGGTCGATCTGCCGAAGAAAGATTCGGAAGCCCGGCCTCAGGCAGTCATCACCCTCGAAGTAAATTCTGATCGCTTTCACCAGCGATTTCCGCCAATCTCGCCCTTGCGCCACAGTTCGCCCAGCTTGTATTCCTCGAGCCAGTGTTTAAGGCGATCCGGAGACAGCCGCTCGCACTGCGTTCCCCCATCGAGATCTCGCTCACAGATAAGGACACACTCCGGTGAAGACGAAAAAGCATTCACTAACGCCTCCGAGTGCGTTGTCACAATAATCTGCATCCTTTCAGATGCATCTCGCAGCGCTTGAGCCACGATCTGAATGGCATCGGGGTGAAGTCCCTGTTCGGGTTCCTCTATGCAGACAAGCGGCGGCGGGTCTGGATGCAACAGTACCGCGAGCAGACAGAGAAATTTGAGCGTTCCATCCGACATCCGGACGGACGGAAGGGGTTCCATCAGGCCTCGCTCCTGTAAGTAGGTTCGCGCGATTCCTTGATCGAGCCTGACTTTGACGCCGGCGATGCGATCGGAGAATTGAGTGAGATACTCTCGGACCCTATCCAGACCTCCGCGATAGTCGAGTTCATTCAAGGCCAGGGCCAGGTTATCCCCCCCCTCGACGAGGTAATCGCTGGAAGAATTGGTTCCGATGCCAAGGCGACTACCAGAGCGAGGTCCGGTCTGAAACTCCCTGTAGATCCGGATCTTGCCAAACAAGCTCCCGAGTTTCGTTGTCGGAGTCTCATCGGCAGGAATCTTATAGCTGGCGAATACCGAGACTGCCCGATCGACCGGATAGCCTTTGGCGGAACCGATGTCCGCGGATTGGCCAGTACGGGTAAACCACGTTTGTCCGGAATCACCCGACAGGCTTTCGTTGAGAATCACGAAGCCGCCGGCGTCCTCGGAGAAATCCATCCGATATGTCGAGCCCTGGGCGCGGCAGGCGAGGGTAGCTATTGCTCCTGGCATCCCGTCACCGAGCCACAACCAGAAGTGAACTCCACCACCCCGCAGGAGAGCGTTTCGCATCTCGGTCGGAGCCGCCTGCAGCAGGCTGACGGCTTCGATCAGGTTGCTCTTCCCCGCGGTATTTTCCCCGATCAAAATGTTGAGCGGAGCCAGGTCGATGGTCGCGTCCTTGAATGAAAGCAAATTTCGAAGAGTGATCTGCTCAAGCAGCATGGGTCAATGTCATTGTAAATGTATACACACAAAAAGGCCGCGACCCCTTGCGGGAATCGCGGCCTTTTTCTTCAGTTCGAAGATTGGACAGGCGGAAGCGCCTGTCCCACATCATCAATAGTCCATGCCTTCGGGTCCGCCGTGGCCGCCGGGAGCCGGAGCGGGTTTCTTCTCCGGAATCTCGCAGACCATGGCTTCCGTCGTCAGCATCAGGCCGGCAATCGAAGCCGCGTTCTGCAGCGCCGACCGCGTCACCTTCGCCGGATCGATTACGCCCGACGCGACCAGATCTTCATAAACATCGGTCTGTGCGTTGTAGCCGAAGTGCGGGTTCTCGTTCTCGCGGATCTTGCCGATCACGATGGCGCCCTCTTCGCCCGAGTTGTGGACGATCTGCCGCACGGGCTCTTCGCACGCACGGCGGATGATGTCGACGCCAATCTGCTCGTCGCCCACCACCTTCAGATCCTTCAGGGCCTTCGCCGCGCGCAGCAGCGCCACGCCGCCGCCCGGAACGATGCCTTCTTCGACAGCCGCGCGCGTCGCATGCAGAGCGTCTTCCACGCGGGCTTTCTTTTCCTTCATTTCGGTCTCGGTCGCGGCGCCGACTTTGATCACCGCCACGCCGCCCGCCAGCTTCGCCAACCGCTCCTGCAGCTTCTCGCGGTCATAGTCCGACGTGGTTTCGTCGATCTGATTGCGCAGTTGCTTGATGCGGCCTTCGATGTCCTTGGTCTTGCCCGCGCCGTCCACGATGGTCGTGTTGTCTTTGTCGATGGTGACGCGCTTGGCTTTGCCCAGGTCTTCGAGGCGAACGCCTTCGAGCTTAATGCCGGTCTCTTCGAAGATCGACTTGCCGCCGGTCAGGATGGCGATGTCTTCGAGCATGGCCTTGCGGCGGTCGCCGAAGCCAGGAGCCTTCACGGCAGCGGCGTTCAGGGTGCCGCGCAGCTTGTTGACGACCAGAGTCGCCAGCGCTTCGCCTTCCACTTCTTCGGCGATGATCAGCAACGGACGGCCAGCGCGCGCAATCTGCTCGAGCAGCGGCAGCAGGTCTTTCATGTTGCTGATTTTCTTCTCGTGGATCAGGATGTAGGGATCTTCGAGAACGCACTCCATGCGATCCGCATCGGTCACGAAGTAGGGCGAGAGATAGCCGCGGTCGAACTGCATGCCTTCCACGGTCTGCAGCTCGGTCGCCATGGTCTTCGATTCTTCAACCGTGATGACGCCGTCTTTGCCGACCTTCTTCATGGCTTCGGCAATGGTGTCGCCGATGGTGTGGTCGCTGTTGGCCGAAATGGTCCCGACCTGCGCGATCATGTCGCCCGAAACCGGCTTCGCCATCTTCTTCACTTCTTCGATGGCCACTTCCACGGCCTTATCGATGCCGCGCTTCAGAGCCATCGGATTGGCGCCGGCGGCAACCGACTTCACGCCTTCGCGGAAAATCGCCTGCGCCAGAATGGTGGCCGTGGTGGTGCCGTCGCCCGCGATGTCGCTGGTCTTCGATGCCACTTCACGCACCATCTGCGCGCCCATGTTCTCGAGCGGATCTTTCAGCTCGATTTCCTTGGCCACGGTGACACCGTCTTTGGTGATATTGGGGCCGCCGAACTTTTTCTCGAGGACCACATTGCGGCCCTTGGGACCGAGCGTGACCTTCACCGCGTCTGCCAACTGGTTCACACCGCGCAGGATCGCCTGGCGGGAATTTTCAGCGTAAACAATTTGTTTTGCCATATGTTTTTAAATTCTCCTGATTTACTGGGAACTAGCTGACCTTCTTGGCCGCCACTTCGGGTTTGGCGTCGAGGATGCCGAGCACTTCGTCCTCGCGCATGATCATGTACTCTTCTCCGTCGAGCTTGATTTCGCTGCCGGAGTATTTGCCGAACAGAATGCGGTCGCCGGCCTGCACGTCAAGCGGAACTACCTTGCCGTCTTCCAGACGCTTGCCTTTGCCGACGGCGACAACTTCGCCTTCCTGCGGCTTTTCTTTTGCGCTGTCGGGGATGAAAAGCCCACCGTGAGTTTTCTCGGCTTCGTTCTCAATCCGTTTCACTACGATGCGGTCATAGAGCGGACGAATTTTCATGTGATTGTTGCCTCCAAGATGTGGATGTAAAGGATACGGGATTCAAACCTGGAATCGCGTTATGAGCTCTGTGATCGATTCCAAAGCATATTATTAGCACACTCGGGCGTTGAGTGCTAAAAGTTAGGTTTAACTTATTGAAAACGCTGGAAATTTAGGTATTGACAGCGATGGCACTCAGATTATGTGCTGGCGCCAATCCTTGAACCACAGCAAGAAGGCTTCCATTTCGCGGGACGTGTCGGGGGCAAGCGGTACGCCCGAGCGATCCGGACTTCTGTCCGCGCAGTTCCACCGCCCGTTTGATCCCCATGGGGGTGGGGAACTTCTCGATCCAGTCGACGAATTCCGCGAGTTTGGCGTTGATTGCGTCGGCGCGCGCCTGGTCGCCGGCGGCTACGGCTTTTTGCAAGGCCACCAGAAGTTCGGGAATGGCGCAGGCGCAGCCGGAAAGCACTCCATCGGCTCCTTCGCGGAGCGCGCGCAGAGCGAGCCGGTCATGCCCCGCGAACAGGGCGAATGGCCGGTCGCGCCGCAGGGCCAGCAGTTGGGCGAGATAGCTCCAGTCCCCGCTCGAGTCCTTGATACCGGCGAAGAGGCCGGTATCGATAAGCCTGCGCACGGTACCGAACTCGATCTTCGATGTGAACTGAGGGATGTTGTAGAGCATGATGGGCACGGCGTCGCCGGTTTCACGCGCGAACTGGCGGTAGAAGGTTTCGATCTCGGGCTGGCCGTAGGTGAAGAAATACGGGGGCATCAGGAGCAGTCCGTCGGCCCCGGCGCTGATGGCTTCGTCGGCGAGTTGCAGCGCTCCGGCGAGCGTGGAATGGCCGACGCCCACGATGAGCGGGACGCGGCTGCGTTTGGCGCCGAGGTAGATCAGGCGCTGGCGATCGGAAAACGAATAGTTGAGGAATTCGCCGGTCGATCCCATCAGGCAGATGCCGTCGACGCCCCCGTTGGCAAGGAAATCCAGCAGGTCGAGCAGGCCGGAGAAATCGGCATCGAGCGAACCCGGGCGGTTGGGAGTTACGGCGGCGGCAAACACACCGGCCAGTTTGAGTTGCCGCGCGGCGCGTCCCATTTCGCGTCTTTAGCCTATCAAGCTTGTTGTTTCCAGAGCAATTCGGCGTCGGAGCGACGCACGTAATTGGCCTCGATGGCGGCCGGATCGGTGATGGCGCCGAGGGCCGCGCGGCGGATGGCGATGCGGCCGATGGTCGCGGCGAGCGCCCTCGGGGCGGTGATTACGGGGCAGCGTTCAAACCTGGTTCCGGTCAAGGCCAGGCACGGAATGGATCGAAGTTGGTTGAGATGAATTCGCATTCGCGATCCCCCAGCATTTCGAGGAAGCGGGGGAACGCAACGACGCACTCGGGGATCAGAGGTGTACCATCGCGTTCGAAGAGGGCAGCGAAGACTTCGCCTCTTCTGGCGTCGATTATGGTGGCGCGCAGGTCTGCTTCGCCGAACTCGGCCAGGGCTTCGAGGTTCGAAACTGCGATCGCCGGTTTTCCGAGGACATCCGCGAGCCCTTTTATCGCGGCGAGGCCGATGCGGACTCCGGTGAATGAGCCCGGCCCGGAGGCTCCTGCGAAGAGATCGATATCGGCCAACTGCACTTCCTCTCGCGCGAGTAAAGCCTGGATCTGTTCAAACAAGACTGCACTAAAGCCCTGGGGAGCATGGAGGAGGATCTCAGGTGGGGCAGGTTGGTTTTTGGATGAAACCAGGGCTATGCTGCCGAACTCCGCGGTCGTGTCGACGGCCAGAGTCAGCATCACTTGTTCAGCGTGTAGTTGCGATCCACGATATAAACCTTACCCAAGCCATTCATCGCCGTCACCTTGAGATGCAGCGCGGCTGGGTAATCCGCCGCGATGTCCGCCGGGATATTGAATGTTCCCTCGGGTCCCGTACCGATCACCCGATAGCTGCGTTCCGAAACTGTCACCTCGCCAGTCCATTCATACATCATGGCGCGCAAAGCTTTCGAATCGCGCTTGAGCTTCACGCTGAAGTGCACCGGGCGCCCCAGCGAGAGCGCCTCGCCCGCGGGCTCCGTGATGTCGAACGGAACCTTGTCCGGATTCCCTTCCACAATCTGCAACTCAAACGGCGGATCGCGCGAATCGAACTTGTAGCTCTTCAGCATGCCGGCCTTGTGCCCTTCGCGGGAAATGTGCAGGACCCAGTCGTGCGACGCATCGGGCGGAGAAAGCGTCATGGTCAGGACGTCACTCTTCGCCTTTTCCTTCTCTTTGACTTTGATGCGTTCGCCGTTGATCGGATTGAGCCACTCGATGTCGTAGCTCTGCTTCTCGGGCGTCACCGTGACCGGCCCGGGCTTCTCCACATAGATCACGTACTCGACTCCGGTGAGCGCAATGCCACGGCCGTTATCGATATCGAAGAAGGGCTCGAGCTCCCAGTGCCGCGTCGTCGCCATGAAATCGTACCAGATCTTCATCTGATTGGCCGCCTCTTCGTTGGGTATCTGAGCGGCGGGATACTGGCCATCGGCGGTAGCGTTCCATAGGCGATGCCGAAAGGTATCGGTGTCGTTGACGCCCACGCCGAAGTTATTCACGGCCGGAAATTGATACACCTGCTGTTCAACCGCGCTCACCTGATCGTTGGGCGTCTGGTAAGAGCGATATTGCAGCCAGCCATCGTCCGCCAGTGCCGCCGAGGTAAGGCTGGTGCGCGAGGATCTGATGTGCTTGTAAGGATCGAGATCGGTCAGATATTCGGCGATTTCTTTCAGAAGCGCGCGTCCGTTGGGATAGCTTTCCCAGTCCTCGATGCCCTGCCAGGTTACATCGAAGGCAGCCAGGCGGGAGAGCGCATAGGTGAACCATTTCTGCCGATCGTCATGCGCAGGCAGCAGGCGATTCATCAGTCCGTTGGGACCGAAGAAGGCGACGTCGACGATGATCCCGCGATCGTTGGCATAGCGGATCTTCTCCTCCGCCGTCTGATAGAAGGCGGGTGAGGTGAAGTTGCCGGCAACGCTTTCGTCCACCAGGGTGATCGCCAGGTGATTGAAATGCTGTTGCGCGCGGGCGTCTACCAGCGACTTCCAACGGGCCGGATCCATCGAGGCGAAACCCGGCACTACCGCGCCCATCCACAGATGCGGCGTGAAAACCGTGCCTTCCACATCGGCGAAATGGTGGACGTTGGCCGGCTGAACCCATCCCTTCTTGTTATTATCCGTCGCCGTGAACTGGCCCTCTTTGCCGTTGCTGAGGCGAAAGGTGTATACCCCCGCCTCGCTCGGCGTGTAGCGGATCACCCACTTCGTCCCGCCGTCCCAGAACGCATGGACGAGGGCAGTGTCGAGTCTCGGTGAACGAAACTCCGCGCGCAGATCGGCCGAAGGGACGTCGAAAACCAGGTCGCAGGGCGAGTAGCGGGGCGTGGGCGGACAAACGGTTTGCGCCCAGGCTGCGGCGCTGAGGGCGAGCAGGGCGGCTATGCGAACCACCATTACTAGATTTTACGGTACCAGTCGAGGGTTGCCCGCATGCCCTGCTCGAAAGTGAACTTCGGATCGTGTCCGAGATCCCGCACCGCAGCCACCGTATCTGCCTGCGAATCCCGCACATCTCCTTCGCGCGGCGGTCCGTAGTTGGCCGGAATGCGCACGCCTTCGATCTTCTGCAGCAGATCCCACGCCTGATTGAGGGTAATGCGCCCGCCATTCCCGCCGTTATAAACGCGCCCCGCCACGCTCGCCGAGGCCTGCGAAGCTTTGATGTTCAAGGCGACCACGTCTTCCACGTAAGTGAAGTCGCGGGACTGCTCGCCATCGCCGAAGATGGTCGGGGCACGCCGCTCGATGATCGCCTTCATGAATAAGGAGAGCACTCCCGAATAGGGGCTGGATGGGTCCTGGCGCGGCCCATAGACATTGAAGTAGCGCAGGCTCACTGTATCGAGGCCAAAGCACGAAGTCCAGACCGACATGTAGTATTCGCCCATCAGCTTCTGCACGGCATAAGGAGACTTGGGATTGGCCTGCATGGTCTCGACCTTGGGCAGCACGGCGGTGTCGCCATACGCCGAGGAGGAAGCAGCGTAGAGCACGCGCCGCACACCCGCGTCCTTCGCCGCGCGCAGCACATTGAAAGTGCCGTTGACGTTGACGTCGTGGGAAGGAATCGGATCGTGGATGGAGCGTGGAACCGAAGGGATGGCGGCCTGATGAAACACCACGCCGACGCCGTCCATCGCCGGGCGCAAGGCATCGTAGTCGCGAATATCGATCAGGCGGAAGTCCACCGGGCCGGACACGTCGTCGAGATTGCTCTTAAAGCCTGAATTCAGATTGTCGACCACGGTTACGCGATCCGCGCCCGCCGCGATTAATCCGCGCACCAGCGCCGAACCGATGAACCCGGCCCCACCGGTCACCAGAAAAGTGGTCATTGACGCGCCACCGCTTCCTGTTTCTTCAGATACTCAATCGATTGCCCGGCGATGGTTTCGGCGCCGGCGGTGAAGTCGAAGGCTTCAAGTGAAATCCATCCTTGGTAGTCGAGCCGCATCAGAGCGCGGAAGATGCTGACGAAATCGTAATTGCCGGTGCCGGGGTGGGCGCCATCCATCTCATTCACGTGCACGTGCCGGATCAGCGGGAAGTATTTCTCGATTAATCGATCATGGGCCTCGGTCTCGTCTTCCGCGTTGTGGCAATCGAACATGGTCTGGACGGCGGGGCTGCCGATCTCGCGCACGACCGCCGCCGCTTCCGCCAGGGTGTGGACTACGTCGCTCTGCGAATGCGGGAGCGCTTCCATCAGAATCGTTACTCCGCGTTGCTCGGCACGCGGCGCGACGCTGGCCAGGCCTTGTACGAAATTGCGCGTGGCTTCCTCCGCGGTGAGCCCTCCGGTAGACGAGCGCTGCTTCGGCGAACCGAAAACCATCACGGCTGGCTTGGTGGAAAGATCGGCGCAAAGATCCACCAGATTCCCCACGTATTGCCAGCTTTCCTCGCGCAGTTTGCTGTCGGGCGTGGAGACGTGGATCTGTTTGGGCGTGACGAGAAGCCAGTGGAGGCCGGCGAATTCGAGGCCTTCGTGATCCATGATGCGGCGACACTGGCGGCGCTGCTCGGGGCTGATGTCGAGCGGATCGGCGGCCAGGGTGAACGGGGCGATTTCTATGCCTTGGTAGCCGTAATGGCGGATGATCCGGCAGCTTTCGTCAAAGGGGCGGCCTTCGAAGGCCTCGTTGCACATGGCGTAGCGGAATGGCATTCAGGGGGTAACTCACCAGTGTAGCGGTGGGGCAGATTTCCGATCTGGCCACGAATGGTGTGGCTCGGGCAGACCGGAAATCTGCCCCACCGGGCGCCCTGCTATCAGCGGCGCCGGCGCCCCGCGGTAGTGTCGCGCCGAGACCACCGGCCCAGTGTATATTCCCGCCGGTAAGCCGCCGAGCGGTTGGAAATCGTCACCTTCACGATGCCGTTCGCGTCGCACGAATACTCCTCTTCCACTTCCGGCCCCGTGCCTTTGCGGCATACGTCTACCAGAGTCAGATCCTCGGTCCCGCGCAAAGTCGGGTCGAAAGGAAACTGGATATCGTCCCACAGCGTCAGGTCGCCCGAAGGCTGGCCATCCGCCCCGATGGTCCCCGCCTCCGCGTACCGGAAGTGGCCGATATTGTGCACCGGCCGGTAAGAGCGCACCACACGCAAAGGAGGCGCGCCTCGCTCCGGCAACTCGAGGCCGCGCGGGAACAACAGATCGAACTTCACCACGCGCCCTTCGTCGGCCTCGCGCCACACTCCGAAATGCCGCGCAAACCGCTCGCGCAGCACATATCCCGACCGCGCATCGGCACTGATCGCCAGCCCGATCGCCGTTGCCGAGCGCATATAAGCCGCCCGCCGAACACGCCGCCCGAAAGTGTCTCGCAGCACGCGCGCCACGGCCGGTAGTTCCGACCCGCCGCCCGTCACGTACAGCGTTTCAACCGCCAGGTCTGCGTGCTCCGCCAGTAACTGCTCCACAGCCTCCACCGTCCGCTCCACCAAGGGCCGGCAAAGCTCGTAATAAGGCGCCACCGCCATCGAAACCTCGCCCCATCCTTCGCGCACACGTTCCAGATCCACCACAATGCGCCGCGTGTTCGGATTCAGCGACTCCTTGCGCTCCCGGCACTCCTCGAGCAGGCGGAAAGTTTCAGCGTCGGATAATGACTCGCGCTGCACCGCGCGCCCCGCCGTTTCGAGCGCCAACTGCGCAAGGAGTTCGTCGAAATCGTCCCCACCCAGATCCGCAATGCCGGCGCTCGCCACCACGGTATGCGTGTCCCCTTCCATCTCGACCAGCGACGCGTCGAATGTGCCGCCGCCCAGGTCATAGACGAGCAATGACCGCCGCGGCTGCCCCTTGCGCCGAGTCCGCTCGCCATGCCCGAATTCGACGCTCGCCGCCGAAGGCTCGTTCAGCATCCCGAGCACCTGAAAGCCCGCCGCGCGAAACGCTTCCGCGGTCAAGAATCGCTGATTGCTGTTGGCATTGGCCGGTACGCCGATCATTACCTCAAGCGGCTCGGCGCGACCGATGGAAAGCGTGGACGCCTCGCGCAACTGCCGGCGAAAAGCCGAGAGCAGCCCGGTCACGACCTCCATCAAAGGCAGGGTTCGCCCGCCGAGTTCGAGTGAGGTAAAAGGGCTGGCGTCTTTCAACAGCCGCTTGAGCGAGCGCAGCACGGTCCATTCGCGATCGCCTTGCACCGCCCACGCGCTCCAACCGAAGCGAAGTTCGCCGCCGCGCACCGCTATTAAAGGAGGGAACCACTCTCGGGGTTGGGCGTCTCCCGATTCAACATCCGGCGCGTCAAAACCGACCAGCGGATAGTTTCCACGGTCCGCCGCCGCGGCCACGATACGCGTAGTGCCAAAATCAATTCCGAGTTTCATCGGCACGCGCTGACATATCCAATTTTAACAGTGGGACGGATTTCGATCTGCCCACTCTGCACAGGCCTGCGACTATAGAATTTGACACCTTACAAGCAGCCTGAAGTGCGCGTGTCCCGCAAAGGCGCGGACCGTTTTCGCGATGGACATCCGTGGATCTTTCGCTCGGATGTGCTGGATAGCTCCGAGTCCGGGCCTGGCGATACCGTCCGCGTCCTCGATGCCCAGAGCCAGTTCATAGGCCAGGCGCACTATAGCGCGGCGTCGCAGATCGCACTGCGCATGCTGTCGCGCTCGGCCGACCCGGTGAATCTTTCGGAACGGATCGCCAACGCGCAGAAGTTCAGGGAACAGATGGTAACCGATTCGACGGCATACCGGCTGATCCACGCGGAAGCCGATTTTCTGCCCGGGCTGATCGTGGATCGCTACGGCGATTGCTTCGCCGTGCAGGCCCTGAGCCAGGGGATGGATCGGGCGCTGCCGCTGATCGTGGAGGAACTGGAGGATCAGTTTGCGCCGCGTGCCATTGTGGGGCGCAACGATGCGGCGGTCCGATCGCTCGAGGAGTTGCCGCGCGAGAGCAGGCTGCTCTCGGGCGAGCTCGAAGGTCCGGTCGCGATCGACATGAACGGATTCCGCCTTGAGGCCGATCTGCTGCACGGCCAGAAGACGGGAATTTTTCTCGATCAGCGCGAGAACTACCTGGCGGCCTCACGCTACGCGCGGGGCAACGCGCTCGACTGTTTCACCAGCACGGGAGGCTTTGCGCTGCACCTGGCGCGAGTGTGCGAAAGCGTGGAGGCCATCGATTCGAGCGCCCCCGCACTCGCAGCGGCCGGGCGCAACGCGGAGGCCAACGGCGCGGGAAACATTACCTTCCGCGAGGCCGACGCGTTCGAGATCCTGTCGAGCTATGCATCGGCGCGCCGGAATTTCGATATGGTGGTGCTCGATCCGCCGGCCTTCGCCAAATCGCGCAAGCAGATGGAGGGCGCGGTGCGGGGCTATAAGGACATCAATTTGCGGGCGCTGCGGCTGCTGGGTCCAGGCGGGATTCTGGTTACTTGTTCCTGCTCGCATCATTTGAGCGAGGCTATGCTGCTGGAGATTGTTGCACAGGCGTCACTCGACGCGGGGCGGACACTGCGTGTGCTCGAGCGGCGAACCCAGGCCGCGGACCATCCGGTCTTGCTCACCGTTCCGGAGACCCACTATCTGAAATGCATAATTCTGCAAGTGGCGTAGCCGTGCCGGCATTACAGGTCGCGCACGGCCTCCTCGATACGCCTGGCCAAGCTTGAGTAATCATCTCCCTCGAGATTGAGTGGAGCGCCGAATTTCACCCGCGCGCGTCCCGGCACAGCCATCCTCCAGGTCTTGTGCAGCACACGCTCCAGGCCTTCGAGGCGCACCGGAACCACGGGGAGGCGCAGACGAGAGGCCAGCATTCCGGCGCCCGGCTGGAAAGGAAGAAGCTCGCCCTTGTCGGTGCGCTTGCCTTCCGGAAAAATCAGAATCGAGTAACCGTCCGAGGCCAGTTCACCGGCATAGCGGAGCGCTTCCCGTGCGCCGGCCTCACGCTGCGGCAAAGGGAAGGCGTTGAAGACCAGCGCGGCGAGAGAATAATTTAATCCGCTGGTGAAGCGCTGGTTCCATGGATAGCGGTCGGGATGAAAATGGGCTTCGAAGAATTCCTTCGCCATGGCGGGCGCAACGTGGTAGCGCCAGCGTGCAGGCAGGGCGTAGAGGATCGCCGGTGCGTCGAGGTGGCTTTGGTGATTGGAGGCGAAAATTACCGGCCCACTGAGGCCGCGCAGATTTTCGAGGCCGGAAACTTTGATCCAGGCGAAGAGGCGCGTGAGGGGCAGGATCAATCCCGGCAGCGCTACGCGGCGCAGGGCTCGGGCGGCTGGAGTCCGGTTCCACGTGGGAAACTCGAAGGCTTCCTGCGGCGCGGCGGCGGCCGGCTGCACACGCGTCAGATCGGCCACCGTGCGGGCGCTGCCGAATTGCGCTTCGTCGATGCGCGTGCCAGTGCGCTGTTCCAGTTCCATCAGCAATTGAATGCGGTCGAGTGAACTGAGACCCAGATCGTCGAGCGAACTCTCGGCGGTGACGCGGCGCGAACCGGCGTATTTCTGAATGATCGATTCCACGGAATCCGCTGTCGATGCGGACTGGGACGCAGGAGCGGCGCCGGCGACCCAGGCGGCCACTTCAGTGCGCTTCAGCTTGCTGGTGCCCGGGGTGCGCGGCAGCGTGGCTTGCGGCCAGACGGAAACGCCGCGGATACGCTGATGGGCCTCCAACTTGCTGTTGGCTTCGCTAACGACCGCGTCGGCGTCAGCTCCTGGATCGAGCACCAGCACCGCATGCACCTGTTCGCTGGTCCCCTGGCGCGCGGCCACTACGGCCGATTCGCGTACGCCGTGGATGGCGTTCAATACGCGCTCGACATCTTCGGGAAAGACGTTCAGGCCGCTGGGCGAAACGATCATCTCCTTCTTGCGGCCGAGAATTTTCAGGCGTTTATCGGCATCGAGTTCGCCGATGTCCCCGGTGTGCAGCCAGCCTTCGGGATCGAGAATGCCGACCTGGTCGCCGTAATACCCCGGCGTTACGTTCTCGCCTCGCAACAGCACTTCGCCGTCCGGAGCAATGCGGATCTCGACGCCCGCGATGGCCTTCCCCACCGAGCCTTTGCGCGTGTTGAAAGGATGGTTCAGGGTAGCCACGGGCGCGGTTTCGGTGAGCCCATAGCCCTGAATCACCACGAAGCCGAGCTTACGCCAGAACTCTTCGAGCTCCGGATTGAGCGGTGCGGCGCCCACCACGAAACTCCAGAACTTCCATCCGAAGCGGCGGTGTACGCGGCGGTATTGCCACCAGGCCCAGTACCATTTCGGGCTCTCGGGCGCGTCTTTCGATTCGGGAACCGCGTGTTCGATTTCATAGCGCAGGAGCTCCAGCATCTGCGGTACGCACACCAGCACCGAGATGCGGCGGCGGTGGATCAGATGGACGATGTCGCGCGGCCCGTAGCCGGAGGTGAAGAAGACCTGGCCTTCGATCATGGCCGGAATGAAGGCAGCCATCGCCTGGCCGAACATGTGGCTGAGCGGCAGCAGATTCAGAAAGCGGATGGGCTTGAACGGGCCCATGTATTTGCGGTACTTCTCAATGCCTTCGTCGATGGGCTGCAGGTTCGCGAGGATGTTGCGATGCGTGATGGTGACGCCTTTGGGGACTCCGGTGGCGCCGGAGGTGAAGAGGATCTCCGCCAGTTCGCCGGGCGGCACGGGGTTGAAGGTATGGACGGCGCTGGGCTTATCAAGAACGGAGCGCATTGGCCACACCGGACAGGCGAGAGCCGGGGCGATCAGGCCCTCGCCGATCAGCAGGACGCGCGCTTTCACGATATCTGCGATGCGCTCGACGATACTGGCGGAAGAGCGGAAATCGACGGGTACGGCGACCACCTGGGCGAGCAGGCAGCCCCACAGCGCCACCACCCATTCGGGCCGGTTTTCGCCCCAGAAAAGAACGCGCTCGCCCTTGCCGATACCCTGGGCTTTCAGATATTCGGCGAAGGCCGCGGCGGCGCGCGAAGCTTCCGCGTAAGTAAGGTGACTTGACCCGAAATCG
Source organism: Terriglobia bacterium (assembly GCA_963719785.1). Classification (GTDB taxonomy): domain Bacteria; phylum Acidobacteriota; class Terriglobia; order Bryobacterales; family Bryobacteraceae; genus BOG-234. The sequence continues at coordinate 71,464 of CAVRCX010000014.1, forward strand.
CCTTCATAACGCAGGAATTCGCCCCGATTCTGCTTCCACAGAGAGTAGAACGTCGCGAGTGACGGAGGGTTGCCAACCACCTTGCGAGTATAATCGCCCATTGCTGCTCGAAGCGAAAGGAATTGAAAAGCGCTATGGGGGCGTGCGCGCCCTGAAGCATGTCTCGTTCCACCTGAATGCCGGCGAAGTGCATGCTTTGGTGGGCGAAAACGGGGCGGGAAAAAGCACGCTGATTCGCGTCCTGACCGGTGCCGTGGAGGCCGATGCGGGGAGTGTTTTGCTCGATGGCGCGGTGATTGAAGAGAACAGCCCACACCTTTCGCGCCAGCTCGGCATTGCGGCCATTTATCAGCAGCCGGCGATTTTTCCCGACCTGACCGTCGCCGAGAATATCGCGCTGGTGAACGAGCCGGGCGGGTTGTTTCGGCGGGTGGACTGGGCGTCGCGGCGCGTCAAGGCGAGGGAACTGATTGAGGCCATCGGCGCGGAGATCGATCCCGATCGCGAGGCCGGAACGCTCAGCATGCCGGAGCAGCAGTTGGTCGAGATCGCCAAAGCGCTGGGCGGTAATGTGCGCGTGCTGATTCTCGACGAGCCTACTGCGTCGCTCACGGAGCGCGAGACCGACAAACTGTTCGAGATTATTGCGCGGCTGCGCGGGCGGGGCGTTGGAATCGTTTATATTTCGCATCGGCTCGAGGAGTTGGGGAGGATCGCCGACCGGATCACCGTGCTGCGCGATGGCGAAACCATCGATACGCGGCCGGCGGCCGAGATGGACACGCGAACTTTGATCCGTCTGATGGCGGGGCGCGATCTTTCGGCCGTATTTCCGAAACGCGTGGTGCCCGTCGGCGAGCCGGTTATGCAGGTGCGGCTGCCCGGGATCAGTTTCGACGTGCGTGCGGGCGAGATTTTCGGTGTGGCGGGACTGGTGGGATCGGGACGTACGGAGATGGCGGAGATGCTCTTCGGTCTGGTGGACGGCGGCCCGCATCGCAATCCGGAGGCGGCTATTGACGCTGGGATCGCGTATGTTCCGGAGGATCGCAGGCGTCACGGGGTGGTGGGTCCTATGCCTGTGCGGGCCAATGTGACGCTGGCGATCCTGAATCGCATCGCGCGCGGCACGCTGTTGAACCAGGCGGAAGAGCGCGCGGTGGCGTCGGAGTGGGTGGCGCGGCTGGGCGTCAAGACGGATGGCATTGATGCGCCGGTTGCGTCGCTTTCGGGTGGTAATCAGCAGAAGGTGGCGATTGCGCGCTGGATCGCCACGGAGCCGAAGGTTCTGATTCTCGACGAGCCGACGCAGGGTATCGACGTGGGAGCAAAGTCCGAGTGTCATCGGATTATGTGCGATCTCGCGGAGCGGGGTTTGGCGATTCTGATGATTTCCTCGGAACTGGCCGAGATTCTGGGGATGAGCGACCGGATCGCCGTGATGCGCGATGGCAAAATAGCGGGGATTATGGAGCGGGCGGAGGCCAGCGCGGAGTCGATCTTAGGGCTGGCGCTGGGACATGGAGAGCCGCATCAATGAAGCAGCGTGCCATTGCCATCGGCATATTCTGGGCGGCGCTGCTGATCCTGCTGGGCGTGCGCGCGCCGGGCTTCTTCGAGATCGGCAATATCCGCGACATGGCCGTTACCAACGCCCCCGCGCTCATCGTTGCCATCGGCATGACGCTGGTGATCATCGCGGGCGAAATCGATGTCTCTGTCGGATCGCAGTTCGCCGTGGCCAGCGTAATCGCGGGCGTGCTCGCCAAAGCGGGACTTCCACTCATTGCAACGGCGGGCCTCACCGCACTGGCGGGCGCATTCTTCGGCAGCGTCAACGGGGCACTGGTGACGTGGTTGGGTGTTCCGTCGATCGTGGCGACGCTGGCGGCGATGGCGTTCTGGCGCGAACTGCTGCGGTGGATTACACAGGGCGCATGGGTACAGGGTCTGCCCGCGACGTTTCAGTGGATGGGCATGAGCCAGGCGGGCGGAGAGTTCGCCATCCTCGCATCGGCCGTGGTGCTGTTCGGTGTGTTCGTGTGGTCGATGCGCAAGGTGCAGGCGGGGCGCGCTGTCTACGCGGTCGGATCGCAAAGGGAATCGGCGCGGCTGGCGGGCATCCCGGTGACCTGGATCTCATTCGGCGTTTTCACTCTGATGGGGGCGCTGACGGCCGTGGCGGCGCTGCTCGATGCTGTGCGCTTCTCGCAGGTGCAAAGCAGCGCGGGCGCGGGGCTGGAACTCAAGGCGATCTCCGCGGTCGTGATCGGCGGCGCGTCCATCACAGGTGGGAAAGGTTCGCTGTGGGGCACGTTATTGGGCGCAAGCGTACTGGCCGTGATTGCCCCGGCGCTGACCTTTCTCGGCATCAACGCGTTTTGGGAGAAGGCGATTCAGGGCGCGATTATTCTCGGCGCCATTGTTCTCGAAAGGGCTGCGACGCGCCGTGTTCAATAAGCCCGGACTAGTCGAGAATCGGGCGGGCAGCGAACGCGCGCTAGCCATCCTGATCCTGATCGAAGTCGCCTTTTTCGCCGTCACCGGCCCCAATTTTTTCTCCGGCGCAAATGCTTTCGAAATCGTGCGCCTGGGGGTGGAACTGGGCCTGCTGGCGCTCGCCTTGACGCCCGTAATTGTTACGCGGCGGCATCGATCTTTCGGTCGGCTCCATGATGGGTCTGTGCGCCGTAGTCTTCGGCTACCTCTGGCGCGACTGGCATTTCTCAATCACCGCGGCGGCGCTTGCCACGCTGCTGGTGGGGATGGCTGGCGGCGCTCTGAACGCCCTCGTCATCACGCGTTTCGGCGGCGCGCCGTTGATCGTCACGCTGGGCACTTATTCGCTGTTCCGCGGCATGGCGGAGGGGCTCACGCGCGGCGTGGATAATTTCTCGCAGTTCCCGCCGAGCTTCCTATACCTCGGGCAGGGCTATCTCGGCGGCACGGTTCCGGCGCAGACGCCCGTGTTCATTTTTTTCGCCGCCTTCTATTTCGTGCTGTTGCATCGCAGCATTTACGGGCGCGCGTTCCGCGTGATTGGATTCGCCTCCGACGGCGCGCGCTGGGCGGGGATCCCGGTGAAGCGGCGCCTCGCGCTGGTTTACACGCTTTCCGGTTTCACGGCGGCCGTGGCGTCGTTAATCTACGTGGCGCATTTGGGGCAGGCGCGCTCGGACGCAGGCACCGGATATGAACTGCTCGCCATCACGGCGGTGGTGCTGGGCGGTACCGATATCATGGGCGGACGGGGCAGTATCTGGGGCACTTTGCTCGGCCTCTGCGCCATTGTCGTGTTGCAAAATGGATTGCGCGTATCGGCGTTCCCGGCGGAACTGGCGGGAATTCTTACCAGCGTGATCCTGGTCGCGACCATTGCCCTCGGCCGGTTGAAGCGCAGTGCGGCCGTTGTGCAGGAAGGTGTCACAGGAGAGACGGAAGACGAAATGAAGAATTCACAACTGGCGGTGTTGAGCGCCGTCATCATCGCCGGATCTCTGATCGTGGCGGGCAGCAACTGGTGGCTGGTGCAAACGGTGCGCGGCACGGGCACGGCGTCGACTGGCGGGGCTTCGGCTGCTCCCGCCCATCGCTATACCGTCGCTGTGATGCCTAAGGCCAAGGGCGACCCGTACTTCGTGAGTTGCCGGATTGGCGCCGAAGAATCCGCTAAAGAGCTGGGTGTGGATATGATCTGGGACGGCCCTACCGATCTCGATCCGGCCAAGCAGAATGAGATCGTGGAAGCCTGGATCACGCGCGGCGTGGATTCGATCGCGGTATCGGTGGTGAACGCGCCCGGCATATCTACCGTGCTGCGCAAGGCGCGTGCCAAAGGGATTAAGGTGCTCACGTGGGATGCCGACGCGCTGCCCGATGCCCGCGATTTCTTCATCAATCAGGCGACGCCGCAGGGCCTCGGCGACACGCTGGCGGATGAAGCGAATCGCATCCTGCATGGCTCGGGCGATTTCGCGATCATAACCGGCGCGCTCACGGCTGCCAATCAGAACGAATGGATCAAGTTCATCAAGGCGCGCGTGGAGGCGAAGTATCCGAACCTGCACCTGATCACTATTCGGCCCAGCGACGACGACCGCAATCGTGCATTTTCGGAAGCGCAGACGCTGATGAAGGTGTACCCGAACATGAAGCTGATCATGGCGATTTCGGCGCCCGCGGTGCCTGGCGCGGCCGAAGCCGTGAAGCAGTCGGGCAGGAAGGACGTCAAGGTGACCGGCCTTTCGTTGCCGAATATGTGCAAGCCTTACGTGAAGGCGGGGATTGCCGAATCGGTGGTGCTGTGGAATACGCGCAATCTCGGCTATCTGGTGGTGAATGCGTCGAAGCAGGCGGCGGAGGGCACTCTGAAGCTGGGCGTGACTTCGATCGATGCGGGCAAGCTGGGTAAGATCGCGGTGGATGGCGACCAGGTGCTGCTGGGCAAACCGCTGGTTTTCACCAAAGAAAACATCGATCAATACGATTTTTAACCTGAGAACTTCCCCGGCACGCGCCACATATTCAGTGGTCGCATGGTCGTCCATACCAAGATTGTCGATATCCGGCAGGTGAGCGCTCACGCGCTCGAACCGCTGCTGATCGAGGAGACGGCAGAGTTCGCACGCGAACTGGATTGGGATTTTTCGCAATCCGCCGCATTGGTACGCAAGGTTGCGGCTCAAGGGGGTTTGGGCGGTGCGGCCCTGCTCGATGAGGCAGGCGAAGTGGTGGGCTACAGCTACGCCGTTATCGAAGACCGCAAGGCCATCGTGTGGGATGTCTATGTGCGCCCCGCCTGGCGCGCGGGAAATGCCGAAGCGGAGTTGTTCCTCGCGCTGCTCCAGGCATTGATCGAAAATTCGGGTGCGCGGCGCGTGGAGAGCCAGTTGATGCTGATGAGCGCGGATTCGGTCGAGGCGTTGCGGCGTTCGGGGAAGGTGCGTTTGTTCGAGCGTGTGCTGATGCGTCTGGACGCGCTCCTGCCGCTGGAACCGGGCAGAACGGCAACAGGGCTGCGGTTCGTGATCGAGCCGTGGGCTGATGGCCGGCTCGATTCGGTGGCCAGGGTTGTTTGCTCCGCGTATAACGGGCATGGCGATTGCCGTTTTGACGATCAATACAGCACCTTCGCCGGGGCGCGCCGCTGGCTTTCGAATCTGGTTGAATTCTCCGGATGCGTCAAGTTCTGGCGCCAGGCCTCGTATATCGCGTTCGACATGGCGACAGGCCGAACCGCGGGGATTTGTCTCGGTAGTTTCGTTGCCGATGAAGTCGGGCACATCGCGCAGTTGTGCGTAACGCCGGATGCCCGAGGCGCGGGGCTTGGATACGAATTGCTGCGGCGGTCAACGGTGGGGCTGCTCGAGACAGGCGCCAAACGCATCAGCCTTACGGTGACATGCGCCAACCATGAAGCAGTGGAACTCTACACGCGCTGCGGATTCCGTGAGATGCGGCGGTTTTATGCCTACTTGTGGGAAGCCGGCCCGGTGTGGCAGATTTCCGATCTGCCCGGGAAAGTTTGCCTCGAAGGCGCGCGGGCAGATCGGAAATCTGCCCCACCGGGCTACCTGTCGCGTTCGGTGACCAGATCGGTCAGGGTGAAGAGCGCGCGCTGATAGGGGCTCTCGGGGAATTCCGCCACAATCTGCCGGGCGCGATCGGTGAACTGCTGGGCCCGCTCGCGAGTCCGCTGCACTCCTCCGTGTCGTTCGACCATGGCGAGGATATCGGCAAACGGCACCCTCTCGTAATTGCGGTTACACAACACGGTTTCAACCAGACGGCGTTCGGGCTCGCTGGCTCTCTCGAGCGCATAGACCAGCGGCAGCGTGACTTTGCCTTCCTTCAGATCGCCTCCCACCGGCTTGCCGAGGGTGGCCTCACGCGAGATGAAGTCGAGCATGTCGTCGATCAACTGGAAGGCCATACCCAGATTCCACGCGAACTCGCCCAGCTTCTCCTCGGCTTGCGTATCGGCGCCGGCGGCCACCGAACCAAGCTTGGCGCACGCGGAGAAGAGGCAGGCTGTCTTACGATCCACCAACTCCATACAATCGGCCTCGGTAATTCCAATGCGGCCGATGCGATCAAGCTGAATCAGCTCTCCCTCCACCATCATTTGGGTAAGGCCAATCAGCAGATCGAGAACGTGGAAATTGCGTTCCCGCAGGGCCACCTGAAAGGCCTGCATATAGAGCCAGTCGCCCGCCAGCACACAGGTGTGGTTGCCCCACTGGACGTTCGCCGAAGGACGGCCGCGCCGAGTCTGCGCCACGTCGATCACATCGTCGTGAACCAGCGTCGCGGCGTGGAGCATCTCGACCACGGCGCCAAGCTGAATAGCGGTCTTACCGCCGCCTCCCGCAAAGCGCGCAGACAGCAGCAGGAGCGCGGGACGAAGCCGCTTGCCACCGCTCTGCTGCAGGTATTTGCCGATGGCCGTAACGGTCTCGACGGAGGCCACCGATTCAAGATCGATAGCCTTCTCCACCTGTTGCAAATCTTCGCGCACGAGATCGAAGATCTCCCCCGCGGTGAGGATCTGCCCTGCGCGTTCAGTCTCCATCGGAAACCTCAGTGTAACGGGTCGCATTTGGCGGGCGCAAACAAAGATTTTCGAAGTTGGCGGTGGTGGTGGCGGCAATCTCCTCAGGCGTGGTCCCGCGCACCTCGGCGAGTTTGCGTGCGGTCTCGGCCATAAACGACGGCTCGTTGCGTTTTCCACGCCACGGAATGGGGGCCAGATACGGGGCGTCGGTCTCGATCAGGAGCCGGTCGGCGGGTGTGATACGGGCGGCCTGGCGAACGTTTTCGGCAGTGCGGAAGGTGAGAACGCCTCCGAAAGCGAGCGAGAATCCCATGGCGAGAGCTTCTTCGGCCTGGGCCGCGTCTCCCGTGAAACAGTGTATAATGCCGGGCCCTTGCCAGTGCATGCGGAGCAGCGACATCGTGTCCTCCCAGGCTTCACGGGTATGGATGATGACGGGGAGCCTCAGGTCGCGCGCCAGTCCTATTTGTTCGACGAAAACCTCGCGCTGGACTTCGCGCGGAGAGAAGTCGTAATGATAATCGAGACCAATTTCACCGAAAGCTACAACTTTGCGATGCTGCCCCAGGGCTCGCAGATCGTCATAGGTGTTTGGAGTTACCTTGGAAGCATCGTGCGGGTGCACTCCCACTGATGCGTAGATCTGGCTGTAGCGCTCGGCGAGTCGAATGGCGCGATCGAGCTCGGGGGGTCCGTCTCCGGTACCGATCGACAGCATACGCGTGACGCCTGCCTGGGCGGCGCGGTCGAGAACGGCATCCAGATCGTGCGCGAATTTTTCGGCGTCGAGGTGGCAGTGAGAATCGATCAGCATAGAGCCGAATCGACAGGTTAGACCGGGTACGAAGACGCGAGGATAAGCTTATCCAGGATAAGTTCAGCCATTAGTCTGCGCCAGCGGTCACGCCCGTCGCACATTACTGTCGCACACTACGCCAACATTATTTTAATCTGGCCCCTATCGGCACGTCTTCGAGGAAGCCGGCCAGGATGGGCTTGCCTCCTTCGAGCGACGCCGCCACGATCATGCCGTTCGATTCGATGCCGCGCAATTTTCTCGGCTGCAGGTTGGCCACGATGACTACCTTGCGGCCCACCATTTCGGCGGGCTGATAGGCCTTGGCGATACCAGCCACGATGGTTCGGGGTTCGGGCTCGCCGATATCGACCTTCATGTGCAGAAGTTTGTCGGCGCCTTTCACAGGCTCGGCGGAGAGCACCTGACCGACGCGCAGGTCGACCTTGACGAAATCGTCGATCTCGATCTTTGGCGACGGCGGTTCGACTTTAGCTTCGGGAACTTCCGGCGCTGCCTCCACGGAACGCCCCAGCACCTTTGCCTGTCGGATAGTTTCTTCCTCTTCGAGGACGCGCATTCTCTCGATGGCGCTTTTGGCGTCGATGCGCGGGAAGACGGGAGCCACCTGTCCGATGGCTTGTCCGGCGGTCAGTTGGCCCCAATCGAGTTTGGCGAGTTCGAAAGTTGCGAGCGGCTGAGTCATCCCGAGTTGCTCCCAGATCTTAGTGGTAGATTCGGGAAGAATCGGATGCAGCAATGCGACCGCGATGCGCAGCGTCTCGGCCGAGGCATAGAGCGCGTCGTCCAGCTGCTGCCGCGCCGCATCGCCGGGGGCCTTGGCGAGTTTCCAGGGCGCCTGCTCGACGATGAACTTGTCGGTTGCCGAGAGCATGATCCAGATGGCCTCAAGGCCTTTAGAAAATTCGAATGCATCGAAAGCCCGGCTCGCATGGTCGATCGCCGTCCGCGCCGTAGCAGCCAGGGCGCTCTCCACGTTCGATGCCTCCGGGATCAGCCCGCCTCGATATTGGTGGATCATCGTCAAAGTTCGGCTGGCCAGATTGCCAAGGCCGTTGGCGAGTTCCGAATTATAGCGGCCGACCAGAGCGTCGTAGCTGAAAGCCCCGTCCTGCCCGAAGACTACTTCGCGAAACAGGAAGTAGCGCAGGGCTTCGATGCCGATCGTTTCATGGATGGGGCCGGTGCGCACAATGTTGCCGCGGGACTTACTCATCTTGTCGTTCTCAAACAACAGCCAGCCGTGGGCGAAGATGCGTTTGGGCAATGCGACGTCAGCCGCCATCAGAAACGCCGGCCAGAATACGGCATGAAAGCGCAGGATTTCCTTGCCGACAAGATGCAGATCGGCGGGCCAAAGGGCTTCCCCCGAGCCGCCTTCGGCAGCGTCGCGCACCGCGCTGATGTAGTTCGTCAACGCGTCGAACCAGACGTAGGTGACGTGCTTGCCTTCGAGGGGAATGCCCCATTTCAAAGTCGTGCGGCTGATGGAAAGATCCTGCAATCCGCCGCGCACGAAGCTGACTACCTCATTGCGCCGCGACTCGGGTTGAACGAAATCGGGATTGTCTTCGTAATGCTTCAGAAGCCTTTCCGCGAATGCGGAGAGCTTGAAGAAGTAGTTCTCCTCAGTGATGGTTTCGGTGGGGCGTCCGCAGGTGGGGCAAGGATCGCCGGGGTTGGCGTCGTTGACGTAGAACTCATCGGAAACGCAGTATTGTCCGGTATAAGTGCCCTTGTAGACATAGCCGTTGGCGAGGCAGCGTTCGAACAGCCAGCGCACCGTTTCGTGATGCCGCTGCTCCGTGGTGCGGATGAAGTGGTCGTACCGAATGCCGATCCTGTCCCAAAGCGTTCGGTACTCGTTCGACACGATGGCGGTGAACTGTTCGGGCGTCATGCCGGCTGCAAGGGCGGAGCGTTCCACTTTCTGCCCGTGCTCATCGGTTCCGGTGGTGAGCACGGCATCATAACCCTGCATACGCTTCAGGCGCTTGATAGTGTCGGCGGCGAGGGTCGTATAGGTGTGGCCGATGTGCGGCGCGGCGTTGACGTAGTAAATCGGCGTCGTTAGATAGTATTTCATTCGGTTAAGTCGTAATCTTCAGATATTCGTAACAGGCTTCGGCGAGCACCTTTTTTAGCGGCGTGCCGGAGGCGGCGGCGATCCGGCGCGCATCCTCGTATTCGGGGGCAAAGCCGTCCGGCGAAGTTTTCACCCGGACAATCCCGTGCTGGGTGTGCACTTCCACGCATTCGCGGGTCTGCACGCGCCGCTCGGCACTCGTGAAGCGGACGCCCAGGGTGGTGGTTTCGCGGAACAGCACGGCGATCAATTCCTCGCGCTTTTCCGGTACGGAAATGATCTGCAGGAGCACGCCGGGGCGGCTCTTTTTCATCTGCGCGGGGATCACTATGGCGTCGAGCGCGCCCGCCTCCAGCAGCTTCTCGACAGCGTAGGCGATCACCTGCGGCGAGGCGTCGTCGATATTAGCCTCGATCACGGAGACGGTGGTCGATTCGAGCGCACCGGAACGTTCACCGACCATGACGCGCACCACGTTGGCCTGTTCGCTGAAATCACCATCGCCGGCGCCGTAGCCGATGGATTTAACGCTCATGGCGGGCATGGCACCGAAGTTTTCCGTAAGAGCGGTGACGAAGGCCGCGCCCGTAGGAGTGGTCAGCTCCATGGCCGGTCCCCGCGAATAAATGGGACGGCCTTGCAGGAGGCGCGCGGTCGCCGGCGCCGGGACGGGCAGGATGCCGTGTTCGGTGTTCACCGTTCCGCTGCCCACGTTGACGGGTGAACAATAAACCCTGTCGATATCGAGCAAATGCAGAGCCAGACAGGCGCCCACGATGTCGCAGATGGAATCCACCGCGCCGACTTCATGGAAGTGCACCTTCTCTATGGGGACACCGTGGACGGCGGCTTCCGCCTCGGCCAGGACGCGGAATACGCGCTCGGCGTTAGCCTTGACCGTGCCGGGCAGATCGGCGGCATGGATCATTTTCAGGATGCCGCTCAGGTGCCGGTGCGGCGTCCTCGGCCCCCCCCCGGGCGCCTCAGTTACCTTTACGCGGAATTTGGTGGCGGTCATGCCCCGGCGCTGCACGCGATCCCACTCGATGGCGCCGCCGGTGGCAAGGCCGGTCAAGGCATGAGAGATCGCATCGCGGTCGGCGCCCGCATCAGCGAGCGCACCCACCAGCATGTCTCCCGCGAGACCGGAAAAAGCATCGAGATAACAGATCACGGTAGTTCCAGTGTATGAGATGAGGCATGTCCCTCCCGTTGGCGAAGCTGAGTCTTACTAATGAGGTCCCCGGGGTTCCTCGGTTATCGGCGTCCGCTATATTGTGATCAAGTGCTGGTAGGCGAACAAGAGTGGAAACCGGAGCTTTTGGCCGAGTATGAACTGAACCCGGCCATTATCTACGTACTCGATAGTTCATTTCGAATTGCCTGGTGCAATCTGGCCTGGGACCGCTTCGCGCTCGAAAACGGCGGCGACGGTGTACTGCGCGAGCAGCAGATCGGGCGCAGCGCGATCGACGCCACCCCAGCCCGGCTGCGGGCTTTTTACATGGCCGTCTATAACCGCGTTCTGCACTACGGCGAGGAGGCGGATTGCGTGTATGAGTGCTCGAGCGCGGAAACCTTCCGCCGCTTTCATATGCACATAAAGCGCAAGGACACGCCGCGGGGTGCCTTCCTCGTGGTAATGAATTCACTGATTCTGCAGGAGCCGCATACCGGTCCCGATGCCCCATACGACACACACGGATTGCGTGACGAGCACGGATTGATCACCATGTGCGCGCATTGCCGCAGGACGCAACTGCCGGAAACCACCGACACCTGGGTGTGGGCGCCCGAACTGGTAAGAAGAATGCCGCTCGAAGTCAGCCACGGAATCTGTTCCGTCTGCTTCGATATTTATTACGGCAGGTGAACCCGTTCATCAGAGTGCTGCACAGCCCGACTGACCCGGCTCCATCGAGACATTCGCGCCCCGTGTTAGATTCAGGAATCGGTTAGATTCAGGAATCGGACGTGCAATGGTAATCGGTACGCGCAACGACAGAGCGGTGGATGCGGCTCGCGTCCCGGGGCGAAGCTATGCACTGTCGATTATTGCGGCCGGCGTGGTCATCGCGCTTCTCTATTGGGCGCGCATCGTCTTCGTTACCGCGATGCTGTCGGTGATCGTGGCGCTGATCCTCGAACCGTTCGTGAGTTTGCTGGTAAAAGCACGGTTTACACGCGGAATCGCCAGCTTTGTGGTGTGCCTGGTTGCCGTGCTGGTTCTCTATTTCTCCGGCCTTGCCGCCTATAACCAGATGTCGAGCATCGCCGGTGACGTCCCCGCGTTTAAGGAACATCTCAGCGCGCTGATAGCCGATGTGTCCGATAAAATTCAGAATTTCGAGGATACCGCCGCGCACCTCGTGATGCCGACGCCCAGACCGGTCGCGCCTGCCCCGGTGCCTTTGGGAACAAAGAAGAACCGCAGGACGGCGCCCGCACCCGTTCTGGCTCCCCCGCCCGGCTATATTCCCGAGGTTCGGATTCACGAAGATCGCAGCCCCATCTCGAGCTACATCTTCACCCGTCTCGATACGCTTTATCAGTTCATCCTGATAGCCTCGTTCCTGCCTCTGCTGGTTTATTTCATGCTGAGCTGGCGCGACCACGTCTATAAGAGCTTCCTGCGCTTCTTCGACGGCCCCGACCGCATGACGGCATCGCGCAGTCTGCAGGGAATCGCCGGCATGGCGCGCGCATTCGTGGTTGGGAATTTCATGATCGGGGTGATGCTGGCGGCGGTCAGCTGCGCACTGTTTGCCGTGATCCGGCTGCCTTACCCGTTCCTGATCGGTGTGCTGAGCGGCTTTCTGAGCCTGGTGCCCTACGCGGGTCTGGTGCTGGCGCTGCTGCCGCCGGCGCTGGCCGCGCTTGCCGCGGGATCGCCCAGTTCAGTTCTGCTGATCGCGCTGATTGCCGTGGCTGCCCTGCATTTGATCGCCATGAATGTTCTGTATCCGACGCTGGTCGGTGCGCGCGTACACCTGAATCCGCTGATCGTGACCTTTTCGCTGATGTTTTGGGGATTTCTGTGGGGCGCGGCGGGCCTGGTGCTGGCCATCCCCATCATGGCGGGAGTCAAGGCGGTTTGCGACAATGTGCCGGGCCTGCGCAATTATGGCCGTTTTCTTGGAGACTAAAGTTCTTTCTCGGAACGGTCGGTTACGGCCATTTCGGCAGAATCGTCGTGCCGGAAAATCTCACAATGACGACTCCGTTTTCAAGAACTGCGTGGTCGAAGTCGGCTCTCATCTCCCTCGGATTATCCGTTTCGTGGAGGCTGACGATGAACGTATTTTTCCACTTCTTGTCTACCGATTCCCAGGTCGCTGTGAATGCTTTTTCCCAAGACATTGTCTCCACGCCCAGAGACGCGAACCGCTGGCGGGGACGTTGGGTCTGGGCTTAGAACCTGCGACAGGATATGGTAATGACCATCGCTATCCCCGACAAGCCTGGTACAACTGAGTTCGTGGCGGTATTTGGCTCGCACAAATTGCTGTCCGGAAGCATGTGTTACCCCGGTGAGCACGATGGTCGCCACAGCCAGCCAGATCTTGAGCATGCCTGATTCTCCCACGCCGCGTTTCCGGCGTGTTTTGTGGAAAGCTCCGCTGCCGTTCCAGACCTTGGGTGGAAGATAAGTCAGGAGACCTCGGTGCCCTTCACGGCCATCCCTGGAGTGAGAACGTCTTTGGCAGTTCCCCTTCGCCCGCCAGGGTGAAATTCGAGAAACGCTTGAAACACATCCCTTCAGGTACGTCGACATCCGACTCCAGCCAGTGCTTCAGCTCCGCGAAATCCTCGATAGCGGCGCGCCCATTCCGGAGCCGCGCCCACTCCGGAACCGCTCCAGCAGATGTTTCATGATCCCAGCCGTAGGCGGCCTGCGGATCTTAACCATTATCGAGTTGCTTGTGAAAGATTACCTGCTCGATTTGTTCCGACAGGAGATGGATCTCAGCAAGGTCGGTGGCTGTGCGGAGGCGCACCAGTAGAGTGCGCAGCGCGTGATCGGGAGTGTCCCGAGCCGGGTGGGACGGCGTGCCGTTTGCGGTTGGGAGATCGGCCGCGACAACAAGCTTTCCGGCTTTCGCCCAGCGCGCCCGAACCGCCTTTCTGGCACTGGCGCTCCGCTGCTCGGGAGTCAGGTGCGCGGCGCGCGCAACCCCGCCCTTGAGCCCGCCCTTGCGTCCGAGACTCACTGCCGCACGATCCTTCTTCATACGCTTTCAGTATACGTGACCGCTTTCGTAGTAGACTGAAGCCACTACGCTGGCGCCGGAATGCACCCATTCATCGAACACCTCAAAGACCGCGCACGCGCCACGCGCCGCCGCATCGTTTTCCCCGAAGGGGATGACGAGCGGGTGGTCGCGGCCGCCCGCATGCTCAAAAAGGATCGCGTGGTCGAGCCGCTGCTGATTTCGAAGAACTCCTGCGCGGGTATCGAGACCATTTGTCCCGCCGATTCGCCCAGACTGTCCGATTGCACCGCTTACTATTGCCGGCGCCGCGCTTCCAAAGGCGTGACCGAAGAGGAGGCGCTTTCGATCGCCTGCAGGCCGCTCTACTTTGCATCCCTGCTGGTCGGGATGGGAGACGCGGATGGCTGTGTCGGCGGCGCCGTGAACACCACAGCCGAGACCGTGCGCGCGGCACTCCATGCCATCGGCGCCGCCCCGGGCATCCGCACCGTGTCGGGCGCGTTCCTGATGGCGCATCCCGATCCGCAATTCGGCAGAAACGGCGTGATGACGTTCGCCGATTGCGCCGTAGTGATCGATCCGACTTCCGAAGAACTCGCCGACATCGCTCTCGCCTCTGCCCGCACAACCCGGCAGTTTCTCGAAACCGAACCGATCGTTGCGTTGCTCTCGTTCTCCACCAAAGGCAGCGCGCGGCATCCCCACATTGACCGAATCTCGGAAGCCTTGCGGATCCTGCGCGAGCGCGCTCCGGACCTGAATGTCGATGGCGAATTACAACTGGACGCAGCCTTGATCCCCGCCATCGGGGCGTCAAAAGCACCGGGCTCCACGGTGGCAGGGCGCGCCAATACGCTGATCTTCCCCAACCTCGGCGCCGGCAACATCGGTTACAAGCTCACCGAACGGCTGGGTGGAGCTACGGCTATCGGTCCACTGCTGCAGGGACTGGCGAAACCGGCCAATGATCTCTCGCGCGGCTGCACGGCGGCGGATATTTACAACACCGCGATTCTGACGGCGTGCCAGGCTGAGACGCCAACTGCAATATAATCCGATTACCTCTATGCGCATCGATATTCTGTTCCTCGCGGCTGTTATTGCACCGGCCGCATACGGTCAATTGGTGGAGGACTATAATCCACCCCATGCCAACTGCTGTCTGGCTTCCGCGGCGCAGACGCTGGCCAATCAACTCGAAGATTGGAATCAGCTGGGTCGTTATCACGCCGATAATGAGAAGCTCAAAGCGCAGCCGGCGGATCCGCAGCGCGTGGTGTTCATGGGCGATTCGATTACCGATGGCTGGAAACTCACTCAGTTTTTTCCCGGCAAGCCTTACGTGAATCGCGGCATCAGCGGGCAAACCACGCCGCAGATGCTGGTTCGGATGTTTGAGGACGTGATTAATCTGAAGCCCGCGGCGGTGCTGATATATGCCGGCACCAACGACATTGCGCGCAACACGGGGGCGGAGACAATCGAGATGGTGGAAGAAAATTTCCAGGCCATGACCGAACTGGCGCAGGCGCATGGGATCAAGGTGATCCTTTGTGCCGTGACGCCTGTGGCCGATTACGGGCCCCGCAAGATGACGGATGGGCGCCCTCCCGCCGACATCCTGAAGCTGAATGCATGGCTAAAGCAGTACGCGGAGAAGGCGCACGCGGTTTATGCGGATTATTACGGCGCGCTGGTGGATGAAAAGGGGCTGATGAAAGAGGGCATTTCTCGCGACGGCCTGCATCCCAACGAGAAGGGCTACGATCTGCTGGTGCCGGTGGCGAATGCCGCCATCCAGCAGGCTATGAAGTAAGTCTTATTGATGCTGCGCAACCAGCATCATCAACAGAAAAATTCCCGCCGGAATCATGGCCAGTGAGAACAGTACCGCCTTGCGGGGTTCCTGGCGAGCCGTTCTACGCTCGGCATTGCGCGGATCGGCGGGGCGTTTCAGATCCTGGGCGAACTCGCGGGCGTCGGCATAGCGGCGCAGCGGGTCGCGCTGCATCGCGCATTCAATGACGGCGCGAAGTTCTTCCGGGATGCCGGACATGTCAGGATGGGCGATGAGCCGCTGGTTCATTACTACAAACGGGTTCATGCCTTCGAAAGGCGCGGCGCCCGTCAGCATCTCATACAGAATTACGCCGAGAGCATAAAGATCGCTCTGGCTGTCTCCCCGCTTGCCCTTCAGTTGTTCGGGGGAAATGTAATCGGCTGTGCCCATCAGCTTCGACCAGCTTCCAAAGGTCAGCCGGCGCGCTCCGGCTTTGGCGGCGATGCCGAAATCCAGCAGCTTGATGCTGTCGCCTTTGCCGACGATGATGTTCTCGGGCTTCAGGTCGCGATGGGCCACGCCCTGTTCATGGATGTACTCGAGGGTTTCGCAGAGGGAAATCGCCAGCCGGACGGCGCGCTCTTTCGGCAATTTGCCTTCGGCATCGAGGATTTTCCGCAGCGACGTCCCCTCCACCCACTCGGCAGCCATGTAAACCCGCTTCGAGCGGACGGCGGGCAGCACCTTCACCACCGCCGGATGGTCCAACTCGCGGCCGATCGCAGCTTCGCGCCGGAAGCGATCAAAGAAGACGGGATCGCATTCGGCTTCGGGATGCGGGACTTTGATCGCCACCTGTTCGCCGGTAAGCGAATCGGTAGCGCGAAAAACGGAAGCCATTCCGCCTTTGGCGACGAGTTCGTCCAGGTTGTAATGGTCGAGCCGATCACCGGGATTTAACGGGGTCACGTTTGCAGCTTAAAGTTCAAGCCGTCAGAAACGTGTAGGAGGATCGTTAGAAAGTTATAAGAAGGAGGCGGTCGAAATATGGGACATTGCTATCGCAGGCGGGCGGCCAGCGTTCTGGCGATCGGTTCGGCATCCTTCTGCGGCAGCCCTGCGACTCCAGCCAGATACTGAAGCTTGGCAAACACGAATACGGGCTGCGTTCCATGGGTTCCGAAATATCCCCCGAAATTCGGCAGATACTCCGGGTTCTGCAAGGCGCCTTTCATATCAAGCATCATCAGCGCTGCGTTCTGCGCGTTGTCCGATTCGACGATGAACAGCTGATACTTCCTGCTCCCCACCGCGTATTCGCCCAGAGTTCCGCCCGGAAGTTTGGGCTCATCGAGAATGTGATCCGGCACCACTTTGGCGCTGACCCGGCCCGCCGATGGCAGCAGGCTGGTGAGGTCCTTAACCGGGGCGGGCGTGGTGGCTGGCGGCGCTTCCGTTGTCTTGACGACGGGTTGCGGAGAGGAACCGCAGCCGGCCAGAATCAACACCACAATCGGGAACAGAACCCGCATCACAACTTTCCGTACATCTTTTCGTAATACGTCCGGTACTCACCGCTGCGGCAGCGGCGCACCCATTCGGAATTGTCCCTATACCACGCCACCGTGTCCGCCAGCCCCTGCTCGAAGGAAATCTCCGGACGCCACCCGAGTTCCGCCGTGATCTTACTGAAATCTACGGCATAGCGGCGGTCGTGACCCAGGCGATCGGTCACGCGGGTCAGAAGCGATTCCGATTTCCCCAGTGTCTTCAGCAACAGCTTCAGAACCGAAAGATTAGGCAACGGATGGCCGCCCCCAATGTGATACGTCTCGCCCGTGCGTCCGCGTTCGAGAACCGCCAGCAGAGCCCGGCAGTTGTCCGCCACATGGACCCAATCGCGCACCTGCAACCCGTCGCCATAAACCGGAATCGGCTTGTCTTCGAGCGCATTCGAAATCGCCAGCGGCAGCAGCTTTTCGGGGAATTGAAAAGTGCCGTAATTGTTGCTGGTCCGGGTGACGATCGCATCCAGGCCAAACGTATGAGCCGCGGCGCGCACGAAATGCTCCGCGGCCGTTTTACTCGCCGCATACGGACTGCTCGGCCGCAGCGGAGAGTCCTCGTGAAACCATCCCTCGGGCGGCATATCGCCCCCCACCTCGTCCGTCGAAATATGCAGAAAACGCCCCACCTTGCGATGCCGCGCCACGTCCAGCATCACCTGCGTCCCGAGGACGTTGGTGCGCACGAACTCCTCCGCGCTCAGAATGCTGCGATCGACGTGCGACTCGGCGGCGAAATGCACCACGGCGTCGCAGCTTTCGGGCATCGCGTCCGCCACGGCTTTGGCATCGCAGACATCGCCGATTACAAGCGAGTAGTCAGGGCTGTTGGCGACCGAGGCGAGGTTGTCGAGATTGCCCGCGTAAGTGAGCTTGTCAAAATTGATGACGCGCGCGCCCCCCGGAACGGCCTGCCGGATGAATTCCGATCCGATGAAGCCGGCGCCACCGGTCACGAAAATGGTCATCAGGCGCTCTGTTTTTTGCGGGCTTTCGATTTCGCGGCCACGGCGAGGGCGGGACGGGGATCTGCCGGGGTGGGGTCTGCCGTGGGAACAACAGCCGGAGCGTCGGGCTCTGCTGCGGCAGCGGGAACGCTGCCCGCGATGTTCCCCAAAACCTGATTGAATAGAGCGGCCTTGCGTGGGTCCACTTTGGGCGGTGGCGGCTGCTCATTGCGGAAATCGTGGTCGCTGTGGCAGGTGCGGCAGCGCACTTTTGCCGGGCCGTCGTTCAGCAGCGAAACCACCGCATGGTTCATGACCCGTTTACACTTTACGCAAAAATCGTCAATGTCATCGCCGAGCCGGCTGGCGCGCATTCCAAAGTCTCCTTCGTCAAGCCTGCGCGCCCTGGGGAGCGTTCACCGGCGCGGGCGGCATAATATTCTGAGGCTCGGGAACGAACCAGCGCGCTTCCTCGAAGCCGACATATTTGCAGATGCGCAATTGGCCGGAAGGTGTTTCAAGGATGTCGCCGACGCCCACGGACCGCTCCGAATTGCGAAGCAAAGCCCACGCGGCATATTCGTTCTCAGCCTCCACTTCGTCCGAGGGCTCATAGTCCTTCGGCTTCGCATTCGCCGGACCGGAAACATGTGGCGCCCAGCGAAACTGCTGACGCGGCGCTTCTTTCATCCGATGAATGCGGAAGACAGGCATAAAAAGTAATTGTAGTGGATGGGAACTCACAGGGAAAGCGTATTTCCCGAACAGGCCCTTTCCTTGCTCTTTTCGTACGGCTGTTTAAAGCGTAAGCCGGGCAATGGCCGCTGGATCCTGCTTACAAGAGCAACCGGGTTTGCTGCACTTGATGGTGCGTTCCGAACGGGAAACCAGGAGGAGTTGTACCGGATAAGCGCGGTCATCGGATCGCCAAAGCTTTCGACCGTTCGAGCCAGATCCGTTCCGCCGGTGCCGGGCCAAGCGCGAGTGCGGCGTCATAGGCGGCGATTGCTGCCGGGATTCGGCGCAGTCTCCGCAGGAGGTCTGCGCGGACAGCGTGGTACGGCAGGAAGTGCTGCAATTCCCGTGCATCCAGGGCATCGACCTCGCTCATCGCCGCCTCGGGGCCCTCCACCTCCGCCAAGGCAACGGCGCGATTCAAGCGCACCACGGCATCGTCGCGCTGCCCGATCAGCACGTCGTAGAGAGCCGCAACCTTATTCCAGGGAGGTGGCTCAGCCAGGCTCTTCCGCCAACACCAGGTGCCGTGAATTGCCGCCTGGATTGTGCGGGGGCCAGGTGAGCCTGCAGCCCAGGCGCATTTCAGATGTGCGTCCGCCTCGTCGATTAGTGGACGCCTCCAAAGAGCCGGGTCTTGCTCCGACAGAGGCACCATACAACCATGCTTGTCGAGCCGTGCCGGCCGCCGCGCCTCGGTATATCTAACCAGCGCCGCAAGTGCGTGGGCTCCCGACTCGGCTGGAACCATCTCCGTCAGCAGGCGCGTCAATGCGAGCACTTCCATCGCGTATTCCGCGTAAGTGCCCGCCCCGGCCGCGTCCTCGTACGACTGGGCGTAGGCGATCTCCAGGGTTGACAAAACCGCTTCGAGCCGGTCGTTCCACGCTTCAGGCCGAGGCACCTCGAACGGCACGCCGGCTTCAGCGATCTTGCGTTTGGCGCGAACCAGACGCTGCGCCAGGGTGGGTTCGGAAACAAGAAATGCACGCGCGATCTCTCCAACGGACAGCCCACATACCAGCCGAAGGGTGAGCGCCGCGCTCGAATCGGGTGCGACCGCGGGATGACAGCAGACGAAGATCAACCGCAGCCGCTCGTCCGGTATGATTCTGGCATCGTCGATCATAGCTTCTTCCGGTGTCGGCGGCGGTACGGGGGTCTCGGGAAGCAGCCGCTCTCGCGTGCGTCGCCGCCGGAAGGCGTCGAGCGCCTTACGCTCGGCGGTTCGATAGAGCCAGCCGACGGGGTCGAACGGCACACCGTGCTTCGGCCAGGCCTCCGCTGCCTTGAGACAAGCATCTCCAAACGCATCTTCCGCAGTATCGAGATCGCGAAAACGGGCGGCGAGCGCACCGACGATGCGCCCGCTGGCCTCTCTCGCCGCGCGCTCCAGGACAGCGAGGCTCACTGCGGTGTCTATGCGCCTCCCAACAGCGGGCGGATCTCAACGGAACCATCCTGCAACAGGGGCAGCTTTTTCGCGATTGCGATGGCGGCATCCAGGTCCGGAACGTCGATGAGGTAGTAACCGCCCAACTGTTCCCTGGTTTCAGCGAATGGCCCGTCGTGCACGGTTTTGGCTCCCTTGCTGGTCCGCACTGTCGTCGCGGCCGCCGTGGACTTGAGCCCCGCTCCACCTACCCTCACGGATCCCAGCTCTTTGTTGAAAATCATGTGCTTCGCAACAATTTCCTGAATCGCGGGACCGTTCTTTTCCGGTCCGTAGAACTGTTCGTCCTCGTATATCAATAGCATGTACTGCATTTTTCGTTCTCCTTGGTATTCGGGGCCGCGTGGCGCGGCCCTCTCAATATTGAGACGCCTGGGAACTGCGAGGATCGACAAACCGGCCGAAAAATATTCGCGGAAGACGAAATCCGCCAACGAAATCCCGACCAGCTATGCGGGTCGCACCTGCCACCTCCGACGTCGGCATGACGGCTTACGTGCCCTCCAGCCAGCAAGCAGTGGAATCCCAATCCAGCACGCCCGCCGTAGCCCCCACCTTTTGCACCGCCAGAGCGCCCACCGCGTTGGCGAAGCGCGCCGCCTCTTCAATGGGCAATCCGCGCTGCAGCCCCGCTACAAATCCGCCGGAAAAACAATCCCCGGCTCCTGTCGTATCGATCGCATCAACCTCGAAGCCAGGGACCATGACGCCATCGGCCCAGCACCCGCGCCGCCCCAATTTGATGACGACGTGATTGGCGCCCAAATCGCGCAGCACGCGCGCGGCTTCTTCAGGCTCGGTTCGGCCGGTCAGGATGCGCGCCTCTTCTTCATTCATCAGCGCGTAATCGGCCCACGGAAGACTCGGCGCCAGCACTTTCATCCACTCGCCTTCGGTATCCCACTGAGTATCGAGCGAGGTCCGCAGCCCGGCTTCCCTGGCGCGCTTCAACAGTTGCGGTGCGATTTGCCGTAAATGCCGCATGCGGTAGACGGCGGCGAGGTGGAAGTGCGTGGCATCGGGCGGCAGCGTGAACGGCTGAAAATCTTCCGAAGCGGCGGCGAGTTGATAGAGCAGGGCGCGCTCGCCGTTGGATCTGATCAGCGAAATGGCGATGGAAGTGGGCGCATCGACATATTGGACCAGGCTCAGATCGACGCCCACGCTGCGTAGCCGATCCATCACGGTTTCCGCGGCGGCGTCGCGCCCCGCCAGCGTCACGATACTGACCGGAATGCCGAGCGTCCCTAAGGTGCAGGATGTGCTGCCCGCATTGCCGCCCAATTGTTGCGAGACGCTTGCGATGACGGTGGTCGCCTCCCAGCGAACTTCCTCCACGGGACGCGCCAGAATATCGAAGACCACGTTGCCGCAAACCACCACCCGGCCCGGCGCCATCACAAGCCTTCGGTGAGGGTATCGAAGATGTGGCGATCCAGCGGCCATTTGCCGATGACGCGGCGCTCGGTCTCATCGAAGCTGCCGCCGGCCAGCATGCGGGCAAGATCGTCCTGCTGCGTCTGCTTGTTCGCCGCGAGGGATTCTTTGATCATGCGTGTGGTGGTGCGCAGTTGGCTGGCGAGGACGCGGGCATCGTCGGCGGAGCGGCACGAAGCATCCATCTTCGGCTTCGATGCCGTGCGCGGCGGGCATTAACGTGATGACCACGCGATCCGCATTGATCAGCGCCGAGAACACTACGCGCACACCGACCGGCACGACGCCCTGTTGACGCAGCGCCGCGCCGGGAATGGAGAGCCATGCCGGGGCCGACGGAAGCTGCGCCGCCACGCGCTGTCCGGCCTTGGTGAGACGCGAGGCCGCCAGATCGTCAGTGCTGACAGCCAGTGCGAGGACATCGTCGCGCAGAGGCAGGAATGAGATATGGCGTTCGGGAGTGCTGCCCTGCACGCGGCAAAGCTGCTGGTAGCAGGATCCGCCCTGACTGGCCGCATAGGCGCGCAGCTTGTTCCAATCGAACCGGCCGCGCGCGATGAAGTAACTGCCGCTGCCGGAAAACGACGCCACCAGAAGATCCAGATCGCGCCGGTAATCGAAACCCGTGCCATCCACGAACTGCTTGTACTCAGGCTCCAGCGGAACCTTCGAATTGGTCAGAAATCCGGCTCCGCGAAGCAGCGCCACATCGACGCTGAGAACAGTCGAATCCTCCACCGGGAAGCGTGACAGCAGTACATGCGGATCGAAAAAATCCCGCGAGTCGCGCCACTTGAGCCATGCCAGCCCCAGCCCGGTCAGAGACAACAAGGCCAGCGCCAGAATCAGCGTAATGGGGCGATGCGGGAAGCTCACCGGAATCAGACCGCCACGGCCATCTCGGCCTCACGTTCGTGCTTCCACAATTCGATGTAACCCGAAAGATTCCGCATCATCGCCCGGAAGCCGTCGAGGGTGAGCGATTGCGCCCCATCGCTGACCGCCTTCTCGGGGCAGGGGTGCACTTCCACGATCATGCCGTCGGCTCCGATAGCCACTGCAGCCTTCGCCAGCGCGGGCACCAGGCTGCGTTTTCCCGTCGCATGGCTGGGATCGAGGATCACCGGCAGATGCGTGAGTTCGTTGAGAACCGGAACCGCCGTAATATCGCAGGTGTTGCGCGTGGCCGTTTCAAACGTGCGGATACCGCGCTCACAAAGTATAACCTGCGGATTGCCGTGCGCCACGATGTATTCGGCGGACATGAGCAGTTCCTTGATCGTGGAACTGAGTCCGCGCTTCAGCATGACCGGACGTCCGCAGCGGCCCAGGCCCTTGAGCAGCGCGAAGTTCTGCATATTGCGCGCGCCCACCTGCATGATATCGGCGTAATCCGCCACCAACTCGACATCGCGATCGCTCATCACTTCGGTGATGATGGCGAGGCCGGTAGCTTCGCGGGCTTTGGCCAGCAACTTCAATCCGTCGCCCTCCATGCCTTGGAAATCATAAGGCGAAGTGCGCGGTTTAAAGGCGCCGCCACGCAGGATTTTCGCCCCCGCGGCCGCTACCGCTTCCGCCGTCTCCATGATCTGCTTTTCGCTTTCCACCGAACACGGCCCGGCCATGGTGACGAACTCGTCCCCGCCGATTTCCGCCTTGCCCACGCGAATCACCGTGCGCTCTTTGCGGAATTCCTTGCTGACAAACTTGTAAGGGGCGGAGATGCGCACCGCGCGCTCTACGCCGGGCGTGGCCTCGAGCGATTCCAGGCAGGCGGTCACATCGCCCCCCGCACCGACAACGCCGATGACAACGCGCTCTTCGCCTTCGATCGAATGCACGCGGAATCCGAATTCGCGAACTCGTTCACAAACATGGTCAACCTCTTGCTTCGTGGCATGTAACCGCATTGAGATAATCATTTCCTGAAAAACCCTCTTCGAAAAAATTCAACAACCTAAAATAAAAAACCCACTCTTTCGAGTGGGTTGGTTCAGCGGAACTTACTTAAAACTCAGTCCAAACCAACGCCACTATGGAGTGGGGCTCCAAAATCGATAGCCAAATGTGGCCGCAGCGAAGGTCATGAAGACACCACTATATCACTTCAGCCAGGATTTGCAAGTGCGAAATATTACGGGGGCAATAACCACCTTGACGTGGTGTAAATTGTCAACTTCATAGACGCGCGACAACAGCATCAGCCATTTCGGTCGTACTGCTTGTACCACCAAGGTCCGGTGTACGGATGCGCGTTTCCGCGAGTAGGGCGGCGATGGCACGCTCGATATCCGCGCTGGCCTCGCTGTGCCCCAAATGTTCCAGCATCTGTCCCGCGCACAAAAATGTCGCCAGCGGATTCACGATTCCTTTGAACGCAATGTCGGGCGCCGACCCATGCACCGGCTCAAACATCGAGGGGAAGCGGCGCGTAGGATCGAGATTAGCGCTGGGCGCCAGCCCCATACTGCCGATAATCATGGCGGAGATGTCGCTCAGGATATCGCCGAAAAGATTCGACGCCACCACCACATCGAAGCTTTCCGGCCGGCGAATGAAATTCATCGCAGCTGCATCAACCAGCAAAGACTCGGTTGCGATATCGGGATATTCCGCGGCAACGGCTGCGAACGCGCGATCCCAAAGCACCAGCGAATAACCCTGCGCGTTCGACTTGGTTACGCTCGTGACTTTCTTCTTCCCATTGCGCCGGCGCGCCAGACCGAAAGCCACGCGCACCACACGATCCACGCCGCGGCGCGTGAATACGGATGTCTGGACGGCCACCTCGTCGGGCTGATCCCGATACAGGAAGCCGCCAATCTGCGCGTATTCGCCCTCGGTATTTTCCCGCACGACTACCAGGTCTATCGACTCGCCTTTGCGCAGGGCGAGTGGTGACTCGACGCCTCTGTAGAGTTTCGCCGGACGGATGTTGGCGAACTGATCGAAGGTGCGCCGAATGGGGAGCAGGAGCCCGTTGAGCGAGATGTGATCGGGAACGCTGGGATGGCCGACAGCGCCGAGCAGGATCGCCTCGGCCGGTTTTAGCTGGTCGAGGAAATCTTCGGGGCCATGCGCCCATGCCGGTGGTGATAATCGGAGCCCCAGTCGTAATCGGTGTACTCAAGGTGGAAGCCGTGTTTGGCCTCAAGCCGAGCCAGAACACGTTTCGCTTCGGGGATGATTTCCTGGCCGACACCGTCGCCGGGGATCACCGCAACAGGATGTGATTGCATGGAACTAATACTTTATCCCTGCGCCGCCCTCGTGGACAGGTAGTGCGTGGGACGCCAGGGCACTATTTCGCTAAGTCTTGGTGTGCGGTTCGGGCCGCGCTTCAGGGCCGGCCGGAGGCTCTTTTGCTGACGACGGCCGGAGTGCCGGCTGGGGGATGATACGACGTTTCGGCCCTTGCCTCGGCTCGTTCGTCTCCACGAACATTTTAGCTTGCTGGGGACCGGCAAGATGGTCAAGCACCTTTTCTATCTTGTACTGAGAGCTGACTCCCCCGCTTGGGGTCAGTTCTTGAGATGTCCCGAGCAGCACCCTGAGAACGTCTCCGCTGAAAAAACCTTCCTGCCTTTCGCTCACACGCGAGATAAATTGCTCGTCAGCAATGGAGGCGTTGAACGCAGCCGTTCCATCACTGAATCGCCATTTTTGCTTTGCCTCAAAAGACGGCTTGATGATCCTGAGGAGCGCCTCTCTAGTGTTGGAAAGTTCAGCATGAGGCTGGCTATCGCCCGCGGGCACATCGCCAGGCAATTCGAATATCTCCCGTTCGTCCCTTCGGATCGTCTCCACCAGTTCTCCGTAGCGGGCCTCCACAAAATCTATCCCTTCCCGATCGAGGGGGCGAACAAACTCGCTTGCTGCACGCCGAACCCGTTCATCCAGCCAAAGCCTATAGGCGTCCTCGTGCGCTTCAATGGTGCTGCCATCAATAGATATCTGGACCCGGTTATCAATGTACGTTACGCCTTCCGGCTTCTTGTTTCGAAGGGAGCGTATCAATTTGAAAAGTCCACCACCGCCGGCGACAGGAAGACCGACAAAATAGAAGACTGTTTCGAGCAGCTTTTTGGCGTCAGAAACCTCCTTGCCCAGCATTAGTTGCTTTGCCTGTTCGTAGAGACTCTGGGCAAGCGTTAAATCTATGTGGAAGGATCCAGGCGCAAATTCTGCCCGGACGTTCACCGACACTCCGGCTTTTTCGCCGTTTAGGACTCGGTTGGACTCCTGAAAAAGATCCCCGAGAGCGAGCAGAGCAGGTGCGAGCGCCCGCACATCCATTTCGCCGTTGCGAACGGCCTCGCCATCGTAGACGATCTCAAAATCCGCTTCCGTGGCCATTCTGAGAAAGCGTATCACGCGGCCCTCACTAATATTTTGACGCAGAGCGTCAAACACTAGGCGCACACATTTAGCGAACTACCCGTGGACACGAACTCTGTGAAAACTGCGTTATCCTCATAGAGATGGGTGTACTTGCGGGCGTCTCCGTCGAGGAGTATCTCCACTCCAGTTTCCCTGGCGTCGATCGGGAATACCGGGACGGCACCCTTGTGGAGCGCTCAAGGCCCAACTATCTGCACGGAAAAACGGAGGCGCTGCTGATTGCCCTGTTCATGGCCCTGCGGAAGACTTTGTCGCTGTACCCATGCGCCGAAACCCGCATGATGCTCCGGTCCGGCTGGTTCCTGATTCCCGATGTTGCAGTGTTCCATCGTGTTGAGCCTGGCCTGGTACCCGACACGCCACCCCTGATCGCAGTCGAAATTCTCTCGCCCGGCGATCAGCTGGCGGAAGTCCGCGAGAAACTGGAGGAATACAGGGCGTGGGGTGTCCGCCATATCTGGCTGGTCGATCCGCACTCGCGGAGGCTTTACAGTTGCGGCGAAGGACTGCGGGAAGTTTCGCACTTCGAAGTCAGTGAACTGGATATTGACGTAACGCCGGAGCAGATTTTCGAATAATTCGGCATCCAGCTTAGAGGTTTGTCCAATCGGCCCGAGGCGCGCCGAGAAGCCGGAGCTATCCGCTGCGGCTTGTGCTCCACGGCGGATCGCCGACATACGGAAGCTGTGGAACCAGCAAGATCTCCCGTACCGCATCGATCAAGCCGTAGTAGATCATATTTTTGCCGGCGCAGACTTCCGGATGGTGATAGTCCACTACGAACTTGTGCGCCTCGTACTCCGCGTATTCGACTCCCCGCGTCGTGGAGACCCACTTTAATTCGGGCCTGATATGGGCCCTGAAGACGTCTCCTACCCCACAGCAGATTACAAGGTCGGCGGAGTATATCTCGAATTGCTCGCGTAGGGGCTCCGCGTTTCGCGAGACGAATTTTCGAAGGTCGCTGGCGTCGGCCCTGTGTCCGCCTGGAGTCTTCTTCAGGTTGACCGCCGCAATTGTCTGAAGCAGGCAGCGGCGTTGCTCGTCCGTGATGTCGTGGATGGAACTCCAAGGCATTTCGGCTGGCAAATTCCGAATACCTTGTATCCAGCGCGCCACGTTGCTCCATGTTTTTCGGCATCCGCCCTTGCTAAGGAACTCCCGCAGGCACCATCCCCCGCCGTCTTTGTCGTTCACTTCCTTCAGGAGAAACAAAATCTTCGGCCAGCTGCCAAGATACGCCTCCGGGTCGACGGCTCCGTCCGTCACGAAACCGCGGAGGTCGACGCGCCAAGGCGCGAACAATGAATCCTCCTTCTTACGAATGTCCATCCGCCTTATGTCCTCTTTCCAGCGATTCTCGCTGATTCTGACGGCTAAGGGACGTTCGTGTCGGGCAAAAGACCGCTCGTCGTTGAAGCCGGTTTCCTATTCCTGAGCCTCCGCCGGCACCATTCGCGAATCGGTCTGGAATTTCCGGTAATCGCTGAACGTCAACTCCTGCTCGGCGTCCAGCCGCTTCATCAGCGCCACCCGCGCCGACGCCTTCAGCGAAATACGCTTCGTCGCCCAGACCTCATCGTTCACACGGAAATTCTCGAACGAGAGCCGTGTCCCCTTGCCGATCCGCGCCAGAAACAAGCCGATCGAAATCGGGTCGAGAACATCCGCCTCTACCTTCACCCACTCGTAATCCTTCTTATCGATCCAGATAGTGCCCTCGAGGTTGCGCAGCATGAATCCATAGGGACCCCTGTAATCGCGGCGCGGCGCGGCGTGGATCTGCCATGTCTCACGTCCATTCAAAGGCACCTCGCCCAGCAGCGTGAAATCGAACGCATCGGGGATATATTGCACGCGCTCGCGGCGTTTCTGGCGCCTGCGATCCTCATCATCCTCACGCTTCGCCCGTTCCGCAACGGTAAGCCGCGAGGCTTCCGCCACCGCGCGATCCAGCTTCGCCTGCTCCTTCTTCGCCTCATCGGCAGGCAGTGGCTTGCCATCCTTCTCGAGTGGATGCAGATACTGCCGGCCGCCAACATACAGAACTTCATCGAGCGTGGTGTGCGTCGCTTTTACCCGGCCCGTGGAATCCAGATCGCGCTCCTCGTTCAAGACTTTGTAGGTGTAACTGCGCATCAGCCGGTCGTTACGGCTATCCACACGAACGGATCGCCGCACGATGGCACTGGCCTCCTGCGCATACGCCGAAGTCAGTATGAAAGCCAACAAAACCGCTGCGCGCATCTGATAAATCATACGCAGGTTAGACTGACGGGTTGCACACCCTGACCGGGAATTTCAGGCTGCACCCGAACTTCCACTCGCATCACGTGCCGGATAATCGCGACATCATCGTGTATCTTCCGCCCGACTACGAGGCATCGCCCGAGCGCCGTTATCCCGTGTTCTACCTGCACGATGGGCAGAACCTGTTTGACCGGGCAACGGCCTTCGCGGGGGAGGAATGGCAGGCCGACGAGACTGCCGAGACGTTGATCAAAGAAGGCGCGATCGAGCCCCTGATCATGGTCGGAATCTATAACTCCGGTCCGCATCGGATCGACGAATATACCCCAACCACCGATGCTCACGGCCACGCCGGCGGCAAGGCGCGCCTCTATGCGGCGATGATTATCGACGAGCTGATGCCCTTCATCGATGCGCACTATCGCACCCTCGGGTCGGCCGAAAATACGGCGCTGGGCGGATCGTCGCTGGGCGGCCTCGCAACCCTCTACATCGGTCTGCGGCATCCCGAAATTTTTGGCAGACTGGCAGTCGTATCGCCTTCGGTCTGGTGGAATCGCGGCGTGATCCTGCGCATGATTCGCGATCTGCCGGCGCCCCACCCGAGGCCGCGCATCTGGCTGGACGTCGGCACTGCGGAGGGTACCCATCCGCAGCGCATTCTTCGCGATGCCCGCTATCTCTGCGAAGCGCTCTGCCGCAAGGGCTGGACGCTCGGGGAAGATCTGGCGTATCTCGAAGTAGAGGGCGGGCTGCACAATGAAAGAGCGTGGGGCGCGCGCATGCCGCGTATCCTGCGCTTTCTGTTCCCATGAAAATCCATCTCATTACGACGGGTGGCACGATTGAGAAAATGTACTCGGAGCAGTCCGGCCAGGTGGAGAATCTGGGGGCCAAGGTGGACAGGTATCTGCAGCTGCTGCGCCTGCCCGACGCGCACATCGAAATCACGCCGCTGATGAATAAAGACAGCCTGGAGATGGTCGATGAAGATCGTGAACTGGTGCTGGCCGTGGTGCGCGTGAAGATCGCCGAGGCGCCGGTGGTGATCACGCACGGCACCGACACCATGGTCGAAACCGGCAAACTTTTGAAAGCCCGCCTGCCCGATCTGCGCTACCCGATTATCCTGACGGGAGCCATGACGCCGCTGGGCTTCGAACGGTCCGACGGATTACAGAACCTGACCGAAAGCCTGTTCGCCGCGCGCACGCTGGTGTCCTGGCGTATGGATCGTGATGCACAACCAGGTATTCGACGTGGAGCACACGCGCAAAGACCGCGAACACGCCCGCTTCGTCAGCCTCTAAACCTGTCCCGCTTACTGCGCCGGCGAAGTGATCTCGATCTCCGGTGTGGCGTTCTGCCAGTCCGGCAATTCGTACATCTTGCGTTTGGTCGTAAGCGGTTCGCTCAGTTCCTTCGACTCGTTGGCCGGAAGGTCCTTCAGCTTGAATGAAAACGTGCCTACCTGATCCTCATCCGAACGGGACGTACTGGCCCAAAGCGTTACATTGGCCGCGAGGTCGGGGATCTCCGAGCTCGAATGGTTTACCACAAGGAACTTCACCACCGGCTTCTTATTCTCGCTGATCATGCGGATGCCCACCACTTCCACATACTTCTGCATCGGATTGGTCACTTTTTGCTGCGCCGGACTGGCGGGGCTCTCAAGGCCGGCCTTTTCAGCCGTACTCGTTTTGCCGGAGTGCTGGAGGTAATAATAGATCCCCCCGAGGATGCCGAGGAAAGCCACTGTCACGCCGATGAACACCAGCCATGTCGGTGGACCGGTACGCGGCTGGTCCGGGGGCGGCCACGTGGTAGTCGCGGGTGCGGCCGGCGGAGGCGGAGCATATTGCGGCTGCGGAGGTTGCTGAGGAGCCCATTGCGGAGGCGCAGCCACCGGCGGCGGTGGTGGAGGAGGGGAGGCGCAGGCTGGTACTGTGGCGGCGGAGGTGGAGGCGCGGGCCGCTGCGGCTCATAAGGTGCCGCAGCCGCTGGAACTCCTGGATGATAGGCCTGTGGATGCGCCTGCGGCTGCCATGCGGGCTGCGGTGGAGGGGGCGGCGGCTGAGCCGGCCATCCCTGGGGCGCCGGCGGTTGCGGCTGCCATGCCTGCGGGGGTGGAGGCGGTTGCTGAGGCCAACCCGCTACCGGCTGAGGCGGCCCCGCTGACGCGGCTTCCTTCGCCCGCTCAGCGCAGTACGGACATTCTGTCTTCGACGGCGGAACATCTTTCCCGCATTGCGGGCATACCCAATTAAACATTCCTTCTCCACTGTATACGAGCCAGCTCGAACAATGTATTACAACGGTGCTGGTGGCTCTTGAGTTTCATTATCGTAGTGTCCGGTTCAATCCGCACCGTATCGCACTGTTTCCGGGCGCATTCAATCCGCCCACCGTCGCCCATGTGGCCATCGCATTGGCCGCGCATACCTGGGCCTCCGAGGTCGTCTGGACCCTGCCGCGCGCTTTCCCTCACAAAGGTTACGAAGGCGCCGACCTCCACGCGCGCCTGGAAATGCTGCGCCGCCTGGCAGCTGAGCAGCCGGGATTCTCCGTGGCCGTTGCCTCGGGCGGCCTGTATGTGGAAATAGCTGACGAGGCGCGGCAATCCCTCGGCGCGGGTGTGGAAATCGGCCTGGTCTGCGGACGCGATGCTGCGGAACGAATTGCCGCCTGGGATTACGGCAGGCCGGGTGTCTTCGAATCCTTGATCGAGCGCTATCCCCTGCTGGTAGCGGGCCGCGCCGGTGAGTACCTTCCGGCGCCCCACCATGTGGAACGAATTATTCCGCTCGCCATGGATCCCGCCTTCAACGAAGTGTCTTCCACCGAAGTCCGGCGCCGCATCGCCGCCGGCGAACCGTGGAGACAACTGGTGCCCGCCGCGATCGCAGATCTGGTCGCCGCCGCGTATAACATGAAACTTCATGAAGAACACCGCCACGCTCCTGATTAATTGCCCCGACCGCAAGGGTCTGGTGGCGCGGGTTTCCGGACTGCTCTACGCCCACGGAGCCAATATCACCCATGCCGACCAGCATCAGGACCATGAGGCCGGCCTCTTCTTCATGCGCGTCGAATGGGCACTCGGTGATGGTGAAGCGCGCGAATTCGACGTCGAGACGTTTCGCACCGCCTTCGAGCCGGTTGCCGCCGACTTGGAAATGGTCTGGCGCCTGGAACTCTCCACGCCCGTGAAGCGCGTAGCGATCTTCGTATCCCGCCAACTCCACTGTCTGGCGGATCTGCTCCATCGCCATCAGGCAGGCCAACTGGCCTGCGCGATTCCGCTCATAGTCAGCAACCACGCGGACGCCGGGGCCCTCGCCGGATTCTACGGAATTCCGTTTCACCAGGAGGCGACCGAGGCGCGTCAACTCGAATTGCTGGAGCGCGAAAGCATCGATCTGGTGGTGCTGGCGCGCTATATGCAGATCCTGTCGCCGAATTTTGTGGCGCGGCACCGCAACCGAATCATCAACGTGCATCATTCGTTTTTACCGGCATTCGTGGGTGCGCGCCCCTACCATCAGGCGTTCCGCCGCGGCGTCAAGCTGATCGGATCCACCAGCCACTATGTGACCGAGGTGCTCGACGACGGCCCCATCATCGAGCAGGACGTGACCCGCATCTCGCATCGCGACGAACTGGAAGATCTGGTGGAAAAAGGCCGCGATCTGGAACGCGTGGTGTTGTCACGAGCGGTTAAATGGCATCTGGAGCACCGCATTCTGCACTACGGCTCGAAGACCATCGTGTTCAATTGAATGGCTGGTGTCGTGTCTCTCCTAAGACACGCGGCGAGCCGCGTTTGGCCGGGCCCGCACAGGCGCAGCTATCGCAGCGCGTCCTCAATTGATCGAGGCCTTTTTGTCGACTGACGCGTTACCGGCCTTAGGCAACTGCCGCCATTTTTCGGAAACTTCGGCGCTTAATTCATACAGGCGCGGCTGCGGAGACGCGGGATTAAGGTACAGTACTAAAACACCCGTCGGCTTGATGTCGCCACCGAGAAATTGCTCGATATCGAGCAGCTTCCCATGCTCCGCGAGGATGCTCTCGATCTTTTCCTTCTCCTCCGGACGTTCCGCAAAGCTCTGAAATCCGCGAACTTCGTGACCGGTGGTCTCGGTCATCATCCTCGCGAATTCATAAACATTCATTGCCACAAGAGAAATTATCGCCTGGTTCCAGTACGCTTCCCGCCCCATCGGGTACCGGTCCCGCGCCCTAATGGATAACGTTGAGTCTCGCGAATCAGGCTGCCTAAAGTGGAATCAGGCGGGCATTAACACCGCTGCCAAAGGAGGACGATTCGAATGAAAAAATTATTTATATTGGCCGGCCTTATTGGCATCGGAACATCATCGGCATTTGCCTCGACCGCCTACGCTTTCCTGAACAGCGAATCCGGGACTCAGAACACTGAAGTCTACAAAGGCAATACTATCCCCATCAGCCCCTATGGGGGATCGCTCGGCGCCAATTCGAACTACACCGGCAATGCGGCCGCGGAGTTATATTGCGACGATTTCTCGGATTCCGCATACTGGAACTCCGGCTGGCTGGTAAATGAAACCAATATCGGCGCGGCCGCCGCAGCCAACCCTTCCACCGATCCGTGGTCGAATACGCGTTTTGGCGCCGCCAATGCAAATACGGCTTATCCCGTTGGCACCACATTGTATGAAGAGATCGCCTGGCTCTTTACGCAGGGCATGCAGGCCGGCGAGAGCACACTCAACCAGGATGCCATCGCCGAGGCTGTGTGGCTGATGACCGATCCTTCGGGCTCCCCCGAAGCGACGGCAAGTAACACCGGCAGCAACCTGACCTACCTGGAGTGGATTGCCGACGCCGAAGATTACTACAATAAAACCGCGGCGCAGACCCCCACTCAATTCACTACGGTAAATTACAACGATTGGTACGTCCTGACCGCGCCCGCGGCCGCGGGTAATACCGGCGGCACCGGAACGCAGGAATTTCTCGCCTACATCACCACCGCTCCGCCCGAGAGTTCCCAGGGCACGATGTCTCCGACTCCCGAACCCGGCACTTTCCTCCTGCTCGGTGCGGGTTTACTGGCGGCCGGACTGTGGGGGCAGCGTAAGCGCGCCATTTAGTCAGTTAAACTAAAGCCATGTCTCTGGTGATCGACGAAGTCTACCTTCCGGCGACTCTCACAGCTTCTCCGATGACAGACGAGGAATTCCTGGAATTCTGCGCGAAGTTCCCCGACTGCTTCATCGAGATGTCCGCCGAAGGGGAGATTCTGATCATGCCGCCCGGGGACTTTTTTATTTCCGCTCAAATTGGTGAAATCTTTCTGCAACTCACCCTCTGGTTACGCGCTCACGGGCGTGGCTGGGTGACGGAGTCTTCCGGCGGATTCGTCCTGCCGAACGGCGCTCGGCGCTCTCCCGATGTAGCCTGGTTTCCGTCCGATAAACCCGGCATTCCAGGTCGTAGAACGCGAGCGCGCTTCCCGCACTTCGCTCCGGATTTCCTGGTTGAGTTCCTGTCGCGCCATGACCGTCTCTCCAGAGCGCGCCGCAAAATGCAGGAATGGGTGGACAATGGCGCCCTCCTCGCCTGGTTGGTCGATCCGGAACGGCGCGTAGTTGAGATTTACCGGCCGGGCCGCGAACCCGAAACCCTGATCAATCCCGAGAGCGTCGCGGGCGAAGGACCGGTCGAG
The DNA here is from genome assembly GCA_963719785.1 of Terriglobia bacterium. Classification (GTDB taxonomy): domain Bacteria; phylum Acidobacteriota; class Terriglobia; order Bryobacterales; family Bryobacteraceae; genus BOG-234. The sequence continues at coordinate 105,418 of CAVRCX010000014.1, forward strand.
GGCTTTGTTCTCGATTTGCGTCCTGTCTGGGACCCGGCTCCGCGCACTTAGCGGCTATTGAACGGGCGCCAGGCGCAGGTCGCTCACCGGAAGCGCCACAATCTCGCCATCTACCCCACCGATCACCGCCGCAGTGTGTTCATAAGCGATCGGATCGCCGGTAACGAAGTGAGTAATCCGCCCCGAAGCAGTGCCCGCACCGTCATCTCCGAACATCAAGCGAACCGATTCCGCCGCCACGCTCGCGCTCTCCACCAGACGGACTCCCGGCCCCAGCACGCGCCCCAGCATCGGAGCCAGCACCGGGTAATGCGTACAGCCGAGAATCAGTGTGTCGATCTCCGGCCGATCGCCCAGGTAATACTTCGCCACTACCTCAGCCTCGGGGGAATCCGCCAGATCTTCCTCGACAAGATGGACGAACAGCGGACAAGCCTGCGCCCAAACCCGCATCCCCCGCGCTTCCAGACGCTCTTGATACGCCCCGCTGCGAATAGTCCCCTTGGTCCCGATCACTCCTACGTAACCCGACACGGTAGCCCGCACCGCCGCCTCCACGCCGGGCTCAATCACGCCCCAGATGGGCAGACTGAACTCGCGCTTCAGATCCGCTAACGCCACCGCGGTCGCGGTATTGCACGCGACAATCACCGCCTCAGCCCCGCGCTCGGCAAGGAATGCCGTTATCTCCCGCGCGAACTCCCGCACCATCGCCGCCGGCTTCCGCCCATACGGCACGCGCGCGGTATCGCCCAGGTAAAGAAAATCCCGATGTGGCATAGCCCGGCGCAAAGCCTTGAGCACCGTTAAACCGCCGACGCCTGAATCGAAGACCCCAATGGCCTTCATTCACCCTCTCCCACCACCGCCGATTCGCCCGTGATCAAGCGCGATCCCCTGTTATGCGTGAAATAGTCATAAGCCCACTTGAACACGATCAGTACCCGGCTTTCAAACTCCACGATATAGAGGATGTGCACGAAGAGCCAGACCAGCCACGCCAGGTAGCCCGAAAACTGGAACGGCCCGATCTGCGCCACCGCGCTGTTGCGCCCAATGGTCGCGAGGGCGCCCTTATCCCAGTAACGAAACGGTTCGGCTTTTTCATTGCGCATCCGCCTCGCGATCAGATGCGCCGCGTACTCTCCCTCCTGAATCGCGGTGGGCGCCACGCCGGGCACTTGCTTGCCATTCTGCTCGAAGTGCGCCAGATCGCCCACGATCAGGATTTCCGGATGTCCCGCCAGCGAGAGATCCGGCTCAACCATCAAACGTCCCGCACGATCCAGCGCCGCGCCGGTTCTGTCGGCCAGCAATTTACCTAACGAAGAAGCGCGCACGCCCGCCGCCCACAGCACGGTTCGCGCGGCAAAGCGCTTCTCCGCGCCGCCGATCTTCACCGTCACTCCGCTCTCGTCGACCCCCGTCACCATCGCATCCACGCGCACCTGCACGCCCAGGCCGATGAGCGACTTTTCGGCCGCCTTCGAGAGCTTCGGTGGATAAGGCGGCAGTACGCGGTCCGCGCCTTCGATCAGGAATATATTCGCATCCGCCGGATTGATGCTGCGAAAGTCTTTCTTTAATGTGTCGCGCGAAATCTCCCCCAGCGCGCCAGCCAACTCGACGCCCGTCGGCCCTGCGCCAACCACGACAAATGTCAACTCAGCGCGGCGCTTCTCGGGATCGGATTCCTTCTCGGCGCGTTCGAAGGCCAGCAGTACGCGCGTGCGAATCTCCGTGGCGTCTTCAATCGTCTTGAGGCCCGGCGCGAGTTTCGCCCACTCCGGATGGCCGAAATAGGCATGTGTCGACCCCGTGGCGACGATGAGTGTGTCGTAAGGTACGCGCGTGCCGTCTTTGAGAATCGCGTCATGGCCCGCCACATCGATATCGACCACTTCCCCCAGCAGCACACGCGTATTCTTCTGGTTATTGAGGATATTGCGCAGCGGAGCGGCAATTTCACCGGGCGACAGCGCCCCCGTCGCAACTTGATACAGCAGCGGCTGAAAGAGATGAAAATTGCGCCGGTCGATCAACGTGACGTCGGCATCGGCATTACGCAGCGATTGCGCGGCATAAAGCCCGCCGAATCCACCGCCGATAATCACCACCTTGTGCCGCATCCGGAACCCGGTATTTGGATGCTTTGGCGAGGCGTTTGGGCGCGAGGTGAAAAGTATGGACAAACACATGGCACGCGCGGGCGCCCCGCCATGCTGCCTGCCGAGATAACCTGAACAGAGAGGGGCTGGAATGCAGATCGTTTTCACGACGCCGACGAATTGCTCACGAAGGCATTTGGCGCGCTCGATGAGAAGGCCCCGGAGCCGATCGACCTGACGGCCTTGCGCCGGAAAAATTTCGTTGAACTGTGCGACCCGGTGCGCGGCCTCGTTGAGGATCTCGATATCAGCCGGAACCCGTCGAAAGCCCGTCCGCTCGATCTATGAGCGCCAGGGCAGGAGCGTGACTCCGTCGCTGAAACGTGCTAAAAGGCTACGATGGATAGAGGGTAACAACATGGCAAGTCTCGATTGGTCCCAATGTCCAGCTGTGGAGAGCATCCCCGGCAAGGTAAGCGGCGCATGGGTCTTCAAGGATACCCGGATGCCCGTTTCGACTGTCTTTGAAAACCTCGAAAGCGGAGCTACTATCGATGAAATTATGGAGTGGTTCGACGTGTCGCGTGAACAGGTTGTTACCGTGCTGGAGTTCGCGGCCCGCAGCCTTGATCCGCCGAATTCGCCCGTTTCTGAAAACCGACAGATGACCGTTGATGCGCATTCTGTTTGACCACGGTACGCCGGCCCCGCTTATTCCGTTTCTCACAGGCCACAGCGTCACGAAAGCCCGGGACGCGGGGTGGGATAAGCTTGTCAATGGCGACTTGCTGAAAGCCGCCGAGCAAGCCGAGTTTCAGGTTCTCGTTACGACCGACAAGAACATGGCCAACCAGCAAAATTTGAAGGGCCGCGCCATTGCCGTTGTCGTGCTTGGCAATTCCCAATGGCGTATCGTGCAGCGCCATGTTCGCAAGATAGCCTCCGCCGTGAACGCGGCGCAGCCGGGCAGCTATGCCGAGGTAGAAATTCCGCTCAGGTAACAAAAACTCCCTGGCGGACGAGGCCATCTGCCGCGAGAAATGTTGTCGGCATCATTGCGCGATTTTACTCGCCCCGCTTCCCTTCCCGCGCGGTGTCCTGCCGGCTCGGCGATTCCGATAATCTCGGCGTTATGTAGAATCCGGTCCGCACCGTATTTGCGGTCTGGGCTTCTGTAGTGCGAAATTAGGGCGACAGGCATTTCAGGTACAGAGCGAGACCTTCCAGCTGTTGACGCATGTATGTGGTCTCGCACGAACGTTTATCTGATCGTTGCACCGAGCCGGGTCTACCTGAGTATGACCCACGTTGGATCGAGATAATCTTGTATTCCATCATGGTGTCTGGAACTCGAAAAGAAGACAGATCATCACCGTATGCTTCCGCCAGCGCTGTAACGATATCGTGATATTGCTGGACTTCTTTCTCGTACCACCATTTCGGCTGGTTATTACGAAAGGCCTCGAAGCGCGACAGCGCAATGTGACGCCTGCGGGCGAGTTCAGAGGACGGAGTTGCGGATTTCGTTTCTTCAGGCATGTGGACTGTGCGCAGGAGCTCGTCCGTCGAAACCTCGGGAGCCTCCGTAGCCGCGGCCTTCTGCTCGGTGGCAGCTCTTTGTGCGGAAGGAGATGCCGGATGCAGAACCGCATCCAGCGGCACATTTAGGTACTTGGCGCGCAGGCTGTCCATAGCGGCAGCAAAGAAGGCCGCCGGGACGGGCAGAGCATTATACTGCTTGAGCGCTGAGAGTTTACCGGTGAAACGAGTGGCGATTGATGGCGTGCTGAAGTCGAAACCGTCGATCAAAAGCGGCACTATATTGCGCCGAGCGTCCAGCGCAGTTTCGATCTCGCGCCGAAGCCAGTCTGCCGGTTCATCGCAACGATCTAGTGCAGAGGGGGTTAGCACAACGAGGAAATGCGCTCTTGCTCTGATGTTGCCCAGGATGGCTTGCTCGAAGGCACCACTAGCGAGGCCGTCATAGTCAAAAAATACGTCGAAACCATTTTTAGTCAAGTCCTGAAAAATTGCCAACGCCCAAGGAAAATTGGTGCGGCGATAACTGATAAAAACGGTCTTTTCCGCCGATAGCGGAGAGGAAGCCTGCCCCTGCCGTGAGAGCAATTCCTCGCCTTCAGTCGTGATGATGATCGAATTAGGGTCGGGCTGGTCGGGGTTGTGCATCAAGTACCCCTTTACGGTCAGCCGATGCAATGCCTCCTGAATCCGGCGGGATACCTGTGGCTGCCGCTCGCCGTATTCGGGCTGAGTGGGAAGCCCCGGGCCGAGTCCTCTGACATTGCCTTCCATGGCGCCGACATAATTGTCACGGTTGAACTTCCCTACCGGCTGGTGAATGGTTCCGCCCCCTTCGTAGGTTTTCAGGTGACGAAGCACCATTTCATCGAGTGTGTCGCGATGGGCGGTCAGCACATCGTCTGCAGTGGGGAAGAAGGCTTTGAGAGAGCTGAAGCGCTAACCCATGACTACAATGATAGGCCCTCACTATTTCCTCGACGCGGATGTCGTCCTTGCGACGGTCGCTGGAGGGAACGAGGAAGAGGCCTTCGGCCATCTTGAGCGCTAAACAGTTTTGCCTGCTTTACTCTCGACAAAGTGAACAATTTCATCGACAGCGGAAAAGCCCCCTCCCGTTTGGCGCGGGTTTCCGAGGTATCGCACAGGGTCCCCTCGACAAAATGATGCTGCACTGGAAGGTAAGGCCACGCCCTCCTCAGACCGAACACCCCGCATCGCGACCGCGCGCCCCTTAGTATGATGCATATGATCCCGCATGCAGGCTCCATCCACCGACATCCAGTCCACACTCAACGAAAAACGCCTCTTCGTACCGCCGTCCGATTTCAGTTCGCACGCGCACATCAAATCCCTCGCCGATTACGAGCGCCTTTATAAAGAAGCCGATCGCGATCCCGAGACCTTCTGGGGCAACATCGCGCGCGAGCTCGATTGGTTCGAGCCCTGGACCAAAGTTCTCGAATGGAACGCACCCTGGGCGAAGTGGTTCGTGGGTGGCAAGATCAATCTGGCTCACAATTGCCTCGACCGGCACCTCACCACCTGGCGCCGCAACAAGGCCGCGCTCATCTGGGAAGGCGAACCAGGCGAAATCCGCACCCTTACCTATCAGCAGCTGCATTCGGAAGTCTCGAAATTCGCCAACGTCCTGAAGTCGCTCGGCGTACAGAAGGGCGATCGCGTCGCCATCTACATGGGCATGTCGCCGGAGCTGGCCATCGCCCTGCTCGCCTGCGCCCGCATCGGTGCGCCCCACACCGTAGTATTTGGTGGCTTCTCCGCGCAGGCCCTCGTCGACCGCATCAACGATTCCCAAGCCGTTTGCGTAATCACTCAGGACGGTTCGTACCGCCGCGGCGTCGAGGTCAGGCTGAAGCCGGCTGTCGACGAAGCGCTGCGCCACTGCCCCTCCGTGAAGAGCGTGTTGGTTTACAAGCGAACCGGCACCGACCAGCACATGGAGCCCGGCCGCGACCACTGGTGGCATGACTTCATGGCCGACGCTTCCGACCACTGCCCCGCCGAGCCCCTCGATTCCGAGCATCCTCTCTACCTGCTCTACACCTCCGGCACCACCGGCAAGCCCAAAGGCATTCTGCACACCACCGGCGGCTACGCGGTCTCGACCTACATCACCACCAAATGGGTCTTCGATCTGCGCGATGAGGATGTCTACTGGTGCACCGCCGATATCGGCTGGGTCACCGGCCACAGCTACATCGTCTACGGCCCATTACAGAACGGCGCCACCATCCTGATGTACGAAGGCGGCCCCATGCATCCACAGCCGGATCGCTTCTGGGAAATGATCGACCGCCATAAAGTGACCGTGTTCTACACCGCGCCCACGGCCATCCGTGCCTTCATGCGCATGGGCGAGCGCTGGCCCGCGCGGCACTCTCTCAAGACGCTGCGCCTGCTCGGCAGCGTCGGCGAGCCCATCAATCCCGAGGCCTGGATGTGGTACCGGAGCATGATCGGGCACGATCGCTGCCCCATCGTCGATACGTGGTGGCAGACCGAGACCGGCGCCATCATGGTGAGCCCGATCCCCGGCGCTACGCCCACCAAGCCGGGTTCGTGTACGCGCCCGCTGCCGGGCATCAGCCTCGAAGTGGTCACACGCGAGGGCGAGAATGTGCCGCTCGGATCGGGTGGCTATCTCGTCATACGCAAGCCCTGGCCCTCCATGCTGCGCTCCATCTATGGAGACGACGAGCGCTATTTCCAGCAGTATTGGTCGCAGATCCCCGGTTCTTATTTCACCGGCGACGGCGCCCGTCAGGATGAAGACGGCTACTTCTGGGTCATGGGGCGCGTGGACGACGTCATCAACGTGTCGGGCCATCGCCTGAGCACCATGGAGGTCGAATCGGCATTGGTGGCGCATCCGCTGGTGGCTGAGGCGGCGGTGGTCGGACGTCCCGATGAGATCAAGGGACAGGGAATCGTAGCCTTCGTAACGCTGCAGATGGGCAATGAGTCGACCCCCGAATTGGCTAACGAGTTGCGCGCATGGGTTGGTAAGGAGATCGGATCGCTCGCGAAACCAGACGACATCCGATTCACCGATGCGCTGCCCAAAACGCGCAGTGGAAAAATCATGCGCCGCCTGCTCCGCGAACTGGCCGCCGGCGGTGAGGTGAAAGGCGATACCACAACGCTCGAGGACCTCGGAGTTCTGGCCAAGCTGCGTCAGGACGAAGAATGATGTGCGACAGGCTGGACGCGCTGCGATAGCTGCGCCCGTTCCAGTTACCAGGCCAAACGCGGCTGTCGCCGCATGTCCTTCCGCCCTCACCAGACGGCGTTCGAATAATTGCGCCGGATCAGCCGATCGCGCGTGATCAGCATGGCCCCGTGATTGGCGCTGGCTTGAGCCACGATCAGCCGGTCGAACGGATCCATCGTCCACGCAATAGAAAGCGCTTCATGGGCGACCTGCGCCAAGGGATATTGACAGAGCGCCACTCCGAACGATGCGTTCAGCGTGGCGAACATAGCCTCGGCGCCAACTCCGATTTTTTTCCGCCGGAACAAATAGTCGAGTTCCAGCAACGCCATCGGCGAAAGCAGCAGATCGTTAGCTTCGATCTGCCGCTTTACGTCATTGCTCAACTCCTCCGTCAAGCCGTCATGCAGATAGACTGCGACGTGTGTATCGATGTAGGCAACGCTCACAGTGTTTTGTCATCCCGCTTCCACTTCTTCTCCAACTCGTCCATAAGCCCGGTATCCGACTCGACAATCGATTCGGGGGGAACCATCAATGCGTCGCGGCGAACCGCGCGCGCCAGTTTCGAGCCGCCCGGCATCGGGGTCAGGCGCAGCTTCGAACCTTTGTACACGACCTCGACCGCTTCACCCCTCAAAGCGCGATCCAACACCTGAAACAAGTTCTTCCGCAGATCGGTAGCCGTGAGCGCCATATCAGGCAGTGTACATCAGAATATGTACATATTATGTCGCGATACGTACATTCGCGAGTTTTGCTTTGGTCCGACAAATGAACGAAGATGGTGGACAAGCTCCTCCAAAAGTGATATGTTCCTGGCCACTCCCCTAAATGCTCTTGCACATTTCCGGGGAGCCGGAGCATGCCTGATGCGATTCGTCTCTACGGTAGTTGGCGTCTTATTATTCTGTGTAACTCTCTCAGCCCAAAGCGACCGGGGCACTATCACCGGCGAGGTTCGCGACCAGACCGGCGCAGTGGTTCCCAATGCGACCGTGGTGGTCTCGAACGCAGCCACGGGGACCCAGTTCCGCGCCACGACAACCGGAACGGGAAACTACACGATCCCGTCCCTGCCCTCGGGCAACTACACCATCAACGTAGATGTCCCGGGCTTTAAGAAGTTCGTGCAGGAAAACATCCCGGTTGAGGTTTCGCTCACGAATCGCGTCGATATCGCGCTCGAGGTCGGCGCCGCATCTGAAACCGTCACCATCAGCGCTGAAGCCGCCCAACTCAAGACGGAGAACGCGGAACAGAGCACCGTCATCAAGACCGATACGGTGAACGCGCTGCCACTGAACTTCGGCGGCGGCGCCGGCAGTTCCGGAACGATTCGCGATCCTTTCGCCTTCAACGTGTTGTCTCCTGGGGTGGTGGCTTCTCCCATCGGAACGGGCACCAGCGGCGCCACGGCCGCGGTGAATGGCCAGACCAGTCTTCGCATCGAGCTCGAAGGCCAGGATATGACCAGCCAGAACGACCCCGCCGGGGTCACCAAGCAGTCGCGGCCCTCTGTCGATTCGGTCGTCGAATTCTCCTTGCAAACGAGCAATTTCGCCGCTGAGTTCAGCCAGGTCGGGGGCGGCTTCTACAACTACACGACCAAATCCGGCACTAACCAGTTCCACGGCGGCGCCTACGAATACATCACCAACGAGGCTCTCGACGCGCATATCCCGTATTTCACGCCTACCGTTCCGGCGAACAACCCGCGCAGCCGCAAGAACGACTTCGGGGGCACGTTCGGCGGCCCGGTCTGGATTCCAAAAGTTTACAACGGCAGGAATAAGACGTTCTTTTTCTTCAGCGAAGAGGCATTCCGCAACATCAGCAACGCCAACGGATCGGCCTATCTGACGCTGCCGACCACTGCCATGCGAGCCGGCAATTTCAGTTCGAACGCTATCTTCCCGGCGCAGGTGCTGGGCACCGATCCGGCGGGAAATCCCATCGCGAACGGCGCCATCTACGACCCCGCCACCCGCCATATGCTCCCCAGCGGCTCGATTGTCGAGACGGCCTTCCCTGGCAACATCATTCCGCCCAGCCGCTTCGACCCCGTGGCGGTCAAGATCCAGAACCTCTACCCCGCGGTAACGAACGCGAACCAGACCAATAATTTCGCGGAAAACTGCAACCTCCCTCTCGATCAGCAGGGACCGACGATTAAAGTCGACCAGAACCTGCCCGATGGTTCAAAGTTAGCGTTTTATTTCCAGGATCAAACCACCTATAAGATCAACAACAACGCGTTCTGCCTGCCCTATCCGATCTCGCAGGTCCGGGTGCAGAGCATCTACGGTAAAGTTCCCCGCCTGAATTACGACAAGTCCATCACGCCCACCATCCTGCTCCACGCCGGTGTTGGGTTCCAGCGCTTCTTTAACCCGGACAGTTCGCCGCCCCAGGTGCTGAATTACGACGCCGTCGGGCAACTGGGATTGGTCGGCAGCGCCACCAATCCGGCCGGCTTTCCTGAACTGCTTGGCCTGAGCAACACGACGAGTATAGGGCCAACCAACGCTAACCATTACTACGACGACACTTTCACTTCCTCCTCGACCGGCACGTGGGTGCATGGCAACCATACGTCCAAGCTGGGAGCGGAATGGCGTCTGGCGAGCTGGACCGACCGCAATTCGCGAGGCGCGCAGGGCGTTTACACCTTCAGCGCGAATGAAACCGCCGATCCGTTCAACAGCACCACCACCTTCAACGGCAATGGTGTTTCCGGCAGCATCGGCAACGGTTACGCGAGCTTCCTGCTTGGCCAGGTCGATAACGCGTATGTCAACAGTCCTCAGGATCCGCAGCTTCGCCGGCCAGGATGGGGCCTCTTTCTTCAGGACACCTGGAAAATCACCAACCGGCTGACGCTCGACTACGGTTTACGCTGGGACCTGCAAAGCTGGGGGCACGAAATTCACTACCGGTGGTCCGAGTTCGGACCGTCGACCCCGAATCCGGTGGTCAACAACCTTCCCGGCGGCATCGAATATCAGGGCTACGGGGCCGGGCGCTGCAACTGCCTGTTCGCCAATACTTATCCCTATGCGATCGGGCCGCGTCTCGGCATTGCTTATCAGATCGATTCGAAGACCGTCTTCCGGGGTGGGTTCGGCGTGACCTACGCGCCCCTTTCGTCCTACAGCTACATCACCAACGCGCCCCTCATCGGCGTGGGTTACAACCAGATCAACTTCCCGGCCCAATCGTTCGGCGTCGGGGAAGGCACGCTGAGCCAGGGATTGGTTTACAATCCGTCGCTGCTCGGTACTACCTCGCTCGGCCCGGGCCTGTTCTCGTCGGCGAGCGGCGCCCCCAGTGCCGCGCCCTTCTATATCGACCGCAACGCCGGCCGTCCCGCCCGCATTCTGCAGTGGAGCATGGGACTGCAGCGGCAGGTGAGCCGCGATCTGGTGGTGGAGGCTAACTTCGTCGGCAACCGTGGCGCCTGGATCCCCACCTCCGCTCCGCTGGGAGGGCTGAACACGCCCAACCCGCTCAGCTTCGCCAAGTACGGCATCGACCCCACAACGGCGGCCGGGCAGGCGACGCTTACGTCGACCATCGGCAGTGCGGCAGGCAAAGCTTCCGGCGTCCCACTCCCCTATCCCACGTTCCCGCTGACCCAGACCGTCCTGCAGGCGCTGCGGCCGTTCCCGCAGGTCTCCGCGGTTGGAACTATCTACGGTGCTCCACTGGGCCAGAGTTGGTACGACTCGCTGCAGGTGAAGGTCACTAAGCGCTACTCTTATGGCCTGAGCCTTCAGTCCGCGTTTACGTGGTCCAAGACGCAAGCCAACCCTGGAGGGGCGGAAAACAATATCTTCAACTACTCCATCCAGAAGAGCATCACCAGCGTCAATGAGCCGCTCATCTTTAACACGGGGGTCACCTACCAGCTCCAGAAATATGCGTTCCTCGGCCAGAACCGTTTCCTCCGGGCAGCGGTCGCCGATTGGAATATCGGCGGCCTGCTGCTCTATGCCTCCGGCCTTCCTATCGCCACTCCAACGTCTTCGAATAATATGAACGGCTGGTACGGCCAAAGCACTCTTGAAAACCGCGTTCCGGGCCAGCCTCTCTACATTACCGACCCCAACAGTAAGTTCAACCCGACGGGCCAGTTCATCCTGAACCCGGCCGCGTGGGTTAATCCCGCGCCCGGTCAGTGGGGCACTTCGGCGCCTTACTACACGGACTTCCGGCAGCCGCGGCGGCCTTCGGAAAACCTCAATTTCGGCCGCACGTTCCGTATCCGGGAACACCAGACGCTGGAGATTCGCGCGGAGTTCTTCAATATCCTGAATCGCCGCTATCTCAGTGCCGCGACCGCTACAAGCCCGCAGGGAAATCGGGGCTGCACAATCACTACCCCGACGGCGGGTATGCCGAACAGTGTTACAGTGCCCACGGGCACGTTCGCCTGTCCTGCCGGGTATTCGTCTCCTTCGGGGTTCGGATCGGTAAATTACTCGTCGTACGCGGCCGGGTACACGCCCCGCAACGGCCAGTTGGTCGCCAGGTTTACGTTTTAATCCGGGTGAGGACATGCGGCTACCAGCGGTAGCCGCATGTCCTCACCTCATCGGTGCTCTTTTTAACATTGCCGAGGTGTGTAAAAAACACATCCACGTTATGCTTCTTCTGAGCTCCGATGCCACAAACCGAATCGAGTATCTTACCCCAGCTTCTCCTGAAAAATCAGGCGCAGATCCTTAAAGACTGGATCGCCGAACAAGTCCGTGCCCGCGGTTCCGCTAAAGCAGGAGTTAAAGAACAGGATCTGGAGCGTCAGAGCGCTGAATTCCTGAACGCGTTTCAGGAGGCGAGCCAGCGCGGGGACGCCGGTGGCGATATCCAGACCGGTGAGTGGTCTCGGGTGCGCGACACCCTGACCGATATCTCCCTGGAACAGGCCCGGCAAGGCGCCACGCCGGTGCAAATCGCCACCTTCGTCTTTTCTCTGAAACAAATTCTCTTCCGTCTCCTGCAGAACGAACTCTCGAAAACGCCGGAGTTATTCGCCAACGAGATCTGGCAAGCTACCCGGATTCTGGATAGCCTCGGCCTCTACACCACCGAGGTCGCAATGAAGAGCCGCGAAGATGTAATCTCCCGCCAGCAGGCGGAAATGCTTGAGCTCTCTACGCCCGTCGTCAAGCTGTGGGATGGCGTGCTGGCGCTGCCGCTGATCGGCACGCTGGATAGCGAGCGTACCCAGGTCGTCATGGAAAATCTGCTGCAGGAGATTGTGCGCACTGGCGCCGCCATCGCCATCATCGATATCACCGGCGTGCCCACTGTCGATACTCTGGTCGCGCAGCATTTGCTGAAGACTGTAGCCGCCGCCCGCCTGATGGGCGCCGAGTGCATCATCAGCGGAATCCGCCCGCAGATCGCCTCCACCATCGTCCACCTCGGCGTGGATCTCGGCGACGTCGTTACCAAGGCCACCCTGGCCGACGCATTTTCCATCGCCTTACGGCGCAACGGGCTGGTGGTCGGAAAACTGGCCCCGGTCCGCAAACAGGCGGGCGAGTAACCTGTGGACCGCATTCCGATCCTTAAACTGGGCGATTTCCTGCTGGTCACGGTCCAGGTGGATATGCACGACCGGCTTGCCATGAATCTGCAGGACGATCTGACGGAAAAGATCGTCGACTCCCACGCGCGCGGCGTCCTGATCGACATTTCCGCCCTCGATATCGTCGATTCGTTTATCGGCAGAATGCTGGGCAATATCGCCACTATGTCGCGCATCCTCGATGCCGAGACCGTGGTGGTGGGGATGCGTCCCGCCGTCGCCATAACGCTGGTCGAACTGGGGCTTTCACTACCCGGCGTCCGCACTGCCCTGAATGTCGAGCGTGGCATGGATCTGCTGCGTGCCAATGTGGCCCGCGAGATGTCGCCGAGCATATACAGGGACGACAGGGAAGACAGTGGCGAACCCGGTTGAGGGGAAATCCCGGAGTACTTCGCTGCCCATCAGGAGCTCCGAGGATGTAGTCACGGTCCGCCAGCGAGTCCGCGCCGTGGCCATAGAGGAAGGTCTCAAACTGGTTGATCAGACCAAGATCATCACTGCCGCGAGCGAACTGGCTCGCAACACACTGATCTACGGCAACGGCGGCACGGTGCTGATCGAACCTGTCGCCAATGGCAGCCGCCGTGGTGTGCGCCTTACGTTTGAGGACAGAGGTCCCGGAATTGCAGACATCGAACTCGCCATGAAAGATGGTTACACCACCGGCGGGGGACTTGGGCTGGGCCTTAGCGGCGCGAAAAGGCTCTCGAACGAATTCGAGATCTGGAGCAAGCCAGGTGAAGGTACGCGGGTGACCATCACTCGCTGGCGGTAAGCACGTATGAAACCGGATACCCTGGTGCGCGTTCAGGAGAACACCGATATCGCCTCGGCGCGCCGGACAGCCGCGCAGTTTGCCCAAAAGGCGGGGTTGGGGGAAGAGGATTTGGGGGCGCTCGCTATCGTGGTTACCGAAGCCGCCGGCAATCTGATCAAACACGGGCGCGGCGGGGATCTGATCCTGCGCAATGTCTCCGGCGACTCGCATCCGCTGATCGAAATCATCGCCATCGATAGCGGCGCCGGCATGGCCAACATCGCGCGCTGCTTTGAGGATGGCTATTCCACCGCCGGCAGCCCGGGGACTGGTCTGGGCGCATTGGCGCGCCTGTCGAAATTCCACGATCTCTACTCTGCACCGGATAAAGGCACCGTGTTGCTCGCCCACGTGGGCGCGCGGACGGCGAATCACGCGGACACGGTTGTCGAAATTGGCGCCATCAACGTTCCCTATCCCGGCGAGGAAGTGAGCGGCGACGCATGGGCGTTTGACGTCTCCCCCCGCCGCATCCGCCTGATCGTGGCCGATGGTCTGGGCCATGGCATCTTCGCGGCTGAGGCATCGGCGGCGGCCATCGAGTTCGTCAATGACGAGCGCAGCCCGGATCCCTTGGCGGCCGTTCAAAACGCCCATGCGAGACTTCGTTCCACACGCGGCGGCGCCATTGCCGTAGTCGACCTGGATGTCGACAGCCGCTCCCTCACGTTCGCCGGTGTGGGCAACGTCGCAGGCAGCATTATCAGCCCCGCCCAGCTACGCCGGCAAATGGTGTCGATCAACGGCACGCTCGGTCAGGAAGTGCGCAATCCGAGGCAATATCAATATCCCGCGGAGCCCGGCGCGTTGGTCATTCTACATTCCGACGGGCTGAGCACGCACTGGTCTCTGGACAAGTATCCGGGCTTGTTCCAGCGCCATCCGAGCGTGATTGCCGGGGTTCTCTTCCGCGACTTCCGGCGCACCAGGGACGACGCCACGGTGGTGGTCGCGCGCATCGGGAGCGGCCACATCGGGAGCAAAGAGCCATGACGCTGCCCATTCTGACCGTAGGGATTCAGTATGAGCACGACGTGGTGGCGTGCCGGCAGCGCGCCAGACAGATCGCCGAAGCGCTGGGCATGGAGCCGCAGCAGCAGACCCGGCTCGCTACCGCCGTATCCGAGGTAGCCCGCAATGCCTTCACCTACGCGGGCGGAGGACGGGCGGAATTTTATCTCGAAGGCGCCACCGCGCCGCAGCTCCTGTCCGTGTCGATCGTCGACGAGGGCAAAGGGATCGCCCACCTCGACGACGTTCTCGATGGGCGCTATCGTTCTGAAACCGGCATGGGTCTGGGCATTGTGGGCGCCCGGCGCCTGATGGACCGGTTCCATATCGAAACCTCCCGCGGCAAAGGCACCACGGTGCTGCTGGGCAAACTCCTGCCGCGACACTCGCCGCTGGTTACCGCGAAAATGCTGCCCAAACTCGTCGAGAAAATCGAGCGCCAGAAGCCGCGCGACATCCTTGATGAATTCCGCGAACAGAATCAGGAGCTGATGCGGACGCTCGACGAATTGCGCAAACGGCAAGACGAGCTCATCAGCCTCAACCGGGAGCTCGAAGACACCAACCGCGGCGTGGTGGCCCTCTACGCCGAGCTTGACGAAAAAGCTGACCATCTGCGCCGCGCCGATGAGGTGAAGTCGCGCTTCCTCTCCAACATGAGCCACGAATTCCGCACCCCGCTGAATTCCATCCTCGCTCTCACGCGGCTTCTTCTCGACCGTACCGATGGCGACCTGACTCCGGAGCAGGAGATCCAGGTTACTTACATCCGCAAGTCGGGGGACAGCCTGCTCGAACTTGTTAACGATCTGCTCGATCTGGCCAAAGTCGAGGCCGGCAAGATCGTTATCCATCCCATCGAGTTTTCCGTCGCGGATCTCTTCGGCGCGCTGCGCGGGATGCTGCGCCCGCTGCTGCTCAGTTCCTCGCTGAACCTGATATTCGAAGAGCCCGGGGAGCTGCCGCCCATTTACTCCGACGAGGGGAAGATTTCGCAGATCCTGCGCAATTTCATCTCGAATGCGCTCAAGTTCACCGAGGCCGGAGAGGTGCGTGTGCGCGCCGAATACAATCCGGAGGACGGATTTGTACGCTTCGAGGTGAGCGACACGGGTATCGGCATTGCTCCCCAGGACCAGGAGACCATCTTTCTCGAGTTCGCCCAGGTCGATAGCCCGCTGCAGCGCAAAGTGAAAGGCACCGGGCTGGGGCTGCCTCTGTCGCGCAAGCTGGCGGAACTCCTTGGCGGAGCTGTCGGCGTCAGCAGCCAGGTCGGCCTCGGCTCCGTGTTTCATCTGCGCATCCCCTCCGTGTACCGGGCAGTTGAGCCCTCCACCGCGGCCGAGCCCTCGGTGGAGGAAGAGCCGCGGCAGCCCGTGCTGCTGGTCGAGGATAACTACGAAACACGCCTGATTTACGAGAAATACCTGCGCACTTCGCCATGGAAGGCCGTTTCCGCACGGTCCGTCAGGGAGGCCGAGAACGTGTTGCGCAATCTGCAGCCGGCCGCCATCGTTCTCGACATCATGCTCGAGGGGGAAGATTCCTGGGCTTTTCTGGCGCGCCTGAAATCGGACAGCGCCACGCGCTCCATCCCCATCCTGGTCGCGACCACCGTTGACGACCGCTCGAAAGCCATGGCGCTGGGCGCCGATCTTTATGCCGTGAAACCGATCGGCAGCCAGGCGCTGCTTGACGCCCTCACGAAATTGATTGCCCCCGAAAAGCCCAAAACGGTGCTTCTGGTTGACGACGAAGAGGTCTCCCGTTATCTATTGAAGCAGCTGTTCGGCAATCCCGAAGTGCGCTTCCTCGAGGCAGTCAACGGCCTGCAGGGCGTCGAACTGGCCCGCACCGAAAAGCCCGACCTGGTGATGATGGATCTGATGATGCCCGAAATGAACGGTTTTCAGGCCATCGAAAAGATGGCATCCGAGGCCGACCTGAGGGACATACCTGTGATCGTTTCCACATCCCGGATCCTTTCCGACGATCAGATTGCTGTGATTGCGGGACGCGTTCTGGGTATCATCTCAAAAGAGTCCCTCTCCACCCATGGCATCGATAGCCGCCTGCACGACCTTCTGGCGGCGGCGGGTCTTGAAGACCTGCAGGCGAAGTGGGACGATAGTCCGAAGCTGGCTGCCACATGATACGTACCTTACCGCTGGTGCTCGATGTCGATGACGACGAAGCCGGCCGCTATGCGGTGTCGCGCCAGCTGAAGCAGGCGGGCTATGACGTTATCAGTGCGGGCACAGGCGAGGCCGGGGTGAAGCTCGCCCAGGCAGAAAACCCCGATCTCATTCTCCTCGACGTCCGGCTGCCCGATATCGACGGCTTTGAAGTTTGCCGCCGTCTGCGCGAGAATCCCGCAACCGCGGGCATACCCGTGATTCAGATGTCGGCTTCTTACGTCGACGTCTCATCCCGCATAAAAGGGCTGCAGAACGGCGCCGACGCCTACCTCACGGAACCGGTCGAGCCCCCCATGCTTGTGGCCACCATCCACTCCATGCTGCGCATGAAGCGCGCCGAGATGAAGGTGCAACAGCAGGCGCTGCAATGGCAGACCACATTCGATGCCATTCAGGACGGCGTGGCGCTCCTCGACGGTGAAGGCGCTGTAATCCAGCACAACAAGGCATTCGACAATCTTTCGGGCGGCGCACTTCAGACCAAAGAAATATTTGAACGCAGCCGGGCCGCTGGCGCGCGTGTGAGCGAGGAGATAACGCGCGACGAGCGGACCCTGCACATCAGCATGGATCCCGTGCGCAATGGGGATCGGGAGTTCGGGGGCGCGGTCTGCATCCTCACCGACATCACCGAGAAAAAGAAGTTCGAGACCCAGCTTCGCCATACCGCCAAACTCGAGAGTATCGGAGTCCTTGCCGGCGGGATCGCGCACGATTTCAATAACCTGCTGACCGGGATTCTCGGTAACTCGCGCCTGCTCCTCGATGCCATGCCCGAGCAGGCCCCAGAGCGCGAAACCGTTTATGAGATCGTCAAAGCCAGCGAGAGCGCCGCTCACCTGACGCGTCAGATTCTGGCCTATTCGGGGAAAGGGAAGTTCTTCGTGACGCCGGTTAATCTCTCGGCCCTGGCGCTTGAGAGCCGAACCCTGATTCGCCATTTCGTTCCGGCCCGCGTGGACCTGCGCTATGAAGTCTCCTCACATCTGGCTCTCATCGACGCCGATCCGGGGCAAATGCAGCAGCTGATTACCAACCTCATAATCAACGCCGCCGAATCCTTTGGGCCCAATCAGAAGGGCGCGGTAATCGTCAGCACAGCGGCCGAACATCTGGACCAGGCCTTCTTCCATGCCGGAGAAATGCCAGCCCCTGGCGAGTACGTCACGCTGACAGTTGCCGACAATGGCGCCGGCATGGATGAGAACCTGCAGGCCAGGATATTCGATCCCTTCTTTACGACGAAGTTTACCGGCCGCGGCCTGGGGCTGTCCGCCGTGCATGGCATTCTGCAGGGACATAAGGGCTTCCTGCGTTTGCAAAGCGCTGCGGGGGTGGGGAGCACCTTCAAGTTGTACTTCCCCGTGGCGAAGAGCGCGCAACCCGAACGGACTGCCCCGCGGAACGAGATTGCGCCCTACGGCTCCGGCACAATTCTGGTGGTCGACGATGAGAGTACGGTCCGCAATTTTGCCCGAGTTGCGCTGGAAAGGCGCGGCTACAAGGTTCTGCTGGCGCATAACGGCGAAGCCGCAGTGGAGCTGTTCCGCAAACTGCATCGCGATATCAATGTCGTGCTGCTCGACCTGACCATGCCCGTGATGAATGGCGAGGAGGCCTTCGATCACCTGCGCAACATCGCCCCCGACATTGCCGTGATCCTCTCGAGCGGATTCAGCCACCAGGTCGCCGCCGAGCGGTTTCAGGGTAAAGGACTGTCGGGCTTTCTTGAAAAGCCCTATACCGGCGCTCAACTCGGGGAAGCGATTGCCTGCGCGGTCGCCGGTGCGGCGCTGCCTTAGATCAAATAGGGTGAGAACTTTCCCGCGATTCCGCACCCTTTATTCGGGAGAGGCCACATGACGGAAGCGGAAAAGCGCAAAGCGATCGATCTCGCCTTACTGGCGATGGACAAGCAGTTCGGCAAGGGCACGGTACTTCGCCTGGGAGCGGACAACGTCGTTCCTGTGGCGGTGATCTCCTCCGGCTGTCTGTCGGTGGATGCGGCGCTGGGCGTGGGCGGGTTCCCACGCGGGCGCGTGACTGAGATCTTTGGCCCGGAATCGTCGGGCAAGACCACGCTCGCCCTGCAGGTGATCGCCCAGGCGCAGAAGCTGGGCGGTGCGGCGGCCTTCATCGACGCGGAGCATGCGCTCGATCCGGCCTATGCGAAGAAGCTCGGCGTGGACGTCGATAACCTGCTGGTGTCGCAACCGGACCACGGCGAGCAGGCTCTCGAGATCACGGCCGCATTGGTGCAATCGGGCGTCATCGACATCATCGTGCTCGATTCCGTCGCCGCGCTGGTTCCCAAAGCCGAACTCGAAGGCGAGATGGGCGACAGCCACATGGGCCTGCATGCCCGGCTGATGTCGCAGGCGCTGCGCAAGCTGACTGGCATGATCTCCCGCACCAATACCTGCATGATCTTCATCAACCAGGTGCGCGAGAAGATCGGCGTCATGTTCGGCAATCCCGAGACCACCACGGCGGGCGCGCGCTCAAATTCTACTCGTCGGTAAGGGCCGAAGTGCGCCGCATGACTCCCATTAAGGACGGCGAGACGGTGGTCGGCAATCGTACCAAGGTGAAGATCGTCAAGAACAAGGTGGCATCGCCCTTCCGCGAGGCGGAGTTCGACCTCCTCTATGGCGAGGGCGCATCCCGGGAGGGCGACCTTCTCGATATGGGCGTGGCGAAGGCCTTGGTTGAGAAATCGGGCTCCTGGTTCAGCTATCGGGGGGAACGTATCGGGCAGGGCCGGGAGAATGCCCGCGTCTTCCTCAAGGAGCATTCGGAGGCAGCGCAGAAGCTGGATGACGATCTGCGCGTGGCATTAGGGCTGACTCCGAAGGTGAAGAATGCTGCCGTCGCATAACCCGGAGTTGCCAATCACGCCAGCGTGGTCATATAATGTGACTATGCCGGAGATTGTTGAGACCTATAAATTGGCGGATGCCAAGGCGCATTTTTCCGAGATCGTCCAGAAGGCGATGCTCGGCGAGTCGATTATCGTGACGAAGGAAAATCGCCCGGTGGTGAAGATTGTGGCGATCAAGCCGGTGAAACGGGCTCCGGGCACAGGTAAAGGCGTCTGGATGGCGCCGGATTTCGACGCGCCTTTGGACGATTTCGCGGAGTACATGTAGTTTGCCGGTCCTTCTCGACACCCACGCGTTTCTGTGGTGGTGCGAGGATTCGCCGGAGCTTTCCCCGAAGGCTCGCAAGACTATTACGGAGCAGGATTGCTTTGTTAGTTTTGCGAGTTTCTGGGAGATCGCCATCAAGGTCAGTCTAGGCAAACTGCGTCTGCCGGCTTTGGCGGATAAGTACCTTCCGGATCAGATGTCGCTCAACGGTTTCGAACAGCTGGAAATCAGCTTCCGGCAAATCATGCGCTGCTCGCGATTGCCGTTTGAGCATCGCGATCCGTTCGACCGGCTGCTGATCGCGCAGGCACAGGAAGAGAAGCTACCCATGGTTTCACGCGACGCCACATTTGACGCTTACGGTGTGGTAAGAATCTGGTAGACAATGCGGTTTAAGCAATCGGTCACGCGCGGCGTCTTCGGCAGGACCATGGCTTTTGAGGACACCTGCCGGGAGGCTGCGCGCCTGGGGTGCAAGGGCTACGACCTGATCGGACCCGCCGACTGGCCGACTTTGAAGCGATACGGGCTGACGCCGGCTATGTATCCTCCAGGGCCGGGCGGTACCATAACCGATGCGCTCAACCGCACGGAGAACCACGCGCGGATTGAGGCGGCGCTGCACGCGGCCATCGACGAAGCTGCGGCGAACGGGGTCCCCAACATCATCACGTTCTCGGGCAACCGCCGGGGCATGGACGATCGCCTGGGCGCGGACAACTGCGTGGGCGCGCTCAATCGCGTCAAGGCGCATGCGGAGGACAAGGGCGTCACCATCTGCATGGAGTACCTGAACAGCAAGGTCAACCACAAGGACTACATGTTCGACCACATCGCCTGGGGCGTGGACGTGATGTCGCGGGTGAACTCGCCGCGGGTGAAGATCCTGTTCGACATCTACCATGCGCAGATCATGGACGGGGACATCGTCCATAACATCCGCACGTACTACCAATGGATCGGGCACTTCCATACGGGCGGCGTTCCGGGACGTCATGACATCGACCAGACGCAGGAGCTGAACTACCGGTACATCGCCCAGGCGATCGCGGACCTGGGGTTCACGGGGTTCATGGCTCATGAGTACTCGCCGGCTCCCGGTCACGATCCGATGGCGACTCTGGAGCGGGCGATTCAGACCTGCGACGTGTAGCCCTCAGCAAGACTCCGGCCAGGATGAGCATGGGTGGGATCAGGAGGACGACGATCCCGTGGTTCAGCACTCTCGATCGCTCGGCCTGTTGGGCCGCGGCGGTGCGGAAGCACATGACACATTGGGCTACGAGGAGTGTCACAGGCCGTCGAAGGTGAAGTTCATCAGGTAGAGGGTGACCACCAGGACGAGCCACCAGATGTTGAGGAAGTGGGAGTACATGGCGGCGGCGAGGGCGTCACGTTTGCGGACGTCCACCACCACATAGGTGAACCATCCAACACACAAGGCGGCGGCCAGCCAGTGGGTTCCGGTCAGGAGCAGGTAAGTGCTTCCGAATGATGTGTCAGGCCCGAGATGCACGAGCAATACCAGGCGCACCCATTCCACGATCTCGAGGAAGAGGAAGACCAGCCAGCAAGTGATGGCGATGGCGATCCAGCGGACGGCTGGTTCGCGGTCTTCGAGCTCGGCCGCTTTAGCCCCAATCGCCATGGTGGCGCTGGCTACCAGGGAGAACATGGTCATCCCGGAGATCATCAGGAGCGAGGCGAAGTGGAAAGGGGCTGGCCATTCCTCGGACGCCCATCGCAGGTAGAACATGACCGCCAGCAAGGCGGCGAAGAAGGCGAAGTTGGCGGCTATCAGGATGCCGGTGGCTCGGCGCGTACGGGTGTCGAAGTATGGGGAGAGGAGACTCATGCCCAGTAGACGAAGAGGCCCATTATGCCCAGCCATAAGACGTCGAGGAAGTGCCAGAAGAGGGCGCTGACGTCCACCCATGTCCTTCGGTTCAGGCCGAGCTCGAAGCGCAGAGCTCGGAATTCAACGTAGGAAACGGCGAACAAAGCGCCTACTACGTGGGCGGCGTGGGCCCAGGTCAGGACGTAAAAAAAAGCGCTGCTGGGGTTGCCTTGAAGAAAAAATCCACGCGAAGCGAGTTGTTCCCAGGCGATGATCTGGCCGACGAGGAACCAGGCGCCCATCAGCGTTCCAGCCGTCCAGAGCCAGTTGAAGAGTTGGCGCTTGTTGCGTTTGAGCTGGCGGCGGGCTACGTCTAACGCGATGCTGCTCAGCACCAGAATCCCGGTGTTCCAGTACAGAATCTGCGGCAGGGGCAGTTTATGCCAGTCGTTATTCAGGCCGCGGCGGACCATCATGGCGCTGACGAGCGCGGCGAAGGTCATGATGCTGGCACACATCAGGACGAGGATGCCGGTTATCGAGGCGTTGCGTTGGTTATGGCGATCGTTGCGGCCGCGATCGTCGCCACCTCCTCCACCGGGCGGGAGATCGGGGATGGTGGGGGGTGGTCCGCCGATGTTCGATTGCGTCAGCGTCGGCATAAATTCAGTATCGCTCCATTACGACGGCGGACCGCTTGGGCTGCGTTACGAGTGTGTGGACAAGATTCCACAGGAAGATCAACTGGACGGCGGCGAGGGTGAAGGCGGAGTGGGTGATCCACTTCTGGAGGGGGAGGAGCGGAGCGAGGAAGTCGAAGGTGGTGAAGTCGGCATAGCGGCGCGGATTGCCGGCGAATCCGGCGAAGTGCATGGGGAGGAAGGTGGCGTAGGCGAAGACGAAGGTCAGGTAGAAGTGCAGTTTGCCGAGACGTTCATTGAGGGTGCGGCTGAACATCAGCGGGAACCAGTAAAACGTTCCGGCGAAGATGCCGAAGAGGGCGGCGATGCCCATGATGATGTGGAAGTGGGCGACGACGAAGTAGGTGTCGTGGAAGTAGGCGTCGAGCTGGGGCTGGGCGAGGAAGAGTCCGGAGAGCCCTCCGGTGACGAAGATGGAGACGAAGCCTAAGGCGAAGAGAGTCGCTGTCGTGAACTCCGGCTTTTGCATCCATGCGGTGGCGATCCAAGTTAGGGTTTTGACGGCGGCGGGGATCGCTATGGACATGGTCAGGAAGGAGAAGGCAATGGCGGAGTATGGGTTGAGCCCCGAGATGAACATGTGGTGGCCCCACACTAGGAGGCCTAAGAAGGCTATGGCTATGGTGGAGGCGACCATGGCGCGGTAGCCAAAGACCACGCCCTCACGGTCGCGGCTCAGTATGACAGAGACGACGCCCATGGCGGGGAGGATGGCGATATAGACCTCGGGGTGTCCGAAGAACCAGAAGAGATGCTGCCAGAGGAGGGGGGAGCCTCCGGAGTGGAGGATCTGCTGGTCGGCGATCTGGAGTCCGGCGGGGACGAAGAAGCTGGTGCCGGCGAGGCGGTCGAGGAGGATCAGGAGACCGGCGGCGAGGAGTACGGGGAAGGAGAGGAGGCTGAGGATGGCGGCTACGAACCAGTTCCAGCAGGTGAGGGGCATCTGCATCAGGCGCAGGCCGGGCGCGCGGCAATCGATGACGGTGGCGATGAAGTTGATAGCGGTGAGCGTGGAGGAGAGGGAGAAGGCGGCGATGGAGAAGAACCAGAGGGTTTGGCCGCGACCTTCGCCGGGTCCCGCGATGGCGCCGACGGCGCTGAGGGGCGGGTAGGCGGTCCAGCCGGAGAGGGGGCCTCCGCCGAGGGAGACGAAGGAGGCGATGAGGAGGAGGAAGGAGAGGAGGGCGATCCAGAAGGAGAGCATGTTGAGGCGGGGGAAGGCCATTCGAGAGGCGCCGAGCTGGTGGGGGAGGACGAGGTTGCCGAAGGCGTTAAGGGGGGCGAGGGTGAGGACGAAGAAGACCATCAGGGTGCCGTGGAGGGTGAGGAGGGAGAGATAGAGCTCCGGGAGTCATGATGCCTCCCTGAGCGGAGATGGGCCAGAGCGCTTCGAACCATTTCACCTGGGATTGAGGGTAGACGAGGTGGTAGCGCATGAGGAGGGAGAGGAGGACACCGGCTATCACGGATGTCAGGGAGAGTGCGAAGTACTGTTTGGCTATGACTCTGTGGTCGGTGGAGAAGGGATTAGCCACGAATGCCCAGAATACATGGGCTCGGTGTGGTAGTCGGGGGCGTGGCTGGAAGGTGTTGATTCCAGGGGGTCGATTTTTGTGATCGGAAAGTGAGCGGCCGCGACCTGCCCGGACGCCACGATCTCAGCTCTCGAATGGCGACCGTTTGGGATGGCGGTAGGATTAATAGAGATGGCGACCGGAGTTCTGGTTTCGGTGGAAGAGTACCTGCGGACGAGTTACCGTCCCGATTGCGACTACGTGGACGGAGAGGTGGTTGAACGCAATTTGGGCGAACGTAAACACAGCAGTGCGCAACGCGAGATTTTGTTTTTTCTTGCCGGGCGCTTCCCTGCGCTCCGCAAGCGGCTGTTGCCCGAGCAACGGGTCCAGGTGAAGGCGACCCGCTTCCGAATTCCAGATGTCTGCATCATCGCCGCTGACGCACCGCGAGAAGAGATCATTACCACGGCACCGGAGCTTTGCGTCGAGATTCTTTCCCCAGAAGACACTGTGACGCGAACGCTGGAGCGCATTAAAGACTACCTCGGTATGGGCGTCCCGACATGCTGGATTATCGATCCGGTGAAGCGCGAAGGCTGGGTGGCGACACCGGGGTTGCTTGAAGAGGCAACCGACGGCATCCTGCGCGCGAGCGGGATTGAAATGCCTCTGGCGGAGATTCTGGAGTAGCGGGCGGGGCGCCGATGCGCATCATACTGGCGGTGGTCATAGGCTATATAATCTTCGCGGCTTCGGCCGTTGTCTTGTTCCAGGCGGCCGGCGTAGATCCGCATTCACCGGCCCCGCCGGTATTCACGTTGTTATCGATTGCCTATGGGATTGCCTTCGGGCTACTTAGCGGTTACATTGCGGGCCGGATCGGCGGCCATGCCGGATTGCACTGCGGGATACTGGTGGCGGCCCTTATCGCTCTGGGCGCCATCGTTTCGCTGATCGTGCGTCCGGGCGCGGGAGCTCTGTGGACGCAAATCTCAACGGTGGTGCTGTTTGCCCCGGCATGTCTGCTTGGCGATTATTTTCGCCTGCACGCGCGGCGTCATGAAGCGCGATGAACAGTTCACTCGGCTGCGGGCGCGGCGCGAGCCCTGGGATTTTCTGATCTTCGGAGGCGGAGCTACCGGAGCCGGGATTGCCGTGGATGCCGCTTCGCGAGGTTACGAGGTCGCGCTGATCGAGCAGCACGACTTCGGCAAAGGCACTTCCAGCCGCAGCACAAAACTGGTGCATGGCGGCGTTCGCTATCTGGAGCAGGGCAATATTCCGCTGGTTATGGAAGCGCTGCATGAGCGCGGCATCTTGCGGGAGAATGCGCCGCATCTGGTCCACGATCTGGCGTTCGTAGTGCCGAATTATGAGTGGTGGGAGGCTCCGTTCTACGGGATCGGGCTGCGGCTCTACGATTTGCTGGCGGGGAAGTATGGGTTTGGCAAGTCGCGCAATTTGTCGCGGGAAGAAACGCTGGAGCGGATTCCCACGCTACGCACGGATGGGCTGCGCGGCGGAGTGGTCTACTATGACGGGCAATTCGACGATTCGCGGCTGCTGATTCATCTGGTCTGGACGGCGGTGGAGCAGGGCGCGACGGTAGTGAACTATTGCCGGGCGGAGACGTTCGCGATGGAGGGCGGCGTGGTTGCCGGGGTGGTCGCCCGCGACATGGAATCGGGCGAGGAGTTCGAGCTTAAAGCGCGGGTGGTGATCAACGCTACCGGGGCGTTTTCGGATAGCGTGCGACGTGCAGCCGATCCCTCCGCCGCGCCGATGATTGCGCCGAGCCAGGGGGCGCACATCGTGCTGGATCAGTCGTTCCTGCCTGGCGACAGCGCGATCATGGTGCCCCATACTTCGGACGGGCGCGTGATGTTTGCGATCCCCTGGCACGGGCATACGCTGGTGGGCACCACGGATACGCCCATCGGCGACGTTGCGCTGGAGCCGCGGCCTTTGGATGCGGAGATCGATTTCATCATTGAGAATGCCGCACGTTATCTGCATCATGCTCCGGGCAGGAAAGATGTGTTGAGCGCGTTTGCGGGGATACGGCCTCTGGTGAAGTCGGGCGGAGGTTCCACAGCGGCACTGTCGCGGGATCATTCGATCCATATCGATGCGAATGGATTGCTGACGATCGCGGGGGGCAAGTGGACCACTTACCGGCATATGGCGGAGGACTGCGTCAATCGGGCCGCGATGCTGGGCGGGTTGCCGGAGCGCGCCTGCGTTACTCGGTCGCTTCAATTGCATGGGTACGCGGAGGATTCGGTGTCGGTTTACGGCTCCGATGCGGTGGCGATTGCGGAGTTGGGTCGGGATGCGGCGTTGCATCCGGCGCTTCCTTATACGGAGGCGGAGGTGATTTGGGCGGTGCGAGAGGAGATGGCACGGACGGTGGAAGATGTGCTGGCTCGGCGCACGCGCGCGCTGTTGCTGAATGCTCGCGCGGCCATGGAGATGGCTCCCCGGGTGGGGCAGGTTGTGGCCGCAGAGCTGGGCTGCGATACGCGCGGTCAGTTAGAGGAATTTCTCAAGTTGGCCGCGGGTTATTTACCTGAAGGGTGAAGGGGTCGGCTCCTATTGTTCCCACTAACTCACCCAGATAACTTTCCGAACTGACCTGGGCCAGGCGACTACTCGCTGCTTCCGTTCCGGTCGCCTCGACGTGGCGCGTCCACAGTGCAATGTCGCGCTTTTGTTTTACGCAGAGGCGCTCCTTGTACCAATCGCTATCGAGCAGCGATTCACGCGAGAACATGGCGCGGATGGCGGGATCGTCCACGCCTTTGCCTTCGTAGTGCCCATGCGCCATGATGTGCAGCAGGGCCTTGATCGGCGGGCAGGCCGCATTGACGCTGCCATCTTCGAAATAGTTGCGCGCTACCGTACGCTGCGCGTCGCAAATGGCCTCCACGCCCGCTGCGAAGACGGCGAGATCCTGCTTTTCGGGACGCAGCATTTCTTCCGGAAACACCACATCCGGCATTTCGAAAATACGGCCAAGGAAGCGGTCGACAAAGGTTGAGGTGATGCGATAGCCGAGGCGGCTGGCGAGCACGGTGCGGCCTTCGTACTCGAAGTCATCGAGTTTCTCGAGATAGCCGTTTACGATGAGGAACATCGGCTCGCGCTCGAACACGCGCATGCGGCACCAGAGTTCGGGAACCAGCATGCTGCAATCGTGGTCGACGCGGAATTTCGGTCCCACGTGGCCGGCCGCCGAGGTGAATCCGCCGTAGCCCGTCAGGATGAATGAGACCAGAGCGTTGTTGACGTCGACCACCGGCCAAAGCGCGTTAAACGGGCCTTTGGTGAGCGCGCCTTCGCTGCCGAAGCCTGTGGTGGAGGGCGACTTACCGGTCAGGCTGCAGATGAAATCCATGAAGAGTTCGGGCAGTTCCTGATAGTGGATGGGGCTGTAGACGGCGAGCGGCGGAATGCCGGCCTTCAGGTCGGGCGGATTGTTGCGGCGTCCGGCGAGTACGGCGTTGACAGGGAAGTGCACATGGTTCTCCGACGGAATCTCGCGCGCAAGGCGGGTGCCGATCTCTGCGAGATAGCCTTCGCGCGGATGAGCGAGGTCGGGGCGCTTCTGCAAATAGCGCGGATTCTTCGTCGGGATGCCGTTGACCAATCGCAGATGCGCCGAGGAAACGATGTAAGTGGTTTGGGGATGGGCGACGAAATCGGCGATCAGGCGCTGCATGGGTTCCGTATAGAGGTCGAATTCGCCAGTGTTATCGACTAATTCGCGCGCCTGTGCCAGAGTGAGCGGCTCGAAGTTCGAGAGGAAGGTGCCGGGCGATGCGAGGTCGGCTTCGGCATCTTTATCGAAGCCCCGATGGATCGCATCGTCGGGGCGCTGGAAGAGCAGAGCCTCAGTGTTGATCAGGAGTTTGACGCTCTTATTGGGATATTCGGGGTCGAGGTTATTCAGGCTGTCGGCGGGCAACACGACGGACGCGGTAATGTCGTCCTCGACCTGAACTTTGTCGGCGGGATTGAAGTCGGGACGAAGCTTGAAGATGCGCCAGGAACCGTTGGGATCGTAACCTACACGCAGATAGTTGCCGACTAACTTCTGGTTATTGAATTTGAGCTCATGGCCGGGCATGTCGTCGATGCGATCGACGGAGAAATGATGCCGCCAGTTATCGCCCCATTCCTGCCGGTAGTAACGTTTCACAGTGACTAACAGCTGGCGGATGGTATGGGGTAACTTGTGCAGCCATTCATTGTGCTCGTCTGTATAGTCGGCGGAGGGAGTGAGTAACTTGATTACGGAGCCGAGGGAACGGTCTTTACTGAGGATGGGACGCGTGGCTCGGCTGTGATGCGGCTTCTTATAGATACCGGAGAAATCCTTGTTCAGGATGGCGGCGACTTGTTCGATGTCGGCATCATAGTCGCTGACAAAGACGGGGCCTTTGAGGATGATACTGCCGAGGGATTTCGAAATTTCGGATTTGCCGCCGCCCGAGACGGTGCAGGGTTTGTGGCAGAGAATACCGTCGGCGCGGGACGCGATCAGGCGCCAGGCAGTGCCGCCAGGCTGTTTCTCGAGGCGGATCTTGGTGCCCCAGGGAAGCACGTAAACTTCATCCGCGCGCAGCACGAGGCTATGCGTGGCCCCGTCTTTCAGAGGCCACTGTACGCGACCTTCGCGCACCAGAAAATCGGCATTTTCGGGGACGTAGAAGACATTGGGGTAGGTGCGGTCGACAGCGTAGCGCTCGGGTTTGAGTTCGACGCGGTCGCCCAGCAGGCGCATGGCGTCTTCGTAGATGACTTCTTTGGTAAGTACGGTGCGGCCGGCGTAGAACTCCTGCCCAAGCACATAGGCGGGGAAAGCGATGGCGCCGCCCGCATGTTCCTCTTCGCACAGGCCGAACAGGTTACACGCGTAGCTGATCTGCGTCTTGACTTCCTTCTTGCAATAACCGTAGTAGTTATCGGCAATGATAGTGACGATGACGCCCCTTTCATCGCGGCAGGTGAGCTTGAACGCTTCGCCCTCGTTATAGAGTTCGCCGGGATCGCGCCAGCACATGCCGTCGCGCCGCTGGAGTTCGGTGGCTTCGTCGAAGTGCGGCAGCCCGGCATCCTTCTTTTTGAATCCGACCAGGTGCGGGGCGAGGATGACGCAGCCGGTGTGGCCGCTCCAGTGTTCGGGGTCGAGCGCGGCATCGTTTTCCGGCAGGTATGGATCGCCCGCGTTGCCGAAGATCCCCTCCACGAAATCAAGATTGCTGACCAGGCTGGCGGGGGCGAAGAAACGGGTTTCCATCCTGATGGCGCCCGCGCTGCCCGTGCCGGGACAGATGATGGGCCGCAGCAGCAGCGTGACGAAGAGGCGAACCTGCTCCGGCTGGCTGGCGGTGAAGGGCAGAGCGAGCACATCGGCCGGCGGATCGAGCGCGGCGGCCAGCAGAGTTGCGAACGTGCGTTTCGGAACCGTAATTTTATCGGCAGGAACGGGCAGGCCGCCTTCGACCACGTGGAAGATTCCCTTGGTGGTGCGGCGGTCGCTCTTCGGATTGTGGAGAATGCCCTGCGGCACCTTGTAGGACTTCAGATAGGGGGATGAATAATAGTCCTCGCCGGCGGGCAGCGACATGACGCGCGCGAGGCCGGGGCGATCGAGCACGAAAGTGCCCACGGGAAGATGCGGTGTGGGCAAGCCGCTGAGGTATGACTCGAGGAACGCCTGAATGCGCGCGTCGACAGGGCAGAGGTAACGGCCGAGGCGCAGATCCTTTTGATGATAATTGCGCAGCAGCGGGCCGGCCAGTTCGAGGAAGTACGGATCGGCATCGGCGTGGCTGGTGGGCTGTCCAAGCGCGGCCAGCTTGAGATTGATATAGCGGGCGAGTTCGCCTTCCCTGGTTATCGGTAGCGTACGCGTGTCTCCTGTTATGAGAGGCGGAGCACCGGGAATGGACGAGGTTCCGGTTCGGCTGGGACGCGACAGCGCTTCGCTGTTGAATTAAACAGATTAGCAAAAAGGCTTCAGCGCATACGAATTCGGTGTTCGGAAACGACGGTTACTCGACCGGCAAGGTCAAGGATTAGGAGTTCGGGCAGGCGCGACCGGACGAATTCCAGCACGGCCATGCGTCCGGATGCTCCGGGGCGGAACAACACAACGCCAGCGTGAGTATGGGTGGGGTGTTGGACCAGATTCGCGACTCCTTTGTCGAGCGTCAGCGGGATACGCCCTTCCCGAAGTGCGGCGGCAACCACAATTGGATCGGCGGCGCCTGTCAGGTTCTCGTCGGCTACCGTGTCTGCGTCATGGCTGGCCAGATGCAGATCCGCGGCGGGATCGACCGGCAGATTTTCGTCAAGCTTGAATTTCACCGGAGTTGCAGTGGAATTAATTGTTCCTCGTGCGCTAACTCGGCGGCGTACGCGAGAGCGGCATCGATGTGCTCAGGCAGCAGGGAGGGATAACTTCGGAGGATCTCGTCTCTGGATGAACCTTCTGCAAGGTTGTCGAGGATCACGGTCACCGGAATTCGCGTCCCGCGTGCACACAGATCGCCCCCGCAAATCCCGGGGTTGTTGGTCAGGTGCTGTTGCCAGCGCGTCATCTTACGATTGTACCCGGTTCGTCATCATCCTTATGAGCTGCCTGCAGACAGTTCAAGGCAAACGGCGCTGGCTCCGTACACGTTACAATCGACCAAGTGGATAAGCCCGTACGGATTGTCTGTCGTGGAAGCTTCGCGATAGGTCTGATTGTCCTGATGCACGCAATAGCGCAGGCAGCGTCCGGGCAGCAAGACACCACATCTTGTCGGCGGTTTGTGCAGGACTTCTATGACTGGTACGTTCCGTTCACCCAGACAACGATGAATGGGCGACCCTCAGATATAGCCTTAAAGCGTAAAGCGGATCTATTCAATCCAGACTTGGTGCGCGCGCTGAAAAACGATTCCGAAGCGCAGGCGCGTGCCAAGGGAGAACTGGTCGGTATCGACTTCGACCCGTTCGCCGGTGGTGACCCCGCCGATCACTACGAAGCAAGAAGTGTTACCTGGAACGCCGAGACATGCTCGGTTGAGGTCTGGCGTGCGTCACCCAGGGACACGGCGGCTAAAACCGGGAAGCCCGAGGTCGTGGCTGAGGTGACGCTGGTGCACAGTCACTGGGAATTCCGGAATTTCCGGTACCCAGATCTCGGCTCCGATCTTTTGAACGTGCTGGCGACGTTGCGAGAGGAGCGGCGAAAGCACTAAGTAGAGTGTTGCAGGACAGCGTCGCGGTCGATCGGCGTTACCGGATCGATTACCATCCACATGAAAAATCCCGCCAGATAAACAATCGCGCCCATGAACAGCACGGCATTCCAATTGTGATTGGTGTGGCTGAGGACGAAGCCCGCGGCCGGCCCGTATACCGCACCGCCCAGGTTTCCCATCATGTTCATGGTCCCGGAAAGAGTTCCGGAATAACCTCCGGCCACATCCATCACGGAGCCCCACGCGGTCGGCATCACCAGATCGTTGCAGAAAGCCGAGAGCCCTACCGCCAGCACGCCGATCAGCGGTTGATGCAGGAAAGTGGCCACGACAAGGAAGATCGCGGCGCCCATAAAACCGGTGCAGCCGAGGATCCGCCGGGTGATTACGATATTGCCCGTCAGCCGCGTCAGCGGCGCCGAGATCACCCCCGAAAAGAACGACCCGAGGCCGCACATCAGCAGCGGCAGGGTCTTCAGCCACATGCTGCTGTTGACATCCACATGGAAGCGCTCGTCGATAAAAGTGGGCGCCCAGGTGATCAGGAAGTACCAGGGGAAGCTCAGGGCGAAGTACTGCCCGCAGAGCAGCCAGACGGTCTTCGAGCGCGCGAACTTTCCCCACGGCGCGTTACCGTGGCCGCCCGAGGGGATATTGTGCTTCAACAGATCGAGTTCCGCCTGATTCACACCCTTCTTATCCCGCGGATTGTCGCGGAACCAGATGTAGAACCCGATCGCCCACGCCACTCCGAGGAGTCCAAAGGCCGCGAAGGCCTGCCGCCAGGTCATATAGCGGAACAGCAATCCCACCAACAGGGGAGTAAACGCACCGCCCCAGCGCGCGCTGAGCCAGATAATCCCCTGCGACCGGACGCGTTCGGACTGCGGCAGCCAGTTGGAGAACGCCCGCGTGATGTTGGGGAAACAGCCCGCTTCGCCGGCGCCGAAGAATAATTGCGTGACATAGAGCGAGATGAAATTCCACGTCATCCCGGTGAGCGCGGTGAACGCCGACCACCAGATCACGATGCGCATCAATACTTTGCGCGGCCCCCATTTATCGCCCATCCAGCCGCTGGGGACCTCGAACAGTGCGTAGGAGAGCGCGAAGGCGCCGAAGACCAGGCCCATTTGCTGGTCGCTGAGCCCCAGGTCCTGCGCCACCTGCTTGCGCGAAAGCGACAGCGCGACCCGGTCGATGTAGGTGACGATCGACAGCGTGACCGCAAAGAAGATTACCCAGTAGCGGACATGGGTCGGCCGCTCGGTTGTGGGGCGATCAGTTGCGCTCGTTGCACGGGACACCGTGGATGCCATAGTCTTGCATCATATCTTGCGCGCGATGGACTTTCATCCGGTAGAGGCAAATTTACGTGAGTCTTTTCGCGTGCTGGCCACGGGGAGGCCCCGGGGGGACGTGCTGGAACTGCCTGGAGTGAGCATTGCGTCGCTCGGTGCGGCATTTCAAATGTTTAATGCCGCGTTCCTGAATCGGCCGGTGGACGGCGTGAAAGATCTGGAATGCCGGCTGGATCTGGCGCAGCGGCATTTCCGCTCCCGCGGCCTTCCCTGGGCGCTGTGGATCTGTGAGGATTGGCTCGACCGCTCGGCGCGCCGTAGTCTCACGCAAACCTGCGCGCGCTTCGGGCTGCGGCTGTCGTCGGAGATGCCTGGGATGATGGCGGAACGGCTGACTGCGCAGAAGCGTCCGCTGCCGGATCTGGTATTCCGACGGGTGGATTCGGCTGCGGTGCTGGATGATTTTCGGGGCGTCGGATCGGTTTGCTTCCATGTGCCGCTGGCGTGGTTCAGCGAGGTTTTCGATGGTAGTTTGCCCGATCGGAGCGCTCGCTTCGTCTGTTGGGTGGGGTATAGCGACGGCCAGCCGGTGGCCACGGCAGCCTCGGTCGCCGCGCATGGGGTGGTGGGTTTATATAACATCGCCACGGCTCCGGGGCAGCGTGGGCGCGGATTTGCCGAAGCTTTGACGCGGCATGCGGCAGGCTCCGCTCTTCGCGAGGCGGGGGCAGTTCCTTTGGTACTTGAATCCACATCTTTGGGGTTCCGTTTGTATGACCGGCTCGGTTTCCGAACGGTCACCGGCGTTGCTGTGTACAATTCCACGTAATCGGACCAGAAAAGGGCAGATCGGAAATCCGCCCTACCGGCTACCATCGGAATGGATGCTGCGCCGGACTTTCCTCTATCTTTCGCACCATCGCGGGCTGCGTAACTGGATGGAGACGTCGCCGCTGGCCCGCCGCATGTCGGCGCGTTTCATAGCAGGGCGCACTCTGGAAGACGCCATCGCTGTGTGCGAAAAGCTGCGCGCGGAAGGAATCTCGACTACGCTCGATTACCTTGGCGAGAACGTCAAATCGATGGACGAGGCCGAGGCGTGCCGCGCTATGTGTCTGCGGGTACTCAGCGCCATGCGGTCCGCGGGCGTGGAGCCCAACGTCTCCATCAAATTGACGCAATTCGGCTTGGATTTTTCCACCGAAGCGTGCGAGGAGAACGTGGCGCCGCTGGTGGATGCGGCTGCCGCCATGGGTGGTTTCGTGCGCATCGATATGGAATCGAGTGAATATACCGATCGCACGCTGGGAATCGCCATTCGGCTTCACCGGCGCTATGGTTCCTGCGGCACGGTGATCCAGGCGTATCTCCATCGCAGCGCCGCCGATGTGGAAGCTCTGAACTTACTGGGGATCCGGGTGCGCGTCTGTAAGGGTGCGTACCTTGAAAAGCCACCGCTCGCTTTCGCGTCGAAGGCCGAAGTGGACCGCAATTATCTGGAACTGGCGAAGATGCTGCTCACCGGCGGCGTCTATCCCGCTATCGCCACGCACGACGAACGCATGATCGAAATGGTGGAACGCTTTGCCGCCAATAACCGGGTTGGCCGCGACCGTTTCGAATTCCAGATGCTTTACGGGATTCGCCGGGACCTGCAGAAACGGCTGGTGGAGGATGGCTACCGGCTGCGCCTTTACGTACCGTTCGGCGAGGCGTGGTATCCGTATTTTATGCGGCGCCTGGCCGAGCGGCCGGCGAATTTGCTCTTCCTGGCGCGCAATTTAATCCGGCACTAAATGGAATCGATCGCTATCGTCTCCGGTCTTCCCCGATCGGGCACGTCACTCATGATGCAGATGCTCGAGGCAGGGGGGATGCCGTTGCTGACCGACGGCGTGCGCGCCCCCGATGCGGATAATCCGCGCGGCTATCTGGAATTCGAGCCCGTGAAGCGCACCGGACAAGACGCGTCCTGGGTGGCGCTGGCGCAGGGCAAGGCGGTGAAGGTGGTCTATCCGCTGCTGCGCGATCTGCCGCGCGGTTATCAATATCGCGTGATCATGATGCGTCGGGATGTAAGAGAAGTAGTCGCCAGCCAGAGCGCCATGTTGGAACGCCGAAGCCGTGCGGGCGCCGATGTGAGCGATGCGCGGATGGCGGAGATCTTCGAGGAAGAGATGAGATCGATCCTCGGATGGCTGTCACGGCAGTTTGGGTTCGAGGTCCTCGAGGTGAATTACCGCGATTGCCTGCACCGGGCGGCGAGCGTGGCGGCGGGCGTCAATAGTTTTCTTGGCGGCAGGCTGGATGAGAGCAGGATGGTGGCGGCAGTCGATGCCAGCCTCTACCGGCAACGCCGATTACAATAGCGCTTGAGTTGCGTTCGGAATAACCGCCGTTTTGCGCTCAAATCGCGGGCAACCGCATCAAATCGACGCCCGGATCGTGCAGTCGCTCAAGGACAATACCGATTCGCGACTGGCTTGCCGCATCGGGAAGCGATTTCGCGGCGCACACAGTCGCTCAGATCCATTCCCGCGTCTCGCACTTCAGCGCTCAGAGCTTCGCGCCCGTCAACGACCGACACGACCTCTCCCAGATCGTGACTCCCAAGAAAATCGGCACCTCCGCGCCCCTTAAACGCTTCGAGTTTTGTCGCGACGAAGGTTTGGATCGCGCGCAGCGCGTCGCATTGACCTGAGGCTTGAACCTTCCGAGTCCAGGCACCACGTAAATGTCCTGAGGCTTCAGAACCATATTCCCTTTCTACAATCGCGAATCGCGAATAGCGAATGCGGGGCGGCCAGGCGCACCAGTCCCGAATCCGCAGTCCTCTGGCGCGAGTTGGTAAACTGATAAATCCAAATGGCCATCAGCTCCGATCTCCTCGAAATTCTCATCTGTCCGGCCTGCCGGGCGAAGGTTGAACTCAAGTCCGACGGCAGCGGCCTGCGGTGCGTCTCCTGTCATCGCCTGTATCCGATACGCGACGAAATCCCCGTCATGCTGGTCGACGAGGCCACCATTGACGAGTAGCGGTCGCGCGTGTCTATTCAGACCGACACCCTTGATCGACTTACACCGGGCAGCCGAGTCGCCATTATCCGGCTGCGCTCGCTGGGCGATTCCGTCCTCAGCACTCCCGCCATCCATCTCCTTAAGCAATGGCGGCCCGATCTGCAGATCGCCGTGGTAGTGGAGGACCGGTTCGCCGAGGTCTTCGCGGACAATTCGGACATCGCCGAAGTGCTCAACCCATCCGCCCGGGCGCTGCGTGCCTTCGCGCCGGATCTCTGTCTGAATCTGCACGGGGGAACCAGAAGCGCGCGCCTCACCTTACTCTCGGGCGCCCGGTTGCGCGCCGGCTTCGATATTTTCAAACCCGCGTGGATCTACAATACCCCCATTCCCACCGCGCAGGAAACGCTTGGGGTATCGCGGCGCGTCCATACGGCGGAGCACATGGCTTCGGCGATGTTCTATCTTGGGGTCCCCCTCGGCGAGATTCCGCGCGCGCGCATGCACGCACCCGACGGCCGTGCTCCCTATGCGCCGCCGGGAGCCTACGCGGTGATTCATCCCCTCGCGGCCACGCCGGAAAAAACCTGGCCCGCGGCCTCTTTTTTCGAGCTCGCGCAACGCCTGAGCCGTTCTTCAGGACTCGAGCCGGTGTTTATCGGAGGTCCGGGCGAGGATCTGTCGCTGTTTCACAACTGGCGGACGCTCTCCGGGACGCCCTTGCGCGAAGTTGCGCGTTTGATGCGCGGCGCGGCGCTCTTTGTGGGTAACGATTCCGGCCCGGCGCATGTGGCGGCGGCGTTTGGCGTTCCCGAGGTGGTGCTCTTCGGCCCGTCCGATGCCGAGATCTGGGCGCCCTGGCGAACGCCCGCCGAGGTCCTTAGAGCGGACGGGCCGATCGACACGATTACGGTCGATCGGGCCATGGGCGCTGTTCAAAGGGTGATGTCATGAGCGATGCCCTGCGTCTGGCCCGTTACGCGCGCCGCTATTGGCTGCTGCTGATCCTCTCCGTCCTCCTGATGGCCATCATGGGCGCCATGACCGCTATTCGCGCCGTGCTGATCAAACCCGTGCTGGGGCAGGTGCTGCGTCCCGCGCAGGACGGGCCGCCGGTACCGCTTTTTACCATCCCGATATGGCGCCATCCGTTTTACCTGCAGGATCTTTTCCCCGCACATTTTCATAACATCTTCACCATCGTCGCCATCACGATTCTGGTGGTCTTTCTCATTCGCGGGCTGTGCGATTATCTGGGCGATTACCTGACCAGCTTCGTGGGATTTTCGGCCGTTACCGATCTGCGCAACGAGGTTTTCGAAAAGGTGCTGCGGCACGGTGCGGCGTTCTTTGAAACGACATCGACAGGGCGCTTGATGTCGTCCGTGATGAGCGATATCGATAAGATCCAGGTGGCTTGTTCGGATATGTTCGCCGATCTGCTGCGGCAGACGTTTTCCATGCTGGGTCTGCTGATGGTGATCTTCGGAACCGATTGGAAGCTGGCGTTATTCGCACTGACGCTGTTTCCGTTCGTGCTGATTCCGACGGCGCGCCTCGGCAAGAAAATCCGCCGCACCAGCCGCCGCACGCAGGATGCAACGGGCGAGCTGAATCAGGTGCTGCAGGAAGCGATATCGGGGCATCAGGTGGTCAAGGCGTTCGGCGCCGAGAAATATGAGGCGAAACGTTTCCGCGAGGCGGCGGATCGGCTGCTGCGCACCAACCTGCGCTATGTGCTGATTCAAGGCATCCCGTCGCCGTTCATCGAACTGATGGGCGCGCTTACGTTCGTCGGCCTGCTCTGGTACGGGCGCATTGAGATCCGCAACCACGTGCTGATGCCCGAGGATTTCATGGCGTTTCTGGCCGCGCTGCTCTTTCTGTATGAGCCGGTCAAGCGCCTGACCAATCTGCACAATATCTTTCAGCAGGCGCTGGGCGCTTCGGAAAAAGTTTTCTCGTATCTCGATCAGCCCGAGGAAATTTCGAGTCCCGCGGGCGGCAAGAAGCTCGATAGTTTTCGGCGCGAGATTGCGTTTGAGAACGTCAGCTTCCACTACCCCGGCGCCAATGGCCTGCAACTGAATGGCGTTTCGCTGAGTATTCAGGCAGGCGAAATTATCGCGCTGGTGGGTCCCAGTGGTGCGGGGAAGACTACCTTGGCGGGCCTGCTGCCGCGTTTTCGCGATCCCGTGGCGGGCGCGGTGCGGATCGACGGCGTGGATATTCGCGAAGTCACGCTGGCATCGTTGCGCGCCAACATCAGCCTGGTGGCGCAGGATACTTTCCTCTTCAACGACACGGTGGCGAACAACATAGCCTATGGCATGGAGAAGATTGATCGCCGGCGGCTGACGGAAGCCGCCACGGCGGCGCTGGCGCATGATTTTATCGAGAAGCTGCCGCAGGGATACGACACCATGATTGGCGATCGCGGGGTTAAGCTGTCGGGTGGGCAGCGGCAGCGGCTGGCTATCGCACGGGCGATCCTGAAGAATTCGCCGATCCTGATTCTCGACGAAGCGACCTCGCATCTGGATACCGAGTCGGAGATGCTGGTGCAGAAGGCGCTGGGGAATCTGATGTCGGGGCGCACGGTGATCGTGATCGCCCACCGCATCTCGACGATCAGGAGAGCCGACAAGATTGTGGTGCTGGATCGCGGACGCATCGTCGAGACGGGCAGCCATGAAGAACTAATTCAGCAGGGCGGCATTTATCATCGGCTGCATGAATTGCAGTTTGCGGATGCGCCGGCAGTGGTGGATTTATGAGCTACCGCAGGAAGATGGAGAGATCCACGGATTCCGCCATCAATTTATAGCCGGCATCATTGGGGTGCACACCGTCGGCGTAGAGGCCTTCGCGGAAGTCGGTGGGATGGGCGGGGTCGCGGACAGCAGCTTCAAAATCGATTACCGCGTCGTATTCGCCTCCGGTACGAATCCATTGATTGAGCGCTTGCCGCACGTCTTCGTTTGGTCCGGGCTGGGTGTCGTGACGCGGCGTCAAAGTGCAGCCGGCAACGCGAACGCCGTGCATATGGGCCGCCGCGATGAGCTGGCGATGGCCGGCAATCAGATCCTCCGCGGTGGGGTTGTGCCCTGAAGGACCGGGCCTGCCGATATCGTTAATGCCTTCGAGCACCATCACCCAGCGCAATCCGGGCAGACTCAGCACATCGCGATTGAAGCGCGCCAGCGCCGCGGCGCCGCCGATGGTCCCGTTGTCGCTGAGGACGCGATTGCCGGCGATGCCTTCATTGACCAGGGCCAGATGCGCGGTCGATTTCTTGCCGATCAGCCGGCCGGCGAGTACAGCGGGCCACATGCTGTTGGTGTCGGGCGTGGATTGATCTCCATCGGTAATGGAATCGCCGAAGGCGGCAATCACCCCGGTTCGGGCAGGCGCAAGAACCAGGACGGCGGAGAGCCAGAAGTAAGAGGTGGTGGTGACAGCGTCTTTGATTTCCGGCGCGGCGGTGAAGTCCCCAGGGCCTGAGACCTGGCCCGAGATATAAGCCGTGTGCAGGCCGAACATATGCTGCGTGGGCGCGCCGGTATCGTGCGGCAGATAGAGGCTGATGGCCAAATCGCTCAGGGGCGGAATATTCAGATCGGGCACGGGATCGCTCACCACTACGGCGCCGGGAGGGATCACCACCGTGCGCTGCTTGCCGAACAGCAGTTGGCGATCGGAGGCCGGAACAATGGCTGAATCCTTCGCCCTGAGCGCGATGCTCGCCCCGCCGATCTCGACCGCCCTATTGCCGAACGCATTCGAAAGCTGAATGCGCACGCCGCGGCCACCGACTGACGAGCGCGCGATCATGCGTACGGTCTGGTTGTTCAGTGTGTCGACGACACGAGGGAAGCGGGCGGGTTGCGGCTGCGGTATGGGCACGCCTGGGGGCGTCAGCATGTCGGGCCGGACGATTTGCTGAGCGGTGGTCCAGGTCGGGACCCAATGAACGCCCTGCGGCAGATTTTGCGCGTTGAGCCCGCAGACGCAGAGCAGCGCCAGACGGAAGATTTTCATCTGTTTCTTCTTTCTGGCGTTCAATTGTATCTGTTACTAAGGGGTGGAATCGGTGGGAAGGGTTACGGCGGACACTGGCACCGCCGCGGTTTGCGCCGTAGTGTCCGGCTCCTCGGGCGCCGGCGCGGCGTGCAGATCGCATTTTTCCCGCGGCTCCGTGCCTTCGATGAATACGTCGGTGGTTGTATTCGTGCAGAAGTCCCCGGCCAACTTACCGCTGTCCAGACAAACTTTCGCCGTAGCGATGCCGGGCGGGTGCGGAAATTCATGTACGTCCTTGTAATCGCCCAGCTGCGCGGCCTTCTTCATGAACTCGGTCCAGACGGGCAGGGCGGATTTCGCGCCTTCCAGATCGAGTTCGCGATAATCGTCAAACCCCACCCAAACGATACACAACAGTTTCGACGTGTAGCCGGCGAACCATCCATCGTGCGACGTCCCCGTCTTTCCCGCCGCTGGTAATGTGAAACCGCGCGAGCGTACTCCAGCCGCGGTACCGGAACGTATCACCTCTTCGAGCATGCTGGTCATCAAGTAGGCAACGCGCGGGTCCATCGCTTGAGAAGTTTCGCCGTTGTCGCTGTGGATGATTTCGTCATCCGCATTTTTCACGTAGTCGACGAGGCGCGGCTTCTCCCACATTCCGCCGTTGGCGAATGCAGTATAGGCACCCGCCATCTCGAAAGGCATAACCGCGTAGGAACCGAGCGCGACAGCGGGAGTGGGCTTGATGTCGCCATTCAGCCCCGCGCGCCGGGCCATCGATACCACTTCCTGGAATCCGACCATCTGTGCGACCTTGACCGCCGCCACGTTATCCGATTTCGCCAGCGCGCGGCGGAGGGTGAGCGTGCCGAAAGTCTCGTTGTGAAAATTGCCAGGTCGATAAGTCTGATGGTCGAAGACGAAAGTGGTGGGAGAATCATCCACCAGGGTGGCGGGCGTGAGAACGTTCTCGCCGCCTACCACTCCGGTATTCATCGCCGCCGCGTAAACGAACGGTTTGAAGACCGAACCCGGCGGACGTTTGGCGAAAATCCGGTTCAGTTGGCTGCGCGCGTAATCGCGTCCGCCGACCATCGCCTTGATCTCGCCGGTATGAGGATCGATGGCGATCAAGGCGGCTTCCGCGTGGGGAGCGCCATCTGCGTAACGCTTCGCCAGCAGCTTGTCCACTTCTTTCATGCCGCTTTCGATGGCCTCGCCGGCAACGCGCTGCAGGTTCACATCGATGGTTGTATAAACCCCTTTGGCGCCGTCTTCCGGCTGATCGATCGACTGCAGCTCGTCGCTCACCTGATCGAGAAACCAAGGTGCGCCCGAGGGATCGTTCTGCTCCGCGGATCCCACCACGTGCAATGGAGTTTCAATGGCCGCTTCGTATTGCGCGTCGGTGATGTATTTGTTATCGCGCATTAAAGCGAGCACCACGTTGCGGCGCTCTGTGGCGTGCTCGGGATTGCGATATGGATTGAAATAACTGGGGCGCTGCACCATGCCTGCGAGAAGCGCCGCTTCGGGCAAAGTGAGATCGCGCGGCTCTTTGCCGAAAAACAATTCGGACGCTTCGGCGAAACCGTGAATGCTGTAGGCGGCCTGGCGCCCCATGAAAATCAGATTGGCGTAAGCGGTAAAGATTTCTTCCTTGCTCCACTTGCGCTCCAGATGGACGGTCATCATGGCCTCGGCGATTTTTCGCTTCCAGCGTTTCTGCGGCTGCAGCCATAATCCGCGTACCAATTGCATGGTGAGCGTGGATGCGCCCTGTTCTTTGCGGCCTTCGCGAAGATCGACGTATGCCGCTTTTGCGATCCGCGGGATATCGAGGCCGCGATGATGAAAGAAATGTTTATCCTCAACCGATACGACGGCGTTCACGAGGACGGGAGGAAGTTCGCCGAACGTCACCATATGGCGCTTCTCCTGGCTTGACGTCTTGTCGCGGCCGGACGTCTTGTCACGAGCGGATGACAGGTTCTCGAGAAGCGGATAACCGAGGTCCCATGTACCGATATCGCGGCCGGTCTTGATGTCGACGATGTGCTGGATGGAGCGATTGGCGGTGAGAGCGATACGGATCGATGCAGGCGTCACCGTAATGCCGCTCGAAGTCAATTGCGGATCGTAGCCACCCAGACGAAGGTCGGCCGCGATGTCTTCCGATGAAAGCGCATCCCCGTCATGGAAAACGATCGGCGAGCCATAGATATTAACGGAACTGCGAAAGGGCCCACCTTCTAATTGTGCATCGATAAGTTTGGCGCACTGGTGGTAATACCAGCCGCCGCCGACTAATAAAACAAGCAGAGCACCAGAGAGAATGGCGATGGGAAGCGGCGCTCTCCGCTTTGCCCATCGCCACCGTGCCTCCAACACCCGCCGCCACCGTGGTCGTTGCCGATTCTGAGCTGGAGGCATACGTATTTCGCAATACTTGGCGCAAGGCTACGGCCAGTGAGCGAAGCAGTACAAACCATCCTCAGGAAACGCCAAGCACCGCCGCGGAACCGTGCATCACACTGGCAATACGCACCGCCGCCAGGATGGTTTCTTCCTTGAAGCCTTTATCGAGCAGGACTTTCTGGTGGGCCGCGACGCATGCACCGCAGCCGTTGATGGCGGATACGGCCAGGCACCACAATTCGAAATCGGCGGGATCGCTGCCGTGAGAACGAATGGCCTGCATGCGCAGACGCGCGGGAATCTGCGCATAGCGATCGTTTCCGCTCAGGTGCTGAAACCGGTAGTAGATGTTGTTCATGCCCATGATCGCGGACGCCGCTTTGGCCGCGTGCATGGCCTCGGGCGAGAGGTGCTGGCTCGCCTCCGCCAGCACCGCCCGGGTTAATTCAGGATTTCGTACGGCAATCGCAGAAGCGACCGCCGTGCCCCACGTCTGCTGCTTAGTGAGCTCGTCCTGTTTAAGGACGTTCTGCAGATTCAGCTTCAGATCGCGCGCGTATTCCGGGAACGAATCGTAGATTTGCTGCACGGGATCAGACCGTCAGGACCGGTTCGCCCTTCTGCCAGTTGCAGGGGCAGAGTTCGTCGGTCTGCAAAGCGTCGATGACGCGAATCACTTCATGCGGATTGCGGCCCACTGAAAGATCGTTCACCGAAACGAAACGAATAATGCCTTCGGGGTCGACGACAAAGGTTGCGCGCTGCGCCACGCCCGCTTTCGGATCCAGAATCCCGAGTGCCTCGCAGAGTTCGCGTTTAATGTCGGCGAGCATCGGAAAGGGCAGATCCTTCAGATCGGGATGATCTCTGCGCCAAGCCAGATGAACGAACTCGGAATCGGTGCTTCCGCCGAGGATCTGCGTGTCGCGATCGGCGAACTCACCGTTCAGCTGCCCGAATGCCGCGATCTCGGTCGGGCAGACGAAGGTGAAATCCTTGGGCCAGAAGAAGTAGACCTTCCACTTGCCCTTGTAATCTTTGTTGGTGATCTTTTTGAACGCGGTTTTCTGATCGGTGGATACCGTGGCGTCCAGTTCGAATTCGGGAAATTTCTGTCCAACACCAAGCATAGTTTGTATTTTCCTTGTGTTTGAGTTTGTACGGCTAAAACACTCGATCGATTTTGGCCGCCAGGATAAAATCGCTCTCCGTCAGGCCGTCGATCTTGTGCGTGTAAATGGTGACCTCTGTTTTGCCCCAGGCAAGCAGCAGGTCGGGATGGTGGCCTTCCTGCTCGGCAACCGCACCCGCGCGATTGACAAAAGAGAGGGCCTGTTTAAAATCGGGAAATTTGAATAGCTTATGCAGGTGGTGCTCGTTCACTACGTCCCAGCCCGGCAGTTGTTTTTTCAACTCATCCAGAGCATCGCTCTTCAGAGGGGGCACGCCGCCTCTACACGGGACACAATCTTTTTCGGCTAACGGATTCTCGTTAGTCAGCGACATCGGGCACACTCTCCTCGCAGAATTACTTCATAGGATCGGATGCGGCGCTTATCCGATCGGCTTCGCGCCGTTAACGGGACTTCGAACCAGTCGACATCCTCGACCGCGCTGCATTTATCGCAAATGAAATGATGATGCGGATCGAGATTGGCATCGTAACGCGCCGCTTTGCCGTCCAGCGTGAATTCGCGGACCAGGCCCGCGTCGACCAGAGCGTGAAGCGTATTATAGACAGTGGCACGGGAAGCGCGCGCGTGACGCTTGTTAAGCGCCGCCCAGAGTTCTTCGACGGTGGCATGCTCGGGATGCGTCAGCAGGTGCTCGAGGACGAAGAAGCGCTGCGGCGTCCGGCGCACCCCTGCCCGTTCGAAAGCCGATTCGATTCGTTCCGCGGCGTTGCTCTTCGACATCAATCTAATCTTAGAAACAATTCTAAGTTAGCAGATGTTCGGGATGCGCGCAAGGGCCATCCCGTAAACTTGCAGTCAGGATGAAGCTTGCACCCGCCAGGCAGGCGGCATTCGGAGCATTACTCGCGGTGGACCGGGGCGCGTGGTCGGCGGAAGCGCTGGCCGCCAAATCCGCCCATCTCGACGCTCGCGACGCCGGCCTCGCGCTCGACATCGTCTTCGGAACCCTGCGCCGGCGCGGAGAAATCGATTTCATCATCGCCCAATGTTCGAAACGCCCCGTCGAACAACTCGACCCGATTGTCCGCATCGCCATTGAAATGGGCATCTATCAGCTCTGGTTCCTCGATCGCGTTCCCGCGCATGCGGCCGTGAACGATTCCGTGGAATTGGCGCGCCGGGCGGGAAAAGCGTCCGCATCGGCATTTGTGAACGCGGTGTTACGGCGCGCGCTCCGAGAACAGATCGTCGCCCCGGCGGCGGCTTCGACGCCCAGCTGGCTGATGGAACGCTGGATCTCCCAGTATGGTCC
This sequence comes from Terriglobia bacterium, assembly GCA_963719785.1. Classification (GTDB taxonomy): domain Bacteria; phylum Acidobacteriota; class Terriglobia; order Bryobacterales; family Bryobacteraceae; genus BOG-234. The sequence continues at coordinate 149,599 of CAVRCX010000014.1, forward strand.
GGAGACAGCGAAGGGAATCGCCCAGGCCAGCCTCACCACGCCGGAGCGTTATATCCGCGTCGGTAACGGAACCCCGCCGGAGGGGGCCGAAGCGACTGGCGTGCCGGGTTGTTACGCGCTTCCCGTGGGGGATCCGGGCACTTATCGCTTTCAGGACATCGGGTCGCAGGCGGTGGTTCCCCTGCTCGACCTGCAGCCGGGGCACACGTTCCTCGATCTCTGCGCGGCGCCAGGAAACAAGACCGCGCAAGCGCTTGAGACGCCGCTTCAGGCCATCGCGTGCGATCTGCACTTGAGCCGCGCCCGCACCCTGCTGCCGCTGGGAATTCCGGTGGCCGTGCTGGACGCAACTGCCCCACTGCCCTTAACGAAACGCTTCGACCGTATCCTGGTGGACGCTCCGTGTTCCGGCACCGGCACGCTGGCGCGCAATCCGGAAATCAAATGGCGCCTGCAGCCGGCCGACATTCGGGACTTGCAGCGCCGGCAGATTGCCATCCTCGGTAACGCCCTGGGTCAGCTTGCGTCGGATGGATTGCTTGTCTACTCGACCTGTTCGCTCGAGCGCGAGGAGAATGAGGACGCGATCGCGGCATCGGGCGCGGTAGTAGTCGACACTATGCAGCGCATTCCTGGACGCGATCCTGGGGACGGATTCTTCGCCGCGGTGCTGCGAACGCCGTGATTATTTTCGGTGAATCAGATTTAATGACGTGTTAGGACCTGGTTAATAAAGCCCCGCGTCTTTCATATCGGAGGCGGTAAACGAAAGCGCCTCCAAAAGGAAACCGGACAAAACATCATGAAAAATCTTACTTCGGCCGTTCTCGGCCTCTCACTGACACTGGCCGTTGCAGGTCTGTCATTCGCCCAAACTCCCGCGCAGACGCCCGCCCCGGCGACTGCAAAGGACAGCGCGAGTGCAACCGCTCCTGCCAAAACCCACGTTAAGAAACACAAGAAAGCTGTCACCAACACCAACGCCAAGCCGGCCGCGACCACCACAACGCCTGCAGCGAAGTAGTTTCAAGAAGTCTCCCGGCGAGGATTCCGTTCCCATGCGCGGAATGCCTCGCCGGATGTTTTTCGTTTTTATCTTTACGGCCCGAATCCCAGCGTTTCGAAAACCTTCCGCAAATAAATCCCAATCCCTTCGTTCTCCACACGCATCATCACGCTCTGTTCGCCGAGCGACACCATCTCGCGCAGCGCCGCGGGGACCCAGAGCCTTCCATCGGCTGTCAGACTGGAATGGAAACCGTCGGTCACATCCGCGTCGTCGCCGGGCACGATGGGACGAATCTGCAAACGATCGTCGCTCAGCCGCACCATCCGGAACAGCGTCCACTGGCTGGCATCGCAATAGCGCTTCAACGGCGGCGGCAGCTGAATCGCGCCGTCGCGGACTTTGGCCAGGAATGTTCCTTCGGGCGGGCCCACTTGACCGCGAGATTACCATGGTCACGTGTCCATCGCTTCCACCCCACTGGTCCGCATCGAACTTGAGCCGGGCCTGGGCATCTGGTCGAAACTTGAATTCCTGAACCCCAGCGGATCCACCAAAGATCGCGTGGCTCGCTACATCCTGGGCGACGCGCGGCAGACTGGCCGGCTGCATCCCGGAGATCTGGTGATTGAGGCTTCGAGCGGGTCCACCAGCATCGCCATGGCCCTTGCCTGCGCGCAGATGGGATTTCGTTTCACGGCTGTAATGCCGGAAGGGGTCAGCGACGAACGCACTCTGATGATCCGCGCGTTCGGGGGACAGATCCGCATGACGCCGCGCGCCGGTGGAATCGCCGGAGCCATTGCGGAATCCGAACGGCTGGGAGCCGAACTCAACGCTTTTCTGCCACGCCAGTTCTCGAATATTCTGAATGTAGAGGCGCACCGGTACGGCACCGCGCCGGAGATCCTCGCCGAGCTTCCCATGGTTTCCGCTGTCGTGAGCGGCGTGGGAACCGGTGGCACGCTGGTTGGTCTGGCGCTCGGGTGCCCGGGCTCGATTCCCGTATACGCGCGCCCCATTGATCATTTGGCGTCCGGACTGGGAACAGACGGCGATCCGGAATGCTGCAGTTTCAGCGCACGGATTCCCGGTGTGGCGGAATGCGTGTCGCGCCTCTTTCGCGAAGATCTGCTGCCCGATCTCGAGACCATCGAAGTGCGCGCCGAAGACGCCATTGCTGTGACGCGGCGCATCATCGCGTCGGGATACCCGGTGGGTCCAAGCTCGGGTCTGAATTACTGCGCGGCCATGGAGATGGCCCGCCGCCTCGGCCCCGGCGCAAATGTAGTGACGGTGTTCCCCGACCGCATGGAACGTTACTTCAGCACCGAATTATTCCGCGGCCTTTGATTCTGTGTATAATCTCCGGTAGAACATCTATGGGAGAATCCAAAGAATTACTCCAGGGCACGCTGGACATGCTGATCCTGCAAACAATTGCACCCGGCCCCGCGCACGGGCATACCATCGCGCATGTTATCGAGCGCCGTTCGGAAGACGTTCTACAGGTAGAGCATGGTTCGCTCTATCCGGCTTTGCATCGTCTGGAAGACCGCGGCTGGATCGCAAGCTTCTGGGGCACGTCGGAGAACAACCGCAAAGCCCGGTATTACCGGCTGACCGCGGCCGGGCGCAAGCAACTGAGCGCGGAGACGACCCGATGGGAACGCGTGGTGCGCGCCGTCAATCAGGTACTGCGCCCGCGCGAGGGTTAGCGTGAGCTGGGGTCGATATCTCCGGCGCGAGGGGTGGGACGCCGAGCGCGCCCGCGAAATTGAAGCTTATCTCGAAATGGAAACCGCCGACAATATCGCGCGCGGCATGTCGATCGGCGATGCGCTCGAAAGACTCTCTCAACTCCTGGTTCAATCGGGTGAGCGCGAACTATTTCCGGACCATGGGAACGCCGCTGCTGGCGGGTCGCGATTTCAACTATCGCGACCCGACAGCGTCGCCGGAAGTCGCCATCGTCAATGAGATGTTCAGCGCAAAGTTCCTGGGCGGCAATCCCATCGGCAAGGAATTCCGCATGCTGCCCGGATCCGGTGCGCCGCAGCACGTGTTCCGGATCGTCGGCATGGTGAAGAATTCGAAGTACCGCAAGCTGCGCGAAGATTGCATCCCCACGGCTTTCGTGGCCGCCGGGCAGAACAAGAATCCCGACGTCGGAGAGTGGTTCATTGTCAGGTCCGCCATGCCACTCGGATCCTTGATGCCGCAACTAAAGCGCGCCATCCTTGTGAGCCTGGGCATTTCTGTCACGTTCCGCGTGTTCAAAACCCAACTCCGCGAATCGTTGCTGTCCGAGCGCGTGATGGCGACCCTGTCCGGCTTCTTCGGATTCCTCGCCGCAGTCCTCGCCACGGTCGGGCTCTTCGGCGTGAACTTTTATATGTGGCGCGCCGCCGCAATGAAATCGGCATTCGGATAGCGCTGGGAGCGGATCGCGCCAGCGTCCTAAGGCTGGTCATGCGGGAAGCGGGCCTGCTGTTGATTGTGGGGCTGGCCCTCGGCACTGCGCTCTCGATCGCCGCCGCTCGCGCCGCCACATCGTTGCTCTATGGATTGCAGCCCTCCGACCCACTCACCATCGTTCTCGCCGTCGCGCTGCTGGCGGCGGTGGCGATTGTGGCCAGCGGAATCCCGGCACTTCGCGCGGCGCGTCTCAATCCCATGACGGCGCTGCGAGAGGAGTAGGTGGGCCGATACAATAAGGGGTTCCCATGCACTTCCTTCACAACAGCCTTGTCGAGCTGATTACCCAGACTGCCACCAATCTTCCGCCGGATGTGCGCGCCGCCATGAGCGCGGCCGGGTTGGCGGAGAAGCCCAACACGCAGGCGTCGCAGGCACTGAACATTATCTTTTCGAATATCGACATGGCGGCCGACGATTCCGGCCCGATTTGCCAGGACACCGGCATGCCGACGTTCTACGTGCATACGCCGGTCGGTGTGAATCAGATCGCCATCCGCCAGGCGATCCGCGCGGCCGTGGCCGAAGCGACGAAACTCGGCAAGCTGCGGCCCAATTCGGTCGATTCGATTACCGGCAAAAACAGCGGCGACAATCTGGGACCGGGCACGCCGGTGATTCACTTCGAACAGTGGGAAGAGGATGAAGTCGAGATTAAGCTTGTCCTGAAAGGTGGCGGCTGCGAGAACAAGAATATTCAGTATTCGCTTCCCGCCAATCTGGAGCGCCTGGGCCGCGCCGACCGCAATCTGGAAGGCGTGCGCAAGTGCCTGCTGCATGCGGTTTGGCAGGCGCAGGGTCAGGGCTGCGCGCCGGGGGCGCTCGGTGTCTGCATCGGCAGCGATCGCGCGCATGGGTACGATCTCGCGAAGGAACAGCTCTTCCGCATGCTCGACGATGTGAATCCCGATCCGCTTCTCGCCGAGCTCGAAGTGCGCATTATGAAAGAAGCCAACGAGCTGGGCGTAGGCGCGATGGGCTTCGGCGGCAACGTGTCGCTGATCGGCTGCAAGATCGCCGCTGCTAACCGGCTGCCCGCCAGTTTCTTCGTGTCGGTGGCTTATGAGTGCTGGGCGTTCCGGCGTCTCGGCGTGCGCCTCGATGCCCACAGCGGCGCGATCACCCGGTGGCTGTATCGCGATCCGTCGCGTCCTCTGGAGCGGATGTCTAAGGATGCCGGCTTCCCGCTCACTGGCCGCGAAATGATCCTGACGGCTCCGCTGACGGAAGAAATGGTGCGGTCGCTGAAGGTGGGCGACGTCGTGCTGATCCGCGGCGAGATGTATACGGGACGCGACGCCGTGCACGCGTACCTGATGAAGAATCCGCCACCGGTGGATCTGCATGGCGCGGTGCTGTATCACTGCGGTCCCGTCATGCTTGAGCAGAATGGAAAGTGGACCGTGAAGGCGGCCGGCCCCACCACCAGCATCCGCGAAGAACCCTACCAGGCCGATGTGATCGAGCGCTATGGCGTGCGCGCGGTGATCGGTAAAGGCGGCATGGGACCGAAGACGCTGGCGGCGCTGAAAAAATCGGGCGCGGTTTACCTGAACGGCATTGGCGGCGCCGCTCAGTATTATGCGCGCACGGTCGAGGCGGTGCTGGGCGTGAACCTGATCGACTTCGGAATTCCCGAAGCCATGTGGCATCTGCGCGTCAATAATTTCCCGGCGATCGTCACTATGGACGCACACGGCAACAGCCTGCACGCGGATATCGAAAAGGCGACCGCGGACGAGCTGGAGCAGTTACAGCCTGCGTGATGCCTGCGATACAATGTGGTTACTCGCACACGCGTTGATTCCATAAGAGGCCAGATAGCTCAGCTGGTAGAGCGCAGCCCTGAAAAGGCTGGCGTCGGCGGTTCGATTCCGTCTCTGGCCACCATATTTTTCATAGACTTACGGGTACTTTCCCGCCAAAATCACCTCGACTGGAGTCCAAATGGAGTCCACCCTCCGCCTGATCTCGAAAATTGGCCACTCTCGGCGTGGCACCAGTGGCACCACTCGCGTGGTAGCCATCCTCATCCGCTGATCTCACTGATCCTGAATCAATTGGTGCTCGTGGTGGCCATGGTAGCCATTTCGCTCATGTTCGCCGTTGAGGAGACAAATTGCCCCTCCTATATAAGGACCACCAAAGCTCCCATGGTCCCCGGCCCCGAAACGGACACCACCAGGACCTGTTTGACGGTTCCCTCGATTTCTGGGTGCCCGGACGTTCAAGGACGGTTGGCACGGTTAAGCGTAGCGCGGGTCATATCAAAGGGAAGCCGACTACGCGCCAGCTTGCACCTCCGGTTGGCAGAACCGAGCCCACTGAGCGCGCCCGTATAATTTTGGTTTGATATGGCACACGTTTTCATCTTGGGGGCCGGAGCTTCCTGCTTCGCAGGATACCCGCTAGGCCCTGCACTGTGGCCCTTTATTCGAGACACAACTACTGGCCACGTAATGGCCAAGGAGAGGGCTAAGGCGGTAACCGAGGCTGTCGAGCGTGTTCTTCAGGTGGTGCCACCGCGTGAGTTTGACAGGCCTAACCTTGAGCAACTCTTCACACTTCTGGATCTGGCCGAAGCAGGCACTGAGCCGCTCGAACTCGGAAAACTGGATTGGCGAAGTCTCAGACCCAAACTGATGGGCATGATTGCCGACGCATTTCAATGGCACGAGTATCAGTTGCAGACCCGGCTTCGCGAACCAGGCGATCCTGTGGCTGCGGTACTTGACGCGTGGGCGTCCCGGGTTCACGAGGGCGATATAATCCTGACGTTCAACTGGGATCTTTTACATGAGGCGGCGTTCTGGCGCCGGGAAAAGTGGCATTACGCCGACGGGTACGGATTCGCCTGTGCCGATGCACCCAGCGGATGCCACTCTCGCATCAAAATGCTCAAGCTTCACGGCTCAGTTAACTGGGGACAGCGCGATGAGCAAGACTGTGAGCCGGCCATCGAACACAAAGCGGACTTCTTCTATAGCGCGCACGATGACCACCACGTCTATCGGAGAGCCACCGGGTGGAATGAAGGTCGGTATCTGATAATTCCCAGCTATCTCAAAGACATGAGTTCGAACCGCTTACTTCTCAGCCTGTGGAACCAAGCATTCGATGCACTCTCTACCGCAGAGCAGGTAACCGTCGTTGGATTCCAGCTACATCGCGCCGATGCATTAGCCCGACAATTACTGGCGTGTGCGCTAACCAGAAACGTGAACCGATTCGCGATTCAGATCGTATCGCCGCCAGGCGGCACTGATCAATGGGATCAATTCTGCGACGGGATCGGCCGACCGCGCGAGCGGGTTCGGATGAAGTTTGAAGAGTGGGTTCTTAAAGGCGGCGATTGACCAAACCTGACGTATAACTTGCAAGCCCCCGATGTGCCCACCCGGTCAAACACCCGATCGAAGACGGGCCTTTGGTAGACATGGTAATCATGGTAGCCATCCCGGCGATGTTTCAGCGTCTCCTGCGCCTCTCAACCAGATGAAAACAAAGGAATTTTCTCACGTACTGGCCTTGATCCCCTGCATCGCTTTTGAGAAAATTGTGATAGACGCGAAGTCGCCATACGAGCGCCGGGACGCTCGCTAATCCCTTCCCTCATCTTTTCAGTTCCATACGTGTGTCCAGCAGCATGAACTCTGTAATACCCGTGTACCGCTTTGACGGGCGCCTCTACGAGTGGGTCAATCAAGCCCAATTCACGCGCCAGGAGGCCGCAGGATTCTATGCTCGTGTGGTGCGCCGCCGGAAGGGGCAGATCTGTCGCGCATTCCTGCACGTGGCAGCGGACGATCCGACGCCGTCAAGCCTGAATGCCTACCAAGGCACCCGCTTCGTCTTCCGGGAGAAGCTCGAAAGCGGTCTTCGGTGCTGGAGGCACAAGGATCTGGACGTGATGTTCGTGGAAGCCGGACATCGCACCGCACAGTGAGGAGCCAACGGCGGCAGGTAGGCGGACGGTTCATCGCTCGCGCACGTGGCGCGTTCGGTTTCGGTGAGGCTGGCAGTTCGCGGAACAGTGCCAGCATCGGGAGCGCGGTGCGACGTGGGCGGAAGGTGGCGCAGCAGGGGCGAGACGTGAGCGAGAAACCCGGATTCCATGCCAAGCCTGCCCAAGCATCCATGCAACTCTCCGGGATGCAGGACTCTCTGCGATGGAGAGTCGTATTGCCCGGATCACAGGCGGCAAACTCGGCAGCAGTGGGACGAACGTCGCGGGACGTCGGCGGAACGCGGCTATGACGCCGCTCATCGCCGGCTGCGCGTTCTTTGCTTCATCCGCGACGAATGGCGATGTGTGGATTGTGGGTGGGAGCCGAATCTGGTGATGGACTTCCGGCAGTTCGAACTGGGTCCTCCACCCGTAGCGCAGGTTCTGGCCGAGCTGCGGGAACGCTACAGCCAGGGTGAGAAACATCTGCACGCCGATCATCAGATTCCTATTCATGACCGACCGGACCTGCGATTGTCGCTCGATAACCTCAAGACCCGGTGCAACGCCTGCCACGGTGCCAAGACCATGCGCGAATCGGTCAGCGCGAGCGGGAAGCCGGCCAACGTGGGCCTCGTGTCGCGTTCGCGTTGAGCGTGGCAACAGACCCGCGACGTGGTATCGACGGACGTAACGTGGGCCGACGTGAGACCCCCAGTGGGGCCTTCCTGGGTGGGTAGGGCGGGTCAAATACCTACGAGCCAGGCCCCGCGACCACGGGTGGCCTCGAACGTTTAAATCCGCGAATTAGAAATTTTCGTTTTTTGATGAAACCAGGACAGAAACCGAAGCCGACCCAGGCTCAGATTGCTGCCGGCGATCCCCGGAAGAAGGGCGTCCACAAACTGGAGCAGCAGCTCGCGGCCGAGCCGAAGGCGTCGCGCGGCCTGCCGCCCTGTCCGGAATACCTGGTGGGACGAGCGCGGGAGGCCTGGGCGTTCTGGTCGCAGGAGCTGGTGTTGATGGATCTCGACCGCCGCCCCGACGGCCCGATGCTGGAGGGCGTCTGCATCGCGTACGACGCCGCGATCGCCTGCTACGAAACGATCAAGACGCAGGGCCGGTTCATCGCGAAGAAGATTCTGAACCCGGCCACCAACAAGCTGGTCGTGGTGGATGTGAAGCCACACCCCGCCGTGCGGCAGGGAAACCAGGCGCTGGCTCTGATGAAGGCGTTCTGCTCGGAATTCGGATTGTCGCCGGTAAGCAGGACGCGGCTGGCGGTGGACAAGCTGGACGACGGCGAAGCGGATTTGATGGAGTTGCTCGGACGTCCGCGTGCCAGGCGAACGCCGCCGCCAACGGTCGTACAGTGATGAAAATCCTCCAATGGGCGATTGACCGCTTGATCCCCTACGCGCGCAATGCCCGCAAGATCCCGCAGGAGGCAATCGACAAAGTCGCCGCCAGCATAAAAGAATTCGGCTGGCAGCAACCCATCGTCGTGGATACCGAGCGGGTCGTCGTCGCAGGCCACGTGCGTCTTCTGGCGGCAAAGCAGCTCGGGCTGGAGAAGGTCCCGGTCCATGTCGCGGCCGACCTGACGCCGGGCCAGATCAAAGCCTTTCGACTGATGGACAACCGCAGCCATCAGGAGAGCGGCTGGGATATGGAGCTGCTCGCGCCCGAGATGGCGGAACTTCAGGCGTTGAACGTCGACGCCTCGCTGACCGGATTCGATGCGGATGAGATTTCAAAGTTCCTCGATTCGACTGGCTCGGAGGGAGATCCACCCGAATCGTTCAGGGAGTACGACGAGACGATCCCGACCGAACACCAGTGTCCGAAGTGCGGTTACACCTGGAGCGGCGCAGCGGGTCCGAAGCCTGAAGGGCCATCCGAAGATCTGGCTGCTTGAGACTGTGGATTCAAAGCGCAACCGGATTCGAAAAGAAGGTGCGGTATTTCAACGAGTTCAAGCATGGCTTTCTGGATTACACCAATCTCCCGGCTCCAACAATCACAGGGCCGAAGAGTCCGCTCAATATCGTCATCGAGCATGATCGGGAATCAATGGCAACACGCGTGATGCACCAGACGAATGGCCAGCACCGGAGCCAGGGCAATGTCCTGAACAAAGCCTGCCCTTCGATCAAGAGTCGCCCTGCGGACCTCTCGGTTCAGACCGATGGCCAGCCCGAGCTGCCTCGTCAGGCAGCACCTGACAAACCCGTCTATCGCGTACCGTCCATGGTCGAGGTTGCAGCGCTGCCATGGAACGGCTTCACGGTGGCGTCCACGTTTTCCGGGTGCGGAGGGTCGTGCCTCGGCTACCGCATGGCCGGGTTCAAGGTCGTCTGGGCGAACGAGTTCGTTCCCGCGGCACAGGAATCATATCGCGCGAACATGAGCAGCGACGCCATTCTCGACTGCCGCGACATTCGCCTGGTCCAGCCGGAAGAGATCCTCCAGGCGACCGGTCTCGCGCGTGGCGAACTCGATCTGTTCGACGGGTCGCCACCATGCCAGGCGTTTTCGACGGCGGGCAAGCGCGAAAAAGGCTGGGGCCACGAAAAGACCTACGAGCACGGAGCGTCGCAGTGCAACGAGACGCTGTTCGACGAATACATCCGGCTGCTGCGCGGGCTCAGCCCGAAGACGTTCGTCGCCGAGAACGTGAGTGGTCTCGTCAAGGGCATCGCCAAGGGCTGGTTCATCGAAGTACTGCGGGCGTTGAAAGCCTCCGGGTATCGCGTAACTGCCCGGCTGCTCGATGCTCAGTGGCTCGGCGTTCCGCAGATGCGCCAGCGGATCATTTTCGTCGGGGTCCGCGAGGACCTGCACCTGGACCCGGCCCACCCGGAACCTCTCCCGTACCGCTACTCGGTGCGCGATGCGCTGCCGCACCTGACCGCTGTCAAATCGGTTGCGCACGGCTACACGCGCGAGGACACGCTGAGCCTTCAGAAACCTGCGCCCTCGCTCACCATGACCAACGGAGCTTCCTACCAGCAGCACCACGTGCAATCGGAAACGATGCTGCCGGGCGACCGTGACTTCCCCGTCACGGAACTCACTGGCCGGGTCGGCGGGCAGTTCAAACGGAAGCGCATCAGCCTCGACGGACCTCTCAACACCGTGAATTCGTCTGGTGCGGCGCAGCAGCGGTTCGAGCTATCCGGGCGCGCGATCCACAACACCGGAGGCGACCCGAAGTACAGCGCGGGCGACATCACGGATCGGCCGGCTCCAACTGTGACTGTTGGAAGCGAGAGCCGCGCGGGCGGCGGGGCCAGTAATCACTTCCACGTTGTCGACGCGACCGAGCGGCGGAAGTTCACGATCGCGGAGCTGCGACGCATCTGCGCGTTCCCGGACGACTTCATTCTCACCGGGACATACGCGCAGCAGTGGGAGCGGCTCGGGAACTCGGTTCCGCCGCTGATGATGAAGGCCATCGCCGGGACGGTCAGGGACAAGGTGCTCGCCCGATGCTGATCGAACAGTGGCCAATCGACCGGGTCATTCCTTACGCACGGAATGCCAGGACAATCACGCCCGCGGCAGTGGACAAGGTCGCTGCGTCGCTTCAGGAGTTCGGATGGCGCCAGCCGATTGTTGTCGATGTGCATCGCGTGATAATCGCCGGGCACACCCGATTGCTTGCGGCACGCAAGCTCAATCTGACGGAAGTCCCGGTTCACGTCGCCGATAACTTGACGCCAGCGCAGGTGAAGGCGTACCGGCTGATGGACAATCGGTCGCACGATGAAACGTCCTGGGATTTCGAACTGCTCGGCCCCGAACTGCTCGACCTTCAGAACCTCGGCTACGGCAATCTTGAGCTGACTGGATTCGACGAACAGGAAATAGCCGACTTCCTCGCCGGGGCGTCGTCACCGGGGCAGGAGGGACTGACACCCGACGACGACGCACCGAGCCTGCGTGAAGCCCCCGTGGCGCAACCGGGCGAACTGTGGGTGCTCGGCCCGCACCGCCTGCTCTGCGGCGATGCCACCGTGCCTGCGGATTTGAAACGGGTTCTCGCCGGCTCGCGCGCGGACCTCGTGATTATCGACCCACCGTACAACGTCGATTACGAAGGCAAGACGAAGGATGCTCTCAAGATCAAAGGTGACCGGATGGCCGACGCCGCTTTCTTCAGCTTCCTGCTCGCGGCCTATCAGAACCTCGCCAGCGTCACGAAGGAAGGCGCGGGAATCTATGTGTTCCACGCCGACACCGAGGGGATGAACTTCCGCCGCGCGCTGGTCGAGGGCGGCTGGAAGCTGGCGCAATGCTGCGTGTGGGTGAAGCAAACGCTGGTGATGGGACGGCAGGATTACCACTGGCAGCACGAGCCGATCCTCTACGGCTGGAAGCCGGGTGCGTCGCATCGCTGGTTCACGGATCGGAAGCAGACCACGGTTTGGAACTTCGACAAGCCCGCGCGCTCGGCAGATCATCCGACGATGAAGCCGGTCGATTTGATCTCGTACCCGATTCTGAACAGCAGCAGGAACGAAGATGTCGTCCTCGACACCTTCGGCGGAGCTGGCTCGACGCTGATTGCATGCGCGAAGCACGGCCGCGTGGCTCGGCTTCTTGAGATCGATCCCTTGTACTGCGATGTGATTATCCGGCGGTGGCAGGAGTGGAGCGGGCAACAGGCTCTGAACGAAGAAAACCGATCCTTCGAGGAAGTCTCGTTGGATCGGTTGGCGGGTAAGGCGGCGTGAAGCTTCTACAGATCGCGTACGTTCCAGGTGGCGGCGACCACCATCATCCCTCCAAGGCCGCGCGCCCAGACCTTGTACTCCCAGGGGCAAACGCCGGGGTCGCCGCCAATCTCCAGGAGTCGCCTGCGGTTGCGAAGGTCTTCCTTGGCCATTTCGAAACCCTCGGCGAGCGTGCTGGCGTAGTTCACCGGTTCGTAGTGGCCTTCTTCGTCTTCGACAATCAGCGTGGCGATGCCGAGTTCGGTGTCGCGAAGGATCTGAATCGCGAAGCCCGGCGTGGCTGCGGCGCGTTGTTGTTTGCTTGTTCTCATGTCCACATTCATCACTCTTTGTCTGGCACGATGCAAGTCGATTTATTTCCTTTTCGCACCGGAAATCGCCCCGGCGGCATAAGCAGCTTCGAGTGCCGCGCGCAGCGTCCATACTGCCTGATCAGAGAAGTCGAGAGCGTCGCTGCTCCGGGTTTCGAGCGTGTCGAGGCCGAGGACCTCCTTAGCGATCCTGGCGACTGCCTCGGCTCGGTCGCGGGCGGCGAAGGCCGCGCGGAACGATCTGGTCTTATTGCGTTCGTCGCGTTGCGTGGTGCGGTTCATGCCTGCCTCGCGAGCTTCTGTACCTGCCAAAGCAGCATGGCGTCCGGGTGGCCTTCGTTGCCGTCGTTTTCGATGTCGCTGGCGGTATCGGCCAGCAACGTGGCCAGCCGTTCCATCTGTTCGGCTGAAAGCGTAATCGTTATGGTTTTCATCTTGTGTATGCCCCTCGGCATCACCATTGATCACTCTTTCGGGGTCGGAAGCCAAGTGAATTCGTTGGGGTTTTGTGGGGGCGTCCGGGTCCGAAAGGTGGTGGCATGGTGCCACCGCTGGCGAGAAAGCCGCCCACGGCCCGAACGTGCGCCAACGGTGAAGGCAACACGGGCGTTTCCCTGGCATTGCTTCCCCGTAACGAAAAAAAGCCGGGTTCCTTTTCGGGGACCCGGCTTGGTTGGGGAGGAAGGGGCTTTACTTGGCGATCCGGTACGTGCGCGAGTCGCCGACCTTCTCGCTGATCACCGTGATGCCGTGCTTTTTGGTCAACGAGCCGCCCGCGCTCATGATGGCCCGCGTGGTGTGAATCTGCCAGCCGAACTTGGCCATCACTTCTTCGAGGGTTGCGCCCTTCGGCCGCTTGAGCATCTCGATCAGTTGGGCGGTCTTGCTGGTCTCGCGGGGGCCGCTCCCGGCGGGCTTCGGGGCCTTCTTCGGCGTGGCGGGTTTGGCTGTCTTCGCGGCCTTCGGCGTCCTGGTGGCCTTCGCGGGCTTGGCGGTGACCTTCTTCGCTGCTTTGACTGCTGCCTTGCGCTTCTTGTCGCCAGCCTTCAGCTTCGTCAGGTCGGTTTTCATCTGGTCCTGCCGGGCTTCTTCGGTCGGCTTAATCACCTCGGTGCTGTCGTTAATCGTGATGCCCTGAGGGCTTCCAAGCTCCGGCTCTGCGGCGGTGAGAATCGGGTCGCTGGTCTTCGTGGTGGCCTTCGGGGCTTTGCTGGCTTTTTTCGTAATCGTTTTCATTTGGCTGGTCTCTTTTCGGTCCCGGTCCAGCCGGGCACACCACATTCATTGATCGGGTTGCCCCGACAAGCAACTCAATTCGCTTCGCTTGTTTATTAAAAAATCAACAGAATGTGCCCTTCTCACAGCAGCACGCCGATGCCGCCTGTAACTTCTTCGAACTGGTCCTGAAGCACACCCAGGACGAGTGGTACGGAAAGCCGTTCCTGCTCATGCCGTGGCAGGAAGAAGCGGTTGTGCAGATGTTCGGCCAGATCGATTCCTCGGGAAATCGAATCATCCAGATGGTCTACGAAGAAGTGCCAAAGAAAGCGGGAAAGACCGAATGGGCGGCGGGCCTCGCGTTGCTCGTGCTCATCATGTCCAACGATCCGGGGTGCCAGGTATATGGCGCGGCGGCCGCCACCAGGCAGGCGATGAACGTTTATCGCGCCGCCTGCAAGATGGTGGAGCAGAGCCCGCTGCTCAGGAAGCGCCTGCGCATTCTGCGCGGCACCAACCGGATCGTGAAGCGCAGCGACCCGGACAGCTTTTACGCGGCCATCGCCGCCGATGGCGACTTCGGCGACGGCGTGAATCCGTCGTGCGTGATCGCCGATGAGGTTCACCGCTGGAAGACGCGCAAGCAGCTTGAGAACTGGGACGTGCTCAGCAACGGCGGCTTCACTCGCCGGCAGACTCTGACCATCGCGATCACCACGGCGGGCGTGCAGTCGGAATCGCCGCTCGCCTGGCGGCTGCACGAGAAGACGCGAAGGATCAACGACGGCGTGGTTCTGGACCCGACCTTCTTCGGCCGCATCTACGGGGCGTCGGTCGATGACGATCCGGCGGACCCCGCAACGTGGATCAAGGCGAACCCGAGCATCAAAGAAAACGGAGGCTTCCTCGATAAGGAGAAGATCCGCCAGCAGTATGTCTCGCACCTTGCCGAGGGCGATCTTGCGAGCTTCAAACGGTACTTTCTCAACATCTGGGACCAGAAAGAGAATCGCGCCCTCGATATGAATCTCTGGCGCGCGTGCCGCCGCGACTGGGATGCGTCCGGGTGGCCGCTGCCGCACGACCTGCTCGCCCGGTTCATCAACCGCAAGTGCTGGGTGGGGGTCGATATTTCGATGACCACGGACTTGTCGGCGGTGGCGGCGGTGTTCCCGCGGGACGACGGCGGATACGACGTTCTTCCCTTTTGCTGGATGCCGGCGGCAACGCTCAGGAAACGACAGGTGCAGGACGGGATGCCCTATGAGCGCTGGGTGGAAGAAGGCTGGATCGAGACCTGCGAAGGCCGCGTGATCGATAACGGTCTGATCAAAGCCCGCATCAAATACTGCCTTGAGATGTTCGATGTCCAGGAGGTTTGTTTCGACCGTTACAACTCGCGCGAAATGTCCACGAGCCTGATCGAAGAGGGCGTCACCTGTATTGAGATCCCGCAGACGTGCCCCGGATTGAACGAAGCCACGAAGAAGCTGATCGCGCTGGTCGCGACCGGAGATCTCGTGCACGGCGGCCACCCGGTGATGGCGCACCACGCGAGTTCCTGTGCACGCGAAGCGATGGCAACGACCTGATCAGGCCGGTCAAGCCTGACCGTGAAAAGGATTTCTCCCGGATCGATCTCTCGCGGCCACCATCGACGGACTGGCCAGAGCCATCGTTTTCGAAGACAAGAGCGTGAGCTACACCGGCCTGAGGAGCGTAGGTTAGTGTTTCCCGAGATCGCATCGCGGATCGGGACCCTGATCGCGAAGATCTCAGCCGACCCGGAGTTGCCGTCGATCACGCGCCTCCCTGGCGAGGCCAAGGCCATCGGCTCGTTCGAGCAGGTCACCACAGACTGGTACGGGCGAAACGGCTACGAAAACATCTTCTCGGCTCTCGGCGGCGGCCAGTTCTCATGGTCTGGCGAAAGAGTCAACCTCGCGACCGCGATGAATCATTCGGTCGTGTGGGCGTGCACCCGGATCATCAGCGAGACGGTCGGCTTCATTCCGCTGGTGATGCTGCAAACCGACAAAGATCCCTCGAAAGGTAAGCAACTCGCGATCAAACACCCGATGTATCAGGCCCTTTCGCGGGCGCCCAACGACGAGATGACCGCCATGGGCTTCCGCGAGACGCTGACCAGCCATTGCGTTTTGCAGGGTAACGCCTATGCCCGAATTAAGGATTCGCCGGAGTGGCACCGGCATCGCAATAGAGATGCAACCGCTGATGCCGAATCATGT
>CAVRCX010000015.1:0-364468 GCA_963719785.1 Terriglobia bacterium
GAGATTTCGTCGACCAACTTGCTGATTGCAGGGTCCATAGCGCTAATGCCGACTGGCCTTATTGTAGTCCGAAAAATGCCGGATGAACCCGAATGTTGTTCGGCTTTGTTCGGCTGCGTTCGGCATTTTGGGCGCTTACAGGCAACGTCAACCACGTCGCGGACGGGGTAGCGGCACCCGCAACAGGCAACAAACACCGGTAGTGGAACATAAAGGGTTGTCGGACTCCGTGTTGCTATTTTGCGCCTAACCTATTGAAGGTGATCGGTTTTCGATGGGTGACAATCCTCCTACGCTGTCGCCCGAATGTCCGACACCAAGATTTCTTCAAGATTTTTGTCCGGAAATGCCTTTCTGAGCCCTTATATGTAGGGGGCTTTTTTAAATGCCTAAGCGAGCAGTCCGAATTGAGCCAGATCTGGATCGACGCATGCAAGGTGCGGTGAAGGAGCAGGGATACCGTTCGTCGAGCGCGTTCATTCGAGCCGCGATTGCGGGTGCACTCAAAAAGCGTAACGAGACTGGAGGAGCGGAGGAATTCATGGCGGCGAGCTTCGACCGTCTTTCCAGGGAAATGCGGCGCATGCTCCGTGCTCAACAGGCATTGTTTACCCTGGTGGACGCATTGACGAAGGCGTTTCTGACATGTGTACCCGAGCCGCCCGGTGAGGCGCGAGCGCATTCGATCGCGCTTGCACGAGACCGATATGCGCGATTAATGAGGACCGCTGCCTCCAGCATGGAACGAGAGTCTCGTTCAGCCATGCAAGGTCTGATCGGAGGAGACGATGAATGAGGAAGGCCGCGAGTTCCGGCTCCGTCCGCGCAAGCCGAGGGTTTCGAGGAGTCCATCCGATCACATCGTGTTGAGCTCAGGGTTCAAAATGTTGATGCACTATGTTCGTCAGAGTCGTGGAACACCTGGGAATGGATCTTCAGGAGGCAAACGCAGCTTTCCGCACCGCCAGCGCTGTGCTGTCCGAATCACATACACCAGGAACACGACGCGCGGGCAGTGGCGTGCCCATGGTCGATATCTGGAGCGAGAGAGCGCTGCTGGCCGCCAGGCGGGATTCAGCGCGAACGAAACCAGCGTGGATGTCTCGACTCGACTGCAGGAATGGCAGGCGGGCAAGGACGAGTTGTTCTGGAAGTTCATCATCTCTCCCGAGTTCGGAGACCGTGCCGACCTGCAACGCCTAACGCGAGACGTGATGAGGCAAGTTGAAGCGGATCTCAGCCGCCCGCTCCAATGGGTTGCCGTCGTCCATCGTAATACCGAGCATCCGCATGCACACGTCGCGCTCAGGGGCATTGCTGGCGACGGAAAGACTCTCCGTTTAAGCCGGGACTTTGTAAAGCGCGGCGTACGCGAAGTCGCGGAAGAATTCTGCACGCGGCAGATGGGCTTTCGAACTACGCTCGATGCGGCTGAGGCTGAGCGCCGGGAGATCGGTGAAATGAGATTTACATCTCTGGACCGCACGATCCTTCGGCATGCGCAGACTGGCGAGAAAGGTTTAACTTTTGGCGCGGCGAGCGGAAAGCCACACGTTACCGCACGCCTTGCGGTCTTATCGCGTATCGGCCTCGCCGGAAAAAGTGAATCCGGATGGGTCTTGCGGTCCGATGTTGAGCAGGTACTCCGCGCGATGCAGCGCTCCCGGGATCGGCAGAAGACTCTGTTCGTACAGGGTGAGCCGATCTCAGATAAGCGCCTCGCCATTGAAGTTGTGGACTGGGGACGCACGTCATCAATCGAGGGGCGAGTACTTATGCACGGAGAGGATGAGCAGTCGGGGCGAAGATTCCTGATGCTGGAAGCCACATCAGCGAGGGTTCTGCACATCGATTACACCCCGGAGATGGATGCCATGCGCAGCCGTGGCGAATTGAAGACGAGTTCATTTGTCCGTTTCCGGAAGCTCTCAGCGAGCGACCGCCTGAGAATCGGGATCGAAGACCTCGGCTCCGCGGAAGCTGTACTGAGTAACCGCCGCTTGCTCCGGGAAAAAGTTGGTGAACTCCGCGGGGCGGGACTGGAACCAACTGAGGATGGCTGGGGCGGCTGGCTGGGCAGATTCCAGAAAGCACTTTGCGAAGCCGAGAGGGAAAAGGCTCCCGGCCAATCCGATCAAAAAGCAGCAAAAGAAAAAAGTCGGAGCTCACGGTCGATGGAACGTTGAGCGGCTGAGCGCAGCCTTACTCACACGTCCCCCCCTGCGACAATTTGTCGCACCGACAACAGCTACGAATTACGATCTGATAGTAAATGCTGCAACCCGCACCCCGTCATGCTGCGGCCCGAATGACCAACCAGGCTAAGGAGTTTCCTATGAAGAACGACTTTTTCCGATTCCGAAATTTGCTCTCTGGGGTCCTCGTCGCGGGCGCTTTTGCGACGCTGGCCCTCGCCCACAATAAACTCATTAAGACCGAACCGGCCGACGGTGCCATGCTTAAGACCGCACCCGCCCATATCGAGTTATGGTTCGCTGAGAAGCCCGATCCGGCGCTGAGCAAGATTTCTCTCAAGGGGCCAAATGGGGCCATCGAAACAGGCGCCACACGTGGAACCGACAAGTCTCTGATTTCCGATGTCAAAAGCAAACTCGCCGATGGGAAGTACACGGTAAACTGGCAGACTTCCGGCGATGACGGACACGTATCAAAGGGCGAATTCAGCTTCGGCGTGCAGGCGCACTAGGGTCCGATGCCGGATCCGGGGCTGGTAGCGGAAGGCTCGGTTAAAGCGCTTCTGTATGCGTCCGTTCTGGTGACCATCGGCGCAAGCGCGGTGCATTGGCTGCTGCTACCGCGAGCGTCGACGGAACTGGGCGCGGACTGTGCTGCCAAACTCGATCTTTCGGTGGCTCGGCTCGGGCTGGCGGGAGTCTCGATCGCCGCGTTTTCGACATTGCTGAGAGTCTGGTCCCACACCGTAGCCGCATTTGGGGTGGGAGATTCCGGTATCCTGGATAATGTGGCAATGGTTGCGCTGCGCAGCCATTGGGGTGAGAGCTGGAGGATTCAGATGGCCGCCGCGGCGGTGTGCATCCTGACCGGTTTCGTGGCCCTGCAACACCGGCGATTTCGGCCCTTATATACGCTGGCGACGGTCGGTTTCGCGGCTTCTCTCCCGATGCTGGGCCACGCGGCGGGAAGCGTGTTGCGGATGGCTGTGGATGTGGCGCATATTCTTGCAGGGGGAGTGTGGCTAGGTTCGCTGGCGGTTGTGGTTCTGACCACGATTGGCAGACCCCAGCAAATTCGCGTGGCGATTCTGCTGCGATTTTCGGCGGTCGCGCTGCCGGGCGCAGGGATTGTTGTGGCGGCAGGTCTGATAGCGGCGTGGCTTTACCTAGGAAAGGTTTCCGATCTCTGGCTGACGGACTATGGGCGCGTGCTGGCGCTCTAGGCCTGCATAGTCGGCGCGATCTCGGTATGCGGATTTCTCAACTGGCGCGGCCTGCGAAGGCGCCAGGGATTCTCGTGGCTTGTCGCGACGGAGGTGGCTCTGGCCGCACTGGTCGCGATCGTCAGCGG
Organism: Terriglobia bacterium; assembly: GCA_963719785.1. Lineage (GTDB taxonomy): Bacteria > Acidobacteriota > Terriglobia > Bryobacterales > Bryobacteraceae > BOG-234. Next base: position 3,547 of record CAVRCX010000015.1, read on the forward strand.
ATTCCTGACGGAAATCGCGCATCCCTGACCCCGCACTTTTCGTTATTTTGCGAAGTGTTCGGGGGACTTGAGAAATCGATCGCGGCAAAGAGTGCTGCAGAAGCGGTAGGTCTTGCCGGAAAAATCCGCGTGAAAAGTCTCGGAAGACGGATCGAGCCGCATTTTGCACACGGGATCGACGATCTGCGTCCGAGCCGGTTCCGGAGCGGCATTGCCGTGAACCGGCGCCAGCGCCTTCAGATACGCCACTACCTGGTTCAGTTCCGCGTCCTTCAACTGGCCGCGGTAACCGGGCATCATTGCCGGGTACCCAGCTACGATCTCTTCCCCGGGATCGAGAATCGACTCCCGGAGATAGGCTTCATCGGAGGTAACAGTCCGGCCATCCGTCAGCACGACCTTACGTCCGAAACACCCCTCCAGCGCGGGGGCCACCTTGCCCTGCGCGTGGCAGCCGAGGCACCCGCGCGCTGCGTATAGGGCGGCTCCGGCATCCTGCGGATTCGTGCGCGGATTGACCGATTCGGCCAGCGATGTTTTCGCTTCGTCCGCCGGAACCGCGACCGGATGTCCCGCGAGGCGCGCCGCATCCCGGACCAGCCGCCGGAGCGCCGTGTCGTCGCTGCTGTCGTATACGCCGCGCACATGGCCATCCTTGTCCGTCAGAATGAACAGGCCGCTGTGCTGGATGGGTGAGTCCTCGCTCGGCGCCTGAACGAAGGTGCGCATTCCTTCCGCGGTTGCGGCGAGGTCCTTTCTGTTGGTGCTCAGGAATTTCCATCGGGATTCGTCGGCCTTCCACATTCCCGCATACTGCTTCAGGACGGCTGGCTTATCGTGGTCGGGGTCGACGGAGAACGATACGAATCTCACTTCGCGATCCGCGATGGTCTTCTGAAGATGCGCCATTTTCGCGGTCATCATCGGGCAAATCGAAGTACAGCTGGTGAAGAAAAAATCCGCAATCCAGATGTGCCCGTGCAGATCCTCATCGGTGAGCGTGCGACCGTTCTGGTCCGGGTATGAGAATGGCGGCGCATCCCAGAGAATCGGCAACTCGCCGTTTTGCGATGAATACCAGGGATTCCAGGCGGCGGTGTCGGCCGAGGGACCGGTTTGGGAATGCAGCCACCTCCAGACCAGAAGGGCCGAAGCCCAGAGCACGAAAGTCGCGCATATGGCGGCTGCAATGGCTCTTTGTGCCTTGCCGATGGCAGGGAGATGCATTGGTGGCGAAGTCTCAGTTTACGGGGCTTGCCGCCCGCGCGCCATGCGGCGAATTGTCGCTGCCCAGGATATCGTTAGATGTTATGGCGGACCTTGCCCGAATCGGGGTAGCAATCGACCAGGAACTTCTGGACAAGTTCGACAGTCTCATCGAAAAGCGGGGTTATACGAATCGCTCGGAAGCGTTTCGAGACCTGATCCGGAATGAACTGATCGAGGAAGTTCAAACGAATTCGAATGCCGAGATTTTCGGAACGGTGACGCTGGTGTACGACCACCATGTTCGTCTGCTGACCGATAAGCTGACGGAACTTCAGCACCAGTATCACTCTGCCGTTATTTCTTCTCTGCACGTGCACCTCGATCATGACAACTGCCTGGAAGTGATTCTGGTGCGGGGTAAGGCTTCAGTGGTGAAAAAGCTCGCGAATGGGCTGATTGCGATCAAGGGCGTGAAGCATGGGCGATTTACGGCGACCACGCCTCACGGATAGTGAACCGCTATTTCGTCCCGAAGCTGTAACGCAATCCTACTCGCACCTGAAATGGTTCAACGGGGTGGAAAACGTCTGTGAATGCAGAATCCCCGCTCGGCGTTATCTGTGACGTGTAGGCATAGTCGATGTCGTGGTCTTTGCGATTCAGCAGATTCAGCATTTCGAGGGAAACTCGCCAGGTCCGGTTGATCTTATAGCCGACCTCGGCGTTGAGCAACGCGGTTGCGTTCGAACGATAGATAGCGTCGGAGGTCAGGTTCCGCGGACCAAAGTAGCGCAGGCGCAGGCTTCCTGACCAGCGACCGAGATCATGTACAGTAGCACCCGAAGAAACGACCCAGCCTACCGCTTCGGGTACCCATCTCCCGCCTGGGCTGCCGGGCGCTGCGTCGCCGTCGTCCAGCGTGGTGAACCGGGCTCGGGAGTCGGCAAGATCGAAATCGAAAGCCAGATGTTCGGTCGGCGTGTAGAAGTTCGCCCATTCGACGCCATAGCGGTTACTGGGCTGCAGTGAAGCAACCGTGCCCCCGGTATCGCCACTCTGCTGCAGTTCGGACGCGCTGTGGAGCGTCCACAGGGAAAGCGTGCTTTGTAGATGGTGAATTGCCGTGGTGCGCACGCCGATCTCCGCGCCTTTGGTCGGAACAAGCGCGGGGATTCTCGAAGCGGCGGTGGGAAATGGATTCTCCGGCGAAATCGGTTGCAGCGTTTGCGTAGCGCCTCGCGCGTCATTGCTGTGGAAACTGAATCCTCCCTGTACGTAGAGTTCCGTCTTCGCCCAGGGGCCGAAGATCAGGCTTAATTTGGGGCTGGGCAGGAACTTAGTAGCCATGCCGGAATTGGCGGCGGCGAAGTTGAGGACCGGGGCGCCCGGCAGTTCGATGGCGACGTAATTCGGTGTCAGGCTGGTGACGTTGTAGATCGCTTCGTCGCCGCGGATCGCGAGCACCGTGCGGAATTTCTCGGTCCACTGTACCCTGTTTTCCGCATAGAAACCGATCATAGTGTCGGTAAATCGATTGACATCGGTAGCGGCGGGCAGCACCGCCGTCAGGTTGGGATTGGCATCGCAGGCGTCGATGGGATCGTCATTGCAGGCGTTGACATCGGTCTTGTCTGTGCGCTCACGATCCTCGGATCGATATAAGCCATTGCGAACCCAGTCGTTGCGAAATTGAACTCCGAAGGTATTTTCAACCCTGCGCCCGAGCCACTCGCCGGCGATCGCGTGGTGTGCGTCCACTCCGAAAACAAATCGCTTGTCCTGCTGTTCGAACTGATCGCCCTTAACGGGATCGTCGAGGTGGTACGTGAAATCGGAGAACAGGTCGAGGTCGTAGTAGAAACCGTAGACCGTGACCTTCGTCTTCGATTTTTCACGCTGACGATGCCATTCGGCCTGCAGACTATAGCGCTGCGAATGGCCGCCATCGGTTGGGTCGAGTGTGCCGAAGAAACCAACCAGAGGCGTTGCGGTAACCGGTATCTGATCGCTGGAATTCCACTTTCCGTGGTAACCGCGGGCCGTGATGCTGAAACCTTTGGCTTCGTCCCCCTGGCTGTAGGTCAGCAAGCCGTTGAATTTGGCATAACCGTCCGGATTTTTCCACGGCCCATCGTCGTAATACGCTTCTCCGCCATAGAGCAAACTGCCCTTACCGAGCTTCTGCGATACACCGAATACTGCGCGCCCATAGCCATTCATTCCGCCTTCCAACTGGAAGAAATTCTCGGGCAGCGTTTTGAAGAATTCCAGATGGGCCGATCCGGCTGAGCCGAAGTTGCCGACGTCGGCGGAGTAAGGTCCTTTCTCGTAATTGACCCGCTGCACCAGTTCCGGGATCACGGCATTCATGTCCGCGTAACCTTCGCCGTGCGCATGGGAGGGCAGATTCAGGGGCATATCGTCGATGAAAACGGCGAAGTCGGTGCCGTGGTCGAGATTGAAGCCGCGAAGGAAATACTGGTTAGCTTTGCCGCCGCCGGCGTGCTGCGTGATGATGACTCCGGGAATGGTCTCCAGAACTTCTCCGGAACGGAGAATGGGACGCTGCTGAATTTCCTTTGCTCCGACGGTTCCCTGGGTAGCGGAATCGGCGAGTCCCGTGAGGTCGTCCTCGCGGCCCTGGACATTGACAGTGCTGCTGACCAAGCCGACGGCCAGAGAGATGCGCAACAGGGCAGGCGCCTCGGAGACTCCAACAGTAACGGAGACCTCTTTGGTTTCAAATCCAGGGTCGGATACCACGAGTCGATAATTGCCGGCTGAGAGTCCCGACATGATGAAGGAGCCATTGGCGTCTGAATGGGCTCTTAGCAGCGAAGCGCCGTCCGCAGTGAGAACCTGGACTGTGGCCCCTGCTACGACCGCCCCAGAGGTATCGACGATAGTGCCCGACAACTGAGGCGGCTTCGGACCCTGGTCATCCACAGGCACGGCGAGAGACGTCAAGAGCAGGGTTATCAGAGAAACAATCATCGGGGCTCCATTTGGGTGACTAATTTCGTGTTACTAATTTCCGGAACGTGCTAACCGTTAAGCTGAATCGTATCACGATCCGTCATAATGTGTTACGGATGAAGCCTCCGTTCCGGATTGGGCTTTTGTGGGAAAAGTTGATGCCTGGGACTCGGGCGGGCGTGGCATTTTGTCGCAGCCGGGAGACCCTGGCGACATGTCTTCCGCGGGCGCGTCCGTGGTGAAACAGTTGATTGGAAAAGAGTTAGGGTCCAAGGCAGCAGTGCGGAGCGGCAACGAGATTCCCAAACAACTAACCCTGGGCTACTATTCTCGAACCCTGTAATCTGGCATGATCCGGAATGTGGGCTTCAGTAAACTCGCGGTTCCTCTCTTCATAGCTTCGCTGTGTTCCGGCCAGGCTCTCTGGCAGACCGTCACGGAGCTTCCCGGTGTAGATTGGGGAGCCTTGTCGGCGGTTCAGAGACAGTCAGCGCTGCATTTCATGCAGACCGAAGGCTGCCTGTGCCGTTGCGGCTGGAAGCTTGCGGAATGCAGGGTCAAGGACTCGCCCTGTCCGATCAGTACAAAGCTGGCGGCAATCGTCGTCCGCGATACTGCGGAGGGCAAGACGCCGGATGAGATCCGCGCCGACATGGGGCAATTGATCAACGACCCGCCGGGCGTCTTCGAAAGTCCCGTGACGATTTCAACTGCCGGCGACCCTGTTGAAGGGCCGGACCAGGCCAGATTGACGATTGTCGAATTCTCCGACTTTCAATGCCCGTTCTGCTCAAAGGTCGTGGACTCCGTGAAACAGCTTCAGAAGCAGTTTCCCAGAGATATTCGAATCATCTACAAACAGTTTCCGCTCGATGCTCACTCGGAGGCCGAGATGGCATCGGAGGCTTCCCTGGCCGCGCAGGCGCAGGGGAAGTTCTGGGAGATGCATGACCTCATCTATGCCGGCTTCCCGAATCTGAATCGCGAAATAGTGGACGGCTACGCCCGTCAGTTGAACCTGGACATGGCGCGGTTCAACGCCGAGACGGCGAGCCATAAATACCTGGCGCGCGTGCTGGCCGAGGAGAAAGAAGGCGAAGCCGCCGGCGTGGAAGGAACGCCGACATTCTTCTTCAACGGAAGGAAATATAACGGAACCTTCGATCTCGCCTCCGTGGTTCCGCTGGTTAAGAACGGGCTCGATATATTCGGCGATGTCAAAGGGCCGGACTACAGCCGGGGCGTGCAGCAAGGTGCGGTAGAGTTGCTTTCGACGCTGCTCGAAAGCCGGTTTGGCCCGCTGCCGCCATGGGCCCGGCAGCGGCTCGCCACAATGAGCGCAGCCGAGATTGAGAAGGCGGCGCCCGGGGTCTTTCAAGCCGCGAAGTTGCAGGATGTTTTCGAGACTATATCGAGGTAGACTGCTTTCTAATTCGATGCTACGCCCAGGGACTTCCCGAGTTCAGCGGGAAGCGCGAGTCGAGGGTTCGGACGATGCCTTCGCCGCCCGAAAGAACCTCTGCCCGGAGGCCGGTTTACTTCCGAAGGGAAGACCAAAGTTGAGAAACAGCCCCGCGCAGTTCGCATCGTTCGGCCCGGACATGCAGCCCGGACCCATCATCATTCCCATGCCTGAGTCCGCGCCTCGGCTTGCCATCTTCATGCCTTCTCTCGCTTTTTCGCCGCCCATTGCCGTGGCTTCCGCCGCTTTGTTCTGATCGGAATCGACATTCGTGTTCTGCAGCAGCGCCGCCAGATCGGCAATCACGGCGTCTTTCGAAATGTCGAACGACGGCAGGTTGACTTCCACGCGGTTGGGCGCCAGGCAGGAGGTGGGGATCGTGAGCCGCGTATCGTGCGGCGAACATCCGGTGCTTCCCAGATGGACCATGAAGCCTCGCGGGGCTCCGGTGCTGGCGAACTCGATGCGCGCGAACTTATGGCCCGCGTTCCAGACCCAGAAGAGCGCTGTCAGATTCAGCGGAGAGGGTTGTTGCAGCGGATCCGCGTGATTCACGCCGAATGGAACTCCCATCGTGAACCGCAGGCCTGTGTAACGACCCTCCGGCGCCTTACCGACAATCCGCGTATTCATCTCGGGCGTACCGTTCGAGCAGCCCGCGGTTCCGTCTTCGAAATCGAGCAATGCCAGATCGTCAACCTGCCATTTGCCGTCCTGATCGAGATCTACAGGTGTTTCCTTTCCCGCGGCATCGGTGAACCGCACATTCGAGACGTAAAAACGAAAATCCTGTCCTTTGATTGTGGATTTCGTGAGTCCGATGTCTTGATACTGGCGGCCACAGGCAAACGGCTGGTCGCCGACCTGGGCCTGAAAACGGATGCTGACCGGACGGTCCGCGGCGATTGCGTTCACGGTGGCAACGCAGAGCAGGATGAAAACGAAGTCGAAAACCTTCATAGGATTTCCTTAGTCTATGCACAAAAAACCGCTTCGCACGCTGCGGCAAATTGACGCAGTGCCCGCTATCCGAACGCCGCATTCATGCAGTAATTCGTGGCCCACGCGGCAAGATACGCAAGCAGCGTCATGTATCCAAACTGGATCGCCGGCCACTTCCAGCTTCCCGTTTCCCGCCGCACCACCGCGATGGTGGAGAAGCACTGAAGGGCAAAAACGAAGAACACGACCAGCGCGGCGGCGCCACCCGGTGTGAGGTCGCGGTGAAGAGCGGAGCCCAGACCCGCCGACTCTGTCGATCCCTCAATGCCGTAGAGCGTCCCCAGAGTTCCGACGATTGCCTCGCGAGCCACCAGCGACGTGATCAGGCCGATGCCAATCTTCCCGTTGAACCCGAGCGGCCTGAGCACAGGTTCCAGATCGCGTCCCGCCATACCCACGACGCTCCGGTCCATCGATGAGAAGTGGCCATCGCGAATCGGCACGTGCGCCAGCAGCCACAGGACCACCGATACCGCGAGTATGGTTGTCCCCGCGCTACCGAGAAAGACTTTCGTTCGGTCCAGCAACCGGAGCGCCAGTCCCCGGACGGAGGGCCATCGGTACGGCGGCATTTCCATCAGAAAACACGACGAGGTTTTGCGCAGAACTGTCGATTGCAACAGCCATGCAGTTCCCAGTGCACCCAGCAGGCCGAGCAGATAGAGGCCGAGCATCGCAGCAGCGCGCGTACCGAGAAACGGACCCAGCAGAGAGCGCTCCGGGATGAAGGCGGCAATAATCATCGTGTAGACAGGCAGCCGCGCCGAGCAGGTCATGAAGGGTGCAATCAGGATTGTGGCCAGACGGTCTCGTTTGTTCGCTATGGTGCGGGTTGCCATGATCGCCGGAATCGCACAGGCGTAGGCTGACAGGAGCGGTATGAACGATTTGCCCTGAAGACCGAAGCGGGCCATCGTCCGGTCCGAAATGACAGCCGCGCGAGTCAGATAACCGGAGTCTTCGAGGATTCCGATGAACAGGAATAGAATCAGAATCTGAGGCAGGAACGCCAGCACGGAACCCACTCCAGGCCAGACCCCCTCGGTGAGAAGGTCTCGCAGAAACGAAGCCGGCAGAGCGGCAGCGATCCAGACGCCTGATAGCCGGACGGCGGCCTCGCATAGGTCCTGTAGCGGTTTTGCGACGACGGTGATGCTCTGAAATACGGCGATTAAAACGAGAGCGAACAGCGCGGGACCTGCTATCGGGTGCAGCGCCAAGGCATCAAGGCGATCTGTCCATGCCGATCGCCGGGGCCTCCGGAACCCGGCGCTGTTCGCTGTCTGCGACGCCCATATTCGGCGGCGGGAAACATCCTGGGGAACGTTCTGTCCAACGGCGATTTGCTCCGGCATGTCCGAAAGAAAGCGGCCGACGGCATCCAGGCCGTGGCCGTTCTTCGCACAGATCAGTTCCACGGGAACGCCGACACGCCGGGAGAGTGCGGCGGCGTCAATCGTGCCTCCGCCCCTCCGCAGTTCGTCCGACATGTTGAGCAGGAGCAGCGCCGGAAGGCCAATAGCCAGCAATGGCGCGACCGCAGCCAGATGGCGCTCCAGCGCGGTGGCATCAATGACGATCAACGCGGCGTCCGGGCGTGGTTGCCCCGGCATGGTCCCTCGCAACACATTGAGCGTGACCTGCTCGTCGTCCGATCGTGCGGTCATACCCGAAATGCCGGGCAGATCGATCAGTTGAACGCAAGAACCGGAAAGCCGCAGTTTCCCCACATGCTGTTCCACGGTGACCCCGGGGTAATTGGCTACGGTCTGATTCAGACCGGTGAGTCGGTTAAAGAGAGTCGATTTCCCGCAGTTGGCCGGACCCACAAGGGCAACGCGATGCGTACGCCGTGCCGGTGCGATCTGCACAAGACCCGTTGCCGTCATGACTTTTCTCCGATCCGGATGCAGGCTGCGACTTCGCGCCGGATCACGATATCCGCGCCGTCAACCGCGTAAACGCAGGGGCCGCCTCCGGGCGCACGGTTGCGCAGCATCACGACCGCGCCGGGGATGAAGCCTGCCTCGCTCACAATTTCCGCGATGTCGTCCGGCAGCAGGAGTTGCGTCAAACGGGCGGATTCGCCGAGGTCCAGATCGGCGAGGGTTCTCATTCCGGAAGCCTTTTGGGCAAGTATGGCCCCCGTGCGGGTCCTGATCAAGGTCATGCGCTGCGCTACCTGCAACTCAGTTGCAAGTACCAGCTTAGTAGAGGAGGCAATGCGAGGATGTGCGGCGATTTGCCGCAGGTGGCTGAGTTAATCCCAGTCCGTATCGGGGAACAGATCCGTTGTACCGTGGGGCGGCGCCAGTCTCAGGCGTTTGCGCTGGCGCGAAAGAAAGCCCCACAGCAGGAAAAGGCTCAGGCCCAGAGCTGCAATGGGAACCGTGGTCAGCACGACAGCCTTCGCGCCCTCCGGTTCCGCGAGAATGCGCGTCCCGTATTCCTGGATGAAGGAATCCTTGATTTCCCGATCCGACTTGCCGGAGCGCATTAGCGAGATTACTTCCAGTCGCGCTTTCTCCGCCGCGGGAGAATCATGGACATCCACGGGCTGGCTCCAGCAGCACGGGGCGATGAAACCGCGGCAGAGGCGGTGAAAGCGCTCTTTTTCCTGGGGAGTGAGGCCCGCATCCGGAAGAGCGGCGGACGCGCAGGTGGCGAAGAAAAGAAGGAATGTAATGACGATTTTCATAACTTAGGACCGCACGAGGCGTTACTTCGATGGTAGGCAGACTTTTGCGGTGGGCGAGTGCGGCAAATTGACGCGTCACCGGCTCGAAGGCAGCCGCTAAGATCTGAACAGAGCCGAAATATGAAAACGATCAAGCCAAACCCAACGGTCAAGCCAAACCCAATGATAAGAAGCCTGGCGTTAGGCCTTTGGGTCGCTTTGCTGCCTGGTCTCAGTTCTTCAACGGTCAACGCCAACGGTTCCGCGGCGGAAGTCGCCATCGTTCTCAATTCCGGGGATGGAACCATCAGCCTGATCGACAAGACCGCATATCGCGAGATCAGGCGCTTCCCGGTAGGCAAGGAACCGCACCACCTGATGATCGGCCCCGATGGCCGCGATTTGTACGTTGCCAATTCCGCAAGTAACGAACTGGTGATTCTGGATCCGAAAACGGGTGATATCAGGCGGCGGATCAGCGGAATCTCCGACCCGTATCAGCTTGGGTTCAGCCCGGACCGGCAATGGTTCGTGACCGCGTCATTGCGTCTGGATCGGGTTGATATTTACCGCGCCGACGGATTCAAACTGGTGAAGCGGCTGCCGATGCCGCGCATGCCAAGCCATATGGCTTTCACCGCGGACAGTTCCACCGTATTCGTCACCCTGCAGGACAACAATGAACTGGTTGCGATCGATCTGGGTCGTCAGCAGGTTCTCTGGAAAATGCCTGCGGGAAAGACTCCGGCTGGAGTTTATATGACGCCGGATCAGAAGTATCTGCTGGTTGGAGTCATGGGGGAAGATTACGTCAATGTCATCGACTGGCGGGCGCGCGCGAGCGTCATGAAAATCCACACGGGTAAGGGTTGCCACCAGTTCCTGCCTCAGGGCGACAAGGTTCACGTTTTCGTTTCGAGCCGCATCGATTCGCAGATCGACAAACTGAACCTTCGAACTATGAAAGTGGAAGCGACGTACAAAGTTCCCGGCGGACCGGATTGCATGGAGCTTTCAAAGGACGGAACCGAATTGTGGGTAACGTCGCGCTTCATCTCGAAGGTGAATGTTCTCGACCTCGCCGGCGGCAGGATTAAGAAGACGATTCGAGTGGGCTATTCTCCGCACGGAGTTTACTTTCCGAGCCATGCGGAGGTCAATTGATCGCAGGGCGAAGCGCGTTCGTCGCACTTCTGAGCGCTGCCGCCGTATTTGCGCAATGCTCCGGGACGCTGTATCTGACTATCGATACCGGGACCATGTCCCAGGCGGAGCTGATTGCGAACACGCTCCGAAAGCACAACGTCAAGGCGACCTTCTTTTTGGCCAATGAAAAGACTTATCGCGGCGACTGGACTCTCGACGACAGCTGGGGCGGTTACTGGCAGGCGCTCGTGCGCGACGGCCATGCTTTTGGCACTCATACCTGGCGCCATGGTTACTTCCGCGCCGATGCCGGGCCGCTGGTCCGTTATGTCGTAAACGGGAAGCCGGAATTGCTCAACAAGAGCGCCGTCTGCGGAGAACTGGATCGTGTCAATGAGCGCTTTCGCAGGATTGCCGGCCGGCCGCTCGATGCTTTCTGGCGCGCGCCGGGCGGGGCTGTCACGCCGAACGTGTTGCGCATGGCGGCGGAGTGCGGGTATCAGAGTGTGGGCTGGAGCCCGGCCGGGCTGCTGGGCGACGAATTGCCGAGCGACCGTTTCCCTAACAATGTTTTGATTGCCCGCGCCGAGAAGAATCTCAGGGACGGAGATATTCTGCTGATGCATACCGGGATTCGCTCTCGAAAAGATCCGTTCGCGCCGGCTCTCGATGAGTTGCTGACGCGGCTTCAGCACAGGGGTTTCTGCTTCGCAACCGTCGCGCCGGCCGCGGCTAAGAGATTCCCGCGAGGTTCTTACTAAATCATGTTCAGCTGGTTCGACACGTTTTTCGACTGGATGCAGACGGGCATCTTTGAGAATGCCGTGCAGCCGGTCGCCTTCCGCCTGGGTCTGATGGCGTATTCGGAACTGGCCTACGATGGCGTGGCCTGGTTTCTCTACGGGGCGCTGCAGATCTTGCTGCTGTTCATCCTGGTGCGTCCGCTGGAATCCCGCTGGCCCGCCGAGGACTGGGCGGACCGCAAGGGCACCCGCCTCGACGCATTCTATACGGTCATAGCGCGAACCGGGCTGCTGCCGCTGCTCTATTTCCTCGCCATGAGACCGCCGATCGCCTGGACGGACGCGTGGCTCAGACTGCATGGTCTGGTGCTGCCCAACCTCGAAGACGCAATACCTGGCCTTGCCGACTGGCCGCTGGCATCGTTTTTCATCTATCTGATCGTGCTCGATGGCGCCGGGTATGCGATCCATAGGCTGCAACACGGTATCGAGTGTTTTTGGCAACTGCATGCGATCCATCATTCACAGCGGAAGATGAGTCTCTGGACCGACGAGCGAACGCATCTTCTGGAAGGCGCGATCTCCTGGTTCTGGTTTGCGACTATCGCACTGGCCATCGGAGTTCCTCCGGGCCAGTTCGTTCTCCTTTCCACCACCGCGCGGCTGGTCGAGAGCTTCTCTCACGCAAACCTGCGGCTCTCCTTCGGCAAATGGGGTGAGCGCCTGCTGGTCAGCCCTCATTTCCACCGGCTGCATCATGCGGTCGGGATCGGCCACGAGGGTCGCTATCGGGGATGTAACTTCGCGGTTCTGTTCCCGGTATGGGACATCGTCTTTCGCACCGCGAATTTCGAACCCGGGTTCCCCGCAACCGGCATTCGCGATCAGGAAAGCGGAGTCCGGTACGGGGAGACCTTCGGAGAGCAACAATGGATGGGGCTGCGCCGCGCGGCTCTGGCCTTGATCGGGCGGCGGGTTAGTTAGCGACCGCCGCCTTCGTCGTTGAACAGGTCTAATTCTCTACGATTTCGCCCTTCATCGGTCCGAGCACTCCCAGAAGCGCGTTCTTGTCGGCTTCTTTCACGTGGAACTTATCGAGGGCGCCGACAAGGTCTTCTACAAGAGCATTGAAATCCCCGCCACCGATACCCATCCCGGCATGTGCCGATTTCATGTCTTTCCCCGTGTACTTGCAGGGGCCGCCGCTGGCTTCGCAGATCTGATCGACCAGGTTCGACTTGAATTTCGCCAGCCGCTGAGGGTCTGCCGCGGCATCCCTGAAGAAGCCGTTGATCCGGTTGTCGGAAGCCACTCTGCTTACGAACTCGTCGACAACGGCAGTAATCGCCGTTTTGCCGCCGAGGCTCTTGTAGAGTGCATCTTTTGCTTGACCTTGCGCTTGGACGGAGGTGAGCGGGAGGAGCGCCATCAGGAAGAAGGAAGCGATTCGTTTGTTCATTGGTTTGTCCTTTGAGGGGTGATTGGTTCGGATGAATATCCGACACCGGAAAGTACGCTCTTCGGGCACAAGCGGATGGCCGACGGAAAAAAGAACTGCATTTCTCTGTACTTCGAGAGGAAATGTGCAACAAATACGACTTTTCAAAACGTGTTACGCGTGCGGCCCGAATTTCGTAGCACGAATTTTAGATTCGTGAGATCCAAACTTCCGGCGGTTGCCTAAATCCTGGCAGGCATCCGGATAGCCGGAACAGCCTGACACGAAAAAACAAAAGGAAACCGATCATGAAGACTGAACACCCCAACAGCCGACGAGGCTTTCTGCGCAAAGGCGCGGCATTCGGAATCGGCGCAGCCATTGTGGCCTCCGGCGTTTCGCGCGCCGAAGGTCAGAGTTCCGACGGAACCGCCGTCGCCACAGGAGAACCTGTTCCGCATGCGGCCCAGATCTCCAACAGCGACCTTGCTCTGGTAACCAAAGGAGACATCGCCATATTACAGTTCCTTGCGGCAGCCGAGGCGCTTGAGAACGACCTCTGGCAGCAGTACACCGAACTGGCCCATGGCAATGCTTCCTTCCAGCAGGGTCTGCAGCTAATCGACCCCTCGTTGATTACTTACATCAACGACGACCGCCGCGACGAACTGAGCCACTACCAGTTGATCAACGCGGTCCTCGGGCAGATCGGCAAACTCCAGGGCAAGACCCTCACGGTGGACGTGAGTTCCTTCATGGTGGTCCCGCCGCCCAACGTCACCGGTATCGCCCAGACTCCGCGCCTCACCAACCTGAAGAATCTGACTGTCGATACCTCCTGGTACAACCGCTATCGCTCCGCCCAAAACCCCGATCTGCCGCCCGCGCCGGGCGCAACCGGTCAACTCGTGATCATCAACGGTCAGCCCACCGTGCCGCTGTCCGACAGACAGAGCGGGCGCACTACACAGTTGGCTGCGCACTGCGCCGCATTCCACTTTGGCGCCATTGAACAGGGAGGCGCCAGCCTTTACAACGGTCTGCTCGATGCGGTGATCAGCCCCCTGGCACGGGCCATTGTGGCGGCGATCGGACCCACCGAACTGTATCACTTCGTCGCCTTCCACAAGTCGCTCGAACGCCTGCCCGGACTCCATGAGGACGGCATTACTTTTCCGAACCTCCGTGCCGATCGGACCCTGGCTGAGGCAATCCTTCCCGCTCCGTGTTCGTTCCTGGACCCGGCCTTGCCTCTCTGCTCCGTTGTCCGGCCGCGCTCGGACGCCAACTCCGGTCCGCTGGCCGCGGCGAGCGGTCTGGCCGCGTCGGGGTTGTTTGAAGGAAACCCCGGATTCGTACAGGCGGCGGTTGCGCTCGCTACGGCGGCGGAAACTGCCATTGCGCAACAGACTGCGCAGCTTCGGGCCTTTGCCGCGACGGCTGTATAAGCTTGCCCCGGCCTCCGGAGCGGGCGGCGTTCAGCCAACCCGCTCCGGAATCTGCGCCTCGGAGAAAATCGCAAAAAGATCTGTTTCGCAAATCCATTCCGGCCGCGGCTCCGTAAGGAATAAGTGCTACGCTTATGAAAAACATGCTACCGACGCGGCAGTGCCGGCAATGTCTGCCTCTTCTCCTGACGATTCTGGCTTCTTCCGCCGGGGCGCATGACTTTTACATTCTGACCGACTCTTTCAGCGTCGCTCCCGGGTCGCACATCGCCGTAGCCTTTCACAACGGAGACTCTTTTCCCGTCAGCGAGTCCTCGCCCGTGCTTGCTCGACTCAAAGACGCGGAGTTGCGTTCTCAAAGCGGCAGCGTTGTCGTCCACGGGATCCGCGTAGACGGAAAGCGCGCCATCGGAACCGTCGACGCGCCCGGCCGTGGCGGCAACCTGATTTTGGCTGCCCACACCGCGCCGAACTTTATATCGCTCGACCCGGCCAAATTCCTCGATTACCTGAAGGAAGAAGGCCTGGTCGATGTAATCAAGTGGCGCTCGCAACATGGCGAAGAGAAGAAGCCGAGCCGGGAACGGTACAGCAAATTCGCCAAAGCTCTGCTGGTTTCCGGCGCTCCCGACGACTTTTACAAACAGCCGCTCGGATTTCCGATCGAGATCGTTCCCGAGGCAAATCCTTACACCCTTCACGTGGGCAGTCGGTTGCCGGTGCGCGTTCTGTTCCGCGGAAAGCCCGCGGCTGGCCTTCAACTGGAAGCCGCATGGGCCGGCGGAGGAAAAAGCAAAACGACCGTCATTGGCCGCACCGATTCGGAGGGGCGTGTCGACGTGCCTTTGGCGGCGCCGGGAAAGTGGCGTCTCCACAGCCTCCTCATGGAGCGCTGTACCGAGCCGGCGGTGGCGGACTGGGAAAGCTTCTGGGCCAGCCTGACTTTCGAAATCCGTTAATCGCCTCAGTCAACCCGTAGTGAATTCACTTTTTTGGAGAGATTTCGTGTTAAGTTGCCGACCTGTAATCGCTGTTTTCATATTTTGGGGAGCGCTGGCTCGCAGCGTATCCGCTCAGCCCTCGACTGCCTCGCTCAACGGAATCGTCGTCGACCCGCAGGGGCGGGCTGTATCGGGCGCCCACGTTATTCTGACGGAGCGTTTCAAAAGCCTTCGCCGCCAGACGGAAACCAACCCGGATGGGTTCTTCACATTCCCTCAGGCGCTGCCCAGCACTTACTCGGTCCGCGTCGAGCACAGCGGGTTTTCGGCGGCGGAAGTCCCCTCGCTCGTTCTGAACGTGAACGATAACAGCGCGATTCGCGTGGAACTGCGAATCGCGCCACGAGAAGAGAGCGTTGTGGTGCAGGGCGAGGCGCCGCTTGTCGGCGAGTCTCCCGCGGTCGGAACCGTGATCAACCAGCAGTTCATCCAAAACCAGCCTCTCAACGGCAGGAGCTTCCAGACTCTGGTCGAACTGTCGCCCGGTGTCACACTGACTCCTTCTTCGCTTCCCACTGCCGGACAGTTCAGCGTGAACGGCCAGCGAACCAGCACCAACTATTTCACCGTCGATGGAGTCAGCGGGAACTTTGGCTCGACAGCATCGGTCACGCTTTACGAAAGCGCCGGCGGCAGCATTCCGTCATACTCCGCGCTGGGAACCACCACCAGCCTCGCTTCTGTCGATGCCGTGCAGGAGTTCAGCATTCAGACTTCAACCTACGCTCCCGAATTCGGCAGACAACCGGGCGCCCAGGTCTCCATCGTTACCCGCTCGGGAACCAACACTCTGCACGGAACCGCATACGACTACCTTCGGAACAGCGCACTCGATGCGACGAACTATTTCGCCAACGCGAATGGCCTGAAGAAGCCCGCTGAGCGGCAAAACGACTTTGGATCCACACTGGGCGGTCCGGTGGTCTTCCCGAAGCTTTACAACGGCAGGAATCGAACGTTCTTTTTCATTTCTTACGAAGGCCTGCGTGTCCGTCAGCCGACCGTCACATCTCCGTTGCAGGTACCTTCGCTGACCGCACGGCAGAACGCCACCGGAGTGCTCCGGGACATCCTGAACGCCTTTCCGCTGCCTACCGGGCCAGCTCTTGCCGGCGACCCGACTACGGCCCCGTACATTGGCAGTTTTTCGAATCCGCAAACGCTGAATGCCACCAGCATTCGCGTTGACCATTACTTCAGCGATAAGCTCAGCATCTTCGGACGCTACAACCACGCCCCCTCCGAGGACCGGGAGCGAGCACGATTCTGTGCGGCCAGTTGCGTGGCAGACCTTACTTATGCGGCAGATACCGCGACATTCGGCCTGGACGCTCTGTTTTCTCCTCGCCTCACCAATGATCTTCGATTCAATTTCAGCCAGTCGGAAACGGAACAGTTCTATTACATCGATACCTTTGGCGGAGCCATTGTTCCGCCCACTTCCAGCCTGTATCCGTCCTTCACCACGCGAAACAATGGCTACATCTACATCGAACTCAACGCGGCGGGATCGAACACCATCAGCGACGGCTTATTTTCCGACAACAAGCAGCGGCAGTGGAACGCCGTGGACACAATCGCGTGGAACCGGGGCGGTCACTCGTTCAGGTTCGGCGTGGATTACCGCCGTTTGTCACCGATTTCCAACTCAGGAAACTACAAACGCTCTTTCCTCCCTGACAACATTGCCGATCTCGTGAATAACGTACCCACTGCCGCAACCATCGTGGCTCCACAGGTAATCCTCAGACCCATCTACACCAACTTCTCGGCCTTTGCGCAGGACACATGGAGAATCGCGCGCCGCCTGACCCTGACTTACGGCCTGCGTTATGAAGTGAACCCCTCCCCCTCTGAGGCCAACGGCAACCTGCCGCCGACCGTTCTCAATCTGTCCAATCCGAGTGCTCTGGCGCTTGCCCCGGCCGGCACTCGTCTGTACGGGACGAAGTGGAACCATTTCGCGCCCCGCGCCGGTGTCGCATGGCAGCCCTTTGCGACGGGACGCACGGTGATCCGGGGAGGATTCGGGGTCTTTTACGATCTTGGATACGATTTCACCGGCAGCGCCCTCAGCACCGGAATATATCCCTTTGCGCGAACGCTGAGCCTTCCGGCCGTAACCTTCACTTCGCCCGCGTTTGCCGTGCAGCCGCAGCCTGTCAGCACCAGTCCTCCTTATCCGCGAGTTTTCGCTTACTCCGACGATTTCAGTCTTCCCCGCACGCTCGAATATAACTTCTCGATCGAACAGAGTCTGGGAAAATCCGATACGTTTACGGCTTCCTATGTCGGTGCGGCAGGCTACCGTCTTGGGCGCGTCGAAAGCCTGCGGAAGGCCAATCCGAGCTTTCCCCGCGTCGATATCGTACGAGATGACGGCGTGTCGAATTACAATGCGCTGCAACTCGAATATAAGCGGCGGTTCGCTCATGGCCTCCAGGCGCTGGGTTCTTACACGTTCGGTAAATCGCTGGACACGGTTTCTGAGGAATCCATCAACAACTTCCAGGCTCCGGCCTCGAAATACAATCCGAGCCAGGACCGAGGCCCCTCCACATTCGATGTCCGAAACACTTTCACAGGCGCGATCAGCTACAACCTTCCGTCGCCGGCAACAGGCATCGGCCATACCATCCTCGGCGGGTTCGCACTGGACAGTTTTCTGAGATCGCGCTCCGCTCGTCCCATCAACATCCTCACGGGGCGGGATTCCCTGGGCCTTGGCTTCACAACGGTAACCCGTCCGGACCTCGTGCCTGGTGTTCCCCTGTATCTTACGGACACGAACTCGCCCGGCGGCCGGCGTCTCAACCCGGCAGCCTTCGATGGCTCCACGCCTGTAGCTGCGCTTCGTCAGGGGACGCTGGGGCGGGACGCGCTGCGCGGTTTCGGCGCCACTCAGCTCGATATCTCTGTCCGCCGCGAATTCCGACTTCTCGAGCGGTTCAGTCTGCAGGTCCGTGCGGACGCCTTCAATCTGCTGAATCATCCGAATTTCGACAATCCGACCGCGATCCTGACGGACCCGAACTTCGGGCGCTCCACTCAGATGCTGGGGACGGGCTTAGGAGGCCTGAGCGCTTTGTACCAGGTCGGCGGATCCCGCTCCGCGCAACTGGCCCTCAAACTTATTTTCCAGGGAAAATGAGCTTGAGGGTTGTTTCTTCGTCGGTGAGGTCCGGACGATCCGGGTGATCGAGCGAATGCTGAGATTGTGACGCCAGGCAAGGTCCCGCAACGGGGCGCCCGCCGCCCGCTCGGCCACGATTCTTTCCCGCATGGGGTGGGCCGGACGCCCGACGGGCCGCGATTTACGGCGTCTGACCATCTCCCGCCCCAGAGAGCGCCCGGGAACCGAGCTCAGATCGAAGTCGATTTGCCTTCGCCGTAGCTCTTCGACAAGGATTTGGGTGGGAATCTGTGCGAGCAGGGCGTCGGTATCCGTCATACATTTTCGAGTGTCACAAAGATCCGGCGCTTTGAAAATGCGGTAAATTGCCGCAAGGGCGGTTCGGCTGCGTCATTTTGTCGCAGCCCGGCCTGCTTCCATACCGGATAGCATAAAAGAGCAATCTTTCCCGGATGTTACCGCCCTCAGCCTCAGCTCCCAGGGTCGCCCTTCCCTGGATTATTCGATTTCGCTACGCCATGGCATTCGGCCAGATCGCGGCGGCGGCGCTGGTGGACCGCGCCCTGCGCACGGACCTGCCGCTGGGCTGGATCGCGGTCGCGCCCTGCCTCGAAGCGCTCACCAACCTGTGGCTTTCCCGCCGGGAAGATGCGGCGGAATCGGCGCTGATCGGCTGGCTGTTCGTGCTGGATACCCTCGGCCTCACCGCCGTGCTGATGCTGACAGGCGGCCCCACCAACCCGCTCAGTCTGCTCTATCTGGTCTACATCACGCTATCGGCGATGATTTTGAACCAGCGCCAGACCTGGGCACTGGGATTATTGGCTTCGATTTGTTTTGCTCTGCTGTTCTGGCGCTACCGGCCGATCCCCGCTCTCGAAATGCACCATCACGGCGAAGGCGTAAATGTACACCTGTTCGGCATGTGGCTGGGGTTCGGCATCGCTGCCCTTCTGGTTGCCATGTTTTCAGGGCGTATATCCAGCCTGCTGCGGCAGCACGAGCGCTCGCTCCTTCTGATGCAGGACGAACTGGCACGCAAGGACCGCCTGGCCTCGCTGGTCACGCTGGCCGCCGGAGCGGCGCACGAGCTCAGCACTCCGCTCGCCACAATTGCCGTTGTGGCGAACGATCTGGAGCGCTACGCCACCCGCACCCTGGGTGACGGCGCGCTCGCCGAAGACAGCCGGCTGATCCGAACCGAGGTCGAGCGTTGCCGCGCCATACTGCAGCGGCTCAGCGTCGAGGGCGCCGAACCCGCCGGCGAAGCGATTGAGAACGTCAGAGCCGGAATCCTGATCGGTGCGGCACAATCGGCCTTCGCGTCCGCCTCGGTCCTGAAAGTCGAAGCTTCGCAGGAAGATCTGAACTCCGTTCTCAAAGTGCCGCGCCACGCGGTTCAACAGGCGCTGGTGGCGCTGGTGAAGAATGCGGTCGAGGCCAGTCCGGCGGGCTCTCCGGTTTCTCTGGCAACTTCACGCTCGCCGGAAAGTATTCGTTTCGAGGTGAAAGACTCGGGCAGCGGAATGTCACAGGAGATTCTGAGGCATGCCGGCGAACCCTTCTTCACGACCAAGGAGCCGGGACGCGGAATGGGGCTCGGTATCTTTCTGGTGCGAACGCTGGCGGACCGACTGGGAGGGCGTCTCACGTTTGACTCAGAGCCCGCGAAAGGCACCCGCGCGGTGCTGGAGTTGCCGCTGGCGGGAACGGCGGGGGCTGAAGCCTGATATGGCCGGCGATTCCACTCAGGGCGTGGCGCTCGTTGTAGATGACGATGAGATTTTTCGCAACCGGCTGCAGCGATCCTTCACGGAACGAGGCTGGGAAACTCATGCCGCAAAGGATGGGCCGACCGCGCTGGGTCTCGCCGCAAGCCACGGGCCCGATCTGGCCATCGTAGATCTGCGCTTGCCGGAGATGAGCGGCCTCGATATCGTTCGCGAGCTTCGCAGCCTCGACGACACGACGTGCATCATCATGCTGACCGGCTATGGCAGCATCGCCACGGCGATTGCGGCGACGAAGTTGGGCGCCAGCCATTACCTCAGCAAACCGGCGGATGCCGACCAGATTCTGAATGCGTATCAAAGGCTGAAATCTGCCGATGGAGACGAACCGCCCGAAGCGGGCGATACCGAGGTCCCCAGCCTGGGACGCGTCGAGTGGGAACACATCCAGCGGGTTCTTGAGGATTGTGGCGGCAATATTTCGCGGGCGGCGAAGCTGCTGGGCTTGCACCGCAGATCGTTGCAGAGGAAACTGTCGAAGGATCCACCCAGATCGTGACCGGCCACTGTAAAATCGCGGTCGACTATTCGCTAATCTACTACCGAGGGAAGCTTCAATCTCGGAGAGTACGCAATGCGAATCACACCACTTTGGGTTTGTCTGATCCCGATTGCAATCGCGCAGACCGGCAGTTCAGCGGACGACATCCTCAAACAACTGAATCGACTGGAATGGCGCAGCATCGGCCCGGCAGCCATGGGTGGCCGCATCTCCGGGATCGAGGGCGTCCCGGGCAACCCACGCCTCCTCTATGCGGCCACCGGTTCAGGAGGCCTGTTTAAGACCGTTAACGGCGGGGTCACCTGGCAGGGCATTTTCGAAAGACCCGAAACCATTTCGATCGGCGACATCGCCATCGATCCCAAACATCCGGACACCGTTTGGGTCGGCACCGGCGAAGCAAACGTGCGCAATAGCGTCTCGTTCGGCAGCGGTATGTATTATACGGGCGACGGCGGTAAGACCTGGGAGCACCGCGGCCTCGACCAGACCATGACGATCTCTCGCGTGGCGCTCGATCCGCGCGACCCCAAACGCGTCTTCGCGGCTGCGGTAGGCCATCCTTTTGGACCCAACACGGAGCGCGGGGTGTTCTTCTCCCCGGACGCCGGACGCACATGGCAAAAGACGCTCTACATCGATCCTCTGAATGGAGCATCCGATCTCGATATCGACCCGGCGAACCCGGACGTGATCTTCGCCGGCATGTGGCAGTTCGACCGCAAACCCTGGCGTTACGACAGCGGCGGTGAAAGCGGCGGTCTGTTCAAATCGAGCGATAGCGGGAAAACCTGGAAAAAGATTACGAAAGGGCTGCCTTCTCTGATGGGGCGCATCGGCGTGAAAGTGGCTCCGAGCAATCCGCGTATTGTTTATGTGGTGGCCGAATCGAAGGAGGGGTCCCTGTTCCGTTCGCAGGATGGCGGTGAAACTTTCGAAGTGGTTAACAAGGACCGCGGCCTTACCGCACGCGGCTATTATTACTGCGACCTTCGCGTGGACCCCAGGGCCGAAAATCGCGTTTACGTTCTCGAAGGCGCGCTTCAGGTCTCCGACGACGGCGGCAAAACCTTCGCGCGCATCGGCGGCTCGGTGCACGGCGACCTGCAGGCGCTCTGGATCGACCCTCAGGACCCGGCGCGCATGTGGCAGGGCTCGGACGGAGGGCTCGCGTCCACCTGGGACCAGGGCCAGACGTGGCAGCACGTATCCAATATCTCGCTAGGCCAGTTCTATCACGTCTATGCCGATAACCGGAAGCAGTTTTACTACGTTTCGGGCGGCACGCAGGACAACGGTACATGGATCGGTCCTTCGCAAACCCGCGAACCGTCCGGCATCCTCAACGACGACTGGCGCATGATCAGCACCATCGTGGGATTCAATGTTCTCAGCGAATCGGAAGACCCGGACATCGTGCTCACACAAACTCCCGGCGGCACGCTGCTGCGCACCGATCTGCGCACGCGCGATCAGCAGTCCATAGGCCCGCAGGTGCGAGGCAACAATGGCGGAACCGCTGCGGATCTGCAATACCGCTTCGCCTGGGATGCGCCGCTGGTGCGCTCGCCTTTCGGTAAAAATACCTTTTACTACGGAAGCGACGTGATCTTTCAGTCGAGCGACAAAGGAACCACGTGGGAACCGATCAGCCCCGATCTCTCAAAAGCGGACCCTTCGAAATGGAAACCCTCGGGCGGACCCATCTTCACCGATAACAGTTCGTCCGAAGTCTACGGCGCGGTAACTCACATTTCGGAATCCTCAGCGCGGCGCGGTGTAATCTGGGCCGGCACGGACGACGGCAACATTCAGGTCACCACAAACGGCGGCGGGAAGTGGACGAATGTCGCGGCGAATATCAAAGGCATCGAGCCCGGCGCGCCGGTCTCCGCGCTCGAAACGTCGCATGCCAGTGAGAATGTGGTCTACGCGGGCTTCGACCGGCATATGCTCGACGATATGCGTCCGTATTTGTTCAGGACGACAGATGCCGGCAAGACATGGAGCAGCATCGTCGAGGGCCTTCCCGCAGATGCTTTTATCTGGGTGCTGCGCGAAGATCTGAAGAACCCCCAGGTGCTGTACCTCGGGACGGAAGTGGGTGTGTTCGTATCTTTGATACGGGATGAGGTTGAGGAGAAAGACTTATGATCACACGACTGTTTTTGGCTTTCTGTATGTCTGCACTCTGTGCGCGCT
Source organism: Terriglobia bacterium (assembly GCA_963719785.1). GTDB lineage: Bacteria > Acidobacteriota > Terriglobia > Bryobacterales > Bryobacteraceae > BOG-234. The sequence goes on from CAVRCX010000015.1 coordinate 26,276, forward strand.
CTCAGAGTGAGAAAGCTGCTGCGATGCACTTCGAGGCAGCGGCTGTAAAGCCTTCCGCGGAAGCAGGTGGCCCCTCGATGATGAGAATTAACTCTGTCCCGGGCCAAATTATGATCCGAAACCAAACTTTACGCGACATACTCGCACAGGCCTATAAGCTGAAGGAGTATCAGATCAAAGGGCCGCGATGGCTTGCTTCGGATCATTTCGACGTTTCCGCCACAAAGCCGCCGGGCGCCACTCCGGATCAGAATCGAGAAATGTTACGCGAGCTTCTCAAGGAGCGATTTCACCTCGTGATGCGTTTGGACCAGGCCGACAAACCTGTTTACGAGCTTACAACGGTCGACTCTGGCATCAAGGTCCAGCCAGATGATGGCTTAGGCTCATCGTTTACTTTGACATGGGGCCACTTAGTCGTACGTCACGCCAAGATGGGTGAGGTCGCCGACGTTCTTTCCAACTTTGTCGACAAACCTGTTGTAGACCGGACCTCCGCGAAGCAAGCATATGGTTTTACCCTCGACTGGACTCCCGATGAGTTTCAACAAGAGCAATTAGCCACTGCTTTGGGCATTGTGGATCAGAATACACTTGCGGCTCCTGGCGATAAATTGCCTCCTCTCGGTACAGCTATGCGAGAGCAGCTAGGCCTCCGCCTTCAAAATGGCCACATGCCGATAGACTTCCTCATTGTCGAAAGCGCGGCCCGTACTCCTGATGCGAATTGAGATGAATACGCCAATGGCGTCACCGATCCCCGTCGGCCCGGCCCGGCCGCCGGACGTCAGCTTAGTCGTTTCGTTCTACAACCAAGAGCACCTTGCTGCTTTGTTCTTGGATTCGATCTGCTGTCAGAAATGTGCCTGCACATTCGAACTCTTGGTTTGCGACGATGGTTCCTCGGACGAGCTGTTCCAGCTGGTCCGTTCGTTTGCAAGGCGGACACAGCTTGATTTGCGTTATATCTGGCAGCCGGCAACGCCGGAGGTCACTGGTCGCGCTTCAATCTGGCGAATCTGCCGAATGTCTCGGTCCGCGATATTTTCCAGCAGCCCGAGAAGAACGATATCCTTTTGGCCACGCATGGGCGCGGCATCTATATTCTCGACGACGCGACGCCCGTTCAGCAGATCGCAGCCGTCCATTCCGCCACCATCTTCCCAATCCGCCCGGCTCTCCGCTATACCGTGCGCGCAACGCGCGCAGGCGGAGGCGACACGGAGTTTGCCGCCGCCAATCCGGCGTATGGCGCGATTCTGAATTACTATCTGCCGGGGCAAACGGACGATGTTCGTATAGAGGTTCTGAATGCGGCCGGCAAGGTGCTCCGTTCGATCCCGGCGCCTGCAAATGAGCGCACTCCGGGAGTGCATCGCATTGCATGGGATCTGCGCGCTACCGCATTGCCAGGAGGCGGTGGTGGACGGCGCGGCGGTGGTGAAGGAGGCGGCGGTGGGGGAGCACCGTGCGGAGCGCAGGTATTGCCGGGAATCTACACGATTCGTATGACGGCCGGGTCCACCACATCGGAGCAGAAAGTCAAGGTCGAACTGGACCCCGAACTAAAGGTCTCGGTCGCCGACCTTCAACGAGAGTGGCAGACTCTGGAGAAAATCTCCGGCATGGTTCGCGGCACCGGTGACATGCTTCGGGAATGCGCCCGCCATACCGATTCTCCGGAGTGGACGCGTTTTCGGGCGTCCCTCACAGGCAGCCGTGTCTCTGAACAACTGCAGGCATTGTTCAGTCTGATCGACGGGGCCAGCGACGCGCCGACCCCGGCCATGACGAAACTACTGGCAGAACTCGAGTCGGCTTACAACCACTCCGCGCTGGAGTTCCAGGCGCTCAAGCGATAGTACAGCTTCCACCAAATAGCGATTCGCCGGTAGTTATTTCTCTGAAATTATGCTCAAGTTAATCGGGATCTCGTGAAGAGTAACTACGTGGAACCTCCGATTGGTTAGAGGATCGCGGCAACTTGACGCGGGGCCGTTATCAGCGGCACGGAAGTTACCGGATCCGAGTCGGCTGGAACTTTGTTGGGTTACAATCAGCGGAATACCGTCACTTCGGTGCTTTCCCTGAACGAAAACGGCCCGGCGCACCTGCCTCCTTATCAGGAGGAAAGCACGACAGGAATTCCCGGCAGAGGCGCGAGACTGGCACGCGGATTCGAGTTAGCCTGCCGAACCCGGCTGAATACGGCTGCGCTTCCCTTTTTCCTGTTTAGGCGATGGCGCGCATGGGGGAAACACTTTCTGACCCGACTTGAGGTCCTACAAAGAAAGTTCATGCGGAGACGAATTTGTTCCGTTTTTTTGTACTGTCTCGGCGGAATGTCCAGGAACGACCTGGACATTAGTTAGTTCGGGCCTGGCTTCTCGACGTGATCGATGACAAGGACCTTCACCGGACCGCTGGCCGATCCGAGATGCAACCCAAGCTGCTTTTCAAGCGCGCTGAAGATCGATTCTCCTGGCTCAGGCAGCTCGCTTTGCTTCCCGATGTCCGACGCACTCGGGGGCGGTTGATAGGCCCATTGCATGTGCATGTCCCATACTCCCGAGAGTCCGGTTTTATTGACGATCGCGCGGTTTCCATTGGTGTATGTGGCGAGACCGATCAGGAACCGGTCCACCGGCTCCCACGCGCCGTTGATTGGCCGGGCCCACGACTGCATGGCTTCCGCCAGCTGAGCGAGGCATGCGGTCTCAATCGGGTCGCAGGGCGCCCGCTTCATTTTCAGGCCGCCCTTCGCAGTGGTCAGAACATAGATCGGCATCTCACGCGTTTCGATGTGAGTCTTCAGCCCGAACCTGTCTTCGAGGAGTGATTGCAGCCTGAGCCGCCTCATGTTCAACTCTTCAAGTCGCGACCGGCCCGGTGTGACCGGGTATTTCGCATCGATATCGAAGCCTGCGGAATCCATCCAGCCCGGCCCTCCGAATATATTAAGTTCGGATGGTTCAGAATGTTAAACACCTCGGCCCTGAACTGCAGACGCAGGCCTTCGGCAAGCGGGAACTCGCGCCGCACTGCAAAGTTGAGCTGGTCTGCGTTGAAACCGCGAACGAAGTTCCTGGGCGCATTGCCGGACAAAGTAGTTGCCGGCAGACTGAACGCCGCTTTGTTAATGGCCCGGCCGCCTGGGTACCCCGCCGAGTAGAGATACAAAGGCACGCCCGAATTGAAGTTGAGGCCGCCACGATAATAGCTTCCTGTGGCCGGATCGGTTGCAAGGCTCCCCGCCACCGCAACAGGAAGCGCCGTCCTGAAGCTCAGTCTTCCATCCAGCCCCCAGTGTTCCAGTAGGAAACGCGCACTTCCTCTGAGTGGATTCGGGACATCCCACGTGAATCCACCCTGAACGTTTTGACGGACGTCGAAATCAGAATTACCGCGAACCGGCTGAAGCACCTGGCTGTTCGATTCATAGTCGATCGCATGGGACCACGTCCAGGCCAACGATGCTGCCAATCCGCGCCCCATCGTCCTCTGGAATCGGGACTGCAGGGCCTGATAGTCCGATGTCAGATTCGCGTCATAGAAGATGATCGTTCCGAAATTCGGATTGATCTTGCCGAACATAAACTCCTGCTCCGCAAGTAAACGCCTTCCTTCCGCAGCCACCCACGAGACCGTCAGGGACTGGTGCGCCCCCAGAGCCTGCTGGACACTTACATTCGACTGAATGGTATACGGCAGTTGCAAATGAGCCGGGAACGCATACACAGTTGTGCTGGTATACGGCGGCGTAACGGACGGGCTGAAGCTCAGTTGCGATGATGTTGCCGGCAGCGGCTGGTTGACCAACGAGTTGGAGCCAATAAAGCCAAGTCCCGAGAATCCCATCGCGGCTTGCGCGAAGTCGGTATCGAAGAATATCCCGGCGCCGCCCCGCACAACAGTTTCGTAACCGGCCTTGTTTCGGGCAACCCACGCCAAACCCGCCCTGGGGGCAAAGTTGAACCAGGTCGTGTGCCACAGTGCGGTGCCTGCGGGAGCAAGCGTCAGACTCGAAGGCGCACCGGGATCTCCCTGCAATGTATACGCACTATTACCGCTTTGGCCTACAGGCGGAGGATCGACCTCCCAGCGCACGCCGAACGAGGCGTTCAGACGTGACGAGATACGCCACTCATCCTGAGCAAAAGCCGCAAATTCCGTGAATGTCGGAGTTCCCGGTAACTCCTTCTGTAAAACGAGTTGCGTGGCGCTGTTGTTCTGAATCGCCTGACTGCTGGTGTAATACGCTTCCAGAACGTTGGGCAGCGTAGTCGGCGACGCGATGCGCCGATAGTCGACTCCGAACTTAAATTGATGGGGGCCAAGGGCGACACTCGCGGTGTCCAGCGCGTTCCACTGCCTCATCTTTGCGGTTGTTGTCAGGTACGCAAGCAGCGAATAGCCGACGCCGGAAATGTTTTCGAAGAAGAGCGGTTCGACCCCTGGCGCAGTCGAGCCCATGACTGCGGGCAGATCGATAGGGACGGCGCCGCCGAAGTTGTCGAGGTGTCCGGCGATTGCAGAGTCGCTTCGTGCGTAGCCCAGTCTGAACTCGTTGGTAGACCGATTCGAGATCTGTGCGTTGAGACCAAGCGTATACTGCTGCGAGTTCAGTTGCCGCGGGCTCACGGCGGAGAGCGACCGGGTTGTGGTGGAGGTGGGAGTAATGCCAGCCCGAAAGAAAAGAGAAATCTTTGAAGTAATCGCCTGGTCGATCCTGGCGCTCGTCGAGTCGACGTGGCTCGGGCTCGAATAAGGTAGCGAGAATGGGGCGAGCCCACTCGGCACTTTCGAGCCGACGGGCGCGCCGCCGCACGGGTAAGTACTGTTGTTGCAGGCCACCGTCGCTTCTGGTCCCGTGGGAAGGGGAAAGGCATTGAGTATGGACTGGACAAGACCCGTCGAGGCGGTGCGCAAAGAGAGCGACGGCACGAACTGTGCGGACGCCGGCTGGGGCTGTATGAGCCTCAGGCCCTCGTACGAGACGAAGAAAAACGTCTTGTTTTTGCCGTCGTAAACATGGGGGAGCCAGACCGGTCCACCGATGGTACCGCCGAAATCGTTCTGGCGCAGCGGTGCGGTCGGAACGCCGAGCTGGTCGTTGAACCAGTTGTTGGCGTCGAAGTAATTATTCCGCAGGTATTCGTATCCACTGGCGTGAATCCGGTTAGTTTCCCGATCGTGTCTCCAGCATTACCTGTCCGCCAGGCACGCGGCCGTATTCCGCCGAGAACGTTGAAGTCTGGATACGGAATTCCTGAAGCGCATCGACCGAAATCAAAGACTGGGTTGTGCCGAGCGCCGTTCCGCCGGGAAGAGATCCGCTGGTCGCGAGGGAATAGTTTCCTCCGGCATTCCCGGCGTTGATATTTGCGGATACACCGTCGACCGTGTAGTAGTTCGATTCCGTTCGCTGCCCATTCACGCTGAAATCGGAATTAACGCCAACGGTGCTGCCACTCTGTGGATTCTGCGTGACCACACCGGGGGTCAGTGCGATCAGGTCCTGCAGGCTGCGCCCATTCAGCGGTATGTTCTGCACAAAATCGCGGTCGATGATTGTTCCGACTGAGGCGTCGGTGGTGTTCAGCGTGGGAGACGACGATTCCACGGTGATTTGGTCGTGTGCATCGCCGACCACCAGTTGCACATCGAACACAGGCGACTGACCGACCGAGAGAGTGATCGCCTCGCTTGCGGTTGTGCGGAACTTCGGGGCCGCGACGTATATGCGGTAGGAACCGGGCGCGATAAACGGAATCGAGTACAGACCTTCGCTGTCAGTCAGGACACGGCGCGCGGAGCCGTTCGTTTCGCTGGCAACGCGCACCTCCGCGCCAGCTACAACGGCATGCTGAGGATCGGTAACCCTTCCTCTCAGCTGTGCCGTTTGGGCGAGTGCCGGCGTGGCGAGGCCGGCTGAATATACGGCAATAATAAGGTACGAAGTAAGGCGGCTCAATAGGGACTCTCGAAGGGAATCAGGGTTCTACAGACAGAGTTCCCGCGAGGTTCGTTTTGTTCAGTCTATTTTTGTACTTTCTGAGATTCTCGCGCTGTGTTCTGCCTACTATCTCCTGTTATGCCCAACGAGCACGCGAACGGTTACAACCACCACCGAAACCAATATCACCGCGGGCACGAATTCTTCACGCCGTAAAGCATGCAGCGTACCGGGAGCAATCACCGCACAGAAGATCGCGCAGGCCAGGAGTATGACCAGTCGGATCATGCGGGTAGTGCTGATCGGCCGCAGCATCGCTCCCTCAACGATCAAGCGCGATTACGCCCCACGGGCTTCCGCCCGCTTTGATCTTCCGCGCGACCGTATTTGTGGCGACATCCACCACGGAAATGTCATTGGAAGGCCCGTTGGCTGTGTAAAGAGTCTTGCCATCGGGTGAAAGCGCGATTCCCCAGGGGCGTGGCCCGACTTCAACCGAGCCCGCCACTTTATCGGTCGCCGTATCGATGGTGAACACCCGATGTCCGCGGCCCGTGCTCACGTAGAGCTTTGACGCGTCGGGGGAAAGCAGAACCGCCATCGGCTTGATCTCGCCTGGCTTGCCGAGCATAATGGCGCCGGTCATTTTTTGCTTCACCGCGTCCACTACGACCACAGTGCCGTCGTTCTCTGCGTTGATATATGCCTTTGTGCCATCGGGCATGAAGGCGACCGACCGCGGCCGGTGGCCTACTTTGAAAGTCTTCAGGATCTTGCCCGCTACCGGATCGAGGACTCCGATGGTCCCTGTCTCCTCAGATGTGACGTAGACCAGCTTTCCGTCCGGAGTGACCTTGACGCCCTCGGGCTGCTCACCCACCTTCGCCGACCTCACAACAGTTCCCGAGGCCACATCGACAACGCTGACTGCCGCATCATCTTCATTGGAGATGAACAACTGCGTGCCGTCTTTGCTGACGTCGAAGTTCTCGGGGTCCGAACCCGCCTTGAGAACACGCACAATTTTCTGCTGAGCGACATCGAAGACACCAATGCCGTCGGCGCTGTGATCGGCGGGCGGAAGCGAGTCTTCATCGACGCCAGGACCTGCGATGGGCGATCCACTCAGAGCTACATAAATCGTCTTGCGGTCGGGACTGGGGTGAATGCCTCGGGGCCGCTTGCCGAGCGGTACGGTCGCGATCACGTTGCCGGTCGCCGAGTCGATGATCGTCATGTCTCCGGAGACTTCGTTGGTCACGTAAAGCCGGAAGGCCGAGGACTCGACTGGCTTTTTCTCCTCAGCCTTCTGAACCGGTGCCGGGTTCGAACAAGCAGTACAGAGCGCCAGAAGGCAAACGGGCAGAAACAAACTCCTGATGGGGGACAAGGTTTTCTCCTTTGGGGCGCAAGACCCCTAAATAGAAAGTTCCGCGGCCCGCCGATTTGTTCATTGTTTATTTTTGCGATGTCAGCGGGAACCCTGGTCATGAACGACCAGAACCTGCAGCGCGCAGCTTTCCGGCTCCAGGGAAAACTTCTGAGGTCCCGCCCGCAGGTTCTGCTTCTTGGGATAGTCGCCGTCGAATGCCGTGAGCGAATACTCGCCCCCGGCCAGTCCGTCGAAGACAAATCTTCCTTTGTTGTCGGATGTGGTGAACCTTGTAAGTCCCTGGGAACTCAATTCGAGGACGAGCCCTGGCACGGGAGACTTCATCGAGGTGGGGTCGTTCATCTTGTTGAGTTCGAGTTGATAGCCAACGTCGGTGGTGGTGAAGCCTTCCAGCCGTGTCGATTGCTCGCGATGCTCTTTGTAGAAAAACAGATAGCCCAGGTCCTCTCCGGCGTCCGTCAGGCGTCGGGTCCTTGTACAAACCGTGGCCGACAGGTTGCCGGTCTCTTCGTCGTCATCGGCATATACCAGGTAGGTTTCGCCGACCTGAAACTCGATACCGCAATCGCCGAAGGGCGTGGAGATTTCAAAGTAGTCGTCATCATCGTCGTCTTTGCGGGCCGGCGTCGGAACAATGTTCTTCTTATCGTCATCGTCGTCGCCGTCATTTGCTTTGGCTTTCGCTTCGGATTTAGTCACCTGCGGTTTGGCCGGAACGTCGTCGTCATCCGCTTCCTCATGCTTGAAGAGCGTTCCGACCTTAAACCGGACCTTCATGCCGCCATTGAGCGTGGAATAAAAGACGGAGGAGACATCAAAGGCGGTCTTTGCTGCCTGCAGGCGCTCCCTCTCCTCCGGCCCGAGGTCCGGGAAAGCCTTCAGGTACGCCGTCCTCAGCCGGCCGAGAGCACCAGTAGAAGGGTGGTCCTGCGCATCGAGGTACGCGTCGTTAAGCGACTGGAGCGAGATATGGCTGGTCCGGTTCCAACGGCTGAGGAAAACCGGGGATATCGATTCCACAGTCCCGATGAAAACGAGGTTACTGATCGCTGCCTCGTTGCAGGGCGCAAAGGATGTCTGGCAGTGGCAACCCAACGCCGCAGACGGGGCGAACAGCATCGGCAACATCAGGCCCCATACGCCGTGACGCATCTTATTTCCGATGCTCCGGAAGCGGTTCATCGGTATGGAAGTACTTCTTGTATGCGGAAATCCAGTTGGTGGCGATTTCCTGCTGCGCTTCGGCCAGATCCAGAGTCCCGTCGCAAACCATCGTGCGAAGCCGGTCTTCAAGCGCGTCCTTCACGCGGGCGTTCCATGTGGCCGAATGGGAGTGCGGCCACAGATTATGGATATCGTCGGCACCGCCGAGGGCCGGCGTGACCAGGTAATCCACTTCGTACGCATGCGGGTCGGCTTTCGGAATCCCGTACTCCTGAAAGACCTCGCGCTGGAGCGTAACCGGAACGGCCTTATTTCCTTCACCGGACTCAGAACACACCACCGACCTGTTGAGAAGCAGCGTGGCCCCCGGCGTAAGGCGGGCATCCGGCATATAGTAAAGCCCTGCGCCTTGGTTCAGGCTGTTCTGGCGGTCCATTCCGAGGCGGATGACCACGGATCCGAGGGCCAGCACCGCCAGAATCGCACCTGCCGTTCGCAGAAAACGCAGCCGGGAAAACCACGCGGGGCGGTCGGACGACAATTCCGCCAGCCGTGCTTTGAGCAGAGCCCTCGGTCCGGCCGCCGACGGCAATTCCGGTTCCCGTTCGCGCTTGTGGACCCGCACGAAATCGGCGATGGCCCCTTCCAGTTCCTGCCTGCGGACGCGGCACTCCCAGCAAGCCAGCAGATGCTCTCGCACGAGTTTTGCTTCGCGGCCAGGAAGTTCCCCTTCCAGATCGAGTAGTAATTGCTGATCGGAAAAATGCGAATCGGGGTACTTCATATCGGCTTTCACGTTTCCGTTGCCCGCGCAATACGCGCCAGGGTTCGAGTCATTGACAGGGATACAGCGCCGAGGGACATACCGAGAATCTCACCGATTTCCCGATACCGCAGCCCTTCGGCCCGAAGAAACAGGCATCGCCGGTCCTGCTCCGGTAATGCTTCTACAACAGCGGTCACGCGCTCCCGCGTCTGCCGGTTCGCCAGGCGATCTTCGGGATTGGGCGCCGGATCGACAGTCTGCTCGCCACTCCCCGTATTCAGTTGGGTCTCCGCCCCGCGGCGGGCTCGGTTACGCCTTCGCAGCCCCAGATTGTGCGCCACGCGGAACAGCCAGCCGCGCACGTTATCGATCTGCTTGCCGCGATCGAGATCCCGGAACAAAGACAGGAAAACATCCTGGAGCACTTCTTCGCTGTCCTGAATCTCCAGGCCGAAAGTCCACAGGTAGCGAAGTAGCGGGTCGCGTAGCTGGTCGTAAACAGCCGCGATCTCTTCGTGCAGTTTCTCCCGCGCATCCGTGCATCGGCCGGCCGATCCGATCGGCAGCAACGGCAGGGCAAACGAACCGGGAAAGCGGGGCGGCATGAGGCTCTTCATATTCTAAGTTCCTCGGGCGCGTGTTCTGTTCAGAGTTTTTTCGGGCCGCGAAAAAAAATAGTGAACAAATACCTCCGTCGAGGAACCTGAACTATATGGACTCATTGGCGCGTCGCCTGTTTCTTCTCAGCCTGGCATTTATCGGATTCTGTTCGCCTCTGGTGCTGTATGCGCAAAAACCGACAGCGCAGATCCACCTCGAGGTGAAGGATCCATCCGGCGCCTCGACAGACGCATCGGGGAATTTGAGCGGTCCGGGGGGAGTTCGCCCATTTCACACCGATCCCCAGGGGTTCTTCACATTCTCCGAACTGTCGGGGGGACGTTACCGGCTGGAGGTTTCGAAAGCGGGCTTCGCGACACAATCGATTGCGATCGCCGTTCCTGAATCGATCGTCGTGTCGCGAACGGTAACTCTGGCGCTTGCATCGCAGGCGGCGCGCATTGATGTCGTCGAGTCGACCCCGGTTCCGGGCACTGGAATCCCTGTCAATGACATTCCAGGCAATGTTCAAACGGCCAGCGCCCGCGATATTCGGCAGAGCGGTGCTATCAGCCTCGACGATTTCCTCAATAAGAGTCTGGGCAGCGTTCACATCAACGAGAACCAGGGCAATCCCTTCCAGCCTGACGTGAATTTCCGCGGTTATACGGCATCTCCGCTTCTCGGTACACCTGAGGGCCTATCGGTTTATCTGGATGGTGTTCGGCAGAACCAGCCGCTGGGCGATGTTGTGGGATGGGACCTCATCCCTAAAATCGCGATCTCCGAAGTTGCGCTGATGCCGGGTTCCAATCCGGTCTTCGGACTGAACACCATGGGCGGTGCGATTGCACTGCAGACCAAGGACGGCCTGACCGCCCCGGGTGGTTCGTTGGAGCTGCAAGGCGGCAGCTGGGGCCGCGTCACAGGCTCCGGCGAGTATGGCGGCGCTACGAAGAGTGGATTCAACTATTACGGAGCTGGGACTCTGTTCACAGAGGACGGATGGCGCCAGTTTTCGCCCTCGAAGGTCCGCCAGGGTTTCGGAAAAATCGGTCAGCGCTGGCAAAAGGGATTCATCAGTCTTGGCTTCTCGTACGCCGACAACTACCTTGCCGGCAACGGGGTTCAGGACGGGCGCTGGCTCGCGCAGAACTGGAACAGCGTTTACACGGTAACGGATGCTTTCTGGAACCGCTCGCCCTCGTCGACGCTGAATTTGAGCCATCAGCTGACCAGCAAACTCACGCTCAGCGGTAACGCTTATTTCCGCTACATTCGCAGTGACACAACCAACCCGAATCTCAACAACAACTCTTTCGATGAATCCCTGTACAACCTGAGCGCCGGCGACACCGCAGCGCTCACGGCCGCCGGCTATTCGGGATTTCCGACGACCGGGAACGCCACAACAGAGCCCTTCCCGTACTGGCGATGCCTTGGCGAAGCGTATTCTCACAACGAGCCGGTCGAGAAGTGCGACGCCACCGTCACGCGGGAGTGGACACACGAACACAACTACGGATTCACCGGCCAGGCGACTTGGAAAACCGAGCGCAACACCTTCACCGCTGGAGCCGCCTTCGACGGAAGCGGGGTTACTTTTCAGCAGGCAGTCCAGTATGGATATCTGAATCCTGACAGAGTTACGATCACCACCATCCCCTTCTACGAAGATGGCACCAACAACTCAAACGATGTCCCGGTCGACGGACGGGTAAATCTGCACGGGATCGTCAGAACGCCGAGCGTTTTTTTCACCGATACCTTCAAAGCAGGCCGGTTCACGTTCACAGTATCCGGCCGCTATAACCATGAACACCTGCAGAACCTTGACCGGATTCCGGGCTCCATTCCCGGCGCTAATGGAAGCGACGGGGGCCGGGGTTCGCTCAACGGCGATTACGTATTTCAGCGCTTTAATCCATCGGCGGGTCTCACTTACAGTCCCGCCCGTTTCGCAACGCTTTATTTCAACTATTCGGAGGCCAACCGGGCTCCCACAACCATTGAACTCGGTTGTGCCGATCCGAATTTTCCGTGCAGCCTGCCGAATTCCCTCTCGGCCGATCCACCTTTGAACCAGGTGGTGACACGCACATTCGAAGGCGGGGCGCGCAACGCGGGAGGCAAACTCCGCTGGAACGCGGATTGTTTCTTTTCACAGAACTATAACGATCTTCTTTTCGTTTCCTCCGACACCACCGGCCTCGGATATTTCGCGAATTTCGGCAAGACTCGCCGCGATGGAGTGGAATTCAATGTGAGCAGACAGTTCAACCGCTTCGTGCTGGGCGGGAATTACACATTCCAGAACGCGACCTATCAAAGCCCCCAGACGATCGACGGAGGCGCCAACAGTTCCAATGACGGCGCCTTGCAGGGTTATTATGGCGTGGACGACAATATTCACATCACTCCCGGGGACTTTATTCCGCAGATTCCACGAAACATCGGAAAGGCCTTCGTGGAATTCGCTGCGAGTTCAAAATTGACGGCCGATCTCGAAGTGGTCGGCGCCGGGCGGTCGTACGCACGTGGAAATGAAAACAACCTGGACAAGCCGGATGGAGTCTACTATCTCGGGCCCGGATACTCAGCCGGCTATGTAGTGGCCAACCTGGGAGCCCGCTATCAGGTACAACGGCACTTTCAGATTTTCGTCCAGGCGAACAACGTCCTCGATCATCACTACTACACTGCCGCGGTACTCGGAAACACGCCGTTCGATAACAACTACAATTTCGTTGGTCGGCCTTTTCCCGCGATTCGCGGCGGCGGAGATGGGAACTACCCGATACGGAGTTCGACCTTCTTCGCGCCAGGAGCTCCGATCGGCATATGGGGAGGCTTGCGGTTCAGCTTCTGACGTAGCGATAAACCGAGACCGCGCGGCCAGACCTAGTGTCATGTCCGATAAATAGATTTATTTAACGCCTGCCGCAGTGAGGGCTTCGCGGGCGCGCTGAATTTTGGCGAGGATTTCTTCGCCTTTGGCTTTCCACAGGTACCGGCGTGGCTCCCGGTTTCGGGCCATCAGGTATTGCTCGATGGATCTGACCAGCGCCGGGACGCTTGTAAAGCTTCCATCGCGTACGCAGTCCTGGGTAAGGTCGGCGAAGAAGCGCTCCACCAGATTGAGCCATGAACTGCCGGTTGGCGTGAAGTGTATGTTGAAGCGGGGATGGCGGGTTAGCCATTGTTTGACCGCGGCGTGTTTGTGTGTTGCGTAGTTATCCACGATCAGATGTAACCCCAGATGCTTTGGCACTTCCCGGTCTATCTGTTTGAGAAAGCGCAGCCATTCCACATGCGTGTGCCGCTCCTCGGTACGGGACAGCAGTTTCCCGTCGAGGTAGTTCAGCGCGGCGAACAGCGTAATGGTGCCGTGTCGAATGTAATCATGCGTCCGGGTGCGGATGTGGCCGATGCCCAACGGCAGCGCAGGCTGTGTCCGCTCCAGTGCCTGACACTGGCTCTTTTCGTCGCAGCAAAGTACCAGCGCCTTATCCGGCGGATTCAGGTATAACCCAATCACATCCCAGAACTTCCGCTCGAATTCCGGATCGCGGCTCAGCTTGAACGTTCGCGAAAGGTGTGGCTTCAGATCGTTCTGTTTCCAGAGGCGGTGAACGCTGTCCGGAGACATGCCCGCAGCCCGCGCCATCGAGCGAACGCTCCAGCGCTGCCGACCCTCCGGAGGTCGCGTCACCTCCAGGACCACCTTTCGTATCTTCTCCGTTGCAAGAGACGGTTTTCTCCCACGGCCCGACTGATCTCTCAGCCCCTCCAATCCCTTCTCGCCGAACCGTTGCGACCACTTCGAAATCGTCGTCAAGCTGGTCTTCAACTCTTCGGCGACTTCCGCTTCCCGTTTGCCTTTCGCGCGCAGCAACACGATCTGCGCCCGCAGAATATCGCGAACCGACGTCGTCTTCGCCCGCACCCGGCGCTCCAGTTCATTGCGTTCTTCTGGTTTGAGTTCGAGCCGTGAAACCGGTCTGGCCATATCCAGACCCAGGTTCTCACATCAGTATTATTATTGCAACCTATTTGTCGTACATGACACTAGTTCCTAGAGCCTAGTAAGGGAAAATTTCCGCGAGCAAAAACGCGGTCTTCGGAATATGCATGTAGAAGCCGGTATGAAGACCATTCTTCGAAACTCCGCTTTTCTGAACGACGTTGCGCCCGCGGATGCCCATCCTGCACTCAGCGCCCGTCGGCGGTTGAGCAGGGGTGTGCGACATGAAAGTGCGGGCAGAGGCCGCGCTCTTTTTTTGCGGGCCTGATCTGAACGTATATAATACGCTCAGAGGAACCCGTACATGACCGAAGCCCTTACTGATCTCGAACAACGTCGTACTGAACTCGTTTTGAAATTCTCCCGGCTGGGCGACCTTCGTCCAGGCTCGGTGACTGCGATCGTTCGTCGCTGTGGCAAGCCAACCTGCCATTGCGCACAGCCCGACGATCCGGGCCATGGTCCTACCACTCGTCTGACACGTAAGGTTCGGGGTAAGTCCGTCAGTGAGGCGCTGCCCACCCCGGCCGCAGTTCGCAAAGCAGAAATGGAAGTAGCGGAGTTCCGCAGGTATCAGGAGTTAAGTCGCAGTTTCCTCGATGTCAACCTGAAGATCTGCCAGGCACGCCCGGTGGAGGACACTCTGTCCGCCCAGGAAAAAAAACTTCCGAAACGATCCGCCAGGAAATTGAGCGCGAAGTAAGCGGGCTGCTTCGAATCGTCTTTCAGGATCGGCGCAAAGCCGGGACGCTCGATCTCGAAGCAGTCGAGATGGCACTGCGGTCGGCACTGCATCGGGCCGGAGCGACTGCATTAAGCCAGTTGCTGCAGTACGAGCCCCCGGGTCCGGATGAGCGAGAGATACCCTGCCCCTGCGGCCACAAGGCCCGCTTTCGCGAGATGCGCTCGCGGCATCTGCTGACCGCTCTGGGCGAAACAGAGTTGCTGCGTCCCTGGTTTCTCTGTCCGCAATGTCATACCGGCCAGTTCCCCGCCGATGCCTCTCTCGATATCGAAAATACGGACCTGTCGCCTGCTGTCAGGCGCATGATGGCAATGGTTGGCTCGGAGAATTCATTCGATCAGGGACGTCGGCAGCTTGAGATGCTCGCCGATCTCAAGGTAACTGCCAAAGCCGTCGAGAGGACAGCAGAGGCCATCGGCGCGGACATCGCCGGACGCGAACAGGCCGCCGTCAATCAGGCCTTGCAACTGCATCTGCCGATCGCCATCGGAGAATCGATTCCGATTCTCTATGTTCAGATGGACGGCACAGGCATTCCTGTGGTCAAAAAAGAGACTGAGGGGCGAGCAGGTAAATCGGACGGACAGCCAGCCCACACCCGCGAAGTGAAGTTCGGCTGCGTCTTCACTCAAACCGGGTGGGATGACGAGGGTTATCCCATTCGCAACCCAGGCTCCACAACATACACCGGCGCAATCGAAACCGCCAGCCAGTTTGGCAACCGGATCTACCTCGAAGCCTGGAACCGCGGCTGGAATCGCGCCGAGAAGAAGGTCGTCATTGGAGACGGAGCCGAATGGATATGGAACAATACTGACCAGCACTTCCCCGGTGCCATTCAGATCGTCGATCTCTTCCATGCCCGTCAGCATCTCTGGAACATCGCGCGCCTCCTCCATCCCGGCGATGCTCCGCATCAGAAGCGATGGATTCTGCGCCATCAGCCCAAACTCGACGCTGGCAAGATCGAAAATCTGGTGAGCTTCTTCAGGCGGATCGGCGGATCGACGCTTCCACGCCCGTCATCGCGCAGACCATCCGAATCGAAGCGGCCTACTTCGAACGCAACGCCGAGCGTATGCGTTATCCCGAGTTTCGACGCCAGCGCCTGTTCGTCGGCTCCGGCGTCATTGAAGCCGGCTGCAAGACTGTCATCGGCTCACGCCTCAAAAAATCCGGTATGTTCTGGACTGTCAACGGAGCCAACGCCATCATCGCTCTTCGCTGCTCTATCCTCAACAACCGATTCGAAAACTATTGGGAGGACCGCCGGGCCGCCTGACTTCCACTTTCATGTCGCACACCCGTTGAGCAGGACGTCATGGCTCTGTTCGACGAGTTGCGGGAACCGCTGCTTCGTTACCTCTCCAGTTTTGCCCTGCCGGCCTGCGATTCCGAGGAGATTGTGCAGGACGCGTTTCTTGCCTTGTTCCAGCATCTGCAGCGGGATAAGCCTCGGCATAGTTTAAAAGGTTGGTTGTTTCGCGTTGCGCACAATCTGGCGTTGCGGAAAAGGCGTGACGATGGGAGGGACCGGCAGACTATGGCTTCGTCTCTCGCTCTGATGGAAGATCTGGCGATAGACCCCGGCCTCAACCCCGAAGATCAGGTAGCTGACGCCCAGTCCCGCGAAGCTCTTTCGGCTGTCCTGAACGCTCTTCCAGCGATCGATCGCCGCTGCCTTTACCTGCGAGCCGAGGGTCTCCGACACCGGGAAATTGCCCAGATCCTCGACCTTTCGATCAGCACGGTTTCCGTCTCCCTGGGAAGATCTCTGGCGCGAATCAACCGCGCCTCCGGAAGGTGATGTATGCACAGTGAACAAAGCCATCTCTCGGATCGCGATTTGCTGCTGGAAGCGGACGGCGAGCTGTCGGCGTCCGAATCCGCGCGGGTCCGCTCCCACCTGTCAGCCTGCTGGACATGCAGAACCCGCCGGCAAGAATTGAATGACGCCGTCGGGGATTTCGTTCGTGCATACCGGCGAACCATCGATCCGCAGGTGCATTCACCCGACGGCCCGAGAGCGCTGCTCCGGGCCAGGATTAACCAGCTTGAAAAGTCCGGGTCGGAAGGGTGGCAGATTTCATTGCGCGGTACATTCGGCCGCTGGGTTTTTGGCGCACTGATAGCAGCGTGCATCGTGCTGATCGCGCTGATTGTCTATCCATCGCTTGCACCTCATCACGTACGGGCCTCAACGGTCACCGTCCCCAATCCCCGATTAACGCCAGGAGCAGCGGTGCTTGTGGACCGTGAGCGGGTGTGTGTCGCACAGCGAATACGAAGAACAAGGCGGTGCCGCGCGAACTCGAGCGCGCTGTTCTCAAAGAGTATGGACTTGGAAGCGCTGAGGTACGGGCATATGAGGTGGACTACCTGATTACTCCCGGCCTTGGGGGTGCGGATGATATTCACAACCTCTGGCCCGAATCCAACAGTGCCACGATCTGGAACGCGCACGTCAAGGACTCGCTCGAAGACCATCTGCGCGACCTCGTTTGCCGCGGCGAAGTGGACCTGGCGACAGCGCAGCGTGAAATCGCCGTCAACTGGATCGAAGCTTACAAGAAGTATTTCCATACCGACCGGCCACTGGCCGAAGACCTCCATGACCGGCGTTAAAAAGCGGCCTAACAAGAAGACTGCCGTGTACGTTTTGTGACATCGTGGTGTATCGAGAGGAGGCGGATTTGCAGTTCTAGTGCAGCGCTCGCCTCGCAACCCGGCACCTTCGGCTGGATAGGGCCATCTATCTGACTATTTGAGCTGTTGTCAAAATAGTTCCACTATGGAAAGATATTGACAGGACGATGTTCGCCTTACAGGAGAACGAGATTGCCGCGTTCACGCTTCGATGAACTAGTATCGCTCGCCGAGGAAAACGAGGTCAGAATGGGTTCGGATTTTCCGGACAGTTCACCTGGTTGACTTCACCGGATCTCTTCCACAAGGGCTCCGGCCATAACCAGTTCACCGCCGGCTCCACGTTTGACCGCGGCACTGTCACCTTCACACAGAACACCCAGTTCGGATATCTGAATCCTGATCGCACTATCACGGGGATAGCCTCTTGGGAGGACGGCTCCACCAACAGTAACGGTGATCCAGTGGACTCGCGGGTGAACCTTTACGGCGTCAGCCCCACCTTCAGCCTCTTCGCCACGGACACGCTGTCCATCGGCAAGACACTCAACATAACCGTATCGGGCCGTTACAACCGGAACGTAATTGATAACACCGATCACCTGCTGCCGCAGGCCGGACCCGGCTCGTTGACGGGCAAGGATGTCTTTAACCGCTTCAATCCGGCGGTGGGACTGACGTGGAGCCCGGTCTCATCGGTGAATATCTACGCCAGCTACATCCAGGCAAACCGGGCGCCTACTTCCATCGAACTGGGTTGTGCCGATCCCCTCAATCCCTGTAACCTGCCCAATGCGCTCGCCAGCGACCCGCCGCTCAAGCAAGTGGTCACAGGCACCTGGCAGGCCGGTCTGCGCGGCAAAACCGAATATCACTTCAACTGGAATCTGGGAGCGTTCACGGCGGAAAACCGAAACGATATTCTGTTCGTGGCTTCGCAGCAAACCGGCACAGGCTATTTCAAGAACTTCGGCAAAACCCGCAGACACGGGGTTGAGGCAAGCGTGGATGGCCACCTGGGTCGTTTCACAGGCGGCCTCGACTATACATTCCTCGAAGCGACTTACGAAACCACCGAGACGGTCGACGGCACCGCGAACAACACCAGCGACATCGCGCTCTCCGGTTTCCCTGGCATCGGCGGTGTGATTACGATCCATCCCGGCAATCGCATTCCGCTCGTCCCGAAGCAGACCGGCAAAGCCTTTCTCGACATTCAGGCTACTTCAAAGTTTGCTCTGGATTTCAACCTCCATGCGGCTTCCAGCGCCTACGCTCGCGGCAATGAGAACAACGCTTACAAGGCTGATGGCAAGTACTATCAGGTACCCGGCACGTCGCCCGGATACGCTGTCCTGAATTTCCGTGCACACTACGATCTCACGCGGCGGCTCCAGTTCGCATTTCAGGTCGACAACATTTTCAACCGCCACTACTACACGGCTGCTCAGCTTTCCAATACAGGTTTGACGGCGCAGGGTACGTTCATCGCCCGCCAGTATGCGGCATACGGGGCAGGCCCGCAGTCGGGCAATTATCCGATTCAGAGCGTGACGTTCGTGGCGCCGGGCGCGCCGCGCCGAGCGTGGGCAGAACTGCGTCTCCGATTCTGAGGGTGTCAACGTCAGGGACTGGCGAGATGCGGCGCCAGTCCGATTTCCGAGAGGACGTAGTCGCGCCCCTGCCTGCGTACAGTTGCCGTGATTGACTGGCCGGGGCTCAGATCTGCTACCTGCTCGCCCCCACCAATCCGGAACTCCATAACGGAGTTTCCTTTCATCGGGCCCATAAAGCCGGGCACCGGATCGCAGTAAAGCGCTATCGTGCCTTCCTGCTCGAAGACTCTGACCACAACCCCGGTAAGCGGGTAACTCGATTCGGTCATAGTGTGTCCGTGAACAGGTATCGACCACGGATTCGACAGGGCAGGATTGCGAAGCAGCGTCTCATCTGTCAGCGAATTCAGAAATTCCAACAGATCCGCTTTCTCTCCCGGGCTTAACTCGAACGCCTTCACGAACTCGCTCTTGTTCGGATTGGCGGAGCCGTCGCCCGCATTCGGGCCGATTTCAATCTTCCGGCCGCCGGCCGCATAGTGATCGATGGCTTCGGAGAGCGTGGCGATGCTGCCGTCGTGCATGTAGGGCGCCGTCACAGCAATATTGCGCAGCGTGGGAGCCTTGAACTTCCCAACATCTTCGGGGTTAGCCGTGAAGTTATAAAGACCCAGGTTGGGCTCGGGATACGAGAATTTGCCGCTCAGGTTATACAGGCCGGTATTGTGAAACTCGATTTCCGCAAAACCCTTGCCGTAGTAATCGACGCTGCCCGTAAACGTAAAGCCGCCGTGGCAGTGGAAGCATTCGAGGCGCTCACTGAAAAACAGCGCCTCGCCACGTTTGGCGGATTCCGAGATGGTGTTCGGATCGTCGCCGCGCCGATAGCGGTCATAAGGCGAATCGCCCGACAAAATCGTCCGCTCGAAGGAAGCGATTGCTTTGGTGACATTGTCCACTGTGAAAGGATCGGCCTGTTCCGGGAATGCCTGCGAAAACAGCCGCCAGTAGCGCGGCTGCTTGTTCAGGCGCGCCAGCAGGATATCTTCCCGGCCACCCATCCCGAGTTCGACCGGATCGTCCCCAAACATCGGAACCAGCGCCTGATTTTCCAGCCGGCGCATATTAGGATTCGCCCACGTGAGAACCGGGCTGTAGGCGACGTTCGCCAGGCTCATCGGCCCTCGAGGATGCATTTGTTTTGTGGAACCAACGCCATGCCCGCGCGAATCCGCGAATGCGCGCTCCTGCTGATGACACGTAGCGCAGGATTGCGTCTGGTTGCCGGAAAGCCGCCGGTCGTAAAACAGATACCGGCCCAGTTCCACTTTCTGCTCGGTCATCGGATTGTCCGCCGGTACGTTGGGAAAGGGAAACCCCGGAGGCAAATCCCACCGGTACGGCCCCAGTTGGGCGACCTCAACCGCCCTTCGCCGGGCACGCAACTCACGCACCCAAACCACCAGTTCCCAGCGCTGCGTTTCACTCAGGCTGCTGTCGAACGCGGGCATGTTCTTAGCGATGCCGTGGGTCACGACCCAGTAAATTTCACCTTCCGTCATCGACTCCATGAGGTACTCGGAGAGATCTGTGGGACGCACCGGCAGAGAGCCCGCCAGACGGGTTCGGGATCTGCCATCGTCGCCATGACATCCGGCGCAGGACGCCTGATAGACGGCTTTGCCGGCTTCAAGATGTTCGCCGGGATTCGGCAGCGGGCTCTTCCGATGACGCGCTTCGAGCGGTGCGGACGAATGCCCGTGGGCATCGTGTCCTCGCAAAACCATGCAGGCAACCAAAAGAAGAACCAGCGCGTTGCGCATCGTCAACGCTCAGTGTAATCGGTCGTCATTCCGCAGTCTTCCCAACATAGAAAGTTCCTCTATCCCGGGCGACCTTGATCAACGTCGGATAGAACTGTACAAACGTGTTATCGACCGCCGTTTGCGCTATGGCACACGTAGCAGTCTTCCAGGGGGCCAAAAGGCCGGGCTGAGGCGACGCCGTCGCTCATATCGAAGAAGGCCCATTTGCCGGGAAATCGCTTCGAGTCCTTCACCTCGACCTCGATACCCTGGACGTCCTGCTGAGATCTGCCGCCTTTGTTGATCGACGACCTGCTCGCCGACCCGCGAACCTCAAGCACCAGAGTTGTGTTCTCGGGCCAGACGCCGGTCTTCAGGAACGAATGATACGCGGAGGGATTCACGAAGACGTTGTCGAACTGCGGATCATCCGGTATGCTTGCGGCATTGCTCAGGGGCCCGTAGGTCATACCCAGACCGGAACTGAGGAAGATCCACTCGCGATAGTTCTTCGGAGCCGGCAGTTTTCCGTCGGAGGTGAAACGCGGCTTTTCCGCATCGTTGACTGCCGCACCCTGGGCGTCACTCATGCGGCCAACCGCCAGCACCGCGAGGCCGACTACGACAGCCGGAATCAGGCTTTCCTTTTTCATTCAGTCAGCGTACCGATCTTCGGACAGCTACACCATGAGGCAATTTGTCGCGCCCGGTCACTGAGCTTTTCGCGGCAATTCCTCGGGCGGGGTCGTTCGGGGTTTCGCTGTTCTTGCCAGTTCCTGTCCGCGACGAATCTCCTCTGTGGTCATCGACGCTTCGAGTTCTTTCCGCGCATCCAGTGCGGCCGGGTATCCATTGCGCGCCGATGCGCTCAGGAATGCATAGGCTGCGACGGAGTCCTGCTCGGCGCCCTCACCGTTGGCCGTCATCAAGCCGAGAGCAAAGAGCGCGAAAGGTTCGCCCTGGTCCGCCGCTCGCCGGAACCAAAGCGCCGCCTTGCTTAAGTCATGTGTGACTTCGGGCGAGGTGGAATACAGCCATCCCAGCTTGTACTGCGCAGCCGCATGACCTTGATCAGCCGCAAGACCAAGCCAGTATCGGGCTTTCTCAACGTCTCGTATCGCGGCATCGTCGAGATACAGGACACCAAGGTTGTATTGACACAGGGAATCGCCCTGGCCGGCGGAACTGAGAAACCACTTCATCGCCTGGCGATTGTCCTGCGGCTCACCCAGACCCTGCTGGTACAGAGCGCCGAGGTTGCATTGAGCGAATGCATCCCCCGCTTCAGCGGCCTTACTCAACCAGACCGACGCCTGTTTGGCATCCCGCGTCACGCCGCGGCCATTCAGGTACATGAGTCCGAGATTGAATTGCGCATCGCGGTGACCCTGAGATGCCGCGCGTAGGTACCAGACCGCCGCCGTCTTATAGTCAATCGGAATCCCCCAGCCGTTTTCGTAGAAATTGCCGAGCCGGTATTGAGCCTCGGCGTCGCCCGTTTCCGCCAGCCTCGCCCATTCCTTCCTGTCGAGCTCGTGATCCTCCGCAAGGCATATGCGGCAAACGGAAAAAGCCAGCAGAATGGTGGCAAAGACTCCTCGAGACATCGCTTCAGTTTAGGTCCGATCGAACCTGACTGATGTGCGGCAATTTGACGCACCTTCGGGTGCCTTCTGCCCGCCTGAAATGAGCTACCATCGTCGCTTAAGAGAAGAGATTATGACTCGCAGAGAACTGATCCAATTCGCAGCGCTGGGCATGATAGCCAGGTCCTTGAAAGCGGCCGGCACTCCCTTCACACTACCTCCGCTTCCTTACGCTTACGATGCCCTTGAGCCTTACATTGATGCCCAGACGATGCAGATCCATCACGATAAGCACCATCAGGCCTACGTGGATAATCTGAACAAAGCCGTCTCCTCCGATCCGTCCCTGGCCGGCAAAAGCCTGGACGATCTCGTATCCGGCCTCGACACCCTGCCCGCCGCTGTAAAAACCGCGATTCGGAATCAGGGAGGCGGCCATTACAACCACAGCCTTTTCTGGCAAACTCTGACGCCCGCGTCGAAACAGAAGAAACCTTCAGGGAAACTGGCGGCCGCGATCAATCAGACCTTCGGCAGTCAGGACAAGCTGGAAGACAGCCTCAAAGCAGGTGCGACCGGAGTATTCGGAAGCGGCTGGTCCTGGCTCTCGCTGGACAAGACGAACAAGCTGGTGTTGAGTTCGGCGCCCAATCAGGATTCGCCGCTGTCATCCGGAATGAAGCCTTTGCTGGGCATCGATGTCTGGGAGCATGCCTATTACCTGAAGTATCAGAATCGCCGCGCCGACTACCTGGCCGCGATCCTGCACGTCATCAACTGGGATTTCGTCTCGGCGCGTTACGAAGAACTGGCTCGCTAAGCCAATTTACCTGCCGGCCGACATCGCCGCACCCTTCCGGGAACCGGTCCGGAAGAACGTTGGCTGTCGCGCCGGCTGGTCTCCAAACGGCAGGCCGAGATTAGCGAAAAGCGGCGCGCAGTCCGGGTTGTTGACGCTCGACATGCAGCCGCTTTTGAACTTCTCGTTCGTCGTATCGACGTTGGAGTCTTTCAGCAGAGCCGCAAGATCCGCTACCACAACACTGTTAGCCGGGTCGAAATCCCGGAGAGCGATTTCGGGGCGGTTCGGTTGCGCGCAGGAAGTGGCCGGCGTCGTTTTCGAACCCTTTGGCATGCAACCGGTGCTGCCCAGGTGAAGTACATAGCCTGTGGGCCGTCCTGTGCTTGCAAATTCAATTCGTGCGAACTTGCGGCCGGCATTCCAGCTCCAGTTGAGCGCTGTCAGATTCAGTGGCGAAGGCATCGCGGTCAGGTCGGTGTGATTCTTGTTGAAAGGCACGCCGACTGCGAAGCGCAGGCCCCGGTACTTATGTCCGGCGGGAACCGTGCCGGAAACCTCCATGTTCATGTCGACGTTGCCGTTCGAGCAGCCTCCGGAACCGGATTCAAAATCGAGCAGCGCGACATCGTCAAACTGCCATTTGCCATCCTGTTCGAGATCGATGGGGACCTCCACCCCCTTCTCATCGATCCGGCGGAGACTATGTACGTAGAGCCGGAAGTCTTTCGGCGTAATCCTCGATCGCGTTGTCCCGATGCCTGAATAAGAACGTCCGCAGGCGAAGTCCTCAGACCCGACAACGGCCCTGAATTCGATGGTCACGGGCTGCGTCTGAGACCATGCGGACGCGGATAAAATCGTCAGGGCCGACAGAACTGCAAGAGTGTTGTTCATAAAGTCTCCTATGCGGACCGGGATACGGGCTGCCCCGCGTGGATCGACTGCTCCACTGCCTCGCGAACGGGACCCGCTCGCCACTTTTTCAGCTTCTTCACGGCAACGCGATTCCACCACATGAGAATGCCGCTAACGCCAAGGAGAGCAGGGCTGAGTCCCAGAAGCAGCCAGAGAATATAAACCGTGGTCCCGCCGCCGAAAGTACCGAAATGGAGAGGGCCTATCCATGCCATCACCGCATCGCCCGCCGACCGTGTCCTTACATCGTCAACGCGGACAATCCGCCCGTTGCGCGGGTCCAGGTAAACATAATTGGAGTTCTGGTACTCGCGCGGTCCGCCATCCATGAGGGTGATTTTGACCGGATCGCCGGGGCCATGAGAGAGCATGACGATGGACACCCAGGCGCCCGGCACAGCGTGCCGCGCTATTTCCATGAGTTGCCCGAGGGGAAGATCCTGACCCTCGGCGTGTTTCCGTAGTTTCGGCGGCGCAGCCTTCTGCCGCAGGGGCGAAAACCATCCCACCAGCTTCTGCGACTCTTTGGGCCAGGCGTAATAGGCGCCGGTAACCGAGAGAATGACCGTGAACGCCAGGGTAAAGAATCCCACAGCGCTGTGCAGATCGTAATTAACCCTCGGCCAGCGAGCTTTCCACTTCACACTGACCGCCCGTTTCAATAATGCTTTGCCGGGCCACCAGATGATGAGGCCTGTGCCGCTGAGGAGCAGTAACATCAGCGCGCCCACCCCGTTCACCACGCGGCCGGTGGTGCCGCCCAGAAGATTGAAATGCAATTGCTGCAGCCAGGCAAGCAGGTCCTGCTTCGTGTCGCCCTCACCAACGATGGAGGCATTGAATGGATTGACAAAGTACTGGTGCCCGCCCATGTGCGAGGCGGAAATCCGGAACGTGTCCTGCGGATCGACCGGCATGCGAATGCTCATCGCCTTAAAGCCGGGATGCGCCGCCCGGACCGCAACCAGAGCCTGGTCGATGGAGATGTGAGGGCCGGAACCGGCAACACGGGTAAGATCCCGATCAAGCCAGTCCCGCATCTGAGGCGCAAAGACGAGCGCGCTGCCGGTAACTCCGATCAGGAGCGCGTAAAGGCCCGCGATCAGCCCGCTGTACAAGTGAATCTGAAACAGCCACTCCCGCGCGGCGACGGTACGAGGTTTGTGAACGATGCGGTGAAGCAGATTCATAATCTAATGGGCGCTCCCCAGATGAAACCGCAGTCCCCCGTAAGCGGCGCGACCCGGTTCCAGGTAGTACTGATAATAGGTTCTGTTCAGAATGTTTTCCACCGTGGCAAACAATGTCACACCATGAGGGAGCCTGTATCCGCCGGTAGCTTCGGCCACGAAGTAAGGATCGTAACTGCCCGGCACGCCATGGACGATGTCGGTATTTGTGTTGCTGGAATAAAGCCTGGATACGTAGCGGCCGCCCAATGAACCAGTCCAGCGATTGTGATCCCCAAGGATTGAGAATGTGGCGACTGTCTTTGGGACGCCGGTCACATAGCGGCCCTGTGACAGCGGCACGGCCGTGTTCTGAGTAATCCGGGAATCGTTGAAAGTATAGGTCTCCGATAGGTTCAGCCAGGAGAGAGGGTTTTCGCGAATGCCCAATTCCAGACCGCGTGCATAGGAAGCCCCTGCGTTAGCGGGAATGCTGGTGGCTCCGGTGGCGTCGACTGCGTAATCGGTCGAAGTGTAGATCAGATTATGCACGTAGTTCTGGAAAAATGTGGCGTCCGCGCTGACGCGTTCGCCGATTCTTTTGCGGAGACCCAGTTCGAAGCTCTTCACGGTTTCCGGCTTCAGAGCCGGATTGGGAAGCGTAACGCTGCCCGGCGGATAGCTGGATGCGGCATAGAGGTTGTTGACCGTAGGACCGCGAAACGCGTTGGCAGCTACAAAGCGCAGAGTGAAGCTCGAGGGCAACTGCCAGGAGAAGGCGGCGCGGCCCGTGAACGCTGCCTGGCTGCGGTCGGGGAGAACCAGCAGAGGAGCTGTCGGCGCGCTCTGCGAGCGTCCGCCATAGGTTCGCCAGTCTTCGAAGCGGCCACCAACCTCAAGCGACAAACGCCGCGTCAGTTGATAGTCCGCCTGAGCGAAAGCGGCTGACGACAGCACCAGGCCTTCGGCTCCCTTCGTAAACAGAATGATGCTGTCCCGAATCGCGTAGTTCGAGAGGTTGTAGTTGTAGTTGCGAGTGATATCCTGGCGGACTTCGGCGCCGAAAATGTATTTCTGACGTCCCGATGGCGTCAGATTCCACTGCAAGTCCGCGTGATTGGAACGGTTCGGGTATTCTGTCGTAGTCCCCGGTCCGCCGGTAAAAGTCGCTCCGCCCGAGGGCAAAGAGAACCAGTCGTCAATGGCATCGGTCGATCCCACCCCGACGCGAACCCAGCTGTGCGGTGAGAATGTGTGATACATCGCGCCGGTAAAGTATTCCACAGTCTCGCCGCCCGGTCCGGCGACAAACAGAGACGGCGAGATTGTGATCTGTTTCAGGAGTCCGTTGTAATTGAAGAAGAAGGTGCCCGAGGTAATGGGACCGGAACTGCCGATAACCGTGGGAACCGAAGCGTTGTAGCCATACTGTTCGCGCAGTTGCATGTACTGGAACGAGAAGGTCGTCTTGTCGGACAGTGTGTAATCGATTTTTGACCGAATCGCGTCCTGGAAGAATCCGTTATTCCCTTGTTCGCCGATCTGAAAGCGCGCCGCTCCCGTATTGCTCGGCACCAGGGGCGGCGCCGGCAGGATTGCCGACGTTGCCGCGCTCGCGTTGGAGGCACTCGCATAAACGCCCGGACCCGTGGGATAACCGTCCAGCCTCAGGTTCATGTAGCTGCCGCTGAAGCCGAGTTTCTTCCATAACCGGTCACTGTAGCGAGCGGAATACATCGTCGTTCCGTAAGATCCGCCCTGTACGCTCAGTTCCGCACTACGTTCCGTGACCGGGCGTGTGAACATCTGAATCACACCCGCCATTGCATTGCCGCCGTAAAGAACCGAGCCCGGGCCGCGCGCGACCTCCACACTCTCCATCTCCGTCACCGGAAGAAGAGCCCACGGCACCTTACCCGCATAGGCGTCGTTGACCGGCTGGCCATCGAGGAGAACGAGAACACGGGGCGAATTGGCGGCAAAACCGCGCATACCCACTGCCGTGCTTGTGTCCGCCGCGCCTTTCTCTCGGTAAACATTGAGTCCCTCTTCATAGACCAGGGACTGATCGATCAAACGCAGATTCCGCACTTCGATATCGGTTCTGTCTACCGCGTTAACGGCCACAACGGATTTGTCGATTTCCACCGCATCGCGGCCACCGGTAACGACAACAGACGAGTTCAGCCCGGCGACCCGAAGCTGAACTTTGACCGGCGTCGCTCGGGCCGATGCGTCTATCTGCAATTCCTCTGCTTCAAAACCCTCTTGGAGGACCGTGAGCTTCACGGCGCCCGCGGGAACCTCAGAAACACTGAAAGAACCATTCTCGATGGTTCTGACGGTGGCATTCCAGCTTGCTGTCGCGCTGGTAATCTGCACATTCACACCGGGAACGGGAACTCCGGCAGGGTCGGTCACAGTGCCGGCTATGGTGCCGGAAGATTTTGCCGACTGCGAAAGTGCGCAGAACGACAGGGAGATGAATAGAGTCAGCCTGATCAGTAGAGTTTTCATTGATTGGGATACAGAAAGCGTTCGAACGCCGTCGAGCTTGCTGGCCGAACGATCTGCTAATCCACCATTATTCGGATGGGAGTCCGCAGGGTTCAATGCGGCGAATTGTCGCAGGCCGTCGAGGACGCATTTCGTCGCATAGGTTAGCCTCTCTGTGCGGATCGCTGCAGCTTCGCGTGCGTCAATTTGTAGCAGTCTGAGCAAAACCGCGGAAATGAGCTACCATGATCCTGTGAGGCGCCTGATAGCCACCGCCCTGCTGGCGCTGTTCAGCATCTCATTGCTGAGCCCGCTGTTTGCCGCGAACTTCGATACCAGCGTGCCGGCGTGCTGCCGCCGCGATGGCAAACACCGATGTTCGATGCGGCCGGCGCACGCATCGTCTGAATCGGGACCGGGCGCGAGAGAACGACCGCTGTCCTCTTTATCAGCAAATCTTCCTTTCTCAAAGCCGGGCTCCGGTAGCTGCGGCTCCTCAAACTTCCTCGTTATTCGTCTCCGATAGAAGCCGCTCGTTGGATGTGCGCTTCGATTCGGTTTCTTCATCGATTGCATCGCTGAGCGCCCACCTTCAGCGCGGCCCTCCCTCTTTCTCCCTCTTCGATTAATCGTCTTTTCCTCGGTGTCGCCGAAGCGGCACGACATGGTTGCCCGCCTACTGCGGGAGAACTGTAATTCAGGAGAAATGAATGACCAGAAGAACCGCCGGGCAAGCCCTGGTGGCCAGCGTCGCGGCTCAGTTGACGGCTCAGGTTGCGGAAACCGAAAAGCTGCATCCGCCGCCCGGCTATTCCGTTGCTGACATGGGCGGCCTGAAACACTTCATGCCCGAGAAGCCCGAGCAGATCGCCATGCTCATTTATCCGGGTATGACGGCGCTCGATCTGATCGGCCCCCAACAAACATTCGGATACACCCAGGGCTGCAAAGTCGATCTGGTCTGGAAAACCACGGAGCCGATCGTAACGGACACGGGCGTGAAGATCACCCCGTCCGCACCTTTGCGCGATGTGCCCGGTCCGGACCTGATTTTCGTCCCCGATACCCAGCCAATAGCAACGATGGACACATAGATGATCAGGAAGGAAACGGCGTGATCGAGAAATCCTGAGATTGTCAGACTCACGAACGATTGTGGAGGCGGACTCCAAAGCCACGGGTTGAGTAGCATTTCGAGGCCCGCGGTCCAGGCTGCAGAGGTGAGTCCTGTCCCGGCACATGCCGCGAGGTGAAACAGCCAGCAGACGACGGATTTCGAATCGGGTGGGCGCCAGCGCGCCAGCCGCAAAATCAAAGGGCTTGCCAGGGCCCACGGAAGCCACGAAAGGAGCAGAGTGAAGTACAGGCTAACCCATTTGTGGCGGTGGCCTTCGGCGAGCATCGAAAAGACCGTGTCCGACGCATCGAAGGTGCCAATGGACAGCCAGATCAGCGTGATCCAAAGCCAGGGCGAAGCGGGTTGTGGCCGGACATCTTTTCGCTCACCCATGTCTACATCCTTGCATGGTAATCCCGGGTCGCTTTCGGAGCACTGATTTTGCAGCGAGTAGCCGTTATTTTGCAGGGAGCGGTCGGGCTATGACGCCGCGACTGGTGCGGCATTTTGTCGCATTGCTGAATCAGGATGCCGATGCCACCTTGAGGTTATCCGCAAATTCAAAGGAGTCAGTAAGTCATGCGCCAGGTGTTCGTGAAGTTCGTCAGATGCTGTTGGCTGATCGGGACAGCGACGTTAGTTTCCCATACACTTTCGGCGCAGGCACCGCCAAACAGCGAAGGCAGCTTGTCCGGGACTGTCCGCGACCCTTCGGGCGCTGCTATTGTGGGCGCTCACGTGGCGCTCAAGGACGATGCAGGTAAAGCCAGAGAGGCACAGACTGACCGGGCCGGAGCGTATCATTTTTCGGCGCTGTTAGTCGGGCACTACTCGCTGAGCGCGGAGAGTCGCGGCTTCCAGGCACAGTCGAAAGAAGTGAACGCGGACGGACAGAAATCGTTGACCATGAATTTCGTGCTCGCGATCGAGGCGAAGCCACAATCGATAACGGTCAGCGATCGTCTGGATCGCCAGGGCGACTACACCCCCTCCGAGACGGATCAGGCGACGACGAAGAGCGATTCGCGGGTGCTGCTGATTCCGCAGTCGGTGGAGACTGTGCCGGAAGCAGTTCTGCGGGATCAGAATGCGCTGACTCTGGGCGATGCGACACGCAATGTAGCCGGGGTGGCACAGGACTTCGGTTTTAACGGAGGCGCGCAGACAGCGCTGATTTTTCGGGGCTTTACCGACCTCTCGATGACAGCGCGAGGCTCGATGACGGCGGCCGCTTCCTACTACCAGGACGGGTCCAGGGTGGAGGGTGTACCCCTGAATATGGCGGACGTGCAGCAGGTGGACGTGGTAAAGGGGCCCGACTCCGTGCTCTTCGGTCGCGCCCAGCCCGGCGGCCTCGTCAATGTGGTCTCGCGGCCGATTCTTCCGCAGTTTTCGGCCGACCTTGAAGAGACCGCCAGCCAGCTGGGGGCGACGCGCAGTACCGCCCGTGTAAGTGGACGGCTCAACAAAAGCGGGAGCTTGTTGTTGCGGGCTTCAGGCACCTGGTTCGCCGACAAAACCGGGCGGGCGTTTGTCCGTGACCGCCTCGGATCGGGTGGACTCACTCTGATGTGGCACGCGACGCCGCGAACTCAATTGGGCTTGTCGCTGAATTACCAGCACCAGGCCTGGCGCAATGACTATGGAGTTCCCTCGCTCGGTGATCGGCCTCTCAACCTTCCCTACTACAGTTCGCAGTTCAATGATTCGCCCGTTTTGTCCACAACGCAACCGAGGTCGGCTCGACTGACCCTGGATCAGGAGCTAGCGAGGAACTGGCGCCTGAACGTGAACTTCCTTTCGCTGGTCTCCAATTCCTATGAAGCGGATATCACGCCGTACGGGATCAACCTGGCTACGGGAGCGGACTGCCTCGGCAGCGGTAACGAATGTCTTGCGTACTACTACAACGCTCCGCACAGGAAGTACCGGTTGCTTCAGGGGTCGGCGGATTCGACGGGAAAATTCAGGACCGGTGCTGTGCGGCATTCGGTGCTTATCGGACTGGATGGGTATGCAGCGGGCAGGACCGGGACGCAGTATTACGAGCAACTGGCGCCGGTCAACGTGTACAACCCCGTATTCACGCCGGCGCCTACGCTCGACCCTTCGCTTGCGTCGCCGCTGATTACGACTGATGAAACCCGGTGGGTTGGCTTTTACGCGCAGGACACAATCACGCTTCCTTACCGGCTGACGCTGGTTGCCGGGGTCCGGGCGGATTTTACGAGTGCGATTTATGCGCCTCCCGGCACTCAGCCCAACGTGCAATCCTTCGTGAAGCCTCGCGTGGGGCTGGTCTGGCAACTATCAGGAGGGCAGACGCTATATTTCCAATATCAACAGGCATTGGATGCGAATAATGGTCGTGACCCCGCGACACTTCGCGCTCTGGCTGCGGAGACCTCCAATCAGTTTGAATTTGGCTATAAGGTGCGGGCGCGGGGAGGGGCGATCACGGCAACTGTGGCGGCGTATCAGCTGATCAAGGAAAACATCGCGAGCTTCGTCTTTTACCCGACGATTACAACCGTCGGGCAGCAGCGGTCACGCGGCGTCGAGGTCGATGTGAGAGGCCGGCTGACGCAGCGCCTTTCGGGCATTGCTTCCTACGCGTATAACGACGGCGTAGTCACGAAAGATCCGCTGTACCTGGGCGAGCGGCTCCCCGAAGCTCCGCGAAACAGCGGCAGTTTGTGGCTGCGCCAGTCGCTGGGCGAGAGGTGGGACGCCGGAGCCGGCATCTTTGCGGTCGGCATACGAAACGGCGATTATGGGAGCGACTTTGCTTTGCCTGGTTATGCCCGGTTCGACGCCATGCTGTCTCACCGCTTTCAAACAGGATCCTGGCACAACACGATTCAGGTGAACGTTTTGAATCTGACAAATAAGCTCTATTACACAAGCAGCTTTCCGATCGCGCTGGACTGGATTCAGCTCGGCCGGGAGCGCACGTATCAAATCACTCTACGGCTCAGCCGCTAGGGTTCGGTGGTCGGGGAGGGAGCGGCGGGGTAACCGCCGGACGCCCAAAGCTGAACTATGCGGCCGTTAGACGTTGTTTTGCAGGGAGTGGTATGGCTCACCCGACCGAGTGGCGCCACAATACCGGAATGCGCATCCTCCCGAAAGCCTTTTCTCGCCGGTTCCGCTCTGAGTATGGCGACACCGAAAGCCTTCGACGTTGGCGGAGATTGAAACAAAACATGCGGAGATACGGAATGGATATTCACGCAGTAGCGTGTTCGCGGGTGATACATGCGGTAGCGCTCGCGGCAATGAGCGCCTCAGCGCCGACTTGGGCCGATGCGGAAGGAACGCCAGTTACGGCACAGATGGCCTGTGCGAGCCTGTCGGGAAAAACCATCGGCGGAGCCGCGCTCACGACGGCTCTCGTCAACGCCAACGGGGCAGCGCCGACTTACTGCAAGGTCAACGGCACGATTGCGCCCTCTCTGAACTTCGAAGTGCGTCTGCCGAATACGTGGAACGGCAAGCTTTACTACGGCGGCGGTGGCGGGTATGACGGTGTGCTCCCGCAATTGAGTGCGCCGGCGATTGTCGCAGGGTACGTGGAAGTGGTAAGCGATGGCGGACACAAGGACGAAAGCGGAATGTCCGCAGCGTTTGCTTATAACGATACCTTTGCCGCACAGCTCTTCGGCAGCCTGTCGGTTCCGACGGTCATGTCCACCGCCCTCAAAGTGGTAACCGCGGCGTATGGCGCGCCGCCCACAAGGTCCTATTTCGAAGGCTGCTCCAACGGAGGCCGTGAGGCACTGATGACTGTGCAGCGAAATCCGAATCTCTTCGATGGTGTAATCGCTCGCGCACCCGGGTACAACTGGGTAGGCTTCATGGGCGCGTTCAACCGAACAGCCAAAGCATTGGCTGCTCCCGGCGGCGCGTTCACTTCCGCCAAAACGGCGTTGCTGGCAAAGCACGTGCGCGCAGCCTGCGACGGACTTGACGGCATTGTCGACGGCGTTGTCGCGAACCCTGCCGCCTGCACGGCAAAGGTCGTTAACGTGGAAGCTTTGCGCTGCGTGGGCGGCTCCGATACGGGCGACACCTGCCTTTCCGACGCGCAACTCGCCGTCGTCAATGCCTGGACGACCGACGCGGTATTCGAAGGCAGCGCAAGTTATCGCAGCAAAGGATACAACCTTACGGGGAACGAAGACGATCCCTTCAACTTTGGAGTCTGGGTTTCCGGCAACGGCGATGTCAAAAAGGCCGGTCAGTACCTGTTTCAGGACACCACCGTGAAGTACTTGCTTGCGCGAGATCCGAAAGCCGACTCGCTTCGGTATTCTCCGTGGGACCGGAATCAGACTGCACTCTATGCATTGGCTGCGCTCAATGACGCGACGCAAACCGATATTCGCCCGTTCATCAATGCAGGCGGCAAGCTGATTGCCTGGCACGGAGGCTCCGACGCAGGCCTCAGCGTAAACTCGACCATCGAGTACATGGCGAATATGGCGAAATCCGTCGGTGCGGAGAATGCCGCCGCGGCAACTCGATTCTACGTGGCGCCGGGCGTCAACCACTGCGAAGGCGGGCCAGGAGCCGATAAGACCGACCTCCTGACGGCGCTGGACCAATGGGTCAGCAAAGACGTCGCGCCTGCCACCCTTACCGCGCAGAAGCTGGATGCGAAAGGCGCGGTGATTCAGACTTTGCCGTTGTGCCGGTACCCGCAATACCCCAAATACACAGGGCCGGCCAATGATGCTGCCGCGGCTCGGCTGGCGACAAGCTACACCTGCACGTCGCCCTGATCGAGACAAAGCTTCGAGGTATCGGCCGGAGAGGTCGACGAAAGCGCCCGGTTTGCAGCCGGCAGCAGTTATTGTGCAGGGAACGGTCTGGCCGGCTGGCGTCGAGTGCCTCAACATTATGGATATGCGAACAATAACGAAAACAGGGATCGTCGCCCCAGTCGTGCTGCTGGGCTGGTTGGCGTCAGGTGTCGCGTTGCCTAAGACCAAAACATCCCCGAAGCACGGACCGGTGTACACCGCCGACAGCCAGCTTCGCCTTCCGGCGGACTATCGCGAATGGGTGTATCTGTCATCGGGATTTGACATGAGTTACAGCCCCGACATGCAGATGGATCATCACATGTTTGACAACGTCTTTGTAAATCCTGAAGCATGGCAGACGTTCCGGACGACCGGGAAATGGCCGGATAAAACGGTCCTCGTGCTGGAACTTCGGGGTGCCGAAGGAAAGGGCTCCATTAACCAGAAAGGGAACTTTCAGGCCGAAGTCATGGGTATCGAGGTGCATGTGAAGGATGAATCGCGATTCCAGGGGAAGTGGGCGTTCTTCGGTTTCCCGGATGGCGCGGTCACGTCGAAGATGCGTCCCCTGACGGAGGACTGCTATAGCTGTCATGCCGAGCACGGTGCCGTTGATACCACCTTCGTCCAGTTCTATCCAACCCTGAAGCCCATTGCGAAGCAGAAGCGGACCCTGGATGCGGCTTATCAGAAGGAGGAGGCGAGGCGTTGACTTCCCGAACGGCCCGAACACATGACGTCTGGAACGCGAAAACTCCAGCGTGGAGTCAGGGGAGCAGATCCGGGACTTAGCACCGCCCATCCTGAATTTCGCCGCCCTATTTCGCTGTCCGGCCCTGCGCTTTTCGAGAAGTGTATAACAATAAGGCGAGCAACCCGATCCCCGCGGGTGGAGCCAGCAGCCAATTGCTGTTCAGGTCTGTAGATTCGCGGGGAATCCGATCCAGGTTCACTGGTCCGCCCCCGAAACGTTTCGAGAAATCCGCGAGGATAGCCTCATCGGACTGACCTGCGGCGACTTGTCCCTCGATCTGCTGGTGAATCTTCAGAGCACCGGGTTTACGGATGCAGCACCTCGCCATGACCTTCCAGTAAAGATCCTCCGCCCGCCGGTATTGACTTGCTGAAAGCTGAGGCGGAGCGTTGCCCGGAGACTGCGCGGCGCAGGGTCCTGCGATAAGAACTGCGGCGATCGCGAGGCGCGCGAAATTCATTACGACCCCGCCAGCGAGCGCACGTCCGCGATCAGGCGCCGGAACTGTTCCTGTTCGAACGGAAAATAGTAGCCGCGGATTTCCGCGCCGCTGTCAATCAGGGCAAACTCCGTGCTGTGATCCAGCGAACCATCTACTTTGCTCAGGTGCAGACCCTCCATGCACAAATTGTTGAGCATATCCTGGGTGCCCGTCAAAAAGAAGCAGCGGTCGGGCTCCGCGTGAAAATGCCCGGCATACTCGAAGATGGCCTGCGGGGTGTCGTGTGATGGATCCACTGTAAGCGACACGACTCGTACATTTGCCAGGGTTCCGACTTCCTGCTCGACTTTCCGGAGCCGCGCGCTCATCATCGGGCATGGGCCGGTGCAGGTTGTGAAGAACGTGTCGGCTACCCAGACTTTCCCGCGCAGATCGGCCAGTGTTACCTTACGGCCTGTCTGAGAGATCAGCTCAAAATCCGGCACTGTACCGAACCTCTTCAGCCGATGCGACGCGTCGCAGCCCGTGAGGAGGATAAACCCGCACACCACAATCGCGCTGCAGCTCAGAAAGACAAGATGCGACCGGATACCGCAAACAACGAGTGCTCTCATTCCTTTCTCTCTTTGACGTTCGAAAGCCAGAATCCTTCGCTCGTTACATTGACCGTGGCGTTAATCTTTTCGTCTTTGCGGAGCGCCTGGTATTCGGCCCTGTTCTCAACCGGGTACTCCATGGTCATCGCGTCCATCCATCCGTCGATTTTCTCGCCTTTGATGGAAGCGAGGTTCGACTTAGGGTCCAGCCGCACCACAACACCACGCAGGGAATACTGGCGCGGCTTTTCCTCCGGCGCGCCAGGCTTCGTCGAACAGGCAGAGCTGAACGACAACAATACGGCGGCGGATGTCAGCCAGGCCGTTCGAAAATGGAGGCGCCTAACGAGCCGCATTAGCGCCTCTCCGCGGTTCCGGTCTGATCTGTTCGATCACGTAATCTCCACCCTGCCGCCGAACTCCCGCGACGATCTTCATTCCCGGTTTCAGCATCGCCAACTCGCGGGCATCGGGCACCTGAAATTCCATCGCCTCCGGCTTCACCATGGCGGTCAACAGCCCCGGTACTTCGCTGTGATAAAGCGACGCCGTGCCGTCCTCCCTGAAGACGGCCGCCACCTCGCCGTGCAGGATGTAGCGCGGCTGGCTCCGAGTCTGCACCGGCGGCGGTTGCCAGGGATTGGAGAACCGCTGGTCCGAAAGGAAGTTTTTGTCGGTCAGGCTTTTCAGGAACGCAATCAAATCTGCTGTGTCCTGGCGGGTCAGATCGAAAGGCCTTACAAAATCGCTCTTTGCGGGGTTCCCGCTACCGTCGCCCGCCAGCGGTCCCGATCGGATCGTTCGCCCGCCGGCTTTGTAATGCGCGATCGCGTCTTCCAGCGTCGCGACACTACCATCGTGCATATACGGCGCGGTCACCGCGATGTTGCGCAACGTCGGAGCTTTGAATTTGCCGACATCGCCTTCCTGTTGCGTGAACTCATACAGGCCCAGGTTGGGCTCCGGATAAGAGAAACGGCCTTTCAGGTTATAGAGTCCAGTGTTATGAAACTCCACTTCGGTGATGCCCTTACCCAGATAGTCAACGGTTCCGGTGAAATTGAAGCCGCCGTGGCAGTGGAAGCATTCCAGTTGTTCGCTGAAAAACAACGCCTCACCGCGTTTGGCCGACTCCGATATCGCGTTGGGATCGTCGCCATTCCGGTATGCATCGTAAGGCGAGTCCCCCGAAAGCAGCGTGCGCTCGAACGACGCGATGGCCTTCGTCACGTTGCCGACAGTAAAGGGAATAGCGTCGGTGGGGAAAGCCGCCCTGAACAGTTTCCCGTAGCGTGGTTCTGCCTTCAGGCGCGCAATCAGCGCATCCTCCTTGCCTTCCATCCCGAGTTCTACCGGGTTCGCCCCGAACATAGGGACCAGCGCCTGTTGTTCCAGTCGCCGCATATTGGGGTTTGCCCACGTGAGCACGGGGTTGTACGCCACGTTCGCCAGGCTCAGCGGTCCGCGCGGGTGTAACTCGCCGGTCGATCCCAGTCCGCGACCACGCCCATCGGTGAAGGCCTTTTCCTGACGATGGCATGTCGCGCACGATTGCGTCCGATTGACCGACAGCCTCGAATCGTAAAACAAATATCGGCCCAGTTCCACCTTCTCGTGGGTCATCGGGTTATCGGCGGGAACCTTGGGATAGGGAAACCCTGGCGGCAGGCTCCATTCGTAAGGCCCCAGAGTCGCTACTTCCACTGCCTTCTGCTTACGCCGAAGTTCCCGCACCCATAACACGAGTTCCCAGCGCTGCGTATCGGTGAGGGCTTGCTCGAAGCCCGGCATATGTTGCATCCCGCCTGGCGCGATGCCATGCGTCACCACCCAGAAGATCTCACCGTCGCGCATCGATTCCATCATGTAATCGGAAAGATCCGTCGGGCGAACCGGCAGCGAACCAGCCAGCTTTGTGCGCGATCTTCCGTCGTCGCCGTGACAACCGGCACATGACGATTGATAGAGGGCTTGCCCTTCAGTCAAATGTCCCGCCGCGTCCGCCATCGGGTTTTTCAGACGCCGTGCCTCTATTGGCGCATAAGAGCGCCCGTGCGCATCATGAGCCTGCACCACACGAACTAACAGACACAAAAGGACCAGCCCGCGCTGCAACACTTATTGCTCCAGGGCGGCCGACGTCACAGGGGATTTCACTCGGAACACGGTCTGCGGCGTGGCCGCCGCATCGCCGAACGCAAGTCCGAGTCTGGCAAACATCGCGGCGCAATCGGGATCGTGGGGATTCGACATGCATCCGCCCCCCGGTTTCCCCGGCTCGCCGTCCACGTCGGTACCTTGCAGCAGTGCGGCGAGGTCTACAACCACCTGGTCCTTCTGCGGGTCAAACGCGGCGAACGATACCTCGGGCCGGTTCGGGTTCAGGCATGAGGTGGGCACGGTGATCTTCGTCTGATTGGGTGTGCAGCCTGTGCTGCCCAGATGAAGCATGTAACCGCGCGGCTTCCCCGTGGTGGCAACCTCCACGCGCATGAACTTACGCCCCGCGTTCCAGACCCATGCCAGCCCCGTCATGTTCAGCGGCGAGGGCATTGTGGTCAGATCGGTATGGTTTTTTTCGAATGGCACGCCGACCGTGAACGTCAGACCCGAGTAGCGATGGCCTGCGGGAAGTGTTCCCAGGACCACCGTGTTCGTCTCCGGTGTGCCGTTTCCGCACCCGCCCGTGGCGTCTTCGAAATCGATCAGCGCAAGATTGTCGAGCTGCCATTTGTCGTCCTGCGTCAGATCCACCGGAACCGATTTGCCTGTCTCGTCGAGCACCCTGACGTTGTGGATATAGAAACGGAAGTCAATCGGCTTGATTGTGGATTTGGTCGTTCCGATTCCCTTGTAGGAATGCCCGCATGCGAAGTCCTCGCTGGCGACGACGCCTTTGAAGTGAATCGCCACGGGTTGCGTCTGCGCTCCGGCCTGCATGGCAAGCAGTAATGCCAGGACTGGAAAACTCTTCGTCGTTGTCATTTCATTTCCTCTTTAAAAGTGAAACCGGTACCGGATCTCGCCATAGATCTGGCGAGGGTTGATGTAGTGTGTTCCGCCAAACGTGTTGCTGGTATCGAGCAGATAGCGGGCGTTGCCTATGTTAGTCGCACTCACCGACGCCGTTACCTGTTCGCGAAACGTCTTGCCGATCGACAGGTCGAACGTCGAGTGCGGCGGCAGGTGCGAGGGGCCATTGTCGTTCAGAAAGCCCGACCCGAACTGATATGCCGGCGTCGCGAAGATGTGGTCTGGCAGAGCCAGCGAGAGAACGGAAGTGACCGTGTTCCGCTGATCGTGATCCAGCAGGAAATTGCCTGTCGCTGCATCCTCAAGCTGACCGCCTGATCGTGATCCAGCAGGAAGTTGCCCGTCGGTGCATCCTCAAGCAATCCGCCCGTGATCGGCCCGATCGCCTGCCCAATCTGATTTGAGTACGCCACACGCCACTGAGCCACGTTGAAGAGACGCGGTGAGCGTATCGTGACTTCCTGACCGCTGATGATGGCTCCCAGATCGGTCAGCGGAATAAAGATGCCGGAGTCGCCGACGACATCGTGATCCAGGAAATTCCGCGCACTCGTGTGAAAACTGTCGATATCCAGGTCCCAGCCGTGCAGGGGAATACTCAGGCCGATATCGTGCTGAATGTCTCGTTCGCCCTTCAGCGGTATAAAACCAAAACCTTCAGAAACCGCAAACTGCAGCGAAGGTCCGGCGAGGCTGTCCAGCGGAGGCGGTTGATAGTAGTAAGCGTAATAACCATGTAGCGTCCAGTTCACTCGCGGAATCCGAATCGCCATGCCGACTCGCGGATCGGCAGCGTTCTCGCTCACCAGCCCCGAGTAATGTGTAAGCCGTAGCCCAAGGTCGAATGTGAGCCACGAGGTTGCCTTGTACTGATCTTCAAAAAACAGCGCGCTCGAATTCGCCCAATGGATTTCCTGCTGGTTCAGGACGTTTCCTCCTGGGTTGCCTGTCAGTCCGAAGAAAGTATTATCGCGCTGCCCCCAGACTTCGATGCCAGCCAGGAGACTGTTTTGCTTCTTCTGTATCTGTAGAACCGACCGGGCGCCTAAATAGTTCGAACGGTTATTGTCGTTCACGACATATGGTGTGTCCTGAGGCCCGCCCATATACTGCGCATGGTTGTAGTGATAGTAGGGTGAGAGCGTGAATACCACCCCATCTGAGAACGTGTGGGTCCAATGGAAGCCCCCGAGATAGTCTTTCTCCAGATCGAGATCCCGAATCCCCGCGGCCTGGCCGTCCTGGTCGTTGGGGATCTGGTAGTGACTTTCGTGCAACGACGCGATCCAGCGGAACTGGTCCTTCGCATTCGGATTGAAAAGCAGAGAAAGAAATCCGCCGGCGCCGCTCGTCTGATCGTGGATGACCTGCGAAACCGGTGTACCCAGGCCCAGTTGCGAACGATTTCCGTCGATGCTCGCATAGTATGCGAAGCGTTGCGTGTGGCTGCCGATATTGAACTGGTCGTCCGTCGTGTAAAAGTTCCCGGCGGAGGCAATCAGTTCGGCCTCGTTGTTACGCTCGAATCCCGATGGCGTGACTACATTGAAAAAGCCATAAGTGCGGTCCCCGTACTCGCTCGAATAACCGCCCCGCTCCACTTCCAGTTCCTGCACATTCTTAGGGTTGATGAGGGGCGCGACGTTAGCAGCGATGTTGGTATTGATGACCGGAATGCCATCGAAAAACCAGTTCACCTGATGGCCCCCACGCATATGCAGCATGTCGTGAACCATATATGCGCCAGGCGTGTAGTCCGTGATCATTGCCAGGCTGTTCGTCTGGTCCGCACCGGGGGTCCGAGCAATTTCCTGTTCCGAAACCATGGTTTGAACCGTCGATGTCTGCGGACTGAGCCGGCTGATGGCGCCGGGGACTTCGATACTTGAATTGACCGGAGCCAGTTCGAGTTGAAAATGCAAAACCGGCTGCTTGTCCGCGGCCACGCTTACTTGCTCCTGCAGTGTGAGGAATCCCTGGGCCGAGACTTCGACTTTGTAAGTTCCCACTGCGACATCGTCGATCTGAAATTCGCCGCTCGAATCGGACTGTGCCGATTTCGTTTCCGGTCCCGACCCGCTGTGAAGCAAAATCTGCGCGCCGGCCAGAGGCCTGTGCTGCGGATCGTGTACCACGCCGCGAATGTTACTGGCCGCCGCGTGGGCCACCAGGACGCCGGACAAACAAAGAACTCGATACCTGCAAAAACTACGTCTCACGTTTGAACCTCCATGACTGAATTTCCCGTCACGTCATGACAGCCGTTTGTTTCCTGCACCCGCATGGATGCAAAAATACACCTCAAGAGAAAATGCAATTTGGTTATGAACTCCTCTTTTTGTCTGTAGCTCCCGGCGACAAGATCGCCGGATCAATTAGCTGCTAGACAAACAGAGGAGGCCCGCGCTTGCTATGTGCGCGGACTCGAAGAGAGGAGAGAACTCGAAGCTCGAAAGAATCGCAGGAAGCGGATTTGGCCGCCAGACTAAATATCGACGAAGCTGGGGGTGTCAGGCCCAAAACTGCAGTCGCGGTGCTTGTCACAAACCCCGGAAAAGAAGGACACCTCAGGTTGGCGCGGAATGCCGGGCCGGAATTGCGGGACTCGGAATTGCCGCCCGCCATCGAGCAATGATGCTTCCCGCCTCGCCTGCAGCAAGCCGGCACGTTCGTCTCATCGTCAGACCCGAACAGCGGGGTCAGCAACGACAGGCCGAACAAAAGCAAGAGCAAAAATGCCGAAATACGCCGCAAGACACATAGTAGCCTGGTTTGCGGCAAACCCGCTCAGTCGGTCCCCAAACCCAGCTTGTTTTGACGAGGCCAGCGGATTCGAGCCATCAGGCGTCAAGCCTCCCTTTATGAGACCACTGACCCGTGCCGTCACAACGTAAATGTCGGCTACCGACCAAAAAAACGCCCGGCTCGGGGCCGAACGAGCCATCGGGAAACCGGCGCCGTGGAAGAGGTCGCACCGGAAGTCCAACCCTTCCATGCCATCTCGACCAAATCGCCTGTCACTGCGACATCCGCTGCCGAGCCATAAACCATCAGATGGACGAGAAACGTGTCCAGATCGGCCAGTGTTTTTTCCGGCTGGTCGCACCAGACCACTTTTCGGGCGACTCGTAAAAGGTCAGATGGATAGGGAATCGCAAGCGTCATCGTTCCATCGCTCCGAGGATGAGGCCATGCTGTCGCCGCCGTTGCTGGATCTGGCTGGCCACCTCTTCCAGTCTGCCGGCGAACCAGAATCACGCGCGGTCGCGGATGTAGGCTCCCGGACTCAAGGCCAGTTCGATCTCGATCTCTATCAGATCTCTCGCGTCATTCGTTTGGTTATCTGGTGCACTCAGGTCAGCACATACTGCCGCTTGGGGTCGTGCGGCCCCGTGCCGATTTCGGCAAGCAGCCCGCGCTCCGTCATGGACTTAAGCCGTGTCAGTGTGGCTCGCTGGGATAGTCCAATATGCCCCGCGACGGCCGCCGTCGACCGCGCAGCTCCATCCCCAAACAAAGCCACGATGCGCCGGTCCGTCTCGTCCATGTGGGGACGGCCGACCCGTGCGTTGAGAATCGTCACACGAAAGTGCATTCCGATTTCTTCCAGCTTCGGGGCATCCAGGCCAGCTGTCTGGCAGGCAGAGGTCATCCGTTGAATTCCACTACCCCATTGCTCGATCAGGTGGAGTTCGTGGAACACCCGCCCAATCACCCGGTTCCGCAACTTCGAGACACCTTGCCTGATGTCCTCAATCGTCAGGCCGAACGGCAGGAGACCGGGATTCTCGATCTCGATGCGGTCGTCGAACACGGCTATACGGATAGGAGCACCTTGCTGGGCATAGTCCGCATGAACGATGGCATTCATGAGCGCCTCCCGAATTGCAACCACCGGGACAGACCAGCGATCCTCCCTGCGCAGGCCTTCAATGACCGATTCGCGAGTCAGGTGTTTTTTGGCAAACGCGATGGCTTCGTCCGCGGCACGAGGCAGGAACGACCGAATTTCAATTGAATCGATCAAACGCGCCCGATTGGCTCCTGCAAAGCGGCCCGCCTGAATCCAGGCGTCCGGAAACCGAGCAAACCGGTCCTTGCCAAACAAGAGGAGCCCTCCTATGGTTGGAACCTGATGCCCCTGGTGCTCCGTGGTAATGCGCAACGTGCTCAACGCCTGCGCGGTGAGTTGCCTGTAAGGGGCGAACAACTCGGAAGCAGCTCGGAAGTCAATGGCTTCCGAGTTCAGGTCCGGGATAGCCTGCTCGTCAAACGAGTTCATCCGGTTCCAGCGTTTCAACTCCTCAATCTGAAGTGCGTCGGCTTTACGATTCGTGGAGCCAACGCGTACGAAGACGCCATCGTCTGGTCCCAGCCGTTGCAAATAATGGGGGCGTGTGTTGCTGGGGTATACCTGGACCGTCAGAATATTCAGGTTCCGCCACGGCACCACTTCAATCTCCGGTATGAGGCGTGGCCGTATCGAATCGGCGACAAGGTTTGCGAGCTTCTCCTCGGCTTCGAGTGAGTCGGGAACGCCGCGGACGTTCTTTGAGCCGTCATCCACCCCGATCACGACGGTGCCGCCAGCGGTATTGGCAAACGCAACCAGGGTCCGGAGAATGCCGTCAGGAGACGACAGGTCCCGCTTATACTCAAGGGTCTTCCCTTCGTTGCGTTTGAGTAGCTCGATAAGCTTCACTACTCCGCATTTTACTCGGAAGCGGACGGCACTGCAAGGCTTCCGACCTGGACTTCCGGTCTGCAGAGTAGGCC
This sequence comes from Terriglobia bacterium, assembly GCA_963719785.1. Lineage (GTDB taxonomy): Bacteria > Acidobacteriota > Terriglobia > Bryobacterales > Bryobacteraceae > BOG-234. Next base: position 69,425 of record CAVRCX010000015.1, read on the forward strand.
GGCCATCGGCATCGACTTCTGTCCTGAGGCAGAGGCCAAATCGTCCGCATGCAGGCCCCGACGACCTCAAACGGCAGAGGCTGCGACGCGATATTGTCGGCCAGGCCCGCGAGATCGGCTCGCGCGGGGGGGGGATATAAGATATCGGGAACTCGATGAACTTCTCGGCGAGGCTTTCGCGATTCATTCTCGATGAGGTCGAGCGTCGAGCGAGCACTCCGGTAGCCGTGACTTCAGGCCTGGTATCGGATCACCATCGAGGAGGTAGCGCGCTTCACCGACATTCCGGCTGATGCCGCGCATGTAGCTGAGCCAACCGTCAGGCGTTTTGCCAGGAGCGCGGCATCCGCGTGATGACGGATATGGAGGTTCTGCGGAAGTTTGTTTGGGTGCGGGAATCTCCGGCAACCCGAAGTGAGGGTTAGTCGTTAGCGGACCCCCTGCGCAAGATGCAAGGGTCCCCGGAGTGTGCCGAAATATGTGCGCGAAATTGATTCTCCGGCCATCTGCGGTGAGCGGAAGCAGACGCCCCGAGTGCATGTAACCCATAGAAAACACCCGAATTCACGGAGCCTGTGGAAGCAGGTTTGGTGCTTGGGGTGCAAGAGGTCCCGGGTTCAAATCCCGGCAGCCCGACCAAATTCCTCAAAGACTTACAGCCAGGGAGAATCTTCAAACCTCCGTTCTGGAGTCCAACTGGAGTCCATTTTGGGGACCGCCAGCCCGGTTAGAGCCGAGAATCGCCGGCCTCTCGAAATGCGAAGTTTCGGTCCTGAATTCTCTGGAGCTCTCTACTCCTTATAAACCCGACAAGTGGCATCTAATCCATTGATTCCAAATGGTAAACCGTTGTCGGGTAGGCCATATTTTCCGACAAGCAACCCGACAAATGGCTGTCGGGAACCCTACATTTCGAAAAAAAGGGGACTCTCGGCTGCCTAATCTACTGCCGCAAAGACTGCATGATCGCGCCGCACTCCGCTAACTTGCAGTGCCGGAAATATTCTGACTCCGCGACTGCTTCCGCTTCCTGAAAAGCCTGTAAGCGCCAAATGCGAGCGCCGCACCCGCAGCGGCTCCAGCACCAATGACGGCGCCCGCCGAGAGCCCCGTAGCTACCCCTCTGGCCGCCAGTTCCAACACGCCAACTGTCGCACCGCCAGCACCGCCAACGGTCGCGCCAGCGCCAGTCACTGCAGCCGCCACCGCCTTGTCTTTGTTATCGAGCGAATCACTCATGTTGCATTCCTATGAGAGCCACGTCAGTCAATTCATTATCCTCGGAGGAATCGACTGTTGATGACTGAGCGCGCGACCTGGCATAAGAAGCCAGCGGTTTGATGTTGCTCATATCAATGGCAAAGCATATCGACCGCACGTCCGCGACCCCGAACATCGACATCCAAGTCGAGCACTGGCCGATCGAACGCCTCATTCCGCGGGCCAACAACCGTCGCACGCACAGCCGGGAGCAGGTGGCTCAGATCGCGGCTTCCATCCAGGAATTCGACTGGACAAATCCAGTCTTGGTCGATGGCGATGACTGCATCCTGGCGGGTCACGCCAGAGTTCTTGCGGCCCGGAAACTCGGTATGAAAGAGATACCAGTGATCGTGTTACGGCACTTATCCGAGGCGCAGCGGCGCGCGCTGGTGATCGCAGACAACCAGTTAGCGATTGCTGGCGCTGGGTGGGATGAGGATCTTTTGCGGGCTGAGCTGGCAATTCTCCACGAGGAGGATTATGACCTGAGCCTCGTGGGCTTCGATGACATCGAGCTCCAGCGGCTACTCGAGGCGCAGGATGCCGCGCCGTTTCTGACGGACGCCGACGCTGTGCCGAATGTGCTGCCCGAGCCCGTCGCGAGACTCGGCGATGTGTTTGTCCTTGGGAACCATCGCGTGATCTGCGGGGACTGCACACAACCGGAGGTGGTCGCGCGGCTGCTGCGAGACGTCAAACCGTTGCTGCTGATTACCGATCCGCCCTACGGAATCGAGCTCGATAGCGAATGGCGAGATCGCGCTGGCCTGAACGGCTGCGGGCCGGCGGAAGCCCGCTATATGAAGCACCGCACCGAGGGCCATACCGAGACGACGATCTCCGGCGACACCCGAGCCGATTGGTCGGAAGCATTCGAATTGTTGCCCGGTCTTCAAGTCGGTTACGTGTGGCACGCCAGCAAATTCACTCGCGAGGTTCTCGATGGCCTGCTCCGCATCGGGTTCCTGCACCACCAGCAAATTATCTGGAATAAGGGGCGCGCTGTTCTCACCAGGACGCCATATTGGTTTGCTCATGAGCCGTGTTGGTTCGTGCGGAAGAAGAATGCGCCATGGTATGGCAAAGCCGGAGAGAACACGACCATCTGGGATTCACCTTCGCCGAAATTTATTATGGGCGGATCGCAGGAAGAAAAATGGGACCACCCGACACAGAAGCCGATGGAAGTCATGCGGCGCCCGATCCTCAACCACACGCTGCCGGGCGAGGCTGTTTACGATCCATTCCTCGGCAGCGGCACCACGCTGATCGCGGCTGAGCAAACCGGGCGCGTCTGTTACGGGGCAGAGCTTGATCCGAAGTACGTCGACTGCATAATCCGGCGCTGGCACGGCGCAAAATTCGGGCGTAAAAAGGAGGAGGCGATTGCCGCCCTGCTGACCCATCGGAGTATCGAAGACGCTACAAAAGCCGTCGGCATCGGCACCCAGACCCTGCTTCGCTGGCTGAAGATCCCGGAGTTCGACAAAGCCTACCGAGAGGCTCGCCGGGCAGCTTTTGCGCAATCTACCGCACGCCTCCAGCAGGCTACGAGTGCGGCGGTATCGACGCTGCTGAAAATCATGGTCGATACTAACGCGCCGGCCTCGACCCGCGTCCGGGCTGCCGACAGCGTGCTGGATCATGCGAAACAGGCGATTGAGATCGAAGATGTCGAGGTCCGTGTGGCGGCGCTGGAGCAAGCCGCGGAATTGTCGAAGCAGGGGCGATGAATCTGAACCGGAGACTCGCGATCCTCGAAAGAGGGTTTATCACGGAGCCGACGGTGCTGATAATGCCGGACGGCAGGATTGCGAGCATTAACGGACCGGGCGATTATCTGATGCAGCTGTCAGGCGTTGCGGTTGGGGGCGAAAACCTCAGTTCGGAGCAGGCAGCGCACCTGGATCTGATTCGCCAGTGCACAGCCAGCAAGGAGCCGGGCGGCGGGCACATGGTCGATCTGATCCGAGCCCTGCTGCTGGGTCCTGTTGGAGGGGTCGGTCCATGCTGTAACAAAGACGTAACAATCCCCACTTAGTCAGCAGGGAGGGATGCACAAGATGCGACGAGTGTTAAGCGTGATTCACCGCCTCGGGCAAGTAATTAACCAGATCGTCGGAGCGCATATACCGATGTCTTTCTGGCTGGATTCCACTACGCTCCGCCTATACAAAACACGGCTGTAGCGGGCCGAAGAGGGCAGTATTGATCCGTAACGTATGTCGCCGGCTTGAGAGGCTCGAAGCGCGCGCCGCGGCGGCCTCCAGAGACTATTCATTCTCGTGCCGAATACTGCTGGTGGACCCGGAGGAGGGATGTACAGGTGTACTTCCGCTCGAATCAGGCAAACCCACCACGAACGTCGCTCCGACCCCGGAGGACAAAGAGCGGGTCCGCGCCGATCTGGAGCGGCATCGGGCGCTATCGAAAAAAGCTACCGATATTACTTCACTTCTTAACGCCCGTCGAACTGCGTTCAAGAAATCTGCCACAGGCGACCAACCCTTCGGCCTGAAATATAAAGCAAATGTTAATAACTTCCGCACGCCCGACTTTACAGGAGCTATCCGCACAACACTTCTCCAATGAGTCACTTGTGGTGGAGTTCAGAGTTTCTCGGCGCGCGACGTTATTTCATCGGTGGCACTTTCCGGGACAGTTTTGTCGGCGAAGTTTTCAAATAAGATTGCGTCTGCGGTGCTTCCGAGCGCGATGCCCGGGTTAGTTAGCTTTATTCCGGGCTATGCGGCAGCCATCTGGTTTCTGGCCACGGCGTGGGAAAGCCGCATGCGATAAGAGAGAAACAGAAGAGCCACGAGGGGCAGAACCAGCAGTGAGGGGGGCCAGTCCGCCGTCCGGCTTGTCGCCGTCATGATCCCTGCCGCGGCCGCCCCGACCAGGTAGTAGGGAAGCGACCAGAAGTTGCAGATTTGCCAGACACCGCTCAGCGGCTTGCGGGCCAGCAGCGCCAGCATTGCGGCCACAATTACCGTGTTCAATCCGTACATGACAAGCGTGGAGACCAGCAGCACACCGACTACGGAGTGGTCCAGCCAGGCCTCCAGCAGGACGCGGCTGAGGACCCAGGCCAGGGCCGCGCTCAGTGCCAGGCAAGCCGGATTGAACAGGATCTGGGCCAGCATCGGGCGCCGCGCGGAGCGCCACAAGACCTGCACTACTCCGACCACAGCGGCCATGACCGTTGTTTCCGCGAGGCTGAGCTGCGCGATGGCCGCCAGCAGGAGCACAAAGCCGGGCGTCAGCGTCCCCTGCATGTAAGGCAGGCGAATCTTGAAGGTGGAAGCGAGCACTGCCAGCGCCAGGTAGATCGCGAATCGCGTCGGGCTCAGTAACTGCCAGTCGAATGCAGCCGCTGTCAGCACAATCAAACCGGCCGTCACCACGCCCGTGAGGTACATTCGCGCCGCGCGCGGCATTGGCGCATTAGCCTGTTCGCCCATGGCTGGCGACGACGAAGTATGCCACTGCGCCAGTCCGAGGAAAAAGTGCACCAGATAGAGCACGGGCAGCAGAATGAGCCAGGCCTCGCCGGAAACCGTCTGCCCCGGTGCCGGAAGCAGTCCGACCAGCGTGACGCCGACCAGGTACCAGGGGAATGACCAGACGTACCACTGACCGAACACCTCGGCAAGCGGTTTTTTGTGGAGCAGGGACAGGATTCCGGAAACGAGAACCGTGTTAATGACGAAGTAAGCGCAGGCCACCAGCGCCATCACCGCCGGAAGAGAGTGGGCGAATGCGGCGGCCAGCCAGATCCGCCCGATGACGAAGCATGTGCTGACGCTGATAACGACGTTGGCGACGTTGAAGAGCACCTGAATCAGGCTGGGCCGTTTGTTCGCATTCAGGAGCGACTGGGCCACGGCGCCGGCGCAACCGGCAATGAGGATTTCGGGGAGCGAAAAGTGCGCCACGCCGTAGAGCAGGAACAGAAAGCTCAGCGAGTAGTTCCCGTCCATGCCGGGCAGTCTGAGCTTTACCGCTGACGCCAGCACTGCCAGCGCCGCGAAGATCATCCAGGGCCGCGGCACGGCCAGCGACCAGCTGGCCAGCGCGCAGGAGAGCGCTAATGCGCCAGCTCCGATGACTGCGAAAATGTAGGCTTTGGCCGTTCGTCCCATCCGGGTCCTCATTAGTAAGTCAGTCCTGTCGTGGCTGGCGACGGAGTGCATGTCACCAGCCACAGTTAGTCTCAAGTTCGGCTGGATTCTACTGGTCGCCTCCCGTCAGGATGTTCACGGAAGGCGCAGCGATACTTTCGGTAGTCGTTGGCGCGCTGCCGCTGGATGAGGAAGTGCTGCTCGATGAGGAGCTGCTGCTTGACGATGAGCTGCTGCTCGACGATGACGAACTCATACTCATGGTCGAGTTGCTTATCGATAACGAAATGGTGGACGATGACGAACTGCTCGTGACCACATTGGTTCCCCAGACCACGTTCGTACCCCAGACTACGTTCGTACCCCAGACTACGTTCGTGCCCCAGACTACATTGTTTGCCTGCAGGAACAGGTCGTTGGCGGCCGCAATCAGGCCGGTGCCCCAGACCACATTGGTTCCCCAGACTACGTTAGTTCCCCAGACCACGTTCGTACCCCAGACTACGTTCGTACCCCAGACTACGTTCGCGGCGTTCACGAAAGCCAGCGTGCCGTTTGTATTGAAAGCCAGCGCCGGGGACAGCGCATAAGTGCCGGTGGGCGCGAGATCCGCGCTGTAAAGAGCGTTACCCACGTTGAGGTAGCCGGCGCCGATCGTGAAGATATCGTACCGCTCCTTGTAGGTAATGCCAGTCGTGGGGTCCGTATAGCTGCTGGAAACAGGGAATGTGGTCTTGTCGGCCGTCTTCATCAGCCGGGCCTTGACCTGATCCGGCGTCAGGTTTGGATGCTGCTGCAGCATCAGGGCCACCGTCGCGCTCACAAACGGCGTCGCCATGCTCGTGCCGCTCAATTGAATGTAGTTGGGGGAGGCTGACGTGCTCCAGGTATTTTCGTAGAGATTCAGCGGGATGTGGACCTGCGGGTAAGTTGTGAACAGAGTGCTGCTCGGTGCTTCCAGAGAATCGATCAGGTTGCCGGGGGCGACGATGTCCGGCTTCGCCACCATGTCAAAAAGCGTTGGCCCCTTGGAACTGTAGGTGGTGATTACGTCGTCGGTCAGGGTGGGCGTTCCTTTGTCGTTCATCGCGCCCACCGTGATCACATAGGGATCGTTACCCGGCGCGGTGATGGTGCCGTAACCGAACGTAGTGGTCGGGTTCGCGCGGCCATAGTTTCCCGCCGCTACCACAACCGTGATGCCCGCCTTCCACGCCTGTTCCACCGCCTCGCAGAGCGGGTCCTGCGTATAGCTTTCATACACCGGCCGGCCCACTGAAAGGTTAATGACGCGAATGTTGTACTGTGTCTTCAGCGCGATGGCCTGCTCAATGGCCGCGATCGTGAAGCTGTCCGTGCCGGCGCCGTTCTGATCCAGAACCTGCAGGTCGATCAGACTGACGCCCTGTGCGACGCCATGGAAGGTGCGGAAGAACTGCGAGCCGGTGGAGTCCTTCCCCGATCCGGCGATGATACCGGCTACATGCGTGCCGTGGCCGTAAGCATCGCCCAGGGTGGTGTTGGTGTTAAAGAGCTGCGAGTACGCTACTCTGCCCTGCAAATCGGCGACGTTCGAGATGCCGCTATCGATCACGGCGACACCTACGCCCGCGCCATTCACGTTGTAGGATGCGGCCAGGTTTGCGCCGATGGTCACGTCGGCTTGGTCGAGAAGGCCCCTCAACGTCCGGTCGGGCGAGATGTAGGCGACATTGGGGGCATTGGCGATATTGTTGAGGGAGCCGGAAGGAACGTGATATACGCCGCCCTTGACGTGTTGGAATTTGCTTTTAACGGTCCCGCCATTCGCGACCACGTTCTGGTCGTCATTGCTGGTGGGATTCTGCTTATACTGGATGATCACGTCCAGGTTTGCGGGAACGTTGGTTCCCTGCAGCTCCGGCGACAGTTTTGCATTCCCGCCCCAGCAAGCGGTGCTGACGACAATGCCTACTGTGAAGGCGAGTAACGGAGCATTAAATCGTGGGCGCTTCATCGTATTTTCTCCTAACATGTCCGACGTTCTTTGAGCGTTTTTCATAGTGGACTCGGTCAAGTTACAACCTGATCGTAGAGGGACGGCCGAATTGACTCAATGCGCTTTGTACCAGGGAAGGCACTCTCCCTTCGTTAGCTGGCGACGCTTATTTCCGGCTGAAAATGGCGAAAAGCAGGTTTATTCAGGGACTGACGCGACCGAACGTCAGCGCGAAGCATACAAACAGTCTGTTAACGCCTGGTAACTGCCAGTCTGCTCAGTAACCTTAAGCCGACCGGTACGCGGTGGCCGATGGTTAGCAGGCGGTTCCGCCGCGCCTGGTGGCTGTTGTATGGCCTTGCCTTCGCTCAGGGCTTCTGACGTCAAAAATAGGTCCCGGACGACCGGCATTCCGGAAGTAATGTACTCCTGCTCGAATCAGGCAAGCCCACCACGAACGTCCCTCCGACCCCGGAGGACGAAGAACGGGTCCGCGCCGATCTGGAGCGGCATCGGGCGCTATCGAAAAAAGCTACCGATATCTGTCCATAACGCCCGTCAAGTCAAGAAACCCGCCACACGGCGATCGACGCTGGAGCCAGAACAGGTCCGGCATCGCATCGGGCTTCGGGGGCTCGGAGTTCAGAGCGAAGCGCACGACGAGGAATTCCATCTGCTTCGATGATGGTATTTTCGAGGGGCGGAGTGCCGTTTCACCCTGACATTTGAAAACACGCCAACCCCGCGATTGGCGCGGTCCCGCGCATGGTTCAACACTTACCCTTTGCGGGACAGAGATGCAGCGTAGACCTTTGAAATGAATTAATTCACCACGCCTTGCGCCGCCCGCCACTCGGCATACCGCGCGCTGGCAAATCGAGCCAGACCATCCCGCTCGCGGAAGATTTCACGCAGAGCTTTGGTATTGGCCGGACCCTGCGATGGAACGTCCGGCCGGTAGTATCCGCGGCTGTGCAGAAATATTGTGCGGCTTGCCTCCCCGCTGTCGGCCGGGGCAGTAAACTCCAATTCCGCCCGGTCGCCTTTCTTCGCTACGTAATACTGGTCGTCGGTGGCGGCTAACAAAGGCGCGACATCGGTACCGGATAACATGCGCGCGGTTTGCGCGGCCACTTTCTGCACAGTGACGGGAACCTCCGGGCTGTAATCCATGGCGAAGGAATTGAGCGACCAGAATCCGCCCGGCGGTTGTATACGGATTTGCACCTGCTCCCCGACCGCGCGGCTCAGGTCCAGCGGAATCACCCGATCCGAAGCGCCCCCGCCCGGAATCACCCCCCGCACATGCCAGCCCGAGGGTTCCTTCACCCAGACGCGAAGCATGTACACGTCCTCCCGGGTGGACCATGCCTGCAGAGCTTTCAAATCGGACGGGCTGTTGTCGAGCGATGCGAGCTTCATTGCCGCGCCCTGCCCGTAAAGCCCGAACAATTCGGTGATCATGGCAATCCCCCAGGGCGCCGTTCCTCCGCTCACGAGCAGTTTGGTTTCTTTCGCTCCCCCTGGCCTGGGAAAGGTCATGACGATCTCGTGGCGGACGCTGCCATCCGGTGCCACGGCGGGCTCCGGCGCCCAAACCTTCTCGTCTTTCGAGGCCAGGAGCGGCAACAAGTCTACTCCGTTTTCGTCGCGCGCCGCCGCGGGAGGGCGGGAATCCGACAGGGTGTACAGCTTGCCGGATTCATCGGCAGCGACGCGAGTGCCGGCCGGATGATCCACCACCCACAACTCGGTCTGGTTGGTGTACTCGGTCTCTTCCATCTCGTCCGTCAGCGCGATACGGTACAAGCCAACCTGCGGTCGCAGGTGGCCGAGTTCCGTGGTGTCGTCGCGTTCCATGCCGCGCGTGACGGACCCGCCATACATCTCGCCGTCGAACACGTACTCACTTCCGTTCCACGAGTAAACAAACGGGCAGCCCAGTTTTGGAGGGTTCGCCACCACCACGATAGCCGCGATTGCGATGACGCCAGCGGCTACGCCCACCACCAGCCCGGTCGTCCTGCCAGGTGAAAATTCCCGGCGCGCGACCCACAGCCGTTCCACCTGATCCGCCGGAATGCTGTAGGGAGCGTTCCGAACGGTCCCTTTGACTACTCCCGCCGCGAACGTGCCGCTGGGCTGATCGAACTCCACATCCTCGCTTTTGACCGTGGTCAGCCCGGCAATCTTCTCTTTTTCCGGGTTCTTGATCCGGGCCAACTCAATCCGCTGGACCTTGACGGGCCCCATGCAGGCGGAAAGGGATAACGAAAATACCAGCAAAAGTACCGTGAAAATCTTCGGTTTGTCGCGCAGCGTCACGGTGGTCTCCTTTGCCGCCGGATTCACTGAGTATATGTCAAACGCCCGGTCCGGGTTTGCGACCGTCCCAATTTATGGGGCGCTTTCCTCTAAAACCGGAAGGAACGCCAAAATATTCGCAGGCAGTTTATGCGGGCAGCGGGGAGGGAGATTTTATCGCCTCAACGCTGAGCGCGCCCGAGTAGCTACCGATATTTTGCGATATCGCTTGTCCAACTAGCTTCGGAGAAAGCTGCTGCATTCCATCGAGGCTCGACCCCAAAAGCAAATGCTTATTTGGGCTTCCCTGACTGCCGGCGGACGGCCAGTCGCAATAGACGGCTGCTCCGAGGTGTTGGAAGACCGCCCGACCTTTAACCAGGGGCTCACGACTATTCAATGACGAGCACTTCGTGATCGAGGACCGAAGGGATGACTATGCGCGCCCAGCCATTGGCGATAAAGTGCGGCGCTGTTTTTCCCGCTACCAGCATCCTGACGTTGCGCCCGCGGACGCCGCCGGGTAACCGCACCCCGAACTTCAGCGGCCCCGACGGAACCAGGTCGTCATCCGTCACCGGCATCCGTCCCGTCGCTGTCACGTTGACCACATGCGCGATCACGCGGCCAGGCTGTGTATACAGGTTGCAGTCGAACAGACCTCGCCCCTCCACCTGGAGCGGGATGGCGCCATTTGCAGCCCACCGCACCAGGTTGCCCAGCAAGGCTGCGTGGTCCGGCAGGTTATTTCGCGTGTACAGCCGATCCAAATCCGCCGGCAGGAAGGCCACGCGCCCATTCAGCACCAGTCCGGGAATGTCCGTTTCAGGTTCGCGCATCCAGGAAGTCTCAGGCGGCAGGACGGGAAACGGTGGGACGAAAGTCAGGGGCACGGTAACGCCGGCGTCGAGGCGTAAAGCGGTCAGGGTTCCGCCGAAGGGCAGGATATCGGTTTCCTCGAATCCATTCAGGACTGTATGGCGATGGCCGCTGACGCGTGGCTCGTCGCCCGTTTCCGGTCCCCACACGCCCGCACGCAATTCAGGGCTGAGGCGCAGGTAAGTGTGCAGGGTCTGCGTGGCGCCGGTCCTCTCCGCGCCTGCCGTTCCCGTGAAATGCGCTCCGAAAAGATCGCCCAGGCCGTAATCGGTGCGCGCGTCGCCGAACTCGCTATAGAGGCTGGTGACTCCGGTGGCGATCAACGCGCCGCCGTTCGACACGAATTTTCGCACTGCGGCGCATTGCGGATCGGACATAGCCGCGAGGTTGGGAAGGATCAGGACTTTGAGATCTGTTCCATCGCGATCCAGGCGATCGATGTGGATGGGAACGTAAGGGATGCGCGCGCGAAGCAGACTGGCGACGAAGCCGCGATACGGTGCGTCGACCAGTTCGGCGGCGCGATCCTGCCCGTAGAAGTCGGTATTACGCTGCGACCAGGCGATGCCCACCGTGGCCAGCGGCCGGCGATTTACCAGGTACTGCTGATTCGCTTCGTACCACTTCATGACCGGCTCGGCGGTGAGATACATGCGGCGGTCTTCGTGATACGCGCCGATGTGATGCCACCACGGCTGGATGCCGCCGGCGAAGCCTTCGAACATCCACATACGGGCTTCGGCGGCGGGCTTGCTGGCCACACGAAAAGTGCCGCGCCCCGCCTGATACATGGCCATGCTCTCGGGCGCAGGTTTGTCCCAGCCCAGCAGGCCGTGGACTAACTTACCGGTGTCGGCGTTCTCTTCGAATCCCGTGGTGCGCGCCTGATGATCGAGGAAGGCCATTTCAGCGCGCTCGAAGATGGCTTTGCAATCGCGGAAGGACGCGCTTTGGGACGTGACCGATCCGCTGTTCATGCCGAACCAGAGGCAATCGGGCCCTCCCGCGGCTTTCGTTGCGCGGTTGTTCAGATCCCAGATCTCGATGCGGCGCGCGTAGTTCCAGTCGATCCATTGCCGGTAGACGGGGCTGTTCCAATCCTGCTTCGGGGGCAGCGCGGCACTCGTCTTGTCGCGAAATTTGCGCGCGCAGTTTTCGCAGTAGCAGATGTTGTCGCGCCCCAGACCGCTCCAGCTGTTGTCGGCGAAACCTTCGGGATGGCTGCGCTCGATGATCTCGGTGAGGACTGCGGGGAGGTATTCGTCGTAGTATGGGCTGTTGACGCAGGTTACATATTTGTCGGCTACACGATACGGATTGCCGCTGGCGTTGCGCGCAAACCAATCGGGATGGGCCTCGAAAAAATCCTCCGCGGTGCGATTGGAATCCATGCGTGCCACGACCGTCAGGCCATCTTCATGCGCCGCTTTGGCGAGGTCGCCATACAAATCGCGATCACCCAGAAATTCCGCGCGGTGTTGCAGAGGGTATTTGCTGGGGTAATAGGCGACGATGCCGCCTGCGTTGATGATGACTCCCTGCACTCGCGTGCGCTTCCAGAATTCGCGCCACCAGGGAATGTCGTAGCGCACGGGGTCTTTTTCGGTGATGTTGGTCTGGCCCCAACGATATGTCCGGCGATACCAGGGTTCGGGAGGGGCTGCGGCGAAGGAACCCGGAATCGATGCGAGGGCCGCGGCGACGCCGATGAATTCGCGTCGTGAGGTCATTGCTGAGCGAGCCCGGTGGCGTCCTGAAACGCGATGCGCTCGTCGGAGTTGTCTCCGTTGCCTTTGCCTGTGCGCTGAAACATGATGATCCAGATCAGGTTCTTTGCCGGATCGGCCCAGCTTTCCGTACTAAAGGCCCCGCCGTGTCCGAACGAATTGGGCGAGAGAATTTTGTTGGCGGCCATCTTCGTGGGATCTTCCACCACGCAGAATCCCAGTCCCCACGGCATCCCAGGCCGCGCGGCGAGATCGCCGGTCTGCTTGCGCGTCATCTCCGCCACGGTCTCGGGCTTCAGGATGCGATGCCCGTTAAGCGATCCCTGGTTGAGCATCATCTGATAAAACCGCGCGACGTCTTCGGCGGTGGAGAAGAGGCCCGCGCCGCCGAGAGGCGGGCGTTGGCGATCCGTCGGGGCTGTCGTATAGAGGTACGGGATGGTGGTCTCGGTGAGCTTGCGGTCCTGCGCGTTCCATTGATAGCTGTGCGCCAAACGGGATTCTTTCTCGGGCGCGACCCAGAAGCTGGTGTCTTTCATCCCGAGAGGGTCGAGCACACGCTTCTGCAGGAACTGATCGAAAGGCATTCCGCTAACGACCTCGACCACACGCCCGAGCACGTCGATGCCGGCGGTCGAGTAGGCCCAACGGCTGCCCGGCTGAAAACGCATGGGCTGCTGCGCCAGCATCTTGCTCGTTTCGGCGAGGGTGAGGTGCGGCGCGCGCTGCATCGTCTCTCCCATGCCGCTGGTGTGCGTAATCACGTGACGGAGGGTGATGGCAGGCGCCGTAGCGAATTCAGGAAGATATTTGGCGAGCGGGTCGTCGAAGCTGAGTTTGCCCTCATCTTTCAGAATGGCGATGCAGACGGATGTGATCGGCTTGCTCATGGACGCGATCCAGAAAATGTCGTCGGTGCGCATGCGACGGTCGCTGGAGATGTCCGTCTTGCCAACGGCGGCGAGATGAATGATCTTATCGCGCGTGGCGACGAGGGTGACCACGCCGGCGACTTCACCCTTGTCGACGAATTCCTGCATGCGCGGGCCGACGGCTGGGAAGCGGTCTGCCTGCTGTGCGTGCGCGGGTAGGGCGATGGTGAGCAGGATCGCCGCCAGCGAGACGACGATCGGACTTTTATGCGATTTCATTTGCTCAGGCTGCTCCTTGAATGACGTAATAAGGCTGGCCGGCGAGATCGGGCGGGAAGCCGGGATAGAGCCAGGCGCGATCCGGCCCCGATTTCAGCTCGAAGTAGTACTGGAGCGGAAAGGGCGAATCGGTGTATGCGGCTGGAATGGCGGCCGCATAGGCCGCGCCTTTGCGGTCCATGATTACGGACTGCCAGCGCACAGCCTGATTGACGGGCCGGTAGTGGAGCCGTGCCGACGCGAGCGCCGGGCCAGTGAGTTCGAGCGCCAGCGGTTGTTTGCGCCGAAAGCGTTCGGGTGGACGATGGCTCATCGCGGCGGAAGGGCGCTGCGGACGGGAGATGGCTTCTTTAACGGCAGCCTGCACTCCTGGATCGTCGGTGGCCTGAGCGGAGGCCAAACGCTTTTCCAGAAGAGCGATATCGGCATCGATGGCGGGAAGGCGGTCGAGCCAATGGCCGCGGAGCCAGGGAAGTTCTCCGGCCGTGATGTCGGGAACGTAAATCCCTTGGGCCTTTTCGGCTAACACAGCCCAGGCGGCACGCGCCTTGCGGTACTGCGTGAGAGCCTGATCGAGCGCGGCGCGGTCGCCGGTGCGCTCGAAAATCGAATACAGGACTCCGGCACGGAACTTGGCGGCGAAAAATACGCCGAGGCCGGATTGAATGGCGACATCAATCGCGGCGCGGCGATCCGTTACAGGTTGCGAGGCAGTGGTGGCCAGATCTTCCAGCCATTGCGCGACCTCGATGGGCGAGTACTTGCCGCTGCGTTCGCCCTTGAGCAACTCGCCGGCGAAATCGTCGATGCGAGAGAAGAACTGCGGATCGAGCGGGTTGGTGTGGCCGAAAGTCTTCGGGGAGGGCGTATCGGTGTACTCGGTTTTTATCGGCTCAATGAGCGACTGATTGGTATAGATTTCAGGCCAATAGTTGTTGTTTGCGGCCGAGGGCAGATGAGCCGTGGTTACGATGGGCAGAATGCGGCTGGCGGCGGCGAGCGCGGGCTCGACTTCGACGTGGGCGTCGGGGTTGTAAAGCTTGTGGCCCCAGATACGATAGGTGTCGAGATACTTTTCCCAATCCCATTGGGGGCGCAGGGAGGCTTCGGCATAGGCACAGCGCCCGCCAGGCAGCCCTGATCCACGGCGGCCTTTAAAGGAGAGCGGCTCCATGATTTCGACTCCGCTCGAACCGCAGAACTGGAAGGCGCGCGCGTAGCCCGCGGCGAATACCGGATCGGCCCACAGCAACAGCCGCTGCGTACCGGGCCAGACGCGCCAAAGAATTTCGAATCGACGGTTCTCGCTCATCAGGTCGGCGTAGCCGTAGCGGGTGAAACTGCGCGAGCCGGCGCTGAGGGCCATCAGGCCGCTGTCTGTGTGGTCTGCCTTGGGAATCTCCTGATCGCGGATATCGGCCTGATGGTAGGGCATCCCCAGGTGTTCGGCCCAGAACTTCGGCGACACTTTGACGGGCATGCCGGTGGCCAGTGCCAGGAGGATCATGCCCTGGTCGATGCCCTTGGCGTGCATGTCGATTTCGACCTTGCGGCCGGAGCGTTTCACACCATCGAAGACCGCGCCCCAGAACGTATAGCTGCCTTCCGCGACACCACTTTCGCCATGGACGCGCAAGGTGACGCCGGTGATGGCGGGGCATGCGCGGAGCAGACCAGATAGAGCGGCGCGGCAGTAGGGGCCGTGATTATGGGCGTTGAGACCTTCAATGGTGTAGTTCGGATTGGGGCTGTTCTCCCAGACGTAGCCGTGCATCCAGAGTCCGAGCTGAAACTCAAGGCCATGGGCGGCGGCCTGCTCGCTGATGAAGCGCAGCGTTTCGAGATTGCGATCGCGCTCGGCATCGGGCAGGTTGACGGCGCGGACGTTGTAGCCCGGCACGGAAAGCAAGAAAGGATAGGCGAAGAGGAAATATGCGTCGGTGACGGCGCGCAGAAAATCGTAGCCGATGCCGAAGCTGAGCTGGAAGCGATTGAACTGGTTCCGGGCGAGCATGGCGAAGTAACGCGGCCACATCTCGCGATCGTAGAACCAGGGCTTGTCTTCAACTTCGCTGGTGAAGAGCCGCTGCACGCTGCGGATGCCGTTGGTGGGGCGGCTCGCGTTTATTTGCGGCAAAGCGGGCGCACCCGCCAGGGCGGCGGCTGTCAGTAGAAAGTTGCGGCGCTTCACAACAGGATTGTACTGCTTATTGAATGACGAAGGCAGTCCGAAGATCCTCCCCTCAAGTTCACCAAACACGGGGTAGTCCCTGTGTCGGTCGGGCCGACTCTCCCGGCACCTGGGGATGGGTTTGATGGAGAAAGCTTCCGATATGTGGGCTTAACGCCCGCCGGTACCGCTATCTGGGACAGGAGGCTGTTATTAGCACAGAGGGTAGTCGGTGCCGAATCCATCAGAAACCTCTTTTCGAGTAGCGTCTGATTTGGCCGAACCGATCCTGGCAGGGGCTGGTGCCGTTTCACAAGCGCAATGGGCGCGCCGGCAGGGAACGAGAACTATCACTGAAATGCTCCCGCAACGTGAAATACTCCCGCTGGTTCGACTTGCTTCGCCGATTCGTCGTTGTCCGCACCCGTGTTTCAATCGCCGAAACGAGCCTGCGCTCCCACAAGATTCGGTTCTGAAACCATCCATCGGCTCCGCCGCCGTCTGAGCGCCGTGATGAGAAGCGCGTGATCTTGATACTGATCGGTATGCTATCAGATTATTCAAGGAATCAGTTTGCTGTCGAGTCGGTGAACGCACACTCCTGCCGATATTCGTTGTTATCAAGCGCTGCGATCACGTTTGACCCCGGAACTCAGTGAAACATGGTGCCAGAAGCGAATCCGCAACTGCAATGTCGGAGACCTTGTCGATCCGCCACGGCACGTTGTCACACGAGGATCAGGGATTCAGGTGCTCCCACATCCAGCAGTTTACATTTGGATTCCGCAGTATCGTGATACTGTTATCGCGTATGCAGGCAAGTCAAGCCGACTCTCGAAACGCTTGCCAGAATGGTACGCACAGCGGAGCGTCAAGAAAACTCACAGCACCGAAGTCATGATCCGCAAGCCCGTCGAGAAGTCCTGCTGCTCGGAGAATTTCGATGTCTACGATAAATAAGAGAAAACGCCCGCCGCTCTCTCTGGCCTTCGCGCCCCCGCCAGCCGACGGCCATCCGCTCTCCATCACCGCTTTCCGCGCCTGGCGTCTTCGCGAGCCCGTCTCCGGCCGTCGGTACACCGTCGTCAAACTCACCGCGCGCAACGGCGTCTCAGGTTACGGTGAAGGCGACCCTGCCCCGGCACTCGCCATCGCCGAATCCCGCGCCGCCATCATCAACCGCCGCGCCACCGAGTCCGAGTACATCCGCCACGTGCTTGCCGCGCAGCCAGCCATGGAAGCCGCTGTCTCGAACGCCATGCTCGATGTCGTGGCGCGCACCAAAGCTGTGCCTGTCTACCAGTACCTGGGCGGCCCCACACGCTTCAAAGTGCGCCTGCTCGCCCGATTGGATGGCTCCGACCCGCCAGCCCCCTCCGCGGCGCTCGACCGCGCTCTTCGCGCCGGCTTCCGCGCCTTCACTATGCCCGTACCCCCGCGCCGGTCTATGTCTCTTCTGCAGGATTGGGTCGATACCGTCCGGAACCACTTCACCGCCATGCAGACCAGCGCCGGCGAGGGCTCCGAATGGGTGCTCGATGGCGCCGCGTCTCTGACTCCCGGCGACGCCGCCACCCTTGCCGTTGCTCTCGAACGTGCGCATCCCATGTGGCTCGACGAGCCCGTCGCCGTTCTCACCACCGACGCCCTTTCGAAAATCGTCGATGAGAGCGTCATGCCCGTGGGCATTGGCCGCAACATCACCGACATCGCCGCCTTTCAGAACCTGCTTCGCTTCGGTTCCGCCAGCGTGCTTCGCCCCTCGCTCGGCCTCAACAGCGTCGTCAAAATCAAGCGAATCGCCGCCATTGCCGAAAGCCACTACGTGGCAATCTCGCCGTATCATTCCGGCGGTCCGATCGGCTCGCTCGCCGGCATTCACCTCAACGCCGCACTCCCCAACTCCTTCGCGCAGGAAGTCCTCGTTCCCGCCTCCGATGGCGATGCCGCCATGCGGGCAGCGATTACAGGCGGCAATCTCGAACGAGGCGACGGAGGCTACGCCGCTCTGCTGAATCGATCCGGCTTCGGCTTCGACGCCGACGACAAAGCTCTTGACCGGTACAGCGAGGAAACGCTATGAAACGCCGCGATCTTCTGGGCGCTCTTGCCGCCGCCGGCTCTCTCACCGCCGCTGGCTCTCTCACGGGCTCTCCGAGGCGCCGCGTCTCCGGCCCCCTGGCCGATTGCGGCTGCGCCCCGCAGGTTAAGGAATGGACCGACCGTCCGCCCAATGGCGCGGCCTTCAAAGACGTGGGCTCCAAACTCCGCATCACTGGCCTGAAGGTCTTCGGGGTCACTCTCCCGGCCAACGTGGGCCGTTCCGACCGCCCCTACGTCTTCGTAAAACTGGAAACCAATCAAGGCGTCGTCGGCTGGGGCGAAGCAACGCTTGAAGGCAAAGCCGCCGCCGCCATGGCCTGCGTCGAAGACCTCCGCGACTTCCTCATCGGCAGCGACCCGATGCAGGTAGAGCACCTCTACCAGCTCATGTATATCGGCAGTTTCTATCGCGGCGGCCCTGTGCTCGGCTCCGCCATCTCCGGCATCGACCAGGCTATTTGGGATATCCGCGGCAAAGTTCTCAACATGCCGGTCTATGAAATGCTGGGCGGCCCCATCGACTCCCGCGGCGTCCGCGGCTACTACCACGCCGAAGCCTGGTCGCTGTCCGCGGCCCGCGAGCTTCGCGACAAGACCAAAGCCGCCGGCGTCACGGCCCTCAAGTTCCAACTCCCCGATCTCCTCGAATGGGTGGAAACCGGTGCCAAAATCAAACGAGCCGTCGCCCACATGGAAATGCTTCGTAACGGCCTCGGCGCGGACCTCGACTTCGCCGTCGATTTCCACGCGCGCCCCAGCCCCGCCGTCGCCGCCATTATCCTGCGCGAAATCGAACCCCTGCATCTTCTTTTTGCCGAAGAGATCTGTCCCCCCGAAAACGTCAGGGCCATGCAGCGCGCCGTGCGCCACTCCGCCACTCCCATCGCCACCGGCGAGCGCCTGATTGCGGGCTACGGTTACGCCGAACTCATCGATCTCGGCGTCGTCGATATTCTGCAGCCCGATATCGCTCACGTGGGCGGCGTCTCGGCTCTCTGGAAGGTTTCGGCCGCTGCCGAAGCCTCCGGTATCCGCATGGCCCCGCACGCCTGCGAAGGCCCCATCGGCGGCATCGCCAGCCTGCACGTTGACGCTGGCTCCCCCAACTTCCTCGCCCAGGAAATCTGCGGCTTTGTCGACGCGGGCGAACTCAACCGTGTCTGGGAAGATCTTCTTGGCTTCCCCGCCATGCGCATGGTCGACGGCCGCTACCCGCTTCCAACGCGCCCCGGCCTGGGCGTCGATATCAATGAGGCCGCGCTGAAGAAGTATCCGTTCCAGGGCACCCGTCCCTTCCCGCCTGCCTTCCACGAGGACGGCTCGGTGGCATCGCTGTAGTATCCAGTAACTTGATTTACGTTTGGATGACGCGCATACCGGCCACGATTGAAATATCTACTTCATATTGCGGGCCGAAGTGCTACTTTACGTTTCGAGCGAATTCGGCCGCCAAAGCAGAGAAGTGCAACCGGAAACAGCTAACGATATTGCCGGATATCGCGTGGCTACTCTTTGCGTCCCACCGAAGGCAGTTGCGGAACTTCCTGCGCCAGTCAGATCAGCGCCGATCCCAAGGGAAAAGCTGCATCATATGTGATGCGCTCGTGTGGGTTCAGGCGTGCAGCCAAGCTTGCCCGCATTCGATCAGCTTGTTCGTAAGTGTCGGTGACCGCAAAATCTCCTGCACGCCTGTGATCTGAAGGAATTTCTCCATCGAGCTCCACAATCATTCCATCGAATCCACTGGCGGCTTCAGTTCCACTGGCTGATTGCGGATGAGCGCCGGAAACCGCTGTTGAGGAGTCGTCAGCAGCCGCTGCGCCTCGGCGTCCGTAGCAGCTACGATCACCGGAACCCCTGGCATGGCGTACGATTCTCGAAGTACCGCGCTCGGTATGAACGTTGGGCGATAGAGATCGAGTGCCTGCAGCAACGGGCGGAGATCGGTATTTCGCGTCACAGGCCTGTCGGCGAGGGAAGTGGCATTCCAGTCCGGTTCCAGGCGGAGATAGTCCCAGACCACGCCGCTCTGCGTCGCCGAGAAGCCGCCAAGACAGCGTTCAGCCGGAAATGTCCTTGTTAGTGTTGTCTCTCAGCATGGCTGTCGCAATCAGTGTAATCATCGCGCATACCAGGATGAAGAACGCGATCGGCGTGGCGGAGCGATAGTGGCTTAGCAATGACGACGCAATGAGTGGGGCGGGGCCGCCCGCAATTAAGGACGACAGTTGATATCCCAGCGATGCGCCGCTGTAGCGCAGGCGCGCGGGAAACGACTCCGCAATCAGCGCCGCCTGAGGGCCGTACATCATATCGTGCGGTATCAGCGAAAGCACAATCGCGACCGCCGCCAGAGCTGTTACTTTCGTGTTGAGAAGTGCGAAATAGGCGAAGCCATATAGCCCGGTCAAAGCCGCGCCCAGCATGTATACTCGCTTGCGGCCGAAGCGGTCGGACAAATGTCCAAACAGCGGAATCGAGAAAAACGAGAGCATCGCGGCGCCGAGTACCGCCATGAGCAGAAAGTTGCGGTTGAGGCTCAAAACGCCGGTGCCATAGGCAAACACGAACGCAGTGAACAGATAGAAAGGCGCCTGTTCAGCCATGCGGCACAGCGCCGTCAGGATAATTTCGCGGGAATGCCCCCGCAGGACCGCGAGCACGGGCGCACGCTCGATCCGGCGCTCCGCCGCCAGCTTTACGAACACCGGCGTTTCGAGAATACCCAATCGGATGTACAGGCCGACAGCAACCAGCACGATACTGATCAGGAAAGGAATGCGCCAGCCCCAAGTAAGAAACTGGTCGCCCGATACGGCGCTAGCCACAAGGACGGCGACATTTGAAAGGAACAGTCCCGCCGGTACGCCAAACTGCGGCCAGGAAGAGATGAAACCTCGATGACGATTCGTTTGCGCCCATTCCATAGAAAGCAGCACGGAGCCGCCCCACTCACCGCCCACGCCGATCCCCTGAATGAAGCGCAGCAGCGTGAGTATGATCGCTCCCCAAATTCCGATGCGTTCATAGCCAGGGACGAACGCCACCAGAAACGTGGCCGTCCCCATCAGCAGCAGCGTCGCGACCAACGTGGCTTTGCGGCCTACGCTGTCGCCGTAGTGACCGAAAACGGCGGCGCCGATCGGTCTGGCGAGAAAACCTACTGCGTACACGCCGAAGGCTTCCAGCGTGCCCACAAACGGATCGGAGCGGGGAAAATAGAGCCGTGCGAACACTAACCCCGTGACGGTGCTGTACAGAAAGAAGTCATACCATTCGATCGCTGTTCCGATCGCCCCGGCCAGAACCGCACGGCGTAACTGCCGCCGGTGCGCGGCGTCATTGAGCGCCCCGGCCGCGTGACTTGTTGACATCTTGTCAGCCCGAGCCTTTACATTCCCTGAAATGGTTACGTCTCTCGATCGGGTTCATCGGATTCTCTTCTATAGTCTCTCCTAATGAGGTGCAAAGTTTCTGCCTGTTGCCTGATGGTGTTGGGGATGTGCGCACTTCCGATATTGACGCTTAACGCCCTCGGATTGGTGCTGTTCCGCTTGGCTCCCATTGCTGCTTGCGCGTCAGTCACAAGTCCGGGATGCCAACAAACCTTCAACCCGACGGAAAACGCTACGCCGTCACGCGGGATCTGACCGACTGAGTCGAGCAAATGTCAGCAACAGGCGTTTACGAACAAGCGCGGCTAGCGGACTGAACAGGAAAAGCTTCTGGCAGTACAAATGAAGACCGATTTCCCGGTGTCCCTTGTCGGCCAGGCGGGACTTCGATTCTGCCCATGGTGTGGCCACGACCTCTTGAAGTTCTATGGTCACGACGCAGCCAGACTTTCCAGACCGCGACACTTAATTCACCCCGCGCAGCCGATTCTTTCATGCGCTACGTGGGTGGCCC
Organism: Terriglobia bacterium; assembly: GCA_963719785.1. Taxonomy (GTDB): domain Bacteria; phylum Acidobacteriota; class Terriglobia; order Bryobacterales; family Bryobacteraceae; genus BOG-234. The sequence goes on from CAVRCX010000015.1 coordinate 91,033, forward strand.
CGGCGAAGTCACTTCTTTGCGGCCAGCCGCTTCAGCGCCTCCACGTTGCGTCTGTCGTCACCCTCCTCATCCACCGGCGTTTCCAGAATGAACGGCTTCTCCCGCAGCGCCGGATGAGTCAGGATGCCCCGAAATCCCACCTCGCCGATCTTCCCCTTGCCGATGTTTTCATGCCGGTCCAGATGCGATCCCAACCCACCCTTCGAATCGTTGGCATGGATCACCCGCACCAGCTCCAACCCTAAAATCTTCTTTGCGCAGGCTATTGTTTTCGCCAGCCCCTCACCGTGCGCCACGTCGAATCCCGCCGCCAGCAAATGGCAGGTATCGAGGCAATACGCCACTGCCAAATCGGTCTCGCGCACGGCCAGATCGCGAATGGTGCGCAGCTCTTCGAATCGCGAACCGATCTGGCATCCGCTGCCCACCGTGTTCTCGAGCAGCACCGTCAGCCCCGGCGCTTTGAAGCCTTCGGCCGCTTCCGCCATGCCCAGGACGAATGCCGCCATACCCTGCTCAACGGATTGTCCCTTGTAATTTCCCGGATGCACCACCAGATACTCCGCCCCAATCATCGTCGCGCGATCCAGTTCGCCACGAAATGACGCCACCGAACGTTCTCGTATGACTGGATCGAGTGTGGCCAGATTCACCAGATAATTAACGTGAATCGTCAGCGGCCGCAGATCCGCGCGCTCGCGCACGGCACGGAAACGCTTCACATCGGCAGGATCGGGCGTAGATGCGCGCCACATGCGCGGACTCGACGAAAAGATCTGAAACGTATTCGCGCCCAGTTCCTCGGCCTTAAGAGCCGCATGCTCGAGCGACCCCGCGCGCGATGTGTGAATGCCGATGCGCAAGTAACAGTTATGCCTTGATGCAGACCGCGGTCATGAATCGTCCATCGGCACTGGGAATCTCGCCCACAATGCGCAGCCCGGCGTGCTCGGTGAGCAGCCAGCGGAACGCGGGCTTCGAGAAAAGGTACCGGAAGTTGAGCAGGATTCTTTCGCCGCGCGCCATGTGGAGTTCGCGTCCCGTCGCCAGCATGCGCAAATCGCGCGATGCCTGAAAGCGGCGCGTCACCATAAACAACCCCTCCAGCCGGTCATCCGGTTTTTCCATGAATTCGAGTTCGCCATCGTCGGCGACGACCCCCAGTGCCGCCAGCGGCGCAAAAACGAAACGCTTCTGCTCGTCGGTCGGCGTAATCGGGCCGGCATGAAGATGGGCGTCCAGAATCAGCAGATCGCCCTTATGAATGCACTGCGCCACGTGCCGGATCTGGTCCAGCGGGTCGAATCCGCCGAGCGTATTGCCCACCATCAGAAACAATCGCGGCGCTTCACTCACGTCCGACGCCAGCACCAGATGCATGGGGCTCGATATGTCCGCCTTGATGCCGAGCGCATCGGAGTCGTCGTCTTCCGCGCCCGCGCAGGCCATTTCGAGCAGGATCTGGCTGGCATCCACCGGATGATATTTCACCTCGCGTCCCGCCGCCGCAAGGGACTTCAACAGTCCCCGGTCCTTCAATCCATCGCCCGCCCCGAAACTGATTACGGGAACTTTGTGGCCGAAAGGTTTCGTAAGATCAGCAGCTTTAGCCGCCAGGCCTTCCCATGTTCCCCGCAGAGAATCTTCGGATCGTCCGGCCAGCGCCTGCCACGCCTTCACCGACGGCGGCGTCCAATAAAAGAACTTTTCGGGTAAATCGCGAGCCTCGATCGACTCCGCGAATTCGTCGGCGATCTCCGCTTCAGTGAGTAATACCTCAATATTCATGCATCACCAGCTTACTCTGTAGGGCTCGAACCAGCTAAAATCCAGGTGCGGGGCTCGTGCCACCGAAAACGCCGCGCCGGGAATACAAGGCTACGACTATATTGCGCCACATGCGAACGTTGGTTGCTCTGATCGCTGTTCCGGTAGCCGCGTTTTCTATAACCATCAACGGTAAAGTGGTCGACGAAACCGGCGCGCCCGTGCAAGGGGCCCGCGTCAGCGCGTCGCCTGCCGCCGCAACTCCGCAGCCCGGGGCGAAAAATTCCACGGAAAGCGCCACGTCCGACGCCGCGGGCGTGTTCCATCTCGATATCCCTGTCGAAGGCGCCTGGCAGGTTCACGCGGAACATGAGGGCTTCTTCGTTTTTAACAACGTGGCGGCCGATCTCGACAGCGACTCAACGCTTGAGATCCACATGAATCACCTCAAAGAACTCGCCGAGTCGGTGGACGTGCGCTATTCGCCCCCTGTCATCGATCCCGAGCAAACTTCCGACACCAAACATCTGGATGCGCCCGAGATCCTCAACGTTCCGTATCCGGCTTCGCAGGATTACCGCAGTGCTTTGCCTCTTATGTCCGGGGCCGTTAAGGATAACGGCGGCGAAGTGCATTTCAACGGCGGCGGCGCCAGTGAAACCAATTACCGGCTGAACGGTTTCGACGTATCCGACCCCACCGACGGCACGCTCACCACCAGGCTCAACGTCGATACGATTCAAACCATCGAATGGGAAGCCAGCCGTTTTTCCCCGGAAAAGGGCAAGGGATCCGCGGGCACCCTCGATATTCGAACCGAAACGGGCGACGACCACCTGCGGTTCGGCAGCACCAATTTCATTCCCGGTATCGGCTTCGAGAACGGCGCCTACATCAGCCACTGGTCTCCGCGTCTGCGTGTTTCCGGCCCCATCAAAAAAGGACGCGCCTGGTTCAGCAACGCTTTCGACACCTACTACGCCACCACCACGGTTTCGCAATTGCCCGCCGGCCAGAACCGCGCCAGCAGTCTTTCGGCAACCAACCTGACCCGCTTCCAGTGGAATATTCGCGATTGGCAAATCCTCACCGGCAGTTTTCTGGTCAACTATCTCGACGATAAGAATCAGGGCCTGTCGTTCCTCAATCCGGTCGAGACCACCACCAACGGGCGCCACCATTTGTTCCTGGGAACCATCAAAGATCAATTCATTTTCGGCGGGGGGCTTCTCGAATTCGGATTCGCCGATACCTCTACTTATCTGCGCACCACGCCGCAGGGCGACCAGCCCTACGTCGTCACTCCCTTTGGCGCGACCGGCAATTTCTTTCGCGATCAGAACATTCACAGCGACCGACAGGAGGGCCTGGTCAACGGATTTGTGAAACCTCTCCGCTGGTTTGGTTCCCATCAGATCCAGATCGGCGGCGATGCCGAGCGAACCAGTCTCGACCAGACCATTCTGCGCCATGAGCTCAGCGTGGTTCGCGTGGGTGGCTCGGTCGTGCGCGACATTCAGTTCTACGGCAGCCCGACGCAGTTCGTCACCAAGGTGGAGGCTTACAGCTACGCGCTCGATCGCTGGAGCCCCATGTCCAGTCTCACCGTGGAAGCGGGTTTCCGCACGCAGTGGGATCAATTCACCCACGGTGCGCCCCCGGCGCCGCGTCTGGCTGCCGCCTGGTCGCCGAAGTGGCTGGCCGGCACCAAACTTTCGGCTGGCTGGGGAATTTTTTATGACGCGGTAACGCTCAGCATGCTCGCGCTCAGCCAGGAGCAGAGCAGCCTCAGCACGTTCTACGCCTCCGATGGCTCCCAGGTCGGCGTTCCTATCCTGACCAGCTTCTCACTGAAGCCTTCGGATCTTCGTCTGCCGCGCTATGCCATCACAAGCTTTACCGCCGAGCGCAAACTTCCCTGGAATTTGTCCGGCAGAATGAACTTCATCTCGCGCGAGGGCAGCCGCGGATTCAGTTTCGAACAGGAGACGCTGAACCCCTCAACCAATATGTATGTGCTGGCTAACATCCAGCGTGTGCGCTATCGTGCCGCCGAATTTGCCGTCAAACGCACCTTTCTCGCTCGCTACCAATGGTTCGCCAGTTACACGCGATCCGAGGCGCGCACCAACGCCGCGATCGATTATTCCATCGAGAATCCGCTGCTCTCGCCGCAGGCCGGTGGGCCGCTTGCGTGGGATGCGCCCAATCGCTTTCTGATGTGGGGATGGGCGCCGGTCGAGAAGAAGTGGTTTCCCCATCTGTTGCAGCCGATTGTCGGCGAAACCGACTTCCAGATCCTGACGGACTTTCGCACCGGCTTTCCGTTCAGCGTCACTAATGAGCAGGGTTATCTGGTGGGGCAACCCGACGATTTGCGGTTCCCCGACTACCTGACAGTGAACCTGGCGCTGGAACGGAAGTTCCAGTTCCGCGGCTATCTTTGGGCCTGGCGGGCGGGATTAATCAATGCGCTCGGGCGCTCCAATCCCAACGTCGTGAACAGCGATATCAACTCGCCCGATTACCTGCAATACGGCAGTGGGCAAGCCAGAGCGGTAGATGTGCGCCTGCGCTTCCTCGGCCGCAAATAATACCGCCGCTATTGTGAGGGTGTGGAGGTTTTAGATTGCCGCTTTACTTCTGTGTCTGGCCCAGCACGGCCTTGACGCGAGTGTGCAGCCGGCTCTTATAACGCGCCGCTGTACCACTCTTGATATATCCCTTGCGCGCGGCCTTATCGATTAAAGAGAACGTGCTCGCCAGATTGGCGTTCAGATCGCCGGGGTTCTTCGCCGCCAGCGCCTTGCGCATGGCCCGGATCTGGTGCCGCAGCCGCGTCTTCGCAAAACGATTGAATTCGGTACGCCGCTCGGTCTGTCTGACACGCTTCTGAGCGGATAAATGATTCGCCATATTGATCCTTCAGAATAACACAAAGACCGCTCCCGGCAGATTTGTGATAAGATTCTGCGCTTGAGCACCCTCGAAAAACTCCGCCGCGCCAACCGACGGGAGGCCTTGCAGGCTATGGCCGCCTTTGTCGCCGGTTCGCCGCTCCTGCTCTCCCAGCAGGATGCCTTTCGCGATCACAGCCGCGTTCCGGGCATGAACGAACTCCACACCTCGTTTGACTTCGAGGCGGTGGCCTTCGCGAAGGTGCCGCGAGCGGCCTACGACTACACCGCGTACGGGGTCGACGGCGAGTTTACGCTGCGCCGCAACCGCCAGGCATACGACTGGGTCGAGCTTGTGCCCAGGAGAATCGCTTCTGTAAATGCGCCGCAGACCGCCCTCGAATTGTTCGGCACGAAGATGGCGTTCCCCATCATGGTTTCCCCCACCGCCGCGCATTCCGAACTCCACCCCGAAGGCGAACCGGCCACCCATAGAGGATGCACCGCGGCCTCCGACACCCCCATGATCGTGAGCAATAATTCGAGCTTTCCGTTCGATAAGATTGCTGCCGCGGCCACCAGCCCCACCTGGGTTCAGCTTTACCCAAAAGAGCAACTGGAAGCCAACCGTACTTATCTGGAAGACGCCCAGCAAGCCGGCGCCAAAGCCGTCGTGGTGACCGTCGACCAGCAGGCCTCGGTCTATGAGCGGGCCTCGCATGATCGTAATCTCTCGGCTGGCGGAGGAAGCGGACGCACCGGTCGTGGAGGCGGGGGCGGAGCTGCTCCAGCGGGTGGCGGGCGTGGCGGCGGAGGAGGGCGGGGAGGCGGCAATCCGTACCGCATTACGGCCAACCGCCTCTGGTACGAATGGAAGTTCTTTGACGACATCCGTCCCTTTGTCAAAGTGCCCATGCTGGCTAAGGGCATTCTGACGGGCGAGGATGCCAAACTCTGCCTGGAACACGGCGTGGATGGCATCTACGTCTCGAACCACGGTGGCCGGTCGCTCGATTACGGGCCTTCCACGCTGGAAGCTCTGCCGGAAATTGTGGCTGCCGTGGGCGGCCGCGTGCCCGTGATCTTCGATGGCGGCATCCGCCGGGGAACCGACATCCTCAAAGCGTTGGCCCTCGGCGCCAGCGCGGTTTGCCTCGGCCGCGTGCCGCGCTGGGGACTGGGCGCCTACGGTGCCGCCGGCGTGCAGCGCGTCGTCGAGATCCTGCAGGCTGAATTGGTGCAGGCTATGGAAGCCACCGGACGGCCCAATCTGGCATCCATCGATAAATCGCTCGCATTAGTCAACTTCCCATGACCAAATCCTCACTCGTACGGCCACGCCGCTTCGCCATGCAATTGATGGGAGAACCCGCCGGCCGGATCACGCCCGTCGCCGAACTGGTCAATACCTTCGAATTCGAATCGATGGCGCAGCGAAAACTCGACAGCCTCACCTTTGCCCTCGCTGCCGGAACCAATCACGAGGCGTTCGACCGCATCACCTTCCGTCCGCGCATGATGGTCAATACCACCAAATTGGATCTGACCACGGAATTGTTCGGCGAGCAGATGTTTACGCCGATCCTGGTGGGCCCGCTCGCGCAGCAGAAGCGCTTTCATCCCGATGGCGAAATGGCCACCGTAAAAGGCGCCGGCGCAGCCAAAGCCGTGATGGTCGTCGCCGATCGTTCAAGCGTTCCCATCGAGCAGATTGCCGAACAGGCCGCCAAAGATCCCAAGACCACGCTCTGGTATCAGGTGTTTCCCGAGACCGACGTGGAAGCGGTCCGCACCCGCGCGAAGAAGGCGGTAGACGCTGGATGCAAGGCGCTCGTGCTCACCGTAGGCGTCCCCACCCAGCCGGAATCGAGCTGGGACTGGGCTGCCATCGATCGCTTTCGTCAGGGCTTTACCGTCCCGGTGGTGTTGAAAGGCATTCTGACGCCGGAAGAAGCGCAGCTGGCCGCGCAGCACGGGGTACAGGGAATCGTGGTTTCGAATTACGTCGGCGCCGCGAATAACGCGATGGCTGCGCCGATTGCCCTTTTGCCCGGCATTGCCGACGCGGTGGCCGGAAAGATCCCCATTCTGATCGACGGCAGTTTCCGCCGCGGCAGCGATGTGGTGATGGCGCTGGCGCTCGGTGCGCGTGCCGTGCTGGTGGGCAGGCCAGTGCTTTGGGGTCTTTCGGCGTATGGAGCCGACGGTGTCCAGCGCGTCATTGAAATGCTGCAGACTGAAACCGCCCGCGATATGGCGATGTGCGGACGCGTGAACGTGAAGGCGCTCGACCGGACCGCCGTCAAAATTCACCGCTGGTAGGTGGGGCAGATTTCCGATCTGCCTTCGCTTGGCCACAAATTGCGCGTTGGTCATGTTGACACCCGCCTTCTTCAATACCCATTCCGCTGTAATCGAAAATAAACGGATGCCACTTAGAAGCATGTTAGTCACTTTCCGATGGTGAAAGTCTACACGTGCTCTGCGTCGAATAGTATCCTGAGACGATCGCGGCTGTTTTGGCGGATCGGACTTTAAGTAACAGGAGAAAGAATCGTGGACTGGAACAACATACTAAAGGTGGTCGAGAGCACTCTCACGGGAGTTGGGCTGGAAGTGCTGGGCGCCATCGTCCTTTACATCGTTGGCCGTTGGCTGATCAGCTTTGCCGTAGGTCTCTTGCAAAAGGCGCTTACCCGGCAGAAAATCGAACCGACCTTGCTGCGCTTCATCGGCAACACGGTCGCGGTAATTCTGAACATCACGTTAGTGATCGCGATTCTTGGCTACTTCGGGGTGCAGACCACCAGCTTTGCGGCACTGCTGGCGGGCGCCGGGTTGGCGATCGGCGCGGCATGGGGCGGATTGCTCGCGAACTTCGCGGCGGGGATTTTCCTGGTGGTGCTGCGCCCGTTCAAGGTGGGTGATTTCATTTCCGCGGGCGGAACTACAGGCACGGTCGAAGAGGTGGGGTTATTTGTAACCAAGATCGACACGCCGGATAACGTATGTACTTACGTGGGTAATAACAAGCTGTTCTCGGATAACATCCAGAATTTCACGACCAATCCGTACCGGCGTGTGGAGTTGTCGGCGCAGATCGCGGGCGCGGCGGATCCGCGCCAGGTGATCGCGGCTCTTAAGAACAGGATCAAGCAGATTCCCAATGTGGTCGCCAAGCCGGAGCCGGATGTGGTGATCCAATCCTTTACGCCGGTGGGGCCGGTGCTGGCGGTGCGGCCTTACACCAGTAATGCGACTTATTGGCAGGTCTATTTCGACACCAACATGGCGATTCGCGAAGTGCTGGGCGATGGCACGTTCCCCGCTCCGATGCCTGTGTTCGGGATACAGCAACTTAACGAAAAGGCGGCGCGCGCGTAGGGAATGAGAGCGGCTTTCGCCGCATGTCCCGAAGCGCTGTAATAACGAGTTCGGGCAGCGTGAAAGCCAAGAGCCCTTTTAAGCCGGCCCGGCGGCGATGAGAGTATTGGCGGCGCGGCCTTCTCCGACCTGCTGGCGCCACATCGCATAGTAGAGGCCTTTGCGATCGATGAGCTCTTCATGGCGCCCGGATTCGACGATGCGCCCGCGTTCGAGAACGTAGATGCGGTCCGCGTGCAGCACTGTCGATAGACGATGGGCGATCAGGATGGTGATGGCATCGCGGCTGGTGGCTACATGCCGAATGGTCTGGCTGATCTCTTCTTCGGTCAGCGAATCGAGCGAAGACGTAGCTTCGTCGAATACCAGCAGTTGCGGTTTGCGCAGCAACGCGCGGGCTATCGACAGCCTCTGCTTCTCGCCGCCCGACACCTTGACTCCACCTTCGCCGATTACGGTGTCGAGGCCGCGGTCGGCGCGCGCTAACAGCGTTTCGACGGAGGCCTGGCGGAGCACGTCCATGCATTCGGCGTCCGTCGCGTCCGGCCGCACGAACAGGAGGTTCTCGCGAATGGAGCCGGAGAAAAGCTGGGCGTCCTGGGTGACGAAGCCGATGCGCTCGCGCAGGGCGTCGATGGCGATTTCATCTTCGGGCGTCCCGTTGTAATAGATGTGTCCGGTGAGGGGGCGGTAAAGGCCGACCAGCAGCTTCACCAGCGTGGTCTTGCCGGCGCCGGACGGTCCCACAAACGCGATGGTTTTTCCTCGCGAGACTTCGAATGAGATCCCCTGCAGCGCCGGTTGATTGGCGGATTGATGCTGGAAGCCAACGTCGGTGAAGGTCAGGGTCTCGAGGTGCGCAATGGTTACGGGATGCAGCGGGCGCGGTTCGGGCTCCATGGCCAGGATCTGTTCGAATTTCTGTAGTGAAACTTCCGTCTCGCGATAAGTATTGACTACATTGCCGAGTTCCTGCAGCGGCCCGAAAATGAAGAACGAGTAGATAAAGAGGGAGAAGAATTGCCCGACCGTGATGCGCTGCGTGAAGATCAGGTAGAGCATCAGGAACAGAATCGAAGTGCGCAGCATGTTGACGAAAGTTCCCTGGATGAAGCTCAGGCTGCGCAGGTAACGCACCTTCTTTAATTCGAGCTTCAGAATCTTCGAGGTGGTGGCGTTGAGGCGGTCGATTTCCTGTTGCGCCAGCCCCAGGCTCTTTACCAATTCGATGTTACGCAGCGACTCGGTGGTCGATCCGGCCAGCGCCGTAGTCTCTTCGACGATGGTCTTCTGTACTGTCTTGATCTTGCGGCTGAGGACGGAGCTGAGCCCGCCGAGGAGCGGGATGGTAAGCAGGTAAGCCGGCCCGATGGACCAATGCACCCGGGCCGCGTAGATCATGACGAAGATGACGCCGATAACAGTGGTGAAGAGCAGGTTCACCGCGATGCCGATCAGCTTCTCGACATCCGTGCGAACCTTCTGCAGCATGCCAAGGGTGGCCCCGCTGCGCTGGTCCTCGAACTGGGCGTAGGGTAGTTCGAGGGAGTGCCGGATGCCGTCGGCGTAGATGCGCGCGCCTACCTGCTGGGTGATGAGGTTGACGTAGTAGTCCTGGAAGTTCTTGGCCACGCGCGAGATGAAGGCCACGCCCACCGCGGCCGCCAGCAGCAGGCTCACTCCGTGGATGAACTGCAGGCGGGTGTATTCGTGAAAGCGCGTGGCGTAGGAGTCGATGATGTGGCGGAAGATGGCCGGATCGAGGAGCGAGAATACCTGGTTCACGGCGGCCAGGAAGAGCGCGATGGCTACCAGCTTCCAGTAGTCGCGCAAATAGCGATGCAGGGTGCGCATTAGTCTTACGGTACTGTACGGGACGTACCCCGCGCGCTAAAATTGTAATCGGACGCTGGGAGACGATGTGATCGAAATCCTGACCCTTGAACGGGAATTCGGTTCGGGCGCGGCAAGCATCGGACGAGCGGTAGCTGACCGCCTCGGCTGGAAATTCTGGGACCACGAAATTACCGATGAGATCGCGCGCCGCCTGCGCTGCAAGGCGGAGACCGTCGAGCAGCACGAAGAGCGCCTCGATTCGATGTTTTACCGGCTGATGAAAGCCTTCATGCGCGGCAGTTTCGAAGCCCGTGTCGAGACCAACGATTTCGAAGTGCTGGATGCCGAGAGCCTCTCCATCCTGTTCGAGAAGGTGATTACGAAGATTGCAACCGAGGGCAAGTGCGTGATCGTGGGCCGCGGCGCGCCGTGGTTCCTGCGCCAGAGAGACGACGCGTTCCATGTTTTCCTCTATGCGCCGCACGATGAAAAGCTCCGCCGCATTATGGCCGGGGGCACGGCGCGCCGCGAAGCCGAACATCTGCTCGAAACGGTGGATCGCGACCGTGCCGCGTTTATCTGCAAGTATTACAACAAAGTATGGCCCGACCGGTATCTCTACAACATGATGCTTAACGTCACCCGGGGCGATGAGTATGCGGTGGAGGCGATTCTGCACGGGATGAAGCTGGCCCAGCAGACCAGTACCCCGGTAAGCCTTTCTTCGTAGCCAGCAGGATTTCAAAAATCGCCTTACGATCCCCGGGCGTGAGGTGGGCAAATTCCGGACTGGTGTCTTTGCCCGTCAATACTTCCCACAATCTTCGGTAGAGGCGGTCTTTCACTTCCGCCGGCATACTGTCGAAGGCTTCGCTGTAAATCAGGTAGCTGCACGGGTAGCGGAACATGCGCGTCTTCATGTCGAAATCGCGCAGCGAGCGGCCATGCGTATCGCGCGGCCCCCGGCTCTCGAACTCGGCGGCGAATCCCGAAGTGCCTTCTATCGGCGCCGTAAGAGTGGCTTCTCCGCTGAACAACATGTATTTGAGCAGATCCTCGACACCCTCATCGAGGTTATGCCCGGCCTCAACCTTGGCGAGGCGCGCTTCCCAGCCCACGCGCGTGATCAGGTTTTCCATCTGCGTCTGATGCTCGAGCGTCATCAGTGCCACGATGTCGCTGTGCGGCGAGAGATAAGCGCCGGTGTCGATAAAATGACGCAGATCGGTCACATTGGCCGTCCCCTCGCCGATGGGCAGCTTCGGGTCTTCCGTGGGGTACTGAACCACCGCGTTCCCCATGTGACTCTGGTCGCCGCTGGTGCCAGTCACGTACCAACCGCCCCAGCGATCTTTGAGCGGGCTGCGGTGGTCGGTGATGAACCCGCCTTCGCTCATCACGGGCATGCCCGTCCGGTCCGGCGTTATGGAGCGAACCATGAAGCCCGGAACACCCATGGATGCGCCCGACAGATGGCACTGCAGACACACATCGCGGCGATCGAAGCGCGGTCGCGACGCCTGCTCCTGATCGAGCGTGTAGAACATCACTCCCTGCCTGGGATCGAGAGCGGCAAATTCCAGCACTTCGCCGGTGCGGACAAAGCCCACCGTCACGCTGTCGTTGAAATAAAGGGCGCGCGGCGTGCGTGGGGCGATCTTCGGCGCCTGAAAGCTGGTCTTCGAAAAGACCAGCACCTGTGAGGCAATGGGTACATTGAGCTCCTTCAGGACCGACCTGAGGTAACCGAACTCGTGCTCATAGAGCAACCGGACCTGGCCCGAGTCCATCCGCTGCTGCAGGCGCGCCACCACATCGTCGACCGGTCCTTTGGAATACTGAATCGCCGCATGCTCCTGCGGCATGATATAAGAACTGCTCAGCCCCGCCAACGCCACCGCGGTGGGCGCCAGCACCAACCCAATCCGTTTAGACAATCGCAACATGGCAAGTGTCTCCTTCGCAAAGTCCACGCAAATCGGTGTTCGCGGCCTGCTCGATGGCGAACGGGCTCGCCAGCGACTGGATGGTAGTGGCGGCGAACGCCTCTTCCACCGACCGCACCGCGTCGTCCAGTTTGCGATGCAGCGGGCAGAGATTTTCGCCGTGCGCCTGCAACCCCAACGGACAGGAGCGAATGCGCCGCAAGGGATCGACAGCCGAAACTACTTCGAGAACGGTGATCTCGTCCGCCGGCCGCAACGCCTGGAAACCGCCGCCCCGTCCACGCTGCGCGGAAACGATTCCGGCGCGCACCAGCGCATTCAGGACTTTCGAGAGATAATCGAGCGGTACCCGCGACGCGTGGGCGATTTCCTGCGCAGTGCGCGCCTCACCCGTTCGTGTCGCCAGCGCGACCATGGCGCGGAGAGCGTATTCGGCGGTTTGCGAGAGCATGAAAGCTCATCATACGATATCCAGATAGTTTTATCCAGTATTATGGAGGTCGACGATTATTCGACGCCTGCAACGGGCTTTTCGACAGTGGCACTCTCCGCGCCACGGGGCGTCGCGGTCACGCCCGCACCCTCGTGAGCATGACTGTCTTCCACCGTAATAAAGCTGAATTTCAATTGCCGGTGATCGCACACGCGACAGCGGTAGGGCACAAACAGGATTGAAATCACGTGCCCGAAAGCACTACGAATGCGCGACGGTCGAAGGCTGGTGGATCCGCATTTGTCGCAGGTATTGATCGTCAGCATGGTATCCCCATTGCCACAACTACACCCTTTGTAAGGAACTTTGGCGGCAAACGCAAGCAGGTAATTATCTGGGATGAGGAGATATTTATATCAACTGACGCGGTCCTTAATGCTTCTGGCTGACCGCCGAACTGGCGGCGATGGCGTGTTTGGCGGCCTCCAACTGGCTCTGCAGCAGCGGGATCGTCGTACCTGCCCAATTGCGCAAACCTGTGACAGCGCCTTTGTCCGCCTCGCGCTCGGTAATAGTCAGAGCCCGGTTCTGTAAACGGATCGCCTGACTCAGGTACGCCCGGTCGAACTCCGCTCCCGTGAGCGTAGCCATATGATCGAGCCTGGCCTTGCGTTTCGCGTCGATCTCGGCGGGCAGTTTGAAATCGAGCCGCGCCGCCACGCGATTCAGGATCTTCGCAATTCTCGTGCAGGAATTGGTCAGGTCCTGGCTTAATTGCTTGACGACCTCGTTATCGCTTTGTTGCGTGGCTAACAGATCCATCTGAAGCTGCATAGTGCAGCGTTCGGCCATGATCTGCGCAAACTGCCGATCGTCAAAGGTGACAAACGGGCCGGTATTTCCCTGATCGACGCCGCTCCCCATATCCATAAGAGACGGCGTAATCGTCTGCTGATAATTACGCGGATTCGAGGGATCGTTGGGCGCCGGCAGAGGTTGTTGCGGAAAGCCTGCCGGAGGGAAACCGGCTTGTTGAGCAAAGGCGCTTCCATCCGCGGCGGCCAACATAGCCGCTGCCGTGAGCAGGCATCGAATCTGGCGTTTGAGTACCATAGCGCTGGTGGGAATTGCAATTCCGTGACCACGCCATGTAAACGGGATGGAAAGCTATTGTTCGCGTATCCAGGTTTGCGAGCGGCCGATCAGCGCGAGGCCCAGATACCCGCGCACCGAGAGTTTCCTGCCGCCATCTTCGAGGGTCATTTTGCATCGGTATATCCAGCCGGTGTCCGGGTCCAGAATGTCGCCTCCCGAATACTCCTCACCGCGCTTTTTCATATCGCGCAGGAACACCATACCAATGACGGGCTTATCTTTGCGATCGTCCTCGCATTTGGCGCACACTTCCTGAGCTTCTTTGGGATCGAAACTGGCCTCGATCTTTCCGAAAATTGCGCCGTCTTTCTCGAAGAGACGAACCAATCCGCGAGTTTTGTGCGTTCTGTCGTCGATGGTGCGCCACAAGCCGGTTGGCGACGGACTCTGCGCCAGCAGTGGCGTTATGAGCAGCAAGGAAATACAAAAGTTATGTACGCGCAGGACTCTTTTACCTCTCCACCTGTAAGAATATACCCATTCGAGACGCGCCGGGTGTGGCGGACCACGGAATTGTCTCACGTACCAGTACGATTTCTCATTACCACCTTTGGTAGCGGCCGGGATATGGCTTGACAGGCCCGCTTGTACCCGTCAGAGTTATCATTGGTATGCGTCGCTTCAGCTTAGGCTATTTCAGCAGGATAGGTTGCTTCAAAAAGGGTCTCAAGCTAGGCGCGCTTTGCCTCGGCTTATCGATAAGCATTTCGACAGGGGTAGCCCAGAACACGCCGGCCGCTTCTGAGAGTGCGCCGTCCGCCCAGCCCGGTCAGGGCGAACAGTCGGTTACGCCGGAGCAGCAGCGCGAAAAGGAGATCCAAAAGTACGATCCGCTGTACCGGAGCAATCCGGCGTTGGACCGGGACGACTCGGAGCGGAACTCATCGGGTTCGAGCGCCAGCGTGGCCACGCAAGTGCCGGCCCCGCCGTCCCCCCAGCAAACAGCTCTTCCAGGTTCGATCGCCGCGGGGAATCAGGAGATTCCGGACAATCCCCGCCATAATCAGGGACCGCGGGTAGCGGACGACGCGGACGCCAACGCCGTTCAGCAATACGCAGGCCCCGCCGTGCTCAGCCGCAGTTACACACTGTCCAGGCCCATGACGCCCAGGGAGATCAATTGGTCGTGGAATATCGGGCTGAACGCTATATACAGCACCGGCCTGGCGACTGGGCTCGTGAACCCGAACGGGACGGCTAACTATACCTCCGCGTTTGGACAGTCGACGGCCTGGGGATTCCGTGGGCGTCATTTCTGGAAGCGCGATCAACTCGGTGTGGCGTATACCGGCACCTTTAACCGCTACGACGGCGCCGACCGCTACGGGGGCCAAAACGAGACCCTTAGTGCGGATTTCGCGCACGAGTTCTCGCCTCGTCTTTCGGTGCATCTGGTTCAAACGGGCACCATCCTGTCGCAGAGTTATTCCCTTGAAAACCCGCTGGGAAATGCCGAAGTTTCCGCTGCAAACCTCAATCTCGCAGCCAGTCCAGCCGTACAGATTCTGGGTACGGGGCTGCGTCAGACCGCCACCACGGCGAGCCTCACCTGGCAGAAATCGGCTCGTCTTTCGTTCAGTTATGGAGGCAGCTTCTTCCTCACTCAGGAACACGGTTACGGACTGTTGGGAATGACTGGCATGCAGGCCCAATCCGATATGAACTATCGCATCACGCGCAAGGCTACCGTGGGCGCTTATTATTCCTTCAACGATTATGTGTACACGGGGCACGTCGAAGTCGCCGATGCCAATACCTTCGGGGGTATTTTCTCGTATGCGTTCACGCGCACTCTGCAGTTGCGCTTGCGCGGCGGCGTCACACGATCGGAAAGCAATGGTCTGTCCAGCATACCCATCGATCCCGTAATCGCCGCACTGATCGGCCAGGGCTCGGTTGTCGTCGACACTGATCGCCTGAGCACTTTTTCCGATATTTCAGCTCAGGTAGTCAAAGACTTCGCGAGAAAAAGGACGGCGAACGTTTCGTATGCTCACGGGCTCGCTCCCGGCAACGGATTGATTCTGACTTCGATTCAACAAACTATTTCGGCCGCTTACTCGATGCGCTTTTTTCGGCAATACACAGTGGGCCTCAGTCTCGGCCAAACCAGCATTTCCTCGGCTTCGCAAACCATCGGCAAATATACTTCGGATTATGCCACTCTCTCGGTTTCGCGATCCTACAGGCATGGCGTGACGGCCAATTGCTCCCTGAGTTACCGGAAGTTCAACCTTGAGGGGGGACCGCAAATCCCGCAAACCCAGATCTATTTAACGAGCGGCTTTACCTGGGGTCCCGGAGAAGGCAGACTCTGGTAGCTCCTCGCTTTGCTTCTTCAGACCTGCATCGATGATCTTCGACAGGCCGAAGCCGCCGCTGGCGGATAGCGCTCTCGCCAATTGATCCTCGCCCAGGCCGAAGGCTGCTTCGCTCGACTGATCTTCCCCCGTCCCAAGCCAGCCCGAACCCTCCTCGCGCACCGCGCGCAGCATCTCGCCGACCAGCAAAGCCTCGAAATCCTTTGCGGCGCCAGCCCGCTTGAGTTGAGCCGGATCCACGGCCGCTGTAGTGTCCATAGCGCTGATATTCATGCTTCAGGCACCCATTCTCAGATCACTTCCAGTTCCGCATCGAGCGCCCCCGCGGCTCGCAAATTCTGCAAAATCGCGATAATGTCGCGCGCCGAAGAGCCAATGGCGGTGAGCCCGCGAACCAACTCCTCCACCGTGGCGCCTTCTTTCAGGACTACATTGTGGGTGGGGCTGTCTTTTGCCGTCACCGTCGTTTCGGGGACCACCTGGGTAGTGCCGTTCGAGAGTGGTCCGGGTTGCGAAACCTCGAGTTTGGTTTGAATCTCCACCGAAAGATTACCGTGCAGAATGGCCACCGGAGCGATCCGAACGTCTTTTCCGATCACGATCGTGCCCGTGCGCTCATTCACCACGATGCGCGCCGGCCGATCTACTTCGACGCGCAGATCTTCAATACTGGCGATGAACTCCGGGATTCTCTCTTTCCAGTCGGCGGGCGTAGTGACCGTAACCAGCGCGCCGTTGTCCGCATGCGCAATCGGCGTGGCGACACCAAATTGCTGATTGATGACCAGAGCAATGTGCGCCGCCGTGGCGAAATCCATGTCGCGTAATTGCAGGCGAACGATGGCAACTGGTTCCACCGAAGGCGCCGGACGTTCCACGGTGGCTCCGTTCGGCACGCGGCCCACTGTGGGATGGTTCACGGTCTGACTCACTCCGCCGCGCCCGGCCACGAATCCGCCCGTCACCACAGGCCCCTGCGCGATCGCGTAGATCTCGCCATTGGCCCCGCGCAGCGAAGTCATCAGCAGCAATCCGCCCTGCAGGTTGCTGGCGTCGCCGATGGCAGCCGCCGTTACGTCGAGCCGCGTTCCCGGCTGAGCGAAGGGCTGCAGCGTCGCCGTCACCATCACGGCCGCCGTGTTGGTGACGCGAATAGCCGTCCCGGCCACCGTCAGCCCCATCCTTTCCAGCATGTTGGCCAGACTCTGCGTGCTGAAGATGGTGGTTTGCTTGTCGCCGGTTTTATTCAGCCCCACCACCACGCCATACCCGACGAGCTGATTCTCGCGCACGCCTTCCACAGAGACCAGATCCTTCAGCCGTGTAGTGGCGGGAAGCGTTTTCGGCGAAACGAAAAACAAAGCCGCGATCGAAAAAATCTGTAGAAGAGGTGGCATAAGTTAAAACGGAAGCAGGCCCAGCAGCACACGGTACAGAATGTTGGGGCGGCGCACGGCGTCGGCCACAATGCCTTTTCCATCCACCTGAATCTCCAGATCCGCCACCTGCGTCGACAACACGGTGTTGAGCGTTGAGATATCCGGCGTCCGAATCACTCCGCGCATTCTCACGGTCTGGTGCTCGGCATTCACCACGATGCCCTTTTCACCCTCGATCGCCAATAGGCCGCCTGGCATCACTTTCACCACCCGAACCGTCAGCGTATCGGTGAGGGTATTGGTGCGCGACGTGCTCCCGGTTCCTGTCAGCTTCTGATCGCCGGTCATCCCCAGCAGATTGGCGAGGCCGCCGGTCGGAGACTTCACGCCGGCCAACTGCGTAATGGACGAATTGGCGCTGACCGCCCGGTCCGTGGCGCTGGCGCCGGTCGCCACTGCGTTGGTCGATTCGCTCACCAGCACCGTCACCACATCGTTGACCTGGCTCGCCCGAACGTCCCGCGCCAGGTCGTTCAATCGCGAGGAAGTGGAAAAGATGGCCCCCGGCAATGGTTCCGCCGCGCTCAGAGCGTCCGCGGCGGAGGCGCCTTTTATGTATTGATCGAGCAGCGAACCTTCCACCGGTTTGGGTTTTTTCTTGTCCGCGCCGAACATCCCGGCGTGTAAAGCCAGACTCAGGCTCAACGCCATCGCCACCGCGCGTTTCATAATTGTTTGTCTCCCGGATCGTCCGGGGCAATTACGATCACGGCCTTCGATCCCTCCATGCGCGCCCGGAAGATGCGGCCGTTCGAAGGATTGCGCAGTTCGATGGTGTCGCCGTTTTTCGCCTGCTTCTCGGCAATGGCATCGAATACCAGGCGCGCCGGACCACTGCGCACTTCCACTCTGACCGCATCTCCGCGCCGCACTACACCCGCGTTGTCCAGCAGATCGAGCGGAATCGGCGACCCCGCCTTCACGGCCCTGCGCGGCGCACGGCCCAGCACTTCTTCCATGCGCAGCGCCACCTGGCTGTGCTGGATCGGCCCCGTCCACGTTTCCATCCTGAGCGCGCTCGCATCGATCGGCACGTTCTCCATCAGGTCGCGCGTAGCCACTATGGCGGTCAGCCGCTGTGCGACATTCACGCGAGCCCACACCTGCAGCTTCTTTGTGGCGGCGTATTTCACACTGCCGCGCCACAGCTGAACGTCCTGGTCCGCTGCTGGGTCGAGCCGCCCCGCGGGATCGAGCCCGTTTAGCGGAAACTCCAGTTCGCCCACCGGCATCTCGGGCTTCGACAATTCAACGATCGTGAGTTCGGCGCCAGGGGGAAGGGAACGCCGCATAGCCTCGGCTGCTTCCTCAATAGAAATCCGCCGCATGGGAATCTCAAAACACAACTCAGCCGGATTCTCCATGGCCATTCCGTTGGCGCGCGCGATACGTCCCAGTTCCGCCGCCGCGAAGATCCGTTTCATGCCGGGCGCCGGCGCATACCCAATAATCTGCGTAGCGGGAAGCGCCGCGAAACGCGCGTCCGCGAGCGCCAGATCGCTGCCCAGAATGCGCTCGCCGCCGACGGGCAGACAAGCGCCGAAAGCGACATTCGAAATGATCGGGATCAGGAACAGCAGTATCTTCATGGCGCCCTCACTGCTTCAGATTGTTGACCTGCTGATACATCTCATCGGCGGCTTTTACCACCTTCGAATTCGCCTCGTAGGCGCGCTGGCTGGTGATCAGGTTGATGAATTCGTCCACCACGCTGACGTTCGATTCCTCGACGTATCCCTGCTGCAGAGTGCCCAGTCCTTCCGTCCCGCCCGGCGTTCCGATAGTGGCGTCGCCCGAGGCGTCGGTGGGCAGGTAGAGGCTCTGCCCAATGGAATTCAGCCCCGCCGGATTCTGGAAATTCGCGAGCGTAATCTGCCCCGCGTTCTGCGCCTGGATCTGGCCGGTCAGCGTATACGTTACGGTTCCGTCTGTGGCGATAGTGATGGATTGCGCGGTCGGCGGTATGGTGATCTGCGGCTGCAGCGGATTCCCGTTGGCCGTCACCAAAGTGCCCGTGGCATTGAGCTGAAACGAACCGGCACGCGTATAGGCAGTGGTTCCGCTGGCCTGCTGGATCTGAAAAAATCCATTGCCCTGGATCACCAGATCGAGGGGATTGCCTGTGCTCGAAAAGCTGCCCTGAGTGAAAATGATTTCGTTCGACGAAGCGCGTGTGCCGAGACCCAGCTGAAGCCCACTGGGAATAATCGTCGATTGCCCCGCCGACGAACCCGGCGTAACCACGTTCTGATAAAGCAAATCCTGAAACTGGGCGCGCCTGGTCTTATACCCAGCCGTGTTGGCGTTGGCCAGGTTGTTGGCGATGTTGTCGATGTTCAACTGCTGAGCGGTCATGCCGCTGGCGGCGCTGTATAAAGCTCGAATCATAAATTCCTCCTCTTACTCCTGGGTCGTGGTGGGGCAGATGAACAGGCGGAAGCGCCTGTTCCACATTGGTCTTACGTAACTTTGGCCACTTCCTGAATGGCCGCGCGATTCAAATCGTTGCCGATCAGCATGGCCTTCTGCAGCATTTCAAACTGTCTTAGAATCGCCACCAGGCGCACCGCCGATTCCGCCGCGCCCACATTGGAGGATTCGAGCTTGCCCTGCACGACGGTCCCGGTGCCCGGTTTCGCTGTGGCGCCCGGCGCGGCGGCATAGTAATTCACGCCCGCCTTATTAAAGGTGGCGGGATCGAACGAAACCAGTTCCATCTGCCCCGAAACCACGCCGCCCTGCTGCACCGACCCATCGGGAAGCACCTCCACGGCGACACCGGGCTGCAGCACAATCTGCCCACCACCGAGCGCGCGCACCGGGCTCCCATCCGCCGCCGTCAGCGCTCCGCCCGTGCCAATCCGAAAATTTCCGTTCCGCGTGTAGCGCACACCGCGCGGCGTATTTATGCCAAACAGCCCGCCGCCATCGATAGCGAAATCGAGTTGATTCCCGGTGGCATGGAAGTCGCCCTGGGAGAAATCCGTCCAGTGCTTCTCGATCACCGGTAGCGTTGTAATCTCCCCCGTCAAAGGATCGGCCGTGGCGTCCAGACTGGAGTAGAGACTATAGAACTCGCGGTCGGCTTTGTATCCGCCCGTTTCCACATTGGCCAGATTGTTGGCCAGAAGCTCGAGCGATTCCATGCGTGCACGCATGCCACTCGCCGCCGAAATCGAGATGCTGTCCATGATCGACGATATGAAAGCAGGCGTCGTGCCGATCTCTCGAAATTTTCATAAATTCCTCTAAATCAGCGTGACCGGGCCGATAAGACCAATGAGCCACACTGGTATCCGCCGCCAATATTTTGCCGATCCGGGATCGAGGGACAAAATTCTTTCGGCTCGTACACCTGTAACAGCTTGAATTCGCGCCATTGGCGGTTGGTGCGCCATCTGCATCCATCCCGGTGTGCATCGTCTCGCGGCATTCGTTCCTCAGATTCCTCAATTCGTGCTGGATATCGTGCCTGCGGCGAAGGCTTCCGGCGCGGCCAAAGCTTCTGCGGGGCCAGCCACCGATTTTGAACAACTGATTCAGGAACTCGCAGCCGCCGCCGAACCTGCCGCGATTACTGCCAAACCCGCCGCAACAGTTAAACCTTCCGTCCCGATGCCGGTCGTACTGCCTGGTAGCGCAGTCAGGGCCGCGACGGCGCCAGCACCAGTACCAGCACCGGTTCCTGTGCCGGTTCTCGCAATGATAGCCATCCCAGCGACCCCAACACCGGCCCACCCAGCCGCCGCTCGAACCACCGAAAAGGCATCGAAGCCCAGCGTGGAATCACCAGCGCCGGTCGTGGAAGCGCCAGTCCCCGCCCCGCCCGTGCCCTTCAAACCAAAACTTGCCGAAATGGTGACCGCGAACAACCCCGCGCCAACTGCAGTAAAGGATGCACCGACTCCGGAGCCAGCGCCCCGCATCGATGCCGCCCTGCAGGTCCGCCTCAGGCCCCCTGCTCCACAGCCGGTAGCTCACGAAGAAGCCGCACATGCCGGACAGGCAGGACACGCCGAACGCGCAACGCCAGTCGCGTCTCCACAAGCGATAGCACCTCGAGTGACGGCACCGGCGCCGGCGATCTCTGTACCTGCGTCGAAGCGAACAGAGTCGAGAATCCAGCAACCCACCGCCCCCGCGGCCGAATCCGAGGCTGACGACAAAGCTCCCGTCGAAGCCGCTCCAATCCGGCCTCCCGTACCCGTTCCGCCCACCTCCGATGTGCCCGACGCTAAGGTTCCGGAACCAATGCACCTGCATACTGAAGCACCGCCCTCTGTGCCCGCAGCGGTCATACCAACGCCAATGCCGGCGTCAGCGATCCCCGCGCCCGCCCCGGCGAACAACGAAATCCTCACCCCGCAGCCGCAATTGACGGTACCCGCCGCATCTCCGCAAATCCCCTCAGCCAGCGCGGAATTACAGGAAGTCCCACTGCAGGAACCTAAGCCCGCCGCGCCTCTCAAATCCCTGGCACTCGAATTCACTCCCGACGGCGCCGGTGACGTCCGCCTGCGCCTCTCGGAGCGCGCCGGCGAAGTACACATCTCCCTGCACTCGTCCGATTCCGCCCTCGCTGGCCGCCTGCACGAGGGAGTACACGATCTGGTCGGCTCGCTTACCAAAGCCGGCTACGACGCCGAAGCCTGGACGCCCAACCAGGGCCGCCAGAATAACCAGCGTCAGCCGGACGTACCCCGCAAAACGCGATCCGATGGCTCAACCGCATCCGGCGCCGAGGATTTCGACAACATGCTGCAACAACCCATATCCATAGAGGAGGTTTCATGAGTTCCATAGCCAGTCCACTAACAGCGCCGTCGCCCAGAGACACTTCACCAACCACGCCGGCCGCGTCCACCACCGCGGCAGATCCCACCGATCCGCTGGCCAGTGAGTCCACCTTCCTGACCCTGCTGGTCTCCCAACTGCAGAATCAGGACCCCACCAGTCCCATCGACAGCACCACCTTCGTTTCTCAGCTGACGTCCTATAGCCAGCTCGAGCAACTGATCGGGATTCACAGCAACACCACAACTATCGCGACGGACTCAACACCGCCAGCCGCGTCTTCTACCACCACGGGGAGCTAATCGAATATGTCATCGGCCTTTTCCAACGCGCTCGCAGGTCTCACCGCCAATAATCAGGCGATTAATATCGTCTCTACCAACCTCGCCAACATGGGCACCTCTGGCTATAAAGAGCAGCAGGTGTCCTTTCAGGAACTGGTCAACGAGAGTGCCGGTGGCTTTTCCACCACCGGCGGAGTCAGCGGATCGGTCGTCACGACGAGCATGCAGCAGTTCACCCAGGGGACGCTTCAGACCACCGGCAATCCCTACGATGCGGCCATTCAGGGCGGCGGCTTTTTCGTGGTCGATACCGCAGCCGGCCAGCAGCTCTATACCCGGCAAGGAGATTTCGACGTGGATTCTACCGGCCATCTGGTTACCGCCAACGGAGAATTCGTGCAGGGCTGGAACGCTCTCAGTGGCACTCTGAGCACCGGCGGCGCCACCAGCGACATCGTTCTTCCAACCAACCTCGTGCTGCAGCCGTCGGCCTCGACACAGTTCACGGTCAGCGCTAATCTCAACGCCAATGCCGTTGTTGGCTCCGCTGCCGGAACGTTCAGCTCTCCGATCAAGGTGTTCGATGCGCAGGGTGTTTCCCACACCCTCACGGTGACCTACACCGAAACCGCGGCTGACACATGGTCGTACAACGTCACCATTCCGGCGGGGGACCTGAGCGCGGCCAGCACTACCACTAATCCTCTGGCCACGGGAAGCCTCACCTTTGACGGCAACGGCAATCTGCTCACGCCGGCGGCATCTTCGGGCACCATTCCGATTGCCATAACCGGTCTGGCCAGCGGCGCTTCCGATATGAGTCTCAACTGGAACCTTTACGTCAACGGCACCCCCACTCTCACCCAGTACAACCAAACCTCAGCCAACACCGCCAGCTCTCAGGATGGAGTCGGAGCCGGTCAACTGAGCAGCATGAGCATCGGCCCCGATGGCTACGTGGTGGCTGAGTTCTCTAATGGCACATCGCAGAACGTCGCCCAGATCGCCCTCGCTTCGGTGCTCAATCCGGACTCCATGCAACAGGTGCTCGGCAATAGTTTCGCCACCACCGGAGCCACCGCCGCCCCGGTCATCGGTACGCCCAACACCGGCGCGCGCGGGCAGATCACCGGAGGCTCGCTCGAAACTTCCACCGTGGATATCGCCACCGAGTTCACCAACCTGCTGCAGTACGAGCGCGGTTATCAGGCCAACTCCAAGGTCATCTCCACCGAAGATCAGGTTGTGCAGGCCACCATCAGCCTGATTACGGCATAAGCCATGTTGCCACTCGAGGAGCTTGCCCACATAGCGCTGGTCCCTATCGACATTGAGGTCCAGCTCGACCAACGCTGGATGAAGCTGTCGGAAATTCTCTCGCTCGAAGAGGGCAGCATCATCGAGATGCGCCGCTCGGCGGGCGAGAACCTCGACATCTACATCGGCTCGCGCCTCGCCGCCTTCGGTGAGATCGTGATCATCGAAAGCATCATGGGCGTGCGCATCACCGATTTCAACACCGAAGCCTGATCTACATAAAGGAAGCCATGGCAGCCGTGATTGTAGTTCTGACGCTCCTCGCGGGCTGTATGTTTGTGCTGAAAAAGCGTGGCATGGCCAAAGCCGGTCCACATCGTATGGAAATCATAGAGAAACTCTCGCTGAACCCGCAAACAACGCTGCACCTCGTGCGTTTCGGAGACCAAACCCTGCTGCTCGCCACCTCCCCCGCCGCCTGCCATCTGATTTCAACGACATGCCCACCACTGCTAAAGAACTAAGCACCCCGATGCAGATCATCGTCATGATGACGATGCTGACGCTGCTCCCCGCCATTGTCATGTCGATCACCCCATTCCTGCGCATCTCGATCGTGCTGCACTTCCTCCGCCAGGCCCTCGGAACGCAAAGCGCGCCCTCGAATCAGGTCCTTGTAGGTCTCGCTCTCTTCCTGACCATGGTGCTGATCCAACCCATGGCCGCGCAGATCTACAAAGAAGCCTGGCAACCCATGGAAGACGGGAAAATCACTCCCCAGCAAGCCTGGGATACCGGCGGAAAACCCCTCAAGGCCTACCTCGGCCGCTTCGTTCGCGAAAAAGACGTGCAGCTCTTTCTCGACATCACCCACGCACCCGCGCCGCGCACCTCGGCCGATCTCGAACTCACCATCCTTGCCCCCGCCTACATCCTTTCCGAGATGCGCGCCGGCTTTCAGATCGGCGCGGTGATCTTCCTGCCTTTCCTTTTGATCGATATCATCGTGGCCTCCGTCACCCTCTCCATCGGCATGGTGCAGTTGCCGCCTGCCATGGTCTCGGCGCCCTTCAAAATCCTGCTCTTCGTCCTCGTCGACGGCTGGAATCTCACCGTCGGCTCGCTCATGAAAGGTTTCTACGTATGACGCCCGAATCTGTCGCCCATATTGTCGGCCAGATGTTCATGACGGCGTTCTGGATCTCCGCCCCGCTGCTGGCCATCGGTTTCATGACCGGCATCACGGTCAGTCTCATTCAAATTGTTACCTCCATTCAGGACACCAGCTTCAACTCCATCCCGCGCCTCATCGCCTTCCTCGGCGGCTGCCTGGTGTTGATGCCATGGATGGTCCACAAAAGCATGTCCTACACAATCGACATTCTCGGCAACCTGAGCCGCTATGCACGCTGATGGTCTTTTCAATTACGCGACCCTCCTCGGCTTCCTCTACACGCTGGCCCGCATCTCTTGCGTCTTCGCTTTCCTGCCCATAGCCGCCTTCAAAGGAGCGCCGGAAGCGGCCAAAATCGTTCTCTCGCTGGCGTTCACCCTGATCCTGTGGCCTCAGTGGAAGGCGCCCGTCTCGGCGGATGCCAGCATGGGGCGAATCGTGGTCGGTCTGGCAGGCGAGGCCGGATTGGGTTTTGCCATTGGTCTCGCGCTGGCCATCGTGCTTGAAGTGTTCCAGGTAGCCGCCCAGGTTGTCAGTCTGCAGGCAG
Organism: Terriglobia bacterium; assembly: GCA_963719785.1. Lineage (GTDB taxonomy): Bacteria > Acidobacteriota > Terriglobia > Bryobacterales > Bryobacteraceae > BOG-234. Next base: position 116,267 of record CAVRCX010000015.1, read on the forward strand.
GCTTCGGTTTCGCTTCCACCATCGATCCCAACAGCGGCGCCGATTCGACCGTGCTTCTTACTCTGGCCCAACTGACCGCGGGCTTGCTGTTCTTCGCCACCGGAGCGGACCGCATGCTGGTGCGCGCCCTCGCCGACAGCCTGCGCCTTTGTCCCCCAGAATCGTTCGCACTAAAGAGGAGTTGGGCGCAAGCGCTGATTCAATTCGCCGCCTCGATATTCACCAACGGGCTGCGCCTCGCCGCACCCATCGTGGCTCTCCTGCTGCTGGCCGACGGAGCCCTGGCCGTACTCGGACGTGTGCAATCGCAGATCCACCTGATCAGCCTGACCATGCCCGTAAAACTCTGCGCCGCCATGCTGTTGAGCGCCCTGACCCTGGTCTATCAACCTCGATACTTCGAAGACATGATGACCAAATCGATCCGCCTGATCGAAGGAATCCTCAGATGAATTGTGGGACAGGCGCTTCCGCCTGTCCACGTTCTATCTATGCCCGACTCTTCCCATTCCGAAAAAGCCACCCCCCGCCGCCTCGAAAAGGCTCGCAAAGAGGGCGATTTCCCAGCCGCGCGCGAATTCGTCTCCGCTTTCCAGTTCTTCGCCTTCATAATCCTCTCTGCCTCATACTTCCCCCACTGGATACAAGGCGTTCAAGCCGCCGTGCGCATGGGTCTGAAGCTGGCCTTCGCCGCCGATCTCAAACCCGGCGACGTCATCGGCATAATGAATCGCCTCGCCGGCGTAGCTCTTCGTCCCCTCGCCATCCTCGGTCTCTTCCTGATGGCCATCACCTTCCTCCTGCAAATGCTGGCCACCAATCTGGGATTCAGCCTCGCCCGCCTCGCCCCCAACTTCAGCCGCCTCAATCCCGTCAGCCGTTTGAAGCAGGTTCCCGGCAACAATCTCGGTCACTTCATGCAGGCCGTCGTCCTGATCCCCGTGATGTTCTGGCTTACCTGGTCCCTCGTGCGCGACCGCCTGTCTGAAATCCTGCGCCTCCCCAGCATGCCCGTAACTGCCAGCGCCGCAGCCGCCGGCATGCTCCTCCACGACGGACTAAAAAAAGCCTCCTTCGTCCTCGTCGTCCTCGGCGCCTTCATGCTCGTCCGCGAACGCTCCCGCTACAGCAAGCGCATGCGCATGTCGAAGCAGGAAATCCGCGACGAAAACCGCGAAACCGAAGGCAATCCGCAGATCAAAGCCCGCATCCGCCGTCTGCAGCGCGATATGCGCCGCAAAAATATGATGCGCGAAGTGGCCACCGCCACCGCCGTCGTCGTCAACCCCACCCACTACGCCGTCGCCCTGCGCTACGATCAGGCCGGCATGACGGCCCCTCAGGTGGTCGCCAAAGGAAAAAATTTCCTCGCCGCGCGCATTCGCCAGCGTGCCATTGAAAATCTGGTACCAATCATTGAGAATCCTCCCCTCGCGCAGGCACTGTATAAGTCCGTGGAAGTCGGGCAGGAGATACCACCGCATCTTTACCGGGCGGTAGCCGAAATCCTGGCCTACATATTCAAGCTGATGAATCGCACCGGAGCTAAATCCCGATGACCGCCAGCCCCATACGATTGCGTCCGCCAGCCCGCTTCTCCGTCAAGACGCTGAGCGAACTCGCCGTCCCCGCCTCCGTGCTGGCCATCGTGGTCGTGCTGATCGCGCCGATGCCCAGCGTTCTCCTCGACCTGCTCATCGTCTGCGACATTATGATGTCCGTCATCGTCCTCATGGTGGCGATGTACATTACCAAACCGGTAGAGTTCAATGTGTTCCCCACCACGCTGCTGCTGCTCACTCTGTTCCGCCTCTCCCTCAACGTATCTTCGGCCCGTCTGATTCTACTCAACGGCCATACGGGGACCTCCGCCGCCGGAGACGTGATACAGGCCTTCGGAAACTTCGTGGTCGGCGGAAATTACATCGTCGGCGTGGTAATCTTCCTCGTCCTGATAGCCATCCAGTACGTCGTCATCAACCACGGCGCCGTCCGCATCTCCGAGGTCACCGCGCGCTTCACCCTCGACGCGCTTCCGGGCAAGCAGATGTCGATCGATTCCGACCTCAACGCCGGGCTGATCGACGAATCCACCGCGCGCGCCCGCCGCAAAGAGCTCGCAAGGGAAGCCGAATTCTTCGGCGCCATGGACGGCGCCAGCCGCTTCACGCAGCGCGACGCCGTGGCCGGAATCCTCATTACCAGCATCAACATCATCGCGGGACTCCTCATCGGCGTCTTCCAGCACGGTCTCGACATCGGCCGCGCCATCCAGACCTATACCGTTCTCACCATCGGCGACGGTCTCGTAACCGTAATCCCCGCCCTGATGATTTCCATCTCAGGCGGCATGATCATTACCCGCGCCAGCTCGGAAAATCGCCTCGGCGTGGAATTCCAGAAGCAGCTCTTCGGCACCCCCGAACCGTTGTTCCTGTCGTCAGGCGTGCTCATCGCCCTGGCGCTGTTCCCAGGCTTGCCCGCCATCCCTTTTCTGGTCATGGGAGCAGGCCTCGGAACGGCCGGCTACCGCATGAAAAAACGCGCCGGGAAGGCTCTCCCCGCCGGTGCCGAACAGCCCAAAGCTTTCAAGGAAAATCTCGAAGACCTGCTGCGCGTCGAGCCGCTCTCGATTGAGGTCGGCGTCAGCCTGATTTCGTTCATTTCCGAAGGCCCCAACTCACCCCTGCTGCGCCGTATCGGGGCTATTCGCAAACAACTCGCCGCCGAACTCGGCTTCATCATCCCCGCCATTCGCGTCACCGATAATCTGAGCCTGCGCGCCCGCGAATACGCTGTCAGCCTGAAAGGCATCGAAATCGCTCGTTTTGAACTCCCCCAGGGATCGGAGCTCGCCATCCCCCTCACCGCCACCGACCGGCCCCCCGAGGGGCGTGCCACCAAAGATCCTGCGTTTGGAGTTGCTGCCTGGTGGATTCCCTCTTCCCAGGCCGATAAGGTCCGCACCATGGGCTACACCGTGATCGATCCGTTGAGCGTGATGAGCACCCACCTCTCGGAGCTCATCAAGCGTTTCTCCCATGAACTCTTCTCCCGCCAGGAGGCCAAGAAACTGCTCGATCGCGTCGCCGTCGATAACGCCAAAGTAGTGGAGGATCTGGTTCCCAAACTGCTTCCGCTCTCTACCGTGCAGCGCGTGTTTCAGAACCTGCTGCGCGAGCGCGTCTCCATTCGGGATGCCGTATCGATTCTCGAAGCCCTCGGCGAAGCCGCGCCCTCCACGCGCAACCCCGTACTGCTTACCGATTACGTGCGCCAATCCATACGCCGCGCCGTCGTCAAGCCTTACCTTAACGCCAGTCACGACCTGACCGCGTGGTTTCTCGATCAGCAGGTCGAGCGCTTCGTCGAAGGCGGCGTCGAGCATGGTGAATCCAATAGCTCGCTCGCTCTCGCCCCGCAGACGTTGCGCGATTTGCTCGATCGTTTCGTGCGCGGCGTCGGCCCGCTCGAATCGCCCGCCGTCGTCATCACCAGTTCCTCCTGCCGGTATTTCCTCCGCCAGGCGGTTGAGTCAACCATTCCGAACCTGTTTTTCCTCGCCCACAGCGAGGTCCCCGCCGGTATCAAAGTCAATTCATTGGGAGTGATTCAGTAATATGCAGACCAAAACTTATTTCGCCAGCAGTGTTCCCGCGGCCCTTGAAGTGGCGCGCAAAGAGCTGGGCGACGAGGCTTTGCTTGTCAATTCCAAGCCAGCCCCCGCCGCTTCGCAAATGTTCGGCCGTCTCGAAGTGACCTTCGCCTGGGACCCCAAACAGGCCCTGCACGCGCCGCCCGCCCGACCCGTTCCCGCTCAGTCCGGTCTCACGCAGTCCGGCCCCGCTCGGCCCGGTTTGGATCGACAACTAAAACCTGTATCCGACTCTTCGGAAATGGATGACATCCGGCAGCAGCTTCTTGCACTGCGGCTGGCCGTGGGGCGAACAGGCTATAACCCTCCCACCGCCCGCGATGAGAATCGCTGGGCGGAGATTTTATACGCGAATGGTCTTGATAGGGTCACTGCCGATGAAATCGCCGAAGCGGCATCCCGGCGCCCGGGAGTTCGGCAAAACGCGCTGCAGGAAGAACTGGCCTCCCGAATCCCGCAAGGCTCGTACGCCCCGATGAAAATCGGCGAGAGCCGCACGCTGGCTTTCATCGGACCCGCCGGACGCGGCAAAACCACCAGTCTCATCAAGGTCGCCGTCCGCTTCGGCCTCGCCCAGCGTGTACCCGTGCGCATCTATGGCGCCGGTGCGCATGGCGTCGGCTGTCAGGAACAACTGGCGCGCTACGCCACCATCCTCGGCGTGCCCTTTCAGGCCTGCGAGTCGCTCGATTCGCTCAGCCTCGCTCTCAACGGCGAAGCCTGGAAAGGCCTGGCCCTCATCGATACGCCGGGACTATCTCTCGGCGATGTGGAGGGGATATCCGAACTGGCTCGATTTTTTTCGCGCCGTCCCGAAATTGAGAAGCATTTGGTCCTAAGGTCGGACGCCCGTTCTGCCGATATGCTCCATGTCGTGTCGCGCCTGTCGAGTCTCGATGCGACGCGGCTTCTTTTCACCGGCGTCGAGGAGGCGCTCAGCACGGGCGCTATGGTTGAGACCCTGATACGCAGCCGCATCCCGGCAATGTTTGCGGGCACCGGCCAGGAGATTCCGGACGACATCGAAGAGGTGAACGCGGCCGGGCTCGCGCATATGATCTGTGAAGAAAACACGGGCGGGCAGCATGCTTTAGCCGCCATGGCGGCCTGAGAGAATCCGCGTGGCAGCAGCCGCTTACTATTACCAGGCCGACGCGATTTCCGATGACGAGCGCGAGCGCCTCATTATCGAGCACCTGCCACAGGTGCGCCTCATCGCGCGCAAGATTCATGAGCGGCTGCCCGATGCCATTTGCCTCGACGATCTGCTGTCGGCCGGCGTAATCGGCTTGATCAACGCCATTGACAATTTCGATCCCGCGCAGAACACCAAGCTAAGGACCTACGCCGAGTTCCGTATCCGTGGCGCTATTCTCGACAGTCTGCGCGACACCGATTGGGCGCCGCGTATGAAAAGGAAGCTGGCGCGTGAACTCGCCGCCGGCCTCTCGCGCGCCGAACAGAAGCTCCGGCGCTCGCCCGAGGAAGCCGAGATCGCCAGCGAACTCAATCTTTCCGTCGACGAATACCGCCAAAAGCTCAACGAAGTCGCCGCTCTCGACATTGGCGAGATCGAGTTTGTCCGCGATGAGCGCGAGATGCCGGCTCTGCTCCGCTACGTGGCGTCGCCCGATGAAGACTCGCCCGCTCTGCAACTGGAGCGCGCCGAACTCGAGCGTCTGATCGCCTCCGCCATCGACGGCATTCCGAAAGTTGAGAAAACTATCCTCAGTCTCTACTTCTATGAAGAGTTGACGCTACGGGAAATCGGCGAAATTATGGGCCTTCACTTCTCGCGCGTCTCGCAGATCAAATCGCAGGCCATTCTACGTCTGCGTATTGCCATCGGCAGGCGCTGGCCGGGAGTCAGAAGTTAATGGAAAACGAGAACTAATGAAGAACGCAGACACATCCGCCGTTCTGGCCGCCCATCTCGCCCAGGCGTTCGCCGCCGCCCTGAGCGGTATGACGGGCAAAGAGTTCTCCGTCGCCCCCGAACCAGGGGGGGCAGATTTCCCATCTGCCCTGGCAACTGAAGCCATCGTCTGGCAGCAGTCGCTGTCCTGCATTCCCGACCCCGCAGTATGGCTGGTGGCAGGGAAAGATGCATGGGCATCCGCCGGCCAGTTAATCCTCGGCGATGCCGGCGTCGATACCGCCACCGACGAAGACTGCCGTTCCACCTGGCTCGAAATTCTGGGCCAGACGATGGGCGGCCTGGCCACTGCCTTGACTGCCGATGTGGGGCACGAGGTTACCGCGTCCAAAGGCGAGGAAATCCCCGCCGAGCCCGCCGATCTCGCGTGGATCCGTCTCGAGGCGCGCAGCGGTAGAGATCCCGGTGAAAGCCCTCCGGCCGCGGGCCCGACCGAGATCGTTTGGCGCCTGAAAGTCGCATGGTCGAAGAGTCTGATCGCGGTCCTCGAGCGTCCCGCGGCCGAGCCGAAGTCCTCTTTGGGAAAAGACAACTCCCTTTCCAAAACTTTCGACCTGCTGCTCGATGTCGCGCTCCCCGTGAACGTCTCCTTCGGCAAGACATATCTGCAGATCCGCGAAGTGCTGAAACTCAATACCGGCTCGATCGTCGAGTTGAACCGTTTTGTCGCCGAGCCGGTGGAAGTGATTGTAAACGATTGCGTGATCGCGCGCGGCGAGGTAGTGGTCGTGGACGGCAATTACGGGGTGCGCATCACCCAGCTTTCCAGCCGCGAAGATCGTCTGCGTTTCGGTATCGCCGAAACCACCCCGAAAACAGGAGTAGCTGTACGATGATTTCCGATCCTGGACTGATTGCCGGAGTGGCCGGATGTCTGGCCGCCCTTTTTTCCCTCCTCGCAGTGAGGAGGTGTCACCTCCGAGCGTCCCGCGACAGTAGCCGTCTGAGCCATGAATTCGAGAGCGCGCAGGCTCTTCTGGCCGGCCGGCAAACCCTTTTCTCGGAAGAGATAGCCGGACTGCGCCATGCCCTCTCGACCCTCGAGATCGGTATGCAGAACACGGACGAAATCCTGCGCGACGGGCGCATGAACCGGACCAGCCGTGCGCAGGCCATGCGGCTCCTTCGCTCCGGCGTTTCTCCCGACACTGCCGCCGCCACTCTCGGCGTGGCTCGGCGCGAGATTAAACTCCTCGCCACTGTATCGCAGCTGCTGGCCGCTGGCTGAAGAATTCTTCGCCATCGGGCTAAACCCCCCGCCACAACCTGCCGATAAGCAAGTATGTCGATTGATCAAGACCTTCTGGTCCGCAGTGTAACTGCGGCAACTTCCGAGGTGTTCTCGATGATGCTCGAGATGGAAGTCGAATTTTCGGAGTTGTCGGACGAGTCCGAAACTTCCGAGTCCGGTCTCATTTCCCTCGTCGGGATTACCGGCGATTGGGGAGGCTCCGGCGTTTTTTGCTGCTCGCCGAATCTGGCCGGCATCATTTGTTCCCGCATGCTCGGTACCGTTCACGACGGCGATAAGCCCAACATCGACGAAGAGGTCCTCGACGTCGTCGCCGAAGTGACCAACATGGTCATAGGCAACGTTAAGAACGCGCTCGAGGAAGTTACCGGCCCTCTGGCCATCAGCGTCCCCACTGTCATTCACGGCCGCAATTTCCAGTTCCGCAACGCTCTCGGCCTGCGCGGCGCCTCGATAGCCTTCACCACCGAGGGGGAACGGTTTGAAGTCCGCATCGCGCTGGCGCCGGTCTCCCCAAGGGTAGGGGGGCAGCCGAAAACCCCGATTCTGAACCTGACACATGTCTGATGTGCGACAGACGCCGCCGCGTGGCGCCTTTTCGATGAGAATATTCCGTGGTCAAAGCACTGAATGAATGTCAATCGTGCAAACACCAGGCAATGGCGCGTCGGGAACGGATGCGGGTCACGCGCTGCCGGGCAGCAAGTCTTTGCCGCCCGAAATCGACATGAATCAGATCGACATGAATAAGGTGGTGCGTTGCCTCGCCGGCAGACTGCACGCGCGTTTACCGTTCGGATGCGGTATTGAGGTTTCCGATCTGATTCAGGCCGGCAATGTGGGCTGGCTGCAGGCGGCGCGAACCTTTCAGCCCGACCGTGGCGCGCCCCTCGCGGGCTACGCGAAATTTCGCATTCGCGGGGAGATGCTCGACATGGTGCGGCGTAGCGCCGGTCGCGGACAATCGCGGGCCACTGTGCGCATGTCTGTCGAGAATGATTTGGGTTGGGAATCGCAGCTTCCCGCTTCCCCGGAGAGTTCGCCGCAACATTCGGTATCTGGCTGGCAGCGCAACCGCATCATCGGGGAAGAATTACGCCGTCTGCCGCTACGCTATCGCCTGGTGGTGCGCCTCCGCTACTCCGGCGAAATGACGCTTCGGCAGATCGGAGCCGAACTGCGCGTCAATGAAAGCCGAGCCTGCCAGATCCATCGCAGCGCGCTCAACTGTCTGCGGCAGGCGTTGTCGGTCAGAGGAGTAAAGACTTTGTCGCACCTCTAACGGAGGCGCTGCCCGCCTATGAGACTGCATCTCGATTCCGCGACCACGCAACCTGCCGACACCGGCCCGGCAGCTTCGATCGCCCATGCCTCCGCCACGGCCGCCGTATCCTCTAAGGGCATTGGCGGCCAAAGTAGTTCGGGATCGGGCGACAGCATCGCCATCTCCGGTCCATCGGCCGCGCTGAGCCAGTTCTCCGCCCAGCGCGCCGCCAGAATCCAGAGCTTATCCGCGGCGGTCGGAAACGGCTCCTATCAGGTCCCCAGTGCCGCCATCAGCGGCGCGATTGTTGCGCATGCGGGTGCAAAATAACCAGTGGGCGGCCTTTTCTCAGCACTTCAAACCACCTCCACCGCGCTCGAGGTTTACACCCAGGCTCTTGGCGTCAGCCAGGCTAACGTGGCTAACGCCTCCACCCCCGGCTACGCCACCCAACGTGCGAACATTCTTCCCATCGATTTATCGGGAAATGGAAGTGGATCCGACTTCATTTCCCTGAGTTCCAGCGGCAACGCGCTCACCGATGCCACCGTCCAGGCGGCATCTTCGCAGGCCGGCGCCAGCCAAACCGCCGCCCAGCAGCTGTCGCCCATCAACCAACTTTTCGATATCACCGGCGCAACCGGTATTCTGGCCGCGCTCCAGCAGTTCAGCACCGCATTCTCCAGTCTGAGCGTCAGCCCCAACGATGCCACGCTCGGAGCTAGCGCGCTGGCCGCCGCCGGCAATGTAGCTGCAGCGTTTCAAACCACGGCCACCAGCCTCGATACCCAGCAAAGCCAGGTGGCGTCGGGCATCCAGAGCGTGGTCGGGCAAATCAACACCCTCGCCGGGCAGATACAGCAATTGAACGTTACGGCCGTTTCCGAATCCAGCATCGATCCTGCAACCGGCGCCAACCTTCGTTCCGACCTCCAGCAGCTTTCCTCGCTCGTCGACATCTCCACGACCACCAACCCAAACGGGAGCATAAATGTGCTGGCGGGCGGGCAATTGCCCCTGGTGCTCGGCGATCAGGCTTATGCGCTGTCCGCCAATCCATCGGCAGCCCAGGAAGCGCAGGTCACCTCCTCGGCCGGCGGCAGTTCACCGGATAACTTTTCCGGCCAACTGGGCGCGCTTCTCAATACGCAGAACGGCACTCTCGACCAATTGCTCGGCTCTGATGGCAATCCCGGAACGCTGAACACGCTGGCCTCCGGATTCGCCTCGAGGGTCAACACACTCCTCACCTCCGGTACCACTTCGAGCGGCGCGTCCGGAGTCCCCATCTTTACTTACGACACCACAGATCCGACTAACGCCGCGCGAACTCTTGCGCTCGACACCACGGTCACGCCGAATCAACTCGGCCTCGCCACAACGGGCCCACCCGCGCAATCGAACGGCATCGCCAACTCGCTCGCCGCGCTTCCCTCTTCCACCAACGCAGCCGACCTGATCGCCGGCGAATCGGCCGTGGGGCTCTTTGGATCGATCGCCGCCTCTGTCGGGCAGCAGCTCTCCGATGCCCAGACCGCATCTACCGCCGACCAGACCGCGCTCACCACCGCGCAGGCCAACCAGCAGCAGCAGGAGGGCGTATCGCTCGATCGGGAGGCCGTCAACGTCACCACCTACGAACGCGCTTACCAGGCTAACGCCCAAGTCGTCTCCGTACTCAACCAACTGACCGCCGACGCGGTGAATCTCATCAGCCCCACAGCATCGGCATAGGTATAAACCATGGCATCCATCGCTCCCACCAATCCCGGCACCGCATGGTTCCTCGACGGCATCGCCAATCTGCAGACCCAGCAGACCGCAATCACGCGCCAGATCTCCTCCGGCTACCAGATTCAGGACGCGTCGGATTCGCCCGCGCAGACGCCCGAGCTGATCGGCCTCGGTTCCAGCCTCGCGTCAATACAGGCCTACCAGACCAACCTCGTGCGCGTGCAGGCCGAAGCGTCGACCGCCGACCAGACCCTTGGTAGTGGCATTTCGCTCATCCAGAGCGCCATAACGCTCGGTGAGGAAGGCGCCAATACCACCTCCACACCCGCTTCGCAGCAAACCCTCGCCACCCAGATTCAAAGCATTCAGCAACAGCTGGTGTCGATCTCCAACACGACGGTCGAAGGCCGCTACATCTTCGGCGGCGATCAGGATCAATCCCCTCCCTACCAATACGATGCATCGAGCGCTACGGGCGTCGACAGCCTTACGCCGCAGACTGCTACCCGCGTCATAAACAACCCGCAGGGACAGGCCGTCTATCAGTCGCTCACCGCGCAGCAGATATTCGGGCCGGTCGATTCGACCACCGGCTCGCCCACCGCCAACAGCACCTTCGCCGCGCTGCAGTCTCTCGTTACCGACCTTCAGGCGGGCAACACCACGGGTATCTCGAATGACATCGCCTCCCTCAACACTGCCTCGTCTTATGTCAACCAGCAGCAAGCGTATTACGGAACCGCCGAGCAGCGTCTCACCGGTGAGCAGAACAGCGCCACCAATCAGGAGACCGCTCTGCAGGTGCAGATCGCAGGCATCCGCGACACTAACGTCGTCCAGGCGGCGACGGAGCTCACCCAACTTTCCACCGATCAATCAGCCGCCCTCGCCGCCCAGGCGGCCATCCCCACCAAGAGCCTTTTCGACTATCTGGGCTGAGTAAAGACGCTAAGTAAAGACAATGGCAAGACAATTAAGCCAGCAGGAAATCGATGCGGTCTTTCAGAACATGCAGGGCCGTCAACCCGACAAGGCGGGCGCCAAGCGGGCCGATCCGTTCGACTTCCGCCGCCCTGACCGCATCGCCAAATCGCAGCTCCGCGCCATCCACCAGCTGCACGACAACTTCGTGCGCAATCTGGTATCCAGCCTCTCCGCGTACCTCCGCTCCTACGTCATCGTAAACCTCGTCAGCGTCGAGCAGTTGTCGTATTCCGAGTTCCTCGAATGCCTGCCCTCGCCTACCTGCATCGCTTCCCTGGGACTCAGGCCCTACGACGGAAACGCCGTTCTCGAACTCAATTCCTCGCTGATTTTCCCCATCCTTGAAATCCTGCTCGGCGGCGACGGTAAACTGCAGTTCAGCGCTCAGCGCGAAATCACCGAGATCGAGCAGGTACTCCTCGACGGGCTCTTCCGGCTCATCCTGCGCGACTTGCGCGAAGCCTGGAAATTCGTCACGCAGATCGATTTCTCCATCGAAAACGTCGAGACCGAGCCGCAGTTTCTGCAGATTCTGGCGCCCACTGAAGCCGTGGTCGCGGTCGCCATCGAGATCCGTATCGGCGATTCCGTGGGCATGATGAATATCGCCATGCCCTCCATCATCATCAAGATGATGCGCCAGAAGTTCGATCAGCAATGGTCGCTGCGCAAGAGCGCTTCAACCGATCAGGAACAAGGCCGCATTCTCGATCTGATCCGCACGTCCCGCCTGCAATCGGAAGTTTTGCTGGCCGGCCCCCGCCTGCTGCTGCGCGATCTGATGAATCTCGAAGAGGGCGACGTACTGAGCTTTGAATTCCCCACCTCCCGTCCGCTTGACCTGATGCTGAACGGCGAAAAGAAATATTGGGGAAAAATGGTCGACGCCGGACGCCGCGCCACCTTCCAGGTCCTCGAGCCGTTCACGGATCAGATCCCATGAGTTCCGCCGCCTCCACATTCAGGGGCCCCCCGACCGCCGTCCGCCCCGTATTCCAGACCAGCCATCTCGGTGAGATTGAGTGCGAGCCGGAATGCGAGCTCTTCCTGCCGGCCGGACTGCCCGGGTTTGAAGCCGAGCGCCGAATGATGCCGCTTGAAATTCCGGCCCAGCGCCCGCTGGTTTATCTGCAGAGCCTCGAGCACCCCGAAGTCTGCTTCGTGACCCTGCCCGTACGCACCATCGACCCCCAATACCAGCTGCGGCTCTCCGAAGATGACCGTGCGGCCCTGCTGCTCGACCCGGTGCGTCAGCCCGAGATCGGCGCCGATGTCCTCTGCCTGATTCTGCTTCTTCCAGCATCCGGCACTGTGCAGGTGAACCTCGATGCCCCCATCGTAGTGAATCTCCACAATTCGCGCTGTATTCAGTCGTTTTCGACGGAGCGAGCGGCTGGCTATTTTCGCCTGGGTGACGATCATTGGGAGCCCGTGTGTTAGTCCTGCGCCGCCGCGTGGGTGAATCCATCGTGCTGGGCGAGGATATCGAAATCGAAGTCGTCGAGATCTCGCGTACACGCGTCAAGCTGGGCGTCCGGGCGCCGCGCCATGTGACCGTGCAGCGGCGCGAGGCGGTAAACGTGGCGGCCGAAAACCGCCAGGCGTCGGGCATGCTTCCGAGTTACGGGCCGGATGGCGTCGACGAAGTTCTGCGCTTGCTTAAAAAGCATTTAAACGGAACCGCTAAAGGAGCGGGGACGAATGCCGATATGTAGTTCAGGACGATACAGCGGGCATTGCGAATAATTCGCGAGAACCCGCGCCCGGCATGATGACGGGTATGTATCAGGCTAAGGACGCAAAGAATGTCGTTATCGATTCAAACCAACGTTGCCTCGCTCGTAGCGCAGAACAATATCCGGGTCAATACCAATTTCCAGAACGATACTATTACGCAATTATCGTCGGGCTATCGCATCAACTCGTCGGCCGACGATGCCGCCGGTCTGGCGGTCGCCAATCAATACCGCGGCGATACCGCCGAACTCAACCAGGGCGTGCTGAACGCCAGCAACGGCGTCGCCCAGTTGCAGATCGCCGATGGCGGCCTCAATAACATCTCGACGATTCTCGACCGTCTGCGCACACTCGCCACCGAATCCGCCTCGACCACCTTTGTCGGAAATCGCGGCACGCTGAATAACGAATACCAGGGGCTGCTGACCGAAGTCAACCGCCAGGCGGCCAATATCGGCCTGAATACCGGCGGCACCAGCAGCAACAACCAGGTCACATACGTCGGTGGCGGTAACAACCAGTCCAATGCCCAGGTGTCGGTGAACCTGAGCGGCGCGGCTGTCGATGCGGCTGGTCTTGGTATTGCCTCCACCAGCGTAGAGGGAGCGGGCACCGAACTGACGGCTGGCGCCGCGGGCGCTTTGAACGCCATTCTTTTGAATACCGGCGGGAACTTCCTTGCGGGGGGCGGAGTGCAGGCTTTCACCTTCCAGACTGCGGGCGTCCAAACCGTCGCTACCGTAACCGGCACCACCGCCGGACTCACCGCCAATCAAGCCATCAGCAGTCTCAATTCGCAACTGCAGGCGGTCGGCGTCACGGCTCAGGTCGGGAATGACGGACTGCTGCAGTTCAGCTCGGCCAACGCTTTCTCGGTATCGGCCGGAGCCATATCCGCCGGAACCGGGCTCGCCACCGCCACCAGCAATGCCAACAATGCTGCTAATTACAACGTGAGCACTCTTGCCACTGCCACCTTCCCCCCGGTTGCCAACGGCGATACCATCACATTCACACAACCGGGCGGATCCGGCACTGCTCTCGCCACCGTAACCCTGAACGCGGCCAACGCCGGCGCCACTGAAACGACCGCTATCACCGCGATTAACGCCCAACTCGCCGGCAGCGGCATCACCGCGGTGGCCGATCAGACCAACGCAGGGGCCATCTCATTCCAGAGCGCTTCGGCCTTCCAGGTCAGCGACGCCGTTTCCACCGGTGCCGCCGCTACCAACCTGTTCACCGCCATCGGAGTTCAGGCCGTGACCGCGCCCTCTACCACCGCCGCTCCCACAGCCAACGCGCTCACCGCTCTCAACTCCATTACCTCCGCCGTGAGTAATCTCGGCTCCGTCCAGGGAATCGTCGGCGCGGGCATCAACAAACTAAATTACGCCGTCAGCCTGGCGCAGTCGCAGATCACCAATTTTTCGGTGGCGCAATCCAACATCCGGGACGCCAACATCGCCGCCGAAGCGGCCAATCTTACGAAAGCGCAGGTTCTCCAGCAGGCGTCGCTGGCGGCTCTGGCGCAAGCCAATTCGGCTCCGCAGTCGCTGCTGGCTCTTTTGAAGTAACTTATTAAGGTTTTTCCGGGCCGGGGCGCAGCATAACCCCGGCCCCATTCATTCGGCCTTATGTCAACATCGGCAACGTCGGCAGCAACATCCACACCCGCGACATCGGCGGCCTCGCTCACCGCTCCGTCCACTTTCACGGGCGTAAGCAATTACGCCACCAGCTTGCAGCAGGTTCTGACGCGGGCGGTAGGCATTGCATCGTTGCCGCTCGACTCGCTCCAGTCCGGTCTTACCGCGCTTACCGCCAAACAGACCGCCGTCCAGAGCCTCGATTCCAATTTTCTGGCTCTTCAGAACGACGTCAATTCCATCCAGTACGCCGTAACCAACAGCCTGCTCACCGCCACCGTCGCCGATCCCACCATCGCCAGCGCCGATGTCCAGCCCGGCGCCACGGCTGGCACCTATTCGATCGAGGTGGATAACCTCGGCTCGTATTCGACCGCCATCAGCACCGCGGGATCCACCGCCGTTACCAATCCAGCCACCCAGGGCATTACCGCCTCGTCCACGCTCACCCTCAGCGTCGGCAGCACCGATATCACCATCACACCCGCCTCATCCGATCTGCAGGATCTCGCCACCGCCATTAACGCCCAGGCAGGTAGCCAGGTGCAGGCCAGCGTCGTCAACATCGGATCCACCGGTTCGCCCGACTATCGTCTCTCCCTGACCGCCGCCAATCTGGGCACAGGGGCCATCGGGCTCACCGACTCCTCCGGCGCCACGCTGATCTCGAATTCCACTCCCGGTTCGCTTGCGAAGTATATTGTCGACGGCTCGAGCGGCACCCTCACAAGCACCAGCCGGAGCATCACCCTGTCGCCCGGCGTGACGGTAAATCTATTGGGCCAGAGCACCCTCGGCCAAGCCACCGCCATTACCGTTGCGGACGACCCTTCGAGTCTCGCGTCGGCGTTCAGCCAGTTCGTCACCGACTACAACACCGCAGCCACCGCCCTCACCGCGCAGCATGGTTCGAGCGCCGGCCCCCTGCAGGGAGACAGCCTCCTGCAGTCGCTCGGGACTGTTCTCGGCCAACTGGGAACTTACAGCAACGGGACCCCCGCCAGCGCACTCGCCAACTTCGGCATCACCGTCGATGAAACCGGCCAGCTCTCCATCGATACCAACGCCTTCACGTCGGCAGCCAACGCCAATTTTCCCGCGCTGCTCGCCACCCTCGGCTCCGCCACCACCGGGGGCTTTCTGCAAACCGCCACCAACCTCCTCGGCGGCGTCGAGGACGCCAGCGGACTCGTCCCGCAGGAAGAATCCTCCATCGCCGGCGAGATAGCCGCGCAGCAGACCCAGATCGCCTCCGAGCAGGCCACTGTTTCTCAGCTCCAGACCACCCTCACCGCGCAGATTTCCCAAGCCGATTCGACCATCGCAGCACTCGAAAGCCAGGTGAGTTTCGTTACCGGCCTCTTCGCGACTTATACCGGCGCCACCAACACCCAATCCAATGGACTCAACACGCTCTGAAGCTTTCGACCTGCTCGCCCGCCTGCGCGAATCCGCCCGCTGCGGCGACTGGAGAAACGCCCAGGCCATCGCCCTCGCTCTCCCTGAAAAAGAGCTCCCACGCGATCCCCCCGGGCTAACCGAATATCTGCGGCTCCTCAAGGAAACTGTAATCGTGGCTAAAGCCTGGAGGTCGCATGCCAACGCCTCACTGGTCCGTCTCAACGCGGCGGCGAAATTTCACGACTCCGGCAGGGACGCCGCGGTGGGGCGCCATAATTTTGGCGTTTAGGTGCTTTCCTGGCAGTCCGCGCGGCCGAACTGGCGAATAGCGCCAATCGTTTAGCTTTGGCCCGAACGGTGCACCTTGGTGGGCATGTCGCTCGCTGGCACAGGCCTCGAACTGGGACGCTTTCTCAGCTACCTCTCGCAAAGGCAGGAGGTGATCGCGTCCAATATCGCCAATGCCGATACCCCCGGCTACAAGGCCCGCGACGTGGCCGAGCCGTCCGATTTCTCGACCGCCCTGCAGGCCGCAGTGGTCGAAGCGCCCGGTCTCCCCAGCCGCAACGACGGCAATTCTGTGAACATCGATCGCGAAGCCCGCCTGCTCGCCGAAAATACCATCAGATTCAACCTCACTACCCAGATCCTCCGCAGCCAGCTCAAAGACATCCGTTCCGCCATCGACGAAGGACGCGCCTCATGAGTCTTTTCAACGCCATCTCCATCAGCGCTTCCGGCATGGACGCGCAGCGCATCCGGGCCGAACTGATCACCGAAAACCTCGCCAACGCCGACACCACGCGTACCCCCGAAGGCGGCCCCTACCAACGCAAGGACGCCATTTTCAGCAGCGCACCCCTCCAGGCTTCATTCGCGCAAACCCTGTCGGAATTCTCCGCGGGCACTCCCGAAGGCGTCACTGTTTCCCAAATTGCGGTGGACAACAGCGAGCCTGAGCGCCGCTACCTTCCAGGACATCCCGATGCGGACCCCGACGGTTACGTGGCTTTCCCCAAAATCGATCCTGCCTCGGAGATGGTCGATCTCATGAGCGCCTCGCGCTCTTACCAGGCCAACGTAGCAGCCATCTCTTCGGTCAAAGACATGATCGCCCGTTCCATCGATCTCTTCCGCTAAGACTCGTGACCTCATGGGAACCCTCAAAACGTCGGTGCCAGGTGGGGCAGATTTCCGATCTGCCCAAAGCTCTTCATGATCATCCCCGCGCAATCCATCCACCCCATAGCCCTTCCCGAGCTATCCGCGGTTTCTCCTGCCGCCTCCGCCGCCGGAACTTTCGCCGAGGCCCTCGGAGCCGCCATCAGCGAGGTCGAATCCGCCCAATCCTCGGCCGCCACCGCCATTTCGGATCTCCTCGTTGGCGGCAAAGGCGATGTTCATAACGTAGCCCTCGCCGCGCAGCGTGCTTCACTCTCGCTCGAACTTTTCCAGCAGGTCAGAAATAAGTTCGTTTCGGCCTACCAGGAAATCATGAAAATGCCGATGTAACCGATGAACCAATTGACCCGCATCTGGAATTCGCTAAGCATATCCCAGCGAGCCTCGTTGATTGTGGTTCCTCTGGTCGTCTGCGCCATCGCATTCGGCCTCGTCCGCTGGATGCACGAGAACGATTTCCGCACCCTCTACACCGCACTCGCACCCGAGGACGCCTCCGCCGTGACGCAGAAGATTCGCGAAGCCGGCATCGAATACCGCCTCGACGAAACCGGTTCCAGCATCACGGTCCCCTCCGCCAGGCTGGCCGAAGCGCGTCTCGCCCTCGCCGGCGCCGGATTGCCGCGCACTGGCCGCATTGGGTTTGAATTGTTCGACAAGACCAACCTCGGCGCCAGCGATTTCACCGAGCAGGTCAACTACCGGCGCGCCCTCGAAGGCGAACTCGAACGCACCGTCGCCACCCTCACCGAAGTCGATCAGGCCCGTATCCACCTGACCTTCGCCAAAGAATCCGTCTTCCTCGATGTCCGCCAGCCCGCAAAAGCCACCGTAGTCCTGAAACTCAAGCGCGTGGCCCAGTTACAGCCGGCGAATGTAACCGCCATCGCCAACCTGGTTGCCAGCGCAGTCGACGGCCTCGCTCCCGAATCGGTCGCTATCATCGACGCGAGTGGGCGCCTGCTCAATCGCCCCCGCGCCACCGAAGATGCCGACGCTAAAGTCGCCGAAGTGAATCTCGATTACCGGCGTCAGGTCGAAGCCGAATTCCTCTCTAAAATCAACGCCTCGCTTGAGCCCCTCCTGGGCGCCGGACGGTTCCGCGCTGGCGTCAACGTCGACTGCGATTTCTCCTCGAGCGAGGAGAACGACGAAACCTTCGACCCCGCCAAATCGGTTATCCTCACCTCCCAAACCACCGAAGAATCGACATCCTCCGCCAGCGCCGCGGGAGGAACTCCAGGAACCGCAGCCAATCTTCCGCAGCCGCCTCCGCGCGCCTCCGTGTCCCCCTCCGGCATGGTCCGCCGCACCGAAAATGTCGCGTACCAACCCAGCCGCGCCGTACGTCGCACCCTTTCCCCCAAAGGCACGCTGCGCCGCGTCTCGACCGCCGTCCTGCTGGATCAGACGCTGCACTGGGACGGCCTCGGCCTTAAAGCGAAGAGAACCCTCATCCCGCCCTCCGCGGACGTGATCAAAGGAGTGCACGACATCATCGCCAGTATCACCGGCTTCAGTGAGCAACGGGGCGATCAGATCACCGTCGAAACTCTGCCCTTTGAAAGCACGCTCGACGCCGAACCTCCCGCCGCACCGCCACCTGTCGTCAAAACGAAGCCATTCGATTTTAAACAGCCCATCGTCATCGGCGGCGGCGCGGTGTTCCTTCTTCTCGTGGCGGCGGTAGTCTTCCTGCTGATGCGCCGCCCGTCTAAAGCCAAACGAGCGCATGATACGGCTGCCAGTCCGCTCGGGGCCGGCGACGCCGCGGCAGCCGCCCTTCCCGCGCACGACGGCGCCGAGTCCCGCATTCAGCACCAGCTTGACGAAAACCAGGCGGAGCAGAATCAACTCGAGGCCGAAACCCTGGGGCGCATCAAGCTTCCTCCCAATACCAAGAAATCGGAAGTGCTGGTTAAACACATCAGGGAATCCGTCAAGAAGGACCCCGTCTCCGCCGCTAACGTGCTTCGCACCTGGGTCGCCGAAGCGGATTCGAAGAAGAACTGATGATCTCCAACTCCGCCTCCGCCAGCGAACCACCACCGATACCCGGCATGCGCAAGGCCGCCATGCTCCTGGTTCTGCTCGGGGACAAGGTCAGCGGCGAAATGGTCAAGCAGTTTTCCGACGACGAAGTGCAGATGGTTTCCCGCGAGATCGCTCATCTCGAGGCCATCTCGTCCGAACAGGCCGAGAGCCTCCTCGAAGAGTTCTATCAGATGACCATGGCGCATGAGTACGTGGTGCGCGGCGGCCTCGATTACGCCAAAAAGATGCTCAACTCCGCCTTCGGACCGGAGGCCGCCAAGAAGCTGATCGACCGCCTAGCGAAATCCGTCGGCGGCGACTACGCCAACCTCGACATCCTGCAGAAATCCGACCCCCAGCAACTCGCCAAATTCATCCACAGCGAGCATCCGCAAACCATAGCCCTCGTCCTGTCTCACCTCGGCGCCTCCCAGGCCGCCGCTCTGCTCGTCTCGCTTCCCTCCGAAATTCGCGCCGATGTCTCCCTGCGCATGGCCAATCTCGACCAGATCTCGCCCGAGATCGTCAGCAAAATCGCCTCTGTCATCTCCCGCAAGCTCCAGGCCATCGGCGAATTCAGCCGCGAATCCTATGGCGGCATCCGCGCCGTGTCGGAAATGTTCAACCGTCTCGATTCCGGTTCAAGTAAGGAGATCCTCGAAGTCATCGAAAAACAGAATCCCAACATGGTCGAGACGATCCGCCACCTCATGTTTGTCTTCGAGGACCTTCTCGTAATCGACATGAATCAGCTCAAGGAAATTCTAGGCCGCGTGGACCGCAAGGCGCTCACCTACGCCCTCAAGGGAACATCCGACCAACTCAGGGAGCACTTCTTCTCCACCATGTCCGCGCGCGCCGTCGAAATGCTGAAGGACGATATCGAATCCATGGGTCCCGTCAAAATCAAGGAAGTCGAAGGTGCGCAGCAGCAGATCATCGCCGTGGTCCGCCAGCTCGACGCCGAGGGCGTGATCACCCTCAAGGGAACGGTGGGCGAACAGTATGTTGTCTAAGGTCCTCAGCGGCCGCGATACGGAAAAAACGGAACCCATCGTTTTTTCGCCCGTGACCGGCAGTATCGATCGGAGGCGTAATCAAGCGCCGCGCAAGGACACCGAGCAGACCGAGGAGAACAAGGCGCTGAGCGAAAGGATCCGCCACCTCGAAGCCGAAGCCGCCGCCGCCAAAACCGAAGCCTTCGGAGCCGGCCTGAAGCAAGGTCTCGATCAGGCGCGCCTCGACGTTGCTCCGGTGCTCGAACGCCTCCATGCCTCCATCGCCGAAACCATCGGCATGCATCACGAAATTCGCCGCCGCGCCGAGAAAGACGTCGTCCAGCTATCTCTGCTCATCGCCAAACGCATTCTCCACCGTGAGCTGAGCGTCGACGAGAGCGCTCTCACCGCCCTCGCCCGCGTTGTATTCGAACGTCTGGCGCGCGCCGAACAATATCAAGTGGTGGTGCATCCCCGCTTCGCCGCCGCTATCGGCGCCGCCCTGCGCGGCAATCAGATCGGCCACGTCCGCATCGAACCCGATCCCCAGTGCGCCCCCGGTACCTTCACCATCCGCACCGGCGACGGTCTGATCGACGCATCAATCGACGCCCAGCTCGAGGAAATCAGCCGTGGGTTAACCGACCGTCTCGCCCTCGCCGAAAAATCATGACAGCCACCCCATTCGAAATCGATTTCTCCCGCTACACCGCGATCGTCAATCGCATGGAGCCCGTCCGCATGGAAGGCGAAGTCGTCGAACTCGTCGGCCTCATCGTCGAATCCCGCGGACCCGCCGCCGCCATCGGCGATTTCTGCGAAATCCGCACCCGCAACGGCCGTGCCATCCGCACCCAGGTCATTGGCTTCCGCGACGGCCGCGTCCTCTCTATGCCCCTCGAAGAAACCGGCGGCCTCTCGCTCGGCGACCGCATCGTGGCGCGCGGAGGAGAGAGCGAGATCGATGTCTCTCCACAACTCCTCGGCCGCGTGCTCGACGGCTTCGGAAACCCTATGGACGGCGGCCCGCGCATCTTCGCGTCGGAAACCCGCCCACTCTACGCTTCGCCGCCCAATCCGCTCCACCGCGCCCACATCGAAGAGCGCCTCGCCATCGGCATCCGCGTCATCGACGGCCTGCTCCCCTGCGGCAAAGGCCAGCGCATCGGCATCTTCGGCGGCAGCGGCGTCGGCAAGAGCACCCTGCTCGGCTCCATGGCGCGCTCCAGTTCCGCAGGAGTCAATGTCATCGCCCTCATCGGCGAACGCAATCGCGAAGTCAGAGAATTTCTCGAGCACGATCTGGGCGAGGAAGGCATGAAGCGCTCTGTCGTCATCGTCGCCACTTCCGACCGCCCGGCCCCGCTCCGCGTGCGCGCCTGCTTCGTCGCTCTCGCCGTCTCCGAATACTTTCGCGACCGCGGCGAAGACGTTCTGCTCGTCATGGATTCCATTACGCGCCTCGCCATGGCCCAGCGCGAAATCGGCCTCGCGGCGGGCGAACCGCCCAGCCAGAAAGGTTACACGCCGTCCGTCTTCAGCCTGCTCCCCAAGGTCTGCGAGCGCGCCGGCAACTTCGGAACCGGCTCCATCACTGCTTTCTTCACTGTCCTCGTCGAGGGGGACGATTTCAACGAGCCCATTTGCGACGCCGTCCGCTCCATCCTCGACGGCCACATCACGCTCGCCCGCGAACTCGGCGCCGCCGGGCACTACCCCGCGATACAGGTGCTCGATTCCGTCAGCCGTCTGCAGTCCAAACTCGCCACACCCAAAGAGTCGGAGTACGCCCGGCGCATCCGCGAAGCCCTGGCGCTCTATCGTCAATCGGAGGATCTCATCAATCTGGGAGCCTACGTAGCCGGCTCCAATCCGCGCCTCGATTCCGCTATCAAATCGCGCACCGGGATCATGCGCTTCCTCTGCCAGGGACCGCGCGACGTATCGACCGTGGAAGAGACCATCCACCAAATGGAGGCACTGGCTCAATGACCCTGTGCATGTGGAACAGGCGCTTCCGCCTGTTCATTCGCCCTGAAAACAAATGAAGGCCTTCCGCTTCCGTCTGGACCAGGCAAAGCGCTGGAGAGCCACCCAGGTAGACCTCGAAAAATCGCGCGTAGCCCTCGCCACGCAGCGTCTGGCCGCTCTGCGATCCGAAGCCGAAGCGCGCCGCAAGGAGCTCAGGGAAAGCGTTCAGTACGTTGTCAAGGGAATGACCGGATCGGAGCTTGAATCTCTCGCCGTATGGAGGGATCGAATGCGCCGCCAGATCGTCGACATCGAGAAACAAGCCGGCGAATTCCATCAGGCCCTGGCTGCCCAGATGAAACTCCTGGTCGAAGCCAATCGCAAGCACCTCCTCCTCGAAAATCTCGAGCAAACCGAACGAGCCCGCTGGCAATCCGCTTTCAATCGCGAACTCGAAGCTTTCGCCAGTGAGGCTTTTCTCGGCAGGTTACAATCAAAAAGCGGACGGGCGCGTAGCTCAGGTGGATAGAGCATTAGCCTTCTAAGCTAAGGGTCGCAGGTTCGAGTCCTGCCGCGCCTACCAGTTAACCTCCGCTAAATCATCAATTTACAGGGAGTTTCGTTTCAGCCGCGGAACTCTTCTCTTCTTCACTGTGCCCGATTTTGTGCCCACACTGGGCCACTCGTGCGCGGTCCATCGCTTCGCGCGCGGTCGTCAGATTCGGGTGAACGTACCGGCGGGTAGTCACGAACGAACTGTGCCCCGCGAAGTATGCGAGCGAGTAAGGGTCCATGTGTGCCGCCCAGCGCGTGAGGCAGGTATGCCGAAATGTGTAGATCGGGACGTGTTCGATCTCCGCAAGCTGGCACGCCTTCGCGTGCTGCTTCTTCACAGTGGAAAGCTCGATATGTCCGCTTTGCGTGGCAGCGGGAAAGATCCAATCGCCGCCGGTTGACGGACGCCTCATCGCGAGGATCGCCGCGCCGCGTTCCGACAGAGGCACGGTGCGCCGCGCGTTCGCCGTCTTCCCGGTCGCGATATGCAGGCTTCCATCCCGGTACTGCTCCCAGCGAAGCCGGTAACACTCATCCGGCCGAAGACCGCAGTCGAGCAGGATCGTTGCCACGTCCCTCAGGACGAACGGGTCCGCAGGTCTCGTCGGCTGTTGGCCCCGCTGAACGGCGCGAATACCCTGCAATGCGCGCGCGTACGCCGTTATAGCTGCCTCGCCGATCTCACCTGCCGCCTTCAGGTATTCGGATTCCTCCTGATGCGACAGAACCCGTTCGCGCCGCTTCTCTCCAGGCAGCAATGATATGCGGGTTGGAGTCTTATCGATCCGGCCCCACTCAACCGCCAGGCGAAGGATTCGCCGCAGAACCTGTAGGGCTCGGTTGATCGTCGCCACTTCGCACTGAGCTTGCCGCCGCTTCTCGACGAAGCCGGTAATTGCTTCTGCCGAAACCGCATCGAGACGCGCGTTAGCGATTGGACCGAAGGCGGAGAGGTGCCCCACCTGGATTCGGTAGTAGGCGAGGGTTCCCGGCTTGTCCGCAAAGCGTGACTGAACGTGGGGAATGAAGTCCGTCTTCGCGAAGTCCGCGAATGTTGGTACGGGCGCCCGGTCGCGAATTCCGACTTCACCCTTCGCCAGTTGAGTTTTCCGCGCCGCTTCGATCTTTTCGGCCGCCCGCCGGTTGCTGGTCTTCGCCGACTCGCGAATCATCTCGCCGTTCCATGCGAATTTGAACCAGTACGTACCGCCGCGTTTGTAGACTCCCATATCGATTGCTCACTTTCCTTTTTTGAGCGTCCGCTTCAGTTCCTTCTGCCGTTCGGCCGGCAGCTTCCCAGCTTCGCTCTTCAACTCGGCCACTTTCCGCTCGAACCACGCCCGATCCTTCGTCGGCGCCGCCTTCTTCTCTGCCTTGCCCGCGGCTGGCTTCTTCTTCAGCGCAGTGTTTTTCTTCGCTTTGTGCGCGACTGGACCGACGGGCTTAGCGGGCTCCTGTGGAGGCAGGGATTCGCTGGTTCCGTCTTCCTCTTCGTCGTCTTCGTATCCGAATCCCTGCGTGACGACCACAACCCCCTGGCCACGCATGAGTTTGGCGAGCCCCTGCGCTGTGACCTTCACGTCCTGGTCTGATGTTTCGTTTGCAAGTTGATTTAGCTCTTCAGTGCATTGCCGGATATTCTCGGTTACGCCTTCCACAAAAAAATCGCGCAGGTTTGGATATGACTCTGCCGCCTCGCGCAGATCTTTCAGGCCCGCGATCGTCGCGAACTGGTCGATAATTCTCTTCTCGTTTGCCAGGTACCAACTCATGGTGTCGATTCTAATAGCATTCCCGCCGCCTAAGCTGCTCGAAGCGCCGTTGCGACATACTGAAACCGCCACGCCGTTCCGCGCCTTGTGGCGAACCCCTGCCGGTTAAGTTCGTCCGCAATCTGCCGCGTGGTGTAGCCCGCGGCCTTCAGTTCCCGAATGCGGGAGAGGATGCCTTGCTCGGCAGCGTCCGCTTCGAGGTGCACGCCGTCGGCCGCGATGCGATAGCCGAAGGGCACCGTTCCGACCCGCTCGCTGTTCGCGCGCTTATGGTGCATGGCGTCCCGCGTCCGCTCTCCGATGGCTTCGCGCTCCCACTGGCTCACGGAAACCATGATGTTCAGCACCAGACGGCCCGCCGCGGAGCGAGTGTCGAGCGAGTCGGCCACAGACACCAGCGACACGCCGCGCCGCTCGAAGCGCTTCAGGAGTTCGGCAAGATCGGCAACGCTTCGCGTGAGCCGGTCCAGCTTCGCAATGATGACGGTATCCACGGCGCCCGCGTTCACCATCGCCATGAGCCGCGCCATGCCAGGGCGGTTCAGTGACTTCGCGCGATTCGCCCGCGTCTACGATCACGTCCACCAGCTCCGCGCCCTGAACCACGGCCATCGCGCGAACCTTCTCCGCTTGCGCTTCGAGCGAGACGCCGAAGTCCGCCTGTTTCTCCGTGCTCACTCTGACGTAGCCGATTGCCTTCATATCTCAATTATACTTTGTTATATAACAATTTCAAGCAGTTTGTTATATAATCTTAGTCTATGAGCGAAGAGCCGAGTAAACGCATAGGACGCCCCCCTGAAGGATCTGGAAAGAAAGGGGAGCCGGAGCGGATTCGCGACTATCCTAAGTTGCTCGTGACGATCCGGCCCGCCGTGCGAAGCCGACTGAAGGCAATGGCGGCCGTAGAAGAGCGCCCCGCATGGCAGATCGTTGAAGATGCGCTTGCGCTGTACTTCGAGCAACTGCCGGCCGAACAGCGCCGCGCGGTTCAGTCGGCGGCTCGGCGCGAAAGCAAGGCTTAAAAGTCGGCACTCTGTCATATAACGGAGCGGTTGCATGACAAGGGTCCAGTGCTATTTTGTTGTTTGTTATTCAGGCAGAAGCTGGCTTGCCCAACGTCTGGCGCGAGAGTGGAGAACGAGATGAACAACAAGATGGCAGTTGCGCTAATTATCGTCGGTGGTCTCATCGTTATCATGCTGTTCATGCTGCTTCAGTCGAGCAACGAAACAAACAAGCAAGCTGCATACAACGAGTGCATGAGGGAACATCACAATGACATTATGGCGGTGGACTACTGCAAGGGTTGCTCGGAGAGGAGGGACTGCAAGCCGCCGGACTAAAGCACAAGCCGGACCATGAACGGAAGGGGGGGCGGTCTGAATCTCTCCGGGGTTTCCTTCAATCGACAGCCTCGCCGTTGATTTCACTCAGTAAGACGCGCGCATCCCGCATCAGTGCGCGGACCAACTGCCGTTCCTCCCGCGCCGCGGCGGTGTATCGACCATGCTTCGTGACGGCCAGCCGGACACGTTCGATTCCTTCCGCCGTTGTCGGCCCGGTGCTCAGGCCCCCGTGGAGCCGACAGCGCCCGTTCGGCATCGCTGGGCACTGGCAGGAAGTCCCGCGCCTGGTCTTCGCACCGCACCTCGCCGCCTTGGAGAAGTCGCCCGGTGTATTGTCGCTCTTCAGCCGCCCGCGCCGCTTCTCATGGGGTCTTTCGGTGGTTTTCATTTCAACTCCCCTCCCCCTCCCGGTCCCGCAGTTACCGCGCCTACGATAGCCTGCCCGCCTTCGTGCACGTGGACGTGTTCCACCGTTACCTTCTGCTGGCCCGCGGTGCCCCTCAGCTTCTGCATTGCCTCGATCTGATCCAGATTCAGCCGCATCAGACGAGTTGCCCAACGCATGGCCAATTCGCACCGATCAATCACCTGGTCCGGGCGGGTTGCAATTTCCAGAAATCTTAGGGCAGCTTCATGGGTAGCGATGGTCTGAACGGCCAGCATCGCCTCGGTCATGTTCCGCGGCGCCATCGCCTCCACCATCGACAGCGCTGTAACGAGAAGCTTGTCCGTGTCTTCCGGCCTTGGAGAGACCAGACCAAGGGCGATCTGCTCAGCAATCCGAACCGCCAAATCGTAATTGCCGGTTCCGGTGATGCTCTCAATGCGCCTTACAAGTTCGACCTTGCGCGAGGTTGCGGCTGGAACGTTTTCAGGTGCGGCCTTTTTGAGTGTCTGCCGCCTTCCATTGTCTCGGTTCTTTTTCATCTTTTCCTCTCTCCGTGCCGTACAGTTGCCGCCGTAATCTGGCCCGGTTGCCCGGTGACGCCCTGTTCCTTAAATACCCGGTTCAGTGCCGCCGCCTTCCATTCGCACCAACCCAGCCAAACTTCACGCCGCGCGCCCTCGGTGTCGCCGGAGCCCTGCCCAATTTCAGTGGCCAGTTCCGAGAGCGATTGTGGCCACTCGCTAACCGGCGGTACTTCGGTAACCCGCCGGTCGGAGTGAGCACCCCCCGATTCGTGCGCGGTGGTGCCGGTTTCCGCAGAAGCCGCTATCGCTGCCAGCGCGCGCCGTGCTGTTTCCAGGTAGTTCGCCATACGATTTCCCCTTACGCCATAAACGCCATAAACGCCATAAGCCCTGAGATACCGCGTTTTACCGCGTTTATGGCGTACCTGCGATTGCATACCAGCGCTCTGCGGGCCTGCCGTGGCCCGGTTGCTCCCGCTCCATGCGCGCGAGTCCATGATCCTGGAGTACTCGCAGCGCTCGCTCAGTCTCACCGGATCGCTTGTTGCGTCCGAAGTGTTCCCGTATCTCGGTCCGGGTCATTCCGTCCGGGCACTCGCGGAGCGCGCGGAGAATCTCATCCGCCGTTTCGTCGCCCACCGCGGCGCCGAATACGAATCGTGCCGACTCCTCGCAGTATTCCCAAACGGCCAATGCCGCCATGAGGTGCTCGGCTCGCACTACCGATGATCGATCCAGCAGCGCGTACAGGCACATGAGCCTCAGAACCTGGGACTCCGCGCGCGAGGTTACGGCGCCCAGCAGGCACGGTTTGCCCTCGCTGAGATCCGAGTACACCTCGTGCCAGATCGCCCGCGCCCTTTCATCGCGGGTGAGCAGCCCCGCGCTTCGCGCAAATTGGGCCGAATCACGAAATCGCGCGATCAGGGCCGACAACTCCATCGCGCCCAGCGAACCGCCGTCAGGCAGGCACTTCGAGCGCTTCGAGCAGACCCACAGGAAGCGGTTTGCAAACCCATTGGCCGCGGCCGTGTCGGTCAACAGCCGTCGAAGTTCATCGCGGGTGATGTGGCCCAGTATGGAAATGTGCGCGCCCGACGCGCGTGCGGGTGAGTTCTTTGTCAATGTGGAGAGCTCACCTGTATCCCACGAGTCCCGAAGTACGGAAGAAAGGGTATTCCCCTGGCGTTCGCAACTCTGGAGCGCCCGCGCGAACTCACCTTCCATCACCAACAGCCGCTTATCGGCTACGCCCGCGTCAATAACCTGTTCTTCCGGCTCTTTGCCCTTGAAACCCTTGGTTTCGTCTCGTACCGCCCAGATCAGACCTTCGCCACTGGAAAGCCCTGTCAGAACCCGCCCAGTGGCCCAGGCATTGTCAATGCCGTCGGCCATGGCCTTGACCTGCCCCCACGATGTCCCCTTCCGTCCTTTCGCTGTCCGCCCCACGATCACCGCGAATATGTTGGTAAAGTGTCGGTCGGCTTCAGCTAAATAGTGCGGCCCGCGGCCGATCAGGCTCCCGAAGGCCACCAACAGTTGCACGAGCAGGGCCGCCGGATCTGCTTCAGTGTGTGGCTCCACGATTCGCACCCACTCCCCGGCCAGTCCATGAAAGGCCTCTGGCTTCAGCGGTGCCGGCCAATTGGCTTCAGAGGAGCCAGTGTCGGCCGGAACGGGCAGAGAGGGAGGCATATAGGTCCGCAGGAGCCCGAATACCTCATCCTCAACCGGAATATTATGCTGCATCTGACGCCTCTGTGGCCGCGATATAGCCAGCGATCATCCTGAGTAGGCGGCGTTCCCGAGCCCGCCCGGTTTTTACCAGTGCCGCCGCCATTTTCGGGTCATGCTCACGGCATTCGAGATAGACCGCCTCGGCATCGTCGCGCAAATCGGCTATGAACTTCGTCGGTTCCCGCCGCCCTTCGTCGCAGGAATCCATTTGTTCAAGCAACGCCTCTGCCAGGATGATCGCCACGTCCGCGAAGTACAGTGCGGCGAGGCTGTCCAGCATCCGGCGCTCGCGGGCTTCCTGCGCAGCCCGCCACTCCTCGCGGGTCATACGTGCCCGTTCCGGCATCGGACGACCAACGATAGCGTAAGCCGTATCCCGAGCCGTCCTAAAGTCTGCGCCCGTCAAGCTCATCTCCAAGTCGATTAGGCTGCCGCGGCGCCCGCATTGCGACCAGCAGCGCCAGCATCCGGTTGCGGGGTCAACAGCGAAGTTGTCGCCCTTCCCGTGGTGGATCGGGCAGGGTGCGCGCCACCGGCCGCCCCGCTGCGAAAGCTTAGGGAACCGTGCCCGGTAGTAGGCGGAGACCTCTGCCGCCGTGAATGTTATTCTGTCTCTGTTCACTGATTTGCACCTCGCGAAGCATCCGGCCCGATGGTTGCCTCCATCGGGCCTTTCGCGTTCATTGGGCCTCCGGTGACTGACGGCCGCTCTCGATGAAATGCTCGATGGAAGTGCGCTTATATCGAACACTCGCCCCGAGTTTTATCCAATCGGGCGGTTGCCGAAGGTTGCGCCGCCGCCTTATCGTTGCTACTGAAACGTTCAGCAGGGCGGCGACCTGATGTTCAGTGAGAAGCGCTTCTGTTGCTGATTGATTAAGAGTTGAAATCATGTTCCAACTCTAAGAACGGATGTTGAGGAAAACTAGGAAACAGGCCCGGAATTGCTATTTCCGCTTTTTGGGACGGCCAAGCTTCCCGGGCAGAGCATTCAATTTGCACAGCGCCGCGGCGTCGTGCGCGCCCTTCATGATAGCGCCCGCCTCTTTTGCGTTCGCGCCGGGTTGCTGCGAATCCCAATCGGCGATTTGTTCCCAGGAAAGGCGCTTTACCTGGTATAGTGCCAGCCAGTCAAAGTGGAGCGGTTGCCGCTTCTCCTTCGTTTCGGTCAAACCCCTGGCCTCAGCGAGATTCCGCTGGTACTGGATATAAGAGACGAGGGCTTTCTCCGCTCGCTCGCGGAACACTTCTTCTGTTTCGGTCAGAACATCCCAGCCTGGCCGAAGCCGGAAAGGTGGCTCATTCGTTAGGCGCGTCTCAAACGGATTATGCACCCACTCGGGCGGGTTGGCGTTCATCATCTGCGAACCCTCCGGCAAGAACTTCCAGCACCACAAGGTACATAGTGCCCATGCGCACGCCCAGTAGTCTTTATGCAGCGTCATCTCAGTAAATAGTGGGATCTCTGTTCCGTCGTCGCTTTCAATCGTTTGCGGTTCCGACGGGCGGGGTTCCTCCTCGAATTCTCGTTGATGCGTCAGGTTATGCCGTTGTGCCCAATGCATGAGAAGGTGAGCGAGGCGGGGGTGATAGTTATCGAGGATCATGAACATGTTGAAAATTGGGTCATCGGCATCGACGCCCGAAATCGGTCGCCCCTCTGCGGCGCGCTGGGACTGCGTCTCAGTCATCCCCAGACCCATGAAGGCCTCGGCCATACGCTTCCGGGCGTCTGCCGCTTCGGCCGACTGGTTCCATTCCTTGTCAGCTCTGGCGTCTGCCATGAAGGCTTCGACCCATCGGCTATAAACCGGGAAGATATACCTTCGAAGGCGCAAGAGTGGCAGCGGGCACTGGCGTCGCACAGCTTGCAAGAATTGGTATCGCGCTTGTTCGGCTGCGAGGTAGGGAGAGGCGTACTCGCCAAGTTGCGCCAGCACGCGTCTTTCACCTCTTGAATGGGGTCGCTCTGGCATCGCTCCCTCGTCAGCGATCCCCTGAAGTGGAGTTGCCGCCAGCCTGGTCAGGGAACCGGCGTTCGCCCCCCCGTCGAGCTAGGCGGCTAATACATTTCCCGGTCAAAGCTCGGAAGATTTCTTTCTGGCCGTGTAAAACAGTTGGACGGAATCTAACTGTTTGTACTCGCTGTGAGTCCACATTAGGGTAATCTCCGTCGTCGCAAATCGCCACAAGTAGTTTTCGATTCCAGCGGACTTCACCGAATGGTCGGAGGGATTTCCATACTTTGAGCTTAGGGCAGTTAACAGGTCATCCTTTGCTAGCCGGACGGCCTGTTCGTTCAGTCCGGCTTTAATGTAAGCGTCCTTGGTCGCCGCCCAAGCGGCATCTTCGGCGGCTTTCTGAGCAGCTTTTTTTTGTGCCTTCGAAGAAGGCGAAGAGGTGGTCTGCGGAACGGCGGAAGGGCAACTGTGAACGGCTCCGCACTCCACCAGATCAACTTCAGTCCCGTCCTGCTTAACTAACTTCTTCTGGAATGTAATATGGACGGTCCGAAGGCCTGTCTCTTTGGCGACGAGAAACCAGACAGAATACAGGTGGTTTTCGATTACATAGCGGGGAAGCCCTATTCCGTCGCTTCCGTCCTCCCGCATTTGCTCAATTTGCGGAAACGTCGCCCTAAGCTCAGCCTCGGTCATGCCCCACTTCGCTTTGGTCCACCCGCCAGGATCATCAGACGGATTCTGGCCGAAGGCCAGAGCCGCAATCGCAATAACACTGACCAACTGAAAAGCACGCATAACCAAATCTTGGGGTGTACCCAATCCGATGTCAACGATACTCCGAGCACTGTGCCCGATTTTGTGCCCACCCTGTGCATCTCAGTGTTATTAGGGCTTGCTAACCCCGTCCTCGACAGGAGCCGCAAACCGCTGCAAACAAACAAGATATCACATTACTTAATAATGAAGCGCAATCCTGCTAAATCATTGATTTTACGTGTCCCGATGCCTTCTAAGCTAAGGGTCGCAGGTTCGAGTCCTGCCGCGCCTACCATTGAATATGAGTCACCGAGGCGCAGAGGCTACTGGAGCGCTGCCGTAGCCTTCCCGGCAGGCCCCGTGTAGATCAGTTCCACCGAATGGACCCCGCTTTCCTTGCCGCGATACGGGAAAAAGATCACACCGGCCACAGGAAGCGCGCGATCGCCTTCCGGAAGTGCCGCCTTCTGTACATTCTGTTGCATCCTGCGCTCCACTTCGATCGGAATGTGGACCGGGGGCGGGGGTCCGGCGTCAGGCGCTCCGCCGCTTCCGCCGAGGCTGGTCTTGCTGTGCGATTCGGGAGGAGTGGGAGGCACCCAGGACGGGTCCTTAAGAGAACGGAAGATCGCCCCGTAGGGCTCCGCGGCATACAACTGCTTCCTGCCGTTAATGCGCAGGGAAAAATCGTTGATGGAAACCCTCAGGCGCGCATCCGGCTTCCCGTAGATTCCTAACTCCACCGTGACATAATCTTCCGTCGTGAGAGCGGCATCGGAGGTTGCCACGGAATGTCCCGTAAATTCGGCCGCAATGGTGACCGCACCCGCCTGAACGTGCGTCTGATAATCGCCGGGAGTTAATCTCGCAGGAAGCCCCTTGGCCTCGCCTGGCCGCACATCACCGGCCTGTGGGCTGGTTTGTCCGGAAAGCAGTGCCGCCAGGACCAAGGCGATTGCCACCACGGTTGTCATTGGAAAATAACGCTGCATACCATTGCAAATCTAACATAGAGCGGATGGAAATATCCTACGGTCAATCGTTCGATACCCTGCCTCCGCTTCCCCTGATCGACGGGAGAATGAACGCTGCGCTGCCATGCAGAACGGTTTCAAGGGAATGTTACGCTTCGAGCAGCCGCGCGCTCTGCCAGCGACCTCAAGCGATACGTACGCCTGTCCTGATATCATACGTATATGTCCAAGCTCACTTTGAGCGTCAACGACCGGGTGATCTCTCGCGCCAAGCAATATGCCAGACGGCGGGGAGTCTCTGTATCGGAGATGGTTGAAGCTTATCTGGACGCAGTGGCCGCGCCGCCCTCTCCGGCAAAACCCGACGCCCCTGTTCTGCGTTTGGTGCGCGGCTGTCTCAGGAACGCGGATCGGGAAGAATACAGGAAGCACCTGGCGTCAAAATATCGATGACGACACTTCTCTTCGACACTAATGTAGTGCTGGACGTTCTGTTGGACCGTCAACCTCACGCGGAGGCAAGCGCGGCTGCGTGGTCGGCGATCGAGGCCGGCACGTCGAGCGGTTTTCTCGCGGCCCATGCGATAACCACGATTCACTACCTCATTCGGAAAGAGCTGGGTGACGCGAAAGCACGGAGAATTATCGCAGCGATCCTGCGGGTCTTCGGTATTGCCGCTGTAGATGGCGCGGTCATCCAGGAGGCGCTGAAACTTTCTCTTGCCGACTTTGAGGACTCCGTGACCGTGGCTGCGGCGCAACTGGCTGGATGCCAGTTCATTGTCACCCGCGACCCGAAGGGATTTCGCGGATCCGCGCCAAGATCGCTTACGCCAGAAGCGCTACTACCGATTCTGCTGGCGAAATGAACCCTTAAATCGAGAAAGCTCCCTCCGACGTCACCGAAGGAGGGAGCTTTTTCTCAATCATCAACAGAGATGACAGAATGAGCCGAGCAGACCGAATTTACCGGGTCAGCCGCGTCTCGGGGTGCTCTTGCTCGTGGTCGTGAACCTGCTGCTTTTTCGACCCTTGCTCTTGCCGGTTCTTCTCTGGTTGATTCTTCTTCTGGCTCTGCTTATTTTTAGTGTTCATACGTGGAACACTCCTTTCCTTACCTTAGATACCATGCGGAGATGAAAACGGTGCAAAAGATTTACTACGGTCGGTGGTGCGCAATACCAGGAAGGACAGATCGGAAATCTATCCCCACCGATATATAATGCCCTCGGTATGAAAACTCTTTTCCTTCTGCTTGCCGCTTCTTTGGCTTATGCTGCCCCTGCCTTACGCATCTATGTGATCGATGTCGAGGGGGGAGGCTCCACCCTGATAGTGGCGCCCTCAGGGCAATCCATGCTTATCGACTCCGGCAGTCCCGGGCCTGCCGCCGCGCGCGATTCCAGCCGCATTGCCGCTGCCATGAAAGACGCCGGGCTGACTAAAATCGATTATCTGTTCACCACCCACTATGACGGCGACCACGTGGGCGGCGCGCCCGCGGCCAATCAAGTCGCCCACTTCGAGCGCTTCTTCGATCACGGCGAGATCGATCCGAAATGGGAGCAGAACAGGGGTTGGGAAGAGCACTACAAGGACTACGTGGCGCTGACCACCGGCAAACGCACCATCCTGAAAGCCGGCGATCAGGTTCCACTCAAAGGCACGCGGGTCGACGTGGTCGCGTCGGCGGGCCAGGTGATCGCCAAGCCCATCAATCACGGCGGTCAGCCCAATCCTTTCTGTAAAGATGCGCAGAATAATGTGAACAAGACTGAAAATTCGCAGAGCACCGGCGTTCTGCTTTCCTTCGGCAAGTTCACCTTTCTTGATGTGGGCGACCTCACATGGGACAAAGAGATGGACCTCGCGTGCCCCAATAATAAACTGGGAAAGATCTCGCTGATGCTGGCGACCCACCACGGATTCTTTAACGATATGTCGGGCGCGCCGGCGTTTCTCTGGGCGGTGCAGCCGCAGGTGATCATCGCCAATAATGGCCCGCGCAAGGGCATGGCGGCGTCCGCGTACGACAAGATCGAGAAGGTGCAGGGGCTTGAAGGGCTGTGGCAGTCGCACCTGGCGCTGGCGTCCGATAAAGAGCACAACACCAGCGATGACATGATCGCCAACATGGAAGCGACGCCCGATTGCAAGGGCAACTGGATTCGCGTGGACGTGCAGCAAAACGGCAGCTACACCGTGACGAATGGCCGCAACAACTTCAGCAAAACGTACCAGGCTCGCTGAAACAAGGGCGTTTACTCCCCAACTTTAGTCGAGTTTTATGGGGCCTGAAATCTGATAGAGTGAGGGAGATGATGGCAAGGCTCTACGTGTATCTGGCGGCGGTCTCGTTCCCGGTGCTGTCCTTCGGGGCTACAGGATTTGAGGCCACGGTGCAGCCGTTTCTGGCAAAGAACTGTTACGGATGCCACAGCGCCAAGGTTATGACCAGCGGCCTCAACCTCGAGGCCTTCACGAACGCCGATTCCGTCACGCAGAACCGGGACCGCTGGGCGGCTATCCTCGCCAAACTTTCCTCCGGCCAGATGCCGCCGAAGAGCATGCCCCGGCCGGATGCCGCCGAACTGAAAGCCGTCACTAACTGGATTCAGGGTGAGTTCGATCGCGCCGACCGCAATGCCAAACCGGACCCGGGACGTGTCACCGCGCGCCGCTTGAATCGCGCCGAATATAACAACACCATCCACGATCTGCTGGGAGTGGATTTTCAGCCTGCCGACGATTTTCCGCAGGACGACTCCGGCTACGGTTTCGATAACAACGGCGATGTGCTTTCGCTCTCCGTCGTGCAAATGGAGAAGTACCTGGCGGCGGCTGAAGCAGTGGCGCGCACCGCGGTTTACGGGGTTCAATCGACCAAGCCGGTTACGGCGCGTTATCAACCCGCGGGCCGGCGGCGGCCTGGCGATTTCGACAACCTCTTCTTTAATACGCATCCCTGGCTTTCCGTCACCAATTACGATGAAACGGGCCTGACGATGCCCAACGCGTTTCACGTGATGCATCGGTTTCCCGCTACGGGAGATTATGTGATTCGCGCTATGCCCGACAACGGCGCTCGGCCGCCGGGATCCGAGCCGCTCGAGATGGCGGTATTCGTCGATGGCAAACAGATGGGCATTACGTCGATTGACGGCCCGCTCGAAGGCAGGATGCAGGAGTTTCCCGTTCGGATCACGGAAGGCGAGCATTGGATCGCGGTCGGATTCCCTCGGCAGTTTGAAGGTTTGCCCGTCCTTTACGGCGCGAAGAATCCTTCGAAGCGTCCCGTACCTCCGCCTCGTGCGGGTCGTGGTGGACGTGGTCCGGGATTGGGCGGCGCGCCGGGTGGCGGCGGCGGTACCGTCGGACCGGATGGCAAAACGCTTCCTCCGGTCACTTCGCTGATTGCTCCGGGTGCCGCGCCTGGGCGGGGCGGTCGTGGTGGAGCAGCAGCCGCAGCCAACGACGATTCTGTCAGCAACGTTTTCTACACGCCCCCGGGAGCTCCTCCGGGGACACGATTGTCGCGTCCGGACAATATGGGGATCCAATCCATCGAGATCGGTGGACCGCGCAATCCCGATGTCCATCCGTCCGCGGACAGCCTGAAGAAGATCTTCATTTGCGGTCAATATAAAGGCGCTCACCCGGTGGGTTGCGATAGGCAGATTGTCAGTCATCTGGCGCGGCTGGCTTACCGGCGTCCGGTCACACCGGCGGAAGTCGATCAGCTGATGAAGCACGTGACGCGCGCCCGTCTGCGTGGGGACTCGTTCGAGGATCAGATTGTGGTGGCCATCGAGGCCATGTTGGTTTCGCCGAACTTCCTGTTCCGCATTGAAAAAGATCCGCCGGCCGCCAAAGTGATTCGCACCGCCAGCACAGCGGCCCCGCAATCGTATCCGCTGAACGATTACGATCTGGCTTCGCGGCTTTCCTATTTCCTCTGGTCGAGCATGCCGGACGATGAGCTGCTGCGCGTGGCAGGGCAGGGAACGCTGCGCCGTCCGGATGTGCTGATGGCCCAGACGCGGCGCATGCTGAAGGATCCGAAGATCAACCGGCTCGTCGAAAATTTCGGCGGTCAGTGGCTGCAGTTCCGCGCGCTCGAATCACATCAGCCCGATTTTTACAAGTTCCCGCTGTGGGACAACTACCTGCGCATCTCGGCTACTAAAGAGACGGAGCTGTTCTTCGAAAATATCATCGCGCAGGATCGGCCGATAACTGACTTCCTCGACGCCGATTACACTTTTGTAAATCAGTATCTGGCCGATTTCTACGGCATGCACGATGTAAAAGGGACGGAATTTCGCAAGGTCAGTCTGGCGGGTACGCCCCGGCGCGGCGTGCTGGGACAGGTGAGCGTTCTGACTGCTTCGTCGTACGGGAATCGGACGTCGGTGGTATTGCGTGGCAAGTGGATTCTGGAGAACCTGTTGAACGCGCCGCCGCCTCCTCCTCCACCGAACGTGCCGGATCTGGATCAGGCCAAAGTGAGCGAAGATGCGACGCTGCGGCAGCGCATGGAAGTCCATCGCGCCAATGCAGTCTGCGCGTCGTGCCACAGCAAGATGGACCCGCTGGGATTTGGCCTGGAGAATTTCGATGCCATCGGCAGTTGGCGCGACAAAGACGGTAAATCACCCATCGATGCTACCGGAACGCTTCCGAACGGGCGATCGTTCAATGGTCCGGTGGAATTGGCGGCCGTGCTGAGTTCGCAGAAAGACGCCTTCGCCCAGTGCCTGACGGAAAAAATGCTGACGTTTGCACTGGGGCGCGGGCTGGAGCCGGCGGATCGGCTGGAAGTGAAGAAGATTACGGCCGGCGTGGAAGCGTCAGATTACAAATTTTCGAGCGTAGTGCTGGGGATTGTAAAAAGTTTACCGTTCGAGATGCGGGATCGAAGTACATTGAATAGTAGCCCAGTAAATAGTAAAGGAAGCCAGATATGATCGTCACCAAAAAGCACCTGTCGAGGAGAACCATGCTGCGCGGGCTCGGCGCCTGTATCGGGCTGCCGATGCTCGATTCCATGGTGCCGGCGTTTGCCGCGCCCAGCCGCGTGGCGAGCGGTGAAAAAGCCGTGCGGTCGGTGTTCGTTTACGTGCCCAACGGTATGACCATGCGCGACTGGTCTCCCACCACGGCGGGCGCGAACTGGGAGGCTACTCCCATCCTGAAGGCCTTCGAGCCCTGGCGCCAGGACATGTTCGTCCTGTCCGGCATGATGGACCACAACGGCAACGCCCTCGGCGACGGCGGCGGCGACCATGCCCGCGCGGGCGGAAGCTTCCTGACCGGCGTGCATCCCAAACGCACCGCTGGCAAGGACATTCACGTGGGCATCTCGGTGGATCAGGTGGCCGCCAATGCCATCGGCCATAAGACAAAGTTGAAGTCGCTCGAACTGGGCTGCGAAGACGGGCGCACCGTGGGCAACTGCGATTCGGGCTACAGCTGCGCGTACAGCAACAGCCTTTCGTGGACCGGGCCTTCCACGCCGAATCCTCCCGAGACCAATCCGCGCGCCGTGTTTGAACGCCTCTTCGGCAGCGACGATATCACTCTTCCGCCGGAGATTCGCGCCAAACGCATTGCCGACCGCGAGAGCATTCTCGACTCGGTGCAGGATCAGGTGCACTCCATCCTCGGCACGGTGGGTGGGGCGGATCGCCGCAAGATGGACGAATATCTCACGGCAGTTCGCGAAATCGAAACCCGCATCCAGAGCGCCGAAAAGAATAACGTGATCGAGGTGCAGCCGGGATTCGAGAAACCCGAAGGTATTCCGTTCGAGTTCGGGCCTTACGCGACCATGATGTTCGATCTGGCGGCGATGGCGTTCAAGTCGGATCTGACGCGCGTGGTGACAGTTGTGCTGGGTCGGGAAGGCAGTCTAAGGACTTACAACGAAGTCGGCGTTCCAGACGGCCACCATCCGTTGTCGCACCACGGCAACCGCACCGAATCGCTCGACAAGCTGTCGAAGATCAATCAATATCACGTACAGCTTTTCTCGCAATTCATCGGGCAGCTGAAGACTTCTCAGGACGGCGATGGCACGCTGCTTGACCACAGCATGGTGCTCTATGGCAGCGGTCTCAGCGACAGTAACCGCCATCTGCATGAGAATCTGCCGATTCTGTTGTTCGGACGTGGCGATGGCAGCCTGAAGCCGGGGCGTCACATTGTTTATGACAAGCCGGTGCCGATGACGAATCTGTATCTGACCATGCTGGACCGCATGGATGTGAAGCCCGAGAGCATCGGGGACTCGACCGGCAAGGTCGAGCACTTAACAGACATTTAAGGTGGGGCAGATCGGAAATCTGCCCCACTTGGCTCAATCTGCGTCATTTCACACTGCGGTTATCCGACTTAACGTTGACGTGATTCGTTTGTAATATGGCCCATTACGTGTGCCTTACGGAGGCATGCCGGCCACTGCATCCCAAGTAAACACCCTCCTCGCCGAACTGAAAGAACTGCGCGAAGCCTGCCTCGCGATGGAACACGAATTTGGCGCCTCCGTCGCCGAGGCCTGCCCCGAATCGCGCCGCAGCGTTCAGAACCTCCTCCACTACCTCGCTTTGCGCAAGCACGATTTGCGCGATATCCAATCGCAGCTGGCTGCTCTCGGCCTCTCGTCGCTGGGACGCAGCGAATCGAGCGCGCTGGCTGGACTCGAAGCTGTCATAGCCGTCCTTGAGAAGCTCGCCGGAGCCCCGGGTCCCGATCCCTCGCCGCATGCGGCCCGCGTGGCTTTCAAGACGGGACCGGCCATCCTCGCGAAACACGCCGATCTGCTCCTCGGGACTGCGCCTAAAGGCCGCGCCGTGCG
Organism: Terriglobia bacterium; assembly: GCA_963719785.1. Classification (GTDB taxonomy): domain Bacteria; phylum Acidobacteriota; class Terriglobia; order Bryobacterales; family Bryobacteraceae; genus BOG-234. The sequence goes on from CAVRCX010000015.1 coordinate 154,939, forward strand.
CATCATGGTCACCATGCCTTCCGAAGCCGCCGAATCCTATGAACTGGTGAAGAGCCTGGTCGAGGCGGGGATGGACGTGATGCGCGTGAACTGCGCCCACGATACCGAGCGCGAGTGGGGACAGATGATTGCCAACATGCGCCGCGCCAATCAGGAAGCTGGAAAACATTGCAAAGTGGCGATGGACCTGGCGGGCCCCAAGCTGCGCACCGGTCCCATCCACCGCGGATATCATGTGGTGCGCTGGAAGGTGGGCCGGGATGCGCGCGGCGCCGTGATCGCCCCTGCCCGCATCGCCCTGGCCAGCGGGCACGCGAGCCCGAAATTGCCGCTGGACGCCGACGTCGTGCTTCCTGTGCCCGAAACCCTGCTGCGCGCCGCGCGTCTCGGCAATACCGTGCACGTCAGAAACAGCAGCGGGAAGGATCGCGAGCTTACGGTGATTCACAAGGCCGATCACGTCTGTATTTGTACCTGCGAACAAGGCGCATGGGTGCTCAGCCGCGCTCTGCTGTCGCTTCGGCGCGACGGCAAGGAGATCGCTGTCGGCCACGTCGGCGACCTTCCCTTCGTTGAGGAGCCCATTCGTCTGCACCCACGCGATTTACTCGTGCTCACCAAAGACGAAAAACCAAAGCCACATATCGAGCCGTCGCAGCGCGATCTGTCGCACATCTCCTGCACGCTTCCCGAAGTTTTCACCACTGCGCTGGCCGGCCAGCCAATTTTCTTCGACGATGGCAAGATCGAAGGCCGCATCCGCGAGGTGCATCCGGACCATATTCTGGTCGAGATCGTGCACACCGGCGCAGGCGAGGCGAAGCTTGGTTCGGCCAAAGGCATCAATCTCCCGGAGACCGATTTCGGCATTGGCGCCATGACGGAAAAAGACCGGCGCGATCTCGATTTTGTCGCCGAACATGCCGATATCGTGGGCCTGTCCTTCGTGCGCCGCCCGGAGGATGTGCTGGATCTGCTGCAGGAGTTGGCCGCGCGCGGCAAGAGCGAACTGGGTGTGATTCTCAAGATCGAAAGCCGCCCGGGATTCGATCAACTTCCGCTCATCATGCTGGCGGCACTGCGCCATCATCCGGTGGGGATCATGGTGGCGCGCGGCGATCTGGCCATCGAAGTGGGCTTCGAGCGCCTTGCCGAGATCCAGGAGGAAATACTGTGGCTCAGCGAGGCTGCGCATATCCCGGTGATCTGGGCGACGCAGGTGCTCGAAACCCTGGCGAAGACGGGCATCCCTTCGCGTGCCGAAGTCACCGATGCCGCCATGGGCGTGCGCGCCGAATGCGTGATGCTGAACAAGGGCGAGCATATTGTCGACGCTGTCCTGTTCCTCGATCATGTGCTGCATCGCATGCAGGCGCATCAGTTGAAAAAGCGCTCCATGTTCCGGCGTCTGGCCGTGGCACAAGTGGACCATGCTATGGCCGGCGCGACGTAGTGCCTGCGTGATAGATTCTTACCTATGCATTTTGGAAAGGCTCTTCTCGCCCTCGCAAGCGTGGCCATGGCCCAGACCCCTGCGCCGGCGCCACCGCCCGCGCCCTTCGTCACGCACCAGTTGGGGCCGAACCTCTATTGGATTTCAGGCGGTGGCGGCAACAGCGGAGTCATCATCGGCAAGAAGGGCGTGATCGTCATCGATGCCAAGACGACCCTCGCAGGCGGCAAGGAACTGCTCGACGATATCGCCAAAATTACTCCGAAACCGGTAACCACCGTTATTGAAACGCACAGCGACAGCGATCACATAATCGGCGTGTCCGCGTTTCCGAAAGGTGTCGCCATCATCGCCACGGAGAACACTAAGAAGGAAGAAGAAGCCGCGCGCGCCGCCGGCCGGAGCGCCCTTCCCGCCGACTATCTGCCGACGCAGGTCCTGTCGAAGAACCAGCAAATCCTGAAAATCGACGGCGTCAGGCTGGATCTTTTCCACTGGGCGCCCGCGCATACCAGCGGCGATCTGGTGGTCTATCTGCCTGCCGATAAGGTCGTCTTCACCGGTGATCTCATCTCGCCGGAACAGCCCGACCCCATCATCCACCCCGAGAAGAACGGCTCGTCGGAAGGATGGATCACTTCGATGACGGCAATGGCATCCCTCAACTCGGATCGTTTTGTGCCGGGGCATGGCGAGGTGCAGACAAAGGCCGCTATTAAAAAGGGACTGGATGCCGCGAAGGCCAAGCGGGAGAAGATCAAAGCCCTGGTGGCGCAGGGCAAGTCGCTCGATGAGATCAGGGTTGCGGTAGGCGACCCGCCCGCGAGGGGACGGATTATCACGTTTACCGAAGTCGTTTACCGGGAACTCACAAAGAAAAGCTGAAAGCCGACTGACTCCAAAAGCGTTATCCTCTAGAGAAAGGAGGGCCGCATGATCCGTCTCATCTGCTGCCTTTTGGCGGCCCTGACGGCCTCGGCGTCGACGCAGCCCGCCAATAATACCTGGACGGCCGTTCGAGGTTCCTACAGAACCGACGCGACCGTATCGCACGAAGGGAAGCGGTCGTTGCGTGTCGAGCCGGGCGCCGCCAGTGGGGTTACCAGTACCGACGCGTGCATTCGCTCCAAGCCGATCGCGCTCACCATCGGAAAGACTTACGAACTTAGCGGGTGGGTGCGTACGAGGGATCTCACTGTGCGGGATACGGACCGCTCGCCCATAGCTATCGGCGCCGCTTTGTCGATGGCGTCGATGCCTTTCGACGTCCACTCAGCCTCGCTCGGAGGAACGCGCGACTGGACCCGGCTCTCGCTCCGATTCGTGGCCAGTCGCGCCGAGGACAGCATTCTGTTGACAGCCGGAAGCGGTGGGACATTTCACGGCCGAGCCTGGTTCGAAGGGGTGAGCGTCGATGAAGTGTCCGACGCCGGCAACTGGCCTGCGCCCGATGCGGTGCGCACATTTGGACCCGCCTATCGATATCCGGCAGCAGGCTGGATCTATCTGCATATCGAAGGAAAGCCCTATGATCGCGGCTACCAGCACGGCTACCTGATGTCGAAGGAAATTCCGGAATATCTCGCCCGCTGCGAGTTCGATCTGGCCGGTAAATCCGATGCACACACGTGGGACGCGTATAGAACCACGGCCAATGCGCTTTTTCTGCGCGGCTTCGATCGCGAAATTCTTGAAGAGATGCGCGGGATTGCCGACGGCGCCAACGCGGCCGGAGCTAAATGGCAGGGGCGCAAACTCGATCTGTTGGACATTGTGCTGGCTAATACTGAGGTGGAATTGGGCCAACTCGCCGAAGCCATGCCCATGACGCCCACGGGTATTGAAGGCACTGCGTTCGTCCCTCCTCCCTATGCGCCGCCGGCCAGGCCAAAATCGGATTCGTCGCTCGAGCATTGCAGCGCGTTCGCCGCCACCGGGGCCGCCACGCGCGATGGAAAGATGGTGATCGGGCACGTTACATGGTGGCCGCTCACGCTGGCCGAACAGACCAACGTGATGCTGGATATCAAACCGGAGAACGGCCATCGCCTGTTAATGCAGAGCTATCCCGGCGGGATCGAGAGCGGCACCGACTGGTATCAGAACGATGCCGGGATGGTCCTGACGGAGACCACCATCCGGCAGACGCCGTTCAATCCGCAGGGTACGCCGGTGGCGTTTCGCGCGCGCATGGCCATCCAGTACAGCGCCAATATCGAGGAAATGGTGGCCGCGCTGGGCAACCGGAATAATGGCCTGTACACCAATGAGTGGCTGATGGGCGACGCCAAAAACGACGAGATCGCCATGTACGAACTGGGCACCCGCCACGCGCAGCTGTGGCGCAGTTTGAAGAACGAATGGTTCGGGGGGACGACTGGTTTGTACTGGGGAAATAATAACGCGAAGGATCTCGCGGTAAAGATGGAATATCTGCCCGACCCGCACGGAGCGCCGGAATTTATTCCCTTCGTCCCCACTATTCGCGATCTTACCTGGCAGGATCTATATTCCAAATACAAGGGAAAAATCGACCCGCAGTTTGCTTTTAATGCGTTTGACAGCGGGCCGCTGGTGAGCGGCTCCACGATGGATGCGAAGGTGACGGACTCAGCGCTGGCAAAACAGATGATGGTGTGGGCGAATTTCGGACGGCCCAATCAGAGCGTGTGGGATGCTCCATCGAGCGACGGGCCGAATCAGGGCCTTTATCCCGCGCAATATCATCTGTTCAGCGCGGACCCGGGCGAGGCACTCAGGAATTCGGTAGTAGAGAACGAGAAAACCCGCATGGCAGCGCCCGAGAAGCCCGAGGAGCCGAAGAAGGCCGCGCCGCTTTCGTATAAAAACCGGACGGATCAGTTGTGGAAAGGCTGGATTCTGCCGGCCACCGATGCCGATACCTGGTTTGTGGCAGGCTCGGCCGCCTACTATCGTCTGCTGCAGTCGCCGGATGTTGCGAAGGCAATGGATGCGGAGCGCATTCGATATCGTGGGCTGAAACTTGCTCCGGATAATACGCTGAATCGGTTTCGACTCGACGAAGTCCGTGGTGTGCTGTTTCTCGATGCGCTGCGTTTGAAGATGCACGACGAACAGTTTCTGAAACTGATGTCTGGGTACTTCACCGCCAATACGACTAAGACCGTGACTGCGCAATCGTTTCTCGACACGGCGAGCGTTTCATTCGAATTGCCCGATTCCGGCGATGGACCGGCATATCTTACGGCCGATATCGGGCGCTCCTCGCTCTTGCCGGCCGCGGTTATTGTCTATGGAACAACGGGCGAAGCGGGCACCAATCGGTATGCCGCCGACCGCGAACAATCGAGGCTGCGCGAACGGTCACAGCGCGAAGTTCCGATTTACAAGGATTTTGAGGCCACGGATGCGCTGCTGGCTCACCGCGACGTAATTTTTATCGGACGGCCGGAAACCAATTCGGCGCTCGCCGCATGGTCGGAAAAGATCGGCCTCGAGTATCGGGCCGGCATTTTCAGAATCGAGGGGAAACCGTATGCCTCGGAGCGCAACGCGATCGTATTCGCCGCGAAAAATCCGCTGGATGCCGCTCACATGGTTCTGGTCTATGCGGGCAACAGTCCTTTGGCCACGGCGCAATCGTTGAACGCTGCGCCCGCGAATGCTCCGTGGGTCGTTCTTGAAGACGGCAAGCCCACGGGTCCTTCCGCCGCGCCCAAAGATTAATTCAAAAATACAGTGGGCAGATCGGAAATCTGCCCCACCAGCGATTCGAGGCGGTGGGCGATCTGAAGGGCTACGTCTTCGCGCCATGGGGCGGCGGCGATCTGCACGCCGATCGGCAAACCGCCGCTCGACGTTCCGCAACGAACCACGGCGGCGGGCCAGCCTGTCAGGTTGAACGTCATGGTGTAGCTGAAGCCGGGGAAAACGCTGTCGTCGATTGACATGCCGTGTGGGACGGCAGGCTGCGCGGCGACGGGCGACAGAATGGCATCGTAGCCGGCGAGAAACGCGCGCATCTCAGCGCGAAAACGATCCAGTTCGGCCCAGTACCGTGCGAAGCCCTTGAGGTCGGTTCGATAAGGTTCGAGCTTGTTAAGCCAGCCTTCGAGGAGCGGATGGGTCCGATCGCTGCCGATGGAGCGGAGAAATTCACGCAGGCCGTCGCCGCCATCCGGTCCAATGAATTTCATTTCGAGGTCGTAGCTTTGTTCAACGCAGAACGGCCGGTTCTCTTCCACAATGAGGCCGTCCGATGCGAGCGCATTCGCGGCAGCGCGAACGGTGCGGACCGTGTCGGTATCGGCGGGCATAATGCCGTTATTCGTGAAAAACGCGATGCGAGGGGAATCAATGGGGCCGAATTGACGTCCGCCTTCACCCGTCAGGATCGGCATCATGGCGATGAGATCTTCTACCCTGCGCGCCATGGGGCCGATCTGCCACAGCATCTCGATCCAGCCCCCGGCGGGTGGAACATGGCCTTCTCGCGGCAGGCATCCCGAACCAGGCTTCAAGCTGGCAATTCCGCAATAGTGCGCGGGCAGACGGACGCTCCCGGCGGCATCGCTGCCCAGGCCAAAGGGCGATCCACAGGCGGCAATCAGAGCCGCTTCGCCGCCACTCGATCCACCGGACGTGCGTGAGAGATCGTAAGGATTGTTGGTGCGCCCGAAAATGAGGTTGTCGCTCTCGAAGGCGAAGAGGAGGTCGGGAAGGTTGGTGCGGGCAATCGGAATGGCGCCGGCCTGGCGCAGCCGCGCGACCAGAGTCGCGTCGCGCTTGGAAGGCGCGCGTCGGCCATATCCCAGCGTTCCGGCTGAGCATACCGTCCCTTCCACTTCAATGGAATCTTTAACGGAAAAAGGCACGCCGGAGAGCGGCCCATCCACATCGTGAGAGGCCGAGGGCGGCAGAACTTCGATCACGGCATTCAGCGCCGGATTGACTTCCTCGATGCGCGCGAGATGCGCGGCAATCAATTCGGCCGAAGAGATTTCTCCTTCGCGAATCAAACGGGCCTGCGCGATGCCGGAGAGCGTCAGAATTTCGTTCATGGTTCGAGAAAAGGATAACCCACGCAGAACAATCAGCTCCCCGCTGTGAAAGAATACCGCTGAGGTGTCGAATTGAATCGCCGAAATTTTTCGCGAACTGTGGTGGGCGCGGCCGCTGTAATTTCCGTGTGGGCGCAGAAGAAGCGGGATCTGTCGATCGGCCACACCGGTCTGACCTGGATTCCGTTGGGGGGGCGTCCCGGCGCAGGGCCCGTGGGGAATCCGATGACCAGCCCGCAGTACGTGGATGCGGCCATCCGCGACATCTCGTCGCTGGGCTTCGCGGGAATCGAATTGTTCGGCAATCAGATCGAAGCCATGGAGGCTCACGGTGGCATCGGCACACTGCTTCAACAACACAACCTGGAACTGATCTCGGCGTATTGCGGCACTAATCTGACCGACCCCGACCAGCGTCAAGACTCCCTGGGAAAGACGCTGAGCTGGGCGCGCCTGGTCCGGAAATATGGCGGCAGAGTGGTTGTTATCGGGCCGAATGGGGTCAAGCGCGAGGGCTACGACTTCAATGCGCATAAGGCGAATATCGTCGCCACGCTCAATGAAGCGGGGAAGGCGATCGCCGATCTGGGGCTTACGGCGGTGCTCCACCAGCACACCGGCACCTGCGTGGAATCGCCCGACGAGACCTATGCGGTGATGCACGCCGTCGATACGCGATATGTGAAGTTCGGGCCCGACATCGGCCAGTTGCAAAAGGGCGGTTCCGATCCGGTGCAGGTAGTGAAGGACTTTCTGCCTCTCGTGCAACACATGCATCTGAAGGATTACGTGGGCGGGGAGAATTTCCTCGGCTATTGCCCGCTCGGCCAGGGCAAGGTGAATATTCCGGCCATCCTCGACATGATGGACGGCAGGAAGACGGATGGCCGCGTGATGGTGGAGCTCGATTCGCCGCCGCCCCAGGTTATGCCGGCTATCGAGACGGCGAAGATCGCCAAGGCATACCTGCAGAAGCAGGGAGTTATTTTCAGGGCTTAAGGTGACCGGTGGGGCAGATTTCCGATCTGCCCGCTGAAGTTTTCAGCGCGTTCCGCCGATAAGACAAGCGGGATGATTTCGTTACGTAAACACATCGAAAACTATCGGGACAATCTGGACGAGCCCGCACTGGCCGCATTTCGCAACGTGCTGCTCGCCATAGGAAAATGCGGAGAACGTGCCGTGCCCGGCCTGGGCCTCGGGATCGACCGGAAAATGGACGAGCTCCAGGGAGGTCTGGTACCGCCGGTCACCAGTGGTCTCTTGACCTGCATGAGCCAGCAAGTGGAATCGGAACTCTCCGGATGGGCGGGCCGCGTTCTCGAACACCACAACGATATCGAGCGGGAACTGACGGAAATCATCGGCGTGGTGGCCCGGGCGGCGGAGTCGGTCAGCGAGCGCGATCAGAAATTCGCCCTTGAAATGGGCGATCATGTGGGACGCCTCGGTTCCATAGCCGAGGTGAACGATCTTGCGCTGGTGCGGCGGTCCGTGGTCGAGAGCACGCGCGCCCTGAAAGCCTGTGTGGAGAAGATGGCGGAGGAGAGCAAAACCGCACTCCTCGAGTTAACCGTTCAGGTAAAGGATTACCGCGGCAGGCTCGAAGAAGCGGAGCGCATTTCGGCGACGGATCTGTTAACGGAGGTGGCCAGCCGCCGCGAATTCGAGAGACATTTGGCCGCGAGGGTGATACAGGGGAAGCCTTTTTGCCTCATTATGGTCGATCTGAACGATTTCAAAGCCGTTAACGATCGTTTCGGACATCTCGCCGGCGACGATCTGCTGAAGCAATTTGCGGTGGAGCTGAGAGCTCAGTTCGCGACCCCCGACATGGTGGGCCGCTGGGGAGGAGACGAGTTCGTCGCCATAGCCGCCGGCCTTCTGAAAGACGGAGAAGAAAAGGTCGAACGAATTCGCAAATGGGCGCTGGGAGAATACAAAGTCAACGAGGGTGCACGCCTGGTGAAGATCCGCGTCGGGGCGTCCATCGGCGTGGTTCAGTGGGACGGCGCGGAGACTGGCCTCGAACTCCTCTCGCGCGCCGACCAGCGAGTTTATCTTGGAAAAAACTCCGGGGCAGGCAAGAAAACCGGGTGATTCATGCGTCGTCCCGCCCTGGTCGTTTACCGAATTTCCAGAGGATTTGGCGCAGGATTCCGAGCAACAGCGGGGCGTCGTGCCGACCGATGCGCAGACGCCGGATCCAGCGCCGGACCTTCTGATCCGTGGATACGGCGGTGATGCGGTTGGTATAGCCCGATTCTTTCAGAACATCGAGGAGCTTCAGCGTAATCTGCTCTGCGTCGGCGCCCGATACCGGCTCAAATGGCGACCGCGCCGGTTCCGTATTGTCCCGAATGAACTCGTAAAGACAAACTGCAACAGCCTGACCCAGATTCATCGATGGCGTTTCCGGCGCTGTGGGAATATGCAGCAGGGTATGGCAGAAGCTCATGTCGTCGTTCGATAACCCGAACTTCTCCGAGCCGAACAGGATGGCCACGCTTCCCTGATGCGCGCGGATCTGCGACATGCCGTTCTCCAGCCTTTCCACCGGCTGCTGTGGAACCCGATGCTGGGCTGCTGTGGTGCCGGCTACCAGCGAACAATCCGCTACCGCTTCCGCGACGGTTGCGAATACGCGCGCCGTACGCAGCACATGGGCGCCGCCGACCGCCGAAACCGCTTCCCGGAAAGCCGCATCGTAAGGGTCGACGAGGCGCAGATCCGTGACGCCGAAATTGGCCATGGCGCGCGCCGCGGCGCCGATGTTCAAAGGGTTTCGGACGGAGACGAGTACGACGGTGAGTAGTGACGGGATATTACGATCCTGGCATGCCATGGGGAATGAAGTGGTGCTGGAACACACCGTAGTGTAGAATCAGAGCTTTGCGCCCCCATCCGCCTGGCGATTGATCGGTATTCAAGAGCAGGCCGAAAAATCGGTCCGGAACGTGTGCGCCCAAGCTATAGTGGAGGAAGTATGGCATCGCCCGTAGAGCAGAAGGTCAAACAGATTATTGTCGAACAGTTGGGTGTGGACGAGAGCCAGGTGGACAACAAGGCTTCATTCGTCGACGATCTGGGGGCCGACTCACTCGATATCGTCGAACTGGTAATGGCTTTTGAAGAGGCCTTTGAACTCGAAATCCCGGACGAAGACGCCGAGAAAATTGCCACCGTGGGCGATGCAGTCGCTTACATCGAAAGCAAGAAAAAATAGTTGTCCTCCCGGGCCCTGGCCCGGAACCATGCAACTGGCGGCTGTCCCCCGGCATCGAAAAATGGTCTGGATGCTGGGGAACGGTTCGTGCAGCGGGTTCTTCGTTGCCAGGCGCGATTTCCACCAGACGTAAAAGGAGAACGTTATTTCCCGTAGAGTCGTAGTCACCGGCGTCGGTCTGCTGACCCCGATCGGCGACACCACCGCCAAAACGTGGGAGGCATTGCTGGCCGCCCGCAGCGGCATCTCCCGTATCGAATCCTTCGATGCGTCTTTGTTCAGTTGCCGCATCGCCGGCGAGATCAAGGTGTTCGATCCGGCGAAGTTCATCGAGAAGAAAGAGATCAAGAAGATGGGTCGCTTCATCCATCTGGCGATCGCCGCTTCCGAGGACGCGCTGCAGGGTTCCGGCCTCAAAGTGACTGAGGAGAACGCCGAACAGGTCGGCGTTTATATCGGCAGCGGCATAGGCGGTTTCGAAGTCATCGAACGCGAGCACAAAACTTTTCTGGAACACGGGCCACGCCGTATCTCTCCGTTTTTCATTCCTGCCACGATCGTCAATCTCGCCTCCGGCCATATTTCTATTCGCACGGGCGCCAAGGGGCCTAATTCCGCCACAGCCACCGCGTGTACCACCAGCGCGCATTCCATCGGCGATTCCTTTAAGATCATCCAGCGCGGCGATGCCGATGCCATGATCTGCGGGGGAACCGAGGCTTGCATCACGCCCATGGGGATTGGCGGATTCGCCGCCGCGCGCGCACTCTCGCACCGCAACGACGATCCGGCGCACGCGTCCCGGCCTTTCGATCGCGATCGCGATGGCTTTGTGGTGGGCGAAGGCTCGGGGATTCTGATTCTCGAAGAACTTGAATTCGCCAAAAGGCGCGGCGCGCCGATTATGGCGGAGATAGTCGGATATGGCATGTCCGGCGATGCATTCCATCTGACGGCGCCGCCCGAGGATGGTGAGGGCGCTTTCCGCGTGATGCGCAATGCGCTCAAAGACGCGAAGCTGGCGCCGGAACAGATCGATTACATCAATGCCCACGGAACGTCCACTCCGCTGGGCGATCAGGCCGAAACTATCGCCATGAAGCGCGCCTTTGGGGACCACGCGAAGAAGCTGGCAGTGAGTTCCACCAAATCGATGACGGGTCATCTGCTGGGTGGAGCGGGCGGTCTGGAGGCAGGCATCGTTGTGTGCGCGCTCCAGAACCAAGTGGCGCCGCCCACCGCCAACTACGAAAACGCCGATCCCGGCTGCGATCTGGATTACGTCCCTAACCAGCCGCGTCCTATGAAAATGGAATATGCGCTCTCCAATTCATTCGGCTTCGGCGGCACTAATGGGGCGCTCATATTCAAAAGATTCACGGAGTAAGCACCAATGAAGATCGTTGTAGCCATCAAGCAGGTGCCCTCGAGGGACAGCCTGTTGAAGGTGAATTCATCCGCCACGTGGATCGAGGATGCCGATCTCACGTGGGAAATCAATGAGCCCGACGCCTACGCGCTCGAAGCCGGACTGCAGCTGAAAGAGAAGGCCGGGGGGGAAGTTGTCGTCCTTTCGGCCGGTCCCGAGCGCGCCGGCCAGACCATACGCGAGGCGCTGGCCAAGGGCGCCGACCGGGCCCTCCACATTGAAACCGATGAAGCCGGCATAACCGATCCCCTGACGCTCGCTCGCTTGATGGCGCGAGCCCTCGAACCCGAGAAGCCCGACCTCGTCCTGACCGGGCTGCAATCGGACGACCTCGGTTACGGCCAGACCGGCGTAATCCTCGCCGAAGCCATGGGCTTGCCGCACTCCACGCTGATCATGAACATCGAAGCCGAGGGTAACCGCATTAAGGTCAAGCGGGAGCTCGAAGACGGCTGGTTCCAGTACGTCGAGATGCCGCTTCCGGCATTGCTCGCCATTCAATCCGGCGCCACCAAATTGCGCTACGCCACCCTCATGGGCATTAAGAAGGCGAAGAGCAAGGAAGTGAAACGGATGTCGGCGGCGGAACTAAGTGGGCCCGGCGGTGTGTCCATCCGGCTGGAGCGCATCTACATGCCGGAGAAATCGAAGCACTCGCAGATCTTCGACGGACCTCCCAAAGAAGCCGTGGCGAAATTAGTTGAGAAGCTGCGCTTCGAGGCGAGGGTGATATGAGCGGCGTGCTGGTGGTGCTGGAGCAGCGCGAGGGAAAGCTGCACAAAATCGCGTTCGAGGCGCTGGCGGCCGCGCAACAGTTCGGCGCCGAACTGAGCGTGCCGGTCTTTGCCGCGATCCTCGGCAGCGGCGTGGATGCGGTGGCGCAGACCTTAACTGGATATAAGCTCGACAAAATCCACGCGGTGGATCACGAACTTCTCAAGGACTACACGCCCGATGGCTACTCGGCGGCGCTGAAAGGTCTGATCGAGGTGCATCAGCCTGGCTGGGTGATTTTTCCGCATACCTACCAGGTTCGCGATTTCGCCCCTAAACTCGCTACGCAACTGGGCCGCGTGCTGGTGAGCGATGTAGTGGGGCATCGTGTCGAGAATGGTGTCCTGGTGCTGGTCCGCCAGCTTTTCCAGGGTAAGATCAATGCGGATTTTCACTTCGAAGGCGAGGCGCCGCATTTCGCCTCCATTCAGGCGGGAGCGTTTCGCGCCGATAACCTGCAGCCCGGCAGCGCCAGTGTCGAAAAAACGGTGCCCACTTTGACACCTGACCAGATTCGCACCAGGCCCCTCGAACTGTTCCGCGAATCGGCCCGCGCCGTGGATTTGGGCGCCGCCGATACCATTGTCGCGGCAGGGCGCGGCATCCGGGAAGCCGAGAACCTCGCCATGATCACAGAACTCGCTGCCGCACTGGGAGCCGAAGTCGCCGCATCAAGGCCGATCTGCGACAACGGCTGGCTGCCCATGGAGCGGCAGGTGGGCAGCTCCGGCCAGACAGTCGCCCCGAAGTTATACATAGCAATCGGGATCTCAGGCGCCATCCAGCATCTGGTGGGCATGAAGGGGTCGAAGACCATTGTCGCCATCAACAAAGACCCCGAAGCGCCTATCTTCGAAATCGCCGATTACGGCATCGTCGGCGATCTCTTCCAGATCGTGCCGGCCCTGATCGAAGCCTTAAAGTAATACCAGGCTCAGGGCGACGGGTGAGGATTTAGGGGGTTTTTGAGGTTTAAATGGGGTTAAACAGCAAGAGGGGTTTCTCTGGAGGGGTTTTTCCCGTCGCGCCTGGAGCCTTTGCTTTTGTAATGCACGCCCTCCACAAAGCAACTTATTCGCCAAACTTTCAAAGGCCAATAAATCCGGGAATTTCGAGAAGCCGTCATCCCGCATTGGGTCTAACCGCACTGTAAAATCTTCTACTGGACAGCGGGCTGGGCAGGCTTCGCTACTACGCCGGTTTTTGCTTCATCCATCGAAATATGGTTGGCCTCGAGTATGGTACCGGCCGTCTGATCGATATAGATACGAGCGCTCTGGTACGTAACCAGGGCCGACAGTTCCGTCGCCCGCGCATTGGTCAGATCCCGCTGCTGTTGGGTCACGTTGTAGGTGGTCGATTCGCCCACCGCGAACTTCTTCTGTTCCGCCTCCAGCAGCCGCTCCTGAAGGATGCGGTTCTGTCCGGCAGCCTCGTACCGGGCGCGCGCCTGGTTCAAAGCCACCACCGCATTGACCATATCCACCTGGGCTTGGTTGGCGTTCTTCGCCACCCCCAGTTGCTGCTGACGCAGCTGAAGCTGGTCGATCGCGTAGTCGGCTTCCGCCTGCCGGTCGTAGATCTGAATGGACCCGAACACGCCGATGGCCTGGCTGGGAAAGTTGTTGCGGAAGACCTGCCCGAGCGCCGTTCCGATTCCGCCCACGAAATACGGATCGGCGGTGACCGTCGGGCCGTGCGGGATTTCCACGGTGCGCCCCGTACCCGCCGCGCCCGCGTTGGTCTTCGAGCCAAACGCTACAGCCGTAGGAAGCAAAGCGTTGATCGTCGCAATGGCGGACTCCTCGGAAACCTTGACGTTGGCCTGATCCGCCAGCAGATCGCTGCGATGGACGAGCGCTGTGCGGACCAATTCCTTTACCGGAGGGAGGTCGTCGCTGGCTGGGATAGAAAGCCGATCCAGCGGCACGATCGGCGTGACCGCAATCAGCGGATCGCCCACCCCCGTCCGGCTGATCAGCGTTTTCAATTGCACATCCTGCTGCTCGATGGCGGCCTGGGAATTGACCAGCGCCTGTTGAGCCAGGGCGATCTGGTTTTCAGCCGTGGTTACATCGAGCTGAGCCGCCGCGCCCAGTTCCAGACGCCGCCTGGTTTCGCCGAGAAATTTCTGCGCGGTATCGAGAGCTTCCTGTTTCGACCGCAGATCTTCATAATCCCCAACCAGCGCATAGTAGCTGTTCAGCACCGCTCCCACCACGCGCGACACCGCGGTCCTGAACGTCAGATCGGAAATTCCGATGTTCAGCTTGGCCACCGTGATGCTTCGGTTATTGACCTTGAAACCGAAACCCTGCAGCAGGTTTTGCTGAACGGAAATTGCGAGGGTAGGGAAGACCGACGGATTGGTCAGGTCGAGCGGCGCATTCTCGTTCACGTAGTGATCGTTGTAACTGATGGTGGCCGACCCACCGGTAGCGAAGCCCTGGGTGTACGATCCGCTGTAAGTGCGCAGCCCCTGCACCAGCACGGACACCGCGCTGTTGACCGTATTGGCGCTCGGCACAGTGCGGTGACTGAAGGTGGTGGCTTCCTGAATGGTGGGATCGAAGGTCTGGGCGACCGTGCCGACCTGCGAAACCTGCGTGTTTGCGCCGCTGTTGGGGCCCGTCGTCGCGGTGCCAATCTTGACGCCCGCCGCGGCCTGGCTGCCCAGCACGCCCTGTCCATTCGCCACCGATGCCGATTGCGCCGATCCGCTGGGGACGCCCGGCAGAGCGCCGCCGGCCTGTGCGCGTTCCAACTGCCATGTGCTGGCGTCGTAACGTTGCGACTCGATGTCGATATTGTTCTCGAGGGCGAGGGCGATGGCGTCCTGGGCGGTGAGATAAAGTTTGCCGCCGCGAATCAGCGCGCGGAAACGGCTGGAGTTGGCGAGCCGCACCGGCGGCACCGTGACGGGCTTGTAATCGCGATAAAGCATAGGGCCGGAAGGACGCACCGGGTTAATGGCATCCTGCCCCCACGCGGAGGCCAGGAAAAAGCACAAACCAATCGAAACCCTCCGCGTGGGGCAGGTTGGGAACCTGCCCCACGCGGTGCCGAAGGCTTTCCTCATCGGGTTGTCCTGACATGGCCCGTCATAGCCTCATCGAGCGAAATATGATTCACCTCCAGCGTGGTTCCCAGCGCTTGCTCCAACTGAATCCGCGCATGGCTGTAATTCGCCATCGCCTGCGCCTCCGAACTCTGCGCGCTGGCCAGATCGCGTTGATCCTGCACCACCTGATATGGCGTCGAAGCTCCCAGATCGTACTTCCTCTTATCGCCGTCGAAAGTCTGCTGCGAAAGGACGCGCCCCTGCACAGCCGCTTCATACCGCGCCCGCGCCTGCCGCAATCCGATAACAGCGTTCTGCACATCCACGCGAACCTGGTTGATCTGCTTCTGCATGTTCAGCTGATCCTGGCGGATGCCGATCTCTTCGGTCGCGTAGTCCGCCTGCGCCGCACGATTGCGCAGCGGGATGTTCAGCGAAAATCCCGCCGAGTAGTTGGGAAAATTGCGGCGGAATATCTGCGCCAGCAAATTATCGTAGCCGCCTGTAAGGTACGGAAGGCCGCCCTGCGCGAGGCCCGCCGGCGTGATGTTGCCCGTCAATCCGTTGTTGGTGAGTTCGGCGAAAGCCTGCAGACTCGGCTTCAGGCCATTGCGGATTCCTACCAGATTTGTATTC
Source organism: Terriglobia bacterium (assembly GCA_963719785.1). Lineage (GTDB taxonomy): Bacteria > Acidobacteriota > Terriglobia > Bryobacterales > Bryobacteraceae > BOG-234. The sequence continues at coordinate 170,560 of CAVRCX010000015.1, forward strand.
CGGCTGGCGATGTTGATCCGATCCGTTTCGATCTCCGGCCGATTCTTCACCGCCTCCGCCGTCAATTCTTCAATGGGACGCAGGTCGTCGGTGGGGGGAACCACAATCTGGTCGAGGGTAATAATGTGGACGTCCGCCAGATCCGAAGTCGCCACGCCCTGCCGGCTCAGCGCGTTCTTCAGAATCGTCTCCTGCTGCAGCACGTTGGTTTGCGAAATCAGCTGATCCTGTTTCGCCGCATAGAGCTGGGATTGCGCCCGCGTGACTTCGATATCGGCCAGCGTCCCGATCTGCACCTCCTTGCGATTGTTCTCGAGCAGTTGCTCCGCGGTGGCCACTTCCTGATCGCGCGCTTTCTCGTCCTGTTTGAAGCTCACCAGATCCCAGTAAAGATTGAGCGCCGAAGTGACAGTCGCGATCACCTGCTCTTTGAACTGCAGATCTGTAACTTTTAGATTGTTGCGCTGCACCCGGATATTCCGCGTATTCACAGCCGACCCGAAACCATTCAGCAGATTCTGCGTAACCGTCAGATCCAGATCGCCGTTGGTATACGGATTCAGGTTGAACGAAGTGCTGTTCACGTTCTGCCGCGTGCTCAGATAAGTCATCTGCGTGCTCATGCCGAAATGGAAGTTCTGCGAGTACGCCACCTGATAAGTGCGTGTATCGTCGACAAATGCGGTGGTGCCGACAATAACGGTATTGCTCTGCGGAGAAGTCGCATGCTGGAAATTCGCGATCACCGTGATGGCGGGGTCGAACGAAGGAATGCCGGGTCCCAGGCCGGTGACGATATTGGCCGCCACTCCGCTGGTCGATCCTGACGGCGCGCCATTCGTGTTGATACTGACGCCGCTCAGACTGACGCTCACGGGACCCGGCGCCACGCCTTGCCCGACGCTGCGCAGCAATCCGCCGCCCTCGGTTCGGCGCAGCACCTCGCGCGCGAGCAGGGGAGCATAGCGCTGCACTTCGATATCGATATTGTTTTCGAGCGCCAGCGCCACCACGTCCTGCGCCGAAAGATAAAGATTTCCTCCACGAATCAGGGAATCGAGGCGCGACGTGTTGGCGAGGTTAATCGGCGGAACCGGGCGCGCCCTGTAGGGCCGTGTCAACCATCCGCCAAATCCGGAAGCGTTGTCGATTCTGACCGCGCTCGGTGCATTCGCCGGCGCCGTCTGCGCCCAGCCCTGGCTGACGGACAGCGCGAAAGCCATCAAGAAGGTACCGTATACGACTTTCATCTGCTTAATTAACCTAACGGGAGTTCCCGGCCTTCGGTTCAAAATTTTCGCTCCGGCGGGAAGAGAATGCACGCAGGACCTGAGCGGTATTTATCAATGTTATAGTAGCCCTTTGTGACCTCGCAACCCGTCCGCGTGCTCGATCTTTTTCAACAGACCGGCGCATATCACAAAGGTCATTTCCGTTTAACCAGCGGCTTGCACAGTCCGGAGTATCTGCAGTCTGCAATTGTTCTCTCCTGGCCCCAACATGCTGAGACGCTCGGAAGAGAACTGGCGTCCCGGATTCTCGCGCTTTTGCCGCAAAAAGATGTAGCGCTGGTGATTTCGCCGGCGTTGGGCGGTCTGATTATCGGCCACGAAGTGGCCCGAGCATTGGGTGTCCCGTTTTTCTTTACGGAACGCGATGCGGATCGGAAAATGTCGCTGCGCCGCGGCTTCACTCTCAAGCCGGGTGACCGCGTTGTGGTGGTGGAAGACGTGATCACCACCGGAGGCAGTACCAAAGAAGTGATCGACATCGTGCGCGCGGCGGGAGCGATTCCGGTGGCCGCGGGGTCTATCATCGATCGCAGCGGAGGAGCCGTGGATCTCGGCATCCCAAGAGCGGCGTTAGAAACGTTGAACGTGGTAGCGTATCAGCCGGACGAATGCCCCATGTGCAAAGCCGGACAGCCGTTAGTGAAACCCGGCTCGCGGCCCTCGTAACGTGACCCGGCGTATCCGCATCACCCTCGCCTACGACGGAACCGAATTCCACGGCTGGCAAATCCAACCCGGCCTGCCCACCATCCAGGGAACCCTCGAAGAAATCATCGGCGGCATGGAAGGCAAACCGGTGCACGTCGCGGGATCGGGACGAACCGACGCGGGTGTGCACGCCCTGGCGCAGGTAGCAGCCTTTACCATCGAAAATCCCATCCCCGCTGATAATCTAAGGCGCGCCGTCAATCGCCTGCTCCCGCCCGCCATACGCGTTCTTAATGCCGAAGAAGTCCACATGGATTTCCACCCGCGTTTCGACGCCGTGGCCAAGACCTATCGCTACACGCTTTTCCGCGCGGAAATCTGCCCTCCCTTCGAATATCGCTATGTGCATCACCACCCATATCCGCTGGATGAAACGCGGATGATCGAAGCCGCGCGTATCTTCGAAGGCGAGCACGATTTCTCCCCGTTCGCTGCCGCCGACGAGCGCGACGGCGAAGGCAAGTGCACGGTCCGCACGATTTTCAACTCCCGACTGGAGCGAACCGGCGATCGCTTGGTCTACACCGTGCGCGGCAGCGGATTCCTCAAGCACATGGTGCGAAACCTTGTGGGTACCCTGCTGGAGATTGGCCGAGGCAATATCGATGGCGGAACGCTGCCCGAAAAATCCGGCCCCACCGCACCCGCCAAAGGATTGACAATGGTCTCAGTCGAGTACCCTTCCCTGGCGATAGCTGAATGAATCCCTTGCCAGCAGACGCAGCGTTGATCCTGATCGACCTCCAGCAGGCGATCGACCATCCCGGCTGGGGACAGCGCAATAACCCCGAAGCGGAGAACAACATTGCATCCTTGTTACAGGCCTGGCGGGCCACTCAGCGCCTCGTGTACCACATACGGCACGATTCATTGGAGCCGGCCTCGCACTATCGGCCCGGCCAATCGGGGAACCTGTTTAAGCCTGAGGCAGAGCCGATCGCCGGGGAAATTGTAATTCCTAAAACGGCCAACAGCGCCTTCATCGGAACGGATCTCGAGGCGATATTGCGCCGGGCAAACCAGAACACGCTGGTGGTCGCCGGCGTCATCACCAATAATTCTGTGGAGGCTACCGTGAGGATGGCGGGAAACTTCGGCTTCGATACCTGGCTCGTAGAAGACGCGACGTTCACCTTTGGCCGCCGGGACTGGCATGGAGTATGGCGAACGGCGGACGAGGTTCACGCGATGAGCCTCGCGAATCTCGATGGCGAATATTGTTCTGTGATTCGGACGGAGCAGATTCTCGCAGCGCTCCGGCGTGGTTCCCCTTAGCCGGGAAGACCGCGACGGCGGCTAAACCGGGCGCGACCTGGATGGCCCAACCAAAGCGCCGCTGCCACCGTTTCGGCTTCCGTGGAGGCGCTGCACGAAGAAGAGCCAGAGCCCCATCACTGAAAAGAACTTAAGAGAAGCGAGTAAACTCCACCATCCCTTCTCCAGTATCGGGCGTTCCAGGTTCATTCGCCAGGCGATAAGGCACAGCGCCAGAAGCAGCATCACAGGCAACCACTTCCCCTTCACGGAGCCATTGAGAATAAGTACAATGGTCAGCGCCGCTGCCGGGAGAATGAAGACCAGATGGTGATCCCAGGACACCGGGGCGATCAGGTACATCAGGAGCAGGAAAGCCGCCGTATCGTCGGCAGTACGCCCGGCGCGAAGCGAAACCCATGCGGTCACTCCGGTCATGACGAGCGTCACAATCCGCGCGAGGGGAGCGACCAGTTTTGGTCTGAATAAGGGCGAGTACGCGTGGCCCATCAGGCGCGTCAGGAAGCCCGTAATACTTTGATCCCACACAAAAGAGACCTTTGAATGCGAGAACAATTTCGCTGTGGCGGAAGCGGAACCGGCGGCGGGCAGCACCTCCGTTAGCCAACTGGTCCAGATCTCGCCGGGCAATACCCACAGGGCCACCACGACAAAGACGGCACAGAATGCGGAGGTCAGCGCCGCCGCGCGAAATCGGCGCCGAACCAGCAGCAGGAGGATGAGCAGTACCGGGTACGTCTTGAGAAGAATGGCGATCGAGAGAGGCCACGCAACGCGCCACGCCGCCTGATTTTCGATCAGCGCTGTCACGGAAAGACAGATGAAAAAAGTGGTGATTATGTTGATCTGACCGAGATTCAGCGTCGCCGCTACCGAGTCGGACAGCACAATATAGGTGAGGCACACGCTGACCACCAGCGTCCGGAGTGCCTTCCGTTCGGGCAGGGGAATCAACTTTCTCAGAATCAGCCAAACCGTTCCCAGGAGGCACAGGTGACTCACGATCGTAAAGAGAATGAACGCCGTGTCGATCGAGAACAAGCTCAGCGGCCAGAGGGCTATCAGTGACGGCGGAGGATAAACAAAGGGGGCGATCCAGCGGTCCCAGGCCAGGGCGAAGTCATCGAAGGCCGCGTAACCGTAAGGTGTCGCGTGGTGGACAAACGCGAGCCGCGGCCCCAGATAGATGCCCGGGAAATCAATCACCTGGGTCGGCTTCAGAGTAAGCCCGGACCAGTAGATAAGGGGCAGATAGAGAAAGACAAACAGGCCCCAGGGGAGCCACTCCAGCCGTTCGGACCACTCGCCGTCCGAATTGTGCGGAACGAGTGCCGGGCCGGTAGGGGAAAGCCGCGCACTGCGCCGGAGCGCGCGAGGCGTCATAGCAACGCCGCGGTAGTTACAGCGTCCGAACCACCCGCAGTCCTGAATAGCTCCCTGACAGGGGCGTGCCGGCCGGCTGTTTCAAATACCGCGTGCCAGATCCGCATTCCTTCCAGCAGCTTTTCCCTCCACTGCCTCTGCGATTCGTTCCACCTGGGGTTTTCGCGCCACGCGTCACGCAGCGCCTCGCCGATCTCTCCGAAACATTCGTGATAGGTGTGTGAGGTCAGCGGAATCTCGCGAAGCGCAGCGCAGAAGCTGTCAGTCATGATCATGCCGTTGCGTTCGACATCGAGATCCTTCCACAGGTCATGCGGATTGCGTTCCTGACGCACCACAGGCTCACCGAAGGAAATGGCGTGACCGAGGTGTTCCGCAATGCGGTTGACCACGTAGCTGGCCCAGATATCGTCGTAGCGTCCATTCCACGGGCTCAGGAAGTAAGCGGGAATAACGTCGCGCATCAAGGCCGTATTTTGAGAATTGAATGGAGACCACGTTCCGGGCTGCAGCGTGAAATTGCGGCCTGGCCATTTCTGGTTGAACCCGCGAACCACAATCTGGCGCTCCATCCTCGTCAGAGCGTCGATATCCGGATTGTCGAGCCAGAAGCCTGCATTCACCGCAACCTTTCGTTCCGCCGGCGAGGAGCTCATGAACTGACTCTTCTCCTGCCAGCGCTGGCTCTGGGGAAACCCGCGATGATAAAACTCCACGCCATGGTCTGTCTCGAGTACCGAGCAGACATTGAAGAATCCCGACGTGGAGGAAAATGCAGGCAGCCCCACCGTCTTGCCGACGATGGAATGCAGTCCCACAAAGTCCTGGCCCATCACAAAATTGTCGTCGTCGATCGTGATGACGACATCGCAGCCACGCTCCCAGGCAAGCAGCATACCGATATTCCTTCGCTGAATCGAATCGAAGCGAAGGTGGTTCCACAGGTCCGGATAAGGGCGAAGGTATTCTTCCTGAGCGGGAATGTCGAGATAGCTCACCGGATAATACTGCTCGAGCGACCTGCAGAAGTCCGCCGTTTCGTGTGGGCTCTTACGGTCGCCGATCACGATCAGCTCAAGGTCCTGATGAGCGTAGCGCCGCGCGTTACGCGCATAGCTGGTAAGCAAAGTGGGAATATTAATGGTTGTCGTTACAAGTCCGGTTTTCATAAGAACTCTCCTAATCGATAGCTGCCGGGCCCAGAGCTGCGACGCGGTCGTGGGCAGCTGCCAGAACGCGCTGAAAGCCATCTTCCAGCGAAATCTCCGGTTCCCAGTCGAGAACGCGCTTCATTTCAGATGGATCGCAATAGCGGGATTGCACGCCCACGGGCCTGTCAACAAGGGGCCTGATTTCCGCCTGACGGCCGTCAAGGCAGGCGAACAGCCGCGCCACATCGAGAAACGTCGTGAGCTTCCCGGTGCCTATATTCAGACCCGAGCCGTCCCCTACACGGTCTATGATCCGCAGCATTGCCGTGATGCAGTCTTCGATATGCACAAAGTCCCGGCCCTGCTCTCCTGTGCCCCAGACGGTTACAGGATTATCACCTCGCGCCACCCGGTAAGCGATGGCCGGCACCGGATACGTCAGATCCTGATCTTCACCGTACCCTGAGAAGGGCCGAACGCAGGCTACGGGGATTCCATAGCGAGAAGCGGCCAGATGGCTAAGGTATTCTCCGGTCAGTTTGCTCCAGCCATAGGTCATGTCCGGCTGTCCCAACTCGCCGCCGGTGAAATCGATCATGTGTTCGCGCAGCGCCACGTGCCCTTCGGTCTTCTGAAGATTAATCGGATAAGCCGCGCTGGAACTGGCGTAGAGAACCCGTCCAATCCTGTCCTTGTTCCGCGAGAGCCACAGAAAGAACAGAGCGTCTATCGCCAAATCCGCGCCTACTCCGAGCGGATCTCCATCGATCTTGAGTCGACCACCTACAATCGATGCGAGGGCAAAGACGTAGTCGAACTCGGGCAAGCGAACCGTATCGCCGCACGTGATGCGGCCCAGTTGTCTCAGCATCGTGACCGCGGCGTCTTCGCAAAGGAACGTTACCGCAACGCCCCCCACCGAATAAGTGATGAGCCCGCGGTCTTCGGATCTATTCTCAGCGCGCAGCCACAGATCGGGATGAAGCCCGGTGCTGAGGTCGTCGATAACCCACAGTTCGTGACCCGAATCCAGCAGCCGCCGAATCAGATGGCGGCCTACAAAACCGCAACCGCCCGTCACCAGAGTGCGCGTCACAGTGCGGACCTCACGAGAAGTTTCTCTCTGCTGCAAAGCCGTGTTTTCACGGCAATTCGGAAGTAAATGAAGTTCTGCATAAACAGATTGTGGGAAGCCCCCTCAGTGCGCACGCGCCACTGCGCCGGAATTTCCACGGCTCGCGCGCCCAGACGGATCGGCTTCAGGATAGTCTCGAGCAGAAACGCATGGCGCAACTCCTCCCATGCGATCTTCTTGACCCATTCCGATTTGAAGATGCGGAATCCATAGGTCAGGTCGGACAATGAAGTTCCGTACAGCACCCGGAACGTGCGCTGAAACATCCAGTTGAGGAAATACTTGGCGGGCTGGTACCCCTCAAACCCGTTCTTCCCGCCCCATCGGGTCGCAGTGACGATATCGTGGCCTTCTTCGGCCTTGGCAATCAGTTCCCTGACAACATGGGGGTCGGTTTCGAGATCGCTCGCCATCATCAGCACGTGCGATCCGGACGCCCACTCGAAGGCATCTCGCATAGCGCCGCCGAGGAACGGCCTGTTCTGCTTGTGCAGCTTGATTAGTCTTGGAAAAGCGGCTGCCAGTTCTTTGCATACGGCCATCGCTTCCGGGTCCGTTCTGTCGCATACGATAAGGAGAATTTCGCCGATATTGGGGCCATTCTCGGCCAGCAGAATATCCACAGTCTTGCGGAGAGATGTGGTTTCGTCCATCACGGGAAGTATTACGGAAACATCCATGTGTTCGCTCAACCTTACGCCGGGGCTTCTGCGTATTTACTGCCTTGCTCCCAAACTGTAACTCACAGCAGAAGTGTTGTGAAGTTAGCTTTGTGTCCTTGATGACAAAGCAAGGTTAGTTAGTCCTTTGAAGGTAAGAAACCAGTCACTCATGTTGTTAGTCGACCGCTGCCGATCCGTTGGAAACCACCCGGACCTGACTCGCGTAGCCTGGCTGCCTGATATCGCTGCGGTAGGGAAATCGTAATTTGAGGCGGTTTACAGGCTCTTCAAAATAGGTCCACGAAAGACGGGCCAGTCCCCAGGCAACCACCGTCATCGCAATGATGTACAGGCAGCGCAGAAAAAGATCAAGCGCGGGAGGGAAGCGCCGCCACACTGGATCGAGCCACGGAATGAGAATCTGATTGAGAGGCGAGTGGAAAACATAGATAGCGTAAGCGTAGCGTGCGAACGAGCGCAGGAACCCGTTGCGCATGGAGGCGGGCCGGCTATCGACACACCAAAAGACCAGCAGGCAAAAGAAAGACGCCAGACCGGTGGCGCCGTAAAGCTGCATGGGCCGGTTCCATTGAAAGTTCCCCTGCACGGCAAAGGCGGAGACAACGATAGCCAGCGCCACGAGCAGGGCAAGGGGGAGCAGGCGATGCAGGATCGCCCGGAGCCGCGGTGTCCGCACGGCAATGGCGATGAACGCGCCGAGAGCCAGACCATCCATACGCGTCAGCGTGCCGCGGCACATGAATTCGTACCACCGGGCCGGCACCACAAAGGCTCGCAATATCGCCGCCCCCCGCGGCAAATCCCAGCGTCAGCGCGGATAGTACTTCCTGGGAGTAATCCAGATGAGCAAAGGCCAGGCCATATAAAACTGCTCCTCCACGGCGAGGCTCCATAAATGGTCGACATGAAGGTCGCCGGCGGTATGATTCGGCTTCCAGTTCTGCAAATAAGTCAGATACCACCATGTGACGATTCCAGGGTATTTATGACGCCACAGGATGTGGTGCATCAGACCCAGCATTACCGCAAGGAAGGCAAAGCAGAGCGGAAAGATGCGCAGAGCGCGCCGGATATAAAAAGTGCGAAAGTAGCTCGTTGAATCAAGGGTGTCGAGAAGGATGCCGGTAATCAGAAAGCCGGAAAGGGCAAAGAAGAGATCGACACCGGTCCAGCCCAGCCAGAGAACATTTTGCAGTTTATGAGCGAAAGGCGAGCTTGACGAGCCCAATGCAAAACCGAAGTGGAAGATACAAAGCAGAAGGATCGCGATACCGCCCAGGCCATCGAGTTCTGCGAGGTGGTTTTTTCCAGACGGCATACGGAAGAGAAAGTGTCGGGCTCGACTCAGGGCGAATCATGTTCGTCCCTGACCGCGCGTGCGGAAACGAACAGATTCGGATCGAGACCCGCCGAAACGTTACGGGAAGGCTGGTTCGTAAGGTTATTCACGGTAGTGTTGGGCATCTCAGTGACAGATTCGAGCGCCCATTTTGCAGCTCCCAGAATGACGTTGTCGAATACGTCGTTCTGGTCGCAATCGGTGCCGAAATAGATTCCCGCGTAATGCGGTCCCCGGATCATGTTGGAAAAAACGATGTTTCCGCGGCTGGGGGTAATGTCCAGTTCACGCGTAGTGAAATCGCCCGGCGCCGCCCCCAGCTCGATGCCGAAGTAATGGAACTTCTCGCTGGAACCGACGGCGTTGGCGACCAGGGTATTCATCCCGATCAAGTTGAACAGGCTGGTCCTGACCAGCTTGATCCCGCCACCGTAATTGTCTTCCACGGTGTTCTGAAAGACGACGTTATAGAGAGCGTTATCGAGCGAGATGCCCGGCACTTTGGCCGCCGGAGTGCCATCGGCAAGACGCCCCGAAGGTTCGATTGTCTCCATCTTCAGCACGACATCCGGTTCGCCCCAGCGGCTGCCGTTGCGGCGCACAACATTCGCCACCACCACATTCGCAACGGAAGCGTCGTCCAGGCAAATCCCTTCTTTCGCATTTGCCGCGATCAGGTTCGAAGCGATGACATTCTTCACGCCCCCGTCGGAATACACGCCGCTCGCCTGGTTCCGCACCAGGCGGTTCGCGCGAATCAGGTTTCCAGAGGGGGGATGGCGGCGTGTCGCCAGAGGCTGTTGCAGCACTCCGTAGGATTCCGGGCCATAAATCGCGCGTGAGTCGGCGGCCAGATCCACTTCACGATCGGTGAGCAAAATGGCAGCGGCCAGGTTTGGTGTTCCTATGCCGTCCTCGATGCGGTTCTCTTCAATGACGCTCCCGGTGACTCCGCGATGAAGGATAATGCCGGCGTACTTCAGGCCGGAGATGTAGCCTCCCCGCACAGCTATTGCGTTCGAGGAACTTATTACAATACCTGCGCCGCCCAGACCGTGGATAGTGATGCCCGAAATTCGAATCCGTTGCGAGTTATGGATCAGAACGCCCGAATCCCCGCCCAGAAAACGGCCGCCCCGCAGGTCGATCCCGTTGGCATTTTCAATACGCACCAGGTATTGCAGCGCCGTTGATCCGCGAAGTACCGCATTGCCAAGATCGAGCCTGATGCCGGACCCGCCTATTCGCAGCGGCTGGTCTATCTCAAGAGCGGCCGATTGGACCCGGACCGACCTTGCGCCGCCTCCTGTCAGGAGCGCATTCAGCTCAGACGACTTGCTTCCCCGGAACTCAGTCTCCTGCGTGGCGTGAATTTCCAGTTCGTCCGCAAGTCCAGCGAGAGCGGGCACACTCTCCCAGGCGCGAATCGCCGACTTGCCTATCAGATCGAGATCCTTTGCGCGCTTCGTGATCTGCAGGTGGACCAGCGCACCGCCCAGCGGGCCGTAGCGAGCATCCCGCAGGTGGGGAAGATTGTAGACCTCGAATAGATCGACGGGTTCTATATCGGTGACCGGCGAGTTACCGGACGATTGCCCGCCCGTGAACTCGGCTTTCGAGGTGGAGGCGATCCGTGAGGCTCCCCGGCCTGAGCAGCCTGACGACCCAGCCGCAAGTATCGCGACGATGAGAAACGGTCGAATGTCGTAGCTCCTGTAACCAGAATTCAGGCCCAAGGTTAGCAGAACGCACGCCTGTAGGTCAGCTTCTAAAGGTTGAAATATACACAGTTGAATCGGCGTACGGTAACACCTGCGCTCCGCGCAGGAAAAGCTTCACCGGAAGTGACTCGGACGAGCCCTTCGCCGCCTCGACATGCGATTGTCTGGAGGCCGCCCTCCGGTTTTGCCGGGCGCCTCCCTATGCAACCAGGTGCATCCGGTGCGGACCTCAAAATCCTGGATGAGCCCCTGCGGCTCGCGAACCAGAATCACCGTACTGCTTCCAGCAGGCCGTCCCGCGTCCGTCTCGACCGTGCCGGCAATCTTCGCAATGACCGGCTCAGCGTAATCTGCAGCGGCGCCACAATGTCTGACTCCGTAACTTCGATTCTGCGCTCCACAGCCTCACGTAAGCCAAGCCCGACCGATTTCACCCAGGCCTCCGCGCTACCCGACAGACGCACGTCGTAATTTCCCGGTGCGACATCGGCGAGGACGAACGACCCGTCGTTATTGATTTTGGTTCTGATGTCGCTCAGCCAGGTGCCATCCAGCGCAGAAAGGCTAACCTGCATCTTGCTGAAATCCGTCAGTGGCTCGCCTTCGATGACTATGCCCCCGTGAACTTCCACGAGAGGCTGAAGATTCAGTACCGCATCATCGATATCCCGGTCGACGATGCGGGGCCGCGTGCTGGCAAGAAGTGGTCTACACGGTTCCGGGCGAACCGCGCAGCGTCAACCCCACCTTGGGAATCGGCTGGCCGCTCGCATCGGTGATGCGTCCTGCTACACTCGCACTCGGCTTCTGGCCGAACGCAATCGCCGCGAAAATAATCGCCGAAATGAATAACCCTTTCATGCCCGTCCAGCCTGCCGATATTCTAATGCTAACCTGAGTCCGTGAATTGCCTCTACGACATCGACCCCGGCCCCGACTCACCGGAGGTCGTGCGCATGATCGTGGAAATCCCCCAGCACTCCGCGAATAAATACGAATACGATGGCAAACTGGGCGTTTTCCGGCTCGACCGCGCGCTCTATTCGCCGCTCCATTACCCGGGCGATTACGGCTTCATCCCCGGCACGCTGGCCGACGACAACGATCCGCTCGACTGTCTGGTGCTCGTGCAGCAGCCCAGCTATCCCGGCGTGCTGATCGAAGTGCGGCCGGTGGGCGTGCTCAACATGGTCGACAGCGACGAGCGCGATCAGAAAATTCTCGCCGTCCCTACGCGTAATCCGCGCTACGACCAGATCCACACCATGGATCAGATTTTTTCTCACGTGCGCCGCGAGATCGAACACTTCTTCACCATCTACAAGGAACTTGAAGGCAAGGTCACGACGATGGAAGGCTGGGGTGGTCCTCGCGAGGCGCGCAAAGCCATCACGGAATGCCGGCAGCGCTATCTGGATCTCAAGTCCGCGCCGGTCGGGGTGTGAACCGGCATCCCGAGCCCGTTGTTTTCGATCCCTTAGTAGAGGAGTGGTTCGCCCGCCAGTTCGGTTCCCCCACTGAGCCTCAGGTCGAAGGCTGGCCCGCCATACGCACGGGCGGCGACGTGCTGATCTCCGCGCCAACGGGGTCGGGCAAGACGCTGGCGGCATTTCTCATCTGCCTCGACGAACTGGTGCGCCAGGCGCGGAACGATTCGCTTCCCGACGAAACCCGCGTGGTCTACGTCTCGCCGCTCAAGGCCCTGAGTAACGACGTTCACAAGAATCTCGAATTACCGCTGGCGCAAATCCGTGAACTCGCGGCAAAACATGGCATACCACTGGCGTCGATCCGAACTGCCGTGCGCACGGGAGACACGCCCGCCGCCGAGCGCCAGCGCATGGGTAAGCATCCGCCGCACATTCTGGTAACCACGCCGGAGTCGCTCTATATTCTGATGACGGCCGAGCGTTCACGCGCCATGCTCCGCACCACACGCACCGTGATCGTCGACGAAATTCACGCGGTGGCGGACGATAAGCGCGGCTCTCATCTGGCTCTGACGCTGGCTCGCCTCGACGCCCTGACGCCAACGCGCGCGCAACGAATCGGGCTCTCGGCCACGGTGAAACCCATCGAAGAAGTGGGGCAATTTCTCAGCGCGGGAAAGCCGGTCGCCATAGTCAACGCTGGCCATCGCCGAGATATGGATCTGGCGGTTCTCGTGCCGCGCGATGAACTCGGGCCCATCGCCTCGCACGAAATGTGGGCGGAGATTTATGATCGTGTGGCGGAACTGATCCTCGCGCATCGCACCACACTGGTCTTCGTCAACACGCGCCGGCTGTCGGAACGCGTGGCCCATAATCTTGCCGAGCGACTGGGCGCGGGCACTGTTCTGCCACATCACGGCAGTCTGGCGAAAGCATTGCGCCATGAAGCCGAAACGCGCCTGAAGAATGGGGACCTGCGCGCCGTGGTGGCGACGGCATCGCTCGAACTTGGCATCGATATCGGCTCGGTGGATCTGGTGATTCAGATTGGTTCGCCGCGCTCCATCGCCGTCGCACTGCAGCGCTTCGGACGTTCCGGCCACTGGGTGGGAGCGAAGCCCAAAGCGCGCACCTTCGCCACCACGCGCGATGAACTCATCGAATGCGCCGCGCTGATTCGCGCGCTGCGCCGCGGCGAACTGGAACGCATTGAAATCCCCGAGAACGCCCTCGATATCCTCGCGCAGCAAATTGTGGCCGCTGCGGCCTCGGAGCCGTGGGAGGAACAAGCGCTCTTCGACATGGTTCGCACGGCGTGGCCTTATCGTAATCTGCCCCGCGCGGATTTCGAGCAGGTCGTCGAGATGCTCTCCGAAGGCATCGCGACGTCGCGCGGACGAAGTGGCGCGCTCCTGCATCGCGACCGCGTGAATGGCCGTGTAAGGGGACGGCGCGGAGCGCGCCTCGCAGCGATCACCTCAGGCGGGGCTATTCCGGAAAACGCCAACTACGCCGTAACCGCCGAACCCGACGCCCGCAACATCGGCACTGTGGATGAGGATTTTGCGGTCGAGAGTCTCGCGGGTGATGTGTTTTTGCTGGGCACGCACTCGTGGAAGATCAAACGCGTGGGTGCAGGCCGCGTGTATGTGGAAGATGCGCACGGCGCGCCGCCATCGATTCCGTTCTGGCTGGGTGAAGCACCGGGCCGATCCGCCGAGCTATCTCACGCCGTTTCCGAAACGCGCGCGAAAATCATCGAGTCGGACGAGCCTGCGGAATTTCTACTCGCCGAATGCGCCCTCGATGAAGCTGGCGCCAAACAGGCCATCGTCTACGTGCGCGCCGGGGCCGCGGCGCTCGGAGCCTTGCCCACTGAAGACACCGTAGTGGCCGAGCGCTTCTTCGACGAAGGGGGCGGCATGCAACTGGTGCTGCACGCACCCTTCGGAAGCCGCGTCAATCGCGCCTGGGGACTCGCGCTGCGCAAACGCTTCTGCCGCACTTTCAACTTCGAGTTGCAGGCGGCCGCCACCGACAACGGCATCCTCATCTCGCTCAGCGATCAGCACGCGTTCCCACTCGAAATGGTTTTCGAATTCCTCAAGCCGCAAACGCTTGAGCACGTCCTGACCCAGGCGCTCCTCGCGACGCCCATGTTCACCGCGCGATGGCGCTGGAATGTGTCGCGCGCGCTGGCGATCCTGCGCTTCGGCGGCGGCAGGAAGGTCCCTGCGCCCATTCAGAGAATGCGCTCGGACGATCTGCTTGCGTCGGTTTTTCCCGACCAGGCCGCCTGCGCCGAAAACCTCACCGGCGAGGTGCGCATTCCCGATCATCCGCTGGTGAAAGAAACGCTCGATAACTGCCTGCACGAAGCCATGGATCTCGATGGCCTCACCCGCGTCCTGCAGGCGATCGACGACGGCGACATCCGCACCGTGGCCATCGACAATCCCGAGCCCTCGCCGTTCTCGCACGAGATCCTCAATGCGAATCCCTACGCGTTTCTCGACGATGCCCCGCTCGAAGAACGCCGGGCGCGCGCGGTGCAGTTGCGCGGTTCGCTGCGCACCGATTTCGTGGGTGGCGCGGGCATTCTGGATCCCGCTGCCATCGCGCAAATTTCCGCCGAGGCCTGGCCTGAAGCGCGCGACGCGGATGAACTGCACGATGCCCTGCTCACTCTGATCACGCTGCTCCCTACACCCGCATGGCAGAAGTATTTCGAAGAATTGCGTGCCACGCGCAGGGCCTCCATACACATCCGCGGGGAGCGCGCGTTCTGGATCGCCACCGAACGGCTGCATGCTGCCGACGACTGTCCGCTGACCATTCGCGGCTGGATGGAATCTCTCGGCCCCGTGACGATCGCGGAACTCGCCGAAAAACTGGAGTTTACCCGCGACGATATCGATCAGGCGCTGCATGCGCTCGAAGCCCAGGGACTGGTTCTGCGCGGACGCTTTTCCGTGGCTGAGAGTGAAGGCGAAATCCAGTGGTGCAACCGGCGCATTCTGGCGCGCATCCACCACGCCACGCTGGGCACATTGCGCCGCGAAATCGAACCGGTCTCGGCGCTCGATCTGCACCGCTTTCTCTGCCGCTGGCAGCACCTGGCGCCCGGTACACAGCTTCACGGAGCCGATGGCACGCTGCAGATCGTCCGCCAATTGCAGGGCTATGAGATCCCCGCGTCTTCATGGGAGCCGGATATTCTGGCGCAGCGCATCGCCAATTACGACCCCGCGTATCTCGATGAACTCTGCCTTTCGGGCGAAGTGATGTGGGGCCGTCTCACGCGTCATCCGGCCATGGAGGAAGATGCGGAGGGCAAGCGCGTCCGCCCCACCCGCATTGCGCCTGTGACATTTTTCCTGCGCGAGAATCTGGAGTGGCTGGGTCATGCGAGACGTGAAGCGCCGAAAGGATCGCTCTCGCCGGTGGCCCAGGAAGTTTTGGCGGTGCTCACCGAGCGGGGCGCATCGTTCTTCGCCGATCTCACCCGCGGCGCTCACAGGCTCGCCAGCGAAGTGGAAGATGCATTGTGGGAATTGGTTGCCGCTGGCCTGGTCACAGCCGACGGATTTGAAAACCTGCGCTCTTTGATCGACCCGAAGCGTCGCCGCGGAGAAGGCCGCGGACGGACCTCACGGCCACGCCATGCCGGAGGCCGCTGGGCCTTACTGCAACAAAGTGAATCGACCTTGCCGGCGGCGGTGCGCCTCGATGCAGCGACGCGCATCGAAGCCTTCGCCGATCAACTGATTCTCCGCTGGGGCGTCCTCATCCGCGACCTGCTGGCGCGCGAAACCAACGCACCGTTCTGGCGCGATCTGTTGCCCGTACTCCGCCGTAAAGAAGCCCAGGGCGAACTGCGCGGGGGCCGCTTCGCAGCCGGATTTTCAGGCGAGCAATTCGCCGCACCCGAAGCGCTCGATCTCCTGCGCGCCGTGCGCCGGGCGTCTACGCATCCGGAAGACGATCTGCGAATCCCCAATGCCGATCCCCTGAACCTGGCTGGAATTGTTCTGCCGGGACCGCGCGTGAGCAGCCTTGCAGTCGGCACGCGGCAAGCTATCATGAGTCCATCATGAGTACGTCCATTTTAGACACGAAAACTCTGATGACCGTGGATCAGTTCGCCCAAATGCGCACGGCGGAGACCGAAGACTATGAGTTGGTCGAAGGAGAACTGGTCCCATTGTCAAGCGCAACGCCCCTGCACGCCAAAATTCGAAGCCGCGCGGAACGCCTGATTGAAAATTTTTTCGAGCGCAATCCCATCGGCGAAGCCTTTGCCGAGGTCGATTGCCGGCTCTCCGACCATACGGACCGGCGCCCGGATCTGTCTATCTTCCTCGCCGACCATGCCAGGCAGATCGATCTGAATCGAATCCCGGTTCCTTTTGCGCCCGATATTGCCGTCGAAGTCCTCTCGCCATCCGAAGCTGCCGTCGAGGTAAACCGCAAAGCGCTCGAATATCTTTCCGCTGGCAGCAAAGAAGTCTGGCTGCTCGACAACATCAACGGCGAAATCTTCGTCCAGACTGATGCGCACATCCGCTTGCTGCGTGGCAAGGATCTTCTCGAATCGCCCCTGCTCCCAGGGTTCTCGCACCCTGTCGACGAGATTCTGCTCACCTCCTACGCGAAGCTGTGAATCGCCTGGTCTTCGCCCTCGAGGATGTCGAAGATCACGCATAGTTTGGTGACCAGCAGCAATTCCTACAGCCGGGCGGGCAGACTTACAAGCTTCATCGCCGCCTTCCTTCCGGACCGAAACATAAGCAGTCACCAGTTCGCCCACGCCTGAGCTATCGATATAAGCTACCCCGCTCATGTTCAGCAGGATCCTCACGCAGCCCTTTTCCACCAGTTTGCGTATCTCACGGCGCAGCGGGCCGGTTTCTTCACCGAGGACTCATCCGACGCCAGCCGAACTTACCCCGATGGTCTGCTCAATACCCCGTGGTGGTCCACTGCGGACGAGTCGAACTGCTCGACCCATATCGATTGAGCCCGAAATGAAGTTTCTGTCTACTGAAGGAGACCATGTCGTCGTCCGATAGACATACAAATCGGCCCCGGGGCCGCGTCATCCTGTTCCTGGGTGCGCCTGGAAGCGGTAAGGGTACGCAAAGTTCCAGGCTCTCTTCCACGCTCGGGTTCCCGTGCTTATCCACCGGTGAAATGCTGCGCTCGGAAGCGAGGCGAAACACGCCGGCAGGGTTTCGCCTGCGCCGGCTGCTCAACTGCGGAGCGCTCGTCAGCGACGCCATGGTTTGCTCAGTAGTTCGGACCACGCTGACACGCGACACACTCCACGCTGGTATCGTGCTCGATGGTTTTCCGCGCACCGTGCAGCAGGCTGCGTGGCTCGATAGTCTGCTGGCCGATTTCGGTTTGCCCGTCCCCACAGTTCTGCACCTCTGTGTATCTCGTACCGAACTACTGCGCCGCTTGACAGCAAGGCGCTATTGCGCGGTTTGCGGCGCCACCTACAACGGCGGATTGCGCTGCGTGAACGATGGCAGCGCCCTTATCGAACGCGACGACGATGCGGAAAAGGTGGTTCTCCGCAGGCTTGCCGAATTCGATCGCATGTCCGCGCCGCTGATCGACTATTACAGCGGGCGGGATTACCACCAGATCGATGGCGAAAAACATCCCGACGCCATCGCTAACAACCTTTTGGAAATTTTTGAGGCGAAACCGTTGCCGCGCCAGGTACCTGACGCAGCGGTCTTAAGTACTTCTTACACTATTGGATGAAGCCGACCGGCTGCAGGCAGAAATGAGAATGGCGGCGTTTTTCGATCAGTTCCGCCGTGGTTTCAATTGCTTCACGGAACCCCAGGTTTTCACAAGGCACGCTGAGCAGTTCGCCGCTTGATTTGTCATATTCGACAACCTGAAATCTCAGGCTCATCGGATCCAGCGCTCCGGCGAACAGCGCTTCGTTTCTCAGCGCCTCCAAATCAGGCATCCCCGTCTGATGTAGATGTTCCATACACCTATTAGTGCATGCAGTGGGCCATTTGGTTTCACCAATCGCTATGGGAGCTTTTTATTGGTTTGATTGTTTACCTTTATCGTTCCGTCGATTATTAACTTTGGATAACCGTGCGGCAAATCGGCGTCACCTGTGCGTCTTTTGGCGACACACGTTTCGCATACCCCTTGTCTTCGGATAGGGGTAGTGGTCAACGCAGCCAGATCGACCAAACCGTATCCACCGTGGCGTGGGTAACCGACGACGCCAACAAGCGCCGCTGCGCCAGCCAAGCGCGGCCGTAGAAAATTCCCGCGATGACGGCGAGAATTACGTAGCGCCAGTTGAAGTAAGCCGCCCGCTTGTTGAAATGCGCGACGCCGAACAGCAACGATGTGACAATGAGCGCGCGCTGCGTCCCGATTTTCCTTTCGAGCATATTCAGCATCAGGCCGCGGAAAAATAATTCCTCCGGCAGCGCAATCAGAAAGAACGTGAAAACCCAGCCGCCGCCGAACCACAGTGGATTCGCCATTGTTTTGTGAAAATGCAGAAAGCCCAGCGCGAACCCCAGTGACACGGCGATCGGAGTGAACAAAATAAACTCGCGCAGGCCGATGCGAAGGTCGGACCAATGGGCGCGAAAGTCGTAGCCGATGCCTCCGATAGGTCTTATCACCAGATAGCCGTAAAGTCCCGCATCGACGAAGAGCAGCTTCGGCATGCTGCTGAGTCCCGCCACCGGCCACGCACGATCGAAGAAATGAAGATCGACGGAGATGCCGAGGATGGCCAGCACCATCCAGTCGCGCCAGTCTGGCTGTGCGGGATCGGCACAGCTCAGTGCAACCGACAGAACGAGCACGACGGACGCCATCCCGGCGCACATGTCCCAGCGAAAATCGCCCCGTGGAATCGCAAAAAGCAGATAAGCGGAAATCAGCGAAAGAGGGGCCAGCGCTCGCGCCACACGATTTGTGACCGCGCGTCGCAACCACGCATTGATGCCGAATCCAAAGGCCCAGCAGGGGAGCAGCAGAAGCGCGCAGCTCGCAATCGTGAAAGGGTCGAGTTGCGCGGCAACGCCGAAGTACCAGGCAGTTGCCCACAGAGCGGCCAGCAGCCCGACGAAGCCGAGTGTTACCCAGCGCAAGCTGGCATCGTAGCAAACAGCTGTTGTTGCAGTTCAGGCTCGGGTGCCCACTCTCTGTGGGGCGGTGAAGAGGCCAGCCCATAGCGATCGCGAATTACCGCAATGCGGTCGCGAATCATGTCGCGATACGGTCCCTTGATATAAGCTGCGTTCTCATACCGCTCCTGATAGCGCCGCAGCAAATGCGGGAAACGCCGTTCGACAAACGGAAAAAATACGCGCCGGGAACACGGCATCAGAAAAAGCACTCCGCCCCCGAAATACGTGGCTCCGTGATCGCGCGCCGCCTTGGCCAAGCGGTCCAGCCGCTTCTCCTGATCGGTGATGAGCGGCATGATCGGGTTGGGAAACACGCCCACCGGAATCTCCGCGTCCGCGAGCGCGCGAACCGCCCTGAGGCGAAGGTCCGGCCGCGGCGCGCGCGGTTCCAACTCTCTCGCCAGCGCCGTGTCGAGCGTGGTAATCGTAATGTTCACGCTCACGGAATTGCGTTTGGCGATCTCTTTCAGGAGCGCTATATCGCGTGTCACCAGATCGGATTTGGTAGTAATCGAAAGCGCCACGCCCTTTTGTTCCGCGAAAACCTCAAGCGCAGCGCGCGTCCGTTCGAAGCGCCGTTCCGCGGGCTGATACGGATCCGTGGCCGTACCGATCGCGATGCCCTGCGACCCATCGATCCGCTTCAACTCCCGCCGCAAAATCGGCTGAATATGCGACTTCGCATAAATCTTGTCCTCGAAATCGATGCTCTCGCGCAGTTCCATGAATTCGTGCGTGTAGCGCGCATAGCAATAACGGCAGCCGAACTCACAGCCTCGATAAGGATTCAGGCTCCAGGCAAACGGCATGCCGGGCCTGGTCCTGTTGAGCACGCTGCGGCAATCGATCTCGAAATACTGGACCACCCGCTTGGATTCCAGCACTTCGCTCTCAGCCGCGAGCTTCGCAATTCCGACCAGACCCGGCGCAGGAGAATCGCCGAACAGCACGCCTTAATATTCGCCTTTTGTTCGCCTGTTTGTCAAGTGCTGGCCACACGTTCAACCCGCCTGCATCTTTTTATAGGTGGCCAGACAACGCTCCGCCGTCTCGAACTCCGAATATTCGCTGCCTTCCTGCTCGATCAGATAATACTCGACCCCGCCGGTCTTCTCCGCCGCCGCAAAGATCTGCTTCCAGGGCGCGACGCCCTCGCCAAACAACGATCGGTAGCCCTTCTCTTTGTTCCAGTCCTTCAGATGCAGCGAATTGATGCGTCCCGGATTTTCTTCGATCCACGCCACCGGATCTGAACCCATCTCGACACATGTGCCGACATCGAACTGCAGCATGAAATCCTTCGGTGTATTGGCGGCAATTACTTCCATGGGCCGCTTGCCTTCAAGCGGCGTGAATTCCGCCTGATGGTTGTGATAACCGCCGCGCAATCCCGCCGTCCGCAACTTATCGGCGCCCGCGGTAAGCGAGTCGGCGATCTTTTTCCAATCGTCCAGGCTCTGCGCGCGCGGCGAACTCGCGATCACCATGAAGCGCGTCCCGAGAATCCTGTTCAGATCGATCGCCTTCTGAATATTCCCGGCCTCGTAGTTAGCCAGCGCGTTGTGCGTCGACAGGCACCTGACGCCCAAATTGTCGAGCAGTTTACGGACATCCTTCGCCTGATCGGCAGACCACGCGTAATAAGGAGCGTAGAATTCCACCACCTGATATCCCATCTCGCCAACCTTGCGAATGGTGCCCATCAGGTCCATCATCATGGCCTTCCGCACCGAATACATTTCGAGGCCGACGGGAATACTCTTCTTCTGCGCGGAGGCGAGCGCTGCGAAAGCGCTGGCGCCGAGGAAACTGCGGCGATTTAAAGGCATATCTGTTACCCGAAACGGTATCATGCGGACTGTTCCACTCGGATGGAACCACGCGCCCGCAACCACGGTCCGCCCCTGCTACGGGAGCGAACCCGCGTAATCGCGACCAACCCGCCCGGATGCCCTACCGCAACCGGAATCGTGGCCTCGCCGTTTGCATCCAATTCGCACCATCTGCCTACCACGCCGCTGACAGGAGCGGGCATCTCCGGCGCGCTCAACTCATAACCCACATCGATCGCCTGTCCGGCAAATCGAGGAATTCGTACCCGGTAACCCTCTCCGCCGCGAACGCTGTCAGCGGAGAACGAAACTGGTACCGGTCTGTCCGCCAGCGCTCTCAATCCCGCCCAAACTCGAGAAGCCCAGCGCCGGATCTTCCGCGGTATCCACGGCCACCCAGGCTTCCGGAACCAGAGCCAGAAATATTGAGTGCCCACGCCGGAAGAAAGAATCAAGTCGAATCCGCAACGCAGGGCCAGCGACTCTGCGGCCGCCGGCGAAACCGGAGCGCCCAGCCACGTATCGTTCTCCAGGCACGACGCCTCCCCAGGCGACAAGTCCGCACGGCCCTGAACCTGAAACTTGAAAACCGCCCCGGGCTTGAGGCACCGATACACCTCCCGCACATAACTCTCGATTACATCCGGACTGGGAATGTGCTGGAACACAATAAACGAAAATGCAAAGTCAAAACTCCGGTCCGCCAGCCCCGAGAGATCGGAGCCGTTGTTCTTGTACAAAAATATATTCCCGAGATCCGAGAGGTTGCGTGCCGCTAATCTGATCATTTCGCCGCTGATATCCACGCCGTGGACCTCCGCGAAAGAGGCGGCAAGCGCGCGGGTCATGCGGCCGCATCCGCACCCGATCTCGAGCCTACGCATCCGTCGGGGCTCGGCGCCGCGGCGGAACACCCACGGATCGGCGAGGATCTCATTCTCGACATTGATCTCGCCGCTCCGGAAAAACTCCTCCCGCTCCCAACGTTCCTGGCCATTGGCAACGTAATACTCGGGAGCTGTGATCGCGCGATCGTCCCAATCGCGCTCCATGAGTGCGAGGATTTCCCGCTGCACCTAAGCCCTCTTATCCCCCAAAGCAATTACAAAATATTCCGCCACCTCCGGACCCGGATTCTTCAGACCATGTAACGACATCGAAGGCATGTAGATCACCGAACCGGGCGTCAGCCGGGTCGTTTCGCCATCGCAGGTTGCGTCCAGCAACCCGCTGCGCACCAGCATCACTTCCTCATTCGGATGGCGGTGCGGGGGGTGCGGCATCTGCCCCGCCGCGAGCGAGGTCATGTGCAATTCGACGGGATACCCCGAGTGGGTCACGCCATCGAAAACGGCCCGTCCCTTATTCAGCCCGCTTTCCTTAACGGGCAAATCCTCAAAGCGGTAAGCCTTTCCATGAATTGCTTTCTTATCCTGCGCCGAAGCTGCAGCGGCAGCAGCCAGCGCGGGAACAAGCAAAGAAAGATCGCGGCGGGACCAGTTCATATTCGATAGTTCTCCTCGCAAAGAGTCTATCGCGAACTAACGGCAGGCGGCGAAGCTTCTACTACCGAACCGAGCCTCTCAGCCCCGTCGCCGAAGCGTTTACGCAGACGACGATTCATCGGCTCGGAATAAAAGCGCGCCACCGCCGCACCCAGCATTCCCGACAGCAAAATTGCCGCTGTGAAGAAAAGAGGCACAGCTCTCATCGGCTTTCCGGCCTGAACAAAAAGCGCAAGCAACGCGAAGACTACGAACATATGCGTCAGGTAGACTTCATAGCTGCGTTGTCCCAGTCTGAATATGGGAATCATCCAGCGCGGACCCTGCCAGCCAGTTTGCGCCGCCGCCGCTGCAACCATGCAGGTGCCGACGGCAACGATCGACATGTCGAGCCCGCTCCGCTCCAGCATCTGATTGAACGGTTGCGTCGAAAAAAACAACATGAAAGTCAGCAGCACACCGCCGACAGCCCACAAACCTTGTGCCGCGGAGCGTGAAAAGTGACTTCCGCAAACGGCCACCGCTGTAAGGCATCCAAGCGCAATCGCGTCCATCCCTCCGATATACGAATACTCCTTCCAGACTGCATTGGCGCCGGTAAACACGGTGCGGCCGAAAGGTCCGAGTACCACGAACACCAGAAGCAACCCAATCAGCTTCCAGCCGCGCCCAGACACCAGCACACCAGCGGGAAAAACAAATAGAACACTTCCTCCACCGAGAGTGACCAGAGGATATCCCAATTGGCCGGCAAGTATCCGCGCCGCGCTTCGAGCACATTGACGTGAGAAGTGAGCGCCGCCAGCAATGCCCGGCCCAGGCCGCCCGACTTCGGGGAGATCGTGAAGTACTTCAAGTGGGCCCGATCCAGGATGCTCAGAATCGCGTGCAACAGCACCATCAGAGGAGCGATGCGCGCAAATCGCAGCCGTTAAAATCCCGAATGTCGACGCGCGAAAGAGAGCCCCACCGCCGGATCGCGGTCGAAGCGATGAGAAATCCCGAAAGCGCGAAAAAAATCTGCACGCCGCGCTGACCGTTCCACACCAGCGCAGAAACCAGCTGTTCCGGCAACCCCTTGGTGTAAGGCACGCCCGCAATGCGCAGCCGCATGTTGACGTGATTCATCAACACGAAAAAGATGGCCAGGCCGCGCAACCCGTCTACGCCGTCAAGTCTCCCCGAACTGCGTCCCGGATCGGGCGTCGCTGCGGCCACGCCCTATTATGCCTCTGGTGAGTCGTCATACAGGCCCCACGCCTCACGGAAACGTTAAGCGGCCCGATTGACGGGTTCGTAGTATAACGGCATGAGTTGTTCCGCCTTCAATGCCGCCATGGCGTAGGCCTTCCCATTGTCGTCGCTGAACTCGACCTCATAAACGCCGGGTGCCCAACTCTCGACGACTGTCCCTACCTGTCCGCGAAGCAAACCTTGTTCGGGCAGGTCCTCGAGCATTGCTACCGCCGAAAGTATCTCAATACCGCTCATCGTTATCCTTCGTTTTTATATTACATAACAAGTCGTGAGCCGGGGCGAGTCTTCGCCGATGCGCACGATCCAGCCGCTGCGGATCTTCACGGTTCTCTTGCCTTGGACCAGATCGAAATCGACGATGTAACGTTGTCCGTACTGAGTCTCGGCACCGGGTTGCGCTTCCGCCCGACTCGCCGCCGCAAGGAGGGCTGTTCTGAGTTCTTCCGCGTCGGCTTGCTGGATTCCGACGGACGCGAACACTCTCGCCTTGTTCCGGCCCCGTGGATGATCCGGATTGAGGCAGTACTCCCGCAGCTTTCGGCTGTCCACTGTGGCCTGGTCACCGTTGGGCAGCTTCAGCGTTCGCCCCACTTCAACTTCTGCCGCAACACATCGAAATACGTCTTATGCGGCGGCCGCACCAGCAACACATCGAAATCGGATATCGCGCACTCCATCGCATCCCCCGCCTCGAGCGGACTCCCGATCTGGCCATCCACCGTGAGAAACGCTTCCTCCTCCGCCGCCATACTCACCACCCGCACTCCCATCTCCGCGGGGATGATCAACGGCCGGTTGGTCAGCGTATGCGGGCAGATCGGCGTCAGGCAGATCGCGTTGACCGTGGGGAAAATAATCGGCCCGCCCGCCGATAGCGAATACGCCGTCGAACCGGTCGGCGTGGAGACGATCAGGCCATCGGCCTTGTAAGCGCACACAAAGCTGCCGTCCGCCCACGTTTCCAGATCCACAATGCGCGCAATCGACGATTTCGCAATCACCACATCGTTCAGCGCCTGATACTCCGCCACCGTTTCCCCGCGGCGCAGCAAAGAAACCCGCAGCATCTTGCGCCGCGTGATTTTCAGATCGCCTGTGAGCGCCCGTTCCAACTCCGGAAACAGATCCTCCGTGGTGATCGAAGTCAGGAATCCCAGCCCGCCCAGATTCGCCGCCAGCAGCGGAATCGCCCGGTTGCCAATGGCGCGCGCGGCGGAGAGCAGCGTGCCATCGCCACCCAGCACGATCGCGAGGTCGCAATTGTCCGGCACATGTGCCCGGTCGAGCCCCCCCGTTTTGCCCGCGTAATGCGCCGCCTCGTTGTCGAGCCGCGCTTCAATGCCGTGTTCCTCCAGCCAGAGCAGCAGTTCCGGCAAAACCGCAAAAGCGCGCGGGGCATTCGGTTTGGCAAAGACGGCGACAATTTTAACGGTGCCCATAAAGAAGGAATTCCTTGTTGCCTTCGGCCCCGGTGATCGGGCTCTCTATCATACCCGTTTCAAAACCGGCTCCTTCCACAAAATCCCGCACCTTGCCGCAAACTTCCGCATGCAACGCCGGATTGCGCACGATACCACCCTTCCCCACCATCCCCTTGCCCACCTCGAACTGCGGCTTCACCAGAATCACTAAGCGCCCTGTCTCCGGCTGCAGCACGCGCAGAATCGCCGGCACGATCAAGGTCACTGAGATGAAGCTGACATCGCAAACCGCCAGGTCAACCAATTCCCCGATATCCTTCAGCTCAAGATAGCGCGCGTTCACGCCTTCCCGCAAAGTCACCCTGGGATCGTTGCGCAGTTTCCAGTCGAGCTGACCCGTGCCCGTATCGATCGCGTAAACCCGTGCCGCGCCGGCCTGCAGCAGGCAATCGGTAAAGCCGCCCGTTGAAGCCCCGAAATCGGCGCAAATCAACCCGCTCGCGTCGATTTCGAAATGCCGCAGCGCAGCCTCGAGCTTAATGCCGCCGCGGCCCACGTAACGAAGCCTGGCCAGCACTTCGACATGCGCGTCCTCGGCGACCGGCTGACCGGGCTTCGCCGCCTTCTGCCCGTTCACCAGAACCTCGCCGGCCATGATCAGCGCCTGCGCCCGTTCCCGCGAATCGGCCGCACCGTGCTCGACCATCCAAAGATCTAGCCGCTGCTTCAAAGCGGACACGCGGCGGTAGCCGCGTCAGTGCGGGCCAGCGCGAACGCGGCTATTGCCGCATGTCCCATCATCGTAACGCTAAACATCGACCCAGGAGTGCTTCGCCGAACTATCGAGCACCGACTCGAGAACCCGCAACTGCCGCCAACCATCCTCAAACGTCGGATACTCCACCGCCGCGCTGCGATCCGCCACCGTTCTGTAGAAGCGCCGGAAGACCTGTTTGAACGTATCGTCGTAGCCTTCGCTGTGGCCGCCCGGCAAATCCGCATAGCTCCGCGCCTTCTCCATCAGCAGCGAGGGATCCTTCACCACCAGCCGATTCGGCGTATTGCGCTGCCCGATCCACAGCTCATCCGGATTCTCCTGGTTCCACGACACCGAGCCTTTCGTACCGAAGATCTCCACGAACAGCCGGTTCTTGCGCCCCGCCGAAATCTGGCTCACCGTCATCGCGCCGCGCGTCTTCTCGCCGAGCCGCAGAATCACCGCGCCGAAGTCCTCCGTGTCGATGGCGACTTCCTGATAATCCTCCGGCTGCAGCGTCTTGCCGGAGAACGTTTCAATCGATCCCTTAGGCTTCTTGCGCGTTTTGTGGAAGGTCTGCAGATCGGCGCAAAGCGAAGTAATGCGCAGCCCCGTAATGTGCTCCACCATATCGCACCAGTGCGTCCCGATATCCGCAAACGCGCGCGACCGCCCGTTCGATTCTTTGTCGATGCGCCAGTTGTAATCGGTATCGTAGAGTAGCCAGTCCTGCGAGTAAGTGCCCTGCACCGCGTAGATCTCGCCCAGTTCGCCGGCCTCGCGCATGCGCCGCATGTTCTGCACCTGCGGGTAGTAGCGCAGGTTGTGGAACGTGCAGTTGGCGAGGTTCTTCTGCTGGGCCAGTCGCACCATCTCAGCTGCCTCAATCGTAGACATCGCCAGCGGTTTCTCACACAGTACGTGTTTGCCGGCTGCCAGCGCGGCCATCGCCATGGGAAAGTGCAGCGCGTTGGGCGTGCAGATATGGACCGCGTCGATGGTCGAATCGGCCAGCAATTCTCTGTAATCCCCGGAGGATTGTTCCATGCCCAATTCATCGGCAAATTGGCGCGCTTTTTCGGCGCTCGATGCCGCGACTCCCGCCACCTCCACATTTCCGAGTCTCCGCAGGCCCTCTGTATGAACGCGGCCCATAAATCCTGTGCCGAATATTACAGTTTTAATTTTTTTCACAACAACTAAATTATCCTACCCGGTGTTGAAATCCCCAAGACCGTCACATTAACCTTCTTGGCGGCACGTTCGGGAAGAGTATAGTGGAAAGTAAGACAGCATTTATGGTGGTCAAGGTTCGCTTCGGGCGGGGTCCGGTGGTGACTCGCCGTAAAGGGAAAAACTCGCGTATCGCACTGCTCGCGGCCAGCCTTCTGACGATGGTTGCCATTTGCCTTGCCTCCCTGGGTGTCTGGAGGTTCTGCCAGGATGTCGATTTGGCGGGTGACTTCATCTTTGCCGACGGCTTCCTCTCACACTGGCAAGTGTGGATCGGCGCTGCCGTGCTTGTGCAGTACACCTGCTGGCGCCTTACCCGGTATGCCCGCAAAGTGCGTACCGATTTTGCCGTACCTGTGCCGGAAGAGACCAAACCCCTCCCCTCGCGGGTCGCCGCCAACATCTGAATTTTGGCCGTCTGCTATGCTGATCCTTGTAAAGCGGTCGGCATACCCCAATGCGTTACGACACCCGGTTCCGAGGTAGCAGTTCCCGCTTTTACTGGTCCTTCCCGAGCGGCGTCAAGTGGCTGATTATCGCCAATGTCGCCATTTACCTGATCTATTTCTTCGGCTCGTTCGTGCGCGGTGACGAGATCTTCCGCAGCCTGATGCTGACTCCCGCCGAGTTTATTCGCGGGGCGCTCTGGCAGCCGGTTACCTATCTGTTCCTGCACAGCCTGAGCGGGCCCGGCCACCTGCTGTTCAACATGCTGGCGCTCTGGATGTTCGGCGCGCCCATCGAAGAAACCTGGGGCACCAAACGATTCATCCAGTATTACTTCCTCTGCGGCATCGGCGCGGGTCTCTGCGTGGTCGTCGCCAACCTGCTCTTTGGTAACCCGAACCAGTCGACACTCGGAGCTTCGGGCGCCATATACGGACTGCTGCTGGCGTTCGGCATGCTCTTTCCCGAGCAGGAGATCCTGATCGCGTTTCTCTTCCCCATTAAGGCCAAGTACATGGTCATGATCTTCGGCGCCATCGCCCTGGTCTTCTCGTTCCAGCGCGGCAGCACGGTCAGCAATCTGGCTCACCTCGGCGGCATGATCTTCGGCTTCATCTACATCAGGACCCAGTTCTCAAGGCGCCGTGCCGTGGCGGGTCCCGGCTTCCGACTGGACCTCGGGCGCCGCTGGAAGGAATACAAAATCCAGCGTGCCAAGAAGAAATTCCAGGTCTACATGAAGAAGCACGGCTCCGGCCAGGGCCCCTGGGTTAATTAGGGCTTCGGTCAGCTGGCAGTTGACAGCCGCAGTTCGTCCTCGATTTCGTAAATTCTGTCTTCCAGGTTCTTGGTCGGTTTACCCGCGGCTTTCGCCGCTTCGAGCTTGGCGCGCGCCTGCGCCAGCCGCTTCTCCAGTGCGACGACCTTCGGATCCGTTATCTTCGGAGCCGCAGTCGCCTTGGCAACTTTCTTTGCCTTCGATCCGGCCTTCGCCCCGGCCTTATACCGAAACGCCGTGATCGATGGCGGCGGCTTCAGCGTTGTCCCGAAATCGGCGTGGTACTCCTGCGCGATCCGCGCGGCCTGCAGCAACAGATCCCGAAAGCTCGTCTCCATGGCCTGCTTCGCCTGGGCGCGCAAAGACTCGCCATGCTGTTTCCACTTCTGGTACTCGGAAATGACATTGTCCATGAGGGGTAAGAAACATTGTAGATCCTCCGGCCGTATATTTCATTTGTGTTTCATTTTAGAAATATTTCGGTTAAGATCGGGTATGCGCCAGTTCACGATAGGACTTGAAGAATTACACCGCAAATTGGCCCAGATGGGAACTCTGGTCGAATCGGCGGTGGAGAAAAGCGCTCAGGCCCTGGTCTTTAACGACATGGAGAGGGTTGAGCAGGTACTGTGCGGCGAGGACCTCGTCAATCGCCTCGAAATGGAGATCGACAACCACGCCATCGGTCTGCTCGCGCGCTACCAGCCGGTCGCCTGCGATCTGCGTTTTATCACTGCCGCCATGAAAATGAATACCGACCTCGAACGCATGGGCGATCTGGCGGCGAACATCGCCCGGCGCGCTATCAATCTTGCCCCCGAACCTGTAGCGCAGCCATTCCTCGAGAATGTCAACCGTATGGCAGGGTGCGTTTCATCCATGGTTTCCCGCAGCATCGGCGCCTTTCTCAATCGCGATGGACAGCAGGCCGAGCAGGTACTGAAAGACGACGACGAGGCCGATCGCTTCATGTCCGCCATCACCCGCGAGCTCTTTCATGCCATGTCGCGCGATGTGAACACGCTGGAAACAGCGCTCGAATTGATGTTCGTCGTACGCAATCTCGAACGCATCGCCGACCACGCCACCAATATCGCCGAGGATGTCGCCTATCTTCTCTATGGAATCGACGTCCGGCACCACATGGGCAAAGTAGCCTGATGAAATAAATAGGGCCAGCGTAGCCACGAAAGTGCTACGCTTAAGATGCATTTGATTGTCCCCTCAGTTTAGGCACGCGCTTTCCTCAAGCCTACCCGAATTGTTCCGCGCTCAAATCAGAAGGAATATCAATGAAGAACATTTTTGTAGGCAATCTCAGCTTTGGGTCGACCGAGCAGGACATCCGCTCGCTCTTTGAAGCATACGGTGCAGTCGACCGCGTCAGCATCGTTACGGATCGCGAGTCGGGACAGCCCCGCGGTTTTGGATTTGTCGAGATGCCCAACGACTCTGAGGGCGACAAGGCCATCGCCAGTCTGAACGGTCATGAGGTGGGCGGCCGCGCCCTCAATGTCAACGAAGCCCGGCCTAAAGGCGCTGGCGGCGGTGGCGGACGTGAAGGCGGCGGCAATCGCGGCGGTGGCGGCGGGCGCGGCGGCGGCGGCAACAGACGCTGGTAGTTCCCGAAAGCCGCAGTTCATGAAAACTATCGTTATCCTTGATAGCGAATTGAACAGTACTCACCCCATGGAAGCCGTCATGGGGCGCCGTGGGTATGTTGTGTACCGGAGCGCCACCACTGCCGAAGCAATCGCGCTGTGCGAGAGTACCAGCACTCCCGTCGATCTGCTGATCGCCGAAGTTCCTTTGACCGGCAGCGCTTCTCAAACCGAGCCGGCAGTGAAAATCCGCAAAGCATGTCCGGACCTGCCGATTCTGCTCGTTTCCGATCTGTCTCTCGATCGCTGGACCGAGGATGATTTCCAGCAGTTCGGTAAGCTCCTCGCGGGCCGCGCCGACTTGCTGCAGAAACCCTTATCGCAGGCGTCCTTTATCACAAAGGTGAATTCGCTGCTTTACACCGTTTCGTATAAGGAATCCCGGGTGCTCTACGAAGGGGCCAGGTCGCGCCGCAGCGAAACTGTAGCGGCCGCGTCTTAGGACGCTATTCGCCGCTCTAATTCGGAGACGCGTTCTTCAATAAAGGCAAGGCGTAAATCGAATCCGCAACCTTTGTGTCCGATTCGCGGACGCGGATTTCCATGGGGCGCGCCCAGTTGTGGAACGCGCGCAAAAGATTGGTTTCTGTCTTCTCGATTTCGGCCCGGCGTTCGATACGCTCTTCGTTAAACCTGGCATCGATATCAGCGCGTAGTTCGCCAAACCTGGCATCGATCTCCGCCCGTAGCGCGTCGAGATTGATCCTTGCGTCGCTAAACTTACCGTCAAGATACGTCTTCAGTTCCGCGTCCATTAAATCCCTCGTCGGCTACATCTTGATCCTACCGCACATTACGCCTTACGCAGACGCAAACTGTTCGTAACCACCGAAACGCTCGACATCGCCATCGCCGCCGAAGCAATCATCGGCGACAGCATCCACCCCGTCCACGGATAAAGCAGCCCCGCCGCGAGCGGGATGCCAATTGCGTTATATCCGAACGCCCAGAACAGATTTTGCTGGATCACCCGCATAGTCCGGCGCGCCAGTTTCAAAGCGTCGGGCACGCCGAGCAGGTTCCCGTTCATCAGGATAATCCCCGCCGTCTCCATCGCAACATCCGTACCGGTTCCAATGGCGATCCCGACATCGGCGCGCGCCAGAGCCGGTGCGTCGTTGATCCCATCCCCCACCATGGCCACGCGCTTGCCCTTCAACCGCAGCCGCGCCACTTCGCCGTCCTTGTCGGCCGGCATCACTTCGGCCAACACGCGCGAAGGCTCGATCCCAACCTGGAGCGCCACCTCCCGCGCCACGCGCTCGTGGTCGCCGGTGATCATCCAGACTTCAATCCCCATCGCCTGCAGCCGCTTCACCGCCTCATGCGCCTCGGGTTTCACCTGATCGGCGATCTGAAACTCGGCCGCCCGCAAACCATCCACATCGACCGCAATCATGCCGCCGTCGCCACGACCCGCAAATACCTTGCGCCCTCCCACCATCCCTTCGGCCCCGCGTCCGGGGATGGCGCGAAACTCCGTGGCCTTCTCCAATTCCCCGGATCCGGCGCTTTCCACAATCGCGCGCGCTACCGGATGCTCGCTCCAGCGTTCCACCGCCGCCGCCATGCGCGTAATCTCGCGCTCGCC
This sequence comes from Terriglobia bacterium, assembly GCA_963719785.1. Taxonomy (GTDB): domain Bacteria; phylum Acidobacteriota; class Terriglobia; order Bryobacterales; family Bryobacteraceae; genus BOG-234. The sequence continues at coordinate 202,349 of CAVRCX010000015.1, forward strand.
GAACCCCCGCAAAGCGCGAGTCCGCACCACACGCAGTTTGCCGGTCGTGATGGTGCCGGTCTTGTCGAGAATCACCGTATCCACGCGCGCCGCCAGTTCCAAAGCCGCGCCTCCCTTGATCAGAATTCCCCGCTCGGCGCCCCGCCCCGTACCCGCCATAATCGCCGTAGGAGTTGCCAGACCCATCGCGCAAGGGCAGGCAATAATCAATACCGCGACCGCATTCACCAGCGCCGTCCCCACCGGGGCGTAGACCGTCCAGACGCCGAACGTAATCGCCGCGATAACAATCACCGCGACTGTGAAGTAGCCGCTCACCACATCGGCCATTCGCGCCACCGGAGCCTTCGAGCCCTGCGCGCGTTTCACCAGTTCCACGATGCGCGCCAGCGCCGTGCCGCTGCCCACCTGCGTGGCGCGGAAGCGGAATGCCCCGGTGCCGTTGAGTGTTCCCCCGTAAACCGTTGAACCGATCGCCTTCTCGACAGGCATGCTCTCGCCGGTGAGCATCGATTCATCCACCTCGCCTCCGCCTTCGCCAACCATGCCGTCGACAGGCACGCGCTCGCCGGGCCGCACTTCCACGGTATCGCCCAGCTGCACTTCGCCGACCGGCACCACCTGCTCCTCCCAGTTCCGCACGACGCGCGCCGTAGCAGGCTGCAGATTCATCAGCCGGTGAATCGCCTCCGACGCCCTGCCGCGTGCCCTCGCTTCCAGCCAACGGCCCAGCAGAATCAGCACCACGATGACCGCCGACGATTCGAAGTAGACGCCCGTTCCCGCGTTCGCCAGCACCCACACGGAATAAAAAAAAGCCGCCCCCGTGCCCAGCGCAATCAGCGTATTCATATTGGCCGAGCCGTGCCTCAGGGCTGTCCACGCGTCACGGAAAAACGGCAGACCGGAATAGACAAGCACCGGCACGGTCAGAACCAATTGCACCAGGGGAAAACGCTCCACCATCCCCAGCACAAACACAGGAAGGGCAAAAATCGCTCCCACCATCAGCCGCCGCCGGACATCCCGGGCCTCCGCCTGCTCGGCCATTTCCTGCGACCCAACCGGAACTTCGTAGCCGACGTCTTCGACCGCCGCCACCAGCTTCTCCACGCGCGTTCGCGCCGGATCGAAGGTTACGAGCGCCGAGCGGGTAGCGAAATTTACACTGGCTTTCTCTACCCCTTCAGTGACGCCAAGCTGCTTCTCGACAGTTCGCGCGCACGCGGCGCACGTCATGCCGCCGATCGGCAACTCGATCTGTCTCACGACTTTCATGTCTGGGCAGCTTGAAATCCAATCGTCTCCACGGCCCCGATCAGCTGCTGTGCGTTGGTTCGTGTGTCGTCATACTCGACCGTCGCCAAACCCGCGCCCAGGTTCACGTGCGCATACTCGACCCCGGCCACTCCCGAGAGCTTCTTTTCAATGCTCCGGACGCATCCCTGGCAGGTCATACCGTCGACTTTCAATTCAACTTTTGCCTTAGCCATACACTATTGATGATGCACCCGCAGCCGTAAGCGCAAAAATATCAGCGCCGCCACGGGATGCTGGCCGTAGTACTGATGCACCGCGCCGGGCAGGCTGTATGCAGTGAAATTGGCGCCCAGACCGGTGGCAATCTTCGGCACCCAATCGAAGTCCCGCGTATAGCCCGCCGTGTACGCCCCGATCCGGTACGACTGTTCGTAAAGAGGATTTCCCGCCGCAAAAAGTTCGTCCTTGTCCACTAGTTCCACGCGCCCCGTCACGTAATTCACACCGCGGAATCGCGCCACCGATTCCAGATCGTAGCCGTTCAGATTGGCCCGATTATCCGTCTTGTGCACCCGCCCCCAAATCGCGCTGGTGGCCCAATCGCCTTGCCCATAAGGCCGCACATAAGTCACCGACGCTTCGGTGCGCACCTGATCGCCGGGCTCAAGCGCTTCCGGCCGCGTCAACCGTCCAGCCGATATCTGGCCGCTCCATCGCGCGCTCGGAGCCACCGTAAAACGGGCCGAATACGAATCCATGGCGCCCTGTTGCACAATCCAGCGGTTCTCGCCAGGCTCGGCGCCGTGGAAGCCGCTTGCCTCGAGGCCGAAGATCCCGCGCCCCACGCCCGCCGTCACCACATCGTCCGAGATGTGGGTAGAATCCTCCAGATGATGGCCCAGCGTGGCCTGGGGCAATTCTGCCGCCGAAACGCGATGCGGATACGCCACTGGACCCAGTGCGGGGTCGCCCACCGGCGCTGCGTAGAGCCACATGCGCCACTTATCGGCCAGAGGTCGCCGGTATTCTAACGCAAGTTCCATGAAAAGATTGTGCGGATGCTGGCCATCGACGATGGGCTTGCCATAAGCGGTTTCGCCCGTCTGAAAGAGCTCGGGATAGCGCTCACCCATGATGGTAGCCGGGTCCAGGCTGAGCATGGAACGTACGCTGAACGTACCGCCTGCGAGCGGGTGCGTGGCCTCGCCCATGAACCAGTTCATCGAGGCGAACTTATCGGCGCCGCGCGGCCCCGTTTGCTGGATTTCGGTGACAAAAGCGACCCCATGGAACATGAACTGCCAGCCACCGGCGTGCAGGTGGATCATGTTCATCGGCGAGGCGGCGGGGTTCAGGCTGGTGCCCGACGCCTCCATCGGCGGTTCTTCGGACATGTGCTGCATGCCCGGCATGTTAGCCATATCCATTTGAGCTGACAGCGGAATACCCGCAGCCAAAAGTATCGAAAGAAAACGCATCCATCCCTCCTGTGTAAAACACCTGCAGAGCCGCGACCGTGAGGGAGTGGTCGTTCAGATCCGAAGAATATTCAACTGCTTGGGGGCAGGAGGATCAATAGTCTGCGGACCAGGAGTCCGTGTGACCAGGGTCGTTTCGACGGCGGGAGCGCCAGAACTAACCGAAAGCGCAGCCATAGCCATCAAAGCGACACCAGGTTGTGCCGCCTTCTGCTTGTGGTTATGGTTGCAGCACGAGTGCGGTCCCTGATCCGCCGCGTTCGACGCCAGGCAGAACGCGGGACACAATCCGGCCCACACCAGCAGCAAACACAACAACCAGGGCGCCATGCGTCGCATGATTACTACTTCGAAGTTAACACGATCCGGTCCACAAATCCCCGCGCATTCACCACCCGCGTACCCGCCCACTCCGCCGGATAATGCCGCAGATTTCCGGTAACCAGGTACTCCGCACCGGCGGCCGCCGCGCATTCGAGGAATCGATTGTCGTCCTCATCGGCCGCTATCGACACTCTTTCCGCACCACTAACCCGAAGCGCGCAAGCACCGAGCGCCCCAAGCATCGTTTCCGCCCGCTCATGCCAGGCGCGGAACTTGTCCCGGAACAAAACCTCCCGGTATTCTGCCCACACCTCTTCAGTTACGCACGCCAAAATACGCCCATCGCAGGCCCGAGCCACCATCTCCGCCTCCAGCCCCAACGGCTTCAGACAAGCGGAAATCAGCACGTTGGTATCGAGAACTACGCGCATCGCTGATCGAAGTTTGGCACAATTATGAAGCGCATGAAAGACGATCTGGGCCGCCGCATGAAGCGCGATTACGAGGACGCCTTGCGCCTCTTCCTGCCGCGCCGCGCCTACTTCGTGATCCGCATCGACGGCCGCGGCTTCCACCATTTCACCTCCGGTCTGGAGCGCCCCTACTGCCGGCCGCTCGCCGACGCCCTCGACCAGGCGGCGCTTTACCTCTGCCAGGAAATGATCGGCTGCCGTTTCGCCTACGGGCAAAGCGACGAATACTCCTTCCTGCTCACCGATTTCGAGAGGGAAGACGCCCCGCTCTGGTTCGACGGTAACGTCCAGAAGATCGTCTCCGTCTCCGCCAGCCTCTTCACGGCCGCGTTCAACAAGGCCTTTCCATCGCAGAAGATCGCCGCCTTCGATTCGCGCGTGATGGTAATCGCCCAGCGCGCCGAAGTGGAGAATTACTTCCTCTGGCGGCAACTGGACGCATCCGCCAACAGCCTCAATATGCTGTCCTCAGCGCACTATCCCCACGCGGAATTGGTCAACAAATCGACCGCCGAGAAGCATGAGATGCTCCACGCGAAGGGCGTCAACTGGGCAAAGCACCCGGCGGATTTCAAACGAGGCCGCGTGGTAAAGCGCCTGAGCGCCGAGGCCGGCTGGGAAATCGACCTGACGATCCCGATCTTCAATCGCGACCGAGCTTACCTGGGCGCCCTGATTCCGTGAGCGGGCCAGCTGCGCAATGCCTGTCAGATTACTAAAAGCGAAGTGGGGCAGGATGGTACCCTGCGGCCGATTGGTAATCGGCCTCCGGAGGCTGGCCGCGGGCCGGTGTCACCAGAATCGAAGCTGTGGAGCCCCATGGAAACAATTGGGATGCTATACGATGTTGAAGACTTATTTCAAGCTATACCGCTGCCGATATATTGGTGATGACTCATGCCGAATATAGCCGAAGAAACGGCACGCTATGGAAGAAGTCGTGCGGCTGCTGACCGGATTTTCACCGGTGGCGATTGAAACCGCACCGGAACATGTCCGTGCGCTGAAGGCCGCCGATGCCCTCATGAACAAGGAAAACAGGTCCCCTGCGGAGACGTCGCTCCTCAAGCTCTTGGCCGTGCTCATCGAAGACTACGAACAGAAGCGCTATTGGCTGGAAGACGCAAGCCCGCTCGAAGCCCTGAAGGAGTTAATGCGAGCCAGAGACATGCAGCCCAAAGACCTCTGGCCGGTCTTCGGCTCAAAGGGGATCACGTCCGAGGTTCTCAACGGGAAGCGCGGCATCAGCAGCCGATCAAGCCGCCTGTTTCGGCTCGCGGCAGGAACCAGTGCCGATAAAACCGCTTTCTCGGTATAATTTAAACGTTCTATGGATGTATTCGACGAACTGGTCCGCCTGCGCAACCTCGGCCAGAAATGCGCCCTCGCCACCATCGTCGGCGTGCGCGGATCGATTCCCAGCTTCCAGACTGCGAAACTTCTCGTCCGCGAAGACGGCTCCATGGCCGGCACCATCGGCGGAGGATGCGTCGAAGCCGAAGTCTGGAACGCCGCGCGCGAAGTGATTCAAACCGAAAAGCCGCGCAACATGTCGTTCAGCCTGGGGCAGGATGCGGCCTACGATAACGGACTCATCTGCGGGGGACAACTCGAAGTGTTTGTGGAATGCATTACGCCGCAGCCGGCCGCGCTCATTTTCGGCGGCGGGCATATCTCGAAGAGCCTGGCAAAGGTGCTCGATCTGGCCGGCTTCCGCGTTTCCGTGATCGATAATCGCGAAGCTTATGCCAATCGCGAGCGCTTCCCGGAGGCCGCGGACGTCTACGCCGAAGAGTATGAGGACGTCTACCCGAAGCTCCCGGTGAACGAATCGACCTACATCGTAATCGTCACCCGCGGGCATCGCGACGACATGCGGGTGCTGCGCTGGGCGGTGGATACGCGCGCTCGCTACATCGCCATGATCGGCAGCAAGCGCAAGACTATCGGAGTCATTAAGGAACTGGAAAAGGAAGGCATTCCGCGGGCTGCGTTCGATCGCGTCTATGCGCCCATGGGCCTTGAGATCGGCGCCGTTTCGCCGGAGGAGATTGCCATTTCGGTAGGAGCGGAGATGATCGCCGTGCGCCGCGATCCGGAAGGAAACTGGCGCTCGCTTTCGAAGTCCATCTTCGCCGACGAACATCTGCGCGCGCTCCTGAAGTGAGAGTCGCCGCCATCATCCTGGCCGCCGGCGAATCCCGCAGAATGGGCCGGGCAAAAGCGTTGCTTCCCTTTCGCGGAGGCACGTTTCTTTCGGTATTGTTCGGCACGCTGTCGCCATATTGTTCGCCCGTGGTGGCCGTGTTCGGATTCAATGGCGACACGGTAGCCGCGGAGACGCCGGCGGGCATGGTCAGCGCCATCAATCGCAAATATCAACTCGGCATGCTCACTTCTTTGCAGACCGGCCTGAGGGTTCTGCCCGAGTCCACGGATCATGTCATGTTTACCCTGGTGGATCATCCTGCAATTACGCGCGCTACTGTCGAAACGCTCATCGCCACCGCTGCGGATATCGCCATTCCTCGCATCGACGGAAAGCGCGGGCACCCCGTGCTTGTCAGCCGCCAGATAGCTCTCGAATTCCTCGCCGAGCCCGCCACCTCCAAAGTCCGCGATGTAATCGATCGCCATGCCGACGCCATCCGCTACATCGACGTGGACGATCCGGGCATCTGCGATGACGTGGATAATCCCGCGCTCTACGAAGCTCTGCTGGCGCGCGAAGCCGCCAGGATCCTATGAAGCGCTGGTTCTCATGGCCGCGTCTGATTCTCTTCGCCACGCTGCTGCTGCTTTTCGCCGACTGGTATGTTCGGCGCATCAGCGCCGCGCGTTTTGAAGCGCCCATCCGTGCCGCGCTCGAAGACGCTCTGGGACGCAAGGTGCGCATGGGCCAGGTGACGTTCCAACTCCTGCCCATGCCCGGTTTCACCATCGACAACGTTTATGTCGCCGACGATCCGACGGTCGGCCCCGAATTCACCGCCTACATCGGTACCCTGCGCGCCCGCCCGACGTTTTCAGCGCTGTTCGGCGGCCCGCTCGGCTTCGCCTCCGTCGACCTCGAAGAAACCTCCATCAACCTGACCCGCATCGACAAGGTCGAAAGCGGTGTGCGCTGGAATTTTTCGTCGTTGCTGCGCGACGCCTCGCACCCCAAGTCCCTCGCCGCGTTTCCCGCCATCCACATGATCGAAGGCCGCGTCAATTTCAAGTTCGGCGACACTAAATCCATCTTCTATCTGCTCGACACCGATGTGGATCTGTGGCCGCCCGCACGATCCAACGGCCCGTGGACGCTCTCCATGCGCGGCCAACCCGCGCGAACCGACCGGCCCGCACGAGGCTTCGGCTGGTTTACCGCCCGCGGCGAATGGCGTCCCGGCGATGGCGCCATCACCGTCGATGTGAAGCTGGAAAAAAGCGAACTGGGCGACATGATCACGCTCTTCGAGGGGCACGAATCCGGTCTGCACGGCCATATTCAGGGCGATGCGCATCTGGCTGGCCCCATGACGCGCGTGGGGATTGCCGGACGCGTGATGCTGGACGACGTCCATGGCTGGAACCAGACCCCCCCCGGAGGAAATCCGCTGCCGCTCGCGGTAGGCGGAGCGATCGATGCACTCGGCCAGACCATCGAGATTCGCGCCACCACCGGCGGCCAGCAGCCCCCCATCGATCTGCGCTATCGCGTTTCGGACTATCTCGCGCGGCCGCGCTGGGCCGTCACCGCCATCTTCAGCAAACTGCCCATGCCGCCCGTGATCGAACTCGCGCGCAACCTGGGCCTGAATATTCCCGCCGACCTGAAATTCGATGGCACAGCGCAGGGCGCAGTCGGTTATTCCATGCCGCAAGGGGTGCCGCGCATGGATGGAGCCGTGCGGGTGACCGATTCGACTCTCGCCGTGGCGGAAACGCCGCCCCTGAAAATCCCCAATGCCGATGTGCAGTTTGCCGGGTCGCAGATCACCCTCGCGCCCGCCGCCATCGCCAACGACATGAACGAGACGGCCACTCTCCAGGCGAGTTACGATACCGCCTCGCAGATGTTCGAGGCCTCGCTCGCGAGCGAAGGCATGTCCATCGCTTCGTTGCGCCGTCAGACTTCGATCGCCGGTGTGCCGCTGCTCGGCCAGGCCACCCAGGGTATGTGGAGCGGCAACCTCCATTACTCAAGCCAGCTTCCCGCATGGTCGGGCGCCATTCAGCTGAAGAACGCGGATATTCCGGTGGAGGCGTTAGCGCAGCCCCTGCATCTGATTGCGGCCGATGCGGCCATCGACGGTGCCGGAGTCGTCATCAGGCATCTGAGTCTTACCGTCGGAGGAATCGCCGCGCAGGGCGAATATCGCTATGAGGCCGCCGCCCCCCGTCCGCACCGCTTCAGGATCAACGTGGCGCGCGCCGATGGGGCAGCGCTGGAGAAACTGCTCGCCCCCACCCTGCGACACGGTAACCTCCTCAACTACGCGCTCGGCTTGATCTCGGGAACGCCGGGAACAGTGCCGGAACCGGCCTGGATGCAGACCATGGGCGCCGATGGAACCGTGCAGGTGGCAGCTCTCAATCTCGGCGGCCGTTCATTCACCAATCTGAAGACGCGCGTGCTGTGGGATGGCGATGAGGTGCGCCTTTCCGGACTGCAGGGACAGGGCATGGATGCGGCATTTGCCGGCCTCGCCACGGTGGATCTGGCGCAACGAGAACCGCGCTACGTAATCAGTGGGAAGGTGGCGGGCCTGCCGTGGCGCGCCGGCGCTATGGAAGCCGAGGGAACGCTCAGTACCTCTGGGACCGGTCTGGATCTCCTGCGCAATATGACCGCCGTCGGGTCGTTCCGCGGACGCGATATCGATCTGACTCCGCTCGATACCTACGAGACTGTGGATGGATGTTTCGAGTGGTCCTGGGACGCGCGGAATCCCAAACTGAAGCTTACCGAGCTGACCATGACATCCGGCGGCGCCACATGGATGGGCAGCGCCGAGATGCAGGACGGCGGCCAGTTGGTATTACGCGTCAGCGATGGCACAAAGCAGATCCAGGCCTCCGGCGCCCTCCTCCGCGGCGACCCCCTCAAGCCGATAGCCCCGTAGTGGATCATTGCGATTCGGCGTAGAAACGGCGCACTATTGCTGGAATCCCGGTCACAGCCTTCCAATCCGGATACTTGACATCGAATTCGGCCGTGAGAGTCTGCCCCGCCTGTTCCGCCGTCTTGCCCTCAGCCTTCAGCTCCCGCGCGCGCTGCTGCAAATCGCGCAGCACCTGCCGCTGGCTCGAAATCAGCGAAGCATCCCGTACATCGCCATGATTCGGTAACACGATCTGCGGACGCAGCGCCTCCAGCCTGTCGATAATGTCGAGCCAGTTGGTCACACTGGGAGTTCGATCCGGCATCCCCGGGTACGCCTTGCTGCCCAATATGTTGCCGCCGTGCAGCACGCGATCCGGCTCCACAAAAATGAGCACGTCGCCCGCTGTGCGCGCCGGGCCGAACCACATCAGCCGCACCTTAACGCCGCCCCCAAGGTCGATCCGCGCGTCGCCGTCGAAAACTACGTCCGGGTCGCGCAGCTTAACATCGCTGAGCGCAGACTTCAGTTCCGCCGAGCGCGACATGAATGAATCGATCATGCCCTGCGTCCCCTCCACGATATCGGCCTTCTGGGCCGCCGGAATCATCCACACCGTATTCGGCGGAAACGCCATCGCGCCCGTGATGTGCTCCGGCCGGTAATCCGTCGTCGCCAGATAGAACTGAGTGTTCCTACTGAGCGCCTGGGCTTCCCGCACCACCACCGCGCCGCTCTTCGGGCCCATGCCGGTATCGACCACCAGGGTCGCGCGGCTCCCCACCACAATCATCACGTTGGGAACGCCAGGCCTGTTCTTATCGGGGATCTCCCAGACATGGTCCGACAGCTTTTTCGTAATGTGCTCCTGCACGATGAATGGCGTGGGAGCCGTGGCGGGTTCCTGCGCGCCCAGTGTGAACGCCATCACAATTAACAGAGCAGAACCTTGAAGTTGCCTCATCCGGGCGCGTGTTCCTTTCAAGACTTTATCCAGATCAGTGTATACGATCTGATGCTGCCCCACGGGCCAAACGTTTAACATGGGAAGCGGGGACCAGTACGCTCATGAATCACCGCAAACTTTCTCTCTCTATCAGCATCTTTCTGTTCGCGGGCATTGTCCACGCGGACGAGGGAATGTGGACCTTCGACAATCCACCCACGAAGCAACTTGAACAGAAGTACCATTTCACCCCCACCACCGCCTGGCTCGATCATGTCCGGCTCTCGAGTGTGCGCCTCAACGACGGCGGTTCTGGATCGTTCGTGAGTCCTGAAGGGCTTCTGCTGACTAATCATCACGTGGCGCGCGGACAGCTGCAAAAGAACTCAACGGCTGAGCACGATTACATCAAGAACGGTTTCTACGCGGCGACGCAGGCCGACGAGATGAAGTCGCCGGATCTTGAAGTCAACGTTCTGGTATCGATGGAAGATGTCACCACACGCATCCAGGCCGCGGTGAAGGACGCGAAAACTCCCGAGCAGGAGTTCGCCCTGCGCCGCTCTGCCATTGCCGCGATTGAAAGCGCCAGTCTGAAGAGCACCGGCCTGCGATCCGACGTAGTGACGCTTTATCAGGGCGGCGAATACTGGCTGTATCGCTACAAGAAGTACACGGACGTCCGCCTCGTATTCGCGCCCGAACAGCAGATCGCATTCTTCGGCGGCGATCCGGATAACTTCACTTATCCCCGATACGACCTGGATATGGCGCTGTTCCGCGTCTATGAAGATGGCAAGCCGCTCGCCACCAAAGACTATCTCAAGTGGAATCCCAAAGGCGCCGGCGATGGCGACCTCGTGTTTGTTTCGGGCAATCCGGGATCGACCCAGCGCCTCGATACTCTTGCGCAGTTAGAGACGGAACGCGACGTCCGGGAGCCCGCCTATCTGCTGATTCTCAAGACCCGTATTGAGGTGCTCCAACGTTATTCCGCACAGGGCGCCGAGCCGGCACGCCAGGCGGCTTCCGAAATTTTCGGTCTGCAGAATTCGCTCAAGGCCTTCGAGGGACGCGAAAAAGGACTGCTCGATCCGCAGATCATGGACGCCAAGCGCAAAGAAGAAACGGATTTCCGGTCGAAGGTGATGGCGAATCCCGCGTGGAAACAGGCGTACGGCAGTGCGTGGGATGAAATCGCCGCTGCCGAGACTAAAGAGCGCGCGCGTGCCAAAGAGCAGTTCTTCCGCGGCACCAATTCCGAACTGGCGAATCTGGCCGCGACTATCGTCGATTACGTCGCTGAGGTGAAGAAGCCCGATGGGGATCGCCTGCCCGGCTACCACGATGCGCAGCTCGAATCTCTGCGCTACAGCCTGTTTTCACCGGCGCCGATTTATCCGGCCATGGAAATGGCTCGCATGCAGGGCGCTCTGCAGCTGGATCTCAGTCAGCTCGGGCCCAACGATCCGTTTCTCAAAATCGCGCTGAATGGCAAGACGCCGGAACAAGCTGCCAAAGCGTGGCTGAGTGGAACGAAACTCGCCGATCCCGCCGTGCGTAAGAAGCTCGTCGAAGGCGGCGAGGCTGCGGTGGCCGCGTCGGACGATCCCATGATCGTGCTCGAGCGAGGCCTCGATCCGATACGCCGCGAGATGATCAAGTGGCAGCAGGACAATATCGAAAGTGTGGAGCAGCGCGCCGGTGAACAACTCGGCAAAGCGCGCTTCGCCGCGTATGGCAGGAGCACTTATCCGGATGCGACATTCACGCTCCGTCTCTCCTACGGTCAGGTGAAGGGTTATCCCATGAACGGGACCGAAGCTCCCCCGAAGACCACCCTCTACGGCCTCTATGATCGGGCCACCAGTTTCAACTTCGAAGGCCCCTTCGCTCTGCCGTCGCGTTTCACCGAGGGCCGCGATAAACTCGACCTTGCGACGCCCTTCGATTTCGTCACCACCAACGACATCATCGGGGGTAATTCGGGTTCGCCTGTCATTAACCGCAATGGCGAAATTGTCGGCCTGATCTTCGATGGCAACATCGAATCGCTGGTGGGAGATTTCGTTTACAGCGACGTCACCAATCGCGCCGTCGCCGTCACCACCAACGTCATGACCGAGGCATTGGGAAAACTCTACGGAGCGCAAAAGCTGGTCGACGAGCTGCTGAAGTGAACGTGCTGGTAGTGATGGCCGATCTGTTTTTCTCGGCTACCATCATCGATATCGCAAAGAAGCTGGGCATGACCGTCCAGCTTCTGAATGACCGGGAGACGGTCCTGAAACAAATCAAAGCCGAACCTCTGGCCGTGATCTTCGACCTGAATTACGGCGCCGCGGACCCCATCGGACTCATACAACAAATCAGAGCCAATCCGGAAACCCAGGGGATTCGCACCATCGGATTCGTGTCCCACGTGCAGGTTGAGCTGAAGTCGCGAGCAGAAAAGGCCGGCTGCGATGTGGTGCTGCCGCGCTCTGCTTTTGTCCAAAAGCTCCCTGGGCTGCTGTCCCGGTTTACTCTTTCTTCAGAAACTGCCCGATAGATCGGGTAGCCTGCCGGATTCGGTGCTCGTTCTCGACCAGGGCAAAGCGCACATGCCCCTCGCCCATGGGTCCAAATCCGATTCCCGGCGACACTGCCACCAGCGCCTTTTCCATCAGTAATTTTGAGAACTCCAGCGACCCCAGCGCGCGATAGCGAGGCGGCAGCGGCGCCCAGAGAAACATGGAACCGCGTGGCGTCTCGACCGGCCATCCCGCTCGGCACAAACCATCCACCAGAACGTCCCGCCGTTTCTTATAAGTGGCGCGAATCTTGTCGATATCTTCGTCGCACTCGCGCAGCGCCACAATCGCCGCAATCTGAATCGGCTGGAACATGCCGTAATCGAGATAGCTCTTAATGCGGGCCAGAGCGGCAATCATCTTCGGATTGCCCAGACAAAATCCGACGCGCCATCCCGCCATGTCGTAGCTCTTCGACATGGAGAAAATCTCCACCGCAACTTCCTTGGCGCCCGGCACCTGCAGGATGCTCGGCGGCACATAGCCATCGAAGCCCAGATCGGCATAGGCGAAATCGTGCACGATCAGCGTGCCGTGCTGGCGAGCCAGTTCCACAATCTCCGTCAAGAAGGGCAGATCAACGCAAACCGTGGTTGGATTGTGTGGAAACGAAATCAGCAACACCTTGGGGGGCGTCAGCGATTCCCGGTATAACTCTTTCAGACGATCGAGAAATGTCTCGGCATTCGGCATCGGCAGCATATGCGCGTAGCCTTCCGACATGATTACGCCATACTGATGGATCGGATATGCGGGATTTGGTGCGGCCACCACGTCTCCCGGCCCCACGATGGCGAACAGCAGATGCGCGAGCGCATCCTTGGCGCCCATGGTCACGATAGCTTCTTTGTCCGGATCGAGATCCACATCGTGGCGGCGCTTGTAGCGCTTGCAGATTTCCTCGCGAAGATGCGGAATGCCGCGCGACATCGAATACCGATGGTTCTTCGGATTTCGCGCGGCCTCTATCAACTTATCGACTACAACTTTAGGGGTGGCACCGTCAGGATTGCCCATCCCGAGGTCGACCACATCCATCTGCGCCGCCCGCGCCTTTGCCTTCATCTCATTGATGACGGCGAAAACGTAGGGCGGCAGCTTCTGGATGCGGTAAAACTCTTCAGTTCCTGACATGGGAACTTTTAGTTTAATCGGTGTACCTCGCTGGGCCCAAAACCGACGTCCTGAACAGATTAGTCGGCAGCGGTAACCGTGACCGCCTGGGCTTCACGCTTGCGAGCTTTTACCGCGGCTGGCAGCGGGAACTCGTATCCATACCTGTCGCCCAGAATCTCAATCTTGTCGAGGTAATAATCGTTCCCCACGCGCTGAAGTGTGATTCTGGTCTTACCGGGGACCTCGTGATCGAAGGCGGTTATGGGCAGAATCTCTGTATGGAGTCTGATTCCGCGATCATTCTCAATCGCCATTGTATTGTCATTCGCGCTCGAAGTATCGATTTGCCGAATCATGTAGTGTCCGGGCTGCAGTACCATGTTATTGACCGTGACGGGATAAGGCAGGTTAAACGAGACCGCGTGGTACATGGGGTCGGCCATGACATTGGTGGAACCCGCGATAATTCCGCCAAAAAGAGCTGCTGCTGTTAATAGGAAGGTTTTTGAGAACATTAGTTTAGCTCCTCGCGACTCTGATAAAGGCACGTGCCATGCCAGAACGAGCGGTGCACTCAGGGCGCAACGCCTGGCATGTTAAATTTGAAATGTTCGCCTTCCTCTGGTCCCCATCGTCTAGAGGCCCAGGACATCGCCCTTTCACGGCGGTAACGGGGGTTCGAATCCCCCTGGGGACGCCAAATAATCTATGATCGGAGCCAGTTTCACGCGCAACGCGGAGTCGTCGCGCGTCTGGCATTCCCAGATCTCGAACACGCGCCAACCTGCCGCTTTCAGAAGCTTCCGATTCCGCTTATCCCGATCCACATTCGAACGCCGTTTGAGAGCCCAGAAATCCTGATTCGTCGCCGGGACGGGCTTCCCGTACTTGCACCGGTGCATGTGCCAGAAACATCCGTGGACAAACACCACGGCCTTCGCCCGTGCGAACACCAGATCGGGTTTCCCTGGCAGTTGCTTCCCATGGAGCCGGTAGCGCAAACCGGCGGCGTGGAGGATTCTGCGCACGCGAAGCTCGGGCAGCGTATCGCGTCCGCGGATCTTCGCCATGTTGAAGCTGCGCTGCTCGGGCGTGTGGACGTCCGTCATGGCAGCGGCCTCATCCGTCCGTCCGGGAGCACGCGAAACCGTGTGCCGCGCCACTCGACGACATTGCCGGCTAATCCGGCGCACCACACCGCGAAACCGAACAGATCGCGCAATGGAACCACTAACAGCTGGGTCATGCCCGCCACCCGCCAACACGCCGCCAGTCGCACGACGATGCCCAACGATGCAGTCCACGGATATCCGCATACGGCCGCGATGAGCGACCAGAACGTAAGCTGCGTGGCGAGGTAACCGAAGTACCCGGCCGGGCGGGAAATCCGGATCGTGCGCGACCAGCGGACCTGATGCTTCCAGACATCGCGCCACGACCCTGCGCCCAGATTGGTCTCGACCACGGTGTCGGCCAGGGCTACGCGCTTGCCGAGCGCGGAGATGCGCGCGCCGAGCTGGTAGTCGTCGGCGAGGTATTCGCGGATGGCGTGGAAGCCCCCGATCGCATCCAGTTCGCGCCGCCGGAACGCCATGGTGGAACCGAGGGCGAATCCGCTCGAGGACAGCATGCGGGCTACGAGGACGCTGGGGATGAATTCGGTGGCAATGCCCAGCGCCTCGGCTTTGGCTGCGATCGAAGATCCGCGCCCGCGGTAGAGGCAGGTCACGAGGCCGACGTTGTCATCAGCAAGCAGGCTGATGACCTGCGTTAGATAGTCGGGCTCGACCAGGATGTCGCCATCGTTGACCAGCAGCACGTCGTACTGCGCTTCCCTGGCGAGGATCTCGAGTGAGCCGACCTTCGCGTTCGGGGCATCGTTGGCTGTGTTGATGAACCTGCAGCCGATACGCTTGATGTCCTCGATGGCCGGGTCGTTCGGGTCGGCTACTCCGAAGAGGATTTCAAAGACCGGATATTGCTGCTCGGCGTGCGAGCGGATGGCTTCGTAGAAGCTGGGGTCGCGTCCGCGCACCGGTTTTAGGATCGACACGGGCGGATGGTAAGAGGGCAGATCGGAAATCTGCCCCACGGCGCCTCGGCGGAAGCGGCGGGCGGCTAGTATCGCCAGCAGGTTATACGCGATGCCGCACCAGACCAGAACGCGGATCACTGCGATACAAAGACTACGCCGGTGGCGATGAGGCCAACGCCGATCCAGCGCCGCCAGTCCACGGCTTCTCTGAGGAGATATTTGGCCAGCAGCGTCTCCGGTATGAAAGTCGCGGCTGACATAGGGACCGCGAAACTCATGGGAGCGATCGAGACCAGCTTCATGAACGAAAAGAACGAGACGGCCATCGAGCAAGTCGAAATGATCACGTACTTGTTACGGCCCAGCGCAGAGAGAACCGTGCCGATCGCTCCCGGCCGGAAGTCATGGATTTCGCCATGGTGCCGCATGCCCAGCGCGCGAAACACATCGCCGATCGTGGTAGCGCAGATGAGCATGAAGACCAGGATCCATTTCATAGTCGTGTGTCTGGTGGGGTGCGCCCTACCAGAGTAACTCCGACGGTGATCAGGATGATGCCCGCCCAACGTGTGAGCGAGATGGTCTCGCCCAACAGGAACTTGCCCGAGAAGGCCGTCAGCACATAGGCGCTGGCGGTTACGGGCAGCACATAGCTCAGGTCCGCCCAGCTCAGCAGAGCCATATGACTGAGGGTCCAGACGATCAGCAGGGCGACTCCCAGGGCCACCCAGGGATGGAACAGCGCCGTTATCAAGGCAAAGGGCGAGTTCCCGAGGTCGCCCAACTGCTGCATGCCCCGTGTCAACGCAGAATTGCCCGCCACGTTACTGAGAACCGTTATGACGGTGAAGAGCCTGGTTTTGGCGTGGAGCTCGTCAGTCGCCGGCATGGGCGGACGCTACGGGATGCTGCTGGCGCTGCTTCAGAATAAATTTCTTGCGGCGCGCGCGCAGGGCCATATATTCGCGCGCTTCCTTGGTGAGGCGTTTGCGATCGTGGGAATTGAAGATCACCTTGCGCACCATGCGCCAGATGACGCGCGTGCGGAAATAATATTCGCTGTAGAAGCGCTCAACCCAATCCATCAATTCGGCCTCGTCGAGATTCTCGTAGACGACCTTGGGCAGCTGATTGCCGCGCTCGTCGACGATGTTGCCGATGGAAATCAGATCGTTTTTTTTGGCGTACTCGTAGAACTCGGTGCCGGGATAAGGATGGGCGATCGAAACCTGAATGGTTTCGTTATCGAGCTTCTTGGCGAAGTCGATGGTCTTCCGAATGCTCTCACGCGTCTCGCCCGGCAAGCCGACGATGAAGTCGCCGTGAATCACAAGGCCGAGCTTCTTGCAATTGGCCGTGAAGCGCTCGGCCATATCAATGGTGGCCCCCTTCTTGATGTTCTTGAGGATCTGCGCATCGCCGGATTCATAGCCGACGATGAGGAGCCTGCAGCCCGCTTCTTTCATAGCCTTGAGGGTGTCGTAATCGGTGGTGACACGCGAGGTGCAGGACCAGGTGAAGTTGAGCGGCTTCAACTTGGCACAAAGCTCAATGGTGCGCTCTTTGCGGTAATTGAAAGTATCGTCGTCGAAGAAAATTTCTTTCACTTCGGGGAAGGCTTCGAGGGCGTACTTCACTTCGTCGCGAATGTCGTCGCTTGAACGGAGGCGCCAGCGGTGTCCGGAATGAGTCTGCGGCCAGAGACAGAAGGTACACATGGCGGGGCATCCGCGCGAGGTGTACATCGAAATGAACGGGTTCAAGAGAAACGGGACGTTGTAGCGTGTGACGTCGAGGTCGCGCTTGTAGATTTTCGAGACCCAGGGCAGGGCATCCAGGTTCTCGATCGACGGCGCTTCGGGGTTATTGACGATCTGGCCGTTCTTGCGGAAACTGGCGCCGGGGATGTCTTCGAGCGGCTTGCCGTTGGCGTAATCCACGATTTGGTAATCGAATTCGCGGCGGATGATGAAGTCGATGGCAGGGCTGGCGTTGAGCGTCTTTTCCGGCTCCATAGTGACAGGCGGGCCGACGAAGCAGATCTTGAGATTCGGGTTGGACTGCTTCATCATTTCGGAAATCTTTATGTCGACGTGGAAGCCGGGCGTTGACGTAAAGAGAACCAAAAGATCGTAGTCCCGAGCCATCGCCACGGTCTGCTCGATGGAGATTTTGTGGGGCGGGGCATCGACCACTTTACTGTCTGGAAGCATGCCGGCCGGATAGCAGAGCCATACCGGATACCAGTAGGATTCGATTTCGCGGGAAGCGGGCCAGCGAGAGCTCGCACCACCATCGAAACCTTCAAATGAAGGTGGATTCAGGAACAGGGTTCGCATGCCTAACCTCCATTGTATGATGACGATGCTCGGCTGACCGATTCACGCCATTGCTGCATCCGCCGGGCACGTTCGGTATCGGACATACGGGGCTCGAAACGCCGTTCGACGCGCCAGAAGCTTTCCACTTCGTCAACTCCCGACCAGACCTTTTCGGCTATCCCTGCCAGATACGCGGCGCCGAGGGCGGTGGTTTCCACATCAATGGGCCGGACTACTGTTTTGCCCAGGATATCGGCCTGAAACCGCATCAGGAAATCGTTAACGGCGGCACCTCCGTCTACGCGAAGTTCGCGGATGGTCTCGCCGGAGTCGGCTTCCATGGCGTCGATAAGTTCGCGGCTTTGGAAGGCGATGCTTTCGAGCGCGGCGCGGACGATGTGGGCTTTGCCGGTGGCGCGGGTGAGCCCGGTGATGATGCCGCGGGCGCCGGAATCCCAGTAGGGCGCTCCCAGGCCGACGAAGGCGGGGACGATATGGACACCTCCGGTGTCGGGGACGGTGGCGGCTATCGATTCCGATTCGGCCGCGTGGGAGATCAGGCCGAGAGAATCGCGCAGCCATTGAATGACGGCTCCGGCGATGAAGACGCTGCCTTCGACGGCGAATTGCGGCTTGGTGTCGAGCCCGGCAGCGCGGGTTCCGAGCAGGCGGTGTGTGGAGTGGGGTTGCCGCGATCCGGCGTGGGTGAGGGCGAAGCAGCCGGTTCCGTAGGTATTTTTCGAGAGGCCGGGGCGGAAGCAGGCTTGTCCGGCGAGGGCTGCCTGTTGGTCTCCGGCAATGCCGCTGATGGGGATTTCGGCTCCCAGCCAGTGCGGGGCTATGGTTCCCACTCGGCCGGCGGAGGGGACGATTTTGGGGAGGATGGATTCGGGGACGGTGAAGATTTCGAGAAGCTCTTTATCCCAGTTTCCGGTCGCCAGATCCATCAGCATGGTTCTCGAGGCGTTGGAATAGTCGGTGACGTGGACGGCTCCATCGGTCAGGTTCCAGATGAGCCAGGTATCGACGTTGCCGAAGAGGATGTCGCCGTGGTTGGCTTTGGAGCGGGCGTTGGGGATGTTTTCGAGGATCCAGCGGATTTTGCTGGCGGAGAAGTAGGCGTCGATTACGAGGCCGGTCTTCGATTCGATCAGCGCGGCTTTCGGGGATTGCTTCAGTTCGGTGCAGAAGTCGGCGGTTCTTCGGCATTGCCAGACTATGGCTGGGGCGATTGGTTCTCCGGTTTTGCGGTCCCAGAGTATGGTGGTTTCGCGCTGGTTGGTGATGCCGCAGGCGGTTATGTTTTTGGGCTCTACGCCCGATTGGTCGAGCACGTTCCGGGCTGCTTCGAGTTGGGCTCTCCAAATGGCCTGGGCGTCTTGTTCTACCCAGCCTGGGTTGGGGAACAGGGACGGGAAGGGGACCGCTTGCATGGCGATTCTTTCGCCCTTTTGGTTGTAGAGTGCAGCTCTGGCGCTGGTCGTGCCTTCATCAAGCGCGAGTATGGATGGCATGGGTTATGTTCGGGTTATTGAAACCCGGAAGAGGTCTCTTGGTTCCCCTCTTCTTTTAATGTCAAAACCCGGGAAGAACGTCTCAAGTTGCGGCTTTATTGTTTGCCAGGTAGCTTCGGTGTTTGGGGCTAAGAGGCGGTCGTTGACGAAGAACTCGAGCGTGTTGCGGTCGAACTTCAGGCCTTCCTTTTCGAGGCGGTCGCAGGCGTCTGTCGCGGCTCTCCAGGCTTGGGCGAGCTTTGACTGGAAGGTTCCGTCAAGGACGGCCTTTCGGTTATAGAGGAGGCCCAGGCGGTTCTCTCGATTATCGAGGCTGTAATTGGCTTCGTGGCCGATTAACATGACTCCGGGTCCGGCGGGGACGTGGCGGTAATCGGCTACGTCGATCAGCATTTCGGGACAGACGCCGTCGCGGATCCATTGATGGAAGACCGCTACGGCATCGGCCAGATTATACCGATTACCTTCCTCGACGAAGATTTTCAGGTTGATGTGGTCGATCACGCGGTGACCTTCGCCGGCGCCGCGGACATGCGCGCGTAGCAGCTGTAGCATGCCTCGATGAATAATTGCGCCTCTTCAATCAACTGGTGAGCCTTTTCCGGAGTACGGAGTTGTCCGGCTTCTTCGTGGGCGCGGAAGAAGTCCTGGGCGAATTTGCCCCGGACGAAGGGATCGAAGAAGATTTCGGTGTCGTAGAAGTTGGTGCGGAATTCGTCGACGATCTTCGATGGGTCTTCGGGGGCGAGGCGGAATTTGAATTTCAACAGCGCCTGCGCTCCGTGGAGCATCGCTTCGTACGCCATGCGGGCGGCCTTTTCTACGTTTCCAGCTTCGAGCTGCAACTGGGCTTCGAAGGCTTCGCGCTCGCAGGCTACCAGTTCGAAATCGATGGGATAGACCACTTCTCCGGCGCACTCGCCGACTCCGATGTCGCCGAGGGTGAATTCGCGGGGATCGCCCCAATCGCTGTAGAAAGAGGCATCCTGATCGTGCGGTGGGACGGCGGTGAATTCATCGAGCATCTTCTTGCATTCGGCTTTACCGATGCGCTTTATGAAGGCCTGGAAAGTTTCGCCATCCAGACGTTCCGATCTATAGCGGCCGGTGATGCGATCCACGGTTTCGGGAATCCGTTTGGAGGGGACAGCTCCGATGGCGAGGCCGTAGGATCCGGCGTTATTCGACCATTCGCCGCCCAGGAGAACCTGGAAGTGGGGGACGGTGTAGCCGTTCTTATTGCGGCTCACTCCGTAGAAGCCGAGGTCGGCGACGTGGTGCTGGCCGCAGGAGTTGAAGCAGCCGCTGACTTTGATGCGGAGCCCTCCGATAGCTTCGTCGAGCTCGGTGTCTTTGGCGGCGAGGCGCATGCGGAGTTCGCCGGCGAGTCCACGGGACGAGGCGATGCCGAGTTTGCAGGTGTCGGTGCCGGGGCAGGAAGAGACGTCGACGATGGTGCCTGCAACCGGGGTGGCGAGGTCAGCCTGTTTGAGTTCGGTGTGGAGGGCGGGGAGGTCGGATTCGCTGACCCAGCGCAGGACGAGGTTTTGCTCTACGGTGCTGCGGACGGTCTCCTTCACGTATTTGCGCGATACGTCGGCGAGGTGGCGGAGCTGGGTTGCGGTGATGTCGCCGAGCGGGAGGGCGATGGTTACGGTGGCGTAGCCTTGCTGGCGCTGGCGGTAGACGTTGGTGTTGTACCAACGGTCGAAGCCTTCCGGTTTTATGGCTCCGATCTGCAGGAGAGTTGGCGGCTTGAGCGGCTCTTCTTTGTAGTCGGGGACGTCTTTGAGGTAGTCGGTCCAGCGTGGATCGAAGGGGAGGATTTCGCGTTCGGCCTTGACGAGCTTTTTGAATTCTTCGATGCCCAGTTTGCTGACGAGGAATTTGAGGCGGGCGGTGTTGCGGTTCTTCTTTTCACCAAGTCTGGCGAAGACTCTGGCTATGGCCTGGGCGGTGGGGAGGAGTTCTTCCTCGGGCAGGAATTCGTCGTAGAGGCGGGCCTGCTGAGGGACGGGGCCGAGGCCTCCTCCTACCCAGAGCTCGAAGCCGCGTTTGGTTTGGCCGTCGATTTCTCGGGTGACGGCTATGGCTCCGAAATCGTGGAGGCGGACCAGTCCACAGGCGTTTTCGCGGCAGCCCGAGAAGGCGATTTTGAATTTTCGTCCAAAGGATTGGGCGTCGGGGTGCCCGAGGAGGAAGTACGTGATGGCCTTGGCGTAGGGGGTTACGTCGAAGGTTTGTTCGCGGCACACGCCGGCTATGGGGCAGGCGGTCACGTTACGGACGGAGTTTCCGCAGGCTTCTCGGGTGGTGATTCCTACCGATGCGAGGCGCCACATCAGGGCCGGGGTGTCTTCAATGTGGATGAAGTGGAGCTGTACGTCCTGGCGGGTGGTTATGTGCGCGATTCCGTCGGAGTATTCCTCGCAGAGGTCGGCGAGCATTTCGAGCTGGGGGGCGTTGAGGCCTCCATAGGGGATTTTGATGCGCTGCATGCCGGGGGCGTCCCATAAGGTGCTGGGGCCTTTGGTTTGCTGGGAGGGGTAGTTGAGAGTGCGGGTGGTTTTTCCGTCGGAGCGTTGGCCATTGTCGTAGCGTTGGCCGTAGGCGCCTCGACGCAGACGCGTTTCGGCGAAGACGCGGTCTTCGATTTTGCCTTGTTTCTTGAGGGCGATTTCGTGTTCGAAGACTTCGAGCTCGGTCGCCATCGGCGGCGGGACGCAGTCGACGAGCACGGATTTCCATTGGGGATTGCTTGATTTCATCGAATTACCTCTAAGTATATCGGAATGGGGTTGATTGGGGAAGTGGGGAACCACGCGGCACGTTGACTTACCGGACGCGCAGCAAGCCGGCCACGAGGCGGGCGAACAATTGCCGGTGAGGGCCGCTGAGGAAAAGCCAGTCCAGCGCTTTGACGAGAGCCGGCGTTTCAAAATGCGGGTCGATGGCGCGGTTGCGGTCGAGGATTCCCTGGACAGTCTCGCGGGGGCGCGTGCGGAAATCGTCCAGCATAGCCACCTGATGGACGCAAGAGACAGTGCAGAACGGGGCGCAGCCTTTGGGACGCGCGGCCTCGCGCCTGAGGTCATCCTGCGTATACGATTCGAGCGGGATGGCGGGGTGCCCGCGCTGCTGGGAACAGTAGTGCACCAGGCCTTCCTCGCAGATATAAAGGAAGCGCCCGCCGGCCCGGCAATGCCACTGGTTGGGGAGTCCGCGGCTGGTGTTCTCCTGAAAATGATCGAAGTGGGCGAAGGAAAACAGCGAAGAGCCGAGGGCGCGGAAACGCTGGTAGACGCCCTGGTGCTCCGGCGTGAGCGGCTCGAGTTGCCCGGAATGGTCGTGCAGAATTCCTAACGTGGAATGAAAGCCCAGCCCACGCGCGCGGCTGCCGATGGTGTAAGCGTCCTCGGGATTGCGGATGCCGGCGCCCAGCACGGAGTTGATGGTGACGCCGAACTCCGCGTGCTCGGCCAGCCATTCCAGCTTGCGGTCGAGCACGCGCAGGCTTTTCTTCGAGGTGTCGTCCGGCTGCACATTATCGATGCTGATCTGGAGATAGTCGAGGCCCGCGACATTCAGCTTTTGAATGCGCTCGGGCGTGAGCAACAGACCGTTGGTGATCAGAGTGGCGATGGCGCCGCGCTCCCGTATGCGCGCGATGATGGCGTCGAGCTGCGGGTGGAGAGTCGGCTCGCCTCCGCTCAGGGTGACGATGGAACAGCCAAGTGCGGCCAGTTTGTCGATGCGGCGCAGCATGGCATCGAGCGGGACGGAGTTCGAGACCTTGTCGTACTCGTTGCAATAGGCGCAATCGAGATTACAGCGGCGGATGGGGACGATCTGCGCGAGGACCGGGTGAACCCCCTCCTGCATAGCGCGCGCAAACATGCGGACCTCGCGCGCCGTCCGCTGAATTTTCTTGCGTCTTCGCCGCCACACGCTACTCTTAGACTAGCGTTTTATGCGGCTGCGAGCGTCGGAATGGTTGCTGATCGCTTACTTTGCGTACGTGGCGGCGCTTTGTTTCTTCTTTCCCGGACGGCCTTATCTCGGTTACAAACCTTTTTATGTGCTGGCGCTGGTTGGGCTGGCGATCGTTGTTCTGGCGCAGGCCGAGCGCGACTCCGGCCGGCCCATATTCGGCCAGCTTCGCGACTGGACACCGCTCGGGTTCACGTTGGTGGCCTTCCGGGAGATGGACTGGTTTACGCCTGCGCGCTACACGCTGGAACGGGAGCATTTGTGGCTTGGTCAGAACCAATGGCTGTTGACCCAGGTGGGCCTGGCCCGTGCGGTGGAAGCGTTGGGCCCGGTGGGGCCGGCATTTCTGGAACTGTGTTATCTGCTCGTATACGGCACGGGCGCGTTCTGCGTTCTGACGCTTTGGTTAACGCACCGGCGGATGGCGGTGGACCGCTGGATGGTGGTTTACCTCTCTGGCACGCTGCTGTCCTACGCGATGTTTCCGTTCTTCCCTTCGGTGCCCCCTCGGCTGTTGGCCGATCCCGTGGTCATAATGACATGGTTTCGCCGCGCTAATTTGTGGCTGCTGAATTCGGCGACGATTCATAGCGCGGTATTTCCCAGCGCGCATGTGTCGTCGGCCTTTTCGGCGGCCTGGGGATTGTTCGCGGTTCTCCCCGACAGGCGCATATTTGGTTGGGGAATGTTGCTCTATGCGTGCAGCGTTTCC
Organism: Terriglobia bacterium; assembly: GCA_963719785.1. Lineage (GTDB taxonomy): Bacteria > Acidobacteriota > Terriglobia > Bryobacterales > Bryobacteraceae > BOG-234. The sequence continues at coordinate 226,178 of CAVRCX010000015.1, forward strand.
ATCGCGACGATCTACGGGGGCTACCATTACGCGGCGGATGTAGTGGCGGGATTCGGCGTCAGTCTGCTGACGGCGGCGCTGGCTTTCGGACTGCGCGATCGGACGGCTGCGGGACGGGTGGTCGATCGTTTGAGCACTTGCCGACGCTGCCGCTCGATTGCCTCAAGATAGACAAAATGTACTCGAGGGGAAAAATGAACAGGCGGAAGCGCCTGTTCCACATGGCTTGCTTAGAGGTTGGCTTTCTTCCTTCGAAGGTACCAGGCGATTAGTGCTATGGCGGCCACGAGGGCAGCTCCGATCAATGCTCCCCGATTGAAGCGGCGATGGATTTGTTCCCACTCGGCTCCCAGGAAGTAGCCGATGGAGATGAAGGAAATTACCCAGGCGAGGCCTCCGGGCCAGGCGAACAGCGCGAAGGTCTTGAGGCGCACGTTGCTCATGCCGGCGGCGAGCGCGGTGAAGTGGCGCACTCCGGCGATGAAGTAGCCGAAGAACAGAGTCCACTTGCCGTAACGCTCGAACCATGTCTGCACCTGCGGGAGATGGCGGTTTACCCATCTTTCGACGGGCGGAAAACGCTCGAGGACGTAGATGGCGCCGGTGCGACCGAGCGTGTAGCTCAGGGTGATGCCGCAAAGGCTCCCGGCGTAGGCGACGGCGATAGTGGTGCCCAACTGCAATTGACCGCGATGCACGGCGAGGCCGGAGAGAACCAGAATTGTATCGTCGGGAATCAAAGGGCCGACGATGCCGAGCATGAGCAGAAAAAAGATTGCGAAGTAACCGTAGTTCGCTAGGAAGTGATCCAGAAGTTCCACGCTTAACGGAGTTCGTCGTGGATGGACTGGAGGGCGGCCAAGGGGTCGGCCGCGCGCGTCACCTGGCGACCGATCACGATGTAGTCGGCTCCGTCCCGAAGGGCTTCAGCAGGCGTTGCCACGCGCTTCTGATCGCCTTTGGCGGCGCCGCGCGAACGGACTCCGGGCGTGACCAGGATGGCATCGGGACCGGCGGCCAGGCGGATGGCGCAGGCTTCAACGGGAGATCCCACGATGCCATCCATGCCGGCGCGTATGGCTTGTTTGACGCGTTTGGAGACGAGTTCGCCGACCGTGCAGGTGTATCCCATTTCTTCCACGTCCAGCTGATCGAAACTGGTGAGGACGGTGACGGCGAGGAGTTTGAGATCGGCGTCTCCGCGGGCTTCGACGGCGGCACGCATAACCTGCCCGACGGCGTGGAGGGTGAGAAAAGAAGCGCCGGAGCGGGCCACCAGGGCGACGGCGCGGCGCACGGTTTCGCCGATATCGTAATACTTGAGATCGAGGAAAACGCGCTTGCCGCGGTCGGCGAGGCAGCGCACGTAGTCCATGCCGGCGGCGGCGAAGAGTTCCATGCCTACCTTATAAAAACCGGCGGAATCCCCGAGGGCGGCGACCAGAGCGTCGGCTTCGCGGGGGGAATCGAAATCGAGGGCGATGATAACCGGGTCGTGGTTTATATCAGACATAGCTCAGATCAAACATATTGCCTTACTATTGTCGCGCGCCACAACTCGTCCCATGCGGCGGGCGCGGGGGAGGATGCGTTCAAGAGCGGCGGCGTCGCGTTCCGGCAGGGCGATGAGGAGGCCTCCGGAGGTCTGCGGATCGTAAAGAAGATCGAGCAGCGCGCTATCGATGGAGGATTTGGCGTCGACCGCGCAGGAGGCGAATTCGCGGTTGTTTTTGAGGCCGCCCGGGATAGCGCCGGCTTTCACGGCATCGAGCGCGCCGGGGAGCAGGGGGACGGCGGCGGTTTCAATTTCAAGCGTAACGTCGCTCGCGAGCGCCATTTCACGCGCGTGGCCGATCATGCCGAAACCGGATACGTCGGTGCATGCATGGACGTCGAAGCGCAGCATGGCGGCACAGGCTTCGCGATTGAGCATGAGCATGGAGCGGGTGGCGGCCTCCACGCTTTCGGGACTGGCGATGCCGCGTTTGAGGGCGGTGCCAATGACCCCGGTGCCGAGGGCCTTGGTGAAAACCAGCGCATCGCCAGCTTGAGCGCCGCTGTTGGCTTTGATGCGTGCGGGGTGAACGGTGCCGGTGACCGCGTAGCCGAATTTAATTTCAGGATCAGCGACGCTGTGGCCGCCGAGCAGAGCGCACTCGGCTTCGCGCATTTTCTCGAGACCGCCGCGCATGATCTCGCCGAGGACTTCCATGTCGCCATCGGCCGGGAAGGCGACTATCGAGAGGGCGGAAAGGGGCGCCCCCCCCATCGCGTAGACATCGCTCAGCGCGTTGGCGGCGGCGATGGCGCCGAAGGTGAGAGGATCGTCGACGATGGGTGTGAAGAAGTCGACGGTCTGCACGAGGGCGAGATCGGCGTTGATGAGAAACACTCCGGCGTCGTCGGCGGTGTCGAAGCCGACAAGGACGTTCGGATTGGCGAATCGCGGCAGCGCGCTCAGCACTTTGTCCAACAACTTTGGACTGAGTTTGGACGCTCAACCGGCGGCTTTCACGTGAGCGGTGAGCTTACGCGAGAGCTGGTTATCCTCCTGTTTATGTTCCGTGGATTCAATCACTTTCGTCTACAATCATAAGACGCTATGAAGGTGCTGGTGTCGAGCGTCGCCGGGGTTGCGGTTCACGGGCCGGATTCGCCCGCGTTCAGCGAGGGGCTGTTTGACATTCTGGGCCGGGCGCCGCGCGAGTTGCTGCTGCCGGCGCTGCCATTTTCGGTAATCGTGGAGAACAATTCCACGCGAACGATTGCGCTGATGGGAGTGCGCTTCGATATGGTGGGGGCGCGCGCGAAGCAATATTCAGTAGTGCATTATGCGGATACTTTGCGCAATCCGCAAAAGGCCGATTTCCGGCCGGGTGTGAGGCGATTCGTGTGTGCGGAGCCGGATTACACGGCGCTGGTGGTGCGCGGCGATGTTTCGGCGACTACGCGCGGGCGCATGAATCTGGATAATTTGCGGAAGATGCTGCAGATCCGGGCGTCGCTCGACTGCGTTGCGTTCGAGGATGGGGAATTTCGCGGGCCGGATTCGCAGGATGCGTTTGGGCGTTATGCGCGGGAGCGCGAGATTGAGGGCGCGCTGCTCGAGGAGGTGCTGGCGATGGACGGGGAAGCGGCGAAGGTGGTAGAGGCGGCGCTGGTGCGGGCGGTGCAGGATCCGGCGGAGCGGGCGCGGCGATTGGTTGCGCGTAAATTGCTGGAGGCTCTGGAGGCGGGTGGGGTGGAAGAGGTTTTTATTCGCACGCGGGGATTCAGGCGCCGCATGCCGCTCTGGCGGTGACGGGCGGCGATCCGGGGGCGGATTTAAGCGGCAGCTTTGCGGCGCGGCCCGTTAACGATCGATCCGGCACAGGCCAATTACCAATCGGCCGCAAGTTACCAGAGGCTGCGGAAAAGTAGATTGGGTCGCGGTAGGGATGCCGGTTCCCCGGCACCCCTACCGCGACCGCTTTTTTGAATAAAGGGGTTTCTCCGCAGCCTCGACCAACCTGCCGCACATGTGCGGTCAGAACACTCGTTCAACTCCTCCGAGGGTGTTGGAATCGAGAAAAGGGCTATCGTTCGTTGGCTGCATCCCGATCGAACTTGAAATCGGGCGGGAATTCGACCTGAAGATCGCGGATTTGGCGGAGCGCCTTTTTCTTCGTCATACCGGGCGCGATTTCAAATTCGCGGGTGGGCGCGACGCGAACCTCAACCTCGTCGCCCGGGTTGAGCTTCAACGCCTTGACCAACGCCGCGGGCAGCCTCATGTCCCCCTTGTATCACATGCCGGTAAACTAAGGCATGCGTTTTGTTCCGATCGCCATTTTCATTGTTCCCGCGCTCTTCGCCCAGCAACCGCTCACCTCGCTGCCTTACACGCCGAGCCTTGACCTCAATGCGATGGACCGCACCGCGCAGCCCTGCGAGAATTTTTATCAATACGCCTGTGGGACGTGGATCAAAGATAATCCGATTCCGGCCGACCAGGCGCGTTGGGACGTCTACGCCAAGCTGACTTACGAGAACGAACTGTTTCTGTGGGGCCTGTTGCTGCAGGCGGGGCAGGGCGGGGCGGCGCGCACGGCGAATCAGCAGAAGATCGGCGATTTTTTTGCCGCTTGCATGAATGAATCGGCGGCGGAGAAGGCGGGGGCGGCTCCTCTTGAGCCTACACTGCGCCAGATTGCCGCATTGAAATCTTTGCGCGATCTGCCGGCGTTTCTGGGCCAGCAGCACCTGACGCTCTACGCGAGCAGCATGCTTTTCGATTTTGCGTCGAATCAGGATTACGCCGATTCGTCATCGGTGATCGCTTACGCGGATGGAGGCGGCCTGGGTTTGCCGGATCGCGATTACTACACCAAGACGGATGCGAAGTCGGAGGAGATCCGGCAGAAGTATGTCGCACATGTTGCAGAGATGCTGCGGCTGCTTGGGGATTCGGCGGAGAATGCCGCGGCTGAGGCGAAGACCGTGATGCGCATCGAAACGGCGTTGGCCCAGGCTTCGCTGACGCGGGTGGAACGGCGCGATCCTTACAAGCTGTTTCATAAGATGACGCCCTCGCAGTTGCAGGCGCTGACGCCTTCATTCCGCTGGAGTGAATATCTGGCGGCTATGCAGGCACCATCCATCAAGGTGGTGAATGTTGCGCAACCCGCTTTCTATAGGGAACTCGAGACGCAGCTGAAGACGGATTCTCTCGACGATCTGAAAGCTTATCTGCGCTGGCACGTGGTGCATGCCAAAGCGCGCTTTCTTTCATCCGCGTTTGCGGACGCCGAGTTTAATTTTTCGAGCAGGTATCTGCGCGGCGTCACTGCTATGCCTCCACGGTGGAAGCGCTGCGTGCAGTTGGTCGATCACAATCTGGGCGAGGCGCTCGGCCAGGTATTTGTAGAGAAAACTTTCACGCCGGAGACCAAGGCGCGCACGCTCGCCATGACGAAAGAGGTGGAAGCCGCCATGCAAAGCGAGATCGACGCTCTACCCTGGATGAGCCCGGCCACTAAGCGGCAGGCGGTGCTCAAACTGCATGCTGTCGTGAACAAAATCGGGTATCCGGATAAGTGGCGCGATTATAGTTCGGTGGTGATTCGGCCCGACGATTTTCTGGGGAATGTGGAGCGCGCGACGGCGTTCGAATCGCACCGGGATCTGAATAAGATCGGTAAGCCGGTGGATCGTTCCGAGTGGCAGATGTCGCCGCCCACGGTGAACGCCTACTACGATGCGCAGATGAACGACATCAACTTCCCCGCAGGCGTTTTGCAGCCCCCGCTCTTCGATCCGAAGATGGACGATGCGCCGAACTACGGCAACACGGGCGCTACCATCGGCCACGAACTGACGCACGGGTTTGACGACGAAGGCCGCCAGTATGACGCGAAAGGCAATCTGCATGACTGGTGGACGAAGACGGATGCCGCCGAATTCCAGCAGCGCGCGCAGTGCGTGGTGGACGAATACTCTCAGTTCAAGGTCGTCGACGATATCAAGATCAACGGCAAGCTGACCAATGGCGAAGACATTGCGGATCTGGGGGGGACTTTGCTGGCTTACATCGCGTGGAAGGCGGCGAATAAAGGCAAAGTGCTGGCGCCGATCGATGGACTTACGCCCGATCAGCGGTTCTTCATCGGGATGGCGCAATGGGCGTGCGGCACGGAGCGGCCAGAGAACCTTCGCATGGGCGCGATCACCGATCCGCATTCGCCGCTGGAGTACCGGGTTAACGGGGTAGTGTCGAATATGCCCGAATTTCAGAGCGCGTTTTCGTGCAAGCTGGGGCAGCCTATGGTGAGGGAGAAGGCTTGTAAGGTTTGGTGAATGAGTGGGGCCAAATCTGTCCGGCTATGCGGCGGGTGCCGTGGACGCTCTGAAATAGAAACGCCAGCCGTCGCTCACGCGTGCCTGCCTGATGCCCCCGGCTCTCGTCGTATTTTTGCGCGCGAGGCGAAGGGTGATGAAGGTTCTTCTCAAGGGATAAGCCCATGAAGCTTGTGAAAATGTTCAAAAGCCTGGTCTCGATGGCGTCACGTTCGGAGACCCCGAAGATGCGGTCCATCGTTATCATGCAGCGGGAAGCGCACCTGTTTAGTGAAGAGGAATTACGAGCCGCGGGAGAACGTGGATGGCGCAAGAAATTTGATGGAAAAGAAGATCCGATGTATTTCGTCTCGGCCGATCACTCCGCGCTGACTGTCGTAAAGGCTGGCCCCCACATCATCCGAGTGACCTGCGTTCCTGCACGATATGCCGACGGTGATCAATATGCTCTTTCCCAATTGCCACAGCAAGAACAGAAGAAGGCCTGGGTTGAACATCATGCCTGCGCTTATCTCGATTTGTTCAATGATCTTTTGGACGAGTCGAGGAGTACCTCGGACGCAGAGGCTTATGCTTCACTAGCGAAATTAGCCTTACAACTCGGCGATCCGAACTGCACCGCGATCTTTGTGCCGATCAAGAACATCATGATGCCGAATGATGGCGCAGCGGAAGAAGGTCTGCGGCGGCTGATCAACAAGAAACTGCCGATGAAAGGTTGAGGCATGGGGACAATGTGGCCCAATAAAGTGTCCGAGCCTACGCGTTTTCGTGCAAGCTGGGGCAGCCTATGGTGAGGGAGAAGGCTTGTAAGGTTTGGTGAAAGCCGCGCGCCACGCGGCCGATTGGCAGAGGCCGCGGAAAAACTCTTTATCCAGAAGAGCGCAGGCGAAAACGCCTACGCTACAACGGACAATCATTAATAATCTGCTTTTTCTTAAGCCGTTTCGAGCATTTCGGGTTGCCTGGGGGTCGTGACGGCGGCGAGGGCGCGGAGGTCGGAGCGGTGTTCCGGGATCTTGTTCTCAACGTAATCGACGCCTTCGGCGGTGACGCAGTACTCCATGCTGTCGCCGGCTTTTGCCAGCCTGTGTTCGCAGAGGTACCAGAGGGTAAAGCCGAGTTCCTCCCGCGTACAGCCGGTAAGCGCCTCCAGTTCGAGCAGCGTCATGCCGGGAGCCTCCCAATTGCTGGTACGCTTCCGATAGAGGAGACAGAGTATGGCCAGGCGGCGATTCTGCTCGCCAACAATCCCCCAGAAAAATTCCGGCGAGGCCAGCTGGAAGCGCGGATTCTTCTTGTTCGACTCCCGTTCCGCATCGTATTTCTGCCGTCTCGCGGGGTCGGCGAGTACACGATAGGCCTCGCTGATGCGGAGAAACGCCTCGGCATCGCCGGTCTTCTGGTTATCCGGATGGAAGCGCTTGGCCAGGGTGCGATAGACGCGTTCGACCGTATCCCGATCGGCGAAGGGATTGAGCCGCAGGATTTCATAATGATCGGGCGCGCACGGATCTTCCTCGACCGTGGTGGTTTTAGCGACAAATCGCAGACCAAGCACGTAGATGGTTTGCTTCCACGAACAGTGCCGCACCTGTGCCAGCGCGGCTACCTGAAAGGCGGGCGCCCAGATGATTACGTTGGCGGAGAGTGGAATCGCTTCCGGGCACTCGATAGCGACGCCGCCATCGGAAAGATCGACCGCGCGGCATTTTTCAAAGCTTTGCTGATGCGTTTCGGACTTCCACGTCAGCTCCACGGTGCAATCGGTGGCCTTGCGCTCCTGCCGCCGCTTGTTGATTGTCATCTGTTCTGATTCTCGGTGGCTGGCGATTAATAATCAATATGAACCATAGTCCTAATCAAAGTAGTACCCTATAGCCGGAAGTTAACATTTGTGAACAACCGAAGCGCGTTTATCCAGCAATCGACGGCGTGAACGGCGGCGTTGGCTCTTACGAAGGGCGCACGGGGTACCGACTCCCCCGCCTTCTGGCTCGATTACTTCCGCCGCGTGCATCCCGACGCAGCCTGCCTCTCCGCCGGTGGTTGCGTGGCCTGCTACCTCACCAAAGTCCCGTTTCACTGCCGAATGGATCACTGCCGAATGGATCGCGGTGGACGCGGAGGGAAGCGGCGCCATTGGGCGGACACGACGCTTTGGGGTAACTGCGCGCTGGGAGCTTATAACTTCGAGTTCGTGACGGATGTGACGACCGAGATTGTCCACACTTATAAGGTAGATGGGATTTCAGTAATCGCTGGTCGGGTTCCGGCGTGTGTTACTGCGCGAGTCGCCAGAACTTATTCCATGATTACTCGGGGCACGATCTGCCGCGCACCACGAATCCGCAGGATCTGGTGCGACGCCAATATATACTCCGGCGCGAGCAGAAGCTCTTCGATCTTTAGCGGCTGTGGGATACCGAGATTAAGAAGGTCAATCCGCGGCTGCGTTTCTGGCTAATGCGGGTGGCGGCGCAAGATGGCGCCAACTCTTTTTGCGGATCGGCAGGCGCGCCACGGCTTGATGCCAGCGTGGGCCAACCTGAGAACGGCAAAGAATACGCTGCCATGCTGGGTATCGAGCCTATCGGGGTGCAAAATAGCCAGCCGCCAGAGATTCTTGCCGCCATCGAATCCGCGGCATCTGTTTGTAAGACCGTGTGAGTACCTTTTTTTCGATGGTGATTAGTTGATATGTCGGGACGATTGGTTGATCCCGCACAGGCGGATTGCCAATCCGCCGCAGATTACCAATCTGCCCCACGTTCTCATCACCGCGCGTGGGAACGACCGGTAGACGGCGGCGTAATAAGATCGGGGATTATGGAACATCGCAAACTGGGCAACACCGGACTTAAAGTTCCCGTTCTCTGCTTCGGCGCCGCTACGTTCGGCGGACGCGGGGAATTCTTTCAGGCCTGGGGCGGCAGCGCCGGGGCGGAGGCGGCCCGCATTGTCGACATCTGCCTTGATGCCGGCGTGAATTATTTCGACACCGCCGATATTTATTCCGCGGGGCTGTCCGAAGAAGTGCTTGGAGAAGCGATCGGCAAGCGCCGCAAGGACACGATTATTTCCACCAAGGCCACCTTTCCGATGGGCGACGGCCCCAATGATTTCGGTTCGTCACGGTACCATCTGATCTCCGCCTGTGAGGCGAGCCTGCGCCGTCTTGGCACCGACTACATCGATGTCTATCACCTGCACGGCTTCGACGCACTGACTCCGATCGAGGAGACGCTTTATACGCTGAACACTCTGGTCGAGAGCGGTAAGGTGCGCTACATCGCGTGCTCGAATTTTTCCGGCTGGCACCTGATGAAGTCGATTGCCATTGCGGAGAAATATGGGTGGGCGAAGTACGGGTCGCACCAGGTTTATTATTCGCTGGTGGGCCGCGATTATGAGTGGGAGCTCATGCAGTTGGGCCTGAACCAGGGAGTGGGGGCCACCATCTGGAGTCCGCTGGGTTGGGGGCGGTTGACCGGTAAGATCCGCCGTGGACAGCCGCTGCCGGCGCAGAGCCGGTTGCATAAGACCGCGGAGCAGGGGCCGCAGATGCCCGATGAGTATCTTTACACCGTAGTCGATGCGCTGGACGAGATCGCCAAAGAAACCGGCAAGACCGTGCCGCAGATTGCGCTCAACTGGCTGCTGCAACGCCCGACGGTTTCGAGCCTCATCATTGGCGCGCGCAATGAGGAACAGCTGCGGCAGAATCTGGGCGCGGTGGGGTGGAATCTGACGGCCGATCAGGTGGCGCGGCTCGACCGGGCGAGCGAACTGCCGGCGCCGTGGCCGTACTGGCACCAGCGGCAATTTCCGCAATTGAATCCTACGCCGGTGAAATATTACAAGTAGGCGGGGACCGGGACGCCGTCGAAAACGGATGAAGAGGCGGAAGCGCCTGTTCCACATGGCACAGTTCTCCTGGGGTGTATAGAGAGTGCCATGCGGTTAGTGGGTTTTCATGGTTTTCAGGCGGCTTTTTTGATTGGTTTGGGCGGTTTTGAGAGCTCTCTCGCCTCGTTCAGCTGGCGATTTCGGTCCACAAGAAAGTTGAGTTCTATCGCTGAAAATGCAAAGCCATTTTTTGCGGGGTCGAAGGTCTCTCGTTTGCTTTCAGCGAGTTGGTGCAGGAGCTGGGCTTCTTCGAGATCCTTTTCGAGCTGGGCTTTGCGTTCGGCCTGGAGGCGGCGGAGCTCGGCCATGTTTTTTTCGAGGCTGCGATTGGTGCGTGCGGTGTAGGTGGTGAGGAGGAGGATCTCTTTGGCGCTGCGCATGAAGGTAGTTGCTTCGCTGAGCGCTACATCGGCCTGGGGGGCTCCGGAATCGATCTGATTTTTCGGGTAGGTGTGGCCGAGGGCGAAGATGCCGTCCTCGATGGAATGGATGCGGTTGAGACGCCAGTGGTCGTGGGTGATGAGATTGGCGATCTGGAGCTCGAGGGGGCCGTCGGGGTTTAGGCGGGCGAGGATTGGATTGCAGAAATCGTCGTGCTCGCGGCGATTATCGTCGGTCATGATGGTGACCTGGCCGGTGAGTCCGTGACGGAGGCCGTTGAGGCGTACTCGCTGTTTGCCTTCTTCGGTGCGGGGTCCGGTCGATTTGAGCGCGTTAGTTTCATTGGCGCGTTGCTGGCGGTCGGAGAGAAGTTGATGCAGCTTCTCCAGATTTTTCTTGTCTTTGTCTAAGCTGCGTTGATCTTTGAGTTCTTTGTTGAACGACATTGTGGTTCTCCTCGGCCTCAGAAGTAGCATGGAGGGCGGGGGACCAAGAGTTGAAAACGGGTATGTGGTTGAAACCAGTGCTTAAGATTTTTGTGACCGGGATCGACAGGCGGAAGCGCCTATCGCACATTAGGGGCGATCTGGCTCCCCCTCGACAGTGTCAGAGAGATCTGTCCGGCATGATTTGAAGTATGAAAAAGCGTATGAGCGAACAATCTTGCTCGGGAAACAGTGCCAAAGAAAGGAGTATCGACTGGTTTCAGCCAGTCCTCATCGGAACTGTTTTCCACTAAGTCCCGAAGCATTTTGTATCCTCGCTCAATCAATTCTCTGCTATGGCCGATATCATCATGCCGACCGGAATCGATTTGACCTATGGTGGTATTTTTTACGTCGGTCGGCATACCCAGGAAATGACCGAATAGATTGATCGTTTCACCGATGTGGCGAAAAATGAAGCCGATCGACGCTGTTTTATCGTTGAGCCGCAGGTGCGCATTTTCTTCAGTAACTCGGTCAAAAGAGAAGGAGCTGGTAAGTTGGTTCTGCTTCACGATATCGAGTAGAACGTCTTTTTGCATGCGTTTTCCTTAACTTACCATTTTCGGTAAAAGCGCAGGCGAAAACGCCTACTCTACATTTGCGGGTGTGTTTTCACGACCCAATGGATCCGCAAAATGCCCCGGTCGGGCCTGGCGACCTTCAGGCGGGTCAGTAATATAGCGGTGCCTGGGTCTGGTGTTGTCCGTGCTCCTGAAAGATGCCATGATCCGTAAGGTTTCATCGGCAGCCGCTGCGCTGCTCGTGTCCGCAACCTTTTTGATGGGCCAGGTCCCAGTCGGTCTGGCCCCGTTTTCCACGTTTTTGAAGGCAAACAGCTCCGTCCTGCAGGTAAAAACCGATGCCGAGGGCTTCATCTATGTGTATGGGGTGACTGCGACCAGCGGCTCGGACCCGGAAGACGCGGGCTATAACCAGGAGCTGTTCGTGCTCCGCCTCAATCCATCGGCGACAGCGGTCACGTATACGGTCTATCTGGGCGGCTCCTCCCCTACTTACGGCGGCGCCATGACGGTTGACCCGGCAGGTAACGCGTATGTCACGGGATACACGGATGCGTCCGACTTTCCAACCGTTCCCCATGCGCCGGGTCCCACTACGGTAAACGCGCAGTTTCCGTTTGTCACCAAGATCGCGAGCAGTGGCATGATCGTCTACTCGACCTTCTTTTCGAATGGAGCGGGTGCAAACCCTCAATCTATTGCGGTTGACGGCAGCGGCGATGCAATCGTCTCGGGCGGCGGCAGCGGAACGGGCTTCCCCACCACGGCGGGAGCTTACGTGAATGAGTGGAACAGCTATCCTCCGTTCATAACCAAGCTCGACCCCACCGGAACGAAGCTCGCCTTCTCGTCGGTTGGCGTGGGTGGTTCCAGCCTTGCGTTCGATGGTTCGGGTAATATCTTCGTCGCGGGCACGTCGTTTCCGGCGTCGCCGAATCCCGCCCCGTACTACCCAACCACTCCCGGAGCGTTCCAAACCACCTATACGCCGTATTTTTACTGTGGGGGTCCTCCTTGCTTCAGTGAAGGCTCCGCTGGCGAGCAATACGTCTCGAAGCTGAGCGCCGACGGGTCCACGCTCGTTGGTTCCACCTTCGTCACCGGCTCGCTGGGTGCCTACAACGCCGGAATGGCGATCGACGCGTCGGGGAATATCTGGTTGACGGGCGACACTCCCTCGACGGACTATCCGTACACGCAGGGGAAGGTGGGTTCCGATACTTTTACGACGGAGCTCGATCCGACTCTATCGAAAGTTCTCCTGTCCGTTCCGCAAGGTGTGCCGCCGGGGAATGGGTCGAATCTGGCTATCGATGCGCAGGGCAATCTGATTGAAGCGGGCACGTTCGCGCCGGGCCAGGGAACGTTAGCTCCCTGGACTCCGGTACCAGTGCCGCCCGCTCCGGACAATACGCCGGCGCAATGTTTGCCGGGCGGCGCGGGCGCATGGATCGCGCGCATCGCCAGCCAGGATGGCAGCGTGCTCGGGACCAGGTTTCTGCCTGTCGGGACGCCGGCGCAGTATGTTCTGGCGTCAGTCAGTTCCACCGTCGATGCGCAGGGAAACGTCTATGTGGGGGGAGCGAGCGGGATGCCGGACGTTCCGTTGACGCCGGGAGTGGTGTATGACCCCGCGGTGTCGCAGCCGACGGTATCCGGGGCGTTTCTCGAGCGCACGAATTTCTCGGTTGCGGCGAGCCCGGTGGGATGCGTGACGGATGCGACCAGCATGATACTGCTGGGTCCGGCCGCCCCGGGGCAGCTGATTACGCTCTACGGAAACGGGATCGGTCCGAGCCAGCCGGTGGTAGGGCTAATAGGCGGAGGGTCGGGGGTGCCCACATCGCTGGGCGGCGTCAGTGTGACCTTCGATGGCCAGCCTGCGCCGATCCTCTACGCTTCGGCGACGCAGGTCAACGTGCAGGTGCCGTTTGAGGTCAAGGAAAATCCATCGACGACGATGCAGGCGATCTACAACGGCTCCGTGCTGGAAACACGGACTTTCGCCGTGGTGGCGCAAAATCCCAGCCTGTTTGTGGCGTCGGCCTTGACCGGTCTCACTTGCGCCAACTTACAGATCGGCAGTCCCGTGCTGGGCGCGCTGGCGCTCAATGAGGACGGGTCGGTGAATTCATGTACGAATCCAGCGGCGGCCGGCTCTTCGTTCACGCTGTTTGTCAACGGAATCGGCACCGCCGCGGGCAATCGGTACACGGGGCAATTCACGGGTGCGAATCCCGGCTTCGATGCGGTGACCGCCGCGGTATTCGATGGCGAATACTCGGTTGAAGTGGACGCGTTTACGGACCAACCCGAGGCGATCTCGGGAATCGGGCAGATTGTGGCGCGGGTACCGGAGACGATTGCATGGCCGCAGCCGATGAACGTGACGCTGACTTTGAATGGTGTGCAGGCGGGGCCTCTGGGGGCTCACAACGGGGTGGGCGCGAGCGCAAGCCAGATTCCGGTTTTGGTTTTCGTCAAGCCATAAGAGCTGGGACAGATCGGAAATCTGTCCCCACCGGGGTGGTTCGTGTTACATTGCAGGGTTATATGGCATCGCGCAGTGTCAACAAGGTAATTCTCATCGGGCATCTCGGGCGGGATGCGGAAACTAAATTCACGCCCGGCGGAGCGGCTGTCACCCGCTTCTCGGTAGCCACCAACCGGCGGTGGAAAGATCAGCAGTCGGGCGAATGGAAGGACGAGACGGACTGGACCAACGTGGTCCTTTGGAAGGCCGAGAACCTGGCCAACTACTTGACTAAAGGCAAGCAGGTCTACGTGGAGGGCCGGATCCAGACCCGCAGTTATGAAGATAAGGACGGCAAGAAGGTCTATTCGACGGAGGTGATTGCCGAGGAGGTGATTTTGCTCGGCGGCCAAGGTGGCGGCGGCGGTGGGCGTGGCGACGAATATTCGCAGCAGCCGGTGTCGATGCCGCGTACGGCGCAGCGTTCAGCCCCTCCGCAGCCGGCGGCGGTGCAGGACGACTATCCGCAAGGGATTACGGACGACGACGTTCCGTTTTAATCGGGAAAGAGCGCAGGCGAAAACGCCTACTCTACATTAGTGGACCGGGTGAAGGTTCGACCCTTTACCATCACCCGGTTTTTGAGCATCGTGACCGCAGTGTGTTTCCGGAGGTAAGGTAGCAACTGCATGCTCGATCTCCAGTTAAGCGGAATCGGAGGGGATTTGCGAGGTTCCGGGTACTGGAACCCACGGGTCCGGCGGTCGTCTATACCATTTAATGTATGTTAAACTTCAGGCGGGAGCGTTTGTTCACTCTCTCCTTCCAGATTCGGAAACCCGAGTGCATATGCTCTCGTCTGAAAAGCAATAGAGCGGCCCTGAAGGGCGGCTGACAGGATTGGTTTGAGCGACATGGCCGACGTTTTCCAACCCGACGATCATCTGAGCAGGATGCTGGTCCCGCAGAATACCGAAATTCCGTGGTACAAGTCGCTTTACCTGGCGATTCACGATCTGATCAAGCCGGAAAAACTGCCGCCTCTGGAGCTTACTTCGAAGCCGGTGGCGGTGAAGGATATCTGGGGGCTTTACGCCAAAGATCCGAAGTCCAGGTACTATTCGGTGGCGATCCATGTCAGCGTGTTCTGCCTTTTGATGTGGGGATTTACCAGCAGCACGGTACAGAAGGCTATCAAGCAGAAGTTCGACCTGGTGGATCCGAATCTGAAGCCTTATGTTCCCGAAGTCAAGCCGAAAAATAACACCATGGGCGGCGGGGGCGGCGGTGGGGCGCGCGAGGCTTTACCGGTGTCGAAGGGTCAGGCGCCGAAGCCATCGACAAAGCAGTTCGTACCTCCGATGATTGTGGACCATAAGCCGAAGCTGGAAATGGATCCGTCGCTCATTATGCCGGATGTGCCGCTTCCGCAGAATAATCTGAATAACTGGGGCGATCCGCTGGCCAAGCTGATGAATGGCTCGAACGGCAACGGCTCGGGCGGCGGCATGGGCAGTGGCAGCGGCGGCGGCCTGGGTTCGGGCAGTGGAGGCGGTTTTGGACCCGGTTCGGGCGGCGGAATTGGCGGCGGCGTGTTCCGCGTGGGCGGCGGCGTCAGCGCTCCGGCGGTGCTGTTTAAGGTGGATCCGGAGTATTCGGAAGAAGCCCGCAAGGCAAAGTACAGCGGGACAGTTTTGTTGTCGGTGATTGTGGATACCGAGGGCCACGCGCGCGATATCCATGTGCTGAAGAGCCTCGGCATGGGGCTCGATGAGAAAGCCATGGAAGCGGTTCAGAAATGGAAGTTCAAGCCGGGTATGAAGGGTGGCCAGGCGGTGAACGTCCGGGCGCAGATTGAAGTGAATTTCCGGCTGCTCTAGCGCAAGGAAGAATGAACCGGCGGAAGCGCCTGTTCTACATTCACTTAATGCACTCGAATCGCCTTGTTTCCGAAAAGAGCCCGTATCTTCAGCAGCACGCCCACAATCCCGTGGATTGGTATCCGTGGGGGGATGAGGCGTTCGAAAAATCGCGAAGTGAAGACAAGCCGATTTTTCTTTCCATAGGCTATTCGACCTGCCACTGGTGCCACGTGATGGAGCACGAGTCGTTTGAGAACGACGCCATTGCGGAGTTGATGAATCGCTGGTTCGTGGCGGTGAAGGTGGACCGCGAGGAACGCCCCGATATCGATCGCATCTACATGAGCTATGTGCAGGCGACCACCGGCGGCGGGGGTTGGCCGATGTCGGTATGGCTTACACCGGATCTGAAACCGTTCGTCGGCGGCACCTATTTTCCACCCGATAACCGTTATGGGCGGGCGGGCTTTCCGTTAGTGCTGGAGCGCATTGCGGAGGCGTGGAAGAACGATCGGGCGCGCATTCTGGAATCGAGCTCGCAGGTGATGGAGCAACTGCGGGCGCAGGCGGAAAAGTCCACGTCCGGGTCGGGGCAAGTGGACACGGCGGTGATGGACAGCGCGTTCCAGCAGTTTCGCCGCTCGTTCGATTCGCGATTGGGCGGATTCGGCGGCGCGCCGAAATTCCCGCGGCCTTCGGTGCATAATTTTCTGCTGCGTTACGGGAAGCGGACAGGCAACGAGGAAGCTCTGGATATGGTCGCGACCACGTTGATCGCCATGGAGAAAGGCGGCATGAACGATCAGCTGGGCGGCGGCTTCCATCGCTATTCGGTAGATGAATACTGGTTCGTGCCGCATTTCGAAAAGATGCTGTACGATCAGGCGCAGCTGGTGGTGTCGTATCTCGAAGCGTTTCAGATTACGCGCAACGAGGCGATGGAGATGGCGGCGCGGCGCACGCTCGATTATGTGATGCGCGAGATGACGTCGGATGAGGGCGGCTTCTGGTCGGCGGAGGATGCCGACAGCGCGGTCGATGCGGCGAAACCGAACGAGAAGAGCGAGGGCTTCTTCTATGTATGGCCGTGGGGGGAAGTGGTGGAGCTTTTGGGCGAGGAACGCGGGCGGTGGTTTGCGTTCCGCTACGGCATGGAGCCCACGGGCAACGTGCGCAACGATCCGCACCACGAGTTCACGGGCCTGAATATTTTGTTCCAGGCGCATACGCTCGAAGAGACGGCGCGGCATTTCGATCGCGAGGTGGGGGAGATTGCGCATGCGCTGGCCGAAGCCGAGCGTAGACTGTTCGCGGCGCGCGCAAGGCGTGTGCGGCCGCATCTCGACGATAAGGTGCTGACTTCGTGGAACGGCCTGATGATTTCGGCGTTTGCGAAGGCTTCGGCGATCTTCGATGAACCTCTTTACGCGGCTGCTTCGCGTCAGGCAGCCGGTTTCATCCTCAATACTCTGCGGCGGGCGGATGGCACTCTGCTGCGACGGTATCGGGCGGACATCTCCGGGAGTGTCGCGGGAATAGACGGGATGCTCGACGACTACGCGTTCTTTGTACAAGCGTTGATCGATCTCTATGAAGCCACGTTCGAGTTTGAATATCTGGCTCGGGCCGTCGAACTTACGGACAAACAGCGGGAGCTTCTGGAAGACTCCGCGGGGGGTGGGTTTTATGCTTCGGCGCAGGCCGACGCGGCGCGGCTGATCCGTTTGAAAGATGATTACGATGGGGCCGAACCTTCGGGCAATTCGGTTGCGCTGATGAACCTGCTGCGTCTGCATCGCATTACGGGGCGCGCCGATTTTGAGGACTCCGCACGGCGGTTGATTGCGGCCTTTCACGAGCGCGTCGAGGGGGCTCCGTATGGGATGCCGCAGATGCTTTGCGCTTTTGAATATCAAGTGGCTGCGCCGCGGGAGATTGTGGTCGCGGGGAGTGCCGGGGGTGAGATGCTGCGCTTGCTGTGGAGAGATTTCGATCCCAACCGGATTTTGCTTCACGCCGCGCCGGAACTCACACCATGGCAGCCAGCCGTAGCCGAAATGAACACGAGCGGGGAAACCACCGTCTATATTTGTGAGAACTTCATCTGTAATGCGCCCGCTCGTAACCAGGAAGAGCTCGCGCGATTGCTAAGATGATGCTGAATGGACAGCCGAATGGACAGGCCTGACCCGGTGCATCGACGACCAGAGCAACTTATCCTGGATAAGGCTGGTCCGTGCGTCGGCGTACTGGGTCACGCCTATCCCACATTGGGGGATTGTAAATGGAGCGTGCAGGCGGCACTACTTTGATGGGCAATCCGATGACGTTGGTCGGGCCGGAATTGAAGGTGGGGGATATGGCGCCCGATTTTTCGGCGGTCGATGTTTCTATGAAGCCGGTTCACCTGAGCGACACCGGCCAGAAGACGCGAATATTCAGCGTTGTCCCGTCCCTCGATACTCCGGTGTGCGATGCCCAGACGAGGCGCTTCAATGAAGAAGCCGCGCGGCTGAAGGACGTCGATATTTACACCGTCAGCATGGATCTGCCGTTTGGGCAGAAGCGCTTCTGCAACTCGTTCGCGCTGGACAATGTGAAGATGCTGTCGGACCACAAGGACGCGTCTTTCGGTGAATCGTACGGCACGTTGATTAAGGAAATGCGCATCCTGAGCCGGGCGATTTTTGTGGTGGGCCCGGATAACAGGGTGAAGTACGTGGAGTATGTTCCGGAGGTGGCGAACCATCCGGATTACGAAGCCGCTTTGGCCGCCGCGAAGAGTTAGTTTTCTGCAGGTCTTAGTGTCCAGCACGGTCGCGAGGCTCCGCCAGAGCGCTTTGGTGCGCGGTGGACTGGTGGTCGGCGCCGGGCTTCTGGCCGGCAACATCACAGGATTCTTCCGTGTGGTGGTGCAAGCCTATTTGCTGGGGACACACGCGCGCGCCGATGCCCTGGCGGTGGCCATCGGGCCCATCGACACGCTCAACAACGCGCTCATTAACACCATGCTGGTTTCGTTCGTCCCTATGCTCATGCTGCTGGGGGAAGAGGAGCGGGCTGCGTTATTTGGCCGGGCGAGCCGGGTGTTCGGCTGGATTCTGGTGGCCGTCAGCGCCGCTATTGTGGTGATGGCTCCGGTCTTGATTTCGATGCTGGGGCCGGGGCTCGCGCACCAGCAACACGATGAGGCGGTGCTGCTGATCCGGCTGCTGGCTCCGGCGACTTTGTTCGGCGGCGGGTCTGCCATTTTCGCGGCGCTGCTCTATACGGAGCGGCGCTTCGTGGCTCCGGCACTGTACCAGGCGTGTCTGAACGGGGGCACCATTATCGGGGCGATTGCGCTGTGGCGGGCCATCGGCGTGAACGGATTCGTAGTGGGATACACGATCGGCGCGGCGGTTCAGCTGGGTCTGACGTGGTGGGTCAGCCGGGATCTGCGGCGTGTGCGTGCGGCGCGTCCGTCGAGATCGAGCGTGCGGGAGATCGTGACCAAGCCGGGCATGTTCCTGTTGTATGCGGGGCTGCTGGCGTCGAACCTTCTGGTGACGCGCGCCTGGGCTACGCATGCGGGTCCTGGCATGGCTGCCGCTTTCGATTACTGCCTGCGCTGCGTGAGCGTGGCGGTGGCTTACATGGTGTATCCTGTGGCCAATAGTCTGGTGCCGGAAATTGCTCGTTTGCGAGGGGCGAATAATACGGCGCAGGCCTACCGGCTGATCAATAAGAGCGTGCGGTTGATGCTGATTGTTTCCGCCGCTTCGTGCCTGGGGGTGATGTTCCTGCGCACTCCTTTAATTGCGCTGTTATTTGAGCGGGGGAGTTTTACCGCGGAATCGACGCGGCTGGTTTCGGCGGTGTTTCTGGGCTTTGCTCCGAGCATTGTGGGATGGGCTCTGATGGATTTGATTTCGCGGTGTTTCTTTGCGCTGGATCGGCCCAGGATGCCTTTGATGGCGGCGTTTATTCCGGTGACGATCAATGTGGCGATCATGTGGGCATTCGGACGGGCTACGGATCCGGTTTATTTGGGACTGGGGACTTCGGCTGGATTGATGGCTGGTTTCCTGGCGTTGTTTATTGCTACGCATCCTCGGCGGCGGAGTGCGGGATTGGCCGGGGTTACGGAAGTGGAAGTGGCGGAAACGGCTCCGTAGAGGCCGATTACCAATCGGTCGGACCCGGAGGGTACCCCTACCAACCACGTGAGACTTGCGTTACGGGCGGCATGGTGACGGCGACAATTTTGACATCGCGCAAGGCGGTTTCGCCGTCGAAGACTTTGCCCATGATCTGATAGCCGGCCTTGACCTCGCGCATCAACTTTTCGTTATCGACGCGGTAGATGGTGACGATGGCGCTCATCCATGCTTCGAGACGCCGGGCTCGCACGGTGAGGCTGCGGGTAGTGGCGTCGACGCCGACGACCGTTCCGTAGAGAGTATGGGCGAGGCGGGGAACGGGTCCTGCCAGCGCGCGATGGGAAGCCGCGGTCAGTGCGGCCCAACCCAGTACGAATGAACTCACGTGGTTCATCGATCTGCGTGTCATTTTCTTAACTGTCCAGTTCAGTCGGCGGCGCGGCGCTTCGGCAACGATATCGAGTTGAGGAAAGCCAGACCGGCGGCGGAGATGCGAAAGGCGAAGGCATCGTCAATGGGGGCGGTTTCGTCGATTTCGATCAGGCCCGCGTCGTGGAGTTGTTCGGCTACTTCGCACGGCACGGGACCGCTCCACTGATATTCAAGCCGGAACGCGCCCTCCCGTTCGAGGCGCCCGTAGAGACGGCCACTCATGGCGCGCAAAACGGCGACGGCCTGGCCGGTGGGGTGGGCGCTCGGCGAGAGCTGCAACTCCTCCATGCGGATGTTGTCCTCGATTGCCACCAACATTCAGGCTTTCCCCCGGATGGCGGGGAAGTTCAAACCCTGGACTGGCTCGGACCGCGGGACAGGCTTCGTCTTGATTACGGCAGGCTTCTCATGGCGGGCTATTTCGGCCCCTAAAAATGCGATTATCGCGAAGCCGGCCAACGCCCACGAGAGCGGAAAACCTGTATGCTCAAAGCGATGCAGGGTTTCCGAGTTTCCGGCGATCACCAGAGCGATGCATGTTAACGTCATCACCACGCCGATCCAATACAGACCGGCGGCCCATTTTCGTCTGGATTCAGACATCGGTGGAACACCTCAGGGGACTTCATGGTCCGTCGTCTGTATTTTATATTCGTTTTTTGTGATTTGTACACAAGTTTTTTATGAGTTTTAAATGAGGATTGTGACAGAAGGTCCAGGCAGGGTGCGCATAACTACAGCGGTCGTGCTCTGTGTTTGCGCCGTCAAGCTGCTGGTGCATCTCTACGCCGGACGTCACTATGGGTATTTCATCGATGAACTGTATTACCTCGCCTGCAGCCGGCATCTCGGATGGGGGTATGTCGACCAACCGCCTTTGATTGCTTTAGTTGCGTGGATGGGGCGGGGGCTGCTCGGGGAATCGCTTCCGGCCATTCGGCTGTGGCCTGCACTGGCCGGGACAGCCGAGGTAGCGCTGGCGGCGTTGCTTGCACGCGAAATGGGCGGCAAACGATTCGCCCAGGGGTTCGCCGCGCTGGCGACGCTGTGTGCCCCGGGCATTCTGAGCATCGATGGTTTTCTCTCCATGAACGCTTTCGAGCCGCTGTTCTGGATGGGGTGTGCCTGGCTGCTCGTGCGCATAGTGAACACTCGCGACGACAAAACCGGGGACGACAAGCTCTGGATCTGGTTCGGGGTGGTGGCGGGATTGGGGCTCGAAAACAAGTATTCGATGCTGATCTTCGGCGCGGGGCTGGCTTGTGGGCTGGTGTTGACTCCCGCGCGGCGTATACTGGCGCGCCCGGGGCCATGGATCGCCTGCGCGATTGCGCTGCTGATCTTCCTGCCCAATCTGCTGTGGAATATCCAGCACCACTTCCCGTTGCTCGAATTGCAGACTAATATCCGGGGCAGCGGGCGCGATGTGCCGCTCACGCCGTGGGCATTCTTCGGTCAGGAGACCCTGGCCATGCATCCGCTGACGCT
Organism: Terriglobia bacterium; assembly: GCA_963719785.1. Lineage (GTDB taxonomy): Bacteria > Acidobacteriota > Terriglobia > Bryobacterales > Bryobacteraceae > BOG-234. The sequence goes on from CAVRCX010000015.1 coordinate 247,709, forward strand.
GCCGCTTTGGCTGGCGGGGCTTTGGTTTTTCTTTTTCTCTGCGCAGGGAAAGCCGTTCCGGGTGCTGGGGTGGGCGTGGTTATTCACGGCGGCCGTGATCGTGATGCGCAGCCCACGCATTTATTACCTGTTCCCGGCCTTCCCGATTCTCTTCGCCGGGGGCGCGGTGGCTTGCGAGAGTTGGCTAAAGAGTCCACGGGTTGCATGGGCGAAGCCGGCCTGGTCGCTACTCCTCGTCATCAGCGCGGCGATCCTCGCGCCGATCGCCATTCCGGTGCTGCCGCCAGCCGAGTACATCCGCTATACGGAAGCGATTCATCTGGCGCAGCCGCGCGTGGAGAATCATAAGCTGGGGCCGCTGCCGCAGATCTATGCCGACCAGTTCGGGTGGGAGGAGATGGCAGCCACTGTTGCCCGCGTTTATAACGGCCTGCCGGCGGATGTGCGCGCCAGGACGGCGATCTTCGGGCAGAATTATGGGCAGGCCGGGGCCATCGATCTGTTTGGGCCGAAGTATGGATTGCCGCCCGCCATTGGAGGGCATCAGAGCTATTTCCTGTGGGGGCCGCGCGAGTATACGGGGGACAGCGTGATCGTTATGGATGGGCGGGCGAAGGATCTGGAATCCCGTTTCAGCAGTGTCGAGAAGGTTGCCCACGTGGAGCATCCTTATTCGATGCCGGCGGAGCATTTCGACGTGTTTTATTGCCGGGGGTTGAAGGCGCCGATTAGTGAGATTTGGACGCAGGTGAAGCATTGGGACTGAGGCGTCAGCGAATCAGTACGCGGCTGAAACCGGTTTTCAACACACCGCGTCTGAGATACACTGTAAGGTGCATAGTTTCTCCCGAGGACACCATATAATGAGTGCAAAACGTCTTTGGGTCTCGTCAATCGGCCTGACTCTTCTGCTTGTCGTTGCCCCGATAATCGCCCAACAGAGCGCGCCTACGGCGCCCGCTCCTGCCACGGCAACCACGCCGGATACCGGATCAAAGCCCGACAAATCGAAGAAGAACGCCCCCGCCGCAAAACGCGACACCGTGGCGAAGCCTCTCACCGAGAAAGAGCGCAAGAAGAAGGAAGCCGCGCTCAAGAAGGAACTGGAGACGCCGTGGAAGAAGTGGCTCAACGAAGACGTTGCCTACATCATCACGGACGAAGAGCGGAAGGCTTTCAAACAGTTCGCCACCGACGAGGAGCGCGAGCAGTTCGTGGAGCAGTTCTGGCTGCGCCGCGACCCCACGCCCGATACCATCGAAAACGAGTTTAAGGAAGAGCACTACCGGCGCATCGCCTACGCCAACGAGCATTACGCATCGGGCATTCCCGGGTGGAAGACGGATCGCGGCCGCATTTACATCACGTTCGGGCCGCCGGATGAAATCGATTCGCACCCCTCGGGCGGCACTTACGACCGTCCCATGGCGGAAGGCGGCGGTGAAACGTCCACCTATCCTTTCGAAGACTGGCGCTACCGGTATATCGACGGCATCGGCAATGACATCATCATCGAATTCGTCGACACCACCATGACCGGCGAGTACCACATGACGATGGATCCGTCTGAAAAAGACGCGTTGTTGTATGTTCCGAACGCCGGCCTGACGCTGGCCGAACAGCTGGGTCTGAGTTCCAAGACGGCCCGGTTCCAACGCACGGACGGCACCCATATGGGGGCTGCAATAGGCGGAACTCCGGCCAGCTACAACGAGTTCACACGCCTCGAGACATTCGCCAAGTTGCAGCGGCCTCCCGAGGTCAAGTACAAGGATCTGGAAGCGCAGGTCAACACGCGCGTTACTTTCAACATTTTGCCGATGATCGCGCGCGAAGACTACGTGCGCATTACCGACACTTCGGTCTTCACCATGATCACGGTGCAGTTCGAGAACAAGGACTTGGAATTCCAGTTGAAGAACGGTGTGCAAAGGGCGGACATCCATATATTCGGCCGCATCACGAACATGACGCGCCGGCCGATTACCACGTTTGAGCGCGACCTCGAAGTGGTGGAGCCGCCCGAACTGCTCGATCAGGCGAAGAAGCAGCAATCGATCTATCAGGAGACGATTCCGCTGGCTCCGGGGCGGTACCGTCTCAATGTGGTGGTGAAGGATCAGATCGGCGGCAACATCAATAACTATGAGGCAGCTCTCGACGTGCCCCGTTTCGATGACGAGAAGCTGGCTTCGAGCAGCCTGATCCTGGCGGACCAGATTACGCCGCTGCCCACCAAGAGCATCGGCGGCGGCATGTTCGCCATTGGCGACGCCAAGGTTCGGCCTAAGCTCAACGCCCGCTTCAACCGCGACGAGAAGATGGGGATTTTCCTCCAGGTTTACAATTTCATGCCGGACGAGAAGAGCCAGAAGCCCAGCGGTGATATTGAGTACGAAATCAGCAAGGTGGGCTCGACCGATAAGATCCTGGACTTCACCGAGGATCTGGCGAAGATTCCCAATGCGTCCGCCAATCAGGTGACCATTGAGAAGCTGCTTCCGCTGAAAAACATGGCGCCTGGGACATACACTCTGAAGATCACGGCCGTGGATAAAAAGGGAAACCAGACATTGAAGGTTCCCAGCGCGAATTTTACGGTAAACTAAAACGCAGGTACACCCGCCAGTGGTGATCTGGTGAGTCGGGGAACTGGAGAGGAGCAATTACGGGCGTCAAGCGTTTCAGCCTGTTGAAGTCGGTGCCGGTCGCAAGCTTGCTGGCCGTAACGATGCTTCCCCTCTCATTAGTGCGGGCCGCCCCGCCCATTCGCTTCGGCGGCGAACTGAGCGGACTGGTTACGGACTCCGCGGGCCAGCCTCGGGCCGGCGCTATCGTGCTGCTGTTCAACCGGCAAGATCGCCTGCTGCAACGCGCTCCCACCGATATCGGCGGCAATTTCACGTTCGACGATCTGCTGCCGGATCTTTACTCCATCCGCGTCACCCTCGAGAGTTTTGTTCCCGCGATGCGCGATCACGTGCAGGTCAGGCCGGGTATGCGCAGCCTGCTCGAAGTGAATCTGTCGAAGGTTTTCAGCTCCGTTCAGTTGCTCTCGACGTTGCCCGCACCGGGCGGCCTGATGAACGACGACTGGAAATGGGTACTGCGATCGGACTCCTCGCTGCGCCCTGTATTGAGGATGTTTCCAGTGTCGAGCGGGGGAGCTTTCGGGGCGTCTGCCGATCCCGTTTCCGGTTCCGTTAATCCCAACGATTCCGAGAAGGCGGCAGTATTCAGCGGCTCGCGCGGCCTGGTAAAGATTTCGGCGAGCGACGGCGCGCAGATGTTGGGCAGCACCGGCGAGGCCGATCTGGGCACGCAGTTTGCCTTCGCCACATCGGTCTACGGCGGCAATCATTTGCAGGTGAGCGGCAATGTCGGCTACGCGGCTGTGGCCTCATCGCCCGACGCGGCCTTGCGCACCACATACAGCCGGGAGTTTCTGGGATCCACTCCAGCGGTCTCGGTTACCATGCGGCAGCTTTTTGTGCCGATGCGCGCCGGGATCACCAGCGGAAGTGGCGCCGCCGAGGGATCGCTGCCGGCCTTGCGGACGCTGGCGCTCAGCTACGCGGATAAGATCCAGCTCACCGATGAACTGAGCGCCGACTATGGGTTTGAGCTGGACATGGTCTCGTTCGTCGACCGATTGCACTATCTGAGCCCCTACGCACGGCTGAATTATGCGCTGCCGCGCGGCGCCATCGACTTCACCTGGACGTCTGGCAATGCGCGTCCCGAACTGGGCATGAGCGCGTACGATCAGAATGCCGATCTGCAGCGCGATCTGGCGGCGTTGGCTGCCGTGCCCCAGGTGACGATGGGCAATGGCCGGTCGAAGGTGCAGCGCGGCGAGGATTACGAACTGGGTTTTTCGCAGCGCTTCGGTTCACGTGAGTACCGCGTTTCCGCCTATAGCGAGAATGTGGGGAACACCGCGATTACGATTGCCAATCCGGGTGCGGGACTTTTCCCCGGCGACCTGATGCCCGATCTTTTTTCCAACAGCGCGCTGTTCGACGCGGGCCGTTTTCAATCGAATGGATTCATGGCGGCGGTCACACAGGATCTGAGCGATCGTTACAAGATCAGCGTGACGTACGGGGAACTTGGTGTGATGGCACTGAATGCCGCCGCCGGAATCGAATCGGCTAATGACCTGCGGCGCGCCCTTGAGGACAGCCACCGTCCCTCGCTTACTTTGCGCGGCACGGGGATGGTAAAGACCACAGGGACGCGGTTTGTCGCCAGCTACGAATGGACCGATTACCGGTCGTCGTTACCCAGTCCGCTGTTTGCGACACAGTCGCCGCGCCCTGAGCCTGGTCTTAATATCGTGCTGCGGCAGCCCATACCGCAGATTCCGGGTGTGCCGTGGCGCGTGGAAGCTTCGGCCGAGCTGCGCAATCTGCTGGCGCAGGGATATCTGCCGGTTTCGCTGCCGGATGGCCAACAGCTTTTGCTGGTCAATACTCCGCGTAGTTTTCGGGGCGGGCTGGCCTTCGTTTTCTGAAGAATGGACCGACTTGACCTGGTGCATCGACGACCAGAGCAAGTTATCCTGGATAAGATAGTCCGTGCGTCGTTGCCCCGGGTCACGGCTGTCCCACATTTATGCGCTACCTTTTCGCATTGGTATTTGTAATCTCTCTGTCTGCGGCTGAGCCGGTCACTTTCAATAAGCAGATCGCACCTATCATTTACAACCATTGCTCGTCCTGCCATCGTGCGGGGGAGGCTGCGCCGTTCACTCTGCTTTCGTATCAGGACGTCAGGAACAAGGGACGCATTATTGCCGCGGCTACTGCCTCGCGCCTGATGCCGCCGTGGAAAGCGGAGCCGGCTTCTTACCCGTATCGCGACGACCGCCGGCTCAATGACAGCGATATCGCGCTGATTCAGGAGTGGGTGAAGGAGGGCATGCCGGAAGGCAACCCCGCCGCTAAGCCGGAGCCGCCCAGGTTCACTTCCGGATGGCAATTGGGCGAGCCCGATCTGATTGTCGAGATGCCCGCGGCTTATCATGCGCCGGCGGATGGGCCCGATATTTACCGCAACATCGCCATCCCGCTGGGCCTTACCGAAGACAAATGGATCACGGCTATCGACATGCACCCGTCGGCGCGCGCCGTGGTGCATCACGTCCTCTATTTTGCCGATCCTGGCGGCAAGGTGCATACGCGGCCGCAGGAAGGCTCCCAGCCTGGTTTCAGCGGCATGCGTGCGGGTGGGGCCACGGAACCGCTGGGCGGATGGGCGGTCGGCGCGCAGCCGCATTTCTATCCGGAGGGCCTGGCTCTCCCTGTCGCCAAAGGCTCGGATTTCGTGATTCAGTACCATTTCCATCCCACCGGGAAGCCGGAAGCGGAGAAGTCTCTGATCGGATTTTATTTTGCGAAGAAACCGCCGGCACGCACGCTCGTCGCTATACAATTGCCGCCGGTTTATTCGCTGTTCTCCGGGCTCGATATTCCGGCCGGCGAGAAGGACTTTGTGATTCGCGATTCTTACACTTTGCCGGCCGATACGGATGCGGTGGGAGTGTCGGCGCATGCCCACTACATCGGCAAGCAGATTAAGCTCACGGCCACTTTGCCCACGGGCGAGGTCAAGACGATGCTGTTGATCAAGGATTGGGATTTCGCCTGGCAGGATCGCTATTTCTTCCAGCAGTTCGTGCCGCTGCCGAAAGGGACGCGTCTCGACGCGGAGATTCATTGGGATAATTCGGCGGAGAATCCGCGCAATCCTTCGAATCCACCGGTGCGGGTGACGTGGGGCGAACAGTCGAAGGATGAGATGGGCAGCGTCACGCTCATCACGGTGCCGCACGATCAGGCCGACCTCGATACGCTGCGCGGGGATTATCTGAAGCATCGCACGCAGATGGCTCGTGAGCGCATGAGGGAAGATCCGGCGCTGGCGCTTAAGGTGCGGACTTTGCTCGCGCAATGAAGTGGCTTGCCGCACTGGCGCTTTCAGCAGTCCTGCATCCCGGGCTTAAGGTGCGCGACGTTAATGGCGTGGAACGGACTCCGCTGACGGTGGAGAAGGGCCACGTCGCGGCTTTGTTTTTTATTTCGCGGGATTGTCCCATTTCCAATCGTTATTCTCCGGAGGTTCGGCGAATTTGCGATGAATATGCGGGGCGCGGTTTGGGATGCTCCCTGGTTTATGTGGATCCGGATTTGCGGGATGCGGATGCGGCTAAGCATGCGCTCGATTACGGGCATGGCGGGTATCCGAAGTTTGTGGATCGAACGCATGCTTTGGTTTCGGCTACGGGGGCTACGGTTACTCCGGAAGTGGTGGTGGTGCGTCCGGGCGGCTCGATTGCGTATCGGGGGCGTATCGATAATTCCTATGCGGCATTGGGGAGACAACGGAGCGTGGTGACGGAGCATGATTTGCGGGATGCGCTCGATGCGGTGTTGGCGGGTCGGGCGGTGGTTAAGCCGGAGGTTGCTCCGATCGGGTGTTATATTCCGGATGTTGCTTCGGCGGAGCGGCATTGAGACAGAAGAGCGCTGGGCAGATCGGAAATCTGCCCCACCTTGCTTTCGGCTTGTTTCTCAGCTTTGGGTGTTTTGGGCAGACTCCGGTTATTTTGATTTCTGTCGATACGCTTCGGGGTGATCATGTTACGCATCTGAAAACGCCCGGTATCGATTCGTTTGGCGTTTCCGGAACAACATTCACTGCGGCCGATACGCAGATCCCCTTCACTCTTCCTTCGCATACCACGTTGATGACTTCGACGTACCCGTTTCAGAACGGGGTGGAGGAGAATGCCGGGAATGTACCTCCGGGGCTGACTACTCTGGCGTCGGTTTTGCGGGGAAATGGCTACCAGACGGCCGCGTTCATTGGCAGCATTTTTCTGGAACGCGAACTGGGGCTCGACCGCGGCTTCGACACTTACGACAGCCCGTTCAGCTTCAAGGCGTTCTCGCTGCTCTCGGGCACCATGCTGTTTGCCGGCGGCCCGCACAATCCTTATTCGGTGCGCGAACGGCGGCCCGGCGCTTTAGTGACACGTGCGGCCAATCAATGGCTGGCGGCCCATCGCGGTCAGCCTGTATTTGTCTTCGTGCATCTGTTCGACATGCACCGTCCCTGGCGGCAGCCTTCCTACGATGCACAGCTTGCAGAAGTGGACCGCCTGCTCGGTGGGTTCCAGCAGGCTCTGAAACGCGATGGATGGTGGGACAAATCGCTGGTGGTGCTGACGGCGGACCATGGCGAGGGACTGGGCGACCATGGCGAATCCGACCATGGATATTTCGTCTATGAGAGCACACTGCATGTCCCGCTGATTGTTCATTGGCCGCAGGGAAGCGCGCCACTGCCAGCCCGCGTGGATCAGCCGGTGGGTTTGATCGATGTGGCGCCGTCAATTCTGAATTTTCTGAACATCCCACAGCCTGCCGGATTTAAGGGCCGGAGCTTTCTGGACCGCAGCCCTCGTCCGGTTTACAGCGAGAGCGTCTATGCGCGCGATTGCTTCGGATGGTCCGCACTGCGCAGTGTGCGCGCCGGAGCTTATAAGTACATCGAGGCGCCGAAGCCCGAGCTTTATAACCTTGAGAAAGATCCGCGCGAATTGAATAACGTCATCCGGACGAATGCGTCGGAAGCGGCCACGTTGAGCGATTATCTGAAGAAGCTGGTGACTCCCGCGCCTTCCGCTGCGCCATCCGGCGACCCGCAGCGCAATAAAGAAGTGCTGGAGTCGCTGGGGTATCTCGCGCCTGGTCCGCATGGCGCCGTTGCGGGACCGGCGGCCGATCCGAAAGACAAATTACCGGAGCTTCTGCGTTATGAAGACGCTCTGAATCTGCTCGAAGCGGGACGCTACGATGCGGCTATTGCCGTCTTTCGCGGCATACTTGCGGGAGATCCGCGGAATCTTCTCGCGCGGCGCGATTTGGGCGTGACGTTGATTGAGAACAAGAATTTTCAGGCGGCACGCACGGAGCTCCAGCGAGTGGCCGCCGCGGCTCCGTTCGATTATGTGACGCGGTATGAGCTGGGGATTGCGGACGAATCGCTCAGCTTGTTTCATGAGGCGCTGGATCAGTTTCAGGCGGCTTGCCGGGTGGCGCCTGAAGCGGAGCAATGCAAGCAGGCTGTTGAGAGGGTTAGTGGGCGACTGTGATGGCGCCCATTTTGCCTGTGCGATAGTCTTCGAAAGCCTGGTACAACTCGTCTTTGGTATTCATCACGAAGGGGCCGTAGCGCGCTACTGGCTCGTGGATCGGCTGGGCTGCCAGCAACAGCAATTCGGCGCCGGTGGAGCTGGAGAATTCAATGGCATCGCCATCATTGCCCAGTGCCGCCAGATGAAATTCGGAGACGCTTCGGCCGCCGATTTCGACCTTACCGGTTATAACGTAGAGCATCGCGTTGAGGTTCTTCGCCAGTTCCTGCACGTGCTTCGCACCGGCAGCGAGCCGGAAGTGAAGGTACTCGATAGGAATGTGGGTTTCGACCGTGCCTTTGACACTCAGCGCCTCGCCGGCGATCACTTTCACACGAACCTTGCCATCGGTGCTTTCGGCGATCGGGATACGGTCGGCGCTGAGCTCCTGATAGTGCGGCGCTTTCATCTTGTCGCGCTTCGGCAGATTGACCCAGAGCTGAAAGCCTTCGAGGCGGCCGCCGTTCTTCTTGAGGTTGTCGCCGGGAATTTCGGAGTGGACCAGGCCCGAGCCGGCGGTCATCCACTGGACGTCGCCGGGACCGAGAACGCCATGGTGGCCGAAGGAATCCCGATGCTGAAATTCTCCATGCAGGAGATAGGTAACGGTTTCAAAACCACGGTGCGGATGATCCGGAAAGCCCTTGGCTTCACCCGGCTTCAATTCCACGGGACCCATATGGTCGAGCAGCAGGAAGGGATCGAGTTCGGAGATTTGGTTGTTTGGAAATACGCGGTGAATCAGGACGCCTTCGCCGTCGGTAACGAGCGGAGCCGGTGTCACTTTTTGAACGCTTCTATTAACTGCCATAACGTCCTATTGGATGTCCCCCAGACGCAAACGATTCGATGCGAGGCTATCTCACAATGATGTGCAGGGCGTGCAATTGGCCTTCGTCGTCAGCCTGGTAGCGCACCGTAACGCGCGCCTTGACCTTGAGTTTGCCTTCCACTTTGGTTTGCGCGTCGAGCAGAAATTTGCGGGCTCCGGCGTCGCGGGCCGGCGCTTTCCGGATCACGGTGATCGAATCGGAAGCCAGTTCGGAGACGGTGCCGGAGAAGATGTCGTTGGCGGGCGGAGCAGTCTTTGAGGGCGGAGTTGCCGCGTCCTGGGCCACGCCGGCCGCAACAACGCCCGATGTCAGGGCCAGCCATAACAGCAGCGCACGCGCAAATCGGGTCACTGTATTCAGAATAGTGGAAACCCGTTCTATCAGGTATTAGTTACGATTAAAGCGGCTTCATCCGGAGTCATCGGCGGCGCATTGAGCGGCAGACGGATGCGGAAAGTGGTTCCCTTTCCCGGTTCGCTGCGGACGTCGACGGTTCCGCCGTGCGCCCTTACGATCCACGCGACGAAGCTCAGGCCCAGGCCAAGGCCCTTTTCGGGAGATACCGGCTCATTGGGCCCGCGCACGCGGTAAAAACGGTCGAAGATGAGCGGGAGATGCTCGGGTGGGATGCCCTGGCCGGTATCTTCCACGCGGATCTCGGCTTCATCGCCGTCGCGGTCTACTACCACCCGGATGGTTCCTCCGGCGGGCGTAAACTTGATGGCGTTCGACAGAAGATTCGAGAGCATACGCTCAATCTGAATGCGGTCGAATTCGCCGGGACAGTGCCGCGTATTGGCAATAAAGGTCAGTTCGATTTCGGCTCCTTCGGCGGGAATCTGGAATTGATCGGTAGTGGCCTCGGCGAGCTCGACCAGATCCAGATTTTGCTTCTGCAGGATCACTTGGCCGGTTTCGGCCTGCGAGAGCAGCAACAGGGCGCGGACGATTTGGGAAAGCCGCTCGATATCGGCCAGCGAATTGACGATGGCGTCGCGGTATTGCTCTGCCGTCTGGGCCGTGAAAAGAGCCACTTCGAGCTGGCCGCGGACTACGGTGATGGGCGTGCGCAGTTCGTGCGAGACGTCGGTTGAAAACTGACGGACCTGATTGAAATTGTGCTCGAGGCGCTCGATCATCTGGTTGAAGGTTTCGACCAGGTAATCGAGCTCATCGCCGGCCTTGCGCGAGGGAATGCGCATGCTGAGATTGGACCCGCTGATGCGCTGGGCGGCGCGCGCGATTTCGAGAACGGGGGTCAGCGCACGGCCGGCAAAGATCCAGCCGGTCACCCATCCGGTGAGCATGACGAGCGGAACCAGGCCGAGGCAGAGCCAGGTGAAGCTGCGGATCAGTTTATCGGATTCGTCAAAAGATTTTCCGATGGCGACGAAGAATTTCCGCGAATGATCTTCGCTCGTGACAGCGCCCTGGCGAATCAGGTAGGGGATTCCATGCGGGTCGGTCTTGTTCACCCAGGTCGGCTGACTGGAGGCCAATACGCGGGCGATCTGCGCCGGGGTGTCGGGCGGCCCGAGGGAATGATAAGTCGCGGAGTAGGAGGGCGCTCCTTCATCGAGCAGAGGCTTGCCGTTCTGATCGGCAACCATGTAGATGCTCTTGATGCGCGCGCTGATGCCGGCCTCGTCGGGACTGGCGAGGTCGAAGAACCATTTAGCGTGGTAGTTGGCCTGGCCGGGATCGTTTTCAATGCGGAGGTTGGCGAGGACGACGGCCCAGCTTTGGTTGAGATCGTCATAGGCCTGGTCGTTGAGGGTGGATTCGAGGTTGTGGCGGAAGAGGAGGCTTACGCCGAGCAGGAGGAGAGTGAAGAGAAGGGTGTAGATCGAGGTGAGGGTGAAGCGGAGGCCTCGCGAAAAGATGTGCTTACGTTCCACTTAGTTACATGGTAGCCAGGTTGAGGAGGAGAGGCGGCTGATCGCCGCATGTTCAGGTTATGCCTCGGTTTCGGCTCCGGTGCGGGTGAGGGTGCCTTTCTCGGCGGCTTCGATCATGTAGCCGATGCCGCGCACGGTGTGAATCAGCTTGGTCTGGTGCAGGTCGTCGATCTTGCTGCGGAGGTGGCGGATGTAGACGTCAACGATGTTGGTGAGGCCGTCGTAATCCATATCCCAAACGTGTTCGACGATCATGGTGCGGCTGAGGGGGCGGCCTTTGTTGCGCATCATGTATTCGAGGATGCCGAATTCCTTGGGGGCGAGTTCGATGACTTCGGCGCCGCGGGAGACCTTGCGGCGGGAACAATCGAGCACCAGATCGCCTACTTCGAGACGCTCGGGCGCGGGTTGGCCGCGGCGCAGCAGGGCACGTACGCGGGCCAGGAGTTCCACGAAGGCGAAGGGCTTGGTGAGATAATCGTCGGCGCCCTGTTCGAGGCCTTTGACGCGGTCGTCGAGGTGGCCGCGGGCGCTCAGGATCAGGACGGGAGGGCCGGTGCGGCGGCCGCGGATGCGCTCGAGAACTTTGAGGCCGTCCATGTCGGGCAGCATCAGATCGAGAATCACCAGGTCGTAATCGGTATCGTGGGTGAACTGGAGGGCGGTGGCGCCATCCGGAGCCACATCGACTGCGTAACCCGCCCCTTGTAAACCTCTGCCCAGGAAATCGGCGATTCTTTTCTCGTCTTCGACAACGAGGATACGCATGTGAAACCAGCTTACCGCAAAGGGTAGTCTGTTACGGTGGAGCGTATGATTCGGCTGGGCATAGTCTGGTTGCTTGCGGCGGGCGCGATAGGGGCGCAGACGCCGAAATGGGTGCCGACGTTTGCCGATGAGTTTGAGGGCAAGGAACTGGATCTGGCGAAGTGGGCGCCGCACGATCCGTGGGGGCGGGCACGGCCTCGCGAGGTGCAGGCTTACGTGCCGGGCGCTATCGAGGTTCGGGATGGGGTGGCGCATATTACGGCGCGTCGCGGGCATGCCCGATATGACGAAAGCGATCGCGAATTCACCTCGGGGATGATGACCACGTATGGGTCGTTCGCGCAGATGTATGGGCGCTTCGAGATCCGTTGCCGGATGCCGGTGGGGCGGGGGCTCGAGCCGAAGTTCTGGCTGCTGCCGCTGACGGGTGAAATTCCGGAGATCGATGTTTTCGATGCTGTCGGGAGCGAGCCCACTAAGGCGTTATTCGGCAACAAGTGGGGGGATGAGAAGACTGAGCGATCTTACAGCGGCAGCTACCCGGTGGGCGATTTGTCGGCCGATTTTCATGTGGTGGCGATTGAGTGGGACAAGGAGAAGATCGTTTGGTTTGTGGATGGGAAGGAGCGCTTCCGGTCGGTGGATGGGGTGCCGCATCAGCCGATGTATTTGGCGATCAGCCTGGCGATTGGCGGGTTGCAGGCGCGGTATCCGGATGAGGACACGAAGTTTCCGGCGGTGTTCGATATCGACTATGTGCGGGTCTTCAGCCACTGAATGGTTCTCGCCATGCCTTCTTCGAAGCTGATGGAGGGCTGGTAGCCGAGTTCGCGGCGGATTCTTTCTATCGGGAACTCCTGGTCGCGCGCGAGGAGATAGACAGCGTGGCGGGTGAGCAGCGGCCGTCCCGGCGCTTTCAGGTATAAGTGCGGGGCTTCCAGGAACCTGGCGAGGGCGAGGGCTGCGCTCGAGGGGAGATCGATCCAGGGTCGCCGGTAGCCGAGGCCATCGGCCAGTTGGTCCACGAAGGTCTTCCAAGTGACTCCTGTGCCGTCGGACAAGTTGTAGATTCGGTTTACGGAGTTTTTTGACGTGGCGGCGAGGAGGATAGCGTCGACTGCGTTATCGACATAGAGGAAGCCGCCTGGCGCGTGGCCATGATCGATTACGGCCATTAGTCTTTGGCGGAGGAGTTTGGCGAGGTCGGTTCCGAAGGTTACGCTGCGTGGGCCGTAGATGGTGGCAGGGCGTATTACGGTGACGGGCAGGCCGGAATCGAGGGCGGCTTGTTCGCCGAGGATTTTGGTTCGGTTGTAAGGGAGGCCTGCGTCGCGGGGCGGGGTGGATTCGTCGCAGACTTGTTTCGGATAGCCATAGACGTCGGTGGTGCTGATGTGGAGAAAGCGTTCGAGGTCGCGCGCGGATTTGGCGGCTTCGAGGAGGTTTCGGGTTCCTTCGACGTTGGCTTTGAAGTAGGTTTCCCACGGGGCCCAGTCGGTGGAAGCGGCGGCGCAGTGGAAGATGTGGGTGATGCCTTGGGTGGCTTGAGTCAGGACGTTTTGATCAGACAGGGTTCCTTCTACTACTTCGATTGGGAGGTTGGAGAGATGGGACAGGTCATTCGATGGGCGTGCCAGGATGCGGACGAACTCTGTGCTGGCTGCGAGTACCTGGGCAAGACGACCTCCGAGGAATCCGCTGGCTCCCGTTATCAGGGCTTTCATTGGGGGACGATGAACAGGCGGAAGCGCCTGTTCCACATGGTTTCGCTATCCGCGGAGTTGACGGAAGGCGTCCAAGGCGAAGTCGAGATCGGGTATGGTGTGGCCGGCTGTTACGCAGATGCGCAGACGGGCGGTTCCGAGGGCTACGGCCGGGAACAGGATCGGCGAGACCAGGATGTCGAAATCGCGCAGACGCCGGGAGAAGCGCGCGGCGGCTTCTTCGTCCTTGAGGATTACCGGGATGATGGGGGTTTGCGAGCCTCCAACGTCGTAGCCGAGATCTTTGAGGCCTTCGCGGAAATATTCGGCCTGGCTGCGCAGCCGGGTGACGATGTGCGGTTCGGCTTTGAGGATGGCCAGGCCTTCGCGAATGGCTCCCGTCGAGGCGGGGCAGAGGGCGGCGGAGAAGATGTAGGGGGACGCGGCGTGCTGCAGGTACATGCTGACTTCCTGCGACATGGCGATGAAGCCGCCGGTGGAGGGGATGCTCTTGGCGAGCGATCCGGTCCAGAGATCCACGTCGCTGGTGTTGATGCCGAAGTGCTCATCGGTACCGCGGCCATGGGCGCCGAGGACGCCAGTGGCGTGGGCATCGTCGATCATCAGGAAGCAGCCAAACTCGCGCTTGATGTCGATCAGATCAGGCAGGGGGCAGATATCGCCATCCATGGAGAAGACGCCGTCGGCAACGATCAAAGTGCGATTGCCCGAGCCGGATTGAATCTCAGAGCGCAACGACGACATATCGTTATGGCGGAAGCGCTGCAGTTGGACGCCGGCGAGACGGCAGGCATCGACGAGGCTGCGGTGAGAAAGCGAATCCAGAATTACGCGATCCTGGGGGGTGAGCAGGCCGGCGATGACGGCGAGATTGGCCACGTAGCCCGAGCTAAAGGTCAGGGCGGCTTCAGTGCCTTTGAAGGCGGCCAGATCGCGCTCGGTCTGGCGATGGAGCTGGTTGGTGCCGGTGAGCAGGCGAGCTCCGCCGGTGGCGCTGCCATAGCGGCGGACGGCGTCGACAGCGGCCTTTTCAATGCGGGGATCGCCGACTAAGCCCAGGTAGTCGTACGACGAGAGCATCAGCATGCGGCGGCCTTCCGCCTGCACCCACGGGCCTGTGCGGCTTTCGAGAGGCACCTGATACGGGTACACGTCCTCGGCACAGGAGGCGGCCATCATGCCGAATACGCCACGGCCGCGCGCGTCAATGAGACCGGTCTTCTGGAAGTCCAGTTTGCGCCCAGATGTAAAGAAACCATTAAAAAGATCGCCGGAAGACGAGTTATGGGCGCGCTTACCATTGGTGCTGACTGCGCTGACCTGTGGAATTGTCATCAGTTTGTGCCGTTACGCGGTTCGGTCCAGTTTATTACTTTTGTGATCGCATGTACACAATCCAGTCACAACGCGGATTGGGCACGGGCGGTAGGGGCGTATAATGCCGTGGGTCGAAACGCGAGCTGGTCCTTGTTATTGTACTGCATCAGGTGAGGATTTCCTTAACAACCTGAGCTTTTTCCACGCCGGTGAGGCGGACATTGAGCCCCTGGTAGTTGTAAGAGAACCTCTCGTGGTCGATGCCGAACTGGTGCAGGATGGTGGCCTGGAAGTCGCGGACGTGGACCGGGTCTTTAACAATGTTGTAGCTGAATTCGTCGGTTTCGCCGTGGACGATGCCGCCTTTGATGCCGCCGCCGGCCATCCAGAGGCTGAAGCAGCGGGGGTGGTGATCGCGGCCGTAGTCGGTGGCGGTGAGCTTGCCCTGGGAGTAGATGGTGCGGCCGAACTCACCGGCGAGGATGACGAGGGTGTCGTCGAGCATGCCGCGTTGTTTCAGGTCCTGCACGAGCGCCCAGCAGGGTTGATCGATTTCCTTACATTGGCTGGGGAGGACTTCGGGGAGGTTGGCGTGGACGTCCCAGCCGCGGTGATAGACCTGCACGAAACGCACTCCGCGTTCGGCGAGGCGGCGGGCCATGAGGCAGGTTTGGGCGAAGGAGCCGGGTTTGGAGCGGGCGTCGTCGCCATACATTTTCCAGGTGGTTTCGGGCTCTTTCGAGGTGTCGGTGAGCTCGGGCACGGAGGATTGCATGCGGAACGCCATCTCGTATTGGGCGATGCGCGTCCTGGTTTCGGGATCGGCCAGTTTGTCGAAAGTCAGCTGGTTCATTTGGGCGAGGCCGTCGAGCATGCCGCGGCGGACTTCGGGTGAAACTCCGTCGGGATTGTTGATGAAGAGGACGGGATCGCCGGAGCTGCGCAGGCTGACTCCGGCGTATTTTCCAGAGAGGAAACCGGCGCTCCAGAGGCGTGCGGAGATGGCCTGGACGTTGGCCTTGGGGTG
Organism: Terriglobia bacterium; assembly: GCA_963719785.1. Classification (GTDB taxonomy): domain Bacteria; phylum Acidobacteriota; class Terriglobia; order Bryobacterales; family Bryobacteraceae; genus BOG-234. Next base: position 263,479 of record CAVRCX010000015.1, read on the forward strand.
GTAGTGCTTCGCCTGGAGGACTACGAAGGCGGGCAGATTTTCGTTCATGGAGCCGAGTCCGTAGTTGAGCCAGGCGCCGATGCAGGGGCGTCCGGCGATCATGAAACCGGTTTGGAAAAAGGTGATGGCTGGTTCGTGGTTGATGGCCTCGGTGTGCATGCTGCGGATGACGGCGATGTCGTCGACCATGCGGGCGGTGTAGGGGAGGAGTTCGGAGACCCAGGTTCCGGATTTGCCGTATTGGGCGAATTTGAAGATGGACGGGGCGATGGGGAAGCGGGACTGGTTGCTGGTCATGGTGGTGAGGCGCTGGCCCTGGCGGATGGATTCGGGGAGGTCTTTATCGAACATGTTTTGCATGGCCGGTTTGTAGTCCCAGGTTTCCATTTGGGGCGGGGCGCCTACGAGGTGGAGGTAGATGCAGCGTTTCGCTTTGGGGGCGAAGTGGGGGAGGCCTGGGATTGCTCCGGTGGCGGTTCCGGCTTGCGCCGTTGCTTTTCCTCCTAAGAGTGAGGCTAGCGCGAGCGCTCCGATTCCTTGCGCTCCTTTGGCGAAGAATTGGCGGCGCGTTTCTTCTCGGGCCATGAATTGGGCTATGGCGTCTATGGGGTGATGGCTTGGCCGGATCATTTGTTGAGTACCTCGTCGAGGTTGAGTAATTGGCTGGTCAGCATGGTCATGGCCGCGTAGTCCGGCTGACTGAGGGCAGGGTCTGGTTTTCTTGCGCCTTGATTCAGGAATTTGGTTGCTTCGCTCGAATGCGTCTCATACCAGGCTCGGTAGGTTTCGAATGAATGGTGCGCGATAGAACGCTCTTTCAGGTTCATCGGCCGGGATAACAGCCTTGTTGAGATAAAGTCCAGGCGGTCGTCGAAGCCCGCGGTGGATTGCATGGCCCGGCCGGCCAACTCTCGGGCGGCCTCTACGAACTGGATGTCGTTCATGGTTACCAGCGCCTGCAGGGGTGTGTCGGTGCGTTCGCGGCGCACTGTGCAGCCTTCCCGGGTGGGCGCGTTGAAGATATCCATGCTGGCGGGCGGCGCGCTGCGTTTCCAGAAAGTGTAGACGGAGCGGCGATAGAGGCCGTCGCCGGTGTCCGGTTTGTAGAAGCGGGTGTTGGAACCGTCCATGGCTACGGCTTCCCAGACACCTTCGGGCTGATAGGGCTTCACGCTGGGTCCTCCGATCTGGGGCGAGAGGAGGCCGCTGGCGGCGAGGGCGTAGTCTCGAATCATTTCGCCATCGAGCCGGAAGCGCGGGCCTCGGCTCAGCAGGCGATTTTCGGGATCCTTCGCGAGTTTGTCAGGCGTTACGACTGCGGCCTGACGGTAGGTCGCGGAGAGGAGGACTTGTTTGTAGAAGCGCTTCATGTCCCAACCGTGTTCGCGGAAGTCCACGGCCAGCCAGTCGAGAAGTTCGGGATGGGTGGGTGGCTCGCCCTGACTGCCAAAGTCATCGGCGGTTTTGACGATGCCGGTGCCGAAGATTTCCTGCCACATACGATTGACAGCTACACGCGCGGTGAGGGGTTGATCATCGATGAATAGCCATTTCGCAAAACCCAGGCGGTTGCGGGGCATGGCTGAGGTCATGGGTGGGAGGACGCTGGGGGTAGCGGCTTCTACCTGCTGGCGCCTTTGATCGTAGGCTCCGCGATAGAGCACCCAGGCTGTGGGTTTGGTGTCGGTGCGCTCTTCCATCACGAGGGTGACGGCGCCGCGGCGAGCTATGGCGTTGGCTTTGAGGTTGAGATCGTTTTGTTGGCGGGCGAGTTTGCGGAAGGGCTCATACTCATTGAGGAGGAAGTAGGTGAGCAGGGCATTGCGTCCGGCGGTTCCGAGTTTTGTGGAATCGATGGGGAGGACGGATTGAATGATGGGCCATTGGTTGAGGAGGCGGGCTTCAGTCTCACTTACTACGCGGTTGAAGATGCGAAAATCTTCGATAGCTCCGTCCTGCAGGGATCGGCCCAGGACGAGGGGTGAGTCAACTGCTATGTCGCCTGAGATGTCGACGTTTTGATTACCTCGGCCCTGCGTGGGGATGGCGCGGCCGTTGAGGTAGAGATTGAGGCCGGATTGCTGTCTTGAGCCATCGTAAGAGACGACGAGGTTGTTCCAGGAGCCCGGTTGGAGTTGTTGGAGATGGGCGGCGCGGATCTCGATGGTTCGCCCTCCATCGCCGGTGAGACGAAAGCCTGGCACGCGGGCGGCTACGTCGACGATCCAGCCTCGGTTCTTATCGGTGGGCTTGTTGTGTGCGGCTATGGTGTAGGTTTGATCGCCTTTCGGGAAGTAGAAGGTTACATCAATTGAGAAGGGCTTTTCGGCGTCGAGCTTCGGGGCGTCGAGATATTCGCGGCCTTCATTTTTGGGGAATTGCAGGGGTCTTTCGGTGGAGAGGTGGGCGGTGAAGATTTCGGCGGATTCCTCAAGTGGAGTGGTCGCCATGGTTGGCTTGCGATTGTTCAGCCATTGGTCGAAGTTCCTGGCGGCGTTGCTGGAGGCTTCGTCGAGGCCGGTTCGGGCGGCGGCCAGCTGCGCGGATACTTTGGCCCATGCTTCGCGATCTTCGGGGCGGGGGACTACGACGACCGGCGGTGTGTCGGGCGCGTTGTCGTCCATGACTCGTTGCGTAGTGTTGCGGAAGAAGGCTCCGAGGGCGTAGAAATCCTTTTGGCTGATGGGATCGAATTTGTGGTCGTGGCAGGTGGCACAGCCTGTGGTGAGTCCGAGGTAGACGGCGGAGACGGTGTCGGCCCGGTCCTTGGCGTAGATTTCGGCGTATTCGTCTTCGATGATTCCCGCTTCGTTGGTGGTAACTCCGCAGCGTATAAAGCCGGTGGCTATGCGCTGGTCGAGAGTCGGGTTGGGGACGAGGTCTCCGGCTAATTGATCCAGGGTGAATTGATCGAAGGATTGGTTGCGGTTGTAGGCCTGGATGACCCAGTCGCGGTAAGGCCAGATTTCGCGGTAGTTGTCGATGTGGATTCCGTTTGAGTCTCCGTAGCGTGCGGCGTCGAGCCAGTAGCGGGCGCGGTGTTCGCCGTAGTGCGGGGAGGCGAGGTAGCGATCGATCATGTTCTCGTAGGCTTTGGGAGTGAGGTCCTTGAGGTATTCATCCAGTTCGGCTGGGGTGGGTGGAAGACCGGTCAGATCCAGTGCTACCCGGCGGATCAGGGTTCTCTTGTCGGCTTGGGGGGCCGGGTTCAGGCCCTTCGATTCCAGTTTGGCCTGGATGAAGCGGTCTATTGGGTTGCGTGCCCAGGTTTGGTTTTTTACTGGGGGGAGTGGGGATTTAATTGGGACGGTCAAAGCCCAAGGGGCTTGCCAGGGGGCTCCTTGATCGATCCATTGTTTTAGTTTTTGGATTTGCGCTGCGGTAAGAGTCTTGTGGGCTTGCGCTGGCGGCATGCGGTGCGCCGGGTCTTTGGCTGTTATGCGCTCGTAGAGTTTGCCCTGGGTTATTACCGCTTCCGCGGATTCCTTTTTGTCTAAGCGCAGACCCGCCATTCTTGTTTCGGCGTCGGGGCCGTGGCATTGGAAGCAGTTTTCGGCGAGGATGGGGCGGATTTCGCGCTGGAAATCCACGTTCTGTCCGAACAGCAGCAAAGGACACGCGACCACAGCCGCGAACAGCTTAGTAGAGAGTAAACGCATACAGCGTGTCTCCGGCGGCTACCAGGATGTATTGGTGGCCGTCTAACGTGTACGTCTCCGGCGCATTCGATATTTGACCCAGGTGGGTATGCCAGAGTATGGTTCCGTTGGCCGGGTTGTAGGCTACTAAGTTCCCGCCAGCGTCTCCGGCGAAGAGCAGCTTGCCAGCTGTGGTCAGCATGCCGTTTCCTATGTTGCCTCCGGTTCCCGGATAGCGATGTCTCCAGGCTACCTTGCCCGTCTTATAGTCAATAGCTGTCAGGTAGCTGCCCAAAGAGCCTAAGCCGTCTTCTTCCTTGCCTCCCAATCCCATGGCCCCTCTGGGATCGGTTTCGGTCAAGTAATACATGGCGAAGGCATCGTTGGTCGGAACGTACATAAGTCCTGTGTCGGGTGAATACGCCGGCGGCGGCCAGTTGGTAGCTCCTCCATTATTGGGCGAGACGAGGGAGCCCGGTACGGTCGAATCCTTCTCAACATCTCTTATGGGCTGGCCTTTATCGTTGATACCTTTGGCCCAGTTGGCGCCATCGGAGAACTTACTGGTGAGCAAGTGCTCTCCGGTGAGGCGATCGAGGACGTAGAAGTAGCCGCTGCGGTCGGCGTGGAGCACCATTTTTCTTGGCTTGCCTTTGAAGAGCCCGTCGACAAGGATGGGCGTTTCAGTGGAATCCCAATCGTGGGTTTCGTGGGGGCTGAACTGGTAATACCAGGCCATTTTTCCGGTGTCTACATTAATGCCGACGATAGAGCAGGTGTAGAGGTTGTCGCCGGCTCGGCTGGGCGGGTTGGTGTAGGCGGGGGAAGGGTTGCCGGTGCCGACTATGTAGAGATGGGTTTCGGGATCGTAGACGCCGGGGATCCAGACGTTGCCGGCTCCGTGACGGGCTCCGTCGAGACTGCCCCAGGTGTCGAGGCCGAGGTCGCCTTTCTGCATGGGGACAGTGTGGAAGGTCCACTGAATTTCGCCGGTTTCGGGATCGCGCGATTGGACATAGCCGGGCTCATCGAGATCGTTCCCGGTGCCAATCAGGACGTGATTGCCGATGACGACAGGCGACATGGTGGAGAAATATTGCTGGTTAAAATTGGCAATTTCTTTGTGCCAGCGCTCTCTGCCGGTGGTGGCGTCGAGGCAGATGAGGTAGTCGTCGGGAGTTTCCATGTAGAGCCAGTTGCCCCACATGCCGAGGCCCCGATTGCCGATATGAGTGCCGCCGCGGGTCTTCCAGAAGTAATGCCAGTATTCGTGGCCGTCGCGCGCGTCGACAGCCCAGGCGTTGTCGGGCGAAGACAGGTAGAGGATGCCGTTGACTTCGAGGATTGACGCTCGGATGTTGGGTGTGCCTCCGAAACCTCCGGTGTCTCCGGCGGTTCCTTCTCCGCCTACTATGGTCGGCGCTCCTCCTCGGCCTCCGGCGTTGCCTGGTCCGGCGGTAACTCGACTCACCCAGGCGAGGGTTAGATTCCTGACGTTGAGTTGATTGATTTGAGTGAGAGCGCTGTAGCGTTTGCCGGAGTAGTCTCCGGAGTAGGTGGGCCAGGATTCTCCGAGCGGCTTGTTGAGCAGTGCCGGATCCAGTGCCTGCGCGTGTAAAAGGGCGGACGCGATGAGTAAGACGCCAAGGTATTTCATTTCACGGTCACCAGGTAGGATGTCAGGTTGTGGATGTCCTGGTCGGTGTATTTGGTCAGGAGTTTTTTATGGGCTTCCATGGGGTCGTGGACTTCGACTTTGGGGGTGTTTCCGTCGCGACGGAAGCTTCGTTGGGCGCCGTCAGGTTCGGTGAGAGTGACGATGAAGTCGTCGATGCGTCCCAGGGTTCCTTCGACCTTCTTGCCCGAGGTGAGCGTGACTGTGACGGTTGTTGGGGGCACGTTAAACGGCCCACCTCTTCCTCCCCGGCCTCCTCCTGGCATCAGGAAGCCGTTTTGGAGTTGTTTGGGGTCCGCGAATTTTGCTCCGATTCCCTTCAGGTCTCCGGTGATGGAGTGGCAGGGGGTGCAGGTCGCGTTGAAGTAAGCTTCTCCGGCATTCGCGTCTCCGACGAGGATGCTGGGGGGCTTCATGCGGGAGATGTCGTAGCCTCCTACGTGGAAGCTGTGGACGTAGGCGGCTACGTCGGTGATTTGGTCGCGAGTTAGTTTGATGGGGGGCATTTCCCCTTTTCCGTTTTGGACTACGGGGGCGATCAGTTCGCCTTTTTGGTCGTTGAGAACCAGTTCGGAGCGGAGGAGGTTGGGGCCTCCTTCGCCTCCGCGGGCGTCGGAGCCGTGGCAGAAGTTGCAGTTCACGCCCCAGATGGCTCGGCCTCGCTCAATGGAGGCCGGGTCTCCGGGTGGGTGGTCGGGGAAGGCTGGGGGTCTGGCGGGTTGGGCCTGGGCTCGGCCGGCGCCTCTGCCCGGGGCTGGCGGCGTTTGGGCGGTTGCCGCTATGGTCACAGCCAGGATTGCTAATGCTGCCTTATTTCGCAACGGTCACCTCGGATGAATTCGTCGATTGTAAGTCTATCTTAGAAACGGGGACTGCATCGCGGAGGGCGTCCACGGCCAGGGCGCATTGTTCGCGGTTGACATCGTAGTGAGTTACCGCGCGCATCAGTTTATCGGTGAAGCCGTTCAGCAGAACTCCCCTGGCTTTGAGAGCCAGACTGATATCGCGGGGAGTTCGGCCGGTGTTACTAACATCGAAGATCACAATGTTAGTTTCGACGGGAAATACGCTAATACCTTCGATCGCGCGCAGGCTATCGGCGATGTACTTCGCATTATCGTGATCGAGAGGCAATCCTTTGGGACTGTCTTCGAGCGCGATCAGTCCGGCCGCGGCCAGGATCCCCGCCTGGCGCATGCCGCCTCCCAGGCGCTTGCGCAGTAGCCGGCCCTTATCGATTAACTTACGCGGCCCCGCCAGCATGGAGCCCGCGGGCGCGCCCAAGGCCTTCGAAAGGCAGAACATCACGGTGTCGACCTTAGCGACAATCTCACTTACCGGGCGACCCGCCGCAGTTGCCGCATTGAATACTCTGGCCCCGTCCATATGCACGGGTATGCCGCGCTCATGCGCGCGATCGCAAATCTCATCGATAACGGATTGCGGATAAACCCGGCCGCCAGCCATGTTATGCGTATTCTCAATGGCAATAGCGCCGGTGGGCGCCGAGTGTGGGCCTACGGGTTTGACGCGCGGCGCGATCTTGTCCCATGTGAGTATCCCGTCGTCGGTGGGCACGGCGCGCGCCAGACAACCGGAGAACCACGCCATCATGGAGAGTTCCCAATCGAGTAGATGGGCGCGCGAATCGCAGATCACTTCCTGGCCGTGTTCGGTGAGGAGTTTGATGGCGATGGTGTTGCCCATGGTGCCGGTGGGGACGAAGAGCGCGGCCTCTTTGCCGGCGATTTCAGCTGCTCGCTCTTCGAGGCGGTTGACGGTGGGATCTTCGCCATAGACATCGTCTCCGACCTCGGCCTCGAACATGGCCTGGCGCATGGCGGGTGTGGGCTTCGTAACCGTATCGCTGCGCAGGTCAATCAAATTAAGAACTCCTGGAAGATTTCGTTTGAGACGAGGATTCCGCGCGGGGTCAGCCTGAGGCGATCGCCGCTCCGCTCCATCACGCCTCCTGACAGGAAGCGCTCGAAGGCCGCGCCGTAACGACGCCAGTCGGATTGATCGGGGGCGACGCCTTCGGAGAGGCGTAGTCCTACGAAGAATTTCTCTTCAATCGGATTGGGCGAACTGGTCTCAAGCCGCACCGATTCGGCGTTGCGCCAGCGATCGACATATTCGCGCGCGGTTTCCACATTCTGCCAGCGCAGCAGGCCGTCGAAAGAGTGCGCGTCGGAGCCGAATCCAATGTAGGGCTCGCGCCGCCAGTATTTCATGTTGTGGCGCGACTCGGCTCCTGGACGCGCAAGGTTGGAGATTTCGTAGCGCTCGATGCCGTGGCGCGCCAAGTCGTCCACGGCGATTTCGTAGAACGCCGCGATGCTGTCGTCAGAGGGCACATCGATGGCGCCGTAACGCTTCCCACCCAGCAGGATTTCGGAGCCCAGACGGCTGTCCTCATCAACCTCCAGCATGTACACCGAAACATGCGGGACGTCGAGGGCGATCACGGCAGCGAGCGAGGCGCGCCAACTCTCGGGCGTCTGGCCGGGCAGACCCGCGATGAGGTCCAGATTGATGTTCTCGATGCCGCTCGAGCGCAGCAGTGCTACGTCGTGTTGAACTGTGGCCGCGTCGTGTTTACGGCCGGTTCGCGCCAGTTCAGCCTTGATGAACGACTGGACGCCGAGGCTGGCACGATTGATTCCGGCGCGCTTCCATGCTGCCACTTTATCGACAGTCAGCGAGCCCGGCGCGGCTTCAATGGTTGCCTCAAGCCAGGGGCGTCCTGGAACGTTGTCGAGAAGCGCTTCTATGCGGGCGGGTTCGATGCCGCTGGGTGTGCCTCCGCCGATGAACAGAGTTTCTGGCTGCCATGGCCAGCGATGCGCGCGCAACTCGGCGACGAGCGCGTCGAAGTATTGATCTTCAAGATCCTTCGGCTGCAGGCCGGATGCGAAGTTGCAATACGTACATTTCTGCGCGCAGAATGGCCACGAAATATAGATGCCCGCCACACTCGCCATTCTATGCTGAATAGATATGGGCCAGCAGGAAGTAGTGACGTTGGGCGGCGGATGCTTCTGGTGTCTGGAAGCGGTTTATCACGAGACGGAGGGCGTGATCTCGGCGATTTCCGGATACATGGGCGGGAGGTCGGTGAATCCCACTTACAAGGAAGTTTGCTCGGGCGGGAGCGGCCATGTGGAAGTGGTGCAGGTGACCTTTGACCCCGCGGTTATCACGTTCCGCGACATTATCGAGATCTTCTTTTCGATTCACGATCCGACAACGCTCAACCGGCAGGGAAACGATGTGGGGACGCAATATCGTTCGGTGATTTATTTTCATTCGCCGGAGCAGGAAGCTACGGCTCGGGCGATGATTGCGGAGCTGACGGCGGAGAAGGTTTTTGGGAGTCCGATTGTAACTACGGTTGAGCCAGCGCCTCAGTTTTGGCCGGCGGAGGATTATCATCAGGAGTATTTTGCCAACAATCCGTACCAGCCTTATTGTTCGTTTGTGGTGGCGCCTAAGCTGAAGAAGTTTCGGCAGAAGTTCGCGGCGCGGCGGAAAGCTGGCTAAGCCGCGGGTTGTTGTTGGGTCATGCAGTGGAGCGTTCCCAGGCCCCAGACCAGTTCTACGCAATTGATTCCTACGATGCGGCGGTCGGGGAAACATTCGGCCAGCACGTTCAGCGCGATGCGGTCGTTGGGATCGTTGAACATCGGGACCAGCACGGTTCGATTCGCTATATAGAAATTCGCGTAGCTTGCAGGCAGCCTTTGTCCATCGAAATACAGCGGCGCGGGCATGGGCAAGGTCCGCACACGCACGGGATAGTTCCTGAGCAGTTCGAGGTTTTCGCGCAGGGGTTGGTAGTTGGCGTCGGCGGGATCGTCTTCCGAAACGATGACCACGGAATCGACATCGGTGAAACGCGCGAGATCGTCGATATGCCCGTGCGTGTCGTCACCGGCGATGCCGTTGCGCAGCCAGAGCACGTGATCGGCCCCCAGGTATTGATTAAGGTTCGCCTCAAGCTCGGTTCGCGTCAGCCCTGGATTGCGGGCCTGAACGGGACTGAGCAGACATTCCTCGGTGGTGAGCAATAATCCGGCGCCATTAACATCGATACTGCCGCCTTCGAGAACGCAGTTCGGGTACAAGGCAGACACGCCGGCAAGACTGGGAATGGCACGTCCGGCCGCTTCGTCCCGCAGATGGTTTTCATATTTCGCCCAACCGTTGAAGCGCCATTTGACGGCGGCGATTTTGCCCTCGGCATCGCGCACAAAGATGGGGCCAAAGTCGCGCGCCCAGACGCGGTCGGTTTCGAGCCGGTAAAACTCGACGGCCTCCATCTGCGCGCCCACCATGCGCAGCACCCTGCGCGCGGATTGTTCGATTTCTTCATTGCCCACCAGAATGCGCACACGCTCCACAGGCGAAAGCTTGCGCACGATTTCGCCGTAGACCCAGGGAATCGGCTCGAAGCGTCCTGGCCAGTCTTCGTGATTGTGCGGCCAGGCGATCCAGGTGGCCTCGTGCGGCTCCCACTCCGCGGGCATGCGGTAGCTCACGCGAGAAACCGGCTGGTGATGGGCCCGTACGCATCGATGCGGCGGTCACGGAGGAAGGGCCAGTTGCGGCGCACCTCTTCCATCTTCTTGACGTCGCATTCGACGACGAGAATCTCTTCTTCGTCATGCGAGGCTTCGGCCAGCACGCGGCCGAACGGATCGCTGACGAAGGAGGCGCCCCAGAACTCGAGTCCACGGTCGGGTGGGCCTTCGAAGCCTACGCGGTTCACGGCCGCGACATAGATGCCGTTGGCGATGGCATGAGCGCGCTGGGCGGTGCGCCATGCATCGTGCTGAGCGTGCCCCCATTCAGCTTTCTCGGCGGGATGCCAGCCGATGGCGGTGGGATAGAACAGGATATTGGCGCCGGTGAGAGATGCGAGGCGGGCCGCTTCGGGATACCACTGGTCCCAGCAGACGAGGGCGGCGATGCGTCCGAACTTCGTGTCGAAGGCGCGAAAGCCGAGGTCGCCTGGCGTGAAATAAAACTTCTCGAAGAAGAGCGGATCGTCGGGGATGTGCATCTTGCGATAGATCCCCAGCTGGGCGCCATCCGCGTCGATGACCACCGCGGTGTTGTGGTAGAGACCGGTGGCGCGCTTCTCGAAAAGCGAGGCGATGATTACCACGCCGAGTTCAGCGGCCAGCGGGCACAGGCGGTCGGTGGAGGGTCCGGGAATCGTCTCGGCGAGATCGAACAGACGGGCGTCTTCCTCGCGGCAGAAGTACTGCGAACGGAACAGCTCCTGCAAGCAGATGATCTGCGCGCCCATTTGGGCGGCTTCGCGAATCTTCTCCACGGCGTGGTTGAGATTGGCCTGCGGGTCCTGGGTGCACGCCATCTGGACGAGCCCAATGCGAAACTTGTCGGGGGTCACTTACATCATCTTAAAATGTCCCGCTCTTTGATTCTTTTCGATATCGACGGCACGCTGGTACGGCGCGCGGGTCCTCATCATCGGCAGGCGCTGGTGGACGCGGTTCTTGAGGTGACCGGCGCGGATTCCACTACGGAGGGAATTCCGGTTCATGGGATGCTCGATCCGGACATTCTGACACTGATGCTGCGGGCGGCGGGGTTTGGGGAAACTGAGATCGAGTCGGCGATGCCACGCATTATTGAGGCCGCGCAGGATCTCTATGAAGCCAGCGTGCCCGATCTGCGGGACAAGACTTGTCCCGGCGTGGTGCCTCTGCTTGAGCAACTGCGGAGTCGCGATACCGTGTTGGCGCTGGTGACCGGCAATCTGACTCGCATTGGCTGGCGCAAACTGGAGCGCGCGGGTCTGCGCGATTACTTTTTATTCGGCGCATTCGGAGAGATGGCGGCGACGCGCGGCGGACTGGCGAAACTGGCGATCGAGAGGGCGCGCGGCGAGGGTCTGATTGCAGCGGAGTCCCGGATTTCATTGGTCGGCGATGCTCCGCAGGATGTTCGCGCGGCGCAGGAAAACGGTATCCGGTCCATTGCGGTGCGCACCGGGATTACGCCGCCGGGCGATCTGGAAGCATGCTCACCGGACGTGCTGCTTGACGATTTAACGTGGCTGGATTTATCAATCATCTAACATAGTAGGTTGCCCCACAGCCCTGCCTCGCGTCCGGCCGTTTGGCCGCTGATCTACCTGGCTATTTCACTGACGACTGCCGCGACCCTGCTCCTCGAACTGTCGTTGACGCGAATTTTTTCGGTGGTTTTTTACTACCATTTTGCGTTTCTGGCGATCTCGATCGCTCTGTTCGGGCTGGGCGTGGGCGGCGTGCTGTCGTATGTGGTGGCGGGCTGGAAGATGCCGCTGTACCGCAAGCTGGGAATTTTCAGCCTGGTGAATGCGGGGCTGGCGCTGGCCACTGTACTGGTGGTGCTGTCGCGCGGCGCGGATATCGGCATCTTCGATTTCGCCCTGATTTACTTCACCATCGCGCTGCCGTTTCTGGGCTCGGGGATCATCGTTTCGCTGACCATTGCGGAGACGATCGAACGCGTCGACAGAGTCTACTTCTTCGATTTGTTGGGCGCCGCGGCGGGATGTCTGGCACTGGTGGCGCTGCTTGAAACGGTGGGCGGACCGGATACGGTAGTGGCTGTCTCGGTGCTGTTCGCGGCGGCGGCGGCGATCTGGTTCAGCCTAGACGGCTGGAGGCTGGGGCGCGTGGCCAGCGTCGCCGTGGGCCTGGCGTTCACCATGCTGGTGATCGCCGATAACAAATTCCACTTCATCGAAGTTCGCTACGCCAAGGGACAGAAGCTGCGCCATGAGCAGTTCGTCAAATGGAATCCCATTTCGCGCATTGGCCTCGCGGAGGACAAAGATGCGGGCGAGATGATTTTCATCGATGCCGACGCGTCGACGGCGATTGCGAATTTCAATTTCAGCCATCTCACGGCGGACAACCTGCGCGATCTGCTGCATCAGGGGCCGGGCATCCCGTATAACCTGCGTCCGGGCGCCAAGACTCTGGTGATCGGACCCGGCGGCGGCTGGGACATTGCGCGCGCGCTGGCTTCGGGCAGCCATGATGTGACCGGCGTGGAGATCAATCCGATCATCGCTAACACGATCATGCGGGAGAAATTTCCGCAGCTCAGTCAGGGGCTTTATCTGCGGCCCGACGTGCATATCCATGTGGAGGACGGGCGCAGCTACGTGCGGCGCAGCACGGAGAAGTATCAAGTGATTCAGGCCACGCTGGTGGACACGTGGGCGTCGACGGCGGCCGGCGCGTTCGCGCTTTCGGAAAACAATCTCTACACCACCGACGCGTTTCGCGATTACTTCCTGCACCTCACGGACGATGGGTTGCTGGTGTTTACGCGCTGGGGTTTCGATCCGCCGCGGGAGTCGTTGCGATTGTTGTCTCTGGCGATGGTGGCTCTGAAGGATTTGGGGGAAACGGACCCGGCGCGGCATGTGCTGGTGGGCAGGGCGGGCGGCAAGGCGGATCTCGCCGGGTGGGGCGCGACAGACACGGTGATCTTTTCGCGCAAGCCGTTCTCCGATGGCGACGCCGCGCTGGCCCGACAGGCTTTCAAAGATGCGGATATGAGCTCCGTGTATGTGCCGGGCGATGCCTCGCGGAATCAATTCGGTCAACTGCTGCTGGCGCCCGATCCCGCCGCGTATCAGCGTTCCTATCAATTCGACATCACGCCGGTGAACGATAATCGCCCGTTCTTTTTCTATACCGTGCAGCCGCGCGATGTGGCGGCGTTCATCCTCGATACGGGTGGCAAGTCGGCCGATAAGAAGGTCAACGTGGCATTGCCGAAACTTGTCGACGCCATGATTGTGAGTGTTATTGCGGTCGCGGTGATTCTGATCCTGCCGCCGATCATGCTGGGTACGAGGCTGCCGGCCGAGCGTTCGGTGCGCGCCTTTCTGCTTTACTTTCTGGCTATAGGGGCGGGTTACATTCTGATCGAAGTGGCGCTGATTCAGAAGTTCGTGCTGTTCCTGGGGCATCCTACTTATGCGTTGACGGTGGTGATCTTTTCCCTGTTGATTTCGAGCGGGGCGGGTAGTTTCGCCAGCCGGGCGATCATTGGAGGCAAGACGTCGCGCCTGCTGGCCGCGCTGGCGCTGGCCGCTGTGCTGACTGGCGTGCTGGCGGCCGTGGTGCAGCCTGTGCTGAGTGGGGGCGTGGGGCTTCCGTTATGGGTCAAGGTGCTGGCAACCGTCGCGCTGATTGCGCCGGCGGGATTTGTGATGGGGCTGCCGTTCCCCACTGGTCTGCGGATGCTGGAGAGGCATCATGAACCGTCGGTGCGCTGGGCCTGGTCTTTGAATGCCGCGGCCAGTGTGTTGGGATCGGTGGGTGCTTTGGTGTTGGCGCTTTATTTGGGATTGGTGGCTACGCTACTGATCGGGGGGAGTCTTTATCTGGTCGCTTTGGTGGTAATGGCGACGAGTCCGATCGCGCGGCAAGCCAATAGTTGAATGCTAAGAGGAGGCTTCCGGCGGTTTCGGTCTTGGTGAGAGAACGTTTACCCGAATCGGTTTGGCTTCGGGTGCGACCTTCATAATCTTGCACACCAACTGCGCGGATTCCGCCCGGATGACCACGCGCGTGACGTTCTGCTCGGCATCAATGCCGGCCAGTACGAAAACGTGTGGGGAGGGTACGAAAATTTCCAGCACGCGCAGCGTTTCGCCGCCGGTTTCGAAGAGGACCACCAGTTCCTGATCCTCTTTCATGGAGCGCTGCATGGCCTGAATCTGGCCCAGAATCACGGCGCCGATATTCTCGCCTGCCGGAGGCGCGGCAGACCGGTCGTTTTGAATTTTCTCGGCTGTCTTCACGGTTTCCGGGACGCGCAGAGCATCGAGAACGTTCTTCTTGGTAGTTTCGATTGCCTGCCCGGCGATGACTCTGCCGATATTGCCGAATGCCATGTTCTCGATGCTAACACCTGCCCACTACAATGAGCCAATGGACATTCTGCTCTCGCGCGCATCGGTGAAAGAATTGGGCGAGCCCGGACCTTCTGACGCCGATTTGCGGTTGATATTCGAAGCCGCGGTGCGTGCGCCCGACCATGGCAAACTGCGGCCGTGGCGCTTCTTTGTGATTCGCGGCGCGGCGCGAGAAAAGCTGAGTGAGTTGTTCGCGACTTCGTTACTGCGCCGCGAACCGGGCGCGGGAGCGGCGGAGATTGAGAAAGAGCGCGGGAAACCGCTGCGTGCTCCGGTGACGATCGCGGTGGTGGCGAGGGTGATCGAGGGCCACAAGATTCCGGTGATCGAGCAGGTGCTGGCGGCGGGTGCGGCGGCGATGAATATTCTGAACGCGGCGCATGCGCTCGGCTACGGGGCTAAGTGGGTGACCGGGGCGAATTGCTACGATGCCGATTTTCGCGTTGCGTTCGGACTGGAACCGGGGGATCGGCTTTTGGGTTTTATTCACATCGGAACAGGCGGGGCCACGATGGAAACGGCGCGGCCCGACCCTGGGGCTTTCGTCACGGAGTGGCAGTGAGTGCGTGGTGGGGCAGATTTCCGATCTGCTCTCGGTATGGGCCTGCGAATCTTGTCAGAAGATCCGAGGGCAGATCGGAAATCTGCCCCACCTTAAAGCTTCGTTGCTTTGAAGCCGCCGCGGGACCGGTCGTAGAACCAGATGGCTCCGAATACGATCAGCAGGATGGCCGGCAGCACGGACACGGCGCGGAAAGAGGCCTGCGCAGCCTGACCCAGGACATCGTTCAGCCTGGCGCCGGTGAGAGCCTGGAACGCGGCGTCTCCGCCTGCGAGTTCCACCTTCTTCGTATCGAAAATCTTCCCCATGGCGGGCAGGACGAAGTTAATGGAGAGTGTGCCGGCGGTTCCCATCAGGCCCATCAACAGCGCTCCGCCGCGCGGGAAACGCTCGGATGCGGTGGCGAGCATGGTCGGCCACATGAAGCATACGCCGCAGCCCCACACCGTGGCAGCGAGAACGCCAGTGAATGGGGAATTGGCCACGCTCAGTGACACGAGGCCGAGCGACGCGAGCAGGCATGACACCCAGAGCAAGCCGATCGGCGAGAGCCGGTGCGCCAGGGGGCCGGCGAAATGCCTGGCCACGAACATAATGAAGCTGACATAGACCAGCAGCAGGATTCCCTGCAGGTGAACGGTGCGGGTGAGGGCCAGATCGACCCATTGTCCGGGAGCGAGTTCGGAGGCGGCGGTCAGAAACATGGAGCAGAAGAGGACGAGGAACATGGGCTTCAGGAGTTCCTTAAACATCTCGCCCATGGAGATGCCGGAGGCGGCGCGTTCGGTGGGTGGGAACTTCATGCCGAGACAGAAAATTACCACGAGGGCGGCGGGGACGATGATGGTGGCGAGCTTGATCTGCCAGCTTACGCCCAGCTGGGTGAGTGCGTAGCCGATCAGTCCGCCGGCGATCAGACCGCCCGGCCACCAGGCGTGCAGGGTATTCAGGCGGGCGGTTTTTTGGTCGGGATAGAGCGTGGCGGTTAGAGGGTTGATGACGGTTTCGACGAGTCCCCAGCCGATGCCGGTGATGACGGCGCCGATCCAGATCACGTTATAGATTGAGGCGCCGCTGGCTACACTCGAGGCGAAGAGGATGGTGAGGGTTCCGGCGATGAAGCAGACGCCGGAGAGGGGCAGCAGCAGAGCCATGCCAATCAGGTCGAGCAGCGGGCTTCCTATGGCGATAGTGAAGGCGAAGCCGAGGAAGGGGACGCCGAGGACGGAGCCGATCATCTCGGCCGAGTGCGCCTTGTCGATGGGATCGAAGAAGATGCGCTGCAGATCGCTGGCTACGTCGGCGCGGAGAGAGGCCGCGACTCCGGCGGTGAAGAGGGCCAATACGGAGACGAGGAAGATGCGCCTTTTGTTGTAGGCGGCGTGGCGATCTACGGGGGCCGTGGCTGGTGCGCTCATATTGTTATATCGTACTGCGTAAAGACAAAAAAAGCGGCCAGCTTACTGGCTGGCCGCTTTTGATTCAGGAATGGACAGGCGGAAGCGCCTGTCCCACATCAGAAGACGTACTTCAGTGCGACTTGGACAATCCGCTGGCCGGTAGAGGTGCCGCGGACAATGCCAAACGTCGGGTTCGGCGTCGTCGTTGCATTTCCCCAGCCGCTCGGGCCGCCGCCGATCGCCACGTGGTTCAAAGGATTGAACATTTCGATGCGCATCTGCAGCTTCTGCGATTCCTTAACCTGAAAATCCTTGAGAATGGAGGAATCGAAGTTCCACCAGCGCAACGCACGGAAAGCGTTTTGCCCGCAAGTGCCCTCTGTTTGGTAGGAACCCGGATAGTTCACTTCGTTGCCGAAGGCCGCCGGATTGAGGTAGAAGTCAGTTTGGTTGTTCAAACCGGCATAGGGGCTGATTCCGGTACAGTTCAATCGGTTATTGTCCGGGGAGTAGCCGGTATTGTCCAGATCGTCAACTCCTGAAGCCAGGTTGACCGGCGCTCCGCTCTGCATGAGGAAGATGCCGGTCTGCGACCAGCCACCGACAAGCTCGTTGACAATTCCGCCGTGGTTGAGGAAGCGCTGTCCCTTGCCGAACGGAAGCAGGTAGATCTCGGAGGCGGTAAAGCGTTGCGGAACGTCATAGTCGGCGACTGCGTAATCGCACTGCCGGCACAGGTTATTCTGCGGTGAGAAATCGCCGCTGGCGCCGCGGATGGCGCTGACTTCGCCCAGTGCTTTCGACCAGGTGTAGCCAGCCAGAAGCGTGGCGTTCTTGCCGACTCTCTGAGTCAGCTTCAGACCCAGGCCGTTGTAGTTTCCGGTGCCCTGGGCAACCAGATACTGGATGGCATTGAGTTCCGGATAGGGCACGAGGGAGGGAAGCGGCGTGCCGAAATATCCGGGAAGAGCCTGATTCTGGTTGGTCAGATAGTCGGTGTGAACGGCGTGGTTGCCGTTATAGCCGATTTCGATCGAGGTCCCCGTGTGGAACTGGCGCTGCACGTTCAGAATGTACTGAATCGTGTAAGAGGTGGGCAAAGTAGGATCAACCCCCCACGACAGTCCCGACGGATCGATGGTAAATGGCAGCGAAGCCGTATTGAGGAAGTTGGTGTAAGTGAATTGCGGGGCGAGGTGAAGATTCTGGTTCGACGTGAAGCGGCCAGCCTGATTGCGGTTGGTGTCGAAGATGGAATTCTTGCTTTCCTGATCGTAGAAGATACCGAATCCGCCGCGAACCACCAAATTGGAGGTGGGGCTATACGCGATGCCGAAGCGCGGAGCGAAGTTCTTGTAGTTGGTGTTGACCAGGCGGGCGCCGTATTGTCCGTTGCGCTCCACCGCCAGCGCCGGGTTGATAAAGTTAACGCCTTCCCAGTAGTTGCCGTCGGTGCCGGTGCGGTCGTAGATGGGATGCAGCGCGAGATTGGCCACATTAAGGCCCGCTCCCGGAGGTCCGCAATTGGGCGCGCACAAGGTCTGGTAGTTATATGCAGGCGCCCGCAATTCGGCACTCTCCATGTTGCCATCCGTGTCGAGCATAGGCTGGGCCACTTCCCAGCGCAAGCCCATGGTGATGGTCAGCTTGGAGGTCATCTTGAACGTATCGTCGATATAGAGGCCCCACTCGTTGGCGGTGTAGTCGGTGTTGGCCGCGCTTACCGCCATACTGGCCTGGTCGAAATCGCCCAGCAGGAAATCCGCGCCGATATAGCCGGGCGTAGCTTTAGTAGCGCCGGCGCCAGTGGGGTCGGCCGTGTAGTCGCCGTTGTAGGTGAAGGAGCCGCGCGTGTACTCGTTACCGAAGGAGGGAAACTCGTCATGCCGGTAATCGCCGCCAAAGCGGATGGAATGCTTGCCCAGCGTCCAGGTGAAGTTATCCACGAACTGGTGGTACTTATTGTGGAAAATATACGGACCATTGGTGCTATTGCCAAAACCGGAGAGACCTTCGCCCATGTTGATCTGGGGTACGCCCCAAAGAGATCCGGTGGGAAGATTAACCGGAATTCCGAGTTCCTGAGTGAAGTTGGTGACTCCGGCGAGCTGTTGCGCGATCACGTTGCTGATCGAGCTGTATCCCCAGCGCGCTTCGTTGACCTTGGTGGGGGAGATGATGCGGGTATTCGAAACCACCCATTGCTGCGCCCCCGTGGCGGTGGAAGATCCGTCCACGCCCGTCGCGCCTGGCGAAAAGAGGTATTCATTGGTCCAGCTATAGCGCCCGAACCACTGCGATGTGGCGCTTTCGTTCCAATCGACACGCTGATTGTATTGCCACTTGGTAGTGGGACTTAAGCCGGTCCAGGTATAATTACCCGCGAGCGGCTGGGCCGCCGGCTGACCGGGCGAGTTGGGGCCATCAGGCAGCGGCATGATCTTGAGGAAAACCGCCGTGGACGCGGGAAACATGCTCACTGGGATCTGGTTGTTGGGGAAGGGAGTAGCCGTGTAAGTTGGGGTGCCCACGGCGGCGGTCGTCGTGGTTGGGTTAGAGACGGGACAAGTCCCCCCCGCCGACGGCGTGCAAGTGCGGGTGGTGGGATTGTAGAGAGGGACGCCGACCTCGGAAAAATCGCCGTTGCGCATCGCCTGGTCCACAAAGGCGGAGGTGTTGAAATTCACCTGCTTGACCTTCAGACCTTCCCAATTGCTCGTCCAGAAAAGCTTGTTCTTTCCGTTGTAGACTTTCGGAATCCAGACCGGGCCGCTGGCGACGTAACCAAATTGGTTCTGCTGGTAGGGGTTCTTGGTGGCTACGGGCAGAATAAAGTTGCGGCCGCGGGCATCGAGATCGATGTTGCGCAGAAAGTCGTAGACGGACCCGTGCAGATTGTTGGTACCGCCTTTGGTGGAGACGTTGACCTGTCCCGCTTCGCGGCCGAACTCAGCGGGATAGACACCGCTTTGCGACTTGAACTCCTGGATCATGTCGATGGAGGGAAGAATGATGTAGAGATTGAAGTCGATATCGAGGTTGGTGACTCCATCGAGCGTGTAATTCGTCCACGTGGAACGGTTTCCCGCCATGGAGATGGTGACGCCGGCGCGCGTGCCGCCTTCGCGGCCAGATGCCTGCGCGGGCGCGGAGAAGTTGGTATTCACGTTAGGGCTCAGCGCCACCAGATTGAAAAAGTTGCGGCTGCTGAGCGGCAAATCGACGATGCGTTTTTCCTCGATGACCGTGCCCACCGTGGCGTCTTCCGTATTCAGTTCGGCGGCGGCGCCGGAGACTTCAACAGTCTGGGAGGCTGCTCCTACTACCAGGGTGAAATTGAGAGTCGAGTGCTGTTCCACCTGAAGGGTAAAGCTGCTCTCTATCTTTTCAAAACCGGTGGCGTTAACCGAGATCTTATAATCGGCCGGGACGACATCGGGGAAGGTGTAAATTCCCGCTCCGTTAGTTACGTTGGTGCGGACGCCGTTAGTGCCAACGTTGGTGAGAGTTACGGTGACGTTGGGAGCGACAGCTCCGGATGGGTCCTTAACTTCCCCCGTGATCGAACCGAGGGTTTGAGCGGAGACGATTCCCACCGTGCAGCAGAGCGCGGCGAGCAACAGAAAGTAGCGCATTAACCTAACCTCTCCTTCTGAACTTCATGGCTGATTGGCATTCGAAGCGCGAATGCAAATGGAAAATTGACGGAGCCGTTCGGGTTCGTGGCGTGTCCGGTTGCGTGGCCGCGGCGGCGCAAACAAGAACCGCGACGATCGCCGGACTTATCGAATTTAGTGCCCCTTAAACGACTGCTCACTAAGTGCATCGACACTATCACACGCCCCTTCTCCGTGCAAGGAAGCGCAAGAATAAATAACTAAGTATTGTGGAGCAGGCCTAAGATAATTACTTATGATCTGATTGTTTGCTGTAACTTGTGACGGGGAAACCTGTAATAAGTGAACAGTAAGTTTATTACTTTCTGACTATATTTCTGACAGAAAAGTCAGGATACGGTTGCGCTTTTATTGGTTTTGGCGTCGACGCGGAGCACGAAGCCCACACCGCGCACGGTGTGCAGCATTTTTTCTTCAAACGGATCGTCGAGCTTACGGCGGAGTCTGGCGATATGGGTATCGATGAGGTTGTCGATGGCGGCATCGCGCGACGACTCTTTCCATAGCTCGCGCGCGAGCGTATCGCGTGAAACAACTTCGCCGGCCTGACACAGAAAATACTCGAGTAATGCGAATTCGCGCGCGGTCGGATAGAGCGTAATTCCTTCTCTCGTGGCGGTGTGCCGGATGCGATCCATTTCGAGATCGCCCAGCCGCAGCCGATTGCCGATTTCCGCCATACCGCGGCGGCCAATGGCGCGCACCCTCGCCTGTAGCTCGGAAACGGCAAAGGGCCTGGTAAGGTAGTCGTCGGCGCCGGCATCGAGTCCGCGAATCCGGTCGGTTAAAGCGTCTTTGGAGGAGAGGAGTAAAACGGGGGTACGGTTGCCCAGGCGGCGTATATGGCCGAGTATTTCTATGCCGTCGCGTCCGGGTAGTATCACTTCGACGACGATGAGGTCGAAGATCTCCGTCTGCGCGAGAAAGAAGCCTTCTTCGCCGGTGGAAGCGATACTTACGGTATGTCGGTCAGCCAGCAGTCCATTTTTTACAACAACCGCTAGTTTGGCTTCATTCTCTACGACCAGAACGCGCACGCTATCCCACTGTAGAGGTTTCGGACCAGGTTTGCCATAAGGTCTCTGTAAAGTATGTAGAAATCCGAGTAGAGCCCGGGCAGGGTGCTGAAGAAGTGGCTGGGCAAGCCAAAGGACCACCAAACTGGCTTGCAAGCTGCTTTTTCTTCGTTGTTGAGTAGGCGTTATCGCCTGGTGCGCTGGTGAAGACCGTCGTCGAGTAGTGAATGAAAGAGTCACACAGGAAAGGAGTAGCGAACCATCCTGACCCCGAGTCATGCGCGACGCACCGCAAGGTGCGGCGTGAAGCGTTGACAGGGGCACATGCAGGCTGGGTATTGAGCCTCGAAAAACGGGGAGGGTTTGGGAACGCAAGTTCCTGGGCTTTCCACTGAGCCGCAAACTGCAAATCGGAGTCGCACCGGAGAACATCGAGCGGTTTAGGGCGAAAGTGCGGGAACTCTGGCGAAGCTTCCAAAGTCCGACGAGCACAGAGCTGCGGGACCGCTGGAAGCGCTTTATTCAAAGCTGGTGGGGATACTTCCGACTGGCTGAGGACGGCGGTCGGTGTTTCGGCTGGAAGGCTGGATGCGACGGCAAATTCGGGAGCTGTTCTGTTGCGGTGGCATAGCAGGAAGGGGCGTGAGCGGAAGCTACGCAATCTGGGAATCCGGGCTACTGCTGAAAGCGGCGTGCGCCTCTCGGGGAGCCTGGCGCACTGCGGCGGGGTTTTGCATGCAAAAGGCGCTGAATAAAGCGGTCCTTCGTAAAACCGGTTCTTAATGCCTTCAGATCTTGCGGCGATGAGTCGCTGAGTTCAACCGCCGGATGCGGAAAACCGCACGTCCGGTGGGCGGTGGGAGGGTGTTCGACCGATCACGCCGCCGATCACCAGTAGGTGCCCGGAAAATAGAAGCTGAACCAGAAGACCGCCGCCCAGAAAACCACGCCGAAGGCGATCACGTACCAATAAAGCCGCTTCCACAAGGGACTGCGCAGGATCGGTTCGACCAGACCGCGGCCCTCACCGAACACAAAGAATGATTTGAGGCGGATAATCCCCATGGTGACACGCCTGTAGCTGCCGGTACTAAAAAAAACAATCCTTTGTCGTCAAAACGTAACATTCACTCGGTACTCTCGATGGTTGAACCGCAGGGAGGAGAGCCCTTTTGCACATATTCGGAGAGCCCATTTCGTTCGTCAGTTTCATCTTTTTGCTGCTTGCCCTGGGACTGGCGCTCAGCTTTGAATTCGTCAACGGTTTTCACGACACCGCCAATGCCGTCGCAACCGTTATTTACACACACAGCCTCAAACCGAACTACGCCGTCGTCTGGTCGGGCTGCTGGAATCTGATTGGCGTCCTTACGTCCACAGGAATGGTAGCCTTCGGGGTCCTGGCGCTGCTTCCGGTGGAATTGGTACTGAATGTGGGGTCGGCGGCTGGTTTCGCCATGGTCTTTGCCCTGCTCATCTCGGCGATCATCTGGAATCTCGGCACATGGTGGCTGGGCTTGCCGGCATCGAGCTCACACACCCTGATCGGGTCCATCATGGGCGTGGGACTGGCCAATTCCCTGATGTCGCCGGGCCACGTGTTCGGTGAAGGCGTCAACTGGGTGAAAGTCCGGGAAGTCGGTGTTAGCCTGCTCGTTTCGCCGGTGGTGGGGTTTGTCTGCGCGGCCCTGCTGCTGCTGGCCTGCAAGGCCCTGATCAAGAATAAAGATCTCTACGCCGCACCGGAGCCGGGCAAGGCGCCGCCGCTGTGGATTCGCGGCCTGCTGGTCCTCACCTGCACGGGCGTCAGCTTCGCACATGGCTCGAACGACGGCCAGAAGGGGATGGGGCTGATCATGCTCATCCTGATCGGCATCGTTCCCGGCGCGTTTGCCGTCAATCTGGGCATCAGCCAATCGGCCATCCATGACATGACGGAGGCCAGCCAGACGATCTCTTACCGCATGGATCGATTGGCGCCGGGAGTCGCCATGGCCGGCAAGCAGAATGCTTCGGACGAGCTCTCGCAATACCTGAAGACCACCGGCGTACTGACTGATCGTACGTTTGCCGCCATCGGGTCCAAGTGCCGCGAGATCTCGGACGAACTCAACAATCGGACGAGCCTCGAGACGCTGGCCCACGACGATCGCATCCTGCTCCGCAGCGATCTGTATCTGGTGTCGGAATCGCTCGGCAAGCTGGTGAAGACTCACAAACTGGAAGATCCGGCCGACCAAAAGGCCGCTTCCACTCTGCATACCAACATGGACAAGGTCACGAAATTCATACCGACCTGGGTGAAGTTCGCGGTGGCCATCGCGCTCGGCATCGGCACCATGGTGGGCTGGAAGCGCATTGTGGTTACGGTGGGCGAAAAGATCGGTAAGGAGCACCTGACGTACGCCCAGGGCGCCGCGGCCGAGATCGTCGCTATGTGCACCATTGAGGCGGCAGATATCTATGGCCTGCCCGTGAGTACCACCCACGTGCTGTCGTCGGGTATTGCCGGAACCATGGCGGCCAATCGCTCGGGCCTGCAGATGGATACGCTGCGTAACCTGCTGATGGCTTGGGTACTGACACTGCCGGTTTGCGTTCTGCTTGGTGCGGGTCTGTTTTCGTTCAGCCTCTATTTGTTGCTGAACGTGCTGGGGCTTCGCTAAGAAGCCTCTCCCGACTCGGAGGAAATTGCGGGTGGGCGTGACCTTTCTGGGTTGTAGAGCAGAGGGGTCAAGCCCACCCGCTTTTTTGTTGGCGCTCAGTTCGGTTTGATTTCCCGCAGGCCAGCCGAGTGCCCTTTCAGGTCGCCCACCAGGCAGAACGGGGTTGCGACGACCCCCCAAGCCAACGTTACAGGAATTGCAACCACACCGACTGGAGCCCAGGGAGATAACAGATTTTCAAAGCCCCATCGCAGCCCTCCACGCATACCGTCCCGGAGCGACTTCAGCTGATGCGTCTTTGAGCGGTGCATGTCAAGCCGCGATACCGTGTTCCTCGCTATTCTGACCACCTTTTTGTCAGGCGTGGTGACGGCTATCTCGTTAACATTGACCTGAAGACAAAAACCCTCCACCGCATCGCCGGCAGCGGTCGTTACAATCAGTTCGTTGCCGTGAGCGATCTGACAAACCTGGCTCCAGGGGACTATGATCGGATCGGCTGCATATAGCTGCAACGGCAAAACGGTGACTGCCAGAAGCGTCAAAGCGGAGACTGAATTACGTTGAAAGTGTTTCATGGCAAGCTCAGAATAAGGCCCGCGGCCATTACGCTGGGTGCCGGTTGTGGCACTTTATCTGAGCGCCACAACTCTTAGCCGCCGCAGATTCGCTTGATTTCAGCGATGCTGGCGTCGGCTATAACGCGGAACACCCTGGCTTCGCAGGGTTCGGGAATTTTGGCTGCAGCCACAACGTCGGTAATTGCCAGCGTTCCCGCACAAGCTCTCTCGCACCAGGCCTCGAGCGCGGTGTCGACTTCGTTCAGGCACTCGGGCTCGAACCCGACCGCTATCAGAATGGTGCGAGCCCACCGGCGAAACTCAATCGACCTCGAAACGATCGAGAGAATCGCGTTCGGCGCGGGCCTCTTCTGGATTTCAAGGGAGCTTTGGACCGAGTTCAAACGCAGCATCAGGAAAGGAGCGCCTCGCTCCAGCCGCTCTTGCACCGTTGCCGCCCGTGTGGGTAGGGCGACTACCAGGCAGTCGCCGGCGTTCCCGCCAGGGACGGGCCCGGGCGGATCGAATGCTTCGACCGGCGTACGCAGGTGTTCCCCAACTTCGGCCAGCAGGATCTCGCGCATACCGGCATCGGGCTCGGCGACGGCGACACGTTGGCATCGGCGAGGGTGAATCAACTGTTCAAGACGGCGCAGCACTGCTTCAGGCTCATGACCACGGGCGCGGGCAACGTGAAGTGTTCCGGTGAGGAGCATATCCAGCTGATCCGAGTCGTTGCAGGATGGCTGCCGGGGACGCACATACAGGCCGCTTCCGCTGCGCAATTCCAGCCATCCCTCACCGAGCAGGTGATGGTAGGCCGCACTTACAGTATTGGAATGAATCTGGTGACGCCGTGCCAGGGCACGGATGCTCGGCAGCTTTTGCCCGACCTTTAAATCCTCACTCAAAATCGCAAGAATCAATTGCCTGACCAGCTGTTCGTGGATGGATACCTCACTGTTCTTCGTGATCCAGAAGCGCAATGCTCGTCTCCGCGAATATGATACCGGAGCTAGCCAGCCGCGCTTTGAGTCAGTTGACGAACGGTTATTTCGGTGCCGTACTGCGGGGACAATTTACCCGCCGGCGCCTGCAGATTATCCGGCCGGTAGGAGGAGTCGGCGAGCAATCGAACGGCGACGCTGTTCGAAATCGTCGAATTCCCCGCAATAGGGCGTCGTTTCGGAATGCCCCACAAAACATTCCATGAACCGTGCAGCGTGTCCAGCGCACTTTTCGCATCCATCGGATACGGGTACATCGCCTGAGCGATGGGATCGATCGAGAGTCCGAGAGCGCCAGCCTTATTCATCATCCAGCTGAGTGTAATGTCCGATAACTCGGTGCTTCCAGGGTTATCCACCGGCTCGCCGCCGCCCACGTCGCTATGCACTCCGGTGAACCACACTTGTTCCAGGGTCTGGCCGGGCGCTGGCTGCGAAGTCCATAGAGTTGCCGGAAACTCTTCGCGCCTCTCGTCGATGGCCACTGCCTGATAAGCGTTCCGGACATCGGGATGCAGGTTGGTATCGAGGAAGCCATAGAGAATCGGGTCGTCCAGGCCCACCGCGGCAGGAATTCCGAGCGAGCCGACAGTGTCCCACACTCCAACCATGGTGATTTTGGCATCGTCGATAGCGCAATTATTCAGTTGGGCGAGCAAGGCAGCCCGCGCGTCGCCAGTGGCGCGATAGGCGCTGAAAGCGGTATCCACCAGATTGCTCGAGAAGTTTTTCGTGGGAAGTCCGCAAATGGCAATCATGCCGGCCAGGCTGCGCGCCGTATAAGCGCCGCGGCTGAATCCGAAGAGGTACAGGGCATCGCCCGCTTCATAAACCTGTGCGATCTGGGTGTAGCCTTCTTTGATTTTCTGAAACAGCCCGGTACCGAACGCGCCGCCGAGGAGCCTCGATATGGGGTTGCCGTCCGCGCCCACGCCGTCGTCGTAGAACACGGTTTGGTCGGCAGTCACCGTAAGAGATTTGAAGAGTTTGTAAACATTAGTACTGTTGGTGGATTTATCCCAGGTGCCGTCCGCGCAATAAACGATTCGTTTACCCATAATTATCGGCCTTTCGTCCGTGCGGTCAGTTTATACCGAATCGTATTTCTGTCAATGGCCCTAAACAGCAGCCGGAGCGCTCCCCCGAGGATTAAGAGCCACATCGCCCACCGCATAGCACTGGCCAGCAGCGCCGCGTCGAGTTCCGGCCATTGAAATCTGAACTGGCGCAGGCGATCCCAGCGTTCGAGCATCCAGTGCCAGCCCGTGTGGGCCACCAGCGCGGAGAGGATAATTGTCCCCATGCGCTCGGCGACCACGTATCGGAAGAGCGCATCGAGCAGCGGGATGAGCATTGCCAGCACCAGCAACTGCCCCAGTTCTACGCCGATATTGAATGACAGCAGCGACGCCAACAGGTGCGATCCGGCGAACTGCAGGGTCTCGCGCAGGGCAAACGAAAAACCAAACCCATGCACCAGTCCGAAGCCGAAAGCCATCAGCCAGCGCCGATGCACCGTGCTGCCGCCGACGATATTCTCGAGAGCCATGTAAACGATGGAGAGGGCAATCAGGAATTCGATGAGCGGAGGGAACCAGAGGGCATCCGGCGCGAAGTTGTAGGCGGACGCGAACAGCGTGATGGAGTGCGCAATGGTGAATGCCGTGACCACTCCCACCAGAGAGCGGAAGCGGCGGAATGGTATGACGAGGCAGAGGAGAAACAGCAGGTGGTCGGTGCCGTCGAGGATATGGAAGAAGCCAAGTTTTACAAAGCGCGCCGCGGCCTGGTGCCATCGCGGATCGAGCGGAACCGGACCCGGATCGCCGACGAATTCATAGGCGCGCACCGCGCCGCCGGGCGGCAGGAAACGCAGCACCGTGACTTCGCGCGCCGCCAGATGCCGCAGACGCGGATCGATGGTGAAGCGCGAGCGGTCCGACTGGATGGGATATTCGAACAGCATGTCGAATAAAACCTGGTTCCAGTAGACGTGGGCGCTGTTGGGGAGCGGCGGTTCGCGGACGTGAGCGAGCGCCTGCTCCCAGGAGAGGAACGAGTGATCGGCCTCGAACGAGATCTGCGTGGCGGTTACGCGCGGTTTGGGGAGACGAGTATCGCCTTCGTATAGATCGACAAAGTTCGAGATCCACAGATGCGCTGCGTCGGGCAGCTGAGGCGCGAGCTGCGCGATATCCAGATAGCCGTCTTTGGTCTCCGGAAAATCGATGTCGCGCATGGCCTTGAGGGGCACGCGAACCAGAAATTGCAGAGTGTGGCTGTCGGGTTTGACGAAAGCCTGGACGGTTATGTCGCTCGGGATGTCGTGCGCCGAAGCGCACGTCGCGATCAACATGAGTGTAAGAAAGGATCGCAAAAACCCTGTCCCCCTGGGACGGAATCGAGTATCATAGCGTACGCGGCGCCACATAGCGGGCGGCCCGCAGTACGGGAGTGGATAAAACGATGGATCGTAAGTACTTTGCCGGCACCGCCTTCATGGCCATGGTTGCCGCCCTCGCGGTAGGATCTTCAATATTGCAGAAACGGGCCTCAGCCGAGGCTACCGGAGTGAAAGCCCCCAGATTTGAAGTGGATCCCATGTGGCCCAAGCCGCTGCCGAACCACTGGGTGATGGGCTCGGTAATCGGCGTGTCTGTCGATTCCAACGAGCATATCTGGATCATTCATCGCCAGGGTTCGCTTGAGCCCAAGGAACAATATCTCACTATGAATCCGCCCAACGGCGATTGCTGCGCGGCCGCTCCGCCGGTACTCGAATTCGACGAAGCGGGCGATCTGATCGGGCACTGGGGCGGACCCGGCCAAGGTTACGATTGGCCTTCGTCGAACCACGGCATCAATGTGGATTACAAGGGCAATGTGTGGATCGGAGGCAATGGCCGCGGTGGCGCGCCGGCGGCACTCCCGTCGAATGAGAGCAGCATGGCGGCGGCTGGGTCGGTGCACGACAGCATGGTTCTGAAGTTTACCCAGCAGGGGAAATTCCTCATGCAGATCGGCAAGCCGGGCCAGAGCAAAGGCAGCAACGATATCGCCAATCTCAGGCTGCCCGCCGAGACCATGGTGGATCCGAAGACCAACGAGTTGTATGTGGCCGATGGCTACGGCAACCGGCGCGTGATCGTTTTCGATGCCGACACCGGCGCGTACAAGCGGCACTGGGGCGCGTATGGCCACAAGCCGGACGATGCGCCGCAGCCGCCCTACAATCCCAGCGATCCACCCGCCCAGCAGTTCCGCACGCCGGTGCATTGCGTGGTGCTGGCCAACGACGGCCTCCTCTATGTCTGCGACCGCGTCAACGATCGCATCCAGGTGTTCCATACCGACGGCACTTTCGTCAAAGAGCTGTTTATCGAGAAGAATTCGCGCGGTGACGGGGCGGTGTTCGATATCGCGTTGTCGAAGGACCCGCAGCAGTCGTATTTGTATGTCGCGGATGGGACGAATATGAAGGTCCACATCATCAAGCGCGACACGATGGAGATCCTGACGAGCTTCGGCGATGGCGGCAGGCAGCCCGGTGAATTCTATGCCGTGCACAGCATTGCCACCGATTCGAAGGGCAACATCTTTACCACTGAGACTTATCGCGGCCAGCGCGTGCAGAAGTTTATTTACAAGGGCCTCGCGCCGGTGACGAAGAAGGATCAGGGCGTGGTTTGGCCGAAGCCGGGCCGCGGGTAAAGGGTGGGGCAGATTTCCGATCTGCCCGCTGCCACTCTCTACGCGCCGGTGACGGCGGACATGAGCAACTGCAGCATCCCGTCCATCGACTTGCCTTGGTACCAGTGCCACACGAAAACCATGTCATGATCCGGATCGATCCATATGGTATTCGATCCATTACCAATAGCCGCGAAGCTTGAGGCTGGGGCGCTCGGCCATTCTTTTTTCCTGGTATTCAGCCACCAGAGATATCCATAGTCCGGGCCATGCGCGCTCGGCTGCACCGCGTCGTGCAGCCACTGGGCGGAAACCAACTGCCTGCCCTCCCAGTTCCCGTGATTGAGGATCAGCAAACCGAACCGCGCCAGATCCTCCGAATCGATCCAGATCCCGCCGCCCCAGCGCGTACCCCCGCTCACCGATCCGATCTGCTTGCCGTTAATATCCACGGTCGAATTGTTGTAAGGCACCCAGCGCCAAGTGGACGACGCCCCGATCGGGTCCATAATATTCGCCTTGAGAACGTCGGGCAGGCTCTTTCCGAACAGGCGCAGCAGCGAGAGCGAGAAGCGGTTAATGCGGACGTCGTTGTACTCATAGTAGGTCCCCGGATCGTGAATGGCGCGCGGCGGTTGCTTGCCGTCTCCGAACTGCTCGACGCCCACGAAATCGGCGTTCTTGCCCCACATGGAGCCTTCCCACTCGCTCTCCTGCTGCAGGTGATTCTTCCACGTTATTTTGGCGTTATGCGGCGAATCGTAGCCGCCGTCGTGGATGTATTTCGACACGGGATCGTTCACGTCTTTGATCAGCCCCTGCGCGACCGCAAGGCTGCACACGGTCGAGAGAAAACTCTTGGCAACGCTGTAGACCGGATCGGCGGCTTTGGTATCGCCGAACTCCGCGACGATGTATCCGTGGCGCAGGATGATGCCATTAGTGGCGGCGCGCTGCGTCGGCAACGGCCCCAGCGGAGGTCCAAACGTTTTCACCTGATCCCGCGCGTAGTCCCAATCGCTGCCGTGGGCCTGCGCGTAGGCGACGGCCTGCTGTAGCTTAGCGGCATCGAGTCCCACCTCGCCCGGAGTTTTCTTCTCCCATTTATCGCGGGCCGGGAAGTACGAAGTGGTAGTCTGCGCGGGCAGCGACTGAAACAAAATCAAACAGAGCGCGGCGGTCGTGGACAGAGAGCGAAACATACACGTGCAGTCTATAACACCAGGTGCATCTGCTACGCTTCCTGAATCGAGGTAAATCATGAGAATCGGCTTCCCCATCCTGATCGCACTGACACTGCTGTTGGCCATTGCCGCCGTACCGCAGACACCGAAGACCCATCCGCACAGAGTCGTCTTCGAAGTGAATTCGCCCAGCCCCGCGTGGGATCAGGTGCTGGGCAATATCGAAAACATGCAGAAAGCCTTCGCGCCCGAGCCGGTCCAGATCGAAGTAGTCTGCTTCGGCAAAGGGCTGGAGTTGTTGCTCAAAACCGACACCGCGTACGAGGAGCATCTCAAGAAAGTGGTGGATAGCGGAGTCAGCGTAATGGCCTGCCAGAACTCCATGCGCAAGCGCAATGTGACGACGGCCGATCTGCTGCCATTCGCGGGCCAAGTCGATTCGGGAGCCGCGGAAGTGGTGCGCAAACAGGAAGCAGGCTGGTCTTATCTGAAATCGGGCGAGTGAACGGAGCGGCGACCCGCCGTTCGTTATATAGTTGCAGATGTGGGCTCTCGGTTCCACAGCGTTCGATTCATTGCGGCCATCCTGCTGGTTCCCTGTTCGCTGCCCGCGCAATCCCGCAAGCCCGAAGATTTGGCGGTGGGCAAACTCCTGGTAGTCCCGCGCGATGCGCCCGATCCGCTTTTCGCCGAGTCGGTGGTCCTTCTCGTACACTACGATCGCAGTTCGTCCCTCGGCCTGATCGTCAATCGCCGGAGCACCGTTCCCATCGCCCGCGCCCTGCACGATCTTAAGGATTCCAGCAAACACGCGGATCCGATTTTCGTCGGCGGTCCCGTGGAAATCACCGGTGTGATGGCTCTGCTCCGTTCCCCATCCGAACCGCGCGACTCGACGCGGGTGCTCGGAACTACTTATCTGCTTACCTCGAAGCAGGGTCTGGAACGCGCCCTGAAGGATGCGAAGACCGACGACACGCTGCGGGTATACATCGGTTACTGCGGCTGGAGCGGCGGCCAACTGGAGCGCGAGGTGCGGCTCGGCGGTTGGTACATCTTCGACGGCAAAGAGGATATGGTGTTCGATGCCAAACCGGATGACCTGTGGACACGGCTGATCAAACTTACAGAACTGCAGATTGCACGGGTTAGGTGAGGTTAAGCACATCGGACATTCAGGTGCGAAACTCGACCGGCGAGAGAAGAATCAATCAGTAAATGACGGTTCGACCATTCATACTGGCACTGGCCACGGCGGGACTTGTACTTGCCCAGCAACCAGACGCTACGCCCTCTACTTCCGCGCCTGCTCCTTCAAATGCAACGTCTGGTCCGAAGTCGGCGGGTTGGAAAGCGCTCACCGTGAAGGAGAAACTCAAATATGACTGGCAGCATCTGTTCGAGGTCGACAACGTAGTTTTCGCGGGAATCGGCGCGGCGTTCGACCAGGGGCGCAATCGGCCCAGCGAGTGGGGCCAGGGATGGGGAGCTTTCGGCGAGCGCTACGCTTCGCACCTCGGACAGTACGCCATTCAACGCAGCATTATGTTCCCCGTGCAGGCCATCGATCACGAAGACACGCGCTATTTCCGGTCTACACGAACCACCTATCAGGGGCGCATCGGCGACGCTTTTCTGCATACCATCTGGCGCCATGACGACAGCGGCGGGATGATGCCCGCCTATAGCGAATTTTTCGGCGACTACGGCGCGGCGGCGGTGTCCCGGCTGTGGTGGCCGGGGCATTATCGGACGGGCTCGAGCATATTCATTGCCGGGTCGGATACCATACTGATCGATGCCGGGATTAATGTTTTCCATGAGTTCGCGCCCGACATCAAACGCTGGATCCACCTCGCGCACTAAGCAGTGGTTTTTCCTTTTGCTCCTGCTTGGCGCTACACCCGGCCGATCCGCCACCTTCTACAAAGACGTTCTGCCGATCCTCCAGCAACATTGCCAGACCTGCCATCGAGCCGGCGAGATCGCCCCGATGCCGCTCCTCACCTATGCGCAGGCGCGGCCCTGGGCTAAATCCATCCGCGAATCGGTGACACTGCGCAAGATGCCGCCCTGGTTCGCCGATCCCCACTTCGGCCAGTTCGCCAACGACCCCACCTTGTCGCCTGAAGAGATCGCCACCGTTCAGGCATGGGTGGACGCGGGGTCGCCGGCCGGAGCGAAAGAAGACGCCCCGCCACCAGTCGCATGGCCGACCACAGGCGCCATCCCATCGCCCGATCTGGTGACCGGCATGAAGCAGCCCTTTACCGTGCGCGCCAATGCATCCATCGACTATCAGTACATTATCCTGACCCCCGGATTTGCGGCCGACCGCTGGGTGAACGCGGTGGAGATCCGGCCCGGCGATCGCAGCGTAGTCCACCACGCGGTGCTCTATGTGCGCGAACCGAACTCCGCGTGGCTCCGCAACGTCCCCCCTGGAGTGGCCTATGCGCCGCCCGCCAACGAGCGCAAATCCGCCGAGACCACCTCCGATATTCTGGCCATCTACACGCCCGGCGCGCCCATCATGCGCTGCCCCGAAGGCATGGCGAAGAAAATCCCCGCCGGTTCCGATCTGGTTTTGCAAATGCATTACACCTCGAAGCGCACCACCGTGAAGGACCAGACCGAGATCCGCATGCTCTTCGCGAAAGACCCTCCCACCGCGCGCGTACTGACCCTCCAGATGTCGAATTACGATTTGCGCATTCCTCCCGGCGCACGCAATTACCGGGTAAGCGTGTCGGGAACCCTGCCGCGGGATGCGCTGCTGCTGAGCATGTTCCCCCATATGCACCTGCGCGGCAGCGGATTCGAGTACCAGGTGCTGGGCATGCATGGGCGCGTCGACACCCTGCTGAAGGTCGACCACTATAACTTCTTCTGGCAGCTCACTTACCAGCTGAAGACGCCGCTGCCGCTGCGCGCCGGCACCACCCTGCTCTGGACGGCTTATTTCGATAACTCGGCCAACAACCCCCTCAATCCCGACCCGTCCGAGGAGGTGACCTGGGGGGAGCAGAGCAGGGAAGAGATGATGGTTGGGTTTTTCGATGTTGCGGTGTCTCCGGAGATCGACAAGCCGGCGTTTTTCGTCCGGGAATCGACCGGCAAGACGCAGTAAGCGTAACCAGCCGATATTTCCATGCATCGAGATTTCTGAACAGGAGTATCCTTGAGCTTGCGCGAAAGTCTATCTGAAATCCAGCGGCCCGTCCCCTCGCGCCGCGCTTTTCTGGCGTCGCTGACCGCCGCGTTCCCCGCTGCCCTGTTGCTGGCGGACGATCAGGAAGCGACTTTTTCCACCGACGTCAAAGTTGTCAGCGTATTGGCCACCGTCCGGGATAAGCAGGGAAAGATCGTCAACTACCTGGGCAAGGACGATTTCAATCTGTTCGAAGACGATCGGCCTCAGGTGATCAAATACTTCGCCCGGGAGACCGATCTGCCCCTCACCCTGGGCCTGCTGGTCGATACCAGCCAGAGCCAACGGCGCGTACTCGGCGAGGAGCGCGATGCTAGTTACCGGTTCCTCGATAAAGTTCTGCGGGCGGATAAAGATCTCACCTTCGTCATCCACTTCGACCACGATACGGAACTGCTGCAGGACCTTACTGCCTCGCGTCCGGCATTGCAAAGGGCGCTCGATAAGCTCGAACTCCCCGAGGATTCGCGTCCCCAAATGCGCGGTGGCGGGTATCCTGGCGGTGGAGGTTATCCCGGGGGGGGTGGCGGTGGCTATCCCAGCGGCGGCGGGGGCGGACGGCGGGCGGGTACTACCCTTTACGACGCGATCTACCTTGCCTCCGACGATCTGATGAAGAAGCAGCAAGGCCGCAAAGCGCTGATCCTCCTCACCGATGGCGTAGACAACGGCAGCAAGACTTATCTGAACGAGGCCATCGCCGCCGCGCAAAAGTCCGACACCCTGGTCTATTCCATCCTGTTCTCCGATGAGGAGGCTTACGGACAGCAAATGCAATCGCCGTTGGGTGGTTTTGGGCGCGGCGGAATGCGGCGCGGCGGCATGAACCGGATGCCGGTGCAGCAGCGTCCCGATGGGAAGAAGATTCTGAAGCAGATATCGAGAGAAACCGGCGGCTCGTTCTTCGAGGTGTCGAAAAAGACGCCCATCGACGAGATCTACGACCGCATTCAGGAAGAACTGCGCAATCAGTACAACATCGGCTACACCTCCGATAAGGCTGACTCAGCCTCCGGATTCCGGACGATTAAAGTCACGACGAAGCAGTCTGGAATGGTAGTGACAGCGCGCGAAGGCTATTACCCGGGATCGCGGGTTCAGTAGTAATCCGCGCAGCTCATATAGTATCCGCAGCTTGCGCAGAAAAGCTTGCACTTCCGGCTTTCGAGCCGCGTCGAACATACGGGACAATAAAGCATGGCCTGTTCGTCACCCGCCGTTTGCGTTTCAGTCGCTTGTGTTGGTTCGGGTAGTTGCGGGTTTGTCACGGAACTACGATCATTATACGTATCGGGAGCAAGCTCCTTATGACATTTAAGCCTGCGGTTTTTTCATTCGTCATCATCGCCAGCGCCTTCGCTCAGCAGCCCCGGACCCCCGAACGGCTGGTCCAATATCCGGTTCGCGGAACGCGCGGCGCAGTGGCCGGCGGCAGCAACTACGCTACCGATGCCGGCATGCGCATGTTTTACCTCGGCGGCAATGCCGTCGACGCGGGCGTCGCCACTATTTTCTCCGCCGCCACCACGGAGTACGAACGCGTCGGCTGGGGCGGCGAAGCGCCCATTCTGATCCGCACCAGGGACGGCAAGATCCACTCCATCGCCGGCGTCGGCACCATGCCCAAACTCGCCACCGCCGATCTCTTCCGTAACCGCCCCCTGCAGTTGGGCGAAATTCTGGAGCCACCCGAGAAGAACGGCGTGCAGGTGGCGGGCGTTTCGAAAGGCATCGTCCCGGTGGCCGGCATCATGTGCGCGCTGGTGCCCGGCATGCCCGACGCCACCCTCGTCGCATTGCGCGATTACGGCACTAAGTCATTCAACGATGTGATCGCGCCGGCTATCGAATATGCCGACGGTCAGGCCATCGATGAAATCCGCGCCGGCGCCATTGAAGGCAGCCGCGAATTCTTCACTCTGTGGCCCAGTTCCATGGCGCACTTCATCCCCACCGGGCAAACCGCTCGTCCCGGTGAGATTTTCCGCCAGCCCGATCTGGCCCGTACGTTGCGCGCCATGGCCGCCGCCGAGAAAAAGGCGCTGGCTGCGGGAGCGTCGCGCGAAGCCGCCATCGATGCCGTGCGCGATTATTTCTATCGCGGCGAAATCGCCCGCAAGATCGACGCCTTCGTGAAAGCCAACAAAGGCCTGCTGCGCTATGAGGACATGGCGGCGTTCAAGCTGACGCCCGAAGAGCCGGTCTCTACCGTATTTCACGGCCTGCATGTTTATAAGCCCGGTTTCTGGAGCCAGGGACCGGCCATGATCGAGGCGCTCAACATGCTGAGCACCATCGATCTGACTTCCATGCATTTCAACTCCGCCGAGTACATCAATACGGTGGTGGAAGCCCTGAAGCTGGCGTATGCGGACCGCGACACCTACTACGGCGATCCGAAGTTCGCCAAAGTTCCAGCCGAGACCCTGCTCTCCCTGAAGTATGCCGCCGAGCGCCGCGCTCTGATCGGCAAGAACGCATCGCAGGAATTCCTGCCCGGCAGGATCGGCGACCATCCGCCTCAGCATCCCTCGCAAGCCCAGATTGCGCGCACGAAAATCGACGACTTCCTGATGGCGCATGACACCACCTGCGTGGACGCCATCGATAAGGACGGCATCATGTTCTCCGCCACGCCGTCGGGCGCCTGGCTGCCTTCCGTGGTGGCCGGCGATACAGGCATTCCGCTCACCGAACGCGCGCAGAGTTTCCTGCTCGTCCCGGGCCATCCCAATGAACTGGCCGGCGGAAAACGTCCACGCGTTACGCTCAGCCCAACCATGGTTACCAATGCCGATGGATCGCCCTACGCGGCGCTTTCGACCCCCGGCGGCGATAACCAGGAGCAGTCGCTGATCCAGATTCTTTTCGATGCCGTCATCTTCCATATGAACGCCGAGCAGGCCATCGAAGCCCCGCGCTTCCAGACGCGCCACCTGGTGGCCAGCTTCGACAACCACGCCATGAACCCCGGCGATCTGCTGCTCGACGAGCGCATTGCGCCCAACGTGATGGAGGACCTGATCAAGCGCGGCCATAAAGTGGAGACGCGTTCGCGCTGGAACAGCGGAGCGGCGCCGGTGCTGATCAAAGTCACGCCCGCCGGTGTCATCGAAGCCGGAGCCGACCCCTGGGGCTACCGCTACATGCGCGCCTGGTAATGTGAGACGGGCGCTTCCGCCTGTCTATTCCGTGGACACGCTCTTCGACCTGAACGAAAAGCCGCCATTCGACCGAGACCTGCTCCGCGCTCGCCTGGACGATCTCGCGAAGCGAGGAGTCTACCTGGGAGGCAGCTCCTGGAAATACGAGGGCTGGCTGGACCAGATCTACTCCCGCTCTCGCTATCTCGTGCGCGGCCGCTTCTCCAAAAAACTCTTCGAAGAAACCTGCCTGTCCGAATACGCCACCGTCTTCCCAGCCGTCTGCGGAGATTTCGCCTTCTACCAATTCCCCTCCCAACCCTTCTGGACGAAACTCTTCCGCCAGACCCCACCCCAATTCCGCTGGGGATTTAAAGTGCCGGAACAAATCACCGTGCCCTCATGGCCGGTCCACCCGCGCTACGGAGCTCTGGCCGGCCTCGACAACCCCACATTTCTGGACGCAACGCTTTTCGATCAATCATTCCTGCAAGCGCTCGAACCGCACCGCCAACAAGTGGGCGTACTGATCTTCGAATTCGGCACCATGCGCACCCGGAACTTCGCGGGAGTGCGCGATTTCGTCAAAGCGCTCGACCCATTTCTGGACTGTCTGCCCGCGGGATGGAGTTACGCAGTGGAGATCCGCAACGCCGAATTCCTCGCCCCGGATTACTTCGCCTGCCTGCGCGCCCACAACGTCGCGCACGTCTACAACGCATGGACGCGTATGCCGGAGATCGCCGAACAGCTTGCCATCCCGGAATCCCGCACCTCGGATCTGATCGTGGCCCGCGCCCTGCTGCGCCGTGGACGCCCCTACGAGGATGCGGTGCGCATGTTCTCCCCCTACGACCGAGTGCAGGATGTGAACGAAGGGGTGCGCGGCGCGCTGCGGGAGTTGATCGACGTGGCGCTGGTGGACGGGCTGCCCGCGTTCATTTTCGTCAACAACCGGCTGGAGGGGAACTCGCCGGGAACGGTGGTGGCGATTACGGATTGATTCGGGCGCATTGCTATACTGGGGTTTCCCGCCTGATTGCGTCGCACTTTGTGGGCTCGTAGCTCAGTTGGTTAGAGCGCTTCCTTGACACGGAAGAGGTCGGAAGTTCGAGTCTTCTCGAGCCCACCATATTTTTCAGTAAGTTGCGGCAAAAACGGAAAATCACTTAGTAGCACTTACCTAGCACCTCGCATCAACACCCTTTCCTTCAACTGGCATTGTTTCGAATGTCAAGTTGTGGTGTAAATTGCTAGATTCTCGTGGTGAGCGCTTGGTCGCGAGGGCGCTTTCCTTGCCCCGCTGCGCCGCTTATGGATTCGGCTTCTGTGGAATCATCATGGGCATTGGCCCGACGGTCTGGGCCATGCGAACAATGGAGTCTTCCTTTGAGTTATAGAACAGCTTGAACACGCCGGTGGCCGAGAAGATTACGTCGATAGCGCAATAGACGTCCCAAATCTTTCGGTGAAGGTCCTCGGACACCGCCCTCGCGTTGTATAGTTTCAACCCAAATTCCTGAAGTTGTTCCAGCTTGATGCTCCGAGAGTGAGACCTGAAGTTTGAGTGCTGCCCAAGGAACCCACACACGGCATTGGCCTTTTTCTCGGCGTCGGGATCATCCTTAAGCATGAATCTGATGAGCCATTTGCGTACGAGATCCTTCGACAACTCGATAGCGTTGTCGCACTGGACGAGCAGTGAGGGCCCCATCTGTTGGAGAATCGGCAACCACACGCTCAGGCGCTTCGGGTCTGCGGAGATCTCCTGGCCAGCCTTGGTGAACTGGTCCTTGATAGCTTCCGCGGGGCTAAACCCATTCGCGGTTTGCATCTGGGGATCGATTGGCCCTAACTCCGCATCGTCTGCAAGAACAATCTCATCCGCCGCCATCGCCATCATCGTTGCGGCGCTCTTGGCGAAGCTCGGTACTATTACGCGAATGTGGGGAAACCTTGCACGGAGCGACTCAACTATACTTTCGGCAGCTTCGGGGAATCCGCCCGGGCTGTGAAGAATCAGATCTATCGGCGATCTGCCAAGCGAATTCGTGACTTCGTGGAACCCGATCTTGTCAGAAAAATCGATCTGCAGAGCACCGGGAGGCAAGAGCTTCCCAGTTGTCGTACACGATGTGGCGTAGATTACGCACGGTCTGCCGGTGAAGTCGGAAAGCGCCTTCACCCTTTTCTGAAGCACCCTAGCCCATCCAGCCTTCATGCCCGGCCGGTCCTTTTGGGTCTCGTTGTGAAGTTCCTGGAGTGTCTCACCCCAGCGGGATTGGTTCACGTCAGAAGCTCGTCGGGAGCGGGAGCGCGATGTAGGCGGAAGCGGGGAAGACCTGTCCTCCATGAATTGCGTCGATTGCCTGTACGTACTCTGGCATTGTCATGTTCATGACTGCCAAGGCCTCCGCGATGGCCGGATTTTCGACAGAAAACTCCTCCATGCGCCGTACTATGCGTGCCTGAAGATCCTTCATCTCTTCTGTTGTAGTGTTGTCGGGCATCTGCAAACCTCCTTCAGTATACTCTGTCACTCTATCAAAAATGCATTTCGTTGGCCAAGCGCAAGAGTACTGAAAACAAAATAGATAGCCCGTGTTTTATTGGGTGATGAGCGTCATTTTTTTGACACCCACCGCCAATCTTCCTTATGTTACGGTTCGGGCCGTTGCTTCGTTCCTATCGAAATCATCCATCCTCGGTTGTTTCGACATTCGGCCCGAAGAATTCAACTCATTGAATCCATTCAGAAAATAAACTCAAGACCGGTGTGACCGCCATTTTCGGCTCGTTTGGACGGCCCGGCGGGATGAGGTCCTAGAACAGATTACTCGCCGCACAATCCATATTCCACCCAGATCGGAAGCCTCGGAAGTTTTAGGCCAGCCCCATCATTTTCCGCCGCCCCGCACACACAGCGCTCGTAAGTTGCGTGCATTGTCAAGCGGGAATTCGCCCCGACTACCTCCCGCAAAAAGGAAGTACACTGCCTTTTGTGTGCTCGCACGGTACGCCCCGAAGGTCAAACCGTGAAAATACCCATCTCGAAAGGCATGTTTACTAAACGGCGTGGTCCCACTCCATACCCACCATTGACTGAGCTGAATTCCGCCCTTCGTATGCTTCTCTTGTGCCGGATCGTAGATTTTTTCCAACTCGCCGATTTCCGGAAAGCGCCAATCCTTGAATCCGCCCAAACTGAGATTCGAACAGTATGTCAGTGCCTGATCCCAAGTCACGTCCGTTCCGTTGTCGCGCAGAGTCCACATCAGCTTCGTTTGTGAATCGACCCACCACGCAGGGCTAAGGGCGGGAGGTGAAGAAATAGAGATCTCGCCCCGCGAGGGGGCTTTGTCAGCCCCGGCGTGAACCTCAGGGCCCAATCCGCTGGTGCCACTTTCGCTGGAGCTTCTCGCCACGCCGACCGGAACATTCGCGCTGACAGGAACGGGAACGTTTCCCAGACCGACACCCGAACCAGTACTCGGGCTCTTAGAGAGGTTGGCCGGCGGATCGGCGTTGGCGGTCAGCTTCGCCTATGGTAGCGGGATATCGGGAGGGGGAATCGTAACGCGTGGGCTGGCAGCCGCGCTTAAGGGCCCCTCGGTCTTCACGGCCATCTCCTCCCGTGATGTTCGGCCGTCGGCGCTTGCCAGCTTGGCTGACGCCTCGCTCTTCCTCGCACTTGGGGACGGTGCCGGTACCTTCCGTTGCGAACGCGGCTCCGAAACCGCTACGGGCGTCGCTGGCCGAGCCGGGGCTTTTTTGGTAAAACGGGGTGCGGGTTCGTCCAACACCGATTTCGGGGAAGCCACCGGCGCAGGTTCTTGCGGTTTTTCCTGTGCGCCCGACCCGGCTCTGGGAACCGTGTCGGAACGGACGGGGGAAGGCGCGGTCTGACGGACATTCGCTCTCTCCGCGAAGAGGGCATCTGGCTCTGTGTGCCGCTCCTTGGTCCACATCCAGCCAGCCAAACCACCCAGCGCCACCAGACAGATGAGGGCCGCGAGCACGGCTTTCAGCGTTCGCGAACGTTGTCTGACAGGTAGCGGGGTCCGCCTCGTAGTAGCTGCCGTCTCCGGATCGATGCTACCAAGCAAAGCTCTATCTAGCGCGGCGACGAATACGCCGCACGTTTCGAAACGTTCAGCCTGCCCCTTATTCAGTGCCCGCAGTAGTATATCGTCGAGGCGAGTCGGCAGCATCGGGTTTACCCGGCTAGGTGGAGGCGGATCGGCGTGGAGGATGTTATAGTGCACCGATTCGTCCTGGCCCTCAAACGGCAGTTTCCCGGTAAGCACCCGGTACGCGACGATGGCAAGAGAGAACTGGTCCGAACGCCCACATACGTTGTCCCCTCTGATTTGTTCCGGCGACATGTATGCGGGCGTGCCCAGCCGAGCGCCCGTCGCCGTGAGGTTCTGCGACCCGACACGGGCGATTCCGAAGTCGATAATCTTGACCCGGCCGTCCGGCTGAAGCAGTACATTACGGGGCTTGATGTCGCGATGGACGATGCCTTTGCTGTGGGCGTAATCCAGCGCACGCGCGATTTGACGAAATATAGAAACCGCCGCGTCGGGATACAGCGTCTTGCCGCCGGAAATTCTCTCTTCCAGCGAGTCGCCCGGAATCAGCTCCATCGCGAAATACGGGGAGTCACCGTGTTCCGCAAAGTGATACAAAATTGGGATATTTTCGTGAGGAGACAGACGGCTGAGCGTTTGGACTTCACTCTCGAAGCGGAGGCGAGCTTCTTTTATCTCGCCTTCAGCAGCCGGAGACGGAATGCGAAGCACCTTGATCGCAAGAGGCCGTTCGACAACAGGGTCGAAGGCGCGGTAGACAATCGCCATGTTCGACGCCCCCAGCAGGCCGAGCACTTGATACGGGCCGATTTGACCCACTCCTCCAGATGCCTCTTCGCTCGAATACGGTCGCATGTGCAAGCAAACCTGTGCTTCGTGATAATTATTCCATAAATGAGAGGCTGCCGGGAGGTGTTATCCACAAAGAACCTGGAATTTGCGAAGGCCGGAATGCTTTAGGCGCGCCGCTCATCCATTTTGCAAGCCCCCGCCAACGCCGCACGAGTCTACTCGTAATGGGTCCACATACGAAGCACTTTGACAATGCGTTCGTCTTGAATGACCTGATAGACGAGACGGTGTTGAATATTGATACGGCGAGAGTATGCGCCGCGCAAATCCCCGAGAAGTTTCTCAAACGGCGGCGGTCTCCGAAACGGATCCTCCCTAAGCAGGCTGAGAAGGTGCTCCGCCTTTGACCGTAGGCCCGCGGAGGCGAGACGGCGGGCGTCCTTCTGAGCCTGCTTTGTGAAGACGATCCGCCATGGCGTCACCAGCCCGGTTCTTTCTCACATTGATCGGCCGGCGTGGCAAGTCCCTCGACGATAGATTCACGCATCCCAGGGACGGACAGCAGATGAAGGGTTTCCTGGATCGAGTTCCAATCCTCTTCCCCGACAAGGACCGCATTAGCACGCGGACCTGTAATCAGCACGGGCTCGTGATCGCTGGCCGTTTCGTCGAGGAGGAGATCAAGCTTCTCGCGGGCCTCGCT
Organism: Terriglobia bacterium; assembly: GCA_963719785.1. Classification (GTDB taxonomy): domain Bacteria; phylum Acidobacteriota; class Terriglobia; order Bryobacterales; family Bryobacteraceae; genus BOG-234. The sequence goes on from CAVRCX010000015.1 coordinate 305,453, forward strand.
GGCATTCATGCTGATCATATCCATAAGCGTACGCGTTCCCGTGCGACAGGGCAAGCCGGCAAATCACGCGCCTTAACCGCTGGGAGAGAATATAAGACAGGATTGCGCGATGGACAAATCCACAATCATCGCAAAACTGCGGGAATACGAAGGAGAGCTGAAGGCAGTCGGCGTTGAGCATCTATTCCTGCATGGCTCCTATGCCCGCGGAACGGCTGTCCGCGAAGTATCGGATGTCGATCTGATTGCGGAATTCGATGCCGCGCGCGAATTCTCACTGCTGGACCGGGTCCATCTGGAGAACCGCCTTACCGATCTCCTCGGCGTGAAAGTCGACCTTGCCCCCGCACGGACGCTGAAAGACGGTGTTCGCGAGCGAGCGGCCCCCGCGGCTCACGCGCCCCCTTCCCACAAACCTTACACCGCCGGCGTAATATGCAGCGTCTTGCCAGCCGTTACGTACACATTCTCCGAGAACGTGGTTTCGCCGCCATTGCGGATTTCAATCGTATAGTTACCCTGGCGCAAATGCATCGTCTTGTTGTCCTTGACGAGACCAGCATAAGACCCGTTGATAAAGACCTCGGCGAGTTTCGCCTTGCTGTCGATCTTCACCGTTCCGGCAGTATAGTAGGGTGCGTACGGGCCGTAGTAACCCGGACCCCAGTAACCCGGACCGTAGAAGCCGAAGCCGATCGCCGGAGGTCCCACAAACACCCGGACCGCGGCCGAAGCACCGAGCGGGGCCAGCGCCAACACAGCGCCGGCAAGTAACAGACTCATCTTTTTCAGCATGGTTTTTCTAAACCTCCGCCGTGGGTAAATGCACCTCCCATGCCAAATTTAAGTCCTTCATTTTCAATCTGTGCCCCGGAACTCGCCCCGCCAGGCACCACCACTACGGCTGAATCCAACCACTGGCGGGAGTCCGCAAATCATCGAATCGCAGGACATCAGCCCATGCCGACTGCGCGTTTGAGCGCAGCAAGCCTCGCGGCCGGAAGCGGGATCTCCTTCCGATTCGCCTCCATCGATTTGATGTACCCCCGAATCATTTCAGCAGTGTTGTCCAGCGCGGCCGCTTCCTTTTCGCCATAGGTGGACATCCCGTGCAACTCCTTCACGAAAGTGACGAAGGTCGCGGAATCGTCGTCAAACTCCACGTCAACGGTTACGTGGTTCAGTCCGAGGCTCGATTCTCGCTTTACCATGATTTACGATACCGGGCACCCGCTTCCCCGCGCCAGCCAATTCTCCGCAGCCCGGAAATCCCCGCTCAGTTCGTCTGCGTAGCCCGCACCACGCCAACCTCGCGCGCATCAACCCCGCAATCGCTGGGCACCACAATCCACGCCGCCAGATACACCAGAAATCCGATCCCGCCGCTGCAGATCGCCAGACCCAGCCAGAGCACGCGCATCAGAACCACGTCCACATCGAAATAGCGTGCGAAGCCGGCGCAAACACCCGCAATCTTCTTCCTGCGCTTATCGAGCATCAAAACCCGCGGCGCTTCCATCACCGCCACCCCCGCGCCGACGGGCCCGATACCATGGCCGCACTGGGAACAGAATTTGTCTTCGGCTCGAAGTTCGACGCCGCATTTCGTGCAATACATTTGGATTCCTCCATCCCAAGGTACGCAACCGCCCGCGCAAATGTTCAAAAAGTGGCGATGGGGTTCAGCACCGACCCGGTAGCTCCAGGCACCGCCGCCGGGGAAGCCGTAACCAGAAAATCCCAGCGCTTGCGCTTCGCCGCCTCTTTGGCAATCTCCTCCAGATCGCAATTATCGAAAATCGGCATCCCCATCGCCACCAGCACCAGCTCATGGATCGGCTGCGCGATGCCGTCGATGCCGGAGGGCAGGACATCCTCCGCGGCGTCGCTGCCCAGAATCGCCACATCGCGCGTATGCAGCCATTTGGCGGAAGTGATGTAGAGCCCGGCCAGACCATCCTTGATCGCCCACGGGCCCTTGGCGGCGCGTCTGGCGAAACGCCCGGTGCGGATAAACACCACATCGCCCGGACCCACTTTCACATGCGCCTGCTTCTCCCAGGCGTCCAGATCCTCCGGATAAATCCGCGTCCCCGGTTCGAGATAATCCACGCCTTTCAACCGCGGAATGTCCATCAAAACGCCGCGCGTGATAATGCCATTCTTGAAATTCAGAATGCTGTTTTTCGCCGCGCCGTTTTCGGTCACCTCATCCTCGGAGTAACCGTTGTACATCTTGCCGTTATAGAGGAAATGGCACAGCGTATCCATATGTGTGTGGATGTAGCCGTGGTAGGAGATGAAGAACGTGTCCGCGGTCCCGCCGGTGCCAGTGGTGGACTGTCCCACTCCCACCCGGGTCATCTTGCGCAGGATGGGCTGCGGATTGTCGATCGCCGGCTCCAGATCGGCGGTGCGGGACATGGAAATCGACACGCCCTCCTTCACCGTAGCGAGCGCCTGCTTCCGCCTGGCCGGAGTGATCAGGTTGACCGCGCCCATCTGATCGTCCTTACCCCAGCGGCCCCAATTGGATAAGTCTTTCATGTACTGCTCGAAATCGGCGCGGGTGGCGTTGTGGTTGGAGGGCGTCTGCGCCTGGGATGCGATCGATATCGACGTTGCCGCCAGCGCTGCGGCGAAAAACACATATTTCCTGCGGATCTGCATGGTGACGGGATTTTATCAAAGATCTGGTGGATGAGCCGATAAGTGTTACATGAGCACCAGCGCCATCAGCGGATCCACTTCTTATGTGCAGCAGATACTGGCCAGCGCCGTCCAGACTGCGGCCAACCCAGCGTCAGCATCGGCATCGCCGGCCGACAGCACCAAACTCTCACCCTTCGCCCAACTGGTGAGCGCGCTGCAGCAACTTCAGCAATCGGACCCGACCCAATACACGCAGGCCACACAGAAAATCGCCGCCAACCTGCAGAGTGCCGCGCAAACCGCCCAATCCCAAGGTAATTCCGCCGCCGCCACCCAACTCACCCAGCTCGCCAGCGATTTCACTGCCGCCTCCCAGACGGGTCAACTCCCCAACCTGCAGGATCTTGCGAAAGCGACGGGAGCGGGCGGGCATCATCATCATCACCACGCTGAAGCAAGCTCGGGCAGCACCACCGACAGTACGACCAATCCGCAAACGATTATTGCCAATACTCTATCCGCTGCCAGTGGTGTTCAGACGGGCGCATAGGTAACAGAGGGTACCCCAGCTAACCTGCCCTGCGTGAGGGTTCAGTAGACTGGTGGCTTCATGGGCTTTCGTGGCGTGGATTACCTTTTGATCGACTCGCAGTTCTCGGAACAGGAACTGATGGTCCGGGAGACGGCGCGGCGATTCACCGACGAACGCGTCATTCCTTTAATCCGCGATTGCTTCCGCGATGGGCGATTTCCTTCTGAGTTAATCGCCGAAATGGCCGAGCTCGGTTTTCTTGGGGCGAATTTTCATCTTTCGGCCGTCGAGTATGGGCTGTTGATGCAGGAGATCGAGCGCGGCGACTCGGGGATTCGCAGCTTTGTTTCAGTACAGGGTTCTCTTGTCATGTATCCGATTTTGCAGTTTGGATCGGAGGCGCAGAAAAATCGTTGGTTGCCCGAACTTCAGTCCGGGCGCGTTATCGGGTGCTTCGGGCTTACGGAGCCGGATTTTGGATCGAACCCCGCGGGCATGCGGACACGCGCGGTTCGCGATGGGACGGATTGGATATTGAATGGCGAGAAGACCTGGATCACGAACGGCTCGATGGCCGATGTCGCGATCGTCTGGGCCAGGGCCGAGGATGGCATTCGCGGCTTTCTCGTCGAGCGGGGCACTCCCGGATTCACCACCTCCGATATTCATGGGAAATGGTCGATGCGGGCGTCCGTCACGTCCAGCCTTTCGTTCACGGATTGCCGCGTTCCGGATTCGGCTCTGCTTCCTGGCGCGAAGGGTCTGAAAGCTCCCCTGGCTTGTCTGTCGCAGGCTCGGTTCGGGATCGGATGGGGCGTTTTGGGAGCGGCTATGGATTGCTATGAGACGGCTCGCTCCTATACGGTCCTGCGCAAACAGTTCGACGATCGGCCGCTGGCGAGCCATCAATTAGTGCAGGAAAAGCTGGCCGGAATGATCACGGAAATCACGCAGGCGCAGCTTCTGGCCTTGCACTGCGCGCGTCTGAAAGATGCCGGTAAACTGGAGGCGGCGCACATTTCGATGCTCAAGCGGAGCAATGTCGCGATGGCGCTCGATTGCGCGCGGATCAGCCGCGATTTGATGGGTGCTAACGGAATCACCGACGAGTATCCTATAATGCGACATCTGTGCAATCTCGAAACGGTGAAAACCTATGAAGGCACCGACCACATCCATGCCCTTATCATCGGTGAGCGAGTCACCGGCATCGCCGCCTATAAGTAACTCCGCCCGGGTTCCCGCGATTCTGTTCGCGGCTACTATTCTGCTGAGCGCGTTCCTGCTGTTCCAGGTGCAGCCGCTCATCGCCAAATTGATCCTGCCGTGGTTCGGCGGATCGGCCGCCGTGTGGACCAGTTGCATGCTGTTCTTCCAGATGGCGCTGCTGGGCGGATACGCCTATGCGCACTGGCTGAACGGACAGCGGGGTTCGCGCCAGGCCGTCATCCACATGAGCCTGCTGGCGCTGAGCTTACTCTCGCTGCCGATTCTGCCGAATCCGTGGTGGAAGCCCAACGGGCCGGAGGATCCTCTGCTGCGGATTCTGGGATTGTTGACGGCGACGGTGGGGCTGCCTTACTTTCTGCTTTCATCGACCAGCCCGCTGCTGCAGTCGTGGTACTCGCGCTCGAATGGCGGGGCCATGCCGTACCGGTTTTTCGCGCTGTCGAACGCCGGGTCGATGGCTGGGCTGCTGGCGTATCCGGTGCTTGTCGAGCCTTATCTGACGGCGGGCCAGCAGGCGTGGACTTGGACGATCGGCTACGGTGGGTTCGCATTGGTGTGTGCGACGGTGGCGTTCCTGACGCGCCGGGCGCATGCGGAATCGCCTGTGGCTGTCGCGGACCCCGGGCCTGCACCAGCGTGGTCTGAGCGGCTGCTCTGGATGGGCCTCGCAGCGTGTGCGTCGGCGCTGCTATTGTCGGTGACCAATCACCTGACGCAGAATGTGGCGGCGATTCCGTTCCTGTGGGTCTTGCCGCTAAGCCTTTATCTGTTGAGTTTCATTCTCTGTTTCGACAGCGACCGCTGGTACCGGCGGCGGATCTTTGTGGTGCTGGGCGCGCTGGCGCTGCCCGCAATGGCTTATGCGATTTCGGATGAGGGCGGTATTTCCGATCTGAAGCAGGCCGTCGCATTCTTCTGCGTGGCGCTGTTCGTTCTGTTCATGGTCTGCCACGGTGAGCTGGCGCGACGGCGCCCCGCGCCCGCTTATCTGACCTCGTTTTATCTGATGGTGGCGGTGGGCGGGGCGATCGGCGGCTTGCTGATCGGATTTGCCGCGCCCTATCTGTTCAACGCGCTTTACGATCTGCCGGTGGTGTTGTCGTTGACGTCGTTCGTTCTGCTGTATCTGATGTGGAAGGAGCACCTGCTGTGGCGGGTCAACGGCGACGATGCGAAACCGGCAAAATTCCTCGATGCGGCTTACGACCGTCCGGCGGTTACGGCGATGACTGGCATGCTGCTCGCGTACATCGCATGGCGGGTGGCGGCGGGGCGCTTTCTGGGCGCTCCGGCGTTCCTCAGTGCGTCCTACGATCCGATGGTGCTGCTGGCAATCACCGGCGTGCTGTCGCTCTATCTGCTTTGGCGGACGTGGGGGACGATGGGGGTCAACCTGGTGATCTTCTCCGTGGCGGCGGGGCTGGCAGTGGGGATTACCGGTTTTCTGGTGCGCGATACATGGAAGAATCTTTCGAATTCGCGTTTGCTCGTGCGCAATTTTTATGGCGCGTTGGTGGTCTACGACACCGTGAATAACCAATCGATGGGCCCGATCCGCGTGCTGCGGCATGGAACCATCGACCATGGCGAGCAATTTCTCTGGCCGCAGAATTCGCGCATTGCGACTACCTATTACGCGGAGAAGTCGGGCGTAGGGATTACCATCCGGAATTTGCAGTTGCAGGGGCCGATGAATGTTGGGTTGATCGGTCTGGGCGCGGGGACACTGACGACTTACGCGCGGGCTAACGACCATTATCGGGTCTACGATATCAATCCTTTGGTGCTGAAGATTGCGCAGACGCAGTTCTTGTTCCTGCGCGATTGCCTGGCTCCGCATGAGGTAGTGATGGGGGATGCGCGTTTGTCTCTCGAACGCGAGCCTTCGCAGAAGTTCGATGTGCTGGCGGTGGATGCGTTTTCGGGCGATGCGATCCCGGTGCATTTGCTGACTCGCGAGGCGTATCGGCTGTATTGGCGGCATTTGAAGCCCGATGGGGTTTTGGCGGTGCATGTTTCGAATCGCTATTTGTCGCTGGGGCCGGTGGTGGCTTTGGGGGCGGGGGAATCGGGCAAGATCGCTAAGATGGTGAGCTTTGAGACGCCGGACGATAATCCTCGGGAGGAGTCGGATTCGGATTGGGTTTTGGTCACTTCGCGGCCGGGATTCTTCGATCAGCCTGAGCTTAAGGACGCTCAGAGAATCGATCCGATTCCCGGCCTGCGAATGTGGACGGACGATTACAGCAATTTGTACCGGATATTGCGGTAGGCCAAGTAACAGCTAGAACATTAGTTTGAGGCCGAACTGGATCTGCCTCGGCGGATAGGTCGAGGTGATGGTGCCGAAACTGCTCGACGTGCTGGTCTGGGCAGGGAGTCCGAAGTTGGTCTTGTTCATGATGTTGAAGAATTCGCCGCGGAACTGAAGTTTCCATTGCTCGCGGATGGCGAAATTCTTGAATACGCCGAGGTCCCATTGCTCGAGGCCGGGCGCGCGAAACGCATTGCGTCCCAGATTACCGAAGGGATTGTTGGGCGACGGTGTGGTGAAGGTGTAGCCGGCGAAATAAGTCAACAGACTTTGCGCGGTGGACTGGCTGACGGCGCTGCCGGAAACGTTGGGGCGCTGGATCGCTTCGCCGCGATATTCGTTGCTCAGTCCGGTTACGTCGTTAATGGAGGACTGCGCGTAATAGACGTTGAGCGGCGTGCCGGTATTGGCCGTGTTGATGCCCGTGAGCTGCCAGCCGCCGAGTACTCCGTCAAGCACCGGATTCATATTGCTCCAGTACTGACGTCCTTTGCCGACGGGAACATCATAGACCAGGCTTGAGACATTAAGCAGCTTGACATCGAAGCTGGTGGGCCCGTACTCGGCGTGCAGATTGTAGATGTTCTGCGGAGTGGCGCCGGTGTTGGTGGAGTAGTATTCGAGCGCCTGTTCGGAATCGCCCATGGCGTGCGACCAGGTGAAGGAGTTGAGGAAGTAGAGGCCCTGGCTGAAGCGGTGCTCAAAGCGCACGGACAGGCCGTTGTAGTTATTGTTACCGGCGGGATCTACCCAGGTGATCGGTCCAAAGCTCGGATCCGGCACGCGGGCCTGCACACCGATGCATCCCGTGGTGATCGCTGGCGAGGCCGCTCCGTTGCAAGTCGGCGTGACGGCATTGGGCGCGGCTTGATTGTAGTCGGCAATGATGGGCAGGCGCAGACTGTGATTGCCGGTATAGGCCACTTCCACCACGGTATTCTTGAAAACTTCACGCTGCAGTGAGAGTACCCAATTCTGAACATAGGGCCACTTGGTGTTGGCGGGGATGTAGACGTTGTTTGAATTGATGGGATTGAACGTGCTCGCAATTCCCGTAGTGAAGCTGTTCTGCGTGGTCAGGAAGCCGGCGGGCACCGGTCCGCCGGCGGGGAACGATTGGTTGATGAGACCGAAGATGGCGAGCGGTCCGTTGATGCCTTCTTCGGCGCTGCCGGGGCGGTTAAAGAAGTCGTAACTGATGCCGTAGCCGGCGCGGATAGAAGTCTTCGAGTCCCAGCTGTAAGCCATGCCGATGCGCGGTCCCCAGTCCGCATAATCCGGATTGACAAGGGCGCGGTTATAGAGGCTGCCGTTGGTAGCGCGCACCAGAGTATTGGTGGCGGGGTTGAAATTCGACCAATAGTTATCGCGTTCCCAGACGGGCGTGGCAAACTCCCAGCGCAGGCCCAGGTTCACGGTCAATTTGGAAGTTACATGCCAATCGTCCTGCGCGTAGAGGGAGTTCACATGCTGCCGCAGATTGGTGGTGAGGTTGCTGCCGAGCTGGATCTGGCTGGGCAGACCGAAGTAGAAGTCGGCAAGGGCGTAGCTGGTGGAGTCGGAGGCGGGAGTGCAATTGCATTCCGCCGCGGTAGGCTTGCTGAATCCGCCTGCATAGGTATCGGCGCCGTAGAGGGGGTTGATGTCGAGGACCTCGGTGCGGATGGCGAGGAATTCATAACCGGCCTTGATGGAGTGGCGGCCTTTGACCATCGAGTAGTTCAGTTTGGGGTTGAACGAAGTAGGGTTCTGAAACTGGGGATTGCTGGTCTGCCGGCCAATTGTGGGGCTGCTGAAGCCGCTGATGATCTGCGAATTGAAACCGCCCGCGAGACTGCTGGGGAGTCCGGGGATCTTAAATTCCGACGCGATGTCGGGCCCGCCGAGGTAAGGCGGCTCTTTGCCGCCCAGTACGTGGTCGAATCCAAAGCGGGCATCAAGCAGCGAGGAAGGCGTCAGTGACCAGGTATAGCCGACAGCCGCCTGTTGCTGAATTGCATGGATGAAACCGTTGCCATCGCCGCCGGATATTCCGGGATCCGCGGGTCCGTAGTATTGGATGTCTTTGCGTTGGCTGAAGCGGAGGAACGACGACATATTGCTCGCGATTTGGTAATCCAGCCGGGCGTCGTATTTGTCGGCGTAGTCTTTGATGGGAATGGTTTCCTCGAGGTTATTGGAGCGATTGGTGAGGGTGTTACCGAAGTTCGGCGTGGCGAGGCCGCTCAGAGCGGCGGCAGCGAACGGGTTGAGCGTCGACACCGGGATCGGCGTGCCGGCGGGATAGAGCGCCTGGGTCAGAGGATCGATCACGGTAACGGGAAGAAGGCCGTTACGGTCGTTCAGGGAGGGAACTGAGTAGAAGTTCAGATAGCCCTGTTTCTGGCGGTAGCCTTCGTAATCGGCGAAGAAGAATAATTTGTTCTTGACAATCGGGCCGCCCACAGTTACGCCGAACTGGTTGCGATGCAGGGTGGGCTTCTGAAACGTCGCCGGGCGTGCGCCGAAGACGTAGCCGATGGCGTTCAGATCGGTGTTGCGCAGGAACTCGTAGAGGGTGCCGTGGAACTGATTGGTTCCGGTGCGCATGGAAGCATTGACGATGCCGCCGCCGACGCGTCCGTATTCCGCGCTGAAGTTGCTGGTGACGATGGAGAATTCGGCGACGGCGTCGGGCGAGGGCTGTACCACCTGGCTTGAATAATTCTGGTTACTGGTGCCGTAGGAGTTGTTGTCGACGCCATCGAGCAGGAAATTGTTATACGTGCTGCGCATGCCGTTCACATTGAATGCGCCTTCGCGCGGCGTTCCGCTGGGTGAAAATGAAATGGCAATGGGGGAAACGTGGACGTTGGTGGCGAGCAGTGCGAGGTCGGAATAGTGGCGGCCGTTGAGCGGCAATTCCACGATGGCCTGGGTTTGGATGACCTGCCCATGCTGGCTGTTGTCAGTCTCGACCAGCGAGGCGGCGCCGGATACTTCGACGGACTGAGAAACGTTGCCGACCTGTAGAGAGAGATCGACGCGCTGGCGGGCGCCCACTGCGACATCAACATCGGCAGTAGAGGTTTTGGCAAAGCCGGCAGCCTCCACGCTGACCGTGTACTTGCCTTCCTTCACGTTAAAGAAATCGTAATTACCGTTCTCGTCGGTGGTGGTTTTAGCGTCGATAGCGGTGCCCTCATTGGTGAGTGTGACGGCGGCTTTCGCGATGGCTCCCCCGCTTGCATCCTTAATTGTTCCCAATACTTCGGCGGTGTCATACTGCGCGAATGCCGTAGAGCCTGAGAGCAGACAGAGGAATAGTGGTGCGACTTTCGATAATGCTTTCATAAATTGAACCTCACCCCTTAGAGGGTTATGGTCGCAACCGGATATGTCGATCGATTGACAACGAGGTGACGGGTGAGTGACGCGGTTCAGGGGCGGCCCCATGGTTTTCATGCTTTCTCACGCGCTACACTGTCGGCAACATGAGATTTCTGATTGCCGGGGCCGGTGCTATCGGGGGTTACGTCGGGGCGAAGATGGCTCGGGCGGGCATTGATGTGACTCTCTTCGCACGTGGCGCTCACCTGGAGGCGATGCGCGAGCGGGGCCTGCGCGTGATCAGTCCGGACGGCGATTTCGAAGTTCATCCGCAGACCATTGCGAGCCTGGAGAACGCAGGCTCGTTCGATGTCATTATTCTTGGCGTGAAGGCTCATGGATTGACTCGGCTGGCTCCGCAGATTGCTCCGCTGATTGGCGAAAACACCACCGTGGTGGGGACGCAGAACGGCGTGCCGTGGTGGTATTTCCAGACGGGCGCGGGCGAGTTTACCGGGTTGCATCTGGAGTCGGTGGATCCGGGGGGCGTGGTTGGCGCGGCTATCGATCCGGCTCGCGTGGTGGCGTCGATCGTTTATCTGGGCACGGATATCGTGGAGCCGGGAGTGATCCGGCACGACGAAGGCAATCGCATTTCTTTGGGCGAGCCCGATGGCAGCCGGACGGATCGATGCCGGGCCATTGCGGAGGCATTTATTAAATCCGGTTTGCGGTGTCCGATCACGGCGCGCATTCGGCATGAGATCTGGGTGAAGATTCTGGGCAATGTGGCGTTCAATCCCATCAGCGCTCTGACGCGGGCGACTTTGGCCGGGATGGCGCGCGACTTGCCCGTCAACGCGGTGGTGCGCAGTATCATGGCGGAAGCCGAAGCGGTGGCGGCGAAGCTGGGTCTGGAACTTCCCATATCGATCGATCAGAGAATTGCCGGCGCCGAGAAGGTGGGCGAGCACAAGACTTCGATGCTGCAGGATCTGGAGGCGGGACGGCCTCTGGAGTTGGAGGCCATAGTGGGCGCGGTGGTGGAATTGGGAGACCGGCTGGGCGTTGCCATGCCGCATACGCGAACGGTTTACGCGTGCGCGCGATTGCTCGGCCAAACGGCAGGGAGACAGCAAACATGAACCGGTGGGTGCGGCTGGGCGCGGCGGTGACCGCGATGATCATGATCGGCAATCTGCAGTATGCGTGGACTCTGTTCGTGCAGCCGATCATGGCGGCGACGGGCTGGAAGTTATCGCAGGTGCAGTGGGGGTTCACGTTTTTCATTGCGGTGATGACGTGGACGATGCCGCTCTCGGGGTGGCTGATCGACCGTATGGGTCCGCGCGTATTCATGTCGATCGCGGGCGTACTGGTGGCGGTGGGTTGGGGCAGCCTGGGGCACATGCACAATCTGACGGCCTTCTACGCGGTTTATTCGCTGGCCGGGCTGGGTAATGCGTTTGTGTATTGCTGTTCCATCGCGGTGGCGCTGAAGTGGTTCCCGGACAAGCGCGGGTTGGCCTCAGGGCTGATTGCCGGGGGGTATGGATCGGGGGCGGCGCTTTTTATTCCGCTTTTTTCGCATTTGATTAAGGCCGACGGTTATTCCGCCACTTTTGTGTATACGGGCGTGGGTCTGGGCGCGATGATTCTGCTTGCCGGGCAATTTCTGCAGTATCCGCCGGTTGGGTTGAAGTTGTCATATGCCCCGGTGAAGCCTCGCGTGCGCCGCCACGGTGGAGAAGAGTTCAATTCATTGGAGATGCTGCGGACGCCGCAATTCTACGTGCTTTACGCCATGATGCTGATGGTGGGAATCGGCGGTTTGATGGCGAGTGCGCAGGTGGCTCCGATGGCGCGCAATTTTAAGATCGGGGCGACGGCGGTGGCCATTGTGCTCTCGTTGAATCCGATCGCAAATGGCGCGGCGCGGGTTTTCTGGGGCTGGGTCTCCGACCACATGGGCCGCGAGCGCACGATGATTTTTGTGTTCTTTCTGCAGGCGATTTTTTTGTTAGGCGTGGTGACGGTGGGACGCATGGGAGACGGGTGGTTCGTGGCTTCGATGGCTCTGGTGTTCTTTACCTGGGGGGAGATCTACGTGCTGTTTCCGGCGGTACTGGCGGATATGTTCGGGGCTCGCAATGCGGCTTCGAATTACAGTATTTTATACAGCACGAAGGGCTTGGCATCGGTGCTGGGGGGGGGGATTGCGGCCCTGCTTTTTGAATCCACCGGGACGTGGAATTACGTGTTCTACGGGAGCGCGGCTCTGGCGCTTTGCTCCGCTGTGGCGGCGATTGGGTTGCGCAAGATGCCTTCACCGGGGAAGCGTGTCGAGGTTCCTGACGCTCCTTTGGTACGTACCTGAAATTTGGCGCGGTGGCCGATCCACCATGGTAGATTCACGGCACAGAGGAAGAAAAACCATTGGCCGCGCTCAACATTAAGGATCCTGAAGTTCATGAACTCGCCGCCGAACTCGCCCGCCGCACCAAACGTTCTCTGACTGAAGCTGTGAAGGAGCGCCAGCGCTCGGACCAGGCCGACTCGCAGCGCGTTGTCGAACGCGTCATGCGTATTGCGCAGCGCATCGCCTCACGTCCCGTCCTCGATCCGCGAACGCCTGACGAGATCATCGGCTACAACGAAATTGGCGTCCCGGAATGATTGTCGATTCATCCGCCATACTGGCGATTGCCTTCGCGGAGCCGGAAGCGGCGAGGTTTGCGGAAGCTATCGTTCGGGCTCCAGTACGTCACATTTCAAACGTCAACTGGCTGGAGACGATGATGGTGGCGGAAGGACGCTCGGGAACTCCCGGCAACTCGGGGTTCAGATGCTGCAACTGGATGCCGTACACCTGTACGAAGCTCAGGATGCCTGGCGGCGTTTCGGTAAAGGCCGGCAAGTGGAAGGCCGGACATTGCTCTTTAAGGGATCGGACTTCGCGAAGATCGACATCAACCAGGCACCCTGGTAGCCGGCTCGGCCTGGTAGCCGAGGCTATGGCGCACTCGTTCGTGCCGTGTCGAGACTCAGTTCGACACCTGCCGTTACCTACACCACCGCCGCGGTATTCGCCAACTCGCCGATTTCCGGCACCCGGATCCGCACCACGTCTCCCGGCGCCAGCGCCACTTCCTCGGTCACGATAATCCCCGTCCCCGTACACAGCACCGAACCCGCCGGCACCGGATTCGAGCGCATCAGATACTCCACAATATCCTCAATCTTCCGATGCAATTTGGCCGTGGAAGTCGACCCCGAAAATCGCACTTCATCCCCGCGCAGAATCTCGCAAGTCATCTGCAGATTGTACGGGTCCGTAAGCTCGTCGGTAGTCACCATCACCGGACCCAACGCGCAGCAAGCCGTATAAACCTTCGACTGAGGCAAATACAACGCATTCTCGCGCTCGATATCCCACGCCGACACATCGTTCGCCAGCGTGTACCCGACAATCCTGCCGCGCTTGCCCAGCACCGCCGCTAACTCCGGTTCAGGCGCCGTGAACTTCGAATCCGCGCGGATGCCGATCTGCTGCCCCGGTCCCACGCACACCCGCGCCGTACCCTTGAAAAAAATCTCCGGCCGCGCCTCGCGATACACATACGCGTACATACCCTCGCGCGTCCCCTTATCCAGTTCAAGCGTCTCGTTATCGCGAAACGCGGCGCTGGTTTCGTACGTGCAGCCCGACGCCCACACTTCCGCGGGATAAAGCGGAATCAACGGAGTGGCCGCCACCGAGTGACGGCTCGCCAGCCGCGACGCCAGTTCCGGCAGCGAAATCATCTCCGCGTCGGCGCGATTGATGAGGTCGCAAATCGTGTGGGCAGGGATCGGGCGCGCCGAGTTCCCTTCGAATATGGCGGCGATTACATGGCCGTCGTGTTTGATCTGTCCTAGATGCATTTGATTAATATTTGCCGCATTTGATTAATATTTCAGGTAAACCGTCTTATAGTCGCTGTAGAAATCGAGTGCGGCCGGCCCCTGTTCCTTCGGCCCGAAACTCGAATCCTTGGTGCCGCCGAACGGTAGTTGGTATTCCACGCCGGCGCTTGGCAGATTGATCGTCAGCAGGCCCGCCTCCGCGCGATAAATATAATCCATCGCGCGCGAAAGATTCGTCGTCTGAATAGATGACGACAAACCGAACGGAATGCCGTTGGCGATGCGCATGGCGTCTTCGAAATCCTTCGCGCGCATCACCGCCAGCACGGGTCCGAAAATCTCTTCGCGCGCAATCGTGTGCTCGGGCAGCACATCGGCGAAAACGGTCGGCTCCACAAAGTACCCTTTGTCATAGGCCCCGCCGGTAAGCTGATTGCCCCCGCACTTCGGCTCGCCCGATTCTTTCCGCCCGATCGCAATATACTTCAGCACTGTATCGAGCTGTCCCTTGTCGACGCAAGGCCCGATGTCGATCCCCGGCTGCATACCGTCGCCGACCTTCAGCTTCTTCGTGCGCTCCACCAAAGCTTCGACGAACCGATCGTAAATGCCGTCTTCGACAATGGCTCGGCTGGTGGCTGTGCACTTCTGCCCCGTGGAAAAGAACGCCGCGTTCACCACATTCTCCACGGCGGATTTGAAATCGGCATCGTCCAGCACGATAGTCGGATTCTTCCCGCCCATCTCCAACTGAATGCGCAAGCGCCGCTTGCTCGCCTCGGCGTGAATCCAGTTCCCGACATCGTTCGATCCCGTGAATGAGATCGCTTTCAGGGGTCCCGCCTTCACCAGGGCCGCGCCTAACTCCCCGCCCGACCCGGCAACGAAATTGACCACGCCCTTCGGGATGCCCGCCTCATGCAGAGCTTCCACAATGCGCCACGAGCATAGCGGAGACACCGAAGCCGGCTTCACCACAATGGTATTGCCGCAAATCAGCGCCGGCGCAATCTTCCACGCCGGAATGGCGATGGGAAAATTCCACGGCGTCACCAGACCCACCACGCCGATCGGTTTGCGCATCGCGAACACATGCACGCGCTCCCGCTCCGAAGGCACCATCACGCCATCGAGGCGCGAACCCTCGCCGCCGAAGTAGCGAAAAATATTGATGGCGCGCCGCACTTCGCCCTTCGCCTCGGGCAGCGTCTTGCCTTCCTCGCGCGTCATCTCCGCGCCCAGTTGATCGAACTTCTTTTCCAGAATCTCCGCGGCCTTATAAAGGATGTTGCCGCGCGCCGGCGCCGGCATACTCGACCACGCGGGAAAGGCCGCTGCGGCCGCATCGACAGCCGCATCGATATCCGCCGCCGAACCCTTCGCGAACAGCCCTACAATCTCATCCGTATTCGCCGGATTACGATTTTCAAACGTCTTGCCGATAGCGGCCCACTCGCCGTTAATGTAGTTGGCGAATTGCGGAATGGTGGTCTGTGCTGTGCCCATGAAGGTTGTTGTGCTCATGAAAACTTTTTAAAACTGGACTTTCGGCGCCGTACGCGCATCCGGTTCCGTCTTGAAGTACGCGTCTTCGCGCTGGAACCCTGACATCGACGCCACTATGTTCGCGGGAAACAATGACAGGTCGGTATTGTACTTCTGCACCGCTTCGTTATAGCGCCGCCGCGCCTGCAGAATGCGGTTCTCCGTCCCCTCCAGCGAAAACTGCAGCTGCCGGAAATTTTCGTTCGCCTTCAGGTTCGGATAATTCTCCGCCACCACCAGCAAACGCCCCAGCGCCCCGCTGATCTGATTATTCGCGTCGATCTTTTCCTGCGGAGTTTTCGCCCCGATCATCGCCGCGCGCGCGTTGGCCAGAGCCTCGAACACCTGCGTCTCTTCCTTTGCGTAGCCCTTCACGGTCTCGACCAGGTTGGGGATCAAATCGGCGCGCCGCTGCAGATCGGCATCCACCTGGCTCCACTCCGCCGACACCGCTTCCTTCTCCGTCGCCAGCTTATTCCGCTCCTGCACGAATTCGCAGCCGCCCAGCAGAAGCGCAAGCCCCACCACAATGGCAATGATTGCTCCGGTTTTCATAACGTGTGCGTCATTTCTCCAGTACGTCCACCGCGCCGATTACTTTCCCGATCTCATTCATATACACGGCCAGCAGCGCTTCCGGTTCCACGTCTTTCGCTTTGGCGCGTTCTTCGCGAAGGTCGAGCAATGTCAGAAACGGCGCTGCGTCGATGCCGAATCTTTCCCGCGCGCGCTCGATTATATCGCGCTTCCGCGATGGGCCTTCCACCCCATGCAGGATCAATGCATGCCGGAACAGCACGCAGAATGTGGAAATCGAATCCACCAGCAGCCGGCAAAGGATGTCTTTATCCGAAAGTATACCGGAGGCTTTCTGGCGCAGCCGCAACAGCTTGGCGCGCAGATCGTGCTCCACCTGCCCGCGGTAAAAGCAATCGTCGATCGTCAGACCCGAAACCACATCCGCGCCGTAAAGGATCTGGTGCTGTTCCCGAATGTCGTGGAATTCGATGGCGAAACAATCCGTCGAAGTGCGCACCTCCAGATCCGTCAGCAGCAGCGGCGCCGGATTGCCCTGTTCGCGCCACCACCGGAAAATCGGCTCCGTAGCGCGCAGTTGCGCCGGCGTGATCTGGCTCAGCACACACAGCACGTTGTAGTCCGAATATTTTCCGTGATGATTCCCCGAAGCGGCCGACCCGTAGAGGACCACCGAGATGAGATCCGGCCCCAGTGCTTTGCGCAGCTTGTCGACCAGCTGATCCAGATTTGCGGAAGCCATGGGCATTGGTTATTCTATCCGGCGCATCGTTACCAATCGCTCGAAGCGCCGCCACCGCCGGAATCGCCACCGCCGAATCCACCGAATCCCCCACCGCCGCCGCCCGAGTCGAAGCCACCGAATCCGCCGCCGTCACGTCCACCGCCCGACCATCCACGGCCCGAATTCAAAATGGATCCCAGCAGCAACCCGCTCCAGAATCCACCCCCGCCGCCCCCACCGAATCGAGTGCCCCCGCCGCCGCGCAACAAAAGCAGCAGGAAGAAGATCCCGACAAAAACCAGCCCCCAAGGAAAGCGGTCCCGCGCAGTGGGCTCGACGCGACGCTCGATCGCCGGGGCTTCGATTTGCACGCCTTTCGATTGCGCGATCGTCCCGCCCAGCCGTTCCGCCGCCGTAAGCATTGCCTCGCCATACTGGCCAGCGCGCAAAGCGGGCCGCATGTCGTCGAGCAGAAGGCCGGCCATGCTGTCGGGGATAATACCGCCCAGTCCGCCCCCCACCTCAAGCCGCGACTTGCGGTCGCCCACCGACAGCAAAACCATGGCGCCATCGTCTTCCGTCTTGCGGCCCACCCCCCACGCGTGAAAGATGTCGTTGGTAACGTCTTCGATCGGCTCGTCATGAAGCGACGGGATGGTCACGAAAGACAGCTGCGCCCCGGTGGCTTTCTCGACGCGACCCGCATAATCTTCGATGGCTGCCTTGCTCGACGCATCGATCACGCCCGCGAAATCACTGACGTATCCCTGTGGCTTGAGCGATTTCCAATCCACCGCGAGCGCGGGAACAGCCAGACAGCAAAGCAGAACGAAATATTTCATTGTGGACGCAACTCCAGCTTATCCAATGTGGAACAGACGTGACCCGGTGCAACGACGCACGGACCAGTCTTAGCCAGGATAGGTTGCTCTGGTCGTCGATGCACCGGGTCGAGCCTGTTCGTTCATCTCCCCACAAATGGCCGATACAGTACCGATTTGACCGGCGCGACGTGCGCCGCGGGAACGGATACGGCATAATTTAGACGATCCTTGAGATATGTCCCCATCGACGTCCACAATTCCAGACATGCCCGATAAGGAACGAGAGGCCCTCGATCGCGCGCAAGCGGCGGATCTCGGGTTGGATCCCGACTCGTACCTGCGCTCTTTGGTGACGGATTTGGCCGGCGTTCTGCAGGATGTGGTGGGTCTTCAGGAGGCTTCCGGATTCATCAGCATCGCGGGCCAGCGCATCGGCGACGAGTTCAGTCAGAAATACCGGACGGTGTTCGGGACAGACGCCCTCTCGCGCCCTCAGGTCGCCGCCGCGCTGGTGGATCTGAAGCGCCGGGTAGAAGGCCAGTTCTACGTTATCGAACAGGGCGATTCGAAAATTGTTTTCGGTAACCGCGCCTGCCCGTTCGGCGACAAAGTAATGGGCCGGCCCAGCATGTGCATGATGACCAGCAATGTTTTCGGCGCTCTTGCAGCCAGGAATCTCGGCTATGCGAAAGTCGAGATTCAAAAAGCTATCGCGGACGGCGATCCGGAGTGCCGGGTGGTGGTCCATCTCACACTCAGCGGTGAAAGCGAAGACACGCCCGGACGGGAGTACTTCAGAACCGGAGCATGATCACAGACCTGATTTCACTGCTCCCGGAGGCTGGCTTTCTCATCACCACCGACGGCGCCATTCTAGCGGCCAATACCGCGGCCGGAAAGCTTGTGGGCCGTCCCCCAAGCGCCTTAAGGGCGTCGAACATCTACCAGCTGATCGAAGATCGGGAGGGTAAATCGGCCGATTTCCTGCGTCTTTGCGCGGCCACGCGGACGCTGCTGCCCGGCGTGCTGATCTGGAAGCACGAGGCGGGGCACACAGTCGATTGCCGGTGCGACGGCGGATTGGTCACACCCCCTTCGTCCGATAGCCCAGGCGTGATCTTTATCCGCTGCCGATCGCGAAACGGCGCGGTCGCGCACTTTACGGTATTAAACGCAAAAATTGACGCCCTTTCTCGGGAAATCATGGAACGCCAGCGGGCGCAGGAGGCGATGAGCCAGACCGAAGAGCGTTATCGCGCGCTGATTGAGGGTACTTCCAGTGTCGTCTGGTCCGCCGATGCTAACGGGAACTTCCGTTCCGGTCAGGCGAACTGGGAAGCGTTCACCGGGCAGCCGGGCGCCGGCGAAGGGGTCGATTGGCTCGACGCGGTTCATGAAGACGATCGGGAGCGCGCCCGCACGTATTGGCGCGACAGCCTCGCCACCGGCGGGACATTTGACGTGGAAGTAAGAGTCTGGTGCGCGGAGGCAGAGTCTTACCGCCGCTGTCAGTTGCGCGCAGTCCGTATTCCCAACGCCGAGGGCATCTTCACCGAGTGGCTGGGAACCCTCACCGATATTGAAGAACGCAAGCGCTTCGAAGACCAGTTGCGGCAGGCACAGCGTCTCGAAAGCCTCGGCGTGCTGGCTGGCGGCGTAGCGCACGATTTCAATAACCTGCTGGTCGGCATCCTCGGCAATTCCAGCCTCGCCCTCGAAACCATCAGCAGCAACAGCCCCGCGCGCCTGATGCTGAAGGATGTGGTTGCGGCCAGCGAATCGGCGTCCACGCTGACCAGGCAGTTGCTGGCCTATGCGGGAAAAGGCCGATTTCACATCGAGCCGCTCGACATCTCCGATCTGGTTCGCCAGATCGGCAGCCTGATTCAGACCAGCATCTCGAAAACCGTGCAGATTCGCTTCGAACTTGCCGAAGGCCTTCCCTGCATCGAGGCCGATGCCAGCCAGATTCAGCAACTGATCATGAATCTGGTGATCAATGGCGCGGAGGCCATCGGCGACCGGGCCGGCACGGTCCTGGTTACTTCAGGCTTTCAGGATGCCGATGAGCAGTACATCACTACCGTGCTGGCGCCCGAGCACATCCTGCCGGGGCGCTACGTGACGCTCGAAGTTCACGACACCGGCGTCGGCATGAGCCAGGAGACCATTTCCCGCATATTCGATCCCTTCTTTACCACTAAGTTCCAGGGGCGCGGCCTGGGCCTCGCGGCCGTCGTGGGCATCGTGCGCGGCCACAAGGGCGCCATCAAGGTCTACAGCACGCTGGGCCGCGGGACCACCTTCAAAGTCTTGTTCCCCGTCACCGATCAGGAAAAAGTGAGACCCATCCCCAAAGAGTCGGTGAAGGTCAGCGGAGGTCTGCAGGGCGTCCTGATCATCGATGACGAACAGGTGGTGAGACGAACCGCCAAAGCCATGCTGGAGCGCTATGGCTATTCGGTCTACGTGGCGGAGAACGGCCGCGAGGGCGTCGATCTGTTTCGCGGATTAGGCGATAAAGTCGCCGTGGTGCTGCTCGATATGACGATGCCGGTGATGAGCGGCGAAGAAACATTTCGGGAGCTGAAGAGCATTAATCCCGCGATTCCCGTGATTCTGAGCAGCGGCTACAACGAAGTCGAAGCCGTGCAGCGCTTCACCGGAAAAGGCCTGGCCGGTTTTCTGCAGAAGCCCTACAGCGCCGCCGCGCTCGCCGCACGCGTTTCGACGGTATTGGCGGAGCGCAGGGCAGACTCCTGATCCTTCGCGCCAGGCCTGCTACCGCCCATCCACTCAGAAGAGGGTTCTGGATTGTACTCCCCAGGCGCTGTCTTGTCTGCGCTTGCCATGCAGAACCCTGAGAATAAGCATCTTCCGTCCGCGAAGGACCCGGTAATAAATGAGGTAGTTGCCCGCGGGGAACTTGCGCGTTCCCTCAGGCCCCAAATTGGTTAATATCCCTGCGGCGGGGCTGGAGGCAATCGATTTGAAACTCTCATACAATCTCCAGATGAATTCCGTGGCCGTTTCAGCACTGCTTCTGGCTGCAATGTAGTCCCAGATAGTGTCCAGGTCCTTCCGTGCCTCGAACGCTATCCGGTATCGACTCAACTCCTGGGCACTCTTTTGCCGCCAGCCAGCCGCTTATTTCCCCGTGCGGCAATGTCATCGAAAAACGCCCGCAATTCTCCGTCACCGTCGATGTCCGTGTAGTCCCCACTCTCGATGGATCGGATTGCCGTCGTGACCGCGTCCTTAGCTCCATCGGGGTCCGCAACAGAGTCCTGTCGCCTGATCTCCTCGTCCTGCTCAAAACGCCGCAAAGCCTCGCGAACAACCTCACTCGCATTGCTGTATCGTCCGCTCTTCACCTTCCCGTGGATAAACTTCGCGAAGTGCGGCGTAATAGAGACGTTCAACTGCTTCATGGTCGTAGGCATAAGCGACGGTAGTCAATTCATTATAATTCTTGACTATCCGAACGGATGCGAACGAACCAGACCCAACCCCGGCCGGTTGGGCAAAATCAACTTCCCATCCTTCACCGTGACGCCCGTATACGGATCGTTGGCAATCAGCAGATTCCCGTCCAGATCCGCATAATCCACCAGCGGTGAAAGATGCGCCGCCGCCGTTACCGCGCATGAGCTCGAAACCATGCACCCCAGCATCGTCTTCATCCTCAGCGCCTTCGCCATCCCGATCATGCGCAGCGCCGCCAGCATCCCGCCCGCCTTATCCAGCTTCACGTTGACGCCGTCGAACGCGTCTTTCACCTTCGGGATGTCCTCTTCATGCAGACACGATTCGTCCGCAATAATCGGAATATGCACGCGGCTGCGCACCCAGCGCGTGTCCTCGATGCGGTCCGCCGCCAGGGGCTGTTCCACAAACTCCACGCCCTGCTTCTCCAGCCAGTTGATTTTGCGAACCGCTTCTTCCTTGTCCTTCCAGCCTTCGTTTGCGTCCACGCGCAGCGGCTTATCCGTCACCGCGCGCACCGCCGCAATCGTCGCCTCATCCGAATCCAGACCCACTTTTATCTTGAGCACCGGATACTCGGCCGCCTCTTCCACCTTGGCCTTCGTCGTCTTCGGATCGTCGATGCCGATCGAAAACGTAGTGATCGGAGCGTCCTTCGCATCCAGCCCAAAGTACCGGTAAAGCGGCACGCCCAGCTTCTGCCCGGTCCAATCCATCAGCGCAATATCGATTGCCGATTTCGCCGCATACTGCCCCTCGATGCGGCGAAAAACCTGCGCTATGATCTTTTCGAAATACGCCGGATCCGATTCCTCGAGCAATCCCCGCACGCTCTCGATCGCGTACTTCGTCGTCTGCGCCGTTTCCTGATAGCGCACGATGGGAGCGCCCTCGCCGTTGCCCACCACCCCATCGCGCCCGTATTGTACAAACACCACATCGCGATAAGTGGATGACGACATCACGGTCGTCCACGTGTGCTTCAACTGCAGACGGACCACTTCGTCCTGCAGCGCCGATTCTTCCGCCGCGCGCAGGCGCACTGCGCTGCCTGCCACTGCTGCTGCCGAAATCGCGAGCCAATCGCGACGTGTCATTTTTTGCCCCTCAGGCTGCGTGGGATTTAACCCACTCTTTCTCCCACTTCTGAATTGCCGCATCGTACTCTTCGATTTCGCGCGGCGTCACGGCCAGATATTCTTTCTCCAGATCTTCCGCCGTCTCGACCGCGTGTTTTATATGCAGCATGCCGATCCGCGAACACCACGTATCGCTGATCACCCGCCCCGTGCGCTGCGCATAATTACGAATATCCAGATGCTGAATCACCACGATCTTATGCGTCGATTCCTCCCCGTTCGACAGTAGAAAGCACACGTCGATCGAATCGCTGTGCCGGATGGAAATCGCGTTCTGCTGATACTTGAACAGAACGTGCCAGGTGCGTCCGAACGGATCGGGCCCGGCTTCGAAATCGCGAAAATTCTTCATCACGGCCATTCTAACAGCGCTCGTGTGTAGTCTGGTAACAGCAGATGGCATACGAAAGAGAATTAATCATCGGGGCCGAAATCGCCCGCGCCGCCGGTGAACTGGCCCTCAAGATCAGCGAAGGCAATCTCGATGTGGAATCGAAGTCCGACGAATCGCCCGTCACCATAGCCGATAAAGCCTGCGAGAAGCTCATCGTCGAGCAACTCAGCGCCGCCTTCCCTGGCGACGGCCTGCTCGGCGAAGAAGGCACCTCCCAGGAATCGACTAACGGCCGCCGCTGGATCATCGACCCCATCGACGGCACCCGCGATTTCATTCGCGGTACCCGCGCCTGGAGCGTTCTAATCGGCCTCGAAGACCACGGCAAAGTCGTCGCCGGCCACGCGTACTTTCCCGCCCTCGGCCGCATGTTCTCCGCCGCCAAGGGCGCAGGAGCCTTCGAGGACGGCCGGCGCATCCATGCCTCGAACATCGAAAAAAAACGCGACGCCCTGCTCTGCTGCAACGGCCTCGGCTTCATGCATCGCTATCCGTTCGCGAAGGAACTCCTTCTCTGGATCTCCGAATTCTGGACCGTGCGCAGCATGGGCGGATGCCTCGACGCCATGCTCGTAGCCGCCGGCCACGCCGACGTGTGGATCGAGGCCCAAGCCAAGCCCTGGGATCTGGCCCCACTGAAAATCATCGCCGAGGAAGCCGGCTGCGTGACCTTCGATTTCGACGGCAACGACACCATCTACGGAGGCAACTACGTAATCTCCGTGCCCCCCTTAGCCGACGAAATCAAACGCTTCACAGGCCGTACTGAGCCGATTTCATGAAAACCGCCCAACTAACCGGCATCCGCCAATTCCAAATCGTCGAACAGGCCATCCCCGAACCCGCCCCAGGCCATGTTCAGGTGCAAATCGCCGCCGTAGGAATCTGCGGCTCCGACATGCACAACTACACCGAAGGAGGCATCGGCGATTCTCACTGCCGCTACCCCGTAGTCCTGGGACACGAACCCGCGGGCACAGTATCGAAAATCGGACCCGGCGTAACCGGAATCTCCCCAGGCGATCGTTTCGCGCTTGAACCCGGCATCCCCTGCGGGCACTGCGAACCCTGCCGCATCGGTCGCGCCAACCTCTGCGACCACATGCATTTCATGAGCTCCGGAGGCATCCCGGGATTCTTCCGCGAACTGATCAACCTCCCCGCCCACAACCTGATCCCCATCCCGAAACACGTAGGACTCCGCGAAGCGACACTGGTGGAACCCCTCGCCGTGGCTCTGCATTCCCTCAGCTTCGCCGCCATCAAACCGGGAGAAACCGCCGTAGTCTTCGGCACCGGACCCATCGGGCTCCTGACCATAGCAGTCTTAAAGTTCGCCGGAGCCGGTCGAGTATGGGCCGTGGAACCGGTCGCCCACCGCCGCGAAATGGCGAAGATGATGGGGGCCGACGCCGTTCTCGATACCAGCGATCCCGTGAAAGCCATTCACCACGACACCGCCAATCGCGGAGTGGACGTGGCCTTCGACTGCGCTGCGGGAACCGACACGGTGAATCAATGTATCGCCGCCCTGACCAAGGCCGGCCGCCTGGTCTACACGGCAATCCCGGCCGGAGTCCACGTGCCCTTCCACGCCCCAGGCCTGCGCAAAAAAGAAATCACGTTTTTCAACGTCTACCGATCCAACCACCAAACAGAAGCGGCGCGAGACATGCTGGCAAGCCACACCAGTCTGTTCGCGCCGTTGGTAACCCACTCAAAACCCCTCGACGAAGTCCAGCAAGCTTTCGACGTTGTAGAACGCTACGCCGAGGGAGTAGGCAAAATGCTCGTCGTGCCGGACATGCGGCGATAGCCGCGTTCTGCGCTTTTACTGCGGCCCAGGTCCCCGCCGGCCGCCGCCACGCATCGGCCCCGGCCCGCGACCGCCCGCTTTAACCGTATACCCCGCCGGCACCACGAAGAAAGTAGCATTCGGCTCCGCCTGCACAATATTCGTCAACTCCATATCCGTCGTGCCGAACCTTGGGTCCGTACTCTTAATCTGCACCGGAACCTTCAACTCACTCGAAACCCACGTCGTACGGGAGATCTGAATCGCCTGCGAATTCCCGATCCGCCCCGCCGCGATTGTCTCTGTATGCTGGGTCCCGTTCGCCATCACCCCATTGACCACCTGAGGCGTAAGCGTCGAACTCACGACCTGCGGCCTGTTAGCGGCAGCCGCATCCGGCGAAGCCCCGCCACCGCGCCGCCCCATGCCCTGCGCCCCCGGTGTCCTTCTCTCCGTGGCGGCAGCCGAACTCGGCGGCACTCGCAGCGGACTCTGATACGCCGTCATCGTCGAAGAATCGAGCACATAACGATACCCCGCCACATAATCCAGAATCGTCACAATAGTGTAAGGCTGCTTGCCCGACGCCGCCTGCGGGGTAATAGTCTCCTCCGTACGGATGCGCCCCGAACTATCGCGATACACATTCGTCGAATGCTGGTTGGTGATGCTGTTGCCATCCGCCAGCCGCTCCTGCGTCTGCACCACTTCGACCGCCGAATAAGGCGCGCCGGTCACCAGCGCGTGCGGACCTCCGAACATTCCCATACCACGGCCGCCGCCCATCGCCATCGGCCCGCCGAATCCGCCGCGTGGACCCTGCGCCATCAATGCCGACGCCGCCATAACCACCATGCACAAAACTGATTTCTTCATACAGCCCTCCTAAAAACCTCTCTCCTCGGAATATTCGTCGGAAACGCGCACCGCGCGCGGG
The DNA here is from genome assembly GCA_963719785.1 of Terriglobia bacterium. Lineage (GTDB taxonomy): Bacteria > Acidobacteriota > Terriglobia > Bryobacterales > Bryobacteraceae > BOG-234. Next base: position 330,777 of record CAVRCX010000015.1, read on the forward strand.
AACCCATCCTCGCCCACCAACAGATCCGCCGGCAGCTCCGTAGCCCACGACGGGTCCACGCTCACACCCAGCCGCGCCAATTCCAGCGGATAAAGCTCCGTATGCACTACACTTACCAGTTCCCCAGCCGCCAAAGGAGGCACGTATGGAACCGGGATAAATCCCTCATACTGGCCGTCGCCATCTTCCTGGACCTCTGCATCGCTCTGCACTTCGGCCTGCGCCGCGGCGCCCGCCGACTGACCCGCCACTACAGGCCGCGACTTCCGCTCTGCACCCTGGATCAGGATCAGTGCCAGCAGCACAGCCGCGGCGGCCGCCAGCGACCAAAGCCATCTGCCGTGCGCCGCCGCCCGGTGTTTCTCCGCGAACTGTCGCATCAGCGCTTCCCGGCTCCCCGCCGACGAACGCCGCCCCGCCGACGCGATCCGAATCATCCGCATGTGCGCCGTCAGATTTCGCTCCGACTCCCACAACTCGCCGCACGCCTGACACGTTTTCAGATGCGCCGCCAGCGCGGATTCAGGCTCCATCCGCCGCCGCGCGCACTCCGGGATTTTTTCCATCGCACTGCTACAGTTCATCGCCACTACCTCGCACTCATTTCCGCTACCGGGTGCAGCTTTCTCAGCCGCGCCGCCAGCAGCCCGCGCGCCCGATGCAGCCGCGATCGAACCGTCCCGACCGGGCACCCCATCAACCGCGCCGCTTCCTCGTAATTTCGCTCTTCCAGATCGCAAAGCACCACCGCATCCCGATAGTTGTCGGGTAATTCCAGCAGAGCCGCCCGCAGCGCGGCCAGGCTCTCGCCGTGGATCAGATCGCCCACAATATCGTGCTCGAAAACCTGCTCCGGCGGCTCCGCGGTATAGGGCGAACCAATCACGCCCTTGCGCCGGAACACCCGCACCAGATTGCGCGCCACCCCGTACATCCAGGCTTCCAGAGATCCGCGCTTTTCGTCGAACCAGGTATTCGCCGACATCAACTGCACGAACACCTCCTGGGCCACTTCCTCCGCCGCCGCCTTACTTCCCGACATATGTAGCGCGTAGCGGTAAAGAGCCGGTTCGCGCCGTTCGTACAACTCGGCGAACGCGCGCTTATCGCCTTTTCGCATGAGCCCGTAGAGTTCCTCGTCTGTCTGCTGCATTCGGGCGTTCGTCATGTATTGCTTCCGGACGTGCGAAAGTTCCACACTAAGTAGATCACGAGCGCCTACCGCGAACAACCCGCCCCAGCTCCTCTCAGGCAATGGGTGGAGTGTATCTGGACCCTGGAAACGCCTGCGCCCGTTCTCCACGCGGTCCGCCCGGACGCCTGCCTCGATATCGTTTTTTCGCCCGAAAGCGGCCTGCAGGCCATCGGAGCCATGACGGTCGAACAGCGGCACCGGATTCCCGCCGGCTCCCGAACCACCGGAGTGCGTTTCCGCCCCGGCATGGCCGGAGAATTTCTCCGCGTCTCACCAGCCGATTTAACCGACCGCGCCGTACCGCTCGAAGACCTCCTCGGCCGCCGTGCGCGCGAATTCCGGTCGCAGCTCGAAGCCTCTCCCGATGCTGCCGGCCTGATGGGAACATTCCTCCCCATCCCCACCGCACCGCCAAATCCGGTTCGCCGAGCCATTGAAGCCATGGTCCAGTCCCGCGGCCTCGCCGATCTCGACTGGATCGCCCGCCAATCCAACCTGAGCCCCCGCCACTTCCGCCGCCGCTGTCTCGAAGCCAGCGGCCTCACGCCGAAACACCTCTGCCGCGTCCTCCGTTTCCGCCAGGCGTCCGCGCTCGCCCAATCCGTCCGCCAACCGGACTGGGTGCAAATCGCCCTCGAAGCCGGCTACTTCGACCAGGCCCATCTCATCCGCGACTTCCGCCAATTCACGGGCCGCCCGCCTATGGCCGTTTTTTCCAATACCGCCGTCCCGACGATTGTTTAGGATTGGCGCATATGAAGATCACCGCCGTCCTTATCGTGGAAAATATCGAAAAATCGCTCCCCTTCTGGGTCGAGCGCATGGGCTTTGAAAAGACCGTCGAAGTGCCGGAGGAAGATCACCTCGGCTTCGTCATCCTGGTCCGCGATGGAGCCGAGCTCATGCTCCAGACCACCGCAAGCGTAGAGAAGGATCAGCCGCAATTCGAAGGGCTGACAACCAACACCGCCCTATTCATAGAAGTGGAAGATTTCGCCGACATCCTGAAGCGCCTTGAAGGCTACCCCATATCCATCCCCGAGCGCCTCACCTTCTATGGAATGCGCGAAATCGAAGTCCGCGACCCCGACAACAACATCGTCACTTTCGCCGCGCGCGCCTGATGTGGGCAGGTTTGTTAACCTGCGGCCGATTGGGTATCGGCCTCCACGGGAGAGCACAAATCTACCGGGTCCGCAGAGGGAGCTTGCCCGGCAGAAGCCCGGACAGATCGGAAATCTGCCCTACTGTAGATACTGAAGTAGTGCCGCCCTTAATCGAATTGCGCCGCGTCACTGTCATGCGCGGCGAAAACACAGCCCTCCGCGACCTCAGCCTCAGCATCGGGGCGGGCGAGCATGTAGCCATCCTCGGCCCCAACGGCTGCGGCAAATCCACCCTCATCAAGACCATCACCCGTGAGTGCTATCCCCTCGCGTCCGCCGAATCTTCCATCTCCATCCTCGGCCAATCCACCTGGAATATTTTTGACCTGCGCGCCCTCCTTGGTATCGTTTCGAACGATTTAATGACGCAATGCACGCGAGAAATCACCGGATTTGATATCGTCCTGTCAGGGTTCTTTTCGAGCATCGGCATCTGGCCCAATCACCATGTCACGGAAAATATGCGCGCCAAAGCCTGGCAGGTTCTCCACTTGCTCGAAGCCCCCCACCTCGCCGAAAAGCCTGTCGACGAGATGTCGTCCGGCGAGGCGCGCCGCATGCTGATCGGCCGCGCGCTGGTGCACGACCCGAAGGCGCTGCTGCTCGATGAACCCTCCACCAGCCTCGACCTTTTTGCTCAGCACGAACTGCGCGAAACAGTCGCCCGGCTGGCGCGCGCCGGCATCGGCATCCTCCTCGTCACGCACCATCTATCCGACATTATTCCGGAAATCGACCGGGTAATTTTCATGCGCGACGGGCGCATTGTGGCCGATGGACCCAAGCGCGATACCCTCACCGCGCCGGCTCTGCGTCAGCTTTTCGGGGTCGAAGTGGAACTGGCGGAACGCGCGGGCTACTACCACCTGTGGTAATGAATTCCGCAACTTCAAAGATCCGCCACGATCTGCGTACCCCGCTCAATCACCTGATCGGTTATGGGGAGATTCTCACCGAGATGCTCGCCGATCAAGGCATGAGTGAGGAAGAACCCCCTTTTGCCGCCCTGAAGGAAGTCATCGTGCGAGCAGGGGACCTTGTGCGATCCCTGCAAACCCTGCCTGACGATGTCTTCTCCGTGAAAGCGCCCGAGGTGGTGCGCGCGGCGTCCCTCGAAAAGCTCGTGGACCGCCTGCCTTCCCTCTTCGGGCCGCCGAAACTCGCCGAACTCGATGCCGATCTCACGCGCATGAGCCAGGCGGCCAGGCGTTTGCTGGAACTGATCGAACACACCGCTGCGCCCGGCTCCAATCCTGCCGCGCCGCTCCCGCCCGACCAGGCCGCACGTTCTGCGGCAGGCACATTGCTGGTAGTCGACGACGATGCCGACAATCGTGAACTGCTGCGCCGTATGCTCGAGCGTCAGGGCTACGCCGTCACCTGTGCCGCCAATGGACCCGAATGTCTGGAACGGCTGGGACGAACGCAGTTCGACCTTGTGCTGCTTGACGTCATGATGCCAGGCATGAGCGGCTTCGACGTGCTCAGCGCCATCCGCGAAGATCCCGCCCTGCGGCCGGTTCCCGTGATCGTCATCTCGGGCCTCGAGGAAAGCGACGCCGCCATCCGCTGCATTCAGATGGGCGCCGAAGATTATCTGCCGAAACCCTTCGATCCCGTGCTCCTGAAGGCCAGAATCGGCGCCACCCTTGAAAAGAAACGCCTCCGCGATCAGGAAGCAAAGTACGCGCGCGACCTGGAAGATGCCTTCGCGGAACTGCACGGCGCCAAGGACCGGCTGGTGGTGCAGGAGAAGCTGGCGTCGCTGGGCGCGCTCACCGCGGGCATTGCCCACGAACTTAAAAACCCGCTGAACTTTATCACCAACTTCGCTTCGCTGGCGCGCGAAACCGGGGTGGAACTACAGCAGGAACTGGCCAAAGGAGCGCCCGATCCCAAAGAAATTCGGGAATTGCTGGAGACTCTGGCGGGTAATCTGGAGCGTATTGAAAGCCATGGCAAGCGCGCCGATCGCATCGTGCGCGGCATGCTGCTGCATTCCCACGGGCAGCCTGGACGGCGTGAACCGTCGGAGGTGAATGCGCTCGTCGAAGAAGCCGTTAACCTCGCTTACCACGGCATGCGCGCGCACGATTCCTCTTTTAATGTCACGATTGAGAAGCAACTGGACCCCGGTCTGCCGCCAGTGTCCGTGGTCCCCCAGGACATCAGCCGCGTCTTTGTGAATATCGTCGCCAACGCGTTTTACGCCACGGAGGAGAGGAAGAAAGCGGCCCCAGCCGGTTACCAGCCGTGCCTGCGCGTGGAAACCCGCCAGACGGAAAGCGACGTGGAGATCGTTTTCGAAGACAACGGCGCCGGCATCGCTCCCGAGATCGCCGGAAAAATTTTCGATCCTTTTTTCACCACCAAACCGGCAGGGACGGGCACCGGCCTCGGGCTCTCCATCAGCTACGACATCGTGGTACGCGCCCATCAGGGCCGTCTCACGGCGGAAAGCGTGCCCGGCGCATTCACGCGCTTTCGCATCGGCCTGCCCAAACAGCCGAACAGGTCTGGCGGATGACAGTGAAAATTCTTGTCGTCGACGACGAGCCCGATTTGGAGCCGCTGATGCTGCAGCGCTTCCGCAGGCAGATCCGCGATGGTGAAATGCGGTTCGTCTTCGCCCGCGACGGCAAAGAAGCGCTTTCGAAACTGGAAGACGATCCGGAAATTGAACTGGTTCTGAGCGACATTAACATGCCTGTCATGGACGGGTTGGCGCTGCTCGCCGCGCTCAACGAAATGCCGCGTCTGCTCAAGACCGTCATGGTGTCCGCGTATAACGACATGCTGAACATCCGTATCGCCATGAACCGCGGCGCCTACGATTTCGTAACCAAGCCGATCGATTTCGACGACCTCGAGACCACCGTCCGCAAGACCTTCCGCGAACTCGATACCCTGCGCGAAGCTCGCAAGACCCGCGTCCAACTGGATGAAATCCACGCCGAACTCGCCGTCGCTGCGTCCATTCAGCAATCGCTGCTGCCGTTACCGCTGGGCGAGGCGGGCAACCTCGACGTGGCGGCGGTCATGCTCCCGGCGCGCCACGTCAGCGGCGATTTCTACGATTATTTTCACATTGGCGATAAGCACTTCGGTTTCGTCATGGGCGATGTGGCGGGGAAGGGAATTCCCGCCGCCCTGTTCATGGCCGTGGCCCGCACGGTACTCCGCGCCCACGCTTTCCAGGGCGCGACCCCGGATCAATGTCTATCCGCCGTTAACCGGGTACTGCTTCCGCAGGGCGCCGCCGAGACCTACGTGACCCTGTTCTATGGAATCCTCGACATCGAATCGGGTAAACTTGTGTGGACCACCGGGGGCCACACGCCACCATGGATTGTTCCCGCCGATGGCGCAGCGCGGCAACTGAAAGGCAACTGCAGTTTCATGGTAGGAATGTTCGAAGAAGCCTGCTTCGAATGCGCTGAAACCATAATTCATCCGGGCGACACAATTATCGTGTATACCGATGGAATTACCGATGCGGAGAATCCTAAAGGCGAGATGTTCGGCAAAACGCGCCTGGGCGCCCTCATCCGGGACATTCATGAAGCCATGGCGGCGGGCGTGACCGGACGCATCGTGGAGGCTATTCGCGACTTCACGGCGGGCGCGCCCCAGGCCGACGATATTACGCTGCTCGCCGTCCGTTTCAACGGCCGCCAATGACTTCGCCGCCACCGAGATTCGGCATAGGGCGCCCGGAAGCCCAGCCGCATTGGCCTGCCGTGGTGGCGTCTTTTGCCGTTGGGGTCGCTTATTATGCGATGCCCGATGCTCTGATTGTGGGGCCCAGATGGCTTCCGTTGCTGCTTACCGCGCTGTTGCTGATCCCCGGAGTTATATCCCTGCACGCCGGGAAGTTGCGCGTCAACGAGATTCTCGCTTACTCGTGCCTGGGCGTAATCACGCTGACGCTGATATCCTCCCTGACGCTGTTGATTCTGCGCCTCCCCGAACACAAAGACTCACCCATTGAATTGCTGCGCGCGGCCGGCGCTCTCTGGGTCAGCAACATACTCGTGTTCGCGTCGTGGTATTGGCGTCTCGACGGCGGCGGCCCCAATGAGCGCGATAAACGCGGCGTCCATACCGACGGCGCTTTCCTTTTTCCCCAAATGGCCATGGATCAAAGCCTGCGAAAACAAACCGGCGAGGATAATTGGAGCCCCGGTTTTATCGACTATTTATTCCTCGCATTCAATACCAGTACGGCCTTTTCTCCCACCGACGTTCCGGTCCTTTCGCGATGGGCTAAAGTGCTCATGATCGTGCAGTCCATGATCTCCCTTATGACCGTGGCGCTGCTGGCCGCGCGCGCCGTAAATATCCTTTGATGATGTGGGACAGGCGTTTCCGCCTGTCCATGCCGTTAGCCGCCCGGCTCCGTCCTCGCTTGCGAAAAGTTATAACCCGAAAGATATGGTACCGGTTAATTTCTGTATAAATAAATCAATAAGCTAATTTATTCCAATCGGTGTAGAATGTAGTCAGGTTTTAAATTAAACCATGTGCCCGCGTTGCCAAAGTACTTCTCTGACCATCAGGCGCCTCGCCGGATTAGAGAAAATTCTGGCCTTCGTAACGGGTAAAAGAAAATTCCTCTGTAACGCCTGCGCCCACCCGTTCCGCGCGCCCGACCGCCGGCACCGCGTCCGTCGCGAACCTGTGACTCGCCGCGAACTGCGTACGGATGGCCAAACCTCGCTGGATCAGACATGGGGAATCGGCCTGTGAGTGCGCCAAAAGCACGTCGAACGTTGCTCCTTGCCGCGGGACTTCTTCTCGCCGGTGCGCTCGCGAGCTACGGCGCCACTGCGGCCCCGTCGCATGCTTTGAGCTCCGCGGGAGAACTCGGATCCTGGTTCGCACCCGGTCCCGAATCGTATCGCGACCAGATGCTGTCGCGCGGCATTCTGGTATTCGCCGCCATCAGCGTGGCCATGGGATCGCTGCTGATTGTCGTCTATCGGGCGCAGACCGAAGCCGAACGCGCGCGCGCTTTCGAAGCCATACGCAGCGACGTTCTGCGGCGCCTCACCGCCGGCGATTCGCTGAACCAGATTCTGGGGGTTCTGCTGGCTACCCTGCAACTGCCCCACCCGCGCCTCCACTGCTCGATTCAACTCGAAGGCGAAAAGACCCTGGCCGGTGCGGGGCCGGATTCCGACCGCAATACCTGGCCCCTCGCGCTTGAACGCCCCATCGTCGATTCCAACGGACGGTGTCTCGGCGTCATCCTCATACGGGGCAGGAAGCTGGCTCCCCACCATTTGAAACTGGTGGAGCGAGTCGGCAGCCTGGCGGCCATCGTGATCGAGCACAACGCCCTGCGCAAGGAGTTGGAACATGCCGCCAATCACGATCAGTTGACCGGGCTGGCCAATCGCCACGCCTTCATTCGCAGGATGTCGACGCTCGACCAGAGCCAACGCGACCGGCCGGCAGCTCTCTTTTTCATCGATCTCGACCGCTTCAAGCAAATCAACGATCATCTGGGACATCACGTAGGCGACCTGTGCCTCCGCCAGGCTGCCGAACGAATTCAATCCTGTTTCGACGAGACCGCCCTGGTCGCACGATCCGGCGGCGATGAATTCACCGTCTTTGCCGACGGACTGACTGCCCCCGAAGTCAACCGCATTGCCGTGCGCATTGTCGATCTTTTTCGGCAGCCTTTTGACGCGGCAGGCAGGCAGGTATTCGGCACGGTCAGTATCGGCGTCAGCTCATGGCCCCGGGATGGCTCGACCGCCACCGACATCCAGTCCAGCGCCGACGTCGCGCTCTATGAAGCCAAGGAATCGGGCCGCAATCAATTTCGCGTTTATACGCCCTCCATGCGCAGCCGAGCCACCGCCCGGATCACTACGGAGCAACTGATTCGCCATGCCATCGACTGCAAGCTGCTCGAGCTGTACTACCAGCCCCAGACCAGCATTGACGGCGAATTGCTGGGCGCGGAAGCGCTGGTGCGCATCCGCCATCCGGAGCGGGGGCTGATCATGCCCGATGAGTTCATCGCCGTCGCCGAAGAGTCGGGCCTGATCGCCGAAATCGACCTTTGGGTCTTCGCCGAGGCCTGCCGTCAGTACGCCTTGTGGCGTCGCGAATGCTTCGCTCATCCGGCAAGAATTGCGGTTAATCTATCGCGCGCTACTCTGCGCGATACCGCTCTCGCACAGAAAATTCGCGGCGCGCTCACCGCTGCCGGGGTCGAGCCCGCCGCCATACAGATCGAGCTTACGGAGACCGCGGCGCTGCGGGGCGGGGAAGCCTCCCGCGAAACGCTCCGCCAGCTGCGGCAATTGGGGCTTTCGCTCGCCCTCGACGATTTCGGTACTGGATACTCGTCCCTGAGTTGCCTCCACAATCTGCCTGTCGACACTGTGAAAATCGATAAGTCGTTCGTCACCGGCCTCATCGGAAACGGAACATCGCTGCCGCTGATTACGGCCGTCGTCGCCGCCGCCAAGGCCCTCCATATGACCGTCATCGCGGAAGGCGTCGAAACCGAGGAGCAGTTCCAGATCCTGCGCCGCATCGGCTGCGACATACTACAGGGCTATCTCATTTCCAAACCCCTGCGCGCTTGTGACATCCCCGCCTGTGGCTATAGCGCCGCACACCGCCGAGTAGCCTGACTGTATCATCGAATTAATGTCCGTTCTTACCGGCGACGTAGTCGAACTCGAGAAGCATTATCTGCTGCAGAACTATGGGCGGCATCCGCTCGTCCTCGTGCGCGGCGACGGCCCGTACATGTGGGACGATGCAGGCAAACGCTATCTCGATTTCATCGCCGGCATCGGCGTGAATGCGCTGGGACAGAACCATCCACGCATCGTGGCCGCCATTCAGGACCAGGCCGCGCGCCTGATCCACACTTCCAATCTCTTCTACAACCAGTTCCAGGGACCTCTCGCGCAGCGTATCGCCGAGGTCAGCGGCCTCAACCGGACTTTCTTCACCAACAGCGGCACCGAGTCGACCGAAGGCGCCATGAAAATGATCAAGGCACACGGCCGCGATATCGATCCCGCCAAAATCGAAATCGTATCGCTGGATAATTCATTCCACGGAAGAACGCTGGGCGCGCTTTCCATCACCGGCCAGCCCAAATACAGGAAGGATTTCGAGCCGCTGATTCCCGGCGTGCGCTTTGTCCCAGCCAACGATATGGCCGCCCTCGAAGCCGCTGTCACCGATCGCACCGCCGGCATTTTCATTGAATGGATTCAGGGCGAGGGCGGTGTGCTGCCCATCGATCCCGCCTTCTGCCGCCGCGCCCGCGAGCTCGCCGACCGCCATGACGCCTTGCTCTGCTTCGACGAAATCCAATGCGGCGTAGGGCGCACCGGCAAATACTTCGGCTATCAGTTGATCGATCCGCCCGTCATGCCCGACATCATGACCGCGGCTAAACCCATCGCCTGCGGCTTGCCCCTTGGCATCCTCACCGCCAACGAGCGCGCGGCGAAATCCATTCGTCCCGGCATGCACGGATCCACCTTCGGAGGTAACGCCCTCGCCGCGCGCGTGTCTCTGGAATTCTTCGATATTCTCGCCGGACTGCTGCCCCACATCGCCGCCATGGGTGAATATTTCCGCGCCCAGTTGCGTGAGCTCGCGACGCGTTTCGATTTCATCGAAGAGGTCCGGGGGTACGGATTAATGATCGGCGTGCAGCTTTCTATCCCAGGCAAGGAAATCGTTAACCAAGCCATGCAGGAGGGCCTGTTGATGAATTGCACGCACGATACCGTGCTGCGTTTTCTGCCGCCCTACATCATTACCGAAGCGCAGGTAGACGAAGCCGTGTCAATCCTCGACCGAGTCTTCCGCCGCATCTGAGGACGCGCTGCGATAGCTGCGCCTCTTCGGATCCATGAAAACGCGGCTATCGCCGCATGTCGACCGCTTCGTCCGCATGATAAGAACTCCGCACCAGAGGGCCGGCCTCCACATGCGCAAAGCCCATCTCACGTCCCGCCAGCCGGTATTCGTCGAACTCCGCCGGAGGAACATAGCGAACTACAGGCAGATGCTTAGCCGACGGCCGTAAATATTGTCCCAGCGTCAGCACATCCACGCGATGCGCCCGCAGATCGAGCATCACCTGCATCACCTCTTCCGGCAACTCACCCAAACCCAGCATCAGCCCCGATTTCACCGGAGTCTCCGGCGCAAGCTCTTTGGCATACGCCAACATGTCGAGCGACCGCTCATACCGCGCCCCCAAACGCACCTGCCGGTAAAGCCGGGGAACCGTCTCCGTATTATGGTTCAGCACGTCGGGGCGCGCATCCATAACGGTCTTCATGGCTGCGTGGCTGCCCTGAAAATCCGGCACCAGCACTTCCACCTTACAGCCCGCCACGCGCGAGCGAATCGCTTCGATCGTCAAAGCGAACAACTCCGCGCCACCATCCTTACGGTCGTCGCGATTTACGCTGGTGACCACCGCATAATTCAATCCCATAACCGCCACCGCTTCCGCGACGCGCCGCGGTTCATCGTAATCGACTGCCAGCGGACCGCCCTTCTGAACCGCGCAAAATCCGCAGCGCCGCGTGCACACGTTGCCGAGGATCATGAACGTCGCCGTGCGTCGATTCCAGCACTCACCCACATTCGGACAGGCCGCGCTCTCGCATACCGTATGCAGATTCAGCCCCGCAATCAGCTCTTTAAGTTCGCGATAATTTTGCCCGGCCGGAGCGGGCGCACGAAGCCAGGAGGGGCGCGCAACAGCCCGGGGAGCGATAGTTACCAGCACTGCTTCGAGTGTAGCGCGCGTTTATTGCACGTTCTCCAGTTCGATGAGTGGATGCCTGGGCGCGGCAGCCGGGGCTTGTGGCGGAGCGGCAGGAGCCTCAGCCTGATAAGGACCAAGCCTCGGAGGACGCGAGTCCGGCTCCAGCAGCAGGTACTTCCGGTCGCCGTAGTAATGTTCCAGCTGTCGATTCTCACTATCCCCAAGGTCGCGCGCCCAGACTACGCGCTGCCCGTCGATATCCGCGCCGTTATAAACCCACTCATCCTGAAAGATGTGTTGCGGCCAGTAGCGCACAAACACTAACAGCTTCCCCGGCATCTGCGCAATCTCCTTCGCGACTTCAATTCGTCGCTCTGGATTCTGGTGGTTAATGGAATCCCACACATCGAAGCGCAGAACATCGGGGTCCGTCAAATGCGCCCCGTACCAGAAAGTGAAATGGGCGATACAAAGGAACACTATCAACCGCACCGCTTCTTTGCCATGGGGCAAGCGACTCAATCGCTCCAGCCCTTTGACACTCATCAGAAGAAACAGGCAAACCACCGCGGCAAGGTAGTGGAACTGGAACGCGGGAAAGAAATTGATCCCCAATGCGAAGACAAGGCAAGTAAGAGCGACCCAAAGCCATCGATAACTCCGGATACTCACTAAGAAGGCAACGAGCGCGAGATAGAGCGGAGGGTAAAAGTAGAAGCGGTAATAGCGAATGCGGAACATCATCCGAGCCAGGTAACTACCCAGCGTATCCGCGCCGGGATGAAAATTCGCCTGCATGCGATAGTCGAGTTCCTGCTGAGGCGTCAGTTGTAAGTGCGGCACCGGAGGCTTTTGAAAAGTAAGTGCCGCCGGAACGCCATACTGGTATTGGCTCAGCGCGTAAGGAAGAGTAGTCCACTCCCCGGTAACCCTCTTGTTCTGCAGCAAAGTGATCCCGAGAGCGGATAGCAACACCAAACCCGCGACGCAAAGTGGCCTGCGTAACGTACCCCATGACCCTGCCAATAAAAACAATCCCACCCCGACAACCAGAAAAATCGATTCATAAGGGCGGCTCAGACCATGCATCGCCAGCCCCAGTCCCAGCAAAACGCCATCCCGCAACTGCCCCCGATTCCGCAATCGAGGCAACGCCCCGAATACCAAACAACCAGCCGCCGCGGAAAACGCGCCACCCCAATAATTGTTGGTCCATTGGTTCAACGGGCCAAACTCAAACACCGCCAGAATCCCGCCGTATAATGCCCACCCCGGTGTAACCCAGCCACGCAGCATCCAGTAGCACAGCCCACACAAAGCCGCCACGGAAACCAGAACGCCGGCCCAGGGCAATCCAAGCAGGGTCCAGCCAAGCGCCAGCATCAGGCCGTTGCCGATCGGATAAATCGAGCTGTAGGTCGGCTGCTGCAAAACAAAAAACGTCTCGAAAAACCGGTGCATGGCATGCGGCGGATTGGCCAGACGCCAGTGCCGCAGCGTATCCGCAACCAGCAGATGTCCGAATTCGTCATACAGATCCGGCGTCGGCACAGGATGGTTCCGCAACAGTGCCAGGCGCAGCACCACCGGGAGCGCCGCCAGCAGGGCCAGACACCACACAGGCATGCGCGCCAACCGTGCGGCGAGCGGCGCGATCCACGGTCTCCACATCAACGCCAGCAGCACCAGCAGCAGCGTCAGCGCCAGTTCAATAAAATCCACCGGGCCGAAACCGATGGGATTTTCGAGCGGCATCAGCGACCGGAAAAGCGCATCAGGCAACATGGAAGGGAAAGTACTGTGGATAGGTTAACGTATCTCCTCGCCGATCAGGCGCTGATGGCGCATGCGAAGAATTATTTCGCATGGCAGGCTCGGCTTGTCTTACCCGAACTCGGCCAGCGCGTTCTGGAGGTCGGATGCGGCACCGGGAATTTCACCCAAACGCTGCTCGATCGGGAGGCGGTGATTGCCATCGACCATGAACCCGCCTGCGTCAGCGGTCTTGCCGAGCACTTTCCCGGTCGGCCGAACCTGCACGCTCGCGTAGCCAGTCCCTGCGACCAGGCCTTCCGCGAATTGGCCAATCTTCGGCCGGACAGCATAGTCTGCCTCAATGTTCTGGAGCACATCGAGGACGACGCCGCGGCGTTACGCAACATGGCTGCGATCCTTCCCCCCGGCAGCGTAATCGTGCTGCTGCTGCCCGCCTTCCCGGCGCTCTACGGCCCCATCGATCGAAATCTGGAACACTTTCGCCGATATTCCGTCGCCTCGCTTAAACGCCTCGCCGCCGGCGCCAATCTGACTATTGAAAAACTTGAATACATGAACCTGATCGGCTTCTTCGGCTGGTGGTTCAATGCCCGCATACTCCAACGCCAGGCACAATCCACATCCCAGATCGCGATCTTCGATAAATGGGTGGTGCCGCTGCTGTCCCGGCTTGAGTCCCGTTTCCCACCCCCTTTCGGACAATCGCTTTTCGCGGTGTTGAGGACTCGCTGAGAATTGGCAACGCTAGTGCATCGAGAACCGTGGATGCGGGATATCGCGATTTTTATCCTTACGGCTGTGCTGTGTGCCGCGCAAGAGGACACGGATGCATTGTTCAAGTCCGACGCCCGCCTGGTGGAGTTACACGCCACGGTAACCGATCCCGAGGGCCATCTACTGACCGACCTCCACCAAGGCGATTTCAAAGTATTCGAGAACGGCGTTCCCCAGGAAATTAAAGTTTTCCGCCTGGAAGATGCGCCCGTATCGCTCGGTCTGATTATCGACAACAGTGCCAGCATGCGCAATAAACGCGCTCAGGTTGCGGCCGCGCTGCTTACCCTGGTTCATGCCTCGAACCCGGACGATGAAGAATTCGTGATGAATTTCAGCGAGCGGCCCGTAATGGCGCAGGATTTCACACAGGACATTCAGAAGCTCGAATCCACGCTTGGGAAGATCGACTCGAGCGGTCCCACCGCCATGCGCGACGCGCTTTCCATGGGCCTCGAACACTTAAAGCGTCTCGCGAAGAACGATAAAAAGGTGCTGCTCGTCGTAACCGACGGCGAAGACAACAGCAGCGTGGAAACCCTGACACGCCTCTCCCGCGAGGCGCAACAAGGTGGAGTTCTCATCTACGCAATCGGCCTCCTCAACGACGACGACGAGCGCGAGGCCATACGCGCGAAGCGCGATCTGGATATGCTAACGCGGGAAACCGGCGGCGAGGTCTTCTACCCGAAGGAACTGTCTGAAGTCGATGGAATCGCCCGACATGTGGCGCACGATCTAAGGAATCAATACACCATCGCCTACGTTCCTTCGAATCAAAGTCAGGACGGCGCGTTCCGCACCATCAAGGTCACCGTGTCCACTCCCCCCGATGCCGTTGTGAGAGCGCGAACCGGCTACTACGCACCCGAGAAATCCGGCCCTTAATCGCTCCGCGCTACGCCGTTCGATTCCAGGTCAAGGGCAACCGTTGCCGGCCCCACTTCGGATATCGGGGGGCGCCCTGCCACATGCCGCGGATCGAATCGCGAACCCTCCAACCACGCCAACGCTAGGCTCCCTCCGAACAGCGGATGAAGCACCGCCACCGAAACCAGCGGCAGCGCGTACCTCTTAGACTTCACCAGCGACTCCAATACACCGCGCACGGGAGTGCTGCGCGGCACCGTCCCCGGCACCTGCGGAATTACAAAAATGGAGAACTGCAGGTCACCATGCTGGTGGCTGAAATGCACAACGCTGCGCGCCGCCTGCTTCGGCGTCATGATTCCCGCATCGGCGAACAAACTGCGATGCACGGCGTGTGGGTAATAGAAATCGATGGCTTTCCGGGCGAAGTCCGCGCAATTATGAAACAGCAGATTAAAGTCGCGCTGGTTCGGGCGCGAGTTGAGCATTTGGATGAACCTGTCATCCTGCTCTTCTGTGGTTTCGATGCCGAAGGCATAGATGGTGCGATCATATGCCGCGCCCATCAACTGAATCCACTCGCCCTCCGGCATGCTCGCCTCCGGTCCGTCCGGCACGAACTCTTCAAGGTGCTGCCGCCGCCAGGAATCTCTAAGTTTTGCAACATCTTCCACGCTCACCTCTGAGGGAACTTCAGCGGGACGATCGACCGCGTAGAGATACGGCAATAACGGAATGGCCAGCCAATCGTGTCCGGTCACGCGGTGATAACGGCTGATGACAACCCCCTGTTCCCCAGGCTCGCAGCGCCGCAAAGAAATCGGCGAAGCCGCACAAACTCGCGAAAGGTAAATGGCCGCGTGACCGGTGGGATTCATCCCGCCGAACGTGCCGAAGGGTTCCTCGAGCAGCAGTGTCACACTCGCGCGAGCCACGCCTGCACTGATGAATACGATCCCCGCGAGCACATAAAACGAGCGGCGCACGATAACACCAGGAGCAAGCGGCGAACCAACGTGGTTTGGACCGAAAACGACATTGGTAGAATCAGTACGTCCATGCAACTCACTGCCGCAATAATCGTGATTGGATTCGTCGGCGGCTTCGTCCATCACAACGACACCGCCCATCGCGAGGTGCAACTCGCAGCCGACCTCCGGCGCGATTATCCCAACGGCGTCGATGTAAAGATATTTGAAAACCATTCGGCGACACAAGCCCACCAGGAAATTCTGCGCTCGCTCGATATCGATCGCGATGGGGCGCTGTCCTCCGACGAAAAAAGCAAGGCGCGTATCGTGCTCTATGGGCATAGCTGGGGCGCCTCCGAGGTCGTCCACACCGCCCGCACGCTTGAGAAGGAGGGCATCCCCGTCCTCCTGACCATCCAGGTCGACAGCGTCTCGAAGCCTGGCGAGGACGACAAACACATCCCCGCCAACGTCTCCGAAGCCATCAATTTCTTTCAGCGCGACGGACTGCTGCGCGGCCAATCGAAGATCCTCGCCACCGATCCGGCACGTACGCGAATCCTCGGAAATTTTCAATCCGATTACAGATCGAAGTCCGTCAACTGCGATGGATTCCCCTGGTACGCGCAGCTTTTCATGAAGCCCCACATCGAAATCGAATCCGATCCCAGCGTGTGGAATCGCATCGAGTCGCTGATCCGGCTGCAATTGCCGCGGTGAATTGACGGCAATGTTAATCTGAAGGTCGTCAGGTCTCGGGCTCCGTGCAATGGGCGGCTGCAAACCCCGCCAGATCCGGAAGGAAGCAACGGTAGTGGTTTAACCTGTGTGCCGCGGATCACCCGGGGCTTGGCAACATAGTTTTCCGAATCCCGCCTCATGTATCAGGTCATTGCTCGCAAGTACCGCCCTCAAACGTTCGACGATGTGCTCAACCAGGATCACATCAAGACCACCCTGCGCAATGCCATCGATCAGAACCGCATCGCCCATGGGTACATTTTTTCCGGCCAGCGCGGCACCGGGAAGACCACCACGGCCCGCATTCTGGCGCGCTGCCTCAACTGCCAACAGGGTCCCACCGACAAGCCCTGCGGAGTGTGCGCCAGCTGCCTTGAGATCACCGCCGGGGGCTCGCCCGATGTCATCGAAATCGACGCGGCCTCGAATCGCGGCATCAATGAGATGCGGGAATTGCGCGAAAACGTTCGCTACCAGCCGGCGCGCGACCGCTACAAGATCTTCATCGTCGATGAGGCCCACCAGATCACCAACGAAGCGTTTAACGCGCTGCTGAAGACTATCGAAGAGCCGCCCGAGTGGGCCGTGTTCATCCTCTGCACTACGGAATCGCACAAGATCCCCGCCACCATCGCCTCGCGCTGCCAGCACTTCAGTTTTCGTTCGGTCGATTTCCACGACCTGATTGTTCGCATGCACGAGATCTGCGTACAGGAAGGCATTGAGGCCGACGACGAAGCCCTGGCCGTGATTGCGCAGTCGGGTGAAGGCTCGGTGCGCGATTCGCTTTCCGCGCTCGATCAGGCCATCGCGTGCTGCGGCAACAAGCTCGAAGCGGCGGCGGTGCGTGCATTGTTAGGCGCCTTCGGGCTCGATGCCATGTCGCAGGTCACCACCGCGCTGGCCAATCAGGATGGCGGTGCCATGCTCGGTCTGGTCGACGAACTGGAGCGCAACGGAGGCAGTCCGCAGCATTTTTCGCGAGAGCTCTCGCGCTACCTGCGCAATCTTCTGGTCACTAAAATTGCCGGAGGCGATTCACGCCTGATCGCCGCCAGCCAGGCCGAGCGCGTGGAGATGACGCGCATTGCCGGCGCGTTTGGCGAAGAGGATCTGACGCGCTACCTGCAGTTGTCGCTCGATCTCTTTCGCGATCTGCAATTTTCCCTGCAACCCAGATTTCATCTGGAAATCGGACTACTGAAGATGGTGCAGGCCGGCAAGCTGTTTTCGGTCGAAGAGGCCCTCGCCAGTCTGCCGCCGCGCGCTGCCGCATCGCCGAAGCCACTCGCTGCGCCCGCGCCAGCAGTCCCGCCGCCGGTCAGAACAGCGCCATCGCCGTTCGAGGCAGATCGAGCCAAAATAGTTCCGGCTCCCGCGCCAGCGCCGGCTGCTCCATCGCCGCCATTCCCCCACGATGACTGGCGCGCCAAACTGCACACCGCCATGGTCGAAAGCGGCCTGCAATTTTCCGCCGACGCCATCGCGCAATCTGAAGTGGCGCTGGTGAACAACGAGCTCATCGTCACGGCCGCCAAATCCTTTCAGCTCGATCTCGGCCGCGAGGAGATCCTCACCGCTCTGAAGCGGCTCGGCCAGCCAACTCTCCGTTTTAAAGTAGTGTTCGGTGAAGTAAAGGCGCCGCTGGCCGAAATCAAGAAGCCTGCCCAGCCTGAAGATGAGGTGACCGGACGTGCCCTCGCGCATCCGGAAGTACAACGTTTTCGCGAACTGTTCGGCGGTGAAGTGCGCGCCGTACGCAATCTGAAGGAGCCCTGGAACGAATGAAAATGCCCGGAAACATGCAGGCCATGATGAAGCAGGCCCAGCAGATGCAGGAGCGCATGCAGGCCGAGGTCGCCGCCATCCGCGTGGAAGGAACGGCGGGCGGCGGTATGGTCACGGTGAAGATGGACGGCCATAAGAATGTCCTCGGCGTCAAGATCGATCAGGAAGTAGCAGGCGATGTGGAGATGCTGCAGGACCTGATCGTGGCCGCCTGCAACGACGCCGTCAACAAGGTCGATGAGCAATCGCAGAAGAAGATGAGCGGCATGCTCGGCGGCATGGGCCTGCCCCCGGGGCTGTTCTAGTTCATGGCCGATTTCGCCGAGCCGCTGGCTCGCCTTATCAACGAATTCAAACGTCTGCCCGGCATCGGACAGAAATCGGCGCAACGCATCGCGTTCCATATCTTGCGCGCCAGTCGCGACGATGCCGGCCAACTGGCGCAAAGCATTCTTGACGTTAAAGACAAGCTGCGCATGTGCGTCGTCTGCAATAACATCAGCGACGCGGAGCTCTGCCAGTACTGCCGCGATCCCCAGCGCGATCAAACCGTGGTCTGCGTGGTGGAAGATCCCAATAACATCGTCGGCGTCGAGGTCACCCGTCAATTCAACGGTCTTTATCACGTGCTGGGCGGAGCGCTCTCGCCCCTGCGCGGGATCGGTCCCGAACAGCTCCGGATCAAGAGCCTGGTCGACCGCATCGCGCGCGGCGATCTGGCGGAGATTATCGTGGCTACCAATCCGACGGTTGAAGGCGAGGCCACGGCGGTCTATTTATCCAAGCTGCTCAAACCGCTCGGCATGAAAGTCACCAGGATCGCCATGGGCGTGCCCGTCGGCAGCGACCTCGAATTCGCCGACGAAGTGACCATGTGGAAAGCCATGGAAGGTCGCCGCGAGATCTGAATCTCCGGCCGCCCTCGTGCACGAATACGACATCACCCTCAAAGACCTGCTGCTCGATGCGCCCGGCTTGACGCTACGCGAGTTGACTGGTCTCGATGTCACCATGTGGCGGGACGTGGAGTTGCCGAAGGTCAACAGCCTGCGCATCGATCTGCTCGGCCAGACCAACGATGGGATTCTGGTTCACATCGAGCTGCAGAGCACCAATGACGCCAACATGGCGCTGCGTATGCTGGATTACGGGCTCAGGGTTTACGAGCGGCATGCAGAATTTCCCCGCCAGATCGTGCTCTATCTCGGCGAAGCTCCCCTCCGCATGAGTAACGAATTGCGCTTCCCGGCGCTCGCCTTCGAATATCGCCTGGTCGACATTCGGGAACTGGATGGCGCGCGGCTGTGCGAAAGCGATTCGATCGGCGATAATATAATTTCGCTGTTGGCCCGGTGGCCGGATCGGACGGAAGCGATACGGCGAATTCTGCGGCGCATCGCGGCGCTGGAGCCTGCGAGGCGGGGTAGGGCACTGGCCCAGTTAGTGATCCTCGCGGGTTTGCGGAAACTGGCGAAGGAAGTGGAAGGGGAGGCAAGACGAATGCCCATACTGGACGACATTCTCGATCACGAAGTGCTGGGCCGTGAATACAAACGCGGCAAACAGGAAGGCGAGCAGAAAGGCGAGTTGCATCTGCTTCGCCGCATGGTCGAAAAGCGCTTTGGCTCACTTCCCGCCTGGGTTGAAGACCGTTTGCGCGCCTGCTCCGTAGAAGAGCTGGAACGCATCGGGGACCGTTTTGTGGAAGCCGCCAGCCTCGACGAATTGTTCCGCTGATCGAATCCGCCAATCCGCCACGAAAAAAGAAGTAAAATAAACCACGGAGCGTCGTCATGCCGACTTACAACTTCCAGGTCAACGGCCGCCCGGTCTCAGTCGAATCGTGGGACCCCGCCCAGCCTCTCCTCTATCTCCTCCGCAACGCACTCAGCCTCCACGGCGCGAAATTCGGCTGCGGACTCGCCCAGTGTGGCGCGTGCACCGTCCTCATCGACGGAAAAGCCACGCGCTCCTGCATCACCCCCGTCAACCAGGTTGCGGGCAAAAAAGTCACCACCCTCGAAGGCCTCGGTACACCCGAGCATCCCGATCCTGTCCAGGCCGCCTTCATCGCCGAACAGGCCGCACAGTGCGGCTACTGTACCAACGGCATGATCATGGGCGCCAAGGGCCTCCTCGGTCAGAATCCCAGCCCCACCGTCGAACAGATCAAACAATCGCTCGCCGGTAATCTCTGCCGCTGCGGCACCCACACCCGCATCCTCGCCGCCGTCGAACGAGCCGCCAAAACCACCCGGGAAGCCAAGGCATAGGAGAGAATCATGCAGACCATATCCCGCCGCGATCTCCTTCGAAGCTCCGCCGCCATAGTGGTTAGCTTTTCTTTGGGCAGCCTCGGCCAACGCGCCCTCGCGCAGGATGCAGCTGCTGCTCCCAAGTCCGTCGATCCCGATCAGGTCGATAGCTTCCTCGCCATCCACCACGATGGATCGGTCACCGTCTATACCAGCCGCGTTGACGTCGGCACCGGCATGCGCATCGCCATCCCCCAGATGGCAGCCGAAGAGCTCGGCATCCCCGTCGAACGCATCTCGGTCGTGGAAGGCGATACAGATCTCACCGCCGACACTGGTGGGACCGGCGGCAGCAACGGCCTCACCCGTGGAGGCGTCGAAGTCCGCCAGGCCGCTGCCACCTTGCGCGCCGCGCTTGAAAAACTCGGCACCAACGCCAACCTTGCCCAGCTGATGGGCGACCGCCAGCTGAATCTGCGATCCGACCCCACCGCTCCGCTCAAGAATCCCGCCGCCTACACCATCGTCGGCAAATCTTATCCGCGCCCGGACCTTCCCGGCAAATGCACCGGCACGCTCACCTACCTGCAGGACTTCACCGTCCCCGGCATGCTCCACGGCCGCGTCGTGCGTCCACCGGCTATCGAAGCAAAGCTCCTCACCGTCGACGAGTCCTCCATCAAGTCGATCCCCGACGTCCGCATCGTACGCAACGGAAATTTCCTCGCGGTCGTAGCTAAAGACGAGTGGGCCGCCGTCCGCGCCGCCCGCGAACTCAAGGCCACCTGGAGCGATTGGAAAGGCCTCCCCGGCAGCGACGATCTCGAAAAGCACGTCCGCAACACGCCCATCGATAAGGACCAGCCCCTCGTCAAGAAAGGCGACGCTCAACAAGCCCTGGCCAGCGCTTCGAAAACGCTCAAAGCCACATATTGGTGGCCCTTGCAGAGCCACGCCTCGCTCGCGCCCTGCTGCGCCATCGCAGATGTTCGCGACGACCACACCACCATCTGGTCTTCCACACAGGGCACGCATGCGCTGCGCAACAACCTCACCAAGCTCTTCGGGCTCCGCGCCGGCAAGACGCGCGTCATCTTCCTCCCCGGCGCCGGCTCCTACGGCGGCAATGGAAACGACGACGTGGCAGCCGATGCCGTGCTGATCTCGAAGACCGTCCACGCCCCTGTCCGCGTACAGTGGATGCGCCACGATGAGCACGGCTGGGATCCCAAAGGCCCCGCCCAAAGTCTGGACGTTCACGCTGCCCTCGACGCCAACGGCCGCATCGCCGCGTGGGATGCCCAGATGTGGGTTCCTACCACCATCCAGGGCGTCCGCGCCTTCATCGCAGCCGACCTCGCCGGTATCCCGCAGGAGCACGGTCAGATGCCCGGCGGCGTCATCAACAATGCCGACCCGCCCTACGATGTTCCGCACATCAGCGTCACCGCCCACTGGGTCAAGACCTCTCCGCTGAAGGTCTCGAACCTGCGCGCGCCCGGCCGCATCGGCAACGCCTTCATGACCGAAAGCTTCACGGACGAACTCGCCCACGCTGCCGGCGCCGATCCCGTGCAGTTCCGTCTGCGCGGTCTCACCGATCCGCGCGCCATAGCCGTCATCGAGCGCGCCGCCCAGATGATCGGCTGGCAGCCCCGCCCCTCGCCCAACCCAACGCCGGGCGTTGGCCGCGGCATCGCCTACGTCCGCTACAACCAGGCCCTGAACTACATTGCCGTAGCCATGGAAGTGGCCGTCGATCGAACATCCGGAAAGATCACCATCCGCCGCGTCACCTGCGCGCACGATTCCGGCCT
This sequence comes from Terriglobia bacterium, assembly GCA_963719785.1. Taxonomy (GTDB): domain Bacteria; phylum Acidobacteriota; class Terriglobia; order Bryobacterales; family Bryobacteraceae; genus BOG-234. Next base: position 352,900 of record CAVRCX010000015.1, read on the forward strand.
GGTCGTGAATCCCGACGCCCTGCGCAATCAGGTGGAAGGCTGCATCATGCAGACCCTCAGCCGCACGCTCCACGAGGAAGTGAAGTTCGACCAGTCGCACGTCACCACCACCGATTGGGCCAGCTATCCGCTGCTGACTTTTCCTGAGGTTCCCGCGCTCGAAGTTGCGCTCCTGAACCATCCCGAGTTGCCCATTCTGGGAGCGGGGGAAGGCGCCACCGCGCCCGTAGCCGCCGCGCTCGGCAACGCTATTTTCGACGCCACGGGAACCCGTCTGCGCCGCGCGCCCTTTAGGACCCTGGCCAAGGCCTGAGCCACTTAAGGCTGCGCCAGTTTCTACCGAACACGCCGATCGCGGCCAGGGCCACCAGCAACCCGGCGTATTGCTGAGGACCAACCCCGTCCCGTTGCGGGCCCGCGTCTTTTGTAAATAATCGGTACCCACCGACCGGCGCGATCAGTAACAGCATTGGCATTTTGGTGACATACCAGAGCGCCAGGGCCACCGCCGTAATGGGCGATTCTTCTGAAGGCATAACGAATTTCAGCCTCCGAAATGTGTTGAACAACCGTTATCTTCAGTAAGTCCCGAGCTATCCAAAGACAAGGGTGACAAGGAGGCGGGAAAGGTCCAGAATTCTAATCAGGTATGCGGATAATAAACAAGACGGTTCAAGCGATTGCGAAGCTGATCGGTCGGATTCTCGGAGCGCGCCTCCCCATGGCCGTAGCGGCCGGGCTGCGCATTCACTGATTCAGGGCTGACAGATTCCCAGATCCTTCGTCACACTGTGAGCCTCGAAGGCATTCTTGTGCCGCTTGCCCTCGAGCGTCATCCGGTGACCCGCCATAACGCCTGGCGGATCGCCTGACAGAGTGTACGTTTGCTTGTCTTTATCGTCGGTCAGGGTAAGCCCACCGGCATCGGAACTAACACAGCCCGTAAGCACAACTCTCTTGTGCTTCTCGTGAAGAATCAGAAAGGTGGTGCCTACGCCGACGGCGGCCCCCACCAACACGATTCCGACCACGATTAAGTCCCCGTCCGTCTGCAGGTCCGCCCGGCTGGGCGCAGCCAGCACTAAACAGAGAACGGCAATCAGCGCCAATCGCATCACACAAAGTCGATTCGGAAGATCCACCCGGTCGTCGGGCTGTCATTGGTCGGCCATCCCGGATGGATGCCGGCATCGCAACTGACCAGCGATCCGTTGTGCATTACCAGCCCATGCGGGTCCGACGATCCGGGCAGGAAGTCGACCGTCTCGATCACTTTACCCGTCGCGGCATCGTATTTGACCAGGCCAGGGCGGTACTCGGCATAGCCCTTACAATCGTTGCCGACGATCTGCCAGATGGCGCCATTGTCCCACGCAATGCCGTGGTAGCGCGTCCGCCCGGGCGCCTCATAGAAAGGAATGAAGAACTCCGGCTCCCACGTGACTGGGTCGACGCGCAGAATTCCGTGCAGGCGCAGCGCCGCGATCCAGAGCTTGCCCTCGTTCCACATGGCGCCATGACATCCACCGCCGTCCTTCGCGGGGCCGAGCGGGATCTGGCGATGGCTGATCAGGCGCGAGTTCATGTCCACCTGAAACACTCCCTCCGGAGGCGCATTCGCACACATCCACAGGTTGCCGCCGCCGAAAGCCATCCCGCTCGTGTTCCGGGAAGGCGTGGTCACGGTCTTCAACACCTTGCCGTTCCAATCGACCAGCCACGCCGCTTCCGAAAGATCTTTGGGTTCCGGCAGATGATAGGTCACCGCCTGTTCACCGGACATCTTCTGCTCGCCGATCCACAAACCTTCAGGCGCGGCGGCCAGCGCGTTCGGATACCCCGGAGGGCTCTTGAACAGCTTTGTCGTTTTCGCCTTCCGCGACGGGGCAGGGCCTTTCTGCGCAAAGACCGCGCGCCCCAGGCCCAGTGCGGCGCCGGCACTGACGGCGAGGAACTCTCGTTTGGTCATGACTGCCAGATTATATACCGGCGCCCGGTGGGGCAGATTCCGACCTTAGTCTGCGGTCCACGAACTGCAACGAAAACCATGTGGAACCGCAGCCACAAGTTTCCTGCCACAACCTATGCGCGATCCTCTATAGTTGGACGCCTACGCTTCTTTCCGCCTGCGCGATTACCGCTTTCTGATCTCCGGAGCCTTTCTCTCGAGCTTCGGCCTGCAGATGCTCTCGCTGGCCGTCAGCTGGGATCTCTACACGGAAACCCACTCCGCCATGGTGCTGGGCAACGTCGGCTTCGTTCAGGTCGCGCCCTTCGTGCTCCTGTCCCTCTTCGCCGGCCATGTTGCCGATCGCTACGACCGCCGCCGCGTGATGGTGCTTACCCAAATTCTCTATCTCACCGCGTCCCTGCTGCTGATCTTCGGCTTCCATTCCGTATTCGCCATCTACGGCTGCCTGCTCCTCACCGCCGTCGCGCGCACTTTTCAGGGCCCCGCCCGAGGCGCCATTCTGTCCCAGATAATTCCGCGGGAGGCGCTCGGCAATGCGGTCACCTGGAACAGCAGCGCGCAGGAGATCGCCAATGTCAGTGGGCCAGCCATCGCGGGGCTCCTTCTCGCGACCGCCGGAAGCCGGACCGTTTACGTGGTGCAGGCCGCCTTCGCGGTGTTGACCCTCATCTGTTTTGCCTCCATCCGCCAGCGCCGCGGCGACAACGTTACGGCCACTCCGCGCGACGCCCGATCGTTGCTCGAAGGTCTGCGTTTCGTGCGCGATAACAAACTGATCCTCTCCGCCGTCTCGCTCGATCTGTTTGCGGTGCTGTTCGGCGGGGCTACCGCACTGCTGCCGATTTTCGCCGTGGACATCCTGCACGCCGGTCCCCGCGCCCTGGGTTGGCTGCGCGCTGCACCATCCGTCGGGGCAGTACTGATGGCCGTCACTTTGGCCCATTCGGGAAAAATCCATCGGGCCGGACGCGCGCTGATCTTTACCGTGGTGGGTTTCGGCGCCGCTACCATCGGCTTCGGCCTGTCGCGCAATCTGTGGCTGTCGCTGGCCTTGCTGATGCTGGTCGGAGCTTTCGATAATGTGAGCGTGGTGCTCCGCCAGTCGCTGGTTCAAACCAAAACGCCGGACGCCGTGCGCGGGCGCGTGCTGGCGGTGAATAACATCTTCATCAGTTGTTCGAATCAATTGGGAGCAGTCGAATCGGGCTGGACAGCCGCATGGTTCGGGGCCGTGGCCAGCGTCTCATTTGGAGGCCTCGCAACCCTGGCCGTAGTAGGAATCTGCGCGGCTCTCTCGCCGCCCCTACGCCGCTGGCGCCAATAAAGGTGGGGCAGATTTCCGATCTGCCCAATATTCCTCCGTAAGCCCCCCTGACGCCATTTGGTCACCGCACCCTGAATCTTCGCCACCCCGCGATGCCCAGCAGCAGACATCCGAGGCTCATGAGCTCCGAGGAGCCTGGCTCAGGAATGGCGACGGTGGCGCCGCAGCCTTCCACATTCGTGGTGCCGGCCAGGGTATTCGCCGTGTCTGCGAAGACGCAGCCATTGATGGTGCCGGCAAGCGTGCCGCTTCCCCCCGACGCCGCCGACATCGTGAAGCTCGTTCCCGCCAGAATGTCTCCGTCGAAGACGATCGGCCCGGAACTTCCGACGCTGATCGTGGCGGCGTCCGTAACGATCCAGAAGATATTACTCGCCTGCGCTCCGTTTTCCAGCGTGAAGTCCATAGCACCGTTCACGGTGAGAGCTCCGTCAATCTGAATGACGAAAACGGCCGTGGAGTCGCCTTGGGCATCGAACGTTAAATCGGTGCCTGTGGCCGTCGAAATATTGCCCGAAGACGCGTAAACATTATTCCCCAGGAAGGTTTGGCTGGTCGCGGCCGTATACGAGCCGGTGGGTTTCAAGCCCTCCGCCGTGCTGAACGCGCCGCCGCTGAAGATGGCGTTGTACGCGGCTGTAACGGCCGAGTCCTCCCCAGTCGTACAAGGGCCGCCGCTGGTTGGAGCACAAACGTAACCCGTTGTGGTTCCATCCGATGAGTCGAAGCCTGTAATCGTACTCGTAGCCCCGACATTACCCACAATCGCCGACGTCCCGGTATTCGAAATACTACCGCCGAGAAGCCCGAACGAACTGGCGGAAACCGGAATATCGAAAATCGGACCTCCCATCGCCGGCATAACAGCCACTGCTGTCATCGCCAGCCAAACCAGCCCTTCTCGCATTTTTTCCTTGTTTGCTGCGAGAGTGTGCGATGCAGCTTTGTGGCCAATTGGCCGATTCGGCCATACCTGCCGCTAAACCTCGACGCAGACGCAGTTTCGTCCCGCCGATTTAGCTCTGTAAAGCGCCCGGTCCGCCGCCTCCATCAGCTCTTTGGCATCCATTTTGGGATGCCACTCCGCCACTCCGAACGTCGCCGTAACCGAAACCGGCGCCGCTCCGCCGTCCGTCCCGATCGCCATGCGCCCGAGCCGTTCGCGAATGCGCTCCGCCACCTCCGCCGCCTCGTCATGATCCGCGTCGGGCAAAATAAAAGCGAATTCGTCGCCGCCCAGACGCCCCGCCAAATCGTTCGACCGCAGTTCGCCGCGGACAATGTTACCCAGCGCTTCCAGCACCTCGTCGCCCGCCGAATGCCCGGACCGGTCGTTGATCGTTTTGAAGAGATCGATATCCAGCATGCAGAGCGCCGCCGTCCCGTGTTCCAGACTTACGCGCCGGAGCACGCCCTGCAATCGCGTCAGGAAGTGGCGCCGGTTGGCGAGGCCCGTGAGTGCGTCGAAATTTGCCTCATAAGCCAGTTTGTCCCGTGCGGCCCGGCGGTCGGTGACATCGTGCGCGATTCCCACAATCCGCGTGACCACGCCTTCGCTATTGCGTTCGAAAGGCGTGTCGCGCGCGGCCAGCCATACCCAATGTCCAGCGGCATGGCGAGCCCGATACTCGATGCGGCGCACTTCGCCATCCTGCGCGTCGCGCAGCCCCCGATGATGGTTCTCGATCGCCGGGATATCGTCGGGATGAAAATGCTGCATCTCGCCCCTGGAAAAGCTGTCGACCTCTTCCGGTTTATAGCCCAGCACCGCGACCGCCTCGCGATTGCTGTAAACGTTGCGCCGTTGGTCCAGATCGTAAACATAAAGGATGCCCGGCGTGGTAGCCGCAATGCGCTCCACGAAGAGGCGGCTTTTCTGCAGATCGTATTCGGCCCGCTTGCGCTCGGTTATCTCGCGTGCAATCGCCTGAAAACCGATCGCATTCGCGCCTTCCATCAACAGCTGAACGTTCTGGCCGATCCAGCGCTCCCGCCCATGCCCGTCGACGATAGGAAACTCGCAATAGCTGTTCTTTCTCCGCCGCGCAAATTGGCGCAGATAGAAGCGTTCCACCTCTTTCCGCTTATCCTGCGCAATCATCCTGACATACGACCGGCCCAGCAATTCGTGCTCGGTCAGGTGCAGCATCGTCAGAGCGGACTGGTTACAAAAAGTAAAGCGCCCCAGATGATCGGTGCGGTAGATGATGTCGCCGGCCATCTCGACCACCTGCCTGTACTGCTCTTCGCGCGCGGCCAGCGTCCGTTCCGCCAGGTTGCGCTTTCTCGCGTCGATCGACGTGCGCCACGCCGCCAGCACGATGAGAAGGAATGAGAGAGCGGAGGCGACTTCCGACAGCTTTCGTGTCAGCACCGCAATACTCCGCTGCTTTTCGATACGCACAGTCAGCAGAGCCCTCTCTTCGGTCTGCATCTTCTGCAGCACTTCGGCCATGCGACCCGCAATACCCTGGTCCAGAGCCACTTCCCGGCTCGCGGCCAGCGCAATCAGCGCCTCCGCCCTCTGGTGCTCTGCCGGATTATCGACAGTCAGTGCCCCCAGTTCCAGAGCCAGTTGGCGCACCCTGAGCGGATCCTGCGGGCGCGCCAATTCATCCAGACGCTCGATCACATCCCACGAGTGCGCAACCCAGTCGGCACTCCCCTCCCATAGGAATGTCTGGAAAGTAGCCGCCACACCCGCGCCGAGCAGGATAGCGAAAGCCGCGCCAAAGCCGGCCTTGACCTTTAGCGTATGGGACAAATTCAACTATGACTACATCGGTACTATGACCGCAAGCCGTCAGTAGTTAGATCCTGAATACTAACCTCGGTAACGTCAAGGATAGGCACGTGGGATAGGCGCTATCGCCTGTCCAATGCGGCGTAAGCCGCACGTCAGGCTCCGGTTTTGGCGGTTGCCTGCGGTTTTTCCGCCGGTAATACCACAATCTCCGAGCGCTGAAACGCAAACCGCCGCCCCGTCTCATCGATCAAATTAATCTGACACGTATACCGCCCCGAAGCCAGCTGCGACAAAGGTGTCTGGAACTCAACCGGAAGCGTCTGGCCGCGCTTGGCAAGGAACGAATTCAACCGCACCGGCTGCGATTCGAAGCTCTTGGTCTTGCCCCGATAGAAAGAAAGCGTAGCCGACACGCTTGGCTTCTGAGCGCTGTCAAGACCAGGGTCGTAGACCTCCATATACACGTACATATTCTGATCTTTACGGAACACATGCGTGATGCTGGGGATCAGCTTCTGGCCGTCCTGCACCAGTGGATCGGCTTCAAGGACCTTCTTATTAGGATCGGCGGTCGCAATAGCAGTCTTGAGAGGCTGTCTCTGGCTGCTCCAGATAACGGTACTGGTCTTCAGCCGGCCAGGCTTATCCGGAGCCAGATCGGGAATGGTGAACTTAGTCTCATAGGTGCCCATCTTGCCGGTTTCATTTTCCCTGGCGAGAAACTTCAGGTTGTAAGTCCCAGGCGGCACACTGAAACCCGTATCGTAAGAGATCGGGTGCGATGAAAGCTCCGCCGCCGTCTGATCGGCCAATTTGATCTTGACGCCATCGCGCACCACGCCCACCAGCTTGGTATGCTCGTCGCGCAGTTGCGCAATGAACTCAAGCTCAGTCTGGGCGCTGCCCTTGCTCTTGGCCAGAGCTATCTCCGAGCCCGGAATCTTGATCGAGAAAGGAACAAAATAACGATCCCGCGCCAGCCGGAAATAGTCGATCTCCCCATTAACCGTAAGGTCGGTCATGGGGTCGCCAAGCATCAGCGCCTGCTGCAGCTGGTCTTCCTTATCGGATGACGTGAATTTCTTGAATTCCTTCTCGCCGAAATAGCCGGTATTGTAGTCAAGCTTGGCCTGGATATTATTGTTGAGCTTGACCGTAACTTTGCGGTACTTACCGTCCAGTTTACCGTTACTGCTGTAATAACCCAGAATGTAATAGCTGGTAATATCGTCGCGCGCTTTCTCCATCCCCAGGGCGAGATTGTTATCGTCGACGAATAACCGGCCGCCGGTATCGGAGGCCAGTGTCGAAAGCGTCTCCTGCGAATTATCGCGGCTGGACTGCCGGCTGGTTTCATTTGCACCTGTGAAAGAACTGGTGCCGCGCCCGCCGGCCGAACTGGCGTCTCCTGCGGGAGCAGTCGCAATCAACCCGCGCGTATCGATGGGATAAAAAGCCACATGGGCCCGCTTGGCCGCATTGATCGCGCTTTCCAGCTGCGCCTGATTATCCGTACCCGATTGCTCCATGCCGCTCGAAAAGTAGATCAGGGCTTTCTTCTCGGAAAAAGCCGAAAGCATCTTCGCGGCAGTCTGCAGGGTCACCAGTTTGCGGTCGTTATTGAAAATATTGAATTCGGTTTCGTCCGCGTTGAACGCGGTTCCGGTGTCTTCGCCGCTCGTACTGTCGCCGCCGTTGCCGCTGAGCCCCGCCAGGTCGGATCCCTCGCCGATATTGAACTTCTTGATCACTTCCTCCAGACGATCGCGATCGTCGGTGAAATCCTGGTCGAGCTTCAGAGGACCGATCCCCGCCGTCATGATTGCCACCAGGTCCGCGGGCTTTAACTGATGTTCGATAAAATCAATGGCCGACTTCTGCGCGCGCGCCTGCTCGACCGTTGCCATGGTGCTGAAGTCGAACAGCATGGCGACCAGCCGCCGATCTTGGAAGCGAATAATCGGCTTGGGCGCTGGAGTTCTCGGCGCAGCCGGCTTGGGTGCGGCGGGGGCGACAGCCGCCACCGGTGCCGCCGGAGCCGCGGAGGCCATCGGCTTATCCGCCGGAACCGGTGGCAGCGGTTGATCCGAATCCAGCTTCTGAAATTCGAAAACCTTAACTTCCTGCGGTTTGCCGTCCTCAAGAACCGTGAAGTCGCTCGGCTTCAGATTCGGGATCACCTTGCCGGATTTATCCTTCACGGTGATATTGACAATCTTGAGATTCACTTCCGTCGAAATGGTGGTGACCGAATCGTCCTGCTGGCCATTCATGCTGGCGAACAGCAACAAAAAACAAGGGATGAAAATGAGTCGTCGCATCAGAACGTTATCCTGGTTGTAGCGGTAAGTGTACGCATGCCGCCCGCCGTCTGCGGTAATCCATAAGTCGGCGTATCGACCACCGTACCGATCCCCGTCACGTTGACATGATTCAACGGGTTGGTGGAGGCGACGGTGAAGGTGATCTGATGCCGCTCCTTGACTCGCCACGTGCGGAACACGGAAGCATTGAGCGAGAAGTTGGGAATACCGGGAATGGTATTGCGTCCCGCGTTCCCGTAGGTACCCGCCGCCGGCAGCGTGAACGCGGCTGTATTGAAGTAACCGGTCCCACTATTCACGGAAAGGCCGGTCGCTTCCGGACGCGGGCTGCCGACGATCCCCGTACCTGAGTAGTCAGTCTGCACGGTCGCGGTGAAAGTACTTCCCGAAGTGGCAGTCAGGTTGCCGTTCAAGGTCCAGCCGCGCAGCGCGTGCCAGCGCCACGACGTGCGCTCCGGCCCCACCGGAGACTGAATCTGATAGTTAAATCGCACCTGGTGTCTCTGGTCGTTATTCGAGAGGCCCCATTCGTTGTGAATATTATTCACGATCTGCACCACGCCCCCACCCAGCGTCGATGTATCGTCTTCGGCCTTCGAAAACACGTAGGTCAGATTAAACGACCGCCCGCGCGCCATGCGATGCAGGAAGGAAATGGTCAAAGCGTTGTAGATCGAATTACCCTGCGAAAGTTCATAAGTGAACTGCGAGGCGTTGGCGATGTACAAGGCAGACTGCGTATTGTTGGGGGCCGTGCCAAGAGGCGCGCGGTTGGGACTCTGCAGAACGCTCAGATCCGTGCCCTTGACGCCGTTATAACCCACCTGGATCACATAATTGCGCCAAACCGTCTCCTGCAGGGCCAGGTTCCACGACTGGCTGTAAGCCGGCTTGAAGTTGGGATCCACCCCGAATGTGTCGGTAATCTTCTGTTGCGGCTGCGTAATAAAGCCGTTCTGCAGGGTCAGCGGATTAGCCGTGCTCTGCTGCTCGCTGATGGAGTTGACGAAAGGCGCCTGCAGAGCCAACTGATTCGTAAGAGCGCTGTAGACGCCGCCTACGTAATAGATTCCGTACCCAGCTCGCACTACCAGGTTCTGGTTCTTGAATGGTTTCCACGCAATCCCTTCGCGCGGCGAAAACAACTTGTAATCGGGCTTGATCAAACCGCTCCCACCTGTCACCACGGAGGCGCCGCTGTAGGGCGATTGATTGTTGACGCAGCCATTGGCAGGGCAGCCTTCCACCAGGTCGAGATTCGCCATGCGGTCGTTCTTTTCGCTGTAAGGGCTGTAATACTCCCAGCGCAGGCCGGTAATGATCGAAAAGTTGCTCTTCCAGCGGAAGTCGTCCGAGATGTAGGCCGCAGCCGCCGACTCGCGGAAGTAGAACGCGGTGTCCCCGTTCAGGTACTGAGTCACCGATGTCTTGTACGGCATGTCGAGCAGAAAATCGGCCAGGTCGTAGCCCGTACCCGTGACCGGAAGCCCGTTCGATCCGATCTGCTGCGTCTCTACGCCGGTGAAGCTGAACGATCCACGTGAGCCCTGGAAGGTATTCAGATTACTTTCCCTGCGCTGGAATAGTCCTCCATAGGTCAGGTTGTGTTTGCCGTGAAGCTGCAGCAGCGATTCAGTGACTCCGGTGGTCCGCGCATTAGTCACCGAAGGAGCCGCATCGCTGAAACCCTGGAAATTCTGGAACGAGATATTGGGCGGACCATAAGTGAGCGGAGTAATGTACGCGCCGTTAATACCTAACTCAACCTCGATGTTCTGGCCGTTCGAGAAATACGAAAGATTGTTATTCACGTTGCGGCTGAAGGCGAAGGCCAGGCTGTTGACGAGGTTCCGATTTATGGTGCGCGAGTAAGTCAAGGTCGAGTTAAGGCCGTCGCCTGTAGCCGGATCCTTAAACCCTAACGGTTGTGTCGTGGCCGAATTCCGGTCCTGATAACTCAGGTTGAGTGTCAACCGATCCTTGTTAGTGAGCGCCTGGCTCACCACTCCCTGAAAATTATTAGTGTTATTCGGGTTGGAGGCGATCAGCTGAAAATTATTGGCCAGCCCCGGAGCATTCGGCAGTGGGATGTAATTGAACAACGCGCTCGCCGTGGGGTTGATCAGGCTCGCAGGGATGATGTTTCCCGCGAAGGGCGTATTGGTCGCGGGATTGAAGATCTGGTTCGCCACACCCGAGAAATCGCCGCCGCGTTCGGCCGCCGTGGGAACCGTGTTCGTACTGTCCACCCCACTCCTCGACCTCACGGCGTTGAAGTTGAAAGTCCAATTAGTCTTGTCGCTCTTAAATAGATGCGGGATATTTAAGGGTCCACCGGCCGTAAAACCGATGCGGTTGGAAGCAAAAGCCGCCTTCGGCACTTCCGCGCCGTCCGTAAGTACCGGCTTAAAAGAATAAGGGCGCGCATCGAGCGCCGAGTTGCCGAACTGATACAGCGCAGTCAGACGAAACTGCTGTCCACGCCCGCGGTTGATGCGATTGCCGAACTGGCCTCTGCCGTTCGCCAGCGCCTGACCGCCGCGTCCGCCGCCACGTCCCCCACCGCGCCCACCACCAAAGCCGCCGCCGCCAAAACCACCACCGCCGCGTCCGCCACCACCGCCGCCGCGTCCCCCACCCCCGCCGCCAGGCCCGCCACCGGGGCCGCCCGGACCACCGCCAAGCGCAGTCGCATCGCCACCCAATCCGCCAATTCCGCCCGGTCCGTTATCGCCGAAGCCATTACCAAATCCACCACCAAACCCACCGCCGAGGCCGCCCGGTCCACCCATGCCGAGGCCGTCCCCAGGCCGCGCCATCACATCCGAGCTCACGCTGCCATTAATCTGGAAGGCGTCATTAGCGCTCGATGCAGCATCCGCGCCGATGCCGCCGAGCGGAGCCGCATCGCTGTCCGCCGGAGCTGCCGAATCCTGCTGAAGGCTGAGACTCTGGAAACCACCTGGAGCGCCTTGGGCGTTAGCCGGTTGGCCATTACCCGCCGTCAGCGGTCCCCGGCCACCGCGTCCGCCGCCTCCTCCACGTCCACCACGCCCGGGTCCAGGCGACTGGGCCGCAGCCGTGGATGGAGCAGGCGCGGCAGGCGCAGGTTGAGCCGTGGGCGCAGTGCTGGGAGCAGTCCTGTTCTGCGTCAGCGGCGGAGGCGTCGGCTGCACAGGCGCACTTTGCACCGGAAGCGTCGC
>CAVRCX010000016.1:0-226756 GCA_963719785.1 Terriglobia bacterium
CCGTGGTCGCAGGACCCGGCGGGCAACCCGTACATCTCACTAATCCCATTAATCTCACCTTCGGCAATGACTCAGCAAAACCGGATCGTAATCCGCCACCCTCCCATACACCTCCTCATCCCCCGCAGCTTCCCCCGCACCTGCCACCACCCCACCCCCAGTCAAAACCGGCCCCACAAATCGGACGCCATTTTCATCCACGCGCTCCACCGGCGCCCGCCAATCCCGAAACTTATTCAAATATTCCAATCCGCTCATAACCTTTTTCTCCTTTCTCCCCTATTTCCACGGCATTCCAGGCAAAGCACGCCCCCGCATATCGATCTCCCGCCGCCCCGCCCGCCAACACGCCAGCGCCAGCGCAATCACCAGATCGTCATGTTCCCCGCACCCGTCCGCCCCATACCGCACCCTCCCCGCGCCACGCTGCGTAGTCCGTACATCCACCAACTCCTGCACCAGCGCTCCGGCATCCCGCAGCCCGCGCGCGATCCGCAGCTCATTCGCCTCCAGCAGCACCTGCACGCCCGCAATCAAATCCCGCTTCGGCACGCTCCAGTCGTTCCCGCGCTGCACTGCCCGATCCCCGGACGTTATCGTCACCGCAGTAATATCGCACCCCAGCCGCGCCGCCCGCAGCATCTCGATCACCGGCGCCCCCAACCCCGTCGCATCCGCCACCACCACGCACTGCCCCGCCAGTTCCGGATCCCAAACCGTGTCCCGCACCATCCCCACCACCTCCGCATAAGGAGTGCCCAAAGGTACCCGCTCCACGTGTCGCAATAACAAGGTCCCCGGCTCCGGATTCTGATACGCCTGCCGCCGCTCCACCTTCTCCACCACCGCCAAAGCGCTGTAATCCCGCTTAGCCCCCAGATCCAATCCCACGTAATACATACTTGCTTCCCCCGTTTAATGTGGGACAGGCGCTTCCGCCTGTCCATTCTCACCCCTCCCCCGAATCCTTCCAGGTCGACAACCGCCGCAAATTCAAAATCGACACGCCCCCATCCACCGCCCGCTCCACTAAATCCCGATTAAAAGTATTCGCCTCGTTATCGACAAACTCGCACATATACTCCTGCCGGAACCACGGCATCCCCTCCTGCCGCCGCTCTTCCTCCAGATGCGCCTTCGGAATCCGCGCGCACTCCGTCGCCGGCACGCTCACCCGCACCCATTCCGGCCCGCCATGCGCCCACGTCGAATAAAAGAATCCGCGCTTACCCCGCGGCGTGCTCATCAGCCACAAATCCCCGTCCGACACCGACAGCACCGGCCGCAGCATCTTATACAGCGAATCCTCCACCACCGCCGCCTCGTCGATCAACAGCATCGACACATTTGAGAATCCCCGCCCCGTGCTCTCATTCCCCGGCAGCCCCACAATCCGCGACCGGTTCGGCAACAGCAGAGAAATCTCGTTATCCCCATCGCCGCGCGGGGCGATCCCCATAACCTCCAGCATCTCCCCGGCTTTTCTCAAAAACTCCGCACTCTGCTTAGCCGAAGGACTGGCCACCAGCACCAGGCTCCGCGGCACGGTCAACACCCGATGCAGGGCCTTGGCCGCCGCCACCGTGGACTTCCCCCACTGCCGCGAGCAATTCAGAATCACCCGCTTAGCCGAAAGCTGAAGCACTTCCGTCTGCCGCTCGTCGGGAACGAAACCCAGCCGCTCCCGAGCAAACGAGGCCGCATCCATCTGCGTTGGTTGTGGTTCCGCAACGCGCCCACTCGGCGGAACTATGTCGTCAAAGTTCATCTGCACGACCTACCAATAACAGGCTGAAAAGCGAATCTCGGGTGAATTGAAGAAAACAAACAAGAAATACACCAAAATCAACCGTGACTGTGGAATAGGCGCTTCCGCCTGTTCATCGGGACCTTGGTCCCGACAGCTTTTCCCCATTCACAAAAATTTTCAACAATCTTAAGCGTTCTAACTCCGTGTAAACAAACCAATCCCGCAATCCCACCACGTTTTCCGCAACACGCCTCGCCCCCATACTGAAACCGAAATGAGAACAGACAAACAAATCGAAGCATCGCGCATCAACGGCCAAAAATCTTTGGGTCCCATCACCGAAGAAGGAAAAGCCACCTCGTCCCTCAACGCCGTACGTCACGGCCTGCTGTCCAACACGCTCGTTCTCCCCGGTGAATCCGAGGAGCGCTTCCTGCAACTCCTCGCCGAACTCATCGAGGAACACTGTCCCTCCAATAGAACGCAGTTGAAACTCGTGGAGAACCTGGCCGTCGCCGAGTGGCGTCGGAGCCGGCTCCTGGGTGTGGAAACCGCCGGAATAGCCGAAGAAATCTACACTCAGGAGTCATCGCCCGGCATCGCCGCAAAGCCAGCCTCGTCGCGCGCCTCTATCGCCATGCGCCGGATCCACGACACCTCAGGCTTTCTCGATCTGATGAACCGCTACGACGCCCGCTTAGGGCGCGAATGCAACAGCATCGAGAAAAGGCTCGACATCCTGAAAAAACGCTGAATTACCAAACGACCCCAAGAACCCCGTGGTGCCTGGTGGGGCAGATTTCCGATCTGCCCACTTCCCCTCTGCCACCCAGGTGTCTTTCAGTGAAGATGGGGCGGCCAAGGTGGCGCGCGCACTCCTGCGTGCCGCGTCGAGACTCTTCTCGATGCCAATTCGGAGCCGCGTCTTCAACGGAGTGGTCTTAACCCAGTCACAAAAATAAAAGGATTTCCAAATAAATCTATAGATACCTGATTCAAAACACATTACCGCCCCAATCCCTCACCAATCCCGCTCGACGCATCACCCCAATCCCACTCCCCAATGCAACCCTCAAACCGAGACCACAACCATGCCCGAACGAATTAATAAATTTCAGCCCGACAGAACCATCTACCTGCGCGGCTTCAACACCTTCGCCGCCGCCGCATCCATCCACTCCGCCTCGCCCACCGGCTTCACCGCCAGCGGAACCTTTCGCGACCCCGCCGATTTCGCCGTAGCCGTCCTCTACGACGTCGATAATTACTACGAGCATCCCCTCATCAAATACCTGCCCGATTTCAACCTCGCCGGCCTCACCCTCACCTTCGACCTCCAGTACACCGACGGCCTCCAGCCCATCGACTCCCCCAAACACAACTGGGTCGATTGGGCCACCCTCGATTGCATCCGCGCCGACGGCGCCACGGCGCAAGTGCGTCTCTTTGACTATGCCGTGTTCGCCGGTGGCGATTTCTCCGCCGCCGCCGCCACCTGCACTGTCCTCACTGCCGGCGCCGGCATCCAGCCAAATGATCGCGTGACGCTCTGGTATCAGAACTTCGCCTTCGATTACATCGTGCCTGCCGGCCAGCCCACCGTCGAATATCAGTTCTTCGCCGAAGGCAACGGCACCGTCCACTCCATCACCATCGACGGCACAATCTTCTCCCACACTGAGGCCGCTGTGGACGGCGAAAGCAGTCTTACAATAGCCACCGATCTGATCTCCGCCATCGCCAGCCCGTACGTCACGGCCACCGCCGGAAGCGTCCCCAACGCCGTGCTCCTCACAGTCAACGCTTCAACAGCGGGCACCGCGTTTCAGGTCAGCGCCACCGATGGCAATGCCACCTTAACCATGCTCCTCACTACACCCGCCGTGGTTGCTGCCCACCTCGCCAACCAGATCAACGCCACTGATTGGGCAACCGCCTACCCTCCTCCTTATGCATTGGTCGCCACCGCCGCCGGCGCGCAGATCGCCATCGCCACCGCTACAGGGGGCCGTGACGGCAACCTCATCCAGCTCTATTCCACTAACGGCACTCCCACTCTCACCCTCGATCAGGCACAGATTCCACTCACCGGAGGCAGTTCCACCGCCACCTGGACCTGCACCCTCGATTTCACTGCCCTCGGCATCGATCAGCTCCGCCAGTGCTGGCTCACCTTCGCGCCTTCCCTGACCAACGGCCCTTACATCGCCACCGAATGGCAAGCGACTTTTTCTAACTGGCAGCTCACCGGTCCCGCCGCCACTCAGGCCCTCAGCGTCGCCGGACCCGGCAGCGTACGGATAGAAGAGACCAACGGCTTGTGCACTTACCGGGGCGTCTGGAACGTCGAAGCCGGCTTCTATTCGAGATACTTCGCCAATGCCACCAGCGATATGACGGCCTCCGTCACCATCGCCTACAGATGCCAGTTCACCCACGATCTCTACATCGGCACCTCGCTCTACATCGACCGCGCCACCGTAGGTGTCACTCTCGATAGCGATACCCAAACCTCCCTGAATTGCTACCTGAACACCAGCGATGCCGTAGTCGCGAGGCGCCTCCTGCGCGCCTCCGTAGCGGCGGGCGTGCACACCGTAACCATCGTCATGCAGCAGGCAGGCGTCTTCTATTTCGACTTCCTCGAAGCCGCCGTCCCCTCCGACGTTCCCGACGCCCTCTCGCCCCGCACCAACATTTCACCGGCTCTCGATTTCGATACCAACCACACCTACCAACTCACTCCCGCCCGCATCATGTGGATCATGGACAAGCTTGGTTACGCCGGACCCATGAACGAATATCTCGGCGTCTTCTGGTGGAATGAGCGCGTGCTTTCCGGAGGCTCTCTCTCCACCGTTCAAGTGACTTTCAGCGGACCGTACACAACGGGCGATGCCATCTTCCTGAACCTCAACGGCACCTCCATCGGCAAGACAACTCTCAATTCCATCGTCGATACGCCCCAGGTAATCGCCCAGCATTTCGCCGATTACATCAACGGGGCGTTCCCTGTGGCATGGGCTACCGCCGCCGGTTCGACTCTCACCGTCACTGGCCGTTCGCCCTCACCCGACTACACGATTACGCTCGCCACCAGCACCACGTCCACCACAGGTACGCTCGGGGCCACGGGCAGCGGAGTGGCCGGTCAATACGGAAAATGGAACGTCAACGACTCCATCAGCCCGCCCATCAATCGAGCGGCCCGCGACTGGCATGCCGACTTCTACGCGCAATGCGCCGCTCGCGGCCGCGAGGTCGTAACCAGCTGCTCCATGGAGTTGGTGAATCCGCCCGCCGGCTACGTCGCGCAATTCCCCGACGGCTCCGCTGTCTCCACCGCCACCGGCTATGCCGATCTGCTATCCAACCAGTGCGCCGTCGGGTCGTCGAAAATGCTGGCGTATCAAAAGGCCGTCTACCGCTGTATCGCGCAAATGCAGGCCGCTGCCGGGCTCACTCCCTGCATCCAGTACGGTGAATTTCTCTGGTGGTATTTTGCGGGGCCCGGAGGCATGGGCTACTACGACCCGGAAACGGCCGCTGCTGCGCAAACCGCACTGGGCCGGCCGCTCCACATCTTCCTCACCCCAAACGACGATCCTTCGGTGAACGGCGGAGCGGACGCCTTATTCCTGCGCAACCGCCTGCGCGACTACGTGGCCGCGCTCGTGGCCGACATTCGCTCTGCGTACCCAACTGTGATTTGCGAAGTCCTCTGGCCCTACGACGTCAACTACCCGGCGACCGATCAGCTCAACCGCTTCGTCAACCTGCCCGTGGAGTGGCAGCTCAAACCCTCGAGCGGCCTCGACCGCATCAAAGTAGAAGCGCTGAGTTTCGGTTCGTCGCTGAGGAACCTCGATCTGGTGCGTCAGACCGTCGATCTCTTCCCCGGCTTCGGATGGCCGCTGGCGTCGTTGAAATACCTGGTCCCTGTCTTCGGTTCGGCCACGCCGTGGGCCCGCGAGCTCGCCGTAGCGCGCGGCGCCGGCTACGCCGTCAACAACCTCTGGGCCTTCGACCACATCTGCCTCTTCAACCTCGCCGTTCCGGAGCCAGCCCTCGAGCGCCGCTCTATCGTGAAGGCGGCCTGATCAATGGCCGGATGGGTGGTACGTAAGTGAATTCCACCAGACCGTCTCGGTAGTTGAGGGTCAATACCAGATGCGACAGTGCGTCCCATCCCAGAATGCCGCCGATCTCCATTCCCGCGCCTCGGCTCATATCGAGCATGTCCAGGGCAACCAGGTCGGGATTCTTCTGCCGCAGATTCCCGAATGTCACCGTCACTGTGTCGGCCACGGCCACATCGTTAACCCGTCCCGATATCCCTTTTATCTGGAAGTGATCGTCTTGATAGACCTTGCCTGCTTCGGCCATCACATTCTTAGCCACAAAATTGCGCGACGATCCCGTATCGATCAGGAACCATGTCGCCCGCTTGCCATCAAGCACCGCGGGAATGAAGAGATGGCTGCCCGACCTTCGAGCCACCACATAGTTGCCCCGATCCTGCGGGATTACGGCATCGCGCGTCATCCAGTCCCTGCCGGTGCCATCTTCGCCCGGCAAAGTCTCCAGATCGATCGTGGCGTGCGGCAGATCCAGGCGGATCAGAAAACGGTCGAACACGTCCGCTCCGATCAGCCCGTCGCTCCCCACACCGAAGTTCCGCTCCGCAATCTGCACCGGAACGTTGGCGAACTCCACCTCGCCGGTTTTCACCCGGTCCGCCACTCCAAAGAATGCCTTCTGCGCGCCGCCGTCTCCGATGCCCCACATCTCGGAAGACGACAGCTTGGCGATTCCCGCCTTTTCCGCCGTCTTTTCGTTAATGACGATGCCGCTCGCGCCCGTGTCGAGCATCAGCACCACCGTCTTCGTTCCATTAAACGTCACGCGCAGCGCGGCGCCCGTCTCCCGTTGCGGCCCCTGCATGATGCGCTCGATCTTCAACTGGCTGGCGCGATATCCCGAAACCAACTGCGTCTCTTTCTGCGCTTCCGCTTTGCCGAGAAATTCGATGGTATTGCGGACCGCCCGCACCTGTCTCGCGTCCGCACTGGCGCCGGAATCCAGATACTGATCGAGCAATGCCACCCGCTGATCGTCTTTCTGCACCACACTGGCATAAGCCCGCATAACCTCCGGATCTTCGGGGTCCAGCTTCCAGGCTTTCTCGAAGCAGTTCTTCATGCTCTTCCGCCGGAACGTCGCGCGGTCAACCCTTCCCGCCCCGAGGTAAGCGCGCGCATTGTTTGGATCGAGAGCCAGACCCGCCAGATAGAAACGGTAGGCGTTGTCCAGATCCGCCATACGGAAGAACGTATCGCCGGTGAGCACGCGAATCGTCACGTCGCCGGGGTTGGCCTTATGGGCCTCCATGGCAACGCGGTGGGCTTCGTGATAATCGTCTTTGTTGAGCAGCGAACGAATCAGTTCCGCTTGCGCCTTTACGTCGTGAATATCGGGGGGCGCGGTTTGCGCGCCAAGCAATGAAACCCAGACGGCGGCGGCGAATAAAACCCTCATACGGTTTACGGCACTGGAGTAGCGAGCGGCTTGCCCTTTTCCACCACGTAAATCGCGGCCAGGATCAGCGGCTGCGTACCCGTATTATGCGCATCGTGGATAGCGCCATTCGGCACCACGAATCCATCGCCGGTCTTGATCTTCAATGCCGGCTGGCCCTGGATCAGGATCTCGCCTTCGCCCGAGATCACATAACTGATCTCTTCGCCCGGATGCGTATGCCGCCCCGCCGAAGCGCCCGGAGCGATCGTCACATGCGCGATCACCGCCTCATGTCCCGCATACGAAATGTCTTTTCTCTGTACGATAGTGCGCTGCACGCCCGGATTCTGCGCCAAAAGCAACACGCCGGCCGCGGCCACAAGGATTAAACGAATGAGTTTCATAGAATTTCTCTCCACCCACAATACATCAGGCGCCGGATTACTTGAAGCGCTTTTTGAATGCGAAGTCGAGCCCGACGTAGCCGTTCTCTTCACGGACCAGAATGGCGGACCACTGCCGGCTCAGCGACCACTCCACGCGGAAAAGCTGCGTACTCGTGCTCGATACGTCGCTTATGTAGGTGAACAGGATTTCGGGTGTGACCTGTTGCTCCACAGTCAGGCGCGCCTCAGGGCTTCCGGTGATGCCGGTAAGCTGGGGATCGATCTTGATGCGGCTCACGCCGAAGAAACGCTGCAGGCGATCGCTGGTGGGGTTGGCGAGCGCGGCGCCCAGCAGTGCCGACGCACCCAGATCCTCAAACCCCGACGAAGGGCCCGTTACTCCCCATCCGAGCGATGGATCCGTCGGCGAGCGGCCGGTCGCGAGCAGCGCCACAATATCCCCAAACTGCAGCGGCGGGTCGGATCGATAGTTGACGTTCAGCTTGTTCAGCGGGCCGGACACAGTAAGGATCACGTCAACGCCACGCGCCTTGGTCTCCAGATCGATGTTGAGAATCGGATCGATGCGCGCCGGATTGAAGAACGAAATCGAACCCTGATTGATGGTGTATTTGTTGCCGAAGAAAAGCAACTCGCCCTCGGTGATATTGACGCGTCCCAGCAGCGCGGGATTGGTGGCCGTGCCGCGAACGCGCAGATTGGCGTCGGCCTGAATGCTCTGCGCGACGCTGGTTTCGAACTCCACATCGGGCGCGGTCTCCACCTGAATATCGAGGTTCACGTTGGCGATGAGGCCGGTTCGCGGAGCGGACGTCTGCACGGGCGAGGCGGTCGCCGCCAGAATGGTGGCGGCATCGGCCTTTGGATTGATAGCTACACGATGAATGGTGATCACGCCCGAAGCTTCACTGCGCTGCGAGGTGCCGGCGAAGGTCAGGTTGGCGTCGGAGATGGAACTGACCCCTTCGGGATAGCGTACACGCACGCCACGCGTCCGCGTCTCGATGCGAAAGGCCAGTTGCCCGTTGGTGAGGGCGGCGAATCCGCTCGCGTCTACCTTGCCTCCGCCCGACTCCGCCGTGAAGGATTCGATGTTGGCGCGCGTGCCGGAGAATATGATCTCGCCGTTGGCGTTATTCAGACCATTCGAAAACTGCGCGTAATGAAAGTTGCCGTTGCGCAGTGTGGCGCGGCCGGAGAAATCGGGCGTCAGCCATCCGCCCCGCACCGTAGCGTTCAGGGTCAGAGCGCCCGACGAAGTCAGGTCCGGATTGAATGTGCTCGCGAGCGCCGCGTTCACCTCCCCGCGCACGCGAAAATCGATAGGGGCATGCTGTGTCAATGCCACCGTGCCGTCGATTGTGAGATCGGTCTGGGGAGCCTTGAAGCGGGCGGCTTCGATACGCAGGGTCGATGCGGTCAGGGCAACACGCACCGGTCCGTCGTTGCTCAGCGCGAAGTTGGGTATTGCCCGCGCAAGGTCCGTGCCGGGCAACGGCCTCAGTTCCACGCGCGCGATATTAATCATCGCGTTCAGGCGGTCCGGATTCCTGGCCGGCCCGGTGATCGTGACGTCGCCTTGCGCGCTGCCGTCGAAGTTCAGCTTGCTCGCGTCTTCTTCCTTGACGACCAGCGCGGCCAGCGCATTCAGGCCGGCATCGGTGAAGGTGATCTTTCCGTTCACTGGATAATCGCCGGTCAGTTCCACCGTGCCCTCGCCCCGGATCACGGCCTTGGCGGCGTTCGAGTCGAAATGCGCCGTGACCACGCCATTTTTCGTCTGCGCGGTAAAGTGTGCGTCCCCCAGATTGCGGCCGCCCAGTTCGATGCCGTTGGCCGAAGCATCGGCGGTGAGATCGAGCAGATCGAATTGGATCTGGTGCTTTGCGTCGTGGCTGATGCGCAGTGTGCCGTTGGTATGAAATTCGCCGTAGCCGTGGATGTCGGGCTGCCGCTCGCGCACCAGGGCAATCTGATTCAGCGGCATGGTGTTGCTGGTCAGATTGAATTCCAGCTGACCCGCCGGGAATTGGGTACCGGCATGGTCGAAGCGAGCGCTGATGTTGACGCGCTTGGGGCCGGAGACGAACAAGCCGGTCATGGATTGGGCATTGCCGCCGATAGATTGGACGCGCCCCGTGATCGAATCGTAGGGCTGCGCGTAGATGAGGCCTTTGGCCAGCGTAAGGTCCGCAGTGCCGGCGGGATTGCCCAGCGTGCCCGTAATCTGCATGTTGGCGTTGAGGTTCCCGCTGAGGGGAATCTCCTTGTGCCCGTCGAGCGCCAGAATCTTACTGAGGTCGGCGTTGGCGATCGTGACATTGGCGGTTACGGGAGACGTCGCAACGGGCGTCCAGTCAGTGAGGCCAAGCGAGCCGGCTCCGTGCCCATGGATACCGTTCGAGGCGACGGCTGCATTGCTTACCGCGATATTGTTTCGCGTTGCCGTGAAATCGGCCGCCAGCGATTCGACCTGCTGCCCTTGGTACGCGAGAGTATCCGCGGCCGCGTGACCGGCGATCTGGGGATTGTCCAACGGGCCGTTTACGGTGCCCGTGAACGAGGCAGACTTGTAAGAGAGGGGGATGGTCTTCCCGCCCGACGCCATATCGAGCGCCGGTTCCAGATCGGCGGCATCCTGCGATTCGAGGTCTACGCGAAGCTGCTGGCCGAGAGTGCCCGCAACGTCGAGGCGCGTGTGCGGCAATTCGAGCCACGATTTGCCGAGTTCAATCCTGCGTGCAGCAGCGTTGTAATGCACGGCGATGTCCCCGCGCACCGCGCCGGCTATGCTCAGGTGCGCGCCGGCCGATATACTTTCGTGACGCATATCACGCAGACGTCCCGTAGCTTCAAACGGTCCCGAAATAGACCCGTCATAGGGCAGGCGGTGCTTCGTCACCAGGGCTGCGAGTTCCCTCGCATCGAAGTGCTCCAGTTTTCCATTAGCGTGGAATTGATCGAAACCGCGAATCTCGGCCGATGCCAGCAGTTGGCCGCCCAGTAGGTTAACGCGCGCATTGCCGACCGTAACCTTCTGTGGGTCCACGTCGAAGTTTGCGGCGATTGCCATGTTGCGCAGGTTGTCGAAGGCGATGCCGCTGCCGTGCGCGTTGCCGCTGACATGGTAGTCGCCCGCGGATACAAAGCGCGCCTCGCCGGCTATGTTGACTGTGCCCATCTGACCCGTACTGAGTTTGAGAATTCTCTTGACCTCGGCGAGAGAAACCCTGGCATCGTATTGGGCGCCGATAACCGGAGCATTGAAGTTATTCAGCACGACGTTCCTGAGGGTAACGCCGGAATCGGCTGTCGTTACGGTCGCATTCGACACCACGATCTGGTTCCGTTCCATGGCCGCGCTGGCCCAGATCCGAACATCCAGCGGCGCGATGCCGGACCATTCGACGTGCAGCGGCTGGAGCGAAATGTCGCCCGAGTAACGCGCGCGTGCGAGATCGTACTGGACCTGCGCCCTCAGGTTCTCGCCATGGGCGCTGAGCGGAATCATGCGCGCGGCCCGGTCCTGAGATTCTTCGAGAATGGCGCCATCGCGCAGATCGAAGTGGGCGATCTTCAGATTGAGTATGGTTTCGGTAACCGATTGATGGGAGATCTTTGGCTGCGGGAGATTGGTGGTGCCGTCAGAGTGAACGATCAGGTGCGCGCGCGGGCGTTCCGCATCGATGCGATCGACGTCGATATCGCGGCCGAGCAGCGAGACGATTTTGAGCCACACCTTAACCCGATCGATGGCAAGCAGCGGAGGCTGACCCGCGGGCTCCGTGCCGTGGATCGCAAAGCTGTAGATCTCAACTGTGAGATCGTGCCAGTCGAGGCGTAACGCGCCTAAATCCACTTTCCCACCAGTGGCTCTTTCGGCCTGTTCGACCAGGCTCAGGCGGATTTTCTCCAACAGCCAGCCGCTGCGCACAGCCCACACGCCGACCCCGGCCACTGCACAAAGGAGCGCGGCCAGGATTCCCGCGGAGATCATCACTCTACGCCTCATGGAGCCAGTTCCTTTTCGAGGTATTCGATCTTCGTCCGCTTGCGCTGATCGCCGAGCCAGGCGTCCATATCGGCGTCCGCTCGCTGGTTGGCGAGCTTGGCGTTGGTCTCGCTCACGGCCGGTCGGAAGCGCAGACTCAGGAACGTAAGGACATCCGATTCACGGGCCAGATCGGCTTCCAGATCGTCCTCCGTCAGCCCGTACTCGAGCAGGGTGCGATGCATGGCAGCGGGATCGTTCTTGAAATAGTCCTTCGCGAAATTGGCCAGGAGCTGTTTCCGCGCCTCTGCGCTCAGCCGGGGGTAATGGCCCACATCCATTTCGCGCTCCACCAGTTTCTGATCGATGAGCAATTGCGCGGCCTTCTTGCGGGCAGCGAGGGTGAAGGCAGGCTTTTCGGCGTTTTGAAATGCGGTCAGGCGGATGCGGAGGTCGATTTCGCTGTCGGTGATGACTCTGTTTCCGGCGGCGATGGCGATGCGGTCCACCAGCACGGCCGCCGCGGGCAGTGTCAGCAAAAGGACGGCCATGGGCAGCCTGTTCATCAAAAGGCCTGCCCTATGGAGAAGAAGAATTGAAAGTGGCTGATCTCCTGCTCCGACGCCTGGCATGTATTAGCTTCCGAACATTGCACTAACTGGACGTAGCTGCCCGGAAAACCTCTATACTTCGGCGGATTAATGCTGTAGGCAAGATCGAAGCGCAGGGGGCCGACCGGTGTACGGTAGCGCACCCCGAAGCCCGCCGCGTGGACCATGTAATTGAAGTCTTCGTTATTCCTCTGGTCGGTGCGGAACGATAGCTGGCTGATGCTCGAGTAGATATTGCCAGCATCCTCAAATAAGACGCCGTTGATATTGGCGCCGTAGAGAGGGAAGCGCAGCTCCGTGTTGTTGAAGAAGAGAGCGGAACCGCCGAGCGGAAACCCGGTGGTGAAGTCGCGCGGCCCGGCCTGGTTTTGCGGAAAGCCCCGCTGGGTGTTGCCGCCGCCGCCAAAGAAACGCTCGGGCAGGGGGATGGCATCGGCCTGCTCGGCAGTGGTTTGCTCGGTCCCGGGCGGGACGTTGAAGGCGGGTTCGACGCCGAACTGCGTCTCCCTTGCCAGCACCAGCTTGGACCCGAGCCTGTAATAGGTGGCGTTGCGGGCCAGCACGCGGACGAAGCTGGTCTGCGATCCGAAGGCCTTCGTGGCCAGGCCCACATCGACGGTGTTGTAGATGCCTTTGTGCGGATCGATCGGGTCGTCCCGGCGATCCTGCACAAAGTTGAAAGAACCGATGCCGACACGAACCGACTGTGCGATCAACGGCACCAGCAGTGGATTGATGGCCAGATCCGAGACGCCTACCTTCCGGTAGTTGAAGCGGTAGAACATGGTGATCGATTTCGAAAAGTGCTCGATGACCTGGGCCGCCGCTTCCCGGCGTATGGCACGGAAGGTATTCACGTCGTGCGTATCGTCGTAGAGAATCGAAAATGTGGCGTCGAACTTTGTGAGATTGAAGACCCGCGGGATGAAGTAGGTGATCGACGCGCGCTTCTGCAGCGTGGAAAGGCGGCTCTGCAGCGTCACCGACTGGCCGGTGCCGAGCAGATTCAACCGGGTCATGTCGAGCGTGACCCTGGGGCTGACGCCGGTAGCCCCGCCGGGTTCGGCAAGATCCGTTAGGGCATTGCCGCTGCCGATGCGGGCGAATTCGGCGCCGAAGCCGGTGGTGATCGAATAGCGTCGCGCTTCTTCGATGTCATACAGGACGTTCTTTTGATCCTCTTCGCCATCGGGATTTTGAATCGCCATATTGACCTGGGCGAAGATGCCGAGGTCATAGAGCTTGCGCTGCGTATCGGTCATGGCGGCTTGAGAAAGCGGGTCGCCGGGCTTCAGATCGAAACGCTTTTGGACCAGCCCCGGGCGCGTGGTCTCGAGTCCGGTGGCAATCACCTGACGGACGAACTGCTGATCGCCTTCGTCGATGACGAAGCGCAGATCCACCGTGTGCGGCAGCGGACCGGGCTGGGTATCCCACTCCACGGTGGCGTTCTGAAAGCCGTTCTTGCCGTATTCCGCGATGATGGTTTCACGGTCGGTAGCGACGTCGAATTCGCTGAAGACCTGGCCGGTTTGCGAGTTGAGCGAGTCTATCGTCTTAGCGATATCGAGTTTATGGGTGCCGATAATCTGCAGCGCGGCAACCTTATATTGGGACCCTTCGTCGATGGTGAAAAAGACCGCCTCGTCGCCCTTTTTTCCCTTGTAGTCGTCGACTGTTCGCGACGTGACCTTGACGTCGCGAAAGCCGTTCGCCCGGTAAAGATCGGCAATAGTCTCTTCGTCGCGCTTGCGCAGAGCGTCGCTGTAACGGCCGTTGCGGAACTCGAACGATTTGGGAATCAGAAACAGCCGCTCGCGGAGCGTCTTGAGGTCGAAGTATTTGTTGCCGTCGATCTGCAGATAGACAAAGCGATGATGCGCGCCCGGCGTTACGATGTAATCGATCTCGGTTTTGCCGTTGCGGATTTCCTGCTGTTTGAATTCGACTTCCGCATCGAAGTAGCCGCGCGCCTGGAAGTAATCGCGGAGGTTGCTCGCGCCTTCGGTAAGCAGGTCGGCGTCAACGGTATGCTCTTCGAACACCGGAACGTTCTCTTTCAAAGTTCTGCGGCTCACCTTTGCGCCCTGTAACTCCACATCCACGATGGCGCCGGGATCGACGGTGATGTGCGGCTCGGCGCGGGGAGGGCCTTTCTTGCCGGTATCTTCTTTATCGAGACTGTCGAGGGTCACCGTCGCCAGCAGACGATTGGCGTTCTGGTATTTGAGCCGAATGTGGTCGATGCCGGAGCGCGTGCGATTCTGCGTGATCCCGCGGTAGCCGGGGAACAGGAAGCGATGCCAGTCCGTCGCTTTATCGATTTGAGTTGCCGTCAGCACCGACGTGTCGCCGGTGATCTTTGGGGTGTCATAGCGGGCCCGCTTGCCGGTCGAGATCACAAAGGTGATGCGTACCTGCTGGTAGGCGGTATCGTAGTCGAGCTGATGATAGACCTCGGGACTGAAGTAGCCGTTGTCGGTAAGCAGCTTGCGGATTCTGGTCTCGGCGATTGAAAGCTGGCCGGGGTCGAAGGGGACGCCGAGGTCGAAGCCGGAAGCGCTCACGATCTGGCCCGCGCTGGGTGGTTGGGAGATGTCCGACTCGACGCCGACGTGGCCGACAAACCAACTGCTCCTGGTGATGAAGGTGATGCCTACACCACCGCCGACTTCGCTGGCATCTACCTGAATGTCCTGATAGCGGCCGGTGGCGTAGAGACGTTCAATGGCGGCGCGCACCGCGGAAGCGTGGTAGGTCTGGTTCGGGGCGATCGGGAGGATTTTGGCAATTTCGCTGGTTGGCAGCGGTTGATGCTCCGGCACGAAGGCGACGCTTACGATTCGTTGACCTTCAAATTGCATCTGCGCCCGCGCCGGCAGGCATGAGGCGAACAAGCAGAGGGCGAGGATGGTCGTGGCATAGCTGTGCCGCACCAGTCTCATCCTAGCAATTCAGGGCTGGATGCCGGGCTTCGCCAGGTACAACTGCGTACACCTCAGGTGCGGAGTGCCCAGACGAGCACGGCCGTTCCCAGCACCAGCCGGTAAATTGCGAAGGGAACAAATCCGCGGTTGCGCACCCAGTTCATGAACCACGCCACTACCGCATAGGCGACTACGAAGGAGACGAGGAATCCGATGGCGAGCACGATCCAGCCATGCGTATCGATGTGGGCCGGTGTCGCCTCGCCAGCCGGGGGATGCAGGTACTTCAGCAGATCGTATCCGGTGGCGGCGATCATGGTGGGGATCGAGAGCAGGAACGAAAACTCCAGTGCGGCCGTGCGCGAAAATCCGGAGATCTGTCCCGCCGCGATGGTCACCATGGAACGCGAGGTGCCCGGAAACACTGCGGAAAGGTTCTGGCAAAGGCCGATCCAAATGGCCGCCCCGAGTCCCATTTCCTCGACTTCTTCCGCTGCGGCGCCCTCGAACGTCCCTCCTTTATGCGACCCGTAGAGGGCGTCGACCACCCACATGACGATGCCGCCGATCAACAGCGCAGCTCCCATCAACACGAGGTTTTCCAGATTCTTCCCGATCACCTTCTTGAGCAGGAACGACGGGCCTGCCGTGCATACGAACGCGATTGCGGTCAGGCTTAGCGGGTGCGTCAGGAAGGTGCGGTCGCCGCGCCTGCCCTTAGGAAACGTCTCAAAGAAACTGGCAATGCGGCGGCGGAAGAAGATCGGCAGGCAGAGGATGGCGCCCAGCTGGATTACGATGGCGAACATCTTCCAGTAGCCGTCTTCGAGATTGATTCCGAGCAGGGCCTGAGCGATGCGCAAATGGGCGGTGGAACTGACCGGCAGGAACTCGGTGAGGCCCTCGACGATGCCAAGGATCAGGGAAAGCAGATAATCGTTCAAGATCGCATCTTAGCGCAGTGGCTTCGATCAGCTTTCGAGTTCGGGCGGGGCGGGCTCGGAATGCCCGTTGTGGACGGGCATGGCGTCGCGGGCCGTGGTTCGACGGGGCTCTTCGCCGTAATCGAGCGTCACTTCGCAACTGCAGCAGTCGCTGCAGCAATTGCACTTTTCGCACAGATGATTGCCGCACGTATCTTTGGTGCAACTAACGCAGATACGCGTCGATTCTTCTTCACAGATGCTGCAGATGAAAGGCATATTTTAAGATTATTGATTGGCGCGCCGGGCCGGCTCGCGCGAAATGGTGGCGCGGCAGCGTTGCGCTTCACGGTCTACTACCAGGTATTCCTGGTCTTTCTGATTGGCCAGGTCGAGGATGTAGTTCTGTAATTGCTCCAGATCCGCCTGGTCCTCGGCGGCGACAGACACGATCAGATCCGCCAGGGCGGGGTTTTGATACCTGCGCAATCCGGCCATCAGGGAATCGAGCGAACGGTGGAAGCCCTGAATGCGAAACAGGGCTTTCAGGCAATCCTGCAGGTGGTCGGGATGCTGGGTGAGATCGGCCAGATCGGTTTGGATGGCCTGGATTTGTTGCCGCGCGGAGGTGAGCTGCGTGACGTACGTCTCGGCGGCGCCTTTCGATACCCAATCGGCGGGGCGAACCTGCTCCAGCATGGGTTGAATCCTGAGTGCGTGCTGGGAGAGGCGGTTGAACATAACCACGATCTGCTGATCGGCGGCAATGGCCGGAGCGGGTGGCTGCTGGGCGTGTAGAGCGAACGACGCAAATGCGAAAAAGGCAGTCGGGAGTCGCATCCGTTCCCAGCCTAGCACTGAAAAGGCGGTTACTGCGGCGGCGGTGGTGGCGGGGGAGGGGGCGGCGGAGTCGTGGGGCCCTTGCTTCCCGGTGTCGTGACTGGCGGTACTGTTGTGGTGTGGGTAGCCGAGGGAGCCTGTTTGGCCACGTCGACGGCAACCTGGGTCGCCGCGCGCATGGCACGCTCCAGAATCCCGCCCTTATCAATCTGTTTGGCCAGCGCCTGGTCTCGATACACGCGCACCCATTCGCCTGCGATCAGAACTTTCTCGCTGGGTTTCAAGAGGTGCCGAACAGAAACGGAGCCCTCTTCATCAACTACGAGAGTAGTATCGGTGACGTCCTCCACCTCGACGTCGAAAACGGTACCGCGTACTGAAATAACCGCGCTGGGAGTACGCACTCTGTTGTTGTTGGGCAGGCCGCCGAAATGTTCAATCTGGACGCGCACTCGACCGAGCCAGAGCTCAAGCAGATCCCGCCAGTCGCCCTGATTGGCGCGGAAGACGACTTTGGCATTGGCGAAGACTTCAAAGGTGCTGCCGTCGGCCACTTTAAACTGGGCATAACCATCAGGGCCTGTGACGATGACCTGCTGCGGACGTACGGAATCGCCGAGATTCAGCGCCCATGCGCTGCCGTCTTTCAACACCGACACCTGTCCGGTAAAAACAGTCAGCCTCGCAGTTCCATCGGGATCCGGTGGAAACTGGGCGTGCAGACACGGGCACGTCGCCACCCACAGAGCCGCGAGCGCAAGGCCGTTACGCATGCCTGGCCGGAAATGTGCCACAGATAACATCCAGATTAGCACCCAGCATGCATGAAAGTTTGTCGCCAATCTGTTTTTTTATCGGCAACCTGCCCGGAATCATAAGGTTCCATCCCGGGGAGGGGCCGAACCAGGGTAGAATTGAGACACGTACGTGTGTCCATCTGAACCATGTGTCGACCTGAAGCATCAGTGCGGATCCGGAGCGGAGTATCGTTAGCGGTATTTTCGGTACTGGCCGGTCTGTCACCCGCGGCTCGCGCCCAAAGCGCAGCGGAGCCGGTCTCAACCTGGAAACAAATCGCCGGATACACGGTAGGCGAAGGTCTTGCCGACCCTGCGGGGGGACCTGTCACCAACGTCTGGTACTCGCCGGCGGGCAACCGCTTGCTGGTGGAGACGGCGGCGGGCAGGATATTCGAAACGGCGGATTTTCAGCATTGGCGATTGAACACCACCGAAACTGCGCCGCCCACACCACCATCCGCCAGCGCCGCCAATTTGCCGGAGGCGAACGCCCGGCTGCAATCGGCAGGCAGCCGTCTGTATGCGGTGGGCGAAAGCAATATCTACGCTTCGGACGACAATGGCCGGAGCTGGCTGAACCTGACCGGTTTCAATAATCGCTCAGTGATTGGCGGGGCATTTACGGCACTCGCGGTGTCAGCGGCCAATGCGCAGGAGTTGAGCGCGGCGAATCGGTTCGGCGTCTGGCGGTCGCTCGATGGCGGTCTCTCGTGGCGGGGTTTGAACGACGATCTGCCGGATCTGACGGCGCGCAAACTGGTGAACCGAAGGACGGTGGTGCTGGCGGATTCCACCGTCGTCAACTACGATTCGGGCGCGTGGGTTCACACTGAAGACATCGACCCCGATCTCACTCTGCGTTTGGCTTTACTGGCGCGCTCACGGATGCTCTTCAACGCGGCGGCGCAGGCGGGCGGTTTGATTTACGGCGGCACCGGGGATGGCGCCCTGCAGGTTTCGCGCGATAACGGGGCGAGTTGGTCGGATGCGGCGCACGTGGTTTCGGCTCCCATCGATCGCATCTGGGCAGATGCCGACCGGCCCGAATCCGCTCTGGCAGCGGCGGGATCGCACCTTTTGCGCACCGTTAACGGCGGGCTGTTCTGGGACGACGTGACCGGTTCGCTGCCCCAGGCGCCGATTCATGGCATGGCGGCGGATCGCTCTGCGGGCGTGGTTTACGTGGCCACGGATCGCGGCGTATTTTCCGGCAATGTTCCAATGAACGATGCCGGTCCGGCGGCGCCCGAATGGAAGGCGGTGTCGCGCGATTTGCCCGCGGCCGCGGCCTGGGACGTGCGACTGAATCCCGATAACACGCTCACCGTAGCTCTCGACGGATACGGAGTTTTCGAAACGCCCGCGCCGCACCGCACACGCGCAGTGCGCATTGTGAACGGGGCCGATATGAGCGATCGCGCGGCGGCGCCCGGATCGTTGATCAGCGTGCTGGGCGCGAATGTGCAGCAGGGCCGCAACGGTGCGGTGAGCTATCCGGTGCTGGCGGCATCCACTGTAAGTTCGCAGTTGCAGGTGCCGTTCGAAGCCGCCGCTGGAGTTTTCCAATTGGCTCTCGAAGGCGCGGGCGACCGCTGGACCGTGCCCCTTACCGTGAAAGACGCATCGCCGGCAATTTTCGTGGATGCGGAGGGTTCGCCGCTGATTCTCGATGCATCGAGCGGGCTGGTGGTGGATCCGAATATTGCGGTGCATGCAAATTCGGTGGTGCAGGTGCTGGCTACAGGCCTCGGCAAAGTGACACCCGATTGGCCTACAGGTGTTCCCGCTCCACTCGATTCGCCGCCAGCGGTGAGAGGCGCAGTTACGGCTTATCTGGATGGCACACCGGTCACGGTAACAAAGGCCACGCTTGCGCCGGGCTATGTGGGGTATTACCTGGTAGAGTTGCAGATTCCGGCCATCGTGAATCGGGGCACCAGCGAGTTGCGGATTCTGATGAATGGCGAAGAGAGTAACCGGGTGAAATTGTATCTGGAGCCGGATCAGGCGCCGCAATAGCACTGCGGGAAAAACAATAAGGGCTCCGATTTGACTCGGAGCCCCTCTGCGGAATAGTCGAAATAGTAACGACCGTTTTCTAGACTGGCTGGACGTTCTCCGCCTGCAAGCCTTTCGGGCCCTGCTTGACCTCGAATTCCACTTGCGCTCCTTCATCGAGGGAGCGATAGCCCGAGGACTGAATCGCGGAAAAATGGACGAACACGTCGTCCCCGGTTGAGCGCTGGATAAAGCCGAAGCCCTTCGCGGCGTTGAACCACTTGACTGTACCTTTTTCTTTCACAAACCTTCTCCTGAAAGGCGTCGACGGGCGGACTAAAGAAAGAAGCTAACTTCTTTCCCTTCACCGGCGTCGACCCCACAACATTTTATACGTCACGCAGTATCGCATAGTCGATTCAAAGGATTCAAGCGCGCGATTGGTCGTACCGATGCTGCTCATGGCGCCCTTCCGCACGTCCCTTATCCGATGGAGCGAGAATAGCCGCAGGACGTATTCAGACGAGTGGACCAATGAGCGAAAACAACGGTATCACGAAAGAGGATCTGCTCGACATGGAAGCGCGGCTCGCCGACCGACTCCCCGAGCGCATTGTGGATCGCGTCGAGGGCCGCATCGACGCGTTTGAGGAGCGGCTGAAGAATTATGTTTTCGGCGCGCGTCACGACCTCGGAACCAGGATCGTCGCCCAGTTTTATAAATAGTGCCGAACGTCGGATCGGCGCGCGGCAACCAGATCGTTCACAAACGGTTGATGAGACTGGCGACGTAGCCCGCGCCGAAGCCGTTGTCGATGTTGACCACGGTCACGTTGCTGGCGCAACTGTTGAGCATGCCGAGCAGCGCGGCGAGTCCGTGAAAGCTGGCGCCGTAACCCACGCTGGTAGGCACGGCGATTACCGGAACTGATACCAGGCCGCCGACAGCGCTGGGCAGCGCTCCCTCCATGCCCGCGCACACGATAATTACGCGGGCTTGAGCAAGGCGCGCACGATTACTCATGAGCCGATGAATACCGGCTACGCCGATGTCGTGTATCGATTCCACTTCATTGCCCATTACTTCGGCCGTGACCTGCGCCTCTTCGGCGACAGGGATGTCGCTGGTGCCGGCGCAGACTACCGCGATCTTGCCTTTTCCGTGGGTGACGCGATTGCGCCAGAAGCGAATGGCGCCGGAGAGCGGGAAATATTCGGCATCGGGCAACTCCTCAATCACTCTCTCGGCCATGTCTGGAGTGGTGCGCGTGATCAGGACATTGTCGGCGCGTTCCAGCAGTTTGCCGGCGATGGCGATGACATGCTCAGCCGTCTTGCCGAGACCGAAAATCACTTCGGGCATGCCGTGACGCAGGGCGCGATGGTGGTCTACTTTGGCGAATCCCAGATCCTCGAAGGGCAGGTGGCGCACGCGTTCGAGCGCGGCATCGACATCCGTGGCGCCAGTGCGAACTTCTTCAAACAACGAGCGGAGCTGATCTTCCATCATCCGTTGCCCAACATATCAGGCCCGGTATCAGAAAGCGATCAGAGCGCCGTCCTTCACGCCATGTTTCGCACCATCCCCGCCATTGATTTCGAGAACGAACTGGTAGAGAGCGTGTCCACCGTAAGTGGGGCACTGGGCGGGCTCGGTGTGGCAGGCGCGGCGTTTTCGGCTATCTCGACCACCCTGCGATCGGGGCCGATGAAGATGATATCGAGCGGGAAATTGCAGTTGTGCATCCAGTAAGCGCCGCGCTGGGGCTGGGCGTTGACGAACAGCATGCCGCGATCATGGGCCAGTTCCGTGCGGAACATCATGCCCATCTCCTGCTGCCGCGGAGTGATCTTCAGTTCCGCGGCGATGACGGCGCCGTCGGGCAGGGTGACGTTGCGGGAAGCGATGTCGCTCGAAGGCTCCGGCTTCGAAGCGCACCCGGCTAAGAGCAGTGTCAGAATAATGGCCGTCCGCATCGGGTAAAGATGGTACCGCGATGGGCGTGGATGTCTTGTGACATTTCACGCTTGTCATGCCGCAACATTTCCGGGTGCCGCGTTCGGCCGGTAACCCAGCCGGCCCCTGGTGAAAATGCAAAGCAAAACAGCCACACCTGCATACGCCATCCAGAAAACATTGTGTTGAACCGTGTTACTGCGAAGTGTAGCTTTCCCGATAAAGTCGTTCAGGATGATTCCGGTTCCCACGTTATAGAATCCATGCACAACGATGGCGCACAATGTGCTGCCTTTCGATTTGTTGAATCCGAAGGACAGATAAACGGACGCCGCCATCGTCGTGGATACAAACTGCCACCAGGTCACGTTATAAACGTGAGCCAGCATTAAGGGAAGATGCCAGTTGGCCCAGAGAAACCCCAGCACAAGAGATGAAGTCAGCCGGTGGAAACGCCGCTGCAATCGCGGGAGAGCGTACCCGCGCCAGCCGGGTTCCTCGCCCAGCGGTCCCCCGAGGAGATTCGGTCCGAACAGCGTCAGAATCTGCAGCAAGGCCGGCCATCGCCAGCGATCGACGCCGGATTCAGTCATGAAGTAAGCGGCGCTGAATGCTGCGATCAGTACGGCTAAGGTACCGTATGCCGTTCCGCGGAGGAAATCCGGCAAAGTGGTCCATAGCTTCACGGCTCTCCAGTTTCCGCCAAAAATCCGCCGAGTGGCCAGTGCGGCAAGCCCGGGCCCGAACGTCCCCACTGCAAGAAAGAAAGTGGAAACGCGTCGCCCCACCTCGACCGGGAGCCAAAGAACGAGGCTGATTCCATAGGCGAGCACAAAAAACGACAGGAGTTCACGCGGATCCCATACTGGCGTTGCGGGTTCGGTCGCGGCATCCTGAGTCATTCAGGGAATTATGCCAGATTTTTGCAGGGACGCTGCTTCGGAGGGCGCTCGGCTGTCAGGCTGCTTCAAGGTCCGTATAGCCGAAGTCCCCGCCTTTGAACAGGACCGGCTCCCGCCAGGCCCTCGCCAGCGCGTAGGTGAAACAATCCCCGAAATTCAACCCTGCCTTATGCCTTCCTTTTCCAAAGAGGACGAAAGCCTGGCGGGCTAAGAGCGCCTGTTCCGCCGTTACCGCCTCGATGCGGATGGAAAACTCGGCGAGAAAAGTATCGAGCATGGCGCGGCGGATTTCATCGGCATTCCGGTCTACATAGATCGCCGCTTCGACATAACTGGCGGCGGAAAGCCGGACGACTGCGGCGTTTTCGATGGATGTTGCGAAGCGCTCCGCCTCGGGCTCCCTCAACAGGATCGCCAGCAGCGCCGAGGTATCGAGGATCATCGCGGCATTCCATCGTCGCCGTAAAGCTCGGCATGATCGGAGGATTTGCTCCCCGGAGCCACACCGGGAGCGAATCGGTCGGCGAAAGCAAGGATCCGCTGCGCAGTGGATCGGTTGGCGCGCTTGCGGCGCTCCACTTCGAGCCTCTGCTCGAGGGCGGCGATCACCGCCGACGTGAGACTTTCGCCAGTGAGGCGAGTCAACTCCGCAGCCAATGAATACGCTTTGGGATTTTTCAGATTCAGGCTTTGCAGAATTCTACCTCCAGATGGTAGAATAGCACAACGCGGACGCCGTGAACTCTCTTCTGACGGTCATACTCGTGGCGGCCCTTTCGGCCGATGGTTCGGGCGAGCCTCTGACAGCTAAGGAGGTGCGCCGGGCCGAAGCCTCGGCTCACACGGTGGAGGATCATCTGCGACTGGCGGAGTATTACGAGTTGCGGATGCGGGCGGCGCAGTCGGATCTGGCCTGGGCTGAGGAGCAGATGAAGGTCTGGAGTTCGATGGCTGGCCGGACCAAGATACCGAATCCGTATTGGAGCGCGTCGGCTTTGGCGGGAATGTATCGGACGGATTTGAAGAAGTTTACGAAGTTGGCGGCCGGACATCGACGGATGGCGGCGGCTTTGGGATCTCCGCCGGGTTAGCCGGGAGGAAGGTGGCGGGTCAGGCTTTTCAGTTCGTTGAGGAAGGCTTGTTCGTCCTGGAAGTCGCGATATACCGAGGCGAAGCGCACGTAGGCGATTTTGTCGATGCCGCGCAGGGTGTCCATCAGGAACTCGCCAATTTCGATGGTGGTGATTTCGCGATCAGGGGAGTCCGTTACACGCGCTTCCACCTGGTTGACCAGGTCCGACAGCTTGACCATGCTGATGGGCCGTTTTTCGCATGCTTTCAGGAGTCCGCCGAGAACCTTTTGGCGGTCGAATTTCTCCCGGCGGCCATCCTTTTTGATCACCATATAGGGGACTTCGTCGATGCGCTCGTAGGTGGTGAAGCGCTTCTCGCAGGAGTTGCACTGGCGCCGGCGGCGGATGGAATCGCCTTCTTTGCTCTCGCGGGAATCGATGACGCGATCTTCTATATGGCCGCAAAATGGACACGTCATACGATTCCCCGGTTGGCCTCGCGCAGACGCGCACGGGCCAGGCCGCGGTGCAGTTCGGGAATATGTCCCAGCGCCAGCAACGCTCCAACGGGGACGATGGCGGCGAATGAAATAAACCAGATCATGAGGCCGACGCCGGCCGCGATCTCGATGGGCACTCCAAAAATCTGCGTCAGGACCAGCACGGCCGTCACTTGCGCTCCGCCTCCCACTGCCGGCAACTGCACCAGGGAACCGAACGACACGAAGCCCATCAGGACCAGAATGTCCATAGGGGCCAGTTCGACTGCGTTCCCGAATGCCTTCAGAACGCAAGCATAACAGGCGGCGATCAGGAGCCACTCCATCAAGGTGTAGCCGATCATGAGTGCGGTGGCCGATTGGCTCTTGGTGCTGCGTATGCCGTCGAGGAAGCCGACGATCAGCCTTTCTACCTTTTCGAAGTGGTGTTTAGAGAGGAAACCCAGCGCCCGCAGAATCCAGCGCTGTATGTGTTCGCTGCGGTATTTCATGGCGAACAGAACGGCGAGACACACCCCCGCGCCGGCGCCGATCACCACACCACCTACGCGGAGGGCCCACGACAAAGCAAACCCAAGATTGGCGCCGGAGCCGCTCACCTGGCTGAGGGCGAATCCAAAGACGGCGAGGGCGATCAGTACGTCGTAAATACGCTCGACGATCCACGCGGCGACTTGTGATGAAAATGGTACACCTTCCCTGTTTGCAATCAGATAGGGTCTTAGCATCTCGGCGGGGCGACCCAGTGCCGTGACGGCAGAATAGCCGATGATCGTGGCTGAGAGGAGTCCCAGGAAGTGGGGATGAGGGCGCAGCGGCTTCAGCAAAATGGCCCAGCGGAGGGCTCGAACTACGTAGGTAGAATAGGCGAACAATACGGAACCCGCCAGCCAAGTCCAGTCAAGGGCGGTGACCGTGGCGACGAAAACCGGCCAGTTGAATCCCCTTTTATGGGTTGCGATGATTACGGCCCACACGACGACAGCTGCCAGCAAAAGGCCGACGGCAGCGATTTTCTTCCGGTGTCCGGCTTGCTCGGAACCGCGTCGTGGCGGTGGCCAGTTCCCCATGGTATTCACGTGGAGTGGATTCGTTTAAAAATTGAACCTATCATGATAAAGCCTCGTTCCTTGTATTGGAAAGAGCAAGTGGGGTACCACCCGGGTGGGATTCTTTTGCACTTTCGATTGATCGTACAGCAGGGACACGAGGAAAGTATGGCAGCAGGCACGGCGTGGACGGTCTGGAACGTAACGGGCGCCGTCTGGCCGGGAACGGCGGATTTGGATCTCGATAGCACACTGGTGGCGCGCTGCCTCAGCGGGGAAGACGCCGCCTGGGAAGAACTCGTGCGCCTGCACACCCGGCGTGTTTATGGGATCTGCTACCGGTTCACCGGCAGGGATTCCGAGGCGCAGGATCTTACCCAGGATGTGTTCCTGCGGGTTTTCCGCGCACTCGGCGGGTTCCGTTCCACGGAAGGATCGTTTGCCACCTGGCTGACGCGGTTGACGCGCAATCTGCTGATCGATCACTATCGCCGCACGAGAAATCAGCGGGTGACGGATTCGATTGAAGAACAGCTGCCGCGGGTGGAAGAAGGTTTCGTGGCGGTGAGCCGGCCGGACAGCGTGCTGGCGGGGCGGGAAGCGAGCGAGCTGTTGCAGGGCGCGCTGAAGAAGCTTTCGCCGGAGCTGCGCGAGACCATAATCCTGCGCGATCTGCAGGAGATGGAGTACCGGGAGATTGCCGATGTGTTGGGCATCCCCGAAGGCACGGTGAAATCCCGTCTGAACCGCGGCCGCGCGGAATTGGCGAGGCTGCTGAAGAAGCACCGGACGGCAGTATAAGTGAGTAACGAGATGGGCTGCGAAGAATTCGAAATTCAGCTGGCGGATTACATCGACAGCGGAACTGCGTCTGCCGAATTCGTCGGCCATCTGGAATCCTGCGCCGCCTGTGCGTCGTTGACGGAAGATGCGCAAAGCGCCGTGGCGTTCATGGAGATCGCCGCCGACGTGGAGCCGCCGCCCGCGCTGGTGGGAAAGATTCTGCATGCCACCAACTCCGGATGGGAATTCAAGCTGCGCGCCAAGGGTATACGGGGCTGGATTAACCGGCTGTTCGCTCCAGTTCTGAAGCCGCGCTTCGTGATGGGGGCGATGCTGACCATGATGTCGATCACCATGCTGAGCCGGTGCGCGGGTGGTCCGAAGAATACGCTGACGGCGGCGGATCTGGATCCTGTGCGGTTGTGGTCGTCGCTCGATTACAAGACCAACCGGCTGTGGGACCAGACCATGAAGAGTTACGAGAGCATGCGGCTGGTGTATGAGATCAGGACCCAGCTCAATGAGTGGAAGCAACAGCAGAGCGACGCCGACGATGCGGCGGCGGATGCGCGGGCCAACAGCCGGAAGCTGGAACCCGCAAAGGTAGAGGACAAACAGGAGAAGAAATGAATTGCGCG
Organism: Terriglobia bacterium; assembly: GCA_963719785.1. Lineage (GTDB taxonomy): Bacteria > Acidobacteriota > Terriglobia > Bryobacterales > Bryobacteraceae > BOG-234. The sequence goes on from CAVRCX010000016.1 coordinate 26,670, forward strand.
AACCATCCCGAAGTGCCCGCTGTGGCGTTTTGCCGTGAATGCGGGAAGCCGATGTGCGAGGAGTGCCAGCGGCCTGCGCTCGGCTCGGTGTATTGCGCGGAGCATCTTCCTGTGGCCGCGCCGCCGCCCCCGCCCATTGCAAGCTATGCGGGGTCGCCTTATACAGCGCCGGTTTCAGACCATCCTGTGGCGGATCCGAGTGTCCATCCCGCACTGGCTTTAATTCTGGGTTTCGCTCCCGGCGTGGGCGCCATTTATAACGGCCAGTACGCCAAAGGGTTGATTCACGCGGTGATTTTCGGACTGCTGGTCAGCATCGAGAGCAACCTCCATCACGAAGGGCTCGCGGCCTTCATCGGCGTGATGATCGGGGTTTGGGTGATCTACCAGGCTTTCGAGGCTTTTCACACGGCCCGCAAGCGCCGTTATGGCATCGCGGTAGAGGAGTTTTCCAGTCTCTTTGATATTCATCAGAGCCACGGCAGGTTTCCCGTCGGAGCTATTCTGCTGATCGGAATCGGCTTTGTGCTGCTGCTTGAAAACACCGGCGTGATCAGCCTCGATGAGTTCGAGCGTTACTGGCCGGCGATTCTGATTCTGGCGGGCGTTTACCTGCTTTATGCGCGGGTTAATCCGGCGGAACACAAATCGCGATCGGTGGATGGCGAGGTGCGCCGATGAACGACCAGAGCCGGCAATTAATGCGGGCCATCACCGGGCCGATCATTCTGATCACCATCGGCGTGCTCTTCCTGATCGACCGTTTCACCGAATTCCGTTTCAGCCAGACCTGGCCCGTGCTGTTGATTGTGGTGGGTATTCTGAAGCTGCTGGGCGGACGGCGCCGGCGCGGCGATTACTATCCGCCGCCTCCTCCTCCGGCAACGGGGGTCAGGCCATGAGGCCCAGATCTGTTACTGGACCCCTGGTGTTGATCCTGATCGGCGTGGTGTTTCTGATCAACAATATCTGGCACGATATTCCGTTCTGGACATTGCTGGCGGATTATTGGCCGGTGCTTTTGATCGCTATTGGTGTGGTGGGACTGGTCGAAGTTCTTTACCACGTCAGCCGGGGAGTGGCTCCGCCGCCGCGGCCGCTGGTGGGCATGGGCTTCTTCTGGACGTTTGTGCTCGTGATGTTCGCCATATGGGGCGGCACGCGCCATGGCTTCCACATCGGCCGCATCGATGCCAGCGGCGTGAGCATCCTGGGCACCGATTATGAGTACGACGTGAGCGCCAACAGCGGCACTCAGGGGATTACGCGGGTGGTGCTCGATAACATCCACGGCAATTTGTCGGTGAAGGGCGAAGACGGGGCGGACGTGAAAGTGACCGGGCGAAAGACTGTGCGCGCCTTCAACCGTACTGATGCCGATCTCGCCAACACCCAAAGCCAGGTTCGCGTGGAACGGCAGGGCGATCTGATGGTGATTCGCGCCGAAGAGCCGCGGAGCATGCGCATGCTGTCGGTGTCGACGGATCTCGATATCACCATTCCGAAGGGGCTCGATGTGGAAGCGCGCGGGCGTTCCGGCGATCTGACCGTCGACGATGTGGGCGGTTCGGTCGATGTCAGCAACGGCCGTGGCGATGTGCGGCTCAACGGAATCGGCAAAGACGTGAAGATCGAATCTTCGCGCAGCGGCCTGGTCCGGGCTGCGGATGTGAAAGGGAATCTGGATCTGGAGGGGCGCGGAGGCGACGTTCAGATCGAAAACATTCAGGGGCAGGTGACGGTTAACGGCGAGTACTCGGGCACGATGGAATTCCGTGGGCTGGCTAAGCCTCTGCACTTCCAATCGGCGCGCTCGGACTTTCGGGCGGAGCAGATTCCGGGGAGCGTGACGCTCGATCTGCGGGATATGAAGCTCGATAACGTGGTGGGGCCGGTGCGCTTCGAGTCGCAGGTGCGTGACATTCAGGCTAACGATGTGACGAATTCGCTGGAGCTCAGTCTGGATCGCGGAGATGTTCAGGTGACGCAGACTAAGACGCCGTTGCCGAAGATGGATATTCATTTGCGCCTGAATGGCGACATTACTTTGACGGTGCCGGAGAAGGCTGAATTTGAGCTGGAGGGCAGAACGGAGCAAGGCGAGGTGGATAACGATTTTGGATCGCCTCTGGCAAATCATTCGGACGGGCACTCGGCGACGATTGCGGGACGGGTGGGGAACGGTCCGTTGATTACGCTTACGACCAAGCGCGGGAAACTCTCGATCCGGAGGAATTAGCGGGGCGGCGGATGCTGGTGTGTGATACTGGTATCCGAGTACGGTATGAATGATTTGAAAAAGGTCACGGTTGTGTTGCCCGCGGATCTGCTGGAACGGGCGACCATGGCTACGGGCAAGGGAATCACGCCCACCATTCGCGAAGGGCTGGAGGCGATGGCGGCCTCTCATGCCTATGAGGGACTACGTCGCCTGCGCGGCAAAGTGAAGCTGTCCATCAACGTCGACGATCTGCGGCGGGACTGATTTGGTTTGCGCGGATACGAACTGCATTATTGCCTACCTTGCCGGCGATAGCGGCGCCGACGTGGAGTTTCTGGACAAGCTGCTGGAGAGAAAGGTGGTCGCCCTGCCGCCGGTGGTCGTGTCCGAGTTGCTCAGCGATCCCTGTTTGCCCGATGAAGCCGAGAAGCTGATACGCTCGCTTCCGGAGTTGACGCTGGGGGATGGGTATTGGCGGCGAGCCGGGAAACTGCGGGCGCAATTGGCGCAGCGCGGGTTCGCCGCCCGGTTAGCCGATACGCTGATTGCGCAATCGTGCCTCGACCACAAGACGCCTCTGCTCACGCGCGATAAGGGCTTTCGGCGATTCAGTAAAATCGCGGGGCTGAAATTGGTCTGAAGGTCTCTAATGCGACTGGTTGCCCTGATATCTCTGGCGTTGGCGAATGTATTCGCCCAGATGTCGCCGGTGCCATACGCCATATCCGGAGATGTAACCGGCCCGACCTTTTCCGATAAGCAGATCCTGTTTTCGTACCCTGGCTCTTACTCGTCGATCCGCAAGGTTAACTTCCGGAATCTCAGGTTTTTCGACTTCGACAAGGACGGAAAAGCAGTCGCAGTGTTCCGATTGAGGAGTGGGCACTACGAGCGCAACCAGCCCTTCGACCATGAGTCGATGGACTTGGACTCAGTCCACTACCTCAGCGAATCCTCAGCCCTCGTCATTCTTTCCTGGTCCGCGGCTGGTGGCAGTTCCAGTCAGGGCAGGATCGCGCAAGTCTTATTTATCGGGCGGCCGTTTGCGCGTAGTGCAGGAGATTTCCTGGGACACGCATTTTCAGGCAGGCGGGCCAACAGACTCATTCGAGCCAGGCACGAACACGCTGGTGATTCATTCGGCCCACTACATTCCTGGAGACGCCCACTGTTGCGTCTCCGCGATGGATGTTGTGACTTTTCGATGGGACGGCACTCGTTTTATTCAAGCCGGCATTCGGACCGAACTGTCGGAACACGGCAAGAGCGAGGGGAAAACGCTTCCGCAGCGATTCAGCCAATGAGCCACGCTGTGGACTTCTTCGCGCTATCGCGTCGCGGCGTATGCCAGACAAGCGCGGATATTGGATTCGGTGAGTCGTGGGTATGCGTCCCGAAGATCGCCGAAGGTGGCTCCTTCTGCCTTACCACCGCGATAGCAGCAAGGCCCGCACGTCGGGCAGCGCCAGCGATCGCCAGGGTACCGTAGCAATGGAGGAACCAGGAAATGCGTGCGCTTCTTGCCCTTGCAGTTATGTCCGCGGCTGGCCCGTGGACGGCATCAGCTCAAAACGATCCCAACATGTCCTGCGTCGAGCGCTTACGCATGCCGCTCTATCCGAGGCTTGCGCAAGCGGCACGTATCTCAGGAAGCGTCATGGCCACCGCAACGCTGGCCTCCGATGGCTCGGTGCAGAAAACTGAGTTCGAGTTCGGGGAGGCCACGGCTACGGCACGGCGGCTTTTTTCTGCGGCTATCGAGCAGGCGCTTCGACGATCTGCATTTAAGAAGAACTGCGGGAGCAAGCTGGTCCAGTTAGTCTTTCACTTCGTTTTAGGGCAGGAACTTGATCCGGACAATCCGCAGTCGGTCACGTTCGGCTACCCGAATCAATTCTGGATCTTGACCCCGCCCCAGGTCGTACAGCCCTGAATCAGGAACACGCTAACGCAGGTTGATGAAACCGGAACCTGGAATCAGGCAGCATTTTAAAAATAATTACCATGCACATGGGATGCATCAGCCCCGCAATCAGGAAAATCGGCGCATAGGAGAATCTTGAAACGATGTAGCCGGTTCCGAGGTTGGCGACCATGCCGCCTATCGCACCTCCCATGCCGGAGAATCCAGCGACTGTTCCGACGTCCTGCGGGGGGAAGAGATCGGCGGGGAGGGTTTGGATGTTCGCCGTCCAGAAGCCGTGTCCGAAGGTGATGAAGCAGATGGCGGCGATCGCCAGACCGGCGCTGGGGACGAGTGGGGCGACGATGGCGACCGGCAGGCACAACGCCCCGATCAGCATGATGCGCTTGCGCGCGGAAGGGAGGGACCAGCCGCGTCCCATCAGCCATCCCGAGAGCCAGCCGCCCAGCAGGTAGGCGATGCCGCCGAACACGAACGGCACCCAGGAGTATTGGCCGATCATTTTTTGATCGAAGCCGCGCTCCTTCACCAGATAAGCGGGCAGCCAGAAGATCACGAAGTAAATTACGGGATCGGTAAATGTGCGGGCGAGGCAGAGGGCGATGGCTTCGCGGGTACGCACCACGTGGCCCCAGTTCACTTTTTGGGCGGATGCCGGTTTGGTCTCTTCGGGCGCGGGCACGTCGTCTTTGAATTCGAGATATTCGCTCTCACTCAGGAAGCGGCTTCGGCCCGGCGAGTCGTAGAGGATCCACCAGAATATGAGCCAGACGAAGCCTGCCGCGGCCACTGCAATGAAGGCGAATTGCCACCCGTAGCGGATGGTGAGCCACGAAACCACCGGCGGCGCCAGAACCGAACCTGCCGAAGAACCCGCGTTGAATATGCCCGTGCCGAGGGCGCGCTGCTTCGGCGCAAACCACTCCGAGATGGCTTTGGTGGCGGCGGGCCAGTTGCCCGGTTCGCCCAATCCGAGCAGGAAGCGGGCGGCGCCGAAGCTCCAGACGCCGGTGGCGAAAGCGTGCAGCATGGCAGCGAGCGACCACACTCCGATGAACAGGGAGAAGCTCTTCTTGGCGCCCAGACGATCGACGATATAGCCGGAAACCACATACATGATCGCGTAGGCAAGGAAAAAGCCGGCGAGGATGCGCGAGTAATCGATTTCGCTCATGGCGAACTGCGCGCGGATTTTGTCCGATACCACCGCCAGCGCCTGGCGGTCGGCGTAGTTGACCGCGGTGGCGAAGAACAGCATGGCGGCGATGATCCAGCGCAGTTTGGGAATCTTCATTTACCTGGGGTGAGTTTATCCGAAGACGGGTCGTGGATTTGTATGGAGAGCGTTTTCGATGCCGCGTCCCACGTGGCCAGCGCGACCGTGTCTTCCTGCATGACGTGCGGCGTTTCCGGCCAGTCGCGATAGTACGCGTGCAGCCCGAGAGTGTGGTGGGCGACGTCCCAGGCGCCGGTGACTCCCCAGGGATGAAATCCGCGGGGAAGCCCAGTGTAGACGAGGGTCAGGATAGCCGGATGCTGCGCCGCCCACGTCTGCAGCGGTGCAACAAAAGCATACGCCTCGTCGTCATTACTGAGCTTTTGTCTTTGCTCGCGATGCAGTTGGCGAATGTTCAGCGGCATCCACAGGGCGAGGGCGAGCCACAGCCACGCGGGATTCAGGCGCGAGGCCGCGGCGGTGAAGGCGATCACGACGCCGGTCAGCGGCAGGTACGCGTAAGCCTCGTACAGCCGGCCGGGCAGGAAGAGCAGTGTGAAGACGAAGCAGAGAGCCGCGGTCAGGCCGAACCATACTCGGCGGTCGCGCACCAGGGCGAGGGCCAACAATGCCAGGCTGCTGTAGCGAAACAGCAGGAAACGGCGCCTGTAAAACGGTAGGGTGGTCTTCAATGCGTCCAGTGTGAAATGGAAGGAGTATTCGTTATTTTTGTTCGGATTGCGCAGAATGCCCTGGAGTCCGAATGAGAGCGACACGGTCAAAAAGGGAATCAGCGGCAGGAATTTGCGATCTCCCAGCCAGTATTCGTAAGCCACCAGCACGGCGGGCAGCATCACCGCGAGTTCTTTCGATTTGTAGGCCAGCCAGAAGGCGATGAAGCTGAGGACCCAGCGCCGGTACGCCCAGAGCAGAATGCTGGCCAGGCTGAAGGTAGTGCACAGCAGGTCGAAGCAGTACATGGGTTTCCAGTACGCGTCCATGGCGCTGGCGCTGAGAGTGAAAAAGGCGACGCCGGCGAGCGCGCACCATGGCTCGATGGCCAGCTTGCGCAGCAGCCAGAACAGGAGTGCGGCGTTAATCAGGTGGGTGGCGAAGACGGGCGTCATCCATGGTGGAAAGTCCAGTCCGAAGGCGCGGCCCATCAATGAGAAGTAGAGGTGGCCGGGCGGCCTGAAATTATCCGTGGCGAAGAGCGGCGTGATCAGACCTTTGAGAAAGTCGGCCGCGGGAAGAAGCGGCGCCCAATCCAGATTTGACAGTTCGTCGTCCTGGAAAAAGCCGTCGTAAGCGCGATAGTTCAGGGCGATGAAGGCGGCCACGAGGGCGACAGCGGCCGCCACGAGCCGCAGCCTGATGCCACGTTCCTTGCCTGCGAATTCCGCCACTCCCTGATTATGCATTCCTGGGCGTGGCGGGTCGCTATAATCGGCGTTTGCGGCCGGTCTCAATGAAAGCTGTCTGTCTACTGAGCGGAGGTCTGGATTCGGCCACTTGTCTGGCGTATTCGCGTAAGCACGGCTATGAGTCGTACGCGCTTTCTTTCGATTACGGACAGAGGCATCGCGTGGAACTCGACGCCGCCCGTCGCGTGGCGCAAACGCTGGGCGCAGCCGCGCATCGCGTGGTGAAGATCGACCTGCGCGTGTTCGGCCACTCCGCTCTGACCGATGACATCGACGTGCCGAAGGGGCGCGATGAAGCGGTGATGAACGCCGGCATCCCCGTCACCTACGTGCCAGCGCGCAACACGATTTTCCTCTCCTTCGCACTGGCATGGGCGGAGATTTTGGAGTCGAGCGACATCTTCATCGGAGTGAACGCGCTCGATTATTCGGGCTATCCGGATTGCCGTCCGGAATTCATCGAGGCTTTCGAACGCATGGCGAATCTGGCGACGAAGTCCGGCGTGGAAGGCCGCACGCGGGTGAAGATCCACACGCCGCTGATTCAGATGTCGAAGGCGCAGATTGTGCAGTTGGGTGCGGAACTCGGGGTGCCGTTTGGATTGACGCACAGTTGTTACGATCCGGATGCGGCGGGACGGCCGTGCGGCCAGTGCGATTCCTGCCTGCTCCGGGCCAGGGGTTTCCGCGAGGCCGGTCTCGCCGACCCGGCGTTATAAGCAATGAAGATCGCTGAGATCTTTTATTCCGTACAGGGCGAGGGGATGCTGGTTGGCGTGCCTTCCCTCTTCATCCGCACCAGCGGCTGCAATCTGCGCTGCTCGTGGTGCGATACGCCGTATACGTCGTGGAACCCGGAAGGCGAGGAGCTTTCGATCGCCGCCATTCTGGAGCGCGCGAATGGGTATAAGGCGGCTCGGCATGTGGTGTTGACAGGGGGCGAGCCGATGATCGCTCCCGGGATTGTGGAACTTTCGGAGCGCCTGCGCGCGCGCGGCATGCACATTACCATCGAAACCGCCGGGACGGTCTGGGCGCCGGTGGCCTGCGATTTGATGAGCATCAGCCCGAAGCTCTCAAATTCGACGCCGGAAGGAGTCTTCAAGGCTCAACACGAACGTTTGCGGTTACAGCCTGAGGTTCTGCGGCGCCTGATGGCGGACTATGACTATCAGTTGAAGTTCGTCATGGCGCGGGAGGAAGATCTCAGCGAAGTGCAGTCCCTCGCTTCGGCAATCGGCGCGCCGGCGCATAAGATTGTTCTCATGCCGGAAGGAATCAGTGCCGATGTCCTCAATCGGCGCGGCGAATGGATCGCAGAGTTGTGCAAGGAACACGGGTACCGGTTCAGCCCTCGCCTGCACGTGCATCTTTACGGCAATAAGCGCGGTACTTGAAAACTAACCCCCAGCCAACTCTGTTAACTTTCGTGTACGAGTAACATTCCGCCGCCCGGGTCCGATTTTCCGCAGTTAACACCAGCCTGTATAACCGAACTGTCAAGCCCTTGATTTATTTAGACAAATTGGGCGTAGCGCCACTAACCGAGCGGTGCAATGAGCCGGTATTGTTAACCGATGGCCATCACCCACCACCAACCAGCCGCATTGAACGCATAGCCTCCGTGTCCCTATGATCGGGCTGTACCTGAAAAAGGGAAAAGACAAATGAAAAAGATATCGAAGTTAGTGGTTGGCTGGCTGGCGCTGACATTCGCCGCTACCGTAGTATGGGCGGGAAGCGAAAAGCTCTCGAGCGACCTGAACGGCCGGTCGAGCAATGTCGAGGTGATCGTACAGTACAAAGTCACGCCGACGGAGGCTCATCATCAGAAAGTTGCCGCGCTGGGTGGAAAGCTGCACAGCAAGATGGACTTCATCAAAGGGGCGCATTATACGGTCCCGGCGTCCGCGTTACAGACGCTGGCCAACGATCCGGACGTGGCTTATATAACTCCCGATCGGGCGATTCAGCCGTCCTTCGATCAGATTACCGACGGCACCGTTTACTCTAACGTGGTTAACTCGAGCGGCTATAACGGCGCAGGTGTGGGAGTAGCGATTATAGACAGCGGCATTGCCGATCTGCCAGATTTCCACAACGGCTCGACCGACCGCATCGTCTACCAGCAGTCCTTTATCGGGGGCACACCGGCCGATCAGTACGGGCACGGCACGCATGTGGCCGGCATTCTCGGCGGGAACGGCAACGGCACCGTGTACATCGGAATCGCACCGCAGGTCAACATCATCAACCTTCGCGTGCTGGATGTGAACGGCAACGGCACGGACTCAAATGTGATCGCTGCGATCCAGACTGCGATTTCGCTGCAAAGCCAATACAACATCCGCGTGATCAACCTGTCGCTGGGCCGCCCGGTCTACGAAGCCGCTGCGCTGGACCCGCTCGATCAGGCCGTGGAAGCCGCCTGGAATGCCGGTATCACGGTGGTAGTGGCGGCCGGTAACCAGGGACGCAACAACACGGCGAACACGGAAGGTTATGGCACCATCGGCGCGCCCGGCAACGATCCTTACGTGATCACCGTCGGCTGCGTGAAGGCCGAAGCAACCACGGTGCGCACGGACGATCTGATCGCCAGCTACAGTTCGAAGGGACCCACGCTGTACGACCATTACGTGAAGCCCGACCTGATTGCGCCGGGCAACCTGGTAGTTTCCACTTTGCCCGCGGGTATGACTCTGTCCAATCTCTATCCGGCAAATCGCGTCACGGGGAACTACTTTACGCTGAGCGGCACCAGCATGGCTACCCCGGTGGTGGCCGCCGCGGCTGCCATGGCCTATCAGGCAGATCCGTATATCACGCCCGACCAGGTGAAAGCGATTCTGATGGCGACGTCGTCGAAGAATAACTTCCCCACCAGCAGCGTGGCGGTGGATCCGGTTACCCATCTCAGCTACACCAGCTACTACGACATTTTCACCATTGGCGCCGGCGAAGTGAATCTGGAAGCGGCCAGTCAACTCAGTTCGCTCCCGTCGGGTTCGGCGAAATCGCCGTCCGTGACGTATAACTCATCTACAGGCAAGGTGACGCTGCAGGGCGTTAGCGGCTCGAATGTGGTTTGGGGATCGAACGTGGTGTGGGGATCGAACGTGGTCTGGGGCAGCAGCGTCTTGCTGGCCAACAACGTAGTCTGGGGATCGAATGTAGTGTGGGGTACCAGTTCCATGACGGGTTTCAACGTTGTATGGGGCAGCAACGTAGTGTGGGGCACGACGTCGACCGAGGCTTCGGAGAGCATGGGCGTCGCTGTCGATGGTGAACAGTAAGGGCTTCCGGAAGGCCGGGGCGCTAACCGTGGATAACTGTTGTGAGAAGCCGATTAATGACACACTTACTAGTGTGAATGGATAAAGAGACCCAAGTCATGAGTTCCATGAACATGCCGGGGAAAGCCATCGCCTACTGGTGGACGGTGGTACTTACCGGCCTTCTGTCCTACGCGATGGTTCTCCATACCATGGAGTTCCACGGCGCGGACCTGAGGCGGCTGGCACTCTATATATTCGCCGCCATGGTAGCTTCGGGACTGAAGATTCGTCTGCCCGGGTTACTGGTCACGCTGTCGATGAACTATGTGGTCGTCATCGCTTCGCTGCTGAGCATGAATGCGAGCGCAGGCATCATTGTGGGTTTCGCGAGCGCTATCGGGCAATGCTGTATCTACGCCACGCGGAGGCCGCGCTGGTTCCAGGTAGTCTTCAGTACCTCCGCGATGGTTTTGCCCATTCTGATGGCGGACGGAGCTCTGCATTCGCGCTTTTTGGCCTTGGCGGATCCGACCGGGTGCCTGGGGCTGATGGGCGCGTCGCTGGCATACTTCTTCATGAACACGGTCATCGTGGCGGGCATAATCAGCTTCACTACCGGGAGGCGTCTTTTCCCGACGTGGCGCGATTCCTATCTGTGGACATCCCCGCAATACCTCGTCGGGGGGGGCATTGCGGGCGCGATACATCTTCTGCAGGCGAAGGTCGGGTGGCCGGCCCTGATCATGGGTATTCCAGCCCTTTACCTCGTGTACCGGTCCTACAGTATCTATCTCGGACGCGTCGAGGAACAGCAAAAGCACATCCTGGATATGGCAGGATTACACCTTCGGACCATCGAAACGCTCGCGCTGGCCATCGACGCCAAAGACGATACTACGGCGGCGCACCTGCGCCGCGTGCAGGTCTACGCTTCGGAAATCGGCAAGGAGCTGAATCTTTCCGAGTTGGAAATGCAAGCCCTGGAAGCGGCGGCACTGCTGCACGATGTGGGCAAGCTGGCGGTTCCCGAGTACATCATTTCCAAACCCGGCAAGCTGACTCCGGATGAGTTCGAGAAGATGAAAGTGCATCCGGTAGTGGGTGCGGAGATCCTGGAGCGCGTCCATTTTCCCTACCCGGTTGTTCCCATCGTGCGCTCGCATCACGAAAAGTACGACGGGACCGGCTACCCCGATGGACTGGCCGGCGAGGAGATACCCATCGGCGCACGCATTCTCTCCGCGGTTGATTGCCTCGATGCGCTGGCTTCCAACCGGCAGTATCGAACGGCTCTGCCTCTCGAAGAAGCCATGCGGATCGTCAGAAGCGAATCCGGCAAGAGTTACGATCCCCGCATTGTAGCCATACTCGACCGGCGCTTCCGCGAACTGGAACAGAAAGCCAAGGCGGTGGAAGGTACGGAAGTGGTCAGGTTATCGTCGAATGTAAAAGTAGAGCGCGGCCTCGCTCCGGCGACCGGGTTTGCCCCGGCGGCGCCTGCTTTCGAAACGCCGGCCCGCAACAACTTCAGCCTGGCAATTTCGGGCGCGCGCCGCGAATTTCAGCTGCTGATCGAAGTTACCAACGATCTGGGCAGTTCTCTCAGCCTCGAAGAGACGCTGGCACTGCTGGCCGTCCGCCTCGACAAAATTATTGCGCACGATGCCATCGCGATCTACATCATGCAGGGCGATAAATTAGTGCCCCGTTTTGTGAAGGGGGAGAGCTTCCGCCTGTTTTCGTCGCTCGAGATTCCCCTGGGTCATGGGCTCTCCGGCTGGGTGGCCGAGAACGATTTGCCGGTGGTTAACGGCAATCCCTCGGTCGAGCCGGGTTACCTCAACGACCCGCGTCTGGTAACGCCTCTGCGCTCGGCCATTTCCGTGCCGCTGCGAGCGCGCGACCGCGTGGTGGGCGTGCTGACTCTCTATCATCTGCAGGCGGAAGCTTTCAGCTCAGACCACCGGCGCATCCTGCTGGCTATTTCACCGAAAGCCGGTCTGGCTATAGAGAATTCACTATGCTTTGAACGAGCCACCAGCGCGGCCGATACCGACGAATTGACCGGTCTGCGCAATGCCCGCTCGCTCTTCAGTCAACTCGAACATGAGGTGTCCAACAGTTCGCGCAGGGTTGGGACTTTTGCCGTAATCGTCATGGATCTGGATGGTTTCAAGAAGGCCAACGACGAGTACGGGCATCTGGCGGGCAATCGCGTCCTGCAGGCGGTGGCAAACGCACTGCGGGCTAATTGCCGCGCCGGAGATTTCATCGCTCGTCTGGGCGGCGACGAATTCGTCGTGATCATGCCGGAGGCGGGACCGTGCGTGGCGGAAGTACTCACCAAGCTGGATCGGATCGGCAGCCGGATTTCCGCCGACGCGCAGTGCGATGCCCAGATCAGCATCAGCGCCGGAGTGTCGCGCTATCCGGAAGACGGAGCCGATGCCGAAACGCTCCTCGAGAAAGCCGATGAGCGGATGTACGACGCCAAGCGCCGTAAGAAGCTTTTGCTTGTGGCATAATCTACCGGCGGTCACGCGGCTATCAGCCGGAATCCCTTACAGGTTTGAGCCGCCCAACGCGGCTGACAGCCGCACGTCCGGGGAAAACGCCAGTCCGCTGCGGACCACACGATATACTGTGCGTTTGATTTGGAGAACCTCGAATTGGGCATAGCCACGCACACCCTCGTCTCGCCGTCCGACGCGCCGGCGCTGAATTTCGATCGCGAAAGTCTTGAAGATATCGGTTACATGACCTGCATGACCCTGGTGCTGCTGGGCAATTATGCGCAGACCGGGCACTTCGGTGGGCCATTGGCGTACACGCCTTACAACGTGGCGGCGCATCTGGCCGGGCCGGAACTGGGCGGCATGCGGTTCGACTACCGGCGCCCCAAGCATCCTTATTGCGATAAGTTCATGCTGGCGGGCGGACATAATGTCCCCACCGGCTACGCGCTCTGGATGATCATGGGCCAGGCGCTGGAGCGTAAATATAAGCTGACCGGTAACAAGCGCTATTACGTGGATCCGAACGTCGCTATTCTGCCCATCGACGCTTTGGGATTCCGGCGCGGCGCGGGAGCTCTGCATTCATTACTGCAGGATCAGGGCCTCGAAGACCATCCTCTTTTCGAGCAGGCCAAAGTGCGCGGTATCAAAGCGCTGGCGGGACACGCTGAGAGCGTTGATGTGACCAATGATGTGAACGGCGGACCTTCCGGCGTGGGTATCGCCACGGCCGGCGGTAAGGCCGCCTTCTGGGATATGGTCGGCGCGCCGGATTCCCTGAAGGTCATCGCACTAGAAGGCGAATTTGCCATGACGGAGGGCCACGCGCAGGAACTCAAGACGCAGGCCCTGGCCATGCAGGTCGGCAAGCGGTTGCGCATTCTGCTTTCCGAGAATAACGCCGGTATCGACGACGTGCTGTTGGGCGGCGTGATTGCCGGCAAGTATCGCGATTACGATCTGGTCCAGCAATGGACCTCCTACGGCTGGAACGTTTTCACTCTCGAAAACGGCAACGATTACGCGCAGGTGGTGTCGGTGCTCAAGACCATGGAGGATTGGGACCCGACCGACCGCCGTCCCATGATTGTCATCGGCAGGACCACTAAGGGCTATTGGCCCCGCGCCGTCAATGGCAAGATTCCGGGGCATGGCAATCAGCTGGTCAGTTATCAAAGCCATCCTTATGGGATGAAGATGAACTCGGATTACTTCGTCGCGCTGGCGAAGACGTTCGAGGAGCACTACGGGGTGGAATTCTCCGGTATTCGACAGGGCGCGGTGACGGACCCCCGCGAGCGGCTGATCCAGTTCAAGACCAACATCGACGTAGTGATGTCGCTGCTCGATCGCAACGGTCTGGGGGATTGGCTGGCCGACCGGCTGGTGGAAATCGGCGATTCGATCAAAGACGAGTTGCCCATGCATTTCGATGCGAAGGCAGATCCGTTTCTCGACGACCGCCTCAAGGTGGCGAATCTCCCGGTGGAACCGCAGATACTCACGGCCACCAATCGGCTTTCGGGCGCCGAGAAACAAGTTGCGGTCACGCTGTTCCGCAAGCCGGGCGAGATGGCCGGCACGCGCCGCGGCATTTCGGAAATCATCAAGTGGATGAATTACGTCACCGACAACCGCTTCATCACGCTGGCGGCCGATCTTTCGGAATCGATCAATGTGGAGCACGGCAGCATCTGGGGCCACTACGATCCCGAGACCAATCCGCTGGGCACGCGCATCAAAGCATCGATTCAGGAAGCCGGCAATGTGGCGACGGCCATTGGGTTGGTGGGGCAGAGCGTGAGTGTCGACCCTCAGGCGTTTTCGGGATTATGGGCGCTCAGCGGAACTTACGGAGCCTTCACTCCGCTGATGTATACGCCGGCGCGCGTGTGGAGCCAGCAGAGCCAGGACAGCAAGTTCCGCATGGGCGTGCTGCACATTCTGGCGGGACATTCGGGGCCGGAGACGGCTGCCGACGGACGGACGCACTTCGGCATCTTCGCTACTCAGGTGTGGAAGCTGTTTCCCCGGGGCCAGACGATTCACCTGAACTTCTGGGATTACAACGATGTGGCGGCGGGGTATTTTGCGGCGGCGGAAATTGCCGCACGCGACCCCAAAGTGGGCATCATTTCGATCGAAGTGGCGCGCCCGGATTTCCCCGTGGCCGACAGAAATCAGTTCGCCGACAAAGACCTGAAGGCGGCCGCCAAGGGGTTGTATGTGATTCGCGATTTCGCGCCCGGCCCACGGCATGGGTACGTGATCGCGCAGGGCTCCAGCTCGACGGTGAATCTGGTGAGGCAGATACCGCGCCTTGAAGAAGCCGGTGTCAATGTTAAGGTAATCTCGGCGATCAGCGAAGAACTGTTCGACAGACAGCCGGAGCAGTATCGCCATTCCGTGTTGCCTCCCGAAGCGTACTACGACGCCATGGTGGTGAGCACAGGGACGCGCCGCATGTGGCCGATCCGCGATCTGGGCCCGATGACCGATGCCTTCTCGCTGACCTCGGATTGGGATAACCAGTGGCTCACCGGCGGTCTGGAACCGGAAGTGATCGCGGAGGCGCATCTGGATCAGGCGTCGATTTTCGCCGGGATTCAGCGCTTCGCGCAGGCGCGGGAAGAACGCCTGGGGCGGCAGCGGGCGTTACTCGAGGCTCTGAAGTAAGAGTGGACGCTCTAAACTAAGGCACGCCCGACCAATCGGGGTTGCCACCGTGGGCGAGCGTGCGTCAAACTGAAGATGCGCCTTGAGTGGGCGCGCCATGCCGGACTATTGCACCTGCGGTACACAACTGGTCGAGAACGCAAGCTTCTGTCATCGCTGCGGGCGGCCCACGTCTGAAGCTGAGATCGTTGAAACTCCTGCTCCCACTCCTCCGCGGCCACCGACGCTGCAGGAGAAGCTGGCGCAAATTCCCGTAAGCTTCAGCAATCCTATCGCGCTGCGCGTGGCGTTTCTAATGTCGCTCGCGACCATGCTGCTGGAAATGATTCCGGTGCTGGGCCTGCTTTCTTTCCTGTGGTGGCTGGCAGCAGGGTGGGGGGCGGTGCAGATCTACCGGCGGATCACCGGTTTGTCGCTCAGTGTCTCGGCCGGTGCGCGGCTTGGCTCCATCACGGGCGTTCTGGCGTTTGTGGGGACCGTGCTGCTCGTTACGCTTCAGATGGTTTTCGTGGGGAAGCAATTTTTCGACGAGATGATCCAGCAGGACCCGCGTATGAAGCAGGTGATCGCGGACCCGGCCATGCTGGCAACGGTATGTCTGGTGATGCTGGCGCTGGTCTTCAGCCTGGTGGTAGGAATCTGTGCGGCCGGTGGCGCGCTGGGCGCACGTTTCAGCGCGCGCAAAACGAGTTAGCCGGCGGGCGGTACCGTTTCGAGAGCGACACGGGCCGGCTGCTCGGTTTCGATCCGGCGGCCGAGCAACGCGTCGTAGCTTCGAAGAGCCTCGCGGGCGGATGAATCCCATCCAAAGCGGTGCTCGACGGTCTGGCGCGCCTGGCAGGCAATCGTCGCGCGCAGTTGCTCGTCGCGCAGCAGGCGTTCGATGGCGGTGGCGAAGGCAGGGCCGATTTCGCGCAGCAGAACTTCCGTCTCGTCGCGCAAGCCCAACCCCTGGCATCCGGAAGTCGTGCTGACGATGGCGCGACCGCACGCCATGGCTTCCATAACTTTAATATTGGTCCCCGCCGACAAGGGCAGCGGAATCGCTACCACGTCGCAGTCCCGATATGCGGCGCGTACATCGTCCACAAAACCCTGCACAACGATTCGCAAATCGGGCGCGAGTAGCGCGCTCTTACCCGCGAGGCGCGCGGCCCGTTCATGGTCGGGGCCGGCAATGACGTGCAGCTTCGCATCCGGACACGCACGCCAGAGCGAGGGCATGATAGTTTCTCGCAGCGCTTCGAACGCCAGCAGGTTCGGTAAGTGCCGGAAGGATCCGACAAACAGGACCGTGCTGCCGCGGCCCTGTCCGAGGGCAGGCTGAAATCGATCGAGATCCACACCGTTGGGTACCACGACGGTGCTCCGCGGTGGCGCGCCGAACTTTAGAGCTGTTTCCCGATCGCGTTCCGACATGGTCCATACGGCGTTCGAACATTGCAACGCTTCGCGCTCGAAAGCAAGCCACTGGAGATACTCGGTTTTGGCTTTGGGATCGGGTGAAAACTGCGCCAGCTGATCGTACAGGGTGAACGTAATGTCGTGCTCCACAAGAACCAGCGGAACGGCGCCGGTATGGTCGCGATATTCCGCCATCTGTGTATATTCGAGCTGCACGATATCCACACGATGTTCGAGGCACAGTCGCCGCACCAGTTCTGCCATGGCGGTGTTGCGATACCCGGCTACCTGATTTGGCACGCCGTCGTCCACGAATTTCTCGTCCGCATCGACCACGTAAACCTCTCTGAAGACCTCATGCAGTTCGTCATAGCGAACCGCCTCGCCGGCTTCGCGGAAGCAGGCCAGCACGAAATCGACTTCATGCGACAGGGCGCGGCACAGGTTGTACATACGAACCGCGCCGCCGTGAGAAAGGGGGAAGGGCAGGTACGGCGAGACTACCAGGACGCGGGGTTTCCCATCGCGAAACTCGCGCCGATGCGCGGGAGAGAAAGCCACATTGCCTCGGGAGCGGTGCGGATAAGCCGGGGCCATGCTGCGCAGACCGTGGGATGTGGCCAGGCGAACCACCAGCTCGGCGTCTTCGAGCGCCATGGCGGGCTCCTGCGTAATGGCGCCGTCGTGCCCCAGAACCAGACTCCGCATACCGGCTGCCGCTGCCTTCCAGGAGAGAATCATTAACGCCGCACCGTATGTGAGGACGTGCGGAACTCCGAAACGCGCGAGAACGTCGCGGCGGATCGCGATGAGCGAGGAATAGGGTGCGAAGGCGTCCGACACTTCACCGGGTTGCAATTTGCGGAACGGGTGTTTGGTGACAACCTTTTCACGCCATCCCGAATAAGCCAACTGGCGTGCGACCGCGAAGGCGTTGGCTTCTCGAGCCAGCGCCAGCAGCGGCTCGGCTGGCGCGGCTTCACCCTGCCGCCGGAAAACAATAAAGTCGACATCGGTATTGTGCACGGCTTGCGCAACCTCGGCGCGGCGCCATCCGCGATTGGCAACGGCAATCTCGACGCAGTTCACGCCGCGCGGCGGTCCGACAGAAATCTCCCTGGGGCCGCCCAGACTTTTCAGGCCATGCATAACGAAGCGCGCCGGCGCAGGAGTGCATTGGGCAAAGAACGCCAGCAAGGCCAGCATGGCGTTCCAGATCCAGACGGTGAATCCGTGGGCAACGTCGCGCACTCTTTCACCCGCGCGATACGCGAGCGAATACAGCCAGACCACGACGTCGATAAAGCGTTGACCCGCGCGGTAGGCCAGCGAATAAAGCCATTGCCCCGCACCGCCGATCCAATCGACAAGGCGCCGCGCGCTCGCGAGGGAGGCATCCCGCAAGCGGCGGCGCGCATGCCGGGCGAGCGGAACGGGGCTGCCTGCAAAGAAGCCCTTCGCCTCATTGAAGACCACGATTCGGAAGGGCGGAATTGCGAACGGAACCAACTTCAGGGCAGCATCGCCCCGGCTGCCGGTCCATGAAACGATCGTCAGACCGGGCCAAGCCGATTGCAGATCGCGGAACACGCGCAAGGCGCCGGCGTCGGCAACGAAACGTTCACAGCCCTCGACAGGCTCCGCAGTTTTCTCCGCGCACCACGCCCACACCGGCAGTTCGGACTCACTCGATTGCGCGTGCGCCACCCCTGCCTCCACGTCGGCGCGCGTCACCCCGATGACGGCGATTACTTTAGGGCGATCCCCGCCGATGAGCCGCTTCAGCAGGTTCTTCATCAGCGGAATTCTATCCTGGTTGCCTCGCCGGAAACACCGTTTTTTTCTTTGTTCGGTTTGTAACTGATACGGACGGCCCTGGGCTTTTGCGGACCACAGGCGACCGTCGGGTCGGCGCCGGTCATTTCCACCAGCGAAGGGTCGGGCACCAGCAGGCGCAGAGTCTTTCCTGCGTCATCCTTTACTTCGAGGCGAAGCTGCTTGCCGATGCACTCCACCCGCATCAGCTTGCCGGTCACGGTTTCGGAGCCGTTGACTTCGTCCCAATCCACGGTCTTGACGCCATCGTCTTTCGACAGGGGATGCGCATTGGCGCGCGCTTCGAGCTCCGCCAGTTCCTTTTTTGCCTGGGACTTGAGCCGTTCCATATCGGCGGCCGCGGCGGCGGCTTCCTTGCGGCGCTCGGCATCTTCATCTTCCCGGCGCAGTTGATCGATCTGTCCGCGCAGGTTCAGATACTGCGCACGTGTCTGGGCGTCGGGCGCGGACTGGGCGGCGGCTATCCACGCGCGGCCGGCCTCAGCGTATTGCTTCTGATCGATGCAAAGCTGCGCGTATTGCGCCCACCAATCGTACTTGCGCGGCGCCAAGGCCACGGCTTGCTTCCACTCGGCAAGACGGCGCCGGGGATCGGTTATGCGTTCGCCCAGAGCCCAGTGCGCCGGGGCGTATTTGGGATCGGCCGTGAGCGCTTCCTTGAGAATCGTAATCGCATTCTCCGGATCTTTTTCGAGGGCTGAGTAGGAAGTCAGCGCGCTGACGTTTTTGGTTCCGCCCCGGCGCGCTTCCTCCATGTACTTGCGCGCCAGCACGGTGTCGCCCCTCTGCATGGCGAGAATTCCCAGGCCTTCGTTATCCTCAGTGACGTGTTTGCCGGCTTTCAGCAGCGCCTGGTATTCGGCTTCCGAGGCGGGAGTCAGCAGATCGGCGCGCATCAGCTTCCCCTCGTCGGACGTGAGAATGGTGGTTCTGAAGTCGCGCTCCGTATTCAGGGCGCGGTTAGGCGCCTGTGTGCTGGCTAAGATTCCGGCGTTGAAGTAACGGTCAACCTCGGCATTGAACTTCACGGGGTCTTCGCCCAGACTGCGTATGGCGCCGTCAGAATCCATTCCGGACGCGAGGTTATGCAGGTAGATATGCGCGCGTCCGGAATAATCCGGCTGCGTGATCATCATGTGCAGCAGCGCCCACTCGCGCGTGCGTTCGGCAGACGGCGGCGGGGCGCCCCACGTCACGTGAACCGAATTCGACTGCACGGTACTGAAGAAAGTTTCGAGCGCCGTCTCCACCGGCCCCGCCATGCTGGAAAAATTGTCTTCGAGCATGCGGCGCGTGAGTTCGCGAACCAGAGCCGGCGGAAGCTGTCCCTCGGCCGTAGCGCACGCCATCCATTGCTCGCGGCCCATACGGAGTCCGCTGAATCCCTGCGACGCTATCTCCTGCGCATTACGGAATACAAGGATTCTGAGGGGTGGGTCGAAGACGAGGTCGGGCTTCCCCATCACCGTGCCGAGCGCGAAGCGGAACTGTTCGAACTGGCTCAGGCCTTCGACGGCGGCACGACGGCCGCTGTCGCTGACGGCGTCGAACGATCCCAGCCTGGCTTTCACCCACTGAGGCTCGGCGGCAACGGAAATCTGCTGGAGGACGGCACAGGCCGCCAGCAAGCACGAGGCCCTCACGACCCGTGGAAACATCGCTTTGAGTATATTCTATCGCCGGGTATCCCCATATTCCTTCAGTTTGTTATGCAGCGTTTTCAAGCTGATACCCAAAACCTCGGCAGCGCGCGTCTTGTTGTTTTTCATGTGTTCCAGGGTGCGCAGGATCAGGCTCTTCTCCGCATCCTCCACGGTGGTCCCGATGAGCACGCGCACGGATCCTGCATCGCCGTTATCGCCTCTGAAAGGTTCCTCGGCTGTCGGAAGGGGGACTGACGCTGCGATACCGGCACCGGCGGCCATGCGCATCTCCGGCTGCGGAACTCCGGCGGATGATTGCACGCTGGACTGCGCGCCGGATGGCGGGAAGGATTGAAGATTGATGGGCAGATGGCTGAGCTGTATGGTGCCCTCAGAGGCCACAATCACCGCTCGCTCCAGCGCATTGCGTAGTTCGCGAACGTTGCCCGGCCAGTCATGCCGAATCAGCGCGTCGAGAACCTCCGGCGCCATGTCAGTGACCTTCTTCTCGTGTTTGTGGTTCAGGTCCGCGACCAGTGTTTCGGCGAGCGCAGGAATATCTTCCCGGCGCTCGCGCAGGGGCGGCAGATGCACGTGGAATACATTGAGGCGGTAGAACAAATCTTCGCGCAGGTGTCCGCCGCGCACGGCCTCGTCAGGCACCTTATTGGTCGCCGCCACCACACGGACGTCCACTTCGAACTCGGCTTTGCCCCCTAGCCGGCGGACCTTGGAATCTTCGAGGATGCGCAGCAGTTTGGCTTGCGTCCCCATGGGCATTTCGCCGATTTCGTCCAGCAGCAGCGTGCCGTGCTGGGCCAGTTCGAAACATCCCGCGCGGCGTTCGGATGCGCCTGTGAAAGAGCCTTTCTCGTGCCCGAACAGCTCGCTTTCGATCAAAGTTTCGGGCATTGCCGCACAGTTGATGGCGACGAACGGGCCGCTCCGGCGCGGGCTGAGGGCGTGAATGGTCCGGGCCACCAGTTCCTTGCCTGTTCCGCTTTCGCCGGAGACCAGCACGCAGGCGCGGCTGGGCGCCGCTTGCTGCAGCAGCGAAAAAATCTCCTGCATACGGGCTGAAGCGCCCACCAGCTCGCCCACCGCACCTTTGTATTGAAGAGTGCGTTCGAGAGCGCGCTTTTCATTGCGCAGCCCGCTTTGCGCCCCCGCGCGCCGCAGCAGCACTTGGAGGACATTGGCCTGGATGGGCTTCTCTACATACCAGAAAGCACCCAGTTCGTGAACCGTGCGCACGGCGGTTTCCACGTTTCCAAAAGCCGTCACTACGATCACGGGCGGCGCGTCGCTGATATCGCGCAAAGCTCTCAACAGGCCGAAACCGTCGAGTCCCGGCATGTTCATGTCGGTTACTATCGCGTCGGCGGGGAATTCGGCTAATTTCTCCAGCGCCTCCTGGCCGTCGGACGCGGTTTCGGCGTGCATGCCCCAGGCTTTCACCATGCCCGCCAATCCCGTTCGCTGACTGCTTTCGTCGTCCACTATCAGTACATTCATGCGGTCCACTTCGATTCTAAAGCGAGCGGGGCAGGAAGTTTTTGCGCTACGTACGTTACGTTACGTTTGCGTACTGATCCCGAGTGCGGCGGATGATGTGATGGATAATGAGTATCGAATGGTCGAGGAGCTCATCCGCCGCGCTCGCAGGCGTTTCGTAGTCAACGAAGCGCTGGGACAACTGGCGTTTGCGGCCTCCATTGCGATCGCCGGACTGACGCTTCTGCTGATACTGGGCACCCGCTATCTGGAGTGGTGGAGTCTGGGATTATTTGCGGCGGCGGGTCTGGCCACAGGCGCGTGGCGCGTGGTTCGACGGGTTCCCGATGCGTACGCCACGGCGGTGAGTCTGGATCGAAACGCCGGACTTAGCGACACGCTCTCGACCGCCTACTATTTTTCCAACTCCAACGCCGACGCTTCCGAATTCCAGCAGAAGCAATGCAGGCAGGCGCAGGATGCGGCCGCCCGTGTCGATCTGGAAGCGGCGGTCCCTTTCAGATTTCCCAGAGCCCTCTATGCCATGGCCGCGTTGACGCTGCTGGCTTCCGGCCTGGTGGCATTGCGATACGGCATGGGGCATGGTCTGGATCTGCGCCCGCCCCTTACCGAAGTGCTGTTCGAAGATCAGGCGGCCAAACAGGCTAAAAAGCCGCAGCAGGCGGATCCTCTGCAGCGCAAGCGGCTCGAAATGGCGGAATCGCTGATGGCGAAACTGGGCGTTCCCATGAACCAGGACGACCAGAAGCAAGAGAGCGCGCTCGATAAGGCCATCGATGAGGCGCTCAACGCTCCGGGCAAGACGGGTAAAGGCGAAAAAGGCGACGCGGCCGGGAAAGCGGAAGACGGCAAGGCAGGTAACGATGCGGCGCAATCCCCCGACGGCGATCCGCTCGAAGGCGAGAAGGGGAGCCAGGGAGATCAGAACAAGAGGAAGAGTTCGGATAAGAGCGGGCCGCAGGGCGATAAAAGCAATTCGAAGAATGGCACGGGCGGTTCTTCCAGCCTGCTTTCGAAACTGAAGGATGCGGTGTCGAATATGTTGTCCAAATCCAGCCAGGACAACTCCGGATCTTCGAAGCCGCAGCCGCAGAATCAGGCGGCAAAATCCGACAAGAGCCCGGGCGATAAGAACAATTCGGCCAAAGGGCAGGAGGGCCAGAACCCGAGCGATGCGGAGGATGGCGAGCCGAGCGACGAACCACAGGCGGGTCAGCAACCGGCGCAGGGCAAGGACGGCTCGAAGGATTCAAAGCAGACGGCCCAGGCGGGCAGCGGCGCCGGCAGCCAGGATGGCGCGAAGGACGTGAAAGCCGCCGAGCAATTGAAGGCCATGGGCAAAATCAGCGAGATTATCGGCAAGCGAGCGGCCACGGTGACAGGTGAAACCACCATCGAAGTGCAGTCCGGAAATCAGCAACTGCGCACCGCGTACAGCAGCAAGTCGGCGGCGCACGGTGAAGCGGACAGCGATGTCAGCCGGGACGAAATTCCGGTGTCGGTGCAGTCTTACGTGCAGCAGTATTTCGAGCAGGTGCGCAAGGCCGGCGCGGCGCCGAAGGCTAAGGCGGCAGAGACTACGCCGTGACGAATCGGGCTTCCAAGGGGCTTGCCCTCCGACCGACCGACCGTCTGGCGCGTGGCGAGTTCATCGAGGAAACTGAGATGGACGCGAGAGTTGAGCGGATGCTGCGATTTTGAAGAAAATTCGCTGGGCTCCGCCTGACGCCGACGATTTGCAAGCCATTAAAATCTCCGCCGCCTACGCCATTCCCGCTGCGGGAGCTATCTCCAGCAGCTTCACCAACGCATGGAGCGTGCGATTGACGGGGACGGCAACCCCCAGTTGCGCGCCGCGCCGGACCAGATAGCCATTGAGCGAATCGATCTCGGTGGGCCTGCCGCGGGCGATATCCTGCGCTGTCGAAGAAGTGGCGCCGGCCATGTCTCGGCCCAGTTTTAGGGCGTCCTCGACAATGGCTGCTTCGGGCAGTATGATCCCCTCGGCTTGGGCGACAGCAACAGCTTCTCCGACGATCGAGGCGACTAAACTGCGCGTCGGGGGGAAATCCACGATGGGCCCGTATTGCGAACAGCTCAGTGCGGAAATTGCGTTGAAGGCGCAGTTCATGATGAGCTTCATCCACAGATCGGCGGCGATCGATTCGGAGATCCGGCAGGGAACTTCGGCACGCTCGAACAGCGTGGCAATCGCCGCACTGGCTGGCGTGTCGCCAATAATCAGATCGCCGCGGCCCGAATGCTTCACGTGTCCCGGGGCGACCATGGCGCACGCCACATAGACCACGGCAGGTATAGCTGCGATACCCGAGGCGGAATAAATGCGGGTCACGTTATCGACGCCGTTCTGCAGGCTGATTACCGAGGCGCCCGGCTGTAAAAGAGGTTGAATTTCGCGCGCGACGACTTCTGTATCGAGCGTCTTAACGCAGAACAGAATAATTTGGGCGTCGCGCAGTGCGCCGATTTCGGTGGTTGCGGCTATCGGCACGACTTCGCGAAAGCGCAATGTCTCGAGCAGCAACCCGTCCCGAGTTATGGCGGCGACATGCGGTTGACGTCCGATCAGGGTAACGGGCACGCCGAATCGAGCCAGCATGCCTCCAAAGAAACAACCCACCGCGCCGGCGCCGATTACAGCTACTGCGGGAAGGCCGCTCTGCCCAGTTTCCATTTTGCTTCGTGGCGTTATCTTAGCAAGGCGGCTGCCACCGGCCGGGCTGACTCAGGGTCCCGGTACCTTTGCGTTCTGCGGCACGTCAACGCCGCCGTCAACCTCGCTGCGCTGAACATTTTCCGGTGTGCAGGGCGCGGGCGCAGTGCCGCGAGTTCTGAATTCGTGCCGGTGAACGCGCATAGCCGCAAGGCCTTCAGCGGTCCAGACAATGCGACCCTCGAGAATCAGATTGAGGGGTATACGCTGGTCGAGGCGGGCCGGCCACTCCACCGTAACCAGCACATGCTGCCCGGGCTGCAGAGTTCCGTGGTCCTCGAAAAGTAAGCCATTACTGCTGATATTCAGGGTTTTTGCCGGTGTCGTACAGTAACATGTGGACGGATTGAACGTCCGGTAACTGAGTGCGAGCCGCAGCGGAAAGCGCACACTCGAACGACGGTCGACAGCCGTCTCGGCAATTCGATCCTCTGTCAAAACGGGACCTCTTTCGGGAAGCCTGTAAAAATAAGTCACCGGGCAGCAATTTCATGAAGAAATATCCGCTGCCCGGCGTACTGAACGAGCACAGTAGAGCCTCCGTTCCCTGTGCCTGTCGAAGTGATTATCGATGAATGTGACGAGTATTTTCGAGCTTAAACGTACCGGTACCCTAACGCGATGCGGGATGCGAAACCGGGTACCAAACCCGACAGGGAGTGGTCTTCAGGCCGGCTCAGATGTTGTACATAAGGACCTCGGCGGCGGCACTGTCCGCTCGTCCCGAGTCTACCTGGCGGATCAGATCGGCCAGCGTGGTCCTGTCGAGAACGTCTGAAATGGCATCGCGGACGCGGCGCATGATGATGCGTGTGCCGCAGTTTTCCACGTCCTGGCATTCGTCGCAGGCGCGGAAGGCGGTTTCACTGGCACAGGGCAGAGGCGCCAGCGGCCCTTCAATGATGCGAATGATCGAACCGATGGTTACAGCCGAGGGGGGCCGGCTCAGGTGATAGCCGCCTTTGCGTCCCATCTTGCTTTCGAGCAGGCCGCGGCTTTTGAGATCGAGCAGAATGGCCTCCAGGAACTTCACGGGGATTACTTCTTCGCGGGCCAGCGTGCCGATCAGCACCGGCCCTTCCCGATACTTCCGGCCGAGCGCCAGCATGGCCTTCAATCCGTATTGCGTCCTTTTCGAAATGGTCCGCATCTGCTTTCTACAATATGATATTGTCCACCTTGTAACCAATGAGACTACTCTTTGCGATCACGGTCCTGGCCGTGAGCCAGGCAGGCGCGCAGACCTTGCAGGAGCACAGCGCGGAGGCCCGTTTTCAGCTCGATCTGCATGTTCCGCAAGCAGCGCTCGACGCGTTCCTGCCGACGGGATGGTCATCGAACGTCGCGGCGCAGGGGCCGGCGAAGGACGCCAACCTGCGGGTGGTTTTCATCGACCGCATGACCATTAACGGCCCCGATGGAAAGCCGCTCGGCAAGGGATCAAACCGTCTGGTTTATCTGGCCGCGCCGGTAAAAGACGCGACGGGCGCGAACCAGCAGCTGATTATCGGCGGATTGACAGCGGACCAGGCCGATGCTCCAGGCCCGTTCGGCAATTACCTGCTGGCCGCCACGTATTCGGTCCAGCGCTCCACTTCGAGCAGCGCGGGGGCGCCGATAGTGGATTCCCAGGATTGGGTGTTTGCAGCCGCGTCGGGCGAGCGAATTGAAATGCATATCCGCTTCGAACGAGGTGTAGGCAACCACGGAAATCCCGCCGACGTGCGATTTTATTCGGCGAGGAACCAGGGCTTTTATCAGATCTCGCGGCAGGAACAGGTCCTCGACATTCTGCGCAATGTGACGACGAATCCGCCGGATCGTGTGAAGGAGTTCTCGTTTAAAGCCTCAGGCGGCGAGCGTGCTCGCTACGCGAAATTGTTCGATGGCACGGAAAAGGTACTGAGCTGGGATAACATCATCTGGCTGAATCGCTCCGTGTATCTTCCTTAATTTCGGCGTCTGCGTCACAGAGAGAAAGCCTTCCAGTTCTTCGTCAGCCGGTCCGCGGTTCTCCACGCCAGCGCCTGCACGGTAAGCGTGGGATTGCGCGCGCCGGTTGTGCCCATGACCGACGCGCCCAGCATGCCCAGATTGGGCGCCTCATGGGAAAAACCCCAGCGATC
This sequence comes from Terriglobia bacterium, assembly GCA_963719785.1. Taxonomy (GTDB): domain Bacteria; phylum Acidobacteriota; class Terriglobia; order Bryobacterales; family Bryobacteraceae; genus BOG-234. Next base: position 53,183 of record CAVRCX010000016.1, read on the forward strand.
GACCACGCTGGTTTCGGGATTGTCTCCCATGCGCGTGCCCCCGTAAGCGTGCGTAGTGGGCGCGGTGGGCCCGCTCGACGCCGAGCGCCGGATCACCTGCAAGGCTCCCGCGGCAAGGTACCACTCTTCCATCTTTTGCTGGACGAATTCCGTGGCGCGCGGCTCATTCACTCTGGGCCCGCTGGTGATGCGGCAAACGGGATCGCCCAGCGGATCGCGCACTTCGTCGTCGAGATCCAGCCAGGTGTTCTCGTAGGGAAACGTGTTGGTCTGGATGTAGCACTGGGTCCAGCGGCCCGCGTTCTCACGGACGAATTTCTTCCATCCCGAACCCCACGCGGGCGCGCGTCCGAAGGTATCCATGGAAGCCGCTTCGATGGGGTGCTTCTCGGTGTAGGCGCTCATGCTGCCGCCGCCGATGAAGCCGAGCCCGCTATGGTCGAAACTGTCGTCGGCCCACTCGTCGACGAGGGTGGCCTGCGAGGGCGTTCCATACCAGACATTGATGTCCTGCGGGAAGAGCGCAATCACCCCACCGCCCCAGTGACCGATGTAGTGTTTGCCCACCTGCCCGTGATTGTTCGACAAGCCATTAGGCCACGCTTTGGATTTCGATAAGAGCAGCAGGCGGGTGTTTTCGTAGGTATAAGAGCCGATCAGGACTACTTTGGCGGGCTGGAAATATTCTTTGCCGTCGCGGATGTAAGTAACGCCCGTCACGCGGCTGTGGTTGTCGGAGGCGACGCGAGTGACCTGGGCTCTATCGAAGATTTTCAGATTACGGGTTTTGAGAGCCTCGGGGATAGTGGTCACGGCGGTGGAATTCTTGGCGCTGATATGGCATCCGCCGCGGCTGCAGTAGCCGTGAAATGCGCAGCCGGGACGTCCCTTATATTCCTGCGAATTAATTGCCGCCGGTCCCGGAAACGGCTTCCATCCGAGTTGCTTCGCCGCATGCGCCATGTGCTCGTTGTAGCCCGACTGGCGCAGCGGCGGCATGGGGTACTCACGCTGCCGGGGCGATTCGAAAACGTTCCCGCGCGCGTCCAGCTGGCCCTGAATGTTGCCCGCCTTTCCCGATACCCCAACCTCGTGCTCCACCAGATCGTACCAGGGTTCGAGTTCGTCGTAAGTGACCGGCCAGTCTTCGAGAGTGGACCCAGCCGGAAGCGCGCCCGCGCCGTAGCGCTTCACAACTTCGGAACGCGTGCGGAAATCCCAGGCCTTCAGCCGCCAGCTCTGCCCCCAATAGTGAATCGAAGTACCGCCGATGGCGTTCATCATGGGGTGCACGGAGGCGCGCGGCCGCGTAGGGGAAGACGGCGATTCCCGAAAAGTGGGGATCTCGCGATTGGCTTTCGGAACTGAGGTGAGCAGGCCGCGGACGTTGTTATAAATCTCGTCGGGTTTGAAGGTGCGCGGGTCCATCCATGTGCCAGCCTCGATGCCGGCTATTTTGAGGCCCGCGCGCGCGAGGGGTAACACGGCGACGCCGCCGGCCGCGCCCAGGCCCACCACCGCTACGTCTACGGGTTTCAGATTAATGGCCATGTGTCACCGAATAGCGGACCGGTTTAATCTCGACGCCCATGCGCTGATCTTCGGGGGCGACCGCCAGTCTGGGGCCGGGGTAGCGGATCAGATCCCATCCTGCGAAATTGCGATTGCCGCCGTAGGAGGGGTCGCTGAACATGCCTTCGAGGGTGAGCCGCCGGACCAGGGCAAAGAAGGTGGCGGAATTTTTCTCGAGGGCGGTCAGCACGGCGTCCTGCTGATCGGGCGAAAGTTCGGCGAGAGGCGCGCCGTGGGTCGCGCGGGAAGATTCGTCCAGCGCGTCGAGGCCCGCCAGCACCACTGTTTTCCCACCGATCTGCGGATCGGCGAGGGTACGCTCGATGTATTCGACCACGCCGCATTCGACCGCGCCGGGGCCATACTCGTCATGTGGAACCAGACAATTTGTGAAGGCTTCGAGACAGCTCTTCTGCGTCGCCGAGAAGACCGGGCCGGTGGTTTGCGCGGTGGATCTGAGAGCTGTAAGAGGAACCAGCGCCACGCTCGAAAGAACGCTGCGCCGGGCGATTTTACGGGGCATGGGGTCAAGTCTATTGGGCTGAATGCCTGTTGTCAAAGGATGCGGCCGATTGGCGGCGGCGCACTTACGATAAGGGAGTGACATTGGAACGGCGTGGACGGGAGAGACTCAGGCGGACATTCCGGCCGCCGGAGGTGCGGCTGTTGTTCATCGGCGAATCGCCGCCGGCTTCGGGAAGGTTCTTCTACCAGGGCGACTCGGGGCTTTACCGGGCTATGCGCGCGGCGTTCCGGTCAATCGATCCTGCCATCGGCGATTACGAGTTTCTCGATGTGTTTCGAGCTTCGGGGTGTTATCTGATCGATCTATGCGCGGAGCCCGTCGACAAGCTGGATGCCAAATCGCGGCGGGACGCCTGCCGCGCGGGCGAAGCATCGCTGGCGAGATCACTGGCGCGTCTTCAACCGGCCGGGATTGCCACCTTGCTGCGTTTGATTGAAGGCAACGTGGCACGGGCCGCGGCACGCGCTGGGTGGCATGGTCCCACGATCCACCTGCCCTACCCGGGAAGATGGTCCCGTCACAGAGAGGCTTTTGTCAGTGCGTTGGCGCCCGTGATTGCAAGCCTGTCCAACGCCGGTCCGCTCAGCCGGAACGTGGTCCATTCATCCATAGGCACCGCGCCCAGCTTCTTATAGAACTCGATCGAAGGAGCGTTCCAATCGAGCACGGACCATTCCACGCGGCCGCAGTTCCGTTCGATCGCCAGGCGCGCCAGGGCGGCGAGTAAAGCAGCGCCGATCCCCTTGCCGCGCAGATGGGGCTTCACATAGAGGTCCTCGAGGTATATGCCGGGCTGCGCCAGAAATGTCGAATAGTTGGGGAAGAACAAAGCAAAACCGGCGCATTCCGCGTCCCACATGGCCAGCAGCACTTCCGCTCCTGGACGCGCGCCAAACAATGTAGCGCGCAGTTGTTCCTCCGTGGCGGCGACGATGTGCGAGAGCTTTTCATACTCCGCCAAAGCCCGAATCAACTCGAGAATCACCGGAACGTCTTCAACTGTGGCGGGTACGATGCGCAGGTTCGCCATTTACCTGAAATCTTACATTGTGTTAAAACTGGACGCGTGAGCGAGCCGAAGAGCGCCAATCACAACCGCTACGTGGTCAAGTCGCTGGTGCACGCGTCGCGGGTGCTCGAGTCTTTCCAGTCGGTGGGCGAAGTGCTTCGGCTGCGCGATGTGGTAGCGCGCACCGGCTTCAATAAGGGCATGTGTTTCCGCCTGCTCTATACGCTCCACGACTGCGGATTTCTCGACCGCGTCGGCGAGACGAGTTACCGGCTGACGGCGGAAGTGCGGCGCCGGCGCCTCTACCGGATCGGCTACGCGGCGCAGGGGCAGGACACTTCCTTCGATCGCGAAGTGGCGCGGGGCCTTGAGCGTGCGGCCGAGCGCGAGCAGGTGCAACTGATCACGGTAGATAATCGCTATCAGCCCAAAGTGGCACTGCGCAGCGCCGATTACCTGATCCGGCAGGACGTGGATCTGGCCATCGAGTTTCAGGCCGATGAAGTGGTGGCGCCCGATATTGCCACCAAGTATATGGAAGCGAACATACCGGTGATTGCTATCGACGTGCCACATCCGGGGGCGACTTATTTCGGCGCCAACAATTATCAGGCGGGGCTGCTGGGCGGCCATTACCTGGGGCGCTGGGCGAGGAAGCACTGGAGCGGGGAAGTGGATGAGGTTCTGGTGATCGAACTGCAGCGCGCCGGCTCCCTGCCGAAGGCTCGTATGCGCGGGTTGCTGGCGGGGCTTTCCGAAGTGCTGAGAACGCCCGAGCCCTGCAGGATTGTGCCTATCGATGGCGACGGCCAGTTCCAGATCACTATGGAGCGTGTGCGCAAGCATCTGCGCGAATCGAAGAGCAAACGCATTCTGGTGGGCGCGGCCAACGATTCGAGTGCACTGGGGGCTCTGCGCGCTTTCCAGGAAGCGGGGCGCGCCGAGGACTGTGCAATTGTGGGGCAGAATGCCGAGCCTGAGGCCCGTGCCGAACTACGGTCGCCGCGCAGCCGTTTGATTGCTTCCGTGGCCTATTTCCCGGAGCAGTATGGCGATCGCCTGGTGCGGTTGGCGCTGGATATTCTGGTGCGTAAACCGGTGCCGCCGGCGGTGTTCACCAAGCATCAGATCATTTCGCCCGAGAACGTGGATCACTTCTATCCGAACGACGGCTTGCTCAGCGTACCAGCCTGATTGTTTCTCACTGCGAAACGATAAGTTTCACCGGCAAAACTGCGCAAGCATATAAGCATAGCTAAATCAGCAGTTTGACAGTATTTATGCGTTTTGTATTACGGAACGTTTAAAACACGCAAAACAAAGTGTTGCTCCCTGGGTCGAACTCATGAAAGACTAGATTCCATTGTCAGGGGGTGGTATTCATGCCTCGCGCTGTGTATCCCTCGTCCGAAATCAGAAGGAGTTGTTAGCATGCGCCATGTTGCACTTTGCCTCGCGTCCCTGCTGGTCGCGGGATCTCTTCTTGCCCAGGTCGGTGGTACAGGGTCGATCCAGGGCACTGTCACCGATCCGTCCGGAGCCGTTATCGGCGGAGCCACCGTCACCGCGACCAACGTCGCCACCGGAGTTCCCACTTCTCGTAAGACCACCGATGCCGGCTTCTACGCGCTGACGCTGCTTCCGGCCGGCGAGTACACCGTGAACGTGAGCGCCCCCGGATTTGAAACGCTCAACCAGGAACACGTGATCGTGGATGCGCTGGCGGTGGTGAGTGTGAATCCCCGCATGCGTGTCGGCGCGGCCAATCAATCGGTCACGGTGGAAGGCGAACCCTCGGCTCTCCATACAGAGGATGTGGCGCTCGGCTCGACCATCGAGAACAACGTTTACGACGCGCTGCCGCTGGCGATGAACGGCGTGGCGCGCGATCCTTCGGCATTTGCCGGACTCTCGGTTGGCGTGAATAACTACAGTACCCAAGCCGCCGGTCCTTCCACCGGATCGTTTAACGGCGGCCAGACCTATCAAAACGAGACTTACGTCGAAGGTATGGCCATGACCAGCGCCGGGACGGAGAGCGACACCCGCAATCTGGCGTTCGGCATATCCGTCGAGGCGGTCGATCAGTTCCAGGTGGAAACTTCCGGCGCCAAGGCCATGTATGAAGGCCAGGGCATGTCCAATTACGTGCTCAAATCGGGCACCAACCAGTTCCACGGCGGCGTCTTTGAATACTTCCGCAACACAGATTTCGATGCCAGAGGCTTCTTCTCGGCGACCACGCCCATCGAGCACCAGAACGAATTCGGCGGCACCGTGAGCGGCCCGATCAAAAAGAACAAGGCCTTCTTCTTTGGCAGCTACGATGGTTATCGCTATGATTCCGCGTCGCCTCCCGGCTACCAGAGCATCCCGACCGTGGCCGAACGGACTGGCGATTTCAGTGCTTTTCCCCAGCTCATTTACGATCCCACCAGCGCCACCGGGACCGCGCAGCGCATACCGTTTCCTAACAACATGATTCCGGCGAGCCGAATCTCCTCGATTTCGCAATCGTTGCAGTCTTACCTTCCCGCCCCGACCAACGGCAACATCACCAATAATTACCTCGCTTCGCTGCCGGAAACGGTGACCAACAACAACACCACGGATAAGGTCGATTACGCCCTTTCGGAAAAGAATCGCCTCTTTGGCTTCATAAGCCGTGGAAAGTACTCAACCAACTTCACCGGCAGTCTGACGCCCATCAGCACGGACACTTTGCCGTTGCCCTACACTGCGGGCCGCATTGTCGAGGAATACGCCACTCTGGCCCAGATTCACGACAGTTACACCATCACCCCCAACATCGTGAATCAGTTCAGCTTCTCCCTGAGCCGGCTCTGGATACCCTTGGTCAGCGACACCGCTGGCGGCAATTACCCCATGAAGGCGGGGCTGACCGGACTGCCCGCGGGTCCGGAAAGCGTCTATTTCCCCATCGTGAGTTTTGGGGGCAATAACGCTCCCATCGGCTTCTCCGGGACCGCCTCGGCGGCATATAACGAAGCGCAGACCACGTTCACCGCCCAAGACAACGTATTGTGGGTGAAAGGCAAGCATAACGTCACCTACGGCTTCCAGTTTCAGGCCCTGCAGGATAACGAAACGCAAACCGCGCAGTACGCCAATTTCAGCTTTAGTAATAACGAGACAGCGCAATTCAGCCCCACCGGAACCCTGATGAGCACCACGGGTCTCGGCTATGCCAGCTATCTTCTGGGCGCGGTCGACAGCGCCGGCGCGCAGCAGTATACCGTGACCGAGCAAGGCGGCCGTTACAAGGACTACGCCGTCTACGTTCAGGACGATATTAAGGTTACTCCGAAATTCACGCTGAACCTGGGTCTGCGGGAGAATGCCTGGAGCCCCTTTAACGAGGTCAACAACGTGATGTCGTTCCTGAATCCGACGGAGGCGAATCCTCTGGCGGGTAACATTCCGGGAGCGCTGCAATTCGCCGGCAACGGCCCCGATAGCTGCGGCTGCGCGACGCCGGTTAAAGCGCACAATCTGAATCTCGCGCCGCGCGTTGGGCTCGCCTGGCAGGCCGACAACAAGACGGTCGTGCGGGCCAGCTATGGCATCTTCTATGCACACGCGGGCGGCGTAGGTGGCCGCACGGACGGACGCACAGGCCTGGGTTCGCTCGGGTTTACTTCCGCCAACAGCTTCAGCAGTACGGTGACCGGGCAGCCCGCGTTCTACTGGAACACCGGATTTCCCGCCAATCCGTTACCGCCGCCCTTCTTCAACCCCAGCTATGGCATCGGCTTCATCACCGCCGCCGCCGGCGCCTCCATTGGCGCGGGGCCGAGTACCGGCGCGACCATCCCCTACGGCGATCCCAATCTGGGCGGCAAGGCGCCTTATTACGAAGACTGGAGCCTCAACATCCAGCGCTCGCTGACGCAGAACCTTACGTTAACGGTGGCCTACAGCGCCAGCGTCGGACACTTCCTGCCGGGCGCGGGCGTGGCGGGCGAATTTACCAATCAGATTCCGGAACAATATCTGCCGCTCGGCTCGCTGCTCACCACCACTCTGAGTGCAACGTCACTGGCCCAGGCCCAGGCCATGTTCCCGAATATCAAGATCCCGTTCCCCAACTTCACCGGCACCATCGGCCAGGCGCTGAAGCCATTTCCCCAATATGGCGGCGTCGCCGATCCCTGGCTGGATATCGGGAATTCGGCCTACAATGCACTGCAGGTCTCGCTGAACCACCGCTTCGGGCATGGCATTTCGTACATGATCAACTACACATTCAGCAAGGAACTGGACGATCTGGTGGGTTCCCCGCGCGACCCCTATAAGGACTACCTCGAAAGAGCGCCCGGCACCATCGATCACCCGCAGGTCGTCGCCGCGACCTTCCTTTATCAGTTGCCCTTCGGCCAGGGAAAGAACTGGAACCCCAGCAACCAGGTGGTGAGTCAGGTGGTCAGCAATTGGCAGTTTTCCGGAATCTTCACGTTCTCGAGTGGTGCGCCTTTGACCATCGGCGGCACGTGCGTCAGCGGCGGCATTCTGGGAACTTGCTATCCGAACTACAACCCGAACTTTTCGGGAAGCGTTTGGCAGAATGGCACGCCGGGAAATGCCAACCTCGCCACCACCCCCTATCTGAACAAGGCGGCTTTTGTCGACCCGGCGAACTACACGCCAGGCAATATCGCGCGCTCCGCTCCCTTCGACCTGTTCGCTCCGCACAACGCGGATTTCGATCTGAGTCTGCGCCGCGAATTCGTCTACCGCGAGCGTTTCCGGCTGGCGATGCAGGCGGATGCGTTCAATCTCAACAACGCGGTTCATTTTGCCGCGCCCGGGCTGAATATCGATTCCGCCAGCTTTGGAATCTTCTCGTCGGCGGCCAACCAGCCCCGCAAGCTGCAGTTGAGCGCGCGCTTCTCGTTCTAATCTGATAAAGGCCTGCGCTTTTTTTGTTAAACCGGCGGGCGGTGCTTGTGCCAGTCCGTGCGATTCTGAAACTCACGGCCCAGCGCCAGCAGAGTGTTCTCTGCCAGCGCTGGGCCGACCAGTTGCAGGCCGATCGGCAGACTGTCGATAAAGCCGCAAGGAATCGATAAGGCAGGCAATCCCGCGAGATTTCCCGCCGGAATCAATGCGCTGGCTGGAGCGCCGTGGATATCGGAAAGTTTCGGCGCAACTCCATTGCGCGAAGGCGCGATAATCACATCGATATCCGCGAAAAGCTCGCGGAATTTCTGTTTAACCAGGCTGCGGATGCGCATGGCCTTCAGGTAGTCTTTGGCGGGGATCTTCAGACCCGCCTTGAGCTCGGCGATCTGTTGCGCGTCGGCGAGTTGATCCACCTGGCCGCTGGTGATGAAGGATTCGAAGACCGATGAGACCTCAGATCCCACGATGGTGCTCACCAGGGCCCCATATGGAAACGCCGGGACCGCCGCTTGTGCAATCTGCACGCCGGTGTCGCGGATCACCTGAGTAGCCGCGGTGAACGCGGGGTCGACCCCTTCGAAGTCCACGAAAGCTACTTTGAGATCGGAGAGTTTGCGGGAATACTGCGGAGTGTAGTAGAAGTTGTCGGCGATGCCATGCAGGACCAGGCCGCAATCCTCGGCACTGTGGCACATGGGACCGATCTTGTCCATGGTCCAGGCGCACGCCATGGCGCCGTGCCGGCTGACCAGGCCATACGTGGGCCTGAGCCCGGTGACGCCGCAGAACGCCGACGGGGTCAGAATGGAGCCGTTTGTCTCGGAGCCCAGCGCGAAGGGCACCAGGCCCGCCGCCACCGCGCTTCCCGATCCGCTGGAGGAGCCTCCGGACCAGCGCGTAAGGTCCCAGGGATTCAGACCGGGTCCGAACAGGGAGGCGCCTGCCGTGCCGTAGCTGGGGCCGCCGGCGAGCTCAACCATGGCCAGCTTGCCAATCAGAATCGAACCGGTCTTGTCGAGCTTCTGAAGCACGGTCGCGGTTTCGTCGATGACCTGCGCGGCATAGGGCTTCGCTCCCCAGGTGGTCGGGTGGCCGGCCAATGAGAGCAGGTCCTTGGCGCCGTAGGGGATGCCTTGCAGAGGGCCGCGATAACGCTCGCGCTTCAACTCGTCGTCGACGGCTTTGGCGCGCTTGAGGGCGACTTCAGTGAGCGGCAGCGCCAGCGCGTTGTAGCGTGGGCCGAGCTTTTCCAGGCGTTCCCCGAAATCGCGCACCAGTTCCAGCGCCGTGAACTCGCGCTTCTTCAGACGGGCATTCAGATCGGAGATGGGGGAGAAAAAATCGGCTTCAGTCATGCCTTGAACTGGAACGCGGGTTCGGTGGACATGGGAACCTCGAACTTCGCGAGGGTTTCCGAGTTGCGCTGGTTGGCATCCCGCGCGGCCTTCGTCGGGTCGGCTTCGGGTGCAGGTTGTTGCGCACGCGCGGCCAGAGCGGACGCCGACGCCGCGGCTTTCATGAGCTGTCGTCTATTCAGTTTCATGCTCTTTGCTCAGAGTACTTGTTTTCGAGCGCATCGAGGGCGGCGGTTTCCATGGCGGAGCGGGGTGCCGTTTCACCGGTCCACAGCTCAAACTGACGCACGGCCTGCTCGATGAACATCTTCAGACCGGGGACCACCTGCTTGCCCTGCTCGCGCGCGCAGCGGATGAGAGTCGTCTCGAGCGGGTTATAAACCATATCGAAGACGATCTCGCCAGGGATGGGGCCCTCGAAGGGGGACTCGTTACAGTTGGGCCACATGCCGACTGGGGTCGCATTGATGACGATGTCGAAGTGGCGCAGCATAACCTGCTCGTGCGACATGGGCTCACCGTTGACCAGGCGGGCCAGGGCGCGGACACGATCCGGATTGCGGCCGGTGAGCGCCACCTTGGTTCCTGCATCGGCCAGAGCGCAGGCAGCGCCCCGCGCCGCGCCTCCGTTGCCGATGATGAGCGCGGTCGCCTTCTGCAGGTTGACGAGCTTGGCGAGGGGTCCGGATACGGCCTCGGCGTCTGTGTTCGAGCCGCGCCACTTGCCTGCTTTGCGCACCACGGTATTCACAGCGCCGATGCGCCTCGCGAGAGGGTCCACGTAATCGAGGTAGCGCATGATGCGGCGCTTGTGAGGGATGGTGACGCTGAAACCGGAGAGCGGCAGATCGTGAGCGAACTGGAAGAAGTCGCGGAGTTGATTGGGATTCACCAGCAGCGGCACATAGACGGCATCGATGCGCCGCGACTGGAAGGCGCGATTGTGCACATGCGGCGAAACGGAATGCCGCACCGGGTCGGCGACGACAGCGAAGATCTTCGCGTCCTTAGTGAACTTATCGATGCGATAGAGCGAGCGGAGCTGGCGGGCATTCACCTGGCCGGACGCGGTGCCCTGGACGTGAGCGGGCGCGGCGTAGGTGAAAACCGCGCCGAGGGCCGTCGAAAGCACGCGGGAAGGGAATCCGATCTCTCCCATGGCGAGCGTCACCAGGGGGATCTTCGGGCTCAGACGGCTGGCCGCCAGGATGCGCCCGGTATCGGTCGGCTTGCGCGAAGTGCCGACCAGTTTATAGACGTCGGCGGGGACTTTGCGCATACGCTTCAGCACGGCGTCGAGCGGCGGTGTGGTCTCGAAATGATGCCACGAAACGATCAGAAATGCGCGTGCGCGCAGCTCCGCGCAACGATCGGGCGCTACCTCGGCGGTCTCGATCTCCACGTCGATGGCGCGGGCGCCCTTCTGAATGGCGAGATCCAGAACGCGTAGCTGATCCTCGATGCTGCCGTTGAATTTGCCGTGGTTCTGATGCCTGCGGCAGGTAGCCAGGACGGTACAGTTGGGGTAGCTTTCGAGGAAGTCGGCGATGGCCTGGGCGCCGCGGGCGGGGTCGGGCAGGTAGTCGAGACGGAACTCCAGAAAGTTCTCACCTGCCTCGGCTTCGCGCCGCGCCTGTTCGAGCAGACGGGGCACATCGGGCAGTCCGAGCGCGATGCAAATACGGGGAAGCGCGCGCCGCTGCGTCATTTGGTTCACCAGAATAGCAGGTGCGTTTCAGGGAATGACGGGGAGAGTTGAAACCACGTGGAAACGAAGTTCGTGGTGCGCGCGGCGCAGCGCGTTTTCGACGAACTCCGGATCAGGTCCGGTGGCAAAGATGAAACCGGGGTAGCTCGACCCTTCAGGCAGGGGCACCAGTGTTTCTCCGCGTTTTGCCGTGATAACAACATCGTCGATTCCCGCGATGGCCTGGGCATTCTCCACGCCTGAGGCATATTCGAAAACGCCGGCGCGGGGTACCGGAATCATCATAACTCCGGAGGCCGGGGAGGCGCGTTCGAGGCGCTTCGGCATGGTTCCGAGGGCGTGCATCACGATGAGCTCTTCGAGAGTGATGTCGTCGTAACGCAGGGCGCGGGAGCAGAGTCCGCCGATGGGACGCGCGGCGATTTCGAGCATGTAGACGCCGGTGTCGTTGACGCGCATCTCGGCGTGGATGGGCCCGTGATAAAGCCCGAGTGCCATTACGGCGCGCCTGGTTGTGTCCACAATGGCCTGCTGCACGGCGGTCGGCTCGCGCGACGGCGTGATGTAGAGGGTTTCCTCGAAGAAGGGGCCTTCGAGTGGGTCGGGCTTATCGAAGATAGCCAGGGTATGCAACGCGCCGTACGTCATCAGGCCTTCGAGCGCGAATTCGCGGCCGGGGATGTATTGCTCCACCTGGATATGAGATTCATTCTGGTCGATAATGCGGCGGATGCGTTCGAAGGCCGCGATGAATTCGCGATGGCTATCGGCGCGGATGACGCCGCGGCTGCCGGATAATCCGAGAGGCTTCAGGACGCAGGGGAAAGGCGGCGCGATTGGGTCGGCGTCGATGGGAATTTTCTCGTGGGGCGGAATGAGGAGCCCAGCCTTGGCGAAGAACTCGCGCATCTTATGTTTATCCCGGCATGCGGCGGCGGCGTGGGGAGGATGCCAGGGCAGTCCCAGTTTTTCGGCGGTGAGCGCGGCGATCAGAGTAGGACGGTCGGCTACGGCGGCGATTCCATCGATCTTCAGATCGCGAACGGTTTGGGCGAGGAAATCCGCGGATTCATGGGGGTTCTCGAAGCGGATGGGGATGGCGCGGTCTTGCCAGGGGTCTTCGAGAATATGGCAGCGGTCCGTGGCCAGCGTCATGTCCGCATCCACGCGCGCCGCAGCTTCGGCGAAGGAGCGGGTCTGATAACCGGTGGTGGCGGCGATCAGCAGAATTCGCGGCATGATCCGATTATCCCGTTCGACGCTACAATAAAAGATTGTCTCCGGTGTCGCAGTCTCCGTTGAATGTCCACCTCGCCCACTATGAGGGCCCGCTCGATCTGCTGCTCGATCTGATCCGGCGCCAGCAGGTGGATATTCGCGACATCCCGATCGCTACCATCACGTCGCAGTATCTGGCTTATCTGGATAAGGCGCGCGAGATGGATCTCGATATCGGCGCCGAGTTCGTCTTCATGGCGGCGACGCTGATTCACATCAAGTCGCGCATGCTGCTGCCGACGGATCCGGCGCTGCGCAAAGAGGGCGAGGCGGAAGAAGACCCGCGCGAGGAGTTGGTGCAAAGGCTGCTCGAGCACCAGCGCTTTAAAGACGCCGCCGAGATGCTGCAGCAGAAGCGGATGATCGAAGAGAACGTGTGGTCCAATCCGCAGATGAAGCAGTTCGCGGCGGATGATGACGATCCGGGGTTGGCCGTCACTCTGTTCGATCTGGTCAAGGCGTTCGGCGAGGTTCTCGAGAAGATCAAGAATCGGCCGGTTTATGAGGTCACGGACGAAGAAGTATCGGTGAGCGACATGGTCTCGCAGGTGCGTTCGCTCCTCGCGGGCACGCGAAAAGACAAGCCGCTGTTTATCCTGCAGGTGATGGAAATGCAGCGCAGCCGGCGGGCCATGATCTGCCTGTTTCTGGCCGTGCTGGAGATGGTGAAGATGCAGGCCGTGCAGATTCTGCAGAAGGATTTGTTCGGCGAAATCGCCCTGGGTAAAGGTGAGCGGTTCGACGAAGCGTTCGAGCAGCCGATTGCGCAAATCGAAGAGGAATACAAGTAACGAATGGCTTTTCCCGAAGATGACCTGCCGGTGCATCCGGCTCCCGAAGCTGTATCCGCACCCGAGGCAGTGTCCGCGCCCGAAGCTTTATCGGCACCCGAGGCAGTGTCTCCAGAAGACCTGTTGCCCGAAGAGCCCGCCGTCATGGCCGTGGCTATGGAGGACGTGCAGCTCAAGGCTGTGCTCGAAGCGATCATCTATGTGACCGATGAACCGCTCACGCTCGACCAGATCTGTACCGCGATCGAGCAGCCGCGCGACCGGGTGATCGAACTGCTGGAGCAACTGGCAGCCGATTACGAGCGTCCGGATCGCGGTTTGAGCATTCGCGAAGTGGCGGGTGGGTTCAAGATGACCACCAAGCCGGAGCATCATGAGGCGGTGCGGCGTTTTGTGAAGAACCTGAATCCGCCGCTCAAGCTTTCGCTGCCTGCGCTCGAGACGCTGGCGGTGATTGCGTATAAGCAGCCGATTACGGCGCCGGAGATTATGGAGATTCGCGGCGTGCAGGGCGCAGGCGTGCTTAAAACGCTGCTCGACCGGAAGTTAATCGGGACGGCCGGACGTAAGCAGGTGGTAGGCAAGCCGATCCTGTATAAGACGACGCGCGAGTTTCTGGTGCAGTTCGGATTGAAGGATCTGGCGGAATTGCCTACGCTCAAGGAGTTTCAGGATATCGGCCGGCTGGCTACGGAAGAAGTGGCTCCTGCACCTCCGGCGCCCCCTGCGGAAGAGGCGGGCGTTTCCGAGCCTTTGCCCTTCCCGCCGATTGAGGCACTGTGAGAATCCGGCCAGGCAGCACCTGCGGAGCGAGATAGTGGAAGAGCGGTTGCAGAAGATCCTTTCGAGCGCCGGAATCGCTTCGCGCCGCAAGTCGGAAGAGTTCATCACCGAAGGCCGGGTCAGCGTGAACGGCAAAGTGGTCACCGAACTCGGATCGAAGGCCGACATCGAGCGCGACCACATCAAGGTGGATGGGCGTCTCATCCATCAGCCTTCGAAAATGGTCTACATCGCGCTGAATAAGCCGGACTGCGTGGTCAGCACGGCCAGCGATCCGCAGCGGCGCACCACGGTTCTGGATCTGCTGCCGGGCATTAAATACCGCGTCTATCCGGTCGGGCGCCTCGATTATCACAGCACCGGGCTGATCCTTCTGACCAACGATGGGGAGTTCTCGAATTCCATCACGGCAGCGAAGAGCCATGTGCCGAAGACCTATCTGGTGAAGATCAAAGGCGTGCTCACTGCCGACGAGGAAGAGCAGTTTCGCACCGGCATACCGCTGAGTGGAAAGCGTACGGCGCCGGCGTCGATACGGCTGATCCGGCGGGGCGATAATCCCTGGTATGAAGTGAAACTGATCGAGGGGCGCAACCAGCAGATCCGCATCATGTTCAAGCATTTCGGACATTTGGTGGAGAAGCTGCGGCGCGTGCGCATCGGCAATGTGGATCTGGGGACCCTCAAGCCGGGGGAATTTCGCTTCCTCACGGCGGAGGAAGTGGGGAAATTGATGCGGATGGCGAATCGCGATGGCGGACGGCGAGAACCTGCTCAGACACGCTAAAACCATCGCGGTGGTGGGTCTGTCGAGCAGCCCGTGGCGCCCCAGCTACGGCGTTTCCGAATATATGCAATCGGTGGGGTATCGCATCGTCCCGGTGAATCCTAAGGAGACAGCGGTGCTTGGCGAAAAGGCCTTCGCGACTTTGGATGACGTGCCGGTCGCGGTGGATATTGTCAATGTGTTCCGGCAGTCGCAATTTGTTCCGGAGATCGTGGAAGCGGCTATCCGCATCGGCGCGAAGGGTGTCTGGTTGCAGGAGGGTGTGGTGCATGAGGAGGCTGCGCAGAAGGCGCGCGCGGCCGGCCTTGAGGTGGTGATGGACCGGTGCATCTTGAAAGAGCACCGGAAGATGGTGGCTTAACCCTGCACCCGCTTTTCTTTGCCTTGCCAGAATTGTTCGCGCAGTTCCCGTTTCAGAATTTTCCCGGTGCCCCCTTTGGGCAGCGGCTCGGTGACGAAGCGGAACTGCCGGGGCGTCTTGAACTTCGCCAGGCGCAGGGCGAGGAATTCGCGCAGCTCAGCCTCGTCGATATTGGCCTCGGGCTTGCAGCACACAAAAGCCACGGGAATTTCTCCCCACGACGGGTCGGGCGCGCTCACTACCGCGACCTCCAGCACGCCCGCGTGAGCTGCGATGGCCTTCTCCACCTCAATCGATGAAATATTCTCTCCGCCGCTGATGATGATGTCTTTCTTCCGGTCGACGATGTGGATGTAACCCTCGTCGTCCCAGACCGCCATATCGCCGGAGTGAAACCACGGGCCGGACATCACGGCGGCGGTAGCTTCGGGCTCGCGGAAGTATCCGTCCATCACATTATCGCCGCTGACGACCACTTCGCCGACCGTCGCCATATCGCACGGCACATCCACCATGTTGGCATCGACTACACGGATTTCCGTGCCGGGAATCGGCCAACCCGCCATGGCGTGACGCCGCAGCCTGTCGTGTTCGTCCGCGTAGATCACCGTGCCTTTTTTACGCGCACAGGTGGCCACGGGGCAGGTTTCGGTTAAGCCGTAGCCGGCGTTAACCACGCAGTGAAACGTCTGTTCCATGCGCGCGATCAATTCCGGGCTGGAGGCGGCGCCGCCGATCATGATTTCGCCGAGCGACGAATAATCGTACTTGCCGACATCCACGAAGTTGAGCAGCGCCGAAGCCATGGTGGGGACGAGTGACATCGACGTGGCCATCTCTTGCTGAATCAAACGGCACACGGTGGCGGGATCGAAGCGCCGCACCATCACTTGTTTCTGCCCCATCATGGTGGCGGTTTGCGGGCGCCCCCAGCCATTGGCGTGAAACAGCGGGATGGTGTGCAGTTCTACGCCGTTATCGTCGCGGGAAAATGTCCCGGCGACGGCCATGGCATGCATGTAGATAGTGCGATGGGACAGCATCACGCCCTTCGGGGTCCCGGTGCTGCCGCTGGTATAGAAGAGCTCGGCAATGGAGTCCTCGTCCCAGGTGAGGAGGTCGGCGCGTTGGGGCGTGCACTGGGCAATGAAGTCCTCATATTCGGTGTCGAGATTGATGGTGCGCATGTGCGGCCACGAGTGAAGCAACTGGGCCACGAGGGGTGCGAACTCGGCCTCAAAGAGGAGTATGCGGGCTTCGGAATGGCGGAGAATGGCGCCCAGTTCGGCGGGCGTCAGGCGGACATTCAGCGGCATCGCAATAGACCGGGCCATAGGCGCGCCATAGTAGCCTTCGAGGAGGCGATGCGTGTTGTAGCTGAGGAATCCGACGCGATCCCCAGGACGCACTCCATCTTGCTCCAGTGCCGATGCCAGACGTTCGCAGCGTTCGCCAAACTCCGCGTAGGTGAACCTTTTATCGCCGCAGACGATGGCCTGTTTGGCGCCGTAGAGATCTGTTGCCCGCCGCAGACAGCGCAGCGGTGTCAAAGGAACTTTCATCGTGTCCGATAAGACAGCCTACCAGACGTGGGATGCGACCACTTCGGGCTGGGCGGGCGCATTGCCGATTACCCGCATGTGGAGCACGATCTGAAGGTTCTTATCTTCCCAGCCCTTCGGCAGCCGGTTGAGAATGGCTCCCAATTGACTGGGTTCGGTGAGGAGCCGGCCCGCTGCCTCCGTGCCGAACTGTTTGATGCCGGCGGAGATCAGCAGCAGTGCTCCGGTGGGTGAATTGCGGATGCGGCAGATCATGCTGTAATCGTCGGGTGTAGATCCGTCTTCCTTCACCGGGATGGTCCACTGCCTCGCGGAGCCTGGCTGGGTGTCTTTGATCATGGCGATGTGGTCCGCGCCCCAGGCGAACTGGAATCTCCAGTTCTGCGCCAGTTGCATCGTCCACTGATTGCTCAGGGAACCGATCAGGTAGGTCTGGGCGAGGCGCAATTCCGCAAACGGAATGCTGCTGGCGAGCAGGAGGCGCACGGCGCGGGAACGGCGCGCCAGCATCTGGCTAACTTCATTGGCTGCCACCATATCGCCGAAACCGACGAATTGATTCATCACCGGAACCATGTCCGAGCCATCCAGATCCTCCGCCGGCAACTCGACTTTCTGCTGCGTGGGGAAGGGCGTGGGCGGCAGGCGCTGGGCATTCAGTAGTGTGGCCCGGCGCGATGGCTGATACACGATGGGATGCCCGATGCCGATGAGAAGCGGCTCCTGCGATTGGAACACGGGAGCCCAGAAGCGCTGGAACGCGGCTTCGGGCGGAGCCGCCATATTCGAGCGCCCGACCGCGAAGGCGGCTGCCACTGTGGCTGCGAGGCAGATTCCGGCGACCGCGAGACCGCGTGGCCGGCGATCCGGACGGGCTTCCGGCTGGTGAAGGTGTACTTCGGGCACGGCAGCAGGCGCTGCATTCTGCAATCTGGCAATGGCGGCATAGCGGAACTCGGGAACGTACGACCCCGGCGGCAGTTCAATCAGCACCGTGGATGCCGCGCCCTCCGGCGTCACGTAAAATTGCGCCAGCCTTTTTCGAACCTCACGCGCACCAACCCGGACAATAGTGTCCTCGCCCTGTCCGGCGGTATCGGGATGACGGCCGAAAACTTCAATCGCGATGGCGCGTTCCTTGAGCGCGCCCGCTTCGCCGGCCATGGATTTACGACAGACGTAATCGAGAAATTGATGGCAGCGCTTGCTGCCGAGAAAAACGGGACTCGCCAGAATGCTGTGCAGTTGTGCGACTATTTCCTCAGGTTTCGGTGCATCGGGATCGCGCGCTAAGCCCTCTTCGCTGGCGTACGTTGCCATTCGTGACATTGGAACTCCCCTAAATCGGACTGCACACCATTCTGCTACCGTGTGGCGCCGAACACAAGGCCGAATTGCACCCCGTTTTCCACAAAACCTCACCGTGTGTCACCGTGTAACCCGTTGAGCGGCGGATCTGGAAGATATATTGTCAACACTACCTCGGGAGCCAGAAGCCCACACCGAATTTCAGTTGATCCGCAAATGGAACTTTGTGATAGAGTCGAGGCACCGCTTTCAGTTCTTAAGAGTGCTCGTCTATTAAACACATATAAAGATCTTCGGGACGCCCCAATTCGCTGGCTTACCTCCCGCAATTGCTATAAATCTCCCCGAAGGAGCAAGTAGTTGTATGAATAAAAAAACTCTGCCCATCTCCGTCCTGATGCTGCTGTCCCTGTTCGCGATACCTGCATTTTCACAGCTCGATACCGGTATTTTTTCCGGCCGCGTAACCGATTCGAGCGGCGCGGTGGTGCCGAACGCTCCTATCACCGTAGTTGAGACGGAAACCAATTTCACCACTGACACGCAGACCAACGCCGAGGGTTTGTACCGCCTGCCCACGCTGCGTCCCGGCAACTACAAAATTACCGTGAAGGCTGCCGGCTTTAAGACCGCCATCCGCGAGGGCCTCGTGTTAGGCGTGGGCGACAACCAGGAGGTCAACATTGCGCTTGAAGTGGGCGGCACCAGCGATTCGGTGGTGGTTACGGCCGAGGCGGCGCAGCTTCAGACCGAGACTTCTTCGCACTCGGAAACCCTCGAGGGGAGTTATCTGACTCAACTGCCGCTCTATCAGCGTTACGTGGAGCTGACGTTTTTCCTGCTGCCCAACATTGACGGCCAGGGAATCACCTATGGCGGCAATCTGAACGGCTTCCACATCGACGGCCTGTCGGACACTAAGATCGGATTCTTTCAGGATGGCAGCTATGCCGCCGCCAACGACAGCGGCACAGTTTATACCGCCCAGGCAATTCAGAGCACAATCGAAGAAGTAAAGGAACTGGGCACCGTCCTGCCCGCCGAATACGGCCATTCGGGTGGCGGCGCGCTCATCGCGGTGCAGCGAACGGGCACCAATACTCTCCATGGCGACTTTTCGGAATTCGGGCGCGTCAGCGCCATGCAGCAACGCAAGTACTTCGATCTGGGGAAACTCGGCCAGGAACTTCCGGGGCAGACCACCGATCCACCCTCGGAGCTTTTCATGGAGCCGAACGCCACCCTCAGCGGGCCGGTTTATATCCCGAAGGTTTACGACGGCAGGAACAAGACTTTCTTCGTGTTCGCGGTCGAGCGCGTTATAGAAAAGCAAGGCAAGCAACAGGCATATACAGTGCCGACGCCGCAGATGCTGACGGGCGATTTCAGCTTTGCCGGCGACGGTGTCACCCCCAACCAGCTCTATTTACCGCAAAGCACGGCGCTCGTTAACGGGGTATACATGCGTACGCCAATTCCTGGAAATATCATTCCGCCATCCTTGATCAGCCCGGTCGCCGCGAAGTTCATCGCACTGAACCCGTATGCGACTCCGGACACTCCGGGCACTTTCAGCAACACCGGCCCCAACAACAATTTCAATGGCACCTATCTGAAGAAATACTTCTCGGAGAACTATACGGGCCGCGTCGACCAGCAGATCAACCCGAGCTTCAAGATGTTCGGCAACTGGATATATAAATCGATCTATCAGCGCAGCCCGAACCCGCAGATCTCGGTCGGCGCCCTCGACGGCAGCCTGGTGGTTACTCACAACTACGATCACACAGCCACATTCGGTGTAACCAAGATCATCAGCCCGACTCTGATCAACGAATTCCGGCTCGGTTACAACCGGTACGTGAATCAGACTACCGGGCCGGACGTCAACGCCAACACCGCTCAGTTGCTGGGCATTCCCAACGATTCGGGCGCTTATCTGCCGGGTGGCCTGCCGCTCACGGTGGGTACGCCGAGCGAGAACGTGATCGAAAACTTCACCATCAAAGACGACATGACATGGGTGAAGAACAACCACAGCTTCAAGTTTGGCTACGATCTACTGCACGAGCGCGAGGACTACTACAACATCGGGAATCCGAGCGGCACTTTCACTTTCGATACCGGCGCGGGACTGCCCGGGAATTGCCCCACCGCAAATATCAGCGGAGCGTCAACCTGCCCGAACACGGGAATACCAAATCCCAGTTCGACGCAGTCCAGCCTGGCGGCCTTCATGCTCGGTGCTGTTACGGGCTCGAGCTTTTCTATTCCGACCGCGAGTTGGCTGCCGCGCGATAACATCCACGGCACCTACATTCAGGACGACTGGAAAGTACGCAATAACCTGACGCTGAATATAGGCGTTCGCTGGTCGATGGAAAGCCCCTGGCACACAAAGTATGGTCAATACTCGATGTTCAATCCGACGCTGCCGGACAACGTGGCAGCGGGCGATACAGGGACAATAACGCATCCGGGCGGCAACATGACGCAGCGCGAATGGCAGAGGCCCGAGCCGCGTATCGGTTTTGCTTATCATCCCTTCAACAAACTCGTGATCCGCAGCGGCTTCGCCATGATGCACGTCGATCTGGGTCTGGCTGACGGCGGATCCAACTCGTCCGATCAACTTGACGAATATACTTTCCAGGCGAGCCAGAATCAGCCCTCCGGCAATCCCACCCCGCTTTACCAGATCAACAACTTCCCCGGCATTACTTACGGCGGGTTGACCGCTCAGGGAGTGCAGCCCTACAACGGATGCAGCACTGGTACGCTTAACGGCGCCACCATGCCGATCTGCACCAACCGCACTACGACCTACGACAATCCGCACCTGCACGATCCGTATGCCCTGACGTGGAACTACGGCATGCAGTATCAGTTGTTCACCAACACCATGGTGGAGTTGAGTTACGACGGCACGGTGGGCGTGGGCAACATCGAAACGCCGAATTTGAACGTGCTGCCGGAAAGTATCGATGCGGGCAATACCACGGCGCTCGCGGCTCTGACCGGTAACTCGCAGGTTTACCGGCCGTACCCGCAATTCGGCACCATCACATACCGTGCTAACATCAGTCACTCTTCCTATCACGCGGGCACGGTTCACGTCCAGAAACGGCTGGCGCATGGCCTGTACTACGACACGTTCTTTACATACTCGAAGAGCATCGACGGCAGCGGCGTCGGCAACGTGGACGTTCCGAGTATCGACTACAAAGGACCTTCGGCGTTCGATCGCAGGTTCCGCTATGTCGGCAACTTCACTTACAACATTCCGCTCGGCAAAGGCCAGCGCTTTATGAATCGCGGCGGCATCCGCAATGCGGTGTTCGGCGGCTACACACTGAACTGGGTTTACGACGTTTACAGCGGCAACCCGATCAGTTGGGGCACCACCAACAGCCCATACACTTATCTGCCCAGCTTTATCGGGATCACGGGCCGCCCGAATCTGATCGGCACCCCGGCCCTGAGTTCCACATGGCAGTTGCTGGGCAATAATATCTTCAGCGAAGGCTTTCAGAATCCAACCATCAACGGACTGCAGGATTTCGCCTATCCCGGCAATTACCAGTTCGGCAATGCGGGCAGGGATACCTTCTATTTGCCGCGGCAGATCGGCGCGAGCTTCTCGGCGTACAAGGAGTTTACGCTCAAAGAGCGCATGAAACTGCAGTTACGCCTCGACTTCCAGAATCCTTTCAAGTGGTACAACTGGGCCACCGGCATCAACACCACGGTGGATCTGAAAAACGTGATGGCGGGAACCACTACCGAGACGTCGGGCAACCTGTTCGGCAAGGTCAGTTCGGGCAGCGAAGCCACCACGGCGGCGGATGGCGGAACGCCCATGATGAACGCGACCATCCGGCTGCGCTTCTGAGTTAACTGCCGGTTTGAGAAATGGGATCGGCCACTGCGGCCGGTCCCTTTTTTATTGTGCAGGCCGGGCGGCCAGCACTTCTCTCGCTGCTAAGCTCACGCGCGGATCGCTCGATTGCGCGGCGCGCTCCAGGTCGGCCTTCACGTCGCCGTCGGCCCGGACCGCCTGGCTCAACCTTTGGCGCGCTTCGACGGCATCGCCGCGCTGGGCCAGGGTGAATCCGAGATTCAGCAGAGCGGTAACCGATGCCGAATCGGCTGCCACTGCCAGACGGTATTCGCCGATGGCTGCAGTAGTATCGCCCAGCGCAATGTAAACCGTTCCCAGATTATTGTGCGCTCCGGAGGATTGCGTCTGCAGAGATCGTTGGTAATTTACCCGAGCGGCCTCCACGTTACCGGTGCGGGCCAGCGCGACAATCCATGCCGCGCGCGCAGTTTCGGTGGAAGGACCATTGTGGATGGCCTCCCTTAACTCGAACACCGCCCCTCGCAGCTTTCCGTTCTGCGCCATTAGCTGCGCCAGGCTCATACGCATGGCGGCGATTTCAGGCTGTAGCCGCACTGCTTCGCGCAGCGCCGCCTCAGCCCCGGGCGCGTCTCCCAAACGCAGCAGAGCGCTTCCCAGATTGTTGAACGAGGCGGCATCCTCAGGATCGAGTCGGATTGCTTTGCGGAAGGCGCCCACGGCGTCCGGCAGCCGCTGCGATGCGGCATAAGCCGATCCCAACGCCTGGAGCACACTTGTCTCACGCGGCGCCAGCCGAACCGCTCGCTCCAGTTCCGTCAGCGAAGCCTGGGACTGGCCGGTCGCCCCGGACGCGCGAGCCATTCCATACAAATAGCGCCAATTATCCGGCGCGCGTGCCAGAGCTTTTTGATAGAAGCCAAGGGCACGACCCATCTGCCCAGCCCCGGAGAGCGCCTCCGCCATTTCGAAGTAAACGGCGGAAGATGCCGGCTGTTGAGCGATCAGCTGTTCGAGGTTGCGCAACCCCGCGGGTACTCCGGCAAATTCCTTTACCTGAGCGATGGCCGTATAGACTGGGTCGGCCTGCGGCGGGTAATAAGGTGTGATCGCCCCCGCGTAAGGAAGTACATTGCCGTCGTGCTCCTCGGCTACCGGTTGTGAGGGCGCGGAAAATTGTCTGACGATGCGGTGATCCGTGATGGCGATATGGATGGCATCGGCGGCGGGTCGCCGCGGCATGTGGCACGATACGCAATCCCGGTTATCCGGGTGCGCAGGGACACGCGCGATGGCAGCGTGGCAGCCGGTGCAAACCCCGTTGGTGCGCGCGAGGGCTTGCGCGGCAGACGGCGCGCTGTGGGGATCGTGACACGTGGTGCAGGTAAGTCTGCCTTCGCTCGCCGTGAAACACTTCGACTGCCGTAACCGGTAAGCCGCGCTTACGAGCTCGAATTTGTCCTCACGGCCCATGCCGGACGCGTGGTCGAAATAAAGCATGTAGTCCCCCAGCGGTTCGCCAGGCTTGTAAGAAAAAACGCCCCGGTCGAAACGCGCGATGGCTCCGGGAAGCGGCAGGCTGGTGGTCTCGAGGTGGCACTGCAGGCAAACTTCGAGTTTCCGTTCCGCTGGAAGCTTCGCGGGATTCACGATGGCAGCCCGGATTTCGGTTAAAGGCCGCCTGAGATGCGCCGCCTCAATATGCTTCACGCCGGGACCGTGGCAGCGCTGGCAATCGATTCCGTCGGGCAGATTCGCGGGGAAGGCGCTCGCCCCGTCCCAATCGGCGGTGCCGGGCGCAAGCTGGGGATAGCCGTTATGGCAGAACATGCAGCGGAAAGCGATGGCCCGGCTGAATCCTGGATGGCCCGCGCGATCGTAGCCTGGGCTCATGCCCCAGTGCCCGCCGTTCTCCGCATACCAGGTCAGCGGAAATTCCACCAGCTTGTCGTCCTTTCTGCGATGGAGGTAGCTGATGGCGTGGTTGCCGGAGCCGATAGCATAGTCCACGCGCTCTTCGAAAACGTTGACAGGCTGCGACGCGGGGCCGTGTTGTGAACGGCGAACGAAGTAGCGCCCCTCGCGCTCGAACGCTGTCAGTTGCTGGTGAGACGCTTCATGATCGAAGGTCGCGCCGTTAAACTCCGGCCGCTTTGATCCCGGGCCCACGGAATGAAACGACCTGCCCATTCCGGTTTGCGCGTAAGTGGCCGCAATGCCTGCATGGCATTCGGCGCAGTCGGGAGCCGAGGCATGACAGAGCGCTAGGGGAACGATGGCCAGAAACAATCCCGCGCGCGGCATGGCACAGAGTGTATCTCAAAGCCTGACAGCGCGGCTTGAACGTATATGATGGCGGAGTGACGCAGAGCGCGGCGGCGGCGCATCCGATACACGCGACAGGACAGGTCCAGCCCTGGCGTATTCTTTGCGGTCTGGTCGTCTCCGGTTTTCTGCTGGCACTGCCCGGCGGACTACTGCCGCTGTGGGATTTCCATATCAGCCAGGATTTCTTTCGGGCGGCGAATTATTTCTTCGTGCTGGGAGCCGGCATGACGGGCGGCGCGGCGGCGGCGTTGCGATTCAGAGAAAAGATCTCTGCGGCGCATTTGCTGGCTACCGGCTGTTTCGGGGGCGCGGTTTCGCTCCTCCTGCTGTCCGTCGCCGCGCCCCCGGCGGGATTCTTGTTTCAGTCGCTGGCGGTATTGATCGCCGGCATGTCGGCCGGGGCCATCAATACCGCAATCTTCGAGTCGATCGCACCCGCCTATGAGGCGAACCCGGCTAAGATCACACTCACGGGTGGGATCTTTTTCGGCGCGGGCAGTATTCTCGCTGCGTATCTGCTGGCGCAGTGCTTCGATGCCAGCAGTCCCACGCGCCTGCTGGCGGTCACCGCGCTGATTCCCGCTGCCGCCGGGGTGGCGTTTGGGCGCGCTCCGCTGACGCAGCCCGCGCTCAGTCCACTGCCTGAAATGCACGTGGTGAAGGACCTGCGCAGCGTGCTGGCAATTCTGTTCGCTCTGCTGCTCTTCTTCCAATTTTCCTGCGAGTGGTCGCTTGCCGGCTGGCTTCCGGTCTTTCTGATCGACAGGCTGGGGATCAGCCCGGAGAGCGCCGTCACGCTGCTGGCCGTATATTGGCTGGCGCTGACCTCGGGACGCCTGGCCACCGCGCGCCTGCTGCCGCTGGTGCGACACGGGCGTTTGCTGGCTATCGCGGCGTTTTGCGCGCTCTTCGGCTGCACCTGCATGCTGGCGGCGGGGACGCGTGTGGGAGTGGTAGTGGGAATTCTGCTCACCGGCGCGGGCTTCTCGGCCATCTATCCGCTGGCGGCGGAAAGCATTGCCTCGCGGTTCTCGTATTACCATCCCGGCTACTTCAACGGCATCTTCACGTTCGCCATGCTGGGCGGGATTCTGGCCCCTTTTGTACTCGGACACCTTGCCGCGGTATGGGGTTTGCGGGTGGTTCCGGTGGCGGCCATGCTGGGAAGTTGCGCGGTTTTTTCGCTGGTGCTGCTGATCTGGCTGGGACACAAGGTCTCCGGATCCTGACTGTGTCCGGTTGACCTGTGCCGTTGTGGTCCCTACAATGAGGGATGAAAGGTGGCCGTAGAATGTTTCCGCAAAGCGTACAGACTGCTGGGCTGGGTGGCCTTTCCGGAACCGAGCTGATGGTCATTCTCGGGGTCGCAGTGCTGCTTTTTGGTGGCAAGAAGATTCCGGAAGTGGCCAAGGGCCTTGGTGAAGGAATTAGAAACTTCAAGACTGCGATGAAGGAAGAGCCTCCCTCCGACATCAAAGAAGCGAAGAAGGAAGAAGAAGTCAAGAAGTAGAAGCAGGCGTAAGCTTCACACGCCGCCGGCAAGACGGGCGGCAACGGCTTCGAGAGATTTTTGTCCCGATATTTTTATCCAACAACACAAACCCCGCAAGCGCCTTTCGGCAATTGCGGGGTTTGTGTTTATTACCGAGCTTCCGTTTCTACGAAGCCTTGGGCTTTTTGGGCGGCACAATCGCGTCCTTCGCCGCTTTCGCGACGCGGAACTTGACCACCTTCTTGGCCGGAATCTTGATGGACTCGCCGGTCGCCGGATTGCGGCCCATGCGGGCTTTGCGATCCACGCGAACGAGTCTGCCGATGCCCGGCAATACGAAGACCCCGTTCTTTTTCACTTCCGATACCGCAAGACTGCCCAGGTGCTCGAGCACCGTACGAGCCTGCTTATTCGACACTTCGCCGGCTTCAGCCAGCGAACGCACCAACGCGGTCTGCGTCATTCTCTGAGTAGTGGCCATAAACCTCCTGTTACGTTATTGAGCGAACCGCGACATGCCCCGGAACCCTGTTTTTATTGGGTTGCGGAAGCGCATCGATTGTTCGCGAGTCGTTACAATCATACGGAACAAGCGCAAACTTGTAAAGCGGAAACACGCGCGAAATGGCCAATTTCCTTATGTTTTTTCGATTTTGCCCGCAACGGCGACGATTCTTCGCGGCGGAGGCGGCGGACAGGGGCTCGTTTACTCCCGCGAATGCGGCCAAAGTAGACTGGTACTTTAACCAGGACACATGCCAGTCGAAGAAGTAGTAGAGGCCGAAGGCCACCTGATCGATTCCCACGTCATGGAGCAGATCTTCGATAAAGTGGTCGAATCGAGCGGCCGTTTCGAAGTGGAGCAATTCCGCATCGGACGCACCAACAGCGATCCATCGTATCTGCGTTTACGCCTCGAAACGCCCACCCGTCAGCAGATGGAGCATTTGCTCGCGCAGATTCTGCCCATCGGCTGCTCTCCAGTGGAAGGCGGCGACGCGGCGCTCAAGCCGGTGGAGCGGGACCGCTGCGCGCCCGAAGATTTCTATTCCACAAGCAATCACCACACCTTCGTGCGCATCGCGGGCGAGTGGCTGGAAGTGAGCAACCAGCGCATGGACGCCATGATCGTCGTGAAACAGGCGGGCTCGGCAGCGCCCCAGGCCGTGTGCCGGCGTCTGCGCGATCTGCAGGCGGGCGACATGGTGGTCACGGGTATGCACGGCATTCGCGTGGCGCCGGAATCGAAAGAGCGCGACCGTCTGGCTTTCGCGTTCATGGCCAATGAGATTTCGTCTGAGCGTCAGGTCGAGACCGCAGTGCGGCAAACGGCGGCCTTGGCGCGGCAGGCGCGGGAGCAGGGAAAAACCATCGTGGCCGTGGCGGGTCCGGTGGTGGTCCACACCGGCGGCGTCGCGGGACTTTCGAGGCTCATCCGCAACGGCTGGGTCAACGCCGTTCTCAGCGGGAACGCGCTCGGCGTGCACGATATCGAGGCGGCTTTGTTCGGCACATCGCTCGGCGTGCGGCTCGAAGACGGCAGGCAGGCCGAACACGGCCATCGCAATCACATGCGCGCTATCAATGCCATGTACCACGCCGGTGGCATCAAGGGCGCGGTGGAGAGCGGCCGGCTGAAATCCGGCGTGATGTTCGAATGCGTTCGCCATAACGTCCCCTTCGTGCTGGCGGGCAGCCTGCGCGACGATGGGCCGCTGCCGGAAACCATTACGGACATGAATGCGGCGCAGGACGCGTATGCGAATCTGGTGAAGCCGGCCGGGCTGGTGATTTGCCTGGGCTCCATGCTGCATTCGATTGCTACCGGCAACATGCTTCCCAGTTGGGTGAAAATCGTTTGTGTGGATATCAACCCGGCGGTGGCCACGAAGGTGAGCGATCGTGGAACCGGCCAGGCGGTAGGCGTGGTTACCGATGTGGGGATGTTCCTCGATCTGCTCTCGAAGGAGTTGGTATGAAGAGAGCCCACGTGGGGCAGGTTGGTAACCCGCCTGTTCGGTTGCAAGAAACAAGAGGCCGATTGCCAATCGGCCGCAGGTTGGCAACCTGCCCCACCGGGCACTAACGACAACCCATGAAGCGCCAATATACCGATCGGCATGCGGCGGCGGGCATCGACGCGAAGTTGCCCGCCATCGAAACGTGGCCGAACCAATTTCCCGATTACGAAATCGAGATCGACATTCCGGAGTTCACTTCCGTTTGCCCTAAGACGGGACTGCCCGATTCCGGCGTCATTACCGTCAGCTACGTTCCCGACAAGCTTTGCCTGGAACTGAAATCGTTCAAGATGTACACCCTCGCCTATCGCAATCTCGGCATCTTCCAGGAAAACGTGGTGAATTGCTTTGTGCGCGATATTGTGAAGGCCTGCAAGCCCATCCGTTTGACGGTGACCGGCGAGTTCGCGGCGCGCGGCGGCCTCGAATCGCGCATGATTGCCCGGTGGGAGAAGAAGACCGCCCGGTTGGAAAAGAAGACGGGAAGATGAGTACGGACGCGGAACGGATCGAGGAACTGACCGCGATCATTCAGACCGTACGCGAGCGCGTTCGGTCGCGCTATCCCCAGGCAGACAATGGCGCCGGCGATCACAATAACGGTCCGGCGATCCGCATTCCCGTGACGGACCTGCTGCCGATCGTGTGCGCGAGGGATGCGGCACAGGCCAAAATCGCGGCTATCGGCAGTGTAAATCCACGCGCCGGCGGCATCCTGAACCGGCTGATTCAATTCGTTAAGCGGACTATCGCGCGTTCGCTCCAGTGGTTCGTCCGCGATCAGGTGACCTTCAATCGGGAAACCGTGGCGGCGCTCGAATCGGTGCTGGAGGCGCTGACGGACCACAACCGCATTCTGCTTTCGCTGGCGGGCCAGGCTAATGAGCGGATCGCCGCGGTGCGCGGTGAAATGAGCGCCGAACTGCGCGTGGAGGTGTCCGGGCTGAAGGTCGAAGGCGCCGAGTTGCGATCGGATGTGGCTGCTATCAGAGTCGACACGGACGCATTAAAGACCGAATTCAGAGGTGAAATTGCCTGGCTCAAGGGCGAAATGGGCGTGCTGCATGCGGAGGATGGCGCGCTCAAAGCAGCGCTCCACGCGGAAGTGGCCGGCATCGAAGCAAAAGCTGCCAGCATCGAGGCGAAAACGATCGGCATCGAAGGCGAAATAGCCGGTCTGCGGGCGGAAGGCGCCGGCTTCAAACAAGAGGTAACCGAACTCAAGGACATCCGCAAGCATTGGATCGAGTGGCGGGCGGATTGGGAACACAAGCTCTCGGTCAACGAAATCCAATTCCTGCGCGGCGTGGCCGATCTGCAGTCGGCCTTCCAGCACCGCATTGGACTGATGGAAGCGAACTTCCGAGAGACCGTAAAGTCGCAGCATACCGATTATCTGGGCGCGCTCGACCGCACGACCATTGGTATTCAGAAACGCCTCTGGGACGATATGGAGAAAATCCGCGCTGACTTTGAGCGGCTGATCTATACCGAACTGCGCCTGATCCGGCAGCGCTCCCTGATGCAGAAGCCGGGCGTGCAGGCGGAAGCAGTCCCGCAACCGATCGCCGCGGCAACTGCGCCACCAATCCCTGACTTCGATTACGGCCGTTTCGCCGAACGATTCCGCGGCTCCGAGGATTACGTGCGGCGCAACCTGGAATTCTATAAACCGTTTTTCCAGGGGTGCGCGAATGTGCTCGATATCGGCTGCGGACGCGGCGAGTTTCTCGAAACTATGCGCGATCTGGGTGTGCCCTCGCGTGGCATCGATCTCGGCCGGGAATCGGTCGAACAGTGCCGCCAGAAAGGGCTCGATGCGGAGCGGGCCGATCTGTTCGACTATCTTCCCGCGCAGCCCGACGCCGAATTCGACGGCATCATGAGCTCCCAGGTGGTGGAGCACCTCGCTCCTGAGAAGCTGCCTGAGATGGTGCGGCTGTGCGCGCAAAAACTGCGGCGCGGCGGGCTGCTGGTTATTGAGACGCCGAATCCCGAATGCCTGGCAATTTTCGCCACGCACTTCTATCTGGATCCCACCCACACGCGTCCGGTGCCCCATCAATTGATGGCATTTTATATGGAGGAAGCGGGCTTGGCGCCGTCTGGTGTCCACCGTCTTTCACCGGCGATAGAATCGATGCCGGAGCTGGCGGAACTGCCCGAGCACTTCCGGGAAAAGTTCTTCGGCGGACTCGATTACGCGATCATGGGGAGGAAGTTGTAGAATAGTTCAAGGCGTGGGCTTTCAGACCGCGCCGGTTTCCTTCCCTGCTGGGATGTCGTCTAACGGTAAGACTGCAGCCTCTGGAGCTGCGTATCGGGGTTCGAATCCCTGCATCCCAGCCAAAACTCGCAGTACTCCAATTGGGTATTCCGCGATTTCTGTGCCGCTGAGCCCGACTCTATTTGTGGTAGTTTCGGGTTAGTACGTGGGATAAATACGTACCACCAGAGCGAGGAAGGGGGCCGCCGTGCTGCCGTTGAACAGGATCACTCGTCTGGGTGCGATGTTGGTTCTGACCTGCGCATGCTCGATGCCCTCGCGAGCCGCCGCCGTTTACTCCTGGTATGCCGACTGCTCTGCGTCGAACGGTAATCAGGGGCAAACGCCGACTATCGACGATGAATCCGGCACAAGCAGTTCGGGGTCTTGCTCAGCCATCAGCACTGTGCCTTCGCTTCCAGCGCGCACCAGCATATCTATTACCGCCAACCTTGGTTTTACTCCCGGCTCCAATGTAATTCAAGGTGGTATGACTTCGAAATCAATGTCTGACTTCGGCATCAGCCAGCCACTGCCGCCCGATTTCCTCAGCGGCCCGTGCGACTACCCCGGGCCAGCCTGCACTACCGATTCAGTTGGTTCCGAAACCGCGACCATGACCGTCATGACCTTGGGATCAGGGCCCGGCATGCTGCAGTTCAACGGCGCTTGGACCAGTAATGGTTACTTTGATATTCCGATAGGCTTCGAAGTTTCCATCGGAGCTACGGAATTCGACATCGGAAGCGGTGGTGTTTCAGGCGTGCCCTTCAATTGCCCGCCGCTCGACTCCTACAATTGCTCCGACATCCCGATAACACTCGGTACGCCGCTGGTTATTTCGTTTACGGGGTCGGCGGGATGTGGTAGTCTCGGCTCCGTTAATGCGGGTACGGCCTGCGGTGGCGTCATGGGGTTTACTGCGTCTGTGTTGGCGGCTGATGGTGAAACGCCAGTTGCCTTATCTAATGCCTCATCCCTTTCTGCTGCGCCCGAGCCGGGGTCAGCCGGGATTGTCTGCGCGGGTCTTGCAATGATGTGGTTATTTCGTCGAGTGCTCCAGTGCCACTTGGCGGCGTAATTTTGGCACTACCCCCGAAAACCCAAAACACCCGGTTCATGGAGTCCTCGGCGCCGCATCCCAATAAGCCGACATCAACTCCGTCGCCCATGCAGGCTGCCGCACCTCACCTTTGGGCCCGAACTCCTGCATGCAGGGTTTGATGTCCAGCACCGGTGTGCCGTCGATGGCGTCGAGGCCTTCCACCGCGATGGACAGATAGTCTACAGAGATCAGCCGGCACACCGTAACGCCGATTCGGTTCGGCCGGTTTTTTGCGCGCTGGGCGAAGATGCCCACCAGCGGCCAGTCTGCCCGTCCACGTGGGTGGCGCGCGCCTCGGCTGATGGCGGATTCCGCCACGCGATCGAAGAGAAAAACCACCTCAACATGGGAGAACTCATGGAGACCTGCCAGGCATTCCGGAGTAAATTGCGATGCGTCCAGTTCGATGCGGGAAGTTACTCCACCCCAGACATCGTCAAGGGTTTGTTTGACCGGGCTGACGACCTGGCCTATCGGTACAACTTCATAGATATTCGCCACGACAGCGATCACTGTAACAGCACTCTCAGGTTATACTCGTGGCTTCGCGATGAAAAAGAAGATCTGCATGCTGGGGTCCTACGGGGTGGGCAAAACCAGCCTGGTGGAGCGCTTCGTGCGCAGCATGTTCTCCCCTAAGTACCAGACCACGGTCGGCGTCAAGATCGATAAGAAGGTGGTCACCATCGACGGCGAGGAGTTAATCCTCATGCTGTGGGATATGGCTGGCGAAGAAGATAACGCGCCCGTCAAACTGAAGCAGGTGAAGGATGCTTCGGGCTATCTTCTGGTGGTCGATGGTACCCGGGCCAAGACGCTGGATGTGGCCAAATCCATTCAGCAGCGTGTGGAAACGGAGATCGGCGCGCGCCCGTTTCTGGTGCTGATCAACAAGGCCGACCTTCGCGAAACGTGGGAAATTCCCGAAACCGCGTGGGCCGAACTGGCAGACGCCGGCTGGAGTGTGCTCGAAACCAGCGCCAAATCCGGCGAGCGCGTCGAAGAGGCGTTTATGACGCTGACGTCGCGCATGCTCAAGGCTCAGGCCGATGACTCCGAAGACGACGATTGACGATCTGTTCGCGCCGTTCGATCTGGCTGTCTTCGAGCAACTGGCGAACGGCTTGTTTCAACCTGTCGGCCGTCTTCCTGTCTGGCTATCCCTGAGCGACGGGCCGGTTGATTTAGCCGATCGGTTTCCCATCCTCGAGATCTTTTTTCCCGAATGCGATGCGGTATGGGAGGGCGGTTCCGCCGAGCCGGTTCAATCCGATGTCTGGACCGAGCCCGACTCCCGCGGCGGCGAACTTTATCTCCAGGCCGTAGCCACCGCTGCCGGCGGGCGCCGTTTCATAGCCCTGCGATCGCTGCCCCAGGCGCTTTTCACCTACCAGCAACTGGCGCACGATTTCGAACTGGAGAAGGAAAAAGTCGAGCGGCTGAGCCGTGAACTGGAAGTGAAGCGGCGGGAAGCCGAACGCGCTACCCAGGCCAAGAGCGATTTCCTCGCCACCATGAGCCATGAGATCCGCACACCTCTCAACGCCATCATCGGCATGGCGGACGTGCTTTCCCTGACTTCGCTGACCCGCGAACAGCAGAAGTGCGTGGAAATTTTTCAACGCAACGGCGTCGCGCTGCTGAATCTGATTAACGATATTCTCGACCTCTCGAAGGTGGAGGCGGGACACGTCGAGCTGGAGTCGACCGATCTGGATCTGCGCGAAGTAGTGGCGCGCGCCCTCGAGGTGGTAGAGGTTCGCGCCACTGCCAAAGGCCTCTCGCTGAGTCAGACCATGGGCCCGGGCGTTCCCCATTACCTGATCGGCGACCCCAGTCGGCTTCGCCAGGTGATCATCAATCTGCTGGGGAATTCCATCAAGTTTACCGATCAGGGCGGTCTCGAAGTTAAGGTCGAACTCGATCCCGAAAACAGCGAGCCCGGACGCCTCAGGTTCGCCATTACGGACACCGGCATAGGCATCCCCGAGGACAAGCTGGGGCTGATTTTCGAAAGTTTCTCGCAAGCCGACAGTTCCACCACGCGCAAGTACGGCGGCACCGGCCTGGGCCTGACCATCTCGAAACAACTGGTGGAACTGATGGACGGCCGTATCTGGGTGGAGAGCGAAGTGGGCGTCGGCAGCACGTTCTTCTTCACGGCGCGTTTTCAGGTGCAGGACGATCAGACGGAGCGCACCGCCGAGCCGGGTCTGCAGAATGCGCAGGCCTCAGTGGCGGAACTTGAGGCGATGGCCGCGGGCCTGCGCATCCTGCTGGTTGACGATTCGGAGGATAACCGGGTGCTGATCCTCTCTTATCTGAAGGGCACCCAGTCGGGCCGCACTGAATCAACGATAGATATTGCCGAAAATGGCCTGATCGCCGTGGGGATGTTCCAGACGGGGCGCTACGACGCTGTGCTGATGGATGTCGAGATGCCGGTGATGGACGGGTACCAGGCGACGCGCGAGATCCGCCGCATCGAGAAGGAGACCGGTGCGGCGCCGACTCCGGTGCTGGCTTTGACGGCGCACGCGTTTGCGGATATGGCGGTGAAAGGATACGAGGCCGGTTTCACGGAATTGCTGACCAAGCCGATCCGCCACGTTACGCTGCTGGCGGCGCTGGCTAAGTACGGAACAGGTAAAGGGGGGGCCGCAATTGACGTCCCGCCGCCTCCCGCGCCCCCGCCCGAACCTGCGCAGACCTCAATCCGGGTGCGCGTGGAGGAAGGGATGGAAGACGTAGTCCCCGGTTATCTCGAAAAGCGCCGCGCGGACGTGCCGGTTTATCGCCACGCTCTGGACGCTGGCGATTTCGATGCCATCAAGAAACTGGCGCACAAGATGAAGGGCACAGGAGCCGGCTACGGGTTTCCCAGACTTACGGAACTCGGGGCGGAACTGGAGCGAGCGGCCATGCAGTCCAACGCCGGGGTAATACGGGAAAATCTGGAAGAGTTCGCCAACTATGTGGAAAAAGTTGAGTTAGAGTACATAAGTTAGCTAGAGTACTTTAGAGGCATCGGTCTACTCCACTGGCTTGTAAACTGATGATTTTTTGTATGTGGAGCAGGCGTTTTCGCCTGCTCTTTTGAGAAGGGAAAACGATGGAACTACGCTTTTGGGGCACACGGGGATCCATCGCAACCCCTGGGCCCACCACACTTCGCTATGGCGGCAATACATCCTGCGTGGAAGCGGTCACCAAATCGGGCCAGCGCTTCGTCTTCGATTGCGGAACCGGCGCGCGGCCGCTGGGCGCTCACCTGATGGCCAATGCGCCGAAGCCGATTTCGGCTAACATCCTCCTCAGCCATACCCACTGGGATCATATCCAGGGCTTCCCGTTCTTCATCCCGCTTTTCGTGCCGGGAAACAGCTTTACGGTATGCGGACCGCAGGGCGCCAAGAGCTCGCTGCCCGAAGTGCTCTCCGGCCAGATGGAATATACTTACTTCCCGGTTGAAATCGCTCAACTGGGCGCCAGCATTACTTATCAGGATCTATCGGAAGGCACTCACGAGATCGGCGGCGTTCGCGTCAGCACTCACTTGCTGAATCATCCCGCCGTAGCGCTGGGTTACAAGATCGAGGCGGACGGCGTGTCGGTACTCTATCTCTGCGATCACGAACCTTATTGGGAGAGCCTTTGGGACTCCGCCGCCGAGCCCGGCAAAGTGGAATCGATTCTGCATGAGGGCGACCGCCAGCATGCGGCTTTCATGCGCAATGCCGATGTGGTGATTCACGATGCCCAGTACACCCCAGAAGAGTATCCCGCGAAGAAGAACTGGGGACACAGTACCTACACGTATGTGGCCGGGATCGCGGCGGCGGCGGGAGTCAAGCGGGTTTATCTCACGCATCACGACCCTACCCATGACGACGCTTTTCTGGATCGTATCGAAGCCTGCGCCAGAGAAGTGGTCGCCTCGCTCGGTGCATCCACGGAGATCTTCTGCGCGCGCGAAGGCCATCAGGCCACCTTTGAGGGCGCGGTGGACAGCGCGCGGGCCGCTCAAACCCCGGCTCAGGATACCAGTCACAGCGGGTCTCTGCTGATTCTGATTGTGGACGACGACGAAGATCTGCGCGTGCTCGCCCGGCGGGCGCTGGTGCGTGGCGGCCATCGGGTTATCGAAGCCGGCGGTGGCATCGAAGGACTTGAAATGATCGCCAGTCAGCGCCCGGATCTCATCGTGCTCGATCTCAACATGCCCGACGTCGACGGTTTCGAGCTGCTGCGCCGCATGCGCGCCGACAAAACTATGCCATCGATTCCAGTCATT
The DNA here is from genome assembly GCA_963719785.1 of Terriglobia bacterium. Taxonomy (GTDB): domain Bacteria; phylum Acidobacteriota; class Terriglobia; order Bryobacterales; family Bryobacteraceae; genus BOG-234. The sequence goes on from CAVRCX010000016.1 coordinate 88,511, forward strand.
GTCCTGACTGCGCACGGCGATGAGGGCAGCGCCCGCGACAGTTTTGAACTCGGCGCCACCGATTTTTTGGCTAAACCGTTTACGCCGCCCCAGCTCGACGCTCGCGTAAGATCGTGTTTTGCCCATGGGGCCAGGCCAGCATAAGCCGCCTGGCGTAAAGCGATCCGGGCACAAAGGAGTAGAATGCCGCAGCAACGTAAGATAGTAAAGCCCGCGCCAGTCGGGAAAAAGCCGGCGCCACCGGCCGTCCCCCAAGCCAGGCCGGTCCAGACACAACCATTTCCCAAAGCGACGATTGCACAGGAGAAGCCAACCATGAGTTCACCAGAGCAGCACGCAGATCAAAATCCGGCCCAGGTTTTGCGCGGAACGGCCGGCAATGTCGATAAGATCCGCGACATTCTGTTCGGCACGCAGATGCGCGATTACGAGTCGCGATTTGCCCGCCTCGAAGAAACGCTGATCAAGGAAACCCTCGAGATCCGCGAAACCGGCCGCCGCCGCCATGAACAGCTCGAAAGCTACATCCGCAAAGAATTCGAGACGGTGCAGGCACGCATGAAGACCGAGCGCGACGAGCGTACCGATAGCGCTGCCGCGCTGTCCCGCGAGTTGAAGGAACTGGGCGATTCGTTGAGCCGGCGCATCCGCGATCTGGACGACCGGGGGAGCAATAACGAGCGCGAACTGCGCAACGATCTGCTCAAGCAGGCCCGCGACTTGACCGAAGAGATTCGCGCGCGGCATGAGGAACTCTCCTCGCTGCTCGAGAAACGCGTTCACGAACTGCGCGACGGCAAGACCGACCGCGCGGCGCTGGCATCGCTGTTCACCGAAGTGGCCCTGCGTCTCAGCGATCAGTTCCAGATACCCGGCTCGGAAGCGTAGCATGCCGGAGCCGGCCGCGAAATCGGTCGCCCCCTCGGCTGACGCACCCACCAACGGATCGGGCGCTCTCTCGGCTGAACTCGGCGAGTTGCGCCAACTGCTGGTTGGCCCTGAACTCGAGCAATTGGCCCGCGTTCAGGCGCGGCTTGCCGACCCCGCCAGCCGGTCCGCCGACCTCGCCGAAGTACTGCCCGAAGGCATTCGCAACGCCAAGGCCAAGGCGCTGCGGGAGGCTCTCGAACCGGTCTTTGAAAAGGCCTTTTCGAGTTCCGTCCGCAAGAATCCGAAAGAGCTGGCCGATGCCATCTACCCCATCATCGGCCCGGCCATTCGCACCTCGATCGCCGCCGCCATTCGCGATTTCGCCGAAGCGTTGAACCAGATTGTCGAGAAGAGTGCTTCTCTGCGCTCGATCCGCTGGCGCATCGAATCGATGATCAGCGGCAAGCCGTTCAACGAGATTCTGCTGGCGCGCAGTCTGCTCTACTCTGTCGAGCAGGTGTTCCTGATTCATCGCAAGAGCGGCCTGCTGCTGCAGCACGCGGCGGCGCAGGGTTCGGTGCTGAAGGATGCCGACATGATTTCCGGCATGCTTACGGCGATTCAGGATTTCCTCTCCGATTCCTTCACCGAGGGCGGGCACGATCTTGAAACCGTGGATGTGGGGCGTTTCAAACTCTGGCTGACTTACTCGCCCAAAGTTCTGCTGGTGGGTGCGGTGGGTGGGACGGCGCCCGTGCAGCTCCGGCAGGTTTTCCGCAAAGCACTCGACCAGATCGAAGCCGCGCTTCAACCGCAGATCGATAACTTCAAACAGGACGATCTGACGGTATTCGAACCGGCCCAGCCGTTTCTCCAGGCCTGCCTGCTGGGACAATCGGCGCCCGGTAAGCGCAGTAAGGCCCGTCTGTGGCCCTACCTCGCGGCCATTGCCGTGATCCTGCTGGCGCTTTATGCGTGGCATCTGCGCACCACGGAGCGCTGGGATGGATACTTCGATGCCTTGCGACATCAGCCCGGCATTGTCGTTACGGATATTGCGAAGACGGGCTGGTGGTTTGGTGAATCGTGGACGATTTCGGGGCTTAAAGACCCGCAGGCGCAGGACCCCGCTGCTCTGCTGCGCGCCCGCAATCTCAATCCCGCCAAGGTGCGCTTCGCTTTCGAACCGTATCTTTCGCTGAACACTCCGTTCGCGGCGCGGCGAGAGCTCGATGCGGCCGTGGAGAGGATTCGGAAGCAAGTGATCCGCTTCGACACCAATAGTTCGAAGCTGGTGATTGCGGAGGCGGACCGGATCGACGACCTCACTCTCGAAATCGGCAGAGTGCTGCGGCTGCGTCCCCAGGCGCGGATCACTCTGATCGGGCATGCCGATGAGGTGGGAATGCCCGAGATCAATATGAAACTCTCGCTGGCCCGAGCCAGCCAGGTGGCGGACGCACTGGCCGCCTTGGGAGTGCCGCGAAGTGCGCTCACCCTGGAGGGAGTGGGGAACACGAAGCCTATTCGATCGGGGACGACGGATTGGGATCGATCGACCAACCGCGGCGTGTCGTTCGAAGTCGCGCTTCAGTAATTTGGAGGACGCGCTGCGATAGCTGCGCCTGCTCAGGTCCAGCGCAACGCGGCTATCGCCGGATAACCCAAGTCCTCACGCCTCTTCGACCCAGCGGCGCATGCCTGCCCGGCCGCTGAAGCCGGCGCGCTGCGACACCACCCGCCCATTGCGCAGCACCACAAAGTTCGGTATCGATTGCACGCCGTAGCGTGCCGCCAGCGCCGGATTTTCCTCCGTGTCGACCTTGAGGACCAACGCCTTGCCGGCCATCTCCCGTGCCAGTTCGCGAACTTCCGGCGCCGCCGCCATACAGGGCCCGCACCACGACGCCCAGAAATCGACGAGCACCGGGACGGTGGCTTCCTGCACGATCTGCGTTAATGCGTTTTCGTCGACATCCAGCGGTTCGTTCAACGGCGGAAGCGGTGACTTGCATGACCCGCACTTGCCCGTGTGCTCAAGGTGCCGCGCGGGCACTCGATTCTTCGAGCCGCAATTGGCGCATGTCCGGATGGCCGAATAACTCATAGGACCTCAGATCGTCTTCAGATATTCGAAGCTCTTGCGCAGGCTGTCGAGCGGATCGCCGGGCGCCTCGTCCTGCTCCACGAAATAATACCTGACCCCGGCCGCCTGCGCCGCTTTCAGAATGGCCGGAAAATTCACCACACCCGTGCCCGCTCCCGTGAACGCGCCCTGCTCCAGCATCTCGGAAAATTGCCGCGGCACTTCTTTCACCTTGTCCTGCAGGTGCATCATGGGCACGCGGCCCTTCCATGCTTTCAGGAATTCCACCGCATCGAGCCCGGCCACACTGGCCCAGAACACGTCCAGCTCGAACGCCACCAGTTTGGGATCGAGCCGGTCTTTGAAGATATCGATGGGCCGCAGCCCGGCGCGTCCGGCGAATTCGAAAGCGTGCGTGCGGTAAGCGAATTTCAATCCGGCTTTGCGGCACATCTCGGCCGCAACGTTCATACGATCGGCCGTCCGGCGATAGAAATCGTCGCCATCGCCGCGCGCTCCGGGTGAAATGTAATCCATGGTGAAATAGTCGATCCCGGCATCCGCCATACCGCCGATGGCTTCCGCCAGAGTTGCGGGCTTCAAGTCCGGATATAATTCCCAATCTTTCGTGATAAGGGGTGTTTCGATATAGCAGGAGCGCGGCGTCAACCCGTACTGTTTGATTTTGGGCAGCAGCGCCAGCATACCCGGACGGCTGTAGCCTTCGACATCGGTAAAACCCATCGCCGCGAGGGCCTGCAGCGTGCGGTCGGGTTCCCGGCGCAGAAGGCCGCGAACGGAGTAGAGTTGGGCGCCGAAGGTCCGGGGGATGGTTGCCGCGGAGATGGACGCCGCGCAAAGGCCGGCCAGCCACTGCCGCCGGGTCGAAATCAATGTCGTTGACACTGCGATTCCAGTGTAACCAGACCGTCGCCCAATTAAAAAGCGTTCAGGACCACTTTCCCCCAACAACTTGTTATGATCTTTCAGTGTTTTCATTCGCGGAGGAAGTAAATGAAACTACGAACTTTTGCCTTAAGCGCGATCGGCTTGATCGTCGCTATTGTCCCCACGGCGGTTAATGCCGACACACCCGGCCGCCATCCCGCCTATCTGCATGCCCGCAGCGATCTGCGCGCCGCTCAGTTTCTGCTCCGCGTGCGCGAAGAGCCTAACGTAACGCGTCGCCTGATCGAGGCCGACCATGAAGTGGAAGCGGCTATCGGAGAAATCGACCGCGCCGCCGTGCTCGACCGGAAAGATCTGGAAGATCATCCGCGCATCGATACCAACCTCGAACGCCGGGACCGTTTCCGCAGAATCGTGGAGCTGTTGAGAAGCGCCCGCGCCGATCTGGGGCGTGAAGAGGACAACGGCCGTGCGCGCGGCTGGCGCGATGCGGCGTACCGGCACATCGACGAAGCGCTGGAACACATGCACCGGGCGTCCGTCGATATGCACTGGGATCACGAATTCGGATTCTGATTTTCGCTGTAAAGTAGAAGCATGTTAATTGCAAATACCGCCCGGCTGATAGCAGGAACATTGGGGCTGGCGATCTGCGCTTTCGGCCAGATCGTCAACCCGTTCCCGCCCGGTGGAAGTGTGACGACCACCCGGACTTCCAATCTTCCGCCCATCGGGATCGCCGGAACGGAGACGGCGCAGGTGATTCTGACCAATACTGCCGCCAATCTTGTGGCCGCCGCTGGAGCCACCAGTACGGCATCCGGGCCAGTCGCCTCCTGTACCGGTTCCGTCTCATTCTATAACGCGAGCGGCGCAATAATCGGCACGGCTACGCCGTTTACGCTGACCAGCGGCCAGATTGAGCAGGTGAGCCTGCCGAATGCGGCGGCCGGGCGGACGCTGATCCGCGCCGTGGTATCGCTGACCACTACGCTTCCCTCGGGGGCACCTTGTTCGCTCTCCTACTCGCTCGTCATCTTCGATACCATGACGGGCGTGACCCATGCGATCGTCAATGATTCGGGACTTACCACGACCCTGACGCCTCTTCTGGGACTTCTCTGACTTGAAAGCTGCGCCATAATAGTCTCTGAAGCATGTTGAGACTCCTGGCCGCTCTTTTCGCCTGCGCCTGGCTGGCCGCTGCCGCGGATCCTCCTAAGAAGGAAGACGACGCGAAAGAGATGAAGCGATTCATCGACGCGCTGCAGATCATGGAGGAGCACGCGGCCGATCCCATCGATGCCGACCAGGCGTTTTACGGTGGCGCCATGCCGGGGCTGCTGCGGCACCTGGATCCGCATTCCATCTTCTTCGATCCCGATCAGTACGGCCAGCTCAAGCAGATGGAGACATCCACGCGCAAGGGTTTCGGCGCCATCGTTTCCGTGCTGCCCGGACGCGTAATGGTATTGCAGACCGCTCCCAATACCCCCTCCGCGCGCGCCGGAATGATGCCGGGAGATGAAATCCTCGCGGTGAATAATTACCGCATGGACCGCCTGGAGGCCGATCAGATTGTGGAATTGCTGACGGAATCCAAGACGAAGCCGGCGCAACTGGTGGTCCGCCATCCCGGCAATACCCTGATAGCCCAGCTGACGCTGATTCCCGAAGACATGCAGTCTTCGAGTGTGGAGCGCGCCTTTGAACTCAAGCCGGGCATCGGCTACATCCGCGTTTCGAGCTTCGATGAGAAGACGGGGCAACAGATTCGCTCCGCCATCGAGAAGCTGGGCGGGCGCGACCTCAAAGGCCTGGTGCTCGATCTGCGCAATAACCCCGGCGGTCTGATGACCGCGGCGCTGGAGACGGCCTCTTTGTTCCTCAAACCGGGCCAGATGATTCTGTCCGTGAAAGGCCGCAACGTGCCCGAAAAAATAGAGCGCGTGCCCGCCGGCGCCCGGCCTTATACTTTTCCGGTCGCCGTGATTGTGAACGCCAGGACGGCGAGCGCTTCCGAGATCGTCTCCGGTTCCCTGCAGGATCACGACCGCGCCGTCATCGTGGGTGAGCCGAGCTTCGGCAAGGGGCTGGTGCAGAGCGTGTTTCCGTTAGCGGAAAAGACGGGGCTGGCGCTGACCACGGCGCTTTATTACATACCCAGCGGCCGCTCCATCCAGAAGGCGTTCAAGCTGCCCGATTTCGAACTGGGAGCCACTGCTGCGCATCCCAACGAGCGGACCGATTTCAAGACGGACAGCGGACGCCCGGTCCCGGGTGGCGGCGGCATCGTACCGGACATCCCCGCCTTTCCGCCTGAGCTGGATAAATTCCGCGGCATCCTTGAAGCCACCGCCTCGTTCACCACGTTTGCCGCGCAATACATCGGCGTCCACAAGATCGAGCCGGGCTGGGAGATGCCGCCGCAGATCCTCGATCAGTTCCAGGCGTTTCTGGCGGAACGTCAGATTCAGCCCGGCCTGCGCGAGTGGATCGCGAATCGCGACTTCCTCGAATCGCGTCTGAAGACCGAAATCTACAACCTCGCGCTGGGCGTGGAAAAGGGCGACGAAGTGGCGGCGCAGTCCGATCCGCCAATTCAGAAGGCACTCGAAGCTGTGTTGAAAGGTACTGCATGATGCCGGCCACTGCGCTGCTGTCTATCGAGCAGGAGAAAAATCCATGGCTGGCGGCGGAGACGCGCTTCGACAACGCCGCCCGCGCGCTGAACCTCGACGACGGCGTTTGCAAGATCCTCAAGGCTCCAGCCCGCGAGATCACCGTCAACATTCCCGTGCAGCTGGATGACGGGCGCCTCGAGGTTTTCACCGGCTATCGCGTGCAGCATTCGATAGTTCGCGGTCCGGGCAAGGGCGGTATCCGCTACGCGCCCGATGTCACGCTCGATGAGGTGCGCGCCCTTGCCTCCTGGATGACGTGGAAATGCGCTGTGGTAAACATCCCGTTTGGTGGCGCCAAGGGCGGCGTGATTTGCAATCCCACGCTGATGTCGGATGGAGAACTGGAGCGCCTGACGCGCCGCTATACCGCGGGGATCATCGAATACATCGGCCCGGAGCGCGACGTGCCCGCGCCCGACATGAACACCAACGATCGCGTGATGGCGTGGATTATGGATACCTATTCCATGCACGTGGGTCATACGACGACGGGCGTGGTGACCGGCAAGCCGATGGAGTTGGGCGGTTCGCGAGGACGTCCCGAAGCGACCGGGCGCGGTTGCATGCTGGTGACGCTCGAAGCGCTGAAAAGGTTCGGACTCAAGCCGGAAGATACGCGGGTAGTGATCCAGGGCTTCGGCAACGTGGGCGGCATGGCTGCGAAGCTGATGGCCGCGCATGGATTTAAGATCGTCGCCATCGTGGAATACGACGCTGCCGTTTACAACCGCAACGGTCTGGATATCAAGGCGCTGGCGTTGCATCGGGCGGAGACGGGCTCGATTGCCGGGTTTCCCGAAGCCGAGGCCATCGACAGAAAGGAAGCGCTGTTTCTCGAATGCGACGTTCTGCTGCCTGCCGCGACGGAGAACGTGATCACCTCCGAGAATGCCGCGCGGCTGCGCTGCCGCATTCTTTGCGAGGGCGCCAACGGGCCCACCACGGCTATCGCCGACGAGATTCTGGCAGATAAGAAGATCTTTGTAATTCCCGATATCCTGGCCAACGCCGGCGGCGTTACGGTTTCCTACTTCGAGTGGGTGCAGGATCGCCAGGGCTTCTTCTGGAACGAGGATCTGGTGAACACACGCCTCGAAGAGATCATGGTGGGCAGTTTCGCCGCCGTCACCGCGTATGGCGAGAAGCACCGCGTGGATAATCGCACGGCGGCTTATATGGTGGCGCTCGACCGTGTGGCCAACGCAATGAAGTTGCGCGGCATTTACGCCTGACAACGATGTGGATAGGCGCTTCCGCCTGTCCAACTAGCCCAGGAACTCAACGTGGATGTAAGTGCCTAATCTGACGTTGTAAGCCAGATACCAGCCGATGTGATCCGGGTCGTCGTAAATTACGATCTGATCGCTGTCCCAGAGCCAGTCTCCGCAATATCCGTAATCGGCCGGGGCGACGCTGAAGAAGAAGCCGCCAAACCCGAAGCGCTGCGGGCCGCCGCCGGTGAGCCGCCAAACGTGGCCTTTGCCGATACCGCCGGTAAACTTCCCGTGTTCGAAGGGATGGTCCAGATGGTAGCGCGGATCGTTGGGACCGGAATCGTGGCCCACCCATTGATTGTTCGAGTGGACGTGGGGCGCTTCCGGATGTCCGGGTTTATCGGCCTGCATTCTCGACTCCGCCGGACCGGCCGGCTGGGGACGAACTGCCGAGGGCTTGACCGGTGCGGGACCCTTCGAAGGGATGTGGCCGTGGCCGACGTCCTTAGCGCCGCCGCCTTTTTCCTCTCTGCCCTGCGCGAGCGCCACGTAACTGAAAAGACACAGAATCGCGAGTAATGCTAAAGGTTTTCTCATGATCGATTAGATAGTACCATCACTTTGTGAACCTGGTGGCCTTCTTTTGCTGATGCCGTTCGAGAGCCAGGTCGATCAGGCGATCGATTAGATCAGTGTAAGGAATCCCGCTGTATTCCCACATTTTCGGGTACATGCTGATGGAGGTGAACCCGGGAATGGTATTGATCTCGTTGATGTAGAGCCGGCCGGTGGCTTCCTCGCGGAGGAAGTCGACGCGCCCCATGCCTTCGCATCCCACAGCCTTGTAGCACTCGACGGCGAGGCGGCGCATTTCGGCGATTTCGTCTTCAGGGAGCCGCGGCGGCAGGTCGAAGCGGGTCAGATTGAGCTCGTACTTGTCTTCGTAATCGTAGAACTCGCGGGATGGATGAACCTCGCAGGGCATGGACGCGGCAGGGTCTTCGTTCCCCAGCACGGAACACTCGAACTCGCGCCCCTGAATGCCTCGCTCCACGATCACCTTGCGATCATATTGCGCGGCGGTCTTCAACGCGGCCTGCAACTCGGCATCGGCGTGCGCCTTCGAGATGCCGACGGAAGATCCGAGATTGGCCGGCTTGACGAACATCGGGAAGGCAAAATCGAGACTGACTGGTCCCGCCTCGATCTGCTCACGGCTCAGCACGGCGTAGTCGACGATGGGCAATCCGCGATCGCGACAGACGCGCTTCATCACGTCTTTATCCATCGAGAGCGCCGAGGCTAGAACGTTGGCCCCCACGTAGGGCAGATCGGCCAGTTCGAACAGGCCCTGCACGGTGCCATCCTCGCCGAAAGTTCCATGCAGGACGGGAAAGACAACATCAATATCGGAATGAGCGCCGGGTTCGGGCAGAATGGGGCGCGGACTCCAGCGGCCATCCTTGCCGATGAGATAGCGGGCCACTTCGTAGCGCTCCGGCTTCAATGCGGCAATGACGGATTCGGCTGAGCGGAGCGAGATCTCATGCTCGCCGCTGCGGCCTCCGTAGACGACAGCTACGCGGGTTTTCATGTTCAGAGAATCTTCTTTCCCAAGGCGGATAGGATCAGTTCCACGGCCAGATCGGCGGTGCGATTGACTTCGTCGATGACCGGATTTACTTCCACCACTTCCATCGATAGCATGCGGCCGGAATCGCAGACGATTTCCATGGCGAGGTGGGCTTCGCGATAAGTGGCCCCGCCGCGTACGGGCGTGCCGACGCCGGGCGCATATTGGGGATCGATGAAATCCATATCGAGCGAAAGATGAAAGCCCGCGGTGCCGGCGGAGGCGATGGCGATAGCCTCGTCCATTACGGTGCGCATACCGCGCTCATCGATATCGCGCATGGTGAAGGCGCGGACGCCGGTGCCCCGGACGGTGCCGCGCTCTAGTTCATCCACATCGCGGATGCCAACCAGTGCGACGTTCGAGGGGTCGACCTTGGGTGAAAAGCCGAACAGATTGGCCAGAGGCGCGGGGCCTTCGCCCACGCAACAGGCGAGCGGCATCCCATGGACGTTGCCGCTGGGACTGGATTCAGGAGTGTTCATGTCGGCATGGGCATCGATCCAGAGCAGGCCGATTTTCTGATCGCGAGCGCGGAAGTAAGACGAGACGCCGGCGACGCTTCCTGCAGCAATGGAATGATCGCCGCCGACCACCAGGGGGATCTGGCCTCGTTCCAGACACTCGGCTACGAGTTGGCCCAAGTCCTGACAGGCTGATGCGATTTGGGGCAGGAAACGCGCGTCGGCGGGACCGGCATCCGGCAGGCTTTCGGCCTGGGCGATGTCGATATTGCCCAGATCGTTTACGGTGTACCCGAGTTGGTTGAGACGCCGGCCGAGGCCCGCTACGCGCAGCGCCGAGGGACCCATATCGACTCCCCGGCGCCCCTGGCCTAAGTCTAACGGAGCGCCGATTATAGCTATACTCGCAGATCTCATTCGATTCACGTGGGGCAGGTCAACCTGCGGCCGATTGGCAATCGGCCTTCTCAGGAGCGGTTCCAGTCATGGCCTCAGCCGGTAGAGCATCCGCGGAAACGCGATCGTCTCGCGAACATGCTCCAGCCCGCACACCCACGCAACACAGCGTTCAATACCCATGCCGAATCCCCCGTGCGGCACCGAGCCGTACTTGCGCAGGTCAATATACCAATCGAAGGCCTCCTTAGGCAGATGATGCTCTTCGATGCGCTTCAGCAGCAGATCCAAATCGTGGATACGCTGGCCGCCGCCGATGATTTCGCCATAGCCTTCCGGCGCGAGCACGTCCACTCCCATAGCCACCTCCGGATTTTCCGGATCGGGTTGCATGTAGAAGGCCTTGATGGCGGTCGGGAAGCGATCCACCAGCATGGGCCGGTCGAACTGTTGGGTCAGTATGGTCTCATCGGCGCCGCCGAAATCACCACCCCACTGGATCTCCGAACCGCGCTCCCGCAGGTTGGCGACGGCCTCGGTATAGCTCATGCGCACAAAGGGCGCCTGCACAGCCTCGAGCTTCGAAACATCGCGTTCGAGGACCTTCAACTCTTCGCGGCGATTTTCCACGACGCGGCCCACCACATAGACGACGAACTCTTCGGCCACCCGCTTGATCTCTTCAAGGTCGGCATAGGCCATCTCGGGCTCGACCATCCAGAACTCGGTGAGATGGCGGCGGGTCTTGGATTTCTCGGCGCGAAAGGTGGGGCCAAAGCAGTAGACCTTGCCGAACGCCATGGCCGTAGCCTCGCTGTAGAGCTGGCCCGACTGGCTGAGGTAGGCTCTGTCGTCGTCGAAGTAATTCACTTCGAAAAGCGTGGTGGTGCCCTCGCAGGCGGCGGGGGTGAAGATGGGCGTGTCGACCAGGGTGAAGCCGTGGCTGTCGAAATAATCGCGCACCGCTTTGATCACTTCGTGGCGCACACGGATGATGGCATGCTGGCGTTGCGAGCGCAGCCAGAGATGCCGGTGATCCATCAGAAATTCGACGCCGTGATCTTTGGGAGTGATGGGATAGGGATCGGCTTCCGAAACCTTCTGAACGATTTCGACGCCCTCGACGTCCATCTCATATCCGCCTTGTGCGCGAGCTTCGGCGCGCAGCTTCCCGCGCACGATGAGCGACGATTCCTGCGTCAGGTGCTTGAGGCTTTCGAAGACCTCTTCGGGCAGCTCATTCTTCATGGCCACGCACTGCATGAGGCCGGTGCCATCACGCACGATCGGAAAGACGATTTTGCCGGACTTGCGCAGGTTGTAGAGCCAGCCGGCGATTTCCACTTCCTCGCCCACGTGTTGGGCGGCCTGGCTGATGGTAATGCGATTAGGCATGAGTGGGCTCCAGTTTCTCCAGCCGGTCGAAGACGCGCGTGATTTCCTCCAGCGGATTTTGCATGTCGGTAACTTCGCGCAGCTCAAGCAGCAGCGGATACTGGCCGGGGCGCGAGCGCAGCAGTTCCATGGTGCGGGTCCAATCGATAGTGCCGCCTTCGGCCATGGGAAACAGGTGCTGGTCGTCCTTGCCGTTATTGTCGTGGACGTGGAGGGAGCGAATACGGTCGCGCATGATTTCGAATTCATGCTCGACGCCGGCGCCGATATTGGCGTGGCCCGTATCGAACACGTAGTTGAGGCGCAGATGCGTCAGTTCGTTGAATAGCTCCAGGCGCTCGGCGGTGGAAAGACCGTTGCAGGTGTTTTCGAGCAGGATTTCGACGCCGCGCTGCTGCGCGAATACAGTCAGTTCCTCGAGGGCCGAGAACGCCGCATCGATCGAGTGTTCGGAAAACTCCTGGCCGCCGACACCGAGATGCTGGATGAGGTAGCGGAAGGGAATCACTTCGGCCACTTCGATAGCGCGCTTGATTTCCCCGACCCAGCGGATGCGCTCGCCCTTAACCTTTTCCGTGATATTGACGTGCGTGTGCGGGCCGGAGCGTCCCCAGATCTCATCCGTGTACATGGGCGAATGCAGGGCGTGCAGTTTGAGCTCGGAGTCGCGAAACCAGTGCCCCAGTTCGGCGACCTGCGCCTTGTTGCGGTAATCGAGGTGCTGAGGGGCGCAGAAGATCTCGACGGCCGACATGCCGGCGCGCTCCGCTTTGTTGAGCCACGAGGTGGTCAAACGGTGATTCACGATGACGTGGGTGGAAATCACTCTGTCCATGGGTTCTGTTGCCTTGCGCCTTCCAACTATTGTCCGTCAATGGGTGCCGCGGCGCGTGAGGAGCCTGCGGATCGTCTGGCCCGCGCATCCGTTCCTCGCCACGCTTGGAGCCGCGCTCGCTTGTGGCATCGCCGTTCAATTACTGCTGACTAAAGCTCTACGCCAGCGATGTTTCCCGGGCTGTCGCAACCCTCGGCGTTTCCCGTCTGACGTGCATCCAGGTGCGCATCGCCAGCGCGACTACCAACTGCGTGGTTCCCGCGACACAAACTCCGCTCCACCTCCAGTGCGACCAGCCGTAGGCCCCCAGCGCCGATCCCAGCGCTCCGCCGAGAAAGTAAGTCACCATGTACACCGTGTTCAGGCGGCTGCGCGCTTCCGGGATCAGTGCATAGATGCGGGTTTGATTGGCTACATGGCCGGCCTGGACGCCGAGATCGAGCAGAATCACTCCGGTCACGAGGCCCCAGATGCCGTGGCCCGCCGTATAGAGGACTGCGTACGATGTAATGGCGGTTAGAATCGCCAGCGCCACGGTGAACGCCGGGCCTTTGCGATCCGTGAGGCGCCCGACCCACGGGGCGAAAAGTACGCCGACGGCTCCCACAATGCCGAAGATTCCGGCGACGCGCGCTCCGTAACGATACGGGGGTGCGGCCAGAAAGAATGCCAGTGTCGCCCAGAACGAACTGAACGCTCCGAAGAGCATTCCCCCGATGATGGCGGCTTCGCGCAGCACCGGCTGCGTCAGGGCCAGATGCGCGATCGACCCAAGCAGCTGGCGATAGTGCAGGCGCTGCTCCGGCAGATCGACAGGCAGCGCATAACGCAACACGATAGCGAGCGTGAACATAGCTGCGGAGGCCATCCAGTACATGGTGCGCCATCCGTACAGATCGCCGACGAAACCGCTGACCACGCGCCCAAGAAGGATGCCGAGGAGTAGTCCGCTGAGAACCGTACCGACAACATGGCCGCGCCTTTGCGGTGGCGCCAGTTTGGCCGCGAACGGCAGGATGAGATGGGCGACTATTGACGTGAGCCCAACCGCAAACCCGGCCGCGCTGGCTAAAGCCAGATTGGGCGCCAGTGCCATCATCCCCACGGTGATGGCAGAGATCGCGCACATGATGACGATCAGTCTGCGGCGCGGAAACATGTCGCCCAGCGGGACAAAGGCAAACATGCCGAGCGCGGTACCCGCCTGGGTCCACATGGGCAGATAGCCTATGGCGCGATCCGAGACGGACAGAGAGTGCCCGATTTCGGAGAGCAGCGGCTGGCAATAGTAGATGTTGGCGACACTTACGGCGCTGGCCGTGAACATGACTGCAACGGTGCGCCGCTCAATGGCCACGATTCAGAGATTCCGCCGTGCGGCGGTTAGATTCGCCAGGCGCAGCGCGGCGCGTCCAACTCCCGACGGGTCAACTGGCCAGGCGGGACAGAGATTTCAGGTCGATCAGGTGCTGCGGGACCACCTGTTCGCGCGTCCAGATTCTGTCGTCGAGGAAGCGAATGCCCACGAAGTATCCGTAGTCGCGAAAGACGCAGTAGCAGACATGGCCCATGAATTCGGACTCGCCGATCGCCAGCGTCATGGGCGCCCCGAGGGGAATCGGCTCCTCCACTTGTACGCAGCCTCCCAGCTCGGAAATATCCTCCAGAACAGCCTCCACGGTGCGCAGGGTGGCGCCGATCTCAGTGCTGTCGGCAAAGCTCACCTGAACCATTTGCGCGCATAAGCAGCGCCCTTGTAAACGCATTTCCTTCATGGTTATGTTATCGACGGGAGGGGACGAAAAGTCCATGCTTCACTTGGATAACCTAACTATTCGTCAAGCAGATGGCCCATCTTTTCGCGCTTGGTTTCAAGGTAGCCGCGGCGCGACTCGTGAAGGCTGGCGATGCAGGGAACGCGTTCGGCGACGGTGATGCCGGCGTCTTCGAGCGCCTTCACCTTTTCGGGATTGTTCGAGAGGAGCCGCACGGAGGGGATGCCCAGATGGTGGAGAATGGCGCCGGGCAGCGCGTAATTGCGCAGATCGCTTTCAAACCCCAGGCGCTCGTTGGCTTCCACGGTGTCGGCCCCCTGATCCTGCAATTCGTAGGCGCGGAGCTTGTTCATGAGGCCGATGCCGCGGCCTTCCTGATGCTCATAGATAATCAGACCGCGGCCCTCTTCGCCGATCTGTTTGAGGGCGATCTCGAGCTGGGCGCGGCAATCGCAGCGCAGGCTGTGGAACACGTCCCCTGTGAGGCATTGAGAGTGGATGCGGAGGAGCGGGGGCGGACCATGGCTCAAGTCACCCATTCTCAGGACCACGGCTTCTTCCAGACGGGGGGAGCCGTTGGCCAGGGCGACGCGCCCTTCAAATCCGTAAATGCGGAAGGGACCATACTCGCTGGGGAAGTCAGCTTCCGCAGCCTGGCAGAGTTCCAGTGTAGGGGGGGATTCCATGAAGCGGTAAGGGGGTCTCTAAGTCCATTATAATGACGGGTAAGGATTTATTGGAACAATACCTGATCACGCTGCTGGTGAAGATTGGTGTCGCCGCCGCGATTGCCAGTTTCGGGGTCCGCAGCAGCGCGTTCCGGCGCATGCTGCAGCGGGAGGAGCGAACGCTCGGGCAAAGAGTGCGTCTGGCGCTGTGGTTTGTGGCACTGTTCCTGCCCGGCGTGGCGATCCGGGTGGCGACGCGCACGGCCAACGTCAATTACGATGCCCTGGATCTGGGGCTGGAGGGCAGCCTGCTGGCGGGCATCACGGGAGGATACGTATGCGGCTGGATTACGGGTATGGCGATTTCCATCCCCGCTATGTTTGGCCACGAGTTCGTTTCCCTGCCGTTTTTTGCCGCGGTAGGCTTCGGCGGCGGCTTGTTGCGGGACTCCGCGTCCGACCGGGAAGACATCTGGCGCTTCTCGCCTTTTCCCGACGTGAACCTGTACCGCATATTCCAGCCCGGGCGCGAACTGCGCAGCGCTCTTTTGCATGCCTATTTCAGCCTGGGGGTGATTTTGACCGAGTTCCTCAGGCAAGTGCTGGGGAGCTTGTACAGGGGTCGTCTTTTCACGCTGGGGCGCTGGGGGGATCCGCTTCCGTGGCTGGTGTTGGGTTATGTATCCACTTATTTCTGCATCACGCTTCCGCTGAAAGTCTGGAACAACAGCCGGACCGAGACCAAACTGGAAGAACAGCAGCGGCTGCTGATGCAGGCGCGCCTCGAAAGCCTGACCAGCCAGATTAATCCGCACTTCCTTTTCAATACGCTGAATTCGGTATCGACGCTGATCCGCATCAACCCCGAGCAGGCGCGGACCATGGTATCCCGGCTGTCGCGAATCATGCGGCGGCGGCTGCGCAATCAGGAGCATTTCACACCGCTGCGGGACGAACTGGAGTTCATCGAGGACTATCTTTCGATAGAATTAGTGCGATTCGGCGATAAACTGCGGGTGGTGAAACACATCGACCCGCTGACTTCGGATATGCTGGTGCCGAGCATGTTGCTGCAACCATTGGTGGAGAACTCGATTAAGCACGGCATTGCGCGCAAAGTGGATGGCGGCACAATCACCCTTCGGGCGCGGCGCAATAACGACCGGCTGCTGATCGAAGTGGAAGACGACGGGGTGGGAATCCCGGAGACGGAGCTATCGAATATTTTGAACAAAGGTATCGGCGTGAGTAATGTGAAGGAGCGGCTCAAGGTGCTTTATAACCAGGACTACCGAATGTTGATCGACAGCCAGCCCGGGCGCGGCACACGAATCGAGATCGAAGTGCCGGAGATGCAGACCCGGCTGGCGGCGGTTTCCTGATGCTCAAGACGCTCATAGCGCCTTCCACCATCGAGAAGCGGCGGTTTCGATCGATTCCGGAACGAACGCGGCGGGTGTACGACCTGCTGGCTGAAGTTTATCCGCTCTCGACCATGTTCTTCCACGCCCGTGCGCATAAAGAAGCCATCTCGCTGGCGGGGATTCGCGATGGCATGCGTGTGCTGGAGGTAGCGACGGGGTCGGGAGAAATGTTCCGGCGCATTGCGGGCGTGAATCCGGGTGGGCTGACGTGCGGGGTGGACTTGGCGCCCAACATGGCGGCGCGGACGCAAAGAGTGGCCCGGCGGCTGATTCCGGGGGTGCGCGCGCACTGCTCCGCGGTGGATGCGCGCAGTATGCCGTTCCGCGACGGATCGTTCGACGCGGTGGTTTGCTGTTATCTGCTGGAGTTGATGGGCGGCGAGGATATCGTCCGGGCGCTGGGCGAGATGCATCGTGTGCTGCGGCCGCGGGGCCGGCTGGCGCTGGTGCTGATCGGGCAGAACGTGCCGGCGTTTAATGCGCTTTACCGGCTGGGCGGGAGTTTGGCGCCGGCGTTTTGGGGCAGGCAGGTGGAATCGAGCATTCCGGAGGTGATGGACAGCTACGATTTCGAAGTGGAGCATGACCGCAAGGTGAGGCAGGGGTATTATCCTTCGCGGGTTATGATTGCGCGGAAGTAGGGGGCTGGGCGGAGGCGTATAGTGGATATGTCTGTATGTCTGCTAAGATATGTCATATGCCGTTAAGAACCACCGTGCGGCTGGAGGAGAGCCTGCTGGAACAGGCCAAGGCGGAGGCTGCACGCCGGAACAAGACGCTCACCGCGATGATTGAAGAAGGCCTGCGTCTGGCGCTGGCGAATCCACCGGCCCCGGCCCGGCAGAAAAAACTGACGCTGCCGGTGAGCCGTCGCGGGGGCGGAACCATGCCGGGAGTCGATATCAGCAACAGCGCGGATTTGCTCGACATCCTCGAAGGACGTTCGTGATTTTGACGGACGTGAATGTTCTGCTTTATGCCTTTCGCGACGATACCGTTCTGCACGGCGTCTACCGGCCCTGGCTGACTGACGTCGTCAATGGCGCGGAGCCCTTCGGCGTATCGCCCCAGGCACTCTCGGGCGTCGTTCGCATCGCCACCAATCCGAAGGCCTTCCAGCGTCCGGACAAGATCGGCGACGTGTTGGCGTTTGCCAATGCGCTGCTCGGTCACGCGAACTGCCGCGTGGTGAATCCGGGGACGCGCCATTGGGGGATTTTTTGCGATTTGTGCCGGAAGGCGAACGCGACCGGCAATCTGGCGCAGGATGCCTGGTTCGCGGCGCTGGCCATCGAACACGGTTGTGAGTGGATTACGGAAGACCGGGATTATGCCCGATTTCCAGCATTGCGCTGGCGATCCATCCACCCTTAGCCGCCAAATCCCGCGATTGCCGTCTACTGGCGTTCCAACAACACAGCCGTGCTGTCGTAATCGCCCACCAGCCGCAGGGTGACGCCATTCTGCATCAGAAACGCCCCGCTCCACACCTGAGCGGCCGGCTGTCCCAATACCTGCACGCGGTACGAGGCCTTTGGATCGAGGCCCGCCAGGCGGATTGCCGGCGTATTCTGCCGGTACTGCTGCGAGTGGAGAAAGGCAAACAACACCGCCTGCCGGCCGTCCTGCGACACATATTGGTTAGCCGTGAGTTCGCCCACCTGCGGCGAGAGCAGCCGGTACAGATTGCCTTCCTGCACGGTCCCGCGAATCTTCTTGTAATACGCGATCATGTCCGTGGCCATCAGGTTATCCTCAGCCGTCCACTTATTCAGATTCGCCCCCACCCCCAGCGCGCCCTGCATGGCCACGAGGAAACGGAACTTCAACGGAGTGCTGCGCCCATTCATGTTGGGCACGTCGGTCACCCACGCGGACATGATCTTCGGAGCATAGATCTGGCTGAATCCGTACTGGATGCCCAGACGGTCGAAGGCTTCCGTGTTATCCGAGGTCCAGACTTCGTCGACGCGCCGCAGGATCCCCAGGTCGATGCGCCCGCCACCTCCCGAGCACGATTCAATCTCGAGATTGGGATGTTTGGCGCGCAGCCGGTCGATAATCTCGTACACGTTCTTCACATATTGGACCCACAGCTCTTTCGGCTCCTCGACATTTTCCCAGCCCGGTTCGGCAAACGGCCGGTTCATGTCCCACTTGAAGTAGCGAATCGTGTATTGCGACGCCAGTTTGTCGAGCACGCCGAAGATATATTCCTTCACGTCGTCGCGCGCCATATTGAGGACCAGCTGATTACGCAATTCGCTGCGCGGCCGATCGGCGGAATGCATTGCCCAATCGGGATGGGCGCGATAGAGATCGCTGTCCGGATTCACCATTTCGGGCTCGACCCAGAGTCCGAAATCCATCCCCAGCGAGTTCACATATTTGATTAACGGCTCGAGGCCGTTGGGGAACTTCTGCGGATTCACGGTCCAGTCGCCCAGGCCGGCATGATCGTCGTTGCGTTTGCCGAACCAGCCGTCGTCCATCACAAACAGCTCGACGCCCAGCTTCGCCGCCTTGTCCGCGAGCGCGCGCTGACCGGGCTCGTCCACTTTGAAAGTGGTCGCCTCCCAGGAGTTGTAAAGCACGGGACGCTGCCTTGCTTCGAGGCCATGCGGCAGAATATCCGTCAATTCAAAACGATGCATGCGGCGCGACATGCCGCCAAATCCCTGCTCCGAGTACCCGCCATAAAACGGCGGCGCTTCGAGCGATTCGCCGGGCTTCAATCGCCAGGCGAAGTCGAAAGTATTCAGGCCGCCGGTCACGCGCACCTGCTCATAGGGCGTCTGCTCGACGGCGATGCGCCAGTTTCCGCTCCAGCCCAGCGCGCCGAACCACACGCGGCCGGTCTCTTCCGTAGCCTGGCCGTCGTCGATGGCAAACCAGGGATTGAAATTGTGGCTGGTGTGTCCCTTCTTACTCTCGAGAACGCGGGTCCCGGTATGAATCGCTTCGCGCGTCAGCTGATCTTCGCCCGCCCAGCGTCCGCTCACGTAACTGAGGCGATAGCCGACGCCATGCGGCACGTACCAGACGCCCGCCTGCATGCTTTCCACATTGATCGCCTGCCTGGAGCGATTCTCCAGAACGGCCGATTTGCGAATGATCCCGGCGCGTCCGTAGACCTTGTAATCGAGCGTTACGAAGATGTCGTCCTTCACATCTTTGAGCACGATCTTCAGGGTGTCGCCATCGATAGAATGGGACGCGTAGTGGAGCACCAGATCGCGGTCTCCATCGGCGCGCGCGATCTTGACGCTGGGTTCCATGTAACGGGTACCGCCCCAGCCGAGGAACTCTTCGTTGATGAGGGATTGCGCGGGGTCGAACGAATCGGCATCGCGCCCGGCCTGGGCGGCGGCGATATCCTCGGCACGCCATAACGGACCGCCCCAGTAGAGGTGCTGCAGTTCGCCGCGCTGGTTGACGCCCAGCGCGTAAGCGCTCGAATCGGTGTGCAGCACCCACACCTTCGTGGCAGGCGAGTATTCGACAGGCGACTGGGCCGGAAGCAGGGAGACCGCGAGACACGGCAGGAACAAGGCAAGACGCATCAGTGGATATTCTATGCGTTTTCACGCTGGGAGGTTCGCGGGGAGGCGGGGAGCCGCTCTCAGTACGTGAAACGGATCTGCAGTTCCAGCCGCCGGTTACTGGCATTCTCCGAGAAGCCTTCGCCGTTGGGCGAGCCGGCCACCTGATTGGCACGCCCGAACAGAGGTGAATTGATATCGCCGATAATCGGGCCCGGATTCGTGTGGTTCAGCAAATTACGTCCGGACATGGCCACGGTCAGGCTGTATTTGCGAGAGCTCGAAGGCTGCGTGAATAAGCCGCGGTTCCCCTGCGGAGCGCTCAGTGCGGGTCCCGCCGCCGGTCCGCTGTCGCGCGAAGAGCGTACCGCGCCGCCGCCATTTTTCTCCGGACCGAATCCCCAGGTTTTGCCCAGCCGCAGATTGACCGATATCATCCCCGGTCCCCGCCCGTAATTGCGCGGCACCAGTTTTTCCGCGGCGGTGGGATTAGGGTCGAGCAATCCATACGCAGTCTTCACCACTCCCGGGATATTTGGATCGGTGGCAAAGCCAGGGCGCGCCGTGAACAGCGTTGTCCCGTAATTATCCTCCCCCGTGGTGATGTTGAAAGGCGCTCCCGTCTGCGCGGTGATCAGCGGATTCAGCCGGATGTTCCACCTCATATTAATCGTGCCGCCCAACAGAACGCGATGCCGCACATCCGTTGCCGCCCGTCCGTACTCTCCCGCAAAGTTGTAAGGATTTCCCGGAAAGGTCGTCAAGCCGTCGGAATTACTCATAGCCCGGTTCAGCACATAGTAGCCGAACAGCGAGACAGCAGGATTCACCTTCGAATTGATGTTGGCGATCAACTGATTCTGGTTATACAGTCCGGATGAAGTCATCAGCAGAATGGGACCCCGACCCGGATAAGGCAACGCGCCTGTAACCGGCATCGGTGCGTTGATATCTTCCGATCGCAGGATGTGCAGACCGTGCGCGTTGGTATAAGTGAGAGCCAGCGTACTGTTTTTTGGTAGCTGGCGCTCCAGCGTGAAGGCGGATTGCGCAATATACGGCGCGCGCAGATGCGAATCCACTTCCTGCACAGTCTGGGTAGTGCGGTTCGCCGCCAGCGTGGCCAGCGACGGAATTACCTGAAAGAATGCCGGATCGGTGACGACATACTGCTGCTGCACCAGGCCGTTATAACGATCCGCCGTGAGCGTATTAGCCAGCGCGAAGCGGTCGTAGAAAATTCCGAACCCGCCGCGCAGCACGGTCTTGCCCGCCTGCTTTCCATTCGACCCGGGCGCCCATGCGAAAGCAATGCGGGGCGCGAAATCCCGCCGGTCGTGGATGTTGGTCTGGGTTTCGTAGCGCAGCCCGAGATTCAGCGTCAGGTTGGAACGCAAGCGCCAGTCATCGCCCACGAACGCGCCGATATCGAATTGGGAAACCTGCGTCTCGGGATTGCCGCCGCCGATGGAGAACTGCGACGCACCCCCGCCCGGCAGGTTCAGTTTGGTGCGCCGGTACTGCTCGATCGACGAGATCTGCATCAGGACCGGCTGCCCGCTGGAATCGAGAATGGGTTGATTGTTGGCGTCCAGTTCCGGCGCGAGGCCGCCGGTGAAAGTGAAAGTGCCGTTGAAATTCTGCGGCGAGATGCTGTCTTCGGTATATCCACGCAACCGCGTACCGAAACGCCACGAATGCGAGCCGCGCAGTATAGAGGTGTAGTTCTGCAACTCATAGCTGTTCTGCACGTCCGACCCCATCACCACGGATGCGCCGCCGCCATTGAACGCCCCCGACACCTGCATCTCCGGCGCCACTGTATTGGCATTGGTTTCGTTGCCGTGGCGGAAATACTGGAAGCGCGTCTCATTGACCAGATTGCCGTGGATGGAGGTCTCGATGGCCTGCACGGTGTCGAACGTATTCAGCACATGGTAGCCGCGCGAAATCAGGTCGAAACTGCCGATCCCGGCATCCCGAATATCGCCGCGCGTATATAGGTAGCGCAGCGCCAGCGTGTTGTTGTCATTCAACTGGTAATCGACGTGAGGGCCCACCAGCCAATGCCGCTGCGGCGTCTTGAGCACGCTTGTAAAGGCCACGGGCATGAAGGAATTCGGATCAAGCGTGACGCCGTTGGTGACCGACCCGTTGTCCACCGCCTGGCGTTCGAAATCCAGCGTAAAGGAACTACGCTTTGTCAATGGACCGCTGAAGCTGTTCTCCGTTTCCTGCAGAAGGAATGGCGCCTTTTGCGCCGCGTAAGGATTGCGCGAGTTCCATACATCGGTTCCAAGGTTATAGCCTACCGAGCCATGAAATTTATCGGTCCCCGGCTTGGTGAAGATCTCGATGCGGCCATAGCCCAGCTTGTCGTACTCCGGGGAAAACGGATTCGAATTGATACGAATCTCACGGATCGATTCCTTCGGCGGAAGCTGCCCGCCGCTGAATCCATCGACGAAAATCTCGCCGCCGCTGGGACCGGCCGATGGACCAGCTAATGCTTCCAGATCGGCCTGCAGATCTTCGGGATCGTCCGAGAGCGCGTCGAGATCGGCGCCTTTGATAATAGTGGCGCTGGCGTTGTTAGACGATTCGGTGCTCACGGCGGGTCCCGAGTTGTCGCTCACGGTCACCTGTTGCACCGCGGCGGCGACGGTCAGTTGGAGGTTAAGCGTATTGGGGCCCGGCTTCAACGAGATCGCCACCGGCTGGGGCATGTTGAGCTGCGGCGCGGAGGCGGTCGCCTGGTAATCGCCGACTGCGAGATTCGGGAACGACCAGGCGCCATCGCGGCCCGCAGCCGTCTTGCGCGCGCCACCCGGACCGCTCAGGGAAACGGCGGCATTGGGCACAACGGCGCCCGAGGGATCCGTTACGCGTCCGCTCAGGGAAGCGGTTTGTGCCAGCAACGCCGGAGCGGACACGCCGATAAAGAGCAAGACAAAGCGCAAGTCCCAGTGTCACGCCTGACGCTGAAGAAAGACTGAAGCGGGAAGATTAAATCGCAGCAACCTGTCCGCACCAAACGGCGGCCTGTGCCGTATAGTTAAGAAGAGGGCACTGCGATGGGCGCTGGTTCGATCCAGGCAATCAAAGGTCATGCACGGTACTGGGGCTTCCTGCTCCTCAAGCTGTTGGGCGCGGCGCTCGGTTCGGCCGTCGCCTTGTGGTTCCTCAATCTTTTTTGGGAACCGGTGACGCCGCTGTTCCACTGGAACCCTTATCAGTTCTGCTACGATCTGCTCTACACGACGCTGGCCGGCGTCTGGTTCCTCTTTTCCTACGGCCTGTTCTACCTGGCGTTCTGGGATCAGCACTACCGATGCCGCACGTGTCTGCGCCGCCTCCGCATGCCCATCGAGACCGGATCGTGGGGCTATATGCTGCAACTCGGCCGCCCACGCATGGAATACATCTGCATCTATGGGCATGGGAAGTTGAACGTGGAGGAACTGCAGATTTCCGGTAAAGTCCAGCCGGAATGGACCGAACACGGGGATATGTGGGCTGAATTATTCGCCACCAGCGATGAATCGGACAGCAGCCGGTGAATCCGCAGGGCAGCTCGGAAATCTGCCCCCCCTGCCGCTTTGGCGCCTGATCTCAGGTACCGCTGTATTTGCCTGCTTACTGGGCGTCGTCGCGGCACTGGCGCCGCTCTATATCGATAATCTTCGGCTGGGCAGTTACATCCGGGAGCTGGCTGCCTCGCCCAACGCTGCCACTGTACCGGAAGCTACACTGCGGTCCGAAGTCGTCGACCGCGCCGCCCAACTCGGCCTGACAGTTCTGCCCGGCGACGTCCAAATCACCCATCAGGGCGGTAAAATGCAATTGCAGGTTAAATATCGTGTCAAGACGGACGTGGCGCTCTATCCGGTGGATCTCCACTTCCACCCCCAGGCAAGCAGCCGGTAACCGCAACCGAACCGCGGCTATCCTAACTAATATATGAAGGCAGTCGAAGACCGTCCGGCGAGGGCAAACAAGGAACGCACGGTCCGGGTTCCGAAGAACGCCCGGCTGGTGCGCTTCCTGCTTCATCCCGCGGGCAAGATTCTGGTGGGTCTGCTGGCCTGCCTGACGCTGGCCGGCGCCGTCGTCTTTATCCACTTCTATAACAGCTACGCAAAGCTGATCGACGAGCGCCTGCGCGGCGGTACTTACACGGCGACGGCGCGGATCTACGCGGCCCCCGGTTCCATTGCCGTCGGCGACGCCGTTTCACCCAACGACATCGCCGTCGTGCTGAGGCATGCCGGCTACAACGAAAATCGCAACAATCCGGTCGGCTACTACACGCTGCGGCCCGATTCGATCGACATCTTCCCCGGCGCGGAATCTTATTTCGATCAGGAAGGCGCTGCCGTGAAGTTCGCTCGCGGCAAGATCGCCCGCATCGTTTCGCTGGGCGATAACAGCGACCGGCCCATGTATGAGCTGGAACCCCAGCTCATTACCAACCTCAACGACCGCAAACGCGAGAAGCAGCGCGTGGTGCGCTATGAGGATATTCCGGCATCGCTCAGGAACGCCATTCTCTCGGCCGAAGACAAGCGCTTCTTCAGCCACCCCGGCTTCGATCCCATCGGCGTGATGCGCTCTGCCTGGATCGATCTGAAGCGCGGCCGCAATGAGCAGGGCGCGTCCACTCTGACCATGCAACTGGCGCGCAGCATGTTCCTCACGCCCGACCGCAACTGGCGCCGCAAAGCCGCCGAAATCATGATCACCATGCAGCTCGAACAGAAGCTCACTAAGCAGCAGATCTTCGAGATGTACTGCAATCAGATCGATCTCGGCTACCGGGGCAGTTTCGAGATCCGCGGATTCGGCGAAGCCTCGCAGGCGCTGTTCGGCAAAGATCTGAAGTCGCTCACCGTGCCGGAGGCCGCGACGCTGGCGGGCATGGCGCGAGGGGCCAGTTTTTATAATCCCTACCGGCATCCCGACCGCGTGCGCGACCGGCGCAATTGGGTTCTCGGCATGATGCGGCAGAACGGCTACATCGACGACCGCGAATATGCCGTGGCCGAAGAAGCCCCGCTCAAAGTGGTCAGCGGCGCCGCCGAGTCGAGCGATGCTCCCTACTTTGTGGACCTGCTGAACGACGATCTGGAAAAGCGCTTCCCTGGCTATGACTTCCAGGCGCATTCGGACAAAATCTACTCCACGCTCGATCTGGACCTGCAGCGCGCCGCCAACGAAGCTGTCGCCATCGGTATGAAGCAGGTGGACGATCTGGTGCATAAGCAGAAGCGCTTCAAGAATGCGCCGTTCGTCGAGCCGCAGGTGGCGCTGATTGCGTTGAATCCGCATACCGGCGAGATCAAAGCGCTGGTGGGCGGCCGGAATTATGGGCAGAGCCAGTTGAATCGTATTCTGGCCGAGCGCCAGCCGGGATCGATCTTCAAGCCGTTCGTTTATGCGGCGGCGCTGAATACGGCGGTGGCGGGCGGCACCACGACGCTCACTCCGGCCTCGATCGTGGTGGATGAGCCGACCACGTTCCAGTTCGAAGGCCAGGAGCCCTATTCGCCGCAGAATTTCGAGCATGAATTTTACGGGCCGGTGACGCTTCGCAAGGCCATGGCGAAGTCGCTGAACGTGGCGACCATTAAGGTGGCGGAGATGGTCGGTTACGGCACGGTGGTGGCACTGGCCCACAAGGCCGGTATCAGCGAGGATGTGAAGGCCACGCCTGCCATGGCAATCGGATCTTATGTGGCGACCCCGCTCGAAATGGCCGGTGCGTACACGATTTTTGCCAACAAGGGCGTTAGAGTGCAGCCCACTTTCCTGTCCCTGGTGAAAGAGCCAGGGGGTAAAGTGCTGCTCGATCAGAAGCCCCAGACCAAGCCGGTGCTGGATCCGCGGGTAGCTTATCTGATGGTGAGCATGCTCGAGGAAGTGATGCGCACCGGAACGGCGGCGGGTGTTCGCTCGCGCGGTTTTCTGGCGCCGGCGGCCGGTAAGACCGGCACCTCGCACGATGGCTGGTTCGCCGGCTTCACGTCCGATCTGCTCTGCATTGTCTGGGTGGGCTTCGACGACAATCGCGAGTTGAATATTGAAGGCGCGCATTCCGCCCTGCCCATCTGGACGGAATTCATGAAACGCGCGCTGAGCATCCGGCAGTACTCCGCGGCCAAGCCGTTCACGGCACCCGATGGGGTGGTGACTATCAATGTGGATCCGCTCTCCGGCATGCTGGCCACCCAGGGCTGTCCCGAACAGACACCCGAAGTTTTCATCGCCGGAACCGAACCCGTTTCGGCATGTACGCTGCACGGCGGCCATAGCGGCCAAACCACGGTTTCCGGCTGGGACCTTCCGTCTGCCAGTACGCAGACTGCACCGGCGCACGGTTACGATTCGAATCCACCGCCCCGCCGCGTCACGGGAAATACGCCGCCGGTGCCTCCGGCCACCTATCAGTCGCAGAATCCTCCGCCGGAGCCGCCGAAAAAGAAGGGCTTCTTCGGCAAGCTCAAAGACGTCTTCAAATAAGCGACTATGGCCACCGCGGGGCGCATCCTGGCGCTCGACCTGGGAAAGAAGCGCATCGGACTGGCGATCAGCGACGAATTGGGGATTACCGCGCAGGGTCTCGAAACTATGGAACGCAAAGGGCGGCGCGACGATATCGAAGCCCTGCGTAAGCTGGCGGCGGGCAAGGGGGTCACGCAGTTTCTGATCGGCGACCCGCTGCACATGAATGGAGACGCCAGCCGCCAGGGCGCAATACACGCGGGAATTCGCCGGCGAACTGCAGCGTAAGACGGGCCTGCCGGTGGAGTTTCGCGACGAGCGATGGACCAGCCGCGAGGCCGAGCGCACCATCCGCGGGGCGGGCGTCGCCAACCATGCGCGCAAGGCCACTATTGACCGGCTTTCGGCCGTAATTCTGCTGCAAAGTTATCTCGACGCGGAGAAAATCGGATGAGATTTCTCCTGAAATTGCTGGTATTGGCAGTGCTGGCCGCGGGCGTCGGCGCTGCATATTCTTTGTACCGGCTCAGCCAGCCTTATAAAGGCTTCTCGCAACCCGTGTTCGTGGAGTTTCCGCGCGGCACCAGTACGGGCGAGATGGCTTCCGTGCTGGCGGCGAAGGGCGTTGTGCAGGATCGCTGGCTGTTCCTTGCGGCGCGGGTACTGCGCAGGGGAACCCATCTGCAGGCCGGCGAGTATCGCTTCGAAAGACCGGCCTCGGCGCTCGATGTGTATGGAAGAATTGCCCGCGGCGATATTTTTTACCTCGAATTGCTGGTCCCCGAGGGCTTCAATATGTTCGATATCGCGGGCGCGCTGGCCAAACTCGGCATGGTTAAGCCGGAAGCTTTCCTCGCGGCGGCACGCGACCCGGCCATGATCCGCGATCTGGATCCGAAGGCGCCTACCCTCGAAGGGTATCTATTTCCCAATAAATACCGCATCTACCGGCACACCACCGCGCAACAACTCTGCCGCCAGATGACCAACGAGTTCCGCGCCCAGTGGCAGGCGCTGAATACCAAAGCCGATGTCCACGACACGGTCACGCTCGCATCACTTGTCGAGCGCGAGGCCAAACGTCCTGAAGAGCGCCCGGAGGTGTCGTCGGTGTTCCATAACCGGCTGCGCATCGGCATGAAACTCGATTGCGACCCCACCACTGTCTACGCGGCTCTGCTTGAAAACCGTTATCGGGGAGTGATTCACCGCTCGGATCTGGATAGCGATAATCCCTATAACACATACCAGCATAAGGGATTGCCTCCAGGACCTATCGCCAACCCCGGGCTCAGTTCGCTGCGGGCTGCCGAGGCGCCGGTCGACACCTCGTATCTGTATTTCGTCGCTAAAGCCGATGGCTCGGGCGGACACAATTTTTCGGAATCGCTGGCCCGGCATGAGGCGGCCGTGGCCTTGTATCAACGTGCCACGAGGCGGTAAAAATCGTCAATTGAGGGATTTGATTGCGGCGCGGGACTGGCGGCGCATCGGAGAAGCCGAATGGAACGAAATTTTTACGGAGATCCCGGACATTTCGGTTTCGGCATTGCAGCGATTGGAGATCCCGGTCGACCCGCCATGGTGCGGCGTCCGGCAACACACCCTCGAAGAGTTGGAAGCTTCCCTGTTGGCCCTGAGCGAGGTCTACGCGATTCGCCCGGATCTGCGACGTTTTTGCCGGGATCGGGTAATTGAGGCGCGGGCGAGGGCACACCATGCTTCACGAAATGCGCGAACAGACGATGAAAAGCGCAATCTCAAGGCCGAAATGGCCCAATGGATGCTCGTCTGGTTAGGCGATCCCGCGTTGTTTCGCGCGTGGGCCAGGTTACGAATGGATTTATTAAAGACCTCGTTTAGTGCAGTAATCCTACCGGGGTAGTAAATTAACGAATGGCAACTCTTTAAATAAAAGAAGCGAAAACCAGTTGCAACGCAGGCTGGTTTAAACCAGAATAGGAGACTGGAAGGTAATTAGGAGGAACATTGACACTCGCTCATCTCTCCGCTACCGCCTTAGCTCTCTCGTTGGTTCTCGGCACGGCTGGCGCCGCCGTCGACAACGGCGCAGTCATCGGAATGACCTCTGGTCTTACCGGTGCCGTCCTTGACAACTCGAGAGTGGGCAGCGGCGCAACTCTGTTTGACGGTTCCACCGTACAAACGACAAGCAATGGGGACGGCAGTTATTCGCGCATTCACCTGAACGACGGCACGCGGCTGGATTTCGGCGCTGCATCGAAGGCGCAGGTGTTTGCAAAGCGGG
This sequence comes from Terriglobia bacterium, assembly GCA_963719785.1. Lineage (GTDB taxonomy): Bacteria > Acidobacteriota > Terriglobia > Bryobacterales > Bryobacteraceae > BOG-234. Next base: position 117,176 of record CAVRCX010000016.1, read on the forward strand.
CTACTCTTGAAGTGGGAACGACTGAAGTCCAAAGCGCCTCGGGTTACGAGATTGACACACAGTTACTGAAGATCCAGCCACAAGCGAGTTCGGTGGCACGGATCAAAGTCGAAAACGGCAATCGGGTCTTCGTTACGGCTCTGAATGCGCCGGTAAACGTGCTGAATCGGGACGGCATGCTCGTGGCGCGTGTGAATCCGGGCTTGCCGCTTTCTTTCCTTCCGCAGGCCGGGGCGACAGGCACTTTCGACAGCACGGGTTGCGTGCTGCAGAAATCTGGCGCGGCGATTTTCAGCGACTCTTCGACTACGGTTTCTGAGTTGAGAGGCGTGGATCTCCGCAAGGCCGTAGGCAACAACACTCATGTCGTAGGTACGGTGGATACTTCGGCTACGCCGGGTGGCGGCGCAACGCAGGTTGTTCATGTGACGAGCGCTACCGTTACCAGGAAGGGTGGTTGTTCCGATAAGGCCGCGGCGCTCGGAGCGTCCACGGCTGCAGCGGGCCTGGCGGCTGGTGTAGCTGGCGGAGTGGCTGCGGGTGCAGCGGCTGGTGCCGCTGTGGGAATAAGCACCACGGCAATCGTGGTTGGCACCGTGGCTGCGGCGACGGCGGTCGGTGTGGGTGCGGCAGCAGCGTCTGGCGCGTTCACTTCCTCACCGTAGAGTTAAGTTAATGTCAGACTAAAACGGCGATTCCGATTCACTTCGGAATCGCCGTTTTGTTTTTGAGAGAGCCTGCGGCTCATGTGGAACAGGCGCTTTCGCCTGTTCATCGGGACCAGGATCGGCAACGTATTGCGCGGGTCAGACTGACGCTCCTCCCGCCCTTGGTCCCGCTGGCGTGTTTTCAACGGCCGCAAAGCCGCCGCAGAGTGCGCGCGCTACTTCTGACGCGCTTCTTCAACTTTATCGAAGTGCCGCATGGGCCAACATGAGACTACGGGGACGGTGACTGTCGCGGCGAACCACAGCACGGCCAGCGGGATCGGCACGTGTAAGCGGTCGATGGCAGCCAGGAACTGCGCACCGTCAGCCCGATTGCGCTCAACTAAGCCGGCATAATATGGCGTCAGCAATGCCATGACGCCATAAAGATCGAGCGCGGCGAGAAGAGAAATCAACACAATCGACGCCCTCCGCAGACCCGCTGCCACGATCACGGCAAACGCCCCACCCATCGGCCAAAGGTACCAGCCGGGAAGGTTGGGAATGCGATGCACTGCGAAATAGACGAGCACGCCGTAAAAGACTGCTGCCAGGTAGCATGCGCTCAGGGCAAATGGCGCCTTCAGCGCTGCGTTCCGCGAGCGTAACGCGAGGACGACGCCGATGGCTGCGATGATTTCCACAGCCACATACATCCACGATTTCAACGTTAGAAAACTCCATCCGCCGAACCAAATCATCGATTTTGCTACGATATTGACGGACGCGAACCAGTTAATCCGCGGGACAGCGCTCAGAAGCTGCCTCGCATCCGCGCGATCTAACCAACCCGTCAGCCCCAGTCCCGCTGCGAGGTTGCCGTAGTACCACCACCCGGAGATAGTAACGGCAACCGCCAGTATCCCCGCCAATTCATATCTTTGCCGGAACCGCATGACGGCCACGGCGGGGAGCAGCGCAAGCAGATAAGCTTTGGTCAGTAATGCGGCCCCCAGCACCATACCGATCGCGATCCAGCCGCGTTTGCCCGACGCATCCGTCAATAACCACATCAAAAGCGCTGTGAGAGCAATGGCCAGACAATCGTTGGCGACCCTCGACGTATCGATGGCGAATCCGGGGGCCATGGCAAGCAGCGCCGCGCAGAAGAGAGCCCCAGTCTCGCCGACAATCGACCGGGCGGCGAGCCAGGTGAGCGGGATAGCGAGGGAGGCGATCAGCAGACTGAACAAGCGGACGAAGAGCACTCTAGAAGACAAAGGCCACCATGCCATCGCGCGCAACGGCAGTGACACGATCCAGTAATAGAGGGGAGGCTGTTGCGCTTCGTAAGAATCGAAAGGATGCGCCGCGGGTTCTCGCGCCCATGCGGCAGGCAGTGCGGCCAAACGGCGCTCGCGATCCGCGCGCTCGGCAGCAGGCAGCGCCCACCACTGTCCGTGTGTCAGGTACGGAGCGCCGATCCACCGCAGTTCCCAGGCCAGTGGGGCGAGCCGCATGGATTCGTCGATCTCGCGTGAAATGCGATTCTCGGGTTGGGGCAGCGTGGTGCTTTCCATCCAGTGTTGAAGGATGGCGAAGTGGGCATATTCGTCCCAGCCTTCCCAAAGCGGCATCATGCTGCAGTAGAAAGCCCCGCGCACGAGGAACAGCCCCCACACAATCCAGACACGAAGTGGCACTCTGCCAGCATAGCTTTAGACGACTGCGCCAGCGGCGCCACAGTGCCCTCAGGCCTTTTTCAGCCGCTCGGGGATTTCTCCGTTAACCGTGAAGGCGCTGAACTCGCGGAGCGCCTTCGTGTAAGCGTCTCTGGCTGATTCCAGTTCCCTTCCGGCGTTCTTGATCTGGAGGCTTCCGTCCGGATGGGGAAGGTGCGATGGGATGTCGGCGACCAGTCCATTAAGGAGGGACCGGGCCTGCTCATAGTTGAGCCGAGCCTTTTCCACATCGTCGGCCAGCGCGCGTTCCACGTTGAATCGATTGGGCATAGCAGGGCTTTCAGCCGCACCTCAGGGTAGCACCACATCTTCGTCAAATCAAGGAACAATAACGCTATTTACGCGCAAATTCATGCGCTTTGTCGTTATTTGTGCTGATAGTTACCGTGAAGCGGCTTTCCCACCTTGGTAGCGGCCGCGCGCGGCGTTGATGCGCACCTGCGCCAGTTCGACAAACGCGCGCAGGCCCGTCAGCATCCCAACTTTGCTGCCCTCCGCGTGGTTCCATCGAACCGGCACTTCGGCGATGCGGTAGCCGTGCCGGGCGGCGATCAGGAGAATCTCCACGTCAAAGCCGAAGCGTTCCAGCGTTTGCAGGGTGAACACCTGCATTGCCACGTCGCCGCGAAACAGCTTGAACCCGCATTGTGTGTCGGCGATGGGCAGTCCGATGGTCGCGCGCATCACCGCGTTGAAGAATTTCCCCGCCGTTTCGCGGAAGCCCGGCTGATGGACACCGATCAGAGAACGGTCGAGAGCGCGGGATCCGATGGCGATTTCGGCCGGTTTCGTCTGCACCGCGCACCAGAGTTTGTCTAATTCCTCAATAGGTGTGGAGAGATCGGCATCGCTGAAAAGGCGCCAGTCGCCGCGCGCTTCGAGCATGCCGTGGCGAACCGAAAAGCCTTTACCGCGATTCCCCGGATTGCGTAATACGCGAATATTGGGGTTGGCGGCGGCGAAGTTCTCGGCGGCGGCGAGAGTCCCATCCGACGAGCCATCGTCGACTACCAGGATTTCATGGAACGCCCAATCAGATTGCGCGAAGTATTCTTCGATTCGTCGCAGCGTTTCGGGTAATCGCGCCTGTTCGTTATAGGCAGGCACAATGATGGAGAGGGAACGGGTCAAGACGGGAATTTTCGACGAAGACTTATAATAGCGAATTCATCACAGGAGACTTTACATTTGCCGCTGGAAGACGAGATGTTTGAGCAGCGCGCCGGGCGCGTGCGTGAGATCGAGGCTCTGGGTTACAAGCCATTCGGCAAGCGTTTCGATTTCACTCGCACCATTCCCGATATCCTGCGCCAGTACAGCGACAAGAGCGCCGAGGAACTTCTGCCCGAAGTTCGCGTGAAAATTGCAGGGCGCATCCAGACCGTGCGCCGCATGGGCAAGGCGGGATTCGCGCACATCCAGCAGAACGGCGGGCGCCTGCAGCTTTACGTTAAAAAAGACGCCGTCCCCGAGCGCGATTATCAGCTCTTCGGGCTGCTCGATCTGGGCGATATTGTGGGCGCGGAAGGGTATCTGTTTCGCACACGCACCGGCGAGCTCAGCGTGCATGTGGAGAGCCTCGAGTTTCTTTCGAAAACGCTCCTCGCCATGCCCGAGAAATGGCATGGGCTCGAAGACGTGGAGACGCGCTACCGGCAGCGCTATCTGGATCTGATCGCGAATCCAGGCGTGCGGGAAATATTCGTGACCCGCGCGAAGATTATTTCATCCATCCGCCGGCAGTTGGAAGAGCGCGGCTTCATCGAAGTAGAAACGCCCATGATGCAGCCGGTTTACGGGGGTGCGGCCGCGCGGCCGTTCACCACGCACCACAATACGCTCGATATCGATCTCTTCCTGCGCATCGCGCCCGAGCTCTATCTCAAGCGCCTCGTGGTGGGCGGCCTCGAGCGCGTTTACGAGATCAATCGCAACTTTCGCAATGAAGGCATTTCCACGCGCCACAATCCGGAGTTCACCATGGTCGAGTTTTATCAGGCCTACACCGATTATCGCGGCCTGATGGATTTCACCGAGCAGATTCTGCGCCAGTTGGCGATCGATGCAACGGGCGGCACTGTGGTTGAGTACGGGGGCGAGAAACTCGACTTCGGCAACGTGCGGCGTCTGACCATGCGGGAAGCGGTGATCGAATATTGGGACGATGGCGCCAGGCCTTCGGCGGACGATATCCGCAATCCCGAATGGTTGCGGAACGCCACGGGCAAGGAAAGTCCAGGCGAAGCGCTGGCTCATCTCTTCGAAATCCACGCCGAGAGAAAACTGATTCAGCCGACGATCATCTATGAGTTCCCGGTGGAGGTTTCACCGCTCGCCAACAGCAACCCCGACGATCCGGCCATGGTCGACCGCTTCGAAATCATCATCGCGGGCATGGAAATAGGCAATGCCTATACCGAGTTAAATAATCCCATGGAACAGTGCCGCCGCTTTGACGGGCAACTCACTATGCGCGAGCATGGTGACGATGAGGCGCATCGCATGGACGAAGACTACCTGCGCGCTATGGCCTACGGGCTGCCTCCTACGGGCGGCGAAGGCCTGGGGATCGACCGGCTGGTGATGCTGCTGACCAATTCGCCATCCATCCGCGATGTAATTCTCTTTCCGCTGCTGCGGCCGGAGGGGGAGATCGGCATGGCGGACAAGTTACGGCGGCTGGGCGATGGCCCGGTTTGAACTGTTTGTGGCGGGCCGCTATCTGCGCGCACGCCGCAAGGAAAAGGTGATCTCCGTAATCACCGTTATCTCCGTTGTGGGCGTGGCTGCGGGGGTGATGGCGCTCATCATCTCACTGGCGGTGACCAATGGATTCCGCAGCACCCTGCAAGCTAATCTGCTGGCAGCCACCGCGCACGTCAATGTGCTCGAAAAAGAGGTGGGGCCGGGTATAGAAAACTGGCCCAAGCTGGCGGGGCTCTTTAAGCGCGTTCCGCACGTGATCGCAGTGGCGCCGGTGCTCTATGACGAAGATCTGATTACGGGGCCGATCCGCGGAAAATACGCCACGCTCAAGGGCGTTAACGTCCAGGGCGAACTGGGCACCAGCGACACGTTGCGGCATCTGAAGACCGGATCGCTCGCGCAGTTATCGGGTGACGATAACGGGCTGCCGAGTTTAATCCTCGGCAAGGACCTGGCGGAGGATATCGGCGCGCGGATGAATACGGTCGTCACGGTGATCAGTCCCGAAGGCACGTTGACGCCGTTCGGGCCGCAAATTCATCCCCAGCGCTTTCGCGTGGCGGGCACGTTCGAGACCGATTTCTATCAGGTGGACTCGACCTGGGCCTACGCACCCATTGCCTCCATGCAGAAGCTGATGGGGGTCGGCAATGTGGTGAACTCCATCGAGATTCGCTTGGATAACCAGGATCTGGCGCCGCAAATAGCCAAAGAGGTGGCGCGCATCGCCGGCCCGCAATACACGGCCATTCCGTGGGAGGAGCAGAATCGCGACCTGCTGCATGCGCTGGAACTGGAGCGCGCGGTGACGGCCATTACTATCGGCATGATCGAGATGGTGGGAGCGCTGAACATTCTGATTACCCTGACCATGATTGTGCTGACGAAGTACAAGGACATTGCGGTGCTGATGTCGATGGGCGCGCGGCGTTCGCAAATCCGGCGCATTTTCGTGATGCAGGGGGCCATGATCGGCGCGGTTGGGACGGCGATCGGGTTGATGCTGGGCTATACGCTCTGCTATTTTGCCGGCACGTACCACTGGGTGCCGTTGAATGAATCGGTGTATGCGCTGAGCTTCGTGCCGTTCGAGCCGCGCCCCTGGGATGGAGTCTGGATTGCGGCGGCGGCCATGGGCGTCAGTCTGCTCGCAACGCTGTATCCCGCACGCAACGCAACGAGCATTACGCCCGTCGAGGTCTTACGATACGAATAATGCCCGACCGATCGATAGCCAAACCGAAGACCAAAGCGGAGCGGGCGTCGCGCGTCGCAGCCATCCTCAAGGGTCTGGACGAGATGTATCCCGGGGCCACTTGCGCGCTGCTCCATCGCAACCCGTGGGAACTGCTGGTGGCGACGATTCTTTCCGCGCAATGCACCGACAAGCGCGTCAATGAGGTGACGCCCGCGCTGTTCGCAAAGTATCCGACGCCGTCGGATTTCGCCGCTGTGCGCCCGGAGGTGCTGGCCAACGATATCCGTTCCACGGGCTTCTTTAATAACAAGGCGAAGTCGATCACAGGAGCGGCGCAGAAGGTGATCAACGAGTTCGGCGGCGAGGTTCCACGCACCTTAGACGAACTGATCACCGTGCCAGGCGCGGCGCGCAAGACAGCCAATGTGGTGCTGGGAACGGCTTACGGGATTGCCTCGGGCGTGGTTGTCGATACGCATGTGCAACGCGTGTCCCGGCGGCTCGATCTGACGAAGAACGAAGACCCGGTAAAGATCGAGCAGGATCTGATGAAGATCATTCCGCCGGAGCGGTGGATCCTGTTCTCACATCAGATCATCCTTCATGGGCGGGCGCTTTGCGTGGCCCGCAAACCGAAGTGCGCGCAGTGCGGACTGAATCCGCTGTGCTATGCGCGCGATAAGACGGCCTGATGCGACGCCGCGCGGTTGTCGAGACGGTCGCACTTCTGGTGGCGAGCGGCGCCCTGCTGGGCTTCGCGGCATCTTACCTCGCAGAGCCACGTTATGTGGCCGGCGCCACGCTGAATACGGCTGCGCCCGACGGGCAATCGTTCAGGAACGCGTGGAGCGAGACGCTGTCGCAGGAATCGCTGGTGCCGATGATCGTCGAAAGCTCGGCATGGAAGTCCAAGCTGGATTTGTTTCCGATGGAGGATCTTCTGCGGCAAATCCGCGAGGGCAGCGCGCTGACGAGTGCCGATCTTCCCGGGGGATTCACCAGCTTCACGATCGAGTTCGCCAGCGACGATCGGGAGGCCGCGCTCGATACCGTGCGGGCGCTGTTTCTGCGCGTCAACGATAACGCGGCGCGACTCAAACCCCGCATCGAGCATCTTCCGCGGGTGCGCGAAGCCGGGCCAAATCGTGGGCTGTTTGCCGGCGTCGGCATGGGTTGCGGTTTCCTGGCTGGGTTGGTAGTGGGGTGGGCGGCGGTGCGCTCCGGCGAAGTCAGGCCACCGCGCTCAGCACCCGCAGCTTCGCCGCCAGGGTAGTGCGTCCCAGGCGCAGCAGTTCGGCGGCACGGGTTTTGTTGCCGGACGTTTGCTTCATTGCCTGCTCGAGGATATTGCGCTCGAAGGCCTGGACGGTTCGTTCGTAATCGAGTCCGTGGGTGGTATCGATCGGCCGGGTCTGGCCATCCTGAGGCGGACCGGCGGGTTCCGGCACATCGATGTCTCCGGGGAGCACCTGGCGCTCGGCGGCGCCCAGCACGACGGCCCTTTCGATGGCGTTGCGGAGCTGGCGCACGTTGCCGGGCCAACTCTGCCGATGCAGCCGGCTCATGGCGGCCGGGGTTATGGTCTTGACCGGCAAGCCTTCAGCCAGACAGATCTTCCCGGTAAAGTAATTGGCGAGGAGCGCGATGTCTTCGGGCCGATCGCGCAGCGCCGGCATGGCGATCCCGACCACGTTCAGCCGGTAGTACAGGTCTTCGCGGAAGCGGCCTTCGCGAATCAATTGCTCAAGCCTGGTGTTGGTGGCAGCTATGATGCGCACGTCCACGCGTACCGTTTCCGAGCTTCCCAGGCGTTGAAACTGCTGTTCCTGTAAAACGCGCAGCAGTTTGGCCTGAAGACCCACCGGCATATCTCCGATTTCGTCGAGAAATACGGTGCCGCCGCTAGCCTGTTCGAACAATCCGGCGCGCTGCTGCACGGCCCCCGTGAAGGCTCCGCGCACGTGTCCGAAGAGCTCAGATTCGAGCAGGCCTTCGGGGATCGCACCGCAGTTTACCGCCAGCATGGGGCGTTTCGAGCGACTGCCGGCCATGTGGATGGCACGCGCGGCTATCTCCTTTCCCGTACCGCTTTCGCCGGTAATCAACACGGTCGCTTTTCGATCGGCGATGCGGTCGATCACGTCGCAGACGCGGCGTATAGCCTCACTCTGGCCGATGATAGTCCCGCGCCAGGGTGCATACTCCTGCAGGCGCCGGCGGGCCTGGCGGTTGAACTCGGCGGCCAGCACATCCGCCTCATGGAGAAACTCTTCGAGGGGCGTATCGGGCCCGTAGACCGCCGTCGCTCCGGCATGGGCCAGGCGTGCGGACAGCCGGACATCCCATGTGTCGAGGCGGAAGATCAAAGGGATGGGTGGGCCCTGGCTGCGCACGGCTTCGGCCAGGGATTCGCAGCCTTCGCCGGAGGTTCCGTGGACTGCGATCGCATCGAAGGGTGCGTTCCGCAGCCGCAGTCGGCCAGCCTCCGGTGTATTCTCTGATTCGCCCGGCCCGATCCATAGGACTCGCGCCGCCGATTTTGACTCCGCTTCCAATGCCATTGATATTTATAGTGCGGAATGGCGGCAACTTTCTCACCTCCGGCGGCAAGATATTGTCATAAGACATAAGAATAGACAGGCGGAAGCGCCTGTCTCACATTAGATAAGAGCCAACTGCTCTTCTTCGGGCTCGGCTCAACAGTACCAGGGCTCGGTCAGGTACGGAATCGTGGCTCGGGCGGGGAGGTGGAAGTCGGGAGGTTCTCCGAAGGCCCGTTGCCAGATCAGGGGGAAGGCTTCCTGGCGATCGACGCGCCGGATGAGCTTCTGCAGGTCGGCCGCTAAGATGTCCATCTCCGGATCGGGATGGGTCCATGTGCCGACCTGGATGTCAGGCAGTTCCAGCAGCTTTGAGCCTTCGGGAATCAGCAGGCGGATGGCGAGTTGGATGGGGGCTACGCTGTCGATCAGATCGAGGTCGCGAACGGCGCGGAGGAGATCGAGGTAGGTTTCGCGCGTGGTCCAGGGGGTGAAGGCGACAAAGGTGGGGACCATCGTCAGGCCGTGGAAGCGAGTCAATTGCAGGGCTTGCAGGAAGTCGGCTCGGGTATGGCCTTTGGCGAGCCGGTCGAGGATGGCATCGTCGAGCGATTCGACGGCGCTGGTGATGAAGAGGCAGTTGGTGCGGCCGAGAACCGGGAGTGCGTCACGGTGCTTCAGCAGGTGCTCGATCTTAACGGTTACGTCGTAGGTCAGGTGGGGGAATTCGGCGTGGAGGGCTTCGACGAGGGGCAGGGCGTGGCCGGGGCCGTTGAGGAAATCGGGATCGCCGAAGGTGATGTGCTGGGCGCCGGCGGCGACCTGCTGGCGGATATCGGCCAGTACGATGTCGCGGGGCACGATGCGGAAGCGGCCTTCGTAGACCGGCACGACGGGGCAGTGTCGGCAGAGGTGTTTGCAGCCTCGGCTGGCCTCGGTGTATCCGACGACCTTCTTTTGACCGTTGTGGAGCAGGCGCGCGTAGAGGCCGAGGGCGGGTAATCCGGTCCGGTCGGGCGTTTGGAAAGGCAGACGATCAAGGATGATCGGCAGGGTTGAGGCCGTGCGGCCGGCGATGAGGCTGGCGAGGGCTTGTTCGAATTCGCCTCCGATGATGTGAGAAACGCCGAGCGAGCGGAGCATCGGCTCATTCATGGGCGCGTAGAGGCCGTAGCAGCAGATTCGGGCGGTTGGATTGGCGCGCCTTACGGCTTGGATTTGGGGGACGGCCATGCGGGTCGCGGTGTGCATGGGGAGGTGAAAAGCGACCCAATCGGCAGTCTTCACGGCGTCCGGAGGGAGCTTTTCGCGGGAGAGATCGGCGGTCGAAACGTGGTGGCCTTCGGCGCGCAGCCATGCCGCGGGCGAGGCCAGCCCGAACGGCTGACGCCCGAGGTCGTAGGTGGAGATCAGCAGAACCTTCACTTGGCCACCATCATATCAACGAATCTGTATACGTTGATTCTTTGATTGTTACGCGCTAAAATAGGCGGAGAATGCAATCCCTCGAAGACGCCCTGAATAGCCGCATCCTGGTTCTGGATGGCGCGATGGGCACGATGCTGCAGGCGCGCAATCTCAACGCTGCGGATTTCGGTGGACCGGCTCTCGAGGGGTGCAATGAGTACCTCGTTAAGACGCGTCCCGATGTGATCGAGAGCATCCACCGGGCGTATCTCGAAGCCGGGTCGGACATCATCGAAACCAACAGCTTCGGCGGCACGGCTTTGGTGCTGGCCGAGTATCAGGTGCAGGACGAAGCTTACGATCTGAACTTTCGCGCGGCACAACTGGCCCGCAAGGCGGCCGATGCGTACTCGACTCCGGAGAAGCCTCGGTTCGTGGCTGGATCGATCGGGCCGACGACGAAGGCCATTACGGTGACGGGCGGCGTCACCTTCGCGCAGTTGGTCGAGAATTTTCATGACCAGGCCAAGGCTCTGCAAGACGGCGGCGTGGATATTTTTCTGGTCGAGACGTCGCAGGACACCCGCAATGTGAAGGCAGCGCTGCTGGGAATTCAACAACTGGCGCGGGAGACCGGCCGCAAGGTTCCAGTGATGGTTTCGGGCACCATCGAGCCGATGGGCACGATGCTCGCGGGGCAAAATGCGGAGGCGTTTCTGGCGTCGATCGCACATGCCGATCTGTTGTCGATCGGGCTGAACTGCGCAACAGGTCCGGAGTTCATGACGGACCATATACGGAGCTTGTCCGAGATGGCGTCGACGCGCATTTCCTGCTATCCGAACGCGGGGCTGCCCAACGAAGACGGGCTGTATCTGGAGACGCCGCAATCGCTTTCGGAACAGCTGGACAGGTTCGCGCGCAACGGGTGGATCAATATCGTGGGCGGATGCTGCGGGACCACCGATAAGCACATTGCGGCCATCGCCAAGATGGTGGAGGGCAAGAAGCCGCGCGTCGTCAAGCCTTCGGCACATCGCGCTTATTACTCGGGGATCGAACTGGTGGAGGCGGAGGAGAGCAATCGGCCTCTGATCGTGGGCGAGCGCACCAACGTGATCGGGTCGCGCGCATTCAAGAATCTGATTGCCCAGGAGAAGTGGGAAGAGGCGGTGGAGATCGCGCGGCGCCAGGTGAAGAACGGCGCGCACGTGGTGGACGTCTGCCTGCAGAGCACGGATCGCGATGAGATGGCGGATATTCCGCTGTTCTATGAAAAGCTGATTCGGATTATCCAGGCGCCGGTGATGATCGACACCACCGATCCGCGCGCCATCGAACTGGCGCTGACTTATTGCCAGGGCAAGAGCATTATCAATTCGATTAATCTCGAAGACGGCGAAGAGAAGTTCGAGCGCGTTTGTCCGCTGGCGAAGGCTTACGGCGCGGCGCTGATTGTGGGGACCATCGACGAAGACAAACTGCAGGCGCAGGCCTTCACGCGGGAGCGCAAGCTGGCGGTGGCGCAGCGGTCGGTGGATCTGCTGGTGAATCAATACGGGATCGCGCCCGAAGATATTATTATCGATCCGCTGGTGTTTCCGTGCGCTACCGGGGACACCAATTATATTGGCGGAGCGGTCGAGACCATCGAAGCGCTGCGGCTGATCAAGAAAAATATTCCGTATGTGAAAACGGCGCTGGGCATTTCGAATATTTCGTTCGGGCTGCCGGCGTCGGCGCGCGAAGTGGTCAATTCGGTGTTCCTTTATTACTGCACGAAGGCGGGGCTCGATCTGGCGATCGTCAATGCGGAAAAGCTGGAACGCTTCGCTTCGATTCCGGAGGCGGAGCGGCATCTGGCCGAGGTTTTGCTTTTCAATACTCCTCCTGCTGAGATAAACGCCCCGCAGGATTGGCGTGAGCAGACTCCCGAGCAGAAGGCCGAGATCAATCAATTCCATATCGCGAAGATCGCCGAATTTTTCCGTGGGCGCACACAGACGAAGAAGGTGAAGGCGGCCGATCTTCCGCTCGATCAGCGGCTGGCCAATTACATTATCGAGGGCACTAAGGAAGGGCTCATCCCCGACCTTGATCTGAAGCGCGCGGAAGGCGCAGTTCCGCTCGACATTATCAATGGGCCGTTGATGGCGGGGATGGCGGAAGTGGGCCGGCTGTTCAACGCCAACGAACTGATCGTGGCTGAGGTGCTGCAATCGGCCGAGGCCATGAAGGCGGCGGTGAACCATCTCGAGCAATTCATGGAGAAGGCCGATACGGCGAGCCGCGGCAAGATTGTGCTGGCGACGGTGAAGGGCGATGTACACGATATCGGCAAGAATCTGGTGGAGATCATCCTGAGCAATAACGGCTATAACGTGGTGAATCTGGGGATCAAGATTCCTTCCGATCAGTTGATTCAGGCGTTCCGCGAACATCGGCCGGATGCTATCGGGCTCTCGGGTCTGCTCGTCAAGAGCGCGCAGCAGATGGTGTTGACCGCGGCGGATTTCAAAGACGCGGGCATTCATGTGCCCCTGCTGGTGGGTGGCGCGGCGCTTTCGGAACGGTTCACGGTTAATAAGATCGCTCCCGCTTATGGCGAGGCGGTCTGCTACGCGAAGGACGCCATGACGGGGCTGCGGCTGATGAATCAGCTGATGGATCCGGCGGAGCGCGAAGCGGTGATCGCGGCACATCGCAATCTGACGGCCGGGACGTTTGCGGAGCCGTTGGTGGAAGAGATGCCGCTGCCTAAATCGGAAGAACGCAGCGCTAAGGTGCGCGTGGATCTGCCGATCCTTCCCGCGCCGTATCTGGATCGGAAATTGCGCGACGTGCCGCAGTTGACGGAGCTTTGGGGATATATCAATCCGTTCATGCTGTATGGGCGGCATCTCGGGTACAAGGGCAATTTCGAGAAAGATCTGGCGCAGGGCAATGCCAAGGCGCTGGAACTGGCGAATCTGGTGGATGAATTGAAGCGGCAGGCGGCGACTTGTCTGAAGCCGAAAGCGCTGTGGCAGTTTTTCGAAGCCGAGCGGGATGGCAACGCGATTCATCTGTTCGCGCCGGGTGGGGCGAGTCCGATCCACACGTTCTATTTCGGCCGGCAGCCGCGGGTGAACGGGCTGTGCCTGAGCGATTACATTTTGCCGGCGAAGGGCGGCGAGCGCGATCATCTGGCGATCTTCGTGGTGACGGCGGGCGCGGGCGTGCGCGAGAAATCGGAAGAGATGAAGGCGCGCGGCGATTATTTCCTCGCGCATGGGTTGCAGGCTTTGGCGATCGAGACGGCGGAGGGGTGCGCGGAATGGCTGCATCGGAGGATTCGCGAGGATTGGGGGATTCCTGACCCGCCGGAGATGACCATGCAGGAGCGGTTCACTTCGCGGTATCGGGGTAAGCGGTATAGCTTTGGGTATCCGGCGTGCCCGAATCTGGACGATCAGCAGGGGATCTGGAAGCTGCTGCGGCCGGAGGATATCGGGGTGGAGTTGACGGAGGGCATGATGATGGAGCCGGAGGCCAGCGTGAGCGCGCTGGTTTTCGAGCATCCGGATTGTGCGTATTTCACGGCGTCGGACGATCGGGATGCCGAGGCTGTGAATCTTTGAGCAATTAGTTGGGGATGAGGATGCATTCGGGCGAATAAGAGCCCGAAACTGCGAAAACAAAGGAATTCTTAGGTTCGTTTGGCACTGGCGTGTTTTCAGGTGCCGCTCTCCCCCTGAGCTCGGGCCAGAGTTCCGACCCTCAAAAACAAAGGGATTCTCGGGTTCGTTTGGAAATTTAGCCCTTTTATTTCCGCGATTGCCAGGCCGAGGGGGCGTATGGGGGGAGTTGTGGGCGAGCCATTCGGGGCGAAGGCGTGGCGTGGTTGGGGTGTGGCTTGGGGCGGGCGGCACAGTCTCGCATTTCATTCCGTTAAATCCGGTTCGTTCGCGTTTTTTTCTCATGTTGGACCCCCTTTCCCGGTTTCAATCCGACCGCAGCGTTGGGGAGATGGGTGATGGGGCAGCGGTGGGACGCGGCTCTGCGAGAAGGCGATTCGGGTATCCGTTGGCTGCGATAGCTTCATAGATGACCTCATACTCGCAGAGGCAGTGTGCGTTCGTGAGTGGAATCGACCGGTGGCCTTTTCGGGACGATGATTCGAGGGCGGTTAGGCCGTTAAAATAATTTGAAGATTTTTGTGATCGCCGGAGCAAGGCTTCCGCAACGGGGATGAAGCGAGACTTTGCGGCTGCCGCGAACGAGGTTGGGGAAGGGGGCTTCGATGAGGCCGCCCGCCGATCGGCAGGGGAGATTTGGGGAAGTTTGGTTAGTTGGCGTCCGGTCGCGCTTCTCCGCGGGCGCGTGAGCTCATTTCGGCGGTCACAGGACCTGTTGCGGCCACCGACGGACCGGCGATGAAAAGCCGACTTGAACGTTCCTAATCCTCGTAAACAGCCGACTTTCTCCCCGAATGGTGACTATTCGCCCGGAGCTGGACGTACACTTCCCAGATCCCCGTTTCGGGACCTTCGAGGCGCGGCAGTACACCACGCCCCGGCTTCCCTGTGATAGCTTAAAGGCATGAACGCGGCCACCGGACTCGACGACCTTCTTGAGCCTTTGAGCCAATGTCTCGATGCGGAGTCTTCTCGACGCCTGGTTGCGTTCAGAATCGATCCACGAGTTCTGGCGCGGATCGAAGTACTCGGTGAACAGGCAAACGAGGGCCACCTTACCGCTGCTGAGCGATCCGAATACGAAGCCCTGATCAACGCCGCGGACTTTATATCGATCCTGCGGCTTAAGGCAGAGCGGCATCTCTCGAGAACAGATAACTAACAGTGGATGCCGAAACGCGGCTGTTTGTGCGCCGCAGGGCCGGCGATCGTTGCGAGTAATGTAGGCTTCGTCAGGAGCATAGCGCGGTCCCGCACCAAATCGAACACATCATTGCACGCCAACACGGGGGCGCCGACGAAATTGAGAATCTGGCGCTCGCCTGCCACCGCTGCAATCTTCACAAAGGCCCGAACCTGAGTGGAATCGACCCTGTAACGGGCGGTGTACAGATTCTGTTTCATCCCAGGCGAGATCGATGGGACGATCACTTTGCTTACCGAGGCGCGTATGTTCAGGGCTTAACGGCGACGGGCCGCACCACCGTTGCCGTTCTCTCGCTGAATGATGCCCGGCGTCTCGGCTTAAGGAAGGAACTGCTTGAGCTGGGCTTACCAATCTGAAGCCCACCTTGAAGGGCAACCTACACCGAAGCGCGTAGCAGGAGCTATATCCGCAGCAGCTTGCGACCTGATCCCGCGGGATTTCCGTGCTTTCGGCGCAGGATTCGTCGCGCGAGTAACGCTGTCAGTCCGCCGCCGCATCGCGGGTGGCCAGGATCTGAGAACCCGACGAGGTGATCTCCCCGAACGCCGTTTGGGGCTAGCTCGCGGATTACGACGATCCTCCCAAACTCAGGATGGAAATGGCGACTGCGGCCGAGCCGGTTCCTCGCAATGTTCGGGCGTGGCCACCAGGTGCGTTTCTTTCATCGTGTTGCCGGGGAGACCGGCGGCGAATGGCGCGTCCGGTACCTTATGATGGGATCAGCAGGCTGAAGCCATGGCGACCGTCACACAACCTCTCTCGCTCGAAGAGTTTCGTTCCCGGTATCGGCAGCAGAAGCCTTACTTTGAATACTGGTTCGGAGAGCCAATCCAGAAGACAATGCCGACATGGTTGCACGCGGTTCTGCAGAGGATCATCGGCGAGGCTCTTCGCCAGGCCGGATATAAATCCGGCTCTGAAGTGGAATTGCGGATCGATCCTCAATGGGAGCCGGTTCCGGACGTGATTGCCACGTTGAAGTCCATCAAAGATTATCCAACCGAGCCCGTCGAGATTGTGGTGGAAATCCTGTCTCCCGACGACAAGTTAATGCACATAATCAGGAAATGTCGTCAATACGAACGGATTGGCACAGAGCGGATATTTGTGCTGGACCCTGTCGAAAAATTCGCCTGGCTGTGGAAGGCGGGAAGCCTGGAAGCGATTACTCAATTGTCACTGCCTAACGGTGTTACGGTGGCCCTCGAAGAGATTTGGCGGCAGCTTGAAGAACAGGCGTAACGTGGGTTCCCGGACGATGCCTTCCTCACTGCCCGAGTGAGGCGCCAGGCGGAGTTGCCTGGCCGCGAGACCGGATCGTGGGAAGCGAGACCGCGTAACAATTCGCCGTGCCGCGACAAGTGTCGACTTGTCATCTGCTCGAACGCCGTTTCGGGGAGCTAGGTAATGGCCACCTGATCTGTACAGCCCCTCCTTGAAATAGGGAGATTAGGAGACATTCAAGTGTTTTGGCGATGGCGGCGTACTTGCATTGAATAATGTCCAGCCAAGATGCGTCAACAGGGGAATTCCAACTGGGTCCTTCGCATGAATCGCTTTATATTCGACTAATCGCAAACCTTCCAAAATCAAAAGGCACGTCTGCATTCGGCTCCCACGTTCCGACTCTGACTCCTTGTCGATCACCGGAAGGGCGTGGATCAGACGTTGCATATGCTTCGTCTGCTGAGCGCTAATCATTGGCTCCCGCGTGGGCTGAGGAAACGTGTTAATGCCCATTTGGAAATTTGTAATATCGTTCGTGAGGACAGCAAGCTGTTTGAACAGCACCGCCTCGTCAGGTGCCATTTGGCTGAGGATGGAGATGAGCGCAGGGCGAACCGTGATGGCGTCTGCAATCCGGGCGTTCGCCAAGAGCGCCGCGAACATTTCCTGAAGCGTTTCGTCTTCGGCCATTGATGCGGCCTGAGCCAACGGAAGCAATAATCTTGGCTCCGGGGCAGCGGCGGTGACTTTGGCTTCTGCCACCATCTGGTTGGACCTGTCAAAGCATCGTTTCAGATTATTCGCCCATCGCTCTCCGAGAACATCGGCGGCAGGCCCAAGCATCTTCAAAACAAGTTCCTTCACGGTCGGTGCTGCCGCAAAAGGAGCCACAAACTGCCCGATTTCCTGTAGCGCCTTCATTGTGTCCGGGTCCATGCTTACGTCGGATTATAGCGCCCGACCCTTAACGCCCGGATGAGGAGAACAACAGAGCCGCCCCCTACTTCGAAGCAGCTCGCTATTTGTTCCTGCAAAATGCTGCCGAAGCTTTCAGAAGCAAGCGGGGAGTAAAGGTCGAGCCGGATGGGAACGGTAACAAAGCGGCCGTGGACCCTCGTTGCCGACACGAAGCGCCCCACCATGCGCGAGCGAGGCTCAGGTCCCAGCAAAGCGCGGCGAAACAGTCGGCAACGGAATCATAGCGCACCTGCGGGGAGGCCGAACTTCAAGATGATGCCTTCGTCCTAAACTGCTCTACTACAGTCAGACGTTCCTTTTCCAAATTAAGAAGCGTTCTTTCGAGTTCGAGCAGCAAGGCAATCGTTAGTCTGGAATACCGGGAGAACGCTTCGGAGAGTGCATTGGCTGTCACTTCGCGACGCCTCAGGGCATCTATTATCGAGTCGTATAGTTCGTCGGCTATCTCCGTTTGCTGCTCGACCGGTATGATCTGCGCGTACATTCCGGCATCGTACCAGTACGGCGACCT
This sequence comes from Terriglobia bacterium, assembly GCA_963719785.1. Lineage (GTDB taxonomy): Bacteria > Acidobacteriota > Terriglobia > Bryobacterales > Bryobacteraceae > BOG-234. The sequence goes on from CAVRCX010000016.1 coordinate 135,016, forward strand.
GGCACGCATTTCCATCCACATGAAGAGGTACCCGGAGTTGGTCAGAACTGAAGCGATCAGGGTATCGGTCTCCGGTCGTTCCATTGCGAGCCTAACTATATCGGTCATGGTTTCTACCGAGGAATTCGTCGCGGCCCGAACGTCCGCCATCAGTTTGTTTGTTGTTTCCTCTTGTTTGACAAGCAGGCTGGCACCGTGACGCTGTGCCAGAGCCACATCCTCATCTGACGCCGGACGACATACTTTAGGGACTTCGATTAGGTCGGAGGAGCGGTAGACGCGGCTTGGAGTGCAGCGGAGCGGGTTGGGGACAAGCTTTATTCCGGCCTCCGCGTAGGACATTGCAACCACCCGTGAGCAGAACTGTCGGTCGACCGCCTTAGATTCGCCCGGAACGAACCCGATGACAGTGCCGAGCGTGTCGCGGACTGAATATCGCTTATTGATTTCTGACCGCGCGAAATCGCATATTCTGTGCACTTGGTCTTCGCGGAGCCGTTCTTTGTAGCGCTTTACCGCGATGTCGCTCGGGTTTGTGAAAAGATTGTATTGGGGGTTATTAGCGTGAACTCCATCCCCGTCGGAATCAATGTACGAATACGCGTCAACGTAAAGGATGGCGTGAGAAAAGCGCGATATCGATGCCGTTCTAATGGCAATACTTGTCGGACTCCATTTTTCACGAGTGAATATTATGTCGGCCGGCAGCAGGCGCTTGGCGTCCAGAGCAAACATTGCTTTGTTCTTTGGTACCACAGGTCACAGGGAACCCGTTGGACTGATTTCCGTGATGACAGCCCTTCCCACCAGCGACGATGCCTGGAACGATTTGCGAACGCCCTTCCGCGCGTTGCTCGATCTGGCAACTCAAATCCGACCGACGTAGAAAACTGGCGGCGAACCGCGCGCCCGGCCTACGCTGCGGGACCGACATTCTGCCTGCGTCGCATAACGGCACCCCACTTTCCGAGTAGCCGAGCATCCACCCGGAGCGGGCCGCTCACCTCGGGGACCGCAGTGCCTAGGACTGAAAGGCCGGCCTCGGTCGGCCGGAAAGCAGGTGTCGAGTAGACGCTAACTGGCGGCGTTCTGGTAGATTGAAACAAATCACATCGAGTGTTTGGCGCAACGAGAGGGCTTAAGCTCCCCGTCAACCAAGCGCGTCACGAATTGTCAATCAGGCGCGCACCAGAGAATCAGATCATGATCGAGCGGACGATTGACGACATAGCGGAGGCGCTGGCGCCGCATGTCAATACCGGTTGAAAATTCCCCATTCTGCCGGTTGAAAAGTAGTCCACCTGGCGGAGATGAAGGTTTACAGTTTCAGCCGGCGGGTCGAAAATGGAACCGGCTGGTGAAGCGGAGGTGGGCTCTGGTGGAGACCAACCCGCCAAGGAATAACTGGCCGCAAACTCATCAAGACGATGGGATCGGGGGTGAAGCCGACAAGGGCCTCGCCTCCGCTCTGAAGCAAAGAACACATCGGATTGATAGATTTGCCGATGCCTCAAAAAACTCATAACGAATGGTGCCGTTTGCCGCGACCGGTCGGGGCGGCAGCAGAAGATTCTGGCTGTTGTTGATCCGGAAGCGGAATCAGCCCGGCTTTGCGGCGTTCTTTCAGCCGGTAGCTTTCGCCGCGGATGTTCACCGTCGTTGAATGATGGAGCAGGCGGTCGAGGATCGCAGTCGCGATGATCGGGTCGCCGAAGATCGAGCCCCATTCGCCGTAGCTCTTGTTGGAAGTGAGAATGATGCTTCCTCGTTCGTAACGGGCGCTGATCAGCTGGAAGAAAATCGTCGCGCCCAGATCGTCGAGCGGCAGATATCCCATCTCGTCGATGATGAGGACTTTCGGGGCGAGATAGATTCGCAACCGGCGATCCAGCCGTCCTTCGCGGTAAGCTCGCCCCAGATCCGTCACCAGATCGTGAGCGGTCATGAAGTACGCGGCCTGTCCGGACTGAATCGACGTTTCCGCCAGGGCCACGGCCAGATGAGTTTTTCCGACGCCGGGCGGTCCCAGCAGGATCACATTGGAAGCTTCATGCACGAACCGCAGCGTGCGCAGTTCGCGGATCTGCCGCTCGTCGATCGATGGCTGAAAACCAAAATCGAACTGGTCGAACGTTTTCACGTATGGCAGGTGTGCCAGTTGCAGTCGCGTCTTCAGGTACCGTTGTTTTCGCGCGTCCGCTTCCGCGCTCATGACTTCGAGCAGGAAGTCCGCATAAGACGGTTCTTTCTTTGAAGCGGCTTCGAGCAAAGCTTCCAGACGGGCATCGATGGCAGTCAGATTCAGTCCGGTCAGCGTGGTTCGCAAACGATCGAGGGGAGTCATCGGCGGCCTCCGATGGCGAGGCTTTCATATGCGGCCAGAGGTCGACGCTCCACGACAGGTGCGCTCTGCTCGATATGGATCAGGGTCTTGCCGTGCTGATTGCTTCCCAGCGGTATGCCCGCATGGTGATCGGTGAGCGTGATCACCTGATGATGTCGCACTGCCTGCACATGCACCGCAATGCGGTCGGCGCCGTAGCGGACTTCGACGTAACGGCCGTGATCGCGCACCCAGACCTCTTTGCCCGCGTACTGCCACGGCACCGAGTATCGGCTGCCGTGCCATGAAACGTATGCGTCCCGCGCCACCTTCCTCTGCTCGTCATCCATGTATGGATAGGGCGGACGGCGGTTCACTGCCTGCATGGCGAACTGATCCTCGTCCCACCGAAGCAGCACCTGCTCGTGCGTCGTGCCGTGGACCCGCTGGTTGGCGACTTCTGCGATCCAGCGGCGCAGTTCGGCGTTGAGATCGGCGAGGTTCGCCGGTTCGCGGCCCTGCAGGCCACACAGAAAATTCCGCCGTACGTACTTCACCCCCGATTCCACTTTGCCTTTCGTCTGTGCCCGGTAAGGCCGGCACAACCGCGGTGTGAAGCCCCAGTAGCGCGCGAAGTCGAGGAAGACTGCGTTCCAGATGATCTCTCCGCGTTCGTCCGTGCCTGTCCAGATGGTTCTCATCCGGTCGTAGAGAATCTCCTCCGGCACCGCGCCCCACTCGTTGAAGGCGGCTTCATGCATGCGCAGCAGCGTTCCCAGCTTCTGGTCGGTCGCCGCTTCCGCCATCATGCGGCGGCTATAACCCAGAGTGATGGTGAAGCCCCACAATGCGCACTCCACACCTTGCCCGGTCAGCGAGCCGAGATGGCCCCAGTCCACCTGTGCCTGTTTGCCCGGCGGCGTTTCGAATCGCCGGACCGCGACCGACACGGCTTCTTTCCGTTGCGGACGCAGCCAGTCCGTCAGAATCGTGTAGCTGCCGCTGTAGCTGCGTTCCCGCAGTTCGCGCAACAGCACCCGAGCGTTCCACACTCCCGCCCGCAGCCGCTCCTTCACATACGGTTTGAATGGCTCCAGTTTGCTCGCCGCCGCCGGTCTCGGTCCGTAAACCGGTCTGCCGGCCGGCTGCAACAAATATCTGGCGATTGTCTTTCGGCTGTACCCGGTCAACCGGCTGATGGCCCGGATACTCAGTCCTTCTCGTTTGAGCTCTTGAATCTCTTCCACGTCCTTGCCCCTGAACACATGCCGGCCCTCCTCTGTTTCCAGAATCGGTTCGGGTTAGTACCTCCGGGGTGGACTACTTTTCAACCGGAATTATGGGTATTTTTGCACCGGCGCTGACACGCAAGGCGCAGCGGCCCGGCGCTGTAGCATACTGCTCGGCGCTGGTTGCTCAATCAGCGCAGGTATCCCATCAGCATCAGGCATCGTTCGACAAATTAAGGCCAAATACCCGGCCGCATACGCGCGTGCGGCTTCTCATGATTATCCGGACTGTATGGCAGCGCTCGAGCGTGGTGTCAGACGAGACCTAATCGGAACTTATATTGATAAGGCCAAAATAAATTGGGCACATATCGCGCTCGCACAGTTGATAGGCGAAGGTTATGTCGACCGCATCCTCACTACCAATTTCGACCCATTGATTTCGCGAGCGTGTGCCCTCGTTAACTCTTTTCCAGCGGTCTACGACTTCGCTGCTTCCCACGTATTTCATCCCGACCAAGTCAGCGAGAAAGCCATTTTTCATTTGCACGGTCAGCGGGACGGTTTTGTCCTGCTAAATACCCGGTCGGAGGTGACCAAACATCGAAATCACATCAAGCCGGTCTTTGATGATGCACACAAAGGCCGAGTCTGGATTGTCGTTGGCTACAGCGGCGAAAACGACCCGGTATTTGACCTGCTCACCCAAGTCAAAACGTTTGAATACGGTCTGTACTGGATAGGTTATGGTTCGAAACCGTCACAACACGTCGTCGACAAACTGTTGTCTAGCAGCCCGTGGCGCAACTCGACTTTTTTCCTGGCCTGAGAAGAGGAATCACTTTACGATGGAGACATGTCATTGGGCAAGCGAGGGCCAGATGAGAAGCAGGAGCCGATCTGGATCGAAGCGGCTCGCCTTGCCACTCCCGCCGGCCACCCCTTCTATGAGCGTTTGAACCGGCTGTTGAGCAAGCGCGGATTCGACGCGTTCGCCGAATCGGCATGCGAATCGTTTTACGCGAAGGTGGGCCGTCCGGGTCTGGCGCCCGGAGTTTATTTTCGCGCACTTCTGGTCGGGTATTTCGAGGGCATAGATTCCGAGCGGGGTATCGCATGGCGGACAGCCGATTCGCTGGCCTTGCGGTCATTTCTGGGTTTTGAGCTGGGGCAGTCGACGCCGGATCATTCGACCATCTCGCGAACGCGCCGTCTGATCGATGTGGAAACGCATCGTAAAGTTTTCCTGTGGGTATTGGGCATGCTGGCGGAAGAAGGCTTGCTGAGAGGCAACACCGTCGCGGTGGACGGAACCACTCTGGAAGCCAACGCGGCGTTGCGCTCGATCGTCCGCCGGGATAACGGTCAGGGTTACGACGACTTTCTCAAAGGTCTGGCAAAAGAATCCGGCATCGAGACGCCTACCCGTGAGCAGTTGGCAAAGCTGGACCGCAAGCGGAAGAAAAAGGGCAATAACGACGACTGGAAGAACCCGCACGACCCGGATGCGCAGATCACAAGGATGAAAGATGGCCGTACGCATCTGGCCCACAAGGCAGAACATGCAGTGGATCTGGAAACGGGAGCCGTGCTGGCCGTGACCCTGCAGCCCGCCACCGCCGGTGATACCAATACGCTGCACGAAACACTGACACAGTGCGGCGAACATATTCGGGAAGTCGCGGCCGATACGGACAACAAAGCGGAGCAACTGAACCCGCAAGGTCCCGCCGAGCTGGTGCTCGACAAGGGCTATCACAGTAATGATGTGCTGATAGTTCTGAAAGAAGTCGCGGTTCGGAGCTACTGTTCCGAGCCGGACCGCGGCCGCCGGAACTGGATCGGCAAGGAAGCAGAGAAGTCAGCGGTATATCAGAACCGCCGGCGGATCCGAGGTGAGCGCGGAAAGCGCCTGTTGCGCCAGCGCGGCGAGCGAGTCGAACGAAGCTTCGCCCACATGTACGAAACCGGAGCCATGCGAAGAACCCACCTGCGGCGGCATGACAACATCATCAAACGGTTGCTCATTCACGCCGGTGCGTTCAACCTTGGACTGGTGATGCGAAAAATATCGGGGTGCGGAACCCCGAGAGGCTTGCAGGGAAGCCTGAATGCGCTTCTGTTCTTTGCTCAGCTGTTGTGGAGAGTCACTGTAGGCGCCCTACCGCGACCACGGCATCTATCAGAGCCTCGCGCGGTAACTTTGCCGGAAAACGCGACGCCTTTTCGGATACCTGCTCTTTGCCTGCATTCCGGCACTCCGTCTTTGAAAATCAGTTCAGCCACGGGCTGCTAGGGAGCGCGGAGCTCATTTTATAGGGGGCTGGGATGCGGACGACTTTTTCGTAACTCTGGCTCAAAAGCTTCATTGCTTTCCGCCGCGGTTCGTTACCCAGCCCTTTTCGCACCTGAAATCGATGTTCTCCATGTTGACCGATTACAGTGCGCCTGGGAACGACGTCGAGGATGCGCCCAATTTCAGACAAAGCCGTTTCAACGTCGCTTATGTCGTTCGGCGTCAGCTTGACAATCTCATTCATAGCCAGGAGCAGGCATTATCTGCGGAATATTATTTCCTCGCGGGCGAATACGAACGGGTCGTCGCGTTGTTCGAAACTAAGAATATCAAGAGGCTGTCGCCCAAGGACGCTGACATATACGGATCGTCTCTGTTGATATTAGGCGACAGGTTGCACTCGATCGCAAAGGCTGAGGATAACAGGGCGCAATATCGTTCAGCAATGAGGCGGTTTGCGGTCGCCGCGAAGATCTCAACGACGGCAGCAGATGCGCTCTATAATTGGGGCAACGTTTTGTTCGACCTGTCCCGAGCTGAAAGGGACGGCGCTCTCGAAGTGATGACCAGCTCAGCGGAGCGGTTGTTGCGCAGAGCTGTCGAGAAGTATCTCGACGCCATTGCGAAAGATCCGTCCTTTGCAGACGTTCATAATAACTTGGCAAATGCTCTAACTGACTTAGCGCGCGTGGAGTATCCACGGAAAGACGATGGTGTATTACGAGAAGCCTTTGAGCACTACAAGATAGCAATACGAAGAACACAGACGCCTGCCATAGTACATTGCAATTACGCCAAAGCCCTTCACGATCTCGCTAGGATTACCGGCGACCTCCGCTTGTACAAAAAATCGTCAGCCCATTTCAAAATCGCAGCAACTGTCAATCCAAATTATTACAGCGTGTTTTTGAGCTGGGGGCACGCACTGTCGGACTTGGCCCGGAAAACGGGCTCAGCAAAATCCTACACGGCGGCGTTTGAAAAGTATCGCCGAGCCGCCGAAATTGAGCCAACGGACACTGCTGCTCATCATAGTTGGTATTATGCGCTGTTGGAACTGGCCAAGAGATCAAAGGGATACAGGAAGGCAGCGTTGATTGAACAGGCGAGGTCGGTGTCTCGCGAGCAGCAACGTAGACGGCGCCGCCAAATCAGGAATCAGACTGCATTGTGAAGCAGCGCACTGCAAAAATATCCGCTTAGATGAACCGTGGGACCGTGCACTGGGCAGATGAGGCGCGACTCAGAGAATGGCGTGGAATCAGACGGTGTCGCCCACTCCCAAGATACGGCGTTCGAGGAGATTACTCGCCAGTGGGCACGGCTGTGCCAGGGCAGGTTGCCGGCGCGTTAAGACCTGTCTTTGAACAGCAGAGAGTACAAGTAGCGCCGGGCAATCGGCTCGTCCCTCACCCCCGCCCAGGTTACAAATGCCAGGCGGGCCTGCGCGACATCCACTGCCGCATCGACGGGTCCGAACGGCTCGCCGATATCGTAATCTGCCTTGTGCCGCGCCTGCTGCAAATCGACAAAGGCCTGGGCGACAGTCGATAACCGGAAACGAGAAGCCTGTTCGGTGTCTGCGCTGCGGTCACCTGACTCGGAACGCTTCCGATCTCCTTCAAAATGGCCGTGGACGCATCTTTCATCCGCTTATGGTCGAAGGCGCGTGCCAGGCGGGCATGCTGGTCCGCGTGCTTCCAGTTCACGACCGCATCGCGAATCAGGAGGTGAAAGAGAGCATAGTAAGCAGACGAGACTGCTCTGCGCACGTTCGCTTCGTTGAAAGCTGCTTCGCGGAGAAGAAACTCTGCCTGCGAGATAAGCTGTTCCGGCAGTTGGGTAATCACGGAGCCGCTTAATTCACGAAGTTCAGATAGGAATGCAGCCCGATCTCATCGGTACCAACGAGACGAAGGAGGTCGACTCGAATACCTTCCGCCAGCCGCTCCAATTCCGCGCCCGGGATCTGTTTACCAGAAAGGATAACGTCGATGAACACTGCCGGATCGTCGCTCCAGTCTACGCCGATATGATGATCGATTCGCTTCACGAGCGGGTTGTCCGCATAGCGTGTTCGCAGGCGATCAATCCGGCGCGAAATTTCCTGGCTGGTGGCCCATTCACTGAGAACGACAGGCATTAGACCTTCCTTTTATCCAGCATAGCGCGCGGAAAGGCTGCGCTTGCGGCAGGGACAACGCGCGGCGGGCAAAGGCCTGGGTTATAGTCCCGAAACGGCGATCCGGGAGATTACCGCTCGGGAATCGGCAGGTACTAAGTTGCATAAATTGCCGTATCGTACCGCTTGCTCACGCGCGCGGCTCAGTAAGGACTTCCGAGCCGCGGCTGCGGAATACGTGTGCGAACTTCAGAAGCCGAATACTTAGCGCAGGAGAAGTTTCGACCGGCCCGTGTGGACGGCGGCGGATCTATAGGGTCGCGGCACTACCGTTTTGCCTGGCGCAGGAATTCTCCGATTCCGCTGACGAGTTCCAGGATCCGCCTGTCCAGATCCTTCCCCATTTCCCTGCGTTCTTCGCGGTCCCTTTCGCAGCTAGCGTCGTACTCGCGCAGCCATTCCTTGTGTTGGCCGATGAACACTTCGTATTCGCGGAACAGAACCTCGTGCTTCGTCATCAGGCGCGCATGACTTGTTTCGAGCCTTTCGAGTCGTTCCGATGTGCTCACACCCGTATCCTATCAAGTTGCGATTGCACATGGTACGCTCACATGCCGCACGCTTTGTGATTGCTTGGGGAGGGCTGGCGATGCCGCCTGCCGAGCGGCAGCGGAGATTTGGGAAAGATTAGTTAATTGGCGTCCGGTCGCGCTTCTCCGCGGACGCGTGAGCTCATTTCGGCGGTCAGGACATGCTGCGACCATCGGATGGGCGATGAAAAGCCGGCTACTCGCCCGAAGTGGGACGTCCACTTCCCAGATCGACGTCTCGCGGGAGCGTGGCGGGCACTTCAGCGAACTGCCGATTCTCTCGCTCTTTTGAGATACACGCTCCTACGGGGACTCGCGTCGATTGATCGAAGCGCATTGTCTAACGTTAGAACGGAGATGCGGACTGGCCAACGCGAAATCATATTCGGAGCGTTGGCAAAGAGCACGGACCCTGGCACGAGGCGTGCGCTCCGGGACCACGAGGAGTTTTCATGAAAGCCAAAAAAACATTGATGATCGCCTGCCTTGCTGTCGCGCCATTTCTGGTTGCCGCCGCACGCGTGGATCTGGGGATTGCCGTCGGTACTACGCCGCCACCGCCTCCGCCTGCCGCCGTCGTGACCCCCGTGGTCCCGGCGCCCGGTCCGGGATACGTCTGGGTTCCCGGACATTACGACTGGGTAGGAGGCCAGTAGGTTTGGGTTGGAGGAGGATGGGCGTTGCCGCCGCGGCCGCATGCAGTCTGGGTCGCGCCGGCTGTCGACATCCGTCTGCATCGCGGGCATTGGCGTTAAAGCCCGGCGTCTATGGAAAGATCTGCATTGTCCACGGACCGACGGCTAAGAGCCGTTCCCAATGTCCGATAGCGGGAAACACTCAGCTCTGGCAGCCAGGCCGCTGGACTAAGATCTGCACCAATCCTGCGCGACCGGATCAATCCGGTTAAGTTCACAGAGGAAAGGAATAGTTTCAATATGGCAACCATGGTACAGACACCAGTAAGATCCGACTCCATGATTCGCGAGTCGGTGATATCCGAGCTGAAGTGGGACCCGAAGCTCACAACATCCGCGGACGTTGCGGTGGCGGTTAGGGAAGGAGTGGTTACGCTTTCCGGTTTTGTCCACAGCTACTTTGAAAAAGACGCCGCGGAGAAAGCGGCTAAGCGGGTCTACGGCGTCAAGGCAGTAGCCAACGATATCGAGGTCAGGACGAGCGGGACGCGAACGGATCCCGAGATCGCCAGAGAAGTGGTGCAGGAGATCCAGAGCCACGTCAGCCTGCCCGCCGACAAGATCAAAACGACGGTGCAGCAGGGGTGGGTGAAGCTCGAAGGTACGGTGGACTGGCAGTATCAGAAGACGCTCGCCGAATCCGCGGTGAAGAAACTCAGGGGCGTTATCGGCGTGACCAACAATATCGAGGTGAAACCCGCGGTTACTCCGACTGAAATCAAGAGCAAGATAGAGGACGCGCTGAAGCGGAGCGCCGAACTGGACGCACGGCGCATCACGGTTGACCTGGACGGCGGCACTGTGAGGCTCTAAGGGAGCGTCCGTTCGTGGGCCGAAAAGGAGGAAGCCGAGCGGGCCGCGTGGTCGGCGCCCGGTACGACGAGGGTTGAGAACCACCTTACGATCGCTCCTTAAATCCTGGCAATCACGCGCCTGTGCACGGCCGGCCGAATTTCTCTTCGGCGCCTACGCACTTTTTGACGGAATTGCCGCCTTTATAGCTTTCCGCTTTGCGGCGCATGCGCTGCACGGCGTCCATCACATCCGCGCGCTGCGTGAGGACGGCATTGCCGAGTTGCTCCGTCCACACCATGTCGTGAGCCATCATGTCGAGCACGGAGGGGAAGGGGAGCAGCGCCAGCACGCTCGGATCCCACTGGAGGTTATCCTCCTTGATCGCGTCGGCCACCGCGTCGCCCTTAAGATAACTGTGCCGATCGGCCCACGCCGCTGCGTCCGGGATCTCGTTCCAAAAGGTTGAAGCGGTCAGTACCTGGGCGAGCAGCGGGTCGGGATAGAGAGCAATCCTGGCGACCAACTGGTCCAATTGCGGAGGACTGAGCGGTGGGAACTGTGAATATGCCGGTGGGGCACCGATGAGCAGTACCGTGAAGAGCGCGAAATCCCGAGTGAGTAATGACATCTCGCACGTGTCAAGTGCATACGGGCGGCCACGGCATGCTACTGATATTTCGTCTTTCGCCCGATTGGCGTGTCTGCCATTTGACTGGGCGCGTCATTCTATAGATAGATCCCTGTAGATAGAAAATCCAATAATGCCCCTCGTCTGCCCTGCAGGCCAGAGGCTTCCCTCAACGTCCGTTACGTTCGAAGGCGCGCGCCAGGCGGGCATGCTGGTCCGCGTGCTTCCAGTTCACCTACTACATTGACTCGCGCCTGACTGAACCCGGTCCATGGCGGATGCTTGTGCGCAGATCTAGTGTCATGTACGACAAATAGGTTGCAATAATAATACTGATGTGAGAACCTGGGTCTGGATATGGCCAGACCGGTTTCACGGCTCGAACTCAAACCAGAAGAACGCAATGAACTGGAGCGCCGGGTGCGGGCGAAGACGACGTCGGTTCGCGATATTCTGCGGGCGCAGATCGTGTTGCTGCGCGCGAAAGGCAAACGGGAAGCGGAAGTCGCCGAAGAGTTGAAGACCAGCTTGACGACGATTTCGAAGTGGTCGCAACGGTTCGGCGAGAAGGGATTGGAGGGGCTGAGAGATCAGTCGGGCCGTGGGAGAAAACCGTCTCTTGCAACGGAGAAGATACGAAAGGTGGTCCTGGAGGTGACGCGACCTCCGGAGGGTCGGCAGCGCTGGAGCGTTCGCTCGATGGCGCGGGCTGCGGGCATGTCTCCGGACAGCGTTCACCGCCTCTGGAAACAGAACGATCTGAAGCCACACCTTTCGCGAACGTTCAAGCTGAGCCGCGATCCGGAATTCGAGCGGAAGTTCTGGGATGTGATTGGGTTATACCTGAATCCGCCGGATAAGGCGCTGGTACTTTGCTGCGACGAAAAGAGCCAGTGTCAGGCACTGGAGCGGACACAGCCTGCGCTGCCGTTGGGCATCGGCCACATCCGCACCCGGACGCATGATTACATTCGACACGGCACCATTACGCTGTTCGCCGCGCTGAACTACCTCGACGGGAAACTGCTGTCCCGTACCGAGGAGCGGCACACGCATGTGGAATGGCTGCGCTTTCTCAAACAGATAGACCGGGAAGTGCCAAAGCATCTGGGGTTACATCTGATCGTGGATAACTACGCAACACACAAACACGCCGCGGTCAAACAATGGCTAACCCGCCATCCCCGCTTCAACATACACTTCACGCCAACCGGCAGTTCATGGCTCAATCTGGTGGAGCGCTTCTTCGCCGACCTTACCCAGGACTGCGTACGCGATGGAAGCTTTACAAGCGTCCCGGCGCTGGTCAGATCCATCGAGCAATACCTGATGGCCCGAAACCGGGAGCCACGCCGGTACCTGTGGAAAGCCAAAGGCGAAGAAATCCTCGCCAAAATTCAGCGCGCCCGCGAAGCCCTCACTGCGGCAGGCGTTAAATAAATCTATTTATCGGACATGACACTAGCCCCGAAGATCATCGAGGACGACGATGAATTCGACCGGCCGAAATCTTCCGGCAGGGCGCGGCGCCGCCGGAAACGACATCAGCACTGTCTGTGGCAATTTACCGACTGAGGAGGCTTTCGAGACTCTGTACGTCCAGCAGACGAAGGGCGGTTTCTTCCAGTTCGCCCGCGGACATGGCTTCCAGACGTTGCCGGGCCCACGCGGGAATCGCGCCGAAACGTTTTTCGATCTGACGCAGGACGATGGTCTGCTCGCCTTCCAGCCGTTCACGTCTGAGCTTCGGCCCCAGGAGATCGTGGTCCATGATGTCGTCCAGAATCGGCATTTTCTTCGTCTCCTGTTCTATTATCGCTCCCAGACTTCTCAATCCGGCCAGAATGATTAACTCGCGCAAGGCGATTTCCCGGCGCGCCGGTTCGCTTTTCGCGATCCGCGGCAGAATCCTGCGAACCGCCTCGCCTTCGTTCCGGAGCCGCATCAGAACGGCAATCACATTTTCTTCGGGATTTTCGCTTACGAGCAATGCCTCGCCATCCAGTTGGCGGATATCCACAACCCGGCATCGAAATGAGAGGGAGGCGCTCTCGATGCTCTCCGGCATGCGAAGCGGCGTTCTTCCCACATAGAGGACGACCTGTTGGGGAAATCTCCTGAAGCGGCGGTAGATGGCTAACGAATTTTCGGCCATACGGAGCGTCATGTCCGCGTCATTAGTGCTTTGCAGCTCCACGTGGACGATGGCGCCTGCCTTAGATTCACCGATCATATCGGCGTGCAGAGCGCGGACCTCGGGCAGTTCGACGTTATGCCAGCGGTCGATGGCGAAACCAGTGAGGGTTTCGAGTACAGGCGCGCTGAGCCGCTGGATGACGCTTTTAAGCGCAATATCGTATTCATGCACGCAGCAAATAAAGTGTCAGGCGGCGGGAAATTCTCAGCTAAGGAAGTTATTCATCTGGTGCCAGGCAACTGCGGGCAGTATCAGGCAGCTACCCGGCTTGCGTCCGTGAGTTCGGCGCCAGCGGCTAACTAATCGAGGAGGCTTTCGAGACTCTGGGCGTCCAGCAGCCGGAGGGCAGTCTCTTCGATTTCGCCCGCGGACATGGCTTCGAGGCGTTGCCGGGCCCACGCGGGTACTGAGCCAAAGCGCTTTTCGATCAGGCGCATGACGACGGTCTGTTCGCCTTCCATCCGGCCTTCCACCCGGCCTTGTTCAAGTCCTTGCTCAAGCCCTTGCTCAAGCCCTTGCTGCATTCCGCGGCGAAGTGCCGGTCCAAGAAGGTCGTGGTCCATAATGTCATCCAGAATCGGCATCGTTCTTGTCTCCTCCTCTATTATGGCGCCGAGGTGTCTCAATCCCGCCAGAATAACGAACTCGCGCAGCGCAATCTGCCGCCGGTCCGGGTCGCTCCCGGCGATGCGCCGTAAAATCGTGCGGACCGCGGCACGCCTGTCGCCGAGCCGCATCAGGACCGCGATGACGTTCGCCTCGGTGCTCTCATCCTCGAGCAATGCGGCTCCATCCAGTTCGCGAATATCCACCAACCGGAAGCGAAAATCGAGCGAGTGCGAAGCGAAGCTCCCCGTCATGCCCAGCGGCGCCTTGCCCACGTAAAGCACGATCTGTTGGGGAAACTGTCGAAAGTGCCGGTATACAGAGAGCGCATATTCCGCCATGCGAAGCGCCATATCCCCATCGTTGGTGCTTTGCAATTCCAGTTGGACCAGGGTGCCATCCATGGTTTCGCCGACCATATCCATGCGGAGTGCGCGGACCTCCGGCAGTTCGACATTATGCCATCGCTGAATGGCAAAACCCGTTAACGTCTGAAGGACTGGTCCGCTCAAACGGCGGATGACGCTTTTCAGAGCAATGTCGTATTCATGCACCGCAGTTCCCCGTACAGAATAAGGAAAGTGGCGCGGGGGCGGAAAATTCTCACGCAGTCCTCGAGTTCACGGAGGGCCCCGGCTCACCTATCAAAAACATTTGTGCGTTAAAATGTTCGTGTGGATTTCCTTCGGATCGCTGAGGATATTCTGTGCACCGCGATGCCCCATCTCCACGCCAACGCCCGTAGAATCGTCGGCCCGTCGATTTTTAAAATCCACCGCTTTATTCCTCAGCCGAAGGCGCTAAGGTGAATTCCGCTGCCATGTCCGCATCCTCCCGCACGGCGCTGGAAAATACGGCGCTTGAAAAGGGTCTTCCCGCCAACATCGATGCCGAGAGATTCATCCTCGGTTCGGTCATGCTCGACGATGCCCGTTTCATTGAAATAGCCGGCGTCATCACCCATGACGATTTCGCCATCGAGAAGCACCGCCGCATCTTCACGCGCATGTCGGAGCTGCACGCGCGCGGCGAGCGTATCGATCGCGTAACCGTCGCCAACGAGCTGCTGCGTTTCAATGAGCTCGAATCCGTCGACGGCCTCAGCTACCTGGTTTCGCTCGACGACGGGCTGCCGCACATCTCCAACCTCGACAGCTACATCAAGATCGTCCGCGACAAAGCTACCCTGCGCCGCATCGCCATGGCGTCGCAGCATCTGATGAATCGCGCGCTGCTTGCCGAGGAAGATCCCGGGACCATCCTGGCGGGCGCGGAAGAGACCCTGCTGCGCCTCGGCGAAGCGCGTACCGAGCGCGGGTTGATGACGCCGCTTGAAGTCATCCAGAATTACGAGGGCGGCCTCAACGCCTTCCTCGATCCCAGCAAGCGCATCAAGGGCATCAGCACCGGCTTCACGAAACTCGACGAAATGACCGGCGGCCTGCACTCGGGCGAACTGATCATCCTCGCCGCGCGCCCGTCGATGGGCAAGACGGCCTTCGCCCTCAATATCGCATGGCATGTGGCCACCCGCCTCTTCCAGCCGGTAGCCATCTTCTCGCTCGAAATGTCCCAGGAGTCTTTGCTGACCAGAATGCTGTGCGCCGCCGCCCGCGTCGATTCGCAGCGCTTCCGCACCGGCTACCTGAACGAGCAGGAGCGCCAGAAACTGCGCCAGGCCGCCCATCAGATGGTGGAGGCGCCGCTTTACATCGACGACACCGCCGGCGCCAATCTGATGGACATGCACGCCAAGCTCCGGCGTCTCGCGCAAAGCGGCCAGAAGCCTGCCCTCGTGGTGGTGGATTACCTGCAGCTCATGAGCGCCCGCGGCCGTTCCGAGAACCGCAACCAGGAAGTCAGCCAGATGTCGCGCGGCCTCAAGCTGCTTTCGAAGGAGCTCGATTGCCCGTTCCTGGTGCTCTCCCAATTGAGCCGGGCGACGGAAACCCGCCAGGGCGATCATCGCCCCCAACTCAGCGATCTGCGCGAATCCGGCTCCATCGAACAGGATGCCGATCTGGTCGGCTTCATCTTCCGCGAAGAAGTCTATAAGCGCGATCGCGAAGATCTGCATGGCCTCGCCGAACTGATCCTCGCCAAACAGCGCAACGGCCCCATCGGCAAGGTGGATCTGGTATTTCTGCACGCCCAGACCAGGTTTGAAAATCGTGCCGAGGATTTAGGCGATCTGCCCCCTGAGTAGCCGATAATGCAAGGTATGACTCTCGATACGTGGGACGAAGATGTCAGGGAGCGTTACGACCCCAATCGTACGAAAGATCAGTTCCGCCAGTACAACGACGACACCCCAGCTGTGGTCCGCGAGTTCTACCGGCAGAATCACGCCCGGCAAACTCTCGATTTCGTGCTCGCGAAACAGCGTGAGTATGGTTCGCTGAATCACGCCGAAATGGGCATCTGGGAAGCCATGGAGAAGCTCGACACACTGGTTGACGACAGCGATCCCGACACCTCGCTCTCCCAGATCGAGCACAACCTCCAGACTGCCGAGGCCATCCGCCGCGACGGGCATCCGCGCTGGATGATTCTCACCGGCTTCATCCACGATCTGGGCAAGATGCTCTGCTTCTACGGCGAGCCGCAGTGGGCCGTGGTGGGCGATACTTTCCCGGTGGGTTGCGCGTGGTCGCCGAAGATTGTGTATGCGGAATTTTTCGCGGATAATCCGGATCGGCAACGCCCGGAATTGCAAACCGCCTATGGCATCTATAGTCCCGCGTGCGGCCTGCGCAATGTGCATCTCTCGTGGGGGCACGACGAATACATGTACCTGGTCGCTCGCGATTACCTGCCTGAGCCCGCGCAATACATGATCCGCTACCACTCCTGCTATCCGGTGCATCGCGAGCGCGCCTACCAGCACCTGCTTGACGATCATGATCGCCCGATGCTCGAATGGGTCGAAAAATTCAATCCCTACGATTTGTATTCCAAAAGCGACTCTAGGCCGCCTCTCGAGAAGCTGCGCCCGTATTACGAAGATCTGGTAGCCGAGTTCTTCCCCGCAAAGATTCGCTGGTAACCGGTGGGGCAGATTTCCGATCTGCCCTGGGTCGCAGCCCTAAATCCGGCCGAATTTTTCGACCGCTTCCTTGATCGACCGGTACTTCTCGATGAACGGAATGGTCGTGTGTTCAGTGTTATCGAGGTCCTGCGCCTTCTTGAGGATCTCCGCCGCGTGCGCGCGCGGCACCACCACCACCCCGTCCTCGTCCGCGGTGATAATGTCGTTCGGATTCACCAGCGCACCGGCACAGGTGACCGGCACATTCACCCCCGCAAAGCGGAAATGGTTCACCGCGGTCGACGGTGTCACACCGGTGCTGAACACCGGGAACTGAAGCTTCTTGATCTGCGGAGTATCGCGAATGGCCGCGTCGACCACCGCTCCGGCCAGACCCCGCGCTTTCATGGCCGTCGCCATTAAGCCGCCGATGCCCGCGTAATCCGCGCCGTCCTCGAGTTTAATGACGTAGACCGATCCCGGCGCCGCCGCGTCGATAGCGTCGAGCATCCCCTGCACCGCCTTGCCGCCTTCCGTGTTCTCATCCTTTTTCATCAGCACGGTCACCGCGGGACCGGCGAATTTGGTGGTGAACAGGGGACGCATTTCATGGTGCATGTACATCTTCTGGCCGTAGAGTTGCTCGATCGCGTCCGCCACCGACGCGACTTCCACCGTGCGGAAGCCTTCGACCAGAGGATCGGCCGGCGTTTGCGCCCACAAGATGGCCAGCCCGGCAGCACAGAGCCCGAGTATTCCGATAAAGATAGTTTTCATCCGCTTCAGCTTATCGCAGAGTTCGGACATGCGGCGATAGCCGCGTCTTTTGTGCGGAAAGAACGCGACTGTCGTCGCGTGTCCCTTTCGTCACCACTGACATCAGGTTGCGACGCAGGATTGCCGAGGCCGACACTACTCCGCCCATCAT
Source organism: Terriglobia bacterium (assembly GCA_963719785.1). GTDB lineage: Bacteria > Acidobacteriota > Terriglobia > Bryobacterales > Bryobacteraceae > BOG-234. The sequence continues at coordinate 152,453 of CAVRCX010000016.1, forward strand.
GGCGCCGGTGACTCCCGCCGTAGTGACATCCGCGCCGGTCAGGTAGAGGCCCGGCACGGGAGTGCGCGCACCCAGGCATTGCAGTCGAAACCGCTCAGGCACCGGAGCCAATCCATAAATCTCGCCCCTTTGGTGGTTGGTGAAAGAGGCCGTCGAGAGCGGCGTAGAAAGCTCCGCGTAATCGATCTTGCCGCGCACCTGCGGGACCGCGTTTTCGAGGCCCTGTTGCAGCCGTTCGGCCAGGCGGGCCTTTAATTGATCGTACTCGGCGCCACGGTGCTTCCATCGCGTACCAGCCCATTTCTCAAACCAGGCAAACGGCGCTGGCGCGACCACCTCGATAGTGGATCTCCCTGGATACCGGCTGGCGAAGGAGGGATCTTTAGCGGATGGAAACGAGATGAATAATACCGGAAAGGGCGCGTAGGGCGAGGCTTCCGACCGGGCGACATTCGCGTCATGGTCGGGACCGGGGCAGATCCAGAGGTTGCCCGGCTGGATGCCAAGCGCTTCGCTCGAAGACTTCAGCCCGACGTAGAGAGACATGTGCGCCATCGACGGCGGAATGCTTTCGATCTTCCGTAAGGTGTCCTGCGATTGCGGGAGCAGCCGCCCGTACGTATTGGCAGCGCCCGCATCGCTGATCACGGTGCCGCCGCGAAATTCACGGCCGTCCTGCATGCGCACACCAATGGCCCGGCCACGGGAATCGAGCAGCACTTCTTTCACGTCGGCGCTCACCAGCAATTTACCCCCGGCCGCTTCGATGGCGGGGAGCATAGTTTCAAGAATCGCCTCCGCGCCGCCAACGGGATAAGCCGCGCCGTTGAAATAATGTTCCGCAACGATGGCGTGGATCCCGAAACTGCTGCGTCCCGGGGGAAGCCCGTAATCGCCCCACTGCCCCGTAAGCACGCCTGCCAGTTCACGGCTGCAACCCAGGCCGGCCAGCGTTTCCGCCGTAGTATGCCGGGCATGGCGCAGAAATGGGAAGCGCATCAGCGGACCGGCGATGCGCTCGACCGGCGCAGGCACCGCCTTTGAGGCAAAGTAGATGCCGCTCGATCGGGCGCAGCTCCGAACGGCGCGAAGGTAGCCGTCGATAGCCGGGCCTTCGGAAGGAAAGTACTCTTTGAGCCGATCGCGAAAACGCTCCGTGCCGGAAAGGAACTCGTATTCGCACCCGCCCAGGAATACGCGGTCGTAGACGTCCGGCATGGCGTTCCACTGCAGCTGCCCCTCGGTCAGATGATCGAAAACCGCTCGCAGCGAGGATGCCGAATCGTTCACCTGCCCGATGTAATGGACGCCGACATCCCACTCATAACCGGGCCGCCGGAACACGTGGGTGAAACCGCCCGCCGTGTAATGGCGTTCGAGGATCAGTACGCGCTTCCCGGCATGGCGGGCCAGCAGAGACGCCGCCGTCAATCCGCCGATACCGCTGCCGATTACGATGGCGTCGAAATTGTCTTCAATATTTGCCTGGCGATAGCTGGCGATGCGCATAAGGCCTCCTATGTTGACACTGTCTACATCCAGAGTATAAAGCGGGATGTTGCGCATGTCAACATGCTTCTGTTATTCTCCGGGCATGGCCACCCCGCAGCCTTATCATCACGGCAATCTCAAGCCGGTGCTTTTGCAGGCCGCGCTGGAGTTGATCGCCGAAGTGGGACCCGCGGCTTTTACCCTGCGCGAGGTGGCGCGCCGCGCGGGCATCTCCCACAATGCCCCCTATCGTCACTTCCGCGACAAGGATGAATTGCTGGCCGCCGTCGCCGCCGAGGGTTTCGAGCGGCTCGAAGAAGCGCTACTTAAACCCCAAAAGGCAGATCGCAAGCCGCATCCCGCGCTACACCGCTTTCAGTCCTCCGGAGCGGCCTATGTTCGATTTGCCTTAGGGTCGCCCGAACATCTGCTGGTAATGTTCGACTGGCCCCTGTGCCTGGATAACTACCCGGAACTCTCCACGTCCGCCAAACGCGCTTTCGGGGCGCTGGTTGGATTTGTAGAGGCCGCGCAGGCCGAAGGCAGTCTGCCGCCGGGCGATCCGCTCGAGTTAGCGTGCATGGCCTGGTCCCTGGTTCACGGGGTGGCCAAACTCGCCATCGCCAAAAGACTGCCGTTCCAATCCGAAGCGGAGGTGCTCCGTTTCGCACAGCAGGCGATCCAGACCTTATATAACGGGATGGCCCCAAAATCAAAGCGACACGGGCTCGCCGATCTGCTCCCCGATCAGATCGGCCATCAAGCGAAGAAGCGTCCTGCCATCCGCGGCTAGAACGAAGGCGGATTGCGCTTCGTCCCAATCCAGCTTGAAACTCTTCACGCGCGCCGAAATCCATATCTGCCGGACGGGCGCGTTCGGGCTCACCACGAACTTCGCCGGCGGATCTTCAAACTCGATGGTCAGCGCACCCTGATTGTTATCGACGTCGAACTCGTGGTCGTCGGCCGCCCGTTCGAGAGCACGCTGCAGGCGCGTTAAAGCTTCGTCGGATACGGCGCGGAATTGCTGTTCGTCAGGCACGTCTTGATTATTGCGGATTGCGGATCGTGATGCCGGTAAGCGCCAGCGTCATCCCGATCACCACCACCACCGTCACCCACACCACCGCGTTATAAACCGGCGGATTCACCCACTCCTTCATCAGATTCTTCTTGTTGATCAGGATCGCCATGAAGATCAGAATCACCGGCAGCAGCATGCCGTTGAGCAATTGAGAGAGCAGAATCATCTGCACCATGGAGAAGCGCGGAAGCAGCACGATGCCCGCCCCGACCGCGATCAGCAGCGTGTAGAGCCAATAGAAGATGGGCGCTTCCTTCCACCGCCGGTTCACGCCCGATTCGAAACCGAGGCCCTCGCACACGGAATAAGCCGTCGAAAGCGGCAGAATGCAGGCGGCGAAAATGGACGCGTTGAGCAGCCCGGCGCTGAAGAGCAGGAAGGTATATTCGCCGAAAGGCTTGAGCGCGAGAGCCGCTTCCTTGGCGCTCTGAATGTCGGTGGGGTGGTCCTTATAAGCGCCCGCGCAGGCCACGATGATGAAGAACGCAATCACCGACGTCATGAAGCAGCCGACGATCACTTCGATACGCGACTCCTTGTATTCCTTGGCTGTGATGCCTTTTTCCACCACGGCAGCCTGCAGATAAAACTGCATCCACGGCGCGATCGTGGTGCCCACCATGGCGATGAGCATCGTAATGTAGCCGCTGTCGAGCATCAACCGGGGGCGCACGCTGGTGATCAGGGCGACCTTCCAATCCGGCTTGACCAAAAATCCCGCAATCGGGTACGCGATATAAATGACGCAGGCGAAGAGGAAGATCTTTTCGACGCTGGCGTAATTGCCCCGCACGGCCACGAACCACACGAGCACGGCCACAATCGGCACGCAGATAAACTTGCTGACGCCGAACAGATCGAGGGCGGTGGCGACGCCGGCGAACTCGGCCATGATGTTGGTCAGGTTGAGCAGCACCAGCAGGATCATGATGACGAAGGTGATGCGCAGGCCAAACTCTTCGCGGATCAGATCGGAGAGGCCTTTGCCTGTGACGGCGCCCATGCGCGAGCACATCTCCTGGGTCACGATCAGCGCCACCGTGATCGGCAGCAGCGTCCAGAGCGGCAGGTAGAGCCAGCGCGCGCCGGCCTGCGAATAGGTGTAGATGCCGCCCGAATCGTTATCGACAACGGCGGTGATGAAGCCGGGGCCGAGCACGGCCAGAAACACGAGGATGTGCCGCTTGAAGCGCCCGAACAGCCCGGCCACTTTACCGCTGCCTCAGGACCGAGATTACGTCGTCGGCCGTGATGACCCCGGCGAGCGTTCCATCTTTCTCCAGGACCGGCAGAGCCAGCAGATTGTATTTATCGAAGAGCTCGGTGACGCGATCCTGTTTCTCTTCGGGCCGGGTGGCGATGAGGCGTTCGAGGGCCAGATCTTTCAGCTGCGTGGCGCCATCGGCCAGGAACAGCCTGGCCAGCGGCACAGTGGCGGTGACGCAGCCCTGGGCATCCGTCAGGAACAGGACGTGCGTGCTTTCGAGCAGATCTTCGTGCTCGCGCAGGCGGATCATGGCCGCGTCGAGGGTGGTCTCCTGGGGCAGCACGATGGCCTCGGTGTTCATCATGCCGCCGGCTGTATCCTCGTCGTATTCGAGCAGTTCCCGTACTTCCTCGACAGGCTCGGCTTCCATCTCCTCGAGGATCTCCGCCGAGGTTTCGTCTCCGAGTTCAGAGAGGGCATCGGCAGCCTGATCGGGCGACATCTCTTCCACGATGTCGGCGGCCACTTCGGGTTCGAGCGATTCGAGGATGCTGGCCTGCATCTTCGGATCAATCTCGGAGAGGGCTTCGGCGGCGACTTCGCTGTCGATGGTCTCGAAGATGGCCTCGCGATCGTCGGGACCGAGTTCTTCCACGATGTCGGCGAGGTCGGCGGGATGCAGGCTTTCGAGCTTGTCGTTCGAGATGTTGAGGCGCAGGCGGCGCAGCGGGTCGGCCTCGACAATGCTACAAAACTCCCAACGAATCGAGTTGGGCGAGATCGGGCGCTGCAGATGGCGCACCACGCCGGCCGGGACGGCGCCCTGCGTAAGACGCCGGAAGATGCTGCGGATGCCGACGTCGACTTCGAGCACCATCAGCGCATCGCGCTCGCCGTGCGTGACTTCGAAGGTTACATCGTTGACGCGAACTACCTTGCGTCCGTTGACGTCGATGATCTGCTGGTCGAGCAGATCCCGATTGATGCGCAGCATGTATTCATCGGAGTGGTACGGGTAGAGCTTCTCGTTCGACAGCTGAATGCCCGCCAGCGAGATTTTTGCAATCTGATCGTAACGAACCGAAAGCCAGGAAGCGCCTGCACCGACGAGAAAGCGATCCACGCGCGCCGGATGTATGAGCGGGACGATGGCCGCGTCCTTCACGCGCCCGATGCGGCGGTGCTTCAGATCGTACACCGGCAAGCCGATCAGCTCGGTGAAGTAGAGGAAGTCGAAATTTTCCGCCGTCGCCGTCATGCCTGAACCAATATCCCGCAGGGTCAGGTCCGGAGGCAAGGAAAAAGAGCTACCTGAATTCGATGGCGTAGGGCATCATGCGCAGCATTCCTCCGCGCATCCACAGGCGCAACCGGTCGTCATGCAAAACGGCTCGCAGGGGTTCGAGACCCGCTTTCGAGAGCATGGAATCCGCTTCCGAATCGGCACCCGCGGAGTGCATCAACAGGTCGAAGATGCTTCGCTTGGCAGGGTAGAGCACCAGGTTTACCGGCGCGGTAGTCGGAATACCGGCCTTCTGCTTTACCAGCTGGATGGCGCGGTCGATGCCGCCAAGTTCGTCGACCAGGCCGTTCGATTTTGCCTGATCGCCGAGCCACACGCGTCCCTGGGCGACAGGCTCGATCTGGGCGGGAGTTTTATGCCGGCCCGCCGCCACTTTGTCGACGAAGTCTTTGTAGGCGGCGTCAATGCCTTCGCGCAGTTTCTGGCGTTCGGGGTCGCTGAGCGACTGGTAATCGGAATCGATCAGGGCGAATCGGCCGCGGCTGACGTAGTCCTTAGTGATGCCCAGCTTGTCGTACAGGCCGTGCAGATTGGGTTTGCCGAAAACGACCCCGATGGAGCCGGTTTCAGTGCCAGGGTAAGCCACGATAGGCGCGCCGGACATGGCCATGTAGTAGCCGCCGGAAGCTGCCGCGTCGGACATGGAAATGACCATCGGCTTGCGCTTTTTCAGCTCGTTCATGGCGCGCCACATGTCGTCCGAGGCAGTGACTTCCCCACCCGGCGAATCGATGCGCACGATCACGGCCTTGATGCTCGAATCGTTCCCGACCTTAGCCAGCATCTTGTCGAACTGCTCGGAGGCGATGCCAGTGTCGTTGTCGGAATCCGGATCGCCGCGCGTGATGTCACCTTCGCCGACGACGAACGCAACTTTATCCTGCGTGCCGGCTGCCGTGTCGGGGACGTTCACGTAGTCGTGATCGGCAATCTTCTTGAGCTCGGTTTGGTGGAGCGCGGTTTTGAGCTCACCGAACATTTCGTCTTCATAGCGCAGCTCGTCGACGAGGCCTTTGGACTTGGCCTGTGACGCGAGGAAGGGTCCGTCGTCGATGATGGCGCGTACAGTGGCAACATCCTTGCCGCGCCCTTTGGCTACCGTATCCAGCAGATCGGCATAGAGGTCGTCGATCAGGCTGTTCATCACCTCTTTAGTCTCTGGGCTCATAGAGGTTTTGGTGAACATGTCGCCGAAATCCTTGTATTTGCCGGCGTGTTCCACGTCCACCTGGACGCCGAGCTTATCGAGCGTGTTCTTGAAGTACATGAGGCCGAGGCCGATGCCCTTGAGATTGAGGGTGTCCGAAGGCGACATGTAGATCTTCGAGCAGGCGGTAGCCATATAGTATTCGCGGGTTCCGGGGGCTTTGAGGTAGGCGTAGAGCGGCTTACCCGATTTGCGGAATTCGATGAGATCGGCGCGAATTTCCTGCATTTTGGCCCATCCCACGGCGGCATCTTCCGGCTCGAAGACTACCGCTTTGATGCGGGAATCGGCGGCGGCGTGACGCAGGATGCTCCAGACATTCTCTACCGTTACGGTGGTTTTTTCGGCGAGGATCGGGATGGAGAAATCGATGGCAGGCTTCTCCGGGACGTCCCCGGAGAGGCGCAGGATCAGCGTGGAGCCATCGGCTACCGTCGGCGGCTTCGATTTCAGAGACGCTGCGGCGAAAACCCCGATTACGAGGATGAGGACGATTAGAACAACTCCGGTTACGAGGCCGAGCAGAAATTTACCCATGCGGCAGGCGCTCCTTACAGTCCGAAAGTAGCATGCCGAGGGCAGATCGGAAATCTGCCCCACCGGAAGTCCTTACTGAGCCGCGCGCGCGAGCAAGCGGTACGAGACGCCAATTTATGCAACTTCGTAATAGCCGTCATGGTTAATTCCTCAGCGGCTTTCCGGTTTTCAGCATGTGCTGGATTCGTTGCTGCGTCTGCTGGTGGCCGCAGAGGCTCAGGAAGGCTTCGCGTTCCAGATCCAGCAAGTATTGTTCGGAGACCTGGGGGGTACCCACCGGAGCTCCTCCACTTAAAATGTGGGCCAGTTTTTCTCCGATTACGGCATCGTAGTCGGAGATGTACCCGCCTTTGCGGGCCGTCCAGACGCCCAGCTTCATGAGGGCGAAACCGGCTTCTCCAGACACCGTAATGTCCGTGCGGGGGGCGCCTGGAGCGTAGCCGGGGACCAGTTTCAGGGCCAGTCGTTTGGCATCGTCGAGCAGGCGCTCGGGGTTCATCGAGATGCCGTCGCCATCGCGCAGGAAGTGGAATGCTCGGGCCTCGACGGCGCTGGTCGAGACTTTGGCGAATCCGATCTGTTCGAAGACCTTTTTAATATCGTGGGACCGGAGCAGCATTTCCTTGCAACCTCCGCCTGCAGGAATCAGGCCAACTCCCACTTCCACCAGCCCCATATAGAGTTCGCCGGAGGCCTGAATGCGGGCGCAGTGGAGCGGGGTTTCGCAGCCGCCTCCGAGTGCCATGCCGAACGGCGCCGCGACCACCGGCTTAGGCGCATACCTGAGCGCCATGTTGATTTGCTGATAGCGATGGACTACGGCGTTCAGTTCATCCCACTCCTGCTCCTGGGCGGCGAGGAGGATCATCATCAGGTTCGCTCCAACGGAGAAATTTTCGCCCTGATTGCCGATCACCATGGCGTCGAAGTTGTTTTCGAGCTCGGCGAGGCCGGCCTGGAGCATGCGGAAAATGTCCTCGCCTAGTGAATTCATCTTGCTGTGAAACTCGCAGCATAGGACGCCATCGCCGAGATCGATGAGGGAGGCGCCGGGGTTGGACTTGACGACTCCTCGGGCGCGCTTCAGATCCGCCAGGACGGTGATTCCTGGCCGCGGTTCGATTTCGCGGTATCCGGCGCCGGCGGCCAGGTCGAAATACTCAGTGCGCGGTTGGCCTTCGGCATCGGCTGATCGATAGAAGGATTTGGCGCCGCTCGACAGCATCTGTTGCACGTTGGCGGGCAAGGCTCGGCCTTCGGACTCGATGCGGCGGGCCGTGGTCTCGAAGCCGAGCGCATCCCATAGTTCAAAGGGCCCAAGGGCATTGGCATAGCCCCAACGCATCGCGCGGTCGATCTCGACAATCCGGTCGGAGATCTCCGGCACCATGTGGGCGGCGTAGACGACGTGATCGCTCAGTACCTGCCAAAGGAAGCGGCCGGCTTTGTCGTCGAGGGCGACCAGGGCTTTCAGGCGGTCAGACAACGGCTCGATTTTGCGCACGTTCTCGAGGGAAGGGAAGCGTGGCTTGTCGGCCGGGTGATAGACGAGGGTTTTCCGATCGATGGCCCAGATTTCGCGATCCTTGCCGGCGCGCTTGTAGAGCCCCTGACCGGTCTTATCGCCCAGCCAGCGCTGTTCGATCATCTGCATAAGGAAGGGCTGCATGATGAAACGGTCGCGGAAAGGATCGTGAGGAACGGCTTCATAAAGATTGGCGGCGACATGGGCCCAGACGTCGAGGCCGACGATATCCATCAGGCGATAGCTGGCGCTTTTGGGCAGGCCGATGAGCTGGCCGGTGAGCAGGTCGACCTCTTCGATCGTGAGGTCGCGGGCGACGGTCAACTGCTGGATGGTGGCGCCGAGGAAAGAGCCGATGCGGTTGGCGATGAAGTTGGGAGTGTCCTTACACCGGACGACGCCTTTGCCGAGGTGGAGGTCGCAGAAATCGCCGATGCATGTCAGAACTTCGGGGCGCGTGGCCGGGCCGGGAATGAGCTCGGCGAGGTGGAGGTAGCGGGGCGGATTGAAGAAATGCGTCCCGAGGAAGTGCTCGCGGAATTCAGTGGGGTAGCCGTCGGCGATCTGGCTGAGGGGGATGCCGCTGGTGTTGGTGGAGACGATGGCGCCGGGCGTGCGCAGGGGCACGAAGCGGTCATAGAGAGCGCGTTTGATGGTGAGATTCTCCGAGACGGCTTCGACGATCCAGTCGCAATCCGCAATCTTCGGCAGGTCGGCGTCGAAGGATCCGGTTACGATGAGTTGGGCGGATTCGGGTGTGAAGAACGCGGCGGGGCGGCCTTTGAGAGCGGCGTCAAGGCCCTTGCGGGCCGTGGGCAGGTCGAGATCGAGGAGGAGCGACGGAATACGGGCGTTCGAGAGTTGGGCGGCGATACGGGAGCCCATGGTCCCGGCTCCGAGGACGGCGACACGGCGTATTGGTTTCATTGGGTTTGGAGGTTTAATTCTCCCTGACCGTATTCTTGCACTATGGGTGGTTTAAAGGCTTTCGGGATCAGCCAAAACGACGGTGAAGCGTTCGGCCGCTATCCCCAATCCGCGATCAGGAGATATTGGATGGCAGTCATTCTCCCGTTACGATGGGGGTTCTGCTCCCGCCTTTGCGAAGCGCGGTTTGACCGATGGACCTGGTGAAAGCCAGCGGACTCCAAATGCAAAACCCCGCGGAGAGCGCGGGGTTCGCAGATCTACCGGAGTAGAAAGGAGGTTGCCTATGGACCTTCTGGTACTGTTGCTAATCCTGGTCTTACTCAGGAAACGCCGGACCAAACTTCACATCAACATCGATGTCTAGTTAATCCGAAGGGGACGGGCAGCAGCAACTGCCCGTCTCCCTCAGTACCGATACTAACACTTAATCACCCCACGCGCATTCCATCCATCCAGACGGATTCGATCTCAAGGCCAGCGTCTTCCCTACGAAATGCGACAATGTCGGCGCACTCCCCCACCTCGAGTCCGCGCATACGTCCAGCGAGGTGAATGACGCGGGCGGGATTCACCGTCGCCGTGCGTACCGCTTCGGGCAGCGACAGGCCGCCCAGGCTCACCATATTCGCGATCCCCTGGTTCATGCGCAATGCCGATCCGGCCAGCTTATCGGTACCGGCCAGAACTACCCGGCCATCCTCCGTCAGGTCGGCATCCTGCTCGCCCAGCCGGTATCTCCCCGGAAACCTGGCGCCGGCGGGGGCTGATGCGTCGGTCACCAACACCGTTCGCTCCACCGTTTTGGCGCGCAGGGCGGTGCGCAGAAACGCCCGTCCCAGATGGATCCCGTCCACGATGAAACTGGCTCTCAGGCGATCCTCGGCCAACTGATCCCAGATGTAATTAGGATGCTTTCGTAACCACGCATGCGTGGCGTTGCCGAGGTGCGTCGACAGCGTTGCACCGGCCCCCACCGCAGCCTCGATCTGCGCCGCCGTAGCTCCGGTATGGCCGATGGACACCGTAACCCCAGCCTGCACGATCGCGGCAATATAATCCGGCGCCTGCGGCCAATGGGGCGACAGCGTGATGAGTCGAATCTTACCCTCCGTCGCATCCTGCCAGCGCAGAAACTCGTTAAGATCGGGCGGCCGGACCCAGCGCGCCGGATGCGCACCGCGCGGTCCATCCTCGGCCTCGATATGCGGACCTTCCACGTGAAAACCGGCGATGGCGCGTCCCCACGGCAGCGTGATTTGGGCGTGGCGCAGATTGCGCAGGCAGGCGAGCATGTCATGCGGATCGCCGGTGATTACTGTGGGTAGACAACGCGTCACGCCAGTCCTGAGAATCGCATCGAGCGCCCGGCCAATATCGTCGACGGAAGCCGCCGGATTGTTGAAGTCGGCACCGGCAAAACCGTTCACCTGAATGTCGATGAAGCCCGGCGCCAGCAGTGTCGCCGTCTCGAGCAGCCCCTTCCAAGCCGCGCACTTCCTCAATCGTTGAGCCAAATTCAATCGCGATAGAATTGCCCGTCGCGACATCGATCCCGGAACACTTCATGAACTCCCCGTTTTATGCACAATGCGTCAACAGCCTTCCAACAGGTGAAGCCCGCAAACCGCACATCCTGCTGATGAAGAAAGCTGTTGAAATGGAGCCTGGCACCCCGCTTTTTCACTGGCGCAAGCGAACCTTATCACGATACAACAGGGAAACGGAATGGCTGGCGCGTGACTCCGGCGGTAGATCTCGGGGGAGGGTACCGCACGGGGTTGCGCGCAGTCGTCTGCCAAGTGGCCGTCTGCCAAATCAATGCCGAGCGCTGATGATTCCCGGAGTCTTCACAGGCACGCTCCACAACTGGCCACCCGACGTAATAAACAGCGTCTTCAGATCCGCTCCGCCGAATGCGCAGTTGGTGGTCTCATCCTTATCCAGGTGAATGAACTCCAGTAGCTCGCCCTGCGGCGACAGGATGTAGACGCCGCCCTGGAATTCGTCGACCGTTTCGTACCGGCTGGCTTTATTGCGCCCCGCCGCCACGTAGAGACGCCCCTCGGTGTCCATCTTGAACCCATCGGGACCGCGGCCGGTCTTCCAGTCGAAAATCAGTTTGCGGCTGGCGGGATCTACCGTCCCATCCGGCTTCAGATCGAAACGATAGAGCTTGCGAGCGCCGCCGATACGGTTGTTGTAATTATCGGCAACGAAGAGATAGCGATCGTCGGGCGAGATCAGAATGCCGTTGGGTCGTTCCACTTCATGCGTAATAATGCGCGTGATTTTACCCGGAGCATCGATGCGGTAGACGCCCTCAATCGGTTGACCCGCGTCGTCCTTGATCTCCATATTGTCCATGGGACCGTAGCGCGGATCGGTGAAATAGATCCGCCCTTTGGAATCGAGCCACAGATCGTTGGGCGAATTCAGCTTCTTACCTTGATAATTGTCGGCGAGGATGGTCAGGGTGCCGTCTTTTTCAGTGCGGGTCACTCGGCGTCCATCGGCTTCGGTGACCAGCACGCGGCCCTGCGGATCGACCAGCGACCCGTTGGCTCCGGGCGCATCGGTGCGGAAAGCTTCCACCTTGCCCACCGTATGGCCCTGCACCCGAGCGCGATTGACGTTATTGCCGGAAACAAAATACAGGAAGCCGGTAGCAGGATCCCAGGACGGGCCTTCGCGCGCTCCGGCGTCCGCTTCGAGTTTCGGCGGACCTGTGGTGACCTTCTCAGCGGCGCTCATCAAAGGAACGGCCGCGAGCACTATTGCCATGAGAAATCGGTCAAGACGGGTAATCAAGCGTCACAAGAATATCATTTCCCGTGCTCGCTTCAAACGCTCAGCACCGGGCACGGCGCTTCCCGGATAATGCTGTAGACGTTGGTGCCTAATTGCCCGAACGTCTCCTGAATCCGGCCGCGGCCGATGACGATCAGATCGATCCGCTTCTTCAAGGCCAGGCAACGCACCAGCTTAGCCACGTTGTTGCCATCGGTCAGGATCTCAACGTCGGCGCCAGCCTCTTCATGAACCTTCACCAGCTGCTCGCGCGCCGCTTCCACCAGCACTTCGTGCAAGCGGTTTTCGGGATTGAGCGGCGTGATCTCGCCCTCGTGGGCGGCATGCACCATCTCCACCGTGGCGCCGGAATCCTGCGCCAGTTGCAGCGCTACCTCGAGAGTGTGGCGGCTTTCCGGCTTGAGATCCAGTGCCGCCAGGATGTGTCGCGGCTTGGGATGCGCCCGGTGCGTGGGCTCGGGCGCATGGGCGCTGGTCCACACCGGAATACGCGCGTCATGCAGCACCTTCGCCGTTACCGATCCCAGCAGCATGCGGCGGAACACACCATACCCATGGGTAGGGATGGCGATCAGATCTATGTGGTTGACGCCGGCAAACTCCGTGATGGTATTGGCGGGATCGCCCACCTCCACCGTACAGCCGATTTCGAGCCTCGGCAATTCCGCGTCGGCGAACTCGCGCAGGCGCGTCTCAAGCACTTTCTGCGCCTCGGTGAAATCGAACGTCTCGGGATACACCGTGTTCATTCCCGCGTAAAGCGGAGGCGGCGGCTGAATGGCGTGCAACAGAGTGACTTTAGCGCCGTAATGGTGGGCCATCGACAGGACGAACGGAGCGGCGGCACGGGAGCGCTCCGAAAAATCCACGGGAAAAAGAATGTTGGCGAACTTCGGCATAATCGTCAGAGCCCATTGTTTCAGATCCGCATCCGGGAGATCCACTCGACGGGGGCTCTGCTTTCGGTCGACTCGAGGGTCCAGTTCGAGCGCCGGATACTACGGCAGAGCCGCCTGTCGAGCGGAACGGAGCCTGTCGCAAGCGCATGATCCCTTGCATTCCAGGCTGGCCGGCTGCTGGAGGGGAGTCAAGGCGGCCGGCATTTGCCCTCGATAGCTGCACGCCCGAGGCCAATTGCGAGCCCCCGATTTTTACGGTTGTTGCCCTGCGGCTGCGCCAAATCGCTGCGCCATTTCGCGCAAATTTTGCGTGTCACGCACATGCGATGCTGAGGATTGCCTGCCCTGACACCACCCGTCGCGCCACAAAAAGAACATAGCGAGATCCGCCACGGCGAACTGGTAACCGATCCATATCACTGGCTGCGCGAGAAGTCGAACCCGGAAGTCACTCGCTATCTGGAGGCAGAGAACGCGTACACCGCCGCCATGACCCAGGATCTGCAGCCGTTTCAGGAAGCGCTTTATAAAGAGATGCTCAGCCATATAAAGGAGACCGATCTCAGCGTTCCCGTTCGCCGCGGCGAGTATCTTTATTATTCGCGAACCGAGGAGGGCAAACAGTATCCCCTCCAATGCCGCCGAAAAGGCGATATGGCCGCCCCCGAGGAAGTCTTGCTCGATCTGAATCAACTGGCGCAAGAACACCAGTTTGTGAGCCTCGGCGCCATGGCCGTCAGCGACGACCAGAATCTGCTCGCGTATACGGCCGACTTTACCGGTTTCCGCCAATATGGCTTACACATCAAGGACCTGCGCACAGCGGAAACCTTGCCCGATACCACCGAGCGCGTCACCTCGGTCGAATGGGCGGCGGACAACAGCACAATCTTGTTGACCACGGAAGATCCGGTGACCAAACGGTCCGACCGCTTGTGGCGTTACGTCGTCGGGTCGAATGACTTCGCACTCGTATACGAGGAGATCGACGAGTTATACGATATCGCGCTCGGCAAAACCCGAGACCGGAAATATATTCTGCTGGGCATCGAGTCGAAAGATACCACCGAGTTCCGCTATCTCTCTGCCGGCTACCCACATATCCCCCCGGTCATCTTTTTGCCGCGCGAGAAAGGTCATCGTTACTATCCCGACCATCGCGAAGGACTGTTCTACATTCGAACCAACAAGAGTGCGACGAACTTCCGCGTAGTGACCGCCCCCGTTGACGATCCCTCGCCGGCAAACTGGACCGACTTTATTCCCCACCAGGCGGATGTTCTGAACGTGGATATCGATCTGTTCCGCAACTTCGCGGTCGCCTTGGAGAAGTCGGAAGCGTTAAACCGGCTGCGCGTCTACACATTCGCGAACGGCACGTGGACGTCGATTGCATTTCCGGAGCCGGTATATGCCGCGTCACCCGGGTCGACCCCGGAGTACGATTCGGCCACTTATCGCTATAACTATCAAAGCCTGATTACTCCACCGAGCGTATTCGATTTCGACATCCGAACCGGCCAATCTCAGTTATTGAAACGCCAGGAGGTGCCGGGAGGCTACGAACCATCTCAATTCGCTTCCGAACGCTTATGGGCGACCGCGCGCGACGGTGTCCGAGTACCCATCTCGATCGTCTACAAGAAAGGACTGATGAGGGATGGCAAGAGCCCGTTATACCTGTACGCCTACGGATCGTATGGATTCGGCAGCACGGCGTCGTTCTCAAGCTCACGCCTGAGTCTGCTCGACCGCGGCGTGGCCTATGCGATCGCCCATATCCGCGGCGGCGATGAGATGGGTGAGAACTGGCGCCTGGACGGCATGCTCATGAAGAAGAAAAACACCTTCTGCGACTTCATCGATTGTGCCGAATACCTGATTGCCGAGCATTGGACTGCGCCCGACCGGCTGGCGATCGAAGGCCGCAGCGCCGGTGGCTTGCTGATGGGGGTTGTGGTGAATATGCGTCCCGATATGTTCCGCGCTGTGCATGCCGGCGTGCCGTTTCTGGACGTAATGAATACCATGATGGACGCGACTCTACCGCTGACCGTGGGTGAGTACCTCGAATGGGGCAATCCCAACGAAAAAGCCGCGTACGACTACATGCGGAGCTATAGCCCATATGACAATCTGCGCAGCGCATCTTACCCCGCGATACTCGTGACCACAAGTCTCAACGACAGCCAGGTCATGTATTGGGAGCCCGCGAAATACGTGGCCCTTCTGCGGACTTTGAACACCGGCGACCGGCCGCTGCTGCTGAAGATCAAGATGGATCCAGCCGGGCATGGAGGGGCTTCCGGGCGCTACGACCGGCTGAAAGATCAGGCATTTGAATACGCCTGGATGCTGCAACAACTCGGCATCTGCCGATAACCGGCCTATCTGACTTCGCTCATGAGGGCGAGCAGATTCCCCTCGGAATCGCGGAAAAAGGCCATCCACAATTCGTGATCAGGCATCTTCGCGATCATGCGCGCCGGAGCTTCGAACACCACCCCACGCTCCCGCAGCTGCCGGGCAGCGGCCTGTATATCCTCGGTCTTGTAATAAATAATAGAGCTGTAAGTCGATTCCGGCGTTTCTGAAACACTCAGCATCAGACGCACGCCGCCACAATCGAAGAAGGCCATGCTGGCAGCTTCGAAGAGGAATTTCAAACCGAGTACGTCGCGATAGAATGCAACGGCTCTGGGAAGATTGTTGACAGTCAGGGCGATCTGCCCAATCGAGGACAGAGACGCGCTTCCCTCAAGTGCAGGACCCATATGGAACCAGAGTATATCGCGAGTTACGTGTTAACTCCGGTACTATGCAGACGCACGTCATGCAGCCCCGCGGCCTTCCAGGCAATTAATAAAGCGCCCACCGCCGGGCTGTGTTCGGGGGGACTTGCCATCACCGTGCCATCCAGCTGAACCAGCATCTTAAAGCGCTCCAGCAGGATCGCGCTGCTGAATACACCGCCAACCCAGGAAAGTGCGCAAGGTTCGTCCTCGCGCCAGAGCTGCCGCCGCACCGAACCAGCCTGCATGGCAAGATGGTGCGCGGCGTTATTGAGAATGGCCACGGCCACAGGATCGCCGGCGGCCGCGATCCGGTCCACCAGAGGAGCCAGAGCGGCCACGCGGGGCCTCGGCCAATCGGGAGTATAGAGCCGGTGCAGCGTCTCATTGGCATTGGCGGTACCCGTCGCCTCCAGCAGGGCGGGCGTGAGTGCCGTGCGCGGTCCCCAACCCTCATGCTCGCTCAAAGCCGCGCGCAGAGCCTGCCGGACGATATCGAAAGCGCCCCCTTCATCGCCGAATATGTAGCCCCAGCCGCCGGCGCGCGCGGTTTCGCCAGCCGCGTTTTCCCCGAATGCGATGGAACCGGTGCCGGCGATTACCACCACTCCCGGCTTGCCTCCGGTGGCCCCGGCCAGTGCGATGCGAGCGTCATGGGTGACGACCATGTGCTCGGCGTCGATCAATTCGCCGAGCAGCGCGGCCTTGTCGTCGGGTCCCCCACTCATGCCGAGACAGGCCGATCGGAAATGCGGCCGGGGTGAATCGAGACCCGCGTTAGTGGAGGCCTGGGCGAGACAAGCCTGCATGACGCGCAGGAATTTGGCGCGCGCTTCGGCGGCGGCTACGTGATTGCACGGTCCGGCGCTGGCCCACCCGACCACCTTGCCCGTGGCGTCGCCGATCGTCGCGATAGTGCTCGATTGGCCGCCGTCAATCCCAAGGAAGTAATCGGTCATGGATTTCGGTACTCACTGCCGCCGGCCAGCGGATAATCGCTCCCTATCAAAAGGTACTCCATGCCGATGCCATTATGGGGCGCGCGACGTGCGGGAGCGAGCCCTTGCGCGGACTATCAAAAAGCGCGCTAAAAATCGACGTTGGGCAATGAGACCGACTGGTTGGGCTACAATGTAGCTCAGGAGTCGCGATGGCCGAGAATACCGTAGTTCGCGCCCGCATCGACGAACGCACCAAGAGGGAAGCCGCCGCCGCCCTGAAGAAAATCGGGCTTACCGTGTCCGACGCCTTCCGCCTGCTCCTTGTGCGCGTCGCCGCGGAAAAGGCGTTGCCGTTCGAGCCGCTCAACCCCAACGCCGAAACTATCGCCGCGATGAAGGCCGCACGCCGGGGCGAACTGGTCAAGGTCGGCAAGCCGGACAAACTGCTGCCAAGCCTGAATGCGGGAGATTAAATATACTACCCGCTTTCAACGAGATTACAAGCGAGAAAAATCCGGCCGGCACAGTAAAAAGCTTGACGCCTTGTTGATGGACGTAGTTAACCTGCTCGCCGACGACACGCCGCTTCCACGGCGGAATTTCGATCACCCACTCTCCGGCGAATGGAGCGATTACCGAGATTGTCATATCAAGCCTGATCTGGTTCTCATTTATCGCAAGCCGGATGCTGAAAGCCTCGACCTTGGTTCGCCTGGGTTCACATAGTGAACTTGGGCTGTGAAAGCCGCCCCTCCCCGTTCACAAATTTCTTTAACCTATCTTCCGATTGTTTTCAACACCGCCCGCCCCTGCCTCGATAACCCGCCACTCCCGGCCGCTACCCTCGGACCGGAAGGAACTCCACACATGCCTGACGAATCTCCCTCATCCCAAAACGCCCTGACCCACGGCCTCTTCGCCGCCCGCGATTTCATCCGCAAAGGCGAAGAACCTGAATACGCCGAAATCCTCCAATCCGTCACTGCCCAACTCGAGCCCGATGGAATCATCGAACAAACCTTCGCCGCCGAAATTGTGGGAGCCACCTGGCGCCTCCGCCGCTGCCGCATGGTCGAGCAATCCCTTTCCCAGGACGCTGCGCTGGACCCCATGGTGGACGATGCTCTCTACAAGCAACAAAAATCCGTCGACCGCGCCCGCGCGCAGTCCCACAACATCCTGCGCCGCTCCCTCGCCGAATTGCGCAAACTCCAGGCCGAGCGCGCCGCCCGCGAACAGGCCGCAGAGTATCGCAAGCGGGACGACCGGGAACTCATGGAGTCCCTTCTCGAACAACTCGCCGAAGACCGCGATGCCGACGACCCGGTGGGGCAGATTTCCGATCTGCCCGCAGAAATTCCGTTTTGTAAATCGGACGAACCTACCCCCAGGAACGCCCCATGCCCCTGCGGCTCCGGCGTAAAATACAAACGCTGCTGCGGACAAGGCGCGCCCCCGGTCCTCAACAAGGCCGCCTGACCCGCATCCATATGGGAAAATAAGCTTTTGAAACACTTCATGGCCGCGTTCGCCGCGCTTATGCTGGCAGCCTGCGGGACCGCGCCCCAACCACCATCTGCATCAACCGCCAGTCTGCCCCCGGCTCATGTCGATCCCGCCACTGCCGGCGCCGTCTCCGGCCGCATCCTTTTTAAAGGCGATGCCCCGCCCATGCCCGTCATCGACATGTCCTCCAACCCCCAATGCGAGCGCCAGCACCACACCCCGCAAAAGGCCGAAACCGTAATCGTCAACGCTAACGGCACGCTTCGCAACGTTTTCGTCTGGATTAAAGATGGCCTCGCCCCAGCCCAATGGCCCGTGCCTTCGCAACCCGCAAAACTGGCACAAAACGGCTGCATCTACGAGCCGCACGTGCAGGGCATTATGGAAAACCAGGATCTCGAAATCACCAACGACGATCCCGTCAACCACAACGTCCACGCCGAGTGCGAGGTCAACCAGGCATGGAATGAATCGCAGCCCCCGCGCGCCGAACACAAATTCAAGAAATTCGCCGCGCCGGAAGTGATGTTCCCCGTCACCTGCAGCGTCCACCCATGGATGCGCGCGTATATCGCCGTCTCGCCCCATCCCTTCTTCGCGGTCACGGGCGACGACGGCGCCTTCACCCTGAAAGGCGTTCCCCCCGGCACGTATACCATAGAAGCGGTACACGAAAAATTCGGAAAGAAAGAGGGCAAAGTAACGCTCGCGCCCAGCGGAGCGGTCACCCTCGATTTCACCTATGGCAGCTGACCCCCTGTACAACCGAGGCCTGCACCGCTGGTCGATCCTCCTCGCCTTCTGCACCCTGCTCCTGGTGGTAGCCGGAGGCCTCGTAACCAGCCGCGACGCCGGGCTCTCCGTCCCCGATTGGCCCCTCTCCTACGGCAAACTCATGCCCCCCATGGAAGGCGGAATCCTCTACGAGCACGGCCATCGCATGGTCGCCACCACGGTGGGCATCTTCACCATCATCCTGATGATCTGGTTCTTCCGCGCCGAAAAACGCCGCTGGATGCAATGGCTGGGAGTGGCCGCGCTCATCGCCGTAATCGTGCAGGGGGTCCTCGGCGGCCTCACCGTCCTCTTGCTCCTCCCCTGGTGGATCTCCACGGCGCACGCCTGCCTCGCCCAACTCTTCTTCTCCACCACCGTGGCCATCGCCCTCTTCACATCCGACTGGTGGCTCCGCGGCCCCACGCCGATCGACGAAGACCCCAGGTACCCGCTGCGCACGTTATCTCTAATAGCCCCCCTCTGCGTACTCGGGCAGTTGGCGCTCGGAGCCGCCGCCCGCCACAAGGCCATCGGCTCCATTTACCACATCTGTGGATCGCCGATCGTCACCGGCGTGGTACTTTGGATTTCATTGCGAATTCTGCTCCATTACGCGGGCAACCGCGAATTGCGCCTGGGCGCCATCACACTCCTCGGGGTAACCTTCCTGCAGGTGTTCCTCGGCATCGCCGCCTTCATGAGCCGAGTCGCCTATGCGGATGCCGTGCAGCCCATGCCCATCATGGTCACGTTTACCGTGCTCCACGTGGCTGTCGGAGCCCTCACCATGGCGTCGAGCGTGGCCCTCGCCATCCTGGTGCGCCGCAATCTGACGTCGCCCGCCCTCGCATTTTCCGGCGCGCAAATCGCCGCCATTCCTTAAAGCAATGACCCTGAAGCCAATGACCGTTAAGGTGATGGGCAGCTACATTGCTCTCACCAAGCCACGCATCACCTGGCTCATCCTGATGAGCGCGGGCGTCGGTTATTTCTTCGGCCTGAAGACAAGCTGGAACGGCCTCCACTCCTGGCTCCTGATGCTGAACACCCTGCTCGGCACGGGCCTGATCGCATCCGGAACCGCGGCCCTCAATCAGTGGTATGAACGCGAGGGCGACGGCCTGATGCGCCGCACCGCCGGCCGTCCGCTCCCCACCGGCATGATGTCCGCCAACCGCGCCCTCTGGTTCGGCATCGCACTCGCCGTGGCGGGATTTACCGAACTCGCCATCTTCGTCAACCCGCTGACTGGAATGCTGGGGGCACTTACCCTCCTCGCGTATCTCTTCATCTACACGCCTCTCAAGAAGGTGTCGCATCTCTCGACCGTCATCGGAGCGCTGCCCGGAGCCATGCCGCCCCTGATGGGTTACGCGGCCTCGAACGGAGCGCTCACCGCCGAAGCCTGGACCCTCTTCGCCATCCTCTTCGTCTGGCAATTCCCTCACTTCCTGGCCATCGCATGGATGTACCGCGAGGATTACGCCCGCGCCGGCATCCGCATGCTGCCGGTGGTCGAGCCGGATGGCATGTCGACCGCGCGCCAGATCGTGCTCTACGCCTCGACGCTGATCCCGCTCAGCCTGCTGCCGGTGCTGTTGGGAATGTCCGGAAAGATCTATCTGGTCGGCGCAATGCTCCTGGGTATTTGGTTCCTCTACACCGGAGTAAGAGTAGCGTTCGACCGAACCAACGTGCGTGCAAGACAAGTCTTGCTGGCGTCAGTAATCTATTTGCCGATGATCTACGGGCTGATGGTTCTCGACCGCCCCCCTTTGTAACAATGCTCCGTCTCGTTTTACTTGCTCTCTTGCTCACTGGCTGCGCGAAGCAAAGACCTCTGGAAGTCCTGGGGGAAGTGCCCCAGTTCCAACTCACCGATCAACAAGGCCGCCCATTCACCAGGTCCGCGCTCGACGGCCACGTCTGGATCGCCGACTTCATCTTCACCACGTGCCAGGCCTCCTGCCCCCGCATGAGCGCCCGCATGCGAGCCCTCCAAAAATCAACCGATCCCGCCATTAAATTCGTTTCCTTCACGGTGGATCCCGACAACGACACCGCGCCCGTACTCGAGGCCTACGCCAAACGCTTCGAAGCCGAAGCCGCCCGCTGGTCCTTCTTAACCGGTGACAAAACCACGCTGGGCACTCTCGATCGCGATGCCTTTAAATTGGGCTCCATTGGAGCCGACATGGACCACAGCACGCGCTTCGTATTGATTGACAAAAAGGAACGCATCCGAGGCTACTACGGAATAACCGACGACGATTCGATGGCGAAAATTTCGAGAGACGCCGCGCGGCTGGAGAAAGAGCCGGCGTGAACTACGTCCACTATCTGCCCACTCTAAACGCCATTCTCAACGGGACGGCCGCCGTGCTTTTACTGATCGGCTTCTGGCTGATCAAGAACCGCAAAATCCAACAGCACCGAGCCGTGATGCTGACGGCGTTCGGAGTCTCCGTAGCGTTTTTGACCAGCTATCTGATCTATCACTTCCAGGCAAGGTACGTTCCGTTCACAGGTCAGGGCCCGATCCGGACCGTCTACTTCACCATTCTGATCAGCCACACGCTGCTTGCCGTGACCGTGCCGGTGCTGGCCATCATCACGCTGAATCGGGCCCTCAGAAAACGCTTCGCTAAACACCGAGCTATAGCCCGCTGGACCTTCCCCATCTGGCTCTACGTCAGCGTAACCGGAGTAGTAGTTTACCTGATGCTCTACCACCTTTAAGAGGTCGCAGCGGCTGCGAAAAGAGAACGGACGGTGCTGTATTACTACAACACGGATAACACGCCGCAGTACAAGCGTGACGCCAAGGGGCAGGAAACGGTTTACACTTATGACAGCGAGAAACGCTTGACCCATGGTGCCGCGATATCCAACGGGGCAAAACTCGAATCGCGAAGATCAGTGCCAGCCGGTGCCTGACCGACCAGCAGATTCAATCTACCTTGAGTTCGGATGGACTAACTGTTGGATCGCCGTCTTCGAACATATCTGCTCTACTGTTGAGCAAGTGTCTTTAATCATGAGGGACTCTTCTCTGCGTGTTGGCGCCGTTGTTCTTGCATGTTTCTTGTCGTCCGTGCCGGTGCCTGCTCTCGGTGCCACGACAGCGTCTGTTCATGTGGTCGGAGTCGATGCCTATGGGAACACCCTCGGGGTGGTTTCAGTGGATTCCTTCACAGACTCGGCCGGAAAAGATTGGTCTTCACGATTCAAGGAAGGGGTGGCACAGGGTCTTCCGCCGGGCCGGTACCGTTTGGACGCATTTCATTCGGGGCGCCATTGTGAGATGGACGTCGACGTATACTCGGATGATTCCTGGGTAACGGCGGCGTTCGAGGCAGCGGTGATTGAAGAAGGGACGCGACTGCTGACGCCTGTGAACGGGCGTGTGAAAAATATGGCGGGCGGCGACGGGACGCTGTGTCGGCTTGATGGTTTCTTCCTTCAGTTGAGATATGAGGCTCCGCTGAAGGCCGGCGGGCTGTTCGACTTTGGGTTAGTGCCCCCAGGAACTTTTACTTTTTCGTGCTTTAAGGGCGCAAAGGTTCTGCTGCTTCGCTCCGTTCGAATCGAGGGTGGCCAGCAACCACTTGTCGTGGAGACCTATCTTTCCGAGAGGCGCTGACTTCTTTTATGCAGAGTCCTTCTGTATCCAGCCGCAGTAATTTCGCACGGTTGGTGCTGGGCCCTGACCCGGTGCCGGGAGCCTTATGTCAAATGGCGCAATTGGCCACGATCTACAATCCTGCTCAGCCAAAAAGCGCAATGAACACATGGAACGCGTTGGGTGCTGTGTCAGAGGCGAACTTTTCGCCGCAATGCGGAGAGTTTCTGGCGAATAGTACCGGGGATGCTGATCTTCTCAATGAGATCCAAGGGGCCGCCGGGCAAGCTGATTTGATAAACGCAGCTACAGCAACAACTCCAGTTGGCGCGACTGAGTTTCCCGGAAATCCGTCCCTGGCTAATGCCGCTCAGGCAAATGCCAACGCAGTTACAGGACTTGCAAATGCCACCCTGGCTCAGCTCTTCGCGGCCAATCCCTTGATTCAGGCGGTTGGCCAGTACAAAGGAAACAACATCTATTACAATGCTGGCGCGTTCGCTGGCATGGGTAGCGGGATGGCCTTGTATACGATCTTTCATGAGCTATTGCATAATCTGGGGTTTGACGACGCGCAATTAGAGAGCGAGTTTGGGATACCTGCCTCTGTCGTGGCCACGCAGGGCTCGCAGTCCATTACTTTCAAGCTGATGGCTGAATGCGGACACTGATGACGTGGTCTTGGCATCTCGCGCTGTACGTCGGGGTTACTGTGGCCGTAAGCGCCCCGTGCCAGGGGGACGCACAGCGAGCAAGGGTGACCATCCAGATCAGAGACAGCTTTGGCGACCCTGTGCCCCCGGGAGACCTCACAGTGAGCCGCGCGCAAGGCTTGCCAGTTTACGCTGGCCGTGCGACCGATGGAACTGAGCTTCAGCTTGACTATGGTCAATACACGTTCGTTTTCAAGACGAAGTTTTTCCAGGAGGCCCGGCGAGAGGTGACGATCCGTCAGGCCGACGTTCTAGTGATGTTGCCCGTGCAATGGGAAAGCGACGTGCTGGACCGGCCGATGGACGTACCAGTGTCCATAAGCCTCAAACTCACTCCCGCTGAAAGCTGCGCCCGGGGGGGGGCTCTGGCTGTCAAGCTCGTCGGGGTATTTTCAAATTCGATTTACGAGCGGGGGATTATGGCTGGCGGGTATTCGTTGTTCGATGGCGTTGATGTTGGCGCGTACGTAGTCCTGGTGCTCGACGGGAAGACAGTTCGGGCAACCAAGACGATCGTAACGAAAGGCCCCCTTACGACGGGCCAGGTTTCGCTTGCGCCGTGCACCCAATAGTGATATCGGGGATCTGACGGCGAAGGTTTTGAACGGGACGTCGACGACGATTGCGGTGAATGCGGGGAGGAATCAGTTGACGAATTCGAATTACGATTTGAATGGGAATATGCTGACGGGAGTGGGGGCGACGTTCACTTACAATGGGGCGAATCGGGTGGAGTCGGCTGCGGAGGTTTCGGGCGGGACGGAGTATTTCGGGTACTCGCCGGACAACAAGCTGGTGTACCGGAACACGGCGGCGGGGGTGGAGGAGATCACGTTCTACGGAGCTTATGGGGAGAAGCTGTGGAACTCATCGACCGGATCGTATATTTGGTTTGCGGGGCGGCTGATCGCGGACGGGAACTCGGCGGTGTTTCAGGATCGAGTGGGGACGAACCGATTCGCAGTTGGTGGCTTCATCATTCAACCTAACCAAGTAACCGAGATTGGGCCGGTCGAGTACGAAGGTAACACGCTGAGTAACTATGACCGCGATTACGGGTCTACAACATCCTCTTTGAATTCTGTGACCTGGATGGCGGAGTTGCATCCGGGGGCCGGGCCGTGGGCAGAACATAACGAACGGCTCGACGGACACGCTTATATTTGGCGTTTCCGGTAGGAAGATGCTGTTCGGCCGGTGGTTTTACGTCACCCCAATCGGGTACGTTTAGTATCTACGACGAGGCTTTCGGATGGGAGGCTGGCGCCTATATATCGTTGGTGAGAGGAGGGGGCGGCGACCTGCACAATTCGTCGAGCCTCGAGATGAGGACGGAGATTTTAGCGTTTCTCTGAGAGCATGAAATCTTCAATCGCAGGAGACCCTACAGGTGATTGGATGTGAGGCCCGCTCGTTCTTCCGAGGGAACGGCAAGTGCGGGGCCTGCGGTGGAACTGGTATCGATATCCACATCTCTGACGCCGAGCCTAAGTGCCGAAGTTGCCACGGGACGGGGATCTGCCCAGCTTGCAGCGGTACCGGGTTGACGCCTCGCGCCGATTTTTGGGATGAATTTTCTCAGCGGCGGTGAGGTAATAGCGGAAGAATTCCGGCAGTGGCGATATCTTTATTGGGAGGGCTCTCCGGGATCTCCCTGGCGCTCATGTCCTGCTCTGCTTCCCGCGAGTTAGCCGTGGCGAGGGAGCAGGTGATTGCCTTTCAGCGGAGCGTTCCTAAAGGACGTCACTCCGCTACTATGATTCCGCGACCGAACGGTTCAATGCGAGGCGATCAAGGGAAGACTTTGACGCGCTATCTAAACGGATATCGAATCGGCTTGGGAACTGCGGAAGCCCGAAGATCGGACGCGAGGTGTACATCCGGAACACTGCTGGTTCATTCGTGACTTTGACTTCTCAACGAACGTGCGAGCGCGGCCCAATTATTGAATCCTTTAGATGGCAGATCGTTGAAGGAACACTACTGCTGGACAGCTACTCGGCTCAAACTACGTTTTAGTATCCATGCCCGTTCATCTATTCCGCTGTATGCGGGATTTGGGGCATCAGCGCCAGATTTCCACTCGGCGGCGATTCAGTTCCTGCAGTTCACCCGCGCGAAGCCAGGCGCTCCGTCTCCGCAAAGCGCGATTTCCGGCCCGGCCAATCCAGCCGCAGGTCCGCCGTTACCTCGTCCAACATGTCGATGGTCGCCACACGGCTCTCCATCGCGAAACACGTCAGCAGCAGGTTGTCGCACACTGAGTTGATCAGGCGCGGAATGCCCTGCGTGCGCCGGTGAATCTCAATCAGCAGCGAGGGCGGCATTACCCTCTGCTCGCGCATGCCGGCACGGGCCAGACGCGAGGCAATATATTGCGCGGTCTCCGCCGACGAAAATGGCCGCAGCTGGCAGCGCAGCGCGATACGCTGTTTCAGCTGACGATAATTGCGCTCCTCGAGCTTGGCGTCCAGTTCCGGCTGGCCGGCCAGAATGATCTGCAGCATCTTGCCGCGCCGGTTCTCCAGATTGCCGAGCAGACGCACTTCCTCGAGCACATCCCAATCCAGATTCTGCGCTTCGTCGACGATCAAAACGGTGGTGCGATTCTGATTGGCGCGCTCCACCAGCATTTCGTTCATCGCGAACAAGACCTCGGTCTTCGAATGGCGCGAGCACTTGAGATCGAAATCGTACGCAATAGTCTCGAAGAATTGCTCCGGGGTCAGCCGCGAATTAAAGACAAAGCCAAAAGGAATGCGATGCGCGGACAGGTGGTCGCGCAGACATTCGAGCATGGTGGTCTTTCCGGTCCCCACTTCGCCGGTCAGAACAATGAATCCTTTACGGCTTTGCACGCCGTAAATCAGGTTCGCCAAGGCCTCTTCATGTTGTGCGCTCCGATACAGGAACGAAGGGTCCGGACTCAGATTGAAGGGATTACTGGTGAGGCCAAAAAACGCCTTGTACATGGGCAATTTCAGCGTAACATGCAAACGCCGTATCCATCATCCACGGAAGTACCGTTACGCGTATTTCATGCCACGCAGCGGTGGGCGATAATAAGAGGCACGCACCCATTATCATGCGGGAATTGCAATACCAGACGCCGCACGGCATCCACGTGTCGCGTATTACATCAAGGCTCCATTACCGCCAGGGTTTGAGTCGCTTTCTGCGCGAGCTCGACCGTTTTCGCGGCATCTATCTGTCTTCGGGATACGAATATCCGGGGCGCTATTCGCGCTGGGACATCGTTTCTGTGAAGCCTCCGCTCGAATTGGTGAGCTTCCAGCGCGATGTCACTTTCCGGCCTTTGAACGAGCGTGGCGCCGCTATTAACCGGATGCTGGCCGGCGTCCTGCGCGACCATCCGCACTGGGACGATTTCCGCGAAGAGAACGGCACGCTGCACGGCAGACTCAAGCCCATGCCGAAGCTTTTCCCCGAAGAGGAGCGCAGTAAACAGCCCTCGGTCTTCTCGATTCTGCGCGCCCTGACGGCCGAATTCCGCAACGAGAACGACGACAAACTGGCGCTCGCCGGCGCCTTCGGTTTCGATCTGCTCTATCAGTTCGAGCCCATCCCGCTGCGCCTCGAGCGCCGCATGCGCAAGGACCTCCAGCTCTTTCTTTGCGACGACATCATTTACATGGATCGCAAGCGTGAAGTAATTGAGCGTTTCACGTACGATTTCGAACGCGAGGGAGTTTCCACGCGAGGCCTCGAACATACGGCCGATGCCGTCCCCAAACCGCCGAAACGCAAGCCCGGCCCCATCACTTCCGACCACACCGTGGAAGAGTACATGGCCAATGTGGAAACCGTGCGCGAGGGCATGAAACGCGGCGACTATTACGAAGTGGTGCTGCGCCAGACTTTCCAGACTCCCTATGCGGGCAAAGCCTCAGACCTGTTTCGCAAAATGCAGGGCGCCAATCCCAGCCCGTACGAATTTCTGATCCAGTTCGCCGACGAGCAACTGATCGGCGCATCCCCGGAGATGTTCGTGCGCGTGGAGGGGCCGCGGGTCGAGACCTGCCCCATCTCCGGCACTGCGCGGCGCACCGGCGATCCCCTGCAGGACGCCAAGAATATCCGCGACCTGCTCAATTCCACGAAAGAAGAGTCGGAATTGACCATGTGTACGGACGTTGATCGCAATGACAAGAGCCGCGTCTGCGTTCCCGGCACCGTCAACGTGATCGGCCGCAAGCTGATTGAATCGTACGCCGGCCTGTTCCACACGGTGGATCATGTGGAGGGGGTTCTTGAAGAGGGCTTCGATTCGCTCGACGCGTTCCTCAGCCACATGTGGGCCGTGACCCTGATCGGCGCCCCGAAAAAGGCCGCGTCGATGGCCATCGAGAGCCTGGAAAAATCGGCGCGCGACTGGTACGGCGGGGCTATCGGCATGCTCTCGCTTAATGGCGATATCAACACCGGGATCGCCATACGCACCACTTATCTGCGGGACGGCTATGCCACCTATCCGGCCGGCGCCACTCTGCTCTACGATTCCGACCCGGCGTCCGAAGAGCGAGAGACGCGTCTTAAGGCGACCGGCTTTTTCCGCCTGCTGGGCGCCAAACCGGCAGCGCCTGAAGCCGCACCCGCACAGCCGGAGCCGCTGCGCGTAAAACTGCTGTTGGTCGATAACGACGATTGCTTCATCCACACCCTGGCCAATTACGCCAGGCAGGCGGGGGCGGAAGTGGTCACCTACCGGGCCGGGATGCCGCTCGAAATTGTCGATCGCGTCAAGCCGGATCTGATCCTGATCTCACCGGGGCCGGGCCGGCCGGAAGATTTCGGCGTGCCGCAACTGGTCCGCCACGCGGCAAGGGCGGGGATTCCGGTCTTTGGCGTGTGCCTGGGGCTGCAGGGGATCGTGGAAGCTTTCGGCGGGGAGTTGGGCGTGCTGCCGTATCCCATGCATGGCAAACCCTCGAAAGTTCACAATTATGGATTGGGCGTTTTCGAAGGATTGCCCGCGGAATTCGAAGTGGGCCGCTACCATTCCCTCTACGCGATTCCAGAACGCCTTCCCGAAGCGCTCGAGGTAACCGCCCGCACTGACGACGGAATCATCATGGGAGTACGACACCGCGAACTGCCGATCGAAGCCGTGCAGTTCCACCCGGAATCGATCCTGTCAGCCCAGGACGGCATGGGGCTAAGGCTGATGCGGAATGCCCTGCGCTTAGCCAAAGTGCCTGTAACGGCGGAGTGACCCAGCGCGATCCGCCTTTTTACGGTGAAGAGGCAATCTCGGCAGTTACGAATTTCTCGATGGCCGTTTTCCAGTCGTTCCCCGTACGCGTGATGATCAACGCCGCGTTGCAGCCAAGGTCGTCATGAGCAACCTGTATATGACTGCGGCGGATTATCGCCGACGATCTCTTCGTCCATGATGTCGTGGATTCGTTCACCATCCGGCCCCCATGCGCATAGATAGGCACACCCAAGCTGGAGCAGATGCGAACAAAACCTGCCAAGTTGGTCCGCCGGCAAAGCCTCCGCATTCAACGCACAAAAATATGTGAAATGGCGTCCCGGAATGTCTGGCAGTCTAAATGGGGCGGCCAGAGCATCGAGAGTCAGCAGGTACACATCACGATAACTTGCACTATGATGTCCGAGGCAACCTGGCGCGATCATGTTCCGCTTCTTACGCGCCAGCCAGGCTCACCGCCGCCGTCCTCAAGGCCCTTTCTTCTCGGCCGAATGCCCCACCACGCGCACCTTATATAACTTCCCATCGCCCGCATAAACCGTGGCCACGATATCGTCCCCGGGCTTCAGCTTCTTCAGAATGGCTTCGTCGTCGACGCCATAACCCATCGTCATCGCGGCCATGAACCCGGGAATGTCCCCATGTATGATGGTTACTGTCTTCCCCGCTACGTCCACGCTCTCGACGTGACCCGCAAACCGAATCGGCTTCTTCGAGGTTTGCGCCGCCGCCAGTCCGGCAAGCACCATCGCAAATACTATCAGGCGCAGTGTTGTTTTCATTAGAGGCACCATCTTCGTATTATGCGATATCATCGCGTCAGCGAAGCCTCATCATAAGGAGAATCATAAGAATTGGCGAATGCATTCATGGATATAGTTGCGCAACTGGAGCGCCAGAAGGCAGCCATAGAGCGCGCCCTGGCGGCATTGCGCGAAATCGGCGGCCCAGTATCGGAATCCGCCGCGGGACCGGCGCCCGTAACCGCGAAAACACGGGCAACGCGTAAGGCAAAACGCAAGACCGGGATCACGGCGGAAGGCCGCGCCCGCCTCGCCGAAGCTATGCGCGCACGGTGGGCGGCTAAAAAAGCTGCCTCGAAGAGGCGCGGAGCCTGACCCATGCCGACACCCCACACCCTGCTCGAATTGATCCACGTACCTGCTGCGGACGCCACGGCCATTGTCCTTCCCGAGGCGGACATCAAGGTCACCTATAAATCGCTCTGCGATCAGGTATCGGCCATGGCGGACGCGCTCGCCACCATCGGCATCGGCCGCGGCGACCGGGTCGCCACGGTGCTCCCCAACGGCCTCCCGGCCATCGTGAGTTTCATCGCTGCCTCCGTGGCCGGAACCGCCGCGCCGCTCAATCCCGGCTACCGCGAAGACGAGATTAATTTCTATCTGGAAGACACCAACGCGAAGGTCCTGCTGGTCCCCGCCGATGGAGCCGCCGACGCGCGCAAAGCCGCCGAACGCCGCGGAGTTCCTGTCTACTCGCTCGCCATGGACGACAAGGGATTTGTCCGCATACTCGATGCCCCGCAGGGGAAAACTGCGGCCGCCCCGTCCGGTGACGATGTCGCTCTGGTCCTCCACACCAGCGGCAGCACCGGGCGTCCCAAGCGCGTGCCCATCCTCCATCGCAACATCACTGCGTCCACCCACAACATTGTCGCCCATTACGGACTCACTCCCGCCGACGTCTCGCTCTGCGTCATGCCGCTGTTCCACGTTCACGGACTGGTGGCCTCTACGCTCTCCACACTCCTCTCGGGCGGAACGGTCGTCGTGCCTGCGAAATTCAATCCGCTCTCTTTCTGGCGCACGGTGCGCGATACCGGATCCACGTGGTACTCGGCCGTCCCCACCATTCACAATCTGCTGCTCTCGCGTGCCGGTGACGAAAGGCCCTCCGGCGCCGAAGGTCTGCGCTTCATCCGTTCGTGCAGTTCCGCTCTGCCCGCCGAGATGATGGAAAAGATGGAGAAGGTTTTCGGCGCCCCTGTCCTCGAAGCTTATGGGATGACGGAAGCGTCGCATCAGATGGCGTCGAATCCCCAGCCTCCGGCCGCACGCAAGCCTGGGTCGGTTGGACCCGGTACGGGAGTCAAAGTCGGCATCATGGACGATGCGGGCAATCTGCTCGGCACCGATCAGCGCGGCGAAGTGGTGATTCAGGGTCCCAACGTAGTCTCGGGCTACGAGAATAACCCTGAGGCGAATGCGAAATCGTTCACGAATGGCTGGTTCCGTACCGGCGACCAGGGCTACCTCGATGCCGACGGCTACCTGATTCTCACCGGCCGTATCAAGGAACTGATCAATCGAGGTGGAGAGAAAATCGGCCCGCGCGAGATCGACGAAATTCTCTTGACTCATCCAGCCGTAGCGGAAGCCCTGGCGTTCGGAGTGCCGCATGCCGCGTGGGGCGAGGAAGTGGCCGCGGCGATCGTGCTCAAGGAAAATCACCCGGCGTCGGAAGCGGAGTTGACGGCGTTTTGCAAAGAGCGGCTGGCCGATTTCAAACGCCCGAAGAAGTTCTATATTGTGGACACCATACCCCGCACGGCCACAGGCAAGATCGCGCGCGGAGCCGTAGCGAAAGCCCTGGCTGGCAGTTAATGTGGGACAGGCACTTTCGCCTGTACAATGACCTCGTGGGTGTCAGTATGAAGTTTGCAGCGCTCTTTCTCTGCGCAGCGGCGGCATTTGGACAAAGGCCGCTCGACCAGCAGGCAGCCGTGGTTCTGGCCAACCGCCCAACCGCGCAAACGGCGCAGGAGATGTTGACAACCGTCAGAGCAGTAGCCGACGTGACTGACGTGTCTTTCGACGAAGCCCGGTTAACATTCACTTTGCGCGGACAGGCGAACCTGCTCGGGCTTGCCGAGTGGCTGCTCAGGGCCATGGACAAGCCCGCCGGGTGGCAAGCCACCGCCGGGGAATC
This sequence comes from Terriglobia bacterium, assembly GCA_963719785.1. Lineage (GTDB taxonomy): Bacteria > Acidobacteriota > Terriglobia > Bryobacterales > Bryobacteraceae > BOG-234. The sequence continues at coordinate 183,983 of CAVRCX010000016.1, forward strand.
CGAAAGCGTCGCACGCCGCGAATACCATTTGTCAAAAGGCCCTTTCCCCGATCCGAGAGCCGAGTGGGGGCCTGTCGCGCGTATTTACTATCTCACCAACACAACAACCCCGCAGGGTATGCAGGAGACCCTTACCGTGCTCAGGGCAGTTGGGGAAATTCAGAAAGTTTTTAACTGCACGGCGCCGCACATCATTGCATTTCGGGGAACCGCGACCGATGTGGACCTCGGCGAGTGGCTTTTGCGAAAACTGGACGTCCCAGCTGGCGACGGAACTTTCGCTCGCCAAAAAGGAAACGGCGATGCCGACATGCTCAAACTCCCCGGCACCCCGGCTGGCTTCGAAGACATCGTGCGAGTCTTCTACCTGTCTCACGCTGCCACACGGAAAGAAATGAATGCACTGTTTGCGAAGATCCAGGCGGCGACGGAAAACCCGGAGATCTTTCTGGAAAACTTCGCCGCCGACTATCGTAGTCCGAGGAACTTCAGTTCAACTCGCTCAAGCGCAACAAATCATCGATTCCCAACCATTAAGCCATCCTACTGAGCCTTAGATGCTGGCCAAAACCCTGGCTGGCAGCTAATGTCGGACAGACGGTTTCGCCTGTACAATGACCTCGTGGGTGTAAGTATGAAATTTGCAGCACTATTTCTGTGCGCAGCCGCGGGATTCGCACAAATCCCGCCGGACCAAAAGGCAGTCGTGGTTCTGGCCAATACCCCGACCGCGCTGACGGTAAAACAGATGACGACGGTCCTCAGAACGGTCGCCGATGTGCCTGACGTGTCCTTTGACGAAGCTCACTCGTCGTTCGCTTTGCGCGGCTGGGCCAGCCAGTTGGGTCTTGCTGAGTGGCTGCTTCATGCCATGGATAAGCCAGCGGGGTGGCAACCCTCGGCGCAGGAATCCGCCGATCCCTTCTCTCGCGAATACCATCTGCCAAAAGCCAGCTTCCCGTTTATGGACCGAAACCCGGTCGCCCGCGTTTACTACCTCACCAATACGACAACCCCGCTGGGCGTACAGGAGATCCTCTTGGGCCTTCGGATGGTTGGAGACATTCAGCAGGTCTATAACTGCGACGAGGCGCGGCTCATAGCCTTCCGGGGAACCGCTGCGGAGGTGGATCTCGGGGAATGGATCATCCGAAAACTGGACCTCCCGGATGGCGGTGCGGCGTTCGCGCGTCAAAAGGAAAACCCCGATGCCGACATCTTGAAGCTCCCCAATAACGCGGCCGGCCACGAAGATATCGTTGGGGTTTTCTACCTCGAACCTACCCTGACTCAAAAAGAAATCTATCGAGTGCTCGCCAAGATCCGGACGGCAACTAACACCGGAAGCATTTTCCAGAAGAGTTCGCCGCCGGCTATAGTTTTCCGAGGGACTTCAGCCCAGATCGCCCAGGCTCGGCAGGTTATTGAGCCTTAGCTACCTCAACCGCAAAGGTATAAGTCGGCCCGAACATGTCAGACCGGAACACCACCCACTTCTGATCCGCAGTGAAGCTCACGTTCGGCTCCAGCCGGTAATTATGCTTCTTCATATTGAAAAGCTTTTCGGCCCTTAATACGCCGGTACGAATCAACGACGGATCCTGTATGCCCTCATTCTCCCTGACCTCGGGCCGGAACAAATAAAGCCACTCCCCATCGGGAGTCCGCGCCACCTGGCCCGGATCCCCGCCGTCCCCGCAGAACAAGCTTCCATCCCGCGTCACATTGAAATGGATTGACCACTCGTTGCGCTGCAAATGATACTGTATGCGTTCTGATTGAAGTAGAGGCTCGCGCTGCCCGGTTCATCTGTCAACCGGACAATGCAGTGGCCCGTATCGGGATCCATCCACGACTTAGGTGGCTCTTGCTGCGCCCCCACCGGCGCAGCCAACGTCAACAACAATCCAATCGAAAAGAGATATATGTATCGCATCTCACATTCCTGTTCCGGCTATGCAGTATGCTCGGATCATGCCGTGTCTGCTGGTATTCCTGATTCTGTTAGCGCCCCGAGTCGTCCTGTTTCTCATGTGGCTGTTCACGAATACACTGGACCGCGCCTATCACGGCCTGTTGATCCCGCTGCTCGGCTTCATCTTCCTGCCGATCACAACCATAGTCTACGCCTGGATGGTTACCTCCAACCTGCCGATCGCGGGAGTCAACCTGGTAATCCTGATCGTCGCCGTCGTCCTCGATATGGGCTCCCACACCGGAGGAGCCGGCTACTACCGGCGCCGCCGCATCTAGCCAGCCTGGCTACTCCCGGCAAATACCCCGCTCGCTGCGCCGAATGAAGCCGACCAGGTGCAAGGTATTCTCATCCGCTAACTCGGTCTCAATCCGAGTCAGAGCGTCGTCCAGTTTGAGTCCCGAGCGGTAAAGCAGTTGATAGGCCTTCTTCAGGCGTGACACCTGAGCCAGATTAAAACCCGCCCGCTTCAACCCCACCGTATTCAGTCCCTTCGCGACCACGTCGAAGTCTGAGCAAAGAAAGAAAGGAGGAACATCGCTGTTGACCCGCGTATTGCCGCCAATCATCGCCAACCGCCCGATCTTCGAGAACTGATGAATCACCACGCCGCCCGAAATAAACGCCTGGTCCTCGACTTCGACATACCCCGCCACCAGGGCGCAACTGGCAATCACTGTGTTGTTCCCGATCGTGCAGTTATGCGCGATATGACCCGAAGTCATAATGTAATTCCCATCGCCGATGGTGGTGACCGACTCCGGCTTAGTTCCCCGCGAAATCGTGTAGTGTTCGCGAATCTTGTTATCCGACCCAATCCTGAGATAACTCCGGTCGCCCTTGAAATTCTTGTCCAGGGGATCGGTGCCGAGCACTGTACCCGCGGAGATCTCATTGCGATCGCCCAGAGTCGTCCATCGCTTAATAAAGCAGTAAGGCTCGATCAGGCAATCCGAGCCGATAACCACGTCCTGCTCGATGACACAAAACTCCCCGATGCGCGTGCGCGGCCCGATAACGGCCTCAGGATGGATACGGGCGCTGGGAGCAAAATCGAAAGACACTAGGTAATCATACCGACCGTGGACAGGCGTTGACCCGGTGCATCCACGACCAGAGCAACTTATCCTGGATAAGACCGGTCCATGCGTCGTTGCACCGGGTCAAGCCTGTCCCACATTGGGCAGCTAGATCTTTGGTTTGGGAGCGGGCAGGTCGCGGGCGACAACTTTATCCTGAAAGCCGGTGCGGGCATGGGAGCCATCGCAAAACGGCTTGTTCTGCGACTGGCCGCATCGGCACAGGCCGATCACGGTGCGTCCGCCAAGTCCAAACTTCTGACCCTGCGGATCGAAAATCTCGAAGTCCCCCTCAATGCGGACAGAGCCGTCGTTGTTAACGGTAATTTTTGTATTGGGCATGAATTGCCGATGCTAACACGGCTACTTCACTTCTTCGCCGAACGTAACTGAAGTATCGGCTCCGAAGCGCTTATAATCCTGGTACTTCACGACCATGCGGATGCGCTGCGAACTGTTCTGGAAATGCAGCACGTCGTCGGCGTGCGTGTAGACCGGGAACCAGTATTTGCCATCCACCTGCTGGCGGTAGGTTTCGAAATTCGGGAACTGGTTATCCTCGTTCTTCTTCAGCAGCCCAACGCCTTTACCGTAAGTCTTCACGATCTGGAAATCGCGATCGTCCACCCAGATCTTGCCCTGAAAATAGCGCTCGCCTTTCAGCATTTTCTTGGGCTTGACCTCGAAGGTGTAGCAGGGGATCTCGTCGGCGTTCTGCTTGCCCGGTGTATTCGATAGCGTATTTATCGACATCCTCCGTGGTCAGCACGAAGGGCTGGACATTGCGCAGATCCTGCTCGTCCTGCGGGGTCAGCGTCAGGTTGCGCAGCGTGATCATGGGCGCATAGATCACCTTCTCGATACGCTGCTTATTCGGCCCGAAGATAATGTCGGACGTGATCTCCCATTTCCCTTCGGGATTGCCGTCTGCATCCAACTCTTCCATCTTGACCGACTGGCGATAGGTATAGTTCTCGCGCGCCTTGCGGAATTCGGCTTCCTTGGCAGCGAATTTCCGGATGATCTCATCCGGGTTGGCGTCGGCGGCTGGAGGGGGTGGCGCCGCGCTGGCCAGACCGGCTGCGACTACGGAACAAACCATCAATACTTGTTTGAATCTCATCTGATACAACTCCTCTAAACGACGTTTCGCTCAGCCCAATAGTTTCTTGGCGATGGTCAGCAACTGGATGTTGCCGGTGCCTTCGTAAATCCGGCCGATCTTGGAATCGCGCCACAGCTTTTCCACCGGATAATCCTTTGTTACCCCAACACCGCCATGGATTTCAATAGCCCTCGATGCAATTTTCTCGGCAGCCTCGGCGGCGAAATACTTGGCCATGGCCGCCTCCTTCACAAACGGGATACCCGCATCGCGCATGCGTGCGGAATTGTACACCAGCAGGCGGGCGGCTTCAAGCTCCGTGGCCATACGGGCCAGATCGAACTGGATGGCCTGGAAGCTGCCAATGGTCTGCCCGAACTGTTTGCGTTGCTTCGCATATTTCACCGCATGGTCGAGCGCGCCCTGCGCCAGGCCGACCATCTGCGCACCGATCGCGATGCGCCCTTCATTGAGAGTCTCTATAGCGATTTTATAACCTTTGCCCACCTCGCCGAGCACGTTTTCCCGGGGAACCTGGCAGTTATCGAGGATCAGTTCGCAGGTGGAGGACGCACGAATGCCGAGCTTGTCTTCCTTCTTGCCCACCTGAAATCCGGGAAAGCCGCGTTCGACCAGGAACGCCGTAATCCCGCGATATCCGGCCGCGAGATTGGCGTTGGCGAAGAGAACGAACAGGCCCGCTTCAGCCGCGTTGCTGATCCAGAGTTTGCGGCCGTTGAGGACGAAGTGGTCGCCGCAATCCACCGCGGTGGTGGCAAGCGCAAAGGCATCCGATCCGGCGCCGGCTTCGGAAAGCGCGTAGGCTCCGACCGTGTCCGCAGCCAGCCGCGGCAGATAGCGCTGTTTCTGGGCATCGCTCGCCCAGCGCAGAATCGCGTTATTGACGATGGTGTTCTGCACGTCAACAACCACGCCCACCGATGGATCGACGGCAGAAATCTCTTCGATGGCCTGCACGCACTGGAAGAAGTTGCCGCCCTGCCCGCCATACTCTTCGGGGATTTCGAGGCCCATTAACCCCAGTTCGAAGAGCTGATGCAGCAGGTCTTTATTGAGGACCGCGGCCTCATCCATCTGGCGCGTCAATGGGGCGATGCATTCGCGCGCGAACCGGCGCACGGTGTCTCGGAAGAGCTTTTCTTCCTCGTTGAGGACAGTCAGCGGCATGCAGCCCCGGTGATGGCGCTCAGTTCCTTCCAGGGTCGATTTTGCGATTCGGCAACTCCGGCATGGGTGATCTCGCCGCCATAGGTGTTGACGCCCGCGCGCAACGCCGGGTGCGCGGCACAAGCCTTTTCCAGACCTTTGTTGGCAAGTTCCATCAGATACGGGAACGTGGCGTTAGTGAGCGCGAAGGTGGATGTATGGGGCACGGCGGCGGGCATGTTCGACACGCAATAGTGCAGCACGTTCTCGACGAAGTAGATCGGATTGGTGTGCGTGGTGGGGCGCGAGGTCTCGAAGCAGCCGCCCTGATCGATGGCCACATCCACCACCACGGAGCCGGGCTTCATCATGGAAATCATGTCGCGCCGCACCAGCTTGGGCGCGGACGCGCCGGGGACCAGGACGCCGCCGATAACAAGATCCGCCAGCCGCAGGGTGTCGCTGATGGTGTAGATGTTGGACGCCAGGCTAACGATGAGGCCGCTGAAAATATCGTCGAGTTCGCGCAGGCGATTCAGATTCTTGTCGATGACGGTGACGTGCGCGCCCATGCCGACGGCGATCTTGGCCGCGTTGGTTCCGACCACGCCCGCGCCCAGAATGCATACGTTCGCCGGCGCCACGCCGGGCACGCCGCCGAGGAGCACCCCGCGTCCACCCATGGGGCCTTCCAGATATTGCGCGCCCACCTGAACCGACATGCGACCAGCCACTTCGCTCATGGGCGTGAGCAGCGGCAGCGATCCATCGGCCTCCACGATGGTCTCGTAGGCAACGCCGGTGACGCCGTTTTTGAGCAGCTGATCGGTGAGTTCGGGCAGCGGCGCGAGGTGCAGGTAGGTGAAGAGCACCAGACCGGGCCGGAAGAAACGATACTCGGAGGGTTGCGGTTCCTTGACCTTGATGATGAGATCGGCGTCGCCCCAGACGTCGGCGGCTTTGGCGACGATTTTTGCGCCGGCTCGTGAATATTCCTCGTCGGGGAGCGTACTGCCATCGCCCGCGCGGGTTTCAACCAGCACGGTATGCCCGGCTTCGCGCAATGCCAAAACGGCGCTGGGGACGAGGGCAACGCGGGTCTCGTGATCTTTGACTTCTTTGGGGACGCCGATGATCATGTTTCTATGTTCCCACTTAGTGTGGGCCGTTTCTGTGCGATTATGCGCAGCCGCCGGTAGTCGGCGTACCAGAATCCGTCGCGCCAAAGCGCGGGGCGAAGGGTCGATTCGATTTCGCGAATCAGCGATTCATGCCGGTCGGGGGTGATGCCTTCGAAGTACGCTCCGCCGAACATTTCCATCCATTCGCGCAGGCCTCGTTCGGGATGCTCGAGCTTGTTCCAGCGCGGAAAAGTCTGCGCGAGTTGCACTGCAAATCCATGCTGTTCGAGAAGCGTGGAATACTCACCGAGACTGGGGAAGTACCAGGTGTGCCGCGCCGCATAGCCGGCATTGCGCAACACGGTTTCGACACCCGCCATAACGCGCGCGATATTTCCTTTGACGCCCATTTCGAGCACCAGCCGGCCGCCTGGTTTCAAGGCTTCGGCAATACAGCGGACGGCGGCATTCGCCTCGCGCACCCAATGCAGCGCGGCGTTCGAGAAGACTGCGTCGAAGGGCTCGTCGAAATGGAAATCCTGCGCGTTGGCAAGCTGAAATTTCAGTTTGGGGAAATTCTGGCGGGCCAGCGCGACCATCGACGGGGAGGAATCCAGTCCGATCACTTCGGCGCCCTGCGCGGCGATCTGCGCGGTCAGGTGGCCTGTGCCGCAGCCGAGATCGAGAATGCGCTCGCCGGGTTGGGGGTCGAGCAGGCCGATCAGATCGACGCTCTGTTTCCACACGAAGGAATGCCGATCGTCGTAAAGGGCACTGTCCCAGCGGTCTGCCATCAGTTACGGCCTGAGGTGGGAACAAGAACGAAGTAATCGTAGATCGTGCGGGAGACTTCGGCGACAGCCTTCTCCGCCGCTTCTTCGGGTTTATAAGAGCTCTTGGTGAAGACCGAAATCGCCACGTGGCCCAGATCGCCGGGCAGCGTGATGACGCCCACGTCGTTGGCGACGCCGCCCAGCGTGCCCGTCTTATGCGCGACATTCGTGCCTTCGGGCAGCATCCCTTTAATGCGGGCTTTGCCGGTCTCGCAGCGCTCCAGCATGCCCAGCAATTCGTTGGCATGGCGCGGGGCGAAGAGATCTTTTTTCCAGACGTGGACGAGGAGTTTGGTCATGTCGTCGGGCGTCGCGGTATCGCGGGGGTCGAGCATCTGGGCCCGGCGCGCGGCCATGTGTTCGCGCGGCGGAACGGCGTCATAGAGCTTATCCCACATGTCTTTGGTCCACTCAGTTTCGGAGGGGATATTCTTTGCGCCCTGCCAGGCGGAGATCATCAGGGCGGTGGGGCGGTCGACGCGAATGCCGGGCAATCCCAGCGCTTGCATGCGGTCCGTTACGGCCGCAGGACCGCCAGCCTCGCGCAGCATCAGATCGGCGGCGGTGTTGTCGCTGACGACCAGCATCAGCTCCATCAGGTTCTCGACCGAGAGGGCGACGCCGGGATGAAACAGCAGTTCGGAAATCTTGCCGCTGCCGGGATGCAGATCCTGCGGAGTGAGCGTGACCATTTTATCCAGCGCAAGCGAGCCGGAATCGACAAGAGCCATCACCTGGACGGCGATGGGGAGTTTGAAGGCGCTCGCCATGGGGAAGCTCTCGGCGCCGCGCACGGAGACGGTGCGGCCACTTTCAACGTGGGTCGCGCTCACGCCGAGGATGCCGTCGGTGGCGTGCGCAACGAATTCGATCTGGCGTTCGAGACGCGCCATCGTGGGGTCGCTGGCGGCGGAGACAACGGACGCGGCGAGGAAGAGGAGGCACACGGCTCGCATGCAAGTATCGTAACTCCGATTGCCGTACTATCCGGAGTGGCCGCTCAGGATCTGTTCGTAGTAATCTTCGTAGAGCGGAATAATTTTCTCGGTGCAGAAGCGCGTGGAGGCGGTTTGACGCGCGGCCGCAGCCATGCGCGTATCCAGTGCGTCGTCGGTCAGCAACTCGACCACGCGCCCCGCCTGGCCTTCAATATCGCCCACCTTTTCGAGGAAGCCGTCTTCGCCATCGGTGATCAACTCCGGCACCCCGCCCACGCGCGTACCCACGGCCGGAACTCCGCAGGCCATGGCTTCGAGCGCGGCCAGCCCGAACGACTCCATTTCACTTGGCATCAACAGCACATGCGCCAGGCGGATCAGGCGCTCCACCTGATTCTGCTTACCCAGAAATTCCACGTGCCGGTTGACGCCCAGTTGCCAGGCCAGGTGCTCTGCCGGACCTCGCTCGGGTCCATCGCCAACCATCAGCAGCCGCGCATCCGTATGCTTGCGGACTGCGGCCAGCACTCGAATGCAATCCTGCACGCGCTTCACGGGGCGGAAATTCGAAAGGTGAATGAGTAATTTCTCGCCGTTGGGAGCGAAGCGTTCGATGCCTCTGCGTTCCGGATCGGGCGCGTACGTCGTGCAATTGACGAAGTTGTGAATGACGCGGATTTCATTGCGGACATCGAAGACTTCTACAGTGTGGCGGCGCAGATCTTCGCTGATGGCAGTGATTCCATCGGACTCTTCAATGGAAAATTTGGTGATCTTGAAATACGACGGATCGGCGCCCACCAGGGTGATATCGGTTCCGTGCAGCGTGGTGATGAATGGCAGCGGGCGGGTCGCCTGGAGCATCTGGCGCGCCAGCATGGCCGAAATGGAATGCGGGATGGCGTAGTGGACATGCAGCAGATCCAGGTTGTAGCTTTCCGCCACTTCCGCCATTCGCGAGGCCAGGGCGAGGCAGTAGGGCGGGTATTGAAAGAGCGGGTAATTGGAAACCTCCACCTCGTGGTAATGAATGCGGGGGATGGTGGCGTCGAGCCGAATTGGGTTGGCGTAGGTGATGAAATGGACTTCGTGCCCGCGGTCGGCTAGTTCGAGGCCGAGCTCGGTGGCGACGATTCCGCTGCCTCCGTACGTGGGATAGCAGGTAATGCCGATTTTCATTGTGGGGCAGATTTCCGAGAAGAGAGCGGGCAGATCGGAAATCTGCCCCACCGGGCGCATGAGGTCATTTGAGGTAGAGAAACAAGGTGTGGCTGCGGCCTTCTCCATCATCGGCAATGGTGATGGTCTTATCGGGTTTCCAGCCGCCGATTTCGAAATCGTGCGCCACCACGCGCGTGCCCTTCTTCAGCTGCGCGTCGAGAATGGGACGCACTTTGAGATTCGATTCCGGCAGAAGATAAACCGTGATGAGGTTGGCCGACGAATAATCCTGCTTCAGAATGTCGCCGTGGATGATGTGGGCGTTCTTCAGCCCCAGTGACATGATCTTCCCTTCGCTCTCGATGTAGAGGTCGTTATCGAGTTCCACTCCGGTGGCGATGGCGCGATACCGCTGCGCGGCCATGATGACGATGCGGCCGTCGCCGCTGCCCAGGTCGAACATCTTTTCACCGGCCTTCAACTGGCCGACATCGAGCATGCGCTCGACAATCGTCTCCGGAGTCGGATAATACGGCGCCAGCTTTTCGCCCGGCTGAACGGGCTGCTGCGCGAGGGCCGCGAGGCCCAGCAAAGTAATAAACGAAAGTATTTTGAACATGTCTTATTCCAGAACCGAAGCCTTATTCGAGCAGAGCCGCCCATCCGCGGCGCGACAGATCGCGGTAGATCACCGCGCCAGCCGCCAGGGCGACGCCGAGAAACACCAGGCCCGTCGCAAAGTCCCGCAGAATGATTTTACCGATACCGAAGAGCGCTCCGTAAATCATGACGCAGCCGCACAGCCAATCGAGCAGATTCCAGCCGAGGTCGTGCGAGACCGGAACCTCTGGCGCGAGGCGCATCACCGGTTTCCATCCGGCGGGGGACGGACGCACGCGGCGATAGAAACCGACGAGCGTCGCGTTGCTTTCAGGCGCGGTAAGAAACGTAGTTGCCAACCACACGACGGTGGTGATGGCTACCGTGATCAGGATGATGTACGCGAACTGCACCGGATTATCGCTATCGAGGTGGAACGCGGTCTGGAGCAGTATCGAAACCAGGAACGCGGCTGCCATGGCCGAGACTTCGCTCCACGCATTGATGCGCCACCAGTACCAGCGCAGAATCAGCACGGAGCCCGTACCGGCGCCAGTGGCGATAAGGAGTTTCCAGGCGCCCGCTATGGAATCCATATACCAGGTCACGGTCGCGGACACGATAGTCAGCAGCACCGTGGCGACCTGCGAAGCGTTCACGTAATGCCGATCCGATTCGTCAGGCTTGAGGAAGCGGCGATAGAAATCGTTGACCAGATAGCTCGCGCCCCAGTTGAGCTGCGTGCCGACGGTCGACATGAAAGCGGCGGCGAAGGCGGCCACCATCACACCGCGCAGTGAGGCGGGCAGGTAGTCGACCATTACGCGGATGTAGCCGGTTTCCGGATCGGCAAGATGCGGATAGAGAATCACCGACGCCATGCCGGTGATGACCCACGGCCACGGGCGCAGCGCGTAATGCGCGATGTTGAACCACAGCGTGGCGAGAAGCGAATTGCGCTCGTCTTTGGCACTGAACATGCGCTGGGCGACGTAACCTCCGCCGCCGGGTTCCGCGCCAGGGTACCAGGTGGCCCACCAGTTGACCGCAATGTAGACGAAAAACGTCACGGCGGGCATCCAGACGGAGTGGATGTCGGGCACGAAGCTGAGGAATGAGCTGCCTTCGCCGCCGAGCTTCGCCTTCATCGCTTCAATGCCTCCGACCGCATGCACGGCCGCCACAGCGAGCACGATCACCATGGTCATCTTGACGGCGAACTGGAAAAGATCGGTGACGAGTACACCCCAGAGCCCCGACAGCGCGGAGATAAACGACGTGAGCGCGATGATCCCCACTACCACCCAAAGCGCCTGCCCCTTGGAGATCCCCAGCACAAGACCGAGGATCTTGACCATGGCCAGATTCACCCAGCCGAGGATGATGCAGTTCATCAGCACGCCGAGGTAAAGCGAGCGGAAGCCGCGCAGGAAAGCGGCGGGCTTGCCGGAGTATCTGAGTTCCGCCAGTTCGATATCGGTGGTGACCCCGGAGCGCCGCCAGAGCCGAGCGAAAAGAAACACGGTCAGCATCCCGCTCGCCACCATGTTCCACCACAGCCAGTTACCCGCGATGCCGTTGCGCGCCACCAAACCTGTGACGACCAGCGGCGTATCGGCGGCGAATGTGGTCGCCACCATGGAGGTCCCCGCAAGCCACCACGGCACATTGCGTCCCGAGAGGAAGAACTCGCTGACGTTGGCCCCTGCCTTGCTCTTGTAATAAAAACCGATTAGCAGGTTCAGCAGAAAATAGCTGCCGATAATAATCCAGTCAACCGCGGTGAGCTTCACTTTATACCCCAGGGGTTTTCAACCGATGCTGCGGAAATCTCTGTGGAAATTACCCGGCGAACCTCGGTAAAACCCCTATTCGCAACTCGGATGTAACAAATTGCACCGTATTTAAGCAGAACTGGTTGCAGACTGTAAGTGGATGAAAGCACAAGCTTATAAGGTCTTTATCTCTAAAAACTGTGCTGTTAAACCCAAACTTTAGTCACCGGTTGTGAACTCTTACACATCTCGCACGATGCCGTGTCGGCGTAATAACTTGCTTCGAGGCGTGCCAGATGATAAAGGGGAAGTTTTCCAAAATCGTGCGTATCGGGACCGGGTTGGCAGACCACTACCGCAATGCCCAGAACCATTGCGCCGTGGCTTTCCAGAGTCGCCTTCAGGTCCATCAGATTTTTGCCGCTGTGCAGGATGTCGTCGACCAGCATGATCTGCTCACCCGGTTGCGGCTCGATAAAAGGGCGGAAGCGATAACCCAGCCCGGCGCCTTCGCGCTCCGCCCAGTAGACCTGTTTCGCCTGCAGGGCTTCGCAGATTCCGTAGGCCACGGGCAAACCGCCGGGCGCGGGCGCCACGATGGATAATTCCGGAATCACCGCGCGGATTTCCGTGTTGGCGCGAAGCAGACGGCTGAGGCCCACGCTCAGCATTTTGGCATGCTGGTAATAGCGCATCGCCAGCGGCACCTGCAGGTATTCGTTCGAATGCGATCCGTTGGGGAATTCAAAATGCCCGTGGCGCAGAGCCCCCGTATCGCGCAGCACGCGCACCACTTCTTCCTGTGCCGGTAAAAGACGCATCAATTCAGCATACTTTAGAGTTGAATCGAGCGCAGGGCGGGCACAGACAAGGTAAAACGGTGCGCGCCTGAAGTCAAGAACTCCATTCGCCATCATTTCAACCGGATGCAAGACCGTTGACAGTCTGGTGAACGTCTGTTACCTTCATTCGGTCCCCTTCATGAAAACAGACCCCGTTTCTCCTGCCAGGATTTTGCTTGTCGACGATAACCATCTGGGATTAGTAGCGCGTCAAATGATCCTGCAGGAACAGGGCTATGGGGTCGATACGGCGCATAGCGGTGAGGAAGCTTGGGAAATTTTTCAGAAGACTCGTTTCGACGTAGTGGTGACGGACTACCGCATGGGCGGGATGGACGGGCTGAAACTGATCGCGCTGATTCGTTCCGCGGAGGCGCCCGTACGCATTGTGCTGCTTTCGGGCTTCGTAGAGTGTCTGGGGATGACTGCGGAAAGCTCGGGCGCCGACGAAGTGATACGCAAGAGCAACAAAGAGGTTCCGGAGCTTTTGCGCGCGGTGAAGAAACTGCTGCACAATCCTCCGCGCCGGGGTGTGTCGTCGGAGCCCGGCAGGAAGCCCAGGAAGGCCGATCTGCTGGGCTGAACCACGGGTTGAGTTCGCGCACCCTGACCGTCGCGCTTCTGACAACCGTCGTCGCGTTGATAAACGCGTTTTCGGCGCCGGCGTTTTCGGCAACTTCCAAACCACCGGTTAAGCCCACCCCCAAAGCCGCCAGTCCAGTACAGGCGATCGGCGATCGCGCAGTCGCCGTGCGCTGGTTGAAGACGCTCACCCAGCGTGAGAAGGTGGCGCAGCTGATCGTGATCCCGTTCAGCGGGCATCCCATGAATACGCGCACACGGGACTACCGGAAGTTCGTTCACCTGGTGGCGCAGGAGCATGTGGGCGGGTTGATCCTCATCAACGTGTCGAGCACCGGCCGCGTAAGCGCGAAGGCGGACCCGCTCGAAGTAGCCAGTTTTGTGAATCGCATGCAGAAGCTGGCTAAGGTGCCTCTGCTGGTCTCGGGCGATTTCGAGCGCGGCGCTTCCATGCGCGTCGACGACACCACCATGTTTCCCCATGCCATGGCGTTCACGGCGTCGCGCGATCCCAACGAAGCCCGCGTGGAAGGTGAGATCACCGCGAAGGAAGCGCGCGCCATCGGAGTCGAGTGGCTCTTCTTTCCGGACGCCGATGTAAACAACAATCCGGGTAACCCGATCATCAACATCCGATCGTACGGGGAAGATCCGAAGGATGTTTCGCAATTCGTTTCGGCCTTCATCGAAGGGGCGCATTCGGTGGCGGGATCGCGCGTGCTGGTTACCGCGAAGCACTTCCCTGGGCACGGCGACACAGCCACCGACACGCATCTGAATCTGGCCAGCATCACGGGCGACCGCGCAAGACTGGCGCAGGTGGAGTGGCCGCCCTTTCACGCCGCCATTCAAAGTGGGGTGGATGCCATCATGACCGCCCACATCGCGGTGCCTTCGCTCGACGAGCCAACGCTTCCGGCGACGCTCTCTCCCAAAATACTGACCGGCATTTTGCGCGATGAAATGAATTTCAAAGGCATCATTGTCACCGATGCCCTGGAGATGGGCGGCATCGCGCAGGGTTTTCCGGTAGGCGACGCGGCGGTGCGCGCGCTCGAGGCGGGGGCGGATGTGCTGTTGATGCCCTCCGATCCGGAAGCGGCGATCAATGCGGTGATGGCGGCGCTGAAGAGCGGGCGCATCTCCCAGAAGCGCCTCGAAGACAGCGTCATGCGCATCCTTGCCGCCAAGGCTCACGTGGGGCTGGCTTCCAGGCGCGTGGTGGATTTAGAAAATATCGACTCGGTGGTCAATGCACCGGAAAGCAATGCGGTGGCGCAGCTGTTCTGCGACCGCTCAGTGACGCTGGTTAAGGATGAGAAAGGCCTGGTGCCGTTGAAGCCTTCTGCGCCTGCTGGAACTACGGCGTATTTCCTGCTCGCGGAGAGCCGGTCTTCGGTGGAGGGCCAGGCGTTCTCCGCCGAGTTGAAAAAGCACGCGTCGGGCGCAGCTGTGTTTCAGGTGGATTCGAGCATGTCCGGAGCGGATCTGGATGCGGCCGTAACGCGCGCCGCGGCCGCAAGCCAATATGTAGTGGCGGCATTTGCCTCCGTAGCGGCGTATCGTGGCACTGCGGCGCTCGGGGGAGAGTTCCCGCAGTTGGTGCAGAACCTGGTAGCCACAAAGAAGCCCGTGATTCTGCTGGCGTTGGGCAATCCGTATCTGCTGCGCAATTTTCCCGATGTCGCGGCGTACCTGACCACATATAGTTCCGTGCCTCCGAGCGAGGTTGCGGCGGTCAAGGCGTTGTTCGGCGAAATCGCTATCGGCGGAAAGTTACCGGTTACGATTCCGGGATTTGCGAAGTACGGGGATGGAATTTCGATTCCCGCCGTGGCCAGCCGTCAGCGTTAGATCTTTGGTTGCCGCTAAGTTATTTGGAATGTGGTGGCCAGAGACGGAATCGAACCTCCGCCAGTCTCCGTTTTATCGGAACAGTAATGGAACAGCCTCGGTTTCATGGTTAGTTGACGGTTCGAGGCCCAGCAAGCTGATGCAGCCGGTTGACCACGGTCCGCTGAGACGTAGCGCTGAACCGCAAGCGCCGTGATGTCTCACAGACACACGTCCTTAAACACCGGAAGCAGGTGCTTACGGATGACGCTCTCATATCGGTCCTGCGTGCTGTTGGCGAGCTTCAACGGGCGGTTGCGCGACGAATGCCTGAACGCCAGCTGGTTCCACAACCTGAACGACGCAAAACGCAAAATCGAGCGATGGCGGGAGGAGTACAACCGGGAAGCGCCCCCGAATGCGGGATTATGTTCTGACGGCAGCGGCGTGAGAGCGAAAAGCCAAGATTAACGTCCACACGGGTCGCGTGTCAGCGAACGAGGGTTTTGGCAAGGCGAGCAACGGCGCATGGGCTATTATGCGCCGCCCGCACCGACAAGCAGCCGCAGCAAGAGTAACCCCGGGCGAGTGCGTTCAGCGACGCTTGAACAACAATCCTGCGCCCAGCAGCAAAACACCCGCCCCCATCAGGCTCAGCGAAGCCGGTTCCGGGCTGGGCGAAGCGACAAAGCCAATGGTGTTATCGTTGACGTCGGTGTAAAAACCAACGAACTGACCGAGGTTGTTGACCCCATTGATCGTGGTGCTGGTCGAGCCGGCGGGATCGAAGCTGCTGAATACGCCGTTAATATCGGTGTAACCGTGCTGCACGCCGCCTCCGTCGGTGTAGAAGCCGACGATCTCCCCGCTACTGCTGATGCCAAGCGCCTGGGTGAAAGCGGAACCGAACGGATCGATGGTTGTGATTGTGCCGCCGATATCTTCGAAGCCTACAGAAGTCGTTGAGGTCGGCATATAGAAGCCGACAACGTCGTCTCCGTTGTTGATGCCCACCGCCTGGCTGTTCTGGTTGGCCGGCAATAGCGCGTTGATGCTGGTGAAGACTCCGCCCTGCTGGCTGTACGCCACCTGGCCCACCATTCCTGCCGGATCTATAGCGGAGGAATAGCCGACCGTAACGTTCCCATCGTTTATGCCCAAAGCCTGGTTAAACACCGTGCCGGGCTGGTCGATGGTCTCAAAAGTCCCGCCAATATCGGCAAAGCCATGAGTGGTGCCGCCCCCATCCACATAGATACCGGCCGTATTTCCGCCGCTGTTGATTGCTGTCACCATGGTTTGCGCGGCGCCTGGGTAGTTCGAGGAGGTAAATGAGTTGGGCAGCGACAGGGTGAATCCCGATGCAGTTGTCGCTCCATGGAAGCCTGCAATGGTTCCGCCATTGTTGATGCCCAGCAGTTGTGTGAAGGTGTCGCCGGGATACTGCACTGTCAGAACATTGATAGTCCCCGCTTCCAGCGCGACACCGCTCATAAGTAAAGCGACTAAGAAAAGTAACCTCACACCAGCCTCCCGACCTTAGATTCGGCCTTTTTAACGCAAGCTCCGCGAATCCTTAATTCAATTCCCGACGCACCTGTTGAACGGGGTGAAGTATTCGACGGTTTCGAATGACAGCCAAATCGACATGGGAAAAGCTTACCAGATTCTGACCCAATACCAGCCGACCATCAGCGCGCCTTCTGTGTGATTAGACCCGCAAAAGATCGGGTTCATCCGGACTGCGGGTTTAGCCTTCGCCTTTGCATCCTCTCTGTTCAACCTGATCTTGGCGTTTGGCCGGCTTCAGTTGACTGAAGTCGCCGGATCTGAAGCTCGTTTAATACAGTGAACGGCCCGGCAATCCGGTTGCGCTCCGCTGGCCCCCGGAACAGCGTGGCCGCCCGTCGCGTTTTTTCTTTTTCATCATAATGACGTGCCAATCCTCTGCGAGCCGACTACCTGATCGTACATTGCCCTGAGAGCGACATCACGTGCCGCGACAAACTTTTCCGACGCAACCAGTAGATGTTCACTTTCACTGCTCATTCCAGGCTCCTGCCGTTCCATTGGAACCGGCAAGAGGTGACGAATGTCCTCCAGTTTGAACACTGTTCGATTGACGGTAAGTGTCATTGGCACTGTTGTCATACTTCGGGAATTACACCTGTCGTCACTCTCATTCGTAGCCTGCGCCCCGTTCTCACCAGAAGCATAGGCCACATCCTTCCTGCCAACCCCTGCTTTCCGATGGTATTTCCTACCCTCACGATTAATAACTGGGAGGAGGCACCACCTCACCTGCGAGACCTGAACATCCGTTACCAAGTACACGCACGCACTATGACACCATTCGCGAGAGCATGCGGATTGGCGACGTTGACATACTGCGAAAGACCAAGGTCAAAAGGCGCGCGTTATCGTGCCGCATCCCACCGCTTTCAAGGGCGGGACGGCAAACAGCGATGCTGCGGGTTCTTCACGTACTGAGTCGTATGCAATCGTTTGGGGCAATTCTCCCTCGGAGGAAGTGCGAGGCTGAATCACCACGGTCCCAACGTCGCCACCGGACCACCCTGTTTGGAGACAAATTCCGTCGAGCCTGAAGACGTGAATTGGAACACTAATGGAACAGACGGGAAACTGCGGCTCGCGCCAGTTATTGAAAATATGGTGGCCAGAGACGGAATCGAACCGCCGACGCCAGCCTTTTCAGGGCTGTCAGGTCAACGACTTACAGAGATTTTTCTTGTGTTTTCATAGACATGCGGGCGGTAAATGTGGACGCCATTTGGACGCCAGCGCCATCCCTATCGAGGCTGGACTCCACCTGGACTCCACATTTTGAGGGGGGTTGGACTCCACGGACTCCGGTCCCGCCACGGTGCTGGTACCACGCGTGCTTCGCGCGTACGCGCGGTTGAGGACGCTTCCAAAATGCCTCCGCTGGGGAGACAAATTTGGGTTTCCTATATAGCGTCCCATCGCTCCTGTGGCCCCAGGGAACGGGTGCGAAGCTGACTTATTTGTCGGCGTACCGGATTTCGGTGAACAAGGATGTTCGACGACAGTGGTTTCTCCGACCGGCATGTCACGGGGAGTGATCTACCCCAAGAGGACTTCATGACCCGAGTGAATCGAGCCATCGTCGAGGTCGGCATACGTCAAACTAACGCGGGCCGATAGTCGCATCGGAAGCACCGGTAAAGATAATCTCAGCCCGTCGACGCGAATCCGCCGTCGCAGAACCATTGACTGGCGGCCCAAGCCCGGTAGGCGACCGATCTCCAGCCGTTGCGACGGCCCTTGAGCGCGCTCGCCGCTCTGGATCTCAGTTCTCCGCGGACACAGTTCACTCCGCCGGCAGCGTGTAGTCGTCGAAGCTGATCGCGGATATTGACAAGCTCCTCAGCCGCCTCTGTCGCGTAGAGCGGTCCCAGCGACAGGAGTTTGAAGTGATTGAGCACGCGCTGTCGAAGTACCGCGTCCCATTGGGCCGGGCCATCCACGAAGAACTGCAAAGCAGCGGGCGCGGCCTCGACCACGAGTGCTTTCAACCAGCGCCGATTGTCAATGTGATCAAAGTAGGGATGGAGCGAGACCTCGGCCGCTGTGAGCGGAATGGCGGCTGACTTCGTTTTGTTGCAATCGCCGCACGACGGCACAAGATTGGTAGGCGTCACCACAAGAACGGGATAATGGGCTTTCGGAAGATGGTGATCGAGCATGGTGACGTTCCGATGTCCGCATAGCGGGCACTTGTTTGTCGCCGTAGAAATCAACTCGTTGTAAATCTTCCGTCCCGGTGAGCGAAGCTTAGCCATGCGCTTGTCGTAGACCCCACACATCTCGCCCTTAGTAACGGCTCCGACCATGGCGCTGCGGGCGAGGCGGTGCAGATTATGAGCTTGCGCGGCGGCATCATAATCATTCGATGCCTGTTCAACCGTTTCGGTAATGGCTTCAAGCCTGCCCCGCAGGTCGTCATTACGAACCCTGCTGATGCACCTGGTAAAGGTGTCACGGGCGGTTCGCGTTGGGCGGCTTAGGGACCACATTACTGTCCCTCTTGATCGCGCGCAATGACCAGCGCCCTCACGATTGCTTTGGCCTCATCGCCGAGTTCACCGCCGAAGCGGCTCAATACGTCGGCATAGCTGCCCCCGTTGGCAATTGATTCCACTAGCAGCTTGTGAAAACCCGAATGAGTGACTTCCAAGCTGAAGATCTCGCGAGTCAGGACGCCGACATTTTCGCCAAACGTCTCAATATCGGGCCTCTCAATCGTGAGTCGGGAACCGTTGCGTCTGATCTTCCAGACGCAACGGCGCGGAACTTCCTGAAGAGCAACTGGCGAATGCGTTGCGAGGATGGCGACACCGTTGCGATTGACGAGGAGATCAGACAAGGCCCTTACGAAAGAGGACAACAAGGGCGGGTGGAGGTGCGCCTCGGGTTCATCCAAGAGCACCAGCGTCTTCTCCTCTACCAGTTCAACCAACCGGGTCACTGTCAGGAGGACGATTTTATGGCCGGAGCTCAGATCCATGAATATCTTGCGGGCGTGCGCTTGTAAGGCATCGTCGTCGGTTCCTTCTGATACCAGCGCCGAGACTCCCATGTCTCGAAATATCGGGTCGGCTTCCAGCGTCGTCATGGCGCGCAGCCACCGTTCCGTCCGCGCACCTTTGCTGCACGAAATGACGCTTGTTCCAAATTCATCAGCCAGGAGGCGAAGTGATTTCGGTGATAGCATCTTGCGATCATCGGGCGCTCGGACGCGCTTGAGGCCGACGTATGAGTAGTGAGGGTCGGTCGGCTGTTGAGGCGCGCTCGTCAGCGGATCGAACTTATCGAAGGCGCTGAACGAAATCGATACGAGGTTCGCGAAGATTCCGCTGGCGTCGTTGTCTTCGCCCTCAGGGGCAAAAAGACCCACCTCGGCTTCGGGTGACTCCGGCTCAATGAGCGCGCGCGCCATGTGATGCAACAAATAGGACTTGCCAACGCCATTTGGGCCGATGAGCACATGGACATTCGTGGGCGGGTGCGACTCCGGTCGGACGGAAAAGGTAAGCCGCCGCGCTGGCCGGGACGGGCGGCGTCGTGGCAAAGTATAGCTGAATTCGAATGCCGTGAGTCTTGCGCCGCCTCTTGCCAGCCGCGCGTACTGTTGGGTAACAGTCTTGCGGCTCACGGAGCGAAGAAGGGCGACCTGCGTGACTTTTTCCTCGACTGCTTGATGGAAGAGATCAAGATCGAAGGCAATGTCGCGGAGTCCCTGGAGGACCTTGTCCCGCGTCGCACTACCCAGCGCAGTCAACTTTATGTAGTAATCTTCATCGACGCCGAGGGAAAAAAATCGTTTGTCGAGCTCATCAAATTCTTGTGGTAGCTCAACCGTGCCCTGGTCATCGTCAATCCCGAAATGGCCGATTCTGACCGCCCCGATTGCGTGTTCAACGCCTTGATCATCAAAGATTTCCAAATCGTAGAGAACTTTGTACGTGTAGTCGTCCCAAGTTCTCGGGTGCAGGCACGCACAGGAAACCGGATCAGACGGCTGGTGAAACCGGGGCAAAACGCGAAAGTACATGACCGCTGGCAAACAGCGAGGTTATCACCTTCCAGCGCCTCGCCAGCCAGAAAAGCGCCTAGCGAGCAGCCCAGCAGTTTCTCAGAACGGCGTTCTGGTAGATCACAAAGTCGGCGTCACGCCAATGTGCCAACTCGTGGCCCCGTTCACCGGGCAGCAGTTCGGCGGCGAATCTGATCCAGCCGATTCTACCGTTCAAAGCAGATCACAATCTCAGCCGGAACCCGAGCGCGGATTTCCTTGCCGCCCATCGGACACACCCGCAACACCGTCCCGGCCTTCGGTTTCGGCCCCTTCCAAAATGGATCGAGGAAAAACGCTACGGCCTTGCGCACGGCCTCCCCGGACGAGGAGGCGTCCACGTTCGTCGCGTACTGGCCGCGCGGGCCGGGAATGTAGACGGTGGTGAGCGGCATGGGGCTGACGCGAGGCCCCCAGTTTACCGCCTCGGGATCGCCGGGGGTTTCCGGGATGCAGTTGCTCGTGCACGCCGGTTCCGTGGCGCATTCCATTTCAAGAAACGGAAGCATGCACCTTACGCAAGCCCGTTTTATTCGTAGTCTTTCCGGGGATCATAATCACGTACCATGGCGAGTATCTCGTCACGGAAGTCTTTCGCGAGTTTCGACGCCCAGTGAGGGTCCGCCCTCTGAATCGCCGGGAGGCTGCTGTAAACTACTTCATCCATCTTGCGGATAAACCCGAGGCGGATACCACCGGGTTCGTCATGTTCCAGAAGGAGTGAATTGGCTGCATCTACAGCCTCGGAAACGAATAAGAATGCGGCCCTGCCGGTTTGGGCTGCACGCTCGCCTAGCCATCTGGCGAGAATTTTTGGCTGATCATCGACGAGTCCCTCAAAGCCGTGCTGGATGAAACGTCGAAATAACGCCTCGCCCTGCTCGCTCATCTGGGACTTCCGGGATCAGCCAACTGCTGCTGTCTCGAACGTTCCGCTTTGGGATTTCTTGTAGTTAACCAATTCGTCCAATGTGAAGATGCTTACGAGGTCGCAATCGTAGTCGTCTCTCAATAATTGCGACGCTCCTTCTTCCCGGTCCACCAGGCAAATTGCCCCCAGAACCTTCATGCCAGCCGCGCGTGCCCTGTCAATCGCCTTGCCAGTAGAGTTACCTCGAGTGCAGACATCGTCGATGATGACGACTGGCATTCCCGATGTTTCTTCATCCTCGAAACCCTCGATGAAGCGTGTCATGCCATGCTCTTTCGGCTCTTTGCGAACAATGAAGGCGTCGATTGAGATGCCGAGCACCCCTCTACTTTCTCTCGCCACCGCGAAGGCGATGGGATCGGCCCCCAGCGTCAATCCCCCGACAGCTTTTGGTGACCATCCATATTTTTCAAGCGCTCGGTTAAACAGGCGACCGATTAACGGCATCGCCGCTGAACTAAGGGTCGTTAGCTTTGCGTCCAAGTACCTGTCGCTGGTAGCGCCGGACGAGAGTCGGAACACCTTGCCCAGTTTGAGGGATCGGGAAACCAGCATATCCCGAAGTGTCGAACGATCAGGGTCTGAGAGCATTTCCGCATCCGACACCATTTTCCCACGTTTTATGGGCAGCGGCGTCGTTGACGGATCGGACGAGGGGGCGCTGAGCGTCGTACGGAGCGAATTCTCGGTGGGCATTGGCGAAACGCCCAGTCTAACAGATGCGACCATAGCCGCCTTTCTTGGGAGAACCGGCGGTGAATTTGCGGTATCGCATGGCAACGTGCGAACCACAGTTAGAACGAAAATAGCATAAAACGTGAATGGCGTAAAATGTTTTTTACGGTCGGGGCTTCGTTTTACGCGGCGGCGTTGACCGGCTCACCGGCGCGATTGCTGGCGTCCGCTTGCTGTTTCTTGCGCGAATCGGCCATCCGCCCCTGGATGGCGCGCGTCAGTTCGTCCTGCCTCTGCAACTGCACAATGGTGTAGTCGCCGGTCTGGCTGACAGTCGCGTGGCCGGCGATCTTGCTGGCCTCAATCGCGCTTCCGCCGACTTCTTGACGCCAAGTAATATTCGCCCGCCGGAACGAGTGCAGCCCGAATCCCTCGAAATCGCATCCGGCGTCCTTCGCCGCGATCTTGAGCGCCTTGCGGACGCCCGAATCCCACATGGGCCTGGTCCGGTCCTCCTCCTGCGCGAAGATCCAGTCGGTCGGCTGCGAGATTTCTTTCTTGGCGATCCACTCCGTGTATCGTTCGGCCAGCGTGCCCAGCGCCAGAATCCGCTTGCTGTTCCTGGTCTTCGGCTCGTCCACGTCGCCCCGGCAATGACGCTGCTGGATTCTGATGGTGCCGGTTTTCAGGTCCACGTGTCTCAACTGCAAGCCCACTGCCTCGGAGATGCGCGTTCCTGTCGAGACGCAGGTCTCGCAGATCAGCAGTTGCGGGTCAACCATGCGCGCGAAAACTTCCGCAGTCTCCTCATGCGTGAGAATCCGGTCCGGCCGCACGCTCCACTTCCTGCCCACCTTCACGCGCGCCATCGGGTTGGCGAACGTCTCGTCGAGGATCTCCCACTCCTGCGCGCGGGCGAAGATTCCGCTCATGATGTTCCGCAGGTCGATCATCATGTGCCAGGAGGAGCACTCGTGCTGGAGCCAATCGAGGATGTCTTTGGAGCGGAACTCGCCGAGCCGCGTGGCCTTCCAGCGCGGCATGATGTGGTTGTCGAGGCGGGAGCGATACTTCTCCCGCGTTGGCGTCGCCAGTTTGACTTTTGGGTTGTCCACATAGTCCTTGCGCCACATTTGCGCGAGGTTGCCGAATATTATGGCGCGCACGTCGATGGGCTGCTGCGCCTGCACCGCCGCGTCGCAGCGCGTGTGCGCGGCGTTGACTTCCGCGAGGAACTTGTCGCGCTCGATCTCTGCCTGCTTCCGGGTGAGGGCGTCGCCGCCTTTACTTGGGCCTATCGTATGGAACTTCCTGCTGGTCTTGATCGTGCCGTCCGGCAGCATCTCGTCATGCCGGTAGCGGAAGAACCAGTACGCGCCCTTCCGATCCTTCCGCTCATGCACTTTTGGGTGCTGAACTCTCTGGTTCAAGCAAATTCCTCCTGTCAGCAACAGAAGGTTACCTCTGTGTGGGCACATAAGCAAGTTACCTATTTTCAACTAGATGGAGAATGCCATGAGTGATTCCCTCTGGCATATGTAGAGCGTTTCCCGCGCCCTGGTTGCACCCACGTAAAAGACCCGGATTACGGAATCGCGAGGCTCGCCGTTACGCTGATACTGGGCGTCTCCGGCCTGGCTGAGATCCGGGAAAAGATAGACCACATCGGCCTGCGCTCCCTTGACAGAGTGAATCGTCCCGACCACCACCTGGGGCTGATCAACGAGAGCGCGCGGCCCGTACGCGGCAGCGACATCTGCTGGAAATTGAAAACGACCGCGAACGTCGGCAGTCATCAGCCGACGCCACCAGTTGAGCAGCGCGCGGTGGTCACCGTTCGAGGCGTCGAGGAGCGACGTGAGCGCGCCCGCTTCGAAGATCTCATCGAGCCGCCCGAGGCTGCGACCTTGCAGCCGATCGTACTGTTGGAATTTCTCCTTTACCCCGCTCTTCAAAATCCCCTGCGACGCCATACAGTCCGCCCACAGCGCGAGATCGCCGAATGTCCACTGGCGGTGGCCCTCGCCAAAATCGGGGTGGCCCACCAGCAGTGCCAGAACGCGGCTTGCGCTCGAACCCTTCTTGCCGATGCGCAGCGGATTCCAGAAGCCGTTGGCCTTCCGGTACGGGTTATGGAACGGGATACCACGCTTTCGGAGGGCGGCCACCATTGGTTGCAGCATGTACGAGCAGGCCGCCAGGAACATCACTTTCTTGCCCTGCTTCAGGTGCTCCTCGGCGCTCTTGAGGATGAAGTACTCCGGGGACTTATAGGTTCCGGTCGAAAGCCGGTGGACCGCACCCGCTTCAGGTCGCGGGAGGTAAATCTTTTCCTGGCGTCTCGTGACCTGGTGGATCAGCCTGTCGGCCAATTGGTGCACGGCGCGCGGAACGCGAAACGACTGTTTGAGAATAATCTTGTGGTCGTCAGGAATGTCCGGGTCGAGGATGGCGTCCGCAGAGGCGCCCGCGAATGAATAAATGCACTGGTCGTCGTCGCCACCGAGCACGAAGTAGCTTGCCCGCTCTCCCCATTTCCTGATGAGCGTCAACTGCATCCGGTTCAGGTCCTGCGCCTCGTCCGCGAATATCACGGACGGATTCGAGGGCGCTACCGCCACGTCGAGGAGGCACTGATCGATAAGGTCGGTGAAGTCCAGGAGACCGCGCGCCCGTTTATACCTGGTCCACTTTTCAGAAAAATGGCACAGCACGAGCGGCCAACTTTTCTGCGGGATCATCAGCCCGCGAAATCGGCCCAGCTGCTGCAACATCTGGTCGCCGTCCCTGGCCAGTAGGGTGTCCTCTA
This sequence comes from Terriglobia bacterium, assembly GCA_963719785.1. Classification (GTDB taxonomy): domain Bacteria; phylum Acidobacteriota; class Terriglobia; order Bryobacterales; family Bryobacteraceae; genus BOG-234. Next base: position 209,026 of record CAVRCX010000016.1, read on the forward strand.
TAACTGCGCCATCCTCGCCGTCGAGTTTGCCCTGCTTCCTTACCGGCGTGAGTGGTAGGCGCGGGTTCTCGCGGTTCCACTCTTCCACGCAGGATTCCGCCACCACAGGTTCGCCGAGAGCGTGGTAGCAAAACGAATGCAGCGTTCCGATCCTGTTCTTACTGATGGGCAAGTCGCGTCCAGCCAGCTCCCCCGCGGCTGTGCGGGAGAAAGACGTGACCAGGACCGAATCCGAACCGTACCGATCCACAGCGCGCCGGACCTGGCGGCCGATGTGGGTCGTTTTGCCGGCTCCCGGCGGGCCGAAGATGCGGTACTCCGACGTGACGCTGTGGTCCCGTTCGCCGATCTCCTCAACCGTGCCGGTGGCTTGCTCATTGGGCATTGGTCTCCTCCAGGCCCGGCGAGTACTCGGCGGGATCGAACTGATCCGCCGGCAGTATCCATCGGCTTTGCTCCTTGAACTTCGCTCCGCGCACCCTGATGCTTTTGCCGCCGAGCGCCCCGAGCATCGACGCCACGGCCTTGACGGACAGGTTTTGGCAGGTGGTCCTGTTGATGAACATCTGAAGGTCGCTCGCGCAGATTCCGACCTTGCCGTCCAGGATGATGGGTTTCCGCTGGTTCTGGAGAGGCTGCCCTTCGATGGTTTCGATGAAGCCGGTCTGCGCCAGGTACTGCGCCACATACATCCTGGCGGCGCCCTCCCATTCGTTCTCTTCGCCGCCCTGCTCGACGATGCAGGCGTCCAACATTACCTGCGCTAATTGCTCCCAGATCTTGGGCTTGTGCCTCCGGATCAGTTTCCCCGTCTGTCCGGCGATGGCCAATCGCACGGATTCCTGCGAGATCAGCTTGGCGACGCTGGTGAACTCGATCTTTCCGTCCTCCTCCAGTTCCATGTGGAAGGTGGGCTCCTTGCCGGTAAATTTCACGAGGCGGCAGATTGGGACATCGAGGATCTCGGAGATCTGCTGGCACAGCAGCGCCTTCGCTATCGCCGGGTCGGGGGTGGCACCATTCCCCAATCCCATTGCCTGCGGCGCGCCGTGTTCGCCCAGGGGCGCAGTGTTGCCGGTCGTGGGGCCTGGAGTCCGGGTATCAGCCGGAACTGCGGGCGTGCCCGCGCCCACACTTCGGCGGGAGGCGGTGGAGATGGTTCGCTGAAAGTAGTCCACGCGGGTCCGCGGCTTCTGCCCGAACTGCCTCCGGTGATGAATGATCAAATCGACGATCTGCTGCTCCGTCAGGCTGGCTTCAATCCCAAAATTCGCGAGCGCCAGGTCGTATCCCGACTGGCTCTGGTCTTTCAGGTCGTGCCGTTGCCGCTGCCAGGTGTTTCTGAACCGCATGTTCGCCGTCATCCAGCCGTCAATGGTCTCCTGCGGGATGCATGCGTCCATATTGACCACGAGAGGCTTGTCCGCGAAGCGTTCGGCCCACTCGCGCGTCGCCTTTTCCTCCGCTTCCGGATCAGGGATCGCGGCGGCGTCGAGGTACTCCTCGAAATCGGAGAGGTTGTATCGCCGGTCTGTCGCCATGTGGAGAGTGACCTCCTTCGGATTGCTCGGGTCCTTGAGGTTCACCGTGCCCGGAATCCGCAACACGCGCGCCAAATCCGATAGCCTTTCGAAGGCCCAGCCGCGCTGCGACGCGCGCAAGCGAAGCAGGGTCTGCCACCGAGATCCAAGCGTCGCGGTATCCTTGCGGTCCTCGGCGTCATCGAAGATGTACGGCTCTTTGAAAAGCCACCAGGCGTGCGCGCCGTTGCCGGTCGCGATCACTATGGTGGGCGGCATGCACTCCGGGATCACGGAGAGCGCGTCCGTGATCGTCGTCGGGAGCGCCTTCTGGCGGTGCGCGTCCGAACGGATGTCGAAGTCGGCCCAAAATCCAGTGAGGCCGACGACTTCGTCCGACGTGCAGCGGTGCCCGGAACCCCGGTCGGCGTTCGACAGGCCCACCCCCACGTACACGTCCAGTCCGCGCACGTTGAGCACGAACTCCGCAGCAGCGGCGACGTCGCGGTACCAGTAAGAGCACTTATCGGGCAGCGTCCAGATCAGGACGTACACTTCCTCCGGCTTGAACTGCCAGAGGAGGTTGAGAAAGTCGAGCGGCGTCATGCGCCCACCTCTTGGAGGCACGCATCGCCCGGTGCCCGAGAGCCCATCCGCGCTGCGTGATCCTCAATGCGCGCCACTTTGAGAACGCCTTGCCTGATATCCCAAAGAGATGCGAAAATCATAGAAGAATTGTTTTTGTCGTTCGAAGGCTTGCCGGTCTGAACACCGGCGGCCTTCTTTTTTTCCGGCATCGTTTATCGTGCCTCCGCCCGCGGGATTCCACTGGTCTCGCACGATCCCAAAAACTCTCTTAGCGATTGAGGCAGGTATCTAATTGAGGAGCCGATGCGAATAAACGGAACGCCTTTCCGCAACTGCCGATCACGACGAACGCTTGCAAGCGAGCGCCGCGTGATTTCTGCGACGTCCCGCTCATCAAGGAGTGGCTCAAAATCCACTTCCTTCAATGCACGAGTAACTGCTTTTGTAGCTGTTTCCATAGGCTGAAGATCCATGAGCGCTGTTGCGCTACAATTCCAGCCTGGCGCGCCTACAGGTAGGCGAATCAAGGTAGGCGTGTAAACAAAGAGGTAGGCGATCTTTCAGCCGGTTTACTTCAGGAGTCGCGCGCGCATCAAGCCGTCGGCCCACGACGGCGCGTCTTTCCGCGATGCTTGCCAGCGATTGAATGCGGTTCGCATGGTCTTGGGCTTGTTCCGACGCGACGAAAATGCCTCAGACCAGAGCTTTCTCACAGAGCAACCGTCCAGTCCGATTCTCAATTGAACCGCCTGCTTTCTCTGATCAGAATTAAGGGCCACCTTGATAGCTGCAATGGTGGAAGTCTCGCCCTGCGCCAGTGAACGATTGTCTTCGCCCTGCGACTGGCGGGAGTCGATTGGGATAGATTCAGGTTGCTCGCGCTTGTACAGCGAACTGCCGCCCGCCGCCACGCCTTCTCGTAGACGAATTTGGGCAGCGGCGGAATCGAGAACCGGAGGACTACCGTTGGCCAGCGCCGCCGTCAGTTGGCCAATCTGGTCATCGAGAACAGTCGCAGCCTCGCTGCCTTCCGGCGCGGTTTCGCGGTTCTTGAGCCACTGCTTCAGGATTCCTCGCCGGTCCTGGTCGGACGCTCTGATGAAATCGTCCCAGAATTCAGACGTGAAGGGCGAAGGTGTGAAACACGGGACCGTTATAAGATCGCGAGTGTCCGCAGACCTTGTCGTGCCTGATATGCGAAGGCCAGTTTGGCCGCGCCAGTAGTTCTCATTCTCATCCGCCAAGATGCCACCTCCCGAGTGGCTCCCAAATTGGATTCACCGGGCAGGCGGTTGGGAAGACCGCTTTTCGGGGATCGGCCTATCCCGGTGTCTGATCTCATTGTCCGCTCACGCCGGGCGAAGTGTAAAGGCAACGCCTTCAGTGGGCCGCATCTACGAGCATTGCGTCCTGTGCTCGGCCTTCAACAATCGAAGCACCGGTACTCGCATTTCATTTGGGATCAGCCCTACTCAGGAATCCAAACAAAGCTATGCCAGGTGGCACTTTTCTTGTCGTACGTGCACTTCCGGAAATCCAGCTTCACAGGTGCCAAAACCCGCCCCTCGATCCGGGACTCGGAAATCTGTGTCAGCTCAATCGGGAAATCCAAAGGGCCGCACCGATTCATAGCAAACCCACCCACTCGCCGGGCATCATAGTATTGTCCGCTAAGGATGATGTGCTCCACCCCGCTATAACCGTCCTTACCCTTACGCAACTCAATGGTCGTGCTGTTACCGCTCTGTTTTTCGGAGTCAGGTAAGACTCGCTCAGTATAGATGTAATCACCGTCTTTGCGAATCCTAAGCTTTCCCCCGGTTTCCACGACCTTCCAATCGGCAGGGAAAGACGCTGCGTTAGTAAGGCCCCCCACCGGAGCACCATTCAGCTCCGTCCGAAACTCCGCAAGGGTCATCGGCCTATCAGTGGCATTCATCAAACCACGGAGATAATTAATCGGCACCGCGAAATTCAGCCCCTCGGAGTCCACACGCTTGAAAGTAGTGACGCCGACCACCTGCCCCTTATTGTTCAGAAGCGGCCCCCCGCTGTTTCCAGGATTGATCGCGGCATCAGTCTGAATCACTTTGTAACCGCGCGATGCCGGATCGTCCCGGATCGAACTCACAATCCCTGCGGTGACGGTGCCGCGCAGACCTTGGGGACTGCCAATTGCGATTACGGGTTCACCAATCTGGAGGTCATTAGAATTGCCCAACTCGATTTCGGGAAGATCGAAACCGGGAATCTTTACAATCGCTATGTCTTTCCGCTCGTCGAATGCCAGAACCGTGAAACTATCGTAGACTTCACCCGAAGCGAGCTGGACGCTGTCCGTCAGGCGAATCACGTGGACGTTTGTCGCGATTTTTCCATCCGTCGAAAGCAAAAAGCCGCTACCCAAGGCAGTCTGGCCTCTAAACAGAACGACCGCCTTTGAAGCCTTGGCCACAGTTTCCGGGGACACGGCTGTCTGCCCATAACCAAGCAACGCCAGAATGGGAACAAAAACAGGCATCGCGAAAGCGGCTCGCAAGATCATAGCACTGCAACCTCCTAGGTAACCACCATTGGTATTCCGCGCTCTTCCGGGTGGATGAGACTCATTGTAGTCGATTTTGGACTATTCGATCTTCGCCTATAGCCTGATTTTGTTGCGTTTACGGACGCAATGGAAAAATCTATCCACTCGGAACGCTACGCCGTCTTCCTGAAAATGCTGAGGAAGGCTCGCGAGGATGCCGGTCTCACGCAAGCTCAGGTCGCGCGGAAGATCCGCGAAACGCAGACGTTCGTGAGCAAATGCGAACGTGGGGAGCGCCGGATCGACGTGGTGGAGTTGCAAACATTCTGCCGGGCCGTCGGCGTGAGCCTGGGGCAGTTCGTGGCGGCGCTGGAGCGGGCGATCAGCAGGGAGAAGTGAACGCCAGTCTTGCCGCAGAAGCACGTCGCGCGCCGCGATCCTCGTCTCATTGCTCGAATCGGCTCACGCCGTGGACGCTCCGGTGGTTTGAAGAGCGGCGAAACGCGCAGGCTGAATCGGGCTGAGAGGATCATTGAGGAAAACGGCTGCGGGAAACGGGGCATTGAAACCCCGGAGACCGTGAAGGATGGCTACCCATCCGTGGTGCGTTACGAGCCGGGAGTCAGCGTCGGGCCGTGCTATTGCCCAGCCCGCGAAACAAAAGCCCATCATAAAGAATCCGAACGGCACGCTTTCTTGGCACATTTCGGGAGTAATTTACGAAGGGCACAGGTCTTACAACATCGTTCAGGCGGTGCGGGCGGATCTGATAAACGACGACGGAACCGTCATTGACGCTTGAGGTCATTAAACGTTCGCGATCCCCGGACCTTGCGCGCGACTCAATCTCCGTCTCCCGTCTCCCGACAATCCGCACCCCCTGATTTGACCGCCCCAACCTGCCCCATAACCGGCAGCTTTGCGCCAGAGTCGGCATGGGCGCTGGAGCGTTCTTCACCGCCGCCTTCCTGACCGGCGCAACCTTCTTCGCCACCTTCGCAGGTGGAGACTTCATGATCGCCTTCCTCACCGCGCGGCCTTGGGAGCGACCTTCTTTGCCGACGCTGCTTTCGCAGCAGCCTTCTGCAAACGCCACCGCTTCTTCGTAGCCGCGATGATTCTCTTCATGCCCTCCGCGCTAATCCGGCGCTTCGGTTTTGAAAGCTCCGGCGCGGGTGGTGTCGGCGGCTCGATCTCACCCTTAATTTTGGCCCATCGCGCTTTCTGAGCCAGCGCCATCTTCCTTCTAACGGCGGCACTGCGTTTCCTACGCTGGCGGGTGGGCACTTCCGGCGTCGCTGCCGCGTGTTCGGCTCGCGCTGCCACGGAAGGGTCAACTTCCCGCAACGCCGCGAGCGCCCGCTCAATGGCCGCCTTCTGCCGTTCCAGTTGATCGATAATGCCTGTGAAGCCTTCTGCCATTCGCTGATTCTTTCTGGAGGGAACTACTACTTCTTCACCTTCGGAGGCACAATCGCGTCTTTGGCGCTCTTCGCGATCCGGAATTTGACGACCTTCTTTGCCGCGATTTTGATGGCTTCGCCGGTCGCCGGATTCCTGCCCATACGCGCTTTACGTTCCACTCTGACCAGACGACCCAAGCCAGGTACGACAAACAGGCCGTTCTTTTTGACCTCCTTGATTGCCGTATCGGAGAGGAAGGTCAGCACCTCGCGCGCCTTGGCATTCGGAATTTCACACGCCTCGGCCATCGCTTTTACGATTTGAGTTTGAGTCATTGCCTTTTGAGCCATGACAAGAGTATACAGAATCGTGGAAACATTTTGCGTCGTCGATGTTTTCAATCGGATGATTCGTATTCACGCGCCTGGAACTGACGCCGCTCGTAACCCTCCCGACCGCATCATGGGAGTCCGACGCTCCGGTTGATCGCGACGAGTGGCGTTCGGTAACTTTGTGAAGAGGCACGCGCCCTTGCAGATCCATCTGGTTGATGGCACCTACGAGCTGTTCCGGCACTATTACGCGCTCCCGTCAGCACGGGATCGCGACGGCTGCGAGGTCGCGGCTGTCCGAGGCGTGCTCGCATCTTTGCTGGGGATGATCCGCGAAGGCGCCACGCACATTGCCGTCGCAACCGATCATGTGATCGAATCGTTCCGCAATCGATTGTGGCCTGGATACAAAACCGGCGAAGGCATCGAACGGGACCTCCTTGATCAATTCTTCCTGTTGGAAGAGACCCTTTCGGCCGCTGGCCTCGTGGTCTGGCCGATGGTCGAGTTTGAGGCCGACGACGCCCTGGCTGCGGCGGCGACAGCGGCGGCTCGGGACCCGCGTGTCGAACGTGTAGTCATCTGCACACCGGACAAGGATCTCGCTCAGAGCGTGCGCGGCACGCGCATTGTGCAACTGAATCGGAGGACGCGCGTCATTCTCGACGAGACGGGGGTGGTCCAAAAATTCGGCGTTTCGCCAGCGTCGATCCCCGACTACCTCGCGCTCGTGGGCGACACTGCGGACGGGTATCCGGGCCTGCCGGGCTGGGGAGCGAAGTCAACGGCCGCTGTGCTCGCGAAGTTCACCCATATTGAATCGATCCCGGCAGACTGGCGCGAATGGCGCGTCAACGCCGCGCGCGGGAGTGCCCTCGCATCCACTCTTGTTCAGGAAAGAGACCATGCGTTGTTGTTTCGAAGGCTGGCCACGCTCCGCACCGACATTCCGCTGTTTGACGACGTGGACCAACTGGCGTGGAACGGCCCGACTCCGGCGTTCGACGCGGTCGGGGAGAGATTCGATGCCGCGATAACTCAGCCATAGCTTCCCTGGGATTGCGCGCAACTCGGGCGGGGCGTTTCTATTCGATGCGGTGATCCACGGATTTGAGCCCGTAGCAGGATCTCGAAGACAGAAGTGAAGGCCGTGGGAGTGGCCTCGGATCAGGCAGTTGTGACGCAATGCATCCAGCGGTAGAATTATAGACATGACCTCAAAGTCTGTTGGGAGAAAAGCGGCAAAAGTACTGGGATCTTTCGGACGCAAGGGGGCGTGCAAGAGCTTGGCTGGGTCTGCTCTTCGCCAGCGCCGAGATTCCTTCAAGTCGCAATCCAAGCGCGGTTAAGCTTACGTGCGCCTGGTAATTATTGAGTGGATGGATTCGTTCGGGTGTTCTCCGAATTGGCAACCGCTCGAAGTGTCGGCACCTAAGCCGATGCGCGTCCGCTCGGTCGGATGGCTTCTCCACGACGGCAAGGATTGCAAGGTCATAGTGCCGCACATGTCAAATGATGGCGACTCTGCGGTTGCCCCACAGGGATGTGGCGATATGACTATCCCATCTCGCGCCATTACAAAAATTAAAACACTTCGGTAGCTTGTTTATTTCAACGGCGAGAATTCAGGGATGGCTCCAGACCAGACCATGGCGGTCCCGCTGCGGGCCACGATCCATGTTTTTCCGGTGAGGGTGTCGATCCGATATGCAACGGAAGAATCCTGCGCGCTCGGCACGGAGATCACAATTTGATATCTACCGATGGCGCTGGTTGTGGCGGGTGATTGGGCATGAGAGGCAAGCATCATAAGCCCAAGAATAACGACGGTGGACAGCAGTAGTTTTTCTCGCATGAATCATATTCTATGTCCTGCGAGTTTACTTCTTTGGCGTGATCTTCCGGCCCTCCTTACGGAGAGCGGCTTCGAAATCCTCCCTAGTAAACTCCGTGGGGGACGATTCACTGCCAGCAGAGTCGTAACTGCGGTGCTGCGGCTTTTCCTCCGCTTTACGGTCTTGGTATTCCTTTATCTTGTTGTCGTCCGACTCTCTTTGTTTCACCAATTTCTCACAGTTCAGTAATTCCAACACCTTCCATGCTGGCACGATTCCCGCCATTCCGGAATTCGCCCTTATCCAGCGTTTTGGGGATGCGATTGATGTGTCTTGCTTTGCATCGTACACGGGCAACCAATCCTGAATATGGAACGAATCGACGCCCAGCAGCCACGGTCCATAGAACCGTGGAAGATCATCTCTTTTCGCTGCCGAATAACCGTCCGTCAGGTTATGGATGGAAGCATACTTGCCACCGCGTTGATCTGTATCGACTCGAACGAAGACGGGAGATCCGCTGTATCCCGGAAGCGAGTGATGTTCGACCAAGTAGACGTTCTCTTCATCTGGCAACATTGCTATATTTCCAAACCGTGCGGTCGGAGTGTTTCGCTGTTCTCCTTCCAAATTGATGAATCGTCCAACCATGAAAACCTCATCCCCTGGTCCGATATAGACCGCCTTTCTTATATCGACGAACTCTTTTTCATCGACCACAAAGTACCCGTAGTTTTCCCAAGCTATGTTCATAGCAGTCACAGCAATATCGTCCTCCGCGCTGTGTACCCATTCGCCAGTATCAAGGCAATCGAATTCAGAGTCCGTTGGCGAATTCTTGATTTTATTGACACGTAACACAGGGGTCTCCATGCCGCGAATTACATGCCATGCGGTCACCGCATACACCTGACGCAACTGACACAACGGGAGTTCTACGCCAACCAGAAATCCACTGCCACCAAGCCGTTCTCCACCTCTGGCATCATCGGCAGAGGGGTAAACGTACATAACACAGTCCAGATAGTCGTAAGGAATCACGCCAGGCATTTTAGTGGTCCAGATTCGATAGGGGAGGTTGCCCGGTACAGAATAGCGGGTTTCCCACCGACCGCTAGCGTAGTTTTTTGGTGTACCTATTGTCAAGGGATGATTACCCTCCAGCTTTTAGTCCTGTCGAGGGACGGATGTTTCACGCTGAAACTCCTCGCTGGGCTGTTGCTGATCGCGCGATGCGCCCATTGGCGGTGCGGGAGCAGGATTCGCACCGGCTGCGGGATCGGATTCCCTACTGACGGCTGCGGCTTGTGCTTGCGCGCGGCTGGCGGTGGCTGCCTGTTTCCGATTCGGGACTGGCTTCGGCGACTCGTCCCGGATCGGAGCGTGCCGTTGCTGGCGGTGCGTGACGCGAGCGCCAGAATGAAACAAATCGGGAGCTTCATGCTGGTGTGAATGCAGGCGGGTCGCCAGCTCCGAGTATTACAGTTCACCGTACAGGGTGAATGTTGAGCCTGGCAAGACAGTTAGCACCGCTGCCGAGCGCCAACACCAACGACGTGATCGCAGCCGTTCTCCTCCACTGATTCCACGTGCTGATTGTCCAAAGGGCGTTGGACGATTTGCCTGGTTAAAGGCTTGAGGACTTTGCTCCTCCACGGGCATTCGCCCTTGAACCACGGCCCTAGCGCTAGCAGCCCGTGGCGCAACTCGACTTTTTTCCTGGCCTGAGAAGAGGAATCACTTTACGATGGAGACATGTCATTGGGCAAGCGAGGGCCAGATGAGAAGCAGGAGCCGATCTGGATCGAAGCGGCTCGCCTTGCCACTCCCGCCGGCCACCCCTTCTATGAGCGTTTGAACCGGCTGTTGAGCAAGCGCGGATTCGACGCGTTCGCCGAATCGGCATGCGAATCGTTTTACGCGAAGGTGGGCCGTCCGGGTCTGGCGCCCGGAGTTTATTTTCGCGCACTTCTGGTCGGGTATTTCGAGGGCATAGATTCCGAGCGGGGTATCGCATGGCGGACAGCCGATTCGCTGGCCTTGCGGTCATTTCTGGGTTTTGAGCTGGGGCAGTCGACGCCGGATCATTCGACCATCTCGCGAACGCGCCGTCTGATCGATGTGGAAACGCATCGTAAAGTTTTCCTGTGGGTATTGGGCATGCTGGCGGAAGAAGGCTTGCTGAGAGGCAACACCGTCGCGGTGGACGGAACCACTCTGGAAGCCAACGCGGCGTTGCGCTCGATCGTCCGCCGGGATAACGGTCAGGGTTACGACGACTTTCTCAAAGGTCTGGCAAAAGAATCCGGCATCGAGACGCCTACCCGTGAGCAGTTGGCAAAGCTGGACCGCAAGCGGAAGAAAAAGGGCAATAACGACGACTGGAAGAACCCGCACGACCCGGATGCGCAGATCACAAGGATGAAAGATGGCCGTACGCATCTGGCCCACAAGGCAGAACATGCAGTGGATCTGGAAACGGGAGCCGTGCTGGCCGTGACCCTGCAGCCCGCCACCGCCGGTGATACCAATACGCTGCACGAAACACTGACACAGTGCGGCGAACATATTCGGGAAGTCGCGGCCGATACGGACAACAAAGCGGAGCAACTGAACCCGCAAGGTCCCGCCGAGCTGGTGCTCGACAAGGGCTATCACAGTAATGATGTGCTGATAGTTCTGAAAGAAGTCGCGGTTCGGAGCTACTGTTCCGAGCCGGACCGCGGCCGCCGGAACTGGATCGGCAAGGAAGCAGAGAAGTCAGCGGTATATCAGAACCGCCGGCGGATCCGAGGTGAGCGCGGAAAGCGCCTGTTGCGCCAGCGCGGCGAGCGAGTCGAACGAAGCTTCGCCCACATGTACGAAACCGGAGCCATGCGAAGAACCCACCTGCGGCGGCATGACAACATCATCAAACGGTTGCTCATTCACGCCGGTGCGTTCAACCTTGGACTGGTGATGCGAAAAATATCGGGGTGCGGAACCCCGAGAGGCTTGCAGGGAAGCCTGAATGCGCTTCTGTTCTTTGCTCAGCTGTTGTGGAGAGTCACTGTAGGCGCCCTACCGCGACCACGGCATCTATCAGAGCCTCGCGCGGTAACTTTGCCGGAAAACGCGACGCCTTTTCGGATACCTGCTCTTTGCCTGCATTCCGGCACTCCGTCTTTGAAAATCAGTTCAGCCACGGGCTGCTAGGTACGCCGTCGCGATCAGCGGCCAACGAGCCGCCCCACGACTGGCAAAACGATTACGTAGCATCACCCCGACTACAGCAACCCGTACAGAGCGAAAGTCGAGCCGGCGACGAAGTTGCCAGCACTGGGAGTAAGAACTATCGAGGTGATAGCCGCCGTATTGTTCCAGCCGCCGCCCGTCAGAAGAGCTTGTTCTGTCGTGGTCGTCATGTAATAGATGGAAGCCAAAACACCCTTGTAAAATGTGGTTCCGGCATACGCCGGAATACGAACGGAGAACACACCAGGCGCGTTGGCGGTGACCGTGGAACCCGGCATATTTGGCAATGCGATACACGCTGCTGAATCAGCTTGCCCCGCACCCGGAGTGCCACCGCTTGCATAGACGAAATTGTATTCGTAGTTCGTGCCGGTATCGCCATTGAATTGCATGTTGATACTGGCAAATCCAGTTGCGGCGTCTGTCCGAGCCACGATGTCAAGCTGAAGAGTCGTATAAGCCCCGCTGATAGACGAGAACGTGACTGAACCAGCCGCCGAGCCTAATATCTGTTGTGCCAACCGGGTGATCGCGGACGAAGACGAAGCATAGTCGGGAACGTTAAGGACACCACCCGACAACGTAGCGGCCCCGCTTGTGCCTGTTGTTGTCAGACTGCTGACAGCGCCGCCGCCGCCCGTCCATTCGGTCCAGCAAATCAGCGAGCCGCCCGTATCGACGTTTGACTTGTAATACCAAAGGTTCGGTACGCAGAACGTTACCGAGCGCGCAAAGCCCGCCACCGCTGAGGTTTCGGAAACCCCGTTAGTGGGCGAACTGGACGCGCTGGTGTAGCCCAGGAGGGTTCCGGTAGCCGTCCCCACAGCGACCACAGTGACAACCATCAGAGTGCCGGTCGTGTTCTGGTACACAGTTCCAAGTGCCCGCGAGCTTGTTACATCGTACTCAGTGCCAGCTCCGCCGACACCACCTCCGCCGCCTCCCCCGCCGACCGCGCTGATCACACCGTCAAGAATTGTAATCGAGGTTCCGTCGGGCTTGACCAATCCGAGTGTTGATGTGGTGGCCACGGGCGGCAGTTCGGAAGTGGCGACGCCCCGTTGGGTGAAGTAATTGGTCCCATCTGTGGCAAGGTACAAGCCCTGGCCGCTGCCGAGAGCTACCGAGTATACTCCGTCGATGGTAGGGCCGAAGGCGAACGAGAGGTTATTGTTGACGGTTGCCACGAACGCATGCAGCAGGCGATTGGCTCCCAAAGTTGTCACAGAGATGTTTCAGACGACGCCGAATAACCGCCGCCAGCCGTGATGGCTTCAACCGGCGAAACCACCGCGCCGCCGCTGTATTCATGAATGGCAAAAACGATGTTGTCAAATGTGCCGCCGCCCGCACCATGACAGGTGACCGTGTTGGCGCCGGGCAAGCAATTAGCCGCCACGAACTGAAAGAAGTATCCGGCACCCCCGCTCAGGAGGCCGCCGCCCGCTTGCACCCATACGTTTCCGGCCGTGTCGTTAACGGTAAGGCCTGTCGCCGAACCGAAAGCCGCCGTCATAATGACGTCGAGAATGAGCAGATTGCCCGCAGTGTTGGCGGAATTAAAAGCGCAAGGAGAAGACGAGTACGACGCCGCGCCTGACGGAGACGAATAGTAATTCCCCTGCACATAAGACGGCGCGGAAGAACCGGCCGGCACGATAGCCAGCAGCATCGCAAACAGGTTGCATGGGCCGGTCGCGGTAAAGGTGCCGCTGTAGCTTCCGGCGGACGCCGCCACCTTGTCGAAGGTGCTGATTGCGTCGTAAACGTGGCCGAAGATTCGTGGAGTAAAACCGGAGGGCGCGAGGCTGTCCGCCGGTGAAATGGTGACGGCTCCGTTCGATGCATTCTCGACGAATGCGCACCAACTCGAAGCGGGTGGCGGCGAGGGCAATGTCAATGTTGCCGGATTGCTGAAGGTGATCAGCTTTCCGGCGTCGCCCGCCACAGCCGTGTAGTTTCCGGCCTGTTCATTCACGCCGCCAATCGCCCCGCCGGTGCCTGGAGGAACAGACCACGTTCCATCCGCTTTCAGGAACTTCCCGGCGGCGGCAGCTCCGGCCGCGGGTCCGGGAACGGCGCCCGCCGCGCCTCCCGAGCCGGCATCTCCGACCATGTTCGGCACGTAAGCAGACACATTGCGCGGAGTCGAGGAATCGCCCTGCCACTCAACATTCGTGAGGCCTGTCGGCGGCGCGGGAGTCGTATTGTCGAGATTGATGATTGAGGCCATTTTTAGGTTCCGTTCACTGTGAAGAGCTGGCTCGTCGAGCCGCCAGCGGTCACCGGGCCATACTGCACCCACGGGGACGCTGCGCCGTTGACGTCAACGCTTCGGATTTGCACGTAATAACTGGTCCCGTCAACTACATTCGGGATAAAGGCCGTCGTCACGTTCGGCTGCACGTTCGGCCCGGCGATCCAGACCGTGCTTTGCGGGCTCGCCACCACCTGGTATTGAATCTGGATATAGGCGACATAGCCGTCGGCTGGGGCGGTCCAGCTAACTTCGATCTGGCTTTGTGCGATGCCGTTCGCGCCGATGACCGCAGTGGCTCTATCACTCAAAGCGTGCCGCCTGTCGGGCCGACGATGCTGGTCACGTTACCTCCAGTGCCGGGAGCGCCGTAGCCCTGCGGGGTCAGTTCTTCCATGCTCGGGTACCAGGCATAAACCGACGGATCGGTCTCCTGCACGTCGATCTCGGTGCCGAGCGCGATCGCGCCGCCAGCCTTGGGAGTCAGGGTAAAGCGCCATGCCAGGATCTCCAGGAGTTTCTGAGCCCAGTTGAAGAACGGAAGCGTCATGGCTACCACGTCGAGAACCGCCATCTGAACACCGTAAAGGTTGAACTGGAACGTGCCGGTTCCCTGCTGGCGGCGTCGCATCAGTTCGAGCTTCGCGAGCCGCTGGGCCGTCGCCACGCTGATCGTGAAGGGGAGCTGGATATCGAGGTACCGGCGCTGGCCGTCATCGGCGGCGAGATTGGCATCGCCATAGGGGTCGAGCGGCGATCCGGAATCATAGCCGTGAATCGAATCCTGCATGTAGGGCGGGAAGTCCGTGACCTGCCAGTTAGTCAGCGGCGAGACGTAAGTGCCCTTGACCGCGTTGAAAAGGTCATGCACCGAAACCTTCGGCTTCCACCGGAAAGGATTGGCGGCGATCTGCATCGGCCCGACCGTGGCGGGCACGGGACTCGTGGTTATGTCCGTCGCGTCTATCGGAAAATATTCGTGCTGCAGCACGCATACGTGCGAGTAGTTTGCTCCCAGGCTGCCAAAGGGAGGGAGCACGTCGGCGCTGACTGGATTCGGCCCCGAAGTAGACTCGGAAAACGCTACGGAGTCTATCTTCGGTCCGCAGCCTGCCTGGTACTCGGACACCGCGACGATGATGTCCGCGAAGTTTTCTCCGCCGTCTCCCTCATAGGTGATCGTTACGGCATATGAGGAGCCGGAAATCACGCCCGAAAACGCAAAACACTGACAACCAGTCCCCAGCCCCCGCTGATTGGGCCAGAAGGACGCACCGAATCCGTTGCATTTCCAGGTAAGGTTGTTGTCTGCGGTCAGATTGCCCGGAGTGGTGCCGAATCCGGGTGTAACGTTTCCGCTTCCACCGGGACCAGATCCCGAGATCGCGGTTACGATCTGCCCAGCGCCCGTGCGCGGATCGAGCACGATGTCGCCTATGCCGTATCCCGTATTCGCGTGCCAGAAGAGCGGAAACTGGGAATCGCCGGGTTGAATGGGAACGAAGCTGCCAGCGAAAGAGGTGAAGTATCCCTCGATAATCAATCCGTTGCCGGGTGTGCTCGGATTCGGCAGGGCGACCGTGATGGACGTTACGCCGCTGGCCGCCCCGAACGCGCCTTGTACGAATGCTGACCCGCCCCCTGGCGGCAGGCTTCCGCCGCCGCAGAGAAGAAATACGTCCTGAGACACTCCACTCCCGGTCTTGGCAACGCTGATGCTTCCGGCGAATCCGCCAGGCGTCTGCTGCGGAGCGTCATAGGTTCCGATGCCGTCATAGCCGTGGCCGACAACTCGCGGTACCCAGGGACCTCCCCACCCCGGAGGGGCGCCTGGGACCGGCGCCGCGAGTACGAGAGACGTTCCGGGCCATGCCGCGGGATTGCAGCGGAACTGGCCGGCGGAATTGGTGAGCCGCCCGCCGCATGAGGAGAGAAGATGCTGGAGAATCTCGCCGCGGGTCATCGACAGTTCAAACTGTCCGTTGCAGGTATAGCGCGGCTCGGTGCCCCCGGCCGCGAGCGTCACCGGCTCGTCGCAAATGTTCGCGTCGGTGATCAGGTCGTCGATGTCGATCTCGGTTCCATAAGCGCAGCGGTAGCCATAATCCTGATTGGTCATGTAGTCCGCAAAGCACAGCGCCGAATTCTCGGTATAGCCGGTGGTGGCGGGACTCGTGCGCGGATCGAGAATGTTGTTCTTCCCGTGAACGAGGAAGGAGATTTCGGGGATTCCGTTGGCGAATATGGTGCTGTCGTAGTTGAGCCGCAGGAAGACAACGGTCCTGCCGACCGCCGAACAGTTCGCCGTCCAGGGGTTGGTGCCAGGGTGCTGGAGGTCGGTCGGATCGCCCTCGTTGGGAGTCCCGATAGTCATCCCGACGAAGGTGGTCCCAAGCGTCTGGTTCCCCATCATCGTCTCGATGTAGACGTGGCGGCCGTAATTGACCCACGTGCTTTCAACCGTGCCCTGGGCGCCAATACTTACAGCCGCGCCGCCGCAGATGTAAGTGAAGATCATCGTATTGGTGGGAGTCGATTGCTGTTCGAGGATCTGGGCGATGGGGAAGGTGCCGTTCAGCGTTTCGTCCGTCGTCACTCCGGCGATAATGACGTATTCGCCGGCCATCATCAGGGGGAAGTTCGCGGTCGTTACGGTGACGACGTTGTTTGCCCGCGAGATCGCGGAGATGTTCTGGGTCTCCTGCACCGGGGTAAAGCTGGTCCCACCGTTGATCGCCGGCCACGTGCTCGCGGGAACTCCGGCAGGCACGGCGGTCGTATCGATCTGGACCATGCGCCCGTTGAACAGAAGCGCGTAGACGTTCTGACAGGGATGGCAGGCGAGAACCGCAACGATATCGATGTACTTGTTGTTATTGCCCCACTCGTAGGTATAGATGTTTGTCCCGGCAACGCGCGCGCGGCCATAGACGACATCCCAGGACTTCACCGGGTTGCGTGCAAGGGTGTGAACGCCTTTCACCGCGCCCAGCCCCGCGATCAGCGTGCCGATGCCCGAGAGCGCGACTCCTGAGCCAGCCGAGATCAGGAAGCTCGCGAGCGCGGGCGAGAGCGCGCCTCCGCTGAAGATGGTTCCGGCAACAAGGGCGGCGCCAACCGCTACTTCGACCCAGCCGGAGAGTTTACTTGCCATCAGACACACCAGGCGCGCGTGGCGAGAGATCGCGGCACGAACACCAAACCTTTCGTTTCGGAGTTGATTACAATCAGGCCGTTCAGGCCGATTACGCCAATCTGGAAATCCCGGCCGCTGCGGGCAATGACAGGATCGCCGCGATGGGCGAAACTGGGCGAGACCTCGCGGACACCGGCCAGAGAGAATAGCTTCGCCACCGATCGTTCAATCGACGCCGATCCGTAGCGCGCCCTGAGTATCCAGCGGGCCTCACGCAGCGAGGAGTAGCGCGCGCGGAGACCAGCGGCCAGATCCTCGCCGGTAACCGCCAGGATGGCATCGGCCACGAACAGGCAGCAATCCCACTTTCCCCACTCGAATGGCCGGTCGCGGCCCGATACGAGCAAGCGGTCAAGCTCGCTCTGCCAGTCTTCGCGGCGCGGCATCAGATGCTGGTGGTGGGAGTCTGGCCCCAGTAAATCGGCTGGTCCTGAATCGAATTGACGAACGAGAACGCGAGATCCCCAGGGCAGTCGAGCTGCTGCTCCTGATCGGTATAGCGGCGATCCACCGAGACGTTCATTTCAATGAGGCGGGATTCGCAGTTGATCGAGATCGAAGCCGTGTCGCCCGAGACGTCGATGGTCGGCTGATCGAGCAGGCCGGACCATACCGTAATCGGACTGGCGATGAGCGTGCCGGGGGCGGAGAATGCCCCAAGGAACACGACCGCCTGGCCGCAGAGCTGGAACTCCCCGAGCACATCGTTCAGCAGCGTCGGATCGATGCCGCTGAGCGTGACGGTTATGCCACTCGCCGTGACGGTCGCCTTTTCCTCGATGGTGGAAATCCTGAGCATCGATCCAACGCCCTGCCACGTCTGGCCATTCCATGCGAT
>CAVRCX010000017.1:0-338597 GCA_963719785.1 Terriglobia bacterium
TGTCACTATACCATATTCGCCTTTTTTACCCGACGCGGCACGATTGTCACTATTTTGTCACTGGTACCCAACCGCTCGACGGCCCGGCGCTTGGCATCGTCATTGGAATGAGCGTAGCGCAGGGTCGTGCTGATATTCGAATGGCCGAGCAGGTCCTTCACGGTTACTATGTCCACGCCGCATCGCGTGAGCCGGGAAGCGAAAGAATGGCGGAACATGTGCCACGTGACCTTCTTCAACCCGGCGCGTTTAATTGCTGCATCGAGGGCTCCGCGGACACTCTTGAAGCGATCGCCGGTCATCGGATTATAGAACACATACGGTCCGTGCCGGACGGCATGCCGGGCCACGATCACGGCGCAAGCCGAATCGTTGAGCGGAAGGCTGAGCATCTTGCGGTTCTTCTTGACGATCATTTTGAGGCGCTTCTCTTCGATATCGACTTCCTCCCATTTCAGATTGAAGATTTCATTCGTTCGGAGTCCGATGTTGAGCGCGAACAGGATCAGATCCCTGAGGTAGGGCGGTGACGCTTCGAGCAACCGCCGCTCGTCGTCCTCGCTGAGCGTCCGGTATTGCAGGTTGTTTTCCGGCAGGAATTTCACCAGCCGGACGGGATTCGCGCCGTGATGCATGCCCCACCGCTCGGCCATGTTTAACATGTGCTTGAGCAATGCGGTTTCACGGTTGACGGTCGCCGGAGACACCTGCCTGGCGCGCTGCCGCTGGAATTCCTCCACCCTCAGCGGAGTGATCGAATCCAGATTCGGCGTACCAAGAAAGCTCTGAAGGTTTCCGTACATCTGCTCGTCCCGTTTCCAGGACCGTTTATGCATCCTGGCGTAAGCCAAATATCGCTCCCACAATTCCGACAGCGGAACACGCACGGGTTTCACGTACACGCCACGCTGCACCTCTGATACTCGCAAGGACAGAAACTTCTCCGCCTCACGTCTGTTTGCGGTGCCGGTCGATTCCTGCACCCGCTTTCCGTCCGCGTAATAATCCGCGTACCAGACACCGGCTTCCCTTCGTTGGTAGATCGCCATTGATGGCTCCTTCTACCCCTTGCCAGCCATATCCATTGTAATGGAGTGGCCTAACGAAGCGAGTACCTCGTCCGCATCGAACCGAAGGCAACGTCCGGCCTTGATATAGGGAATTCGCTTCAGGTACACCCAGTTATAGAGCGTGCCTTTGGCTATCGATAATCGCGCGGCTAATTCGTCGATATCGATCAGGACTCGCGGTGGTGCAATCAAATTCGTCATAATTAACCTCTCGGCAAAACGGCGTCTGTACCAGTTCGTTGAAGGACTTGCTGCGAACACGTGACGGGGGCGATTTTCAGCCCTGCCGGAATCCTTCCGCGTTGTTCTTCGGGTTCGTGATCATTTCGGAGCCTGCCTGCTGGTCTTTCCTGTAACAGCAGCCGCGTGCTGCCCCTGCTGATTCCTTGACGCTTCCAGCGGCGAATGGAATTCCTGAGGGTCGAGCGCCCACCAATACAAGAGTGCACCCAGAAGTACGCCGGCCAACAACACCGATCCAAGGTAGAGCCACTGCACCTGGCGCATTTCGTGGTTCCATTGGTCAATCGATTTCTTCGCGGCGTCCGCTCCGCTCACCACACGATCCAGGGCGCACGTGGCCTGGCTTCGCGACTCAATCAGTTGCTGGCGCAATTCGGCAATAACGTAAGCCTGTTGCGCCAACACTTGCCCGAGGCGGTCGCCTTGTTCCTTGAGCAGTCGCCCCGCCTCGGGAATTCCCGATTGCAGGAACTGCTCCCGTACGCCATCCGCGATTTCAGTGGCGAGCGCTTTCGGGCTAAGGCCCTGGGCGATCTCGGCAGGTAACTTCTTCAATCGGTCGCTGAGCTCCTGAAGATAGTCCGCGGTGGCTTTCACCGCACCAGTCATCTCGTCGCCATGCCGCTGGAACAGTGCCGTCAACTTCGCCCTTTCCTCGGCAACCAGCGCTGGCGTGCTACGAGTCAGCAGCGCAAGGTATCCCATCGAATACGCCAGATGTGCGATCTCATCGTCAGGCGGGAGCATGCGCAACCAGGGCCGGACATTCCGGTACCAGCCGAGGCGCAATTCCTCGGGGAGCAGCGAGGCCACTTCTTCCACCCAGGTCAGATCTGGCGCAGCATTCGGCTCTGGCTCTGGCATGGTCACAACGGACGGCTTCATGGCAGAAAGAGCTCCTTCGCGTTCTCGAATTCCTGAAACAAGCGCCGGCGGTAGCTCTGTGCCCTGATTACAAACGAAGCCTTTTGCAGTTCCGCCACGTTGGTATTCCGTTGAGCAATCTGCGCAAGCGTGACGCCGTGTTGTCGCGATGCGTTCTCAAGATCCGCCAGCCGGTATTCCATTGACAGGACCACCGGTCGAAATGCCTCTCGAAAGCGGGCACTCTGATCGCTGTCTCGCCAGTAGGAGAAGTCGGCCTGCGGGCTCGTGGCGTTCTCCACGATCACGTACTCGACGCGGCTTTGCAGGCGGGCCGCCCAACTCAGCACGCTTTCCACGCTGGCCGGATCGGAGGTGACAACGCCGATCGCCGTGAACAGTATTCCCTGTTCGGCCAGATCCGGATACATCGTCTCGAACCAGTTCAGAGCCACCTGACCCGAACCGGCGCCCATATCGGCGAGTACGACCGGGGCTCCTTCGGCGAGGCAATCGATGAACATGTCGAGCCCGGCCTCGGTGTGGATGTTGATCTTCCTCGCGAGTCCATTAAAGTAGTGTTTGAGGCTGCCACGCGACTTGTTCTCCGTATCGAGATCGAGAAGGGTGAAGGGGATCTCGTTGGCGATAAACCATTCCGCCAGAAGAATCATGAAGCCGGTTTTACCGACTCCTCCTTTGCCGCCTTTGGTGAATACGACTCGCTTTCGTTGTTTCTGCGGGTCAGTTGATAGTTGTTGTTTCCGCTCTGGCATGGTCGCGCCTCCCTTTCGTTTGCTCGTAGAATCACCGCCGTCTCTTGCCAGGGATCGGCAGCGACAAATCCGAACTCCGGACCTACGAGAATATTTCGGCCCATACATATAAGGGCTCAGAAACGGGATTTTGGACAAAAAAGTGAAAACTATTTGGAGCAGCCTTCAGTCGACGTTGTTCGCTACAGGTTTTCGCCGTAACTTCAAAGGTTCTTCTTCCTGGTAGGTGAACAGCGGTTGAGGTCCCTCGGCTGGGATTCGACGCTTCAGTGCAGCGATTTTTTGCTGGGCATCGTCCTCGGCCGCCGTTCGCGGCAGAGCAACAGGCCGATCTGCGCTTGAGACAAGGCTTCGCTTTTCCCGCCGACGGCGGACGCGGACGAAGTCGTGGATTGTACTGGGCGCAACTGTGATCGCCAGATGTTCCCGGAAGAACTGCGCGATCTCGCGATAAGTGCGACGTTTTCGTCGCAACGCGTTGATTACGTCGGCGTGAGGTTCCAGTTTGGATCGAGGCGGCTTTTCGGGGATATCTTCCAATAACTTGCTGATATCAGCGTCCATGGCAGTCCTGGAGGGTGACCCCATTGTAGCTTCAAGAATGCCGAACAGAGGCGAATATTGTTCGGTTAGTTTCGGCCTGATTCGATTTCATTCGGTAGTTCTCTTGGCCCGAGGCACCCTGAGATACGGCAGACAGGGACGAAGTCCCGGCCAAAAGCAGAAAAAAACGGTAGTGGAACATAAAGGGTTGTCGGACGGGGTGGTCGTTTTGCGTGGCTATAGTGGTGTAACGTCGGCGGTGTGAGCGAATCCGTGTAAACGGTTCGCGGCGTGATTTGCTTTCGGGTATTCGGTCGAAGAGAATCGCCTCTTAGCTCATCTCGCCGGAGCCGCCCGTCGCGAAACCATCCTGACAGAACGGCGCGGAGTGCGCAAGGGCGCGCCGTTTTCGGCGCGGCGGAGCGCACCCTTGCGCACGAGCACCGTTCTGTTATTTACCCGAATTCCGACGGGCGGATTCGGGGGATGAGCGACTCATCCCGCTGGTGAGCTCTGAGCGGGTTGAACTATTTCAGGCCGCCGGCCTCTTTGATGCGGTCGCCGCACATGGTGTCCAGATAGTTCAGCATCTGCTTCCAGTGCTGCACCGTTTCCCACTTCGCCACTACCCGCAGCAGGGCCATGTACAGCAGCTTAAAGGCGGCCTCTTCGGTGGGAAACGACCCACGCGTTTTGATGATTTTGCGCAAGCTCATGTGCAGCGACTCCACCGCGTTGGTGGTGTAGACGATCTTTCGTACTTCTTCCGGGAAGGCAAAGAATGGAATCACCCGCTCCCAGTGTTCGCGCCAGAGTCGGCCGATCGCCGGATACCTCGGCCATTTCTCCTCGAATTTGCCCAGTTGCCGTTCGGCCTCGTCGGCTGTCGTCGCCTTGTAGATCGGCTTCAGATCCGCCACCACCTGCTTGCGATCCTTCCAGCTGACGTAATTCAGGCTGGCTCTGATCATGTGGACAATGCAGAGCTGCACCTGTGCCTTCGGGTACACCGATTCAATGGCTTGAGGAAAGCCCTTCAGTCCGTCCACGCACACCAGATAGATATCCTTGACCCCGCGATTGCGCAGTTCCGTCAATACGCTGAGCCAGAACTTAGCTCCTTCCGAGGCGCCGGTCCACAGCCCCAGTACGTCTTTCTTGCCTTCCAGATTGATGCCGACCGCCACGTACACGGCGCGGTTTTCCACCCGGCCTTCGTGCCGCATTTTCACGTACAGCGCGTCCAGAAACACGATCCCGTAAAAAGAATCCAGCGGCCGGTTCTGCCAGATCCGCGCCTGCTCCATCACGCCGTCCGTCACGTCGCTGATCAGGCTCGGGCTCACCTCCACCTGGTACATCTCTTCCAGGTGCCCCTGAATGTCGCGCGTGCTCATGCCGCGCGCATACATGGACAGGATCTTGTCATCGAAGCCCGTCCAGCGCGTCTGGTTCTTCCGGACCATCCGCGGCTCGAACTCGCCGTTGCGGTCGCGCGGGGTCTCGATTTCCACCTCCCCGAAATCGCCCTTCAGCGTCTTCAGAGTCTTGCCATTCCGGCTGTTGCCGCTGTTATTTCCCTGCGGATCGTGCTTCTCGTAGCCCAGGTGTTCGGCCATCTCGCCCTGCATGGCGCGCTCCACTACCTGTTTCGTAAACTGCTTCAGAAGTCCGTTTACGTCTTCCGGCGTTCGGCCCTGCTTCAACCACTCGTCGATTAACTCATCGCTTATCGGCGAGGCCTGCTTCGTCTTCTTCATGTCGTTCTCCTAGTGTCGCCGGAGAACGTTTACACAGTTTTCAGCACACCCTCGTAACGTCACGCGCTAGTGTCATGTACGACAAATAGGTTGCAATAATAATACTGATGTGAGAACCTGGGTCTGGATATGGCCAGACCGGTTTCACGGCTCGAACTCAAACCAGAAGAACGCAATGAACTGGAGCGCCGGGTGCGGGCGAAGACGACGTCGGTTCGCGATATTCTGCGGGCGCAGATCGTGTTGCTGCGCGCGAAAGGCAAACGGGAAGCGGAAGTCGCCGAAGAGTTGAAGACCAGCTTGACGACGATTTCGAAGTGGTCGCAACGGTTCGGCGAGAAGGGATTGGAGGGGCTGAGAGATGAGTCGGGCCGTGGGAGAAAACCGTCTCTTGCAACGGAGAAGATACGAAAGGTGGTCCTGGAGGTGACGCGACCTCCGGAGGGTCGGCAGCGCTGGAGCGTTCGCTCGATGGCGCGGGCTGCGGGCATGTCTCCGGACAGCGTTCACCGCCTCTGGAAACAGAACGATCTGAAGCCACACCTTTCGCGAACGTTCAAGCTGAGCCGCGATCCGGAATTCGAGCGGAAGTTCTGGGATGTGATTGGGTTATACCTGAATCCGCCGGATAAGGCGCTGGTACTTTGCTGCGACGAAAAGAGCCAGTGTCAGGCACTGGAGCGGACACAGCCTGCGCTGCCGTTGGGCATCGGCCACATCCGCACCCGGACGCATGATTACATTCGACACGGCACCATTACGCTGTTCGCCGCGCTGAACTACCTCGACGGGAAACTGCTGTCCCGTACCGAGGAGCGGCACACGCATGTGGAATGGCTGCGCTTTCTCAAACAGATAGACCGGGAAGTGCCAAAGCATCTGGGGTTACATCTGATCGTGGATAACTACGCAACACACAAACACGCCGCGGTCAAACAATGGCTAACCCGCCATCCCCGCTTCAACATACACTTCACGCCAACCGGCAGTTCATGGCTCAATCTGGTGGAGCGCTTCTTCGCCGACCTTACCCAGGACTGCGTACGCGATGGAAGCTTTACAAGCGTCCCGGCGCTGGTCAGATCCATCGAGCAATACCTGATGGCCCGAAACCGGGAGCCACGCCGGTACCTGTGGAAAGCCAAAGGCGAAGAAATCCTCGCCAAAATTCAGCGCGCCCGCGAAGCCCTCACTGCGGCAGGCGTTAAATAAATCTATTTATCGGACATGACACTAGGGCGGGCGACAAGTCGTCATCAGCGTCGCCCGATTGTCAGACGCACGTTTTTTTGATCTTTTTTGTCCAAAAATGTCTTCCTGAGCCCTTATATGTAGAGGACATTCTCCGATGCCAAAACGAGCGGTTCGAATTCAACCCGAACTGGATCAACGCATGCAGAAGGCCACGAAGGAGCGCGGCTACAGGTCGCCGAGCGCATTCATCCGCGCGGCGATTGAAAGCGAATTGAAGATGCCCAGCGAGCGCGCAGGCATGGAGGAACAGACAGCTGCCAGTTTTGATCGGCTCGCGAAAGAACTGCGGCGAGTCCGCAGGGGCCAGCAGGCCATCTTTGCTCTGCTCGACGCGCTGACCAAGGTCTTCCTCGGTTGCATACCGGAACCGCCCGCAGACGCGAGGGCGCAATCGATCACATTGGCCCGTGATCGTTATATGCGCCTAATGAAATCCGCCGGCCAAACGCTGGCGAGCGACACTCGATCCGCGATGCAGGATTTGCTGGGGGATGAAGATGAATGACGAGGAACGCGAGTTCCGCCTGCGGCCGGGAAAGCCGCGCGTTTCGACACCCAGGCACGAGGGAGTCGCACTTGCCGCCAGGTTCAGGATACTGCTGCACTATGCACGGCAGAGCAGTGCGCAACGAACGTCCGTCGGAAGACGCTCATTTCCACATCGCCAACGCTGTGCCGTTCGGATCACCTATTCGAAGAACACGGCGCGCGGACAGTGGCGTGCCCACGGGCGCTATCTGGAACGCGAAAGTGCGGCAGACGGAGATAGGGGATTCAATGAGCGAGAGAGCGACGTTCAGATCTCAACACGGCTGCAAAGCTGGCAGGCAAACGACGATCCCCTGCTTTGGAAGGTCATCATCTCTCCGGAGTTCGGCGACCGCGCTGATTTGCAGCGCCTCACGCGGGATTTGATGCTCCGTGTAGAAGAGGATCTCGGCGGTCCTCTGGAGTGGGTGGCGGTAGTTCATCGTAATACTGAGCATCCCCACGTGCACGTAGCGCTGAGGGGTGTGGCTGCCGATGGCACGGCGTTGCGCCTCAGCCGTGACTACGTGAAACGCGGCGTACGCGAGATCGCCGAGGACCTTTGCACGCGACAGTTGGGTTTCCGGACGACACTCGATGCTGAGGAGGCAGAGCGTCGGGAGATCACTGAAACCCGTTTCACTTCACTGGATCGCGTGATCCTCCGGAATTCAGAGGCCGTCGAAAACGGCTTCGTATTCGCACCAGCTACCGAAAAGAGCCGCGCACAGGAACATCGCGTTTCGGCGCGGCTGATCGCTCTGTCGCGCATGGGATTAGCAAAAACGGCGGGAGACGGCTCGTGGCTGCTTCGCTCCGATACGGAGCAGGTGTTGCGCGCGATGCAGCGGGCAGGCGACCGGCAGAAGACGCTCTTTGCCCACGGAGAGCTGGTCTCGGATAAACGACTGGTGGTCGAAGTTGTGGACTGGAAGCAGATTGCAGCGGTCGAAGGTCGGGTGCTGGTACATGGCGAGGAAGAGCACTCGGGAAAGAACTACCTCTTGCTGGAATCGACGGCCGCCAGGGTCTACTACATCCCTTACACGCGAGAAATGGAGGAGACCCGCAGCCTTGGAGGGCTGAAGAGCAATTCGTTCGTTCGGCTGGGGAGAGCCTCCGGAAATGGGCGGCTCAGGATTGAAATTGAAGACTTTGGTAACGCAGAGGCGGTCCTGAGTAACCGCCGACTGCTTCGGGAAAAGGCGCAGGCGTTGCGACAGCAAGGGGTTTGTCCGGCCGAGGATGGCTGGGGAGGATGGTTGGGGAAATACCAGAAAGCCCTTTGCGATGTCGAAGCGGATCGTTCATTCATCGGCAGGAATCAACAGGCCGACAGACCGGCACGCCGAAGAAGCCGGGCACTTGAGCGATAAAGCTGTGTCGCGCAGGGCCGGAGTTCGGTTATGAATCCGGTACAGCCACGGGCCAAGGCACAAATCGCCGTCACGGCCGTTTACATGCACGACCGGATCACGGCGGGACTTGCCACGGCGCTGGACCCTTTCGAGGCAGGGACACGTCCTTCCGGAAACCCCTGACAGTTCTGATCCTGGCCATCGTTTCTCACTTGAGCGTGTTCTGGCCGGCGGTGGATGCCTCTGAGGACGCGCCACGCCCGCTGTGAATCGCAACCTCCTTCGCGTCGATCACCCTGTGGTTCGGCGTGGCCATTGGGCCAGGGCGCCGGATTCTATCGAAGACCGGATTCTTGACGACAGCGGCTGCCTTGGCCACCGTGACGGAAACGGAAATCGGTCCTCTAACTGACGGGTGACGCCCTGTGACACCTTTCGGAAACTATCCGTACCCTAAGCGAACGTGCGGTATCGCGCGGGCCGCAACACAGCCACAGGTAGCTAACCGACCCGATACTTCGCAACCGTCTTTTCGTTAAGCCGGATGCCCAATCCAGGCCGTTGGGACAGGCTGAGGAATCCGTTGACCAGCGTTTCCGGCGGATCGATCAATTCCGCGCGCCAGGGAACTTCGCCGTAAGCAAGTTCCAGAATCAGGAAGTTCTGCAGGCCCGCACACACATGAGCTGCGGCGACGTTGCCCACGGGACTCGCCGGTCCGTGCGGCGAAACCTTCAGGCCGGCTGCCTCGGCCAGAGCGGCGATTTTCTTCAACTCCAGCATTCCCCCGCAGTACTTGACGTCAGGCATCACGATGTCAACCGACCCGGCATTGATGTAGGGAAGAAATCCGCGCGCTCCATAAATCACTTCGCCGCCGGCGGAGGGCATCTTCGCCTTGCGGTGGATCGCCGGGAGATCGGGAACTGACGTTACTTCTTCCAGCCAGAAAAGATTCAGCGATTCAAGTCTGACGGGCAGTTCCAGGCCACGAGCCAGATCGAATTTACTGTGGGCATCGAGCAGCAGGTCCCTTTGCGGCCCCAGGACTTTGCGAACCGCGGTTGCTCTTTCAATGCCGAGCCGGGTGATTTCTTCCACCTTCGCACCATCGGATAAATTCGCGGGCATGTCATCCCACGGCGCCAGCTTCACCGCGGAGAACCCGGCATCGACGGCTCGCTCGGCCATGGCGGCAAAACCAGCGGACGTGCGTGGATCCGTGGAACGATTGATATTCGCATAGTTACGGATCTCAGTTCGCAGCGCGCCCCCGAAAAGTTCGTAAACCGGCACATTCAGGGCCTGGCCGATGATGTCCCACATGCACTGCTCGATCGCACTGAGTGCGCAGGCGGCACTGATTCCACCTGCCGCGATCTCCGGCAAGGCCACCGAGCGCAGCCATTCGATATCGAAAGCGCTCCGGCCTTTGAGTCTGGAAACGAATTGCGCGATATACCTCAACGTGGCTGTGTCGCCGGAGCCGTGCGATGCTTCACCCAGACCCTTAATTCCCGCGTCGGTCAGGAGGTGCACGAAAACCCAGTTGCCTCTGGCGTTGACGTGAACCACGGAGGTTTCAGAACCGGAAATAGTAATTCCAGGTTTAT
Source organism: Terriglobia bacterium (assembly GCA_963719785.1). Taxonomy (GTDB): domain Bacteria; phylum Acidobacteriota; class Terriglobia; order Bryobacterales; family Bryobacteraceae; genus BOG-234. Next base: position 10,010 of record CAVRCX010000017.1, read on the forward strand.
CTTGCGCGAAGGCGGATGAGCCTGCCTTGCCGGCGGGCAGCACTGCCATTCCAAGTGCGGATATACAACTGCGTCGAGTCATGCCATTTTCTCCCGCTATGCCCGGCGATTCAGCACGTCGGCTGGATTCTTCGGAAATCCAGTAACGCCGCGGGATTGGTCGAATTGATAGATTCGGCTCAGGGGACGGGCTTCGAACGGCCATGCCTTTAAGTCCGATCCATCGAGCGCCTGCAAGGCTTCCGGTTTATGGCACTCCTGAATCGCGCGGTTTCGCAGCGCCAGAGCCACATCCCGATCCGATGAGGCTCGGTTGCGCAGTTCGTGTGGGTCCTCACGCAGGTTGAACAACTGTTCCCGGCCGCCGTTCGAAAAGAATATGTATTTCCAATCCGCGTGGCGCACCATGATCTTGAAGAGACGTGTCCCGGGCTCGCCGTAATAACCAAACAGGTATTCGCGGGGATTCTGCTTCCCGGCAATAAGGCCGAATGCATCGGTTCCCTGGCGGAAATCCGGCTTGCCGGCGGCGCTGGTCGCGATACCGAACAAATCCGTCAACGCCACCAGAGCATCGCGACGCTCACCGGCGGGAATCCGGCCCGGCCAACTGACCAGGAACGGTACGTGCGCCGAGGCTTCGAAGTAGCTCTCTTTCTGCCATGCGTGATGGTCCCCGAGATGCTCCCCATGGTCGGAGAAGAAGCATATGAGCGTGTTATCAGCGTCGCCCCGCGCATCCAATGCCTTGAGAATGCGGCCGATGCAGTCGTCGATATAGGTGATCTCTCCGTAGTAGCGTGCCTTAAGCACGCGGTTATGCGAGTCGTTGATGTCCTCGGCCCAGATTGCATGATTCATCCACGGAATCTGTTCGTCCATATGGTCGACTTCCAGCTCGCCGCGTATCGGATTCGGCAAGCGGTCCGGATCATAGAGCCGATTAAATGGAATGGGAGGAGCGAACGGCGGATGCGGGCCAACAAATGAGACGAATCCAAAATACGGCTGACTGCCACTCCTGCCGATCTGCTCGATGGCGCGCTCGGCGGCCCATCCTTCGACAGTCGCGTCCGCCGGCATGGGGCTCATCTGCGGCATGTAATACATCTCCGTCCGTTCGCCCATCAGGCCCTCGATGAAGTTGTAAGCGGGCCGCTCCGTGCGGATCCACGAGGCAAAGGAATCCCGCGCACGCTGATCGGGCGTCGCGTAAAGCTCTTCGCTGTGCAGGTGCACATCGTAGCCGAGATTCTCATCCCACGGGCTGGTATGGAACTTCCCCACGCCGAAAGTCCTGTATCCCAATCGCCTCATGGTGTCCGCAAGGTATGGACCGCAGCGGCCCGTCATCGAGGTGTCCTGACCCGGCAGCGGACGCGCCGGTCCGTTCTGAAAGACGCGCGTGGTCGGCGGCTCGCAGCCGGTGCGGATCATATAGCGGGCGGGCACACACACCGGGCATTGCGAATAAGCATTGGTGAAAGTAACGCCGCGGCTGACGAGCCGATCTATATTCGGCGTATAAATATCTGCATTACCCAGCGCGCGGATCGCGTCGAAACGGAACTGGTCGGTCATCAGGAACAGAACGTTCGGCCTCGTTCCCGACCCCGGCCCTTCCGGCCCGGCCTGTCCTCCCAGCGCGAGTTGCGTAGCGCTCAGCGCGGCTGCCGGCCCGAGCGTCTTGAGAAAATCTCTCCTGCCTGTATGGTTCATGCCGTAATACCGGATGCCCTGCGTCTCTTCTTCCATACCCGACTACTTCCCGGTGTAGGTGATCCACACGGGAGAGACCCATACGATCTCGCCATTATCCTGTTCGCCGCGCACGTAGTAGTAACTGCTCTTGCCTGTGGTGGGCGCGTTGTCGCGCCACGAGAATTCGACCTGCGCTGTGCCCGGCTGCGCTGAGTAAACGTACTTGCCGTCTTTGACGACAACAACTTTGGCGAATTTGGAAGTGCCGGCCAGCTTCACGTGCAGCACAGGCTGTTCGGCGCTGGAAAAAATGTCGCCCATAATGTGCTGGCCGCTGCGCACGTCCGCTAGGATGTTGTCGGTGGCTCCGTACACGTGCCGCTTCTGAAACGCTTCGAGGAGCGATTCGCGGCTGGTGTCTTTCGCCAGCAGGTTGGCGTAGCTCATGTGCGTGGAGACGTGATCCGAACTCGCTTCGAAGCCGAGCTTGTAGCCTTTGTCGAGAGCCAGGCTGACAAAGCCTTTGGGACGCCACAATCCGATCGAGTCCTTTTCGGAATTCGATCGCGGGGCATCGGGTATCTCGTAATTCTGACGATCGCCCTGATAGATTTCTACCACCGGCTCAGCCAGCAGATCGTTGTCGCGCCAGTCGGTTCCCATGCCCGTGGCGCTGGTATGGGATGCGGCGATCCCATTAAAGAACTTGAGATAGGCGTAGAGGGTTTGCGTGTCGGGAGCATGGCCGGGGTCGTTTTCCCCGGTGATCGGCTGCCGCGGAAGCGTGCGGATTCCGCGCTGGGCAAAGATTATGTTGCGGTGGCCTTCCGGATAGGGTACGCTCCGCTCGTAGCTGAACATGGGCGTAAAAGAGCCAGGCGAATAGAACACGTCGGCCAGTTTCTGAGTCAGCCACCACGTGTATTCGCGCCCGGCGCCATTGTCATGGTCGCAGCAGCCGACCCAATCGAGCGCTCCCGCGTCCAGCGTGTAGCGGAATTGATCGATGATGGACCCATCCCCGCCGCCGTCCATAGAGATTTCGCTGTGGCGGTGGAATTCGCCGCGCACGATCTTCAAATCGCCGCTCGCGCTTGCGACCGTGTAATCGCGGATGGCCTTGACCATCGCCAGATCGGTCTTGTCGGCGACGGCCTGGGCCCCCGCCACCTGCACAGGCTGAGTTGCGGAGACTGCCAGCGGCTGCGCGGCGGGCGAGAGAACGACTTCGCTCGCATAGAGATCGTTGTTATAGGGATCTTCCTTCTGTGCGCGCAGCGGCTCACCCAGATCGAAGCGCCGGCGGCTATCGCTTGAACCGATCACGAGCAGGTGACCGGCCTGAGTGGAGACCAGCGCCGGCCGGTTATCGAGCAGATTGTCGGAGTGATTGAGGAAGATGGAGTTCGACCAGGTTTTGCCGTCGAATGAGATCAGATGCTCGGTCCAGACGGTGCCAAGGGTGCTCCAGAAAATCGGATGTGCGCTGCGCACGGCCAGCCAGATGCGCCCGGATGCGTCGACTGCCAGGCGAGGGTAGTTATTGCGCGCGTTCTGCATGTTCCGGGCCGGCGTGTCGGGCAACCGGGTTTTCGCGTTTTCCACGTCCGGGTCCAGTTTCTCGAAGTTCTTCTGGAAGCCCGCTTTATCGAAGTGGATGCTGGGCAGACCGGGGAGTACGCTGCCTATATCGGACGTAGTCTCGACCACGCGGCCGTCGGGCTCAAAACCGCGCAGCCGAATGGCACGGCCCTGATAAACGGAGACGCCTGCCGTGTTGTAAGCGCCGAAATCCTTGCCCCATCCTTTGCCGCCCTCCTCATACGCAACCCACAAGCGCCCGGTGTTCTCATAGGCCAGAGAGGGATAAGCCTCATAGCGCGCGCTGGCGGCGACGGGCGTCTCGGGACCCCATTGCCCCCCTGCGGCGGTTCGCATATAAACGTCGTAGTTCTCGTTGCGGTAAGAATCCCAGGCAATCGTGACGCGGCCATTCGGATCCGCGGCAATGGCCGGATTCCACTCATTGGCAGAAGACTGGCTGACGGGCTGGACGGCGCCGAACCGGTCGCCGGATTGGGTTGCGGCCAGGATCGCGGCGCGCCCGTTGCGCCACCCCTGCCATGCAATCCAGACGTTTCCCGTGGAGTCGGTGGCGGCAACCGGAGCGACATCGTTAGCCGGGTCGTTTGAGACCTGAAACTGTCTCCCGGGAATCCCATTCTGGATAACGCGTGCGAAAATTTCGAAATTCGGGGTCTTCGCCGGAAACTGTGTGTTCTGCGACCACACGACCCACACTCTTCCCTGGCCGTCGACAGCGACAGCGGTTCGGAACAGATCGAGCCCTGCCGGTGTCACCGCGATCGGCGCACCCCAGACCCCCGCGGAGTACTTGCGCAGGAATACCTGGTCGCCTCCGGTGCGGGCCCGCCAGCGGGAGAAATCTTTCGGCGGACTATCCAATGCAGCACGCAGAGCGTTATGGTCCGGGTTGTGATGGAACTGGATGTAAGCCAGCCAAACTGTTCCGTCCTTCGCGGCGGCTGCGGCGGGGAAATCCTCTTCGTCTTTCGTGTTGGTGATCTGTGTTGCCGCCGGGACGCGGTCGAGCACCACCTTGCCCCCCAGACGCGGCACGGGAATGCCGTAGGTCAGTTCACTGAGCCGAAAAGCGAAATCGCCTTGTGCCGTGGTCACGTTAACTTCGGGATCGCCGCCGGTCCCGGCAACGGTCAGGACGACGCCGTTGGCCACGATGTTATTCCCCCCGGGCGCGGCGGGAGTTGTGCCGTTGAACAGACGCACCGGATGGTTGGAACAGTGCCAGGTGGAGCCGGAGATTCCGTCCGAGCCCTCGAATCGCCAAGGATCCAGTGACGCGATAGTGCCGCCCGTCACCCGGACCGTACCGTCCCAGCGCACAGGGGCGGTAGCGCCCACGCCGAGCAGGACACGGACCGTGGTCAGGTTCTGAGCCATCGCGGATACACAGAAGAAGAGAACTAACGGAAACAGAGAGAGTTTGACGAGTCGCATGGTGCCTCTGGTAAATGTCTATTGATTATACAGACTAAGCTGGACAGGCCGTTGGTCTGTCCAGCCTCAAAATACTTAAAAACTGGACAGGCGGCAGCGCCTATCCCACAAAGACAGTAGACTCTTCAGAACTGAATATGCAAGCCGAGTTGAAGAATACGCGATTGATTACCGGATATCAGGGCCGTGACCTGCCCGAAAGTGGCGGCCCCAAATTGCGTGTTCGGATTGGCGAAATTCGGGTGATTCAGGACGTTCAGTGCCTCTACGCGGAACTGAGCGACAATCTTTTCAGTAACCGAGAAGTTCTTCAGCAGAGAAGAATCGAGGCTGAGAGCTCCAGGGCCAGTCCCGAAGGTGCGTCCGGCGTTTCCAAAAACGTAAGCCGGCGGTGCGGCGAAAGCGGCGGTGTTGAACCACTCGGATATGGTGGGCGAAGAGAGATTCGGATTCCCCACAACATTAGGGCGTTCGCCATCCGAAAACGAGTTGGTGGTGTTGGTCAGCATTACCGGGCTCAAAGGCGTCCCTGTGCGCAGTTCGAGGATTGAGCCGGCCGACCAACCGCCCGCCACGAAATCCAGCGCTTTGTTTGTGATGTTGAACTGTCGGCCATGGCCGACGGGTAACTCGTAAATGGTGCTGAAGACAAACCGGTGACGAATGTCGTTGCCGGACCCGCCCCAATCATTGTGCTGATTGTAATAGTTCGTGAACGAGTCGGTTCCTGGATAAGCGGCCAGTTCGTTGCGCGAATCGATATTGTCCATCATATGCGACCAGGTATAGTTGGCCTTGAACAACAACCCCTTCGAATACCGCTTCTCAATTCCAATGTTGAGCCCGTCGAATTTCGAAGCGCCGATGTCGGCGGCGACAATCTGCACGTTGCTGAATTGCGGGAACGGGCGAAGACTCTGCGTGTTGCCGGCAGCCAGCAGGTTGGTGGGCACCTGATCGATGCTCTGCGCGTCAGGGGCTGCCAGTTTATGCCCGAACGTCCCCAGATAGCCGATGTCCAGCAGGTAATTTCCGGCGAACTGCCGCTGGATGTCGAGGCTGGTCTGGTAAATGTACCCGTTGCTGCGCTGCGGCTGGAAGAAAGTGACCGCTGTAGTGGGTTTCGTTCCTGCCGGCACGGCGCCGTAGCCGGCAGTCAGCTGGGCGGTGGTGGGCGATGAAGTCGGCGGAAGGCCGCTGGCAAGGATGAACGCGGGTGTGACACCGTTATCGGGAGAGACGAAACTTCCCTGGGTGCTGAATCCGAGATTGGTCACGATCGGAGTTGCCTGATCGTACTCGCCCGAGTAAAGGAGTCCGCCGCCGCCTCGTATCACCCAGTCGTTCTTGATCTTATAGGCAAAGCCGAGGCGCGGACCGAAGTTGTGAAGGTCCCAGTTGCTCGCGTACTTACTGACTCCATTCAGTCCGGAGAAGGTGACGATGCCCGGCGTCCCGGAAACCGGGTTGATGGCGGTCTCGTTGAAGGAGTTCTGGCGGTTGTTCTCCACCCACCGGGGCTGGTCGATATCCCAGCGGAGGCCGGCATTCACGGTAAGGTTGGGTGTTACCCGCCAATCGTCCTGAATGAAAGCCGCGTAGGAATCGGCGCGCGAAAGGAGCGGGTAGGTGGCAAGCAGGCTGGCCTGGTCGACCCAGCCCGTTTCGAGTTCGGCGAGCGCGCTGCCGCTGGCTACGTTGTTGAAGGTGAAAGATCCACCCGCCGTCGGCGAGTACTTATCGAGGTTCGAGGAATATCGGTATTCCACGCCCAGCTTGATGGTGTGCTTGTTACGCACGATCGTAACGTTATCGTCGGCCGCGTCGCTGCGGATGGGACCCTGTAAACGCTGCTGCTGCGAGGGTGCGCCCAAAGTCTGAAATCCGTTTACAACCACGGTCGGGAAGAACGCGTTGTTGACGCCGGTCAGACCGAGTTGCGAATCGACGGGCGCATTTACGCCCGCGGAGATTGAGAACGCGTGGCGAAGCGTGTAGGTGTAGCGAGCCTCGTTGATAATGGTTGGCGAGAAGTTGTGATAGTAAGTTCCGGAAATGTTGTAGTAGTAGTTCAGCGCCTGCACGCCGAAAGGATCTGCGGCGGGGGTCGGGAAGACGGTGCCTGTAATGGTTGTAGACGGCTCCCCGAGGAAACGCACGAAGAATCGATTGTTGTCGTTAAAGGTGTGATCGACGCGCGCGACATAGTCATTTACAGTTGTCGTGGCCGGGTCGTTGGCGTCGAAGTTCCCTTTGCCCGACAACGCGCCGGGGACGTTGGGCGCCGGGTAGAAGAGCGCGAGTTTAGAGCCGACCGGGTCGAGACGGCTCGCGGGAATGATATTCCCCGCGAAGGGCGTTGCGGTTTTGGGATCTTTCACAACGTAACTGTCCGCGGAGAAGTTGCCCTGGTCTTCGGCGACTGTCGGTACGTTCAGCAGCTGATTGGTGGAGGAAATCTGGCGGCGGCCTTCATAATTGAAGAAGAACTGAGTCTTGTTCTTGATGACCGGGCCACTGACGCTGGCGCCGAAAAGGTTGTAGCGAAGCGGCGGGATGGTCTTGGAAAAGTAAGTGCGAGTGTTCAGGTCGTCGTTGCGGAAATATTCGTAAAGGGAGCCGTGAAACTGGTTGGTTCCGGACTTGGTGGTCATCTGCACGATTCCGCCGCCCGTGCGGCCCAGTTCGGCCGCGTAGTTACTGATAGAAACGTTGAACTCCTGCATCGATTCCACCGGCGGGTCGAATTCCAGCGTTGGCACGCCCAGAGTCAGGTTTTGGGCAGTGCCCCCATCTATCAGGTAGTTGGCGTTGTTGCCGCGGCCGCCGGCGAGGGCGAAGGTCGCCGAGGAACCGGTACCGTTGGCCACCACAAATCCACTTAATCGCTGCAGTTGCGAGGACCGGCGATCCAGCAGCGGCATATTCACGATGGTCTCGTTCTCGACGACCCCGCTTACCGACGAGGCTTCGGACTGCAGAAGAGGAACGGTCTCGGTGACATCCACGCTCTGGGTTACCGACCCGACCGCCAGTTCCACATCCACGGTGCTTACCTGTCCCGTTTCAACCGTGATGCCCGTCCGGTTCTGTTTTTGAAATCCTTCCTTGGTGACCGCAAGCTCGTAAGTGCCTGGGATCAGCAAAGGGAAAGTGTAGTAACCCGCGGCGCTCGAAAGTGCCGAGCGACGGTCGCCTGTGTCGCTGCGGATCAGCGTCACCTGAGCGCCATTTACCGCCGCTTTGGATGGGTCGAGCACGCGCCCTGAGATTTCTGAATTCTGCGCCGCGAGCGGGGCCAACGCTGCCAGAGACAGCAATACCACCTGCAGCAAATACCGTAAGTTTTTCATTTCATTGAGCCGCTGGCGTTGGAGGATTGAGACGGCGTGTAACTGTCGCAGCAAATACCGTAAGTTTTTCATTTCATTGAGCCTTTCCGCGACCGCGCCGAGCCTGCGCCGGGCGGGCGGTCACGTTGAAGTGACTAAAGTCTATCTTATAGATAGAGAATAGGGTATTTTTTTTGGCGGCGCAAGATCAAAACTTGCTTTTCTGAAAGAATTATCCTATCGTCGATAAGGTATATAGACAATGTTAAGAAACCGACCGCCCAAAGGGCGTTTTGTGGCTCTCGCTTGCAGCCAACGCAACCTTAATTAATGGGAGCCCCGTCCACCACCCCCCAACAGATCGGATTCTTCGAGGGCCGCATGCATAATGACGACTTCCACGCCACGCTGTTGGCTACGCGGGGCGGCCGTTCCCTCTCACCAATGTCGCCGCTATCTTCGTTTAACTCGCCTGAAGCCATTGCAATTGCTCATATGCGCAGCCCGGCCCGATCATGATGAACTCTCGACGAACGTTTCTGCAGGGGATTACCGGGGCGGCCGGTTCGCTTCTGCCGGCCCAGGCCCAGACGGCGGCGGCAAATCCGCGGCCCAATATTGTCTATCTGCACTCGCATGATTCCGGCCGCTATCTCCAACCTTACGGACAGCCGGTTCCGACGCCCAATCTGCACCGTTTAGCCAGCAAGGGCGTTCTGTTCCGGCAGGCCTTCAGCGCGGCTCCGACGTGTTCGCCGAGCCGTGCCGCATTGCTGACCGGTCAGTGCGCGCATCGCAATGGAATGCTGGGGCTGGCGCACCGCGGGTTCTCGCTGAACGACTACCAGCAGCACATCATCCACACGTTGCATGGGGCGGGATACCATTCCGTTCTGGCGGGCATCCAGCATGTGGCGGACAAGCCGGAGAAAATCGGCTACAAGGAGTTGCTGCGCCCCGCGTCCACCAAAGCCGCCGATGTCGCTCCCGGAGCCGAACACTTCCTCAGCCGCGCCGGATCGCAACCCTTCTTTCTCGATGTTGGCTTTTTCGAAACGCACCGCGAGTATCCGGCGCCCACCGCGGCCGACGATCCGCGCTACACGCAGCCCCCGGCGCCGATTCCCGACACACCCGCGACGCGCCGGGACATGGCTGCTTTTCACGCCAGCGCGCGCCTGATGGATCAGGGTGTCGGGCAGGTGCTCAACGCGCTCGATCGCTATGGGCTCGCCGCCAACACGATCGTGATCAGCACCACCGATCACGGCATTTCGTTTCCGCTCATGAAGTGCAATCTCGAGGACAATGGCTGGGGCGTGTCGCTTATCGTGCACGGACCGGGTGGGTTTCAGGGAGGCAACGTCTGCGATGCTTTGATTTCCCACCTGGATATCTTCCCGACCATCTGCGAACTGGTGGGAGTGGAGCGGCCGCCGTGGCTGGAGGGCCGTTCGATTCTGCCGGTCGTGCGCGGCGAAACCCAGGAAATCAATGAAGCGGTTTTCGCCGAGGTCAACTACCACGCCGCCTACGAACCTAAGCGCGCGGTGCGCACACGGCGCTGGAAATACATCCGGCGCTTCGGCGATCGCCATACGCCCGTGCTGCCGAATTGCGATGACGGCCTGAGCAAGACTCTCTGGCTGCAGAACGGATGGAAGGAACATATCCTTCCCGAAGAGTCGTTGTACGATCTGATTTTCGACCCCACCGAGCATCAGAATCTGGTGTCGGACGAATCGTCGAAAGCGGTGCTCAAAGAGATGCGCGGGCGGCTCGATGCGTGGATGCAGGCCACCAACGATCCGCTGTTGCACGGCCCCGTTCCTGCGCCGCACGGCGCGAAGGTGAACGATCCCGCGGGAACATCGCCGCAGGAGCCGACGCAAACTGTGGCTTAATATGACGTCGCGCAGACAGTTCCTCGCGTCGACGGCCGCGATCGCGTCGGCCGGGCGAACGGCCTGGGGGAAGGCGCGTCAGCCGAACGTGCTGGTGATTATTGCCGACGAATGGCGCGCGCAAGCGACTTCGTGGAACGGAGATCGCAACGTATCTACTCCGGCGCTCGACCACTTCGCCCGCGAGAGCGTGTGTTTCGACAACGCCGTATCCAACCTGCCAGTTTGCTGCCCGGCGCGAGCCAGTATCATGACCGGTCAATTTCCTCTGACCCACGGAGTGTTTATCAATGACGTCGAACTGAAGCCGAAGGGCGCAACGCTGGGACAGACCTTTCGAGACGCCGGTTATCGGACGGGTTACATCGGTAAGTGGCATTTGTATGGAAGCCCGGATGGGAACTACGGACGGCGCCGAAGAGGAGCGAAGCCACCGGGATTCTGCGCGGTTATTACGCCCATATGGCGGCGCTCGATTCGTGCTTCGAGCGCCTCTTTCGTTCTCTCGAAGAAGCGGGGATTGCGGACGATACGGTCGTCGTGTTCATGTCCGATCACGGCGATATGATGCTGTCGCAAGGTCTCACAACCAAGCTGCATCCGTGGGACGAGTCCGTGCGCATCCCGCTGCTGATCCGCTATCCGCGTCTGCTGGGGCGCAAAGGCTCGCGCGTTGCGAGGCCCTTCGATATGCCCGATCTTATGCCGACCGTGCTCGCGCTTGCGGGTTTGCCCATCCCGGACAGCGTGGAGGGCCGGGATCGTATGCATCCCAAAGCGGACGCGAGTCTTATCATGCTCCCGGTCCCGATCACCGAGGCGCGGCGCTATGGCTTTGCCGAATACCGTGGACTGCGCACCGGCCGCTACACCTATATCCGTTCCATCCACGGACCCTGGTTGCTCTATGACAACGCGGTGGACCCTTACCAGATGAATAATCTGGTGGCGGCGGCTGGACATCGTAAGTTGCGCCGGGACTTGGACAGTCTGCTGGACGCTGAATTCCGTCGGCGTCACGATGAGTTTCTGCCCGCGGAGACTTATCTTGAAGGCGCTGGGCTTACACATTACAAAGAACCCAATGTACCGGTGGGTCATGCCGCAAGCCCATGGGGAGACTGGGAATCCACCGCGCCGGCGAGTTCAAAGTAGAAGGCCGATTATCACACGTCACGCACGCAACGGAATCCCATGTTAGTGGTGGCGCTGTCCGGTGTATTGGAAGTGCGCGCCGCCACGCGGTACCGGTTGCAATAAGACTCGTGACATAAGTAAGATCCACCCTTGATCACCTTCGAAACTCCCTGCGGCGGACCGATCGGATTAGTTCGCGTCGCAGTAACGTGATAGACCGGATCGAACCAGTCGTTGCACCATTCCCAGACATTACCGGTTATGCTGTACAGGCCGTAACCATTGGGTCTGAATGCATCTATCGGTGAAGTACCGGCATAGCCATCCTCGGCAAGATCCAGAACCGGGAACTCTCCCTGCCATACGTTGCATAAGTGGCGGCCATCCGGAGTCAGTTCGTCGCCCCAGGGATATAACTTCTGCTCCAGGCCGCCGCGCGCCGCAAACTCCCACTCGGCCTCGGTTGGGAGGCGCTTACCGGCCCACGCGCAAAACGCCCGTGCATCGTTCCAGGAGACATGGGTCACCGGATATTGCGAGCGGCTTTCAATAGAGGAGTCGGGACCTTCCGGATGCCCCCAATCGGCGCCTTCTACCTTGCACCACCAGGGTGCTCCCGCAACTGTGTCACGGACCAATTCCTGGTAACGGTCAGGCGATATGTGGCTCTGGAACACGAAGGACCAACCGAGCTGCTCCGACTCCGTTCGATAGTCCGCCGCCCGCACGAACTCCGCAAATTGTGCGTTGGTGACCGGATGAATATCGATATAGAACGGATCGAGGAACACCGTCCGCACCGGCCCCTCGCCATCCTTCTGAAAGGCCCGGCTGTAATCGGTGCCCATCAGGAATTTGCCGCCGTCGAGCTTCCGCATGCCTTCGATGGATCCAGCGGCAACGCGCAGTCTTTGCTCACTGGCGGCGCGCGACTCGCTAAGCCGGACAGCCCGCTCTTTACCTGGAACGCAGCAAGCGAATTCCTGCTTCATACTTTTCTGATTTCGGCCCGGGCGCGCAGAGAGTCGATAAATTCGTACACCGCTTGTTGTTTCTTTTGGTTCAACAGTTGCCCCTCGATCTCGCCGCGAACTTCATTCAGCGAACGATACCCCGCGGGGTGCCGCTCGATGAGCCGGGCAATGTGGAAGCCGAACGGAGAGCGGAACACGGCGCTTGTCTCGCCGGGCCGGAGAGAGAACACCACGGCCTCGAACTCTTCCACCATATCGCCGCGCCCGAAAAAGCCCAGGTCGCCGCCACGCCCGGGACAGTCCGAACAACGGTTCGCCAGTTCCGCGAAATCGGCCCCGTTCTTCAATGCAAGATCAATCTCGCGAATCGCCGCTGCTGCCTGTTCTTCGGTCGCCGCCTCATCCACGTTCTTCACAATGTGGGCCGCTCGGATCGACTCCGGCAGATAGAATGAGGACTTGAATTCCCGGTAATACGCGGCGACTTCCTGGGCCTTCGGTCTCGCCAATTTTCGTGTGACGTTGTCGATCAGTTCCTCTGAAGAGAGTGCCCCCGCCGCCTGCTGCAACAGAACGCGCTCAATGACATTTTCCCGCGCCCATTCCCGTGCCCGTAACTCCAGCGAAAGAGAGTCTTCGGACGGCATCTCCAGCTTGAGGCGCTCTTTCAGAAAGCCTGCTTCGTCCCGTATTGTTTGATCGTCAATCAGTTGATCGTTTACCAGGATTGGCATAGAAAGAGATCGGCATGGAGGAACGGGAAGGTGGGCAGGGTCACCAATAGTTTACCAAACCAGGGAGCATTATTTGTCCATTATCAAGATAGACATTGACGTGATTCCTTGGAAGATGCTAACGTCGATAGTTCTGACCAGGGTTATGACGCTGTGATGGGGGGCTACTATGAAAACCAGTTCAAGACGTAATCTATTGAAAAACGCCGCTCTGGCCGGGATCGCCGCGACCGGTTCCGGCACGCCCGGATATTCAGCCGTACCGCCGGGCGGCGAAGGCGGCTCGCATTGGGATCGGCCCCCCAAACAGCAGGGCAACAATCTGAATGTAGTCGTGCTGGTCTCCGACACGTTTCGTGCGGACAATCTGGCGGCGTACGGCAGCCAATGGGTGGAAACCCCGAACCTGAACAAGTTTGCCCAACAAGCTATCGTGTTCGAAGATGCTTATCCCGAGGGACTGCCCACCATTCCGGCGCGAAGAACCATTTACACGGGTCGGCGCATTGTTCCAACATACTATTACCGGCAGCCCGAGCCGGTCCAGCTACCCGGTTGGCATCATCTCTACAACGAAGACGTGACGCTTTCGGAGACGTTGCAGGAAGCCGGTTACGCCACCGCCCTGATTGCCGATCTTCCCCACCTGCAGCGCCCTGGCCGCAACTTTCATCGTGGCTTTGGGTACTACGAATGGGTCCGCGGGCAGGAGATCGATTCGTATGCGCAGGCGCCGCGAAAACAACCCGATTACGGAGATCTTTTCCCCGCCGATTACCTGCAGCGCTCAGGTCTCGTGCAAAGCGGTTTTCTGAATCAGTACACGGCGAACCGGAGGCGCTGGCTGAAGCACGGCGAGTCTATTGTCGAGCAGACTGCGAAGAACGCGGTCCAATGGCTGAAGGAAAATTACGACCAGAAGCCTTTCTATTTGCAGGTAGAGGCGTTCGATCCGCACGAACCCTGGGATCCACCACAACAGTTCCTCGAAAAATATCTGAAGGAGCCGACGAAACACAGCTGGCCTGAGCCGCCGTACGCTAACCTCGCCGTTCCCGAGGAGGGCGTGAAGCGGCTTCGCGCCAACTACGCCGGAGAGGCTTCCAACGTCGATTACTGGTACGGCAAGGTGCTTGACACTCTCGCGGAGCTTCGTCTGTTCGATAATACGGTGGTGCTGTTTCTTTCCGACCACGGCGCACTGCTGGGCGAACAAGGCCAGTGGGTCAAGGGTCCTGAGAGGCTGCGTACCCAGGTGACCCACGTTCCGCTCCTGTTGCGTGTGCCCGGCGGGCAACACGCCGGCAAGCGGGTGGCGGGTCTGGTTCAGTTTCCCGACATTGTTCCTACTCTGTTGGGGCGCCTGAATCTTAAGCCGCCGCCGCGGGTCACGGGAGAGGATTTGTGGCCGTACGTCACGGGCGAACGAACGCCGCGCCGGGATCACGTCATCTCCGCATACGGCTATATAGCGTCGGTTCGTACGCATGAGTGGAATTACTCGGCTGTATGGAACAAAGAAAAATACCAGGGTACCTGGAAGCCGCAGTTGTATAACAGCAAGAGCGACCCGCATGAATTGAAGGACGTGGCGGATAGATATCCGGCGGTTGTCAAGGATCTGCAGGCGAAGCTTGAACGCTATATCGCCTCCGGTTGGGATATCACCCGCGGGAGCTTCAATGAAAAGGCCGGGTAGGATTTAGTAATCGCCGTTATGTGGTCTGATTCGGTCAAGGACGGTCAACATACCATCACTCGGCGTTCCTTTCTGGGTTCGACAGCGGCTGCGACGGCCACCTCGCTGTACTCGGCTGAACAGAGGAAGCCTAACATCGTTTTTATTCTTTGCGACGACCTGGGCTATGGAGATCTGGGTTGTTACGGTTCGTCGATTCGCACGCCAAACCTGGACCGTCTGGCGGCGGAAGGCATCCGTTTTACCAACTTCGATTCGGCGGACCCCGTCTGTTCTCCGTCGAGAGCCGCGCTTCTCACGGGCCGCTATCCTACCAGAGTCGGTGTTCCCCGCGTGCTCATGCCCCAGGACACAGGCGGCCTCGATCCTGGCGAAACCACTCTCGCTAACGTGGCCAAAGACCAGGGCTACCGGACCGCCTGCTTCGGGAAGTGGCACCTCGGTCGTCCCGAACGCTATCTTCCGACCAACCGCGGCTTCGATCGCTACTTTGGAATCCCTTACAGTAACGACATGAATCCGCGGCCACTGCTCGATGGCACCAAAGTGGTTGAACAGACCGCTACCCTCGAAACGCTGACGCGGCGCTACACGGAACACGCGGTTCAGTTCATCCACGAATCGGCGCGCTCGCCGTTCTTCCTCTACCTGCCGCATACCTTCCCCCATATTCCTTTGGCAGCGTCGGAGCGTTTTCGAGGTAAGTCGTCGCAGGGACTATATGGCGATGTAGTCGAAGAGTTGGACTGGAGCGTGGGCGAGGTATTGGAGGAGTTAAAGCGCAACGCCCTGGATAGCGAAACGCTCGTGATCTTCAGTAGCGACAACGGACCCTGGTATCAGGGCAGCCCCGGTAAGCTGCGCGGACGGAAGGCAACCACTTATGAAGGCGGCGTGCGGGAGCCATTTATCGCAAGGTGGCCAGGCAAAATTCCCGCCGGTCAGGTATCGGAGGCAGTGACTTCGATGCTGGATGTGTTCCCTACCGTGACCCGGCTCATTGGAGGCCGCTTGCCATCGAAGCCCCTCGATGGCATCGATATCTGGCCGATCCTGAGCGGCGCCAGGAAGTCGATCGACAGGGAGGCATTGCTTTACTTCGATAACTGGGACTTGCAATGCGCCCGCTGGAATAACTGGAAACTGCATGTGGCGCGGCACAACTCAAGTACTTATAGCGCGGAACCCGCTGGAGGGCGTCACAACTTTGTTCTGCCCCGGCCCGAACTCTACAATTTGGCGCTCGATCCGGCAGAGAGCTATGACGTCGCTCCGAATCATCCGGAGATTGTGGTTGAGATACAGCATCGTATTGACCGGCTGCTGGCCGGTTTTCCCGAGCCGGTGAAGCAGGCCTGGGCTGAATCGAAAGCGCGCCGCGTGGACCCGGCAACGCCGGTCGGCGCGCGTCCCAGACCGGCGGTTGGCCGATAAAGAGCGTTACGGCCGAGACTGCAAAGGAAAAGCCAATTGCCCTATGGACGTTCAGATCGTGATATTTCCCGAAACAAAGGTTGCCGCGATCGAGCATTTCGGATCGTCGGCACTGGAGCACAATTCGGTGCGGAAATTGATCGCGTGGAAATTCGAGCAGCGCTTGCTGGACCCGGTGAGGCACCGTAGCTATGGCGTTCACTATACAGACTGGCGCACCACAAAACCCTCAGATCATCACGTCGATTTCTGTCTTTCCGTCGAACAGGAAGTTGGGCCCAATTCTTTTGGCATCGTCAACAAGGTAATTCCACGCAACCGGTGTGCACTGGCCCGGGACGTTGGCTCTCGCCATAACAACAAGGCCGCAGTCCGTATCTACGAGGAATGGCTGCCTCGGAGCGTCGAAGTGCCTGGCAATTTTCCAATCTTCTTCCATTACGTCAATGTCGGGCCTGATGTTCGGGAAGAAGAGATGATCACTGATGTGTACCTGCCCTTAAAATAGGCTCATCTGCTCAATGTCCTGAGTTGCTACGGCTGGCCTGTTTTCAGCTGATCACGGCTGGCGGGTGATTTTGGGTCTTCACCGCGGCTCGTGGCGCTTCAGGAACGCAGCCGATTGATCAGAGCGACGTCGTCCAGAACGGCGACGCCCATCTTGCTCAGGTATTCGCGGCAGAGTCTTCAAAGAAATCGTCATCCTTCGTGCACAGTATGTCCGCCTCGCCGATGATCGCCGTCTGCATCACCATGACATCGTTTACGTCGCGGATCGGAGCGGTCACAAAGAGCTCGAGTCACAATCTCCGAGGATCGTCGGAGAAAATTGATGTAATCGAAAACGAGGTTCTCGGACAGATCGTAGAACGGCTGCAATCGAGGGTAGCGCAGGACCCGCGCAAGATCTTCACTGGTGCTGGCGGTAACTGGGGCGAACGCTCTTCATGGCCTCGGTGAGGATTTCTTCGGCCTCCTCTGCGGAGCCGGGTTTACGGCGGCTACGCAGAGGCCGAGCAGACCCTCAATGGCCATCTTCTGGTCGGGCGAGACATCTTTGGCGTTGCGGATCATGAGACAAGTCCTGATTACATTATGATCCTGCTCCATTACTGTTCAACCAAACAATAACCGAACATTGAGGGGCCGTAAAAATCCCAATCAGCCCCGTACGATCCTAAATGATCTGACGAACAACCCTTGGCATATCAATTAAATGAGATCGCCATTCGGAAACGATTGATTATTTCGTCTCTGGCTGAGATTGCGGGCAAGACCGACGATCCACGTGAGGGCGCCTGGAAAGTTCGCCAAGTCGTCGACCTCCCCTGCGTTGAGCCCCGCAGCTTTCAGGCATGTCGATCAGCACGTCATTTCCTGAGGCGCAGGTTGTCGTTTAGCCGTGCCGTATGAAAGAATCTCTTAGTAGAGGTTTCCGAATGTGTCGTTGTTTCGCGGTAGCTGTGGGCGTCCTTTTGGCCAGTGCCACGACGGAGGCCGGGGTCTCCGCACGAATCCTGCTCGGTGTCGGCGACACTGCCGAGACTGTTGGGGACGGAGAGATCGTCGCACGCGGTGCGCAGATTGCAACCGTCGAACCCTCGCGTTTCGATGACAGCGATTCGATGCTCCCCGGGAATCGATGGAAAATGAGCACCCACCCTGTCCGCGTCTTTAGTGCCCGCGACGGCAGGGGCTCCGGCGGCGAGCAGGAGAACGGCGAATTGGTCTGGGCCTCGCCGATGTGGATCACGTACACGGGAAGATGACACGAGTAAACATAGACGTTTCACGTATTAAAAATAACCGGGAGACCGGTGCCCGCGACCCCGTCATCCGGATAGTTGACGACGGCGAGACGCGGTTTGCGCACTATCTGGAAATCCTTGGCCCGTGCCGAGTGGTTTACGATCCAACGCGGCCAGGAACGACCTGCTGGATTGAAACGGAGTCTGATCTGCGCGTCAAGCTGACACCCGTCGCGGCAGAGTTCGGCCAGTGATATTTCGACATTGAAACCTCGACGGGAGCCCACTTCCCGATTCTTCAATCCCAGACGCCCAACCGGCTTCCCGCAAAACACAAAGTTGCAATCCGCATGGAAGGCTACTACACTTGAATATCACTATTTCGATAGACTATGCGGCGTTATATGAAAACCGGCAACCTGCAGGGTGAAACGGGTTTGACATCGGGTATTGTTTATTCGCATTTTCTCGCCTTTGGGGCCCGCGTCGTTCGGGCACAGTTGCAGGGACGGTTAAAGACAGTTCGGGGGCTCTCGTCGCCGGGGTGAATATAACTGCCACGGATCTCGACACCCGGCAGGCTCCGCATTCGGTGGCGTGACCACAGCCGGCCCGTTTCCGACAGGATTTCGCATAGCGCTGTGAAGAAAGAGGCACTGTGAAAAACAGAGCTGTTATTGCTTTGGCATTGCTGATCTCCCTGCTTTCGGTCTTTTCACTCCGCATGCTGACCGCGCAGTCCGGTCGCGACTACCTCACGCCCGAACTCCGGGCACAGGTTAACCGGCTTGAGGCAGACACCCAGCCCACCAACGCCCGGAACGTGGCCGACCGCGGTTTGCTGTTGTGGCAGTGGATCAATGCCTATTCGCTGACCGGCGGTCATCTCCCCGTGAATGCGACCCAGGAGTTAGGTCAGGCATTCGTCCTTGCCGATGCCGCCAGGCAAGGCACGCCCCCCGCCATCGCCGGCAACATAAGCAATCTCATCGCGAACGTGGACAGCCTGATCTACGAATTCCGCCTCAGGGACAAGCGCCCCGGTGCGATTCCTCTCGTCACCGCAAGTACCGCAGGCCCGTTCGCCGCGTCCTCCCATGTCACCCTGACCGAAACCGTGACCATTGGCGACATGGCAATGAAAGTTGGCGGCGCGATCATGCTCGCCCGCACGTTACAAAACGACGGCGGTCCGCCGCAAATGGACGATCCAAAGGCCGACAACTACGTGACCGTGCGCACGACGAACTCCAAAGCCCGCTTCGCAAAGAACGCCGTCGAATGGGCCGGAATGCACGGCGGCTTTCGCGGTGAGCAACCCAATCCCGGCTTTAAGCTCGAAGGCGCCGACCTTCAGCCCGGCGATCAGGTCGTCTTCACCTACGGCGACCGCACGGGCGGTTCAGCCGGGCTGCGAATGCCCAGTTTCAGTAACGACGAACTCCTGCATCCGATCTACGTGGATCTTGAAGGCGGCGGCAAATTTCTTTCCCCCGCCTGGCCGTCCTTCCGCGTCATCGGAAATGGACTGACCGCCGTTCGCGCCACCGCACCATCGATCGCCGCTTCCGGGGAAAAGTTCGAACTGGCGGTGCGCGCCGAAGACGACCACTGGAATCGCGCTACCGGTCAGATCCCGGGCTGGGAAATTTCTCTGAACGGAAGGCCCGTGCGCACCGTTCCAGCCGGCACCGAAGGACTCGTCGTAGTGAAAGATCTGCAGATCGATCAGCCTGGAACCTATCGTTTCGGCGTCCGTTCGGTGGACGGAAAATACACGGCGACCAGCAATCCCGTCTGGGTGGAGCAGAATCCCGCAAAGCACATTTACTGGGGTGAAACCCACGCCCACAGCGGCTTCAGCGAAGGCATGGGCACCGTCGACGGCTTTTACAAATGGGCCCGCGAAGATGCCTGGCTCGATTTCGGCGGCCTCAGCGAACACGACATCTGGCTGGACGATTCCGAATGGGCAGCCATGAACGACGCCGTCCACCGCTACACAGAGCCCGGTCGTTTCATTGCCTATCTCGCTTACGAATGGACGACGACCCGACAGTACGGCGGCCACCACAACGTCTTCTTCCGCAGCCCGGACCGCTCGCGCGTGCCCACGCAGATGAACTACACGCTCTCTCTTCTGTATCAGGGCCTGCGAGCGAAATACCGCCCGAAAGACTTACTTGTGATTCCCCACGCCCACCAGGCGGCGGACTGGCGCCACACCGATCCCGACCTGGAACGCCTGGTAGAGATCGCCTCCACGCACGGCAATTTCGAATGGTTCGGCAACTATTATCTGCAGCGCGGCGCTGAGGTGGGATTCGTCGGTTCCTCGGACGACCATCGCACGCGCCCGGGCTACAGCGCCGCAGCCGGCGCCGAACTGACACTTTCCACAATGAACTCTCTGGTAGCCGTCCGCGCCAGCCAAAAAACTTCCGACGTCATCTTCGACGCGTTGCGCGATCGGGCGACCTACGCCACCAGCGATGCCAAACGCATACTCCTGGACTTCCGCGTAAACAATCAGTTGCCGGGGCGCCGCATCGCGTATTCCGCCGACCGGCGCATGCACGCGCGTATTTCCGGAACAGCCCCGATCGACAGACTCGACATCATAAAGAACGGTGAACTTGTCTATACGCAGCGTTTCGCTCAGGCGGAGATGCAGCCGGCATCGCGCGTGGAGGTGAGCTTCTACTCCAGTTCCGAGCCCTTCGTTCGCGACAATCCGCGCGGCTACCGTCCGTGGCACGGATACATGGATATCGAAGGCGCGCAGATGAGTGGCTTTACGCCCTTTTTCGATAACCCGGCGATTTCATTCCTGCGCCGCGACCCCGCCAATCCCAACCGGATTCGATTCACGGACGAGACGCGCGGCAGGGCTGAGCCTTTCCAACTCGAACTCACAGGCGTCACCCCATCCACCCGCTTGGTTTTCCACCTCGATGAGACCACCGAATTCGGTACAGCGCCCACGCCGGTGCGCACTCCCGCCACGATTCCCGCGAGCGTCGTGGAAGTGCCGTTCAGCCAGATGAACCGGGGCATCGTTACCAGGGAATTGCCGGTTGACCGTTACCGCGATACCATCTCAGCCCAATTCGTGAATCGCGACGCGCCCATGGATGCAGAACTGGACTATCAGGACAGAAGTGACCCGCAGCCTGGCGACTATTACTATCTGAGGGTCACCCAGCTGGACGGATCCCGCGCCTGGTCGTCTCCGATATGGGTCGGTGGGGAGTCTCCCCGATGATGGCTAATAGATGATGGCCAATTATTGAGTTTCTATGGATCCCGACCGTTCAGAACGCATTCGCTACTTCGGCTTCGCAGGATTTGTCGGCTTCCTGCTTCTCCTCAATCTCACCGGCTATTTCAGGACGATTTTTGGAATCGACACAGCCGCAATTATCACAGTCCTGGCTGGCTATCGAATTTTTTTCAACTCCATCGCCGCGCTCCTTGAAAAGGAAATCTCAGCCGATCTCGCGATCTGCATAGCGGTAATCGCAGCGCTGGCCGTCGGTCAGTACCTCGCGGCCGCCGAGGCCATGTTCATCATGCTGGTGGGCGAAGGGCTGGAGGCCTATGCCGCTGGCCGGACCTCGGCCGCAATTCATCGTTTCGTCGAACAAATGCCGCGCCGCGCCCGCCTCCTGCGCGGCGAAGAAGAACAGGAAGTAGATGCCGGATCGCTGACGCACGGCGACGTGATTCTGGTTCGCGCGGGAGAGCGCATTCCTGCCGACGGAATAGTCCTCTCCGGCATCTCCAGCGTCGATGAAAGCACCATCACCGGCGAAGCGCTGCCCCGCGAGAAAGAAGCGGGTCAGGAGGTTTTCTCGGGAACTCTGAACGGAAACGGCCTGCTGCGAATCCAGGTAACGCGAGCCGGTGAGGAGACGGCGCTGTCGCGTGTTGTGGCTCTGGTCGAAGAGGCAAGAAAGCAGCGTGCCCCCGTGGAACGCCTGGCCGACAGCTACGCGCGCTATTTTCTCCCGGCCCTCCTCCTCGCGGCCTGTCTTACTTTTTACTTCACACGCGACTGGCTGCGCACCGTGGCGGTTCTCATTGTGGCTTGCCCATGTGCGCTGATTCTGGCCACGCCCACCGCAATGGTGGCAGCCATCGGCGGCCTTGCGCGCCGCGGCATTCTGGTGCGCGGCGGGACCGTCCTGCAACAGTGCGCCAAAATCGATACGGTTCTTTTCGACAAGACCGGAACCATTACAACCGGCCAGTTTGAGATCCTTCGCGTCACCGCGCTTCGCAGCACGGAAGCCGACGTTCTCAATCTTGCAGCCGCGGCGGAAAGCGGCTCAGACCATCTCCTCGCGCGCGTGATCGTTTCCGAGGCGGCCCGGCGCGGGCTGAAACCGCCCACCGTGGAAGAGAGCCGGATCCTGCCGGGCCGGGGCGCCGAATGTACGCTCAGTGGCCGGACCATTCGTGCCGGCAGTGCAGCGTTCCTTGCCGGTTGCGGAATCGACGGTGCATCCCGCCTTCTTGAGGAAGCCGATGCACTGGGCGCTACCGCTGTGCTCGTAGCGGACAACGACGAACTCAAAGGGGCCATCTTCCTCCGCGACCGCGTCCGGGACGGCGTCAAAGAAGCTATCGAAGAGCTCCGAACAATCGGGATCGGGTACCAGGTGATGCTGACCGGAGACCGCCGTCGCGCGGCGGAAGTAATTGGCCGCGAGGTCGGCGTTCCAACAGTCGAAGCGGATCTTCTGCCCGAACAAAAGCTGGAGCGGGTGCGCCAGCTCACTTCGCAGGGCCGCCTCGTCGCGATGGCGGGCGATGGCGTCAACGATGCGCCCGCTCTCGCCGCGGCCAGTGTCGGTATCGCAGTCTCGGGCGCCAGCGATATTACAGCGGAGGCCGCCGACGTAGTCTATCTGGGCCATTCGCTTGAGAGCCTGCCGAAGCTTTTCCTGGTAAGCCGTCGAGCCGTTGCGACAGGCTGGCAAAACATCATCCTCTTCGCAGGCCTGTTCAACATACTCGCGGTGGGTCTCGCAGCCACCGGAATCCTGTCACCGATCGGCGCGGCCGTCACCCATCAACTGTCTTCATTCTTTGTGATGATCAACTCGCTGCGTCTCCTCCGTGTAGGGGAGCGATCGTCGGGATCGTGGACAAAATGGATTCGACGAACGCCCATACCAGCCGCGTGGGCCGAACTGCATCGCCTCGCAGGCGCGGTAGATCTTCGAATCGCATTCGCCGCTTTGATTGAACGATGGCGCGAGTACCTCCGCCCCGCCCTGATTTCCGCCGCCGCTCTGGTTGTTTTGTCCGGCATCCATACTATTGGACCCGCCGATGTCGGCATCGTAGCCCGCTTTGGCCGCAGACTGATCCCGAACGAAGAACCCGGTCTGCACTACAAACTCCCGTGGCCCATCGACGTTCTGACGCGCGTACAAGCCAGGAAAATCCGCACGGTCGAGATAGGCTTCCGTTCCGGTGCGGTCAGTCCGGATAGCGAACCCGCCGCCTATGAATGGAACATACAGCACCGCGCCGGGCGATTCCAAAGCAAACCCGAAGAAGCGCTGATGCTGGCCGGGGACCAGAACGTAATGGAAGTGAACGCCGTTGTGCACTACCGCCTCGGCAGACCCGAGGACTTCGTCCTGCGCCAGTTGGATGGCGAGACCACGGTGCGCGCCGCGGCCGAAGGCGCAATGGCCGCTGTCACTACCACCACATCGCTCGACGACGTCCTCACGACGGGCCGGAAACTGGTCGAGGATCGCGTGAAAAAAGAACTGCAATCGCGACTGGACCGATACAATTCCGGCGTCGAAGTGCTGCACGTACAGTTGCTGGACGTGCATCCGTCGGTAGAAGTCGTGGACGCCTTCCGTTCCGTCTCAGGCGCATACGAAGAAAAAAACCGCCTGATCAACGAAGCCGAAGGCTATCGCAACGAGCAGATTGCGTTATCGCGCGGCAACGCCAAAGCTCTGATTGCCGGGGCAGAAGGCTATTCGCTGGGAAAGAAAAACCGCGCCGACGGCGATGCCAGCCGTTTTGTATCCCGCGAAGAAGCGCAGCGCACCAGTCCGGATCTGACCGAAACCCGTCTGTATCTGGAAACCATGGAACAGGTCCTGCCAGGCAAGAAGAAGATGATTATCGATGCCGGAAAAGGCCGGCGTCATCTTCTGATGCTGGAAGACGGCATCGAGATTGCGCCGCCGGGCGCAGCCGTCCTCGTTCCGAACCCGAAGCCCATAGAATGAGTAAATTTCATGATCGAACGCTATCGTAAATACTTTCCCGCCGCCATTGCCGTGAAGCTGCTGCTTCTGGTATGGCTGACTTTTTTCACCGTTCGCGAAACCGAATTCGTCCTCGTGACCCAATTTGGCAAGCCTCTGTACACTGTGGCCGACACCGGCCTCCACATCAAGTGGCCGTGGCCAATCCAGAGTGCAAACTACTTCGACCGGCGCCTGCGCATCTACAACCCCAGGCCTTCCGAATTCCTGACCCGCGACAAAAAGAACCTGGTGATCGAAAGCTACGTAGCCTGGAAGATTCAGGACCCGAAGCGCTTTGTGGAAACCGTCGGTGACCCGATAGGAGCCGAAATGCGTCTGCACGACATTGTCTGGTCGGGCCTGTCAGCCGCGCTCGGTAACAACGATCTGGAAAACATCGTGTCCACGAATCTCCAGACGGTAAGAGCCGATCAGATGCTGGACCGCCTGTCGGGACTCACAGATCGCGCCGCGCTGGAGCAGTACGGCATCGCCGTAGTCGATGTGCGCATCAAGCGGCTCAATCTGCCGGAGCAGAACAAGCAGAGCGTATACGCCCGCATGCGCGCCGAGCGTGAACGGATTGCCCGACAGTACCGCGCCGAGGGCGAAGAACAGGCGCTCAGCATACGAGCCGATGCCGACCGTCAGAAGGAAGAGATTCTTTCGGTGGCCTACAAAGAGGCCGAAAAAGTTAAGGGTGAAGGAGACGCCGAAGCCACCCGCACCTACAGCCAGGCCTATTCGCGCAACCCGGCATTTTATAAATTGCTCCGCACCCTGGAATCGTACAAGAAAGTCTTCGACGATAAAACGACGGCGATCTTAAGCTCCGATTCGGAATTTTTGAAAGTCCTCATGCACGGTGGAGGGGGAGCAAAGTAGTGGCCATAGCCTCGCCGTTGGGAGAAGTCTTCCTCGCGGATCCGGAACAAGAACAGCGTGAAGTCCCCGCGCCCAGCCGTCGCAACCGCGTTATTGGCGGTTTGGTATTGCTGTGGATCCTTACCGGCATCTACATCGTGCGCACCGATCAGCAGGCAGTGGTCACGCGGTTCGGCGCTGTAGTCGAGCCGCGCGTCATGCCGGGTATTCACCTTTCCCTGCCCTGGCCGATCGACCGCGTCACCAGGCTGAAGGTCCAGCAGCTCCAGCGCCTCGTGGTAGGTGGCGATCCGGCCGATTCGGTGACAGGCCGCACGCAGCCGCTGCAGTCGCAGTTTCTGACCGGGGATCAGAACATCATCAGCATGCGCGTAGTCGTCCAGTATTCGGTGGGAGTTCCGGTGGACTATCTGTTCCGCAACGAAAACGTCGCCAGCAGCGTGGGCGCCGCCGTCGAAACAGCGTTGGCGGAGCGGCTCGCGGCGCGCCCGGTGGATGCCGTCCTGACCACCGAAAAAGCGGCCATTCAGGAAGAAGTCCGCGCCGCCGCGCAGAAGCTTCTCAACGACTATCGGGGCGGCGTCGTGCTGTCGACCGTAAATATGGAGAGCGCAGTGCCGCCGCCGGAAGCCGCAGACGCTTTCCGCGATGTCGCCAGCGCGCGCGCCGACCTGTCCCGCATCGTGAGCGAAGCCCAGGGCTATGCCAACGACGTAATCCCCAAAGCCCGCGGCCAGGCTCGGCAATTGCTGGAAGAATCCGAAGCATACAAACAAAAAAGCATAAATGACGCTCAGGGCGACGCATCGCGCTTCACGCAGGTAGCCGCCGAATACGGCCGCGCCTCGGAGGTCAACGGCGAGCGCCTGTATCTGGAAACGATGGAAGAAATTATGCCGAAGATCCGGAAGCTCATCGTCGATAAGAACGGCAATCTCGATTTGACAATTATCCGCAAGGGAGAGCCCGCTAAGTAGCGATGACCAAAGAACGAAAAGCCAGCGTGATCACAATTCTGATCCTGGTGTTGGCGTTGGGAGTTGTGGTGTTTCGCAAAGCCGGGATCACCGGAATTAACGCCATCGGTCAGACCGCCCCGGCCACCCCGCAAGACGCAATTTACGCCATGCTGGACGCCGCCCGTGCCGGTGACACGAACAAGTACCTGTCCAGCTACACCGGTGAAATGGCCGAGTCGCTGCGACGCGCCCGCGACGAATCTGCCGACTTCGCCAAATACCTCCGTGATTCCAACGCAGGTTTAAAGGGCGTCGCCCTGACGGAGCCGGAATCGCAACCCGACGGTCAGGTGAAAGAGCGCGTCGAGTACGTCTATCAGGACCGCAACGAAGTGCAGTTCTTCTATCTGGAAAAAGTCCCCGGCGGCTGGAAAATTTCCCGTGTCGACTCCACAGAACGCGGCAAAACCCTGATCCCCTACGGAACTCCCGTCGAGTAGGCGCGACGATTTGTTCTCCTGTCCTTTTCGGACGCCTGGCGCAGAAACTCGCCTTAAAGGCGATTCAAACCTATGCCTTCTGGCTGACGAGGTTGACAAAGATGTGTTTAAGCCGTACCGGGTCCAGCCTCATTGGTACGTCACGAACCAGGGGCTGGTCCAGGCCACTTCCGGATCTCCGGTCGGGTTTTCCGTGTCCGTTTGGAACACCCGGATGTAGTAATAAGTCTTTCCAGGTTTGGCATCGCGGTCCTGAAAATGCAGCGTGGTGCGGCGCGAGTCAGGGCGCGTGGTGAAGATGTACTTTCCATCCTTTATCACGTCCACCCGCAGTATAGTATCCGGGGCAGCGATCTGCGCGTTGATGCGCGGAGCCTTGCCGACGGCGGCGATAAATTGTTCTCCGACCATGTGTCCATCCGCCGTGGCCTTAACGATGATCTCGTCGCTGCCCGCGTACGTCCGCCGCGCCAGCATGGCGTCGAACAGGCCCTCGCGATTCTCTTTCGTCGACCAGACGGAGGCCCAGCTGTTGTGGGTCGAGCCGTGGTCGCTGAACGAAACGAAGCCATAGAGATTGCCGCGATTCAGTGCGTCCTGCGCAAAGTGGCCCTTTTCGGTCAACTGCGACCGGCCTCGTTTTTCGCCTCCCGGCAAGTTCCATGCTTCGTAGCTGGATCGCGCGCCCTGATAGATTTCGAGCAGGCAGTCGAAGGGCGGGTTATCCCAGAGGAAACTGCCGATGGGCTGGCTGACTTCGCCAAACGTATGGGGCACAATCACCACTTTCTGTCCGGGCTGCCGATAGACATTGGCTCTTACCCACGCCCATAGGTTAGGCGGAAGATTGTCGTCCGGGTTATTCACGCGGTCTGCCAGGCGCAACGGAGCGCCCCTCTTGAGGAAAAGCATATTGCGATGGCCGGAGGGTGCGTTGAGGCTGTGCTCATAGCTGTAGATCGAGATAAAAACGGGAGGGTGCGACATGAGGTCGACCGTTTTTTGTGTATACCACCATTGGTAATCGCGCAGACCGTCGGGCCAGGATGCGCCGGCCACCTCGTTGTGGTCCGAGGTGCCCAGCCAGTCCAGCTGCGCGGCATCCATGGCGTAGCGATAGGTATCGAGGATTGAGCCGTCGACTCCGCTGTGGCCCCGGATATCGGTGTGGCGATGCGCATCGCCCATCAACAGGTGATAGGTCTGGCCATTACTCGCCATGGTCGCCCGCGGCCTTGCAGCCGGCTTGGTTTGCGGAGCGGCCAACCGGACATCCGCGAAGCTGACCGTCGGCGGACCATCGCCCCTGGCCAGGGACGAAACATAGACGTTGTAATGCAGGGCATGCGCGGGATCGTGGGAGAACACCGTCTGCGATCGGCCGTCGCTCGCGTAACCGATCGATAGCCCGCCGTCCGGCGCCATTGCGAGCGATGCATGCTGCGAATTGTGTCCGGAACTTTGCGACAGGCGAACAGGAACGGTCCAGCGTTCACCGCTGAGGCGCGTGGCATAGAAGTGGTAGATCTCGTTAGGCGCGGCGAAGGTCCAGTGGCGAAAGACCATCCAGAGCGAACCGCTGCCGTCAAACTGGAGATGCGGCAGTTCCGCGAACCGCGTGGCGCGTCCGTCCAGGATTTTGGTCACATCGGCAGACGGAGCTTGCACGCGGCTATTGGCGTAAACGCGCATGCCGATCTTGCGCGAGAAGTGCAGCCCGCGGCTTCCGGGCGCGGCGCTGACGGCGGAAAAGTCCTTGCCCCAGTTCTGGTCCGCCTCGTCCCAGGCAACCCAAACCCGGTCCTCGCGATCGACCGCCACGGACGAATGAAACTGCGCGGTGGGTTCGGTGGTCATCGCAACAATATTGCCCATCTTGCTTCCGTCGAAACTACGGAGATAGACGTCGTAGTTGCCGGTCTGATAGCCGTCCCAGGAGATCCATGCGTTGCCGTTGCGATCGAGCGCGACAGCCGGGTCCCAATCATCGGCCACGCCCGCGGAGATCCGGACTTCCGCACCCCAACGCTTACTGCTGTAGCGACGCGCAAAGACATCTGAGCGCAGATTACGGAAAGACTGCCAAACCACAGTCACGTCTCCCGCAGCGTTGGCGACGGCGCGGGCATTGAAATCGGCCAAGGGCGCAGTAGTCAGGCGCTGCGGCGCGGAAACCTTCCCTGTGTTCGAAATGGTGGATGCGAAGAGATCATAGTTGCCGTCGGACTGCCCGGACCAGAGCGCCATTACGCCTTCCGGAATCGCCACGACCGTTGGGGAATAGTGGTCCCAATTGGGATCTTTGATCTCGATCGGCGGTTGCCAGGAGCCGTTCGCAGGCTTGCGCGAAACCAGGACGCGGTCAGCGTCGTTGTCATTCCATTCGATCCAGATGGCCCACAGCGAGCCGTCGGACGCGTAGGCGATGGCGGGCCAGTCGCCCTGTTTCTCCGGGTTGCTGACCCGCTGGCCCGCCACTTCCCCGGCGATGGTCATCGGCGGCATATTGACCGCGATCAGGCCTTCCGGATTGACGGGCCTGGGATTGTTCTCGTTGTTCTGGGCTTGCTGCGCGTTGAGTGGAAGGGCGCACACCAGAATCGTCGCAAAGCAGAGGGTAGCAGTGGATCGCATCGAAGGTACTCGATTATACAAGCTATCACAACGCTTGACATTTTGTTGAAAAGTATGCATTTCTCTCATGACGGAATTTCCAATAATACATGTAACATACTGATTATACAATAGTTGTAATTCATACTTGCAATTCTAATCTGTATACCCTACAGTCTATAGACATACATATTACCCCATAGGCGATAGACATACTATGCTAATGAATTCTGAGAACTTAACGTTGGCTCACCGGAATACGCAGCGACCAGACTTGGTGCGGGCTTGCCGGGCAAACGAGCGACCCCAAATTCAATGCCCGATGCCATCTCGCAACCACCAGGGAATGCACGCTGGGAATAGCTTAGGCTACGCTCCCCCCTGGATCCTGATTGTCCTGGTTCTCTTTCTCCAACTCCACGCCCTCCCGGCGATCGCGCAAATCACGACCGCAACCCTCGAGGGCTTGGTACGCGACGCCTCAGGCGGGGTGATTTCAGGAGCGGGGGTCAAGGTCCTCAACGTCGAGACTAACGTGGCGACGGCGCTGACCACGAATAGCACCGGCCGGTTCCTCGCGCCCTCGCTCCCGCCTGGGCGTTATGAGGTGATCGTGGAGGCCAACGGGTTCAAGCGCCTCCAACGCGAAGGAATCCTGCTCGACGTGAACCAAACTCAGGAAGTCGACCTCACATTGGACGTGGGCGAGACCAAAGAAACGGTCGAGGTCTCGGCCAACACGACCATGCTCGATACCGCCAGCGCGGAAACGGGGCAGGTGGTCGATACCCACGCCATCACGAATCTGCCGCTAAACGAACGAAATCCCTGGCTGCTGTTGTCCCTGGCTCAGGGCGTGATTGGGGGGGCGACGGTAACCGACGTCTATAATGGTTTCAATACTATAGTCATCAATGGCGGGAGGCCCGGAACCACCGCTATTTTGATCGACGGCATATCGGCGGCCGTGGCGCTCCCTGGCCCCCAGAACACCGGCAGTTCGGCCTTTCCATCCGTTGACCTGATTGAGGAGTTCAAGGTTGAAAGCAACTACTCGGCTGAGTTTGGGCGCAGCGGCGGTGGGGTCGTTAACCTGATTTATAAATCGGGAACCAACTCGCTGCACGGCGACGCCTTTGAGTTCCTGCGCAATTCGGACCTGGACTCCAATAACTTCTTTTCCAACCGAGCCGGCGTAGCGCTCCCCACCTTCCGGCGAAATCAGTTCGGCGGGACCTTGGGAGGGCCGGTTTATATTCCAAAGCTGTACCACGGGCGAAACAAGACCTTCTTCATGTTTGGTTATGAGGCACTGATGGAGTCCACGGCGACCACGCTGAACACGAGCGTGCCCACGGCCCTACAGGCCCAGGGCGATTTTTCACAGACGAAAAGCGCCTCGGGCGCAAATGTGGTGATCTACGACCCGTTGACCACGGTGCCATCCGGCGCGAACTACGTGCGCACGCCGTTCCCGGGAAACGTCGTCCCGGCTTCCCGCTTCGATCCGGTGGCCGCGAATGTGTTTAAGTATTATCCGTCGCCAAATCAGCCCGGGAATGCCAACACGGGTCTGAACAACTACTACGACGCCACGGCCAGTCCCGAGAATATCTACGACATCGACGGCAAGGTCGACGAGAATATCAATGAGCGGAATCGCTTTTTCATCCGGGCTTCGCGCCACACTTACGATCTTCCCGCCGCGCACGTCCTTCCCGCCGCCGACTTTATCGCGGAAAGCGCGAGCGCCACGACCGAACGTTTCTTCAACGGGGCCGCCGACTACACTTTCACCGCAAGCCCTACCTTCCTGACCGACATCCGGTATGGATATGGGCGAGTCACCGTTGGTGTTACCCCCGCCGGCGCGGGATTCGATCCAACCAAGTTGGGCTTTCCCGGTTATATGGCGGACGGCCAATCGCTCATGTTTCCACTCTTCGCAGCCACGAATTACTATTCCATGGGCGTTAACGCTCCGCAGGAGGTGGGAACAGACACCCACTCTCTCGGCATCCGGAGCATGAAGGTGTTCCCGAAGCATCTGATCAAGTTCGGATTCGAACTGCTGGTCGAACAACTGAATGAGAGCCAGGGCGGGAGCGGAACCTTCACTTTCACTGCAGGCCTTACGCAAGGTCCGAACCCCAATGTAGCCAGCGCCACGGGCGGCAGTTCGCTCGCCTCGTTTTTGCTGGGAGCCGGAACGGGATCGTTGACTCTCGCCAACGAACCGGCGACGACCAGCAAGTATTATGCGGGGTACATCGCCGACGATTGGAAACCGACTTCCAGGCTGACCCTGAACATTGGGTTCCGGTACAGCGTGGAAACGGCCTTTACGGAGCGTTATAACCGGTTTTCCTGGTTCGACCCGAATGTAGCCTCTCCGCTCGCGGCGGCTACAGGCTTAGCCAACCTGAAAGGCGGGCTCGAGTTTCCAGGCATCAACGGGAATCCCAGACAGGCCGTACCCACGGATTTCAATGGCTGGGACCCGCGGTTCGGCTTTGCCTATCACGTCTGGAAGAACACGGTTGTACGCGGAGGCTACGGCATTTACCACAATCCCTCCGCACAGCAGGCAAACGCCAATTCAGTCACCGGATTCGGCGCGACGACTTCATTCATTTCAGCAGCCAATGGGCTGGTGCCGACCAACTTTCTCTCCAACCCTTTTCCCGGCGGCCTCGTGCCCGCTACAGGGACCTCGCAAGGCCTGTTGACGGAGGTTGGCACCGCGGTCACCAGCGTATTTACGCGCGCTGCCAACCGCATACCTTACGCACAAATCTGGAATTTCAACATCCAACAGGAGTTGCCCGGCGGGATTCACGCGGAACTCGGCTACGTAGGGAATCACGGCCTGTTCTATACCACCACCAATAACAGCGTCAACTACGATCAATTGCAACCGAGCCAACTCTCGAGCGCGATTCAACAGCAGGTTGCGAACCCGTTTTATGGGCACATTGCGAGCGGCACGCTGTCGGCTGCCACCGTGCCGCTCAGCTATCTGGACGCGCCATTTCCGCAGTATTTAAGCCTGGATAACGCGCCCGGCCCGGTAACTTTTTCCTTCTATGAGTCGCTGCAACTCAAGGTGGAGAAGCGATTCGGTTCGGGAGGGAGTTTCATTCTCTCCTATTCAGACCAAAAGCTCATCGGCAACAACAGTCCGATCATTTACGAGAACATCTATAACATGGCCTCGGCGAAGTCGCTATCGAGTTATGATGTGCCCCAGACATTTGTGCTCAGCTACGTCTATGAGCTGCCGTTCGGCAAAGGGAAGCACTTCGGCAATTCCTGGAGGGGTCCCATCGATTGGGCGCTGGGCGGGTGGCAGTTCAACGGCATCACCACGTTCTCCTCGGGGACGCCACTGATGTTGACGACACAAAATACTTCGGACTCCGGAAGCCTGGCGCTCTATCCAAACAACAACGGCCAAAGCGCTCTGCTCAGTGGATCCACCATCAGCCGTCTCAATGAGTACTTCAACACCTCGGTCTTCTCGCAGCCCGCGCCATTCACCTTCGGCAACGTTGGGCCTTCGCTTCCCAACGTTCGTGCGCCGGGAGTCGACAACTTCGACCTTTCCCTCTTCAAGAATTTTCATCCGCTGGAGAAGCTGACGCTCCAGTTTCGCGCCGAAACGTTCAACGCGTTCAACCGGGTCCAGTTCGGCGTGCCCAACGAGGTGCTCAGCTCCGGACAATTCGGCGTCATCTCAACCCAGGCGAACACCCCACGCCAGATTCAATTTGCCTTGAAGCTGCTTTTCTGATTTGGAGTGGCGTGCCGGGGTTGTGACTGTTTCGCGTGGGCGCGTGTGAGGTTAGTCCGAGATCCCGGAGGGGACGAATTCCCCGCAATATCCGGAGCCGGTCAACACGTCGGCGACACTGACCGAGCCGGAGCGCCGTGACTTCCGGGAGATTTGCGAGGACCGTTATCAGGTCCGCTCTCTGATTCTCACGTTGCAGTTGCCGGTGACTCGCTGGCACGAGCTGGTTCGCAATCAGCGTCTTCCAGGCAACAGGAGCAGCCGTAACGCAAGCCAGTTACCATCTATGTAAGGCCCAATTCAGGAGTGAGATGACGGAGTCAGATTCTCATCGACACAGGCGGCTCCCGCATGGTCCCGCCGCGCCTTCTGCACTGGGTCGGGGCCTCATTGCTGCGTCTCTCCTCCTGATTTCGGGCACTCTGACGGCCTGCGGTCCGGGGTCCGCAAGCACACACGGACCTGCACCTATCCTTTTGTTCACTGGCGCTGGAACGTCCCGTGATGACATCGCGGCAATCGAAGCAATCCTTGAAAGCAGCCACCTCGACTACTCGACCGTGAACTCTTTTCAGTTGAATCGGATGACAGAATCGCAGGTTGCCGGGTACCAATTGCTCATTGTGCCTGGCGGCAATTTCGTTCAGATGGGCAAGAATCTGACGGTTGGCACGGCCGCAAGCGTTCGCAACGCTGTGAAGCGTGGTATGAATTACCTTGGAATCTGCGCGGGCGGTTTTCTGGCAGGTAGTTTTCCCGCCCCCTACAATAGTTTCAATCTGAGTTCGGGTGTGCAATTCGGTTTCTACTCGGCCGAAAAGAGTGGTGTCCGGAAGGCGGCGGTTAGGATCACGGCGGCTGAAGGGCCGGCGCTCGATCAATATTGGGAGGATGGCCCTCAGTTTACGGGGTGGGGTGAGGTTGTTGCTAAGTATCCGGACGAAGCCCCGGCAATCGTCGAGGGGGCCGTCGGGCAAGGTTGGGTAATCCTGAGCGGTGTTCATCCTGAGGCCCCGGCAAATTGGCGGCGGGGAATCACCTTCAACACACGTGTGGCTGCCGATACCGCATACGCACATATGCTTGTCGCAGCGGCCCTTAACCGCACCACAGCTAGCGCATTACTGACACGGATCCGGCGGCTGTCGGCAATCGGGGGCAGCCGTGATTGTCCACGCGTTTTGAGAGGCACACATTGAAACCTGCACGAGGGGAATTCCTGGCGTCAGCGGTCCGCTCCGGCGCCACCCAAGCCGAAGCTTCTCGATGTCTTTAGCGACAAGCATCGCGCTGTTCGATGCCCGGCGAACCGCTAAACGAAGCTTCGCCTGCGAGCAGCACCGCCGGACTACTTCGGCTGTCGATATCTAACCCACACTCTGCGGAATCGCCGGTCTGAAAGCGCCGCCGCATAGCGAGGGACGCGACCTGCCGCAACGCGCGGCGCGCCGGCGAACCTCGCCGCCAGTTCCTCTTCGATGCAGATTCAAAAGGTGAAAGCGAGGGGCAGCGAAAGCGCTCCCGCTCCGCTCTTCCGTAGAGTCCGGACCGAGATTGCAGCGACGGTTTGAGGAGCGAGGCTGCCGCCTCACGTCCCAATAGCGCTTAATTCGAGTGAATCCACATCGGACTGGCCCACACCAGTTGCCCATCGGTCTGCTCGCCGCGGACATAGTAATAGGCGGTGGTCCCCTTCGCCGGCGGCTCATTATCCCGCCATTCGAAATTCACCTCCTTCGTCTTCGGAGAGGTCGTATAGACCTCCTTCCCATCGCGAATGATATGGACACTTTCAAATGGACCCGTGCCGATGAGATGCACGCGAATTACCGGCGGTGAATTCAGCGAAAATTCTTCGCCCATGAAATGCTCGCCGCATCGGACATCGGCCAGAATGTTGTCGGTCGAGCCATAAATCCGGCGCTTGCGGAATGCCTCCATCACACCCTCCCTCGTGCGGCTGGTCACCCAAAGATTGCAGTAGGAGATGTGCGTCGAGATATGATCGCTCGACGATTCGAAGCCCAGCCGATAGCCCTTCTTAAGCGCGTTCGAAACGAAGCCAAGCGGACGATACAGCCCGATCGCGAAATCCGCGGTCATGGTTCGCGGTGCGCCCGGCATCTCATAGTTCTGGCGCTCTCCCTGATAAATTTCGACCACCGGCTCCAGGACCGGATCGTTGTCGCGCCAGTCCGTACCCATTCCCGTTCCGGTCGTATGCGAAGCGGCAACGCCCTGGTATTGCCGCAGATAACGGTACAGCATCTGGGTGTCCGGCGCGGGGTTCGACGCGGAGTCCGGCTCTGTTTTCGGCAACCGGGGCAAAGGGCGAACGCCGCGCTGCACGAAGATCAGATTCCGATGCCCTTCGGGATAAGCCACGCTCCGCTCATAGGAAAACATCGGGACGTAAGCGGGTCCCAGGTGGTAGGCGTCCGTCAACTTTTGTTCTAACCACCAAAAATACTCGCGGCCACTGCCGTTGTCGTGATCGCAGCAGCCGCCCCAATCCATATTTGCAGCGTCAATCAGATAGCGATAACCATCGATCAACGGACCATCCGCTCCACCATCGGGCGAAAACTCAGTGTGCCTGTGGAATTCGCCGCGCATCACTTGAAACTGGCCCGCCGGAAGCCGCAAACGTTGCGCCCGCATCCCGGCGATCGCCGCCCGTTCCGCCAACACGTCGTCGGCGGGTGGCGGAATCGCGGGCGTCCCGATCGCGTTGAGCGCCAGCGTGGTTGCCGGGGAAGTCATTTTGACGCTTACGGCCATCAGTGCGCGATCCAGATTCTCCGTTTCACTGCCTGTGGTTTCCTCGCCGATCGGTCCGCTCGTGGGCGTCCGATGGTCCGTCAGTGCGATCTCAAGCAACTCTCCCGGCGCGATCGCAACCAAGGCAGGTCGCAGGTCGACCGGACCCTCGGTAAGCGGAACCTCTACAGCCGGCGTCCACTCCGATCCGTTATAGACGGTCAGAAACTGCTGGAAAATACTGCCGATCCGGGAACGAAGCCCCGCACCGGACCGGAAGGTCAGATACACACGGCCGGTCGAGTCCGCCGCCAGACGCGGGATGCTGTTACGAGGGCCCTGCACGGTGACGTTAGCCATACCCGGATTATTTTGCTTCATCTCCGGTGGGCCTTCGCGCCCCGTGAGACCCGGTGCGAAGTTCAACGCGTGCTCCAGCGATCCTTGCGGCTCCCACAATCTGCCGTCCCGCAGACAGCGCACCCGCACCGTTTGCCCCCGATAGAGCGACACACCTTTGATGTCGTAGACACCGAAATCCTTGCCCCACCTCTCATCGGAGGTTTCGTACGCGACCCATAGCCGGCCCGATCCGTCGTAAGCCGCGGAACTGCGTGCTTCGAACCTTGCGGTTGCCGCAATGGCAACCGGCGCATCCATCTCCACCGCTTTGCCGAACCGCATCACCCGCGCGTATACATCGTAGTCGCCCTTGTCGTACGTGTCCCACGTGACCGCGATCTCACCACGCGGGCCAGCCGCGATGGCCGGATCCCAATCGCTCGCCGGCGAAAAACTTACGCGCTGCTCGGGCGTGAAACGATCGCCCATTTGAACCGCCGCCAAAATGTCCAGGTTTCCGCCGCGAAATGCCTGCCATGCAACCCAAACCCGTCCCGAGGAATCGGTGGCGGCCACGGGATTTACGTCTGTGCCGGGGTCACTCGAAATCCGCACCTCCCGCGACCACCGGCCCCGATCGGAATAGCGCGCATAGATATCGAAATTGCCGGCGCGATTGGCCGACCAGATCACCCACACCCGTCCGCTGCCATCGATCGCGACCGCGCTACGCAACACGTCCTCGTGGCGAGGCGACACCTCCTCGGGGTCACTCCACTTGCGGTTCAACCTCGAATAGTGGATCAGCTTGACCTGATCGCCGCCGACTGGCCGCGACAGCCAGTCGAAATTCGCTGGCGCCTGCTTGCGTTGCGCGAAACTCTCAGCTTCGCGATTGCTGTGCGAGAACTCGGTGTACGTGAGATAAACAGTGTCGCCCGAAACGGCCATCGCCGGATTGTCCTGATCTCCGTCCGCTTTCACCATTTCACGGACCTGGGGAACGCGTTCCACCCGCACGCGTCCGTCGAGAGCACGGTAATTCCCCGCGAAACTGACCAAAGCCGGAGTAAAGGAGAACTTGCCGTTTGGCGTGGTGACGTCGAAGCGCGTCCCTTCGTCGGCGCCCTCCGTAGTCAGGATCAGACCCTTCGGCGCGACCTTCCCCAAACGCTGAGCGGTACCGGGTGGACTCGCGACGGTGCCGAGTTGCCAGCCGCGCGTCCCGTCAATACGGTCGTTGTCACCCGCGCGCCACGGTTCGATTTTTGTCACCCGCGCACCGGAAACGGCCACCCCGCCATCCCATCGCGTGGGCACGGAATCAGACTCGCCGAAGATGATGCGGAACGTCAGCGGGTTCGCGACGGGAGTTGCGTTTTGCGCAATAAAAGCGACTGGAATCAGCGGCAGAAACAACCAGAAATAGCGCGATTTAATCCTTGGCCGTAGTATACGAAGCACCGAGCAAAGACCTCCCGACTCCGGAAAACACCTCTTGATCGACGAACCTGACAAATCGATGACAAACCAATACAATTAAGTCTGCAAGTATATAGGTTTACTGGACTAATGTCAAGATTCTGTTGACTCTTGTAGCGGAACGAGATATATCGTATAGACATGATAGATATTCCAAACAAGGCAGGTCGCTTTGCCCTTGCCTGGCTTCGTTTCGCAGGCCGTGTGGCAGCCGCGCTGGGATGAACAAAGCTCAACATGAGATGCCTGTTAGCCTTCCTGGCGGTGGTGCCGCTTTGCGCTCAGAGTGCTGAACAACTCGAAGCCCACGGGGTCTCTGCCGTCAATACCATCTATCAAGGAAGGGCCGCCGTCCGCATCGACGCCTTTCCCACCGCCGCGAATGGACGGTCCTACGCCATCGTGAAGGGCAGTCGCTTTCACAACGGTACGATTGAGGTCGACCTCGCAGGCAAACCCGCGGTGAACGCCATCGCTGGTGCGCGCGGCTTCATCGGCATCGCCTTCCGCATGCAGGGCGACCGCTACGAGTACATCTACCTCCGCCCCACCAACGGCCGCGCCGACGACCAGGTGCGGCGCAACCATTCCGCCCAGTACGGCGCCCAACCCGAGTACGACTTCGACCGCCTTCGCAAGGAATCGCCCGATAAGTACGAATCCTACGTCGATCTTGAACCGGGAGTCTGGACCCGCTATCGCATCGTGATCGAGGGAACCAAGGCGCGCCTCTATGTCCACGACGCTGCTCAGCCCTGCCTCATTGTGGACGATCTGAAACTCGGCGATTCGGAAGGCCCCGTGGCGCTATGGGTGGGACCCGGCACCGAAGGCTACTTCGCCAATCTGAAGATTACCCAATAGCCCGATTCGGACCGCGGCGAGATGCCGCCCCCTATGCGCCCTGGTGCCCGATCAGCTCGCGGGCCAAAGCGATCTGCTGCCCGTGACAGCAGATGGGAAACGACCGCGAATCTGTTGAACGCCCTGGGTTGAATCGGTGTCATCGACCTGTGATATCGCAAACGCGTTCTCAGCGCAGACGTAGAGCGGCTTCGCGGCTGGAGATTAAATGCGGCGACGAGCTTTTCGTAAGGGTTCGCGAGTCCTGGGTGTTTGGACCCACAAGGTAATAGAGGGCTCGGCGAGCCGTCTGCGGCGCGTGATCTCATGAGCACGTCCACTGAAACGTATTTCTCCTGGCCGCGCCGACGTTTAGCGTGGTGACGTCGAAGCGCGTCGCTTCGGCGGCGCCCTCCGCAGTCAGGATCAGACCCTTCGGCGCGACCTTCCCCAAACGCTGAGCGGTACCGGGTGGACTCGCGACGGTGCCGAGTTGCCAGCCGCGCGTCCCGTCGATACGGTCGTTGTCACCCGCGCGCCACGGTTCGATTTTTGTCACCCGCGCACCGGAAACGGCCACCTCGCCATCCCATCGCGTGGGCACGGAATCAGACTCGCCGAAGATGATGCGGAACGTCAGCGGGTTCGCGGCGGGAGTTGCGTTTTGCGCAATAAAAGCGACTGGAATCAGCGGCAGAAACAACCAGAAATAGCGCTATTTAATCCTTGGCCGTGGTATACGAAACACTAAAAACACCTCCCGATTCATTTCCCTGCCGCACATGTCCGCCGGAAAATCTCGCTTGACCGACGGACATCATAAATTAATGAAAAACCCAAACCATCAGTCTGGATGAGATGTCGACTGAAATACTACAGTCAAAATTTTATCACCACCCAGGGACCGAATCACCGTTATTTGTGGAAGCTTGACTGTAAGTGGGTTCTGACTCATCGCGAGTTTTATCCGTTTTTTTATCAATCAGTTACAGAAATGTTCGCCAATGACGAACTGAACTGGTCGTTGCCAATGGCCAAAAACATGTTGACACCGCCACATATGGCCCCATATTCTATCAAGTAAGTGTATTTATACTACTTGAGCTTTGAGAAGGGTCGATCACGCGCCCGAAGACTTCACAATTCCGGGCTTCGAGGATGGAAGACCCTCGCGCAGGAATTCCCCGAGGTTCCCCGCATGAGTGTACGTTTCAGAAGAAGCAGGTCCGTCTCTCCGGCGCTCGTTGCCATGACGTCGTTGACTGGCGGCATCATCCTTTCAGGCCTCTTTTCACTCCTTGCCGCGGCTCCCGCAGATTCGCAATCGCCCACTCCCGAGCAGGCGGCGTTCTTCGAAAAGAACGTCCAGCCGGTTCTTGCCAGCCGGTGCTCGAGTTGCCATTCCGTGGATACGAGAACCTCGGGTGGAATGAGTCTCGACAATCGCGAGATGCTGGTGAAAGGGGGAAACTCCGGCCCGGCGATCGTCCCCGGGAAGCCGGATGAGAGCGTCCTTGTGCGCCGAATCACCTCGACCGATACCAGGGTGCGCATGCCGCTGGGAGACGACCCCCTCCCGGCGAACGAAATCGCCGATCTGAGGAAGTGGATCGAGCAAGGCGCCGTATGGCCCCCGAAGACCGTGAGCGCCGCTCCGGCGGCTCGTGCCTCGGCCAGCGCCGCCAAAGGCGCTGCCGTAGCCTATCCCCGCCCGGCTACTGCCGAGCAGCTGGCCTACTTCGAGAAAAAGGTTCGTCCCATCTTTGTCAACCGCTGCTACAATTGCCATTCCGACGCGTTCAAAGAAGCCGGCGGACTGCGCGTGGACGTGGGAATCGGCATCTTCGCCGGCAGCAACTCAGGGCCGGTGATCGTCCCTGGTTTCCCGGAGGACAGCACTCTCATCAAGCGGATAAAGGCCACCGACCCTAAGAAGCGAATGCCCCAGGAGAGCACCGTGCCGCTGCCTCCGGAAGAGATCGCCGTTCTGGAGACGTGGATCAAAGACGGCGCAGCATGGCCGGACGAAACCGAGAAACTCCCGGATACGCCGGCCAAAATCCTTGCCAGGTATCAGACGCAAAGGGCGACTCATTGGGCGTGGCAGCCGATCGCCGATCCCAAAGTTCCCGCAGTTGCCAACACAGCCTGGCTCTCCTCCGATGTCGATGCGTTCATTCTGGCGAAACTCGCCGAGAAGAAGCTTGCCCCCGTCAAGGACGCCGATCCCGAT
Organism: Terriglobia bacterium; assembly: GCA_963719785.1. Taxonomy (GTDB): domain Bacteria; phylum Acidobacteriota; class Terriglobia; order Bryobacterales; family Bryobacteraceae; genus BOG-234. The sequence goes on from CAVRCX010000017.1 coordinate 50,409, forward strand.
ACCCTGATCCGCCGCTTGACGTATGACCTGACGGGTCTTCCGCCCTCCCCATCTGAGATCAAAGCATTTGAAAAAGACCACTCCCCTGAGGCTTATGGCAAGCTCGTCGATCGCTTGCTGGCCTCGCCGCAGTACGGTGAGAGGTGGGGGCGTCACTGGCTCGACGTGGCGCGGTACGCGGAATCTTCCGGGCCCTCGCGTAACATGCCTTATCCCAACGCCTGGCGCTATCGCGATTACGTGATTGACGCTTTCAATCGCGATACTCCCTTTAACCGGTTTATTCAGGAACAGCTTGCCGGCGATATGCTGCCGGCGGAAACGCCGGTTGAACGCGACCGTCTGCTCATTGCCACAGGCTTTTTGGCTTTGGGACCGAAAGATGTGAATCAGCGCTTCAAGGCCCGCTTCAAGATGGACAACGTCGACGACCAGATCGATACGGTTACTCGCTCGACGATGGCGCTCACTGTTTCCTGCGCCCGGTGCCACGACCATAAGTTTGATCCGATACCGACAAAGGATTACTACGCTCTGGCCGGCATTTTCACCAGCACGGAAGATGCCGTGGGTCTGACCAGCAGAATGGGCGGCTCCGGCTTGCAGTATTATGCTCCCGAAGTTGCTCGCTTATATGAGCACGGCCTCCCAGGCCCCCCCTGTTCCGGCTGATCGGGTCGAAAAGCTCAAGACCGAAACCGAGGGGGCGAAAAAAGCGTTCGAGGCAAGCAAAGAGAATCGCGACGGAAGTCCTTTGACCGCGGAACAGAAGAAGCAAAGCGAGGCACTCGAGAAGGCTTACAACCGTCTGAATGTGGAGCTGACCCTCATCAGCGATCCGGGCGATCGCGGCTATGGAATCCACAGCGTCCGCGACGCCGCAGCGACTGACGCCACGGTTCGCATACGAGGCGTTGAAGAGCGCCACGGGCCGGTTGTCCCGCGCGCCTTTTTGTCGCTCGTTAGTTTCCCTGACGAGCCGATAATTCCGGCGGACCACAGCGGTCGGCTGGAACTGGCGCAGTATATTACCAGTCCGGAAAACCCGCTGACGCCGCGCGTCTATGTCAATCGAGTGTGGCAACACTTGTTTGGGACGGGGATTGTCAGCACTGTGGACAACTTCGGCTCGATGGGTGACAAGCCTGCCAACGCCGCGCTGCTCGACTATCTGGCCCGGAAGTTCATCCGTGATGGATGGTCCACCCGGAAGCTGGTACGCGAAATCGTATTGAGCCACGCGTATCGCCTGGGTACGGAAGTTCCACCCGGGTACAGCGACGTCGATCCTGCGGACCGCCTGATCTGGAGGCATGCGCCCCGGCGTCTGGAAGCTGAGGAGGTCCGTGACAGCTTGCTGGCGGCGGCCGGCCAGCTTGATCTGGATCGCCCGGCAGGCTCGCCGTCGATGGCCCTGCGCATGATCGAGATTCGCGACGACGGACCGGCAGTGGCCTCCATTCTGAACTCGGCCGACCGCAGTCGGTACCGAAGCGTTTATCTCCCGTTGCTTCGCGGCGAGACACCCCGGGCGATCGCGGCTTTTGACCCTGTAGTGCAAACATTGGTAACGGGACAGCGTGAAGCGACTACCGTTCCGACTCAGTCGCTGTTCATGCTGAACTCATCGTTTGCGCGCCGGGAGTCGCTGATTCTCGCCGAGAACCTGTTTACGCCGGAGTATGCCAACGACGCCGCGCGGATTCGCGAAGCCTACGAACTGGTCCTTGGGCGGGATCCAAACGTGAAGGAGACGGCGAAGGTCAGGACATTCCTGGAGCAGTATTCGGCCACCTGGCTCAAGGCACACCCTGGCTCCGGGATGTCGAGTCCGGCGCGCCCGGCTCGTACTGAATGGGCGCCAGGCGACGTTACCGCTGGCGTTGAACGTTCGGACGGCCTGACTCAGGATCAGGAGATCTTTGAGGTCAAGGCGCCTACCGAAGACCCTTCGCTGACGATTATCCCCGGTAGCGCTGTCGAAGCGGCATGGGGCGCTTTTGTACAGGCTCTGTATGGGTCCGCGGAGTTCCAGTTCGTGCGCTAGCAGCGCCTTATTGCGGAAATATCGGGAGAATTCATATATGTCTAAAAAAGAGGAATGTTCCGTCACCACCCGCCGCAGCGTATTATGTGCGGCCGGTGCCGGATTTGGCCGTCTTGCTCTTGCCGGACTCCTTGGGTCGGCGGCTCGAAAGGCTTCCGCGGCAGAGCCAAACGCCCTGAACCCGCTCGCGCCCAGGCGGCCGCCAATGCCCGCCAAAGCCAGGCGCATCATCTTCCTGTTCATGGAAGGTGCGATGTCGAGTTTGGACACCTTCGAGTACAAGGCCGAATTGGCAAAGCGCGATGGCTCGCCCGGCCCCGGCGGCGGGACGCTCACAGCCTCCAAATTCAAGTTCAGGCAACAAGGGAACTCCGGAGCCTGGTTTTCGGAATTGCTGCCCAACATCGCGACTCATGCCGACGAACTCTGTTTTTTGCGGGGCCTCTATACGGATACCCCAGCCCACCCGCAGGCCGTCGTACAATTGCACACGGGGAGCTCCAATGCTGCGTTGACAAGGCCGAGTTGGGGATCCTGGATTCTCTACGGCCTTGGCACCGAGAATCAGGACCTGCCGGGTTATATCGCCATCAATCCGCCAGTCGATTTCGGCGGCGCGACCAACTACGGCAGCGCCTTCCTCCCCGCCTACTATCAGGGGACCGCGATCAGCGATCAGGGCTATTTGCCCAACATTGAGGCTGCGACGCCGAGAGATCTGGAGCGCCAGCAAATCAATTTGATTCAGGACTTCAATCGCAGCCTGGCCTCCCGGCGTGGTGCGCCTGACGCGGTCGACGGTGTTATCAAGTCGTATGAACTCGCCTTCCGGATGCAGGATAACGTGCCTTCCCTGCTGGATATCTCGAAAGAACCCCGGCATGTTCTGGATGCTTACGGAGTCAAGCCGGGTCTTGACGGCTCCTTTGCCCGCCAGTGCCTGATGGCCCGTAAGCTAAGCGAAGCGGGAGTCCGGTTCGTCGAGATCCGGCAGCCCGGCTGGGACCATCACACCAATTTGCACGATGGTTTGATCGAGCAGTCGCGTCGCGTTGACCAAGCTACCTCGGCATTGCTGACCGATCTTGGACAGCGCGGTCTTTTAGAGGACACTCTGGTGCTCTTCGGCTCTGAGTTCGGACGACTGCCTACGGCTCAAGGGGCCGACGGCCGCGACCATAACGTTACTGGATACTCTATGTTCCTGACCGGAGCAGGTGTCAAGAAGGGCTTCAGTTACGGCGCAACCGACGAATTTGGCCTCAAAGCCGTGGAAAACCGGATGCACATTAACGACCTCCATGCGACGCTGCTGGCATTGATGGGCCTCAACCATGAGCAATTGACCTACCGTTACGCGGGCCGGGACTTCCGCCTGACCAACGTAGCTGGGGAGATTCAGACCCAAATTTTCGCCTGAATTGGTCTCGAGGACCCGCGCGACCAGAATGTGCGCGCAGGGGTCGAAAAACTGCTCCTCAACTTTACGGCTGACCCGGCAAACGGCATCAATTGGATACTGAGCCGCAGTGAATCGCCGCTCTGGGAAGAACCTCCAGCGCCGAATTTGTCGTCGACATCAAGCCTGGGTTCAACGCTGGGTAGCGCTTTGCACGGTCCGCCAGTCAGCGCGATCAAGCCGGGCGGTACACATGGATATGAACCGACTCATCCGGAACATGCAGTATGCGGAGCGTCGCGCCGACGTTGGCAAACTGGCTCGGCGCGTCTCTGACGACAGGGGACCTGTCCTCACGGGATATCGCCGAAGCAAGGAGCGGGGCGTGAAATAGTCATTCCGACGCCTCCGGTGCAAGTTCACGGCGGGCTGCCGATAATGGAATCCAACTATCTGCCAAAGAAGTGGCCCGGTTCCGGGCCGAACGAGCCGTCGGGGAACCGGCGCCGGGGAAGCGGTTGCAATGGCATTCCCAGCTCTTCATGCCATTTCTGCCGGACCTCTTGTGTAAACAGTCCCGCAGGAGCATTCTCCAGCACCCTTCGGAATTCTTCAACCGGCACGTATCGCCCGGTCACGGCCACATCCGCCGGCGAACCATACACCATCAGGTGGGCCAGAAATGTATCCAGATCTTCCAGGGTTTGTTCCGGCTGGTCATACCAGACCACCTTTCGAGCTATTCGCAGGAGGTCAGGCGGATAAGGAACGTTGAGTGTCATACCTCCATCCCTCCCGGACTCAGGCCCCGCTGCGGCCGCAATGCGGGCAGCTTCCCCGGATCAACTTGCTGGCCCCAGCGTGTCAGATCTCGCCTCATGCCTTCCAGTATCCGATCCAGTGTTCCGTCACCATAGAACTGCGGGGCTCGAATACTCGTGGGCGGGTCAAGCTTCTGTCGATTGCCCGGACAGCAGCCAGTCCCGTTGCCAGATCGATTCCATTCGACGCGATCGCGTGAAGGTCCACGTAGCCTCCCAGCCGCCACGAACCTGAATCACTCTGATCTTCACGCCGGATAAATCGACCAGTGACGCCACCCCGATTTTATAAACTTCACCGCCGACCATGGACTCGGGCATGGTGTCCTGATTTCGGCATCACCAACGTTGCCGCCGGCAACCGGCATGCCGTATCTTGGTAACAGCTCTATGATCCAAAAGACCGAGCTGACGTGGGCGACGGTAAACACCGGGGACCTTGACGAAATGGCAGAATTCAATGAGCAGGAAGCGCGGAAAGCCGGCGAGCGCGTGAAGGCTGCGTTCCAACATCTCAGGGATCTCGGGATTGTGGATGAACACGGGGACCTGATCGACAATGAATTGCCCCCCGACATGCGTCCGGGAGCGAAGCGCGATTTCGGCGGTTGATGCGCCCGAGAATGATCGTTGTTGCCGGTCCTCCCGGCAGCGGAAAATCTATTGCCTTCCCTGTCGGCAGTTTTGGCGTCGATTCGTTTAATGCTGATGATCGAAGCGCCGTACTTAACAATGGGTCTTATCAGGGCATTCCGCTGGAAATCCGCGCGGTCGTGAACAAAAATTTCGAGCGGTTTGTCGAAGACCACATTCGAAATCATCAAAGCTTCGCGATCGAGACTACGCTGCGGAGCACCGTCACTTTCGATCAGGCGGACAGCGCCCGCGCTGAGGGGTTCGAGGTACACATGCGCTATATCGCCTTGAACGACTTCGCTCAGAATCTGAACCGCGTTATCGCGCGGGCACAGGCCGGGGGTCACTCAGCGCCGGCAGATCAATTGCGAAAAATTCACGAAGCGAGCATGAAGAATCTGCCGCGAGCGGTTCGGGGGATGGACGAGATTCTTGTTTTTGATAACACCGTTCCGAATCGGGAGCCGCAACTCGTCTTGTCCGCCAGGAGCGGTCGCATCACTTACCGGTGCCAACCATGCCCGGAATGGCTGCGGAGAGCACTGGACGACAGCGAGTATCAGATCCGGCATTGACGGCTGATCTCGGCCCCAATTGGGGGCTGAGTTCAGCCTGCGATGTGGAAGAGTTCCCTGTAACTATCGGAAGCCAGGTGTTTTACGCGCTGCCATAGTGACACACTCGGGCAACGGCCTCAAATGCCCTAAGTGTCACTAAAGTGTCACTATAACCCGGTCAAAACCAGTGAAATCCCGTGGAAACAAATGAAGAGGCGCTGCCTGCAAATCCTTGGCTGGAAAGGGGATTTGTTTGATTTAATGGGAGTTGCCGGAAGATTGAAAACGGTTTAGCAAACCGCTGCTTTCGACCACTCAGCCACCTCTCCGTTGTTTTTGGGGCCTGAATTCAACTACTTGCGGTCCTAGTCACTATACCATATGGTCTTCGGCATGGGCTTTCCGGAGCGCCAGCGCGTTCATGCAATAGCGCAGCCGGCTCGGGGGCGGTCCATCGGGAAAAACGTGTCCCAGATGCGCATCGCAGGTGTTGCAGACGGTTTCGACGCGCGTCATCCCGAACTCGTTATCCAGATGATAGGCGATGGCGTTTTCCTTCACCGGCTGGGTGAATGATGGCCATCCTGTGCCGGAATCGAATTTTTCCGTCGCGTCGAAAAGCACCGTGTCGCAGCATACGCAGGAATAGATCCCCGGTTCGAACAGATTGCACATGGGCGAGCTGAAAGCCCGCTCGGTGGCGGCTTCGCGCGTCACACGGTATTCGGCGGGGCTCAACTGGCTGCGCCATTCCGCTTCCGTCTTCACCACCTTGTGATCGGGTGCTGGATTGCCTTTCCTGGCAAACTCCATTACTTCATTCCACTTCAGCATGGTTCGGATTCCCTCCTTTCTGTATGATGCGCCGTATAGTCTTATAGAGTCATGGCAATCGCACAACAAATCGACTTCCTGAACTGCGTGGGCGGGGACTGGCGGCCCGGCCACTCGTCCGAGACCTTCGAGGTTTTCAATCCGGCCACGGCGGAGGTGCTGGCCCGCGTGCCCATGGCGGACGCGTCGGATGTCAATGCCGCTGTAGGCGCAGCCTCGGCCGCCTTCCCGGATTGGCGCCGCACTCCTCCGCAGAACCGCATCCAGTTCCTTTTCAAATTCAGGGCGCTGCTCGAACAGCACGGGGACGAGATCGCGCGCCTGATCACCCAGGAGAACGGCAAGACGTTCGTGGAATCGCGAGCCGAACTGGCCCGCGGGATCGAAAACGTGGAGGTGGCGTGCGGCATCCCGACGCTGATGCAGGGCTATAACCTCGAAGACATTGCGAGCGGCCTTGATGAGACGATGATCCGGCAGCCGCTGGGCGTGGCTGCGGCCATTGTGCCGTTCAACTTCCCGGCCATGATCCCGCTGTGGTTTCTGCCTTATGCCATCGCTTGCGGCAATACTTTCGTGCTGAAGCCTTCGGAGCGCGTGCCGCTCACTTCGCGCCGGCTAGTCGAACTGCTGCATGAGACCGGGCTGCCCAAAGGAGTGGTGAACCTGGTGACGGGTGGCAAAGCGGCGGTCGACGCTCTGCTGCATCATCCCGACGTGCGGGCCATCAGCTTCGTCGGTTCCACGCCGGTCGCCCGCTATATCTACACCGAAGGCGCGGCGCATGGGAAGCGCGTGCAGTGCCAGGGCGGTGCGAAAAATTATGTTGTGGTGATGCCGGATGCCGATCTCGAAATGAGCGCCAAGATCGTGAGCGACAGCGCGTTCGGGTGCGCCGGCCAGCGCTGCCTCGCGGTGTCCGCGGCTATCACGGTGGGAGATGCGGGGAAGCCCTTCACGCAGGCCATCGCCGATATTGCCAATAGCCTTAAGGTGGGCAACGGACTCTCTGAAGGCATCCAGATGGGACCGGTAATTTCCCAGGCCAGCAAGACGCGCATCGAGGGGCTGATTGGCAAGGGCTTGCGGGAAGGCGGCAGGGCGATTGTCGATGGCCGCGATCCGAAGATCGAAGGCGGCGAGCGTGGGGCTTTCCTGAAGCCGACCATTCTGACCGATCTTGGCCCCGATAGTGAGCTGAACACTACGGAGATCTTCGGTCCGGTGCTTGCCATGCAGTCCTGCAACGATCTCGATGAGGCCATCGCGGTTATTGCGCGCAGCGCCTACGGCAATCAGGCGTCTATTTTCACGTCAAGCGGAGCGGCCGCGCGCAAGTTCCGTTACGAAGCGCCTTGCGGCAATATCGGCGTGAATATCGGGGTGGCTGCGCCGATGGCATACTTCCCGTTCAGCGGATGGAAAGACAGCTTCCTCGGGGTGCTGCATGGGCAGGGGCGCGACGGCGTTGAATTCTATACGGATAAGAAGGTCGTGGTGGAGCGCTGGCCGAAGGAGTGGTCGCGCAAGTTCTGACGCCTGACAACTTCAATTCAGGAATTTTCTGGCGACAGCCACCAGCTGCTCGCCGCGGAACGGCTTGACGATCCATCCGCTGGCGCCCGCCGCGCGCCCGGCCTGCTTCTTGTCGTCCTGCGATTCGGTGGTCAGCATCACGATCGGAATGAATTTACAGGACGGCAGCGCGCGCGCCTGCCGGATGAGCCCCAGACCGTCGAGCCTGGGCATGTTGAGGTCGGTAATCAGCATGTGCACGGGCGTTTGGGCAAGCTTTGCCATCGCGTCTACGCCATCCACGGCTTCGATGACGTGGTAGCCCGCATTGCGCAGGGTGAAGCTGATCATCTCCCGCATACTTGCGGAATCGTCGACGGTCAAAATGCTCTTACTCATGCACTGGCTTCCTTTTTGCGTCTAAAAAAACTCGATGTTATCGTCTTCTGAGCTGGCCTCTGCGCCGGCGCCCGCGGGGACAGGTTGCGCGAACTCCGGTTTTTCATTTAGAAGACGGTGGTGCACGTCGCGCTCGCTGGCCATGGTGTAAAGCTCAATGGCCGCCCCGGAATCGAACACAGCTGCGCCCGCGTGCCGGGTTTTAAGAGGAAAAATTTCTTTCCGCAGCCCGGCGATTCCAAGGGATAGAGTTTCGAGGCGCGTGGAAGCCACCGCGAGAAATTCCAGACTCTTATGGGCCTGTTCCAATCGATCTGCCTGGCGGCGCGAAAGAGCGGCGGCCGCATCGATCGTACGCTGCAATTCCTGCTGGGCGCGATCCACCGCATCCAGATCGCCCGCCAGCCGGGATTTCAAACTGGCCGCCCCGTCTTCACCGCTGATGCCGTTATCGGCCAGGCGCCCTATGGCAGCGAGCACCGCCGCCGTGTCGGCCACCAACGCGTTCGATTCGCGAAACATGGTGTGCATGTGGGTCGAAAGAACCCGCAGTGTCCGCCCCTCCTCGCCCAGCCATTCGGTTTTAATGATGGCATTCAGGGATTGCAGGTGCATGCGGAAATTGATCTCGCGTACCTGGTCCATCGAGCGGCAGACTTCGCCCGATGCCTCCATCGCGCGCCGCCACGAGCGCTGCGACTGTTCGCGCAGGCCGGCCCCGCGAGAGGTCACTTCCTCGAGATGGAGGAGGTGTTTTTTCAGGTTTTCAAAAGGGCTGGACAGGGACGATGGGCCGGCGGCGCCGCTCTGCAGATAGTGGACCGTCTCCGCCAGATGTCCGCCCTCGATCTTCAGACCGGCGAAGGCTTGTGAAAGTCCGTCGCGCACGGAGCGGATTTCGCCCATGACCATCTCGATCTGGGCGTGCTGCACGGCGAGGATTTGGTCGGCCCTGTCCGGCGATGCAGCCGATTCCGTGAGCGAGGCGCCGATATGTTCCAGCTTCTGGCGGACGATATCGCCAAACTGCAAGTGGTAAATGGCTTCTCCCGCGTGACGTGAGATGGCGACTGTACGGGCCTCGGATTGTTCCAGCGCGCTCAAAGACGAATCGAGCATCTGCTGCGTGTCTTCGCAGGTGTCGCGCACGATAGGGCCGGTGCGGCCGGCAATTTCGCGAAGCTGATTCAGGTCGGCGGTTATCGCCTGAACCAGATGGGCGAGTTCCGTATGCGCCGACTCCGCGCGACTCTCGATCTCGTCGCCCAGTTCGCCGATCCGCCCGGCCAGTGTTCCTAATTCTTCGGAAAAGGCGCCAAATGTCTGTCTCGTAGCTTCAAGGCGCGCGCTCTCGACCCGAAAGCTGTACCCCGCTGTCCGCAGAAAAACCGCTATGGGCCTGATTTGTCGGCCCAGATGGAGCAACTGCCTTATGGCCGAACAAACTTCGACCAGCGAATTGAGCTCACGGCCGGTCTCCGCCAGCCCGCCGTGAAGTTTGTCGAGCAGAACGCTCGCTACCCCCATCGGTCCCGTCAGATTGCACTCGCCCAGGGTAGTCCGCATGGACGATGCCTGCGCCGCCGTGGTGCGCCCCAGTTCCGCCGCCCCGGCATAAAGAGCCTTCAGATCGTCCGCCAGCCGCAGAAAATCGGGTTCCGTTTCGCGAATCAGGGCGGCTGTGGAGTCGGCCAGTTTCGCCGCCTCGGCCTCAAAACTGCGCCCCCGCGCTGCCCAGCGCAGAAAGCCGGCATATATCTTCATCCTGTCAATCCAGCCCTCTGGATACTTATCGGATGTATTGGCCGAAGGATATAGAGCTGAGCCGCCCTTTTTCGCCTTTATGTTGAAGGCGCAGGCCGAAGGTAGACTTTTTCAGACCTACCGCCTGCTACAAGACCGGCGAGTCGTTCCCCAGCATAGCCCGGCGCACAATCTTAATCGGCGGCATCCCCTGGCTCAGGAACTTATTGTGGAATTCTTCGAGCGTAAAGGCCGCACCGCGCGCCTTCCGGTAATCCTCGCGCAGTTTTAGAATCTCCAGCTTTCCGAGCGTGTAATACAAGTACGTGGGATCGGACGTGCCGCGCTTCGTCTCTTTCACCGCGTTCGAACGCGTCTGGAAGCCTTCCTTCACAAAAAATTCAACCGCCTGGTCGAACGTCATCTTCCCGGTGTGCATCTCGATTCCCACCACATACCGGGCATTGCGCAGCAGCGCGTCCTGCAACTGCCCCAAACGCAGTTTCAAATCGCCGTTTCCATAGCCCTCGTCGAGCATCATCTGCTCGCAGTAATGCGCCCAGCCTTCGATATAGGTGTTCGCGCCGATCAGCTTGCGTGCTTTCGAGGGCGCACGTTCCAGCCAGAGGCCCTGCAGATAATGCCCGGGATACGCCTCATGAATAGCCGTGCTGACGATTACGCCGCGATTGAAGCCCTGCATATATTCCTCGACGTCGCGCGCATTCAGGCCTTTGTCCGGCAGCGTCACGTTAAAGAACGCCTCCTTCGCGACCTTTTCATAGGGACCAGGCATGTCCATCGAAGCCGATGTCAGAGCGCGCATGAAGGGCGGCGTCTCTTCCACAATGGGAAGCACCTGGGAAGGAATTGTGGCCAGGCGACGCGCGGCGATGTAATTTCGCAAGCCGTCCAGGGTGTCCCGAAACGCCGGCAGCAATTTGTCGGGCGCGGGATGGTTCTTCTCCGCCTCGTCTAGAATTTGCCGCGGAGTCTTGTTGGAATCGATCTTCTTCGCGGTGTCGCGGAGTCGCTGCTGGTTGCGACGCAAATCCTCCAACCCGATCTTGAGAAGTTTGTCGAGCGGAATGTCGACCATTTCGTCATACAGCAGCTTCTTGCGGTAGTTATCGGCGCCCAGCCGGAAATCGCCATTCGAGCGCGGCAGCAGATCGCTCTTCAGCCACGCGAGGTATGACTTCAACTCTTCGACCACCGCCGCATTGCTCTGCACGAACTGGCCGCGTAGCTGGGCGCTCGACACGTCTTTGAAAGCCAGCGGAACATCGTTCTGAAAAAATGCAATGATATCCGGCAGTTGCTCAATGGCCACTTCGGTATAGACACGCGGTGGATTCTTCAGATTGTCGCGCGCCGCCGCGAATAATTTCGGCATCTGCTTTTCACGCGCAATCAGCGACACGAGGCGCGAATCGACCGAAGCGAATTTGCGGCTCATGATGACGAAAGCCCCGTTACTCGCGGCGCTCGAATAGGCGTCCGGATTCTTCTCCCACATGCGGATGGATTCGAGCGCCAGCAGATTGGCATGAATGTCGCCCAGCACCAAATCGCGATCCGGCGCCTGGCCGCGAAAATCGCTCACCTCGCGCTCAAACCGATGCAGCACCTCAATGCGCTGCTGGATGGCGGCATGCGACAGATCTTCGAGCTTCGCATCCCACTCGTGGAACCCGTTGGTAGTGGCGGTGCTCGGAGTATAACGGAACACCGCCTCGTCAAAATAGCGGTCGACAATGCGCTCCCACGCCGAATCTGAAGTTTGCGATTGTGCCATGCCCGGCATGGTGAGTAAAGAGATCCCGAAGAGTACGACGCGGCGAAGGGCCTTCACGGTTCCCCCGCCAGCAGGGCGATTAACCCAAATTCGTCGATCACCGCGACATTCAGCTTTTTGGCTTTATCGAGTTTCGATCCCGCGTCGTCGCCCGCCACCACGAAAGTGGTTTTTCGGCTGACCGCGGCGGCCACCTTTCCGCCCGCCGCCTCAATTTTCTCCTTCGCCTCCTCGCGCGTCAAGTGCGGCAGGGTGCCGGTGAGAACGAAGGTCATGCCCGCCAGCGGCCCCAGTGACCGCAACTTTGGCGTGTATTCGAACGACAGACGCGCGGCTTTCAAACGTTCCAGCAATTGCTGATTTTGCGGCTCGCGAAAGAAAGCAAAAATACTCTCGGCCACTTTGGGACCCACTTCCTCGGCCCCCTGCAGTTCGTCCCGGCTGGCTGCGGCGATCTTGTCGAGCGAGCCGAAATGCTCGGCCAGAAACTCCGCCGTCCGTTCGCCCACAAAACGAATCCCCAGCGCATTGATGACGCGGGGCAGAGGCAGATAACGCGAACGATCGATATTGTTCACAATATTCGCCGCCGATTTAGGCCCCATACGTTCCAGTCCCGCCAATTCGTCGACGGTGAGATCGTACAGATCCGCCACGCCTTTGAGGAGGCCGCTCTCGACCAGCTGATCGATGAGCGCGTCGCCCAGGCCATCGATATTCATCACCCCGCGCGCAGCGAAGTGCCGGATCGATTCCTTCAGCCGCGCCGGACAATCGAGATTGATGCAACGGCTGGCGGCTTCGCCTTCTTCGCGCACCACGAGGCCGCCGCACACGGGACAGTGCTTCGGCATACGGAAAGGGCGCCGGTGCGTGCCCTGCATCTTGACCCGAACCACTTTCGGGATCACATCGCCGCTGCGTTCCACCACCACGGTGTCACCGATCTGCAGACCCAGGCGCGCGATCTCGTCTTCATTGTGGAGAGTGGCGCGCGAGACCGTGACCCCGCTCACGATCTTCGGATCGAGATATGCGACCGGAGTGAGCGCCCCCGTGCGCCCCACCTGCACGCCGATGTCGAGGACTTCTGTATCCACCTGCCGGGCTGCGTATTTGAACGCGATAGCCCAGCGCGGAGCTTTCGCCGTGTAGCCGAGCCGTTCCTGCTGCGCGATGCTGTCGACCTTAAGCACCACGCCGTCGATTTCGTAAGGGAGTGCTTCGCGCTGCGCTTCCCATTCGCGGCAGAACTTCAGTGCCTCCTCGATATCCGTGCATAGTTTGCGCTTTGGATTGACCTTGAAACCGTGCTGAACCAGCCAGTCGAGGGATTTCCAGTGGCTGTCGAACAGGGGCCGTCCTTTCTCATCGAGCAGAAAATAGGCGTAGTAATCAAGACGCCGCGCGGCCGTGACGCTGGTCTCGAGAAGCCGTAGAGAGCCCGCCGCCGCATTGCGGGGATTGGCGAAACGCGTGAGCCCTTTTTCTTCGCGCTCCGCGTTGAGGCGGTCGAAGGCCTTGCGGTTCATTACCACTTCGCCCCGCACTTCGAACGTCTCTATATCCCTGACACGCAGCGGCAGCGACCGAATGGTGCGCGCGTTTTCCGTGACGTCCTCGCCCACCGAGCCGTCGCCCCGCGTAATCGCCTGGCGGAAATAGCCCTCGCCATAACGCGCCGCCATAGAAAGTCCGTCCATCTTCAGCTCCGCCACATAACGGAACCCGACGCCACCCAGCAGGTCCCGGACGCGCGCGTCGAAGGCGCGCAATTCCGCCTCATCGAGCGCGTTATCCAGACTGAGCATCGACGAACTGTGCGCGATCTTCTGAAATCCTTCGCGCGTTTTGCCGCCCACACGCTGCGTCGGCGAATCCGGCGTCACCAGTTCCGAATGTTCCTTTTCGATGCGCTGCAGCTCTCTCATCAGAGCGTCATATTCAGCGTCGCTGATCTCGGGTTGATCGAGTACGTAGTACTGGTGTTCGTGATGGCGGATGGTCTCGCGCAGTGCCTCGGCCTTTTTCGAAGCGTCGTCCGGGGAAATGGTGGCGTGCATGTTCGCTATAATCGGTTGATTCGACTGGCTCTAAAATTATCTCGCACTCACTCCATCAGATTGGCATCGTTTACAATCCTTTCGCCGGCGGGCTGCGAGGAAGTAAGCGGGTGCGTCTGGACGATGCCGTCGAGATCTTCCGCAAAGCCGGCAGGCAGGTGGAGCTCTACGCCACCACCGGACCCAACAAGGCCGGAGAACTCGCGCGCGCGGCCATCAAAGACGGCTGCAATCTGATCCTTGCCGCGGGTGGCGATGGCACCATCAATGAGGCTGTCAACGGCATCGCCGGGTCGCCGGTAGCGTTCGGCGCCTTGCCCGCCGGTACCGCCAACGTACTCGCTAATGAAGTGGGTCTGAGCAATCGTCCCGACCGCGCGGCCGTGCAGTTGCTCCATGCCGTTCCCACGCGGATCTCCCTCGGTGCGCTCGATCGTACCGGCCTTCCGCGGCGCCATTTCGTATTGATGGCGGGGGTGGGCCTCGATGCACGGATCGTTTACGAACTGGATCTGGATCTTAAGGCGCGGCTGGGAAAGCTGGCCTACTGGCACGGCGGATTCCGGCAACTCGGTCGCCCCGTACCCCGCTTCCATATCTGTGTCGACGGCGTGGACCGGCAGGCCAGTTTCGCGCTGATCACGCGCGTGCGCAATTATGGCGGCGATTTTCAGATTGCCCGGCGCATTAAACTAACCGACCGCGATTTCGAAATCGTGATTTTCGAGGAGTACGAATGGCAGGATTATCTGCGCTTCTTCGGCGCGGTAGTGACGAATACCCTCTACGATACTCCGGGCGTAACGGTGTGCCGTGCCACGCAGGCGGTGCTGCGCGCGCCCGACGACAACCGGATTTATGTGCAGACCGATGGCGAGGCAATCGGAAATCTGCCGGCGACGATTACGACGGTCCCGGACGCCCTTACACTTTTGATTCCGAAGCGCTACGCTGAATTGTAGGTGAAACTTCGGTATCGATTGGCGACGTGTTGGCTAGTGGGCGCTTTGTCTCTGCCGGCGGCGACGGGGCTGATTGGCTCGGCGGGCGGGTGCGGTGTGCATCGAGAAGACGAAGTTGAGGTAATCGACGAGGCCGACAATTCGAAGCGGTTTACCGGAGGCTTCGACTCGGGGAACGGGTTTCGATTCCCGGATCTTCCACCGGGGCAATACTCAGTTAGCGTCGAGGGTCACGTCTTGCGCAAAGCCGTACGCGTCCTGCCAGGAGCAGTCACAGATCTCGGGACGGTCACCGAATGCATTCATATCAGTGACCATGAACTGCTCCGTGGCGGCGGCCGGCACTGGGAAATCGAGATGACCGACCTGTGCGAAGTGAATCTAGGGGCGCCAGGCTGGTGCGTCACCGACCGCAGCAACCTCGGCCCAATCGCGCCCTTCGACGATGGCGCAGTGGTTTTTTGGTTTCACACCACTACGGAGGGCGCGTGGGTGATTCCATTTAAGGGCGCCTCATTGAGTCTCGTTCCTGCAAACGCCAACCCGCAACGCGGGTGCCCCCTCGCTACGTATATGCAGGAGCGGATTCGCATCGACAGCCTACCTTCCGGGAGTCGGGCCTGCCTTCGCTCAGACTGGGGCGGCTATTATGAACTGCGCCTTCCGGAGAAGATAGCGCCTAACCAGGCCGTAAACGTTGAGCTTTGGGATCCCGGGTATTAGATTTATGCGGGCGATTCTTGCATTTCTCGCGTTGACGGCCGTAGCATCCGCCCAGCAACAGGCTCCCGTCAAAACCGATTGCGCGGTGGATGGCAACACAATGAACTCCACCACCAATGAACCGATTCCCCGCGTCCACGTAACACTGAACGGCCTGAACCGACAGTCGACAGTAATAGCCGATAACTCCGGCCATTGGAGTTTTTCGAACGTGCCCTGCGGCCGGGTACAGATCATGGCCACTCGCCCTGGATTTCTAAACGGAGGACTCGGCCAACCGCATATTGACGGATTGCCGTTCAGCCCTGTTTTTTTGATCTCCGGGTCGCCGGTGCATGATGTCAAAATCCAGCTCACGCCGCAATCGGTGATTGTCGGAAAAGTGGTGGACGATCAGGGCGATCCAATCAATGCGCGGGTCACCACGCTTACCTCCCGCGTGATCGAGGGCCGCCGAACTTTTCAACAAACCGGTAACGCCAACACCAATGACCTGGGAGAGTTCCGCCTCGCCAACCTGACTGGCGGGAAATATATTGTTTGCGCGCGTGCCAATGAACGAGGCCCCGAAGAAAACTCAATCGCGCTGGGCGAGAGGTGCTATCCGGGTCCGGTGGAAGGGGGCCCTGCGAGTGCGATGGAGCTGGCCGCGGGGCGCGAGACACGGGTGGATTTCACTCTACACGAAGTGCCCACCGTGCACGTTCGGGGTGCGATTTTCGGCATATTGAAAAATCAAGGCTCACAGCTCTCGCTGCTCAAACGGGGTGGCAGCCTTGGCGGCGCGCGTACGGCCAGAATCAGTCCCGATGGAAAGTTCGACATTGCCGGTGTAACGCCCGGATCCTGGACGCTCAGGACCGACTACTTCGAAGGCGGGACGCATCTGACCGCAAGCATGCCGGTTGAGGTGGGAAACTCGGATCTCGATGACGTGGCCGTGCACTTCGAGTCCGGCTTAACCGTGACCGGCAACGTGCGGATCCAATCGAAATCGGGCGCCAAGCCGAATCGGCAGTTTGCCCTGTTCCTGCGATCGTCGGAACCGGTGATGGCCAGCGGACAGGTCAAGTGGAGCGCGGACAACACCTCGTTCACCATTCCCGATCTGACGCCGGGCAACTATCGCCTCGATGGGTTTCCGCCTGAGCCCTTCTACGTGAAGAGCGCGACGCTTAACGGCATTGACATCCTTCGGCAGGAGGTTTCGATCGCGCAATCCGCCGGGCCGATCGAAATCGTGCTGAGCGACGATAGCGGTGCAATCGATGTGCAGGTTACGGGCGCCGACGATCAGCCGCTGGCGTCATCGGGGGTTATGTTTCTTCAGGATGGGATGGGTCCGCGCATCGCGGCAACGGCCCCGGATGGCCACATCAAGCTTCAGGCATTGGCGCCCGGCGATTACCGGATCTATGCGTGGGATGACGCATCGCAGGTGGAATACACGGATCCGGATTGGATGCAGCGCTACGGCGGAGGCGGCGTCTCAGTCAGCCTGGAGGCCGGACAGACCGCGCAGGTAACCGTGAAACAGCAGGCCGTCCCGACTCAGTAGCGCACGCAAATCTGCACCCGAACCGCCGCACCCGCACGTCAAACATTCAGCCCTCGAAGCATCGGAGACCACAACCGGCGCTCCCGGTCCGAAATCTGGGCGCGAAAGCCGCGTCGATTGGTGTATGATTTTAGGGCTGAAATTGACAAGCTGGCTCTCCAGCGGGGTCCGGGAATGAATAAAGCTCCACTACGATCGACGTTCACTATCGCCGCTGTACTCATAATGTCCTCCGCCGCCGCCTTCGCGCAGCCCAGCTACGCGCCCCCCAACACCGGCGACGTCCCCAACCCTTACAAGACCACGCTCAACTGGGGCCACACTCCCAATGACAGAAAATGGGGCGCTTCTTCGGGTGTCTACACCGGCCCCGACGGCAACATCTGGACCTACGAGCGCTGCGGCGCCAACACCTGCATCGGCTCGGACGTCGATCCCGTCTTCGAGATCGATCAAAAGACCGGCATGGTCCTGCGCCACTTCGGCAAAGGCTTGTTCGTCATGCCCCACGGCCTCTACGTCGATAAAGACGGCAACGTCTGGGTAACCGACGGCGGCACCGACCACGGCAGGGGCGATCAGGTCTACAAATTCAGTCCCGATGGCAAGGTTCTCATGACCCTCGGGAAGCCAGGCGGCGACGGCGCCGGTCTCGAAGGCTTCGACTCCCCCAACACCGTCCTCGTCGCGCCCAATGGAGATATATTTGTCGGTGAAGGCCACGCCCCCACGCTCGGCAATTCCCGCATCATGAAGTTCGATAAGAACGGCAAGTTCATCAAGGTCATCGCCCATAAAGGCACTGGCCCAGGCGAGGTGATGGAACCACACTGCCTCGGCATGGACTCTGCCGGCCGTCTCTTCGTCGCCGATCGCTCCAACAATCGCGTCCAGATCCTCGATCAGGATGGAAAGTTCATCGCCGAGTGGAAACAGTTCGGCCGGCCCAGCGGTATCTTTATAAAAGACGACATCCTTTACGTCAGCGATTCTGAATCGCACCCCGACCGGCCCGGCACCCATGGATATAATCCGGGCTGTGAGCGCGGCTTCCGGATGGGCAGCGTGAAGGATGGCAAAGTTACAGGTTTCATTCCCAATCCGGACGGCCTGACCGGCGGATCGGAAGGCATTGCGGTCGACCATGAGGGCAACGTTTATGGATCGTCCAGAATCGCTGCCGACGCGGGCCGTATCGAGAAGTTCACCGTGGTCAAGTAGCCCGCAAAATTACAGGAGATTAAATGCGACGAAGGGATTTTCTTAAAGCGCTGCCGGCGGCCGTACCCGCCATAGCGGCGGTTCCAAAGCTGCTCGGCGCGAAGATCAAGATCACCGATGTCAAGCTGCAGCGCCTGAAGGTCATCAAGGAACTCGGCTCCATGACGGGCTTCATGGGACCCTGGGACACGGCGCCGGTGCGCATCGGCGGCGGCTCGTTCCTCGAAGTACACACCGATCAGGGGCTGGTCGGCATCGGTCCCACGGTGGACCCCGTGCAGATCCCGTCCCTCAAGTCGCAGCTTGTCGGCGAAGATCCGTTTAATCTCCAATACCTCCTCGCCAACCTGCGCGAATGGACTGGCATGGGCACGGCGCGGCGTCTGGCGTCACGCCCCTCGGCTCTCGCGGAATCCGGCGCGGCGGGAGGCAACATGAGCCTTCTCCAGGCTGGGGGCCGCGGTGGCACCACCAGTTGGGATCGCGCTGCCTCTTCCGCCGAGATCGCCATGTGGGACATCATCGGCAAGGCTTGCAACCAGCCTCTCTATAAGGTATGGGGCCCTGTCAAGGACCGAGTCGCTCCCTATGCCAGCGAGTCCCGCCTCTCCACTCCCGAAGAACGCGCCGATTTCGCCGCCAAGTGCAAGGCCGACGGCTGGCATGGCATCAAGTTCCGCGCCCATTTCCAGACCATGAAGGAGGATATCCGGCTGGTGGAAGTGGCGCGTAAGGCCGTGGGCGACGACTTCGACATCATGTGCGACGCCAACCAGGCCACCAACGGCCCCATGACACCCACCGTTACCTGGGATTTCCGCCGCGCCGTCGAGACCGCCCGCGCCTATCAGGCGCTGAACGTGTACTGGCTTGAAGAGCCGTGTCGCCGCTACGATTTCGATCACCTCGCCGAACTGAACCGCCTGGTCGAGATCCCCATCGCGGGCGGCGAAGGCAACCGCGGGCTGCATGAATTTCGCTGGCTGCTCGAAAAAGGCTGCTTCGATATCGTGCAGCCGGAAGTCCTGCTCGAAGGGCCGCTCGACACGCGCAAGATCGCCGTGCTCGCCGAGTCCATGGATAAGGTAATCGCGCCTCATCTGGGAGACGGGGGAATCTGCACCATCTGCAATATTCATCTGGTCGCCACCTTCCCTAACTCGCCTTACATTGAAATCACGCACGACCTGCCTTTGCGGGATTATTCCAACGGCTTCCAGATTTTCGAAGAGCCGCCGGTACTTACCAAGGACGGGTACTTCGACGTGCCGCAAAAACCCGGCCTGGGTATCTCGATCAAGAAAGATCTGATCCTTCCCAGCTAGGTCGATAGCTTCGCTGGGTTCCGGATAATTTGAACAGATTTCGGATCTTGACCCAATAAGACTTCCCATGATAATTTTCATAACCGGTTCAGCCAATCAAGGGGGTCTGTTCTTATGAGAAAGGTTCTCGCCGTGTGCGCATCTTTCTTCCTCGCCAGTGCCGCGGGACTTTATGCGCAAAGCGAGTCCGCCACAGTCGTGGGTACGGTAACGGATGCATCGGGCGCCGTTCTTCCGGGAGTCAACGTCACCCTGAGAAACACCAATACCAACGCGACTCACACGGTTCCGACCGCCGGGGATGGTAATTACACTTCACCTCCCCTGCAGCCTGGTCCGTGGTCGGTTTCAGTCGAAGCTCAGGGTTTCACCAAAATGATTCAGAATGTGAACCTGGACGTGGACCAGCACGCTCGTCTCGATTTTGTCCTCAAGCCGGGCGAGGTTTCAGAGTCCGTTACGGTGGAAGCCAGCGCGGCGCTGCTCGATACACAAAGCGCCAGCCTGGGCAATGTGCGCACAACCCAGGCCATTAACGACCTGCCGCTCAACGGGCGCAACTTCGTTACGCTGACCTTTCTGGCGCCGGGCACCAGCAGCTCCGGAAGCGGCTACACCATGTCCCGCGGCGCGGCCAATCAGATGGGTCTCGAAGGCGTCTCGGTGAACGGCATCCGCAATACCGGGAACACCACCTACTTCGACGGGATTCTCTCGCAGGACAACGAATACAGCATTATGATGCTGCTCCCTCTGCAGGATGCCATTCAGGAGTTCAAGATGCAGTCGAGCGGCCGCGACTCAACCACCGGGCACACCGGCGGCGCCCTGATCAATCTGGCAACGAAATCCGGCGGCAACGATTTCCATGGCACGGCATTCGAGTTCCTGCGCAACTCCGATCTGGACGCGAGGAATTACTTCGATCCTCCGAAGATTCCCGCCTTCCATCAGAACCAGTTCGGCGGCAGCCTCGGTGGCCGCATTATCCGCGACAAGACATTCTTCTTTGTCGATATTCAGAAGGCTTACACCATTCAGGGACAATCGTTCCTGCAAAGCGTACCGACCGCTCTCGAGCGCCAGGGGAACTTCAGCCAGCTCACCAACGTAATCTACAACCCCTATACGACGACTACCACCAATGGCGTCACCACGCGCCAGCAATTCGCCGGCAACATCATTCCGCCTTCTTTGATCAACGCCACGGGCCAGACCATCATGAACCTGTACCCGCTGCCGAATCTGCCGGGTCTCGCCAATAACTATTCCTCTACTCCGGCACGCACGCTGGCGCCGATTCAGGGCGACGTGCGCATCGATCATCGCATCAGCGACAAAGATTCGTTGTTCGGGCGCTACAGCAATGAGACCTCGGGCGTCATCGTAAACCCGGGATACTTTCCGCAGTACGCCGGGGGGCCCCTGTTCCCTGGCGATTTCTGGAGCGACGGGAACCAAATCGTCCTCGGGCTCACGCACGTTTTCTCGCCCACGTTTCTCGCCGAGTTCCATGCGGGCTATTCGCGTTTGGGCAACCATTCTATTCCCTTCGTGCTCGGCACCAGCTTCCTCGACCAGATCGGCATCCCTGGCATCGATGGATATGGCTACAACTACCAGGGAATTTCCACCTTCACCATCACGGGTGTGGATGCCGTGGGCGGGTCCGGCGGCAGTGTCAGCGTCAAGGACACCAACAATTATCAGTACGGCAGCCAATTCACCTGGATCCACGACAAGCACACGGTTAAATGGGGCTATGACCTTTTCCGCCGCGGCATGAATTTTCTCCAGGTAGGCGACGGCGCCTTCACCTTCTCCGGCCAATTCACGCAGAATCCGGCCTCCGCCGCGGGTACCGGCAGCGGCCCCGCGGACGCGCTCCTTGGGCTCGACTCCGCGGCCAGCCTGGCCCTCGCTCCGGAAACCGGTACGCGACGCTGGGAACACGGGTTGTATCTGCAGGACGACTATCGCATCACCAAAAAGCTGACCGTGAACTACGGGGTGCGCTATGAAATCGCCACGCCGTTCACCGAGGTTCATAACCGCATGTCCGACATTAACCTCGCGACCGGCATCGTCTATCCCGTCGGCACGCCGCAACTGCCCGGCAACTCACTGAACGTGACTCACTGGTCGGACTTCGGGCCGCACGTCGGTTTCTCTTATCAACTGACCTCGAAAACGGTGATTCGCAGCAGTTTCGGCCTCTTCTACGATTTCACCGGCGGCAGCACCACGGATCTGGGCACCAACGGCCCTCCCTTCGCGGGAACCCTTTCCATCACCAACAACGTCACCGCTACCAACCTGGTCACGGGCATCACTCCGCTCTCACAGGGATTTCTCCCCTACCAGACTTTCGGAAACCTCACGGCAACGGGACAGAATCTGATTTATGTCCCGCGCAACGATCCCGATACGAGCATCATGCAGCGCAACCTGTCGATCCAGCAGCAACTCGCGCCCAGCACGGTGCTGACGGTAGCCTACGTCGGCACCAATGGCGAGCACCTCACCGACTACCCGAATATCAACCTGCCCGTGCCCGGTCCGGGTGCTGCGGGTCCGCGCCGCATGTTTTCACAATATGGCAGCATTACCGCCAACGAACGCTCTACCAGCTCCGAATATAACGGCCTTCAGGTCAGCGGGGAGCGGCGCTTCTCGAAAGGACTGGCCTTCCTCGCCTCCTATACATGGGGCCACTCCATCGATGCATCGAGCACTTCCGGCACCACCGGCGCCAATCAGAATCCTAAATGTATCGAGTGTGACCGCGGGCCCTCCGATTTCGACATCCGGCAGAGCCTGGTGCTGAGCTGGAGCTATGAACTTCCGTTCGGCCAGGGGAAGACATTCGGGAAGAACTGGCAGGGACCACTGAATGCCATCGCCGGCGGTTGGAAGCTCAACAGTATCGATACTTTTCAGCGCGGATCGCCATTCACGGTCGTCTCGGGTACCAATACCGAAGGGTCGGGTGGCGGCACGCAGCGCGCGCAACTGATCGGCACCTGGCAGGTGTCCAACCCCGGACCCAGCGAGTGGTTCAATCCGGCGGCCTTCACGGCCCCGCCATCCTATACCTTCGGCAACACCGGCCGTAACATTATCGTCGGCCCAGGCACCGATCAGATCGACGCGTCGCTATTCAAGAACATTCCGCTGCACTGGCGTGAAGGGATGCGGGCGGAGTTTCGCACCGAAGTGTTTAACCTGTTCAACAAACCGCAGTTCAACAATCCCAACGGATCCGGCGCTTCTCCCGGGACTGCGTCGATCGGCGTCCCTGGAGCCGGCACCTTGAACGTAGCGGGTAACCCCACTTACTTTCAGCGCACGTCGCGGGAAATTCAGTTCGCGTTGAAGTTATATTATTAATCTGCAAGGAAATTCAGAGGAGTATCAAATCGAAATGTACCTACGCGGACGCAAACCCGTGATTCTGCTTTCAGCGCTGGCGCTCATTGCCGGCGCGGCCCTCGTCGCCCAACAAACCACCCTGCAACTTCATTCCCCCAAAACCGGCGAATGGATCTATTGGTCCGGCGATCTCTCGGGCAGCCGCTACTCTCCGCTCGACCAGGTCAACGCCAGCAACTTCAATAAGCTCGAAGTAGCCTGGCGTTTCAAGACCGACAACTTCGGCACGCGTCCCGAGTACAAGCTCGAAGGCACGCCGCTGATGGTGAACGGCGTCATCTACACCACCGCCGGCACGCGCCGGGATGTCGTTGCGCTCGATGCCGGGACGGGAGAAATCCGCTGGGTCTACAGCATGCGCGAAGGTCAACGCGCCGTCATCTCGCCGCGTCAGCTTTCCGGCCACGGCGTCTCTTACTGGACCGACGGCCACGGCGATGAGCGCATCCTCTTCATCACCACCGGCTATCGCCTGGTTGAGCTCAACGCCAAAACCGGCGACCCGATTCCTTCCTTCGGCCAGAACGGAATTGTAGATCTCAAGATCGGCCTGATCACCGGCACCGGCAAACAGATCGATCCCGAGACGGGCGAAGCCGGCCTGCACTCGACAGCCCTGATCGTGAAGAATAACGTGATCGTCGGCGTGTCCATGAAGGAAGGACACACGCCCGTGACGCACGACAACACCAAAGGCGCCGTGCGCGCCTACGACGTCCATACCGGCAAAATGGTGTGGATCTTCAACACGGTTCCCCGCCCCGGCGAGTTCGGCAACGACACCTGGGAGAACGGTTCCTGGGCGACCAATGGCAACACGGGAGTCTGGAGCCAGATGGCCGCCGACGAAGCGCACGATCTCGTCTACGCGCCGGTGGAAGATCCCACTTCGGACTACTATGGCGGCCATCGCCCCGGCAACAATCTGTATGGTGATTCCATCGTCTGCCTCAACGCCACCACCGGTAAACGCGTGTGGCACTACCAGGTGATTCACCACCCCATCTGGAATTATGATTCCTCGTCGCAGCCAATCGTGGCCGACATCACCGTAGACGGTAAGAATATCCCCGCCGTCGCGCTCCCCGGCAAGCAGGCGTTCCTCTATGTGTTCAATCGCCTGACGGGTGAACCGGTGTGGCCCATCGTTGAAAAGCCCGTGCAGCAGTCGGACGTCCCCGGCGAAAAGACTTCGCCCACGCAGCCGTTCCCGACCAAGCCGCCGGCCTACTCGCGCAACGTCCTGCACGTCCCCGACGACCTGATCGATTTCACACCCGAGCTGCGCGCCGAAGCGAAGGATATAATCGCGCGCTACCGCGTGGCGGGCATGTACAACCCCGCGCTCATCGGCGATCCGAAAGGCATGCTGGGTTCCATTAACATCGGTAACGGCGGCGGCGGCACCAACTGGAACAGCGCGGGATACGATCCCGAAACCCACATCGTTTACGCGCAGGCGGAGAACTCCGGCATCAGCGGATTCTCGGTGCGCACTTCGCCTCCCGGATTCTCGGATATGCGCTACCTCGGCGGCAGAGAAGATCAGCCATTTGTGGATGCCGAAGGAGCCGGCGCCAATACCGCCGCCGACGTTTCCGCGGCTAAGGCAGCAGCTTCGAATCGCGCGCCGGGTGGCAATAACGCGCTCACCGTACATGGCCTGCCCATCATGAAGCCGCCCTACGCCGTAATCTCCGCCATCAATCTCGACCGCGGCGATATCCAGTGGCAGGTCCCGTTCGGCGAAACGCCGGATAACATCCGCAACAATCCCCTGCTCAAGGGCCTCAACATCGGCAACACCGGACAGCGCGGCGAATGCTCGGTGCTGGTCACCAAGACCCTGCTGATCATAGGCGACGCACTGGTAACCTCGGGAACGCATCCCCGCGGAGCGATGCTGCGCGCCTATGACAAAGCTACCGGCAAGGAAGTGGGCGCCGTCTGGATGCCCGGTCCGCAAAGTGGCGGCCCCATGACTTACAGTTGGCAAGGCAAGCAATACATTGTCGTCGCCATCAGCGGTGGTAACTACAGCGGAGAATATCTTGCCTTCGCCCTCCCGGAGGCCGAATGACATCCAAGTGGGACAGGCGCTTCCGCCTGTCCATTCTGGGGCTTGCCGTTTCCGCCGCAGTCCTCCTCGCCCAGACCAAAAAAGGCGAATGGACCTATTGGGGAGGAGATCTGAAGGGAACCAAATACTCCCCGTTAGATCAGATCAATGCCGCTAACTTTAACAAATTGGAAGTAGCCTGGCGCCTGAAGACCGATATCTTCGGACCCCATCCCGAATACAAACTCGAAGGCACGCCGCTGATGATTAACGGAGTGCTCTACACCACCGCCGGCACACGCCGCGACGTAGTGGCGCTCGATGCTGCCACCGGAGAAGTCCGCTGGATCTACAGTATGCGCGAAGGCAAACGCGCCGCAGTCTCGGTGCGTCCGCTCTCCGGCCACGGCGTCTCGTACTGGACCGACGGCAAGGGCGACGAACGCATCCTGTTTGTCACCACCGGCTACCGCCTGGTTGAATTGAATGCCAAAACAGGCAAGCCGATCCCGGGCTTCGGCCAAACCGGCGTGGTCGATCTCAAGCTCGGCCTGCATACCGGCTCCGGCAAACAGATCGATCTCGAAACCGGCGAAGCAGGCTGGCATTCCACTGCGCTGGTGGTGAAGGACACCGTGGTCATCGGCGTATCGTTCGCCGAGGGTATGACGCCTGTCACCCACGACAACACCAAGGGCGCAGTGCGCGCTTACGATGTTCATACCGGCAAGCTGCTCTGGACCTTCAACACCATTCCGCACCCCGGCGAATTCGGCAACGACACCTGGGAGAACGGCTCCTGGGCAACCAACGGCAACGCCGGCGTCTGGACCCAGATGTCAGCCGACGAAGAGCTGGGCCTCGTCTACGTTCCCGTGGAAGATCCGACTTCGGATTACTATGGCGGCCATCGCCCCGGCAACAATCTGTTCGCCGATTCGCTTGTCTGTCTTGATCTCAAGACGGGGCAGCGTAAGTGGCATTTCCAGGTAACGCATCACCCCATCTGGAATTACGATCTGTCGTCAGAACCTATTCTTGGCGATATCAACGTCGACGG
The DNA here is from genome assembly GCA_963719785.1 of Terriglobia bacterium. GTDB lineage: Bacteria > Acidobacteriota > Terriglobia > Bryobacterales > Bryobacteraceae > BOG-234. Next base: position 76,561 of record CAVRCX010000017.1, read on the forward strand.
CAAAGCCATCAAGGCTGTGATGCTGCCCGGTAAGCAGGGCTTTCTCTATACCTTCGACCGAGTCACCGGTCAGCCGGTCTGGCCGATCGTCGAAAAGCCGGTGCAGCAATCCGACGTGCCCGGCGAAAAGACTTCGCCGACTCAGCCCTTCCCGACCAAGCCCCCGGCATTCTCGCGCAACGTGCCAAACTTCCCCGACGATCTGATCGACTTCACGCCCGCCATGCGCGACCAGGCGTTGACGATCATGTCGCACTACCGCGTGGCAGGCATGTACAATCCCATGCTGGTCGGCGATGCCAAGGGCTATTACGGGTCCATTAATATCGGCAATGGCGGCGGCGGGACCAATTGGGCCGGCGGCGGCTACGATCCCGAAACCCACATCTTCTACGCTCAGGCCGATAACTCAGGAATTCAGGGACGCTCGCTGCGGCCGCCCCCGCCCGGCTTCTCCGATATGAAGTACGTCATGGGAAGGCAGGATCAGCCGTTCCGGACTCCGCTTGGAGCCGGCGGCGGACAAGCTGCCGACGCGCCTCCCGAAGTGATCAAGCAGGTGAAGGCGGATGAGGCCCTCCTCGCCACCCGCGCCACCAGCGGCGGCGAACTCTCCGTGCAGGGTCTTTCGATCCTCAAACCGCCCTATGGCGTGATCACGGCGATCAACATGGACCGCGGCGATATTCAATGGCAGGTTCCATCCGGTGAAACGCCGGATAACGTCCGCCGAAACCCTGCGCTCAAAGGTCTGAATATTCCCAACACAGGTCAACCCGGAGCAGTAGGAGTTCTTGTCACCAAGACGCTCTTGATTGTAGGTGACAACCTGGTCACCTCGGTAACTCATCCGCGCGGAGCTATGCTGCGAGCCTATGACAAAGCGACCGGCAAAGAAGTAGGTGCGGTCTGGATGCCTGCGCCTCAAAGCGGTTGCCCGATGACTTACATGTGGCAGGGTAAGCAGTACATCGTAGTAGCTGTCAGTGGAGGAACCTACAGCGGCGAATATCTGGCATTCGCCCTCCCGGACGCCGAATGACATCCACGTGGGACAGGCGCTATCGCCTGTCCATTCTGGGGCTTGCCGTGTCAGTTCTGGCGGCTCAGTCAGTCGTGCATTCCACCTGGGACGGAGTCTACACCAAAGCTCAGGCAGATCGAGGCAAAGATCTCTACGTCCATCAATGCCTCGACTGTCACGGCGAAGACCTCGAAGGCGACCCGGAAAATCCCCCACTAACCACGCCGGCCTTCGTCTATAAATGGAACAGCCTGACCGTCGGCGATCTATTCGAGCGCGTTCATCGCGACATGCCTCCGGACAAGATGGGCACGCTCACTCGCCAGAAGGCCGCGGACCTGGTAGCCTTTCTCCTGAGCTTCAACAAATTCCCCTCAGGAGCCCAGGAACTTCCGCCCGATCTGCAGACACTCCGCCAGATCCGCTTCGACGCCACCCCACCCGACGCAAAGTAGGGCAGGTTGGTAGGGGAGCCCTCTGGATCCGGCCGATTGGCGATCGGCCTCCACGGGCTGGGCCCAAAATCACGCAACCGCGCCGACGCCATCTGGAGTAAGCTGTTACCAGCTTCCATGATCAACCGAAGACAGTTCCTCAGCGCGGCCGCGGCCGCCTCGGCAGCGGCATCTCTGTCAGCACAGCAGACCTATGAATGGGGAGGACCGGCCCTCGACATCCACCTCCATCTGCGCGCCGATGGCGAATCGAACTTCGCCCATATCGAAGGCAGCGGAGTCACCAAAGCCGTCCTGCTCACGCGCGTACAGGATGTGGACCGCTCCCGGGCACTGGCGGAGAAACATCCCGGCCGCTTCGTCTGGTTCGTCAGCGCCGATGTCACCAAACCCGAATCGGCCGCCCTGCTGACCAGTGCCGTCAAAGGCGGCGCCCTCGGGCTGGGCGAGATCAAATATCAGGTGCAATGCGATGGCCCCGAAATGAAGCGCATGTACGCGCTGGCCGCCGATCTGAACGTGCCCATTCAGATCCACTTCGGCGACGTGCCGCAAGCTGCGGGAAACGCAGTGTTCAACGGCGGATTCAAACGCTTCGACACCATGCTGAAGGCGTTCCCTAAAACGAAATTTATCGCCCACGCGGACACCTTCTGGGCTAACGTAAGCGCCGACTACGCAAACGATACCGCCTACCCCAGCGGCCCCATCAAGCCGGGTGGCGTCAGCGATAAGTGGCTCTCGGACTATGCGAATCTTTGGGCCGACATGTCGGCGAACTCCTGCAACAACTTCCTCAATCGCGACCCCGACTTCACGGCGGGATTCCTCGCCCGGCATCAGGACAAGCTCATCTTCGGCTGCGACTGCTCGTGCTCTGACGGGCGCGGTGGAGGCGTGACCAACCCCAATCCGCGCCTCCATGGAAAGTGCATTGCGCGCGAGACTCTGGCGGCGGCACAGAGGATGTCAAAACCAGAGGCCTTCAGCAAAATACGCTGGGAAAACGGCACGAGGCTGCTGGGCCTTCCGACCCAGGCTTAGTCCCGGTAACGGAGGACATGCGGCAACTGCCGCGTTTTCCCACATAGGGCAGAACGCGGCTGATTGCCCGCAGTTCCAGGCAGTGCCGGACTAAGCTAATGCGTATTACCGAAAAATAGAATAAAATACTTGCAAATGGGAGCGCACCGGAAGTCTGTCCGGAAGTGCAGAAATTGCGGATCTGAAGATCTCTGGCGGGTTGGCCAGGGAACCGGAATTGTGGCTGCGATCATGCGCTTTCGCGGGCTCAAACCGCTGCAGTGCCGCGCCTGCCGTTGGATCTGTTACATCGCCGAAACACCCCGGCGCACTTCGACCCCCCAGGCCGCCGACTAGCTGTTCTGCCTCACCGCGCCAACTGCGGCGACTGCCGGTCCAGCCGTTTCACTCCCCCCGCCGTCCCGATCAGCACCTCGGATGTCATGCCGATGAACAGGCCATGCTCCACCACTCCGACCACGCTGTCCAACTCCTTTTGCAGAGCCGCGGCGGATTCGATGGGTCCGAACGCGCAGTCGAGAATATAGTTTTGACCATCGGTCACGAACGCCTGCCCGCCATGCATCCGAAGCTGCGGATTCGCCTTCAGATTCGTCAGGTGCCGGGCCGTCGCCTGCCAGCCGAATTGAGTCACTTCCACAGGCAACCGGAACCGTGTTCCCAGTCGAGGCACCAACTTGGTATCGTCCACGATAATCACCAGGCGCGCACTGGCCGCGGCTACGATCTTCTCGCGCAGCAGGTTTCCGCCGCCCCCTTTGGTAAGATCGAGCGTCCCCAGTTCCACCTCATCGGCGCCGTCGATCGTCACATCGACAGACGGGTACTCACCCAGCGTAGACAACGGAATTCCCAGCCCGCGCGCCTGATCGGCCGTCAGCTCCGAGGTCGGAATGCCGATGATCTTCAGCCCGGCCTGGACACGCTTCCCGATCGACGCAACCAATAATCGCGCCGTGCTCCCGGAACCCAGGCCGACGATGGTCCCGTCCTTCAACTGGGCCGCCGCCTGGTCCGCCGCCATCTGCTTAAGCTCGTCGATTGTCATTTCTTCAGTATCGCTCTGGGTACACTAAAACTGAAATGATTACCATCCGAAAGAGCAGCGATCGCGGCCACGCCGACCATGGCTGGCTGAATTCCTGGCATACGTTTTCCTTTGCCGATTACTACGATCCGGCCCACATGGGATTCCGTACCCTGCGCGTCATCAACGACGATCGCGTCGCCCCCGGCAGAGGCTTTGGCGCGCATGCGCACCGGGACATGGAGATCATAAGCTATGTTCTCGAAGGCAGTCTCGCCCATAAGGACAGCATGGGCGAACGGCACATTATCGGTGCCAACACCATCCAGGCGATGTCGGCAGGCACCGGCATCGTGCACAGCGAATTCAATCCCTCGGAGACCGAAGCGGTGCACTTCCTGCAAATCTGGATTGAGCCCGCCATGGAGGATGTGGAGCCGTCTTACCAGCAGATTTCCTTTGCGCCGTCGGAGAAGCGAGGCAGATTCAGGCTGCTCGCCGGTCCGCATCCGGGCGTCCCCGAAACCTCCGCCGTCATCCATCAGGACGCTCGTGTTTATGTGGCGGAGTTGATGCCGGGCGAAACACTGCGCCAGCCTCTTGCCGCCGGCCGATTCGGATGGGTGCAGGTGGCGCGGGGCGAGGTAACGCTCAATGGGCAAAAGCTCGCGGAGGGAGACGGCGCGGCGATAGACGCCGAACGCGAATTGTCGTTCGCGGGAAGTGGCGCGAGCGGGGCCGAGTTTCTCTTCTTCGATCTGGCTTGACACAGCGCCATGCAGGACGTGAATGTGCTGGTAGTGTTTCCCACCCGGGGCGAATCAATGGAACGACTGGCATTGGCTGCTGCCGTGGGAGCTGTGCAGGGGCGCGCCAATATTCGCTTGCGCTGTCTCGAAGCGGCGGCTGACAAGGACTTTATTGTGCCGCGCGACGCCGACGCGGAATGGGCCGATGCGATCCTTGCGGTAAGAGATGGCCCCGCAGACTCGCTGGAGCAATATATCGATTCCCTGGGCACGCGCCGCGATCGGGTGACCTCGGCCGCTTTGACTTCGATTGAGGACGCCCGGTTACAGGGCCGCCGCGCGGCAGAAACTGCGCGAGCACAAAGGTAAACGAGTTCACAAACATCCCCGCCCCTCGGCATCTGAAGTGCAGCTTCAACCAGACATGTCGAATCTCACGAAAACACTTATTTTTTCCGCCGGTCTTTTCACAGCCAGCTGCGGTCCCACGCGCGTTGCCGTGGGCGTCGGAGTTCCGCCCGTGTGCCCTTACGGATACTACGAAACGCCTCCATACAACTGTGCCCCCGATGGATATTATGGACCGGAATGGTTCTCGGGCGGCGTGTTCATAGGTGCCGGACCGTGGTACCGCGGCCCCGGCGGTTTCCGCGGGCATGTCGATCACGATTTCGACGTTCGCAAGGGTTATCGTGGTCCGCTGCCTGCGCGTGGTGAGCGTCCGGCGGAAAATCGCATGGCGTTTCGCGGCCAGGCGATGCACGATCCGCGCGGCCATGAAGCTCGCCATTAAATCCTCTCCGCTACTGACCGAATTCGAGCTTAGTCGTCGAACCGCCGAGGTCTATCTCGCGTATACTGTCGGTCCCGTTCTGAGTGCTGCTTTGTATGGCAGTTTGATCGAATTTCCTGTCGCTGTTTTCGATCCTGACGGGCGCCGTGAAAGATTTTGCATTTTCCGGGTTGGTAAATACCGCCTGGTTTCCATCGACCTTAAGCTTGTATTCGCCCGCCTTCAATTCCGTGTTCCCCGCCATGGTGGGGGCGCCCAGCGTAATGTCGTACGATTTGGCACTCGCGATATTGAGCGTTGCGAGCGCCAGCGCTCCGACTATGAATACCGATTTCGTCTGCATTGATAAATAAACTCCTTACATTTCTTATGACGAAGCCGGAAAGACAGCTGTTTCCGGTGGGGGTGTAAGTTTGTGTCAGGCACGGGCTTTCGCTTTCCCGAAGCCTGTGGGCGTGTGGCTGCGTCTAACAACTGTACGAATGTCGACAACCGTGGCGCCCATCCTGAAAACGCGAACGCTGGCGGAGTTTGCTTATCGTGCCGGCCCCATTCTCTGGCGCCGCATGGCGGAAGACAGAAAGCGATCTGTCGAACCGCCGCCCCGCGTTCCTTCTTTAGCCGCCTGGACCGACGAAGGAGTTCATGCCGCATGGATCGGTCACAGCACCGTCCTGATCCGCATCGATGGTTTCAACATCCTCACCGATCCCGTGTTCAGCCGCCGCATCGGCATCGGTATCGGCCCTGTCGTTGTCGGCATGAAGCGGCTGGTGGATCCCGCCCTCGATCTGCCCCACCTTCCGCGGCCGGATCTGATTCTGCTCTCCCATGCCCACATGGATCATTTCGATCTGCCCAGCCTGCGCACGCTCGAAAGCCGCGCGACCTCGGTGGTTACGGCGGCCAGCACCAGCGATCTTCTACGCGTGAAACGTTATCGCTCGGTAGAGGAATTGAGATGGGACGAATCGTGCCAGGTGGGGCCGGTCAAAGTTCGCGCCTTCGAAGTCCGGCACTGGGGCGCGCGCACGCGCACCGACGTGCACCGCGGATATAACGGGTATCTGATCGAGGCCGGGCGTTACCGGATCGTGTTTGGCGGCGATACCGCGTACACCGATTCGTTCCGCCAGATTCGATCCGCCAGGCCTGTGGATCTGGCCATCATGCCCATCGGCGCTTACGATCCGTGGATTCACGCGCACTGCAATCCCGAACAGGCTCTTGCCATGGCCAATCACACGGGTGCGGAGTTCGTGTTACCCGTGCACCACCAGACGTTCAAGCTGAGCAACGAACCGAATCTGGAACCGATTGAACGCCTGCTGATTGCTTCACGCGCCGCCGAAGAAAGAATCCCGGTTCGTGAAATCGGCGGTGAATTCCACTTGGGCGCTCCGCACTTAGCCGCGCGATAATAAGCCATCATGAATCGTCGACTGTGGGTGGTGCAGGCGCTGCTTGCGTTTATCTTTCTTGTTGCCGGTGGCATCAAGCTGATCCTGCCCATTGAAATGATGACGAAGCAAATTCCCATGTCGGGCGCGTTTCTGCGTTTCATCGGCGCTGCCGAAATGCTGGGCGCAATCGGACTGATTCTGCCTGGCTTGCTGCGCATCCTTCCGCGGTTGACTGCCCTGGCTGCGGCGGGGCGCGTAATCATCATGATCGGCGCGGTAGTGCTGACGCTCCGCACCGGAGGGATCCCGCAGGCGCTGTTCCCATTAATTACCGGGCTGCTGTGCGGCTTCGTCGCGTGGGGACGATGGCGTCTGCCCTGAGTCGACGTATCATGTCTAAAGAACATGGCCGACCTCAACAGGATGGACCGCACCTGGTTGTGCAGTGTGGTCTTCATGGATATCGTCCAATACTCGTCGCAGTCGGTTGAACTGCAGATCCGATGGAAGACCAGGTTTAACGGCTATCTGACGCAGGCAATCGGGGACGTACCCGAGACTGAACGCGTCATTCTCGATACGGGGGACGGCGCCGCTGTCTGCTTTCTGGGCGCTCCCGAGGCTGCGATGTTTGCGGCGCTGCAGCTGCGCGGCGCGTTCGTTACCGACGAGCGCGAGCAGAGCCCAGGATTGCGTGTCCGAATTGGCGTGAATCTTGGCCCGGTCAAACTGGTCCGGGATATTAACGGCGCCCTGAATGCTATCGGCGACGGGATCAACGCCGGCCAGCGCATCATGAGTTTTTCCGAGCCCAATAACATCCTCGTTTCGCAATCTTTTTTCGAGGTCGTGAGCCGGCTATCCGACGACTTCAAACCGTTATTCCAGTTGAAGGGAGTCGAAAAGGATAAACACGTCCGCGAACATACGGTGTATCATCTGGTGCCGCCGGGTTCAACGGAAAGACGCCCGCCCGAACCAGCCGTCGAAGAACCTCGCGTCTATTCGATGCCGGAAGTTACCGTCGTCAAAAATTCCGGCGACCGTCACGCGCCGCGCAACCGGTCGATGTTATGGGTGGCGGGTGGCGTTGCCCTGTTGGCTCTCGGGGCAGCCGGGGCCTGGCACTTTTATCCATCCGCCGTGCCTGCCCCTGCCGCCGTTGTGAACGCCACCGAGCCGCCCCCGTCTCCTGCTCCCGCGCCCAAAATTACCAAAGCGCGTGTGGAGATTGCACCGGCGGCGAAGCCCGAGCCCGCCCTCCCGGACCCTTCGCCGACCGCCAAAGCGGCGTTTGACGATGCCACATCTCTGCTGGACCAGCACAAGCCGATCAAGGCCGCGCGGCGCTTCGACGACGCTTTGCATGCCGATCCGAATTACGTCGATGCGTATGTAGGGCGCGCCCAGGTCCGGCGTGCGCTTACCCAATATGAATTGAGTCTGGAGGATTGTAACGCCGTCATCAGGATCAAGCCCAGCGACCCGCGTGGCTACAACTGCCGCGGCTACGGCTACGAACTCCTCAAACAATACGAACCGGCCCTGCGCGATTTCAATAAAGCGATCGGTATGAACCCCAGCTTCGCGCAGGCCTATGCCGACCGCGGCAGCGCCTACATCGAGATGCAGCAGTACGATCGCGCTGTCCAGGATTACAATCAGGCCTTGCGCCTGCGCCCGATGAACGCGGCGTTTCATCTGCGGCGAGCCGCCGCGTACGTGGCGCTCAAAGACTATGCGAAAGCCATTCAGGACGATACCGAAGCCATCCGGTTGCAGCCCGACGATCTGAAGGCATACACGGCGCGCGCTTCGGCTGAAGAGCTCTCAGGGGATACCGCCGCGGGCGCCGCCGACCGTCGCCACGTTCGCCAATCGCGAGCGCAGAAGTAAGCCGGCGGCCCTATAGCCCCAGAAGATTTGTCTCAACCTTCGCGTACCCGTGCTCATCGGCCCACATGTTCAGAGCCACGGTAGCCAGTTCGTCCACCATCGGCACCGCATGGCCGTCGCGCGTGAGATCGACTGATTTGATGTACGTCTTACAGGAATCGCAGGCTTCGACGCGCACAGCATCGAAATCCGCGGCGTTATAGATCGGAAGCATGTCCTTGTCCCGCTCGCCGCAACTCGGGCAAGCCAAGCGCAAAAAAGGCCATTCGGTGGAGCAGAGCGAGCAGAGCAGCCAGCGTTTGGCTCCATCGCCTTCGCCGCGCAACACGCCGGCCACAGGACGGGCATTGCAAAACGGGCAGGTCGCAAGCGTTTGTTCCATGTCGACCGTGCCGCGCAGCGCCAGGTGTTCGGCCCAGGGTTGCAGCAGAACGCGGGCGTAGAATCGCCCCGCTTCGTCGAATGACTCGCCCTCCCATTCCGCCAGCAACAATTCCCGCTGCGTGTCTGGATCGGCGGCGAAATCGGCCAATAGCTGCGGTCCGCTTCGTTTCACCAGTTTCAGCAGCGCGGGGAAATAAATCAGCAGCGCGTGCATATCGGTCTGGGCGCTCGATCGCAATTCTTCAAAGATCGGTTTTTGAAACCGCGCCAGTTCCCGGTAGAAATTCAGCAGTTCGGCGGCAGCGGGATGAGTTATAGCGAGCTCGGCGGCACGAGCGATGCGCAGGTCAAAATTCGCCCTCATTCCCCGGGCCGCCACAACCGATGATGCGTGCGCGCCCAGTCCTTCGTGACCCAACCCTGCACCATCGCCGTGACACTTCCGGGAACCATGAACACACTCATATAGACGTGAATGATGAAGGCGCCAATGGTAATCAGCGCGGCCCCTTCGTGAACGAATACGACCACGGGGCGTATCCATCGCAGATCGAAGGGAACGTATTCGGGGAACCACATGCAGACGCCCGAGAGAATCAGCAGAAACGCTCCGTAGAACATGGCCCAGTAGTAGAGTTTCTGGCCCGCGTTGAAACGCCCCTGGGGCGGCACTAACCCATCGTGATTCGTCGCGTAGTCGCCCGCTTTATCGAGCCAGGCGCGATCGTTCGCAGTCAACGTAACATCGCCGCGCCAGATAGCGTGCATCCACATCGCCGCTATGAAGAACAGCAGCCCAATAAAAGGATGCCAGAAACGCGAAGCCGGACCGCCGCCCAGCGCGATGGCGATCCAGAACAGATACGGCGAATAGAAGGCGAGGCCGGTCAACAGGCAATACAGGTAAGAGAACCCGGTGAGCCAATGGCAAAACCTTTCCTTGAAGCTATAGCGTTCAATCAAGAGCGCGCGCTCAATCATGCTTTGCCTCTTTAGGACCGTAGCGGAGGTAATGAATGGCCACGCCCAGAACGTCGCCCACCATCGCGAGATTGCCAAGCCACTTGAGCGGTCCTTTCCAGATCCTTACCAGCAGCGGAATTTGCGGATCTTTGGGCAAGCCGCCGTAGGCTTCCGGATGATCGATGTCATGCAGCACATACATCACGTGTGTGCCGCCCACGCCCGCCGGATCGTACAAGCCGGCATTCTTATGCGCCGTGTGCTCCTTAAGTTGTGTAACTCGCTGACCGCCCAGCGCCAGCATATCTTCCTTACTGCCGAAATGCAGGCAGCCGGTGGGACAGGCCTTAATGCACGCAGGTTCGAGTCCTGCGCCCACGCGGTCGGAACACAGCGTACACTTGTGGACCTTCTTCGTCTCCTGATTGAACTTCGGAATATTGAAAGGACAGCCGGTGACGCAGTACTGGCAGCCAATGCAATTATCCTGCTGAAAATCGACAATCCCATTGGCGTATTGAACGATGGCGCCGTCGGCCGGGCATGCCTTCAGACAGCCCGGATCGGCGCAATGGAGGCATCCATCCTTGCGCATCAGCCAGCTGAAGGTTCCGTCTTCCGCCGTGTGTTCGTTGAAGCGGATCAGGTTGTAGTAGTTCCACGCCAGATCCGGCATCGTCTGGTAGGTGTTGTCGAAGACGGTCTCGCGGAAGGGATAGCCGTTCCATTCGAGACAGGCCACTTCGCAAGCTTTGCAGCCGATACAGGTTGTGACATCGATCAGCTTGGCGACCGGATAATCGCGCGATGCGTCGCGGCCGGGTACAGTGCCGGCGTGTCCCGAGATAGCTTTGATTTCGAGAGGTCCGTTGGCCATTTCAGGCTTTCTCCAACTTAACCAGAAAGCCCTTGAACTCGGGCGTGTAGGCGTTGGGATCCGTGGCCGTCGGCGACAGGGAGTTCGTCAAAGAGCGCGGTGTCCTGCCTGCATCTTCCTGGATTCCGCGATAGCCATAGTGAATGGGGATGCCGATCTGATACATCTTTTTCCCATCGATCGTCATAGGCCGTATGCGTTGCGTAACCATCGCCTTGGCTTCATAGGTCGCGCGCGCGCTGGTTACCTTGACCTTGTCGCCGCCTTTAATTCCAAGACTCGCCGCTAACTCAACGGGTATCTCGACAAAAGGCTCAGGAACCAGCTGCACATTCATCGGATTGTTCTTAGTCCAATAATGGTAGTGCTCGGTCAGCCGGTAAGTCGTGCAGATGACTGTGTAGCCCTGCTCAACAGTACCGTACTTATCCATGTCAGTCGTATAGCGCTTGACCACCGGATTCTGCGAGCGCCCCGGATGGAGTGGATTGGCGATAGGGCTCTCCGTCGGCTCATAAAATTCGGGGAACGGGCCATCGGCAAATGCCGCCAGCGGAGCGAATATACGGCCCACGCCTTCGGCATTCATGATGAACGGGCCCATATGATCCGACGGCGGAGAGTCGACCTTGAAATCCGGCACATCGTTGCCGGCCCAGCGCTTCTGCGCTTCGTTCCACCATACCTGGCGCCGGTCGGCATCCCACGGCTTGCCCGCCACATCGCACGAGGCTCGGTTATACAGGACCCGGCGATTGGCCGGCCACGACCATGCCCAGTTGGGATAAATCCCGAGGCCCGACGGATCTTCCGTGCCGCGCCGTTGCGTCAAAGCCCCCGCTTCCGTCCACGAGCCGGACCAGATCCAGTTACCGCACAGCGTCGAGCCATCGTCGCGCAGGAAAGCAAAGCCCGGCAGCTGCTGCCCCGCCTTGACAATCTGACCCGAAGCCTTGTCCTCCACATCCGCCAGAGCGCGGCCATTCAGTTCGCGCGCTATCTCAGACAATGACGGATTTTCCGGGAGTCGTGTAGTTCCACGTCAGATTCAGAATCGGATCCGGGAACTTGCCGCCTTCCTTGCGATACAACTCGCGAACTTTCAGGAAAATGCGCGTGAGAATTTCCTGATCGAGTTTGGCATTGCCCGGCGGTGGCACGGCCGCCCACTTCCATTGCAGCCAGCGCGCCGAGTTGACGAAGGTCCCGTCTTTCTCCGCGAAGCCCGCGCCGGGTAAACGGTAGACCTCAGTCTTGATGTTCTTCATCTCCGCGGGACTGACGCCGGGAGATCTCCAGAAGTCGCTGGTCTCTTCGGGATAGATATCGCAGACGACAAGAAACTCCGCCTTCTTGAGAGCGTCGATGTTCTTGGACGAGTTAGGTCCAATGGCCACTCCATTCATGCCGAATGCGATCAGCCCCTTGAGCTTGCCGCGGTACATGTCGTCCCAGATGTGGCTCCACGAATATTCGCGATCCACCTTGGGCAGATAGTCGAATGCCCAGCCGTTCTCCTTCTTCGCCGCCTCGCCGTACATGGCCTTGAGGAACGAGACCGCAAACTTCGGCGTGTTGGACCAGTAGTTGAACGATTGCCATTCGCCGGGTTTCGACGCGGTGGGAGTAATGCGCTTCATCCAGCCATCGAAGTCCTGGTCGGTTGGATTTGGGACCTTGATATATCCCGGCAGGTTATCGAAGATTCCCGCAACGTCCGTGGCGCCCTGGATGTTGGAGTGCCCACGCAAAGCATTGACGCCGCCACCGGCCCGGCCGACATTCCCCAGAACCAACTGCAGAATCGCCGCCGTGCGGATAATCTGCGTACCAAACGAGTGTTGTGTCCAGCCCACCGCATAGATGATGGTGGCGACCTTCTTCGTATCGCCATCCTTGCGGACGGAGGTGAACAATTCCGCGGCCTTCAGGAATTGATCTTTAGGGATGCCCGTGATGCGCTCGACCATCTCCGGCGTATACCGCGAATACTGCTGTTTCAGTAACTGATAAACGCAACGGGGATTCTCGAGCGAGGTATCGAACGCGACTCCAGGCGGAAGCGTCGCCGGACATTCCCCGCCCCGCCCGCCGCCGCACCGCCGCTCGATTCATAATTCCACGATGACCGGTCGTAGGTTTTCGTAGCTTCGTCGAATCCGGAATAAAGGCCGTCCTCCGGCAGCTTGAACCCTTCCTTCACAATGAATGCGGCATTGGTGAAGTTGACCAGATACTCGCGGGCGATACGTTGGTTCTCGATCGCGTAATTGAGCACGCCGCCGAGAAATGCGATGTCGGCGCCCGCGCGAATCTGCAGATGCAGATCGGACGTAGCCGCGGTACGCGTATAGCGCGGATCCACTACGATCATTTTCGCGTTGCGCTGGCGCTTGGCTTCAATCGCCCACTTGAAACCGCACGGGTGGTTTTCGGCCGGATTGCCACCCATGATCAACATCATGTCGCTATTCTTGATGTCGATCCAGCCATTGGTCATCGCACCGCGTCCAAACGTGGGCCCCAAACTGGAGACCGTTGGACCGTGTCAAACCCTGGCCTGGTTTTCTATGTAAGTGAGCCCAAGGCTGCGCATCGTCTTCACGACGAGGTAGTTGAACTCATTGGTATCCGTACAGCCGCCGTTCCATGCGATGCTTTCGCAGCGATTGACCGTGCGGCCCTGCGCGTCGGTGGCGATGAAGGTCTCGTCGCGCGTCTTCTTGATATGGCGGGCGACCTCTTCAAAGGCCTGCTCCCAGGGGATGTCTTCCCAGCGATCGGAACCCGGGCGCCGCACCTGCGGCTTCAGCAGCCGCCGATCGTTCAGGATGTCGTGATAGAGCGACGATCCTTTCGGGCAAAGCGTGCCGCGATTGATGGGATGGTCGGGATCGCCTTCCACGTGGACCACCTGCGGAGTTACATTCTTGGCTTTATCGCCAAGCGTATGAATGATGACGCCGCAACTAACCGAGCAATACGGACAGGTGGAGCGCGTCTCGGTGGTGCGGGCGATCTTAAGTTCGCGCGATTGCGCGTATGCCCGCTGCAGATCGAATCCGAGCGCGGACGCAACGATGGCGCCGCTGCCCGTTCTTAGAAAAACGCGCCTTGTTACATTCACGTGACGCCTCCCGATGGCTATCTGAAAACGAAACCAGCTAGATTGTAATCCCGGAATTTGTACTTTCACAAGCGAATCTTTCTTGCCGCCCGCGTCCGCGAGGCGCTTGCCTCCGGAAGCCAGGAATGCGAAGATAAACGAACTTCGGTATTCACGTATGTGCGCCCGCCTTCTGATTATTGCGATATTTGCCGGGACAGGTCTGACGGCTCAGGGTCCACCTCCCGAGGTCTATTCCGCCAACAGTTCAGCCGACTACAGCACGACCATTGCCCAGGGCTCCCTGTTCGTCGTCTTCGGCTTTGACATGGGACCCGCCAATCTCGTGGAGATTTCCGCCTTTCCTCTGCCCAACGTGTTGTCCGGAACATCGGTTACCGTCACCTCGGGGTCGACGACCCTGAACTGTCCCATGATCTACACCTCTAATAAGCAGGTCGCCGCTATCCTTCCTTCGAGCACTCCGGTCGGCACTGCGGTCATAACCGTTAGCTGGAACGGTGTAATCGCGGACGACGGTTACTCAACCACCCAGGTCACGGTAGCGAAGAGTTCCGAAGGCCTCTTTACAACCACCAGCAGCGGCCTCGGAGCCGGCATCTTTACCGCACTCGATGGCAGCCTGAAAACCATCGCCAATTCCGCTAAGCCGGGAGATATAGTGACCGCATGGGGAACCGGCATCGGAGCGATCACGACCGCCGACAATGTCCTGCCCACAAGCTTTCCCAACTTTCCCAACGTGCAAGTCTGGGTCGGCGGTCAATCCGCGCAGGTTGCTTACGCCGGGCGCTCAGGCTGCTGCGCCGCCGTGGATCAGATCTCTTTCACCGTCCCCGCTGTTGCCAATGGATGCAACGTGCCCGTCACAGTCGTGAGCGGCGGCAATGCGAGCAATGCCGTCACCATCCCGGTGAACGCTTCCGGGGGCGCCTGCGCCGACGCAGGCCCCACGCTGCCGACCTCTGTCCTCACCAAAGCCGCCGCCGGGCAACCCGTCAAATTGGCCATCATAGCCGCGGGGCCGCAGTCGATCGTGGGGACCTCGCCCGAGCCGAACACCGTGGCTCGCACTCTCTCAACTGCGCTCCATACCAAAGTTTCGGAAGCTGACGCGGCCCGCCTGATCCGGGCCTACCGGACGGGAAATACTAAAGCTATGCGGTTGGCGATGGCGAAATATGCGTCCCAATGGAAGGCGCTCGACGCGCGCACCAAAGCCAACCTGATCGCCAAAATCAGCGTCGCGCAGGAGAGCATCTCGGCGGACTTTGGAAGTTTCAGCAGCGAAACCGCCACCGCCGCCGTAGCCAGCGCGCAGTTTCCCCCTGTCGGCGAGTGCATGGTCCTTTCCGGCGCTTATCCGTTCGGGCTGGGATCGGTGGGCGCGGGCCTCGACGCCGGCTCTTCTCTGATGCTCACCGGCGCGGCGGGCGCCTTAACGCTGAAGCAGACCAATAAGGGCGAGTATCAGGCTTTGTTCGGAACCTCTGTGAAAGGTCCGAATATTCCCCTGGGCACTTATACCATCAGCGGAACGGGCGGAAAGGACGTGGGTGCGTTCAGTGCCACCGTAACCATCGCCAATCATCTGGCAATCTCCAACAAATCTTCCCTCGCCCCGGTCAGCCTGACACAACCCCTGACCGTGAACTGGACGGGCGGGACGGCGGGCAACGACATTTTGATCGGCGGCGGATCGACGCATGCTCCCCATTCCTACTTCGCCTGCGCGGCGGATGGCGGCGCCGGGACATTCACCATACCGGCATTCATCATTGCGTCAATTAATCCGACGACTAACGGCATCATCTGGATCTCGCCGCATCCGCTGGCCAATCCCATTACGATTCCCGGCCTCGACGCCGCATACTTCGCCGACGCCAGCAGCGATTCGTTGAATGTGGCATTCGGCAATGTGGTGCCGCCCGGTGGCCCGAATGTCGCCAATGTCACCGGATCGATCGATGCGCTCTATCCCGTTTCGGGCGGCCAGCCAGTGGGTTTCTCAGCCCTTTTGACCGCCGGAACCTTCACCACGGCCTTCGACATTATTCAGGGCGCCAATCCCTTCGTCGTCCAGGCCACATCACCCGCGGGCAACGCAACCATCAATATCAATCCGGCGCAGAACACCTGGCAGGCGACGTATATTGTTCCCACGGCAGCCACGCGGAATTGGGACTTTTCGAAGGCCGGTTTCACAGTGACCAACTTTCTGTCCAGTTCGCCTTTTCCCAATAACATAATTCCGTTGAGCCTCGTAGACCCACTGGCAGCCTCGGCGTTGAGCGCCCTGCCGCTCCCCAACGGGGCCGCCACCGCTGGCGCGAATGGGACGTGGACAGCATCCGGCACGATTCCGGCGGGAGGGCATTTCACCATCGGAAGCGGCACCAACCCGCCTCCCGGCTTCGGTGGATTTATCAATTTGACCTCGCGCGGCGCGCAGTCCGTCACCTTCAACCTCTACGTGGATGGTAAGCTGATCGCTTCGAAGCAGGTATCCTTCACCACCGACTGATTGCCGATTCGCACAATGCTGCTCGCGTTCGCCCTTGCGCAAGCAGTCCTATACAGTTCGCTCCTCCCCCTGTGGGAGGGCTTCGACGAGCCCTGGCATTACGGCTACGTGCAGTACCTCTCGTCCGCACGCAGCCTCCCAGTGCTGGCTGAAACGCGTCTCTCGGAGGAAGTGTGGGATTCCATGCTGCTGTCCCCAGTCAGCCATGTGCTGCACGGTCCGTGGCCTGAATTGCAAACCTTCGACGTTTACTTCCAGCTCACCCCCGAGGCCCGTGCCCGTCAGCGCGCCCTGCTCGAAAGCCTGCCCCGCGGCCGCGCTGTTCCGAGCGCCCACGCCAACTATGAAATCCAGCAGGCGCCGCTCGCCTATGCAATCCTGGCCGTCCCCGATTTCCTGCTGCGCAATGCCCCGCTTCCGGAACGTATCCTCTGGCTGCGCATCTTCAACGCCGTGTTATGCGCGGCCCTGACCTTCCTCGTGGCCAATTACCTTTTTCGCGTGCTGGGACTTGCTGCGCATTGGCGCGCCTTGGGTATCTTCTGCATATTCGCTTGCCAGATGTATTGGGCGTCCATCGCGCACATCTCGAGCGACGGCATTGCACTGGTCCTGACGGTCTGGTACTTCGCAACCCTGGCGGCTTTCTCAAACAAGCCGGATCGTGCCGGCGCAATGCGTCTGGCGCTCGCCACTGCATTGGGCCTGCTTGCCAAGGCTTATTTCCTGCCGCTGGCGGCGTTCGCTCTCTGCGTGGTGGCGTACCGGCGTATCCGGCTCCTCCCCATCTTCGTCGCCATCGCAGCAGCGCTTGCCGGGCCGTGGTACATCCGCAATATCCTGCTGTATCACAATCTGAGCGGGCTCCTGATGTCCGCTGCCCCGATCTCTTCGCGCCAGGTGCTGGCTGCTCTCTTCCATCTCGATTGGAGCCGCACCCTTCCTTACATGCTGCGTGGAACTCTGTGGACCGGAAATAATTCGTTCACCAGCTTCGATACCGCGACGCTCAATTGTCTTATTGGTCTGCTCGCGGCGGGCCTCCTGATGTTTGCCGTGCAGGCGTTCCACGGCCGCCGGCCGGACGCGGGCGAATGGTCCATCCTCGGAGCTATCGCGATATTCGGCGCGGCGGTGATTTATGTCGTAGGCAACGATGTCATCTTTCTGCACGGTGCATCCGCCGGCGCCAGCCCATGGTACACCGAGCCCCTGCTCGCGCCTCTGCTCGCGATCGCGCTCTCCGGAATGAGCCGCACCCCGCGATTCGGCTGCTCCGTGGCAATTGCCGTATGCCTGCTGTGGATGTACATCTCCGTCGCCACGTATGTCGCCAAACTGATTCCCCTTTACGGCGGCTATCCGGGAGGCCGCAGCACGCTGCGCGAAATCCTGCGTTGGTATGCTTCGCATGGCGCGGGTCTCACCAGCATGCTCTCGACTATTAGCCTGGCGCCGCCCGCCATGATCTATATCGAAACCGTCGCCGTAACCGGCCTCGCAATCGCTCTCTGCATCCGGCTGACTCGCGCGTTATTGGATGGCGACAACCGCGCCGGGTGAGGATTGCACACCGTTCACCGTAGCCTGCACGGGTTGGTCGCCGTTGACAACATTCGGGACCGTGACATTGATCTGATAAAGCCCGGCCTCGGTAATTCCGGCAAACCCAACATTCGCGTTCACGCCTCCGATCGACACGCTGATCGCGCTGGAGACAGGCGCAGCGCCGCTGTAAGGCTGCCCAGCCGGGACGAACGGACTAGTGGGGCCGAAGCCGACACCATACAGTACCAGGGTCTCGCCCGACTTAACGGGGCGCGTGTTGTAGGAAAACGTGTTCGCAGGCCCGGCGAGATCGTATGTCCCACCGCCGTATGTGCCCGTGCCGTTCGGTGTGGCGATCTCCGCTGCCGCGTGCTTGCCATCTCCGAGCAGACTAAACGACGGCGCCTGCGACAGCAGCGTGACTGTGGAAGTTGCCGTGCCGGACGGAGTTGTAACCGCCACGTTCACCATGCCTTCGTTGGTATCATCGGGAACCTGCAGATTAATTTGTGTGGGGCTGACGTACCAGAGGTAAGCCGGCCTGCCGTCGATGTTCACACTCACCCCGCCCAGGGAAATCGGGAAGTCGCCGTTCCAGACACTGGTTCCAGGGGCCAGATTAGTGCCGTAAATCGAAACCCAGGAACCTGGCTGAACCACCGCCGCGCCAAAAACCGAGGCGATGCCCAGAATCTGATGGATGGCGGGTTCGGCGTTCGGAGTCAGCACGCGAATGCGGTTGTAGTAGGTATCGGCCAGATACACTTCACCCGATGGCCCAACCGCCAACCCACCAGGTTGGTAAAGGAGGGCTTGCGTGGCTGGTCCACCGTCGCCCAACCCGGCCCCTCCGCCGGCAATCGTCGTAATCACCCCATTAGCAACTTTACGGATGGAACTGTGCAGGGAATCGGAGATGTAGAAGTCCCCTGAGGCGTCGACAGCAAGGCCGGAAGCGCCCAGCAGGGCTCCGGTGGCCGGGCCGTTATCGCCGCTGCCTGGATACGTCTCACCCCCCGCGACCGTCGTGATGATCCCGTTCGATATCTTGCGCACGCCTGGGGCATCACAGAGATAAATATTGCCGGCCGAGTCTGCGATGATCGCGCCGCAGGCCGATATCTCGGCGCCCACGGCCGGCCCTGTGGGGTTGGTGTAGCTGCTCGAAGAGGTGCCCGTTCCCGCGATAGTGCCGATCACCCCATTCGAAACTTTACGGACTCGACTGTTCTCCGAATCGATAATGAAAAGGTTTCCGCCCTCGTCCACGGCGACTGCAGTCGGGAACCACAGCTGAGCATTTGTGGCGAGGCCGCCATCGCCGCTGAAACCCGATGTTCCATTTCCCGCCACGGTGGTAATAATCCCTCCGGAGACCTTGCGCACGCGATTGTTATTCGCATCGGCGATATAGAGATTGCCGGCCAGATCCACCGCCACGCCCTGCGGTCTGTTCAACTGGGCGTTCGGGGCCGAGCCGTTGTCGCCGCTAAAACCAGGTATTCCGGTTCCCGCCACTGTGGTGATAATCCCTCCCGAAACCTTGCGGACACGACTGTTACCGGTGTCGGCGAAATAGAGGTTGCCCCCGGAATCCATAGCCATGGCCCCACCGACACCAATAAACTGGGCACTCGTCGCTGGCCCGCCATCGCCGACGAATGCCCCGTTGCCCGCGAGGGTGGTCAGAAAATATCCGTCCAGGATTTTGTCGACGCGCTGGGCGACGCGATCGGAAACATAGACGTTGCCCGCCGGGTCTATTGCAACTCCCGACGGGCGAGACAGCGCGGCGTTAATTGTGGTAATCACTCCGTTGGAAACCCTGCAAATGCGCCGGTTCCCGCTGTCCGCGATGTAGATGTTCCCGGCAGCGTCCACCGCGACCCCTTCCGGATTGTACAGTTGAACGTTGGTAGCGGCATTGTTTTCGCCAATATTGGAATATTGCCCACCCCCCGCGACCGTGGTGATAATCCCATTCGACACTTTGCGAATGCGTGAGGTGCCGAAGTCCGCGATGTACATATTGCCCTCGTGGTCGAACGCCACGCCCCAGGGATCGTACAACTGAGCGCTGGTCGCGGGGCCATTATCGCCGCTGAATCCGGGGTGCCCGTTTCCGGCCACCGTGGTAATTACTCCATTTGAGACCTTGCGAATACAGCCGTTACTGGTATCCGCGATGTACAAATTCCCGGTCGAGTCCACACCGACCCCTACGGGGCTGAATAATTTGGCGCTCGTCGCGGGGCCGTTGTCGCCCGAGAATCCGTATGTGCCGGTGCCCGCCACTGTGGTAATCACGCCGTTGGTAACCTTGCGAATGCGGTGGTTGCCGGTATCGGCGATGTACAGGTTGCCGGCTGCGTCCACCGCTAAACCACCCGCGCCGGGATTGGGTTCGTCGAGGCCCAATTGTGCGTTGACGGCCAGGCCGTTATCCCCGCTGTAACCGGCCGTCCCGTTTCCCGCCACCAGCGACAGCATTCCGGTTGTCGCATCCACGCGCAGTACATCGTTCTGATCCACGAAAAACACATTGCCCTTCGCATCGACTGCAACCGACTGCGGGTCGTTGAGAGTGGCGCTGGTTCCCGGGATATTCACCGGCAAGCCCCCGCCCGCAAACGTAGATATCGAGTAGCTTTGGGCGGATGCGGTCCCGCACACGGCGAGAACGAAAAGAGTGGCGAGCGATAAACGCATTCTGAATCAGTGTAATTCACCAACAATTAATTCGCGTAGACCGTTCTCTTAGTACAATATGGAATCTCGACCACGCCGTCGGCGAATAATGAGGAGGTTTTTATGAGTGCTCCCGCCGCCAATAACGATGGAATGGGCAGCCTGCTTTACCCGGACGGCACCTGCCGCTTCCGCGTATGGGCTCCCTTCGCGCAACATGTTCAGGTGATGGGTGACTTCACCGGATGGAACAACGCCCCCGTGGATCTCGCCCCGGAAGGCACTTCGGGGAACTGGTCCGCCGACGGAATTCCGGTCACTGCGGGACAGATGTACAAGTATCTGATCGCCAACCAGGGACAAGTCCTGCAGCGTACCGATGCGCGCGCGTTACAAGTGCAGAGTTCGAACGCAGCCTCGGCGGGATACGTCGTGGGCCCATTTCCAGCCAACCGGCAGGCTTTTCAAACACCGGCCTTTCAGGATTTTCTGATCTATCAATTACACGTCGGCTCGTATGCGGGCCGCAACGACGGCATTACCGTGCAGGCTAACACCGCCACGTTCGTCGACCTCATCGACAAGCACGGCTATATCCGCGGCCTCGGATTCAACGCCATCGCGCTGCTTCCCATTACCGACGCTTACTGCGATGTCGGCGGCGCCGGTGAAGGTTACGGTCCCTCCGACATGTTCGCCTCGGAAGACGAATACGCTTCCGACCCCAGCCGCGCCGTTGCGGAGTTAATCCAGTTAATCGACAGCGCGCACGCCGCTGGACTGGCGGTGATCCTCGACGTGGTTTACAATCACGGCGCGACCATCGACAACCGCTACTGGCAGTACGACGGCAATACCGCAGGCGGCGGTGGCATCTACTTTGTCAATGGACACGACACGCGCTTCGGTTCCGGCTTTGCCATGTGGCGGCAGGAGGTGAAGGACTTCTTCCTCGACAATGCCCGCCTGTATCTGCGCGACTACCGCGTGGATGGCTTGCGCTTCGATGCCGTGCAGTTCATTCAGCCCGACGCCGTCGAATACATCGTGAACACTCTGCGCGCCGAATTTCCGGATAAGTACCTCATCGCGGAATACAATCCGGGCGATTACCAAAGTGCGTCTGGATGGGTGGACCCTTACGGCGTCCTCGGTTTCTGCGCCACATGGGATCTTGGCAGTCCCGGCGACACTTTCAATTTGCTCGCGGGCAACAACGTAACCAATTCGCTGCTCAATCGGATCGGCGGATTTTCCGATCCCAACCCCTGGCATCAGATCACCTACCTGACCGGCTCGCACGACCAGGTCTATGGCGGGATGAACAGCGGCGGAATGTTTTTCACGGCTCGTTTCGGCGGGCGCGGGAATGGATGGGCACGCGCTAAAGCTCGCCTGGCATGGGCGTTCAACGCGGCGCTGCCGGGCACTCCCATGCTGTTCATGGGCACCGAAGGCCATTTGGACGGCTATTGGGATCCCAACGTGGACAATGGCGACCGGCGCATCGACTGGCTTCAGATCGGAGATTCCCTCGGATCGCCGATGCAGCAGATGGTTCGCGATGTCAATAATCTGCGCTGGTCGCATCCCGCACTCCGCTCGCCCGCCGGCAATGTCGTCCACACGGATCAACAGAATCAGGTGGTCGGTTTTAAGCGCTACACCATGGATGGTGACGTGGTCCTCGTGGTCGTGAATGCCGGGAACTCACAGTGGGGCGCCGGCGATTACGCCGTCGATATGGGCGGTGAATCGGGCACTTGGATGGAAATTTTCAATTCCCAGGCGCCGGTCTACGGCGGGATCGGCACCGTCGGAAATTATGGCAACGCACTACAGGTCTCGAACGGTTCGCTATTCATCAACCTGCCCAGTTGGGCCGTGCTCATGTTCCACAAGCAATGAATCGGCGACGAAATCCGGCGCCCCCAAGTGGGGCAGGTTGGTAACCTGCGGCCGATTGGCAATCGGCCTCCCCGGGTGTGCACCAGACAACGGGACCGGCGACACAGTGTTTTTCGAGGTTGCCCGTGCCTCTTCGGGGGCCAACCGCGAGGTGTGTTGCGAGCGTCGGCATGAACGTTGTGCAGCACATCGAAACCGCGCGGAGGGCTGAGCAGCAGCCTTTGGCAAGCGCGCTTCCTCTTCCGCGTTCGCCTGCCAGGCACGCAGAGCCGGCTAATTCGCGATGCAGAAAAGGCCGATCGCCGCCGTTCCGACCCAGGTCATCCCGCGCCGCAGAAAAAACATCGCCCCATCCTCCCACAATATTCTTCTTCGACTGTGTTAGCATTTCCTTCCATGAGAACGGTCATCGGGATATTAGGCGCCGCCGCCATGCTGTGGTCGCAAGGTCTGCCAACCACGGCAGTCCGCGCGGGCAGGTTATTCGATCCGAAATCGGGACAGATGCTCGGCAACCAGGTGGTGCTGATCCAGGGGGACCGCATCACTGCCGTGGGGCCCGCCGCCAGCGTGGCGATCCCAGGCGGCGCGAGGATCATCGACCTCAGCCGTGCCACCGTGCTGCCGGGCCTGATCGATGGCCACGTTCATCTCACCGACGCCACCGGAGGCCTGCAGCACCAGGCGCTGGTAGCGTTCCATAGTGCCACGGAAAGCCTCAAGGCAGGCTACACCACGCAGGTCGCGCAGGGTTCGCATGGGGGCGGGTTTGCCGATGTGGAACTGAAGCGCGCCATCGATCAGGGCCTCGTGCAGGGGCCGCGCCTGCTCACGGCCGGCCCGATCCTCGCCATCACGGCGCCGGGCAATGGCCCTTATCCGCTGGACTTCAAGCCGTTCGAGGTCGAGATCGTCCGGGATGGACCGGAAGCGCTGCGCCAGGGCGTCCGCGAACTGGCCCATTACGGCGCCGACCACGTGAAGATCCACACCACCGGGCCGTTCTATTTCAAGCCCAATGGAGAGATGGTCAACCAGGGGCTGGCCAGTCTGGAGGAACTGACGGCCGTGGTGGACGAGGCGCACCGCCGCGGGATGTTTGTCGCCAGTCACACCTACGGCGGCGATGGACTGAAGTGGGCTATCGAAGCCGGCGTGGACGATATTCAGCATGCCGTGGCCCCCACCGACGAGGACATTCAGGCCATCCTCCGCAAGAAGCTCCCCATTACCTCGACCATCCTCGACCTCCGCCAGGATGAGCCGGGAGATCTGAAGCAATGGGCCCCTTACAGCCGCTTCCGCGCGATGGAACAATCGTGGAAGAAGATGCTGAAGGCCGGCGTCGTGCTGGGCTACGGCAGCGGCGCCACACCGGTTTCGAACGGCCAAGGGCGGATCTTCAACACCGCATGCATGTGTTCGCATGGGGTGCAGAGCGAAATGTTTCCCATCTTCGTCAGCTGGGGCGCGACCCCGCTCTATGCGCTGCGCATGGCGACCACGGTGAATGCCGAGATTATCCACTGGCAGGATAAAGTGGGCGCCATCGAAAAGGGCAAGTTCGCCGATTTGATCGCAACCTCGGGCGATCCGCTGGTGGATATCACGGAAATGCAGCGCGTGCGGTTTGTGATGAAGGGAGGCGCCGTGGTAGAGGACGACCTGAGCACCCGATGATCGGCTGGCTAAGCGGGTAGGCTGGACCGCACCGGACCGGGTGGCACGGCGCGAAACGCATGGCGGCGGAAATCCATGGGGGCCGGCGAGCCCGACGCCTGCCATTTGTTCCCCTCCTGCGCGAACACGCCGTCGACCCAGCATGAGGCTTCAAGATAACAATTACTCAGCGCATCGGCCGACATCCCTATGACCCGTGCCGCCAATTCCACCCCCGCCCAATCGCCGACTTCCCACGATTTCACGATCCGCAGAACCACCGAAAGGGGATCCGCCTCATCGCTCAGGCCGAGCAGTGCACTGCGAATGTTCCGGCCAATATTCAGTTCGTCGAGTATCCCCTCGAGCGGCCTGTTCAGGATGGCATCGAGCAGCGAGAACATACCAGCCAGGAATGGATCTGACTCGCCCAGATCCAACTTCTGAAAGCCTGCAATCACCTCGCAGAAACGCCCGCGCATCAGCACCTGCGCCATCAGGATCGGCGGCCGGTTCTGCATCATGCTGGATAAACTCGCCATATAGACCCACTTACGGATCTCTTTCGAACCCAGCAGTATCAGCGCCTGACGAATGGATTCGACCCGATGGGCCCAGTGGAACGCGGCTGAATTGAGATACTTCAACAGCGCATGCGAGAACGAGAGCTCGTGCCGTATCAGATCCTCGATCGCCGCAAAGTTCAAATCCTCTTTCTGGACTTCCTTCATCAGACGCAAGCCGTTCATCTGGGAAGCCGGCACGCGCGCTGAATGCAGCACCGTGGGGCTGGCGAAAAAGTACCCCTGGAAGTAGTCGTAGCCGAGCTTACTGGCTCGGCGGAATTCCAGCTCGGTCTCCACTTTCTCGGCCACGATGCCGATCTTGAGTTGCTGGCACCGCCGAATCATTTTCTCCTGCACAGCCGGCGAGGTCAGCTGGAAATCCACTTTGAGAAGATCCACGAACGGTGCAAACAGTTCCGTCCGTTCCTCATCGGCATTGCAATGAAACGAAAGCGCATAGCCTTGCTCCCGAAGTCTGTGGCAGGCGCGAATAATCTCTTCCTCCGCCGGGACCGTCTCCAGAATCTCGATCACCACCTTGTCGGCCGGCAACACGGTAGTCCAGTCCCCCAGCAGCAGCGTTCGGTCGAAATTGACGAAGGCTGGTTTGCCCCCGAGCAGCCGGTCGAGCCCCACTCCCAGAACGGCGTTCACGATCACCTGCGAAGTGGCCGAGTCGCCGTCGGCCGTGTCGCAGAAATTATCGAGGCTTGATCGGAACAACAGTTCGTATCCGGCTACGTTCCACCCGCGATCAAGTACGGGTTGGCGGCCGATGTATGTATCTAACGCGTTTCGCATCGGCGAGCCCCCGGGCGCTGCCGCAGGTTGAGTCCGGATTCCTTCCGAATATTAAATCCTGGAATATTACATCCAGGGAGAGACAAATCCGGCTGTGATTTCTTGAAGCTTTGGGAAATATTCATGGTTCCATTCGCCAATTCAATGATGAAACGCGACGATTCCCCGGTCAACGTTAACATGGGAAAACCGTGGATTTCCGATGCCGGAAGGTAGCTGACTGGCCGTGGCCGGTTGAGAGCATGCTAAAGTGTCTCTTTCGGTAATCGACTTCCACGGCCTTGATTTCGCCGCCTGCCTGCGTCGCCCCCAAAACTAAGGAGGTAATCTGCAATGCGGCGAATTCTGTCGCCAACCCTGGCCTTCCTCGGCGCCGCCCTGGGCCATGCCCTGGGCGCCGACGCCGTCGGCGGTCTGCACGGCCACAATTCGGAGAATTTCATCATGCGCGTTCAGAATGCAATACAGCCGCGCATGGACGCCATCGTCAGCGCTACGTATCTCGCCGCGGCGTCGCTCGGACTGGAAAGCAGATCGGCGCCATCCAGCCCGGCATGGCCGCCGACCTGGTGGCCACCGAAGGCAACCCGCTCGACGACATCGCCAACGTGCGCAAAGTGGCCTTCGTTATGAAGGCAGGCAAGGTACATCTGAAGGCAAAGGGACCATTATGATCGTTTTCAAAATCGCCGTGGCCGTCGCTGTAATCGCCTCCGCGTCGCCGATCTTCGCACAGGACGCCGCTGCCCTGATGCAGGATCCCACCGTCAAAGCCGCGCTCGATGCCGTCAAGCGCAACGAACCCCACTTCATCGACGAGCAAATACGCGTCTGTGAGATCCCCGCCCCGCCCTTTCACGAGGAGGCACGCGGCAAGGAACTGGAGCGCCTGTTCCGACAACTCGGCCTGCAGGACGTGCGCATCGACAAGGCCGGCAACGTCATAGGCGTGCGTCCCGGAGCGTCGCCGCATCCCAATCTGCTGTTCCAGGCGCACCTCGATACCGTGTTTCCCGAAGAGACCGACGTCAAGGTCGCGCGCGAGGGCGATCTTCTGAAAGGTCCGGGCATTGGCGACGATTGCCGCGGCCTCGCCATGATGCTGGCCGTCATCAAAGCGCTCGACGAAGGAAAGGTGAAAACTCCCGGCACCATCACCTTCGCGGCCGATACCGGCGAAGAAGGCCTGGGGGATCTGCGCGGCACCAAAAATCTTTTCAATGAAAGCCTCAAGGGCCAGATCGATAAATTCGTTTCCGTCGACGGCACGGGCCTCGGCATCGAGAACATCGGCGTCGGCAGCTACCGGTACCGAACCACGTTCAAGGGTCGGGGTGGGCACAGTTACGGCGCCTTCGGCATGGCCAATCCGATTCAGGCCATGGGCCGCGCCATCGCGAAGATCGACAACATCGAAGTACCGAAAAATCCCAGGACCACGTTTAACGTCGGTCGGGTCGGCGGCGGCACTTCCGTCAACGCCATCCCCTTCGAATGCTGGATGGAGGTCGACATGCGCTCCGCCGACAAAGATGCTCTCGAAGCCGTCAACACGAAGTTCAAAGCCGCCATCCAGCAAGCCGTCGACGAAGAGAACCGCCGCTGGAACAATCGCGGACCCGTCAGCGTGTCAAACGAACTGGTGGGTTTGCGGCCCGGTGGAACCACCTCGGCGGATTCGGCCATCGTCCTCACAGCTCAGGCTGCCACCAGATTGTTTGGCGGCGACGGACAGCTTCGCGAAGGATCCACCGATGCCAACGTTCCCATGAACCTCGGCATTCCGGCCATCACCGTCGGCGGAGGAGGTGTAGGATCCGGAGCCCACTCGCTCGGCGAAACCTTCAACACCAAAGATTCCTGGCTCGGGACACAGCGCGGGTTGCTCCTGGCCGTGGCCCTCGCACGGTAGCGCAGAAATCACTTCTTTCAATTGGCTGGATCAATTCTTTCGATGGTCCCGGATTCTTCGCCCCCATCTTATAATTAGGTTTTCCCGCCCCTGTCAGGCCCCTCTTCCCCGTCTTCGAGCGTCCGACGAACAAAATTGCGAGAGTTCTGCCACTATGATCACCAGTGTCAAATCTGGCTCCCAGGAAGAGCTGTACGAACAAATCGATCGCATCGTCAAGAGCGAGACATTCCGTAACTCCGACGCTCTGCAGCGTCTCCTGCGCTACCTGGGCGAAAAGGTGGCCGCGGGCGAGGCCGATCAACTCAAGGAATACACCATCGGCGTGGAAGGCATGGGACGGCCCTCCACTTACAACCCGGCGCACGACGCGTCCACCCGGATGCAGATCGGCCGGCTTCGCCAGAAGCTCGCCATATACTACAGCGACGAGGGCAAGAACGATCCTTTTCTGATCACCTTGCCCAAGGGCAGTTTCAAGCTCTCGCTCGACACGGTCTCTCAGGCGCCCACATCCGAAACCCCCGCATCGCCGGCAATCGACATGACGCCCAGCCCGTCTGCGCTCACCTCGCCCAGGCCCGTCCGGACCTCCGGCAACCATACCGCGCTGCTCTATGCCGCCATATTCCTGCTGGCAACCTGGGCCGTCGCCGCCACCACGCGACTCGTCTTCGACCACCGTCGGCTACCGAACGCCGTCGACGATCTGACACCAGCCCTCCGCGAACTCTGGCAGCCTTTTCTCGAATCCGACCGGCCTCTGTTTATCGGCATCGGAGACCCCGTCTTCGTTGAATTCAAGGACTGGGTATTCCTGCGCTTACCCGGACAAACCGACTGGCGCGATCCACAGAACGCCGCCCGCATTGCCGCTATCCAGAAGGCGCTTGATCTCGGCAGTTCCGATATCCAGATCACCCACCGGTACGCCGGCATCGGGGAAGTGAATTCCGCCTTCATGCTGGGAAAATTCCTCGCCCCATGGTTTCCTCATATCTCGCTGATCCGCAGCAGCGAGCTTTCCTGGCAGGAACTCTCGGGCACTAACCTGTTGTTCATCGGTGGCGCTTCGGATTTCAGGGCGCGCCTGAAGAATATGCCCACCGAACTCGATGTCACGTATGAGGACCACGGAATCAGGGTGCGCACGCCCAATCCTGGCGAGCCGGATTTTTTGCCGGACGTGTCGCCTCACGGCTCTTACGAAGAAGGCGAAAATTTTGCCCTGATCACTCACGTCCCCGGTCCCGACGGCGAGGGGGATATCGAGGCATTCACAAGCAAATCGTCCGCCGCCGCAGTGGGCGCCGTACAGTGGTATTCCAGTCCCGAACACGCTGCGTATCTGGTGACTAAGCTGCGCAACAAAAGGGGCGCCATTCCCCGCTACTATCAACTGGTGCTCAGGGTCAGATTCAAGGGAGGTGTTCCCATCGAAACCTCCTACGTTCTGCACCGTGAGCTGCGCATTGCGCCGTTGTCCGCCAAACAGTAGTTTCCCCTCCTGAATCTCTGATAACACAGACATGTAACGTCAGGTAAGTTACCTGTAACTTACGCAGAACTGCGCAAATCCAGGGCTACCGCATGGTACAGAGTAGGTCGTGAGCGGCAAATCCAGGGGCCTCGCGGGGGGACGTCACGGCTTATGACTCTGCCATTGCTTGGGAACAAGCTCCTGCGCACTGCGCTGAAGCGAAATCTGGTGACGTTCCCCGCGCAGATTCGCCCCCTGTCGAAACGCGCTTCCGGCGATCTGCAGGAAAGAATCGTCCAGCTCTATTTCGTCCGCGGATGGACCGTGCGCGATATCTGCGACCGCTACGGCTCGAGCAAAGCCATCGTGCAAAACCTCCTCGCGGAATGGAGAATCCGCGCCATCGAGTGCGGCTACATACAGGAAGTGGAACCGGGCTGCACGGCTGCGCTCATTCCGCAATCGACCGCCTTCGACTCGGCGCGCCACGAGGTTTTCTTATGACCAGGAAAGCAAAAGACGGCACAAGTAAGACACCTAGGACCTCTAAACAGGCCAAGCCCGGTTTGCAGCCGGCGGAGTTGCCATTGAATTTCCCACCCCCACCGGGCGTCTACAGGTCATACCCGATGTCGGTGCAAAACAAAAAATCCGACCCGCCCGACGAGCCGGCAGTGGAACCCGTGGAAAAGCCTCCGGCCCCGAGTCGATCAAGTGAGGTTAAACCCCTGAGCCGCGTCGTCGTATATTCACCTTTACGCCGTTCTTCGGGCGAAGGGTAAGAAACGGCTCTGCCGCGACGGGTTTCTGCGAAAGCATTTTCATCTCGAACTGCTTCCCGACGGTTGCCAGAATAATCTGCCCCTCCATCAGCGCGAACTGATTTCCAATACAGATTCGCCGCCCGCCGCCGAACGGCATGTAGGCAAATCGCGGCAGCGCAGCCTCGCGTTCCGGCAGAAACCGATCTGGATCGAAGCGCAGTGGATCTTTAAAGTAACGCGCATCGCGATGCAGCAGCCAGGGCGCGATAAACACCAGTTCGTCTTTTCGAACCGCGAATCCTCCGATGTTGGTATCGCGCAGCGCCGACCGCGCAATTAGAAAGGCCGGCGGATACAGCCGCATCGATTCCTTCATCACCTGCAGCGCGAATGGAGCGCCCTCCTGCCGTAATCTCTCGAAGAAGTGCGGATTGCGCGCCAGCAGATACCAGGACCATGCCAGCGCCTGGGCGGTCGTCTCATGCCCCGCGATAAACAGCGTAATGGCTTCGTCGCGGATCTCCTGGTCGGTCAGGTGCCGGCCCGAATCCTCGTCGGCCGAGAGCAACAGCATGGAAAGCAGATCGCCTTTATCCACCCCGCTGGCGCGCCGCTCCCGGATCATCGCGTAAATGGTTTCATTCAGGCGCGCGGCCGCGGCTTCATACCCGCGCCGGAAAGGCAACCGAAACGGCAGGCGCATCTGCCGCACCACGGCCTGTTGCAGCAGCGTGATGTCGCGGCTTAAAGGCTCTGCTCGACCCAGCAGATCCACGTCGAACAGCGTGCGGCCCACGATATCGAGCGTGAGCCGTGTCATCTCCTGCGCCATATCCATCGCCTGACCGTCGCGCCATCCCGTCAGCGCCGCCTGGGTCCGGTCAGTCATAACCGCCGCATATTTCGCTACGCGCTGGTGCGCGAACGCAGGCGCCACCAGTTTTCTCCGCTCGCGATGCTGCTGCCCTTCGCTGGTCAGCAGACCGTCCCCCAGCACAGGCCGCGCAATGATGCGCAGCACCGGACCTTTTTGGTAATCCTCCGCCGAATCGATCAGCACCTCGGGCACCAGTTCCGGAGCATTAACCAGCACCACGCCGATGCGTCCGAACTGCGCCCTGCCGATGCGCGGAGTCTTCGCGCCCAGCTCTTCCAGCATGCGCAGCCGGTTGCCAAACAACGCGCGCAAAATCTGGATCGGTCCCGCCATCTGCTCCAACTCTACAGGACATGCGGCGATAGCCGCGTATCTTGTTGGACCGTGTCCCGGTGTTGCGTCCGCCGCGGCCTGCGACTTCGTGAAACAATCAGTCCGTGAAGTCCCTCTGCCTGATCCTCTTCTCCGCCCATGCCGTTCTCGCTGCCGGCCCCGCCATCCCATGCGACTCGCTCGCCGCCAAATCCTTCGGCGAAGAAGTTAAAATCGCCTCCGCCACCCTGGTGCCCGCCAAAGGTAATCTGCCCGAACACTGCGACGTCCGCGGCGTCATCTGGCCGGAAGCCAGCTTCGCCATCAAACTGCCCACCGCGTGGAACGCCCGCTTTCAGATGGTCGGCAATGGTGGCACGGCGGGCACCATCAGCCTCGGCGCTGTCGATAACGCCGTGCGCAACGGCTACGCGGCCTCCTCCACCGACACCGGCCACGACGCCGCCAAGGAACCCCTCGCCACCTTCGCCTCGGTCACTCCCGCCAATCCCAACGGCCGCCGCAAACTCATCGACTTCGGCTACCTCTCGGTTCACGAAACCGCCGTCCTCTCGAAGCGCGTCATCGAAGCCTACTACGGAGCCGCGCCCAGATATTCCTACTGGGTTGGATGCTCCACCGGCGGCCGCCAGGGTCTCCAGGAAGCCCAGCGTTACCCTGACGATTTCGACGGCCTCGTCATCGGCGCACCCGGCGTCTGGCTCACCGGCAACGTCACCCGCCGCCTCTGGATCGGGCAGGCCCAGTCCGGCGATGGCGCCATCCCCGCCGCCAAACTTCCCCTGCTCACCCAGGCCATCTACCAAAAATGCGATGCCCTCGACGGCCTGAAAGACGGGCTCATCGACGATCCCCGCGCCTGTCCCTTCGACCCCGCGCGCGATATCGCAAAATGCGCCGCCGCCGATGGGCCCGACTGCTTCACCTCAGCGCAAATCGACGCGCTCAAGAAAATCTACGGCGGACCCCACGACTCCAAAGGCCATGCGATTTTCTTCGGAGAACTCGTCGGCAGTGAGCCCGTCTGGCCCGACAACTTCATCCCTCCCAGCAAGACCGTCCTGCCGCGCTCCGAGAGCCAGATGAAACTGGCCATGCTGAATCCGCCCCCCGGCCCCTCCTGGGACTACACCATGTTCGACTTCGATACCGACCCGCCGAAGGTCGCCGATGCCGCCGCCATTCTCAACCCGCGCAATCCCGATCTCGCGCCTCTGAAAAAGCGCGGGGGAAAGATTGTCCAGTACGCCGGTTGGGCCGATCAACAGGTCAACCCGCAACCCGGCATCGAATACTACACCACCGTGAGCAACCGCCTCGGCGCCTCCGAAACCCGCGACTTTTATCGCCTGTTCATGGTTCCCGGCATGTTTCACTGCAACGGAGGCCCGGGCTGCGGTTCCGTGGATTGGCTGGCGGTAGTGGTGGACTGGGTGGAGAATGGCAAAGCCCCCGCGCAGATTATCGGCGCCCACGTGGAGAGCGGCAAGACCACCCGCACGCGGCCGCTATGCCCTTATCCGCAAGTCGCCCGTTACAAGGGCGCGGGAAGCATCGACGAAGCGGTTAACTTCTCCTGCACCACACCCTGAGCTCGCCGCCACTAAGCTACCTGCATGGATCTCGAATCATTTGCGCAGCGCGTCCAGGCAATCATTGCCTGCGTGACCGCCGCGCGCCTGCTTCACCACGGCCTCGCCCGGCGCCAACCCGCCCTTATATCGTTCCTGCTGATGACGGCGTTGTTCCTATTTGGACTCGGCAGTTTCCCGTCCGCGTCCGTAACCTATTACTGGCTGTACGTGGCTTATGTCGTCGTGAACTGGGTGGTCAGCATCTTTGTGGTCCGCGAGATGTTCGCGCTCGTTCTCGTCAAGTATCCCGGTATCGGAACCGCCGGCCGCCGGGCGATGTCCCGGGCGACTGCGTTCGCGGTAGCTGTCTCTGTGGCGATCACCGCCATATTCTGGGACCGCAGCGTGCGCGCCAGCTGGGGGTTGTTCTATCTGGAGGTTGCGGATCGGTCCATCATTTTCATCTTAGGCCTGGCCGTCGTCGCCATCATTTTCTTTCTCTCCCGCTATCCGCTTCACCTGCATCCCAATACCTATGTATCCACGGGGTTCTTCAGCGCGGTGTTTCTTTCAGGCGCGGCGGAGACCCTGTTGGATAGCCTGAACCCGCACCTCTACTCGCCGTGGGTGGATACCGTGCAGATCGCCTTCGCCGCCCTGTGCTTCGCGGGGTGGGCGCTGATGCTGCGGCCGGAAACCGCTGATGCCCCCGTCCAGGTCTACGCTGAAAGCCCCTCGGATCAACATCTGCTGCAGCAGCTTGAATCTCTGAACCGGCTGCTCGGCCAGGCAGGAAGATCGTAGGGACACGCGTCGACAGGCGCGTCTGCCGGCTGGACACCACCTCAGGACTCGTCCCGCTCCGGCTCCCATTCATCAATGTCCGCATTCTCGACGATGTCCTCGCGATTCTCGCGCTTTTCCTGCTCGCTGCGGATCTTTCGTTCCTCGCGCTCCTCGCGGCCGTCGCTCATGACTCACTCCCCCTGTTTAAGTCTAAGCGGCCACAATTCACCTTGGGTAGACCCAGTGAAGGTTCGGGATCTGATGAAACTGATCGAGGCCGACGGCTGGCAGCATGTTCGAACGACCGGGAGCCAACGTGCCGACTGGAACGCTGAAGTCGATTCAAAAAGCGGCGGGAGTGGAGAAACAGCAAAGAGCGTCCGATACGCGGTTATTTTCGAGCAGGCCCCAACCAACTGGGCCGCCTACGTGCCCGATTTACCTGGCTGTATCACCACAGGCGCGACTTTGGAAGACACGGAACGGAATATCCGTGAGGCGATCGAAGGCCATCTGGAAACACTCCGGGAGTTCGGCGAGCAGGTACCGGCTCCGACTACGATTGCGCGGGACGTCGAGATTCTGTTGGCAGCGTGATTCAAGCCGGAACAGCGCTCTTTTGAGCGACCCCTCAGGACTTGTCCCGCTCCGGCTCCCATCCATCGATGTCCCCGCTTTCGACGATGTCCTCGCGATCCTCTCGCTTTTCCTGATCGCTGCGGGTCTTTCGCTCCTCGCGCTCCTCCCGGCCGTCGCTCATGACTTTCTCCCCTGTTTAAGTCTAAGTACTCGGTTTCAGAAGTACGCACACGCACTCCCTTAGGCGCAAGAGAATCGCACCTGCCGAATTCCGGGAAGTCGTGTCACGGAACGCCGTTCGGGGAGAGCACTGTACGAGTGGCCGACGATCCGCCCGGAGCCGTAGGTAAAATTGCGCGCCGGCGCCGACAGTGAGAACCAGTCGGCGAGGGCTCGTGCTGGACGAGAAGCCGTCTCACGAATCCCGGTCCCGGAGTCGGGTGAGTGGGCGTTGTCAGGAGAATTGAAGATCCGTTAGCGTTGCCTCACTCGTGAGGGCCTATTCCGGCAAACCGGCTTTTCCCCGAAGGGCTTTCACGCGACGGTCTTCACGGATGAAGCTCAACTCAGGGATTGAAAGCGTTAAACCGACGCGAACCGGCCCTAACTCGACAATGCGCTGCAAAGCATTGATAGTGCCGTCCCTGTCCCCCAAGCCGGAATAGATCAAAACCTGCTGGAGCGCGCCCGGGGAAACGGCCGCCAGTTCCTCAACTTCCCGGCGACGTCCGGCGCGTCCATACGCATAGCCCAGATACCGCGTGTTCGGGGCTGATGCGAGAATCTTAATCGCATCGTCGATTCTCCCCTCGGCCAGCAATACGCGACCTTGACATTCGGCGATGTCCGATGACTTCGCGCAGTGTACGGACGCGTCCTTGAACCGGCCGGCCGAAATCAGCACGTCGCCGTACACATAATGCAAGGTCGGCGACAGTGGGTCCGATCTTTCGGCCGCACGCAACTGCTGAACTGCCTCGTCGATCCTCCCGAGCGGCCAAAGAAGAGAGGTTACGTAATTCACACGCGTCAGTTCTGAGTTGGGGTTGAGTTCAATCGCGCGGCGGAAACTGGCTTCCGCCCGACTCCATTGTCCATCGCGTGCGTAAACCACTCCCAGCGCGTCATGAGCTTCTTCCAACAGAGGGTCCAACTGAATGGCTCGTTCTGCCATCTCGCGCATCTTCACCAGGTTGTCCGGTTCGGCGCCGGCGATACTCGCCAATGTAGAATATGCCTCGGCGAGACCCGCGTACGCGGGGGCAAACGCGGGGTCCTTGGCGATGACATCCTGGAAGGGAATTGGGTTGTGTCGTCGGACTCCCGGTGGCAATTGTCCCACTGGCGGTAGCAAACTGCGATCCCGAAGGTATAGATCGTAGGCTTCGACGCTCGTCTCATAGCGCCGGCGGCCGCGGCCGAGCTTCAACCGCAAGCTATTCACGATACCTCGCGAGATGTCGTCCTGGATGGCCACTACATCGGTCAACTCCCGGTCAAATCGGCCTGACCACAAAGAAAAATCGTCGCGCGCGCGAACCAGTTGGGCAATGATTCGCAACTTCTGCCCCGTACGCAGTACGGAGCCCTCCAGAATGTATTCGGCTTGTAACTGCTCGCCGGCTTCTCGCACATTCCGGGGCTTGCCTTTGAAGACGAAGGATGAGGTGTGGGAGCGCACGGCCAGTCCATCGATGATCGACAGGTCCCGGATAATCTCGTCGGTAAGACCGTCCGCGAAGTAAGCGTTCGAAGGGTCAGGGCTCAAGTCGGTCAAAGGTAGAACTGCGATAGTGATTGGCGCCCGGTTGTGTTGAACCCACCACCAACCGGCGGCCGCCAAGGCCATCGCAAGAACAGCAACGGCGACGCGAAGCCACGGCCGGCGGTACCACGTTTTGGTTTTGTCCTTTTCCACCGCCCCGGACGAGCGAAACGCAGGGATATAGCCACCCTTGGGGAGATCAATAATCACTCGATCCCCGATGCCGTCTCCGGCGTAATACTCGGCCAGCCGAGCGCGGAGGCGCCCCGCCTCGGTACGGACCGTGGAGTCCTGTTTGGCATCAAACCCGGGCTGCCGACCAAAGACCTCGATGCCTATGACCGATTCCTTGAGCTCAACATCCCGGCCTTCCAGATGACGCTCGACGATCACCCGCAGAAACCTCGAGAGGCGCTCATTACGGGCGAACCCATGGCTTGCCAGTACGCGCTCCAGATGCTTCCGCACGACTTCGGCTGAGCATCCCGAGGGCGTCATCGGGTTTCAGTATAGCGCCTGTTTTCAGGACGATGCAAATGTATAACACCCTCTTACAACCCTTGTGGACTAGCTTTCCGGCAGAATCGAGTGCATCGTCTCACTATGTGCGAACCGTGGCGACGGGTCATCCGCAGCTTGTGGTAGATGACGGAAGTCGCGCGAGTGGCAAACCGGCAATGAGCGCTATCATTGCGGTCCAATGATTTCGGAGATTAGCCTTGAAAATCAGACTCATCCTGTTCCTTCTATTGCCCGGCGCGGCGATGGCGCAATATTTGATAAATGGAATACTTTTTATGGAGTCACCCCGCGCGTCGCATACCGCGACCCTGCTTCAGGACGGCCGCGTCCTTATCGCCGGCGGCGTAAATGAGAGCTGTTGTTCCCCGTCCGATCCGCCGCTGGCCAGTGCCGAAATCTACGATCCGGCTACGCCGGGCCTCACCTCGGCGGGGAATATGACAACCGGGCGATCGGGACACACGGCCACCCTGCTTCCCGATGGGAGAGTACTGATCGTCGGCGGCGACTCGTCAAACGGCACCGCCGAGTTCTATGATCCCTCTACCGGGAAGTTCACCGCGACCGGGAGCCTCTTGATGCCGCAGAGCGGATTCAACGCGACGCTCCTCTCGAATGGAAAAGTATTGATCACCGGCGGCGCCGACGCCGAGTTGTTTGATCCTTCCACCGGGCAGTTCACCTCCGCAGGCCCCTATGTGGCAAGCCTGACTGGTGGTTTCACAACCAACGCTACTACCTCCACACTGCTTCCGGACGGCACGGTGTTATTCGCGGGGGAGCCGGCGGCCCAAATCTACAACCCCGCGACCGCGACCTTCAGCCTCAGCGGCTCAATCTACGTTAGTTTTTCTGGAAGCCAGGTAGCTCCGGACTATGTTGACGGGCAGACGGCAACCCTGCTCCTGAACGGGACGGTCCTGGTTGCAGGCGGAGCAAATGAGGACTTCGGGATATTCAATAGTACCGAGTTGTACAACCCAGCCTCAGGGGCCTTCGTCCCAGCCGCCTCCATGCTAAGCCCCCGGGAAGACCATACCGCGACGCTACTTCCGGACGGCACTGTCCTCATGGCCGGAGGCTTGAGTGAACACTGTGATGGCAACTCCTGCTTCTTTTCGGGCAGCGAATCGAACATGGAATTGTACGATCCCACCAAAGGGACCTTTAGTTTCGCGGGCTATATGTTGTACCCTCGGGTGTCTCACACCGCGACTCTGCTCAATACGGGGGATGTGCTGATCGCCGGGGGTGATGCCTGGGGCGGCTTCGACCTGAACTATGGAAGCCTGGCCCAGGTGGAACTCTACCACCCCGCGTTCGTGTCCTCGCCGCCCGCGCTCTTCTCCGCCGCCGGAGGTGCACCGGGTCAGGGCGCGGTCTGGCACGCGACCACGGGACAGTTGGCTTCATCGCAGACCCCCGCGGTGGCTGGCGAGATTCTGTCGATGTATGTCGGCGGCCTTGCCGAGGGGGGAGCCATCCCGCCGCAGGTCGCCGTCGGCGGCCGGCTGGCCGAGATTCTGTACTTCGGCGACGCTCCGGGATATCCGGGCTACTACCAGGTCAACTTCAGCCTGCCGAGCGGTCTCACGCCAGGACCCAGCGTCCCAGTGCGTCTCAACTATTTGTTTCGTACGAGCAATGAAGTCACCATCGCGGTGCAATGATCTGAGTTGGCGGTCCCGCCACCTCTGGATGCACAGCGCTACCATCCAGGCGCTACGCGAAATCGCGGCGGGCGTAGACGAGGAGTCGCTTCCTTTCGTGAGTGCAATTTTTCGACCACACTCTTGAATGGTCTCCCGAATTCTCGGCCCAGTGCGCGTTCAAGTACTTCTCGGCAACCTCTGCGCAACGATCGCCCCTCGCACTTGCGGCTGACTCTGGCCGAATCACGCGCCACTCGGAAACTGGCACGATTCCAGCGTTGCAGGCAGGAAGCACGTGGGAGATCAATCACGCGGGATCCGCCCCGCTAAACGCCCCTGGCCCTGGCTATTGCTAGCTCAGTTGGCAGAGCGCGCCACCCATTATTCAACTTTGTCCTTAGCCTTGGCGGCCGCTAAGGTCTGCCATTGCATATTGCCGGGAACATCCTGGCCACCCCGCTTCAACGGAACGACGTGATCTATCACATAACCGGGACACGCGCTGCGAGTACGCCCGGTCGACGGGCAAGGATGAGATTTCTGGAACTTCCGCTTTGCGGTGGAGCTGCGAGCGATCTTTCCTTTGCTTGTGCGGGGACAGCCGGAGCACGAGGACCTACCGGATAAGGCGGGAGATTTCGAGCAGGCCAGGAGAACGAGGACTGCGCAGACTCGTCCCATCGCAGAAAAAATCGTGCCACGCTTCAGGATGCCCGCGCCGCTCGCTCTTCGGCGCCGTCCTGGATCATTTCCCCGCCGTGGGCAACTGAATAGAATGTCCGGGCCTTCGCCCGTTTGGAGTGATCGATCACAGCGAGTGAATGCGGGCGCTGTGCATGCGTTCAGGCTCTGGAACAAACCGCCGCATTCGCTCAGCTTCGAACACGATTGGCACTCCGAAGATCCACCCTGTTGAAAACACCTTGCGCAGGCCGCGACAGCGGTTTTTTCCCCCGTTGCGCCAACCCGCCGTGAGTGATTCACAAAAATCTTTGAACTATTTTCACTCCTAACCACCATGGAATGAACAGCGCCAACGCAGCATCCGCCATTCCTGACCGGGATGCACCGCGCCGATGCAAAGATCGGGTCGTAGATGAAACAGTCGCCACAATCCGATTCTGAAAAGCACTTCGCCGCCACGACCGATCTCCTGGCCGATTCCGCGCGCGCGCAAGCGCACCACACGATGCGTGTGCCTGTGGCCTGCGCCCAGGAAAACGAGTGCCAAAAAAGTGCAAAAAAACGCGAACGAACCGGAATTAAGCGAATGAACGGCGAAACCACAATCTGCGCTATCAAACAGCCCACCGCTACACCCGAACTGCATCCAACCGCCACGGCGCTCCCGCAGCCGGAGACCGCCAAAAAAATGCGTTATTTCCAAACGAACCCACCGAACTCGCTGATTCTAATCGAATGCGTGTTCCCCAACCCACCTCACCCGGCACTGAAAGGGAGTTATTTTCGGAAGAACCTGGATTTTCCAGCAAAAGCGACATCCCTCCCCGAAAATCGGCCTCGAACCTACGTGCGACCGAGCTCGGCGTGCCATAATAGGGCATTCGAATTAACGAATATTCTTATGCAAGAAGCCCTGAGACGCTTCAAAGCCGAGTTCTTCCAGGCCCTCGCCCACCCCACCCGCATCGCCATCGTCGAACTCCTCCGCGATGGCGAACTCTCCGCCGGCGCCCTCATCGAACGTCTCGGCGTCGAGCAGGCCAACGCCTCCCAGCACCTCACCGTCCTGCGCTCGAAGCACATCCTGGTCAATCGCAAAGCCGGCAATCAGGTTTTTTACTCCCTGCGCGACCCCTTGATCGTCGACGTCCTCGACATCATGAAGCGCTATTTCTACGCCCATCTGGCCGAAGGCCAAGCCATGTTCGACGAGATCAAAACCGGGCCCGCCACCCAGGGGCCTGCCACTTGAAACTGGACCGCAGCCATCGCCTCCACCACGCCATCGAACACGCCGCCCACCTGCTTCCCATGCAGGGACCCATCGGCGTTTTCGTCCACCACAACACCCTGCACGCCTTCGAGCACATGCCCTTCGAACAGGCCGTGATCGCAGCCCTGCATCTCTACGGCGCCGAGCCCTATATGACCGAAGCCGCCTACCGGGCCGAACTGGCGCGGGGCCGTATCGATATCGAAGACGTCCACGCAGTTCTCGGCAATGAGCCGGACGCGACGGTTTTCCCTGGTCTGACGCGCCGCGCACTGCGCAGGGCTATGATGACCCCCGGAGTGCGCGAGTTCGATGCCGCCACCATCCTCTGGCGCGCCGAGCAGGGCGACCTCGCGACGGACTTTCGCCAGAGGAATTTGCAAGCCCTGTTCGACGCCTGTTTCACCCGCACCGTAGCGCATGAGGACGAGCCGCCCACGCCGCGCCCCGCTGACGAAATCATCCATCCCTGGCTGATCCGCCTCTGCTCGGTCTTTCTCGACCAGGGCATGGCCTACTGGCCCATGCCGCATCGCGAGCGAGGTTTCTATCAATGCGTCCGCACGCTGTTCAGCCGCCGCGGGGGAATCTTTCCCCTCTATCTCGACGGCCTCGCCGAAGAGTTCCGCCGCCAGCAGGCTCTCTCGTTTTCCGCCGAAGATGCGGTCCTCGATTATCTCGATGCGCGCCGTTCTACCCAAGCCGGTTGGGAGGAAGTCCTGCAGGCCGAGCTGCTCGCGTTGCCGGGATGGGCGGGCCTGATGCGCAGGCTGGAGGAAAGCCCCGGCCTCGCTCCGCATGAATCCCTCCCCTGTTCCCTGATGGACTTTCTGGCCGTACGCCTCACCATGTCCCGCGTGGCCTCGCGCGAAGGCGTCGATGAAAACGTGCCTGAGGAAAGCCACCTGAGGACCGAAGAGAAACGGCGTCTGAGCCGCACCGCCCGCGTCTACGATGCAGCGCGCGTGGCAGGGCTCTCCGCCGGCGAAGTGAACCGGCTCTCCGAAACCGCGTGGGAGTCGTTCGTCAA
This sequence comes from Terriglobia bacterium, assembly GCA_963719785.1. GTDB lineage: Bacteria > Acidobacteriota > Terriglobia > Bryobacterales > Bryobacteraceae > BOG-234. The sequence goes on from CAVRCX010000017.1 coordinate 117,228, forward strand.
CGAAGTGAAAGCATGCAATGGTCTGGAGCGCCGCCGCATTTTCCACCTCGCCTATGAGCGCTGGCACCAACGCGGGATCCTCGGCGGCCTCCAGAGCCATCGCCGACATCAGGGCCTGGCGAAAATCGGAAACAGGCCACCCGCGCAAGTATTCTTCTGCATCGACGAGCGCGAGGAATCCATGCGCCGCGCGCTCGAAGAACTGGATCCCCAGGTCGAAACCTTCAGCGCCGCCGGATACTTCGGCGTGGCCGTGGACTACCAGGGCATCGACGACCCCACCGGCGCCGCCTTCTGCCCCGTGGTGGTGAAGCCGAAGCACGCCGTCCTCGAACAGCCGAAGCTCGAAGACAGCGCATTGCTTGAGAGCCGCCGCTGGCGCCGCCGCCTGCTCGGACTGCTGATGCGCAGTTCGTTCGTATCCTCAAAGACGCTGCTGCGCGGCTGGCTCTCCACCACCGCGCTGGGCCTGCTCTCCGCCATCCCTCTCATCGGCAATCTGCTCGCGCCCCGCCGCTACGCCCGCCTGCGCAGCTGGATGAACAAGGCGTTTCTTCCCGAGCCCCGCACCGAGCTCAGATTCATGCGCAGCGCCGCCGCGTCGCAGGAGGGCGTCGAGGGTTTGCTGATGGGCTTCGCCGCCGATGAAAAGGCGGAAAGCCTCGCCAGCGTGCTGGGCCCGGCCGGACTGCGGAGCGGTTTCGCGCGCCTCGTCGTAATGCTGGGCCACGGGTCCACCAGTCTCAACAATCCGCACGAATCGGCCCACGATTGCGGAGCCTGCGGAGGACGTCGCGGCGGTCCCAACGCACGCCTCTTCGCCGCCATGGCCAACCGCCCCGAAGTGCGCTTCCGCCTGCGTGAAAAGTGCATCGATATTCCCGACGACACCTGGTTCGTGGGCGGTTATCACGATACCTGCAGCGACGACGTGGAACTCTTCGATACCGACGCGATCCCCGCCACCCACCACGCCGATCTGGATCGCATCCGCCAGTCGCTCGACAAGGCCGCGGCGCGCAACGCCCAGGAGCGCTGCCGGCGCTTCGAATCGGCTCCGCGGCACGCCGACCCCGCCGCCGCTCTCCGCCATGTGGAAGAACGCAGCGAGCACCTCGCCCAGCCCCGGCCCGAATATGGGCACTGCACCAATGCCGTCTGCATCGTGGGGCGGCGCAGCCTCACCCGCGGCCTCTTCCTCGACCGGCGCGCCTTTCTCGTCTCCTATGACGCCGGCCAGGACGAAGGCGATCTCAGTCTCGCCGCGCTGCTCGCCGCCGTGGTCCCGGTGTGCGCGGGCATCAGCCTCGAATACTACTTCTCCTTCGTGGATAACGATCGCTACGGCTGCGGCACCAAACTACCGCACAACATAACAGCTCTGATGGGCGTCATGGACGGCCACGCCAGCGACCTGCGCACCGGATTGCCCTGGCAAATGGTCTCCATCCACGAACCCGTTCGCATCCTGTTCGTCGTCGAAACCACGCCCCAACGCCTGGTCAAAATTATCGACGCCAGCCCCTCGCTGAAGCAACTCGTCGAGAACCGCTGGATTCGCATCGCCACCATCGACCCCGCCTCGGCCCGCGTCCACGTGCGCGGCGACAGCGGATTCGAAGAGTTCGACGCGCCTCTGCAACAACTGCCGACGGTGCACTCTTCCGCCCAATGGTATGCCGGCAAAATGCAGCACCTGCCCATGGCCTCCATTCAAACGGGAAACAAAGCCGCATGAGCCCCGCGCAAGCCGCTCTGGTTTTTGTCGTACTCGCGCCCGGCGTGGTCTTCGCTGCCCTCGGACTCGGCTGGCTGCTCGGCTGGGTTCCCGGCGAACGCACCATATCCAGAATTACGGGACTGACGTTTTCCGCCTGCGTATTGGCCCTCGCCGCGCTCCTTTCAGAACTCGCGGCCAGCGGGGACAAAGCCGTCGTAGTGACCTTCGGCAGCTGGTTCACCGTGCACGATTACCACTTTCCGCTGGTCCTGATGGCCGACCGGCTGTCCCTCCCATTCCTCGGCTTGACCGTGGTCCTGTCCGGCCTGATCGGCGAATTCTCCGCCACCTACCTCCATCGCGAACCGGGCTTTCTGCGCTTCTTTCTCCTGCTGCATCTCTTCGCCTTCGGATCTCTCCTCGCATTCGCCGCCGGTTCCTTCGACCTGCTCGCCGGCGGATGGGAACTGGTCGGCATCACCTCGGTCCTGCTGATCGCCTTCTTCCAGCGCCGTGCTTCCCCGGTCGAAAACGCCCTCCGCGTCTTCGGCGTGTATCGCGCCTGCGACATTGGGTTGCTGGTGGCCATTTTCGCCCTGCATAACTGGGCGGGCACGGCATCGTTTACCCATGGCATGCCGGCGCTGACGGGCGTCCAGCCCACCGTGGTCTGTCTGCTTCTGCTGCTGGCAGCCGCCGGCAAGGCCGCGCAGGTCCCGTTCTCGGGATGGCTGCCACGCGCCATGGAAGGTCCGACGCCCTCGAGCGCCATCTTCTACGGCGCCATCTCCATCCACGCCGGCGCCTATCTTCTGCTCCGCGCCCAGCCTTTGCTTGCGCAAAGCACGGCAGCCTCCGCATGCGTCATCGCCATCGGCGTCCTCACGGCCATATACGGAACCACCGCCGGCCGAGCCAGCGCCGACGCCAAAACTTCGCTCGCCTACGCATCACTCACCCAGGTAGGCGTGGTCTTCGTCGAAATCGGGCTCGGCTGGAGATTCATCGCCATCGCGCACATCCTGGGGCACGCCGTGGTCCGCACCCTGCAATTCCTGCGCGCGCCCTCCATGCTGCACGACTATCACCGCATGCATTCCGCCATCGGAGCCGAAACCACCCCCACGGGCCGGCATATCGAGGATTTAATTCCAGAGCACGCCCAGCTATGGCTCTATCGCTGGGCGCTCGACCGCGGACACCTCGACACCATTCTCGATCGCTGGGTAATCGACCCGCTCATGCGCCTATCCAGACTCTTTGCCCGCCTCGACGGCATCGCATCGGGCACAACCGGCGAACCATGATCCTCACCTGCATCGCTATCCTGGTCCCCTGGCTCGCCGCCGCCCTGCTGGCGATTTATCGCCGCCACGTCCGCGTCATCGGCTTCTGTGCTTCGCTGATCTCGGTAGCTGCGTGCGCGCTTCTACTGATCGGCGCGCCATCCGGCCAGAGCCTGTTCCAAGCCCTCATGCTGCTTTTCTCCTGCCTCACCCTGGGAGCCACCCTCGTGCTGCCGAGGCGCGATTGTACCGCCACCACCATCGCCGGAATCCTCTTCCTTCTGGGATCCACTCTGCTCGCCTACGCCAGCCGCCATCTGCTGGTCCTGCTCGCCGCGTGGATTCTCTCTACCATCCCCTTCCTGATGAAGCGCTGGTTCCGCGCCGTCAGTTGGCGCCCCGCCGCCGGCTTACTTCTTTCGACCCTGGCACTCGCGTTCGCCATCGCACTCATGGCGGCTGGCGGCCACGGGTTTTCGATCGACGCCTTGAAAGGCCAAAGCCCCGGGGGCATGGCCGCCTTCGCCTTGCTCGTGGTGGCCGTCATGTTCCGCAAAGGAATCTGTCCCGCGCATGCCTGGGTGGCCGACGCCGCCGAGAGCGGTCCCGCCATCCCCACCGCGCTTCTGCTCAACGGCCACCTGGGAGCGCTGCTGGTAGCCAAGCTGATCGTCCCCCTGTTTCCACTCACCGCAGGCAGCACGTTTCCCGTGCTCTCCTGGCTTGCCATGGCCACCGCGGTTTATGTAGCCATCCGCGCCCTGGCGGAAAATTCCCCGCGCCGCTTGCTGGCCTTCCTCGCTCTCAGCCAGTCCGCCTGTATTCTGGCCGGACTCGAAAGCCGCACTGCCGAGGGAATCACTGGCGCCCTGGTCCACTGGTTCGTCGTGACTGTTTCGACCATGGGTCTCTTTGGAATCCTGCGCCTGCTCGAAGTGCGCTTCGGCGAAAACCTGACGGCTTCGAGGCACCTCGGCTTAGCTGAACACGCCCCGCGCCTGGCCGTGTTTTTCCTCGTGTTCGGTCTCGCCCTGGTCGGCCTACCGGGCACACTCAGCTTTTGTTCCCAGGACCTGCTGATTCAGGGAACCCTGCTCTCGCATCCCCTCACCGGTTTGCTGCTGCCCATCGCGACGGCAATCAATGCGGTGAGCATTTTCCGCTTATTCACCCGCCTCTTCCTCGGCAAGCGCCGAACAGGTTTTACCCTGATGGCCGATGCTCTGCCGCGCGAACGCTGGATCTTAACCGCCGCCGTCCTCTTCGTCGTTTTAGGAGGCTTATTCCCCAACACCATCATCGAGCAAGCCAGGTAATGTGGGACAGGCGCTTCCGCCTGTCCATTCTTAATCGCCTGTCTTATTTCGGAGTAAGCTTCAGCAGCTTAGTGTCATCCGTCAGCACATAAACCGCGCCATCGGGACCCATACGCACGTCGCGGATGCGCGAATGCTGGTCCACCAGCAAAGGCTCCTCCGCCACCACCTTCTTGCCCGACATCGTCAAACGGTCCAGCATCTGCCCGCGCAGCGCACCCACGAAAAGGCTGCCCTTCCACTGCGGAAAAAGGTTCCCCGTATAGAACGCCAGACCCGACGGAGCAATCACGGGATCCCAATAATACAGCGGCTGCTCCATGCCCTCGTGCGTCGTGATTCCCTGCCCGATCGTATCGCCGGGATAATCAATACCATGCACGATGACCGGCCAGCCGTAATTCTTCCCCGCCTCGGGAGTGTTGATTTCATCGCCCCCGCGCGGACCGTGCTCAGTCTCCCACAACTCGCCCGTCTCCGGATTGAGGGTCAATCCTTCTTCGCTGCGATGCCCGTACGACCAGATCTCCGGCAGCGCGCCAGCCTTACCGATAAAAGGATTGCCAGGCGCCGGTGCGCCATCGGGCGTAATACGAATGATCTTGCCCAGATCGTTATCGAGCTTCTGCGCCACATCCCACGGCGGCGATTGCGAGCGGTCTCCGATGGTCACGAACAGATTGCCGTCCCGCGCAAAAACCATGCGTCCACCCTGATTGGCCGATCGCGTCCGCGGCAAATCCGGCTTGGCGCGGAATATCACCGAAACATCGCGCAGTGCCAGGCCGGCCTCGTCGAGACGGCCGCGCGCGACAACAATATTGCTGTGGTCGTCGCCCGTCAGTTCGCTGTAAGTAAAGAACACCCGCTGATCACTGGCGAATTTAGGTGACAGTGCAAGATCGAGCAATCCCACTTGTCCGATGAATGCCACTGCGGGAACACCGGCCAGAGGCGCCGACAGCGTGCCATCCTTGCTCAGGATGCGCATCGCTCCCGGCTTTTCCGTAATCAGCATCTTGCCGTCCGGAAGAAACGCCAGGCTCCAGGGAGTGTCCAGTTTGTCGGTAACTACAGTGACCTTGAACGGCGCCGTTGCCTGATAAGGTGCGCGCGTCTGCCCCGCAAACGCCGGCTTATCGTCGGCCTTCTCGGGCACGCGCGATTCGATCGGTTGGCCGGGCACCGTGAGTGGCGTGGGGAAAGGCCGGATTCGCGGCGGCGGCCGGAATGGTGCATTAGTCGCGGGAGCCCCTGGAGGCGGGGCTGGCACTGCGCCCGCCGGCGGCGTTTGCGCGGTAAGCGTCATCGGTATAGCCAAGGCGCAAACCTGCAGCCCTCTTGTCATTCGTTGTTTCATATAACCTTATTTTCCACGTCGCGACGCACGATTATATCCTGGCCCCCCTTCCGCGAAGATGCGGCCGGGATGCAGGCAATTTTGCATAGCCATGTCCGCTTTCTCCTTTGTTAATTTCGCCTTCCCTCACCTTCAAGCATGCGCTTAATGTCGCGCCTGCCATGCAGAACCCGTACCACGCTTATGCCGTTCTCGACCGGAATGTAATAGATTCGGATAACTTCAAATCCGGCAACCGGCCATGTGCGAAGACCTTGAATTTTTGGGTTACGCGAACGATAGCGCGGTCCCACAAAGGATGGTGCCGCAACGACTGGACGGTACGCTGAACAGCAACCCGGAAGCGAAAGGCCACCTCAGGCAGATTCAGATTCACCAGATAGTAGCGAAACTGGCGCAAGACATCGTCGCTGGCGGCTTGCCGGTATGAAACCGTCACGAACCCTGGCTGGCCCTGTGTTCGGAAACCAACGCGTCGGTTTGCGCGTTCACTGAGCCCCAGAATTCATCCTCAGTGAGCTCCGGCGATGCGAGACCCTCGGCAAGCAGAGCGTCCAGCTCTTCCTGAGTACCGGCAAATCCCGGCACTGTGCGCTGTTCAACCGCCGCGAGGGCAGCGTCCACGACCTCTTCGACAGACTCGTAGGCGCCCTCTCCGATGACAGCCCTGACCCGCCGTTCCTGTTCAGCTGTCAAATGAATCGTCATCATTGCCCACCTTTCCTCTTCGTCGCTTTCAGATTACGCGAAATTCCGAAGTCTGGCAACGACGACCCCCATGCCGCCGACGCCCAAAAAACCGTTCACAAATTTCTTCAAGCTATCTTCCGATTGTTTTCAACGCCCCGCACCCGCCACAGCCAAACCACACCACCGCCCCCGCTACCTTGGGACCGGAAGGAACACCACACATGCTCACCGAATCTCCGTCATCCCAAAACGCCCTCACCCACGGCCTCTACGCCGCCCGCGATTTCATCCGCCAGGGCGAAGAATCCGAATACGCCCAGATCCTCCAATCCGCCACCGCCGAAATCGAGCCCGTCGGAATCATCGAGGAAACCTTCGCCGCCGAAATCGTGGGAGCCACCTGGCGTCTCCGCCGCTGCCGCATGGTCGAACAATCGCTCTCTCGCGCCACCCTCGACCCCATGGTCGACGACAACGCCATCGCCCAACAACAAAAATCCGTAGACCGCGCCCGAGCCCAATCCCACAACATCCTGCGCCGCTCCATCGCCGAACTGCGTAAACTCCAAACCGAGCGCATCGCCCGCGAGCAAGCCGCCGAATCGCGCCGCCGGACCGAACTGGAACTCATGCGATCGCTCGCCGAAGAGATGGCCGAAGACGACGAAGCCGAAAATCTGTTTTGTAATTCCGAAACTCCATCCGACCCGGTGGGGCAGATTTCCGATCTGCCCGAAGAAATTCCGTTTTGTAATTCCCCCGAATCCGGCCAGAAGTTCAAGCTTCCGCCTGTTCATTCCGCATTGCGACAATAAAAACGCTCCATGTACGTCGAACTGCATGCCCGCTCGGCCTTCAGCTTCCTGCGCGGCGCGTGTCCGCCGGAGGAATACGCCTCCATCTGCGCGTCTTATGAACAGCAGGCGATGGCCCTCACCGATGTCGACGGCGTCTATGGTTCCGCGCGTTTTCACGGCGCAGCAAAGAAGCTCAACCTGACGGCGCATGTCGGAGCCGAGGTCACCGCATCCGACCGCACCCGCTACACGCTTCTCGTAAAATCCCGCGCCGGCTATCAAAATCTCTGCCGCCTGATCACGCGTATGAAACTGCGCGCCGGCACGAAGAATCCCAAGCCCGGCCATGAGGCTGCGGCTACTCCCGAAGATTTCGCCGAGTTCGCCGATGGCCTGCTCTGCATCACCGGCGGCGACGAAGGTCCGCTGGCCCGCGCCATCGCGCACAATCAAGCCCGCGAAACGTTGGATGGATTGATCGGGATCTACGGGCGCGAGAACGTCTACGTCGAACTGCAGCGTCACTTCGATCGCACCGAAGAAGCGCGCAATCAGGCCGCTATGGAAATCGCGCCGTACCATGCAATTGCCGCTGGTGGCGACCAACGGCGTCTGCCACGCGACCAAAATCCAGCGCGAAGTTCTGGATGTCTTCACCTGCCTGCAGAATAAAACCACCCTCGCCGCGGCGGGCCGTCTATTGGCGCGCAACTCCGAACGCAATCTCAAGAGCGCCGTTGAGATGCAGCAATTGTTCGTCGATATCCCCGAAGCCATCGCCAACACGCAGACGATTTCATCGCGCCTCGGGTTCACTCTCACCGACCTCGGCTATCGATTCCCCGATTACCCGCTGCCGCCCGGCGAAACCGTTTCCTCGTATCTCTGGAAGCTGACCGACGAGGGCGCGCGCCGCCGCTACCAGCCCTATACCGATCGCGCCCGCATGCAGATCGAACGCGAGCTCAAGCTCATCGACAAGCTCGGTCTGGGCGGCTACTTTCTGATCGTCTGGGACATCGTGCGTTTCTGCCGCGAGCAGGGGATTCTATGCCAGGGCCGCGGTTCGGCCGCCAACAGCGCGGTCTGTTATTCGCTCGGCATCACGGCGGTCGATCCCGTGGCCATGGATCTGCTCTTCGAGCGTTTTCTCTCCGAAGAGCGCGGCGAATGGCCCGACATCGATATCGATCTGCCCAGCGGCGAGAAGCGCGAGCGCGCCATCCAATATGTGTACGAGCGTTATGGCGAACACGGCGCGGCCATGACGGCCAACGTGATCACCTATCGCGGGCGGCTGGCGGCGCGCGAGGCCGGCAAGGTGCTCGGCTTCGATGTCACCACGCTCGACAAAGTCTCGAGCCTCGCGCCCATGTGGGGTTATCACGGCCGCAACGAAACCATAGACCGTCAGTTCCGCGAGGCGGGGCTCGACCTCGATCATCCGAAAGTGCGCAAGTTTCTGGAGATCGTGACGGCGCTTCAAGACATGCCGCGCCATCTGGGACAGCACTCGGGAGGCATGGTGATTTGCCAGGGGCGCCTTGACCGCGTGGTGCCGCTTGAACCGGCCTCCATGCCTGGCCGCGTAGTAGTCCAGTGGGACAAGGAAGACTGCGCCGATCTGGGCCTGATCAAAGTGGATTTGCTGGGCCTCGGCATGATGGCGGCGCTCGAAGATTGCCTCACCCTGGTGCGTAAACACTGGCGCGAAGAGATCGATCTGGGCCAGCTTCCGGCCGATGATCCGAAGGTTTATAAGACGCTGCAGAAGGCTGATACCATCGGTATGTTCCAGGTCGAGAGCCGTGCGCAAATGGCCACGCTCCCGCGCCTGCAGCCGAAGAAATTCTACGATCTGGTGGTCGAAGTGGCGCTGATTCGCCCCGGCCCCATCGTCGGCCAGATGGTGCATCCCTACCTGGCGCGCCGTGCGGGCAGAGAGCCGGTGGACGCGCTGCATCCGCTGCTCGAACCGGTGCTGGCGCGAACTTTGGGCGTGCCTTTATTCCAGGAGCAATTGCTGCGCATGGCCATGATCGCGGCCAACTTCACCGGCGGCGAAGCGGAGGAATTGCGCCGGGCGATGGGATTCAAACGTTCCGAAGCGCGCATGAAAGAGATCGAAGTCAAGCTGCGCGTGGGGATGGCGAAGAACGGCATTACCGGCGAAACTCAGGACCGCATCGTGCAATCGGTCACCTCCTTCGCGCTCTATGGATTTCCCGAATCGCACGCCGCGAGCTTTGCGCTGCTGGCCTATGCCAGCGCTTATTTCAAGTGCCATTACCTCGCCGCGTTCACCTGCGCGCTGCTCAACAATCAGCCCATGGGTTTCTATCATCCGGCCGTGCTCGTGAAGGATGCGCAACGCCATGGATTGCGCGTGCTGCCGGTGGATGTGAACGTATCGGATTGGGATTGCACCATTGAAGGCGAGGAGCGCGCCCTGCGCCTCGGTCTGCGATTTGTGCGTGGATTGCGCGCCGAAGCCGGCATGGCTGTGGCTTCGGCCAAGCCGTTTCGCGACGTGGATGAATTGGCGCGCCGCGTTCCGCAGTTACGTAAAAATGAGCTGGAGATGCTGGCCAGCGTGGGCGCATTGGCAAAGCTCGAAACGGCGCATCGGCGGGATGCGTTGTGGAAGGCGGGTCGCGCGGGACGCCCGTCAGGGCCGTTGCTCGAAGAGGTGCCCGAGACGTTGCCCGAAGCGCCGCTGGAACAGATGACCATCGCCGAGCGTCTCGCCTCGGATTACGGGGGCACCAGCCTTACCATCGGGCGCCATCCCATGTATTTCCGTCGCGCGGAGATGAATGAACTGGGGGTCACGCCAGCCCGCGATCTCCCTCGCGTGCGCAATGGCGGATTGGTGCGCGTGGCGGGATCGGTCATCGTGCGGCAGCGCCCAGGGACGGCTAAGGGCATCATGTTCCTGAGCATGGAAGATGAAACCGGCATCTTCAATATCGTGGTGATGCCGGATCTGTTCGAACAGTTCCGCCTGACGCTGGTGACCGAGCCATATCTGCTGATCGAGGGCAAAATTCAGAATGTGGACGGAGTGATTCATGTGCTGGCGCGTCGCGTGGAGCGTATAGAACCCGCCGCGCCTGCCATGAGCTCGCACGACTTCAGGTAGTGCTTAAATAGGAACCGGAGATTCGAAAAAACATGAAAAGACTATCGCTGGTTCTGTTTACGGCATTACTGGCCGCCCCGGCATTTGCGCAGGCGCCGCCGTCGTTTTCGCCCCCGCAACTCGACGGGTTAGTGGCCCGCATTGCGCTCTATCCCGATTCCCTGCTGGCGCAAATCCTCGCCGGCGCCACCTATGCCGATCAGATTCCGGACGCGGCGCGCTGGGCCGATCAGCACCACTACCTCACCGGGCCAGCCTTGGCCAACGCGATTCAGGAGGATCAACTGCCGTGGGATCCGAGCGTGCAGGCGCTGCTGCCGTTCCCGTCGGTTCTCGACATGATGGCTTCCGACCTCAACTGGACGCGGCAACTGGGCGATGCTTTCCTCGCGCAGCAGCAGGACGTGATGGATGCGGTGCAGAGGGAACGCCGTAAGGCCAGAGACTTCGGATATCTGCGCAGCAATGGGCAGATCGTGGTGAGCGGCGGCCCGTACATTGAAATCACGCCCGTCAATCCGGACTTCATTCCGGTGCCTTATTACGATCCGGCGATCGTCTTCATTGCGCCCCGGCCCGGATTTGTGGTGGGCGGAGCCATTCGCTTCGGCTTCGGCATCACCCTCGGTGTCGCCTTCCGGCCGTGGGGCTGGGGCTACTCGCGCTTCGATTGGGGCCGGCGGGTGGTAATCGTCAACAATGCCCCATGGGGCCGCACGTGGGTCAATCGCGGGGCTTATGTCCATCCTTATGCGATTCGAAGGGCACCCGCACCCGGTCCACGGCCCGCCGAGAGGCATGAAGTGCACGAGCGATCGCCAGCCGAGCGCGCCGCCCCGCGGGAAGGCCGCGAACGCGTCGAGGAGCACGGCGGCCGCGACCGGCGTTAGGGTTCGCTTATTTACCGACTTCGATGATCGAGAACGAATCCGGCAGCATCTGACCGCGCCCACCGCCCCGTCCTCCGCGCGCACCGGCAGGCGGGGGCGTGGCGGGCGGTTCAGGCGCCGGCCCGTATTCCGCGGCAATCAGCAGGAGGTGATTCGTCTTCTGATCGAGGCTCAGCGTCTTCGCGCCCACCATGGTCTGCAGATTCTGCTCCACCACGAAGCTCGAAGGCGAATTCTCTTTGACGATGGTCAGCGTGCCGTCGGCCTGTGAACTGAAGGCTTCCATGGTCTTCGGATTGAAGACGGCGCCATCGGTACCCCGCCCGATGGGCAGAGCGTCGATGATCTTGCCGTCGTTGGCATCGAGCATCACCATATTTTGCGGATTGCGGCAGGCGGCGAAAAGAATGTGGTTCTTCGCGTCGAGAGCCAGACCGGCGCAGGTGCCGCCTTTCCCCTGCAGATCGTAATGCGCGGTCACCATCAGGGTCTTGGTATCCACCACGGCGACGTTGCCTTTATCTTCGATGTCGACATAGAGGTGGCCCTTGCCGTCGCTGATACCTTCCTCGGGAGCGCCGCCCAGATCGACTGTGCCGGCGACGGAGCCGTCAGCGGCATTGATCACCGTGGCATTTGGCGCACTATGGCTGAGTATCCAGACGCGGTCGTTGAACGGATCGTAGAGGATGCCGTCGGGATTGCCCTGCACCTCGATGGTCTTGATCTGCGCCAGGGTTTTGCTGTCGAACATGGCGACCGGCTTACTGCTGACGAAGCCATGATGCGTCTTCGGAGAAACCACGGCGCCATGTGCGCTCACGTTGGCGATCTCGCCCGCCGGTTCGAGCGTGTCCAGGTTGAAGACAGTGATGCGGGGCGCCGCGCCGGTACGGGGTATGTAAAGCCGGCGTCCCTGCGCGTCGGCGAATACATAATCGAACCCGCCCGCGCCACCGGTTTTGGCGGTTTTCAATACCTTGTATGGGCCCGTCTGGGCCGAGCCGGCAGACGCCACCATCACGATCCCGGCCAGCGCCAGGCACAGTTGTCGCATAATACCTCCTCGCCTATCGTGCACTCGATATCTGAAAGGAGGCTGAAGATCGAGGTGGATTACCGTTTATGTTCTTCTTCCGGACGGGCTGCGGGCGCCGGACGTGCCGGCGGCGCTGCTGGACGTGCTTCCGGCGCTGGTCTTGCCGCCGGTGCGGGACGATTCTCCACCTGCGGCCGGGCTGCGGGCGCTGGACGATTTTCAACCTGCGGCCGTGGAGCGGGCGCGGGACGGGCCTCAGGTGCGGGACGAGCCATTGGGGCCGGACGATTCTCCACCTGCGGACGGACTTCAGGTGCGGGTCGAGCCATCGGCGCTGGCCGGTTCTCCACCTGCGGCCGTGCTGCCGGCGCGGGACGCTCAACCTGCGCTGGCCGGGCCTCCGGAGCAGGCCTGTTCTGCGGGAAAGGTGTACGCGCCTGAGGCTCAGGTCGAGGCGCTTCGGGGCGAACCTGGGCCATGGGCCTGTTCTCCGGCATGTTGGGCCGAGTTGCAACTCCAGGCGCCTCGCGATTCGGCTCCGCGCGCTGGCTTACCTCAGGCCGTCCCGGTGCAGCGGCAGGCGCTCGATACGACGTGGCCAGCGGACGCTCCGCCGCAAGGGTCGCGGGACGTCCGCCGTTGGCAGCGGCGAACTGCGACCGGTTGGACTCCGCTTCGCGGGCATGCTGAATCTGTGCGGGCACCGGGGCGCTGAGGCGTTGCCGCCGCGCCGCCACTTCGGGAGCGGTCGGACGAGCCTCGATGCCGCCGCGTCCACCGTTATAACTGACCCGTGTGCGCGGCGCGGAAACGTTGTAGTTATACACATTGTGCACGTTCGACACGTTCACATTGGTAACCGAGCGGTTGTAATAGACGGCGCCGTCTTTCCAGTAGCCACCGTAGTAGCCGTGGCCGGTGTAGCCGAATCCGTAATTGATTCCACCGTAGAAGCCGATATACGGGCCCCAGTACCCGGCATGAAAGACGTAGTTATTTCCCGAGTACGCCCAGTACGGCGGCGTCCAGAGCGCTCCGACGTAAGGAGCCAGCACCCACGTTCCCGGGACCCAATAGTAACCCGCCTGCGCGTATGCCCAATAGCCCGGATTCCAGATGTAGTTCTCACCGGGGCATGGCGGTTGGCTGTATTCCGGGAGCGGCGGAGGCGGTTCAGGCGCCTGCGCGGTCTCCTCGCCACTATAGGAAGCCGCGTCATTTGGGGCGTAAGAGCCCTGATAGCTCGGGGGCTGCGGAGCGGGTTGCGGGGCCGATTGATCGACCGGCTGGGGAGCTGGCTGAGCCTGCGTCTGATCGGAAACAGGGGCCAGGTTTCCACTGGCGGGATCGCCCGCCGCGCTCTGCGCCATCTGCGCGTCCTGAGCTTTATTACAGCCCGCAAGGCTCAGAATCCCCATCATCAGGAGAGCCAATATTGAACTGGTGCCTTTATTTACCATGTCGTCACCCAATCCCCAATCCCGTGGTTGATCGTTGCACTTCACGCGCCAAACTCCCGGAACGTGCGTGTTAGCATTCGGACAGACCCGATGCGACTCTTATTCCTCCTCGGATGTGCCGTGGTCTGCGCGTCCGCACAGGATCCCTACGTCGTGGCTGGGGACCATTTTCATCTCCTTTTTGAAAATGCCTGGGCGCGGGTGAGCCGAGCCACCTTCGGACCGCATGATACTGCGCCGGTCCATGAACATCCGCCCACGCCTACCACGGTTTACATCTACCTCACGGATGGCGGTGAGTTCCGTTTCCGGCATATGACCGGATTCAAAGTTTCGGGCTACGTCATCACCCGGCCGGCGGTGAAGGCGGGTGCGATTCGTTTCGCGCATTCCGCGCCGGAGACGCACTCGGTTGAATATCTGGGAGATCAGCCCACCGAATACATCCGCATCGAACCGCGTACCGAAGCTCTCGATATTCCGGTGCGGGACGTGAGGATTCCTCCGGCGGAGATGGATCCCGACAAGCCCGCCATCAAAAATGAGTTTGAAAATGGTCAGCTCCGCATCCTGCGCGTAGTGTGCGCGGCGGGGAACAAGTGCCCGGCATCGCAGAACCCGAAGGATCCGGCCATCGTGACCATCATGTCGGGGCCGGAAAAGGGCACAGTGCGTTTCTCTCCCAAACCGGAAAAAGGCCCGCTCGAAGAAGTACGGATTGAGCTCAAGACGGAGCCCGTGGCCCCGCGGAAATAGCGGCTATTGGATGGTAATCGCCACACCGGTCTGCGACTGCACTCCGCCCACCGTTGCGACCACTGAGGCGTCGCCTGCGGGCAAGCTCGCCGGCACGGTCACGTTGAACTGATACAGCCCCGCTTCCACCAGGCCCGCGTACACCACCACCGCATTCACACCACCGATGGCGATCTGCACCGAATTCGCCAGAGTGGTGGGAGCGGTCACCAGTTGAGCGGTTGGAACGGGCGGGTTCGCCGGACCGAACCCCGTTCCATACAGCACGATGATCTCTCCTGGCGTCGCGGGCTGCGCCGCGGCGACGTAAGCGCCCCCGTCGATGGTAAAAAATGCCGGCGCAAATTGCTGCTTCGGCGCGGTGAAGGAGTTGCTCGCCTGTTGCGCCGTGGTCACCTGAATCTGTACATTGCCGACAGTCGCGTCGTCGGGCGCCAGCGCGTTGATCTGCGTTGGGCTGATGTATTCGACATATGCGGCGGCTCCGTTGATGGTTACCGATACGCCTTCGAGCGTAGTCGGCAGCATGCCGTTTACAAAGTCGCTGGCTTGCCACGTGTAGGTGAGCTGGGACAGATTCGTGCCAAAGATAGATACCCATGTGGCTGAGGCGAAACCCGGCAGAAAACTCCCCGCGTTCGCCACACCGGTGATGCTGCCCGCGGCCTGCGTGCCCTGCACCACGAGAGTGACGGCAATCGAAGCAGGACTGCCTGATGCGCCCGCAGCCGTGATCTGCACGGTGCCGTTATAAGTTCCTGCCGCCAGATTCCCGGGGTTAACGGTTATGGGCACACTCGCTGGAGCACTCCCCGATGCGGGCGAAACGGAGATCCAGAATGCGCTCGGCAATGCAGTCCATGCCAGCGTGCCCCCGCCCGCATTGGTAATCGAAACGCTTTGTGCCGCTGGTATTACGCCACCGGTCGTGTAGTTGAAGGTGAGGGTTTGCGGCGCGACTGCGAGGGCCGGCGTCGCGGCTGTCACCGTAAGCGTCACGCTCACGGATAGCGGGCTATTTGACGCACCCGTACTCGTTATCTGAATCGTGCCGGTGTACGTCCCGGCGCTGAGTCCGGCGGGAGATGCGGATACAGATAATGTCGACGGCGCGGTACCCGATGCGGGCGAGACACTCAGCCATGCAGCGCTCGCCGTGGCGCTCCAGTTGAGTGTGCTGGTTCCACTGTTGGTGATCTGGATCGACTGCGCGGCGGGAGATGCGCCGCCTGCCGTGGCGCTCAACTGCAGACTGGTGGGCGCGGCGGCTATCGTAGCAGCCGGCGAAACCAGAAAGATCGTGATGGAATCGGATCCGCCGATAGCCGCTACCGACAGGGTGACCAGGCCCGTCAGACTGGCAGGCAGTACCGCGGTAATCGAGGTACTTGACCACGACGTGATGGAAAGCGCCTGACTGGTGGTTGACCCGGCCGGAGTTACCGTGACATAACAGCCGTCGCAGTACGAGCCCAGATCGAGCCCGGCCAGGGTGATGGTAGCCCCCACGTTGACCGCCCGGCCGGTTGTACTGGCCAGAGGAGTAACCGAAGTAATGACCGTGTTCAACTTACAGCGCGCCGCGGAGAAGTAACCCAAAGCTTCGGTAAGCGAACCGCAGTTGTAAGTGGCAACCGACGGGATGGTGGCTTCGTAAGTGCCGGTCCCATTGACGAAATCGGCGTAATAGACGGTATCGGTATCGGCCCCGCCGAGAAGTGAGATGGTGCCCCATACGACCGCTGAAAGGTTAGTGACGTAACTATCGGTGTCATTCACCAGCGCGAAGTACATGCCTCCATTCTTAGACAGGTAAGGATCTGCCGACGGCGCTGTTCCGATGGATTGCCAATCGGCGGTACCGGCCAGGAACGAGCGTACAATCTGCCCCGTGTATTGGGATGTGCTCGTGACATTGGCGATGCCTGGAGCATTGCATAGATAAGTGCCGAAAGTTGTGTTAGTGAAGGCGGAAGGGTCGATGTGGCAATAAGGCACAATTCGCGTGGCGGGAGAAGACTGGAGGATGAAGCCAAGCGATGCGCTGGTCAGCGACACCAATCCATCGCTGGCATTGTCGAGTTCGGTGGTGGACGACAGGCTTGGGAGGTAGTAGCCCGCGTTGCCGACGATGGCCAGCGCATTCACTCCACGCAGATCGTCCCCACGCTGGTTCCACGTTGCCAGATTCCAAAGAAACGAACTGCCGGGGATCAGTTCCGCGCTTTGAGAACCGACCGCGATCGACGTACTGTAATTCGCCGCAACAAACGATCCGAAGTTCGGCGTGGCGATCAGGATTAAGTCGCGAACCAGTGTAGTAGCCGGCGGTGTGAGGGTCTCGCTTGGTTGCAGTCCGGCGAGATACGCCCGCGCGATCAGGCCGCCCATACTGTGGGCTACCAGATCTATCTGCGGCACCTGCGTTCCGTCTGCGTATTGAATCGAATTCAGGTATTGGCCAAGAGTATTTGCAAGGGTCTCGATAGTCTGGTTGGCGCCTTCAACGCAGTTATCGAATAAGTAAACGATAGGAACGCCGTCGGAGATAAGATACTGCGCGAGGTTGCCGAATGTCTCGGACGAACTGGTCGCCACAGGACAGGCGTTGGAGTAGCCTGTCTCCCATCCATTCAGCAAAACTACGGGAGGCCGCGATGCCCCGGTCGGCACGGCCTGCCTCGGTTTCAGAACCACATCGAGGGTGGTTTCGCGCACTTCGCCGGCCGCGCTGGTGGCGGAAATTGTGAGCGCATATTCGCCCGCCTGCATGCGCTGCGAGGCCGCCAGAAGTATCTGGTCCCCAGCCCGATTCGGGCCGATGGCGAGGCCGGGATTCGAAACACTCAGCGTCTTCGCCTTCAAAAGGAAATCGAGAGTTTCGTCGGAGGCAATGATTTGCGCCGGTTCGCCGGCACGCAGCTGATAACTGGTCTGGCGAACTTCCAGCGGCCGGTTTGCCGTGGCGGCGGAAATCGCAAAGCTGAGGGCTAATCCGAGTAACGAGACACGTCGGCGCAAACAACTAAGACGAACGAAACGCTCACTCCGTTTACCCGCAAAAGCTCGGCGTCTCTCATCTGCCCAGGTTTTCGTACCACTTCAGATTCGCGGTCGACCCGCCGATGCACACCACGTCCAGGCGGCCGTCCCCATTGATATCGGATTTCACGCAGCCGGACCCGGCCATGCCGCCGTCGTCGAGCACGTGGTGTTCCCAATTCTCGCCCTTGTCGTCCTGAGCATAGAAAATGTGCACGCTTTTCCCCTTGCCCCGATCGCCCGTAACGATATCGTCCAACCCGTCGCCATTGAAATCGCCTACCACGATTTCGTGCCCCTCCACCATGTCAGAGAAAATCACTTTGCGATGCCATGCGTGCGCGCTGTCTTCGGTATAAACCACCACTTCATTGCCATGCCACGGCTCGACCGCGGCCATGAATCGCTTGCCGTGAAACTGACCGATGCCGACATCGCTGGTGCCCTTGCGCGGCGGGTTTTCTTCATGGCCTTTGGAGAGAAGCTGGTGGGTCCACTTCAGGTTGTCGCCGGTGCCGGTTGCCGAGTGCAGAATGATGCCGTCGAAACCCGTCGTGAGGATCTGTTCCCGTTTACCCTCCACCCAGTGCACGGGGCGCGCGCGGTGCAGGATGCCGGTCATGTGGTCGTCGATCAGCATGCGCTTCCACTCGCCAGGCCGGTACCAAAACAGCGAAACGTTATCGTCGTAAGTCGGCGCGAGCGCTTTCGATCCGATGAGCGGCGCGTTGATCAATTCCTTTTTGCCGTCGCCATCGATGTCCGCCCACGCGATATGGTGCGAGGTGGTGATCTCGTCAATTTTAGTTGCCTTCCACAGATTAGTGGGGTCGCCGTCGTGATGCATCACCCAAACGTTGCCCTGGCTTTTGGCGGCGATCATGCTGAAACCGGTTTGAAAAGCGATGGTAGGAATGCCCTCGGCATCCACATCGCCGACCGCGGCGTTGATCAGGCCGGTCTGGTCCTTGACCATTACATGGCGCTGCCAGCCCGGATTCTCGTACCACGCGAGTTCCGGCGACTGCTGGGTCAGACCGATGACATCCGGTTTGCCGTCGTGATTGATGTCCGCGACAATCACCGAGTAACCGCCCTTGATGTTGGGTTCGATGACGTGCTCCTGAAATCGGACGGGCCCGTGGGTGCTGTCGGCCAGCACCGCCATCGTCAGAACGCCTGTCAGGGCCGCTATCGGGACGAGAAGCAAATACGAGAGACGCATGATGGGTTATCTCATCACAACCGGCGCGGGAACGCAATGGGGCGATAATGAAGGCAGTGTCGACGCAGGCAGTTCCGCATCTCAGCCCCGAGCAGTATCTCGAAATCGAGCGCAACGCCGAGTTTCGCAGCGAGTACATTAACGGCCAGATGTTCGCGATGTCCGGCGGGACCCGGAATCATGCTCGAATTATCAGAAATGCGCTTTTGCGCCTTGACGAACAACTACGGGGAAAGCCGTGTGAAGCGGTGGCGAGCGACCTTCGCTTGTTCAGCGAACGCCACCGGGTTTTCACCTATCCGGACATCGTTGTTACCTGCGGTCCGGATCAGTTTCAGGACGATCGAAAGGACACTATTGTCGACGCCACCCTGGTGATCGAAGTACTTTCCCCTTCCACCACGAATTACGATCGGGGCGAAAAGTTTGTCTTCTATCAGTCGCTGCCTTCATTTAGGGAATATCTGCTTCTCGCGCAGAAGTCAATCCGCGCCGAGCATCATGCCCTGCAGCCAGATGGCTCGTGGCTGGCTCGGACGTTCACCGCACCGGAGGATGGGATCGAATTGAAATCCATCGACTGCAGTTTGCAGCTTGGATCGCTTTACGACAGAGTGGTTTTTTAAGGGTGGACCTTGTACTGCGCCTGAAACGGCCCGAGCTTCGCATAGTACATCCGCGCCCTCACCAACTCCGTGATCTGCCGCACATGCCCCAGGTCGTGAAACGCCCATTCGTTCAGCAGATTTTCGACGCTTACCGTTCCCAACGCGGGATGACGGGCTGTTCGGGCGATGGCGCCGGCATCCAACTCACGCAGAAAATCCAGGTTATCTTCGCGCTGCTCCTCCCAATGCGCGAACGACTCCTCCGCCTCGCGATTCGTATACGTGCCCGCGGCAGCGTAAGCTTCCTGATCGTAAGGCTCAACCTCGGCGCCTTTGCCCTCCAGCATCCGGTCGAGCGCGCTCCGGAAATAGTGCCCTTCAACGTGCGAGAGGTGTTCCAGAATTTCGGCCACCGACCAGCGGTCCGGCGCCGGCTTCCATTCGGCGTCCTCATCGCTCAATCCACCCATTAGCAGGCGCAGGATCTCGGGCGTCGTGGCAAGATGATCGATGGCGGAGTCTTCCAGTTGGCGGGCCATGTTTTGATCCTAACGCGCGATCGCGATCTCCCGCGAGTCGTCGGTGATGGCGCGAATTCGTATCTCGGTTCGGCCGACCGGCAAGAGTTCGGGGAAGCGCTCCGCCCACTCCAGCAATACCAGCGCGCCGCTGGAGAAAATTTCGTCGAGCCCCAAGCTTTCCACCTGCCGGGCTTCGTCCAGGCGATACAGATCCACGTGATATACCGGGGCTGCCGCTTCGCCATATTGATGGATCAGCGTGAATGTCGGGCTTGAAACCGCATCGCCGTGGGCGACCCCGCGTCCCTCCACGATTCCCTTCGTCAGCGTGGTCTTCCCCGCCCCCAGATTGCCGATCAACAGGACAACGCCGCCGAGCGACGGCCCCAATTCGCGGCCCAGGGCAATGGTCTCCTCTTCAGAGTTCGTGAGGTACGTTCGCGATTCCACGCATCCCCTCGGCGAGATAACTCAATAAATCGGTTGCGATGACGGACTGTTCCGAGAGATGGCGTGCGGCGATCTCTCCCGCTCGGCCATGCAGATAAACAGCGCCCGCGACAGCGCGGTCGGGATCGTCCGGGAACTGGCCCCACAAGCCGCTGACCATACCGGTGAGGATGTCGCCGGTGCCTCCGGTAGCCATGGATGGCGACCCGGTTGGATTCACCCATACGCGTCCATCGGGGAATGAGATCAGCGTGGCTTCGCCCTTCAGGACCAACGTCACATTGCGGTCCGTCGCGAACGACCGCGCGTTTGAAATGCGATCCGCCTGGATCTCCGCGATGGTCTTGCCTGTCAGCCGGCTCATCTCGCCCGGATGCGGCGTCAACACGCGCAAAAAGTTTCCCGCCTTCCATTCGCCTCCCGCTAGGCAATTCAGTGCGTCGGCATCAATGACCATCGGCTTCTCGATATCGGTGAATAAGCGCGTCACCACTTCTCGCGTCTCATCCGCAGTGCCGATGCCCGGCCCGATGGCCACTAGTGAGAGCTTTTCCGCTAATTCAATAATGCGTTTGAGAGCGGCGCGCGACAGAACCCCGGTACTGGTCTCCGGCAAAGGCTCCGTCATGATCTCCGGACTATGCGAGGCGACCCCGGCGAGCGCCGATTCGGGGCACGCAACCGTTACCAGTCCCGCGCCGGCGCGCAATGCGGCAAGCCCCGCCATGGCAGCGGCGCCACTCTTGCCGCGAGATCCCGCAACCACCAACACATGGCCGTACTTGCCCTTATTCGAATCGCGCACACGCGGCGCAAACAGCGACGCAATGCTCTCGGGGGTGATCAGTGCGAGTTGAATCGCCGCATCGTCCTCATACAGCGCTGCGGGAGATCCAATGGGTGCGATGCGCAGATCGCCCATCAGATTCGCGGCAGGCGGAATCACATGGCAAATCTTGGGAGCGGTGAAGGTGACGGTGGCATCGGCGCGCACGTATTCGCCTTGGATGGCCCCGGTGTCGCCGCACAATCCGGAAGGAATATCCACGGCGAATACTTTGGCGAAGGGAAATGCCCGGTTGATTTCAAGAATGGCGCTGAGCGCGGCGCCCTGGGCCGGTCCCTTCATTCCCGTGCCCAGCACGGCGTCGATCACCAGCGTCGCGGTGCGCATCTCCGGCCCGAAATCGTGATATTCCTGTACGCCGCAGGCATGCAGCATGGCGAGGTTGAGGGCCGCGTCGCCGCGCAATTCGTCCGGATCGGCAACCAGCACTACGCGCAGTTCCGGCGGATTGAAGCGCGTATAAAGTTGGCGTGCGATAGCCAGACCGTCGCCGCCGTTGTTCCCTTTGCCGCACACCACCACGATGCGCTGGCGATCGAGCGGCGCGAAATGTTCCGCGAGGTATTCGACGCAGCGATGGGCCGCGTTCTCCATCAAAACCACGCCGGGGATTCCGGCGTCAATGGTGGCGCGATCCACCGCTCCCATCTGGCTGACTGAAAGTACTTTACGTGGGCTCAGGGACATATGCCTCTATCCTCGCGCACGCACTCGCGATGTCGACGAGATCGTGGCCTCTTTCACGACAGGTAACGTTTACAAAATCTCAAATTCGGGCCCGAAACGTCTCCCGTGTCTCTTCGTCTTTTTGGACGGAAGGCCAATTGAGTTCTTTCAGGAGGCCCTCCGGAAATCCAACAAAGTCAAAGATAAAGGAGTCAACCATGTCTATGTATTCGAGCATTCGTGCGTCGTCTCTCACTGTGACGATGCTGGCTGGATGGTTCGCATTTGCAACGGTCGCCACGGCTGCCGGCAACGTTGAGTCGGACCAGGTATCCAGGATTCTCTCCGACGCGAAGATGCAGGCCTTCCAGCTCAGAGAGGACGCCGCCCAGCTTGAAAGCTTCACGCGTTCGACCGCAAGCTGGGAGTCCCACTCCGAGGCCAGCGCCAGGATCAAAGAAGACGTGAATAAAATGGGTAGTCTGCTCACCAAACTTCAGGACAGCCGCAACGGTGCGGCGGTCTGGCAGCAGACGGCCATCGACCGTGTTGCCCCGGTGGCTAAGGAGCTGGCATCGAACACGACCGCGGCCATCGAACGCCTCAATAAGAACCCCCGGCGCCTGAACACGCCGGATTATCAGAACTATCTGGAGGCAATCGCCGACTCGGCCAATAACCTGGCCGCCACCATTACGGATTTCGTCGATTATGGCAAGGCCAGGCAGCGTCTTGAACGCCTCGCGACGAAGCTCGAACTGCCGGCGGGAACTCTGTAAGGCACGGCGGTTTGCGGCGCAGCCCGGGCCTCACTGAACCGGCAAGGTCACGGGGGGCCCGTGTGCGCCATCCAGAAATCCTGCCTCATGGCCTGGGGGCAGATTTCCGATCTGCCCTCGCCGATTCGCAATCCGTGCCTCTACCCACAAGGCGGTTCCCCGCAACCGGCGTCGACAGGATTGTCGACGCGGCATGGACAGGCTCGACCCGGTGCATCGACGACCAGAGCAACTTATCCCGATAAGACTGGTCCGTGCGTCGTTGCACCGGGTCATGCCTGTCCCACATTAATGCCTCGCGCGATCATGACTGTCATATCGTCGGGCAACTCGGGCGCGTGGCTCCAGAGCTTCACCGCTTCCATTACCTTAGCCACCATCTCGCGCGGCTCGCAATGCCGATTCCTCAGCACCGCCTCCGCCAGCCGCTCCGCGCCGAATTCTTCACCATAGGCGTTTTCAGGTTCCGTAATGCCGTCTGTGTAGGCAATCAGAAGATCGTCGGGACAAAGCGAAATCCTCTGCTCTTCATATTGAACCGAAGCGAACAGACCTACCACGGTTCCGGTTACTTCGAGAGGCCGCACATCCTCCCCGCACACCAGCAATGGTGAAAGATGGCCCGCGTTGGTATAGGTAAGAATGCGCGACCGGTCATCGTACAAGCCGAAGAAGAAAGTCGCGTATTTCTCGGGCGCGGTATTGGCGTAGAGTTGCCGATTCACCTGTTCCACCACCTGCGCCGTCGATACCGGCACGCCGGCAGCGAGCTGCGTGCGCATGATGGATTGAATGGACGCCATCAGCAGGGCCGCCGAAATGCCCTTGCCCGCGACGTCGCCGATGGCCAGCGCCAGATTCCCGTCGGGCAGACAAAGGTAATCGTAGTAGTCGCCGGAGACGGAACGCGCGGGCTCGCAGGCGCCAATCAGCTCAATGGTTCGGGTAGGCGGCGCGGATCGCGGGAAAAGCTGGTTCTGCACTTCACTGGCGATGTCGAGCTCGGATTGCAAACGCTCCTTTTCCTTGGCGACGACGACGAGATTTTCCAGCTGCGCCGTCATCTGGTTGAACGAGGTGCCGAGGTCGGCCATCTGGTCATGGCCATTCACCGGTATGCGATGGGAAAAATCGCCGCGTCCGATGCGCAGGGTTCCCTCATAGATGTTGTGGACGGCCCCGGTGATATTGCGCGTCATGGTGGCGCTGATAATGACCGAGATCAGTTCCACCAGGGCGAGCAGACAAAGAATGGCCACGAACGCCAGCAGAACTCCACGCGCGAAGTCGAGGCGCTCGGAAAAAACGACAGAGAGGACCGCGGATGGGCGCGTGCTCACCGACAACAGTGTCTGCTGCTTCTGATTCGGCTTGTCCCAGATGGCAACGTCGAGGGGATTGTACCAGGGATACTCGAAATCCAGTGCCGTATATGCGGGCGGAACCGTGCCGGTAAGTTTGCCGACGAGGTCGACATTGTTGGGCGTGCTTTGCCGATAGTTGTAAATACTCAACGCGCCGATGCCGGGCACCAGACTCTCCAGAACGGCGGGGCTGAGCGGGGCGAGCAAAAGCGCCCGGGTTGAGCCCGTTCGCACGAGGGACATCGTGTAATAGGCACCATTTTTTAAAACAATGCCGGTATAGTCTCTCCATTCAGGTGGAGGAGGTTCGAGGGCGTTCTGCGGCGGACAACGAAAAACCGGCGCGGATGCATCGTCGCTGAAAGCCAGCATTTCGAGTCCGGGAGCACGTTCCCACAGCAAGGGAGCCAACTGTGTGACCAAATCGTTGCGTTGGCTCGGCTGCACCTGGCTAAGGAAGCGCGCGGGATTCTCGAGCATGGCGGCGCGACGCCCCAGTTCCGAACTCACGAGGTAGGTTGCCACCTGGCCGACGACGATCCACGCGCCGCAGTAAGCCAGCGCGAGAATCAGAACGATGGGCACTGCGCCGACAAACACATAAGTAACGATCAGCCGGTTACGCAAACGCCAGATCAGTTTCGATTTTTTGAGGGCGAGGCGGCCGAGGCGAAACAATCCGTACGCCGCGAGCACCAGCGTGATCAGCACCGAAAGTGCTGTTGCCTTCCCCGTCACCTGCAGAAGAACATCGAGGAGGACGAGCGCAATCAGCCCATACAGCCGTACGCGTTGGTTTTTCGCTGCTCGGATGGGCACGTTCTTTTTCAGGATACGTCGCCAGTGGCGGGTTCGTCGGGTTTTGCGCTGTGCGAAATGGCGGGAACTTCCAGCTCCGGCAGTTCCGCCTGCTCCGTCAGCGCGCGCTGCAGAATATCGAGCGCGATCTCAGGCGAATCGGCGAAATGGAACAGTTCCAGATCGGCCGCCGCGATGGTGCCGTATTTCACCAGCGCATCGAAGTTGATGATTTCCTTCCAGAAGGCGCTGCCGTATAAGACAATGGTCATCTTCTTCGCCAGCTTTTTGGTCTGCACGAGCGTGAGGATTTCAAACAATTCGTCGAGGGTTCCGAAGCCGCCGGGGAAGACCACCAGCGCTTTCGCCAGATAGGCGAACCAGAACTTACGCATGAAGAAATAGTGGAATTCGAAGTTCAGTTCGTCGGTGATGTAGGGGTTGGGAAACTGCTCGAAGGGCAGGCCGATGTTAAGGCCAATGGTTTTGCCTTTGGCGTCCATGGCGCCGCGGTTGGCCGCTTCCATAATGCCGGGGCCTCCACCCGAGCAGACCACGAACCGGTAGGTTCGCTCGCGGAACGTTTTGGCCCACGCGGTCAGCATCGCGGCGAGCGTGCGCGCTTCCCTGTAATACTGGCCCAGCGGTCCGTCTTCGCGGATACGCGCCGAGCCGAAGAATACGATGGTGTCGCGAATGCGCTGCCGGCGGAAATGCGAAAGCGGTTCCAGATACTCCGAGATAATGCGCAGCGGCCGGGAATCGGGGCCTTTCAGAAACTCCTCGTTCTTATAGGCCAGAGGAGGCCGCGGCCGGGAATTTGTCGGATCGCTCATGATTTGGTGGTAAAGGCTTCGATTTTCCGTTTCAATTCGCGGACCGTGCGCAGGATTTCCGGCAGCTTCTGGAACGCGGTTATGGCGCGCAGCCACTCGGATGCGTCGAACGCCGGCGATCCCGAAACGCGTGTGTTGGGCGCCACATCGCCGCCGATACCGCTCTGCGCATAAACGATGGCGCCCTCATGAATCGTAAGATGGCCGGAAATGCCCACCTGTCCCGCCAGCAGCACGTTTTTCTCGAGGATAGAACTCCCCGCAAGGCCGGTCTGCGAGCAAATGATATTGTCTTCGCCGACCACGCACGCGTGCCCGATCTGCACCAGGCTGTCGATCTTGGCGCCGCGCTTTACGCGGGTCTCGCCCACGGTGGCGCGATCGACCGAAGTCAGGCTCTGAATCTCCACATCGTCTTCGATCACGGTGACGCCTGATTGAACGATCTTGTGATGCGATCCGTCGGCGCGTTTGGCAAAGCCGAAGCCGTCACCCCCTACCACAGCGCCGTTTTGCAGAATCACGCGGTTACCTACGCGGCAAAACTCCCGCACTACGGAATGGGAATGAAGCGTCACATCGTCGCCGAGCACCGCGCCTGCATACACCACGGCGTGCGGATGCAGCACGGCATTGCGTCCGATCACCGCGTTCTCACCGATCGCGACGAAGGGTCCGATAGAGGCGTTCTCGCCAATCTGTGCAGTAGCGGCAATGGCGGCCAAAGGATGAATGCCCGGCGCGGGCCGCGGGGCTTGATAGAAAAATTCCAACGCGCGCGCGAAATCGTGATAGGGATTGGCCGAGATCAGCGTTGCGATACCTGGCACCGTTTGGGAGGCCAGCACCGCGCTGGCCCGCGTATTCTTCAGCTTTGGTGCGTACTTCGGATTGGCCAGAAAGGTCAACTGCCCCGCCCCCGCCTGTTCCATCCCCATGACGCCCGAGATTTCAATTTCACCATCGCCCTCGAGCCTGCAACCGAGGGCCGCCGCCAATTCACTGAGTCGCATGGCCAATCAACAGATTACGCCACCGAGTGCCCCGAAGGATTCGCCCGGCTCAGTCCGTGATGCTGGCGGTATACGGTCCTTTTTTGCCCCGGTGCAGCAGATCGGGTAAAAATTCCCGCGCTACATTGCGCCCCGTGTGATAGAGAAGGCCCAAGGCACCGCGCTCCAGGCCGTCGCCCCAACTGTTGTAGCCTCGCGGCTCCCATGTATTGGCGATGAGGCCGGCCGCGAAGTTGCCGCCGATCTCGGAGACGTTGATCATTCTGCCACCGGAATCCTTGTAGGCGAGGAACGACTGCATAACTGCGTTGCGCAGGCGCGGCATGAACTTTGCGTCGGGCATGCGACGGTAGCGCGGATCCAGATGGAAGCCCAAATCGAAGCCGAGGGCGACGGTATTGTGCGCCGCGGTGAATCCCTCCGCTTCGCCGAAGCGCTTTGCGTAGCCTTCCGCGCCCTGTCCCCATTGCGACGGGATATCGCGCCATTGCGCAATGCCGGCGCCGAATGCCGATGAAACCAGAGTCACCGGCTCGATCAGACGCAGGGCGCGCCGCCGTACCTTTTGCTCAGGAGTGAGCGGCTCAAGCGTCGGCACGGACACGGCAGCGGGCCCGCCAGCCGGCGCGTTTAACGCCGCAGCGGCAACACCGGGGGCCTGTTCCTGGGCAAGCGCCAAGGAAGGAAGAACAACCAATAAACCCAACGAAAATCGTAGTGTCACGGCCCTGCGACCTCATCGCATTGCCGTCCCTGACAGCACGGTTATCGCCACGGAGTTTGCCGCGACTATGCGCTCCGTGCCATAACGCTCACTTACGCCAACTTTACGCCACAGCGAAATCGTGCTGGCGCCGGTGATGTGGACCGTCGTGTTCGGTGGTGGATTTAAAAGTCTCGTAGCGCCCATCACCTGCCTCCAGATGGACCGCGGCGAGCAAAGCATTCTGTTCATCCTCCGGCATGGGTTTGAAGTTGCGCGCGACTTCGATGGCCACGCGCAATTGCGCCATGTCGCGGATCCCCACCACCTGGCTCACCGTCGGCTGGCTCAGATTGAAGCGCAGCAGATTCTCCGGCGTAATTCCAGCGCGGTGACCCAATCGTTCGAGGATGCGCCCACCCGGCCAGCCACCGCCGAAGCCTTTCATCCCGATCGGCGCGGCACCGATTTCGCGACACCGCGGAACCACTTCATTGAGGAAGCTGCGATACTGCGCATCCATGATGTTGATAGGCATGAGAACCGCATCCCAGAGATGTGGCTTGCCCAGCATTTTTGCATGGATACGCGGATCTTTGTGGCCGGTGAAGCCGATATAGCGGACCTTGCCGGCCTGTTGCGCCTCCAGTGCGGCGCGCATTGCACCGCGCTCGAAAATCCAATCGGGATCGTTATCGTAATTGCACTCATGGAACATCCACAGATCCAAACGGTCAGTTTGGAGGCGGCGCAGGCTGTCTTCCAGATTGCTGAGGGAACCGGCATAATCGCGCTCGCAGTTCTTGCTCATCAGAAAGACGCGGTTACGTTTCCCGTCGACCGACAGAGCGCGGCCCATCACCTCTTCGGCGTAGCCATCGTGGTAGTCCCAGGCGTTGTCGAAGAAATTGATTCCCTCGTCGAGTGCCGCGTGCATCAGCCTGATGGATTCGCTCTCATGCACCTTCTCGAGAGCCGTCCGCGCCACTGAATGCCACCCACCCAGCGTAACGATGGAAACCGGATCTCCACCGCGCCCGAAGGGCCGTCGAGGCATCCCAGCGTCAGTTCCCTGCACCTGCGAAGCCAGCGCTTCCGCCGAAAGTTTCTGAATCAGTTGTGATCTCACTTTTCCAGTTTCGCAGGCGGGGTAACAGGATTCGTAACGCCTGACGCCCCGCGGGCGTCGTATAGTAGCATCAGTACACGTCCTGGCGGGATCCATGTCGTCCGAAGGGGAAAACAGTTGCGCGGTTCTGATCGTCGACCAACAACCGGAAATCCTTGTGCTGCTATCCGGAATTCTTCAGAACAACGGATTCCGCACTCTGCTCGCCCGCACCTCTTCAGAAGCGCTTGATATCGCCCGGCGCGACTACCTTCAGATAGATCTGATGGTGTGCAACACCCGGATCGACAACATGATGACACCGGACCTGCTGACCGCGCTGCGGGAAATCAGGCCTGGACTGAGGGCAGTCTGGATGTCCGCATTTGTGGAAGGTGGAATGGTTCGGATGAGCCTCGCGGCGGGGTCCGGAGGATCGGATCGCGATCTGATTGCCGCGATTCGCGCCGCTCTGCGGGCTCCCCGGACAGGCGCCGGCGCCGCCGATTGAAGACAGATTCCGCGATACGGGCAGGACGCCGCTGGTAGCCGCACGTCCCGGAGTTCCGAGTCATCGGCTATTCTTAGATTTAACGTGATGTTTCGTCCCTTTTACCTCGGGTTCCTGCTGGCTGCCGCGCTGCTGGCCCAGGAGGCGGCCGATCCCGCAGAAGAGGCGTGGAAAAATCTCTCGCTGAAGGCTTTATATGCCGCGGGGGGGAAGGACTACGCCAAGGCGGAAGACTTTTTCCTCAAAGCGGTGCATGAGGCCGAGCGCTTCGGTCCCATGGATCCCCGTGTAGGCACCACCCTTAACAGTCTGGGTCTGGTCTACCGCGCCGAGAAGAAATTTTCCGAGGCGGAAGGTGCCGATCGAAGGGCGTTGGCCATCCTCGAAAAAACCTATGGCGAAGACAGCATCGATGTGGGCAACGTCAATTACAACGTCGCTTCGATCCTGATCGATCAGGGGAAGGCTCCGTCGGCTCTGCCGTTTCTCGAGAAGAGCCTGAGGATTTACGAGGCTCAGTTTGGCGGTAACAGTATCAAGACCGCATCGGTGCTCTGCATGATGGGAGATTCCTACCGTGCCCAGAAGTTCTGGCAGCAGGCGGAAGCGCCGCTCAAGCGATGCGCCCAGATCCGCGAGGCTGATGGCGGGATCGTCAACGCGGACCTGGGCGAGGCGCTCAACAGCCTGGCCCTTGTTTATATGCAGGAAGGCAAGTATGCGCTGGCCGATTCTCAGTTCAAACTGGCGGAGAAAATCCGCGAGCGCACGCTGGGCATTATGAGTCCCGAACTGGCCGACACGCTCGAAGTTCACGCCAGCATGCTGAAGCAGATGGGACGCGATCAGGAGGCTGACAAAGACTCCACTCTGGCGGCCGCGATCCGCCGCGCCGAAAAAAAGACAACTAAGTAAGTCGCAGAAGTTTGCGTATACCGCTCCTTCACAGTTGCGGCTCGGAAGCCTTATCGAGCCCAATGGAGGTCGGCGAAGGCCAGGTATTGCTCCCAGTCGAACTCCGTCACATCGTGCTTTCCGGTGCGCACATGGTAGCCGACGTCGTGCATGATGGGCGTATTCAGGGGCGGCATCCGATCCGTACCCAACCCCTTTCTGCCGAACAGCGCATAGACGCGACCCACGTTGGCGGCGCTCAGAAATTCGCCCTTTGGATCCGAACCCTGGTCTTCCTCGGCGCTGGCTACGTAGAGCGGCCGGGGGGCGATCAGCGCCAGCAACTCGTTTCCATCCACAGGCAGTTTCTCGGGATGCCCCGTGTATTGTTTGTAATTGGCGCAGAACCAGTGCGGAAAGGCCGTATTCAAATGGTCCGTGGTTTCCCCGTAGCCCCGTTTCAACAGCGACGCTCCGCCTTTGCCGGATTCGTTGGAAATCACCATGGCGACGCGACGGTCCTGCGCCGCCGCCCACAGGGCCGCTTTGCCGAGACGCGAATGCCCGATCAGTGCAATTCGCCTGGGATCGATGGCCGGGTCCGTCAGCAGACAATCCACCATGCGGCTCAGGCCCCACGCCCAGGCACCGAGCGCGCTCCAACGGTCGGGATCGGGCAAGACCGAGCGCACGCCATATTGCATGCCACCTGGAAAATCCGGCTCGATATCGTAGTAGTAAGCCGTAGCAAGGCCGTAGCCCGCGGCGATGATCTTCTCCACCTGCCAGCGCGCTGCGTCCGTCCCGCGCGTTCGGTTGTCCGGGGGCAGCCGTATCATGGCATCCCCGGCGTCAGGATTCTTAATCCATACCTCGTGCGGCAAAATGCCAGGGTCCTTGTCGACGGTTTGGTTGCCGGCGAAGTTCAATCCCAGAAACACCCCAACGCGGGCCTTGGCATTCGACGGCAGATAGAGCAACAGATGGATCTGCGGGCCATCAATGCGCGGCGAAAAGTAGAGGGTGACCTGCTTGCGAATAGCCTTGCCACCCAGTGCCTTCCTGTCCACCGACACCTGCTCGATGCGCACCTCGGGGTACTCGGCGGGAGTTTTTCCGTAAACCTGATCCTCAAAGAGGGCCATCAACTCCGGCCTGCGCCGTTCCACCCACGTCTTTGAGTCGGTCACGCGCTCGCCGCTTTCGAGTGTCAGTGGATCCGGGATTGTGTACGGTGGAATTTTACGCTCGTCGTAGTTATAGGAAGGGCTTTGCGCAAAGCTCACGCAACTGAACAGCACTGGCAAAAACGCAGGGAACATAAAACGCTTTACCAACCGAGATCGCAGCGGAGTGGCTTAATGGCTGCGAATGAAGCCGTAGAGCGCGAGCAAAATGACAATGGCACCGAATGCGATGAAGCACATGCGTTCCGCGCGTGTGACGGTGTTGCGCGGACGCGTTGGAGTAATGGGCTGCAGCATTCCCATGGGAGTAAGGCTGCGCAATTCCTCGATCAGACGGTCGAGCCCGGACCACAGGCCCAACAATATAGCCGCAGTTCCGGTCAGCAGAGCGACCCCAATGGTCTTCGATAACATTCCTGTAACCAGTGTACTCCCGATTGGCCTCAACTCGTTAACCCTGGTTAAAGCGAGCACAAAAAAGCGCCCGGTTGGACGCGGCCCGTTGCGCAACCGTTTCTCGAACGTGGTAGAGTGAACAGCAAAGCGAGGGCCAGAATGAGGGTGCGCTCAACTGCAGTTTTCCTTCTCTTCGCGGTGTCTTTGTCCGCTAGTGAGGCCCTGGACCGGGCTCACCATTTTGAAGAGGCCGGCGACTCCGCCGCGGCTCGCGAGGCCTTCACCGCGGCCATTCGCATGACTCCCAATGATGCCGAGTTGCTGGGTGGCTACGCGGAACTCCTTGAGCGCTATCACGATCCGGCCGCTCGATCCCTCTACCGCCGTACCGCCGAGGCATGGAAAAAGGACGGCAAAACGCCCAATGCCATATCCGCCTGGCGGCGGGCCGTGCTGCTGGATCTGATTGCCGGCGACAATAAAGCGGCTGCGAGCGATCTGGCGGAATACCGGTCCTCCGGGGGCACCGGTCTGCAACTCCCACAGGCGCCGACGGAGGCGTCGGAACCTGTCCAAATGGTGGAGATTCCCGGACCTTTGCGCTCCTTCGCCCGCATGGTGGCGATTTCCGTCGATACGGCCCCGGAGGAAGTGCTTCCCGCCATTGCCCGTAATGTGGTTACCAATGGCTACCAAGCGTCCCGCAATGCCGATGAACTCGAAGAAACCGAGTATCTGAAGCTGGTGCATCGCTATTTATCGCAAGCGCGCGAGCTGGACAAGCTGGCCGGCGCCGATAAGGTAATCCGAGTTCCCACCTGCGAATCGACCCAGACGAACGACCTGCTGCGCATCCTGGGATTCCGTATGCGGGGCGGCTGTGGCAGCGAAGTGGTGCTCGAGACGGTGAACGCGCAACGCGCTTTCCTGACCACCGATTCCGGCTTTCCTCTGGCGGAACTCGAGCAGGCGCTGCGCACCGATAAGCCTTTCGCGTGGGATTTTCATCCCACCCGCGTCCCGGTGCTTTACTCGGCCGATTACTGGGTCAGCGCTAAAGAAAAAGCCCAGGGCGACTTCCTCGACGCTTTTCTTGGCGATCCCGGGCTTTGCCGGTTCTATCTGGGAATGTCGAAACTCGATCCCGAAACCGCCGAGGCCCTGAAAAAGGCCAGTACACCGGTGCGGCTGCGTGCGTTTTCGAGCGTGCTCGATTTCTTTGGCGGGAATTTCGAAATCCGGCAGGGTAAAGCGATCGTCCCCGGTGGCGCCCGATCGGCTGCCGCATGGGCCGAACTGGCCGGCGCCTCCACGAATAACGGCGCCGAATTTTTTGAGAAGCTGATGATCCGCGACGACGGCTGGCTGGCCAGCCTTTACGACGCGCTCGCCCGCATCCAGGGTCCCGTCCAGGACTATCTCACCGACCCCACGCGCATGAAGCGTTTCTATGCCGCCATCCGGGGCAAAATCACCACACCGGGTCCGGCGCGCCCCGTATTCCGATCGAACGCCGATATGATGCTGCTGACCACGCGCCTGCATATCGACCCGGACGGTAGCGCACACATTCCGGGCGGTCTGGAAGTCTGGCGGATGCTGTTCGCGCGCAACGTTCGCGGAAAATATGACGCCAAACTCAGCCGTGCCGCCTCTGGCTGGCGAGACCCGGATGACGTTCTCGAAGCGCTGTTTGCCCTGTGCCGCAAACCCGTGGATAACGACGCGCTAAAGATGTTCATGGCGCTGACGGACATCGACCGCGGCCGTCCGCTGCCGCTGGCGCCGGCCACCGTAGACCGCCTGATGAAGAACTGGAGCTTGTACTCCGCCCAGTACTCGATTTTCGCCGATGCTCCGACGGTGACCGATAAGACGGTAATCGCCTGGCTCGATGCCGCCGAGACCGTCGACAAGATCCGCGACACCGAATTCCGCCAGGATGCTATCGGCACCATGCAGGGCCTTACCGGCATCTGGCAGATCTTCTGCCGCCAGGGGAGTATCCCATCGACTAAAGCGGATGAGACTCTGGCAGGCCTGGCCGCGCCGTTCGCCACATTAAAGAACGACCGCGATCTGTTCGACGCCGGGCGGCATGGCCTCACTCTGCTGGTCAACGCGGCCCCATCGGCCACGGCCTCCGGCACTTTGCAGGATCGCCTTCTCGCGTTGCTCGCGGGAGGCGCCAATGTGGATCAATCCGATTCGCGCGGCACCATCGTCAAGGAAGAGCAGCACATCTTCGAATCGCAGAAACTACTGCCCGCCGATCTGATCTTCGAGCTCGCCGACAATCTGGAGGGCGTCTCGAAAGGCGACAAGCTGAACGCGCAGCTTGCCTCCCGCATGGCCGCTCGCGTGGCCGATATCCAGTTGCCGCGCAATTCCATGTCGGGCGCGGAGAAGAATTCCGTGGCCTTCGGGTTCTACGTCGACAAGCACATCGACGATGAACGGAAACTTAACTTCCGGGCCATGATCGATAAGGCCTCAAAAGATCCCGAGAGACTCAAGGACATCCGCGGCTTGCTCGCCCCCACGCTGCGCGACACCATCGTGGGCTATAACTACATCTTCTACGCGCCGCCGGGCGCCCAGATTCTGCTGACCAATCCATTGTTCGTGCGCGGCCACGATTTCATCGGGATGCAGGGCGCGAACCACAGTTGGCGGACTACCGAACCTTATGGCACCGGATGGCCGTCGAACGCCGGCGGACGGCTGGTGGGATCGCTCGCCGGCCTGCCGTACGCACTGGCGGAATCGGAACAGAACTTCCTTGTTCCCACGCAGACCCAGGCGCTGATCTGGGGAGATCTGGTGCCGCAGATGATGCTGGCCGCCAAGACTCCGCGCTTCTGGGGCGTGAGCCCGGTGCAGATGCATTGGGTGGGGCTGAATATGCGCTTCGCCGAAACGGAAGTAGCCGAAGCCGCGGTGAATCCGGCGGAGCGCGATGCGGTCGTCAATGCCATCAACGCCGCAGCCAGTCCCTGGCGGGCTTCGCAGGTACGCAACGCCATTGCACGGGGTAATGTGCGCGGGGCACTCGATATGCTGACGCCCTCCGAAATGTATGCCATGGCGCGCAGCCTCTACGGCAAGACCGGCGCCACGGCCTCAGAGAGCCCCGCCGCAAAAGAGATCGCGCACTACAAGACTTTATCGGCCGAGTTGGTTAGCCCCAGCGAAATCTCGCGGGCCTGGGGGACGCCTAAGCCCACCCTTTCGAATTCCTATCGGTCGGAGCTGCTGAATCTGCGCACTTTTCCGACTCTCATGGGATATTCGAGCCGGATTATGGCGGAAAGCTGGGAATCGAATCTGTTGTATTGGGCCGAAGTGGGGGATGAAATCGGCGCACGCCCCGCGCAGTTGAACGTTCTGGTTCCCGAGTGGACCGAGAAAGTGGTGGAGCGTATCTTTGCCTCCCATCTGGAGGATTGGCCCGCGTTATTGAAGAGTCTGCGGTCGGTAGGGGATGAAGTCCGGGGACAAAATGTGCTGGCGCTCAGCACTCAAAAACCGGAATAATATAGGAACCTCAGGAGAGAAAATGAGCGGGAGAACGGTCAAACGGCTGGCAGGGGTGGCAATGATGGGTGCTCTGCTGGCCGCCGGCGGCGCCGGGATCTGGGTGTTTGCGCAGGAGGCGCCGACGCCCGTCTTCAAGTCCAGAGTGGATCTGGTGGTCCTCAGCTTCACGGTGACGGACAACAAAGGGAAGTACGTGAACGGTCTGAAACCCGCGGACTTCAAAATCATGGAGGACGGGATTCCCGAGAAGCTTGCCACTTTCTCCGAGGGCACGCGGCCGGCCATGCAGATTTTGGCCGATGGGACCATGAAGCCGCTGCTGCCCACCGCACCCGAGGCTCGTGAAGTCGGCGTAGTCGCGAGCACGGGGGAGCGCGGCGATGCGTTTGTCGGCACCAATGTCTTCGTTCTCTTCGATACGAGCAATTTCATGTATCGCGGCTTCGTCTATGCCGAGGACGCCATTGCCGATTTCGTGCGCGGCCTCGATCGCGCCGATTCGGTGGCGGTCTATACGTTCAGCCGCAATCTGTCGCGCGCCGCCTCGCTCACTCCCGACCGCAACGATGCTATTACTGGGCTTCGCAAGGCGGTGGCCGGCGACGACACGGCGCTTTACAACGGCCTGCTGCTGACCTTACGCGATGCCGCTAAAGTGCCGGGCCGCAAGGTGGTGATTGTGTTCTCGAACGGGCCGGATAATGCCAGTATGGTGGCGCCCGACGACGTGCGTGCGGTGGCCGAGGACGAAGGCATCCCAATCTATGTGATCTCGACTAACGACGTCAATAAGGACCCGATTTCGTCGAGCGTATTCCGCCGCATCGCGCAACGCACCGGAGGCAAGGCGTACTGGGCGAAGACATGGCAGAAGCAGGTGGAAGCCTTCGATCAGATCCGCGAGGATTTGGGTAACTCCTATACGGTGACGTATTATCCGGCGAACAATCCCAATGAGGGGTTCCGCAAGATCGCCATTCAGATTGTCAGCGATACCGCGAAGCACTACCGTGTGCAATCTCGGCCAGGGTATCGCCCGCGATCGTATTAGGTCTTCGACTGCGTGACTGGTGAAGGCCACAGGCTGCTGACAAAGCCCTCTTTCGACAAAGAACGCAGGCGAAAAGGCCTACTCCACAACTAAGAATCAACAGTTTGCAAGCGCCATGGAGTAGGCCTTTGGCCCGCCGATTTACTTTTTCAGCAGCCTGAACCAACCTGCCCCAAGGCGTTTACTGGACGAAAATCAATTGCCCGAAGCGCGCCGGAACATGCGGGTTCGGCGTTGGCTGCAGCGGGTCCGACCAGTTGCTCATGCGGCGATTCGGTTCCACGCCATCCCAGCGATTGATATTCGCCGACCATACCGTGCCCGGCGTCGGCCGTGGCGCCAACCCATCGAAATTCGACCACGGAATAGCCACCTCGAGGCTCCAGCCCTTATCGGTGTCTCCGCGCATATTCAACGTGCCCTCGATGAACGCTGCCAGGTGAACACCCTTCAAATCGAATTGTTTGAACAGATGGTTCGACTGATACATCACGTAATCGTAAAGCACGGCGCGGACATTCATTTCCAGTCCGTAATAGATCCCGGTCTGGGAAGGCATGGGATTGATGAAAATCTCCACGGCGTCGTCGCGGTAGGTGGGATCGTCGTGCTCGGTGTAGAAGGCCACAATATCGGTATCCTCGCATTCATAGGAAACGTAGAGGTTGTCATCATCCCAAAGAAGGCGCGCGATAGTTTTCTGTTTGGCTCCGGTCTGGGCGTCCCAGGGAAAAATCAATTCGATCCTGCCGGCCGCAGCCCAGGCTTTGTCGTCCGGTTTGCCATCGATGACGATGGGCGACGAGTCGCGCTTGACTTCGTAACGGGGGATCGCCGGTTGGGCAACTAAAGGCGCGGCCAGACATAGCAAGGCAGGAAGAAATCGCATGGAACTACCTTACAGCAGTGCGCCCTTACAGCAATGCGGTTACAGTTATACTCGACGCTTGGTGGCGACCGTATTTTTAGCTCATGCTTCAGCCGATCATGACTATGCAAGGCGCCTCGCAGAATTCCTGGAGTTTGGCTGTAATGTGACTTGCTGCGTGGACGACGCGCAAATCGGCGACAACGGGGATTTGATCGCGAAAGCGGAGGAGGGCCTCTGCGCCGATGTGCTGTTGCTGCTACTGTCTCCGTCATCCTCTCTTCCACGGTGGGTACGGGAACGCTGGGAGCCGGTGCTTTTCGATCGGGCCAAGCAGGAAAAGGTGGAAGTGGTGACATTGCTGTTGCGGGAATGTTCATTTCCGCCGCTGTTGCGGCGTCGGAATTTTATCGATGCAAGCACCAACCGGCTCACTGCCTGGCGATTTTTGAAGCGCTGGTTCGCGCTGCGGCAGGGCGAATCGTACGCGACACCGAGCCGCGACTTCTCTGGCGATCTGGAAGACTTATATGTGACTCTGGCCGATCACGCCGGTACGATGCACGTCAATGGGGCCGCTGCGGCGCGGTTCGCCCAGGAAGCCGGGGAGGAGTTCGAGGCAGTGTTGTGGGTACCGTGCCACGACCGCACCCTGGCCCAGGCCGCCGGAGAACTGGGCCGTACACTGGGACTTACGCTCGACCGTACGGCGAAGGAGAATTGCGGACGCATCCGCGAGTTGCTGACCACCCACCGGTGTCTGGTTGTGCTGGATGCGCCGACGGCTGAGATTTCTCGGGAACTGACTGCGGGCGGCCGCACGTCGACAGCGATCACCGACGACGTTGTGAGAATCCTGAAGACACCGGAGACTGTGGCCTGGGCCCGCCGTTTGGTCGCGGAGCGGCGATTCGCCGAGGCGTACGAGTTGCTCTACCGGCGGCTGGACGCGGTGGACGATCCCGACAATTGCGCCCGCGAACTCGCCTGGATCTGCGAGCATTGGGATCGCGTGGACGAAGTGAATGTGCTGCGGCTGAACTATGGTCGAGGGGAGGCGGAGCAACTTCGGCTGTTTTGAATCCGATTGAATGCACGTTAACGCGTGTCACACTATTTTTGCGGCCAGCCGCAACGTAACGCTCGCCCTTCCTGAAGATCTTCGTCGCCGCATGAAAAGCGTTGCCGCGAAGACGGATAGGTCAATCTCCGCTTTGCCTGGATTGAACGCGACGCTGTTGCGGAAAGCCCTGGTTGCGACGTTCAATCTGGCCGACAACGTGGAGGCAGTGGCAGCGTTCCTGCAAAAATACGCAACCGTACCGATGAGTTTTGCAGATGCCTGCCTGGTCCGCATGTCCGAGACGATCCGTTGATACTCTCAGATTCCGACTTCCACGTCTATCCCCGTCACCGCAGGCAGGAGGTTCCTGTATTATGCCCGCGATGATCCGGCCCGGTTGGGTGTGAATCCAACCTGAAGTTTGAAAATTTGGCTCCCCAGTCTGGACACTTCTCGAACTCGCCAACGGACGTCGCGGTTTCCGTTTCCGGATGAGCCGTCATCCGGCCGCAAACCGCGCGGATAGCCCTACCCCGCGACAAAGGCGCAAGCTATTTCTCAGAACCCGCTTGTGGCAAGCTTTGCCAGGTCGGATCGGGATGCGCGATGGCGCCAACGCAGGCACAAGGAAGCCTGAGACTGGGTTATTGAGTTAAATCGCGCAGAGGCCGACACACGCTGGTTTCTATTGTGCTCCTGTTGTAGAGGCTAAGCCGCAGAAAGATATGGCACCTCTGGCGTAAGTCCAGGCGACTCGTTTGTGGTGCCCGGAGTGCCCCTGCGTATTTAGAGGTATTGGAAAGATGTATCGAGTTGCGTACTTGAGCCTCTTCCTTATTCTGCTTTCGTGCGGAACCAGTCGCTCCCCAAAACCGGGCAACGGCGATACCGTGGGTGCTACGAAGTCCGAGGAAGTGGCTGGGCTCGGGGAGGAACTGGGCACATCCGTTCAGATGATTGACTCCTACACCGTGGCGTGTACGAGTCCGTATCGCGCGACCGTCGGAAAAGCATTCAAAGTGCAGGTATATCTGAAAGACGACGCGCCGACGAAAGTCGAACGCGTCACAATGGGCGGCAGCGAAAGCATCACATACGATCCCGATCATTTCGATTTACATAAGGGGACCCCGCTATTCGTAACTGCGACAGTCAAAGACAAAGGCTTCGGGCTGGCTTATGTCGAGGCTATTGGGCCTAAGATTGGGGATTTTTGTGACTTGACCATAAACATTGGGTTCCCCGGTCAATTGAAGGCCCCGATCTCATCGCTTTCGTATAATCAACCGCGGACGTTCAGTGTTCAGATCGCAGACAGCAACGACAAACCGCTTCCCGTCGAGGCTCCGTTGTTCATGGAAATCCAGTCATGGGACGCGTTGTTAGGTGAACGCAGTATTCCGAGGCCCGAGGAGAATCCGGGACGGACCATCCGTCTTCCAGTCCCGATTGGTTCCACATCCAGCCCGCCGTTTGTGGTCACCGCCATAAGCGAGAAGGGCGGAACCGTTCACCTCCTTGCCACGCTGAAGACGAACACCGGTGCCGTAGTTGCACAGAGCACTCTCTCGGTCGAAAGCAAGCCAGAATGGTGGCTGCCGGTTGCCATGGCAATTGCGGGCGCATTGCTATATGCGTTGTACCGGGTCCTTCAGGAAGATGACCTATGGAAGAATTGGAGGACGCTCCTGCCGCGAAGGCTCCTTGTTGGCTTGTTTGCGGGCGGCATTGCGTATCTTTTCGCGGATTCGGACCCGCTTGGTCTCAAACTAGATCCCCATGTTCTCCGAACATACCCGGTGTTGGGCTTTTTGTTTTCTTTCTTGGGCATCGATGTCCTGCTATCCAAGTTTGGGCCAAAAAACACGGGTCGTGCTGACTCAGGGGGCACGGAATCCGACGGGCACTCCAGCCCTGATGGATCGCACGCTGGCGGCGAGATCGGTGCTGTCGAGACTAAGCTGAAGAGCGCGTTAACCCGCCAGTGACGGCGAAGTGTGGAGCAAAGTCGCGAACTCCCGAATGGTCGACTCGGAATTTATGATGTGAAGTCATGACGTTCGATGCCCCCAATCAGGATTCGAACGTGAAAACAAAGGGCTTAATTCTTGCGGCTTCTTTAGTCCAATGTTTTCAACGTGTTAAAAGCAGGATTCGAACCCCGCAACCCTTCGGCTAAAAGCGGATCCGACTACTTCGATTTGATTTGATACAGGTAGATCGAATGCGGGCTGCCGTCCACCGTAATTCTTTCGACGCTGACCGGTTTCCAGCCCTTGATTTCAAAATCGTGGGAAACCACCCGCGCAGTCGGCTTCAGGTACTTTAAAAGCATTGGCTTCAGGCGCTCGTTCGAACTGGTCAGCAGGTATAAGGTGACGACATCAGCAGGGCTCAGGTCGTAGTGCAACGCGTTCCCGTGAACGATCTGCACCTGATCGCTCAATCCCAGCGCGGCCACTTTGCCCAGCGTGGTCTCATAAATATCGCGCCGGATCTCGATGCCCACCGCGCGCGCGTGGAACATCTGCGCGGCCGTGATGACGATGCGGCCGTCGCCGCAGCCCAGATCGTAGACCATTTCACCCGGTTTCACCTGCGCCAGCGCCAGCATGCGCTCGACAATATTCTGCGGGGTCGGGAAGGAAGGAGCCAGTGTGTCGGGATCGGTAAAGCGCTGGGCGTGAGCCTGCGGCGCCGCCGACCCTGCCAGCACAAGGGCGAAAAGCGCCGACCAACCACTGAAGCTTATTTTCATGTCTACTGTGACGACGCGGGAGCGGCGCTTACCAGTTTCAACTTTACGATGTGCCCCATGATATCCGACCACGCCATCCACAAATCGCGGGGCCTGCTGATGGTGTATTCGTATCCCCGCAGCCGCTTGACCACCGTGCCGATCGAATCCCGCCAGGGGTTTTGCTGTGGCGTCAGCACATAATTCATGTAGAAAACCGGGTACGAGAGAGTCGTGATCTCTTTGAAGCTATCGGGCGGCGGTTCTGCATCGAGGTTGACTTTCGGACCCGCGAAAATCACCGCGTCGGCGTTATTATGCCCCAGTTCGTCCTGGATCAGTTTGGTCAGGAAGTCGGTCTCGCTGTGCTTGTCGCTCAGCTTCTTGTAATCGACCATACCCAGTTTCAGGGACGCAAGGGCCTTCCCGAGCTCGGGGAAATCGATCTGATCGGCATCGTCCTTCCGGTAAACCACACGCTGGTCGTTCATATTGAACGCCACCACGGAGAACTTGCAAATTCTGGGTTCCCGCGAAATATTGCGCAGGATCGACACCAGTGCGCTGGTATCGATAGGCTGCATAGCCGCGGCCTCGCTCTTCTGTGGCGCGAAGTTGATGAGCACCTTTACTTTCAGAGGATCGCCCGTCGTGATTCGGGTCACCGGCGGCTCCTCTTTGAAAAATTCCACGTTGGCCGGTTCGATAGTATGGGCGGCAATCGCCATCTTGATGTTCTGATCCTTCGCCAGCAGGGCGGCGTTGATATCCCAACTGGACGAACAGACCCGCTCCAAACGGTCGCGCATCATCCACATTACGTGGTAATTCCCTTCGCCGACGTCGAAACCGCCCCCCAGATAGGCCTCGCCTTTGGCATCCTGCTCGATTTCCGGGACGTTATAACGCTGGGAGAAATAGACCGGCGCGTCTTTGGCGGTATCGGAAGTCACCTTGAAAATGATGGTGAGCTGGTCGCCATCGCCGGCGATTTCCCGCAGAGGAAGCGTAATGTCGTAGCCCGAGTGGAAGTGCAGGTCAAAACCGAGCGCCGGTTTAATGGACGTAACCGTGCAGGGAAGGTCTTTCTTCACGTCCTCGGTTTCGAGAATTGCCGCATCGGAGCCCAGCAACTGGACCGTGCCGCTACTCGACGAGGCTGGCATCAGATTCTGCGCAAACGCTGCGGGAGCAAACGCGGCAAGGCTGAGGAAGACACCCGCCGACCGATTTCGCCGTGTGCTGCGCATATACGCCCTCGGTACCAGAGCACCGTTGTCTAATCGTACACCGGGAACGGCCTAAGCCGTAAGGTTGAAAAAAGACAACGTTCAAAAAAGTACTTGCAGTACGAATATATTCGTAGTAACGTCTTCGTAGATGCGTGACCCACTACCGAGACCGACCGATGCCGAGCTTGAGATCCTTACGGCACTGTGGGCGCTGGGGCCGAGTACCGTGCGGGAGATCCATTCCGCAATCGGCGCCCGTAAACCCACCCAATACACCACTGTCCTGAAGACGCTGCAGATCATGACCGAGAAGGGGCTGGTGCGCCGCAACGAGAAGCAGCGGGCGCATGTGTATGAAGCGGCGCGTCCCCGCGAAGCGACGCAGCAGCAGTTGGCGGGCGACCTGTTAATACGCGCCTTCAATGGCTCCGCGCAGAGTTTGATGATGGGTGCGCTGGCTGGGCGCAAGACGTCGAAGGAAGAACTGGCCGAGTTGCGCAAGCTTCTCGATGATTACGAAAAGCGGGATTACGAAAAGAGGTCAAAATGATCGTCGCCAATGCACTCGCCTGGGCGTTACTTCACGCACTCTGGGAAGGCGCCGCCATCGCGCTGATTCTCGCGGTGTCGCTTTGGGCTTTGCGCTCGGCGCACCTGCGATACCTCGCCGCCTGCGTTGCGATGGCCGCCACGCTCGCAGCCTTCGTCATCACATTTATCCGCCTGATTCCGCCGGGTTACGCGGTCGGGCCAAATCCTTCTCTGCATGCCGTTCCGGTCGGAGGGGATGTTCCGTGGTTCACGCCCGTCGCGCCCGAGGGAATTGTCCTGCCGCGATGGATCGCGCCCCTGTGGCTGGCCGGGGTGTTGGTCTTTCGACTACGCGCCCTGGGCGGCTGGATGGCGGTTCGGCGTCTGCGGCGCACCGGGGTTTGCATCGCGGCCGAACCGTGGCAAACCTGGCTGAGCGAACTGGCGTCGGGCCTCGGTATCGACCGACCCGTTACCCTGCTGCAATCGAGCCTCGCCGAAGGTCCGGTGGTGATCGGCCACCTGCGTCCGGTGATTCTTGTGCCGATCAGCCTGTTGACCGGATTGCCCTGCGCCCAGGTGGGAGCTATTTTGATACACGAACTGGCGCACATCCGGCGTCACGATTACCTGGTCAATCTATTGCAAACGTTCGCCGAAGGTCTGCTCTTTTATCACCCGGGGGTGTGGTGGATGTCGCACGTCATCCGGACCGAGCGCGAGAATTGCTGCGACGACGTGGCGGTTGCGTCGAGCGGCGATGCGCACGAATATGCGACCGCGCTGGCGGCACTGGCTGAGAGTCGATGGGGTGCCCACGATGCCGCGATGGCCGCGTCCGGAGGCAATCTCGTGAAACGCATTCGCCGCCTGGTCAAACAATCGGAGCGACCGCGGTCGGCTCTGACGCCGGCGATTGCCGCCGCCCTGATCGTCCTCACCTTTGGCGCTGGCTTACTGGCTTGGCAATCGGAACCACCGAAAACCGCCACGCCGTGGAACAGGTGGCTCACCGAGGATGTGGCGTATATCATCACCGACGCCGAACGCAACGCGTTCATGCAGTTGGGAACCGATGAAGAGCGCGAGCACTTCCTGGAACAGTTCTGGCTGCGCCGCGATCCGACGCCGGATACGGCCAGAAATGAGTTTAAAGAAGAGCATTACCGGCGCATTGCGTTCGCCAACGAGCATTTCTCCTCTCCGTCAGATCTGCCAGGCTGGAAGACAGACCGCGGCCGCATCTACATCACGTTCGGGCCGCCTGACGAAATCGATGCCCACCCATCCGGCGACGCCAACCGGCGCGAGCGGTACGAGGACTGGCACTATTGGTGGATCAAATTGAGCGGTCACGTGGTGGTCGAGTTTGTCGGTGACGATTACCGCATGGCCGGGTTTCCACACATAG
The DNA here is from genome assembly GCA_963719785.1 of Terriglobia bacterium. Taxonomy (GTDB): domain Bacteria; phylum Acidobacteriota; class Terriglobia; order Bryobacterales; family Bryobacteraceae; genus BOG-234. The sequence continues at coordinate 161,065 of CAVRCX010000017.1, forward strand.
TAGACCCGTTGTTTTCACGCCCTGATTCCACTTACAAGGCGGCTTCACAGGGGACCGGACCCCAAATCCTGGCGGAGGTGAGGCCGGACCGTGCGGTTTGGATCACGGTGCCGATCGATCACGCCGCGGCGCAAGTCACTGGGTTTACGAGGATTACCACAACGAGCGGCATTCCTGTTGGAACGCAGAACTTTCAGGAAAACGGAACCCAGCCTTACTTTCGAACCGAATGGAAATCACTCGACCCTGGGACATACACAGTGACCACGGTGGTGACCGATTCGCCTTCTGGAAAAGTCCACACCTGGACCGTCCCTGTCACCATCAATTAACGCTTGTACCCGCGCGGCCGCAACGGAGCATCTAATTCGCAAATATCGTGAGAGCGCTTCGCCATTTTCTTATCGGGGCCGTCTTTGCCGTAGCAATTGCGCATGCGCAGCCGACCCCGTGGGACAAGTGGCTGAATGAGGACGTGGTCTACATCATTGCCGACGAAGAGCGCCAGGCCTTTGAGCAGTTGAAGACGGATCAGGATCGCGAGCGTTTCGTCGACGAGTTCTGGCGCATCCGCAATCCCATGCCTGCAGCGGCCGAAAACGCGTACAAGAACGAGCATTATCGGCGTATCGCCTTCGCCAACGACCATTTCTCCGTGGCGGGGATTCCGGGATGGAAGACGGACCGAGGCCATTTGTACATTACTCTGGGCCCGCCCGAACACATCGACCACCTGGGCCCCCGCGACCCTCCGGCGAATTACCCTTCCGACGTTTGGCATTACCGGTATATCGATGGGTTCGGCAGCTATATCGAAATCGAATTTGACGATGCAGCCCGGGATGGGAATTACCGCCTTGAGGACTTGGCCGACGAGCTTGGCCTAAGATACCGGTTCATGCGTCTCGGCAACGCCGAGGCGACTGCCCTGCTTGCCACAGGAGTGATGGCGGGAGATGGAAGGGTGTCGAGGAGAAACTTCGTGCTGCACGAAGCTCTGGACGGACGGGCTTTCACCTCGACTGGGCCGGGCATGAAGGCAGCCGTGCAGGTGCGGCCAGATAGAATCGTCTTTATCGATATCCCAGTCGAGGTGGGTCCTGCCCGATTCACTCTTTCCGGGAGGATTACCGGCGGTCCTGAGCCACGCGGCTTCAGCTTCGAGGGCAGCCTATGCCAGAAATACCCCGCAGCCGACGGATGCCTGACCCAAGGGGAATATCGGGCCCAACTGGGTCCGCTCGAAGCCGGAACCTACGATCTGGAGGTGTCGGTCAAGGTTATCCCGCCGGCAATCATCGTCCCGCCCGCGATTGCCGCGAAAACCTACTCAGTCCCCTTTACCGTCAAATAACGCCTGTCACCTATACTTGTTACAGAGCATCCAAAGAGTATGGAAACGCGTTTGAAAACCTCGAATCCGGCCTTCGGCCGTAATACTTACGACGGTGTCGCGGTTCCCGTGGGCTACGGGCAGTCGATGACCATTTCGGGAACGGTCAATAAGGCCGGCATCCTGATGCTGTGCGTGATTGCCACTGCCGCCTGGACGTGGAACCAGTTCTTCACCAATCACGATATGGCCGCGGTCGGCGGCTACACCATGGTCGGCGCATTCGGCGGCTTCATCGCCGCTATGGTCACCATCTTCAAGAAGGAATGGTCGCCCGTCACTGCGCCCATTTACGCGCTGCTCGAAGGGCTGTTCCTCGGTGCGTTCTCCGCCATGATGGAACTGCGCTTCCCCGGCATCGCTATCCAGTCGGTGGCGCTCACCTTCGGCACCTGCTTCTGCATGCTGCTTGCCTACCGCTCCGGAATGATCCGCGCCACACAGCGCTTCACCGTTGGGGTGATCGCGGCGACCGGCGGAATCGCGCTGCTCTATTTCGCCAGCATAATTCTCGGCTTCTTCCATGTGCAGATCCCCGGCATCTTCGGCAGCGGGCCGATCGGCATTCTCTTCAGCCTGGGGGTGGTGGTGATCGCCGCGCTGAATCTGATTCTGGATTTCAGCTTCGTCGAAGAAGGCGCCGCGCATGGGGCTCCGAAGTACATGGAGTGGTACAGCGCTTTCGGCCTGATGGTCACGCTGATCTGGCTGTATCTCGAAATCGTCCGCCTGCTTGGGAAACTCAACAGCCGGCGGTAGATCGCTCTCCTGATGATCAAACGCGTTGGCTGGCTCCTCAGCCTTATCTCCCTGAGTTTGGCTGCACAGCCAGCCCCCACTTCCGAGATCGAGCTTGGTCTGCGCAAGCTGAATGAATTGGGGACGGTGCTGATGATCGCCGCGCATCCCGACGATGAGCGCACCAACGTCCTCGCTTACTTCGCGCGGGGACGCCACATGCGCACCGCGTACCTTTCGATCACTCGCGGCGAGGGCGGCCAGAACCTGATCGGTTCTGAGCAAGGCGCGGCTCTCGGCGTCATTCGCACTGAGGAACTCCAGATGGCCCGCCGCATCGACGGAGCCGAGCAGTTTTTTACCCGCGCCATCGATTTCGGCTTCACCAAATCCGTTCCGGAAACCATGGAGAAGTGGGACCACGACCGCACTCTCTCGGACATCGTTTGGGTAATCCGGCGCTATCGGCCCGACGTGGTTATTCTGGGATTCAGCGGAACCGCGGCGGATGGCCATGCGCAGCACCAGGCCTCGGCGATTCTCGGCAAGGAAGCGTTCGAGGCGGCCGGCGATGCCTCGCGATTTCCGGAACAACTGAAGTACGTGCAGCCGTGGCACGCCGCCAAGCTGGTTTACGCCGGTGGATTTGGTGGCGCGGGACGTGGCGGGCAGGCGGCGCCGGCTCAGCCTCCGCCGCCGCCGATCGCCCCCGCCGCTCCGGTCGACACCACCGGCTTCAGCCCGTTTCTCGGATACACCTTCGATCAACTCGCCGCCTTGAGCCGCAGCCAGCATCGCAGCCAGGGATTCGGCAATATCACGGCCACTCCCGGCCCGGGTCGCGGCGGTCCACAGAATCAAGCGCCTGCCGTGACGCCGCCGCCCACGCATGACTTATTTGAAGGCATCGATCACTCGTGGGACCGCCTGCCCAAAGGCGCGCCCGTCGGAGTCCTGCTCACGCAGGCGATTCACGAGTTCGACGCCGCTCATCCCGAAAACACCATTCCGCTGCTCGAAAAAGTCCGCCCCTTGATTGCCGCGATCGCCGATCCGCTGGCCAAAATCAAACTAACGGAAATCGACGAACTGATCGCCCAATGCGCGGGCCTCTGGGCGGAAGCCGAGGCGCAGCAGGCCGAGGTGACACCTGGCTCGCACGTCCCCGTCACGCTGAACATCTACGCCCGATTGCCAGTGGACGTCAAAGTTCAGTCCGCGCAGCCGGAGGGACCATGGAACGCTCCGGCAATCACCGCCTTCAAACCAAGGCCGGGAGGCGGAGTTACCGCCGAGGTGGACCTGGCAATCCCGGCTCAACAGCCTTACTCGCAGCCCTACTGGCTGGTGAAACCGCCCGTTGGCGAGCGCTACACGGTGGACGATCAGATGCTCGCCGGCCTCCCCGAATCGCCCGTCGAGCACATGAGGATCGACCTGACCGTGGAGGGCACGCCGATTGAAATCACGCGCGAGATCGACAACCGGTCGACCGAGCGCGCCGAGCCGGAGCGCGTGCGGCCGCTGACCGTAATCCCGCCGGTTGCGGTGGATGTTTCGAGCGCTGTCGCCATGTTCCCCTCGGCGATGCCGCGCCAGATCCGCCTGACGGTTCAGGCCAACGTGCCCAACGCCGCCGGAGATCTGCGCGTAGATCTCCCCGCTGGATGGAAAGTGGCGCCGAAGAGCCAGTCTTTCAATATGACGGCCGCGGGCGAGAAACGGGAATTGAGCTTCGAGGTAACGCCACCCGCGGCCGAATCGACCGGCGAATTACACGCCGTGGCCACATTAGCTAACCGCGAGATTGGCGTGGGCATGGACACCATATCCTACCCGCACATCCCGATTGAAGTGCTGTTTCCGCCCTCCGATATCAAGCTCGTCCGCGCCGATGTGCACGTGAGCGTGCGCAAGGTCGGCTACATCATGGGAGCCGGCGACGAGGTTCCGGACGCCATGCGCCAGATGGGACTCGAAGTCACCCTCCTGACCGAAGCGGATCTGATCAAAGGCGATCTCTCGAAATTCGACGCCATCGTAGCCGGTGTCCGCGCCTATAACGTGCGTGCGGACCTGCGCGCCAACCAATCCCGCCTGCTCGACTACGTGAAGAACGGCGGCACTTACATCGTTCAGTACATGAGCGCGGGGGCGCAGAATATCGGCCCGTATCCCATCACCATTCCGGCCGGCAACGCTTATCGCGTCACGGTGGAAGAATCGCCGGTGACTTTTACCCATCCCGACAGCCGTCTGCTCCAGTTCCCCAACCACATCACGGCGCGCGATTTCGAAGGCTGGGTGCAGGAGCGCGGCCTGCTCTTTCCCACCGAATGGGATCCAAAATACGAGACCGTGCTGGCGTCGGGCGATCCTGGGGAGAAGCCTCTCGAAGGCGGCGAGTTATGGACCCGTTACGGCAAAGGCGTCTATATCTTCACTTCTTATGTCTGGTTTCGCCAACTGCCCGCCGGAGTTCCAGGCGCCTACCGGCTGTTCGCCAATTTATTAAGCGCCGGCAAAGTGAAGTAAAAGGCCGCGCCCTCCCCCAACGCGGACTCCGCCCAAATCCTGCCCCCGTGGCTTTCCACCACTCTGCGGCAAAGCGGCAGCCCGATGCCCGTCCCTGGAATCGCCTGACCGTGCAATCTGCGGAAGGGCGCAAATATTGACTGGGCCAGCGCGGGATCGAACCCCATCCCGTTATCGCGCACGCAGAATTCCCATTCCGCACCGCGCGGTGCCGCTGAAATCCCGATGCGCGGCGTGCGGCCGGGCCGGCGGTACTTGATGGCATTGGAAAGCAGATTCTGAAACAACTGCTCGAGGCGCGCTCCATCCCCCCAAACCTCCGGCAATGCTTCGAAATCAATCGCCGCGCCGCTCTCCTCAATGGCACTGCCGAGCGCCCGTACGCAATCCTCCACAATCCTGCCCGAATCCACGGGCTGCATCGGGGCCGTCGCCGCGCCCGCTCGCGACAGCGCCAGCAGCCCGTTTATCAATACCCGCATGCGCCGCGTTCCATCGAGGATGTAGGCGATGTACTGGTCGGCATCAGCTCCCAGCTTTCCCTTCGCCTCCCGCGCCAGTAATTGCGTGAAGTTCGTCACCGTGCGTAAGGGCTCCTGAAGATCGTGGCTGGCCGCATACGCAAACTGTTCCATCTCTTCGTTGGCGCGCAACAGGGCTTCTTCGGTGCGCTTGCGATCCGTAATATCGATGGTCGCGCCGATCAGACGCCAGGGATTGCCCTGCTCGTCGCGCCTGAGTTCGGCGCTCGTCGAGACCCAGCGCGTCTCTCCGCCGGGCCGCACGATGCGAAACTGCAGGGCATAAAGTTCAAGCCCCGTCAACGCCGCTTCGATCGCCTTCCCAACCCGCTCCAGATCGTCCGTATGCACCAAGGTGCGATATTGCGCCAGTGTCCCGTTGAATTCCCCAGGCTTCAATCCATGGATCTCATAAACCCGGTCCGACCATTGAATACGGTCGTCGGGAATATTCCAGTCCCACGCACCGATCCCGCCCGCCTGCAACGCGATCTCGATCCATTCTTCTTCACCGCCGTTCATGCTGAAAAACCCACAATCAGCCCTGGAACTGTACTCTGATATACATTTTTCGGGGCAATTCCCTGGCACATTGAAACATCTTCCGAGATGATATTCATTCGAGACCGGCCCTTACATTATCTATATCCAATGAACCCAGGCCACCTCAGGATACTGGTCGTCGAGGACAACGCCGCGGATCGCGCGCTGTTCCGCATCTACCTGAAACACGTTCCCGGTTTGGAGATCGCCGAAGCGGACCTGGGCGCGGCGGGCCTTGAGCTCTGCCGGTCGTGGAATCCGGACTGCGTCCTGCTCGATTTCACTCTGCCCGACATGACCGGCATCGAGTTTATCGACATGCTCCGGTTGGATGCCGGTACCCTCCCCTGCCCCATCGTGATGCTGACGGGCATCGCCGACGAACGCGTGGCCGTGCGCGCCGTCAATGCGGGCGCCACCGACTACGTCCCCAAGAGCGAAAACATGGAGGCCGTTCTCGAGCACTCCATCTTCAACGCCATCGACAAATGCCGGCTCGAGAAAGAGCTCGAACATAAGCGCGCGGAACTGGCGCGCAGCGAGCACCTGCATCGTTCGCTGATGAAGGCTCTGCCGCAGTTGGTATTCACCGCCGATCAGGACTGCCGCGTTTCCTTCGGCAATCGTCAGTGGTGGGACTACCTGGGGATTACGGATGAAGACCCGCAGCGTTTCGAATGGGCTCCAGCACTTCACGCGGACGACCGCGAGCGCTGGTGGCGCAACTGGCGCGATCGGACCGCTTCGTCGTCTCACTTCGATATCGAAGTCCGCTTATGCCGCGCCGGCGATAAACAATACCGGTGGCATCTGATTCAGGCCGTACGCCTGGACCCTGGCCTCGAAGCCGCCTGGCTGGCCACCTGCACCGACATTGAAGATCAGAAGCGCGCCGAACAAGCCATGGCGCAGCGCCAGAAATGGGACAGCATCGGCCTTCTTGCCGGCGGCGTCGCGCACGATTTCAATAATCTGTTGGTCGGCATACTCGGCGGCGCCAGCTATGTGTCGGATGCGCTTCCCGAATCCCATCCCACGCAATCCGTGCTGCGCACTGTGGTCACCGCGGGGGAGCGGGCGGCGCACCTGACCCGGCAACTTCTCGCTTACGCGGGCAAGGGCGCGTTCTACATCCAGCCCGTCGATCTCTCCGCTATCGTCGAGCAGACCTGCGAGCTGGTGCGATCCTCCGTGCCCGGTAATGTCCGGCTCTCCGTTAAAACCGCGCCGGATCTTCCACGTATCGAGACCGACTCCGGTCAGGTTCAGCAGGTGGTAATGAACCTGGTGCTGAATGCGGTGGAAGCCATACCCCAGGATCAGGGCGGCGCCGTGTTCGTGCGCACATTGACCAGCGAGGCGAATGAAGACGGGCCCGGCGTGGTTCTCGAAGTGCGCGACAACGGCCGCGGCATGGATGCCGAAACACAAGCCCGCATCTTCGATCCCTTCTTCACTACCAAATTCATCGGGCGGGGACTCGGGCTCGCCGCCGTACAGGGCATCCTGCGCAGTTCCGGAGCCCACATCGATGTCACCAGCGCGCCGGGAAAAGGCAGCACCTTTCGCGTGCGCTTTCGAGCGTCTGCCGTATCTGAGCCCGCCGCAGCACCAGGCACCGGGGCAACGCCGCAATCCCTCCCGGCCGCCGGCCCCCGCGCCGCAATCCTCGTCATCGACGACGAGACAACAGTGCGTAATATCTGCCGGATTACGCTCGAACGAGCCAGCTTCCCGGTGCTTCTCGCCGAGGATGGAAAACGGGGGCTGGAGTTGCTGCGGGACAAAGACAAAGAAATCCAACTGGTCCTGCTCGATCTCGGTATGCAGGGCATGAACGGCAGACAGGTGCTCGAACAGGCGCGCGCCGCCGGGCATACGCAGCCCGTTATCGTCTTCAGCGGCTACAGCGAGCATGAGGTGGCCCGCGAATTTGCCGGCCTCGATATCTCTTCCTTTCTGCAGAAACCGTTTTCTCCCGCGCGACTTACCGCCGCAGTCGCTGAAGTGCTGGACGAGCACCGGCGCGCCATCGCCCACCAGGTGGCTTCCTGATGCGCATCGCGCGCTTCTGCACTCTGCTGCCGATCGCTGCTGTGCTGCTGCACGGTGAACCGCAACCGACGCCCAACCGCACTACGCCCGCAGCCCTCAAGAGCCTCAGTCTCGAACAGCTTTCGGCGATCGAAGTGACTACGCCGGCCAAGGAACCGCAATCCGCCATGAAGGCGCCCGTCGCCATCTATGTGATCACCGGCGAGGATATTCGCCGCTCCGGCGCCACCTGCATCCCCGAGGCGTTGCGGGATGCTCCCGGCGTGGAAGTGGCCCGCATCGACGGCAATAAGTGGTCCATCGGCATCCGCGGCTTCGGCAGCCGTCTCTCGCGGTCGGTGCTCGTCCTGATGGACGGCCGCACGGTTTATACGCCGCTGTTCGCCGGCACCTACTGGGAAGTGCAGAACACCGATATGGACGACATCGATCGCATCGAAGTGATCCGCGGCCCCGGTGGCACCATCTGGGGACCGAACGCCGTCGATGGCGTAATCAACATCATTACCAAAACGAGCGCCGACACGAAAGGCCTGCGCGCCTCCGCCGCCGGCGGCAATGAAGAGCAGGGTGACGCGGCCGTCCGCTACGGCGGCGGCAATGGCAATAACTTCAATTACCGGATCTACGGGTTGGGCTTCACGCGCAGTCCGGAAGAGCACCCCGACCACCAGAACTTCGACGACTGGCGGTCCGCGCAAGGCGGCTTCCGCATGGATTGGAACCGCACCGATCGGGACTCTTACACGCTGCAGGGAGATATTTACGACGAAGCCGCCGGCGAGCGCGTCAACCCCACCAGCTATGCGCCGCCTTACTCCTGGAACGTCAACGCCAACGCCGCTCTCTCTGGGGGCAACATCCTCGCCCGCTGGAAGCGCACCGATGGCGACCGCAGCGATACCCAACTGCAGATCTACTACGACCGCGTCAATCGCCACGAGCCGAACCTGGCGTATACCAGCAACACCTGGGACTTCGATTTTCTGGAGCGTTTGCGTGCCCCCGGCCGGCAGCAGTTCTCATTCGGCGTTGGCGGCCGCGCTATCGGCGAAAGCACTCCCGTGGTGGTCACCGGCCTGCAATTCCTCCCGGTGGACAGGACCGACTGGCAGGTCACTGCCTTCATACAGGATGAAATAGCGCTCGTAAAAGACCGCCTGACTCTGACCGTGGGAACCAAGATTCTGCGCACCAACTTTACCAGCGTCGAGCCTGAGCCCAGCGCTCGCCTGGCATGGACTCCATCCGATCGCAGTACCTTCTGGGCGGCATATACGCACGCCCTGCGCACGCCCTCCGACGCCGAGGAGGATTTCAGCCTGCTTGGCTATGTTGGCCCCGTCGCCGGCTATCAGGCTTTTGCGCGCTTCAATCCAAATCCGAACTTCGCGCCGGAGCAGTTGAACGGGTACGAGGTTGGCTATCGCCGCCTGTTCCGTAAGAACGTATACGTGGATATCGCCACGTTTCTGAATCACTATCACGATTTATTCAGCGAAGATATTACCGGTGGGTTTGGTATCGAGAATAATCCGGCGCCGCCTCATCTGCTGCTCCCCGCGCAGTTCCGTAACGACCTCTACGGACGCACACAGGGCTTTGAAATCGCTCCCGAATGGCGGCCCAAAGATTTCTGGCGTTTAAGGGCTTCCTGGTCGTTCCTGAACATGCATCTGCGGGCAACGCCCGGCACTCCGGAAGTCGGCTCCGCGCCAGGCATTGAAGGCTCCAGCCCCAAAAGTGAAGTCACCCTGCAATCCGCTTTCGATCTTTCGAAAATCTTCCAGCTCGATCTGCGCTACCGCTTTGTGAGCGCCCTGCCCGGCGAATCCGTCGCCGCCTATTCCACCGGAGACGCGCGCTTCGCATGGCGCGTGCGCCCCGAACTTGAGATGGCTCTGGTGGGACAGAATCTTTTCCAACCCTGGCACGTTGAAGCCGCGGGCGACCCCGCCACCCTGGTGGGGATTGTCCGCAGCGGCTACGTGAAACTCACGTGGACTCACTGAGCAAGGGACACGCGACGATAGCCGCGTCTGTTGGGGGGAGGACGAAACGCGGCTCCCGCCGCACGTCCTCGCTATTCGCCGTGTTACTCGCGCTTCTCTGGCCGTCGATTGTCCCTGCCGTCGAACCGCAAAATCTGGAATACCAGATCAAAGCCGCCTTTCTGCTGAACTTCACCCGATTCATCGAATGGCCCGCGCCGAACCCAGCCGATGCCGCTGCGCCATTCGGGATCTGCATACTCGGCGACGATCCCTTCGGACCGGCTCTCAATCAGATCGTCGAAGGGGAGACGGTTGGCTCCAGGCCCATCGTAATCCGCCGTATCCATGCTGAAGCGCCCGGCTCCTGCGCCATTCTTTACGTTTCGAAAGACGAGAAAAATATTGCCGGAATCATCGCCGCCGCCGGCCCGGGCGTCCTGACGGTGGGCGAAGGCGATCCGTTTCTCGATCAGGGCGGCATGATCGCGTTCGTCGTGGAGAATCGGCGCGTGCGCTTCAACATCGACCAGACCGCGGCCCGTAAGGCCGGCCTGAAACTCAGCTCACGGCTGCTCAGCGTAGCGAGGTCTATCCGATGAGCACGGCCATCCTGAGCAACCCATTCCGGCTTACCGAACGCATCGGGCGCTATCCCATCCGGCGCAAGCTGATGGTGATCGCCATGGTGACAGCCACTGCCGCCCTGCTGCTGGCGGGCGTGGGAATCGTTGCCCTCGATTCTTTCCTGTATCGCACTTACCTTGAGCGCGATTTGGCTACCCTGGCCCAGATCACCGCCGACAACAGCACCGGGGCGCTGGCCTTTGAGGACCCCCCGGCGGCCTCGGAAATTCTGCATGCGCTGCGGGCGCGCCAGCACCTGGTGGCCGCCTGCATCTACCGGGTCAATGGCACCGTTCTCGCCACCTATAACCGTCCCGGAGCAAGCGAATCCTGTCCCGCCATGAATAATCAGACCGCGGTCCGCTTCGACGGCGGCTGGCTGGTACCGCACAGCGTAACGGTGACCCGGCCCGTGATGCTGGGCAACCGGCGCATCGGCGCCCTGACCTTGCTCTACGACCTTGGCGAGATTTCCGAAAGGATGCGGCTTTATGGAGCCACCGTGTTGCTGGTGTTGATGGCCTCGATTGTAATCGCGTTCCTGCTTTCAGCCCGTCTGCGCGACCTCATCGCCACGCCGCTGGCCCAATTGGTCGAGACCACATCCGCCGTCTCAGCGACCGGCGACTACTCAATTCGCGCTCGCAAACTTTCGGGCGATGAGCTGGGCGTCCTGGTGGACGCCTTCAACGGCATGCTGCGCAGGATTCAGACGCGCGATCTGGAATTGACCCAGGCGCTCTCCGACCGTGGCGACGCTTTGCGGGAATCGCGCATGGCCCGCGACGAACTGGCGAAGCTCAATGCCGATCTGGCCCAGTCCAACGAGAAACTGGCCCGCTCCAACGAGGATCTGGAGCGCTTCGCCTTCGTCGCCAGCCACGACCTGCAGGAGCCCCTGCGCATGATCACGCTCTTCTCGCAACTGCTCGTAAGAACCTATGCGGCGCCGGACGGCGGACGCGACGAATACGTTCGCAATATCGTCTCGAGCGCCAAACGCATGCGCGATCTGCTCACCGATCTGCTGGCCTATACGGACATCGGCGCGCCCGACGGCACCGATCCCCAACCCGTCGATCTTAATCAAACCCTGCGCAAGGTTCTCGACAACCTGCAGGCGGCCATCCAGGAATCGGGCGCAATTGTAACCGCCGATCCACTCCCCGCGCTGCGCGCGCATGAAGGCCATTTCGTTTCAATTTTTCAGAACCTGATCGCCAACGCTCTCAAGTACCGCAGTGAGAAAACGCCCGAAATCCACGTCGGTTTCGAGCGGCGCAACGAATTGCTGCGCTTCGCCGTCACGGATAACGGGATTGGCATCGACCCGGAGTATCATGCCAGAATTTTCCTCGCCTTCAAGCGCCTGCATGGCCGCAGCATTGCGGGTACTGGTATTGGTTTGGCTATTTGCCAGCGCGTTGTGAGTAGGTATCGGGGGAAAATCTGGGTAGAATCGGAGGCGGGACAAGGCGCCGCGTTTATCTTCACGCTGCCCGCAGACCTTGCCGCAACTCAGCAGGAGGAAACAGGCCAATGACGAGTGCACCGCCCCAAAAACCGCGAATTCTTTTAGTGGAGGATAACCCCGGAGACGTGGATCTTCTCCGGCTCGCTCTCAAGACCGCCGGCTTCGAGTGCGAGTTGACTGTGCTCGACGATGGCGGCGAGGCTATCGCCATGGTGAAGCGGCAAGGCAAGTACGCCGACGTGGCCCCACCCGATCTGGCCATCCTCGACCTGAATATCCCGCGGAACGACGGCATTGAAATCATTCAGACTATGCGGGCCGATGCTTTGTACCGCGACACACGCGTGGTGGTGCTTAGTTCATCCTCGTCGCCCCGCGATTATGCGAGGCTCGAAAGTTTTCACATCGCCAGATACATCACCAAGCCTCCCGACCTCGATGAATTCCTGAGCATCGGCACGCAGCTGAAGCAGCTGGTGGCAGAAACAAACTAAGACCAACCTTACCCGCTCGGTACAATCGGACGAATGTCCATGGTCATCGTTGGCTCTGTCGCTTACGACGGAGTTGAAACCCCTCACGGAAAAGTAGATCGCATGCTCGGAGGCGCCTGCACGTACATCGCGCTCTCCGCCAGCTTCTTTACCAAACCCAAAATCGTTGCCGTAGTCGGTGACGATTTCGCCGCGGAAGATACCGCCCTGCTGGAATCGCGGGGCATCGATCTTGCGGGCCTCGAACGCGTTTCCGGCAAATCCTTCTTCTGGGCCGGGCGTTATTCGCCCGACATGAACGATCGCGAGACCCTCGCCACCGAACTGAACGTCTTCGCGGATTTCAACCCCAAGCTGCCGGAATCGTATAAATCGTCGCCCTATCTGCTGCTGGGCAACATTCAACCAGCCCTGCAGCGCGCGGTGAAATCGCAGATGAACGGCTCGCTGCGCCTGGTAGGCGGCGACACCATGAATTACTGGATCGCCGATTTCCGCGCCGAACTGCTCCGAACGATCGCCGAATGGGATTTCCTGCTCATCAACGATGGCGAAGCGCGCATGCTCTCGGGCGAATATAACCTGAAAAAAGCGGCGGCCAAGATCCTTGAAATGGGACCCTCTACATTGGTCATCAAGCGTGGGGAGTATGGAGCGATTCTTTGGCGCCCGGACGGGCACTTCATGGTGCCTGGCTACCTGCTCGAAGACGTCTTCGATCCGACGGGCGCGGGCGACTGCTTCGCGGGCGGATTCATGGGGTACCTGGCGGGCCAGGGAATCGATCTCAAAGGCGGTAAGGTGGATCATAACGAGATCCGGCGCGCGGTGATTTATGGCTCGGTGATGGGTAGTTTCTGCTGCGAATGCTTCGGCGTCGACCGCTTCCGCACTTTGACGCGCAGTGAAATCGATGGCCGTTTTGACGAGTTCAAAGAATTTACGGCGTTCTAGGCCTTACTACAAGGAGGAGGCTTCGGGCGGAGCCTTCGCGGCTGTCACTCTTTGCTTCCTCGCCTGCGCGGGCATTATGGCCGCCGCCGTGGCTTATTTTTATAAGACCGGCGCCACGCTCTTGTACGGGGACGCCGAGTCGCATCTCGATATCGCGCGCCGCGTGGTGGATTCGCGCACGCCTGGCTGGGTGCAATTGGGCACCGCGTGGTTACCCCTGCCGCATTTGCTGATGATTCCCCTGGTCCGCAACGACCGCTTGTGGCAAACCGGCCTCGCGGGCGCCATTACTTCCGGATTCTGCATGGCGCTGGCGGCGACGTTTTTATTCGCAGGCATGAGGAGAATATTCGAGAGCACGCTCGCGGGCGCCGCGGCGGCAGCGGTCTTTCTGCTCAACCCGAACACGCTCTATCTGGGCTCGATTCCCATGACGGAGCCGGCCTGGTTCGCTTCTCTGTTTGCGCTTTTTTATTTCACCGTCCGCTTCGCCGAAACCCGCGGTTGGGGCGCACTGCTCGGCGCGGGAATTGCCGCCTGCGCCGGCACGCTTACCCGCTATGAAGCCTGGTTTTTACTGCCCTTCGTCGCGATCTACATTCTGATCGCCGCCCGCCGCTCGACCCCGGCCGTCGTGTTCTGCCTCATCGCCGGCGCCGGCCCGTTGCTCTGGCTCGTGCACAACCGCTGGTATTTCTCAGATCCGCTCTACTTCTATCGCGGACCCTGGTCGGCCCTCGCGATTCAGGGTAAATCGCCTTATCCGGGACGGGGCGATTGGCATATGGCTGCGAAATATTTCGTTGCCGCGGGACACCTCGTGGCGGGCTGGCCGGGGCTCGTGATCGCCGCTTTTGGGGCGCTGGCTGTGCTCGCGCGAAAGGTCTTTTGGCCGTTCTTTTTGTTCCTCCTGCCCCCGGCTTTTTACATATGGAGCATCCATTCCTCCGGCACGCCGGTTTTCGTCCCTAACCTTGAACCGCACAGCTTTTACAACATCCGCTACGCCATGGCTTTCCTGCCCTTGATCGCTCTCGGGGCAGCCGGGTTGGCCAGATTCGGAAAAATACCCGCCGCCGCCGTGGTGGCCATCGCTCTGGCCCCCTTCCTGATCCACTGGAACCAGCACTCCATCACCTTTCAGGAGGCCGACATCAATTCCAGGGGACGTCTGGCGTGGACCGCGCAGGCCGTGGATTTTCTTGGCACCGCCGCTGGCCCGCACGAAACGTTTTTCACCGGTTACGGCCTCACGGCTATCTATCGCACCCTCGGAATCCCTCTGCGCGATACGCTGAGCGGCGACAATAATCCGCAGTTCCTCGCGGCGCAGGGACGGCCCGATCTGGCACTCTGGGAAGACTGGGCGATTGCCACGGGGGGCGATCCGGTACAGACCACTGTCGATAACGCGCGCCTCCATGGCCCACGCTTCGAACTGAGCGACCGGATTATAGTTAAGGACCAGCCGGTCATCGAGATTTACCACCGTGTCGTTATCTATGGAGACCATGAAGACACCGTTCGTTAAACTGCACGGAGCCAAGAACGATTTTCTTCTGACGCCGATCGAGGAGGCTCTGCGTGCCGGCGAATCGTCCTTCCCTTCCCTGGCCGTCGCTATTTGCGACCGTTTTACCGGAGTGGGTGCCGATGGCTGGATGTTAGTCGACCGTACTCCTGGTCCGGATTTCGATGCTTCGATTCGCCTCTTTAATTCCGACGGCAGCGAGCCCGAACTCTCCGGCAATGGCACGCGTTGCGCCGCCGCACTGCTGGCACGCGACAACCCCCATTTGACGGACTTTCGCATCCGCACCGGCGCAGGGATCAAGCATCTCCGGCTCCTTGCACACCGTGGATTCGAGTACATGTTCGAAATGAATATGGGCGAGCCGCGCGTCGTGGAACTGAGCGCTACCGTCCAGGGACGCGATGCGGTGCTTCTCGACGTCGGCAATCCGCAATGCGCCATGCCGGTGGAAAATTTCGACTTCGACTGGCGTGCGGTGGGGGCGGCCGTGGAACATGACCTCAGGTTCCCCAATCGCACCAACGTCTCGTTCGTCCGGGCAGTGGATCGCCACACCGTCGAAGTTCGCTTCTGGGAACGCGGCGCGGGGGAAACCAACAGCTCCGGCACAGGATCCACCGGAGCGGCCACTGCGGCACTGGCGCGCGGGATGGTGGAAAGCCCGGTAACAGTGCTGACGCCGGCAGGTCCCCTGGCAATCCGTTTCGAAAACGGAGCGGTTCTCTCCGGCCCGGCCGAATTAATAGCTGAAGGGACCTATTTGCATGGGAAAATTGGGAGCTTATGAACCGTAGTACCGCGGACGCTCTGGCCGAAAAGATTCGATCCAGGCAAGTGACGGTAGGCGTGGTGGGGCTCGGCTATGTCGGCTTGCCCCTCGCGGTGGAGTACGCCCAGGCGGGTTTCCACGTCATCGGCATCGATCTGAACCAGGCCAAGACCGAGCGCGTGAACCTGGGCGATTCGTATATCGGCGACATTCCCTCGTCTGTCCTCGCGCCCCTCGTCGCCAGTGGATTGTTGCGCGCAACCACCGATTTTTCCGCTATCCGGAATTTCGATACCGTCAACATCTGCGTGCCGACACCGCTGCGCAAAACCAAAGATCCGGACATGAGCTATATCGTGTCGGCGTGTAAGGAGATCGCGAAATATTTCCATCCCGGCATGCTGGTGATCCTCGAATCCACTACTTATCCGGGAACCACCGACGAGTTGCTGCTGCCCATGTTCGAGGAGAACGGCCTGAAGGTGGGCGAAGATTTCTTCCTGTGCTTTTCCCCCGAGCGCGTGGATCCCGGTAACGAGAAGTTCCAGACCAAAAATATTCCCAAAGTGGTGGGTGGAACCACCCCTGCCTGCACCGAACTCGGGAAGCTCTTTTACGAACAGGCGCTCGAACGCGTGGTTCCGGTCAGTTCCACCCAGGTCGCCGAAATGGTGAAGCTGCTGGAAAACACTTTCCGCATGATTAACATCGGTCTCGCCAATGAGATGGCCATCATGTGCGACAGCATGGGAATCGACGTTTGGGAGGTGATCGAGGCCGCTGCCACCAAACCGTTCGGATTCATGCCTTTCTATCCCGGTCCCGGACTGGGTGGCCACTGCATCCCTATCGATCCCTTTTATCTTTCGTGGAAGACCAAGCAGAGCGGCGTTGAAGCCCGCTTCATTGAACTGGCCGGCTACATCAACGGACAGATGCCGCATTTCGTCGCGGCGAAGGTACAAAACGCACTCAACGAAGTTTCTAAATCGGTGAAGGGATCGAAGATTCTCGTCTACGGCGTTTCCTACAAACGTAATATTGACGATGTCCGCGAATCCCCCGCGCTCGACATCATCCACTTACTGAAACACCGGGGCGCGGAGGTATCCTACGCCGATCCTTATGTTCCCGAGATCCGCTTCGGAGATGACGTGATGTACGCCTGCAACGAGGAAGCTGTCGTTAAGAATGCGGATTGCGTAGTGATTGTGACCGATCACGCCAGCTTCGATTACCCGGCGTTGGTGCGTGACGCAAGGCTGATCGTGGATACGAGGAACGCCCTGAAGGGTGTTCGATCGGACAAAATCTTCCGTTTGTAAGCGCCTCCATAAACATTATTTGACTTTCGTCATAATCGGCGAGATCATCACCACAAGGGGAAATACATGTATACCCAGCGCAGTTTAGCGTCCGCAGCCGCTCTGATCGCCGCTCTGACGGTAACGACAGCGGCGGTTTGCTCAGCCCAGAGCATTACCTCCGCTCATTCCGGGACCCTTCATTATTTCGAAGGCTCCGTCAGTATCGACGGTGCAGCCATCGAATCGAAGGTCGGTAAGTTCAATGAAATCAAAGAAAACAGCGTCCTGAGCACAGGCCAGGGACGCGCCGAGATACTCCTGACGCCGGGTGTTTTCCTGCGCGTCGGCGAGAACAGCTCCATCAAGATGCTCGACAACCGGCTGTTGAGCACGCGCGTGGAATTCCTCTCCGGCAGCGCTATTGTGGAATCGGACGATCCGGAAGTTTCCGTTAAGGACCCGGCGGTGACGATTCTTTATAAGGATTATCAAATCCAGCCGATGAAGTTTGGCCTGTTCGAGATTACTTCGGATCCCGCCCAGATGAAGGTTTACAAGGGTCAGGCAGGTGTGACCGCATCGAGCGGGCATACGACCGTGAAAGACGGGCACCTGATGCCGTTCTCGGCGGCGCTCCTCAGCGAGAAATTCGACGAGAAGCAGGCAGACGATCTTTACCTCTGGACGCGTGACCGTTCAGGCTACCTCTCAGCCGCCAACATGTCTTCGGCGCGCACGCTGGCCTCGAACGGTTATACGACGGGGAGTTCCTATCCCGGCCTCGGGTACTCACCCTCGTTCATGGGTGGATGGTATCTGAACTCGGCTCTCGGAATGTACACCTACATGCCCTACGGTGGCTTGATGTATAACCCCTTCGGCTATGGCTTCTACAGCCCAGGATTAATTTACTCGTACTATTCGCCCCAGCCGTATATCTGGTACGGTGGCGGCGGAGCACCGGCGGCGGCCACTACGGGTCAGTCGCTTTCCAATCTTTCCACTTTTGCCAAGGCCTCCACCGGCGTCAGCAACTCGCAGGTTGCCCGCTTGGGATCTGCCGCTGCAGTCCATCCGACCCTCTCGAATCCTACAGGGGGAAATATGGCCACGAGTTCCGGTATTGGGAGCGCGGTTTCCGCTCGTAACGGATCCGCTGGCTTTGCGTCCGCGTCGTCCAGCAGTGGTTCGGTGGGCCGTTCGTCCGTTTCGGCAGTCAGCGCTCACGGGTCGGCTCACAGATAGGCTGCTTCTTACAGTTTGCCAAGCTTGTCCCCAAGTCTGGAATGCTATCCTTGAAGCTTCGCGGGTTCGGTCGCTCAAAGCGGCCGGAAACGCGAAGCTTCTTTAGTTTCTGCTTGTTCTCAAAATCGGAGAGATGGCCGAGTGGTTGAAGGCGCACGCTTGGAAAGCGTGTATAGGGGAAACTCTATCGAGGGTTCGAATCCCTCTCTCTCCGCCATCTTACAAATGAGAACCGATTTCCATGCTCAACCGGGGCTACGCCTACACTGCAATCATCAGCGGCAAATACCACGGAGAGACCCTGCTCACCCACCTGGCAAGCCTTTACCCCCACTCAACCCCGCAAGCCTGGCAACAAAAACTGAACAACGGCGAAGTCACCCTCAACGGGGTCATCGCCGCCGGAAACGAATCGATTACTGCAGGCCAAACCCTGATCTGGAACCGTCCACCCTGGATCGAACCAGACTCGCCTCAGCACTTCGAAGTGCTGTTTGAAGACGCCCATCTGTTGGCGGTAAACAAACCCAGCGGGCTCCCCACTCTGCCCGGCGGCGGCTTCATGGAAAACACCCTACTGCGCCTGGTGCAAAGGCAAACCCCCGAGGCAAACCCGGTCCACCGGTTGGGCCGCGCCACCACCGGCATCGTCCTGTTCGCCAAATCACCACAGGCGGCCTCTAATCTGTTCGCCAACTGGAACACACCCAAAATCCAAAAAATCTACCGGGCGCTGGGTCAAAACATCGCACAGCACGACGCCTACGAAATCCTCACACCCATCGGCCTCGTACCGCACCCGCTGATCGGTTTTGTGTGGGCCGCCAGCCCAGGAGGCAAACCGTCAAAGTCGTTGGCCAAGGTGATTTCACGCACCACCAGCACTACAACATTTGAGGTAAGCCTGAGTTCGGGCCGCCCTCATCAAATCAGAATCCATCTGGCATCCATCGGCCATCCCCTGGCAGGCGATCCTCTGTACGGCCTGGCTGGCCAGCCTCTTCAAAATCTCCCCGGCCTGCCCGGCGATGGAGGATATTTCCTGCACGCCCAATATCTTAAATTCCATCACCCCATCAGCGGAGAACAAATCAATCTTGAGGCGGCTTTGCCGGCTGGATTCCCATTGCATCATTAGGTTCACGGCGGGAATAAAGCCGAGGCCCGGACAGCGACAGCGCGCGACAACGAGATGCGAAAAGGGTTTACGAGAAAGCCGAAGGCGGACGAGCCTGCGACGCCGGGCAAGAACTACATAACTCCGGCCGGGCTCCAGCGTCTCCAGGATGAGCACCGGTTTCTGCTGACGAGGGAACGCCCGGCCGTGACGGAGGTGGTAGCGTGGGCGGCCAGCAACGGCGATCGGAGTGAAAACGCCGACTATCAATACGGCAAGCGACGGCTGCGGCAGATTGATGGGCGGATTCGCTTCCTCGGGAAGCGGATCGAAGCTGCGGAAGTGGTGGACCCGGAAACTCCGAGAACGGGACCAGCTGCCACCAGAGCATTCTTCGGCGCGACCGTGCGCTATGCCAACGCCGCGGGAGTGGAGAAAGTGGTGAGCATTGTGGGCACCGACGAGGTGGATCTCAACCGTAACCACATCAGTTGGGTGTCACCTCTGGGACGGGCGTTGCTGAAGTCCGCAGCAGGCGACAGCGTTGTGCTCCAGGCGCCAGGCGGCACAGAACACCTGGACGTACTGGAAGTGTGTTACAAGCGCATTGCAGTGGAGCCGTTCCGTGAACCGCCTGGATCCGAGTCCGCGTCGAAGGGACGCTCTCGCCAACCCATCCGTGGGTGAGTTACCTGACTGGCTATGCGCGATCCGGCTGCGCCAACTCGCCCAATTCACCGGGGACCACCCCGTCTTTAGAGCGTCTACTTCCGGCCTTCCAAATGCTCACAGCCGACCGAGGTCTCCAATGGACATACCTGAAGAACCAGATTATGCGGCACTCGAAGAAGACGTACTGGACCCCAACGACAGCGAAAAGCTCTCCGATTCCCATCGGGGGCAGACTAAGCTGCATGCCCACCCGCCCAGACTGGAAGACGAGGGGCAGTGCGGCGGCTGAAATCTAGTTTGGCCGCAGCAGATTTTCAGGGTTGGCAAGCAGCGCAATAACGCGCATGTAGGCTTCTTTTGCCGCCGCTTCGCGGACACCGGCGCTGGCGTTGACCTCCGCGGGCTCGGCCGCTTCGTCGCGCGCGGGCTGAGGCTTCGCCGCCAAAGCGGTCAGCATCTCCCACGCGCGGCTGCGGTCGAGGCAGAGGCGCACTATTTCCTTCGTCACGGCGATCCGCCGCGTTTCCCCACCGTCGCCGGTTACGAGTATGAACGGCATCGTAGACGCCGGTACCGATGAGCGCTTTTTCAGGTACTCACCAAGCTCCATCAGTCCCTCTTCGGGCGCATCGGGCGGGATCACCCGGCATTGTTCGCGGAAGCTGGGGGACAGCAGCAGCGCGTCGAAGCCAGTGTTATCTGCCGGGCATAATTCGAACCGGTCCGCCAAATCGCCTTCGCGCTCCGGATCATAGCGGTAGAGAGGGTCGAATATGAAGTCCACCGGTGGGACTGAAACCACCGCGACAGCCGGTTGCAGCGTCTGTGCCATCTCCGCGAACCCCTTCGAAAGATGATCCTGCCGGGCCATGGAAGTCTTCAGCACGAAGGCCCCACGATGCGCGAGAGCGATCGCCCCCGCATCGGCGCCTGCTCCCGACCACGAAATCAAAATCTGCACAGGTTTGCCGGAGAGCAGCACTTTCGAGAATGAATTGAGGAAGAGCCGTTCACTTCGCTCGATAGCAACGGGGAGAGTCATCGCGGCAATCTCATGAGCTTCGGCCGTTTCCCAGTCGAAGCGCTCCAGAGCCTCATCGTGAAGAGGCGCATCGTAAGCCGAGACTGCTTCCAGCCGCGCGATGCGCACCGCCCGAAGTACGGGCAGGAGTTCCCGCAACTGCCCATCGCAGCACTCGAGCGCGGCGGTGCACGGGTCGTCAATCTGCTCGCCATGAAACAGCCGGAAGGCCGGGCTTTCCTGCTGCCGGCGGACGGCCGCTTCCAGAATTGCCAGGGCGCCTTCGCATCGGCGGCGCCGGTCGGGATCCATAACGGCGGGTTTATCCGGGCGGCGAGCGAACACCGCCATCAGCCGGGATACCGAGAGGAAACGCGCTCCATCTGTTCCCAACGATGCCGCCACACGATCCGCCGAAGCCGGCGCCTGCTTCGCATCGTCCACCGCCAGCAGGTCCTGCAGGTTCGTCAACGACTGCTTCAGTTCGCCGAGAAACCTCGCTCGGGCTTCCGCGCGACCCGAAGTCAACGCGCCCGTGTACAGGGACGCTGCTTCGGTTACCGTCGTCGGGGCCATCAGATGGCAAACCTTTCAATCGCCGCCCGCATCGCCGTCTGTCTTTCCCCCTGCGTCATGCCCAACCCCCGCGACGTGAAGTCGTCATAGCAAACGGCGTGATCGTTGCGATAGAGCAGGCCCATTGGATACACATCCTCCCGCGCGGCAATCGAACGCGCTTCCTCGATATTCCGCGGATCGTGCGTCATCCGGTTAGGAAGACGTTTCAGCTTGTTCTCTTCGAGCGGGATACCCTGCTCGTGTTGCAGGAAGAGCATCAGCGAAGGATCCTCCCGAGGAGCGTCGAAAACGTGCGCCGAGAAATGCGGGCAGCGCTGCAGTATCCGCACGAACGAAGTTCCGCGATGCTCATAGGCGGCGCGAATCGTGTTGTACACATGGAACGGCTGCCAGTCTACCGTCTGCGCTACGAACGAAGTATTGGTAATCCCCAAGGCAACCGACAACGGATTCAGCGGAGGAATCACGGCGCCGTGCGGATGCGTATTGGTATGCTCGCCCAGGCGCGTAGTCGGCGACGTCTGGTTCTTGGTCAGACCGTAAACATTGTTATCGAGCAGGATCACCGTCAGGTCCATGTTGTAGCGCAGCGCGTGAACCCAGTGCCCCGCCCCGATGGCGCAACAATCGCCGTCTCCGGTGACCACGAATACGTGCAGGTCCGGACGCCTGCTCTTCACGCCGCACGCCACCGGAAAAGCTCTTCCGTGAAGGCCGTGGAAACCGTACGTCTTCATGTAATGCGGAAACCGGCTGGCGCAGCCGATCCCCGATACTACGACGGTTCGCTCCGGCGCTAATTGCTTGTCGTAACAGAGTTGCCGGACGGCGTTGAGAGCGGCATGGTCGCCGCAGCCAGGACACCAGCGCGGCAGGGCGCCGGCGTAATCCCGCTCTTCATGATGCTGCTCGTGCGGTTCCACGTCACACGGTTTCAGGTTAAACATGCGGCCTCCACCAGCCTTAACTCTTCGCGCAGCCGCGCTTCGATCATGCCCGGCGGCAGCGGACTTCCCGGCACGCGCGACCAGCAATCGATATCCACCAGGGTGTGGGATCGCAGCAGCTGTGCCAGTGGCGAATACCGCCGCGACTCTCCGGTGATGTACGGGTCCCCCATCTCATCGCTGTAATTCACTTCCACCGTCATCACTTTGCCGAAGCGCGCGAAGATCGCTTTCAGCCCCGGCTCGAACGGCGAAAGGAAGCGCAGATGCACCGACGACACCCGCAGACCCTCCGCCCGCAGCCGATCAACGGCTTCTTCGATGGTGCCCAGCGTGGAACCCCAGCCGACTACCAGAAGATCGCCTTCCGGATCGCCATGAATCGCGGGCGGCTGAAGCGCGCTCTGCAGCACGGCCAGCTTCCTGCTCCGCATACGCATGGCACGCTGATTGATTGACGACTCGTACGCGACATGGCTGTGTTCATCGTGAGCGAGTCCGGTAACCACGTACTCACCGCCACGCTGCCCCGGAATCGGCCGTCGCGAAAGACCGGTTTCCGCATCCCAATCGAAGGGAAGATTATCGGCATCCAGCGGAGAAAGATCCAGCGGCGGCGCGACCCATGCGGAGTCGAAGACAGGTTTCCTGAAAGGCTGCTGCCCGGTGGCGAGGTTGGCGTCAGACAGCACCATCACGGGACCACGAAACTCTTCCGCCAACTTGCGCGCCGTGATCATGAAGTGAAAACATTCCTCAATGGTGGCGGGCGCGAGAATAATCTTCGGGCAATCGCCGGGCGACGCGTAGAGCGCGGCCATCAGATCGCCCTGCTCAACCTTAGTGGGAAGCCCGGTAGATGGGCCGCCGCGCTGCACCACCACGATCACCAGGGGAATCTCGGCCATCACAGCCAGCCCTATGAACTCGGTTTTCAGCGCCAGCCCGGGGCCGGAAGTAATCGTCACCGCCGTTTTGCCCGCGTAGGAACAGCCGACGGCGAATCCGATGGCGGCGATCTCGTCTTCCGCCTGATGCACGATGCCACCGGTTTGTTCAAACGCCGAGGCCAGAAAATGGGAGGCCGAGGTGGCCGGCGTGATCGGATACATGGAGCAGACTTCTATACCCGAAGCCATGATGCCCAGCGCAATCGCCTGGTTGCCGTTCATCACCACCATCGGTTCCGTCCGCGGCGCCGGAGGAATATGGAATCGCTGTTCCACATGCGCCAGTGCCCACTCATAGCCGGCGTTGAGCAACGCTACATTCTTACGAACTGTTTCCTCGCCCTTGCGGCTGAAGCGGCTGGCGATGCTCTGGCGTACCAATGTCCGATCCAGACTGTAGATCGCGCACAGCAGTCCCAGAATCCAGATGTTCTTGCCCTTGCGCACATCGTCGGCATGCTTCAGACATTCCTCCGCGATGGGCAGAGGAATTACCTGATAACCACGCGCGCGGAAATCGGCAATAGCCTCGACATACTGCTTCACGATACGCTCGTCGGCATCCGCCAGCCAAGAGCCGTCGGCGAAGACCAGCGTTCCCGGACGCAGCGC
Organism: Terriglobia bacterium; assembly: GCA_963719785.1. Lineage (GTDB taxonomy): Bacteria > Acidobacteriota > Terriglobia > Bryobacterales > Bryobacteraceae > BOG-234. The sequence goes on from CAVRCX010000017.1 coordinate 185,143, forward strand.
TCCTGCATCGATGCGACTGTAGAGCACCTGCTCGTTAAACGCCACTACAATATCCGCCGCATCGCCGGCGTTGGTGACGGGCCTGGACCCGATGCGTATCCGATAGCCACTGGCGCCGGCGCGCGAGCGTTTGGGTGGCTCGATCTCGGCGGGAATAATCTCCACCGTCCAGATGCCGTTGCCGTTTCGAGCCAGCAGATCGGCAAAGATCTGGCCGCAGGTCTGCGCGCCTTCACCCGAGTCGCTCACAATCTCAACGATGTGTTCGTCGACGGTTTTCGATGGGCAGCGATGTTCGGCCTGCAAGGTTCTCCTTAATGTGTGGTGTTTAAGCAACCTTGCCGCCGTTCGAAGGCATTGCAAACACACGATAAAACGGTGCTGCCGGAAACGCGATGCGCGATTTGGCGCAGTTCCGTGCGATCCTGACTGCGGTGGCCCTGCACGCAATCGAATTCCTGTCGCTCTTCTTTATCGGCCCCACCCTGTTCGCCTATACGCGCCACCGCCTTCCGGCCATCCCCGTTTTGTGGGTGCTGACAGCCTGGTGTCTCTTCGTGCTCCTGCACGATCCCCACTTCGACCGCGCCAGTCTCTGGAACAGCGCGCCGCTGGGCCATTACGCACCGGCCATACTGGGCCTCTTCGCCGCCGCCGTCGCCATCGGAATCGCTCTGGTGCTGCGCTTCGGGTCGCCGGGCCAATTCCTCAGCCTTCCGCGATCCAATCCGCGACTCTGGGGCCTCGTGATGATTCTCTACCCCGTGCTGTCGGTGTATCCGCAAGGCATCGTCTACCGCGCTTTCATCTTCGAGCGCTACCGCGATCTTTTCGGGCCGCCCTGGGCAATAATCCTCGCCAGCGCCTTCGCGTTCATGTACGTCCACATCATTTTTCGCAACCGGCTCGCCCTGATCATGACGGCGCTGGGCGGCCTGCTTTTCGGTTTCCGCTTCCTGCAGACGGACTCCTTGTTCGTTACGTCAATCGAGCACGCGCTCTACGGCTGCTTCATGTTTACCGTCGGTGTCGGCAGTTCGTTCCACCACGCCTCGGCGCGCGCGGCCGAACGTTGAGCGAATTAATACCCGCAAAATTGCAGCCCGCTCCTTTTTTTGCGAACTGGATTGCTCAGACATCGTCTTATATGAAGTGGACCCGAACGTTCCGGTGCGGCCGCCGATTGAGCCCGAAAAACATGATGCGCACGCCGGCGCCGCGCTGCATCCGGCATGGCTTGAATTCATGCGCTTCTGCCGTCAGATGCGGCATGGCGAGATCGATCAGCTGAGGATTCAGGACGGTTTGCCTTTACTGGCCCAGACCGTAAGAAAGAAAGTGAAGTTTACGAAGTAATAAGCAGGCTGACCAGAACACTGGAGGCCGCCGCGAAAAGCTCGAATGCTTTTCGTGGCGGCCTTTTTTGCGTTTGGGCGGCCCTCATAGGGAGGTTTACATGAAGTCGCTCTTCTTGCTGCTGGCGCTATCCCAGGCCGTGGCTGCAGCCGATTCCGGGGCGGACGCATGGGCGCGGGCGATGGCGCAGGCCAAGTCTTTATCCGACCAGCATCGCTTTGACGAAGCTCTAGCCGCCGCCCGGCGTGCCCTGCCGATTGCCCGACGTTTTGGGCAGTTGGATACACGCCTGGCAACGACTTACGACTGGCTCGGCAGCATCCAGCGCGACATGGGCGCCTGCACCGAAGCGCCTCTCAACTATTCCCAAGCCATTGGCATATGGGAGCGGCAACCCAGCCCCCCGCAACGACCTCTTTTCAATTCCATCGTGTTCCTGCTGGACACGTTATGCGAATGCGGCCGGACCGGCGCAGCGCAAAAAGCCCTCCGCTCTCACGAAGCGACACTGCAGCGCTACGCCTCTACCCCGCAGGACCAGGCAGACATACTCAATCTGCGGGCCGCCGTCGCCAAAGCGCGGAACAACTACGCACTGGCGGAATCGTGCTATCGGCAGGCGCTTCAATGGTTGGAACAATCTCCCGATCGAGCGCCGGTACAAATCGCGGAGATTCGCATCAATCTGGCCTTAGCGATGTGGAAGGAAGGGCGCACGGCCGAATCGGTCGCCGAGTCCAACCAGGTGATCGATTTCCTCGATCACGGCTCTCCGGATCACGACAACTCGCACCCCGGGGCAACGGTCGTCGTGCTCAACAATGCCGCCTGCGCGCTGTCGGCGATGGGGCGCCCAATCGAAGCCAAGCGGCTGTTCGAACGCGCTCTCGCCGCCGCCCTAGACGCCTACGGCGAGAATACCAGGCTCACCGCCAACGTGATGCTGAATTACGCCAAAGCACTGCGTCACGCCAAACAATCCACGGCAGCTGAGGTCATGCAAAAAAGAGGCGAGGCAGCCTTCCGCAACACGCTGGTCGGCGACAACGCAACTGTCGATGTGGCCGACCTCGGCCCGTAACTCCACACAACAGGGAGCGGCGGAAACGTCGGCGGAGCGGCAGCCCAGCTCAGCTCTTCGACGGCAGTTTGTAAGCGACCAACTCGCCGGCGAGGTTGCCGCCGCTGATGGCCACCACAATATATTGTTCGCCGTCGAGTTCATACGTCATGGGAGTGCCGGACTGCGGCGCGGGCATATAAAGCGCGCCCACTTCCTTGCCCGTCGCCTTATCGTAGGCACGCAGCATGGCGCCTCGCTCACCCGACGGCAGGGTGAAGAAACCGGCCTCGCCGATGATTACCAGGGTCTTCGTCAGCAGCGGCCCCAGCAATCCTGGACGCCCCGTGCGCGGGATGTTAAGGCCTTTGAGCTCCGGACTGTTGCGGACATTATCGGGAGTCTCGCCGTGCGCGATCTGCCACGCGAGTTCGCCCTTATTCAGATCGATCGCGCTCAGGATCCCGTAAGGCGGCTTCAGCAACGGCAGCCCGCGGATAGTAAGACCTGGAGGAGCACCTTCGCCGCCGGCGCCCGGACCTCTTCCTCCGCCTCTTCCGCCGCGACCGGCCCCACCTCTGCCCCGGCCAGGGACACCGATTCTGCCCGAGACATAATTCATGTCGGAGTTGGCGGGATCCGGCCGTACCACCGAGTTCGCCTGCACGGTCGACTGCGAGAAGACATAGAGCAGATGAGTCACGGGATCGTACGCACCGCCCGGCCAGTTGGTGCCACCCTGATTACCCGGGGACAGAAGCGCGGCTATCTTGCCGCCCGGCTTGCTCTCGATCGGCGGCGTGAAGATCGGCCCGATCTGATAGTTCTGCACAAACTTCAGCGCCTCTTCGTGCAAGGCTGGCGTGAAGTCGATCAGGTCGTCGAGCTTGACACCCTGATGACCGTAGGGTGGTGGCTTAGTGGGAATCGGCTGCGTCGGCGAATACCATTCGCCTGGGACGTCCCCCTGCGGCACCGGCGTTTCCACGATGGGCCAGATCGGCTTCCCGGTCACACGGTCGAACACATAGAGGAACTCCTGCTTGCTCGGCTGCGCCACGGCTTTTACCGTCTTGCCGTTCACGGTAATGTCAGTGAGAATTGGCGCGCACGGAGGGTCCATATCCCAGAGGCCGTGGTGCACCAGCTGGAAGTGCCAGATGCGCTTGCCGGTCTGCAGATTCACTGCCACCAGCGACTCGCCGAACAGCCCCGGCCCCGGACGATGGCCGCCGTATTTATCCCCGGTCGGCATTTCCACCGGCAGGTAGGCGATGCCGAGGTCTTCATCCACGGTGATCTGTCCCCACACGCCCGCATTGCCGGTATAATTCCACGAATCGTTCAACCAGGTGTCGAGCCCGAACTCGCCGGGCTTGGGGATGGTGTGGAAGATCCACAGGCGCTTGCCCGTCTTCACGTCGAAGCCGCGGACGTAGCCCTTGGTGTGGCGCATGCTCGGGGGCGCGGAGCCGTCGGAGTGGGCGGCGCCTACAATCACCACGTTCTTCGCCACCATCGGGGTAGCGTGCAGCCCGATATCGCCGCCGTTCAGATCGATTTCCTGATCGTCGTCGAGCTTCAGATCCACCACGCCGTCTTTACCGAAGCCAGAAACCGGAATACCGGTCTTCGCATCAAGCGCGATGAGTCGGTAGCCGATGGTCACATAAAGGATGCGCTCTTCCTTGCCGTCGGTCCAGTAGGCGAGGCCGCGGCCGGATAAACGCCGCGGTGCCGCATCGGCGCGGGCGCCCTCATTTTCGCTGTGCATCCATAGCAATTCGCCCGTCTTAGCGTCGAGGCAGGCCACGTCCCGGCGCGATCCGGCGGTGGTGTAAACCTTGCCGTGGACCATCAGGGGAGTGCTTTGAAACTGGTATTCGGGATAGGGGCCGAGGAAGTCCGTCTTAAAGCGCCAGGCCACTTCGAGTTTGTTGAAATTGGTGGCGTCGATCTGATCGAGAGGCGAGTAGCGGGTGTTGCCGAGGTCGCCGCCGTAACTCCGCCACTCACCATTCTTCGCGCCCTGCTGCGCCAGAGCCGGCAGACCGGAGACAACGGCCGCCGCAGCCAGCCATGAAAGGATAATTCGCATCCGCATAGATTCCGGCACGTAGTTTATCACCCGCGTGCGGGCAGATGGGCGATCGTTTACAGCGCCGAACGGAATGCCATTGACAATGGCGGGCGGGTTGCGGGTGACTCCGCATGCGAACGTCATTACAAGTTTCAGGTGTGATCGCGCTGGCGATTTTCTGTTTGTTCGCGAACCCCAACCGCGTGTTGACAGAGGTCTACAGCAATAACCAATTTCAACTCACCGGCATCAGCGTCTCGAAGACCGGCAGGTTGTTCGTGAATTTTCCGCGGTGGTCGCCGGAGTATCTGAACGCTGTTATCGAGGTGATGCCGGACGGTTCCACGAAGCCTTTCCCCGATGAAGACTGGAATCGATGGGATCTCGACCCGAAAACGGCCGCGACGCATCTGGTCTGTGTGCAGGCCATGTTGGTGGACGATACCGATGCGCTTTGGATTCTGGATCCGGCCGCTCCCATGCTGATGAGCATTATTCCCAACGGGCCAAAGCTGGTGAAGGTCGACCTGCAGACGAATAAGGTTACGCGGGTGATCCCCATCGGACCCGAGGCGGCTAAGACAAACAGCTATCTGAACGATGTGCGCATAGACAATCGCAGGAACTTCGCCTACATCACCGACAGCGGTCTGGGTGGGATTGTGGTGGTCGATCTGTCGACGGGAAAATCGCACCGTGCATTGGATGGCGATCCATCGGTTATGCCCGACAAGAGCGTGAAGATTACCATCGACGGTAAGCCTGTGCTGGGACCCACAGGCAAGACACCGGCATTCCACTCGGACGCCATCGCGCTCTCGGGCGACGGCGCCTATCTCTATTACCAGGCGATTGCTTCGAAAGTCCTCTATCGGGTAAAGACCGATGCGCTACGCGACCCCGCCGGCAAACCGGTGGCGGAGAAATATGCGGATACCTTTCCGGTCGATGGGATCTGGATGGATGCGAAGCAGAACATCTACCTGAGTAATCTGCAACAGAACGCGGTGTCCCGATTAACTCCCGAGCGGAAGATGGAGACCCTCGTGACGGACCAGCGCCTGCAGTGGCCGGATACCTTCAGCGAAGGGCCGGACGGATCTATTTACATTTCAGCATCGCATATTAATGAGTCGCCGAATTTCAATCAGGGCAAGAGCACGCGCACGATGCCGTTTGGGGTCTTTAAGTTCAAGCCTTAGGTTTTCGCGGCGTCCGTACTCAGGGCTGAGCACCTGCTTTGCGGTCCTCCGTGAGAGAGTGTTCGAACGCAGTGAGCTCTTCGAGGATTGCGGGAGTGTCCCAGACCCTGATTACTCCGTCCCCGCATCCGGCGACGAGCCGCCGGTCATCGCGCGGCCAGGACGTATTTTCCGTCAGGCCACCAAACCAGCCCGTATACGGAGTAAGCCTTCTGTTCAAAAGGCCGAAGCTCTTGCACAATGGCGCCGTCTTCCGTGTTCCAGATTCGATTCGAATTCGACAGGACACAGGGAGTCCGTCGCCAGGTTGGCGGACCGTAGCGATAGCTACCATCGATTCGTCCGGAGACCAGGCAAGGCTCAGAATATAGCTGCTATCCCCGTCGAGCACGGCCACATCGCCTTTCTCGTCCGGATTCCAAAGCGCGACTTGTCCGTTGTTTGTGAGATAGACCGATCGCCGAGCGCTCGATGCGGGGAACCAGTCCAGCGCGTCGACTGGCATGCCCTGCAAGTGGGGAAGTGGTTGCCAGGTCTCCGTGTCTAAGATCCGCAGCGCAGGCTGGTCGCTTTGCATTAACAAGTATTTGCCGTCTGGCGTGAAGAGGATTGGACGATCCGTATCGCTTTTCTGCGACAGACGATTCCGGGAATCGGCGGGACTCCGCCCAAGTTCGGGTGTCAAGAACGTAGACGCTGCCCCAACCCTCCACGATCGCAAGGGAACCGTCAGGGCTGATTGTCAGGCGCGTGACAGACATGGGATTCCACGTGCCGTCTGCTGCCGGAACGGACGAGATTGGCACCTCTTTTCCATAACGTGCGAATCCCGAAACCAAAGCCGCAGCGGCCCGTTCACGGTTGCTGAGACTACCTGACTGCCGCCGGGCAATGCCGCCAGCGCGCCGTCGATGCTGTCCTCATGCGCCCTCCACTGATCCAGCGGCTCGAAAGTCTGCACCCAGGATCTGACACTGGAGCGTGAAAGCCTGAGGATCTCGACGATGCTGTCGGGAGCATTGGCGCGATCATATACGCAGGCAACAGGTCCGTCAGCGGCCCATACTTGTAAAACGAGGCGTCGCCCCGGGGGCGGCAAGGAAGAGAAATCGTCAGGCAGGTGCGCCAACAGCTCAGTCAACTTTCTGAGGTCGGTTTCCTGGATGCCGGGGTAAATATCGCCGCCTTTCCCGCCCATACGGTCGTGGGTAGAGAAGGAGGCACGGCCGTCGCTCCAAACCCAGCAGACATACCTGCCCCCGTGGTCGATACGGAACGGCGAGCCATTATCGTCAATCTTCTTTTCATCGCCCCATATTTCCGAGATCACCAAAATTGTTTCGTCTGGTTTGTCTCCAGACCTGAAATTTCGTGGCGCTGTCCGGTAAGGTCGTATCCAGGCTTCATATTCCGATCGTCGCAGGGAAGAGACGGAGGGTGTATCCGTGGGCGCTTGCGGAGCACACGGGAACGGAGCAAGCAGCGTTACCAGGGCTGAACCGAGCAGCCAGTTCGCGAAGCGCATTACTTTATGGATGATCTCAGGACGCAAGGCTCTGTGGGGAGTTGCCGAAATTGCGCGGGGGGCTTCGAAGAGCGAAACAGCCTTGCCGTTTGTACCATAGAGTAGTACAGTAGTTCACGACGGAGCTGAAGAATGATCGTGGGCTTTCGGGACGACTGGCTGCGCGACTTTTTCGTCAGGAATGCTCGATCGAAGAAGATCCCCTCGGATCTGGAGAAGAGTTTGTTCCGTAAGATCCAGATGATCGACGATGCCACGACGGATCAGGATTTACGTGTACCGCCCAGCAATCATTTCGAGAAGTTACGCGGTGAACTTGACGGCCTGCATTCCATCCGCGTCAATAAACAATGGCGGCTGATCTTTCACTGGAACGGAAGCCGGGGAGAAGCGGCAAAAGTCTACCTCGACAACCATAGGTATCTGTGAGGCGAATCATGTTGACTACGAAACGCAAGCCGGCGAGCGTCGGCGAAATGTTAATCGAGGAATTCATGGAGCCATTGGGGCTTACGCAAGGCGCGCTGGCCGAGGCTATGGGGGTGCAGCGCAAGCATGTCAACGAACTGTGCAACGATCGCCGCAAGGTCACCGCGCCGACTGCACTCATCCTGGCGCGCGTGTTTGGCAATAGTCCCGATTTTTGGCTGAACGTGCAGCGGCGCAGCGATCTTTGGGATGCCATGAACTCGCCACGGGAGCGCGCGCGGATCGAGCGGGCGCGGCCGTTGCGGACTGCGGCATAGCATTGGACACCGGTGCTCGGTTGGGCGCAGGCTTCTCGGCCTGGTCGATCGCCAGAACTTCGACCGGGCCTGGTCGACTCAAGCTTTGCGCGCGATGAAGATTTCAAACCCTGTCAGAAGAGGGCAGATCGGAAATCTGCCCCACCAGGCGCCAGGGGGCATAAATCTATCGCGGAGGCTGTTGGGCCGGCGCGCCGCCGCGTCCACCCTGCCGTCCAGGTCCGCCAGGTCCTTGCCCCGGAGGCAGCGCTCCGATGGCAATATAGATCAGCGGATCTTTGGGGCTTTCATCGAACATGCCATGCTCGTCGCGCCGGGGCGCCCCGCCGGCATAAAATGCATCGCCCTGATGGACCTGCACGATGTTGTTCCTCAGGATGGCGCGCGCACCATATGTGCGGCTGTCGCGCGGCGTTGCCGAAGGCACCGGCGCCACCCAGAAGTACATGATCTGATGGTCGCCGCCCGAGTGCACCATATTAATAGAGCCAGGATTACCCTTCATCAGCCACATATTGCGGATCACCGAACTGAAACCGCCGCGCAGCAGCATCTTCTGCTCGCATCCCGGACCATGGACGTTATTCGGCACCCACTCCATATCGTCGGCACGTCCCTTTAGGGGCTTGTTGGCGGCACCGGAAACTGTCAAAGGGGCAGCGTACATCAGCAGTTCCACCGGCTCTGTCCCGTTGTTCGTCAGCCCGTATTTCGTGCCCGCGGGAACGCCGTAAGCATCGCCGGCTTTGGTGTCGATCTGCTCGTCCCCCAGGGTAAATTTCCCGGTGCCCTTCGACACGAAGAACGCCAGATCTTCTTTAGGAGACATGGCGACGTTGAATTGTCCGCCGGGGTCCACTTTCACCACCCACATGCCGCGCAGCAGGTCGTCGAGGAAGACGCCGGACTCTTTGTTGAACACCGTCTTGATGGACGTTCCGGGTCCAAAAGTGCCTGCGCCGGTCCAGGCAATATCGTCAGTGCGGACGTATCCGTTTGGTAGTTGAGCAAAGACATTGCTCACGCACAGGGACAACAGCATTGCCGCGTATTTCATTTTCATATTCTGCCTCTTTAAAGCCATCCTGGTCAGCACCGATTCTACTACTTCCGCGGCTTATAGGTCTTACTGAAGTTGTTTCGTGTATTGACGACGGTAAACGTGCCGTCTTTTTCTGCCGAAATTTTGATCCACTTGCCGTGCGGCCCGCCTGCCGGATTGGCGATGAAATCCGGCTTGACGTTGGCGGTCTCGCCGCCGGCCGGCTGATAGTTCATCTGCCAATAGTCCTCCAGGCCCGGCGACGCTTCGACGATTTGGAAAACGTCGGGAGTGCCGCCATGGCTGGTTGGATTGTCGGCGATGACTACACGCGGGCGGAGAGCGTACACCATGACCGGCGAGTTGGCATTTTCCACGCCGTGGTTGGCGGTCATGTAAAGATCCACCGTACCGATACGATTCATGGGGCAAAACAGCTCGCGATCCTTGTTCCACGTGAGATCGGCGGGGTCCAGCATGCGGAACTTGCCATAAGTGATGAGAGACACAATCGCCTGAGAATTTTCATTGGTGTCGTGGTTATCGAGGATACCCCGCGCGTCGAGGCCCCAGACCTTGCGAGGAGTCGTATCGCACTCGGGATTGGGCTGGCCCGCGCCTTTCAGGGGCTGATCGATCGCCTTGCCCGCGGCCATCACCACCAGCGCGTCGAAACCTTTGATGGGAATTTTGTCGCCGGCCTTGACGATCACTCGTTTGGACTTCGCCGTAAGCGCCATATAGTCGGCGACATTCTGCAGATACCGGGCATTGCCCTGCTGCACGTTTGGGCCGTGGTCCATGAAGGTTCCGATGGGAATGCGCGCCGCCAGCGCGGGAACCCCGCTTACATGATCGCCATCGTAGTGCGAGACCACCATATAGTCGATCTTCTTAACGCCCGCGGCCTGACAGACTTCGAGGATGCGGTCGACCGTGGCGGGGCCACCAGCGTCGATGAGCATGGCTTCTCCGGTGGGCGAAACCAGCAGGGACGACTTGCCACCGGCGTCGATGACATATATATCGAGCGTTTTGGCCGCCGCCAGGGCCGTTACCATCAACAGCGCAACTGCCGCAATGCATGTAAACTTCATCGTCCGATCACCCCTCGCATCCCATTCCGGGATGCGGGGATTTTATCATGCGATTTCTCCAATTGCTTTTTCGCCTCGGTCCAGAATCGCCCCAGGCGGGTTCACTGACGGCTTGCCGGGGCAGGTCCGAGTGCCTTCCCAGTATGTCCACGCCGGTGGCGCTGATCGCATAGTCGGAACTGCCCTCGCACAAGCTCACTGCGCCCTTCTCGCGCAGGTACCAAAGAATGAATCCGACTTCCTCGGCTGGTAGACCAGTCTGGGACTCCAGTTCCATCGCCGTGACCACCGCGTTCCGGAAATCGCTCATCCGCCTTTCATAGAGCGTCGCCAGAACAGCCACCTTCTTGTCATCGAGTTCGCGAATTCCCGCCTGCCAGCCAAACCCCGTGGCGGATTTCTCCGCTCCTGCGCCGTTGGTCCGCGGCCGTGAAGTCGCAAGGATCCGGTACGCTTCTCCCATACGGAGATAGATCTCGGAATTGCCGGTGTCGGGGTTGTCGGGATGGTAGCGGACCGCAAGCGCGCGGTAAAGCTGGTCGACACGCTCATAATCGCCCGCCACGCCGGCTCGGAGAAGTTCGTGATGGTCGGGCTCGGCGGCATTATCCGAGGGGTCCGTCGCCGCCTTTTCGATGAATTCGATCCCCAGGCGATATTGTGTCCGGCGCCAGCAGCAGTTGCGGACCTGGGACAAGGCCACCGTGCCTATTCCCGGCGCGCGCAGAACCAGACAAGACGAAACAGGCACGGGTTGGGGAGAGGCGATACCGGCCCCACTCAGGGAATAATCGACAATCCTTGCGCACTCGAATCGCCGCTGACCCAGGTCGTCCCGCCAAATCAACTCGACGGCGCCGTCGACGCGCTCGCGGAGGTGCCTTCTGCGTTCGATGTGGCCCATTATTGTCCCGGAATGCGCTTGTTCCTGCAGGTATGTTTTTGTTGGGCCACTGGTAGCTGGACTTCCCTCACCTGTTCTATCGGCAGAAGATATAAAGGTTTCTAGAGCGTGAGGCAGGATATCGTAGTTCTGCACGCGCCTTGCGCCAGGTTCTTCACGCGGGCTTGCGCCAGTCAACGTGTATCGGAACAAAAGATCGCGGAAAACGAATCAGCGCGCTCCGAGCGGAAGGTGGTCCAGCGTCGCGGCCGCGTGACCAGATTGACGGAAGAATCGCGAAAGGTTGCGCCGAAGCCACCGAACGCAACGCAAGGCCCTAGCAATGAATATTGTCGTTCCGGCCGTCTGAATTTCGGAAAAAAGTGACATTCGCAGGCTCACTTAACCATCGACAATCTGTCGTAAGCCCGCCTCCGCCCTATAATCGACTCAGCGCCGATTGCCGTGAAGCGGAGGCCGGGTTCGATGTCTCGGCCGAGCGCGATATTCCCAAGCCATTGTGGCTCGACCGCATCGCCGCACTGCTCGGCTGATTCCATTCGGTGGGTATTACTTATCCGGACAGGAGTACAGTATCGCTATGTTCCTGGGCAGCCGCTCTATTTACAGTTCGTCCAACAGATCCGGCACGCCACCGCGAGCCGCACGCTGCGGGATGGAGATCAACCGCCCGGCATTCGCAGCGGATACGAGCACCCACCATTAAGATGCCGCTGGGCATGCTAATCCTGAGCAGAGCGTCGATCTGCGGCGCCACGTCGCGTGCTGCCGATTGCCCGGGAAGCGAAAAGTCGGTGCCTGTCCAAGGGAATGCGCACCACTGATGGCCGGAACAGTGAAGTTGTGGAAGCGCGGGACTTCTGAAGGAACCCGGGCTGGGCGGCGAGAAACGGCCCAAGGGGTACACCCAGTTCCGTCCTGGGAGTGGCTGAACCGAAACGACAGAAGTCTTACAAAGCACATATCACATCCCTGCTAGCGTGGAGTTGGATGCCAACATCAACTCAGCGGGCGGAGGAAATCGTCCTTCCGGCGCGCAGAAAACTTAACTGGTCGACGACCCTTGTATTTGCCTTATTTCACGTGGGAGCGGTCGCCGCGCTCTTCATGTTCAGCTGGAAGGTATTCTTCGCAACTATATTCCTTTACTGGATGGCGACAGGGCTGGGTATCAGCCTGGGCTATCACCGGTTGCACACGCACCGGTCCTACCGGATTCCGCTGTGGCTGGAGTACACTTTCGCCATTTTCGGCACCCTGAACCTTGAGGGCGGCCCGATTTTCTGGGTGGCTACCCACCGGCTTCATCATCAGAAGTCCGATCAGCCGGGAGATCCGCACTCTCCGCACGACGGTGCATGGTGGTCGCACGTCCTCTGGATGGTGTTCGGCGATGTGAATCACAACAATACCAAATTGATGTCGCGCTACGCACCGGATTTGGCCAAACACCGCTTCTATATGTGGCTGAACGATTACCACTGGGTTCCGATGGTCGTACTGGCGGCCATTCTTTACGCATTCGGCGGCGTTCCGATGGTGTTCTGGGGAATTTTCCTCCGCGTCACGTTCGGCCTGCATGCCACGTGGGCAGTGAATTCGGCTTCCCACATGTGGGGGCGGCGCCGGTTTGTGACGCGCGACGATTCGCGCAATAACTGGTGGGTGGCGCTCGTCACCTTCGGGGAGGGCTGGCATAACAATCACCACGCGCATCCGACTTCCGCACGGCATGGTTTGGCGTGGTACGAGTTCGACCCCTCATGGCTGCTGCTTCGTGTGATGAAGTTCGTCGGCCTGGCGTCGGGCGTTAAAGTGGCGCGGATTGAAAGTCCGCTGGTAGTTGAGCGCGAGGCGGCGTAAGCCTTACTTCCCCCAATCCGGCGTGCTATTGTGTGAAAAGCGCGGGCAGGGAGATCCCGCTCGCGCCTTCGCATTTTTGGCGCTATCGTCTAACGGTTAGGACGGAGCCCTCTCAAGGCTTAAATACGGGTTCGATTCCCGTTAGCGCTACCAAGTTTTCATAGAGTTACGGGCGTTGCGCTGTGACGCGCTGTGACGCGCCAAACCCCAGCCGAAGGAAGTAACCCTACCAGTTCAATAGCTTGGCCACCGTTGGCGCACCCGCGCGCCGTGTCGCGTCAATAGAGGGTCAGGCTTGGTATATATATTCCCTTGGCGCGGCGTGCGCGGGTGCCCCGTCCACTTGAACGGTTCCGGGGGCCGGGGGGCTCTAGAGAGTGGTGTTACTGGGGCGTCGCCGTAGAACCCACACCCCTGCGTGTTTCAACTGCACTCTTGGAGCGAATCCACCGACCTCAGATGCGAAAAGCGGCGTGGGATGGAGCGGCTGTTAGCCGAATGGTTGCAGGTTCGAATCCTAGCCTGAGGAGCCAAATTGTCTGGATACGAACGCCGCCGGCCCAGTGGTTGACGCCATCGGATGGTCGTGGTGTCGCCCAATACCCCCACAATACCAGCCATTTCCAGAGGTAGAGACTCTCCATCGCCAGGACCGGAGAGTTTATCGCGGCTGCCCGCGCCTCGGTCTACAGTTTTCGAATCCCTGTTTTTGTTTGCAGCGGCGTGCGATTCGCCCAGTAGGTAGAGTACGTCAGCACCGAGCGCGGCCTTTTGTCGTGCAGCATGAATTTACTCATAACGCAGTGCAGCGACGGGCCGGGCGCTAGACAGCAAATCAGCAGTTTTCGGGGCGCTCGAATATAGAGGAGCATCGAGTCGGTCGATGGCCTTCGCGAGCGAAATGGCTTCGGCGCGCTGGCTCCCGTGTGTGAAACTAGAGAGCGGCGACGATAGGTGTCGGGAGAAGACTTATGGACGAAGCAGGTAAGGGCGAAGACGCGGGCGATGTTTTGAGCCGGCGCGCCTTTGTAACGGGTGCCGTTGCCACGGTTGCAGCGGCGGGCGGGGGGCTTGCGCAATCGCCGAGCGTGGATGACATTCCCATCATCGACGCGCATATCCATTTGTTCGACGGTACCGTGCCCACGGGCGCGGGGTATATGGGCTCGCCGGCTTATCGCGCCATCTCGAAGACTTCACTGCCTTCCATGTATAGCCCGCAGGCGAGGCCGGCAGGCATTATCGGGGCGGTGGTGGTGGAATCAAGCTCCTGGATCGACGACAACCTCTGGTATCTCCAGCAGTGCAGAACAGACCCGATCATGATGGGCGTGTCGGGAACCTTGAATCCAGCGCAATCCGATTTCGGCAGATATGTGACGCACTTCAGAAAAGATCCGATGTTTCGCGCCATTCGCTCCAGCCGGTTTTACGATGCGGACAACGGCAAGGTGAAGCTCAAAGCCGATCAAGTCGCCAACCTGAAGCTGCTGGCCGAGGCTGACCTGGCGCTGGACACGGCAAATCCCACCATGGATCTGATGCAGGCCAATGTTCAGCTCGCCGACGCGATCCCCAACCTTCGCATCATCATGGACCATCTTCCGTCCTTCGATCCGACGCCGGCGAACCAGCGGGCGTATGAAGCGGTAGTGAAGGGAATGGCGGATCGGCCGAACATCTTCGTCAAGCTCACGGAAGTCTATCACCCGCGACTTACGGACAATGTGATCGTGAGGGATTATGAGCCGTTACGCACCCGGCTCGATTATCTGTTCGGGGCCTTCGGAGAGGATCGCGTAATGTTTGGGACCGACTATCCCAACAGTTATGGCGTGGCGACGATTGCGGAAGAGGTGGGGCTTGTGAAGCGGTTCTTCTCTACTAAGTCGAGAGAGGCGGCGGAGAAGTATTTCTGGAAAAATGCCATGCGCGTCTACAAGCTGAGTTTGACGTAATGGCTTGAGAGCCGCTCGCTGGGTTTTATGTTTGATGCGGCTTGAAGGTGCGCGCCGCTGGTGCCCTGGCGGGCCCCCAGAGCCACACATAATCCAATTCGTCGGTGAACGGCCCGTTTCTCAAAGCCGGCGCCGGGGATCAGATTCAGCATCTGCGCAAATATGCAGTAGATACTGCCGCACGGTCCCGCCTGTGAAACTGGAACCGTGGCGGGTTTGCTCTTCCTTTTGGCTCATCCTGGTTACCTCTTAAACTTGATAGCTTTGTTGATGCGGCAGTCGATCATCGTGGTTCGGAACGCATTCGGGTTATGACGAGGCAGGCAGCGCTGGGGAGCCTGCCGAACGCGACCGGAAAGCTTCCGATATTTTGCGTTAACGCCCGGCTCGGCCTGAGTGGTGATTCGTGAGCCCATCTCCCCGAACCCCGTTATCGTGGGGAGCGTGGCGGTTGTTTGGCCGGGCTTCCCGGAAGCGACGTTAGACCGCACCCGATCCTACCGATCAAACGGCGCGAGCATTAGCAGCACGTTATTCACGCACTTCACAATCTCGTGGACATCCTGCAACGGAAGCGAGATTCCGTCCGCCTCGCTTCCGAACTCCACCTCCACCAATATGTCGGGCAAACCCGGTGGCTGCTCGGACGAGGCCACCGAAAGACAAATATTCTCCGGTCTGCGCATTCGATCTCTGATGTCGGGGGCACGCCCCATTCCGTAATCGCAACGGTCGGATGAACAGCGATGTAGCGGTGCTTGTCGATGTTCGTCATCTTGCCAAGGCACCAGAGCGGATGGCCAGCGAGCGGCGTGCCGATCCGCCGGTTGTATGGTTGGAGCTTTTCGATCACCGGAATGACAGTCGCAGGCAGCCCGTCCGTCTGGCTTTCGAACGTTCGCCTACCCCGATCATCGTCTTTTTCGATTATCGGAAACTGGAGTTTAGTTTTTGGTGTACCGGCTTGAAGGGATGCGATACGCCACAGAGCGTGATCGAGCGCGGAACGCAGGCAATTGAAGACATCGCCCGCTACCATGAAAATCCAGGCGTGGGGCTCCTCAACTTCGACCGTCAGCCGGTACGCTCCCGTGTGCGGATCTTGGTCCAGCGTCGCGGCGTATGGCCTCGTGTCGTGGTTCAGATACGCGCCCAGAGCTTCATGCAGTTCCGCGAGATGCTTCTTGGCCCGCTCGACCTTCCAGTACGAGTTGATCAGTCCGCCGGGGATCATGCCTAACCGCCCACTGTACCAAGCGTCCAGCTGAACGCGAAGCGTTAACGCGGCTCCTAGCCGGACAGTGGCCGCAGGATTTCGCCGGGCACGCCTGATCGCGGCGTTGAAGAAACGATGGGCCGCAAAGAAAGCTGCCGAATCCTCCCGAGGACAGCTCGGACGGATGTATGTCCGGGCAAAACTCGAATCGACTGAGAACGGTCATCCACCCGCCGGCTGACCCGACGGAAGGTCGATTTCGACCAGAAGGCCCGGGTCGACGTTCCTGGCTTTGATCTCACCGTTATGGAGCCGAACAGCCCGGAGTGCGATCGAGAGGCCGAGTCCTAATCCACCGGTGGCACCGTTACGCGAATCATCCACCCGGAAGAACGGCTGAAATATTTTGGGCAGTAATTCGTCAGGGATGCCAGGTCCGCGATCCCGAACGCTGACGATCGCGGACTTTGGGCCGACCTTGAGAGCGACCTCGACGGTGGACTCGGCCGGAGAATAATAAATTGCGTTGCGGATGACGTTTTCAATAGCACGCCGAATCAGTTCCCGGTCGCCAACGAGAGCCCCCGGATCGGCCGCCACCAGAAGAATGCCAGCCGCGCGATCCACGTTTTCAACCCTGCAGTCGTCAACGATTTCGCGAACCAGTTCATCGAGGAAAAAGCTCGCCCGCGGCCGGCTGGACGAGTCCCCTTCACAGCGGGTAACTTCAAGCAACGCGCCCACCAGTTCACTCAGGCGCGATACTTCTTTTGTTACCCGGTCGAATGCGGCGTCACGGTCGGGAGCCGTGCGTGCCAATTTAGCGGCAAAGCTTAACCGGGCGAGCGGGGACCGAAGCTCATGAGAAACATCCTCGAGCAATCGCCTTTCCGCTAACAACAAAGTCTCGATTCGATCCGCCATGCGATCAAAAGACCGCGCCAGGTTTCCGATCTCATCCCCGCGATTGAGCCGCAGGCGGATGGAAAGATCGCCCTGCCCAAACCGATCCACCGCGCCTGCCAGCGTTCTAAGCGGTCTCCCGATATCGACGGCGAGGGGCCAGGAGAGCAATCCCACGGCGAACAGTATGAGCCCGTAATACGGCAGGAACCTCCGAATCTCAAAGGGCGGCGGAGGCATACCTGTAATCAACCAAAATTTGCCGTCGTCCGAAACGGCAGCTGTCAGCATACCCTGCGGGGAGCTGACGGGTTCGTCCGGCTGGCGGGCTACCGATGCCAACAGCGCCGACCGGTCTTCACCTGTCACAAGATCCTTTCCTTTGCCATCGACCAGATAATGGCGCTCGCCCAAGGCGCTGGCCAGCCTGTCGAGAACAATACCGGCGCTGTGGGGACCGCCGGTCTCATAGGCGTTGCGCGCTTCGGTGAGCTCGAAGAACTGGAGCCGCGGGATCATTCCTCTGCCGCGCTCCGAGCGCCGGGCGAGCCAGCCGGTGAGAAGGAAAAGAGCAATCAGGGATAAAAGAAGCGTGCCGCACGACCAGACAACGATTTTGGTGAATATGGACTTCATCCGCCTCGCCTGAAACGCTGCGCAAACACGTATCCGGCGCCTCGCATGGTGTGGATCACGCCAGTATTTCCGTGCTCCAGCTTTCGGCGCAGATGACTGATATGCACATCGATGGCCCGTTCATAGGGGGTGGCTTCGCGCTGGTAAAGTACCGCGGCCAGTGCGTCTCTCGAAACCACCCGGCCCGCCGACCGGATCAGGCACTCGAGGATGTCGAACTCTATGGTGGTGATGTTCACCGGGACCCGGTTGAGCCAGACTTCGCGAGTGTGGAGGTTGAGCTGTACGCCGCCGGATTCCAGAAGGCGATTTTCATCGACGTCCGGCTTGCGAGTGCGGCGCAGCACGGCACGAATTCGTGCCAGCAATTCATCGGGTTCGAAAGGCTTTGGCAGATAATCGTCGGCCCCGGAGTTCAATCCGTTGACGCGATCCGCTCCGGCGGTTCTGGCAGTCAGCATGATTACCGGCACGGTACTGCGTTTGCGAACTTGCTGAAGCACTTCGAAGCCATCGAGCACGGGCATCATGACATCGAGAATGATCAAGTCGTAGCCGCCACCAGCGAGACGCACCAATGCATCCCTGCCATCGTGCGCGGCCTCGGTGCGGTAGCCTTGCTGGGTGAAAAAGTCGCTCATCAGCGCGCACAATTCCAAGTCGTCGTCAACCAGCAGAAGACTCCGCTGTGCGTCCATATCTCCCTTTGTAGCGCAAACATTTGCGATGGCCGTGAGTGTTTACAATTTTTAAGACTCCGAAGCATTCCCCTTGCGGTCTACTGCACTTATGAGGCTTCGGTTTCTCCGCTTTTCGCCGACTACCCGCACGCCGATGCAGGCGCAGACTGTCAACAATTGCAAACTCACTTCAAGACGAGCGTTACTCAGGATTTCCGCCGCGGCCTGGGCGCTCCCGGCAGGCGGCATGTGGGCATCTGCAAAGTCCGATTTCTGGAATCAGAAGGATCCATCGCAGTGGTCAGCAACGGAGCGCGAACGCGTCCTGACCAGTTCGCCATGGGCCCGGAAAGCGACTCTGTCGATGGAGAGCGGCCGTGGCGAGGGACCGGGCGGTGGTGGCCCGATGGGTGGCGGAGGCCCGATGGGTGGCGGAGGCCCGATGGGCGGCATGGGGGGCGGAGGCCCCATGGGAGGCAGTGGCCCTATGGGTGGAGGCGGTCGCGGCGGAGCTCCGATCAACGGAGACGGAGGCGGGCCGGATGGGGCCGCAATGCCGGCAATGGAGGTGGTGGTTCGATGGGAGAGCGCCGCGCCCATCCGCGAGGCCGAAAGGGAAACCGCTCCCGGGGATTCCGACGCTTACGCGATTGCCGTGATCGGGATGCGGATGAACATGGGAGGCCGGGCCATGCCGCCGAACGACGACGATATGCCGGGACGCCCTCAACCGACGGCGCAATTGCAGATCAAGGGCAAGCCCCCGTTGAATTCCACACAAGTCAACCGTGTGGAAAACATAGTGGGAAGCCAACACCTCGTATTCCATTTTGACCGCGCCGAATTGCCGATAACCGCGACCTCGAAGGAAGTAGTTTTCAGCATGCATATGGGGCCGATGGCGTTGACGGCAAAATTCACGCCGAGGGATATGATCTACAAAGGCCAGCTTTCTCTGTAGTTCCGGCGTCAGCGCGCGCTTGAGCATAACTCCTGAAAGATGGACAGGCGGAAGCGCCTATCCCACATCAGAATTGAAACCGGAGCGATAGCTGCACGGATCTGGGCGCGCCGCTGCTCTGGACGGAGCCGTTGCCAAAGGAGTTATAGAGCATGCGGGTGGCAATGCCGAAGTTCGCATCGGACAGGTTGGCACCCTCCAGGGCATTCGGGTTGGCGAAGTTCGGATGATTCAGAGCATTGTGGGCGTCCGCGCGCAGTTGAACGGAAAGGCGCTCCGTCAACCGGATTTTCCGTCTGAGGCTGAGATCGGCGTTGATAAAGCCGAACCCGCGAAGAGCGTTACGCAATTCATTGCCTTCACCGCTGGAGGGTATCGAGAAGGCCGCGGGATTAATGCGCCGGCCACCCGGGACGGCGGGATCGGAGATCCATATCGCCGCCCCGGTCAGGTTGGGACGAACCATGGCGGCGAAGCCCTTCTGGCACAAACTGACACTCGAGGTACCTGAAGTGGGACAACTCGAGCCGCCCTCGACAGTCTGACCCTGGACGTCGAAGGGCAAGGAGGTGTGGGCGGACACGATTGCGTCCATATACCAGTTGCCCAGAGCGGGACGCAGGAAAGCAAATCCACCGCTCGGCGAAGGTACCGCCAGAGTGGCCGTACCGGTCACCGAATGGCGAATATCGTAGTTCGAATCGGCCGTAGTTTTGCCTCCCAGAATGGCGAAACCGGAAAATCCACTGTCATTCGAACTGGTGTCGATACTATGTCCCAGAGTATAGGAAATCTGTGTCAGAAGAAGACGGCCGACGGTCTGACGGTATTGTGTCTGGAGAGCGCGATAGTCCGAGTTTCCCCCGTTGGTGGTAAGTTGCAGCATGCTGTAGGTGGTGGAGAAGAAACCCGGCTGCGTCTGGGTAGTCAGAAGACCGCCGCCGTGGCTGCCGAGGAAGCCGACGGTCAGGACGCGGCCCGTCCCGATGCGCTTTTCCAATGTCGCGTTGAATTCATAGATAATCGGCGACTTGAGAGATGGGTCCGCGCCGCTTACCAAGCCGTACGGAGTAGTCGGTGGCAGTACCGGCGCCTGACTGACGTCCGAGCTCAGTGGAAAACTCGGCTCGGTGGTAATGACGGTATTTGAATACGGCGGGTTGTTGAAGGCGCTGGCGGTCGATCCGTATCCGGTGTCGTAGAATAATCCGACACCGCCCCGGAATATAAACTCGTGGCGCGGAGCGTGGGTTAGTTCCGAAGCCAGTCCGAAACGGGGGGAGATGTTGAACCATCGCGTGTGATACAGGGGCGCGGAGGAACTCAGGTCGTCGGAACTGTCGAGCCCGAGAAGGTGAGGGCCGCTACGTACTCCTGGCGCGGGGTTGAGGTCCCAGCGAAGCCCATAAGTCAGGGTAGTGTAGGCGGTATTCTTCCAGGCGTGCTGATAATAGGCCGCGAAGTTATGGTATATGGGATAGCGGCCCGTAACATTGGCGGTAACCGAGGCGTTTTGGGCAATACCCGAAAGAAGCGAATCGGAGTTATCTGAAATGCCGTTGAAGGAAACAAACTCGGTATAGGGTTGGACGCGGTAAGTCGGCAGCAGGAGGCGATAATCGATGCCGATCTTGGCGTTGATCTTGCCTGCTACTCCGGATTCGTCGAACACGATGTTGACCTGATTTTGCGCCGTATCGGTCTTGCCGCCGACGGAATAGCCCCCAACGCCGCTCACATTGAGAGAAAAGGTTCCATTCGAGGAGTCCACTCCGGACGGATAGAGCAACGAATCCGAAAGGAGTTGGGCCCCGCCGAAGGTGTCCATTGAAGTGCTGGACCGGAACAGCGTCCGGCTGGTATTGATGCGCAGGTTGTGAATCTGATTGTCGTCGTCCACCCAGGTGACAGAACCAGTCAGCGACTGGGTGTCGGCCGAGTTTTTGGTCACGCTGTTGGCCGTGGAATTCAGGCCACCCCGGTTGGAAGCGGTGGAGGGAGAATTGGAATACCGCAGGAACGCGGTAATTTTCGAGTTTATGATGCGGTCGATGCGGATGCTCTCCGAACTGGACGTGGACGGCGTGGAATATGTGGTATTGAATTCCGCCACATCGATTCCAACCTCGGGCCCGTTGGCGCGCGGGAAAGCATCGAGATAGGGCGCAAGCGGACCGAGTATTCGGCTGCGAACGGAGTTATCGGGAACGGTATCGACCTCAGTGTGGGGCTGCTCAAGATGAGATCCCTCTAACGATGCAAAAAAGAAGGTGGTGTTTTTCCGAACCGGACCGCCGAGGGTGAAGCCAGTGTCATTGAGGTGCTGGGTGCCGCGGCCCAGCCCGTTTTCGTTGTTAAACCAGTCGTTAGCATTGAATGCGGTGTCGCGGAAGTATTCGAAGGCCGAACCATGGAACTCGTTCGAACCTCCCCGGCTGGTGATGGAAATCTGAGCGCCGGGGGACCGCCCGAACTCGGGCGCGAAGGTGGATACCTGAACCTGCATTTCTTTGATCGCATCGAGAGAGATCAGATTGGAGGAATTGCCCGAGGCATTGGTCGCCACACTGGTACCATTGGCGCCGGAGCCGCCAAAACCGCCGCCCGGCCCACCGGGACCTGGTCCGCCGCCTCCGCCGACGCCGGTATTCGCGCTCACTCCGTCAACCATGTAGTAATTCGTATTTGAGCGCAGGCCGTTCGAGTGAACCCCGCCATCGGGACCGTCGCCGGCGTCCGTGAGGCCCGGCGCCAGCGTAAGAAGACTGGTGAAGCTCCTGCTGTTTACCGGCAGATCTGCCATATATGCGCCATCGACAGCGGTCCCGGCGGACGGGTCCGACGATATTCCTTCGACCTCCGCCGTTACCGTTACCGTCTGCGTCCCCGCGGCGCTGACACGCAAAGGTATACGCACTAACTGGCTGTCGCGGGAATGAACACGCAGTTTCTCTATAACGTAGGGATCGAAGCCGGCTTTGTTAACCTCCAGCCGGTAGACTCCGGGGTCGAGTCCGTTAATGACATAGAAGGAACGGTCACCTTCAGTGGCGGAGGCGGGCCGCGAACCGTGAAGATCGTCGCCGATGGTGACCTGCGCGTCGGGTACGGCGGCCCCGCTTGGATCGGTAACGAAGATACGGAGAGAACCAGTCTCCTGCGCAAATAAGGGGATCGACACCATGAGAAAGAGAGAAGACACAACCAGCCATTGAGTTCTGAGCATTGTTATTAACCCTGTTACGCACTCGACGGTGTGGAGGGTAATTACCGTTTCGGGGCGACAATGCTGCTTACACTTCTTAACGTACGGCCGGCGCGAAAGAATGTGAGGATAGTATCGAGAGTACCAGGGGTCTTCTAATATCGCTTTTCACACCGCCTGCTTCAAAGCGGAGTTACCGCGACGCTTCGCGGCACTTACTCACTCGTCTTAACATAACTTTACAAAGTCTCCTGTCTACATATGTGAGCAGAACATACCGATCTTAGTATCGAAACCAATTTCTACCGACATACATCAACGCTTCATCGAGTGTGTTTTGAAGGAGACGTTTTGAACAAGAAGGATTGGTGTCATAAATGGTGCGGGAGCGCTCTCTCGATCTGCGTCGCGGCCGCAGGTCTTCTGACGCCGGCGGCTTACCCGGCTCAAGGCTATGTCATTTCTACTGTCGCGGGCGGCAGTCCATACATAACCAGCATCGGGAACGGGCAAGCGGCGACCAACGCGTTCCTGAATTCGCCGGCCGGTGTCGCGGCGGATGCGGCTGGCAATGTTTATATCGCGGATACGGGTAATAACATGGTGCGCAAGGTTGGGACCAACGGGATTATATCCGCCTTCGCGGGCAGCGGAACTGGTGGCTTCTCAGGCGACGGGGGAGTCGCCACCAACGCCCGGATTCACCTCCCGGGCGGTGTCGCGGTGGATGCCGCCGGCAACGTCTACATTGCGGACACCTATAACAACCGCATTCGCAAGGTATCGACAAACGGCATCATTACAACCGTGGCGGGCAGTTCCAATACACCGAATGGCCTTATCGGCGACGGGGGCCAGGCGACAAACGCGACGCTGAGTTTTCCACGGGGTGTGGCGCTTGACCCGTCCGGAAACCTTTATATTGCCGACACTGGAAACGAGCGCGTCCGTAAAGTCGATGCGAACGGAATCATCACGACCGTGGCGGGCAACGGCACCACCGGGACCATAGGAAACGTGGGCGACGGAAACGCTGCCACGCGCGCGTCGCTCAGTTCTCCCGCCGCTGTGGCGTTCGACAGCGCCGGCAATCTCTATATCGCCGACTCCGGGGACAATCTCATTCGCGAGGTATCGAACGGGAAGATCTCATCTATCGCGGGAACGGGTACCAGCGGTTACAGTGGCGACGGTAGCGCGGCTACGCAGGCCTGGCTGAGTCAACCTCAGGGCGTGGCGGTCGACAGCGCGGGAAATGTATATTTCGCCGACACCGGTAATGAGGTGATTCGCGAGGTCAGTTCAGGAATCGTTAATACCATAGCGGGGAACGATGGGTTGGGCGACTATGGCGACGGGGGGCCGGCCGGCGCGGCCACGCTTGACACTCCCACCGGTATCGCAATGACGGGAGCGGGACTGATCTACATCGCCAACGCCTCTTCGACAGGGTACGAGGATTCGCGAATCCGTTTACTTACTCCCGCGGTGGCGACAACACCCTCCATTACCACTAACGGCGTGGTCCCTGTATACAGTTCCACTCCCTCAATAGCGACCGGTTCCTGGATCTCGATTTATGGAACGGGCCTGGCCTCGGGTACGGCCGTCTGGAACGGAAACTTTCCAACCGTCCTCGGCCAGGTCGCGGTGACGATCGACTCGAAGCCCGCATACCTTTGGTACGTCAGCCCAACTCAAATTAACGCGCAGGTTCCGACCGACTCTAATACCGGAACAGTGACGGTGGCCGTTACAACCCCCGGAGGCACCGCGACGGAAAGCGTAAGCCTGAGTCAGTACGCTCCCTCTTTGAGCCTGTTCAGCACCAAATACCCCGCCGCCATAGTAATCACGCCCGGCAACCCCGGCAATAGCGGGAACGGTTACGACATCATTGGACCGGCCGGCGCATTTCCGTTTTCAAGCCGCCCCGTGATGGCAGGGGAGACGCTGGTCCTGTATGGCGTTGGATTTGGGCCGACCATGCCCGCCGTTCCAGCCGGCCAATCTTTCTCGGGAACCGCCTATCTTATAACGGTACCCAACATATCTATTGGAGACATTCAGGCCAATGTGACGTTTGCGGGTATGGTTGAGGCGGGGTTGTATCAGTTTAACGTCGTCGTCCCCAATGTTGGGGGCAGCGGCGACTATATTCTGCAGGCGACGGTGAACGGTTTCACCGCGCAGAGCAACATCTATATCACGATTCAATGACCACATACTCTTCTATTAAGTTGGTGCGATCGATAGTTATCGCACTTGCGCTGGCGACAACTAACTTGCCTGCGCAGACTTACCGCGTTCTGGTGAACTGCGATACGACCAACGCTTCTATTTACGCGCCGCTTATTCCGGGCGCGAACGGAAATTTCTATGGAACCTCGACGCAGGGCAGGACCTATGGGACGATTTTCCAGGTGACGCCGGCGGGATCTCTCACAACCGTGCATGCGTTTGACAGCACCGACGGCGCCGTTCCTTATGGGGGACTGGTGCTGGGTTCCGACGGAAATTACTACGGGACAACCTCCGAAGGTGGCGCCAACGGCTATGGGTCGGTCTTCCAACTCAAGCCCAGCGGCACTTTGACGACTTTATACAGCTTTTCTGGTTCGGACGGCGCGGTCCCTTACGGCAAACTGGTTGAGGGCACCGACGGAAAGTTTTACGGGACTACGTCAAAGGGAGGAAGCGGAGCGGGGACAATCTTCAATATCACGACGGGAGGCACGCTGAGTCTTCTTCATGTCTTTTCCAGCAAATCCGATGGCGAGACCTCACTCGACGGGCTCATTCAGGCGGTCGATGGATATTTCTACGGCACAACTTCCGGCGGCGGGACGAGCGGCCTGGGAACGATTTTCAAGATCGACACGGGGGCATCGTTCTCAGTTCTGCACGCCTTCACGGGGACGGACGGGGGTGTCCCCGAAGCCGGGCTGGTGCAAGGCTCCGACGGAAATCTCTATGGAACGACATGGCAGGGCGGCGCCAGCGGCGATGGCACGGTTTTCAGGATCACCACGCTGGGCATGCTGACGACTTTGCACAGCTTCGGCGGAACGGACGGCAAAAACCCGCGGGGCGCCTTGATTCAAGGGGCCGACGGCAATCTTTACGGCACCACTTACCAGGGCGGAGACGCTATCTACGGCGCGATTTTCACCATTACCACCGCTGGCGCATTTACCAGACTGCACAGCTTCACGGGCTCCGACGGCCAGTATCCGGAAGCGGCGCTCCTTGAGGCAGGCAATGGAGTTTTCTACGGCACCGCTTATCAGGGAGGAACCGACAACAAAGGGGTGATTTTCGAGCTCACATATACCGCCGCGGCACCGCTGCCGACGATCAACTCGGGAGGCGTGGTGCCCGTGTACAGCACGTCGCCGACTATTCAGCCCGGAGAGTGGGTATCAATTTACGGCGCCAACCTGGCCAGCGGAAGTTTGACATGGAACGGCGATTTCCCCTTATCTCTCGGCGGCACCAGCGTTACCATCGACGGGAAGGCTGCATATCTTTGGTATGTCAGTCCCGGACAAATGAATTTACAGGCTCCCGACGATGCCACAACGGGTTCAGTACCCGTGGTGGTAACAACCGCCAACGGAAGCGCGACCTCAACCGTAACGCTCGCCCAGTTTGCGCCTTCCTTCAGTCTGCTCGGCGACAACAAGCATGTGGCGGGCATTATTCTCCGCTCCGATGGCTCAGGCACATATGGCAATGGCGCCTACGACATCATCGGTCCCACCGGCACATCGCTGGGCTACGCGACGGTCGCGGCAAAGGCGGGCGATAACATTGCCCTGTTCGGCGTCGGCTTTGGACCAACCTCTCCGACGGTACTGGCTGGCCAGGCATATTCCGGAGCGGCGCCGACCACCAACACAGTCTTCCTGCTCCTCAACAACGTAAACGTAACTCCGGAGTTCTCCGGAGTGTCCAGCGCAGGGCTCTACCAGCTGAACCTCACGCTTCCCTCGGGGCTTGGCAGTGGCGATGTCCCGCTTCAGGCGACGGTGGTGGGAGTAAAGACGCCCCCCGGCGTAGTGATCGCGCTGCAGTGATCCTTTAAGGAGCCGGATCGCCATGCTGCCGCGCCGTTCAATCTTCACATTTCTTCACAGAAGGTTTTGGTCGATCGGGCGATATGTAGATTGAAGGCATTGAGCGGATGCCACAAATCGGATTTATCGAAAGGAAAAGCAATGTCTATATCCAGCCTGTCGGGAGTGGGGACAGATTCGGCTTCGTTTCAGGAAATTCGCAAACAGATTCAACAAGACGTCAGTAACCTGGAATCGTCTTTGCAGTCCAATAATCTCTCGGGAGTGCAGAGTGCCTTTTCCGCGCTCCAGCAGTTGCTGCCAGGTAACTCGAATACGAGCAACACCTCGGTGACGGATTCGACCGGCACGAGCTTTACCGACGATATCAGCGCGATTGGAAATGCGCTTTCGTCGGGAGATCTGGCGGGGGCACAACAAGCCTTTTCTAACCTGCAGAACCTCATAGGCAGCGAGCAAGGCAGTCAGACGCAGTCGTCGACGGGCTACTCCGCCGGCGGTTCGAGCGCGGACCCGGTTGCAAACGATATCAATAATCTCAGCAGTGCGCTTCAATCGGGCGATTTAAGCGGCGCACAGTCGGCCTTCAAACAGTTGCTGAGCGATCTGTCGGGCACGGATTCGGCCCAGGCAAGCGGCAGCTCTTCGTCATCGGATTCAACGGCCACCAGTTTCAAGAACGATCTCGATGCGATTGGGAAAGCGCTCTCGTCCGGAGATCTGACAGGGGCGCAACAAGCTTTTTCGAACCTGCAGAATCTCATTAGCGGGCAGGCGCAGTCCTCGGCAAGCGCTGCCGGTGGTTCAACCAGCTCTACTGGCACGGACGCGATTACGACAGACTTCAACAATCTCAGTACCGCTCTCCAGTCGGGCGACCTGAAAGGCGCGCAGGCCGCTTTCAAACAGCTTCAGAGCGATCTTTCCGCGGCCAACCAGGCGCAGGCGTCCGAAACAGGGCACTATCATCATCACCACGGTGCTGCAGCCGACAGCATCTCCACGGATAGCGCTTCGACGAGTGCGACGGCCAACAGCACGGTTAGCCTGCTGGGATGACGCGGATCGCACTTGTCTTCGGCGCGTTGACTCTCGGTCGAACGATGCCCTTCCGGTGCCTCGGGGATGTGCACGAATAGTACAGGCAGCTGACAAAGCTGGTACGAAATCATCTTCGGGTCTTCGCGCTGTGCCTCGGACAGGGCTTAGCCAGCTGCGGCGCGATCAGCCGGATGGTATGCCCGAAAGTGCTGAGCACCCGCGCCCGGAAGTGCGCCCCGCAGGTTGAGTCAATTCCGACCGCGCACGCTGGCAGGTTCCCGAAGAAGTCAGTCACCTGGCCACCTCTGAGCCTCTTCCGCAATACCTCGCGACCTTTTTTGCATGGTTTTCTCCCGAGCGCCCAAACTGCCGTAAACCAGCTCTGCGGCCTACGGCTCGGGCTGTGAGGGAGGAGTCCGGCGGTGTGAAGCTTCGCGTTATGGCAAGTGACGCAGTACTTGCCGCAGCCGCAGCTTCTCCTCTCCACAGTGAGGACACGAAACCTTCCCCGTAAAGCGCACCGCGATGCGCACCCCGCCCGCTGTTTCCTCGATCCTGATAATCGGGTAAGCCTATATCGCCTCTGATCTGATCAAAACATTTCCTTGCAAGTATGTTTTATCAGCCAGAGGCCCGGCTTGCCCCCATTAACGATCAAGAGCCGACGCCGCGCGCGCCGTGTCGCGCCGTTGGCGGCAGGCCACGAAAAGCTTATCTCACTCGTGGTAACGGGAGATCTGGTGCATGGTGGTCCAAATCAGGTCCTGGCGCATCGCGCAAGTTGCTGCTGTACAAGGAGCGATGGAAATGACATTACGCGTATGGAAGTGTGTTTCCCCCGCTTTCTGGCGCGGTAAGAATGTCGGTTGTCCGCGGCAGGCTTACCCGTTGACGGTCATCAGCTCGGTGTAACTAACACTTTTGTCTTCGAATACCTTGCTCTCGCCAGTCCGTCGATCGCGGCCGCCAGTTAGCAGCACGAATCGTTAGAATGAATCAGGTTGGGGCTTAACAGGCCACCCCTCTTTCTATTCCGATGCTCTTCTGTGGCGCCCGCGCTGCTCGTCTAAGACGCTGGATCGTCCTCGCCGGCGTCATTGGTACGCTCTGTGTCTTGTCGTCAAATTCGACGGCGATCAAGGACACGGTTTTTCTTTGGCTTTTTCGGCATGGTGTCTACAGCCTGTATGACAGCCGTCGAGTTCACGCTCTGTTGCATCTTCTGGGATTTATGCTGGCTGGAACAATCGTGTTCGGCGGGCGCCAGACCAGGTCGGAGGCAAACGGCGCTCTGTTGCTTCTTCTGGGTGCCGCTGTGTTATCCGAAGCCCTTGAAACCTGGCGCTACAAGGTGCCTCTCGAGTGGCTCGATATAGTGAATGACTTCGCCGGGGCCTTACTCGCTTTTCTGCTCTGCCGAATAACTCGTTACGGTTGAATGACCCGCGAGTTTCAGTTGCGCAATAGAGCGAATTCTGACTGGAAATCGTGTCGCTTGCGTTGTGGGCCGCATAACGTTGCGTAGCGATGCACCGTGGCACACGGTACAAAAAATACTACTAAACGTACGAAATCGGAGTCTCACCAACCGACTCGAAAGACCGCGCATTGACATTAATCGGGGGGGACGCCAAAAATGAAACTATTAAGCCGCCCGCGGTGGGCAGTTCATCGCGGAAGGGAGTGGAGAAGTGGCGCTCCTCTAAAAGGGCGGTAGCTTGCCTGCCATCCTGTCCGCGCGGTCCTTTGTCGAACCGTCGGGAACGCTCCCAATACCTCGCCCCGTCATGCGGGTAACCGGCCAATCGAAACAGATTGGTACCTGAGGTGCTTGACCTGACACGACTATGTATTTTGACAGCTTTCATATAAGTGCACCGAATTACTATGCCCAATGAATGGTTTGCCATCCGCACTAAATCCAATCGGGAATATGTTGTCGCGGAAGCGCTCGCGGGAAAAGGCTATGAGGTGTTGTTTCCCCGCTACTCTGTACGTGCTGCGGCAGGACCATTATTTCCAGGCTACCTGTTCTGCAGGTTCGACGTGTTGTTTCGCCTTCCCATACTCACCGTTCCGGGAGTCCTGAATATTGTAAGTAACGGCAGGATTCCCGTCCCTCTGGCCGATCGCGAAATCGATTCGATCAAAGTACTCATGTCGAGCCATTTGCCCGTGCTGCCGCACCCGTATCTCAGGCAGGGAGATGTAGTGCGGATCGAGGAAGGTCCGCTTGCCGGAGCTGAAGGCACGATTATTCAGACTGACAGTAAGAAATTGGTCGTTTCAATTACCCTGCTGCAGCGCTCGGTCGCGGTAAACGTTTCTCCGGAGTGGATCGGCAGGCCCGCTCACCGCGCGGCCTATGTCGCCTCCTGAACGGGACTCAAGCCGATAATGCGGGTCTTTATACTCATTGTGATCCTTTCGGCCGCGACGTGGGCCGCGCACGCCCTCGCGCAGGATGCCCCACCTTCGGAAAACAACGCGAAGGTGACCCTTCTATCGGCACCTGAAGGATACGTTCTTGGTCCGGGAGATCAGTTTTCGCTCGAAATAGCGGACCTTGAAGAACTCAACGGCAAAGTTCACCGCATCGACGGCGATGGCACTGTTACGCTGCCCCTGGTAGGCCGGGTTAAGGCGGCCGGCCTTACGCTGCCGCAGTTTGAGGCCTTGCTCGACGACAAGCTGAGCAGTCAGTTGAACGAGCCCCACATAACCGTGACAGTGACGGAGACCCTGAGCGCGCCGGTCACGGTTCTTGGTTCGGTCAATACCCCCGGTGTGCATCAAATTAAGGGAAATCAGAGTCTGGCGGAAGTGTTATCGCTCGCTGGCGGGTTGAAGAACGATGCCGGTTATCGCGTTACCCTCACGCGCCGCGCTGAATACGGACCTCTTCCGCTCAAAGACGCAGCCATCGACACCGGGAACAAGGTAAGCACGGGATCGGTGGATGTTTCCGATATTATCGATGCCAAAAACCCAGCGGAGAATATCCGCATTATGCCGAACGATGTGATCACCGTGCCGCGCGCCAAGCTGGTCTACGTAATTGGGGAAGTAAAACGCTCCGGGGGGTTTACTTTGGAACAGCATCAGTCCGTTCCGATCCTTCAGGTTCTGGCGCTGGCCGAGGGTCTGACGCGCTCCGCCGCCAAGAACCGTGCGGTGATCATGCGCCAGCAGCCTGGGGCACCCAATCGAACCGAGATCAAGGTCGACCTGGGAAAGATCATGAGTGGCCGCGACAAGGATGTGTCCCTTCTTCCCGACGACATTCTTTTCGTGCCCAACAGCCTGGGCCGGGAGATCAGTCTCATGGCTATTGCAACGGCGGTCTCCCAGGGAACGGGCGTTGCTATCTGGCGCGGGTTCTAAATAATGACGTTCAATAATCAGCTCAACAGCCCTCAAGGGAAGGATGACAGGCGTCCAGCCGAGATAGTCGGCTCACCGTCGCGATACGATCGTCCGGCTGCTTACTCCGGCCCCGTTGTGTACGAAGGCGAGGCCGTTATTCACAACGTATCGTTTGTGGACAGCGTTCTGAAGTATAAATGGGTGATCGTCGGGGCCACGATTCTGGGCGGTCTTCTCGCCTTCGCTTTGACCCTGCCTCAAAAAAGGATCTACCGGGCGCATGTTTCTCTGGAGTTTGCCGGTTTGAACGACAACGTGCTGAACACACGCGACGTCGATCCTGCCGCTACGGGCGACAACTCTTCGCAGGCATACATCAACACGCAGGCCCGCGTGCTCGAAAGCGCTCCTCTCCTCGAGCAGGTCGTGG
The DNA here is from genome assembly GCA_963719785.1 of Terriglobia bacterium. Taxonomy (GTDB): domain Bacteria; phylum Acidobacteriota; class Terriglobia; order Bryobacterales; family Bryobacteraceae; genus BOG-234. The sequence goes on from CAVRCX010000017.1 coordinate 216,493, forward strand.
CGAAAGTTAAGAAGGAAGCTGCCGCCCATAAGGGGAGCAATTCGGCCTCGAGGAATGCCGCCCTCGAAGCTTTGAGCGCCGCCAGTCTGGGATATGCTCTCGACATTCGGCCCATGGAAGGCACCAAGCTGATCGACGTCTTTGTGCAGTCGACCGACCCCGATCTGGCGGCGGAGCTGGCGAACACGCTGGCCAATGAGTTTATAACCCAGTCTGTTGAAGAGCGCTGGACGGCATCGCAGCGCACTTCCGGATGGCTCGCCAAGCAGTTGGAGGAGGTCAAGGCCAAGCTCGAAAGTTCCGAATCGGCACTGCAGGATTATGCGCGTCGGACCAATCTGGTTTTTGAAGGCGGCGAGGATGGCAGTGTTTCCGAAGCCCGACTGCGCCAGGTGCAGGACGAATACTCCCGTGCCCAGGCCGATCGTATGGCCAAACAATCCATCTATGAAGGCCTGCTGGCCGAAAAGCCGGAGGATGAGACCGCGGCTCTGCGCGATCCCGCGCTGCAGGATTATCAGAATAAGCTCAGCGACCTGAACCGCCAGCTTGCCGACCTCTCCACCGTGTACAAGCCCACGTATGAAAAGGTGGAACGGCTGCACTCGCAGATTCAGGAACTGAAGAAGGACTACGCCAGGCAGCACGACCAGGCCGTGGCTCGCGTAAAGAACGACTTTGAGACCGCAAAACGGCGCGAGGATATGCTCGATCACAGTTATCGGGCGCAACAAGGCGTGGTTACCCAGGAAGCTGCCAAGACAGTCGATTACAACATTCTCAAGAGGGAAGCCGATACCAACCGATCGATATACGAAGCGATGCTTCAGCGAGTAAAGAGTTATGGAATCGCTTCCGCCATGCAGCCAAGCAACATCCGGGTCGTCGACCCCGCGCAAAAGCCACTGTTTCCGAGTAAGCCAAACGTGCCGATGACAACTCTGTTCGGCATGCTCGGCTCTCTTTCACTTGCGCTCGTGTGGGTTGCGATCCGCCAGAACGGAGAGGTTATGGTCGAGTATCCCGGACAAACCAGACAGGCTCTGAACATCCCCGAACTGGGCGTCATCCCGGCTGCCAGGCTCGATCCGTTGCTGGCCGGGAGTGCGGGAAGTTGGCGAAGGTTGCCCGCGGCCCGCGCTAATATAGAAACCGACCTTGCTGACCAGGTCGTGGCGCCGCGCTCCGCTGTGGAGACCGCAAGCTGGCATCATAAATCTTCGCTGCTGGCGGAATCTGTGCGGTCGATCCGCACTTCGATGCTGTACGGAAACGGCGTCGATGCTCCGAAAATCGTGGTTGTCAGCAGCCTCGGCCCGTCCCATGGAAAGACTTCCTTCGTGAGCAACATGGGAATCGCGATGGCGGAACTGGGGCGCCGGACACTGATCGTGGACGCGGATCTCAGAAGACCTACGCTCCACACAGCGTTTGGTCTCGACAATAAGCCAGGTCTCACCGACGTGCTGAACTCGTCCACGGGAAACGACGGACCGGCGCCGATCCAGCGGACTGCTGTGCCGAACTTATCTCTCCTCGCCAGCGGCGCCTGGTCCGAAGGTAGTACTTCGTCTTCGAACCTCTTCCACTCGGACAGAATGATCGAGTTGTTGAATCGGCTTCGGCCCGCGTATGACACCATTCTGATCGATACGCCGCCACTCACTCTGACGGATGCCCGCATTCTCGGCCCCCACTCGGATGGTGTGGTTCTGGTTCTGCGGGCGGGCGAGGTCAGGATGGAAAGCGTCTTCGCGGCCGAGTCGCGTCTGAGCGAAGACGGCAGCCGGGTCATAGGAACGGTTCTCAACCACTGGAATCCAAAATCGAACGGTTACGGCGCGTATCCCGACCGTTATTACACTTCCAGCTATTCGGCAAATCGGAAATAAAGCGTACGGGCCCGTTTCCGGCCCGTTGAATGGTTTCCTGGTTCCATGCAATACCAACACTCCGTACTGGCCAATCGGATTACTCGTTGGCACTTATTCCGCAATACTCATTTTGCGATGGATATCGCGGCGCTCGCGGCTGCGTGGTACACAACCATCAGATTAAGAGTCGGGTTGAATCCACTGAGCACGGTCCATATGTCTTCGGCCGCGTACCGGAGCATAATTCCTCATCCGCTTTTAATTGTGGCTTTGTGGATCGCGGCATCGCTGTGGCTGGGGTCGTATCGCAGGAAATCGGCACTCTCCGCCGCACATGCCTTTCGCCAGGCGCTGGAATCGGATGTGATCGCCTGCGCTCTGGCAATTGTTATTACCTTTTTTTCCGGGGCGTCGCCGGAGATATCGCGGTCGTTCATCCTGCTGGTCGGTCCGTTGAGTCTCGTCTATCTGGGGATATCGTTCTATCTTTCCGTGTTACTGGCTATGGTGTTTGAACGGCGTTGGGCGCATCCGAAACGGATTGCCGTAGTGGGCGAGGCGTCCGAGGCTTCTTCGATTCTTGGCCGCCTGCAGAATCTGGCGGCGAGTTCGCTGCAGGTAACCGGCTTGGTCTTGCCTGAGCGAGCCGTCGCCGTAGCAGGGACTAATTGTTCCTTGCCCGTGCTGGGCACCGTTGGGCAGCTGGCCGCGGTCATCAACCGAGAGCGGCTGGACCAGGTTATCTGTGTCAGCAATACCCCCGGCGATTTCGAATTGTGCAGCGCCATCTCGCACAGAATGGGCGTCACCGTCAGCCGTCCTCTCGCGGCGGATCGCCCCAACGTAAGGCTCGCAGTGAACCGCGATTACGGGTTGAGCCTGATCGATGAGGAGCCGCTCCAATTTACTCATCGCCAATACCTGGTGAAGCGGGCTGTCGATGTGATTGCGTCCTCACTTTTGCTCCTGCTGCTGGCGCCCTTGCTGATCGTACTGGCCATTCTGATCCGCTTGACGTCCCCCGGCCCGATTTTCTTTAAAAGCCAGCGTGTCGGCAAAGGCGGACGTCACTTCACTTTCTGGAAGTTTCGTTCCATGTACGTGGACGGCCCACCGCGAGAGATCCTCGCGGCGCGAAACGAAAGAAACGGACATCTTTTCAAGATCCGTAACGATCCGCGAGTTACCCGGCTCGGACGTTTTATGCGCCGCTGCAGTCTGGACGAACTGCCGCAGTTGTTCAACGTTCTGATTGGCGAAATGAGCCTGGTCGGCCCGCGACCGTTGCCTGCGGAGGATTTGGATCCCGACGGATTGAGCTCAGCACATCGCCAGTGGGCCGAACATCGCACCCAGGTGCATCCGGGGATTACTGGAATCTGGCAGATCCGCGGACGCAGCGACCTGAGCTTCGAGCAAATGGTGGAACTGGATCTTCACTACATCGGCAATTGGTCTCTGATGCTGGACATTCAGATTCTCCTCGAGACGCCCCTGGCGGTTTTTTCCGGCCGCGGCGCTTATTAGAAGACGCTATGACCCCTGGTTCCTTAACAATACCCGAAAAGTGCGACGTGCTGGGCGTCGGGATCAGCGCCACCAGTTACTCCCAGGTAGCGGAGATCTGTGCCTCATGGGTTCGGCAGAAGCGCAGTTGCACGGTAAGCCCCGCGCGCTACATCTGCGCCACGTCCGTGCATGGCGTCATGGAGGCGAGGAAGAGCGATGAGGTTCGCACCTTTCTGAATCAGGCCGACATCAGCACTCCCGATGGTATGCCGCTGGTGTGGGCGCTGCGCTCGTTCGGGATAGCCGGTCAGCAGCGTGTTTATGGCCCCACGCTGATGCTTCGGGTTTGCGAGGAGGCCGCACGCCTCGGCCACCGGATCTTCCTGTACGGCGGCCGCGAAGAAACGCTCGGTACGCTCCGGGACAATCTGATCCGCCGGTTTCCCGATCTGCAGATTGCCGGCATGTATTCGCCGCCATTTCGGCCGCTGAATCCGGAGGAAGAACAGTTCGTACGCCGGACCATTACCGACGCCGCGGTTGACATTCTTTTCGTGGGCCTGAGCACACCCAAGCAGGAGCGATGGATGGCGGAACACAAGGCATGCTTTCCGGGCGTCGTGATGTTCGGCGTCGGGGCGGCATTCGATTTTCATGCCGGCCGCGTAAAACAGGCGCCGCCGTGGATGCAGACGCGCGGGCTCGAATGGCTGTACCGTCTGGGCAGCGAGCCCGGCCGGCTGTGGAAACGATACCTCCTCGTCACTCCGTGGTTTCTTCCTCTATGGGCCATGCAGAAGATCGGACTCGCGCGTGCAACGCGCTGCATCGAGCAATAAGTATACGGAGAACTGTCGGATTATGTCGCAAAGCAACAGAGTAGTAGTTACCGGCGCGGGCGGGTTTATCGGCCACCACCTTACTAAGTATCTGGTTGAAAAAGGCTACTGGGTCCGGGGCGTGGACATTAAATACCCCGAATACGAAGACTCACCCGCGCATGAGTTCGAACTGCTGGACCTGCGCCGCTTCGATAACGCTCTGATGGCGACGCGCGGCGTGGGCGAGGTCTACGCCCTGGCGGCGGACATGGGCGGAATCGGTTACATCGAAAACAATAAGGGCGTTATCATCCGCAATAACACGCTTATCAGTCTGCACACGCTCGAAGCGGCGCGGGTTCATGGCGTGGAACGGTTGCTCTACACGTCGAGCGCCTGCATCTATCCCGGTTATAAGCAGCGCGAAGAAAACGTAACCCCGCTGAAAGAATCCGACGCTTACCCTGCCGATCCCGAAGACGGATACGGCTGGGAAAAGCTGTATACGGAGCGCGTCTGCCGCCATTATACGGAAGATTTCGGGCTCGATACCCGAGTGGTTCGGTTCCATAACATCTTCGGGCCTCTCGGTACCTACGACGGAGGCCGGGAAAAATCTCCCGCAGCTATGTGCCGGAAAATTGCACTGGCGGAAGACAACGGCACCATCGAAGTTTGGGGCGACGGACGTCAGACGCGTTCGTATTGTTATGTCGACGACTGTGTCGAAGGTATTTATCGCCTGATGCGTTCTTCGTACTCACAGCCGCTCAATCTGGGACAGGACCGCATGATCTCGATCAACGAACTGGTCGACATGGTGGCTACCATCGCCGGAAAAAGGATCCAGAGACTTCACAATCTGAACGCTCCGCAGGGGGTACGCGGGCGAAACAGCGACAACACGCTGCTGCGGCGGGTATTGAAATGGGAGCCACAGATATCTCTGGAGGACGGTCTTGCCCGTACTTATCGCTGGATTGAAAGTCGGCTCAAGCTTGCCGCCGGGGAACCGGAGCAGGTAAGAGTGATGGGTGCGGGCTACGGTACCGAATAATGAATTCCGCCCTTGAAACCGGTTTGCCGGAGCCCCTCGTCGGAGTCGCTTCCCCAGTTGAGTCCGATGAGAGTCCTGAGGTTCTGATAGAGGCTTCGGAACCACTCCTCGCCCTTCGATTAGGGGACTTGTGGAAATACCACGAGTTACTGTTCTTCCTGGTGTGGCGCGACGTCAAGGTGCGCTACAAGCAGACCGTTCTCGGCGCCGCATGGGCGATTCTTCAACCCATTCTGGCCATGTTGATGTTCACGGTGATCTTCGGACGCATGGCCCACATGCCGTCCGACAATATCCCTTATCCCTTGTTCGTCTACACCGCTCTCCTGCCATGGCAGCTCTTCGCATTTGCGCTCACTGAGTCGAGCAATAGTCTGGTTGCCAATCAGCATCTGATACGCAAAGTCTATTTCCCGCGCCTGATCGTTCCGGTAGCAGCCGTACTCGTAGGGCTGGTGGATTTTTCGGTTTCGCTGCTGGTGCTGGTGGGCATGATGATCTGGTATCACGTTCGAGTCGCGCCCACGGCGGTTCTTTTCTTACCCTTTCTTGTGCTGGCCGTGATAACCGCCCTCAGCGTGGGCCTGTGGCTTTCCGCGCTCAACATCAAGTACCGCGACGTAAAACACATAGTTCCCTTTCTCACTCAGGTTTGGATGTTCGCCACACCGGTGGCTTACTCAGCCAGCCTGGTTCCCGCTAAGTGGAAGCTGTTATACGGACTGAACCCGATGACAGGCGTGGTGGAGGGATTCCGCTGGGCGCTGCTCGGCTCCGCAACGGGCAGCGGACCGATGATGCCGGTCTCGATCGCCGCCGTCGTCTTCCTGTTGCTCACTGGGCTGATTTACTTCCGACGCGTGGAGCGGTCATTCGCCGATCTGGTCTAGAGAACTTATGAGCGCCGCCGTCGTCGTGGAGAATGTCGGAAAGCAATACCGCATCGGGGAGGCGGAGAGTTATCAGACCCTGCGCGACTGCGTGGCGCGCGCAGCGGGAAACATTTCTCGACGATTTCGCCACGGACAGCGAGAACGTAAGGCTCAGGCGGAGCGATTCTGGGCTCTGAGAAATGTTTCGCTCGAAATCCGCAAAGGCGACGTCGTCGGAATTCTGGGACGCAATGGTGCCGGAAAATCTACGCTGCTCAAGATCCTGTCGCGGGTGACCGCGCCCACCACCGGCAGTATCCGTCTTCGCGGACGAATTGGTTCCCTGCTCGAGGTCGGTACGGGTTTCCATCCGGAACTTTCCGGTCGCGACAACATCCAGCTCAATGGATCGATCCTCGGCATGTCGAAGGCGGAGATCCGCAAACACTTTGACGAAATCGTCGCGTTCGCCGAAATCGAGAAATTTCTCGATACTCCAGTCAAGAACTACTCGAGCGGGATGTATATGCGTCTGGCCTTCGCGGTGGCGGCTCACCTTGACCCGGAGGTTCTTGTAATCGATGAAGTACTCGCGGTCGGAGATACCGCTTTTCAGAAAAAGTGTCTGCACAAAATGGACTCTGTAGCGCGCCAGGGCCGAACCATTCTTTTCGTCAGCCACAATATGGCGGCCGTTAGCGCTCTCTGCACGAAGGGTGTGCTGTTGCAGGACGGCCGTGTTGTGGCAACAGGCCCGATTACAGACGTCGTGCAGAAATATTCCAGCGCTTCGGGAGTTTCATCGACCTCCCACTGGACGGGAGATTACGGCGACGAATACGCGCGGCTGAAAGAAAGCTGGGTGCGGACAGTCGACCCTGGCGGAGCGTTCGATACCGCATCCGACCTGGAAGTAGGCATCAGAATTCAGGTGCTGCAGCCGATTGAAGGGTTGGTGCTGGGCTTTCGACTGTTTTCCCAGTACGAGCACGAACTGGCCTACGTTCTTTACGACGATGCGGAATCTTCCAGCCCTCCCACTGTGTTCCCCGGCGAGATCGTGAAGCGGTTTATCATTCCCGGAAACACTCTCGCCGCGGGCGTATACAAGATCGGCGTGTCGGTCGGCATCCATAATTTCCGGGCCGTGGTTCTCTACAGCGATCAGGGGTCGCTGATGTTCGAACTGGAAAATGTGCGTGGTATCGGCCGGCGGTATCCGACGGCGCCCCTGCGTGGCTACACAAGCCTGTTTCGACCTAACTGGCCGGTGATCTGACAATGCGCGGAATTCCATTCGAGCAGATTTCGTTTGTTGTGCAAGGGCCGGTGGATAAGACCCTCCAGCAATCCACCGGAAAGCCGGTCACAGAAAGTTGCATCGAGAGCCTCAGAACCTGGTTTCCAGGTTCCACGATTATCCTCTCCACGTGGGAAGGCGCAGACGTAAGCGGTCTCGACTACGATGCGCTGGTCCTCTCTGCCGATCCGGGCGCCTGGAACTTTATGCTGCCCGGCGATCCGCGTGTGCTGCGCAGCAACGGCAATCGCCAGATCGTGTCGACACGGGCCGGCCTTAAGCATGTTGGCACGAGGTTTGCCGCCAAGGTCCGCAGCGACGTTGTGCTGAGTGGTAACGCGTGGCTGGATCTGTGGGACAAGTTTCCTCGGCGCGCGCCGGAGTGGCGAATGTTCCGTGAGCGAATCGTTACCGGTAATCTTTACGCACGCAATCCGTTGCGCGAGGTTCCAAAGCCATTTCATCCGTCCGATTGGTTCATGTTCGGACTCACCGAGGATCTGCTGCTGCTGTGGGATATCGACCTCGAGCCCGAGCCCGAAAGTTCGTATTGGTTTCGCAGCCGGCCTCATCCGAAGTGCATGAGCCAGTCGCACGATACACGGCGCTATCAGGCCGAACAGTATCTGTGGAAAACATTGCTCCAGAAGTTCGGCCCGATCCAATTCGACAACCTCGCCGATGCGACGCCGGAAAACATTCGTCTCACCCAGCTTACCTTTGCAAACAACCTGATAATTCTCGACGCAGCCCAGCTTCCGCTCATGATTCAGAAGCATGGCACGCCGCGCAGAATGTGGCGCTATTGTTGCTATTCGCATCGTGAGTGGGCGCGCCTTTACCGCCGCTATTGCTGCGGAGAGCGCCTTGAGAGCGCCTTGGAAAGATTGCTCGACGTGCGGCATATCGGCGAGGGATTGTACTGTCTGGTACCCGACTCGGTGCGGGACGGCGCGTGGAAACTATCGAGCGTCGGAAAACAGATCCGTAACCTGGTTCGAGCGGCATAGCTGTCCGTTTTTCTTATGATTCAGACCAAAGATATCTCGTTCGTGGTGCAGGGGGCCATCGATCGCACCATCAGCCCGCTGACCGGTGAACCGATGACGCGCAGTTGTCTCGCGAGTCTGCGCAAATATCATCCCGGCGCGGAGTTGATTCTTTCAACCTGGCCCGATCAGGACCTGAGCGGCCTCGACTACGATGTCCTCGTGATCAACGAAGATCCTGGCGCGTGGAACGCGTTTCACCCCGATTGCGGAGTGGTGAAGCTCGACAACACGAATCGTCAGATTGTCTCTACTAAGAACGGTCTCAGGAAAGCCGGCCGGCCTTACGCGGCCAAGATCCGCAGCGACATGGTTTTCAGCGGAAACGGCTGGATGCGTTATCTCGATCGTTATCCCCGGCGCATTGAGGCGTGGAAAATTTTTCGGGAGCGGGTAATCACCTGTTCCATGTTCGCTCGCGATCCCCGCTGTCCGTATTCCCGGCAGGCCTTGCATCCGCCGGACTGGGTTTATATCGGGTTGACAGAAGACATTCGGCTGCTTTGGGATATCGATATACAGCCGGAGCCGGAATCCTCGCAGTGGTTCCTGAATCGGCCCATACCCTCCCCTTATAACCTGGACGTGGATCTGCGGCGCTATTCGCCCGAACAGTATCTCTGGCGAACTCTTCTGGCGAAATTCGGGACGGTACGACTGGAATCCCGCGGGGATCTCTGCGATGAAAACATCGCTGCGACGGAGATCAGCTTCGCCAATAACCTCATCATTCTGGACGTCGACCAGTTTCCGTTTACGGTTCACCGCTATCCCGTCCCACTGAGCGCCTGGTACAGCTTTTATCGCTTTCTCTCCCATCGCGAGTGGGAATGGCTGTACTACCGGCACTGTGGCAGCGCTCCCACGCGCGCGGCGCTGGCGCGCATGTGCAGCCCACATTACTATCTGAAACGCGCTTACTTCGCCTGGCACAGGCCGTGGCAGACGGTCAAACGCCTGCGCGGCCTCCCCAATGTCCTGAGCAGCCCCGTGGGACCGCAGAGAGCGTAACGAAAGGCGCCGCAGAGAGCGGAAGGAGATTCGATGATACGAGAAGAAAAGTGCATCGTCGTGGACGTGGATGGGACGCTGTGTCCCGTCAAGCGAACCCACGAGAAATACGAAGACCTTGAGCCCTACCCCGACATGCTCGCCAAGCTACGCGAGTATCGCAGCGCCGGCTTCTACATCATCCTTTACACCTCCCGCAACATGCGGACCTATGGCGGCAACATCGGCCTCATTATGGCCAACACGGCAAAGATGACCATGCAGTGGCTCGACCGGCATAAGGTGCCGTACGATGAGATCCATTTTGGCAAGCCCTGGGCCAGCAAAATCGGTTTCTACGTGGACGACCGGGCGGTGCGTCCGGACGAGTTCCTCTCTATGAGTCCGGCAGAGATCGACAGGTTGCTTTCACCCGCGGAAAGGCTGGTTGCACATGAGTAAGGTCCTGCTGCTTCCCACCGCCAAGTTAGTAAGTCCCGAGCTTCGGACCGAGTTTGGAGCTATCCCTACCGCGATGATTCCGCTGGACAGCCGGCCGGCCATGCAATACATTGCCGAACCCTACCTGGCGCGCGGGTATGAATTGGCACTGGCCGTTAACGAGCGCGCGGATTTGATTCAGGAATACGTGGATCGCCACCCGGGCCTGGGCGCTCACCTGATAGAGGTGCGGGATTCCTCCAGCCTCGGCGAGACGATTCTCAGATCTCTCGAAGATATGCCCGAGACTCCGGACTTGCTTGTTATCAACTTTGCCGACACGTTTGTGGGCGACGAGTTGGAGGGGCGGGATACAGTCTGCTACCGCGAAGCCGATGAAGTCTATCGCTGGACTACCTTCCAGATTGCATTCGGTAACAAGATCACTTGTCTCGCAGACAAGGATCGGGATAATCCCTACGGCCAGCTCCAGCCCGTATTTGTCGGTGTTTTCTCCATCGGCGACGTCGCGCGCTTCCGGGATGAGTTACAGGTTGCGATGACCAGCCAAACAGGTGGGAGCACGGATCCTTTCTATGTCGCTCTCGTGGCTTACTTCAACTCCCTCGAGCCCGACCGGCGCAGGCTGCAGCGAGTATCCGACTGGCGCGACTTCGGCCATCTCGACACTTACTACAAGACCAAACGCGCTTTTTTTCTCAACAAACGTTTCTTTAACTGCGTAAGCATCGACGACTGCCGCGGCATCGTTCGTAAATCGAGCACCAATGCCGAGAAACTGCTGAACGAAATGAAATGGTACATGGAACTTCCTAAGGCGCTCCGGTATATCGCACCCCGCATCTTCGACTACAGCATCGCCAAAGCGGAGCCGTTCATGGAGATGGAGTACTACAGCTACCCCGCGCTTAACGACGTCTATCTCTACGGAAATCTGGATTTGAGCGCCTGGAAGCGCGTGCTTGAGGCTATCGAAACGGTCGTACTTCAGATGCATTCGCATCGGTACCAGCCGGCAAATCCCGGCGAACTGGCCGATTCCATGCGGTCGATGTACGAGCAAAAGACGCGCTCCCGGCTGCAGCCGATACTGGACGATCCCCGCTTCGAGCGGTTTTGCGCGGATACGATCGTAATCAACGGCGAATCCTGCATGGGGATCGGGCGCTGCCTTGAGGTTCTCGCTGAACTCGCGCGGACACTCGATCTCTACTCTCTCGACTATTTCACTGTGATCCACGGCGACTTATGCCTGAGCAACATCCTCTATGACCGCAGGAACAGCTTTGTTCGCGTAATCGATCCGCGCGGTGAGTTCGGCGCAGTAGGAATATTCGGCGATATGCGCTACGACATTGCCAAGCTCAGCCATAGCCTCGAAGGCGACTACGACTTCATGGTGAATGGTCTTGTCGACATAGCGTGGACCCGTAAAGGCTTTACCTTTGAGCCTCAACTCGATAAGCGGCACCGGGATATCAAAGCTCTCTTCCATAAGTGGATTACCCGGCAATTCGGTGCCTACTACGATCAGGTGAAACTCATCGAGGCGCTGTTGTTCCTCAGTATGGTTCCCCTCCACGCGGATCGATTCGAATCCCAGCAGGCATTCGTCGCCAGAGGCTTGCTGACGTTCAACCACGTGGCGCAACACGCTTTTACCGCCCAGGAGTTGGCTACGGCATGACAACCGGCGTCGTAATCACTATGGCAGGAGCGGGCAGCCGATTCACACAAGCCGGGTACACCGTTCCCAAATATGAAATAGCCGTCCACGACCGCACTCTCTTCGAGTGGTCGATGGAGAGCCTCCGTTCGTTTATCAATTCCGGAAGCCCTTTCATTTTTGTCTGTCTGGCTCGCCCTGGCATCGATGCGTTTATTCGCGGTCAATGCGAAGGGCTTGGTATTACGCACGTCAAAATCGTCCAATTACCGACGATTACCGACGGTCAGGCAACAACGGCCATGTTGGCGCGCTCGGCCTGGGACGATCCCGATCGCCCCGTAGCGATCTATAACATCGATACATTCGTCCATCCCCGCGCGTTGCCCGTCTCAGAGATACGCGGAAGCGGATGGATTCCCTGTTTTCCCGGGGAAGGCGATAAATGGAGTTTTGCGGCGGCGGATTCGAGCGGCCGCGTATCGGAGGTGCGGGAAAAGAGGCGCATCTCGCCGCATGCCACGGCGGGACTCTATTGGTTCGATTCATTCAGTCGCTATGCGAGCTCCTATGAGCGGTATTATGCCGACCCGCGCAATCTGGAGGCGAAAGAGCGCTACATCGCGCCTCTCTACAACCAGCTGATTCAGGATGGTGCGGCGGTCTTCATCCACCCGATTAGTGGCGAGGATGTGATCGCGTTAGGTACCCCCGACGACGTAGATGAGTTTGCCAACCGGCCCGCGCCCGAGTTGCTGAGCCTTACAGCGTCATGAAGGAATTGGCAGTAATCATTCCCGCGTGGAACGGCGGCCCGCGGCTGCTGGAGTCCGTCGAGTCCTGCGCGCGCTCGGGAGTTCCTGCAGAACGATACGGACTTTTGGTGATCGATAACTGTTCGACCGACGACAGCATCGAGAAGCTCCCGGCATCGGATGCCAACCACGTGCCCGTGCAAATTTGGCGCAACGAGAGTAACCTCGGTCGAACCGGCAACTGGAATCGGGGCCTTGAGATAGCCGCACGCGAGGGCTATCAGTTCGCGACCTTTCTTTTCGTAGGCGATACGTGGGCCACAGGGGCATCAATCGTGGAACTGCTCGATCTGATGAAGCAAAGCGGCGCCGTGCTGGGCATGGCTCCCCTGCTGATTGCGGCCGAGAGCGGAAGCGGCTGCCGGGAAGGTGCGCGTATCTCATTCCCGCATGACCGAGCGTTGATTGATACGCTCGATCTCCTTGAGATCGTCGTTCGCAACGGCCGTTTGCCTTTCGCACCGCTGCAGGCCAACATATACCGGCTGTTCGGCGAAAACCCGCTGCGCTTCGATACTTCGCCGCAGAGCGCACTGAATACGGACATCGAATCCACTGTCAGCTATTTAATGGAGCACGGTGGAACCATCGCCTTAATCTCAAAACCATTTCTGGTCTGGAAGGAGCAGTCCCAGCGCTTTTTGTCCCGGCAGGACCCCTGGTTCGTCATGCTCGAAACACGAGCTTCGCTAAGTCGAATTTCCGCGGCCACTGGACTGCCTATCGATTGGGCCAAGGCCAACGCGATCTCACTCCTGACGTCCGCCCACGAACTCTCGCGGCGCCTGTCGCCTGGCGCGAGAATCCGATTAGTGTGGAAAGTGCTTCGCTACCTGCGGCGCGCTCCTGGCGGCGTGAGTATCCGAGAGGTGCTGGGTTTTGCATGTAACAAGGTGCTGCGGAACAGGAGCTATCTGTGGCTATCCGATAGCTGCACTCACGGTCCTTCCGGTCGATTGGGGTCGGCTGGCGCCGTTTCGAGGTACACGCTATGAACGCCCGCGCGCTTTGCATCGGCTTTCTGGCGGCTGCATGCGCACTCGCCGATGACACTTCTGCATTGCAAGGACGCATCAATCGCTGCGCACCGAATGGAACTATCCGCCTCGAACCGCGGGACTATTTCGTCAGGCCGCTGTGGTTGAAGTCGGACTGCACGTATATGGGCTTCCCTGGCAAGACCGTGCTCAGGCTGGCCGCGCCCAATCAGTTCATCGTTGAGGTCAGCGAGAAGAAGAACATCCATATATCCGGAATCGCCTTCGACGGCAATAATATGGGCGGAGCCATTGTAGCGCGCGGCAATGGACCGTCTTCCGGCATCTCTATCGACACCTGCTCTTTTACCGGCGTTCCGGCCAACGTTCCCTTCCCCATGAATCTGGCGGTGTTTTCATCGTGGGCACTGATCGATTCCACGTTCCGCGATAACACTTTCCATGACGTCGCCGGCGGCATCTGGATGACGACCATTGAAAACGTCGCCATCGAAAATAACTCCTTCACGCACGTCACGCAGGGGAACGCGATTTATATAGCGCCCAATCCGGTGCCATTCCCCAGCGGCCATAATCTCCGCGTGGCCGGCAACAAGGGCAGCGGCCTGGCGAGGATGGGCATTGAGATCTTCCGGCCAGATCCCACTAACGGTTCGAGCTTGTATGCGCCGGTCATTGAAAACAACGAATTCTCCGGTTGGATATCGCCGAAAGACGGCTTCGGCCTGTCCATCACACACGGGGACGGGGCGATCGTGCGCAACAACTCGATTCGTAACTCCGGCAAAGCGACCCAGTACCTCGGTATCGAAGTGATCGTGGATAACGCCGTGGTCCAGGGCAACACCATCGACGGCGGGTTCGCCTACGGTATCGCCGTGCAGGGTACCGCCGGATCCAAAGTCCTCGACAACAAAATCAGCAATATGGCCGACACCGGGATTATTCTAGCGTGCGATGGCGGCCGTCATCGTTGCGCCAGCCGCGATTCGCTCATATCGGGCAATACGATCGTCAACGCCCGGCGCGTAGGGATTTCGCTTGATAACGACTGGTCGAACTCAAAGATCGTTCACAACACGATTCTCCGGACCGGCGGATTCTGGCCGGACGATAGCGCGGTTTACTTTGCGGGCATTCATCAATCGCCCGCCGCGGGGCCTGGCGTTATCGATTTCAACACGATCGTCCAGAATGCACCCGCGCCCCCGGCCGGATTCGGCTTCTGCGGCTTTCGCATAAATTCGCCGATGCCTGGTTCCAGCATCGCGGACAACGTGGTTCGTTCGGAAAGCAGGATGCCGCTGGGCGTCGGCATCCTCGACAACACCGGGTCGGCCACCGCCAAGTGGCTGATCGAGCGTGATCGCTTTGTCAATCTGACCAGCGCCAGGACATGAGCCGGCAATAACCATGAGATTTGCGAGTAACACTCAGCCGCAGTTCGCGCCGCAGTTCCCACCCCGGGCTGTTCCGGTGCGTCGGTACCCGCTGCGCGCCGTGCACCGCCGCGCGCCGAGAAGTGACGTGTGGCAAAAGGCGGCGATCTTTCTCGTCATCGGTTACCTGCTGCTCAACCGCTCCTTCGCATACCTGGGAATACCGCAGCTTAAGCTGTTCATCGGTGAGATAGTACTATTCGCTTTTTTGATTTTCCGCCGGCGCGAAGGGCTAGATACTTTCACCGGCGCGCTCGCGCAAACCGGTCCCGCGCACGACTGCGCGTGGGCCATGCTTTTGTTCATTCTGTACGGGCTGTTTGAAACCTGCCGGGGTGTGGCACTCGGCTATTCCGCCCTTACCTGTGTGGAGAATTTCGCGTTCAACTACTACGCTCTTTATCTTCTGTTTGGCTGGTGGCTGGGCCGGCGCAATCCGGCGCTGTTGCGCATTCTGGCCGTGCGGCTTAGCTGGCTCAATGGGCTGTACGGGGTTGCTTATATCGCGTTTCTGAGCCGCATCCCGCTATTCATCCCCGGCCAACAGGGAGATGCGGCGACTGTGTTCGGTCAGCCCTGGGGCGCCGCACTGTCGCTCCTCGCGCTGCTGTGTTTTGAAAAGAATCTCGAGCGCGTCGCCATTCCGATAGCGCTAAACACCTTTGTGATGCTCGGAATGCAGGTCCGCGCCGAATGGACCGGCTTTCTCGTGGGATTGGCTTTCTATGCTTTCATGACGAAGCGGTTCCAGCGTGTGGCGGTGGGTCTGGGTGTGGTTGCGATACTGCTGGCCATCGGCTACATCGCCGATGTGCGTCTCCCCGGCGCCCTGTCTCGCGCGGGTGGCGTAATCTCCACTCGCGAGATTGTGGCCCGCGCTATCGCGCCGCTCAATCCTGCGGTCGCGTCGAACATGACCGGCAACGCCAAAACCTACGAGCAAACGGCCGAATGGCGAACCAATTGGTGGAAGGCGATCTGGGCCTCGGTCCATCGCGATGCGGTCACGGCCGCCATCGGACATGGCTACGGGTATCCGATTGTGGACCTCGTGCCTTATCTTAAAGGCCGCTATTGGCTGCGCACGCCGCACAGCATTTTTTTCTACACCCTCGGCTACGGCGGATGGCTGCACGTGCTTTTCCTGGTTCTTCTGGAAAGCGCGATGGTGCGCCTGCTGTGGCGCTCCTTTCAGATCACCGGCCAGCCTTACGGACTGGTGGCATGGGCGGTAGTTACCGCCTGGATATTTTTCGACAGCGCGTTTGAAAGCCCGTTTCGGGCGATTCCGTTCTTTCTTCTGACCGGAATCGCTATGGCGCCCGCGCTCGACAGGGGGAGATCGTCGCTTGAACGTCCTTTACGTTTACAACTACTACCAGAATCCGGGCGGTGAGGACGAGCCGTTCGCTGCCGAAGCCGCGCTGCTCGAGGCCGCGGGACATCTGGTGAAGCGATATTCGCTGCACAACGACGCGATCGCTGGGATGAACCCCCTGAAACTAGCCGGAAAGCTCATATGGAACCAGACGGCATACAAAGACATCCGCCGTTTGGTGCGCGAGAACAGAATAGACGTGGCGCACTTTCATAACACATTTCCGCTGATCTCGCCAGCCGCCTACTATGCAGCCCGGCGGGAAGGCGCGCGCGTGGTGCATACGCTGCACAACTTCCGGCTGATCTGTCCGAACTCGTTCCTCTCTCGCGATGCGCGCGTCTGTGAGGATTGCCTCACGAAGGCGGTCCCGTGGCCCGGCATAGTCCACGCATGTTATCGCGACAGCAAAATGCAGAGCGCGGCGGTGGCCACTATGCTGGCCGGCCATCGCTTCGCGGGCACATGGACGAAACAGATCGATCTGTATATCGCTCTGTCCGAATTCGCCCGCCGCAAGTTTATTCAGGCGGGATTGCCCGCGGACCGCTTCGAAGTAAAG
The DNA here is from genome assembly GCA_963719785.1 of Terriglobia bacterium. Lineage (GTDB taxonomy): Bacteria > Acidobacteriota > Terriglobia > Bryobacterales > Bryobacteraceae > BOG-234. The sequence goes on from CAVRCX010000017.1 coordinate 233,285, forward strand.
CCGAACTTCGCGCATCCGGACCCGGGAATGGGATCGGGCGCCGGCCGTTTCGCTTTGTTCGTGGGGCGCCTTTCCCCTAACAAGGGCATTGATGTACTGCTCAATGCATGGAAAACGCTTGCCTCGCGCCTTCCGCTCAGGATTGTAGGAGACGGACCATTGGCAGAACAGGTGCAGCGCAATACGGGCAATGGGATCGAATACCTGGGGCGCCAGCCGCGAGAAAAGGTTTTATCTCTTATGAAAGAGGCGTCATTCCTTGTCTTCCCCTCCGTTTGGTACGAAGGCTTTCCGATGACCATCGTGGAGGCTTACGCTTCCGGGTTGCCCGTAATCGCCAGCAACCTCGGGAGTATGGCGTCGATCGTTGAAGATCACGTCACTGGCCTGCGGTTCACTCCGGGCGATGCCGGCGACCTGTGCCAAAAAGTCGAATGGATCTGCGACCATCCCGACGCTCTGCAGGATATGCGCCGCAACGCTCGCGCCGAATTTGTAAATCGATATTCCGCAGGACAGAACTATACGCAGCTCATGCGCATTTACGCCCGTGTTCTCGATCGTTCCGGCGCTGTTGGCGCCCAGCTGCGGCAGGGAGCGATATGACGCCCGGCGTAAACGTAAAATCGCGCCGCCTCGCGGACGTCACCAACAAAGCGTGGGGATATTGCCTGGAAGCCCTTCGCGAGCCCTCGCGCCTCCCCTTCATCGCGTATTCGTGCGCGACAAAGAAGGCGCACTTGGGCGAACTCCTGGAACTGAGCCGGCACCGCGAGTGGATGAAGGGCAGCGGGATTCGAACGGTGCTCGATGTGGGCGCGAATTCGGGCCAGTTCGCGTCGGCAGTACGCTGCGTGCTCCCTCACGCGCGGATCTATTCCTTTGAGCCCATCCCCGACGTTCACGCGCGGCTCGTCGCCCGGCTCGCGCCACTGGGTAATTTCGAAAGCTTCTGCGTCGCACTGGGAGCCTCCTGTGGTGAAACGACATTCTGGCGGAGTGAGTTTTCCAAATCTTCTTCGCTGCTGCCGATGAGCCGTACGCATCGCGAAGCCTTTCCATGGACATCGCGTAGTACCCCCACCCAGGTTACGGTTGACCGCCTTGATAATTACATTCCCCGTATCGTGCTGGATCCCGGCGTTCTGTTGAAGCTCGACGTGCAGGGCTATGAAGCCGCCGTTCTGGAAGGCGCGAAGGAAATCCTTGCACAGGTGAGTTTCGTACAGGTCGAAACGTCCTTTGCCACTCTCTACGAGGGCCAATCGTCGTTCGGCGAAGTGTACCGGCTCCTGACTGAGGCTGGTTTCGATTACGCGGGCAGTTCCGGACAGACTCGTTCGCCGGTCGACGGCGCCATCCTTCAGGAAGATGCGCTGTTCCGCAGGAGCGCACCATGCTGACCACGCAAAAGCTGGCGGTACTCGCACCTGTTTACAATGGCGGCGAACTTCTCGCTCCGTCTCTCATGTCGTGCGCCCACACTGGTCTGGCGCCGGATCGATACGAAATCCTCGTGGTGGATAACTGTTCAACTGACGGCGCCGTGGACCGTATTCCGTTTCGCGACCCGCAGGGCGCGGTCATCCAGATCCACACCAACAATACGAACATGGGCCGCGTTGGGAATTGGAATCGCGCAGTCGGCATTGCACGGGAGCAGGGCTTCCGCTATATCACTTTCCTGTTTGTAGGCGACTCATGGATACCCGGCGGATCGCTTCCGCAGCTTTTCGATCTGGTCCGAGAATCCGAGGCGTGTGCAGGCTTCAGTTCTTTCGCCATCGCCAACGAAGCCGGCAAAACGATACGCCACCACCAGCGCTTTTACCTCTCGGACGGCGATCGTGTGGTCACATCGCGGCATCGGTTTGTCGAAACCCTTACCGCCGGCGGTCTCTTCCCGCTGGGTCCATTGCAGGCTAACATCTATCGTTTGTCGCCGGGGCACACGCTCCGCTTCGACGCAGACATCCCGACCCGAGCCGACGTAGACGCGACTTTTCGTTTTATTCAAAGCTCGGACCGCCCGATCGCCATCGTCTCCAGACCGTTCTTTCAATGGCGCGAGCGCCGCGGCCGTTTTCATATGTCCATGGGCGCCCGGCAGACGATTCGGGACTACATGGATACGTTTCACTTTGCCCGCAGCCAGGCGGAATCCGATCTCGACTTCAGACTCGCGAAATCGCGGCTGATTCTGAATTCGCTCCGGCTTGCTCTCAAGGGCGCCCCGGCCTCCGAATGGCCAAACCTGGCAGAGGATCTGCTGCGCTACGCGTCGAGCACGCCGGATCGGATCGCCGTTACAGACTTACTGAACGCGATGTGGCGGCGCTTCGCATGCGGGCGTCGCCTTTTGGAGTTTCGGTCCGAAGATCAACATGCGCAGTATGGAGAATCCTGTGTCGCGCGCTGACCATTTTGCGGAGCGGGAACTTCTGCGGCTCTGCGCCAACCTGCCCGTGGGGGTCGCCGATGCCGGACGTATCCCAGCATTGGTCGATGAAACCACGGACTGGGAGTATTTACTGGATTGGGCCACCACCCACAGAGTGCTGCCGGCTCTTTATCTCAACCTTCGGGAGAGTTGTGGCGATAAGGTGCCGTCTTCTGTGCTTGGCGGCCTGCAGCGGATGTATTTGCTGAATGCGAGCCACAACCTGGTCCTTTCGGGAGAGTTGATTCGCCTGATTGATCTGCTGGCGGCGGAGGGGATTGAAGCCGTTCCCTTTAAAGGCCCGCTGCTTGCCGAATGGGTCTATGGCACGGTTTCGTTACGCCAATTTGGCGATCTCGACATACTTGTCGGATCAACCGACGTCAGCCGCGCGCGGCAGTTACTCATCGCCGACGGATATGATCCCGAATTCGCTCTGCCCGGCAAGAGCGAATCCGAATATCTGCGCTCGGAACACGCCTTCCAATTGCGCAAAGAAGCCAGCGGTTTTATCGTCGAATTGCACTGGCGGTTCGGATCCCGCGACCAGGCGTTTCCGGTACATCCCGCGGCAGTGTGGGAAAGGCTCGGCAAACAGACTTTTCAGGGACGCGAATTACCAGCTTTGTCCCCTGAGGATCTGTTCCTGTATTTCTGTGTGCACGGGGCGAAACATGGGTGGGATCGTCTGGAATGGATCGCCTGTCTCCGTGCCATGATTTGCAAAGGGCGAAACAGCATGGATTGGAAGCGTATCGCCCAGCGCGCCGCCGAATCCGGCGCCACCAGAGGCTTGCATCTCGGCATTCTAATGGCCGCGAGCCAGGGTGAGACGGATGTGCCTGCTGGTCTCCGCGATTCCGCCCTCGCGGACCGGCGCGCAGCGATTTTGGCCCGCGAAGCGCAGGACCGGCTGTTTGCCGAAACCGTCGTTTCCCACTCGCGCCGGGAAGTTGAGCGGCATGCATTCTACCTCCGCAGCAGAGAGCGCCTTCTCGATCAGGCCCGTATCGTGCTCTTCTCCTGTTTGCGCATTCCTCACCCGCTGGCCAGGGACTGGCGCCTTTTTCCGATTCCCGCATCTTTGTCGTTCCTCTATTACCTGCTGCGCCCTGTAAGACTCCTTCGGGAGCATGGGTTCCCCAGGCTTTGGGCAATGTTTCGCCAGCGCACTACCTTTCAGGAGGAAAAATATTTATGACGAGCGGCGTCGCTGTTCCGCTTGATTCCGTAGTGAAGATGAACCCCGGGTCCGTAGCCTGCGACCTTGAGGGCGAAATCGTAATTCTCAATTGCGTCTCGGGCGTCTACTTCGGTCTCAACTCCGTGGGCGGGACGGTGTGGAACTATATCCAGTCGGAAAGGTCGGTGGAGGAAATCGTTCTGCACCTGCTCGCGCAATACAAAGTCGACCGCGCGCGGTGCGAGTCCGAGGTGTTTACACTTCTTCAGAAAATGGCCGACCAGGGCCTCGTCAGCTTTCGAACTCCATGAGGGCATTTTCCCGATTCTTCCGCCTGAACCCCGCCGAAAGAGAAGCCTTTGTTCTCTCTCTGTTGGCGATGTCCGCGGTGCGCGTTGCACTGCTCGCCTCTTCGCCACGTCGTTTAGCCGGAGCGCTGGAAGCGATCAATCGCCGATTCCCGCGCGGACCCGAAGCCAAACCCATCGGCCTGCGGCCTCTCGCCAGATGCATACGCCAAGGCAGCCGCTTCTCTCCCGTCGGGACTACGTGCCTCTCGGAAGCCATTGCGGGCCGGGCTCTGCTTGCACGCTATGGACACCAGGGCGAACTGCGCATCGGTGTGGTGAAGAATGACGGCAGGTTGTGGGCCCATGCCTGGCTCGAATGCGCAGACCAGGTCTTTATAGGGAATCCGGCGCCGAGTGGAAAAACCTATGTGCCAATCGTGGGGGCGGAGGGGCTGATCGGATGAGCGGCATCGTTGGATTACTGCGTCGCGACGGCCGCGAGGCCGGGACCGCTGACGCCACGGCCATGCTTGACAAGATCCTCCATCGCGGACCGGACCATGCCTCTGTCTGGGCGAGCGAATCCGCGGCGCTCGGAAACTGCTTACTGCGCACCACCCCCGAGTCTCTGCTTGAGAATTTACCTTGCGAGTCCCGCGTGGGGCCGTTCGTCATTGCCGCCGACGCGCGCATCGATAATCGCGATGAGCTGAACCGTACCCTTCACACCGTGCGCACCGAAACACCCACCGACAGCGAACTGATCCTGCGCGCTTATGCCCAGTGGGGCGAGTCCTGCCCGGAACGTTTGATCGGAGACTTCAGCTTCGTCATCTGGGACAAACGGGAAAAGAAGATGTTCTGCGCGCGCGACAGCGCCGGCGTGCGGTCGCTTTACTACTTTGCTTCACCGCGTCTTTTCGCTACCGGGTCCGAAATCAAGTCGCTGCTTGCACTGACGGAGATACCGGCGTTTCTTAACGAGCAGCGCGTGGGCGATTACCTGATCAATCTTTTCGAAGATCGCGCCATCACGTTTTATAAGGATATTTACCGGCTTCCCGCCGCGCATACCTTAACCGTTTCGCGAGACGCCTTCAAGGTCCGGAATTACTGGAAGCTCGATCCGGCCCGCGAGATCCGCCTGCGCAACGACAACGAATACGCGGAAGCTTTCCGTGAGATCTTCGATGAAGCCGTCAGATGCCGTGTACGCAGCGTCTTTCCAGTCGGCGCGGCGCTGAGCGGCGGTCTCGATTCTTCCGCGATCGCCTGCACCGCGCGCAATCTGATTCGAGGCGTCGATCCGCAGGCCACGCTCCATAGCTTCTCCGTCGTCTTTCCCGGCGCGCCGGAATCCGACCTTCGCAGCATCGACGAGCGGGAGTACGTCGACTCAGTCCTGAGCACCGGATCCTTCAATGCGCATTTCATCCACGGCGATCGGCTAAACCCCCTGAGCGACTATTCGCGGATTCATCATCATCTGGACGAGCCCAATTTAGCGCCGAATCTCTATCTGCATTGGGCAATGTACGTTTCGGCTCAGGAAAACGGCGTGCGGGTGTTTCTCGACGGTCTGGATGGCGACACCACGGTTTCCCATGGTTTCGAACTGCTCGACGAACTGGCGCGCGGCTTCAGATGGCGCCGATTGTACAAAGAAGCCTCCGCGTTGTCCGCCAATCTGTTTGAAGGATCGAACCCGCGCCGTATCCTCTGGCGATACTGCTTCCGCGACATGGCTCCTGACTGGACGCACCGCGTGTGGCGCCTTTTACACGGACGCTTCGGTGAATTGCGCGGCAATAGTACGCTGACGCATCCCGACTTCGCGCGTCGTCTGCGCTTGCGGCAGCGGGCCCATGGATTGTTGAATTCTGCGCCCCCGAGAACGGCACGCGAGTATCACCACAAGGCGCTTCGCTTTTCGCTTTACGCTCATGCGCTCGAGATGGCGGATAAAGCCAGCGCGGCGTTCGGCGTTGAGGCTCGATACCCTTTCTTCGATCGCCGCCTGATTGAGTTCTGTCTGGCGTTGCCTGCCGGGCAGAAACTTGCCGCCGGCTGGAACCGGGCCGTTTTCCGCCGCGCCATGGAAGGCGTGCTTCCCGCCGAAGTTCAATGGCGCCGGAGCAAGGGAAATCTTTCGTCCAATTTTCATCGGAAACTCCTCGATTGCGGGCGCGAAACTTTGGAGGGGGTGGCCGCAGACCAGACACCTCTCTTTGGCGCTTATGTCGATATGGCCGCGATGAGAAAGTCGCTTGATTGCTGGAAGGCCTCGCCGTTGGGCGCGGGCGGCAGGCACTCTATCCATCTCTTCGCCGCCGCAAATCTTGCGTTGTGGATGAAACAGACTGGCCTCCAACCCGTATCTCAGGCCGCGCCGAAAACCGTTCAGAAAAAAGCTCCAGACGCCCCCCAAGCGTCGCTGGAAAACTTGCTGGCTCTCGGGCCAGGGAAAGGAGAAAATGCATGCAATCTGTCGATCAAAAGGATTGGGTAACACCCGAACTGACAGTCTACGGCGACGCCGCGACGCTCACGTTAGTCAAGGACAAACACATGGGCGTAAGCGACGGCTACACTTTCAATGGCACGCCGATAAGCGGTTAGTGCGAGCAAGAGGGGGCTCTCTCCGCAAGGGGAGCCCCTCATCACGGCTTATGGGCTGCGCAGCCAGTCGGCCGGCGTACTCGAACCGGCCTTTCGACCAGCCTTGTGGCCACTACGTGGAACGCCAGATGCTGGCAAGTCTCGCTAATCAGCGAGGTGTCTGGTTTTTTAGCATGGGACGCCCCGCTGGAAAACTTGCTGGCCGTCGGGCCAGGGAAAGGAGAAAACGCATGCAATCTGTCGATCAAAAGGATTGGGTAACACCCGAACTGACAGTCTACGGAGACGCCGCGACGCTCACGTTGGTCAAGAACAAACACATGGGCGTAAGCGACGGCTATACTTTCAATGGCACACCGATAAGCGGTTAGTGCAAGCAAGAGGGGGCTCTTCCGCAAGGGGAGCGCCCCCGATTTTTGTTTCCCTGAAGGCCGATGCACTTAATCGAATCCCGAAATATAGTAAAGCCCGGCCTTTGGCCGGCTGGGTCGCCTGATCGTATCCGCCCTTTCCACTACAAGGCTTATGGGCTGAGCATCCAGTCCGATCTTCCGCTTCCCGAGTTCCTGCCCGGTGCCGGGCCGAAATGTGTTCCCGACGTTCTCGTGACGCTCGGCCGCGAGGAAGACTGGACAGGCGATGCGCGCGGCGAGCGCAGCTTCCGGTCGATAAATGCCGGCGACGCCCGCTTCTGGTTCCCAGCGGTCGGCGGATTTCACGTACGTTCCGGCAGCGAGATCATTATTACTCCCGAACCGGACGTCGACGAGGACTTGTTGCGGCTCTACGTGGAAGGCATGATGATGGCAAGCCTTCTTCATCAGCGAGGTTTTTTTGTTCTTCACGCCAGCGTGGTTCAGGTGGGCGATTCCGCCATCGCGTTTCTCGGTCATGTCGGGGCGGGCAAATCCTCGGTCGCGGCGGCCCTTCATGCCCGTGGCTGTCCCGTGGTCGCCGACGACAACGCCGCCATCGATCTGTCGTCTCCCCGCCTGACCGTATTGCCCGCTTTTCCTGCCGTCAAGATATATCCGAAGATTGCCTCGGAGCTCGGTTATCCGGAGGACTCGCTTGCGGTGATGCATCCTTCGCAGCCCAAGCGCGCGCGCTCGGTGGACGTCGCATTTCCGCAATGCCCCGTGCCACTCAAAACCATCTATACCCTTGCTCGTGGCGCGGACAGCGGGTTCGTTCCCCTGGCGCGCGCCGCATACCTGCTGGAGCTAATCCGGAATTCCGTACCCACGCGTTGGGGACATTCGGGCGATGGTGAGCATCTGCGTCAGTGCACCAACCTCGCCGGACGCATCCCCGCCTTCCGCGTCCGGACCTTCGATACGCCTGAGGAACTGCCCTCTCTGGCCCTGCGCATCGAACAACACTCCTCCAGAGGTTCTCTTGGCTGCGATTGACGGGTTCCGCACCCGCATCGCGGCACTGCGCGAACAACTGCGTTATTTCCCGAGAATCCAGCGCTTGATTTGGGAGTCGACCGGTGGATGGAGCATCGGCTGGCTGGCCATGCTTTGCCTGCTGGGCGCCATACCCCTTGCGACCATCGCGCTGACCAGACGGCTGGTGAACAGCCTCGTCGCCGCTACTCATGCGGGGGGGGCGTGGCCCTCCGTCCGGCCTGCCTTGGTGTTCGGCATTCTTCTGGCTCTGGTCGGGATCCTTTCAGAGCTTCTGCAGGGAGTGCTCGACTGGGTGAGGACCGCGCAATCGGAACTGATTCAGGATCACATCAGCGACCTGGTTCATCGCAAGTCCGTCGAAGTAGATCTGGCTTTCTATGAATCGCCCGAATACTTCGATTCCCTCTACCGCGCCCGCGACGAAGCCGGCTCCCGCCCGGTCACGCTGCTCGATAATCTGGGCAGCCTCATCCAGAACGGCGTAACGCTCATCGGTATGGCCGGTCTGATACTCGCCTACGGTCCGGTCCTCGTGCTCGCGATGTTGTTCAGTACCCTGCCGGCAATGTACATCGTAATCCGCTACAACTGGCTCAACCACGATTGGTGGCATCGGACTACGGCCGAACGCCGCTGGGCCCAGTATTACGACCAGAAGTTCATCAGTCGAGAGAGCGCGGCCGAAATGCGGCTTTTTCAGCTGGCAGGCCCATTTCACTCCGCTTTCAGCGATTTGCGGGAGAAACTGCGCGGGCAGAAGCTCGATCTGGTGCGCAGACAAAACATCGCGCGTATGGTTGCCGCTCTCTTCGGATCCGCCATCGCCGCCGTTTCCATGGGCTGGATGGGATGGCGATCCCTGCGCGGCGCCGGCACGCTGGGCGATCTGGTGCTGTTCTACCAGGTTCTCATGGGTACCCAGAGTATTATGCGCGCGGCCACAGGCAGCTTTGGACAGATCTACGCCAACAGCCTCTTTCTTGCCAGCCTTTTTCAGTTTCTCGACCTGAAGCCCCGTGTGGTCGACCCGCCCCGCCCCGTGAAGGCGCCCGGCGCTCTTCGCGATGCAATCGTTTTCGAAGACGTGACTTTCCGTTATCCCGACAGCGATCGCACAGCTCTCCGCAACTTCAGTTTGAGAATCCCCGCGGGAAAAATCGTGGCCATCGTCGGACCCAATGGCTCCGGGAAAAGCACCTTGCTCAAGCTGCTGGCAAGATTCTACGATCCGGAGCACGGACGAATTACCATCGACGGAACGGACCTGCGCGACTTCGCTCTTGAAGATCTGAGACGCCTCTTCTCGGTTCTTTTCCAGCTACCCGTTACTTACGATGCCACCGCCGCCGGGAATATCGCTGTAGGCGGTAACGGCACCTCGGCGGATTTGGCCGCCATTCGCCACGCAGCAGTCGGCGCCGGCGCTCACGGCGTTATCTCTCGCTTGCCGCGCGGTTATGCGACTCCACTGGGAAAATCCTTTGCCATGGGCAACGATCTCAGTGCGGGCGAGTGGCAGCGGGTGGCGATGGCCCGGGCCTTTTTTCGCCGCTCTCCCGTCATTCTTCTCGACGAGCCCACCAGTTTCATGGATTCCTGGGCGGAGGCCGAATGGTTCGACAGGCTGCGTTCCCTTTCAGCCGGCCGCACCGCAGTGGTGATCACCCATCGATTCACTATCGCCATGCGGGCCGATCTGATCCATGTGATGGATCGAGGGCGTCTGATCGAATCCGGCACACACAGCAGGCTGCTTTCGACCGACGGCCTGTATGCGCAATCGTGGCTGCAGCAAACCGAGGCGGAACCGGCCCGGGAAACGCTGGCCGTTTAGCGTCGACCATCTACCAGTTTACCGGCATCCAAAGATTCTGGTACGTGTTACCACTGACAATCCAACCTGTAAGAGCGGATCCGGTGTTGTCGATCAGTCCTGATCCGAAGTTATAAGGGGTGTCGGAGCGAACCGTGTTGTTCGTGATCGACGATCCCGGCATAGAGCTGTTCACATCAACTCCGCAAAACCAGAATCCGCCTGGCCACGTGATTCCCTGTTGTATCACCACGTTTGAATCGATCACCCCGGGTCCGGGCGCGGGCGATTGATGGATCCCGGCGAAAATGACCGTATTATCGGCCGGCCAGGAGCCTGCCGTGCGCACAATGGTATTCCGCGAGATCAGGCTGTTACTCCAGTCGTTATCCAGCTTGATTCCGATCAGTTGAGGTTCCACGACGGTGTTCCCGGATATTACGGAATTGGTGCTTGAGCAGCGATCGCGCGCGACATCGCAGGCGAGAATAATTCCCGTATCCCCGGCCCCGCTGATAATATTCCCCGTAACTGTCGGCGACGAAGTGCCCACAATAGAAATGCCCTCCGTGAAGTTCCCGGCAATCACATTATTCGTTACCTGCGCGTGGGCCACGATGATTTCGATGCCCGCGTTCTGCCACGGACCCGTGGCATTGGTGATCTTGTTGCCGGTGACGATCGCCCCGTCTCCGTGGGTGATCGACAGGCCCATGCCCGAGGGACTGGTCCAGTTCGAGAAGGAATTATTTTGCACCACCGGCGCCGTCAGCACCGAGCCATTGGGCGGGTCGGGCCGGAACAGTTCGATACCGATGCGTGCCAGACCACTTCCCGCATTGCCCGTAATGACCAGATTATCGCCGCTGGGAAATGACGCGGGATTCGGCGCGACGTAGATGGCATCGCCTTCGGTCACGTTCTGGAAAGAGTTATTCAGTATCCCCGTGTTTTCCACGGTTGTGAGCCAGATTCCTCCGGCGACGTTGGCGAACGTGTTGTTTTGAATTGTGGAGTTGACGAATCCCCACGTGGACACAAGCGATAGGTTGGCCGGAAATATTGCCGTCGCGGGTACGTTCCTGAACACGCAATGGTCTATCTGAATGTTCTGGGCCGGGGCGTAGCCCTGCGCGATAATCCCTCCCCCCAGTCCGTTCGAATTGAGAGTTAAACCCGTAATGCGGACGTTGGTCAGCTGACTGATGTCGGCGATGAAACTATTAGCCGTCGCCAGTATAATAGCTGCGCCCCCTGATCCCGCCAGCGTGCAGTTGCTCTTCAGAGCGAGTCCAGAAACCAGATAGCTGCCGCCCGTGAAAGTGACAGTTCCATTGGAGCCACAGGCGTTGATCGCGCTCTGTACCGCCGCGGTGTCGTTGACGATTCCGTTTCCGGCCGCTCCGAACGTACTTACGTCGGCCCCTCGAAGTACAAATACCGATAGCAGCATAACTGAAGTAGTCCGCCAGATCATATGTACTTTTTATCCCATATGATCTCTTTTCAAGCAATACTCTGTGAGTTAATTCACAAAATAAACCCTAATATTGAAAGTAGCAGCGCTACCGCAGAGCGGTATTTATGCTTTCACATTTTAAAGTTCAGTTTCAGTTAATTCTGAATGGTGATCAGGCCCGGCACTGACTTAACGCCCCCAACCGTGACCAGCAACGTCTGATCTCCGTTGGGCACCGATGCCGGGATTGTGATATTGAACTGATAGACCTGTGACAACGGTGGAACGAGGCCCGCAAACGTGACCTGAGCGGGCAGTCCGCCAATGGTCGCTGTAGGTGTCGGACTGAGTGGATAAATCTTGTCTGTTATGATGCCTTGCGCAATGGCAGGACTTGTAGCTCCAAATCCCGTGCCATACAGAATAATTGTCTCTCCCGGCACCGCCGGAGTGGTAAAGTTGGGAGGACTGTTGGGGTACAAACCGGTTTTACCGACATTCGTGTAACTCGCAGCGTGCTGTGCCACCAGATACTTTCCCGAATCGGGCGTATTGGTGATCCAGGTGAAGAATGCCGGTGAGATTGGCTGGATCGTGACCCACGAGCTTACTGTTGGTCCAGCTGGAGTTGTCACAACTACTGGAATACCCGTGCCTGTCTGGGGAAGGTTTGGCGTTATCAGGTTGATTTGCCCCGGGCTGACATACTCCACATAGGCGGACACTCCATTCACGGTCGCAGACACGCCATCGAGCGAAATTGGCAGATTCGTGCCGTTCTTGAAATCCGAAGCCTGCCAGGTTCTGGTAGTTACGGCGAGGTTAGTTCCATAGACAGATATGTAAGTGTTTCCCGCGAATGACGGCTGATAACTGGCTGAATTGGATAGGCTCGTGATGGAAGGAGAGCCGGACGCGCCGGCGATCGTAAAATCCGGACCGAACGATCCTGCTTCATTGGGCTGGAAGTTGGTCGTTGGCATTGTGAAAGAACTGGTTTGCAGCTCCCGTTCCTGAATATATTGAACCGCGGAACTTCCACTTGAGACAGATGAAGCCGCTTCAATGGAGCTATCTGCGCTTGTGTTCTTTTGCCCTCCTATTACATAAGTCCCCGCGGGCAACGTGTAGGATACAGGGACCACGCGAAAGCCGTTGAGATAAGTCGCGGACGCCCCTGCGGGAACGGTGGCGGAAACGAGAAGGGTTCCGCTGGATGCATTGAAAATACCCACTGTATGGGCCTCATTGAGACCGGCGCCGGTGGTGTCCAGATACGCAAGCCCCGATACCGTCACCATCGCCGACGTCGAGAATTCCCAGCCAATCATAAACGGGCGCGTATCGGTTCCCGCGGTTCCGCCCACTGGCGTCATAGCGAGGTTGTCTGCGTAACAAACCGCGGCGCAAAAGAGCAGCGCGTAAGTCAAAGCTGTGGCTCTCATATATCTCATAGGATCGACCGGTACCAAGACTCAAGCGTCTCGCGAATCGGCGCGGCCCCGCAAGGATGGGCTCCTGGAGTTTGTAAGCTTAGACCCTCCACGTCTTATGAATTTGGGTGGTGAATCACGTCCGTAGCGTAGTATTCGGCCCCCTGGTCATGTCGGGCACCTTGCCTGACGATTCGGACCTATCCGGATCTTGCGCTTCGCCGAGCGGTAATCGCACACTGAGAGCAACAATCGTTATGTCCCCCGTTATGTCGTCGGACCGCAAAAGCCCCGATCGTTTGTCCGCGCTGACCGGCCTCCGGTTTCTTGCAGCCGTCTGGGTTGTAATGCTTCATAACGTGAACCCTGCCAAAGTGCCCCGGGTAGCCATGAATTTCATAGGACGCGGCTATGTCGCAGTGGACTTGTTCTTCGTTCTGTCGGGATACATCCTGACCCTGAACTACATTAATCCGGCGGGTACGTTTCGCGGCGGCAAAACGAAATTCTGGATGGCCCGATTCGCTCGCATTTATCCGGTTTATGCTCTGGCCCTGCTGCTGTCGATCGGCATGGGACTCGAGGCTTATCGTTCGGCCGATCTGTTCACGGGACGCTTGCAGTTCTATACATCCTTCATCCTGACGGCAGTCCTGCAGCAGAGTTGGTGGAACAGCACGGCGACTTTGTGGAATTTTCCCGCCTGGTCGGTATCGGTAGAAGCGTTCTTCTACGTGGTTTTCCCCATCGCGGCATTATGGGTCGGCCGCATTCCGGCGCGCCGTCTTTTTGCCGCGCTGGGCGTCTGCTGGCTGATTGCCATGACGGGACCACTGTTGGGATTTATCGAAAATCCCGCCGCGTCTTACGACGCCTGGAGAACGGATTTCGTCCGTTATCTCCTGATGGTTAATCCGTTGTTGCGTTTGCCCGAATTCCTGTTTGGAATGATGCTGGGGAGGATATTCCAGCTCAGTGGAGATCGCTTCCCGCGCCTCTCACTCTGGACGACCGTGAGCCTCGTCGCGGCGGCAGGTGTGCTCTTTACCACCGGCGTTCCGCGGATTTTTGTCGGAAACGGCCTGCTGGCGCCGGTTTGGGCCGTTCTCATTTATGCCCTGTCCACCGGAAAACCCACTTTTCTGCACCGTATCCTTTCCTTGCCGCCCATGGTCGTTTTGGGAGAGGCAAGCTACGGCATCTACATTCTCCAGGCTCCGCTTGCCTGGTTTGTGTTTCATTACTACCTGGGCCCCGGCCGCCTCGCAGTCTATCTTGCCGTACTAATCGCCAGTTCACTCCTGAGCTTCTGGTGGTTCGAGACTCCGGTGCGCAATGCAATCAGAACGAGATTTGGAAAACGCCCCGTAACTGTCGCGGCCGCTCGGCCGGCGAGCGAGAGCACTCCGGTCATGGGGCCGCTCGAGCCCGAGGCTGGATAGGCGGCCCTGTTCCGGGAAATGTATTCAAATCGGCGAACGTCCATTTCTTAACTCGCGCAAAGCCTCGTCAAAGCCCGCACGTCCGCAACCCGCTCAATCCCGCGAACCATCTCCACAATTGCCCGCGCCTTATCCGCCGGCCACTTAGCGTAGGCGCAGCAATCCATAAACTTCTCCGCCTCTTCCGCAAACGACATCGGATTCGCCGGATTCCCCTTAGCCACATCCGCCCGCCCCGTAACCGTGCGCCCGTCTTTGAGCCTGATCTCAATAATGGTGGTCATCTTGTTGTATCCAGCCGCTTCCGCCACCGGGTCCACTCCAAACTCCACCCGCCGGATCATCGCCTTAACCTCCGGCCGATTCACCACCTCATCCGTAAACTCAGTCAGCCCCGCCTTCCCATACAGCAGCAGCGAAGCCATGCAAAACTCCATGCTGAACTTCGCCTGCAGATTATCCGTCGGGTTGTGATGAATCAGAGCGTTCGGAGAATTCTTATTCGTCCCCACGCGCACATGCTCCACCTGATCCGCTTTAATGTTGTGCTCCTTGATCAGAGCTAACATTGCCGACATCCCCGGATGCGTGAGCGATCCCGAGGGAAACGGCTTAATCGAAACGCCCGGCGCCACAAACGTCCATGGATTACCCAGCTTCCCCATGATCGCCGAAGAATCGAAACCACCACCCTCGGCATGAAAGAATCCGCGCGGAGCTTCGAGGATGTCGTCCGCCGCCGTCCATCCCAGCGCCGCAAAATCTGCCGCCACAACGCCGCTCTCCGCCGCCCGCCCCGCATGGAAAGGCTTGGTCATGGTGCCGAAATTCTCCCGCAGCCCCGCGCCCTCGCTCGCGCCAATTCCGAGCGCAGTCAAAACATGCGCGCGATCGAAACCATAAATCTTCGCCATGCCCGCCGTAGACCCCAACGCACCGACCGTGCCAGTAGAGTGGAAACCATCCTCGTAATGCCGAGGATTCATCGCCTCCGCGATCCGGCACTCCACTTCCACGCCCACGTTATAGGCCAGCATCAAATCCCTGCCTGATAACCCGCGCGTTTCCGCCGCCGCGAGGACTGCCGGAAGCACCGGAGCCGTAGGATGCGTCAAAAGCCCATAAACCCGATCCCCGGCCACCGCCAACTGAGTATCGTCATAGTCGTCCGCATGAATCCCGATCGCATTGGCAAACGCCGCAAAACGAACCGGAGTTTTCAACGAGGACCCAAACACAGTGGCCGAGCCCGTGGCATTAAGGCTCTTCAGATACGTCCGCACAATCTCACCAGAAGCGGCAACCGACCCGCACAAAGCCAGTCCCAACCCATCGAGCAATGATTTCCGGGAAAGCTCAATCACCTCGGAAGGAATATCCGAATACCGGGTCTTAACAATAAATTCCGCAACGTAACCCGTAACCATATCGCCAGCCTTAGTAGTCTGCGCCCAGAGCGATCCCAAACCAGCTAATGAAGCTAAACCAAAACCCCGCCGGCTAATCATAAATCCTTCCCGATCATAAAAGCTCCTGGCAGGTTGTTAACCTGCGGCCGATTGGTAATCGGCCCGCCGCTCAGCAAGCCAACTCCGCAACCGCATCCTCAAGCGCCTGCAACGAACCCGCAAAAAAATGATCCGAAGCCTCAATAAACTCGAGCGCCTTAGGCGCCGCGAACCTTTCAAACGCGGCCTCCAAAGCCAGCCGAGGCCCATGCACATCCTGAGTGCTCTGCAGAAAATACTTGGGAACTCTGCACTCTCTCAGGTATTCGAAATGCCCCATCTCAGTAGGAAACCCCACCGCAATCAAACGAGCCGGCCGAGGCTCCCCCAAACTGCATCCCAATCGCAAAATAACCCGAGATCCAAACGAAAACCCGGCCAAAGAGTAAGGCAGGTCCGCATACCGCAAACGCAAGAACTCAAGCGCTGCACGTGCATCCTCCAACTCACCATGCCCGTGATCATGCGACCCTTCGCTCAGGTTCACCCCGCGAAAATTAAATCGCAGCACCACGCTGCCCGACCGCCGCAACCCCCGCGCCATCCGATACACGACCTTGTTATGAATAGTCCCGCCGTACAAAGGATGCGGATGGCAAACCAAACACGCCTCGCGCGCTGTCGAATCCTCCGGCTCCTCGAGCAAAGCCTCCAGCCGTCCCGCCGGCCCGTCGATGAAAAGGGATTCAATACGTCGAGGCAAGTTCGGGGCTCAGTCAGTTGGTGCGGAAATTAATGAACTGCAAGTCGATCCCAAAATCCGCGCCCTTCAACAAAGCAATCGCCTGCTGCAGAGTATCGCGGTCTTTACCGCTCACCCGCACCACATCGCCCTGAATCGAAGCCTGCACCTTCAGCTTGCTGTCCTTGACCTTCTTGACAATGTCGCGCGCCTTCTCAATCGCAATCCCCGACTGCAAAGAAACATCCTGCTTCACAGTCATCCCGCCGCCCTTCACAATCGTCCCATAAGTCAGATTCTTGAGCGGAACCCCGCGCTTGACCAACTTCTGCTGCAGGATCTCAACCACCGCCTTCAGCTTGAAATCGTCCGCGCTTACGAGGTCGATCTTCTTGTCTTTCTCATTCAACTCGATGGTCGATTTCGAGTCCTTCAGGTCATACCGGGTAGTAATTTCTTTGAGAGCCTGCTGGATGGCATTCTTCACCTCCGGCATTTCAATCTGCGACGCAACGTCAAAACTGTTATCTGGCATTCCAGTCCAGTTTATCTCTGTGGTGTAGGCGTTTTCGCCTGCGCTTTGCTTTCCCCTACATGATGGCCCGCACCAAGCCCCCATCCACCGGAATGGTCGTCCCCGTAATATAACCCGCGCCCTCTGAAGCCAGGAACGCCACCAAAGCCGCCAACTCCTCCGGCCGCCCCACCCGCCGAGCCGGAATCGATTGCGCGATATTCGCCAGCCCCGCCGCCTCGTCCATGCCCCGATCCAGCCGCTGCTTCAGCGAAGTCTGCCGCACACGATCCGTCAGAATAATCCCCGAAGCCACATTGTTGACGGTGATGCCAAACTCCGCCACCTCGTCGGAAAGCAGCTTGGCCATGCCGATAATCCCCAGCCGCCCGGCTGTCGAAAGCACCGATCCCGGAAGCACGCTCTTCGTCCCCAGGCTCACAATATTCACGATCCGCCCCCAGCGCGCCGCCTTCATCCCCGGCAACACCAAACGGCTGAAGCGCACCGTGCTCATGAGATTCAACTCCAGCGCCTTATGCCAGGCCGCATCGTCAAAGCTTTCGAAAGGAGCGAACGGAGGACCACCGGCGTTATTCACCAGCACGTCCACCCGCCCAAACGCCATCACCGCAGCATCGAAGATCGCCTGCACCTGGCCGACATCTGTAACGTCCACGGATTGAAACCGCACGTCAGCGCCGGTCGCCTCGCGGATCTGCGACGCAGTCCGCGACAACTGTGCCAAATCCCGCGACCCGATCATCACTCGGCAGCCTTCCCGAGCCAAAGCCATGGCGCAAGCCCGCCCCAGACCCTTACTCGCGGCCAGCACCAACGCCGTTTTACTTGCGAGTCCGAGATCCATACTGCCCTGCCCCAGGCTTACGCCCGTATAACGCCGCTACTACCCGCTCCGTAAGCGTGTCGATCAGAGCCGGCATGGCCGCATCGAGCGCCACCGTAACCGCCGCCCGCACCTGCTCCGGATCGATAATGGCAACCGAACGTGGAGCGGCCGGCGCCGCGGACTTCTTGTCCGCCTCAGCCGCCCGCTTCTTGTTTGAGCCGCCGACGAAGCGCTCCACCGCCTCCAGCAACAAACTCGCCTCGAACGGCTTTTTCAATACCCCGTCGGCGCGCACACGGCCGACTTCCTTCTCATCCACCGGCTCCACCGCGCCCGCCGTCAACAGCACCGGAGCCCCGCCATGCGCCTTCACGTATTCGCACAACTCAAAGCCCGACACCTCGGGCATCGAGATATCCGCAATGATCAGATCCGGCTGCGCATCGTCGAAGCGCAGCACCGCGACTTTGCCATCGCTGACGGTGATAACTTCGTGGCCTTCATCGCGCAGAATCCGCTCGCCCATCCGCTGTGCATGCGGGCTGTCGTCGGCAAGCAGAATGCGGCTCATCGAGGCGCTATCGGCTGAGATCCCAGAACCGGCAGCGTCGAAGGTGCAGGAGCCTGGGCAGGCGGCGCCGGCGTAACAGGGCCGCTGGCCGCCGGAATCGTGCCCGGAACCGCACCAGGAGCACCCGGCGTACCCGGAGCCGGCGGCATGGCCTTGTCGTTGTTCTTCTTCGCTGCCGCCTTGGCTGCCTTCTGCTGTGCCTTGGCCTGAGCCTTCTGGTAATCCTTGATCTGCTTCGCCGTCGGCATGTGATTCGAGGGCGGGGGCGGTTCCGGTTTCGCCGCGGCCTCTGTTGCCGAACTGGTCTCGCCGTTCGAACCCACGCTGGCCTTGTTCTCGCCGGTGCCCGACGCATCGGGAGCCAAGGTGCCGTTCTGCGCGCTCATGCGCACGTCCTTACCTTGATCGATCGCCGTCGTATCGCTCACCACGCCGCCCACCACATCGCTGACGCCCGCCTGTGTTCCCGCCGCCACCGCGGGCACGCTCAACGGCACCGGAGGCTTCAGCGAAGTCATCGTCGGCGTCCCGCTCTTGGCCGCCAGACTGGTATCCGGCCGTCCCGAAACCAGATCCAGCGACTTCGCTACGATCCCCAGCTTATGCCGATTCTCCAACTCATACTTCATGTGTGCATAAGCCGCCGGATCGGCAGCTGGCACCGGTTTCTTCAGCGCCGTCAACCGCTCCTTCGCCGCATCAACGTGCGGGCTCAACGGGTAATCCTTCACGATTTTGGTCAGCGCGTCGCCCTCTTTATCTTCGAAGCGATCACCCATCTTGCGATACGAATCCGCCAGTTCCCACAACACCTGATCGGTGCCGCTGTAGAGCGGATACTGCCTCGACACATAATCGAAACGGCTCGCCGCCGCCGGGTAGCTCAGCTTGTGGTGATAGAACTCGCCGGTGTTGTATTCCTTCTGCGCCAGCACTTCCTGCACGTCGCGCACACGCTGCTCGGCAGCCTTGACGAACTTCGAATTGGGGAATTGCGTAATCACCGTGCGGCATTCGTCCTCGGCCCGCTGCGCCTGCGCCGAATCCCGATCCGCTTTCTCCATCTGCTTGTAGTGAATCTCGCAAACCCGCGACTGTGATTCCGCCGCCTCTTCCATATTCGGATAGAACAGGATGAAATCTTTGTATTCCGCCTCCGCCTGAGCCAGTCCATGCGCCCCGCCCTCGCGGAACCAGCTGTCGGCAATGGCCAGTTTGGCCTTGGCCAGATACTCGCTGGTGTCGTAGGTGTTGATGAGCGTATTCAAGGTCAGCCGCGCAATTTCGTAGTTGCCCTTCTCGATGTTGTGAATGGCACGGTCGAACAACACCTTGTCGGGCTGCAGCGTGTCTTTCGAAATCGGCGTCTCGTACTTTTTCTTTTTGAACGGATAGGGGAAGCCGAAGCCCGAAAGCAGCATCACCGCCAGCAGGCTTGCCGTAATTACGAGGATAGGATTGCGTCTTTGCATCGGATATTTATTCTCTTGCCGCATGCCGGTGACCATCCGCCCGCCATGCGTTAAATCGTGTCGTTCTCAAGCTAAGTCTCAAACCTTGATCGCCGCCGCGTCTTCCGCCAACTGTTGCATGTCCTTCACGGTTGCGGCAGGGTCCGCACTATGGAACACATGCGATCCGGCCACCATCCAGTTGCAGCCCGCGCGCACGATCGCTTCCACATTCTCGTGGCTCACGCCGCCGTCGATCTCGATGGCGAAATCGAGTTGCCGCTCCCGCCGGATTCGATCCAGCCGCCGAATCTTATTCAGCGAATTCGGAATAAAAGCCTGCCCGCCGAAACCCGGATTGACGCTCATGATCAAAACGAAATCGCACACATCGATCACGTCTTCAAGTACGCTCACCGGAGTCGCCGGATTCAACACGATACCCGCGCGCGCTCCCAGATTTTTGATATTGTGCAAGGTCCGGTCGAGGTGTACGGCGGCCTCGTAATGCACCGAAACCTGATCAGCCCCCGCATCTATAAAGATCGGCGCATAAGTATCCGGATCCGTGATCATCAGATGAACGTCGAGCGTCGACTGCGTAATCTTGCGAATCGATTGAACCAGAGGAGGGCCGAGCGTCAGATTCGGAACAAAATGCCCGTCCATCACGTCGACGTGCAGCATTTTGGCCCCGCCGCGCTCCACCGTGGCGATATCCTCCCCCAGGCGGGCGAAGTCCGCCGAGAGGATGGATGGCACAATCTGAACCATTGTAGTTAATGAAGATCTTACCATAATGCGGCGGTGGGTCAGGTTAGCAGGAGTACTCTCTACTCCGCTTTTTTCTTCTTTTTCTTCTTCACCACCACCGGCTCGACAATAGAGAATTGCAGCTTGCGCTCCAGCGGGTCTACTCTCTCCAGAATTACCCGCACCTTATCGCCGATGGAGAATTCGCGCCGCGTCCGTTGGCCCACGATCTTGCGCACATTTTCCTGATACGTGTAATGGTCGCCGGGCAGCGTATCGATCGGCACCAGCCCTTCCACAAATAATTCCGTCAGCTCCACAAATGCCCCATAGCGCGCCGTGCTGATAATCAGGCCATCGAACTCCTCGCCCACGCGGCCTTCCATGAACTTCGCCTTTTTCCATTCGACCAGCTCACGCTCCGCATCGGCGGCGCGGCGTTCCGTCGCCGAGCAGTCGTGCGCAATCACTTTGAGCTCGGCCTCGCTTGAATAAGTCTTGTGGTCGAGCGACGCCGCCAGCAGCCGGTGCACGATCAGATCGGGATAGCGTCGAATGGGCGACGTGAAGTGCGTGTAGTGCGTGGCTGCCAGCGCGAAGTGGCCGGTGTTTTCTTCGCTGTAGCGCGCCTGTTTCAACGACCGCAGCATCAGGTAACTGAGGATGCGCTCCTCCGGCTTGCCTTCGATCTTCGCCACCAGCTTCTGATACGCCTTCGACGAAATCGGCATCGCGCCCGGCAGCACCACGTCTTTATAAACCTTGCGCCCCTCGGCCTTCTTTTCCTTGTAACGATGCTTCGAAATCGGAATCGCGCCGATGCCCAGCGAATAACCGAACTGCGTGGCCACCTCCTCGAAATCCATCACGCGCTTCGGATCGGGCTGATCGTGCGTGCGATAGATGGCGGGATGGCCGGTCTGCTCCAGATGCGCCGCCACGGCTTCATTGGCGGTGAGCATGAACTCTTCGATGATGCGGTGCGCGATGTTGCGCGAACTGCGCGTCACCCCGATCATCTGACCGAATTGGTCGAACTCGATCTGCGGTTCGGGCAAATCGAAATCGATCGACCCGCGCCGGTAGCGCTTGCGCATCAGAATTTCGGCGAGTTCGCGCATGGTGGCGAATCGCTCCACCAAAGGCGCGTAGCGCGCACGCAGAGTGGCGTCGCCTTCGAGCAGACCGTGCACGCTCGTGTAAGTCATGCGCTCGGCGCTGCGAATCACGCCGCGGCAAAACTCGAACGACACCGGCTCGCCCTGTCGATCGAGCTCAATCAGCGCCGACATCACCAGTCGATCCACATGCGGATTCAGCGAACAGATGTCGGTCGAAAGCTCATACGGCAGCATAGGAACCGCGCGATCCGGAAAATAGACGCTGGTGCCGCGCAGCCGGGCTTCGTTATCCATCGGGCTGCCCGGCTTCACGTAATGGCTCACGTCCGCGATGTGAACCTGCAACCCGAAGTGGCCGCTGGGAAGCTTATCCACCAACACCGCATCGTCGAAATCGCGCGCCGTCTCGCCGTCGATGGTTACGATGGGCAACTCGCGGAAATCGCGCCGTCCTTTCATCTCCTCGGACGTAATCACGGAAGGCGTAGACTGCGCCTGCTCGACAACGTCCGGCGGGAACCGATGCGGCAGATGGTGCTTACGGATGACGATCTCGACGTCGATTCCGAAATCGTCCGGCGCCCCCAGCACCTCAATCACGCGCCCCACCGGATGGCTGCGATCGTCGCCGTATTCGAGCACTTCGGCGTTGACGATCATGCCGTCCAGATCGCTCGGGTCGGATATTTCAATGGCTCTGGCGCCGATACGATTCACTTGTTCGGCGGGCGGCGGAATGGCCAGATCGAGCGGGATCTCGATCCATTCGCGCAGGCGCTCGTCATGTGGCACTACAAACATGCCGCGCTTTGTGATGCGAAATTCCCCCACCACCGCCGGATGCGCGCGCTTCAGAATCTTGCGGATCTCGCCCTCGGTGCGTCCCTGCCCGGTATGAGTTACGCGCACCATGGCCCGGTCGCCGTTCATGGCGCCGCGCAGCGCTTCCTTGCTCAGATAGACGTCGCCGGCCACATTCGGAATGGGCTTGTCGGGAATCAGAAAACCAAAGCCATCGCGATGGATGCTGATACGGCCCACCGCGAATTCGCGATTTCCCGCCGTCGCCATGTAGTGCCCGTTGTGCATCTCGACCAGTTCGCCGCGGGCGGTAAGGCGGTCAAGCGCAGCTTCTATGCGGTCGCGATCTTCGCCATGCACGCGCAGATCGCGGAAGAGATGCTTGAGGCTGGTGCGGCCGCGCCCTTGTTGCAGAATGTGTTCGAGCAGCGCCGCGTCGGTCATTACTACATAATAGAGGCGATCTGTAGTCTCTTTGCCATCCGTCGGACACGCAGATATCAGTCGTGTCTTTGAAGATTTCCGAGAACGCGGCTGATCGCCGCATGTCCTGGGCAGGAATTTCGGATACACCACGCGGGCGGCCGTTGCGGAGCCGCGAACCGCCGGTTGTGAAATACAGGCGGAGTGAGTTCAAGGAGCGCGCAGGATCGTCAATACTACATAATAAGAACTGATGCGCTTCCTTCTCCTGTTAGTTCCCGCCCTGCTGACCGCCCAGACCGCGGCGCCGCACAAGACCTCCTCGGCCGAACATAAGACGGCCGGCGCGCCCCTGCGCAACTTTAAGGAATCCGGCAACCCCAACGCGCCGGTCACCATCGATCTCTACACCGATTATCAGTGCCCCTCCTGCCGGGTCTTCTATCTGGACAAGCTCCCAACGTTGATCGCCGATTTTGTGGCCACCGGCAAGGTTCACCTGATTCACCGCGACTTCCCGCTGCCCATGCATCAGTTCGGCCCACTGGCCACACGCTATGCCAACGCCGCGGGGGAAATCGGCCGTTACGATCTGGTCGCCAAACAGCTTTTCGACACGCAGCCTGAATGGTCGCAAAACGGCAATGTGGACGCGCAGGTCGCCAAGGTGCTGCCGCCCGGCGAGATGCAGCAGGTGCGCGAGATCGTCAAGACCGACCCCTGGCTGGAAGAAACAGTGAAGCAGGACACCGCCCAGGGCAATACCGATGGCTTAACGGAAACCCCCTTCATGGTGATCTCGGGCCCGCACGGGAGCGGCAAGCGCGAACGCATCACCGGCCTTTACAACATGCCCTATTCGGTTCTCAAGACATATCTTCAACAGAAGGCGGGCAGGTGACCAGGACACGCGCTCTGCTGCTGTTGGGACGCCTGATCATCGGGGGCGTGATTTTCTACGCGGCGTATGTCAAGCTGAGCGCGCCGTGGATCACCTTTGCCGCCTCGCTCAACGGCTACGGCATTCTTCCCGACAGCGCTCTCGAGCCGGTGGCAAAGACGCTGCCGTGGTGCGAATTGGTGCTCGGCATAACGCTGCTTTCCGGCTTCTGGCTGCGCTGGTCCGCACTGCTCGCCAGCCTGATGCTGGGCTTTTTCTTCAGCATGATGGTGCGCTCTTACGCCATGGGGCTGAAGATCGATTGTGGATGTTTCGGACCCGGCGAGGCGCTCGGACCGAAGACCATGCTGCGTGATGGCGTGCTGGTTGCGATTGCCGTGGCCGTGACCGTTGGCGCTTTCCGGGCGCAGCGCAGGCATGTTCCCGCCCCCGCGCAATCCGCGCCCGGCGATGCGGAGCTCACGCATTCGTGAAATAATGAAACCCATGCGCAGATTCATCGTATCCCTGCTGGCAGGTTTATTGCTCGCGACCGCGGCCTTCACGGCAGCGCCGCAAGTGCCGCGCAAGGCGGCCGAATTCGTCATCCAGATGCCGGACAACAAGCAACTGCTGCTGAGCTCCTACCGCGGCAAGACGGTCGTGCTGGCCTTTATGTTCACCACCTGCCCGCATTGCCAGAAGATGGCCGGGGTCCTCGCGCAGGTGCAGAAAGAATACGCCGACAAGGGCGTTCAGATTCTGGGCGTCACCTTCGATCAGAACGCGGCGTCTCAGGTGCAGAGATTCGTGCAGATATTCGGGGTGAATTTCCCCTGCGGCTATTCCAACCTGAAATCCGTGATGGATTTCGAGCAGATTACCAACCCGCCTTTCGTACCTGATCTGATTTTCATCGATAAAGCCGGCATGGTTCGGTCTCAGTATGTCCCGGACGGAACCGACCCCGCCCCCGAGAAATTTCTTTCCAATGCGGACGTAAATATCAGGGCGGAACTGGATAAAATGCTTAAAGCCCGTCCGGCGGCGCCACGCCAGGCGACGCATAAAACGCCGGAAGTGGATTAAGCTTGAAAAAGGCTTAAACGGTTACGAATTGGAAGTGTGGCTCGCGCCTCGACGGACGTTGTCTCTTTACCGTGATAATAAGCCAGAATTTCGGCTTCATCGAAATCGATGGCGCGTGCGTATTGCCGGATGTAGTTGGTGTTGTAAATGCCGCCCGGAAGTTTGCGAAAATCGCCCGACTCGATGGCGTCGAGATGCCGCACGCTCAATTTGGTAGACGCGGCAATCGCATCGAGGCTGATGCCTTTCCGTTGACGCCACGCCCTGAGACCGAGAATACCCGCGTCCATATATGAATTCTTCCGTACAATTCAAATCGATGAATCCGGTCCGAAATTCAGAGTGTATCACTAGTACTGGGATAAGTACTAGTCTCTGCTAAACTCCTGACGGTAATGAGTTTCTCCCGGCGCCAGTTTTGTGCGAGGATACTTTCCAGTGCTGCCGTACTTAAGCTCGACCTTTTGCGCGCGGCGGAGCGCCCCAAATTGCTGGTCTGGATTATTGCGGACCAATTCCGGCCCGACTATCTCGACGACCTCTGGCCTTCCCTCGCGCCCGGAGGATTTCGCAGGCTGATCGAAGGTGGCGCCTACTTTCCCGATTGCCAGTTCGATGCCGCCGCATTCACCGATTCCGGGCTGGCGACTTTGCTGACAGGAGCCTGGCCCTCCCTGCATGGCATCGTGGCGGGCCGTTGGCTGGAGCCTTCGTCTACCGAGCCAAAGGCGGCAAGCGCGTCGGCGCTCCAGGCTGGAACCTTATTCGATTGCGCGCTCGAAAGTGAAAGCAACCGCGTCTTTACTATCGCGTCCGGCGCGGGCGCAGCCTTTCTCGGCGGCTGCAACTGCACCCGCGCTTGCCTCGCAACGGTTTCCGGCTGGTCGACAAAACCAGACGCCGTCCCCGACTGGTTCCGCAGTTTCGAGGCCTCGAACGATCCCTCGAAATGGCGTGGCTCCCCGTGGCTCCCCGTGGACGGATCGAAACCCCTGCGTATACTCGACGGCCAGGATTTTCCGGCACTGTACAGCGCTTCGCCCTTCGCTCTGGCCAATCAGTTCGCCCTCGCCCGGGAAGCGATCCTGCAGGAACATCTGGGTGTCGAACATCTGGGCACACCGGGCGGCCTCGATATCGTCACGCTGCTGGCCGGCTCGTTCGGGGCGCTTGGGCTCGAAACCGGCGCCGATTCCCCCTTGATGCGGGACATGGTGCTGCACGGCGACCAGCAGATCGCGTCCCTCCTCGACCTGCTCGATAACCGAGTCGGCAAAGAGAATTATGCCGTCGCTTTCACCGGCGCGCATGGGCTGGACAACAAATCCCCCACACGGCAAGCAGTTCCAGGCACCGCAATCGCCGAGGCCGTGCAGGCGCGTATGGCATCCATTCTCGACACTGCTTCCACGCAGCGGAATTATGTCGATGCGTACCTTTATCCGTTCCTTTATCTGAATCCGAAAAGCCTGCGCGCGGCCAATCTCGACATATACGAAGCGCGCCGCATAGCCGCCCAGGCCGCTATGGGTACGCGAAAGATTGCCGGCTATTACACCGCCGATGGGGAATCTTCCTTCACCGGCCCCTGGCGCGAACGTTTCGCCAACAGCTTTTTCGCCGGCCGCTCCGGCGACGTCATACTTTCCTACCCGGCTCATCACGATGAGACCGTCGACGTGGTAGCCGCCGGCTCGGTCTACAATTACGACACCCGCGTGCCGCTGATTTTCTACGGGCCCATGTTCCGTGCGCGAACCATCGAAGACACGGTCGCAGCCATCGACGTGGCGCCCACTCTGGCGCGATCCTTCGGGTTGAGTCTGCCACCCTCCGCCACCGGACGCGTGCTGGGCGAGGCCATTGGTGGTTGGCATGAAGTTGCCCCACCCGTGAAGGCCCCGCGATGACCGTCTGCGGCATCGAATTCCGCAATCCCGTGCTGACCGCCTCTGGCACCTTCGGCTACGGCGTCGAATTCGAAAAGCTGGTCGATCTGAACGGGCTCGGCGGCATCGTCGTCAAGGGCCTGTCCAGAGAGCCCATTCGCGGCAATCCCGCCCCTCGCCTGTGGGAAGCGCGCGCCGGGATGATCAACTCTGTTGGCCTCCAAAACGTGGGTGTGCGCGCCTTCGTTGCGGAGAAACTACCGGCCCTGCGGCGTTGCCGGACGCCCGTGATCGCCAACGTCTTCGGCTACGCCGTAGAGGATTACGTGGAAGTGGCCCGCATACTCAACGACGCTGAAGGCGTGGCGGCCTACGAGCTTAACGTCTCCTGCCCCAACACCAAACACGGCGGCCTGGCCTTCGGAGTGGACGAAGCGGCGCTGGCAGATCTGACCGCCCAGGTCCGCACGGTAGCGAAGCGGCCGTTGATCGTTAAACTATCGCCCAACGTGGCGGCCATTGAACCCTTCGCGCGTGTTGCGGAACAGAGCGGAGCGGACGCCATCTCGCTGGTAAACACGTTCGTTGCTCTGGCCATCGATTCGAAAACCAGAAAACCGCGGATAGGTGCCGGTTACGGCGGGCTGTCTGGTCCGGCCATCAAGCCGATTGCCCTGCGCATGGTGCATCAAGCCGCCCAGGCAGTGAAAATCCCGGTGATTGGTATGGGGGGAATCGCCTCAGGCGAGGATGCCGCGGAGTTCCTCATCGCCGGAGCGTCGCTGGTTCAGGTAGGTACGGCGACGTTCTGGGACCCGCAGGCGCCCCTGAAAATCGCCCGACAACTCGATCGGTTGTTGCCAAAACTGGGAGTCAAGCGCCCTGAAGACCTGACCGGAACCCTGCATTAACGTGGGGCAGATTTCCGATCTGCCCGCAGCTCTTCTTATCCCTACTGCACCTGCATCCGGGCGTCATCGTTCGAAACCAAGCCTTCGAAAATCGCCAGGACTCGCTTCCGGTACTGGTAAACGCGATCCAGATCGTGGCGAAAAGTACCCTGAAAGTCCTTTCCTTTGATCCATTTATCGATTACCCGCCGGGGCACGTCGATATCCTGGCGAAGGGCGTCGAGCGAGTGACCGCGCAGAAACAGACCGTAGAAAAAAGCCGCCTCGCGCTGCGGGGCCTGCGGGTCGAAATCGTCCATCGGGGTCATGGTTTCGTACGCTGGACCTCCGTAATTATCCGCATCCAGCAAAAACGTCATTTTAGGCATGATTGGGGCAAGGGATCAAGTATCCCTTTTGGGGAGGGCGGGTCGCGCGGCCCTAACCCCTCGGGGGATAATCAAAATCGTTAGATGCATGAATCACCCTCCGGAGTTTCGATGAGTCCAGCTTCGATGAGTCCAATCCTGATCCGCAAACCGGCCCGCGTCGCCGCAGCGGGAACCAAACCCAAACTGATCGACGAATATATCGGGCGCGTCAATTCCGAAACCAGCGGCCTGAGCGTGGCCCACATGCGCAGCCCCGGCGGCTGGGTGGAACCCGGGCAGACGCCGGATTTCGACGAGTTCACCGTGGTGCTGGCGGGGATGCTGCGGGTCGAGCACCACGAGGGCGCGCTCGATGTCCATGCCGGCCAGGCCGTGATCACGCACAAAGGCGAGTGGGTACGCTACAGCACGCCGGAGCCGGATGGCGCCGAGTACATCGCGGTCTGCAGCCCGGCCTTCACCCTCGACGCAGCCCATCGCGACGCGGATCAAGTTTGAATGTCCGACCTGACCGCCGCCATCGCAATTAAAAAAGAACAACTTGACAGCTTGAGGCCCTTGTCGCCAGAAGCGCTGGCCAATCTGGAGCATCATTACGATATCGAACTCACCTGGGCGTCGAATGCCATCGAGGGCAACACGCTCAGCCCCGTCGAAACGACGCTGGTGATCGAGCAGGGCGTGACCATCGGCGGCAAGCCCCTCAAGGATCACCTGGAAGCGCTCGATCACTATGACGCCATTCGCTACGTTCGCGAACTTGCCCGGCAGGCGACCCGCTTGACGGAAAGCGACGTGCGCAATTTACACCGACTGGTTACGCAGCGTTCCCGTCCCGATATTGCCGGGCGCTATGCCGATCTTCCCCGCTACGTCCGCACCGAAACCGGCCGGCACACGTTTCCATCGCCGGCCGAAATCCCGCCCCTCATGGGCGACTTTGCAGGCTGGCTGGGAACCGCGCCCGATACGCTCGGAACCGCTTTCACCGCCCATCGCCGCCTGGTGGACATCCACCCATTCAACGATGGCAACGGACGCACCGCCCGCTTATTGATGAATCTGATCCTGCTTCGCAGCGGATATCCCCCGGTCGCGGTTCGCCCCGCGGACCGTCTGGAGTACATTCGCAGTCTGCAAGCGGCCCAGGCTGGGCAGGGATCCGAGAGCTTCAATGCGCTCCTGTACCAGCGTATGGATGCGACGCTCGCGGATTATTTGAGCGCGTTAGGGTCTGGCGGGGGCGCCGGGAGTGCTCTGGAATCCCCCGAATAGCTTGCGGCCGTCCGGCAGGGTGACAATGCGGGCGTTAGCCGTATTGCTGCCGTTCCTCGCCGCATAGCCGTCCACCGTTGCCGGATCGCCCTTTCTCAAATCGGTCCTCGTCCATCCCCGATGAACAAGGCCGTTGGGGCTACCCATTTCGAAACTCCAACTGGCGACCTTGCCGTTTTCATCCTTCCCGTCGACATACAGCCAGGCGTGTGGATTGGTCCATTGAAAACCCGTAACGACGCCGGAGACCGTAACGAGCTTTTTTTCGTCGTACTCGGCCGAAAATGAGTGATGCGCCGAAATGCGCATCGTCGTCAATAAAAGCACTACCA
Source organism: Terriglobia bacterium (assembly GCA_963719785.1). Lineage (GTDB taxonomy): Bacteria > Acidobacteriota > Terriglobia > Bryobacterales > Bryobacteraceae > BOG-234. The sequence continues at coordinate 262,800 of CAVRCX010000017.1, forward strand.
CCACAGCGCACAAGGTTCTGGTCATACCGGGAATCCAGGATCGTTGTAGGCGCTTATTCCCGGCCAGAGCCCCTGCCAACGGCAGTCCAGCTTGCAACATTCGTCCATAGTAGCCCAGAGGTAGAGAGCCATCGCGGTTACCCAGCGGGCCCGGTAAAAATGCGAAGCGACTTTGCCCGCCTCAATGTCCCTCTGGGCACGCGCGATGGACTCCACATCCCGGCTCATCGTCCGGGAGCCCCGACAGCGTGGCACGTAACGCCGCGCTGGCGGCGAGATTCTCCAGGAAGCGCCGTGCCGCGGCGATCTCACCCTCGGGGATACGGCCAATTGCGAGGGTTCGCCCAACCCGCCAGGGCCATTCACATTTATTTTGAAGTTTCTCTGCCAACAAAACCAGAGACTTACCGACACGCGGAACAATCCCCGCCAACCCCTTCTGCTAAACCAATGATTGAGAGTAAGGGAAAACGCAAAAATGACAACCGGCAAACAAACCACAGCGCATCAAGCCCACACCACCAACGACACCAATTTCCAGCAAGCCCGCCTTGCGCACCCCCCCCGAACTGCCGGGAGCGGAGTAGCCGTTTTTCACCAACGAAGCCAATTTGAATCCACTGCCTTGGAAACCGATCCGGCCTGCAACTCGAATCGTTTCATAGCTTTCGAGGAGCCCTCCCGAGGCCCAACAAGCCGCCATCGAGCCCAGGCTTCCTGGCTTCGAATCCGTGGCCATTCCCCGTCACTGCTAAACTGAAAACTCCCCTTAAAACTATGCTCTGGAGCAAGCTCTTCATCCCCACGTTGCGAGAAGACCCCGTCGATGCGGAGGTCGCCAGCCATCGCCTCCTCCTGCGCGCGGGCTACGTCCGCCAACTCGCCGCCGGCATTTACAGTTATCTCTACCTCGCGCAGCGTTCCCTGCTGAAAATTCAGCAGATCGTGCGCGAGGAAATGGATGCCATCGGCGCCCAGGAGATGCTGCTCCCGGCCCTCAATCCCGCTGAGATCTGGCAGGAATCCGGCCGCTGGGACGTGATGGGCGACAACATGTTCCGCCTCAAAGACCGCTTCGGCCGCGACCTCTGCCTCGGCATGACGCACGAAGAAGTCATGACCTCCATCGCCCGCGGCGAACTGCGCAGCTACAAACAATTGCCCCAGATCTGGTACCAGATCCAGACCAAATTCCGCGATGAACCTCGCCCCAAATCCGGCCTCCTGCGCGTGCGCCAGTTCATCATGAAGGACTCCTATTCGTTCGATATCGACGCCGAAGGGCTCGACGTTTCCTTCCGCAAGCACCACGACGCCTACGTGAAAATCTTCGCGCGCTGCGGCCTCACCGCCATCCCTGTCGAGGCCCATTCGGGCGCCATGGGAGGCAGCCAGTCGCGCGAATTCATGGTGCCCTCGGAAGCCGGCGAGGACTTCATCGTGGTCTGTCCCGCATGCCAGTACGCGGCCAATCTCGAGAAGGCCGTGGCACATCCCGCCCCGCTCACCGTCGACGACCCCGATCACCATAATCCGCCCGAGGAATTTCACACGCCTGGTCGCAAGACCATTGCCGAAGTCGCGGAGTTCACCGCGCTGCCGCACGCATCGCAGATGAAGAGCCTGGTGATGGTGGCCGATGGCAAACCCGTTCTGGCCCTGCTGCGCGGCGACCATCAAATGAGCGAGACCAAGTTTGCCGCCGTCATGAACGCCACCGAAATTCGCGCCGCGCATCCGGCCGAGATTATCGATTGGTTCGGTGCCGACCCTGGTTCGCTGGGGCCCATCGGCGTCACCAACATGACCATCCTCGCCGACCACGCGCTCGAAGACCGCCGCAACATGATCGCCGGAGCCAATAAGAACGATTACCACCTGCGCAACGTGACGCCGGGCCGGGATTTCAAACCGCAGTTTGCCGATCTCCGGCAGGTGAGCGACGGCGATCCCTGCGCCGTCTGCGGAGCCCAGCTGAAGCTCTACAAAACCATCGAAGCCGGGCACATCTTCAAGCTCGGCTATAAATATTCGGAATCGATGGGGCTGCGCGTGCTGGCGGCCAATGGTTCCGAGATCACGCCCATCATGGGCTCCTACGGGATTGGTATCGAGCGTATTCTGTGCTCGGCCATCGAACAGAGTAACGATGCAAATGGCATGTGCCTGCCGGCATCCATCGCGCCATTTACCGTGATCGTGACGCCCGTCAATAACGGCGATACGGCCCTCCGCGAAGCCGCGCAGAAAATAGTCGCCGAATGCGAAGCTCAGGGTCTCGACGCGCTCTACGACGATCGCGATGAACGCCCCGGAGTGAAGTTCAAAGATGCCGACCTGATCGGCATACCGTACCGCATCACCGTCGGTAAGAAGCTCGCCCAGGGATTAGTCGAGCTCTACAACCGGAAGACCCGCGAATCGCGCGACGTGCCCGCAATTGAAGTCGTAGGCGAATTAAAGGATGTCGTATCTCAACTGAAGAAGGCCTTGTGAACTGGGCCGAGATCCGCACCGAATTCCCCGCGCTCGAACGGTGGACCTTTCTCAACACCGCCACCTTCGGGCAGGTCCCGTTGCGATCTCAAGGCGCCGTCGCACGCCACTTCGCGCGTCGCGACGAACTCGCCTGTCAGGACTTCCTCCAGTGGTTCGATGATGCTCAGGAGATTCGCGGATTGCTCGCGCAGCTCATCAACTGCCAGGCCGACGACATTGCGTTCGTCTCCACGGCGGGCGCGGCGCTGTCGCTGTTTCTCGGCGGCATCGACTGGCATCCCGGCGATCGGATCGTCACCCGCGCGGACGAATTTCCCAACCAGTATTACTACGCCAACTGGCTCGGCAACCGTGGCGTCGAGGTGGTCGAGCTCGATCACATCGCGGCACTCCCGGAGCACACCCGCGCCGTTCTGCTCAGTACCGTAAGTTACACCAGCGGCTATCGTCCCGATTTGCGGCGTATTTCCCTGCTGGCCCATGAAGCCGGCGCGCTGCTCTATGTCGATGGGACGCAAAGCCTGGGTGCGCTCTGTTTCGATGTACACGCGGTGAAACCCGATCTCTTCGCCGTCGACGGTTACAAGTGGCTGCTGTGCCCCAACGGCGCCACGTTCTTCTATATCTCGCCCGCGCTGCGCAAAACCCTGCCGCCGGCGGTGATTGGATGGCGCAGCGATCAGGGATGGCGCTCCGTCGACGATCTGCACCACGGCGCGCCCCAATTGCCGGAAGCCGCCGAACGCTATGAGGGCGGCATGCTCAACTTCCCTTCCCTCTACGCCATGCGCGAATCCGTACGTATGATTCTCGAGATCGGGCCGGCAGCAATCGAAAAGCGTGTGCTGGCCTTGGCGGGGCAGACTGCCGAAGTCCTGCGTGCCGCCGGAGCCGCCATTCAACATGAAGGCACGAACATAGTGGCAGCGCACTGGGCGGATCGCGATGCTTCCGAACTGGCCAGGAGGCTGGCCGAAAAGAGGATTATCGTCGCCGCCCGGCACGGCAACCTGCGTGTGTCCCCGCACTTCTACAACGATGAATCCGATATCGAGGCCCTCGCCTCTGCTCTTAAAGAGCCGCGCGCGTGAGCAAGCGGGTTCTATCGCCGCCTGGTAAACTGGTATTTGACTCCATGCGAAGCCTTCGTTGGCTATTGCTGGTGGCCTTCTTCGCCATAGCAGCCGCTGTTTTCTGGACCTACCGCATCAAGCGGAAGGAACAGCGCGCTCACCAGCGCCCCGCCCCCACCGTCGTTCCGCTCGATACCAAGGCGGACGCGTGGAATTGGGAGTGGGGGCAAAGCGCCAACGGCCAGCCGTCCTACAAGATGGTGGCGAAAAAATACCGCCTGGCGAGCGACAGTAATAAGGCCGATCTCGAAGATCTCGAAATGCAGATCTTTACGAAAGACGGTGAGCATTACGAACGCGTCCGCAGTCCTTCCGCCCAGTTCTTCATCGACACCCACAAGCTCTACGCGCCCGGCGATGCCTCCATTACTCTCGATGTTCCGGTGAAAGGCGATCCCCCGCACCCGTTGACCTCCATCGCGGCGGCCGGCATCAACTTCGACAGCCAGACCGGCCAGGCCGTTACCGACAGGCCGGTGACCTTCACCTTCGACGGCGGCAACGGAACCTGCGTCGGAGCCTCTTACGATCCACAGACGCACGCCCTGCACCTGGAACATAACGTCACCGTAAACCTGCTCGGCAAGACGCCCGAAGCCATGCCCATGAAAGTCGAGACGGACGAACTGACTTACACCGAAACCGAAGGCGTCATCCATCTGGGCCCGTGGTCGCGCCTCACACGCAACCAGACCATCATTAACGCGGGGCCGAGCATCGTCAAACTGCGCAACAAGAAACTCGACACCATCGATGCCGGCGACGCTAAGGGCACGGATAAACGGCCGGGCCGGGAACTCGAGTATCAGGCCGCCTCACTGCACGTTCAGTACAACGAAGACGGCTTAATGGAGAAGCTGAACGGCGCGGGCAATGCCAAACTGGTGTCGCATGGCAAGGGCTCCGACACCACCATGTCGGGCAACACCGTCGACCTTTACTTCGACACCTCGAATGACGAGAGCGACCTTTCAACCGCCGTCGCCAAAGGAAACGGGGTCATCGAATCCAAACCGACTCCCGACCCCAAGGGCGCTACCGGCGATACCAAGATACTGAAATCGGATTGGCTCGATCTGCACATGCGTCCCGGCGGTAAGGATCTGGATCGCGTCAACACGCATGCGCCGGGCACGCTTGAGTTTCTCCCCAATCAGATCGCCCGCCATCCCCGCGTCCTTAAGGCCAGTCAAATGGATATTGCCTACGGCGCGAAGAATGAGATTCAGTCCTTCCACGCCCTCAACGCTTCCACCGAGACGCAGCCCTCGGAAGAAGAGCGCAAGCGGAAGAAGCCTGTCACCACAGTCGCGTATACCAACAGCAAGGTGATCGACGCCACCTTCGATGAGAAGGGCGATCTGAAGTTCATGAAGCAGACCGGCGACTTCCACTACACCGAAGGCGTCCGCAAAGCCCAGGCCGACCTGGCCACGCTCGAAAACGATCGCAACATAATGGACCTCGACAACCACGCGCGGATTTCCGACGACACCGGCTCCACGGCGGGCGATCATATCGAACTTCAGCAGTCGACGGGCGATTTCGATGCGAAGGGGCACGTAGCAACTACGCGCCTGCCGGAAGAGAAGAAAGACGCCAAGGCCACGGGCTCGGATGTGCTCGACGACTCGGAGCCGACCCAGGGCCTGGCCGACCACGTCACCTCCGCCAACCGCAACCACGTGATTCATTACGTGGGCCACGCGGTTCTGTGGCAATCGTCAAATCGCATTCAGGCCGACCGCATCGACATCGATCGGGACAAAAAAAACCTTGTAGCCGACGGCCAGGTTGTCTCGGAATTCAAAGACAACGATAAAGAGGACGACGATGCCGAGGACACCCCCGCTGTTAAAAAAGCTAAGCCGGTCCCGGCCCAGCCCATTTTTACCATCGTGAAGGCGGAGCACATGGTCTATACCGATCAGGACCGGCAGGCGGTCTACACCGGCGGAGCGAATTTCTGGCGCCCCAATCTGACGGTGAAAAGCACCATGCTCAGAGCTTTCCTGAACGACAACAAATCCGACCAGGATTCGCGCCTCAACCATGCTTTCGCGGATGGCAAAGTGGATGTGCTGGATATCAATCCCGTGCGCCGACGCGTCGGCAACAGCGAGCACGCCGAATATTATGCGGACGAGGGCAAGATCATTCTCACGGGCGGCCCGCCGCAGCTGCATGACTCGGCGCGCGGCGATTCCACGGGTGATAAATTGACTTACTTCACCGACGACAACCGGCTGTTGATCGACGGCGCGCCGAAGCAACCAGTCAGAACCCACCTCAAAAAGAAAAAGACCTGAATGCTGCAGAAGCTGGAGACGCTCGAGATATCGAAGTCCTATGGAGGGCGGCGCGTCGTCGACGACGTGTCCGTCCATGTGGTGCGGGGTGAAATTGTCGGGCTGCTCGGACCCAACGGCGCGGGCAAGACGACTTCGTTTTACATGGTGGTGGGGCTGATCAGCCCGGACTCCGGCAAGGTGCTGCTCGATGGCGTGGACCTGACCACCATGCCGATGTTCCAGCGCGCCCGGCACGGCATCAGTTATCTGCCGCAGGAAGCCTCGGTATTCCGCAAGCTGACCGTCGAAGAGAATCTGATGGCGATTCTGCAGACCCGCCGCATGACGAGCCGCGAGCGCCGCGACAAGATGAACCATCTGATCGAACAGATGGGCCTCGACACGGTGCGGCGGAGCAGAGGCTACGTGCTCTCGGGCGGCGAGCGCCGGCGCGTGGAGATTGCCCGTTCACTGGCCATCGATCCGAGTTTCCTGCTGCTCGACGAACCCTTTTCGGGTATCGATCCCATTCAGGTGATCGAACTGCAGCGCATTATTCTGGATTTAAAAAACGCCGGGCTCGGCATTCTGGTCACCGACCACAACGTTCGCGAAACCCTGACCGTTACCGACCGCGCCTACATCATCAATGAAGGTAAGATCTTCCGCAGCGGCAGCCCGGCGCAGCTAGCAAAGGATCCCGAGGTCAAGCGCGTCTACCTGGGAGAGACGTTCCACTTTCATATTCCTCCGCCCCCGGAAGATCCTATTGCGCCGGTTGATTGACTGTAAACGAAAACAGTGTGTCCCCGGCTGCAACCAGTAGATACTGTTTGCCATCGAGCAAATAAGTGATCGGCCCCGCCGTAGACGGACCGGTCAAACCCGCATGCCAGAGTATCTTGCCATTAGTGGGATCGAACCCAATCAGATTCGTCCCATTGGCAGTAAACAGCAGCTTACCGGCCGCGGTAAGCATGTGCGATGGTCCACCGCCATTGGGCCAGTCGTGCCGCCAAACGATCTTGCCGGTCTTGTAATCGAGCGCCAGCAGAGCCGCCCCTTCGGTGCCAGCCGTGGTATCGAGCCCGCCCCAGCCCTCCGGATGATCGTCGGTGTCGGTCAGATAGAACATGCTGTAACTCCGGTTAGTCCCGACATAGAGCAGGCCGGTTTCCGGATCGAAGCTGGGAGGCGGCCAGTTAGTCGCTCCGCCCGAGGCTGGCGATACCAGCACGCCATCCGGAGTAGGGTACTTGGCGGGATCGGGGATAGGCTGGCCTTTGGCGTTCAATCCTTTCGACCAGTTGAGCGTATCGATAAACGGAGTGGTAACCAGATGCTCGCCGGTGACGCGGTCGAGCAGGAAGTAATAACCATTGCGGCTAGCCTGTGCGAGTAACTTGCGCGGCTTGCCATCAATAACTCCGTCGATGAGTACAGGCGTTTCCGACGCATCCCAGTCATGCACATCGTGAGGAGAAACCTGGTAATACCAGGCCATCTTTCCGGTGTCCGGATTGAGCGCGATGATAGAACAGGTATACAGGTTATCGCCCTTCCGGCTCTGTTCGGCCAGCACCGGATTCGGATTGCCGGTGCCCACGTAGTAGAGATTCAGCTGGGGATCGTAAGTGCCGGGAATCCACGTCTGTCCGGTCCCGTGCGCCGATGCATATTCATCCGGCCAGGTCTCCATCCCAGGTTCGCCCTTACGCGGCGTCGTATAGTGTTTCCACTGCAGGGCTCCGGTCTCCGGATCGCGGGATTCGATGAAGCCGGGATTATCCAGATGGTCCCCGCCAATGCCCAGTAAAACGTGATTGCCGATGACGATGGGCGCCACCGTCGATGTGTAATCGAGCTTTGGATCCGCGATCTCCACCTTCCAGCGTTCCTTGCCCGTCTTCGCATCGAGGCTTACCAGATGGCTGTCGGGCGCTTCGAAGAAGATCCAGTTCCCGTACATACCGACGCCGCGGTTACCGATAGTGCTGCCGGTATTAGGCGGATATTGATAATGCCAGAGCTCGCGTCCCGTGTGCGCATCGGCGGCCCATACGTTGTTGGGCGACGTGAAGTACAGGATGCCGTTCACCATCAGCGGCGTTGACTTGATAGTTACATTGCCCGTGGATGTGTATCGCGTTGCCCACGCCAGCGACAACGTATGGACATTAGTCGAATTGATCTGCCTGAGTTCGCTGAAACGGCGCCCCGAGTAGTCGCCCTGGTAAGTGGGCCACGCGTCGGTAGGGCTTTGTAAGAGCTTGGCCGGGTCGAGCATCTGTCCGGACAACGCCGATGCGACTAACAGTGCGAATCGCAGGATCTTCATTTGAGTGTCACCAGATAAGCCGTAACGTTGTGGATATCGGCGTCCGTATACTTCCGCAACAAATCCGTATGTGTTTTAAGCGGATTCTTAATCTCGACCTTGGGAGTTGCGCCGTCGCGATTGAACGAATGATAATCGCCATTCGAATCACGCAGCGAGACATTGAAATCGTCGATGCGATCGAGAGTTCCGTTATAAATCTGTCCCGAAGGTAAAGTAACCGTTACCGTGACTGCGGCCGACCCACGCCCCACAGAGCGCGGCTGCAACCAGCGCCCTTGCAACTCGTGCGGATCGTACTTACCGGCAATCCCTTTCAGATCTCCCGTCACCGAGTGGCACCCTGCGCAGCCGCCCGCTCCGTTGAAGTAAGCCTCGCCCTTCTTCGGATCGCCGGTCACGACATCGAGGAAGACGAACGTGTTGCGATGGTCCGCGGCGTAGGTCTGAACGTGCAGCCAGGCGACTAAATCCGCTATCTGATCCTCGGTCAGGTTCAGCTTCGGCATGCCTTTCTCGGGTCTTCCATTGCGAATCACCGGAGAAACCAGAATGCCCTTTTCGTCGTCCAGCAGCAGTACGGAACGAACCAGGTCGGGGCCGCGGCTGGTGCCCTTGGCGGTCGCGCCGTGACAGGAGGCGCACTTCGCGACGAAAACCTGGCCGCCGCGAGCGACAGCTTCGGGATTCTGTTTCGACCCGGCAATGGCAGCCGCGCTCCCCGCGACGGTTGCCTTGTCACCGACCTGCGCGACTCCCATGACGGCTGTCAACACTGCCACAGGCAACATATGGTGAATCATTCGCATACTGGCGTATGACGCCGATCATATCAACACACATGACAAAATAGATCTCACATGTGGAGTTTGGAAGGGATTTGGCAGGATCTCCGTTATGCGATGCGCATGATGCGCCGGAGTCCGGGCGTCAGCGCGGTCATAATCCTTTCGCTGGCGATCGGGATTGGCGCGAATACGGCTATTTTCAGCGTAATTAACGCCCTTTTGCTGCGTCCCCTGAATTACTATCAGCCCGACCGTCTGGTTAATCTGTGGTTGAGTTCGCCCGGCACCGGAATAGCCCAGGACTGGATTGCGCCCGGCGAATACATGGATATCAAGGCACAGAGCCACGTATTTGAAGACCTCGCCATCGCTATCGGCGATACGTATGTTCTGACCGGCCAACGGCAACCCGAACGCGTGGAAGGTCTTCGTACCTCATCAAGCCTCTTCCAGCTATTGGGGGCCAGGCCGCTGCTGGGCAGGACGTTGGTTGCGGACGAGGATTTGCCAGGCAGACCGCTCGCCGCCGTGATTACATATGGACTCTGGAAGCGCCTCTTCGCGGGCGATCCGCGCATTTTAGGCCAGAGCATAGTCATCAACGGACGAAGCTTTTCGGTCGTCGGCGTCCTCACTCCCTCCTTCATGCTCAACAGCGAAGTAATGCCGACAGCCGGGGCTATCAGCGCGCCGGAAATCTTCCTTTCATTGCCCCTCGGCCCCGATGCCTCGAATCAAAGGGGAGGCGACAGCGAATATTTCAACGTAATGGCAAGGATTAAGCCCGGTGTCACGATGGAGGAGGTACGGGCGGATCTCGACAGAATAGCGGCAGTCATGCGACAAAAAGACCGGCGCGACCCCACTTTCTCGATTGGCGCCGTGCCTTTGCTGGAGCAGGTTGTGGGCGACGTACGCCGCGTGGTGCTGGTGCTCTTTGCTTCGGTGGCGATGGTTCTTCTGATTGCCTGCGCCAATGTGGCCAACCTGCTGCTTTCGCGTGCCGCAACTCGTCAGAAAGAAGTCGCTGTCCGGGTGGCCGTCGGGTCGGGACGGGCGTGGCTGGTCCGCCAGCTACTGACGGAGAGCGTGCTGCTGAGTACCATCGGCGGAGTGGCCGGTTTGGCGGTCGCATACGGGCTCATAGCCGCGGTCCGGATCATGGAGCCTGGGAACATTCCGCGCGTCACGGAAATCGGCATCGACGGAACCGTGCTGGCGTTCACTTTCGTGGTTGCGTTCGTCAGCGGCATTATGTTTGGAGTCGGGCCCGCCATCAGAATATCGAAGGTCGATCTGAACCTCGCGCTGAAGGCCGGGGGACGGGCTTTGCACTCGAGCGCCGGTTCGGATACTTTGCGCAGCGTTCTGGTGGTAGCCGAACTTTCCTTTTCAGTGATGCTTCTTATAGCGGCCGGCTTGCTGATCCGGAGTTTCATCCGATTGCAAAATGTGTCCCCGGGTTTCAATCCGGATCATGTGATCACCATGCGCGTATCGATGCGCGGCGTCAAATATTCCATGCGCGACGAACTGATCCGCTTTCTGGCGGCCGTTCACGATAAGATCGTCCGGCTTCCCGGAGTCACCGACGAGGCCGCTGTCTCTTCGCTGCCGATGTCGGGCGCGTTGTCCTGGGGTGGACTCGAAGTGGAAGGGTTTACACCACCGCCTGGCCAGTCCCCCGTCGAGGCCGATCGGCGGGGCGCCAGCCCCGATTATTTTCGCACCATGCAAATCCCCTTGCTGCAGGGCAGGCCATTTGCAGATCGCGATACGCCCGATGCACCGGGGGTGGCTGTTGTGGACGAGAAACTGGCCCGCTACCTCTGGCCCGGCCAAAGCCCTCTCGGCAAGCGCATCCGTTTCAGCGGGAAGACTTCGTGGATGGAAGTGGTTGGCGTCGCCGGCGCGGTAAAACAATATGGCCTCGATGCCGAACCGCGTATGACGGTCTACGTTCCTTACGCACAACTTACCGTAGTGAGCGTCTACCTTGCCGTGCGGACCGTGACCGATGCGGTGCCCGCTATTGTCGACGCCGTCCATGCCGTGGACCCGGACACTCCGGTCTACGGAATCATGACCATGCGGGAGCGGTTGTCACGCTCATTGGCGCGCCCACGCTTCGCCATGACGATGCTGGCAACCTTCGCGGGCTTCGCGCTGATCCTCGCCGGAGTAGGAGTCTACGGAGTGATCTCTTATATGGTGACGCAGTCGGTGCACGACATCGGCGTCCGCATGGCGCTCGGTGCGCGGCCCGGTAACATACTCGGCATGATGTTGGGGCGCGGCATGAAGCTCACCATGGCGGGGCTTGCCATCGGCCTTGCCGGTGCGGTTTCGCTGACGCGGCTGATGGCAAGTCTGCTCTTCGGCGTGAGCGCGACCGATGTTGTGACTTTCGTTCTGGTCACGTTGTTCCTGGGGATGGTTGCGTTTGCCGCCAGCTATTTTCCGGCATTGAGAGCCGCGCGTTTGGATCCGATGGCTGCGCTGCGCGAAGACTAACCATGTTACTTCGCGCGGTGGAATGAGGTGAAGCCGTCCTCAATGTGCAGGCGAATGCTCGGTACGATAACCGGCCCCCGGTCCTGATTGAAGCCCGGGTTGGTAATGCGCTGAACGTCTCCTGCGATGGAGATACCGCGCCAGAGATGCGCCGTGTAGTAACTCTCGAAAATCTGCTCCCGGCCGTAAGTGAGACCCCCGTCGCCGAGAATAAATCCCAGTCCTCCGAGCGCCAGGTAGCGAGCATGCTGGGGAGAAAGTCCGCTGTCGATGAACGCGGCGCCCACCTTGTCCTGCGGCCGGCGCCAGAACTTCCCCCGCAGGTCCGAGCCGATTTCCACCGTGTTATCGATCTCGGTGTAGGCGAAGGATTCATTCTGGCCATCGTTCCAGCCGAGGCGCAAGAACGCGCGCCATGCATCCGTCAACTCCTGCTCCGCGTTCAGGCCGAATCCGTATTTGACGCGGCCCTGCTCGCGTGACAGCGTGATATCGGGCACGCCGCGGCCGGCATTCGGAAAGCCGGTGATGGCGTCGTTATAGCTACCCATGTTGGCCCTGTTCAGGAATGCCAGCCCACGCACCACGGTCTGCCGGTCTTTCAGGAGGGACGGATGGTATTCCAGTTCGAGATTCTGTCCGCCGGCGCGAGCGATGTTCCAATCGAGCGTGATGCCGTTGGCTACCGTCGGCATGAGCATTTCTCCATAGCGCGCGGCCCAGGCCTTGTAGTAATACTCGATCACCAGGCCATAGGTGTAGCCGCGCGTATCGGCCGCATAGTCGTAGGCTGCGTTATTGACGGCGGCCCAGTTCATGAACTGCAGGTGACTGTCGCTGCCCACCGAGTTCAGATCGAAAAAATCCACCGTGCTCATCTTGCCAAGGCGGAACTCAAGCCGGCGCTCGGGAACCTTCGACGCCAGCGATAGTGGATTGCGCGTCTGATCGACCAACTTCTTACTGAGCGGAAGCGTGTAGTGCAGCATGATGCGGGAGACATACGGGGCTTCGCCTAATGTCGGATTGCGCACCACATCGACGTTAGTGAATCCGGCGACCCCCAGCGCGTTGCTCAGTGCGGAGCCGCACGCACTCTCGATGTCCAAAAGAAACTCCAGGTTCTGCGTAATACGGACGCCGGAATAGAGGGTTTCGACGCGTGAAGTCGCATGTTCGCGGTCGGACACCAGGCTGTTTACGCCGCTGTATTTCGCCGGAAACGAAGGCTGTTCCTGGCGAATGAAATTGGCCTGGAAGGTGAGCCAGAAGCGATCGTTTTTCCAATCCGAATCGGTGGAGGCGGCCGGATCCTGCGCCACAAGCCATGTAGGAACCAGCAGCGCTAAGACCAGTAGACGAAGTCGCAATCTCTATGGTCCGAAGGTGGCGGATCAAACGTCAATGCCGTCATCGATCTTAAACCTGATTTTGTTCAATCCGTCATGGAATCCTGAGGCGGTGGCCCGCGCAGGTACATGGTTAGGTACTACACTGTAATTGAAGGTGTTCAGATGGCTACCGTCAGGGTGCTTGGCTGCCTCGTTTGTTGCGCTTTATCTCTGGCCGCACAGACCGCGTCGAATCTGAAGGACGTGCAAAAGATCTACCTCAATTCCTTCGGAAGCAAGCCCGGCGCTTCGGAACTGCGCGATCAGGTGGCGGCGGAACTGGGCAAGTCGCACAAATTCCAGATTGTTTCCGACCGCGCCGCGGCCGATGCTGTTCTAGGTGGCGACGGGGAAGTCTGGGTCAAGGGGCACTACAGCCTGAACCCCAGAAATCGATCCATCAATGGCAGCGACACGCAGACGGTCTATGCGGGCTATCTGTCGGTAGAACTGCAGGGCAACAAGAACGACACGCTTTGGTCCTATCTCGCCACGCCGCATTCCGCGTCGCACGACGTGAACCGCGATCTGGCTAAAGTAGTGGTGAGGAAGTTGACGGGCGCCATTCAGGCAGAGGCTGGGAACTGAGCTTGACCCGGTTTCGCCGCGCAGTCCTCGCGCTTCTCGTGTGCGCCGTTGTCAGCGTTCAGGCGGCTGGTCCCGTGACCACGTTGACGGGCGCAGGAGCCACCTTCCCCTACCCGGTTTACGCGAAATGGTTTGAAGAGTTTCACAGCCGGCACCCCGAGATCGATGTCCACTACGATGCCGTCGGTTCCGAGGCGGGAATCAGCCGGCTAGCGCAGAATCAAGTGGACTTCGCCGCATCCGATGTGCGAATCACTTCCGAAGAATACTTTGCGGGCGGAAAGGCGAAGTATCTGCGATTCCCCGCCGTACTGGGCGGCGTGGTGCCTATCTATAACCTCCCTGAAGTGCCGCACGATCTGCGTTTCACGCCCCAGATTCTGGCTGGAATTTACATGGGCAGGATACGAAAATGGAACGATCCCCTGATTCGGGCGATCAACCGAAGCGCTCCTCTGCCCGATCGCGAAATCGCCGTGGTGCACCGCTCTGACGGCAGCGGTTCCACCTACGTGTGGACTGACTATCTTTCCAAAGTCAGCGAGGAGTGGAAATCCGGCGTGGGCGTAAATAGTTCGCCGAAATGGCCTGTGGGCACCGGCGCACAGGGCAATGACGGGATGGCGAAGGCCGTACGCGCTACGCCGAACTCTATCGGGTACGCGGAGTACATTTACGCCATCGAGCAACATCTGAGTTACGGCCTGGTTCGCAATGTTGCGGGCAAGTTTGTATCGCCGGATCTGGAGAGTATCGCGGCCGCGGCGGACGGGTCCGCTAACCGGATTGCGGAGGATTTCCAGACATCGATTACCAACGCCGCAGGACCCGACGCGTGGCCCATCGCTTCTTTTTCATGGTTCATCGTGCCCGCGAAAATCGATGATCCCGATAAGAAGAAGTCGATTCAGGAATTGCTGCGCTGGGTGCTGGGACCGGGACAGAAACAGGCTGCCGCTTTGGGATATGTTTCCATTCCACAAGCGCTTCTGGCTCGAGAACTGCGTGCGCTCGATAACTTCTGACACTTACCCCGCCACGCTGTTCCAGATCATTACAACGGTCAGCCCGACCATGATTACGCTGGTGGCGACCGCGATGGCATTGCCCCAGAAGCCGTTGCGGTATTCGCCCATCAGCCGCTCGCGATTTACCAGTTTCAGCATGAATACGAGCACGAAGGGCAGGAGCACGCCGTTGGCCACCTGCGAAATCAGAATCACCTTCAACAACGGCAATCCCGGAATGAGCACAAATCCCGCGCCCCCCACAATCAGCCCCGTGTATAAGCCGTAAAAGATCTTCGCTTCACCGAAACGGCGATCGATGCCCGATTCAAATCCAAGACCCTCGCAGATGTTGTAGGACGTGGCGAGAGGCAGTATCGCCGCCGACATGAGAGACGCGTTGATCAGCCCCACGGCGAAAAGCAGCATGGCGAACTTACCCGCGAACGGCACCAGGGCACGGGCCGCCTCCGAAACATCGTTGATCTCCCGATGCTGCGTGTGGAAAATCGTCGCCGCGCAGGCCACCACGATGAAGAATGCAATGATGTCAGTCACTACGCAGCCGAAGATCACGTCCAGCCGGCTCAATCCGTAGTCGCGCTTGGAAACACCTTTCTCCACAATGGACGCCTGCAGGTAGAACTGCATCCACGGTGTAATGGTGGTCCCAATCAGCCCGACGATCATGACCAGGTAGCCCGGATCCGAGTTGAACTGCGGAACGATCGTGTCATACATGGCGAGCTTCCAATCCGGTTTCGCGA
This sequence comes from Terriglobia bacterium, assembly GCA_963719785.1. GTDB lineage: Bacteria > Acidobacteriota > Terriglobia > Bryobacterales > Bryobacteraceae > BOG-234. The sequence goes on from CAVRCX010000017.1 coordinate 278,116, forward strand.
GGAAGGCTGATACCGGATAAGCGAAGTAGATCAGCGAAAAAAGCAACAGCACGCGCTCCACTGGTTTGTAGGATCCGCGTACGATCACGGTCCAGACCAGGGCCGCGCCCAGCGGCACGGAAATATACGGGCTCACTCCGAAGAGCTTGAATCCCGATGCTAGACCGGCGAACTCCGCCGCGATGTTTCCGAAGTCCGCCAGGCCGAGCACGATCATGGTGAAGAACGTCATGCGCAGCCCGAACTCTTCGCGAATCAGATCCGACAGGCCTTTGCCCGTGATGGCGCCCATACGCGCGGCCATCTCCTGCACTACGATCAATGCGACGGTGGTGGGGATCAGGGTCCAGAGCAGCGCGTAGCCATACTTCGCACCGGCCTGCGAATACGTGAGGATTCCGCCGGGATCGTTATCGACGTTGGCCGTAATGAAGCCGGGGCCGATGATGGCGAACAACGCGAGAAGGCGGAAGCGCATCATCTTCCACGTGCTCAGCGTCGGATGCCGGGGGCGTGTCGGACCGTGATGCTGGCGGGAAACTTCCGTCGTCTTCACTGAACGACCTGCGTGCGTGAGTGTGCGCCTGTAATGGATCTGAAATAAAGTATTGCCGGCCGGGAAAATTGCACTTTTCAGAGTATCGCGGCGCGTCCCGATAAAACAATCGCAATCGTCGTCAACGTAATCAGTGCGCCGATCCACGCGTGCCATGGCCGATACACCAGTTCGATATGGTGCTCGCCACCCGGCACTGGCACGGCATCGAGAAATCCGTAAGCTTCGAGCAGTGGAGCGCGGCGGCCATCCACATAAGCCGTCCATCCCGGATACCATGTCTGGCTCACAATCACCAGCCCGGCGCAAGGCAGCGAGGCGCGTATTCGCTCTCTCGATTCAATGTTACGCCGCGCTTCGAGGAACACGGTTCCGGGATTTGCGCACTGCTCAACATGGGGAACGTCGCCGCGCACGAAGGCACGCTTCATCAGCTGATCGGGCGGCTGCGCCAGGCGGGCCCTCACGGCGGCATCTCCTTCCACGCGATCCACCTCATGCACAACCCAGGCACGCGGCGCCGCTTCCGGGTTCTCGATCGACCTGGGGCCTTTGACGATGCTGTACTTCACTCCCGCCAGCGCACGCGCCGAAGGCAGATCGGCGACGCGAACGATATTCTGAGTGCCTCCAGTCAAGCCGTCGAACTGCTCTACGCCTTCCCATTCGCCGAAATCGAATGGCGCTTCTGCACGGGACATCAGAACGCGTCCCTGCGCATTGCGATTGTGCAGATCCTGCACCAGATCGGACAATTGGGCGAGGCGGTCCAGATTCGGCCAGCCGAACTCAATATTCACCCAGCGCATTCCGGCGACGTGCCCGAGTTCCCACATGGCGAGCAGGATGATGCATACGCCGCCCGCGCGCCTGGTGATGGCCTCGCGCGCCTGCGCTTCAAGCAAGGCAGCCAGCAGCAGCGCCGCCACTGCGCATAAGGCCAGGGGAGTGAATTTTTTCAGATCGTCTCCCTGCGTGAGCTCCAGCGCAAACAACAAGGCAAGAGAGAATGCACCGATGGCAGCGAGCACGCGGGCGACACGCGCCGCGGGCATAGACGACAGCGAATCGAGACCGGCGGCGCTCAATACCGCAAGACCAATGCCAAACAGCACCAGCCCCTCGCGGGGATCCTTATCCAGCACATGCAGCCCACGCAGAATGCCGCCGAGCATAACGTAATGTCCAAACGAGAGCAGGAGCCCAGCTCCCGCGATGCACCCGCATACACGAGCCGCGATGTTCTGCTGTTCTCGCCACAGTCCGATAGCCGCGAGCACCAGCAGGGTCCAGCCGGCGAAGAGTACAGGGTCCCCGTATCCCGGCATGACGATGCCCGCAAATGAGAGCGGCGGAAGCGCCTTGTCGATCCACACAGTCGCCGGGATGTTCGACCAGACGCTGGGACGACGCGAAAGATATTCGAGAGCCGGCAGCGCCTGAAATGCGCTGACGCCGAGGGCGGTCGCCGTGGCTGCCCACAAGAGTCTCCAGCGCCCCCGATGCACCGCGAGCCAGATCCACAGCATAGCCAGGGTAACCGTCAGCAACAGCGGAATCTGGTCGTCCCCGCTGAGCCATGACGCACCTGACGCCGCCCCGCAAGCCAGGGCCGACGCCGTGGGTTTCCGATCCCGCGCGGCACGCAGAAAATACATCAGTTGAAGCGGCGCCCACACCGCCGCATTCAGCGCCGCCGGCCATTCCGTGGTTCCCAGCCACGGACCTAGCCCGAACGCCAGACCGCCCAATAACGACGCCTGCATGGATCGTCCCAGATCGCGGCACAGCCAGTACGCGAAAAGCGCCGCCTGAAAATGGATCAGCACAAAGTACCAGTTGAGATACACATGGCGCAGCCACGTGTGGTGGAGCGGCATGGCCCACAGCAGCCAGTTGACGGGATACGCGGTGCCCGCCTGCCCCTGGGCGATCAGCGGCTGCCCGCACCATTGATACGGATCCCAGAACACCAGCGACCAGCGGTGCAGTTCCGCCGCCTGCAGTTGAAACCAGGGTAGTACCAGATTGGCTGCATCGGGCGAATTCAGCCACGTGTACTGGCGCGTCAGCACCAGCTTCCAGAACATTCCGATGACAATGGCGAATAGAATCGCAGGCCCCGTCAGGCCGGAAATCCGCCGCATTCGTGAGAGCAAAAGGTAGTATAGCTTTTCAGGTGTCTACGTTGTGCTGTTGGGGATCAGCTTCGAGACGGTAAGATCGGTGGCAATAACCTGGAAGATCTGGCTCAAATTGGTGACCGGTTGGGAGGCGGAGATGCAGGTGCTGTCGCCGCCGGTCGCGGTGTAGTCGGAGAAGAAGTAGCCTGGAGAAGAGGCGATCTGCTGCATGGTCTGGCATGGCGTGATGGTGGGAGCGGTGTCGGTAGGGCACCCTGACGCCTCCGCGCCGTAGGCAACCGCATATACGCGGGTTCCCGCCGTCGCAGCAGCCGCGGCAGCCGTGACTGCCTGGTGGCACTCCTGGACAGAGGACATGTAGGTGCCTGAAGTGGTAGACGCGCCCGGCATGTCACCCGAGCTGGCTGTCGCGTCGCCGTCGCTGAGCAGGATCATGACGTTCTTCGACGTCGGAAATGAGGCTTGCTCGGCGACCAGATACGCTTGTGCGGCGGTGATCACCTGCGCATAGTAGGTTCCAAAGCCGCCTACTACCTGGATGCAGGGATTCACGGTTCCCGAGCTGTTCCCCTGCACCGCCGCCACGATGTTGGAACTGGCATTCAACTTGGTAGCCGTATCGGAAGTGCGGTAATCGCTGGAGAAGCCCACAATCTGGTAAGTAGAGGTGCTGGGGAACGGGGTCTGATACGCCTCCGTCGTGATGGAATTTCCGCTGCAGTTGTAGTCGTTCGCGACCGAAGCCGTCGACACCGGCGGAAACGCCAGCAGGCTCACCCTGTCGACCGAGTTGTTCACGTTGCCGTTGGTCACGGTGCCGCAGGTTCCGAGGCTCCACTGGCATGGCGAAAGATTCTGCAGCAGCACCGCGACGCCGGCCAGCGCGCAGGAGATTCTGGTGCTCTTGCAATTACTGTCCGTATCGTCATCGGTCATGGAGCGCGTGGTGTCCACGATGATCACCACGTTGAACGGGGTCGCCGCCGCGCCCTTCATCGAAGCCGTCGCCTCGGCCGTAATCGTAACCGAACTGCTGCCAAAGATGCGCAGGAAATAAAGCGGAATCGTTACCTGCTGTGCCACTCTTATGGCGTTGGCGGTCCCCGGGCCATAACACTGAATTCCATACATGCTTGTCACTGTGCTCAGGCAGGCGAACTTCGGGTAACCGGACATCAGCGAAGCTCCCGAGAGCATCGGGTTATAGTTCAGGTTGCCGGATGCGCTGCTGTACTGTGTAATGACGGCCGTGGTGCTCGTTGTAGTCGCCCCGGGTTGGGTCATAGCTTCGCCCCCCGCCAGTGCCGCCGCCTGGGTAGAGGCATTGAGCACACTCTGGGTGTAGTAAATCATGCTGTAATCGAAGACCAACCCCGTGATCCCGAAGAGAACAGTGGTGGCCAGGCCCATGAAGATCAGGGTTTGCCCGCGCCGGCGCCGATTCGAGCGATTCTCCGGACTAACGGTCATTGGATCAGCTCGGCGGTGCGCGCTCCGATGGTGCATGAGGGAACCACCATCCCGTAAACTGCGAGCGTGCAGGGATAAGTGACTGTCAACTGGGCCGTGGCGCCCTGCACCATGTTCGCCGCTCCCGCGCTGCATGAAGTCGACGAGTAAGTAGTCCCGTTGATCACGAACGTGAACGAGAGGTTGGCCGGAACCAGATCGGGCGCCGCGCTCTGCATCGACGTATACGCCGAAGCGCATGGGTCGGTGATTTGCCCTCGGCTCATGGAAACCATCTGTACCGCGGTGTTCACGCCATTGGTGAGCACCAGAAAATTGTGCATGGTGATGCCAAAAGCCAGCATGCCTGTCACGGTTATCAGTAACATCGGCATCACCAGACTAAATTCGATTAAAGATTGGCCGCGTCTGTTGCCGGCACGCCGCCTGTTACTCACCGATGCGATTCTTACTGCTGTTTCCGAAGTTGTCATTGGATAAGTTCCGCTCATTAAAGTTCGATATGAGAAACACGTCTTATGAAGTTATTCTGGGCGAACCGCCTTCCCGAAACAACGTTACCGAAGGATATTCGAGTACAGAACTTTGCCACTCTGTAACCGGACTCCCCTGCCGCCTGACAGGTACCAGGCTTTCAACCAAAGATAATCTATACGTCGAAAGGTACTGCCTGTAAGGTCCAGTGGAACAATTCACGGCTTTCGCTCGCCCCGACTATCCTCAACGGAATTGCCATTACCCTCGGGTCCTCCGGCAGCTTTTCCGATGTAATCATCGAAACGGCAACCAACATGTCGGGATTCGGCGGGCGATCTCAGTTTCACCGCCAATCAGATTGACGTGAACTGGGCAACCCTGAGCTTCGGCTTCTGGCGTGTCGCTGGGCTGCCGTGCTTATGGGCGTGCCGGATTGCGAATTCGAAGTGGCCTCATCAAAAATCGCGCCGCCTGAAGAGGGTTTGAGTTATGGCATCCGAGATTATAGGATTTTTCTGACGGTGACGACTCTGAGCACCAGCGTTACCTGACAAGCGTTAGGACGCGGTGCATTTCTGTGCACTCTCTCGCTTCCTCTAACATGCACCGGTGAGCGACTTAGTCACGAGCACCGCAATCCGCCGCCTTATTCAGCTGAACAGTACATGCAGTACCTCGAACGTATGGATTGTCTTTCAATGAATGCACTACTCTGTTAAGTGCCGTCTCTAATGACTATCCGAAATTGCCAACTCTATGTTGCCCTCCTGGTTTTTGGCATGGTAGTCACATCCAGGCCGGCGGAGGCCGGGGGGTTGATTGGCTCCACGCTTGAGTGGCAGTATTACGCGGGAGGCGGCCCTTTGGCCAACAACGCCGACAGCAACACCAATGGCTCTTTCGTCGATACCGGTAGCGGCGTAGGCGGAACTTTTATCGAGCCGCTCACGGATTCACCCGACCTTACAATTTTCAACATCGACGCCACCGATTCGACCATTACTTTCGACTATTCGGTTGGCCCGGCCTCGGACTCGTGGAGCGGTTCCCGGCTTTCGCTCGCCCCGACCATCGACAACGGCGTCGCGATTAACCTTTACTCCGCAGGAACCTTTCTTAGCGTCTCAATCGACCCGGCCACCAATATGCCGGGATTCGCCGCGGGCGATCTGAGTTTCACCGGCAATCAGATTCAGGTGAATTGGGCGAACCTCGCCTTCACCAACTCTACTCTGGTGACTCTCGACGTGACTCTCGGACCACCCGGAGTGCCGGAGCCTGGAACGATTTTGCTGGGCCTGACTTCCGGCGTTTTTCTGCTCTGGAAGGTCACGCGTTCGCACCGGCGGCAGGCCTGAAAATCACTGAATCATAGCCACGGCTGCGGTGCTTATGGGCATGCCGGTTTGCGAATTCGACGTGGCCTCGTCAAAAGTCGCGCCGCCTTCAAAGTTGACTGTGTTGGCAACCACCACGGTGGTTGCCGTGTTGACGCCGTTGTCGAAGGTCAGGTCCGATTTGGGCATATAAAGAGTCCCGTTGAATGTCATGTTGGCGCCGCCCGCGAAGTCGCTCGAGCTTTCCGCACTGCTGCGATCCTGGTAAAACAGAATTCCTTCGTAGGTCCCCGAGGATTGGGCAGTCATGTTCACTGTGGCGCCATTGGCGATGCTTACGGTCGCGCCGCCGGTCAGATACACCATGACGCCGCTGGTGGCAGTGAGCGTGGATCCGCCCTGAATGCTGAATTGGCCGCCGTTAATAATATAGATTCCCGGTCCCATGGTCGCGTTCATGCCGTTTCCGAGGCTGAATCCGCAATAGGTCCCGGCGGTTGGCGTGTATGCCGTGGCCTGCCAGGCCGTAAAATTACCCGAATTGCAGGTGCCCGCCGCCGTCTGGCTGGCCAGGCCTGCGAACGGGTCGGCCACGGCGCTCACCCCCGTATGGGGTGAGGAACTGATTCTGGCGCCATTACTCACAGAATAGTTGCCGACCACGTTGACCGACGCGCTGGTTATGGTGGCTCCGCCCGCGGCGGTAAGGGCGGTCGCACTACTCGAATTTACATAGATGCCGCAGGAAGATGTGGTCACATACGCTCCATTGGCAATCTGGAACGCCGAGGGAGCGGTGGTCGACAGCACGTAGATGCAGCCGTTGCTCGTCGAAGCGCCCGACGACGTAATAGCCGCGGTGGAAGTCGCGGTGCTGTTCAAGAGCCCCCCGCCGATCGGCGAACCGAAGAATGAGCTGGCGTTCTCGACGATCTTGACGGTCGCCCAGTAAGTGACCGCCGTTCCCGGCACGGTCGGCGCGGGACTGGTGGTATTCGCCGTAATGGTCACCGTCTGATTACCGCTGGTGACGAATCCGTTGGCCGAAGCCAGTATGCAGCCGTTGTCGAAACTCGTAGACGCGGTACCCGGAGCGGTCGCGGGGCAGTTGGTGGCCGTCCCCGCGGGCGAACCGCACCACACTTTGTTCGAGCCGCAGGTCTGCGAACTTGCGGATGACGCCATGGCAGCCTGCACCACCGCTGACGCCGCAGCATCGGCTGCCGTCTGGGCGGCATCGCGGCGGAAGTATCCCCAGCCCAGATCGACCGCCAGACTCAACATGCCGATCATCATAAAAATAGAAACGGTGGCCATCAGAATAGCCTGTCCGCTGCGGCTTTGATTTCGTGTCATGCGCTTGCTTTTCATGTCAATGCCTAATTGGCCACCGCCTGCGTTGCATTGGCGGCCAGAGTTACGGGGGTGAAAGTCACTCCGCCATGGTCGGTACTCCACATGCCAATGGCGGAACTGAACTGATAGGTTGCCGTGATGGAAATGTCCGTGGTGCCAGCCACGTTGCCTGCGAGCGAGGGCCACGACGCGGAGTTGGAACTGCACGAAGACAGAGGATTGCAGGTGACGGTCGACGCGGAAGAGGTAAAGGTGACGTTCATCGAGGAAGCGGGTATGCCGATGGCTTTCGCCGCCAGCAGCGCTTCCATATTCGCCACGGTGGTGGCACAGGTTTGCCCTGCGCAGCCCGCGCCATGGACAGCGGCCACGCGTGCCGTCATGTTCACAGCTTCCGCCAGGGTATGGTACTGCCACATTCCCAAGGCCATATATCCCAGAGAAACGATGACGAAGAGCAAGGGAATCGCCGTCATCGAGAATTCGAGCATCGCTGAGCCGCGGCGCGAAGAGGAGGTTGGTCGCATCGTTTACCTCACCGGCAGTTGTACGGATCGCGTGATGGCCAGACTGCTGGGCATCATAGCGGGTATCGCGAGCAGCGTTACCGTGTAAGTTACGCTGACTGTAACGGTAGGCATGGCAGCCGCACCCGACGCCGAATAAGTCGCCGTCACGCTGACCGGGCTGGTTCCGCCGCACGTGCTGACGCCGTTCATCCCCGGCGCGTATTCCAACTCGTCCAGAGCGTAGGTACAGGCCTTGGTGGTGAAGGTACCGCCGCTCTGCGCATTGGTGGAACTGGCAGCGCCCCACATGGCCCCCACCCTGGCGGCGTTCTGGGTGGCGATCATGGAGTATGAAGTGAAACCGAAGTCCAGCACGGCGATGAACGAGAACACCATCCACGGCAGCATCAGACCCACTTCCACCGCGGCCATTCCACGGCGCGAAGTGCGCGGGAACCCGGAATTACGGCGGATGAACATGGCTCTACTGGATTTATTATCGGGTTTCGCGCGCCCCCTTGCCAGTCTGGCAATGGTTAGTCGAAAGGCTATTACTTTTGACAGGACTGGATTGCGCGCGCTCTAAAAGGAACAAGCCGCGGCTGGCGTCGCGGCTTGTTTTGAGGAGGAATTGGAGTTAAACGACCAGAGTGCGGTCAGTTCTTGCGGGACTGGAACTTCCTGCGTCCGGCGAGGCCGAGCCCAAAAAGCGCCAGACCGATCATCCCGAAGCTGGCCGGTTCAGGAGTTGCGATATTACCCGTGATTGACCCAGGGCCCAGCAAAATGTTGCCCGCGGTAGCAGCCAGACTGATGTAATCGTTTCCGGTAGGCGACAACGCGAATGTATATGACAAGGTGCTGATGCCGTTGGTCGCGTTAGACGTTCCGTTACCTGAATCGCCAGCCACTGCCGTCCCTTCCTGACCCGCCGTCTTGCCGGAATAGAACTGAAAGGCATCCGTGCCAGTAAGGCTGCTCACCTGAAGCGTTACCGATGTAGCACCGTACAGTGCGAGGCTGGTTAGGTTCAGCTGAATGAAATTACCCGGCGTGATCTCGTCGTCGCCTGAACTATCGTTGGTGAGTCCAAGGCCCACCTCGTCCCCACCGTTATTCTTCGCGAACACGTTAACCGGCGCACCCCCCGTGGTATAGCCGTAGGCGGAGAAGATCGCGTTTGGAGTACTGTTGATGGTATACGTGGCAGCATTTCCAGCAATTTTCGTCGGCGTTCCGAAGTCGATACTGTATGTCGTTGAGGCATACGCGGGGGAGGCCACCATCGTGGCGAACCCGCAGATGACAGGCAGGACCTTCAGCATTTTCGTTGTAAATTTCGTGTTCATGATCTTAAGATTCTTCTCCTCATTAGCCTTTTGAATCCATGGGCTTTAAACCGCCGCTCTCCGAGCCCATGTTCGTTACCGATAGTCAAAATACTAACGAAGGTTAAGTGTACTCGATCATGCGCGAAAATAAAACATTTGAAGGAGCTTGTTGGTTCTAGTACTTTTTGGAGCCGGATCCAACGAGGTGCGCTAGTTCTTGCCGTACTGGAACTTCCGGCGTCCCGCAAGACCAAGTCCGAGGAGCGCCAGACCGATCATCGCGAAGCTGGCCGGCTCAGGCGTAGCGATGTTGGCGTTGATATCCTGAATCTTAAAGTAGTCGGATCCCTGCCCGGTGGTCGAGGCTCCGATCAGCAGGTAGGTAACATTGGATCCCGTCAGGGTTTCGACGCCGTTACCATTAACCGCGCAATTGTCGTTGTAGCTGCCGTTGTTATTGCCGCCGGCGCCTAATGCGGTAACTCCTGTCGAGCACGTGGCGGCGGCTCCGGCCGTGAAAGTGGAATCGCCGCCGACACCGGCTGCCTCGAGACCGCTCTCAATCGAGGCCAGACTCGCCGTCGACGTCGTCGTGTAATAGCTTATGCCAAAGGGATCGTTGGTAGTTCCGTTGGTCCCGTAATTTCCAAGCTGGATCTGGCCGAGATTCACAGGGGTGAGATTGGTCCCGTTGGTGAACGCAATCAAAACAAATTCATAGTCGTTGACAGTGCCGCCGTTGACGCCGTTGTCGATCTGGTGATTGGGTTGGTTGCAATCACTGCCGCTCAGATCCTGGCAAACACCCATACCGGCGCCGTTGTACTCTCCAACCAGTCCAGTCATAAGGTGCGAGCTTGGCGCGGTTGACGTCCCGGTAGCGTAGAAGGCATATGCCGTTGCCGTCAAGCCGCCAACAGTCACCGAGTAGGAACTCAGGTCGTTGTTATCGGTGCCACTGCCCTGAGGGCTGCCTGATGTGAAATTCAAAGTGGTGGTTGCGCTCGCCCCTCCGCAGGCGAGGCATGCGCCTAATGCTATTTTCAAGATCCCATTGATGTTTTTCATTCTCGTAATTCCCTTCCCCCGAATCCAATCACCCCGCAAGCGAAGCTTCTGAACCTTGATCGCCTTTTCTTACTTTCGATAGCGGGCGAAAGCTAAGTCTAACCGACCATGCCCGAAAATCCAAGATTTTAAAGAAGTTATTGGTTCTAGTACTTTTTTGGGATGGCTGCCGGGAAGTGTGGCAGAACATTTCAGCGCCAAGCCATCAAGGCGCGACGCAGCTACCCAAGGGCCTTACCGATCTCCTCAATCTCCCCCGCCGACAGCCGGAAATCCGCCGCCCCGATGACCCCGTCCACCTGCGCCGGCGAACGCACTCCCACGATTGCAGCCGTCACTTCGGGACGCCGCAACGTCCACGCAATGGCCACTTCACCAGGCGTGCGTCCGTGCCGCTTGCCGATCCCCCTCAGCACTTCCACCAGATTCAGGTTGCGCGTGAGCAGCGGCTCCTGGAAGTTGGGCGTGCGCTTGCGGAAATCGTCGGGCGGCATGTTCGCGATGCGCTCTCGTGTCATGGCGCCGGTCAGCATACCGGACTTCATCGGCGAATACACGATCGTGCCCACATTGTTCTTCGCGCAGAAGGGCAGAATGTCGGTCTCGATGTCCGCCTGAATCATGGAGTAGGGCGGCTGCAGGGAAGTAATGGGCGCAATGGCCTGGGCGCGCGCCATCTGGGAGGCGCTGAAATTGGAAACGCCGATCCAGCGCACTTTGCCCTGCCGCTGCAACTCGGCCATGGCCGTCCAGCCCTCTTCGATATCTTCATCGGGTTCCGGCCAGTGGATCTGGTAAAGGTCGATTACATCGACGCGCAGCCTCTCCAGACTGTTTTCGCATTCCTTAAAGATCGATTCGCGCTTCAGACTCTTGCCGATCTGGCGATCCGGCCCCCAGACGCGTTCGCATTTGGTGAAAACGTAAGGGCGATTGGAGCGATGAAGCAGGGCGCGCGCCACCACTTCTTCGGAGTGGCCGAGTCCATAGACGGCGGCGGTGTCGATCCAGTTGATGCCGCGGTCCAGGGCGGCCTGGATGGCGCCGATCGATTCCTGATCGTCCTGCGGCCCCCAGGCGAAGGCCCAGCCGCCGCCGCCCATGGCCCAGGCGCCGATGCCGAGAGGCGTGATCTGTAAATCGCTGTTGCCCAGTTGTCGCGTCTGCATGAAGGTTAGTTCTCCTGTTCGCGGTGGGGCAGATTTCCGATCTGCCCTCTAATACTTGGGGACTGACGGGTCGACTTTATCGCTCCACGCGAGAATGCCGCCCTTCATATTACGAACCTTGGCGAAGCCAGCTTGCTTCAATAAATCTACCGCTTTCGCGCTGCGCATGCCGCTTTTGCAATGCATCACGAACTCATCAAGTTTGTTGAGCTCGTTGAGGCGTTTCGGCAATTCGCCCAGCGGAATCAGCTTTGCGCCGGGAATGCGGGCGATCTGATATTCATGGGGCTCGCGCACATCGATCAGAACAAAATTATCGCCGCGATCCTGCTTCTGCTTCACTTCACTCGGCTCGATATCGCCCGTCACAGGCGCAGCTTCGACAGGCTGGTGCGGGATGCCGCAAAACTCCTGGTAATCGATCAGTTGGGTAATCGTGCGATGATCCCCGCAAATGGGGCAATCCGGATTCTTGCGCAGCTTCAGTTCGCGGAACTTCATGCCGAGCGCATCGTAAAGCAGCAGACGCCCCACCAGCGGCTGGCCGATGCCCAGAATCAACTTCACGGTTTCAGTGGCCTGAATCAGGCCAATCACCCCCGGCAATATGCCAAGCACACCGCCCTCCGCACAACTGGGGACCAGGCCCGGCGGCGGCGGCTCGGGATAAAGGCAGCGATAGCACGGCCCGCCCTCATACGCGAAAACCGTGGCCTGTCCTTCGAAACGGAAGATCGACCCGTAAACGTTCGGCTTATTAAGCAGCACGCAGGCATCGTTCACCAGATACCGTGTGGGGAAGTTGTCGGTGCCGTCGACCACGTAATCGTAATCCTTGAAAATCTGAAATGCGTTCTCGCTCGAGAGCGCCGTCTCATGCCGATCCAGCTGCACGAAAGGATTGATATCGCGCATGGTCTCAAAAGCCGAGTCGATCTTCTTACGCCCCACATCCTTGGTCCCATGGATCACCTGGCGCTGCAGGTTGGTGAAATCGACCACGTCGAAATCCACCAGGCCGATGCGCCCAATGCCCGCCGCCGCCAGATACAGCCCCAGCGGAGCGCCCAGACCGCCCGCGCCCACCAGCAGCACGCTCGCCTGCTTGAGCTTCAACTGCCCGTCCATGCCGACCTCCGGCATGATCAGATGCCGGCTATATCGCAGGATTTCGTCTTTTGAAAGCGACGCGTCTTCAGCCACGATGCGCTCCGCCGGCGATGCTGGGAACGATGGAAAGCGTATCTGCTTCTTTCACCGGGCTGGCTTCCTTACCGATGTAGCGGATATCCTCGTCGTTCAGATAAACGTTGACGAAGCTGCGCAGCTTGCCTTCGTCGTTGTACAGATGCTTTTTCAGATCGGGAAATCGCGACGTCAGTGCCCCCAGCACTTCGCCGACGGTTGTGCCGGTCAATTCCACGCTGTCGTTTTTCTCGGCAAATTGGCGCAGCGGGGTGGGGATCAGGATTCGGGCCATATTAATTCCTCTTTCTCGGCTTGGGTCTGTTCTGCGTTGGGCAGCCAGCTGTTGGCGTGGTCGAAGCGTCCGTTCTGTATGGACAGAACCACGAACGAATACCATGGGCAGGAGTTCTTCAGATCGGTCTCGGAAAAATACGCACCGCAGTCGGGGTGCGAATGGTAGATCCCGATCAAATCCAGTTTGCGTTCGCGCGCTTCTTTGTCGGCGCGCAGCAGATCTTCGGGGCGCAACTCGTAGCGTGCGCGCTGCGAACCGGCCGAAACGTTGTCGAGCGCCAGGGCATAAGAAACGGTCTTGTTGTCGCCGTCAATTACACCGATCATGGCGCCGCAGCATTCGTTGGGATACGCGGCCTGGGCGTGGTTCACCATCTCGCGCCAGGGGCCGCGGTCGATCGAAATCATTCGCTGTCTTCCCAGAACTTCTCGCTCAGGTATTTGTCGGCGGCGTCGCAAAGGATGGTGACGATTACGCCTTCCCTGCCCTGCGCGTGGAGTTCCTTCGCGATAGTGAGTGCGGCGTGGACATTGCCGCCGGCCGAAATTCCCACCAGCAAACCCTCTTCGCGCGCCAGCCGCTTCACCATTCGATAGGCGTATTCGGTGTCGATCCACAAATTACGCGAGGCCAGCGTTTCATCGTAAATGCGGGGCACGATGGCGGTGGGCATGTGCTTGGTGCCCTCGATCCCGTGAAATCCGGTGGAAGGCTGGGCGGAGATGCATTCGACGTGCGGCAGATCGCGGTGGAATCGGCGCGCGTTGCCCACGAAGGTTCCGCTGGTGCCTAGCAAGGTGACGAAATGGGTGATGCGGCCTTCCGTCTGTTCGATGATTTCGGGGCCGGTGGTCTCGTAGTGCGCCTGCCAGTTGGCATCGTTACTGTACTGGTCGGGATAGAAGTAGCGATCGGGCTCCGCCTCGTAGATCTCGCGGACGCGGCGAATGGCCCCGTCGGAACCTTCGTCGGCGGGCGTCAGAACCAACTCCGCACCGTAGGCTTTCAGGATTCTCTTGCGCTCAGGCGAGGCGTTCATGGGCAGGCACAGCTTCACTTTGTAGCCGCGCGAGGCGCCGAGCATGGCGTAGGCGATACCGGTGTTGCCGGACGTGGAATCGATCAGGATCTTGCCTGGAACGAGTTTCCCGGAACGCTCGCCATCGAGGATCATGTTGAGCGCCGGCCGGTCCTTCACCGATCCGCCCGGATTGAAATATTCGGCTTTGGCGTAGATTTCAACGCCGGGTAGCTGCGCGGTAAGCTTCGCCAGCCGCAGCAAAGGCGTGTTGCCGACGTTCCCGCTGATATCATGCGCCATCCGGGGCGCGGTAGCCACCATACTCATTCGAATCTATACTATCTCCATCCTACAATTAGAGATTCGCTGGAGCGCATTTTGATTCGCCGTCTCTTAATACGGCCGGGAGCCATCGGCGACTTCATTGTAAGCCTGCCGGCGCTCGAGTCGTTGCGCGCGGATTATACGGAGGTTTGGTGCGCCGGACCCAACGTGAGTCTGGCGCGCTTTGCCGATAGTGCGCGGTCGATTATGGCAGCCGGGCTGGATCGTTTGGGCCTGTTGAATGATCAAGATGTGGTCGAGAGGCTGCGCTGCTTCGATTCGATTATTTCCTGGTATGGGACCAATCGGCCCGAATTCCAGGCGTTGACGCGGGAGTTGGGTTTGGTTTTTCATTTCCTGCCTGCGCTGCCCGGTGGCCGGGTGCACGCCATCGATTTTTACAACGATCAGGCGCGCAGCATAGGTGGCGTAGCGCCGTCCCGGTTCCCGGTTTTGAAGTGTCCCGCGGCATCGCGCAGCTTCGCGGTGATTCACCCATTCGCCAGCGCGGTTGCGAAGCGGGCGCCGATGGAGTGGTTTCAAAGTGTGGCAGACCGGCTCTCGCGGGAGATGCCGGTTCATTGGTTGTGCGGTCCGGAAGAGACGCTGGCGGGCGCGGTGAAAATCGACGATCTTTATGATCTCGGGTGCTGGTTAGCCAAGGCCCGCATCTTTGTCGGCAACGATTCGGGAATTTCGCATCTCGCGGCGGCGGTGGGAACGCCCGCGATGGCGTGGTTCGGTTCAACGGATCCAAGAGTCTGGGCGCCGCGAGGGGTCGCCGTTCACGTCGTTAGTGCACCGTCATGCCGCGTAGTTCCGCAATCGCCAGCGCATCTTCGATATTGAGCAAAATCTTAACGTTCCCCTTGCACTTGGCAATGCCCAGCACAAACGAAGGCCCCGCGCCCGCACCAAAGTCCGGCGAATCTTCAATATCGTTTTCGGGCAGATTCAGCACCTCCGCGACGCAATCGACAATCACCCCGATCATGGCCGCCTCACCTTCCTGCATCACCTGCACCACGATGATGCACGTGGCCGGAGTGAAAGGGTGGCTGGAAAGTCCAAATTTCAGCCTCAAATCCACCACCGGGATGATCTTTCCGCGCAGGTTGATGACACCTTTCAAGTGCGTCGGCATGCCGGGGACGACAGTAATATCCTGCACGCCCATGATTTCCCGGACGCTCAGCACCTGGATACCGAATTCTTCTTTGCCCAATTTGAAGGTGAGATACTTACCGGCTCTGCTCATGCACTGGTATATCGGCTGAGCGCGCGGAAGTCTTTATGCTCCTCACAAGTTCCTCGTTTTCGTAGTGCGGCGCGGGAGCGTAGAAGCGCGCTTTCGATCGATACCGAGACGCGGGCACTTCGGGCCAGTCCAGCGGGGCGTCCGAGGTAACGACAAGGGCATGGACGCGATCCAGAAAACGGCGGCTGGTGGGCTTGAAATCCGCCACGGCGCCATCGACCACCATCAGGCAGAGATCCGGCTTCATGAACTGCAGCACGCTGTTCGATTCGACGATGGCATGTTCGGCCTGGCTAAGGATGCGTCGCAATCGGGGCATCGCTTCGCCGAGGCCACCCGCAGGCGTTCTTACCCAAAAGGCGTGGCGCGCGCCAGCGGCGAGGAAACGCCCGGAATCGGTGCCAGACGCAGTGCGTTCTTCGGAAATCGCCACCGGATGGATAGGGTCGGCGCATTCGCAGGGCTCGCCCTCATGCGAGCAAACGCCATGGCCATATTGCGTAATCTTGATGGCAGTCCAGTTCAGGTCTGGCAGGCCCCGGATGATGCCGCAGACCACCGAAGTCTTGCCGATATTCCGCGAATGGCCTCCCACCACAACCAACATTTCATTTATTCCCGCGCTGTTTCGATTGCCGGGCGAGCGTCGCCAGTTGGGCCAGATATTGACGCAGCGGCCGGGCGGGAGTGCCCCACACCGGCTCTCCGGCGCGCACAATCTTCGAAGTGAGAATGCCCGCGCCCGATCCGACAATGGCCTTCGCTTCAATGCGCGCCTTATCTCCCACCCCGACCTGGCCGCCCATGATGGCGTAATCGCCGATGGTCACGCCGCCCGCCAGCCCGGTCTGGGCTGCGATCACCACGTGGCGCCCGATGCGGCAATTGTGCGCGATATGGACCATATTGTCGAGCTTGGTGCCGGCGCCGATCACCGTAGCGCCCAGCGTGGCGCGGTCGATACAGGTATTGGCGCCGATCTCGACGTCATCGCCAATTTCGACCGTGCCGACTTGCGGAACCTTGCGATACTGCCCCCCCAACAATTCAAAGCCGAATCCGTCCGCCCCGATCACGGCGCCTGAGTGGATGATGGCGCGCGCGCCGATCGAGATGCGGTCGTAAATGGAAACGCGGGGGTGGAAGATGCAGTCGTCCCCAATCACGACGCCCGCGCCAATGGCTGAGCCACTGCCGATGCGAGTGCGCGCGCCGATCTTCGAGCCCTGCCCGATCGATACAAATGGGCCGACTTCGGCGGTGGGGTCTATGACAGCGCCGTCACCGACGATGGCGGATGGATGGATGCCAGGTCGCACCGGCGCGGCGGGATTGAGGAGCGCGAGCGCCTTGGCAAAATGGGCGCGCGGCTGAGGCGATTCGAGGATGGTCTGACCGGGTGCTCCGGCGTAGTCGGGTAATGCGATGAGGCAGCCAGCTTGCGATCGAAGTGCCGCGTCGAAGAGCTTCGCTGCGCCGACGAAGGCGAGTTGATGCGGGCCGGCGTCTTCGAGCACCGCCGCGCTGTCGATCTTCGTGGAGGCATCGCCACGGATCGGTAATTCCAGAAACGCGGCCAGTTCGCCCGCCGTCAGTTCAGACATCTCAATGCCGACCCTAACACACTGGATCGTGCTCTGTAGCCTGGCTTGTTCGTGCCAGGCGGCGACGTCCGCCAGTCTGGTGGCGCGTTATGGGCTGCCGGTCATGCAGCAATTCGATGCCGCTCCTGGGATCAGGATCACGGTGGAATATGGGCCGGATCGCATGCCCGCCAGCGTTCAATTAGCGCCGCCCTATTACGATCCGCACATTTCCGCCGCTTCGACAACGATGGAAGCCGATGCTCTTGCCGAAGTTGCCTCCTTCTTCGTTCCCGCCGCGCGCCGCTCAGGGATGTCGAGCTTTGTCTTCTGCTCTGCCTACTGCAGCAGTTCAGAAACGGACTTTGAGTTCACGATTACGACCCGGTTTTCAACGCGGAAAATAGACAGTGGCGCTGCCGCCGTGACGATCACCTCGAAGCGCGGACTGGCCCTTACCTCCGGTGCGATTCAGGGGCGTTTTGGATTGCCGGTCGTAGAGCAATTCGTCCCCGACGGCGACATCGAGCTGACGGCTAAATATGACGCGACGGGGAAGGCAGCAGAGATCAAGGTTGCAGCATTGCAATCGATGCAAAACCTCACGGCCCTGGTCGTAGATAACGTCCTCAATGAGCTGGTCCCGCTGTCTGAGCGAACCGACAAGGGTGTCCATGGCATCTCGTCTGAGATGTGCGACAACGTCACCATCTCGCGTTCAACTGACGGTGATATGGTGCAGAACGCAACCGTACGATGGGCTGCTCCATCAAAGTAGACCACCCCCTTACGGTCGCGGTTCAGTACAATGGCGGCTTATGAATGCCCTTCTTCTTACCGAGTACATGAAGCTCGAAATGGTCGAGATGCCGGAACCGGATATCGGCCCCGACGACGTTCTGGTCCGCGTCCGCGCCTGCGGCATCTGCGGCAGCGACGTCCATGGGTTCGACGGCTCGTCCGGCCGCCGCAATCCGCCGCTGGTCATGGGGCACGAAGCCTCGGGCGAAGTGGCAAAGTTCGGCGCCAACGTGCGCGACCTGAAGCCCGGCGACCGCGTCACCTTCGATTCCACCGTCTACTGCGGCAAATGCTTTTTCTGCCAGCGCGGCGACGTGAATCTCTGCGAGAACCGCCAGGTCATCGGCGTCGCTCCCAAGGAGTATCGCCGGCATGGCGCGTTTGCGGAGTACGTCAATGTACCCCGCCGCATCATGTATAAGCTGCCCGACAGTTTTCCCTTCGAGCAGGCGGCGCTGATCGAGGCTGTCTCGATCGGCGTCCACGCGGTTTCGATTACTCCGGTGAAGCTGGGTGATACGGCGGTGATCATGGGCGCCGGCATGATCGGCCTCGTAACCCTGCAGGCCGCCAGAGCAGCCGGTTGCACGCGCATCATCGCCATCGATGTCGACGATCTGAAACTGGAACGCGCCAAAGCCATGGGCGCGACCGAAACTCTGAACTCGAAGAACACAGATGCTCCCGCCGCGGTTTTGGCGCTGACGGATGGCCATGGCGCCGACGTCGCCTTCGAATGCGTCGGCTACTCCGAACCCGTGTCAACTGCGATCTACTCGACGCGCAAGGGCGGGACCGTGACGCTGGTCGGCAATCTGCAGCCGAAGATCGAATTGCCGCTGCAATACGTGGTCACGCGGCAGATCCGCCTGCAGGGCTCGTGCGCGTCTAACGGCGAATATCCGCAGTGCATCGACCTCATGGCGCGAGGCGTTATTAAAGTTGCGCCGCTCATCACAGCCGTGGCGCCGCTCGCCGACGGACCCTCGTGGTTCAACCGGCTTTACAACCATGAACCGAACCTGATGAAGGTGGTCCTGCAACCGTGAGTAAACTATTCGATCTGACCGGGAAAGTCGCACTGGTCACCGGGACCAGCCGCGGACTCGGCCAGTACATGGGGCGCGCCCTGGCTCGCGCGGGAGCGGACCTCGTGATCACCAGCCGTAAGATTGCCGATCTCGATCCCTTCCGCGCGGAAGTGGAAGCGCTGGGGCGTAAGGCGTTCCCCGTCGAACTGGATGTGCGCAATTACGAAAGCATCCAGAAGGCCACTGCGGCGGCGATCGCGCACTACGGCAAGATCGACATCCTCGTGAACAACGCCGGCCTGAACGTGCGTAAGCCGGCAGTCGACCTCACCTGGGACGACTGGAATCTGGTGCTCGAAACCAACCTGCGCGGCGAGTTTTTCGTGGCCCAGGCGGTGGCGCGCGACTCCATGATTCCGCAAAAATACGGGCGCATCATCAATATCGGATCGGTGACCAGCGTCTTCGGCTACGCCGGCCTGACGCCCTATTGCGCGAGCCGCGGCGGCGTGAAGCAGATGACCATGAGCCTGGCCGACGATTGGGGCAAGCACGGCATCACGGTGAATTGCCTGGCGCCGGGATGGTTCAAAACGTCGCAGAACGCGGTCCTTTATGAGAACAAGGAATGGCTCGAATATATCGTCGATCGCATTCCCATGAAGCGGCCGGGCGCGCCGGCGGATCTGGATGGCGCGGTGGTCTTTCTGGCGTCGGATGCCAGCGAGTACTTCACCGGGCAGACCATGCTGGTCGACGGCGGGATCTCTACCGGAGCGACCAGAGCTACCGTAGCGAAGTAATTGAACCGCGGGCGTAATACATTTGCAATATTCGGATGCGACGATTAGACCTGAATCGACATCCATGAAACGCTTTCTTCTTGCCCTGACGGTCGTCGTCTGCATTCACGCGCAGCAACCTTATACATCGGCGACCCTGCCCACCGGGAATTTGCTGAGCCAGCCGGGGCCGACCTTCCGGATCGCCGACAGCGAATTACCCGCCCAGCCCGTTTTCATCGCCTACGGGGATCAAAGGTTCACCGATCCCTCTAATGTCACGGCGACTAATCCGCGGGTGCGCCAATGGCTGGTGAAACAGATCGCGGCGGAGAAGCCGGCGGCGCTGGTTCTCAACGGCGACGTTCCCCTCGCGGGCGACGTGAAGAACGACTACGCGGTGTTCAAGGATGAAGCCAAGCCGTGGCGCGATGCGCGCCTGCACGTCTTTCCCGCACTGGGCAACCATGAATTCCACGGCGATCCGCAAAACGCTCTGGAGAACTGGTGGTCGTGTTTTCCGGAAATGCGCAATCGGCGCTGGTATTCGGCTCAGCTGGGATCGCGCGTTTACGTGCTCGCGCTCGACAGCGGCGCGTCGCTGTTACCGGGCAGCGATCAGGCGCGCTGGCTCGCCGCACAGATCGATGCGCTCCCGGCGTCCGTCGATTTCGTTCTGATCACCATGCACCATCCGCCGGTCGCCGACATTCAGACACATATTGAGGTGGACCATAACCCGCGGCCCAACGAAATTGCGCTGCGGGATTACCTGGCGGGCGCGGCGCGCACCTCGCATGCGCGGTTTCTGGTGAGCGCTGGGCATATACACAACTACGAGCGCAATCTTCGCGATGACGTCGTCTATCTGGTTTCGGGAGGCGGTGGCGCGGTGCCTTATTATGTGGAGCGGACGCCGGAGGATTTGTACCGCAGCGTGCTGTTTCCGAATTATCACTATGTGAAACTGACGATCGAGAAGAGTCGCTTGCATGGGGCCATGTACCGGGTTGCAAATCCGGAAGCGGAAGTACTGACATTGGAACTCAAGGACAGTTTCGACATTGCGGTGAAGGTGTCGAAATGAGAAAACAAGGTTTCTCGTGATAACCTGATTTTTCATCAATGAAGTCCAGCAAAAGGCGTGGCGCTGCGCCTCGGAAGCTCGCGGTGGCTACTCCGGCCGCAGTCGCTTCGGACCCAGCCATACCGGACTCACTCGGCGGTGCCTTAAAAAATTACCAGCACCTCTTCGCCGCTCTCGCCCTTTCGATCCTTACACTGCTGGCGTATGGGAATTCATTCGATGGAGGCTTCGTCCTCGATAATCGCGGACTGCTGCTGAACGATCCGCGTCTTCGTCAGGCCACCGCCGCCAACCTCTCGCTGATATGGCGCCACACCTATTGGTGGCCGACCGGCGAGGGCGGTGTGTATCGGCCCTTCACGACGCTCTCTTACCTTTTCAATTACGCACTTCTTGGCAATGCCGATCACCCGGTTGGCTATCACTGGGTCAATTTTTTCCTACATGCTCTCAATGTGCTGCTGGTCTGCGCATTAGTTCACCGCTTTATCCGCAAATTCTGGCCGGCGTTTTTCATTGCCGCCATTTGGGCTGTTCATCCGGTGCTCACGGAAGCGGTCACCAACATCGTGGGGCGTGCGGACCTGCTTGCGGCGACGGGCCTGCTCGGCGGATTTCTTTTGTATCTGAGGAGTGTCGAGACGGACGGTTGGCAGCGGTGGGCGTGGCTCAGCGGTTTGATAGCGGTAACTGCTATCGGAGTCTTTTCGAAGGAGAACGCCGTGGTGCTTCCCGCTGCGATTGTCCTTTACGAAATCATGTTTCGGCAGGAGCATCGGCCGAGCCGGGTCGCGGCGGGACTTATCGCCGTGCTCGCACCCATGGCACTGATGTTCTATCAAAGAGCGCAGGTTCTGGCGGCGTCATTGCCCAAGGAGGTTCCTGTCACCGACAATCCGATCCTGCGGGCGGGGTTCTGGGAGGGACGCCTCACCGCAATTGACGTTGCCGTGCGCTACTTATCTCTGATAGTCTGGCCGGCGCGGCTTTCGGCGGACTACTCGTGGAACCAGATACCCATCGCGCATGGAAGCCTGGGGGATTGGTTCTGTGTATTTATACTTTTGGCACTGATCCCCGCGCTGGTGTCGCTCTACCGTTGGGACCGCCGCGCATTCTTTCTCACCGCTTTCGCACTGCTCTGGATGGCGGCCGTCGCCAACCTGATTTTTCCTATCGGCAGCATCATGGCCGAACGCTTTCTCTACGTACCAGCGCTCGCAGTGATCGTCTGCGTGGTGCTGGGAATTTATGTGGTGGCGGAACGGGCGCACGTGCCCGCGTATCAGCCCGTGGTTCTGTGCGTTCTGATCATGGCCACACTGGGCGCTCGCACCTGGGTGCGTAATGCCGATTGGAAAGATGACCGATCCATGGCGAGGGCACTGTTGCGCGCGGCTCCCAACAGTTTTAAGCCTCACGATTTCATGGCCAATGTACTCTTCGCATCCGATCCCACACACGCCAATATCGAGCAGGTCATCGCGGAGTCGGAAAAGAGCCTGGCTATTCTCGATCCGCTGCCCGACGCGGAAAGCATTCCCGATCCCTACGAACTTGCGGGCACCTGTTACGTCTATCACGGAGATTATCCGAAAGCCATCGCGGCGCTGAAGCGCTTTCTCGCCATCGAGCAGGCGTCGTTCGCCGCCTTTGAGCGCAAGGCGGCTGCGGGGCAAGGCCGGTATGAAGGGGCCGAATCGCTCAAGTCCGCTCAACGCATCACGGGCGCGCGGCAGGGCGACGCTTACACATGGCTGTCCATGGCATATTTGAGATCCGGCGATGCTGCGGACGCGGTGGACGCAGCCGCGCACGCGCGCGCGCTCAATCCGGCAAGCCCACCGCTCTACCGGCAATTGGCCAAAATTGCGCTCTCCGCGGGGCGTGTGGACGAAGCCGCAGCGCTCTACGTAGAAGGCGCGTTCGTCACGTCGGACGGAAGCCTCAGGAAAGATTTGCTGGATCTTTACCAACGCATGGGTCCGGGGACTTGCGCACTGAAGCCGGGTCCGCGTGGACCGGCCATCAATCCCGCCTGCACCATGGTTCACTCGCATCTTTGTGCGGCGGCGGCCGGAACCATTGGCACTCTGCAGCGCACGGACCAGATGCAAATGGCTCAGGCGCGGAAGAAGATGTTTGTCGAAGAGTTCGGCTGCTTCGTGCAATGACGAACCGGATATTGGAATATACTGGTGCGCGGAGAAACTCAAAAATGCGCCGATTCTGGTTAATAGCTGCCATGGCAGCCACAGTGTTCGCGGTTAGTGGCCTGGCTCAACAAGCGGGCGCGTACAAAGTTCTGAAGAGCGCCAGGGTCGGCGGTGAAGGCGGTTGGGATTACATTTTTGCCGACGCCGCGGGACGCCGGTTGTATATTCCACGCGGCGCGTCGCCTGCAGGCGAGGCGCGTTTGACCATCTTCAATCTCGACACCTTAGAACCCGCTGGGGAGATTGCCGGGATCGGCGGCAACGGCACGGCGGTCGATCCGAAATCCGGCCATGGCTTCACCAGCGACCATCCTCAGGTCTCGATGTTCGACACAAAAACAATGGCCTTGATTAAGAAGATCGACGTCGGCATGGCGCGGCCGGACGGCATTCACTTTGACGCTTTCAATCAAAGGGTCTACGTGTTCAGCCACCCCACGAAGGACGCGACGGTGATCGATACCAAGGACGGTACGGTGATCGGCACTATCGATCTGGGCGGCGTGCCGGAACAAGGCGTGGCCGACGGCAAGGGCATGCTCTACGCGGTAATGCAGGACGCGGTGGGCAGCGTGACGGCGGTCGACGTAAAGACGATGAAGGCCGTCGCCCACTATTCGTTCGTCGACAAGGGCGGATGCAATGGACTGGCGCTCGATGTCAAGAATCAGATTCTGTTCGCGGCATGCGGCCGGTCGGGCAATCCACCCGTCCAGCCCGCGCAACCCATGATGGTGATCATGAGCGCTAAAGACGGAAAAATCCTCGCCAATCTGCCGCTCGCCGGTAGTTCCGACGGAGCGGTATTTAATCCCGAGACGATGGAAGCCTTCAGCACACAAGGCAATGGCACGATGACCATCGTGAAGGAGAACAGCCCCACGAGCTTTGAAGTGGAGCAGAATCTTCAGACGATGAACGGCGCCCGCACGGTGACGTTCGACAGCAAGACCGGCCACCTGTTTACCATGTCGCAGGAGCGTGGACCGGCGCCGCCGCCACCGCCTGGGGGAGGCCGTGGACAGCAGGGCACGGTGGTGCCTGGGTCGTTTACGATATTGATGGTCGGGAAGTAGTTGAGAGGAGCTGCCTGATGGCTTCTCCTCCGAGGGCGAGTTGGCTCCGGATCAGACCGTCGGCACCCACCAGAACCGCGCTCGGGGTCGAGCTCGAGTCGTAGGCCTCGGCGACTTCGAAGTTGCGCTGAAGCAGAACCTGCGAGGCTTCGAATCCCTGCAGTTTGGCGAGATTTTGCTGCGCCGTGCCGCAGCTGATGAGCACAACGCGCGGCAACCCTTCCATCCCGGAGATCCAACGGACCATGTTGGCAGTAAGCGCCACGCAGGATTCGCAATAAGGACTGGTGAAGACCAGCATTACATCCTGGCCACTGTCGCGCAGCGATTGCAGCGTCCGGTTCTCGCCGCTTAGCGAAGGCAGCTCGAATTCGGGAGCGGGGGTTCCGATGTGAAGCCCAATTCCCTGCGGAATCGGTCTATCGGGTTGCGATCGCGGTTGCGGTGGGGGTCGCGGTGGGGGCTGCGTTCGCACCGGTGCCGGTGAGGGAGCATTCTCATTGACGGGCTCGATCCTGGGCCGGGCGCGGTCGAGCAGATAAAAAAAGCCGAAGCCCAGTACGCATGCGGCGACGATGGCGACCCTGCGCTCGTGACCCTCGAGTGATCCGAGCCACGCCCATAAGGACAGCCCGGAATGGAGCTGGCCTCGCGAAATCACCCATCCCGCGCAAGCGGCGAGCACCGCATTGCGAATCAGCAGACCCCAACCTACCGGCGCCGAATGCAATTGGCCGAAGCAATGGCAATCGGGACGGCGTCCGCGCAGCATGGCAATTGCGGCGGCGATCACAAAGGCGATCAGCAATGCCAGCGCGCCGCAGGCTCCATACCAGGCGAGGCTGGTTGGAATCAGGGTGGCTGCGACTGCCAATTCAAGCACGGGCAGGAGCAGCAGCATAGCTGGCGCAAGCGCTGCGGGCACACCGAAATCGCGCAGTGCCTTGCGCAATCCCACAGGGTCGACAAGTTTAGTGGCGCCGGAGAGAAGAAACACGGCAGCCAGCAGGAGCCGGGCGGCCAGCAGAGTTAATTCCACGATACGAATCATAGCGCCGGGGGGAGCCGCGTCAACTCAATGCGCTTCTCGTTGCTTCCGGCGAGAGTAAGCGCTACTCCGGGAGCTTTTCATAGAAGAGACGGGCTTCCACCGGCTTCCCCAGCGGACTCACGCCGGTGGTGTAGCCAATCATGGTTTTCCCGTCAGGCGCCACTGTGGAACGGGCGTTGAAGACTTCTTTGCCATCTTTCCAGCGGATGATCTCACGGTCGTTGGGACCGGTGTGCTTGCCGCTGATGCCGTCATAGGCCGGCGAGGTCTCGAATATTTTTCCTTTGCCCCCTTCGAGCGGAACCGTGTAGTAGACGACCGTCTTCACACCCTCTGCCGTGACCGCGTCGACTCTTACCGAAAGGTCGGCGCCGACAACTTTGATGGTTACGATCTGCTCCCTGGGAGGCTTGCCTTGCTTGTACTCTGATTTTTCGAGGTTCAGCTTCCAGCGGCCGGCAAAGGATTCGGCGGCCGGCAGCGTGCTGCAAAAGGCGAGCAGAATCACGGCGAGTTTGCGAAAGAGCATTCTAATCCTCCTTGTCGGAGCCAAATAGAAAGTTCCTATTGCCGGCCAAGTAGAAAGTTCCGGTTTTAGGATTTGTTTTTCGATCCTCGTGGTATGTTCGCACAGCTTCGCTGGGGTCGCGCCTGGCGGAGTTGCCCAAAGCCGAGGCGACGGGGTTGGCTCCGAAGCAATCGGCGGGACTCCTCCTGTGACGCAATAATTTCCGGAGCGCCAGGAGGGGTCCGTTCGGCCGGGGCCCATTGCTTTGGTGAAACTCCGAAGCGGAGGCTTTGGGCATAAGAAAAGCGCGTCTTCCAAATGGGTTTCCGTTCAACCTTCGACCGACTTCCACAGCGGCGGACTGGGGCGATCAAAGAAACCCTGCATCCACTGGCTGCGGCCGCCGGCGTTATGATCTTTGCGAACGGGTCGGTTTCGTTTCAACTCTGGGAGAACGGGCCGTGCGCCGCACTCAGCGATGTCCACATAACGGCCCTGATAGCGCGCTTTCAACTCACCATCCAGCCTGAGTTCGACGCGTAATCGTTGGCGCCGCATGCCGGCCTGGACCGCTTCCCGCAGGATCTGATAACGCCGGCCGGCGAAGCTGAACGTATAGTCATTGCCGATCACACGTTCTTCGACGTGGCACAGAATCGCCGACAGATCCAGATGCTCGCTGAGCGGCCGGTGATGGTTGGGAAACTCTTCCACCGGTCTGGCGAAGCGCGCATTCCATTCCGGCCAGTATTCGTTTTCCAGAAAGCGATTGGCGTCTTCCAGAGATGTGATTCGCGCCAGCCGCAGTTGCTTCACCAGCCGGTCCTGCGCCGTCTGAAAGCTGCGTTCCACACGGCCCTTGGCCTGCGGCGAGTAGGCTGCGATCCAGCCGATACCCAGTTCGCGCAGCCCGCGCCCGATCTGCGTCAAACGATCCTGCTCCGCGCTCTGCGCTGCACTCCGGCGCGCCGACGGCGTCACGAACATCGAATGACGGTCGGTGTAAACGTCCACCATCCGGCCATTCTTCTCCAGGTATTCCCACAGAACCGCCATATTCTGCGGTGTCGCATCTGACTCCACGAAGCGTCCCCAACTCCAGCTGGTTGCGTCGTCGATCAGCCGCACCAGATAACGCACTTCGCCTCGTCCTTCCAGCCAATCGTGGTCGCTGGTGTCCCACTGCACCAGTTCGCCGAACCCGCTGCGCCGCGGTCTCCAGCAGTGGATATCACGGATCTTTCGCGAGCCCGGCTGCCACAGTCCGTCCTCGATCATCCACCCGCGCAGTGTTTCCTTCCCAACCGCGATCTGATGCCGCTTCCCCAGTTGCTCGGCAGCGAAGGTCGGCCCGAAATCATGCCACTCCGGACGCCGCAATATGGCCAGCGCGGCTTCCCGGGTCTTGTCTGGAATCTTTCGATTGGATTTCCTGCCCCGCAGCCCGTGAACGACGACTGCATCTCTCTCCTTCTTCATCCGCCGCAGCAACCTCCGCACCCAACGGTCGGTTACACCCATCCGCTCGGCCGCCTCGCACTGCGTCATCTTCCCGTCTCTTGCCCGTTTCAGCCAATCCAGCCAGTCTCGCTCCTGTTGGCTCATCGCGATTCGTTCCACCTTTCAGCCTCGCGGCTGTCAATAGGAACTTTCTACTTGGCTGAATTAGGAACTTTTCACCTGGCCGCGACAGCATTCTAATCCTCCTTTGGGATTGTAAACCGAACCTGATATGATCTGTGGCTGTCGCGAACGCAAACCGGACATGAGCCCCGCCGCACAAAGCCGCCGTCGCTTTCTCCGGTTTCTTGCCGCCAGCCCTCTATGCGCCACTCTGCGGGCTCAACAAACCTGGCCGCCGCAGCCTCTCGCGCTCGCATCGCCGGCGGATGCCATGAGCGTGATGGACTTCGAACAGGTGGCGCACCAGAAGCTGCCTCCCGCCCATTTCGGCTATATGACAAGCGGCGTGGACGACGATCTGACTCTCAAGGCCAACCGCGACGGCTTCCGAAAATTCACCCTGCATCCGCGCCGTCTCATAGATGTCGGCAAGGTCGACACGCGAATCGAACTTTTCGGAAGCTGGGAATCGCCCATCTTTTTATGCCCCATCGGGGGACAGAAAATGTACCATCCCGAGGGCGAAGCGGGTGCCGCGCGCGCGGCTAAGGCGAAGAACGCCGTGCAGATTCTTTCCACCGGAACGTCCACGCCGGTCGAAGACGTCGCAAAGGCGCGGGGCACGCCCCCCTGGTATCAACTCTATCTGCCGGTCAGATGGACCGATACCGAAAAGCTGGTGCGGCGCGTGGAAGCCGCGGGTTGCCCCGTGATGGCGATCACCATCGACGGACTGGGCGGCCGCAACCTCGAAACGTCGGCCCGCTTCCGCCGCATGGACACGCGCGATTGCACAGTGTGCCACGTGCCGGGCGAGGACCGGTCGAAATCCCATCCCATGTATGCCGGCTTCGAAGAATACGCCATCGAACCGAAAACCGCCAACTGGAGCCTGATCGACCGCATCCGTAAGCTCACCCGCATGAAGCTTCTCCTCAAAGGGATCGACACCGGCGAAGATGCACGACTCTGCCGTGAACATGGCATCGATGGCATCGTGGTTTCGAACCACGGCGGCCGTTCCACCGAGACCGAGCGCGGCACCATCGAATGTCTGTCAGAAGTGGTGGACGCGGCAGGACCGCAGCTTCCCGTTCTCATCGATGGAGGCTTCCGGCGCGGCACCGATATTTACAAGGCCCTCGCCCTGGGAGCGCGCGCCGTGGGCATCGGGCGCCCCTACGTCTGGGGCCTCGCGTCCTTCGGGCAGGCTGGAGTGGAGCGCGTGGTCGACATCCTGCGCGCCGAACTGGAATTGGCGATGCGCCAGTGCGGCACGCCATCGATAAGGGAAATTACCGCCGCTTCGATTCGCAAAGTATAGACAGAGTTTTCAACGCTTGTCGACGACGACCCTGCCGGCTTTCAGCACCACCTTCGTCTTCAGCATGTATTGAATCCCCTCCAGCGGATTGCCGTCGAGCAGAATAATATCGGCCAGCTTGCCGGGCTCGATGGCGCCGATCTGATCCGACATATGCAGGTACTCCGCCGTGTTCGGTCCCATGATTCTGAAGATGTCCTGCATGGAGAACATGACGCTGTACGATTTCAGCTCATGCTCGAGAACCACCACATCGGCGTAGTTCTGATCGGTGCAGTAGCCGAGGGCGCGTCCGCCGCTGGCATCCCAGATGGTACGGGCGTTCACGATGGTGTAGCCCGCCTCAGTGCCTGTCGCCTTACCGTTGGCATCCCGGTTGGCGCCGGCGATCGCCTCCGGCCAGGGCTTGCCATCGCGGAATCGCGGCGAGTTGTCTCGTGGAAACGTAACTTGCGCGGGCGCCGGGGATTCTCTGTCGATGATGGGCGCGCCGAAGGCAATCAGGCCCAGCACGATGGAGTTGGTGGATGCAACCTTTGCGGCAGCCTCCCGGCCGGTCCAGTCCTTGTTGGGCAGGTGCACGAGGCGGCGCACACCGGCGTCTATGGCAGCCACCATCGCCGGCGTACTTACCGCGTGGACGTTGACCTGCACACCCACCTTCGCCGCTTCATCGACGACGGCTTTGAGAACTTCGATTTCCTGCGGAGTGGGTCCGGGCTCGGGCGTGAGCGAGATCTCGCCCGTTTGTTTGATTCCCTTCGCCGCCATGGCTCGAACCTCGGCCCGAGCCTGTTCGGGAGTGCCTCTGAGGTTGACGCGTTCCGAGGGAATAATGCGCGGGCCGTTAATGATTCCGGATTCGATATGATCGCGCAGCGTGAGGTTGCCATCGCCCGGGCCTCCAGCTGAAAGGACAGTCGTGTAGCCGGCCGCGAGCAGCGACTGCATCTGCTCCTTCTCATTGGGCCCGGTATTGATGTGCTTGTGGGCATCGATGAAACCAGGCATAGCGCTCATGCCTTTGGCGTCGATGACCTTCAGGCCCTGGGTATTTGCCGCGCCCGCGGCGACCGACGCGATCTTCCCATCGCGAACCACGATGGTGCCGGAGGGGATGACGGGACCGCTGCCGATGATGATGCGGGCGTTGGTAATCGCCACATCCTGGGCTGGGAGATTCAGGGCGCTCAAACTCAGCAGCAAGAGCACAAAGCGATACGCGATTGGCGGACTCATCGCCTTACAAGGTATCGCACTAATTCTTTCCCGCGATGAGCGGGTCAAAGCAGCCTTCCCCCTGGTTGCGCACGGCTGGCGCCAATCCGTCCAAAGAAAAGGAAGAGTGAACGACCCCGCTCCCCTCGAACGGCCTGAACTCGACCGCTATGGTGTGCCCGGAAAAAATCTTCGGCATCAGACCGGCATCCCGGATCCACAACCGTTCGCGGGCGACATGCACAGCTTTCGCGAGGACCGAGGGGCCGCCGTCAATCGCATAGGAAACCGTTGCGCCGGCGCCCACCGCCCCTGGCTCGACGGGCTCGCCTGTGCCGAAATCCAGATACACAAAATACAGATTGGGGTTGCAGACCAGGCGAAGTTCGGGCGTCCTCTTTCCGTGTGTGGAGTCCTCGAAGCTGGCCGCGCTCGGCCTGGATGCAACGATCGCTCCCGGCTCCTTTGAGACACGCCACCCGTCCGTGGGCGCTTCAGAAGGGGAAGACGCGGGGCTCCCGCATCCCGCCAGAACAACCGCCATCAGGCCGCCAAAAATCAACGTAATTCGAGTCGTCTTTCTCATATACCACATCGATTGAAAATGGCACGATCTTCTACGCGAACTTCTTTGACGCTCTCCGCGCCGGCCAGCGTAAAAAGCGCGGCGACGATCCGATCGGGATCGTCCAGGCGTTGCAAAACACCGGCGAGTACGCCGTCTTCGGGAGGTTGGAGGTACACAAAATCGGCGGCCTTGCCGTTCCCGAAATCGCCGGTCTGGTCCGCAATCCCCAACGCCTCGGCACCGGCTCGCGTGGCGAGATACAACATCTGCGCCGGAGTCAGAGTCATTGGCTCCGGAGCCACGCGTTGCATCAGGTAAGCCTGCAGACCTTCCTTGAGCATGCCGAATCCGGTTCCGCCTCCCACATCGGTACCCAGTGCGAATCGAACGCCGGCCTCAAGATGCCGCCCCATGGGAAAGATCCCGCTGCCGAGCACCGCGTTACTGCACGGGCAATGCGCGATGGATGCGCCTTGTGCAGCTAAGCGCTGCAGTTCGGTCGAGCCCGCATGAACATTATGCGCCAGCACGGCACGCGCGCCAATCAGATCGAAACGCTCATAGACGGCGAGATAATCCGCGGCCCAAGGGAACAAGCGGGCCGTCTCGTGGATTTCGATTCGGTTCTCGTTGATATGAGTTGAGAACCGCAGACTCGAATCTTCTCTAAGCAGGGTTTGGCAAACGGTCAGCATCGCCTCCGAAGCCGACATTGCGAAGCGCGGCATAACAGCGTAGCGGCCGGAACCGAATCGTTCGATCAGGCTCTTTGAATCACGCCAGGCGTCATCCGGAGTCTGGTGCAGTTCGGGGCGCAGCAATCTGTCGGACAGCACCAGTCCAGTGAAGATGCGCACGCCGCGCTCCTCCGCCGCGCTGAATAACGAAGCCGTGGCGCCCGTGAAATGCGAACCGAAGACCAGGGCCGTAGTGGTGCCATGCGCGGCCAGCGCGCTCACAAACTCCCGCGCGATGGAAGATGCATAATCTGCTTCGGCCAGACGGGCTTCCTCGGGCAAGGTCAATTGCTCCAGCCAATCGAGCAGGCCGTAGCCCAGACCACCCAGGATGCGGACCTGCGGGAAATGCACGTGGGTATCGATAAACCCCGGCAGGATGTAACCGCCACGCAGGTCGCGCACCGCCGCGTCCGGCCGAGCCTTGGCGACCGAACTGTAATCGCCGCAATCCAACACCTTGCCGTTCTCGACCGCGAGGCCTCCATCGGCATAGGCAACCACACCGTTCGCGGCGAGGAATGGATTTCTGGGAGTATGAAAAATCGCGGCTCTGTATATCTTCAACGTGAATTTTACTGCATGGCAGGGCATCGCAGCGGGCGTTTTGCAAATTGGATGAAATGAGCTACCATGATCGCTTGCGGCGATTCTCTGCCATCCTGTTGCTCGCACTCTTCAGCTACTCGTTGTTGAGTCCAGCTCTTGGTGCGCCGGGTCCCGATGCCAATCTGCCATCCTGTTGCCGCCGCAATGGTAAGCACCACTGCTCGATGTCGAGGGGCGGCGGAGCTTCTCAATCGGCCGCGGGTTTCCACGCTGACGACAAATGCCCGATGTACCCGGGTGTCGTGCTCTCGGCAACCGGCTCTATTACTTTACAGGTTCCCTCAACAGCTCCGCCGACCGTTCCGCATTACAGCCAAGCGCTCGGGGACGGCAGTCCCCGTAGCGCCAACCGCCGCGTCCTGCGCGACGAGGCCAATCTTGAGCGCGGCCCCCCTGCCTTCTCCATCCTTAGCCAGCGTTAGTCGGCGTTCATTCGATTTGCACCTGGACACATAAGGAAAGGAATTGTCATGCGCCTTCTGGTGCCGGGGCCGGTTATCGTGGCCCTGTTGGCCCTCGGCTGCTCCAAAGCCGAAAAGCCGCGTCAGTACACACTGCGTGGATACGTCGTAAGGCTCGATCAGGATACCAACCTCGCCTCCATTCACAACGAAAAGATCGAAGGGTGGATGGATGCGATGACGATGCAATACCCGGTTGAGGATCGCAAGGAATATCTTGCGCTGCGCAAAGGCGAAATGATCACCGCGACGGTCAACGTTTCAAGCGAAGGATTTTGGTTGACTAACGTCAAAGAACAAAAGTGAGCTGTCGAATCACAATTCGCCTGCGCGCGCTCGCGGCGCTGCTGCTCGGTATCAGCCTGCTGACTCCGTATGTTTACGGAGTCGCGGCCGACAGTGGCGACCAGTGTTCGTGCTGCGCAAAAGGCGCCAAAAGAAAGCTCTGTTGCCGCCGTTTGAAATCGCACTCAAGCGGACCGGCGCTCGCGCGCTCCGTGTGTCCCGAAGGTTGCGCCCAATCGCCTGCCCTGCCGGTGGCGGCGCCCGCGGTCCTCTGCGCAACATCGGTTTCCTCCAACTCAGTCGCTGCTCTGACGCTTCTGCTCCCGCCCTCGCGCGTAAACCGCTGTGTACGTTTCGCGGCGTTCGCCCTGTTTCAGCGCCCTCCTCCCTCCTTCTGAATCGACACGCGGCCAACTAACTCGCAGCCCACTTCATTCGCTTCAGAGGAGAAGTATCTTGATTAACAGAACTATCTTGATTAACAGAGCGGTAAGTCGAACTCTATTTCTATCTGTGTACGCGCTATGGCTCGGCAGCCATGCGCCCGCCCAGGAAACCGTTAACTACGCCAGCGTCGGCGGACGCGTAACCGATCCGGCGGGCGCCGTGGTTGAAGGCGCACACGTAGTCGCCCGTCAGATCGACACCAACATCTCAAGCATGGAAATGACCGATCGCGACGGGCGTTTCCGTTTTCCTTATCTCAAGGTCGGAGACTACGAGATCTCAGTGCAGCATCAGGGATTTCAGCAGTCCACGCGGCACGTCACCCTCACTGTGGGGGCCGCGTTCGAACTTCCCTTCGAGCTTGTAATTGGCGCTACGGAAACCAAAGTCACGGTCAACGCGGAGGCACCCGTCCTCGAGAGCGCTCGGACACAGATTGCCAGCACGATCTCACAGACCGAGGTAAAAGAGCTGCCCTTAAGCGGCCGCAATTATTTCGACATCGCCCTGTTCGTCGCGGGAGTGTCGCCCACTAATACAGCCGCCAACCAGCTTTTCGCCGAAACCTCGGCTATGCCCGGCCAGGGGATCTCCATAGGCAGCCAGCGCAACTTTTCGAACAGCTTTATTATCGACGGCGTCAGCGCCAATGACGACGCCGCGGGAGTTGCCGGAGCCTTTATCGGGCTCGACGTAGTGGACGAGTTTCAGGTGGTCACCTCCGGCGGCCAGGCCGAGTTGGGTCGCGCACTCGGCGGCTACGTCAACGTGGTTACCAAAAGCGGCGGCAATACTGTACACAGCGACATCTATGGATATTTCCGCGACAGCGCCTTCAATGCTGCCAATGCGCTTTCGAACACCGTTCTGCCCCTTACGCAGGCCCAGTACGGCGCCAGTCTTTCGGGGCCGATCAGACAAGACAAGACTTTCTATTTCGCCAATTTCGAAGCCCGCGACCTGAATCAATCCGGCCTGGTTACCATTTCTCCCGCTAACGTGGCCG
Source organism: Terriglobia bacterium (assembly GCA_963719785.1). Taxonomy (GTDB): domain Bacteria; phylum Acidobacteriota; class Terriglobia; order Bryobacterales; family Bryobacteraceae; genus BOG-234. The sequence continues at coordinate 312,032 of CAVRCX010000017.1, forward strand.
CGATCAATGCGCGGCTCACTGCCGTCGGCTACCCCGGGCCGCTCATCTCCACCGGCGCTTTCCGCAATCCGGTGCACAACGAGAACTTCTTCGGCAAAATCGATCACCACATCAGCGATACAGATCAGTTCAGCGTCCGCTACAGTCTCTATCACGTCGAAAGCATCAACTCGCGCGGCGCCGGCGGGTTGAGCGCGCCTACAGCATCAGCCAACCTCTTCGACACCGATCAGACCATCGCGGCCAGCAATGTCAAGACGCTGTCTTCAAGGCTGGTGAATGAAACACGGGTGCAGTTAACCAACAGCAATCTTTCCGCGCCTCCTTCAGACCCCATCGGGCCCGCCGTGAGTATCTCGGGCGTAGCTTCATTCGGAACGCTCTCGGGATCGCCCACCGCGCGCGTCAATCAACTGTATGAAGGCACCGACAGCCTCTCTATCCAGCAAGGCGCACATGCCATCCGGGTCGGCATCGATTTTCTCTACAACGACGACACCATCACGTTTCCGCGCACCATTCGGGGCAGCTATGCGTTCTCTTCGCTCGCCAATTTTCTGAGCGGCGTCTACAACAGCTCCGGTTTCACCCAGACCTTCGGCGTGACGCAGGTACACCAGACCAACCCCAACGTTGGCTTCTATGCGCAGGATGAGTACAAAGTAACTCCGAGTCTCACCCTGAACCTGGGCCTCCGCTACGACCTGGAGTTTCTCAGGACGATTGACACGCAGACGGGCAACGTCTCTCCGCGCGGCGGGTTCGCGTGGTCGCCGTTTGCCTCACGCCGGACAGTAATTCGCGGTGGGTACGCTCTGTTCTACGACCGCATTCCGCTGAGGCCCCTCGCCAACGCGCTGCTTTCGGCGGACAACACCACAACCGTCAGCAACCTCCAGCAATTGAGCATCAGTCTCTCGCCGACCCAGGCAGGCGCGCCGGTATTTCCCAACATTCTTGGCAGTCTCACTATTCCGGCGGGCGTGCTGTTCAACTTCTCCACTATGAATCCCAATATGAAGAACGCTTATTCCGAGCAGGGGAACTTCGAGATCGAAGAGCAACTGGGGAAGGGCGCTACGCTGAGCGCCGGCTATCAGCACATTCGCGGATTGCACCTAATCATCTCGGTGAATCAGAACGTGCCCTCCTGCGCGGCCGTCGGCACCAACAACGGCTGCCGGCCCAATCCCAACTTCGGCAACGACAGCCAGTATTCTTCGCTGGCGGATTCCCACTACGACGGTCTGCACGTATCGTTCCTGCAGCGGCCCGTGAGATGGGGTAACTACCGCGTCTCGTACACTTACTCCAAGGCCCTGGACGACGTGAGCGAATTCTTCTTCAGCGCGCCGATTAATAACTTCAACATCTGGCAGGATTACTCACGGTCGGATGACGATCAGCGCACCCGCGTCGCCTTCGAAGGCACCGTTCACACCTCTCTCGACAGCGCCAACACCGCGTGGGAACGCCTGAGCCATGGGTTCCAGCTCACCACTTCGTTGACTGCATACTCTCCTCTGCCGTTCAACATCACCACAGGGAGTAATACCATCCAGGGTACCTCGGCGCGCCCCACTATCAACGGAGTATTCATCAACCGCAATGCGGGCGAAGGCCACAGCATCCTGAATCTGAATGTTCGCCTCAGCCGCACCTTCGCGGTCGGTGAGCGCATCCGGGTGCAGGCGCTGGCGGAGATGTTCAACACTCTCAACCACGTGAATGTAGTAACGTTGAACGGCGTTTTTGGCTCTGGCGCCTACCCCATTAATCCCAGCCCCACGTTCGGGCAAATCACGGCCGTCAACGATCCGCGTACCGCCCAACTCGGCCTCCGTCTGAGTTACTAAGGAGTTAAGTATGTTCAGAATGCTAGCCGCGCTTGTCATTTCCCAACTGGCCGCTCCCTCGCCGGACGCGCCATTCCGCGAACCCCAACTGGCGGCCGGGCACGGTCTGGTGGCGATGGCCTTTGGGTCCGGCTCGAATATTTACGTCGCTGTTTCCACCGATAAGGGGCAGAGTTTTTCGAAGCCCGTCAAGGTGGCTGGCGCGCCCGTGGTGCCGTTGAGCCGGCATCGCGGGCCGCGCATCGTTATTTCCGGCGGAGCCATCGTCGTCACTGCGGTGGTGGGACAAACGGAAGCGGCGGGTACCCACGTACACGGGCTTCCGTCCGATGGGGACCTCCTCGCCTGGCGGTCCCTCGACGGCGGCCTCACGTGGTCGAAATCGGTGACCGTCAATGACGTTGCCACCGCGCCACGTGAAGGGCTGCACACGCTGGCGGCGGATGGGCATGGAAATCTTTTCGCCGCCTGGCTCGATCAGCGCGGCAAGGGTACCCAGCTCTACGGCGCATGGTCCTCCGACTCCGGCGCTACGTGGTCGAAGAACGTGAAGATCTACGAATCGTCCGACGGCACCATCTGCCAGTGCTGCCATCCCACCGCTGCGTTCGACGGAGCGGGCGGGCTCGATCTCATGTGGCGCAACGTACTCGATGGCTCGCGCGATTTTTACCTGCTGCGGGCAGACGCCCAGCACCGCTTCGGAAAGCCGGAGAAACTCGGCCTCGGCACGTGGAAGATCGACGCCTGCCCCATGGATGGCGGCGGATTAGTCCACGCCGGTGGGAAGACGGTCACGGTCTGGCGGCGCATGGACGAGATTTTCATGGCCGAACCGGGCAAGCCGGAAACGAAACTCGGGGAGGGCAAAGATGTCGCTCTCGCCGCCGGAGATCACGTCTACGCTACCTGGGTTAAAGGATCGCAACTTGTCCTGTGGACTGATGGCAAGCAGGAGACGGTGGCCAGCCAGGCCGCCTTCCCGAATCTGACGGCCCTCCCCGGCGGTGGCGCGCTGCTGGCCTGGGAAGAGAACAACGGCATCTCGTTCAGGCGTCTGCCGTAGGCGTTACGTCTTACGTACAGTTTCGAGCGATCTCTCAATCGCGATGCGCACCAATTGCCCGCGCGTCCGCACGCCGGTCTTTTCGAACAGGGCCTGGAGTGTCGCCTTCACGACGCTGAGTGACGCGCCAATCTGGTGCGAGATTTCTTTATTCGTCAGGCCCTCGAACACGCTGCGCAGCACCTGCTGTTCGCGCGGGGTGAGGCCTTCCATGTTTCTGCCGCCAGAATCGGGAGCCGAAGGGCGTGGCAGTGTCTCGCCGGTCCAATCCTCTCCCGCCGCCACCGTTCGGATGGCGCTCAGCAGCGCACGCGGCGAATCGTGCTTTAGAAACACGCCGGAGACGCCCAGCCTGCGCGCCACCGAAGTATCGAGCGGGTTCATCCCCGCCGTTACCATCAGAATCTTTCCGCGATACCCTGCCGCCAATGCGCAGGCCGTGAAACGCGTACCGGTTTCGTTATCGAGATCGAAATCCAGCAGAATAATGTCGACCGCCGAACGGGCCAGAAATTCCAGCGCCTCGGCGGGTGTGCCGCACTCGGCGACGGTTTCGAAATCGGGCTCGGAGACCAGCAGCCGACGCAGACCCTCCCGAAACAGCACGTGATCGTCAAGCAGTAAGAGTCGTATGCGTTGCATTCTCGGCTGCCAGTTCCAACACGAAGGAACATCCCGGATGTTGTGGATCGTGCCGCAGATCTCCACGGAACGATCGCATAAACGCGCGGGACAGATAGAGCCCCAGGCCAGCGCCGTCCGCGCCTTTCTGGAGAGGTTGAAAAAGTCTTTGCCCGGGAGGGATGCCCGGACCGCTGTCGGTGAAGCGCACGGAAACTCCCGACGGCCCGGCGCAGGCCGAGATGTGAATCACCTTATTGGCCGCGCCTTCGAGCGCGCGCTGGCTGTTCTTACTCAAGTTCAGCAGAACCTGCAGCAAGCTGTGACGATCTGCCTCGACCAGCGGAAGATTCCCCGGAATATCCCACTGGACTAAGATATCCGATTCCGCGCACGAAGGCTCGAGCACAATCCGCAGATCGGTCAGCACCTCATTCAGATCGGCGGTTTCCGGCTGTTGATTGCCGGCGCTCTGTTTTAATTCCAGGGATGCGATTTTACTGAGCGTGCCCACCAGTGAACCCAGCGCCTCGAAATCCTGATTGCCAGCCAGCGACCCGTTACGCGCCAGATTTTCATGCATCAATCCGATCGCGCCGCACACGTTTCTGACTTCATGGGAAACGGCCGCCACCAGGATACGCGATCCGGCCAGCAGCTGTTGCAAGCTGGTTTCCTCGCGCTCACGCAGATTTTCGGAGGAGTCCAGCAGCAGGGCCGCCAGACGAGGTCCTGCGGGGGTCGCGTAGGTGGAGAAAAATACGTCGGCCAGAAATACTTCGCCGCTCTCCCTGCGCCCCCGCGTCTGCATCTCGGTGCGAAAGATACGCGACGATTCGCCCGGCGGCGGAATGGAACCGAGCGCCGGAACGTAGCGGGAGATTCTCTTGCCGGGAAGAAAACCTTCCGGCACTCCCAGCAGGCGATGAGCCGCGGGATTCGCCAGCAAAATCTCGCCCTCCGCCGTCATAGTAAGGATCGCCGCGGGACTGGTCTCGATCAGAAACGTCAACTGCCCCTCCGCGGCCTGTCTTGCCCCAGCCTCTTTCTCAATCCGCGCCAGGTTCTCCATTTCCCGGCGATAGCCTTTGGCCACGCCCAGGGACAGCAGGCCTGTGGTGGAAAGGGTCAGAAAAATCAGCACGTCGCGCGCCCATTCCATATCGCCAGGAAAAGGATCCAGCCGATCCGAAAGCATCGTACAAAAAACCGCGGCCAGCAGCAGTTGCCACCACCCCGTCACCGTTCCCAGCAACACGAGGGGAAAGATATAAAGGAAGCCTAGCGTGGCATTGAACTCCACCTGCCAATCGGTAATCGCGATCGCTGCAATCAGCGCGGCGGCACACGCAGCCACAGCGAAAGGATTCAATTGCAGGATGCGGCGAATCAGCTTTGCTTAACCTCAATCCGATTCTATAGCGCGGCCGGGCCCCGGAAGAAAGAGCCAAAAGATAGGTGGCCGCAGCTGACGGCGTACGTTAGCATCTATGGCGAGAATGCTGATCGCCAATCCGCTCAATTCATCCCCGCTGACGTTCCCCATTCTCGAGTGCATTCATATCGTCGGATTTGCCCTTTCCGTGGGGACCATTGCGCTGGTGGATTTTCGCCTCCTCGGTATCGGCATGGTCCGGGAAACGCCGTCTCAATTAGCCGAGGACACCTTCTTCTGGACGCTGGGCGGAATTTCTCTCATGGTCTTCACCGGGCTGATGCTCTTCTCGTCGGACCCCGATATGTATTACCTGAACTACGCCTTCGATCTCAAGATGTTCTTCCTGGTGCTGGCGATTGTCTTCAACTACACCATCCATCGGAAGGCCGTCAAGTCTTGCGCACTCGGCGGCGGTAAGCTGGTGGCCTGCGTCTCTCTCGCGCTCTGGCTGTGCGTCGTCTTCGGCGGGATCTTTATCGGGTTTCTCAATTCCACTCTCGATATCAATAAGGTCTGACTATGATTCTCCGTTTCGCTCAGTGGATCCAATTGACGCCGTTCTTCACATACATACGCGGCTCTGCCTACACCTATCCGATCATTCTTTCGCTGCACATGACGGCCATCGCCCTGTTCGGGGGAATGATCCTGATGACGGATCTGCGCCTGCTCGGCCTGGCTATGACGAGGTACCCCGCGTCGCATGTGATGGATCAGTTGCGCGTGCCGAAGCGCTTTGGATTTCTCCTCGTCGCCACCTGCGGCATTCTGATGCTGGGCAGTAAGGCCGAAGAATACTATTACAATGCTTTTTTCCGAGCCAAGCTGGTGCTTCTGGCGCTCGTCGTCGTCCATGCCCTGATCTTTCGCAGGAGCGTTTACGATCAGGCCGCGGAATTCGATCGGACGGGACAAATCCCCGGGCGCGCGAAACTGGCAGCGGCGCTGTCTCTGTTACTGTGGATCGGTATCGCCTGCATGGGACGGGGCATCGGCTACATCGAGCCGCCGTGGGGCATACAGGCGATGCTTTGGCCGCATTAGGGAACATGCCGCTCGGTTCGTTCAGTCCGCACTCTCCGCAAACGCAGGCGATGGCGGCGCTGTTCACCAACATCCTGATTCTCTCCGCGGCCATCTTTCTGATTGTGTCGTGCCTGGTGGTTTATGGTCTGGTGCGCTATCGCGGCGCCGACCCGCGAGCGCCGGTGGAGAACGTCAGGACCAGGCCGTTCGAGATCGCCTGGACGGTGATTCCGCTGATACTCGTGACCGGGATCTTCATCGTCACTGTGCGCGCCATGGCCGTTATCGATGCGCCCGATCAGCCGAGCCAAGCGCCCGACCTGACCATCACCGGCCATCAATGGTGGTGGGATGCGCGCTATCCGAATGGCGCACTTGCTGTCAGCGAGATCCATATTCCGGTTGGGCGGCGCCTCCTCGTGCGCATCGAATCGAGCGACGTAATCCATGATTTCTGGGTGCCGCAACTGGCGCGCAAGATGGATGCCGTCCCTGGGCGCTCAGCGTACATCTGGCTGCAGGCGGATACGCCGGGTACTTACCAGGGCGTCTGCTCAGAATTCTGCGGCGCACAGCACGCGCGCATGCGCTTCCTCGTCATCGCCGAATCGGATAACGATTACGCCACCTGGCTGCAGCACCAGTCCCAACCCACATCGACGACGCCGCCTGCTGTGTTCAATCGCCAGTGCGCCGAGTGCCACGCCGACCCAGCCAAAGCCCCGGATCTGACGCACATCGCCGGCCGCCAGACCCTCGGCGCCGCGCTTTCCCCGAACACACCGGCCAATCTGGCGCTCTGGATTGAGAAGCCGCAATCGCTCAAGCCCGGCAATCGCATGCCGGATCAACAACTCTCGCGCGATGAAGTTGCGGCTCTGGCCGGTTACCTCGGGAGCCTGCAATGAACTGCCATCACCGGCGCATCGGCATCCTTTACATGATTTCCGCGCTGGCCTTTTTTCTGATCGGCGGCGCCGAAGCCATGGTCATGCGGGCACAGTTGACGCTGCCGAATCTGAAACTGCTAACCCCCGGCGCCTACAACCAGATCTTCACCATGCACGGCACCACCATGATTTTTCTTGTCGTGATGCCAGTGCTGACGGGTTTCGCCGTGTATCTGGTCCCGCTGATGATCGGCGCGCAGGACATGGCGTTTCCCCGCCTCAGCGGCACCGCATTCTGGCTGCAGGTTGCAGGAGGCCTGCTGCTCTACGCCGCCTTCGCCGCGGGAAACGCGCCCGACGCCGGCTGGTTCAGTTACGCGCCCTTGAGCGAAAAGCCGTTTTCGCCCGGCCCCGGTCTCGATTGCTGGGCCATCGCATTGCTTCTCATCGGCTCCGGCATCGTCGCATCGGCCATCAACCTCATCGTTACCATCGCCGTTTCGCGAACGCCAGGCATGTCGATGAGGCGCCTTCCGCTCTTCGTCTGGATGAATCTGGTCAACTCCGTGATGATCGTTTTCGCTCTGCCGGTGCTGGTTGCGTCGCTCGTGATGCTGCTGGCGGATCGCCTGCTGCATGCCCGCTTCTTCGACAGCGCGCAGGGCGGATCGCCGCTCCTGTGGCAGCATTACTTCTGGATCTTCGGCCATCCCGAGGTCTACATCATGATCCTGCCGGCCTTCGGCATGATCTCCGAAATCATTCCGGTCTTCTCGCGCAAGCCCATCTTCGGATACCCATTCATGGCGGCATCCACGCTCGCCATCGCGTTCCTCAGCTACGGAGTGTGGGTGCACCATATGTTCGCCGTCGCCCTGGGGCGCACGCTGCTTTCGGTTTTCGCCGCCGCCAGCATGCTGATCGCGGTCCCTACCGGCGTGAAGATTTTCAACTGGATTGCGACCATGTTCGGCGGCTCTATCCGCCTGACGACGTCCATGTTATTTGCGGTCGCGTTCCTGCTCGAGTTCACCATCGGTGGATTGAGCGGCATGGCCTTCGCCGCCGTGCCGGTCGATTGGCAGATGACCGATACCTACTTCGTAGTCGCCCACATTCACTACGTGCTGGTGGGCGGGACCATCTTTGCGATCTTCGCCGGAACTTACTTTTGGTTCCCGAAATTCACCGGGCACATGCTCGACGAACAGATCGGGCGCTGGCATTTCTGGCTGACGGTGGTGGGCTTCAACATGACGTTTTTTGTCCAGCACTTTCTCGGCGTTCTCGGCATGCCGCGCCGCGTCTACACCTACGCAAACGTGCCGGGATGGGGCGCGCTCAATCTGGTTTCAACCATCGGTGCGGGGATTCTTTCGCTGGGTGTTTTGCTCTTCGTCGCCAACGTTCTGGTGAGTTTGCGTTTCGGCGCGCCAGCCGGCGTCAATCCATGGGATGGCTGGACGCTCGAATGGAGTGACAACACATCGTCAGTTCGTGTTCACAGCGCGCAGGCGGCAAAACAGGGTATGCAGCTGCTGCTCGGCGCGGAAGGTGTTTTCTTTTTCATGTTGATTCTGGCGTTTGTTTATTTCCGCAATGAAAGTCTGCCGACAGCGGTTGCGCAACTGCGGCTCGGCCCTGCATCGGTTTTCACTGCGTGTCTGCTTGGGAGCGCGTTCTCTCTCTGGCGTCGATGGCTGGGAGCGGCAATCGGGCTGGGCGTCGTTTTTTTTATTGGCCAGGGGAGTGAGTATCTGCGCCTGCTGCGCAGCGGATTTACTTTGAGCCAGGGCTTGTTCGGAACCACCTTTTTCACGCTTTCCGGCATTCACGGAATCCATGTGATGCTTGGTTTGCTGATGCTCGGGGCCGCGTGCGTAAGCAGGCTGCCGCTTCCCCCTGTCGCCATGTTCTGGTACTTCGTGACAGCGGTTTGGATTGTGGTGTATGCAGTGGTGTACCTCTGGAGCTTCGTATGACTTTCCGGAATGGTGGGGCAGATTTCCGATCTGCCCACATGGGTCTGCGGCCCACGAGTGAAGAAGCGCGGGCAGATCGGAAATCTGCCCCACAAGACACTGCGGAGTCCTTATGAGCGGCTTGGAGCTGTTACTAAAAGGGTGGGCTTGGGAACCTTCGGTTCTCATCGGATGCGCGGCGCTCGCCATCGGCTACATCGCGGCTATCCGCCCCCGCAGCACACGCCGCACGACGTGCTTCCTGGGCGGTGTGGCCATTCTCCTGCTCGATCTCGTCTCGCCCATCGATCTGCTTGGCGATCAATATCTCTTCAGCGCGCACATCGTCCAGCATTTTGTGCTGGCTCTCATAGTCCCGCCGCTCCTGCTGCTGGGGATGCCACTCGGACGTGAAATCGTGCGCCCGCCCGTCTCCTGGCTGCTGGGCGTTGGCGCCATGATCGTCTGGCATGTGCCGGTATTGTTTAACGCCGCACTCGCCAGCGAAGGCATCCACATTCTGCAGCACCTGAGTTTTCTCGTCACCGGCGTCATCTTCTGGTGGCCTGTACTTACTCCTGCGGACGACCGCAGCATGGCGCCCCTCGCGACCATCTCGTATCTCTTCGGCGCCTGCCTCACTTGCAGTCTGCTTGGCGCGGCCTTGACCTTCGCACATCCCGGGCTCTACCCGGCGTACCTGAATCCACAGGATAATCTCGGCATCCTGCCGCTACTCCGCAATCAATGGGGGCTCGACCCGAAACACGACCAGCAACTGGGCGGATTGCTTATGTGGGTGCCTGGCTGCTTCGTCTATCTGACTGCAATTCTCGCGACTGTCGCTCGTTGGTATGAGGAAGAGCCAAAATGCCTGACCGTATGATGAGACATCGTTGTGCTCTTGCGCTCGCCCTGCTGGTCTTGATTCTGATCGCCACAGGCGCGGCGCTCACCAGCATAATTCGTCCACTGCCAGGCGCACCTCCGGCCCCTCGGATTGACGCACCCGTGTTGGAGCGCCTCCATACATATTTCAGCGTCATTGTGGCCCTCATCGCGCTCGCACTCGCGTTTTTCCTCGCGAGCCAGGCACGTCTCGCGGCCTGGATCGCAGTGGGCCTTGTTCTTATAGATGGCGGGCTGGGTATTTATTCCGCGGCAGGCGTCCTCCACGCCCTGCTCGCACCGCTGCTGTTCTCGGCTGTGGTTGCCATTGCCGTGTTCACCTCGAAGAGTTGGCAAGCGCCACCGATCCCGGCAGAAAATTCCTGGCCGCCCCTGCGCAAGCTGGCCATCTGGACGCCCATTCTCCTCGTAGTGCAAATCGCCCTGGGCGCGGCCTTCCGCCACAATGCCATGGGAGTCATCTGGCACATCATGAACGCCATGATCGTTCTAATGCTGATCCTTGTGCTCGGCATCTGCGTGCTCCGCTTGTACCCGCAACATCCCGCGCTCCGGCCCGCCGCCCTGGCGCTGCTGATTATTACCGGCATCCAGGTACTTCTCGGATTCGGCGTCTACATCACGCTCCTGATGGTTACGGAAAATAACCTGGCGCTGATGACAGCCGGAACCATTCACGTCGTCACCGGATCTCTGACTTTGGCGGCCAGCGTCGTCCTGGCGATTCAATTACGGAAACACTCATGCTGATCTACGATCTCAACGCCAATCCACTCAACAGTAACGAATGGGCATTTCCCCTCACCGAGTGTTTCCACATCACCGCTTTCGCCTTATCGATCGGGACCATCGCCCTGGTAGACCTGCGGCTCCTCGGGCTGGCCATGCCCCATCAGACCGCCGCCCAGTTGCTCAAAGGCACATGGCTATGGACATTGGCCGGTTTCATCGTAGTCATCTTTTCAGGCCTCCTGATCTTTTCGTCCGACCCGATCAGCTACCTCCACAACGCGTCTTTCCAATTCAAGATAGCGGCCCTCCTGCTGGGGCTCGTTTATAACTACACTATTCATCGGAGAGTGGCATTATCCAACCCCTCGCCCGCGCTGGGCAGACTGGTTGGCGGATTCTCCCTGCTGCTCTGGGTGTCGGTGGTCTTCGGCGGCCTGTGGATCGCATTTATTTAACTGACATGTCTGCCGCTTCTATCAGCCACGCCATCCAGAGCATAGGATTTCTCACCGACCTCCGTGAGTCGCAGTACGTTTACCCGATCGTCATGGCGACCCACCTCAGTTCCATCGCGCTCTTCGGAGGCCTGATCCTGCTCACGGATCTGCGCCTGCTTGGCTTGGCGCTCACCGACATTTCCGTGACGGATGTAGTACGCGGCCTACGCATCTGGAAGCGCATCGGCTTCACGATCATGGTGACCATGGGACTGCTGCTCGCCACCTCAAAAATGGACAAGTACTACAACAACCCGTATTTCCTGCTCAAGATGTTTTTGCTGCTGCTGGTGGGCGTGCACGCGCTGGTTTTCCGTCCCAGGGTTTACAACAACACGGAAGCCATCGACCGCGCTCCGGAAATCCCGCGCGTTGCGAAAGCAGCCGCCATCTTGTCATTGGCGATCTGGATCGGAATCGCCAGCTGCGGCCGCTGGATCGCCTACTTCGAACCACCCCGAACAGCGGCACAGGCGCTATCGCCCGTTCACCGGGTCTTTAACACGCTGCCGGTGAGCTATTGTAGTCGTGGAGAGTTAGCGGATATACTCTATGGCGGAACTTGCCCGAATCGGCGTGGCAATCGACGATGAGCTGTTGAAGAAGTTCGACAAACTGATTGCCAAACGCGGCTATACCAACCGTTCGGAGGCGTTCCGGGATCTCATCCGCAACGAACTGGTACAGGAAATCTGGGAATCGTCGAACGTTGAGATGTTCGGGACGGTCACCCTCGTCTATGACCACCACGTGCGCCTGCTGACCGAGAAATTGACGGAACTGCAGCACCAGTACCATGCGGCCATCCTCTCTTCCATGCATGTGCATCTCGACCACGACAATTGTCTTGAGGTCATCCTGGTCAAGGGCAAGGCGACGGTGGTGCAGAAGCTCGCTAATGCGCTGATCGCGACGAAGGGCGTAAAGCACGGGCGCTTCACCGCCACCACACCGCACGAGTAATTTTGATCGTCGCGGATAATTTCTTTAATCCGACCGGGCGCTATCGCACGTAGCACTATTTGAACGATCGTGTGAATTCGTGTAGTATCACGTAAGTACCATTCGTGCTACCAATGCGATAAGGCGACTCGCCGGATCGTCACTCGAATTTCCTATTTGCAACTCAGTTGCAAAAACTTGTTGACATGAATATTGCGGACTTATAAGCTAAATCAATGAAGGACTACTTTGGTCTTGTATTGGAGGAGTGCTTGTATCTATCTGATTTTTATATCTGTTTTATGACAGGCCTCTCGACGTTCTTCTTCACACATCAAACCAGGACCAGGTTTTTACCCTATGCCCATCCCTGGATTATGCAACTCACTTGCTGAACAAACAGGGAGCTGCGCTGGAACAAAGTGCCCGAAAAAAGGCCAAAAGATAGGTGGATCAAATATGCCGACCGAAGTTAGCATCGAATGCAAGAGCCATATGAACCGGGTCCGCTGTGCACTTTTATTGACGCTTGCGCTCTGCGCCCCTGTAGCCTGGGCCATCTCCGGAGGCAGTCTCGCGGGCACCGTCAAAGACCCCAGCGGCGCCGTAATCCCGCACGCGCAGCTCACCCTCACCAACAGCGGCCTGCAAACTGTATTCAGGGCGACTTCCGACGGACAAGGCGTCTACACCTTCCCTGCCCTGTCGGTGGGCCGTTACGATCTGACCATCGAAGCGCCCGGCTTCAAATCGCAGAGGAAGACCAATGTGGGGATCGATGCGGATGCGGCGGTCAAGGTCGATGCCGTGCTTGAGGTCGGGCGGGAATCTTCGGAAGTGACCGTGACCGAGACCGCTGAGGCCGTCGACACTCAGGTCGATACAGTGGCAACTCATCTCGGCGAAGTCGTGTCCGATACGCAAATTGAGGCGATACCGTTGAATGGCAGAAGCTACACGGATCTGCTCGCGATCCAGCCGGGCGTCACACCGGCCACCAGTCTCACGGCGACCTCCGTCATCATGGCGGGCGTCACGGGAACGATCAACCCCTCGGGCGACCTGAATCCCGGCGACGTTTCGATCGATGGCCAGCGCGAGTCGGCCAACGGTTTCATGGTGAACGCGACCGACGTGCAGGAACACATGAACGGCGGGACCTCGGTAATCCCCAATCTCGATTCCATTCAGGAGTTTCGTGTTCTCACCAACAACTTCGATCCCGAATACGGCAACTATAACGGCGGGATGATTAATGTGATCACAAAATCGGGGAGCAACGAATTCCATGGCGACGGGTTCGAGTTCCTCCGCAACACCGATCTCGACGCGAAAAACTACTTCGACAGCACACGCGGCCTGTTCCGGCAGAATCAATTCGGCGGGACTCTCGGAGGGCCCGTCAAGAAGCAGCAGGTTTTCTTCTTTGTGGATTATCAGGGTACGCGCACTGTGGAAGGTATTACGTCACCCGTGTCGCAGGTACTCTCGGCGCAGGAGCGCACCGGCAACTTCAGTGACGCGCTGAGCACATTGACAGGAAAGGTCAGTGGACCGAACGTGGCCAAAATTCTTACCAATGAGCTTGGCTACGCTGTCACACAGGGCGAAAGCTACGCCAACGTCTTTCCGAATGGGGTGATTCCCACAACCGCATGGTCTGCTCCCGCCCAACACCTGCTCCAGTACATTCCCACGCCCAACATCGGCTCGAATCTCTTCTCCACTTCGGCCTTTCCGGAAACCGTTCGGGACGACAAAGGAGCGGGCCGCATCGACGCCAATACTCGGGCTGGCCAGATTGCGGGCTACTACTTTATTGACGACTATCGTCTCGATAATCCCTATCCGGGCGGGCAGGGCGGGGCCAGCGTGCCCGGTTTCGACGCCCTGACCATCGGCCGTGCACAACTGTTGACGCTCGGCGACACCAAGGTCATCGGACCCACCATCGTCAATGAATTCCACGCTGGTTTTGTTCGCAATGTAAACGACATCGGCCAGCCCCATGGCGGCACGGGAAAGTCCATCGCATCGCAGGGATTTGTCACCGGACCGGGGACGGCGGGCATCGTTGTGCAGGCGCCGCAGTATCAAGGTGTGGAGAATCTGGTGTTCCCTTCCTTCGTAATGGGCGTCCCCATTACTAATACCTTTCAATGGAACAACACCTTGTATCTCAGCGATTCGCTCACCAAGGTTCTGGGGGCCCACACTATTAAATTTGGTGGGCAATTTCACAACGACCAGGTAAACTCCAATCCCAACGCCACCTTCAACGGAACCTTCAGCTTTCTTGGCACTGAAACCGGCAACCCTTTCGCGGATTTTCTGCTTGGCTTGCCCAGCAACTACACACAGACCTCCGGCCAGCACTTCTACCTGCGCAACCGCTACGAGGGAACATTTGTTGAAGACAGCTGGCACGCGCGCAGCAATCTGACCGTTAATCTCGGCGTGCGCTGGGATATTATCGCGCCCTGGAACGAAAAGTACGGTAACATCCAGACCATTATTCCCGGCGCTCAGTCGGTTCTTTATCCCAACGCGCCGCCGGACCTCGTGGTCCCCGGCGATCCAGGGATACCCGGCGGGCTCTCGCCGACTCGCTATAACAATTTCGCGCCCCGCATCGGTCTGGCCTATTCGCCGAAGTTCGACACCGGTCTTCTGCACATGCTCTTCGGCGATTCCGGTAAGAGCAGCATCCGCGCGAGTTACGGCATCTTTTATACGGCGTTTCCCGGCTTGAGCGCCGGTGTTATGTACGGGGTTCCTCCGTTCGGATATAACTATCTGAGTCCTTCGCCGCCGCTCTTTGCCACGCCTTTCGTCAATGCGGGAGACGGCGTGCAGAACACCGATCCGTTTCCGTTGAATTTCCCGCCGCATAACGTGTCCGCCAGGAACCCGTTTACCGGATTTGACTTCAGCTCGGTGATTCCGATCAGCGCCGACCCCTACTGGTACTACAAAAATGTCGTGCCTTATACCGAGAACTACATGTTCTCCATTCAGCGCCAGATGTCCCTGTCTGCCCTGTTGACAGTCAGCTACGTGGGAAATGAAGGGCACCATCTGATTGTTACGGATCAGACTAATCCAGGCAGTCCACAGCTATGTATGGAGCTCGCGGGCTGCGGGCCTTTCGGCGAAAGCGGCACCTACACATCCGCGATAGGTAAGACCTACGTGGGGACGCGGACGGCGTTGGGATCGAATTACGGCCCAATGACCGCCCAGACATCGATCGGTAATTCAGACTTCAACGCGCTCGAGGTTAATTTCCGCTACGCCCTGGGCAAGCGCTTGACTCTTCTCGCCGGCTACACGTTCGCTAAGTCGATCGACGACGCTTCGAATCTGGGTGAGCAGATCAATCCGTTCAACATGGCTTTGACCCGGGTAATTTCTGCGTGGGATATAACTCACAACATGGTGATCAGCTACACCTACGCGCTTCCCCTCGACCGCTACTTCGGACACAATCGCCTGACCGAAGGATGGAGCCTTTCCGGCACTTCGCGATTCAGTTCGGGATTCCCGGTGACTCTCTCCGATGTCTCCGATAATTCCCTGCTCGGAACGCTGGGCAACGGGATCAACAATCAACTGCTCGACACGCCGGAAATTTCCTCGGGCCCGCTTAGACTGAATACCAATCCCCGCAATGGTCAGCCGGAATTCAATACCAATCTTTTCAGCGAGGAGGCACTGGGGCAATTGGGTAACTCAGCCCGCCGCTTCTTCCATGGTCCCGGTATAGAAAACTTTGATGTGCAGATCGGCAAGAACGTGCGCCTCACGGAATCGAAGTCGCTTGAAATCCGCGCGGAGGCATTCAATGTCTTCAACCGCGCGCAGTTCTTCGGACCGGCCTCGGTGGATGGCGTTGTAGAGGATTCGAACTTCGGCAGCGTGGTGAGCGCGGCGGCTCCCCGCCTGATCCAATTAGCGGCAAAATTCCATTTCTGACGCAGTTATAATCTCGTGCAGCCGCCGCACACCCTCGGTCAATGCGGCGGGTCCAGGCTGCAGGATGTACGTCGACTTGATTTCATAAATGCGATCGTTGCGCACCGCCGCAATCTGGTCCCAGCCCGGCCGCGAACGGATGAAATCCTTATTGACCTTCATGCCGCACCACGAAGCGATAATAATCTCCGGGTCGCGCGCAATCACCGCCTGCGGATCCACGATGCGATTCTTCGCGCTCTGCTCGCGCCGCAACTCTGGAAACACGGGCGCGCCGCCGGCGACCTCAATCAACTCCTCCACCCAGCGAATGCCGCTGATCAGAGGATCTTTCCACTCCTCGAACAGCACACGCGGCCGGTGAGGCAAGCGCGCGGCGGCCTCGGCAATTTTCGCCAGATCGCGGCGGAACCCAGCTACCAGCGCCTCACCCTTCTCCGGCACGCCCACAATCCGCGCCAGAACGAGGATCATATCGAGGATCTCTTCGACGCTGCGCTGATTGAATGCGAACACGTTGACACCGCGCACCAGCAGCTCACGGACGATATCGGCCTGCAGATCGCTAAACGCCAACACCAGATCCGGCTCCACAGCCATGATCTTCTCGAACTTCGCCGTGGTGAACGCGGAGATCTTAGGCTTGAGGCGAGCCTCCCGAGGCCGCACCGTGTAGCCGGAGACGCCCACAATGCGATCCTGCTCGCCCAGAAGATAGAGGGTCTCGGTAGTCTCTTCCGTCAGGCAGGCGATGCGCCGGGGAAAGCCGGTCACGCCAGGCTCGCGACGAGCGCGATGGAGAGAGCCGCGCCGGCCGCCAACTCTCCCATGGGGAGCATGTAGGGCCCGGGCGGCGGCGCTATAGAGTTCATCTCCTCGACGGTACGCGCCCGTCCGCGCGCCAGTTCCAGTTCGAGACTGCGCAGCCCCTGTTCCATGGCCCAGCGATGATTGGCCTCGAAGGCCGGCCTCAATGCAAACGAGAGGTAACGCAGCAGAGGCTTGTCGGCGGTCAGCTTCCAGTCGAAGGTGATATCGGTAAATTCGCCATCCTGCACGATCGACCAGATTCCCCTGCCCTCGAAATCCCCCACGGCGCGGATTGCCAGCAGATTCGGCGGACGCTTCTCGATGGTAATGGCTTCCCACGTCAACGTGTACGGAAGCCAGCCTTTGGTGTGCAGCCGGATTCGGCTGGGCGTGAGTTCGCGGACGGCCAGATACACCGAGGGCCACCAACGCGGATAATCGACGGGCTGGCTGAGAATGTCGTAAACTTCTTCAGGCGTCGCGGCCACCCGCCACCGCGTCAGGAAATGATATCGAGGGTTCACCGGCGTTCGATCGCTTCAGCGCTTGCGCTGGCGGACAAAGCTCTGCGGCACTTCCCGCACGGTAGGAAAGGTCTTCGAAATGTGATCGTGCCAGGTGAGGTTCTCCTCATCGGCCACCGCCCACAACAGGCCGAGGCCGCCCGAGCAGAAACTCAGCCACGTCGACGCCACGCGCGAAGCCCGGCTGCGCCCGTCCACCGGAAAGCCGTCGAAGGTGATTAATTGCAGATCGGTCCAGTGCATGCCGGCGGTTTCGCGTCCGGCGATGGCCCAGATCAGTCCGTAAAACATCGAGATCAAAGTGAACGACGCGCCCAACATGATCCAGAACAGCCGCCCCGCGCCAAAGGCGCCGCCGGACAGTTCGCACGCCGCTACGAAGGTACCGAATCCCAGCAGGATCATGGCGGCATCCATCGCACTCGCGATGAAACGGTGCGTAGGCGTGGCCACCGGCTGTTCGCAATAGATCTGCGCCGGCACGTCGGTCTTCAAAGTACGCTGCGCCGAGGGAGCCGCCGGCACGAAATCGAGAGATGTCTGTTCCGGCGCCGGGCCGAAGCGTACGGCAGGGGACTTTTTTGCAACCTGACGCGGCGGCGCTTGTACGGCTGGCGGAGGCGTGAGCGGAATGTTCAAACGGCCCGTGACGTGACGCTGTATCTGATCGAACGGAATTACCTTCTGCCCCATCGCGTTGAACAACTGAGGCTGCTGAGTGCCCACGTTCACCGGTTCGAATTCCTGGGTGTCGCCCGCCTGAACCGGAGCTAAAGACAGTGCGTTTGCCCCCGAATAGCCAGCTGGAGCTGCCACCGCGAAGCCCGTTCGCCTGCCGCAGCGCAGGCACCGATGATCGTCTTCACCGTTTGCGAAACCACAATACTTGCAGTGCATCTATATTCTTTCGACGGATGCCGGACGCCCCCTGGTCTTGCGACACAACTTATGCCGTGCTACGGTTTCCAATTGAGGCTGTTTACCGCGAATCCCGCCATACCTCTGAGTAACACAAACACAGTAGCTTGTCACGGAAAAATTCTCATTCAAGTGAGTGTTTTGTCGCTGATATTTTTTGTGGGCGCGCAAAATGCGTCACCGCAATTAAGCAGCGGCTCCTCGGCGCCTGCGCCGGCCGTGTCGACCACGCCGCCTGCGGCCCCGACCGCTTCGACGCCAGCTCCCGCTCCTGAGACGCAGAATCTGGCCACTGTCGATCGTCCCGATTTCAGTATCCACGTGGCGCGCCCGGATGCGCCCCCTCCCGGCGAGGAGATCGTCTCGGCGGATGTGCAGGAAACCGAGGCCGGCGTGCATCATCTGAAGGGTTCCGCGGTAGTGGAACTGCACGGCTCCACTTTCAAGGCCGATGAAGTCGATTTCGATGAGAACACGCACATCTTCAAAGCGCGCGGCCACGTCTACTACCGGAACTACCTGCAGAACGAAATCATTTATTGCGACGAAGCGGAATACAACACCGAAACCGAGCGCGGAACGTTCCACATGGTGCGCGGCTACGCCAAGACTAAAGTGGTGGCGCGTCCGGGAGTTTTAACTACACAACAGCCTTTCTATTTCGAAGGTGCGTGGGCCGAAAAAATCGAAGACCATTACTTCCTGCACGACGGCTTCATTACGGACTGCACCATACCCAATCCCTGGTGGACGCTGAAAGGCAGTCTGTTCGACATCATTCCCGAGGACCGCGCCATCGCTCGACATTCCACCTACCATCTGGCAAAGTTCCCCCTGTTCTACTTCCCCTATTTTTATAAATCGCTGAAGAAGGAACCGCGCAAGAGCGGCTTCATGACTCCCAACTTCGGCAACAGTTCGACGCGCGGTTACATGATCGGCGCCGGCTACTACTGGGCTATCAGTCGCGATCTGGATTTGACGTACCTCGGGCAGTATTTCACCGTCCGTGGCCCCGCCCATCACCTCGATTTCCGCGGCAAACCGACGCAGAAGACCGACTTCAACCTCATCTTCTACGGCGTGCAGGATCGCGGCTACTACAGCGGCTCTACGCTCATCAAAGCACCGGGCTTCACCGTCACCGGAACCCTGCGAACCGAACTCGGCAACGGCTGGGTGGTGCGCGGCGCCCTCAACTATCTCAGCTCTCTGGCCTTCCACCAGCAGTTCAGTGATTCCTTCACCGACGCCATCTTCGCCGAGACGCACACCGTCGTTTCCGTCGAAAAGACATTCGGTTATTACGACTTCACTACGGCGTTCTCACGAACCGAGGAGTTTGAGAGCGCCACCCCACACGATTCGGTAACCATCCGCAAGCTGCCGGAGTTCGACCTGCTTGGACGGGACCGGCAGATCAATTCCGGGAGTTTGCCGCTCTGGTTCTCCTTCGATTCGAGCGTCGGGCTCTATCACCGGGTCGAGCCCCAGGCCGAAGCCGGCTTCTACGAAACCAGCCAGTTCAGCACCCGCGCGGATTTCGAACCGTCGATCACCACTTCATTCCATTGGGGGGGCTTTGCCGTGGTTCCGAGCTTCACCATGCATGAGACCTATTACAGCCAGAGCATCGTGAACGGTACGGTCTATAGCAACCCTCTGACGCGCTCGGCGCCGGATGTGTTCGTCGATCTGGTGATCCCTACCATCGAGAAAATCTACAACAGGAAGACTTTTCTGGGCGACAAGCTCAAGCACGTCATCGAGCCACGCGCCAATTTCCGTTATGTCTCGAACGTGAATCAGTTCAATGACACCCTGCGCTTCGATACCATCGATCTGCTCTCCGATACCAGCGAGGCGGAGATCGGCATTACCAACCGTATTTATGCGAAAAAGGGCGATAATGTGACCGAAGTCTTTACCTGGGAGCTGTTCCAGAAGCGCTACTTCGAGCCCACATTCGGCGGCGCCGCGATTCCTGGCACAATCGACTCTGGTGGCCAGCGCCCTCGATCTTACCGGGTTTAATTTCATTTCCGGCGGCCGGACTTATTCGCCGATCTCGTCCATTCTGCGCGCGAAGCCCCTGAGCCGCATGAATCTCACCTGGGAAGCCGATTACGATCCGCTGCTGCAGCGCTTCGTGAACAGCTCCTTCACCGGGGATGTACGTTTCGGTCAGTACTTCCTCTCCGGCGGCAGCGATCAGATCCGCCCCAATCCGCTCATCGCCCCACCGGAGAATCAGTTCCACTCCACTTTCGGCTATGGCAATCCCAACCGGAAGGGATGGAACGCGGCCTTCTCGATGAACTACGATTACCGCCTCAAGCAGCTGAATTCAGGCGTCGCGCAGCTTACTTACAACACGGATTGCTGCGGTCTCAGTTTTCAGGTGCGGCGACTGGAATACGGCAGCGGCTCGTCCGCTCGCGACGAGAATCAGTATCTGCTGTCATTCTCAATTGCGAACGTGGCGACGGTGGGCAATCTAAAGAAACAGGAGCGGCTCTTCTGATGCGGTTGGCGCTTGTTTCGCTTTTCGCCGCCGCGGCGTGGGCACAAACACCGGACCAGTTAGAAGCCGTGGTCAACACCGAAGCCGGCTCCTTCCGTTTTGAGTTCGCCGCGGATAAAGCCCCGAAGCATGTCGAGCAATTCATCAAACTGGCCCGTGACGGCTACTACAACGGTGGCGCCTTCCACCGTGTCGTGTTGAACGGCATCATCCAGGGCGGCGATCCGCTGCTCAAAGATCCTAAGACGCCGAAGAATCTCTGGGGCACGGGGGGGCTTAATCTGCTGGCGAGCGAATTCAGCGACATGAAGCACGCGCGCGGCGTCGTCTCCACCGTGCGCCTGCCGGATAAAATTAACAGCGACGGCAGCCAGTTCTTCGTCTGCGTGGTGGCGCAACCATCTCTCGATGGACAATACTCCGCCTTCGGCCGCGTCACCGAAGGCATGGACGTGGTGGAAAGGATCTCGCAGGTTCCAGCCGGCGCCAACGGTTTCACCGACAAACCGGTACGCATCCTGAGCGTGACCATCGAAAAGAAAAAGGTGCAGCCGTTTCTCGATGCCTCGATCGATGAACTGCGCCGCACAGTCACCCTCAAGACCGCGCTGGGAAATATTCGCATCAAAATGAATCCGGACTGGGCGCCGGAGCACGTCCGCAACTTCCTGATGCTCACCTCAACCGGCTGGTACAACGGAACGGCCTTTCACCGTGTGGTCAAGGGATTCGTGGCGCAGGGCGGCATGGGCGATACGCGATCCAGCGGCCCCACCCATCCCGCCGATCGCTGGGTGCACAATCTGAAAGGGGAGTTCCGCGAGGACGTGAAGCACACCCGCGGCATTGTGTCGATGGCGCGCGGGGACGATCCGGATTCGGCCAGTACGTCGTTTTTCCTGATGCTGGGCGATGCGCCGCACCTCGACGGAAAGTACTCGGCATTTGGCCAGGTCGTCGAGGGCATGGAGGTGCTCGATGCCTTCGAGAAGGAAGATCTGGACGGTGAAACGCCGCGCCGTCGGCTGGAAATCATCGAGGCCGTTATCGACCCACCGGATCGGAAGTAACTGAGCGGGATCGGAAATAAGCTGCGCCATTGCTCCGATTGCCTTGAGCGAACGCTGAAATGAGCAGGGTTTTTCCTGCCCACTTTCTATGGTTTCCATAAGCGTTTTCCGATAGGTTTGTGCTGTACCTCACTGGTACTACCAGTACCTTTTCCCTTCTTCGCGCTTCACGCTTGTAGTATTCAAAAGTATGCCCGGTAGGTTCCCTGGAAGGTCGTTTTTAAAACCATGTTAGTTTTTCATAAATACAGTTCGCATCTCCTGCTGTTGCTCTCAGTGCTGACAGTTGGCTGTGGCTCTTCCCCTCAAGCGTACGTGGATCGCGGCAATCACTTCTTCGATGGCGGCAAATTCGAGGATGCGGCGATCCAATACGAAAAAGCCCTGCAGAAAGCGCCGTCGCTTGGCGAGGCGCACTACAGACTGGGATTGACCGAACTCATGCGCAATCAGCCGGTGCCTGGGTGGCGGGAACTCGAAAAGGCCTCGGACTTGATGCCGGGCAATCAGGAGGTCCTCGCCAAGCTGGGCAAGGTCAGTCTGGCCCTCTACAATCTGGATCCGCATCGGCCGAAGCAGCTTTACAATACGGCATCCAGGGCTGCAGATCAGCTCACGGAGAAGAACCCGAAGAGCTTCGACGGCAATTTGTTAAAGGGAGCGCTGGCACTCATCGATCGTAAGCCTGTGGATGCGATCGTATTTTTGCGCGCGGCTGCGAAGGCGAAGCCGGATAACCCCGATGCGAAGTTGGGCCTGGCTCAAGCTTTGACTCAGAACAATCAGGCTGCAGAGGGAATCGGACTTGCCAGAGACCTGATTCAGAAAAATAAGACGTTCGGACCCGCATACGATTTCCTATACCAGCAGTACCACTCTTCCGGCATGGCGGCGGAGGCTGAAAACACCCTGAAGCTCAAGGTTGCTAACAATCCCCGACAGGCCGACTTCATACTCGAGCTGGCGCGTTACTATGCGGCCGCGCAGAAGCCTGCGGAAGTAACGGCCACTTTGCAGAAGCTGCTGGATCGGCCTGCGGATTTTCCCGACGGGCAGCTTAGCGCGGGAGACTTTTACGCTTCGGTAGGTAAACCCGACGACGCTTTGCGGCTGTATCAGGCTGGCTTGCAATCGCAGCCTAAGAACTCGAAAGCGTATCGAAAAAGAATGGCCGCCATTCTTTCGGCGCAGCGAAAGTGGCCGGATGCGCTGCAGCAGCTGAACATCGTCCTCAAAAGCACTCCGGACGATTCGGAAGCGAAGCTGACACGAGCGTTGGTTTGGCTGCATGAAGGGAAACCGGAGAATCTGGACCCGGCGATCGCGGAGTTGCGGGCGCAGGCGGTGAAGAAGCCAGAGGACTCCGCCCTGCATTTCGAACTGGGCGGGGCGCTCTCCCGGAAGAACGATCGGGACGGCGCAAGGCGCGAATGGACATCCGCTGCCGGGCAGAACGCCTCTTATCTGCCCCCGCGATTCGCGCTCGTTCAACTCGATTTGACTCAGGGCAAGGGCCAGGATGCGCTGCAGATTGCGGATCAGATACTTGCTGTGGCGCCGCGCGATGCAAAGGCCTGGCTGGTTCATGCTGCCTGTCTGACCGCCGCGGGCGAATACCGGCGCGCGCGGACGGAACTGACCCGGATGGCCAGCCAGTTTCCGAAAGCACCGCAGGTACAGTTTCGCCTTGGGGTGCTTGACATGGCCGAGCACAAGTACAAGGAAGCCGAGGAAGTCTTCGGTAAGCTCGAAAGCTCCGCAGCCGGAGATCCTCAGGTGCTCGCCGGCCTGGCAGAAGCTTACGCGGGCGAGAACGAGTCGGGCAAGGCGATCCAGCTATTGGAGGATGAGGTAAAGCGCAATCCGGGCTCACCCGTTGTGCGTCAGGTTCTGGCGCGGTTCGCCGCAGTTTCGGGAAGGTTCGACATTGCCACTGAGCAGTATAAACAGCTGGCCGCCGGTGCGCCCCGATCACCGGAACTTCAGCTGTCGCTGGCGTCCGCCTACAGTGCCTCAGGCGATCACAATTCAGCCGTGAGTGTTCTGGACAGGCTGGTGCAGTCCGACCCGAAATCGGCGGCGGCAAACATGTGGCTGGCGCGCGAACTGGTGGCCTCCGGACGGTTGAGCGATGCCAAAGCGGACTACCGTAAGGTATTGGCGCTGCAGCCCAATAACGGCGTAGCGTTGAACGATCTGGCGTTTCTGATGGCGGATTCCGGCGAGAATCTCGACGAGGCTTTGTCGTACGCGCAGCGGGGCTTGCAGAACACCGCGGACCCAGGTCTCAAGAGTTCCCTTTCGGACACCCTGGGGTGGATCTATCTGAAGAAGAACGCTTCGGGCAGTGCGCTGCCGTTGTTCCAGAACCTGGTCAATGCGCATCCCGATAACGCGACGTATCGCTATCATTTGGGGCTCACTTTGTTCGAGAAGGGCGACAGGCAGCGCGCGCGGACAGAACTCGAAACAGCTTTGGCCCACAAACCGGCTTCGGCGGACGAGCCGAAGATTCGCCAGTTGCTGGCGAAATTGTAGCCAGTGCTTTTTCGAAGTGTATCGGGACCGCGTTCGGATTCGGCAACCCGGTCGGTTTTAGAGCCTCACTCACGAATCCGGTCGGGAGTGACCCAACGCGAAGGGCTGTTTAGTACGAACAGTACCCCAAAAGCGCCAGATTTTTCCTGGGAGCGTAAAAACCATTGCCGTATGAACCGGGTTTCGGGTAGTCTGAAAAACGTTTACAAGTTTTGTTTACCAGTGGGCAATCGTACAGAGCGAGGTCAGGTCAGGCCAACTTTGTCGATATCGAAACGAAATTGACTGACCAAGGTCTTAGGAGGGCCATCATGAATTATTTTAGAGGAGCACTGAGTGCTGTATTCGCACTTTTTCTAGCCGGAGGAATCTCGGCGGCTCGGGCCGACGTAGCTGTCATAGAAGAGGTGAGCGCGGCTCAGTTCGCTTTGGATTTCGGTTCCACAACGGGCACTTTTAACACACCAGACGCCTTCGTTTTCCGAACGCTCTCACCTTTGACGGTGGGTAACGTGACCTACGACGACCAAGGCAACGGTGCGCTATTCGTTGTTACCTGCTAATGCAGGTGTCGACATTGGCACGGGCGATGATCAACTCCTGATCGATAATGGGGGCGCACACGCGAACATCAACATGACGTTTGCGAGCCCCGTTGCTGCCGTCGGCTTGATCGCGGGTGACCCATTCGCCACCGCTGCCACCGCGCCCACTTATAACGATTCCGCGATCTTTAATGTCACGTTCGGGGCCGGTCCGGCGACAATGATATCGGCGGCGACGGATCACTGACAATGGCCGGCGCGAATACCCCGACCTACTTCGGAATTTTCGACACTGGCAGCAGTGGGATAACCGAACTCAACTTCTCCGACACAGCCGGCAACCCCACCCTCGATACTGTGTTGCGACGGCAACTCCGGAGCCGACTTTCGTGGGGCTTCTCGCGATATCGATGCTCGCCCTGTTTGGAATCCACTCGATCATCCGGAAAAGGAAGAATGTTGCGGCTCGCATGGTCTCGGGCGCGGCGCCACTGGCTCTTCTGGCTGTCGTCGCCCTTCTGGCTGTTCCGTCGCGTTCCTTCGCGCAGGTGAATTGCCTTCTGGCCGTACCCAACAATCCCTTGACCGCGGCGGGTCTTGCCACTCCTTATCTTTTGTCCAGCCCTACTGGGTCCAGTGGATGCAGCCAAGCTAACACACTGGCGCACCATGGCATTTGTGCAGGCTGCCATCTACGACCCAGTCCGCCCACACCATCTCCGTATACACTCCGCTGGTGGCCGACGCGCCTCCGTCGACGCCCGGGGCTGCGCAACCGAGTTACGCGATTTCCCCGGTAGTGCCGACGTTGCCTTCGGATGCCGTGGTGGCGATCTGGTTTGGCTACAACTTTGATAATCTGACACTCACCGGGACGGCGGTCACCAATGGCACCTGCTTCACTGGGTTCGGCCAATTTGCGGCCTGCAACACAACCGCCTTCTGGACCGCAGTCAACGCCGACACAACGCTGCTGACGAATATTTATAACGCGTTCTCGGGACAGAAGGGGTCAGACGGACTGCCGTGTCCGACATCCCGTAGCTTTTCCATCGTGGACCAGGACCCCAACGATAACCTGCCCGTGAATTTCCTCTTGACCACCGAAGCCACGCCGCGCGTGGCTCAGAACACGAGGGCCAACCGTAACTGAAGCTTGGCACTGGAAACTTTTCGGATTCAAATCAATCCGAGCGATGAGGCCGTGGTGGATATTTTCATCGATGGCGCCCTCGGCTGCAATCCGCCTATGGTTGCGGATTTGACCGATCCGGGCACGACGCATGCCTCGTATGCCGTCAATGAATTGTTTGCGGGCCTGCAAAGCGGGCAATTCCCCACTGTCAACCCAGCGTGGACGTCGATCTACGGCAATACGCCAGGTTCGTTGATAGGCCCGGGGCTTGTGGCCATCGGCGACACATTCACGCTGACTCCGACGTTCACGCAACCGCTGACGCCCAGCGCTGGGTACCCCTACAACGCCGCCGAGCTAACAGCTTTCAACGCTTATGTAACGGCCATGGGTTATAGCGGGGCGACGTCGGGCACGATATCCGGGACGCTGTCGTGTGCTCCCGGGTCGGCGTTCGCCCGTACGAATCAGTACAGGCTCGCTGCGAATCAGCCGCAGGCGGACTGTACTGCCACTCAGAATGCGCTCGGTGCCCTAGGGGATGCCTCGGTCCAGACCTTCTGCAAGCAGATGTTTACGCGCACCGACG
>CAVRCX010000018.1:0-828656 GCA_963719785.1 Terriglobia bacterium
GGTTCAGGCCTTTTCTCTAATACCCGAGCCGAACCGATCCCGCTTCCAAACCGTTCACTTTTCCCTTAGTCAGCCATTCCAGCGAAGCGCGGAATAAAAGCAGTCGATTCTTCTCCCACATGGCATTATGCGAGAAGCACGCCAGGTCCACGAAAACCTTCTGGCTCGAGCCAAGGTCCGCGATCAGTTTGCGCACGCTGTCGGGCCGTACCTGCTTGTCGTGAACCCCGGAGACGGCCAGCGTCGGGATAGTCATTCTGCTCGCCACCGCCTGATTCCAGCCCCAACTGGTCACCTGCGGCGCACGGCGAACACCGCTTCCCCACGTGGCCCCCACCGGATCGGATTCCAGCATCGCCGACCAGACGGCATCGCTCACCGCCGGATCGTACTGGTTCGGGCACCCCACCTGACGGTCCCAGTTCGCCGTGAATTCGTCGTGCGACTGCGTATCGAAGGTAGTCCCGTTGGCGGGGAGTTGCGCCGGCGGCGTGCTCGCGCCCTCATGGTTATAGGCGGGGGCCAGTAAGACCAGCTTGCGCACTTTCTCCGGGTGCTGCGAAGCGTAACCGCCGGATCGCGGCCCACCCTGCGACCATCCGATCAGACTCAACTGCGCCACGTGCCGGAGCGCCAGAACATGGTCCACCACCGCTCCGATGTCGCTCCAGTCGGACGCGATCGTTGTCATACGTTGTCCGTAAACCGCCGGGCAAGGCGCCGCGATAAGACCAGGCACGAAGGTGAGTTGCTGCGCTTGCGAGAGATTGCACGGGTCATTCATCGGCGCGGGCCGCGTGGAGCGCCCATAGCCAGTCATATCCATCGAGAACACGTCGAAACCCGCCTCCGCCAGGAACTTCATCCAGCTGTAATCCTTATAAGGGACGTCGAATGCCACTTCCGCCGGCGTGCCGGCGCCATGGATGAATAAGACCACGCGATCCGGCGCTATCCCGTCCCGCAGGAGCATCGAAGCCCGCACTACTTCCCTTACATAGATCTGCGTTGTCTGCCCAACGATTGCCGGCACCGCCGAATGGACGCGCACATAGTGATCCACCGTGAGCAAACCGCCGTCGTCACCAAAGGCGCACAGGGCGAAGAAGCATAAAGCCGCGAGAGGTTTCGAGAACATGCCTTCAATTAAATACCATCCGTCAACGCCCGAATCAACCGAAGCGCCGGCCGGGTGTTGTACTCCGACCGGTACTTCCGGTGCGCCGCATCGTCCGGGAAGTGCTCGTTCTCCGGATACGGATAAACGCTCATCGCATGGAACGGAAGCGGCTCTACCGTAGTCGCAAACGCCGTGTTCGGATCCCGATCTTTCGCCCACCCATCTACTTTGAGTAAATAATCGCGAGTCCATCCAGCCTTGAGCGGAGGAAACGCGGAGGCGGCGAAACGCAGAGCCAGTTCGTCGCCGGAACCCATAATTAGCAGCCGATCATCGACATCGCCGACCAATTCCCGCACATCTCCGTAACGCGTATACAGACCTGCCGTCGGATTCCAGAATGAGAGCGGCGACACGTTCCCGTAAGAATACGTGTCGGGCTGCTTGCGTTGCGCATCGATGCTCGATGCCGAGAATCCGCGGAAATGCAGATCGGCCGATTCCACCGGCGCCATACGTTGGACGATGGCCGGTTCCCCAGGCTCTTCGCTCAGGAAAATTTCATCCCAATACACGCAAAGATTGGTCACGATCCGCAGCTTCCGGCTCTGCGAGATGAACCGCAGCGGCACTGCAATGGTCTTGGGCTTGCCCGCCGGCATGCCCATATCCGCATTCACCGTCTGCCAATTACCCGATGCATCCTGCATCTGCAGAAGCGGCATCACCAGGCCTTCCCTACTCTCCTGCGAGGCCGCCCGGAACGTGCTTCCATCCGGCCAATCCACCCATCCGCGTAACAGAAGCACCGCCTGGCCCGAAGCCGCAGCGGCGCCAAAATCGAGATCCAATGTATGCATCACCGCCACGCCGGATTCCGTGCGCGCAAACCGATCCGGATACTTCTGGTCCGTGCGCAGAATCAGCGGCAGCACATCGCGCCCCTTATCGTCGTGCGCGGTCCGCGGATAAACCCGGCGTTTCACCCCGTACAAACGGAACTCGGGATACGGCGGAGATTTGAACTTCTCGTTGGTATAGATCTCCGTGTCGGCCGGATGATCCACGGCAAACAATTGCACCTGATCGAGGTACGATACCTCGCTCAACTCCTCGGTGATCCTGACATCGTAGTGGCCGTCCACGGGCGTCAGCGCCTTGCCCGGAATCGAAACATATTCGTCGTGATCCACCGGGAAGTAGGACCCATCGCCATCGCTCGCGCCCAGCGGAGCCACCCCCAGCACGTCTGTGATGAACTGAAATTCCCGCCCATTCCAGGTCCACACCATCGGGCACGATCCGGAAAGCCGCTGCGCCTCCTCGTATTTGTACGCCTTATCGGCGGCCTGCCGGGTTTCGTTCTGGATCAGACCGTTCATCCAGGTAATGCGCACCACATCCGCTTGTGCATAGCTGCCCAGATCGAACGTCAGCGGCACGCCTTCGTAGAATTGCTTCCGGTAAAGCCCGCCCGCCTTGATTTCAACCTCGGCATCCTCGCCGGTCTTTAGGCTCTTCACGCCAGCCAGCCGCACGCGAATCCAATGCCGACTGGATCTGGTCTGGTTACGCATGAAATGCACCACGCCATCGGCGGCGATGCGCACGCGATCGAGTTTTCCATCGCCATCGAAATCCGCCGCCACCTCTTTGAGATCGCGCGGCTTGCCATCGAAAGCGGCCACCTGGTAATGTCCGCCCAACTGATCGCGATAAATCACCGGCGCGTGGTCGGTATAGAATTCCGCCAGATCGAAGGCCTTGCTGTCCGGCGCCACACGCAGCTTGTAGGCGCTCGTTACGTGCCCATTGACAAAAGGGAAATCCGCCGTGCGATCGGCAAACCCCGCCGCGCCCTGGTTGCGCATCAGCGCCGAAGAACTACCCAGCAGCAGCAGATCCAGATCGTAATCGTGATCGTAATCCATCCACACCGCGCGGTCGAAACGGCGTTGTGGAAGCTGGGCCGTAAACCTCGCGAACTTCCCACCGGTATTGCGGTAAAGCAAGGGGCCGGCATCGGTGAGAACGCAAAGGTCCATCAAACCATCGTTATCGAAATCGCCCGACGCCACGTCGACAACGCCCTTCAGATCGCCCAGTCCCGAATCGGCGGCCAAATTCACGCCCTGCCGGTAGAGCGCAACTCCGCGTGACGACCAAACCAGGAGATCCACCTGCCCTTGGCCCGTGGAATCGATCGTCGCCAGACCGGCGGTCGCTTGATCGAACGCGTCAGCCAGAGGCCTGTCGTCATACACAGGCTGCGGCTCCGGGCTCTCCGCGCTGAGCGGGCGCGGCGGATCGTAGATCTCCGCGTAACTGCACCAATCGACATCCTCGGGAACCGCCGCGCCCTCCTGCTGCTTCTTCAGATCCTGGAAAGTCTGCAACTGCTGAGCGGCATCGGCGGCGCGGCCAGCCTGCCGATACAAGTTGTAAAGCTGAAAATGCGCTGCCGCCAGTTGCGGATTTAACTTCGCAGCCTGCTCGAACTCTGTCGTCGCCTCACTGGCCTTGCCCAGTTGCCGCAGTAATGCCCCGATCTGATAATGCGCGATCGGTTCCTGCGGCGTGAGTTTCACCATCCCCTGAAACTGGGCGAGTGCCAACTCCGCATCGCCGTTCCTGCGATAGTAAATCCCCAGGTTGAACCACGTATGCGGAAGTTTCGGATCGCGCCGCTGGACGTCTTTCAACAGCGTCACTGCCTGCGCAGCCTTGCCCGCGCGCAGCAGCGCCAGCGCGTAATTCAATTTCTCGCGATTCGCATTGGGCGCCAGATCCAGCGCTTTCTTAAACTCCGCCACAGCTTCGTTAGCTGTAGTGGGATTCTCATAGAAAGCCTTCCCAAGATTCCGCGCCTGCTCCAGCCGATCTTCAACCGAAGGTGTCGCGGCTCCCGCCAGCAGCATCGCCAGCAGTGCAATCGAGCTTAACAAAACACGGTTTGACATCGCCGTTCACTTTTTCGGCGCGGGATCGCCGTGCTCCACGTAGCTCTTCAACCGAGTGAATTGTTGCGTCAGAACTCCGTCCACGGGCACGGCGTAACTGTTCAGGCCCCCCGGCACATATCCCCCGACTGCATAGGTCACGGTCAGCTTAGTCGCCCCATCGGCCGGAGCAAGCTGGATCGTCATGCTGGCCGCGACGGCGAGCGATTGCAGTGGACCCAGCCCTCCCACCATCACCAGCGTTTTACCCGGCACGAAATTCACTACCTCCATGTGGCGTGCTCCACCACTGGGAAGCTTTTCGCAGAAACATCCCATCGGTTTCGCCTCGATGGTCAGATTATGGGAATCGCCCGTAAAGGTGTGCGCCGAATTCCACCAGTCCCCGATGTTGCCCACCAGCCGGCGAAAGACCTCGTCGGGAGACGCCTGAATCGTCAGGGCAATCTTCGCCGTGAACCCGTTCGGTGCGGAGTCGGCGACGTCGCCCCGTGCGATCCCGGCAAGCGTTAGAGCCAGAACGACGAAAGTGGCCTTCAAAACGTACCTCCAAAGGAGATTTTCTCTTACTGTTGCACACGCCTCAAGCCCGACCCCGCAGGCACTGAAGTTCAACGCTGCCGGAGAGACCGTCTTTCCCGAAAGCCGAGCCATCTTGTTGCGGAACGCCAGGGAGTGTTTCCCCTCATTTCGAATCGGCATGTCCAGCGCCCCATTCGGTACCTTGCCGCTCTGTTAAACGATCTGAGCCTGGTGTCATTGATCCGGTTCTCGATTCAGATAGTCGCGCTATATTTGAACCATCGATGGCCGAATCGGTTATGGGTAATGTGCTCTCGTCGTTGATTGCGCTGTGCGGAGTCGCAGTCACGGCAGGTCTCGGTTATCGACAGTGGCGAAAACAACAGGATTCCGCGAGAAACGCCTCATTTAGGGACGACCGGCGGGGCGCATATAAGGTCCTCTGGGAGAAGGTCGAGGAGATACACGTTAGGCTTCGTGTTTCGCCCCGAGAGGCTGTGACCGTCACTGCGGATCTTCAGGCCATCAACTCATTCGCGCTTCTCAATTCCCTCTATATCGACCCCAAAGACGTAGAGCTGGTGAATAGCTATTTAAACGCCGTTCGCCGGCTGGCCGGGATTGTAGCGTCGGACGCTGACAAGGGAACACAAGAACGGTGGAGCGCAACACAACAAATACCTCCCAGTGTGCTGAAGACCTTTCAGGGCATGAAGGCAGCCGATGAAGAGATCGAAGAGATCCGAGGCGTGTTGATAAGTAGGTTTCGAAACGTGATGCGCGGCAAGGTGTGATAAGTGCCTCGCCCGCGCAACGATATTGCAACGGCGAGAGACCACTAAGAAAAAACTAAAGTTCGGTCTGTCCCGTGCGCCCGCCGCGTTCGTTTTCCGGTGTGGCCCTTCCTCACATGCAGTGAAAACCTCTATACTACTGCGATGCCCGCAAACTTCGATTTTTGGCAGGAACTGACTAAGGCCGGACTAACGCTGATTGTTTCCACCGTGACATTGGTGCTTGGATGGCAGTTCGGACAGCGCCTCACGTACCGATGGAATGTGAAGCAGAAGCGGCGTGAGGTCCAATTATCCGTCTCGCAGGCATTCTACTCGGCTTATGGCGAGTTCTTCGCCGTCTGGAAGCTGTGGAATCGGGCGGATCGAAATGCACCTGATTTTGAGCCGCGCGGTTGGGAGTTGCATAAGCGTGCTGCTGCTGCTGAGGCGACCGTTGAAGCGATGCTCGTGAAGTTTTCCACTGAACAGCCTCTGACTTCGTCCCAGATAAGAATTCTCGGCAGCTTTCGGCAGGCGTTTCAGCAATTGAGACAGGCGATTCGAAATAATAAGCTGCTTCCATGGAACTCCTCTTCGCAGCCTGAATACGTCGCCTTTAAGACGCTGGCCTGTGAGGTAGCAACTTTGTTGAACGCAGAATGGACCGATAATCGGCCTGTGGCGCGCGATGCGTCGAACCAGCTTAAGGAGATTACCTCGAACGAGTGGGAACACTTGTGGTTTAAGTACGGCTCCTGCGAATAGCTTAGTCCGAAGATCAGAACGGCACCTCCCCCCGGCGGTCCGTCCCGTGCACCCGCCGCAGTCTCCCAACCTCCCTGGCAAACCGGTTCTCCGTGCCTCCGGCGGCGTGGAGTGGATCATCGCGACGGCGACGTCCACGGGCATCCGATCCCACGCGCCCTTCTTCGGCTGGACGGCGGTCAACCATTGCGCCATCGTGCGCCGCCCCATCGGCTGCGGGGTTGTACTGCCGCGTCCTCCTCCCGAAGCGCGCGCCTGTGCGCGATGCTCCGAGGTGCTTTTCTCTTACTGTTGCACATGCTCAGACGTTCTTCCGTACCACCCACGTGGTCATCGACCGCTGATTCTGCACGATAGTTGTCTTCAGCGGATCCGCCAGCCGGCCGCCCAGTTCCTCCGTGAGGCTCATCAACAGCGCCTCGTCGACCAGATATCGTTCGGAGCCATCCGGCAACCGGAACCGCCGCCCCTGAATCTGCCGAACCTGGCGTTCCATGCCGATCGAAGAAGCCAGCCGGCAGAAGAAAAGCCCACCCGGCCTCAGCACACGCCAACTGCCGCGCAGCATCGCCTGAAAATGATCGTCGTCGCGCGCGAAGTGCAAAACCGCGCTGCTGATCGCCACGTCCGCGATGGCGTCCGCAAAAGACATCGCCTCGATAGCCTCCACGCGGAAACGATCCGCCGGCAGGTCGGGCGCCAGAATGCGTATGTCCCCGATGGCCCGCGAATCCTCGTCAACGCCCGAGACATCATAACCTTGCCTGAGAAAATAGACCAGATTGCGCCCCGAACCACAGCCCGCGTCGAATATCCGCATCCCAGGCGCGATCCGGCCCCGCAGAATCTGGTCGAACAGATAGATATCGATCGGGCCGAATTGTTCGCGAAGCTGCGCCATGTATCCTCCAATGGTATGTAAATCTGCAATGGTATGAAAATCTCCATCCTCGACGACTATCACGATACGCTGCGCACCCTGCCATGCTTCTCGAAGCTTCAGGGTCATGACGTCTCCATCTGGACCGATCACGTCGACGACGTGGATATTCTGGCCGAGCGTCTGCGCGACACCGAAGCCCTCGTGCTGATTCGCGAGCGCACAAAAATTCAGGCCCCGCTGCTCGATCGTTTGCCGCGGCTGCGTTTAATCAGCCAGCGCAGCCAGTACCCGCACATTGATATCGCCGCCTGCACGCGCAAGGGCGTGATCGTATCCTCCAACATGCACGCGGCCACCGCGTCGGAAGCCACGGCGGAGCTTACCTGGGCCCTGGTTCTCGCCGCCATGCGCCAGGTTCCTCAACAGGTCGCCGCCCTTAAGGCCGGAACCTGGCAGATCGGCGTCGGCCACACTCTGCGTGGGAAGACTCTCGGCATCTACGGCTACGGACGAATCGGCGCTGTGGTGGCGGGCTATGGCCGGCAGTTCGGCATGAACGTTCTGGTGTGGGCGCGCGAGGCGTCCCTCGCAAAAGCTCGTGCGGATGGCTACACGGCCGCGCCGAGTAAAGAGCATTTCTTCGCCGAAGCCGACGTGCTCTCCCTGCACATGCGTCTGCTCGACGCCACGCGCGGCATCGTCACCGCCGGGGATCTGGCCCGCATGAAGCCGACCGCCCTCCTCGTCAACACCAGTCGCGCTGGATTGATTGCCCCTGGCGCTTTGGTGGATGCACTCCGCGCCGGCCGTCCGGGCATGGCCGCCGTCGATGTTTACGAAGAGGAGCCGGTCGTCGGAGCTTCTCACCCACTGCTCGCCATGGAAAATGTGGTGTGCACGCCGCACATCGGCTACGTTACTTATGAAGAGTATGAGATTCAGTTTGCCGATATCTTCGACCAGATAGTGGCCTACGCTGCCGGCACGCCGATCAACGTGGTCAACCCCCAGGTTCTGGAGAAGTTACAATATAGTTAGCGCTTACCTCCCCCGTATGCTTGCTACCAGCACTGTCGCCGAAGAAATCCTCGACCTCAAACATGAGCGCCGGGCCATCCTTCTGGCGCATCACTATCAGGAAGCAGAGATCCAGGAAGTCGCTGATTTTGTGGGCGATAGCCTGGAACTGGCTCGCAAGGCGCGCGAAGCTGAGGGCGACGTCATCGCCTTCTGCGGCGTCTGGTTCATGGCTGAAACCGCCAAAGTTCTCAACCCCACACGCACCGTCGTGGTGCCCGATAAGAACGCCAGTTGCAGCCTGGTGGAAGGCTGTCCGCCCGAGCCGGTTCGCGAATACCGCCGCCGCCATCCCGATCACGTGATCGTCAGCTACATCAATACTTCGATCGAAGTGAAGGCCGAATCCGATCTCCTTTGCACCTCGCGCAACGCAGTCAAGGTGGTGAATTCCATCCCCGCCGATAAGACCGTGCTCTTCCTGCCCGACCGCAATCTGGGCAATTACGTCAAGCAGCAAACCGGCCGCGCCAACATGAAGATCTGGCAGGGCTCCTGCATCGTCCACAATACTTTCCCGGTGCGCCGCCTGCTGGATGCCAAAGCCGCCTTTCCCGCAGCGATCGTGGTAGCGCATCCGGAATGCCCGGAAGCGGTTCTGCGCCACGCGGATTTCATCGGCTCCACGTCGGCGATCATCGATTATTGCGCTGCGAGCCCGGCCCGCGAGTTTATCGTCATGACCGAGAGCGGCGTCAATTTTTCGCTCGAGCGCGCTGCGCCTGGCAAGAAATTCCATTACGTCGCCAACGAGAATTGCAATTGCAGCGAGTGTCCGTTCATGCGCATGAACACGATGGAAAAACTGCGCGACGCGCTGCTCTACCTGGAACCCCGTGTGGAACTGTCGGACGACCTCATCGCCCGCGCTCTCATACCCTTGGAACGAATGCTGGCAATCAGGTGAATACGCAAACTTATGGACATGCGGCGATAGCCGCGTTGCCTCCGCTCGTAGACGGCTTCGGCCGCGTCCACGACAACCTGCGCATCAGCGTTACCGACCGCTGCAACATCCGCTGCTTCTACTGCATGCCCGAAGAGGGCGTGGAGTTTATGGACCGGCGCGACATCCTCACCTACGAGGAAATCGAACGCTTCGTGCGCGCTGCCATCCCGCTCGGGATCAATAAAATCCGCATCACCGGAGGCGAACCGCTGGTGCGCCGCGATCTGCCGCGCCTGATCGAGAAATTGGTGGCCATTCCCGGCATTCGCGACATCGCCCTTACCACCAACGCGGTTCTTCTCGGAAAACTGGCGCAGGATCTCTACGGCGCCGGCCTGCGCCGCCTGAATATTCATCTCGACACTCTCGACCGCGAGCGCTTCAAACAGATCACTCGGCGCGACGATTTGCCCCGCGTCCTGGCGGGAATCGATGCAGCTGCGCGCGCGGGATTCGAACGCATCAAATTCAACATCGTCGCCGTCAAGGGGCTGGTGGAGCCCGATATCGTCCCCATGGCGCTCTTTTGCCGCGAACGGGGCTTTGAGCCGCGCTACATCGAGTTCATGCCGCTCGATGCGCAATCCTTATGGGGCCGCGGCAAGGTCCTGACGGCGGACGAAATCATCTCGACCATCGAGCGCGAGATCGGACCTCTGATCGAAGTTCCGGATCGCGATCCGCGAGCACCCGCCACCGAATACCAATATGCCGATGGCAGTGGAAAACTGGGCTTCATCGCCTCGGTGAGCAAGCCCTTCTGCCTGAACTGCAACCGCATCCGGCTCACCTCCGACGGCAAACTGCGCTACTGTCTTTTCGCCATCGACGAAACCGACGTCAAGCACCTGCTGCGCTCCGATTCGACCGACGACGAAATCCGCGCCGTGATCCGTCAGAACGTCTCGGAAAAGTGGATCGGCCACGAAATCAATTCCACTAAATTCGTGCCGCCGCCCAGGCCCATGTACTCCATCGGCGGCTAAGTTCCGCTCCTACGCCACTCGCGGCCGCGCCGCCGCGTGCCACGCGAAAAACTCGCGCATCTGCTCTTTCCCCATATACCGGCCCAAAACCTCCGGCGGAGTCTCCCGCAGATCCACCATCACAAATCCATCCAGCGTATTGGCAAACTGCGGATCGATACTGAACGCCAGAAGTTTCCCACCCAGCTTCAGATACTGCTTCACCAGAATTGGAATGCCCTTGCCATCCCGCTCCAGGTCGGCTATAGGCCCGGTGAGATCGTCCACATCCGGCAGCATGGAGCACAGCGCCTGCAATTCCCACTTCTGCACGAAATTGCCGCGCAGAGGACGCCGCGCTTTTACAAATCCCACACCCGCCTGCAATGCATGCTTCTCGAAATAGCGCACAATCAATTCGCGCGAAGTCTTCGAATACCGGTTGCTCACGCTCACCGCGCCGATCAACGTACAGTATTCCGGCCGCTGCGCTACATACGCGCCGATTCCTTTCCATAACAACATCAGTGGCGAATACTGCCGCTGATACTCCGGCCGGATGAACGAGCGGCCCATTTCGAGTGCGGGCCCGAGCCGTTGCAGAAATCCGCCGCTGAAGCGGAACAGCGAATCCGTATAGAGACCTTTGTGCCCGAAGCGCGCCAGCAGGCGGGGCACGTCGCCCACCCGGTACGCGCCCACAATCTCGCGCTTCTCCGCATTCCACACAAACAGGTGCAGGTAATAAGGGTCGAAGCGATCCAGATCGCTGGGCTGTCCCGTTCCTTCGCCGGCCGCGCGAAAGGTAACCTCACGCAGGCGACCGATTTCCTGGAGCGTCAGAGGAATCTGCCACGATTCCGTCAGATAAACCGATTGCTCCCCAGCCGTCTCAAGCAGGCACCGCGCCGGCAGACCCGCGATCTCGCGTGCCAGCAAATCCACCGGAACCGCCGCGGCAATCGGCGCCGACACTTCACTGGGACGGTTGGGCACCGCGCCTTGTTGCGCGATCGGATGCGGGCGCCGCGCCAGCAGATCCGTGCGCAGCCGCAGATAGCGTATGGCCGCCTGGTCGTCCGCCAGAGCGCACATGCGCGCAGGATCGATCGCGCCGCCAATCCCCACTTCCACCACCTTGCCGCGCTTATTCAGCAGCTCCGCGGGCAGCGCCGCCGTACGCAGCCGCGCGTTCACCATTCCCAGCATCTGAAAGGGAATGCTGTTGGTCCCGTTCACAAAAACGGGCAGCGCCTTCGCCTTGGTAATGCGTACCAGGCGAGCCGCTGTGCTGTGCCACTCGGGATCGCGAATCGCGCCCGCGCGAAAATCGAAATGAGCCACTTCGCCCGCCGGAAATATCACCAGCAGACCGCCGCTCTTCACATGCGCTAACGCCTGCTTCAGCGCGCGGCCGTTGGCATGGCGCGATTCCGGCCGGTCGAACGGATCGATAAAAATGCAGCACGGCGCCAGTTCCGGCAATTCCCCGAGCATGTGGTTAGTGAGGATGCGTGTGTCGGGACGCACACGGGAGAACAGATCCACCAGGATCATTCCGTCCAGAATTCCGAACGGATGGTTCGAAACCACAATCACCGGCCCCGTCGCCGGAATCCTTTTCAGATCCTCCGCCGAAACGTTGACCGTCACGTCGAGCTCATGCAGCAAGTCGCCGGCGAGAGGCCGCTCCGACCTCGCGTGCTCGTACAGCCGCTCCAGTTTATCGATTTGAAACAGGCGATTCACCGCGCCCGCCAGCGGACCCGGCAGGCGCTTCGATGGCAGTGAAGAGAATGGCACACCTTAAAAGTAATGCCGGATCGGGTTCAAACTGATGAATGCGAGGTTTCGATTTCGTTGCAGTAGTACCGGTAACCCGGCGGGGGCAGATTTCCGATCTGCACTTCAAGTCGCGGGGTCGATATCGCTGCGGAATTCGTCGTGTTGCCGCCGCAGATTCGACATCAACGCCGTAAACTCCGGCAGGTCCCGCAACGGACTCAGGCAGGGATCGGAGTTGAACAAGCGGTAGTTGGGCAGGCCCATTTCGCCGCACCTGCGCAGTTGGGCCAACGCCTTTTCCGGCCGGCCGATCAGGGCATAAACTCCCGCGCAGGTGTGCCATGTGTGATGCGTGTGGGTAACGCTCTTCTGGTTCGCGGAACACGCGCTGTCGGCCAATTCGTCCGCTTTGGCGAAGTTTCCCTCGTGCGCGGCGAACAAAGCTTCGAAGCCGGTCAACTGAGGCTCCTGCGGAACCATTTGTCGGGCCTTGCGGACCTTCTCTCGCGCC
Source organism: Terriglobia bacterium (assembly GCA_963719785.1). Lineage (GTDB taxonomy): Bacteria > Acidobacteriota > Terriglobia > Bryobacterales > Bryobacteraceae > BOG-234. Next base: position 12,314 of record CAVRCX010000018.1, read on the forward strand.
TCGTCCATCCGGCCCAGATAAAGCGCGGGCAGCGGAGCGAAGATATTTCCCAGAACCTGGGCCGGGTCGAGAGCCAGTACTCGCTCGTAGAAGTGGTTAGCCGCCTCGTAGTCGCCCCGGAATAAAGCGATCATCGCTTGGCCGGTAATCCCCATGGCGTAACCTGGGTTCGCCAGCATAGACTCGTTAGTGTCCCGCTCCGCCTGATCGTAGTAGCCGAGATGGAACAGAATCGCGCCGCGAAACATCCTGATAACCGGCCGGTTGGGATTGACCTTCAACGCCGCATTAATGGCCCGCAGCGCGGGCCGGTTCTGAAATCCACGGGAGGGGCTCCACAGCGTCTGCGCACGTGCGCACAAAGCGTCGCACTGGACGGGATCCAGCTCGAGCGTCATCGCTATGGCGTGTTCGGCGCGGTCGAACCATTGCGGATGGGGGTCGAGGTGACTGCCCATGTTGGCGTAAGCCTGGGCGAGCCGTCCCCATGCATCCGCGAAGTTGGGATCGATTTCGACAGCCCGGCAAAGCATCTCAATTGCCGAAGCGGTGTCGAACTTGTCCATGTGCACAACGCGATCGGCGGCGCGCATGTACAACTCGTAGGCCAACGGATTCCTCGTGGGTGGGATTGCCGTTTCCGGGGCCGCTTTCGGCTGGATGACCAACGCGCCCGAAACCGCATCCCCAATGCGGTCCTGCAGGCCGAAAAGGTCTTCCATGTCGCCATCGTGCCGGGAAGAGTGAAGGATGCGGGAATCGCCGGGCTGAAGCGCCTGCACCAGGACGCGGAGTTTTGCGCCCATTTTCTGGATGGTGCCCTCGACTACCACATCGACGTTCAGCTCGCGTGCCACCTGAGCGCAATCGACATCGGCTGCGGCGTAACGCAGCACACTGGCGATGGGGCGAACCAGCAGTCCCTCGGCGGCACCCAGCCGGTTTACCACGGATTCCGCCAGAGCCACCGAAAGGAATCGATCGTCGGCGAGGGCGGTGCGAAAACGGAAGGGGACGACTGCAACTGACCGGCGGTGGTCGCCTCGAACGACTGTCGGGTCCGATGTCAACCCAACGGCCGGCCCACCAAGCGATTCTGAGATCGATTTCAGGCTTTTCGCCACTTCGGCAGCCGAGGCAGGCCGGCGCGCCGGATTTTTCTCCAGACAGGCGGCAATCAAGCGGTCCAGGGACTGTGGCACGTCCGCGCGCAGATCGCTCGGCGTGGAGGGTGTGGCCGTTGCGATCCGATCCATCACCGATAGCATGCTCTCGCCGCGGAAGGGGAGTTGTCCGGTTATCGCGTGGTAAAGTACGCAGCCGAGCGAAAAGATGTCGGAGCGCCCGTCCAGATCCTCGCCGCGCGTTTGCTCGGGCGACATATATGAAACCGTGCCCATCACCATTCCGGGTTGGGTCAATGGCAAAACTGTTTCATCGTTCGGTTGAGGCATCATCCTGGCTAAACCGAAGTCGAGCACCTTAGCCTGTCCGCTGGATGTGACCATAATGTTGGCCGGCTTGATATCGCGGTGGACCACGCCGCTCGCGTGCGCCGCGGCCAGCGCTAACGCCACCTGCGATCCCAGGTGCAGCACGTTTTCGAGCGGCATCCCATCGGGGGAAATCAGATCCTTTAGAGTTTGCCCCGGCACGTATTCCATCACCAGAAAATCAATCCCTTCGTGGCATGAAATGTCGTAGAGGATCACGATATTGGGATGATTAAGTGCCGACGCCGCGCGCGCCTCCTGCAGGAAGCGGCTTCGGTGCCGGGGGTCCGCCGCAGTCTCACGGCGAAGGAATTTGATGGCCACAGTGCGGCCCAGCCGAGTATCCAGCGCGCGGAAGACCTCGCCCATGCCGCCCGCGCCGAGGGGTGTCTCCAGCTTGTACGGACCTACCTGCGTGCCGGTTTGCATCGGCGTTATTTCGGATTCCGTTTTTAAAAACTGGCCGCCTGCCCGCGCGAGCAGGGATTCCACTTCGTTCTGAAGCTCGCCATCCCCGGCACAGGCATCGAGGAGAAAGGCACGGCGCAAATCGAGCGGGCGCTCCAGCGCCGCATGGTAAAGCCGCTCGATCTGCCGCCAGCGCTCAGGTTGCATGGTTTCTGTCAGGCCTCGGCCGCATCCTCTTCCAGCAGTTCCTTCTCGGCCTGTTCGTCATCCAGTTTCTTCTGCAGATCGAGAATCGCCATCCACTCCGCAACCAGTTTCTGTGGATCCTTCTTCAGATCGATGGCCTGAGATTTCGATTCCACCGTGCCCTGGAGAAAGACCGCGGCGATGCCATCCGGCTGCGGCCGCAGTTCCAGGCGCTGCCCGCGCGCTTCGAGGCGCAGCGTGGTGCCGATCCACACCAGGTTGACCTTAACGCGGCGCTGGTAGCCGGCCCTGGTGGCTTGCTGCATCAGGTTCTGTGTCCACGGATCCTGCTTCAACCGCTCAGCCCATGGAGCCGATGCTTTGGCCCGAGCCTTCTCCCGTTCGCGCCGATTACCTTCGTCGAGCCCGCCCTGTTCGCGCGACTCCAGAGCCTTGAGATTATTTTCGAGACTGTCGAGAAAACTCATTCTCTAACAGTTTCGCCTGGACCTCCCCGTGGCCCTCTCCTGGAATAAATCGCCGGGTTCATGCGATTCTGAACAGGGCGGTCCGGAACACACCATGAAAAAGCGAATTCTGATATTGGGCGGCGGATTTGGCGGTCTGTATGCGGCCCTCGAACTGGATAAAGCTGCCGGACGCCGCAGCGATCTTGAGGTGACGCTGGTGAGCAGGGAGAACTTCATTCTCTTCACGCCAATGCTGCACGAGGTCGCGGCCAGCGACATCGATCTCACACACATCGTGAATCCCATCCGCAAAATGTTGCGGCACGTCAATTTTTTTCACGCTGAAGTGCAGTCGATGGATCTCGCCGGCAAGACCGTGCGCGTGGCTCACTCGAAGGAAGCCCATGTCCACGACCTCCCTTACGATCAGCTGGTGATCGCGCTCGGCTGCACCACCAATTTCTTCCGGCTGCCGGGTCTCGAAGAAGTTGCCTTCACCATGAAGTCGCTGGGCGACGCCATCGAAGTGCGCAATCATCTGATCGAGGCGCTGGAAGCGGCCGATTTCGAATGCGCGGCCGGCCATCGCGATGAGTTACTCACGGTAGTGGTAGCGGGCGGCGGGTTCTCGGGCGTGGAGACCATCGCCGGCATTAACGATTTTCTACGCGGCGCCACGCGCTATTACAAGCACCTGGGGCAGGAGCAGATTCGCGTTGTAGTGGTGCATCCGGGTCCGGTGATTCTGCCCGAACTTGGCGAACAGCTGGGGGCTTATGCACAGAAGAGGCTGGCGGAGCGTGGCGTCGATATCCGTGTAAATTGCCGGGTTGCCGCGGTGCGGGATGGCAATGTGGAACTCACCGACGGAAGCGTAATCCGCACCAGCACCCTGATCTGGACCGCCGGCACTTCGCAGCATCCGCTGGCCGGATGTCTTCCCTGCCCCAGCGAGCGGGGCCGGCTCAAAGTCAACGAGTTTATGGAACTGGAGGGCTGGCCCGGCGTCTGGGCGCTGGGAGATTGTGCGTCGGTGCCCGATCCGGCGACGGGAAAGCCTTATCCACCCACCGCACAACACGCTATCCGGCAGGGGAAGGTTCTGGCGCGGAACATTCTGGCCACAATTGATGGGACAGAGAAGAAGCCGTTCCGCTTCTCGACACTCGGCTTGCTGGCGGCCATCGGACGGCGCACCGGCGTAGCCAATATCCTTGGGGTTCAGTTTTCCGGTTTCATCGCCTGGTTCCTGTGGCGAGGGATCTACCTCTCCAAACTGCCGCGGATTGAAAAGAAGGTGCGCGTGGCGCTCGACTGGACGCTCGACCTGTTTTTCACCAAGGATCTCGTCCAGTTCCAGACCGGGCGTTCGCCTGCCATGACCCAGGAGGAAGCAGTGCGTTCCAAAGGGGCTGGGGAATAGCGTGTCGTCCTGACACACCGCTGACGCACCCCTCCACTGGCTCGATTGAAGCGGTCCAGAGGCCTCTTTTGTTATCAATGCTTTGCGCCAATCGATCCGTGGCCCTGCGTTTGCTATTCTAATGCCGAATCGGTAGAAGTACACAACCTGCCCTCTGCTGCAACACGCAGGCGTTCAGGGATAACGGTCGCGACAACGGACTTTCGGGAGCCGGGGTCAAACCAAACCGCTCGTTATCCTCCGCTTGACGGTTGCAGCATGAGGGGTTTTTATTTCCGGGGTGTAACAGAAAACGATTCGGCCTCGAAAGCGAACCCTACCCGCCGACGTGTTTGTGCTGTCCGCGCGACCCACCGTCAGCCACCGTGCCGATAAACGAACTGAAAAGTTTGCGATAATCCCCGGAATCGTAGTGCGCCGGAAAATTGGCCCTGGCCCCCAGCACGCGCTCACGGACACTCCCCTCGATCATGCCGACCAAAGCCGACCGCAGCGCCAACGGAGGCACTACGAGTTTCAGCTCCCCGTCTGCTGCGGCTCGATCCACCACGCCGTCGATCATGTTCAGGTACCGTCCGTAGCCACTCGCGGTCGGTGTTTGCCGCGCAGCTTCGCGCATGCGATGCGCTTCCAGAAGAACCAGAGTCTTCAACTCCATATCTTCATCGAGACTCTGGAAAACCACGCCGGGAATACAACTCAGGCGGCCATCGATGTCGTTGGCCGATTCGAAGCATGCCTGCAGTTGCGCGTTGATGCGGTCCCAGCCTTCCGTGAAAATCGTCTCAAGCAGGCCCGCCTTGCCGCCGAAGTGTTTCATCAGCTGCGATTCGCTGGTGCCGGCGTTCCGCGCGATCACAGCGGTGCTGGTGTTGTCGTAGCCCAGAGAGGCGAATAGGGTCTTCGCGGTCACCAGGATGCGGTTCCGGGAAGACTTTTCATAGAGAAATTCGTAATTCTCAGGTTTATACATCGGATTCATTCGCACGGTTCCCCACTTGGTTATTGGCTGGCGCCGTCGTTTTGTGATGTTAAGAACGTCCAATCGAATTACTTGTCACCCAGCCAAGGGCCTCATAGCCTCTTGAGAGAACAGGTAGCACGTATACTTCCGTCTATTTCGTCATGCTCGGACGTGGCGCTACTCTTTCCAGTCCAGCGGCGCCACGCGCGGAATCAGCAGCGTGAGGCAGACGGTTCCGATGAGGAGAAATACGGTAGTGACCACAAAGGCCCAATAGAACTGGCCGGTATGCTGTACGATCCAGCCGGTAAGCCAGGGAGCCAGAATGCCCGACAGATTGCCGATGAAGTTTTGCAGGCCGGTCCATCGGCCCGCCGCCCAGGGTCCCGAAAGCGTTTGCGCAATGGCCCAGATGTTGGACGAATAGATTCCGAAGGCGAAGCCCGCCGTGCACAGTAGCAGCAGCGAAGTCACCGGATCGCGTGCTATCACGGCGAGCAGCATGACGGTCGAAAGCATCAGGCCGGCGCCGCCGAAGGTCTTTCGCACCAGGTTGGGACTGGCGCCCCCCGAGATCCAGCGATCGGAGAGATACCCAAAAAAGAGCGTGGATGCCGCCACCACCCAGAGCGGAATCGACCCAAAAATCGCCATCTGATTTTGCGTGTAATGCAGTTCATCGCGAAAATAGGAAGGCATCCAGGTCACGATGAAATACCAGGCATAGTTGCCGCAGAACAAGCCGACGAAACTCCCCCAGGCGGCGCGCTTCGAGCAGATCTCCCCGATGCCCGGCACCCTGCCGGTTTGCTCGCGCAGCAACGCCTGATCCTTCGGCGCCCAGATGAACCACGGAACCAGCCAGAGCAAACTGATGCCTCCGGTGATGAAGAAAAACACGCGCCAGCCGAAACGGCCCATCAGTAGTCCGCCCGCGAGGATACCGATGGCCGGACCGAGTTTGGATCCGGCATCGATTGCCGAGTTCGCGAGGCCGCGCTGCTGTTCCTTAAAGTTGCCGGCCAGGATCTTTGAGTACGACGGATAAGCGACGGATTCGCCGACGCCCAGCGTCAGGCGGAGGATAAACAGCATCAGGAATCCGGATGCGGCGCCGGTGAAAATCATCGCGGTCGACCAGATGAGGAAGCCCGCGGCCAGCACGCGATTAACATGGAAACGGTCCACCAGCCAGCCGGCGACGATCTGAAATCCGGCGTAGGTCCAGAAAAAAGCCGAGTAGATGAGGCCGCGGCGTTCCGGATTGAGCGAGAAATCGGTCTGCAGATACCGGTCGGCCACGGAGAGACTGCCGCGGTCGACATAATTGATGCAAATGGAGATAACCAGCAGAGAGAGGAAGATCCACTGAGTCCTGGTGAGCGGAATGTGCGCGCTGCGGGAGATCGGGGCGGCCGTGGCCATGATGGTGCTCAAATCGTATCGCATCTCGTGTCCCAGGGCCGCGCAAGATGGTTCGCCGTGGCGATCTTCGCGCTGTCGTCGACGTGGAATTATCTGGACCGTTTGGTGCTCTCCGCCGCCGCGCCGCGCATCCGCGCCGAATTCCATCTCAACAATACGGAGTTCTCGCTGCTGTTATCGGCATTTGGATTGGCCTACATGCTGGCATCGCCTGCCGTCGGCTGGTTCCTCGACTGGATTGGCCTCGAAGCGGGTATTCTCTGCTCGGTGGCGTTGTGGTCGTTGTCGGCGGCGTTGTGCGGCCTGACCCGCAGCTTTAATCAACTGTTGAGCGCGCGCGTGTTCCTGGGCGTGTGGGAATCGGCGGGAGTCCCAGCGGCCGGTAAGCTGAACGCCATTTATCTGGAGCCGAAGGACCGCGCTCTGGGCGCGGCCATGACGCAGGTTGGGCTCACTATCGGCGGTGTCGGCGCGCCGCTGCTGGTTGCGGCATTCGCGGGATGGCGCACGGCGTTTTTCGTTTGCGCGATCCTCGGCCTGTTGTGGATTCCTCTCTGGACGCTGGTGCGGCGCAGCGTAGCTCCATACGAGGCTGTCCCGCCGCAAAAGCATGGCGGGGGATTCGCACTGCTGCGCGACCGGCGCCTGATTGTTCTCGCTGTGGCCAACATGCTCTGGATGGTTGGCTATGCCGTGTGGTCCAACTGGACGACTCTCTATCTGACGGAAACGTTCCGGCTGACCCAGGCGCAGGCGAATTCGTACGCATGGTTCCCGCCGGTGGCTTCGACGCTGGGCGCATTCACCGGTGGATGGATTTCGCGCCGCGCAATTTCGAACGGCAGTGCGCATGTACGGGCTCGGGTGTTCGGCATGCTGGTGAGCGCCATCGGATGCCTGGTAGTCTTGTTGGCTCCGTTCTGCCCCTCGCCGTTCTGGGCCACGCTGGTGGTCGCGGCGAGTTACTTCTGGACCACCGCGGGCAGCGTTAACCTATACACGATTCCGCTCGACATCTGGGGAGGCGAACGAGCGGGATCGGCAATCTCGGCGCTGGTTTTCACCTATGGATTGCTGCAAACGGGAATTTCACCGGTGGTGGGAAGTCTGGTGGATCGCTTCGGATTTACGCCGGTCTGCTGGCTGGTGGCACTGCCTCCGCTGGTGGCGTGGCTGATGGTGAGAAACCTTGCACGCGCGCGGACAATCGGGGACGTCTCCGGATCTACGGTCATCGGGACGGGATGAACTCATGGTGACGTCAGGAGCGTAACCGGTGCGTCACCGAGATGTCGTCCAAAACGGCTATCATGGCTTTTCTCAGGAACTCTTCCGCCGGAGGCTCGAAGAAATCCCGGTCCCTGGAGCAACGCACATCGGCTTCACCGATAATCGACGTCTGCATAACGACAGTGTCGTTCACATCGCGAATCGGTGTATGTAACCAACAAGGGATTCGCGGCGCAGAACCCTCGCCAACTCGTAGAGCATCTCGTTGGACAGCGGCAAAATATGATCCGACTCGACGATACTGATCAGGAGATCGCGCGCAAGGCCTTTAGAGCTCCCATGTCCTCGAACGAGGACAGCCGTGTCGAGGACGTTTCTCACTGACAAGGGACGATAGCCGGGCGCACGCTTCTCATGGCCTCAGTGACGATGTCTTCGGCTTCCTCCTCCGAAATGGCGTGCGGGCGGCGTCCACTTCAGCAAAATCCGCAGTTCGTTCGCTATCTCCAGTCTCCGCTGGTGCGAGACGGTGACGGGCTCGAAGGTACGGACGCTGACCGCTTCGTCTTCCTGAATACGGCGTCCCAGAAGCGTCTCGATCGCGGCCTTCTGGTCGGGCCTAAGGTTCGACCGGATCGAGATAGACATCCTCAACCGGGAACGTTTCGGCCTGCTGTTTTGGAAATACGAATATTCCAATAACGGCGGCGATCACCAGCGAAGCCGCCGCCATCAGGAACGCCGCGGGATATCCAAAGCGAGCGGAAACGGCTCCGGCTGCGAACGAGCTCGTTCCCACAAACAGATCATAAAATGCGCTCAGCACGCCCACCGCCGTACCGTGTTCGCGGACCGGCGTTTGCTTCAGCACCGCCGAAGCGATGGACGACCACGGAAATGAAAAACCAAACCCAAGCAGTGCGGCGGCGGCGACGGCGAAGACCGGCGGTGGGCCCATGGCGATGACTACCAGCCCGATCGCCATGGCCGTGATCCCGAAATAAAATGTAATGCGCGGATGCATCCGGTCCGGCAAACCGCCGAGGAAGAAGCGCGAGACCAGAATCAATCCGGCGTAGGCGGAGAATGCCATCGGGCCGGAACCGCCATGGCGCGCGAGGTGCAGGATCAGGAAGCCGGCCACTACGGGATAGTGCACGTTCACAAATCCGACCGCGACCCCGGGTTTGATCAGCGAGCGCGGCAGCCAGTGCCGGGTTGAGGGATGCGCGTTCGGCTTATAGGCTTCCGGGACGCGCGTCAAGATGGCAAAAGCGATGCCGGCGGACACCATCTGCATGAAGGCCGCGCGGTGAAATGTGCCCAGCCAGTGACCGACCACGGGACCGGCGGAGATCCCGCCCCAGATTCCGCTGCTGACATAGCCGAGCGCCTGCCCGCTGCGATGAACTCCGCCCAGTTCCACCGCCCAGGCCGCCGCGCCGGTGTAGAGGCACGCCTCGCCGAAGCCCTGCAGAATGCGGCCGAGATAAGCGCCCGCGATGCCCAGCGGCAGCAGATACGCGCCGCCGGCCAGCGCGCAACTCATCAGCCCCGTCAGAAAGGCGATTTTGCGTCCCCGGTTATCGGCCAGCGGTCCGGAGAAGAAACGGGCGCCCAGAGCAACGAACGAGAAGATGCCGATCACGAAGCCCACGGTCCTGTCAGAGCCTCCAAGATCGTTACGGATGTGCGGCGCAAGTCCGGGCAGCACTGTGCCCATGCCGAGGAAACCGAGAAATGTGGCGCCGACGAGGGCCCAGAAGAGCGGGCTGAACTCCCGCGGGGAACCGCTCAGGGCTTTTCCCCGCGCCGTTTCACGTCGATATTAAGCCGTTTGATCTTCTGGTTCAGCGTGGAGAGCGGCACGCGCAGGGCTTCGGAGGCGTCGGTCTGGCTCCAGTTGAAGCGCTCCAGATGTTCGATTATGGTGCGACGCTCGAAATCCGCCACGATCTCAAACAGCGAAGCATCGGCCGGCAGCGCTCCGTTCTCGGCGCGGCGGATACGGATGCCTCCGGCGTGCAGCAGATAATCGGGCAGCACATCGACCGGGATCACCTGCGTAGAGGCAAGGACCACGGCGCGCTCTACCACGTTTTCCAGTTCGCGGACGTTGCCCGGCCAGCTGTGATCCAGCATCAATTGCAGCGCTTCCGGATCGAAGCGCAGAATGGTGCGCCCCCCTGCGTCGAGGAACTTCTCGTTCTCCTTGCTGAACTTTTCGAGGAAGTGCTGTATGAGCAGTGGAATATCCTCGCGCCGGTCGCGCAGCGGAGGCAGGTTGATATTGATGACGTTCAACCGGTAGTAAAGGTCTTCGCGGAACTTTTTTTCCTCTACCATCTTGCGCAAATCCGCATTCGTGGCGGCAAGAATCCGGACATCGACCTTAACGACCTCGTTCGACCCCAGCGGCGTGAACTCCTTTTCCTGGATGACACGCAGCAATTTTGCCTGCGTCTCCGCGCCGATAGTGCCAACTTCGTCAAAAAAAATCGTGCCCTTGTTTGCTATTTCGAATGCGCCTTTCTTGTTATGAATCGCGCTCGTGAAAGCGCCTCTGACGTGGCCGAAGAGTGTCGATTCCAACAGGTCGGTGGGTAGCGAACCGCTGTTCACCGCCACAAACGCGTAGTCGACGCGCGGCGAATTTGCATGGATCGCCTTAGCGATTAATTCCTTGCCGGTGCCCGTGTCGCCGGTGATCAGGATGGTGGATCGGCTGGCGGCAACCTGCGTCACCAGATCGAGCACGCGCAGCATGCGCTCACTCTTGCCGACAATATTGGGGAAGCTGTAGCGTTGCTTGAGAGCGCGCTTCAGCTGCGTGTTCTCATCGACCAGCCGCTGGCCCGCGATGATGCGGTCGATCTCAATCAGCAGCTTATCGTTGTCCCACGGCTTGGCCAGATAATCGTTGGCGCCGAGCTTTACAGCCTGCACGGCAGCCTCAAGTGTTCCGTAGGCCGTGATCATGAAGATCGGCGTATGGCGGTCGCGCTCGCGCACGTCGCGCAGCACTTCCATGCCGGATTTGTCCGGCATCATCAGATCGAGCAACACCAGATCGTAGGCGCGCTGCTCCAGTTTGCGCTCGCCTTCCGCCGCGTTTTGCGCCTGGTCGACTTCGTAACCCTCGAACTGCAGCAGCGTTTCCAGACTCTCGCGAATCTCCGCCTCGTCGTCGATAACGAGAATGCGGCCGCGGGCGCCGTCCATGGCGCGTTCGTGCGCCGGCGCCATCACGCGTGTACCGCCTTGCGTATGGCCGGAAATTCCAGATGGAAACATGTGCCTTCGCCGGGCTTCGAGAGCGCTTCAATAGCGCCGCCGTGCTCCTGAATAATTCCGTAGGTGACGGAGAGCCCCAGACCGGTGCCTTTCTTCGCTCCCTTGGTGGTAAAAAACGGATCGTAAATGCGGCTCAGATGCTCGGGTGCAATGCCGTGCCCGGTATCGATGACATCCACTTCCACGCCGTTTTCCCCGCGGCGCGTGATGACTTCGAGAACTCCGCGCTGCCCCACGCCGCCCGGAGAGCGCTCCATCGCGTCGCGCGCGTTCAGGAAGAGATTCAGAAATACCTGCTGCAGCTTGCCGGGATTGCCTTTCACCGGGTCGAGCGCGGGCTCGAGCGTAACCCGCACTTCAATGTTGGACTTCCTCAGTTGATGCTCCAGCAGTGAGAGCGTCTCCTGGATCACCTTGTTCAGTTGCACTTCGCTCAATTCCGAAGTGGATGTGCGTGAGAAATTGAGCAGCGAGTTCACAATTTCGCTGGCGCGGAATGTCTGTTTGGCGATCTTATCCAGAATGCGCGACTTTTGCTCATCTTCGGCGACCTGTTTCGCCAGCATCTGCGCGTAGGTGGAAATCACTGCCAACGGTGTATTCACTTCATGCGCCACGCCCGCCGCCAGCAGACCGATGCTCGATAGTTTGTCGGCCTGCATCAGCCGCCGCTCGAGCTCTGTGCGGTCGGTGACGTCGTCGAAGATCACCAGACGCCCAATCTGTTCGTTGTCGCGGGAAACCAGCGGCGCGATGGCGATGTTGTAAGTGGCTTCGCCGCGCGCCGCGTTGCTCGAAGCGCCGTCGAGCGCAAATTTATCCAGATGATGGATACGCATTTCGCCGCGCGTACGTTCCAGTTGCTCGACGAGGGCGGGTGGGAAGAGTTCAGATAATGTGCGTCCCACCGCGTCTTCCCGGCCAATCCCGCTGAGCCGCTCCATCTGCGTATTCCAGCTCTCCACGCGGTCGTCAAGCCCAGCTGCGAGAATGCCCACGTTGATCGACTCGACGATGTTCTCGCTGAACTCTTTGAGACGTTCGTACTCGCCCGCCTTCTCCCGCAGCGACTGGTACAGATTGGCGTTCTCAACCGCGATGCCGACATAGTTGGCGAGGGTAAGCAGCAGTTCCACGTCGTCGCTCGACAGAAATTCGCCGGTTTCAGTGCGGCTTACGCCGAGGAAAGCGATGGTTCGTCCACGCACTGTGCAGGGCAGATAGTAGTTCAGATCGAGGTCGGCGATGGTCTGCCGGACAGGCGCCGGCCACGCTCTGGCAACAGCGTCCAGATGATAGCGGGTGCGCTCGAAAAACAGATACGGATTTTCATGCGGCCAATCGAGAAAACTCAGATCCAGCGCGCCCGCGGATTCGAGCGGCCGGGCACTCGATCCCATCGATTTGCGCAGCACCCAGCGCGGCTTGCCAGCGCCCGATTCATTAACGTTCGCCGGCTCCGTTTCGCAGATGAAGAAGGCCACGTGACGGATCGACAGGGTCTGCATCAGGCGATCGGCCACCGATTGCAGCATGTGATCCAGATCGGTCTCGGAGTTCAGTTCACGGGCAAATTCGACCAGCGTCTGGCGGTAATTATAGCGGTCCCGATAGAAATAGCGGTCGAGCCTTTCCTGAATCCAGTTGCGGATGGGCTGGAACAGAAACGTCGCGATCAGCATGATGATCACGATGTAAACGTTGTCGAGATCTTTGAAGTTCTTGCGGACCAGACTGCCGACAGTGATGACAGTGGTGTAGAAGGCCGCCGTCACCACCACGGCGGCGATGGTGTAAGCGTAGCCGCGGCGGAAGATGACGTCCACATCCATCAGGCGGTAGCGCACGATCGAGTAGGCGATGGTCAGCGGAATAAACGGCAGGGTGATCACCGCGTAACTCAGGTACGGGCTGGGCAGCGAGTCGAATACGAACGGGATCGCGTAGAGAAGTCCGAACGGCCCGAAGCCAAACAGCATCCCGTTGCGCAGCCATTTCAGCTGCTGGCGGATGATCGGGTCTTCGGCGCGCCGGTAACCGAGTTGGAGGACGGCGCCGCTCAAGAGGTAGGCGGCTGTGAGCAGGCCCATCCACACGCGGTCGAGGGCATAGCGGACGTCGAGCAGCGAGTAAGCCGGGGAGATCAGTACGCCGGTTTCGAAACCCGCGGCGATCAAGGTGAAGAGGATCCCGGGTGCATACACCGCCCACCCCATCCATCGGCGGTACCAGGGACGAGGCTCCGGAAAGGTAAGAGTGAAGTGAAGAAACAGGCAGGGCGCCAGCCATCCCGCCAACAGATTCCCCCAGTACATCACCTGGTCGAAGGCGTTCAGCTTGCCGGTGTAATGGAAGCAGCAAAAAATGAAAGAAACCAGGCAGAAGATATAGAAGTGGCGGGCTTTACTGGCGCTGCCGCGGCGGAAATAAATGAAAAGCCCGATGGCGAGATAACTGATCCCCACCATGAACTGATACGTGTAAGCGACGCCGCGGTCGGCTTCTTTGATGATGAGCGGGGCTTTGACGTCGTCTATGCCCGCGCGCTTCACGACGTAGAGTACATTGGCCCAGGCGCCGTAAGAGGCGAGGCGCTTCGGCACATCGAGGGTAATGCGGATGGGTACGCCCTGAATGGTGCGCAGAACGTCGTTAGCGCGTATGCCGGCCCGATCCGCGGGACCGCCGGGTACCACACGCGTGGCCACCACCTGCCCCCCGCGATCCCGCCACACCACGCCGTCGTCAGGGAGAGGAAAGCGATGGAGTTGCTGATAATTCAGGGCAGCGCCGATTGCGGCGGCGAGGGTGAGCACCGTCAGCAGCGCGGTCGACAGCTGAAACTTTAATTCCTGAAGCATCTTTGCCTGGAGCGACGTTGCCCCCCGTGTTCTGGGGGAATTACCCAAACACAACTCTACCGTTCCAGTGTATGTGCAGTTACCATGCCAGCATTTTTCATCCTACTGTAATCTTTCGCGTTGAAAACAAAGGGGGATTTGGGGGAGACGGCCAAAGCTATTCCATTTTTGGAATCGCCACCTGCGTGAAGTGTTGAGAACCGGGAAAATGCCTGAGCCGCCTAAACCGGCAGGCTTCGATCTTTTTCCGGCAAGATGGACTTTGCCACCAGCATGATCTGATATCCCAACAGACCGGGGGCGAGGCGGGTAAGCACCCGCAACAGCAGGTTCAGACCCCGCATGACTGTGCCGTGAGGGGAGATCCCTAACACCAGTTCCAGGGGAATTACGGTGAGCTTTTCCTCGACGACTTGGTAGCCGTGCGACTCCACCATCCGCCGGATCGTTTTGCGGGTGAAGAAACGGAAGTGGGTCTTATCGAGAATTCCCCTCTCCCGGTAATTGAATTGCCCGAAAGCCAGTGCCGTTCGCACCGTTATATTGGCGACGTTGGGCACGGAAACAATCAACAGACCATCCTTCCGCAGCACGTCGTGACACTCGTCGAGTATTCTTTCAGGCTGTCTCAGATGCTCCAGCACATCGAGCAGAAGAACGCGGCTGAAACGCTGGCCATTCAGCTGACGGACTACAGGGGAGATTCCCTGTTCCAGATCGGCGCTGTAGTACGCATCCAGCTGCGAAGTCTCAGCGGCCTGCGGTAAAACATCGATTCCGGTAATCCGATTATCCGATTTCCTCAGTTCGCGGGCCAGAAAGCCTTCGCCGCACGCGATGTCGAGTACCTGCTGCCTCGCGCCCACCAGCCTGATCGCGTTGAGGTGGCTCGATCCTTCACTCTGTTTCAGCGGATAGTGAATAAAAAACTCTTCGAATTCCGGAAAGCACCGTACGCTGCGGCAGGTTTGTTTGTAGCGATAAACAGCCTTGGCAACATCCTTGGCGTACTTCAATCCGTTTACGTAGCAGATTTCATTGCCGTAGTAGGTGGGAATCGGCACCTCTTTAATGAGGAATCTCTCGTGATGGAGCTTGATGATGATTTCCGTATCGAAGTGGAAATCATTAGTCATATTGGCCAGGTTCAGACACCGCAACGCATGCAGATCGTAAGCCCGGTACCCACTATGGAATTCGGTAAGGTTCAACCCGAGAGCGCGATTCTCCAGTATGGTGAGAATGCGATTGCCCACATATTTATATAGGGGCATGCCCCCTTTTAAGGGACCGCCGTAAGTCATCATCATGCGCGAACCGAATACGGCACTGGCTTCGCCACGCACAATCGGGCTGTATAAATGCGACAGTATTTCGGGCGCGTACTGGCCATCGCCGTGCAGCAGCACGACAATATCGAAGCCTTTATCCATGAAGTACTGGTAGCCGGCCTTCTGATTACCCCCGTAGCCCAGATTCTTCTTGTGATGAAGCACGTGCAGCTTGGGCAGATCGCGCATAGCCTTCATCCCGACGGCCAGCTCATAGGTCGAGTCCTGGCTGGCGTCGTCGAACACCGCCACTTCTTCCACGTTCTGCCAGACGGCGGGAGTAATCCGCTGCAGAACCTTCGATAGGGTTGTGACAGCGTTGAATGCTACGATCAGGATGCCGATTCGCTTCCCCTCGCAGCGCGCCAGTTCGGCGTCGTTTGCCATGAGACTGCCATGGAGCGACGGCAGAGGTTCGAAAGGAAGCGCGGGTGCGGCGGTTTGTGTGCTCACGGCCTCAACGGTGAATACGCTGCTTACGTTAACGGATTGTACATAGATCATGATACCTCGCGCGGGGATTAACAGCGATAAAGTATCCAGATGCTCTCAATTTTCTGCGCTCCCAGCCGCTACACCCAGGGGCGGAACGCCACGGCCTCCCTGGGACGCGAAATAGCCGGTCTGGGACTGCAGGGACCGGCGCTGATTCTGGCGGGGAGAAGCGCCATCGCACTCCTCTCCGAAGTCTGGAAGGCGAGCCTCGACGACGCCGGGATCGCCTATTCCGTGATGCATTTCGCCGGCGAATGCTCCTCCGCCGAAATCGAGCGCGCTAAACAAGTGGCCCGCCAGGAAGGGGCCGGGGTTATCGTCGGCGCAGGCGGCGGCAAGGTTCTCGACACGGCCCGGGCCGTCGCGGCGGACCTGATGCTGCCCGTGGTCAACTGTCCCACCATCGCCTCGAGCGACGCCCCGTGCAGCGCGCTCTCGGTGGTCTACACCGAGGAGGGTCTGGTTCAGGAATACCGCATCTACCGTCGCAATCCCGACCTGGTTCTGGTTGACACGGACGTGATTGCGAGGAGCCCTGCCAGAACGCTGGTGGCCGGCATGGGCGATGCCTTAGCCACGTGGTTTGAGGCGAAAGTCTGCGCCGCTGGCCAAGTGAAGAACATGCGCGGCGGAGCCTCCACGCAGAGCGCTTTGGCGCTGGCCGAACTTTGCTACAAGACACTGCTGGCCGATGGCGTGGGCGCTCTCGATGCTCTCCGGACCCGTGAGGTGACGCCCTCTCTGGAACGGCTGGTTGAAGCTAATACGCTGCTCTCGGGTCTGGGTTTCGAATCGTCTGGGCTCGCCGCCGCACATGCTGTCCACAACGGTCTAACCACCGCCGAAGGAACGCATGACTTCATGCATGGGGAAAAAGTTGCCTTCGGCGTGCTGGTGCAGTTGATGATGGAATCGCAGCCGCGTTCGGTCGTGGAGCAGGTGCTCGCCTTCTCGTCCAGCGTAGGTTTGCCGATCACCTTCGGAGGAATTGGGCTGGGCGCCGACCCGTCGAAAGAATTGCTGGAACAGATTGCCCTGCGTAGTACGGCGCCCGGCGAGACTATCCATAATGAGCCGTTCGAGGTCAACCGCGCGATGGTGGTCGAGGCCCTGCGCGCCGCCAATGCCGCCGGCATGGAGTGGGCTACCGCGTGAGCGCTGGAATCCCCCAGATGAATACTGCGAGCCCGAAAAGCAGGAACGCCGCCCCCGCCCCAGGCAGCCAGTACGCCTCGGGCTGAATCCCCGGTTCCAGAACGCCCAGATCGGGATTTCCTGGCGCGTAGTGTACCGAAACAACTTTCCCGACCGGGTACTGAAGGGCGACGTCATGGGCCGAGAGACTGGACTGCTCCGCCACCTGTCCGAACAGGCGCGTGTTGCTGTAGTGCTTCTTCCCGTTCACTTCGTAGCCGAAGACGATGTGGTCGCCGGCGCTGGTCGAAGACGGTGGGCCGTCGTCCCCGCTCCGGTCGATGTGCGTGCTGGAGTCGATTTGTCCATACCTGATAACGCCGGGCGCCTGCGGCCAATGCTGGCTCTCCCAGGCGCGCGCCAGATTCACCAGCCCCATGGTCAGAAAGGCTATACCAAGGATTGCGAAGATGCCGGCGAACATGGCCAGTCCGACGCCGAACATGGCGTTGCCCCGCGACATCCCAAGGTAGAGAACGATGCACATGATCGCCGGTACAAGGAACGCCAGGCCCGCTCCCGGCAGCAGCAGGGCCTCCGCGGTGAAGCCTGGTTCGGCGGCGGCGATAGCAGGTGCGTGGGGATTGTAAACGACCGTTACCTCCGCACCCAGCGGATAACGAAACCTGCGCAACTCCACTTCGGAGGAATCGCCCGATCCCCCCGTCTGGCCGAAGTGCAGGACATCGGTCGTGTACTCGTGCCCGGCCACCTCATAACGGAATTGAATATTGGCGAGATACATGGTGCTCGATCCGTCGTGGTCGTGCTCGGCCTCGGCGCTGCGATCCGAGGTGATGACTGTGGCCGCCGTTCTGGGCCAGCCAGCGCTTGCCAGGGCGCGATAGAGGTTGCGGATTCCGGGCACCATAATCGCGCCCCCGATTAATATGAATACCGATGCCCCGCAAATTACCCAGATGTCATCGCGCTGCATATTTGACATCATAGAGGGTGCAAAAATCAGCATGACGAATCTGAAGCCTGTAGATGTTGCGATCATCGGCGGCGGCTGGACCGGCCTCCTGATGGCCAAAGAGATCACGGACAAGACGGCCCTGTCGGTTGCCGTATTCGAGCGCGGCGCCCCCCACTCGATTGCCGGCTACGCACTCACCATGGATGAGGTGGATTACTTTATCCGCCTGCGCCTGATGCAGAGCATCGCCGACGAGACCATTACCCATCGGCATGCGCCGGGGAATCCGTCGGTGCCCATGCGCCAGTACGGCTCGTATCTGCCCGGCACCGGAGTCGGCGGCTCGGGCGAGCACTGGGGCGGGCTCTCCTTCCGCTACCTGCCCGACATCTTCACCCTGCGTACTCATCTGACCGAAAAGCACGGAGCGGCGAAGCTGCCACCCGATCTGGCCGTGCAGGACTGGGGCGTCACCTACGACGATCTGGAGCCGCTCTACTGGAAATCGGAACAGTTGATGGGCGTCAGCGGCAAGGCGGGAAATCTGCGCGGTCAAAAAATCGAAGGCGGAAATATCTTCGAAGCCCCGCGCCAGCACGAGTATCCGACGCCGCCGCTCAAGTACTCGTACATCAGCAAGATGTTCGAGGATGCGGCTAAGCGCCTCGGCTATCATCCGCATCCCTCGCCAGGCGCTACCATCAGCCAGACGTACCGCAATCCCGACGGCGTCACGCGGCCCGGCTGCGAGTACTGCGGCCATTGCCAGCGCTTCGGATGCATGATCGGGGCCAAGGCACAGCCCAGCAATACGCTGATGCCAGTGCTGGCCAAACGCAGCAAGTTCCAGTTGCATACCGGAAGCTGGGTGCGCCGCGTGGATCATAAGGATGAGCGCGCCACCGGCATCCGGTTCATGAATAACGACGGCCAGGAATTTTTTCAACCGGCCTCGATCGTGGTGCTGGCTTCCTTCACGCTCAATAATGTAAGGCTGCTCAGCCTGTCGAAAATCGGCACGCCCTACGATCCGGTAACGCGCAAGGGAACGCTGGGAAGCCATCTCACACAGCAGGTGCAACTCAGCACGCGATTATTCTTCGATAAACCGCTCAATGCGTTTATGGGCGCGGGCGCGCTGGGTATCAAGTTTTCCGATTTCGATGGCGACCTGGGGTTCACCGGTCAGGAAGATGGCCTGCTGCGCGGCGGGATATTTTCGGTCGGGAGCACGGGAGAGGGTCCGATCCGTTCTTTCGGCGTCATGCCGCCGGGCGTCACCAAAGATACCTGGGGGGCCGAATGGAAACGCGCCGCGCTTGATTGGCGGGATCGCGTGGGTGGCATCAGCATGTTTGCCGAGCATCTTTCTTACTGGCACAATTTTATGGATCTGGACCCCACGTATACGGATAAGTTCGGCGATCCGCTGCTGCGCTTCACCATGGACTGGACCGACCACGAGCACAAACAGAGAGAATTCGGCGCCAAGATTCATGCCCAGGTAGCGCGTGAGATGGGAGCGCGATTCGATGCCACGCCGCCCCGCCGCGCGCCTTACGACATCGTCAATTACCAGGGAACGCATATACAGGGTGGCGCAATCATGGGACCGTCACCGGAGCGCGGTGTGGTGAATCGCTATCTGCAGCATTGGGACGTGCCGAATTTGTGGGTAATCGGCGGCTCCGCCTTCCCGCATAACGCCGCGCCCAACCCCACACTCACGGCGATGGCGCTGGTCCATTGGTCGGCCGACGCCATGATCGGACGCTATCTGAAGCACCCGGAGAAACTGATATGAAAAGACGTGAATTCCTGACCTTTCCGGCGGCCGCAATCGGCGGTACTTTGATCTATACGCTGGCCGGCGAACCGATCCGATTGAAGGCGCAGGATGGAGTGGTGCGCGTCCCGCTGCGCTTCTTCACGGCCGGTGAGGCGCGGGTGATTACCGCTGCCTGCGAACGAATCTTTCCCAACGACGCGAGCGGGCCGGGCGCCACCGAAGCGGGCGTGGTGGTTTATATCGACAGGCAACTCGCCGGTCCCTATGGCCGCGATAAATATCGCTACACGAAAGGGCCTTGGGTTCAGTCCATTCCGGAGCATGGCTATCAGGGAGAGGAGAATCCGCAGCAAACCTACCGCCAGGGCCTTAGGGTTCTAGGGGATTTCACCGCCCTTTCAACCGACGAGCAGATCGCCAAACTGAAGTCGATCGAGACCACGCGCTTCTTCCAGATGCTGAGGACGCACACTATCGAGGGGATGTTCTGCGACCCCATGCATGGGGGCAATGCGGGCCTGATCGGCTGGCAGTTGGTGGGTTACCCCGGACCGCACATGAGCTATCGGGAGGACGTCGATAAGCACTTCGGAGAGAAGTGGAGACCGAAGGCGGCCAGCCTGGAGCAGATCATGGGACGTCCGGGTAAGCCCTGGGAAGACGAAAAGGATTGAGGTTCACGAGCCGTTTGACGCTTCTTCCCGGAGCACTTCTCGGTCGGCCCGCCGCGCGTTTGGCCCGAATCAACTGCTCGATGCTAAGGCATCTGCTGACGCCGGCGAAGAATCGGCGCGCATCCGGCAAGCGGCAAGATGCCACCGCCCGGAGCGAACGATAAGCCGATGGGCGGCTCAGACGGCAAGGGGAGGAGCCCCTCTCAGATATGGCTTCACGTCCGCGAGAGCCGACACAATCCGATCCAGGTTCTCGGTCGAGCGGCTATAAACGACATCGAGGTCCTGCGTGAAACGCGCCGAACCATGAGCGAGGGCCGCCGTTCCGCCGACCACGATGTATTCCACGCGATTCCGGTCGGGCGCAGTTATGCTGCGAACGCAGTTCCCGGCCGGCCCGGCGCAACTCATCCGCAAACCTGGCGTGCGCCATCGCGCGCTCGAAGCGCTCCCGCACGGTGAGTTTCAAATTGGCTCGAAGCAGGGTTCGGTCGATGTCCTTCTTATAGGCTTCCACCACGGGATCGCGCCAGGTGCCTTCGGCATCGCTCACTCCTTCGGTTTACCGCTGAGTCCGCATGCGAAACGACTCTCCGGTCCTGGGAAGAGGCCTTGCGCGTCAATTGTGAAGAAATCTGGCTCCCCGGTCTGAACACGTTTCGAACTTTTGCGGCCTAAAGCCAGTCCGCTGGAACCAGGTCAATTCCTTTCGGGCCAATGGCGTACGCGCAAAACCGGCACGCGCATCCAGACTGGGTGCCTGGCTGAGATGCTTCTCGAATGACTGAGAAACGCGTCGGGTTCTGGGCCACGACACGGGTGACCCTCGAACGAGATCCAATCGAGGCCGTGAACGAATGTAGGGCTCACGCATTTTTGACCTTCCCCTTGACCCACTGGAACCTGGGAGCCGGAGGGTCGGTCAGACTCACGTCCGGGAAGTTGGCGCGAAAGAACTCGCTGGCCATCGGCAATTCTGCGCCATGCTTTCGCAGCGGATCGGCCCAGAACTTTATCCGGTTCTTGATGAAGTCAATGGAGGTGTCGTCGCCACTCAGATATTCCAGATACTGAAGGGTCACCTGATCGGCGCGAGCAAAGTTCGACAACTCGATCAGTTTTTCCACCCATTGCCTCTGCAACACGCAATGGCTCGTGTCTTCGCGGGTCAGATCGAAGGCTGGTCCAGCGAAAGTCTCACAGCGCTCCATGTCCCCGGCTTTTAGAAACGACTTGAACAGGAACAGATGAGCGGCGCCATCCAGTTCTGATTCTGTGGGTTCGATCTCCTTTTGGATGGCGATCTCGGCCGCCAGTTTTCGGACCGCGTCGAATGTGAGATCGGTCTTGGGGGCGAAATCCAGGCCAACGCCGAGTTTGATGAGGTTGTGATTGCCCCGCTTGGGCGGGCGGGGCGCGACGGACATTTTCCCGAGGGCGAACGCTTGCCGATGGGACTCGACGAACGCAAATAGCTTCGGTTCGATTTCGCAAATCTCGTAAAACCGTTGGTCCAACGCGTCCAGAACTCGATCGCGCTCGGGATTGGGTTTGAAGATTGAGCCTTCGATGGCTTTCAGAGTTAAAGGATGGGGGTCAAGGGCGTCGACGGCTCTTTGCGTGAGCGCGGCGGTCGTATGGCAACCGATGCCTTCCAGCGCGGGCACAACGGTTAAGGTATATTCGCGGGACGAATTGACGAAGAATTGGCGATAGCCTCCGTTATTCACCTCTCTCTGCAAGGCCATGATGGCGAGTAAAGTGCGTTCTTCCAGAGTGGTCGCAACCTCGGGGCTGCGGTTTTGGCGGAGTTCTATCGCTTGTTCGAGGGCACACAACAACGAGTCGATCCGGTGCGTGCCCTTGCAGGCGAGAATTTGCCCCGTGTCCTGCCCCGTGTAGTCCAACCAGGGGATCTTGTCCTTTCTTGCCATCTCACCCTCATATCGAATTCTCCGCGCGGGCAGGATAGCTCGGCGTGCGCGCGTAATCCGAAAGCGCCGATGACGCTCTCGTCTCCTCGAGTCTTATTGTGCATGAAGGAGCGGACAAAAGCCAGGAGAAGGGCCCTTCGCGTGTCGTGATGCTGGATCCACCTGGTGCCCAGAGTCTACCAACCATCGTGCTTCGGCCGGATCACGCAATTCGAAAGAATCCGGGCATCCTGAATCTCGTAGCCTGAACAAGCTCGACGCTCCGGCGTTTTCCCGCATGGGCCAGATTTGGCAGCGTAGAGCCTGTCGCAATTCAAATGTCGAAGCGTACCCTCACCTGGCCCAGACAGATCTCATCGCCCGGCCTTAGCAGCACGCCCCGCGCCGCATGCGACGGCACTTCGATGCGGCGGCCTTCGCGAAAGATCCCGGTGCCGAGCGAACTGCCGTCGTCATAGATTCGCCACTCGCCGGTTGCGAAATCGAACCGCATGTGCGCATGGGATCGCGAGACGCTGGCATTCGCTTCGTGGGCGGCTTCGGGGAAGAAAAGATCGTTGCGGCGAATGGCGCGCCCCTGCGAATCCACCACTTCGTCCTCCCGGCCGATGTTGATGTGCGAACGGTCGGCGATGAAGTGCTGCGATGACGGAACGCCGGCGAGCGTCACCAGAATCACTCGCGTCAAGGGCACTTGCGGAATCGCCTGGACTTCCGGCGCGGCTGTGGCTGCCGGCGCAGCAACGTGCTCCGTCTTCTCGCAAACAATGCGCATCTCGGCGGCCGCATCTTCCGGATAACGCACCGCGACCGTGAGATTGGCGGGTGCGGCGATGCGCTCTTCCGCCAGCGTGGAGCGAACGTCGTCCCCCAACTGGCCGGGGTCGAACAGCGTTTCGAGGACTGCTTTGCGCTCCGGATCGGCCGCCATCAATTCAATGCTGATGAGGTCGAAGGGGAACACACGGTCGCCACGCTTGCCGACGGTGGCACGCGCCGCGATCTGATCCAGCGCATCGCGGTAAAGTTCAATTGCCTCGCGCGCGCCTGGTTCCTTATGCGATCCGCCGAAGATCACGCGCAGCCGCTGATCGAGCGATTTTTCGATGCGTCGCAGAAGACTCATTTAATTAAGCCTAACTGTTGGGCGGCCGTCACCAGATCGCCCGCGATGGGAGCCGCTGCGGTGCCGCCGTAATGGCCATTCTCGGCGAGGATGGAAAACGCGATCCGCTTATCTGGTTGCGGCCCTTCGGCATAAGGCGCGAAGCCGATGAACCAGGCGTGGGAGGGCGCGGTTGCCAGTTCCGCCGTTCCGGTCTTACCCGCGATGGCCGGTTGAATCTGCGCCAGACTGCGGCCCGTGCCCCCGGTCACCACCCCGCGCATATCCTTCGCCAGAACTGTTGCGACATCGGCGGAGAGGAGCGGTTGCGGTGCGGCAGTGCGGTTGTTGCTGTCGTCAATGGTCCAGCGACCTTGCGGGAGATTGCCGTTGGCAGCGATGGCTGCCGCCACGCGCGCCATCTGGAACGGCGAAACCACTACCTGCCCCTGACCGTACGAAAGCTGCGGCATCTGCCGTTTCAGATTTTCCACCGTGGGCGGATCCGCCACCGCGATGCCGATCATCTTCGCGGTAGCGAGCAACTGCTCGGGACCCACCTTATATGTGCCGAGCTGTGCGAAGTAGGCGTTACACGAAACCACAATCGCCTGATTCATATCCAGCGTGCCGTGGGGGTTCTTATCTTCCACATCGTCGCGTATGGGCCGCTTGGAATTGCCCACGTAATTCCCGGTGCGCCCATCGGGCAGCCGGATGCATTGATACTGCTGATGGGCGAGCGCGGGGTCGAGGCGCAACGCGGCAATGGCGGTGACGATCTTGAAAGTCGAGCCCGGCGGA
Organism: Terriglobia bacterium; assembly: GCA_963719785.1. GTDB lineage: Bacteria > Acidobacteriota > Terriglobia > Bryobacterales > Bryobacteraceae > BOG-234. The sequence goes on from CAVRCX010000018.1 coordinate 36,313, forward strand.
TAAAGGCCGTAGCGCGCGCGATCGAGCAGAGAGCCGGCAGCTTCGCCGAGGGCCAGTCTCTCCTGCTGCAGATCAGGCGCCGGCAGATTGACGGAAGCGAGCAGATCGCCAGTGGCGGGATCCATCACGACTACAGAGCCTCGCGTGAGGTGCTGCTCCGTCAATCGCGTTTGCAGGATCTGCCCGGCGCGCACCTGCAATCCGGCATGAATGGAAAGATGCACATTGCGCTCGCGATCGCGAATGCGCTTGACGGCCAGATTATCCGGCTCCCAGCGATGCCGCAGCAAGGGCAACAACTCGCGATAGTCGTAGCGGACGGAATAGAACGGCTTGCCGGCGGCGTCCTTCACCGCGACAATGCGCGCGCGATCGTCGTAGCCCTGCAGCCGCATGGCATTATCGCGCTCGACCAACGAACTGTTCTGCGAACTCCAGTTGGCGCGGGTGCGGACATCGCCGAGCAAGTGGAACGTGAGCGCGCCCAAGGGATAAAAACGCGTGTCGGCGCGGTTGCAGGCCTGATCGATATCGATGCCCAGCGCCTTGTATTGCGCGCGATGCTGTTCGAGCTCGGCCCAACTGCTGGTGGCGAGAGGCAGGCCGGTGCGGTCGTAAATGGTCCCGCGCTGCAGCGTGCGCGCGGCGGAGATGAGGCGCGGATTATAGATATAGCGCCTGCCGCCATCCGCCTGCAGGACGAGCGTGCCCTGGCCCGCGATGGCATCGTCCTGCGCGATCTGCACGTAAGCCGCTTTACCAACCACCGAAAGCACCAGCGAGCAGAGCACAATCTGCACCCAGCGCAGGCCGGTATGGAAGGGTTCGGTACGTTCGGTGGGACCGTGTTCGCGTCCCAGCGCCAGCAGAATTCCGGCGATCAGAAAATTCGCCAGCATCGCCGTGCGGCCGTAGCTGAGGAAAGGCGTGGCTACACCGGAGAGCGGGAAGAGATCCAGAATGCCGCCGGAGATGAGCAGCAGTTCGGCGCTGACGAGGAGCGCCAGTCCAAGCGCCAGGAAAAATGCATAGTCCGTCCTGGCGCGCCGGGCGACGCGCAGGGCGATCCAGATCAGCAGGGCGAAGATGCCGTACACCGCGAGGATGCCGAGAAATCCCCATTCTTCGCCCAGCACCGAGACAATCAGATCGGTGTAGCCGGCGGGGATCACGTCCGCTTCGCCAAGTCCTGGACCCGTTCCCATGGGGCCTCCGGAAGCCATCGCCCACAGCGAGTGCACCACCTGATCGCCGCCGTGAACGGAATTACTCCAGGGCGAAAGCCACATGGCTACACGATCGTGAACCGTCTTCGGAGTGCCGAGGAAATAGCCGACGAGGAAGCCGCCGAGCAAGGCCGCCATGCCGGTGATGGCGAGCGGAACGCGGTTGCGCGCGATGGCGTACATGGTCAGGAACACGCTGGCGAAAACCAAGGCAGGTCCCAGGTCTTTCTGCAGATAGAAGAACAGCACCGCAACGCCTACGCCGACGAGCACGGGCGCGGCGTATTCGAGCGGGGGGAGTTCCACGCCGGGTATGACCAGGCGTTTTTCACGTAATTGCCGCAGCATGGGCCAGCGCTTCGCGAAGTATCCCGCGAGGAAAAATATCAGCAGGATTTTGATGGCTTCTACCGGCTGGAAGGGCCCCAGGTTCACGCGCGCGTCGCTGCCGCCGGGGCCGCTGCCAAAAAAGATCAAGGCGATCGAAAGTACGATGGCGCCCAGCAGAGGGACGAAGCTGTAACCCGCCGTGGCCGATTCCCAGTTGACCAGGCTGGCAATGAGCATGACGATGCATCCGCCCGCCACGCCCTGCGCAAAGGGAACGAAGATCAGGGTGTCGCGCAGAGGATCACGCAGCGCCACCATCAGAGCGAAACCGATGCCGGTGAGGATCAGCAGGAGCGGCAGGTACGCCCAGGGACCGGTGAAGGCGCGCACCGTCCACACGATGTGGGTCAGCAGAAAGGCCGCGAGGATGGCGCCGGTCCAGAGCAGAAACGCGCGGCGAAACGCGTCCATGCCGCGTACTGAGATCTGCGGTTTGATCTGCGCGAACTCGGCGGGCGTCAGCAAGGGAATCGTCTCGCTCCTGGCGTCTTTGTTGGCGTCCTGGGCGCGTTTGCGCAATTCGTCGAGGTTCTTATCGGCGATCAGATCGGCGCGTGGGATACGGATGCGCGCCAGTGCGCCAGTATTGGCGATCAAGCCCTCATGGTCGGCCAGTGTGTCGAGAATGCTTTTGGCGACGTAGGCCCGGTCGGCGGGGTTTTGAAACACGGCGAGCGCAGGGTAGAGTTGCTCGGGCCGGTCCAGTTGCGAAAGGTTGATTTGGGCGGTGGGCGAGGCGGCGCGGCGCACCTTAGCCGAGTAGACGAGCCACCACGCGCCACAAACGATGAGTGCGGCGACGACCAGCCAGACCAGCTCCGGAGCCCGGCTGACGCGCGTCGACTGAGCCACGTGATGCCTCTGCGAGGCGCGGGCTTCGACTGTGCTTCGGGTGACGGCCATAAAATTACGGCGTCTCCTTTTGATCGCTGGTGGGCTGCGGGGCTTGCTGCGCCTGCTGCGCGGCAGCGAGGGTCTTAGCGGCCTGGTCGCGCTCCACCGATACTTTCTCGGCCAGTACCACGCCGTTGAGGAATGGGGCGACCGAGTTATACAGGCCCTGGGCCTTCTTAAGATCCCCGTCCGCGTGTTGCAGTGCGTCTTCCATCTGACCGATGTCATGGGCACGCTTCGCTTCCGCGATCCAGCGGTCGCCGCGCTTCTTATAGCCATCGGCTAATGCCTTCTGCTCGCGGCGGCCGGGGCGGAAATTGTTGCGCTGCGCCTCGCTCAACTCGTCCTCCGCCTTATCCAGATCGCCATCGGCCATGTAGATATTGGCGAGGCCCAGATGAGGGTCGGGCGAATGTGGCAGCAGGCTGCGGCCTTCCTCGAAATCGGAGCGGGCGGCTTTCAATTCGCCGGCGCGAAGCCGCAGGAAACCATCCACGAGGCGCGCCTTTCCCCGAATGGATTTGTCCTCGGGGGCGATCTCCACGGCTGACGCGAGGGCCGACTGCGCGCGCTTCCAATCGCTCGAATAGACGGGCGTGCTTTCACTGGCCTCACGATAGTCCGCCAGTACGCGATCGGCCTCCGCCACATAGCGGTCGCGCAGACTGTTACGCACCCAATGCAACGGGAATGAAAACAGGCTCTGATTCGCCATCTTGCGATAAGCCGCGGCACCGTCTTTAATACTCATCTGCCCGGAATCGATCGCTCGGCGCAACGGCTCGGCGTTGTTATACATGCGGATGGCGTAAACAATGGAGAATACGGTGGCGAAAAAAAGCACCAGCACGGTGGCCACGGCTGCCTTGAGAATGATCCCGGCAAGATTCCTCGGCGCCGGATTTCGAGACGCAGCTTTGGCCGGCGGGACGCTGGTGCGCCGCGTGCTTTCTTCCGGATTCGAATACACCGTGCGCCGCGTGGCGTCGGGATCGAGAGCCGCCTCCGGTGACTGGGCGGGTCCGGCCAGCGCGTATTGCTGCCATTCGTGCAGGGCCGCCTGAAAGGCCGCGGCGCTGGAGAAGCGGCGGCTCAGATCGGGGTCGAGCGCGCGCGAAAGAATTTCACGCAGGCCCGGAGTCAGCCCCGCGATCGACGGCTGCAGGGTTCGGTAATTGCGAATGATCCATTCCAGCTTCGACGATGCCTCGGCTTCGAAATAAGGCTTCCCGGTCAGCATCTCGAAGAGAACAATCGCGACGGACCAGACGTCGGACCGGGCGTCCATATCGCCGGTCTGCAAACGCTCGGGAGACGAATAGGGCACGCTGCCGAACTGATTGAAAGTGATGCTGCGCGTCATCGATACGGCCTTGGCGATGCCGAAATCGAGCACCTTAATCTGACCCGCCGGAGTGACGCGAATATTGCGCGGCTTGATATCGCCGTGAATGATGCCGCGGTGCGCGCGCTCTTCGATGACGGTCTGAAAGCTGTGCGCCTTCACGAGCACGTCGAGGATGTCGAGGGCGATCGAGACCGCGCGATCGGGCGGCAGCGGTCCGCGTGAAACCAGCTCGCTGAGATCCTCGCCCTCGATATATTCCATGGCGATGTAGAAGTAGCCTTCGCGCTCGCCCACATCGAAAATCTGCGCCACGCGGCCGCTGGCCTCGCGCTTGGCCAACTGGTCCTGGAGCACCGCGCCCCGGCGCTCGGCCGCGATGACGTCCAGGCTGTCGCGATCGCCGCCGGCATCGATCAGCTTCAGTCCCACCTGCCGGTTCAGCACGGGATCGTAGGCGAGGAACACGCGGCCCATGCCCCCGCCGGCGAGCTTACGAATGATCTGATAGCGGCCGAAAAGCTTGGGGTCCATGATTTACGGCTTCACCGGCGGGTGAGCCTTCCCCTTCTTGTCGGCACCTGGTTTTTCGCCGCCCGGTTTATTAGAGGCCAACGGTTCGTCGATCAAGCGAACGGCGCGTTTCGGTGACAATTCTCCGAAGAAATTTTCTTCGAAATCGGCGGGCGCATAGCCGTGCCCGTGGACCCAGATCGGCTCGGCGGCATTATTGACGATGCCATTGTCTTTGAGAACCGGCCGCGCAGACTCGCCGACTTCAACGCCCGGTTTCGCCACGCCCGGCTTGCCGTTCCCATTGGCCGCGATCAGGTTGTTTTCGATATTCGGTTTGGCATTCCCCTCGACATCGATGCCAGGCCCAAGATTGTTCTCGATCTGGCTCGACGTAATGTGAGGGGCCGATGCGCCGCGCACCTCGATGCCGGTCTGCATGCCGGTAACCCTGACGTTGGAAATGGCGGGGCTGGCGTCTTCTATCTGAATACCGGCACTGGCGGGCGCCTGCAGATCGCCCTGTATCCAGACGCCCTCGATTGAGCCGGTTTCAATCTTGTGCGCGACCACCGCCGGTCCGCCATCGGGAGAAGCCAGTGTAACGTTGGCAGGCTGCTGCGCGCGCAACGTGACGCCCTCGCGGAGCTGAATGCGTTCGGTGTATTTTCCCTGCGGAATCAAAACTGTGTCGCCGGGATGCGCCTGGCTGAGCGCGGCGTTAATGCCTGCCGGGCCAGCCACCAGGGTGCGCGGGCCGGGCGCGGAAAATTGCGCGCGCGCGTAAGGATAAAGCAGTCCGAGGACAAGGCCCAGCACCAGTCCGCAGGCGCCGGCAATAACCGCCGGCCACAAGCCCGCATGCGGCTTAGAGGACGTGAGCGAGGTGGGCGGTTTCTCCGCCGGAATTTTGTATTCGGGCGCCGCGACCACCACCACCGTGATGTTGTCCTTGCCGCCCGCGTGGTTGGCGGCATCGATCAGAGCGCGTATCGCCGTATCGTAATCGGGCGCATAACGTTCCATACATGCGCGGATTTCGGGAGCGCTGATCAGATCCGTCAAGCCGTCCGAGCAAAGCAGGATCGCGCTGTCGGCGGGCATGGGAAAGCTGGTGATTTCGATAAATGCCGGGTCGTCTGGCGAGCGTTCGGAGGAACCCACGTCGCGATAGATTTCATTGCGACGCGCATGCTTCATGGCCTCGACTTCGGTAATCTCGCCGCGATCTTCGCGCTCACCCACCGGCGAATGATCGTGGGTGATTTTATGAATCTCGCCGGGCCGCAACAGATAGAGGCGCGAATCGCCCACATGGCCCACCGTGACAATGTCGTCCTCAATCAGAGCGATAGTAAGGACGCACGCCATGCCGTTCCACTCGGGCCGCGAGCGCGCCTGCCGGTAAATGAAATTGTTGGCGAGGGCGATGGCTTCGCGCAGCCGCTCCTCGGGCGTTCCCGTTTGCCGCTCCAGGCGCTCGCGCAGAACTTCGACGGCGGCTTCGGCGGCATGTTCACCAGCGGCATGTCCCCCCACGCCATCGATCACGGCGAAGATACCGCGATCGGCATCCACGTAAAAACGATCTTCGTTGTTGGTGCGCCGCCGGCCGGTGTCACTCCCGACCGCCGATCGCAGGCGAGCCCGCACGGCCATCAGCGCCTTTCTCGAACCGCCGTCAGGATGGCCAGCAGCGCGATTACCACCAGCATTGCGGTGAGCACGACGGTCCTTCCCAGCAGCAGGTCATTCATGTGTGCGTTCAGCATTTGTGCGTTCAGCATGTGCGCTTTACACCGCTTCCCACTGCAAATCGAGAACCCCCGCCAGGCTGATGGTGGCGCGGCGCGGCAATTCGGCGGTAGCGTTCTGACCGACAGGCTTACCGTTGACCGCGGTGCCGAACTGGCTTACATCTTCAATGGTGAAGCGGCCCGTTTCCGGATCGCGGCGGATGCGGCAGTGCTCGCGCGACACGTCGGGCAGGGTCTCGAGCTTGAGATCCACCCAGTACGATCTACCCCCGCGTCCGATCACCATCTGGCTCTTCGTCACCTCGAAAGTCTTCGGGCCCTGCTGGTCCACATAACGGATGTACGCGAAGGCACGGCCTTTTGTGCCGTCTTCTTCGTCTTTTTCAGCGACGCCTTCTTTTGCATCGGACGTTGCCGGTGGGCGGGGCGTTGCGACGGTCGGAGCGCTATCGGCTGCGACGGTTGGGGCGCCATGGGGAAGCTCGGGCTCGGGGACAGGCTCAACCGGCGGCGGGGGTGGTTCTACAGGCGGTTCGACCCCTTTGGGGAATATTCGCCGCGTAAGCGATCCCGCACCATATTCGGCCTTCTGCGGAGCCCCCAAATCTGAATAAACCTCAATCTCGCCGGCTTGCAGTTTGCCGTCGAGATCGGGATAGATTTCGACGGTCCAGGCGTCGCTGGCGCGGACATATTCGGTTGCGCCCAGGGCTTCGCCCGCGCCGATTTTCTCCAGCAGGCCTTTAGCCCGATGCCGCTTCGATCCATTCAATCGCGCCAGTTGTTCGTCCAGCGCGGCGCGGATCTCGCCCGCGATAAACGGGACGACGTCGCGAAAGGGTTCGTAGTCGCCGGTGTTCAGATAGATGCGGTAAATGGAGGGGACCATCGCCTTGCGGCGGATATGGAAGAGCCCCTCCTGCATGTTGCGCAGGACTTCCCCGATGAGGTCGTCACCCTGGAGACGGCCGGTCATTGGCTGCCTTTCATCATGGGCTTATTGTACGCATGGACGGGCCGACGCGGACGGTGTCCGAAATTGGGATTCTCGGGTTCGTACTGGTAAAAATCAATTGTCATGGCGGCTTTTCCGGGCATCGACGAGGTCGGCGAGGGTGCGAGTGTACTCGCGTTCGCAGCGCAATTCATAGCGAGCCATCAGGCGGACGTATTTCTGGTCGGCCATGGCGATGACGGCCAGGCAGGCGCGGGCGGCCGGGTCGGGTTCAGATTGTCTGGAGATTTCGATCTCGAGGCTGGCCGCCTGCATGGCCATGAAGCGCACCTGCCTCCATCGGCTGAGGGCCATGGCTTCGACGCGGGCGTTTTCGGTGAACCCGACGGGCTGCAGGGCCGCTTCGAGGGACTGGATAAAATCGCGGAAGGTTTCGAGCGATTCACCTGGGAGCAGGAGGGGTTCTGCGAGCATCGCGTGGCGCAGATTGTTTTTCGGGGCGATGGCCTTAGGTCTGGGCTTGACGGGGCCTCGCGTGCCTGGGGTTGGGTCGTAGAGTCTCATTGCGATTTCAGATTTGCATGAGGGTGGTGCGAATGGCCGGGGGGTGGTGTGGTTGAGGGTTGGGGAGATGCTGGGTTAACGTTTAGCTTCAGCGGGTTCGCGTCGGGAGCAGTTTATTTTTGCGAGTTGTGACCGGCTTTTCTGGGCTGCCGGATCGGTTTTCAATCGGTGGCGTGGGCACTGCGGCCTGAGCAGGGTGAAGGCCATTTGTGGACCGCCAGACGGATCAGTGATGCGAAGGGCTGTTATCGCCAGGAATCGGCCCTGGCCGTTCGAGACCTCTCTCCGAGTCGCGCGTGATCCAACCGGAGTTGAATTCGTCGAGTTTCGGCGAGCAGGCTTGCATTTGGCCTTATCGGTGACGGGGCCCGCTGGGGCCTGTTCGCTAAAGCGACCGGCCCAGGCAGCTATGTCAACAATAGTAATCTCGGCGACCTCATGGTACATCAAGGTCTGAAAAAACAGCGCCACAGCCTGTCGTCGATCCCGCGGAAGTACACCCAATTGTCGATGGTTACGAAGGGCGACGATGAAGTGAAGTTATTGTTGACGACGGTCTGGTTCGACCCATCAGTCCTCATACGCCAGAGCCTATCGTCGGTTCCACGGAAGTATACATAAGCCCCTTGCACGAAGGGAGGAGAAGAAGTAGTGTTATTGCCGGGCTGCGACTGCCCGGTTCCGTCGCTGAGCACTTTCCACAGCCTGTTGTCCACGCCCTGGAACCACACCCACCCGTCAGGCGTGACGAAAGGCGTCGACAGGGTGAGATTATTATTGATGACATTCTGGCTCGACCCGTCAGTCTTCATGCGCCGAAGCTTGTCGTCTGTACCACGGAAGTAGACATAAGCCCCCTGCACAAATGGAGAAGAAGACGTGGTGTTGTTGCGGGGCTGCGATTGCTGGCTGCCGTCATTGAACACCTTCCACAGCCTATTGTCTACTCCCCGAAACCACACCCAGCCATCGGGCGAAACGAAGGGCGTCGATAAAGTGAAGTTGTTGTTGATCTGGTTCTGGCTCGACCCGTCAGTTTTCATGCGCCAAAGCCTGTCGTCGGTACCACGGAAGTAGACATAATCCCCCTGCACAAATGGAGAAGAAGACGTGGTGTTGTTGCCGGGCTGCGATTGCTGGCTGCCGTCATTGAACACCTTCCAAAGCCTATTGTCTAATCCCCGAAACCACACCCAGCCATCGGGCGAAACGAAGGGCGTCGATAAAGTGAAGTTGCTGTTGATCTGGTTCTGGCTTACAGTCGATGGAGGAGCCCCAATTGTGACTCGTACAGTGCCTGTCAAGATACACTTGCTCTGTCCTGTTCTATCGACGCACGTGCATCGCACCTCAAAAACCGCGTGATGCTCGCCCTGCGTGGTGAACGTCTTCGTGAAGAAGCCGTAAGCATCACCCAAGCCTATCGAAGGGCCGTCGTCCCATCTAACGGAGAAATCAGGATCGGAAATAGTTTGCCCATTGCAAATCTGAGTCGCGTCGTATCTTAAACTAAGAGGTATCCCCACCGAACCAATCGCAGGATTAGGTGTGATGTCAACAGTCCCAGGGCCACATTCGAATGCGGTACCAGCGCCGCAGTTTCTCCCTTGGCAGTTACGTTGAGCTTGCCGTGTTGGCCCGAAAGGTTCGCCGGACGGCCCCGTCCTACTCCAGCCGTCTGTACCTCCGAGTGCAGCCTGGGCCGCCAGTATCAGAAGAAAACAACTCTTTCCGCTCGACAATAGTTTCATTGATTGCCTCGTTTAGGTAGTCGCCGCCTCCCTCACTGAAACGCTGCCGGTTTACAATCAGCCGCCTCTGGATTGCACACATTGAAAAACTCCTCGATTGCCTTCGGGAAATTGGCGGAATGCCAGTTGGACTGGGCAAATGACGCGGAAATCTGCGTGAGAGCTGTGAAGAAATTAGTAGCTTCGGCACGATCAAGATGATCGCGGATTTCGGCCCGGTATCTAGTAATTGTGCCGATCTTGATGATGTTCAACGAGGCGAGAGGGACTAAAGGCAGACGCGGTTCCGCTCCAATTAGCACGCCGAATGCAAGAGCTCGAGTGAAATCCGTGCTAGCTACGTTCGTCTTCCGGAATTTTGATAGCGAAACTAAACCTGGCACCTTCGATGCCGATAGGTATTCCTCCGCTTGAAGGTTATTCGTTAAACAGTTTCTTGCAAACAGACACTCAGGATAGAGCGGAAAGAGATCATACCCATCAAAATGAGCACCGGTGAGGTCTGCCTCGCTAAAGTCTGGACCGGTTACCTGTGACTGGGGGAAGTCCGGGTCAGTTACCACTGGCGATTCATCCGGCTTGGGATTGGGATGCGGCAAGGCCCGGTCCCAGTAACGATGTAAAGTGGAGTCGTCGTGGTTCACGAAATAGGCACCTTTGAGGTTTGCTCCCATAAAGCTCACGTGGTCCAGATCTGCGCCGCTAAAGGACGCTCCACTCAACGTGGCCTTTTCAAAATGGGAGTACGCAAGAATGCTGGCATCGAAACGGACCTCTGATAAATCGACCTCGCGAAGATCACAGTTGACTAGATAGATACCAGATAGGCCCACATCCCGAGAGAGATCGGGGACGTGCGCCCCTTTTCGTATGAGTGCAACGATGGAGTTCGCCACCGCGCGCGCCTTCGACTCCTCGCTGTTTTCGGGCGGATCATCTCGGATAATGGGAGACCTTTTGGTCCAGAGAGATCCCTTCCGAACCAATCGCCGGCTGACCTCAGCTAACTCCTTGACGGTTTCGGTCAGTTCCCGCGGCCCCGCTAGCTTTCCGTCTATATTTTGAAATGCCGAGACAATCTCCTGCCGCACAGTATCGCTGGAGTTGCCCTCTAGCGCAGTGGATAGCGCAATTAGTGCTCGATGTCGCTCGTCGATGGACTTTGAAGATAAGAAATCCCGAAGGGCTACAATTCCAAACCTCTTCGAGTCCTCGTCCCCGCTGAGTTGTTTGATGGCATCCTGCATTCTGCTTTGCCGCGAGTCTTGCAGCCAATGATTGGCGGACAAATAGAGGCCCGCGACCGTCACCAGCAGGGTTAGAATCGTCACAAGCGAGCTGATGGCCTTGACTCGGTTCTCGAATCTGATTCCCCGGGATGACTGGTGCTCGGCGGCCGCAATCTCGGCTTGCATTTTCGCGATCTTCAAGCCGCGTTCCAGTTGATCGAGCCGCTTATCATCCGGCGGATCACGATTCGCAATCACCATACCCTTTGGGTGTATTTTACATGGCGTGCAGAATCACGGACGTGACCGACGCCTTTAACGAGGCTTCGCGTCGGAGTAAACGCTAGGATCTGCTCAGGCCAGTGCTGCCGGGGGCACCAACGCGCCGAGATTTCCGGGTGAGCGGGGCGTGCTGTAAAGGTCAGATGGCTTCTTCAACATGGTTGAGAACGGCTTCCCTCATGCGGGACCGTCCGCGACATTCGCGGGCGGCCCCTGCGCCTCCGGCATAGTTGATGCTGACCGTCTCGCCCACCGCGGGCGGCGAATCGAGTAGCGCCTTTTAGTGCGCGACCCCGAAACAGCTCGATTGACGCTGAATGACGAACCGATCGGTTTGACCGATGATCGGACCGAGATAGGCGCCGGTTTCAGTTTGGGTGGTAAGGGCTTTTGCTTTGGATCCGAGTACCTCTGCGGTAATCGCTGCGCCTCGCCTAATCCGGTCCGCGAGGGCGATTGCGGCGCTGCTGTTCGACAGTCAGGCGGTGGTCGGTACCAGCCGCTTTTTGATCGTGGCGGGCCCGACTCCCCATAAACGACGCTGTCGACAACATCCCCTTCTGTTGTGTTTACCAGACGATAAAGTATGCTGTTGTTCGCGACGGGCTTCCGGGAATCGCTCCGCGACCCTTCGTCTGTATGGTCGGACACTCGGAGACTGCCGCAACGACCGGCCTCGTCCGTTCATTGCTATTCTGGCGAGAAATCTTAAGTCAGTATCAGAAGCCATTCAGCAGGATACCCAGCGGGTCCAGCAAACGGTCCAGGCAGCTCGTGGCGGGCATGGATGAATTAAATCGTTCCATGGCTTGTTCCTTGCGTTGATCGGAACCGGGTGCGGAGAGTACGGCGGGCCCGGAAGTTATTCGGCCTCCATCCGCGTCGTCGAGTTTCTGTCCGCGAGGAGGCGACAGGTTTAGATCTCTCCACAGGATGCGAGAAGGTCCTTGTACAGGCCCTCCGAGATACGGAATCCGGAAGTACGCAACGCGTCCATTTCGGGGCGAACCACCGGGAGAAGCTCTTTTCGTTTGGCAGCGACCAGCAGTCCAAGCACACCCGTAACCCGGAGCCCCGGACGCTGTGCCTCCCTGCGGCCCTCGCCGTCGTCCATCAGAAGCCTGTCCGGGCGAAGGTGCAGGGCCAGATGAATCGCTTCCGTCTCGCCACGTCCCAGCCGTGGTTCCCTGACATACGGAATCGCACCCTGAGGTATTGAAACGACTCTGACCCAATCGGGAAGAAGGACGCTCTTCAGTTCCGCAGCGACCGCCGGAACCGTGATCGTATCGAACAATCGTGGAAGAAGACCGAGCCGGCCGATGGAATTCAGGGCTATGAACGGGCTCGTGTCAGAGACAGCGCGCACGGACGAATTCCTGCGCGGACTCGATTTCCTGCTGCAGTTCGTCCGATGTCAGATTGAAGTGTGGAATATCCGCGCGTGCGGCGCGCTGCAGGAAGCTGGCCAGCGACTCGCCCAGAAGCTCAGCCGCCTTTCCGCGGGAGATGCGCCTTTGCCTGTAAAGTTCCAGAACAATGAGTTCGCTCGCAGCCGCGTCGGATGGCGCTGGAAGAAATTCTGCGATAGCTTCCGCGATCTGAAGAGTCATATTGTTTCTAACACGCTATTTTATACCGCTTTCGCAGTTCAGCGAAGGCAGGAAACCATTAAACACCTGTGCCGAAACCATTCTTGCCGACACGTCCAAACCGGGCATCCGCCATTCGGCGGCGCCAACTTAGGGCCGCATTGGCTTCGCTTTGACTCCCAGCCGCCAGCCTAAGATGAGTACTGTTCGCCTGGAGGAGGGGGAACGCATGGTGGCTTTCTTCACGATTATCCTGTTCGCAATTACGTTCAGCGCAGCGGCTTTGCTCGCCCAGACCGCTCCCATTTCACCCGATCGCACGTCGTGGCCGAGTTGCTCCAACAGATAACTCAGATCGTCGGGTACGTCATGATCGAGCAAGAACTTCACTCTGAAGCGGGGGCCATCTGTCTGGCAACCAGCAGATCGATCTCTCCCCGATGGTCTTCATACTAGGCGAGGCATTCGTAAATCTGGGATCTGGTCAGCTGCGGGAAGCAGTTGGCCTTTACCGTGTCGACTGTCTCGCCATTCTGCAGCAGGCCGATCACGTCGTGCACGGCGATGCGGGTACCTTCCACGATGGGGTTTCCGCTCCGCACGCCCGCCGAACGGACGATGTAGCGATATGTTTCGGAAACCGAGTCCATACTCGAATAGTACGGTTCCCCTTACGGAGTGTCAACCGCGCTGAGATGACGCCCGGGCCCCCTACCCGAAACAATTTCTTCCCGTCCGCGTAACGTTTCGGCCGTTCGGCAGTATAAACAGCATGAACACGTTTGCGCGCGATCTGCGCTACGCTCTGCGCGGGCTGCGCCGCTCCCCTCTGTTCACCGCCGTCGCCATCCTGTCGCTGGCGCTCGGCATCGGCGCCAATACCGCCATCTTCACGCTGGTCAATCAGCTGATCCTGCGGCTGCTGCCCGTGCGCGATCCGGAGCGCATCGTCCTGCTCAACGGGCGTGGACGCCACTACGGAGGCAACAACGGCCGCAACGCCCTCGCCTATCCCATGTATCAGGATCTGCGCGATCGCAACCAGGTTTTCTCCGGCATGATGTGCCGTTACAGCACAACCCTGGTGCTGGGAGTTTCCTCACACAGCGAAGTGGCCAGCGTGGAACTGGTTTCGGGAAATTATTTTCCGCTGCTGGGGATCAAGCCCGCTGCGGGACGCCTCTTCACGGCTGCCGACGATCAACGCGCGGGTGAGCATCCTTATCTTGTGCTCTCCTGGGCATACTGGAAGGCGCAGTTCAACGGCGATCCCGGCGTAATCGGAAGCACCGTGCGCATCACCAACTATCCGTTCAACATCGTGGGCGTGGCTCAGCCTGGCTTCGAAGGCCTCGAGCCCGGCTTGCCCACCAAAATCTTTCTGCCCGTCACCATGGCGCCGACCGTGCGTCCCGGTTTCACCAGTATGTACAACCGGCGCCAACGCTGGGTGAACGTCTACGGCCGCCTGAAGCCGGGCATGACAATCGACCGCGCCAAAGCCGGATTGCAGCCGCTGTTTCACCAGATCATCGATTCTGAAGTCGTGATGCCCGCGTTTCGCAACGCCACTCCTTACGACAAGACGGAGTTCCTGCGCATGTGGCTCGACGTGATGCCGGGGGCGCAGGGCAATACTTCTCTGCGCCGGCAATATGAAAAGCCGCTCTGGGTGCTGATGGCGCTGACGGGCCTGGTGCTGCTGATCGCCTGCGCCAATCTCGCCAGCCTGCTGACGGCGCGCGCCATGGCGCGGCAGAAAGAAATTGCCATCCGTCTGGCCATCGGGTCCAGCCGCGCGCGCATCGTGGCGCAATTGCTCACCGAGGGCCTGCTGCTTTCGCTGGCGGGCGGCGCGGCAGGCATCGCTCTCTCAATGCTGATGGTGAGCGCCTTGCTGAAATTCCTGCCCGACAACGTCACGGGATATAACATTTCAGCATCTCCCGATCCCACGGTGCTCGGCTTCGCCTGCGCCATCTCGGCGGCTACCGGCGTGCTCTTCGGTCTCATACCCGCGCTGCAGGCGAGCCGCCCGCGCATCGCTTCCACGCTCAAAGATCAGGCCGGAAGTATTATGGGCGGCGGAGCCCAGGTGGTCTTCCGCAAAGTTCTGGTGGCGGCGCAAGTGGCGCTCTCGCTGTTGCTGCTGATCGGCGCCGGCATCTTCATGCGCAGCCTGGCCAACCTGCATTCGCTCGACCCCGGCTTCCGCACGGAGAATATCGTTCAGTTCCGCGTCAATCCGCGTTCCATCGGATACGACATCGAGCGCACACGCGCATTCTACAAAACGCTGGGCGACCGGCTGCGTGCAATTCCTGGCGTGCAGGCGGCCGGGATGTCGCAAATGGCCATCCCCACCGGCGGCAATGAATGGGACGAGGGGATCACCATTGCCGGGTATAACGCGAAAACCGGCGAAGATATGGACCCGCATTTTAATTCGGTCACGCCCGGTTACTTCGATGCACTGGGTATCCATGTTCTGGATGGGCGGGATTTTACGGCGAAGGACACCGTTACGTCGCCACGCGTGGCCATCGTCAACGCCAGCTTTGCGAAGCACTACTTCGGCAATCAAAGCCCCGTGGGACGCAGGTTCGGTGAAGGTACCGATCCCGGCACGCCCACCGATATCGAGATCATCGGCGTGGTGAACGATACACGCTACGAATCCCTGCGCGATCAGATTCCTCGCGAAGTATTCATGTGCGAAGCGCAGTGGAAGTTCGGATCGAATGCACTCTTTGTTTATGTGCGCACCACGCGCACGCCCGAGAGCGTCTATCCGGCCATACGCTCGGTGATGCGCGAAAGCGATCCGGGCGTGCCCGTAATGGGCATGAAAACTCTTGACGATCAGATGAATGAGTCGCTGGTGACGGAGCGCATGATCGCGGCGCTCTCGAGCGTGTTCGGAGTGCTCGCCACGGCGCTGGCGGTGCTGGGCCTCTATGGAGTGATGAGCTATATGGTGATGCGCAGGGCGCGCGAGATCGGGATTCGCATGGCTCTCGGCGCCATGCGGGGCAGCGTAATCTGGATCGTGATGCGCGAAGTGCTGGTGCTGGCCGGCGCTGGAATGGCCGTCGGGCTGCCTGCCGCGCTGTGGCTCACGAAGCTGGTGCGAAATCAGTTGTATGGCATTGAGCCGCAGGACCCACAATCGATTGCGGTGGCTGTGATTCTGCTGATCGGCGTGGCGGCACTGGCGGGCTTGATTCCGGCCACGCGCGCCGCACGGTACGATCCCTCTCGTGTGCTTCGTTACGAATAGCTGCGGATAAAGCAAGTGCGCAGGCCGAAGGCCTACTCCACCACGCGCGTGGTGTGCTTCGTTACGAATAGGATGAAGAGCGGCGGGCAGATCGGAAATCTGCCCCACCGGTTGCCCTATGATGGTCGGATGTCTGTGCTCGATTTCCTGTTCGGTCCCCCGCTGCGTTCCGATGCCGATCGCGAGGAACGCGTCGGCCCGGCGGCAGGCATTCCGATCTTCGGCCTCGATGCTCTAAGTTCGGCGGCCTATGGACCGGAAGCGGCGCTGACCCTGCTGATTCCGTTGGGTGTTGCCGGCATCGCTTATATCCTGCCCATCAGCATCAGTATCGTGGTGCTGCTGGCAATCGTTTATTTTTCTTACCGGCAGACTATCGAGGCGTATCCGAACGGCGGCGGATCTTATACCGTGGCCAGCGAAAATCTTGGCGATGGGGCGGGCTTGCTCGCCGCCGCCGCCCTGATGATCGATTACGTGCTCACCGCGGCGGTCGGAATTTCTTCCGGCGTGGGCGCGCTCATCTCCGCCGTGCCCGGCCTTCAGCCTCACACCCTGGCACTCTGCCTCGGTATTCTCTTTCTCCTCACGGTTATTAATCTGCGCGGAGTGCGCGAGGCCGGCGGCGTGTTCATGCTGCCCACGTATATGTTCATCGGTTGTCTGCTGGTGCTCATCGCGGTCGGGGCAGGGCGGGCGATTGCCGGCGGCGGTCATCCCCATCCTGTGATCGCGCCGCCTGCGCTCGCCGCTGCCACGGAAGGCTTCAGCGCCTGGTTGATTATGAAAGCTTTCGCCAGCGGATGCACCGCCATGACCGGCGTGGAAGCGGTCAGTAATGGCGTCAGAGCGTTCCGCGAGCCGGTGGCGAAGACCGCGCAGTTCACGCTCACCATCATCATTACGGTGCTCGCCGTCCTGCTTCTCGGAATCGCTTATCTGGTCCGCGTTTACCACATCGGCGCCACCGATCCTGGCTCCTCCGGTTACCAGAGCGTTCTCTCCATGCTGCTCGCCGCCGTCACGGGACGCGGCTGGTTCTACTGGACGGCCATCTCTTCCATCATTCTGGTGCTGGCCCTCTCGGCCAATACCGCGTTCGCCGATTTCCCACGCCTCTGCCGCGTCATTTCGCAGAACGGCTATCTCCCCTACACGTTTTCTCTGCGCGGCCGGCGTCTCGTCTTTTCCGAAGGCGTCTATGTACTCTGCATTCTGACCGCGATCCTTCTCATCATCTTCGGCGGCGTTACCGACCGGCTGATTCCTCTTTACGCCGTGGGCGCCTTCCTCGCCTTCACGCTTTCGCAAACCGGCATGGTCGCTCACTGGCGGAAATCGGACGATCCGCGCGCCGGGCACTACATGATCGTCAACGGCGTCGGCGCCATTGCCACGGGGCTCACGGTTCTGGTAGTTCTCGTCGCCAAATTCGTGGCGGGCGCATGGATCACGGTCCTCCTGATCCCGACCCTGATCGTCTTCATGGTTGCGATCAAGCGGCATCTGAACTCGGTGGCGCGGGAAGTCGCCGAAACCGCGCCTTTTTCCAGTTCGGCGATCTGCGAGCCGATGGTGGTGGTTCCCATCGACCGCTGGAGCAAGATCAGCGCCCGAGGCCTGCGATTTGCCTACAGCCTTTCGAAGGAAATCAAGGTAGTACATATTTTCTTCGATGAAAAGAAGGACGATCTTGCCGAATCGTGGCCGCATCTGGTGGAAGAACCAGCGCGCGCCGCAGGACTGCCGGTCCCGGAGTTGATTTGCCTCCCGTCGCCGTTTCGCTACATCGTCCTTCCGATTGTGGATTATGTGCTCGACCTCAGCGCTAAGAATCCGCAACGGGAGATCGCTGTGATCGTTCCCGAGCTGGTGGAGCGCAGTTGGTATCACTACGCACTGCACAACCAGCGCGCCCAGGGACTTAAAGCGCTGCTCTTACTGAAGGGCAATGAACGCATCACCACCATGACGATTCCCTGGTATCTGAAAGATTAGCTGCGGGCTTCGATTAGCTCGCTGCGCTCCGATTAGTTTGCTGCGCGAGGGGGCGACGATTTCTGCGGTAATCCGCTCAAGCGGGACCTGTAAAACCACGCCAATTGCCGTTTTCAGGTGGGCGCTCGATTGCCCCATTGGTTGTAAGGAGAAGTTCGATCATGAGAAAGAATTGGCTATGGGTGGCGGCTGTGGTTTCCGTCACTTGCCTGTTTGCGAAAACCATGGTTGATTACGACCACTCGGTCAACTTCGGCAAATATCATACGTATTCGTGGATTGGCGTGAACGTGGAGGATTCCCTCTGGAACGATCGCGTCAGGAACGCAATCGACAATCAACTGGCCGTCAAAGGCTGGCGTAAGGTCGATTCGGGCAGTGATGCATCCATCTCCGCGTTCGGTGCGACGCGCACCCAACGGACCTTCGAAACCTGGTACGGTGGAGGCTTCGGCGGCGGTTGGTATCACCGCGGCTGGTGGGTTGGGGGAGGTCCCGGATTCGCCACCACGACTGTCGAAATCACGCCGGTCGGCACGCTGCACATCGATATATTCGATGCGCAATCGAAGAAGGTGATCTGGCACGCCGATGCGAGCGATATGCTGACGGGAAATCCGGAGAAGAACCAGAAGAAGCTCGAAAAAACCGTCACGGAAGTATTCAAAAAATTTCCGCCACCCTCCAAAGACTGAACGTACGCCCCCACACACAGGCCGTATGAATGCTGCTCTCGAAGGCGATGAGGCTTGTTACCGCAGCCATGTGGTTGATGGGAGCTCTGCCCATTCATGCGGCTGGGCCTCCGCTCCCCACATTGCGCATCGAGCGCACCGCGGCCGGACCCGTTGCGTGGATCCATAATCCCGGTTCTCAACCTCTGACAGCGGTTCTTCTCGCAACCGATAATCATCCAGGCGGCGATCTGCTGTTCTGGCAGGATGAGATCAGGGTTCCGATCCCGCCGGGAGCCGACAGACAGCTCAAGGTGGCCGACCTGCCTCCCGGAATAAGCCCCGACCGGATCCAGTTACAGGGTGCACTCTATGCCGATGGTTCGTCCGCTGGCAATCCCCAGATGATGGGCCAAGCCATGGGTCCGCTGCAGCGCCGGCGTGCATTGCTGCTCGAAACCGCCCGCGAACTGCTCAGGCGCGTCCAGAAAGCCCAGAAGGCGTTCACCCCCAAAGCGGATTTGATCGGCGACCTGAAGGTATGGGCCGATTCGCTGGGGCAGGGGCCGGATGCTGAGCCAGGCGCGCGAGCTCTGGTCGCGAGCACCATAGATCAATTGGATGGAAAGTCCTGTAGCGACGTTCTCGTCGATTTGCTGAAGACCGAAAGCGACATCGCGGCGGGTGGTGGCTCTAATCCACCGCGCAACCAGCTTGTAAGTCATCAGTGATTCTGTAACTGGCTGAATCTAAAAGATATCTGACTTGGCAATCCGGCTGCCTTTCTTATGGGCGTAAGGAGGTAACGAACATGAAAACGAAGCTGATTGCAGGATTATTACTGGCGGGAAGCTGCCTTTTTGCGGCGCCCAGGGTTGCTGTTGGAATTGGAGTAGGCGTGGGAGTGCCGGTCTCCGGTTATGGATATTATGCGCCGGCTCCGGCTTATGTGGCGCCTCTAGCTCCTCCTCCGATACCGGGTCCCGGATATGTGTGGGTGGGCGGTTTCTGGGGGCCGGGTCATGTGTGGCATCGCGGCTATTGGGCTCCGCCACGGGCGTGGCGAAAGGTGCCGTGGATGTGGCGACACTTCACCCCGTCGATGCCGGAGTGGATGTCGCCACTGGCGCTGCCAAGGCAGGCAAGGACGTTACGGTGGGATCGGTCAAGGGCGTGGGGAAGGTCGGTAAAGGCGTCGGCCACGCATTGAAAAAGATATTGTGATCCGGAGGCCGATTGCCAATCGGCCGCGGCCCAAAGTAATCAGGCGATGCGCATCGTCAGGCCGCCATCAATCACTACATCTTCGCCTGTCATGAAATCGTTGGTGGCCAGCAACTCAATCACCTGCGCCACCTGATCCGTGGTGCCTTCCCGATGCAGCGGGATCCGATTCTCGATATTATTCTTCACCTGCGCCTCAGTCAGATAATCCTGAAACCGCGTCCGGATCACACCGGGAGACACGCAGTTCACGCGAATATTGTGATCCGCCAACTCGCGCGCCAGCACGCGTGTAAATTGCGGCAGCGCCCCTTTTACCACGCCATACGAGAGGGCACCCAGAATTCCGCGCGAGCCCGCCGTGGATGAAATCAGCACAATGGCGCCTTCTTTTTTCGGAATCATGTGCGGCACGGCGGCGCGGCACAGATGAAACACCGCATGCACATGGACATTGAAGGCGTGATACCAGACCTCTTCCGGCACCTGCAGCAAACTTCCCATAGCCGCCGCGCCGGCCGCATGCACGAGCACGTCGATGGTTCGCAGCGCGCCGATGGTTTCCTCAACGCAGCGAGTTGCATCCGCCGGCAGAGCCATATCCGCCGCGATTACGTGGCAGCGGCGGCCCAGCGCTTCGATCGCCGACCGCACCTCCAGCGCCGCATCGGATTTCGCGTCCCGGCCTTGAATCGCGACGTCCGCACCGCCGCGCGCCAGCCGAATTGCCGTGGCTGCGCCGATGCCACGTGTAGCGCCCGTCACGAGACACACTTTTCCTTTGAGATCCATCAGGAAGATTATAGTAGCCGCGATCTATTTGACCGGACCGAGCCGTTGGGTGCCGATGGCGATGTCGTCGTAATAAACGTCGAAGGCAGTGGGCACCGCCCCCCACACGCGCGTTCCGAAGCCGAACTCCACGAAGCCACCCACCAGGTCTTTGTCGGTGTCGCTGCCCTTCGGCCACTTAAACGCGGCCACGTCGGTCTTCTGGTCGCCCTGAACCACCTGCGACAACTCGCCATCGGCCCAGATCGTAAGCGTCGATGGATTATCGTTGAATTCCCACTCGAGCAGGAACCACTTGCCCAGCGGCACAGGACCCGCGTGCTTTACATCCTCGCCGCGCCCCTGGCCGCGCCCCGACTTGTTCTCCTGATAGGAGGGCTGGAAAGTGTTACGCGAGACGCCGATTTCCTCGAACTTCGAGATAGGCCAGTCGGGTCCACCAGCGAAGAGTAGCACCGTGTGGGACGGCGGGGTGGCCGGATCGATCTTCACGTAGGCGCGCCCGAAGAAGTGCGTCTTCACCGCGTCCGGCAGATGCGGGGCCACGATAAATGCGTAGCTGCGCGCGGCCATATCCGGGTAGTGGATCTGCAAGGCATACTTGCCATGCGCCACCTGATCCTGCTGGATCTTAAGCGTGGCCACGCCATCGACGCGCTGGTCCCAGATTTTGGGATCGAGCTGGCCCGATTCGAAATTCTCAGTGAATACTGGCTTCGTCTGCGCCGCCAGGCATGCGGCCAAACAGAAAGCGATCAAAATAGATTTCATCGTGTTTCTCCTCCCGACTCAGGCCAGCATATCGCATCGCAGCCCCGTTACGGCGATGTCACATAACTCCCGGAAAATTTTTTGTTGCCCTGGCCGTCATTCCGAAGGACACTAAAAGTTCGGACAGCCGACCCCCACCGGTCCGGCGTGTCGTTTATTAAACCGAGGGCATGTAAAAGTTGGAAAGAAACGGACGTAAAGGCTCGCTGGTTCTGGAGCCGACCGACCGCTGGTCCACCCAGGACGCGGGCGAATTATACGATGTGGCGAGATGGGGAAAAGGATATTTTTCCATCAGCGACGACGGGCACATTCTGGTGCATCCCGAAAAGGATCCCGCGCGCGCCATCGACCTGAAGCAATTGATCGACACGCTGGTGCTGCGGGGCATTTCGCTGCCAATTCTGGTACGCTTCGCGGGGATTCTGAAGCACCGCCTGGGCGAGTTGCATGATGCCTTCGACGTGGCCATTCGTGAGCACAAGTACAACGGCGGCTACTGCTGCGTTTATCCGATCAAGGTCAACCAGCAGCGCCAGGTGGTCGAGGAAGTGCTCGAGTTCGGCAAGCCCTACAAGTTCGGTCTGGAAGCCGGCTCGAAGCCCGAACTGCTCGCCGTTATGGCGCTCGCGGATAACGACACGCCCATCATCTGTAACGGATTTAAAGACGACGAATATATCGAGATGGCGATGCTCGCCCAGAAGATCGGGCGGAGGATTATTCCGGTGGTCGAGAAATACACCGAGCTCGGCCTAATCGCGAAGTACGCCGAGCGCATCGGCGTGCGGCCCACCATCGGCATCCGCGCCAAACTTGCCAGCCGCGGTTCGGGACGCTGGAAGTCCTCGGGCGGCTACCGCTCGAAGTTCGGCCTCAGCACCACGGAAGTTATGCGGGCGCTGCGCGAGTTGAAACTTCTGGGCATGGGGGATTGCCTCAAGCTGCTCCACTTCCACCTGGGCAGCCAGATCACCAACATCCGCCAGGTCAAGGGCGCGGTTACCGAAGCAGCACGCATCTACGCCGAGCTATGGCGTGAAGGCGCCACCGGGCTCGAGTTTCTCGATGTGGGCGGCGGCCTCGGTGTCGATTACGACGGTTCACAGACCGACTTCGAATCGAGCGTCAATTACACTCTGCAGGAATACGCCAACGACATCGTCTATCACGCGCAGAACATCTGCGATGAGACCAACGTCCCGCATCCCACCATCATTACGGAAAGCGGCCGCGCCATCGCCGCGTATCACAGCGCGCTGGTCTTCAACGTCCTCGGCGTGTCAGGTCTGGGGGAAGAAGAAGCTCCGCAGGAACTGCCGGGCGATCCGGAGCAGCCGCTCATCGATCTGCAGGAAACCTTCCGCTCGGTCAATTCGCGCAATCTGCTGGAGGCTTACCACGATTCCCAACAGGCGCTCGATTCCGCCCTCAACCTCTTCAGCCTCGGCTATCTGCCTCTCGACCAGCGCTGTCTGGCGGAGAATCTCTTCTGGGCCATCTGCCGCAAGATTCAGAAAATGGCCGGCGAACTGGATTTCTTCCCCGAAGAACTCGAAGGGCTCGACGCCATGCTCTCCGATACCTATTTCTGCAATTTCTCCCTGTTCCAGAGCATGCCGGATAGCTGGGCTATCAAGCAGTTGTTCCCGATCATGCCGATCCACCGGCTGAACGAGACGCCATCGCGCCATGCGGTGCTGGGCGATATCACCTGCGATTCCGACGGTAAAGTGGATCAATTCATCGACCGCCGCGACGTGAAGCGCACGCTCGCCCTGCACGAATACAATGGCAGCGATTATTACCTCGGAGCTTTCATGGTCGGCGCCTACCAGGAGATTCTGGGCGACCTGCATAATCTCTTCGGCGACACCAACGCCGTGCACGTGCGGCTCAGCCCGTCGGGCGAAGTGATGCTCGACGAGGTGATTAAGGGCGATACCGTGCGCGAAGTGCTCGACTACGTGCAGTTCAAGACGGACAACCTGGTTGCGCGTCTGCGCCGCAGTGTCGAAGCCGCTGTGCGCGAAGGGCGTATGGGCTACGAGGAATCGGGCCGCCTGCTGCGCTTCTATGAAGAAGGGCTGCACGGTTATACGTATCTCGAAGATCCGCACGAACGATGAAGTGGATCTTCCTGAGATGTTAGGCTGAGTGCAGGTCCGGCCATGGTCACCTTTGCGGAATTCCTCGAGAATGCCGCTTCAAAGCGGGAGTTCGTCAACATCTTGTTTGAGGAACGCGTATTCGAGCTGATTGGCACCTTACAGGAGTTGTCGCTGCCACTCGAGCAAGCGGGTGTGCCGCACGAACTTGTCGGAGGCCTTGCCGTTTTCCTGCACGTTGAGAATGCGGATTCCACGCATTCTTCGCTGACTCGCGATATCGACATCATGATCCGGCGGGACGATCTGCCGCGTGTCGTCGCTATTGCGAAGAACTACGGCTTTCGTTTCCGCCATTCGGCAGGTATGGATATGCTGCTCTTCGGCGAGACCAACAGCGCCCGCAATGCGATCCACTTGCTCTATGCGGGCGAAAAGGTTAAAGCGACTCAACTCGAGACCCATCCCCGCATCAACCCGGTTCGCGCGGGGCTGCATGGCCAGACTTTCTGGGTGATACCGGTTTTGGACCTGTTACGGATGAAATTGAGCTCGTATCGCGACAAAGACCGCGTCCATGTACGGGGCATGGATGCCGCGGGACTCATCACCAGGGACGTCGAGAATGGCCTAAGTGAGGCGTTGATGGCCCGGCTGCGGAACGTTCGCGAGACCGAGTAAACCGCGGATCCGGGATCGAAAATTTCTACGTCTTGTGCATCTCTTGTCGTGCCCCGCTTGCCGTTGTTCCCGACGGAAGAATCAGTACGATAAGTCGGGCAGGCGTCCGAAGCGTCGGAAGTTGGTTGTTGCCGTAATGTGGAACAGATCGCACGATCATCAGCCGCGTCGGGCCGGATTATTGCAAAAACCCTTAACACCGGCTGGCGTTGTCGTGTTGCGCCGCACCGCAGTATGAGACATGCGACACTGCCGATATGTACCGGTTCGGGGAGCCCTCTATCTTAAACGCCTTGGTGGGTTGCGATGTTCTGCAGATCTGTCTCGGCGAATTTGAAACGCAGTTGCGGTTTTCGAACGCGTCGCTGTCGATGGAAGGCCGCTACGTGCACGAAGTTATCTCGGAAAACAGAGAGAATGAGCAAGCTCGTTCTTCTTCCGGCCCAAATGAACTCCATAGGTTGGTCGGGAAGTAGATCACGGACGTTAGAGTGGTGTCGCCCGAATCGGCTGAGCTCTTTTTCTCGAATGGGGACATCCTCCGACTTATCGATGACAGCGATGAGTATGAATCTTTCGTCCTGAATTTTGGCGGCAAATTCATCGTCGTCTGATCTGCTTCGTGGCGCGGAGATTTATCGTCAAAACGGAAATAGACGAAGGTCATCTTTTGCCGAGTTTGTCGGAGGTGAAAGGCTACAGCATCGGCAGCGAGCGCGGGCGCCGGCCCAGCGGGAAAGCCGCGTCGATTTTCGCGATCTCTGCCTGCGTGAGGACTACGCTACCCGCCCCGGCGTTTTCGACCACATGCTCGATATTCGCCGCTTTCGGGATCGCGTATACCGAGGGCCAGCGCAGCAGATAGCTCAGCGCAACCTGCCGGGGAGTGGCGCCATGCGCCTTCGCAATCTCGTTAAGACCCGTTTTCGGAAACTGTCCCGATCCGAACGGACTATACGCAACCAGCGCCACGCCATGCGCCGCACACCACGGAATCACCGCATGCTCGATGGCGCGTTCCTGCAGATGGTAGAGCACCTGATTGCATGCCATGCGGTCCGGCCCGCCGATCCGCCATGCTTCCTCCAGATCGTCCACGTCGAAATTGCTTACGCCCCACGACCGGACCTTGCCGGCCTCGCGCAACCTCTCGAAAGCCGCGAAAGTTTCTTCCAGCGGATACCGGCCGCGCCAGTGCAACAGATAGCAATCGAGGTGATCGGTTCCGAGGCGCGCCAACGACTTTTCGCAAGCCCCGACAGTGCCCTCGCGCGAAGCATTGCCCGGCAGGACTTTCGAAACCAGGAATACTTTATCGCGCCGCCCGGCAATCGCTTCCCCGACAATCCGTTCCGCCGCACCCGATCCGTACATCTCCGCCGTGTCGATATGGGTGAGACCCAGATCCATGCCACGGCGCAATGCGTCGATGGCTCGACGGCGGTCGCTTGTTTCGATATGCCAGGTGCCCTGCCCAATGCGCGCGACTTTATCGAAGAGGTTCACCTTCAGCTCACAGGAAGGCCGATTACCAATCGGCCGCAGGTTACCAACCTGCCCTACTTAAATCCTCCGGAAAGCCAGCACTGCATTCAGTCCGCCAAACGCAAATGAATTCGAAATCGCATACTCGAATTCGGCCCGCCGCGGACAGTTCGGCACATAATCGAGATCGCACTCGGGATCGGGCTCGTTGTAATTGATGGTGGGTGGCACGAACCCATTAGTCAACGCCAACACCGCGGCCGTCGATTCGAGAGCCCCCGCTGCACCCAGGGTATGGCCGTGCATGGCCTTGGTGGATGAAACCATCAGCTTCGGCGCGTGTTTTCCGAACGCCAGATGCAGCGCGCGCGTTTCGGTGGAATCGTTGACGGTGGTGCCTGTACCGTGGGCGTTCACGAAACCCACCTGCTCCGGCCCGATTCCCGCGTCTTTCATAGCTTTCTGCATGGCCTTGGCCGCGCCTTCGGCCGAGGGCTGCGTAATGTGGTGGGCGTCCGCCGACATGCCGAATCCCACGATCTCCGCGATGGGCTTAGCGCCGCGTGCCACTGCATGCTCCAGCGTTTCGACAATCAGCATGGCGCCGCCTTCACCCAGCAGCATGCCGTTGCGATCCTTCGAGAACGGCCGGCATACGGTAGGCGAAACCACCCGCATGGCTTCCCATGCTTTCAGAATTCCGTAGCTGAAAGGCGCCTCGCTGCCGCCCGTCACAGCGAAGTCGCACATGCCGGATCGCACCATGGTGAACGCCTGCCCGATGGCATGCGCCGAAGAAGAGCACGCCGTCGAAATGGTGAAGGCCGGCCCCGTAATGCCGAAAGTGAGAGAGATGGCGCTGGCGCCCGCATTGGCCATGGTTTTCGGAATGGTCATGGGATGCACGCGCGTCTTACCCATCTTGTAAACGTCGTAGAAGCCCGTGTTTTCGGTCGACTGCCCACCCACGCACGAGCCCGTGACGATGGCGGTATTCTCGCGCAACTCCGGCGTCCACTCGATGCCGCTGTGCCGCACGGCTTCCTGCGCGGCCACCACGGCGAACTGCGCGAAGCGGTCGATCATGTCGGCCTCTTTAGGCGAAATGTGTTGAGTCGGATCGAAGTTCTTGATTTCCCCGCCGGAGACAAAACGCAGATCCCAGGCATCCGCCTGGTCCAGCCGGCTGATCCCATTGCGCCCGTGCAGCAGCGACTGGAGAAACTCGTCGCGCGTGTTGCCCGCCGAACAGATGACTCCGATACCGGTGATGACGACGCGACGCATCAGGAAGCGGCCGGCGCTGCATCGCCCGTGGTCTTTTGCTCCACCAGCTTGCGCACTCCTTCCACCATGTCGCGAATGCTGCGGATGTTCTTCACCTCTTCGTCGGGAACGTTGATATCGAACTCATTCTCGAGCGCGAAGATAATGTTCACGCCGTCCATCGAGTCGATCCCCAGTTCTTCGAAGCTGCTGTCGATGGTGACTTGGGCGGGATCCTTGCGCTGGGTCTCCGCGATGATTCGCAGTACGCGCTGCGTCAGGTCGTCCGGGATCGTTTCATCGGGCATAAGAGTTGAGTGACGGTTTCAAAATGATATCCCTTTTCGAGCAGGTTTGGCACAATTCGCCGGACCGCCTCGATAGTGGGCGTAACATCAGGATCTTTCAGAGTACCGCGACCGTCATGAAGACAGATAATACATCCATCGGATACGCGGGCCGCGACCCGCTCGGCAATCGCCTCGGCAGGCAGCTTCCAGTCGCGCCCGAGGAGCGTCCACATTACCCCCTTTAACCCCAGTCGTTCCTGCATCTCGCGAAAGCCGAACCAGCGCACGCCATACGGTGCGCGCAGCCATACCGGAGCCTGGCCGGTCACCTGCGCGATCGTGCTCTGCGCCTCGGCGAATTCGCCGGCGATAAACGAAGGACGTGTCAAAGCGAAATTCGGGTGCGTCTGCGAGTGGTTGCCGATCTCATGCCCGGCGATGTGGACGGCGCGGGCAATCTCGGGCAGCGCCGACACGTTGGCGCCGATCTGGAAGAAGGTTGCGGGTATGCGGTATTCCGCGAGGAGGTTGAGCAGGCCTGTGGTGCCGGGGCTGGGGCCGTCGTCGAAGGTGAGAGCGATGGCCTTACGTCCGGGTTCTCCGCGCCATTCCGAGGGCGCAAAGACGGATGAGGAGCGCCCGCGCACAGCCCACGTCATGCCGGACACTACCCCCGAAACTGCCAATGCGGCCGAAACCCTGGCGGACATTTCGGGAGTTTACCACGCGGAAAGATCTAAAGATGTTTGTACCTGAGACGGTAGATAAGCAGAAACGCGAAGGCCGTCGCAAGAGTCCATACGATCGGCGAGCGAGGGTAGAGACCCAGGCTGCCGAGAATGGCGGCGCCCACCCCAACCGCCACGCGCGTAAGTATCTCAGTTGCCGTCATGTGACGTAAAGCTCGCCAGATCATAAGAAGCGCCTCTGCAGGCAGGCTATCACGGAAACCGATGAGGTGGCAGCCAGCGCGCCGGCGTGTGCTTCCGGATTCGCGAAAAATCGTGAGTCTTACCGATAATCACGATGCACGGACGGCCCCCGCTGCTGCCGTGATTTTACGAACTCCCGCAGTACGTTATTCATGAGGGTCTGGTAACCCCTCCCTCTGCTCTTGAACCATTCGAGTACATCATGGTCGATGCGAATGTTGATATGGTCCTTTGGACCGGGTATGCCCATGATGCCCTGCGTCCAGTCGGGCTCGACCTGGACGTCATCCCCATCGGCTTGAATTGACGCCTCGAGTTTCCTGCCGGTCACCGCATTGACTTTGCACCAATCCGTGCGGTCCTCGCCTCGCGAAATGCGGGCTTTAATCTGCCTCGCCGTATAGCGAACGGTATTGTTCTTCTTCTGCATCTCTCGCCCTTCTTGCGGTGATAATCCGCAGAGCTCCCTCCCGCCACGTCCAAATGACAGCAAAGAATTTCCCTTCAATCGAACCAATACTCAGAAAGCGTTCTTCCTTGCCGCGCGGCGTCGGCACCGTGAGAACGGGACGCCCGTCGAATAAGCTGAAAACGGAGAAAATCGATGCCCCTTTCGGCCAGAACCCAGTCGCGTTTGGCTTCGTCCCAACCGAACTCCACAACCCCACAATTGTACCCACAGCGAATAATCGGTTTCATCCGTGCGCCAGGCCGCCGAAGCGTGATGGTCGGGACCGGCATCGAGGGGAATGAGGCGGCATCCAGCGCACCGGCGTGTGCTCCAGGATTCGGGAATCACAAGCAGGCCCGCTCGCGCGGCCGTCACTGCGATCAGGACATCGTTCACCATCTGGCGCTGGTGGGCGGTTCGATCAGGGCGTGGGTGTCGAGAAGTACCTTCATCGGCGTCGGGGCGCCTGGGCATCGGGAAAGACATCCTCGATGTCCGCTAAAGCTGGTCCGTACCACCGGAACGCCCTGTCGATTTCATCGTGGACTACAACGTCACGAAGGGCGCTCGTCACCGTCTCTGTCTCGGTGCGTGCGCCACAGATTTTCTGCGCGCGCCGAACCAGCGCCGGATCGATGAGCCATGTCTTCTTCACGGGAGGCATACGGGTGATGCTATCAGTCGTCCGTACCATGGGCTGTGGACCCGGCGCTCACGCCCAACTCCTTCGCTGCCTCTAAAAGCTTCTTGTCCAGCGTCCAGAGTCCGCAGTGCGAAAGCAGTGCCGAGGCGAGCAGATGCACGTCGACCCAGCCCAGTCCCGGCCCCAAAGCCTGCGATCCTCGATCAACTGCAGCACCTCCTCATCGGATGCGGGTTTAGCCGACGGCAGCGCCTGAAAATCGGACAGGATCGACCGGCGGTTCTTCAGGTTGCCGCACGCCAGTTCGCCCGACACGAACGGATGCACGAGGATGAGTCCCTCGCCCAGACGATCCGCTAAGGTCGGCAATCCATGCCGGAAGTGCTGTACCCAGACAGAGGTATCCGCCAGCACCACTTCAGGACGCTCGCCGTCGCGGGACGCTCGCCAGTTTCGGCTGCGTGCCGCCCAGTGCCGCCAGCCGTTTACCCGCCTCGCGGGCAATCAATGCCTCGAGACCAGCCCGGACTAATGCGGTCTTTTCCTGGATGCCTGTCAAGTCGCGGGCGCGATCCAGCAATTCTGCGTCTACGACTATCCTGGTCTTCATATACATAAATGCTACCCTCATGGAGCGTACGCCGATGTTCCGCACTCTGCGCCGTCTCACAGTCGCCTGGCTTCGGGCCGCGGAAAACGTCGCGTTGTTCGTCGGCCGGCGCCCCTGGAAAATCGATAAATTCAGCCGCCTCATCCAGCCCGATGTCCAGGCATCCGCGCGCGCCATCGGTTCCGCGCGCGTGGTCGTCGGCATCCCGTTTCACCAGGAAGCAGGTAACATCGG
This sequence comes from Terriglobia bacterium, assembly GCA_963719785.1. Lineage (GTDB taxonomy): Bacteria > Acidobacteriota > Terriglobia > Bryobacterales > Bryobacteraceae > BOG-234. The sequence goes on from CAVRCX010000018.1 coordinate 66,250, forward strand.
CACGCTCGTCGCGACGACGCAGCGCGATCTCGAAGCACGTATGCAGGACGCCGCCATCCTGATCGTCGGCGAACGCAGGACTCGCCCCATCCTCATCGACGCGCACCTCCCGCCATCCAGCGCCCGTGTCAAAGTCGTAACGTTCTTCAAACCCTTCGGCTTTGCCCAGCGCCCCGGCCTGACTCGGCGCTCCTGGTCGCATTGGGCCATCCTTCAGGTCGCCAATCGGCTGCGCGCCGACGTCGTCTTCATCGATGCCGATGTGCGCAACTCCGAAGGCTGGGTGAATCGATATCTCGATGCCATCCAACAGCGCGGCGCCGGTGTCGCCGTGGCCAATTACGTCCGGCGCTTCGATGAGGACGACGCCATTGTCCACATCTGGGACCGCCTGATCTTCGGCGCCGTGTTTCGCAAATGGATCGCCTTTCGCCACGGCGGCGACTACGCCATCTCGCACAAGCTACTGCACGGCATTCTCGACGATGTCTCGATCATGCGGGAGCGCGCCTACACCATGGACAGCGCCGTAATGGCACACGTGGTCCGTCGAGGGGGCCGCATCGAAGCCGTCTGGCTGGGCGCCAAGGAGCACGAGCCGATCAGCACGCGGAACCTGTTCAACCGGCTGCCGGACCTGGTTCACTCCGTCTTCGACGACGTAGACAGGCATCTTTCCGTGGTGCGAAAACTGGCGCCGGGAAACATCGCAATTCAGCCGCCCGAAATTCCAGCCGCGCCCATGCGCATGCGCGATCTGATCGGGTCCGGCTTCCGTCAGGATCTCCACCGCGACATGGCCAGCCGCTTCCACGCCAGCGCGCAGGATATCCGGAAAACTCTCGGCCTTGAAGCCTGCCAGCGCTTCGCCGCCATTGCCGATCAGCCGCTGGCGGAGCAGGTGTTTCTATCCCCGAGCCATTGGGCGAACGCCACCATTCGCTTCCTGGCGCGCTATGTGCGGTCGCGCGACCCCGCAACGAAATCCCGCCTGGCCCGCGCCTGTGTGCCGGTTCTCGAAGCCGGCATTCTCGGCTTTCTCAATAGCACCTGCGACCTGATGTACGCGGAAGCCTTTGCATACCTCGACGCCGAATATCAGCCGGTTTTCCAGCACACCTGGGATTCGCTATCGCGGCGCCTCGTGCTTTATCGCCTGGCACTGCTTCGCGGCTGGCCCGCGCGCGCCCTGCGCCGTCTCGGGAGGCGAGATTAAAAAGCGATCAGTTCTTTCTGCGCCTCAATCTTCTTCGCATCCACGCCCTGCACTTTTTCGAGCCCCGCCAGATCCTTGAAGTTGCCGTTGGCCTTGCGGTACTTCACGATCGCATCCGCCTCGGCGGCCGAAAGCTCCAGGATGTTCTGCAGTTGATTCGAGTTGGCGGTGTTGACGTTGATTTTCTCCGGCGGAAAGTTCGTGGCCAGATAATCCACGACGGCGTCGATCTCTGCATCTGACAGCGTGGCGCCCTTCCTGACCATCCGGTTGACGGTAGCGCGCCATTTCTCCGAGGTTTCGGGGTTGTCGACGATCTTGTCCAACCCGTGGCAGTCGCCGCAGGCATTTTCGACAGTCTTTTTCGCCGCCCCCTCGGGCAGGACCACGTCGTCGGCAAGAGCGGCGACGGTCATGAAAAAACCCGCCGCGATGAGGACACAAATTCCGCGCATGCCTTCAGATTACAAAATGGATTTGCAGCGCGCTTTCCATCCGGGATCGGGGACGATGGGTGGGTGAGGCGGTGCGTCGGTCTGCCGGCATTCTATCCCGCTGACAAATGCTATGATGAATGCCGCTGGGCAGCGCTCGGTGACCTTGTGTCGGACTCCAAACCCAGAATGGAAGACGTGCCGAAGTCTGCACCCACTCCGAAGTGTCCGGTATGCCGGGCCGCGGCGGTTTCGCGAATTCGGCGCTCCACCATGGAACGTCTGATGGCCTTCGTCAGGCCACGTCGAAAGTGGGAGTGCGACGTCTGCGGACGTTCGTTCTGGACGCGCCGCGACGATGCCTGAAAGGCTTTCAAATGTATTGCATCATCGTCATAAACCCGTAGTCCATGTGCATCTGCTGGTGGCAGTGGAACAGGCTTTGGCCGGGATTATTGGCCACGAAATCCACCTCCACCTGAGTCTTCGGACGCACTACAACCACATCTTTAAACACGCCTGAAGTAGCCACGCCTTCCACTTTGGTCAATTCGAAGGTGTGCCGATGCAGGTGCACGGGGTGGGCCTCGTCGCTGCGATTGTCGAATACCAGACGGCAGCGGCCATTGGCGCGCACGCGGATCGGATCGGTCTTCGGGTACGACTTGCCGTTGATCGACCATTTATCTACCCAGCGATGTCCCGCAAAAAGCTTTTCGAAGACCAGGGGGACTCTCTCTGCCTGAAAATTTTTCACGGGAGGTTTGCCAAACAGCGTGTAGTCCCAAGGCGCCACGCTGGGAGGCAGCCATCGCGGACCGCCGGTCTGGTTGGCGTACTCGAAGACAATTCCCATACCCTGCTGGCGGTCATGATCGTCGGTGGCGCCCAGAATCCAGATGCCCGGATTGCGCATTTCCACGAGAGCGTCAATTCTCTCCGCGGGTCCCAATTCAAGCGCATCCACGGTGGCGGGGTTACTCACGGGATTGCCATCGAGCGCAACTACCTGGAATTTGTGCCCGGCAAAGGCCATGCGCCGGTGCATGGTGGCGCTGGCGTTCAGAATGCGCAGCAGCACGCGCTGGCCGTTCGTAACGCGCACCGGTTCGCCGGCGCCCAACGCGCGGTCGTTAATAGAAAAGAGCTTCCAGGCGGCGTCCATGGAGGCTTCGTCGTCGCTGCCGGTGGTCATGTAAGGATCCCACTCGCGCAGCGCCAGGAAAACTTCCTTGTCGTAATTGCCCGCCTCGTTTTTCGGCTCGATATAAAAAAATCCGAACTGCCCGGTGTAGAGGCCACGCTTCAGATTGCGACCCGCCGATACGTGAGTGTGATACCAGCGCGTGCCGGCGGGCGCAGGCATGAAGGTGTAACTCCCGGTAGCGCCAGGGGCGACCATCGGCGTGCCTTCTTCCATGGAGCCGTCGACGTTGGACGGAATCTGCAGGCCATGCCAGTGCACGATTTCCGGATCGTGAGTGCCGTTGATTACGTCGATGGTGACGGATTTGCCTTCCGGCATGCGCAAAAGCGGGCCGGGAGACGTGCCGTTGTAGCCTATGGTCCGGGCAATTTTCTTCGGAGCGAGTTCGACGTTGACCGGGCCGATACGGAGCGTGAAATCGGCTTTGGGCCGGGGAGGCGATTGGGCGCCTGCCACGGTCGCGAGTCCGAGAGTACTGAGGAACTGCCGGCGATTCATGCTGTATCGATTCTATCCGCCGTGCCAGGTGGCTTCTCAGCGCAGTGGCCGTATCAGAATAGCCTGCGAGGAGCACTCTGCCTCACCCACCGGACACGCCTGAGGCTTCAACATCCTGTCGTAACAAATTCGCGTCTCCCGCAGCGCGCCGGCCTCGCAGGAAGTGCGAAACGCCGCCTTCGGAAAATCCGCATTAGCTCCCGCGAACTGAGTTTCAATCTGCTCCGGGCTCTCCCTTATTTCGCCTTCCGCAGATGTAATCTGCACAGGAATCTGCACACCGGTTCGAGTCAGCAGAATGCTACCGAAGTACTCGCCGGGCTTCAATCCGGTACAGATGCCCTCGGCGGCCCAGGTCTGCTGGATGCGCGCCGGGGTGAGCATATAACGCAGCACCATATTCATTACAGGCTTTGGAACCGATTTGGCCGGACCGCATCCGGCAAGACTTTTGCCCTCGGGCGATTCGGGCCGGAACCCATGGACGACGAAGCCGATGCGGCGCCCCGCTGCGCATTCTTTCGGATTGGTGGCGGCAGCATCCGGCTGCGCGCAGAAATTGGGAGCCCAGCCTAACGCCAGTACGTAATGATCGAACGTCGGCGGTGCGACGACGGCTGGTTCTTCCTCTTTTATTCTCCGGTGGAATTGCGCCATGGCCACGCCGCACGCCAGAAGAAAAACCAAACCCGCACGGCTATGCCGCTTGTTCCACATCATCGTATCGTAACCTGTCGTATCGTAACCTGTCGTATCGTAACCCGTCGTATCGTAATCTGAAGACGCCGGAGGTGTGCCTGATCGTTTCGATTCTATTTGCATTACTCCTTGCGCAGGCGCCCGCTCCGCCCGGCCAGGCGAGCGTAGAAGGCACCGTCGTGAACGGCGTTTCAGGCGCGCCGATCGGCAATGCCACGTTAGTGCTCGAAGGCATAGCCCCGGCTATCGCAGGCGTGAGTCTCAGAGCGGAGACCGATGCTACAGGCGCGTTCGCGCTGCGCAATATCGGCCCCGGCAAATATCGGCTGCGTGCGCACAGGGCCGGATTTGTGGATGGGGCGTACGGAGCGCCGCTCGATCTGCAGCCTGACATGGCGATGAAGGACGTGACGTTCAAGCTGATGCCCCAGGGAGTCGTTTCGGGGCGCATTACCAGTCCCGACGGTGATCCGGTCGCGTATGCCTCGGTTGCGTTGGCGCGGATGGTTTATGACGACCACGGCCGCAGGCAACTCGCGACCTTCGATCCGGTTACGACCAACGATCTGGGCGAGTACCGCATCTTCAATATCCCGCCGGGCCGGTATTATCTGAACGCTGCGCCGGCCTCTGCGCGCTCGTTCGCCTCTACATGGTACTCGGGCACGGTCGACCCGCAAGCCGCCGCGCTGCTCGATATACAACCAGGCCAGACCGCTTCGGGGATCGATCTGGCGCTGCGGAAAAGCGTGGAGCAGCGCGTTAGCGGAAGCATCGATAGCCGTAACACGGGTCCGGCGGCACCGATTCGAATCGAACTGCAGCCGCGCGGCACAGCGGTATCGGCCGTGGCGAATATTTCGGAGACGGTGCACGATGCGGCAACCGCCTTTGCAATCGAGGCGCCGCCCGGCGAGTACAACCTCATTGCGCAAAAAACCGTGGGCAGGACACGCTTCACCGGACTCGCCCAGGTGGATGTCACTACCCACGACGTCACCGGCGTCAACATCGCGCTGCAACCGCCCGTAACCATTTCGGGTAAATTACGCATACAGGGGTCCGACGACCTTGAGGCATTCGCCAATTCAAATGTCGAGGTGACGGCGGAATCGAAAGACCTTGTGTCGGCAGTGCAACCCGCGCCTGTCGCCGCCGACGGAACATTTTCTCTCACAGCCACGGGTCTCGATTCGCTCAGCGTTGGAGTCCGCGGGATGCCGCCCGGCTACTACGTCAAATCCACTACGTACGCGCAGCAGGATGTCAGAGAGACCGGTGTGACCTACGTGGCAGCGGCGGACCCGATGGAGATAGTAGTCAGCCCGCACGGGGCGACCGTGAGTGGCGTGGTACACGATAAAGGCGGCGAACCGATCGCCGGCGCCACTGTGGTGCTCACCCCGGGCTTTCGAAACACGGTGACCGATCAAACCGGCTACTTCACAATAGGGAGTCTCGCGCCGGGCGACTATACGCTGTTTGCCTGGAATCAAATCCAGCCCAATCGATACTACGATCCGGATTTTTTGAAATCCGTGGAGAGCAGGGGACAGCCGGTCAGCCTGCAGGAGGGCAGCCAGGAGGTAGTCAATTACGAGGCGATTCTCTCTACGGACTCAACTCCCGACGCCCAGTAATCAAGCTGTCGCGGCTTTGACGAAAGCCTTTTCCGCGTCTTCCTGGGTAGGGAAAATCGGCAGCAGCGTGTCGGTATGGGTAATTTCGAAAACCGTAAGGACGCGCGGCGATATGCCCACCAGCGCATAGCGCGTGCCGTGGCGCTGCGAGTGAGCAAAATGGGAGAGCAGCACGCCCAGCCCGCCGGAATCCATATACGGCACTCCCGATAAGTCGACAATCACGCTCTTCAAAGAAGTGTCGCGCAAAGCCGTCTGCAGCGGGAAAAGCGTGGCCAGCGTGAAGGGGCCCTTGAGTCTGAAAACCGTTACGTCGGCGTAGTTGCCCGGCGCGCGCTCGATATCCATTTGATCCATTGTGAGAAATTTTACATCAGTAGCTGGAGGTGCTGTGTGAATATCGCGTTACGGAAGCGCCGGGTTATTTCTTCACGGCCGGATGAAGGATTAACTTCTGTACCCGCCAGTTCAGCAGTTCCGCCACGAAAATCGTGTTTTCAGAGGGACAAGCGATTTCGTGGATCCAGCCGAACTTTTTGAGTTGCCGGCCGGAACGGCCGAGAACTCCCACCACTTTTCCATCGAGCGTCATCTTGTAGACGCGTCCGGGAAAAGCGTCGGAAGAATGTCGGAAGAATAGAGATACTGGGTGGGACCCGGCGTGATGCAGATAGCCCACGGCGCGCCGCTCTGCATGGTGCCCGGCTGGCCTTCTCCCTGGGCGGGTTTGGCGCCCATCCACGGTTGCGCCTCGGGCGGGACCGGCACATTGATTTTCATTTCGCGCAGGAAAGCGCCATCGGCATCGAACACCTGAATACGGCGATTGCCGCGATCCGCCACGTAGATATTACCCTGCGCATCCGCCGCAATGCTGTGCGGAGTGCTGAACTGACCGGGGCCGCTGCCGGGCGCTCCCCACGATTTCACCCAGCGCCCGTTCTTATCGTATTTGGCGACGCGTGAGTTGATGTAGCCGTCGCTGAAGAAAATGTTGCCCTGCGGATCCCAAGCGACGTCGGTGGGCTGGCGGAATTGGCCATCCACGGCGGGGAGCGGCGGCCGAGGATGTTTCCACGCCTCCGCGCCTTCGTCCGAGGCTTCTTTCTTGCGGCCGAACACCATCGCGACGCGGCCGTCGGGATGGAACTCGATCATCATGTCCGACCCTTTATCGACGGCCCAGATGTTGTCGTCCCGGTCGACCCTGACGGCGTGAGCGAATGACCATGCGTAGAGGTTCTTGCCGATTTCGCGGATGTACCTCCCATCGGGGCCGAACTCGAGAAGCTGAGCGGCGGTTGCGGCATAAGCCGGACCGGTCGAGTTACCCCGGGAGAAAACGAAGACGTGGCCTTTCGAATTGACCGCGACGCCGGCTGCCTCGCCCAGATACAAATCCGGGGGAAGCTTCAGAAAATTCGGGACCGATTCAAAGGGAATTTCCGGGACAGTATCCTGCGCGAGCGCGGTGGAACCTGCCAGCAGAACGGCGGCAAGGAAGTAGTTCACAGAACCTCCAGGCAGCCCAGTGTATCCCACAACGATTTTCCCGTGCCCTATTTGATGATCTTGACCAGCACGTAGCTCAGCGATCCGGGAATTTCCTTATACCAATGAGGCACGCCTGCCGGCACCATGATCATGTCCCCTTTGACAACATGGCGCGACTCGCCGCCCTGAATCTCCGAACCGAGCCACTGACCGGGTGAGGTGTTCTTGCCGCCGATCATAGTTCCGCCGCTTACGAACGTGGCTTCGCCGTCCACGATGTACATCACGTCGACTTCTTTGTCGTGCACTTCGACCTGCCCCGGACCCGCGCGGTGCGCGCCCGCAACCCGACAATTCGGAGATTCGATCACATAGGTGGTCTTATTAAAACCAGCCGCGACTTTGTCGTGGTCGACAATGGTTGCCGTGCCGGCAGGGGGCGCCGCACTCGCCACCGCCAGCACGGCAAAAACTGCGATAACAAACTTCATTCGGATAGCTCTCCTTCAGAGCTCTATCCTACGCCCGCGTGTCTCTCAAACAGCCGAGTGGCCGCGCATAAAATGCGCCACCAACGAAATCAGGGCAATGATCAACAAGAGGTGAATCGCCCCACCCGCAATATGGAAAGCGCCCCAGGCTAGCAGCCACACTACCACCAGGACGAAGAACAACATCAGGAAGAAGAAGTCTGTTATCAATCGCATAGTCGGTCCTCAGTGGCACATTGAGGCACTTCAGGTGCCAATCCCCTAAACTGGAAGTTCATGCGGATCGCCCTCGGGCAGATCAATCCCACTGTCGGCGACCTCGCCGGAAATACCGCGCTATGCTCCCGCTTTGCCCGGGAAGCGGCGGAGCGCGGGGCCGAGCTCGTTGTTTTTCCCGAACTTTCGCTCACCGGCTACCCTCCGCGAGACTTAGTAGAAAAACGCACCTTCATTGATCGATCCGAATCCTCCGTCCTGCGGCTGGCCGAAACCACGCAAGACTTACCTATCGCTATCGTTGCCGGCTACGTGGGCCGATCGCACATACCGACGGGCAAACAGGCCACTAACTCCGCGGCGATCATTCGCGGGGGAAAAGTATTGCTGCGGCAGACCAAGATCCTGCTCCCCACCTACGACGTTTTCGACGAATCGCGTAACTTCGTTCCCGGGGAATTTCAATCGCTCTGGAGCGCGGGCAGCGAAAACATCGCGCTGACCATCTGCGAAGATGCGTGGAACGATAAACAATTCTGGCCCCGGCAGCTTTACCACCGCGATCCGGTTGACGAACTGATCCAGCGTGGCGGCAGCATGCTGGTGAGCGTCAACGCGTCTCCCTATCACATCGGCAAACGGGAACTGCGGCTGGATATGTTCCGCGCCCTCGCGCTCCGTCACCATGTCCCCGCCATCGTGGTGAATCAGGTGGGCGGCAACGACCAGATCGTGTTCGATGGCTCGAGTTTTGCGATGGACGCCGAAGGTAATGTCATCGCGTCGGGAGCTTCGTTCCGCGAAGATCTGGTGATTGTCGATTCGGAAACGGGCCAAGGCGAGCACCATGCCGATCTTCCCGACGACTGCGAAGCCGTGTACGAAGCGCTGGTACTGGGTACGCGGGACTACATACGTAAGTGCGGCTTCAGGCAGGTGCTGATCGGCCTGAGCGGCGGCATCGATTCTTCGCTGACGGCGGTGATTGCGGTGGACGCTGTGGGGCGAGAAAATGTGCGTGGGGTCGCTATGCCGGGGCCGTTCTCTTCCGATCACAGTATTCGCGATGCGCGGGACATGGCCGAGCGTCTCGGTATTGCCTTCGACGTTATCTCGATCACACCGGCATATAACGAGATGTGTCGCACATTGGCGGCGGTTTTCGAAGGCCGCAAGCCTGATGTCACCGAGGAAAATATTCAGGCGCGTTTGCGCGGTCTCACCCTCATGTCGCTGTCGAATAAGTTCGGCGCGATGGTGCTGACCACGGGGAATAAGAGCGAAATTGCCGTGGGGTATTGCACGCTCTATGGCGATATGTGCGGTGGACTGGCGGTCATCAGCGACGTTCCCAAGACCATGGTCTATGCGCTGTCGCGCGCGGCCAATCGCAGGCACGGCGGCGCCATCCCGGAATCGGTGTTCGAAAAGCCCCCGTCGGCCGAACTGCGGCCCGATCAGAAAGACAGCGATTCGCTGCCGCCCTACGATGTGCTCGACAATATTCTGCGGCTGTATGTAGAGGATTTCCGCAGCGTGAAGGAGATTGCGGCGGAGCTTTCGCTTCCCGTCGAATTGGTCGGAGATGTTGCGCTCAAAGTGGATCGCAACGAGTACAAACGTCAACAGGCCGCTCCCGGCCTGAAAGTCACCTCGAAGGCGTTCGGCATTGGCCGGCGCTTTCCCATAGCGCAGCGTTATTTTGAAAACGAATGAAAATGAATACCACTCCCTCACGGCCGGGACCCCTGAAGGGGATCTCCGGGTCGCGGCTCAGTGTCGTACTGATGGTCGTGGCTGCCGCCATACTGAATTCGCAACCGGCGCCGCGCGAGCAACCCGGCATCCTGCCCGACGGCAGCTTCCTTCTCAACAGCGGATGGCGCATCAAGGCCGCGGGCACGCAGATCCCTGTGGAAACATTGCCCATGGCCTCCGCGATTACGCCGGATAAGAAGTTCCTGCTCATCCTGAACGGCGGCTACAATCCGCCCACCATCAGCGTGATCGATATCGCGGCCGCGAAGGAGTTGAGCCGCACTCCGGTACCGGATGCCTGGCTGGGAATGACGATCGCGAAAGCGGGCGACCGCGTCTATGTGGGTGGAGGATCACGCGCCTCCGTCTTCGAATTTACTCTGGCGAACGGTGTTCTCAAGCCAGCGCGGGTCTTCCCCATCGTCGCTGAGAAAGATCGCAAGCCGGAAGATTTTATCGGCGATGTCCAACTGGCGCCGGACGGCCACCTGCTCTACGCGGCGGATCTTTATCACGATTCCGTGGTGGTGATGAATCCGCAATCCGGTTTCATTCTGTCGCGCATCAAGACTGCGCGGCGGCCGTACCGGATCCTTTTTCATCCCTCGGGCAAGAGCCTGTACGTATCGAGTTGGGCCGATGGCTCAATCGGCCAGTACGACGCCAACAGCGGCGAACGCATGGCGCTGGTACGGGTGGCGCCGCACACCACCGATATGGTCTGGCAAGAAGGCGATGTCGAAGATCAGCCGTCGATCAAGGCGCGCCTCTTCGTTTCCGCCAGCAATACCAATAGTGTTTACGTGATGGGGGCGACGGAATCGGGCGATCTCTCGCGCCTCGAGAGCATTAATCTGGCGCTCTCCCCGCGCCAGCCGTTGGGGATGACGCCCAGTGGCCTCGGGATTTCGCCCGATGGCAAGCGCCTGTTTGTGGCCTGCGCCGATGCTAACGCCGCGGCAGTGGTCGATATCTCGGGCGCGCGCAGCCGCGTACTGGGATTCGTCCCCACCGGTTGGTATCCCACCGCTGCGTTCGGTTTGCCGGATGGACGCATGGCGGTGCTCAACGGACGCGGTCTGCGCTCGTATGCCAATCCCGGCGGACCCAATCCGCTGCAGAAGCCGGAGCCTGTGCATGAAGGCGGAACGGCGGACGGCGTCGAGTACGTCGCGCACATTCAGCGGGGCACGGTGCAATTCACCGACGTGGCCGACGAGCACCAGCTCGATGCGTGGACGCAGGAAGTGATTGCGAACTCGCCCTATCGCGACGAGAAACTCGACGACGCCGGCATCCCGGAAGGCAATCCGGTGCGCCCCAACGGCCCCATCAAACACGTGATCTACATCGTCAAGGAAAATCGCACCTACGATCAGGTGCTGGGCGATATGAAGCAGGGCAACGGCGACGCCTCGATCGTCATGTTTGGCGAGAAAGTCACGCCCAATCTTCACAAGCTGGCCGGCGAGTTTGTCCTGCTCGACAATTTCTACGTGAATTCCGACGTCAGCGCCGATGGGCACAACTGGGCGACTGCGGCCATCGCGCCGGATTACACGCAGCGCATGTGGCCCAACAGCTACGCCAACCGGCGCAAGACGTACGACTATGAAGGCCAGGAGCCGGCCAATCTGCCGCCCGCCGGTTACATCTGGACGGCCGCGAGCCAGGCCGGCGTCACCATGCGCAATTACGGCTATTACGTGGACCTTCGTGCGAAGGCGGATGCGGATGGCACGCAGATCACCAGCGTGCGCGACCCGGTCCTCGCGCCCAACACCGATCCGAACTACCGCGGCTTCGACCTCGAATACCCCGATGTGGATCGCGCCAAAGAATTCCTGAGCGAACTGAACGATTTCGAAAAGGCCGGCTCCATGCCGCAATTCATGATCATGCGTATGGGCAACGACCATACTCACGGGATGGCCGCGGGCATGCTTTCACCGCTTTCGATGGCCGCGGATAACGATCAGGGCGTGGGGATGATTGCGGAAGCAGTTTCGAAATCTCGCTTCTGGAATGAAACCGCCATCTTCGTCATTGAGGACGATGCACAGAACGGTCCCGACCATGTCGATTCGCATCGCTCGCCCTGCTGGGTGATTTCTCCATGGGTGAAACGAGGCACGGTGAACAGCACCATGTATAACCAGGCTTCCGTGCTGCGTACCATGGAGATTATTCTGGGACTGCATCCACTTACCACCTACGACGCCGGGGCGCGGCCCATGTTCGGAGTTTTCGCCAACGCGCCCACCCCGCAGTCCTACTCGCTCGAGAAGGCGCAGACGCCGCTCGATACCCGCAACCCGGCGAATACCGCTCTGGCCGCACGGACGGCCCGCATGGACTTCGACGATGCCGATGAGATCGACGACAATGAGCTGAACGCCATCCTCTGGGCCGCGATCAAAGGCCCCAACATTCCCGCGCCGCTTCCCGTGGTCAGCCGCTTCGCACACTAAATGCCAAAAATCTATCTGTGCTTTCTGTGGCACATGCACCAGCCGTTTTACAAGGACCTGGTGTCGGGCGAATACCGGCTGCCGTGGACGCGCATGCATGCGCTTAAAGACTACTACGGGATGGTGAAGATCCTCGAAGAGTTTCCCGGCATCCGCCAGACCTTCAACCTTGTTCCCTCCATGATGGTGCAGGTGGAGGAGTACGCGCGCGGCGAGGCCAACGATCCGTATCTGGCGCTGGCGCTCAAGCCCGCCGAGAAACTGACGCCCGAAGAGCACGCCTTCATGCTGCGCAATTTCTTCATGGCCAACCCGGCGCGCATGATCTTCCGCTACCCGCGCTACGGCGAACTGTATACGGCATACCAGGCGCAAAGGCCGCTGAGCGGTTCCGGAATGGATGCGGCGCGCGGGGTTTTCGGCGTGCAGGAATATCGCGATCTGCAGGTTTTGTCGCAAGTCGCCTGGTTCGACGAAGAGATTCTCGATAACGATCCCGAGGTCCGCACCCTGGTCGCCAAAGGCCGGAATTACACGCTGGAAGATCAGGCGCTGATGGGCCGCAAGCAGCAGGAGATCTGCGCGCTGGTGATTCCCGAATACCGCAAGCTGGCGGAATCGGGGCAGATCGAGATCTCCACCACGCCGTTCTATCATCCGATCCTGCCGCTCATTTGCGACAGTAATATCGCCAGCGTGGCCCACCCGGGTGTGGCCCTCCCGCCGCGCTTCGCGTATCCCGAAGACGCGAAGCTGCAACTGGAACTGGCGCGCGATTACGTGAAGCAAACTTTCGGCGTAGCGCCTGTGGGGCTTTGGCCTTCCGAAGGTTCGGTGTCCGACCAGGCGCTGGAGATCGCCGCCGGGCTGGGGTTCGAATGGGCAGCCACGGACAACGGTGTGCTCGACCGGACCCTGCGCCGAGCCGCCACGCCGGACGTTACTTATCGCCCGTATCGCTGGGAACAGAAGGACAGGCGCATGAATATGATCTTCCGCGATCACGTGCTCAGCGACCTGATTGGATTTGTCTACTCGGGCATGGACGCGGGTGAGGCGGCGCGCGATTTTCTGCGCCGTATCGATAACAACTGCCGGGGCATATTGTCGTCGGGGCGCGATGCCCTGGTGCCCATCATCCTCGATGGTGAGAATGCGTGGGAGTATTACGATCGCAGCGGGCGTCCGTTCTTTCGCGAACTCTACGGCGCCATTGAAGCCGATCCGCGCATGGAAGCGATTACGGTCGCAGAGGCGTTTCATCGTATTGAACCCGCGCCGCTCGATCACATCTTCCCCGGCTCGTGGATCAACGCCAACTTCGATGTGTGGATCGGCGCTGAGGAGGACAACAAAGCCTGGCGCTTATTGCTCGACGCTCGCGAGACATTTGCCGCCGCCCGTGGCGTGTCGGAGCAGGGCATGAAAATGGCGCGCGAGGAATTGCTTATCTCCGAAGGCAGCGACTGGAATTGGTGGTACGGGCCGGAGCACGAATCGGCCAACGCGATCGAGTTCGACCAGATCTATCGCGAGCACCTGGCAAATGTATATCGCGCGCTGGGCATGGCGCCGCCCGCCGAACTCTCTCATCCGATCCTGCAGCTTGAAGTGGCCGAGACGCACACGCCGCCATCGGCCGCCATTCGCCCGAATATCAACGGGACGATCGATTCCTATTTCGAGTGGCTCGGAGCCGGGGTTTATCGTGTGGACCGGCGTTCCGGGTCGATGCATGGAAAGCGCGCGCTGGTCAAACACGTTTACTATGGCGCCGACGAGAATAACGTATTTCTGCGCGTGGATTTCGAAGAGGAAGGCGAGTCGCTGGAGCGGCTGGAGATTCATGTCCACCTCGACAACGCGGAAAAGCCGGCGGCGCAGATCAGGATCGAAGCGGGGGCGGCGGTAATCCTGCGGGGGCGGGCGACGGTGGCATTTCGCGAAGTTCTGGAAATTGCGTTGCCCAAGGATCAAGATTACGAAGGCGGGAGCTTGTCTTTCTGGCAGGACGGTTTGCCGATCGAAGCGATTCCCCGCGATGGTGTTCTGCGCGTGACGGCGCTGGCCAGTTGGAATGCGTGAGAGATATCAGGTTGCCCGATCGGCGCTGTTCTGCGATGCTTCTTATGTAGCGCTCTTATGCCGCAGTTGACGATCGAATTACCCGATGAGCTTTCTGAGTGGCTCACGGCCTCCGGCCAGGATCTCTCCCGCGCCGCATTGGAAGCTATCGCCATCGAAGCGTATCGCGAAAACAAGCTGTCCACGGGACAGATGCGGCGGTTGCTGGGCTATCGAACCAGGATGCAGGTTCACGAGCTCCTGAAAGAGCATGGCGTTTACCTGCACTACGATCTGACCGACCTCGATCATGATCGCCAGGCCGGGGATTCGCTGCCGCCGCTCCCGGCATGATCGTCGTCGCCGATACGACGCCGCTGAACTACCTGATGCTTATTGGTGAGATCGACCTGCTGCCTCGGCTATTCGGCCGTGTCCTGATTCCGTTCGCCGTATTCGAAGAACTCAACCAGGCGGAGACGCCGAGTGCCGTACGGAACTGGATGGCCAAGCCGCCACCGTGGCTTGAGCTACGAACACTACGCTCCCTCCCGTTCATGGGCTCGATTGTCTCGATCAAGGCGAGCGCGAAGCAATTGCCCTCGCCGAAGAGACTGATGCCGATCGATTGCTTATCGATGAAACCGAGGCCCGCCGAGAGGCCGCTCGACGGAATTCACCGTTTATCGGTACACTCGGCGTTTTGCGAGAAGGCGCGCGGCGAGGCCTTCTGGATCTTCCTTCTACGCTGGCACGCTTGCAAGCAACGTCGTTTTACGTAAGCCCCGATCTGATCGCCGAGGCCGACATTCGGACCGCTCACGGCGAGCTTGTTGAGCGCTGCACGCCAACGGCTATCACATTGGCCTTGTACAGTGAGGTTATCGCGCAAGCTGAAGGAAAGTCCGACTTCGACGCGGAGATCCTCGATCACGAGGAATAATGGAAGGCGACAACTAACGATTAACCGAGTTCAGGTGTGAATAAAGGACGGGCAACCCTGCTGCTCTCCTGGATCAATCCCAAGTGCTTCAAGGTAGTAATGCTGAAGGATGTACGCAATATAGATCTCTGAGTTCAGCAGTTGTCAGCCTGCCGCCACACGCCAATTCTACGGGCCGACGTTGACGAGCGGCTGCGGACGGGCCGGACGCGCGCCGATTTCGCGCAGGCAGTGATCGATCCAGAGCTTAGTCAGCTTCTCCTGCGCGCCATTCTGCGTGAGCCGCGTGCGCAGACTGCCGAAATCCACATGGTCGAGCGGTTGATCCTGATTGAAGCATGAGAAGACCACGGTCTCCTCGCCCGTCTCCGGATTGCGGTGCACCTGCAGGCACTGCGCGCAGATCTCCTTCATCATGCACTGCATCGGCGAATTGATACTCCCGATGGCCTGGTGATCGGGCTTCAGGTAGGGCCGCAGCACCGAATGCCTGGCTTGCTGCACGGCCCGCATCATGCCGTCCGAGCCGATGACGATCAGGCGATCCACGGAATTCAGCGGGATGCCGTCCTCACCAAGGTCGCCGCGTCCATACGCAGCCATGGCTTCCACGATGTTGCCGACGAACGCGCTGTCCTGCACGCGGCCCGCCGCGAATCCGGGCGCTTCGTCGCATACCCAGACCACCAGATCGGCCGCTTTCTCGATCTCTTCCACCTTGTAGCGATCGATGATTTTCTTGTAGCCCGCGAAGTAGATCACGCGCGAGCCTTCTTCGCGCAGCTTCTGGCCGATGGAGAAAAGCACTGCGTTGCCAAGTCCGCCGCCGACCAGCAGCACTGTCTCCTTCGATGGCGTTTCGCTGGGCGTTCCGGTGGGTCCCATCAAAATCACGGGTTCGCCTTTTTTGAGCAGCGCGCAGAGATCGGACGATCCACCCATCTCAAGGACAATCGTTGAAAGGTGCCCGAGTTCGCGATCGACCGACGCGCCCGTCAGCGCCAGTCCTTCCATCCCCAGCACTGTGTTCCCCGTGCGTGGCGCGAGCGATTCGTAATTCTGCAGCCGGTAAAACTGGCCGGGGAGAAACGCGCGTGCGGCGATGGGAGCGCGCACAATCACTTCCACGATATTCGGTGTCAGGCGAACCACGTCGTATACCGTGGCGCGCAGTTGATCGTTGAGCTCGGCGATCAGCGCGGCGGGCGCGGGTTCCGATGCAGCTCTGCGCGCGAGCGTACGCGATACCACCGGATACCCCTGCTTCGCGCTTGCCATTGCTTTTACCACGTTGCCGGAGAACGAAGGATGCAGGTCGCCGAAGAAGCTGATGGCGCGGCCGTCGGGGCGCAGCGACATCAGCACGTAGGGCTTCGCCGGCTTGGCGATGCGCTCTGGCTTAACTTTTGCGCCGTCCTCGTCGATGGCCTGGAAATAGCGGCCGTCGAGCATCACGTTGTGGTCGTCCTCGCGCGCCAGCACGGTATTGGGCTGCGTTCCGGCTGCAACCAGGATGGTCTTCGCGGGCAGCGTCACCATATCACCCGAAGCCACCAGTTTTCCGCTTGCCTCGTCATGCCGGTATTTCTGGCAGCGTAACGCGGCAGCAGCGCCGGCGGCATCCACTTCCACTTCTTCCGGCGCCAGGCACTCGGCGAAACGCACGCCTTCTTCGAAAGCCTTAGCGACTTCCTCGTGGTTTAGAGTGTAACTGGGCGCGTCGATCATGCGCCGCCGGTAAGCTACGGTAACGCCGCCCCACGAATTCAGCAGTTCGATAAAGCGGGGCTTTCTGCCGTCGCGCGCGGCCTTGGCGCGTTCCTCACGAATGGCGCGAGAATGGGCGAGAAACTCGCGCGCGGTCGACGCTTCATCGGGCGTCCACCTGGCATGCAGATCTTCTTCGCCCAGATCTTGCACCAGGGCCTCATAGCGGGTGAGGAATTTCTCCACCTGGACGATGTAGTAAGCCAGCGATTCCGTGGCCGTATCGATGGCCGTGAGCCCGCCGCCGATCACTACGATGGGCATGCGGATCTGCAGATTCGCCAGCGAATCGGACTTGGCGGCGCCCGTCAGTTGCAGCGCCATCAGGAAATCGGAAGCCTGGCGAACGCCGCGAACCAGGCCATTCTTCATCGGGATCACGGTGGGACGGCCGGCGCCCGCGCACATCGCGATGTGGTCGAAGCCCATATCGAAGGCGCTGTCGACTGTAAGAGTGCCACCGAAGCGCACGCCGCCGAACATGGCGAATTCGCCACGCCGTTCTAACAACAGCCGAATAACTTTCAGAAAATTCTTGTTCCACCGAACTGTGATGCCGTATTCGGCAACGCCGCCGAAGCCCGCCATCACGCGCTGGTCGAGGCGTTCATAGACATCGGCAATATCGTGGATGGGGCGAAACGGCACGCGCTGCCCGTAGGCGTTGACGCCTGAAATATCCTCCGGCAGAGGTTCGATCTTCAGGCCATCGACGGCGGCGATGGTGTGGCCGTCGTTCATCAGATGATGCGCCAGGGTGAAGCCCGCCGGACCTAATCCAACCACCAGCACCTTCTTATCGGTTGCCGCGCGCGGATACGGGCGCGAGAAATTCAGCGGATTCCAGCGCGTCAGAAGGCCGTAAATCTCGAAGCCCCAGGGAAGTTCCAGGACGTCCTTCAGGGTGCGGGTTTCGATCTGCGGAATATCGACCGGCTCCTGCTTCTGGAAAATGCAGGACTTCATACAGTCGTTGCAGATACGATGCCCCGTAGCCGCGGCCATTGGGTTGTCGATGGTGACCACGGCCAGCGCGCCGATGGGCACGCCATGCTCCTTCACCACGTTCATCTCGGAGATCTTCTCGTCGAGCGGGCAGCCGGCCAGCTTCACGCCGAAGACGCTGGATTTGTAAGAGCCGTCCTTTTCCTTCAGGCCATGCGAGCAGCCGTCTTTGCCCTGGTTATGGCATTTGATGCAGTAGTGCGCCTGATCGAGCGCGCCGGTCAGATCGGTACCGGCGTCGGTCAGTTGGAAGCCTTCGCGCGTGCGCCAGTGATCCGGGCCGAACTGCAACTGCACCAGGCCGTTATGGGCCACCTCGTCGGCAGGCACCAGATGGTACATGTCGAGCTTGTGCGGAGTCTTGAACAGGATGCCGCCTCGGTGCTTGTTCCGGCCCGCGGGAGTCAGAGCGGCCCACGTGGCGTAGAGTGCGGCGATGCGCAGCGGCTCTTTGTGCTCGCCTTCAGTGTCCAGCCACTTCGCCACATGGCTGGCAAAGCTGCGCTCCGTGAGCGGTTCGAGCATCAGGGTTTCGAGATCGCTTGCCAGCGCCTCGCCGTCCAGCGCGAGCGCTTTCTCCGCAGTCTGCCCAGTGAGCGCTTTGCGTTGTACGAACTGGCGCTTCACGAAATAGAGCGGCGCGAGCTCGTTATGGCGCGCCTGCAATGCGCGGAGTTCGGATGAAATGCCGAAGAGTTGGCCGATGAAATCGTCGAGATACGGGGCGATTTCGATAATCAGCTCGGAACCCCGCTTGGAGGGCAGGGAGACGGGATCAAGCCGCGCAGCCTGCAGCCGAAGGTATAAGTCGGGCTTCGCTTCCTTCAGATGTTGCAGGAAGACACCGTCAAGGCGCACCAACGCGTCGCGGCTATAGAGGTCCTCGAAAGAGAAACCGAAAGAAAGAGAAAGTTGAATGTTCACTTAATATCTGGGACAGGCGCTTCCGCCTGTCCATTTTACGCGGTAGCCGGGTCGGCCTTTTCGGCATCAATCTCCAGATCGGCGATTGCCTTCTGCGCTTTCTTCGGATCGAACTTACCGTCGCGCGCCAGTTTCGACAGAGCCGCCGCCGCGATCGCCGGCGCATCCACTTCAAAATGCCGTCGCAAATGAGTCCGGTTATCGCTGCGACCGAAGCCGTCGGTGCCGAGCGAAACGAAGCGGCCCGGCAGCCACGGCGCAATCTGATCGTGCACGATCTTCATGTAATCGGATGCCGCAACGACCGGCCCATCGGTACCGTCGAGCACCTGCTGGACGTAAGGCTTCTGCGCCGCCTCAGCGGGATGCAGTCGATTCCAGCGATCCACCTTCAACGCTTCGCGCCGAAGTTCGCTGTAGCTCGTCACACTCCACACATCCGCCGCCACCGCATACTTCTCGCCGAGGATCTGCGCAGCTTTCAGCGCTTCGTTGACCATGGGACCGCTGCCCAGCAACTGCACGCGCGCCTTCGCCTTCGGAAGCTCGGCTTTCTTAAAGAGATACAGCCCCTTGAGAATGCCCTCCTCCGCGCCTTCTGGCATAGCCGGATGAACGTAGTTTTCGTTGTAAACCGTCAGGTAGTAGAAAAGGTCCTCGCGATTTTCATACATGCGGCGGATGCCTTCGCGCACAATCACCGCGATTTCATATGCAAATGCCGGATCGTAAGCTGCAATAGTCGGGACAGTGCTCGCGACCAAAAGCGAATGCCCGTCCTGATGCTGCAATCCCTCGCCGTTCAGCGTGGTGCGCCCGGCCGTTCCACCTACCAGAAATCCTTTGCCGCGCGAGTCCGCGAAGGCCCAGATCAGGTCGCCAACGCGCTGGAAGCCGAACATCGAATAGTAAATATAGAAGGGGATCGTGTCGACGCCGTAATTCGCATAAGCGGTCCCGGCGGCGGTGAATTCAGCCATCGAACCGGCCTCGGTGATGCCCTCTTCCAGAATCTGGCCGTCCTTCGATTCCTTGTAAGTAAACAGCACGTCGGCATCGTGCGGTTCGTAAAGCTGTCCACCCGAAGCATAAATTCCGTAGGTGCGGAACATGTCTTCCATGCCGAAAGTGCGCGCCTCATCAGGGATGATGGGAACAATGCGCTTGCCGATTTCCGGCACCCTCATCAGCCGCTTGAGCAACTGCACGAAGGCCATGGTGGTGGAATCGCTCTTGTCTTTCGACCCGCCGCGAAACGCATCGATCAGGTCGACGCCCGGCGCCGTGGTTTGCGAAGGCGCAGGCTTGCGCACGGGCAGATATCCGCCCAGCACGCGACGCCGCTCCTGCATGTAAGCCATCTCGGGGCTCGAATCCGGCGGACGATAGAACGCGCCTTCACGCGCCGCTTCATCCGGAATCGGAATCTCGAACCGGGCGCGGAAATATTCGATCTGCGCTTCCTTCAGCTTCTTGTTCTGGTGGGCGGGGTTGCGCGCTTCACCGGCATCGCCCAATCCATAACCCTTGACGGTCTTGGCGAGAATTACAGTGGGAGCGCCGGTATGCTCAACCGCGCGCTTGTAGGCGTTATAAACTTTGACCGGATCGTGCCCGCCGCGATGCAGGCTGCCGATCTGTTCGTCGGTCATGTCCTCCACCAGTGCCGCCGTTTCCGGATAGCGCCCGAAGAATTCTTTGCGCACGTAGGCGCCGCCCTTGGCCTTGAACGACTGATATTCGCCGTCGACGCATTCGTTCATGAGCTGGACGAGGCGACCCGATGTGTCTTTGGCCAGAAGCGGATCCCACTCGGAGCCCCAGAGGCACTTGATCACGTTCCAGCCGGCGCCGCGGAACAAACCTTCCAACTCCGAAATGATCTTGCCGTTGCCGCGCACCGGCCCGTCGAGCCTTTGCAGATTGCAGTTGACGACGAAGATGAGGTTGTCGAGCTTTTCGCGAACCGCAACCCCGATGGCCCCGGTCGATTCCGGCTCGTCCATCTCGCCATCGCCGAGGAACGCCCAGACCTTGCGCGGCGTGGCTTGAATCAGCTTGCGGCTTTCGAGGTAGCGCATGAAACGCGCCTGGTAAATGGAATTGATCGGCCCCAGCCCCATTGACACGGTGGGGAACTGCCAGAAATCCTTCATCAGCCAGGGATGGGGATAGGAGGAGAGCCCGGGGGTGGCGCGCAGCTCATGGCGGAAATTGTTGAGATGATCTTCCGACAGCCGGCCTTCGAGAAACGCGCGCGCGTAGATGCCCGGCGAAGCGTGCCCCTGGAAATAAATCAGGTCGCCCGGCTGGTCGCCATAGCTTCCGTGAAAGAAATGATTGAAACCCACTTCGAGCAGCGTCGCGAGCGAGGCATAAGTGGCGATGTGGCCGCCGATCCCGTCGTCGTACTTATTCTGGTGCGACACCATCGCCATGGCATTCCAGCGGGCCAGGCTTTTGATGCGGCGCTCCAGAGCGCGATCGCCAGGGTAAGGCAGTTGCTGGTCGGCGGGGATGGTGTTGATATAGTCGGTGGTCCTGCGGAGCGGAATCTCGACGCCGTTGTCACGCGCGCGATCCGTCAGCTTTTCGAGGAGGAAGGTGGCCCGGTCCGGCCCCGCTCCATCCACGATTTGGTCGAGTGCCTCGAGCCACTCCTCGGTTTCGCGAGGGTCGAGGTCGACCGGGCGTTCGGTGAGTTGTTGGTGCATGTGGGTTAAGTCATTATTATAGGCGATGGTCCGAATTGGACGGTGGTCCGCTGTGGACCCGGCTACGGTCGCGCCACTGTCCCATTGGCTAATTTCAACGTGCTGAAATGGTTAGGATGCTTCGCCTGGTAATTCTTTGCGTTCTCGCCGCTTCGCTCCATGCAGCCGACTCTGCTGGCGTCGAGCCGTATCGCGATACCGCCGACCGGCTGATCGATGCAGCTCTCAAAGACGATGCCGGCCTGAATCGGCTGGAATATCTGTGCTACCGGATCGGTAACCGGCTTAGCGGATCGAAGGCTCTCGACCAGGCCATCGCGTGGTCGGCCGACGAAATGAAGCGGGCCGGTCTGGCTAATGTGCGCACGATTCCGGTCAAGGTTCCGCATTGGGTACGCGGCAGTGAATCGGCCCAACTGCTGGAGCCCGTGCCGCCCGGTCAGGCGCCTAAGTCTCTCTTCATGCTGGGATTGGGCGACAGCATTGGAACGCCGAAGGGCGGGATTACGGCGGAAGTGGTTGCCGTATCGACCTTCGAAGAACTGGAAAAGCTGGGACGCGCCGGGGTGCAGGGCAAGATCGTGCTCTACGACGCTCCTTTCGTCAGCTATGGGCAGACGGTGGTCTATCGTCGATCCGGCCCTTCGCGTGCCGCACGGCTGGGCGCAGTGGCGGCGCTGGTCCGTTCGGTCACCCCACGCAGTTTGCGCGATCCGCATACGGGCGCGCTGGGCTACACGGATTCCGATCCAAAGATCCCGGCGGCCGCGGTTTCGGTTGAAGATGCCATCTGGATCCACCATCTGACGCAATCCGGCCAGCACGTCCGCGTGCACCTGCAGATGGACGCGCATTTCGAACCCGACGCCGATTCGGCGGACGTGATGGGCGAGATCGTGGGCCGCGAAAAGCCGGACGAAGTAGTGGCGATCGGCGGCCATATCGACTCCTGGGACGTGGGGCAGGGCGCGCATGACGATGGTGGCGGTGTGATGGCGGCGCTCGCGGCGGTCGCGTTAATGAAGCAGCTTGGCTTACAGCCCCGGCGCACCATCCGTGTGGTTTTCTGGACCAGTGAGGAGAATAGCGGCAACGGCGGCACGGCGTATCGCGCCTGGCTGGGCGATCGGGCGAGCAGCCATTACGCCGCTATTGAAATGGATGGAGGCGCGGAAGCTCCCATCGGCTTCGATCTGGCCGCCGGGTCAAGTCCACGCGGGGGCGATTTCGCCGACCGCGCCAACGCGATTGCCCGGCTACTGACGCGCATTGGGGCGGACAAGATCCAGGCGGGTGGCGTGGAGGCGGACATCGAGCCCTTGATGAACGCCGGTGTGCCTACTTTGGGGCTCCGAACCGTGATGGAGCATTACTGGGATTATCATCACACCCAGGCCGATACCTTCGACAAGATTGGTCCGGACGATTTTCGCAAATGCGTCGCCGCGTTTGCAGTGATGAGCTATGTGCTGGCCGACTG
The DNA here is from genome assembly GCA_963719785.1 of Terriglobia bacterium. GTDB lineage: Bacteria > Acidobacteriota > Terriglobia > Bryobacterales > Bryobacteraceae > BOG-234. The sequence goes on from CAVRCX010000018.1 coordinate 89,271, forward strand.
GCCCTGATCTGCGACTCCCACGGCTATGCCCGCGTAACTTCCGCGTAGACCTGGGCACGCAGATTCGCCACGCCTGCCGTATAGCGGGAATCGGACACCGCAAACGCTACCGCGTCTTCCTGCCAGTCGTGCCACAAACCATCGGGATCGTGCGATGCCGCCGTAATCGTGTAATCGCCGGGACAAAGATCGCACCTGAATCGGTAAGTCACGCGCACCCGATCCCCCGCGGCGACTGGTCCCACGTGCAGGTTTTCAAGCTCGGTGTTGGTACCGTAAACGTTCAGGCCGATGCGTGTACGGATCAAAACGCCGATCACGGGGTCCTCGACATGGCTGGCATATCGCACGTGGACGCGTATAGACACCGTTTCGCCGCTGCGCCACACTATAGAGGGCTGGCCGTCCTCGCCGGTCAGTTCAATGCTCTCGAGAACGGCCCGTCCGTCGCCATTGCGAAGGGCGGGCGCTAGTGGAGCCACGATGCCGTTCCCGGCTGCTCGCAGTGCGGCGGCCACGTGGCGGCGGTAGAGCGGCAGAACGTCGGCCGGATCGCCCCGCGCCACCGGCACACCGTCGCGCAACCACCAGATCTCGTCGGCGCATTTTTCCAGCAGCGTCTCGTCATGCGAAACCAGCACCAGGGTGGCACCGGCCCGCCGCAAATCCACCAGATGGGAAATCGCGCGCGCCCGGGCGACGGCATTCGACTTAGATAAGGGATAGTCGAGGATGAAATTGCCCGGGGATTGGGGAAGCGGGTCGTCGGGGCCGAGACGCGGAACGCCCGTAGCCGAGAGATGCGACTGGCTTTCTTCAATGAGGCCAACGATGCTGCCGTCGGGCGCCGTCAGTTCCGGCGTTGTGAACTCAATCATGCGCAGAGCAATCTTAGCGCGGCCTGAAAGCTTTCAAACGCATCGCTGCCGAAAAGAACGAAAAGAACATCCTCCACGCTACCTGGCTGCGCAAGAAAACCCGCCGTTTCGCGAACAGCGATTTCAGCCGCCTCGTTCAATGGATAGCCGTAAATCCCGGTGCTGATAGCGGGTAAGGCTACGGAACGCAGGCCCAGTTCCGCCGCCATGCGCAGCGATTCGCGGTAGCACGAGGCGAGGAGTTCGGCCTCCCCCTCTCCGCCGCCGCGGTATACAGGACCGACCGCATGGATGATGTATTCAGCCTTCAGACGTCCCGCTTTGGTCAGGACCGCCTTGCCGGCAGGGCAGTGCCTGATCTTCCCGCGGATTTGATCCAACTCAGCCATTACGGATGGCCCAGCCGCGTCATGGATGGCACCATCCACTCCTCCACCCCCCGCGAGCCGCGAATTGGCCGCGTTGACGATGGCATCCGCTTCGACGCGCGTGATATCGCCCCGTTCAAGGCGCAAAGATTTACCAGCCGGAGAGACCCATTGGACGGGCCCCGTCACGGTTTGGGCGGCTCCACTGGGGGCGGCGTCGGGGAGTTGGCAGGCGGCCCCGCGGTGCTGGGCCCCAGACCAAGTCCGATCAGCGAAGGCGCCGTAATCTTGCCGGTGGCCGTGAGCTTCTGGTCGGTCTGGAACTGACGCAATGCTTCCGTCGAATCCGCGTCCCAGACCCCGCTCGGCTCCGATTTGAGATATCCCTTGTCGACCAGAGCCTGCTGGATTTCCTTGTAGCGTTCCGGCGTAGGAGTCTGCTGCCGGGGTTGCCAGGTGGTCTTGGCGACGGGACGGCCTCCGGACTTTCCCTTGCGCCTTGCAACCGTTTTGCCGGTTGTTTTGCCGGTTGTCTTGACAGTCGATCCGGACGCCGCTTTGGGCGAAGTCTTTCCCCCCGATCCTGGAGAGGCTTTCTTAACGGCTGAGGTCTTCTTCTGCGTGGGCGGAGCCGTCTGCGGAAGCGCGGCTAACGAGGCCGCCAGAACCGCCGGGAACACAATCAGCTGGCCGAATCTCATAAAAACAAAAAAAGAAGGGGGCGATTACTCCGCCCCCTTCAGATTGTATCCTGCAAACCAGACTTACTGGTTGCCGGTGTCGGGCACTTTGCCGGCTACGAAAGCCGAAGTCCACTCGCCGCCGCCGCGCGAACCCACCGCCTGCCGCATGATGTGGAAGGCGACCGCGTCCCCCGGTTTGAGGGTGCTCTGGATCTTCTTGACGTCTTCGGGCTGGCTCACCGCCTGCCGGTTGAGTTCCACGATGACGTCGCCCTTGGCGAGGCCGATATCGTCGGCAAAGGAACCGGGTTCCACCGAAGCCACCAACACTCCGGTCGTACCCTTCAAGCCCATCTGCTGACGAAGGCTCGAGTTGAGAGGCTGCACGGTCATCCCGAACCGCATCTCCATGGCTCCGGACGAACTGTCGGGCCCAGTCGGTTTGCCACCGTACTGCTCGGCAAAAGTCTTGGTCCGGTCGCCCACCACAATGTTCAGAGTCATCGGCTTCTTGTCGCGAATGATGCCGAACTTTAAGGTGCTGCCCACCTCGCTGTCGGCTACGATGTCGATCAGATCCTGCCCCTTATTAATCGGCTTGCCATTGATCGACGTCACCACGTCCTCGACTTTCATCCCAGCCTTCTCGGCGGGAGTGTCGGGGAAAACCTTCGAAACGAAGACGCCGTGCTCGGCTCCGTAGACCTTGAGCAATTCGGAGTTGTTGTCGGACTGCAGACCAATGCCGACCGAGCCGCGCGTGACGTGGCCTTGCTTGATGATGTCGTTATAGACCTTCACCGCGGTATTAATCGGCATGGCGAAACCGATTCCCTGGTATCCGCCGCTGCGGCTGGCGATCATAGTGTTGATGCCGATAACTTCGCCATTGATGTTCAGCAACGGGCCGCCGCTGTTGCCGGGATTGATCGCTGCATCCGTCTGAATGAAGTGCTGGAAGGTAGTCGCTCCCTCGCCAATGTCGCGTGCCAGCGCACTGATAATACCGGCTGTCACCGTTTCCTGGAATCCGAACGGCGAACCGATAGCCATCGCCCAATCGCCCACCTGCAGGGCATCGGAATTGCCGATCTTCGCGGCCACCAGATTGGTCCTGTCCACCTTGATCACGGCAAGATCCGTGTCCTGATCGGTGCCGATGACACGCGCCGTATACTCGGTGTCGTCGTTCATGAACTTGACTTTAATGCGCGTGGCTTTTTCCACCACGTGATTGTTGGTAAGGATGTAGCCGTTCCTGTCGACCACCACGCCGGAGCCTTCCGCCGCACTCGGCGTTTCCTGCGGCTCGCCAAACTGAGAGCCGCCACCATTACCGCCATTCGGGCTGCCGAAGAAGCGCTGGAAGAACTGTTGCATGCCGTTATCGTCGTCATCACCGCCCTCATCCGGATCCTGCTGTTGCTGCCGGCGGCGGAACTGGGGATTTGGCCTGTTCTGCGTGGTAGTCTGCTTCTTGGGGATGTATTCGGTTCGAATGTTCACCACGCACGGCTCCAGGCGCTTGGCGATCTTCGAGAATTCGTTCTGCACCTGAACTGGGCTGGGGATGGTCAGCGGCGTGGCGTCCGGCGCCACAACCTGCTCCTTCGCGGCCTTCGCGCCGGTCTGCACTAATGTGCCGATCAGTACGCCGATCGCCAGCGTGAAGAGGATCAGCGAGAATGACAAAACTTTCTGTCTTCGCACTTTGTCGTAGAAACTCATGGGTTTATTGTTAACTCCTCGTAAGAGCGCAGTTGCCCAAATTATACATCGGGCGTTGCCGCACTATCATTATGATCGGATGCTCTTCTGCCAGCACCCGTTTCAACTCCGCGGCGCAGTTCCACCAGCAATACGCCGCCCAGTATCAGTACAGCTCCGGTTTTACCGCGTCCCGACATCGCTTCGCCTGTCAGCACATACGAAGTCAGCCAGGCGATGACAGGTTCCAGAGCAAATATCAAAGCCGCCCGGCTGGCCGTCGTGTATTGCTGCGACCATGCCATGGCGGTAAAAGCCAGCGCCGTAGCCAGCAGACCCGTAATCAGCACGGCTGCTGCCACTCCCGCCGTCGCGTGCAGCCGCACCGGCCCGAAGGAGCGGAACGACACGATCCCCAGCAATGCCGCCGTAACCACTTGCATCAGGGCAATGGTCTCAAAGCCGATCATGGGCGAGTAGTGGCTGACTACCACAATATGCAGCGCGAAAACCACCGCGCACAGAACACTGAACAGGTCTCCTCGGCTCATGCCGAAACTTCCCGCAGGCAGTGTCATCAATGCCATACCGAACGAGGCGATTAAAATCCCGGCCACCTCGATGGCTCGCGGCCTGTTTCTGTAGACGAGCGAACTCGCCAAAGGTACCATCGGAATCGACAAACCCGTCAGAAAGGCCGACTTCGAGGGTGTGGTCAGTTCCAGGCCCATTGTCTGAAAGACGTAAGCTACGAACAAAAGGCAACCCGCCGCGATCCCCGGCACCATTCCTTTCCGGCCGATTCCGCGCCAGCGCTCGTAAGTAAAGGAGACAGCTATCAGCGCCAGCGCCGCCACACTGAAACGCAGCGCGAGGAACAGAACAGGGGAAACCTCCGTCAGCGCCGACTTAACTACCACAAAAGTCGTGCCCCACACTACGGTCGTTCCCACCAGCGTCAGTTCGGCACGAACCGATTTCATTCCGGCGCGCTGTCCCGCAAGAGCAGGGCAGCGGTGAGGAGCACGCGCTTCAGTCCCAGATCCCGCCCTGCCGGGCTATACCATTCGGATGCCGTATGGGCGCCCCCACCCTGCCCGCCTGCTCCGATCGATACCGCTGGCAGTCCCAGCGAGAGCGGGATGTTGGCATCAGTGGAAGCGCAATCAAGGCGCGAGCGGATACCCAGGTGAGCGTCCACCGCGCGGAGGAATGCCAGAATCGGTGCGTCGCTCGGAAGCTGCGCCGCGGGCCGGCTGCCAATCTCGCGGATTTTAACCGTGACCTTACTGCCCAGAGCGCGCGAATTTTCGATGTCTTCCGCGCGGCTGACCGCACTGTGCAGCGCGGCCACCAGGTCTTCAATTTTTTCGTTGTTTTCGGAGCGTATATCCACTTTGGCGCGCGCGCTGGCCGGAATCGAGTTCACGCTGGACCCGCCTTCAATAATTCCCACGTTGACGGCCACCTTCGGATTGGACCGCGGATCGAGCGGCCGGTTATCCACAAACGAAGCCATCGCCCGGCTGAGCGCATGCACTGGATTGCCGATTCCGAAATCGCTCCAGCTATGGCCGCCCGATCCGGTAAAAGTTACCTCGAAGCGGCGGCTGCCCAGCGCCTGGCAAGTTATATGGTCGGTCGCCGCGCCGTCCAGCACCAGGAAAGCGCGAATCCGGTTGATCAGATCCGGTTGGCGGCAGATATGGCGGATGCCCGCCAGGTTACCTTCACCCTCCTCGCCGACGTTGGCGATCAGCAAGACCCGGTTCCAGAACGCGTCGCGAACATCCGCCGCCTCACCGGAGAATGGAGTGGCTTCGATGGCCCGGGCCAGTGCCAGCAGTGCCGCCAGACCGGCGCCATTATCGGAAACTCCGGGGCCGCGGAAATCGCCGTCGCGATCGATGGAAATATCGTCTTTGAGGCGCGGGGCGAGCACTGTATCGAGGTGCGCGGTAATGGCGATCAGCGGGCCGGAGGGATCGGGAAGCAGAGAAGCCAGCACATTGCCGGCGCGGTCTATTCCGGCATGCCATCCGAGCGAGCGGAACTGCGCCGTCATCCACTCGGCGCGCTGCTGTTCCAGAAATGTGGGCGCGGGAACGCGGCAGAGCTGCAGATGGATGTCGTTCACCCATTGCTTCTCGCGCGTGAACCACTGGAGCGCCTCGCGAATGCCGGGGCGCTCGGCCAAATCGCCGACTGCCACCGTCGCGGGCAGGAGATTGGCCGCCACAATTTGAGTTTAGCTCTGGCGCCGTTTCTGGCGCTAATATGACAATATGACTGGCGCAAATCTCGTTGTGGCGCTTCTGTTGCTGCAATATCCCTACCCGAGGCAGCAGTACCCACAGCCGCAGCGGCAGAATCCCAATATTCAGGGCGGGCCGGCCGTCGATGCCATCGCCACCTTTGTGGGCACGTTTAAATCGGCCGACAAAAAACGCCTCCTCATAGCGGTCGAGGATGGCCAGACCATGCAGATGTACATCACGGGTTCCACCAAATTCATTCGTGACGGCAAGCCGGCGAAAGCGGCGGATTTCCATCATGACGAAAATGTAACCGTGGACGCTACGCGCGACGCGCGCCTCAACATGCTGGCTGTGCGAGTGGAAGCGGTTAAGCCCAAGGCTAAGGCCCCAGATCAAAAATCAGACCCGGCGCCAACCGTAGTCACCGAACCGCGCCCCTGAAGCTGGCCTTCTTTTAAGCTGATTTCCGCGCCACCGCCTGCTTGCGGGACGCAGCAACTTATCGCAAAACCAACTGGCGGAATAACTCTTCGAGTACCGATTCGGGCGCTTCGCAAAGGCCGCTGTGAACGGGTGAAATTTGAATTACCGTACTGCGCGGAGCTACCAGCCAGTGAAAGCGTTCGCGCAGAGATAACTTAGCGATAGGACCGCCATCCTCCGCGCCGCTGCAGATCTTCGGGAACACCGCCAGATTTTCACGCAAGAGATTCAGATCCAGGTCTGGCCACAAGGCACTGAGCCTTGCCTCGTCCACGTGCACCAGCGCCCGCAGGAATTTCTGCCCCAGACAGAACACAATGACGCCGGCGTTGACGAACTCTTCGCGGTCCACCCGCGGAACCACGCGAATGGTCGCAAAATCAAAAGAGTTTTGCGCGGGCACGCAGGGCCTCCTGTGTAAACGCCGGCGCGGCAAGCAGGCGAAGGGACAGCCAATCGACATATCCGCGGCGCTTGGCATCGGGAGTCGGAACTGCTGGCTCGGGCAACAGCCACCGGTCCGGAACCTGCCTCAATATATCTGTAAACAGCCGCTCGCTCAGACGGGAGCGCATCACCCCGTCCACTTCGGCAATTTTACTTGCCCATGGCAACAGTACGTGATCGCGAATGGCGGGAAATACACTGGCGGCGCTCTTCTCTATATCACGCCAGGCATGGTGAAAGTAAAGACTGGCGCCATGGTCGATGAAGTAGAGCGACTTGTGCCACCACAGCAGGTTAGGATTACGCGCGGTCCGGTCTACGTTAGTAATAAATGCATCGAACCAAACGCCGCTCGACGCGATGAAGGGATCAACCAGTGTTTTCGCCGCCGGATCGAACATCATGGACCCCGGAAGATAGTCGAGCCCCAGATTCACGCCTACGCTGGCCAGCAATAATTCGCGGATTTCCTGGTCCGGCTCATTCGATCCCAGCGCGGCATCCACTTCCATCAGCGCTAATTCCGGCACCTGAATACCTAAAGCCCGGCCGGTTTCTCCCGCGATCAGTTCCGCCACCAGAGCCAGCGGCCCTTGCCCCGCGCCGCGAAACTTGAGCACATACAAGCCGCAGTCGTCGGCTTCGACAATGGCGGGCAATGAACCCCCTTCGCGGAGAGGCGTTACGTAACGGGTCGCCTGGATCGTGCGCATTCCCGCTCTACTGCAGCGCTTCTTCGAGCATGGCGGCGATCCGTTCGGATTGACCTTCGAGCGACTTCAGCTTCTTTTCCGCGGAGCGCAATTTATCGGCGAGGTGAAGGCACGCAAGCACAGCCACGCGCGTCGAATCTCCCGAATTCGACCGGCCGGCGATGGAAGTCATCAACTCGTCGATTTGATGCGCGATTTCCTGCAGCGCCCCTGCGTCGTCATCGTCGGCGAGCAGCGTGTAGGTTTGATTGAATATATGTACGCGAACAGACTGCCTGGGCATGGGAAAAGCGGGAAGCGGCGTGCTTCACCTATTCTACGCACTTCCGGCGTAACGTGATTTATGCCGCGCCCAGTTCGTCGATGTGCCCCAGCAATTTCTCAATGCGTCCGCGAACCTGCTTACGCTCCGCCCGCAGCGCTTCCAGCTCCCCGCTGAGTTTCTGATTGGCGGTCTGAGATTCCTCCCAGGCAGCCTGTGTTTCCGCCAGTTCCTTCAGCGCCGCATCTTTCTCCTGCCGGAGCCGAACTACCAGCGCAACCGCACGCTGAATGCGTTCTTCAAGATGGGCGAGACTATCGACGTCGGTTTCCTGATCCACGATAGGCATGAGAATTGACTATTGACCGGCGCCGGCCAGGGCGGCCTTCACCTGCGCGCCTAACTGTGCAAACTGCGCCGCATCGGCGGTGGCCGTCTCAGCCAAAACCTTGCGATCCAGCTCAATGCCCGCCAGCTTGAGCCCGTGCATGAACTGGCTGTAAGAAAGCCCCAGTTCGCGAGCCGCAGCGCCGATACGAACAATCCACAGCGAGCGATATTGCCGCTTTTTCTGTTTACGGCCGGTGTATGCAAATTTCAGCGCGCGCTCCACGGCTTCCTGCGCGGAACGATGGAGTTTGCTCTTGGTTAAAAAGAATCCGGACGCGCGCTCCAGCGTTTTGGCGCGATTCGCCCGGCGTTTGGTACCACGTTTTACTCTGGGCACGTTTCGTCTCCTGGTTGGGTTTCAATTACTGGCGCGTTATAAACGCACCGGCGGCAAATCGGGCACGTGCGGTGGCTCCGTTCGCTCGCTGTTTAAATCGGATTCCTAGTAGGGAATCATCCTCTTCAACTTCGCCTGATCGGATTCGTCGGCTACCACGGAACTGTGGAGCTTGTTCTTCCGCTTACGCGATTTGGACGTAAGAATGTGCCGGGCAAACGCGTGTTCCCTGACAACTTTCCCCGTCCCGGTCTTCTTAAATCGTTTAGACGCACCTTTGTGTGTCTTAAGTTTTGGCATGACTTATTTTCCGGGAAACCATAATTCTAACACAACCGCCTAAAGCCAGTCACAAGCATCGAAAATATCGTGAAACTCTAACCTCATCTATCAGTTAGCAGCAGCGTCAGGGCTTAGCCAGCCAGCTTTGGCACACGCCCCGTGCTAGTTTCCAGGCAGGTAAGCGGTCTCAGGAGGACTTTACTATGAACGGATTTCTTGGTTCGGCCATGCTTGAAGCCGCCATCGGGGCCTCGCTGATTTATTTTATCCTGGCCGCGTTCTGCACCACCGTGAACGAATGGCTGGCGCGCCTGGTCAATGCCCGCGCTTCGAACCTGCGCGCGGCCATCCGCCAACTGCTGACAGATCAGAGTATCGCCGAGGGACTGAGCTTCCTCGACGCCTTCTATGCCCATCCCCTGATCGGCGGGCTCATGAGAAACGGCAATCACCCACAGTATCTTCCCGCACGTTCCTTCAGCAACGCGCTGATCGATCTCGCGACCGCGCAGGTCGAGGGCCCCATCACCTTCGCCGACCTCGAGACCGGTATCGACACTCTACCCCCGGGATCCGTAAGGACTTCCCTCCTCGCGCTGATTCAGAACACCGAGCGTGACGTCGCTCGCGCGCAAGCCAGTTTCGAAACCTGGTTCGACGATGCCATGGGCCGCGCCTCCAACTGGTACAAACAGCGCGCTCAGTTCTGGAACGGCGTGATCGCAGCCGGCATCACTCTGATCCTGAACGCCGACACGCTCAACATGCTGTATCGGTTTCGAGTGGCAACGGATGCGGGCAACCCTCCCGGTAACGTGCTTGGATGGGATGGGGTTGCCCTCACCGGCAACTTCGGGTTCTGGTTCTCACGCATTGTCGGATGGTCCCTGACCATAACCGCCGTCTCTCTCGGATCGCCGTTCTGGTTCGACGTGCTGAAGAAATTTTCCAGCTTCCGCAGCCCCGCAAGCCCTCCGGAGCAAAAGCAAAGTCTCACTATCTGAGGGTTACAGGACGGCTATTGGTTGGACAACTATGCTGCCGCGAGTACAATAAGAAAAGCAATGTCGTGCCTCCCTGGGGGACGGCGCACGCTGAATCAGTTTGCGCTTGTCAGCTATTTACCGGATCCGCTAGCCGGCTTTCTTGACCGCCTCCGCCTGGACCTTACTCCCGACTGCAGTCCGCGCGCGCATGTCACCATTCTGCCGCCGCGCCCTCTGACGGCTGAAATCAAGGAAAGCGTCGAAAGGCTTGAGGAAGAGTGCCGGCTTTTTCCGCCCTTTGAGATTCGACTCGGCAGCATCGAAATTTTTCCCAAGTCCAACGTTATATACATCAGCCTCGCCCGCGGCGAACATGAACTCCACGCGCTGCATGAAAACCTGAACGCAGGACAGTTGGAGTACGACGGACCTTTCCCTTACCATCCCCACATCACCATCGCGCAGGACATTACAGCGGAGCAGGTCGACGCACTGACGCAGATAGCTCGCGACCGTTGGGCGTCCTGGAATGGCCCCCGCAGCTTCTTTGTGGAACGCCTGAGTTTCGTCCAGAACGTGGCCCCCGGCGCGTGGGTGGATCTGGCGCAGATCCCGCTGGCCGTTCCCGTCCCCGCCGGTCATTGAAGTTGTGGGACAGGTACCTGCCCCACGCAGGTTGGGAGATTTGGGGTTGTGTTGTAATAAATGCATGGAAGTCGAGATGAAGATCCGCGGATTGATGATGGACCCTGTAACCAGCATGCCGATCGTCATCCTGAAGGACGTGGGAAGCAACAACGTGCTTCCCATCTGGGTCGGTATCTATGAGGCCAACGCCATCGCTCTGGAGATCGAGAAAGTCTCAACGCCGCGCCCGATGACGCACGATTTGATCAAAACCCTGCTGCACGGTCTCGACGCGGGCATCCGCAAGGTGGTCGTTAACGAGTTGAAGGAAGACACGTTTTTCGCGGTGATCTGGGTGGAGCGCAACGGCGAACTGATCTCGGTGGATTCCCGGCCGAGCGATGCACTGGCCCTGGCGCTGCGTCTCGATTGCCCCATCTTTGTCGACGAGGCCGTGCTGAAATCGGCCAAGAGCGCGAGCGGAGTTTCGGATAAGCTCAACACCAATCAGGAGCTGAAACGGTATCTCGAAAATCTTGGCGACGAAGACCTGGGCCGCTACAAGATGTAGCTATTTCCTTCCGTTCATAAACAGCCACACCGCGTAGATCATCACCAGAATAGACACTGCCCCGACGGACATCGCCTGGAGGCGCAGCTTCCTTTTTTCGCGAGCGGCGGCGGCGGCTTGGCGCCTTTGCCACCAATCGCGCACGATCGGCGCCATGGATCGATGGCCCAGCTCGTAGCGGGGCGTGCCCGATATTTCAAAGGTTCTGAGCAGGCCTATCTTCATCAAAATCGGCAGCAGTTCCGGGACAGATCGGTGCAGTTTGCCGGAGCATTCCGTGAGAGCCTTTTCCGTCACCGCGAGCGCGCGGCCTTCAGGCGAGATCAGAATTCCGCACCAGCGAAAGAACAATTCGCTGTGCGGCTTGTTCAGTTCGCCGATGCGCGCATCGAGCGATTCCATGATCAGGCGATCCGCGCCGCCGAGACTGTCGAGAGTGGGGATCCTCGCCACGCGGGAATTCAGACGGATCTCCGCGTCCAGCAGGCGGGCCGCGCCGCACGTGAGGAAATATGGATGCACGCCTCCGTTGAATGCGGCAGCCGGCGCAGCGATCAGAGCGCGGGCCGCGTCCGGTTCGAAGGACAGTCCACGCTCTTCGGCCATGCGCGCAACCACTTCTCCCGCGGCATCCGGAGACAGGGGCGAGAGCGTGACCTTGTAGCCGAAAAGATTGGGAATCAACTGGGAAAAGCGCTCGAGAGCAGGGATCGCGAGCTGGTCAATGGCGATCACGAAAACGCCGTCGTGCCGCGAGATGGCATCCGCCAGTTCGGCATCGAAGAATTCCGCGAGGTCGGTACCAAAGTGAGCGCCCAGGTAGTCTTCGAAGCGGTCCAGCAGCAAGGCGGCCCGGTTGCCGGTTTGCTGGACGATGCGGTACATCATCTCGCTGAGCGTTTCGGGCTGGGCGGAGAAGCGATCGTCTATCTGAGTTCGCACGGCCTCGCCAACCGTCTCTCTAAGGTTGGCGGCGAATGGGCCCTGCCAATCGCCGAATGTCACGGTGATGAATCCGTCGGCGCGTAATGCCGGAGCCACGCCGGCTTTGAGGAGTGAAGTAGCGCCCAGGCCAGGTTCGGCAATCACCACGACCGGGCGATCCCGGCGGCAATCTTCGACGATTCGGCGTATCTCGCCATCGCGACCACATAACGCCACAGATCGAATGTACAATATCCCGCGCGTTGTGGTATGGAACTTATCCGCGAACCCGGTGTCTACCGTGGTGTCGGGAGCCGCGAAATGTTCGAACGAACCTTTGTCAACAACAACGCGCGCACGCGCAAACCGTGGACGGTGGCTGTCTCACTTGCTTTGCAAACGGGAGTCGTTGCGGTAGTGCTGATATATCCTCTGCTGCATCCGGAAGTTCTGCGTTTGAACGTTGAGGTGCCTGTTCATGTGTCGCTGACACCGCTGACTACTATGAAGCCGCCGGAAATAAAGGCAGTCGCGCGTAGTGCGCCGATGGCTCCGCGGCGGGTATTTAATGCGCCGGCGGCCGTGCCCATGCACGTTCCGGCGCACATCGGCGTGGTGGATACGATGGATGCTCCGCCTACGGACCTCGGGGTGACGACGGGATTGGGCGGACCTTCTCCCATTGCGGGGATCGTGCCTGAACTGCCGCAGCGCGCTCCTTCGCCCGCGCCATCCGTTAAGCCCGTCGCCGCGCCGCAAGCTGGACCCCTGCGCGTCGGCATCGGTGTGCAAGCGGCGAAACTGATCTTCGGTCCTCAGCCGCATTATTCGCCGCTGGCAATAGCCACGCACAGCCAGGGCAGAGTCAAACTGCAGGCGGTTATCGCGGCCGATGGCAGCATCCAAAACCTGCGGGTTATGAGCGGACCGCCGCTGTTGGCCAACTCCGCTCTGGACGCGGTAAAGCAGTGGCGTTATCAGCCCACGTTGCTCAACGGCGCGCCGGTGGAGGTGATCACGGAAATCGACGTGGTGTTTACGCTGAGCGCGCGCCCGTGAGGGCGCTATATTCCACGAAAGCTAACGATCTCGATGCCGTGGCGTTCCAGTGCGCTGCGTGTTTTTGGCGAAACCAACGCGGCCAACTCGATGGCTCGGCTTTCTTTCAGACGGGTGCGTGCGTTACGCAGTTCCGGGCCCAGACTACCGGGATGGCACATGAACTCGGTGAGGCCTTCGGGCAGTTGTTCGAGCGTATGCTCCAGGCGCTCGTCATTCAAGGCGCCGGTGATTTGAAAGCCGGTGAAATGATCGGTGGTGCGCAAGCCGTTTAGGGCGGCGGCGAAGCGGGGCCGCATCAATCCCATTCCCATCGCTACCGTTCGCTTTACGAGGCGCGCTTTGTTGTCGACGCCGAAATCGAAGGGGCGCCGCACCCACTGGATATCGAATTCGCGTGCCACCTTCGCTACGGCTTCGAGGACCGGCGGGAGCAGATGGGTGTGCTTGTGGGAGTCGATGTGAGTTGGATGGATTCCGGCTCGAATCAGCTTTTGCACCTGCGCCGATATTTCCTCATACACGGGAAAATCCCGTCGGATGAGCGCCTGGATTAGTTGCTTTAGTGTCTGGGGAAGTTGGCGTGATGGGTCGCGGACGCTGCTCCCTTCGACCAGTACTACATGGCATCCTACGTCGAGTGTGGGCGTATCCTGGGCCAGGGCTACGGCATTCTCGAATGCGTTTCCGTTCGCCATGAGCGTAGTGGCAGTGACAATGCCGTTATGGTGACCTTCGACGATGCCTTGGTTCACGTCGTGGGTGTAGCCGAAATCGTCCGCGTTAACGATGAGCCTGCGCATAGTGGTCGCACCGGGAGGCCGATTACCAATCGGCCGCAGGTTTACAACCTGCCCTACATTAGAAGATTGCCAGTTTGATGTGCAGGAACTTCTTTGGATTTTTATGCACGTCAACCAGCAGGCTGTTCAACTCCCGCGTGACCCCGTTGATTGAATCGTAGAGCTGTGGATTCACCATCAGCTGGCCGATCGTCCCCTGTCCCGAATTGATCTTGTCGATGGCGGTGTTGACCTTCTGCTCCACAAGATCGAGCTGTTTATAAACATCGTCGTCCTTGAGGAATTTTCCCGCCGTGCCCTTGCCGGCGTTCAGATCGTCGAGCAACTTTTTCGCTTCCGTCAGGCTGGCGTGGGCTTCGTCGTAAAGCGCGGGATCATAGAGCAGCTTACCGGCCGAACCGCGCCCCTGCTGCACTTGCGCCAGCATGTCGTCGAGGCGCTGAATGGGCTGGCGGATCTGGTTGTAAAAGCCCTCGTCATAGAGCAGATGGCTGATGGTGCCGTTGCTGTCATGCACGTCTTTGACGATCTGCTCCACTTCGCCCGCGGTCGCGTTCAAACGATCATAGAGAGAATCGTCCTTGAGCAGCTTGCCGAGATTTCCCTGGCCTGAATCCACCACGGCGAGAATTCCATCCACGCGTCCCAGAATGGTCTTGAACTGGGCGAGGAGTCCCGAGGCCTGGGCCATGATTTCGGGAATATCCTGAGTGGTTATCGAGGCCACTTCGCCGTCGGCCTGGACGTGCTTCGGATGAGTGCCCTTGGTGATGTTGATGTATTTATCGCCGAGCAAATTGGCGGCCTTCAGGGTAGCGGTCGAATCGTCCGGGATCAGGTCCAGATAGCGGCGGTTAACCTTCATCTGAATTTCCACGGTACGTTTCGGATCGTGCGATCCGGAGAGTTGCACTCTGTAGATATGTCCGATATAGATGCCGTTCAGGCGGACTTCCGCATTTTCCGCGATGCCCGCGGAATCTTCCATATAGGTACGCAGCACGACCTCGGGCTGGAAAATATTACTTTTTCCACTCAGCAGAAAAATGAGCACGGCAGCGATGATCATGGCAATCGTCGAGACCACGCCGACTCGCAACTCCGCCCAATGTACACGCTTCTGCGATGCCATAATTACGCTTTCAAGACGTTATGCCGCATTCTTTTCGGGGCGCTTCACAAACTTGGTTATGTACGGATCGGAAGAGGCTTCCAGTTCGGCCTGGCCGCCTTCAAAAATCAGGCGCCCTTCCCGGAGGACCATAAAGATCGTGTTGGTGCCCGAGGTCCCCGCCTGATCGAGCCTGCCACTTCCAGAATTGTAGCGGAAATTGGCCACCAGGTTCCCATCCTGGTATCGGTAGGTGACCACCAAAGCTGTAGTATTATCCACATCCCGCTCTTTTATGATGAGCGCCATGATGGTGTGGGCGGTGATGGGATCGAGACCGGCGGTCGGCGAATCGTAAAACAGCAGAGGCGGTTTGGCCACCACGGCACGGGCGATGGCGACGCGGCGGCGCATGCCACCGGAAAGCTCGCTCGGATACTTTTCCATGGTCTGCTCGAGCTCGACGAAGCGCAGCGAATCGCGCACCGACTCGACCATTTTGTCGCGGGGCATGGCATGGAAGGCCTTTTGATTGATGAGCGGATAGGCCACATTCTGGGCAACGGTCATGGAGTCGAAAAGAGCGCTCTCCTGGAACAGCATGCCCATTTTGCTGCGCACATCGAACAATTCGGCCTCCGCCTTCTTTGTGATGTCGTCACCCGACAAAAAGACGCGTCCCTGGGAGGGCGGATTCAGGCCCATGGCGGTCTTCAGCAGCACGGTCTTGCCACTGCCGGCCGCGCCGAGGATGATGCGCGTCTCGCCCTGCCTGACCTCGAACGACACATTATCCAGCGCGCGGACATCGCCGAAATCGACGGTCACGTTTTCGAAGCGCAGCAGGCTCTCGGCGGCGTCCGCCATCAGACCGTCGCTCCGCCGTTGACGAAGATCAGGCCGACGAAAAAGTCGAGGACGAAAATAAACACAGACGCCCAGACCATGGCTTGGGTAGTGGCGCGGCCCACACCCTGCGTTCCGCCGGTGGTCTTCAATCCGAAGTAGCAACCGAACAGCGAGACGGAAAACGACATGATGAAGGGCTTCAGCAAGCCCTGGCCGACGTCCGACCAGCCGAGCGCGCGCCATGCCAGCGACCAGTACTGCACGGCCTTCAGATCGTAAAAATATTTGCCTACCACGAAGCCGCCGGCCATGCCGATCAGATCGCCGATCACGGTGAGGCAGGGCAGCATGATGGCGGTCGCGATGACGCGGGGCGTAACCAATTTCTGGATGGGGTCGGTGCCTAGAGCGCGCATGGCGTCGATCTGCTCGGTGACTTTCATCGACCCGAGTTCGCTGGCGATGCCCGACGCGTTGCGGCCCGCCACCATGACCGAGGTAAGCACGGGGCCAAGTTCGCGCACCAGGATGATGGAAACCGCCTGCCCGGTGCGGCCGGTCTGGCCGTACTGCTGGAGTTCGCGGCCCAACTGGAGCGCCATCACCGCGCCGGTAAAAATTCCGACCAGCAGCACGATGGGAATGCTGCCCACGCCGATGGAATCCATCTGCAGAATAATGTCGTCGACGTAATGCGGTTTTCTGGCGATGTTGCGGAGCGCCCGGCCCGTGAGCTGGTAGAACTCCTGGATCTCCTGGATGGGGCCCTTCAGCTTATCGAGCACGGCGTCTGTCGGTGTAGCGCGTACCTTTTGGGTACTCTACGAAACCGATGCTAGCATACAAGCAACCCCATGAAAGGCTTGACGGACGTTCCGGGCATCCTGGTCGGTCATGCAACGGACGCTCAGGCGCTCACCGGATGTACGGTAATTCTCTGTGGCACGGATGCGGTGGGCGGCGTGGACGTGCGCGGATCGGCCACGGGGTCGTGCGAGCTCGAGACACTCAATCCCGGGCACGTCGCGCCTTATGTGCATGCCATTGTGCTGGCGGGCGGCAGCGCCTTCGGTCTTGAGGCTTCAAGCGGCACCCGGCGCGTGCTGGAGAAACGCGGGGTGGGTTTCGATACTGGCGTGGCCCATGTGCCCATTGTTCCGTGCGCGATTCTGTTCGATCTTGCGATGGGACGCCCGGATGTCCGCCCCGGCCGGGAAATGGGCGAGAAAGCTACTGTGGCGGCGAACGATGGACCGGTGGCGGAGGGCAACGTCGGGGCAGGAACCGGCGCTACGGTCGGCAAGGTTTTCGGCATGAAGCAGGCTATGAAAAGCGGGGTCGGCAGCGCGTCTTTGACGCTGGCGTCGGGCGCGGTGGTAGCGGCGCTGGTAGTGGTTAATGCACTCGGCGACGTGATCGATCCGCAGTCGGGGAATATTATTGCCGGTGCACGGAAATCGCCCACCAGCCGAGAGTTCGTTAATTCCGCCGCGGCTATGCGGCATGGCGTGGGCGCCGGCATTCCGTTTCAGGGGAATACCACACTGGCGGTGGTTGCAACTAACGTGCGCCTCGATAAGGTGCGGACCAACAAGCTGGCGGCTCTGGCTAGTACTGGCGTGGTGCGAACGATTTCCCCGGTTAATACGATGGCCGATGGCGATATTACGTTCGCCATTTCGCTGGGTCGAGAGCGCGCCGCGGTGGATGAGGTGGGTGTAGCCGCGGCTGAGGTCTTGGCTATGGCAGTGATCCGCGCGGTGAGGGCCGCCAAGACAGCAGTTGGTCTACCTGGCTTGGACATGCGGCGATAGCGGCTATCGCCGCATGTCCTTCTCTTAGTACGTCTCAAGAGCTCAGTAACGTTCGGTCCGGCCGGCGTGACGGACTTTTTCTTCGTCTTCCACGCCGTGTGTGCTGACGGATTTTTCACCGGCTGAAGAAATATCCTCCGCGCCGGCCTGCTTGAGAACATCCTTGGCGCGGTCGACCCAATCAGAGTTGTCGCAATGAACTGAAACCAAAATGCCGCCGTCTTTCACGCGGCCCTCGTAGCGCTTGGCTTCATATTCCGGAATCCCCATGCCTACCAAAGCGCCGATCACACCGCCTGCCGCTGCCCCAGCGCCTACGCCGGCCAGGGTCGCCATAATCGGACCGGCTGCGATGAAAGGACCAAGGCCAGGAATCGCGAGCGCCCCGATGCCGGCCAGAAGTCCGAGCGTTCCACCGATGGCGCCGCCGGCGGTCGCACCGGTTGCCGTGCCCTCCGGAGCTTTAGTGTTTTTCTCGGTCGCGAGTTCCTTCGTGACCTTTTGATCGGGCGCCAGCACCGAGATGTCGTCGCTGCGAAATTCATTGTCGAGCAATAAATTCACGCAGTGTTCCGCACCGGCGCGCGATGTGAAAATTCCGAATACCGCCGTATTTTTACCTGCCATTACCGTCTCCTTTAACCGCTATCTGGTCTGTAACATTGCCCGCGCCCGCAACTTCTTTTGCTTTGGCCTCAATGCGCTGGCGTTCGTCGTCCGAATGCACGGGGCCTTTGAGGGTCACCTGCCCGTGCTGGGAAATAATTTTGATGTTGTGCGCATACGTCGACAGATCTTTATCCGCCACGATCGATTTCCGGATCTGCCGCATAATTTCCCGGTCGGACTTGTTGTTTTTAGCCTGGTCCGCCGTTGGGCTGCCGCCCGACCGGTCGCTTTGATTCATCTTCGTGTTATCGGGAGCCGTGTTCTGTGCGATAGCGGGAACGCCGCAAAGCATCCCCAGCATCGCACCGGACGCGACGAGTCCCTTGAAGAGTCGAATGTTCATGCCCGGCAAGGTTGCAAGACCTTATCCACTGTGCGGAAAAGCCAGGCACGCGGTCGGTCTCGACTCAGAAAGGCAGGAACCGTACTTTTCCGTGGGTAAGCAGAGGGGGCGTGCTAACTTGCCTTTGATGGACGATATTACGGTCATTGTTTTGGGCGACCCCGCCGAACCCACATTGAAGAAACTGGAAGAACTGGGTCCGGGCGTCACCGTGAAGATTGCGAAGAGGGCGGAAGAACTGGGACCCGCGCTCGAACGGGCGGGCGTTCTGTATAGCTGGACCGGCAGCCGGGCGGATATAAAACAGATCCTCGAAAGGGCGCCTCACCTTGAATGGATACAGTCGCGCAGTGCCGGTCTCGATTCCTTCCTGTTTCCGGAATTGATCGAGAGCAAGATCCCGCTGACCAATGGCAGCGGCGTATTCAGCCAGTCGCTGGGAGAGTTTGTGATTGCCGGGGCGCTCTATTTCGCCAAAGACATCCCGCGCATGGTGCGGTCGAAAGCGGAGCGGCGCTGGGACGTTTTCGAGTTGTACGAGATCAGCGCGCAAACCATGGGAATCGTGGGGCACGGCGATATCGGACGGGCTGTGGCGCGGCGGGCGAAGGCGATGGGGATGCGTGTGCTGGCGCTGCGTCGGGATACCACGCCGAGGCCCGGCGACGAGGATGTCGATCGCGTTTATGCGAACCAGGACCTGCATGAAATGCTGCCGGAATGCGACTACGTGGTGGCCGCCGCGCCGCTCACTCCGCAGACGAAACACATGATCGGGTCGGCCGAATTCAATCGGATGAAGCCGTCGGCGGTGGTGATGAACGTGGGCCGCGGACCGGTGATCGATGAAGCCGCGCTGGCGGAGGCGCTGAGTACGCGGCGGATTCACGGGGCTGCCATCGATGTATTCGAAGTAGAGCCGCTGCCGCCGGAGAGTCCGCTGTGGGGGCTGGATAATATTCTGATTTCGGCGCATACGGCAGACCACACTACTACTTGGCTCAACGATGCGGTGGTGTTTTTCATGGAGCAGTTCGGGCGCTGGCGCCGCGGCGAGCCGTTGAAAAATGTGGTGGATAAGCGCGCCGGGTATTGATTGCGCCGGTATGGATTGTGAGTCATACTTGAAGGGTATGAAAATAGGCGAGCGCGGCCAGGTTACGATTCCGAAGGAAATCAGAACGCGATTTGGTCTCGGGCCCGAGACAGAAGTAGAGTTCGAGGTGCGAAACGGCTCGATCGTTCTGAAAAAGGCTCCCCGAAAGCTCGACCTGAACAAGTGGAAGGGCCGGTGTAAAGCGAGCTTCGACGAACTTGGATACAGGTCGGTGGACAAGTTTATCGAAGACGTGCGTGGTCGCTGACAGTCAAAGTGATCACTGCTATCGATACCAACATCTTTCTCGACATCCTCCTGCCGAACGAAGCTTTCTGCGATCTTTCCGCCGAAGCCCTGGATGGGGCCGCCCGTGCCGGCTCCCTGATCGTGTGCGACCTGGTGTACGCGGAACTCTGCGTTCACTTCGCGAAGCAAAAGGAATGCGACGAGTTTCTGGCGGCGAGCGAAGTTCGGGTCGAGCCGCTCACTCGGGCAACGCACTTCGTGGCGAGCCGTGCATGGCGCATGTATCGAGAGCAGGGAGGGTCGAGGACGCGTATCCTGGCGGATTTTCTGATTGGCGCGCACGCTCAGGCGCAAGCGTCCCGGCTGCTCTCTCGCGATCGCGGTTTCTATCGGAAACTCTTTCCAAAACTCGCCTTGCTCGATCCGTCAGACAGGACGGTGCGACATTGAGGCCGCTCAGAACGTGTAGCTGATCCCGAAGAGCGGCGTGAATTGTTCGAAAATGCCGCGGGCGGTATTGTTCGGAGCGGGGACGATCTGCGCCTTGGGGAAGGTGGTCAGGTAATCGCGGAATTCGGCCCGCAGCAGCATGTGGGGCATGGGTCGGAACGTAATGCCACCGCCCACTCCGAAAGCAACTTTCCAAACGTCATTGGTGGCGAGGGTGGCAATCTGCGGAATGGGCTGGGGATTGGGCGCCGGTCCGGCGATGATGTAGTCTTTGGCGCCCGCGCCCCCGGCCAAATAAGGGCGCCAGCGGCTCTCGCGCTTCCTGAAATGAAACAGCAATTCGTAGGTCAGGGTGTCGGACTGGCCTTGTATATCCGTCTTCACGGTTGAAGTCTGCAGGAAAGGATGGCCGTCGTGATAGAGGTAACGAATCTCGGCGGAGACGTAGTCGGAGAACTCGTCTCCAATAATCACGCCGGCTGCGAAGCGATTGCGAATTCCCGCCTTGGCGGATCCGTTGGGGGAGTAGACGCTGCCGTCGCGATAGAAGCCATAGCCGACGTCCGCGCCGATTTCATACTCCTGCCCGAACGCGGCTCCGGTGAATACCAGCACCGCGAGAGTCAGGCCCCAATGTCTCATCGATTCGATCATAGCGAAGCCCGTGCCTGGCGAGGTGCCTGCTAAGCTGAGGGGCGTCTGTGCCACGCCGGCTGCGCATCGCTCTCACGTCGTTGATCCCCATTCTGCTCGTCGCCGCAGGTATGCGGCTTTGGTTCGCGTGGGATTATCAGCGGCATGCGCCGCACCAGGCGCTGAGCGCCATCCCGTTCCTGTTCGAATCGGGAAACATTGCCGTTTCGCTGGCCAAAGGCAACGGATTCGGCTCGCCATTTCGCGTCGACACTGGGCCCACCGCGTGGATGTCGCCGCTTTATCCGCTGCTTCTTTCCGGCATCCTGCGCATCTTCGGCATCTATACGTATCAATCCTGGGTGGCGGCGGTGCTGATGAACATCTGCTTTTCGACGCTCGCCTGCGTGCCCGTTTACTTCACGGCGAAGCGACTCGGCGGCATCACGGTCGCGGCGCTGGCGGGATGGCTGTGGGCTATCTTTCCCAATGCGATTCTGCTCAGCTTCCAGAGCTTGTGGGATACCTCGCTCTCGGCGCTGCTGGGCATTGCCGTGGTGTGGGCCACATTGCGTGTCGCCGGATCCACGCGCCCCGTTGAATGGTGGGCTTATGGGCTGCTGTGGGGGACGGCGCTGATGTCCAACGCGGCACTGCTTTCACTGTTGCCGCTGTTGTTGGGGTGGGCGCTTTGGCGGTCGCGAGCCCTGCCTGGATATCTTTCGAATGGTGCGCTCGCGGCGGGGATGGTGGTGCTTTGCTGCGTGCCGTGGACGGTGCGCAATTATCGCGTGTTCCATACTTTGGTCCCGCTGCGATCCGTGCTGGGCCTGCAATTGTGGGTGGGCAACAATCCCGACGCGAAGGTAGTCTGGCGCGGCGAGCAGCACCCGATCCACGACGAATCCGAACGCGATCGCTACGTGCAGTTAGGCGAGATCGCGTATATGCACGAGAAGCTTGAGAACGCGATCCACTATATCTTCACGCATCCTGGGCATGAGAGCGAACTGATCGGCGGGAGGTTCGTGATGTTCTGGGCGGGAGGTGCGGAGCACCCCATGGCGGATTTCCTGCACGACCGCTCGTGGTGGTTCCGCTATGTGCTGATCTTCAATCTGGTGGCGGCGTTGGCGGCGCTGGCCGGCATGATCCTGCTATTCGTGGCCGGAAATCCGTACGCGCTTCCCATGGCGGTGGGCCCGCTGCTGTTTCCGCTGGCGTATTACATGACGCTCGCTATGCCGCGTTACCGGCATCCCATCGATCCCACTCTGATGGTGCTGCTGGCGTATGTGGTCTATCGCGCGGGCACGCGGTTGCCGGCGATCCATACCGAATCGATTTTGCGCAGGTTGCGGATGTCGTCGAGAGGATTGCCGGCGAGAACCATTAAGTCGGCCCACTTACCTGGTTCGAGACTTCCGAGCTGATCGGACATGTGCAGGCAGCGCGCGCCCATGCTGGTGGATGCGACGATGGCCTGCATCGGCGTGAGTCCGGCCTTGGTCATGTATTCGAGTTCGAGCAGTTCGAAGTATCCCTGGAACCGGTAGTCGGGACCGGTGTCGGTTCCCATTACCACCTGGACTCCGGCGTCTTCCAGCTTCTTCAGATTCCGCATGGCCACCGGCAGGTGGTCCCGGTACCACATGGCGCCCTTGTTGGTGCGCATGGCATCCTGGAACGCCGGTTCGCGCGCCTTGGCCACTTGCTCGCGATTGGCGTCGCGCAGAAAGAGTGGGTCGTCCATGAAGGCCGGCTTGTCCGCGTAAACGAACGTCGAAACCTCGCGCATCAGCGTGGGGTTGTAAAACGCGTTATTTTTTTTGAGCAGCGCAATCGTCTCGTCGTCCACATCCTGATCGCGCACACTGTGGGCAATGTAATCGGCGCCGAGGCGCAGCACCGCCTTCGCATCGGCCAGTTTCACGATGTGCACGGCGATGCGCATACCCTTGGCGTGAGCTTCCTGAATGATCGCCGCGTAGACGTCGGGCTGCATGGGCGTAACGGCGCCCAGTTGATCGTCGATGCGGATTTTCACGATGTCGGTCTTCGCGGCCGCGATGGCGTCCACCGCTTTGCGGCCTTCTTCGGGAGTTTTTGAAGTGGGGATCGGCCCGGCGATGAACAACCGCGTGCGCTTCAGCCCCGGCGTCTGCTGCTCGGCGCGGGTCTGATCGCGCATTTCGATCTCCTTATCGCCGCCGAGACTGAAGACCGAAGTCACGCCATAGCGGGCGTAGACACCCAAGTCGCTCAACTGGTTTACGTGGCTGTGGGAGCTGATCAGGCCTGGGATGATGGTCTTGCCGGCGGCGTCGACGCGCTGCGCGCCGGCTGGAACCTTGACGGACGCACCGACGGCTTCGATGCGTCCGTTCCGTACAACAATAGTGGCCTTGTCGATGGCTGGTTTACCGGTCCCATCGATGATGCGCGCGCCCACAAAAGCAACTACGGCGTCGGCCCCAAGGGCTGCTGCCGGAAAGAGACTCAGTGCCGAGGCAGCCAGCAGCAGCCACGTGGAATTTCGCAGGTTAGTTTTCATCGGTCCGTTCACTCTTCACGCGATAGTATACTCTCGCGGGATGGGCGCGGCGACCGGGGTCAACGAGAGACGCGGCTGATGGCCGCATGTCCGTCTACTGTACCTGCAATCCTTTGATGTAGTCGTTAAGGTTGCTGACGCGAAGGGTAACGACGTCCTCGCCCGCGCTTACGGAGTGGAATATGTCACCCCACATCGGCATGTCCCGCGTGCCGTGTGCCGCAGCGGCCGAGTCGCCTCTGATGAAGCTTTGAACCTGGAGCGTCGGATACTTTCCGTTGTTCTTCTTACTCAGTAAGGTCAGATCGGCGGGCGCCTTCTTCAGCGCCGAAGCCGCTGGGCCCGTTCCCTTGCCGTCAGCGCCGT
Organism: Terriglobia bacterium; assembly: GCA_963719785.1. GTDB lineage: Bacteria > Acidobacteriota > Terriglobia > Bryobacterales > Bryobacteraceae > BOG-234. The sequence continues at coordinate 113,183 of CAVRCX010000018.1, forward strand.
GGCAAGCGGCGCAATACTGTTTGAACATCGCCGCGCCGGAGGATGGCTGAGTATAGGTGATGTCTACCTTCTTGATTTTGGCTGGTTCCTGACTGAAACAGATTGTCGAAATCGCCAGTGCTGCCGTAAACGTGATGAGCATGCGCATAGAGTCGCTTACTCCTTTCGGTTTTGGACTAGCGCAACTGTGCAGCCAACCGCAAGCCGGAGCGAAAATATGCGGGCAGAGAAGGCTTGGTGTCCACCAGAATCCCGAGCACCGCGCGCCGGTCCGCGGCGGTCAGCGACTGGTACACAGGCGATTGATCTTTTCCGCTTAATACGTCCCACAACCGCTGATACAAAGGGTCTTTGACGGCCGCCGGCAGGGCCTCGAACGAATCCGAATAAATCAGAAAACTGCAGGGATAACGGAACAGCCGAAGCTCGAGATCCAGCTGGCGCAGCGATCGTCCCTGGCTGTCTTTCGGCCCTCTTGACTCGAAATCTGCGCGAAAAGACGCAGCGCCGGTCACGTGATCGCGCAGGCGGGCTTCATCCGCGAACAGCATGTACCGAACCGTAGCTTCGATGGTGGCCGGCAAACCCGGGTCTTCCAGGCGGGCCTCGTAGGCGAGACGCGTAATCAGATTGTGCATGCGCACCTGATGATTCAGAACCATCAGCGCCACCACGTCGCTGCCGGGCGCCGGGTAGAGCGATGGATTCACACGACCCTTGAGATCGGTAACATTGGCGCCGCGCTCGGTGTCGATCTTATGCGCACTGCCCGCAGCCGTCCCGTTTCCCAGATGGCGCTCCGTGCCGTACGTACCGGTCACATACCAGCCTCCCCAACGCTCGCTCAGAGGGCTGCGGTGATCGGTTTGATACGAGCCCGCTTCGAGAATCGGCTCACCCGCGCCATCGGTGAAGACGGACCTGGTCAGGAAGCCGGGAACACTCATGGTGTTAACGGAGAAATGGCACTTCAGGCACTCCTCGTTTTTCCGCACCAGTTCCGGACGCGCCGCCTTCTTCTGCGCCATAACGTAAAACACGGCGCCTTTCCGCGGATCGATAGCGGTGAGTTCGAGCAGCCCGCCGCGCACCATTCCCACGTAGACGTCATCCGCGAAAAAAAGGGCGCGGGGGTGATCGGGCGAGATTTTATCCACCTGCAGGCTGGTTTTGGAAAACACCAGGGTCTGGGATGAGACCGGGATGTGCAGCTCGCGGAGAACCGATTCCAGATAACCCCATTTTTCGCTGAATTCGAGATGCGCCTCGCCGGTCTCGATGCGGCGGCGCAGATCGCTGACCAGATCGTGTGTATCGCTTGCGTAGTAGAGGATGCGCGAATCGTCAAGCCTTGGTACCGAGGCAGGTGGCGTCTGAGGTATTGCAAGAACGGGCGCCAGCAGACACACCACGGCCGTAAGTTTCATGAGGGGAAGCACAGTGCACTTGCGATTCCACTTAATTATGCCGCGGCGCCGGGCGTCCAAAGGGGAAGCTCGATGGTGACGCGCAGGCCGGGCTGCTCATTGGCCGCCGTGATGCGCCCGTGGTGTAAAGAGATGGCTCGTGAGGCGATGGCGAGCCCCAGGCCCACGCCGCCGGTGGAACTGTCGCGCGATTGGTCGACGCGGTAGAACGGTGTGAAGATCCGGGCCAGAGAATCTTCGGGAACACCGGGACCGCGATCGCGCACTGTGACCACAGCAGAACTGCGCTGGGCCGTCGCGTTGATCTCGATGGCACTTTGCTCGGGTGCGTAGCGAATGGCGTTGCGCACCACGTTTTCAATGGCGCGGCGCAGCAGTTCGGGGTCGCCGGTAATCTCGATAGGGCCGGCCGCCAGATCGACACGGCATTGTCTGGCTTCGGCCTCGATGCGGCAATCGTGCGCGATGCCTTCGAGCAGTCCGGCGAGCGCGACGGGTTCGAACTTACGCGATTCGGGGTCGCCTTCGGCGCGCGTCATATCAAGCAGCGAACCAACCAGCACGGTGAGGCGGGCGATCTCTTTGCGGATGCGCGCGGCGGCGGCCTCCCGGTCGTCAGCGGTGCGCAGCAGCTCGGCGGCAAAGCTCAGCCGGGCGAGGGGCGAGCGCAGCTCATGCGAGATATCGCGCAGCAGCCGGCGCTCCGCCGTGAGCAGCGTCTCGATGCGCTCGCCCATCTGATCGAAGGCGCGGGCCATCTGGCCGATTTCGTCGCCGCGCGTAAAGTTGGCGCGCGCTGTCAGATCGCCGTGGCCGAAGCGTTCCACCGTGCGCGCCAGCTTGCGCAGGGGAACGCCGATGTACGCGGCCAGCACCCAGCAGAGCACCGCGACCACGCCGAGCACCAGCACGTAATAAAAGAGAAAACTCCAGGGCGTGAAGGGAGGTCCCGACGCGGTGGCGAAGAACCAGTAGCGGCCGTCATCGCTGGCTTTGGCAAAGATCAGATGGCTGCCGCGCTTCGGGCCCCCGTTGCCTCGCTCACGGGCCTCGGCGATCAGCCCGGCGTGATCGCTCCCGTCGATCAGATCGCGACCCTGGGCATCGCTGAGGAAATGTTCGCCGGGGAAGTATTTTCCAAGCTTGTGCAAATTGTCGCGCAGGCCGGCGGACCCACCCGCCTGGTAAGCCTCGATGGCCTGGTCTCTTTGCAGAGCGTCGAGGCGGTCGAAAAGGCTGCGCGTGGCACGACTGCCGTAGTAGTTCGAAATGTAAATGTGCAGGCCCAGGGCGACGGCCAGAGTGGCGAACACCCAGAGCAGAATCCTCGCGTAAATCGACTTCGTAAAGTTGTTCACGCGTCTTCACCGGAGACCGTTGCCAGCATGTAACCGACGCCCCGGACGGTCCTGATGGGCGCTTCTTCTTCGCCTCGGCTGAGCTTTTTCCGCAGATGGCTGATGTGGACGTCGAGCGATCTTTCAAACGGCGTGGCCTCGCGCTGATGCAGGGTCGCGGTGATTTCATCGCGGGAGACAATGCGCCCCGCCGCGCGCGCCAGCAGCAGAAGGATATCGAATTCGAGGGAGGTGAGATCGATCGGTTCGTTATTGATCCAGGCTTTGCGAAGCCCCGGATCGACGCGCAGCGCGCCTCGGCCGATAGTCTCTTCCTTTTGTTCGGTGTGGCCCGAGCGGCGCAGCACGGCACGAATGCGCGCCAGCAACTCACCGGGTTCGAATGGTTTGGGCAGATAATCGTCGGCGCCCAGATTGAGTCCGCCGATGCGGTCTTCGCGCTCGGTTCGCGCCGTCAGCATGATCACGGGGACAGCGCTTCGACGGCGCAACTCGCGCAACACGTCGAAGCCATCGAGCACGGGAATCATCACGTCGAGCAGAATAATGTCAAAGCCGCCGGCGAGCGCGCGCGCCAGTCCGGTGGAACCATCGTAGGCCGCTTCGAGAAGGAAATTGTGCTGGCTGAAGAACTCGGACATTAGGGCGCAGAGGTCCACATCGTCCTCGATGAGGAGCATGCGCCTGGGACTCGATTCGTCCATTTCCATAATGTGTCAATTGCAATGTACACGTTCCACGCCGCGCGCGGGGGACACGGCTTCTGAATTTAACAAATCTTAAGAGCACGGCGGCGCGCAACCCGGCTGTACTGGAGAGGAGAACAAAAGAATGTCATCCTTACCAGTTCGGTTAGCAGTTGTATGGTGTGGAATCGCGGCGGCGGCGCTGGCGCAAAACGCGGGTACCCTGCGCGGCACGGTCACCGATCCTTCGGCTGCCGTTATTCCAGGTGTGGTTGTCCAGGTCACGGGTAACGGTATCGCGCGCAGCGTGAAATCCGATGGGCAGGGTAAATATACTATGGCCCTTCCCGTGGGCACTTACGCTTTGCGCGCCGACGCCAAAGGCTTCGTCACCTTTACTTCGCCAACAGTGACGGTGGCGGCGGGTCAACCAGCGGTTCTCGACATCGCCCTGCAGATTGCTACAGAAGCGCAGCAGGTTTCGGTCAGCGATACTGCCGCCGGTCAACTCAGCACCGACGCTTCCGCCAACGTGGGGGCGCTGGTGCTCAAGAACTCCGATCTGGATGCGCTGCCCGACGATCCCGACGATCTGCAATCGGATCTGGAGGCTCTCGCTGGACCCGCGGCTGGACCCAGCGGAGCGCAGTTCTTCGTCGATGGATTCAGCGGCGGGCAGCTTCCGCCAAAGAGTTCGATACGCGAGATCCGCATCAACTCGAATCCCTTCTCATCCGAATTCGACCGGCCCGGTTTCGGGCGCATCGAAATTTTCACCAAGCCGGGCACGGATAGTTTTCACGGCAGCCTGTTCCTCAATTACGGCGACCGGATCCTCGACACGCGCAATCCGTTTCTGGCCACGGAGCCCGGTTACAACTCAAAGATGCTGGGCGCCAACGTGAGCGGCCCCATCAACAAGAAGGCTTCCTTCTTCCTCGATTTCAACCGGCGGCAGATTGACGAGGACGCGTTGATCAACGCGCAAGTGCTCAACAGCAGCCTGAACGAAGTCCCTTACGCGGGCGCGTGGCCCACGCCGAATCGCTTCTGGATGGCCGCGCCGCGCCTCGATTATCAGATCAACGCCACCAACACTTTGGTGCTGCGCTACACGCATATCGATTCGAGCAACGTGGGCGGCGTGGGCAATTTCAGCCTGCCCACCCAGGCGACTACTTCGGAATCGAAGATCAATAATCTGCAGGCCACCGAGACCATGATCATCGGCACCAAAGCGGTGGACGAGACGCGCTTCCAGTTCAACATCGTTCACACCAACCAGGATGGCGAGGGCAATCCGAATATTCCCGGCATCAATGTGGCGAGCTCGTTCAGTTCCGGCGGTTCGCCGTTCATCGCCAATTACAGCCATTCGAAGTCTTACGAATTCCAGAATATTCTGACCTTCACGCAGGGCACGCACGCCATCAAGGTGGGCGGCCGCGCGCGGCAGACGGACCTGGCCAGCGAATCGACCACCAACTTCAACGGAAGTTATTCGTTCAGCCTCAACACGCTGAATGGGACGCCTGCCTGCCTCGCGGGCTACACCAATCCGACCTCGCTCGATCTCTATAAACAGACGCAGGTGCTGCTTGCGGAAGGCGAGCCGATTGCGACGGTGGAAGCGCAAGGCTGCGGCCCCACCCAGTTCACTCTCAGCGCGGGCAATCCGCTGGCATCGGTGCGCCAGTTCGACCTCGGCGTCTTTGTTCAGGACGACTGGCGCGTACGTCCCAACCTTACGGTCAGCACGGGTGTGCGTTACGAAACGCAGGACAATATTCGCGACCACAACGACTGGGCGCCTCGCCTGGCCTTCGCATGGGCTCCCGGCGCCGGCAAAACGGGAACGGGCAAGACCGTGATTCGCGGCGGCTGGGGCATGTTCTACGATCGCTTCGACGAGAGCAATACGCTGCAGGCGCTGCGTTTCAATGGAACCACGCAGGAGAATTATCAGCTGACGGCATCGCCCACGCTGCTGCTGAGTTCGTATCCTAATTTGCCGCCTTCGTCGCTTCTCTCGACCGGCCTGCTGCAGCAGAATATTTATCGCGTGGATCCGTCGGTGCGCGCACCTTACCTGATGCAATCGGCGGCGACTCTGGAGCGATCGCTGCCGGCGAGGAGCAGCCTTTCGGTGAACTTCGTCAATTCGCGCGGCGACCATGTCCTGCGCACTCGCGACATCAATGCGCCGATGTCCAATGGGCTGATTCCTTACCCCGGAATCGGCCCCATCTATCAATACGAGACCTCGGGGATTTTCAAGCAGACGCAGATCATCACCAATCTGAGTACGCGCTTCAGCCAACGGTTTACCATGCAGGGTTTTTACGCGCTCGGCTTTGCGCACAGCAATGCGCAGGGCCTGCCCATGGACCAGTACAACACCAGCCTCGATTGGGGGCGCGCGCAATTTGACGTGCGGCATCGCGTGTTCCTGGGCGGCAACATCATTCTGAAATGGGGAGTGAGCGCGGCGCCTTTCATCACCATGAGTTCCGGCTCGCCGTTCAATATCACCACTGGCAACGCGTTTAATGGCGACGGCATTTTCAATGCGCGCCCGGCGTTCGCGTCCAGTTCTTCGCTGGCGGCAAATATCAAGAAAACAGCCTACGGGACTTTCGATCTGGTTCCCGAGGCCGGCGAGACCATCATCCCGGTGAATTACGGCGACGGCCCGGCGCAGTATTCGGTGAATCTGCGCATCAGCCGGACGTGGTCGTGGGGCGAGAAGGCCTCTCCTAATGGCATGCCTCCGGGGATGGGCGGTCCTGGGGGACCTGGCGGTGGTGGACCGCCTCCCGGCATGGGTGGTGGCGGCCGCGGCGGCCCTCCCGGTGGGGGCGGAGGCTTCGGTGGCGGCTTCGGAGGCCCCATGGGCATGGGCGGCGGCGGTCAGGCGGGAAAGAAGTACAGTCTCACTGCAACCGTCAATGCACGCAATATTTTCAATATTGTGAACCTGGCCCCTCCTCAGGGGAATCTTACTTCGCCGTTCTTCGGTGAATCGACGGCTCTTGCCAGTGGTTTTGGACCGTTCGGCGGGGGCGGGGGCGCGGCGGGCGTGCGGCGCATCGAACTGCAATTGCGTCTCTCGTTCTGAAGTCCGCGCCAGTGCGCAGCCTGCTAGACTCACCACATGCCGGAAGCCGTCGGCGCCGAACCGAGCATCATCGAACCGAATGACACCGTCCGCGCCACGCTGCTGCAGGCGTCAACGCTGCTCTACCTGTTCCGCGCACTCACGGCGGCGGAGTCGGTCGAACAGAAGCGCGCGGTCGAACTGCACATCGTCCGCATTGTGAACGATGTATCGGGCAGCGACGGCGGCTTCGTGATTTTGCCCTCGGCCGGAACAACCTTGAATGACGCCGCGCGAGAGCGCGACTTCCCGTCACTCGAACGCGCGGTGGAACGAGCCTGCGCCGAGGGCATCGTGCACACCGACGGCATCACGGCCGGTCCACTCTACGTGCGTGGAAAGATTGAGGGCGCCATCGGCGTGCTCGGGCCGGATTGCGCCGAGGTGCTGGGCGCCATTGTCACGCTGGCGTCGACCGCGCTCGAGAGCGCTCTCGAAGTCGAGACGCTGAAGACCGAGAACACTCTACTGAAGGCCCAGACGATGCCAGGCGATTCCGGCATCATTGGCGAGAGCGCATCCATCCGGCAACTCAGAATGCTGATCGGCCGCGTGGCGCCGCAGGAAGCAACCGTCCTCGTGCTGGGCGAGACCGGTACCGGCAAAGAGCTGGTGGCGCGCGCCATTCACGCCCTCAGCCCTCGCGCGCAACGCCCATTCGTCGCTATCAATTGCGCGGCTCTGAGCGAGACCTTGCTTGAGAGCGAGCTCTTTGGGCACGAGCGCGGCGCATTCACCGGCGCCGTCGCGCAGAAGAAGGGCAAGCTGGAAGTGGCCGAGGGAGGGAGCGTGTTTCTCGACGAGATCGGCGAGCTTGCCCCTGCTCTGCAGGCGAAGCTGCTGCGCGTACTGCAGGAGCGCACGTTTGAGCGCGTCGGCGGAACCCACACCATCCCGCTCGATATCCGGCTGATCGCCGCCACCAATCGCGATCTTGCGGCGGAATCGAAACGCTCGGGTTTTCGTCTCGACCTCTATCACCGTCTCAACGTGGTGCCGCTGAAGACGCCGCCGCTGCGCGAGCGAGCGGAAGATATCGCCCTGCTTGCGCGCCGCTTTCTGGAAGTATCGGCCGCTCGCTGCCGGCGCCGTCTGGCGGGCATTGCTCCCGAGACCGAGGGAATTCTGCTCCGCTACGCGTGGCCCGGCAACGTGCGCGAACTGCAAAACGCCATCGAGCACGCCGTGATACTGGGAACTTCCGACTGGATACTTCCCGAAGATTTGCCGGAGACCGTGCTCGAAGGCATTGCCCCCGCCGATCTCGCGAGCGCGTACCACGCGGCGCTCGGCGAAACCCGGCGCGATTGCATCGTGCGTGCATGGCGGGAAGCCAGCGGCGACCATAATGAGGCCGCGCGGATTCTCGGCATGCATCCGAACTCGCTGCGGCGTCTGGTCCGGCATCTGGGCTTGCGCGAAACGCTGACTAACCGGACCGCGGAGGGCTCTTCCGCGGCCCGGAGTGGCTGATGTGGCCGTCCCGCCATCAGTCGGCATTCAGTGTCAGGGGAATCGAGATGACGGCAACGGCTTCCCTGTCGTGTGCGGCTTTATGCGGGGCCGGGTAAGTGAGGGTGCCTCGGCTCGTCCTGATCGCGCTGAGCGAGCAGCCCCGACTGCCACACAGGAATACGAGGCTTGATCGCCCTGTGCGATCCGGATCGGCCTGCGTAGCCATCACGTAGACGCCCCGATGAGTCGCGGCATTCACCAGCCTGATCGTGTTACCTGTTTCACTGATCGACCGGGTGTTAATAACATAACTGCCGGCCGGTAAAGTGGCGTTCGCGGTATGGAACGCGAAGGGGATTTCAGCTTTCATGGTCTGGCCGTAAGCCATCGTTCCAAGTACGACTGCGCTGGCGGCGAACATTACAAGGCGATTTGCAAGAGTCTTCATTTTGGGCCTCCTTCAAGGCGTTGTCTCCAGAGTTTCGGGGAACGCAGCCCTATAGTGCATCTGGCTCGCCAGACTCAGGCTAACTGTAAGCCATTGAAAACAGATGGCAGTTTATTTATTCAGCACGTTTTTTGAACACTTCGGTTCACGCCGGGTGAACCGAAAGGTTCAACGGCCCGGCGGGACAGATTTCCGATATGCCGCCAGGAGCTTGCCCCACCTGGCGCGAGGAACTCAGTTACGGCCGGGGAAATAAAAAAGGCCGGGTCCGCCTCGTCGGCGAGCCCGGCCTGTAAAAACGGAACTAAGCGAAACTGCGGATGGCGTGCGCTTCGTCCTCGTGGACGTCGAACACGGTATACAGCTTGGTAATCTGCAGAAGATCCTTCACACGCTTGGTCAAGCCCAGCAGTTTCAGCGTGCCGCCCTGGTTCGCAACCGAAGTAAAGCCCGAAACCAGCTCGCCGATGCCCGAGCTGTCGATATACGATACGTCGCTCAGATTGAGCAGTATCTTCTTGTTGCCCTTGGCCGTCAGGTCGCGGAGGACGTCGCGCAGTGCGCTCGATCCTTCCCCGAGAGTAATGCGGCCGGAAACATCAATTACTGTAATATCACCCACCTGGCGGGTGCCGATTTTAACGCTCACTGCGACTTGCCTCCTCGAATAATTCCATGGAAAAAACGTTCATGCCTGCGGTCCGATCTTCTTGCTCAGGGTCACTTCCGTGCCTGAAGGGGCCACCTTCCGTATCTTCACGTCGTCCATGAAGGCCCCCATCAGGAACAACCCGCGCCCGGAATGGCGCAACAGATTGTTGTCGTGCAAAGGATCGGGCACTTCTTCCCGCTCGAACCCCTCCCCCTGATCGGTTATACGGATGGTAAACATATCGTTGTCTTTGAGGACGCCGACATGGACCTGCTTGTTCCGGTTATAGCGATTGCCGTGCACCACGGCATTGACCATGCATTCCCGCACGGCCATACCGATACGGTGCTGCTCATCCTCGTCGAACCCCGCCTCGGTGGCGGCCTTCAGGATTTCCATTTCGGCCTGGTCCACGCTTTCGAGCGTAGAGGGATAGTTTTGGTCGAGCAATTCTTTTGCGCCGGTATCCACTTGTTCTCGGGGTTGCTGCACAATCAACGATCGGCTAAGAAGAAACGCTACCATAAAAGGCCGGCTTCCCGAAAGTCCCTGGTGTGCGGCTGCTTTTTTTGGGGATGCGCCTGCCCTGTTCGCCTACGATACCATGAAGGGCAATGACACCACAGACCCGGATCGTTCTCGAAAAAGCGCCCGACTACCGCGAAGGTTATGCCAACAGCGTGCAGATCAGGGTGAATCTGTGGGATTTTTTTCTGATGTTCGGCAACATCAATCAGACTTCGCCCGACCATGTGCAGATCCAGAATTTTCAGGGGATCTACGTGAGTCCGCAGCAGGCTAAGGCGCTGCTCGGCGTTTTGCAGCAGAACGTGAGCCAGTACGAATCCGCGTTTGGCGAGATTCGCCTCGAGCCGCGGGCGGGCGCCGGTTTCGTCCAGTAAATGGTCTGGGCGCGGCGATCGGTACGGCGGTCCGTGCGGCCGCAATCGTATGTCATCGTTTATGCGCTGATTGCGCTGGTTCTGTTGCTGGCGCACCAGCCGCTGCTGCAGGTCCCGTACTACTGGGATGAGCTGGGGCAGTTCATTCCGGCCGCTCTCGATCTCTACCAAACGGGCGCACTGATCCCACACAGCACATTGCCCAACGTTCATCCGCCAGGCGTAATGGCGTGGCTGGCCCTTTTTTGGCATGTTTTCGGCTATTCCATCGGGGTGACGCGGGTCGCCATGCTGCTGATCGCCGCACTGGCCGTGCTGTTCACATTTCTGCTGGCGATCGAACTGGCTCGGGGCAGTCCGGGCGCACCGGCCTTCGCGGCACTGGCCTTGCTGTGCGTTTCACCGCTGTTTTTCGCCCAGGCTATGCTGGCCCAGCTGGATATGCCGGCTATGTGCGCGACGGTGCTGGCTCTGTTGCTGTTCCTGCAGAACCGTTTTCGGGCCTCGGTGCTGGCGTGCGTGGCGCTGGTGCTGGTTAAAGAAACCGGCATTGTGGCCCCCGCGCTTTTCGGATGCTGGCTGTTGGCGGAGCGGCGCTCGCGTCAGGCGCTTTGGTATCTGGTGCCGCCGGCCGCGCTCTGCGTCTGGCTGGTGACGCTGAAACACGCCACCGGCCATTGGTTCGGTAACCGCGCCTTTACCGATTACAACCTCTTCTATACACTCCATCCTATCCGTCTGGGCCTGGCGCTGCTGCGACGGATTTATTATCTTTTTATCGGCAGCGGGCACTTCATCGGCACGGCCGCGCTGATCCGGGCCGTTCCCCGCATGCCGTTGCTGCGCAGTCGCGCATGGAGCGTGGCGGGCGCCTTCGCCGCGATTCACGTAATCATGGTGAGCGCTCTGGGGGGTGCGGTGCTGGAGCGTTATCTGCTGCCTGTGCTGCCAATCCTCTATATAGCCTTTGCCGTCGCGCTGCGGGCGCTTTTGCCCCGCGTTCGCCAGTGGATGCTGATCGCGATCTTTATCTGTCTGATTGCGGCTAACTTCATCAATCCCGTTTATCCGTTCCCGTTTGAGAATAATCTGGCGTTCGTGGCGTTCACCGACCTGCAACAGGAGGCCGCCGCGGCGGTCGATGTGCGACCCGGGGTGGCGGCTACCACATTTCCCATGGCTGACGCATTGCGTCGGCCGGAGTACGGCTACGTGTCGCACGGCCGCGCAGTGGTGGAATTGCAGGGCTTCCGACCCGCCGATATGGCGCCGCTGATGAACCATCGTCCGGACATGATGATTGTGTATGACACCGCGTGGGATCCACTGCACCTTTTTCGGAGCCAGGCTTCGCAATGGCTGCTGCGCCACTATTATGGCTACGAACCGGCGATGAGCCCGGACGCCATCGCCGAGGCGCTTTCCATGCGTGTGCTGGAACGCTGGGATCGGCGGGGGTTATCGATGACGCTGCTGGTGCGGGGTAAGGCGCAGCCGGAATATAGATCGGACGCAACGATAAGACACCAATGATTTCCTTTTCCGGCATTAATAAGCAGTACGGCAAGCAGCTGATTTTCGTCGACGCGTCCTTTCAGTTGAACCCCGGCGAGAAGGTAGGACTGGTCGGGCCCAACGGCTCGGGCAAGACCACTTTATTCCGCATGGTGGTGGGCGAAGAGGATCCCGACGAAGGCGAGGTCTCGGTGCCGAAGAAGCTTTCGATTGGCTATTTTCGCCAGGACGTGGAGGAGATGAAAGGCCGGTCGGTGCTCGACGAGGCGATCGCGGGGAGCGGCCGCGCCGGGGACCTCCACCATGAGCTCGAATCTCTACAGCACGCCATGGAAGATCCCGCGCAGATGGACGATATGGATCGAATACTGGCGCGCTTCGGCGATGTGCAGGAGGAGTACGAGCATCTGGGCGGCTATACGCTCGAAGCCCAGGCGCGCGAGGTGCTGCACGGCCTGGGCTTCGCGGACGACCAGATCGACGGCGATGTGGGGGCGCTTTCGGGCGGTTGGAAGATGCGCGTGGCGCTGGCGCGCGTTCTGCTCGGCCGGCCCGACGTGCTGCTGATGGACGAACCGACCAACCACTTGGACATCGAATCGATTATCTGGCTGGAGCAGTTCCTGAAATCGTTCGGCGGCGCGCTGCTGATGACTTCGCACGACCGCGAATTCATGAACCGGATTGTCTCGAAGATTGCCGAAATCGACGAGGGCGAGATCGTGGTGTACTCCGGCAACTACGATTTCTATGAGCGTGAGCGCGCCATCAGGGAGACCAATCAGCAGGCGGCTTTTGCGCGGCAGCAATCCATGCTGGCGAAAGAGCAGCGGTTCATCGAGCGCTTCAAGACGCACGCGGCGAAGGCGGCACAGGTGCAGAGCCGGATCAAGGCGCTGGACAAGATCGATAAGATCGAGCTGCCGAAGAAACGGCATGTGGTGAAGTTCGAATTCCGCAGCCCGGCGCGCTCCGGCGACCAGGTGGCGGTGATTGAGGATCTGCACAAGAGCTACGGCTCACGAGTGATTTATCGGGGATTCAATCTGAATATCCGGCGCGGCGAGCGCTGGGCGGTAATGGGAAGAAACGGCGCGGGCAAGACCACGCTGCTGCGCATGATCGCCGGGGCCAGCGCGCCCGATGCCGGCAGTGTGCGTCTGGGGGCGAGTTTGAACATGGGCTACTTCGCGCAGCAATCTCTCGACGTGCTGAATGCCGATCTGACCGTGCTGGAGCAGCTGCAGCAGGATTTTCCGCAGGACGGGATCGGGTCGCTGCGTTCGCTGGCGGGCGCGTTTCAGTTTTCGGGCGATGACGTGGATAAGAAGATCAGGTCGCTCTCGGGCGGCGAGAAATCCCGCCTGGCGATGGCTCGCATGCTTTATAACCCGCCGAATTTTCTGGTGCTCGATGAGCCTACGAACCACCTGGACCTGGCGACGAAAGAGATGCTGGTCGATGCGCTGAAAGACTTCGAAGGAACGATGATTTTCGTTTCGCACGACCGCACGTTTCTGCGAGGTTTAGGGTCGCGCGTGCTGGAACTGGGAGGCACTCCGCTGATTTACCCCGGGTCGTATGTGGAATACGTGCAGACCCTGGGGCATGAGGCGCCGGGGATTTATTCCTGAACCAGCATGGTTTTCCAGGACTCTTCGTCATGCCCCGCGCTGAGCTTGTTGCCGGCGCGGATCAGCGGCAGGCGAAGCAAACCGGCATCCCGCTCAATGCGCTGCAGCATCTCGGCGTCGGAAACTTTCAGGTATTTCAGGCCGGCGTCGGCCCAGGCCTTGCCGTCCTTGTCGAGCACCCCCGCCAGACCGAAGCGCGCGACGAAGCGGCCGATCTCCGCCGGCGCCATGGGCTTCTTCTTGAGATCCACGAAATGAAAGGTAACGCGCCTCTCCTTGAAGAAACGCTCGGCGGCGCGTGTCGCCGGGGAGTTTTTGACGCCGAAAATCTGAATGTTGACCAATCCTTCTCAAGATCAAATATAACGGATGTAATATGTTAAGTTTGCGTTCCCGAGGCCGTTGAGGCGTGAATACGGGTAGAAATAAGATGCGACAGTCGATGGAGTAATCAGTATGGGACGCAGATACTTTGCGCTGGCCTGTGTGCTTCCGCTCCACGCGGCGTGGGCGCAACGGCCCGTGACTTTCAGCCAGGATGTAGCGCCGATCGTGTTCTCGCAATGCGCTCAGTGCCACCGTCCCGGCGAAGCCGCTCCTTTCAGCCTGCTCTCGTATCGGGATGTCAAGCTCCGGGCTCGGCAGATCGCCGACGTGACCCGGACGCGCTATATGCCTCCCTGGCTGCCGGAGCCGGGATACGGTCATTTTGCCGATCAGCGGCGGTTGAGCGACAGCCAGATCGCCACGATCCAGCAGTGGGCGGCGCAAGGCGCACTGGAAGGGGATCCCAAATTCCTGCCGGGCGCGCCGCGTTATACAGAAGGATGGCAACTCGGGCCTCCGGATCTCATCCTCAGAATGCCGCAGGCCTATGCGCTGGCGGCGGCGGGGTCCGATGTGTTCAGAAACTTCGCGATTCCCGTACCTGTTAACGGCACCACCTATATTAAAGCGTTCGAAATCCGGCCAGGCAACGCGCGGGTCGTCCACCATGCGAACATTCTGGTGGACCGCACCGGCAATGCACGGCGGCTGGACGGCCGTGATGGCGCACCGGGTTACGACGGCATGTCGCTCGAAGTCGAATCCGATTTTTTCGATCCCGACAGCCACTTCCTGTTCTGGAAGCCCGGGACCGTGCCGTCCGTCGAACCCGAAGGTCTGGCCTGGACGGTGGATAAAGGAACCGATCTGATCCTCAACATGCACCTGCAGCCGTCCGGCAAACCGGAATCGATTCAGCCTTCGATCGGCCTTTACTTTACAAGACAGGCGCCATCGAAGCACCCGATGCTGATCCAGCTCGAGCACGACGCGGCGCTCGATATTCCGCCGGGCGCTAAGGACTTTACCGTTACCGACGAGTTCCGGTTGCCGCTGGACGTGGACGTATTGGCCGTATATCCGCACGCGCATTATCTGGGAAAAGACCTGCGGGCCTGGGCCACCCTGCCCGACGGCAGCAGGAAATGGCTGATCTGGATCAAGCATTGGGACCTGAACTGGCAGGCCGTTTACCGATATTCCGAGCCAATGTTCCTGCCCAAAGGAACGGTGGTAGCAATGCGGTACAGCTACGACAACTCGGCGGAAAATGCCGCTAACCCCAATTCTCCGCCGCAAAGGGTTCGCTCAGGTAATCGCGCTTCCGACGAAATGAGTCATTTCTGGCTGCAAGTGCTGCCGCGGGGGCCGCAGGACGAGCGCATGACACTCCAGGCCGCTCTGATGACGCGGCGTCTGGAGAAGGATCCGAACGACTTTTCCGCACACTTCAACCTCGGCTCGCTGCTGCAATCGCAGGGAAACCTGGCCGGGGCGGAAGTGCAGTATAACGCGGCGCTGGCGTCGAGGCCGGGGGATTATGCCGCTTTTAACGCGCTCGGGTCGATCTTTGAATCGCAAGGCAAGCTGGACGAGGCGATGGCTTCTTATCGCAGCGCGCTGCGCATGCGCGACGATTATGCCGACGCCCGCTACAATCTGGCCAACACCCTGGTCGCCAAAGGCGAACTCGAGGAAGCGGCGGACTCTTACCGGATGGTCATAGATTTGAATCCCGACGATCGTAACAGCCGCGAACGTCTGAGCGCGGTTCTCGGGGTGCTGGGCGAATCGTCGGCCGATGCAGGAAAGCTGGCAGATGCCGTCAGGCTCTTTCGTGAGCTGTTGAAACTTAAGCCGGACGATGCCGTGGCGCATAATAATCTCGGCAGCGCCCTGGCGGGGCAGGGTTACATGGACGAGGCAATCGCCGAATTCCAGGCTGCCGTGCGTATCGATCCGGAGCTGGCGCCAGCGCGGCAGAATCTTGAGCGCGCCCGCGTGGCCCATTCGGCAAAAGATTAGAGAGTGGTTTACCAGACGTTGGCGGCGACGACCTCGGGCGATCCGACGCTGGCCTTTATGACGTCAGTGGAAAGTACGATCGCCAGGTTCTTGTGTTCCCAATCCTCCGGCGCGTATGCTTCGAGCTTCTTAAGCTGCGCCGGGTTGGTGATGAACTCTCCCGCCGCGAGCGTGCCGTAAGCCGTGAGTCCGGCGGCCGTCACTACCATTTGGCCGGTTTTCGGATTCAGCACGCGCACGACGAGCGCATAGTCTCTGGTGGTCTCAAGGTACGGAGCGGATATGTCGATCGACCAGTCGTGCCGCGAAGGATTTCTCTTATCCCTGACGATCAGAGTATGGGCTTGGCGCTCCACGCTGAAAGGGAGTTGGCTGATGAGGCTGCTGGTCCAGAAGTTGCTTCTGAGTCCGATGAGAACCGCGGGACTGTTCTGAAGATCGTCGAACGTCGCGCTGGAATGCGACATGATGCGGAAGCGCTGCCCTTTTACCTGCAGCAGCCCGGCAACTTTCGCCAGCGTGATGGCATCATCCAAAAACACTTTCTGACTGTTTTTAGAGTGGAAACCCTCCAGCGTCATGGAGCGGTCGGTGGTCGGGTCTGCCTGGCGCGCATCGCCCTGCACGGACTCCCTGGGCCATTCCAGATTTCCGATGCAGAGCAAGACGGGGTTCGCCGGCGAAAGGACCGGCCGCCAGAACCTGTCGAGGGTACTTCCCGAGCGGTCCCAGGACAGCATGCCGGTTCCCAGCGCCGCGAGGACGACTGCGGCCGCCGAGATGGTAAGGATAGCGATAAGCCCTGGGCGCGCGCGTTTCGCTTGCGTCAGAGGCGGTTCGACGATTTTTTCAGGTGCGGAAACGGAAAGGGTCTGGTGAGGCAACTGTGCCGAGGGCAGCCGAAACCGCGCGGCATAGCTCCCGGAAGGCACATCGATGCGAAGCTCGCCATCACGTTCGGGCTCCATATAGTACTGCGCGAGGCGCTTCCGAACCTCGCTGGCCATGCTCCGGACAATATGATCTGCGCTCGTGTCGTAATCCGGCCCGCGCCCGAATACTTCCATGCCGACGGTTCGTTCCTTAATAGGAGGGGCATCCGGAACATCGACGGAGCGATGCACCAGATAGGTAAGCAGATCCGAACATCTCTTGCTGTTTTTGAAAGCCGGACTGGCCAGGAGCCGTCCGAGTTGTTTATATACCGCCTCGGGACCTGCCTCTGCCGCCGATAAAAAAGCTTCGCCGTTGCGGAGTCCCGACGCAGGTTCCTGAGATGCCTGAGGTACCATCGCTCTGCTGTCGCTTTCTTTTTAAACTGCTTTGGGAGTATATCAGGTAGAAAGGTTCCCACCGTCTGATTTTTACTCTTTGTTTCACGGTTCACCGAAACAGGGGTGTCGGGCGACCACAACCCTCTACTCCTGCAGTTGCGGCTCTACCAGCGTCGCGACAGGGACTCCGGGATCACGGCAGGGATACACAAGGTGCGCATCGCGTTTCGACATGTCCGGGCGGCGTCGCCGAGCCGTCCGGACTGCTGTCGTGGACGGTCCGGTGCTTGTTCACCCGCCGGAAGTCTCATATGATTTGCCTGTCCCTGCCGGAATTTTCACACAATCCTGCAGTTTGAGAGGGGTATACCTTGAATCATCGTACGATCAGGTACTTTTGTAATCTGCTGTGTCTGACTGCTTTCCTTTTGACGTCTTCGAACAGTTTGCGAGCCCAGGCCGTCTACGGCAATATCGTGGGCACGGTGCTGGACGCTTCGGGAGCGGCAATACCGGCCGCCAAAATCACCATCACGGATGCGAATCGCGACGTCACTTTCACAACCAACAGCAACGAATCCGGCAATTTCGAGCAATTGCACCTCATCGCGAGCACGTACCGGGTGCTGGTAGCCAAGGAGGGTTTCTCCTCCTTCAGGCAGGACAACGTGATTGTCACTGTCGACCACGACACGCGCGTTACCGTGACGCTGAAGATAGGTAACGTGAACGAGACGGTGGAGGTAACCGCGGACGTTCCGCTGCTCCAGACCGACCGCGCCGAAATCTCTTCCACCTACGAGCAGAAAACCGTAACGGAGTTGCCGATCCTGAACCGCAAGTTCTCGGAATTCGAGTTGATCGCTCCCGGCTTCATATCGACGGGCAATCAGCCGGTCGGGGAAGACCCCCAAGGCTCATTCAATAAGCTGGTAAATGGCCAGCTTGGCGCGGGCGTTTCAGAGACAATCGACGGCACGGACAATCACTCGGCGCTGTTGGGAACCGTAATGGTGAATCCCACCCTCGAATCGATCTCCGAGGCCAAGGTGGCTACGGCAAATTACGATGCCGAGTTTTCCGGCGGAACCGGCAACGTCGGCGTGCAGACGCGCTCCGGCACCAACCAATTGCACGGCAGCGGGTTCGAGTTCCTGCGCAACGATCATTTGCAGGCGCGCAATCCATTCACCCAGTCCCTGCCGATCGCCGGGTCGACGCGGTTGATTCCGGTGACGCAGTGGAACGATTTCGGTGGCTCGATCGGCGGCGCCGTCAAGAAAGACAAACTGTTCTTTTTCGCCGATTACCAAGGCCAGCAGAGCAACATCGGCGGCGCTTCGCTGGTGAGGACCCCCACGGCCGCGGAGCGTCTGGGCCAGTTGAGCGATCTCGGCGTCAATATCTTCGACCCCGCCAGCGGCGCCCTGCCCGCCCAGCGCACGCAGTTCCCAAACAACACCATCCCCACCAGCCGCCTCGCACCGCAGGCTCTTGCGCTGCTCGCGTTGATGCCGCTGCCTAACTACACGTCCACCGGCGTGCAGCCGAACTACATTGGCTCGGGAGTTTACCACTTGGGGGAGAACACCGAAAATACCCGGTGGGACTACTACCAGAACGAAAAGCTGCATTGGTTCGGACGTTACAGCGATTCCCTTTTCTCGCAATACGGTCCGGCGGTTTACGGCACGAAAGCCGGTGGCGGGGCAGTGGTTCCCGGAACCTTCGCCGGTACGTCGAACGTGTTCAACCAGAGTATCGCGGGGGGATTCGATTACACGCTCCGCCCGACTCTACTCACGGATTTCCGTTTCGGATGGTACCGGCAGCATCAGATTATCAACACGCTGGATTTCGGCACGACGCCCGCCGCCGACGCGGGAATCCCCGGATCGAATCTGGATCCCAATTCCTCCGGAATGCCGACTTTTGCCCCGGGTGGCAACGGCGGTTTCAGCATGGGCTATTCGCTCGGCGTCTCGTCGTGCAACTGCCCCATACGGGAAATTGAGAAGCAGGCCCAGTTTGTCAATAACTGGACCAGCATCCACGGCAATCACACGGTGAAATTCGGTGAAGATATCCGCCGGGCCTATAACTTCCGGCTGCCCAGCGACGTTCGCCGCGCCGGCCAGTTCACCTTCGATCCGGCCGTCACGGAGGGTCCTTCGGGAAGTGGCCTGGGCGGCGGGGCGGGGCTGGCCGATATGCTCCTCGGCGACGTCAGCACGTTCGGCCGTTACGTCAGCAACCCCGCCGCCATCACCGCGTCCGAACAGCAAAACCGCTGGTTTTTCTATGGTCAGGACACTTGGCGCGTTACGCACAAGCTGACTGTTAGCTATGGCCTGCGTTGGGAACTTTACCGGCCGCAGACGGTTAACGGCGCGGGCGACGGCGGCTTCGTCAACATCACTACGGGTGAGGTGGAAGTGGCGGGCGAAAAAGGAGTCGGGCTGAATCTGAACGTCGCGGGCACGGAGAAGGCGCTGGCTCCCCGACTGGGCATCGCTTACCAGCTGGATTCGAAGACCGTGATCCGCACCGGCTATTCGCGGGCCTTCGATCAGGGCGTTTTTGGCAACATCTTCGGCCACAATGTCACGCAGAATCTCCCCGTGCTGGGGAGCCAGTCGGTGAACCCGGCCAACAATTATCAGTCGATTTTCACTTTGGCGCAGGGGCCCCCCGCCTTCAATCCGGCGACGATTCTTGCCCAGCAGCCGACAGGTCCCAACGGTTTCAACATCTTGCCTAACGGGGTTAACGCCTTCATCAATCCGCCCTACATCCTGATGCAGACGGTCGACCAATGGAATTTCACAATTCAGAGGCAATTGCCCGGCAAATTCGCTCTTGAGACCGCTTATGTGGGCAACAAAGGAACGCACGTTGGCGGCAACTACAACTTCAACACCGCTACGATAGTCGGATTCCCGCAGTTATCGACGTTCCAGCGAGAGCCTTTCTACGCGCCTTTCGGCTGGACGCAGCCCTTCCGCTACAACGGGAACGACATGAACGCAACCTACGAGGGAATACAGGTGAAGGTCGAGAAGCGATTTTCGCAGGGCTTCTCGTTGTATAGTAACTACACCTTCGGCCGCGCGTTCGCCTATTCAGGCACATACTTCTCCGTCAATTCGAAACTGGCCTATGAGCCGAACGGCTCGCAGCGTAAGCAGGTGCTGAATATTGCGCCACAATGGGAATTGCCGTTCGGGAAAGGGAAACGTTTTCTCAGCAGCCCCAACAAGATCGAGAACGCGCTTTTCGGCGGTTGGCAAATGAACGGCATTTTCAGCCACATGACAGGCTTGCCGTTCACGCCAGGCTATACCGACGGCAGCGCGGACCGCGACACCGGCCCAGGGCAGCCCAACTACGTGGGAGGCGACCCATACCCGCCTGACAAATCCCAGTATCTGTGGTACAACACGGCTTCGACGGTGCTGACCAGCAATGGGCAGATTAGTGGGATCTGGCAGCGTCCTCAAGTGGGCACCTTCGGCAATCTCGGCCTTAATGTACTGATCGGACCGAACTTCTGGCAGGCTGACGGGTCTATCTTTAAAACATTCGATATCACAGAGCGCGTCAAGCTGCAGTTCCGTGCGGAAGCTTTCAACTTCCTCAACCACGACAACCTGGGTCAGCCGGGCGGTACGGTCGACAACGCAAGTACAGGAGGAAAAATCTTCTCCACTTCGTCTTACTACACTCCGGAAAAGTGGCAGCTGAATCTACGCGCGTCGTTTTAGTTTCGGACCTGGCCATCGCGGCCTGGCCGGGAACCTAGAATTGAGGGATAATCGGGATCGGACTGTATGAGCAAGACAACTCGGCTCTGGTATTTAGGGATGGCGCTTATCGTCGCGTCATGTCTATACCTAAAGACCGGGGAGGCCCAGTCGAATACGGAGTCCGGCCCAAAGAGCTTCGACCAACAGACGCGCGAAACTTACAATTTTCGCTTCGGCAATGACAAAATCGCCACGCCCGGAAACGCGGCCAGCGAGGACAACCGGTTCATCCAGCCCGGCGCCTTCCCCAAGGCGGAATATTGCGCCGATTGCCATCAGGAAGCTTACTCGCAGTGGCGGCAGGCTCTGCACTCGAACTCATTCAGGACGCCGTTCTATCGCACCAGCGTCAATATTCTGGCGCGCACCAAAGGCATCGAATACACCCGCCATTGCGACAGTTGTCATAATCCGGTCGGCGTTTTGAGCGGGGCTCTGACGCAGGAATCGGTAGTCGACCGTAAGTTCGACGAGGATGGTCTCACCTGCATGACCTGCCACTCCATCCGCCGTCTGCAGCCGTCACTCGGCAACGGAAGTTTTGTGATGGGCGTTCCTTCCGTGATGGTTGACGAAGCAGGTAACCCGATTCCCGGCGAGGTACCTTACGATGAAATCCGCAAGTATCCGGAGCGGCACGCAAAAGCTGTGATGAGGGACTTCTACCGGACACCCGAATTCTGCGCCGCGTGCCATAAGGCCAGCCTTCCGGATACCCTTAATGAATATAAGTGGATTCGCGCCTTCAGCGCTTACGATGAGTGGCAGAACTCGAAATTCTCCCAGCGCAATCCCCTGACGTTCTATCAGGCCTCCGACGTGACCACTTGTCAGAACTGCCACATGAAACGTGCCGCGACTTTGCTTCACGACTCCGGGGCAAAGGACGGGACCTTTGCCTCGCATCGCTGGCCGGCGGGTAACACAGCAGTGCCTTTCTTCTATGGATTCGACAGTCAGCTGCAAAAGACCACCGAGTTCCTGCAGAGCGGCAACTACCTGAACGTGGATCTTTTCGCGATAAAAAGGCCGGGCGCCGGCCCGATGATCGGGCCGCTTGGTTCGGTGCCTTTTCAACTGACGCCCGGTGAAACGGCGCAGGTCATGGTGGTAATTCAGAACAAGAATATCGGGCACTCGCTGGTTCCCGAGGTCCGCGACTTGTATGAGGCGTGGGTGGAATTCACGGTTAAAGATGCCGGCGAGCACGAGATCTATCACAGCGGGTTTTTGAAGCCGGACGGGATGCTCGATGAACGGGCGCATAGTTTCACCAACCGCCCCGTCAACAACGACGGCGACTTCGTGGACAACCACAAGGTGTGGACCATTCACTCAGTGGCCTATGATAATTCCATTCAATCCGGGCGCTCCGCGCTGATTCGCTACGAATTTAATATACCCGCTAACATACGGGGTCCGCTGACGGTTACCGCGCGGGTGAATTACCGGCACTTACGCCCGAGTTATCTGAACAACGTGCTGGGAGAAGGTCACCCCGCGTATCCGGTGGTGGAAATCGCTTCGCGCACACGGACTTTGTATCCGGGGACGAACGCGGCGACGGCGCCCGATGCGCAGGATAATCCGGACTGGATGCGCTGGAACAACCTCGGCATCGCCTACCTCGACCAGTTGCAGTATGCCGATGCAATTGAGGCTTTTCGGGAAGTTGTGAAGCTGCGCCCCGATTATGCGGACGGTCATATCAATCTTGGGCTTACCTACATTGAGTGGGAGAAGTACGGCGACGCCCGGGTGAATCTGGAGAAGGGTCTGGCGCTCAGTCAGGACCCCTCGCGGGCTCTCTATTATCTGGCCATCGTGGAGAGGCGCGAAGGGCACAGCGAGGCTGAGTTAGCCGATCTGCGCGCGGTAGTGGCGCGCTATCCTCAATCGCGGGATGCGCGGCGGGAACTGGGCATTTCTTACTATCAGCAACACCATCCCGAGGAGGCTGTCCGGCAGTTCGAAGCGCTGCAGGCGATCGATCCCGACGACCTGGCCGCCCACTACAATCTGGCCATACTTTATCGCCGTTTGGGTATGAAAGAAAAAGCCGCCGAACAAGCGGTCCTGTTTGCCACCAGGCAGGTGGACCCGGGCGCACCCACTTACTCGCTGGACTTTCTGCGCAAGCATCCGGAGATTTCGAACGAAAGCGTCCCGTGGCACATCCATTCGGAACTTCCGGCCGGCGGCAGGGAGCAGCCGGAGTAACGCCGCGTTTCCCGGGAAAGTTTCTATGCGCCGAAATCGCCGCCGCTTCTTACGTTCACTGAGTCGCACCGCACTTGTTCTTCCGTTCGCCGATGTCCTGAAGCTGTCTGCCACGCCCTGGCCACAGGGGCGAAGCGGAACTACATTGCCCGGGCCTATGGAACGCAGCTACGATGCCCAGGCAAGACCCGCGCCCAAAGGACCAAAGTCCCCCATTGAAGGAACGCCGCTGGGCGTCAGCTTCGCCGATGTCGTCAAGGAGGCAGGCTTAGCGGTCAAGACGATATATGGTGGTGAACGGAAGAACAAGTATCTGCTGGAGACGACGGGGTGCGGTTTAGCTTTCTACGACTATGACGACGACGGCTGGCTGGATCTCTTCCTTGTGAATGGCTGGCGTCTGGAAGGATTTCCGAAGGGACAGGAACCCCATTGTTATCTCTTCAGGAACAATCGCGATGGCACCTTTACCGATGTAACCAGGGGGTCTGGGCTCGAGAACCGCACGGGTTGGGGGCAGGCCTGCTGTGTGGGCGACTATAACAACGACGGACGCGACGATCTGTTCGTGACTTACTACGGTCAAAACGCGCTCTATTGCAATAACGGCAACGGTACTTTCACCGATGTGACCAAAGAGGCCGGCCTGATACAGCCGGGGCCGAAGACGCGCTGGAACACGGGATGTACCTTTGTGGATTACGACCGCGACGGACATCTGGACTTATTTGTAGCCAATTACGTCGACTTCGATCTCAAGACAGCTCCGCCGCCCGAAGCCGGGCCGTGTACTTACAAGGGCCTGCTTGTGGCCTGCGGACCTCCAGGATTACCGGGCGGCAAGAACATTCTCTACCACAACAATGGCGACGGCACCTTCACCGACGTGAGTCGGAAGGCGGGCATCTGGAACACACCCGGAACCTATGGACTAAGTGTGGCCGCGTCGGATCTGGACAATGACGGCTGGCCCGACATATACGTGGCCAACGATTCGAGTACGGCAACGCTTTATCAGAATCAAAAGGACGGCACCTTTAAAGATATCGCCATTGAATCGGGGGCGGCCCTCTCTCCCGACGGAAAGCCGCAGGCCGGCATGGGCGTCTCCATCGGCGATTTCAACCGCGACGGTACTCTCGACATTGTGAAAACTAACTTCGCCGGGGACACGGACTCGCTTTATACCAACCTGGGAGATGCAACTTTCGAGGACCACACTTACCCGGGCGGTCTCGGCGTCAACACTCGTCTGCTCGGCTGGGGCGTGGGGTTCTTCGATATGGATAACGACGGGTGGCTGGATGTCCTTATGTCGAACGGGCACGTGTATCCCGAAGTCGACAACTCGAAAACGGACCTAAGATACGCCGAGCACAAGTATCTCTATCGCAATCTGCGGAATGGCCGGTTTGAAGAGGTCACCGAGAAGGGTGGGCCCGGCATCCTCGAGGAGGCGTCCGCCCGCGGCTGCGCCTTCGGCGACTACGATAACGACGGCGACATCGACGTGGCCGTCAACTGCGTCAATGCGATTCCCCAATTGCTGCGTTGCGATTCGGTACTGAAGCGCAACTGGATCAAGATCAAATTGTCGGGCGTAAAGTCCAACCGCACGGGTATCGGAAGCCGTGTCATCGTGACCGCCCGGACCCAGCCGGATATGCCAAAGCCTCTGGCGCAGATGGACGAACTGCGCAGCGGAGGCAGTTACTTCTCGCAGAACGACATGCGCATGCACTTTGGACTGGATCAGGCAACCAAGGTCGACACCGTGGAGATTCGCTGGCTCAGCGGCCAGGTCGATCGCCTCAACGATCTGGAAGTAAATCGGCTTTACGTAATCCAGGAGGGCGGTAAGATACTGAAGGCCGAAGTGCTGACGGCGGCAAAGGCCGGGCCAGGTGGGCGGACTCTGCCCTGAAGCGGGCGTTCGGTTACTTGCTAAGCCGGGCGGCCCCCTCGCGTATGGCTTTCTCTTTTTCCCGCGCCTCGGCCTGCCTGAGTTCAGCCGCGGCCGCGAAGGCAGCTCTCGCCCCTTCGGCGTCGCCCTTTCTGCGGAGGAGCAACCCCAATGAGTTCCAGGCGCCCGCATTTGCGCTATCCAGCGCCACCGTGCGGCGCAGAGCGTCGATGGCGCCGGCTACGTCGCCCTCTTGCTGCAGGACAGTGCCGAGTTCCAGCCAGGCATCCACGTAGTCGGGACGTTGGGCTGCCGCGGTGCGCAAAGCCTCGAGCGCCCTCCCAGTTTCGCCACTTTCAAGGTAAGTGATAGCAAGGGCATAGTGCGCCTCCGCCAGGGTTGGTTCCAGTTCTACGGTCCGCTCAAATTGTTCCCGCGCGTGCACCAGATCGTCAGTTTGCTTGTAGGCCAGCGCCAGATCGTAATGGGCGGACGCAAACTCCGGATGGCTGCGTACCAGTGCGGAGAGTTCCCCGATCGCTTCCGGCATCTGTCCGGCCGCCATGTAGGCGTAACCGACATTGACCCGCACATTTTCATTTTCCGGGTCGCGTGCGAGGATTCGCCGGAATTGCCCGAGTGCCGCCGCCGGGTTGCCGGCCTGCACCAGCACGTAGCCATAGCTGTTGCGAACCAGATCGTTCCCGGGGTCGAGTGCGACGGCCTTACCATAAGCGTCTCTCGACGCGGCGAATCGAGTCTGTTTTTGTAATGCGAGTCCCAATGCGGCCCACGCCGCGGCGTTTGAGGGAAGACGCCTGGTTGCTTCCGTCAGTTCGGGAATTGCGGCTGCGTAACGTCCTGTGTCGTTGTACAGAGTGCCCAGACGAAAGCGATACTCGGGTTCCGCCGGCGCAAGACGGGCAGCCTTTTCGAGCGACTGCACTGCGGCTTCCATCTGTCGATTCACGGCTTGAGCGCCCCCCAGGTGGTACCACGCAGCAGCCATCTTCGGATCGAGTTCGGTCGCGCGGGAAAGGTGCGGAATCCCATCGGCGATGCGGCCGGTCGCCACGAGCAGGAAACCGATCTGGTCCTGATAGACCGCTGAATCCGGACGCATTCGCCCCAGTTGCTCGTATGCCGCCAGCGCCCCATCGGCATCGTGGGCGACAAGACGACCGCGTGCCTGCGTCTCCAATTGGGGGACGGTTGGCAATGACTGCGCGAACGAACTGCCGCCAAGAACCATCAACGCCATATTGCATCGAAGGTGCCGCACGTTGAATTTATATCAGACGAGAAGCCGCCGACATCGTGAATCAGCCGCCCGAACAGGGAAACGAGTATGGCAGCCATACCACTGGTGCGCCCATCTCCCGGGCGGGGCGGATAATAAAATCCTATGCGCATTGTTCTGTTCCTCGCCCTGGCTGTGCTCGCCGCCGCCCAGCAAACGCGTCATGAAAAGGCGAATCCCTCTGCCAATCCCGCCGACGATTCGAAGCCCAACAGCGACAAGGTGCCCGACGTTTATGCTATTGACGGCCAGTTCGAGCGCATCACGGTTCTGCGTTTTAAGTTTGGCGCCGACCTGCTTGCGGGGATGGAGAAAATCGTGGCACAGGAAAAGATCAAGAATGCGGTGATCCTGGCGGGCGCGGGCTCCGTGCGGGGCTATCAGGTCCACCAGGTCAGCAATCGCGACCTGCCGTCAAAGAATATGTTCGTGAAGGACCCCACGGCGCCGGCAGATCTGATCGGCATGAACGGCTATGTGATCGACGGCAAGATCCATTGCCATATGACGCTGGCGAATGCCGAGCATGCATTCGGCGGCCATCTGGAGCCGGGAACGGAAGTGTTCACATTCGCCATCGTGACCCTGGGGGTCATGAAAGACGGCGCGGACTTCACTCATCTAGACGATAAGGGCTACCGATGATTTGCCGTTATGAATAAATCGGCTCGAGGGTCTTGACGATATAGGCGCCGCAGCGTTCGTAACTTACACGCGGACCCTGGCGTGCCGTGTCCAGATCCACGCAGATCCAGCCCTTGTAGTTCATGGATTTCAGCACGCGGTGGCAGGCCGGGAAATCGACATCGCCATCGCCCAGATCGTAAATATCGTCGGTGAAGCGGGCGGACCCGGCCTTTTTCGCGTCCTTGTAATCCATCATCATCAGGCGGCTCTTGTGCTTGTTGAGACACTTGGCGGAATCGATACCGGCCAGGTGTAGATGCGCGGTGTCGGGCGAGAACCAGAACAATTTGGGATCCGTCATGGCCATACAGCGATCCACTTCCTCTTCGGTCTGGACCATCTGGCCCATGTGATTGTGGAGCCCGGCGCGGAAGCCCATTTCGCCGGCAATCTCGCCCAGCTGGTTGTAGGTTTCGCACATGGTCTTGAAGCTGGCGTCCGTAAGATCTTTGCGGTTGGGGGAAAACACCACCAGCAGATTGGCGTCGAAGTTCTTCAGGAAGGTCATGGCCTGGCGGGCATCCGCGAACACTTTGGGGCGCTGCGCCGCATCCTGGGCGGGGCCGTTGAACGAGATGGTGATCACGTGCAGACCGCGTTTATCGACCTCGTTGCGAAGCTGCTCGGTAGTAATGTTGTACGTCTGCAGGATCTGCGGAAACTGGGTTACGCGGACGCCGATGAAGCCGGTGTCCTTCATGATGTCAAGGATGTCGGTGAAGGCAACGCGCGGCTTGAAGAAGTTCCAGAGATTCGAACCGAGCGCCCATTTGACGTTCTTGTTGGCGGGAAGACGATCGGCCGCACGGGCGAGCGTAGCGGCGAAGAGTGCAATGGCTTGTCGACGGGTCACGAGCAAAAGCTTACTACTTGTTGAGACGAAACTCAAAGGAGATTTGTCTCCCTTGTCCAATCAACCTGTAATTCCCGGGGCCAACTCCTCGGGCAGCAACGTATTGCCCAGGTTGTATGCGGCCTCAAAATCCGCCAGACCGTTGCTGCCTCCATTAACCAACTGGCGCGCCCGAGTAAGATTTCCCGCGGCGAGAGCGGTGCGGATCTGCGTTTCGTTGCCCTTCAGAAACCCGGCCAGAAGATTGGCGGCGATCTTTGGATCGTTGGCCAATTCGGGGTTCTGCACAAGTTGGTCGCCCAGGCCGATGGCGTTGCTGTATTTCGTGTAGTTGAAGCGGCCAGTAAGCTGCACGAACCCGCGGCCCTTAAAGCGTGCGCCATCGCCGGGCTGATTATTTCCGAGTCTTTGCAAACCGTCATAAAAAGAGAAATCGGGCCCTCCCGGAGGTGTATTGTACTTACTGACGCCTTCGCTGATGGGAGCGAAACAACCAGTCTCAGCCCGAATGGTTCCAATCGCCATCAGCACCATGTTCTTGTCCGCCAGTTGCGGCTCGATCAGTGCGCCCAGAACGAAAGGAAGGTGCGTCTGGATGTTGGCGCGGGGAGCCCCCGGGCACATCTTAGAGACGATATCGACGCTGACCCCTGGAATTGGCAAACTAATCTGCGGTGGCGGCGCGGTCAGGTCCAGCGCAGCAAGGGTAGCGGGGCCGGCGACACCATCCGCGGGGAGGCTCACACTGGCCTGAAAGGCCTTGAGCGCGGCCTCCGTCTGCGCACCGAATACCCCGTCGGCCCCGCCGGTACTGAATCCTTTCGCGGTCAATGCGTTTTGCAACGCTGTCACATCGGCGCCCGAACTGCCCAGCTGTAAATTCATATCACCTCCGGCAAACTTTAGTTCTGATCCGCCCAGATATTCACAATGAATCTGGTGGAAGGGTCGTCGCAGACTTGCCCCAGAGTCTGCAACAAAGCTTCCTCGCTCACCTTAAGGCGGGCGGCGGCTTCTCCCAGAGTCTTCTTGGCTCCCTCGTCGCCGGATTTGAGGCTGTCCATGAACGTCGAGACCTCCTGCGCGCCACGCAGCGACAAGACATACAGCTGCTGAACGTCGTCGCGCACGTAGATCCAGAAAAGCGCCTGGCTGATGCAATCGACGACGAAGCTGAATTCAAAGTTGGTGCGGATCGTGAGGTCGATGGGGTCTGTCCATGCCAGTGCCCCAATGCTCGACACGCCCTCATCGACGAAGCGCTCGGCCGTCGCTTTGGACACGCTCTGGAGTTTCTCGAGTTCCGGATCTCCGTCGGGGCCCGAAGCATCAGGCGCCAGACCCAGTTGTTTGGAGCCCAGGCGGCGCGCGATGGTAAAGAGGGTGGAGGTTGGAAAGACGCCCAGCAGGAAAGCAACGGCGACCTTAAACTTTGCATCGAGAAACGATCCAAAACTATAGCCGAGGGGCACCGCAACTAATAGCCGGAAAATCCCGTTATAGACGTCGTGCGAGGTGAAATTGCGAGTGCGGAAGCGTTCGAGGTTATCGGATATCACCCAGGTGAGGCCACCCAGCAGCGCGCCTACGGCCACCTCATCGATGGCGTAAGTCGCATCGGATGACGCCACTTTAACCCATACTTTGAGGGTGCCTGCCGCGCCCCACAAGCCGCAACCCGACAAAAAGGCGAGCAGCAGGATCGGGATCACGTATCTCCTGCGGCCGTAGGCCTTACCGAAATCGTCCTGGAAGGTCCGCACACGGTCCTTCGGGTCGATCCTGCGTGACGGATAAAAGCGGTTGTAGTACAGTTCGAGCGTTCCATCTGTCATCAGTTCGAACAGGGAGTCGCGGCGACTGGCCCACGCACGGTGCAGGAAGATAATTGCCGGCGCGACCACCATCAACCATGCGACGAAGCATGCGGAATCGATGAGCCGCGCATAGATTGAGGGAGACATGTTGTATACGTTTAGGCCGACGCCCCGGCTGTGACGGCCGCGTCTGCGCCGCGTTCCCGAGCGAGGGTCAGGTTTTGGGAAGTCAATTTACCCGAAGACCGGCGCGAGCCCGCGGCCCAATACAAGCAAACCGTTCCCCACGGCTGGTCGAATCGAACCTTACTCGATCCCACTACTCCAAGCATGGTCTTTTGAAGTGCATCCCGGCGGGTGGCGAAATCGGCATTGTCAGCCAGCGCCGCGGGATCGCGTCCCGCTAAAAACGCGCGCATGTCTTCAAGAGCTTGGCCCGCCTTATGCATCGAATCCGCCCACCAGACTATATCGTAGAGGTCGCCCGCGACATCGGCGAGCACAATTGTCAGCCTGGAGTCGGTGGACTCCAGCGGGATTAAATTGCGGAGTTGATCGTTCGGGCCAATGGCGACGGCTTGCTGCCACACAGCGTCGTTGTCGAGAAAGTTGTAGCGGAACTGGTCGATGGAGACGTTCGCCGGGTCGAGGAGGGCCTTGAGCGCGTTGCGGCCGATTTCAAGGTATTGCGTTTTGTCGCGCAGGTTGCCCTGACCGTCGAAGAACAGCGTTTCGCAGCAAACCTCATCAAAGGGCGCTCTGACGACGCACGTGGAGAGACCGCTCCCGCCGGCATGGCTTAGAATGCCGCTTCGCTCGGCAGGCTGCATCAGGTTCAGCGCGACAAACCATTTGGTGTAATCGGCGAGGGTTTGCGGACTCGTATTCCGGTTCAAGGCGAAATGCGACGTCTCGCAAGACAACCGCGGCATGGCGATTACCTTACTGACCACGTAAGTCGTAGTGACCAGCACCGAATCGAAGACAGCCTTGCGCAGGGCCTGTTGCCGCTGATCGGGATCCGCGATGGCATCGATGCGCGCGCTCTGGGCAGTCTCTTTGATGGTGAGGTCGCCGCTGGCGGGATCGAAAAGAAACTCGCAATTATCGATCAGCTCTGAGCTATCGATCAGGTTGACAATTCCAAGCAGGTTGACCTTCAGCGCAACGCCTTTTGACCGCGCGTTGGAAAATACGCTGTTGAGCAGCTTAATTCCGGGGGCGAGTGTGCCGTCCGAAAGGGCGCGCTCCTCCAGAGTGGTCAGCAGGCTCAGGTCGCCCTTCAATGCATGGCTCAGCGCATCGGTGGCGGCAGCATTGAGAAGATCGAGCTGGATGTCGTATTGAAACGCCGCCTGATTATCGACCGCCGTCGAAAGAGCCAGATCGACTGACGCCTGCAGGCTGTGATCGACCCCCGCCTTCAGCATCGAGGTGAAGGTCTTGACGTCGTCCGGGCTGAGGCCATCGAGCGTCTTCGGGTCAACGGTGCCGGTGCCGATGGTTCCGAGGAGCTTGGCGAGAAGATCGGTTGTGCCGAGATTGACGGCGACTCCCGCCGAAGCACTTAGGTCGGTCTTGAGCGCGGCCCCGTGTTGCTGGAGATAACTCAGCCTTACGATGCCGCCCGTCACCTTTTGGAGACGAATTTGGTAAGAGCCTGAAAGCGTCAGCGACGAGGACAGACCGGCCATTACACCGTCCTGCACCGCCAGTGTACCGACACCTAAGGGCAGATTCACCGAGGCCAGAGGGTTAACAGGCACGGCAACGCTTACCGATCCTGAGATCTTCAGGCTGCCTGCGCCGGAGACGCAGCACACGTCATTCAGATTGAGACGCTTCAGGTCGTCGATCTGAGCGGGGATGACGAAGTCCGACAAAACGGCCGCGGTGGCGTTCCCAAGGGTGGGTTGGTTTTGCCCTGTCGGAAATGCCTTTACGAATTCGAGCGTGATGCTGCCCTTGCTGTCGATACCGAATGTCAGATCGCCGGAGGAGCCGCTGACGCCCAGATCGAGCGAGCCCTGGAACGACATCCCCACGTACCCGGTTTGCGCGGGCACGGTGATGGGAACGTGGAAGGAATCGCCGTCAAACAAATCGCTTCCCGCGGTGGCATTTACGAAGAGCTCAACTTCGGCGCCGGGCGTCAGCTCGATCTCGGGCGTCGTGCCGCCGAGTTGAAAACCATGCGCCGCGGAGAGCTTGAAACTGATGGGTTGCGCCGCAGCCTGGGTCAGAACCTCGTCCTTACGCGCCACGAAATCCGGCGCCACGCTCAGATGAAGCAGCTCGGATTTCAGATAGTTGCCTAGAGAGGACGCGGAAGTCCATTGCACGGTCGAAATATCAACGGGGTTTCCGAGCGAATCGGTTATGGACAGGTCTGGCAAGTGTTGGCTCCTTATGAACTCAGAATTCCGCGAAAGTAAGCGTTTAGCAGACGGCCCGAAGGATCGTACTGCTTTCTCGTCTGTTCCAGCGTCACGAGCCGGCTGCCGAATGCCTTCTTAGCAAGGTCGGGAGTGAGAGCGCACGTCTGGTTCAGAACGGGTTTGCCATTGCGGTCGCTGCAGAACTGATTGTAAGCATCGATGAAATCGCTCCAGCCAGGGTTGCCCGTCGAGACCGGATCGATCGTCATCACGGGACCGTCCCAGGAGTACGACAACAGAGATTGCTGGTCTTGCGCAATGCGATAGCCGACGTCGAGCAGGTCGGTGCGGTAACCCTTCTTGGCGTAATAGCTGGTGCAGAATTTAAAGAAATCGCTCAGGACCGAAGGATATTGTTCCTCGGGAAAGGCGAAGAGGCTGAAGGTGTACCGGCTGTCGTTTGCGACGTCCGGATAGCGAATGATTTCGTCGGCCGGTACGGTGTTATCGCTGGTAATGATACTTTCCAGCTTGAAGCGCCACAGTGCGTTGAAGGCGTCGATGATCCCATAACGAGCCTTGGGATCGGCAATGGTCTGCCCCATGTCGTGAGCGAATTTCGGGCCGGAAGTTCCCCAGATATAGTTGCGCAGTGGCCAGATGATCTTGTTCGGCTCGCCCGAAGCGTTCGCATTGTAACTGCGGAATTCGACGGTGATCAGATCGTCGAACGGAAAAATGTAATACATCATGGCGTAGCTCAACGCCTTCAGCTCCGGAAGTTGCTGGATGAAATCCGCCAGATGAAATGTCTTATGGTGCACCGCCAGGGGGAGCATCGGCCGGATACGGAAAGTCACTTCGTAAACGATGCCGAAGGTGCCGTAACTGGCGCGGACCTTCTGCATCAGGTCCGGCTGCGCGTCCGTTACTTCAAGAAGATCGCCGGAGGGAAGCACCATTTTGACCCCCGTGACATAGGACCCCACCTGTCCGAATTCGCCAGGGAAAGAAGAATCTTTCGTCCCGCAGCAGGCTGCGCTGCCAGCCGTAAGGTTGCCGATTTCAGTGTTGACGTAGAACTGCAGATTCTGTTTCGCCAGGGCCTGCGCCATATCGATGTGGATGGCGCCGGCTTCGACAGTCAGCGAATCGGCGGCGATGTTGAGGATCCGGTTCATCTTCATGCGGATCAAAGTTCCGCCTTCGGACGCGCCGCAGGCCGTTGTCGAATGGTTCGAACCGACGGCACGGACCGGCGAAGGATACTGGCCCGGATTTTTGAGGACGTTGACGATGTCCTGAATAGAGTTGGCATCCACCACAATCTGCGGATGCGAGACGATATCGCCAAACCAGTTGGTCACGGTTAGGTCGGGCATGGAAGGTCGCCTACTGTTTGAACGCCGGATCGGACGCGGCCCGGGGCTGCGGTTTCCAGTCAAGCGAGTAATACTGTCCGCGATCGCGCGCCCAGGGGTCGAAGACATTAACCACGTTGTCGAGCTCGCCCGACAGCTCCGGAATGTTTCGCAGCAGTACGCGTTTGAGGGGTGAGACCGGCTGCTTATGCCCGTTGGGATCGCCTTTTTCCATCAATACCGGCCCGGGGCCGTTGTGATTCACCCAATCGACGCCCAGACGCGTGTAAAATTCCGGCCGGAAGCTCGACGTGAAGAAGCGATCGCTGAACAGGCGCCGCGAAGCATTCAGAATGAATACTACAAATTGCGTTTCGGAGATGGCGAAGCCGTGCGGACGCACCGATTCCGACATCCATCCCACCACGGTATCGACATCCTCGATGTTGTCGACGACCGATCCGTTGGGATGGCCGAGGCAATCGTTAATGGGCGATCCATCATCGTTCACCTGCGCGTCGGTAATGATCTTCGACGAATCGCAGACATGCGTGCCGTAGACCTCGCGGAGCTGGGCCGCATTGTTTTCCTGATCCTTGCGCGCCGGTGAATCGGCAGGCAGAGACTTATCGGTAAAGTCGTCAAAGCTGGTCAACTGCCGGAGACCATACTGGCGGCGGAATTCGTTAAATCTTGGGACGCCTCGCTCGCGGTCGCGAATAATGTCAAGGGCTGTGATGTCGATCTGCTGGGTCGGACTGTCCAGACGGGGCAAGCGAATGTTCTGCATGAACTGCGGGATGTTATGGAGCGTGAGAAGACCAAGGCGCTGGCGCCCCATGCTCAAGCCCCAGTTGGCGAGCCCGCGGGAGCGCATGGCATCGGTGGCTTTGCCTTCGAAAGTATTGATCACGGCGACCTTCTGCACGATCTGGTTCGGGTCCTTATCGATCTGGCGGTATTCGATGAGGTCGGGAATCAAGGCGTGCAAACGGTATACGGTCACGAACTCTTCGGGGAAATTGAACGGGGATCCGAAGTGATTCACTCCGCCATTGACGTCCGCCGGCTTGCTGAGATCGTAATGCGGAATCTTGCTGCCGATGCCGAAGATCCCGGGACCCGATGCGAGAACCGAATACCATTGCGTGGTCTTCGCGACGTCTTTGGATTTTCCAAAACTGTTCACGATGACGTCCGAGAGCGCCTTCGAGAGGTCGGGATCGCCGGTTCCGATCAGGCCGTTCCAATTGCCGTTCATGCCTTTATAAAGCGGCTCGTCATACAGGAGTTGAGGGGTCCACTCGGTAGTGTGGATCTTGGCGATCTCGGCCGCCACCACCAGACGGGCCACTTCGAACAGTTCATCCGGCGTGACGTCCTTGTTATGGATCACCCGAGCGGGATCGGAAGGATTGCGCAGACCGCTGTCGGCGTTGGGGCTCTTCGCCGCTTCTTTACGAAACTCGTCGACAAAGGAATTATGCTCGCGCGCGAAAAGGTTGTGATAGAAGCTCAACCCAATGGACCAGTTGTCGGGAAAAGCCACGGATTCCTGGCCCGCCCATTGCGGCTGAAACGGATCGCCGGGCTGGAACACCGGCAGATATCCGGGAGCGGGCGCGCCGGCCGCGGCCTCGAGCAGCATCTTCGCTGGATCTTTCGGATCGCGTTTCACACGCTGTCTGGACGTTTCGTCATAACCGTACATCTGAGACGCGTCCCACCATGCAGTGTTGTTATTACTGAAAGTCTCCGGCGCACGCGCGAGATAGTTCTTGCCTGCGCTTGAAAACGTTGCGGGCGACGAGTCCTGCAGAATGTAGGTCTTGTCGACGCGATCGGCGGGACGGCAGCCGAGCTGTTGAACCTGCTCCGGCGTCAGCGGTGTTTCAACGTTATTCACCAGTTCGGTGGTGCAGCCCACATTCATGTACTGGGGCGCATTGTGGCCTTCTTCCATATGGGAAAACCAGTCGTGCGTCATGAACTGAATCCAGTAAGCGGCGAGCACGTTGAAGAATGGCGCTTTCTGGTAGTCGCAATTTGCGGCGGGCGAGTTATCGGGGAGGCCGAATCCGGAATTGCAGGCGGCGGGATCCGATTGGGCGCGGGTGAACAGTTTTCGGCTGATCACCTGCGGATCCGGAATCAGCAGGCTGAGCCGGTCACCGTGGCGATTCTTCGTGAGCGTGGTTTGTCCCCGATCCGGAAATGTGGTTTCGAACTCCACGTTCCGTGCAAAGGGCATTCCGTTCGAGCCCATCAGTGGATTCAGGATGTCG
Organism: Terriglobia bacterium; assembly: GCA_963719785.1. Lineage (GTDB taxonomy): Bacteria > Acidobacteriota > Terriglobia > Bryobacterales > Bryobacteraceae > BOG-234. The sequence continues at coordinate 148,653 of CAVRCX010000018.1, forward strand.
TTGCAGATTCCGGAAACGGTCCGCGCGCGAATCAGATCGCCTTTGCATACCTGCTCCCCATCGCCCCCGACCGCCTGATAGCTGGGATTTTCTTTGGGCAGCCGCATTTCGGGCCAGGTCTTGAGGGCCGGACCGCCAACATTATCCTTGCCGGTAATGTAAGTGCGCCAAGTGCCGGCGTTATCGAAGAGATTGAACTTGATGAGGGCGACGCGCTGGGTTTCGAGGTCGAACAATGCCCCGGTGACGCCACGAAACGCCGGCCCCTTCTTCGAAAGATAGCCGGTGGGCAGGGAAGTCGCGTCGCCAGTGCCCCAGTATTGGGACCAATCGACCCACGGGGTGAGGCGAAACTGCAGGTCTCTCTCGCCGCGGCACAGCGCTTCAGCGTCAGTCACCTTGCCGAGAAAGCGCCGCGCGCGATCATCGGGTATTTTTGGCAGGCCGCTCAACAGCGATTGCGCGCACGCCTTGAGTTCCTTTGCCTCTTCGAGTTTTGGATTCGGCGTGCCGTCGGCGGCGGCGGCAAAACCGCACAGGCAAAAAAATATGACAGTTTTCATAGGCTCACATCGCATAGTGACCCTCGCCGCGCAAATATTTCCAGAAACTATCCCGCAGCCTTCAGCGTGGCTTGGGATATCACCGGCGCCTCGCCATATCCAGAGGCTAATTCGCCATTCGTGAAGTTGAGGTTTCCAGGACGATACGAGTTATCGTGCACGCATCTGACATACACGCTGTCCGCCAGAGTGGAATCGACGGCGATGGGCCTGCTTTTCGGAAAAGCCCACAAGACATTCCAGGACTCGTGCTTCGTATCGAGAGCTAGCTTTGGGTCCATGGGAAGCGCGTATTTCGACTGCACGCTGGAATCGAATTCCAATCCGAGGGCGGCCGCCTTGCTCATCATCCAGGCCAGGGTGAGATCGGAAAGCGCGGAGCCGTCCGAATCGTCCGGATAACTGCCGCCGACATCGCAATGCACGCCGGTGAACCAGACCTGCTCGAGCGTCTGGCCGGGCGACGGCGACGTCCAAAGTGTGGCGGGAAATTCGGCGCGTCTCTCGTCGATGGCCAGCGCATGGTACGCGTTCAGAACGTCCGGGTGCAAAGTTGTATCGAGAAAGCCGTACAGAAGCGGACTTACGCCGCCGAATATCGCCGGTATCCCCAGCGAGCCGACGGTATCCCATACTCCGACCATGCTGAGTTTGGCATCGAACAGATCGCAATTTTTATTCAATTCGGCGAGCAATGCGGCGCGCTGGTCTTTGTTGCGATAAGCGTTAAAAGCCGTCTCGACCACGTCGTCCGTGAAATTCTGCGTCGGCAGACCGCAAATGGCTATCATGCCAGCCAGGCAGCGGGCCGTATAAGCGCCGCGGCTGAAGCCGAAAATGAAGGTCTCATCCCCCTCTTCATAGGCGTGCGCTATCTTCGTGTAACCATCTTTGATCTTTTGAAAAAGTCCCGCCCCGAGGGCGCCTCCCGCTAATTTCTGGATCAATATTCCATCGGAGCCCACCCCGTCGTCGTAATAGGGAATCTGCTCCGCGCTCGTGGCGAGCGCTTTATAGATCTTGTAAACGTTAGTATTTTTTCCTGGTTCATCCCAGGTTCCGTCCGCGCAAAAGATAATCCGTTTCCCCATTGTTTGTCTGTCCTTCGGTGACGTTTGCTAATTATGCATGGAGGGAAATATGAAATCAAGCCAAAAGATTAATTGGGCAAATGAGTATCTAAAAATAGAAGCGTGATCTTGAGTACGGCGCGCTGAGCCAGCTGAAAGCGATCTCCGGGGTGTCGCAAAACTCGCATGGTCCACGGTATGGTGTGGGGCTCCCGCAAAGTGAAATGTTCCCGCTGGTTCGACTTGCCTCGCCGATTCGTCGTTGGCCGCACCGTGTTTCAATCGCCGAAACGAGCCTGCGCTCCCACAAAATTCCGTTCTGAAACCATCCATCGGCTCCGCCGTCGTCTGCCTTTATGCGTCACGCCCACCCGCGGTCGCGACTAGACGGAATAGGGCTTCCCGTTGACGATCACGTTTTCGAGCTTGAGGTCGGTGACACCGGAGGTGTTGAGCTTGTCGTTCGTGATGGTAACGTCGAAATCCTTCAGGAGGACATCGCTGATGTCGGTCTGGCTAGGATTGGGCTTAATGGTACCGAAGGAGGTGTACGTGCCCCGGATGCCGGTGAATTTCAGGTTCCTGACGATAGATTTAGGAGGCTCCATGCCCTGAAGATCGAAGTACTGCGTCCAGGGCGCCATGTTGATGATGCCGCTGGAGGGGCCTTCGGAGGTGATATTGCGGAAGGTGATGTCCTCGTAATGCTGGGGGGTGTCGGGGCGTAACTTGAGGGTTGCGATGCGGACGCCGCCAGTGATCCTGCAGTCTTCCGCGATCACGTCACGGATGATGGTGGCCTCGCTGCCACAGGTGAGAACGCCGCCGCCGCGCTTGAAGGTGCAGTTCCGGACGCGGATATGCTCGACGGCTGGGCTGTCTTTGTCCTCCATGGCGTGCGGCCCCTTGGAGCCTTTGCAGGCAATACAGTCGTCGGTGACGGAAAAGATGCAGCCATCCACGGTCACGTTGCGGGAGCTGTCGATGTCGATGCCATCGGTGCTGGGAGCCTGCCTGTAGTCATCGGGCACCCGGAAGTGGACGTTACGCACGAGAACGCCGTCGTTTTTGTAGAGATGGCAGTTCCAGAACTGCGAATCCTTGAATGTAATGCCTTCGATCCTGATGTCCTTCGAGTCCTCGATGAGCGCGAGCCGCGCGCGGGGCATGCCGGTGTTTGTAAAGGCCTTGTTTTCGGCTCGATTCTTCCAAAAGAGCTCCCAGATGGGCATGCCGGCGCCGTCGAGGATGCCATCGCCGGTGAGCTGGAATCCGTCGCACTTTTTCGCATTGATGAAAGCGGGGGTGAAGTTGTCCATGAAGTGGCCTTCGATGCGGGTCCGTTGCGCGGGGAAGTTCGAGAGGTCGGTGGAACACTTGAGGACGGCCCCTTCGGTGAGGCGCAGGTTAACCTTTGGTTTGAAGAAAAGAGCACCGGAGACGAAGACTCCCCTCGGAACAACTACGGTGCCTCCGCCGTGAGCAGCAAGCTGGTCGACGGCAGTCTGGATGGCCCTGGTGTTGACGGTGGAGCCGTCGGCGACCGCGCCGGACTTGGTAATGAGGAGCTCGCGTGTGGACGGGGCGAAGGCTTTCGCTGCGAGCGGCCAGAGTGGAGCGGAGGCGATCAGGGAGTGAAAGCGGCGGCGGGAGCAGTGGTCGATAGACATCGGCAGATCCTTGGTACAGGGGCAAAGCGCCGTGATGAGAAGCGCGTGATCTTGATACTGATCGGTATGCTATCAGATTATTCAGGAAACGGAGAATGGTCGCAGGGAGGGCTCTCGGGGACCTGCACGCGCTCTGTTTTTACGGTAAGCCCACCAGGGGATTGGCGGCCCCTCCAAGCGATTGCAATCAGTTTGCTGTCGAGTCGGTGAACGCAGACTCCTGCCGATATTCGTTGACATCGGGCGGCCCGCTGAACCGGGCTCAAGCCTCCGCAGTATGTGCCGCGACTGGAATTGGAAGACTCTCATACCATAGAAGACATGGATCTCAAAGACGCAGTAGTTCTGATTACCGGCGGTTCAAGCGGTATCGGCCGGGCGGCGGCACAGTTACTTTCGCAGTCGGGCGCACGTGTCGCGATCACCGGACGCGACCCCGAACGCCTGGCCGAAGCCGCCCGTTCGCTGGGCATCGTGGGCATACAGGCGGACGTTGCGAACGAGGCCGACGTCCTGCGAACCTTTCAGGTGGTCAAAGAGAAGCTCGGCGACTTGGACGTCCTGATCAATAATGCCGGTATCGGCGTGCTCAAGGAACTGATTGACCAGGACCGCGCCAGCTTCGACGCCATCTTTAGCACCAATGTGACCGGCGTCATGCTCATGTCGCGCGAGGCGGCCAGGATCTTCAAGGAGCGCAAGCGGGGCAACCTGATTAATATTTCATCCACCGCGTCATTGCGCGGTGCGCCCCAAGGCACGGCCTACTACGGAAGCAAATTCGCCTTGCGTGGGATGACCGAGTGCTGGCGGGCCGAACTCCGCAAGTACAACGTACGCGTCTTCCTGATCAATCCGAGCGAAGTGATTACCGATTTCGCTCGCAGGGCAGGGTTTCCGCAAGTCGACAATCCCAGCAAACTGCATGTTGAAGACATTGCCCACATGATCAAGGCTGTTCTGGAGATGAACGACCGGGGCTTCACTCCGGAATTGTCTGTCTTCGCAACTAATCCGGTCGACTGAGGGGAGCACACGAGATCGGAAATACATTCCGATATTGCCGGATAACAAGCCATGAAATCCGGCAACCGAATCAACCGTGCGCCGAAGGGGTTACTTTTCTCCGGCCGGAAGCGCGAAGGCTATATAACTCTTCGAAATCGCCGGCGGGATCACTCCACCGGGCGGCAAGTATGCCCCGGCCGGATAAGGGTTCCCGCCGGAAACAGCCAGCAGAATATATTCCCTGCCGTTCACTTCGTACACTGCCGGAACGCCCAGTGAGCCGTTCGGAAGATCTTTGCTGAAGATCGGCTTTCCCGTCTCTTTATCCAGCACGTAGAGCCTCGAGTCATTGCCTGCAAACACCACGAGTCCGCCGGCAGTGATTACGAACCCGCTCTTCGGAAATACGTTCCCCCTTAACCGGTCGCCCTTTACCTGGTCAATGGGGCCAGCTTGCGGCAGGTCGCCATAGGGAGCCTGCCATTTTATCTTTCCGGTGTTCAGATCGTAGGCAGTGAGGGTACTCCAGGGCGGCGTTATGACATACGATTCGTTCCCATAACCCGTCTTGTAACGGGACGGAGGGGGTGTAACATCCTCAGGGTAATCGGGCTCCCGCAATGCCTGGGGCCCCAACGCCGCCGAACCGACGGGCGCCGCTTCGGGTCGCGTCAGAAACGTCATCAGGTTGTCGATCGATTGCGCCGGTAACGAAGCGAACGCCGGCATGGTTCCACCCCCTTTCATGATCGCGTCGTGAACCGCTGCCGCACCGAGCCGGCTCACAGCCGTGTCGATTGCCGGCCCTCGATCTCCCTTCAATTCGGCGCCGTGGCAAACCTGACAAGTCTGTTCATAGACGGCGCGGCCCATCCGCGCTGCCGTCGGAGCACCTGCCCCACCCCGTCCCGCGGCATTGCGCGGGCGTGTCGGGATCAGTCCGCCCGCATTCGGCGTGGTCGATTCCCCAGCCGGCACCAGCTTGACGATGGATGGCATGTCCCTCGATTCCACATAGACGGTTCCGTTCGTCGGGTCCGCGCCTGTGCCGAAGAACAATGCGCCTCCGTTCACGCTCGGAAGGTTGATCGTGTCCGCCGATAAAGCCGGCGGCGTGTAAAAGCCCGTCCGCGCGCTTGCCAACCGATCTTTCCACCAGATCTTTTCCTCCGCGCTCATGAACCCGTCGTACATGTCCTTCACGGTCATGCCTTGGCGCGCGAACGGAGGCACCACGGTGGGAAACGGCTGTGTTTTCGAAGTGACTTCACCCGGTACGTCGGTCTGCGGAACGGGACGCTCCTCGATAGGCCACAGCGGCTTGCCCGTAACCCGGTCGAATACATAGAGGAAGCCGTTCTTCGAAGCCAGCGCCACCGCATCCACTGTCTGGCCATTGTGCTTCACCGTAACCAGTTGCGGAGCGGCATTCGGATCGTAATCCCAAACGTCGTGGTGAACGGTCTGGTAGTGCCAGAGATACTTCCCCGTGCGCGCGTCGAGCGCCAGCAGACAATCGGCAAAAAGGTTGTCGCCTTTGCGGTCTCCGCCATAGAGTTCGTATTTTGCGGACGCCGTCGGCAGATAGACAATCCCGCGCTTCTCGTCAACGCTGAACTCACCCCAAACATCCACGCCGCCCATGTACTTGTAAGCATCCTTCGGCCAGGTATCGTAGCCGAACTCGCCCGGACGGGGGATGGTATGGAACACCCACAGCACCTTGCCGCTGATGACATCGAAAGCCCGAACATCGCCGGGAGGCGCCAGATATCCCTCGCCGGTAGCACTGCCGAGAATCAGAATATTTTCAAAGATGCGGCCGGGAGTCCTCGACGCCAGCCCCCGATCGCCCCGGTCCAATCCGGTTTTCAGGTCCAGCTTCCCGTGGTCCGCAAAGGAGTCCACAAGCTTCCCCGTGCGCGCGTCGATGGCATACACGAAACCACCCGAAGAAACAAAAATGCGCCGATCCGAGCGGTCGCGGCTTTCCCAGTAGTTTGCTCCGCGCTGGACACCGATCCCTCCGAAACGGGCGGCCGGCCCGCCTGCCGACGCAAACGTGTGGACCCACAATTCTTTGCCGGTGGCCGCATCCACAGCGACCAGCGAGCCTTGCTTCGCCGCCAGATAGGCGACGTTATCCACCACCAGCGGACTGAATGTGTAGCTCAGATCGTCCCCGGTCGCATAACTCCAGGCGATATCCAGCTTGTTCACATTGCCGGTATCGATCTGCTTCAGGGCTGAATAATGCGAGCTGTCCGTACCACCGAGATAATCCTTCCAGGTGGTCCGCAACTGCTGTGCTGAGGCAATTCCACCGCCGATCAGCAGAAATATAAGAAACGATTTCATGGTGTTCACCGTTGGTGCATCTGATTCCAGAAAATAAAAGTGCCTTTGGGTCCGGAGGTCACGATATCCGGCGAGCCATCGCCATTCAGATCGGTCACTACAAACTGCGAGCCGACGCCGGACCGGTTGTGTATCAGTTCCGGAACGAATTCCGCTCCACCCTCCGCCTTCGGGTTGCGCACCGTGCGGTACCAATACAGGACCGCCGGGCCATACGGATCGGGATCCAGATGGCTTTCGAGATGGGAGTAAAGCCGCTTGCCGGTAATCATGTCCGGAATGCCGTCGCCATCCATATCCGCAAAAGCGGCGCCGTGAGGTTCGGAGAACGTTACGCCGCCGGCGTTCTTAGTCGTGAAATCTCCCATGATTTCATGACGCACGAATGAGATGTTGCCCTGCGCATCGCGCTTCTGTTCGAACCAGGCGAGTCCCCAGCCGTGTGCGGAGACAGCCGTAACAACATCGGCCAGCCCATCCCCGTTGACGTCGTAAACTCCCATCTCCGCGCCCCCGGCACCGAACGATTCGGGATGAAACTTCCAGGGTCCTTCGCCCGCTCCGGACGCCGGCTGCTCCCACCATCCGCGGCTGTTCACCACGTCCATGCGGCCGTCTCCATTGATGTCTCCGATCCCCATGCCGTGCGGACCCGCCAGACCGGCTTCCGAAATTGCATGGACTTTCCACGGCGCGGTGGGATTCGAGGGATCGGGTTTCGCGTACGCCATAACGGCTCCTGGCCCGGTGAAAAGCACTTCCGGTTTGCCGTCGCCATCGATGTCTTTGAACAGCTCAAGCTCCGAAGTCGCGCTCGGGACGACGTTAAAGCGATCCCACCGCCTCGGTTCCCCTCGCGGATTCACATATAAATAGATGGGCCGCGAATCGACCACCAGAATGTCGTCCCAGCCGTCGCCCGTAAAGTCATACGAGAAATAGACCATGCCCTCGGGAAAATTATTGCTGGGGCTGTAGCTCCGCGCTGCCGTGAACTCGCGGCGCTCTGTGTAAGCCGGGCCCAGGTAATAGAACGGTCCGGCGATCGCGTCCGGAATTCCATCGTGGTTGATATCGCCGGTGGTGGCGCCCCAGGAATAGAAAAAGTCGTTCAGCCGCTGCATGCGGAAGTGCGTCGATACTTCCTCGGCGGGCTCGCGCTTCCCGTTGAGATCCTTCGTTGAAATGTCTCTGAACCGCACCTCCCCTGCGCCGGAGACGTGCAGCGCGATGGGGCCGAAACCCATCATTCGATCGTTCGTCGCGGCATTGCCCACGCTGCGGCCGTTCACCGCAACCCAGACCATGTCGGTATCGACAATCACCTTCACCGTATTCCAGTCATTCGGCACGAGCGCCGGTCTTGGGGGTCCTCTGCCTGCAGCCGCTCCCGGCGACGCTGACACGGCTGCCGGCGGTTTCGCCGCCTCCGCCTGCTGTTCGGACACGGTAGGCGCCAAAGTTGCAAAGCCGGGCACATGGGCCGCTCCATTTGTCCACGGGCCCGTCGCAATACGTGCAAACTGCGCTGTCGCCCGGTCCAGCCTCACACGGCTCAGTTCCTTTCCGTTGGGACTCAGCACCACTTCATAGGAATCGATGGCGCCTTCTTTCAGCGAGACGTAGATGCCCTTGAGGCCGCCGCCGGAAGTCTTCTCCGAGCGCAGAAGCAAGCCCGCATCGCAGGCAGCGCCGCAGCGCAACTCCAGATAGAACTCGACATCCTGATAGCTCTTGTCCAGCAGCAGCCACCCGCCGTCCGGATCTCTCGGGATGCCCGAGATCTCACCGCTGTCGGCACGCCATTCGGCAGAACCCAGTGTGCGCAAGCCGGAAACTGATGAGCCTTTGAAAACCGTATCGGGAACGAAATCGTGCGTCGCAGCGAATATAACGGAAAACAGCGCGGGAAAAGCGATGAGGCTCGGAAGCAGAATTCTACTCAAGACCGGCGACTCCTTTCAATAGCCGCGCATTCTGCTCGTGCAAAATACGAAACCGGATTTGGGCAACGAACAAACTCGGATAGAGGTTATCACAGGATCGAAGAGGTTATAACGAGTACGCTCGACTCGGGGGTGCGAACTGCTTCACAACACTTTCCTTTGGTCTCCGCGCTCCCAAGCCAACGCTTTGTCGGGTCCCGATAACCGATACCGCTGCGTGGATCACACTTCGCCGAAGCCGTTGCCTCGCTGAGACGGTCAGAGTCCGCTGGTCATAACCGGCAGACGGCGGAGGTGGCCTGGCATATGGTTCTCCAGTTCCGCCGTCCAATAGCGGCCATTCACCCGATCCCAGGCGCCATTGCCAAACGCGATCTCGCTCCCGTGGATCGATTTCGGCCTGCACCCGATCGATGCAGGTGAGGAAACGGTTCAATTTCTACCTGAGGAGAAAAATTTTTCATAGACTGAGTGTCGAGGCTGGAGTTCGGCCCAAAAACTGCCAATAAGAAAAGTAGTGAGGACGGAGGCTGCGTGGAAACAACCGCGGTTATCCATAGGACTCGCTGGGTCGAGCACGATTGCTCTCGACCAGGTTTGTTTCGGTTTTGGGCGGATCGGCTCATATGTAGCCGTCTGCCCATTTTTCGTTTAAGCAAAATCGGGGCGACGTGCGGCCAGGGAGTATCTTTTCCAAAGGCTGGCGGCGGAATTTTCGCCTCGGACATTCGCCCCTTTGCGGGCCAGGGCACAGGGCGGGACTCAATGCGTCTTGGTTCATTCGGCCCTGAAGCCGCGGCCGCGGGCGGTGGTTGACCCGGCAAAGCGACCGGCTGCAGACTCAGCAGATGGTTTTCCGATCTGATCCGTCGTGTGGCCGATCTGGACGCTCCGGTGCTGATCACCGGTGAGAGCGGAACCGGCAAGGAACTGATCGCGCGCTGCATTCACGATCGGGGCAATCGGAAGGAACGCCCGTTTCTGGCGGTTAGCAGACACCGGACTGGTTCAGTTTCGTGGATCCCCTATTCCTTTTTCATCTCGCGCTGCAGCCAGGCCTTAGCCAGCTTCCAGTCGCGCATCACACTTTGCGGGGAGATCTTCAGCACTTCCGCGGTTTCTTCCACGCTCAGGCCACCGAAGAAGCGCAGTTCGATCACCCTTGCTTTGCGCGGATCTAACTGCGCCAGCGTGTTCAGCGTATCGTCAAGTGCGACGAGTTCCCTGTCTCTCGACGAACCGAGCTCAGGCGCGGCGTCGAGGTTTACGCGGGGCGCCGGACCACCGCGCTTGTCGGAACGACGCGCACGGGCCGCATCCACCAGAATTCGCCGCATCATCTGAGCGGACACCGCGAAGAAATGGGCGCGATCCTGCCAGTTCACGCCAGTCGCATCGACGAGACGAATCCAGGCTTCGTTGACCAGCGCGGTGGCCTGCAGGGTGTGGCCTTCGCGCTCGCCGCGCATGTAATGCTTTGCCATGCGCCGCAATTCGTCGGCGATCAATGGCGCCAGGCGGTCCATCGCCGCCTGATCGCCGCCGCCCCAGGCCTTCAACAAACCGGTAATCTCGATGGACGGCGTCAAAGCCATCGGTCACCTCCCGTACCAGGAATTATAGTTCTACCGCGACGCCAGTAACGCCTGGCCGGTGCCGGGATGCGCGGCCCGCGCCGCCAGACCCAGGTGGATCAGTTCGATGTCCTCGGCTGTAAAGGGGAGCGGATTGAAATGCATTTGTCTGTAATCGTCTGCGTTCCAGCGAGCCTTCATGACGCCGGTCTCCGAGTGCCGGGTGACGTCCTGAAGAATATGGGTGATTTCATGGACCAGCACGTGGGCTGGTACAACGGATTCGGGATCGGCCCGCGGGCTTGGAGTGCGGTCCATGAAAACATCGATGCGGACACCTTCGAAGGGATAAGCGCGCGCCAGCGCCTGGAGGCCCGCATCCGGCGGCGCGTTCTCCAGCAGATGGACCACAATCGCGCGTTGCCCCTCCGCCCGGCACGCACGCGCCGAAGCGCGCCATTCAATAACGACGCCGGCGTGTCTGAACATTGAGGAAGCGAGGATTTCCGCCTTGTCGATTCGGTATTGCAGCATCCCGCTGCTCTCGAGACAGACCACAACCTTCTCGCTCGGTCCGACTGCATCGCTCTTCGCAAATGCGCAACTGCCCATAAGAATAACCATCGCCACTGCTTTGAAGTTCATTGTTCCAGCCCTTTCGTCTGGTTAAGCGAGGGCGGGCACGGAGAACTACAACGATTCAAAAAAATTTCCGGCGCTGGGGCGCGCTATAATCGAGCGCAATGGCACCGACGCCGGAACGGTGGCAGCAGATCGAAGCGCTCTATCACGCCGCACTGGAACGCGGACGGGAAGTGCTGGACGACGCCGATCCCGATTTGAGGCGCGAAGTCGAGTCGCTGCTCAACGTAGCGCCCACCGGCGAGGGACTGCTTGACCGGCCCGCCGCTGATTTGCTCTCCGATGTCCGCACGATTGAGCTAAGGTCTGGCGCCCGCCTGGGTCCTTACGAAATCGAAAGCTTAATCGGTCAGGGCGGCATGGGCAAGGTCTACCGGGCGCGCGATACGCGGTTGGAGCGCAGTGTCGCCATCAAGACTGCGAACGCGCACTTCAGCGAACGCTTTGAGCGCGAGGCACGTTCCATTGCCGCCCTGAATCACCCCAATATCTGCACGCTGCACGATGTGGGGCCAAACTACCTCGTAATGGAATTGATCGAGGGGCCGACTCTGGCGGAACGGATCGGCGGGGGCGCATTACCGCTTGATGAGGTGCTTCGAATAGCCGGGCAGATCGTCGACGCGCTCGCAGCGGCGCACGCAAAAGGCATCGTGCATCGGGATCTCAAGCCGGCCAACATCAAGATCAACGCCGCCGGTGTAGTGAAGGTGCTCGACTTCGGATTGGCCAAGCTGGAGGATCGCCCGCCCGACCCCGAAGACGAGACGCGTGCCCCCGCGCTGACGGAAGCCGGCATGGTGATGGGCACCATGGCGTACATGTCGCCCGAACAGGCGCGCGCCGAGAAAGTGGATGCCCGCACGGATCTGTTCTCTTTCGGAGCCGTGCTCTTCGAGATGGCCACCGGGCGGCGGGCCTTTTCGAAGGCGCTCGACTGGACAATGCCAGCGGCCGGTCCAGCGCCGCCGGAACTACGGCGCATTGTGCTGAAGCTGCTGGAGCCAGACAGGGAACGGCGTTATCAAACGGCCGTGGAGGTTTCGGAAGACCTCAAAGGGCTGGAGCGCTCTCGCGAAGTCAAGCCCACGCACTGGTATCGGTGGATGGTCGCGGCTGTGACGGCGGCGGCACTCGCCGCGTTCGCAATCCTCTACCTGCGTCCCCACCCCCCGGCGGGGCGCGATCAGTGGATTCAGTTGACGAATTTTCCCGATTCCGTAAGCCAGCCCGCGCTTTCTACCGATGGGCGCATGCTCACGTTCGTTCGCGGGCCCGAAACATTCCGTGGCCCCGGTCAGGTTTACGTCAAGCTTCTGCCCGACGGCGAGCCCGTCCAGCTTACGCACGACGACATGGACAAAATGAGTCCGGTGTTCTCCCCCGATGGTTCGCGCATCGCTTATACCGCGAACGGGTGGAACACCTGGGTTGTGCCGGTGGTCAGCGGGCCCCCGCGCCTGTGGCTGGTGAACGCCTCGGATTTGGTGTGGCTCGATCGGCAAAGGTTGCTCTTTTCCGAAGTTAAGCGGGGCGTCCACATGGGAATCGTAACGGCTGAAGAAAGCCGCGCCGGGAAGCTCGACGTTTACCTGCCAACCAGTGAACGGGGCATGGCGCACCGCTCGTATCCGTCGCCCGACGGAAAGTCGTTGCTGCTGGTGGAAATGGACCGGGGCGGCTGGCTTCCCTGCCGTCTGACGCCGATCCAGGCAGCTTCAGTGGGCCGTTCAGCAGGCCGGTCGGACGCCAGATGCACCTTCGCGGCATGGTCGCCCGACGGGAAATGGATGTACTTCAGCGCCAGCCTCGGCGGAAGCTTCCATATATGGCGGCAACGCTATCCGGATGGGCCGCCCGCGCAGATCACCTCGGGACCCAGTGAGGAAGAAGGCATCGCGATGGATCCGGACGGCCGGTCCTTTGTCACCGCGGTGGCGCTGAGGCAGAGCGTGGTCTGGATTCACGATGCAACCGGCGAGCGCCAGATTTCGATCGAAGGCTACAGCTTCGACCCGGAATTCACGCCGGACGGAAAGAAGTTGTGCTACCGAATCCTCAAGCGCGCGCTGACGACATACGACCCGGGCGAACTGCGCATGGTGGAACTCGACACGGGACACAACGAGCCGTTGCTGCCTGGCCTCGAGATTTTCGGCCCACCGGGACGGGCGTTTCAAATATCCCCGGATGGACGTGAAGTGGTGGCCGCGGTCAAGGATCGCGACGGCAGGAAGAGCCTTTGGCTGGCCGCGCTCGACCGTCAGTCGCCCCCCCGACAGATCCCCAATGCCGAGGGCGATGGGCCTGTCTTCGGGCCTGACGGTGAGATCTTTTTCCGGAAGATTGAAGGGAAGTCCGCCTGGGTCTACCGCGTTCGCGAAGATGGCGGGGGATTGCGGAGGCTTGGAGAGCAGGCGATCGCGCTGCCTGCGGGCATTTCGCGGGATGGTAAGTGGGTGATAGCCAGAGTCCAACTGGAGCGTGGGGAGTCGGTCGTTGCATTACCTGCCAGCGGAGGGGGAGCCGCCCGGACGATTATCGCGAGCGGAACTTCCATTCATCTGGCGTGGTCGCCGGATGGCAGGTTGATTTTTATCTCCGCGCCAACGGCACCCACAGCCACCCACGTGGTTGGACGGACCTACGTGATTCCATTGCCTCCAGGCCAGATGTTCCCCGTGGTCCCCGAGGGAGGATTCCAGTCGCAGGCCGACCTTGCGAAACTGCCTGGCGTACGCATCGTCGAGGCCTTCGACACGGCTCCGGGGCCCACACCCGAAGTGTACGCCTTCTCACGCGCTACGGTACAGCGGAATCTGTTCAGAATCCCGATCCCCTGACGCTTAAGACTGAACGCATGAGGGGCTCTCTCCATGTGGAGCAGGTTGATTAACCTGCGGCCGATTGGTAGTAATCGGCCTGCCCGAGCGTTCACCAATCACCAGGGGGCCGTAGAACTAGTGTCCTGACAAGGACAACGTGGCCCGCGGCGCCCAGATGGAAGGGTTTGGCAGCTCTGAAGATCAGCATCCTCGCCCCGGCGGACGCGAGCCTTTACTCCGCTGAGAAGCAGCCTGGCCGGCGCTTCGATGTCCTTCCGGCGCTACAAGCCCTTTAATCATAAGAAGACTTTGCGCCGCCCCCTGCTCGTCCGCTCCGGTAATAAAAGATCGCCGCGAAGACACCAAATACCGCGATGCCGGCAACGGCGTATGTGGGCCCACGATACGCAGCGCGAGCGCGACGGCGAGAAATTTACGAGATGCATGTTCCGGCTGACCGCTGGAGTGACGATTCTGAAGAAATGACAGATACACACGTACTGGCGAGTACTGTGGACAGGATGTTGCCGCTCCCGACTGCGGAGGGTGATAACAATGCAAATCAAATGGCGGCTTTTGAGTGTATTGGCGATCGCAGCAACCGGGATTGCGGTGGGCGCGTACGCGCAGGATCCCGACCGTGACCGGGACCACGACAGAGATCGAATTGAGGAGCATGATCGGGCAACACGATTAGATCCCGGGACGGTAATTCCCGTGCGCGTTAATGAATCGATCGACGTCGATAAGGGCGATCGCCGGGTGTATAGCGGGACGGTCGATCAGGATGTTCGCGGAGACAACGGGCGGCTGGTGGTTCCCCGCGGCGCTACCGTGGAACTGATGGTTCGCTACTCACGGGACAACGATCTGAATCTCGATCTTGAATCGGTTACGGTCAACGGCCAGCGCTATGCAGTGGCATCCGACGAAAAGCATATGGAAGCGCAACGCGACAACAGCCTGGTTGGCAGTATCGTGGGGGCTCTCGACGGGGGCAGCGTGAGCGGCCGGGCGGTGAGAATTCCGCGCGACTCAGTCGTAACGTTTCGCCTTTCGCGTCCTCTGATGGTGGGTGCTCCGGATCGAGGCGAAATGAGAGACGGGTACCACTACCACGACTACGATCCGGACCGCCGGTAAACCGCTACTTTGAAATGGCCGTGAGTTCGGCTTCATCCAGCGAAGAGTGGGAGTCGATTTCAATTGGCAAATCAATTTCCACTCTCAGTCCGGGCCGCTGGTTCATGGCGCGCATACTGCCGTGATGCAATTCGACGGCGCGGCGGGCAATGGCCAATCCTAGCCCCACGCCGCCGCTGGTTCGGCCGCGGTCCTTCTCTACCCGGTAGAAGGGATCGAAAATATGAGGCAGCGATTCTTCGGGTACGCCGCTGCCGTGGTCCCGCACTACAATCCGAAACATATCCTGAGCACGAGCCAGGGCCACGTCGACCGCGCCGCCTTCGGGTGAATAGCGGATGGCGTTGCGCACAATGTTCTCGATGGCGCGGCGCAGCAGTTCAGGATTGCCCTGCAGCTCAGCTTCCGCGATGTCGGCGTGCAGCGTGACCTGCCTTTTATCCGCCTCAATGTGAACATCGTCGAGGATCTGGCGCATCAGGTCGTCCAGCCGCACCGGCTCTGTTGCGAGTCCCGCCGGGTCGCCTTCCGCGCGCGTAACTTGAATTAACTCTCCAACCAGAGTATTCAGCCGGTCGGCCTCACGCTCCACGCGGTTCAGAGCGGTGGTCGCGTCGCCTCCGCCGCGAGCCAGTTCCACCGCTACACCCAACCGCGCCAACGGCGACCGCAGCTCGTGGGAAATATCCTGCAGCAGGCGCCGCTGCGATTTCAGCAGCAGATCGATGCGCTCCGCCATCTCGTCCACAGTGCGGCCGAGTTGGCCCAATTCGTCCGCGCGCCGCGAATTGACGCGGGCGGAAAAATCGCCGCGCCCGAAGCGCTCGATAGTTTTCTGCATACTGCGGAGGGGAGAAGTCAAATACCTCGCCAACAAGTAGCAGAGGAGCGCGAAAATTGCCAGCATCCACCACGTCTGGGGAGGGACTTCGATAATCGACCCCGTGCGCGCCGGTTCCCGCGCCGGAACGATTACGATGAAAACGAACTTGCCATCCTGCGCACGCGCCGAACTGGCATAGGAAACGCGCCGTTCTCTTTCCACGCGCACGAAGGGGAACATTGGGCCCGCGCGCCCGCGCCCGCCCACGCTCGAACGGATCTCGGCCGAGTAATCGCGCCCGGTCAAAACGTCGCGGTCCGATCCATCGGCCAAAACGCCGTCGAGGCCCGTGGCTTCCTTGAAGCGAGCCGTAAATTGCTCGAGCCCCGCCCGGCCTTCCGTTTCCCAGGCCCGCCGCGCTTCCCGCAATTCAAACTGCCGGCTGCTGACCTGCGGCTGCTGGTTGGGACGCTGCCCGAAGGTGTTCCAGATGTAGAAGCTTCCGGTCAGGCTGACCACCACCGTGAGCAGAAACCAAAGCAGAATTTTGGTGAAGAGACTTCTCATGCAGCCACCTCGTCCGGCGAGCGGACAAACTGATAACCCACGCCGCGCACAGTCTTGATCAGCGGCTTATCGCCTTCCAGCTTTTTGCGGAGATGGCTGATATGCATATCCACGGACCGGTCGAATGGCGTCGCTTTGCGGCCGTAGAGCTCTTCCATCAGCTCGTCGCGGGAAACCACGCGGCCGGCCGAGCGCATCAGTGTTTCGAGTATATCGAATTCGAAGGTGGTGGCTTCCACCGGCTGCCCCTCGCGGCGCACCTCGCGCGTGCCGGGGTCGATCGAGATCCCATTGATTTCGAGGGTCCCGCCAGGCTGGCGCTGCTCAAGGCGCCGCATGATGGCACGAATCCGAGCCACCAACTCGCGCGTATTAAAAGGCTTGGGAAGATAGTCGTCGGCGCCCAGTTCGAGGCCGACAATGCGGTCCTCGTCCTCGCCGCGCGCGGTCAGCATCAGGATCGGCAGGCGGGCTTCACGCCGCACGCGTTTCAGGATCTCGAAACCATCGAGACCGGGCAGCATGACGTCGAGCACCATCAGGTCGTAACCGCCGTTGAGGGCCGCCGCCAGACCGCGCCTTCCGTCGTTTTGCGTGTCGACGCGGAAACCCTCCCGGGTAAGCAGCTCAGTGAGCAGACCGGAAAGTTCTTCGTCGTCATCCACGATCAGGATGCGCACACCTGAAATGTAACATTAAGGCCGGAAACGTTGCGGTAAACCTTTGTAATCGCGGCGCTATTCCTTCACCTTCAGCCGTTCCTTGTTATCCGCGATGAACTCTTTGATCTCGTCCGCCAGCGCCAGAAGTTTCAGCCATTGCTCCTGATACAACGTCACCGGGAAACGGCCCAGACCGTAGACGGAGACCGCCCCTTTCTCGCTGACCTTCATGGAAACCGCGCTGCTCCGCTTCTTCTTGAGCGATTCGTTTTCGGCTCTTAATCGAGCCAGTTCTGCTTGCACGTCTTCATCTGCCATCTCTGAAGGGTACCAAAGGGCGGTTGGCGTGCTCAGCAACCTTACCGAAAGAAGTCATGAGGTTTGCATGGGAAGTTCATGGAATCGCACATTTCGTCAAAAAATCTCGTAAAAACACGTACTCGGGAGGCACTTCGGTCTTCACCACGGCGCGCAAAATGTGACACACTGACTGCGGGATCGGATTCATGAAAGCGCACCGGTTGATGCTCGTGGCATGGGTTTGCGGGACTGTACTGACCGCGTCGCCTCCGCCGACCGGGCCGGATGACCCGGACAAAGCCACCGCCAGTCTGCGGCAAATCACTAACGAGCTCAACGAGACGGTCAAACGTTTCCAGTCGCATCTGGACCGTGAGATCGCCGAGCATGGCCGGGGTTATCAGTCGAAGTCCGGAAAGCGAATTCCCGGAGCAGATGCTGACCTGATCAGTGGAGGAGGGCCGGCCGACGTGGTCCAGGCCGCTATGCGCAAGCTCTTTGCCGCCCGCATGATTGCCGCGCGCAGGCCAGGGTATGCGCCGGCCGCGCTGGCGGATTTCGACCGTATCGAGGTTCTGATCGGTGAAGCGCGCAGCCGCATCGATAACGGCAACGATGCCATGCGACGGCTGCTCGTCGTTTCGGCAAGAGAAATGAATCCCGGCGCCGACGCTAAGCAGCGCATGCGCACGCATGAACTATTGAAAGCCCGCAACGCCGCCGCCGACGCAGCCAAGAGAGCCTTCGTGGCGTTGCCCATTGCTCTGTCCGAGGCCGATACCCCGGAAGCCCAGCGAGAAACGGCCTGGGACCTGATGGTGGCGAACCGGCCCATCCGCAGTGGCGGCGCGGCAAAAGCTGAAGATGCCTCAAAAGTCAACGCGGCGATTCTTTCCATACACTTCCAACCTGGGGCCAGAATCACCCTCGTCAACGAACACTTCTGCCGCGTCACGCTGACCGATTCAGGCATGGAAGACCGGCAGGGGCGGCATCTCTTCTACGAGGAGGAATGGGTCCGCCGCATCGGGAACGTGGCGCGCACCGCGACCACCGGGGCAACCGGAGTCGTCGTGCTGATGCGCTGGGCGGTCGCGGTGAATCCCAAAACCGGTCAGCACACCCTGCTTCGCCGCTATGGCGAGCGCGAGTTTTTTGGAGATTTCGACGATCTCTACAAGCAACAGCGCAACGGCTACGCGGTTAATGCGAAGCTGCCCCAAAGAGCGGACCCGCCCTCGATGAAGGAACTCGCGTCTGCCCTCGAAGCGGTGGATCGGTCCCGGCAGGATCTGCAGGACGCGGTATTCGAGTACAAGAAACGAATCCGCGGAGCGCTGGAGAGCAACGACGGATTGCTTGACGGGCAGAATAAGCCGGGGCTCGACGACGAACTGCCGGGCGCCATGCGGGAGAACCTTTTCGCCATCCGCAGCCATCTGGCGGGGAATGCCGCTACGCTCGAGGCGGAAGCCCAGGTTCGGCGCGCGGTGGATCGAGCCGCCGATAAAGTCCGCGATCTGGAGGCGCTCGAGGCCTGGGCGGACGGTAATGCCTTGCAACAGGATGCCCCCGCCGCCGATTCCCGAGCTTTACTGGAGGCGCTGAATCGCTCGGATGCCTCGATCAACCTGACCCGATCCGTCGAAAAGGAAGCGCTGACGGCGTTGCCGCAGGATTTCTCCGCCCCCGAGGCGCAGTTCCCAGCCATGATGAAAGACGTGATCGTACGTCTTCGCAAGGTGGGCGCGGCCCAGTTCAAGCAGGAAGTATGGCGGATCGCTGGATCGGTGCGAGGCACACGCGAAGCCAAACGCACCATCGTCCTGATCGACGTGGCACCGGCCACCGGCAGCCAGATTCCGAGCGCCAAAGAAGTGAAGTATTACCGGGTCGAAGCGGGCGAGCCGCTCGAAGAGATTTACGAAGAGAACGCGGCAAATTAAGTCACGAACATGGCGATGCCGCAGGCGGCCATGACGGCGGCGCAGATCCAGCCGAGACCTTGTATGACTGGCCCGTTCTTCCGGTCTCCCATCACCTTTTGGCTATTTGTCAACAGGATCACCAGCACGATCAGTGGCGGCGCCAGCAGTCCGTTGAGGATGGCCGAGAGGAACAGCATGCGCACGGAATTGAATCCGGCAAAATCCAGCACCATGCCAATGGCCACAGCGGTCGCCAGCACCGCATAAAACTTCGGTGTGACTTTCAGGGGGCGGTCCATCGACGCTCCCCATGCCGCCGATTCCGCAACCGCATAAGCGCTCGACCCGGCTAGCACCGGCACCGCCAGCATGCCGGTTCCGATGATGCCGAGCGTAAACAACAGGTAGGCGCCGTTGCCGGCCAGGGGGCGTAACGCCTCGGCTGCGTCCTTCGCGGTTTGAATGTTGGTTAGACCGTGGGCGTGCAGGGTGGCTGCCGTGGTCAGGATGATGAAGTACATCACCAGATTCGAAAAGAACATGCCGGTCAGGGTGTCGCGCCGAGACTTGCGAATCTCCTCATCGGTCGCGCCCATCCGCTTAGCCAGCGTATTGCGGCCGATGGAGCGCTCCTCCTCGACCTCCTGCGAACTCTGCCAGAAGAACAGATAAGGCGAGATGGTGGTACCGAAGATGCCCACCAGAACGCCAAAATATTCCGGCGTCCATTGAATCTGGGGGACGATGGTAGCGCGCAGAACGTGCGTCCAGTCGGGCCTGGCGAGGAATGCCGTGATTACGTAGGCGAACAGCACCAGGGTCAGCCATTTGAAGATGGAGGCGATCATCCGGTAGGAAGCGAACACCACCGTGGCGACCAGCGCGAGGGCGATAATCGGCGACCAGACGACCGACTTAACGCCGGTGACGAGTTGCATGGCGTCGCCCATGCCGGCGAGATCGGCGCCGATATTGAAGATATTGGCGATGAGCAGCAGCGCGCACGAGCCCCACATCACCCACTTCGGATAGTGGATGCGGATATTGCTCGCGAGCCCCCTTCCCGTGACGATCCCGAGGCGCGCGCACATCAGCTGCACGGCGGACATGAGTGGGAAGCTGAAAAGCGCCGTCCAAAGCGCGGTGATTCCGAAAGTGGCGCCGGTAATCGAATAGGTGGAAATGCCGGAGGGGTCGTCGTCGGCCGCACCGGTGATCAGGCCGGGGCCGAGATCGCTGAAGTACTTCCGTAGATAGTGCCTCGGTTGAGGAGTGGTTTCGGCGGGAGTTTCAGCCATGAGTTGATGCCCGCCCTGTGATGGGTCTTACTTCGAGTCCGTCGCGGCGGGCTTCGATTCCGTCTTCGATTCCGATTTGGACTCTGTTTTGGAATCCGATTTGGATTCGGCCTTCGACTCGGATTTGGATTCGGACGATCCAGGCTCGGTTTTCGCAGCCGTGTCCGATTTGCCGTCGGCAGGCTTACCGTCCGCCGATTTGGGCCCGTTGGATTTGGCATAATCGGTGGCGTACCAGCCGGTTCCCTTAAGATGGAAGGCCGGGGCGGAGATCAACCGTTCCACCGCACCGCCGCATTCGGCGTGGGTTTTCAACGGTTCATCGGAGAATTTTTCGATGACTTCGAAGGTCTTACCGCAGGAATGACACTTATACTCGTACAGAGGCATACGCCAAATTCGATCTTAGCAGGGAGCGAAGGAAGCACTGCCGGGCTCGGGCGGAGAGCCCGGCAGCGTTGAGCGGTCGAGACTACTGAGCAGCCTTCTTGGGCGCCGCTTTCCGGGGAGCAGCCTTTCTGACCGGAGCCGCGCTGAAGGCATTATCCGGCAGACCTTTGATATCTTCTTTAGGGTCGTCGATGGTCAGGGTCAGCATGTAGGGGTCTTTGGTGAATGAGTCCACAATGCCCTTGAATTCAATGGCGTCGCCCACATTGATCACTTTCTGATTGAGTGGCTTCTCGAATTTCAGCGTAGCGTCGCCGCCGGCGTTGTCCACGTTGACGACCAACTCTTTCGCTTCCACGGTCACGATCTTGGCTTTGAACGTGCCGATGGCCTCAGGCGGGACCTCGGAGCCTTTGATGCTCTGGAAATAGGTATCGCCCTGGTCGCTCTTCAGAGTAGTGTTGATCTGGCGCCAGAGAGCGATGTCGGGATGAGCCTTGTTGAACTCTTCCTGATTGGCGAACTTCTTATTTTCAATCTCTGTGATGCTGTCGATGTGGAAGTCAGCCGGCGGAAGGGCGGAGGAGACCACGGCGGCCTTCAACTGATCCAGGCCTTCCTCGCTGCCGTGATACCCGCTATAGGCTTTTTTCAGGAAATCGTTAGCCTGAGTCTGCGCGGCAGGCGGCAGCGCTGTGGCGCCGGTTACCGACAGAGCGCGCGCGATATCATACAGGGCTTCCGAATAGCGCTTCACATCTTTCTGATTGATGATCACGCTGCCGAGCCAGTACGAAACCTGCGCCTGATTCGGGTCGAGCGCCAGAACCTTCTTGAACTCCGCTTCCGCCGCTGGCCACTGTTTCTTGGCCATGGCGTCCCATCCGAGCGCCGAATGGACCTGCAGGGCAAACTGCTTCTTTACGTCTGCCCACTGCTGATCGGTAGCCTGCGCCGGCTTCACGCTGTCAGCCAGATACGTATCGAAATTATCAGCTACCTGCTGACCGGCCTTCTGGCTGGCATCGAGGAGCTCCGGCGGCCCCATTTTGCCGTACGCCTGCAGCGCGATGCCGATCAGCGCCTGCGTTTGCAAAAGCGTTCGCGTGCCTTTCAGCTTACTGTCGGGGTACTTCTGTTCCCACTGTTTCAGAAGATCCAGCTTTTTCTGTGGGTCTGCCTCTTTCATGGCCGCGCTGGAGACATCGTATTCGCCCTGATCCTTATAGGGCGATTCCTGCGCCGCCGCCGCTTGCATGGGGGCCGGTGCAGCCCACGTCGCCGTGGGGCACCATACTGCCACCGCCGCAATCCCGAAAACTACTTTTGCCAATGGATGATGCACGTTCCGTTGCCTCCCGCCTCTCAAAGAATAAAACCGCGCGCCCTCATTTCCGCCCGACGCGCCCCATCACGGTCCCGGTCTGCGTTTTGCCCGGTCTTAAAAGAATATCTCAGAAGATCGGCAAATGCGGAGTATACCGAACCTGTGCGTGTTCAGCAATCCGCCTGCCGTATTTGGACGCCGGCGACGATCTCACAGTTCCCGCGGCGAATGACGTATGGGGAGGTACGACTGTTACAATCGCGCAAGCCCGTGCGTGCCATCGATTCAGCGGTCATCGTTATCTATCTCGCCGGTGTCACGTGGTTCGGCGCACGTTTCCGCAGCTCGCAGAACTCGTTGAAGGATTACTTCCTGGGCGGCAAAACGGCGCCGTGGTGGGCCATCGCACTGTCGATCGTGTCGGCGGAAACCAGCACTCTCACGATCATCGGAACCCCGCCATTGGCTTACGGAGGCAGCTTCGTCTTCCTGCAGGTGGTCGCCGGATATCTGCTGGCGCGCGTCGTGATATCGACAATCTTTCTGCCCCAGTACTTCAAAGGCCAGATGTTCACCGCCTACCAATTGATGGAGCGGCGCTTCGGTCCGCGCGTCCGGAAAGTTACGGCGGGCATCTTCCTCGTCACACGCGCGCTGGCGGAGGGCGTCCGCGTGTTCGCCATCTCCATCGTGATCTCGATTATTCTGCACACCGGCGGCGTGGCTTCAATTATGGTGATCGTCTTCCTGACACTTTTTTACACATTCGAAGGCGGGATGACGGCTGTCATCTGGACCGATGTGATCCAGATGGTGATGTACGTCCTCGGCGCGGCGGTGAGTTTTTTGGTACTAGTGGGGAAGATTCCCGGCGGGTTTGCGCACGTCTGGGAGGTTGGGTCGGCAGCCGGAAAGTTCCGCGTCTTCGATTTCGCGTGGTCGTGGACCTATCCGTATACCTTCTGCGCGGGCCTGATCGGCGGGTGTTTCCTCACTACCGCCAGCCATGGGACCGATCAATTGATTGTGCAGCGGCTTCTGAGCGCGAAAAACCAAAGCCAAAGCCGCCTTGCTTTGTTCTGCAGCTGGATCGTGATCTTCGTGCAATTCACTCTGTTTCTGACTATCGGCGTGATGCTTTGGGTGCTGCGCGGGGGCAAGCCGATTGTCGGATCGGCCGACCGTTTGTACCCGGAATTCATCTGGCAATCCCTGCCCACGGGAATCGCCGGGCTGGCTATGGCTGCGGTGATTGCGGCGGCGATGGCCAATCTCTCGGCGGCGCTCAACTCGCTGGCCTCGGCCACGGTGGTGGATTTCTATCAGCCGCTCACACACTCGCGCTACTCGCTGGCGCATTATTTGAAGGCATCCCGGCTTTCGACGATTTTCTGGGGCGCGGTGCTGGCTGCCATCGCGCTGGTGGCGAGCCAGTGGGGGTCGGTGCTCGAATCGGGTCTCTCGATCGCGTCAGTTACCCTGGGGCTGCTGTTGGGAGTGTTTCTACTGGGAGTACTGACCACGCGTACTGGTGAAAATGCGGCAATTGCCGGCGTGGTGGCGGGCGCGATGGTGATGCTGGGAGTTAAATTTGCCTCGAAAATTCCATTCACCTGGTGGGTTTTGATCGGCAGTACGGTCACGTTCGGGGTGGGCTGGGTCGCCTCGTTCGTCGTCCCGGAAAGGAAAGCAGCATGACAAGTCTTACCCGAGCAGAGCTGCGCCGCGATCTGGGATTGGCGGCGGCGCTCGCCATCGTCATCGGGACGGTGATCGGGAGCGGAATTTTCCGCGTGCCGCAGACCATGATCCAGAGCGTCGGCAGCGTTCCTATGGTGTTTCTGGTGTGGGCGGTGGGCGGCGCGCTCTCGCTGGCAGGTGCGCTCACTTACGCCGAACTGGCGGCCGCCATGCCCGGAGCCGGCGGCGAATACGTCTATCTCACTGAAGCTTATGGCCCGCTGTGGGGATATCTCTACAGCTGGACCCAATTATCGGTGGCCAAGAGCGGCTCCATCGCGACCCTCGCGACGGCCTTCTTCGAGTACACCGCGCACTTCATCCCGGAATTCGAAAAAGTGTGGTTTGTGGCGGGCCCATTTCCCATCAAATACGGCCAGGTGTTCGCCATGGTACTGATTTTGGCGCTGGGCCTGGTGAATTTTTTCGGTGTGCGCTTCGGCGGCGACGTACAGATTGCTTTCACCGCCATCAAGGTGGGGCTGATCGCGTTCATTATCGGCGCGGGATTGCTCTACGCGCATCCCGTGGCCGGCGCGCCTCCGCTGACGGCCCCGCCCATTCAGACGGGATTCATCGCCGCGCTGGTGGCCGCTTTGTGGGCCTACGACGGATGGAACAACGTGGGCATGGTGGCGTCGGAGATCAAGCACCCCCAACGCAATTTACCGCTGGCGCTGATCGGCGGCACACTGGCGGTGATCTGCATTTATATGCTCGCTAATTGGGCCTATTTCCGAGTGCTGACGCCCGCCGAGGTGGGTGAACACAAGCTGGTGGCGGCGGAGATGATGCAGCGCGTGCAGGGTCCGGCAGGCGCGGCTGCGGTTTCCATCGCAGCCATGATTTCCATCTTCGCCGCCCTGAATGGGTCGATTCTCACGGGCGCGCGGGTTCCGTTTGCCGCCGCCCGGCATGGGTTATTTTTCCCTGCCGTGGCGCGCATTCATCCGGTTTTTCACACACCGGGGGTTTCGATTTTGCTGCTGACGGGCTGGTCTTCGCTGCTCGTCCTGTCGGGAAAATACGATGATCTTTTTAACTTCGTTATATTCGGCAGCTGGATTCTCTACGCGATGGCGACAGCGTCGGTTTTTGTACTGCGCTGGAAGCGTCCGGACCTGCCCCGACCCTACCGGACGCTGGGCTACCCGGTTGTTCCGATTTTGTTTCTGGTAGGCGCGGCGATACTGGAGGTCCGCACTCTTCTCGACAGGCCGCGGCAGTCGCTCACCGGAATTGTGTTGATTTTACTGGGATTGCCGTTTTATTTTTATTGGACGCGGCGCTCGCCAAAATCGCCTTCGAGCGATTTTCCGATAGGGTGATCGGACAGTTCTGGTACGAAATTGGTATTTCGCGTTCCGTAAATAGAACAAAAGTCCTTGCTAAGGCGTGGATGAATGGGTTACAAAAATACTTAGGCGGGCGATGTTCTATGCGGATGTTCCGTATGTGGAACGTAAATCCAGCCGATTGACGCGATTTCGAACAGCAACCACAGGAGTCATCGATGGACGTAACTAAAATCCTGGCGGATCTGCGCCAGGAAAGAGAGCAGTTGGAAGAGGCGATTTTGAGTCTGGAGCGCCTGGCGCGCGGACGCGGCAAACGGCGCGGCCGTCCTCCGGCATGGATGGTAGAAACGAAAAAGCGCGGCCGTCCGCCAGGGAGCAAGAATAAGAACACGGCAGCTGCCAAATCGGCCATCCCGCCGAAGACTGCAACCGCCGCCGCTTAATAGAAGGGAGACCATTCCCTAACGGCCGCGGCTCAGAACAACCCCACCGAGCCGCGACCGTTAGGGAGTGGTCTTCAATTCACCGATACAGCAGGTATTTCAGGCGGACCGCCAGGAACTCCCGAATTCCGGCCGACGCTACCGGAAGTGCGTCTTTCCCCGCCGCCAAAGCGTCAATCAGTCCCCGATTCCCCACCAACTTTGCGCTCGCATCCCACCTGATTTTCCCCGGATAGAGTTTCGCCAGTGCCATGGCCAGTTCCAGCCCGCATCGCGAAGATGAAAAAATGTCGCGATCGGTCACTACGAAACCGATGCCCTGAATCGCTTTACCGCTGAAATTGGATGACGCCGGAGTGAACGCCACGGGGTAACTGCGCACGCCCGGAATATTGCGCGTACTCAGATAGCGGGCGAGATCCCTGCCGTCGATCCAATCCGCCCCGACCTCTTCGAAGGGCGAATCGGTGCCGCGCCCCACCGAATAATTGGTGGAGGATTCGAGCATGGCGAGCCCGGGATAGAGCAGCGCCTCGATCGGATTACGAATATTGGGCGAAGGGTTCACCCAGCGCAAACCGGTAGCATCGAACCAATCGTCGCGATTCCAGCCCGCCATTTCGACCACGTGCAGATCGGCATTCAGATGCTTTTCGCCGTTCTCAAGCCTTGCCAGTTCGCCCATGGTCAGGCCGTGCCGCAGCGGCAACGGGAAAGCGCCGGTAAAAGAGAGCTTGTCGGCGTCAAGCATGGGGCCTTCGACGTGGGCGCCGGTCAAAGGATTGGGCCGGTCGAGAACATAAAAGGGGATTTTTGCTTTAGCCGCCTCTTCCATGGCATAAAGCATGGTCGATTCGTAGGTATAGAAACGAACTCCGATGTCTTGAATATCGAAAACCAGGGCGTCGATTCCGCGCAGCATTTCGGCCGTGGGGCGCAGCGTTTTGCCGTAGAGACTCCACACGCGAATTCCCGTTGCGGGGTCTTTGGAATCGGCGACATTTTCATGGTCTTCCACACCGGCGAAACCGTGTTCCGGGGAAAAGAGCGCGACCACATCGATGCCCGCCTGCTTCATCAGATCCACATTGCGCCGGCCATTGCGATCGATTCCGGTCTGGTTGGTGATCAGGCCGACGTGCTTGGCGCGAAGGAGCCCGAAGTGGCTGGCTGCGAGAACATCGAGGCCCGTTTCGGTATCGCGAGAGCGACTGGTGGCAGAAGCCGGTTCATAGCCGATGGCAGCCGCCGCAATGGTCGCGACCTGACGGCGCAGCGGAGTGATGGCTTTTCGCACATGAGGATGTACGGCATTGGTGAGCAGGATGACGTAACTCTGCGATGCCGGATCGATCCAGATCGAAGTGCCGGTGAATCCCGTGTGACCGAAGGACCCGATGGGGAATAATTCGCCGCGATTACCGGAATAGGGGGAATCGATGTCCCAGCCGAGTCCGCGCAGGATCGGCTGATTGGGCGGCGAATTGACGGTGGAAAATTTCCGTATGGTGACGGGGCTGAAGAGACCGTCACCGCCATCGAGCAGCATCTGGCAGAATTTCGCGAGGTCGGCTGCGGTGGAAAAAACGCCGGCATGACCTGCCACGCCTCCCATATAGCGGGCAGTGGGGTCGTGCACTACGCCGCGCAGAATGGTACCGGCGTTGGGCGTTCCGGGAGGCAGCATTTCGGTGGGGGCGATGCGCGGCCGCAGGGCAGGGTCGGGCAGATAACCGGTATCTTTCATGCCCAGCGGATCGAAGAGAATCTGTTTGGCGTATTCGTTTTCGGGCATGCCGCTGAGGCGCTTGACGATCTCGCCCAGCAGAATGAAATCGATATCGCTGTAGACGAATTTGGTTTCGGGCGGTCCGTTGGGTTTATCGACGAGCGCGCGGTGTATGCCTGTGTCATAGCCGGACCATGGGGGTTCCAGATCGAGATCGGGGCGCAGGCCGGAAAAATGCGTCATCAGATCCCGCACTGTGATAAAGCTGTGGCCGCCCTGGAATTCCGGCAGGTACGTGGTGACGGGAGCATCGATCCAGATTTTCCCTTCCTCGAAAAGTTTCATGATGCAACTGGTAGTCGCGACCACTTTGGTGAGGGAGGCGATGTCAAAGATGGTGTCCGCGGTCATCGGCTCTTTGGCGGGAACAAGGGCGCGGTTGCCGTAAGCCTTGCTGTAAACCACCGCGCCATCATGACCGATGAGTAAGACGGCGCCGGGGATTTTATCGTCGCGGACGGCCTGATTCACAGCGCTATCCAGATCGGCGGCGGCGCGAAATGTCTGCGTGTATGCCGGGATACAAAGGAGGGCGATGGCGAACAGGAGGTTGTGGCGGCGGTTCACTATCCTGAGGGTAGCAACTTTGCCGCGGCCTATATTCACCATCGGGCACTCCACGCGACCGCTGGAAGAACTGATTGCGATGTTGAAAGCCCATGGGATCGAAAGGCTGATCGATGTGCGCAGCGTGCCGAGGTCGCGCATGAACCTTCAGTTCAATCGGGAGAGCATGCCGGCGGAGTTAGCGGCGCACGGGATCGCTTACGAGCACGAGCCGCGGTTGGGAGGCTTGCGGCGCGCGCGGGCCGATTCCATAAACATGGCGTGGAAAAACGCGAGTTTCCGCGGTTATGCCGACCACATGGGGACGGCGGAATTTCAGCAGGCCCTCGATAGCCTGATTGAAGCGGGGCAGCGCGAACCTGTGGCGATCATGTGCGCGGAAGCTGTGCCGTGGCGTTGTCATCGCAGCCTGGTGGCGGACGCACTGACGGCGCGGGGAGTGCCGGTGGAACACATCATGAGCGCCGCGAAGTCGCAGCCGCATACGATGACACCCTTCGCAAAGGTCCGGAACGGCTCGGTGACCTATCCCAAAGAGACGCTGGATTTCGATTGAACGTGCGGGACGCCATCCGCAATGCAAACTGAAGGACATGCGGCGACAGCCGCGTTCCCCTGAATCCCGAACAGACGCAGCTATCGCAGCGCGTCCTCGCTCCCATTAATTAGTCAACGAACTTAAGAAACACCACACTGGTCAGAAGTGGAAGCCTATCAGTGCCGTGATGGCGCGCGGCGAAACATAGTGAGTCCCGCTGAACGTGGAAAGGAAATTGTACACGGCTTCCTTGTCCGTGACGTTGATGACGGTCAGGCGGGCGCTCCACTTGTACTTATCGGTGTGGAACAGATTATCGTCCCCTACTGCAATATCGAACAAATTGCGCGATGCAATGCGCGGCGGATTGTGGTCGGCGTTCTCCGTCCCGGCCGCCGGAATACTCAGTAGCGTGGAACCGTACATAGCCGCCGGGCATAATCCGCTCGCACTGATGGGCATCGTGGGTGTGGCATGCACGCTTCCGCAATAGAGTCCGCCTTCAAACTGCTGATCGGGCGTGAGGCCTGAAACGTCGACGATGCTGCTGGTCCCATTGGGCCCGTTGTTGCATTGGCCGCCCGCGCAGGGCACGGCGCCAGCCACCTGCCCGCTATCGTAACGCCAGTTGACGCTGATATACGGAAGCGTCTTTTTAGGTTGATATTGCAGGTGAGTAGTCTGGTTGAAGCGCTCGTCGTGGTCGATGCGGAACACGCTGATAGCTCCCGGAGTGGAGCCAATCCCCGCCACCTGAGGCCCGAAGAAGCGCGCCGCCACGCTCGACATCACGATAAACGCCGAAAGGCCGTGGTAGTCGGGCACGGTCGCACGGATAGCAGTGCCGGGAATTTTGGCGCTGCGCCATTCGATCGGGAACGTGATCGGAGTGTTACCGAGCACGCTGAAGTCGAAGGCCTTGTGGGTGTACTTCCAGATATATTCCGCGTCGATCACGAGGTACTTGCCGAAGGCCTGTTGAAAGCCGGCGTGGAATTCATTGCGGTGCCCGGGGCTCAGCGGCGTGGTAGTCACGCAGGCGCCGCCCGGGACCAAAGTCTGAAATGCGGAGATCACCGGATTGGCGCAGCCCACGCTGGCCAGCACCAGATTCTCATTGAACGGAGTCTCCATGGTGCGGGCATAGGAGAGGCGCAGCACGGTTCCGGTGGGCTTGATATTGTAGGCGACACCCAGGCGCGGTTGCCCTTCCGCGGCTCCGGTCAGGCCGTTGTATTTGTCGAAGCGCAGGCCGAGGTTGAAGGTCCAGCGCTTCAGGCTGATGGTGTCCTGAATATAGAGCGCAAATTCCTTGATGTCCGAATGCCCGTAGAACCCGTAGTAGCGGCTGGGGCTGTTGGGGCAGCCGTCGGAGGCGGGCAGGGGCGCCGTTCGGGTCAGATCGTAGCAGGCAAGTGTGGGGATGAAGGCGGGGACCGATCCCTGGCCGTTGTTGATCTGCAACCCTCCGGTGCAATTCGCGGGGTTGGTCAGCAGAGGATTCGTGTCGGCGGTCCCGTCGGCATTCAGACAAGGGGCATTGGCGGTGGGGTCGACCAGCCCGAAGTGATCCTTCTCCGTGATGAAAGTGTGCTCATAGGTCGAGCCCATCTTCATGTTGTGAGCGCCTTTGACGTAAGTCAGGCTGGTGCGCGCGCCGGTATTGGTCAGGGTTCGATTCTGCCCCACGCTGGCGGATTGCAGATCGGGCGTTAAGTCGGCAAAGGGATCGTTGCTCGGATAGTAATTATATTGATCCTGGCGGACGAAGCCGCCGAGCGTCAGCACCGTGTTGGGATTCAACACGCTGGTCCAGACCGGCGCTATGTTAAAGGTTCTGATCTGCGAGCGCTGATCCTCCGGCCCGACCGGCAGGCCATTGGGGCCGATGCCGCCGTTATTCACCGCCAGGCCGTTCCATGCGGTGGCGTTCTGGGCGTCATACGAGTTCGGCGTCTGGAACCACGAGCGCGTGAATTCGAGATTGAGCGTGACCGAATTGTTGTCGTTGATCTTGTGGTCCACGCGGTCGAAAAAGTTCAACTCATTACCGTGATCGTGGAAAACCTGGTACTCGGGGCCATCGAGAAAGCGGCCCGTATCCAGACCGCTGGCGGAGATAAAGTTTCCCCAAGTCTGCCCGCCATAAGCCACATCGAAACTGCCGTTGGTGCTGCCAAAAGTGCCGTAGGACGCCGTTACATCGCCGTGCGGGGTGGTCGAACCGAGGCCCGAGCGCGTGGTCACGACGATCACCAGGCTGGTTTTGCCGCCATACTCGGCGGGGGGCGCGCCTTCGATCACTTCCATCGACTGCACGGAATCGACTGGAATCTGGTTCGAGAAAACTTTGCTTTGCTGGTCCGTGATGGGCTGGCCGTCGACGGAGAACGAGTTCGAGGCGTGATCGCCCAGTCCATGGAAGAGGCCGTTTGAATCGGCCGAAACGCCGGGAGTAGCCAAGGTTACCAGCGAACTCAGGGACGAGGTGGCGCTTTCAAGAGGAAGTTTGTCGATCAGATCCCGATCCACGTCCGTATGGGTCGCGGGATCGGTTTCCACCAGATCCCCCGAATCCGACACGGTTACGCTCTGATTCGCCACGCCGATCTTCAACTGGATCTGCACCTGAAGAGGCAGGGGAGAGCGTAC
Source organism: Terriglobia bacterium (assembly GCA_963719785.1). Lineage (GTDB taxonomy): Bacteria > Acidobacteriota > Terriglobia > Bryobacterales > Bryobacteraceae > BOG-234. The sequence goes on from CAVRCX010000018.1 coordinate 179,774, forward strand.
GTTGGCATCCTGCTCGGCGCCCTGGAATCCTGACGCGGTGGCGCTCAGGTGGTAACTGTTGTAAGGAATGTTGTCGAGTTCGAAGATGCCCTGGGCGTTGGTCTGGACGCTTTTGTCATAGTGCGAAACAGGATTCTGGATTTCCACCGTGGCGCCCGGAATGGCGGAACCCGAGGGATCGAGCACCGATCCGCGAATGGTCCCGGCATTGGCGCTGGTGGACTGAGCATAAAGCCCGGGGGGCGTCGTTGCGACCAGGATCGTGAAGCAAATTGTGGCCGACAGTACGGACCGTAGAGCCGCGAGTCTGTGGAAGTGTTCTCTAGTCACTACATTCTCGATTCTGGAGCGGACGCCGGGTTTCTACACGCATAATCCGGCAAGCGGACGTCCATTGGCGAGGAACGAACTGATTTCGGAGGTGAGCGGGCTTGCCGAACCCGGGTTCGCTGCGCGTAAAAAGGACTGCCGGTTTCGGGTCCACCCGGAAGTTCACCCGATCTCTGGCTACCGCTACCTTGCGGTCGCGGCTGGGAAACGAATGCCCGTACTCAGACCTTCAGCACATCGTTACGCCGCGCCACGATCGCGTAAAGCACCGGAGCCAGGAAGATCGAAAGCAGCAGGCGTGACAGCAGTCCGCCCACGATCACGATGGCGAAGGGCTTCTGCGAATCGCTGCCGATGCCGGTGGAGGTGGCTGCCGGCAACAAGCCGATGCACGCCACCAGCGCCGTCATCATGATGGGCCGCAGCCGCAACAGCGACGCTTCATACGTCGCCGTGAGGATGTCTTTTCCTTCGAGGCGCAGCTTATTGATGAAGGAATAGAGAATCACGCTGGTTAGCACGGCAACGCCGATGAGCGCCACGAACCCGAGCCCCGACGATACGCTGAAGTTGGTTCCCGTGTACCAAAGAGCCAGCAGGCCGCCCACCGGTTCGGTCACCAGGACGCTGAACAGAATGATGAGCGGGAATTTCATATTCCCATAGAGGGCGAACAGGATCAGGAGAATCAATACTACCGTGAGTGGAGCGATCACCTTCATCTGATCGCGGGCCGCCAGATAATCCTTATATTCGCCTCCCCAGTCGAAGGTATAACCGACGGGAAGTTTCATCTGCCGGTCGACTTCGCGGCGCGCCTCCTCGACGGCACCGGCCAGATCCCGATTGCGGACGCTGAACTGAACCCCGATGAAGCGCGAGTTCGATTCGCGATAGATGAACGACGCGCCGTTGTTGACGCGGATCTCGGCGAACTCGCTGAGGGGAAGGTGCTGGCCGTTCGGGGTGGCAATCAGCAGATTCTTAATAGCGTCGGCATCCCTGCGGTAAGGTTCCTGCATACGCACCAGCAGATCGAACTGGCGCTCGCCCTGAATCACCTGGGAAGCCGCCTTGCCTCCCATGGCGGTTTCGACCATGGTGTTGACGTCGTCCACGTTCAATCCGTAGCGCGCGATTTTGGCCCGGTCCGGAGTTACGATCAGGCTCGGCTGGCCAAGTTCGCGCACCACGGTGATGTCGGCGATCCCGGGAACTTTGGAGATGATGCGCTTCACTTTGCGGTCCCTGCCTTAACCCGCGCATCCACGATGCGCAGGAGATGATTGGCCAGCAGGATAATTTCGGCTGCTTCCATCGGGTCATTGAAATCTACATCCCGGTGAGAGTGCGGATTTTTATAGGAGCCTATTGCCCCGGCGAACAGATCCATACGGGCGCTTTGTTCTCCTCGCTCTACGCTCGTGTCGGTGAGCGGACCCGTGTCGATCGCAAAGGCCTGACGCATGAGCGCCACGCCGACCGGATTGTTCCCAAAGCCACCGGCATCACGTACCGACACTTCAACCGCCTTCATGGCTTGAAACGCGGCGGAGCCAAATTCCCCGCGCATGAAGTCCCGCCAAGGTTTATCGCTGATTTTCGTGTGAAGGGCTTCTCGGGGAAGCATTCGCGTCACTGTGTCGCCGGGAAGCGCAGCCTGTTCAGGGCGCTTCAACAGCTCCTCGCCCGCACTGGTGATGACGAAGAGATCTGAATTGCGCTTTTCAGGATTTTGCATCAGGTAGCCGTTTCGCTCCGCCCAATGCCATGCCTCCTGCATTCGGGCCGACACTTGCGGTTGTCGATCTCCGTATTCGGGCTGAGTGGGAAGCGGACCTAAATATCTGGGCTGACCTTCCATGAGTGCGAAGTAGACGTCCCGGCTGAAGCTGCCTAACTGGTGAACCGTTCCGCCTTCTTCGTAGGTTTTCAGATGCAGGAGCAGTTTTTTGCCGCGCCCATCTGGATCGGCGGCGAGCACTGCTTCAGCGGTAGGGAAGAACTTTTTCAGGGGACTAAACCTCAGCGCCATGAGTGAATGATAACGTCCTCTATCATTCACAGCAAACAGAAACGGAGACGAATGTTTTGGCGTGATAATGGTCTCATCATCGGTATGTTGGCCGGGTGCTTGCTTACCTCGTTTCTATGATGTGTTCGAAGTGTGGTTTGTAAACGATAATTTTCTGAAACACTTTGGAGGAAACATTCAGGCCGTCATCGAGCCGGATTTCTTGCTCTTGTGCTGCGTTGATGAAGTCCACGACGACCAGAAGCCAGTAGGCGTCGCACGGCGCGTATTCTTGGGCCTTTTGCTCTTTTTCCTTGATGATCCGGGTTAGCCGGCTTATGTCCATCAGTCCAAAATCATGCCCTTGGCTGACGATCCATGTTGCAGGAGATGACAACGGTTTATAGACGCCTTCGCGGAGCGCCACCGCCTGACGCCGGTTTCTATACTCTGCCCACCGGGTGGAACCTTCTGACGGGTCCGGCTGCCCATTCGGGAATTCAGGATCATCATAAGGCGGATAGACCAATTCCCGAGCGTAGAGGTAGATGAACTCCAGTTCCGGGATGTCTTTAAAATCAGATCTCTTGATCGAGCCGTTTTCTCCACCGGCTACGCGGCCAGCCAGTTCGACCAGCTTTTTCACCAACGCGGAAAAATCCAAAATCGGATTGTCCTTATTGAAGCTAAACGAGAGCTGAAAATTCTGTCCCCCGCCCTGCTCGTAGACTTCTTGAGCTTTTGTAACGGCATCTACGCGCCGCCTTTGCTGAGCTTGTTCGCTCTCAGGAGAAGAACCGTCTTCCACGTAAAAATTGGTTATCTCAATACCGAGTTTGTCGCCGCCGATTATCACGTCGGGCTTGTCACCATGAACTACGGCCCCTTCAGGCAGCGGGTAGACCTTCCGGAACATCTCGAAGTAATGCCGCTCGATGTCCTGCTTTGATGGCCGATAGCGCTTCATAGAGAGCCTCAGATTAACAGCAAAGCATGAAGCGCGCCACCCTTTCAGATTCCCGGCCGAATGCAGCTATCTGAAGAAGCGCCCGCGCTGATCCACGTCAATAATCGAACTGCTTCGCCACGGGATCACCCTACTTCGTCGAATATAACGTCTTTACGTATGACAACGTAGCTTACTGAAACTAGAAAATATTGCAGGACTCTGCCTCCGCTTCAGCCCTCCTAATTTATCGTTAAGCGAACTCTATTAGGTCTTCACCGTACTCAGACCTTCAGCACATCGTTACGCCGCGCCACGATCGCGTAAAGCACCGGAGCCAGAAAGATCGACAGGAGCAGGCGTGACAGCAGTCCGCCCACGATCACGATGGCGAAGGGCTTCTGCGAATCGCTGCCGATGCCGGTGGAGGTGGCTGCCGGCAACAGGCCGATGCACGCCACCAGCGCCGTCATCATGATGGGCCGCAGCCGCAACAGCGACGCTTCATACGTCGCCGTGAGGATGTCTTTTCCTTCGAGGCGCAGCTTATTGATGAAGGAATAGAGAATCACGCTGGTTAGCACGGCAACGCCGATGAGCGCCACGAACCCGAGCCCCGACGATACGCTGAAGTTGGTTCCCGTGTACCAAAGAGCCAGCAGGCCGCCCACCGGTTCGGTCACCAGGACGCTGAACAGAATGATGAGCGGGAATTTCATATTCCCATAGAGGGCGAACAGGATCAGGAGAATCAATACTACCGTGAGTGGAGCGATCACCTTCATCTGATCGCGGGCCGCCAGATAATCCTTATATTCGCCTCCCCAGTCGAAGGTATAACCGACGGGAAGTTTCATCTGCCGGTCGACTTCGCGGCGCGCCTCCTCGACGGCACCGGCCAGATCCCGATTGCGGACGCTGAACTGAACCCCGATGAAGCGCGAGTTCGATTCGCGATAGATGAACGACGCGCCGTTGTTGACGCGGATCTCGGCGAACTCGCTGAGGGGAAGGTGCTGGCCGTTCGGGGTGGCAATCAGCAGATTCTTAATAGCGTCGGCATCCCTGCGGTAAGGTTCCTGCATACGCACCAGCAGATCGAACTGGCGCTCGCCCTGAATCACCTGGGAAGCCGCCTTGCCTCCCATGGCGGTTTCGACCATGGTATTGACGTCGTCCACGTTCAATCCATAGCGCGCGATTTTGGCCCGGTCCGGCGTTACGATCAGGCTGGGCTGGCCGAGTTCGCGCACCACGGTGATGTCGGCGATCCCCGGAACTTTCGAGATGATGCGCTTCACTTTGCGGGCATTTTCTTCGAGCGTCGCCAGGTCGCCGCCGAAAATCTTCACGGCGAGCAAGCTCTTCAATCCTGTTTCGGCCTCGTCGACGGCATCCTCGGCAGGCTGCGTGTAGTTGAAGATGACCCCTGGGAACACCGACATTTTTTCGTTGATCGCGTCCACAAGGGCCTTCTTGTTGTGAATCGATCCGGACCAGGCGCCGTCGGAGTATGGCTTCAGGCCGATGTAGTATTCGTTGTTGAAAAAGCCCGTTGAATCGGTTCCATCGTCGGGACGGCCCAGTTCGTTGGCGACCGTGGTCACTTGCGGGAAACTGCGCAGGATGTCGCGAATCCGGGGCGACAGTTTGGCCGCCTCGTCGAAAGAGATCGTGTATGGGGCAGTCGCGCGCATCCACAAAGCGCCTTCGTCGAGATGCGGCATGAACTCGGCGCCGATCAAGGGGATCAACAGCAGGGAAGCCGCGAATATCGAGAGCATGATGGCGGTTGAAACGGTGCGATTGCGCAGACACCAGCCCAGCACCCTGCCGTACCCGCGGCGGATGTAATCGAAAATCAGATTCCTCGGTTCCCTGATTTTGCCTCGCAGCAGATACGAGCACAACACCGGGAGCAGAATCAGCGCGCAAATGACGGATCCAAGCAGCGCGAAGCTCATGGTGTCCGCCATGGGTTGGAACAGCCGTCCGGAAGGCCCGGCGAGTACATAGATGGGCAGGTAGCCGGCAGCGATCACGGCGACCGCATAAAAAATCGGACGCTCGACATCTTTCGCGGCGGCGCGGATGACATGAACCAGGTCGTATTTTTTATCGTGCCGGGCCGCCAGCTCGCGAAACACATTCTCCACCATAACGACGGCGCCGTCTACAAGGATGCCAAAGTCGATAGCCCCGATCGACAGCAGATTGGCCGGAATATGGCGCCAATCGAGACAAATGAAAGCAAACATCAGAGCGAAGGGAATGGTAATGGCAACAATCAGCGCCGCGCGAATGTTGAACAGGAATATCCCCAGCACCACCAGCACCAGCAGCATGCCGCGAATCAGGTTCCTCTCCACCGTGTCCGTGGTCTCGGCGATCAGCGCGTTGCGGTCGTAGTAGGGAACGATCTTAATGTCCTTCGGCAGTACGTGTTCGTTCAATTGCTTCGTCAGGGCTTCGACGCGTTTGAGCACTACCTGTGCCTGTTCGCCGACGCGCATCAGAATCACCCCCTCCACCGCGTCGTCGTTCTTCATGTAGCCAAACTCGCCGAGCCGCACGGCGGGACCGATGCCAACCTGCGCAATATCCTTCACATAAGTCGGAATGCCGTTGTTGGTCGAAACGACGACGTTGCCGATGTCCTCAGTGGTCTTTACCTGGCCGAGTCCGCGAATGTAATAAAACTGGCCGCCCTGGGAATAGAAGCCGCCGCCGGCGTTCGAGTTGTTGACGCTCAGTTGCTGGAAGACCTGGGGAACCGTAATCCCGCGGGAGAACAATCGATAAGGATCGAGCTTCACCTGATACTGCATCGTGGTGCCGCCCAGACTGGAATCGTCGGCGACGCCGGGAACGGCGCGGTAACGGCGCTCGAGCACCCACTCTTCGAGCGTCTTAAGTTCCTGCGGCGTGTGGTCCGGGCTTACCAGGACATAGCGGTAGATCAATCCGCTGGGGCTGAACAGGGGAGAAACACCCGGCGTAATTCCGTTGGGAAGGGTAGCATTCGCCATGCGTTCAAACGCCTGTTCCCGCGCAAAATACGGGTCCGTCTCATATTCGAAATTCATCTCCAGCGCCGACAGCCCGTACAGAGAGATCGACCGCAGGGCCTCGATTTTGGGAATACCGTTCATCTCCACTTCGAGAGGAATGGAGATCAGGCGCTCGATTTCCTCGGCCGCATGGCCGGGCCATTGGGTAATAATCTCGACGTGCGGCGGCGAGAGGTCGGGATAAGCGTCGATGGGCAGCTTCTGAAACGCGACCGCGCCCCAGAACATCAGCGCCAGCGCCGCCATGATGGTGATGAAGCGCTGCCCAAGGGCGAAAGAAACGATACGTGAAATCATTCGTTCTCTTTACTGATTGTTGTTGGCAAACTGAAGAAAAACGCTGCCCTGCGAAACTACCTTTTCGCCTTCTTTGCAGCCGCCGGCGATCTCGGTCTCATCGCCCTGCTCGACTCCCAGGTTGACCAGACGCTGGGCAAACTTTCCAGGCTCGACCTCGACGTAGACAAACGGCAGATTCTCGTCGTTGCGAAGGATGGCCGAGGTTGGCACTGCCAGCAGGGTGCGCCCGGACCGGGTATGGATCACCGCGTCGACGAACATATCCTTCTTGAGCAGGCCTTCCGGATTCTTCGTCACGATGCGGACCGAAGTGGTTCGGGTGGCGGGATCGATCAGCGCTTCAATATGCGAAACGACGCCATGGAACGTTTTGTGGACGGACGAATCGGTCGCCTCCACCGTGTCGCCGACCCGGACAGCCTCCAGATCGCGATCGTAGATATGCCCCTGGACCCACACCGTGGAGTTATCGCTGATGGTGAAGCAAGCGGTCATGCCCGCCTGAATCACCAGACCGGGTGTCACCAGCTTTTGCACGATAATGCCGGAGATGGGGGAGCGTACGGCCAGTTGAGGATTGATGGGCACTCCCTGGTGTTGGGCCTCGGCGATCTCCTGCGCGGTAACGCCGAAAATTTTCAAAGCCTGCAAGTCGTTCTCGACTTCCGCCTGCGCATCGTTGTAATCCTGCTCGGCCGCTTCAAGATCCTTCGTGGCGATGACCTTGTGCTCCAGAAGGTCCCGGCTGCGCGCGAGGGTTTTCTTCGAGTAATCGAGACGGTTTTGCGCCTTTTTGTAGGTCGATATCGCGTTGGCCACATCCGGGCTCGAAACATAGAGCAGGGGCTGGCCCTCCACCACGTGAGTGCCCAGGTCTACCAATAAGCGGGAAATCGGGCCGTTGACCTGCGTGATCGCCTGCGTGGTGTGGTCCATATCCCAATCCACCGTCCCGGTGGTCCGCACGATCGAGGACCAGGAGGTTTTTTTGACCTCCACGATGTTCAGTTGCGGCATCTGTTTGGGCGGTACTTCAAACAACGCCGCCTCGTCCACCGACGCCGCTGCCATCGCGACCGGCGTTTTCTTTGAGATATCGCATCCACACAGCGCCAATGCCGCCGCCGCTAAAATAAGAATCCTCACTGGGTCACCTGGGTTCCGACTGCCTCATTCAATTGCTCCGCCGCAATCATATGGGCGGCCAGCGCCTGCCGGTACGCCAGTTGCGTAGCCCGGTAGCTGCGTTCGGCATCCAGCACATCGAGGATGGTCGCGGCTCCGTGCTGATAGGCGTAGTTGCTGATGTCGCGGGATTGCGTCGCCTGGTCGAGATAGCCGCTTTCGTAGAGCGCGACAATCTCTTCATTACTCTGCAGGCCGTAGTAGGCATTGACTACATCCGTCAGAACGCCCACCTGTGCCGACGATTCCGTCTCGACGGACTGCCGGACGGCGGCCTGGCTGCGCGCAATCTCGCCCTGATTCCGGTCGTGAATCGGCAAATCGATGGAGAAGGCGATGCCCACGCCGTTGATGCCGCCGTTCTGGTTGGTGTAATCCCCGCTCCAGGTCCAATCGCGCGCCCGATTCCCGAACGCCAGCGAAACGGTGTCGTTGGCCAGCTTTACGCCGGTATGGGCGGCCTGCAGATCGGGCCGATTCTGCAGAGCCTGGTTCTGAAGATCGGCCAGGGTGCCCGATTGCTTGTGATGGACAAGCGTCCCCGTGACGTCGAAATCGTCCGCCACGGACTTATACCCAAGCATTTGACGGAGCATCGCCTTCGCCTGCACCAGTCCCAGTTGTGCCGCGGAAACGGCCTGCTCGAGTTGGAGTTTCTGTATGGACAATTTCAGGTAATCTCCCTCGGCCAGGTCGCCCGCCACCACGCGGGCACGATTCAGGTCCACCTCTTCGGCGAAATTCGCCAGATCGTCTTTGGCAAACTGCAAAACGGACTTCGCCAGCACAACGTCGATAAATGCCTGGACCACCTGAAATCGCAACATCCGCTCGTTGTCCATTACGGTCTGCGCGGCGGCCTGGGTGTTGTCCTTTGCCACCGCCCCGCGTTTTTCGCGCTTACCGCCGCGCTCCACGGTATAACTGAGATCCTCCGAGTAGACCTGCGTACTGAACCGGATGGTCTGCGGCGAAAATATAGGGACCGTATCGACCACGGTGGTGAAAGTCGGGTTCGGCTTGAGCAACGCCGTAATTTCTTCCGCCTTGGACTGATCGACATTCAACCGCTGTGCCCGCAGAGCCTGGTTATAAGCCAGTGCGATTCTGACCGCGTCGTCCTTTGAGATCGATTTCGGAAGGTTGGCGGGAGTCTGCGCGCAAGCCGTGCAGGGTCCAAAGGTGACGAAGATAAAGAAAAGAATCAGGATCGCTGCCGCGGACAACCGCTGCGTCGTGGCGAGGACGGGCTGGTGTCTGGGCGTCCGGATCATCCGCGAGTCCGCCCCGAACGGGGCAACTGGTTAACTGTGCGCATAGCTACGCAGAGTAGATTCTTTCGCAGGTGCGGAGATGTTCGGCACGCTTTCCTGCAGGCGGCCGCTTTTGGGCGGTGAATGAACTGATTTTTTCGGTGAGCGGTAGGCTGAAAAAAGCGCTAACTTACCAATTCAGCAGATGCCGGATGCTCTGTGCCTGGCGCTTACTGACGATGAACTCCATTTTGTTATTCAGGGTCACCAGCCAGCGCTGGCTGCTGAGAGAACTCATGCGGCGCACATGATCGATATTGACAAGTGCGTTGCGGTGAACCCGGCGGAAGCTGGTATTACGCAGACGCTCTTCGAGTACCTTGAGCGTCTGCGTGGCGAGGAACTTATTTTTAGCGGTCAGGATCCACACCAGATCCCCTTCCGCCTGGAAAGCGTACACCTCATCGGTGCTGAGCAGAATGTATTCGGTAGCGGTACGGCCGACGATCTTGCGCGCCGGCCTGTCGCCGGAAGCCATCGCGGAAGATTCCACCACCTCCTGCATGCGTACCACCTGCTCTGCCGCCTGCCGGCCGGTAGAGCGCCGGCCCCGTTCCACCGCTTCGAGCAGCCGTTCGCGCGACACCGGCTTTAAGAGGTAGTCGATGGCGCCGGCTTCAAACGCCTGGATGGCGTGCTGATCCCACGCCGTAACGATAACGATGGCGGGCACGGTGGCGCCGGTCTTGAGACTGCGAACGACGTCCAGTCCGCCCATGACCGGCATCTGGAGATCGAGCAATACGAGGTCCGGGCGATCGGCGGCGATTCGCTCCAGAGCTTCGACGCCATTTTCCGCTTCGCCGACCACCAGCACCTGATCGAGCGTTTCCAGTTCTTCCCGTAAGATACTGCGGGCGACCGGCTCATCGTCGACAATCAGGGTTCTAAGGAGGCCCGGCATCGCTCTTGTGCTTTTAACATGGTCCTGGGCGGCCTGGTTCATGAAATCCGGCTGACGATCTTATTATGGCGGTGAAGCAACTAAAATTCAGGAGGAAAGGATCTTACGGCGGCGGCAGCCAGTTCGCGTGAGATTCCGGTAACGTTTTCCGCCCGCCCGGCGTATGAAGCATTTCTCGCGTCCATTGAGTCGACTGGCGGGAAAGTTGTATATTAAAGTTGCCCTGTTAGCGCTACGATAGAAATTTGGGAGGGGCGCGTTTCATGAGTACTTCCATCCGTTTTTCAAGCCGCGTGCTGGCGAGTTTCCTCGCCGTGACGCTGGCAGTGCCTGTTATCACCTTCGCGGACAGCAAAGAAAAGGACCCCGACGAAATAGGCAATCGCGACGTCGGCAAGGGCGTCAACTTCTACTCGATCGAAAAAGAGATCGCGCTGGGCAAGCAGATGGCCCAGGAAGTAGAGCGCCAGGCCAAAATCGTCAACGATCCGGTGATCTCCGAATACGTCAACCGCGTGGGGCAGAATCTGGTGCGCAACTCCGACGCCAAGGTTCCCTTCACCATTAAGGTGATTGATTCTGAAGAGATCAACGCCTTCGCGCTGCCGGGCGGATTCTTCTTCGTCAACACGGGAATTCTGCTGAACGCCGATAACGAGGCCGAAATGGCTGGGGTGATGGCCCACGAGATCGGGCATGTAGCGGCCCGCCATGGTACGCGGCAGGCGACGCGCGGTGAGATCGCCCAGATCGGGAGCATCGTTCCTTTGATCGCCGTCGGCGGCCTGGCTGGATATGGCATTTATCAGGCGATGGGTCTGGCGGTTCCGCTGGGCTTCCTGCGCTTCAGCCGCGCCTTCGAATCCGAAGCCGACATGCTCGGAATCCAGTACATGTATAAGGCTGGCTACGACCCGAACGCCTTTGTCGATTTCTTCGAGAAAGTGCAGTCCCAGGAAAAGCGCAAGCCGGGCACCATGTCGAAGCTGTTTTCATCGCATCCGCCCACCGACGACCGGATCAAGCGTTCGCAGGAAGTCATCCAGAAGGAACTGAAGCCCAAGCCGGAATACGTGGTGAGCACCAGCGAATTTGACGACGTGAAGGCCCGCACCATGGCTATGCATAACCGCCGCAAGGTGGACGACATGAAAGATTCGGGACGGCCCACGCTTCGTCGCAATCCGAATGGCCAGATCGATTCGAGCGGCAACGAGACCGCGCCCAGTTCGGATCAGGGCGATCGTCCCACGCTGAAACGCCGCGACGACAACTAGAGGGTGGTGGAAAAAGTGAATTGGCAGGCCAAAGGCCTACTCCACTACCTTCTTGTAAACTGCCGATTCTTTGTTGTGGAGTAGGCGTTTTCGCCTGCGTTTTAGCTCACCATGCCAGATCGCCTCAGCATGCACGCTCCCGTGCTGGTCAACACGCTGGGGCATTGCGCCGGCGCCATTGTTTTTGGCATCCTGCTGTACTTTCTGCTCCTCGACTGGCGCCGCGATCCGGAAGGCAGAAGTGCACTTCCGGGAATCGCCGCCGGCCTCGCGCTGCTGTGGAATGTGGGTTCCCTCGTCGGCATGGCGACCATGCCCGGAGATCCCTTTGGCGATTGGGTCGTAGCCGCCAGTTTTTCAGTCCTCAGTCTGCTGCCCGCGGTGCTCCTGCACATCTCCCTGGGAACTCGTAAACCAGCGCCCTCCGTTACGGGCTTTATCGCAGCGGGTTATGTCGTCAGCCTTCTCGCCGTGGTGCTGCATGTCGCCGATCTGATGACCGACGCCGCCCGTTTCCACTACGCCGCGATTCTATTGATAACCATCGGTTTTGGCACCCTCACTGCCATCGCGCTCGGCCAGGAACTCTCGAGCGGTCAGAAAGACGGCAGCGGCAAACGTCTGGCGGGCGCCATGGTGCTTTTTCTGCTGGCTATCTCATTCGTGCATTTCCGCGTGGACCACAACACCGGGGGCTGGTCCGGCGAAGCCGCCCTGCACCACGCCGCCATCCCTCTGGCGCTGTTCGTGCTCCTGCAGGATTACCGTTTTCTGCTGGTTGACGCCTTCGTCCGCTTCCTGACCAATGCCGTGCTGGCCGCCGTCACCGTATGGACCGGGCTGGTGCTGGAGGCGCGATTTACGCAACTCCCGGCGGCACAGGGCAGCCCGTTTTATCTGGCATTGGCGTTTGTAGGCGCCTGCCTGCTGCTCAGCCTGTTCGCGGTCACGCGCAGCCGCGTACAAAAAGCGCTTACACGAGTCGTATTCCTGCGCAAGGGGACTGACCAGGCACTGGTTCGGCTGAACGTCGTCGCTTCGGCTGCTGTTTCCGAGTCCGATTTTCTGCCTAAAGCGGTGGAAGCGCTGCGTGAGGCACTGTCTGCACGGCGTGCCGAAATTACCCCGGAAACGGCTACGGAGAAGAATCCTGCCACCGCCGATCTGCGGCACGCCACGCCGGTTTCCGATCCCCAGAGATACGGGTGTCAGCCGTGGGTGCGCGCCCTCGCGCCGCTCAGATTCTCCCGCGGCGACGTCTATTTCATTTCCCTGGGCGCGCGCACCGGCAGCCGGCGCTATCTCAGCGAGGAGGTCGAATTGATCGACCTGATGACCGCCATGATCTGCGAACGCATCGAACGCATGCGTAATTCGGAGATGCAGGCGCTGGTCACGCAGGCCGAATTGCGCGCGCTGCAGGCGCAGATTAATCCGCATTTTTTCTTCAACGCGCTGAATACCCTCTATGGGACGATCCCGCGGGAAAACGCCACTGCCCGCCGCCTGGTTCTCAACCTGGCCGATCTCTTCCGCATTTCTTTCGCCTCCGAACGCGCTTCGATTCGGATTGAGGAAGAGATGCGGATCGTGCGCGCCTATCTGGAAATCGAGCAATTGCGTCTGGGTTCCAAGCTAAGCGCGCAGATCGACGTGGAAGATTCCGCCCTGCAGGCCGAGGTTCCCGTGCTCTCCATTCAGCCGCTTGTCGAAAATGCCGTGAAGCATGGCGTGGCGGGACGCGCGGGCAATGGTTTTGTGCGCCTGCGGATCAGAGTTGTGGAGGAGTCGGTGCGCGTCGAAGTTTCCAATTCCGGCAGTTTTCAGGCGGAAACGGAAGGAAGCCGGGGAACGGGCGTAGGGCTGGCTAACGTGCGTCGACGCCTTGCTTTGTGCTTTGGTAAGGATGGGACGCTCGACGTATCGAGCGAGGTCGATGCAACCACCGTAGCTTTCTCCGTGCCGCGTGGCGCGTTAGTCGAGAAAACGCCGCTGCGCGCCGAAGTGGCCGTACCGTAGGAAGTCCACGCGTGACCTATGAAAGCTCTGCTGATTGTATCCTTCGCATTGTTATTAATGCCGGGCTCCTCCTCCAGCAGCATTCTGTGGCCCGGAAAATACAACGGCGTCGTCATTTTTGACAGGTGGGGCGGGTGCCATCTCTACGCCGGCGTCTATCAAATGGAAATTTCGGAGAAGGCGAAAGAATCTCTCCGCCCGTATAGCGGCAAAGCGATTCTCATCGATGCACAGGAAGTCTGGCAGCCGATGAATCCCGGCGATGCCCTGATTACCAAGTTGAAAGTTCTGGGAGAGGCAGAGATCGCGGCGCCCCCGCGTAACAACCCAGCTCTTGCCCTGGAGGGACTCGGCCTGCGTTCGATGGCGAGTTTTTCGCAGCCAGGATATGACGAATTGATCGTCGAACTGCGCAACGACGGCCCGAACCGGCGGGGAATCGATACCGACGCACTGGGAGTGACGCTGCTCACGAAAAAGAGGGGCTTTTTGTGTTTGAATCCGGCAGACGGGCCGTCGTATCCGATCCTCACCAGGTGGAGCGTATCCTTCATGCATCAGGGCCCCAGCCAGTTGTCGTGCCAGGTCGACAACGAACCGGGCCGCGCATTTCTGGCGCCTGGGTTCGCCCTCTCACGGAAGTTCGAGCTCGACCACGGGCAAAGTATCGAGATACCGATTCGCTTTGAGCTTGCGCCGGGCGAATACGAGTTTCTGGCGGGCTACGGCAACTCGTATCAAGCCCGGACATTGGCGACCAATCTGGTGGACTTCGACGTGGATGATTCTGGAAAGGCCCATCTCACCAATGGTTCGCTCTCTTTGAATCAAGTGAGGCCTCCACGCCGCGTAGGACCGGCCTGCGGCGGGGTCACACTGGATAACGGGAACGCCGCGGTACGGGCAAGCGTGTATCTTTGGTCGCTACCCTTCCCCAAAGAGGAGCCGCGTGCTGCGAATATGGCCACCACGGATGAGAATGGTTTTTTTCAAATGGAAGCGGTGACGGAAGGAAAGTACATCCTGAGTGCGATGCTCCAGGACCTGAACGGAGTTTATCTGGGTGCCTTCGGAGGGATGCGGCCGCTGGACGGCGTGCCTTTGTCCCTGCCCAATTCTTCGATGGGCTGCCCCCTGCTTTTTGCGATCCACCCCCAACCAACCTACTCCGTCCGCGGCCGTACGCAAGGAGGATCAGGACGTACCGTGCGAATGGCTCTGATCGGCGGCGATGCCTTTCCATTCGAATCCAGCGCGTTGGTGCAGCCCGATGGTCGGTATGAATTTCGCCACATCCCGGCCGGACGTTACCAGTTCACTGCCGGTTGGACGGGAGGGGGAGTCAATGTGAACGCCGACATAGAGGACGTCGATATCGACGTAAAATGGCCTGATCGAACATCGACCGTGACAGTCGGCCCTCCCATGCCCGCCGACTTCAACCAGGAGATGACCGTTGTGGGGCTTAAGATCATGGCTCAGGCTGAGCGGAGTTATGCGAAAACCTACAACAAGGGCTTCGCGAGGAATCTGGATGTTCTTGGGCCACCTCCCAAGTGGTACCGCGCGACGGCGGACCACGCCGGTCTGCTGAATAAGGTGGGAACGCCCTTTCTTACCGATGAGGACGCCAACCACTTCACCGATTCAGGGTATCGATTTACCTATGTAGCTGGTGAGCCGGACGCAAACGGAAAAATCACGCGATACAGCGTTTCTGCGCGCCCCTCTCAGTTCGGGAAGACTGGCCGGCGAAATTTCTTTATGGACGAAAGCGGCGCCATCCATGTCCGAAACGATAACAGGCCGGCGACAAAAGCCGACCCACTGGTTAGGGCCAGCCGCTAACGGACCAGCCCCCGGAAGCGCCTCCGAACGCGCCTCCACTCGCATCGAGGAAGAGATGCGGATCGTGAGCGCCTATCTGGAATTCGAGCAATTGCGTCTGGGTTCCAAGTTGACCGCGCAGATCGACGTGGAAGATTCCGCGCTGCAGGCCGAGGTTCCCGTGCTCTCCATTCAGCCGCTTGTCGAAAATGCCGTGAAGCACGGCGTGGCGGGACGCGCGGGCAATGGTTTTGTGCGTCTTCGTATCAGAGTTGTGGAGGAGGCGGTGCGTGTCGAAGTTTCCAATTCCGGCAGTTTTCAGGCGGAAACGGAAGGAAGCCGGGGAACGGGCGTGGGGCTGGCCAACGTGCGTCGACGCCTCGCTTTGTGCTTCGGTAAGGATGGGACGCTCGATGTCTCGAGCGATATCGATGCAACCACCGTAGCTTTCTCAGTGCCGCGTGGCGCGTTAGCCGAGAAAACGCCGCTGCGCGCCGAAGTGGCCGTACCGTGATGGCAGTTGGCGCAAACGGATCAGTCGATTTCATCGACGACTGGGGATTCCGGTGAAGCTGAACGCTCATTCCGACAGGAATCCGAACGGCATTCCGGGATGAATCCGAACACCATCGGAGCGTAGCGACGCTGGCATTTCAATTGTGCAAAAAGTGTTCGGCTTCGTCAAGAGAAACTTATCCGAAGCGAAGCGGAGGAAGAGCGCCGCTAGCGGAGAAAGGGGCGCGGGGAAAGGGGCGCAGCCCTTGTCCCCGCCTCAGCACGCAGTCACCCCGAGCGCGAAGAGCGCTCGGCCTGGAGTTTCTACATTTTCAAGCTAATTTGTTTTATCCTCGGGATCTCATGGGGGACATCGCTTTCTAATAGACAGGTCGGTCTGTTGTTATTATATTGACAGACCGACTTGATTTATGCCACTCTGATCCTGAGCCTCATGCTCAGGAGCCCTCCATGAACGGTGAAACCAAAGATCTGATTCTCAGCGTATTTGAAGCATCTCTGGAAGCCCAACTTCGCGCGGTGCGCCGCCTCCGCCACGGTGAAGGCTCGCCCGCCGCGCCGCGTCGGCGCAAAGGTCTGTCCCAAGTAGAAATGGCCTTCGACATACTTAAGAAGGCGCGCTCGCCTTTGCATGTTTCCGAGATCCTGGAACGCATCCAAACCCAGTTCGGCGTGACGGTGGATCGCGAGAGTCTGGTCTCTTCGCTGACCAAAAAGGTGGCCCGTTCCGACCGCTTCCTGCGCCCCGAGAAGAACACATTCGCACTGCGCCCGGAGGCCCGATGAGCCTGCTGGCCGCGTTTCTCGACATCGTTCAGGACTGGCGCGGCGTCTTTCCCCAACGGCGCACGTTCGAGCGCGGCGTGCGACAAGCGCTCGGTTCGCTGATTTGTCTCGGGCGCCGCTGCCTGACTCGTATCATCTGGACCAACGGCGGCCAGAACCGCAGTTGGAGCGCGGAGTATTTTCTCCACTCGCGCTGCCAGTGGGAGCCGCAGACGTTGTTTCGGCCGATCCTGCAGCGCGCACTGGCATATTGCCCGCAACGTTTGGTCGGCGTGGCCATTGACGATACGCGACTGCGCAAGACGGGCCGCGCTATCCCACAGGCGTTCTATCAGCGCGATCCGCTGTCGCCGCCGTTTCACTTGAATTTAATGCTGGGTCTGCGTTTTCTGCAAGCCTCTCTGCTGGTGCCGTTGCACCGTAACGCTGCCGTCGGCACGCGCGCGCTGCCCATCTGTTTCCAGGAAGTCTCGCGCATCAAGCGCCCCGGCAAGAAGGCCACGGAGGAGATGCGGAAGCAGTACAAGGAGGCGGTGAAGCAGAAGAACTTGTCCCGCAGCTTTGTCGATATGGGCAAACAGCTCAGGCAAGAACTGGACGACGCCGGCGGGCCGGACAAGGTGCTGGTGCTGACCGGCGACGGCAGTTTCTGTAATCGCACCTGTTTTGGCGAGATTCCGGAAAGATCGATTCTGCTGGTTCGCGCCCGCAGGGACGCCCGGCTGTGCTTTCGCGCCGCGGAGGATTCGCGCCGATTTTACGCCGTCGGGAAGTTTACTCCCGAACAGGTTCGCAAGGACGAGAGCCGCGCCTATAAGACCACCAAAATCTTTTATGGCGGGAAGCGGCGCAAGGTTCGCTATAAAGAGATCAACGGTGTGTACTGGCAGCGTGGCGCCGGGCAGCGTCCGCTGCGCCTGATCGTCATCGCGCCGACTCCGTATCGCAAGAGGAAAAGCGGAAAGCTCTACTATCGCGATCCAGCTTACCTGTTAACCAGCGATCTGCGCAGTTCTCTCAGGCAATTGCTGCAAATCTATTTCGACCGCTGGCAGATCGAAGTAAACCACCGCGAAGAGAAGGACACTCTGGGCGTCGGACAAGCGCAGCTATGGAACGCTACTTCTGTGCCCAAACAACCCGTCCTGGCGGTCGCTTCCTACAGCGCTCTGTTGCTGGCATCGCTGCAGGCCTTTGGCGCTGAACGTGGAACGGCCTACGCCGCGCTTCCCAAGTGGAGGCGCAATGCCCGCCGGCCTTCCGCCCTGGACCTGACCACTCTTCTCCGCAAAGAAATGACCCAGCAGCCCCACTTACTCGTCCCGTTCGGTTTCCAAATCACCGATCAGGCTTTGGTTAACGCTGCCGCCGCCTGAAAAATGTAGAAACTCCAGCCCGAGCGCGAAGAGCGCTCGGCCCGAAGCCTGGTACGGCTTCTTGGCTTGTCATCAAAGCGACTCGATACCGATCATGGGAACGGGAGTGGATCTTGCCTTATACTGGCCTGGTGCCACCGACTCACAAAATATCGCGCAGGCCTCCTGAGGGTGCACCCGAAGGCACACTGTGGTTCGGCGGACCGGTTGACAGGTTTAAGATCACGCTGCGCATTTACGGTGAAGAACTTGATCCCGATCAAATTTCGGCCCTTTTCGGCTGTGCCCCAACAGTGGCAGAGCGGAAGGGCCTTCCGGTTTCCATGGGCGACGGCAGTCGGATTGCCACCAAGGGCCGCTGGTCGTTGACGATCGAGTCGAAAGACTGCGACGAACGAGACGACGTAGAAGACGGTGTCAAAATGCTGTTGGCTCGACTGCCATCTGACGCCAATCTGTGGGCTACTCTAACAAGCACATTTAAAGTGGATGTCTTCTGCGGCATTTTCATGGCTTCTTCCAACCGCGGCTTCGGAATTTCGGCTGAAGTCTCCAAATTGCTGACGGATCGACACCTCAACATCGGTTTCGACCTGTACTTTGATCCTCCTAAGTAACTGCTCAATCGGCGGGAATGGGACTTGCAGGGAATTCTTCTGACGCGGCACGGAGGGACGCGGGCGGCGTCTGGCTATGCGCTCGTCTTTCCGCGATTTTTGCGCATCGAGTCTCCACGCATCTCGACACGGTGAGCGTTGTGAACTAGCCGGTCGAGGATGCCATCAGCCACCGTCGGATCGCCGATCTGTTCGTGCCAGCGGGTCACGGGCAACTGTGACGTGAGAACTAGCGAGCGGACCTGATACCGATCTTCGCAAATTTCCCAGAAGTCACGACGTTCGGGCTCCGACAGCGGCGCCATTGCCCAGTCGTCGATCACCAACACATCAACCCGGCTCAACCGTGCGAGCAGATTGCGAAAGCTTCCGTCGGCACGAGCCAGCGCCAGGTCGCGGAACAGCGCAGCCGCCCGTGTGTAGAACGCCGAGTATCCATCGCGGCACGCTTTCTGAGCCAGAGCGCAGGCGATATAACTTTTCCCAACGCCTGTCGGTCCGATAACGAAAAGATTCTCGTGGTTCTGGACCCACTGCGAATCCTTCGCCAGTCCGCGAATGACAGTCTTTTCCAGACCCCGCGCCGCGCGGTAGTCGATATCTTCGATACAGGCATTGTGGCGGAGCTTGGCGGTCTTCAATCGACGCGCCAGCGCTTGGTTCTCGCGCCAGTTCCATTGCTGATCCACTAATAAGGACAGGCGCTCGATGAAACTCAACTCCCGCACCCCAGGGTCCTGTTCCTGTGCTTTGAGCGCATCCGCCATTCCCTGCAACCGCATACTCAGGAGCTTTTCGATCATTGGTTGTTCCAGCATGTCGATGGCTCCTATTCGAAGTACTCGGCACCGCGGATGTTGTCGTGCGGTGACGGTGGGCTTGGCGGTAATGTCGGCGTCCCAAGCGGCTGCTGGTCGAGTGCATTCTTCAGGATCGACTTTACGCTCTGATAGCGGCACGCTCCGGTTAACAGCGCTCGTTCGGCGGCGGCCTCCATGCGAACTGGCGAGTACCGCCCGGCCAGCCGGATGATGCCCAGGCAACCGCGATAGCCCATCTCCGGGTGTGGCTTGTCGGCAAGGATGCGTTCGAACAGACGCGCTGTGTGAGGGCCGATGGACTCCGCCCAGTGCACCATACGTGAGGGGGTCCATTCCAGATGTTCCTGATGGGATCGTGGGCGATGTTCGGCGATGGTCACGGTGTGCCCATGACCACGCGCACGCAGATGCGAAGCGACACGCTGGCCCTTGTGGAAAAGCTCGACGGTGGTCGGCGTTGACCGCACTTCCACCAGTTCCTGCACGAGGTTGTACGGCAGGCTGTAATAGTTAGTGTCGAACGAGATGTGGTAGTCGATGTTGACTCGTGCGCGAGACCATTGGCTGAGATCGAACCGCTCGGCAGGCAGAGCATTCAGCGCAGGCTTGTCGAGAGCCGCGAACTGCGATGCACGGGAGCCTTCGCGCTTACGGAACGGCCTCTGATTTATGCGGTCGCGCAGTTCACGGATAGCATGGTTCAGTTCCTCGACTGAGAAGAACTTCCGATGGCGCAGTGCCGCTATGATCCAACGCTCGGCCAGCAGCACACCAGACTCGACCTTGGCCTTGTCGCGCGGCTTGTAGGGACGCGCTGGAACCACGCCCACGCCGTAATGCATGGCCATCTCCTGATACGTGGGGTTCAGATCGGGATCGTAACGGCAGGCTTTCGTCACGCCGGTCTTAGTGTTGTCGGGCACCACCAGTTTCGGAACACCCTGGTAGAACTCGAAAGCACGCACGTGTGCGCTGATCCAATTCGCCAACTGCTCGTCACCGGTGGCCTCGGCGTAGGTGTATGAGCTGGCTCCAAGCACAGCTACGAACAGATGGGCCTGCTGCACGGGACCACCCCTCGGGTCGTAGATCGGGATGGTGGTTCCCGCCCAATCGACGAACAGCTTCTCGCCGGCCTTGTGTTCCTGGCGCAGAACTACATCCTGCTTGCGACGCCAGCGCTGGTACAACTCGCAGAAGCGGGAGTAGCGATAGCCATCCGGGTTGGCCTGCCGATACTCCTCCCAAAGCAACTGCTGGGTCAGGTGCGCATGACGCTGACGCTGCTGATGAAGGTCGGCGAAGTCCGGCATCGGCAACACTGCGGGGCGAGCCCTTGGCGGTCCGCCGAACAGGGCAGTTTCGAGCCGGTCTTCGTCCCAATCCTCTCCAAGCGGCCACGTTACCCCGGCGGTTTCGGCCCGTTGCAAATACTCGTGTACGGTCCCGAGACCGATCGAGCAACTGCGGGCGATTGCCCGCAGCCCCAGGCCAACTGAAAACTTCAATCGAAGAACTTCCTTGATCTTTCGCACGGACAATCTCCTGGCTGGCAAGTAATCCTCCCTTTCTCAGGGAGGCTACCCACCGCTGTGTTGTCCAGCGCCGCTGGCTGATGAAATCCGGGCTCAAGCCGAACGCGATTCCGGGATCGGCCTGAAACTGTTCGGCTTCATCGCGGAACCGGTGTTCACCTTCATCCCGGAATCCTGTTCGCGTTCATCCCGGAACAGCGTTCGGAATCATCCCGGAATCGCGTTCACGTTTCCCCGGATTCCCCAGACGACCGAGACATACGTGTCGCTCAACTTGTAGCGGCGCGATTTTTTGGCGGGATCGGTTGTTTCGAGGAAGCCCTGCTCAACCCAGCGCCGGCACAGCAGCGCCGCATTTCGCGGTTTATAGCCGAACAACCCGGCGACGTCCCTGCCTGTAATTTCAAACGATGTCTCAAATAACGTCAGTGCCCGACGCTGCCTCGAATCCAGATTGCGCAGCGATTTGGACCGGTCCTTACCTCCTCTCTCAGCCTCGCGCACAGCCTGGCTGCGCACCTTCTCAAACGAAGCGGCCATACCCTCGATGAAATAAGCGACCCAGCGAGTGATATCCGCTTCGGCGCGCCCCAGGTAGTAATTGTGCGAAGGGCCGATGGTTAGTGCTTCATAGTATGCCTTCAGATCGCGGGCATAATATTCTTCGAGCGCAGACAGCCCCTTCAGATCGTACGCTCCCAGATACAGGACGAGCGTGGTCAGCAAACGCGCCGTTCGCCCGTTGCCGTCGTAATAAGGGTGTATGGTGGCGAACTGATAATGCACGATTCCGGCCTTGACAGGCACCGGTAATTCATCCTTGGCATTGATCCAGGAAATGAGTTGCTCCATCAGCTCTGGAACATCCTTAGACTCCGGGGGCATGTAGACGATGCCTTTGGAGCGGGCGTCGCGGATTACGTTTTGCCCGTCCCGCCAGGCTGTGGGTTTCACGCGTGTTTTTCCACCCGCCATGACCAGCGCGTGAACCTTTCGTACGATCGCTGCGGAAATCCTCTCCCGTCTTTTTGCTGTGCGCTCCACTTCGTCGATCGCGGAATAGTAGCCTCTTACCTCGTTTTCGTCTCTCTCCCTGCCCGGAAAGTGCTGCGCTCTCTCGATCACCCGGGCAACCTCTTCCTGGGTCAGGCGATTGCCTTCGATCATGGTTGAGTAATGAGTGGAGAACAAGCGGGCCGTCTCCCGCAGATTCGCCAGCACCCGTGGCGTGATCGGCAGAGTCCGGATGGCTTGCCTGACGGCCTCGATCCGCATGAGACTATTCGCCATCGCCGGCGTGATGGTGAACGTGGGGGAGAATGTGGCGCGCTTTTTCGTAGTCATAAGGGCCTTTCTCGCTACAGGAGGCAATGCCGTTATTTGGCGTTTATCATGCGTTTATTATACCGATAAACTGCTTTTAAGTCTCGGCTCCGACCAGGGCCGGTTGGTGTTGGAGGATCGCCGCGTCAAGCCGGAAGCGAGGCGAGCGCCCGCTCCGTCGAAGCCTTGAGCGGCGGCAAGTCGTCAGTCACGGTGCGCCAGACATCTTCGAGATTGATCCGCTCGTACTGATGTCTGATCCAGTTGCCCGTTCCGCGTATCTTCGGCCAAGGTTGATCCGGGCAGCGCGCTGGACCCTGATCGCCGAGGCGGATCGCGGCCTCGCTGATGACGAGCAGCTTTCGTTCCACCGCGGCTACGGTCTTTGCGTCCGATTGGAATCCAGCGAAATCCATGCCCGAGGTGAATTCCTCGATACTGGTAATCGCGTCGACAATGTCGCGAAGCGATTGAAAGGGATTCTTAAAAGACAAGAACAGCGTCCCGCTCGGCGTTCAGCCGCACCGGTTCTTTGAGCATGGCGCGGTCACACAGATCGACATGGCTGTTGAGCAATTCGCCAAGCGCGACTTCAAGCCCGGCCTTGTCGAACAGCGTCAGTCTTTTCGCCCTGTCGAAATCCGCTATCAGATCGATATCGGATGCATTCCGGACAGCCGTTCCTCGCGCACAGGAGCCGAACAGGAACAGGCGGTCGATACCGCCGCACTTCAGTTCGGCTTGGTGCTCACGAAGCTTAGCTATGATCTCTTCCTTCTCCATAACTGCATCATCGTCAATTCTATCCCGTGGGAACGTCTGCTAACGTGGTCGTCAGGACCGATGGCCACGCAACCCAGCGCATTCCTGACTCCGGAACAGTACCTCGAAATCGAGCGCAAGGCCGAGTACAAGAGTGAATATTTTAACGGCGAGATGTTCGCCATGGCCGGCGCGAAGGAAGCCCACAATCTGCTGGTGGCGAATCTGGTCGCCGCGATTCACCGGCAAATCCGGGAGCGCCCCTGCCGCGTCTATCCCAGCGACATGCGGGTTCACGTAAAATCCACCGGCCTCTACACCTATCCGGATGTCACTGGTCTTTGCGGCGAACGGCTCTTCGTCGATGGCCAAACCGACACGCTGCTCAACCCCGGCCTGATTGTCGAGGTCCTTTCCCCTTCCACCGAAGCTTACGACCGCGGACGCAAATTCGAGCAATACCAGTCGATTGGATCGCTGCGTGAATACCTGCTCGTTGCGTCCGACCGCATCCATGTGGATCTCTACACCCGGCAACCGGACGATCGCTGGCTTTTGACTTCGGTCAACCGGCTGGAGGATTCCCTGGCCCTGGACTCGGTAGGCGCACGGCTCGTGCTGTCAGACCTGTACGAAAAGGTCGTGTTTACCGAGTAGCGCCGCGCCGTAAAGCTGATATAGTCGAGCAGCAGGAGAACCCCTCTATGTTTCGCCCCGCATTAATCTGCCTCGCACTCTTATCTCCGGCCGTCGTCATCTCCCAACAGCCGGCCGCCTCCGCCGTGAAAGGAAACGTGACGGCACGAGTGGTCGATGCGGCCAACGCCTTTCTCGCAACCCTCAGCCCCGCCGAGCGCGCCAAATGCACTTTCGGCTTCGCCAGCAGCCAGCGGACCGGCTGGTCTAACCTTCCCTCGGGTATATTTCAGCGCAACGGCCTACGCTTCGGCGACATCACGGCGCGGCAGCGTGAGGCGGCGCTCGCTCTCGTAGCCGCAGCCCTGAGCCGTGAAGGCTACCAGAAAGTCACCAACATCATGAACGGCGATGAGGTGCTGAAGAATGCCGGCGGCGGGCGCACCGGCGGACGTCCCGGAGCACCTGGCGGTCCCGGCGGACGTGGCGGAGGCATTCGCTTCGGCCTCGATGAATACTACATCGCGCTCCTCGGCGCTCCATCCGCAACCGACCCATGGATGCTGCAATTCGGCGGGCATCATCTCGCCATCAACGTCACCGTCGTGGGCCGGAGCAGCGTAATGACGCCCAGTTTGCCCGCCGCTCAGCCCGCCAAATACACCTTGAACGGCCAGACCATTCGCCCGCTCGGCCAGGAAAACGACAAGGGTTTTGCGCTCATCAATGCGCTGAACGCGGAGCAACAGAAGCACGCCATCCTGAATTATGAGGTCCGCGATCTGGTGCTGGGGCCCGGCGCCGATGGTAAGGTGATCCAGCCCGAAGGCATCCTCGCTTCTCAACTCGACGCCCGCCAGCAGGCCATGCTGCTCGACGTCGTTCATGAATGGGTCGGCATCCTCAACGACGAAGCGGCCACCGCGAAGATGGCGGAAATCAAAGCCAACCTGCCGCAAACGTGGTTCGCCTGGAGCGGCGCCACGAAGAACGGCGGCCTCGCCTATTACCGCATCCAGGGACCGACGGTCATCATCGAATACGCGCCGCAGCAGGGCGATCTCGACCACATCCACACCATCTACCGCGACCCCACCAACGACTACGGCGCCAAGCTCCTCAAGCCGTGAACGCTCGCTGCGCAGTATTGGCGGTTTGCCTTGCGACTCTCCCCTCGGCCAGCGCGCATCGCCTCGATGAATACCTCCAGGCGACACGGCTCTCGATCGACCTCGAACGTGTGGATCTGGAGATCGACCTTACGCCCGGCGTCGCGGTGGCGTCGAAAATAATCGACTCGATCGATACCGACCGCGACGGTGAGATCTCGAATGCCGAGGGCGCAGCGTATGCGCGGCGGATGCTCCGGTCTGTCACGCTGTCGGTCGACGGTTTGACCGCGCCGATCCTGTTGGTCGAGTCGCACTTCCCCCCACCCGGCGACATGAGCCATGGGATTGGCACAATCCAACTGAGGGCCACCGCGAAGGTCCCGGCAGCGGGGGCTGGACGTCATCGGATTTCTTTCCTCAACACACACCAGCCTGAGTCGAGCGTCTACCTGGTCAATGCGCTGATTCCGGCGAACTCGCGCATTCAGATCGCCGATCAGCGGCGTGACCGGGCGCAGCACGAACTGACACTCGATTACACGGTCGCGGGCAATGCACCGCCCGTCAGGGCATTCGCGGTGTTAATCGGATTCTTGCTGGCCGGCCGTTTGTGCTGGCTGGGCCGCCAGGCTTTGCAACAACCATGAAACTCCCTGTCTTTTTGTGGATGCTCGCGGCGCCGGCCATAGTGCTGGCGGCCGATCCAATGGCTGTAGGGCTGACCCCCACCCGAGCCGTTATCGAAGCGCTCTCCGTATCCGCGACCACCCCAGACGCGCCCGTTGTCCTGATCGTAGCCGGACTCGACGGACCAGCCGACGCGCTCGTCACCAACGAAGTAAATCGATACGCCGCGCGCAAGAAGCGTCCCTGGCGATTGCTTTCTATCGCCCAGGCCAATCCGAATAAGTCCGCACTGAATTTCCCTCCCGCCGGGCAGGCTTACCGGGACAATCCGGAAAGCCACTATCTATGGCGCTGGATCGGCATGCAGGCGCCCGATCTCGTGCTGGTGGCAGATCACGCCGACTCCGGACTTGCCGACGCGTTGTCGCGCAATATTGTCGCCGGCGTGGGCCGCATCCCGGCGCGCCGTGTCGAACCTGGCGCCGCACTGCTGTCTTCACTGCCTCCGCGCATCCCCAAATCGGAAGCCCACCTCGAACTGGAGCGCAGACTCGCGCGCACTCCGCACCAGATCGCCGAACAACTGGCCGAGTACTACGGTCACGATTTCAATGAACCCGTCTACATTCCGGCCATGGCGCTCATCGCGCGGCTACGCCTGGGAAACCTCGAAGATGTCGAGCGCCTCGCCGCTCCGTACGCCGATGGTTCGAAAGACGCGCTCGCGCATGCCACCAGCAGCAATCTGGGCGGGCATCTCTTATTCGCCGACCTCGCCGAACGCACCGGAGACGCGCGCTACATTGCGCTGGTCCGTAAGGCCGCCGATCTCGGATTTACCGATGATGGATCTAAAAAAGACACCGGAGCCATGAAAGATGCCATGCCGCTTCACAACGAGATGAGCGACGCCGTCTTCATGGCTTGTCCTCTGCTCGCTAAAGCGGGAAAGCTGACGCACGACCGGAAGTATTTCGACCTGGCGCTGCGGCATCTGGAATTCATGCAGAAGCTCTGTCTCCGGCCGGACGGCCTTTACCGCCATTCTCCTCTCGACCAGGCAGCCTGGGGTCGAGGCAACGCGTTTCCCGCGCTCGGATTAGCGCTCACACTCTCCGACCTGCCAACCGCCGATCCCGTGTTTCCCACGATCCTTGCCTCGTACCGGAACCACATGAAGGCACTGGCGCCATTTCAGGATGAGAATGGCATGTGGCGGGAGGTTGTCGATGTGCCTGGGTCCTACTCCGAGTTCTCCGCGACAGCCATGATCGGCCTGGCCATGGTGCGCGGCATCCGCTCGGGCTGGCTCGACAGGACGCAATACCAGCCGCGCGTCGATAAAGCCTGGCGAGCGCTGCGCCTGCGCATCTCGGCCGATGGCCGGCTCGTCGATGTCTGCGAATCGACCGGCAAGCAGCCATCCCTCGAAGCCTATCTGAATCGCGCAGCGATCCTCGACCGGGATCCGCGCGGCGGGGGGATGGCCTTGCTCCTCGCAACTGAGCTGGAATTGGTACTATAAGGTGCATCATGCATCTGTTTCGCATCTTCGCAGCGTGTCTGATCGCGGTGGTTACCGCCAGCGCGCAACCCCCGGGGCGAGGTCCGCGAAACGTCGCCATGGGCCCGATTTACGTCAACTCCGCCGATCCCGCTAAGGCCATCGCTTTCTGGACGGACGTGATCGGAGCCACCGCTGACAGCCACGGCTCTGTAAACGGCGTCAGCATGCAGGGCGCGACCATCCTGTTTAACCGGATGGCTCCGACCGGCCCCAGCGCGGGCTCCGTGATCGACCACATCGGCGTCACGGTACCGGACCTGCAGCCGTTCATTGAAAGGATGGCCAAGACCGGCTACAAGAGCTTTCAACCGAGTGCTGACCGGCTGATGATCGACGGCCCCGATGGCGTGCGCATCGAACTGACGGAAGATAGTTCGAATTATGCGGCGCTGCAGTTCGATCACATCCACTTCTACACAACCCAGCCCAAGGAAATGCAGGCGTGGTACGCAAAGAACTTCGCAGCGAGGACCGGCAGGGGCGAGAGAGCCGATTCCAGTAACCTCGGTCAAACAGCTCTTTACTGGTCGCACGCCGATGCCGCGGCGCCCACCGCGGGACGCGCCATCGATCGCCTCAGCCTCGAAATCAGAGGGCTCGAAGCCTTTTGCAAGAACCTCACCGACAACGGAGTCAAACTCGACGCCCCTTACTCGCCGGGCAAGAGTGTCTTCCTCACCGATCCCTGGGGCACGCGCATCGAATTGACCGAAGCCTCCGCGCGTTAGGTGGGGCAGGTTGAGGACGTTGAGGACATGCGGCGACAGCCGCGTTTGGCCGGGAACCCGAAACAGGCGCAGCTATCGCAGCGCGTCCGCTTTTTCCGGTTCGTCGTAACTCCCCAGCCGCCGCACCCAGATATTCCGGAAGCAAACCCTGTTGTTATGGTTCTGCAGCACGATCACGTCCTCCGCCGGCTGCGCTTCGTATACTGCCAGCCCCGCGTGCTTCGTGGGCGACATCAGTTCCTTGCGGTTGTGCAGCACCACGCCGTTCATAAACAGCGTGAGATAAGCCGGCTTCACCAACTTATCGCCCTGGAACTTTGGCGCTTCCCAAACCACATCGTACGTCTGCCACTCTCCCGGCCTGGTCGAAGGATTCACCAGCCCCGGCCATTGCCCATAGATAGCCCCGGCTTCGCCATCCGCATAAGTTGGATTATTGTACGAGTCGAGAATCTCGATTTCATAACGGCCCATCATAAAAACGCCGCTGTTTCCACGGCCCTGGCTGGTGCCCGCCGCATCCGCCGGCGCCGCCCACTCCACGTGCAGCTGGCAATCGCCGAATACTTCCTTCGTGGCCATATCGCCCTTCCCGGGCACCACCTCTACATAGCCGTTCTCCATCTTCCACTCCGGCTTTTCCGTGCCGTGGAATGGCCGTGTGCCGGTCAGGTGCGTCTGGCCTTTCGTCCAATGCGAAAGATCCGACCCGTCGAACAGCACCAGGGCGTCCGACGGCGCCCCGCCGGGATGCGCTCCGGGCGCGACCACGCGCGGATGCGGGCGCTTGATGTCATGCACTCGATAGGGGAGTCCGGGAAGCATGGGCGTGTCGTCGTAACCCAGAGTCCGGTCGACCGTCTGCGCGAGCGCGGCGGCTATGGTGAATGCGGTGGCGGCCGCAATAGCAATAAACGTAAGGCGGTGTTTCGATGGCATGGCTGAAGACATCGTATCCTGAATCATCCCGCCCGATTGTTTAAAAAATGCTCGAAAGTCGTTTCCCGCCAGCCGATACCGAAGGAAGCGTAGAGTCATGGAACGCCGAACCGAGCCACGAAGAAACAGGATGCGGCGTGTCGAGGTCGAATTCTGGGGCGAAGGCGAAACCCGCCGGAAGATGAGCTTGCTGCAGGAAGACGAATCGTCGAGAGGCGTCGCTCTATCCGTCCCCAGGGCTATCACTATAGGAGCCAAGGTCTGCATCCGCACGCACGACTCGGAGCGCTTTGGCACGGTTCGCAATTGCCGCCGGGACGGTCGGGAATATATTATCGGCATTCAGTATGACGTCGACGCCAATGAAAACGAACATGCCACGCCCGGCGCCTTATTGACCCCAACCGTTCCGGATTCACCGGCAGCCGAATCTTCCGCTTCCTGATTTTCCTTTGGGCCTCGCCCCGGCCGTGAATTCTATTACACTGGGAGTTCCGCCGAAATTTCGGGCCGGGAGAATCGAGAGCTCCATGAAACGTTCCATTTTGACAGCCATGCTGGCAGCCGCCTTCTCAACCGGCGCATTCGCCCAGGGTATGGCGTTGCCGCCCGGCATCGCCGATGAAATCAGACAGGTCTACACTTCCGTCAAGACTAATCTGCTCGCCGCGGCGAATGCCATGCCCGAAGAAAATTACAGCTTTGCGCCGGTGCCCGCGGAAATGACCTTCGGCGCGTGGGTGGCGCACGTGTCGGACCTGCAGACCGGCGTCTGCTCCGCCCTGAACGGGCAGGCCAGAAGGGGCGATGCGGCCACCAAAACCAGCAAGGCCGATCTGGTGGCTGCCCTGAAGGCCTCCTTCGATGAGTGCGATAAAGCCTACAATGCCCTCACCGACGCCAATGCAACGGAGCTGGTCGCTTACGGGCGCGGCCAGAATGCGCGTGCCGGCCGTCTGGCCTATAACACCGCTCATGACCAGGAGTGCTATGGAAGTATGGCAGTGTATATGCGAATCAAGGGCATCGTGCCACCTTCCACGGCGGCTCGCACGGCTGGCGGCGCGGGCCGAGGCGGACCCGGGCGCTGAAACGCGGCGCCGCCGATGCCCCTTGAGCCCATCACCAAGGCGCACAAGGTGCGTCAGCCACAATGCTTCGATGGTTTCCGCTGCATCGGCGCCGCTTGCGAAGACACCTGCTGCGTCGGCTGGGGCGTTTATGTCGACCGCGAGACCTGGGAGAAGTACCAGAATCTCCCCGGCCTCCGGGTGGCGGATAAAGCTCTCACCAGCCTCGTCGAGATCAATCCGGCTCGAACTTCTTCCGCCGATTACGCAAAATTCCGCATGGATGGCGCCAGTTGTCCCGCGCTCCAGGAGGGCTGGTGTTCCATTCAGCGGACTCTGGGAGAGCCATTCCTGCCGGACCTGTGCAGCACCTATCCACGCGTGGTAACCGTGATAGGAGGAGTGGTGGAGAAGTCCCTCCACCTTTCCTGCCCCGAGGCCGCCCGGTTGGTGCTCAGCGATCCCGAAGCCATGGCTTTTCACGAGCGGATCGAAGAGGCGCTGCCCCACCGCGCCGGCTCCGTCGGCGAGATAGCCGGTGACCCGGACGGTCGCTTGCACCGGGTCCGCACCCTTGTCATCGAAGCGATCCGGGAACGGTCGCTCCCCCTGGGACAGCGCATCGTTTCCCTCGGACTCGTCATCGAAAGCCTTGCGGATGTCGACACCATACGCGCCGTGACTGTTCTCGAAGACTATCTCGGAAACCTCCGGCAAGGTTCGTACACCGATGCGCTGGCCCAACAGAACGGCGATCCCGCGTTCCAACTGGAGACGGTACTTGAGTTGATCGTCACCCGCATGGGAAGCGATTACACCGCCCCGCGATTTCGTGAATGCTTCAGCGATCTCATGAACGGACTGGCCTGGACCCCGGATTCCACCATGGAAGAACTCGCCGATCGGTATTGCATTTCCACGCAACGCTATTTCCTGCCGTTCCTCCGCCGTTACCCGCATGTGCTCGAAAACTATCTCATCAATTACATTTTCCGCACGGTTTTTCCGTATCGCCGCAAACTGCCGGATCGGAAGTTTGCGATCGACTTCGGCCGCGAGTCGCTGAGGAATGCATTTCTTCTTCTGGCAGTACACTATGCGATCGTGCGCACGCTGCTGATCGGCATGGCGGCCTTGTACAAGGACAACCTGAACGTCGATCGCGTCGTTAAACTGGTGCAATCGTATTCCAAAACGTTTATGCACAGCAGCTCGTTTGAAACGGTAGCCATCGAATATCTTGACAAGAACGCAGGAGATCCGTCGGGCTGGATCGCGGCGCTGGTGATGGAAATTTCATGACGATGCTCACCCGGCTGCAGCAGTGGAAGGAGCACGGGGTCATATCCCCGGAGCAGCACACGCTCCTGGCAGGCCTCACTTGTGGCGAGCCGTTCTCTCTTTTTCTCGAGCTCAACTTTCTGCTCTACGCTGGTGTGCTCGCGTTTGTCGCCGGCCTCGGCTGGACCGTCACCACCTGGTCGCACCAACTGGGCGACGTGATGATCCTCAGCGTCCTCTCTGCGCTGCTGGCCGCCTGTTTCTGGTACTGCTTCTCTCGCGCGCCCGCCTGGTCCCCGGGGGAAACTCCTTCGCCCAGCCTCGTCTTCGATTACGTGCTTTATCTCGGCAGCCTCACCTGGTCCGTGGAACTTGCATATCTCGAAAACCGCTTTCATCTGCTCTCCGGGGCGCTTGGCCTGATAAAGCCACAATGGGACGGTTATCTGCTGGCGACCGCCGTCCTCTTCTTCTTCCTCGCTTATCGTTTCGACAACCGCTTCGTGCTGTCGCTCGCCTTGTCTGCGCTTGCCGGATGGTTCGGGCTCACTATCTCGCACTGGCCGGGGCATCAGGACGACGCGTACCGGCAATACGCCATTCTCTACAGCTTGTTCGTCGGCGCCGCCGGAGCCATCCTGCATCGCCGCGGCCTGAAAGCGCATTTCCTCGGTACTTTTCTGAACATCGCTGCTAACGTTCTGTTCTGGGCGCTGCTCTCCGGCGTCTTCGATCGGCAGGACTATGGCTTGTGGTTTATCGCTCTCCTGACTGCGTGTGGCGCATCTCTCGCCTGGGGCCTGACCCGCCGTCAGTTTTCCTTCGTCGCTTACGCCGCGGTTTACGGCTACGTGGGCATCAGCTCCATCCTCGTGCGCGACATGCACGGCGAAAGTGCGATCCTGAGCTATTTCGTCGTCACTGGCATCGCCATGGTGGTCATGATGGTCCTGATCGCGCGCCGCTTTGGAAGGAGCGCATGAGGGCTTACAGCCAATCCGGCGAAGAAGCTCTGCGCGCCCGCCATCTGCTCAAGGACTGGGCGGGTGAAGGTTTCCTCTCCGCAGCGCAGCACCAGCGCATGGAACAGGAAACCGTCTGCGAGTTCCGCCGCACCAACATTTTCCTGCGGCTCGTCCTGTTTCTCTTTACCCTGATTGTGGTGGGCGCTGCTGTCGCTCTGTTCTTCGTGGTTTTTCTCTCCCACCCGTCAGAGCAGACCACAGGCATTTCCCTGCTGATCTTCGCCGCGCTCTCCTACGCTGCCGCCGAATTCGCCGTATCCCGGGCCAGGCTCTATCGCTACGGGATCGAGGAAGCCCTCGCCGTCTGTTCAGTTGCCTTCCTCTGCGTGGGGATGAAAGCCTTTTTCACCGGCCCTGCCGATCTCCCGGTTCCCGCCACCGGCGTACTCGTGTCGCTCTGGATGTGGTATCGCTTCGGTCTCCCATATATGTTCCTCGCCGCCATGATCTTCGTCATCTTGCTGCCGAGCCACTGGGCCTCGTCTCATGCCGCGCAGCATCTGCTCGTCGCCGCGATATACACAGCCGGCCTGATAACCATAGTCACCGTACGCTCCCGCCACCGTTTCACGTACCTCGACGACGGATATTCGATCGTCGAAGCGCTGCTCTGGCTGGGCATCTATCTGGCCATCAACCTCCAACTCTCATCGCTGAATCTGCTGGCGGAGTGGTGGGGCGCCCCTCACACCGCCAACGAATTCCCGAAAACGTTCTACTGGGCCACCTGGGTATTAACCTGGTGCCTGCCACCGGCCATACTGGCACGCGGCATCCGCGGCAAAGATCGATTCGTAATCGCGGTGGGCACGATTGCCGCCGTCCTGACCCTCGTCACCAACAAGCCTTATCTCGGCTGGCCGCGGCATACCTGGGATCCGATGCTGCTCGGCGCATTATTGGCGGGCGTCGCTCTCTTCATCCGTCGCTGGCTGGCCGACGGCCCCGCCGGAGTTCGCCATGGCTTCACCGCCCAGCGCCTTTCCGGTAAAGACAAACAATGGATGAACGCCGGATCCGTCGCCTTAGGCCTCATGCCGCACTCAGTAACCCCAAGCCCCGACTTCCATTTCGGTGGAGGAGATTCGGCAGGCGGAGGAGCCACCTCCGATTTCTGAAACCGGCCGGTTCAGGTGGAACCAACAGGGTCTTTACAGGCTGGATAAGATCTGAGAATGAAGTCCAGCTTGTATCTGGAAACGACTATTCCAGGTTACCTGACCTCAAGACCGAGCCGGGATCTGATCGTTGCCGGCCATCAGCAGGTCACGAGAGAATGGTGGGAAACGCGAAGGGACACCTTCCAGCTTTACATATCGCAACTCGTCATTGACGAGGTAAGCGCAGGGGATCCTGCCGCAGCCGGTGAAAGGCGAACTCAGCGCACGCCAGAGCACTTGCCGCGATCTGTCGCGAGCATGCTTATGAGTGCCCGGTCATTTGCACACCTGAAGAGCTCATGGGAGAATGAAGTATGGCTCGCGACCCCATTGTCGATGAAGTCCGGCGCGTCCGCGAGCAACTTTCCGCCCGGCATGGCTTCGATATTAAGGCTATTCTTGTGGCGTCGAAGAGGCGACAAGCCCGGTCTACTCACAAAGTGGTATCGTTTGCGCCAAAGAAGAGACTCCGCGCTTGATCGGACCGCTCTGAGAATTCCTTATTGCACCAGGTAGCACCGGCACTCTAATTCAAACCGGCCGATCTGAATCGCATCTTCTCCGGCCTGCACGGGACCCGAACCAACCATCTGAGCCGGAAACAAAAAAGCCCTCTTCCCGGAGACCGAGGAGAGGGCCGTTGTTGTGGTTGGGAACGAAAATCAGAAGCCGTCGTCGTCGTCGTCGACTTTAGCGGCGTGCACCCGGTGTTTGAAGTCGCTTGCGGGGCGAACCTTCTTCTCGCCGGGGAAAGGAACCTGATACCCGGTGGCCTCGTACCAATCGAAGTGTCTGACGGTATCCGCGTCCAGGGAGTCGGGCGTGTGATATTTGGCGGCGAAGACCTGCACCTTCATTTTTTGCCAGCCAGCCCGCAGAGCTCTCCTTGAAGGCCTTTCCTGTGAGGGCGCCGCGGTTCCGGAACTGCACGTGTTGACGCTGGGGCTGAGGCTCGACGGGGCCGTATATCCCGAGACCCCGTAACACAACGGGACCTGATTCGGCACGTGGGCCCACGGCACGAAGTTCGCCGGGGGCGGGTTGTTGATGAAGAGCGTGTTCATCGGCGCGGCCACCAGGTCGAACTGGTTCATCGGCGGCAGACCGAGGATCTGCTCAATCGTACGCGTCATGTTGACCTGCGTGTAGAAGGTGCTGTCTTCGGTGACCCCGGTCCCGACGCCATTGGAGTTCACCTTCTGTTTGACGTATGGGCTGATGACAAAGCCCGGGCTGCGGTGGCCGTCCACGTGGTCGACGCCGTACTGCGCGTCGTCTTCTTCGATGAAGATCGCCGAACTGGACCAAACGGGGCTGTGGCTGATGATGTCGACGACGCGCCCAACGGCCAGGTCGTTATCGGCCACTTCGGCTGCAGCGTTGGGCGGTCCGGTGGTGTGGTCGCTCATGAGCCACAGGAATTCCATCTGGGGTACCGAACCGCCGGCCACGTCATTGGCGAAGTCCTGCTGCCAGACGTCGACTCGATACTGGTCGGGGATGCCCAGATCGAATTGCGGGAAGTTTTGCACCGTGACGTTGTAGAGGTTCGGCAACGGGGTGACCGAGCCGATCGTGTTGAAGTACTGGAGCTGCGGCTCCTTGCCAGCCTCGTACAGCAGCGCGTCGTTGTAGAACTGGGTCCAGGTTGGCTCGCAGCTGTCGGAAACAATAAACGGTAATGCAACCTGTGTAGTGCCGGCGCCATTAAAGCTGTTGGCCTGCGTCTTGTTGTTCGGGGTGCATCCAGGCACGGTGAACGTGTTGCTCTCGACGTACTCACCGTAGTTCTTCACCGAGACGCCGGCCGCGGCTGCCACGTCCCACAGGTGTCCGTTCTTCTGATAGGCAATGGCATCGCCGCCGTTAGAGGGGTAATCGCGGAGCCAGTCGGGCGACTGGACGTCGTCAGAATAGGGCGCCATGGACTGCGTGATCCAGTTGTGACCGTCAGCCGACTGGCGGCTCGCGTTGTAGAAGTTGTCCAGAAGCGGGAAACGCTGCACCATGGCGTGCCCGTTAGGCGATACGACAGGGTATGGGGAGAAGGTCGAGTTGTTCCCGAAGACCGCCAGGGAGGGTTGGCCGTTGCCGCCCACCACGTCGCCCAGCATCTGATCGTAGGTGCGGTTTTCGCGAATGATCACGAAGACGTGCTGGATCTTCGACGGAGCGCCGATCTTTTCCGGAATCGCCACCGGCGCGGCACCCGGGTTGCCTCCACCGGCCGACGAGATATTTTCCGTCAGATCCCAGTGGTTGTTCTCGAAGACCGTCTGGGTCATCTGCGCCAGTGTCAGGTAATTCGGCACGGGGACAATGCTGACGGTGCCAAGATCCTGGTGAGTGTTGAAACCGACCGTGCCATTCTCTTTTCCGTACGAATTTTCGGCCGTATTAGTCGGAGGGGGCATCACACCGAAGCCGGTGGTGCCGATACCCTTGTCGTTGGCAACCAGCAGCACACCGTCCGCCGTGTCCAGCACAACCGAGCTTGGAGCGTAACCTGTCGGGATCATGCCCATGACGGGATTTGCCACGCACGACCCGGTGCAAAAGCCGGATCCAAGGTTGACGACCGCAATGGCATTGGCATTGTAAAGCGCAACGTAGGCGATGTTGTTCACGGAATCGACGGCGATCGAGTTCGGCCCCGCCCCATAGGCTGGCTGGCCTGTGCCAGGCACTGAGATGGGCAGCCCGAGGTTGATCGTCGAAACTACCTCATTGTTGTTCGTGTTGATCACCGATAGGGTGTCGTCATAGGCATTGGCGACCAGCAGGTAGTTGTTCCAGAAGGCCATGCCAGTCGGGTGCAGACCGGTCGAGATGCTGCCGGTCACAGTGAACGTGGCCAGGTTGACCACGGAAACGGTGCCGGTGGCCGTGGAGCCGGTCGGCCAGGTGGCGACGACCGGGGTGCCGTTGGAGTATCCCTGGAAGTCGTCCGCGGTGGCAATCCGGCCGGCTTCGTTCGAGACATAGGCGGTCGTGCCATCAGGCGAGATCACCACGCTGTGCGGGACGTTGCCGACGCGGATCTCCGCGCCCTGCTTCGGCGTCGCTTGGGTCAGGTCGATCTTCGTCAGCGTATCGTTGTTGTCGAGCACCACATAGGCAGTCTTGCCATCCGGCGAGATCGCGATGCCCATGGGATAGGAAGTGAACGTGTCATCCGAGAAAATCGAAACCGGGTAGCCGCACGGGATAGCAAAGCTGCCCGAGGTGCCCGGAGGGCTGTTACCGGGGAAGCAGGTGACATTGGTCAGCAAGCCTGCGCTCGTGACGTCCAGCGGAACGCTGACCTGAGTGCCGTCCGACAGCATGCCCGTCACCGGATCGACGTTCGCGATGGCAACGTAGCTGGTGGGGCCGTAACTGCCGTCCTGGCTGAACAGCAGATGTTTGCCATCCTGCGTATAGGCGATGCCGTTGTGGCTGCCGTCGGAATTGGTACTTTTCATTGTGCTGTAGGTCTGCACGACTTTGCCGGTCTGGGTGTTGAAAACGGTGACGGCCTGCGGGGCGCCCATCTGCAGGACGGCGGCGGTGTGCGTCGCGGTATTGGGGTTCACCGCTACGGCCTTGGCGCGGGTCGTAATGCCGAGGTAGACCTGCGTGCCGGCGGGAGTGATGAATGCGCCATCGCTGGCGACCCACGGATAGCTGGTGGTCAACGGGTAGTTAGGACCCTGCATCCCGTTCTGATTCTGCCCGACCGTGTACGTTGGGTACGGATCGGACTGAGCGAACGCCGGGATGCTTACTCCCGCCGCCAGCAAGCCGACGAGCAGATGCAAAGGACTAATTCCGAATTGCTTGCGAGAAGTTGTAACCGACATGAACAGTTTGCCTCTTTCGTTTTGTTGCAATATGCGACCAGAAATCGGTCGTGGCTTCAGGTTGCTTAAGAGGATAAGTATGAGCCGCGATAATGTCGGCAGGATTACGTGGGAGTGACAGGTCTGAAACAGAGGCCTTATTGCAATTCAGAACTGCCGCCTGTCCCGTACTTCTGCAACCAGCCGCTGACGATGATAGACTTTCGGCCATGCGTATCCTCACCGCTATTCGGCTCACCGTAGCCTGCGCCGCGTTTACCGCCGTCATGCAGGCTCAGAAGCCTGTGCTCACCGAAGATTTCGAATCCGGCAAAATCGATCCCGCCGTCTGGGAAACCAGGCAAAAGGGCGCTCCCACCATCGGCGTCGAAGCCGTCGACGGGGCGCACGGCAAATACGCCCTGCACGTCCACTATCCCGATATGGAGCGCGGCGCCTTCGCCTTCATCGTGGCCACCCACCTGCCCGATTCGGTCCGCACACATTACTTCGGCCGCGCCTATATGAAGATCACCCCCAACATCGGCATGAGCCACAATCCCCTGATCTTCACCGGGGAGGCGGGCTGGCCGCTCTCGAAGTTCCAGGAAATCGGCGCCTCGCGCGGCATGTGGATGCCATCCTACCAGGAAAATAAATCGCTCGCCGGACAGGGCCGCGGCGAAGTCACTTATCGCAGCGACACCGCGCCGCCCTTCGATAAATGGTTTCTACTCGAATGGGAATTCAACGACAACCCGACCAGCACCACCATGTGGATCGACGGCGAGCGTCTGATGGACACCATGGACGGTCAAAAGGTCGATACCGTGAAGTTCAGCTGGCCGAAAGTCGACGGCAAAACTTCCAATCTGACCGGCGGCTACCAGGAATTCGGCTTCGGCATGCGCGCCTGGCAGAACCCCACACCGGCCATGGATGTCTATTACGACGACATCGCCATTTCCACCACCCGCATCGGACCGGTAAAGTAGAAGGCCGGCATGTCGCGGATCGCGTCATTAGCGGCACGCCTGATTCTCGCGTTCGCCGCCACCCTCGCGCAGGGTGCGGAAATCTATGTGATGACCTCGGGTGGCTTCACCGCCGCGCTGAATGAACTGGCGCCCCGCTATGCGCGCGAGACCGGCGACAAACTGGTGATCGTCTACGGCGCTTCGATGGGCGCTACGCCGACGGCGATCCCTGCGCGGCTGGCGCGCGGAGAACCGGCCGACGTCGTGATCCTCGCCCGCGCCGCCCTCGACGGCCTGGTGGCGGATGGCAAAGTTTCGCGCGGCCTTGAAACCGACCTGGCGCGATCGTTGATCGGCGTGGCGGTCAAAGAAGGCGCTCCCGTGCCCGATATCTCAACCGTGGACGCGCTCAAACGCACGCTGCTCGCCGCCAAATCCGTAGCCTGGTCGGACAGCGCCAGCGGCGTCTACATCCAGAACGAAATGCTCGACAAGATGGGGATCGCGGCCGAGGTGAAGGCCAAGGGGACCATGGTGCCGGGCACGCCGGTGGGGCTTAATGTGGCGCGCGGCGAACAGGAAATCGGATTTCAGCAGATCAGCGAACTGCTTCCTGTCAAGGGCATCCACATCGTCGGCCCGCTCCCGGCGCCCGTGCAGCATGTGACCGTTTACGCGGCGGGAATCGCCGCGGGCGCTAAAGTGCAGGCCGCTGCCCGCCGCTTGATCGACTACCTCGCGTCGCCCAAAGCCTGGGAGGAAATCCGCCGCTCCGGACTCGACCCGATAACTGATCGGAGCACCCAGCAATAGCCCCCTGCGACGGCATTCGGTCTATTCTTGGAAGCATGCCCAAACTGCTCGATGCAATCTACCGGCTGCAGGAGGATTTTCCCGATCTCGACGACCGGGAACGTCTGCTCCTGAAGATGTGCGCCAACCTGTTTGAAGACTATTACGAAGTGAAGGACCCTCGCAATCGGCTCACGTTTGAGGAATACGAGAAGGTGCCGGGTCGCTGGGAACTTCTCGATGGCATGCTGGGCGATTATTAACGGAATCTGTGCCTTTACTTCGTGCAGTGTTTGGTGACCGCCGGACGGCCGACAGCGACCACACCTCGCCGACCGCCGAGCGAACTCTGCCCGGGCAAGAACCCGCTCAGGCGGCGGTAACAAATATCCGCGCCGGCCGGCGCGAACTCGGCTTATTCCGGATCACGATCTCGACGTCACGGCCCAGCGCATTCAGGAAATGCATCATTCGCTCTACTGAGAACCCGCCGAGCCGGTAATTCGACAACGCTGAGACCTTCGGCTGATTGACGCCGAGTTTCAGCGCCGCTTCGGCCTGCGATAAACGCCGTTGTTCCAGGATTCTGTTGATTGCAAACGCCAGGCGAACCTTCGTCTGGCGCTCGTCGGCATCCGCCATTCCGAGATCCGCAAAAACATTTCCGGAGCTCGGAACAACCGCGGCATTCGCTGTTTCACTTCTTCGCATAGCGTTCCTCGTAATCGCTGCGGGCCAGCTTCAAACGTCCGGAGACCCCACGCCACGTGTCGCCCCGGTGGTTTTCGATAACCTCGAGCACTCCCGCACCTTCGCCCTTCCACGGCTTTGCGTTGGGATGCTTAACCGCCGAACTGCGCGACACTGAGCGCGATACCGATATGATCCTGAACCGCATCCGGGAAAGTCATCAGATCCTGCTTTGCCGAACCCACCCAATATAAGCGGTTTCTCACCGGGAACCGCCCTGTCTCGCGCCATTTATCCTCATTTCAGGATACAACGTTGTTGACGTACAGTCGGCGGCTATATCGTTGTCATACGCCGGCGTGCGGCACTCACGACCCGCGAATGAATCCATCCAGAGCGACAGCTTCGAAGGCAGGGCTCCGCGCCTGCGGGGGGAGGTTTCCCACAACCCCGCATCTTGGGAGCGTGATGCCACAAGTGCAGCAGACACCGGAAGCACACGCCGACAATCTCTCCGATGGCGTCCTGAAGCCACGCGAACCGAAAAATGCAATTCGCTCGGCGTTTAACGGCGAACTACGGCAGGCACCGAAGCCCGGAGCTTCTCGGCCGTTTGCATCCGCCTCCGGCCACAACCGAGCGGTACCCAACCCTTCAGCTCGAAGGGCTTAGCGCCAGCTATGAGATCATCGTGTCCAGCTCATTTTGAGAACGCTCGCGTCCATTCAAAGGCTGGTATGAAGACGAAACAAACGCGCTGGCTGGCGGCATGTGCACTCGTCACCTACAGCGCAATTCTAATCAGGTTCGTGGTCTTTAAGGCCATACCAACCATTCGTATGGGACACCTCAGGTTCAAGTTCGCTGGCCCTCACACAGGTCCCGCCAACCTTGTCCCGTTCAAAACCATTTTTGGTCAACTGACCGGGCAAGGGAATCGTTTGATCGACGTCGTGAACTTGATGGGGAACTTCATTCCGTTTCTGCCGATAGGACTTCTTGCTCCTCTTGTTTCTCAATCCAGCTCATGGCAGAAGGCGCTCATCCTCGGAATTGTCACTGGGCTAACCTTTGAGGCTATGGAGGCCATCTTCCGGGTAGGTATCTTCGACGTTGATGACGTAATGATGAACGCATTCGGCGTTGTGGCGGGCTACGGAGTGTTTGTTATGACTCGTACAGTACCCTCCCCGAACGGCGTTCCGTGACACGACTTCCCGGTCCGACGATCCGCCCGGAGGGGGATGAGGCATACGGCATACAGAGGGTCGCGCCGGCCCGCCACACGCGGCGTGTTATACATTTTGTATAGCGATGCGGTTTCAGTGGGACCCTCTGTCACTTAACAGCACGATGAAAAGAACCGGATCAACCAGCGGAAGCACGACGGCCTCGCCTTTGAAACGGCCGCCCTCGTTTTTAACGATCCTCTTACACTTTTCCGAAAAGACCGCATGATTCGCGTAGACGTGCCGAGGGCGAGCAGCGGTGGCATGCCATAGGATCTGCTCTGAGCGCTGTGCTGCTGGTGGTCCATGTGTATCGCGTGGAGGATACTAATGACGAAGAGGAAAACATCCGCATCATCTCGGCGCGCGAAGCGAACAAGCGTGAGCGCCGAATCTATCTTCAGCAGGCCAGTGAGTAAATCGCAGAAATCCGTCCTGTCCCGGATTGCGAAGAGGCAGGCAGCCGGGGACGAATCCGGGATCGATTACTCTGAAATCCCCGCACTGACTGACGAACAATTAGCGCAGTTCAAACGTGCTCCGAAGGTGCTCGTGGCCGCCCGCATCGACAAAGAAGTTTACGACTGGCTCATGAAATATGGCAAGGGCTACTCGACCCGGATCAACGGAATCCTCCGCACGGTTATGGAAAGCTCGCGATAGTTGGTCGGCTGGTCGGCATCATTTCGCGCCAGCCATATCCCCTGCGTGCCCGCTCGGCCCATCACCCGCAAAGCGGAGACTGCATCGCTCCCCGGCATTCTCCGGGTGCCGGACGATCGGCTCGGAGTGCGGACAACGCGTATCCTTCGACATTCTTGCCAGCATTCGTGAATGTCGTGGACAACGCGATCTACTGGATCACCTCCGACAAGAGAAAGGAGCGTGTTATCCGTTTAGACGCGCAAAACGGCTCATTTGAGATTTCAAATAGCGGCCCGGGAATAGAGCGGAGGCTTGCCGATCAGATCTTCGATTACGGCATGACGACCAAGGTGGGCGGCAGAGGACTGGGTCTTTATATCTCGCGGGAAGCTCTCCGCCGGGGTGGCTATGACATGACCGTAGAAACGAGGGGAGTCGATTCGCCTCCGGTTTTTCGTATCGCGCCGACGCAGGAACTAGTGAAATCAGAGGTCGAAGAATGACGCCACAAGCCGCTAGTTTTCGTCAGTACTGCGTTTCGGGCATCCGGCAGTTCGTCCAGACTGCGGTGGTCATCGACAATGAGGCGTACCTCAGCGAGCCTGCCAGCGACGATCAGCCACGCACTGCCGAAAGGCCGCCAGCGTCAGTCTTGGAGCCAACGCCCATTGCAGAAGGTGCCCCGAAGAACGGCGTGGCCTCCGAAAACGAGAATACTGCGGCGGTCATCGACAATGAGGCGCACCTCGGCGCAAACGAAAAGCCTGCCAGCGAGGAGCAGCCACGCACTGCCGAAAGGCCGCCAGCGTCGGTCTTGGAGCCAACACCCATTGCAGAAGGCACCCGGAAGAAGGGCGTGGCCTCCGAAAAGGAGGATAGTTCCGTCGTGGGGGGCTACGCCTCTGGGTCACCCCACACGCTTAACGCGAAAGCGCTTACGGACGCGTTTCACCAACTCGAAATCGTGTGTGGAGTATACAGGCCGGACTCTGGAGACGAACCTGTTGGTCTAGCGACTAAAGCTGCACAGCATGCCGACATCGTCATTATTGATTGGTTTCTGGACGCTTCTAGAACAGGCGGCAAGGCAAAAGACATAGTCAAAAGCATTCTGCGCCGGGATAGCTCGGAACACGGGCGATTGCGGCTTCTCGCTATTTATACAGGCGAGGGCAATTTGGCGGCGCTTGCTGACGACCTTCTTAGCGAGATCGAAAAGGATGAAGCGATACTCAAAGGAGGCGGCTTCGGGCGCAGCGCCAGCGGTGTAGCGCTGGTTAGAAGCGACGCAAAGATTTGCTTCCTTAATAAGGCCGACGCACCGGGAGGATCCCCAAGCCAAACGAATGTCTGCCCCTCGTCGTCGGTGAACACATAGTGCCCTGAGGCTTCTCGGCGTGCCAACACGATCTGTCGTGTGGCGTCGGGCCGAAACCGGAAGTTTTCGCCGTCACGCGGCTTCCAGCCGACCAAGAGGTCCACATTCTTTTCGTGCTCGTCTCGGATAGCAAGATTAAACTTTGGATCTGTCTGAGTCGCAATCCTTGCCGTCTGGAAAGGAAAGCTAACCGTGCCGTTGGGTAACACGGTTTTTTCATCGAGTCGCACACTATGGCAAAGCGGCTGCACACAGACAAAATAATCTGATGGGAGATGCGCTGGGACTCGTTCCATCTGACCACTGGGGCGAACGATCTTCACAACGGTGCCGAGAGTCAATACAGGAACCCAGTCCGCTGGAAACCTGCTTCTACCTCTCGGCTCGTATTTCAAGCTCGCAAGGCGAGCAAACTCAAAAGAATGATTCCACGCTTGTTGCGGGCTCTCGAAGAAAATTCCCTCAATATATTTGGGTTTCAGGTCCTTCAG
Source organism: Terriglobia bacterium (assembly GCA_963719785.1). Lineage (GTDB taxonomy): Bacteria > Acidobacteriota > Terriglobia > Bryobacterales > Bryobacteraceae > BOG-234. The sequence goes on from CAVRCX010000018.1 coordinate 222,864, forward strand.
TCCCAACGTGGTTTTTATAGCCTCGATACCGCTTGCCAGAAGCTTCTTTACGGCTTCCAGACCGTACTTCATGCCGGCCTTATGATCCTTGAATTCGTGCCGATCGTTCGCGGTGACGTGATCCACCCAAGCATCGAGCACGATTGCACTGAGACACTCGTCAGCGACTGCCTCCATGGAGATCACACTTCCAAGCTCGTCGGTAACCAGTTCAGTCGCGAATGATTTTGCGTCGTCTGGCTGACTCTGGCGGCTTCTGTGAGCGAGGTAAGCGCCATCTAGCTCCTTCCGAAACAGCGCAGCGATGTGATGTGCCGAGCGCCTAATCGCGGCGATTGCGGTTACTGCAAAATTTGCCAGCAGGCCCTCAGTGACTTCCGCAAATTCCTGCAGTAGCCGTTCGGGGAGATTCGATACAGCGACCAGATCGGCCGGGGAACTATGTCGCGAAGCAAAAAGTCGACCGTCAGTCTTGAAGATGTAAAGGCGCGCTTTGAAGAGTGGCGACGCAATCGCAAGGGGAAAGTCGCGATACCGGACGAACTCTGGGCGGCGGCTGCAGAGGTTGCGCGGACGGAAGGCGTGAGTCGCACCTCCACAGAGTTGCGTGTGGAGTGGAATCACCTGAAGCGACGCATGGCGGTGGGCGAACGAACATCGTCGAAGGCTGCACCACCGAGGTTTGTGGAACTGATCGCGCCGCGCGGAGAAGCGCTGCCTGAATGCGTGATCGAACTGGAAGGCCGCCACACGAAGCTGCGAATCCAGTTGAAGGATGCTTCCGCTTCGTACCTGGCAAAGCTGAGCCGGGAACTGTGGGAGTCGGCGTCCTGATTCAGATCACGCCGCAACTGCGCATTCTGGTTGCGATCGACGCCATCGACGGCAGGAAAGGGATCGACTCTCTGGCGCAGTTATGCCGCGAGAAACTCGATGCCGATCCTTTCTCCGGGTGTCTGTTCATCTTCCGCAGCCGCCGGGGCACCGCCATAAAACTGCTGGCCTATGACGGACAAGGTTTTTGGCTTGCCACGAAGCGCTTGTCGAAGGGTCGTTTCCGGTGGTGGCCCACTGGTTCTGAACCCTCGCGCACGCTGCGTGCGCATCAGGCGCAGTTGCTGCTGGCCGCCGCGAATCCAGATGCTGAGGCGCCGCCCGTGTGGCGGCAGGTGGCTACCGCGACCGCGTCCACCTCGTTCACACTAAAAAGCTGGCGCAGATCGCGGAGCGCGTCTTTTACGCTTTCTTCGTCCTTCATCGCGGCCAACACGTTGCTGTACGTCAGGAATTTCTGCTCAATGAGGTTGGCGTCGGAAGTGTAGAACTGAAGCGCCGTCTGCAGTTCGGAATCCTGGATTTGCATGGAAATTGCCGTCTCAGCCTTCTGCACTGCGGCCACCTGCTCGGAAATCTCCGCCATGCGTTTGCTCAGGTCATCGACAGTCACCTGAATCTTATCGAGCGCTGCAAACACCTGGTTGAAGTACGCTTCGTCGGAATCTGAACCACCGCCGCCGAGGCCGAATGCGGAAAGCACGGGATCCGTCAACTTGTCCAGCGTGGCGCCCAAAACCCTATCGGCTATATGCTGGGAGACCGCAGTAGCGATACCGGATTCATCAGCCATGCCCCTGAGTATATAGGTAAGCGTTTCGTGAACCGCCTTGCAGGGCAGGACGGACCGTGCGCCGCATTTCTCAAGCTGTCAGCGGTTTCCAGTTGTGAGGCAGGAGTTCGGCGATCCGGTTGACCGGATGCTCTGCGATCCGCGACAGCACGTCCCGGAACCAGGCGAACGGTTCGACTCCGTTCCGCTTGCACGAAGCGATGAAGGTCCGCAGAACCGCTGCCGTCCGCCCGCCCGCGTCGCTGCCGAAGAAAGTCCAGTTCCCCCGGCCCACGGCGATATCCCGGATAGCCCGATCGGCCGCTCCGTTGTCGATTTCCAACTCGCCGTCCACTGATTCAGCGCATAGCGCACAGCCGCGCCCGACGGACTCTTCGGCAGGACCTGCGGCTTGAGTTCCAGCAGATAAGCGTGCAGTTTCTCCATGACCGGAGCCGCGACGCGCTGCCGCCGTTCCAGACGCTGCTCCGCCGTCAGGACCAGAGCTTTGGCGCGCTCTTCCACCGCATACAGCCGCGCAATCAGATGCAGCGCCGGTCCCATGCGCGCCTCGTCCGATTCGCGGATATTGAAAAAGTACCTCCGCGCGTGCATTCAGCAGCCGCTTTCAACCAGACCGCGGCCCGGTTTGAAGAAAGTGTCATAGACCGAATAAGCATCCACCTGCAGACAGCCTTTTTATCCGTCGAGGAATTTCGGAATCAGAACGCCGACTCCCACAGTTCCCGGCTCAGAGTTGCCAGATACGAGGCGGAAGCATCCTTCAACTGGATTCGCAGCTTCGCGTGGCGGCCTTCCAGTTCGATCACACATTCGGGCAGCGCTTCCCCACGCGGCGCGACCAGTTCCACGAACCTTGGGGGTGCCGGTTTCGACGTTGCTCGCGAAGCCACTCCCATGCACTGCTTCAGGTGATTCCACTCCACACGCAACTCGGTGGAGGTGCGACTCACGCCTTCCGTTCGGGCCAGTTCAGCAGCTGCTGCCCAGAGTTCGTCCGGTATCGCAGCCTTCCCTTTGCGGTTGCGTCGCCATTCTTCAAAGCGGGCCTTCACTTCTTCGAGACTGACAGTCGGCTTTTTGCTTCGCGGCATGATCCTCCTCCTCGCCTGAAGCGGCGGAAGAAGAACCTTACCAGCTATGTCCAGCGGACTTCATGCAGGCTTGCCGAAAACTCACCACGGAAATAGGGACTCACAAGTCGGCGGTTTGTGGACGCTGCTTCCCTTGCTCCGGGCGAATCACGCGCCACTCGGAGAGAGGATAGGAGGAATAAGGTGAAGGAAGCCGCTGTTTACGGTTTCGAACGGCGGCGGATCTGCAATCGGCCGCGATTACGCCGCAGCAGCGCTGCGGTAAGGGTCTCGCGGTATGTTCAAGCAGCTTGACCCTTTCCGCGCCGTTGTTCAGAATCACCGGCAACGAGATCCCGTCGTCGGCCGGCAGATATGAATGAGTCCGGCTGAATTCGATGGCAGGCATTAGACCCAGAAGGCGGACGGCGAGTTGGGTTCGTCCGGTATGTGAACCATCAGTGGGGTTTGGACGCCTTTCGCACGCGCTTCGTCGCGCACCCTGCGAGCGTCTGAACCATGGCTGAGGAGTTCTTCGCCATTAAGGGCGACCCACTGGCCCCTGTACTCCTGGCCGTGCGCCCTGAGCCAGTCTTTTTCCGGCATCCGGCTCTCCGGCATCCGGCCCGAATGCGCGCCTTGTGCCGAAACATCGGTGATCGTCAACAGGACGCGCTGTTTGTCCTGTAGTGACAAAGGTTCGAGCGGCCGCAAGAGCCCGTCCTCGAATATCGCTTCCGCGTGTTGGGTCACAGTCTTATTCAACCGAGATTAGTTGGGCTTGTCCGGGGCGAAGGGCCATCAGCGAGAGCCCCCGGCAAATCCTAGTGGGCTAATTCTGCAGCAACGAGATGGCGACAGAGGCCATCGCATTGACGCCCGTTCGCAACGTCGGCTCGGGAAGCGGCTCGAAATGGCTGTTGTGCAGACTCGGAAGCTCTTTGCCCTCAGCTTTCGCCTTAGCGAACCTGGCGGGGTCCATAGCGCCAAGCCAGAACATCACAGTGGGAATCCTGTGGCCCTCCAGTCCGAGAAGGCCAAAGTCTTCGCTGGGCATACCCGGCGGATCGTCGGACACACGTTCCGCCCCCAGCGTTCGCACCAGAGACGACTTGACTCGCGCCGTCATCGGGCCGTTGTTGTATGTGATCGGGGCATTTACGTCCAGAACCGTGACGATCGGCCCCCGGTCTTCCGGGACGCCCGCGGCGATCGCCACACCCTGCGCTGCGTGTCGGATCCCATCGAGCGCAATCTCCCGCGCCTTCTCGCTGAAAGCACGAACTGTGAGCTCCATCTTCACCTCGTCTGGAATAATGTTGCGCCTTGTGCCTGCGTGGATATCTCCCACGGTTACTACGGCGGCATCGCGCGGATCTACCTGCCGGCTGGCGATCGTCTGAATTTGCATAATAAATTCCGCCGCCATGACGATCGGGTCCTTGCCGGCATCGGGTCGCGAGCCGTGACTGCTCACGCCGCGTATGGTCACGTCGACCGAGGTTGCGCCCGACAGCGTGGGACCGCTGGTGATTCCAACCGCGCCGGCTGGATGCTCGTTGGTATCGTGGAGCGCGATCGCCATATCGGGAGTGCCGAAACGCTTATAAAGACCGTCGGCGAGCATGGCCTGCGCACCGTCAATCGTTTCCTCGGATGGCTGCCCAATGAGAACGACCGTCCCATGCCACTGGCTTTTCAGGGCGGCGAGAGCCCGCGCTGTGCCGATCAGCGTGGTCACGTGAATATCATGTCCGCACGCGTGCATCACCCCGACCTCTTCTCCGCTCGCGTTCTTTACCCGCACGTGGCTCGCGTAGCTGAGGCCGGTCTCTTCCACCACTGGCAGCGCGTCCATATCGGCGCGGATCAGGAGACGCGGCCCGGGTCCGTTTTCGAGGACCGCGACGACACCGTAGGCTTGGCTTCCATCGGGATACTTACCGACGCGCTCGGTCACAGCGTACCCGGCCCTGCGGAGTTCATTGGCGAGTAAGGCGGACGTGCGGGATTCCTGGTGGGACAGTTCCGGATGAGCGTGTATGTCCTTATAGATTTCAAGTAGGCCGGAAAGCTGGTTGTCGATGAGGGTAGTCCGATCCTGACCAAAGCTCGGTACAGCAATAAAGCTCGGTACAGCAATGAAGATCGGTACAGCAATAAGGAAGGCGATCCCCGGTGAGCGCATGGTGCTTTCCATTTGAGCATAGTCGCGGCCCCCTCAGGCTGCAATCTGCACGAAACCGGCCATCCCCAAAAGCGGCGGTGCCGGAAAAAATGATGTTTTCTTCCGAGCGTTCTCAGGCACTTACGGAAGCCGCCCTCCAAAACGGCTCGACCCTTGAGTTCTAATGCGGACAGGAGATGGCGAGAGCCCGGTTGGTGGGTCGAAACAGGGAATAATCCGCGCAGAACGGCCCGTCGGCGATTGAAGGATCGGGAGGCAGAAGAGATTAAAAGGAAGCCACCCATAAATATATAAACTAAACAATCACAAAGAGTTAACCATTTTAACGGTGCCGAGGCGTGGCTTCCTTTTGGCTTTTCCGACGGCCCCGATATCCGAATCAGGCAACCAGGAAGGGCACCGCTGCGGCAACGATAGAGTCCAGCACGTTGAGGAGCTCGTGGTCGGAATCCAGTTCCGTCAACTCCGCATTGGGGTGTGAAGCGGCAAAGGCGCGGGAAAGGCTGATCGGAACCACTTCGTCCCGAGTCCCATGAAAGATGCGCGCGGGCTGCCGGAAATCCGGATTCGGCGCGTGCTTCCAGGCGTCCTCGAAAAGGTCGAAATGCACCCGCTCGGGGGTCTGTTTCCCGTAGTGAAAAACTTCCAGCCACCCGCTATCGTGCCACGCAGCCAACTTTTCGGGACCCGTAAGCACCTCCCAGCGGGACGAAAAATCGAACGCCGGAGCCAGCAGGACGAGCCGATCCACCTCGGGATGTACGGAAGCGTACAGCGCGGCGAGGTATCCACCCAGTGAGGAGCCAATCAGCCGGGCTGGCTCGCCTGCAAGAAGTTGGTTAACGAGATTTAATTGCGCCGAGATGGTGAGATGCGCGAAGTCGCCCTGATCGAGTTCAGGAATGGAAAGCTCGATGCCGCGCTGCTCGAAACTGCGCTGGAATGCCTGAGCTTTGCGGGAGCGGGGGCCGGAGGCGAAACCGTGCAAATATGTATATCGCATAAAACACTGATTTTACACAGCTTTCAAAAACATTGTGACAGACGGGTTGCGGTCTCCATAACTCCGATGCTAGACTTCAATGGTGCCCGAAAGCGGGTGCCCTCGGCGCAAGCCAGGTGCGCCTCTTTCTGGATTAAGCGTTGCCGGGTTGGTTTTGTGACACGGTTGCGAAAGCCACTTAGGTGTGGTATCGTTCTGAGAGGTAGTAGATAGAGTCCCAAAACATCGCGTACGGGCGCGTAACTGCAAAACATGGGTTGCGCCGGACCCGGCAAGATGGTATGAATTAAGAAGACTCTCGCAAGGTAGGTAACAAGCTGGTAGGGACAAGGCATGGGCCTTCGTTCTCGGTGGTAACAGCCTTCCTGGTAGTTCTTTCAAGAACTTAAAATTTTTAAGGGTCCGGCTTGGGTGTAAAAAGCCCGTGCGCTCCGTAGCTTTTTGAGTTTCGAAAGCTGGCGTGGAGCAGGTTCGGATTCTACAAGTTTCGAGGCCGGCCGTTCGCTATTGCGCCCTCGGGGGTAATGGTTGTTCGGTACAGATCTTTGACAATCTGGTTGGATGCACTAATAACTTCGTCAGCCAATACGAAAGTATTGGTTCTATTATTGGAACTTTGAGTTCAACCGGGGCGAAAATCATCTCACATTTTAAAAATGAGAGTTTGATCCCGGCTCAGAATCAACGCTGGCGGCGCGCCTAACACATGCAAGTCGAACGAGAAAGCCGCAAGGCAAGTAAAGTGGCGTACGGGTGAGTAACACGTGGATTATCTGCCCTCTAGTGGGGAATACCGTTGGGAAACCGACGACAATACCGCATAAGCTCGAGAGAGGAAAGCAGCAATGCGCTGGAGGAGGAGTCCGCGGTCGATTAGTTAGTTGGCAGGGTAAAGGCCTACCAAGACTGTGATCGATAGCCGGCCTGAGAGGGCACACGGCCACACTGGCACTGAAACACGGGCCAGACTCCTACGGGAGGCAGCAGTGGGGAATCTTGCACAATGGGGGAAACCCTGATGCAGCGACGCCGCGTGAGCGATGAAGCCCTTCGGGGTGTAAAGCTCTTTCGGCAGGGAAGATTATGACGGTACCTGCAGAAGCAGCTGCGGCTAACTACGTGCCAGCAGCCGCGGTAATACGTAGGCAGCAAGCGTTGTTCGGAGTTACTGGGCGTAAAGGGTGCGTAGGCGGCTTTTTAAGTTTGGTGTGAAATCTCCCGGCTCAACTGGGAGGGTGCGCCGAATACTGAGAGGCTAGAGTGCGGGAGAGGAAAGTGGAATTCCTGGTGTAGCGGTGAAATGCGTAGATATCAGGAGGAACACCGGTGGTGTAAACGGCTTTCTGGACCGTAACTGACGCTGAGGCACGAAAGCGTGGGTAGCAAACAGGATTAGATACCCTGGTAGTCCACGCCCTAAACGATGCATATTTGGTGTGGGCCATTCAGTTGGTCCGTGCCGGAGCTAACGCGTTAAATATGCCGCCTGGGGAGTACAGTCGCAAGGCTGAAACTCAAAGGAATTGACGGGGGCCCGCACAAGCGGTGGAGCATGTGGTTTAATTCGACGCAACGCGAAGAACCTTACCTGGGCTCGAAATGCTATGGACCAGCTTATGAAAGTAGGCCTTCCCGCAAGGGACCGTAGTATAGGTGCTGCATGGCTGTCGTCAGCTCGTGTCGTGAGATGTTGGGTTAAGTCCCGCAACGAGCGCAACCCTTGTCCTGTGTTGCCATACCGAAAGGTGGAACTCGCAGGAGACCGCCAGGGATAACCTGGAGGAAGGTGGGGATGACGTCAAGTCCTCATGGCCTTTATGTCCAGGGCTACACACGTGCTACAATGGACGGTACAAAGGGCTGCCAACCCGCGAGGGGGAGCCAATCCCAAAAAACCGTTCTCAGTTCGGATTGCAGGCTGCAACTCGCCTGCATGAAGCTGGAATCGCTAGTAATGGTGGATCAGAACGCCACCGTGAATACGTTCCCGGGCCTTGTACACACCGCCCGTCACATCACGAAAGTGGGTTGTACTAGAAGTCCGCGCGCTAACCGCAAGGAGGCAGCGGCCCAAGGTATGACTCATGATTGGGGTGAAGTCGTAACAAGGTAGCCGTAGGAGAACCTGCGGCTGGATCACCTCCTTTCTAAAGAGACCGTGGCTGGAATCGCGTTGAGTGTACACGCGATAGCCGTTCCAGTCCAGCCAGTCAACGCGAAGCATCGCCATCCGGAGCAATCCGGGTTTAAATGCCGAGTGGAGGCTGGTAGAACGTCCCGGACTCTTTGCTCAAAGTTCAGCGAATTGTTAGAGTGGTATGTCGGCTTGAGGCCGGCTGCCCTGCATCCAATCGGCCTCGATTTAAGATTTCTCGGAAATTCTGGGGCTGTAGCTCAGCTGGGAGAGCGCCTGATTTGCATTCAGGAGGTCGCCGGTTCGATCCCGACCAGCTCCACCAGTTGATACCTGGGCGCAGGCAACAAGGCGCTCTTGGTCAAGGGCCTGTAGCTCAGGTGGTTAGAGCGCACCCCTGATAAGGGTGAGGTCGGTAGTTCGAGTCTACCCAGGCCCACCATACAATCTGAAAGAAACCGAAGGTGGCCGTAGCCGCATCGAATATTGCGGAACGGTGATTTTCGGCGTCTTTCGGGCGCAAGTCCGATAAGAAGTCTGATCTTTGACAATTGAATATTTGACGGGCATTATTTATCACAAGTAATGCAGCTTCCGCCAGACGATTGCCCTCGTTAAAAGGGGTCGTTGGATGGTTTGGAAGCAAAGCGCAAGAGAAGATACATTTTGACGTTTTGTGTTAGAAGTAGATTTTATGGTCAAGCTACTAAGGGCGTGCGTGTGGATGCCTTGGCGCAAATAGGCGATGAAGGACGTGGTCAGCTGCGATAAGCCTCGGGGAGACGCTAACAGTCTGCGATCCGGGGATTTCCGAATGGGGAAACCCAACCGGTGTGAACACCGGTTACGTTTATCCGAATACATAGGGTAATCGAGCAAACTCAGGGAAGTGAACCATCTCAGTACCTGAAGGAAAAGAAAACAACCGTGATTCCGAAAGTAGTGGCGAGCGAAATCGGAACAGCCTAAACCGTTCGATTCGAAAGGAGAGAGCGGTGTTGCAGGACCACAATAACTACCAGAGGCCGTGAACTTGTTCATGACGTCTGGTGGTTACAAAGAGGGATAGGAAAGTGTTAATTGAACGGTCTGGAAAGGCCGGCCATAGAGGGTGACAGCCCCGTAAGTGAAAATGCAATCCTCCTTCAAGTGGCTCCTAAGTACCGCGGGACACGTGGAACCCTGCGGGAATCTACCGGGACCATCCGGTAAGGCTAAATACTAATTTGCGACCGATAGTGAACAAGTACCGTGAGGGAAAGGTGAAAAGTACCCCTGCGAGGGGAGTGAAATAGTACCTGAAACCGCACGCCTACAAGCAGTGGGAGGGCTATGCCAGTTTACTGGAATGCCTGACCTCGTGCCTATTGCATAATGAGCTGGCTAGTTATTCTCAGTGGCAAGGTTAAGCGTAAGCGAGCCGTAGCGAAAGCGAGTCTGAACAGGGCGTTCAGTCGCTGGGAATAGACGCGAAGCGGGATGATCTACCCTTGGCCAGGATGAAGGTCGTGTAACAGCGACTGGAGGTCCGAACCAGTGTTGGTTGAAAACAGCTTGGATGAGCTGAGGGTAGGGGTGAAAGGCTAATCAAATTCCGTGATAGCTCGTTCTTTCCGAAATAGCTTTAGGGCTAGCCTCGCGTGGTCCGTCGTGGTGGTAGAGAACTGATTGGACTAGGGGCCTTCCCAGGTTACCGAATCCAACCAAACTGCGAATGCCATGAACGTGTAGCGCGGGAGTCAGACTGTGGGGGCTAAGCTTCATAGTCGAGAGGGAAACAGCCCAGACCGTCAACTAAGGTCCCTAAGTTCGTGCTCAGTGGGAAAGGAAGTCGGGAGACTCAGACAGCCAGGAGGTTGGCTTAGAAGCAGCCATCCTTTAAAGAAAGCGTAATAGCTCACTGGTCGAGTCGCCCGGTGCCGACAATATAACGGGGCTCAAGCACGATACCGAAGTTACGGGTATCCGCAAGGATACGGTAGGAAAGCATTCTGGATCCATCGAAGATCGACCGAAAGGACGGTTGGAGGAGCCGGAAGAGACTCTGCCAGCATAAGTAGCGAAAAACCAGGTGAGAACCCTGGTCGCCGTAAGTCTAAGGGTTCCTGAGAAAGGTTAATCCGCTCAGGGTTAGTCGGTGCCTAAGGCGAGGCCGAAAGGCGTAGCCGATGGACAGCAGGTTAATATTCCTGCACTACCGAAACTCGATCAAGACCGAAGGGGGGACGCAGACCGTAAGCCCATCCGCGCAATGGTTTCAAAGATGGGTGAAGGGAGATCCGGACAGGCAAATCCGCCGGGTCGTCTGCCAGGAAAAGCCTCTAAGGAGAGTCAGGTAACCGTACCACAAACCGACACAGGTGGACGAGATGAATATTCTAAGGCGCTCGGGTGATGGTATGTTCAGGAACTAGGCACATTAGCTCCGTAACTTCGGGAGAAGGAGTGCCCACGCAAGTGGGTCGCAGTGAATAGTCTCAGGCGACTGTTTAACAAAAACACAGGTCTCTGCAAAGTCTAAAACGACGTATAGGGGCTGACGCCTGCCCGGTGCCGGAAGGTTAAAGGGAGAGGTCAGCGCAAGCGAAGCTTTGAACTGAAGCCCCGGTGAACGGCGGCCGTAACTATAACGGTCCTAAGGTAGCGAAATTCCTTGTCGGGTAAGTTCCGACCTGCACGAATGGCGTAACGATCTGAGAACTGTCTTAACAAGCCGCCCGGCGAACTTGTGGTCCCGGTGAAGACGCCGGGTGCCCGCCACTAGACGAAAAGACCCCGTGCACCTTTACTATACTTTTTCATTGAACTATGGGGCCATCTGCGCAGGATAGGTGGGAGGCTTTGATTCCGGGTTCTCGGACTCGGAGGAGCCAACGGTGAGATACCACCCTGATGGTTCTGTGGTTCTAACTTACTCCCGTAATCCGGGAGAAGGACAATGGAAGACGGGTAGTTTGACTGGGGCGGTCGCCTCCTAAATTGTAACGGAGGCGCGCGAAGCTTGGTTCAGGCTGTTTGGAAATCAGCCGTCGAGTGCAAAAGCATAAACCAGGTTAACTGTAAGACCAACAAGTCGAGCAGATACGAAAGTAGGCTTTAGTGATCCGGTGGTTCTGTATGGAAGGGCCATCGCTCAACGGATAAAAGGTACGCCGGGGATAACAGGCTGATCGGAGTCAAGAGTTCACATCGACGCTCCGGTTTGGCACCTCGATGTCGGCTCATCGCATCCTGGGGGTGTAGAAGCTCCCAAGGGTTAGGCTGTTCGCCTATTAAAGCGGTACGTGAGCTGGGTTCAGAACGTCGCGAGACAGTTCGGTCTCTATCTGTGGTGGGCGCAGGAGATTTGAGGGGGCTTGCCCTTAGTACGAGAGGACCGGGGTGAACGAACCTCTTGTGTTCCAGTTGTCCCGCCAGGGGCATAGCTGGGTAGCGAAGTTCGGTCAGGATAAGCGCTGAATGCATATAAGCGCGAAACCTTCCTCAAGATGAGATCTCCCAACGTAAGTATGAAGAGCACTGGAAGACTACCAGTTTGATAGGGCAGATGTGTAAGCGTAGCAATACGTTGAGCTTACTGCTACTAATTGCTCGTTCGGCTTGACCATAAAATTTACTTCCCACGCAAGGCGTTTCAAAATGCCTCTAGTGCGCGCAGTACTGGTGGTAATTTAATCCCGTCAAATATTCAGCTCAAAGACTCATAAGTTTCTGTTTGAGTCCTGAGCGCACAGGCCGCCACTTTGCGGCGCGTTGTGCGCGATTCAAACAACAGACCTCTGGGTGACCTTAGCGAGAGGGTCCCACCCGTTCCCATCCCGAACACGGAAGTTAAGCCTCTCAGCCCCGATTGTACTGCACGCGCGAGTGTGTGGGAGACTAGGAAGTCGCCCGGTTAATATCAGTAAAAGCCCGATCGAATGCGATCGGGCTTTTTCATTTTCCCCGCTGAGAAGTTACCTCGGAACCCGCACTCTCTATGCGTAAATGCTTTGCATCAGGTCGGTCCTTGTGGCCGGCGTCCTCGCCGCTGCTTGCGGCCAGGGCATGGCGGCTCCAATCAGCCCCCTTTCCCTAATAGACCTCCCTGAAACAGTTCTCGCCCCCGCTCAAATCGGCCTGATGGCAGTGCTCGTGTTTCCCGAAGTCCCCGAAGCGGTCTTCGACGAGATCCTGGATCCTTCGACAGGCAGGTCGGCGCCCAAGGACCTGAAGGCCAGGACTGAAAGAGTGCCCGAGCCCTCCACCGGGCTCATGCTCACGATCGAATTGTTCCTCGCTGGTTCATTCTGGGTATTGCACAGGCAGATGAGGAAGCAGAGACATCGCCCCTTCTGCCGGAGGGTACGGCGGGTTTGGAGAATGATGGCCTGAAAAGCGGCGATTCAGGGGAGCACGGTGAAGGGAATCGACGCTTCCGTGCTCTCCCAGACCAGCGCCAGTGTGCCCTTGTTTCCGCCATCATTCCGCAAATCGACGCGAAATGTCTCGACCGGCGTCTCCAAAGTCCTCAGATTCATCCGCGTGCGCCCGACGTCGACGGAAGGATCGTAGTTCAAATGGAACTGTCCGGTCTCTTTGTTGACGATCAGTGTCCATTCCTTTTCAGTTGGCAGGGTCCAGATGCTGTAAGCGCCCTTCGACAATCTCAGCGTTCCGATCTGCAGATTGCCCTCTATCGTAAGTTCGGTAGCGATATTCGCCCCTGTGCACCAGACAACGCCATAAGGAACCAACCCGCCCATAATCTTGCGGCCGTGCGCCGAGGGTGCGTAGTAATCGACCGTAATCTTCTTTCCCGCCACCACCACCGAACTTTTTGCCGGCGGGCTGGTATAGCGGGAACGCTGGGCCAGTGCCGGTGCGGCAAGAACAGCAGCCGCGGACAGAACCAGAATCAATCTGAGCATCTTAACCGCCTGTCGCCATCCTATACCAAGCTTTCGCGTAAAACAGGCCGCCGTTCGAGCACCAAGTCGACAAAGGCGCTTTCCGCCCGTGTCAGTTTTTTCTTCCTGCGGTGGATGACGCCGGTCGGCCGCAGCAACTGCGGCGCATGAAGCGGCACCGAGACGAGGCGCCTCTGCTCCACTTCTGCCTGCATAGTGCGTTCCGGCAGAATGCTGATACCGGATCCCAGCGCCACTGCCTCTTTGATCGATTGAATGTTGTCGAACTGCATGACGATGTTCACCTCGATTTCGGCGTCGCGGAAAAAACGATCCAGTTCACGCCGGATGATCACTTCCTCATCGAAGGCGATGAACTTCTCTTCGTTCAGGTCTTTCATCCTGACGGTCTCCCACGAAGCGAACTGATGCGAAGGATACACGGCGACGGTCATGCGTTCCGATCGCCAGGGAATGATGGTCAGGTCGCGGCGGTGCTCGGGATAGCTGATAAAGCCCAGATCCGCCTGATCGCCCAGCACGGCTTCATAGACTTTATCGGGTCGCAGCAGCTCCACCTGAAGCTGGGCCTCGGGACAAAGACGCGAGAATCCCTCCCGCAGCCGCCCCATTTCAGACAGCCCAATACTATAGATCGATGCCACACGCACGGTGCCAGTAATGGGTGAGATCTCGTCGATGCCGTCGAGCGCGGCCCGAAAATCCTCTTCCCGGCGGAGCACGTCGCGGCACAGATCGGCATAGAGGCGTCCGGCAACGGTCAGACCCAGCGGCCGCGTCGAGCGATCAAGCAGCAAAGTTCCCAAACGCTTTTCCAATTCCTGAATCTGCTGTGTGGCGGCGGACTGACTGATTCCATTCAGCTGAGCGGCGCGGCTCAGGCTCTTCGCGTGGGCCACATCCCGGAAGAGCTTGCATTCCTCGAAGATCACGAGGTTAGTCTAGCATAAGCAAATCTGATACTGTCAAGACCGTAAATTTCGATTGCGTAATAATCGGCCGTTCTGCTAACATTGGTAAACTATCGCGTCGCAAGGGCGACGAGCCGGAGCCGATTTATGCTGCCCCAGTCGCAAGGACTCTACGATCCCGCTAACGAGCACGATGCCTGTGGTATCGGCTTTGTCGCCAACATCAAGGGCCAGAAATCCCACGACATCATCGAAAAAGGGATCCAGATCCTTATCAACCTGACGCATCGGGGCGCCTGCGGCTGCGATCCGGAAACCGGCGACGGCGCGGGGCTGCTGATTCAGATTCCGCACCAGTTTTTCGCGCGCGAGGCGGCAGAACTGGGTTTCACGCTTCCGGCTGCCGGGGAATACGGGGTGGGCATGGTTTTCATGCCGGTGGAACGCCATGAGCGCCTGGTGACGGAAGGGATACTGGAACGAATCGTCAAGGAAGAAGGTCTTACGGTTCTCGGTTGGCGGGATACGCCCATCGATGGGCTTGCCATCGGGCGCGTGGCGCGATCCTCCCAGCCATATATTCAGCAGCTTTTCGTGGGACGCGAATCCGGGCTCACGGCCGACCAGTTTGAGCGCAAACTCTACGTGGTCCGTAAACGCTGCGAAGCCGCCGTCGCCGCGGAAACCGAGGAATTGCCCAATCGCGGCATGTTCTGCATTCCTTCGCTCTCTTCGCGCACCATCGTCTATAAGGGCCTGCTGCTCGCCCCTCAGATCGCCAAATTCTACATAGAGCTCGGCGATCCGGAAGTCACCAGCGCGCTATGCCTGGTCCACCAGCGGTTCTCCACCAACACGTTTCCGATGTGGCAGTTAGCGCACCCGTTTCGTTACGTGGCGCATAACGGCGAGATCAACACGCTCAAAGGCAACGTCAACTGGATGCACGCCCGCGAGTCGATCCTGCAATCGGACCTTTTCGGCGACGATATCAAGAAGCTTTTCCCCATCATCCAGCCCAATGGCAGCGACTCGCAGGGCTTCGACAACGCACTCGAATTGCTGGTGCAGTCCGGACGTTCGTTGCCGCACGCCATGGCTATGCTGATCCCGGAAGCCTGGGATGGCCATCCTTACATGGATGAGAAGAAGAAGGCGTTCTACGAATACCATTGCTCCTTGATGGAGCCGTGGGACGGGCCGGCGGCGATCACTTTCACGGACGGCCGCGTCATCGGCGCCACGCTCGATCGCAATGGTCTGCGGCCCGCGCGCTACGTGGTCACGCATGACGACATGGTGGTGCTGGCGTCCGAAACGGGCGTGCTTTCGGTGAAGCCGGAAAACGTCAAGATGAAGGGCCGATTGCAGCCCGGTAAGATGTTCCTGATCGACCTGGAACAGGGCCGCATCGTCTCCGACAATGAACTGAAGAGCCAACTCGCGAGCCGGCAGCCTTACGGCGACTGGTTGAAGGAATATCAGTTGACGCTCGACAAATTGCCGGAACCGGCGCGCGTGCATGGCTCAGATCATGCGACGATCATTGCCCGCCAGCGCGCGTTCGGCTATACGGACGAAGACGTGCGTATCCTGATGACACCCATGGCGGTGAATGGCGAGGAACCGCTCGGCTCCATGGGCGTCGACACGCCACTCGCGTGCCTTTCGGACAGGCCCCAGCCGCTGTTTAACTACTTCAAACAGCTGTTCGCGCAGGTGACGAACCCTCCCATCGATCCCATTCGCGAAGAGATGGTGATGTCGCTCGTAAGCTATGTCGGACGCGAGGGGAACATCCTGGCGGAGACGCCCCAGCATTGTCACACGTTGAAGCTGCCGCATCCGATTCTCACCAATCGCGATCTGGAGAAATTGCGCCGTGTCTCGCGAGGCGATTTTCTGGCCACCACGCTGCCCGCTTTGTTTCCCGCCGCTGAGGGCGAGAAGGGGTTGGAACGCGCGCTCGATGGCGTTTGCCGGCGCGCTTCGCTGGCCATTCAATCCGGATACACGATCATTATTCTTTCGGACCGCGGCGTGGATCGCGATTATGCGCCGATCCCCAGTTTGCTGGCGCTTACGGCGGTCCACAACCATCTGGTCCGCGAAGGTTCGCGCACGCAGGTGGCGCTGATTATCGAATCGGGCGAACCCCGCGAGGTGATGCACTTTGCGCTGCTGGTGGGGTACGGAGCCAGCGCAATTAATCCTTACCTGGCCATCGAGACGATGGAAGATCTGGCGATGCGCGGATATTTGCCGGAGGGTCTGACCTTCGATAAAGCCCTATATCACTACATCAAGGCCATCAATAAAGGGCTGCTCAAGATCTTCTCGAAGATGGGCATCTCCACATTGCAAAGCTATCGCGGCGCCCAGGTTTTCGAGGCCATCGGGCTGAACAGCGCCCTGGTCGGCAAATATTTCACGGGGACCTCCTCGCGCATTGAAGGCGTAGGTCTGGACGTCCTGGCGCGGGAAGCCGTTCTTAAGCACAGCTACGCGTTTCAGCCGATTACCGAGGCCGATACGGAACTTGCGGTGGGAGGCAGCTACGCGTATCGCGTGCGCGGCGAAAACCATCTGCTGAACCCCACAACGATCAGCAAGCTGCAGCACGCCGTGCGGCAGCGGAGTTTCGCAACGTTCCAGGAATACGCCGACACGATCGACGCGAGAAGCCGCGAGTTGAACACGCTGCGCGGCATGTTCGAATTCAAGGAAGGCAAGCCGATTCCCATTGAGGATGTCGAGCCGGCGAGCGAAATCGTAAAGCGTTTCGCTACGGGCGCGATGTCGTTCGGGTCCATTTCGAAAGAAGCCCACGAGACGCTGGCCATCGCCATGAACCGCATCGGCGGGCGCTCCAATACCGGCGAGGGCGGGGAAGACGAAGCGCGCTATACGCCCGACGCCAACGGCGATTCGCGGCGCAGTTCCATCAAGCAGGTTGCGTCCGGCAGGTTCGGCGTGACCGCGCATTATCTGGTGAACGCGGACGATCTGCAGATTAAGATGGCGCAGGGTGCGAAGCCAGGAGAAGGCGGCCAGTTGCCTGGTCACAAGGTGGATGAGGTAATTGCGCGTGTGCGCCATTCGGTGCCGGGCGTGGGGTTGATTTCGCCGCCGCCGCATCACGACATTTATTCCATCGAAGATCTGGCGCAATTGATTTACGATCTGAAGAACGTGAATCCACAGGCGCGTATTTCGGTGAAATTGGTGGCCGAAGTGGGCGTGGGCACGGTGGCGGCCGGTGTCGCGAAGGCGCACGCGGACGTAGTTCTGATCAGCGGACACGACGGCGGCACCGGCGCTTCTCCGCTGACGTCGCTCAAGCACGCGGGCGCGCCCTGGGAACTGGGTCTGGCGGAAACCCAGCAGGTTCTGGTGATGAACGATCTGCGCAGCCGCATCTGCGTGCAGACCGACGGCAAGCTGGCCACTGGCCGCGATGTGGCGATTGCGGCCCTGCTGGGCGCCGAAGAGTTCGGCTTCTCGACATTACCTTTGGTGGCGATGGGGTGCATCATGATGCGCAAGTGCCATCTGAATACCTGCCCGGTGGGGATTGCCACGCAGGATCCGGTGCTGCGCGCCAGGTTCACGGGACAACCCGAGGACGTGATCAGCTTCTTCTTTTTTGTAGCCGAACAATTGCGCGCAATCATGGCCCAGCTCGGATTCCGCAAGGTCGACGATATGGTGGGGCACGTGGAGATGCTCGATACGCGAGCGGCCATCGAGCACTGGAAAGCGCGCGGCATCGATCTGTCGGAGATTCTCTACAACCCGCCAGCGCCCTCGCGCGTGGCGCGCCATTGCACCACCAAACAGGATCACGGCCTCGACGAAGCGCTCGATTACAAGCTGATCGACCACGCCCGGGAAGCCATCGACAACCTGACCCCGATCGAATTCAAATTGCCGATCCGCAACGTGCATCGCACGGTGGGCGCCATGCTTTCGGGCGAGATCGCGCGCAAACACGGTTCGGCCGGGCTGCCCGACGGCACTATTAAATTCCAGTTCACCGGCACGGCCGGACAGAGCTTCGGGGCTTTCCTCGCCAAAGGCGTATCGCTCGAACTCGAAGGCGATGCCAACGATTACGTGGGCAAAGGCCTCTCCGGCGGCAGGGTGGTGGTTTATCCGCCGAAGAATTCGACCTTCGTGCCGGAGGAAAACATTCTGATCGGCAACGTGGTGCTTTACGGCGCCACCAGCGGCGAGGCGTTCTTCAACGGCGTGGCTGGAGAGCGATTCGCGGTGCGCAACTCGGGCGCGAGCGCCGTGGTGGAGGGTCTGGGCGATCACGGTTGCGAATACATGACGAACGGCCTGGTGATCGTGCTCGGTAAGGTGGGCCGAAACTTTGCGGCCGGCATGTCGGGCGGGATTGCTTTCGTGCTGGACGAATCGGGGCAGTTCGTCGGCTTCCGCTGCAACAAGGCGTCGGTGGATCTGGAGCAGGTTTTCGATCCCGAGGATCAGCATTTACTCCGGTCGTGGATCAATCGCCACTTCGAGGCGACCGACAGTCCTCGAGCCAAGTGGGTGCTGGAGAATTGGGGCGCGATGCTGCCCAAGTTCGTCAAGGTTTACCCGCATGAGTTTAAGCGCGTGATGAAGAAGAAGGCACAGAGCGAGACGATTACGCACCGTATCCCGGTGGTTGGGGCGAGGCAGGTGGCCCATGGTTGACCGGGTACATTGCTCGATGGCGGACGATCATGGGGATAAGAGCTGCCGGGGTGTTGCATGGGTAAGGTAACGGGTTTTCTCGAATACACGCGCGAGATACCGGAGCGGCGTCCACCGGCCGACCGCATCAACGACTGGCTCGAAATCTATCAGCCATTTCCTGAAGATCGCATTCGCCAACAAGGCGCGCGCTGCATGGATTGCGGTGTGCCCTTCTGCCATACCGGCTGCCCGGTGACCAACATCATTCCGGACTGGAACGATCTGGTGTGGCGCGGCCGCTGGCATGAAGCGATTCGCGTGCTGCATTCGACCAATAATTTTCCGGAGTTTACCGGACGGATCTGCCCGGCGCCGTGCGAGGCGGCTTGCGTGCTCGGCATCAGTGAGCCCGCGGTGACGATCAAGAACATCGAAAAGACCATCGTCGATCGCGCGTGGTCGGAGGGCTGGATTGTTCCCGAGCCGCCCCTATTCAGGACGGGAAAGCGCGTCGCGGTAGTTGGGTCGGGTCCAGCGGGGCTCGCCGCGGCGCAGCAATTAACGCGCGCCGGACATTGGGTCACGGTATTTGAAAAGAGCGACCGGATCGGAGGGCTGCTGCGTTACGGCATCCCCAATTTCAAGATGGAAAAGCATCTGATCGACCGGCGTATAGCGCAAATGCAGGCGGAGGGCGTGATCTTCACCCCCAATGCCCATATCGGTGTGAATATTCCGGTGAGCGATCTGCAGCGTGAGTTTGCGGCGATTCTGCTGGCGGGCGGCGCCGAACAACCGCGCGATCTGAAGATTCCCGGCCGCGAACTGAAGGGCATCCACTTCGCCATGGAGTTCTTGCCGCAATCGAATAAGGTTTGCGAGGGCGATACGGTGGCGGATCAGATTCTGGCTACCGGCAAGCGCGTGGTGATTATCGGCGGCGGCGACACCGGCGCGGATTGTCTGGGCACTTCGCACCGGCAGCACGCGAGCCACGTCACGCAGTTCGAACTGCTGCCGAAACCCCCCGACACGCGCGCGCCGCATACGCCGTGGCCGCTGTGGCCGATGCAGTTGCGCATGGAGAGTTCGCATGAAGAGGGCGGTCTGCGCGACTGGAGCGTATCGACGGTACGCTTCAGCGGCGACGAGCACGGCAATGTGAAGAAGCTGCATGGAGTGCGGGTGGGCCCGCCTCCGAAGTTCGAAGCGATGCCGGGGTCCGAGTTCGAGCTGGATGTAGATCTAGTGCTGCTGGCGATGGGATTCACGGGTCCGGTGCGCGGCGGGATGATCGAGGATCTGGGCGTGGCGCTCGACAATCGCGGCAACGTGGCGACCAATGCGAACTATATGTCGTCGGTTCCCGGAGTCTTCGCGGCGGGCGATACGCGGCGCGGGCAGTCGTTGGTGGTATGGGCGATCAACGAAGGGCGTCAGGCGGCGCGTGGGGTCGACGAATATCTTATGGGCGCTTCCCGCTTGCCGGCGTGATTCGGGCGGCGCAGGCTGGCGACATCGCGCCGGTGCGCGTCTTGTTTCGCGAGTATGCCGGGTGGGTCGGGGACCATATCTGTTTCCCTGCCTTCGAACGTGAGACGGAGGAGTTGCCTGGCCTTTATGCGCCACCGGATGGACGGCTGCTGATTGCGTTCCGTGGCGATCATCTGGCGGGTTGCGTGGCTCTGTGCAAACTCAACGCCGGGATTGGCGAGATGAAGCGGCTCTACGTTCGGCCGGGATTCCGCCATGCCGGCCTGGGGCGATTGTTAGTGGCGCGAATCATTGAGGACGCGCGCGCCGCCGGCTACCAGTTGCTGCGGCTCGATACGCTGCCCAGAATGGAACGAGCGGTCGCGCTCTACCGTACTTGCGGTTTCCGCGAAATCCCGCGTTACGGCGATAATCCCGAGTCGGCGATCTGCTTCGAGTTGGTCCTGCGGAATATGCCGAAGTGATTGACGTCGTGGTCGATACCAATGTGCTGGTGGCGGCCTTCCGGTCGAGCCCTGGCGCCTCATATCGGCTCCTGCAGACGATTGAACAGCTACGATGGCGGCCAGTGATTTCCCCGGCATTGGCACTCGAAATACGAAGCGGTGCTCAAACGCGGCGTCAGGGCTACGGGCTTCAGTCTCGGCGATATCGATGATTTCACGGAGTACCTGTTCAGCCGTGCCCGACCAGTGCAGATCTATTGCCTGACCCCGACGATGATCGTATTCTTGAGTAGCGGTTCGGACGGGATCACCAATCGTGAAGTGAGGGATTTCCGCGGGTCCGGGCGTTTTGGAGTCAGAACAACAAGTCCGCGAATTGCTGGCCAACGTGGGAGATCAAAGATGAGCGTCAGCGTAAACGCTCCCGAAGAGTTGTATCGCCGGGCCGCCGAGGTGCGGCGTCGGAAAACATCTCGGTGGACGATCTGTTCGCCTCGGCTTTTGAAGTACGCCTGCTCGAATTTGAAGGCCTCAAAGAGAAAGCCTCCCATGGAAGCTACGAGAAATTCCGGCGCGTCATGTCGAAGGCGCCGGCTGTGGAACCACCCGAGTATGATCGCCTGTGACGGGCCCATGGCGATAAATCCCGGTCCGGGGACTCGATGCAAGTCGGTGGCGAGTCTTCGCGGGGCGTGGGGTGGACGAATACCTTATGGGCGCTTCCCGCTTGCGGGGGTAATTCGGGCGGCGCAGGATGGGACCACTTCAGCGAACGTGTAGTGCTTTTGCGGATGTCGTACACCTGTCCAGTTTGCGGATTTCCCGAACTCGCTGAGGTTCCACGGACGGAGAGTGGCGGCGGTTCGTTTGAGATTTGTCCTTGTTGTAGCTTTCAGCTCGGTGTCACCGATGACGACCGCGGCATCAGCTACGAGGAGTGGCGCAAGCATTGGATCGAAAGCGGAATGCCTTGGGATAGGGGCAGAACAAAGTCGCCCTTGAATTGGGACCCTCAAAGGCAGCTAAATGGCGTAGCTGATTGATCCCTCGAAATCCTGATCACAACATGCGCTGGCCCGCGCCCTTGGCGTCGTATCCACCCAGGCTCTCGAGCTCGCGGCGGAAGCCGGAGCGGCTAAGGGTGTCGAGCAGGGTTTGAATCCCCGGCAGGTCCATATGCTGCCGCCGGATCGCCAGGTCGTAGCGCTCACTCACCAAAGGAATGAAGCCCAGGCCGAAGATGCGCGCGGCAGCCCTGGTGGCGATGCAGCAATCCACCGCGCCCGATTGCACTTGCCAGGCGGCGGGCAAATGGCCCGGCGCCGTCACATCGTAACCTTTGACCTTGCGCCCCTCGATCCCCAGGCGCTTCAGGTGCGAATCGAGCAGCATTCGGCTACCCGCGCCCTTTTCGCGGTTGACGATCGTCACGTCCGGCCGAGCGAGGTCTTCAACGTCTCGAATGCCTTTGGGATTGCTGCGAGCCGTCAGTATCCCTTCCTCCCAGATGGCAAACGTAATCACCGCGACCGATTTTTTGGGGAACAGGCGGCCGATTTCAGGGATATTCGACTCTCCGCTGGCCTCGTCCTTCAGGTGCGTTCCAGCCACGTGGACGCAGCCATCGTGTAACAGCGCCAGAGCCTGCGAACTGTTGCGATGGGCCAGCACCAGTTCCACGCCGGACGCCTGCACATGGCGCGCGAGGACGGAGATGCCGGGGTCGCATCCGGCGACGAGGATCCGGCCGCGGAACTCGCTGTCGGGACGGAACACCTGAACTTTTGTCTTCCCCGCGCCCGCCGTTTTCGATGCGGCGTCGTCCGCCACCACGGCGTCGCTGGCTGGAAAGTACCAGGGTAAGGCTGAGGGAGCGGCGGCCATCAGCTTCTTGTCGACCTGGCAAAGCTGCACCGGCTGTCCGGCTCGCGGCGTTTCGGATCCGGGCAGAAGGGTGGCCTGTTCGGAACGAAGATCGGGAGGCGGAGTGGCTTCGGACAGGCGGAACAATTGCTCAACGTCGGTATCGAGGGCGCGCGCCAGGCGGAGCGCAACGGTCGTGTTGGGGACATAGCTGCCCGCTTCGATAGCGTAAATGGTTTGGCGGGTAATGCCGGCCATTCCGGCCAGTTCGATGGCCGAGAAGCCCCGTTGCCGCCGAATCTCGCCCAGCTTGTTCTCGATTTCAGGCATCGTCATCCATGATGATATATCCTGAGAAAGCGGACGATGTCATTTATACGCGACACCATGAAGTGCCTGATCACTTTATGCCTGGTGGCGGCCTTGCCGGCCGGGGCTGCGCAGAATGAAGTGATCGTGGCGGCGGCGGCGAATCTCACCGACGTTTTTCAGGCGCTGGGTCCAACGTTTGAGGCGGCCACGGGAATCCATCCGGTCTTCAGTTTCGGGGCCACCGCGCAACTGGCGCAGCAGATTGAAAATGCCGCCCCGTACGATGTTTTCGCCGCCGCGGACGAGGAGCACGTCGAGCAACTGGATCGGAAGGGCTTGCTGGTTCCGCACAGCCGCGCCGTCTATGCGATCGGCATTCTGGCGTTGTGGATTCCCCCGCAAAGCAAAGCCAATGTGAGCCGGGTGGAGGATTTGAACTCTGCCGGTATACGGGTTATCGCCGCCGCCAAGCCAGAGCTGGCGCCTTATGGCCAGGCTACGGTCGAGACTCTGCAGGGCGCCGGAATCTGGGAGCAGGTGAAGGCCAGGATCGTCTATGGCAACAGCATCAGCATGGCGAAGCAGTATGGGACATCGGGCAATGCGGATGCGGTATTCACCGCATATTCCCTGGTGCTGAACGAGGCAGGGAAGGTGATTCAGGTCAACGAAAGCCTGCACCGGCCCATCGCGCAGGCGCTGGGCATTCTGGCCAATTCGAAAAACCAGTCATCCGCCCGCCTGTTTGTAAACTTCCTGCTCACGGGAAAAGGCCGCGATGTGCTGGCCAGATCCGGTTACCGCACCCCCTCGAAGCCGTAGGCTGACATTTATTTCGCTAACGAAAGAAACTCTTGCGCTTGCAATGGGTTTGAGTTCACCGTATACATTGTGGGGCGGTGTTGGTGTATCGGGGAAAACCGCCGGAGGGTGAGCTATTGATGAAGATTCGATTGGGGATATCCGTCGCGGCGTGTCTGCTCGGCGTCTCTATTTATGGCCTGACACCGTCTTTTTCGCAAGAAACGACGCAAGCGGCGATAAACGCCGATTCGGTCAGCCACGCCGAGTGCAGCTATTTCGGGCCGGACCGCGAGCGATTTGTACCGCGCAACCGGCAGACGGAGTCCGTACAGGGCCGTTTGACCCGCGATTTTGTGGCGGCGAGTACCACGAGTATCAGGGTAACAGCGCGTCAAAAGCCGTTTACCGGCGCGCCTGCAGGCCACGCCAATCTGATCGATCAATACATCTGGGCCGATCTGCAGGCCAACAGTATTACGCCGGCAGGACTAACCACCGACTATGAATTCATCCGCCGTGTCACGCTGGATCTGACCGGACGGATTCCCACGCCGGTTCGCGTGAACCAGTTCGCGGCCGACCGGGATCCGAATAAGCGCGCCAATCTGATTGATGAACTGCTGGCCAAACCCGAGTGGGTCGACAAGTGGACCATGTATTTCGGCGATCTTTATAAGAACACTGCGTCGAATACCCAAGTGGCGATTCATCCCGAAGGGCGCAATGCGTTTTATAAATATCTGCACGATTCTCTGGCGGCCAACAAACCCTACAATCAGATGGCCACGGAGATCATCGCGGCCCAGGGTACTAACAGCTTCGACCAGACCAATGGGCAGGTCAATTACTATCCTCTCGGTATCGTGGGCGGCGGACCGGTGCAGGATATTTTCGATAACCAGACCGCTAATGTGGCGGATCAGTTTCTCGGCCTCGCGCACGTAAACTGCCTGCTCTGCCACAATGGAGCCGGCCACCTGACAGCCTTAAGTCTGTGGGGCGGCCAGACCACGCGCGTACAGGCCTGGGGGCTCTCGGCCTTCGTGGCGCACACGTGGACGCACTCCATCGCCACGCCCAAGAATCCGACTACGAACGCCACCTACAACTACTACTCGCTCGACAAATACACCACCGATTATGCTCTGAACACCACTACCGGTAATCGGCCGCCGCGGCAGCCCATCGGGGTTCTGAAGACTATAACGCCAACCTACTTATTCGGCGGACAGACCCCGGCCAACGGAGAGGATTACCGCACTGCGCTGGCTCGTCTGGTCACCGGCGATCCGCAATTCGCACGGGCCGCGGTTAACTTCATGTGGGCGGAATTCTTCGGCATGGGCATTGTAGATCCGCCCGATCAGTTCGATCCTCTGCGGCTGGATCCGAATAACCCTCCGCCGGCGCCCTGGACGCTACAGCCTTCGAACGCGAAATTGCTGAATGCTTTGGCGCAGGAGTTTATCCAGAGCGGCTACAACGTTCAGGCGCTCATGCGGCTGATCGCCAATTCGGATACTTACCAACTGGCGTCCGACTACGACGGCACCTGGAATCCCGCGTGGGAGACCTATTTCGCGCGCAAGTTCGTGCGCCGGTTGTGGAGTGAGGAAATCCACGATTCGATAGTGACCGCGATCAATACGCTGCCGAGCTACACGGTCCCGGGGTTTACCAACGATTCGACCGTGTATGAGGTTGTGTCCCCCGGGTTCGGCAAGATCAGTTATGCCATGCAGGCGCCCGACGTGGTCAGCATGCCGGATGGCGGCGCCGTGAGCACGTTTCTGGATAATTTCCTGCGCGGCAACCGCGACGACCAGCCGCGCAAGAGCGAAGGCTCCATCCTGCAGGCGCTGGGTCTGATGAACGACAACTTCGTCGAGAGCCGGATACATGCCACGGGCAGCGGGGCCACGGCTTCATTTCTGATGAATCTGCTGTCGCTCAGCAATGCCCAGCTGGTAGACACCCTCTATCTCGACGTTTTGTCGCGTTACCCCACGACAGCCGAGCAGAACCTGGCGCTGCAGGAGCTTGCCAACGGCGGCGCGACCGCGCGCAAAACCAATGCGGAAGATCTTCTCTGGACGCTCTTCAACAAAGTCGATTTCGTCTTTAACTACTAGGGGGATCTGCCATGAACGGACAAGAAAAATTCGATAAATTAATCCGTAAGTATCCGCACCCGGTGGCCAGTTTCTCCGCGCGTCCGCATTTGACACGCAGGCGCTTCTTCAATCTGGCAGGCACGGGCGTTACGGTGGGCTGGCTGGCTTCGAAGCTGCCCGCCAGCACGGTCATCACCACGACGCCGGTCACGATGCTGAACAAGGCGAAGAATGTAATCTACATCCTGCTGGCAGGCGCACCGAGCCATACCGACACTTTCGATTTGAAAGTGGTCCCGGGAACGACGCCCACCACGTTCAATCCCGAGACGGTCAATGGCATCGCTTTTCCGGCCGGGCTGATGCCTAAACTGGGCGCCATGATGGACCAGTTTTCCATCGTCCGGTCCATGCAGGCGTGGGCGCTGGTGCACACTCTGGCGCAGACCTGGACACAGATCGGGCGCAATCCGGCAGGAGTGCTGGGTAACGTTTCGCCTAATATCGGCAGCGTGGTGGCGATCGAGAAAGAACCCGAGCGAACGGCCGGCCAGGTGTTTCCCACGTTTCTGGCGCTTAACTCGCCAAGCGCCGCGGGCCCCGGGTACTTTCCCGCTTCCTATGCGCCTTTCAAAGTGGTCCCTTCGACCAGCGGGCTGGCCGACACCACCAATGCCGACGGGCAAACCCGTTTCAATCAACGTTGGGCCTTCCTGCACCAGCTCGACGGGCCGCTGCGGGTTAATTCACCGGACGGGCAGCCGATGGACGACTACGATCAGTTCTACACCGCCGCCAATGGCATGATGTACAACTCCGTGGTCACCAACGCGTTCAAATTTTCCGCCGCCGATTCCACCAATTACGGTTCAACCTCATTCGGCAATGCCTGCGTTCTTGCCAGGCAGGTTTTGGCCGCGAATCAGGGCACACGCTATATCGAGATCACGTTGGGCGGCTGGGACATGCATGTCAATATCTACGCCAACAACCAGTTGCCGACGCTGGCGAAGACGCTCGATAATGGCCTGTCGCAGTTGCTGATCGATCTGAAGGCGAACGGCTTACTGAACGATACGCTCATCGTGATGGCGGGCGAATTCGGCCGCACGGTCGGCGCATTGACTGGGGCCGCAGGGCGCGACCATCTTCAGCAGCAATTCGCGTTCTTCGCCGGAGCCGGCGTGACGGGCGGCAAGGCCATCGGCGCTACCGACCCGACGGGCGCAACCACCACCGATTTTGGGTGGTCGCGCGACCGTATCATCAAACCCGAGGACATTGAGGCCACCATTTATTCGGCGATGGGCATCAATTGGACTACCGTTCGGTATGACGATCCACTGGGTCGGGGTTTTTACTATGTGCCCAATTCGGATCAGGATATATACGGACCGATCAATGAATTGTGGCAGTGAGGATTTTCAGGGTAGGGTGGGAATGGTGTATAGTTGATGCTGTGGAGGCCAACAGGTGTCGTGACCTGTCAGCCTCCCCGGATCAGTTAGAGATCGATATCGATCTTCAGTTTAGTCCGGCGCTTCCTGACTAAAATCAGGATTAGGAACAGCATCCAGAGAATCATTCCTGATCCCCCTTTCTACTCCGGTAGATTTGCAGACCCCGCCCATGAAGCGGGGTTTTGCATTTACGGAGTCCTGATTAACTCCATGCAAACCACGACTCTGCAAAGGCCGATAGCAGAATCCGAATGGTAGCCTGATTCGCCTCCGAGACGATATATAGCTGTCGCTCGCGCAGTGCTAAGTTAATTCCCGCCTGCGCGGCCAACAGTAGCGCAGAAGGCTTACCCGACAGTTGCAGATTCCAGTTGGCGGACCCGCTCCCGGAACAACGCGAGGCCCCGCAGATGCCGTTCGGAAAGTTCATATTCGATGTGGCGCGTGAGGTAATCGCGGGCCAACCCCTGGGGGAATCCTTGTTCGGCAGCCCGCCGGACAATTTCGTCCATATGGCCTTTTCCCCATTGGTACGACGCAGAAAATGCCGCTTTAGCCTCAGCGGTCAGCGCTTCGCGGTGGCCGGCCCACACCGCGAAGACCATGGGCAACCCGGTCCAGGCGCGCCACTCTTCCCCCAGATCCAGCGTGCGGTACGGGAGTGCCGCCGGATCGAGGCGAAGCGCCGGATCGCCGATGATTAACGCCGCATCGCCTTCCGCCAGCATCTCGTCGAGATGCGGGGAGTGTGGCCTGACATCGAGGGACGGGCAACCGAATCGCTCCGCCAGCAGAATACGTGCCAGTGCGACTGAGGTTCTGGAACCGGCATCCGCCGCCAACGTCCGAATCTCTTTGTACGGGCACTTTGAGATTAAAAGTATGCTCCGAACCGGGCCGTCGCAGGCAATGCCCAGTTCCGGCAGGAAATCGAGCCGTAGCCGGTCGAGTTCGGCGCAGGGCACCAGCCCGATGTCGGCATCGCCGCGTTCCAGAGCGGCTGCACAGTGCGCCGGAAGGTCGAAGCGGAAATTGAAGACACCCTTTTGTGCGCCATGAAGAAATCCCCAGACCAGAGGCCACGTGTTCAGGTAGCTGACGGCGGAAACAAGCATCTTCCAGTCTATAGGACTGGTACCCCGGCAAAGCCAATGTGCCGCAGAGAACGGTTGCCGCGACCCCGACGTGCTATTTTGCTGGAAGGTGCCGGTCACCGTCCGATTCGGTTTTTGTCTTCATGAGAAATGCTCTCGCCTTCATTGTTTTCTACGTTTTAGTCGCGTTTCAAGGGATTGGCCAGATTACTCTGGATCCCTCGCCATCCCGCGTTATCGGTCAGGATTCCATTCAGATATCGAATGTTCATCCGAATCTGGTCGAGGGCCGGGAGTTTTTCGCTCCCCTGGGAATTGCGCTCGACACAAGTGCCAATCCGCCGCACCTCTACGTGACGGATACGGGCAACAATCGGATCCTCGGCTTCAGCAATGCATCGAGCTTCGCTAATGGCCAGAAGGCCGATATCGTAGTGGGTCAACCGGATTTTGCCACGACGTTCGCTGAGGGGACCAAGTCCACCAGCACCAGCGCCACTACCGGGCTTGATGCTCCGGTCGGCATCGCAGTCGACAACGCAGGCAATCTCTATGTCGTCGACAGCGGAAACAACCGCATCCTTCGCTACGCGACGCCGTTTGCCCAGACAGGAAGCCCGGTCCCCAATCTGGTGATCGGACAGCCGGACTTCACCACCAGCGCCGCTAATCAGGGCGGGATCTCCGCGTCTACTCTTTCGTTTTCAGCTTCCGGCAGTCCTCTTCAGGCGTATCTCACTTTCGATTCTTCCGGCAATTTATGGGTGTGCGACGCCGGGAATAACCGGGTACTCCGGTTCAACGCAAAGGTGCTCGGCGCCCAAGCCGCTTCCGGCCCGGCGGCGGACATTGTTCTTGGCCAATTCGGTTTTGGTACCAACAGCTTCAGCCCATCGGGCAACGCCGCAACCTCCTTGTCCGCTGTCAATACACCGACGGGTATCGCCTTTGACTCCTTCGGCAATCTCTTTGTTTCGGAGTCCGTCAACGGACAGCCGAGCCGCATCCTTGTATACAGTCCTCCTTTTGTGTTGGGACAGTATGCAGCGCGGCTGCTGGGCGTGGATAATTCGTCGCCCGCGCCCCCGCCTGTCAACCAGTTCCAAATCGGCGCAGGGTCGGGCGACCTGTTCGCGGTGGGAAGCCAGATCGGAATTGCCGACTCGTCCAACCATCGGCTATTGATTTTTCCCGCCGCCGGGCCCTCGTTTTCGGGATGGACTTCAAACACCCTCTATCAGGCCGCCACCGTAGTCGTCGGGCAGCCCGATTTCAACAGTGGAAGCAGCAATCAGGGCCAGCCGCTGGCGGGGCCGGCTACCCTTTGCGGTCCCGCCTCGGCAGTCTATTCCGGTACCGAGTTATTCGTTACGGACACCCTCAATAGCCGGGTCGTCGTCTTACCCGGAAACGGAACCGGGTTCGCCTCCGCCACGCGTGTTCTCGGGCAGGACGCGCTCACGCTGAATACCGAGAATCTGATCGAGGGGCGCGAGTTCAATTTCACTGCCAACAGTTCAAACAACGCTGACAGCGGGATTGCCATCGATCTCAATTCCAATCCGCCCCATCTGTATGTCGCCGATACGTATAACAACAGAATCCTCGGCTACAACGACCTCCGCAACATCCAGCCTGGCGCCAAAGCAGACATCGTGATCGGCCAGCCGGATTTCCAGCATTCGCTGGTGAACTACCCCACCGGGAGCGCCACCGGGCTTAGTCAGTCGAGCCTCTCTGCACCGACGGGTCTGCTGGTCGATTCCAGCGGAAATCTCTATGTGGCCGACACCGGAAACGGCAGGGTCCTGCGTTTTCCATCGCCCTTCGCGAACTACACGCGCGGTGTCATGGAGCGGGCCGATCTGGTATTGGGCCAGCTTGATTTCACCAGTACCATCACCGACCCCACCGCGCAGACCATGGCGGCGCCATATGGACTGGCGATGACTTTGTTCCCTGGACTGCTGGTCTCCGACGTGGCGCACAGCCGCGTCCTTTTTTTTCAAGGCACATCGCAGAGTTTCACCAACGGACAACCCGCCAGCCTGGTTTTCGGCCAGAAGGACTTCACCTCGTTCGGCACCGGATCCGGCAACGATCAGATGAATGCGCCGCACCATATCGCCACCGATTCTGACGATCGTCTTTATGTGGCCGACACAGGCAACCGCCGTGTGATGATCTTTAACCACGCCCCATCGGCGGGAACCGATCCGCAGTCCGCGGTGAACCTGACTACCAACCTCTCCAGTCCGCGCGGCGTCTTTGTCGATGCATCGAGCGGTGACTTGTGGGTTACGGATATCGCCGAAAATGCGGCCATTCGTTATCCCGCCTTCAACGCCCTCGAGGTGGCGAATTACGCCCCCAACGCCACGCTCTCGGAATACGCTCCTATAGCAGTGACCGAGGACGCATGGGGCAATCTCTACGTGGCCGACGCGGCTAACCGTGTGGTTATCTACTACCCGGCACTGTCAGCCCTGAATGCAGCCAATTATCTTAATCCCAACGTACTCGCGCCGGGAATGATAGCCGCCTTGTACTCCTATGGAAACTATCAGCAGTTCGGCCTTCCCGGCGAATCGAGCCCCAGCGTGCCGCTATCCACTCAGCTCAACGGCGTGGAGGTGCTGTTTAACGGGTCGCCTGTCCCGCTGTTCTACGCGGGGCCTCTGCAGATCAATTTTCAGGTGCCGATCAGCGCGCCGCAGAGTGGCACGGCGGATCTGCAGGTTATCCAGGCCGCAACGGGTCTGATCCTCGGGGATATTACCGTTGCTATGACGCCGACGCTCCCGGGTATCTTCACGCAGGCGGCCAACGGCAGCGGGTCGGCCATCGCCACCAATGAAGATGGGACGCTCAACACACAATTTAACCCGGCCATTGCCGGGCATATCATTACGCTTTACTGTACCGGCCAGGGATACATCGCCGGAGCCCCTCCCGACGGCACGTATTCGGGTAAGGCGCTCAGCACCGCTAAGCCCCCCGAGGTTTTTGTGGGCACCCAGGTACAGACCGGCAGCGCCATCACATACTCCGGACTCGCGCCGACGCTGGTGGGGGTATGGCAGATCAACGTGATGATTCCCGCTAATGCTATTACGCTGCCGAATAATCCGACCGATGTACTGGTGATTTTTGGGAACGTCGCCAGCGGCAACGCCTCGCGCGTGGTCGAGATCTACGTCAAGCAACCTTCGTAGGTGGTTACAAACTCGTGGAGGCCGATCGCCAATCGGCCGCAGGTAACCAGAGGTCGCGGAAAAAGCCCTCTTTCTACAAAGAACGCAGGCGAAAACGCCTACTCCACGACTAAGAATCAACAGTTTGCAAGCCTCGTGGAGTAGGCCTTTGGCCTGCCGATTTACTTTTTCAGCAGCCTCAACCAACCAGCCCTACATGGCTCTCCACATCGCAAGAGATAATCGGCTTATGTCCCGAATCGTCTTTCGTGCCCTCGTGGCGGCCACGCTGCTGGTAATGTTCTTCGCGCGTGTCTCCGGTGGACGATTGCCGGTATTTCTGGTAGCCCCGTTTTATTACTGGTTCCTTGCTTCCGTCTTCGTTTTCGGAGCCTTCGGCGTAGTTGCCGCCGTGAAGGCCTGGCGCGAGCCTGCCAACCGGCGCGCTTACCTCTTCGACATCGTGCTCGCGGTTATCTGGATTCCGTACTGGATGGCGAATCTTCGCTGAATTCGCCGGTCACGCGATCTCGCATACAGCGCGCGATCAAAGCTGTCCACCCGGTCTGATGGTCGGCCCCGCAGCCGCGCCCCGTATCGGCGTGGAAGTATTCGTTGAAGCATTTCAATCCACGCCAATGCGGATCTTCTGTGTAGATGCGATTATCACCCTGCCATGGCGCGCTGCCGTCTTCACGCGGCAGAAACAGCCCGCATAGCCGGCGATTGATCTCGCGCGCCACCTGCCGCAGCGTCATGTAAGAGCCCGATCCGGCCGGGCATTCCACCTTGAAGTCCTCGCCGTAGAAATGGTAATAACGTTCCATCGCTTCCATAAAAAGGTAATTCATCGGCATCCACACGGGACCGCGCCAATTCGAATTGCCGCCGAAAAGATTGGTAGTGGATTCGCCCGGATCGTACTCGACGGTGCGCACGGCGCCATCCACATGCAGCGTGTAGGGATGGCCGCCATATTCGGCGGAAAGCGACCGGATTCCGAAAGGAGAAAGAAATTCCTTTTCATCCAGCACGCGGCGCAGCACACGCACCAGGCGATCCTTAGAGGGAATCGCCAGCAGCCTGTGTTTATGCTCGGGGGCGCCGGCGGATTCGAGCAGGGTGATCTGGTGATACAGGTCTCCGCGATTGCGTAAAAACCACAACAGGCGCTTGCGGAACCCGGGCAGCCGTTGAATGGTCTCTTCCTCGAGCACCGCCACCGCGAGCAGCGGAACCAGCCCAACCATGGAACGGAGTTTGAGCGGGATGGCGCCATTGGCGGTGCGTACCTGGTCGTAGTAGAAGCCGTCCTGCTCGTCCCAGAGCCCGTTCCCACCCAGCGTGTTCATGGCGTCGGCAATGGCGACGAAGTGCTCGAAAAACTTCGAGGCGATGTCTTCGTACACCGGATTTTCAATGGATAATTCGAGCGCGATAGAGAGCATGGTCAGGCAATACGAAGCCATCCACGCCGAGCCGTCGGCCTGTTCCAGCTTGCCGCCGCCAGGTAATGGCTGGGAGCGATCGAATACGCCGATGTTATCGAGCCCCAGAAAGCCGCCGGAAAACACCTGCTTGCCTTCCACGTCTTTGCGGTTTACCCACCACGTGAAGTTGAGCAGCAGCTTCTGAAACATACGTTCCAGAAAAGCCCGGTCGCGCTGCCCATAAGGCCCGGCGATTTTATACACCCGCCACGCCGCCCAGGCCTGCACGGGAGGATTGACGTCGCCGAAAGCGAATTCGTAAGCCGGGACTTGCCCGTTCGGATTCATGTACCATTCGCGCAGCAATAAGAGCAACTGCTCCTTGGCGAACTGCGGATCGATATCGGCGAACGCGACCATATGGAAGGCAAGATCCCAGGAGGCGTACCAAGGGAACTCCCATTTATCGGGCATGGAGAGCACGTCGCGATTGTAGAGATGGACCCAGCCGCTGTCGCGTCCGTGCCAGCGCTCGGCCGGCGGCGGTGGAAAGACGGGATCGCCCTGCAGCCATTCGAGCACGCCGAAATGATAAAGCTGCTTCGACCACAGGAGGCTCGAGTAAGCCTCGCGCGCGATCTGAAACTCCACTGGGACTTCGGCCGGCACTTCCTCGCCAAATCCGTAAAAGAGATTGGATTCGACCAAGCGCTCGTGGAAAACCGCATCGAAGTCGATGGAATCGGATTCGTCATTGGCGCTCAGGCGGAAGCGCATCTCGAGGCCCGCGCCTGCCGCGATCTCCGCGCGGTAGTAAGCCGCCGCCTTGGTACCCGTACGCGAAGGGTTCACGGCTTCGAACTCGCCATTAATCACGTATCGATGGAAGGCGTCCTTCACATACGGGCCCGCATTGGGAGTCCTGAAAACCCGCGCGAAGTTGGTCTCGTTCTCGGTGAACAGGAATTCGTCGGGCCTGGTCATTGCCTCGAACGTAAAATTCCCCAGAGATTCCTGCTCGCAGGCAATATGCGTATCGTCGACCGCCCGCATGGAAGGTTTGGGCCAGTAGCCCTCGCCTTTGCGGCCCCACGACCACCCGTTGCGAAACCAAACGGTCGGGAGCAAATGGATCGTCCACGCCTGCGGCCCGCGATTATCCACGCGCAGTTTGATGAGAATGTCGTTAGGCGAAGCTTTGGCATACTCCACCTGCACGTCGAAGTAGCGGCCCTCGGAAAAAATGCCCGTGTCCAGCAATTCGAATTCGCGATCGTGCTTGCCGCGCCTGCGGTTTTCCTCGACCAGCTGCTGGTAGGGATACTCGTGCTGCGGATATTTATACAGCGCCTTCGCGTAGGAATGGGTCGGCGTGGATTCGAGATAGAAATAGCATTCCTTCACGTCTTCGCCATGATTGCCCTGTTCGCTGGTGAGGCCGAAAAGGCGCTCCTTGAGAATGGGGTCGAGGCCGTTCCACAGTGCGAGCGAGAAACACAACCGTCCCTGCCGGTCGCAAAATCCCATCAATCCGTCTTCGCCCCAGCGATAGGCCCGGCTGCGCGCCTGATCGTGCGGGAAGTGCGTCCAGCATTCGCCCGTGGCCGAGTAATCCTCGCGCACGGTGCCCCATTGGCGTTCCGATAGGTAAGGCCCCCAGCGCTTCCAGTCCTTCTCGCGCTTGGCGTCCTCGTCGAGGCGAATCTGCTCCGGATTCATTTACCGATCTCGATAATGTTTTTGATGCCGGTCTGGTGGCCGATGGGTTCGGTGAATTGTTCGATAGGAAAGCGCCCGGTGATGAGGCCGTTTACGGCAGCCGGCCATTTGGCCCAGGCCTGCGTGAGATCGGCGATGGCATGTTCGAAAGCGTCCTTGCCGGCATTTACGGTACCCACTACGCACTGATTTTTCAGCACCATATCGCGCATGATCGCATCGGTGTCGGTGGGCCTGGGCCCATGATTTCCGGGCACGCCGGTCAGCACGAAAACGCCATTGTGGCCGAGCACATGCAGTACGTCGATGGCGAATCGGGAAACGCCGGTGGCCTCATAGACCAGATCGATGTTGCCCGTCTGCGCCGCCATGCGGTTGATGTCGCAATCCTGCGAAGAGATGTATTTGCCGCCGATGGCCTTTACGATTTGGGCTGACGGATTGGGTTCACGTTCCCGCGAATACACGGTGACGTCGTAGCCGTGGAGTTTGAGCGTCATGGCGCCCAGCAGGCCGACGGGCCCCGCGCCCAGCACCACAGCATTACCCGGAGGGGCGCTGAAGGTCAACCGCTTCTGTATCTCGAGAACCTGCAGCAAAGCCTTCTCGGCGATGGTCAGCGGTTCCACCAATACGGCGACTTCGCGAATCGCCCCCGGCACGGCGTTCATGTAGATTGCGTCGTCGACCACGCGCTCGGTCATGAATCCGTGCATCTTCATGATGCCGCGCTCGCGGTAATCTCCCGTGTAGCAGAAGTCCTGGCGTCCCGCGCGGCACGCGTAACAGTCGGGATGGTTGCAAGGCCGGCGCACCATGGGGATGGCGAGGTCGCCCGGTTTAAAGTGCTCTACCTCCGGGCCCACTTCGATCACTTCGCCGATCGACTCGTGGCCGATCACCAGATAATCTGAGCCATCGGGCGGCGTGCCATAGAGGAACGAAGCGATCTCGCGATCCGTCCCGCATACCCCCACATTCAGGATGCGCAATTTCACGCCGGTGCTGCTCTGGATCCGCGGCTCGGGAAAGTCGGGTACGAGACTCAGCGATTTCCTGCCCGGAAAGACGGCGGCGGCTTTCATTCGATGCTCCTTAAAATCGCCCGTGCGGGCGCGCCTTCCGAACCGATCAGTTTCAGCGGCAGGCAAATCATTTCGTACAGGCCGGGTTCGACGCCGCTCAGGTTCAGCCCCTCGATAATCCAGATGCCCGCGCCGAGCAGCGTCTGGTGAGTCTCGACGGCGTCTTCGCGGAAGCCCCCCACTGAGAGATAATCCACGCCTACCGATCGAATGCCGCATTCCGCCAGATATTCGGCGCCATCGCGCGCGATGAAGATGAAGTCTTCGTCGAACTCATCTTTATTCCAGAGATGATCCGAGTTGCCGGTCTTGAAAAGAACGCGCTCGTTGTTCTCGATCTGATATTCGAGAAGTTCTTCGCGATGGATCGACTTCTTGTCGCGGATCTGTATCACGCGCGCCGGGCCCAGGGTAGCATCGAGCGGCATCTCGTCTATGGTGGCGGCGCCTTCGATAAAATGCCGCGGCGCATCCATGTGGGTGCCGGTGTGGACTCCCATGCCGACACGCGAGACGGTGCAGACGTCGCCCTTCTTCTGATCGTGGACGTGCTGAATGTGATACGGCGGGTCGCCCGGCCAATGCACCATGCCGTTATGTACGGGAACCGAAACGTCTATCCAGTCAGTCATAACCTTTTCCCATCTGTCTTGTGGAACAGGCGCTTTCGCCTGTTCATCTGTCGCAGGAACCAGATTAGCGGGAAACCGCGTGCCATAAGGAAGTAGATTTCGCGGCGGGCAGTTTCACCCCAAGAACTTCTGCCAGGGTCGGTGCGATTTGCAACATGTCGATCTCGCCCAGTTTCACGGGATGCACGCCGGCGCCGGACAATACGAAGACGGCGCGATAGCCCGGACGCGTGGGCCAGAACAGATGCGCTCCCAGATGAGTACCGGGTCCGATTGCCGGCCCATGATCCTCATCGCTCGCGACGTAATCGGGCAGGGTATCGAAGGCGGCCACCCAGCGCCCCAGCGCCGGCGCGCGCGCCCGCACCTCTGCCATCGGAACCTCCCGCGCGATGCCGGACTTGCGCCCTTGCCCCACCATAGTTTTCAGGTGGGCGGCAACGTCCGGATCGGGCGTGCCGATCAGCCCGTCGGCCACTTCGACGCGCCCCTTGATTCCCGCCTGCTTCAGCATTACGCGCGGACGCACCACACGGTTGTTGTTCTCGAATCCGTGATCCGATACCAGCGCCACAATGGTTCCCGGCGCCGACTTCGCCACCTGCGCCAGCATCTGACCGATCAGCTCGTCGTCCGTTTCGAGGATGTCGCGAGCGTAGATGCTGCGTGCGGTAGTCTCGTGCTGCTCGGCATCCACTTCGGTCAGGTGGACCAGAATCAGATCCGGCTTGTCGACGGCTTCCAGGTAGGTGGCGGCGTTGGCCGAATTGGAATCGTCCCAGATCTGCTTTTGAAAAGAAGGGAACATTTTTTCGATGTGGTCGACAATGCCGGCGGGCCGGCTCTTCTGCGCCACCGCGTCGAACGGGATGGCGTCGGCCCGGCGCGTCTCCCGGATCTCGGGAAAATCGAAGGCCACGCTCGCGTCCGCCGTGACCGGCCAGTAGATGGTGGCGACCGTGAGGCCGCTCTTCGCCGCCACATCCCAGAGCGCCGGGGTTTTCAGTTTGCCCGTCTGATCGTTGGCGATAATTCCGTGCTGCCAGGGCGAGACGCCGGTGACCAGCGATATGTCCGAGGGCCAGGTCTCGGAAGGAGCCACGCCGACCACGGTGGCGCTGGCGCCCTCACGAATCAGCCGGCGGATGTTGGGGGCTTTGACCTTGAGCGCGGGATCGCTGAAGAAACGCGCGTCCAGACCATCGATCGAAATGACCAGCAATTTGTGATGCTCCTGGGCAGCCAGGACGAGGGGAAGCGTGAGGGCGGCGAGGAGGGTTCGCAACAAGTCAAATTTTACCGTGCGGGTCAGGGTGCGGGCGTTGGCCGGAAAGTCAAAGCTTGCAATCACCCGAGCGCAGAGAATCATGCGCACCATTTCTGGGGCGTTGCTTCACGCCATTGACACAAGTCGGTAATGCCGACTTATCCGGCCAATCTCTGCCCGTTATCCAGGCGGGTTGAGCTTGCGGGTTTCTGAGAGGATCTTAGTCAAGCGATTGGAAAGCCGGTCGAGGCGGCTTTTCGAAGCGCCGTCGGGTAGGGACCGGCGGAACATCTCGATTGCGTGTTGAGCGAAGAGCAGCGAGTCAACAATGCCGTCTACACCAGCGCGGGGCGAGATGGTCGGTGCCTTCGGCTGTGGGACAAGATGGCGAGGTTGGGATCGGGCCAGACGGAACTCGCGCTGTAAATCATTCGCGGTAACCTCGACGTACCGCAGGGTCATCCCTGGATCCTTGTGGCCGAGGAGTTTCATGAGCGCTGGTATGGTTACGCCCGAGCGGATCATCTCACTGGCGTAGGTGTGTCTGAGTTGGTGCGGAACGATGGGAGTGGTGATGCCGGCCGCAGCACAGACTTCGTGCAGGTAGAAGCGCAACTGACGGATCAAGGCGGGCTTGCCGTGGGGACGGGCCAGCAGGTGGCCGTCGGGCGGCAGGGGGTCGAAAGAGCGGAAGAAGCGCAGGCGTTGAACGAGTTCACAGACGAACGGGTCTATCGGGACCATGCGTTCCGTCTTCAACTTTCCGAGGGGAACGTGAATGGCCCAACGGTCCGCAGCAACGTTGCGAAGGCATTCCGAGGAGAGATCGACACACTCACCGATGCGCATACCGGTGTGGCGCAGCAGCAGGAAGATGTTAGCCGCCAGATCGTTGCGCTGGAATAGCGCCTGTTGGATTACTTGGTCCTGCTGCGCCGTCAAGGCACGGGGAAGACGTTGAGGTGGCCGCGGAGAATCCTCGCGACGGATCAGATGAGCCAGATCGGGAAGTTGCGCGGTCCAGGCAAGTTCTTCCAGGATGCACCGCAGGCGCATGAGGCGAGAGATATAGACGGCCGGTTTCAACAAGCGCAGGTGGGTAAACCAGCCAAGGACATGTGGGTCGCGGCGCAGCTGATTTAACGAAGTAACATGCGGATGATTCTCACCGAGATAAATCAGGAAGTCGCGTGCGGTGCCACGGTATTGGCGCGCCGAATCCCACACCTGGGCGGCAGTGAGGGACTCGACGGCTCGCTGGAACTGGAGAGCCAGTGGATGGTCGACAGGAATGTGCCGACAGAGTTTCATGCCGGGGCCAGTGGTACAGGCCTGATGAGCTGAGCGACCGCTCGAGCATATTGCTGATAAACCTCCAGGGGCGTGACCTGCATATAGACGAGGGTGGTCTGGATTTGCGCATGCCCCATCAACTGCATGAGTGCTGGCAGGCCGACGCCGGCACGCACCATATCCGAGGCGAAGGTGTGCCGAAAACGATGCGGATTGGCGATCTTGACGCCGGTGGTCCGACGATGATGGCGAAACAGCGAGCGCAGCCCCGCTGGGGTCATCCGGGCGCCGCGAGCGGAGCCCTTCAGAGAAACGAACAAAGCATTGGTCGAGTTATGCGGCCGTTCCAGCCGCAGATAATGATCGAGCAACTGAGCCGCTTCAGGAGCCAGCGGCAGGAAGCGAGTTTTATTACCCTTGCCGCGAACGCGAATCTGCGCTTCCGACAACAGCAAGTCGTCGCGGTTCAGATCCAGGACTTCCTGGGAGCGAAGTCCCTGCAACAGCATCAATCCTACGATTGCCAGGTCACGCGAGGTGCGGAAACTGGACCAGAAACGCGCCACCTCATCCACGGACAGCGGGGATATGGTGCGTTTGGGCGTCTTCACCCGCAACCGGCTCAAGG
The DNA here is from genome assembly GCA_963719785.1 of Terriglobia bacterium. Classification (GTDB taxonomy): domain Bacteria; phylum Acidobacteriota; class Terriglobia; order Bryobacterales; family Bryobacteraceae; genus BOG-234. The sequence goes on from CAVRCX010000018.1 coordinate 262,234, forward strand.
CAAGCCGCGGTCTGCCGATGCCCATCGGCGCACGCTGCCAATACGTCTGCTGAAACCCGGGAGCAACCTGCCCAGGAGCATCAGGGAAGACGATGCGCAAAGCACGATCGACAATGGCGACGCGTTGGTTGATGGTGCCGCCGGTCAACTCGCGTTCTTGACTGGACTGGAATCGCACGTAGTCCAGCAGTGTCGATTCGGTGAGTGCATCTTTGTTGATCGCGTCGGTATGATGAACACTCTCCCACCAACGGAGAAAGTGCAGTAACTCATGCGCATAACTTTTCAGGGTGCTGTCCGCCAGGCGGCGAAGGGTTTCGTAATCGAGATACCGATTGATCCAGCCAATCTCGCGCCCTGTCCCCTGCACGATGACGCGGTACGGGCATCGTGCCTGGTTGGTGGAGGGCTCGTGAAGAACACGAAATGTCATGGCAGAGCTGCCTCCAACAGTGCTTGAAACCGGCGGGCATCGCCGCCTTGGACAAAAAGGCTGTTCGGGTCGTGGCCCTCGGGTAACCGAACTCTGCGAGCGTCCATTCCATGCTCTCTGAGTCGGCAGGCAAGCGATTGCGCGGCCTGTTGACCACTGCCGTTCGCGTCGGCATCAAAAGCCAGATAGACCGTTCGCGGGCCTCCGCAAAGCTGTCGAAACTGGGGCTCATTGAGGTGAGTTCCCAGCGAACAGGTGACATTGTGAAAACCCGCTTGCCGCAAGACGGCATAGTCGAACAGGCCTTCGACCAGAATCACTTCCGGATACCGCCGGACTTGCTCCCAGGCGTACAAGCCGCCTTTCGCGCCTGGCAAAAACCGGTGCGGCGGAGCCGCAGTCGAAAGACTACGGCCATAAAGATTGCCCTCCAGCGGGAACACAATACGATGCACGTACGCGTCGTACCCCGCGCTGGTCACCAGGCCAGCCTGACAAAGCGCATCGAGCGGGTAACCCAACTGCGTCAGCCAACCCCGCAAGCAACCTCCGGGTGCGTAGCCAATCCGCATGTGCTCGGTCAGTTCCGGCGAGCGGATTCCGCGTCGGAGCAGGTAGGCCACCGCTTCGGGATGGCGGTCTAACTGAATGCCATAGAAACGTGCGGCTTCGTGCAACAGAGGCTCCGCACCGCGCCATTGACGCAGCAGTGCCAAAGCTTGCGAGAACTTCACCTGGTGATAGAGTTCTGCAAAGCGAATCACGTCCCCGCCACGCCCGCAGCCGTAGCAGTAGAAAAGGTTTCTGTTGGGATCGACCAGGAAGCTGGGCTTGTGATCTCCATGCAATGGGCACAGTCCCATCCACCGACCGCGGCTGAGTGGCCGCGCCGGATGCCAATCATGGGCCTGCAGATACTCCAGCAGGCGAATCTGTCGTTTCAACTCGTCGAGGGCCTCGCGACTCATGGACTTCTTGCCTCGATCGGCAGAATACGGCAGAGCGCGCTCAGATCCCAGGCAACGATGGTGGGCGCGCGCAAAAAATACGCGACGATGGTTCCCGTCTTCATCCAGCAACACACGCTGGACAATCGACGCTGCGCCCATCGGCGCACGGTAGAGGAATCCGGCAAACGGGCCGGATCCTTGCAGTGAGGTGCGGCTTGCTCGGTGGACTCGCCGGCGGCGATCCGTGCACAGGCCTGCTGTCGGCAACGCAAGCTGAAAGGCGCGCCTGGCGCCAGCCAATCCGGCAAGATCGTGAAGGTCTTCCCGCACGGTCGACAGATTCCACGCCGCACCCAAATGCAAGTTCGCCGGTCATCATGGGCTGGACGGAGCCGTCGTCCATGGCCAATGATCGTGTGGCTCCCGCAAACCGGACATCGCCGCGGCAGCAGGTCCAGCGGGATCACCCCGGGTCGATGTTGTCTTTCGCCTCTGGCAGTGCGATAAAAAGAATCACGGCTGGTGTGAAGGCCCGCCGATGACCGTTCTCTGCCAAAGTTTTCGATCGACTGGCCGGGCCTTCACCCTCCGGCTAAATCAGTTTCGAACGAAAAGAAGAATACAGCTTTGCGTTACGCGCCGCCAGCCCCGCCAAACGATAACCGGTCTGGCATTCTGATCGTGAAGTCATAGGAGGATAAATCCTCAACCAGATGCAATCCAGGAGCACCCGACTCGCATACCTGAAACGGATGCTGAAAAGGCTTGAAAGTGAAGCTACCCGGCTCCAGAATCTTCTGTCGGCTGGGGAACTGACGCAGCCGGCCGCAGAACTCGCCGCTCAGCAACTCGGCCACAGCCGGGATGAATTACTCACCGAATTACGAAAACTTGAACGCGATAATCCCGCTTGATCGGAGCGGATGCCCTGCCGTTCCCCACAGGACCTTACCGAGAGCGCACAGAACATTGGCCGGTTTAAAACGACAAATCGGCCAGGTCGCCGAATACTCCGACCAGAGCTACTCGCTGCCTAAACCCACTTTCAGGCACGCCCGCACAGACTTCCAGTCCGCCTCTGAGAGCCTGCCGATCAAGCGAACCTCACGCTGCGGGAAAGTGATCGGGAACAGTCTGAAGTACGACGCAGCGTGCAGCCCCGCCTGCTGCCAATCGGCTAATTCACAATCGGTTGGAGCCATTGGCTGGGGAGCCTGTGTTGTGATCACTCCCACAACGACGCACGACGGCGGGCCGCGTCTTTGTCAGTTTTGCCCCCGGAAAGGCTCCCACGACGACGTCGCCGGGCCTCAGAGGTCTGCCCGTTCTTCGTCTTCGAAGCGCCGCAGTGCGGCTGCACTTGCCTCGGCGAGGTCTTCGTCAGTCCAGGAGTCGGACCATTCAATGGTGCGCTGACCTTGAAGATCTGCAAGCTGGCGCGCCCAATTCAAGACCTTGCCGGCTTCCTGCGGGGGAAGAGCCCGGACAACGCTTATCAACGATTCTTCGTGCGCATTGAGCACCATAGTTTTATTCTACCTGTATAGGCATCGGCCATCCTTTCGACTTGACGTGTTACGCGTTGTGCGTCCGGCGGAAAGGGTGAAACAGTTCCCAGAAACGCGGCTCGCGATCGATTTCACGTTCGCTGCGGCCACTCGCGATGGAGACCGGCGACGGATTCGTCTTCGGCTTCCGTGAACAGGAAGTCCAGTCTGCCTTCAGATGAATCGCGATCCATTTGTTCGTCCCACCGCGATTGCTCATGGTCCCGAAGCCATGCAACAACGCGCTTTTAATCCTCAGGCGGCAAGCGATCAATAGCGGACTCGATCTCTTCGACCCTATCCATGCCTGGAGTTTAGCCTTCAGTCGGCAAGGCGCCGCTACGGGTTAGACGGCGCTCTGCACGGCATCAGTACCTCGACGCTGAGCGGATGCTGAGGGCGGTTGGGGGGGCGCAACAAGTCAAATTTTGCCGTCCTGCACACGGCCTTTCCATGAGCCGCCGCGGCCGCTCCAGTAATTTATGGCCGATTCGATGGTCGCCACGAGGTAGAACGCGGCGATGAAGGGCAGGCACAAGACGGTCCAGATGGGCGCGCCGTACATGCGGACGGTGGGAAGGAAGAGCATGGCACTGGCGGTCCAGCCCGCCAGCCCGAGTCCCACCGCGAGGCGGTCCACGGAGGAGACCAGGACAATCGGGGCCAGGTAGGTGACGAACATTCCGAACACAGTGCCGATCAGCAACAAGGTCGAGTGATTGAGTTGCGCAAACGCCGAGCGCGCAATCATGGCCCGAATGTCTTTTGTCGATCCATATTCGCGGACGCTGCGGATTTCGAGGTCCGAAACACCCAGCCAAACACGCCCACCCGCGGCACTGACTCGTTTCGCCAATGCGCAATCGTCGATCAGCGCGTCGCGGATACTGTCGATGCCTCCGATCGTCCGCAGGGTCTCGCCGCGGATCAGCATGCAGCCACCCGCCGCCCCCGTGCCCCACGCCGGCGGATAAAGCTTGAAGAAAAAGAAAACGAAGGCGGGAACCAGCAATTTCTCTGCCCACGACTCGCACCGCAGACGAACCATTACGCTCACCAGATCGTAACCCTCGGCCGCCTGGGCGAGGAGAGATGACAGGATTAGAGGGGAAGCGTATTCAATATCCGCATCCGTCAACAGAAAATATTTGGAATCGGTGGGTTCGCGCCCGATCGCTTGCGCAACGGCCCACAGCTTACCCTTCCATCCGGGTGGCCGTGGGCCGACACGCATCACCACATTCGCCCCAGCCGCGCGAGCGACTTCTCCGGTAGAGTCCGAGCTTTCGTCATCCGCCACCACGATGCGCAGCGACGAATCGCTTCGTTGAGCCCGCAGCGAGGCGACTGTCCGTCCGACCAACTGCTGCTCATTGCGCGCGGGTATAACCACGGTGACGGCGACGCCCGGAGCATCCCGCTCGCGGAGCCTCTCACGCAGTCGCCAGAACGCCCCGCGGAACCCGCCGAGGTACGCCCAAATTACTACATAAGTGGCGCCCAGGACTCGCGCGAACACAGTATTCACAGACTTAATCATGCAAAATCGCCGCAGCATCTACCCTTTGTTCGAGGCATCTGTTAATGTGGCTCTGATGTCGCAAGAAACCTCCTTGCAGGACCCACTTCGTTTTCACCGCAAGACGCCGCCGTGCGCGGTGGTCATTTATGGCGCTAATGGCGATTTGACCAAGCGCAAGCTGATGCCCGCGCTTTACCGCCTGGCATTTGAAGGCCGGCTCGCTCCCGGGTTCGCCGTTGTCGGCGTTTCCCGCACGGCCATGACGAACGACGAGTTTCGAGATCGTATGCACGATTCCGTCAAGAAATTCCTTGAGGACTCGCCATTCGATGAAGATCTCTGGCGTTCCTTTGCCCAAGGCGTCTTCTATCTGGCCGGCGACGTGGGGCAGCCCGAGTCCTACAAGGAGCTGGGTAAGTGCCTGGCCGAAGTCCAGGAGGCGCGCAAGACGGAAGGCAACGTTCTCTTCTATCTCTCGACGCAGCCCAGCCAGTACGCCGAGATCGCCGAAGGGCTGGCCGCGTCCGGTCTGAATAAGGGCGACGGATGGCGCCGCATCGTCATCGAAAAGCCATTTGGCCGCGATCTCGATAGTGCGCGCGTGCTGAATGGCCGCCTGCAGAAGTGCTTTCAGGAGAGCGAAGTTTATCGGATCGACCACTATCTGGGCAAGGAAACGGTCCAGAACATCATGGCGTTCCGCTTCGGCAACGGAATCTTCGAGCCACTCTGGAACCGCACTTACATCGATCACGTGCAGATCACCGCCGCCGAATCGATCGGCGTGGAAGGCCGCGGCGCTTATTATCAGGAAGCCGGCGCGCTGCGCGACATGATCCAGAACCATTTGCTGCAGGTGCTGGCGACGGTAACGATGGAGCCGGGTTCCTCGTTTACATCCGATGCGGTTCGCGACGAGCGAGCCAAACTGCTGCGCGCTATCCGCATCATGCGGCCCGAGCAGGTGGCGGACAATGCCGTTGCCGGCCAGTACGGTCCCGGGCGCTCCGGCAGTCAGCACGTGGTCGGCTTCCGGCAGGAAAAAGGCGTCAGCCCCGAAGCCCAGACCGATACCTACGCCGCCGTCACTTTCCTGATCGATAACTGGCGCTGGGCCGGCGTTCCCTTCTACATTCGTACCGGAAAAGCGTTGCCGAAGCGCGTGAGTGAGATTGCGATTCAGTTCCGCACCGCGCCTCTCGCCATGTTCCGCAAGGCTACGGCGGGTGCCGAAACCGTGCCGAACATGCTGATCCTGCGCATTCAACCGGAGGAAGGGATTTCGCTCAAGTTCGTGTCGAAGCGCCCCGGCTCGGGTATGCAGTTGCGCCCGGTCTCGATGGATTTCAACTACGGCTCCAGCTTCGGCGAACGTTCGCCGTCAGCCTACGAGACGCTGCTGCTCGACGCCATCACGGGCGACGCCACGCTCTACACGCGCCAGGATATGGTGGAAGCAAGCTGGTCCGCCGTGCAGCCGATCCTCGATTACTGGAGCACCCAGCGATTCAATTTCCCGAACTATCCGGCGGGAACCTGGGGGCCTGCGGCGGCGGACGAAATGCTCGCCCGCTGGGGTCATACCTGGAGGAGGCCATAAAAGTGCCCGAATCTACTACCCTTAGTCAGCCCCCGGGCGGCGCACCCATCAAGCCCGACAAGATTCTCAAGGAGTTGGGCGAACTCTGGACTTCCATGGCGAAGCCGGACGCGGGCGGAACCGTCGATACCGCCGAAACCGATATGGCGGAATCCCACGGCGGCGGCGTTTTGCGCGCCTGCGCCATGACGCTGATCAGCTTTGTCGACGACGAAGAAGATTCAATTGCACTCAGCGCGATTCTCGGCGACCTGATGAAGGAACACCCCAGCCGCGCCATCGTGGTGCGCCTGCGGGAGGGCGAAGACTTCCTCGATTACAGAGTCTTCGCGCAGTGCCAGATGCCCTTCGGCCATCGGCGTCAGATCTGCTGCGAGCAGGTGGAGATTACGTCCGCCATGAATCGCCTGGCGGATGTGGCTTCGATCGTCATGCCGCTGGCGGTGCCGGATTTGCCGCGCGTCATCATTTTGCGGTCGGCTCGGATCGTGCGCGCGGGTGCGCTGCGTAAGATTCTCTCGCTGGGCGATAAGATCATCGTCGATTCAGGGCGTGCCGGGGCTCCCGGATTTGGCGAACTGGGCGGCTTGCTGGATGTCGGTCTGATTACGGGCGATCTGGCCTGGACGCGCATTACCGAGATACGGGCGCTGTTGGCCCAGTTGCTCGACGACCGTGTGCCGAAGCAGATCACCATCGAGTACGCCGGCAAGGAAGCCGGTGCGGAGGCCCGTTATCTGGAAGCCTGGCTCCAATCCTCGCTCCCGACCACACATGTGGGCTTGAAGGGAAACCAGAGCGCCGGTAACGGCAAGCCCACGGTCATCCGGGTGGACGATAACCTGACCGTGACGCTGAGCCAGGGTGCGGCCGAATATGACATCGGGAACCTGCATCAACGGGCCAGCATGTCGTCGGGCACCGATGAGGAATTGTTGAACACCGAGCTCAGCATCGTGGTGCACGACCAGGTTTTTGAGGCGGCGCTGAACAAAATCACCGCATGAGCGTTCAAATCAAGAAATCCACGGACGCGAAAAGCGCGGCGGAGGCGTGTGGCGCCGCGATCTTCGAATTACTCGAAGCGGCCTGGCGCGAGCGCGGCTCGGCTACTCTCGCGGTTTCCGGCGGCAGCACCCCCCGCATCATGTTCGAATGGATGGCGCGGCAGAAGTTCGATTGGCGACACGTCGACCTGTACTGGGTCGACGAACGCTGCGTGCCCGTCGACGATCAGCAGAGCAATTACCGCATGACGCGCGAATCGCTGCTGGATTCGATTCATCTGGCCGCCGGGCAACTGCATCGCATCCATGGCGAGATAATTCCCGACGAAGCGGCCATCCTCTATGCCGACGATATCAGCCGGTCATTCAAGCTGCAGCCGGGCGAGTTGCCGGTCTTCGACGTGATCCAGCGGGGCATGGGACCGGATATGCATACCGCCAGCCTGTTTCCGGGCGAACCATTGATCCATAACCATACGGGGATCGCCGCCGCCGTCTGGGTGGAAAAGTTCAAACAGCATCGCGTCACGCTGCTGCCCGGGGTGCTTGAACGCGCCCGGCATACCTTGTGCCTGGTGACTGGTGCGGATAAGCAGGAAGGGCTCCGCAAGGTGTTGCGCGAACCGGCTGATACGTTGCACATGCCCTCGCAGATCGCCTCTCCCGAGATGATCTGGTATATCGACGAAGCCGCCGCCGCCAAACTCTGACAACCCATATTCTTACCGCTCCCTTACGGTCGCGGCTCGCATACAACGTGGTTTTACCGAGCCGTGACCGAGAGGGAGCGGTTATGCAACAGCAGAGACACAGCACCTAGTCGATTCGTCTGGTCAGCTTCGCCGTCCCGGCTACCAGCCCCTGCATGCTGCCCAGACTGCTCGTGTTCCAATCGACCTGCATCACATTGTCGGTGGTAATTTTCAAGGTGATCTGGCCCTTGGCGCCCCCGGGTCCAGTCCAGGGGCACACCACGACGGGTCCGTTCGCCGTCCCGCTGAATTCGAAATTCACGTCGGGCGGAATGGCGCGGTCGACAATCTCGTATCGGGCGCGGTACTTGCCGGTTACCACGCCGCCATGTTCATCGATTGTCGCCTCGATGAACTCAGGTGGATAGAGCGCCACGTTGTTGTGAGGGCCCCCCTGTGCGCCACGGGAATAAAACCAGAATCCCGCAAAGGACTGGACGGGCGCTGCAGAGGGACGAACCGGCGCATCCCGGAGAGGTCTGGAAGGTGGCGAAGCTACAGTGGGCTTCATCGGCGAAGGAAGTTCTGTCACGGCAGCGGAGAGCGGCAGGGAGGGACGGACCGGCAGCGGTTCCTCCTCCGGCTGTACTTCCTCGATGCCCGGATTCTTAGCCCCAAAGCCATGCGCGCGGCGCAACTGGCGGATTGCCGCGTCACGCTCCCCCCGCGCGGCACCCAGATCCGAGCGCAACTGTTCATTCTCAGCCACCAGATCGCCGACGCTGGATCCCAGAGAACCGCCCCTTGGCGTGTTGCCTGCCCGTTCGCGGCTCCGCACAGGCTGCGCGGCGGGACCGGAAGAGGCCAACCAAATGAGGACCACAACGCCAACCAGTCCCGCGCCCACCCAAACCAGCCGAGACATCAGGCGCCGGATGTTCACCTCCGACGAGGGGTTGAAGATGATGGTGGGGGGCCGATGGTCTTCTTCAAGGCTGTCGTCGTATCGGCGGCGGCGGTCCGGATCGGACAGCACCGCGTAGATCCGATTGATCTTCCGCATCTGCCGCTCGGCGATTTCTTTCAGCTGCGGGTCTGTCTGCTGATCGGGATGAAGCAACCGGACCAGCGACCGGAAACCATCGTGAATCTGTTCCGGCGACGCGTCCGGCGCCACTCCCAATTCTTCGTAATAGGTGATTTCGCCCGCCCAATGCGGCATGACCAGCGTGTGACTTTCTCGAAGGACTCTCTTGTTCTTAACAGTACCTGAACGGCGGGTTGGCCGCAAGCCTTGGCGGCTATCGAGGGTAGCAGGGCATCCAAAACCCGAAAGTGAGTGGTATGTAAACCTTAGATAGCTTGTACGGCCCTCCGGATCGGGCTATGGTCAGAATTGGATATAAATCCGGAATTGGAGACAATCATGAACCGCGCGATTTTAGTGTTGGCGCTGGCCACGTCGGCGTTTCTCACGGGCCAGGTGAACGGCCAGACAGCGGCGCCGCGGGTGACGATGTCCACGATACTGGCTATGGTTTCCGGCGGGGTCCCGTTGCGGACGATCATACAGACGATCAGGACGGCCAAAAAGATCGACTTGTACATCAACGACGGGGAACGCAACCGGCTTATGGAAGCGGGTGCATCGGCCGGCGATGTCGCGCAGATTTTTGACGCGATTCATTACCGGGAGTACATGAATGTGGACGCCCATATTGTCGTTCCACCTGCTCCCGCTGTGAAGGCCCCCATAATCGCTGCTTCCGTCGCTGCGCCGGCTCCCGAGGCGCAGGTTGCGACTGTAGCCCCCGTCGCGCCTGAGGTACCTGCAGCACCCCCAGCGCCCCCAGCGCCGGTCGCGCCCGTGGCTTCAATGTCTTCCGCGTCTTCCGTGGCTTCCGCAACAACCGTCGTCCCCTTCGCAACCCGGCCTGAACCCGCTACAATGGCCGCGGCCCCAGCCCGGCCGGTTCCGCCTGTGGTCGAGGCGCTGGCAGACCCGACGGTTCTCGAAAACTCCACTCCGGTCAGACTTCGCCTCTTACATAATCTTTCGTCGGCCGATGCCAGCGACCACCAGACGGTGGACCTTGAGGTGCTCGAAGCGGTAAAAGTCGGTGACATGATTGTGATTCCCAAAGGAGCCCTTGCCTCGGGAACGGTGACCGATGTCGAGCGCAGGGGGCGCATGGGGCATGGAGGCAGGCTGGAGCTGAACGTTGAATCGGTGCGTCTGCCGGATGGCGAAAAAGTGCCTCTGCGCGGCGGCCAAACGGAGGATGCGGGGGACCACATCGGAAACACCACCAACAGCGTTGCGGCTACCAGTTTGATGTTTTGGCCGGCCGCTCCCGTTTTACTGATGACGCACGGTAAAGATGCAATCATTCTGGCGGGCACCGAGATCGTGGCCCGCGTCAATGGCAGGGTGACGCTCGATACCGCGAAGCTTCTGGCGCAGCCCGCGCAATTAACCGCGGCCAGGTAAATCTGCTGAAAGTTGGCGGAAGCCAGTGGGGGTCGAACGAATAGTTCGGACTGATTCCACGCAAGTTACTGATTCCGTATTAGGCTAAAAGCTGTAGAAATGCACAAAGTCTGACGATTTGGTACACGTCGGTACACGGTCCATTTCCGCAGCCAAAACATTTCTGATCTGACGTGTTGACAAACCCACTAACTGTCATATAACCTTTCAAGTACGGCCACATAGCCGTACTCGTAGGTTGGACGCCGCAACCGAACCCCGCTGAGCGGCTGAGAACGATCCCCCATGTCAGAAAAGCGACGATCCCCACCCGTCAGGATCATAAATCCGCGCGATGCTGCAACGCACACGTCGGCCCGTCGCGCCGCCGACATGGTCCGCCGGGGCATTGCAGTGTACGTGCGGTCTGAAGCTGATCGGACGAGTATCAAGCTCATCGATGATGCTGAGCTGAGGCGGTCCCAGCAGATTGAGCGAGCCCGGCAGGTTGAGCGATCTATCGTTAATGACCGCCATGGTGTTATCTGGTGGGACGGCTGCGAGCCGGGCTCGCAGACCGCACCACGGCTCGGCGTCGTGGGCAATAAGGCTTATGGCGCGCCTGACAGCATGAAGAACAGCGACGCATTCAAGTTGGTCACTGATCGCTGCTATCTAAGGCGAACTGAAGAGTTGCCCGACGTGGTCCGCCAGCGAATCAACCGGGATCGCGCGGAGATTGAACGGGAAGAGCAAGATCGATTGAAGCGTGACAACGCAAATAAATCGAACAAATTTAACGGGTTCAGAAAGGAAATCGCGTGACAGAAGAAAGATCGAAGTGGATTTTAGAAGTTAGCGCCGATTGGAAGAGGTTCTTCCCGGCCGGGATGACAACCACCGAGGTTCTGGCGTCCACCAAACTGACGTCGGATCGATTGGTTAGCTGGGCCCGGCGCAACCTCCTTCCGATCATCTATGAACGGCCAGGGCGGGGAAAGGAGCGCCTCATCCCGCTGGCAGATGTGAAGCTGCTGGCGATGATACGTGCCGTCGCTGATGCTGGAGTTCCGATTGAGCAAGCTGTGTCATTGGCCCAGAAATTCTTGGGTACGTTTCTTGGGTCGAACGATAACCATGCCCTCACGAATATCTTGACGTCGCCTTTGCCATGGGATCCAATTCTCCTGTTTCCGGACCGGCACACGGGAAAGTATGTGACGGTTGATCAGTTTGAACGTCAGGCGCCCGTTGCAGATCTGTGGAAATTCATTCGCGATCGCGGCGATCTCAATGTGATTGTCTTTGATTTTTCCTATGCCTTCTTGGATTTCTGGACTCGGGTGGCCCTCGTTGCCGAGGTAAGGGAAAGCTTCCCAAGGTAACCTTTTCAAAAACGCTTCCGCGCAAGTTTTGCGCGAGGTCTGCTATTTCCACGCTGTCGGATTCGCCCTGCTTTCGCAATCAATTGGAAATGTCGGTTCAAAACGTATCTCGCGGCGTGTCTGTAGTGGAAAGGCACTTCACGCCGAAAGAGCTCGCGGAAGCCTGGCAGCTGGATGAGGCCACCGTTCGGCGTCTTTTCATCGACATTCCGGGCGTACTGAAGATCGGCCGGGCTACCGCGCGGGCGGGAAAGCGTTCCTACGTCACGCTGCGAATTCCCCAGACCGTCGCGGAGCGAGTCTACGCGGAGCGATCCCGATGATGAAGCCGTTTCTCCCTATGCGCTTCGCTTTCGGCAGGGTCCCATTTGCAGACGTCTGCAAGCAAAAGTTTTTTGCCGCCCGCAGTTCATTCTCGCCGCCGCGCTTCATCACGCCGCCTCGAGAAATTCCCGACGCGGAGGCAATTCTCGAAGACGGTGGCGACACGTGGAACTGGCGCGTCCGCTCCTGCCCGATCTGCGGATGTCATCACCTCCACGGCGCCGGCTTCAAAGCCGCCGATCCCCGAGTTAGCCTCGGCCATAGGTCCGCTCAATGTATCGGAGCTGCTGGCGGGGTTGTTTACCGGCTGGTGGATTCCCAACCGGCTCTGACTCAACGCCTATATGACAACGCCAGCCGATCTTGAGGAGATTCGGCGCTCGGCTGCGCTTTTCCTTGAGCCTGGCGGGATCGTCGAGCTACGCGCGCCGAAGACGGAACGTGATGGAACGATTTCAGGTTATTTCTCCGATGCGGAGAAGCTCGCGCGTGCGGCGATGGCGATCGCCGGCAAGGCTCAAGGCGTCTATGTCACGCTCAACGAGCTCCCTGCCGACGTGCTCGCCCGCGCGAATAACCGGATCAGGTCGCGCGCGCAAACGACCACCAGCGATGCTGAGGTTGTTAAAAGAAAGTGGTTACTTCTCGATTTCGACCCGAAGCGGCCCGCCGGCATATCGAGCACTCGCGAGGAACATGCCGCGGCGCTCGATGCCGCTCAGTCTGCGGCCGGCGCCCTGACGCGGAATCATTGGCCGGAGCCGGTTTCCGCGGATTCAGGCAACGGCGGCCATCTCCTCTATCGAATCGACCTTCCGAACGATCGGGAGTCCGCCGATCTCATCAGGGACGTTTTGGCGGCCGCCGATCAGCGTTACGGCACGGCCGGCGTGAGCGTGGATCGGTCGGTTTACAACGCCGCGCGGATTTCGAAGCTCTACGGCACAGTGGCGCGCAAGGGCGATTCTACGGAGGATCGACCGCATAGACTCAGCCGCATACTTTCTCGGCCCGAGCTGATCGAGGCCGTATCGATCGAGCAGCTGCAGGCCTTCGCCGCGGAAGTCAAGCCCGCGACGCCGGATGCCGCGCAGCGGGGCGGGGCGGCGGGATCGCGTAATGCCCACGTCGAGTTTGATCTGGAGCGCTGGATCGTCGCGCGGGGCGTCCAGATAGAGCGCGGGCCCGTTCAACATCAGGGCGCCGATAAATGGGTGCTGAAGGAGTGTCCGTTCAATCCGGAGCACAAGGCGCCGGATGCCGCGCTGTTTCGCCAGCCGGGCGGCCGGATCGGTTTCAAGTGCCTCCATGCAAGCTGCGAAGGCAAGGATTGGAAGCAGTTTCGGGAACACTTTGAACCGCGCGGCCGGAATCACTCTTCCGGGCATCGACCGCGCGCGACGATGGGAAGCGCAGCCGGGGCGAATTTTTCGAGCGATAACAGCGCGAGCGACCCTGACCCTGGGTGGAAAGCGTTGTTACTGCGATCTCCGCGCGGCGAAGTGCGGCCGATTCTCGCTAACGCAATTGTGCCGCTTTCGAGGGCTCCGGAGTGGTGGCGCTTATTCGCGTTCGACGACTTCAGGGTTAAGGTTCACACACGCCGCGCAACGCCGTGGGGGAAGCCAGCTGGTGAGCCGTGGACCGACACCGACGATAGCCGAGTATGCGAATGGCTTCAACGCGCTGGCGTGTTTGTAACTACGAGTCTCGCCGGCGAGGCAGTTCAGACGGTGGCTATGACGGACCGCTTTCATCCGGTGCAGGACTATTTGCGGACGCTGGTTTGGGACGGGATCAAGCGGCTCGATCTCTGGTGTGAGCGCTACCTCGGAAGCTCGAAACCGATCGCGAACAGGTTCGGCCGGCTTTGGGCCATCTCGGCGGTAGCCCGGATCTTGCGGCCTGGTGTAAAAGCGGATTGCGCGCTGGTTCTGGAAGCCCCGCAGGGATCGGGAAAGTCCACCGCGGCGCGCACTTTGGCGGGTGAGTACTTCGCAGACCAAATCGCGGAATTGGGCAGCAAAGACGCAGCCATGCAGTGCCATGGGGCGTGGATCATCGAGCTCGCCGAGCTTGACAGCATCAACCGGGCAGAGGCGAGCCGGATCAAAGCTTTCATGAGTTCCAACTCTGATCGCTTCAGGCTTCCGTATGGCCGGCACGTTGTGGAATGGCCTCGGGATTGTGTTTTCATTGGTTCAGTCAACTTTGATACCTATCTGAAGGACGAATCGGGCGCCCGCCGATTCTGGCCTGTTCGCTGCGGGCGGATCGATAACCGGGCGCTCGCCCTTGACCGCGACCAGCTGTGGGCGGAAGCCGTCGCGCAATTCGACGCCGGCGCGGCATGGTGGCTTCAGGATGAAAACTCGATCAGGCAGGCCGAATTAGAGCAATCCGAACGTTACCAGCCGGGCGCCTGGGACAGCATCATTGCGGACTGGCTACAGCATCCGACAGAGCGGTTCAATTCTCAGGGGCATCCTGTCGCGGCGTTCAGTTCAACGGCTCAGTCGGTGGACATCGACGATATCCTGCATCACTGCATAGGTCGCGAGCAAAAGCTCTGGACGCGGGCCGATCAGATGTCTGTCTCTGCCGCGTTAAAGTCGTTGGGTTGGGAACGTTTCCGGCCGCGGGATGGGAACAAGCTGGGTAAGTGGCGCTACAGGCCGAAGGGATGACAGTCGTTCCCAACCTTGTTCCCAACCTTGTTCCCAACATCGTTCCCAACCTTGTTCCCAACCTAAGTGTTTTATTTTGATACGTGTTCCTATGTTCCCAACGTATCTCGTATACATACGAGCCAGATGCTCATGTGTTGTGTTGCACAGGAAGTTTGCCGAATAGGTTGGGAACGTTGGGAACAGAGAGAGCAATTATGGATCTTCGATTTCGACAACATCACCGAACCTCAGCCACGGCTCTACGTCGGCATAGCGTCACGTTGGTCTGCGGGCCGCCGCTGGGCGGGAAGAGTTTTTACGTACGGCAGCACGCTCTGCCCGGCGATCTGATCCTCGATACCGATGAGATCGGCTCGGCGATCTCGGGTCAGAGCGTTCACGAGACGCCGGCGATCCTGAAGCCGTTTGTTTTCACGGCTCGCGATGCGGTGCTTGCCGAACTGCAAAGGACCGTATTGCCGAAACGGGTTTGGGTGATCGAGACGGCGCCTGACCCGCAGCTACGCGCGCGTCTTCGTTCGAAGTGGAATGCGTCGGAGGTGATTATGATGCTCACTCCAGCGGAAGTTTGCCGCGAGAGGCTTCTGGCAAACCCTCGACCGTGCGCCCGGCTTGATTGCAGGGGCGAGGTAAGCAGCGTCGATTGGATGGCGCTCGTTTATGAGTGGTGGCAGGCCTATCGTCCGGGGGATGGCGAGAGGGTTATCCTTCCTCCGTCGAACGCACCAGCGGCCTAGGAATGGCGGGGGGTGGGCAAAATCCTTCGATTTTCAATATCCCGTGACCGCCAGCCCGGCAAAAAAAGCCCATCCGGGGATTATATGGAAACTTTTCTGTGATTACGCGCGCTGATTTGAGCGATCTACCTGACGACCTTAAGGCCGCGCCGGGCCACCTCACCGAAGTCTCCCGCAATTTCTTCGTCCATGTCACCGGCACTATCGAATTCGACGCCCCGGCCGGCGCGCTGCTCATCCGCTTTCTCGAAGTGCGCGACCAACTGGCGAAAGCGCGCGCCGAACTCGCGGCCCTCGGCGGTTCCTTCACGTTCCTCGATAAGCACAATCAGCCCCGCATTCATCCGCTTGTGAAACACGAACTGGCGCTCTCGAACGAATACGGCAAGCTCTTCCGCCTGCTCGGCTGGGATCAGGCGCCGCCCGCCGACCAAGGCACTTTGTTCATCCGGTAAAAGCCCAAGCCCGAGGCCTCTTTTTTGTAGACGTCTGCAAAGAACCGAGCAACAAGATGCGAATTACCCCCGAGGAAAGAGCGTTAGCGGCTATGCGCCGCAGATCTGCGGCCCGCGCTCGGCTTCCACGATTTCGGCCTGAGAGACACGCGCGCACGAATCGCGTTCTTAGAGACCGGCTCAGGGAAGAGGTGGAGGCGGAATCTCGGAAGCGGGTCACTATCGCCGGCCAATTTGAGGAGTACGAGACCGATACACGTTTTTCAGAGGAACAAAATCATGCAGAAAATTCGAATCGTTGAAGGTAACCCGCAGCCCGAAGAGCGACCGCCCGTACCGGGATGCAATGTCAGTGTGAAGTTTGCCAAGGGCGCCCTGCTGATCGCTCGGTACGAGACGATGGCGACCCCGCGGCTTATCGAGATTGCCGCCGGCCGCGTCGTGATCTTTGCCCGGCCCGGCGTTGAGGGCGCTTCTTCGAAGTTGACCCTGCCGCTCCCGAGACCCGGCGTACCGGGAGCGGGCGGAGATAACGAGTGTGAACTGGAGATCATCTCCCTCGCACCCGGCTCGCACATCGTCACCACACAAGCGGCTGGCATCAACGGCGACAAATCGAAGGCGACCTTCGGTCGCATCGGCTCGAATTTGCGGCTGATCGCACTCGACGGCGTCTGGTACACCACTGCTATTCACGGCGTCTCGCTCGCTTAAACAAGCCTGTTGCAGACGTCTGCAAAAGTCTTTAATCCGCGCTCCTGCAAAAACGCGCGCCCTTTCCGGATGTCGTTGTTGGAAAAGGCGCGGACTGGAGACGGGGGAGCCGAACGGCGCTCGCCAGGGCGAACGCTGGGGAGGCATAGTGCAGTCAAGGCAAAACAACAGAAGGAAAAAACGAATGTACCAAAAGCAATTACGGCAGGAACTGGGTCGCCTTTCGGACCAGATGATGGCGATCGTAAACAAAGCGAAGAAAGAGGGTAATCGCGGGCTTACATCGGCGGAACGGGAAAGCTTCGACGCGATGTCGGACAGCTACTCCGCCGTCGAGGCCTCGATCAAGCGTGCGGAACGGGCCGAGTCGATCTCGAATACGCTCTCGCGGGTCGATAACGCCGGCGGAATTGGCGCCGCTGATCTGGAGGAGATTCAGGATACCTTCAGACTCACGCCCGCCCAGCTGCGGGCCCGTGAACGCGAGCGCGATCCGCACGACCGAGCCTTCAGTAATTTCCTTCGCCACGGCATGGAGAATCTGGAGGCTACGGATCGGGAAATCATGGCCAGCCGGTTCGTCTCCAACGGCGGCGCGGGAATTCGCAACGCCCAAAGCACCACAGCGTCTCAGGGCGGCTACCTGATTCCGCAGGGCTTCTCATTCATGCTGGAAGAGGCTATGAAGTGGTTTGGCGGCATCTCGGGGACCGTGGATAAGTTCACCACCGAAATCGGAAATCCGCTGCCCTGGCCGACTGTCAACGATACGACAAACAAGGGCCGTATCATCGGGCAGAACGTGCAGGTCTCCGAAACCGATTTGGTGTTCGGCCAG
The DNA here is from genome assembly GCA_963719785.1 of Terriglobia bacterium. Taxonomy (GTDB): domain Bacteria; phylum Acidobacteriota; class Terriglobia; order Bryobacterales; family Bryobacteraceae; genus BOG-234. Next base: position 279,598 of record CAVRCX010000018.1, read on the forward strand.
GTCACCTTCAACGCCTACATCGGCTGCAGCGATCTGGTCCTTGTTCCGCTCGCACTGGTCGAGGATTCGGCCTTCGACATCGATGCCCTCATAGCTCGGCTGCTTGGGATCCGCCTCGGGCGCCTCTACAACTGGAAATGCACTGTGGGGTCTGGCTCCGGGGAGCCCAACGGCATCGTGACGGCGGCGGTCGCTGCCGGCAACGTTAACACGTTCGGGACTGGCGAAACTACGACAATGTCCTATAACGACCTGGTCAACATGGAGCACGCGGTGGACCCGGCTTACCGATCGAACCCATCCAGTTACTGGATGTTCAACGACACCGTCCTCAAGGGCCTCAAGAAGCTGGTGGACGGCAATAATCGCCCCCTGTGGCAGCCGGGTTTGACTGCGAGTTTCTCTCAGGGCGCTGGGGTTAATATTACTCCCGGCAAACCAACCATCCTCGATCACCCCTACGTCATCAACGCCGACATGGCGGCGCCGGCCGCCAATTCTTACTCGATTCTGTTCGGGGATCTCTCCACCTTCAAGGTGCGAGAGTTGAAGAGCGGCACCACCGTGCTGCGATTGGTCGAGAGGTACGCAGACTACCTTTCCGTGGGAATCATCGCCTTCCGTCGCTTCGATTCTCAGCTGATCGACGCAGGTACCCATGGAATCTGCGTAGGTCAGCAATCCGCCACGTAGCTTCGACCTTACTGGCCGTTTCCCGGGTTCATGTTTGTCCTTCCTTTTGGTGGCCGGGAAAGTTTCGGTCCAGTGAATGCGGGGGCGTTGCGCGTGGGCTACGCGTCGACGCCCCTGTTTTTTAGATACCCCGAAGAATAAAACCATGCTCAAACCATCCAACCTCAAGCAGCCCGGCGCTGCGAACATCAGCAAGCCCGGCTTTCGCGCCTCTGTCACGGGCGCCGGCGAATTCGAAATCCTGCTCTACGACGAAATCGGAGAGAACTGGTACGGCGAAGGGATCACGGCGAAATCCATTCGGCAGAGTCTGGACGCGGCCGGCGCATTCTCGCGAATTGCCGTCCGCATCAACTCGCCCGGCGGCGATGCCTTCGAAGGGATCGCCATCGGCAACATCCTGAAGTCAACCGGGAAGGCGATTGACGTCTATATCGACGGGATCGCGGCCTCGGCGGCCTCTATCGTCGCCATGGCCGGCGGGTCGATAGTTATGTGCAACAACTCCATGATGATGATCCACAACGCGTGGACCGTCTGCATGGGCGATGCGGCCGATATGGCGAAAATGTCCGATACGCTGGACAAGATTTCTACATCGATCGCGCAGACTTACGTCGATCGGACTGGCAAGCCGATGGATGAAATCAAGGCCATGATGGACGCCGAAACATGGCTGGGGGCCGATGAGTGCCTGGCCGGCGGCTTTGCTACTGAGATCGCGGAAGCCAATGAACCCGCGGTCGCCATGGCGCGCGGTTTCAAGGTGCTGAACCGGCTGAAGCACGTCCCGGCGTCGCTCCGGAACGGCACGAAGAAGGGCGCCGCTCCGGATGGGTGTGCGTGCGATTGCCAAGCCTGCATGGATGACGATTGCGCGAATTGCTCTAACGCGAAATGCGACGATGCCGGCTGCATCGACTGTCCGATGCAACAGAGCGATGCCGGCAATGCATCCGACCTGAGCGAGTGCCAGGCGAGACTGGCAGTCATTCAGGCGATCAACCGGCGCCACGGTGTCACCACGTAAATCCGGCTTTGCTGGCTTCCGGCTGGATCGCCGCAAACGCTTTCGAGGGGCGACCCTGATATGCGGCACCCGGAAAACCATCGTGCGGACGTCGCGGGTTACGGCTCTGAAACGGGGCGTCCGCAATTCTTGAAGCAGAAAAGAAAGGATTCTTAAAAAACCATGGCTAAGGCGGGCTCAATTGTTATAGACATTTCGGCCGGGACAGCTCAGTTTCTCGTGGACATGGACCGTTCGAACGCGAAGCTGCAGGAGTTCGGCCGAGGCGCGCGGGAATCGGGTCTGCATGTTGTTTCGTCCATGCAGGCGAGCTCCGCCGCGATCCGGTTGCTCGAAAATCCCATGAACCTGAACATCAGGGCGGTGGAAAGGTTCCTCACCCTGATACCGGGAATCGGCCCGGCAATGCAGGCTGCGTTTCCCATCGTCGGGGCGCTCGCCCTGGTCAACGCATTGGGCCAGATGATCGACCGGGCGATTGATCTCAAAGGATCGCTTGAAGATCTGAAAAGAGCCACTGCCGATCTTAACGCGGAAGACGAGAAGCTGAATTCCACTGTCGATTCGACTGCGGTGGAGAAGCTCACCGAGGTCTTCGGCGTTCCCGCCGGACTCAAACAAAAGGCCAATCAGGAGGCGGCTGCCGCGCAGGATGCCCTGCTCAAAGCAAAGAACCTGCGGAATGAAGCTAAGCTGCTCGCCGACAATTTCAACAAAACGGCGTTGCTGACAGATGCTATCCCCATCAAGGGGGCGGATATCAGAAGGGCAAATCAGGCCCAGATTGATGCCAAGAATGCCGAGGCCACGAAAGCAGAGGAGCAGGCGCAGGCGCTCGCGGCAAAGGCCGATAAATCGCGCTTCGATATGGAGCGGAATTCCGTCAAGGACGCTGCTGGTCTAAGTGTGGACCGCATCAATAACCAGATCAAGGCGAATGCGGATATCGCTACGCTTGCCCGCAGTACGGCCGAAATTCAGATCGCCGCCGAACACGATGTCAGGCAAGCGAAGATCGACGAGATTCGGGATTCGCTCACCAGGGAACTCGCCGCCGCCTCCGAGCGCGTCAGGGTGGCGCTCGCGACCCGCGACGCGTTGAATAAGATCAACCATGATGAGACGCAGCAGCACATAGCCCTGATACAGCAAAAGGCCGCCGCGGAATCGCTCGGCAAAACTCCAGTTCAGGCGCAAGGTATTCAGATCAAGGCGCAGGGCGAGATCGCCGGGCTAAATGCAGCTCGATATCAAAACGAGACGAAACTCCAGGGGGATTTCATTAAGGCTGAAGGGGCGTACACGGAAGCCGTCGCCACCATGCAGCGTGACCTCTCGGAGGAAGTAATCAAGGAAGGTGAGCGGCGCATCGCAGCCCTGAACAAAGAAGTTGACGCCATGCTCGCCGATGCTGCGAAGGTACGCGAGCAGGAGCAGAGGATCGCAGAGATCAATGCCAAGGGAGCGGGCGAAACCGAATCCCTGAAAATCGAGGGACAGAAGATCAACCTCGAACGCGTTTATTCGGCGCAGCTTTCGCACACAGCCGCCCAGCAGATCGCGCAGGCGCAGGCGGTTGCGCAAATTGACGCTCAGGGAAGGGCCGCGAAGATCGCGCAGCTCGAAATCGAGGAACGGATCGCGCAGCACGATTTCGGCAATGAAGAGCATCTCGTCAAGGCCGCCCAGATCCAGCAGGAAATCAACAAACTCAAGGCGGAGGATGCGAACGCTACAGCAGCCGCCGATGCCGCTCATCAGGCGGCGCTCGACGCGGCGAATACGGCCCTTCAGGCGCAGAGAACTCTGGCGCAGGCGATTGCGGACTGGAATCACATCAACATCGGGAACATCGCGCAGGACGTAGTGGATATGATCGTGAGGCTTCCCGCCCAGATTGCTAATTCTCTGGTGGACAGCATATTCAACAGGCCGCGGCGTGGGCAATCCAAAGGGCAGGAAATCCTCGGCGGTCTGGAGAAGACGGGAGAAGGCGCACTCAAAACCCTCCTATCTATCGCTCTGACGCAAGGACTCGAAAGACTCCTGGGAGGGCTGTTTAAAAACGCCGCACAAGCTGCGCAGCTGGCAGCCACGAAAGCCAACACCACCGCTCTGGGAGACCTGACGAGAGCACTGGAAAAATCGGGGAACCCGGCAGCGGGGCCCGCACCCGGCACTGCTGCCGCCGGATCATCTTCATCATGCTGTCCGGACACAAATGATGCGTTGAAGCAACTCGGCCGCCTGTCCAGTTCCCAGCTTGGAGAGCAAAAGAAAATAGCGGACATAGCCGTTGCAAGCCTTTCGCTGCAAGCGCTCATGGTGGCTTGGCAGATAGCTTTATTTCTGAAGCCCAGTATTTTGGGCACTACCTTCGCCGAAGGCGGTCCTGTCACACACGACCAGATCGCAAAGGTCCACGGTGGAGAGCACGTCCTGAATCGCGACCAGGTATCCGGGAAAGCGCCACTGCCGGGATTCGTTGCCGCCCGCTTCCCCTCGACGCGCGATTACATGCGCGTGGGAAGCGGCTCCGGAGCAGCAGCGGCACACAGCTCGTCGAGCTACTCCCATTCGCTCAGCATCGGCGACATGCACGTTCATGGAGTGCAGAATACTCGCGAACTGGCTCTCGAAATGGTTCGGGAAATGCCGGAAATACTCAAATCGTTTAGCTATCGGTGGAGCGGGGCCAACTCGTGACCTACTACACGGATGCTGATCGTCGAATGCACTTGGAAATTGATCGCTTTGCGCTCGCAAATATGGCGGATTTCTGCGCTGCTTTTGGGAGGCTTTGCCGGATGCTCGGCAGCCCCGGGGGCGTGAACGCGGCCGCGCGGGTGCTGCCGCTGTACTTTCAAGCGATCGCCTGCGGTCAGTTTACGGACGTTCTCGGGGAAGTCGTGCCGCGCCACTGCGCGGTGATGATTATGATCGTCTATTTTCACCTGACGGCCGGCGCGCCGCTCCACATTGATGACGAGCTCCTGGTGATGTGGAGGCTGGGCGACGGCTCATCGAACCAGTGCCTCGGTTGCGGCTACATCTACCCGGCGCCGGTGACCACGAAGTGTTCGCTCTGTGGCGGCGAGCTGGGCAAGACGGGGACGTGGTCGCAGCAGCGCCGGCAATAAAAAACCGGGGGCGGAAGCTCCGGGGATCGCCCCGGTAGAGTCTTTTTTTGGCTTCTTTGTAGTATGCTTTGAGGTGGAAACTCGGCCCGGCGCGAAGCTGCAAACTTCACGCCGGGCCTGAACCAGCGCCGTAAAAAGGAGACGGCAATGGTCTATGCCTATTATCCAACCCAAAGCACGCGCTCTCTCTGTCGAAAAAGGAAACCAGCCGCCGCTGAGTTCATCGCAGCGGCGGCTCATTGAAATCTTCGTTTGGTACCTGCGTCAATTGCCCGAATACAGGGAGGCTGAAGGCTACCGCTCCAGTTCGTGGGACTCGGATGACTACGCCGTCCTGAACAGGCTTCTTTCGCGGTTTTTCTTGGCCAAAAATCCAGATTGGGTGATTCGGCGGGAAAAGAACCAACGTTTCGTGCAGGACCTGCCGGAAATCGACGCGGACGAGTACATGCAGCTTATGAAAAGCGCCAGCACTGCGGATGATCCACGCGCTAAGCGGCGGTTGGATCTTCTCAAAATGGGGCGTTCTAAGAAAGATCTGTTTCGCTTCATCAAGTATTACCAGGAGGAACGAGCCGAGCTGGGCCTCCCTCCTGATCCCACGTTTTCTCGAAATGCGTGGGCTGGTAGCGAAGGGTGAAAGTGAGGGACAGAGCTATGGAAACCTACGCGGATATGCTCTTTGTCGAATGGGGCATCGGTGGGTACTCAGCGCCGATTCAGCGCGTCATGCGGATTGTGCTTAGTGAACTGCACACGGAAAAAGCCCTGTTTCTGCGGAATGAGCCACGGTTGGAGATCGCGGTCCTGCCAGAGGCGCCATTTGCGGTGTGGGCCTATTTTCCCATCCACCGCCGGCGCCGCTTGCCTGAAGGCTGCAATCCGAAGCCACAGACGCGGGTTCTGATCGTCCTGAGTGCCGCCGCATTCGATACCGAGACAGCCGAGAGTCTGGCTGATCTTCTCCGCCATCATATCGGTCATGTGCTTCTCTATCTGGAATCGCCGAAAGCCCCCAACGAATGCGCTGATGCGGATCGTACCTGGAAGGAATCGGTTGCCCTCTAATGCTGAACCTCTACCGAAGGCACCTCAAAACCTGCCCACAGCGGGCGAAGGGCCAGAACTATACGCGCTGCGCCTGCCCGATCTGGTGTGATGGGGAGCTTGAGGGAAAGCGCTTCCGGCGTTCCGTGGGCCTGCGCGACTGGGGCCGGGCGCTCAAGCGTATCGAGGACTGGGAAGCGCGGCCGGGCCGTGTAGTGAGGCTGCCGGCCTCGATCCCGGAGATTGTCGCGTCCTACCTCGGCGATTGCCGGGCCCGGAACCTGAAGGAATCGACGATTGCGAGCTACCGCAAGACGCTTGAGCACCTCGCGGCGTTCTGCGCCGCGCGGGGAGTTGCGCACGTCGACCAGCTGGGCGTCGACGTCTTTACCGATTTTCGGTCGAGCCGGCAGGTAAAGCCGTCGACCAGCGGAAAGGAACTTGAAACGCTGCGCGCTTTCTGCGGGTTTGCACGGAAGCTCGGCGCCATCCCGGAGAACTTCGCAAAGGAACTGGCGCCGCCGCGGGAAGGCGCGCCGCCCACGCTTCCATTCGAGCCCGCGGAGATTGAGAAGATCCTGAAGGCCTGCGGAGAGCTGGAGGACGGTAACCCGGCAACCCGCGAGCGGACGAGAAACCGGGCGCGGGCCATGTGTCTGGTGATGCTCTACTCCGGGATGCGCATCTCCGATACGATCCAACTGAAGCGCTCGACTGTCGATCTTCAGAGCGGCAAGCTGCTGCTGCGGGTGATGAAGACGGGCGCGCCGCTCTACGTGAGGCTGGGCGCGCCCGCCACCGAAGCGCTGGGCAAGCTGCCGGCCGAGGGCGAGTACTTCTTCTGGAACGGCGCTTCACGGCTCTACACGGCGATCGGCAACGCGCGCAAAACCATCTCCCGGGTTTTGGCCGTCGCCGGCGTCAAGGGCCATCCGCACCGTTTCCGGGATACGTTTTCGGTAGCGCTTCTCGAAAAGGGCGAGGACCTGCGGACGGTCCAGCTCCTGCTCGGCCACACCAGCATCAAGACCACCGAGAAGCACTATGCGCCCTTCGTCCAGAGCTTCCAGCGCATCCTCGACGCGGCCACGGCGAAACTCGATTTTGGTACACGGATTGGTACACAAAAATCGAGCCACCGCAAAGTACTGAAAATGAAGCGTGTAAGTGGCGGAAGCCAGTGGGGGTCGAACCCACCCGCGATACAAAGTAACGCCCGCCGGGTTTGAAGCCCGGGCCCGGCACCGGCCAGGATTGGCTTCCAGCGACAGTCTCCGCGTGTTGGTCGATTGTAGCAGTGTGGGTTACACTGGGGAAAGCAAGCCCTCCCGCATCGCTTTTTCCCCGGTCGTCTAACGGTAGGACAGCGGCCTTTGGAGCCGTGAATCGTGGTTCGAATCCATGCCGGGGAGCCACCACTTTAATTCAAAGTTGCAACGCAACTGTCCCGTCTCTGAACCGGTCTTGTACCGGTCTCTCGGTGCCGTTTGGCCGAAGTCATTGAAGGCATCATCACAGCGCGTCGACCATGGATTCGAGGTTTGAAATCAGGAAAACGATGCGGCGAGCTCGCAACCTCGGACACAGGCGCCGCGTAGAGATATGCAATCAGAACACTGAGTAGTTGCGGCCCGTTCGTGCCGACCTGTGGTGCCATGGGGCAAACAGCCCAATGCCCAGCGTCATTTAACTCCGAAGCCGGTCATCACTGACTCCCGCAGCCTGCCAGTAGCGCCGAGACTGGGCCGCGTTCATTTCATCTCCTTCCCTCCGCAGTCAGCACGCAAAGGCTGCGGGCAGCAAAGGCTGTATCGCTAAGCGAATGCCCCCGAGAACGAGAAACGGCCTCTGGTGCTTCGCGTGCACAAATGGGTCATGATTCCGGCAATCCTGATTGAAATCAGATTCTCGACAGCCCAAAATATCCTGGGGCGCCGGATGAGCACGGTTTTCCCGCGCACAAGGAGGAACACCAGGTGCAAACGGAGTTCGCAAGTTCGTTCAGGCTTTTTCAGGAGATCGCCGACTCGCGACGGTCCGCCCGATCGTACCTGCCGGAAGCGATACCCGAGGAAGTCTTACAAGCCTGTTTCGACGTTGCCATCCGCGCGCCAAGCTCGCACAATCTCGAAATATGGCGTTTCCTTGATGTGCGTGACCCGGAGATTCGTGCTCGATTGAATCACCTGTGCCTGGATCAGAATCAGGCAAGGCAGGCTCCGACGCTCATCGTGGCTGTCGCGAGACCGGATCTTTGGCGAGTCGGGTGCCGGCGCATGATCGAGCGTTTGAAGTATGATGCGGCGGCGGGTGTCGGCGACGAGAACTATCGAAGGTGGCTTCCGCTGCTTCAGAAGAAGTATCGGATCATGGTTCCCTTACTTTTTGTCGACGGACCATTGCACGTGTTTGCGCCTTTCAAAGCTTTTCTTCTTTGGATGGTCGGTTGGTTCCGGCCGATTATGCGAGGACCGTTTGGCCGCGCCGAACAGCAGATGTGGGCGATCAAGACAACGGCCCTCGCCTGCGAGAACTTCATGCTCGCTTTGGCCGCGGCAGGGTATGACAGTTGTGCTCTGGAGGGATTCGACGAGCCTCGGGTAAAGCGACTTCTGGATCTGCCTCGGGAAGCCCGAGTCACCATGGTGATTGCTGCGGGGAAGAGGGGGGCCGATGCCATCCTTCCTCAAATTCGATTTGAGCGATCCTTTTATGTTCAGAAGGTCTAGTATCGGAAACCACGCTCAATTGCGCCGAACAGCCTTGTGCGATCTTCGCAACAGCGATGGAAGCAATTCGCTGGCGCCCCTCAGCCTGCGCAAGAGCCGAAATTCCCCGAAGTGCTGCCACGTGCTGTTTCCTGTGCTTCCGGTTCGAATCCATGTTGGGCCAGATGGGCTATGCCGCTCCGTTGTGGGCGTGCAGGAAATGATAGCTTTCGACCAGGAAACGGGCTGCTTTTGCCCTGCTGCACTCTCTTGAGAGGCGGTTTTCGCCGTCCGAAATTCCCCACTTTGCTTCGTCAGTAAAGTTCATCCTGAATGGCTCGCCGATGCTGCTTTCCTTCGGCGTTAAGCGATTCGCGTCGACCACAAACACTTCTTCTGATTTGTTTGAAATGTTCGAATTGTTCCTGTCACAGATTGGTATGGCTCTCAGCCTTCGTGAGAGAGAGCCGAAATCGAAAGCGAGGATTTGGAAAATGGCCGCCTTGAAAGGAACTCTGACAAATGCCACTGGAATTCCGCCATTTAATCCGCCGGCGGTCTGGGGCGACAGCAGCAACACGGTTGGCGTGGAAGGCACGAGCAGCTTGGCTCCCGGCGTCCAGGGCCAGTCGAAAGGGCATGCGGGCGTGTGGGGATCGTCCGACCTTATAGCCGGAGTGTGCGGATCGTGCTCGGGAGACTCCAGCTCCAACGTCGGAGCCGGCGTGATCGGATACAACGGCAGCCAGGTACCCCTCGGCGATCCGACAGTCCTGGTGGACGAAATTAACACGCAGTGTGGCGTTTTGGGGCTCAGTGACAATTCGGATGGGATCTATGGCCTGAGTTTCGGGCAAGGTAACGGTGTCACCGGTCTCAGCACCTCAGGATTGGGCGTGGGTGGCGGAAGCACTCAATCGTTCGGCGTCGGAGGCAAGAGCGAGCAGTCCGCCGGCGTTGCGGGCGTAAGCGCACAGTCGGTGGGCGTCTATGGAAACGGCGCCACCCACGCCGTGACTGGAATCATTACGGACGGAGAAGTTGGACAGCAGGATGCCATCGCCGGCTATTTCAGTAACCTGCAAATAGATCCCGAGGTTAAGCCCAGGCAGTGGCAAATTACTTACCTCAAGGCAGCGGAGTTCGCAGGTAATGTTGATATCGACGGCGACTTGTTCGTGGCGGGGACCAAGGGTTTCAAAATCGACCATCCTCTTGACCCCGCACGCAAGACGTTAAAGCACAGCGCCGTAGAGTCACCGGATATGAAGAACCTGTACGACGGAGTAGTTCAGCTCGATCGAAAAGGGAGTGCGGCGGTCAGACTGCCAAAATGGTTCTGCGCGCTGAACAGGGATTTTCGGTATCAGCTCACAGCGCTTGAGGCCGCCGCCCCATCGCTTCACATCGCCGAGGAGATTACGGACAACGAATTCACCATAGCTGGCGGTGTTCCGGGAGGAAGAGTTTCATGGACGGTCACCGGCATCCGGCAAGATCCATGGGCGAATGCTTACCGCATGAAGGTCGAAGAGCCGAAAGGACCAAAAGACCGGGGCCGTTTCGTGGCGCCCCACCTGTACAAAGAAGCCGCGGATAAGGAGCCGAGGTCGGTTCTAAAGCGCGCCATGGCCGAAGGCTTGGCGCTTCAGGAGCGCTTCGCAAACGAACTCACTCTAAAAGTGCCACCTCCTGCTCACCGGGGACCGGGCCGCAGCCCGAAACGCGGGGCCGGCAAGAGGAAGAGCCAGCCCGCGACGAAGACTCGCGCCGGTCGATAAAACGGCTATCGATTTAAGCGGAAAAAGCTGCCATGTTAAAAGCCGGGTCGGATTTTCCATTCCTGACAGAGAGTTACCACAGGATTCGCCAAGCTCAGACGGAAAAGGCCGTGGCCGCGCAGTTGCAGCGACTGGCCGATATCGCTCAGGGTGTTAAACCCTCGACGCCGAGGCGTCTCTTCCCACCGCATCCTCTGCCGCCACCTGCAGTCAATCCAACCATAAACCTGACGCCTGCGTATGCGGCGGGTAGCCCCAACCCTGAATACAGATTCAACGCCACAACGGGACAGATACAGAATTCGGGACCCGGCATCAGCGCCTTCGCTTTCGGCGATCCGAAACTGGGACGGATTTCGCTCGGGGCGGATGGCGGAATCAGTCTCTGGGGCATCGTTACGCCTCTGACCGGTCTCTGGCTGCTGGGAGACGCTACCACGGTATCGGCCAGCCTCTTTGCGTACGCTCGCATCGAGAATGTGGACGTGCCGCAGAAGGCCGCGTCACTCGAATGCGTCGCAGAGGTCTGGAACTCGGTACTGCTTGCGGAATTCGGAACGTCCGGTTCGCTTATCTGCTTTCCCGGAAAAGCCGGCGCGGCACTGTCTGGATTCGTCGGCGTAACCGGCGCCATTGACGTCACCGCGACATTGTTGTCGCGGGGTTTGCCGGTTGTAAGTGAATCGTCTTCGGATATATTTCTGGAGATCGCAGTCAATTCACAAAAACCTGGAACCAACGATAAGCCGTTCGACGCAAACCAGTTTCTCACCTGCGCATGGCAGTTCGACGCGGAATCAGATCGCACCATCCGCGGCAGCGTTAGTCTGCCCGCAAGGCATGGGAGTCCGTTGATTGATCCGGCGGTGATGGTCGAAGTGACGATCCGGCTCACCGGTGCCAGGGGAGGCGTAGCGGATCCCGCGGGAGGCTCTTTCGCGTTCGATTTCGCGGACGCGGATCACGGAAAAGATCCGCTCGCGTTTTCGTCGGCAGACGGATTCTTCGCAGTTCCGCTCGTCATTCTGGATCCCATCTTCTGACCTGCAGGGTGCTGTCGGTCAGCGACATCGCCTTGCGGCGTGAAGTTCATTTCACCCACGCTGCTCGAACACGGGGGATGAGGGCCTGCTGCTCGTCTATCCAGTCCTGTTGGGCAGGGAAGGCGCTTCTTCTGCGGAGGGAACCCGCCACGTTCATTCGAGCTCAGGCATAGTTATCAATGACTACAAGGCCGATGCGCCTTTGAAGAACCAACCGTAAGGAGTACCTTCAATGCGTTTCAGCATCGCCGAGGGGCTCAAGGAAGAGAATCTGAGTACGGCCATACTTCAACTGCTCCTCCTGCGATCGGAGGGCATGCGAGAACGCCTCAGCGGTTTAGTATCGCTCGACTGCCCCTTCTGTTTGGGTTGTGATCTCTGATTTCTTGTATGTAAATCTCCGGTATGCAGCGTAACACCACGAAAGCTACTGATTCCGGGGTCCACCATCAGTTCGGCAGCTTGCAGGAAGCAGTCCCGGTTGGAACACGGCCTTTCGCAAGGATAGCTCGAATTCGAAGCTGGTCTTGATGCGGAACAGGTCGGCCTTTTTGTGCGTCAATTGCATGCATCAGATAAGAGCCGAACCTTGCCACGAACGACAGAGGCTCGGCTCGGCTGCGGAAAGAAGCTACAGACTTTCGAACGGGGTCAGAGTCGGCCTTTTCAGGTTCGGAGCTCGCCACCAATCAATATCGACCATAGCTTGCCGCCTGAGGTTGCTTCCATCTTAAGACGCACCGTCGCGATGCCGAACAAGTTTCCGCTTCAATGAATCGCGCTACTCGCGTCAGGATGCTGATAGCTGCATGTCCGGTCGATAGCAAAGGAACCTCAGGAACACCAGACTAACCAACCACGTCCTGAATCTTGATAACTTCGGAACGGTATACCGATCGCAGACCGACCATATTCGCGCCGCATCTGCTGCCAAACTTTGCCGGCGTGGATTTTGTTCGGAGGCCTTATCGAGCTCGGCTAAGTTATCCTGCGGCGCCAGGGGGCCTTGAGTACCTTCGCTCGCGCGGGCGCACACGGTTCGAGGTATGATATGGAACTATTAGGACATTCCTTTATCCCACGGGCACGCGCTGTTGCGCACTTCTGGCCACGCTGATCTTTGCCGGCGGATTAGAGAATCTGCGCGCACAGGGTGACACGAACTGCCCGGCCATTTCGCCCGCCATGCGGCTGCAGTACGAAAAGGCTCTGACGCGGGTCGTGCGGCCGCCGCACGCGAAAAGTACTCTGACCCCCTACGATTCCTCTCAGAACGTAAACTTCATCGATTCGTACTTATTCCAGCAGATGGCGCAGGATGGCGTCACGCCGGCGGGTCCGGCGACCGACGCGGAATTTCTCCGCCGGATCACGCTGGATATTACCGGCCAGATTCCCAGCGCGCAACAGGTTCTTAGTTACACCGCCAGCACAGATCCCAATAAGGAGTCCGCACTGATCGAGAATCTGCTGGCATCGTCGCAATATGTCGACCAGTGGACCCTATGGTTTAACAACACCTTCCAGGTGACCAGCAATTATTATAATTTCATCGGCATACCCGGGCGCGCCCTTTTCAATGGCACGCTCCGTTCCTTCGTTGCTTCGAATGGCTCTTATCAGGATTTCGTGACTTTATTGATTACCGCAACCGGGGATTCGCATCAGAACGGCGCCGCCAACTTCATCATGCGGGGGTTGCAGTACAGCCAGCCCATGCAGGATTCCTTTGACGAGCTCACCAACTACGTCACCGCGGACTTCCTTGGAATTCAGACGACCTGCATTTCCTGCCACAACGGTCGCGGACACCTGGATGTGGCAAGGATCAATCTCTACCTGTCGCAGAAGACCCGCGTCCAGTTCTGGCAGCAATCCGCCTTTTTCTCGGGTATGAATGTCCTTCGCGAGGCTGACGATGCGTCGGGATCGATCGAGAAGGGAGTGATTACCGATTTTCCGAGCGTTGGCTACAATTCGGTGCTCGCCGATCCGAACAACCCCGGCCCGCGCCCGCCTCGCACGGGAGGCCCATACACGCCGGTGTATCTTTTCAGTGGCACGCCCGCGTCTTCCAATTCCGAGGAGTGGCGTCAAAATCTGGCAAGCATGGTTGTCAACGACCGCCAGTTCGCGCGCGCCTTTGTGGACCGTCTCTGGGCGTTCTTTTTCCGGGTGGGCATAGTCGATCCCCCGAACTCTTTCGATCCGTCGCGGCTTGATCCCGCTAATCCTCCTCCGGCGCCATGGGTGTTACAGCCCAGTAATGCGCCGTTGCTGGAGGCGCTTACGGATGCTTTCATTCAGAACGGCTACCAGATAAGGCCCATGATCCGGCTGCTTGTACAGAGCCGCGCGTATCATTTGTCGAGCGTCTACCCCGGGCAGTGGACTCCCCTGGCCGCTCTGGATTACGCAAAAAGCCTCCCGCGCAGGTTGTCCGCCGAGGAGATTTATGACGCCGTGGTGACCGCTACGAACACTCCGGTGCCCATGACGGTCGAAGGCATTCCTTTCACGATCTACTATGCGGGTCAGTTGCCCGATCCCACCGAGCCGCGCAGCGAGGGAATCAACCCGATTACGGACTCGAACCTCGACAGCTTCAACTACATCCGGGATTTTCTATCGGCCTTCGGTCGCGGAGACTGGAACCTGATTCCACGCGATAACACCTCAAATCCCGTGCTTGCGCTTACGTTCATGAATTCTGAAACCGTGACGCCGCGGACGTTCGGCAATGAGCTTAACTTCGCCGACTCCCTGGTAGCGCAAGTCGCCGGTTCGAACATGTCGAAAAGCGACGCGATCACGCTGCTCTGCCTGTCGACTCTGGGCCGGCCGCCGACGGATGCCGAAATGGCAACCGCCCTCGCCTACCCGGCCCCGGATGCCAACCGGCAACATCTGTTCGGCGATATTCACTGGGCGTTCCTCAATGAAACCGAATTCTTTTTCAATCACTAACCGCGCCGCGCGACCGACCCTGAGCCGTCGCGAGATGCTGGCCGGACTGGGCGGGCTCGGTATGATGGCCGCTCTGCCCACGAGCGCTCAGGCGGACATCGTGCGCAGCGGCGCGAAGCCCAAAAACTCGGCGCAGGTTTGTATTTTCATCAATCTGCAGGGCGCTCCCAGCCACGTGGATACGTTCGACTACAAAGCCGGCAACGCGCCGCCGGGCCACAACATCGTCACAAATGGGGCGATCACGCTCAACGCCACATTGTTCCCCAACCTGAGTGCCCTTTCAAGCAACCTCTGCCTGATCCGGTCGATGTCGAGCGTGGAAGAAGCTCATCCTCGCGGACAGTGGACGGTCTATACGGGTCATTCCTCGAATCCGGCATTCGACAACGAGACGCCGCACGTCGGCGCAGTGGTTGCAAGCGAACTCGGGGTTGGCGAATTTCCCTCGTTCCTCGCCTTGAACGGGCTGCCTGGGGCAGGCGCCGCATTTCTGGGTGGAACCTTTGCTCCGACGGTTACCTCGGGCTGCGGATTTCCTTTTTTTCAACACAACTTTTACGGTGATTCAAGCCAGCAGAGGTTCAATGAGAAGTTCAACCTGCTGACGTCGCTCGACCCGTCGCGCGCCTCGCCTCCGGATTCGAGCTTCTCCGACTTTCAAGCCTATTACGATTCGGCGAAACGGATGATGTACGACACGAACATCAGCAATGTGTTCGTATGTTCGGGCAGCGATACGGCTCGTTATGGCAGCAGCGCCCTCGGTAGCGCTCTCCTCGTCGCGAGGCAGGCGGTTCAGGCCAGAAACGGCGTGCGTTTCATCCATGTGCTGCACCAGAACTGGGATACCCATGTTCAGATGTACACGCGGGGTTACACTCTTGCGGGCATAACGGCAAATCTCTGGGACCTCTCGGTTGAACTCGATCGGGGCCTGAGCGCGCTGATTAACGATCTGAAGGCTTCGGGGGATTTTTCCCGGACCCTTATCATCGCCGTGGGTGAATTCGGCCGCACTCCCGGTCCCCAAAACGGACAGGCCGGCCGCGATCACTGGAAAAGCGCGATGTGCGCGCTGATGGCAGGCGGCGGGGTAGCCGGCGGACGCGTGATCGGCGCCACCGACAGTATCGGGCAGGTTGTTACCGACTTCGGCTGGAGTCAGAATCGAAGCATCTATCCGCAGGACATCGCCGCAACCATGTATTCTGCGCTGGGCATCGACTGGGGAACCACCATTACAGGCACGCCGATCGGCACCTACCAGTATTGCCCCTTGATCGACGACGGCAGCCTCAATGGCGAGACCCCCGCACCCGTCAATGAGGTTTTTGCATGAGGCTGGCGCCCTCGCGAGGCGCGTGGGCATCGCCGGTCTTCATCGCTTTCGCCGCTCTCGCCTTCATCCCGGCAGACGCTTCCGCGCAGGTACTCTATATCAGCGCGCCCTCGAACTATCTCGTTGTACACGCCACGATGCAGCTTACGCCGGAGCTTTACGAACCGGACGACGTCACTCCGATTCCCGCCAAAGACTGGGTTTGGACTTCGTCGAGCCCAAATATCGCCTCGATCGACAGCGGCGGCAACGTCACCGGGCTCGCCCTGGGCGTTACTCAAATCACGTTGCAGGCGCCTGCAGAAGCCGGAAGCCAGTTTACCTCGATACAGATCGAAATTCAGCCGCAATCGATGAGCATTACTCCCGCCACGCAGAATCTGTTTGTCGGCCAGTCGATCCGGTTCACCGCGATCGCCACCGACGTGAAAGGGCAACCCATTCCCAATCCTCCGGTCGTCTGGTTTCTGACGACGGAAGCCGGTGATCCGAGCCTTGTTCCCGCCAACGTTACCATCGGCAGCGACGGGACCTTCATGGGCGGCGCCACAGGCACATACACGGTGCACGCCGACATCTACTATCCGCTCGAGTATGGGCAACCGTCGCATTTCGAGGCGCTCGCGTATGCCGTCGTAGCGCTGCCGCAGATCTTCACGATCTCGCGGTTGATTACCAGCGATCCGGTTCCCACAAGCACCCTTCGCCCCTCGCCCGGCTTTTTCGCTTCGGGCGCCTCGGGAACCTTCGCGTTCACGGCATCGCCCGACGGCCTTTCCACATCGGTAATCGGTTTTACCGGAAACATCCCCCAGTCGCTGGTTGAATCCGGTGGGCCTTCGCCCGAGCCGGGAGGCGTGATTGCCGGCTTCCAGGAGGCGGCCGTTAACGCCAACGGCGACACGCTTGTCGCCGTTAACCGCGGCCCTGTTGCGGATGGCGCGATTCTTGCGGCGCCTCACGGAAAGCAGCCCAATTATGTGGTGTTGGACAACGCGGAGGGCATCGATCAGAACGGCAACACTCTTTATTACATGACGTATATGCATCTCACGCCGTACTCTTTTAACGACAGCGGCAACGCGGTCGTCAAGGCTCTCTACAGCCCGCAAGTCAACAGCACCGCCAACGAGCTTAATGGTCTGTTTCTGCTGCAGAACGCCACTTCGCCGACACAGACGCCGCTGCTCCTGTGGAATGAAGGTCAGGCACTCGATTCGTCGGTTCCGCTTTCCGGAAATCCACCGAGATTCACTCTCGCCGAAGACAACACAGAGAGTCAACCGGGCTGGATGGGAACACGCGACTTCGGAATCGACAACTCCGGAAATGTGTACTTCATGGCGCAGTCGGGTTCCGGCCGCGGCCTCTACATGGTGCCGTTTCTGGGTACGGCCGCCCAGCACGTGCTGGCGTTGGGAGACACCCTCCTCGGGGGGAAAGTCACTTCGATTCAGGACCTCATTGTAATGAGCAGTGGCGATCTCGCGCTGACCGCGGCCGTCCAGATCGGAACGGTTGGATCAATCTATATTGTCTACTTTCACGGGGGCAAGTATTCCTCCTCCCTTTTGGTGTTTAACAGCCCGCCCCCTCGTACTCTCGCCGCCAGCGCGGCCGGGATTCTGTTCGAAGGGGTGCCGGCGGCGAAACAAGCCGAAGGACTCTGGCTTTGGAAGCCGGGAACGACTGCGGCAACGTCCGTGCTCCCGCTCAGCGCTAACGTGAAATATATTTCGACCGCGTGGATCGGCCCTTCGGGAGCCGTGGCGGCGGTCGTCGAGGATGCCAGCAACAGATTTGTGTTGATGCAGCCTGGCAGCCCGAACCTCTTCGTATCGGGACCGGGAATTAATCTGAGCAGCTATATAGATCTCAGGAACCTCGTGCGGGGAAGCATTGCGGCCCTGCCTTCGGTGCAGGTTGCTCTGCCCTCCAGTCTTTTCACGGTCGGCGCATCCGGAAATGTGAATCCGAAAGTTGTGGTGGGAGATCCGAATTTCTCCGGCACCGACAATATCGTCGAGGACCCCGCGGGCTCGCAGTACTATGCAAGCGGTGGCAGTCTGTTTCGCTACAGCAATGGCAGCGCCACACCACTGGTTTCGGCCGGAACCAAGGCGCCGGACGGAACCCTGATCACGCCAAATCGAGCCTATGCGGTGAATAGCCTGGGTACGGTTGTCTTCGATGCCACCACGAATGCAACGGACGGCCATTCGAGTTTGTTTCTTCTGCAGAACGGCGCCCTGACTTTGTTGCTCCGTACTCTTTCGCCATTTGGGAGCGCTCAGATTCAAAGTTGGTCCGAAGCCGCCGTGGACGGTTCTAACCAGGCGTCGGCCATAGTTTCGCTCAGTAGCGGAACCGAGTTGCTGATGGTCTTTAACAGCAAGGGTGCGTCTGTGATCTCATCGACCGGCTCGCCGCTTGGCGGCGAAACAGTGGTCCTGTTCGATCATCTGCGCGGAACCCCGAACGCATTTTATGTCCGCGTCGCGCTGACCGCCGACTATACGCACGCCGCCGCTGCGATGTTCACCGGACCACAAACTCCCGTCGTGCTTATACAATCGGGCGCTACGCTGCCGGATGGAACGACGCTGGGCGATTTCCGCCTTCTCGATGCCAACGCGGTGGGCGCAATCGTCATAGCCGGCACCGCCAGCATCACGGGGACGCAGGTTCTGCTTTACCGCCCGCCGACGGGCCCGATCAGTTTCGTCTGCGCCAATAACCAACAGCTTCAGACCGGTGATTACATCGCCGCGTTCATCGATCTTAATCTGCGCGATAACGGCACGGTTTACTTTCTTGCATACGACGTGAATGACCGGGCAATCGTATTTCAGGCGGCGCCGCTCATGGCTCCATCAATCAGTCCGGGCGGCATCGTACCTCTTTACAGCACATCGACTGTAATTCAGCCGGGCGAGTTCATCTCGATTTACGGACAAAACCTTGCCGGCTCACCTGTACTATGGAAGGGAGATTTTCCCACATCGCTCGGCGGGACAACTGTAAGCATCGATGGAAAACCGGCATACCTGATCTATGTCAGCTCCACTCTGATCGATCTGCAGGTTCCGGATGACGCTGCAAGGGGAACGGTTTCGGTCTCTGTAACCACCTCAGTGGGAACCGGGACTTCCACCGTGGAAATGGCCGATCTCAGCCCTTCGTTTCTGGTCCAGGATTCGAAACATGTGACTGGAATTATTTTGAGGCTGAACGGATCTGGTGCATATGGCGGCGGAACCTACGATATCCTCGGCCCAACCGGTAACTCGCTCGGGTATTCGACAGTGGCCGCAAAGGCAGGCGACATTGTTGAACTGTTTGGCGTGGGATTCGGACCGACCACGCCGACGGTTCCGGCAGGGCAGGTGCTTTCAACCAATACGCCGCCGGTGACGACAAATACGGTGCAGCTTTCAATCGGCGGTAAATCCGCCCCTCCGTCGTTCGCTGGTCTGACCGAAGAGGGACTTTATCAGATCAACGTGACGATTCCTTCGGGTCTGGGCACAGGTGATGTAGCGCTTGCAGCCACCGTCGGCACAGCACAGACTCAACCGGACGTGGTCATTTCGCTGCAGTAGGACCAGTTGCACATCTGTGTCGCCCTCCCCGTGAGTATCGGTCAGATCAGTGCGAGCTGACTGGCAGCGAATAGGGTTCACGGCGGGACGGCGTCGACGCTGGATGTCACCCGGCTGGAGACAACGAAAAGACCGATAAGCCCGAGCACCGTAAGTACCAACAGTCCCTGACCATACCGCGTTTACCGCGGCGTTTCGAACCGCATCCGGATTTTGTGCGCTCCCTGAGGCTGACACGTGGGGCTCCTCGCCAAAACGACATCGGCACATGAATTGCTGCGCCGCCCGTCGCCGTACCTCCTTTGCTATGATCGTTACCGTCCCATGGATCAGGCCAGCCGGATCATCGCCAAATGGACTGGCGCTTCCGACTTAATCAGCCCGGAACGTATTGCCTGCAGTGCCTGGAAAAAGGCTGTGGGGCCGCGCCTCGCCGAACGCACCCGCGCCGTCAAACTGGTGCGCGACAGGCTGGTGGTGGAAGTGGAAGATGAGATCTGGCGCAAGAATCTGTGGAGCCTGCGGTTTCAGATTCTGAAAAATCTGGATAGAGCCATAGGAACCCAGATCGTGGCGGACGTGGAGTTTCGCGTGATGCCGCCGCGCCGCGCGCCGCAACGCGCCGAATTCCCCGGCCTGCAGTCGCCTCCAGGGGCTGCGGACAAAGGGGTGGAAGACGAAGGCCTCGAAATCGCCGACCCAGGAATGCGCCGTATTTACCGCAATTCGCGCCGGCGCGAAACTGCTTGAAAACAAGCTTTGCTCAGGAACCGATTTGAAACTGACCGAGAAAGAAGTTCGCTACGTAGCCAACCTCGCCAATCTGCGGCTCACGGAAGAGGAAATCGCCCGCATGGTGCACGATCTCGGCGGCATCCTGGAACAAATGGATCGCCTGTCGGAGATTGATACCGGTGCCGTCGCGCCCATGGCTCAGGTGCTGTTCGAAGCGGAAGAAACCGCCACGCTCCGCCCCGATGTGGAGCGCGCCCCCATCGGCGACAAACTCGCTGTCGCCAATGCGGCGGTCTCGGGTGGCGGCTACTTCAAAGTGCCGAAAGTTATTGAGAGGTGACCCGGATGACCGCCCCGAACATCTCTTTCATCCGACAGGCGCTGCTTAAGAAAGAATTCAGCGCCGTCGAATTCACCCGCGAAGCTCTCGCCACCGCCGAGCGGGAGAATCCTCAAACCAACGCATACCTGTCGCTGTGTCCCGAGCGGGCGCTCGCCGCGGCCCAAAAGGTGGATGAAAAACTGGCCAACGGCCACGACCCCGGTCCGCTGGCAGGAGTCCCGATCGGTATTAAAGACGTCATCATGACCCGTGGCGTCCGCAGCACCTGCGGCTCGAAGATTCTCGAAAACTACATTCCACCCTACGATGCCACGGCTGTCGAGCGCATCGAAGCGGCCGGCGGCGTCATCCTCGGCAAGACCAACTGCGACGAATTCGCCATGGGTTCTTCAAACGAGAACAGCGCTTTCGGGCCGGTGCGCAATCCCGTGGCGCCGGATCGCGTCCCCGGCGGCTCGAGCGGCGGTTCGGCGGCGGTGGTGGCACAGGGGACAGCCGTGCTCTCGCTTGGATCCGATACCGGCGGCTCGATCCGCCAGCCAGCGTCGTTTTGCGGAGTGGTAGGGGTGTGCCCCACCTACGGCCGCGTTTCCCGTTACGGCCTGGCGGCCTTCGCCAGTTCCCTCGACCATATCGGCCCGTTCGCGCGCAACGTCGGCGATGCGGCCGCGCTCCTTGAAGTAATCGCAGGCCGCGACCCGCTCGATTCCACCTCCGCCGACGCCCCCGTACCCAACTACACCGAGCACTTGACGGGTGACGTCCGCGGCATGAAAATCGGCGTGCCGATCGAGTACATGAAGCATGCCACCGGCGAAACCGCGCAGATCGTAAATCGATCGCTCGAAGACTTGCGCCGCATGGGCTGCGAGGTCCAGGAGATCAGTCTTCCCGCCACCGATTACGCCATTGCCTGCTACTACGTCATCGCCACCGCTGAGGCAAGTTCTAATCTGGCCCGCTATGACGGCGTCCGCTATACCTTTCGTTCGGCGGATTCCTCAACTCTCGGCGCGATGTACCAAAACACGCGCGGCGAAGGATTCGGCGCCGAAGTGAAACGCCGCATCATGCTGGGAACCTACGTCCTGAGCCACGGCTATTACGACGCTTATTATCTGAAAGCGCAGAAAGTTCGCGCCCTGATCGCGCGCGATTTTACAAACGCGTTTCAATCGGTGGACGCTGTCGTCGCCCCGGTTTCGCCGTTCCCCGCCTTCCGCATCGGTGAGAAAGTGGACGATCCCGTTGCCATGTATCTCTCGGATATCTATACAATTACCGGTAGTCTGGCCGGTATTCCCTGCATGAGCGTCCCCGCGGGCGCCACCACCGAGGGTCTGCCGGTGGGATTGCAGATTCTGTGTAAGCATTTCGATGAGAAGAACATGTTCCGGCTCGCCGATGCTTTCGAAAAGCGGTAGCATCGAATTTCGACCGATTTCATCCATAACACTTTCAAGGAGAGAACCATGGCTTTTACGCTTCCACCGCTCCCATACGCCCCCGATGCCCTGGAGCCTTACATCGACAAAATGACGATGGAGATCCATCACGGCAAACACCACAACGCATATGTGACCAATCTCAACAAGGCGCTCGAATCGGCGCCGGATCTGGCCGGCAAGACTCTCGAGGAGTTGCTCGCCAATAACTGCGCCATCGTACCGGAGAACATCCGCACGGCCGTTCGTAACAATGGCGGCGGCCATGCCAACCATTCCATGTTCTGGAACATCCTGGCAACGCCTGGGAGCGGGGCGGCGGCGCCCTCGGGTGCGCTGGCCGATGAAATAGGTTCCACCTTCGGCAGTTTCGATCAGTTCAAGGAGAAATTCAACGCGGCGGCGACCACTCGCTTCGGTTCCGGCTGGGCATGGCTGTTGAAGAGCGGCGGTAAGCTCGAGGTTACGTCAACGGCGAATCAGGACAGTCCGATCATGGAAGGCAAGGGCATTGTGATGGGCCTGGATGTCTGGGAGCACGCGTATTACCTCAAGTATCAGAACCGCCGGCCCGAATATATTTCGGCCTGGTGGAGCGTGGTGAACTGGAAAGAAGTCGAAAAACGCTATCAAGCCGCCTGATAAGAAAAGCGCAGGCCTAAGGCATGCTCTACAACGCTCTGTGGCTTGTGGAGTAGGCCTTAGGCCTGGCTATTCTCAAATACCGATTAACCCAGCTTCGACATAAGCTGCCGGATATCGTTTTCCTGATTCTTAGTCGGCTTATCGGCCAGCGCCGCCTGGCACTCTTTTCTCGCGCTGTCCCGATCGCCCTTCTGATTCAGTGCCATCGCGTAGTGGTAATGGAAAGTGGGGTTCTGCGGCGCCTGCACCACCAGACCCTTATAAGTATCGATGGCGCTGTCGGTCAGATTCTTCTTCAGGTAGATCCAGCCCAGGGTATCGGTAATTTCGGTATAGTTGGGCAGCTTCTGCTTGGCACGCTGCGCGTAAGTCAATGCCTCATTCAGATCCCCGTTCGATTCCGTGATCAGGTAAGCCAGATTGTTGAGCGCAATCGGGTTGCCCTGGTCCAGCCGGAGCGCGGTCTCATAATATTTTTTGGCGATATCTTTCTTGCCCAGTTCGTCGTAGAGCATTCCCAGGCTGGTCACCACGTTGGGGTTGTCGGGAAGGCCCTGCCGTGACTTTTCCAGCGCCTCGATGCTGTGCACCACATCGCCCTTATAACGGTAGGCCTGGGCGATACTGCTCCAAAGACTCGCCAGCGCCCGCGGATCCTTTACCTTGGTCAACAGGTTCTGATAAGTAGCGATCGCGACATCGAATTCGCCGGCGGCCATCTGCGCATTTCCCAGTTCCCGCTGCAGATCCACGCGGTCCGGTTGTTTCTGCGCCTCCGTCTGAATCACTTCGACAGACTTGTCTCTCTGTCCGTCCATCAGATATGCTTTCGACTCACCCAGCAAGCCCCGGACATTATTGGGGGCGGCCTCCCAGGCTCTCTCGAAATATCCCACTGCGTCTTTATTCTTGCGCTCGTTCAGGTCCAGAACACCCAGTTCCAGAAGCGTTTCCACCTGCTTTGGATTCTTCTGGAGAACCGGCTCCAGAAGCGCACGTGCGTCATCGAACTTCTGCAGGCGTTGCAGTGCCGATGCCTTCATCACGCGGCCCTGAATGTTGTTAGGATTCAGCCGCAGAATCTCGTCGGCACTGTGAACGGCGCCTTCATTGTCGCCGCGAATCAAAGCTATCTGCGTCTGCGCCAAACGGGCGGGAAGATAGTCGGGACGAAGCTCAACGGCTTTGTCGAACTCCTGCCGCGCCTGTTCGTATTCCCCACGCGCGAAGTGGGCCCGTCCGAGGTTAAACCGCGCCACCCAGTTATTGGGTTTCGCCGTAACCACAGACTGGAGATCCGTCATGGCTTCGGTTACTTCACCCTTATCCAGCTTGAAAGTCGCCTCGAGGGCGCGCGCTTCCGGATCTTTAGCATCGATCTTCAGTATCTCGTTGTTCCTCGCGTAAGCCAGGTCGGCCTTGTTCTCACGCAGGTACGCTTCAATCTGGTGCTTCATGTAGGCGATCCTGCGGTCCGGATCCTTCTGTATCCCCTGCTCGTACTGCTTCACGGCCTCGTCGACCTGGCCCACCCGCAGGTAGAAATCGCCAGCCTGAATGTAGGCTTGGGGGAATTGCTTAAGATCGCTCTTCATTTTGTTGAGCAAAGCGATCAGATCGTCTCGTCTGTTCGTCCCGTAATAGAATTGCGCCAGCCGCAGACGAAGATCCGTCGCTTTAGGATTGTTCTGGATTTCGCTCTTAAGGAGAGCTTCGGCCTCCGGATAGCGGCGCTGCGAGAGATAAACTCGATAAAGTTCGGCGTACCCGCTAAGATTGGTCTTATCTTTCGCGACCAGACCCTTGAACAAGGTCTCCGCTTCGGCGCCCTCGCCGTCGAGCATCAGAGTGCGCCCCAGCGCCAGAGTGATGGCGTAGTCGTCAGGCTTCAGTGTCAGCGCCCGGCGATACTCTGAAATGCCCGCCGCCAGTGTTTTCTTGGCCTCTACGCCGTCGCCCTTACGATATTTGACCCCGGTCTCGAGAACGTCCAGATCCGCCGTCAGCATGTGACCCTGCCAGGAGTTTGGATTGCGCTTCAGAAGCCCCTCGGCAAAATCGCCTATATCTTTTCTCAGTTGATCGTTATTCTGCTGCGACTGCGCGGCTATGACATAAATTTCGCCAAGTTTGAGAATTGCGTCGTCGGAATCCGGAGTGCCCTTCTTCAGGCCTTCGTCCGCCCGCCGGAGCGAACCAACGGCGCTTGACAGCTGTCCCTGCTTCAGTTGCGTCAGAGCGTAATGATACCAGGCTTCGCCGTACTTCCGGTCCTGTTCGAGCGCCTTCCTGTACATGATGGAAGCCTCGTTGTAGCGGCCCGCGTCGAAGTACTTGTTGCCGTTCGCCAAATACTTCTGCTTCAGATAATTCGGGTCGCGGTTGCACGAAACAAGTGCGAGCGCCGTGAGGACAAGTGCCAGATATCGCATAGACTTAACGTCCCCCATTATCCTATAAAACTGCGCCTGACGGACGTTACCACATGAAAAGATCGACAGGTGGGGTTCTGGTACCGGCTGCTCCGCCACTGCAAACGGCGGGGAGTTCAGGCGACTACGCGCCGCGCTACTACCAGGGTGATATCGTCCGACTGCGGCGCGCCCGCCGTGAATTCCGCCACCGCCCGATTCACTTCCTCAATGATCTTTTCCGCCGGCAGATGCCGGTTGGCAATTACCGACTGCACCAGTCCTTCCACTTCAAACTCGTCGCGGCGCGGGTTCTCCGCCTCTGTAACCCCGTCGCTGTAGATCACCAGCGTATCGCCTTCCTCGAGCCTTACATGGTGTTCCTGATATTCGATCGTCGCCAGTATCCCTACCACCGGCCCGCCTCCGCGTAATTGCTCCCATGTGCCGTTCGCCCGGATAATCAGCGGCGGATTATGCCCCGCGTTACAAAACGTCAACTCCCCGGTCTCCCCGTCCAGAATGCAGAAAAACAGGCTGATAAATCGGTTCGCAGGGCAATTGAGCGACGTAATGCGATTCAGCCTCGTCATCACTTCCGCCAGGTTCTTCGGCTCGTCGATCAGGACCTGCACGCGCGCCTGCAAACCCATCATCAGCAGCGATGCCGGCATGCCCTTACCCGAAACGTCTCCCAGCACCATCGCCACCCGGCGCTGCTCGTAGGGGAAAAAATCGTAGTAATCGCCGCCCACCGTGCGGCACGGCGCGTTGTGGCCCGCCAGATCCAGACCGCGCACCACCGGCGCTACCCCCGGCAGGAAACTGCGCTGAATTTCCGCCGCCTGATCCAGATCCCGCGCCAGTAATTGCCGCGCCTGCTCCACCTCCGCAAAACGCGTGTGCTCGATCCGAATAGCCGCCACGTTAGCCATCACCGTCAGCAGATTCAGATCGTCCTTGGTGAATTCCCGCAGCAGCGAAGGCGAGTCGACATAGATCAGCCCGATAATCTGCTCCCGCGTCTGCAGCGGCACAGCCATCAGCGTGCGGATATTCTGCTCCACAATGCTTTTCCGCTCGCGGAACGCGTCGTCGCTCGATATGTCGCGCACCAGCACGGAATTGCCGCTGTTCAGCACCCGGTCGCGCACCGCCGAACTGATGTGAAACCCTTCGCCTTTATTCGCGCGCACTACCAGTTCGCCATCCTCGAGCGTCATCAGCACACCGCGGTCCGCCTTCACCGTCTGAATCGACAAATCAAGAATGAAGCGGAAAAGCTCCGGCAGTGGACGATGGCCCGCCAGTTCGTTACCCGCGCGGATGAGTGCCGAAACCTGGGCGGCGGCGAAACCCGAATCCCCTTCCGGTTTGTCGGGCTTGATCACCCCCTCGAGGTTGGTGATCACCGTCGAGGAACTGGTGTGCTCCGCCTCTTCATCCTGCGCGTCGAATATTACCACCGGTTTGGCGGACTCCGCCGCGCCGCTGCCGTTGAAGATCAGAATCAGGTGGCCGGCCATGATCCGGTCCCCCGCCTTCAGCGGAGCGCGCTCCGCCACTTTGACGCCGTTAAGAATTGTTCCGTTCTTGCTCGCGAGATCCTGCAGCGTCCAATGCTCGCCCTCGCGTTCCACCGCCAGGTGCTGGCGCGAGAGGCCATTATCGTCGGCAAAACAGAGCTCAACAGAGCTCGAACGTCCCAGCACGAGCCGCTCGCCTGTAAGCTCGATCACACGGCTCTTGCCGTCCGGAGTCAGGATCTGCAGTTGATTCATCAGATTTGGTTCGTTCCCATGCTACCAGGTGACGACGGATCGGATCTGCCTTTGTTATTTCAAATAAGCGCGCAGAGCATGAATCAGGTCGTCGGCCGCCTGAGCCTGCTCGTCGGTCGGCGCCGTGTTCGGATCCAGCACGTGAAAACGAATATGCCCCTCGATCACTTCCGCCATCAGCGCATCCATCGCGCCCCGGCAGGCCGAGATGTTATGCAGCACGTCCGAGCACTCGGCCTCCTGATCCAAAGTGCGCTCGATGGCTTCCACCTGACCTCTGATACGCCGTACCCGATTGAGTAGTTTCTTCTTTTCTTCGACCGTATGTGCCATAAAATGTGCGACCGGAGTCTTTACAAATATACCCCGGCGGGTATACCGTGGTAAAGGAAGTTCCCGCCCGGGTCCGAGTTTAAATCATTCGTGCTGTAAACCGAGAGAGCTCAGTGAACCGGGAGAGCCCAGTGAACCGGGAGAGCCCAGTGAACCGGGAGGGCCCTGTGACCCGTGAGAGCCCTGTAAACCAAGAGAGCCCTGTAGACCATGAGCCCCGTCGACTTCACTGTCCGAATGTTTACCGCGCTCCTGCTCGGCGCCGCCATCGGCCTCGAGCGGCAATGGCGCCAGCGCATGACTGGCCTGCGCACTAACGCGCTGGTCGCGGCGGGTTCGGCCATGTTCGTCATGATGGGGGGATTAATCGCCGGAGGCGCCAGCCAGGGCAGCGTAGCCGCCTACATCATCTCGGGCATCGGCTTTCTCGGCGGCGGCGTCATTCTGAAAGACGGCTTCAGCATACAGGGCCTGAACACCGCCGCCACATTATGGTGCACCGCCGCCGTCGGCACACTGGCCGGACTGGGTCACCCCGACCTCGCCGCCCTCGGAGCCGTCGGTGTTCTGTCCGCCAACCTCATCCTGCGTCCGGTGGCATATCTCGTCAACCGCGCGCCCGTGCAGAAGGAACAGCATGAAATCCTCTATCGGCTCCGCTGCACCTGCCGCACTACCGATGAAGCCAACGTCCGCACCATGTTGATTCAGAATGTGGGGCGCACACCTCTGGTCCTCATCGCCCTGCACAGTCTGGACGATGAAGTGCTCTCAAGGGTCAACGTGAAAGCCTACCTCAAGAGCATCGGCCCCCGCGAGGAGGCTCTGGAACAAATCGTCACACGGCTGTCACTCGAAGCCGGCGTAACGGCGATTTCCTGGGAAGTGGTCGCGGCCGTCGATAACGAAGGCGCGACGCTTGAGGCCGCTGGAGAATAGGTGCGCCCCATGTCAGCCACCCGCCTTCTCAAATTGACTCTGCTTTCATGCGCGGCCGCCAACCTGTGGGCGCAGGGCCCCCCTCAACCCAATGAACCCGTCGAGGCTGAACGCTGGAATCTCTTCTATCAGGCCACTTCGATCGGCCAGTATCACGGTACTTTCAACTCGCCCTACGAGGGTCCTTACAGCTTGCAGGATTATCCCGAGCGCGACGCTTCGCTCACCACCACGCTCTTCTTCACCCTGCGCCTCCAAAAGAACACGCTCTTCGTCTTTAATCCCGAAATCGCCGGTGGGCGCGGTTTCAGCGGTGTGAACGGCCTCGCCAATTCCTCTAACGGCGAGTTGCCCCGCGTAGCCTCCGCCACTCCTAAACCGTACATCGCGCGACTCTTTTTAACCCACGATTTCGCTCTCGGCACCGAGAAAGAATCTGTCGAAAGCGATGAGAATCAACTGGCCGGCGCGCGCCCCGTTAAGCGTTACACGATAACCGCCGGGCGCTTCACCCTGACCGACTTCTTCGACGATAATCGCTACACCCACGACCCGCGCACACAGTTCATGGGTTGGGGCGTAATGTACAACGGCGCCTGGGATTACGCCGCCGACGTCCGCGGTTACACCTGGGGCCTGGTGCACGAACTCCACATGCGCAACTGGTCCCTCCGCTATGCCATCGCGGCCATGCCGAAAGTCGCCAATGGGTCTCAGTTAGACCGCAGACTGTTCGTGAATGACGGCAATGTGTTCGAAGCCGAATACCGCTTCAACGTAAACAAGCATCCGGGAACTGTCCGCTTATTGAACTATGAGAACCGCGCCGATGCGGGAACCTACGCGCTGGCCATCCGCGATGCCCAACTTACCGGCGGCGTTCCGGACGTCACGGCCACGCGCCGCAACGGCACTCTGAAATATGGCTTCGGCATCAGCGCCGATCAGGAAATCGCCAAAGATATCGGCGTATTCGGCCGCCTCGGATGGAACGACGGCAAGACCGAAAGCTTTGCCTTCACCGCCATCGACCGTTTGGCCACCGGCGGACTGTCGGTCGACGGCAAACGCTGGCACAGGCCCAACGACACGGTCGCGACCGAGCTCACCACCAGCGGAATTTCCGCCGTTCACGCTCAATACCTTGCCATGGGCGGCCATGATTTTCTGATTGGCGACGGACGTCTCGAATATGGGCCCGAGTATGCGTGGGAAAGCTACTACCGGGCGCGGCTCTTTCCTGGCTTCTTCGCGAGTTTCGATCTCCAGCACGTCGCCAACCCGGCCTATAACGAAAACCGCGGACCGGTATGGATCGAGTCGATTCGCCTCCATATCGAGTTAGGCAAAAACACCTTCAACCCCAAGCCGTAGTGCCCACAAGCCGTAATGTGAATCGGCGCTTCCACCTGTCCATCAAAGGGTTTTGCCGGTCAAAAGCCGAGCCAGCACCGGCAAAGGAACCGCGCCCTCTTTAAGCGCCGCATCATGAAAATCGCGCAAATTAAAACCCGCCCCGCGCGTCTGCCTCACTAACTCCCGCACCCGCAGCCAATCCCGCCACCCAACAAAATATGTCGGCAATTGCGTAGACGACAACTTAGCCCGCTGCAGCTTAGCCACTGCCTCTTCATGCTCCTGAAAAGTCGATTTCTCCATCAGGTCCATAGCCTCCTGATCCGTCATGCGATTCGTCTGCAGCCGGATATCGAGAATGGCATTGGCATCCACCCGCAATTCCTGCTTCAACAAAGTAAGCCGCAGTTCCGGCGAGTGATCCATGAACCCCTCGTCGAGCACAACCTGCGTAACGTATTGCGCCCAACCCTCCACATACGGTCCATTACCGAAAACCGCCCGCAGCACGCGCCGCGCCTTCGGTTGCACATTGTTGGCGCACTCGGCCTGTACATAATGCCCTGGCATCGCTTCATGAATAACGATCAATCGCATCTGATACGCGTTATACTCGCGCAGCTTGGAATCGCTGCGCTCTTTCGGCCAATCCGGCGGAATCGGCGTCACCCAGAAGAACGCGCCCAGTTGCGGTTCCAGCGCCGGCGCGCCATTAAACCCCGCCACCCCATAGATCCCGCGCTCAAACTCAGGCGTAGGTATCACCTGCAGATTATTCCCCGCCGGCAGCGTCAACAGATTCTTCGCCTGCACGAAACTGCGCGCTTCTTCAAGATACTTGCGCGCATCGTCCATATAGCTCGCCGGAGTCGAATGGTCCTGCGCAATGTGGTCAAGCACTTCACGAACCACCGCGTTCTCGCGCTCCACGCCCTTCAGATCGGCATGATTCCCGTGCCCCGCAAACCATGTCGCATGCAGCGGCAGGGAGATCTCCAACATGCGCGCGCGCACTTCTTTGAGACGCGCCTCCGCATCGGCGAGGACCTCATCGGGAGTGCTCGCAGTAGCCAGCGCCAGCTTGAACTTGGTGCCATACTGTTCCGCCCCCAGGCGCCAATCGAAGTTCGCGGAGCCGTTGACGGTGTCGCGCAGGCCTGGCGCGTCCGCCCGCTTTCCCTTCGAGACCATATCGAGGAATCTGTCGAAGCTGCGCAGCGCGTCGAGCGCCGGTCCCGAGGCAGCATCGTAATCGGCCTTAAGCGCGCCCGGAACGCCCGCGCGCAGCGTGTTCGAAATTAAATCGATATTGCCCTGGTCTTCCTCTCTCGCGACTTGCGCCCAGATCGGCGGAATGCCTCTCAGCTGTCGCCGCGCCACATCGATGAAATGCGGGATCTTCTCCATGCGCGCGATGATGTGCCGGTAGCGATCCTCTTTAGGCGCATACTCGAGCACAAAAGGATTGAACAGTGCGGAACCGATCAGTTCCACATATGACTGTGGACTGTGCTGTGACGAGCGGCTGACATCCATGTCAAAAAGAGATAGCCCGATCTGGTAATCGATGATGTCGTAATCGGCGCGATCTTCCGGCGTAAGCGCGTTTTTATCGAACGCCGCCAGGCGCCGGTGCAGATCGATCAGATAGTCCCGCTGTTTCTGTATACTCCGGGCGCTCAGATCGTCGAGCTCAACGTCGAAATCCTCGCCGTTCCATTTATGCAGGCCCTGGCTGGAAGCATTCACAGGAGAGAACGAGAGTAGCTTGTACACGGCCTCTTCCGACAGCTTCGCGAAGTCCGCAGGCGGCGTGCGCCGTGCACAGCATGTGGTGAACACCAAAAACAGAAGAACCGCGTAGCGCATTCGATCCCCATAGTAGCGCCGCCTGTCTTAGTAAGCTTCCGGTTGGCACAGCAATTGCATATTTCATGTCAGGCAGCCGGTAGGTGAGTAACTCGGATGAGGCTCAGCCTCCCGCCCTGTCGGAAGGAGATTTCATAATGAAAATCACAACTATAGTGGCGCTTGCATCCGGCCTTGGGCTGGCCCTCGCCATCCCACAGGTGCGGGCGGATGAGTGGAACCAGTTAACCAAAATGACGTTTAACGAACCGACCGAGATTCCCGGACGCGTGCTCCCGGCCGGTACCTATATATTTAAACTGATCAATACTGCCGACGGCGAGGACACCGTCGAGGTCCGCGACCAAACCAACCATGTCGCAGGCATATTCCTCACCATCCCCGACTACCGCATGAAGCTCACCGGTAAAACGGTTGTCACTTTCAGCGAGCGTCCCGATGGAGCGCCGGCCGCACTGAAGGCATGGTTCTATCCCGGCGAGAACTTCGGACACAGATTCGTTTATCCGCGAAGCGAGGCGGCCAGGCTCGCCAAGGTTAATAATGAGTCGGTAGCCGCTATGCCTGACGAGGACCTTAAAGGTTTCGCAACCAGACCCCATGGGTCGCACATAACCGCGACTCAGCCGAACGGTCAGGACATGGATTCATCCCAGGCATTCGCCGCTCACCCGGATGAATCTGCCGAACAGAAGTAATTTCAGTCAAATTGCTGACGATAAGCTCACGGCCGAGCCGTGAGCTTATCCGTGTCTGCCGCAGGGACATGCAACGATAGCCGCGTTCCCCTCCTAACGCCGGCAAGCGACTCGCGCCGAACTTCTCAACCCTCTCCGCCGGATAGAATCCTCGTCCAGGGCGAGAAGAAAAGCATGAACCTCACCGCTGGGCCTGAAGCCTCCGCCAGCAAAGAATTGAGATCGATCATCCTGCCGCATTCGTACAGGAACGCATGGTCGTCGTCGCTCGCCGTCTCCGCCACACCCACGATCTGGCCTGCGTTGTTGATGCCCCACGCAATGCTGGAATTGCCGCCAAGTGTGCCCAGGAGTTCGTCAATTTCCGTCCGGGGCGCAGCGACAGCCTTGCCGCTCCAGTTCGAGGTCTCGGCCGTGCGTAAGCTCTTTGCGTCTCCGAGCGGAGGAAGAGTTTGATGGTTGCTGATGCCATTGGCTTTAGACGACCGAACGCCTTCGCGCAGTCCGGCTTCCTGCACGGCGCCGGAGCCGCCCGTCGCAGTGCCGGCACTCCCCGCCTTAAGCTCTGCCAATGCCAATAAAGCGTCCTCGAATTGCTGCCACTGGGGCGCCGCCCCGAACCTGCGCTTGACATCGGAATTAACATCACCGTTCCACTTGCTGATCTAACGGCCTAAGCCGACCGTGTGGGACGTTTTTGGGGATGCTCCTTCAATATCCTTTGCAACGCAGGAGTTACCTCTGGGCAAATGCCCAGCAAGCCTCAATCAAAGTTACCCGTCCTCGGACCGTCGGCCGCGCCCTGTTCATACCGTTCGACGGCACAGTCCCCGGAAATCATGGATGCCGAACAGCAACCCGCCCTCTCGCCAACGTGGATGTGGAGGGTGATTCCTCTTATTGGACGTTGCGCGAAGCTTCCTGAAACAGTTCCGCAGCTCGATTGAGCTGGCCTTCGGTGTGAGCCGCGCACACCTGCGTTCGAATCCGCGCCTTGCCCATCGGCACCACGGGATAGGAAAAGGCGATTACGTAGACGCCGCGTTCAAGCAGGTAATCGGCCATGCGCCCGGCCCTGGCCGCGTCGCCGAGCATTACCGGAACGATGGGGTGCTCGCCCGGAAGAATGTCGAGCCCAAGTTCGGTCATGCGGCGGCGAAAGAAGGCGGCGTTGCTCATAAGACGCTGCGGTAACTCGTGGGACGATCGCAGAATCCTCAACGTCTCAATCGATGCGGCCACGATGGCGGGCGCCACGGAGTTCGAAAACAGGTACGGGCGCGAGCGCTGGCGCAGCAGTTCCACGATCGGCCTGGATGACGCGATGTAGCCTCCGCTGGCTCCGCCCAGCGCCTTGCCCAGCGTGCCGGTGAGAATATCGACACGGCCCATCACTCCGGTATATTCGTGCGTGCCGCGGCCGCTCGCGCCCATGAAGCCCACGGCGTGCGAATCGTCCACCATCACCAGGGCGTCGTACCTTTCAGCCAGATCGCAAATGCCGCCCAGCGGCGCAACGTAGCCGTCCATGGAGAAGACGCCATCGGTGGCGATCAGGCGGACGCGCGCGCTTTGCGCGGCTTGCAACTGCTTTTCCAGATCCGCCAGGTCGCAGTTCCTGTAACGGAAACGCTGGGCCTTGCACAAGCGCACGCCATCGATGATGGAAGCGTGGTTGAGTTCGTCCGAGATCACCGCGTCTTCGGCCCCGAGCAGCGTTTCGAACAATCCGCCGTTGGCGTCGAAGCAGGACCCGTACAAAATGCAATCGTCCATCCCCAGGAAGTCCGCCACTTCGCGTTCCAGTACCTTGTGCTGCTGCTGGGTCCCGCAGATGAAGCGCACCGAGGCCATCCCGTAACCCCAGCGGTCGAGCGCGGAGCGCGCGGCGGCGATCACGCGAGGATCGTCGGCCAGGCCCAGGTAATTGTTGGCGCACAACACAACCACGTCCCGACCCCCGCTCAGCGTGACTTCGGGGCGCTGCGGAGAGTCGAGGATGCGTTCGGGCTTCCACAGTCCCGCGGCACGAATTTCCTCGAGTTGCGATTCGACGCGTTGTTGGTATGATCCCAGCATTCTACTGAAGCTCCTCCCAATTCAAAATCACCTTGCCGCTGTTGCCCGAACGCATCACCTGAAAGCCCTGTTCAAAATCTTTGTAGCTGAAGCGGTGCGTGATCACCGGCATGATGTCGAGACCCGATTGCAGAAGCACCGTCATCTTATACCAGGTCTCATACATCTCGCGGCCGTAGATGCCTTTGATATGGAGCATATTAAATACCACGTCGCGCCAGTTGATGGACATTTCCTGCGCTGGAATGCCCAACATAGCGATACGCCCCCCGTGCGCCATGCTGGAGATCATTTCGCGAAAAGCGGATGGGTTGCCCGACATTTCGAGGCCCACGTCGAAGCCCTCGTTCATGCCGAGTTTTTTCTGCGCGTCTGCGATCGACTCGTGCTTTACGTTGAGCGCCACATCCACCTTCATTCGGCGTGCCAGATCCAGACGGTATTCGTTGACGTCCGTGATCACTACATAGCGCGCGCCGGCATGCCGAACCACAGCTGCGGCCATGATGCCGATGGGACCGGCTCCGGTGATCAGGACATCCTCCCCCAGCACATTAAACGAGAGCGCGGTGTGCACCGCGTTGCCGAAGGGATCGAAAATGGCGGCGGCATCGCGGTCCACCCGTGGATCGTGGCGCCAGATGTTGGTCATGGGCAAAGCGATGAACTCCGCGAAGCAGCCGGGCCGGTTCACCCCCACGCCGGAGGTGTTGGCGCACAGGTGCCTGTAGCCGGCCATGCAGTTGCGGCAGCGCCCGCACACCACATGGCCCTCGCCCGACACCAGTTCGCCGGGATGGAAGTCGATCACATTGGAACCCACGGCCACGATCTCGCCCACGAATTCATGTCCGATCGCCATCGGCACGCGGATGGTCTGTTGGGCCCACCCATCCCAGTCGTAGATGTGGACATCCGTTCCGCAGATTCCGGTGCGGTGCACACGTATCAGAACGTCGTTTATGCCGACGGTGGGCTCTGCAATGTCCTGCAACCACAGGCCGGGCTCGGCGCGGGCTTTGATGAGTGCTTTCACGGGTTCTCCTGACTGCTATGGTAGCGGTGACCTGCTCGGCTTTTCACCGATCCGAGCCACGAGGAACTGTGATGCCCGTGTCGATATCGAAGTGTGGCCGGGGACGAGGCCGCAAACATTGGCGTTCGCGTTGTCCCCAGTCGATTCGTCGGCAGTGGAGACACTGGGAACAGTCTGGCTGGTCGCTGGTTCACGGAAACCGCCCGGCAGGTGGGACCATCATCAGCCGGTGCCAAATATCTCGGTAATCCCGCTATGTTGCTTGCTATCTTGGATCGACTGAATTCGTAGCCATCATCGCCAGTGCTGTGAGGCTCGGCATGAAGAAATAATCGCCGCCGCGTAACTCGACAAAATTCGGCAGGCCTCCGCAGATGAATGGTGGGTTCTTCGGATCCGTAGTGCCCTGGACGACGAACTTGCCTCGGCCTTCGTGGTTGCCCAACAGCAGGTCTTTATCGTTGCCCTGGTGTGCATCGTTGCCGTACTCGATCCACTGCTGCTGCACGAATTCGAACTGCCTGAAGATGCTCGCGTTCAGCACCATGAAGATAATGCCCCGGTCGTCGCTGTCCTTCACGGGCTGTCCTTCTGGAATGTACTCGCCATAAGGCAGTCCACGCCGCATGATGCGCCGCCGGTTCACCAGACCGCCATTAAATCCGAATGAGTCGCGCGGATGTACACGCCGAATGTGAGCGCCGAGAGGGCAGCGCGTTCCGGCGGGATCGTCCCCGTAAGTGAAATTGGTGTTCTGATCATCGTCGGCCACAATTGCGGCGTCCGGCTGGTCCGGAGAAAGTTCAAGCGGTGTGCCGTCCCGCCACCGACCCACGAACTTGGCTGCGAGTTTCTCCTTCCCGCCCGCGTATTGCGCTCCTTTCTCATCGAGATACGAACGGTAGGCTGCAACATTCTGGTGCAGCTTCCGATAGACCATGAAGGTACCGTTGCGCCCCAGCAGATGCGGGATCGGCGCCGCCGCAAGCTCCCCCGCCTCGTCGGCGTAGCCAAGCAAGAACTCGCCGGTAGCGAGCGGCTGCCAGTTTCCGAGCTCGTCGAGCTTACCCTGACCCGGAACGTATCCTCTCTCCGCGCCTTTAAAATCGGGGTTGCCGAACCCGTCCGTATAGCCGAAGTGTTCCTGTGTTGAAAACTTGCCTCCGACGGAGATCGCGCACGCGTCCTGCGTTTCAAGTACACGAGCGCCCCTGGTTTCCGCGATTAGCCGCATCATGTCGCTACAGCAATCCTCCAGTGCTCCGGGGGAACGCGCATTCACTCCGAGCCACGCATGGACGTGGCTCCCGCGCCACACGATGTCCCAGTTCTCCGGCCCGTTCTTTCCTGTGTCGCCGAGAATGTCGCTTCGTGCCCGCATCCCCTGCTGGAATTCAAGCGGAAAACTGAGCAAGCTGGCCAGCGGGAGCCCCAGCTGAATCAGTCCCCTGTAAGCGAACGCGATGTTCACTGTGCTCATAGGTTTCTTGTTCACATCCCAGCGCTCACCCGTCGTGATAACATCCAGCAGCTTGAGGAGGAAGGCCCGCGCCGCCTGCGCCTCGCCCAGTTCGAGTAGTAGATAACGCGCGTGCGGAAAATTGTATCCCTTAAGGGCAAACCCCTGGATATCGGAAACGTCGATCTTAGTCATGCGGCCGCCTTTCCTGCGGGATGTCCTGCGATCCGTCGCCTCCACGGGGCAACGATGGTGTCTTGCGCAGCCGTTCCAGAAATCTCCCGAACTCCCTCTGCAATTCTGCGGCGGGCGTGCCCTGATGTTTCTCCGTGAAGTGTGCCAGTTCCGACTGCGTCCTCAGCGCTTCGAGCGTCGACTCAACGCTCCGATCATTCACATCCGCAAAAAAGAATGTGGTTTCCACCTGGCACTTTTTCATGTAGGACACGAACGCGCCCACGTCCCCGGTGCCCGGAAATCCTGCACAATGACCCCACACCGCATCCACGAATTCCCGTGTTTCGGTCGCCATGCGCCGGAGGTAGGTATCGAGGTCACCGTCGAAATTCGTTTCAAACACAAGATATCTCGACTTCAGATGCTCCTCGCATGCAGGAAGCCCCACGAAGACCACATCGTCCATAACTACGAGACGCGCCAGGTACGTGCTCGCCAATTGAGCGAACGGACTGCCTTGATCGCGTGGCAACCGGCTGAGATACCAGCGCAGCTCCATCGAATGGCAAATATCGAGGCTGTTGTCCTCAATGATGGGAGAGAGAATAGTAAGCCCGTAGGTGTTGCCGCTGACGTTGCCCATCTTTACGTTCCCACCGGAGCGATACCAGTGGACCCAAGGTCGGGAGCCACCGCAATCTGAAACTCAAGCCAGGCTTTCTCGAATTCTGCAGTTGAAAGCGACTGGCTGGTGCCGGCGAACCTCTCAAGCGCGTCCCGCACCCGCAGCGCGGCCTTTACATCGTTGGTGGCCGAATACGGATACACATTGTAGTAGTAGTCGGTATCGAACTGGACCAGGGAGATGTATCTTTTGAAACCCGTGACGGGCCGCGAGCCGGGATACCTTTCGCTCCACCTCCAGATCAAATCCAGCCCCTGATAGAGCACCGCCGAAAAGGCGTCGATGTATTGGTTCCAGGTGCCGTTGAAATTGCTGAAAAAAAGCAGATAGTCGTATCTCAAGTCTTCCGCCGGCTGCTGGTCCGAAAGCCTGGGAAACTCCGTCCGTCTGATGCACACCCACCGAGCGAAGTGAATGAAGGAAAGATTCTTGAGATCTTTTTGCTTTGCCTTCCACGCGCCCAGGATAAAGAAGATAAGCTTGAGAATCGGCGTCTTCCACGGCTTCATGGGCGTAATAGCGTTCATTGCGTACGCCTTGCCGTTGATGTTGGTCATTAGATCATATTAAGCCCACTTGTCACTGCCTGGCTGCGGCGGTACCCCCAAGTTCCCGATTGCAGGTCCAAATCCTGCGTGAAAGCAACATAAATCAATAACTTAAAGGCAATGACACCCCGCAGCCAGAGGCCGAAAGACCTCTTGTTAGACTCAGGCATGCGCACCGCGACGGTTCTGCTGTTTGCTGCGACATCGGCGTTTGGCCAGAACTCCACCCCCGCCGATGTCAGAACCTGGGTCCGGACACACGAAGTGCCGGTCTTCCGCGAGTTTAGTGACTTGCTCGCGATCCCCAACGTGCACGGCGACCTCCCGAATCTGAAGAAGAACGCCGAGTATCTGCGCGATATGCTCATGCGCCGCGGGATGAATCCCGAAATCTGGCAAGCGACGCCCGATGTAGCGCCCACCCTCTTCGCCGAAAAGCTTGCGCCCGGCGCAACGCGGACTATCCTCTTCTATATCCACTTTGACGGCCAGCCGATCGACCGCGCGCGCTGGAAGCAGCCGAACCCGTTCATCCCAGTGCTTCGGGACAACAGCATCGACAGTGGCGGCAAGGTGCTTGCCAACGCCAGTTCGCTGGACGAATTCCAGCGAGATTGGCGTATCTACGCGCGCGGCGCCGGGGACGATAAAGGTCCCATCGAAGCCTTCGTCTCTGCGCTCGACGCCATCGGCGGCACGCCCGCGAGCAATATCAAACTCATCCTCGACGGCGAAGAGGAAGGAGGCGGAACCGGGCTTCCCGCTGCGCTGCGGACTCATCACGACCGGCTGCAGTCCGATGTGATGGTTTTCCTCGACGGCCCGCAGCATCCAACTGGCCGACCTACCATTTACTACGGTGCACGCGGCGGAACCGGTGTGGAAGTTACGGTCTACACTGCCAAAGGCGGAATGCACAGCGGAAACTACGGCAACTGGATGCCAGATGCCAACGTCCGGCTCGCCCAGTTGCTTGCCTCGATGGTTGCCCCTTCCGGGAAAGTGCTGATCGACGGCTTTTATTCGGATGTCTTACCGCTTCCGGACGATGCGGTAAAGATGATCGACGCCGTGCCGGACGACACTGCGGCTATGCAGAAACTGTACGGGGTGGGCTCCGTGGACGGGGCCGCTCGTTCGCTGCAGGAAGGCCTGAATCTGCCGAGTTTCAGCGTTCATATGATGAGGGGCGGCGAGTTGGGTGGCGTGATCCCCGCAAGCGCGATAGCCGAGATCCTGATGAGGCTTGTCAAGGAAAATTCCCCACGCGCGATGCAGGACCGGGTGATCGAACATATTCGCAGACAAGGCTATTTCATTACCGATCGGGATCCCGATCTGGCAACGTTGGCGAGTCATTCCAGAGTCGCAAAAATCAGCCGCACATTGGGAGTCGGCGCCGCCGGGGGTGCTTGGAGGACCGACCCGCAGGATTCCCAGGCCGTCTTCGTAACAGAAGCCCTGCGTGCCGCATGGGGTGACCGGCTGGTGCGTCTGAGAACGCTCGGGGGAACGCTTCCCGTGGTCGCGTTCATCGACGAACTCCATGTGCCGGTGGTGGGAGTCGCGATTGCGAACTCCGACGACAACCAGCACACTGACGACGAAAACCTCCGTCTTGGCAATCTGTGGGATGGCATCGAGACTCTGGCGGCGATCATGCGGGCCAAATAGCACTGCCGCGTACCCCGTTTGTGTGCCGAATGGAACCAGGATACCCGTAAATTCCTCGTACAAAGACACCTTGCATCCGACGCTATGATGAAGCTTATGCGCGAAACTTCGGGACCCCCTTTCTCCACGGCAGCGGTTTTTGGACTGGGCTACGTTGGCTCGGTGACCGCCGCTTGCCTGGCAAGTATCGGGCACCGCGTGATCGGCATTGACAGCGATGCGCACAAGGTCGAGTGTCTGAACGCCGGGAAGGCGCCTTTCTTCGAACCCGGTTTGGAAGAGATTATCCGCGACAGCGCCGCCGCCGGAAGACTCTCGGCGACTCTCAATACGGAAGAGGCGCTGGCCGACGCCGATGTGGCGTTGATCTGTGTGGGAACCCCGTCGGAGCGCAACGGCAACCTGGGGCTCGACCAGCTGCGGCGCGTTTGCCAGGGTATCGCGGAGGTGACGCGGTCGCGGGAAAAGCCGCTGGTCGTGGCCATTCGCAGTACGGTATTTCCAGGGACCTGCGATGACGTGGTCATCCCGATTTTTGCCAAGTGCCCGAAAATAACCGTCGTGTCGAACCCCGAATTCCTGCGCGAAGGCGTTGCCGTGGACGATTTTCTTTTTCCCTCGCTGGTGGTCGTCGGCGGACACGACGCGGATGCCGTGGCGCGTGTGGCCGGCCTGTACTCGAGTCTCCACACGGAGGCCTGTCTGGTGACGCTGCGCACGGCGGAAATGATCAAGTATGCGTGCAACGCCTTCCATGCCGTAAAGATTGCGTTCGCCAATGAGATCGGCGCTTTGAGCGGACAGCTGGGCGTGGATGGCCAGGAAGTCATGACGACTTTGTGCCGGGATGTGAAACTGAACGCTTCGAAAGCCTATCTGCGGCCGGGCTTTGCGTTCGGCGGGTCCTGCCTGCCGAAGGACCTGCGCGCTCTTTCCTATCGCGCCAACCGCCTGGATGTGAAAATCCCCCTGATCGACGGTGCGCTGCCCAGCAATCGGGAACATCTGGATCGGGCGATCCGCGCGGTGCTCGACTCTGGCGGCAAAAGGATCGGTGTCATCGGCCTGACGTTCAAGGAAGACACGGACGACCTTCGCGAAAGCCCGGTGGTGGGGTTGGTTGAACATCTGATCGGCAAAGGAATCGATCTGCGGATTTACGATCCGCATGTCAATCTGGACATTATTTACGGCAGCAACCGCAATTTTCTGCTGAACGCAATTCCGCACATCAGCCGGCTCCTTGAGCCGAAGCTGGGCAACCTGCTGGGCTGGGCGGATCAGCTGGTGGTAACCCAGAAACCCAATGCGGAGGGGATGGCCGGCATCTCGCGAAGCGGCCTTCCGGTGATCGATCTGGCGGGCGCGGGAGTTGCTGCGACGGCACGGCCCGCTACCGTTTCGTATTGACGCTGGTTTGCTTCCAGAGGCTTGCGCTGGGCACAAAGAACACGGACAGCGCCCAGATTCCAGCGCCCATGAGGGTGACGAAGGTGCGGATGGGCGAGGTAAGGCGCTTCAACGGAAAGCGCGGTGGAATCCAGCGATCGGCGAGCGCCAATCCATAGAAGAGAACTTGCGACCCAACTGCCATGTAAGACAGCGGCTTCGGCAATGCAAAGCTGGCCGCGAACATGACGATCAGAGCGAAGGGTAAGAGCAGCCGGCCGAACTTGTACGACCAGAAGTGGAACCAAAGACGATTGGCGGGGCCGAGCATGCGGGGGTAGGCGGCCAGAATCTGATAGTTGCCGGCGAGGGTGCGGACCTTGCGCCGGAATTCGGCATCAAGACCGGTCGGATGATCGAAAACCCGGGCGCGCGTGTCGACGACGAGGCGATATCCGCGAAGAAACGCGGCGAGCGGCAGATACATATCGTCGAGCAGGGTGCCGTCGGGGATGGGCACGGCCAGTTCGCGACGCATCACATAGTATGCCCCGGTAGCGCCGAAGATCGAATCGATGCGGCTCAGACGATCGCGGATCCAGAGCTCGTAACGCCAGTAGAGTCCGGTATCCGCCTCCTCATGGGTGACCGGATCGAGAATGGTGAGCGCTCCGCTAGCCACGCCGACGGCCGGATCGGCGATATTTTCGAGCAGTAGAGACAGGCTGTCGGGAGCCAGATGCTGTCTGACGTCGGTGAACACCAGGAAGTCGCCGGTGGCTTCCCGAATGCCCGCGGTCAGGGCTGCGGACTTGCCGCCGCGCGGGAGGCTGAGCAGCCGCACACCCTCGGGCGCCATGAGCCGGGCGATCTCGTCGGTGCGGTCGACGGAACCATCGGAGAGCACCAGAATCTCCATGAGTTCGCGGGGATAATCGAGGGCGAGGATCGAGCGCAGTTTGGCTTCGAGAAACTGCTCGCCATTATGGACGGCAATCAGAAACGATACGGAGCCCCGGACAGGGCCCCGGCGCACCGGACGCTCCCGCTTATCAACGATCAGGGCGAGCAGCAGAGGATAGCCGAACAGGACGTAAACGACGAAACAGAAGCTGCCCGCGACGAGCACCTCGGCGATCACGCCGGGAGCGCCTCAGCCCGGGCAGGATGAGCCGGATGAGATTCGAGAATAGATTCAAACTGTCGGGCGATGCCGTCCCAGCCGAAGTTCGCGGCCACCAGCTTCCAGGCAGCCTCGGCCTGCTGCGTTCGCGCCGCAGGGTTATCGAGCAATTCGACACATCGAGCGGCGAAATCGGCAGCTGTATCCGCCATGGCGATATCGTGCGGCGGGTGAATATCCAGACCTTCCGCGCCCACGGCGGTGGAGACTACGGGAACCCGGGAAGCCATTGCCTCGTAAATTTTCATGCGCGTTCCGCCGCCGATGCGGAGGGGAACAATGGATACGGCGGCGTTCCAGAGATAGGGCCGCACGTCGTCCACCGTGCCGGTGACCTCGATGAGCGGATCCCGTTCCGCGAAGGCCCGGATCTCGCGCGTGGGTTCGCGGCCCACAATGGCGAGGCGGCAATCGGGGCGGCGATGGCGGATGAGAGGCAGGACGTCATCGCAGAAAAAGCGCATGCCGTCGATGTTGGGCAACCAGTCCATGGAGCCTACAAAAACGAGACCGGCGCGAGGGGATTCCTGCGCGGGCGTAAATCGTTCCACGTCGACTCCGGTGGGAATGGAGGAAACATCTTTCAGTCCGAACATTTCCCGCATAAGCCGCGCATCCTCACTTGAGACTGCAATGACGTGGCGGGC
The DNA here is from genome assembly GCA_963719785.1 of Terriglobia bacterium. Classification (GTDB taxonomy): domain Bacteria; phylum Acidobacteriota; class Terriglobia; order Bryobacterales; family Bryobacteraceae; genus BOG-234. Next base: position 322,383 of record CAVRCX010000018.1, read on the forward strand.
GGATTGGCAAGCTGTGCGCTCGAAGCTGAACATGCGCCGCGCCTGCATCTGAAGATAGACCTCTTCCGCTTTGTTGCGGGCATTTTCGGCATGGCGGCGCCAGATCATAGTCTCGACATTGTGCTGAAAGATCACGGTCGACGAAAGCGATGGGAAGTTGACGGCGGGTGTGATGAAGTCGCACACGATGCTGTCGAAGCGTTCTCTGGCGACGAGGTCCCCGAGGAGTTGGGTCATGGGCCTCGACCGGTAGCGGAAGACGGCCACCGGCAAGGGGGAGAACACACCCTTCAGCAATTGCGCGGCAAACGCGGGCGAGGTCCTTTTCGGAGCGGTATGGGGGATAAGAGAGAGTCGGGTGCAGTATTCCGCGCTGCGGCGGGCGCCTTCCCCCGCCGGATCGTTGCCGAAGGCGGCGTAATGGATCTCATGCCTCTGGTGCATCCGCCGCAGCATTTCGAGGGTGCGGATGTGGCCACCCTTGGTTGTGGGATGAAGAAGGTCCGACTTAACCCAGAGAATCTTCATGCGTGGGGGGCGGCCAGACTCCCGGCGAAGGGTTCCGCCCATCGCTCCGAGCGTCCGGTAATAAAGGTGTCGCCCCAGATCTGAAGATTGAGCAGGCTCCAGATGCGATCGGTATAGTCGTGCGATCCGGCAACATGATCGCCGATCAGACGTGTAACCGCCTCGCGATTGCAGCAGGAGGCCAGTAATCCTTCCGGCTCAAGCAGGGAATCGAGAAGCGGGAGGGCACGCGGGTCTCGCAGCCACTGACGCAAAGGCGTGGGAAACCCCATTTTTTTGCGATGGATAATGCTGGCGGGAAGAAGATCCGCAACAGCCTCTTTGAAAATATACTTCTGGATATTGCCGCGGATTTTCAAGCGGTCGGGCACGCTCATGGCAAACTCCACCAATGTGTGGTCGAGGAACGGAACGCGGCTTTCAATCGACGAAGCCATGCTCATCTGATCCTGCTTCATCAGAAGTTCTACCAGATAGGTCTTCTGGTCGGCGTAAAGCATGCGCTGCAGAATGGAACTGGTGGAGCGGGAGTTCCAATAGCTCAGAAAATTATCGTACTCGCCGTCAGTTGTCTGGTTGAGGAGCGCGTGGCGCTCGGCGCAGGGGAAGGCCGAATAGAAATTATCGATATAGAGCGATTCGATGGACTCGTCGCGCCCCAGAAAACTGTGGCCGAGTTTGCGCCGTAGGTCGCGCGAAAGCAGAGAACCCGTGGCGATCTGCGCGCGTATGAGGCGGCGCAGGGCGGCGGGTGTTACCGACCGATACGCGGAAAGCAAACGGAGATTGAGGCGCGTCCATCCATATCTGCTGTAACCGGCGAACAACTCGTCGCTTCCCTCGCCCGTGAGGACCACTTTCACTTCGCGCGCGGCGAGTTGGGAAACGAAGTGCAGCGAGACGCTGGACGGCCACGCGATGGGTTCATCCTCGTGCCAGACGAGACGTGGCAGAGCGGTGAAGAAATCCTCCATGCCGACTACCACTTCATGGTGGTCGGTGCCGATGAGCCGGGCTACTTCGGCGGCGTAACTCAGCTCGCTGAACGGCGCTTCGGCATAACCGACGGAAAAGGTTTTGACGGGGCCGGCTGTCATCCTCCGGATCATTGCCGCGATAGCGCTCGAGTCGACGCCGCCGCTGAGGAACATGCCCAGGGGAACGTCGCTCATGAGCCGCATTTCAACGCTTTCCTCGACCCGGCGGCGAGTTTCGGAAATCCATTCGCGGTCCGTCCGGGAACTCTGGCCGGACGACGGCTCGGGAACGTCCCAGTACTGCCGGATGCGCGGCTCGCCATTCATGTCGAGCGACAAAGTGTGGCCAGGCAGCAGCTTGTGAATGCCCTGAAACATGGTTTCCGGGCCGCTGCCGTAGCCGAAGGCGAAGTACTCGGGCAGGGCGGGTTCGCGAAGGGCGGGGGAAATGGACGGGTGCTCGAACAGCGCTTTGATTTCGGATGCGAAAGCGAATGTGCGGCCGTTCCAGAAATAATAAAACGGCTTGATTCCGAGCCGATCGCGCGCGCAAAAAAGGAGACGCCTGGTTTTATCCCAGATGGCAAAGCTGAACATGCCGCGGAAATGGGTAACGCATTCTTCCCCGTATTGCTCCCAGGCGTGCAGAATCGTCTCGGTATCGCAGTGAGACTGGTAACGGTGGCCGGCCTGCTCGAGCAGCGGCCGCAAAGCGAGGTGATTAAAAATTTCACCGTTATAGACGATCCAGATCTCACCGGTTTCGTTAGTCATCGGCTGACTACCCGCGGCCAGATCGATGATGCTGAGCCGGCGGTGGCCCAGAGAGGCCCATTCGTCGTGCCAGGCGCCGGCCGCGTCCGGGCCCCGATGGGCAATGCGGTCGGTCATGCGCCGCAGGATGCCGGCGTTATCGACGTTCGCGGGCGCTCTATTCACGAATCCGGCGATTCCGCACATTATAAACATTATAGAAGCAGAGCGGCAGCCGGTCTGCGATAATCACGGACTGTGCGTTCCTTCGCGGAGATATGGTTCAGGCTTCGGCAGGAAGCCGTGAACGCGGCCGCGATGGCGATGCCGCCGGATCTTCCCGTCCGTACCGGCGAGCCCGGGCCGGCGATTCTGCCGGAACCCGAGCGGTTCCTGCCGGAACTGCGCGGGTCGGACTACGCGCGCCAGATCGAACTCATCGCCGAAATGATTTCTGCACATCGGTTTCCGCTGCTGGGAGGTGTTTTTGAAACCGGCCCGGACATCCGATGGCGGCGCGACCCGGTTCGCGGCATCGAGAGCGGCCTTGGGTATTTTCGAACCATTCGGTATCTGGATGCGGCGCGCGCGGGCGACCATAAACTGATCTGGGAATTGAACCGCCATCAGCACCTGGTGTTACTGGCGCAGGCTTACCGGCTTACCGGCCGGCACGATTTTCTGGAGCAGATTCCCCGCCAACTGGAAAGCTGGTGGAGGCAAAATCCCTGGCTGCGGGGAATCAACTGGGCCAGCGCTCTGGAGGTAGCCTTCCGGGCGCTCTCCTGGATCTGGGTCGATCATCTGGTCGGCGACGCTTTGGACAGCGGAATTCGCCAGCGCCTTCGGAACGGTCTGTACCGGCACGGGGTCTACCTCGAGCGGAACCTTTCGATTTATTTCTCACCCAACACGCACCTGCTCGGGGAGGCGGTGGCGCTCCACGCTTTGGGCGCAATCTATCCTCAATGGCCTCGGTCGACGCGTTGGAAGGCACTGGGCGGCCGGTTGGTCAGGGAACAGATGGATAAGCAGGTCCGGAACGATGGGAGCCACTTTGAGCAATCGAGTTATTACCACGTTTACGCCCTCGACTTTTTCCTGTTGCATGCGGTGCTCGACGGGGACCCGGGCGAGGGGTTCCGGGAAGAACTGCGCCGGATGGCGTATTACCTCGCGGCACTGACCGCGGGCGACGGCCTCATCCCTTTGCTGGGGGACGACGATGGGGGAAATCTCTTTCACCCCTGGGGCGACAGGCGGCGATTCGGCGCGGCGACGCTGGCATCGTGCTGCGTGTTTTTCGAAACGGACGCCTGGCCCTGCGAGGCCGATGCGCTCCCAGTGCAGGCGGTCTGGTGGATGGGCGGCCAGGCGTTGGCGCGCCGTCGTCGTAACGACACCCCGCCGGGGGACGGACCGCGCCTGTTCACCGATGCGGGAGTCGCGGTCCTGGCGCGGGCGCCCATTCAGATCATCGCCGATACCCGTGGCTTCGGTCACGGAGGCGCGGGTCACAGCCATGCGCACGCGTTAAGCGTGGTGTGCCGCAAGGGAGACCGGGACATTCTTATCGACCCCGGTACCTACACGTACACGGCAGAACCAGTCTGGCGCGCGCGGTTCCGGGGGACGGGCTTTCACAACACGGTGCGCGTCGACGGGCGCGACCAGGCGGACGATGCCGGCCCTTTTCGCTGGTTGAACAAACCCCAAACCACCATCCGGAACTGGACGACGGAAAAGGAGTTTACGCACCTGAGAGCGGCTTGCGAATATCGGGGGATCGAGCACGAACGGCAGCTTGTGTGGATACGCGAACGAGAGCTTTTGGTTATTGTGGACTCGGTCCGAGGCAGTGCGGAGGACACGCAGCCGCATCTGATCGAGCAGTTCTGGCACTGCGGCGGCGAAGTTGCACTCCTTTCACCCGGCGTTTGGCGGATTAACCAGGCCGCGACGCTCTCCATTGCCCCATTGGATAATGTCCGTGAGTTTTCCGGCGGCGAATATGGCTGGCAATCCACCGCGCCCGGGCAAAAAGGGCCAAGTCCGGTGATTATCGTGGAACGAACGGCCAGCCTTCCCGTGACGCTGGCGGCAGTGGTTGCATTCGGGCCTGGCGGCACCCAAGCACCTGGCATCGCCCTGGGAATGGAGGCGTCCGAAGACCGGATTCGGTTGGTGCCGGACGACGGGCTCTCGATTACGTTCTCGGCCGATTTACCGAGCGTTGAAATGTCCGGCTGAAATGGAAGGCTTAGGCAAAGTCGCCGCTGCTGCACTGTTGTTATTCTGAATTTGTAGCCAGAGATGCCGCCAACGCAGGCCAGCAGCGAGGAAGACCGGCATTTTACGCACTATACGATCCGGCACTACGTGGTCTCGTGGGTGAGCCAAAATCTGTTTGAACGCTATACCTACACGGTTCGGCATGGACTCCTTCGTGGTCTGAAGCGAAAAGGTGGATTGGGTTGGGTGCCCCAGGTTTTTTCGCGCTCCATTGAAACTCCCGAGCTCGAATTCTGGAGAAAGCTGCCGCTGACGGGTCTGACCGTTTACGACGTGGGGTCTTTCGAGGGATTGCTGGCGTTGTTCTTTGCCAGCAGGGCAAAGCAAGTGATTTGTTATGAGCCCAACAGCCGCAATCACGCCCGCCTGCTCGACAATATCGAACTGAATGGATTCAAAAACGTGATGGTCCGAAAAACCGGCGTCGGTGAATCCGTTCAACAAATCGACTTGATCTGGAATCCCGCTATGCCGGGCGGCGCTTCGGCCGAGAGCGCCACCGCCGAGCATCTGCACAATACAGTCGCCGGCGCCCAGGTGGAAACCATCCCCGTGACCACGCTGGATCGGGACGTTGAGGAAAATCGACTGGCTCCGCCCGACCTCATCAAGATCGATATCGAGGGTTGGGAACTGCAGGCCCTGCGTGGCGCAACTTCGCTGCTTCGGCAATTCGGGCCCGCCATTTACCTTGAAATGCACGGGGAGACCATGGCGGAAAAAAAGAGGAAGGTCGCCGACATAGTCCGCTTCCTCGAAGAGAAGGGCTATTCGAGGATAGAGCACGTCGAGACCGGACGACTGGTATCCTCGTCAAATTCCCAGATCGCGGTGGAAGGCCACTTATACTGTCCGCGGCTGTCCGGATCCGGAAAATAAGCCTTGCACATTTGTTTTGCCTGTTCCGAGTACCCGCCCGCCCCGCACGGAGGCATTGGCAGCTTTATTCAAACGCTGGGGCGCGAACTGGTTAGCCGGGGGCACCAGGTTTCGGCGATCGGGATGTATGACTATGGCCCGCACCTTGAAGGCGAAACAAACGATTGTGGTGTGCGCGTAATCCGGGTTCCCTGCCGCGGCGTGCCCTTGCTTCGCATCCTGTCCAATCGCCTCCGGCAGCGCGCAGCGTTCTATGAATTGAACCGGCAGTCGCCGATCGACATTATGGAAGGCAGCGAACTGGCGTTCGGGCGTATCGGCGGGGGCCTGCCCGGCTTGAAGCTGCTTCGGATGCACGGCGGTCCTGCGTTCTTCGGAATCCGCGATGCCAGGCAACTCTATCTGGAGCGATCTTCGTTCCGCATTGCCGACGAGATCTGCGCCGTCAGCCGGTGCGTGGCGGAGGGAACCAGAGCGCTCCTCGGGCTGGGCGGGCGCCACGTGGAGGTGATCCCGAATCCGGTGAACGTCGACGAGTTCGCGCCGGCGCCTGGAAATACGGAGGAAGAAGGTCTGATTGTGTTCACCGGCACGGTGATCGAACGAAAAGGCATTCGCCAGTTGATTCAGGCAATGCCCGCCATTCTCGCGGCCGTGCCGTCGGCGCGTCTCGAAGTCTATGGGGGCGAAGCGACACCCGCGCCGGCCGTTCCACTGGCCAAAGTCCTGAAGGATTCGATGACTCCCGAAGTCGCCAGCCGAGTGACCTGGAAGGGACGTGTGGCGCGCGCCGCGCTTCCCGAAGCATTGCGGCGAGCGAGCGTCTGCGTTTATCCGTCGCACATGGAGGCCATGCCCATTGGGTGGTTGGAAGGACTGGCAACGGGAAAAGCTGTGGTGGCGTCGCAAACCGGTCCGGGACCCGAGATCATCGACCACGGAATCACCGGCCTGCTGTGCGATCCCGCGGATCCGAAATCGATCGCCGACAGAATTATCCGGTTGTTGAAGGGTCCCGACGAACGGCGGCGGCTCGGCGATGCCGCCCGGAAACTCTGCGTGGAAAAGTACTCGCTGCCGGCTTTGGTGGAGCGGAATATCCTGCACTACAAGGGTTTGCTGTCGGCGCGCGCCGGCAATCGGCGACCGAACGGGATATAGAAGTTATACAAAGTGATATATATTCCCGCCCGGAGCCCGCGCTACAATCGGTTCAAGCATGAAGAGACCGCCAGGGGTTGTCCTTTTACTGTTGTTCTTTCAGGCTGTTCTAAGTGCGGCCTTACCTACGATCAGTAACATCGCAGTTACTACCGATACAAACACCGCGGTTGTAACCTACAACGTTTCTCCTGATTCGTATTGCTGGGTCCAGTACGGCGTTGCATCCGGGACCTACTTATGGAGTTCGGTATCGTTTCAGAGCGGTTCCCCATTCGTCACCGGGTTGTGCTCTGTACCGATCAACGGACTAAAGGACGGAACGACTTACTATTTCCTTCCAACCGCCCGGCCCGACCCGGACGATGAGACCAACGGCTGCATGTCGGCCAGCCAGGCCTGTGGGACCTTCGAACAAGTAGCGACCACGCCGGCGGCTTCGGTCTCGCATCTGCCGGCGCCGCCCAACGGCGTTCAGCAAAATCTGCTGACCGAACCGAATACCAATGGGCCGGATAACTACGCGGGCGCCTATGTAGTGGTCCCGCTCACAGCCACCGGAACCGGGGGGGAATGCGTATCCGCGGCCAATGTCAGCGCTCCGAGTGGTTACTCGGGATCGATTTCGAAAGGGGATTCCCTCACCGCGATTCTCGGCGCACCGGGTAAGAAGTTGTGGTACGGAACCATCTTTCAGGTGCCCCAGCGGACCACTTGTATAGTTCCACGTTTCAGTACGCGCGGGATGGGCTATGAGCTTCCGCCCCTCGCTGTCGACCCCAACGCGTCAGGCGGGCTGATCACGGCGGCGAACCATCGCTGGATTGTGTTTCGTACCGTCCAGAATAATGCTTCGGACTTTCCGCCGTTCGGTGGACGCACGGGGCCCATGTTTCAGAGCCACATGGGCGGTTTCCAGACTCCGAATTACAACTCGCTTGACACGGCAATGGATATAAATGGCACGATTTTCGATGCTACCGGCCCGGGCCAGGTGCACCACATCTGGATCGAGAACCTGATGTTCTCGGTCAATGAGTCTAACCCTCGAAATTACGATGTATTCTTCGTCTGGGGCCGTGGAAGCGGCGGACAACCTCCACCGTTTCCTCAGTATATGGTCATGCGGGGAAACTACTTTCATGGACCGGCGCGAAGCACGTTGACGAACGGCGTCCCTTCCATTCAAGGTGTGATGCTGGCGACCATGCAGCCGAATATGCAATACGCGATTGTCGGCAACTACACCGATAACCTGTATTACACCGGAGCGTCCGGAATCCCGCAGGCATACTATTTTACGGATTGCGGATTCACGGGTGAGTGCGGTTCTGGCGGCCCCGCCCTCATTGACAATAACTACACCGATGGGATGGCGATGACGTTTTATGTGGAGGTCAATAACCATGCAAATTCAAATCCTTACGACTTCACGTTGACGCATAACTCTCTCTACTGGCCGTACTCACTCACTTACCCCTGGGCCGTTTCTATCGGTTCTTATGGTTGTAGAAACCAGATCGAGTATAAAGGGATGACCCGCGGGCTGATAGCCGGCAACTACATCAACGGACAGTGGGCGTGTGCCAACACGGGGAACGCTGTTTTGACATTTAATGCCGTCGATCTTACAATCCAGTCAAACTACATTACGAATTCGGCGTCCGGTTTCGGGCTGAGCGGCACCGGCAACTCCAATGGGATGGCGTCGTATTCAAGCTCGGGCAACCGGATCCTGGTAAGTAATAATCTGCTCTACAACCTTGGTCGCTCGTTGTTTCAGGCGGGCGGCGGAGGATTGGGCGCCGACGCCATCGAAATGGATAGCAGCCCCAGCAATGTGACGATCGCCAACAACACTTTTGGACCGATCGGCAACGACAATCCGGTGGGGCCATATCCGGGGTACTTTTACCCATGGATTTTGTTCCACGGCGGGGGCGGCCAGACCGCCGGGCTGACGGTCCAGAATAATATCTTCCCTTTTGGCCTTGGCCTGACGCCCTACGGTGGCGGCATCGGTGTCCAGAACGCCCTGGCGTCGGCCGGAACTCTGAGTCATCCGGCAACACCCGTGCCTTCCAATCTCAGCAGTCAGGTTAATTTCTCGTCATGGCTTGGAACCATAGCCGGCTATACGGAGTATCATCCCTCGATTCTTGTGAGATCCGGACGCGGTAATGGCGGGTTAGGGATGCAGGGCGCCACAGTCGTGGCCGGAGGCTCTGGCTATCCCAATTCCGGCAGTTTGTCATTTACCGGTTGCGTTTCCCCGCCGGCAGGTACGTATACTGCTGTCGGTGGAGTGATCCGGTACGTCACCTTTACCAGTTTCGGCTCCGGATGCGAGCCGTCCGTGTTTACGATTACGCCGGTTGGCGGTGGCTCCGGCGCGTCGCTCCGCCCTGCCTATGGGTTAACCCCGAGTTACTTGTGGAACGGAAATGTCAATTACTGCACGGCGTACCAGGGAGTCGAGATGAATATGAGCACCTGCGGCGCCGTCAGTTCCACTATGCCTCCCGGCGATACATGGGTAGTGGGCGCCGACTCGGCAGCGCGCATGGCGGCCGCCGGGTTGGTGAACGCTTCTGCCTCCGACTACCGCTGTGTGCCGACTGCGCAGACATCGTGCACGGCAGGAGCCAGCCTGGACAAGCTGGAATCGGATCTTGGTATCGTAAGCCAGATTTCTCTGGCGAGCGCGGGAGCCACGTCGACCTTGACTTATGTAGCCCCCGACTCCAGAGCCTGCTCAGTGGACATTTCAGGCGACAATGGATCCACCTGGACACGCACCGTGGATTCCGGAGGAGCAGTTCAACGGTCCGTGCCTTTAACCGGGCTGTCGACAGGCTCCTCCTATCAGTACAGGCTGATGTGTTATTACGATCAAACCCAGCCGTGGTTCGCTTTTCCCTCGGATTCCAGCAATCTGGCTACCTCCGGAACCTTTACTGCCGGCATACCCGGTATAATCGCGCCGGCCGCCTTGGCCAGGAGTAAGCGTCGCTGAGGTGGCCGCTGGCAGGTTTGCTAATGGCCCAGCCTGTATCTAAACCCTGCCCATTTATAATCGAAGTTGAATGCATGTGACTGAGGCACCGGTGGTGCGAGGGCTGGATGGCCGTCCAAAGATTGGTCTTTCAGCGCCGGAGATTTACCGCTTCGGCCACTTAATCCGGCTCGGCGAGACGCTTCTTCTGGAGTTGTTTACAGAGGGTTTGCTCTCGGGCACAACACACACCTGTCTCGGTCAGGAACTATGCCAGATGAGCGTGGTGCGGGCGCTCGACAATGGGGACGACGCAATCCTTTCCAATCACCGCAATCACGGCCATTTTCTGACTTATTCGGGTAATTTTACCGGGCTGATTGCCGAGATTATGGGCCGCGAAAAAGGTGTGTGCGGCGGCATCGGCGGCAGCCAGCACCTTGCGTGGCATCATTTCCACAGTAACGGCGTGCAGGCGGGGATGACGGCGATCGCCGTGGGCCAGGCCTTAGCGCGCAAGCGGCGCGGCAATGGAGCCGTGGTTGCGGTCGTCGTTGGCGATGGCACTCTGGGTGAAGGACTGCTGTACGAAAGCATGAACCTGGCCTCCATCTGGAGGCTTCCGCTCCTGTTCGTGCTGGAACATAATGGCATCGCTCAAACCACGGTGACTGCGCGAACCACGGGTGGCTCGATCGCCGCTCGGGGCGAGGCGTTCGGGCTGACCACATGGCGCCTGGATGACGCCGAGCCGGATTTTATGGAACGGGTGCAGGCGGTGGTGGAAACCGTACGGGCCGGCCAAACCGGCCTGCTGATCGTCGACACGAAGAGGCTGGGCCCCCACAGTCGCGGCGACGATCTGCGGGACGCCGCCGAGATGGATGAGATTCGCCGGCGCGATCCACTGCGGCGGTTGGGCGAGCGGCTTTCCGCAAGCGAACGCAACGAAATCGAGGCGCAGAACCGCGGCTACATGGCAGAGGTACGGGCCGAAGCGGAAGCATCGCCCGAAGCCTCCGCGCTGGGGGCACGATCCAGCATTCTGCGGTCGGCCCGGCCCAACGGTCCGCGGATTCCGCGAGTGACCGGCAATGTGCGGACGCAGCTGAACGCAGCGCTGCACCAGTTGCTGGCGGAGCACCCCGAAGTCGTGTTGCTGGGCGAAGACATGCACGAGCCCTATGGGGGCGCCTTCAAAGTGACGCAGGGTCTTTCGGAGAAATTCGCGGATCGGGTGATTTCGACGCCCATCAGCGAGGCAGGCATTGTCGGTACGGGTATCGGACTGGCCCTGTCCGGATTCCGGCCAGTCGTCGAAATCATGTTCGCCGATTTCGTGACTCTGGCGATGGACCAGATTTACAACCATGCGGTGAAGTTTCCGGGTATGTTCCCGGATACGGAAGTGCCGATGGTGATTCGTACGCCGAGCGGTGGGCGGCGCGGCTACGGACCGACGCACAGCCAGTCCATGGAGAGTCTGATGGCAGCCGTACCGGGCCTGACGGTGGTTTATCCCAGTCATCGGCACCACGTAGGTCAGTTGCTGGCGAATGCCGTGATCCGCTGGCCGAATCCAACCGTGTTTTTTGAACACAAGCTGTTGTACGGCGAAATGGCGGAAGCGGGCCCGTGGGAAATTCTGCAGGGCGACGATCCCGGGACAGACCTGTTCCCGACGCTGATCCGGCCGAGCGCGGGCGAACCAGACGTCACCATTGTGGCCTATGGCGGCATGCTCCCCATGGTGGAAAAATTAGCCGATGAGCTTCGCGATGAGGAGGTGCTGCTTGAGATCGTGGCGCCTTCCCTGCTCTCGCCCCTGCCTTTCCGGACCCTTGGAGCACATTTGTTGCAGCGGCCGCGAATTGCCGTGTTTGAAGAAAGTTACGGAACAGCGGGATTTGGCGTTTCGCTGGGATGCGCGCTGGCGGAGGCGGGCTACCGCGGCAGGTTCCGCAGGCTGAACCCGGCGCCCGTGCCGATTCCGGCGGCACGCAGCCTCGAGCGGTTAGTGTTGCCCGACCGGCGGCAGATGCTGGACCTGATCGCCGAATTACTGCTGAACATCTGAATCCGACGCATGACATTTCCCATCCGGGCTCCCCGAGTCAACAACAACGACGACTTTGTCCGCCTCAGCGCGGTGTTCCTGGAGGCCGGCGCCGAGGTACAGGTCGGCCAGATAGTTGCCGAAGTAGAAACCGACAAGGCGACGTTTTCGGTAGAGGCGGAGCGTTCCGGCTTCTTTCTCAAATGCCTGCACGCTGTGGGCGAGACCATCGCGGTGGGCTCCGTTCTGCTGTGGATGGGCGAAACTGCGGCTGATCGAGCGCCGGAAGAGGCAGTCGGAGGGCCGCCCGCGGGCACTTCCGCCGAGCCCACGCTGAAGGCCTTGATGCTGTTGAAGCAATACGGCATAGAAGCAGGGCAGGTGCCTTCATCCTCGGAACGTTTAACGGCGGCCGAGGTGGAGGCACATATTCAGGCACGCGGACTGCAGCCGTACCGATCCGAAGCATCGCCTGCCTCTGCCGGCAAACGCGGGATGGTACGGGCCGACGTGGCTTCCGATTTGGAAGATCTCAGCCTGATGGAGCGCGGCATGCTGCGAGCCGTTTGCTGGCATCGCGACGAAGCGGTGCCCGGATATGTCGAAATCGCTTACGATCCCGCCGCGTGGGAACGCTACAGCACAGCTTTTCAAAAGGAGCATAAGCTGCTGCTGAACCCGTTGCTCGCGCTGCTGGCCTATCGTCTGGTCGCGCTGCGCGCCAAAAATCCCAGCTACAACGCCACCGTGCAAGGGGAGCGGAAAGTTCTCTACAGGCCCGTCAACGTGGGGTTCACGGTGCAGAGTGGCGACAATCTTTACCTGACCGTGGCGGCCGGCGCGGATAAAATGACGGCTCGGGAGTTCGTCTCACGCCTGAACGCACTGCAAAAGGCTGCGATGAAGAACCGCCTGCAGCCAGCCGAGACCTCCGGGGCTACCATCGCATTCTCCAGCATGGCGCGGTGGGGCGTCGTACGCCACCAGCCGATACTGGCGCCTTTCACCAGTCTGATGGTGGCACACTCCGCGGCGGTGGAGGGCAGGGCGGCCCTGGGCGCGACCTACGATCACCGCATACTGAGTGGCGGCGATGCCGTGGCGGCGCTGCAGTTTCTGAAAGATCCGCCGGAAGTGTAAGATTGAAAAAGCCAGGCCGGATGCCAACGGAAGCGGAACTGAAGCAATCTATCAGAGCAAGAGTTGGGAAACTGGCGGCGGCGCTGGGCAGGAACGCGTCCGCCATCGCCGACGACGACACTCTGCTGGAGAAAGGATACCTGGACTCGGCATCGGTTCTGGAATTACTGGTGGGACTGGAAACGGAACTGGATATCGAGCTCGACCAGGACGAACTTTCGCTCGAGAACTTCGGGTCGATCAACCGGATGGCCGAATTTCTTTCGAACCGCAAGGCCGGGTAATCTGAATGCAGCCACAACCCGCCATCCGCTGGCCGGAAGGCAAGCGGTTTGCGTTTACGATATTTGACGACCCGGACTCGCAAACCCTGGCGCAATCGCGGCAGATCTACGGCCTGCTTGCCGGCCTGGGCCTACGGACAACGGCGGGAGTATGGACGATTGAGCCGGGCCAGACCCGCCGCAATTCACCCGGCGAGACGTGTGAGAACCCGGCATACCTGGCCTGGATGCAGGAACTGCGCGGCCGGGGCTTTGAAATCGGGCTGCACTGCGTGGCGCCGGCCAGCCTGACGCGGGAAGAGGTGCTGGCGGGGCTGGATAACTTTCGAAGGCATTTCGGCGCCCACCCGGTTACCATGGCCAACCACTATAACGCCGATGCCATGTACTGGGGCCCGGAGCGCCTGAGCGGCTGGAACCGGGCGCTGTACAATCTGGTGACTTTGGGCCGTTCGAGGAGCCGGTATTTCGGCGAGCGGCGGGGGCATCCCAACTTCTGGGGCGACTTGTGCCGCGAGAGAATCCGCTATTGCCGCAACTTCGTTTTTCGTGAGCTGAATACTTTGAAGGCCTGTCCCATGATGCCGTATCACGATCCGGACCGGCCGTTCGTGAACCAGTGGTACGCGTCGGCGGAAGCCTCCAATCTACCGCGTTTTCTAGATCTGGTAACCGAAGAATCCATCGACCGGCTGGAAGAAGAAGGCGGCGCTGCCATCCTGTACACACACTTCGGCCACGGTTTTGCGGAATCCGGAGCGCCGGATGCTCGTTTCAAGTCTCTGATGACGCGGCTCGCCGGCAAGAACGGATGGTTCGTGCCGACAGGAACGCTGCTGGCGTTTCTTGAGACCCAGGGGAACGGCAGGACCATCCCGGCGGCGGACCGCGCGGCAATGGAGCGCCGCTGGCTGGCAGCTAAACTGCGCCACGGAACTTCGTAGGTACCAGCGGCAGATGGCCATTGAATTTGTCCTCTATACGCCGGAGTGGGAACCGGCCGTGGCTCGCTTCAACCGGCGTATGACCGAAGCCAGAGCGCCCGCCGATTTCGGAATTTCCGAGCGTGCCGGCCCGCCGCGGCAGGGGCCTGTGCATACGGCGCAGTACCTGGCAGTGGAAGGCGAAGAGGTGCGGGGCGGCGTTCTGCTGCTGGAGCATCCGGCATACCTGAATAATGCTCGGCAACCCGGTGGCAGCGCGCGGCGGGAAACGGTGGTCAATATTCAATCGCCGTTGTCGGAAGGAATCATCAACGGCAAGTACGCCATGGTTTCGATACAGCTGATCCGTTTCGCGCTTAAGCGCTGCAGATATGTCTACGTAGTGGGCATGGGGAGCGAAACCAATCCGCTGCCGAAGCTGCTGAAGGCTTCGGGATGGAATGTGCGTCCGGTGCCATTCTTCTTTCGTATTCTGCGGGCGGGCCGGTGCCTGCGCGAACTGCGGCCGCTGCGGAGAAAGCCTGCGCTGCGCGTGGCGGCGTTGGCCGGTGCATGGACCGGCGCGGGCGCTCTCGGGCTGCGCATGGCGCAGTGGCCGAAGGTTTCCGCCGCGGGACTTCGGACAGTTGCCGCCACCGCCTCCGACGCATCCGATGACGTTGTGTGGCAGGAAGCGGAGAAGCGGATTTGTTTCGGCGTGGTGCGAAACAGTTCGACTATACCGAGGTACCTGGCGAAGCAGGTAATGCGCTACCGCGTTTACCAGGGGGATTTGCCGCTGGGGTGGTTTTCCCTGCTGGTTACGCCGATGCACGCCCATCCGTACTTTGGCAACCTGACCGTGGCGACGCTGGTAGACGTGGTGACGGTGCGGCCGTCAGACGCGGGAAGTTTCGGTTTGCTGGCGGCGGAGCGCGCACGGGCGGCCAGCGCGGATCTTGTAGTTTCCAATCAGCTGCAGGCGGAAACACAGAAGGGGTTGCGGGCCGCCGGTTTCCTGAGTTACGGCTCAAACTTCCTGTTTGCCAGTTCGAAGGAGCTCAGCGCGGCGGTGGAAGACGCGACGGCAATGGTGAGCCGACAGGACGGGGATGGCTTGACGAATCTCCTCCCGCGGCCAGCGAACTGACGCGGGCCCGGGATTACCTCGAATTCGTTGATCTTCCAGTATTTAACCGTAGATTCACAGGCCTTTCTACGGGCCGGCAGAATGCACTCAGCTATGCCGCGCATGATATTCTGACGGGGATGCATTCGCTGCTGCGGAAGGCTGCTCATTTGGTCGAGAACTCGGTTTCGTCCCGCCTTACGCAGTCCTGGAGAAAGCATCGCAGATTCGAGGAGCAGTACGTTGGCCGGTTACTTGCCGAGCTCCGGGCCGATTGTGTTCTCGATGTTGGCGCCAACACCGGTGGTTACGCCCGAATGCTTCGGGAATACAGCGATTACAGAGGACTGATCGTCTCTTTTGAGCCCACGCCGGATGTTCTGCGCGCACTCGAAAAAAACAGCGCCAACGACCCGTTATGGCACGTCGAGCCGTTTGCGCTGGGCAGTTCCAGCGGACGCGCGCGCTTCCGCACTATGCCCCCTTCCTCTTCGGAAGGCAACAGTTTTCTGCCCTTGAATGAAGAGGGTAGTGAGGAAATTGTGGAGATTGAGGTAGAAATCAGGAAATTATCGGATGTTATCCCTCGTCTGCGCGAGAAATTTGGCTTTTCGCGCCCGTTTTTGAAAATGGATACGCAGGGTTTCGATCTGGAAGTCTTCGCCGGGGTCGGTGACGCGGCGCAACAGATCGTTGGCCTGCAAAGTGAACTCTCCATCGACCCTTTTTATAAGGGCGCGCCGGACTGGGTGGAGGCGCTGAATGTGTACCGCAGGGCCGGTTTCGAGTTGAGCACGCTGGTTGCCAACAACCTTGACTGGTTTCCCCGCGCCCGGGAGATCGATTGCATAATGTACCGGCCCCAGGCATACCACGAGGCCAAAGGCGCTTAACGCGGTTGCGTCAGGACGCGTCGGCGGGAACGGGTTGGTTCGCACTTGCCGTTTTCGGGCGGCCCACGTTCCGGAACAGCACTTCGGCGGGATTGCCCATCGCCACGCAGTAGTCGGGGATATTGGAGATCACCACGCTGTTGGCCCCGATGATGGCGCCTTCCCCGATGACGACGCCTTTCATTACCTGAGCGCCGTTGCCGATCCATGCGTGCTTCCTGATCACCACCGGTTGCATGTCGCGCGGCCCCAAAGGCGCATGGCTGGCACGCAGCAACGCATCCTTTGGATGACCGTCGTTGTCGGCGATGCGACAGTTGGTGGATATCATGACATCGTCCTCGATCGACACGGACTGGTTCACGCTGATGGTAGACCCGCCTCCGACGACAACCCGACTGCCGATTGTAAGTTCCGGACGTTCCCTGAATCGTCCGCTCGAGATATGGAGCGCGCCGGTAATCGTTACATCGTCGCCCACAAATATCGCGGCGTGTCCGTCGATATAGGGCAGGTCGTTGTAAAGATTCAGATTCCTGCCGACCTGGGTACAGCGGCTGCGGAACAGCGGTTCGAAGTAAAGCCAGACCCGCAGCCGGCGGAAAATCACGATTATCAGGAAATGGACTTCATACCAGCCGCGAAGCACTGGTTTCAGAAATTTCGGCACCGGAAGATTGGAACGAATGGCGCCGTACACCATGCTCCTCAGAAAGCGGTAGAAGGGCGTTTCACCGCGCTTGATTTTCAGCTTAAGCTGCTGCAGATTCATTGTTTGCGGAACGCATTCAAATCGACTGGCCCGTCGGGATGTCGGTCCATCGAAGCAGCGTGGCGCCCCAGGAGTAGCCAACGCCCCAGCCGACGAGGGCGATCAGATCGCCGTCCCGCAGACGTCTGTCGTCCAGCGCGTGCTTCAGCGCAATCGGTATGGATGCCGAAACCATGTTCCCCTGGCCCATTTTAACCAGGAATTTCTCCTCCGGAAGCTTCATTCGGGCGCGAAGCCGCTCAAGCATATAACAGTTGGTCTGGTGGAAAACAAAAAGATCGATATCGTCGACGCTGACGCTCGCTTTCTTCATGAGCCGATCAAGCGCGTCGGGCACCGCGTTCAGAGTGAAGGTGAAGATCTCCGCCCCGTTCATGAATATTTTATCGGCGCTTCTGAAATTACCAGAGGAATCCTCTGCTGCAATCGACGTCTCGGCGGATCCGGGGCGACGGCACCCGCCGGCGGGAACGATCAGGTTCTCGGCGCCTTTTCCGTCGGTGCCATAAACAAACGGACCAATTCGTGGGCGGTCGCTTTCGACGGCGCGGATCAGGGTGGCCGCGGCGCCGTCGCCGAAAATAGTCCGCACACTCCGGTCCCGCGGATGTATGAACTTACTGTAGGTGTCGGCGGTGATCAGAAGAATACACGATGCCTGGCCGGTGGCAATCAGGCCCTCCGCCTGACCAAGACCGTAAACGTAACCCGAGCAACCGAGATTAAAATCATACGCGCCCGAAGACGTGGGAATACCGAGGCGGTTCTGAAGAATGCACGCCGTGGTGGGGAGGAAATAATCGGGACTTTGCGTGCACAACAGCAGGAAGTCGATGTCGGCTGGACCGCACACGCCATTCTCGAAGAGCTTCTGCGCGGCCTGCACGCCCAGATCGGAAGCGCATTCGCCGGCCCTCGCAATGTGCCGCTCCCGAATGCCCGTTTTCGCATCGATCTTCTCGACAGCCCATTCGGGAAATTCCTCTGCGAGTCCGGCCGTGGAGAGTACGGTTTCCGGCACGAAGTATTCTATCCCTGCAATCGCCGCGTGTTTCATGAGCAATGCCTGTCGCAAGATTACCATTCGGCTGCGATATCTGCCCTCCACGCGCATGGTAAGCTTGTGAAAACATGTCGAAAAGCGAGTTTCTGGGCCACATGGGCAAGATCCTTGAACTGCCTGAAGGCTCTTTGACCGGCGCAGAAAGGCTGGAGGATCTTGAGGCCTGGGACTCCGTAGCCATGATGAGCTTCATCTCGTTTGTCGACGAGCACTTCAACATGAGTCTGTCTCCCCGTCAATTCACCAGCGCGGAAACGCTGAACGACCTGGGCAAGCTCATCGGACTTGCCGCGGACTGAAGATCGGGAGTGTCCCTGCGTGCATTAACTCAGGAGCAACCGCTCGCGTAAACGAGCGGTTGCAAGAGAATCGCCGCTAGCGGACACCGACCAGTTGCGCGTCACTGGAGCCAAGCGGTGTGGTGCCGGCCAGCCACTGGAGGATGGCGGAATAGTCGCCGACAGGAACGTCGGACACAACGCAGGGAGAAGCGGTGCAAGTGTTGCTGTATGGAGCGCCACTGATCGGTGTCAGGGTTACCTTGAAACTGGTGGCGCCGGGGAAAGCGGATAACGCAAAGGTGAAAGACCGATTGCGGGTCCCGGCCGCGAGCGTTGAGAACGTACCGTCGGTGATCTGGCCTCCGGAGAACAGATCGCTGGTCTGATCGAAGTAACAAAGCAGGCGGTAATTGTACGGCGCATCGGCGATTAATCCGGTTAATACCAGAGATCGGGACGGAGGCCCACCAGAGTCCGTAGCTCTGGTCCATGTAGTGCCGTCTGCCGAAAAATCGGCGGAGCATGCCCGAGAGTCCGGAGCATAGTAATTGATACTCGCGAAGGTTGCCGCGACGGTAACGCTCACATTGGTCGTGGTGCCTGTTGTGGCGTAAATCTCATTCAGGTTGGCCCCGACGTTGCCCGCGTTCGCGGTCGTCGGAGTGATGCTGTAATCGCTCGCAACCCCTGCCGCCGCAAATCGCGCAGTCGTGCTGGAGCCAGATGCCCAGGTATCTCCGGAAGGCATGGTGGAGCTGACGGAACTGCAAATGCCGCTGGTCATGTCCGACCCCTGGTAGCTCGTGCAGTAGTTGACGTTGGCGCCCCACGTGTAGCTCGTGGTCAGCCCGTAAGCGGGCCGAAGCGAGGCCCCGGTGGAACCTGACGCAGACACCGTAAATGTCGATGGCGTGCATCCCGATCCAAAACTGCTGAAACTTGCGCCGACGACTCCGCCAGAGGCGGTAAATGTGCCGGCGGGCGCGGAGGAACAGTTACTGAACGACAAACTTCCGGAGCTGGCATAGCCGGAACCGCCGCTGATTATCGACGCCCCCTGCATCCCCAACCCGGCAGTACCAGCCGTGTAACCGGCCACGGTCCCGAGCCATGAAGTAAAAGCTACCGGGCTGACGCTGCCGGAAGGTATCGGAGTCGCTGGATGACTTTGGGCTCCAGGGGCATAGATCAAAGCATTCTGAACGCCGATGCCGCCACCGTAGGACGTAAGGCCGAGTCCAAAAGGGAAAATATTACTCTGAATATTAAGCCCCGCAAGCTGACCACCCCCGCCATTGAACAAAATCCATGGGTAAAAGTACCCCGGATATGGCCCTACCGGATTGTCGTTGCCGATCGGTCCAAAAGTGTTATTGGCGATCGTCACATTGCTGGGGCTGCTATCCATCTCGATGGCGTCGGCGCCCAGTCCTCCGCCGCCCGCCTGAAACAACGTGCGCCCAAGATTGTGCAGCAGATTATTACTCACCAGGATCCGGTTGCCCGAGCTTGAATACGACGCCATACCACTGGAGTTGCCTGAGCCGTTCAGCCCGAAGCCTGAGGTTGAATTGGTTATGTAGTTAGACTTGATTGTCAGGTCGACGTTATTGAATGTCAGAATAGCATTGCCCGAGTTGGCGCAAGCCCACTGGCCATTGATGTAGTTCCCCGCGATCAACCCGCGGGTCATGCCCTTCATTTCTATCTGATTGCGGCACCCGTAGGAGCCGACCGAAACTGCATAACGGTAAGTGACGGAGTACGGCCAGTACAGATAGTTATGGGTAATCGTAAAGTCGACGGGGTTTGGATTGGAGTGATTGTTGACTTCGACATAAATATCCATCGCCGATCCTTCGGCGTAGTTATTGTCGAAGAGCACGGGCCCCCCATGCCCACATGTGCCAGTGAACCCGCAATCGGAAAAATAGTACGCCTGCGGAATCCCGCTCGCCGCGGTGTAGTAAAGGTTATCGGCGTAGTTGCCGACAATGGCATACTGCATATTCGATTGCATGGTCGCAAACAAGACACCCTGAATGGATGGAACGCCGCTCGTCAGCGTGCCCCGCACGGGGCCGTGAAAGTAGTTGTCGCGCATTACTATGTATTGCGGGAAAGGCGGCGTCTGACCACCGTCGCCACGGCCCCAGAGGAAGAACACATCGTAATTCTGCAGGTTAGATGCGTTGACCGAGAACATCAGATTCTCTATCCAGAAATGGTGTACCTGCCCGGTACGCGTAGCGTCGAAGATCGTACCGTTGGTGTCGAACGCAGTGTCGACGGTGTTGTAGTTAGGCGACTGAAAGCCTCCCATTTTGGACGCGAACAATGGATTGGTGCGGCTGCCAAACGGTGGAAAATCCGACGCATTAACCTGCACCGTGCGAAAGACAATCCAGCGGTGATCGTCGGCCGTGATCAATCCTCCCGCGGCATCGGGATCGACGGCCATTGGGGGAATTTCGTAACCCCGCCCGCGCCCGGTTGACCTTGGAACGATGCAGGTGGTTCCCTGCGGAACCTCAAAGATAGTGCCATACCAAAGCTTCGCGCCCGCCGATGCGCCGAAGATGGTGGTTAGAGAATCCCCTGGCGAAATCGATCCCGAGTAGCCTGCCGGGGCGCTTACAGCGGCGGTAGATACGCACTCTCCTCCAGCCCCGGTCGCTGCGAGAGGCACCACTACGTAGGCATTGGTATAGTTGTCGGCGCCAGTACTATCCGGCTCGATCATCAGATTGCTCTGAACGGCAGTTGGCGCCACCGGCAAGTGCGAGACAGATGCCGCCGGCGTGGTAGCTGCCAGCTCAGATGTACCACAGCTTTGCGCGACCGTCATACATCCGTTGGTTTCGTCGTCCGGATCGGGTCGAGCGGTCGGCAGGAAATAGTAAGTCGTGCCGTCTGCAAGTCCGTTGATTGGCACGGAGCACAGGCCGGGGACGAATGGGGAACCGCTCTGAAACGTCACCGAACTCCATAAGTAGGCGCCGGGTGTAACGCCATACCGAACCCAGCAATAGGAGTCGGGAGAGACGGTGTACGCTACCACGGCCGTGTTTGTGTCGGTGACGACCGAAACGCTGCCGATAGTGGGGCTGGAAGCCAGCGCTCGCGAGAAAAGCAGCGGGAGAACGATCAGTATTTTACGTTTCATTAGTGACTTGTCCATTGGAGGGCTACTCCCACTAAGGCGAGTGCGTCAGTCGAGTTGGGAGTGACGGTGTTATCTCTGGCGATTTTCAGAATTCCCATCTGGCCGGCGACGCAGCCAGTGGTGTTGACGGCGGATATGGCCGTGCTTCGATAGAAGTCCGAGTTAGTCAGAAGGGGCGACGATCCGGCCGTGTTGAAACTGACGTCAACGAGGTTCGACTGGGAGGAGGTCACGCAGGCAATGGACCCGGTCAGCTGCATACCGTTGCTGTCGCTGTATGAACCCGTCCACGCGATGAGCAGACTCACCTGAGTGGTAGAGTCCCAGTTCGACGGCCAGATGAAAGAGCGGGTCGTGTAGGGAGTACCGGAACTACCGAGGACAATACCGGTAATTCTCCCGGTGCTGTAGGCCGAACAATATCCGTAAGTAGCGTTCGTAACGTCCCAGGCTGGGACGCAGCCCGAGGCCCAGTTGTTCTCCCCGCCTATCGGCAGGTCCATCGTCGTTGTGATAGCGGAAGTAGTGCTTCCGGAGGTGCCGCCGCCGCTCGATCCGCTTCCGCCTCCGCTTAGAATTCTCCAGCCGCCGGCCCCCGAGTTTAACGCGCCGCCATAAACCAGGAGCACCTGTCCGCCCGCCGGCCACTGCGAGCTCAGGGGATTGCTGAGGCCGTCGTATTGATACACGGTTTTAGGTCCGGCGCCACAGTCCAGAGTAATGGCCGCTCCGTTGCTGGTGGTATCTACTTCAGCGGCGATACGCATACCATCCGCATAAGTCGCAAGAACATTGCCGCGCATCGCGCCCGCGTAGGTGTTGGATGAACCGGAGTTGATCGCGCAGGTGGTGTCGAGCGCCTGTGCCGCGGTAACCCGCGAGGCGAGGACCGCGGTGTTGGCCGCGAAGGTAGTTCCCTGTTGAGTGAGAGTCGTACCGTCGGCCGAGTAAGTGCCGCTGGCGGCAGACCCCTGGCCCTGACCGCGTTGCGTCAGATATTGCGTTGCGCCGTCAACAATATGCACGCCCTGATCTGCCGTAAGGACCAGAGAAGATGCGCCATCGATGGCAGAGCCGGTGGGTGTCAGGGTAAGAATACCGGAACCCGAGTTTTGGACGTCCATCCAGCATCCACGCGACAGGGAAGAAGCGGCTGGTAAAGCCACCGCGATAACGCCCGGATTGGTGTAAGAAATGAGTTTGCCGCAGTCCGCTTGCGCTATGGCATCCGTCGCCGAAGCCGACACGCGGGTCAGGACGCGGCTCTGGCTGCCGGACAAACTGGTTGGCTGCGACGCAGACTGAGCGCTCGCACGTGAAGGAAAGAAGGGCAGTGACAACAGGAGAACTGCCGGCCAGACCGGGGGGAAGGGGTTTGTTTTCTGCGCGTCTTTCCGGTACGGCGCGTATATATTTCGATTGATATTCATTTTACCTGGCGCCTCACTTTCTCTGCAAATCGGCGAATTGTTGCCGTAATAGTCATACTGAATTCCTTTCGTTGGGAGAAATTGAACGTCTCTCTGGTTCAGAAGTAGCAGGGATGATTTCAACAGTTCCCACGCATTGACAGGAAATACACGTAAGTTGCTGACAGGAATGGGGAAAAAATAATTCCGGCGCTTGTGACCGGCCGGAAGAAGAGAAAAGGGGACGTCCGTGGGGACAGATTTCCGATCTGTCCCGCAGCTAATCTCTGCCCCGGGTTGCATCGCGCCAGCGAATGAAACCATAGAGAACAAGGAACAGCGCGACGGCGCCGGCCACGAAGTCCCATGCATGCGTGGTGAGGAACCTCGTCGACTCACGGCCCAGCGTGATGCCCAGCCACGCCTCGCCGAAATAACGCAGCACCCTGGCGATCAGCACCACCGCCACGAACTCGCCCAGCGCAGTTCCCGTCACGCCGGCGCTGATCACGAAAAGTTTCAAAGGCATGGGGATCGGGACCAGCGCCGGGACCAGCACCGTCACCATTCCGTAACGCCGGAACCAATGGCGGAATTTTGCGGCGCGTCCTTCCGGTGCGGCCCTGTTCATGAAACCCTGGCCGCCCTTGCGCGCCATCCAGAACAGGATCACGTTGCCCACAGTGGACCCGGCGACCGCCATGCCCGCGCAGAGCCATGCTGCGGAGGGTTGCTCCACCGCGATAAGGATCAGCAATGCGTCGAATACTCCAGCGACGGGCACGCCCGAGGAATCGAGAATGGAGAGCAGCAGGATGCCAGCGGGGCCCCACGCGATCAGGGCGTCGGTCAGGTGGCGGAGCAATTTTCAATCTTAACGCGTTTTGTCAGTCTTTCAACTCGGCAATTGTCGCGCCCGCGCCGCCTTCGTATTGCGATGCCGGATAGAACTTCTCTACGTGCGGATTCTTCTTCAGCAGTTCCTGCACGGCGCGCTTCAGAACGCCCATGCCGTGGCCGTGGACGATACGAACACGGGCGGCTGTCGCCATGACTGCGGCGTCGAGGAAACGCTCCACGCGTTCGATGGCTTCTTCGGCACGCTCGCCGATCACGTTGATCTCCTGCACCGAGGGAGCGAGCTCGGGGCCGGCCTGGAAGCGCACATTTTTCGGCAGTTTCGAAGGCGCGGGCCCGCTCGATTCCGGGAACACTTCTTCCATGTCGTCGGCGGATATCTGCATTTTCATGAACCCGGCTTCCACTTCGAAACGGCCGTTGCCGAGCCAGCGGCGCACGCGCGCGAGGTCGCGAATGCCTTTCACGCGGACGCGCACGCCTTCTTCGATTTTCAGCTTATGCGTGGGTTCGGGCGCTGCGGCGGCCGGGACGATGGTCTCCCAATCCTCGCGCATTTCGCGTCGTAATTTGGCAGTCTGGCGCTGCGCTTCGTCGACCGATTTGCGGCGCTCGGCGGTTTCTTCGATCTTCGCCACCGTGGCGTCGGCACGCTCCTGCCAGCGCTTCTGCATTTCCTCGAAACGGGTTTCGAGATCGCGCATTTTGGCGGCTTCATTGCGCGCGGCTTCGAGTACCACGCGGCGCTCATGGGCGGCCACTTCCAGGCGTTCGCGTTCGAGAGACTGGCGCACGCTGTCGGCCTCTTCGAGGCGTTGGTGGAGATCCGCGATGAGCTGGGAAAGTTCGATCTCCTGCGTGCTCAGCGAAGCCCGCGCGCGCTTGAGGATATCTGCCGGCATTCCCAGACGCGCCGCGATATCGAGGCCGGCGGATTTGCCCGGCAGTCCAGTTTGCAATTGATAAGTGGGCGCGAGGGTTTGTTCGTCGAAGCCCATTGATGCGTTGAGCACCGTCCTGGTGTTGGCGCCGTAGATCTTCAGAGCGGTCAGGTGCGTGGATGCGACGGTGAAAGCTCCGGCGGCGCGGAAGTGATCCACCAGCGCTACGCCGAGTGCCCCGCCTTCTTCCGGATCCGTCGCCGAGCCGATTTCATCCAGCAGCACCAGAGAATCCGGCGTGACATCGAGCGCCATCTCGCGCAGACGCGACACGTGGGCGGAGAAGGTGCTGAGGTTTTGTTCGATCGATTGGTTGTCGCCGATGTCCGCCAGCACCTGCTCGAAGAGCGGCAGCACGGCGGAGGAGCACGGCACCGGCAAACCGGCCTGCGCCATCAGGGCGATGACGCCGACGGTCTTCAGCGTGACTGTTTTGCCGCCCGTGTTGGGTCCACTGATGAGCAGCGTCCGGCAGTCGCGGTCGAGGGTGAGTGTGAAAGGGACGACCTTTCCCCCACTGCGTTGCAGGACGTCGATGAGCAGCGGGTGACGCGCATTTGCGATGTGCAGGCGGCGATCCCCGGCAGCGCTGAATTGCGGAATCGCGCAGTCGAAATCGATGGCGAAGCGCGCTTTGGCGAAGACCAGATCGAGCGCCGCCATGATCGCCGCAGCCTCGCGAATGGGCTCGTGATACGCGCGCAGGCGGTCGGTCAGCTCGCGAAGAATGCGCATAACTTCGCGCGATTCTTCCTCCTGCAATCGCACCAGCTCGTTATTGAGGTCGATGGTTTCGAGCGGTTCGAGGAAAAGCGTCTGGCCGGTCGAACTCGCCCCGTGGATCACGCCAGGCAGCTTGCGGCGCTGGCCGGCAATCACCGGCACGACGTAGCGTTCGTTGCGGATAGTGACGTATTCTTCCTGCAATACGCCGTCGTTGCGATTGGCGCGCAGAAAGCGTTCGAGCGAATCCTGAATGGCGCGTTTCTGTTTTTCGATTTCGCGGCGGATGCGATTGAGGTGCGGGCTGGCGGTGTCGAGCACAGTTCCGTCGGCCTGAATCTTGCCTTCGATTTCGCGCAGCAGGTGACGGAAATCGCCTATGCCTTCGGCGCGGGCGGCCAGCCGTGGGAAGCGCTCGGCGACAGTGGTGAGGAAGGATCTGGCGTCGGCCGCTCGGTCGAGGAAGGCGATGAGGTCGAAGATTTCACGCGGTTCGAGGGCTGCTCCTTCGATGCGGAGTTTTTGGACGGATACGGTTACGTTGGGGAGGCCGTTGAGGTTGACGCGGATTGCTGCCCCCTTGCCCGCGGTCTGTGGCGATGCGGCCGCGCGCAGGTAAGCTATGGCTTCGCCGGCTTCGGCCAGACTTTGCTCGATCTGAATTCGGTCGATGGATGGTTCGACCTTCGCCAACTCCGCATCGCCTGCCGAGGTTGCAATGTAGCGTTTGATCAGCGCGGTGATGTGCTTCCATTCGAGGGCTTCTGCGCTGGTGAACATTAGCGTCCTCGCACCCAGGAGAAGGCCTTGCTGATTACTTCGGGGGTTCCTTCGGTAATCTTTAACCCGGCGATTTCTTCCGGTGCGAACCACCGCACCGCGCTCGCATCGTCCGCCGCGCAGAGCGTGCCTCCGACAGGCCGGCAAACGTAATCCATCAGCACGAAATGATATTCCACCCGGCCATCTTCATCTTTCATGATCTGCTCAAACATGATGCGCTCGAAGACTTCGAGCAGATGCAGCACTTCAACTTCCAGACCGGTTTCTTCGCGCACCTCGCGCCGCACCGCAAACTCAAGGCGCTCGCCGGCTTCGACCACGCCGCCGGGGAGCGACCAGTACCCCTTCAGCGGCTCGCGCCCGCGTTCGACGAGGAGAATGCGTCCGTTTTCCCGCTCATTCTCGATGATCAGCGCGCCGACTCCGAGCACCGGCCGCTCCGGGTACCGCCTGCTGCCGCTAATATTGCAGCGCTCCCTTCACACCCAGCCGGATCTTGTAAATCCTCGTCCGGCCCGACACATACAAAGTTTCGAAATCGTTATCCCCGAATGTGCAGTTGGTGAGGATCTCTCCAGGCAGGAGCTGCTGCTCGAGTTTGCCCTGGGCCGAGTAAACATCCAGTCCCTTGGCGGCCACATAAAGCCGGCCATCGACATCGGTACGGATGCCACCCGGCACACCTTCGATCTTCTGAATCACATCGCGCGCATTGCCGGCGCCCCCATGGCTCGCCACGTCGAACGCAACCACGGCGTGCCGGTCGGAATCGACCACAAACAGCGTCTTGCCGTCGTTCGAAAGCGCGATGCCGTTAGGGCGCGTTTGCCATTTCGCAATCGCTTCCAGATCGCCCTTCGGCGTCATATGGAAAATGCCGTTGAAATCCAGTTCCCGGCTATCCGCGGCGCTGCCAAAGGCTGGATCGGTGAAATAGATCTGCCCGTCTTTGCGCACCACAATATCGTTGGGCGAGTTGAATTTTTTGCCCTCGAATTTATCGGCAAGAGTTTCAATCTTGCCGCGGCGATCCATGCGAATCACGCGGCGATTCAGCAACTCGCAAATATACAAACGCGCCTGGGAATCGTAAGCGAGCCCCTGCGCGCCGCCATCGCTCCCGGGCGCCGGCTGCGGAGCTACGCCGGGGTCCACGCGATACAGCGTCCGTTTGAGAACATCGGCGAAGACCAGAAAACCTTCGCGCGCCCACACGATGCCGTCGGCGTATTGAAGGCCGGTAGCCACCCGCTCCGCCTGTGTGTGCTCGAACTCCTGCGCGCATAAAGCAATAGCGAGGCAGCCGAACGCGCACGCCGCGCGGATCACGGCTTGTCGATCGTCAGATTATTGACGACACTCTTCACGCCGTGCACCCTCTTCGCCAGGCTTTCGGCCTTGGATTTCTGCTTAGGCTCCTGCACCTTGCCATTGAGCGTCACATTGCCGTCTTTAACGACCACGTCGATGGCGCCGCCTTTCACTACCGAATCGGCCGCCAGTTTCTGCCGTACGCTGTCGCTGATGTAATCGTCGTTTACGGGTTTGTCGGCCGCGAAAGCAACCGTCAGGAGATTTAATACAAGGACGAATGAGAGGACAATACGCTTAAGTTTCATCTCTTCCGGCCATTGTACGCCAGTCGAGCGCATTAAGGAATGCGGGCTTCTCGCGCCACGACGATTCCACCTTCACATGCAGATCGAGAAAGACGCGGATGCCAAACAAGGCTTCCATCTCTACGCGCGCCAGCGTGCCGATTTTTTTCAGCATGGCGCCCTTCGCGCCGATGACGATGGCCTTCTGCCCGTCGCGTTCGACCAGGATAGTGGCGAAGATGCGCACGATCTGCGGCGTCTCTTCCCACTTATCGATGAACACCGTGACCGCATGCGGGACTTCCTGGCGCGTCGCGAGAAGAATCTTTTCGCGAATCAGTTCGGCGGCCAGAAAACGCGCCGGTTGGTCGGTGATGTGGTCGGGCGGAAAATACTCGGGGCCTTCGGGCAGGCGGCCGATCACTTCTTTGCGCAGCTTGTCGATGCCGTCCTCTTTGAGGGCGGAGATCGGCAGGCATTCGGCAAACACGTACTGATTGCCATACTCTTCCATCAGCGGCAGCAGATCGTGCTTGGCGCGCACTGCGTCGATCTTATTTAAAATGGCGATCACCGGCGGCCCATTGGGACGCAGCATGCTGAGCGCACGCTTATCCTCGTCGGTAAAAGGCTCGGTGGCATCGACGACAAAGAGCAGCAGATCGCGCTCTTCAAGACTGGCGCGTACGGCGGCCATCATCCGCTTGTTGATTGCCGAATCGGACTTGTGAATGCCCGGCGTGTCGACGAAAATCACCTGAGCTTCGGGCGTAGTCATCACGCCTTGAATCGCCGTCCGCGTGGTTTGCGGTTTGTCGGCGACGATCGATACTTTCTGGCCCACCAGCGCATTCAACAGCGTCGATTTACCGGCGTTGGGGCGGCCAAGGATGGAGACAAAGCCGGAACGATGCGCGGTCATGCTTCCTGCTCGGATGCCATGGCCTGATGCTCTGCTTGCGGAATTGCTTTGCTCAGACGCACCTGCTCGACGCGCATATCGTCGCTTGCCAGAACCTCGATGCGTAGCCCATCGCGTTCGATGGTTTCACCCGCGTGGGGAACACGTCCCATCCATTCCATAGCAAGTCCTCCGATAGTGGTCGATTCGATTTCTTCGTCCGGCCGAAATTCGAGCATGTCGCCGACGCGCGCCAGATCGAAGTTGCCCGAGACGATGTATCCGCCCTGGCCGTCTTCGGTCACGTCCGACCCCGGCTCGTGCTCGTCGCGGATCTCCCCAAGGATCACTTCAACCAAATCTTCCATGGACGCGAGGCCGGCCGTATTGCCGTACTCGTCGATAACGATCACCAGGTGCGCGCCCTCCTGCTGCATCTCGCGCATCAGATCGTTAACCGGTTTGGTCTCGGGCACGAAGCGGATGGGGCGCATCAATTCGCGCACGGTCCGTGTGGTGCGGCTGCTCTCCGCCACCTCGAACATGTCGCGCACATGCACGAAGCCGATCACGTCGTCGATGGTGGTCTGGAAGACGGGGATGCGCGAGTACTGCTCGCTGAGCACTAGTTGATGAAGAGCTTCGAGCGTCTGATCGGCCTGGATGGCAACGATGTTCGGGCGCGGTGTCATAATTTCGCGCACCACCTTGTCGCCGAACTCGACGACAGATTGGATCAGCTTGCGATCGTCCTCTTCGATGAGGCCTTCTTCGGTACCCGCGGTGATGAGGGCTTCGATATTCTCGGCGGAGGTGGCGGGCTCGTCGCTATCCGGTTCCTGCTTCACGATGTCGAGCAGCGAGTGCAGAAAATTCAAAGCCAGCACCAGCGGCCGTACGATCAGCGCGGTCGCTGTGAAGAACGGCTGCAGGGCGCCCAGCCAGTGGCCCGAGGTCCGACGGAAGAGCAGCTGCGGAACCAGATACGCGCTCAGAATCATCTGCAGCCAGGCGAGGATGAGCGATTCGACGAGTTCCACGATCTTGAGCGAGCCACCGTCGACCACCTGGGCCAGCACGAGCACGCCGAACACGACCAGACAGGTATGCTTCCAGAGCGAGAAGGTGAGTGCGCCTTCTTCCGAGCGCAGGTTGAGACGCGGCTCCAGTTCGGATTTGAAATACTGCAGCGACGCGATGTCGCGGGTGCGCAGCCGCATGCCCTCGAGGTACATAGTCTGAATGCTGGTGAACAGCGTCACCAGCACTAAAAGAATGATGAGAACCACTACGATCATTCGGCTACTCGTTCGATGAGTCCCGCCGGCAGGCCGAGTTTCCTGCGCCAGCGTGTTTCCGTCCGGGCCATTTCGCCGGAGTCTCCGTCGTGATCCATGCCCTTGAGGTGAAGGACGCCGTGCAGCATCAGAATGCGGATTTCATCTTCGATCGAGTGGCCCCACTGTCGTGCCTGCGCCCGAGCCCGCTGCAGTGAAATAGCAATATCCCCAAGGTAAGGTGGGGCAGGTTGGGAACCTGCGGCCGATTGGTAATCGGCCTGTACAGGAAACGAGAGAACATCCGTGGTTTGATCCTTCTTGCGAAAAACCCGGTTCAGAGCCTGCAATTCAGCGTCGTTGGTAATGCGGCAATGAAACACATTTCCTCGCGCCACGCGTGCGCGCAGCATTTCGGCGAACGATTCCAGAACGGTACGGTCGAGAGTGGCCGGCGGACGCCGGTACGTTATAAGCGGGTCGGATTTCATACCAACGCCGGTTCGGGCGGGCTGTCGGCGGCGGGTTCGGCCAGTTTCAAGGTGAGCTGGCGTCCGGCCACAGCTTCGTTGTATTTCTCGTAAGCCCGCACGATCCGCTGCACCAGGCTGTGGCGCACCACATCGCGCTCATCGAACCACACGAACGAAATGCCTTCGACGCCCTTCAGAATCTCCGCGGCGTCGAGCAGCCCGCTGCGCCGGCCGTTGGGAAGATCCATCTGGGTCAGGTCGCCGGTGACCACCATCTTCGAGTTGAAGCCCTGGCGAGTGAGCACCATCTTCATCTGCTCCGTGGTAGTGTTCTGAGCTTCGTCGAGAATGATGAAACTATCGTTAAGCGTGCGTCCGCGCATAAAGGCGAGGGGCGCGACTTCAATCGAGAGACGCTCCAGCAGCTTTTCCACTTTCTCCGCTTCAAGCATGTCGTAGAGCGCGTCGTAAAGGGGGCGCAGATACGGGTCGACTTTTTCCTGCAGCGTGCCCGGAAGGAAGCCCAGGCGCTCGCCCGCTTCCACCGCCGGACGGGTCAGAATAATACGAGTGACGCGCTTGCCGATCAGCGCCTGAATGGCCATGGCGACTGCGAGGTAAGTCTTGCCGGTGCCCGCCGGTCCAATCCCGAAGACCAGGTCGTTGCGCTCGATGGCTTCGAGGTAGCGGCGTTGCGTAACCGTTTTCGGGGCCAGAACTTTCTTGCCAAAACTGCGCTGCTTCCCGCTGTTGACGAGCGCGCGCAAGGTGACTTCGGGGTCCGCCGTGACCACGCGCAGCAGGCTGTTCAGATCGCCGTTGCGAAAGACGGAGCCTTCGCGGATCAGCGCAAAATAGTCTTCAAAAATGCGCTCGGCGCGCGCCACCGAGTCAGGCTCGCCCTCGATCTCGATGGTGTCGTCGCCCAGCTTAGTGCTGATGTTCAGACCGGTTTCGATCAGGCGAATGTTTTCGTCACGGGTGCCGAAGAGGCTCTCGATGCCGCGGCTAACCTGCACACTTGATTTCATTTAGTTGGACGAGTCCTCCCTGGATAGAGTGTTTTGCTGGAAACGGGTAAAGCGTACATTCAGGCTTGTTGAAAAGGCGCAGAGGGTTGGTAATGAAGTGGAATAGTACGGAAACGCCGCGTGAGTGCGGGGAAGGAAAATACCATCCTTTCCGATTGTAGCAGAGCAAATCCCGCCCCGTGGTTACAGAAGTGCTATTGTGCGGACTATGGCAAAAGAAAAAAAGAACCAGGACGCCGCTCCCGCAGCGGAGGGAAAAGCGGCTCCGGCGCCGGCCGCGCCCCCGCCCGCCGCTCCAAAGATATCCACTAAGCCGGCGAAGATTCCCAAGCTGGCGAAGAAGAATAAGATGCGCCTTCCGCGCAAGCAGAAGAAAGCAGCGCAGAAGGCGGCGCTGGCGCAGGGTTCACGTTAAGCAATCTGCCGCGCAACAGGCGGTCTCCCAGACTTCTGGCTAAATCGGGATGCTCGGGGTTAAGCGCGTCCATCTGGTTTCGGGCAGTACGTGGTGGGGCAGATTTCCGATCTGCCCGTTCGACTCGGATATCGTCGGGCATCGTCGCGATAATCTCGGGGTTTTTCATTCCATCGGCCGCCGCAGAGCATCGAGCGCTCCCCATCGCACTTCGGGGAATATTTATCGGTGATCCTGAACGCCGTCACGCCAGCCCGTCACGCGAAGATGCCATGCTGGATTTAACCAAGTAGCTCTTCGACTTGTCCTTCAGGACTTCCGATCGCCAACGGCAGATCTTGACCTTTGGTGCAACCGCATGGATGACCTTGATCCAGGATAAGGATGGTCTTTTCGTCTGGGTGCCGGTCTCCCCCCCTATTCGCTTTCGGCGGTCTGGCGCTTGCCTCGGAATACGATGACGTGACCGGAGGGGTCGGCCACCGCGCGGGAGATCCAATTGCGCACTTCGCGGAGGGGATTCGGGGTAGCCTCGTAAAGGCGCTGACGCCCCCTGGTCTCGGCGCGCACCAGACTGGCCTTCGAGAGAATACCCAACTGCTGCGAAATGGCCGGCTGCGAGACCGTGAAGCGATTGGCGATCTCCGAAACGGGCTTGGGTCCATCCCGCAGGTAATTCAAAATCTCGCGGCGCGTCGTATTCGCGATGGCGTGGTAAATCAGGTCGACTTCAGGTTTTCGGATCAACGTTGATTATATAACTGATCACTTATGGAATCGCCGTTTATCGGCGTCATTGAAAAAACACTCGGTACAGCGTCGCGCCGAGGGCATGGGTAATCATGCTGGCCTGAATCGTGCGGGATTCCCGCCAGGCCAGCCCGCAGCACAAGCCGAAACTCGCGGCGACGAAGGCAAAGCGCCAGTTGGGAAACGGGCCGTGAAATCCCAGGTGCGCGCTGCCGAAGATTATGGACGCGAGGATCAGCGCCCCCCAGGAGCTTCCCGTCCATTGCCCGATCCACTGCTGCAGCAGCCCGCGAAAGAGGAATTCTTCCGACAACGCCACCACCCAAAGAATTCCGGCGAACTCTGCCAGCGCGATACCGATAGCCTCCACCCCGTGGTGGGTCTGTGGCCGCAGGTGCGCCAATCCCTGGACCCATAACTCCGCGCCGCAAAGTGGAACCAGCAGGGCGAACCAACGCAGCCCGATGAGCCATTCGCGTGCGGTGGGGATAAAGCGGAATTCCACATTCACGCCGCCGCGAATCGCGACGATGGCAATCACGGCGGTGCGGATGAGCATCAGATGCCCCAGAATGCCGAGATCTCTGATTACCGCGGGGATCGGCGAAAGGTAAATGGAGACAAATATTTTCGAAACATAAATGCCCGCGAGGAGTGCGATAAAAAGAACGTCGACGAAGGCATTCTTCGGCAGCAGCCGGTACCAATAAGACACGGCCAGCGCGATGGCCAGCAAAACCATGAAACCGTGCAGGCTGAACTCCCCAGTCGGCACGCTATAGAGCAGATACGGCGCCACGCACGTCCCGGCCAACAGCCACGGTTGCTTTAATCGCCCCGCATCGAAGGCCGGCAAAAGATAAAATGGAAATTCGATCAGGAACGCGGCGGCGATCGGAAGGGCCGCCCATGCCGGTATGCCTTTCATGCGAGCGTACGCGAACGCCGCCAATCCGAGCACCAGCCACCCCACACTCACGACCGCCCGGAAGCGGCCAGGCGAGTTTGGCATCGCCGTCATCATAGCATTCAGCGCCATTGTTCCCCTTCATGCGGCCGACCCTCCGGCGAATCTGGCGAAGCGTGTGGCGCAGCGTGAGACCGAGACGGCCGCCGAGCGCAGCCACTACACCTATACGCAGTCGGTGCGGCTGCAGGAAATGGATGCGCGCGGATCGGCGATGGGCGAGTATCGGGAAACGCGCGAGGTTATCTTTTCCCCCACCGGCGAACGCTCCGAACGTTTCGTCGGCGAACCGGCTTCCACACTGAAGAATCTGATTATCACGGAGGAGGACTTCGCCGATATCCGCGACATCCAGCCGTTCGTCGTGACCACCGATCAGCTGTGGAATTACGACGTCGATTTCAAGGGCGAAGAACCCGTCGATGTGGGCAGCGGCGCCAGCCTCAATTGCTGGGTGCTGCGCATTCGCCCCAAACATATCCTTTCGGGACAGCGGCTGTTCGACGGGATGTTGTGGGTGAAACAGGACGATTTTTCCGTTGTGCGCAGCGAAGGCCAGGCCGTCCCGCAGATCGTCACCACAAAGAAGGAAAACCTCTTTCCGCGTTTCAGCACCGTGCGCAAGCTGGTGAACGGCTTCTGGATGCCTTCGGTCACGTCGGCCGACGACACGCTCTATTTTCGCAGCGGCCCCATTCGGGAGAAGTTGGTGATTCGCTACACCAGCTACCAGAAATTTGGGTCAGACACCACCATCACGTTCGACAAGCCTTAGCGCAGGGATCGTGTATTCTTAAGTCCAGCGCAGGAGAATGGAAACCATGAATATCAAAAAGATGCTGATTGTACCGGTCGCCGCTGTGCTGATCGCCGCGGGAGCGAAGGTAGGGACGATGGCGGCGCAGGATACCAGCACGTCGGCGGCGAGTCCCGATAAGAAGCCGGATTCGAAAAAAGTGGCGGAGGGTGAGGTCGAGGCCAAACGGCTGCTGCTGCTGATGGATCGGGACCAGAGTGGTAAGGTCTCCCGCCAGGAGTTCATGAAGTTCATGGAAGCAGAATTCGAAAGGCTGGACATCAATAAAGACGGCGAGCTGGATGTTAAGGAATTAACCCAGGCGCGCTTCACGCCGCACGCGGGAACGCACCGGTAAATCGGGAGTACATGCGGCGATCAGCCGCGTCTTCCATTCAGATCTCACCAGCGGAAATTAGTTTCCAGAAACGCCAGGTGGCCGTCTTTTCCCCGCGGATAGATCGACTGGATCACCGACTTGCCCTGCGCAAATCCGTAATACGGCGAAACGGAAAGGTGCGAGTTGATGGTCACGTCGACATTCACGTCGTACAGATTGGCCAGGCTGATGGCTCCATTACCCGCGCGGCCCTGATAGCCAAAGGTCCACGGCTGAAAAACTCCGCCGCCGGTGTACCAGAGGTCGGTGCCGCTGGCCAGCCGCACAGAGTGCGCCTCGGTGTGAACGGTGAAGCGGCGGTGGGGATGCAGCGTGAGGATTCCAAACCGGTCCACGTTATTCTCCATATTGAAGAAAGGGAATCGCGCATAAGCGCGCGTGGTCGGCATCAGCTGAAAGAACGTGCCGTGCACGTTGTCGTTCGGGTTTTTGTCGCCCGAGCTGTAGTAATACCCGCCCTGTAGCCAGGGCTTCAGACGACCCGGCATTTTCGGTTGAAAGCCCGCTTCGAGATCCGCCATGCCGGCGCGCTGCTGCTGGACGCCCCAATTGCCGAACTGGAAAGCGGCCTCGCCCATCACGTCGAAGATGCCGGCGGATGTCGTCAGCGCGTTGACATAATGTCCGCCCACGGTCCACATGCGAATGTTGGCATGGTCGGCGGCTTTCACCGCTGCCGGACGGTTATCGGTCTTGGTATCAGGGCGGAAGTCATCGTAATAAATGGCGAAGAGGCGGAGTTCTCCCTCCGTATACGCCGTGTGCAGCTGCCGCGTGGTGGCGGCATAACTGAATGCCACGTGGTTCCATCCCCAGCCATCCACCTGAAAGACGCCGCGCGTGGGAACCGCTCCGACCAGGGTGTAATTCACCTTTGGCGTGTCGTAAGAATAGTGGAAGCCGTCGAAGGCGCGCAGGACCGCCGTAAACGCAAACGTGCTAATAAGCCGCTGCTGGATCCGGTCGCGCTTGACGGCCGCCACGGTGGGATCTTTCGATTTGACTTCGGCGCCATCGAAAAACTCGAACCGGCCCAGTTGCAGTGTACCGGCCTCGCGGCCAAACACATTATGAAAGCGCAGAAAAAGCTGCTTGGGAAACACCATCGCCGCACCGGTCTTCTTGCCGTTCGCCACGTAGTAGCTGGCGCCGAGGCCAAGTTGCCCCTGCGCTCCGGGAGCCACCGCGTTGGTGGGGAGATCCAGCAACGCCGGGGTTTCGATCTCAGCCATCCAATCGAAGGGTTTGAGATTTCCGCTGATTCCCAGCCGAATGGTGACGTCGTCCAGGGTGTATTTGGGATTGCCGGTGGTGGGGGTGAACCACTCCCAGTTCTCGACGCGATCGCGTATGCCGCCCGTAAAGGTCACCGGGCCGAACTGGACGGGAGTGAGCGCATCCTGCGCCTCGAGGGACCCGACGCCGACAATGAGCGCCGAAAGCAGCAGGGCCCGGCACAGTTTTTTGGACATTGTTACATCATGGGCGCAGGCCCGATGGTTCGTCCATAATGCGTTTGTATTATGGCCCTCGTGTCCCGGAGTTCCCCACCGAACCGGCCCGTCCGGTACAATTACAAATTACGATAACGGCAGCGACCCCCGTAGCTCGAAGTGCCGGTCTTCGATAAGATCGCCATGTCTACGGCCCCTATCCTCCATCCAGGCAATCAGCTTCTGTTCAACGGCTACGACCCCGGCTCGTTTTACGACGAAATGGTGGCGCCCAGCGGGCAGCCGCGCCCCAGCTCCGCGCCCATGTACGAGAAGCTTGCCAACATGCCCCTCGAGATTTATGAGGAGCGGCGCAAACTGGCCGATCTTTCCTACCTCGTGCAAGGCATCACTTTCACCGTCTACAGCGACGGTCGGGGCACGGAGCGCCTTTTCCCCTTCGACCTGGTGCCGCGCATTATCCCGCGCTCGGAGTGGGATCTGATCGAACGCGGCCTGGCGCAGCGCGTCACCGCGCTCAATCTGTATCTGCAGGATATCTACGGCCAGCAGCGCATTCTGAAAGACCGCATCGTCCCGCGCAACCTGGTTTATTCCTGCAAGCATTTCCGGCGCGAGATGGTCGGCCTTGCGGTACCCCGCGACATTTACATTCACATTTGCGGCACCGATCTGGTGCGGGATTCGCGCACCGGCGAGTACCTGGTTCTCGAAGACAACGCGCGCTCTCCCAGCGGCATTTCGTATGTGCTGGAGAATCGCCTGGTGATGCGGCGGACGTTCCCCCGCGCCTTCGAACTGCTGGAAGTGCTGCCGGTCGATCATTACCCCGCCGAACTGGTGCAGATTCTGCGCAGCCTGTCGCCGCGCTCGGCCGACCGACCGGTTATCGTTCTACTGACTCCCGGGCTCTATAACAGCGCCTATTTCGAACACTGCTTCCTCGCCCAGGAGATGGGCATCGAACTGGTGGAGGGCCGGGATCTCGTGGTGGCCGACGACGTCGTCTACATGAAGACCATCCACGGGCTGACCCGCGTGGATGTGATCTATCGCCGGGTGGATGACGATTTTCTCGACCCACTGGCATTCCGCGCCGATTCGCTGGTGGGGGTGCCGGGCCTGATGAACGCTTATCGCGCCGGCAACATTGCGCTCGCCAATGCGGTGGGTACGGGCGTCGCCGACGATAAGGCCATCTACGCTTACGTACCGCAGTTCATCCGCTATTATCTCGGGGAAGATCCGATTCTGCATAATGTGGAAACGTATCTTTGCTCGAATCCCGCACAGCTCTCTTACGTGCTGGAGCATTTACCGGAGCTGGTGGTCAAGGCCGTGGGTGAATCGGGCGGTTACGGGATGCTGATGGGTCCGTCGGCGGACAAGAAAACTATCGAAGATTTTCGGGAACGCCTGATCGCCGATCCGCGGAATTACATCGCGCAGCCGGTGATTCCGCTGTCGCGATGCCCCGCTTTCGATGCGGCTACCGGCTGCATGAGCCCGCGCCATGTCGACCTGCGCCCCTACTGCCTGTATGACGGAGAAAAGGTTACAATCGTCCCCGGCGGCCTGACGCGTGTGGCTCTGCAGCGCGGCTCGCTGGTGGTGAATTCGTCGCAGGGCGGAGGCAGCAAGGATACCTGGGTGCTGCGGGGTGAAGAATAATGATGCTCTCGCGGATTGCCGATTCGCTGTTCTGGATTGGCCGTTACATGGAGCGCGCCGACAACACCGCGCGCATTCTGGACGTGAATTATCACATGCTGTTGGAGCAGCCGCCCGACACGTATAAGCTGCGCTGGGATCCGCTCATTACCATTACCGGCGAACGCACCCGATTCTATAAAAAATACGAAGAGGCCAACGCCCAGGCGGCCTTCGATTTCCTCGGCTATTCGGAAGACAACCCGAATTCCATCGGCCAGTGCATCATCTGCGCGCGCGAAAACGCCCGCACCATACGCGACCGCATCTCCCGCGAACTGTGGGAAGATATCAACGGCCTGTATCACAAAATCAATAAACTGCGCGATTACGGCGGAGACTTATCGAGCTTCTGCGATGCCGTCAAGAAGGGCGGGCACCGTTTTCATGGCGTGTGCGATGCCACCCTGGCGCGCGACGAAGGCTGGCATTTCCTGCAGGCCGGCTGCGCCCTCGAACGCGCGGAGATGACGGCACGCATCCTCGATGTCCACTATCACCAGCTGCTCGAAGGCCCGCAGATTCTGAACGAGGCGCGCAGCCACGCGTGGATGGCGGTATTGAAATCCGTCGCCGCTTACGAATTTTACAAACGCCAGTACACACTGATCGAGCCGCATAAGGTGGCGGAGCTGCTGTTGCTCGATGCGCGCCATCCGCGTTCGGTGCGCTTCAATCTCGGGATCCTGCAGAACTCCCTGTATTCGATCAGCGGATCGGTCCCCGGCACTTACGCCAATGAAGCGGAACGGCTCACCAGCCGGACTCATGAACGCCTCACTTACGACAGTATCGACGAGATTTTCTCGAGCGGCCTGCATAACTTCCTTGAAGATCTTCTCGATACCTGCCGCATCATCGGCGCGGAAATTACCCAGACTTATTTGTATTACGCGGTGGTCGCTTGAACCGCTATAAATTCGTTCACGTCACGCAGTTCTCTTACGACGGCCCGGTTTCGGAGAGCTACAACGAGCTGCGTCTGCGCCCGCGGCACGACGAGAGCCAGAGCTGCCTCTCGTTTCGCGTTTCCACCAATCCGCAGGCCAAGGCCATCGGGCACCAGGATTTCTTCGGCAACTGGGTGCATCTGTTTCATATTCTGCCGGAGCATCGCGCGCTGCGAGTCGAGACGGAGGCCGTGGTGCTGGTGCATCCGCAGGACATCCCGGCGCCTTCCATTTTGCTGCTTCCCGATTTCGACCGGCTGCGCGATTCTCTGGTCGACGATTATTATGATTGGATTTCGCCCTCGCAGTATTGTCCGTTCCTGCCCGCCATCGGGGAACTGGTTTGCCAGGCGGAGAAGGATTCGGACGGCACCGTGTACGGCTTCGCGCAGGCGGCGTCGGCGCTGATCCACAAGCGCTTCCGCTATCAGCCGGGCGCGACGCACGTGCATTCATCGGTCGCGGATAGTCTCGAAACGCAGGCGGGCGTGTGCCAGGATTTTTCGCATCTGCTGATTTCTTTGCTGCGCACGCGCGGAGTTCCTGCCCGGTATGTTTCGGGGTATCTCGTCCCACGGCAAACCGCCGACGAACAGGGCGCCATGGAACGCGTGATCGGCGGCCTCGCATCGCATGCCTGGGTGCAGGCTTTCGTTCCCGATATCGGCTGGTTCGGATTAGATCCCACGGTGGGAACGTTCGTCGAGACACAGCACATCAGGATCGCCTATGGGCGCGATTATGGCGATGTTCCGCCGGTGCGTGGAGTCTATAAGGGCCACGCGGGCCAGAGCTTATCTGTAGACGTACTGGTGCGTCCCGCAGTCGACGAAGAAGGCCAGGAGATCCTGCAGGAAACCGCCGCCGCGCCTCCGCCCCACCCCGACGGCGAACCCAAGCAGCAGCAACAGCAGCAGTAAGACCAATGTGGGACAGGCGTTCCGCCTGTCCATTTTAATGGGCTACGGGTTTCTTTCTGACCGGCGCCGCAGCGGCATTCAGGGCTTTCAGTTGGTCTCTGGCCTCATCCGCCTTATCCGAATGCGGGAACTTGGCAATGAGCGCTTTGAAGGTGGCGGCAGCCGGTACCGAATGCCCGCTCTGCTTCAACGCCATCCCTTTCATGAAATAAGCGTCGGGGACGGACTTGGTGTTATCCGGATAACGCTCGATCACGGCGTCGAAATCCTCCGCGGCCAGATCCAGCTTCTGCTGTGAATAGTGAATCTCCCCGATGTTGAACTGAGCGGCGGCGCAGTTAGGATCATTCGGATAAAACTTAATGAAGTCGGCATACTCGGAGAGCGCCAAATCCAGCTTGCCCCCATTCTGATCGCGCAGGGCGTCACCGAAGATGGTGGCGGCGGGCGGCGGCGCGCTCGAAAGGCCTCCACCCGTGGGAGCCACCGACGACGATCCGGGCGGCGGGGCGGGAGGCGCCTGCAGCACCTTCAACGTATTGTTCATGTCGGTCAGGATCTGCAGGATCTTGTTGACCGCCACGTTCAAGTCAGCCACCGAATTGCGCACCTCGGCGACATCGTTATTGGTATTGTCGACCTTTGCGGCCAGCCCCGCGACGGGTGTCAGGCTCTCCCGAAGCTGCCGTTCCAGAGTCTGCGTTACGCTGTTTTGCAGCACGCTGACGCCTGTGGCTGAGCCCCTCGCCACGTCGAGCGCCTGCTGCACCAGGGTCTGCAGAGTGGCCATGTTCTTATCGACGGAGCTCTGCAGCGTACGAACCTGGTCCTGCAACTGGGCGATATCGCGCTGCATTTCCATTTGCTCTTTGCTGGCGGCGAACAGGACGCCGCCAGGGAGAAGAAGCGTTGCGATGGCAAGTGTTCGAAAGTAACGCATGTCTAGCCCTATTGTTGCGCTTTACTGGCCGGAAGAAAAGTGCGCCCGGCGGTTCTTCTGCCAGCAAGCCTCATTCGATTCGGTACACGCCGGCCGTTCCTTGCCGTAGCTGATGGTTTTCAGCCGGTCGGCCGGGACGCCCAACTGGACCAGAAAATCGCGCGCGGCCGAGGCGCGCCGGTCGCCCAGACCGAGGTTGTATTCAGCCGATCCGCGCTCATCGCAGTGCCCTTCCACATTGATGGTGGACCCGGGGAAATCGGCGAAAATGCGCTTCAGCGCTTCCGCGTCGTCAGTCAGCGCCCGGCGCGCGTCGTCGCGAATATTGTTCGAATCGTAATCGAAGAGGGCATCCTGCAGATCGGATTGAACGCGCGAGTCGAGCGTGCCCCTGGCGCTGCCGGCATTATTGCTGACGGGCGCGGGCGGCGGGGCGGGTGCGGTCACGGTCACGGTGGCCGTTCTGGTCACGTTACCCGACGTACCGCTGGCCGTCAGCGTATAAGTCGTGGTGTCTGTGGGGACCACGCGACTGCTGCCGGTGGCCTCTACAGTGCCGATGCCATGATCGATCGCGACCGATGTTGCGTTGGTCACCGACCAGCGCACGACGGCCGATTGACCGCGCTCAATCGAGGCCGGCTCCACGGTGAATGAGGCCACAGTCGGCGTCCCCGGCCCGGCAGGAGCGGCCGTGGTCCCGCCACCTGATGGAGGAGGCGGCGGCGGGGGAATGGGTGCCTTTTTGCCGCAGCCGGCGATGAATACCGCCGACAGCAGCATGAACGATAAACTGGCCCGCAGCGGGCTGGATCGGAACGGCGCGTAAGTTTTCATAATGGCGTTCGGTTACTTAACTCCCCATACGGGATATCTGTTAGTCCCCTGTTGTGTCAGCGGCTTGACCTGCGAGCCGTCTGCCAGCATTGTATAAATCTGCGAGCGCCCACTGCGCGTGGAGGCGAAGACAATGTGCCTGCCGTCCGGCGCCCAATTGGGATTTTCGTTACGGCCCTCGCTGTGGGTCAATTGTACGTACTGTCTGGTACCCACGTCCATCACAAAAACGTTCCAGTCGCCGGCCGCGTAGCCGCGCGTCCAGGAGAACGCAATATGTTGTCCGTCGGGATTCCAGGCAGGGTTCGAAGCTTCGCCCTCGCCATTGGTCACGCGCTGCACGTTGGCGCCTTCGGCCGTCATGCTGTAGATCTGCTGCGGACCGGGGCCGCTCACGAAGTAGAGAATATCGGGATTCTTCGGGTTGACCTTGGGCTCTACCTCAATGGCGTCGCGATAGGAGACGCGGTGGAAATTCTCCCCATCGAGTGCGGCGGAGAAAATTTGCGGCAGGCCGGCGGCTGATGAGGCGTAGTAGATCTGCTTGCCGTCGGGAGTGAAATTCGGCGTGGTATTCAGCGAGGCTTCCTGGTTGTAAAAAGGCAGCAGGCGCCCGTTCTCGGTGTTGACGATCATGATGCGCGGCGTGCCTTTGGCGTAGGTGGTGAACGCTACGCGCGTGCCATCGGGCGAAACGCCGGGCATGATGGAGGTCGAATGGAGATTGGTGAGCTGCTTCTGATTGCCGCCATCCCAATCCATGGCCCAGATTTCGTCGATGTTTTTTATGGTGCTGCGGACGAAATAAATGCGGCTGCCGAGCAGAGACCCGCTGCCGCCGAATTTCTGAATAATGTCGTTGGCGAATTCGTGGGCCACTTTGGTGGCGCCGGCTTCGTCCAGAGTCCCGACATAGCGCTGACCGAGAAGCTGCGCCGCCTGCACGTTCTCCTGCCGGGTATCGAAAACGTAACCGTTCAGCACCAGCAAGCCATTCTGCGCCGCGGTGTAGCCGAAGACCAGGTGCGATGCACCGGTAGGTGCGCCTGCCCAATCCCCAAGGGCGTAACCCTGCTTGTTGTCGTCGGGTCGGAGGTCGGTGGGCACTTGAGGATTATTGAGCGGGAAAAGACTCTTCGCGACCATGTTGAAGAGGCCGGAGCTCTGCAGATCGCTGAAGAGCGTTCCGTTGAAGGTCGACATCAGGGGCTGCGCCGCGCCCGTACCGCGAAAATCGGTGACCGCAAGCGCCGGTTTGCCACCCACGCCGTTGATCCACGCCGTAATGTCCTGGGCTAAGATAACTCCCGCGGCGAGCGCGATACACGCCGACAGGATCAGCAGCCGGTAAGTTTTTTTCATCACTTTACCCCCCACACCGGATATCGATTCGTGCCCTGCGTAGTCAATTGTTTCACCTGCGATCCATCCGCCAACATGGTGTAGATTTGCTCGCGCCCGTTGCGGCTCGACATGAAAACAAGGTGGCGGCCATCGGGCGCCCAGACGGGATTTTCATTCCTGCCTTCATTGTGCGTCAACTGCACATAAGAGTGCGATGCCACATCCATGACAAATATGTTGAAGGCTCCCTTCGCGTAGCCCTGCGTCCAGGCAAAGGCAATGTGTTCGCCGTCGGGATTCCATGATGGGTTGGATGCTTCGCCCTGGCCGTTGGTCACGCGATCTATGCCTGCGCCGTCCGAAGACATGCGGTAAATCTGCTGCGGGCCGGGCCCGGAGACGAAGAGCATCAGCGAAGGATTCTTCGGATTTACCTTAGGCTCGGCCGCGATCGCCTTGCTGTATAGGATGCGGTGAAGTCCCTGGCCGCCCGATGCTGCTGCGGAATAGATCTGTTCCGCGGTGCCTCCCGTGGTGGAGGCGAAGTAGATGGTCTTGCCATCCGGTGTGAAGGTGGCGTTGGCGTTGACGGATGCCCGCGGGCTGGCGAAGGGGATCACGCGGCCGGTTGCGGTGTCGGCCATCACTAGGCGTGCGCCCGTGTTTGACAAGGTGGTGAAAGCCACGCGTGAGCCGTCGGGGGAAACGGCGGGATAGAGCGCCAGGCCTCCGAGGTGAGTGAGTTGCTTCTGGTTGGCGCCGTCCCAATCCATCACCCAGATTTCGTCGTGCCCGGAGCGTTTGGATGAAAAGTAGATACGGCTGCCAAGCAGGGATCCGCTGCCGCCGAACTTCTGGATAATGTCGTTGGCGAATTCGTGGGCCACTTTGATGGCGCCGGCGTCGTCGAGCGACCCGACATAGCGCTGGGCCAGCAGTTGGGCGGATTGTGGATTCTGCTGACGAGCATCGTAAACGAAGCCGTAGAGCACGAGGACGCCGTTCTGGGCGGCGGTGTAGCCGAATACGAGGTGCGAGGCGCCGACGGGCGAACCGGACCAGTCTGTGAGAGCGAAGCCCTGATGGTTGTCTTCGGGCCGCAGATCGGCTGGTTGCTGGGGATTGTGCAGCGGATACAGGCTGCGGGATTTCATGTCGAAGAGGCCGGAGCTTTCGAGGTCGCCGAAGAGCGTGGCGTTGAATTGCGACATGAATTGCTGCGAGCCCGCGCCCTTGAACTGCGGTACGGCCAGAGCGGGCTTGCCTTGGTTGCCGACGATGGTGGTAGTGATTTGCTGGCCATAAGCCAAGCCGAGAGAAAGGAAGACCAGGACATGCGGCGATAGCCGCGTTCTTCCAGGACAGAGCCAACGCGGCTGTCGCCGCATGTCCAACTTCTTCATCATTGCCTCAACTGGAACCAGACCTCTACCGACACCTGGTTTTTCTCGTACTCTTTAGGCAAAGCAGGCAGCGGGTTGGAATCGAGGATGGCGCGCTTCGCCGAGGTATCGAGCAAATAACTTCCGCTCGGCTGCGTGATCTGAACGTTACTCACGGTGCCGTTGCGTGCGATGGTGAATGAAACGGCGCACTTTTGCGAGGGGCTGGCACGCACGTCCGCGCGATCCCAATGCTGGGAGATGCGGTCGCTCATCAGGGTCTGGTACCAACCGAAGCGATCACCCAGTTCAGTGGCCGGTCCGATATCGACGCCGCCCGCGCCCTTCATCCCATACATCGGCGAATTGGCCGCCTGCGGAGTCTGCGAGTAGACCTGATTGGGTTGGTATTGTTGAGGCCGGAACAGCGTAGCGGATTGCGGTTTGGGCGAAACCTTCTTCGGCTTTTGCATCTTGTCGGGGATGGGAATCGCGTTCGGCTCGGGCAGCTTCATCTGGGGCTTCGGCTTCACCGGCGCGGGCTCCTGGGGAGCGATGGATTTGGTGTCGTTGGCCAGGGGGTTGACCGGGCCTTCGTGTCGTGGGATTGGAATGGTCTTCACCATGTTGACTCCCACGGACCCGC
This sequence comes from Terriglobia bacterium, assembly GCA_963719785.1. Taxonomy (GTDB): domain Bacteria; phylum Acidobacteriota; class Terriglobia; order Bryobacterales; family Bryobacteraceae; genus BOG-234. The sequence continues at coordinate 367,180 of CAVRCX010000018.1, forward strand.
TGCTGGCGTGCGGCGATCCCCAGTTTTCTTTCAGATTGAAGAGTCCGGACATCAACACGATGCCAAGGAATAATCCATGCGTCAGCAAAGACCCCATGAAGGCTTTGCCGAGCGGCTGACGTGCACCGTAAATGTCCGGCGTATCCAAGTCAGCGTCTTCTTTCATCCAACTGCGAAACCACATTGATGCCGAATTTCGCGGTGCCGAGGACGTTCATCACCTGTACTCCAACGTCCCAATTGGTTTCGCGATCCGCCTTGATATAAACGGCCGTCTGCCCCGGATAACGGTTATGTATCTGCGCCGGCAGATCGTCCAGCCGGATCGGATCTTTGCCCAGAAAAATCTCGCTGGCCTTAGTGATCGTAACGATAGGCAATTCCTTTGTCGTAGCGGCCACGGTTCGCGTCTTCGGAACCTCCACTTCGACACCCGACTCCATGGCGTGCGCCGTGATCATGAAAATGATAAGCAACACGAGGACCACATCGACGAACGGGGTCACATTGATCTCGGCCAGCGGCGGAGCGCCGCGGGACCTTCGGCCGGTATTTCCTCCCACCGTAATCGCCATGCCCGGTTAGTCTCCGAAACTGCGCTCGATCAGATTGAGGAACTCGAGCGAAAAATCGTCCATCTCCGAACCAATCTCCTTGAGCAGGTGTCCGAAATGGTTGTAGAACATGGCAGCCGGGATGGCCGCGAAGAGTCCGGCCGCCGTTGCCGTAAGGGCCTCGGCAATGCCGGGGCCGACGGAACTGAGGCTGGCGCCGCCCGATCCGCCCTGTAACGTCTGGAACGCGCGGATGATGCCGACCACAGTACCGAACAATCCTATAAACGGCGAAACCGACGCCGTGGTTGCAAGCCAGCCGAGATTCTGTTCCAGAAGCGACAATTGCTGGTTGGTGCCGATCTGCAGGCATCGCGTGATGGAGTCCCGATTGGCCAATGAGCCGCGCGATTTCACCTGCCGCGCGACCTCTTCATACCCGTGATCGAAGACGGCAACCAGCGGCGACGGGCGGTACTGTTCGCTCGCCACCATGACGGCCTCAATGCCGTTGGCTTTGCGGAACGCGCGCAGAAACCGGGCGTCGGTTTTCTTCGCGCCGCCCAGCGTCGACCATTTAGAGAAGATGATCGTCCACGAGAAGATGGAAAAAAGCCCCAGAATGAAAAGGACGACATCCGCCAGCCACGACCCCTTGCTGATCAGGTCCCATATACCGCTCAGTTCCCCATTAATCGGCGATTGCTGTAACAAGAGAGCCGCAAGCGGACTCGGCAACGTTTCTCCTCCATCCTGAATCTAGCATGTGACGCTCTGAAAATCAGGCTTCCGGTCAACCAGATAGACGCAGAAACGTGTGAAAAAGTTGGAGATAATCGATTGCAGTGCTGCATGAGCTGGTAGTTGAGAATTACGCGGTGGTGGATCGCCTGCGCGTACGATTTCATCCAGGTCTGAACTTGTTGACTGGAGAGACGGGGAGCGGCAAGTCGATTGTGGTGGACGCACTGGGTCTGCTGCTGGGCGGAAGGGCTTCGGCGGAGACCATTCGGTCGGGTGCGGAACGGGCGCGCGTATCGGGCGTCTTCGAAGCTCCGGAGCGGGCCTTGCGTGTGCTGGAGCGGGCGGGATTCGAGTTGGCGGATGGCGAACTGGTGCTCGAGCGCGAGATTCTGCCCAACGGCAAGAGCCGCGTGTATGTGAATAATCGCCCCGCTACGGTGACTTTGCTGAGGGAGTTGGCTGCGCACCTGGGCGACATCCATGGGCAGCACGATCAGCAACTGCTGTTTGAGGCTTCGGCACAACTCGCCATGCTGGATTCGTTTGCGTGTGCGCGTGAGTTGCGCACGCGCGTGCGGGAGCTGTTTGCTGCGTGGAAGCAGGCGGCCGATCTGATCGCCAAACTGGAAGGTGCGGATCAGGAGAAATTGCGGCTGCTGGATTTGTGGCAGTTTCAACGCACCGAGATTGAAGCGGCGGAATTGGGCGTGGGTGAGGACCTGGCCCTCGATGCCGAGCGGCGCGTGCAGCAAAATGCGGGGCGGCTTTTGGAAACGGCGGGGACTGCCTACGAGGCCCTGTATGAGGCTCCGGAATCGGCGTGGTCGGTGGCGCGTGCGGTGGCGAAGAAGCTGGACGATCTGGCGCGCATTGACGCAACCATGGCGGCGGCTCGACAGGCGATGGAGCCGGCGCTGATCGCCATCGAAGATGTGGCGTATTCGCTGCGCGATTATCTGGGGCGTGTGGAGGCGAATCCATTGCGGCTCGAAGAGATCGAAACGCGGCTGGCGGCCATCGACAAATTGAAGCGCAAGTATGGCGGTTCGGTGGAGGAGATCCTCGCGTTTCTCGAGGACGTCACGCGGCAGATCGCGGAGGTGGAGACGGCGGGCGATCGCCTCGAAGCTTTGCGGCGCGAGCTCAAGAAGCTTACGGCCGAGTATGAGCAGGCGGCGGGCGAATTGACGGCGCGTCGAAAGTCGGCGGCGGTGGAACTGGCGCAGCGGGTGGAGCGCGAGTTGAAGCCGCTGGCGATGGACCGCACCGTGTTCCGCATCGATGTGGAGCCGGCGAGTTGGTCGGAGACGGGCGCCGATCGTGTGCATTTCCTGGTTTCGGCGAATGCGGGCGAGGAGCCGAAGCCGATGGAGAAGATTGCGTCGGGCGGCGAATTATCGAGGATCGCGTTGGCTCTGAAGAGTTGTTTGTTGGGATCGCGAACGGCGGAATCGGCGGTGCCGCGGACGCTGGTCTTTGATGAGATCGACGCGGGGATCGGCGGGCGCGCGGCGGAGGGAGTGGCACGGCGGCTTAAAACCCTCGCGGCGGAGAACCAGGTGCTGTGCGTGACGCATTTGGCGCAGATCGCCTGCTTCGCGGATCATCACTACAGGGTCGGGAAGTTCGAGCGGGACGGGCGGACGATGGCGGAGATTGAGGAGTTGGATGGGGTCAGGAGCACGGAGGAAGTGGGGCGGATGCTGAGCGGGCATACGCTTACTCCGGAGGCGCTGAAGAATGCGGCGGAGCTGATTCGGGCGGCGCGGGGGTGATTACTGGCTGGCGTTCAGTTCGCGGAGTGCGTCGATAGTCAGACCCGGATCGTGCAATGGTTTCAGCATTCGGCCAAGACTCTAAACGGTCAACGCGTCGTTCCACATTCCGCGCGTGTAAGGTCCAGGCTCAAGCATAGGCAGAAGTCCCGCGAGGGCTGGTCGATATTGAGGAGCCAATCCCGAATCGATTGTCGCTCGGACCAACCTTGAGCCATAGACTCGGAACAGTTCGATATATTCGGCCACGGCGAGATCGCGATGAATCGCTTCGTTAACCCAGATCTCTGCGGTTTCATTCGGCCACGACCAACGCTCTTTGGCCAGTATCTGATTCAACAGCAAAGCCCGCGGCATTTGCTGCAGCCGAAGACGCAACGGCGGAAAACGCTCCTCAACGTTGACCATGCCGGGAGGATAGTGTTTCTTGACCAGCGTTTTTCCCAACGTGTAGCTTAACCACGTTGCGGCGTCGTCTTCATGGAGCCAAATGGTGATAGTCTCGTGGTAATCAATGCCCGTTTGATGAATGTAGTATGACCATTCGGCGGGCTGGCTCTTCGCTAAACGAATGCATCCGTCGGAGTCCTGGAATGCCGTGAAGCGGATCGAGTGGATACAACGTCCGGCGCAATCGTGCTGGTCCGGGCTGGCAATGCTCGCCACCTGCGGAATCAGGTCTGCCGCGAGGTCCGGTTCCGCCAGGAGTCCTTTTGGCAGACGAACGAAATACGTCGAAAGAAACGGCTCGTCCCAAAGGTAAACCTCGCTGGCCATTCCCGCGCACGTGGCAGGAAATCGCGCCAGCAAAATCTTCTCTTTGTCCTGGACCGGCATATTGATCCGAGCGTCCGCACCGAGTTCACACTTAAAATAATCGGCAAAAGCCTCACGCCCTGCCTGCAAGGATGGGGCCACGTCAGCGGGGATAGTTTTCTGCCAAGCCGCGGAGTTGAGGTATTTCAGCTCTGCCGGATAGGGGTCGGGATTGGGCAAGGCTGCAGTCGATCGATCAAAACGGATCACTTGACCGCGCAAGACGCCGCCTGCGCATACCACCAAAAACATGGACACCAGGATTCCCCGCATGAAATCGATTATCCACTATTTTTTCGAAGGACAAACCACGGGCTTATTGGCCGGCGATGTGCGATGGCGGCGGGACGCGCGACAATAAACCCTGGCGTCTTCATACTCCGCTGCCTTTAGGCGTGGAAACGGCCCACAGTCGCACGCAGCGCCTCGGCAACTGTCGACAGATCCCCGGCGCTGGCGCGCACATGATCGCTGCCGGCGGACATTTCACCCGCGGCATGGTCAACTCCTGCAATATCCCTGGCGATCTCGCGTGAAACAATCGACGACTCCGAAACGCGCGTGTTGGCGTCGGCCACGCCCCCCGATGCCTCGGCGATGTTCTGCGCAATATCTCGCGTGGCGATCGATTGCTCCTCGATAGCGGCGGCGATTGAAGCCACAATTTCGCTGACCTCGAGGATGACCCGCGACACTTTGCCGATCTCCGCCACACCCCCGGCGGTGGCCGACTGCACGCCCGCAATCCGGCTCTTGATGTCTTCCGTCGCCCGGGCCGTCTGTTGAGCCAGCGCCTTGATTTCCGTCGCCACCACGGCAAATCCCTTACCGGCGGCTCCCGCGCGCGCCGCTTCGATGGTGGCGTTGAGCGCCAGTAAATTTGTCTGCGCGGAGATTTGCGTAATGACTTCAGTCACCTTGCCGATCTCGCGAGCGGCCATGCCAAGCTCGTTGATCTGCTGGGTGATGCCGGCCGCCTGGCGCGTAGCCTCACCCGTGATCCGGCGCGCCTTTTCAGAGTTTTGCGCGATCTCGCCGATGGTGGAAGTCATCTGCTCGGTGGCGGCGGCAACATGAGCCAGGTTGGCGGTGGTCTGCTCCATTCCCTCGGCGACCGATGCGATATTCGAGCTCATTTCCTCCGCTGCGGCCGCCACCGAATGAGCTTTATCGGAGGCGTTGCGCGATCCGGACATCATGCCGGCGGAAGTATTCATGAGCTCCGCGGAGGATGAGGAAAGTACCTGTATGCCGCTCGAAACCTCCTGAATCATATTTCGTAGAGCGGCAGTCATGGTTTGCATGCCGCGCGCCAGCGTGCCGATCTCATCGCTGCGCGCCTGCAGTTCGGCCGGGGCATCCCGCGAAAGGTCGCCCTGCGCGATCTGGTCCAGATGCGTCACCACCTGGGCGACCGGCAGTGCGATGCCGCGGGTGAGAATCAGACCGCCAAAGACCGAGCCCGCCACCGCCAGCAGACAGCCCACGGCGAGCGCCATCCAGATGATGCGTGATGTGCTCCCGCGCGTCTTCTCGTTGGCCGCCACCAATTGCTCCTGCCACGCGGATGCTTCCGTGGCCTTGGCGCGCAAGGTTGCGGATGTCGTGGCGGATGTCTGAAACTCCTTTATGGCCTCGGGATACTGGCCAAAAGCGATGAAGGTCATAATGCCGTCGTTCGAAGCTTCAGCCGTCTTTACCAGCTCCGCCATTTCCGCGGCGTGTTTGACGCTTTGCGGGGTGTTGGCCTTCCCCTTGAAGTCCTCAAGCGCCGCCAGACGGCTCTTGCGCAACTCCACGATCCGATTCACCACTTCGGGACTGGTTTCTTTCGTCATGATCATGGCGCCCATATCCTGCGCAATCGCCGAACTCTGACCGGCGATTTTCTCCATGAGCTGCGAGTTCTTCAAGCGGTCGATAGAGTCCTTCGCCACTCGTTCGCTCAAGTGAATCCCCCACAATGCGAACGCACACAAGCCGGCAAGGAGCAGGACCGTTCCTCCGAGCACGCATAAGATCTTTCTGCCGATTTTCAGATCTGTTAATAAGGCGGTTCCAACTTCCGACAGCGCCGCGGCTGCCAGGCGGATGCGCTGTTTCCACTTCATTTGTCTGTCAGCGGGTAGCCCGCATCCCCAGGACTCATGCCGTCGATTTTTACTACCTTCACGCTGGGGCCAGCCAGATCGGCGCGCACGAAGCCTATGGCGCCGGGAATGAGCGCAACAAAATTCAGCACCGCCTGCGATGTCCCGGAGTCCCGCGGAACCAGTTGCGGAGTGCCGACAAACGTAGCGTGCAGACAGTATTTCTGGTAATCGGGCTCGCTCATCCCGAAGAGGAACCTGATCGCCACTTTATGTTCCGGCGTGGCCGCGCCGGTGGCCAATGTCTGAATCTTCTGCCCATCGGCCCAGCGGGCCTTTTCCCCCGCAAAGATCTGCTTCAACTGTTTAGCCGTCATGGCGTCGACGCTGTTGCCCTTATTCACGATGATCGCGACGTCCGCGGCCCGCAGGGCACCGAGCGCGCCCGCGAGGAACGCCAGCAATAAAACAAGGTATGGGCGTCGCATCAGAATGTAAATCCAATCTGCCCATTCAAGCCGTTACCCGCCAGTTGGCTGCTCTGATAAAGATGGTTGTACTGCAGCTTAAACGCGGCGTAACTGGAAAAATCGACGCGCACCCCGAGCGACGGACCGTAATAGGTTCCCTTGAGAAGATTGATGGGGTCGTCCGGGTTGTCTCTAACATACTGATAACGGAAGTATGGCTGGTAGATGCCGAACTTGCGCGCGATCTGCGTGTAAGCCATGGGACTGCGGAACGGCTTAGCGGTTCCGGCCAGATGGTTGCTGAGCAGCACGCCTTCGTTCATGAACTCCCATTTGGATGAAAAATAAACCACATAAGCGCTCTCGATGTTCTGCCTGATCTCACCAAGCGGCAGGGGGTTCTGCGCCTGCGACGGATTGATGCCATCGTGATACCACGATCCGCCGATCTGCAGTCCCGAGAGGAATTGCGGCCGGATGTACGCAGCGAAGTTAGTCGCTTTGTAGTTGCGATCGGAGTAGAAGTTCTGCACCGAATTCGACGCGAAGGGGTTGGAACTAAGGCCATTGCCGATCTCGGCGATCCAGTGAAGCCCAAGCTTCTCGGTGCGTGGAACCTCTCCCGTAAGGCTGACGCCGACCATGTGTACCGGCAGGATGCCGCCGCTGTCTTCGAACAGGTACATGATGGGCCGCCCTTCCGCCGTTGAGAACCAGTTCCCATGATGGTAGGCCGTGTTGTAGTATCCGATAGAAGTGTGAAAACGCCCCACGCTCGCGGAAAAATACGGGTTGGCCTTGTAAGTGAGCTGATAGCGTTCGATATCGGGGCCGAACACGTTGGTATTATCCGGACCGAGCAATACCTCCGCGATGAAGCTCAGGTTATCCGACAGTTTGGACGTGATGAACAGATCGAATTCGCCGGCCTGAAAGCTGTTATGGGCTGGCGTAGATGGGTTCCCGCAGGTGCCGCATGCGCCGTCGGCGCTGGGAAAGATCAGTGGATTGGCGATCGATCCCACACCGTAATTGAAGTCGAAGAAGCCACGGATCTTGAGCGTCGGTCCTCCGGGAATCTCCATCATGGTGCCCATCGGATCGCCGCCCGCGGCGGTATCGGTTGGAAGCGCCGGCGCCGGTACGAGCGCCAGGGTGGCAACGGGAGGCAGGGCCGGTGCCGCTGTCCCGGCCGTCACAAAGCCTGGCTTCTGTCTGCCCTCAAGTTCGTCGATGCGGGCTTCGGCCGCCGCCAGCCGGTCCACTAAAGCCTGGACAGTGGCCTGCAGATCCCCCGGGGGCGGACCTGTTTGTTGCGCCATGCCGGGGACGGCCAGCGCGACGGAGAGCATGCACAGTTTGATCGTGGCTTTGGACAAAGTAGTCACGCAAACACAGTGCTGGGACGGGCAAATATTCTCCGGTTAATTTTCGGATCGTCGATTTTTGAGAGGCGCCCTAAGCGTTTTCCGTGGATCCGTCGATTAGAGGAGCGGAGGACCCCACCGTATATGGAAACGAACTCACTCGCCTTTCTGATTTACTCGAGTTTCGCCACCAACCGCCTCTCGCAGCGGGATCTGCTCGAACTGCTCACCAACGCCCGCGCTACGAATGAAGCCCACGGTCTTACCGGTATGTTGCTCTATCGCGACGGCATATACCTGCAATTCCTTGAGGGGCAGCGTCCCGACATCGACGAACTGCTGAGCCGCCTTGAGAAAGACACGCGCCACCATGGCATACGAATCATTCAGGAAGGAGAGCTTGCAAAACGGATGTTTCCCGACTGGTCAATGGCTTACAAAAATCTGGCGGGATTGCGAAGCGCGAACATTCCCGGATATTCGGAGGCTCTCCAGGCACAAACCATCCGCGCCCGCGGCACCCGGATGGCTTTGCAAGAGAGCCCGCCACGCGATCCGGAACGGTTGCTCATAGAAACGTTCGAGGGCCTTCTTATCCATACCCGGTAAGGCGGATTACCCGGGCTTCTGCATCCTGACTTTCGCGCAGCGCGGGCATTTCCACTTACGCTGTTTGTGATAAATGTGGCCTTTGAGCTCCTTCATCGGCACCTTGCACTTTGGACACGTCACGCACATCCCGCTCCCGCGTGACGGGCGGCGCCTGCAGCGTGCGTGTGCAGATCGTCGTCCTTGGTTTCACGAATCGAAAGGAGCCCCAGAAACGTCAACACCGCCGATGCGGAGAGGTAGTAGCCGACGTATTGCAGTCCGTAGTTTGTGGCCAGCCATGTAGCGATGTACGGCGCCAGAGAAGCGCCAAGAATGCCCGCCAGGCTGAACGCCATCGAACTGCCGGTATAACGTACCGGCGTGGGGAAAAGTTCTGAAATCAACGTGCCAAGCGGACCGTAAGTGATGCCCATCAATCCCAGCCCCAATGCCATCATGGCCACCGCTCCGGTGGTCCCGGCCACGAACATCGGCGCCATAATCAACCCAAAAAGGCCAATTGATGCCGTAACCCAGAGCATCACGCGACGCCGTCCCCGCTCAGCGAGAAGCGCGGAAATCGGAATGGTCAGTGCAAAGAAGCAGACGCCGAACAACTGCATCGGCAGAAACTTCCCACGGCTGTAGCCAAGCGCGCTGGTGCCCCATGAGAGCGCGAAGACCGTCATCAGATAGAAGAGTACAAACGTTGCCAGGCTCAGCGTGGTGCCGGCCACCAGCGCCCTCGTATGTTTACGAAAAACCGTCAGGATCGGCAACTTCGCCTGCTCCCCGCGATGGAGCGCTTCCCGAAACACCGGAGTCTCGGTAATGGTCAGCCGCACATAGAGGCCGAGCGCCACCAGCAGCACGCTGGCGAGGAACGGAAGCCTCCAGCCGAACGATAGAAATTGCTGGTCGGTCAACCAGTGCGAAAGCAGCAGAAAAACACCGCCCGAGAGAAAAAATCCGATCGGCGCGCCCAATTGCGGGAACATGCCGTACCAGGCGCGCTTCTTCGGAGGCGCATTCTCAATGGCCAGCAGCACCGCTCCGCCCCACTCGCCGCCCAGCCCCAACCCCTGGCCAAAGCGGCACAGCGCCAGCAGCAGCGGTGCGGCGATACCGATCGTCCGGTAGGTTGGCAGCGCGCCGATAGCCACCGTGGATGCCCCCATAGTCGACAGCGCCAGCACCAGGGTCGTTTTTCGTCCGATGCGGTCGCCAAAATGACCGAACAGCACAGAACCGACCGGTCTCGCGAGGAACGCGATGCCGAACGTCGCCAGCGAAGCCAGCATGGCGGAGGCTGGATCGGACGCGGGAAAGAACAAGCGCGGAAACACCAGCACCGCCGCAGTCGCGTAAATATAGAAATCGAAGAACTCGATGGTAGTGCCGATCAGGCTGGCGAACAGGACCTGGCGTGGCGAATTAACGGTCATCCACCATCCAGCGGAGCACAGCGTGCCTCAGAATGTCCACCATCCTTTCTGAGCCGCGACCGCGAGGGAGTGGTGCAGGTTGCTTCCGCGCCTTCGCCTGTGACAAGATGTGCGTCAGTGTGAGGAATGCCATGCCCAAGTTTAAAGCAGCCGTCGCCTGCATGTTCGGAGTTGTCTGCCTGAGTGCCCAGGCGCCGCCGGCCGCCCCGGTCAGTAGCGCAGTCGCCAATCCGACCTACGTCACCATCCCCCTCGAAATCACCGTCAACCGGCCCGCCGCCGAAGTCTGGAAGCGCGTCGGGAAGTACTGCGACATCGGCGAATGGTTGCGCCGTCCGTGCACCATCACGTCGGGCAAGGATGGTGAAGTGGGCGCGGTCCGCTCCGTGGCCAACGAGGTTCTGGTGGGGAAGACCGAACTTTCCTACACCTACACCCAACCCGTCAGGGCCGGTGTGCCCTATAACCTTTATCACGGCACCCTCGAGGCGAGGCCGCTGACGGCCACCACCTCGAAGCTGGTCTACACCCTGATGTACGACAACTCGATGCTGGCCGACGACGCCGCCCGCGCAAAAGACAAGGCCCAACGGACCGCGCAGTTCACTCAGGCGATGGAAAACATGAAGATCCTCGCCGAAGGCGGTACGCTGCCTCCTGCCCCGGCGCGCGGCCAGGGCGGTCGTTAACGGTTGGCCGTTTTGGTCTGACAGGTAACCGGGACCCACGGAATCGCCATAGCCGTTCGTTATCGGCGTGGAGTATGTCCTTCGTCGGCATTTGCCCGAAAACCCCAATGATTCCAAGGTGACCGCCTCTCGCGGAACGAACCTCGCGCGCCACCGCTGCGAAAACGCCAGTGCAGTTCCAGAACCCTCTATCTTGTTTTGATCTCCACCCTGGCTTCATAAATGGAGTTGTACACAGCTTCACACAAACTAAAGGACTTCATTTATGAACACCATCACGAAATCGATCGGCATTATCTGGCTGACACTGGCCTGCCTGAACACAACGGTTTGGGCAGCGACTCCCGCAAACACTCTCGGTTGCCCGACGATCTACCCGAATTGCAATGCGGCGCCTGATATCGGTCCCAGCGTGGTCGCCATGGCGTCGGCCCTGGTTTGCGGCATTTTCCTGATGAGGCAGCGCAAACTGAAAGACTGAGGCACTCCAGTCCGCTCCCGTCAGCGGGGATCGGCAAAGATGAGAGTCTGTACGGCCCGTCGGTTATCGCCTGGCGACAAGCCCACCAGCATCAACTCCTGCGCCGATGTGGCACGGTATTCGAAATCGTAAGTCTCCCCCACCGCAATCGGCTGATCCGCCGTACGCAGCGGCGCGCCCTTCACATCCGACGCATCCTTGGCAATCAACCGCCATTGCACCGGACTATCCGCATTTCGTAGCGATACCCGCAGGTTATCGATCGACGGTGTGATGTTGATGAACCGCAACCGATACGTGGTCTGCGTCTTCAGCCGCATGTTAGCCGGCTGCGGCACGCCGTTCATCAGGATCAGCGCCGCGCCGAAAGGTTCGTTCCCGCCCTGGCTGAATAGAAAGCTCTTATCGGTGGCTGCATCGTAACTTTTTCCCGGCGGCATCACGACCATGGCGCCGTGCACGCCTCCCGTCAGCTGCGCGGCGTCGTGCCAGTGTGTGTGGTACATGAAGGTGCCCGCGCGCGGCGGAATCATCCTGACTTTAAACGTCTCTCCCGGTTCCACCGCCGGCGTATGCTTATCGTCGATCCCTCCCCACCCAGGCACTCCGTCGTAGTAACTTTCGAGCTCGATGCCATGCCAGTGGATGGCAGTAGGTTCTTTTAGCTTATTCACCACCGCAATCTCCGTTGGCTGATTCTGCGTGACTACAACGACAGGACCGGTGAGCCCTGTGCTCAACTCCGGTTTGGCTTGCGCGGCATTCAAGTCGCGTAACGACAACTCGTAAAAACGCGGGTCTCCGTGCCGTTCGCCGACCGCCAGCTCCAGCAGGCGTTCGGGCTTCCATGCGGTCGCCGTATCGATAACGGAACGCCCCGTCACCGTAATGCCCATGATCATGCCGCCCATACCGTCGTATTCCGAATCCATCTCGTGCATGTGATCGTGAGGATCAACCACAGCCAGATCGCTCGGGTCGATGGGGATGGGCATCCGCATGTGCGGAATCCTGTGGCAATGGTAAAGCCAGCGGCCTGGCTCGGTCGGCACCCAAGTCATGTCGAAGGTTTCATTCACTTCCACCGAATGAGTGAATTCCACCGGCTGCTCGCCTTCCTCAAAGAGGTTGTAATGCTCCCCGTCGCCGGTTGCGTCGAGCTCAAAATGAAAACCATGCAGGTGCATCGGGTGGCTCAGATCGGACGCATTCACCAGGCGCCAGTGGACCTTCTCGCCCACCTCGTAATTCAGCCGCTCCGTGAAGGGCCAGGACTTCCCGTTGATGGCCGTCCGCGTGGGTCCGTTCCATCGCTCCAGGACGAAGATGCGATCCCGTCCAGTCGCGCCGGGAGGGTCCACCACAAACGCCCCGCCCATCTGCGAATCGAGCACGCGATTGTTCCCGCGCTTGCCATCGGGCGTACGCGCGAAATATAAATAAGTGCCCGGCACGCCAGCCACAAAGCGCACATGCCCGGTCGCGCCCGCCGCCACGGTTACCACATCCGCGTCATTGCCCGGCCGCTGATGCAACCCGTGCAGGGTAGCCGGAACCGCGAGGGAATTGTGCAGGGAGATGTCGATGGTGGTTCCCTGGGGAACGCGGATGGTGGGTCCGGGATCCTGCAGCGGCTTGCCGGCCTCGGCGAACGCATACACGGGAATTGCCTCGCCGGTGTCCTTCTCGGGATGCCAGACCCCCTTGCGCATCTCGAGCTGCAGCGTCAGCACGTTGCCGCGCAGCGTACCGGCAGGCGTTCGATTATCGTTGGCGGCGATCGGCGCCAGCCCTTGTGCCGCCAGTTGCGCTGCACCGAGCACCGCTCCCATAGTCAACGCCAACCACGTCATAGTGGATTCTCCTTACCAACCCGTTTCTATCCCACCTTGAATCCCTTTGGCAAGCTTTTTTAGTCGCTTATCGCCTGCGGGGCGAAAATCGCGAGAATCCTCCGAAGCATGGTCGCATCGCAACGTGGGGCAGGTTTGACCCGGTACGCAGACGGGCAGATCAACCTTATCCAGGATAAGGCCGTCCATGCGGCTACGCCAGTGGTCAAACCTGCGGCCGATTGGTAGAGGTACTTGCAAAATTCGGCGAAGAAGCGATGTAGCGGAGATACACCGACAGGTGGGTGTCGAATGGGCGGCCTGAGATGGGTTGTACTTATGGTAATCGGCCTCCACGGAGGGGCACGATGTACTGGACCCGACAAGATTGTTCTTAACGGTGCAACACGCCGCCGAATCGCCGTATGGATCTGCTGTCGGGGAAACTATGGCGGAATCACGCGATTTTTGCGAGCAGAGATTCCTTCGCCTGTTCAAGCGACTGGACAGCCATCTCGCGCGTGACGGTAGGGAACTGGCGCAGGAACTCGCCCAGCAAATCCCGCCCTCCAGATAGTCGATCAGGTTCTTGAACGGCACATGCGTGCCACGAAAACATGGCGTTCAACTCATAATCTCCGGGTTCACCACGATCACGCGCTCGTCCAGCATTGCTTCCATTCCAGCGTCGACTGGGATCACAGACTCACGGGCCGCCATAAGTCAATCCCGAGCAGGCAATCGGTCATGGAATTCGATACACAGTGTCGCCTGCGTACTCGATTACCGGCACAAGGCCCCAGCGTTGCGGGTCCTGGCGGATGTCGGCGGCCACCGGAAAATCGCTCCCAATCAAAAAATACTCTATGCCGCGTGCCTTGATCGTGCGCCCGGCGAGGCGGCGCAGGTCGCCGACGGGCTTCCGGTCCAGTTTTTCCAGTTTGGCCTCAAACCCTTCCGGTCTGACATCGATCTTCCATTGGTCGTGCGAGCAATAAAGATCGATGCGGTCGAGCTCCACCGGTCCGTTGAAAGCGAAGTCCACGTGCATGCCGGGATGAATGGATTCCCAGCTGCGCCAGCGCGTCACTGGATTGTAGTCGAGCGCCATCGCGATATCCCACGGATTCGGTTTCGCGTCGGCATGAGACGGAAGCACCTCCCGGTCGCCGAGGTAAAAGCGCGCTTCGCCAATGCTCCAGATATCGCCGGCGCTGGTGACACTTTGAACCAGGCGCACATGATCCAGAGCACGGCGCGGAAAAGTGAAACGGAGATCCCAAAGCGGCTGCATATCGTCTCTGACCGGCATCAGCAGGATATCCTCAATCAGTTCTCCTTCGGCGGATTGGCGGTCCACTAATACAGTCGGAGTGATGTAGGATTCGGGCAGCGGATGTGTGCTCCAGATACGCTGGTCCGCGGGTATAAGTCGATTCAATCTCTGTGCAAGGGTATAACCTGCTAAGTGGCCCTTCAGATAGGTATCGGGCAGAATGATATGCAGAGCCGCCTGCCATGGCATAGTTACAATCTGCCAGCCGCCGGCGGGAGCGCGGTACTTATCGATAACTCGCGGCCAGGCGAGGATAGCCGCCGCGACTACCAGCAGCGCCAGACTTACACGCCAAAATTCAGGCGGCAATAACTCAAACGCCAGCCCGATTCCCAGCGCAATGAAGGGCAGAGCGGGAATCAGAAAGCGCGCGCCGATGTTCTGCGGGTAGGGGATCAGGAAGAATACCGCGGCCAGAAGACAGTGACGGCCCGCACGGAAACGCAGACTCAGCAGGCAAAGCGGCACGAGCAGGAACAAGGGTCCGATCTGCCCGCCCAGTTGACCCCCGATGGTGACCATCCAAAATAGCGGTTTCAGGCTGGGAAGCGCGTAGTTGTGAAAGTAGCCTCGATAGAAGTCTTCGAATGCGACGTGGATATAAGGGTTGGGGAACAGGCGGTTGAAGAACGGCGAAAGGGGATTGCCCAGCCAGATGGCATTTTTCAGCAGCCAGGGCAGGGCCATCAGGGACGCGGGCGCCGCTAATCGAATGAACAGGCGATAGCGCCTGTTCCACTTAGAAAAAAGCACCACTGCCAGGGCGTAGAAGAATGCGATGGCTCCGGTGTACTTGATGGCGAAACAGCATCCGGCCAGCAGACCGGCGGGAATCAGCAGGTCATCGTCCTCCGTGTCGCGCCATATTTCGAGCAGATAGAACATGGCGAATGCCGCCGTGGCCAGCGCCACATCGTTATACGCACTGACCCCGTCGATGCCCACAATGGGCGACAGATATACCAGCAGCGCGGCGCACACGCCCGCTGCCGGATGGACAATTCTCCGCGCGTAGCAGACCATAAGCAGCGGCAGCGCGAACAGGAACATGCAATGCACCGTAGCGGCGGCGGAATGACGTCCGAAGGCAAACGCAAACAGAAACAGCATCTCCATGCCCTGCGAGAGATTGGCGTACATGTTGGTCGTCAGCCGTTCAAAACCGTGCAGGCGAAAGTAGCGCGCGACCAGCCCCAGATGATAGGAGGTTCCATCGGGACTCGACTCCGGCGCGAGGCTGTTCGATAGATAGAGCAGCGCGTAGAACGTGAAGGCGCCGGCGAAGATAAATTTCCAGAAACGCGGGAGCGGCGGCAGTGGGTTGCGTGGTTGGCTGGTTCTCTTCACGAACAGAAGCGTCAGCCCGAACGCAAGGAACACTGGGGTCCGGGCGCCCTTCACCACGCACAGCAGGAAGACGGCCAGGCTCAGGACCGCGGCGCCCGTGACCGCGGCAAGAAGATCCTGCTCCACTTGTTTCAGCTCGATGCCGAGACGGTGGAACATAATGCGGCCCAGCGCCCAGCAAACCGCCGCCGTAAACAACGCACCAAAGACAATCACGCCGCTTATACAGTTCCGCGGATTCCCCATCGCAGGGGATCGCGTTCATCCAGAATCAAATCCGCCTCGGCGGTTACAAAGGCCGACCCACGAATGTGAGGATAGACGGCGCCCTCGTGAACGGTCACCCATCCATCAAACGTGGTGCCGATAATACTCTCCT
This sequence comes from Terriglobia bacterium, assembly GCA_963719785.1. Taxonomy (GTDB): domain Bacteria; phylum Acidobacteriota; class Terriglobia; order Bryobacterales; family Bryobacteraceae; genus BOG-234. The sequence goes on from CAVRCX010000018.1 coordinate 383,096, forward strand.
GTCGCCACACTTCGCCCTCGCGAATTTTCCCATCCGCGTAAAGGCAAGCCAGCCTGGCGCTGGTGCCCGTCCCGCACGGCGAACGGTCATAACTTCGGCCGGGACAGAGCACGAAGCTCCTGCTTCCAACACACACCTCAATATGGTCGACCTCCGAATGACCGATGCGAGTAAGTTGCTGACGGATCGCCCAGGTATATTGGGTTAGTTGTTCGATATTACTCAAGCCGAATTCGCAACGACAATCATGAGTCAGGAAGAACCAGTTACCACCCCACGCGATATCGCCAGTGACTTTATCAAATCCCGGCACATCGAGCGATAACCCAGCGATAGACCGATAACTCGCCACATTGTGCAAAGTAACTTTACCGTACTCATGCAATTCGACTTCAACAACACCCGCGGGCGTCTCAATACGATGCGTTCCCGGCGCGATCCGGCCAAGGTGCGCCAATGTAACCGCGACCCCGATCGTCCCGTGCCCGCACATATTCAGATAACCCGCATTGTTGAAAAAAATCACTCCGGCCGAGCACGAGGCATCGGACGGATCGCAGAGCAGCGCGCCCACCAGGGCATCGGAACCCCGCGGCTCATTGACGATAGCAGCGCGATAGCAATCGAAATCGCGCCGGAAAATCTCGCGGCGTTCGCGCATGGTTCCGCTGCCCAGGGGCGGACCGCCGCTCACCACCACGCGCGTGGGTTCACCCGCGGTATGCGAATCGACGATGTGAATGCGTTCGGTCATCAGTACAATTATCATTGCGAAAGCAAGACGCAACGCAAAACCGTTATGCCGAAAATGCCATGGCGCGGTGTGATTCCCGCCATCACCACGCCTTTCCGCCAGGATCTTACCGTCGACCACACCTTCCTCGCGAAGCACTGCAAGTGGCTGGTCGAGAACGGCTGCGACGGCGTGGTAGCGCTGGGCTCGCTCGGCGAAGGCGCCACGCTGTCGTCCGCCGAGAAGAAGCAGGTCCTTGAAACCTGTGTACAGGCCATCGGCGATCGCGCTTCGGTAGTGGCCGGCGTATCCGCGCTCAGCACCGCCGAAGCAGTGTCGATCGCGCGTATGGCGGAGGCCGCGGGCTGCAATGGATTGATGGTTTTGCCGCCCTATGTATACGTGGGCGATTGGCGGGAGATGCGCGCCCACATCAGCGCGGTGCTCGACGCCACGCCGCTCTCCGCCATGCTCTACAACAATCCGATCGCCTATACCGTCGACTTCCCGCCCGCCCACGTAGTGGAATTGATGGATGCGAATCCAACCCTCGACGCCATCAAAGAATCGAGCGCCGATGTCCGCCGTATTGCCGCGCTTCGCGTCCTCGCTGCTGGCCGGCTGCAGATTCTCTGTGGTGTGGACGACCTCATTGTCGAGGCGGTGGATGCCGGCGCGGTGGGATGGATCGCCGGTCTGGCCAACGCGTTTCCCAAAGAATCCGTCGACCTCTTCCACTTCGCTTTGCAGGGCGAAAAAGAGAAAGCGTTCCAAATCTACCGCTGGTTTCTGCCCCTGCTCCGCATGGACACGGTGCCGAAATTTGTGCAGCTCATCAAATTAGTGCAGGAGTCGGTGGGCATGGGCAGCGCGCGCGTGCGTCCCCCGCGGCTCGAACTCATCGGCAGAGAGCTCGACGAGGCCAGGGCCGTACTCAAAGAAGCGCTGGTGAACCGCGAACGCGGATAATAGGCCATATGCGCCTGTTTTGCCTTGCCCTGCTTTCCATCCCGTGCGTCTTTGCCGCCGACAACGCCGGCCCGTATCTCGCCAACGTTCATCAGCTGACCTCGGGCGGCCAGAATGCCGAAGCCTACTGGTCCCCCGACAGCAAGCGCCTGATCTTTCAATCGACGCGCGGCGACTCGAAGTGCGATCAGATGTACGTGATGAACGCGGATGGCTCCGATCAGCACATGGTTTCAACCGGCAAAGGCCGAACTACCTGCGGCTATTTCCTGCCCGACGGCAAACACATCCTCTATGCATCCACGCATCTGGCGGCGCCCGGCTGCCCGCCGGACGTCGACCGCAGCAAAGGCTATCTATGGGCGGTTTATCCCGGCTATGACATTTTCGTCGCTAAAGACGACGGCACGGATCTCAAGCCGCTGACCACCGCCAACGGCTACGATGCCGAGGCCACGGTCAACTGGAAGACGAAGAAGATCATCTTCACTTCACTGGCGTCGGGTGATCTGGATCTCTGGACGATGAACCTCGACGGCTCGGATAAGAAGCAGATCACCACAAGCTACGGCTACGACGGCGGGGCCGTTTTTTCGCGCGACGGAAAAAAGATCGCGTGGCGAGCCGGTCATCCCTCCACGCCGGAGACGAAGCAGAAGTACGCCGACCTGTTGAAAGAGAATCTCACCAGCCCCTTCAAGATGGAATTGTTCGTGGCCGATGCCAACGGAAAAAACATCAAGCAGATTACCGATTTCGGCTGCGCATCGTTCGCGCCCACCTTTACTCCCGATGGCAAACAGATTCTCTTCTCCTCGAACAAGAACGATTGCGATGGGCGTAAGTTCGACTTGTTCCTGATTAACATCGACGGTACCGGGCTTAAGCAGGTCACGAATCTGGATGGGTTCACATCGTTCCCCGAGTTCTCTCCCGATGGCAAGAAACTGGTATTCGTCACCGACTGGAAAGCGTCGGCCCGCTATGAGTTCAACGTCTTTACGGCCGATTGGAAGCAGTAGCATGGTTAGGAGACGGCTACTGGCGCCCCTCGCGATCGCGAGCGCTCTCCTGCTCGGAGCGCCGCTCAAAACCAACATTTCCTGGGATGAAGCCAAGCCCGTCATTGACGCGTTTCCGCAAGACCTGCCCGCCGAGTTGAAGGGCAAGTCGCCCGCCCAACTGGAGGCCGCGTGGCCGGGGTGGGTAACGCGCAGCAATGCCGAGATTCGCGCACGGCTCGAGCGTGGCGACGAAGATTCGATCTTCAATTTCTGGCTCTACGGCACGAGCTTTACGAAACGCCCCCGCATAACCAATCGCGACGTCGCCAGGCTCGGCGGACCGGCGGGCGCGGCGGATTTGCTGCAGGGCCGCCTCAACGACCTGCTCACCGGTATCGCGAACCCGGGCGCTAATGACCGTCTGCGGTTTGTGCGCGAGGTGATGCGACGTCACGGCATTGATCCCACTACCCCGGCGGGCCGCGATGAGGCGTGGAACTATATGGTCGACCTGAGAGCCCGTGCGCACGCCGATAACGACCGCTACGTTCAGGCCGGCCAGTCCGCACAGCAACTCGACGACAGCGCCCGGCAATCGGCGTTCGCCACGCTGTTCCACGACCGAGGGCTGTCCTCCGACACCCGCCTCGATGTCGACTTCTCCATCGACCAGGCGCTCAAGGCCCTGAGCGCCAAAGGATCGCTGAAGCCGGGGAGCATCCGCCGCGTGGCCATCGTCGGCCCCGGACTCGACTTTACCGACAAGGCCGAAGGCTACGATTTCTATCCGCAGCAGTCCATTCAACCCTTCGCGGTGCTCGATTCTCTGCTGCGCCTCGGCCTCGCCGCTCCCGCCGATCTGCAAATGACCACCTTCGACCTGAGCCCGCGAGTCAACCAGCACCTCGAGGCCGCGCGCCAGCGAGCCCAGGGCGGCGCCCCCTACGTGCTGCAACTTCCGCTTGATCCGGATTCGCCGGCTCATCAATGGAATCCCGATCTGGAGGCTTACTGGCAAAACGTCGGCGCACGCATCGGCGACGAAGTTCCGGCCATTCCCTCACCCCCTGGCGCCAGCGTCCGCGTGCGCGCCGTGCGTGTGCGCCCCGCGGTGGCACTGTCCATCACACCGCGGGATCTGAACATCGTGATCGAGCGCCTCGCTCCGCTTAAAGAGGATGACCGTTTCGATCTGATTATCGCGACCAACGTCCTGATCTACTACAACGCTTTCGAGCAGGCACTGGCCCTCGCCAACGTCTCCGCCATGCTGCGCCCCGGCGGCGTCTTCCTCACCAACTACAAGATCGCGCCCCTGCCGCCCATCGAGTCGTCCGACAGCCTGATCACATCATTTGACAGCCAGGGCAACGGCGACACGATTTTCGTATACCTGCGCCGCTAAAAAAAACGGTCGCGGCTCAGTAAGAGCCGCGACCGTCGGGGAGTGGTCTTCTATCAGAACGTGAATCTGACCTGAGCCTGCAGCGTTCGCATGGGCATCGCGCCCGTTGCCGCACCGAACCCGGCGTTCTGGGCTGTGATACGCCCTGTGTTCAGGGCGCCGGTCGAGAGGAACTGATTGTTCGTGGCCGTCGATGCAGCGGCCGGGCTGGCGAGTTGTATGGTGTTGTTCACCGCGTTGATTACCGCGATATTGAACACATTAAATGCGTCCAGCCGGAAGCTGACCCGCCGCTTTTCGCCCCACACTGCGAAGCTCCGCTGCACCGCAAGGTCGGCTGTGTTGTTGAAGCAGTAGTTGAACAGGCTGGAGCCCGATTCGTTTCCGGTACTGTTGTAGGTCGGTCCGCTGAACGCGTTGGCATTGAGCTGCGCGTACTGGCTGCTGCCGCAACCCGATCCCGGATTGCTGCCGACTTTGATGCGCGCCACGTATTGCGGCGAACCTGTCAGGTTCACGTTGGCGCCGTTCGCCGCATAGGTGTAGGTTGCGTCGTAAGGCGCACCGTTCCCGCCGGTATAGACCGCCGAAAGCTGCCATCCGTTGACCACGTATCCGGCGGCCTTCGGAACATTGTTCACCTTGGGAAGCTCATACACCAGATAGCCCTTGAGCGTGTTGCGCCGGAAGCCCACGTTGTTGATCACACTCGCGTTCTGGTTATAGACGGGGCTGAACGTCACCGCACCGGTCGCACTGTGCACCAAAATGGGCTGTTGGAGCATATTGCCCGTGTTTCTTAAGCCCAGCGTATAGTTGAAACCGCCCGAGAAGCCGTTGCGGTATTGCTTCTTGTACGAGGCCTGAATCGCCGAGTACAGATCGTTGTACCGGGGCCATCCGTCGTAGATAGCGCCCAGCCCGCGATAGGGACGCAGCAGATTGGTGGTGAGCGCAGTTGCACCGGGAATGGTACTGGTGCCGAGCGTCGGATCCTGATACTGCGGGAGGTAAGCCGTTCCCAGGTCCGGACCGTTCAGGTCCAGAGGATTGTAGCCGCTGGGTACTCCGATACCGCCCCAGGCGATTGTGTTGTAGTTATCGGATTGCACGTATGAGACGTCCACAAGTCCCGACCACGGCACTACAATCTGCCCTCCGAAGTTGAATTGAAACGAAGCGGGAATATTCGCGTTGTAGTTGTAGACGTTGAGTTGCGGAGGGGCTTGGTAGGCGGACGCAGTACCGGCCGCCACAGCCGCCAGCGTAGAGTTGAAAACTGTCGCCGCCTGACCGGTCGGTGGATTGCCGCTTTGGCCGTAGATGGCGTCGCCCTGCGGACGGTCGTAGAACAGACCGATGGCGCCGCGAAACACGATTTTATCCGTAAGTGCGTAGGCGCCGCCGAAGCGCGGGCCTAACACGAGGTAAGGCTCCGAGTAGTTGGTCTTTTTTATGCCTTGGCCCGCCGAAACGATGCCGTTCAGAATATTGCCGGAATTGGGAACGATGTCGCCGATAATCGACGCCGATCCGATTCCCAGTGAGGCCCCGGTCACCGGGTTAATGGCCACGCGATTCGCGCTCGAGCACGGATTCTGGCCGGTGACCGCGCAGCCCGGCGTGAACAACTGCGGCGCCTGGCTCGCCTGCCACAGGTTCGGAAAGAAGTTCGATATCTGCTCTCGCGAGTCGTACTGCGGCCCGTTATGGACGAACCTCATCCCTAGGTCGAGCGTCAGCTTCCGCGTAACCTTCCAGTTGTCCTGTAGGTAGAAATCGTTGTTGTGGTAGACGTAGCGGCCCTCGATCAGGCCTTTCTGCTGCGCGTAGGACTGGAAAACACCCAGCGCGGCGTTGGAGTAGCCGAAGCCCGTGTCGAGCGGGTTGTTGCTGGTCTGGCCGAAGTTGAGAGCGCCCTCAATCTGAATCACCCCCGAATCCACTGTGCCGACGTTCTGAACCTTCAGGTTGTCCTGCGAGGAGAAGCCGCCCTTGATGGTGTGCTTGCCCCAGATCTTTGTCAGACCGATGTTCGTGTCCACGGTGTACTGCCAGTTGACATAGCCCGGATAGGGATTGTTCGGCGGAGCGTTGGCGACACGGCTGCCCCACGAGTAGTCCGGTTGCAGCAGAGTATAGCCGTTCTGATAATAGGGCGCATTCTCGCCAGCCAACACAGCTGCCTGGTAAGAACCCGGGGGGACCTTCTGGGAATTTGGGAACAGGAAGGGAAAGTTGCAGAGAGCGGAAGTCGGGTTCAGGCAGCGGTTGGCGGCCGGATCGATCGATTCGGCGCCCAACTGGTTACCCCGCGTGTACCCGACTGTGCCCTCGAAGATCAACGTCGGGCTGAACACATAAACGACCGTCATTGATGGCACAATGAGCGCCGGAAACTGCGTGACTGTGTCGTTAAAGCCCGGAATCGATCCGTATGAAAACTCCCTGCTGTCATTCTGTCCGGCATACTTGCCGCTGATGCGGAGTTTCTGCGAAGCATTCCAGTCGCCGCGCATCACGCTCTGATAACCCGTAACCGTGTACCGGGGTTGGATCGTGTATAGATTGTAGTTCAGGCCGTTGGTGTTAGGCATGGGGTACTGGTTCAGGATCGCCAACCCGACCGGGTTCAGCCGGGACTGAGGAATTACACCCAGCACGCCTCCCGCGGCGAAGCAGCCGCCCGCGCTCGTGGAACTGCAGGGCAGGCCCGTCGTCGTGTCGGTGATGGTGTTGAACAGGTTGCCGTTGTTGTCGGTCGATTGCGAGAAGTTACCCTGCCTTTCGAGCGCCGTGGGCACACGGAAGTAGTTGATGGCGCCGCCTTTCGCGCTGGGCTGCACCTGCTCGGAAAGAAACCAGAACAGCTTGTGCTGCTTGCCGGGCTTCCCGACCGGTCCGCCGACGGTCCCGCCCCAGAACCTCGTGAGCGAATATGCTTTGTGAATACCATTCGAGTCGTTGGCCCAGCTATTTGCATTCCAGCCCGAATGCTGGTCCATATCGTAAAGCGATCCGTGAAACTGATCCGTCCCGCTCTTGGTGATTCCAATTACCTGCAGACCGCTCGAACGGCCGTACTCGGCCTGATAGGAGTTGGTGAGCACTTTGACTTCGGCGATCGAATCCATATTCAGCGTGATGCCGGGCTGGTTGCCACCCGTGTTTACGGACGTCACGCCGTCCAGCATGTAGTTGGTCCGGGCTACGTTGCCGGTATTGTCGGAGCGGGTCGGCGTACCCGAACTGGTCGAATCCACGCCCGGAGTCAGCGCCACCACCTGGGCGAAGAAAGTATTCGAAGTCGGAACGTTCTGAATTTCTACCTGTTCTACGATGGCAGAGCGCTCACCCGTCGCCGTCTGCACCAGCGGCGCCTCGGCCGAAACCTCTACGGTCTCGCTCACGGCTCCAACTTCCACGGTGATGGCGGGGACGGCTACGCGGCTGCCGGGGACCGCCTCAATGCCCGTACGCTCCACTTTCTTGAAGCCGCTCAAGGTCACAGTGACGGTGTAGTTATCGCCGGGAATGTTCGGGAAGATAAAATCCCCCGAGGACGTCGTTGTCCCTGGGAAGACCGTGCCGCGGCTTTCGCTGGTAAGGGTTACGGTAGCGTTCGGAACCACCCCGCCCTGCGCATCTTTTACGCTTCCCACGATAGTAGAAGTCGCCTGCGCGTAGATGGTCGATGTGAAACCCAGCGCCATGACCATTAATATTCCGATGGTCGCGAGGCTCTTTCTCATAAAGCGTTTATTCTCTGATCCCCTGATTTTCATATTCCCCTCTGGAAAAATTAGACTTCGCCTTCCAACCCCTTAACCTGCCGGAAACTCGCGCGCCTCCGGGCAGGGACGAGCGGATCATATGAGAGTTCACGCAGTGCGGCAAGCCACGGATGGTCCCGGACCAGGTCCCGGACCTTCTCAGGACGTAACCACCAGCCATTGGCAGTAAAGGAAAATAAGTAAAATATAAGCGGTGCCTATTTTTCAACAAGACGGTGGCTCTTGAGCCTTTCGCCTGATATACTCCCAAAACAAGTTCTTAAAAATGAGGGTGGGGAAAACAGTGCCACTTCACGAATTTCCATTCGCTGCGGCTGGACTTCAGACTCGCGAAAATTGGCTGCCCGCTACGGAGGCAGCGGCCGATGAGATCAATAAACAGCTGGACCGCCTTCTGGCGAGCGCGGTTTTCAGGAACAGCAAGAGATGCTCAGACCTCCTGACATACGTAGTGCGTCGCTCCCTTAGCGATGGGGACGCAGGTCATCTCAAAGAGCGCACCATCGGAATCGAAGTTTTTGGACGGGCGCCGGACTACGATACCACCGCCGACCACGTAGTGCGCAGCGTCGCGGGTGAAGTCCGAAAGCGCCTGGCACAGTACTATATGGAGCCGGGACACGCCGACCAGATTCGCATCGAAATTCCTTCCGGAAGCTACGCGGTGCGGTTTCGCCTGCCCGAAAAACCGCTTCAGGAGCCGGCGGATATCCCGGTTTCGGTTCCGGATGAAAGCCCTCGGGCGGGTCAGGAACAGAGGCGCCGCCCTGGAGTGAATGCCCTTACCATCTCCGCCGCGGCCGCTATCCTGGCAGTGCTCGGGATTGGCGCCCTGCTGGCGGAGCGTTCGCCAGGTGCGCTCGACAAATTCTGGGGGCCGGTTCTTTCCTCCCAGAACCCGATCCTGATCTGCGTCGGCAATCGGGATCAGCCCGATCAGGCTGCCGGCACGGGCTTGCCTATGACGCTGCGGGATTTTCACGCTCTCAATAGCCAGAAGGTGTTTCTGGACGACGCCATCACACTCGCGAAGGTGACCGGGTTGCTGCAGGAAAAAAGACGCCGGTTCCGCATCGTATCGCATGCCGCCGTGACGTTTGCCGACCTGCAGGGCAGCCCGGCGGTTCTCATTGGCCGCAGGAGCAACGACTGGACCGACAGCCTGGTCAGCCACCTTCGCTTCAGCATCGAACCCGGCACGGTGCCCCACGTAATGGTCATAAAAGATAAGAAGAACCCTTCGCGCCACGATTGGTCCGTCGATCCATCCGTCCCCTGGCTACAGAACACCAGGGACTATGCACTGGTGGTACGTGCGCTCAATCCGAAGACCAGCCAGATAGAAGTGATGGCCACCGGGCTCACCGCCTATGGCACCCTCGCGGCGGGCGAGTTTCTGACCGACCCGGTGCAGCTCCAAAAACTGGAAGCCTTTGCGCCGGCCTCCTGGGAGCACAAGAACCTGGCGGTTGTCCTTTCGGCTGATGTAATCAATGCGAGCGTGGGTGCCCCCAACGTGGTCGCCGCCGATTTCTGGTGAGGACATGCGGCGACAGCCGCGTTGCCTTACTCCAGATGGAAAATCTCTTCTAATCGCATCATGCCCTCGTCCGGCCGCCGTCCTTCCAGTTCCTCGAAAAAGGGCGCCATGGAAGCCTGCCAGCGTGCATTCACTTCACGCTCCGCCATCTGCTTCAGTGCCTGTGCAAAATCCGGCGTTTCCAGATATCCCACCAGCAGCCCATCCTCGCGCAAAAACAACGAATAGTTGTGCCAGCCGGTTTCAGAAAGCGCCTCAAGCATCTCCGCCCACACGGATTCATGCCGGCGCTTGTATTCTTCCAGCTTGTCTTTCTTAACCTTCAGCAGAAAACAGACGCGCTCACGCATACGACGCGACGGCCTGCGTGCGGCCCGCGCGCTCCGCGACGACCCGATTGATGTATCCGCTTTCCCGGAAGGCCTGCAGCGGATTGGCCGCCAGCCCACGCGCTCGACGCCATTCCGCGATCGCCGGGCGTACGTCGGTCTGGAACGCCGCTTTCAGGCACTCCTCGGCATCGATCAGGCTGCAGCTCGCCTGATGCTTCACCAGAGTTGCGTGATCCACCAGCGCGGCTTTCGCAAATAACTCCTGCGCCGTCATGATGGTCTGGATCATCTCCTCGGCCTTGGGCTTCAGATTATGGCTTTGGTCCACCATATACGCGATGTCGGCCTTACGCCCGGTTTCCCACTCGAAAAAGCAGATCTCATGGAAGATGCGGAACACCTGGTACGGATCGATAGAGCCCAGCGTCAGGTCGTCGTCGGCAAATCGGCGGTCGTTGAGATGGAAGCCGCCCAGCATGCCGTCGTCGAGGAGCCAAGCCACAATCTGTTCGATGTTCTGCGTCTGATAATGATGCCCTGTGTCGACCAACACGAAGGCCTGGTCGCCGGCGGCCTTCGCCAGACGCAGCGCCATACCCCAATCGGCGATATCGGTGTGATAGAAAGTGGGCTCGAACGGTTTATATTCGACCAGCATGCGCTGGCCGGCAGCGAGATGCGTATGCGCATGGCACAAGCCTTCCTCGAACCAGCGCTTGTGCTGACGCATATTCGCCGTGCCAGGGTAATTCGAGCCATCGGTGAACCAGGGAGTCACATCGCGGCTGCCGGTGGCCTTGGCGATTTCGATGGAATCGACGATGTGATCGAGGGCCTTCTTGCGGATAGCTCCGTCAGGGTTCGCCAACGCGCCGTACTTGTAATCCTGATCCTGAAAAACGTTGGGACTCACCGAGCCAATGCGGACGCCCAGTTCGCGCGCCAATCGCGACGCGGGACCGGCGCTCTTCAGCCCTTCCGGAAAATCCCAGAGGACGTGCACCGCGACCGAAGGACAACAGCCGGTGAAGCGATTTACCTGGGCAGCGTCTGCGAGCTTCTCTTCGATAGTGGTGGCAGCCGAGGGGTCTATAAATTTCCCGAACCGCGTGCCGGTATTGGCAAATGCCCATGAAGGCAATTCAATCTGCAGGCCATCCAGCCTGGCATGAATGATTTCTTCTTGTTGTGCAGTCATAAATGTGAGACAGGCGATCTCGCCTGTCTATCCTTCTAAGGTTCCCGCACCGGCCGGAAACCAACCATACGGTGCCCCAGGAACGAAGGCCACGCAGCCGAGCGGGCATAGGTGCGCATATCCAAAGCTTCCAGATAAAACGATCCACCGCGCAAGACTTTATAGGAACCCGTAGCCGGTCCTTTGGGATTTTTCCGTGGCGAAACCGAATAATAATCCCTGCTGTACCAATCGGAGCACCATTCCATCACGTTGCCGGCCATGTCATAAGCGCCATAGGGAGACGCTCCGTTATGAGTCTGCAGATCGCCATGTTTCGCGCCGTCATAGGTGCCCGGTTTCATAACGGTATCGAACTTCTGCGAATCCACATAGTTGGCATACGAATGATCGATCTCATTCCCCCAGGGGAACTTGCGCTGATCGGTGCCGCGCGCCGCTTTCTCCCATTCCGCCTCGGTAGGCAGCCGATATTTCTTGCCTGTCTTGGCGCTCAGCCAGTTGCAATACGCGGCAGCGGAATCCCAATTCACGCCGATCAAAGGATACTCGTCGTTATCGGGCGTCCCTCCGCCATGGTTGCGGGCGTCTCTCCAGTAGGAATCCTGATCCTTCGGAACCACTCTGCCGCCGGGCCAGAACTTCGTATCGTCGTAGCCCGGATCGTCGCGGAACTTCTTCCACTCGCCATTGGTGATTTCGTATTTCCCGATGTAAAAGGCATCGAGCTCCACCGTATGCACCGGGCGCTCGCGCGGCAGACCATCGCCGAAATTATCGCCCATCTTAAATGCACCGGCAGGTACAAATACATAATCCCCGTGGCCGTCATTCACGGTCGGCGCGGCGCTGCCCGCGGTCGCGGCAGGCTTTACGCGCGGGACCAGAAATAGCAGTGAGAGCGCTAACGCCGCGCCGGTCAATCCAAGGCGGCGCATCTATTCTTTACCCCCCGGCAGAAAACCGCCCTGCTTCAGAAAATGCTCCAGCCGGGGCATCCAGTCGCTGAACGTGCCACTGGCATAGCCATCGCCGAATCCGTGATGTCCCTTTTGGTACACGTGGATCTCGGCCACCGCGCCGGCTTTGGTCAGATCGATAAACGCCTGGGCCGTGCCGAGGGCATTGCCGGTATCACCCGCCGCGCACATCAGGAACGTGGGTGGGAAGTTCTTCAGATTTTCTCCCGGCGTAGTCCTGCCGGGGCCGTACACCAGCGCCAGATAATCGGGGCGCGAACTTTGCCGGTCGATGGGATCGGCGGCGTTGGGATCGCCCGGCCCGGCCGCATCCACCACCGAGCGCCCCATATTCGAACCGGCGGAAAATCCGATGTAGCCCACCTTATTCACGTCCAGCTTGAATTCGGCGGCGCGGGAACGCACCAGCTGGATGGCCCGCTTGCCATCGAGCACCCGCGCGTCTTCGCGATAGGGTTGCAGCCGGTAAGTCAGCACAAACGCCACCACACCCCAATCGTTATAGCGCTCGGCGATGTCCATACCCTCGGCGCCATACATCATCATGATGTTGCCGCCGCCCGGAGCGATCACCACGGATGCGCCATTGCGCTTGCCTTCCGGGGGGAGGAAAACGGTGAGAAACGGGTTGTCCAGAGGGCCGTCGCCCTTGGCCAGCGGAACCTTGCCCGGCGCCCACAGCGGAATATTGTAGTTCCCGCCGGCGAGGCTTCTGTCAGGCGCGGTCTTATTCTCCGCCGCCATCGCGCCGCCGGGCAGGGTCAGCGCCATCGCCAGCGCGGCGAGACTCCCCAGACGTTTTGTAAGCATAACAATCGGTACGGCCATCGTGCCCTGATTTCCGGCGAAGGGTCTGCCATTCAAGCTGCTTCGCCAGTAACATTCTATGCTACAAAGGAACTTCCTTTCTCAATGAAGCTGACTCCTGGCGCGCAACGTGCGTTCGTCGTTTTCTCCCTCGCCGCGCTCGCCATCGTCTATACCGTGGCGTGGCTCGCGCCCAGCGTGGGCCTCTTCCACGACGACGGGGTTTACCTGGTCTCGGCGCAGTCGCTCGCGGCCGGCCATGGATACATGATCGAAAGTCTTCCGGAGCCGATCGCGCAGACCAAATATCCGCCTCTTTTTCCCGCCCTGCTGGCGCTCTTTACGCTCGTGTCGGAGCAAACCTGGTGGCTTAAGCTGCTGCCGCTCGCCTGCGCTTTCGGCTGGCTCTTTCTGACATATAAACTGCTGTTGAAACTGGGCGCGGCGCGCGATGGCGCATTCCTGCTGGTGGTCCTGACGGCCGCCTCTCCTGCAGTCGTTTTCGTAAGCACCAGTCTGCTCACCGAGCCGTTATTCGCTCTCTTATTGACGGCGGCGCTGCTGGCGCTGCTGGACGATCGGGCGCTCGCGGCGGGCGTATTCGCCGGCCTGGCAACTCTGACGCGCACCGCCGGATTGCCTCTGATTGGCGCCTGTATCCTCACGCTGACCGTCCGGCGCCGCTTTCGCAGCGCGCTCATATTTACCGCCGCCGCCATGCTGCTGGTGGCGCCCTGGCTCGGATGGTCGCTCGCGCATACCACCAACCACCCCTATTACAGCGGCGCCAGTTACGCCACGTCGAGCATCCTCACCCATCTGGCCGCCAACGAAAAACTGCAGGTGCTCGGCGCCAATATCCTGATGCTGCTGGCCAGCCCATTTACCCTGCTCACCGGTATTGGCAGCATGTATGCCGTAATCGCCACGCTGGCGCTGCTCGTTTGGAGTCTCATCAAACGGCGGCAATTAATGCCGGATCTTTTCGTCGCCCTCTACTGCCTGCTCCTGCTCAGTTGGGCAGGACCGCCGCATCGTTTTATAGCGCCCATCTTCCCGCTGGTTCTCTGGATGCTGTGGCGCGTCTATCAACACGTCAGAATTCAGGAAGCGCTGGCCGCGTGTCTGATCATTCTGCTGGCGCTGACGTTCTGGACCGACCTGAGCCGCATCCGCGCCACACTCCGCTACGGGCAATTCCCCTCGGCGAACGTGCAGCCGAGCGATTGGGGCCAACTCAGTAAGCTGTTCGCGTACATCCGAGGGAACACGCCACGGGACGCGATCGTGATGACCAATCTCGACCCCATGTTTTATCTCAATACGGGGCGCAGGACGGTTCGCGGCTTCTCTCCGGATGGCTACAAGCTGTATTACGCCCACTCGGCTTCCGCGGTAACGCCGGACGAGCTTTTCACGGCCATTACCAGCGGCGGTGTGGGATACGTGGCGTTGACTCCCGATCGCGATTTCGCCGAATCCCCGGCGTATCACCATGCCGTGGAGGCGCTCGAACGCGGCGGCATCCTCGAACCGGTTCCGGTCCCGGGCGTCACGGCCGATTACCGGCTCCTGCGAGTAGTGTCGCTGACCTTCCGCTAAATCTGCGTGCCGCGTCGAGACTCTTCTCGACGCCTCTTCGGAGCGCGATTTATGTTTTCAGGACCACTTGAGTTAACTACTCACTACTTACTTCGGATAACATCGCCTTACCGCCCTGGAAAGGTTATCCAAAGACATATTTCGGGCTATGCCGCATCGATGTTACTCTTGCCCTGTCAGTAGGTTGCTGGAGTACTTATGAAAGTCGTCATCTTGTGCGGCGGACAGGGGACGCGCCTGCGCGAGGAAACGGAATTCCGCCCCAAGCCTCTGGTCGAGATCGGGGGTAGGCCCATTCTCTGGCACATCATGAAGATGTACGCCCACTATGGCCTGAGCGACTTTGTGCTGTGTCTCGGCTACAAAGGCAACATGATCAAGGATTACTTCCTGAATTATGAAGCCATGAACAACGACTTCACCATTCATCTTGGCTCGCGTTGCCGCATGGATTTCCATGGCGAACATGAAGAACAGGATTTTCAGGTTACTCTGGCCGACACGGGTCTCGAAACCATGACCGGAGGACGTATCCGGCGCGTAGCGCGACATATCAAGGGCGATACCTTCTGCGTTACTTATGGCGACGGCGTTTCCGACGTGAATATTGCCGAACTGCTTGCCTTCCACAAGTCCCACGGCAAACTCGCCACCATGACTACCGTAAGACCTTACTCTCGTTACGGCATTCTCGATCTGGCTCAGGACGGACGTATCAAGAGTTTCGTCGAGAAGCCGCAGATCGATGGCAGCGCCAACGCCGGATTTATGGTGTTCAATCGCAGAATATTCGACTATCTGGGCGGCGAAGACTGCTTTCTCGAACAGGAGCCCATGGAAAGGCTCGCGCGAGAAGGGCAGTTGATGGGTTATCGCCATGACGGCTTCTTCTTCGCCATGGATACCTATCGCGAATATAAGGTTCTGAACGATCTTTGGGACAGTGGCAAGGCGCCGTGGAAGATCTGGCGCAACGAACGGGAGGCGGCGGCGGCGTGAAACCCGAATTCTGGCGGGATCGCCCCGTGCTTGTTACCGGCGCCACGGGACTGGTCGGCTCATGGCTCGTAAAGAGGTTGACGAAAGTCCACGCGGAGGTCGTCTGCCTGATCCGCGACTGGGTCCCGCAATCCGAACTGGTGTCGAGCGGTCAACTCGATTGCGTGAAGGTTGTGTGCGGAGATGTACGCGATCAGGCTCGCCTCGAACGCTGTCTGGGCGAATACGAGATCAAAACCGTGTTTCATCTGGCCGCCCAGACCATTGTGGGCGTGGCCAACCGCAACCCGGTTTCCACCTTCGAGACTAATATCGGCGGCACGTGGTCGCTGCTCGAAGCCTGCCGGCGCAGTCCCGCCGCCGAACAGATTATAGTGGCTTCCTCCGATAAGGCATACGGCGACCAGACGGTGCTCCCCTACGATGAGACCACTGCCTTGCAGGGGAAACATCCCTACGATGTGAGTAAGAGCTGCGCCGATCTGATCTCCGCCGCCTACGCCCACACTTACAATCTTCCGGTCTGTATCACGCGCTGCGGCAACTTCTACGGTGGCGGCGACCTCAACTGGAGCCGCATCGTTCCCGGAACCGTTCGGTCGATTATTCGCGGCGAACGCCCGGTCATTCGATCCAATGGATCGTGTCTGCGCGATTACTTCTACGTGGAAGACGGTGCGGCAGCGTATATGCATCTGGCGGAAAAAATGTCCACGAACCCGGAAGTAATCGGCGAAGCGTTCAATTTTTCGAACGAAGTCAGGCTTACCGTGGCGGAACTGGTGGAACGCATTCTCGGAATCGCCGGCAGTGCCCTGAGGCCCGATATCCAGGCTGTGGCGAAGAACGAAATCATGCATCAGTATCTGAGCGCTGAAAAAGCCCGGCGGATGCTGGACTGGTCTCCGCAATACAGCATCGACGACGCCCTGCAGTCGACAGTCGCCTGGTATCGGCAATATTTCCGGGCAAATCAGGAGGCGGCGCTGGCCGCCTGAGATTCTATGTCGGCCACGGAACTACACAACCGGATTCTTTCCCTGGTACGCGAGTACCACGCGGAGGCGTTTCCCGCAAAAGAATTTGTTCCCGGCTCCAGCCCGGTTCCATTCGCCGGACGCGTTTTCGACGCTGAGGAGATCGTGAATCTGGTTGACGCATCGCTTGAGTTCTGGCTGACTTCCGGACGCTATGCCTCACAGTTCGAACGCGAATTCGCGCGCTTCTTCGGGCTGCGCGGAGCCTCCCTGGTGAACTCAGGTTCTTCGGCTAATCTGGTAGCACTCTCCTGTCTCACCTCGCCCAAACTGGGCGACCGGCGTCTCCAGCCGGGCGACGAAGTGATCACGGTGGCGACGGGTTTTCCCACCACGGTCAATCCGATTATTCAAAACGGGCTGATCCCGGTTTTTCTCGACGTCGACATCCCCACCTACAACATCTGTGTCGACCAGTTGGAAGCCGCGCTCTCTTCACGCACGCGCGCCATCATGGCGGCGCATACCCTGGGCAATCCGTTCAATCTGAAAGCCGTAAAGGCATTCGCGGAAAAACATCATCTCTGGCTGATAGAAGACTGCTGCGATGCGGTCGGCTCTACTTATGAGGGGCAACTGGCCGGAACCTTCGGCGATCTGGCGACCACCAGCTTCTATCCTGCCCACCACATGACCATGGGCGAAGGCGGCGCGGTACTTACCAACAGTCCAATGCTGAAGACTCTGGCCGAATCTTTCCGCGACTGGGGGCGGGATTGCTGGTGCGATCCGGGTAAAGACAACACCTGCGGCAAGCGCTTCGGCTGGCAGCAGGGATCGCTGCCCTGCGGCTACGATCATAAGTACACTTACTCGCACATCGGCTACAACCTTAAGGTCACCGACATGCAGGCGGCGGTCGGGGTAGCTCAACTCCGCAAGTTGCCAGGTTTTATCGAGGCTCGCAAAGCCAATTTCACGCTTCTCTATGACGGCCTCAAAGATCTGCGCGACCTGCTGATTCTGCCCGAGGCTACGGAGGGTTCAGATCCCAGCTGGTTCGGTTTTCCCATTGCCGTGCGTCCCGAATCCGGCCTGACCAGAGACCAGGTAGTGAAGCATCTGGAGGGCGCCAGGATCAGCACCCGGCTCCTGTTTGGCGGCAACCTGCTGCGCCAGCCGGCCTATCGGGACACCGTGCATCGTCGCATCGGCGATCTTGCGAATGCCGACTACGTAATGAAAAACGTCTTCTGGATCGGCGTCTATCCGGGTTTGAATTCTCTTGCCGTCGAGTACATGCTTGATCAGTTACACGCGGCTGTGTCGCGGTCGGCGGAGCAGGTGGCCGCATGAAGGAAACTAACCCACTCGCGCCGGATCTCGCGTACATTCTCGAAAATACCCGCGGGCTGTGGGATGAACTGCGCGGCCAGCGGCTGTTTATCAGCGGCGGAACCGGCTTCTTCGGTTGCTGGCTGCTCGAATCGTTCATCTGGGCAAATCGGGAACTGGACCTCGGGGCCTCGATCACCGCACTGACTCGCGACCCCGCAGGCTTCCGTGCGCGGCTTCCTCATCTGGCGCTCGACTCCGCCGTCACCCTTCATGCGGGCGATGTACGCTCTTTCGATTACCCGGCCGGCGCTTTCACCCACGTTATTCATGCGGCGACCGCGGCCAGTGCGGCATTGAACGGCGACGACCCGCTTATGATGCTCGACACCATCGTCGCAGGCACACGGCGTGTTTTGGATTTCTCGGCGGACCGCGGCGTCCGGAAGTTTCTGTTAACCAGTTCCGGCGCGGTTTACGGGAAACAGCCGGCCGGGCTTTCTCATATCCCGGAAACATACGCGGGAGTGCCGGACACCATGGATCCCCACGCGGCATATGCCGAGGGCAAGCGGGTAGCTGAACTCCTCTGCGCCATTTATGCCCGGCAGTACGGCATGGAAACAAAAATCGCTCGTGGGTTCGCGTTTCTCGGCCCTTACCTGCCGCTCGATCGGCACTTCGCCGCGGGGAACTTTATCCGGGACCGGCTGTGCGGCGGCCCCATCCAGGTTAAAGGCGATGGCACCACCTTGCGGTCTTATCTCTACGCCGCGGATCTGGCCATCTGGCTCTGGACGATTCTCTTCAAAGGCCAATCGTGCCGGCCCTACAACGTTGGCTCGGACAGCGCGGTCGCCATCTCGGATCTGGCTTCCATGGTTGCCGGTCTGGAACCCAGGACGGAAGTGCGGATTGCCTCGGCGCCGCGCCCCGGCGTAGTGCCGGAACGCTATGTGCCCGACATCGCGCGCGCCCGTACGGAATTAAACCTTAACCCGTCCGTTCCTCTTGCAGAGGCGATTCTGCGCACTACAGCATCGGCAGCTGAGAGGTTTCAACTATGACGCAGAAAACCTCCGTCCGCGGCTGCCCGATCTGCCGGAACCGCTCTGTCGAGCTTTTGCATTCTCAACATTTCGCCGTGAGCGACAGCCACCCTCTCGCCGACGGCTATGATGTTGTGGCCTGCCTCGCGTGCGGCTTCGTTTATGCCGACACGGCCGCGCCCCAGACCGCCTATGACGCTCTATACCGGAACGCGTCAAAATACCAGGACGCCAAAACGTCGACCGGAGGAGGCGAATCGGCCTGGGATGCCGAGCGGCTGGCGCAAACCGCGCACACCATCTCCATGGTTGTGGCCGATAAAAATGCATCGATTCTCGACGTAGGCTGCGCCAATGGCGGCTTGCTCGAAGCGTTGCGCGCCCTCGGCTATTCCAACCTCGAAGGTCTCGATCCGGCGCCCGCCTGCGTCGACAATACCTGGCGTCGCGGTTTTGCCGCTCGCACAGGCTCGCTTTCGAGTATCCCCGAGGGTGCCGGGACTTTCGACGCAGTAATGCTGAGTCACGTACTGGAGCATGTCAGGGACCTGGAGGGCGCGCTCACCGGCTTAAGGAGACTTCTTCGGAAGAACTCGATCGTCTATATCGAGGTCCCCGATGCAACCCGCTACGGCGACTTCCTGAATGCCCCCTTTCAGGATTTCAACACCGAACATATCAATCATTTCTCGGGAGTTTGTCTCGATAACCTCGCCCGGCAATTCGGCTTCGCTCAGGTAGTCGCACCCACTTCAAAGGTCATCGGATCGTCGGCCGACACACTGTATCCGGCGGTGTTCGGAATCTACCGGCCAACGGATGTGCCCACCGGTCCGCTCACCGAAGACGTTTCTCTCAGGGAGCGAATCCGGCAATACTGCGCAGCCTCTGCCTCATTGATGCGGGCGATCAACCTGCACTTGTCGAATGAACTTGAATCGTGCCGCGAAGTTGTCTTGTGGGGCACAGGCCAATTGGCGATGAAGCTCCTTAACGAGGAACCGCTGCGCAAGGCACAGATACGCGCCTGCGTCGACGCCAGCCCTCTGAATCAGGGCAAGCAGCTCCGTGGCATTCCTATCCTTGCGCCCGCCGAATTAACGGGTGGAGACTGGCCGGTTGTCATTACGTCCACCTTGCACGAAGCCGCCATCAGACGGGATATGCGGAAGCTTGGATTGACCAACAGAATCATCTCTCTCAGACAGGTCCCGGCCGAAGGAGTGCGACCCCACCCCGAAGGAGTACTTCAATGATCCGGCTGGCCGATTACGTGATGCGCAGCCTCGCCGATTGGGGCGTGCGCCGTATCTTCCTCGTCACCGGCGGCGGCGCCATGCACCTGAACGACGCTCTCGGGCGCGAAGATCGCATCAGCTACATGTGCCATCACCACGAACAGGCGGCCGCCATGGCGGCGGAAGGATACGCGCGCATCGCAGGAACACCGGGCGTGGTCAGCGTTACCACGGGCCCCGGCAGCATCAATGCCATCAACGGAGTTTTCGGCGCATGGACGGATTCCGTCCCGATGCTGGTCATCTCCGGACAAGTCAAGCGCGAGACTTGCCGAGCCTCGCTCAGGATCGACGGCCTGCGTCAGCTCGGCGATCAGGAAGCCGACATTATCGGCATGGTGCAGGGCATCACCAAATACGCCGTCCTGGTCAACGACCCGCGCACCATCCGTTATCACCTGGAGCGCGCCTGGCATCTTGCGGCGACGGGACGGCCCGGACCCTGCTGGCTGGATATTCCGATCGACGTGCAGGCAACTCAGATCGACGAAGACGCGCTCGATGCCTATGATCCCGCGCAGGACGATATGGTCTGGAATAAGGACCGGATCGCGTCCGAGTGCGCGCAAACCGTCCGCCGCATCCGCGGCTCCGAGCGGCCTGTAATCCTCGCTGGAACCGGTGTCCGTGCGGCCGGGGCGCTCGAAGAGTTCCAACGCGTCGCCAACCTCCTGCGCATTCCGGTGACAACCGCGTGGACGCATGATCTGATCCCCAGTGACGACGAATTGTTTTGCGGCCGCCCCGGCACCATCGGCGAACGTGCCGGCAACTTTACCGTGCAGAATTCCGACACATTGCTCGTGCTCGGTTCCCGTCTCAACATTCGCCAGGTCAGCTACAACTGGAAAAGTTTTGCGCGCCATGCGTTCCGAATTCAGGTGGATATCGATGCCGGCGAACTTTCGAAGCCGACCGTTCGCCCCGACCTCGCCGTTCACTGCGATCTGAAAGTATTTCTCACCGAGCTTGCCCGCCAACTGGAAGAATCGGGCTACACACCCGTGCACCAGGAGTGGCTGGATTGGTGCAAAGCGCTTTGCGAAAAATACCCGGTGGTTCTGCCTAAACACCGCCGGCCCGGGCCGCGCGTCAATCCTTATCATTTTGCCGAACGGTTGTCAGCCGCTCTGGCATCCGACGATGTGGTGGTTTCGGGCGATGCCACCGCCTGCATTGTTACCTTTCAGACGGCGCAGATCCAACGCGGGCAGCGCCTGTTTTCCAACTCCGGCGCTGCTTCCATGGGGCATGATCTGCCCGCCGCCATCGGCGCCGCCGTGGCGCGCGAGGGAAAGCGTGTAATCTGTCTGGCCGGCGATGGCAGCGTGCAATTCAACATTCAGGAGTTGCAAACCATAAAGCATCACCAGCTGCCGATCAAGATCTTCGTGCTGAATAACAATGGCTACCTTTCGATCCGCACCACGCAATCGACTTTCTTCAAAAAGATGGTCGGGGAAAGTCCGGAAAGCGGCGTTTCGTTTCCCGACTACGTGCGCGTCGCCGCCGCGTACGGCATCCCCGCGTGCAGGATCGATACGTCGAGCGACCTTGGATCGATTCAGGGTTTGCTCGATGCGCCCGGTCCCATGCTGTGCGAGGTGATGATCGATCCGGCGCAGGAGTTTGAGCCCCGCCTCAAATCGAGGCAACTGGCGGACGGCACTATGGTTTCACCCGCACTTGAGGACATGTATCCCTTCCTCGATCGTGCGGAGTTAGTCGGTAATCTTCTGTTCGAAGAAGCGGAGCCGGCACTGGCGGGACAAGGCGACTAGCAGGGACAGAGGAATATTATGATCGACCGCGATATCTTCGAAGACCTTTTCGTACTGGAGATGGCCAACAACCATTGGGGCAGTGTGGAGCGGGGCCTGCGCATCGTTTCGTCGTTCGCTCAGGTGGTCCGCTTCAACAACGTCCGGGCCGCCATCAAGCTGCAGTTTCGCGACGTCGACTCGTTCATTCACCGGGATTTCCGTCATCGCCGCGACATCCGTTACATCGGCAAAACGCTTGATACGAAGATGTCTGCCGACGGGCTGGCGGAACTGGTGCGCGCCATACGGCAGG
Organism: Terriglobia bacterium; assembly: GCA_963719785.1. Classification (GTDB taxonomy): domain Bacteria; phylum Acidobacteriota; class Terriglobia; order Bryobacterales; family Bryobacteraceae; genus BOG-234. The sequence goes on from CAVRCX010000018.1 coordinate 405,194, forward strand.
CGTCCTGCGTCCCCATGGCAACACCCTTCGACGAGAAGTCCGTCGACCTTTGCTGCGAACTGGGCATCCAGATCATCAAACTGGCGAGTTCCGATCTGAACGACTGGGTGCTCATCGAGAAGATTGCCGCCACCAAGAAGCCGGTAATCGTATCTACCGGCGGATCGTCCCTGAAGGATCTCGACGACCTTGTCATGTTCTTCCGCAATCGCCATATTCCCCTCGCCATCAACCATTGCGTCTCCATTTATCCCGCCGAGGATGGGGAACTGGAGATGAATCAGATCGACTTTCTGCGCAACCGGTATCCGTCAAACACCATCGGTTTCTCCACTCACGAGTACCACGACTGGACCACCTCGATGCTGATCGCCTACGCCAAAGGCGCCCGCACTTTCGAGCGCCATGTCGACATCGAAGGCGATGGCAAAACCGTCAGCCCCTATTGCTCCCGTCCCGACCAGATCGACACCTGGTTCAAGTCCTGGCAGAAGGCCCGCGAAGTCTGCGGTGCACCCGGCACGCACAAGCGCCTGCCGCCGGCCAAAGAAATCGCCTATCTGGATTCATTGGTGCGCGGCGTATATGCAAAGCGCGATTTGCCTGAAGGCCACATCCTTTCGGATGAAGACGTTTATCTGGCGATCCCTCTGCAAAAGGGCCAGATCTCGTGCCGCGAGCTGATGCGCGGCGAAGTTCTGCTGAGCCCCATCCGGCAGGACCAGCCAGTCATGATCGACAAGATCGACACCCCGTACTCCAGCATTCCCGCGCTGAAAGAAATGATGTATAGTCGCGGCCTCGAAGGAGTCGCGAGCGACATATTGAATCTCAGCCAGAGTGTCGGTGAGAAACCAGCGTCCGTTCCCAAACCCGCGGGCGCCGCAGTTAACTGAAACAGCCATGAAGACGCTCAGCATCGTGAATCCCTGCTTCAACGAAGAAGGCAACGTGCGCGAACTCTATGAACGGGTGCGCGCCGTGATGACGCGTCTGGGCCATTATCGCTACGAACACATTTTCATCGATAATTCTTCGGCGGACAGAACCGCCGAGATTCTGCAGGAACTCGCGGCTTCCGACCGCAACGTAAAGGTCATTATCAACACGCGGAACTTCGGCCATATCCGCTCACCGTTCCATGCCATGCTGCTGGCGCGCGGCGACGCCGTCATCTCGCTCGCTTCGGATCTGCAGGACCCCCCCGAACTGATCGAAGAAATGGTGCACCTGTGGGAAAACGGCATGCCCGTCGTCATCGCGGTGAAGAATGCGAGCGAAGAAAGCGGCCTGATGTTCCGCCTGCGCACGAAATACTATCGCCTCGTGAACCGGGTTTCGAATATCGAAACTTACCAGCACTTCACCGGCTTCGGTCTCTATGACCGCAAGGTGATGGATCTGGTTCGTGAATTCAAAGATCCCTATCCTTATTTCCGCGGAATGATCGCGGAGATCGGTTTGCCGCACGCCGAGATTCCTTACCACCAGCCGCGCCGTAAAAAGGGCATCACCAAGAACAATGTCTATACTCTGTACGACCTGGCCATGCTGGGTATCACCAACTTGTCGAAGGTGCCTCTGCGACTGGTGACTTTTTCCGGATTCGTCAGCGCCGTCCTCTGCATCATGGTTTCGTTTGCTTACGGTATCTACAAGCTGCTGTTCTGGAATAATTTCGCCGTCGGGCAGGCCCCTTTGATCATCGGCCTATTCTTCTTCTTATCTCTCCAGATGATCTTTCTCGGAATCATCGGAGAGTATATCGGCGCTATCCATACCTTCGTTCAGAAGCGGCCCCTGGTGTTCGAGAAAGAACGCATCAACTTCGAATTCGGCTGCGGGGCGCCCAAAGAAGGCGAGCGCAATATGGTGCTGCAGGCACAGTAATATGCGCGAAAGTAACGTAATCACGGAGCCGTCTCCGCCGGAAACAGAGGCCGCATGGCAGGCGCCCGCGATCACCCGTTCCTCGCGCGGTTTTCTCGGGGCTCTCGCGCGCAACGTAGAGAAGGAATCGAGCGCCTGGCTTGCCGCACTCACCTTTATTTACCTGATCACCACTATCGCCCGTTCCGCCAAGCCGTTCTGGTTCGACGAAATTACTACCTTCTACCTCGCGCGCATGGACACCGTCGCGGACGCGTGGCGGGCCATTTGCAGCGGCGCGGATCTGCAGCCCCCGCTGATGGTCGTGCTGGTCCATTTCAGCCAGCAGCTCTTCGGCGTGAGCGAAATCGCTACCCGCCTGCCCGCCTACCTGGGCGTTCTAATCGCGTGCGCCTGCACGTACGCATTTATCAAGCGGCGCAGCGGAACTATTTTCGCATTCTGTGGCGCCCTGCTGATTCTGCTGACCAGCGCCTATCATTACGCCATGGAGGCGCGCCCGTACGGCGTGGTTCTGGCCGGAGCCGCCATCGCGCTTGTTTCGTGGCAGCGCGCCGATGAACCGAGGCGCGGATGGCTTCCGCTCGCCGGCATCGCGCTCGGGTTGTGGATTGCGCTCGCCAGCCAATGTTATTCCGTCTTGCTGGCCATTCCCTTCGGCGCGGGTGAGATCGTCCGCTCCGTCAGGCAAAAGCGCATCGATTGGCCGGTATGGGTCGCCTTCGGCCTCAGCGCCTCGGCGCTGATGTTTTACCCGCCTCTCTTCCGCTCGCTGAATCAGGGGTTTGCCGATCAGTTCCCCATGTTCGCGCCCAATCTGCGCTCGTTTTGGATCGTGCCGAGCCACATGGTCGGCGGGGCCGGGCGCGTAGTCGCCGCCATCATGGTCGCCATCGCACTGCTCCGGCGCAGCCAAAGAACCGATACACCCCTCCGCCCCAGGCCTCCTGCTTCCGGCAAGGCTCCCCTGCATGAAACGGTTGCAGTGGTCCTGCTGACCGCCATGCCGATATTTGTCATCGTTCTGGTCGCGGGGCTGCATTCGCCTGTTTTCTACAGGTACGGACTGACGGGGGTTCTCGGCCTGGCTGTGCTGATTACCCAGGCCTTCGAGCACGTATCGGGCGGCGATTTGCGCATCGGCGTGGTCATCATGCTTTTGCTCGCGGGCATCTTTGTCGAAAGATTTGTTTCCGATGCTTTCGGCCGCCCGGACGGCCAGCCTCCCATAAAATTAATGGCCGACCCGGAAAAATCGCCCATCCAGATCGCGGGAAATCCGTTACTGTCGATGATCACGGGGGACCTCCCGCTGGTGGTGTCGAACCCCTTCTGGTTTCCTCAGGTGGCCCATTACGCCCCACCCGAACTGGCGGCGCGAACATACTATCTGACCGACACCGAGGCCGCGCTGAAGTTCACCCATACAGATCCCTACGAGTTCGCGCTGCCGCCCCTGATACGTATCCATTTGCCTGGTCATGTAACGCCATATTCTGTGTTCACGGCGACGCACCGGCGCTTCCTGGTCTACACTTCGTCGAATTCGTTCGACTGGCTGCTGGGGCGCCTCCAGTCCGATCACCCGAATTTCCGGTTCATCGGCCGCACTGGAGACTCCATGCTTCTGGACACGTGTCTTCAATGCGAACCGGCTGAGGGCCAATAGGGCCAATGCCTCGGTTCACGGCAGCCGAAAATGCGATGCTGACCGAGGCCCCACTCCGCCCAACGCGTTCCCACTCCGGCAGGGGGCCCTCGTTCCTTGCGCGATTTGCACCGTTCGCGGCGTGGCTTGAAAGAGAACCCGCCGCCTGCCTTGCAGCTCTGACCTTCATCGTCGGTCTTACCACCGTCGCTCGCGCCACAAGGATGATGTGGTTCGACGAACTGACAACCTTCTATCTCGCGCGCATGGACAGTATCCAGTCCGCCTGGAACGCCGTGCGCAACGGCGCGGACCTGCAACCGCCCCTCATGTTCGTCCTCGCGCACTTCAGCCAGAAACTCGCCGGCGCCAACGAGATCGCCACGCGCCTTCCCTGCATCCTGGGCTTTCTCGTGGCGTGCGGCTGTCTCTTCGTCTTTATCCGGCGGCGCAGCGGTACGGTGTTCGCGCTGTGCGGCGCGGCTTTAATACTGCTGACCGGCGCATACCGCTATTCCTATGAGGCACGCCCCTACGGACTCGTGCTGGCCGGCGCGGCGCTGGCACTGGTCTCCTGGCAAAGCGCCACCGAGCCCCGGCGAAGCTGGTTGTCGATAGCCGGCATCGCCGCCGGCCTGTGGATCGCGCTCGCCAGCCAATGCTACGCGGTGCTCCTCGCCCTCCCCTTTGGCGCCGGCGAACTGGTTCGTACGTTCCAGCGGAAGAAGATCGATTGGCCCGTCTGGTTGGCGTTTGCGGCGAGCGCCTCGGCAATTGCGTTCTATCCCCCGCTCATCAGGTTGCACGATGGCGGCTTCGTCGCCAGCCATCCCTTGTTTACGGCCGACGTGCGGACGCTCTGGATCGTGCCGGAGCGCATCGTCGGAGGAGCGGGATATGCAATCGCACTGGTAATGGCAATAGCCGCATGGCTGAGGACCTTGAATCCAGGGCCCCGCTGCGAGCGCTCCAAAATTCCCGGCTATGAAACAGTGGCCGTAACGCTTCTGGCCGCCACGCCGTTGTTCCTGGCGCTGCTGATTGCGGAGATGCACTCGTCGATCTTCTATCGCTACGCGCTCGCCGCGGTCATAGGCGTTGTGGTGCTGGCGTCCCGCGCGCTCTACCTGGCAGCCAAAGGAGATACTCGAATTGGCGCTATCGTTTTTCTGCTGCTCACAGGAGTCTTTGTCGAGAGATTCATTTCCGACGCCTTTGCCCGCCCCGATATCCAGCCTCCCCTGAGGGTGGTCTACGCATCGGCCACCGAGCCGCCGGCCGATTCGAAAAACAGCGTGCCTGGTCATCCGCTTCTTTCCGTGGTTCCCGAAGACATGCCGCTCGTGATCTCAGATCCTTTTCGCTTCGCGCAGGTTGCCCACTATGCCCCGCCGGGGGTTGCAGCCAGAACGTACTATCTGACCGACGCAAAGGCGGCGCTCCAGTACACAACTACAAACTCTTTTGAAACTGCCCTGCCGATCATGTTCCAGACGCTGCCCATCCCGGGTCACGTAGTCCCTTACTCGACCTTTGTGTCGCCAGGCCGCCGCTTCTTCCTCTATACTTCATCGAATGGCTTCGATTGGCTGATGGCCCAGCTGGGCGCCGAAAACACCGAGCTCAGATTCGCCGGGCGCTTCGCCGACGTATCTCTGTTCGACGCTTGTTTTCAATGCGCGTCAAACACCCGCCGCTGAGTCTTCCCGCTGTCGAATCGACTCTGCAAAACTGGGTGTACACCGAACAGATGCCCGAAAAGATATACGACCACAACCAGATCGAGTTGAAATGGCATGACCGCTGGGGCGCCGAACCCGCGCTTTACCAGGCCGAGGAGAATTCGTCGAAGCCCAAGTATTACGTGCTGGAGATGCTGCCCTACCCGAGCGGCGCGCTGCATATCGGACATATCCGCAACTATTCGATCGGCGACGCGCTGGCCCGTTACATGTGGATGCGCGGCTATAACGTCCTCCACCCGATGGGCTGGGACGCCTTCGGGCTGCCCGCCGAGAACGCCGCTATCGCCAACAAGCGCCCGCCGCGCGAATGGACCCTCGCCAACATCGAGAAGATGAAGCGCACCCATCGCCGCTTCGCCTTCTCCTACGATTGGGACCGCGAAGTGACCACCTGCGAGCCCGAATATTACCGCTGGAACCAGTGGTTTTTCCTGCGCATGCTCGAAAAAGGTCTGGCCTATCGCAAGCAGGCCCTGGTCAACTGGTGCCCCAACTGCGCCACCGTGCTGGCCAATGAGCAGGTGGTGAACGGCTGCTGCTGGCGCCATGAATCGACTCCCGTCGAGCAGCGCGCGCTCGAGCAGTGGTTCCTGCGTACGACGGCCTATGCCGATGAGTTGCTCAAAGACATCGCACAGCTCGAAGGCGGCTGGCCGGAACGCGTGCTCACCATGCAGCGCAACTGGATCGGCCGCAGCGAGGGCGCGGAAGTGGATTTCGAAATCGAAGGATACGGGCCGGTGCGCGTTTTCACCACGCGCATCGACACCATTTACGGCGCGACGTGCATGATCCTCGCGCCCGAGCATCCCGTCGTGGCCACAGTCCCAGCCGAATTGCAGGCGAAGGCGAAGCAGATGGTCGATGCGCGCGCGCAGCAGGGTCCCGGCGATGTCGAAAAGGAAGGCTTCGACACCGGGCTCAAAGCCATCAATCCCTTCAGTGGTGAACGCGTGCCGGTGTGGGTGGGCAACTTCGTCCTGATGGGTTATGGGACCGGCGCCATCATGGCCGTCCCGGCGCACGATCAGCGCGATTTCGAATTCTGTAAGAAATACGGCATTAACATCCGGCCTGTGATTCGTCCCGTCGACGGACCTCTGCCCGACGTCGCGACCATGCAGGAAGCGTCCGGCGATTACGGAATCGTGGAGAATTCGGGACCGTATAACGGAATGCCCAGTGAGGACGCGCGCCGTGAGATGGCGCTCCACGCCGAGCGCGAAGGCTTCGGCAAAACCGCGGTCACGTACCGCATCAAAGACTGGGGCGTATCGCGCCAGCGCTACTGGGGCACGCCGATTCCCGTGATCCATTGCCCCATCGACGGCGTGGTTCCCGTGCCCGACGATCAACTGCCGGTGCTGTTGCCGCAGCAGATCGCCATCACCGGGAAAGGCCGCTCGCCGCTCGATGAAGTTGCCGAATTCGTCAACGTGACCTGCCCGAAATGCGGGGGCGCCGCGCGCCGCGAGACGGACACCATGGACACGTTTGTCGATTCCAGCTGGTACTTCTATCGCTATTGCGACGCGAAGAATTCCACCGCGCCTTACGATTCGAAGAAGATCGATTACTGGTTCCCTATCGATCAGTACATCGGCGGGGTGGAGCACGCCATCCTGCACTTGATCTATTCGCGCTTCTGGACCAAGATGATGCGCGACATCGGACTTACGCGCTACGACGAGCCCGTGCGCAAGCTGTTCACTCAGGGGATGGTCATTCGCAACGGAGCCAAGATGTCGAAATCCGTCGGTAACGTGGTGCCGGCCGACGATGTGGCGAATAAATATGGGGCCGATACGGCACGCCTGTTCGCCTTATTCGCCGCGCCGCCGGAGCGCGATGTCGACTGGATCGACGCCGGTGTCGAAGGCGTGTATCGCTTTCTGGGGCGCGTCTATCGTTTCGCCACAAGGAATATCGGCGCAGATGGAGATGGCACGGCGGATTCGATGATTTTGCGTCACGTTCACCAGACGCTTCGTCGCATCACCGACGATTTCGACAGCCGCTGGCATTTCAATACTTCCATCGCGGCCATGATGGAACTGGTTAATCATCTGTATGCGGAGGAGCAACATATCTCCGCCGCCGCCATGAGCCAGACGCTGGAGATCCTGACTTTCCTGCTGGCGCCGTTCGCGCCGTACCTCGCGCAGGAACTGTGGGAAGAACAAGGGAAGTCCGGACCTGTATTCAAACAGGAGTGGCCCGACTACGATCCCGACCTGGCGCGCGAAACCCAGATCGAGATACCCGTGCAAATCAACGGAAAACTGCGCACGCGAATTACCGTCGCTCCTGGGCTGGATAAGGTTCAACTCGAAGCCGCAGCGATAGATGACGACAAAGTGCGGTTGCTGCTGGACGGAAAGATGATTGTGAAAGTAATCGCCGTCCCCGACAAATTGATAAACCTGGTAGTTAGATAACGTGGGGTAGGTTGTCAACCTGAGGCCGATTGGCAATCGGCCCTGCCGCGCTGTCCATACGCATGTCTTTCCAGTTGTACGCAAACTCCTGGCCGCATTCCAAACACACTACGTAAGTGCCTTTGCGCGTTCCCCCGGTTGAAATCTGCGAACGGCGAGTAATAGGGAAGGTGGTTCTTTTGTGAGAGCACCCGAACATGACGTTGAGCAGCGAAGTAATCATATCGACCCCGTTTCAATCACTAAGTGCGGCAAGCCGCACTTTCATAACAGCAATTGCGGGGCCAGCGCGAGGCGCGTGTGAATGGATACAGAATCAGCCGAGTTGGGCGGCGATCGCATCGGCGATCTGAATCCCATGGAAGCGGCCGTTTTCGATAAAGATCTCGTTCGTATGCATCCCGGCCACAATTACTCCAGCGAGATACACGCCTTTTCTTTCGCTTTCGAGTGTCTGTGGGTCGGTTTTCGGCTTGCGCGTTTCCGGCTCGAGGGTAATGCCCGCCGCGTTCAGAAACGTCAGATCGGGTCGATAGCCCGTCATGGCGAAGACAAAGTCGTTGGGTATTTTTACAATCCCGCCGGGGGTCGCGAGAGTAACAAAGTCCGATTCGATTAACGTAACTTCAGAATTGAAATAAGCTTTGACTTCGTTGAATTTGATACGGTTTTCGATGTCGGGTTTTATCCAGTACTTCACGTGCCGATGCATCTGGGGCCCTCGGTGAACCAAGGTCACACGGGCGCCGGTGCGATACAGTTCAAGCGCGATGATAGCGGCCGAATTCTTTCCGCCTACTACTAACACGTCGTGGTTGAAATAAGGGTGCGCCTCTTTGTAATAGTGAATGACCTTAGGCAGATCTTCGCCAGGTACTCCGAGTAGATTAGGCACATCGTAGTAACCGCTGGCTATCACCAGCTTCTTCGCGGCATAAGTCCCCTTAGTGGTCAGTACGGAGAAAGCGCCATCTTCGCCGGCAATCGAGAGCACGCGTTCGTACTGATGGATGTTCAGTTTGTAACATTCGGCGACGCGGCGATAGTACTTGAGAGCCTCCGTGCGCGTAGGCTTTTCGTTGAGGCTCGTCATGGGGATGCCACCGATCTCCAGAAGTTCTGGAGTGGTGAAGAACGTCATGTGAGTCGGGTAGTTATAGAGCGAATTCGTCAGGCAGCCCTTATCGACGATCATCGTCTCGATCCCGCGGCGCTGCAGTTCGATTCCACACGCAAGCCCAGTGGGCCCGGCGCCGATGACGATAACGCTCACAGCTTGCTTTCTATTTCGGCGGCGATGTTGGAGAGCGCCTGCGGTAGAGCCGAGGGATCCTTGCCGCCGCCTTCAGCCATATCGGGACGGCCGCCGCCTTTGCCGCCAACGGCCAGTGCCAGAGCGCTCACCAATTTGCCGGCCTGCAGGCGACCGGTGAGATCTTTGGTTACGGCGGCGACAATCGAGACCGCGCCATCATCCACCGAGGCGAGTGCGATTACGCCCGACTTCCATTTATTGCGCAGCGCGTCGGCGAGAGCGCGCATCTGCTGGCGATCGAGGCCGTCCACCTGTGCGGCGATGAACTTCGCGCCGTTCTTTTCTTTGGCCCTCGATTCCAGATCGTGCGCGGCGGATTGGGCGATTTTGGTTTTCAGATGATCGATCTGGCGTTCACTGGCGCGCTTCTCCGCCAGCAGGCGCTCCACTTGCTCGACGAGTTCAGGCTCCGACACGCGCAGCATGCCGGACATGCGGTGCAGCGCTTCGGTCGATTGCTGGAATTGCTGGACCGCCGGCTCGCCGGTGATCGCCTCAATACGGCGTACGCCTGCCGAAATGCTGCTCTCGGAAACAATCTTGAAGACACCGATGTCGCCGGTCCGAGCCACGTGCGTTCCGCCACAGAGCTCCTTGCTGAAATCGGGAATCGAGACCACGCGAACTTCATCCCCGTACTTCTCGCCAAACAATGCCATGGCTCCGGTGGCAATTGCCTCGTCAATTGCCATGACGTTCGTCGTCACCTGTGTATTGCGTAGAATCTGGTGATTGACCAGCCGTTCGATTTCGGCAATCTCCGCCGGATCGAGGCCCGCGTAATGGGTGAAGTCGAAGCGCAGCCGAGGGGGTTCCACCACGCTGCCCGCCTGCTTAACATGAGGGCCCAGCACCTGGCGCAGCGCGGCCTGCAGGAGATGCGTAGCCGTATGATTACGCTGCGTGGAAAGCCGTTCCGGCGCCGCCACCTGGGCGCGCAATTCATCGCCAGGACTCAAGGCTCGCGCGGTGCGGATCTTGTGGACGGTAAGCCCAGGTACCGCCGGCCAGGTGTCGAGAACGGTGGCCACCGTTTCACCCGTATGGGCGTCGTAGAGCACTCCGCGATCGCCCACCTGCCCACCGGTTTCGGCGTAGAATGGCGTCTGATCGAGCACCAACTCGGCTTCGGTACCGGGGCCGATGTCGTTCATTAACCGCTGGTCGACCAGAATCGCCGTGACTTTCGACACGGCATCTAACTGGTCGTAGCCAAGGAAGCGCGTGCGGCCCTGCTCCAGCAATTCGCGGTAAACGGGCGCGATGGCGGCTTTATCGCCGCCCTTCCAGCTCAGGCGCGCACGCTCGCGCTGATGCCGCATCTCTTCTTCGAAAGCATCGCGGTCGATCTCAAAACCGCGTTCGCGCGCCATCTCTTCCTGCTCATCGAGCGCCAGTCCGAAGGTGTCGTAGAGCTTGAACGAAATGGCGCCGGGAACCGCCTTCGTGTTCAGGCTTGCCAGTTCGTCGCTGAAAACCTTCTCGGCCACGAGGAACGTAGTGGCATAACGATGCTCCTCATCCTTCACGATGCGGGCCACGCGCTGTACGGATTCCATCAATTCGGGATAAGCCGGACGCATCAGTTCGGCCACGAAGCCGGTCAGCTCATAGAGGTAGGGCTCCTGCTTGCCGATCAGCCGGGCGTTACGCATAGCCCGCCGCATGATCTTGCGCAGCACATAGCCGCGGCCTTCGTTCGAAGGCACCACGCCGTCGTGGATCAGAAACTCGGTGGCGCGCGCATGGTCGGCATTGATGCGCAGCGCGGTGTCGGTTTTATCGGACGATCCATACGCGGTACCGAAAAGCTCCCCGGCCCGGTCGATGATGGGCCGTATCAAATCGGTATCGTAGTTGGAAATTTTACCCTGTAAAACAGCGGCTACGCGTTCGAGGCCCATGCCGGTATCGATGGAGGGACGGGGCAGGGGCGTCATCAGGCCCGACGAATCCTTGTTGAACTGCATGAAAACCAGGTTCCAGATTTCGACGAAACGCCCGCCGGCGTCGCTGGGAAATGCTTCGTGTTCGCGGCCCGGCTCGGCGGCTTCGGGACCCAGATCGTAATGAATTTCGGAGCATGGACCGCAGGGCCCGGTATCGCCCATCTGCCAGAAGTTATCCTTTTCGTCGAGGCGGAAAATGCGCTCTTTGGGAACGCCCGCCACCTGCTGCCAGAGCCGCTCGGCTTCGTCGTCCTCGCGAAAAACGGTGATGTAGAGCTTGTCTTTGGGAAGCCCGTAGTCCCTGGTAATCAGGTCCCAGGCGAATTCGATGGCTTCGGCTTTGAAGTAATCGCCGAAGGAGAAATTGCCCAGCATTTCGAAGAACGTGTGGTGGCGGCGGGTGTAGCCGACGTTCTCCAGATCGTTATGTTTACCGCCCGCGCGGACGCACTTCTGAGAGGAGGTGGCGCGTGTGTAATCGCGCTTCTCAAGACCAAGGAACACCTCCTTGAACTGGTTCATGCCGGCGTTGGTAAACAGCAGCGTGGGGTCGTTGGCGGGCACCAGGGAGTTGCTGCGCACCACGCGATGGCCGCGGGCATGAAAGAAATCGAGGAAGCGTTGACGGACGTCGTTACCGGTCACAAACGTAATTATAGGAGCCGTCTGTGTCCCGAGCCTTCTGCTATGGGTTGTTCCGCCGAGCGCAGGGCACCCCGCAGGCTGGCCTCGGCGTTTTCGAGGCATTCCTGAATCTCGTCGAGGTGCGGAACCTTGGCTGGATCCATGTGGTTGAGCGAGTTGGCAACCGTTTGGATTTTCATCCGGCTATCGGTAATCCGTTCTTTTTCCAGTCGAGTGAGCGACATCAATCTTTACCCCCTGTGCAACCGTGGCTTTCCACATGCGCGATCCACGCATACTTCGCGTTATCTTTCTTTTCCTGGGCGAGGTGCAGCAACACATCGAAGCGGGCGAAATCCTCGTCGCCTTCAACTACGGCGTGCGTCTGCTGGTGCTGCAGCATATTCAACTCGTGAACGGCGGTAAGAAAAGCCTCGATCAGCCGCTGCCGTTCCACACAAAATGCGCCGTGCCCAAAGCTCGCTTGCCCCTTAACCGGATTACCCAAGTAAGTCCCCATACCCACGGACGTTTCGCGGTCCTGATTGGGACAACAAACGACACGCCGTTGTGCGAGAGCACACCGTCGTCTGGAACGTGGACAGGCGGAAGCGTCTATCCCACGCTGATCAGGCGGCGTTTTGGGTGGGGCGGATGGGCGTGGGGGTGTTTCCGGCCGATTTGGACAGCGCCCTGGCCTGTTTGAGCTGGCGTTTTCGTTCGACGAGGAAGACGATTTTTTCGGATGAAAAAGCAAACCCGGCGGTCTGGGGATCGAAGGTTTGTCCTTGGTGAATGGCCAGTAAATGAAGAAGTTGCGCTTCTTCGTGGGCTTTCTCTTCGGCGGCTTTGCGCTCGGTCTGAAGGGCGCGCAGCTCATCCATATTCTTCTTGAGGGTGCGGTTGATGCGCGATTCGTAGAGGGTGATGTTGAGGATGTCTTTGGAGCTGCGCATGAAGGTGGTGGCTTCACTGAGGAGGACGTCGGCCTGAGGCGCGCCGGAATCGATCTGATTTTTGGGGTAGGTGTGGCCGAGGGCGAAGATGCCGTCCTCTATGGAGCGGATGCGATTGAGGCGCCAGTAGCTGTGGGCGACGAGGTGGGCGAGCTGGAGTTCGAGGGGGCCGTCGGGGCTGAGGCGGGCAATGATGGGATCGCAGAAGGCATCGAGTTCGCGGCGATTGTCGTCGGTCATGATGGAGACCTGGCCGGTGAGGCCGTGGCGTAGGCCGTTGAGGCGGATCTTCTGTTTGCCTTCTTCCGTCCGGGGACCGGTCGATTTCTGAGCATTGGCGTCGTTGGCGCGCAGTTGGCGCTCGGAGAGGAGCTTTTTGATCTTTTCGAGGTTGGTGCGATCTTTTTCGAGGCCGCGTTGGTCGGTGAGTACTGTGTGCAGGGACATTGATGTTTCCTCGGCCCAGGTTTAGCAGGTGGGGTTGGTTGTGTTTGGGGATGGGGATCGGATGTTGTTGATTTTAAGGGTGAAATAGATGCGAAATATCCGGACTGGCTGGGACCCCGATTGGCCAAGCCGTCGTTTTCCGCCTCACGTTTAGCGCGTCGCGTTATTCAGCGGTTTCGCGTGATCAGGTGGTTCGAGTGCAAAGACACGGAAAGCTGGCGGCTCGCGATCATGTCCGGCGGGTAGATGTGTTGAACCGGAAGAAAGGAAGAAAACCACGGCGAAACTTAGGCCCGTGCACCCGGGCGAGATCCTAACCGAGGAATTTCTCAGGCCGCTTGGGATTACGAAAAAACAGCTTGCTCTGGATCTCGGCGTCCCGGCCAGCCGTATCGATCAGATCGCGAAGGGCAAGCGATCCATCTCGGCCGACACCGCGGTGCGCCTCTCGCTCTACTTCGGCAACAGCGCGGAGTTTTGGCTGAACCTGCAGTCCTCGTATGATCTCAACGTTGAGAAGGACCGGCTGCCGGAGATCAGACGGCAGGTCCGGGTTCCGGTCGCTCGATAGGCTGGCTCGGTGCGGTTTGATCGGCAGCTTCATGAGCGGTCGCAGCGGCTCGACGTTCGGGGCGTTCTGTTATAAGTTGCGTGTTGTCAATATTTTACTTTGAGTCAGACATAAAGGACGTTATGGTGCGCTAAACGGAAGGCATTGCTAAGCTCTTTGTCAATGCCCGAATCCTTCTCGCAGCGCCATAGGCTCGCAGGCCCCCCACCGGGAACCATGGTCCGTGATTCGGTGCCCGTCAGCTTACGGATGTTCCTGCTTGAGCTTCCGCACCGGGACTTGTTTGAGTTTCACGAATTACAAACAGTCATATGTAAGGTGTTCGACGTCTGGCGTCATCCGAGCGATCCGCCCTACTACCAGTGCAAGAAACACCTGACAGATTGCGCTTGGTTTTCGTTCTATGACGTAATCGAAGGCCTTCACATGCTTCTACGCGAAAAGGGTAACGCCCCCTATAGCGACTATGCGCGCCCTTTTGCAGAGGCGATGAACAAAGTTTTTGTCGAGCAAGATATCGGCTGGCAGATCGATTACCACGGCAAGGTTTTGATACGCGGAGATGAGGCGTTTGAGGGCACTGTAAAGAGCGCTGTCGCGGTTCTGGACGGCAGCGATAAGCCCACCGCAGCGGGTCATCTTAGGTTCGCCATCAGTGCCCTTTCTGCAAGGCCAACGGTTGATACCAGCGGCGCGGTCGCTCACGCGACAAGCGCGGTTGAGTGCGTATTGGGCGAACTTACCGGCCAGTCAACGACACTCGGCAAATATCTGGATAAGAACCCCGGCCTGGTCCATCCGGCGCTCAGAAAGGGGCTCGATGCAATTTTCGGCTACGCCTCAGACGAAGGGGCCCGTCACGGCAAAGAAGGTACTCAACCTTCCAGAGAAGACGCTGAATTCGTGCTGGCCGTGTGCGCAGCGACCTGTACTCTTCTCACTCGAAAGCACCCTAAATGACAGGACTGATTCCCGCCGGAAGTGCGGTTGGCCCAATACTTCCCGCGCTGATCGCCGGTGCGGGAAATCGGGCAGCGCTGCGCTTCCTCGAATACTTCACCGTAAACATCCGGAACAAGAACTCGCGGTCGGCTTATGCGCGGGCCGCGGCTGCTTTTCTGAACGGGTGCGAAGGGCAGGGGATTGGTGAGCTGGGGAGCATTCAGCCGGTGCATGTGGCTGCGTATATCGAGCTGCTGCAAGGCAAGCGCTCGGCTCCCAAGGTCAAGCAACATCTTGCCTGCATCCGTATGCTGTTCGATAACAGGCTGGACAGATCGTGATCGCGATCCGCGCGAGAGTGGGCACCCTCGAACAACATGGGCCGGCGGTCCAGTGGATTGGTACTTACTCGTGAAGGCCGATTACCAATCGGCCGCAGGTTACCAACCTGCCCCACCTTGCACCCGCCCAGGGAATAATAGTTACGCAGATGTCAAATCAGAATAAAATCGCTTTGGTTACCGGTGCGGGGAGCGGAGTGGGACGCGCGGTCAGTCTGGCGCTGCAGGGCGCGGGCTATTCGGTGGTGCTGGCGGGACGGCGCGGCGAGGAGTTGGAGAAGACTGCTGCAGCGGCGGCTCCGTCGGGAGGAAAGATGCTGGCCGTGCCCACGGATATCGGCAGGCCGGATGCGGTGAAGGCGCTGTTTCAGAAGGCGCGCGAGGCTTTTGGCCGTCTGGATCTGCTGTTCAATAATGCGGGCGCCGGGACTCCGCCAATCCCGATGGAGGATCTGACGTACGAACAGTGGAGCGCGGTGCTGGCCGTGAATCTGACCGGGGCGTTTCTCTGCTCCCAGGAAGCCATTCGGATGATGAAGGCGCAGACGCCGCGGGGTGGCAGGATCATCAATAATGGATCGATCTCGGCGCACACACCGCGCCCGCATTCAGCTCCTTACACGTCGACGAAGCACGCTATTACGGGGCTTACGAAATCGATCTCGCTCGATTGCCGACAGTTTGAGATCTGTTGTGGACAGATCGATATTGGTAATGCGGAAACAGAGATGACGGCGCGGATGACGTCGGGAGTTCTGCAGGCCAATGGAACGCTTGCGCCGGAGCCGAGGATGGATGTTAAGAATGTGGCGGACGCGGTGCTTTACATGGCGAGTCTGCCGCTGGATGCGAACGTTCTGTTTATGACGGTGATGGCGAATACGATGCCGTTTGTGGGACGGGGATGAGGAACGGGCTCGTCGATCGGTTGACACCCGTGGAGGCCGATTACCAATCGGCTTAACAAGCTGCCCACATGGCGCGGGCAGATCGGAAATCTGCCCCGCCGGTCCGGCCTTCTTCCTAATCCGAAACCGTCATCGTGGGCCCGGTCTGCTGCGATGCCTCGCGCGCATGCATCACCACCAGTGCCGCCAACTCGTAAAAATCCTTAGCCGAGGCATCCTCCGGACCCAAGGTGGCGATCGGATGTCCGGTATCCCCGCCGATCCGCACACGAGGGTCGAGCGGCAAAGCGCCCAGAAAATTGACGTGCATGTCCGTAGCCGTGCGCCGGCCCCCACCGGTGCTGAACACGTCGATGCGCTCATTGCAATGCGGGCACTGCAGATAACTCATGTTCTCCACAATCCCCAGCAGCGGCACGCGCACCTGCTCGAACATATGCACCGCCTTCCGCGCATCTTCGAGGGAAACGTCCGACGGCGTCGTCACGATCACCGCCCCGGTTACCGGAGCCGTCTGAATCAGGGAAAGCTGCACATCGCCCGTTCCCGGAGGCAGATCGATCACCAGATAATCCAGTTCCCCCCAATCCACGCCGCGCAGAAACTGCTGGATCACGCTGTGCAGCATCGGTCCGCGCCATACCAAAGGTTTGTCGCCCGGGTTCAAAAAACCCATCGACATCAGCTTCACGCCATATTGTTCGAGCGGCTGAATGCGCTCACCGATGGCGCCCGGCGTCTGATTGGCGCCCATCATCAGGGGGACGTTCGGGCCATACACGTCGGCATCGAGCAAACCGGTCCGGTAACCCAGCCGCCCCAGCGCGATGGCCAGGTTCACTGCCACGGTTGTCTTACCCACTCCACCCTTGCCGCTGCCCACGGCGATCAGATTCGTAACGCCGGCGATGGGCAGCTTGGGCTGCATCTGTTGTCCAGGACTCATGTGCTTCCCATCTTACTGTGAAGCAGGGCTTAGGCCTGCCTCACAGCATCAGCTGCCCGCCATTCACCTCAATCGTCTCGCCCACGATGTAACTGGCCGCGGACGAAGCCAGGAACGCAATCACCCCAGCGCATTCCATCGCCGTTCCCACACGCCCCAAAGGAATCCCCGCAACAAAATTCTTAATCATTTCCGGAGTCGAAAAAACCTCATGGAAGGGAGTGTCGATCACTCCCGGAGACACCGCGTTCACGCGAACCCCACCAGCAGCCAGTTCCTTAGCCAGCCCCTTCGTAAACGTAATCAAACCGCCCTTAGCCGTGGCGTAAGCCATAGCGCCCGGGCCGCCTCCGTTGCGCCCGGCAATGGAAACGATGTTGATAATCGCCCCGCTCCTGCGCTCGACCATCGAAGGCGCCACCATCTGCGAGCACAACACCGCGCTCTTCAGATTCAGGTCCATAATGTCGTCCCAGCGCTCTTCCGTGATCTGCGCCAGACGCTGCCGCTCCACGAGGGACCCGGCGTTATTAACCAGCACATCGATGGGACCCAACTCGCCAACTGTGCGATCCACCGCCGCCTGAATCTCGTCCTTTTTACGGACATCGGCGCGGATGGCGAGGGCATCGCGCACCGCAAGCGCCCCCGCCTCGTTGTTGTGGTACGTGATGGCAACCCGCGCCCCAAGATCCGCCATCACGGCCGCCGTTGCCGCGCCGATGCCCGACGACCCGCCCGTAATCAGAGCAACTTTGCCGGTCAGATCCAAATAGTTCTTCATCGTTCCACCATCTCATGGCGCCTGGTGGGGCAGATTTCCGATCTGCCCGCCGCTCTTCGGGCAAGTTCCGCGGCAAGGGCAATCGAAATCTGCCCAGGAACCGCTATCCTGACAATATGCCGGAACATCGCTACCAAACCAGGCTCCAATGGACGGGTAACACGGGCACTGGCACCAGCCACTACACCGCCTACACCCGCAACCACGAAATCTCATCGCCCAGCAAACTGGCCCCGATTCAAGGCTCCTCCGACCCCCACTTCCGCGGCGATGGGACCCGCTACAATCCCGAGGAACTCCTCGTCGCCAGCCTCTCCGCCTGCCACATGCTGTCGTATCTGCACCGCTGCGCCGTCAACGGCATCGTGGTCACGGCCTATGAGGATTACGCCGAGGGGAGCATGGTCGAAACACCCGACGGCGGGGGCCATTTCACCGGCGTCGTGCTGCGCCCCAGCGTCACCATCGCCCCTGGTTCCGACCCCGCAATGGCCCTGCAGCTGCACGACGAAGCCGCCCGCCTCTGCTTCATCGCCAGTTCCGTCCGCTTCCCGGTCAGCCACCAGCCCAAAATAAAAGTACGCTGATTCGCCCACGCCACTCCAATTTTTCCAAACTGTAATGAATCCGCTTCCCGCTACACGTGTTAGCATCAACTGTATCTTTTCCTGGAGGGTTCAAAAAACATGGCGACCGCGGCAGCACAGCCCCTGGCGGCTGAAATAGATCAACTTTGCATTAACACCATACGCACGTTATCGATGGACGCAGTCCAGCAAGCCAATTCCGGCCACCCCGGCACGGCCATGGCGCTTGCCCCAGTCATCTATAACCTGTGGCAGAATTATCTGCGCTTCGATCCGGCGGATCCCATCTGGCCCAATCGCGACCGCTTCGTCCTCTCGGTCGGCCACGCCTCCATGCTTCTCTATTCCACCCTGCACCTGGCAGGCGTCAAAGCGGTCAATCCGCAGTATGAGCAACTGGGCCACTCCAGCGTTTCGCTCGACGACATCCGCAACTTCCGCCAGCTCGACAGCAAATGTCCGGGTCACCCCGAGTACCGTTGGACCTCCGGCATCGAAACCACCACCGGCCCCCTTGGCCAGGGCGTGGCGACCAGCGTCGGCATGGCGCTCGCCGGCAAGTGGATGGCCGCTCACTTCAACCGCCCCGAATTCGAGATGTTCGATTACGACGTCTACGCCATCTGCGGCGACGGCTGCATGATGGAGGGCGTATCGAGCGAAGCCGCTTCCCTCGCCGGCCACCTGCGGCTCTCCAACCTTTGCTGGATTTACGACAACAACAAGATCACCATCGAAGGAAATACCGACTGGGCTTTCTCGGACGACGTGGCTACGCGCTTCATCGCTTACGGCTGGAACGTCACGCGCGTGGGCGATGCCAACGACGCAGCCATGCTCTCGCGCGCTTTCGATACCGCCAAACACAGCACGGACCGCCCGACTCTCATCATTGTGGATAGCCATATCGCCTACGGAGCGCCCCACAAACAGGACACCAGCGCCGCCCACGGCGAGCCTCTCGGCGAAGAAGAAATCAAGCTCACCAAACGCAACTACGGCTGGCCCGAAGACGCGAAGTTCCTCGTCCCCGACGGCGTTTACGCGCGTTTTCAGGATGTGATGGGCAAGCGCGGCCACGCTCTGCGCGACGCCTGGATGGCGAAGTTCGAAGCCTACAAAGCGGCGTACCCGGAGCTCGCCGATCATCTCTACAAAATGCAGCATCGCGAGAATCCCGACGGCTGGGATAAGGACATCCCCGTGTTTCCCGCCGATCCCAAGGGCGTGGCCGGACGCGATGCCTCGGCGAAGGTCGAGAATGCCATTGCGAAGAATGTTCCGTGGCTGGTCGGTGGTTCGGCCGATCTCGCCCCGTCGACCAAGACGCGCCTCACTTTCGAAGGCGCCGGCGATTTCACGGCGAAAAGCTACGGTGGACGCAACCTGCACTTCGGCATTCGTGAACACGCCATGGGCTCGCTGCTCAATGGTATGGCGCTTTCGAAGATCCGTGCGTTCGGCTCGGGCTTCCTGATTTTCAGCGATTTCTGCCGCCCCTCCATCCGCCTCAGCGCCTTGATGGAACTGCCCGTCACTTACATTTTTACCCACGATTCCATCGGCGTCGGCGAAGACGGACCCACCCACCAGCCGGTCGAGCAGTTGATCTCCCTGCGCGCCATTCCTGGCCTGATCACGCTGCGCCCCGGCGATGCCAATGAAGTGGCCGAGGCCTGGCGCGTGATCATGAAAACGCAGCGCGAGCCAGTGTGCCTGATTCTCTCGCGCCAGAACATGCCGACTCTCGACCGCACCAAATTCGCCGCCGCGTCCGGACTCGCCAAGGGGGCCTATACGCTGACGCCCGGCACTGGGACCCCCGACGTAATCCTCATCGGCACCGGGACCGAAGTCGGTCTCTGCGTGGATGCGTGGGAACGGCTCGTCAAAGACGGAGTGAACGCGCGCGTAGTGAGTATGCCCTCATGGGAGCTGTTCGCGCACCAGAGCCAGGAGTACCGCGACAGCGTGCTGCCTCCGTCCGTTAAGGCGCGCGTCTCAGTGGAGCAGGCGTCCACATTCGGCTGGGCCAAGTACGCCGAACGCAATATCGGCATGCAGACTTTCGGAGCCTCCGCGCCACTTAAGGAACTGCAGAAGAAATTCGGCTTCACGCCCGACGCGGTAGTAAACGCCGCCAAAGAAGAGATCAAGAAGTTCGCGTAGGTCCGGTGGGGCAGATTTGCGATCCTATGGGAACGTGAACCTGGTTCACTTATAGTTTGTGTTAAACCGGGCGACGACGCTCCCCACTGCGAAACCCACATCGAGGCCTGACGCCGATATTGCCTGGGGGGAAGTTGTATTCCGCACGGCGAAAAACCCCGGCCCGCCAAACGGCACCGTGCCTAAGAGAAGCGCCGGAGGTATAACGAGTTGTCCCGCGCTGGATGGAGCGCTGCAAAGGAGTCTGCCACCGCCCCCCGCCGACGCTGACACCAAAACGTCGCCGTTCGGATAGCCGCCGCTCCATGTCACCGTGGCGCCTTGGGACCGGGTGATGCTCGCCAAATCGGCTGTGTTCGTCAGGGTCAACGGCGTTCCAATATCGAGCGAGACGCTGAAGCCGCCGAAGGCCGCTCCGCCGGACCCGGTCAACCCGTACGTGCCGGATGCGAGGTGAAACGGGGCCGGCAACGACGTCTGGAAGCC
This sequence comes from Terriglobia bacterium, assembly GCA_963719785.1. Lineage (GTDB taxonomy): Bacteria > Acidobacteriota > Terriglobia > Bryobacterales > Bryobacteraceae > BOG-234. The sequence continues at coordinate 425,940 of CAVRCX010000018.1, forward strand.
ATCGAGGCTTGACGAGCCGGAGGGGCTCGTCAACTGCACAGCACCGATATCGAGCGGCTGAACCAGGTTGGTGACGATTGACTGGTAGCCATAAGGGGTATCGGGGAGAATGATGCAACTCCCCTGTGAAACTAAGCCATATCCTGTCGCGAACGATGAACTCGGAAGGGTTGCGGGACCGGCCAAGGCGGACGATGCAAAGCTTCCATCCGGCTTGATTTCCTGATCGATACCCAAAAACAAGGAATTGACTGTCTTGCTATTCTTTCCGGCTAGTGACTGAAGCTGGGTGCCATTCAGTCCTGTCGCCGCGTCTGAACACGCTCCGCCAGTGGCACTAATGGGGAGTGTAATTGTGTTGCTGATCGCAGTTGGGCCGTTGTCGCTAAACGAGATGGAGACAACGGAGTTGGTCTGCATGATCACTGAAACAAAGCAGCCGGGCGTCGCGGTGGGCGGAATAATCAAATTGTACTGGTCCACGCCAGGATAGGGAGATCGGCCTCCGTAGAGTACTTTGGCCGGAATGCCTCCGATCAAAACCTGAAGCTCATTCTTAGTGCTGAGATCGTCGGCTTTCTGTGGGTAAGTAAGGTCGTCATTGTTTGGGTCGGCTCCAATTCCAGTGCCCCAGAGGACGATAGTTTGCCCCGGCATGGCGGATTGAGTGAATCCGAGGAGCCTGCCGTTGAGGTCGGTAGCAACCCCCTGGAAGTTACCGCTGCCATCGAGGCTGGTAAGTCCCACGGCGCTTGGCACTACATAAATATAAGCAGCGTAAGCCGGAGCGGCTTGACTTGTTTGACCGTTGTAGGTTACGGTCACGACCCCAGAACCTGTGGGCGTGCCCGACGGGAGGACCGCCGCAATTGCGGTCGCCGACGTATAGTACAGACCCGGCGAGACCGTAACTTTCCCAACGGTCACCGAGACGCTGGTCTGATTCAGGGTTTTCGGGAGTCCGGGAGGCGCACTTGATTGCAGGACCGGTGGCGCCACAGTGCTTAGGTTAGTGCCGACAATGACGAACAAACTCCCCTGCGCGATAAGATAGCCCCCGCTTGAGTTGTTCGCGATGCCTGTAATCTGGGGCGGTGAGGCGGCGGCAGCGTTACCCGAAGCTTTGCTCGAAGTCTGAGAATCGTGCGGTGTGGGAAGCATCATATAGTGCAAAGTCAAGGAATCGCCATTTTTGCTGGTCACAATTACTTTGGCATAGCGATCTTTTGTATGTACCCCGAAGATGTCCTTCACCACCAACGAGCTTGCCGGAATAGCGGTGGAAGTAAAATGCGCCCCTGAGGCCTGGCGAGAACCGATAGACCGGAAAACGCGCGCGCCGTATCTGCCAAGGTTGTAGACTTCGACGCCTCCAGACGGTATGAGCGTGGTTCCGTTCCAAAGAATGTCCCCTACCGAGAACGAAACCCGGCCATTATCGAAACTTAATAAAGAACCGGCGACAAGAGTCGCCGTCTGCGATTGATCCCCAAAGGCTGCCGTAGAAAGAGCCAGCATCAATATGCCGGCAGCCATCCAATTGCTGCGGGCTTGCGCCATAGTCAATGCCTCCTGTTGACGGATGGATTAGCATATCACCAACTCACGAGCATTTAGTGCCGTTGAGAACGAAATTTCTCCGGGCAGATCGGAAATCTGCCCCACCACACATATAAAATTGTTGGGGAGAAACCCGTGCCGACAACCGAATCCCTGACCCTTGAAAACCTCGCCATCAACACCATCCGCATGCTCTCGGCCGACGCCGTGCAGAATGCCAACTCAGGACATCCCGGCATGCCCATGGGCGCCGCCGCCATGGCTTACACACTCTGGACAAAGTTCCTCAAACACAATCCCAAAGATCCGCACTTTTTCGATCGCGACCGCTTTATTCTCTCCGCCGGACACGGCTCCATGCTCCTCTACAGCCTGCTCCATCTGACCGGCTACGACCTTCCTCTCGACGAACTCAAACGCTTCCGCCAATGGGGCAGCGAAACGCCCGGCCATCCCGAACGCAACCACACGCCCGGCGTCGAAGTAGCCACCGGCCCCCTCGGCCAGGGTCTCAGCAACGCAGTGGGTATGGCTATCGCCGAAGCCTGGCTCGCCGCACGCTATAACAAGCCTGGCCACACTATCGTCGATCACCACACTTACACTATTTGCGGCGATGGCGACCTGATGGAAGGCATCACCCAGGAAGCCTCCTCGCTTGCCGGACACCTGCGCCTCGGCAAACTCATCGCGCTCTACGATCAGAACCACATCACCCTCGCCGGCGGCACCAGCCTCACCTTCACCGAAGACGTGCAGAAGCGCTTCGACGCCTACCGCTGGCATACACGCGTCGTGGAAGACGGAAACGACGTGGAAGATCTCACGGCCGCCATCGAAGAAGCGCGCGCCGAAAAATATCGCCCCTCCATCCTGCTCGTCCACACACACATCGGCTACGGCAGCCCGAAGAAGCAGGACAATTTCTCGTCGCACGGCAGCCCGCTCGGCGACGACGAACTCCTCGCCACCAAGAAGGCGCTCGGCTGGCCCTCCACCGAAAAATTTTTCCTGCCTCAGGAGTCCGTCGACTTCTTCCGCCAGGCTATCGGCAAAGGTGAGAAGGCGCAGGAGGAATGGAAGCTGCGCCTCGACGCGTACAAGGCCGCCTATCCAGCCGAAGGAGCGGAATTCGAAATGATCGCCGCCGGCAAGCTGCCCGACGACTGGGCCGCCGACATCCCCAAATGGAAGCCCTCCGATAAATCGATTGCTACTCGAGTGGCTGGGGGCGAAGTCCTCAACGCGCTTGCCAAGCGCATCCCCAACATCATCGGCGGCTCGGCCGATCTCAACCCCTCCACCAATACGGCGCTCAAGGGCCTTGGAGATTTCCAACCTCCGGAGGAAGGCGGTCCCGGAGCCCTCGGAGCAGTGGGCGGAGTCTGGGGCTACGCCGGGCGCAACGTTGCCTTTGGAGTTCGCGAACATGCCATGGGAGCCGCCGTCAACGGCATGGCCGCGCATGGCGGAATACTCCCCTTCAGCGCCACGTTCTTCGTCTTCTCCGACTACATGAAGCCGGCTATACGTCTGGGCGCGCTGATGAAAATCAAGGTCTTCTACGTCTTCACCCACGACAGTATCGGCGTAGGCGAGGACGGTCCCACTCACGAGCCGGTCGAACAGCTCGCCGGTGTTCGCTCCATCCCCGGCCTCACGGTAATTCGTCCCGCCGATCCGACGGAGACCGCCGAAGCATGGGCCTGGGCCGTACAGCACGATGGACCCACGCTCTTCGTCCTGACCCGCCAGAACGTGCCACATCTCGACCGTGCCAATTCCAAAGACGCAGGCGTCGCCAAGGGAGCTTATATTCTGTCCGAAGCCGATGGAGGCGCTCCCGAGCTGATTCTCATCGGCACCGGCTCCGAAGTGGGGCTCTGCGTGAAGGCGCAGGAGAAGCTCAAGGGGTATGGGGTCAAGGCGCGCATCGTGAGCATGCCCAGCATGAATCTTTTCGACGCCCAGGACGCGGCTTATAAAGAAAGCGTGCTCCCGAAGTCGGTAAAGAAGCGCGTGACGGTGGAAGCCGCGACTACATTTGGATGGGATCGCTACGCCGGAGACGAAGGCCGCATCATCGGCCTCGAGCGCTACGGAGCCTCCGCCCCCGGCGACGAGATCATGAAGCACCTGGGCTTCACGGTTGGGAACGTAACCGCGAACGCCCTGAGTTTGCTGGGCAAGGAAGAAGAAGCCAGGAAGGAAGCGCAGTCCGAAGAGACTGCCTTCACAGGCCCAACCTTAGGCCACGGCCACTCGTAAGAAAACCTGGCCTTCCCTCATGGAAGGCCAACGCCCAGTGGCCCGGTGGGACAGATTTCCGATCTGTCCGCGTCTTTGCTGGGCGAGTTCCGAGGGTTTCCGGAGGCGCCTCCGGGCAGATCGGAAATCTGCCCCACCTGTTTACTGGATTCGCGAAATCGCCTTCAGCTCCTTGGCCTGCGCCAGCGAGCGGTAGAGATCGCGCACGGAGAAAAGAACCAAGCCGTCGTGCCGCAGACGATAATCCCCGCCCTGATTCGCTCGCTGACAATCTTCATGCGGCTATCTTCAGAATAGCGTCGGCAAAGCCGGTGCAAGACGCCCGAGACCTGAAATCACGCCGCCGCCATCGTTCGCAGAGTCGATGATCGACTGCGTTCGTCGCCCGATTTGCCCCCTTCGTCGGCATTTCCCGCGCTTGATCGGAAAACCGGGGACGCAGCCTCGCGCTTCCGCGTAGTGTCGTAGTCGGAGGCAACACAAACAATGTTCCGCAAACCGCTTTTCCTGACCGCCGTCGCCATCGCCCCGCTGTGGGCAGGGCAATTCGACGCGACGGTTCGCAACGATTTCTTCGCCGGCTTCTTTGGCGACAACGCCGCTTTCGAACGAGCCATGCAGGCTTCGGCCGGAGAGCCTTCACCCGAGGCCATGGCCTGGCACGGCGGCGGGCTGATGGTTCTCTCGGGGCGGGAATTTCAAAAGGGTAATTACGCATCCGGCGGTGAGCTCTGGGCGAAGGCGGTGGCTGAAATGGATAAAGCGGGAGCCCTCGAACCCGATAACCCCGCGGTTCTGATCCCTCGCGCGGCCGTGTGGTTCGCAGCCTCGCGTCAGGTTCCGCCCGAACGCGCCGTCCCGCTGATCGGGAAAGCTCTCGCCGATTACGAACACGTGTACGAGATGCAGAAGGCGTACTTCGACACGCTCGATATCCATATGCGGAGCGAACTGCTCTTCGGGCTGGCCGACGGATACGCGCGCATCGGCAACGCGGAGAAGGCTCGCTTGTGGTTCGATAAACTGGCGGCCCTCGGGCCCGCGTCGGGGCATCTCGAACAGGCCCGGCAATACGCGAACGGCGAACGCTACACAGTGCAGGGGGTTGGCTGCGTGGGTTGCCATGCCTCCGCCACCACGGCAGGAAAGTAAACTGAGGCTTGGTCATGCATAAACACTGGCGATTGGCGCTTCAGACCGCGGGTTGGTGCGTGGGTCTGGGCGCTATCCCCGGACTCGTCGAATACCTGTTCGCCGGTTCGACGCTGCGCCAGTTAGCCCGCGACGTGCTGTTCGGGACCGTCTATGCGACATGCATCGGGGTTCCCTGTTGGGCCGTGTCGCGCAAGGCCCTGTGTGTTCTGGGACGCCGTTCAGCGGCCCTGCGCATCGTCGCCGGACTGGCGCTGCTCGCGGTCTTCGGCGTGGCAGGCTGCATGGCCGCCAATCTGATTCTTCTTGCCCTGCATCTGATCCGCTACGCCGATCTGGGGCCAACCATCGCCGCATCCCTGAAGGTCTGCCTGCTCAGCACCTTCACCGGCGGGGTATTGACCATGATAGTCGTCGTTTTGCGGGATCGGCTGGAAGCCGTCAGGGAAGAACTGCACCAGCGCCAGGTGGCGGAGGAGCGGCAGCGCAAGGTGGCGGCCGAAGCGCGCTTCGCATCGCTTGAATCGCGTATTCACCCGCACTTTCTGTTCAATACCCTGAATTCGATTTCGGCCCTGGTGCGCGAGGACCCCGCAGAGGCCGAGCGCACCATCGAAAGGCTGGCGGCATTGTTGCGCTTCTCGCTCGACAGCGAGGTGGCGGGAGTGGTGGCCCTCAGCGAGGAACTGCGCATTGCGCGGGATTATCTCGAGATCGAAAAGGTGCGCTTCGGCGCGCGGCTGAGATACCGCATCGAAGCCACTGATGAGGCGAATACGCACATGGTGCCTGCTCTCTCCGTGCAGACCCTTGTCGAAAACAGCGTAAAGTTCGCCGTGGGGGGCAGGCGCGAAGGCGCCGAGATCGTCGTTTCGGCGAAGGTTCAAGACGGCAGATTGCGCGTCGAGGTGTCCGACGACGGCCCCGGCTTCGAACCGCTGTCGTGCCGCAAGCCCGGGCATGGGCTCGATCTTTTGGAACAGCGCCTCGCCGGCCTGTTCGGATCGACGGCGTCGCTTGAAGTAAGCGCCGCCGGGGGACGAACGCTGGTGGCGATTTCCCTATCCGCATGATCCGCGTCTGGCTCGTTGACGATGAGCAACTGGCGCTGCAGCGCCTCTCGCGCATGCTGCTCGAGACTGGGCGGGTGCGCATCGAAGGGATGAGCGGCGATCCGATTGAGGCTGTCGGATGCCTGCGCGAAACTGCGGTGGACGCAATTTTTCTCGATATCGAGATGCCGGGCTGTAACGGTTTCGAACTGCTTCGCCTCCTCGACGAGGCGAGCGCCGGCGACATAAGGCCCGCCGTGGTTTTCACCACCGCTTACGACCGCTACGCAGTGCGTGCGTTTGAGGCGAACGGGACCGATTACCTGCTTAAGCCGGTCACCGCCGAGGCGCTCGAACGGGCTCTGGCGAAGCTCGAAAAGAACCGTCCGGCGGACAAAGAGGACTTCCACTCGATGCTCGCCCGGCTGAATGGAGCGTTGGCGCAGGTGGGCCGGCAATATCCGCGGCGCATTCCCTCGAAGCTCGGCGATCGCGTTCAGTTTGTGGACCTGGATAAAGTCACCCATTTTTTCGCCGAGGGCAAGCTGACTTACGCCGCCACTCCGGGGAAGAATTTTGTGGTGGACGAATCGATTGTGCAACTCGAAGCGAGGCTGGACCCGGCGCAGTTTGTGCGCATTCATCGCGGGTATCTGGTGAACCTCGCAGCGGTGGCGGAGGTTGCCTCGTGGTTCCACGGGAAGATGGTGGCGCGGCTGAATGACGCCGCAAAGACGGAACTGCCCATCGCGCGGGATCGGCTCAGGAATCTGAAGGAAAGGCTCGGATTCTGAAACCGTCAGGATGTTTTCTGAACATGATTTAATCGGCCAACCGCGTGTGCCTCCGCAACTTCACGGCCGAGACTCGGGGTTAACCGGACAGGAGAGAACTAAAATGCGGATCGGTACGGTGGCTCAGGGCCTCGCCCTCGGTCTCTTGTTGATGGCAGCCCCCGCGGTTTCCAGGGCTCAGATCGGGATCGGAATTTCCATCCGTATCGGGCCGCCGGTGCTGCCCGTGTACGTGCAGCCCCCCTGCCCCGTCGACGGCTACCTCTGGACCCCGGGCTATTGGGCCTATGGGCCGGACGGTTACTACTGGGTGCCGGGAGTCTGGGTGGCGCCGCCTAGGCCCGGCCTGCTTTGGACTCCCGGTTACTGGGGCTTCGCGGGCGGCTTCTATGGTTGGCATGCCGGTTACTGGGGCCCGCACATCGGGTTCTACGGCGGCGTCAATTACGGCTTCGGATACACGGGGGTGGGCTTCATCGGCGGCGCGTGGGCGGGCAACGTTTTCCGCTATAACACCGCGGTTCTGAACGTAAACACGACGGTCGTCCACAACACTTACATCGATCGCACCGTGATCCGCAACACTACGGTCGTAAACCGCGCGAGTTTCAATGGACCGGGCGGCGTCGTCGCCCAGCCCCGGCTCGAAGAGCGTCTGGCCGAGCGCGAATCGCATGTGGCCGCCACGCCGAATCAGCTGTCACATGAGCACTCGGCAAGCCTCGACCGCCGGCAACTCGCTTCGGTGAATGGTGGACATCCCGCCGCGGCGGCGATGGCAAGGCCGGGCGGCCAGCAATTCGGTGCGCGTGGTGCCGCGGCAAGCGGACCACGTCCCAGCGCCCCACCCGCACAACATGCGAATGTCGCTGCGGAACATCCCGCTGCCCGTACGCCTCCGCCTCAGCCGCATCCGGCTGCGAGACCGGCAGCCGAACGCAACAAACCCGCCGGGGAACATGGCAAGCCCGAGCGGCCCTGAGAAAAAACGGGGCAGGCAATTGTCGTCTGCCCCTTTTTCATCCCGCGCAGCTTTCAGACCGCCGGTCTGAAGTCTGCCGAGATCCGCACCTCGGTTAATTGCCGCACTTCATCGACAAGTCTGGTAGCCGGCAGCCGCGATCGCCAGATCGTGCGCTTCAAGGCACCAGCCTCGGCCCGCATCGGTATTCTCGCCGGCTACGGCAATCAGACGCTCGCGCCAGCCTTCAGGAAGCACTGCCGTGGTATCGTCCACGCCGTGAGCGTAGTATCCGAAAGTCCGCTCAAACGGCGACCCCCTCTCCTATCGTCCCGTCGATCAGATCGCCTCTCTCCGGATGCTCCAGCGGATAAACATCGGCTTCACGGGACACAAGCAATTCCAGCGGGGCTGAAGGGAACTGGCCCAGAATGGCCTGGCTCCCGATGACCACGATGTCACGCACGCCGGCAATAGCGGCCGATGCGCGGATCACATGCTCAAGCTGTTCACGGGTCATGCCGTTTCTTCCGGTTCGAAGCGCGCGTAAACCGCCCAGCGCTCTTTTGGCTCCAGCACACCCGCAAACGGAGAACACTGGCGCAGAGCGGTCATCCGCTCCCCCTCCTGCTCATCAGCCGCAGAACGTCCTCCAGCGGGCCATCCAGAATGCGCCTCCATTCATCCAGATAAGGGGTTGACCGGCCCGCCGTCGCGGCCCAGCGCTCCAGGTTCGCGTGGGCAATACCGATCAGCGAAGGCTGCGCCCGCAGTTTTTCCGCAATGGCGTGGTGCAGCGCCAGGCTGCGTCGATCGATGCGCTCGTGACCCTGTGGCGACATACCCAATGCTTCTGGCCCGTTGCTCTTATGCTACCGCCCGCCGAACGCGAGTATCGAAGAAGCATCGACGCTGTTATCCTTAGAATGTCAACGTTCAGGCTGCCCGGTTGCCGGGTGCTTCTCTGCCAGTCGGAAACTGCTCGCGCGAACGTTGCAACGGCCGATGCCTGATGCACGGAAGCACTGAACGCAATCGATGAAGCATTTCACTGAACTCAATCTTTGCTCCGCACTGCGGAACAACCTCGCTAAAAACGAATTCGTCACTCCCACTCCCGTCCAGGCGCAGGCCATCCCGCCGCTTATGGAAGGCCGCGACGTGGTCGCCACCGCGCAAACCGGCACCGGCAAGACACTGGCGTTCGCAATCCCTGTCATTGAGGCTCTCGCTGCCGTTCCGCGCGGCAAAGTCGTTAGAGTCCTCATCCTCAGCCCCACGCGCGAACTGGCCATCCAGATCGATGCGGCGTTCCGGCAAATCGCCGAAGGCATGCACATTCGCACCGCCGTTGTAGTGGGCGGCTTAAGCGAGGCCAACCAGTTGCGCGATATCAAGGCCGGGGCTGAAGTGGTAATCGCTACTCCAGGCCGTCTCTGCGACTATCTCGATCGGCGCCTGATCGATCTCTCGCGTGCCGGCACTGTGGTTCTCGACGAGGCCGATCGCATGCTCGATATGGGCTTCCTGCCCTCTCTCGAAACCATCCTGCAGAAGCTTCCCGCCAAACGGCAGACCATGCTGTTCTCGGCGACCATCGAGCGATCCGTGGCTCACCTTGTCAATAGTTACGTGCGCGATCCGGTACGAGTCGCGGTGGAGGCGTCCGCGGAAACAGCCAGCCAGATCGATCTGTTCTGCTACGAAGTGCCGCAAGCCTCCAAGTTCGACCTTCTCGTCCATCTGCTGAAGCAGGAGAAGGGTTCGTTCCTGGTTTTCGTCAGTACCAAAGAGGGCGCCGACAGGCTCTCTAAATTTCTGGAGCGCGGCCGATGCAAAGTGGCCTGTATCCACGGCGACCGCTCGCAGAGCCAGCGTAACGAAGCCTTGCAGGGTTTCAAAGACGGCGTCTACCGCGTACTTGTGGCTACCGATGTCGCCGCCCGCGGCATTCATGTGGATGATATCGGCCACGTGGTGAACTACGATTTGCCGCGGGAAGCGGAGAATTTCATTCATCGTGTGGGGCGCACCGGACGGGCCGGCGCACGCGGCGCCTCCTGGACCTTCGTGACTCCGCTCGAACGCGCCGATGTGCGGAGTTATGAAAGTGTACTGGGGATTCAGGTGCAGTATCGCGAACTGCCCGCCTTGCCGCGGCCGATCGGGCTGGTGAGCGATGTTCAGGCGTTTCTGGCTTCCATGAGTTCCAGTCAGCCAGCCGCCGACCCGCCGCCTGCCACATTTACCAGAAGCTTCTCGAGCGGCCGCCGCCGCTCCGGCCGTCGCTGAATCGCACGGTGCCGGATGCCGGCGCGGATGTGCGCCCGGTTATCGCCAGCCACTCGTCACGAGTCGGCTCCGCGCTCCCGGTCAAGCGCATCATGAAGCAATTGCTTAATGTACGTCTGATAAGGGAGTCCCTTCCTGCCCGCAAGTTGCTGAGCTAAGGCTATGTCCGGCGCGGGCAGCCGGATCGAGATTGCCCGCGTTACCGGACGATACATGAGCCCCCGCACCCAGCCCGCCTTGCCCCCTTTTCTGCGCGGCAGTGGACCAGTGTGTTTTTTTGTGAGCCGGGAAGCAGACGAGCCAGTTCCGGTTCCTGAAATAACGAAAGCCATCAAGCATCTCGAAACACCGGACCACATATTCTGGGGAGGCTTACAAGACGAGGGCATGAATCAAGCGACCGCCTGAATTCATCGAAGGGCGCCGCTTACTCGAGCACAACGTAGCCTTCTGAATTACTGACGTAAATCCTCTTGAATAGACTGACCGGCAGTAATCCGCCTACTCCAGGCTCGGGTGCGCGCGGCAGGGCCAGGGTCTCTCCCGGCCAGATCCTGCGACCTTCAATGACCAGCGGCTTACTCGACACCGCGCCAATTGCATGGGAGCCGGCGACGGTTTTCAGCGCGCTCTTATCCGAACCGACCATTTCCGGCTCCACCCCGAAAAGAACCAGCCGCCCCGCACCGGAGTCCAGAACCAGATCGCCCAGGCTGGTGGATATCACAGGCCGGCCGATGGTCATGGTGAACCGCGTGCGCGTCCCGATGCAATCCTGCTTTCTGAATTCCAGCCGCTTGCTTCGCAGATCCAGCAGGTAATCGAATCGTGACAGAAACTCCTGGCCGAGTACGCCCTGAACGTCGGGCCACCGGTCGCGGATGGCCTCCATTCCCAGGAACAGGAATTCCTGTTGGTCCGCCCGTGCCAAGTCGAGCGCCACTTCGAAACCGTCCCCTCCCGAGACCGTCGTGGCGCCCGAGGCCGACCCCAACTCCTTCTGAAAGGTTGCCCGCAACCCGATCGAGCGCGCCAGTTTAGTCTCGATGAGGTCGACGTTCGTGCCCGTATCCAGCAGGAACCGGTACGGTCCGTGGCCATTCACATAGACACCCTCGACGATGGGGAGGCCGTCCCGAACCTGCATCTTAACCTCGCCAAAGGCGGGAACCGCGGCTATAATAATTGAAAAAACCAGCAGCAGTTTAGTGTCATTTACGCATCGCATGAGTGCAGTCTGGGGCGGACTGCACATGCGGGTCTTGCCGGAAGCCTGAAGGTTTTCTGAAACGTTGTGGGGGAATTGTGAAGGATGTGAAGAACCGCTGCTACCGGTTCGATCAGGTCGAAATTGACGTTCAGAATCTGAGAGTTACGGTCAGTTCCGAAATTCGCCCGCTGGAGCCGAAATCCTTCCGTTTGCTCCTGTTTCTGGTTGAGAACCCTAACCGGGCGATTCCCAAAGACGAAATTATTGCTACGGTATGGGGCAGCACTTTCGTCTCGGATAACTCGCTGACGAAGATGGTCGCCCAGATTCGGAAGGCTCTCGACGACGACCCCAAAGCCCCCCGCTACATTGAGACCGTTCCCACTGTGGGCTACCGGTTTGTGGCGCAGATTGACGAGGAGGTCGAGGAAGAGGTCGGGAGAGAACCGGCCCAGGAGCATGTTGCTCCGGCAACTCCCGCCGCTCCGGTCCCGAGTCAGCCCTTCCGCGTCAGAGAAAGATTTGTGTGGCGATGGGTTCTCATGGCTGTCGGGGTCCTCCTGGTCCTGAATGCAGGCCTGTGGTTCGTGAAGTTTCGCACTGCGCCATTACCTCCTCAGAAGCTGGTTCCCGTGACGACCTATGAGGGTGCCGAGAAGTCTCCGGCATTTTCCCCCGATGGCAGACAGGTGGCCTTTTACTGGGATGGCGAGAAGGGAGTGAATCCCGGGATCTACGTCAAGTTACTCGGCGAACCCAACGCCCTGCGGCTGACCAGCGGCCCTGACGGATATCCGGTCTGGTCCCCGGACGGCAAGCGGATCGCCTTTGTACGTGGGCTGGAGTTGGGAGGCCCTCCTGTCGGCCACGGCATTTATACGGTTTCGGCCCTGGGAGGACCGGAACGAAAGGTCCGCGACATCGAGGTGAGAGGTCAGATCTCCTGGTCGCCCGATGGCAAATGGCTGGCGCTCGCCCAGGGCGGTGCGTTCCACAGCGCGATCTTCATCCTGTCGACGGAGGGAGGAGAGCCGCGCCGTGTTCCCAATCCGAATTTCCGCATGTTTGACGACGCGCCCGCGTTCTCTCCGGACGGGAGCAGCCTGGCATTCGCGAATTGCGTCAGCCGGTATGTCTGTGACATTTACCTCCAGCAATTGCGCTCGGACGGCTCCCCTGACGGCAATCCCCGGCAGATCGCGCACCCGGGCCTGGGGATCTACAGTCTGGCGTGGAGCCGCGACGGGCGTTCGCTGATCTATCCGGGCGTGCAGAACTTCGGGACCCTGTCTTACCTGTGGCGAACGGGGAGCGATGGCCGCGGCAGCCCGCAGCGGATCGAGATTTCGGGCCCAAGGGCTTCCGCACCATCAGCGTCTCTCGCGGCGGCTCGCCTGGTGTTTGAAAACTCGCTCGAAGATCCCGATATCTGGCGCTACAACACCGACGGCAGCTCAGAGGTGAAGCCCCTCATTACGTCGTCGCTGTGGGAATACGCTCCTCAATACTCGCCCGACGGAACCAAAATCGTGTTTTGCTCGGATCGCGCCGGAGAAGGTACGGAGATCTGGGTTACCCAAGCCGACGGATCCAGACCAGTCGAAATGACCAGGGGACCCGGAGTTAACCAGGGAACGCCTCGCTGGTCCCCCGATGGCCATTGGATCGCGTTTGACTCATATGCACAGAACGGTCAGCCTGGTATCTGGGTTATCGAAGCGGATGGAAGCTCACCCAGGAGGGTTACGCCAGAATCCTGGGGCGGCGCGAACTCGCCTTTCTGGTCGCCCGACGGCAAGTGGATCTATTTCAACGGAAAGGGCCAGATCTGGCGCATTCCTTTTACCGGCGGGCCCGTGGAACAGACAACGAAGCATGGCAGCGGAACGACGGCCTATGTTTCAGCCGACAATTCGACGCTGTTTTATATGAAGGGCAATGTTGGGCCCGTGTACGCTCAGCCGCTCTCGGGAGGCGAAGAGCGCCAGATACTGTCCTATGTCTACTACAAAGCCTTCTTCCCAATAAAGGACGGCATCTACTATGTCGGCGCGCGCAGGGACGACGGGTTCTATCCGCTCGAATTCTACGAATTCACAGGCAAGACCAGCCGTTTGCTCGGGAAAGTCGGCGGCCACCTCTGGCAAGGCCTGACCGTCTCGCCTGACGGTAAATCAATTCTCCTGAGCCGGAGCGCTAATACCGGCTCCGACCTGATGATGATCGAGAATTTCTGACCGCCACACCGCTTAATTAGTCACCCACACCGCCATCGTTCCGCGGGCCACGAAGTGCCGGTCGGGCCCTGAGGCGCAGTCCTGATCGAGGGATCAGCTACATCGAACGCATCTGAGGATTCCGCTCAAGGCGATCAGTGATTCCGGAGGGAAGCCGATCACCCATTCCGGACGGAAACTGATCAAGCGAAGCGAAGGAAGGGCGCCAGTAGCCGAGAAAGGGGTGCGGGGAAAGGGGCGGGAGCCCTTGTCCCCGCCTCAGCACTCAGTGACCCCAAAGCGCGTATAGCGCTTCGGCCTGAAACTGGCATCTCGGTTTACCAGTGGCCAAATGGGTTCCGCCGTAGCGCCGGAAGGTAAACGCTGCGCCACTAGTCGAGAGTTCGCCAATTACTGGAAGAACCAATCGCGGACAGCAACGTAGATTTCCTCATATCCATCGCGGGCCGGTTGATCGTGCACTTGGAAACCGTGGTCCGCTCCGTCCAGAACTTTGGCTGTAACGTCTTTCTGCTTGCTCAGCAGAGTGGAATAGAGCACGTCAAAGGACTGGCTCGCATGGATGGTGTCCGCGCCGCCTACCGCAATAAAGATCCGCGCCGCGGTTTTGGAAAGCTCATCTGCCGTGGACGCCTTCAGGTAGGATGACCAGTGCGAGTATGGATGGCCCAGGAAAAACTTGTCGGGATCGTTCGGGTCGGCATAGATCGCGGCGACGTCCTTTAAAAGCTGTGCAACCTGAATGGAAGGGTCGTGTGGCAGCGCATCGTAGAGAGTCCCTTTCCGGGCACTGTCCAGGAAATCGTAGAGTTGTGTCGGCCCACTACTGGCGAGCGCGGCGACGTGAGTCACAAGCGGATTCTCTGCAGCCACGCGCGCAACAGTAATGCCGCCTTCGGAGTGCCCGATAAGCAGACTCCTGGATTGGTCTGCAAGGGGCAGTGTTCGCGCAGCGCGCAGAGCCGCTGAAATCGCCTCCGACCATCGCTCGAGCGTGTGTTCACGTCGAAATTCGAGTGAACCGTCAACCGCGGTGCCCTGATTCGGATGTTGCTCTAAAAATTCGACGCCGGGTTTCTCGACAATCAGAACGTGGGCTTTTATGCCGAACACCTCTCTTTGTATTCTATGAGCGTCCAGGATTTGGCCATTTCGCCGGATGAAATTCGAGTACGCTCCAGATCCCAGGACCGACACTACGAGAGGTAGCCGCTGGCTCTGGTCGCCACTTACATAGAAGGTAATCTTCCTGCCGAAACGATCTTTGGTGAAGTAGCGGGTGTAGGCGATACCCTGGGGGGACTGCTGGTCCCTCAGTGGCCGGTACAAATCTTGGGCACGCGCAGCCGAGGGCGTGAGTGCCAACACAAACAGGCTGACAATCAAAGATCCGGCCCGCACGCTAAAAACATAGCATGCGACGGTTCGGCTGCACCCTGGTCGAAGGCTTCAACGAAAGCGGGCGAAGAACAAGCAGACTCGAGTGGGGGTCCTTCTCGAATTCGGAGATCCGAATCGCGTTGTGGCGAGGAAGTTCCTCGATTACCCGGAAAGGCAAGTCGCACCGCTCGATATGAATCAACCTGGGGTGGCGCGCCAGTCTGGCTGAGTATCGCTACGAAATCGGAATCCGCAGTCACAAGGTATAGCTGTTTTGCCTCGCCCAATCCCAGGTCGTCTTGTCGTCCGCCTGTCTGAGGCCAACATCACTCACATGGGTGAGGCCGGGGAAGAGGGACGTCAGGCGAGGAATCAGTCGTGGTGAGAGGTTCTCGTCCAGAAGGAGGCTCAAACGAGATTCGCTCGGCGCCCCGCATCGGCGGCGGACTGGTATACAGCGGCGAAATCAGCTTTCTCAAGGTCAGGATGCTCGTCGAGAATCTGCTCCTCTGTCATCCCGGCGCCCAACCACCGGAGGACGTCCCAGACCGTGATTCGGAGTCCGCGGACGCACGGCTTTCCGCCACGCTTACCTGGTTCGATGGTGATCCTGGTGACGCTCGCTGCCGGCATGGGAAGACTTACCTGCACATAAGTATGCCATCAGTCGCGATTCCCACGTCTCATTCGAGGAGATTTCGCCGCAATCGTAATGTGAAACGCCCTTGACTGCTGTGTCTCTCAAGGGCGATGCACTGAATTACGATCCGTAGAGCAAGCGTTGTCATCGAGAAGGATGAGCATCTGTCCGATGCTCCCCCTCAGCCGTAAGGAACGAGTTGCGGCGCCGACCGCGCAACATCGATCACCGCTAAGGAGAATATATTTCATCCCATCGTTTCAATAATTTACAGCTGAAACAAGGCCCTGCCATAACGAAAAGGTTTGCCCGACTGCTAAGTTAAGCCGAAATGACCTGCCAAACCCCTGCCGACGAGGATCCCTGCGAAATACCGCCGCCCGGTCGGAACCTGTGGGCGCAAGGTGTTTTTTGTAAAAGCAGACCCAATTTTCCCCCTAACCCCATGAAAATAAACAAAGGCAATTGGGACTCAGGGTCCCAAAACATCCCGTCTCAGACGCGATTCGGACCCGGTCAACCCCAAAGCATAAATATTATTAATATCAAGACCTACTTGCATTTCCAAAACTTAGCCCGTAAACTAAAACTTCATAGCAATGCCCTCCAGCTTCACAAGCCGAATTACCGCGACCGTCCCTGTACTCGTCGTAGTCACAGGCATTATTGTGGTCGTTGTAGCCGGCCCCGTCTGAAGCCCCGGGCAGAGCAGTTCCGAGGCCATCAGCGGGGTGAACAACCTCAGCCGGTGGCCTTTTTTATTGATGCAGGCTTTTTTAGGTTCTAAACAGGAGTCGACCTTAACGTATGCAAGCTCCCGAAGTTCATCCCGCCCCCGCCAAACGCGTGGAAACCGGCCAACTCATGACCGGCGCCGAAATGCTCCTCGAATGCCTCACCCGTGAAGGCGTCGACTGCTTCTTCGGCTATCCCGGAGGCGTCACCATTCCCTTCTACGACGCCCTCTACTCCCACCACATCAAGCACATCCTCGTGCGCCACGAAGAGAATGCCTGCTTCGCCGCCGAAGGCTATGCCCGTGCCACCGGCAAGGTCGGCGTCTGCTGTGCCACCTCCGGCCCCGGCGCCACCAACCTGGTGACCGGCCTCGTCGACGCCCTGATGGATTCCATCCCCCTCGTCGCCATCACCGGCCAAGTCCACTCCAAGCTCATCGGCAGCGACGCTTTCCAGGAAGCCGACACCTTCGGCATCACGCGCCCTTCGACCAAGCACAACTTCATGGTGAAAACTCTGCAGGAGCTTCCGCAGATCGTTCACGAGGCCTTCTATCTCGCCGCCAGCGGTCGCCCCGGCCCCGTGCTCGTCGATATTCCCAAGGACGTTTTCCAGGCCCGCGGCCACTACACCCCCGTCGACACCATCCACCTCCCCGGCTATAAGGTCTTCACCGAAGGCCACACCGGCCAGATCCGCCGCGCCGCGCAACTCGTCTGGGAAGCCGAGCGCCCCATGGTCTATGCGGGAGGCGGCATCGTCGCCGCCAACGCCGCGCCCGAACTCAAGGAGTTCGTCGAGCTCTCCGATGCCCCCGCCGTCTGCACGCTCATGGGCCTCGGCGGACTCTCCTGCAGCCATCCCAACTACATCAGCATGCCCGGCATGCACGGCAGCTACGCGGCCAACATGGGGATGACGGAATGCGATCTGCTCATCGCCCTCGGCACTCGCTTCGACGATCGTGTCACCGGCCAGCTCCAATCCTTCGCCCGCCACGCCCGCGTCATCCACGTGGACATCGACCCCGCCGAAATCGGCAAGAATCGCACTCCCGATATCCCCATCGTCGGCGACGTCAAGCGCGTCCTGCAGAAATTAAATAAGGTTGTCCAGGAACTCGAGCCCGAATTCGGCAAGAAGAAATCCGAAGCCCGCCGCCAGTGGTGGACCCGCATCCGCGATTGGAAAGCCGAGCGCCCTTACGATCGCCCGCACGCCGAAAACGAAATCAAGCCGCAGCATCTTATGGATGAGATCGACCGCCTCTCCGGCGGCCAGGCCATCGTCTGTTCCGACGTCGGCCAGCACCAGATGTGGGCCGCGCAATTGATTCGCTTCAACGAACCGCGCCTCTGGATCAACTCCGGCGGCCTCGGCGCCATGGGTTTCGGCCTCCCGTCGGCGATGGGAGCGCAGATGGCTCGCCCCGATAAACTGGTATTCGCCATCTGCGGCGACGGCGGCTTCCAGATGTCCATCCCCGAACTCGCCACCATCATGACCCACGCCCTGCCCATCAAGATCATCGTGATGAACAACGGCTATCTCGGCATGGTCCGGCAATGGCAGACACTGTTTTATAACAACCGCCTCAGCGCGGTGGATATGAGCTGCTTCCCCGATGCCGAAAAGCTCGCGGCGGCTTATGGCTTCCGCGGCCGGACTATCGACAAGCCGTGGCAGCTCACCCAGGCTCTGCAGGAAGCCATCAATGAGCCGGGACCGTATCTGCTCAACGTCATGGTCTCGCCCGAAGAAAACGTGTACCCCATGGTGCCGGCCGGAGGAGCCATTCAGGACATGGTCTTCGGCCCCGTGGAACCGGTGGCAGTGTAAGGAATCTAAAAAATGCTTCAGACAATTTCCATCCTTCTTGAGAACAAGCCCGGCGCGCTGCTACGCGTCACCGGCCTGCTCTCGGCCCGCGGCTATAACATCGAGACCCTTACGGTAGCTAAAACGATCGACCCCGAGCTCTCCCGCATGACCATTACGGTTGAGGTGGAAGACCGCCTCCGCACACAGGTCATCAAACAAATGAACAAACTGGTGAACGTCCTCCAGGCCACCGATCTGACGGATTCACCCGCCGTGATCCGCGAGATGGTGCTGCTGCGTGTACGCTGCCCGCAGGAATCGCGCACCGCGGTTCTCAAAGAGGCCGAGATCTTCCACGCCCGAGTAGTCGATTCGTCCGTGGAAGGTTTCGCCATCGAGGCCACCGGAGAACCCGAGAAGCTCGACGAATTCATCGATGTAATGCGCAGCTACGGCGAAAGCGAAGTCTCCCGCTCCGGAGGAGTAGCCATGTCGCTGGAGTCCAGAAAACTAAGGCTGCAACCACCCGTAGCGCTGGTGGGGCAGGTTGCCGACCTGCCCACCACTATTCCAAACTAACAAGGACAAGTTCTCCTAAATGCCAAGACGCTTTTACGAAAAAGACGGAAACATTTCGCCGCTCAAAGGCAAGAAGATCGCCATCATAGGCTACGGAAGCCAGGGCCACGCCCACGCGCTCAACCTGCGCGATTCCGGCCTCGACGTAGTGGTAGGCCTCCCCGCCAACTCAAAGAGCCGGGCCAAGGCCAAAGCCGCCGGCCTGCTGGTTCTCGACACCGCCGAAGCCGCCAAGGCCGCCGACGTGATGATGATCCTCGTACCCGATCACATCCAGGGCCCGCTTTACGAAACCGACATCGCGCCGCACCTCACCAAGGGCAAAACGATCATGTTCGCGCACGGCTTCAGCATCCATTTCGGTGCTATCAAGCCGCCCGCCGACGTCGACGTTTCCATGATCGCCCCCAAAGCCCCCGGACATCGCGTCCGCGAAGTCTTCACCGAAGGCTCCGGAGTTCCCGCGCTCGTAGCAGTCGCGCAGGACGCCTCAGGCAAAGCTTTCGATAATGCCTTGGCCTACGCAACAGGATTAGGCAGTCTGCGCGCCGGAGTCATCGAAACCACCTTCCGCGAGGAAACCGAGAGCGATCTCTTTGGCGAACAAGCCGTGCTCTGCGGTGGCACTTCCGAACTGATCCGCGCTGGTTTCCAGACCCTGGTCGACGCCGGCTACGCGCCGGAAATCGCCTACTTCGAATGCCTTCATGAGCTCAAGCTCATCGTCGATCTGATCTACGAAGGCGGCCTCAACTACATGCGCTTCTCCGTCTCCGATACCGCCGAGTATGGCGATTACACACGCGGCCCACGCATCGTCAACGATGAAACCCGCGCCGAGATGAAACGCATCCTATCTGAGATTCAATCGGGCGAATTCGCCCGCCAGTGGATCGCCGAAAACAAATCCGGCCGCCACAAGTTCCTCCACATGCGCGAATCCCAGCACGACCAGCTGATCGAAACGGTAGGTAAGGAACTCCGCGCCATGATGCCGTTCCTGAAACGCAAAAAAGAAGAAGGAATCCCCGAGGAGCAGGCAGCCGTAACCGCCTGACGCCAATTAACCACCATGCGCATTCAAACTTTCGACACCACTCTTCGCGACGGCACGCAGGGCGAAGCCGTCTCTTTTTCCGTGGAGGACAAAATCCTCATTACGCAGAAACTGGACGAGCTCGGTATCGACTACATTGAAGGCGGATGGCCCGGTTCCAATCCTAAGGACAAGGAATTTTTCGCGCGCGCGCGCGATCTGAAGCTGAAGCACGCCAAACTCACAGCCTTCGGATCCACGCGCTTCGCGAAGAATCCCGTCGAGCAGGATCGTAATGTCCGCGAGCTCGTCGATGCCGGTACACCCGTAGTGGCCATCTTCGGCAAGAGCTGGGATCACCACGTGCATCGCGCCCTCGGCATCAGCCTCGAAGAGAATCTCCTGCTGATCTCCGAGACCGTGGCGTATCTGAAAGCCCACGGCAAGGAAGTCGTCTACGATGCCGAGCATTTCTTCGACGGCTACATCCACAATCGCGATTACGCCCTCGAAACTCTCGCCGCCGCCAAAAGCGCCGGGGCCGACGTGCTCTGCCTCTGCGACACCAACGGTGGCACGCTCACCGAATTCCTCACCGGCATCGTCGCCGACGTGCGCGCGAAGTTCGATGGCGTCATCGGCATCCATCCGCATAACGATTCCGATGTCGCCGTAGCCAACGCTCTGGCCGCCGTTAAAGAAGGCGTGTCGCATGTACAGGGCTGCATCAACGGCTACGGCGAACGCTGCGGCAATGCCAATCTCGCGAGTATCATTGCCAATCTGGAATTAAAACTCGGGCACCAGACGATCGGCCCGGATAAGCTCCAGCTGCTCACCTCTGTAGCACGCTTCATAGCCGAACTGGCCAATCTGCAGATCCCGCGCGGCCAGGCTTTCGTGGGCCAAAGCGCCTTTGCACATAAGGGTGGCATCCACGTCAGCGCCGTGCTCAAAGACTCGACCACCTACGAGCACATTTCCCCTGAGCTTGTCGGCAACCGGCAGCGCGTTCTCGTGAGCGATCTTTCGGGACGCAGCAATGTCGATTACATGCTGCGCGGCTATGACTTCCTCGCTGAGCGCCTCAGCAGCGACACACGCCGCGCCTTGGTAGACCGCGTCAAGCAAGCCGAATACGAAGGCTACGATCTCGAGGCCGCCGACGGAACCTTTGAGCTGTTCGTCCGCCAGGCTCTCTATCCCGGCGTGCAGTTCTTCGAGGTAGAGGATTACGAAGTCACCATCCGGTCGGGCGAGGCCAAGGCCAAAGTCCGCATCGGACTGCGCGACGGCGAGCACACCGAGATGAATGCTACGGGACACGGCCCCGTGCATGCCCTCGACGTGTGTCTGCGCAAATGCCTCTCCGCGCTCCCCGGCATTAATGACGTGCACCTCACCGACTACAAAGTGCGCGTTCTCGATTCGAAGAAAGGCACCGCCGCCAAGGTTCGCGTGCTGGTCGAATGGTCGGACAGCCAGAAGAGTTGGTCCACCGTCGGTGTTTCGGAGGACGTGATCGAGGCAAGCTGGTACGCTCTCGTCAGCGCCCTGCAACTCGAACTGATGCGTCTCCTCGAGAGCGATCAAAATATCGATAAAGCCGTAGCCGCCTATTGCTGGGGCGCCTGATGTCCCTCAAACCCGGCCAGCCGGCGCCGGATTTCGAACTTCCCGATCAGAACGGCGACCTCGTGCGTCTCAGCCAGTTTCGCGGCCAATCCGCTGTAGTGATTTTCTTTTATCCGAAGGACGACACCACCGGCTGCACCAAAGAAGCCTGCGGCTTTCGCGACCGCTTCGAAACCTTCCAGGCGAAAGGCGTCCGGATACTGGGGATCAGCTCCGATTCAACCGCCTCGCATCAACAATTCGCCGCCAAATTCGGCCTGCCGTATTCTCTGCTGAGCGATGCGAACGGCCGCGTGCGCAAGCTCTACGGCGTACGCTCGACCTTCGGCGTGATCCCCGGCCGCGCCAGTTTCGTCGTCGATCGCGACGGCTTGCTACGCAACGTATTCTCCTCACAGTTCCAACCGGAACGCCATGTGGAGGAAGCCCTGCGCGCCCTGGTGGGGCAGATTTCCGATCTGCCCTCGCACCGTTGAAAACGTGGCGTCGGCGGTCCGGTCGATTGGTGGCCGCCGGTGAAGCCCGATTGGTAGTAATCGGCCTCCCGAGGACTGCCAACCCGCCGCAGACCAGTACGCCCCGGTGAAATCACGCAACATGCAGCGCCAGTAACCGTTCAAATGCCCAGGGCTGCGCGCAAAGCGCCCCGAATGCCCAGCGGCGAATCTCCGGTCCGCGATCCAGCACCAGCATCGTCCTGGTCATGAAATTCGGCTTGAACGCCAGCCCTGGGTGCTCTCGGTCATAGCGCTCCAAATCTCCCCGCGCCATGGCATCGGTGAGCAGCGCGGCCTGTTTGAAACTCAAGCAAAGGCCGTCCCCGCTGATAGCATCCACCGACCCCGACGCATCGCCCACCAGCGCCATATTGCCGCGCGCCACCGAACGGAGTCGCATAGTTGCCGTAACCGCCCCCCGTTCGCGACTCGCTGCCGGGACTCCCTCCACGCGCTCGTGCAGTGCAGGGAAGTAACGGGGCAGCGCATCGTCGAGCCTCAGCTCCGGCGTGCGCGAGATGAGCGCCAGACAGACTTCATTCGGGCCCACGGGCGTAACGTAAATCTGGCAGCCCTCGCCCCAGTGGACTTCCACGTAATCCGTCCAGGGCGCCATCGCGTAATGGCGCCGGTACGAAAAGCGATGCGAATTACGCACGCAGCCATCGAGTGCCGCCCAGCGCCGCACGCGCGATCGGGCGCCATCGGCACCGATAGTCCAGCGTGCGCGGATCTCCTCGATCCCCGTCACCGGCGCTCCCCAGCGCAGTTCGACGCCCGCCTGATCGGCCGTCTCGACCAGCATCTCGTGGAGACGAACGCGGCGCACACCGATGCCCAGCTCGCCTCGCGGGAAATCGGCCTCTACCGATCGCCCCGCGCCATGGAAACGGATGCCGCGAAACTCGAATCCCAGCGAATCGGGCACCTGGATACCGATGCGAGCCGCCGCGCGCCGCGAGTCCGGCAGCAGCCCTTCGCCGCAGGCTTTGTCGATGGGCGGGAGATTGCCGTCCGCCACCACCACGCTGTAACCCTTGCGCCGCGCGGCGATGGCCACCGCCAGGCCAGCCGGCCCGCCACCGACGACGAACACATCCGGATCGGCCATAGCCGCATTTTAGCCGAATACCAGGTAGGGCCCGTTGCGGACCACCCTGAGAAGGTAGAGCGCCACTTCCCGCGCGTGATAATCGCCCCACATGCACGCTTCGCCGCGCGGCACGCCATCCGCATCCGGCGCTGCGTCCCAACCGTTGGGCCGGTGATAGACCGCGTGCAGGATCAGGCCCTGGTGTTCATCGCTTGAACTCAGATACGGCTCGTCGAAGAGCGCGTCGCACACCGTCAGACCGGCGTTCCAGTAACGGCTTTCCCCCAGATAACGGCCCAGCCGCAGCAACCCCTGCGCGGCGATGGCGGCGGCGGAACTATCCACGGGTTCGTACCGATTAAAAGGATCTGCGGGCCGGCTGCCCCAGTCGCCCAGTTTATGCAGATTCGGCGCCCCCGTGTCCCAATAAGGAATCCCGTCCGCGGCCGAGTTCGCGATATAGAAATCGCAGGTCGCCATGGCCGCGCGCCGCATCGTGAATTCAATCTCTTCACGCCCGCCCAAAGGGTCAAGATCCTCGGCCCGCAGCGTGGCAATGAACTCCAGCAATTCGGCAAAACCGCACATCGCCCAAGCCAGTCCGCGCGTCCACGTGCTGAAAGGCGAATAACCCTGTTGCGAACTGGGGCAGCGGTATTGCCCGTCATTAATATTAAAAATACTCTCGTGCGCGGTACGCCCGGCGACGTCGTAAGCATCGCGGCCCTCGCCGTAATAAACGTTGTAAAGCGCCGTCGCGCGCGCATGTTCAATAAGGCGCTCGACGAGCGAGACGCGCCGATCGTTTTCGCCCATCAGCACATGCCCCAATCGATGGCTTACCGCCAGCGCGCGCAATGATCGGATGGTGTCGACGAACAGCGAATGCGGCCCATTGAAGGAATAGATATAACCGCCGCCCCCCCCGGTCCGCGACCAGCGCATGGCCTGCACCGCACCCGAACATTTGAGCGCCAGCTCATAGTACCGCCGTTCCCACCCGTCTTCGGCAATGCGGCCTTCGTTCATCAGCCGCAGCAGATTGCCGAATGTGCTGATGTTATTGAAGCCGTGGTCGTGAACCCCCTGGTGCGTGATATGGGAGGGCATGAACCGCACCGTCTGGTCGCGCCCGTAATCGAGGAATGCCCGGTCGCCGGTGGCGTCGAACTGGAGCAGGGGCGAGCCGAACTGAAATCCCTGCGTCCATTCCGTCCAGCCGCGGCTCGTATATTTGCCGTCAACGGTGAAGACCGGAGCCCCCTGTGCCGGATCCCACGACCGCGCCAGAGACTGGAGCTTCCGCGCGGAAATGTCGAACAGCCTGACGATCTTCTTCTCGAGATCCCCCGCGACCATCTCCGCTCGTATATTCATCGTCCGTGTCCCGTGGGGCAGATTTCCGATCTGCCCGCGAGTCTTCCGCGAGCCCATGCCGAGGGCAGATCGGAAATCTGCCCCACCTTACCCCGCATCCCGATACTCCCCGAACACCTCGCGCAGCGTATCTGAAATCTCCCCCACAGTCGCATAAGCCTGCGCCGCCTCCACAATACAAGGCATCAAATTCTCCGTCGAACGAGCCGCCACACCCAGCCGATCGAGCGCCAGCTTCCACCCCACCGCATCGCGCCCCGCCCGCAGTTCACGCACGCCCTCGATCCTCGACCGCTCCATCGCCGGATCGATCCGCAACGCCGGAGGATTCCCCCCATCCTCCATCTGAAACTTATTCACCCCCACAATCACGCGCTCGCCCGCCTCCACCTCGCGCTGAAATTCATAAGCCGAGCTCTGAATTTCCGCCTGTATAAACCCGGCCTCGATCGCCTGCAACGTGCCGCCCATCTCATCGATCCGGCGGATGTATTCGAGCGCCTCCCGCTCCATGCGGCACGTCAGTTCTTCAATATAGAAGCTGCCCCCAACCGGGTCCGCCGTATTGGTGACCCCGGTCTCATAGGCGATAATCTGCTGCGTCCGCAGCGCCAGCCGCGCCGATTCCTCCGTCGGCAGCCCCAGCGCTTCGTCGCGCGAATTGGTGTGCAGCGATTGCGTCCCGCCCAGCACGGCGGCCAGCGCTTCGATCGCCGTGCGCACCACGTTCACGTCCGGCTGCTGTGCCGTCAGACTCGAACCGGCCGTCTGTGTATGGAAACGCAGCATGCACGAGCGCTCATCCTTCGCCCCGAAGCGGTCCCGCATAATCCGCGCATACATACCCCGGGCCGCGCGGAATTTGGCGATTTCCGTCAAAAAATCCGCATGCGCGTTGAAAAAGAACGATAGCCTGGGGGCAAAGCTATCCACGTCCAGTCCAGCCGCAATGGCCGTTTCAATATATGCGATGGCGTTGGCCATAGTGAACGCCAGTTCCTGCACCGCCGTGGAACCGGCTTCCCGAATGTGATACCCGCTGATCGAGATCGTGTTCCATTCCGGCACTTCCCGCGACGCCCAGGCGAAGAGATCCGTGATGATTCGCATAGCCGGGCGGGGTGGATAAATATAGGTGCCGCGCGCGATATATTCCTTCAGGATGTCGTTCTGCACGGTGCCATTCAGCTTGCGGATCTCGGCGCCTTGTTCGCGCGCCGTCAGCACATAAAACGCCAGCAGAACCGCCGCCGTCGAGTTGATCGTCATCGACGTCGAGACCTGCTCCAGGCTGATGCCTTCAAACAACTTACGCATATCCGCCAGAGACGCGATGGAGACGCCGACGCGCCCCACTTCGCCCGCCGCGAGCGGATGGTCCGGGTCGAGGCCGATCTGCGTGGGGAGGTCGAATGCCACGGAAAGCCCCGTGGTTCCCTGGCTCAGCAGATAACGATAGCGCGCATTGCTTTCCTCGGCCGAGCCAAAACCCGCATACTGCCGCATCGTCCACAGGCGGCTGCGATACATTTCCGGATAGATTCCACGCGTCCAGGGAAAAACGCCGGGTCTGGGCGGAGCTTCCATCAATCTCGATTTATAAGTCAGGAGCGGGTGATGCGCCGTGCCTTGCGTATCGATGAGATGCCGTAGCAAGCCATCACGATAACGAAAATAGCGACTATCGCCAATTGAACGGGCGGCATCGGCCCCGTATGGTGCCAGATCTTAAATGCGCCGATCCCCGCAAATACCAGAAAAGTAAAGCCCAGAATCTCATGCCAGAGCGAGTGGATGGGTTTCACCGCTGCCGGCAGGACATGCTTGACAAATATGCCGGATTCGCGCGCCGTGGGCAGCCAGTCCTTGGCCTTCTGCCCCGTCTGTTTCGCAACAGGCAGCCACTTCTTTGCCAGCCGGGCCGCCGCACGCGCCATTTCCTGTTGCTGCGAAGTACTCACAGTTCCATGCTATCAAAAGCAACTCTTGTAGCCTCCGGCATCCGCCTGTACAATCAAGGGAACTCGGTTTTGTGTTTTCGGCAGGAACCGATGGCATGGTAGTTGCATCAGAAGTGTTAGCGCGGAACGCCCGATCGGGAAAGGGGCTGAACTTGGAAGAACGTCTCAAGAGCTTAATGCAGGACCTGGGAAACGCGATCAACGAGTCGCTCTCCGATTCCGAGCGCATTGCTGAGGCAATCGGAGAAATCAAACGTGCCGGTTACGACGTTTTTCTCGTCCTCGAAGCCACCATCGGTTTTAACAAGCGCGAAGAAGACGATGAGTCTGAGCCCGATGAGGCTTCTCTCGGAGAGCCTCAGGAGATCTCGACTAACGGCCGTGTCAGGTTCACCACTCAAGACCAGCGCTTCCTGAAGGCGCTCCGTATCGCTGTCGACGAAGAAGCCTGAAAAGTCAAAAAAGGCGCCTGAAAAAATATTCTCTAAAGTTTGGCTGGCTGCATCCGATATGAAACATGTATGCTGCCAGAAAACTCCTTCCCCTCGAATTTCGTCCCAGCAAACTGGAAAGAACGTTTGCGCCGTGCCATAAGCTCTCCCACGCTGGCCACCCCTGAAAAGAGGACACAGCCGGCCATTTGGTACACGGGTCTGGCAGCCGAACCGGCGGATTTCAGCCGCCAACTCGCCGAGTTGAATTCCTCAATCGTGCGCGAGAACCAACAGGCCGAAACAGCCGCCGCCAAGACCCGATCCGACTCCCACTAACCCCGTGGGGCAGATTTCCGATGTGCCCGAGCCTCGTCGAGGATTTCCTTTCGATGTCGCTCCTCGGTCACCGACGAACAATCACTTCCCGCAAACTCTCCCGAGTCAAAAAAAACTTCACCGACTCGAACTTCCCGAATAATTTCTCGAGGTTGCGATTATTGAACACCTGAGCCGTGGGCCGCGAACCACGTTCCGTCAGCACGATCGTCTTGTTATCACCAATCCGGAAAGAGTGCGACATAACCTCGGTTGCGCGTTCGTTCGCGGTAAAAAATGCCAGCAGATAGGATTTTGGCCGCATCACTTCGTACAACCGCTCGACCGTGGCGTTCAACAGCGCCGGCCCCATGAACTGCAATGAATCCCACAGCAGCGCACCGTCGAAGGTGTCCGGCTGATAGTCGAAATTCGTGCGCAGGAAATAATCGATACGGCTGGCGTTAGTTTGCTCCGCCGGATCGGACCCGAAAGCATCGTCCATGCTGCGCATGATGTCCTGCGAATAAAGCTTGTGGCCCAAATTGGTCAGAAAATCGATATTTTCCTGCGTCGCCCCCGACAAATCCAGGATCGAAAGCCCCACCACGTCGCGGATATTGAAGAAGAACTGCTCGAGGCCCCGGCTCTGCCGGCTGACCGGCGCAGCGGACCGGGAAGATTTGCGCGGAGCTAGAGAACCCGGGGCGATAACACGAGGGGTCCCCGCCGAAGAAACAGGCTCACCGGCCGGACGAAAAATGGAGCGTAGTTTCTCGGGTAACAAAGACCCCTCGTGACCTGCCTCGCTAAAGCCTTACCGCTTGATCCCCGCCGCGCCCACAGGCACTGCCGACGCCCCCGCCGCGCTCGCCGATGCCGCCGGTGGCGTTGAGACCACCGGAGCCGCGGTCGGCTTCGGCTCCGCCTTCTTGATATCGATGCTCCCCTTGAACAGGGCGCCGTCTTCGATGCTGATGCGCGATGTCGTAATATCGCCCACCAGTTTGGCATCCTTGCGGATATCTACTTTGTCGGACGCTTCCACGTTACCCTGAACCTGCCCCAGAATCACCACTTCGCGCGCCCGAATGCTGGCCTGAACCCGGCCGTTCGGACCCACCGTGACTTTGTTCTCCTGCGATTCAATGGTTCCTTCGACGTCGCCGTCGACATAGAGGTCTTCCTTCGTGAAAATCTGGCCAATTACTTTTACTGACTTCCCGATGGTCGCGGTATTGCGCGGATCCGAATCGGGCGTTCTATACGGCGTAGTCGACACTGGTACGGTCTCCTTCTTGAATTCTGCTGCTGCTGGAATCACTGGCGCCGGCGGCGCGCTGGCCGGGCGCGGCGCCGGGGTTTCTTCCTTCTTACTCCACATGCTCATTTTTTGGCGGCCTCCCAAATAATTACGGTCGAATGAATGAAAGCTGACTAAACTACCTCCCCAGTCTACCCACACCAAACCAGGAGGCGCAATGCGATTGAATTCCTGTTGCACAAAAGTTGAGGACATGCGGCGACAGCCGCGTTCTTCCTACCGAAATAGCCGCGCTATCAGAAAAGCGGCACCCGCCGCAGCTCCCCCGATCGACACCGTCTGAAATCCCCCGCGCCACAACGGGATTCCCGTAAACCGTGCCTTGATCGCACCGAAGATCGCTAACGCCAACCCAGTCACCGCAATCGACGCCACAAACGCCTTCTCAAGCGTCGCTGCGAAAAAATACGGCGCCAAAGGAATCAGTCCTCCCGCTATATATGACACCCCGATCGTCGCCGCGCTGGTCACCGCCCGCCGCGGATCCGGCCGGTCCAGACCCAGTTCGAACTTCATCATGAAATCGATCCAGCGTTTCTCGTCCGACGCAATGGCCTCCACGATCGGCTCGATCTGCGCGTCCGTCAATCCCCATCCCTGAAAGACGCGCGCCACCTCCGCCGCTTCCTCGTCCGGTTTCTCCCGCGTCTCGTCGATCTCACGCTGCAACTCGTTCTCGTAATGCTCGGCATCGGTGCGCGCCGCGAGGTATCCGCCCAGTCCCATGGCGATCGAGCCCGCCGCAATTTCCGCCAGCCCCGCCAACACCACCACCGACGTCGCCACATGCGCGCCCGAAAGTCCCGCCGCTAAAGCAAACGGAACCGTCAGCCCGTCCGACATCCCGATCACGATGTCCCGCACCAGTTCGGTCGATTCGAAATGGTGCTCGGAGTGATACGTCGCTGGCATCGTCTCAGAATAGCGATTATCGCGCTCGCTGCGTAATCGGTAATCGGATGGGACGATTATTCGCGTCCACCGGCGTAAATCGCTCCGGCGACACCGGGGTAATCCGCATCTCCGGCCCCTCAATCTCGACCGAGAGAAACTGGTGAACCTGCGCCCAGCCAGCAATGTGGCGCTCAACCATTTTCCGCCGCACATCGCCGCGCCGTAGTTCCCCGCCCGACCCACTCACCACATACAGGATTCCTCCCGTTTCGGCCGTGTTCGAGAATTGGAAGTTATGCTCGTGCCCGGATAACACCACCTTCACCCCGTCTTTCTGGAACAGATCCACCCAGAATTTCAGATCCTTCAGCGAAGGCGGATGCTCCGGACCTGCCGTATATGGCGGATGGTGAAAATACGGAATCTTCCACATCGCCTGGGATGCCCCCAGCGTCTGCTGCAGCCACAAAGTCTGCGGTCCATCCGCTCGCCACGCCGGCGCCGCCGGGCCCACTTCCGTATTGTTAGTCGAATCCAGCGCGAAAAACTGGGCCAGGTTCCCGTAAGTAAACGTGTACCAGCGCGCCAGCCGATTCTCCGGGAAGAAGAAATTGTCCAGATAGGTGAACAGATCGCCCCGGTTCTCGCTGGCGTTGCCATCATGGTTGCCCAGCGTCGGCATGAAGGGAATCTTGCGCAGCAAAGCCGCATAAGGCCGAAAGAACTTCGACTCCCAATCGGCGTCCACACTACCCGACCGGATCGCCACCACTCCCAGTCGCAAATCGGCGTAGATGTTGTCCCCCACCGTCAGCACGAATCGAACCGGGCAGCCAGTCTGCGCCCGATGCTCAAATTCCCCATCCATAGCGGCGGCAACTTTGTACTGGGCGGCGCTGGCATTGCCAAAATCGCCGATGACGAAGAAACACAAGTGCGTGGCCTGCTCCGCCCAGGTGCGCACCTCTCCGCCTCCCCGCTTCTGCCCGTCGATATCGATCTCGTAGGGGTACGACGTGTCGGGCACCAGCCCATCCACCACCAGCCAGTTCCGCCCTGCCGCCTCGATGGTTCGATCCGCAATCCTCACCGTGGCTTTCCCGTAAGGCCTGGAATCTTGCCCAATCGTATTGGCCGCGTTGTTCCCCGGCCCCACCACGCCCCACGCCAGCAGGACCTTCCGCGATTCGATCTGCCCGACGTAGTTGTAGAAGCTCTGACCGCGCAGAGAAACCGATCCCACGAGACAAAGAGCCAAAACCGTCCCCAACAGTCCGTAGCCCGGGACCCCGGCGGGCCGTTTGCTACAATTTTTCATATGCCTCATCAGTAACCGCTTTTGACCGATCCCATTCGGCCGCTCCATCGAGAGCCGTCGCCTCAAATTCCAAAAAGGAGAACGACATCCCCATGAAGCGCTTTTTGCCTTCCGGTTTAATAATTTTCGCAGGTGTCCTGGGTATTGCCGCCGCAGCCGCAAGTGCCGACCAGGATGTAACTAAGATTCGCAAAAAATTCGATCTGCGCGAGGCCCTTCTCCGCAAGTTCTTTAGTGAAAAGCACTGTCCGGCCGAATCTTACGCCGGAGTTTTCGTTTCGGAAGCCGACGCTTACGATCTCGACTGGCGCCTGCTTCCCAGTCTCTCGTTCGTTGAATCGGGAGGGGGTAAGCACGCCCCGAATAATAATCTGTTTGGCTGGGCCAATGGAAGAATGGCCTTCGACAGCGTCAGCGAGGCCATCCATCAGGTGGCCACTACGCTTTCGCTCGGTAAGGCCTATCGTGGCAAAGACCTCGAGGCCAAACTCCTGACCTATAATCCCCGTACCGATTACAAGGCCATGGTGAAGGAGATCATGCGCCAGATCTCCGCCACCCGAGTAGTCGAAACCGGCGATTAACCATATAATGCGGGACAGACGTGACCAGCGGCGAAGAACAAAAGTCGACCTTATCCAGGATAAGTTCATCCCCGCGTCTGCGTACCGGGTCGAACCTGTCCATTCTTTCGTCTGAAAGTGCGTTTGACAACCCAGCCAGCCGCTCTCTATAGTTGATAGAATCCTGCGCTATCTGTCTCTGCTGACGACGCGTGGACCTCACGGTATTCCAGGGAGCATATAAGGCTTGGCAGACAATGACATGACCGGCGCGATCGATTCCGCGGCCGGCGGCGTGGATCCGGAAGAATATCAACATCTTCTCGAGGATTACAGCCATCTGGCCCCGCCGTCCCGCCATGAAGTGATCGAGGGCAGGGTGCTCAAGATCTCCGGCGCCGACGTTTTCATCGATGTCGGGTATAAATCGGACGGCGTCGCGCCCCTCGCCCAATTCACCGATCTGAACGGAAACGTCACCGTGCGCCCCGGCGACGTCGTCGAGGTCATGGTCGATAGTGGCCATACTTCCGAAGGCTACGTCCACCTCTCACACGAAAAAGCTTCCCGGCTCAAGATCTGGGACAACCTCGAAAAGGCCCTGCAGGAACAACTCACCATCTCCGGGCGCGTCGTCGGCCGCGTCAAGGGGGGCCTTTCCGTCGACGTCGGCGTGCGCGCCTTCATGCCCGGCTCTCAGGTGGATGTCCGCCCCGTGCGCAACGTGGAGCAGTTTATTTCCCACGATATTCCGGTCAAAATCGTCAAACTGAACCGCAAGCGCGGTAATGTCGTCGTATCGCGCAAACTGGCCGTCCAGGAAGAAGTGGACGCCCGCAAAACCGTTACCCTCGAGGCGCTCCAGGAAGGCGCTGTCCTCACCGGCAACGTCAAAAATCTCACTGAATATGGCGCATTTATTGACCTCGGTGGCATCGACGGCCTCCTCCACGTCACCGATATCTCCTACGGTCGCGTCACCCACCCCGCCGAAGTTCTGCACGTCGGCGACGAGATTACCGTCCAGGTCCTGAAGTACGATCCCTCGAAGGAGCGCGTCTCCCTCGGCATGAAGCAGTTGATGCCCGATCCCTGGGAGGGCACCACCGAGCGCTATTCGATCGGTACCCGCGTGGTCGGCCGCGTGGTCAGCGTCACCGATTACGGCGCTTTTGTCGAGCTCGAGCCAGGCGTCGAAGGCCTCATCCATATCAGCGAAATGACGTGGTCCCGGCGCATGAAGCATCCCTCGAAGGTGGTCAAGCCCGGCGACACGGTTGAGTCCGTCGTACTCGAAGTCAATCTCAAAGACCGGCGCATTTCGCTCGGTCTCAAACAGCTCGAGGCCAATCCCTGGACCACCGTCGACCAGCGCTACAGCGTGGGTTCCGTGGTCGAAGGCCGCGTGCGCAACATGACCGAGTTCGGCGTCTTCATCGAAATTGAAGAAGGCATCGACGGCCTCGTTCATATTTCCGATCTTTCCTGGACCAAGCGCGTCAAACATCCAAGCGAGGTCCTCCGCAAAGGTTCTATAGTTCAAGCCGTTATCCTCGCCATCGACGCCGGCCATAAGCGCTTGTCTCTGGGAATTAAGCAATTACAGCCCGATGCCTGGGAAACGTGGTTCCAGCAACACCACGTCAACGACAGCGCTCATGGCAAAGTATTGCGCCTGGCTGGCTTCGGAGCCTTCGTCGAGCTGGCCGAGGGCGTCGAGGGCCTCTGTCATTTCTCCGAAGTCCCCGGCTGGTCCGGCCGCAAATCGGATCCGCCTCCGCTCACCCCCGGTCAGGAGATGGATTTCAAGATCATCCGCATGAACGAGGCCGAGCGCAAGATCGGCCTGAGCCTGAAAGCCCAGGCCGACGCCGAGGAACGAACGCGCCTCGACGAGTACCAGAAACGGGCCACCGCGGCCAGTTCCGGCCTCCCGACCCGTCTTACGGATACCTGATTCTTCTTTTTGGGTACGTCAACCAAGCCCCCCAAAGTTTTCCCGCGCATACGGAATTGCAAATCACGGCCCATTCAGGCGATACTCATATTTCCTGTAATCGCTTCATACTGTTGTCTTTTGAGGGCGGGGGACTGAGGGCAAAATGACCAAAGCCGATCTGATTGAAGAGGTCTCGCGGGTAGTCGAGATGACCCGTAAGGAGTCCGAAGTAATCGTCGAGGCGATCTTCGACAGCATCGTCAAATCCCTGCGTGGCGGCGATAAGATCGAGATTCGCGGCTTCGGAAGCTTCCGTACGCGCCAGCGCCAGTCGCGCGTCGGTCGCAATCCCAAGACCGGTACGCGCGTCGAAGTTCCGGCCAAGAAAATCCCCTATTTCAAACCAAGTAAAGAACTTAAGGACGTAGTCAACGTGGGCGATCACTCCGCCGCCGAAGCCGTTCCGCCGAGCGGGCCAGAGTCGTTCTGAGCCCTTCCCGTGGACTACCTCTGGAGCCCCTGGCGCTATCGCTACCTGACTTCCCCGCAGCCACCCGGCGCCTGCATCTTTTGCGCGCTCGCCGCCGATAACCACGACGAGGAAAACCTGATCGTCTTCCGCGGCCTGCATAATTTCGTCATTCTGAACCGCTACCCCTACACCAGCGGCCATTTGATGGTGGTTCCCTTCGCCCATGCCGCCCAGCTCTGCCAACTCGACGACACCGCCGCTACTGAGATGATGGCGCTCACCCGCATGGCCGAACGCCGCCTGCGGGGCATCTACCACCCCGAGGGCCTGAACATTGGCATGAATATCGGCGAGAGCGCGGGCGCGGGGATTGCCGGCCATATCCACATGCACGTGCTCCCCCGCTGGCACGCCGACGCCAATTTCATGACCACCATCGGCGAGACGCGGATCCTGCCCGAGGACCTCAGCGTCACGTGGCGCCGCGTGCATGACGCCTTCGCCGCCGCCGACTGACACCCTTATGTTTCCCGAATTGTTGGCCGAATTTCTCGGCACCTTCGTCCTCATCCTGTTTGGCGATGGCATAGTCGCCATGACCGTGCTGTTCGGCACCGGCGTCCCAGGAGAGGTCGTAAAGGGCGGATATACCAACATCACCGTTGGCTGGGGACTCGCCGTCACCATGGGCATTTACCTCGCCGGCCGAATCTCCGGAGCTCATCTGAATCCCGCTGTCTCCGTCGCACTGGCCGTTTACCGCGATTTCCCCTGGCGCAAAGTGGCCCCCTATATCCTCGCGCAGACCTTCGGAGCTTTCCTTGCCGCCGCTCTCGTCTACTGGAATTACCTCCCGGCATTTCAGGCTTTCGACCCCGGTCTGGAGAAAACTGCCGGCGTCTTCACCACCTTCCCGGCCTTCCCTCTCATCCCGTTCGCCGGATTGCTCGATCAAACCATAGGTACGGCCCTGCTGCTGATGATGATTCTCGCCATCACCGATGAGCGCAACCAACCACCTGGAGCCAATCTGGGTGCCCTCATGGTCGGTTTGGTGGTAGTCGTGATTGGCATGGCCTTCGGAGGCATGCACGGCTACGCCATCAATCCCGCCCGCGACTTCGGTCCCCGGCTGTTCACCGCCGTGGCTGGCTTTAAGAACAATGGACTTACCGACGGAGTCAAGGTCTTCTGGGTCCCCATAGTAGGTCCCATTCTGGGCGGCATACTCGGCTCGGCTACCTACGACTACGGAATCCGCCGGTTCCTTCCCCGCGACTAGTCGCCGACTGTAAAACTTTGTAACTCCTGGAACTGAAACATAAGCATTTAGTCAATCCCTGTTGACATGACACCCGCGATGGCCGCCGACCTCGACACTGAGTTGATGGTCCTCGTTCAGCGCGATCATCCGCCCAGCTTCGGCGACTTGCTCGACCGTAATCGCACCATGGTCGTCCAGTACCTGGCTCGCGTGGTACAAAACCAAGCCATTGCCGAAGAACTGGCGCAGGATGTTTTCATTCGCGTCTACCGCTCGCGCCACGCCTATACGCCATCGGCAAAGTTCTCCACCTGGCTCTACCGCATCACCACCAACGTCGCCCTTAACCATTTTCGGGACGCGCGCAAGTACCAGAACAACATCAGCCTCGATGTGCTCGATGCCGATCGAATCCGCCGTGAAGTTCCGGATAACGAAGTCCTCATCGAGGACCGCCTCATGCGCAGGGAACGGGCGCACCAGATCCGCCGGGCCATCCAAAGTCTGCCCCCCAAGCAACGCGCCGCCGTAATCATGCACAAGTACGAGGAGATGGATTACGCCCAGATCGCCCTTGTGCTGGGTTGCACGCCCTCCGCCGTGAAGGCCCTGATGTTCCGCGCCTACGAAGCCCTGCGCGGCCGTCTGAGCTACCTGCTGAAACCCGTTACCGCGCAACCGTCAGCAGCCTGTCTTCCCGCGGAAAAGTCTCAATCCGGATATCTTTGTACTGGACTTCCTGCGCCGCCGTCCACGCATGCAGCTGAATGCCGATCGGGCCCTCTTTAATCCGGCTCGGATCCGCCTCTCGCCACTCCAGCACTTCAACGCCGTTGAACGCCGCCCGCACACGGTTGCCCTGCGCCAGAATCTCCACCTTGACCCATTCGTGCTGGCTGGTCACCTTCTCCGTGGTGGGTCTGAAAACGCGCAAGCCCTTGCCTTCGTTGTAGTCCCACATGCTCGGATTGGGGAAAATCACCAGCGGCCCGTGCGTATACCACGGGTTAACGCCCTGCTTCGCGATCTCGCCCCAGAAACAAACACCGGCGTGGTTCTCCGATTCCACCATTTTTGACGCCAGCGTAAGCCGGAAATCAGAATAGTGCTCTTTGGTGAAGAGGAAGCTCGTCGGCACCTTGTCGTTGAACTGCCCCACGATCGCCCCATCCCGCACCGACCACCAGTCCATATTTCCCTCCCAGCCGTCGAGCGTACGCCCATCAAAAAGAGCTTTGTTCACGCTCTTCCCCGCGTGAGGTGCAGCCACAGGAATCGCCGCCAGCTCGGCTGCCGTATAAGGAGGAACAGGGGGACGAGGAGGAGTCGGCTGCTGAGCAGGAATCAACCCGCCAATAACAAAACAAAACGCCAACAGTGTCCGGTTCACATCGAAAGCCTATCACGGAAGGACCGGGACATGCGGCTATCAGCAGCGTCTCAATGGAAAACGCGGCTGACAACCGAATACCCTGAGTGCACCCGCAGTAAAGTGAAATTTGAAGGTTGATTTGGTGGACGGAAAGGGGTTCGAACCCTCGACCCCCGCATTGCGAACGCGGTGCTCTCCCAACTGAGCTATCCGCCCACTCCGGCCGGACAATTACAATATATCAGATGCCCGATCCCGAAACACTTCCGGAACCCTCCGCAGTAGCCGTTGTGGAACCTGCGCCCGAGATCCCGGAGATCGTCCCGGAAACGCCCGAAACTCCGATAGATCCCGCCGTCCTGGTGGAAAAAATGCGCCAGGAGTGGGATGATCGAGCCCGCGAAAACGCCCGCCATTACGTCGCCACTGCCCATACGGAATGGAACGACGAAGAGTATTACAATTCCGGACGCCTCAATGTCTTCCACGAGGTTCTGACCGACCTCGGCAATGTCTGCCAGGGAAAAAGCGCCAAGGACATGACCGTCCTCGAGATCGGCTGCGGCTCCGGCCGCATCACCCGCGCGCTCTCCGAAGTTTTCGGCCAGGTCTACGCCGTGGATATCAGCGGAGAGATGATCGGCCAGGCCACCGAAGCTCTGCGCGACCGCCCCAACGCGCACGTTTTTCAAAATAGTGGCAGCGATCTACAGGTTCTCGGCGACATTCGGGTGGATTTTGCTTTTTCCTACATCGTTTTTCAGCATATCCCCAGCCGCGAGATCATCTACAGCTACGTGCGCGAAGTCCATCGCCTCTTGCGTCCGGGCTGCCTGTTCAAGTTCCAGGTACAGGGCGGCGAAGGCATGGATAAGGCGCCCGAAGACAGTTGGCTTGGCGTGCCCTTTTCCGATGCCGACGCGGTTGCCATGGCCGAGGCCTGCGGATTCGAGCCCCGCTACAGGCTCGGCGCAGGCACGCAATACTTCTGGCTATGGTTCTTCCGCCGCCCCGACAGCGATGCTACTCAGCCGTCGGCGAGTTAGCTGTCTCCTCGCGCCGGCTCGCCCAGTACCGTTTCATCCGCTCTGAGACTTCCTGCCGCGCCGAAGCGTCCATCGACTTCCTCCCCCGGCGGCGGCCCTTGGCTTTGGAAGTCGATCTTCTGCCTTCGGGAACTATTTCATCGAGTGAAGCAATAATTTTGCTGATGCGATTCCGCTCTTCGACGAGTTCCCGAATAATTCGATAGATGTCCATTTCGGCGATAGCTTGACAAACTATAGCACCGCTATTAAGTAACTAATGTACAAAAAACGGCCACCGCAGTACCATATGGTACCCGTAGTACCTGGCTGCGAGGATTGAAATCACAATCAGGGCCACAAGCACGTACCCGAACCATTTGAAGAACGTACCCCATGGGAAGCGCCGCTTTTCGCGATGCAGCACAAGGATATAGCTGGCGAAGATGCCGACGTAGAACAAAATGATCATCGGCGTCGCGAACAGTGCCAGGTTGAAAACATCGCCCGTAGGCGTGATGATGGCGGCCAGGATGACGATGGCGAGGATCGCGTAGCGGCTGTGCCGCACCAGGAATGCCGGACTCACCACGTGGATCAGCGTGAGAAGAAACAGCAATACGGGAATCTCGAAGATGATGCCCACTCCCAGCATCACATCCACAAAAAGGTCGTAGTACTCGTTTACATTGACGCCCGGATCGATTCCCTTGCCGATCCCCAGACCGAGCAGAAATTCCAGACCGTAGCGGAAGGCGATGAAGTAAGCGAAAAAACCGCCCAGGATAAACAAGCCAGCGCTCGAAACGACAAACGGAACCGCCCAGCGGCGCTCCCGCTTATACAGGCCCGGCGAGATGAAAGCCCACACCTGGTACAGCAGCCATGGCGCCGAAAGAAATATCGAGAACAGCAGCGGCACTTTCATCCACAAAAGCTGGAAGCTGTCCATGGGCGAAAGAAGCTTCAGCGTAGGCGGGTTGACATTCAGATCCCGCAAAGCTTTCCCGGCCGGCTCAAACACGATGCTCCACAACTGATCGCTGAACAGGAGGCAAAGGAAGAACGAAACGCCCACGCCGCCCAGAGCCAGCAGAATACGCTTTCTCAACTCCTCCAGGTGCTCCATGAAGCTCATGCGCGCCATGCCTTCTTCTTCGTCGTCCTCTTCCGGCGGCTCGGGAGGTTTCGGCGGTTTTCCCGAACCCCCGGTGCCCGGCGGCTTGGCGGAAGGCCGGTCTGCGGGAGGAGGCGGAGTTGACGGAGTCGCTGACACCACCGGCGTCTCAGGCTTCGAGTTGTAAGACCAGTCGCTGCCGTAAACATCCGGATCGTATTGCGATTCGGACTTGTCTGTAAGAACTTCCCCGCTGACCATAGGAGCCGAGGGCTCCTGTGGCGCGGGGGCATCATGGTTTTCGGTCTTCGGTGTTTCCGGCGCAGTTTCGCTTGCGGGAGTCTCGGCTCCCTGCGGTTCGTCGGGAAATGCCATTGGCCTGCTTAGCTGTTAACCGGCTTCTCGGTGGATCCCGCTTCGTGCACCACTTGTTCGTGCACTGGGGGGTGTTCCGGTTCTGCATGTCCGTTCACGGCGGGCGGCGCATCTAAGTGCCCGTTCGCGATCGAACCGGCCGCCGCTTCAATCTGAAGCGGAGCCGTTGACCCGGCGCCCTCAATTGCGGATGCGCCGGCTGTCAGTGTGGGGCTGGTCACGGTGGAATCGTACGATCCGTCGTAAGTCGTCGAATCGTAAGAGGAATAGTCATAGTTATAGCTATCGGATTGATAGCTGGTTGCCGTCAATTCCTTGATTCCGGTTTCCCGTTCCAGATTTTTCATTTCGCGATCGAAGGTGGCCTTAAGCTCACTCTGCGCGCGTCGGAACTCGGTCAGTGCTTTCCCAACCGTCCTGCCTAGTTCGGGTAATTTCTTGGGACCGAACAGCAGCAGAGCCAGAAGGAAGATGAACACCAGTTCCTGTGTACCCACCGTTCCCATTGAAGGAAGTAGCCTCCGCTTTCATTGTAAGCCAATCGGATACCCGTTGGCGCGCAGCACCGCGATTGCCCGCTCGGCCGCTTCCGGCAGCACATAAAAGAACGCGCCTGTCCGCGTGCGCCGGAAAATCACCCCACCTTGGTACTCGTCCGCCTCCACCCCATAATCCACCCCCGCCGCCGTCAGGATCGATTCCAGCCGCATCGCATCCTTCAAACTCTTAGCGATATAGATCAGCTCAGGCTCGATCCCCTCAAAATACTCCGCCCCTTGTTTCATATCAAGTGGATGCGGCGACAGCCGCGTTCGTTCTTACCTCTTAGACCCCGCAATCGAAGTCACCGACTCCCAGAAAAATTGCCCATGCTGATACACCGCCTCTTCCAGAATCCGCTCTTGATCGCTATACCCTTCCAGTGCTCGTTCACCAGATATTCAGTTCCCGGACCCGTCAAGGCTTCCTCGCCCGCTTCCGAAACAAAGATCACGTCCCGGTCGGGCGGCGTCTTCGACGCTTCAACACCACCATGGTCATCAGCGCGGCGAACAAATCGCGTAATCAGGAACCGCATCGCCTCAGTGTAGCGCCGCGGCCAACAGGGACATGTGGCGATAGCCGCGTGCCGTTGCGGCCCGACGTCGCGCGCGATGGACGTGGTCTGATCGCGGCGGCGATACGTCAGGCGATATCGGACTTCCAGACACTCGTCCGCATCGTTATGAAGTGCCGGTCGAAGCTCCACACCGGCGCATCCAGTCTGCGAGTCATTCGCGCGAGCAGAGCGTCTACCAGTGTGATGGGGTGATCGGAGTACTTCCGCAGCCCGATCGTCGCGTCCAGATAGTCGTCCGTGTCTGGATTGACCGGCACCGCGCCGGACAGCATTTCGCTCAGCCAGCCAGCCGCGTACCTCCCGCCCAGGCGGCGAAGCACCAGGGTGTGGGCCTCGCAAAGAACGGGAAAAATAACCAGAACGGAATTGTTGCGGCTGACAATATTCTCAAGCTCGCGATGGGCCCGGTCGTGGTATTGGTCCGAAGGGTCGGCGAGCGCGTACAGCGGACCGGTGTCCGCCAGCACCACGCCGCTCACTTACCTGCCAGATAACGGTCATGCGCCACACTGACGTCGTGCGCTCCGCTGCCCTTCCTGCTCGGCGTGATACGCAGCTTTGCGGACGGCATCCCAAAGCCGCGGTGGGCCAGAAATTCCTTCAGGGCAGTCTGCACCACGGCCGTCAATGGAGGCACAGCATCCTGCCGAAGCATCCATGCGTCAAGTTGGGCCTCGATTTCATCGCCGATGGTGATCGTGGCTCGTCTCATCTCGCCCCATTCTAGCACCAACATCACCATCTGGTGCATCGACTGGAAACCACCGGGGATATGCGGCGATAGCCGCGTTCCGTTGCCGCCTGACGTGGCTATCGCCGCATCTCCATAAACAAAGTTTCGTACTGGTTCGTCACCGTGTCCCAGTTATAGCGCTCGTGTACGCGCTCAACCGCCCGCGCCCGGTACCGTTCGCGTTCCATCTCCCCCATGGCGATCGATTCCCGCATGCGCGCCGTCAGCCCCGCCTGGTCCACGTACGGCAGGCCAGCGTCGCTGCACACTTCCCGATTCTCCGCATTATCGCGATAGATAACCAGGCATCCCCGGCCCATGGCTTCAATCAGCGCCGGATGCGTTCCGCCCACTTCGGTGGCATGCACGTAAGCGAAACACCAGGAGCCCAGCTCGCGATAGCCAAGCCCATAGATCGCCCCCGGCATCACCACCCGCGGGTCCCGCGTGTCACGCACCTGGGCGATGTATTCCTCCGCATAAGGAGCGTCACCGACGAGGGCCAGTTTCATATCGGCAGGCACCTGCTCGAACGCCTGTCTGACCTCGAGCGCATGATTCTCCGGCTCCATGCGGCTCACGTAGAGAAAATAACGGTGCGGCTGCAGCCCGAGTTCTTCCACAACGAATCGGCTCTCCACGCGCTCGGCATCGGCGCCGTACGGGATGAAACTCGAATCCTTCCGATATTTCTCCCGGTAGTAACGCTGGATCGATTGCGCGTCGGTGACCATCCGGTTGGGGAGAATCGTCGAGAGGTATTCCGACGCGTGGTACCAGGCGCGCGCCAGTATATTCCACTTCTTTC
This sequence comes from Terriglobia bacterium, assembly GCA_963719785.1. Taxonomy (GTDB): domain Bacteria; phylum Acidobacteriota; class Terriglobia; order Bryobacterales; family Bryobacteraceae; genus BOG-234. The sequence continues at coordinate 467,296 of CAVRCX010000018.1, forward strand.
GCCGGCGCTCGATGCCATCCACATTGAGCACCACAGGAATCCCCGTCAGGCGCGGCAGGATGGTGAAAATCGCGTTGGCCCCGTTGCAGTAGAGCGCCGCGTCGACCCGGTGGAACAGCAGGTGAAGCGTGGATAGAAATGTGTGGGCCAGGGTGTCGAGGTATTTATGCCGGATAGTGGGCACATAGCGCAGTTCCACGCCGCGGTACTTCGGCAATTCAAAAGCCTGCCGGCAATAGACCACTACCTCATGCCCACGCTCCACCAGGCGCACGGATAATTCTTCGGCAAAGGTTTCAAATCCGCCGTAGTTGGCGGGAATGCCGCGCGTGCCCAGGATTGCAATACGCACCGGATTCAGCGCCGGGCGGCTTTGGATCGCGACGAGGCCGTCGCTGCGGCGAACTTCTTCGGAGCGGGTTTACTGACCGGCGTAAAATCGAACCAACTCGCCATGTAGGCGTCGTCCACGCGCTGGCGCTGCATAATCTCGCGCCGCTTGGCCATCACGTTTTTCCAGTTCTTGAAGAGGAATGGAAAGGCCCGCAGAGAGGTGTGCTCGGAGATCAGACAGCAGCTGAGCACCACAATATCGCGCAGCGTGATGGAAAAGAAGTTGCGCCGGTAAAGATCCGGCGTGATGTTCTTCATGCGCAGCAGGAAGCGATTCTTCACCGAGTGCATGTTGATCTCAGCGGGCAGCGCGCGCCGGTTGCCCGGCAGAGCTTTGCGCACGTGATAGCCCTTGGCATAGGGCGCGTAGAGGCATTTCCAGCCCAGTAACTGGGCCCGCCAAGCCACATCCGCGTCTTCCCGGTAGGCGAAGAAATCGGCATCGAAGAACTCGCCGCCAATCGAGATATCGTCGATCATTTCGCGCCGGTAAAGTGCCGCCGCCGCAGTCGCCCCAAACACGTATTCGTAGTTGCGGAAGTGGCCGTTATCCACCTGCAGGCTGCCGCGATCCAGATGGCGCAGGTTGGGCGTAAAGTAAATACCCGTGGAATCCACCAGCGGCTCCTCGCCGAATTCAAATTCCGCCGACATGGTCAGCAATTTGCCGCAAACCGTGCCTACGCGAGGATCCAGATTGCCCGCCGTGACCAGGGCTTCGACAAAGCCCTTCAGCAGCAGAACATCGGGGTTGAGGGTCAGTACCCATTCCGCGTTCGAAGCCGCTATGGCCTGGTTCTGCGCGGCGGCGAAGCCGATATTTTCCTCGTTATAGATGATCCGGCACCGGTTTTCGAACGGTTCCAGAATATCGATGGTGCCATCCGTGGAGTTGTTATCGATAACGATAACCTCCTTGAACGGATACTCCTGATCGAGGACGGACTCAAGACACCGCTTTATAAAGCGGCCGCTATTGTATGTGACGATCGTTACCGAAACGAAGTCGCTGCGGGACATGTAAGCGCGGGCCTGCTCCACTCATGAATTTTTAACGCTATTACACTGGACAACAGTACTCCCTGAGCTTCGCCTGAGCTTAAACATACGGCCCAAAGCAAGCCGGCAAACAGCGCCATAAACTGCAAAAGCTTTCAGCCCGTAACGCGGACACCCTTTGACCGCGCGAAGAGCCGCACCAAGAACCACAGCGAAACAAATTCCCTCACAAGTTAACCAAGTATAGTGCTTCGCCGTATATCCAAGAAGACTACCATACCAATATCGTTCCCGAATCTCCAGCGGAAGAGTACCGATTGAGTGTGTTCCCTCATGTCTGGCCACTGCGTTCGGTTCGTAATATACCGCCAGGCCGGCTTGCTTCAGCCGCGCGCAAAAATCGACGTCTTCAAACCAGATGGGCCAGAAACGCTCATCGAAGCCGCCGACCCGCTCCCAAATCTTTCGCGGAAACATCAGGAACGCGCCGGCAGGCTGTTCGACAAGCTCAAGGATCACCGGATCCTTCCCTAAGCAACGGTAATGCCAATTCACGGGATTGCGCCGCCACACCGTATTTATCCCAAGTACTTCAAAAATCAGCGCCGTGGGAGTCGGCAGATTACGCGCCATGAAGCCGGTTTGCGGACGCCCGTCGGCGCCGATGAGCATGCCCCCGGCCGCGCCCGTTTGCGGATCCTCAAAATGGGCGGTGAGCGCCTCGATCCCGGTCACCAGATGTGCATCGGGATTCAGCAGGAGAATGAGCGGAGCGTCGGTGGCGCGTATTCCCTGGTTCACCGCCGCGGCGAATCCGGCGTTATTCGGATTGGCTAAACAGCCGACCCCGCGGGCGGCAACTTCGGCCAGGGTGGCGTCGCTCGAGGCGTTGTCTACTACAATCGTCTGCACGTCGCCGGCGCTGGTTTGACCGGCCACCGCATCCAGGCACCCCCCGATTTTCGACCCCGAATTGTGAGTAACGATGACAACTGCGACACGTGCCATGTGTCAATGCGCCGCACTGGTTAGTCGGAAATACCAGCGCCAGTACGGGCCCTGCGCCCGGTCGCGGATCTCTCGCTCCGAAGCGGTCAGGAAATCGCGCAGCCGGGGGGAATCGCAGCCCTGCGGATGAAACTGGCGCACTCCCTCCCATTTACCCTGCACCCACGCGAACGCGGCGCCATGCCGGAGCGCCAGCAGTCCCCACAGAAGTTGTCCCGCGACAATCGGCCAGATACAGGATTGAAGCAGCCCCCGGTCGTAATGGCGCGCGACCAGAAGAACCTGATTGCGCGATATGGCCCGGACTACCTGAGGATTCCAGCGTCCCCACGTGGCGCTGCCGTGATGCCAGGCAAGAGCGTCGGGCACGTAGACCCCGGTGAAACCCTCGCGCAGACAGCGCAGTCCCAAGTCGACGTCTTCGAGGTAGGACCCGAAGGTTTCGTCGAAGCCGCCCAGCTGTTCCAGCACGTCGCGGCGAAACAGGCAGGCGGTGGCGGGAGCGATGGCTATCGGACGCGGCGTGGACGGGCCAACTGCCGACATGCCATTCCCCGCCCGCCAGGCACAAGCCCCGCGACTCAGCAGGTCGTAGGTGCCGTCAATGATGTTGCGATCTCCGGCGGAGAAAATGGTGCCCGTCGCGAAACTATGGGATGCCACGCCGGCCAGCAGCCGTTCCACCCAACGGCGATCCAGTTCCACATCGCTGTTAAGGACGGCGATCCACGGGGTATCCGCCGCCTGCCACCCGCGATTCACCGCGCGGGCAAAACCGGCATTCTCGCCCATGGCGATCACCCGGCACCCTGCCTCGCGCGCCACTAGCGCAGCGTTATCCATCGACGCATTGTCCACCACGAGAACCTCCGCAAACGGCGCCGTCTGGGCCGCGACAGTCGCGAGCAGGCGCGCCAGCAGATCCGCCCGGTTGTGCACGGGGATCACGGCGGTGATGGAAGCGTCGCCCATGGCCTGTAAACTGTGATTGTAATGAAACGCATTCCGCTCCCGCTTCTTTTCGCGTTGACGGCCATCGCTATGTCCGGGCAAACGCGCAAAGTCTATATCCTGCCCATGGCCGGCGGCTTCGATCAGTTTCTAGCCGAGCAACTGACGCGCGAGCACGTAATGCAGGTGGTGGCCGACCCGCAGACCGCGGACGTGGTCCTGACCGATCGGCTGGGCGAGCCGTTCGAGAAAAAGCTGGCGAAAATCCACCCCCGCGATGAGGATGACGACGATGCCGCCGAAACGCACCCGGGCTTCCGCTCGAGCACCGCGGCGGGCACGATTTTTCTGGTGGATCTGAAATCCCGGCTCGTGCTTTGGTCGGATTTCGAGAAGCCGGGAGGCGCCCTGAACCGGAAGGCCGCGCGTGTCGCGAAAAACCTCCGCCAGGACATGCGGCGATAGCCGCGTTCTTCTCCTGAGAAAAAGTCGCCCCTCGCCCCACCATACTTGTGTGATGTCGGAATCGCGATCCCGCCTCCCCCACTGGCAAAAGGAGGGCGCCTCATATTTCGTGACATGGCGTCTCCACGGCTCCTTGCCATCAAAAGTGACAGCCGATCTTCTGACCACTGAAGGCGCAAAATTTCTGGAACAAGATCGCCTCCTCGACGCCGCTGCAACCGGCCCACGATGGCTGCTACAGCCCGCGGTGGCCGCCAGCGTGGCAAAAATCCTTCTCGACAGCGAAGTCGAGGGTAAATGCGAACTGGGTTCCTGGGTTCTGATGCCGAATCACGTTCACGCACTCCTCCGGCCGCGGCTGGATCTGCCCAAAGTTGTCTCGTGGATCAAAGCCTGCAGCGCGCGCGACGCCAACCGCATCCTCAGCCGTGCCGGTAGCCCATTCTGGGCGCGGGATTATTTCGACCGATGGCTTCGGGGCGGGATCGACGAAGCGAAGATTGCAACATATATCCAATAAAACCCGGTCAATGCCGGCCTTTGCCCGACTCCCGAGGCATGGCGGTGGTCCAGCTCCTGGGCCGCTCGAGATTGAACGCGGTTGTCACCGCGTGTCTCTCACGGCGTTACCGTCTGCGGAGCCGCTTGTATCCCCAGCCCCGCATACTCTTCCTTCACCTTGACCACCTTATTCCCCGAGAAAGTCACGAAGGTCACCTTACCCGGCGCCTCCCCATAAATCCAGTCCTCCAGATCCACGCCATCCTTCGTCTCGCGATATTTCTGCCGCGGATGTCCCATGGCGAGCAGCACCTGGTCGTGATCCATCCCCACCAGCGCGCGCTTCTCCGCCACGGCCTTCTTCACCTCGGGCGTCAGCGTCTCGACATAGTTCGTCGAAGCCGAATGCGGATCGAAATCCATCAGCGGCGCCAGCACTTTCTTGACATCCTCCGACGTCAGATTCTCCAGCGGCTTATGGAAATTGATCTCGATCACGGTCCCCAGAGACGGCGCACCCGAGTTGTGGATCGGCCCCTGCGCCACGCCCCCCATCCCCACGCCGGCATCGATGTGGTCGTACCAGTGGCCGCCCGTCTTCAGGCCGCCGTTGATTTCAATCAGAAGCTTGTCGGTCTCAAAACCCACGTGAGTGATCTTGATATCGTCGCCCACACGCGCCGCCGGACCGCCGTTGCGCTGCGCTTCCATCTGCCATTTCGCCTGGTCCCACGTGCCATCCTTGTCGTACTCGAGTGGCTTCTTCGAACGTGGGAAATATGTTTTCGCCTTGGCGTATTCTGACGAGAGATTACGCAGAATCTCAATCTTCTCGTCGTCCGTCAGCTTGTCTTTGGAAGGGATCACACCCGCATTGGCGAAGGGCGCAGACGCCAGCAGGCAGGCGATCAGAGCGTAGACAACTCGGCCGGTGCCGGTTCCAGCAGCCACGCGCGGCCTTTGCGCACCGGCAGTCTCCAAACCACAAAGAACAGAATCAGCAGCACCGCCGACGTGAGGACGCTCGCCTCCGGCCCATACATACCGCCGCTCCAGAGTTTCCCGGATTTCCATACCAGCTCGTACCCCGCAACTCTGATTGTAAGGCCGCTGACCTCCACTCCGAGAAAGGGTAATGCGCAATTCCATCCAAAATGTAACCCGATCGGCAGCCACAAGTCGTGCGATCGCAGCACCGCCACGCCGAACAGGATGCCGAACAGCGCCGTATTGCCATCGCTCAGCAGGGTGGCGCTGGGGTTATCGTTGTGAAGCCAGCCGAAGAGCAGGCCGGTGCCCACGATGGCGATCCAGGGCTTCCAGCCGCGCATCAGGTACTGCAGCACGAAGCCGCGGAAGGCGATCTCTTCTCCCATGGCGCCGCAGAACAGCAGAACGGGCAGGAACAGAGCCGCTCGCCACGAGATATCCGCGTCGGGGACGGCGGCGAAATGCGCCATGCCGAGTCCCACCGGCGGCAGGATTACCAGGGCCGCGGCGGCCACTCCGAGCGCTATGCCCACCATCAGGTTATATCCCGTGCCGCCGGTCCACAACAGCCCGATATCGCTGAACGGCCGCGATTCGAAGATCGCCATGGCAAGCGCATTGGCCACCGTCGCCGCCAGCAGCATCGGCACTGTAATCGCCATCATCTGGCCGCCGAAAAACTCCACGATGGGGACCAGAAACCAGAGCGCGACCTGCAGCAATAAGAAGCACGTGCCGGCGCCTAAGAGCGGACGCAGCCAATCGCGTTTTGCAGGCCGAGGTTCCATCACATCCATCAGCGCACCTCCACTCCGCGCGCCGCTACCTTCGTCTGCAACACCTGCGCGCCGGCCTCTTCGATTGCCCTGGCCACACGCAGCTTCGCACCCGGCTCGACGAGAAACACTACGCACCCGCCGCCGCCCGCTCCACAGGCTTTAGCCGCAGTCGATCCCAGCCGGCGCGTCGTGGAGATCAGGCGATCCATCAGCGGCGTCGAAATGGTGGGAATATTGCGCCGGCGGCTCGTCCAATCCGCACGCATCAGCCGGGCAGTCTCCTTCCAGTCTTTGCGTTCCAACGCCTCGCGCATGGCATGGGCGCCCGACGCGATGCGGTCGAAGTTCCGCTGCACGGCGCGATCGCCATTTATGTGCGCCTTCATCACTTCCCAGTTATTGATGCCGGAGTTCCTGGGCGCCCCCGTATACGCGAGCACAAATCGCGCATTCAGATCCTCGGGATCGACAGGCAGCTCTTTGCGAAAAATCCCGGCAGGGGAAAGCTCGATCGTCGACACGCCGCCATACAGGGCCGGATAATAATCCTGCGCGCCGGTGGGCACGCGGATAACCTGCGCCTCAACATTCTGTACAATCTCGCGGATCTTCTCCAGCTTGTATCCACGCCGCGTCAGTTTGTTGAGCGCGCAGGCGACGGAAACCATCAGGGACGACGAGCCGGAAATGCCCGCCCCCGCCGGAGCCTCGGACGCACACTCCACGGTTACCCCCTGCTCGGGAGCGAAAAATCGCACCAGCAATGCCGGAATCGGCAGACGGCAGCGCTTCGCCGCCCGCAGATGTTCCAACGACTCAAAGCTCTCTTCGATCGCCAGATCGCGCGAGCGCAGCACAATCCGCGAATCGTCGCGCGTGGCGAGGCTGCACGACGTGTACAGGTTCACCGCGAAGTTAATCGTTACCGCGTTCTCATGGAAAAGGTAGAGCGGCCAGATATCGAGCGTTGCGCCCGCCAGGTCCACGCGGCAGGGTGCTTTTGAGGTGACGCGCATTTGCGGGCGAATACCGAACATAACATGAATCGGAAATTGCCCGGCTGCGAGAATGAGTCAGGTGCAGATGCCGAAATCCACCCGCTGCTACGTCGAAATTTCCCGATCTCAGATTGCCGCCAACTACCGCGCCGTCAGGGATGCCGTGGGGCCGGGAGGGCAGGTGATCGGCGTGGTGAAAGCCGATGCCTATGGCCACGGCGCGGTCGAAGTTTCGCGCGTTCTCTGCCGCGAGGGTGCGGCGTGGCTGGCGGTGAGTTCCGTCGAAGAGGGCATTACCCTGCGCCGCGCCGGGATCCCCTGCCGCATCCTCGTGATGGCCGGCGTAATGCCGTGGGAGCACGAGGCCATGCGCGAATTCCAACTCACCCCGGTGGTGCATTCTCTCGATGAGTTGCCTTTGCTCGAAGAGGGCGGGGTGATCGACATCCATCTGAAGATCGATACCGGGATGGACCGCCTCGGGACGCGCGCCACAGCTTCGCAGATCGCCGCCGCGCTGGCCGCCGCCCCGGGAGTGCGCGTGGAAGGGTTGATGACACACCTGGCGTCCCCCACCGATTTCACCTCGCCGCAAACGGACGAGCAAATTCGGATCTTTCACGAAATGGCCACAGCGCTGGCTGCGCTCGGCATACGCCCTTCGCTGATGCATCTGGCGAGTACCAACGCCATCGCCTACCCGAGACGCGATGGCGTCTTGCCGCTGGTTCGGCCGGGCCATGCGATCTACGGTTACGTATCGCCCGCGCGCGGACCAGCGCCCCATCCGCTGTTCGCGGTCAAGCCGGCGTTGAGTTGGAAGGCACGCATCGTCACCATTAAGGACGTTCCCGCGGGCGCGCGAATCGGTTACGGAGGCTCGTACCACGCTATGTCGCCGATGCGCATTGCGGTGCTCGCGGCGGGCTATGCGGACGGCGTCCCGCATCGCCTCTCGAACAAGGGTAAGGTGATCGCGGGTGGGCGTTTCGCTCCCATCGTCGGTACGGTTTCGATGGATCTCACGACCATCGACATCACGCATTCTCCTCAATTGAAGCCCGGCGACGAAGTTACGCTATTAGGCCGGGAGGGCGACCTATCGCTCGACGCGCAGCAGATCGCCCGCACCGCCGGCACAATCTCCTACAGCGTACTGTGCGGCATCGGAGGCCGAGTCAAGCGCTTCTACACCGACTAACCCATGTAGAACAAGCTTCCCTCTGAGGTGATATTGGATGTGGACGACGGAATGAAGAGCGAGTGCGCCGTAAACCTTCACAATGCCGTCACCGTGTCGCAGAAACGTCTGACCAGGCCCGTCGCCAGGCTGAGTCACGCGCGGATGCAGGAGGTTTGTTCAGCCCTGCGGTTCTCCCTTGGCTGTGCCTGACTCTCCTGTCCATCCCCGTTGGGCCACGAGCCCTTCAGTTTTCGACCGGAACTTTCTCCGCCCGGTCAATTACCAGAACGTCCACCGGCCCCTTGTGCGCTGCCAGCTTAAGCCCCAGTTGCTCCTCAACGGCCGTGAAGACTGACGGGCCGCGCTCCTCCTCCGGTATGGGACGATCGTCCGGCGTCCACACCAGCCTTACTTCAAACTCTCCCGGCAGACCAGTCTGATCCATCACCAGGGCTCGCATGTACCGCGACAGCAACTTCGCTACGACAAACATCGCCATTCGGTTGCTGACAATCCGCAGTTGACCCTGTATTCCAGCGGGAACTGTTGCGGGAGCGTCCGTGGCATCAGGCAGCTTTGATCCGCCTTTGGCGACTACCAGCGCGTAGTAAGCAAGCACCCTCTGTTCGCGGTGAAGAGCCAGCTTGAATCTCTCCGCAAGCAGCGCCTGCATCATTTGAAGAGCCTGTTCGCGCGTCGTACCCGGCGCGGTTTTCGCCACGATGTCGTACCGCAATTCCTTGGACTTGATCCAATCCGGCCCGATAAGCTGAGCGTCGCTGGTCAGTCCATACGCGAAACTAACGCAATCGGCCAGCGAGACATTCGTCAACGTGACCGTATCGTGCTGGATGGTGCCGAGATTGATGTTATAGAGCTCACCACCCACTACTGGCGGGACCTTGACGGAAGCAACCTCGAACTGTGCCGTCGATTGCCCCAACAAAGCCGACTGCGCCAGCAAAGTCGATAACCCGGCAACAAGCAGAAGCGATCTGGCGGCATTCAGCACCCGAACGTAGACACCGCGGCGTATCGAAAAGTTCCTGGTCAAAATCCCAGTCCCACTATTTCGCATCTGATTCGACCCTTAAAATCAATAACCTCCGAGCCCCCGCCCCAAACGCCACCACCCCCACCTGCTAAACCTGGGCCGAGGAAACATCAATGTCCCTGCACACAGTACTCACCGACCAACGCGGCCTCGAAAAAGATCGCACCAACCTCGAAAAGATCAAAAAGCTCCTCTCCGAACGCCAGCTCCGCGCCAACGACGCCAACGCTCAGAAATCGACCGGTCCCAGGACGGAAGAGGGCAAACAGAAGATCCGCCTCAACGGTCTCCGCCACGGCCTCACCGGCCAGGTCTCCATCATGACCGACGACAATCGCCGCGAACTCGACGCCTTCTGCGACCCCATCATCGCCCGCCTCAGCCCCGACGGCCCCCTCGAACTCCAGCTCGCCCACCTCGTCGCCCACAGCTACTGGCGCCTCAATCGCATCCGCTCCATCGAAGACGGCATCTTCGCCCTCGGCCACACCTACCCGAAAAATCAGATCGATTCCGGCGCCCCTCAGGCCGACGTCCTCCTCAGCGAAGCCACCACCTTCATGCGCAGCTCCAAAGACATCCTCAACATCACCCTCTACGAATCCCGCATCAACCGCACCCTCAAAAAGAATATGGAGGAGCTTCGCGCCCTGCAGACCGAGCGCAAAGCCGCCGAGGAGAAAGCCCACGAAGAAGCGCAACTCCTTCATTTACTTGCCATTCACCAGGGACAAACCTTCGATCCTCAGACCGCCGGGTTTGCTTTTTCATCTGAAAAAGTCGTCTTCCTCGTCGAACGAAAACGCCAGCTCCAACAGGCTCGCGCGCTCTCCAAATCGGCCGGAAACACCCCCGAGCCCATCCGCCCCACCCAAAACGCCGCCTGATCAATGTGGGATATGCGCTTCCGTCTGTTCATTCTTATTGGCTGGACAATGACCACGCCCGAGGTGTGCGTTGTGGCCTGCCGTTCACAACATGAGGGTTAACCCCACCGTCATAACCGCGTGCCACAATCGGCTCAGAGCCTATATGCAAGATCAACCTGTTGGTCCGCTCGATCCCGAAGAGCTTCGCAAAATCAACGCGTACTGGCGCGCCGCCAATTATTTATCGGTGGGCCAGATCTATTTGCTGGAAAATCCGCTCCTGCGCACGCCGCTGCGCACCGAGCAAATCAAGCCCCGGCTGTTAGGCCACTGGGGCACCACTCCGGGCCTGAATTTTATCTACGCCCACATGAATCGCGTCATCCGCCAACACAATCTGAACGCCATCTACGTCTGTGGTCCAGGCCACGGCGGACCCGGCATGGTGGCCAATACCTATCTCGAAGGCACCTATTCCGAACTATATCCGAACATTTCGCGAAATGAAGAGGGTATGCAGCGCCTCTTCAAGCAATTCTCGTTTCCCGGCGGTATCCCCAGCCACGCCGCGCCGGAGACGCCCGGCTCCATCCATGAAGGCGGCGAACTCGGCTACGCGCTCCTGCATGCTTACGGCGCCGTGTTCGATAATCCCAATCTCCTCGCCTGCTGCGTGGTGGGCGATGGCGAGGCTGAAACCGGACCCTGCGCCACCAGCTGGCATTCGAACAAATTCCTGAATCCGGTGCGCGACGGCGCCGTGCTTCCCATCCTCCATCTGAACGGCTACAAGATCGCCGGCCCCACCGTGCTCGCGCGCATTCCCCACGATGAACTGGCCTCGCTCTTCGAAGGCTACGGCTACAAATGCTACTTCGTCGAAGGCCACGAGCCCGATGTGATGCACCAGCAGATGGCCTCGATCATGGACGCATGCATCGCGGATATCCACTCCATCCAGGAAGACGCGCGCACCAACGGCTTCCGCCAGCGCTCCGATTGGCCGATGATCGTGCTGCGTTCTCCCAAGGGCTGGACCGGCCCCAAGGAACTGGACGGCAAGCCCATCGAAGGCACCTTCCGCGCCCACCAGGTCCCTCTCGATTGCCCCCAGAAGCGCCCCGACGAGCTCATCATGCTGGAACAGTGGATGCGCAGCTACAAGCCCGAAGAACTGTTCGACGAGCAAGGCACGTTCCGACAGGAGTACGCCGACCTCGCTCCGAAAGGCGACGCGCGCATGGGCGCCAATCCGCATGCCAACGGCGGTCTGCTACTCAAAGATTTATCCCTGCCGGATTTCTGCCAGTACGCCGTCGATGTGCAAAAGCCCGGCGCCACCTTCGCCGAATCCTCGCGCGTGATGGGCAATTTTCTGAAAGACGTGATGAAGCTCAACATGGCGCAGGCCAACTTCCGCGTCGTCTCGCCCGATGAGACCAATTCCAATCGCTGGAACGCCCTGTTCGATATCACCAATCGCGAATCGACCGCCGAAATCATTCCCATCGACGACCACGTGGCGCCCGACGGCCGCGTCATGGAAATTCTCAGCGAACACATGTGCGAAGGCTGGCTCGAAGGCTATCTGCTGACCGGCCGTCACGGCTTCTTCTCCTGCTACGAAGCCTTCGTCCACATCATCGATTCCATGTTCAACCAGCATGCCAAGTGGCTCAAGGTGTGCAACGGGATCCCCTGGCGCCGCCCCATCGCATCGCTCAATTACCTGCTTACCTCGCACGTCTGGCGGCAGGATCACAACGGTTTCAGCCATCAGGATCCCGGCTTCATCGACCACGTGATCAACAAGAAAGCCGAAGTGGTTCGTGTCTATCTTCCGCCCGACGCCAACACGCTGCTCTCGGTGACCGACCATTGCCTGCGCAGCCGCAACTACGTCAACGTGATTGTGGCGGGCAAGAATCCGGAGCCGCAGTGGCTCAATATCGACGATGCCGTGCGCCACTGTACGGTGGGCCTCGGCATCTGGGAATTCGCCAGCAACGATCAGGGTTCCGAGCCGGATGTAGTGATGGGATGCGCCGGCGACGTCCCGACTCTCGAAACCCTCGCCGCTGTCGATTGGCTGCGCCGCAATATCCCCACCCTGAAGATCCGCGTCGTCAACGTGGTGGATCTGATGACCCTGCAGCCTGCCAGCGAACACCCGCACGGCCTGCCGGATAAGGAATACGATTCCCTCTTCACCGTCGATAAGCCGATCATCTTCAATTACCACGGCTACCCGTGGCTGATTCATCGCCTCACCTACCGCCGCGCCAACCAGGAGTTGCATGTGCGCGGCTATAAAGAGGAAGGCACCACCACTACGCCCTTCGATATGTGCGTGCTCAACGAGATCGACCGTTTCCATCTCGCCATGGACGTGATCGAACGCGTGCCGCACCTGGCCGCCGTCTCCGCGCATCTTCGTCAGCAATTGCGCAATAAGCTGATCGACCATTCCCGCTACATCCGCGTGCATGGCGAGGACATGCCCGAAATAACCGAGTGGCGCTGGACCCTGGAATGAAGATCCTGGTCCTCAACGCCGGCAGCTCATCGCTCAAATTCGATTTGTGGGAAACCACTGCGGAGATGATTGCAGCCGATTCCGACCTGCTCCTGCAACAGGGAGAGGTCGAGCGCGTCGCCAGCATGGCCGAGGCCATCGAGTCCGTGTTCGCCAAGGTGAAGATCCCCATCCACGCGGTGGGGCATCGCATCGTTCACGGCGGTAGCCGATTCACCACTTCGGTGATCATCGATGCCGAAGTGGAGAAGGGGATCGAAGAGTTATCGGTGCTTGCGCCCCTGCATAATCCGCACAATCTGGAGGCTGTGCGGGCGGCGCGCAAGCATCTGCCTGACGCCACACACGTGGCTGTTTTCGATACGGCCTTCCACCATACGCTGCCTCCTCCCTCGTTACGCCTACGCGCTGCCTTACAAATACCTCACCGAGAAGGGGATTCGGCGCTATGGCTTCCACGGCATTTCTCATCGATACGTGTCGTGGCGCTTCGCGCAGATTCACGGCAAGGTGCGCGCCGATTACCGCATGATCACCTGCCATCTGGGCAATGGCTGCTCGGTTTGCGCTATCGATCGCGGGAAATCCATCGACACTTCGATGGGCTTCACGCCGCTCGAAGGTCTGGTCATGGGATCGCGCAGCGGTGATGTCGACGCGGGGGCCATCCTCTACCTGATCAGGCAGGAGAAATTACAACCTGCCGACGTGGCCAACGTCCTCAATAAAGAGAGTGGCTTGAAAGGCCTCTCGGGCGTTTCCAACGACATGCGCGACGTACTGAAGAAGGCGAAGACCGGCGACGAGCAGTCGTGTCTGGCAGTGGATACGTTCTGCTATCGCGCGAAGAAATATATCGGGGCGTATCTGGCGGCCATGAATGGCGCCGATGCGCTCATATTCACCGGCGGGATCGGAGAAAATTCGCCGGAGATCCGCGCGCAGATCTGCGCCGATCTGGAGAATCTGGGCATCGCGCTCGACCCCACGGAGAATACCTCGCGCAGCCGCGAGGACCGGCAGATCGGGAAATCGACCATTCCGGTTTGGGTGGTTCCGACCGAAGAGGAGTTGCTGATCGCCAGAGATACGCTGCGTTGTATTCTGGGTATCGCCCACGAATAGGAGAACTTGAACGACTTTCTGCAAGCGGCCTGGCCGGTCGCCGTGGCTCTGCTGGCTATTGCGATCTGCTGGGCGATTCCCCGGTATTTGTTCGCCAGAAAATGCTGGCGCTGTGGCGTGCGCTTCGGATTTATCGAACCGGCGCGGCCCTTGTTTGGAAAAATCCCGCGGGCCTACTGCCGCCGCTGCGGCTCCAGATCCATCCGGTTATGGTGATGTGAGGTGAGGGCGGCTTACTGGAGACCCGGGAGTGTCACCTGATCCATGACACCCCGGCCGCAAGGTTCACGATCTATAGAATCAAAACGCACTTTACCCACGATCCATCCTGCCTATTAACCCGTATTCCCTGTGTGCGCCCGATTGCCTTTCGACAGGGTGCTCGGATATCGTTGCGAAAGAGGAGAATAAACCATGAAGAAAACTCTGGCGACAGCAGGTTTGTTTCTGTCGGTTTTTGCGGTCGGCGCATTTGCCGAAACGTGGGCCGGCACCATCGCGGATTCGCATTGCGCGGCAAAGCATGTGGCCGCCACGGAAGCGGACCAGGCATGCGTGCAGAAGTGTATCAAAGGCGGCGCAGACGCGGTTTTCATCGTCGGCGATAAGGTCTATAAGATCGACAACCCGGATGCGATCAAGGGTCATGAAGGCCATAAGGTCAATATTGACGGGAAACTCACCGGCGACACAGTCCACGTCGACAGCGTCCACATGATGTAACAGTCGGAAGGAGGGGCGGCCTTACTGGAGTTTGCCCCGCCCTTCCACGTTCCAGACCTCTTCCACCTTTCCATCGCGTATCCCGTAGACACGCTCGTGCAGATTCACGGCCACGCAGACATGGTTGGGAATAATGCGAACCTTGTCTCCCGTCTGGAAAGAGCGCTCGGCATGCGTCAGATCGATAAATCCGTGTTCTTCATTCATCTTGTGAAAGCTGGCGCCGGGCGCTTCGACCACTCGTCCAAATCCGGGCGCGCCCGAGGAAAGACGGTCGGAGGAAAAGGTCTTCGACCCGCCATCCACAATCATGTGGTCGGGCCGTGTGTGGGAGACGACGGTGACAAGAATCGACGCGGCGCAGTCTTCCATCGCGCAGGCGCCGCTCGCGACGGTATTGAGATCGTTAAATATATACGTGCCGGGACGGATCTCATTCATCCCCTCAATGTCATGCGAGCGCCAGAGCAGTGGAGTGGACCCGCCGCTGACGATTTCCGGCTCGAATCCCACACGCGTCAGCTGGTCGCGCAAGTCGCGGACCGTTGCGCTGAGGGCCGCGATTTGTTCCTCGTTCTGATCCTTGATATGGCCGGGATAGAAGGTGATACCGCGCCAGTCAAGACAAGGCAGCGCCGCCACCGCACGGGTGAGATCGAGGGCGTCCGCAGGCGTCACACCCACGCGGCCCAGGCCGACGTCCACCTCGACGAAAACGCCGAAGCGGACGCCCGCGGCCACGCCCGCCTCCGAGAGCCGTTGCGCCGCAAAGAGACTATCGAGCGCCACCGTGACGCGCGTCATTCCCGCAATCGCCGCCAAACGGCTCAGCTTGGGTTCGCCGATCACCGGGAAGGCCACCAGCAGATCGCGCGGTTCCGCGCCCAGCATCACCTCCGCCTCGCCCGTCTTGGCCACGGTGAGCCCCGCCGCGCCCAACGCCAGTTGCCGGCGGGCGCACCGAATCGACTTATGCGTCTTGGTATGGGGCCGCAGGCGCAGGCTGTGCGCGGCGCAATAATCCGCCACACGGCGCAGGTTGCGCTCCATGATATCCACGTCGACGACGATCGCAGGAGTATCGATGTCCTGAACCGACGTCACTTGAAGCGGATCCTGAGCTTGCCCGGCTCCGTCGTATAGATCAGCGTAAGGTTCTTCGTTTTTTCCTTCTCGAGCGGGAAAAACAGCAGGCCGGTCACCGTCTCATTGATGGGTTTCTCGGCAAGAATCTTGCGCTTCAGCACGTCGAGCATGGGATCTTTCTGATCGCTGTTTTTGATCTCGCCCTTGGCGTTAGGCGGCGGAGGCGGAGCGCCACCACCACCCGTCATGATGCCGCCAAAGCCGCCGCTGAAGCCGCCCCGGCTGGCTCTGGGCTCGGTCTGATGCACGATCAGGGTTTGCGATCCGGCGATCTGTCCCGCCGCCAACGGCCCGCTGTGGGCGGAGGTCTGGTCGGAACGGAGCAGAAAATCGTCCAGGTGGACGTCCAAAGGTTTGCCTCCTCTGGGTATGAGCGTCACCTCAATCACCACGTAGGCTTTGTCGAAATCCGAGCCGAAGATCTGTTGCAGTTCGTCGTTGTCGAGCGCTGTAGCAGTCACGTCGACGACCTCGTTCGACGCTTCACCCGAGGGCAGTTTCTTGTCGCGCGCCAGCGCCAGAACGGAGATCAGGAGCGCGATTGAGACGATTCGCCACATGCGGAAATTATAGCCCCGGACTAAACCAGGAATACGACGCCACGCCGATAGTGCATCCGATCAGCATGCCCGCGAGTACATCGCTGAGGTAGTGCAGTCCCAGCACGATTCTCGAAGATGCGATGCTCAAGGCGCAGAACACAAGGCCAGGGAGCAACAGCGGATAGTAAAGGCCGATCGGCAGCGCGATGGCGAAAGCGGTGATGGTATGGCCCGAGGGGAAAGAGAAGCGGTCGGGCGGCAGCAGTTTGGCCCAGCAATGCGTTTCCGTGGTACAGGGGCGCTCGCGGCCAGTGATTCGCTTGAGCAGGAAGAACAGGATGAGACCCGCGCCGACTGAAACCAGTCCGGTTATCGAGGGCATCGAAGCGTCGTTCGCCGCCGAACAGCAGCAGGCCGAATCCCAGCGCCATCCATAGCCAACCGTCGCCCGCGCGGGAAGCGGCCACCATCCACTGCCTTATCCAACCGGGCGCTGCCCATTGGTTTACCCGGCGCATGACTCTGCGGTCACCCGCCGCGATCAGCCGGATCATGTCTCATTGTATTCAATCCGTGCGGCCATGTAAGAATCGTTAGGACTAATGAAGACAATTGAGCTGGTGTTCTTCGATGCCGGCGGAGGGCATCGCAGCGCCGCCAACGCCTTGTGCGAAGTAGCGCGGCGGCAGGAGCGGCCCTGGGAAATGCAGTTGATGAATCTGCAGGACCTGCTCGATGAGATGGACGTTTTCCGCAAGGTCACCGGCATCCGCATGCAGGATATTTACAACCTGCTGCTGCGGCGCGGATGGACGCTCGGCACTCCGCAACTGCTCCCTTTGATGCATGGCATTATCCGCTTGTATCACGGCACGCAGGTCAAACTGCTTGCTAAGTACTGGCGGGGCACGCGGCCCGACATGATCGTTTCGGTGATTCCGAATTTCAATCGCGCCCTGTTCGATGCCATGCAGCGCGCGCTGCCGGGCGTGCCGCTGGTGACCATCCTGACAGACATGGCGGATTATCCGCCGCACTTCTGGATCGAGAAGCAGCCGCAGTATTTCATCTGCGGGACGGAGCGGGCTTATCGGCAGGCGCTCGGGATGGGGCATGCGGCGGAGCGCGTATTTCTGACTTCCGGGATGATTCTGAATCCAAAATTCTACGAGCCGGTTGTGGTGGATCGCGAGCATGATCGGGAGGCCCTGGGGCTCGATCCGAAACTCCCGCTGGCTCTGATGATGTTCGGCGGCGAAGGGTCGTCCAAGATGCTCGATATCGCGCGGCGTCTGAATGCGGAGAAGCTGGATATGCAGATGATCGCCATCTGCGGCAAAAATCCGCGGCTCGAAGCGGCGCTGCGCGAGATGCCGCGGCGCATCCCCATGCACATAGAGGGCTTCACCCGCGAAGTGCCGCGCTTCATGCGGTTGGCCGATTTCTTCATTGGAAAGCCGGGGCCGGGAAGCGTCAGTGAGGCGGTCGCCATGGGGCTGCCGGTCATCGTCGAGAGCAATGCGTGGACCCTGCCGCAGGAGCGCTACAACGCGCGGTGGGTGGAAGAGCGCGGCGTCGGCATTGAGGTCCACAACTTTCGCGGAGAGATTGTGGAGGCGGTGCGGCGCATGATCGACCCTGCGCAGCGCTGCGACTTTGTGCGGCGCGTGGGGGAGATTGAAAACCGCGCGGTGTTCGAGATTCCGGACATTCTGGAACGGATTCTGGCGGAAGCGTCCGACCAGCGTGGCGCTGCGTGAATGGTGTGATTCTCAGGCTTGCGGCGTTTTTGGCCGTGGCGGCATGCTCGAAGGCGGGAATTCCACGCGATCGTACATCTCCGCGAGCGGCAGGGTTACGTTGGTTCCGGGCAGGTTCACGGCGGCGTCGAGACGATTCTCCTCCCTTAGCAGCCAGGCGTTATCCGCCTGCCTCTCGTAGACTTCCACGCGCGGCGTTTCCTGCGATACCAACACGTAAGCGCGCAGCGAAGCGATGTGCCGGTAGTTCTCAGCCTTAAAAGCCACGGTCGTAGACCTCGGTGGAAGGTGAAAGCACCTCAAACAGGATCACCGGATTGGTCGCGGTCTCAGCGTTGGCGTCCTCCCCGTCGTACTCCATCGGGCCGCAACAGACGCTCACATCGGGGTAGACACGCTGCCCCGTGGCTGTGATCTTCAGCCGTTGATTGGAATCGTACGGCGCGCAAGGATTGCCCTTAAGCCGCTGGCGCAGTTCACCCCCGATATTCATAACGATCAGGCTGTGCCGGGTCGTGCCTCTGGCCATGGCGAAGATTTCGCCATCGTAATAATCGCTCTTGATTGCGGCATCTCGCTCCAGCCGGTAATACTCGTCGGGAGTGTAGCGTTTCGCCGGATCGGGCAGGCCCATACTCAAACATTAGACTTGTTCGTCGCGACTGGCAACGGCTGGCCTTCGGACGGGAAAGTGATATCATCGATAGCAAATGGCCGCAATCACAATTCGCCGGCTGGAGAATTCAGTAAAAGAGCGACTGCGAATCCGCGCGGCTCGGCACAAGCGCTCCATGGAAGAGGAAGCACGGGAAATCCTTAAAGCCAGTGTTGCTGAAGAGGAAGTGAACTGGGTCGACGCAATGCGCGCGCGATTTATGGCGATTGGCAGCGCCGCACTGCCTGTCCCGCCAAGGAACGAAATGGCAACGGACCGCTCTATATTTGAAGATTTCGATTTCGGCCCTGACGAGTGATCGTTCTCGACACCAACGTGCTGTCGGAACTAATCAATCCTTTGGCGGACAAGAGAGTGCTGGCATGGGCCAGAGCGATGTACCGGTTGGAATTGTTTACCACCGCCATCAATGAGGCTGAACTTCTGCAAGGCGTGGAACTACTGCCCCGCGGCAAAAAGCGCGCCTGGCTTGGAACCGAAATCGTTCGAATGCTTCGTGAGGATTTCGCGGACCGGATTCTCAGCTTCGATTCGCGAGCCACTCAATCGTACGCAATCATTGTTGGCACACGTAAGAACGCCGGAAGGCCAGTCGGGATATTGGATGCGCAGATTGCCGCCATCGCGCGAGCGTGTGGGGGTGCGGTGGCCACCAGAGACACCAGCGATTTCGAGCACTGCGGAATCGAACTGATAAACCCATGGGACTACCGGGCGTGAAGTAGAATATGCGCGCTGCTGCCGCGACTATTTTTGGTGAGTACGCGATCAAGACTCGGCTATTCGTATCGGAGACCTACGAAGAGCGTCTCTGATCGCCGCTTCAGAACTCGATCCGCGCACCTTCAGTCGCCGTCCGGCCTGTCTTGCCGTGGAGGATCTCTATGAACATGGCGAAGAAGCCAACTAAACCAAAGAAGATCGGGCGGGCAATGCGGCGATCCGGGATTCTCTTCGTCTTTGTGGTGTTTCCCGTGTCTGTGGCCGCTGCATTACTTGTTTTGTTCTTCCTGGATATTGCGGCTATGTATGCTTTTCCTTCGGTATTTTCCTTCCTGTATCGACTGCCACGCGCGCGTGGGATTCCCTTTCGCATATCTGGACACTGGTGGTTGGGTAGGGCGCGGAGGATTGCTATTGGCTGGAGCAATCGGGGATTGTCTCGTTGCTCTACTGCTCGCCTTAGGCTTGAAGGCGTTCATACGGAAGCGGATTGGAAATTAAGACATTACCCGGAAGCGCCTGTCCCACAGCTGCGTGATAGCATGAGACATTCCCCCCTGAATGATTCGCGCCGTAAAAGGAACACGGGACTTGTTGCCTCCGGACACCGCCGTGTGGAACCGCGTCGAGCGTATTGCGCGCGAAGTGTTTCGCGTCTATAACTATCAGGAAATCCGCACTCCGATTCTTGAAGAAACGCAGCTTTTCGCACGCGGGGTGGGGCAGGAAACCGATATTGTTTCGAAGGAGATGTACACGTTCGAAGACCGCGACGGTTCGTCTCTGACGCTGCGTCCCGAGAACACGGCATCGGTCATTCGCGCCTACATCGAACATCGGCTGGACCAGCGCCCGGGCGTGCAGAAACTGTATTACATCGGGCCTATGTTCCGGCGCGAACGTCCGCAAAAAGGGCGCTATCGGCAGTTTTTTCAGATCGGCGCGGAAGCTATCGGATCGGAATCGCCGTTCGTCGATGCCGAAGTAATTGAGATGGTGGTGGAGATGCTGACGCGCGCCGGCCTCAGCGGCTTTACGCTGCTGATTAACTCGGTGGGATGCCAGAACTGCCGTCCGCAATATATTGAAAAGCTGCGCGAGGCGCTTAAGCCGGTGGCGGCGAACCTTTGTGTCGATTGCCAGCGCCGCGTGGACACCAATCCACTGCGCGTGCTCGATTGCAAGGTTCCCGAAGACCAGCCCATCATCGACCAACTGCCTTCGATCCTCGACAGCCTCTGCGAAATCTGCGCGCCGCATTTCGCCGCGGTGCAGAGCTATCTGCGCGAACGGTCCATCGAATTTGAGGTCAGGCCGCGGCTGGTGCGCGGGCTCGATTACTACATGCGCACTACGTTTGAGGTGACTCATGGCAATCTGGGCGCGCAGAATTCCGTGCTGGGCGGTGGGCGCTACGACGGGCTGGCGGAATCGCTGGGATCGAACGTGCATTCGCCGGGGATTGGATTTTCCATCGGCGAAGATCGCCTGGTGATGACGGTGGATCAATCGGCTGACGCGGGTCTCGATATTTTTGTCGCGCCATTGGGCGACGCCGCGGTGCACCATGCGGGCGATCTGGCACGGGAGTTGCGGCGCGTGGGTATTTCGGTGGAAGTGCTCGCCGGCGGAAAACTGAAGCGGGCGATGGAACTCGCCAACAAGACAGGCGCGCGCTATGCCTTGATTCTGGGCGACGACGAAATCGCGGTGGGCCAGTACTCGCTCAAAGACATGCAGTCGGGCGAGCAGCAGCGCGTTACGCGCGACGAATTATTTCAACGGATCGGAAACAGAAACTGAACATGCAGGCAGATGAGAGCATTGCGCTCGATTTTCTCGGTGATTTACAGCGTACCCACACGTGCGGCGAACTGCGCGCGTCCGATGCGGGCAACCATGCGTTGCTGATGGGCTGGGTGCACCGGCGGCGCGATCTGGGCGGCGTGGTGTTTTTCCACCTGCGCGACCGCGAGGGCATCACGCAGTTGGTGATCCGCGATGGCGCCGACGCGGCGGTGAAGGAGAAGGCCGGTCTGGTGCGCTCCGAGTATGTGATCGCCGTGCACGGCGTTGTCGAGTTGCGTTCGAAGGACACCATCAATCCCCTGCTCGGAACCGGCGAAGTGGATCTCATCGTGGACAAGATGTGGATTCTGAACGAGTCGCGCACGCCGCCATTTCCTATGGAAGACGCGGTGGATGTTTCGGAAGAAATGCGCCTGAAGTATCGTTACGTGGATCTGCGCCGGCCGCGCATGCAGCGCAACGTGATGATGCGCTCGAAGATTGCATTCGCGGTGCGCCAGTATCTCGATTCGCGCGGCTTCCTCGAAATCGAAACGCCGTTCATGACGCGTTCCACCCCCGAAGGCGCGCGCGATTATCTGGTGCCGAGCCGCGTGCAGCCGGGATCTTTCTATGCGCTGCCGCAATCGCCGCAGATCTTCAAGCAGTTACTGATGATCGGCGGGTATGAGAAATATTTCCAGATTGTGCGCTGCTTCCGCGATGAAGATCTGCGTGCCGATCGCCAGCCGGAATTCACCCAGATCGATCTGGAGATGAGCTTCCCGCAGGAGGAGACCATCTTCGGCGTAGTCGAGCCGATGGTGCAGGCTATTTGCGAGGCGGCGGGGATTGCCGTAGAGGCTCCGTTCCCGCGCCTCACCTATGCGGAGGCGATGCAGCAGTATGGCAGCGATAAACCCGATTGCCGCATTCCGCCGATGATGAAAGTCAACGCGGCCTTCGAAGATTCCGATCTGCCGCGCAACACGCTGCCGATGGTGCTGATCAAAATCCCGAAAGTGGGCGCGTTGAGCCGCAAGGAGCGCGACGATCTGAAGGCCTTCGGACAGGAGCGCGGCCTGCGCGTGTTCGACGATATCAAAGGCCTGGAGCGTAAATATCCCGAGCAGGCGGCCCGTGTGCGCGCCGGTGCGGAGGCGGCCGAGGACGATCTGCTGCTGATTGCGGATTGGGCGGGCGAGCCGAAGGGGCATCGTCCCGAAGAGACCGTGTATCAGGCGTGCGGCCAGTTGCGTTTGCATGTGGCGCAGAAGTATGCGGAGCGCCATGGGCTGTTCAATCCGGGTACTTTCAAGTTCCTGTGGGTCACGGATTTTCCGATGTTCGAATGGGATGAGGAAGAGACCCGGTGGAACGCCGCGCATCATCCGTTCACGGCGGTGCATGACGAAGATCTGGAGAAGTTGACAAGCGATCCCGCACGTTGCCGTGCCAAGTCGTACGACATCGTGCTGAATGGGACGGAGTTGGGTTCCGGCTCGATTCGTATCCATCGCCGCGATGTGCAATCGAAGGTGTTCGCGGCGCTCGGATTCAGCGATGAAGAAGCGCAGCGGCGGTTCGGCTTTCTGTTGACGGCGCTGGAATACGGTGCGCCTCCGCATGGCGGGATCGCGCTGGGGCTGGACCGCATTGTGATGATCCTCGCGGGCGAGACTTCGATCCGCGACGTGATTCCCTTCCCGAAGACGGCGAAGGGTACGGATCTGATGTGCGAGGCGCCTTCGACTGTGCCGGAGCGCAGTCTGCGGGAGTTGGGAATCGCTCTGCGGGTAAAACCCTCGTAGAATTCCATGGAAGCTCCAACAGACTTTCAGGCCGCCCCATCGGAAGCGGCATGATTTCACAGCAGCGGTGGTTTCAGCGTGCCAGCCTTGTCAATCAGCTTGTCTCACGCTGGACATGGTCATTAACGGACCCACGAGGCTGATCGGCTTATTCAAAGCCACCCCATCCCTCCGCAATTCGGGCACGGCTGGTCGGATCACGGCTGAGGGACAGAACGAGATAGAAGCGGCTCTATACGCCGCACCCTGTGACGGCGTCGATTTCATTTCGTTCCTAAGCCGACGCCCTTCGCCCTATTCGCACAGGGTTCGAAGCCGTTCAATATAGGGCTGGTACTTCAATACGTCCATTGCTTCGCGATCAAGCCGCTTGGCGTGGCGTGCGATTATCTGGATGTCCTCATGATTCCGCGCCATGGATTGATTATCCTCCTTACCGCAACGAACAGGCGGAAGCGCTGTTCCAAGTGGTTGGTATAAGATGCTTACCTATGACCCGGCTATTCATAATTTGCCTGATTTGCGCCGCTACCTGCTCCGCCGCCGTCTTCAACGTGAAGGACTTTGGCGCGAAAGGCGACGGTAAAACTCAGGAACGCGATTCCATCAATAAAGCTATCGAAGCGGCGGCCGCGGCGGGCGGCGGCACGGTCCATTTTCCTCCAGGCATCTATCTTTCAGGCTCCATCCGCCTGCGCAGTAATGTCACGCTCGATCTGGAACGCGGGGCCACCCTCGAAGCCACTTCGGAAGGCGGGCAGTACGATGCGGCCGAGCCCAACGCTTTCGATAAATATCAGGATGCCGGGCACAGTCATTTTCACAACAGCCTGATCTGGGGTGAGAATCTGGATAATATCGCTATTACCGGCGGGGGGCTGATCAGCGGTAAAGCCCTGACGCGCGAACGCGGCGCCACCGGCGATAAGGTGCTCGCGCTGAAGCTCTGCCGCAACGTGACGCTGCGCGATTTTTCCATTTCGAATGGCGGCCACTTCGGGGTCCTCGTCACCGGCGTCGATAACCTGACTATCGACAATCTGAAGATCGACACCAACCGCGACGGCATGGATATCGATTCCTGCCGCAACGTCCATATTTCGAACACGGCCGTCAATTCACCCAACGACGATGCCATCGTTCTGAAAGGCACACATGCTTTGGGCTACGCGCGCTCGAGCGAGAACATTACGATCACCAACTGCCTCGTGAGCGGCTACGATATCGGCTCGCTGCTCGATGCCACTTACAAGCGCACCGTGGTAGCGGCGCCGGATCGCGATGGGCCTACCGGTCGCATCAAGATCGGCACCGAATCGGAAGGCGATTTCCGTAACATCACCATCTCGAACGTTACTTTCGACCGTTCCCGCGGGCTGGCGTTCGAATCGGTGGATGGCGCGCATATCGAAGACATCACCGTTTCGAACATCACCATGAAGGAGATTTCGAACGCGCCGTTTTTCTTTCGCATCGGCAGCCGCATGCGCGCTCCCGAGGGCGTGGCGATCGGCTCGATTCGCCGCGTGAACATCGACAACGTGGTTGTCTCCGACGCCGACACGCGTTACGCATCCATCATCGCCGGCCTTCCCGGGCACGACGTGGAAGACGTGAAGCTGAGCAATATTCGCATACAGTATCGCGGCGGACTCAGTCTGGAACAAGTGGCCGCGCAGCCGGCGAGCCTGGTGAATACTTTCTTCTTCCGGACGCCCGGAGGTAGAGGGCCCGGGAGCATTCCGCCGCGCGAGCCTTTCGCCACGCCGGAGCGCGAGAAGGAGTATCCGGAACCTTCCATGTTCGGCCTGCTTCCGGCCTGGGGCTTTTTCATCCGGCACGCTAAAGGCATCCAGTTCGATAACGTGGATATCGGCTATGTCAAGGAAGACCGCCGTCCCGCTTTCGTACTGGATGACGCCAAGTCGATTGTCTTGCGCGATGTCAACGCGCAGAAGGCAGCCGGCGTCTCGACGTTTGTCCTGATGAACGTGAAAAATTTCGAAGTTCGCGGCAGCGAAACAATTCCTGATACGAAGCTCGATGCGGTGACGCGAAAAGAATTTTGATCCGGGTCAGGCGCGGCGAAAGCGCAGCGGCGGCGGAATCGTTTCGCGAGTGTCAGCGGCCAGTTTCTCCACGTTGGCCAGCAACGGCTGGAGATTGATGCGATGGGGGATCAGCGCCTGGATCAGCAGTCTCGCTTCGATACTCCACATCTGGAAAATGAAGCCGATTTGCTGCTCGAACAAATCCATCGGCAGTCCGGCATCGGCTCTTTTACCCTGCAGTTGTTTTTCGGCCGCAATTCGATGGAGCCGGTGGAAATCCTGCGACAGACTGCGCAGATACTCCCGCAGCAGCGTGCGCTGAATGCGTCGGTGTCGTTTCATGCTGCTGGGGGGACGGGCAGCTTTGCGATAGCGCTCATCGTCGCCCGCCGCCAGGCGCAGCATAGGTCTGTAACTGCGCAGAGAGAAACTCTCGAGCCAGGCATCGGAGGCCGTTGGGGGGGGCGCGCCGGTTTGATTCTCGGCGTCGGGATACACAAGCAACGCCATCACTGAGATCAGCGCGGCAAGCGCGGCCAGACTAATAAACAAGAACTAAGCCCCCCGAGACACAACTCATGTATTTCGACTCACTTCCGTGGGTTTTATTATAAACACCGAGGTGCCGGAAGCAATAGGTTTAATAGTTGTATTGGTACCTATAACTGTGCGCTAAAACCCGCGAGGTTCCACGGCCCGCAGTTCCGCCGCCTTGTCTTCCGCCCGCGTATCGTTCAGGAAGGTGCCCGTACCGGCCTCCACACCCGCCAGATACTTAATCTTCGTGGCACTGCGTTGGATGGGACAGAACTCGACGTGGAAATGAAAACACGGGTGCTCGCCGCGAACCGGCCTCTGGCGCACCATCATCATGAGCGGAATGGGAAAGCCCCAGAGATTGTCGTACTTCATGCGGACCGCTTTAATGGTTTTCGCCAGTTCGGCGCGCTCGTCGCCGGTCAGGTCCAGCAGGCTGCCGAAGTGGCGCCGGGGATAGAGCTGGATTTCTCCCGGCCACCGGGCGTGAAAGGGTACGAAGGCCACAAAGTTCGCCGACTCGAGGACAATGCGAACGCCCGCGTTCAGTTCGGCCTCGAGCAGCGTGCAGTACAAGCAGCGGTATTCCTGAGCGAAATAGTCGCTCGCCGCCTGAATTTCGCGCTCCACCAGCGGGGGTACGAAGGGAAAGGAGTAGATCTGACCGTGCGGGTGGGGCATGGTGACGCCGATCGTCAGGCCGGTGTTCTCAAATATGAATACATAAGCGGCTTCGGGATCGCCAAATAACTGCGCCGTCCGGGAGCACCACAAATCGACAACCTGATGCCAGTGGTCGGCGGACATGCGCGCCGGCTGCATCAGATGGTCGGGATGATAGAGAACTACGTCGCAGGTGCCGCGCGCGCCGGTGGTGTGGAAAACGCCCGGCTCCTGCAGCACGCTCTCATCGAAAGGTGCGTTTTCTTTACTGAAGGCGGCAAAATCGTTAGGATAGAGAAACGTGTCGTAGTGCGCCGGCACCTTCCCGGAGCCGGGACAGAACGGACACCAGTCCGCAGGCATTTGCGGGCGATCCTGCCGATTGGCGGCCACCCCGACCCATTCACGCAGCAGCGGATGCCAGCGTAGTTCGCTCACTTTTCATTCTCCAGCGTAACCGCTCAATTCATCACTACCACGGGATGGTAAACGTGGGGCAGCGCGATCCGACCGATGGCCACCAGATTGCCGTCCGGTCCGATCGCTTTGACGTGCTCGCTGCCTGCGTTCACACGAAATGGCGAGACCGCGAAATCGCGCCCCTGGCGTATCTGCCGGACCGCCAAATCATCCACCAGCACCGGTGGGAATTGGGGGAGCAGCAGCGCCGCCTTCACCAGCGCTTCTTCGAGCCGGCCGTCGTCTTTCAGCTGCTGGAGGCGTTCGAGTGTATACGCCTGCTGCAGATGAAACGGGCCCGATCGAGTGCGCACCAGCTGGTCGATGTGTGCTCCGCAGCCCAGGGTAAGCCCGAGTTGGTGTGCGATTGACCTTACGTATGTGCCGGGCGAGCAACGGACGGAAAGGCGCGCGCGATCGCCTTCCACGCCGCGCAGGCTTAGTTCGTAGATGTGGACTTTCACGGGCGCCAGATCCACGGCGATGTTTTTTCGCGCCAGTTTGTAAGCCGGCACACCGTTCACCTTCTTCGCGGATACGGGAGGCGGAACCTGCTCGATCTCGCCGCGCATCGGCGCCAGACAGCATTCAATCTGTTCCGCGCTCGGGTACGCTGCGGTGACGATGCCCAGCGGCTCGCCCTCGCGGTCGTAGGTGGACGTGGCGAAGCCGAAGCGCACCACGGCATCGTACGCCTTTTCCGAATTTTCCCAGAAACGCGCCAGACGCGTCGCCTGTCCGATCATGATGGGAAGAACTCCCGTCGCCAGCGGATCGAGGGTGCCCAGATGTCCCACGCGGCGCGTGCCCGCGATGCCGCGCATCTTGTTGACTACGTCGTGCGACGTCCAGCCCGCCGGCTTGTCGACTACGATTACACCGTCGAGGTTCACTTCTGCTGTTCCAGTTCTCCGATTACGCGTACCAGCACGGTCCCCACTACTTCGAAGCTGTGCGCCGCGAGTTTGTCCATGGTGTCTTTCGGGGTATGCCAGAACGTTCCCTGGGATTCGAAGTCGATCAGATCGAGCGAGCGTACGCCGGCGTTAATGAACGGAATGTGATCGTCTTCGATCGCCCCACCCTGGCGCGGAAAGGAGGCCGCGTATCCGAGCGCATCCGCCGCGTCCCAGAACATGGTGCGCAAAGATGCCGCGGAACTCGTGTCCCAGACCAGCTTCAGGTTCTTATCGCCGATCATATCCACGTTGATGAGAGCCTTCAGCCGTCGATTGGTGCCGTCGGCAGTCCACTTCTCGGCCAGATGGCGGCTGCCGTAGAGGCTATCCGATCCGCTCCACTCATGGATGGCTTCTTCGCCATCGAAGAACACGAGGTATAAGTCGTCGGTGCGCGGTTGACCCTGCAAAACCGCGGCCAGTTCCAGCAGGAAGCCGGTAGAAGATCCACCATCGTTCGCGCCGACGAAATTGGCCAGCTTCTTGGTGTCGTAGTGGCCTGTGATGGCGATGGCGCGGCCGGACTTTCCGGGGAACTTCGCGATGATATTTTCCATCGGAACAGGGCCGTCGGGGGTATTGGCGGTGAATTTGTCGGCAGTCACTTCACAGCCGCGCGCGGCCAGCTCGTGGTGGATATACGCGCGCAGTTTGCCGATGGCAGCCGATCCGTCGGGACGCGCGCCGAATGCCACCGCATGACCGGTGAAGGCAAGGGCCTCCGCGCCATCAAAATTTTTCGCCTGCGCGAGCGCAGAAAAAATAGCTGCATACAAAATAACGGCCTGGCATCGCACATACATACGATATCCAGAGTATCGAATGCGCGTGAGCGACGGCACTCATGGAGCCCTCCCACTCGTTAAATTATCGTTAACCTTCGATATCACAACAACTTGGATCGCTATTGGTATAAGATTAGGTAAGAGGAGGAGCCTGTGGCTTCGTTCGGTGTCGGCGCGGTGTTGCGGCAGGAGCGACTCCGCCAGGACCTGTCCCTCTACGACATCGCCGGCCAGACCAAGATTTCCGAGCGCTATCTCGAGGCCATCGAGCAGGAGAATTTTGAAAGCCTGCCAGGCGTGCTGTTCGCCAGAAATTTTGTCCGGCAGTATGCTTCCGCACTGAAGGTGGACCCCGAGCCGATGCTGGCGGAACTCCCGAAGGTGGATATCGCGAACGCTCCTCTGCCCGATCCTCCCGCGCGTGTGAAGCGCTCCAAATGGGATCCACGCTGGACTTCTCCGCTGGCTTCCGCCGCGTGGTCTGTACTGGCTCTGGGCGCGGCTTTCATGGGCTGGGTGCACTTCAACCATCCGGCATGGAGTCTACCCTACCTGGGTCAAACGGTGAGCGCCAGTGCCGCGGCAGGCCAGGTTTCGCCAGAGCCTGTTAAGGCGGCGGCAGTGAGGAAGATTCAGGAGACGGCTCCAACTTCTGCGCCGCCTGTAGAAAAAGCCTCTGTGCCCGATCGGGAAGGCGCGACGACCCAACAGGAAGAGACGGCCCAGACGACGACCACAGAAGCCGCGGCCCGTCCCATTCAGATTGTTGTGACGGCCCATGAACCCGCCTGGGTGGAAGTGGTTGCCGATGGGAAGACCACGTTCAGCGGAACGCTTCAGCCCAACGACTCGCGCGCCATAGCCGCCGACGCGCAAGTCAAACTGGTTACCGGGAATGCGGGGGGAATCGGTATTTCATTGAATGGCAGGACGCTCGAGCCGCTCGGCCCCTCCGGTCAGGAACGCACGGTCAAACTGACGGCGGAAGGTCTGCAGTTCGTCCAAACTCCGCCGCCTGCGCCCGATCCGCTTTAAGCCGCCTCCGCGCCAGCAGTGCTTCGCGCTTAGTGGCGATCAGAGCCCGCCGCCGTTGCCTTTCGGCCATCAGCAGTTCCGCGCGGCGGCGCTGTTTGATTCCCACATCCACGAGGCGCCAGAACTTACCGAAGTAGGCGATCGCCGACCACACGGAGAACAGCACCACCAGATACAGCGACAGCTTCGCCCAGTGGGCCACCCAGGGATGACGGATGCCGATCATCAACAGCGAAATGGCAACCACCTGGGACACGGTTTTGGTTTTGCCCAGTTCGCTGGCTTTGATGGTATAGCCCTCAGCCGCCGCAATACTGCGCAGACCTGTGACGGCGAATTCGCGCCCTACAAGCAGCACCACGAGCCAGCCGGGAATCACCCGGACCTGTACCAGCGAGATGAGGGCGGCCGATACCAGGAGCTTATCCGCGATCGGGTCGAGCAGCGTTCCAATAGTCGTGACCTGCTTCCAGCGGCGAGCCAGATAGCCGTCGAGAAGGTCGGTCGCTGCCGCCATCCAAAAAATAATCAGAGCAAGTACGTCGCTGGGGATGACAACGTCGCTCCACGGTAGTATGATTCTTTCCTGGACCAGTACAGCGACCAGAAGCGGCACAAAGAAAATGCGCGCAATGGTGAGACTGTTGGGGAGATTCACTCTACCTCCCTCCAGCGTCCCGGACGCAAGCCACCTGTGGAAATCGCGTAAGCTCCAGCCGATCGAAAGCCGCTTCCCGACTGATGATCGTAAATCGTCGAAAACCGGGTCAACTCACTCAGCCTGTGACCCTTAGGCGATTTGCTGCGTTTCGGTTCAAAGTCGAATGCGGGCTGCAAAAACAATGCCTTAAAAGCTCCTCGGGTCACTTGTACACAGAATTTTCCACAGCCGCGGTGGAATTCCGAACCAGATAGCGCTTCAGTCTGCGGCGGAGTGACTCGGGGGCTTCGACCTCGATCTCGCATAAATTTCCATCATAGCCCTGCGCGCGTACTTTCCCATACTCATGTAACAAAGCGATTGCAGCACCATCGCGCAAGGGTATACGAAATCGCACCGTCTCGACGATGTCGAAGGGAAGAACCTGGTCGATCAGATCGAACAGCTTCGCGAGGCCCTCGCCCGTCAAGCCACTCACCAGAACGGCGGGCGTGGCGGTTTCCGCCGAAGCCCCGCTGCTTTGCCGCGCCTGCGCCAGTAAACGCGTCCCCAATACTTGCGGGTCGTGCTCGGAGTGTGCCAGACGGTCGCATTTGTTGAGCACGAGGATCTGCGGGGTGGAGGCGGCGCCGATTTCGCCCAGCACCCTGTATACTTCGGCCACGTGAGCGCCCGCCTGTTCCGATGAAACGTCGACAATGTGGAGGATCAAAGCGGCGTCGGCCACTTCTTCGAGCGTGGCGCGAAATGCTTCTATGAGCGTGGTGGGCAGATTGCGCACGAAGCCCACCGTGTCGCTCAGCAGGATGCGCCGCCGGGATGGCAGGGTAATGGAGCGTACCGTCGGGTCGAGTGTGGCGAACATGCGCGCGTCGGCCAGCACACCCGCCGCCGTGAGCCGGTTGAACAGAGTGGATTTGCCGGCGTTGGTGTAGCCTGCGAGCGAAACGGTGGGCACAGGAACCGCTTCCCGCTTTTCCCGATGCAGGGCGCGGCCGCTGCGCACGCGTTCGAGATCGCCCTCGAGCTTGCGGATGCGCGTGGCGATGCGGCGGCGATCGGTCTCGAGTTTGGTTTCACCGGGTCCGCGTGTGCCGATGCCGCCGCCCAAACGGGAGAGTGACACGCCCTGCCCCGAGAGCCGCGGCAGCAGATATTTCAATTGCGCCAGTTCCACCTGCAGACGCCCCTCTGAAGTGCGTGCACGCCGCGCGAAGATATCGAGGATCAACTGGGTGCGGTCGATTACCTTGAGCCCGGTAGCGCTTTCGAGATTACGCTGCTGCGTGGGCGTGAGATCGTGATCGACGATCAACACGTCGGCCTGGGTGGCTTCGCCGAGTTCCTTCAGTTCCTGAACTTTACCGGAACCGAGCAGAGTGGCGGCCTCGACGACAGGCCGCACCTGGAAGGACTCGCCCGCAATCTGCGCGCCCGCACTGGCGGCGAGTTCGGCCAGTTCGAGGAACGACTCGGAGGCCGCGGCCGAAGCTCCGCCACGGCGGCGTTCAAAACCGGCAAGAATAGCTTTTTCCGCGGGCTGCGCGAGCGAAATCGTCGCTTAACCCTCGGCGTGTTGTGCCACTGCGCCGGCCGTTACAGGGGCAGGCGAAGACGCGTTTTGATGGCTTCCCTGATGGGTGGGCGGGGAAACGTGCGGCTGCATGGGGCGCAGCGTAACCACGGTTGAGATTGCGTGCTTGAAAATCAGCTGTTCCTGATTGTTGGTTTCAAGGACGAGGGAATATTTATCGAAGCTCTTGATGCGTCCGGAGAGCTTGACGCCGCTCAGGAGGTAGATCGTGATAACTCCCTTTTCCTTGCGCGCATTATTGAGAAAACTGTCTTGTATATTTTGCGCCGGTTTGTCCATCTTGTTACTTCCATCCCCCGTCATAAAGTTTGTGAGAGCGGACAAGGGTCGTTAGCATTGTAACGCAGCCGTGACCCCGCGCGGCGTAAGGAACGCGTGAATAACTGTGACGGGCCTCGGGGATCGGCTATATTCAGGAAGACATGGCAACCTACGCGCGCTTCGAGTACGACGGCAGGCACAACTACGGCATCGTGAACAACGGGGTTATCGACGAATTGCGGAACGGTCTGTTTGAAGACCATGAGCTCAGTGGACGGCAGTTTGAACTCAACGACGTGAAGCTGCTGGCGCCTTGCGTTCCTCCGAAGATTCTCGCGGTGGGCCTGAATTACAAAAGCCACCTGGGCTCGCGACCGGCGCCGCCGCACCCCGATATTTTCTATAAACCGATATCGGCGGTGCAGAATCCGGAAGGTCCCATCCGCATCCCGGCCGAAGCGGAAGATACGCACTTTGAAGGCGAACTGGTGGTGGTAATCGGCAGGCCCGTCCACAACGCCTCGCGCGAAGATGCGCTGGACGCAGTGTTCGGTGTTACGTGCGGGAACGATGTGAGCGACCGCAACTGGCAGCGCGGACCGAATGCCGACCGGCAGTGGTGGCGCGCCAAGGGATGCGATACCTTCAGCCCGCTGGGTCCCTGGATCGTCTCGGGCCTGGATTACGGCGACCTCGCGCTTGAGACGCGCGTCAACGGCGAGGTTCTTCAGAAACAGCGCACCAGCGATCTGATCTTCGACGTGCCCACCTGCATCAGCTTCATCAGCCGCTTCGTCACGCTCACGCCCGGCGATCTGATCTACACGGGGACGCCCGGCAATACGCAGCGCATGCAGCCGGGTGACGTGGTCGAGGTGGAAATCGAAGGGATCGGGGTGCTGCGCAACCACGTAGTGGGACACAAGTAACCGCCTGCTCCGCGTGGACCGGGCCACGTGGAGCAGGCGTTCGCTTGCGAGCTAATTCTTCAGCTTCAGTTCACCGGAAGGATGGCGGAGTTAGCCGGATTGCCGTCCTGTGAGAGCACCAGCGTAAGGTTGCCGGCGACCGCATCGGCCGGTACCTGGATGTTTATCTGATAGACGCCCACGGTTCCCGGCTGCAAGCCCGCGAACAAGATCGGCACCGACTCGTTGTTCAGCGTGATCGAGGGCATATCGAGAGCGTTGGCAAGAGGCGATGACGGGCCAGGCGCGCCGTCGGCAACCGGCAGGTTGGTAAGGCCCAGGCCTACCGCGGTCAGCACGATATACTCGCCAGGCGCGGCCGGAGACGTCGAGGATATCGCCGTCCCGTCGAGATGGGTCGCAGTCAACATACCGCTCATGGCGGTAGCGACACCGGGGTCCGTGCCAGAGACCTGAATCTGGGCCGGAGTAGTGAGCGCCCCATTGGCGCTGACGACGACATCGTATTGCATGTTGGGCATCAGCTCAAAGGGCACCTGCGCCGTAATCGTACCCGGACTGACAGATTGCAGCGGAGCGAAAATGCCGCCCACTGTGACCTGTGTTCCGTTCAGAGTAGTGGGCAGCGGCCCGGCAGCGGGAGCGGACATGGCGGACGCAGCTAATCCGGTGCCCGAAATCTGCACCAGCGTTCCAGGCGCCAGAGCGGCGGCAGGAAGCGGATTGAACAGGTTGAGCGTACCGTTGGGTGTCAGGATCGGCGCGCTGTTGGGCGGTACGGCTCCCACCAATTGCGTGGTCACCGCGGCGAAGCCCGGGGCCGACGATCTGGCATTGACCGTAACCTGCGAGCCGGTTCGCTGAGGCGTCCAGGTCCCCGAATAAAGCCCCGTGGCGGGGTTGGCCAAGGTTAACGGTAGCACCGGGTCTCCGTTGGTAAAGGTAGCGACCACCTGGCCGTTGTTCAGGAAGTTCCCGCAGTTATCGAGCAGCGCCACGGCGAGCGGAGTTGGCCACCCGGCCGGCGTACTGAAGTTATTGACCAGACTCATGGGGGCGGTAACCATCTGCGTCGGAGTACACGTTCCGCCGGGGGCTGCACTGGACACGGCGTCGGGGCGGTCCTGCTGAACGGCCTGGCTGGCCAGGGGAACGAGGAGAGTTACGTTCACGGTGCTTTCCAGCGCCGACCCGACCCAGCTTAACGTCACGCTGCCATAGTAAGTGCCGGCATTCAGGTTGGAGGGATTAACAGACACCAGCACGGGGGCCATGGTCCCGGACGCGACCGGTCCCGCCGGGCCGGTGGCCGTCAGCCACGTCCCATTATTCGATGCGCTGGCCGCTACGGAAAGAGTAGCGGAACCCGATTGATTATTCATCACCTGAACCGTCTGAGCAGGCGGTTGGGTGCCGGCCGCGGAGAGATACAGGAGGCCCGCTGGAGAGGGCGCCGGAGCCATCAGCACGTTCACCGGGGAGACATTCAGCACCACCTCAAAATTGAGGGGGGTGTCGACGAGACCCGGAGCGTTCACCTGAATGGTGCCGTAGTAAGATCCCGAGGGCAGATTGTTCTTGTTGATCGAAAAACTAACCGTGCCTGGCTGAGTAGATGTGGAGGTCCCCGAAGCGGTCCCGAGGGAGAGCCAACTGGCGCCCGGCAAAACAGACGCGGTCCAGTTCACCGTATTGTTACCTACTACATCGACGAGGAAACTGTTTTGACCCCCGGCGGGAATGGTATCGCCGGAAGACCCGAAGTCAGACTGGAAAACCGTTCCGGCAGGCTGCAGCGTCATGCTGTTTTCCGTGGCAATGAACAGCGTAACGGGGACGCTGGCTGTGCCGGCGGAAGTCTTGAGACTTACAGCGGTCCGGTAGAATCCCGCGGCCAATCCGGTTGGGTCGGCGTTTACCGACAAAGTGGCGGGCGACCCGGCCGCAACGGCATTAGGAACGTTGGTCACGGTGCACCAGGAAGCCGCGCAGGAGGGAGCGTCATGTCCGCCGCCGATTCCGATGCTTCCACCGCCGATGTTCTGGACGGTCAGGCCCTGGGATTGTAATTGCGGGTTCGAGGCCGGCGTATTGAACGAAATCAGATTGGTCGGGACGCTGAGTTGAGGAGGCACTACGCTGACCACCAGGCTTACGCTGATGGTCTGCGGGCTGTTGGGACACGGCGTGGCGTTCGAACAGGCGACCACAACATTGGCCGTATAGGGGGTAGCCGAAGGCACCAGATTCATGGCCGCCGTGTTCAGCGAGACGGTAACGGTTCCCGGCGTACCGGCGGTCGCAGTGGCATTCAGCCAGCCAACGCTCGGAGTTGCCGTCCATGTAAGCGGCGTACCGGTCGAGACAACGCTTACATTCTGGCTCGGCGGTAAAGCGGCCGACCCGGCGGCCAGCGAGAAAGACAAGCTCTCCGCGCCGAGCATGATATCGTTGGCGGAGAACGGGTTAATTGTCATGCTCAGCGTGGCCATGCCGGTAGCCGCTTTGGGTGAGGGAAGGGCGACACGGGCGAGGCTGCGCGGAATGCGACTGCGGGCTGCGGGAGCGGCCACTGCCGCGTTGGACACTGACGAATCCGTCACGATTACCGTGAACTGGAACGGAATGGGGCTCGACACCGTGGGGGTACCAGTGACCGTTCCATTGGCATTGAGGGTCAAGCCGGCGGGCAGCAAAGATCCCTGAGCGAGGGAGAACGTATAAGGAGGAACTCCGCCCGTGGCTGTGATCGACTGCATTGGATATTGGACATTGGCGACGCCCTGCGTAAATGGCGCAGGCGGAATCAGGGTAAGAGGTGCGGCAGCGATGGTGATCGAAGCGGCGCCGACAGCCGTTGCGCCAGTCACATCCGTCGCCTGCACGCCGAAATTGAAGGTGCCGCTGGCAGTCGGAACGCCGAGGATGGTTCCGCTGGCCTCCAGGCTCAATCCCGCCGGTAAGGCGCCGGTGCCCGTAAGCGTCCAGGTGTATGGGGGAGCGCCGCCGCTGCCGGAGAGCCCGGCAGAGTAGGGGGTGTTGACGTTACCCGCGGGCAGAGTCCCGCTGACACTGAGGGGCGGCGGTGTTGTAAACACGAGGGTCGCCGGCGCCGACACACTAAGACCACCGGCCTCTTTGGCGTTGATGGTGATGTTCCACGTTCCAGGAGCCGTGACGGCGCCGGTGATCAGGCCCGAACTGTTGCCGCTCAACCCCGGAGGCAGGAATGAGAACGAGAACGTGTAGGGCTGCCGTCCGCCCGCGGCGCTGACGGCTGCGGAGTACGGGGAAAACGCTACGCCAGCGGGCAGCGATGTGTTAGTCAAACCGAATACCGAGAAAGTGGCTGCAGCCGTGGCGCTGGCAGGGGGCGTCTCAGAGTCTGTTATCTTGACGCCGATCGCGTAGTTTCCTGGCGGGGTAGTGCCATTGGAGCTCACCACGCCGCTGCCGCTGACTGAAACCCCCATGGGCAGGGGAGACGCTACGGGCTGCCAGGTGTAGGGCTGCGTGCCGCCGCTGGCCGCGAGGGAAACCGACACCGAATTGCCGAATGTGACGACGCCCCCGTCGGCGCCAGTGAGTGTCAGTCCGCCGTTACCGCCGCCCGAGGGGACCTCGACGGTAGCCTGGTTCGACGTGCAGATGGCGCGGCTATCCGAATTAAGGGGCTGAACCACGTAAAAATAAGTATCTCCGCCCACCAAGCCCGTACTGTTGGAGTCCTGAAAAGACGTGGCTGCCACCGTGGCAACGTTGGTATAAGGGCCGCCATTGGTGGTAGAGCGCTGGATGGTGTAACTGCCCGCACTCTGGATGCCGGTCCACGTCAAATTGACGGTATCACCAGCCTGACCTGTACCGGACAGGTTGGTGACACAAGCCGTGAACGACGTTTTCTGGAGCATCTGAACGCTCCACGCAGTCTCGAAAGGATATTGTTCGGAAGTGGAGTCCACTCCATACCAGGATCCATCGCTGTTTTGCCGGGCCACCAGGGTCTGGGCTACTCCGTCACAAGGGGACGTGCCACCGTTTGCCGACGACAGACCGCCGTACCAATCGATCGGGTTGGTGCCGGAGGGCTGATCGGTAAGAAATGTGATGGGCGTCAGCACTCCCAGGGGATCATGTTGCTCCATGGCCTTGGTGAATGAGAACATGCCATAGGTGTAGAACCTCGGAGAATAGTAAGCGTTGGAATAGGCACTATATCCCTGGCTGCCGTTGCAGAAATGGTCGTGATAGTTGGATTCGGCCATATTCCAGCGCTGGTCTGGGACACCTGCAGCCGTGCGGCCGACACCATCCATGGCCATCTGCACCATGCCCGAGGGAGTTACCGCCCAGGGACCCCACAAGGGATCGTCCCACGCATCGTAGCCGTACTGGCCCGCCACGCAGGTAGAGGGAGTTTGTCCCGTGCAGAGAGGCGGTGTCACATTCTGGTCCCAGACCATCCAGACCTGGTTAGTATCGGTTACAATGGGCGGAATCGCAATACCGAAGCCGCGTGAAGCGGCGATCAAGGCGATCGCATTCCATTGGGAAATGGAGTTGTCGTCGTAGAGGCTCGCATCGCTCGAAGTCCCCGCGCAATAATATTCCCAGCCCCCGCCGTTGTCGTATCCGTAACCATTCGAGTTCAGGGCGTCACCGTAGTATTGGCAATAGCCTATGCCGTCGGCAATGTCCTGCACGATGTTCTGATAAGTCTGGCCCAATACCCCGGGCAGACCGCCCATTACAGGCGCCACACCGGTTCTGGCCACACCGTTCATGTTGCCGCTGGCGACGAGGGCCGTCAACAACATTCCCGATTGATAGCCAGGATCCTGGCTATTGCCCATGGTGCAGGTCGAGGCGGTAGAACTGCCCTCGTAGTCCCGGCAGAAGGGGAACGAATCGTCTTCGCCTTCAATCAGCATTTGCCCGTTGTTATTGCCGTCAAAGGCAAAAGTGCAGGATGCACTGGGGCAGGATGTAGCGCCCTGATTGTATAAAATCACTGTTGCCGGAGCCGTACACGTGGGCGCATTGTTGCCGTTGTAGGTGGGGACGCTTCCGTCGCTGCATCTGCTAGCTTGTATGGCGGGGTTGTAACCGATCGTTTTGGCGCCATCGGCGTTGTTCGCAAAAGGAACCAGGAAATACATCATGCGCGCCAAGCCACGCGCCACATCGTCCGTATAAGGGTCGACCGACGGCCCGGTTTCGAGGTGACCGCTGACTTCGAAGGCCTGTGTATTGGTGGCATCGATCCCGGCAGCTCCGGCACAGGAGTTGGCGCTTCCATTCACGGTCGGGCAGTTGAAGACGAGGGTATCCCAGCCGCCCAGAGGAATTGGCGCTGCCTGAGCGCGTTTACGGATATCGTCGGAGTTATTGTTATTTCCCTGCTGCAGCGTGCCGGCGGCCGGGACCTGGGAACTGTCCGAACGCCACATCGTCTCATGGAGATACCACAGGCCGTTATCGACCGCCACGTTAACGCGGGACGTCAGCGTGTTGCCCTGCACGATTACGTAGTATTTTCCGGTATAAGTTGCTGGAGTGGTAGTATCGGTGACGGTGAGGACAGCCGTATAGGTGGTGCCCGCAGCCGCAGTATAGGTATAGGTCCCGGCGAGGTTATAGACGTTCGTCACGGCAACGGGCGCCGTCGCCGGACTGCCGTCGCCGAAATTCCAACTGTAAGTGTACGAATCCGTCGACCCGTTGAGGTTGACGGTCGCGCCCAATGTGGCTGGCACACCGGAGATCACGGTGTGCGGATCCGTCAAATTCGAGGGAGAAAACGGCACGGGCATGACCACCACCGCGGGCCCACCCTGCGCATGGGCAGCAGAAGCCGCCGCCAACATTGTGAACACAACCCAAGCGCTGGAATGCCGTTTCATACCATTTTTCCTCCAACTTCGACCAACCTATTGTAAATCCGGCCACCGTTTGTAAATCCTGCCACCCGTTTTGACAGCTCGGAATATTTAAAATACTACCAGAGTGGTGCAATCCACCGCCAATCTGTTTCATCCGTGTCAAATAGTACAAAAATAGTACGCTTGCTTATCATCGCCCCGCAGGTTGAGCCATTGCCGGCGCACCGGGAGAAACTGGTGGCATATTAGGATTTATCTGAGCCATATTGGGATCCGCCAGCATGCAGGCCATCCGCATGCCTAACGCACAAGCCCTTTGCATGCTTTGCTCGGCCAGATCTTCGCTCTGTCTGACGCCGGTTCCGCGCAGGTAAAGCATCGCTAAGCCGTAACAACTGGATGCGTCCCCGCCACCACAGGCTTTTCTGTAATAGAGGCTGGCCACGGTTGGATTCTTCTCCGCCCCTCGGCCCAGCAGGTAACTCTGGCCCAAGCGTCCGCAGGCGCGCGGGAATCCGCTGTCGCACGCCTTCTGAAAGAGGGCCGCCGCGCGAGCATCGTCTTTGGCTGCGCCCTGACCGTTCGAGTAGAGGCCCCCGGCGACATAGCAAGCGGCGGGATCCCCGCGTTCATCGCACGCCCGATCAAGCACCTGATTGCCGCCTTTGCGGGCAAAACCCGCCAATTCAACGCAGGCGCCGGCAACACCCAGATCGCAGGCACGGCCGATGGCTTCGCCGCCCTGCAGCCGGTCGATCGATACCAACTTGCCTTCAGTCAGAACCTTGCCGTAGGCCAGACAGGAAGCGCCGTCGTTACCTCGGCAGTTTGTACCGAGGGCGTGCACCCAGGTCCGGCAAGCGTTGAAGCGTCCCTGATCGCAGGCCTTCTGCCAAAACGAGATGAACTGGCCTGGATGGGAGTGGCCCACGAAGCCCGTCGCCGACATAGCCGTGAAGAGAACCGCCCAGATTGCTATATGCGCGAAGTTCAGGTTGCGGGCGCCCCATCTTTCCGTAAGATTGAGCGGATGGAAGCGCGCCGCGAACGCCCGGGCATACCGATCGATAGCCCGCACGCTGAGATTGAGAAACGGCACGCAGAGCAGTTTGTCGTAGAACTGCGGAGCGGAGAACGCCCCCAATATCCCGTCGAGCGCGAAGACCGCGGCGCCATACAATCCCCCGAAGACAATCTTTCCGGTGCTGGTTCGCGGCGAGGTTGCTGGATCCGTCACCAGCAGGTGCAGTCCGATGAAAACCGACACCGGGATATTCGAATCGACAAACCAGTACACTCCGGTGACGTGGGTGAAGGCAAGATTCAGGCCGTAGAGCACGGCCGCCGCCGAGAGAGTCATCAGGGTGACGGAGAAGAGACCCTGCACAACTAATCCGACAAGAAACACTTCGAAGTAGATGTTGGGCGGCAGGTGCAGGCTTTTGGCAATTTCCGGCCCCCAGGTGATTCCGGTGTTGTTGGTGAAAAGCAGGCCGACGGAAAAGACGAAGAGGGCAATGCCCGACGGATTGAACAC
Source organism: Terriglobia bacterium (assembly GCA_963719785.1). Taxonomy (GTDB): domain Bacteria; phylum Acidobacteriota; class Terriglobia; order Bryobacterales; family Bryobacteraceae; genus BOG-234. The sequence goes on from CAVRCX010000018.1 coordinate 507,669, forward strand.
GTGGACGCGGCGCCCATCGCGCTCCCATTTGATGAACTCCTTGCACAGCACGCCGGTGGCGATCATCAGGAACTGCAGCCAGAACCAATCGTCGCGGAACCACAGGAACAGGTTCATGCTGAAGATGATCGGAATGGGTCCGAAGCCCAGTATCCACTCGTCGCGGCGGGTCCAGCATACGAGCATGTCGAGGGCGTAGAGGAAGGCCACCTGACCCAGAATCAAGGGAATGTGCGGATAGACCTGCGGCCAGTACATGCCCCAGTAGGTATAAATGCAGGCGTGCATGAGGCACTGGACCCAGTGCGATTTCACGGCAAGAAATCGGTACGAAAGAACGCGTCCGGCGCGCCTGACGGAAAACTGCAAGATGAGAAGGTAAACCAGCAGGGCAGCGGCTGCCCCGAGGAACGACCATTCCAGGCGGGGTATCCGGTTCACCCGCGGCAGCAGGCAGAAACCGGCCAGCAACAGGATAAAGCAGAGCGGCAGCCACAGAGGCGGAATCCCGCGATGTGGTGCGTCAGCCGTCAGTACCGGGCGAGGAGGGCTGGTAACCCGCCGGTCGAGACTCTTAACACCACGCGGCCTGGTCGCTTTCATCGCCGACCTCATCATCTTATACCGGCGCTTGCAGAGTACTTCGTGCTACATTCCATCCAGGCCGTTTCATGTGGCACGTTCTGTTTCTTCTGCTGTTGGCGGCTGACACCGGTCCCGCCGATCGGCTTTTTCGCGAGGGTAAGTTTGCCGAAGCGGTTACCGCCTACGGCCGTCTGGTCAATGCCGATCCGAGCGCGGCGGACGCCATGGCAGGCCTGGGGAGAAGTCTGCTCGAATTACATCGAACAGCGGATGCAATTCAATATCTGGAGCGGGCAGTCAGGCTGAAACCGGATCTGGTGGAGGCGCGCCTGGCGCTGGCGCGAGCCTTCGTGGAATCCGGCAATCTCGGGCCGGTGATGACTCTGGTCGAGCCGGTTTACGAACGCCAGCCGGCGGATCCACAGACGCTGCACCTCATGATCGAGGGATTCTACGGCGGCGGCTATTACCAGAGGGCACTGCAGCTGATCGGCGAATTGAGGAAAATGCAGCCCGGCGATCTGCGTATCCGGCAGCTTTACGCGGTGTCGCTGGCCAAGGTGGGACGCGACGCCGAGGCCGAAGCCGCCTGCAAGGCGCTCATGGACGAAAAGCCCGAGGCGCTCGATCCCGACGTGACCCTGACCTGGGTGCAGATCCTTTACGAACACGGCCGTATTGAAGCTGCGATGCCCTATGCCGACAAGATGGTTGCACAACAGCCGCGCAACCCCATAGCGGCGCTCTGGAAAGCGCGGTTGCTGGCGGGATCGGGACACACGGACGAGGCCATCAAGGAAGCTGAACTGAGTGTCTCGCTCGCGCCGGGACTGCCCTTCGCAAGGACTTTACTGCTGGGGCTCTATCGAAAAACCGGCCGTGAGAGGGACGCCGAGCGCGAGATCGAATGGTTGGGGAATTTCAACGATCGCGCGGCGACGGGGCGGGGGCGATGATGGATCTTACGCGAGCGCTGCTGCTGGTGGCGTTGGGCGGTTGGCCGGCTACAGCGCAGATCCGCTTCGAGGATGTCGCCGAAAAGGCAGGCCTTCACTTTGTGCTCAACAATGGCGCCACGGGAGGCTTCCATCAGATCGAGCTGATGCCGGGAGGGGTGGCGGCGATCGACTTCAACCGCGATGGGTGCATGGACATCTTTTTCACCAACGGCGCCACTTCGCCATCGGCCGTTTCCCAGACGATGGACAAGACCAAACCGGAATTTCAGAATCGGCTCTTCCGCAACAACTGCAACGGGACGTTTACGGACGTCACCGCGCACGCCGGATTGGCCGGCTACGGATACTCCATGGCCGTGGCGGTGGCGGACTATAACAACGACGGCTTTCCCGATATCTTCGTGGCTGGGGTGGACCGCAATATTCTCTATCGCAATCGCGGCGACGGCACCTTCGAAGACGTCACCCGCAAGGCCGGGCTCGAAGGGCTGGATACCGCCAACGGCAAGATGTGGTCGGTTTCGGCCGGCTGGTTCGATGCCGATAACGACGGATATCTCGATCTGTTCGTGTCGAACTATGTAGCATGGGATCCCCGCGCGGAACCCTCGTGCGGTCTGGCCGGAACGCGATTCTATTGCCATCCGGAGAATTATCGCGGCCGTCCCAGTCAGCTTTTCCGCAATAATCGCGATGGCACTTTCACCGACGTGTCGCAGGTTTCGGGCATCGGCGGGGTCATCGGCAAAGGCATGGGCGTGGCTTTCGGGGATTACGATCGCGACGGCCTTACCGACATCTTCGTCGCTAACGATTCGCTGCGCAATCTGCTCTTCCACAATGAAGGCAATTTCAAATTCCGCGAGGTGGGCCTCGAGACAGGCGCGTCGCTGGGCGAAACAGGGCGTCCCATCGGCGGCATGGGCGTGGATTTTCGCGACTTCAATAACGATGGGCTGCCGGATATCGCCGTCACCGGGGTCATCAACGATACCTTCCTGCTTTTTCGCAACCTTGGAAAGCCCTTTTTCTTCGAAGACGCGAGCGTAAAGTCCGGACTGGCGGCGACGCGTCAATGGACGGGCTGGGGGATGGGGATGTTCGACTTCGACAACGACGGCTGGAAGGATCTGTTCTTCGCCAACGGCCACTTCCCCAATCTCGAAAAGCTGTTGGGTGTCCCGTCGCCGCTGCCGTGTGCGGTCTTTCGTAACGTGAACGGCCATTTCGAAAATGTGCAGGCGTTCCACGACGCCGCGCAGTATCGTGGCACCGCGTTTGCGGATTTCGATGGGGACGGCAAAGTGGACGTCGTGGTGAGCGTGCTGAACGGACCGGCTCGCCTGTACCGGAATGTTTCGGCGAACGCGGGGCACTGGGTCGCGGTGAAGCTTACTGGCTCAAAAAGCAATCGCGACGGGATTGGCGCGGAATTGAGGGCTACGCTGCCGGATGGGACCGTGCTCTGGAATGAGGCTACCACCAGCGTCGGCTATGCATCGTCGAGCGAGCCGTTGGTCCGGTTTGGGCTGGGGAAGCAGACGCGGATCAAGGAGCTAAGGGTTACGTGGCAGGGTGGGAAAGTTCAGGTTGTCCCGAATGTGGTGGCGGACCGCATCACCGAAGTTACTGAACCGCGACCGTGAGGGAGTGGCCGGCCGTGTTCCCATCCGGTGATATAGTTTGGGCGAACCGCTATGAAGATCGCTTCGTTAGTCCTGGCGACAGTGGCGCTGAGCGCCGCCAGCGCGCAAAATGTCGCTCAACTGCCTCCGCTGCCGGCCCCTCTGGCAGTGCCGCACCCGGGACCGCAGACCGACGCTCCCTATGCTCCCCAGCCGATCCTGCAGGGCGGCGTGGTGATTCCTCTTTACCCTCCCGGATCGCTGTATCTCAAGATGGAGCGGATCCGCGAGCCCGAGCAATACAACATGAGCCAGGCCGTGCCGGGGCGGATCTCCAGCATCGTCAACATCCACAACCCATCGATTGAAGTCCATACCGTGGAGCCCGGCATCAATACGGGCGCAGCCGTGATTCTGGCGGCGGGCGGCGGGCATAATACCCTGAACGTCGGGTCGGAGAGCGCCGATTTCGTTCCGTTCTTCTACAACTACGGCGTCAACACCATCATCCTGCGCAACCGGCTGCGCCGCGATGGATACAACCCGCAGACCGACGAAGTTTACGATGCCCTGCAGGCCATTCGCCTGGTGCGCGCGCATGCAAAAGACTGGCATCTCGATCCGAACAAGATCGGCATCATGGGCTTCTCGGCGGGTGCGGAATTAGCCGCTCCGGCGGCGGTGCTGTTCGACGATTTCGATAAGAAGAACTCGGGTCCTGGCGATCCGCTGGCGGGAATTACGTCGCGGCCCGATTTCGCGGGTATCATCTACCCCGGGCCCTCGCCGTTCACGCGCAATCGCACGGCTCCGCCGATTCCGCGCAACGTTCCTCCGGCTTTCCTCGTGTGCGGCGGCTCGGGCGATCGGGTGCACGCCGTTTGGGCTATCGAATACTTCAGCGCGATGTTGGCCATGAGCGTGCCGAATATTGAGATGCACATCTACGGCGTCGGTCGTCATCCCGGCGATGCGTTGCCCGATGGCAGCCGCATGAGCGGCGGTCTCACCGACCGCAACGACACGCCGTATGGCACCTGGCAGTATCGCTTCATCGATTGGTTCCGCGATCTCGGCTTCCTCGGAAAGCCCGGCGTGGAGACCAAAGCCGCCAAAGATGTGGCTACCTTCGTCAGTCAGCCGCCGCAAGCGGGGCGTGGAGGTCCGCCGGCCCCTGCCCCCGCCAACCGTTAGCGTTCGTCGCGCCGACATATGCGGCGTCACGATAACACTAAGAGAAAGAGGCATCTCCGATGATCATTGAAATTCACAGGCCCGAATTCGAGGCCCTCATCGTCGAGCGCATGAAAAGGGGTGGGTTTCAAAACGTCGAGGACGCTCTTTGCAGGCGCTGAAAACCTCGCCGCCGGTCGAGGAGCCTTCTGGAACATCACGCGATCGACGTTCAGGAGCCGACCTCATCGCGGCTCTGGAGGCTTATCGCCCCGCCGGGAACTGGACATCGAGCCGCCTCGCGTTCGCTTGACCACTGTCCGTGACGTCGAGGAAGCTAACAGCATCCTCAACGAACTGGCCGAAGACGGGCTGGCCATCTGCGGGGCCATCGAAATGAGAGGCAATCCGAACACGCGGCGTGTCGGGTTCGGAGGAGGATTCGGCCCTCGGGAGGCCGATTGCCAATCGGCCGCAGGTTTACCAACCTGCCCCACCCTCAGATCTCACGCAGTTGCTCCAGCTTTTGACGGGCGGCGCCCGAATCGATGGATGCCGCGGCCAGCTCCGCGCCTTCGCGGAAGCTTGACGCCTTCCCCGCCGCCATCAGCGCCAGCGCCGCATTTATAAGAACTACATCCCGTGGCGCCCCACTTTCCCCCGCCAGAATCGATTCCGCTATAGCCCGGTTGGTTTCCGCGTTGCCCCCACGAATCTCCTCAATCCCACGCGGCGTAAACCCGAAAGCCTCAGGGGTCACCGTGATCCGATCCACCGCGCCATTCTCAACAACGAACACCGTCGACGGCCCGGTAATCGTCACCTCGCCCAGGCCATCCGACCCATGCACCACATACCCCCGGCGCAGTCCCAGCAACGCCATGGCGCCGGCAATCTTCTCCGCCGCATGGTCCGACCACGTTCCGCACACCTGCATCTCCGCGCGCGCCGGATTGGTCAGCGGTCCCAGATAATTGAACGCTGTGCGAAATTTCAATTCGAGCCGGATGGGCTGCACATGCCGCGTCGCACCATGGAAAGTCGGCGCAAAAAGGAAACCGATACCAACCTCGCGCATCGCCCGCGCCACCACCTCCGGGTCCACGCGGGTACGCACCCCGAGCGCTTCCAGAACATCGGCGCTGCCGCACTGGCTGGTGATCGATCGATTGCCATGCTTGGCGACGCGCACGCCCGCCCCGGCCACCACGAACGCGGCCACCGTCGAAATGTTGAAGGTCGGCGCGCGATTCCCGCCGGTTCCGCAGGTGTCGAGCAGAGGCCGATATTCGTCGCCGATGGGAACCGCGGTAGCCACCTCCCGCATGGCGCGCGCAAATCCGGCCAGTTCGGCCACCGTTTCGCCTTTCATCCGCAAGGCAGTCAGGAAGGCAGCGGTCAGCACGGGAGTCGACTCTCCGGCCAGCAGCGACCGCATGGCGGATTCGGCGCGATCCTGAGTCAGAGAGTGGCCGTCGACGACAGCGTGGAGCAGTTCAAGCGTCATGTTAGAGTTGAAAATCCGGGTTAGATTCCAGCATAGTTGTTTGGCAAAACCAAATGAAAATCCACGAGTATCAGGCCAAGACCATTCTGGCCAAATACAATGTCCCCGTGCCTCGCGGGGAAGTGGCGTTTACCGTCGCTGAAGCGGAGGCTGCGGCGAAGAAAATCGGCGGCAGCGTCGTAATCAAGGCGCAGATTCACGCCGGCGGCCGCGGCAAAGGTGGCGGTGTCAAAGTCGCGAAGACTTTCGATGACGTCGCGCCCATCGCCGAGCAAATCCTCGGCATGACGCTGATCACGCATCAAACCGGGCCCGAAGGCCGGCTCGTGCAGCGCGTGCTGGTGGAAGAGACGCTGCCCATCGAGAGAGAGCTTTACCTCGGCATCGTGCTGGATCGCCAGACCGGCAACCTTATTTTCATGGCGTCGGCGGCGGGCGGCATGGAGATCGAAGAAGTCGCCGCGCACACGCCGGAAGCGATCCTGAAAGAGCCGATCGATCCTGGCATCGGCCTGCAGCCGTATCAGGCGCGCAAGCTGGCATTCGGTATCGGCATCCCCGCGGCCGCGCTGGCTGGAGCCGTTCAGGCGATGATGGCGCTCTCGAAGTGCTGCCTCGAAATGGATGCCTCGCTCGCCGAAATCAACCCCTTCATTCTGACGAAGGACAACAAAGTTTACGCCCTCGACGCTAAAGTCGGCTTCGACGATAACGCGCTTTTCCGCCACAAGGAAATCCTCGAACTGCGCGACCTGGCGGAGGAAGATCCGCTCGAAGTCGAGGCGTCGAAGTTCGGCCTGAACTACATCAAGCTCGATGGCAACATTGCCTGTATGGTGAACGGCGCCGGGCTCGCCATGGCCACTATGGACATCATCAAGTACGCGGGGGGCGCGCCGGCTAACTTCCTCGATGTCGGCGGCGGCGCCAATGCCGAGCAGGTTAGGAACGCCTTCCGCATCCTGCTCTCCGACCATAGCGTGAAGGCCGTTCTCATCAACATTTTCGGCGGCATCCTGCGCTGCGATACGCTCGCCACCGGAGTGGTTGCCGCGGCCCGCGACCTCGGCATTAAGGTGCCCATCGTCATTCGCATGGAAGGCACCAACGTCGAGCAAGGCAGAATGGTCCTTGAGGATTCCGGCTTCAACTTCACGGTGGCCGATGGCATGAAGGACGCGGCGGAAAAAGTGGTCGCGCTGGCGGGAGGCAAACAGTAATGAGCGTACTCGTCGATAAGAATACGCGCCTGCTCGTGCAGGGATTTACGGGTAAGGAAGGCACGTTCCACGCCTCGCAGGCCATTGCCTATGGAACCACCGTGGTCGGCGGCGTCACCCCGGGCAAGGGCGGGTCGACGCATCTGGACCGGCCTGTTTTCAACACGGTTCAACAGGCCGCCAAAGAGACCGGCGCCAATGCCACCGTGATTTTCGTCCCTCCGCCGTTTGCCGCCGATTCCATCATGGAAGCGGCCGATGCAGGCATCGCGCTGATTGTCTGCATCACCGAAGGCATCCCGGTGATCGACATGGTGAAGACCTGGAAATTCCTGCAGACGAAGAGTTCGCGGCTGATTGGACCTAACTGCCCCGGAGTCATTTCGCCGGGTAAGTGCAAGATCGGAATTATGCCGGGCCATATCCATCTCGAAGGGCACGTGGGAGTGGTTTCGCGCTCCGGCACCCTGACCTATGAAGCGGTGGGCCAGCTTACCCGGTTGGGGATCGGCCAATCCACCTGCATCGGAATCGGGGGCGACCCGATCATCGGCACCACTTTCCTCGATTCCATCAAAATGTTCGACGCGGACCCGGATACGCATGCCATCGTGATGATCGGCGAGATCGGGGGTAACGCGGAAGAGACCGCCGCGGCCTACATCGGGGCCAATGTGAAGAAGCCGGTAGTGGGGTTCATTGCTGGCCAGACCGCGCCTCCGGGACGCCGCATGGGCCACGCGGGCGCGATAATCTCCGGTGGATCGGGTGCGGCGCCGGATAAGATTCGGGCGATGGAAGCGGCCGGCATAACGGTGTGCTCGTCACCAGCCCAGATCGGCGGAAAGATTCAGCAACGGCTTGGAAAATAAAAATATGGAAAAGACGTTTTCAATCATTAAACCGGACGCTGTCGCATCCGGCAAAGCGGGAAAGATCCTGGCGCTGCTGGAGGAGAATGGTTTCCGCATCGTGGCGCTGCGCAAGGTGAAACTGAGCCAGGGTCAGGCGGAGGGATTTTATGCGGTGCACAAGGAACGCCCCTTCTACGGCAGCCTGGTGAAGTTCATGACCGAAGGTCCGGTCATCGTAATGGCCCTCGAGCGCGAAGATGCAGTAAAGAAGCTCCGCGAGGTCATGGGCGCGACCAATCCGGCCAATGCCGCCGAGGGTACCGTCCGCAAGCTCTTCGCTGAAAGCATCGAGCGCAATGCCATCCACGGGTCCGACGCGCCGGAGACAGCCGCGCAGGAATTGCAGTATTTCTTTAACACGATTGAACTGAGTCAGCTTTAGCAATCCGGCTCTGGTAGTTATAGTATCCCCGCTCTGCCGGTTGGTTCAGCAAAGACATTATAATGATGCCTGGACAAGGTTCCGGCATGACCACAGTTCAAACCTTATAGATGCGCCAGTTATTCAGAGCCTTTATACCGGCCAGCCTCATCGGCCTGATCCTCTCGGAACTGACGCTGATATTCCTTTGTTATGTTGCCGGCGAGTGGCTGGTTGGGCGCTTCCTGAATCCCTATCTGGACTTGAACAGCTTCATCTTCGATGAGGGCGGTTTCCTGCAGATCTCTATAGTGGTCGCTTGTCTCATGATCGGCCTCTATTTCCAGAATCTGTACGCGGACATCCGGGTCAGGTCGTTCATGCTGCTGGTTCAGCAGACCGTTCTGGTAGTCGGTTTCGCCTTTTTGATGCAGGCCTTTCTGGCTTACGTGCGCCGTCCCGAGTGGAGTCTGCCTCGCTGGGCGATGATCTTCGGAAGCGTGCTCGCCATGATCGTCGTTCCCTTCTGGCGTGTGTTTTACAGCCGGGTACTCCTGAAGCTGATTGGTTTTCAGCGGATCCTTTTCCTGGGGGCTTCCGCCGTCAGTCAGGAGATCGCCGCCCATATGAGCGCACGGCCGGAAATTGGCATGAACGTCCTCGGTTACATCGACGACGGGATTGAGGAAACCGATCTGCCAGGCGGAAAAATTATTGGCCGGATTAAGGACCTGACGGAGCTTACCCACACCCTCAAGCCCGATTTGATCGTAGTCGGAATGGCTGAGCGGCGCCGGGAACTGCCTATGTCGGAGATGCTGCATCTGCGCTTTTCAGGCGTGTGCTTCGAGGAAGCGGCGGTTACCTTCGAAGCGGCTTTCGGACGCGTTTCCACCCGCCAGATGCGGCCCTCCCGGTTAGTCTTTTCCTCCGACCTGGGGCCCCGCAAGGGAAGCCTTTTCTGGCATTCGCTGTATTCGATTCCCATCGCCGTTCTGCTCACAATCCTTTTTTCGCCGGTGATTCTGCTGGTTGCAATCGTAGTGAAGCTGACATCGCCGGGTCCCGTGCTTCACCGCCAGGCCCGCGTGGGATTGAACGGTTCCACATTCACCGTCTATAAATTCCGGTCTATGTATGTCGATGCCGAGGCGCGGACTGGCCCGGTCTGGGCCACAAAGGACGATCCCCGGATTACTCCGCCCGGCAAATGGATGCGCCGTTTCCGGCTCGATGAGTTGCCCCAGTTGCTTAACGTGCTGCGTAACGAGATGGCGCTGGTGGGACCGCGGCCCGAACGGCCCGAATTCGTAACATCGCTGATCGAAAAAATTCCCTATTACAACTATCGCCACTGCGTGAAGCCCGGAATCACCGGCTGGGCCCAGATCAACTACAAATATGGCGATACCCTCGACGACGCCATCATGAAACTCGAGTACGATCTCTACTACATCAAGAACCTAGCCGTTTCGCTCGATATGTACATCATCTTTCATACTGTGAAAGTGATGTTATTTTCAGATACCGCCCAATAGCGCCCGCCAGGGCGAGTCGGCTCTCCGTGGTAACGGCCACGAATAAGAAGGCCGTCCGCGTAACCCCGCAGCGGCCCGCTGCGTCGCATCACGTTATCGTCTTGATGAACCGTTTATTTTCTATGGACCAGGGATTCCCAGAGTGGCTTGAAGCCCAGCAGGGCCGCCGGTATGAGTTGCACGAACGCCATCTCAACCCCGCGTTCGTGAAGATGCTGCGCACCATCGGTTTCGATAAAAACTATGTGCGCGGAGAAGGCGCGTGGCTCTTCGATTCCGAGGGCCGGCGTTACCTGGATTTGCTCACTGGCTGGGGTGTCTTCGCGCTGGGCCGCAATCATCCCCGGGTGCGATCCATCCTCGAACATGTCCTCTCCCGCGATCTGCCGAACCTGGTCCGCATGGATTGCCCGCTGCTGGCGGGTCTGGTGGCCGAGAAACTGACGCAGCACGCCTGCGGAGATTCCGGCCTGGATCTGACCCGCGTCTTCTTTTGCAACTCCGGCGCCGAGAGCGTCGAAGCCGCCATCAAATTCGCTCGCTGCTATACGCGCAAGCCGAAAATCCTGTTCTGCGACCACGCCTTTCATGGGCTCACCGTGGGCGCGCTTTCGCTCAATGGGTCGAGCTTCTTCCGCGAGCGCTTCGGCAATCTGATGCCCGATACATTGCAAGTCCCGTTCAACGACCTGGCGGCGCTGGAACAGGCCCTCCATGGCAGCGACGTGGCGGCCTTTGTGGTGGAACCAGTGCAGGGGAAAACCTGCGCCGTAGCGGCCGACGGCTATCTGGTGGAGGCTGCTCGCCTTTGCCGCAGGGCCGGCGCTTTGCTGGTGGTTGACGAAGTGCAGTGCGGACTGGGGCGCACCGGCAAATGGTTCGCGTATCAACACTGGCCCGAGGTGGCACCGGATATCGTCTGCGTGGCCAAGGCTCTCTCCGGAGGCTATGTGCCGGTGGGCGCGGTAATCGCCGCTCCGCGCATCATGGATGCCGTGTTCGACAGCATGGAACACTGCGTGGTCCATTCGAATACCTTCGGCCAGAACGATCTGGCGATGGCAGCCGCCCTGGCAACCCTGCTGGTGATGGAGGAAGAGCGGATACCCGCCCGCGCGGCCCAACTCGGAGTCAAAGTTATGTCCCGGTTGGCGGAAATCGGCAGATCCTGCCCGTTCGTTTTCGAAGTCAGAGGTAAAGGGATGATGTTCGGGATCGATTTCCAGCGGCCGGCGTCACTCAAGCTGCGAGCGGCGTGGGATGCGCTGCATCTTTTGAACGAGGGAGTATTCAGCCAGACCGTCATCATGCCGCTGCTGCATGAGCACCGGATATTAGCTCAGGTAGCCGGCTACCATACGGAACTGATCAAGTTCCTGCCGCCGCTCAACATCGCGGAAGAGGATCTGGACTATTTTCTGACGGCGATGCAGAAGGTCCTTACCGGACTTCAGCATGTTCGCGAGAACGCCTGGGGAACGGTGCGTTCGCTGGCGAAGAGCGCTGCCGCCCAACTCGTCCGTCAGGTCTGACCTGTTCAGACCACTAAGTCGCGTGGCTGAATGCTCTGGGACTCCGCGGATGCCAGGAAGTGCCTTCCGCCGGTGGTGCATCACGGCGCATGGAAGGCCGATGCGACAACATCCCGCGCGCTTCCGTAGTAAGAAGCGCGGTTCCGGACAAGGCCAGCAGCGCGCCGGGAACGATATTCAACAGCAGCACGGCAGCACGGCTGGCGCGGTGCCCATGCTCGCTCATCGCGGGGAGATCGCAAAAGAGCTTGTATCCTGCATAAATGCATGTTGCACCTATGGCGGCAAGGAACAAGCTGGCTACATAGTCCATGGGCACGTTCTTAAGCAATTGCAACTCCAGATAGGAAAGTTCCTGAATCCTTGACCTTTGTCGCCGTTTCGTCGACGCGACCCGGCTTATTGGTGGCTGAAATCAACCACTTGCACCACCAACCCCACCCTCCCCGATACACTGAACTGGATGCGCATCCGTGACGTCAAGTGCCATGTCCAGAAGATGGCCGGCTCGTGGCTTACCGAATCGGTGGTCGCCAACCCGATGTCCATATACCCGCCGTATCGGGAACGGCGCTCTTCCTGGTTCGGCGTCATGACGGCCGGGGTCGTCGAGATCGTGCTGGAGAACGGCGTAGCCGGCTTTGGGTTCATGGGCGGAGGCAGAGCGGCGGCGGCCGTCGCCGTGCTGGACGATCAGATGCGCCGGCTGATTGTCGGCAAGTCGGTCTTCGAGACAGAGCTGATTCAGGAGCAGTTGTACCGGGCTTCCATCGCTTACGGCCGCGGAGGATTTACCCAGAGCGTGATCTCGGCCGTCGATATTGCGCTGTGGGATGCCAAAGGGAAACTCCTCGGCCAACCTGTCTATAACCTGCTGGGTGGCGCCACACAGCTCGCGTTACGCGTCTACTACACCGGCTACGATCCTGAAGCCCTCCAGGCATTCGGCATTCGTGACATGAAGATCGCCATTCCTTATGGCCCTGCCCACGGCGAGGCGGGCATGGCGAAGAACGAGGCGGCGGTGGCGCACGCCCGCGAAGTGCTCGGCGACGATGCCTTCATCGCACTCGATATCTACATGGCATGGGATGTTCCGTATACCATCCGCATGTACGAGCGGCTGCATAAATACCGTATCGCCTGGCTGGAAGAGCCTGTCATGCCGGACGATTACGAAGGATACCGGACCATCCGAAGCTCAGTCGACACCATGGTCGCCGGCGGTGAACACGAATACACGCTCGCCGGTTTCCGCCGCCTGATCGAGGAGGGCTGCGTCGATATTGTGCAACCCGATATCTACCGCGCCGGCGGCCCTACGGCTTTGAAAAAAATCGCCGCGCTGGTCAGGGCACATCACGTCAAGCTGGTTTGCCACGGCGTTGGCAGCCCCACGTACCACTTCCTCTCCACAAACGGTCTGGAAACGACGCCCTTCGCCGAGTACGTCGATATCTATCGCGGGGCCACGAAAACCTGGGTGCTCAGCGACGACCCGCGCCCGCAGGATGGATCGATCACACTCGGCAGCGCGCCGGGTTTTGGCTACGAGCTGAATGCCGCGGCTTTTGAAGCGGGCTGTCCAGGCGTGACGACGATCTGGTGACCCGTTCATTGCGCGGCTATTCCACTACGCCAAATGCAATCAGATTCGAACCCGAAGCTACTGCCACATACTGCTTCCCGTCGAACATATACGTCATCGGCGAAGCCTTCCATAACTGATTCGCCGGGAAACTCCACAACACCTTGCCGGTGACCGCATCGGCCGCCGTGAATGCCCAGCTGTCGTCGCAGAAAAACACGAGGCCGCTGGCTGTCGATAACGTCCCGCCCCACGAATCGCCCGCCCCCACTTCCGGCAATTCCCACGCAATGGCGCCGGTCTCGATATTAATCGCCCGTAGAATTTTCTGCGGCACATCGCCCGGCACGTCCCCAAACGACCCGCCGAAAAATCCCGTCCCCGCCTTCCACTCCTGCGGAGTTTTGACGAACGAACTGCACCGCTCCAGAGTCTGCACGTAATACAACTGCGTCGCCGGATTAAACGACGTCGAAAACCAATTGGCGCCGCCCAGCAGCGAAGGACAAACCGTGTTCCCCTCCGCGGTCGGCTCCTTCCCCGGGATCACCAACGGCCGCCCATTGGCGTCGATCCCGCTCGCCCACGTCAGCTTCTTGACGAATGGTTTGGCCAGCAGCATTTTGCCGTTCGTCCGGTCGAGCACATAGAAAAATCCGTTGCGATTGGCATGCAGGAGAAGCTTGCGCGGCTGCCCATTCCATACCGTGTCCACCAACACTGGCGGCTGTTCCGCATCCCAATCCCAGACATTATGGGGCGTGTATTGGAAGTACCATTTCATCTTGCCTGTCTTGGCGTCGAGCGCCACAATCGAACTGGTATACAGGTTGTCGCCGCCGCGCTCATCGCCATTCAGATCGGGCCCCGGGTTGCCCGTCGGCCAGTAGATCGTATCGAGCTGCGGATCATAGGTGCCAGTCAACCAAGTGGCCCCGCTGGGATGGTCGATCCCCGGTCCCTGCCACGTCTCCGCGCCGGGTTCGCCGCGCTTCGGCACCGTCCAGAAGCGCCACGCCTCCTTCCCCGTCGCCTGATCGTAAGCTGCCACAAACCCACGCGCGCCTTCGTCCCCGCCGGCCACTCCCGTGATCACCAGATTGCCCACCACCAGGGGCGCCGCGGTGGCATTGTAATTCACGTGCCAATCGGCCATCTCCGTTTCCCACAGCAGCTTTCCGCGCGACCGGTCGAGCGCGATGATGTGCGCGTTATCGGTGACCATGAACAGCCGGTCGCCCGCCAGCGCCGCGCCGCGATTAATGCCGCCCGCCGCATTGCCAACCAGCGCCGGCGTCCGCTTGCGCTGGTAGTGCCATATGGGCCGTCCCGACCCCGCGTCGAGCGCGTAGCATTCGTTAGCGCTGGTCATGTACATCACGCCATCCGACACGATCGGCGTCCCTTGCAGGGGCGCGGTATTGGCCAGGGGGAAGATCCATTTGGGAGCCAGACGCGCGACGTTGCTCTTATTAATTTGATCGAGAGCGCTGTAGCGATTGCCGCCCACCACTCCGTTGTATGTGGGCCAATCGCTTTGGCTGGTGACTGCGCGATAACCGGCTCCATCCTTGCGAAGCAGATGAATCTTCTGATCGCTGTCGGCCAATAACTGCATCTCCTGCGCACCCCGATTCAGCACCAACCCAGACAAAGTCTGCCCGCTACTCAGCGTCACGGTGGTGCGCTGCAAAGCCGCACCGTCGGCCGAAGTCTTGATCGATTGCAGGAACGCAACCAGAAGCTGCGTGTCGGTCGCGGGAAGATCCGTGCCAGGCATGCCGGACTTAGGCAACCCCTCATGGATCAGATTCGCCAGTTCCGCATCGTTGTAATTGCCGATGCGCGTCAGGATTGCCGGGCCATGTTCGCCACCGGTCCCATCGCGGCCATGGCAAACCGCGCAGTGCCCCTCAAACTGGACGCGTCCAGGGTTAGGAGTCTGTGCAAAAAGGATCCCGCAGGAAATAAAGAAAATCGGAAGACAGAGACGTGGCATACGGTGTAGCCAGTCTCTCACAGGTGGGGCAGATGAACAGGCGGAAGCGCTTGTTCTACATGTTTACTCGGTCAGGCTCTTGCCGGCAATGCGCTCAAGAATCGATGCCGGCGCCCTTTCCCGATCCTTGAGGCTTGATCGCGAAACAATCACCGTCTGCTCCAAAGCCAAACGGCCGCCCAGAACCGCATGCGGAACCACGTCCGTGAACACTAACCACGTCGCACCCGGAGGCAAATCGAATCGGTAACGCGCGCAATCCCGCTGATATGACTCATTGCCTTTCAACCAGTCATGGAAGTGCAGCATGAACGAGTCGTAAGCCGACCGATCGACCACCGGCACACCCGCCTTGCTCAGAACGCGTGTAGCCGCCCGCCTTACGCGATCCAACCCGGAGGTCGACGCGAATCGGTCCAGTCCCGCCGTCCGAGCCTCCCGCTCCGCCAGCAAAGCGAACGGATCCCCGGTAACCCACTCCCGCGGCTGCGCCGGATTCACGTTAGTGAAGCACCGCAAAATCATATCCCCGAACACCGGCCGCGTAGGGAACGCATCCACATGCAGCAGATCGTTGCGCTTATTCAGAGGCATTTCCCGGCCCCGTTCCTCAATCGACCGGAAGCTCGCATAATCCACTTTCCAGGCTCGCGCGTAATCGGGCAGAATCCGCGCCATGAACGCCAAAGCCAGTCGCGAATATTCGCGCATCGCCACGCGAATCACCTCGGCTTCCCGGCTATTCTCGAGCCCCGAAACCTTATCGAGGTTCGTCTTATAAGCTATGTTCTTGTGGAAACTGCGCGCATCCTGGGTCGCCCCCATCAGCGCCGTGCGCACCGCGGCCGGGATCTCGAAGCCGCCGTCGGCGAAGAAAAGGATATCGCCGCGCTCCAATACCGATCGATAATCCGAAGCAGGTGCCGCTGGTACCAGGTCCAAGCGCTCAGTGTATCGCGCGCGATTTGAAACATGCTGGTCTATAGTGGAACATTGTCTTAGATGCTCGAGGCCTACGCACTCACGGACCCAGGTAAGGTACGCACCAACAATCAGGACTTCTTCCGGATCGTCCCGGAACTGGGCCTCTATCTGCTCGCCGACGGCATGGGAGGCGCCCGCGGCGGGGAGCGCGCGTCCCGCATAGCGGTCGATTGCGTGGCGGACAATCTGGCGAAATCTTCCTATCGCGACGCCGCCGCACTGCTTGGCGCGGTCGAGGAAGCCAATCTGCGGGTTCTATCCGAAGCCACCCGCGATCCGCGCCTCGAAGGCATGGGCACCACCCTCGTCGCCGCCCTTGAGACCAGCCCCAACGACGTTGCCATTGCCAGCGTAGGCGATAGCCGCGCCTACATCCTGAGCGGCGGAAAGCTGCGCGCCATCACTGAGGACCAGACCTGGATCCAGGAAGTCGGCCGCCCCCTCGGGCTGGATGAAGACGCTCTGCGCAACCACCCTATGCGCCATGTGCTGACCATGGCCGTGGGCGTCGGAGCGGCCGTGCGCATCCGCTACTATGCCCTCGAACTGGCCCCGGCGGACGTCATGATGCTTTCAAGCGATGGGTTGCACGGAGTGGTTGCCGCGGATGAGATTGAGAGCATTCTGGGTGACTCGAAAACGTCCCTTGAAGAAAAGTGCGAAGCGCTTCTTAAGGCGGCCAATACCGCGGGAAGCCCGGACAATGTAACGGTAATGCTGATCCGTCCGGTGAGCCCGTAGAGCTGCGGGCACCCTCGAAAAATACCGTCAGGAAGCGTTTGGGGTTGGTCTTCGATCAGCACTTTGTAGCCGAGTCGGCGCAGATCTCCGACAAGTTTGCGGGCTCGCTTGCGGATGGCGTGCGGATTGTGGCCTCGCGCTCCTTGTTCGATGAGACAGCGCTCTCGTGCAGCAGCTTCCAGATGAGGCGGCACATGCGATGGGCGATCGCCCAGATGACCTTCTTAACGCCAGACGGGGAACCAGCCTTCGAAATACTTCCTGAAAGTGGCTGTCTTTGGTCTTGACCGCGGCGGAGGCCACTTCGGTCAGGATCCGCCTCATCGGTCGGTTGCCCTTGGGGGAACGATACCCGCTACATTGTGATTCACATCTTCCGCTTTCCGCAGCACGCCGCGCAGAACGCAGACCGACACAGACACCCTCCCGTGCTGCCCGTTCCCGCAAGGGATAGGGCGCGCACTGATCCATTCATTTCCTGCATTCCCAATCAAGCACCGTTACGGCCTCAACTTCTCCAGTGCCCGGACGACCTGTCCGCAGCGGCTGCACTTTGTCGGATGCCTTCAGGACGCAGAGCACCGAAATGCTCTCATTTTTCATCGCCTTCCGCGACCCGTTGAAAATACCAGGAGGCCGATTGCCAATCGGCCTCAGGTTACCAACCTGCCCCACAAAAGCGCCCAGTGCTCAACTCTTGTCGGCTTCGGCTTGATCCGCGAGCTCAACGAGGAACTTTCCTAAGGCGCGGGTGGTTTCGGCATCCAGATCGAGCAGCAGAGTAAACTGCCCGTTCAGGTTTCCCGTCTCGTGTACGAGGAAACCAAGCTAGGCTGGGGCGCCGTCCGCTGCCGGGACCCACGACCGGGAATGAGCCCCGCTCACGGAATCGAATACCAGCGCGCGGGGGCCGTAATCCGGAATGGCATCCCGCAGTTCCTTCGGGAACGAGATTGTGTTTGGCCAGCGCGACTGGCTCCGAATCATTTGCCGCATGAATCGGCGACTGCCTGCACCGACGTAATATTCAGCCGGTCGTCGCCAGTCTTCATAATCAGCAGACCCTTGGCATCGACCTTGTGTCCCAGTGGCGGATTGGACGGCAGTGACGTTGCGTCGAGCACTCGGAAAGTCCGCGTTCCCAACTGCTTCGATTGCAACGCCTTCACCTTTCCGACAGGCGTCGGCTCGGGGTCTCTGGTCCGCACCGGCTCCGTGGCGTTGGTCAGCATCCACGCGCCATCCGAGCCCTTCACCAGGCAGGCGACTACCTCGACCAGCGAAAAATCGGGCACCGGCTCCGGCCCCTCCTTCGATTCGACCCGAATGCCGCCGATATCGTTCATCGTCAATTCCTGCGTACCGGCGGGAAAATCGTTCATCTTGAGGACGTAGCTGACGATATCGAGGTATTGGGCGTCGGTGAGGCTGGAGGGGGCGCCCCTGGGCATGGTCTGCTTGACCAGGCTGAAGAAATGATCGACGGTATCCTCCCGCCAGTCGTTCATAAAGCGGTTGCCGATGAGGACGCTGTTGTATCCGGTCAGGTCCTCCCGGTGGCAGCGTGCGCATTCGGCGGCATACGTCGCCGCACCGCGCTTGGCCTGATCCTCCGTATAGGCACCCTGCCAGACAGTTTTCGGCGCCTGGGCGGATAAGACGGGGATCACGGCGAGGCAAATCAGCGCGTGGGACAGAAGAAACTTAGCAGTCATTAATACTATTCTTATCATTGCCTCGCTAAACTTTCCAGAGTGATCAAAGCGGCGCCCGCATCCCGGAACATTCGTGTGTCGATGGCCGTGCTGGCCGCTGCCGGTAAGGAGGTCGAAGAAGTCCTCCGGGATTTGCATACCGGGGCGGCCGGGCTGACGCAATTCGAAGCCGAGGCGCGTGCCGTGAAGGCGGGTCCGAATGAGGTCGCGCACGAACGTCCGCAGGGCTGGCCCATCCGCCTCTGGAAAATCCTGCGCAATCCCCTGGTCGTACTGCTTACGGCCTTGTCCGCAATCTCCTACGGCACGGGCGACGCGCGCGCGGGAACCGTGATGGCCATTATGGTGGTGATCGGAGTCTCGCTGCGCTTCCTGCAGGAGGCGCGTGCGGACGCGGCGGCGGCAAAGCTCAAGGCCATGATCCATGTGACCGCCACGGTGTTGCGCGATGGCGGAGCGAAGGAACTGCCCCTGCGCGATCTGGTGCCCGGGGACATCGTTAAGCTGTCGGCCGGCGACATGATCCCTGGGGACGTGCGCCTGCTCACTTCGAAAGACCTCTTCGTAACCCAAGGGAGCCTGACCGGCGAATCGCTTCCCGTCGAGAAGCTTCACGATCCCGAAACCCGGGGCGTCAGTTCACCCACCGAGTTGAAGAATATCTGCTTCATGGGGACCAGCGTCGAGAGCGGCACGGCCACGGCTGCAGTGGTCACCACCGGCGACAACACGTATCTCGGCAGCATGGCGGACATGATCGCCGAGGCCCGCGTGCCGACCAGTTTCGATCGGGGTCTGAATGACTTCACCTGGCTGATGATCCGGCTGATGGCAGTGATGGTGCCCCTGGTCTTCATCATCAACGGGCTGACCAAGCACGATTGGAAGAGCGCATTTTTCTTCGCCATGGCGGTCGCGGTGGGCCTGACGCCCGAAATGCTGCCCATGATCGTCTCCGTCTGCCTGGCCAAAGGCGCGCTTGCCATGAGCCGCAAAAAGGTGATCGTGAAGCGTCTGAACGCCATCCAGAATTTTGGCGGCATGGATATCCTGTGCACCGACAAGACGGGTACGCTTACCGAGGACCGCGTGGTGCTGCAGCGCCACTGCAATGTCGACGGCGACGAAAGCGAGGAGGTGCTGCTCGACGCCTGGCTGATCAGTTATTTCCAGACGGGGCTCAAGAATATTCTCGACCAGGCCATTCTCGATTGTCCCGATTTCCATCAGCGGGCGCTGGCCGAAAAGCACAAGAAGCTCGACGAGATCCCCTTCGATTTCACGCGGCGCATGATGTCGGTGATGGTGGAGGATCCCGAGGGCAAGGCGATTCTGCTCACCAAAGGCGCTCCGGAGGCGGTCTTCCAGCAATGCTCGCATTTCGAAGTTAACGGAAAACTGTCGGCAATGCATCCCGAGCTGATGACCGGACTGAAGTCGGAATATGAAAGCCTCAGCGAGGATGGATTTCGCGTGCTGGCGGTGGCCAGGAAGGAACTTACAGGGAAGCTTCTCTGCTCCAAGGACGACGAAAGCTGTCTTGTGCTCAAGGGCTACGTGGCGTTTCTGGATCCCCCCAAACTCTCCGCGGCGAGCGCACTCAAGGCGCTGCACGGCCATGGCGTCGCGGTGAAGATCCTCACCGGTGACAACCACCTGATCAGCCGCAAGGTTTGCCGCGACGTGGGCCTTTCGCCCGACCCCATGCTGCTGGGCGGCGAGGTGGAGAAAATGTCCGATGCGGAGTTGGCGGATGCGGCCGAGAAGGCCATTCTTTTCGCGCGCCTCTCGCCGGCCCACAAGCAGCGCGTTATTCAAGTTCTGCGGGAAAAAAAGCACGTGGTCGGATTCATGGGCGACGGCATCAACGATGCGCCTGCTCTGCGCGCGGCGGACATCGGCATTTCCGTCGATACGGCGACCGACATCGCCAAGGAATCGGCGGATCTGATCCTGCTCGACAAAGACCTCATGGTGCTCGAAGGCGGCGTTGTCGAGGGCAGGAAGGTCTTCGCCAATATCCTGAAATATATCCGCATGGGGGCCAGTTCCAACTTCGGGAACATGTTCAGCGTGCTGGGCGCGAGCGCTTTTCTGCCTTTTATTCCCATGGCGCCGATCCAGGTGCTGACCAATAACCTGCTCTATGATTTCTCCCAGGTGCCGATCCCCACCGACGCCGTGGACGACGAGCAGATTGCGCGGCCGCGGCCGTGGAACATCGACGAGATCAAACGATTCATCCTCTTCATCGGGCCGATCAGCTCGATCTTCGACTACACGACGTTTTTCGTGATGCTGTATGTGTTCCACTGCTGGGATGTGTCGCGGGCGCCGCTGTTTCAGACCGGGTGGTTCGTGGAGTCGCTGATGACGCAGACGCTGATCATTCACGTGATTCGCACTAATCGCATTCCGTTTTTGCAGAGTTTGGCGAGCCGGGAGCTGATCTTCACTTCGTCGGCGATCATGGCGTTCGGGATCTGGCTGCCGTATTCGCCGCTGGCGTCGTCGCTGGGCCTGGTGCATTTGCCGGGTTTGTACTGGCCGATTCTCGTGGTTACTTTGTTCGCCTATATGGCGCTGACGCAGGTGATCAAGGTGTGGCTGCTGCGCAAGCGCTGGATCTGAATCGCCTGGCAATGGCGGTAAGGAACTCGCGCCACGCACGTTGAGCGATATTAAGAAGGCAGGACAAAAATGAGCGAGAGACGCTACCCGGTCGTCATCGAGCAAACTGGCACCGGCTATTCCGCGTATTCGCCGGACGTTGCGGGCTGCGCTGCCGTCGGCGACACCGTAGAGGAGACACGGCGTAACTTCCGGGTCGCATCATCTGCACACTTCGAGGTCACGCGGGAAATTGGCGAGCCGATTTCGGAACGTACGCGGCTAACCCCAGGATTACCCGGCATCACGCGTGGCGAAACTATCAGGCCTGTACCCCGAACTCCAGTCGGTGCGAAGCGTTACCCTCAACCTTCATTGTTTGAGCCACACTAATTTGATCGGATTGCCTTCATACTCAACTTGCCCGTTTTTCTTCAGCTGGATTAATCCCCAGCTCACGGCTTGGTGTGTCTTGACTCCCTCCACTCTGTTTATAATCTGTTCATCCAGCCATTTCCGTTGTACAGCTTTAGTCCTGGACTTCGCTCCCCGTTCAGCGAGCAGACGTAGAATGTGCGCTATAGCGGGAAAGTTGGCTGATTCCTCAGAGCCGCGCTGGAAGATCGGCCGTTCCAAGCTCGAAGAGTTAGTTTTGAATAGAGAGACGCTCTCGGCCTGAAGTTTCTGCATGTGCGCATCGACTCGTTGACGTTCCACGTTCAGGTCGCGCAACGACGCTTGAATTTCGGCGAGACGTTCTTGTGTCACTTTGTACTCCGATCGGTACGTCGAGATCACGTCATCGATTGTTCCGTCTTGATTACTGTCTTTGCCAAGCAAGCTGGCCAGCTTAGAAGCAAGATCCGCGCCGACGATCTCTGGGCGGCTGAAAGACAGCGTTAAGTAAGATTCTAACGAGCCCTTAAACAGGGCGCCGGTAATTCCGTAAATGTTAAACAACTCCCCGTTGGTAAGAATGGCAATAGTCGTACGCTCGGCGCCGTGGCGGTGGAAGACATAAGATTCAAGCTGTTCTATAAAGCGGTCCAATCTCGTTCGCGGCGACTTTGCCTCGACCACGATTCCGGTTTGGAATCTTTCGACAGACACGTCCACATATCCGCGTCCAGTCCTCCGTTCGTAGTTAAAATCAGAATCATCGTAGCCAAATGCTCTCAGCATAGGTAAAATGACTTTGATCTTAACGTCCTCTTCGCTGATCAAATCCGACATAGGCAACTGAGCGACCTGAGCGAGGGCGCTAATGAGATTCTTAGCTTCTGGTGAGTTTCGCCCGGTTTCCGCGTTGGGGATTGTCATCTTTCGCCGGTCGTCCTATCGACCACACTGTATTCGGCAGAAACAATCTCAACCTTTAGGCCCTTCGACCGTTTTCGATGTCCGAGTGAATCTGTAAGTGGAACAATTTGTCATTGTTCTGAACCGTTGTTGACATTCTGGCACCAGTGAAGGCCGCTTCCGCGCGAGCCGGCTCGTTCCGCGAAACTGGCAACGAGTTCCGATTCGGCGTGCCGAGGAAGAGATCCTAATTGTAATGGGGACCGGTATTTATTGATCGATGCAGCGAGGCATTCGGCCGTCTAACGCGCAAGCCATCGAGATACCTCGCGACAGGATATCCGAGACCGGCTTGGGTCAGCGCCCGTTGGTCAGCATCCTCTCCAGATTTCGCAGGGCCGCCTGCTCACCCATCACGATGAGCACATCGCCGCCCGCAACTTCCATCTCCGCCGGGGGATTGAAGATCATCTTTCCATCGGACTTGCCGATCGCGAGCACGATGAGGCGCGCATCGGGCGCCGCCAGATCGCCCAGCTTCCGCGAATCAACAGCCGGGTTCGGCCCTACGCGCATCTGCTCCATGCTTACGTCGAGACCCACTGCCTGAGTGGCGAAATCGAGAAGCTGTACGACGTGCGGACGCACCAGGGCCTGCGCCAATCGGTGTCCAGCGATGCTGTAGGGCGAGAAGACGGTGTCCGCGCCGGCCCTGCGCAATTTTTCTTCGGCGTCCTCTTCCGAAGCCCGGGTAACCACGGTCAGACGTGGATTCAGCGACTTCGCGGAAAGAATCACGAAAACGTTGTCGGCGTCGGTGGCAAGCGCGGCAATGAAACCGCGCGCACGCTCCACGCCGGCCTCGCGCAGACTTTCATCGCGCGTGGCATCCGCCTGCAGCGCCAACATGCCGGCCTGCGCGGCGCGCGCAACCCGCTGATCGCTCCGGTCGATAACCAGAAACGGCGCACCCGCACGCTGCAGCTCAAACGCGGCATTGCGCCCCACACGGCCGAACCCGCAAACAATGTAGTGATCTTTCATGTGCATAATGGCCCGCTTCCTTCGGCGCTTTCCAAAGCGATCCTGTAACTCCAGTTCGATGATGGTCTGGGTCATAGCGCCTACCGCGAACAACATGGCGCTGACGCCGAACATGATCAGGAACGAATTGAAAATCCGTCCCGCCTGGCTCAATGGATGTATTTCCTGATAGCCCACCGTGGTCACTGTAATCAACGTCATATAGAACGCATCGAATGGGGGGTAGTTATCGATCAGGGTGAAGCCGACGGTCCCGAAGATCAGCGTGAAGACCATCAGGGCGAGGATCAGAACGATGCGGCGGACGATCCGGCGATCCATTTACATAACCAGCGAAGCACCTGGCAGTCCACTTGCACTGACGCAGTCGCACACGATGATTAACTGGCTTGCAGTCGCCGCCGTGGTCTGGCTGTTTCTCGTGGCGGGCGTGATCTTCTTTGCCGTATGCCGGATCAGCGCCGCCATGCAGGACGGCCTGGTGAATGCAAACGACCCGCTACATGTGCGTCTACAACATCTGATTCACTTTTCAGATCGTGTGGGTATTTCGTTGACCATCACGGCGCTCATTTGCAGCGCGATCCTCGCAGTCATGCTGGGGCGGATTATCTTTCTGCATTGAACTGATGTTGCGCGTATGGGCCGATTGGCTGCGTGAAAAGACCCAAACTTGCCCTTCGCGTTGGTGAAAAATAAGGATGCGGCGCGGCACTCGAAATGCCTTTTACCAAGGCGTGGCCAGAGTTTCGATTCCCGAAGTTTCTCCAGATCGACAGGCGGAAGCGCCTGGCGCACATATCGCCAGGCCAACAGGGAAGTGGCTCGTCGCCGGTTGCGTTCTGATTATCGCGATCGTCGCCGCGGTGTTCCTTTACTCGCGCAATTCCCATCCGACCCAATACGTGACCGCCCGCATCGACCGCGGCGATATCGATTCCACCGTCACCACGACAGGCAATCTCAACGCAGTGATAACGGTTCAGGTGGGCAGCCAGGTTTCGGGCAACATTATCGCGCTTTACGCCGACTTCAACACGAAAGTGAAGAAAGGCCAATTGGTGGCGGAGATCGATCCCGCGCCCTTCAAGGCAGTGGTCGATCAGGATGCGGCCACGCTGAATGCCGCCAAAGCCGCCATCGTCACCGCGCAGGCCACACTGGCGAAATCGCAATCCGATCTGGCAAGTGCCGAAGCGAATGTCGCCAATCAGAAAGCCAACGTCGTGAAGGCGCAAAGCGCGGTGGATCTGGCGCGCGTCGAGAACGAACGGCGGAAAGTCATGGTGAAATCCGGCAGCACTTCGCAGGAAGATGCCGATACTGCGCAGGCCAACTACGATCAAGCGGTCGCCGGTATGGACGCGACGAAGGCCGCGGTAACTGCCGCTGAAGCTTCGGCCGATTCGGCAAAGAAAGCGGTTGACGTGGCGCGCACCCAGCTCGATCAGGCCAGAGCGGTCGTCGAGCAGGATCAGGCGATCCTCGCTGAGGCTCAACTTAATCTCGACCACACACGTATCCTTGCGCCGGTCGACGGCACCGTGGAATCGCGCAACATGGACGTCGGCCAGACCGTCGCCGCTTCGTTCCAGGCGCCGGTTATCTTCCTGATTGCGCAGGATCTGACCAAGATGCAGGTCGATACCAACGTGGATGAAGCTGACGTTGGACCCATACGGCTCGGCCAGCGTGCCACTTTCACCGTGGACGCCTATCCCGGACAGGTCTTCGAGGGCAAGGTCGCGCAGATCCGGCAAGCGCCTATCAATGTGCAAAACGTGATCACGTACGACATTGTGATCGCGGTGTCGAATCCCGAGCTGAAACTGTTTCCGGGCATGACCGCCAATGCGACCATCTTCACGGGCCATGTATCGAACGCGCTGCGCATTCCGAAAGCGGCGCTGCGCTTCCATCCACGCGGCCAGGCTTCAGCGCAAGCTGTCTACGTTGCGGACGAAAAAGGAAACCCGAAAGCCATAGCGGTTAAGACAGGCATCAGCGACGCCAACCATGTAGAGCTGACGAGCGGCGCGCTTACCGAAGGCCAGCCGGTGATTACAGGCATGGCGGTGAAGAATGGGGCTCCGCAGTCTCAAGGGACAAGCCAGGGAGGCGCGGGTTCGAAGAAGCTGGGGTTTTGAAATGAACTTCAGGAAGATTGCCGCCAGCGTGAAAATCGCCTTGCGGGCGTTGCGCGTCAACAAAATGCGTTCGGCGCTCACCATGCTGGGGATCATCATCGGCGTGGCGGCCGTGATCGCCATGGTCGCGGTGGGATCCGGCGCACAGGAGCGAATCAAAGAACAAATTGCGTCAATCGGCAGCAATCTGATCGTTGTGCTTTCGGGCAGCATTACCAACTCCGGCATACGCATGGGTACGGGCAACGCGCAGACTCTGACTGAAGACGACGCCCGGGCCATCACTCGCGAATGCGATGCCGCGGCGCTGGCCGCACCCGCTGTCCGGGGCGGCGTTCAGGCTGTCTATGGCAACAATAATTGGGGGACGCAGGTGCTCGGAACCACTCCCGATTATCTGCCCATCCGCGACATCGAGATCGAACGCGGCCAGCCGTTCACCACGAGTGATGTGGAAGCCGCATCGAAGGTAGCGCTGCTCGGCAAGACCGTCATCGATAATTTGTTCAACGGCGAAAACCCGGTGGGACAGGTCATTCGCATCAAGACAGTTCCATTCACGGTGATCGGCACGCTGGTCCCGAAGGGCCAATCGCCTACTGGCCAGGATCAGGACGACGTAATTCTGATGCCCATCGGCACCGCCAAGAAGAAGGTCATCGGCACCAGCCAGGCCAACTACGCCGCCGTCGGCTCCATCATGGTGCAGGCGCGCGAGGGCAGGACCGACGACGTGCAGGATCAGATGAAATCTCTGCTCCGCCAGCGCCATCATCTGCAGGCCAACGAGGACGACGATTTCACGATCCGCAACATGGAGGAGGTCTTCAAAGCGCAGGAAACGTCGGCCCGCGTGATGTCGATTCTGCTCGCCGCCATTGCCTCCGTTTCGTTGATTGTGGGCGGCATCGGCATCATGAACATCATGCTGGTGTCGGTCAGCGAGCGCACCAAAGAGATCGGGCTGCGCCAGGCGGTGGGAGCGAAGACACGCGATATCCTCAGCCAGTTTCTGATCGAGGCCGTCACGCTCTCAATCGTCGGCGGCGCGGCCGGGATCGTGCTCGGTATCAGCGCCAGCCTGCTGATTTCGTACTTCGCGCAATGGTCGACGGTGTTGAGCCCCGGTTCTATCGTGGTGGCGTTTCTTTTCTCCGCGCTGGTGGGCGTGTTCTTCGGCTTCTACCCCGCTCGAAAGGCCGCGTATATGGATCCGATTGAAGCCCTTCACTATGAATAGCCCCCCGATTATCGACGTTGATCGGCTCACTCGCACCTTCCAGATCGGGGACGTGGTGGTGCGCGCCTTACGCGATGTTTCGCTGCAGATTGAGCGCGGCGACTTCGTGGCCATCATGGGTCCCTCGGGATCGGGCAAATCGACTTTCATAAATATTCTCGGCTGCCTCGATAAACCCACCTCCGGCAGCTACCGGCTCGACGGCATCGGCGTGGAGGAGATGGATCGCGATCAACTGGCGGAAATACGCAATCGCGAAATCGGCTTCGTGTTCCAGCAGTTCAATCTGCTGCCGCGCACCAGCGCCATTGAAAATGTCGAATTGCCGCTGCTCTACACGGACGAGCCGGTCTCCGATCCGCATGCCCGCGCGCTCGAAGCACTGGCGTCGGTGGGCCTTGCGGAACGCGCCGGTCATCACCCCAATCAGCTCTCCGGCGGGCAGCAACAGCGCGTGGCTATTGCTCGCGCCCTCGTAAATAATCCGCAAATCATTCTCGCCGACGAGCCCACCGGTGCGCTCGATTCGCGCACCAGCATCGAGATCATGGCGATTTTTCAAAACCTCAATCGCCGTCAGGGAATTACTACCGTCATCGTCACGCACGAGCCCGATATCGCGGCATACGCCAACCGGAATATCTATTTCCGCGACGGCCGAATCGTACGCGACGAGAAGATCCTGCATCCCAAACAGGCCGATCGCGAGCTGCTTCAGTTTGTCCAGACCGAAGCCGTTGTTTAGCACCGCGCCAATAATTTGGCGGCGATGCGACCGTATTACGTCAACAACGCCATCGATGGCGTCCTGCGCCATATAACGCATAGGGGACGCAGGCCAGCGTGAATCTACTCCGATTCGGCGTTTGCAGGCCGCCGGGAACCATTCAAAAGCCCCCTTTTACAGTCCTTTACGAACTGTACGTTTTTGGCCAAAGAAGTGCCTCTTCCAGGTTTCCATGCGGCCTTACTCAGCCGCGTGGCCGAAGGGACCATATGACGATCGAGAGCATTACGAGAAAGATGAGCGGCGGCATGGCAACCAGGATTGGGAGCGTGCTTGTTCTTCTTGCCGTAGCCATGAGCATGACGGGAGCGAAGAAGAGCCCGTATGGCCCGCACGACAAGGCCTCCTACGCGAATGCGACCCTGGTCGAATTCCTGCGACCCGGCCTCAACATTACAATCACCTCGGCGACGATGAGCAGCACGGGCGTTATCACGGCCGTCTATACGCTCACCGATTCGGCCGGTCTGCCGCTCGATCCCGCCGGCGTCGATACACCGGGCGCGATCACCCTCAGCTACATCTCCGGCTACATTCCGAATAACGGATCGCAGTACATCACATACAATCTGCGCACTTCCACCGGGGCGGCGGGGACCTTCATGCTTCCGACCGGCGATTCGGGAGGCGCGCTCACGCAGCTCTCGTCGGGCGCGTGGCAATACGTATTCAAAACTCCGGCGCCCGCCGGCTTCGATCCCACGGCGACGAATACTGTCGCTATCTATGGGTCGCGGACACTGAGTGCTTTCAATTATCCGAACGATTACGCCAGCGCCACTTACAACTTCCTGCCCAACGGCGGTAAGGTCACGCATATTCGCGACGTGGTCGCCACGGCCAGTTGCGACAGCTGTCACGACCAGCTTTCGTTCCACGGCGGCTCTCGCCGCGGCGTTGCTCTGTGCGTGATGTGCCATACGCCCGCCATGGTGGATTCGGCTACCGGCCAGTCGGTGGACTTCAAGGTCTATATCCACAAGCTGCACCTTGGTTCGAGTTTGCCCAGCGTCAAGGCCGGTACGCCGTACCTGATCGGAACGACCAACTTCTCGAACATCGTCTTCCCAGCGACCGCCTCGGCTTCCGATGCCGGCGCCACCGCTGGATTCCGCTGCACGGTGTGCCACGACGCCACCAAGGCGACGCAGGCTAATAACTATCTGAAACCGAGTGCAGTGGCCTGCGGCTCCTGCCATGACGACGTCAATTTAGCGACCGGCCAGAATCACGCGGGCGGCCCGCAGCCTGACGACTCGATGTGCGCCGACTGCCACATTCCACAGGGCGAACTTCCCTTCGACGCCTCGGTCATTGGCGCCCACATGGTCCCCGAAGATGCGGTTCCGGGCAGCGCCTACCCACTTCTCGGTGGAGTTGCGATCACCTTGACCAGCGTCACCAATGGCGCAGCCGGCAAGGCTCCCACCATCAACTTCAATCTGCTGGACGGAAAGGGCAAGCCGCTTCCGCTGTCCTCCATGGGTTCTATAACGTTCATGATGGCGGGACCCACCACCGATTACGGCACCACCAGTTTCGGAAGCACCGTCACCACGCCCGGCTACGTAACGGAGAGCGCGCTGCCTACCACTACCTGCTCGGCAGCCGGGGCCTGCAGCTACACGTTCACCCACCCTGTTCCAGCGGGAGCCACGGGAAGCTTCGCTATCAGCTACTACGCCTCGCGGACAGCCGAAGTGCTGCTGTCCGGTACCACCGCGCAACAGACAGTCACCGAGAGCCCGTTCAATAACGTGATCTACTTCTCGGTCGACGGCACCCCGGTAGTCAATCGCCGCACTGTAGTTACGGCTGCCAATTGCAACAACTGCCATTACACGCTTGGACTGCACGGCGGGTCGCGCAAGAATCCGGAAATGTGCATCATGTGCCACAACCCGTCGCTGACCGACTCATCCACGCGGCCGACCGCGGTAGTGAAGGCCCAGCAGACCCTGCCCGCGCTTGGGGTTGACTTCAACCTGTTGATTCACAGAATCCATACGGGCGTGAATCTACCCCCGCAGGGCGCATCCTACACGGTCGTTGGTTATATGGGCAGCATCAATGACTTCACCACCATCCTGTTCCCGCCGATGGGTCCGAACAGCGCGCTGGGTGACACCGAAAACTGCTCAGTTTGCCACGCTAACAGCAGCGAAACGAACCTGCCCCTGGGCCTCAATCCGACTGTCAACCCCCAGGGTCTGATCAATCCGGCGCCGGCCATCACCGCCGCCTGCACGGGATGCCACGCGGATAAGCCGAGTTCCGCGCACTTCGCGGCCAACACCGACTCGCTGGGCGAAAGCTGCACGGTTTGCCACTCGAGCACCGGTGCATACTCCGTGAGTTCGGTGCATGCCCAATACTAAGTCGCTCCTCCAGCGCCGCAATTGCCCCTTGTGGGCGGTTGCGGCGCTCTTGGTTTTGGTCCCATTCGCACAGGGCGCCAAGGTGCCGGGACCCAAAAAGCCCGCCAAAGTTTTTGGAGCCGAGTACGCTGGCTCAGAGACCTGCCAGACCTGCCACGAGGATCTCTACAACAGCGTTCTGGCCAGCCCGCATCAGGTAGTCGAGAAGGATGCGGACCAGGGATTCACCGGCCATGCCTGCGAATCCTGCCACGGACCCGGCGCCACGCATGCCGGATCGGCCTCGCCGACGGACATTAAGAATCCCGCTACACTCCCTGCTATCCAGGCGGACAAGATCTGCCTCAACTGCCATCTGAACCAGACCCTGCAATCGGGACGCATCCAGAGCAGCCACATGAAGGACTCGGTATCGTGCGTCACTTGCCACAAGATCCATGCCAACGGGCCCGTCGGCCTCGCTCCGCGCACTCAGGAACAGGTAAATCAGTTATGCTCCGGCTGCCACCTCAGTGTCCGTGCGCAATTCGAAAAGCCCTTCCGCCACAAGATACCCGAGAACGCCATGACCTGCGTCGATTGTCATAATCCACATGGTTCCGTGCGTCCGAACATGACCCAGACCTTCGCCGCCAACGAGCCTGCCTGCATTAATTGCCATGGCGATAAGCGCGGACCGTTCACGTTTGAACACGCGCCGGTGCGTTTCGAAGGATGCGGCAGTTGCCATGAGGCGCATGGATCCGTCAATCCCCGCATGCTGACGCGGCAGCAGGTGAAATCGGTGTGTCTCGAGTGCCACGCCAATCTGCCGATCAATACCAAGACCACCAATTACGCGGGCGTAGTGCCGCCGGCATTCCACAATCTGAACTCACCTACTTATCAGAACTGCACGGTGTGCCATCAGAAGGTACACGGCAGTTATGTGGACAGGAATCTGCTCAAATGAAAATTTTCCTGAGCTTGTTAATTGCCTTTCCGCTGTTGGCGCAGCAACCCCCCACTCCTCCGGCTGCCGCACCGGCGGAAACCCCGGCCCCAGCTCCGGCGGCCACAGCTCCTACGGCCACAGCCACGGTTGCGGCCCCGGCAGCAGCTTCTCCCGTGCCGTCTGCCGAAAACTGGCTGACGGGATATATCGAGCTTGGCTATCGTTTCACCGGCATAGGCGGTAGTCTCAACACTTATCGCAGTATCGTCGACCTCGGCGACGGGCCGAAATTGATTGGAGCCGATTTCACCATTCTCGATCCCAAACACCGGCTCTTCGACAGATTGCGCGTCAGAGCGTACGATTGGGGCGACGATCCTTATGAGAGCCTCCATGTCTTCGCCGAGAAGCTGCACTGGTACGAATTCCAGGCGGATTACCGGCGCGTCGCCTATTTCAATAACCTGCCTGCCTTCGCCAATCCGCAAGCAGGCGCCGGCGGTACTCTCGACCAACAGTCATTCGACACGCGGCGGACACTGGGCAGCTTCAGTCTCAATATTCTTCCGGAGAAATGGATTTCGCCCTATCTCGACTATGATCGCGATTCCAGCCGAGGCTCGGGAGTAACCGTATTTGAGAGCAGTCTTGACTCCTTCGCCGTACCCGACCGGACAGACGATGCGACAAATCTCTACCGCGGCGGTTTGCAGATTAAGGGACGCCGCTTCCACCTGACTCTCGAAGAAGGCGGCACCACCTTTAAGAGCGACCAGGAGAGCTACACTTCCGGCAGCAATCCGGGAAACGATACCGCGCCCCTGCTCGGCCAGACACTGGCTCTTACGGGCCTGGTGCAGGCCTATGGCGTCCGCGGCACCAGCACCTTCAGCAAAGCGATCGTCACGGCGAATCCATTCTCGTGGCTCGATGTCTACGCGCACTTCCTTTATAGTGAGCCGAAGGACACCGTGAATTACACGCAATTCAATACCGGCAATTTCGTGCTGGAGAGCCAGCTGCTGTTTTACACCGGCGAGCAGTATCTCGCGAGCGCCGCCGCGACGCTGCCGCACACGAGCGCCAACATCGGCTGGGAAATTCGCCCGGTACATCGCATCCGCATCCTGCAGTCCTGGTCGACTGATCGGCTGCACAACAGCGGCTCGGCAGCGGAGACCGACAAGCTGCTCTCTATGGGATCGTCCAACGCGATCGCCAGTGCACTCGAATCGGCGCTGGCGACGAATTACAGTCAGGCGGATACCAGCATTCTCGCCGAAGTCAGCCGTACCGTAAATCTGCGCGGCGGTTACCGCTATGTCTGGGGAGAAGCTAACGACACAGTTCTGCCCGCCGAGGGATTGATCACCATCAGTCCGGAATTTATGCACCGTCAGGTCGGCATGGGAGCATTGACGTGGCGCCCCTGGGAGAAGCTCTCCTTTACCGGCGAATTTGAGATCGGGTCGAGCGGCGGGGCCTATTTCCGCACCAGTCTCTACGATTACAAGAAGGTCCGGGCCATGGGGCGCTATCAACTGCTCAGCACGCTTCACTTGTCGGGCGATTACAACATCATCAGCAACAAGAATCCTACGCTGGGTGAAGCGTATAAGTTCCTCGCCCACCAGGAATCGGTATCTCTTACATGGATACCCAAGGGTAAGAAGTTCGATTTCGAGGGGTCGTATGAGCATTGCGGCTACCATTCGCAGATCGACTATCTGATCCCGCAACTGCTGACTTCCGCCGAATCGACGTACACGGAGTACTGTCACACCGTTTCCGCTCTGTTCAATCTGAACTATAAAAAAGCCAAACTGACGGCGGGCGGTTCGGCTGTCCTTACGTCTGGCAGCCAGCCAACCACTTACTACCAGCCGGTCGCGAAGATCACCGTCCCGGTTAC
Organism: Terriglobia bacterium; assembly: GCA_963719785.1. Classification (GTDB taxonomy): domain Bacteria; phylum Acidobacteriota; class Terriglobia; order Bryobacterales; family Bryobacteraceae; genus BOG-234. Next base: position 540,461 of record CAVRCX010000018.1, read on the forward strand.
AAAAAGTCTGGGCTTCTTCGGCGAATGGCGCTATTACGGATTCGGGGAAACGTTCTATATGTTCGAATCGTTCCGGGCCAATACGTTCACCACAGGTCTGAGGTTTTCGCGATGAAACTCCTGCTTCCCTTTTTATGTGCGCTGGCTTCGAATGCCGCCACGCTTCCCATGGATTCGGCGCGCGGCGACCAACTCTACCAATCCCAGGGTTGCGTGCAGTGCCACCAACTCAAGGGGATGGGCGGCAAAACCGCGCCCGATCTGGGACGCGTGCTGGATCGCGCCTATACGCCCGCCCTGCTCGCCGGCACCATGTGGAACCACGCTCCCACCATGTGGCAGGCCATGAGAGAAAAAAATATGCCGGTCCCGGATCTGGATGCGCAGGGGTCGGCCGACATATTTGCCTCGTTCTATTCCGCGCGCTACTTCGAGTTGCCGGGCGACGCCGGCCGCGGCAAGCGGCTGTTCACTTCCAAATCCTGCGAAAGCTGCCACGGCATAACCGCCTCGCCGAATCCTTTGGCCAAGCCGGTCAATCAGTGGCAAGGTTTGTCCGATCCCGTCGCGCTGGTAGGCGCCATGTGGAATCACTCGCCGGATATGTGGACCCAGCTATCGCAAAAGAAAATTGCCTGGCCCACTATGACGCCGCAGGACCTCAGCGATCTGCTCGTCTACCTGCGCAACAGCGCGTCGGTAAAGCCGGCGGATTCCATGTTCCGCATCACTGCCGGCGAACGCGGCCAGACACTGTTTCAGGAGAAGCACTGCGTTTCCTGCCACAATTCGCAACGGCCGGCCGCCGCTAATCTCACTCTCACCGGGGTAGCGGCCTCCATGTGGAACCATGCCACGTTCCTGCATGCCGAACCGCCGCGTCTCGACGCCGACGAAATGCGCGAAGTCCTCAGTGAATACTGGGCGAAGCAATTTTTTGAAAACTCGGGCGACGCCGCGCGCGGCAAGCGATTGTTCGCAGCGAAACATTGCGCCGAGTGTCATACCGGTTCCGGTCCGGGCCCCGTTCTTCCGGCGAAAGGCGCCGATTACAACGGCATAACCATGGTTTCGGTTCTCTGGCATCACGGGCCCGCCATGCTCACGCAAATGCAGCAAAAGAAAATCGCCTGGCCGGTTTTCAAGGTTGGTGAAATGGCCGACCTGATCGCCTGGCTCAACGAAAGCAAGAAATGACGCCGACGCCCAAACCTTTTCTCGAACGCCTTTACGAATGGCTGTCCCCGCTGGTTTTTTTATCCAGCAACCCGCTCAGCCTGGCCGGTGTTGTCATCGCCACCACGGCTACCGTGATTTGGGTGTTTCTCCTGCCCCATCTCTTCGGCCGTGAAACCAATGCCTATTTAGGAATTCCGGAATTCCTGATTCTGCCGGTTTTCCTCGCCATCGGGCTGATCCTGGTTCCCGTGGGAATCATTCTACGGCGCAGAAGCCGCCAGCAGCAGGGTTTGCCCGTAACCGATATTCCTAAACTGAGCCTCGAAAGCCCTCAGTTGCGGCGCTTGCTCGGCTTTGTCGCCGTGGCCAGTATTGCGAACGTCATCATCTTCAGTCAATGGGGCTACAGTGCCGTCAATTACATGGACACTAAACAGTTTTGCGGCTTGACCTGCCACGTCATGCAGCCGGAATATACCGGTTTCGTGAATTCGCCCCACTCCAATGTGGCTTGTGCGGACTGCCATATCGGCCCCGGCGCATCCTTTTTCGTAAAGTCCAAGCTGGCCGGCGTGGGACAGGTGTTCGCGGTAGCCTTGAATACTTATCCCCGGCCCATCCCAACGCCCGTTGCCAACCTGCGCCCGGCTCGCGAAACCTGTGAGCAGTGCCATTCGCCCGCTCGCTTTTCAGGAGACATCTTCACCGTTCACACCGCCTACGGCACAGACGAGCAAAACCAGCCTTCTTCGACCGTGCTGCTCATGAAGGTGGGCGGGCGCACCTGGCGAGGCAGCGCGGGTATTCACGGCGTCCACATGGACCCCAATTCGCACATGGAATATACGTCCACCGACGGCCATCGCCAGACCATCCCCCAGGTAACCTATACGGCCGCGGACGGCACAGTTACGGTTTACAACTCCACAAGCGCCAAGGCCACACCGGCGGATCTGGCCCGCGGCGAAAAGCGCGCCATGGATTGCGTGGACTGCCACAACCGCCCCACACACACCTTCCAATTACCGGAGCGCGCTGTCGACCTCGCGATGGGTCAGGGACAGATCAACGCCGCTTTGCCCTTCATCAAGAAGGAGGCCATCGCGGTTCTGCGCAAGGAGTACCCCGATCGCGATACAGCAACCCGTGCTATCGCCGCTGCTATCGATCAGTTCTACAGCACCAAATATCCCGACCTGTATAAGAACAATGCCGCTGCCGTCAAGAGCGCCGGCAATGCGATCCAAACCATCTATCTGAACAATGTTTTTCCGGACATGAAGGTTACATGGGGGACTTACCCCAATAACCTGGGACACACGGATAATCCAGGCTGTTTCCGGTGTCATGACGGGGACCACACAAGCGCTAAGGGACAAACCATCCCGAACGATTGCTCGACCTGTCACGATCTTCTCGCCGTGGAGGAAAAAAATCCCAAGGTGCTTTCTGACCTTGGCTACAGTGCGCCAACCACTCCAGGATTGAAATGAAACCATGGGCTTTGGCTTTACTCGTTTTCGGCGCGACCGCCGGAGTAAGCGCGGCCGCCACAGATTGTTTGTCATGCCATTCCGAAATGGCTACGGTCAAGGACAGCGTTCACGGGAGCCAGTCCTGCACCGGCTGCCATTCCACTATCAACTCCTTCCCCCACCCCGATAAAGTCGCGCCGGTGGATTGCTCTTCCTGTCACTCGGAAGCCGCCTCTACCCTCGGCAAGAGCGTGCATGCCGGCTCCGGTGGCCCCTCCTGTCTGAGTTGTCATGGCTCCCCGCACGCCATACGTCCTGCGAAGGACCCGCAAGCAACGACCTTTCCGGCCAACCTGCCGCGCACCTGCGGAGCTTGTCATGGGAACGCTCAACTGGCGAAGCAAGCGGGGCTCAAGGAAGTCTATTCCGTCTACATGGATTCCATCCATGGCTTCGCGCTTACCAAAGACGGCCTGCTGGTGGCCGCCAACTGCTCCAGTTGCCACGGATCGCACGGCATCCTCAGCAGTAAAGATCCCAAGAGCAAAACCAACCACGCCAACATTCCGGCAACCTGTGGAACCTGCCATACCGGACCGCTCAAAGCTTTTTCCGCGGGAATTCACGGCCAGATGCTGGAAGCCGGGTCCGCCGATGCGCCCGTATGCAGCAGTTGCCATACTGCGCACCAGATCTCCAAAACCGGCACTACGGAATTTCAGATGAAGACCACGGCCACGTGCGGTGGCTGTCACAAAGACGAATTAGCCACCTACCACGATACGTTCCACTCACAGGTCTCCTCGCTCGGGTTTCAACAGACGGCGCGCTGCTGGGATTGCCATGGCGAGCATGAAATCCGGCCCGCTTCCGACGCGAAATCGACAGTGGCGCCGGCTAATTTGATAACCACCTGCGGCAAGTGCCACACGGGCGCCAATGCTAGTTTTGTCAAATACGATCCGCATGCCGATTCGCACGATGCGACGCACTATCCAGGCTTGCATTACGCGGCCTTGTTTATGAATCTGCTGCTCGCCAGCGTACTCGGATTCTTCGCCCTGCATACCATTCTTTGGTTCCTGCGATCGCGATCCGACACCGCGCCGCGGGCCCGCCAGGAGTAAACACCATGGAAAACGTTCACGAACGCTATTACTTCAGGTTCACACTCGAGCAGCGCTATTTGCACTGGGCGCTGGCAGGCACCTTTCTGGGTCTGGCCTTCACCGGCCTGCCCCTTCGATTCAGCACCAATTCCGCCATGCAGGCACTCGCCCGCTCCGTCGGCGGGTTCGGCGCGGTTCTGTTTTTTCACAAGTTCTGCGCCGTGGTTCTCACCATTACCTTCCTCATTCACCTGGCCGATATCGGCTACCGCATCGTGGCCAAACGCGATTTCGGTCTGTTGTGGGGACCCAACTCCATGGTGCCGCGTCTGAAAGACATTCAGGACTTCTTCGGTAACATGAAGTGGTTCCTGCACCTCGGCCCCAAGCCGCGTTTCGATCGCTTCGCTTACTGGGACAAGCTCGATTACTGGGGCGTATTCTGGGGCATGGCGATCATCGGATTCTCCGGCTACGCCATGTGGTTTGGATCGTTCTTCGCGCGCATCATTCCGGGATCGTGGCTCAACATAGCGCTGGTTATTCATGGCGAGGAAGCGATTCTCGCCACGGGCTGGATTTTCGTAATCCACTTCTTCAACACCCACCTGCGCGCGGACAATTTTCCGCTGGATCTGACCATCTTCACTGGACGGGTCAGCGAAGAAGAGATGAAGCATCTGCATCCCGAAGAATACGATCGGCTGGCGGCCACCGGCGAGTTGAAAGCGCTTATGGCCGAAGCCCCGCCGCGCTGGCTGAACAACTTCGGACGGGTGGTTGGCGCTGCCGCGCTTGTGTTGGGCTTGTTCATGCTGTATCTGATGGTTGTTGCGTTTATAAAAGGGTAAAAAGGAGCAAAACGACGATGAAGATAATTGCTGTTTCCGCGGCGGTTCTCGCTTTAAGCGGCGCCGCTTTCGCCGCCGATGCCGAGGCGGGACATGCCGCCTTCGATAAATCATGCAAAGGGTGCCATGGTGCCGCCGGCGTTCCCAATCCGGCTATCGCTAAGATGTTTCCCACCATTCCCGATCTCACTTCGGCAAAGTTGCAGGCCGACAGCGACGCGGATATGAAGAAAGCCATTACCGACGGTAAGGGCGCCATGAAGCCCGTTAAAAACCTTGCCGGCTCCCCGGACGACGTAGTAGCATTTATCCGGACCCTTAAAAAATAAGAGTGATTCAATGAAAATACGCTCCGGTGTGTATATCGTTCCCACTAATCGTTGGTATATCGAACGGACTGTCTGGCTGATCGCCGGCATCGTCTTGTTAACAAGTACAGCTCTGGCGCTGTTGGTGAATCCGCTGTGGATTGTGGGAGTCACTGCCACCGGACTCGTTTCTATTAACGTAGCCTTCACTGGTTTTTGCCCGGTTGGGAGCGTACTGCAGATGCTTGGCTTCACTCCCATGCTTGGCACGGATAAGCCGAGCCGGTTAAAACTCTACTTCATGAAGACGGACAAGTGGTATCTGGAACGCCGCATCTACCTTGCCGTCGGGTTCAACATCTCGGTCGCATCCACGCTGATCTTGTTATGGACTCCCTGGGTGAGTCTGTTCACGCTCTTCGTGGGCGGCGCCATGGTTTGGTTTGCCGCCACCGGCTTCTGTGTGATGGCCAACGCGCTTTACTGGCTGGGAGCCGAGCCGCGGCTGAGCCCGGAAACTATGCCTTCGGGGCGTTGCGAAGAATGCGGGATGTCGGGAGTCTGCGTGGGCGGGCATAAGAAGCGTATCGCTTATGAGCCACAGGCATCGCCCCTGCGAATTCTCAATTGACGCGGAGGCTGATTACCAATCGGCCGCAGGTTACCACAGGCTGCTGAAGAAGCCCTCTTTCGACAAAGAACGCAGGCGAAAACGCCTACTCTACAACTAAGAATCAATGGTTTGCAAGCCCCGTGGAACAGGCATTTGGCCTGCTGTACCAACCTGCTCCACTGGGCTTTAGCGGGTTAAGGGATCTTCTACCCAGGGCGGTGTAGCCTGAATCAGCCGGCCTAACTCCGGCTCGATTTCGTCGACCCGCTCCTTCATTTCCCAGGCAATCTCGCGATAACTGAAATGCCCCTTGATCCCGCTGCGAACGCGCGAGATATATTCGACCTCGGCGAAATCCATCTTAAATAAGAACCGCGCCCGAGCCCCGAAAGGCAATAAATACTGGCAAGCGGGATCGGGCAAGCGCCTCATCGCTTCGAGCGCGCAGTTCATCGCGCTCCTGTAAATGTCTTCCGCGCCGGCCTCGCGAAGAGCCGTCGGAAAATCATACCCATGTATCCCCGTATAAGCCTGCCGGTACTGATGGCAGCGCCGATGCCGATGCATATCCCGATACGCGCCGATATCGATCAGCATGTCGAAACAATACTGGCCGCCGCGAAATCCGCGCAGCAAATCGTCGCGGCTGCCGCGCGACTTCGTAGCCACATCCAGAACTTCAACCTTGCGAGCGGTGCTCCACTCGAGCACCGTATCGTAGATCCCGCGAAACGAATACTGGCAGACCGGATAAAGCAAAGTAGCCACAATCTCGCTGAGCGAATCGGCAGGCTTAACCAGGTCGACCCGCCGGAATTCTGCAGGCTCGATGCGCAAATTTTCCCCCGCCCACCGCTCCAGATCGAGGCGGGACTGGAGGCGATGCTCATCCGGTTCCGCATGCCGGGCGAGCGTCGGAGCGAGCGGTTCGCAGGCATCGTTATCCCAAACGCACTCGGGCTTTTCGGCGCATGCCTGCGCCACTTCCAGCCCCAGGTCGCGAACCTCGGTGAATTCGGAAACCCGCAGCCGACGGATCTGTTTTTCCAGCGTGCGAATGCTCGTCACCTGGCCGACGTTGGTAGGCACGCCCCAAAACAGGAGATAACGCGCGACATCGAAGGCACGAGCCGCGATATTACGCCCATAAGCCTCCGGCTTCATCGACTCCGGACGTGGCAATTTTTCGCGCAGATAAGCATCCATGCGCGCATGAATCTCTTTATACGCCGCAAGCAAAGCATCGCCGGCCGCGCGGTACTGATCCGCCTCCGCGCTCTCTAATTCCGGCGGAGTAATAAAACCGCCCTTCGAAAAATCCTGATACCTCGAAGACTTTGCCTGCCCGTCCCAGAGCACCTCGTCCTCGATCTCGCTGGCCGCCAGTTCGCTGATGCCCTCGAAGCACAGCACGGTATGGCCAAGGTCGGCGATCGATTGATGCCCGTACTGAAAGTAGTAGCTTTCGAGAAACTGCTGGGAATTGTGAGTGCGTACCCAGTCGATGGACTGCCGGATGGAATCCGCCGAACGGCTGTACCGCGCCAGCGCATAAGCGCTCTTCTCCGGCGGCATCGGGGCGACGGTGATGACTCGTTTAGCCAAACGGTTATCATAGCGTTTGCTCAGACTACGTATACGAAAATTACGCGCGGACGCCATCGTTCCGCGATACGCCCACGGCCCTGAAGAAGATGCCGGCATGGATCTGCACGCCGTGGAAACCGCCACGCTCGGTCCGGGCGAAACCAAGCTGATTCCAACCGGGCTGGCCATCGAACTGCCCCCCGGCTTCGAAGCGCAGATCCGTCCGCGCAGTGGCCTCGCGCTGAAGTACGGCATCACGCTGCCCAACAGCCCGGCCACCATCGATCCGGGATATCGCGGCGAACTGCGCGTCATTCTCCACAACCTCGGCCGCGAGGCTTTCACCATTCAACCCGGTGAACGCATCGCGCAGATGGTGATCGCCCGCTACGAAGCCGTCGAGTGGGAAGAGGGCGACCTCAACGATTCACTAAGAGGAGACGGCGGCTTCGGGTCGTCTGGCAGGTAAGACAGGCAGGCAAATCGCGGAAAGGCGCAAGGGACTTAAAAAAAGTTACAGGGGGATTGCATTCGGGAAAAATTAAGCGTAATGTAAACAATCGTAAAGACCCAAAAAGGTCTTGGTCCAAAGGGGAGTCCTATGCTGACCACCAAAATCGTAACCGCGTTGTTATTTGCAGGAACCACATTGGCATTTGCCGACACTGCCGCCGGCATCAAGGCGCTCGACGCCAAAGACTACGCAACCGCGTACCGGGAACTCAAAGCCGGGGCCGATCAAGGCATTCCCGAAGCGGAGTTTTACCTCGGCGTCATGTACGCCCGAGGCATCGGAGTGGAACAGGACATATCCGAAGCCATGCGCCTTTACCAGCTTGCCGCGGCGCAGGGAAACGCGCAGGCACAGTTCCGCCTGGGAGTTCGCTACGCACAGGGATGGGGTGTGCAGCAGAACATGGCGGAAGCTTCCCGCTGGCTGCAGATGGCCGCCAATCAGGGCGACGGCAGGGCACAGGAGAACATTGCTCAGCTGTATGAGGATGGCGCCGGAGTCCAGCAGGATTATAAGACGGCTGTCTATTATTACAAGCTCTCGGCCGCGCAAGGCGTGCGCGAGGCGCAGTACAACCTCGCCGAGCTGATTGAAAAGGGCAAGGGAGTCAAACGCGACGACGCCGCGGCATTCAAGCTTTACAAGCAGGCCGCGAATCGTGGATATGCGCCTGCCGAGGAAAAAGTCGGCCGCATGTATGCGACCGGAACAGGCGTTGCGGCCGATCCCGCACAAGCCTATTTCTGGTCCACGCTGGCCGCGAAGCAGAATGAGAAGAATGCCGAAAAGCGGCTTGAGGCGCTGGCCGCAAAGCTATCGGCCGAGCAAACTTCTAAGCTGAAACAATCGGCCGACGAGTGGAAGCCAATCCTCGCGGCAAAGTAAGAGCTTAACGAATTCTAATGGTGGCTTCCGTACTCCGGCACCGCATTTGCGAGATCTAAAAGAGCGGAGGCTGTTATGTTACGAAAGCTCTTTTTAATACCGGTTCTGGGTGCATTTCTTGCCATCGGAGCTGCCAATGCACAGGTATACGTCAATGTGGCGCCGCCACGCCCCGTCATTGAACACAGAGGTCCCCCTCCCGGAGCGGGGTACGTTTGGACTCCAGGCTATCACCGCTGGGATGGGCATGCGCACGTATGGGTGGCGGGCTCCTGGCAACTGCCGCCGCATCCGCATGGTCGATGGGTAGCCGCGCATTGGGTACACCGCCCCGGCGGATGGGTCCTCATCGAAGGCCACTGGCGGTAGTTATTTGGCGCTGAAGCGAAACTCGGTCGTGGTGGCGTATTTCTGACCGGGCTTTAATTCCGCTGAAGGGAACGACGGTTTGTTGGGCGTATCGGGATAATGCTGCGTCTCAAAACAGAGAGCGCTATGCTGGTTCGCCGGCACGCCGCCTTTCCCTTTCACGGCGCCATCGAGAAAATTACCGGTGTAAAACTGGATGCCCGGTTGGTCGGTATAGACTTCCATTACCCGCCCTGTGGAAGTCTCTTCTACGCGCGCGGCGAAAGTAAGCCCGAGGCCGTTTTTGTTCAGCACCCAGTTGTGGTCGTAACCGTTCCCCAGCTTCAACTGCGCGTCCGCCTGCCCGATGCGGGCTCCGGGCTCGGTAGCTTTGCGGAAATCGAACGGAGTCCCGGCGACTGGCTTCAACTCACCGGTCGGAATCAAGCCTGAGTCGACTGGAGTAAACCGATCCGCATTCAGGGTCACGAGGTGAGCGAGCGCTTCGCCCCCGCCTTTCAGATTCCAATAAGAATGGTTAGTCAGATTCACAACAGTGGGCTTATCCGTTGTGGCCGTATAGTGGATCTGCAGCCGGTTATCGTCGGTGAGCCGATACGAAACGACTGCTGTCAGATTGCCCGGATAGCCTGCTTCGCCATCTTTGCTCAGATACGTCAGTTCCACGCCATCGGGTAACTCGCGCCCGGTCCAGACGTGCTTGTCGAAGCCCTGTGGACCGCCATGCAGAGAATTCTCCCCATCGTTCTTCGGCAGCTTGTAAGTGACACCTTCCAGCGTGAACTGCGCATGCCCGATGCGATTGGCGTAGCGGCCGATCAATGCACCGAAAAAAGTTTTCGAGTCGGCGACGTACCCCGCCAGATCGTCATGACCCAGCACCACGTCGGCCAGCGCGCCCTTGCGATCCGGCGTTTTCAGCGAAACCAGAATGCCGCCATAGGTCATGATCCTCGCCTCCATGCCGTGGCTGTTGGTCAGCGTATAGAGCGACACGCCTGCGCCATTGGGCATCTTGCCGAAGTCGGATCTTTTCACCGTAGTCGCAGCGTTCGCCATCGCCGTAATTGCAATCAAGAGCAGAGCCAGTTTCATTCCGTAACGAGACTATCACTTACCGTCGTTTCTCGCCGCCAGCAAAGCGTCGATCGTCGCCTGCGTGATGGGGTGATACATCGGCCGCGCCCGATCGTAAATGGCATTGGCCTGTTTCAGATCCATCGCGGCATAGAGCGGCTTCACGTATTTGCGTCGGCCGACCGATGTCAGAAATTCCGCCAGCTTGTCGTTTACAGCAGCATAACGATTGCGCACGGCCATTAAAAGCCACTGGCTCAGGATCTCGCTGTTCCCGCTGTCAGTCAGATGAAACGCCTTATCGAGCCGTCGCATCTGCGCGGGATCGAGGTGCTCCGGCAATCCCAGCAGGAAACGCTGCCACTCCTGCGTAGTCCAGTTGGCTGTATCGATCGAGTGGCCCTGCATCCACGTCGCGATTTGCCGGTCAACCGCGGCGAAGGCGTCGGACTGCGGGGTGGGCGCTGATTCAGGGAGGCCAGGGTTAAAGATCCAATCGTTCACTGGAATCTTCGCCGCCGCCTGCGCGAGTTGAGGGTCCATCGGAACCCTGGGATCGCCGGTGAACAGATGCGCGCGCATGTAGTCGATAGACTCCGCCGTGGTTATGCTCTGGAACGCGAAGTGGTCAAAATAGCCTTTCAGAAACGCGTCGAATTTCTGGCGTCCGAACACCTGCTCCACCTGAGTCAGAAAGAGCGCGCCCTTCTCATACGGAATCTGCGTAGCTCCGTCGTCCGGATCGCGCCCCTTCAAATCCACGTGCAGAATCTGATCATTTGCCGTGTGCGATTTCAATTCGTCCTGCAGCGCCCGATATCCCAGCGCGGCTTCCATCTCCGCCCGCGGCCGGCCATAGAGCTCTTCGAGAATGCGCCGCTCGATATAGACCGTGTAGCCTTCATTCAGCCAGAAATCGCTCCACGTCGCGTTGGTAACCAGATTGCCCGACCAGGAATGCGCCAACTCGTGCGCCACCAGTGAGACCAGGCTCTTGTCGCCCGCGAGCACAGTGGGCGTGGCAAAGGTGAGGCACGGATTCTCCATCCCGCCGAAGGGAAAACTGGGTGGCAGCACCAGCACGTCATAGCGCGTCCATCGATAAGGGCCGTAGAGCTTCTCCGCCGCTTCGAGCATCCTTTCCATATCGGAAAATTCGCTCGCGGCCTTGCCGACCACCGAAGGTTCCGCCCAAACTCCGCTGCGTGGTCCCGTCGCTTGAAAGCGCAGATCGCCCACTGCCAGAGCGATCAGATACGGCGGCACCGGATGGTCCATCACGAACCTGCAATCGGCCGTGTCGGGGCAGTTGACCGCGCTCATGACGGCTTTCAAACCGGCCGGAACTTTGACGCGCGCCTCCCACGTCACGCGCACGCCGGGCGAATCCTGCAGCGGAATCCAACTGCGCGCATGGATCGCCTGCGACTGCGTATAAAGGAACGGATGCTCTTTGCCCTCGGTCTGTTCGGGCGTGAGCCACTGCAAAGCGGTGGCCGCGCTCGGACTGGTCGAATACCGGATGCGCACGAATTTGGTATCGGGCGCAATGTCGATCGTGAGCGGCGCGCCCAGGATCGGATCCGTCTTGCCGATATCGAAACGCGCTTCCCGATACTTCGTGCCGTCCGGAGAAATCTCCGTCTCGTCGATCTGCAGGGCGCGCGTATCGAGCACCAGATGCTTTGCCTGCTCCGACATGCGCTCAATCGAGAGAACGGCCGTCCCGTGAATACTGAGCTGATCGAAGAGTACCTCCAGATCGAGGTTCAGATGGCGAACACGCGCCTGTTCCGGATTGCCGTAGGAATGAATGTCATGCGCCATGCCGGGGGTGTCTTTCTTTATGGGGGTAGAGCAGGACTCGATCATCGTCAGCAACAGCAACGGAACCGCATACCGAAACATCAAACCCCGATGTTCGCATACAATGGTGCGCAAACGATGAAACGAATCGCTGCAATCCTGATCGGGGCCGCGTTCACGGCGGCGGCGCAGTCTCCCAACTGGACGCTGGAGTTCGCCAACCATTATCGAATACAGGCGAACTTAACCTATCTGGTCGCGAATAATTATGAAGACAAGCTCGACCTGTATGAGCGAAGCGACGCACGCGATGTCGCGCCCACTCTCATCTACATCCACGGCGGCGGCTGGACCGGCGGCACAAAGGAAGCCGGCTTCAACAAGGTGCTGCCGTATCTCGAAATGGGCTGGAACGTAGTGAACGTGGAATACCGCCTGGCTCGTATTTCGCAATCGCCGGCGGCCGTGGAGGATTGTCTCTGCGCCCTGCGCTGGGTCGCCGCCAATGCCAAACAACACCACATCGATCTGAATCGGCTGGTGCTAACTGGCGATTCCGCGGGCGGCCATCTGGCGCTCACCACAGGGATGATTCCGGAGAGCGCCGGTCTTGACCGTGAATGTCCGGGAGTACCCTTGCCGAAGGTGGCGGCGATTGTGGACTGGTATGGAATTGCCGACGTCAACGAGTTGCTCGAAGGCCCCAACATGAAGACGTATGCGGTGCAGTGGCTGGGCGCGGCGCCCAATCGCGCGGAGATCGCCCGGCGCGTCTCGCCGCTCGAATACGTGCGCGCCGGATTGCCCCCGGTGATTATGATTCACGGCGATGCCGACCCCACAGTGCCGTATCAGCAGAGCGTTCGCCTGAAAGCCGCGCTCGATAAGGCGGGTGTTGCGAATCAGTTATTCACCGTGCCTGGAGGACACCACGGCGGATTTACCGCGGAACAAAATGTGCAAGTCTACGGAGCGATCAGGCAGTTTCTGAAAAAGCAAGGCCTGCCGATCCAGTAAACACTACTTCAGAAATCCGCTCATGCCCGATCCGGTCGCGCTGAGCTCGTCGTTGCGCGGATCGTCGAGTGCCAGCAGCTTGCGTCCCAGCGGACTCAACCGCGCCTGCACCTCCGGCCTGACCCAGCGCTTCTGATACTGCTGTTGAGGCTTATCGCCGCGCGTGTAGTAAACATGCATGGCGCGGCGCGGAAGCGAGGTCCGGTTATCCGTGCCGCCATGCCACATATGGGCATTCATCACCACCACGGTTCCAGCCATGCCCGTCAGCAGAATTTCGTCGTCGGTTTCTACGCCCGACTGCGGCCTGCTGTGCCAGCGATGGGAGCCCGGAACCACGCGCAGCGCGCCGTTTTCCTTCGTGAAATCGTCCAGCATCCACACCGAATTGCATACTGAATACCCGCGCTCGTCGGGCAACTCACCACCATCGATATGCAGCGGCTGTCCACAATTACCGTGCGGATTGGCGGAACGAACGTTCACACTGCTCAGCTTGAAATCCGGCCCCAGCACCGCTTCAATGCACTCGAGGATGAACGGCGTCTCGATGATCTTCTCGAACAACTCGCCCTTATCGACCATATTGGCCAGACGCCGCGTGCCTGGTTCCTGTTTGAACTCGGTGCCCGCGCTGTCGCCTTCCTCGGCAAAGATTTCCTCGATACGATGGTTGAATTGCGCCACCTGTGCGAGTGAGAGAAAGCGTGGCAGAATCAAATAACCGCGTGATTCAAGCGACTGTTTAGCGGCACTGCCGAGCATGAAACAATCCATTATCCCAGCGCCGGGCACGATGGTCGAAACCGGCGCCAGCCGCCTGCACGTCCACATACAGGGCCGAGGCGAGCCTGTGGTGGTGCTCGAAGCCGGCATCGCAGCGAGTTCCCTCAGTTGGTCGCTGGTGCAGAATCGAATTGCGCAGATGACCACGGTGTTGAGTTACGATCGCGCGGGCTTCGGCTGGAGCGATCCGGCCACCAATCGCCGCACTGCGCTCGATGCCGCGGAGGATCTCGCCATCATGCTCGAACGCCTACGCCTCGCGGGGCCGTTCATCCTGGTTGGACATTCCTTCGGAGCCCTGATCGTTCGGCTCTTTCAGCAGCGCTGGCCGGATCGCGTAGCGGGCCTGGTTCTGGTCGACCCCGTGGTGCGTTCCGACTGGCGCGACCCGAATGAACAGCGTCGCAGCATGCTGGCACGCGGCGTGGCGCTCTCCCGGCGCGGGGCGTTCCTCGCCCGCATCGGAGTGGTGCGCTTCGCCCTCAACCTGTTGACCAGCGGGTCGCACACATTTCCCCGTCTGCTTGCGCGCGCTTCGGCCGGGAACGGCGCCGGCGTAACCGATCGCCTGGTGGGCGAGGTGCGCAAAATGCCGCGCGAACTCTGGCCAGCCATCGCCGCACACTGGAGCCAGGAGCGCGGCTTTCGCGCTATGGCCGATAATCTGGAAAACCTGCCTCGCAGCGTCGCGCAACTCGACGAATCCGCGGGCATGGGCGATCTGCCACTGATTGTTCTGTCGGCCGCGAAGCCGCTGCACGAGCATGAACATGATGCAAAACTCTCCACCAGGGGCCGGCATATTGTGGTTCCCGAATCCGGGCACTGGATGCAACTCGACGCCCCGGACGCCGTCGTCGAAGCCGTAGCCGATATAGTGGCTCTGGTACGTGAGCCATGAAGCGCTGCCTGATTTTGTGCGCCGTTTCCGTCCTCGCCCAGGACCAATCCTTCCGAGTGGAGTCCCGTGTCGTGCAGGTCCCCGTCACAGTCACCGACGCCAAAGGCCACAACGTGGAGGGACTCACCGCGCGCGACTTCACCGTCCTCGACGACAACCAACCGCGCCAGATAACCCTCGACACTTTCAGCACCGGAGCCGCCCCCATCACCCTCGTGATCGCCGTGCAGAACTCCGCCATATCGGCCGCCGCGCTGGCCAAAATCCGCCGCATCGGGGGCATGATCCAACCCCTCGTCATCGGCCGCCGAGGCGAAGCCGCCGTCCTCACCTTCGATTCCGATCTCGCATGGACGCGCGATTTCACACACAGCTCCGACGCCATTCAGATCGCTATCAGAGGCCTCACTATCGGCTCGCCCACCCAGGCGCGCATGTTCGACGCGGTCCTCGAAGCCGCCGATCACATGAAGCAGCGCCCTGGCCGCAAGGTTCTTCTGATCCTCGCCGAAAGCCGCGACCGCGGCAGCAAGGCGCACCTCGATGAAGTTCTCCAGGCCGTGGAACGCGAAGGCATCGAAATCTTCGCCGCCTCGTACTCGCCGTACGCTTCCACCTTCGCCGACAGATCGGGAGAGCTGCCGCCGCCATCGGAAGCGAATTACCTCAAAGTCTTCACCGAACTGGCACGGCTCGGCAAGACCAACGACCTGCGGGCGCTCACCCAGGCCACGGGCGGCTCGGACTATCCATTCGTCAAGCAGAGCACCGTTGAGAAGGCCATCGAGAGCCTGGGTGTCGAAGTCCACAGCCAGTACATTTTGAGCTTCCCGCCCCAATCCGGCCGCGAGGGCATGCACCAGATTGCCGTTTCGCTTCCTGGACGTGGCAATCTTCTCATTCACGCGCGGCAGGCATATTGGACCGATTAGCAGTCTTCTGAAAAAGCCCTCTTGCGACAAAGAACGCAGGCGAAAACGCCTACTCCACAACTAAGAATCAACAGTTTGCAAGCGCCGTGGACCAGGCCTTTGGCCTGCCGATTTACTTTTTCAGCAGCCTGCCAGGGCTATCGGCCGCCCACAGCCCGAACTCTCCCAACAATGTTTCCAGCAGATCTTCGATCCCGTGAAGTCGGGCGGATGTCGTGTCATCGTAAGCTCGATTCTACCGGGACGTGGCAATCTTCTCATTCACGCGCGGCAGGCATATTGGACCGACTGACGCTCTCCTGCACAATACAGATATGGAGTCGGCCACAGAAATAGCCAGCGATCTCGCCTGGCTGCGCACCAGCATCTCCAACGTGTATTTCGCCGGGAACTCGAGCGCATGGGTATTGATGGACACCGGCGTGGTGGGCTACGCGGACGCCATTCGCCAGGCGGCGGCCGCGCGTTTCGGAGCCGATTCGAGACCCAACGCCATCGTCCTGACCCATGGCCATTTCGATCATGCCGCCTGCGCCCTCGAACTCGCCGGCCCTTGGAACGTGCCTGTCTACGCCCACCCGCTCGAATTTCCCTACCTGACCGGCAAGTCGGCCTATCCGCAAAAAGATCCTACAGTGGGCGGAGCTATGGCCTTCCTCAGCCGCTTTTTTCCCAGCCGCACTGTCAATATCGAGAAAGTGCTGCAGCCTCTGCCTGACTCCGGAGCCGTACCGGGCATAGACGGATGGACCGCGATCTTCACGCCCGGCCACGCCCCAGGTCACGTCGCTTTCTGGCGTGAACATGACGCCACGCTGGTCGCTGGCGACGCGGTGGCAACCGCCGATCTCGATTCCTGGTACGGGATCTTCAGTCAAAAGAAGCGCATCTCGCGGCCCGCTTCGCCGTTCACCTACGACTGGGAACAAGCTCGCGCTTCTGTTCGAACCATCGCCGATCTGAACCCGTCGGTCCTCGCCTGCGGCCACGGCGAGCCCATGACCGGGCCGGCTGTCGCGCTGGAGCTGAGCCAATTCGCACGAAACTTCACGCCGCCGAGCCACGGCCGGTACGTCGCCGCCCCCGCTCAGGCCAATGCAGGGGGAGTTGTCTACGAGCCACCCGCTCCGCCCGACCATCTGCCTAAGGTAGCCGCCGGCGTGGTGGCAGGCGTCTTCCTGCTGGCCGGAATGGTTTATCGCAATCAGAAAGGCCGAGCCGAAGGGTAGGCGGCTTGCAATAATCGGAACGTGGATTTTGACTACACTCCGGAGCAGATCCAGCTGCGGCGCGAGGTGCGCGAATTCGCCGCCGCCGAGATCGCTCCGCACGTCATGGAGTGGGATGAGAGCCAGACCTTTCCGCTGGCTGTAATCAAGAAGCTCGGCCAGCTCGGCTACATGGGCATCATCTTCCCCGAGGAGTACGGAGGTGCGGGGCTCGGCTATGTCGAATACTCCATAGTCATCGAGGAGCTGTCGCGCGTGGATGGGTCGATCGGTATCATCCTCGCGGCCCACACTTCGCTCTGCTCCAACCACATCGCCAAAGCTGGTTCGGAGGAGCAGAAGCGGAAATATCTGACGAAGCTCACAACGGGTGAATGGCTCGGCTGCTGGTCGCTGACGGAACCCGAGGCAGGATCCGATGCGGCGGGCACACGCAGCACCGCGGTGCGCGAGGGCGACGATTGGATTCTCAACGGATCGAAAACCTTCACCACTAACGCGCACTACGCCGATGTCTGCGTCGGCATGGCCATCACGGACCGGACCGCCGCGCGCCACGGCATCTCCGCCTTCATCCTCGAAAAGGACACGCCGGGATTCCGCGCCGGGAAGAAAGAGAACAAGCTCGGCTTGCGTGCCAGCGCCACCGGCGAAGTGATTTTTTCCAACTGCCGTCTGCCTGCGTCGCAGTTGTTGGGCAAGCCCGGCGAGGGGTTTGTCGATAGTCTGCGTATTCTCGATGGCGGCCGAGTCTCGATAGCCGCGCTGTCGATCGGCATGGCGCAGGGCTCCTACGACGCGGCCCTCAAGTATGCCAAGATGCGCCGTCAATTCGGCCGGCCGATTTCGGAGTTCCAGGCGATCCAGCACAAGCTGGTGGATATGGCGACGAAGATCGATGCCTCGCGGCTGCTGACTTACCGCGCGGCGAAGATGATCGATGCCGGCAAGCGCGTGACCCGCGAGTCGGCGATGGCGAAGCTGTTTGCTTCGGAGGCCGCGGTGGAGATCGCGAACGAGGCTGTGCAGATCCATGGCGGCTATGGATTCATCAAGGATTACCCGGTCGAGAAGTTTTACCGCGATGTGAAGCTGTGTACGATCGGCGAAGGCACCAGCGAAATCCAAAGGCTGGTGATCGCCCGCCAATTGTTGAAGGACTAATGTCCCCTCGCGAATTGGCTCGCCTCGCTACCGAAATAGAAAACGGCGCACAACCTCCCGCCGAACTCGCTGACGGCCGGGGCCTGATCGTAGGAGTGACCGGCCCACCCGGAGCGGGGAAGAGTTCTCTCGTCGATGCACTCACCACCGAACTCCGGGGCCGCGAAAAAACCATAGCAATCATCGCTGTCGACCCTACCAGCCGCGCGACCGGCGGAGCCATCCTCGGCGATCGCATCCGTATGCAACGCCACCACGCCGATCCCGGTGTCTTCATCCGCTCCATGGCGACTAGAGGAGCGATCGGTGGCCTCGCACGCACCAGCGCGGCGCTCTCCCGCCTGTTCTGCGGCGCGGGATTCGACTTCATCATCGTCGAGACCGTTGGAGTGGGGCAGGATGAAATCGAAATCGCCGCGCATGCCGACGTAACCCTGGTGGTGCTGGTGCCGGGGATGGGCGACGATGTCCAGGCTATCAAAGCCGGCATCATGGAAATCGCCGACGTCTTCGTTATCAACAAGGCCGACCGGCCGGGCGTGGAGCAGACCCAGCGCGAGGTTGAATCCATGCTTTCGTTGGGTCATACAGAGGTGCCGATCTTCCGCACTGTGGCGATCGATGGGACGGGCATCGCGGAACTGGCGGACGATCTCGAATCGCGAAGTCCAAGAAGCGGGTCGAGCGCGCCGGAGGAATGGGCCATCGATCATCTGGGAATCGCCGTCCGCTCCCTCGATGAAGCCGTGCTTTTTTACGAGCGGCAACTGGGGATGGGGGTGGCGTCGCGCGAAACCGTAGAGCATGAGAAGGTGCGGATCGCCATGCTGCCCGCCGGAGCCTCCCGCATAGAACTGCTCGAACCGTTGAACGCCGAGTCCACTATCGCGAAATTCATCGAGAAGCGCGGCCCCGGATTACACCACGTAGCCCTGCGCGTCCCCGACCTGAACGCGGTAATTCAGCGTCTGAAAACTGCCGGAGTGCGTCTCATCGGCGAACCTCAGCAAGGTGCGGGCGGGTACACATATGTATTCGTGCATCCGGCCGGCACCGGTGGCGTACTATTAGAACTTATTCAGCAATAGAGGAGCTTTTCATTGGCCAAAATCGGCATTATCGGCGGGAGCGGTTTGTACTCCATGCCGGGGTTTACAGAGCAGCGCGAAGTAGATATTCAGACACCGTTCGGGGCGCCTTCCGACAACTATATTCTGGGCCAACTGGAAGGCCATGAGGTCGCGTTCCTCGCGCGGCACGGGCGCGGGCATCGCATCTCGCCGTCCGAGCTGAACTTCCGCGCCAACATCTATGGGATGAAAACTCTCGGCGTGGAGCGCATTGTTTCGCTCAGCGCCGTCGGCTCGCTGAAGGAGGAGCACAGGCCGCTCGATTTCGTCATCCCCGATCAGTTCTTTGATCGCACGCGCGGCCGCATCTCCACCTTCTTCGGCGAAGGGCTGGTCGCGCACGTTAGCTTTGCCGATCCCGTCTGCCCGCAGCTTTCAGTAACAGTAGAGAAAGCCTGTCAAGCCGCGGGCGTCACCGTCAAGCGCGGCGGCACTTATCTGTGCATGGAAGGTCCGGCGTTTTCGACCAGGGCCGAATCGAACATCTACCGCAGCTGGGGGATGGACGTGATCGGCATGACGAACCTGCAGGAGGCCAAGCTCGCGCGCGAAGCCGAGATCTGCTACGTCACCATCGCCATGGTCACCGATTACGATTGCTGGCATGAAGAACACGACGCCGTCACCGTGACCGACATTATCCGCGTGCTGACGCAAAATGCCGCCAATGCCTGCCGCGTAGTTGCCGAGGCGGTGAAATCCATGCCCGCCGAACGTACCTGCAAGTGCGGTTCGGCGCTGCAGCATGCGCTGATTACCGATAAGACTCTCGTGCCTCCGGACACGTTGAATAAGCTGGAACCGATTGTCGGCAAGTACTTCGTGTAGCGACCCGGCCCAGGCGGCCCTCGATGCGTTGCGGGGCGGCGAGCGGCTCTCGAGCGAGACCGTGCGCGCGCTCGGCGAAGAATGCCCTGCCGAGTTTTTCCGCATTGTGATCGAGGCGCTCTCCGACTCGTTCGATCCCGCGCAGGTTGAGATCTACGAGCGGCTGATGCGGGTCTGGATCCCCGAGACGAAAAGGCCCAGAGGCATCGTCCCGGAACGCGTGGATACCGTCTATGTTTTGTCGCGCGTGACGCTGGGTTCCGATATCAAAATCACCAGCATGATTCTCGATGCCATGAAGCGCCGATTCCCGGAGGCGCGCGTCGTACTTGTGGGTGGCCGAAAATCGGCTGAGCTGTTCGCGGCGGACCGGCGTATCGAGCATCTGGAAGCGCAGTACCCGCGCTCGGGTCCGGTCAGCGCGCGCATCGAATTTGCGCATGAGCTGCGGCGTCAGCTGGAAGCGCCGAACCGCATTGTGATCGATCCCGACTCCCGCATCACGCAGCTGGGCCTGCTTCCGCTCTGCGAATCCGCGAATTATTTCCACTTCCCCAGCCGTACGGCGGGCGGGACGTCTTCAGCGAATCTCACGGACCTGACGAACGACTGGCTGAAGGAAACGTTCGGTGTCTCGGGCGCAGCGTTCGTCGCGCCGGCGCGCGTTTCCATCGAAGACGAAGGCCCGTTCGCGTCTATCAGCCTGGGAGTCGGCGGCAACGATTCGAAGCTTGTGGGAGGCGATTTCGAAGCGGACCTGATACGGGGACTTGGAGAAGACTACCAGACCATATGGATCGATCGCGGCGCCGGGGGCGAAGAGGCATTGCGCGTGTCGAAGGCGGTCACGGCATCGGGCATCGCCGAACGCGTGCGCTTCTGGGAAGGCTCCTTCGCGGGATTTGTCTCCATCATCGCGCAAAGCGATTTCTACGCCGGCTACGATTCCGCCGGACAGCACGCCGCTGCGGCCGCAGGCATTCCGCTGATTTCGATTTTCAAGGGCGCAGTTTCGCAGCGTTTCCGCGACCGCTGGACGCCGAAGGGACCTGCGGAGGCAATCGTCATCAATGTGGAAGCAGGCGCCGCCTGTCCATAATGGCTATGGGGCTGCATGAATATCGAAAAATTAAGAGTCGGCCCGCACCGTAACTTCAGTTTGAGGAAGCGCGCGGCGGACGATACCTTCGGCATTTCGAAATCGCGGGCGGAGAAGGAACTGAAAGACCATATCGAGAAGCTGGCGGCGCTTCACGATCTGCTCTATGCAGAGAACAAGCGCGCGCTGCTGATTGTCTTGCAGGGGATGGACGCGGCGGGTAAAGACGGCACTATCAAGCACGTGATGTCCGGGGTCAATCCGCAGGGCTGCAGCGTCACCTCTTTCAAGGAGCCGAGCTCGCAGGAACTGGAACACGACTACCTCTGGCGCATCCATGCAGCGGTGCCCGGGCGGGGCTCAATCGGCATCTTCAACCGGTCTCATTACGAGGATGTGCTGACAGTCCGCGTCCACAACATTGTGCCCAAAGCCGTCTGGTCGAAGCGCTACGGCCAGATCAATTCGTTCGAAAAGATACTGGCTGAAAACGATATTCACATGCTGAAGCTGTTCCTCCATATCGACAGCGAGGAACAGGAAAAGCGCTTCAAAGAGCGCCTCGAAGACCCGCGCAAGAACTGGAAGGCATCCCCCGCCGATTTCCGCGAGCGCAAATATTGGGATGAATACCAGAAAGCTTACGAGGACGCGCTACTCCAGTGTGATACCGCTGCCGCCCCCTGGTACGTGATTCCATCCAATCACAAGTGGTTCCGAAACTATGCCGTTGCCAGCATCATCATAGAAACGCTGGAGTCGTTCCACATGAAGTATCCGAAGGTGGATAAGAAGCGACTGGCGGCTATTCAGGAAGCATAGTACGGATTGCCCTTGTGCGATCTGGCAGGAAATATTTACACTGGAGTCAGGCGCCGGCATGAATCTCGTCATATCCGACAGGGAACGGGAAGGAATCGTACTTCTGGACTGCAAGGGCCGGATTACGGCCGGCCCCGAGGCTACGGTGTTTCGCGATGCCTGCCAGAAAGCGGGCGGACGCAGCGAGCCGAAGCTGATCGTCAACCTGAAAGAGGTCGATTACATCGACAGTACCGGCCTGGGCGCCATGGTGATGTGCTCCACTCTGATCAAGAGATCAGGGGGCGTCACCAAGCTCCTTCAACTGAACCGGCGCAATCTGGAGTTGTTGGTGTTGACCAAGATCGACACCATCTTTGAAATCTTCGATGATGAGATCGACGCGGTCAACAGCTTCTTCCCGGGCCGTGAAATCAAGCGGTTTGACATTCTGTCGTTTGTCCGGCAACTCAGGGAAGAATAGCGTGCTGGCTGCCGGTAAAAACGCTCCCGACATCGATTTAGAAGGTTGGTCGCTGGCCGAGGCACTGAAGCACGGGCCGGTACTGTTGGCGTTTTTCAAAATCTCCTGCCCCACCTGCCAATTGACGTTCCCGTTTCTGCAGCGCCTGGCCGACGGCGCGGGCAAGGACGCTCCGCAATTGGTCGCCGTCTCGCAGGACGATGCCGCGAGTACGGCCCAGTTTCAAGAACGATTCAACCTTTCGATGCGGACCGTGATCGATACACCGCGCACCTATCCGGCCAGCAACGCATATGGAATCTCGCATGTCCCGTCGTTATTTCTGGTGGAGCGCGACGGGCGGATTTCCCTGGCGGTGGAAGGTTTCAGCAAGGCGCATCTGGAAAAACTGGGCGAGCGATTCGGCGCCGCACCCTTCCACGCCGATGACCGCGTGCCGGTTCTGCAGCCGGGTTGAAGCTCGAAAAACTGACTCCCGTGAGGAGTTCCGTTACCATATAGAAGATGGCAAACATCGGCGAAGTTTTCAATGCGGCTGCGGCGGTCGCCAAAGGCATGGGTGTCACCCTGAAAGAGATGATGTCTCCGACGGTGACGGAGAACTACCCGGACGAGCCGCCCAAGCTTCAGGAGCGCTTCCGCGGGGTTCACGTTCTGCAGCGCGATGAGAACGGCCTCGAGAAATGCGTGGCCTGTTTCCTTTGCGCGGCGGCGTGCCCGGCCCAGTGCATTTATATCGAAGCGGCCGAGAATACCGAGCAAGTGCGCATCAGCGGGGGCGAGCGCTACGCGAAGGCCTACAACATCGATTACAGCCGCTGCATCTTTTGCGGGTACTGCGTGGAAGCCTGCCCCACCGACGCCATCACGCATGGGCACGGCTTCGAAGTGGCCAGCTATAACACCTCCACGCTGATTTATCGCAAGGAAGATATGCTGGCGCCGATCCCGCCCGGAGCCAGGCCGCCGGTGATTGTCGAAACGGCTGAAGCGCCGGCCCACTGAGGCTCATCCTTATAAAGCCGAACTTTTAATGTTCGCGCTCATCAGGGAACAGTTCGAAACGATATTCCGGGAAAATCCCGCGGCGAAGAGCAGGCTGGGTTCCGTTGCTGCCGCGCGTTATTTCGCAGGTGTCGCGATTCCTGACCGGCATTGAGATTCATCCGGGCGCGACTATTGGACACCGTTTCTTTATCGATCACGGCATGGGTGTGGTGATCGGCGACGACGTGCTGGTCTATCAAAATGTGACGTTGGGCGGCACGGGTAATGAGAAGGGCAAGCGCCATCCGACGCTGGGGAACAACGTGGTGGTCGGCACTGGCGCGAAGGTGCTGGGCAGCATCAGCATCGGCAATAACGTGAAGATCGGCGCCGGGTTGGTGGTGGTGCATCCGGTGCCTGACAATTCGACCGTGGTGGGGATTCCGGGCCGCGTGGTACGGTTCCGATCTCCCGATGGGGTGCTCGATCACGGCATGCTGCCGGATCCGGAAGGCCAGGAGATCGAGGATCTTAAGCGGCGGGTGGCGGATCTGGAAGGTCAGGTGAAGATGCTATCAGCGGCCGCTCCACTTGAGAAGGCTGGTGACGGGACGCGTTAACGGGTCGTCGTAATGGTTGGGCGTCACGCGCACGGCGTAGCCCAGGCGCCCGGTTTGCGCGGGTACGATATCTTTTTCGTACACGGCGACATCGCCCTCGGCTCCGTTGTTCTGCAGGACCACCACTTCGGTTTCTTCGAGGCCTCCGCTGGAGCCGATGCGCCCGATCACACACTCGACGCGCACGTCGTTGGGCTTCAGACCCGCCAGCCGGATCTTGGTCCGGACACATACGGGCTTGCCGCTGGTCACGGGGCCGCTGGGGGCGGGTCCCATATCGACAAAATTGACCTGGGGCCAGATTTCGCGCACCCTGGCGTTCCAGCGCGCCCGCTCGCGCGCTTCCTCGAAATCGCAGGCCGCCATCTGCCTCCAGTTTCGATCGGCGGGATTGTAGAGCTCTTCAGTGTAGTCGTGGACCATACGGCGCGCGTCGAAGCGGGGCGTGAGATTGATCATGCATTCCTTCATGCGCTTCACCCATTCCGATGAGGAAACGCCTTCGGTCTGGGCGTAGAACATGGGCACGATTTCGTTCTCGAGCAGGTAGTAAATGCTGCTGGCGTGGATGGCGTCCTGGTCGTCCGAATAGGTTTCGCGATCGCCGATGGCCCAGCCGCCGGAAATTTCGTAGGCTTCGTCAAACCAGCCGTCGAGCACGGAAAAGTTGAGCACGCCGTTCATGGCGGCTTTCATACCGCTGGTGCCGCAGGCTTCTTCGCCGCGCCTTGGATTGTTAAGCCAGAGGTCGACGCCCTGCACCAGTTCGCGGGCCACCTTCATGTCGTAATCTTCGACGAATACGATGTGCTTCCAGAGATCGGGATCGCGCGAGAGCTGGACGATTTCACGGATGAAAGCTTTGCCGGGCTGATCCTTGGGATGGGCTTTGCCGGCTACCAGAATCTGCACGGGACGTTCGCGATCGCAGAGGATGCGCTTGAGGCGTTCCACGTCGCGGAAGAGCAAAGTAGCGCGTTTGTAGGTGGCGAAGCGGCGCGCGAATCCGATGGTGAGGGCGTGCGGATCGAGCACTTCGGCGGAGTAGCGCAACTCGGCCGCGGAGGCTTTCCGGCGCGATGCGGAAGCGGTCTGGCGATCGCGAATGAAGGCGATCAGGCGGCGTTTGCGGCGGCGATGGACTTCGAGGAGCTCTTCGTTGGGAATATCGGCGATGAGCTTCCACATGTTGAGGTCGCCCCAACGATCGCGCCAGTCGGGCTCGAGGTATTGATCGTAGAGATCGGCGAGATCGCCATTGACCCAGCTGGGCAGGTGGACGCCGTTGGTTACCGAGGTGATGGGAGTCTCCCAGACCGGCAGAGTGGGCCAGAGAGTGTGCCACATCTCCTGCGAAACTTCGCGATGGAGGCGGCTCACGGCGTTGCGATAGGCGGAGGTGTTGAGCGCCAGGATGGCCATGGAAAGCGGCTCGCCGCCATCGTTGGCGTTGCGGCGGCCGAGGGCCATGAAACGATCGAAATCGATCTTCGCGTCGCGGCAGTATTGGCCGAGGTAGTGATAGACCAGGCCGGGGTCGAAGAGATCAATGCCGGCCGGAACGGGCGTATGCGTGGTGAAGACGTTGTTGACGCGGGTGGCTTCGAGGGCTTCTTCGAAGGTAAGGCCCTGGCGCTCGATGAACAGGCGAATGCGCTCAATGGCGAGGAAGGCGGAGTGGCCTTCGTTCATGTGAAAGACGGTGGGGTTGTAGCCGAGTGCTTCGAGCGCGCGCATGCCGCCGATACCGAGCACGATCTCCTGGCGGATGCGCGTATCGGAGTCGCCGCCATAGAGCTGACTGGTGATGCCGCGGTCTTCGGGGCGGCTGTTCTCGGGCGTGTTGGTATCGAGGAACAGCATCTTGATGCGGCCCACGTTCATGGTCCAGACGCGGATGGCGACGGGCCCGCTGGGAAGCTGCACGGTGACGGATTGCTGTTTGCCTTCGGCGTCGATGGCCGGGAGGATGGGGAGCGAGTAAAAGTCGTTTTCGAGGTAGCGTTCCTGCTGCCATCCGTCGGCGTTGAGGTATTGGCGGAAGTAGCCCAACTGATAGAGGAGGGCGACTCCCATGAGGGGCAGATCGATGTCGCTGGCCGATTTCATGTGGTCGCCGGAAAGCACTCCCAGGCCGCCGGAGTAAACGGGCATGCACTCGGTGAGGCCGTACTCGGCGGAGAAATAGGCGATCAGCTTGCCGCCTGGCGCGGCTGTGGGCGACTGCATGTGGGCGTCGAAGCGCTGGCAGGCAAGTTGATACTGGGCGATGTAGCGCGGGTCGAGGGCGGCGCGCTCGAGGGTGGTCTGAGCGACGCGCCCGAGCAGGACGACAGGGTTATAGCCGGATTCCTTCCACAGCGCTGGATCGAGGCGGCGGAAGAGAGTGCGGATGGAAGATTCCCAGGCCCACAGGATGTTGTAGGCCAATTCGGGCATTCGTGACAACTGTGGCGGAAGAGCAGGGCGAACGACGAATTCCCTGATCGGGCTTATGTTAAAAGGCATGTGACGATGAATACAGTTTTAGTGTAACGGTGCTTCCCATGTGCCGGTGCGCGCGGAGCGAAAGAGCGCTTCGATCACAGCCATGTTACGCAAGGCATCTTCCAATGGAACGGGAACGTCGCCTTCGCCGAGGATGGCGCGTGAGAAAGCGTCCCCTTGTAAGGTGTACTGATCGCAGATGTCGAAGGTTTCGGTTCGCAAGTCGGGATTCTGGACGAAGATTCTGGTTTCTTTGTCGGGTGGGGCGTTGACTGGGATTTCGATTTCGATGCGTCCTTTGGTGCCGAAGAACTGGATGCGCTGAAACGGGGTCATTTGGGTGCTGCAGGTGAAGGTGGCCTGGGCGCCCGGATAATCGAGCAGGGCGGATGCGAGGCGATCAGTGCCGAAATCGGGATCGCGTTCGATGACGGCGTTGACGCGGGTGGGCTCGGCTCCGAAGATCCAGCGGGAGAGGTGGATGGGGTAGCAGCCGATGTCCATGATGGTTCCACCGCCGGCGTCGAGGCGATTGCGGATGTTGTTGGGGTCGCGATTGATGTAGCTGAAGACGCAGTCCATGGCGCGGAGGTCGCCGATTTCTCCGTTGCGGACGAGTTCGAGGGTTCGCTGCCATTGGGGGTGCAGGCGGACCATGAAGGCTTCGCCCATTTTTACGCCGGTGCGATCGCGGGCGGCGATCAGATCTTTGGTCTCAGCCACGCTCAGGGCTATGGGCTTCTCGCAGAGGACGTGTTTTCCGGCTTCGGCGGCTTTGATGGACCAGGGCACGTGGAGATTGTTGGGGAGCGGGTTGTAGATGGCGTCTATTTCTTTATCGGCGAGGAGGGCTTCGTAGGAGCCGTAATGTTTCGGGATGTTCAGATCGGCTGCCGCCTGCTCCGCCCTTCGGGCGTCGCGGGACGCTATTGCCCTGATTTCGGACAGGGTCCCTCGCTGCATGGCGGGGATCACTTTTACGGTGGCTATTTTGGCTACGCCGAGTACTCCCCAGCGGATTTTTTTCATTTGGGGAAACCCTGGACAGGCGAAAGCGCGTGTCCCACAACTTCTATGCGTGAGAGGTCGGCGCTTCTTACGCCTAAGTTCTTGGCAAGCAGTAACGTGTTATCGCACATGGTGAAGGGGGGCGTGCCTCGGGCGGCCCGGGGAACGGTAGCGGCTCGGAGGATGGGCGCGGCTAGGGCGGCTCCGGTGAATGCCAAGAGCTGGCGGCGGGTTATGCAGGTTCGCTTCATCTTTGTCTCCTTTCGTTGAGATTATTCTATGCGACGGGGACCACTCCCTCGCGGTCGCGGCTCGGTAAGGGATGGACGGGCGGAGGCGTTGGTCCTGCATGCGGAGGGGCATTTTGGGACCCTGAGTCCCAATTATCTCCTTTGGTGTCAACGTTAGTGGGTCTGCTTCGTTGAAGTTTAAGGCGGGCCAGACGATCAAGGGTGGTTTTGATCTGGCGGTCGAGGCGGTTTTCGTAGCGATTCATCATTTCGAGCGAGCGGGAGCTGTCGCTGAGGCCCTTGAAAGCGATGGAGGCTCGGGTGGGGGGCTGGAGGTCGGCGACTTCTCCGGTCTGCTGGTCGCATTCGTAGTCGAAGCCGGCACGTTCGATGTCCCACAGACGGCGGAGGCGCCATTTGGATACGGCCAGGATCTCGACGAGAGTCTGCTCGGTGGCGTTCTGGGGTTGGTGATCGTCCTCGAGATTGGACAGGACCTGGCGGAAGTTTTTGAGGCTTTCCGAGCGGAGGACTATGCTGCGGGCCAGCATGCCGTGACGGATGCCGTTTTCGGAGCAGCGGGCTTTGCCTTGCGGGGTGATTGGGCCTGTGGATTTCAGCGCGTTGATGCGATTGGCGGCGATTTGTTTGTCTGTTGCCATAACTGACTTTAATTTCGGTCACAGACAATGTGAATATTCCTCAGATTTTCCTAAGGTATTGGTTCTAATCGGACAATTGTAGTGATTTTTCTGTGAACGCCGATTCGGGTGGGTGGAATTTGCGGAGGGCGATGGTACACCGACGTCGTGAGCACCTTTATACAGACTAAATCGCGGAAGGCGAAGAAAGGGATTGCCTCGCCTTCGGGGGCGGTGGAGTTTGTGCGGACGAAGCTGGGGATCGAGCCGGACGAGCGTCAGGCGGAGGCATTGCGGTCGGAGGCGAAGCGGGGAATTCTGAATTGCTCGCGGCAATGGGGGAAATCGACGATGGGGGCGGCGAAGGCGGTGTACCGGGCATTTACGCGGGCGAAGAGCCTGGTGCTGGTGGCGAGTCCGACGGACCGGCAGTCGGCGGAGCTGGTGAATAAAGCGGCGGAGATGATGGGGCGGCTGGGAATCCGGCGGCGCGGGGATGGGCATAATGCGGCGTCACTGGTGTTTCCGAACGGGTCGCGGATTGTGGGGCTGCCGGGGATGGAGCATACGGTGCGCGGATTTTCGGGGGCGAGCCTGCTGCTGATCGACGAGGCGTCGCGGGTGCCGGATCGAATCTATAAAGCGCTGCTGCCGGTGCTGGCGCGGAGCGATGGGGATTTGTGGCTGATGAGCACGCCGTGGTACAAGCAGGGATTTTTCTATGAGGCGTGGGCGCACGAGGGGCCGGACTGGATGCGGATGCGAGTGCCGGCGACGGAGTGCGCGTGGATCTCGAAGCGATATCTGGAGGAGCGGCGGGAGGATCTGGGGCCGGTGTGGTTTCCGCGGGAGTTTATGTGCGAATTCATGGACAGCGGGGCGGGGGTGTTCGAGCGGGAATTGATTGAGGCGGCGCTCGATTATTCGATTCTGCCGATTGATGTGGATGGAGGGGGGATGCGGCGATGAAGGCGCGATTTTTTGTGGGGTTGGATTTGGGGAAGCAGCGGGACCATTCGGCGATTGCGGTGGTGGAGCGTTTGGAGACGCCGCAACTGCATCTGGCGCCGGCGCTGTATGGGGGGCTGGCGGTGCGGTATGTGGAGCGGTTGCCGCTGGGGACTCCGTATCCGGCGGTGGTGGAGCGGGTGCGGCGGATTGTGGGGTTAGGGGAGTTGGCGGGGCAGTGTTGTTTGGCGGTGGATGCTACGGGGTTGGGCGGGCCGGTGGTGGAGATGCTGCGCGGCGCTTTTACCGGGGACGATATCGCGCGGACGAGTTATGGCCGGGATAAGACGACCACTCCGTCTGCGATTGAAGTGGCGGCGGTGACCATTACGGGCGGGGAGCGGGAGACGGAACTGGCGGGGGATGCGTGGAATGTCCCGAAGCGGGATTTGATTATCCGTTGTGGGTAATGTATCTCTGGGATGGCAGTTGTTTAGAAACGATCCCGAGCCGGGTGTGTCGGCGAATCTGTGTAAACGTGTCGCCGGTTGATTTGCTTTCGGGTATTCGGTCGAAGAGAATTGCCTCTTAGCTCATCTCGCCGGAGCCGCCCGTCGCGATTACCATCCTGCCAGAACGGCGCGGAGCGCGCAAGGGCGCGCCGCTTTCGGCGCGGCGGAGCGGACCCTTGCGCACGAGCACCGTTCTGGTATTTACCCAATGCCGACGGGCGGACTCGGGGGATGAGCGACTCATCCCGCTGGTGGGCTTTGAGCGGTTTGAGTTATTGCAGACCGCCGGCCTCTCTGATGCGGTCGCCGCACATGGTGTCCAGAAAGTTCAGCATCTGCTTCCAGTGCTGCACCGTCTCCCACTTCGCTACAACCTGCAGCAGGGCCAGGTACAACAGCTTAAAGGCGGCCTCTTCGGTCGGAAACGAGCCACGCGTTTTGATGATTTTGCGCAGGCTCATATGCAGCGATTCCACCGCGTTGGTGGTATAGACGATCTTTCGTACTTCTTCCGGGAAGGCAAAGAATGGAATCACCCGCTCCCAGTGGTCGCGCCAGAGTCGGCCAATCGCCGGATACTTCGGCCATTTCGCCTCGAATTCGCTCAATTGCCGTTCGGCTTCATCGGCCGTGGCCGCTTTATAGATCGGCTTCAAATCCGCCGATCAGTTTCCGGCGGTCCTGCCAGCTGACGTAATTCAGGCTGGCTCGTACCATGTGCACGATACAGAGCTGCACCTGCGCCTTCGGATAGATCGATTCAATGGCTTGAGGAAAGCCTTTCAGCCCGTCCACGCACACCAGATAGATATCCTTGACCCCGCGATTGCGCAGTTCCGTCAAGACGTTGAGCCAGAATTTAGCGCCTTCCGTGGCGCCGGTCCACAGGCCCAGAACGTCTTTCTGGCCTTCCAGATTAATGCCGACCGCGACGTAAACGGCGCGGTTTTCCACCCGGCCTTCGTGCCGCATTTTCACGTACAGCGCGTCCAGAAACACGATCCCGTAAAAAGAATCCAGCGGCCGGTTCTGCCAGATCCGCGCCTGCTCCATCACGGCGTCCGTCACGTCGCTGATCAGGCTCGGGCTCACCTCCACCTGGTACATCTCTTCCAGGTGACCCTGAATGTCGCGCGTGCTCATGCCGCGCGCATACATGGACAGGATCTTGTCATCAAAGCCCGTCCAGCGCGTCTGGTTCTTCCGGATCATCTGCGGCTCGAACTGGCCGTTGCGGTCGCGCGGCGTCTCGATTTCCACCTCCCCGAAATCGCCCTTCAGCGTCTTCAGAGTCTTGCCATTCCGGCTGTTGCCGCTGTTATTTCCCTGCGGATCGTGCTTCTCGTAGCCCAGGTGTTCGGCCATCTCGCCCTGCATGGCGCGCTCCACTACCTGTTTCGTAAACTGCTTCAGAAGTCCGTTTACGTCTTCCGGCGTTCGGCCCTGCTTCAACCACTCGTCGATTAACTCATCGCTGATCGGCGAGGCCTGCTTCGTCTTCTTCATGTCGTTCTCCTAGTGTCGCCGGAGAACGTTTACACAGATTTCAGCACACCCTCGCCTTCGCCACACTTCCTCCTTCTGACCCTGCTTGAGCCGCGCTTCATTCTTCCAAGAAAGCAGAGAGTCAGTTACTTTTTCGAGTGCGTCGTAGATGAAGCTGTCCCAGGATACGCGCTCTAAAACGTCGCAAATGTGAGAAAGTTTGCCGTATGTCGTTTCGTACCCCGTGCCCGGTAGGTATTCATCAGGATCAGACGGAAGGGAGCCATTAAACAAAAATCGAATTATGTTTACGCAAGCGAAGTCTCGATAGGTACTGTCTAAAGTAGCTAATCGTTCCCAACAGATATTGCGGTCCGCGATAAAGGCGGCTGGTGCCACCTTCGTGGTGACCAGCGCGAGATAACCAGAATCCGATTTGGAAATTCCGGCCAATGCAGGTGCGATCTTCTCGTTATAGATTTCTCGACAGAGATCGTCTTCATTCTGAAGCGAGCACTTCAGGGCGAGCTCGGCCCAAATTGCCGCCCGCTCGCCGGGTGACGGAATTGCCTCAATCTGGGTCGAGATTAAATTAAGATCCTGCTTCGTGTTGTGATGACGGCGCACGAGGCCCGCGAAAGCCCGTGAGGCTAGCCGGACACAAGCTGAATATACGCGGCACGCTCGTTCGGACGAAAGCCCTCCCAGCTGCTTTTTTGTATCCTCAGCTTGCCTGAGAAAGCTCAGCGCACTGGGCTTCGAAACAGCGGACAGAGACCTAGCCAAGAAAAACCCGACGTTGACCTTGACCCAGCCCGTAGTAATTGCGGACCAGCTATCCTGAGTAGCGCTCAGCAGCCCTGTAGTTATTGGGCTATTAGCTCCCCAGACCGAGCAGCCAAATGAATAGGCGGAGCAGAGAGCTCGAGTTCTCCGGACAGCATTTGAGATTTGTTTGGCTTCCGCCAAAAGAAACGAAAATGTGTTCCCGAGGGTTGGGCCGCATGGCCGAACATCCACAAGTGCGTCCAATGCTCTTGCGATCGCTCCGTCTCGGTACTCGCTGTCAGCGCAGGTCCGAAGGAGTTCTATCAACCCATCGCGGGCCGTATCCGGCGGCAATTCGGATACAATTATTCCCGCGATGTCGACAAGGACAGCGTCCCTGCGAGGTTCAGTGTTGAGCATCCTCGACAACTCAATAGCCTTTCCGGGATTCCATCGCGCAGCAGCTTCTATGACCTCGCCAGCTGAACGATAGTGGTCGGCTGTCGAGTCAAGAAGCTCCACGAAGGTGTCTTCGAGTTCGCGTAAACTGTCGGCTTTCAATGCCTCACTCGGTCCAGCGCTAATCACGACGCTCGCGCGATGTATTGCCCCAAGAAACCACGCCCATGATTCGGCGCGTGCAGATAGGTCGGATATCTGCGTAATTTCATAAAATAGGCTCAAGAAACGGTTTTCGGCCGCCTCGCCGTCGTGGCGTAGCTCCGCCTCGGCAAGATGCAACTGAAGCCGAACGTAGTCCCGCGACGGTCCCAGCAGCAGCGCGGTCGCTTTTTGGCCATCAAACTTTCCGACGAGCGCTTGGGTATCTTCCTCGTTGGCTATCCCTGCGAGCCCGTCGGCCAGCTGCCGAAGTACCGTGGCGTTAATCGTGTAGTCGGTGGCCTTGATCGCAGTGTCGAGGGCAAAGTGCACGACGGCAGCACATCCTTCGACCTTACTATTCCATCGAATCCATGAACGCAGAAGGAATAGCCTGTCACGCGCCTTCTCAAGCTTCGCTGCGTGCGCAGTCACTTCGGTTGCCGACCACTTCCCCGATACCGCAGAATAGAGTTTCTGCATAAAGTCTATTCGGAATAAGATACCGCTGGCTTTGATTCTCTCTATTGTCTTCTCTGATCGCGCTTGGTCGAGAGCCTCAAGCGCGAGCGCAGACAGATGAGCAAAAGCGTTATTTCGTGTGGAGATGTCAGGCTTGGCGGTTTCTGCGAGATCCAGAGCCAGCTCAGGTGCGAACGTGATTAACTGCTCGCATATTTCGAAAGTGCGCTCGCCAAGGCTCTTGGTGTCAATTTGTTTCGCCAGGGTGGTAATTTGCTCAAGCAGATCCGGCTCCAAGTACTCTTTCATGTCTGTCTTGCGGTTCGCGATGATCGCGAGGTAGTGAAGCTTGTCCTCTTTGGGCACCGTTGCTCTTGTTATAGCCATCGCCCCACTGTAGTCGCCCAGCGCCGCAAGCGCAGTCACCTCGCTAGCGTCGGCACCGAACCTGAGAAACTCCGTCAGTACCGATTTGTTTATGCCGAACCGGAGCGATTCGGTATGGCGTTCTTGTCTCCGCGCAGCCCTGAGCCCGGCCGCGACAGTCTGTTCCACCTTGGTGAAACTGCCTGTCCTTCTGAGGATTTCCATGATGTAATCAGGTGACAAACTCTTGAGAAGTTCGGGCAAGGCTGACTCCTCCAGCTGCGTGATTGTCGCTAGTCGATTGCTGTCAGAACCCGGCAGTAGTAGCTGGCGAACTATCGCTTTGTGCACAGAAGAGCGATATTGCTGGAGTTCGCGTTGTCCTTGGCGCCGAAACCAAGGCGCATTGAAGCAAACGTTTCCGGTGGCGGGGTCGGTTGCCAGAAAGGTGAGGGAGGATATCCATCCTCGAATGGTGGCCAATGGAATACCGGTTGCTTCGCTTAAAGATGATTCCGTATGCCGTTTGTCGTCGTAGCAAAGCTGGGCTAAAAACCATTGCTGCCGATCATTCTTACGGTCTCGCTGCTCCCATTCTTTCAGAAACACGTGCTGTTTGCTTCTTTCGAGACTGTCCAACAAGGCATCAACTGGGTGCTGCGCCATGATCAGCCGGCGCAGGCTGGACAATTTCTCTGGTGATCCCTCGGATATCTGATGAAGTCTCGCGGCGGTTTCTCGCTGATCAACCACGCCCTCGAAAAAGTGAAGCGAGTCTTCGAGGCCGAAGTCGATTACCGGGAATGACTTCGCTCTTACCGATCGTCCTATAGCAAGCTGGAGGTCTGTCAGGTCGCCACTCATGATAAATGTAAAGGCGTCGAGACCGATTTGCGGGAAAATTTCGAGGATGCCGCGTGGCCCTCCCGACACATGGGGGGCGATCTCGGCCAGGCCGTCAATTAGGAAGTAGAATTTTTGTCCTCTCTTGCGCGACAGGCGCCTGAGTTCCTCCGCGTAACTCTGGACTTCAGCAGGATCGGCCCGGTCATGGGCTCGGGGGCTCTGGCGCAGGGCCCAATGCAGTTGGTCGGCCAGATTGTCGGTTATTGTCTCTCGATCAAAACTCGCACGATCGTCGTCGGAAAGGAATACCGAGGCGCTTCGGTCGGCGTATCGGCGGGCGATTTGGGACAACAACGTGGTCTTGCCGACCCCTTCAGGCCCCTCGACCACGACGACGTGAACACTGGCGGCCAAGGTTTTGATGGTATTGATAATGTTTTCCCTGAATATCTCGTTATCGGCGACGTGTGGAAATGCTCTTGAGAAGGTCACCGTAGAGGCCACTTCCGACGGAAGGTCGATTACTTGCTGTGAGGGGATATTGCGACTCCGGGGTGGCAGGCTTGTTATACGGCCGAGTGTTGGCTTTTCAACGGACGGCTGGTTCGTCAGAAGTCTGTAAAGCGCCCATCGGTGCTCGTCTGTGTCGGCTAGATAATACTGGCTCTGCGCGAGGGGCGTCGGAATGTGATTTCTGTCGGCCTCGGAGAAGATGATCGGGACGAATTTGTGGGTCTTACAGGTAGCGGCGTAAAGGTAATTGTAAATCAGCTGGCCCTCCCACGTGGCGCCTGCGCCGATTCCGTGCGTTTCTTTCTTGTCGACTCTTCGCTGATAAGTGGCCGTGCAAATTATAAGCACGAATTCTGACGATTCAATTTGGGTTTTCGTCCAGTGGGCCCAGCCTTCTGGTGGGCTCTGTTCGTATTGATCAAGGTTCGCGTTGACGCCGTAGGACCGGAGCCAGTCAGACAGGTCCAAAGCCCGCGCCGAGTGCTCGTCGGAGTCGTGGCTATAACTGATGAAGACGTGGGGATTTACGGACTTAAGCGGGGTAGTCATTTCTTGATCTCGTTTTATTGATTCTATTACGACTTCGAGCTTCTTAATCGTTGGCTGTAACGTGAGGAAGCCATCCCTGCCGCCCCGGGCACCTTGGAGTTTTTTCGCATCTGGGCCGGCTGTCCGAAGTTTCAGATCCGAATCGCATTGTGGCGAAGGAGTTCCTCGATTACGCGGAAAGGGAAGTCGCACCGTTCGATATGAATCAACCTGGGTGGCGGACCAGTCTGGCTGAGCATCGCCACGAAATCGGAATCCGCAGTTACCACGGTATAGCTATTCTGCCTCGCCCAATCCCAGACCGTCTTGTCGTTCGCCTGCCTGAGGCAACATTACGCACATGGATCAGGCCGGGGAACAGCGATGTCAGGCGAGGAATCAGTCGTGGTGAGGGGTTCTCGTCGAGACGCAGGCTCAAACCAGATTCGCCCGGCGCCCCGCATCGGCGGCGAACTGGCAGACAGCCGCGAAATCGGCTTTCTCAAGGTCGGGATGCTCGTCGAGAATCTGCTCTTCGGTCATCCCGGCGCCCAACCAGCCGAGGACATCCCAGACCGTGATTCGGAGTCCGCGGACGCACGGCTTTCCGCCGCGCGTACCCGGCTCAATGGTGATCCTGCTAAATGCTCGCTGTCGGCATTGGAAGCCTTACTCCGGGAACGTGCGCAAACTCCGGCATCAAGGGATCAATCCCGTGAAAACGCCCCTGGCTCCGCCGATATCCATTTGGATTGGACGGTTGTCGCCAGACTTTGGCGCGGCGAAAATCAAGTCGTTCTTCCGCAAATATCGAACGGGTGGAACAATTCGCTGCCGGCAGAGCAATCATTTCGTGCGATCTCAGTGTGGCCCGCGAGTAGGGACGGCTCAAACACCGCCTGAAAGAGAAGGGGCGACCGATTCCCGAAAACGACATCTGGATAGCCGCGGCGGCCATCTGTTACGGAGTGAGCCTGGCTACGCGCGACACCCACTTCCCGGAGATTGACGACCTGGAAACCCTCGATTGGTTGGGGGTTAGCTGAACCCGCGCAACCTGTACCGCACTTGCACACGGCGGGGTGAGCGGCTCATGCTGTCAGGAAGCCTTTTTCCAGAAAAACGCGGGCGAAAACGCCTACTTTACAACGGGAGGCCCATCAGGACAGGTCGGGAACCTGTCCCACCACGCCCAGGCGGTTTTCACTATTTCTTTCAGGTCGGAGTGGACTGGTTTCCAATTCAGCTCATTTTGAAGACGGGCTGAGTCGGCTACCAGTTGGGGGGGATCGCCTTCTCTTCTGGGTCCGAATTCGAAGGGGACTTTTTTCCCGGTAACTTCCTCTACGGCCTGCAGGACTTGGTTTACGGAATACCCCTGGCCGGTGCCTACGTTGTACTTCTTCGATTCACCTCCTTTGACAAGATGCTCGACGGCGGCGATGTGCGCCCGGGCGAGGTCGGTGACGTGGATGTAGTCGCGGATGCAGGTGCCGTCGGGGGTGGGGTAATCGTTGCCGAATAGGGTGATGGGGCGGCCGGTTTTGATGGCCTGGAAGAGCAGGGGGATGAGGTGAGTTTCGGGTTCGTGGTCTTCGCCGGCGCGGCCGAGGGGGTCGGCTCCGGAGGCGTTGAAGTAGCGGAGGCAGACGCTGCGCAGGCGGTGGATGCGGTCGAACCAGTGGAGCAGGGTCTCGACCATGACCTTCGATTCTCCGTAGGCGTTGACGGGGACGGAGGGCTCGGTTTCAGAGATGGGAACGCGGGCGGGCATGCCGTAGACGGCGGCGGTGGAGGAGAAAACGATGTTCTTGATTCCCGCTCTCAGCATGGCGGTGAGGAGGGAGAGGGAGCCGGCGACGTTGTTGTGGAAGTAGATTTCGGGGGCTTTCATGGATTCGCCGACGGCGATGAAGGCGGCGAAGTGGATTACGGCCTGGCAGGGTTTTTCGTTCATGATGGCGACGAGGCCTGCGGTATCGAGGAGGTCGAGGACGCGCAGGCGGGCGGGGTCTACGGCTTCGCGATGGCCGCGCGCGAGGCTGTCGACGACTACGACATCGTAACCGGCGTCGAGGAGCTGGAGGGTGGTGTTGGAGCCGATGTAGCCGGCGCCTCCGGTGACGAGAATGCGGGGTGGGGAGGGGGTCACCACCGCATTGTAAACTTTGCAGACCGCTTCTTTACGGTCGCGGTTCAGTCAGGGAGTACGGGAATAGACGATGTGGGCGTAGATGACGGTTCCGGCGGTGCGGGCGACTTCGCGATAATTGCGCAGCCAGGGTTTGAGTTCGGGGTAGCGATCCATGGAGAGGGCGGGGTTGTAGAGGCTGAGGCCGTCGATGAGGATGTCGGGGGCGGAGTGGGCGAGTTCTTCGCGGGCCTCGTTGGTACCGGCGGTGAGGACTACGTTCGATTGGGTGAGGTGGCGATCGGCGGGGACTCCGGTGAGGGCCTGGCTGTCGAGGAATCTGGTGGCGGGTTTGAGGCCGGTGTAAACGTAGATTTCGGGACGATAGCCCCAGACGTAGAGGGTTGAATCGGGACGTGCGAAGCCGAGCGCGATCTTTGAGGCGGACTGGCTGTCGCGATCCATGGCGAGGTCGCTCCAGTTTGAGAGATTGGCGTAGCGGGGGCCGAAGCGGATGAGGGGAACGGCGAGCGTGAGGATGAGGAGCGCGGTGAGGTGACGGGGGCGCAGGAGGGCGAGTCCACGGGCGGCGCCGAGGGTGAGGACAGGCAGGAGCAGGAAGAAGTAGCGGGGGAAGAAGCGCCATCCGAGGACCACTCCGGCGTAGCAGAGGATGGCCCAGGCGAGGAATTTCCAGGGGCGTTCGCGCCTGGGGTTCCAAATAAGCCATAAGACAAAGCCGATTATGAGGGCGGCGTGAAATCCGGCCCAGTTGAGGGTGCGGACGATGCCGTTGCGGATGGGGTCGGCGACGATGGGGCTGGCGGCGTACTGGGCGGGCCAGCGCCAGGCTTGATCGATATAAGGGACGAGGGCGTGGTTGCCGGCGAGCCAGGCGAGGGCGATCAGGTTGGGGAGGGCGAATCCGGCGGCGAGCGGGAGCAGGGTTGGCCAGGTGAACAGCGCTGCGGCGGCGAAGACGAAGACGGCTTTGGCGTTGACGAGGAAGCCGATGCCGGCGGCGATTCCGCTCCAGAAGGGCTGCTTGCGCCACGCAAGAAGGATGGCGGCGAGGTGCGGAGTGAGCAGGAGCATGTCCGCGGCGAGGGGCAGGACGGCGGAGTGGGTATCGAAGGTCAGAAAGAAGGCGAGGAGGGCGGCGGCGAGATAGCCTTCTCGGCTGGTCCAGCGGGTTTTGGCGGCGGCATAGGCCAGAATGCAGGCGAGCGTGGCGTAGCAGGCTCCGGCGATGCGCAGAATGGGGCCGATGGTCGCTCCCCACAATAGGTACACGGCGGGGACGAGCGGGGGTTTATCGAACCAGGCTTCGCGGTAGACGACGGCTCCTCGCTTCATCTGCAGGGCGACGGCCAAGGGCAGCACTTCACCTTCCCATAAGACGCGCGATTCGGCCAGGTGAGCGGCGAGGAGAATGGCGAAGATCGCGAGAAAAAATATGCGGAGGCGCAGAATGATTAAGATTATCAGGGTATAGTAGGGGGGAGGGGTGGGCGAAGACAGGGCGAAGATGGATATTCAGGAACAGCTTCGGTGGCTGCGCCAGACAGTTGCCCGGATCGACAGCAAATACGCGGCTGGACCGGTGCCCGAAAAGCCTCCTTCGCGCGGTTATGTGGAAGATCTGCTATCCGGCGAGGTGGTGGAGACTCCGCTGGGGAAGCATTTCGAGACCGAGAAATTGTATGCGCGGCACCGGCGGTACGGCAGCTATGACATCTCGGATCTGATCGAACTGCGGCCCGATCTGCTGCATGCGCTGTCGGATGGCGCGATCGTGAATGCGCATCCGACGCGGTGGGCTTTTCTCGATACGGAGACCACGGGCCTGGCGGGCGGCTCGGGTACGTATGCGTTTCTGATCGGGGTGGGCAGCATCGATGAAGAGGGCTTTCGGGTGCGGCAGTTCTTCATGCGCGACTACGATGAGGAGCCTTCCGTGCTGCACGCGCTCTCCGCGTACCTCGCCCGCTTCGACGTGCTGATTACTTATAACGGGCGCAGCTTCGACCAGCCTTTGCTCGAGACGCGGTACACGATGACGCGGGCGCGGCACCCGTTTGGTCGCATGGAGCATCTGGATCTGCTCTATGGCGCGCGGCGCTTGTTCAAGCTGCGCCTGGAGAATTGCCGGCTGGTGAATCTGGAGAATCAGATTCTGGGGGTGGAGCGGGAGGGCGATGTGCCGGGCGAACTGATCCCTTACTGCTACTTCGAATACCTGCGGACGCAGCGGGCGTTCCGGCTGATTCCGATCTTCCATCACAATGTGCTCGATATTGTTTCGCTGGCGTGTCTGACGGGCGTGATCCCGGAGGCTTTTCGCGATCCGGAGAATATACGGGTGCGGCATGGGATGGATCTTCTGGGGCTGGCGCGATGGCTGCAGATGTCCGGGAGGATGGAGGAAGCGCATCGTTTGATGCGGCGCGCGGTGGATATGGGGTTGCCGGATCAGCATCTTTTTCGGGCCTTGTTCGAGGCCGGCGGGATGGAGAAGAAACTGGGACGGGAGCACGCGGCGCTGGCTACGTTCACGGATCTGACGCTCTCGCCGAATCCATATCGCGTAAAGGCGTATGAAGAGCTGGCCAAGCACTATGAGCATCGGGAACGGAATTTCGCCATGGCGCTCGAATGCGTGCGGGCGGCGCGGCAGGGGGCGGATTCGGCGGCACTCGGTGTGCGCCAGCAGCGCCTCGAAAAGAAGTGCGCCGGGGTGGCGAAGCAGCCTAAGTTGAAACTGGCACGGAGCGCGGTGCGATGAAATTGGTGGGTGTTTGTCTGGCGCTCGCGATTTTTGGAGCGCAGAATAATTTTCATCTGGAACACCATCGGGACACCTTCGGCATGCGGTCGCACGGGGTGATGGAGATGGTGAACGGACAGGCGAAGTTTTATCCGCTGCCGCAGAGCACGTGGGAGGATTACGTCCGGCTGCGTCCGAAGGATGTGGCGATGAATCCGTTGGCCGCCACGCATGGGGAATACGAGCGGGAGGAAGTGATTGGTCCGCATCAGATCGAGGGCGCGAAGGTCTGGTTCGGCAAGAGCTTCTACGATGGCGAAGGCGAGCGTGGTGTCGGGGCGTTCGGCTATTTCGATACGGAGGCACGGCAGTACCGGCTGTTCTCTCCGCCCGAGGTTGCTCCGTATGAAGTGAGTGCGATGCTGGTGGATCCGGATGCGGTTTGGCTGGGCCTTGATCGTTTCACGGAGGATATTTCGACGTTTCCGGGTGGCCTGGTGCGGTGGGACCGGGCGAGTGAGAAGGTGCGTCTGTATGCGATCGAGTTTGTGGTCACTGCTATCGAGCGGCGCGGGGATGGGCTGCGGTTAGATACCAGAGGCGGGTATGCGGAGTTACGCGGCGATGAGATCGAGCGCTTCTCGGTGCGCAGGTTGGCGGGCGGGAAGACGGAGACTGTGCCGATCGATAAATTCCCTCCTCCGCCTACGCATTACTGAGGCTGAGCACAAGCCTCGTCAACGGTCATCGAGCGAATGGATCGACCACGGGCACGCCCGCGTTCACGAAATCGGCGCGGTTTCGCGTAACGACCGCTAGCCTGTGCAGGGCCGCCGTAGCCGCGATGAGGCTGTCTTTGATCGGCATAGCCTTACCGGTCTTGCGAAGCTGTGCCAGCAGTTCCGCCCATTTCAGTCCCGTGTCGGCGTCCCACGGCAGGCAATGGAGACGGCCGACCCCCTCGTCGAACCAACTTTCCAGAGCGGTTCGCTTCCTTCCTTTGGGAAGAATGAGAATCCCAAATCGCAGCTCGCCGAGAATGACGGGATCGACGGCGATGTCGCGCTCATGTGAGCGAAGCCACGCCACGACTCGCGCGTCGGGTTCCGGTTTCGTCGGCTCGCTCAGGACGTTGGCGTCGACCAGGTACTTCACAGTGCGTCCGTCGATTCGGAATCGATGGGCACGAAGAAGTCTTTCCGCGGACAGGCGAGTAGCCAATCGATGGCGCCCTCATTGAGCGGAGGGGCAGGGCGGACGAGGCGGTAGTCTCCGCGATCGATACGCTCAACTTCGAACTCCTGACCCGGTTCGATGCCATCCATCCGCCGGATCTCCGCCGGCAGAACAATCTGGCCCTTGGAGGAGACGGTGGTCTTCATGTTGGTAAGATATCGTCTTACCTGAACAATGTCAATGCCACGGGAACCGCGGGGAATCCAGCGTTGCGGACATCCCGGGGGATGCCATAGAATAGGCTGCGATCACTATGATTCGCATTGCAAGTCTCGGGCTACTGCTGGCCATGATGGGATCGGCACAGGAGGGGACGCGGGTATTCATAGCCCGGTGCATTCAGTGCCACGATCCCAACAGCGAAGTTCATGCGCCGACGCCCGAGGCGTTATCTGTCATCCCGTGGCAGAATATTGTGAAGTCGCTCGAGAGCGGAGAGATGAAGGCGGTGGGAGCGCAGATTCCGCCGGCGGATCGCATTGCGGTGGCTCGGTATCTGGGCAAAGTGGAACTCAACGGCGCGCCTCCCGTCGCCATGAGCGGCCAGTGCGATGCGAACGTGAAACCGCGGCCTGGGGCCTCATGGAACGGCTGGGGCGTGGACGACCAGAACACACGCTTTCAACCGGCGAAGGCGGCGGGATTGACGGCCGCGCAGTTGCCTTCGCTCAAAGTGAAATGGGCCTTCGGATTTCCCGAGACGACTACGGCATACAGCCAGCCTACCGTGGTCGGCGGCAAGGTTTACACCGGCAGCAACGACGGCACGGTTTATGCCATTCACGCGCAGACCGGGTGCCTTTATTGGAGATTCCAGGCCAAGTCGATGGTTCGCGACGCTGTGTTGATCGATGGCGGACGGGCTTACTTTGGCGATCTGGAATCCAACTTCTATGCTCTCGACGCCGGCACCGGCAAGTTGATCTGGACAAAGAAGCTGGACAGCCAGGCTTATACGCGAATAACAGGCACAGCCAAGTTGTACCAGGGCCGGCTCTACGTGCCGATCACTTCGCAGGAGGAGAACGCCGGCGCGAATCCTCTTTATTCCTGCTGCACTTTCCGGGGCAGATTGATTGCCCTCAACGCCGCGGACGGATCCGAAATCTGGAGCGCGTATACGGTGCCCGAACCGAAGCCCACAGGGAAGAACAGTAAAGGGATTCAGTTCTATGGGCCGAGCGGCGCGACCATTTGGTCGTCACCCACCATCGACCCCAAACGGAAGCTGATCTATGTCGCCACGGGCAACGGATTTTCGGGGCCGGATGTGAAGACGGCCGACGCTTTGGTGGCGATTGATATGGAAACCGGGGCACTCAGGTGGTCGCAGCAGACGGCGCCGGATATGTTCAATTGGGGATGCGGCGGTGGGCGCGGTGCGGTCCCCGATACGAATTGTCCTCCAAACGCCGGGACCGATGTGGATATGGGTGGGTCGCCGATTCTTCTTGATGTCGGGAACGGCCGGCAATTGATTGTGGGCGGGCAGAAAGCCGCGGTGGTGCACGCCTTCGATCCGGATGCGCAAGGGAAGATCGTGTGGCAGACGCGTATCGGCCGCGGCGGCGCGGGTGGTGGGGTGCAGTGGGGGATTGCGGCGAGTCCGTTGACGGCCGGGCAGGCGGTAGTGTTCGCGCCCAATGGCGATTCGGCGGGCCGCGGCGGTGCTGCTGGCGTTCCTCCAGTTGGCGGGCTCTATGCGATGGATGCGGCAACGGGCAAGATGCTGTGGAATACGTCGGGTGCGTGTGAGGGGAAGGCGGGATGTTCGGCTACCGTGAAGGCGCCCCCGACGGTGATTCCGGGCGCGGTGATTTCTCCTGGCCTCGACGGGCATATTCGCGCTTATGACATTTCCTCCGGCAAGTTGATTTGGGACTACGACGCCGGCAAGGATTTCCCCACCACTAACGGAATTGCGGCGAAGGGCGGCGCGGTGGTGGCGACGGGCGCCACGGTTGCGGATGGCATGTTGTTCGTGAACTCGGGCGGACCCGGCATGGCGGGTAATGTATTGCTGGCGTTCTCGATTCAATAAATCAAATGAGGATATTTCTCGCTTTCCTGCTGACGGTGTCGTTGGCCTCGGCAGCCCCTAAGGCGCTCGACGTTCATCTGATCGACGTGGAAGGCGGCAAGTGTGTGCTGATGGTGACGCCTGGCGGCGAATCCATGCTGGTTGACGTGGGATGGCCTGCGAGCAATGGACGCGAGGCCTCGACAGATCGCATTGTCGATGCCGTCAAGACCGCCGGTTTGAAGCAGATCGATTACCTGGTGATCTCACATTACGATGTGGACCACTTGGGCGACGTGCCCGCGCTGGCGGCTAAGATCCCCATTCGCCACTTAGTGGATCACGGCCCTTACACGGGTACGAATGCGCAAAGTCAGCAGCGCTATGCCACCTATGCGAAGCTCTACGAGACGATACCTCATATCGCAGTCAAAGCCGGCGACAGGCTTCCTATAAAAGGTGTCGACATTGAGGTAGTTACCGCGGCTGGCAATGTTATCGACAAGCCGGTAAAAGGCGGCGGCGCGGCGAATCCGTTCTGTGCGG
This sequence comes from Terriglobia bacterium, assembly GCA_963719785.1. Lineage (GTDB taxonomy): Bacteria > Acidobacteriota > Terriglobia > Bryobacterales > Bryobacteraceae > BOG-234. The sequence continues at coordinate 584,306 of CAVRCX010000018.1, forward strand.
CGAATCCGCGAAAAGACGAGATAGCTTCGGATAAAGAGGACAATAATTCGGTTGGATTATTATTCACCTATGGAAAGTTCCGCATGCTGGATCTGGCGGATCTGGAAGCCTATAAGAACTACGAGCTGGCTTGTCCCAGGAATCTGATCGGGACAGTGGATGTGTATCAGGTAAATGTCCATGGACAATTCAAGGGGCTGGCGCCCGAGTTAGTGAGCGCATTGCACGCGAGAGTCGCGATGATGGGCAATGGCGCGCGGAAAGGCGCGGACCTGGCTACCTGGCCGATTCTGCGTGGCACACCAGGGCTGGAGGACATCTGGCAATTGCACTACTCGGTGAGCGGAGGCAAGGACAACAATCCGCCGGACGATTTCATTGCTAACCTGGAGCCTTCGACTCCCGCGCCCAACGATCGTTGGAATACGTTGAAGCTCTCCGCATCTTCGGACGGGACGTTTACGGTAACTAACCAACGCAACGGATTCAGTAAGACCTATAAGGCTAAGAAATGAAGACGGTTTGCGTGGTGCTGTTATGCGTGTTGTGTCTTTCGCTTTGGGGACAGCGAAGTGGGCCGTTAGTTCTCGCCAACGACAAACTGGAATTCACTATTTCCCCTACCGGCGTTCGCTTCAACAAGCTGGCGATGAAGGAGGGCGATCCGATCAGCCCCATCGCGTCCATCGGACATTTTCTGGCGCTGGACGGTTTTGGCGCGCCTTCCGAACAGGAGGCGGCTCTCGGCATGCCTTTTCATGGTGAGGCCGGCCGGACTCTGTTCGAAGTATTGGCCATCAGCCCGGCTACGCCCGCGCATGTGGTGACTCTCAGGGGCACGCTGCCGATCGCGCAGGAGACTGTCACGCGGACGATCGAGATGGTGGATGGCGAAAACATCGTCTACGTCACGACGCAGGTGGAGAGTAATCTGACTGTCGACCGTCCCATCTCCTGGGCGGAGCACGCTACCATTGGACCTCCTTATCTTGAGAAGGGCAAAGTGGTGGTCGATATGCCGGCGACTAATTGCCGTGTGCGGCCTTACAAGCCTGGCGCCATCCCTGGACATCTGGTCTACGACAAAGACTTCAAATGGCCCATGGCGCCGACCGTCGACGGAGGTCAGCAGGATATCCGTGCGATCCCGACAGATCATAACTGGCTGGACCTTGCCAGTTGTCAGATGGACGTGAGGCGCCGCCTGGCATTCGTTTCCGCACTGCATCTGGAGAAGCATCTGCTCTACGGATATGTGTTCCGGCGCGAGGATTATCCCTGGGTGATGAGTTGGATGAATTTCACCGGAGACGAGCACGCGGCGCGGGGCATGGAATTTTCGTCGCAGCCTTTCGACATCTCTCATAAGGAAACCGTGGCGATGAGCCCTCTGTTCGGTCAGCCGACGTTTCGTTGGCTTCCGGCGAAGTCGAAAATCGAAAACAAGTTCCTCATTTTTTATACGAAGGTTCCCGACGACTTCACCAGGATCGACGACATAACTCTGGCTGATGGCAAGGTTACGATCATCGACCGGTCCGGAAAGCGCGTGGTGCTGGCGGCATCGAAGGGCTTTTGATGATAGAGTTTCCGCAGGAGTAAATCCCATGAGACGCAGAGAATTTCTGAAGGCGCTTCCCGCGGTGGCCAGCGTGGCGCGGCTGCGTGGAGCGCGCATCAAGATCACGGATGTACGCAACGTGCCGCTGAAAGTCGTGAAGGATCTGGGGTCGTACCCGGACTGGGTGGGCAACCCGCGCGCCATCAAGATCGGCGGGGGCTCGTTCTGCGAAATTCATTCGGATCAGGGGCTGGTGGGAATCGGGCCGCCGATCGGAGAGGCGCAACTGGCCGCGGTCAAGACGCTTCTGGTCGGGACCGATCCGTTCGATGTCGATCTGCATGCGCAGCGCCTTTACGACATGAATGGCTCGGGCCGAACCACGACAGGGGCCGAGATCGCCATCTGGGATCTGATCGGCAAGGCGGCGAATCAGCCGCTGTACAAGTTGTGGGGCGGCGGGCGTAACAAGGTGATTCCGTACTCGAGCATGCTGCGGCTTTCGACTATCGAAGAGCGGGCCGATATCGCCGTGAAGCTGAAGGGCGAAGGGTGGAAGGCCATCAAGTACCGATGCTCTTTCCCGACCATGAAGGAAGACATCCGGTTGGTGGAGGCGGCGCGGAAGGCGGTGGGCGACGACTTTGCCATCATGTGCGACGCGAACAAAGCGACGCTGAACTACGCCTCGACTAAAGGCATTCCGTGGGACTTCACGCGCGCCGTGACCACTGCCCGCGAGTATCAGCGGATGAACGTGTACTGGCTGGAGGAGCCTTTCGAGCGCTATGACTATGACGACCTGGCGGAGCTGAACCGCGAGATCGACATGAAGCTGGCGGGCGGGGAAGGGAACCGGGGCGTGCATGAATTCCGCACGCTGCTCGAGCGCGGATGCTTCGATATCGTGCAGCCGGAGGTGATGCTCGAAGGGCCGACGCACCTGCGGAAGATTGCCGTGATTGCGGAATCGATGAACCGGATGTGCATCCCGCATGTGGGCGACAGCCGCCTCGGGACCATCTGCGATCTGCATCTGGTGGCTTCGTGGCCGAATGCGCCGTATCTGGAGATCTTCAACGACAAGCCGATCGGGAACTATGAATATCCGTTCGCGATTTTTGAAAATCCGGTGACGCTGGATAAGGATGGATATTTTAATCTCCCCCAGGGGCCGGGGTTGGGGATTACGATCAACAAAGAGTTTATTGCGTAAGAATGGTGTTGCGATGGAGGACATGTGGCGATAGCCGCGTTTTCCCACACAGAACAGACGCGGCTATCGCCGCATGTCCTACTGCTGCTTTGTCTCGTGGTGGGAGCTGGATCTTTCGGGCAAGCGCAAACGTCGATCCCGAGCATGCCGACCTGGGCGCTTTGTCCGGACCACCACGTTACGATCGATATTCCCCTCGCTGAAGAAGGCAGGCCATTCAAAGTCGAAGGGCGAATTGTGGATTCGCGCAATGTGGTGGTGCGGGAATTCACGGAATTCGGTTCGGGACGCTACCGGCTGCGTGTGGTTATTACCGACAGAACCGGCAAAATTACCGTGCTCGATCGTTTCCCCGCATTAACCGCGCGCGACTAATTCTCAGTGGGCTTCTGCTCCGCGCGATCGATAACCAGAACCGTTACCGGCCGCTTCTGCGATTCGAGTTTCAGTCCCAGTTGTTTATCGATGGCTTCGAAAAGCGTTATCGCACCGTTCGGGTCCGATGCCGCCGCGGGCGCGTCGTTGGGCGCAGCGGGTCCGTCTCCGCCACGACCACCGCGCCCGCCCGCCTGGAGAGCGCCCGCCGGGCTGAAGCTCAGGGTGAAATCGTAGCCGCCGGTGAGCCCGGTGGCGTCGAGCACCGGCGAATGAATATAGCCCGGAGCAATAGTCTTCAGCTTTTCGGCAAATTGGGCCATCGTCATGTTCTGGCAAGTTACCAGCCGGCCAAGGATCGGATTCTTGTCTCGCGGATCTTTACCATCGGATGCCGGCCCCTCTTTATATTTGGTTCGGCTGTTCGGATCCGCTTTCTTTATTTTGGGCTTTACCGCCAGCAGCGTGTAGGCGGTGGCGGGCCGCTGTTCGGTGTGCGTCGCCAGTTGGAAACGTTCGGTGAGCAGCGCGCGCAGCATGGGCCACAATTCGTCGATATCCATCTGCGGCCCCTCGACAGCGGCTTTGGCGACGATATCGTAGCGGTCGGTGTCCATCCATTTCGGCGCGCCGGCCAGCATTTCGTCCGTCAGGTCCCAGGCCTGCTCGATCAGAAACTTCACCGGTGTCCCCGCAATGTTCACACGTCCGCCGGGCTGCAGCTGGAGCCTCATGCCCTTGAAGTCCGGCGGCGTGGGTTTCAACTCGGCTACGTCGAACTCGGTGGGAGGCGGGGTAATGTGCGGGATTTCCGCCACATTGGGCGCATTATCGGTCGGTTTCTGATTTACGCTGTCGACCACGATCACAGGCAATGGCGTATCGGCGGGCTCCAGCTTGAGCCCGAGTTTCTCCACGGCATCGAAAAGAGAAATAGCTCCGGGCAGCGGTCCGTCCGGCCCCATCATGCCCTTGGGCGTGAATTTAAGATCGAAATCCCAGGCCCCTTTCAGATCTGTCTGGTCCACCACTACGCGTTCGTTCAGGTACTGCGGCCCCACGAAAATTGTGGAATGCAGGGCTTGCGCAAATGCCGCCATGGTCATGTTACGGCACGCGAAAAAGAGTGGAGGCGCCTCGGTAAAACGGCCGGAAGCCGGCGGCGTCGGCGGAGTGTATTTGCATCCGGGGTCGCCCGAGCCATCGGATTCCTTCAATTGCGAACGCTTACCCACCTTCAGGGCATACGCGGGAATCGACTTTGTATCGTTGTGAAAAGCCAGCTTGAAGCGGTCGGCGAGAAGCGCCTGGAGCATGGGCTTCGCCGTTTCGGTGGTGGTTCCTTCGGGCGCTTTGGCATTCACGTCGAACCAGGCGTTTTCGAGCCAACTGGGCCCTCCCACCACCCGTTCCGCCTCGATTCCATAGGCCGTGCGGATCAGGTCCACCATGGTGGCCTGGCGGATCTCATAGCGGCCGCGGTGAATCGCCGCATCTCTCAAAAACACGTAACGAGTGGGGGGACTAACGTGCACGTCAGCGATTTCGAAGCGAGGCGAGGTTGGGCCAGGGGCGGGAGCGATCTGGCCGAACGCCAACCCGCCGAGAAGGGCGATGAATCCTGCGATTGCGAAGCTGCGTGGCATTTTTCGACCTCCTTAAGGTCACCCTGGGTACCCGGAGTCTTATAGACCAGCCGACAAATCTTAGAACCCGACATCAGCATCTGCAGGGCCGGGCCACTAACGCCAAGCCCGCCGGCGTTTCTCGAAGGCGAATCCGTGCCACGACGGCACAGCTGTACCCATGCCGTCAGCGCGATGTGAAAGGTAGACGCCGCATTCCGCCATTTTGTTCAAAGAAATCGGCGAATACCGCAGCAATTCTCCCATTGCGGTATTACGCTGGCTGTATATCCCCTGGTTGACCTTAAAGGAGGTCCTGGATATGAACCGTACGTTGGCAAGCATCGTCTTTCTGAGTGGCCTGGCGTTGGCGCAAGCCCCTTCCCCCTCCTCGACCTTCGAAGCAGCGGACGTGCACGCGAGCCCTGCCTCGCGGTTTACGTTTCTGAGAACTCCGCCGCTGCGCAAGGGCCTCTATGAGCTGCACTACGCGACGATGGTGGACCTGATCCAGATGGCTTATGGAGTGGACGCCGAGCGCGTGGTGGGCGGGCCGAGTTGGCTCGAGAACGAATGGTTCGACCTGTTGGCGAAAGTGCCGGCAGGGACCACGATGGGGCAGATCGGGCTTATGCTGCAGGCGCTTCTCGCCGAACGCTTTAAGCTGGCGGTTCACAACGATACGAAGTCGATTCCGGCATTTGTTTTGAAAGCCGGTAAGCGCCCGCAGCTGAAGCCATCGGACGGGTCGGGCGATACCGGATGCAGGATGATACGGCCGGAGTTTCCAGCCTCGGGACCGCTTACTACGGCGCTGGCGTACGGCCACGCTTGCCGCAATATGACGATGGAAGCGTTTGCGGCAGCGCTCGGTTCCTCGCTCTATCCGGCCCGGCAGTACGTGAACCAGAAGCTGGTGGTGGACCGGACGGAATTGAAAGGCGCTTGGGATTTCGATTTCAAGATTACTCCCCGCGGCATGATGGGTCCGGACGGACCGCTGCCCGGCGCGATCACGTTGTTCGACGCGATGGAGAAACTGGGTCTGAAGCTGGAGCCGGCGGATGTCTCTTTCCCGGTGATCGTGGTCGATAGTGTGAACGAAAAGCCCACGGCCAATCCGCCCGGTACCGAGGAAGCCCTGTACATCGCGCCGCCGCCAAGAGAGTTCGAAGTGGCCGATTTGAAGCCCAGCGCTCCCGATTTGAAGGGCATGGATTTCCAGATACGACCGGGCGGACGGGTAAACATCGCCGGGATGACAGTTAAGTCTCTGATCGAAGAGGCCTGGCAGGTGGAGGACGACATGCTCGTGGGGGCTCCGAAATGGATGGACACGGACTGTTACGACATTGTGGCCAAGGCGAGCACGGACGGGCCGCAAATGGATACCGATATTATCTGGCCTATGCTGCAGGCGCTGCTGAAGGAACGCTTCGGGATCGCCGTGCACAGGGAACAACGTCCGGCGAATGCCTATACGCTGGTGGCCGTGAAGCCGAAGATGAAGAAAGCCGATTCGAGCAGCCGCACGAAGTATAAGGAAGGTCCGGCCGAGGATGGAAAAGATCCGCGGGATAAGAATCCGGTGTTGGGAAGGCTGGTGACTTGCCAGAACATGACCATGGCGCAATTTGCGGCGAAACTGCAGTTAATTGCGCCTGGATACATTCGTTTTCCGGTTCTCGATGCGACGGGCCTTGAGGGTGGGTACGATTTCACACTTAGTTTCAGCCCGGCGGGAGCGGTGCAGATGGCCGGGCGGGGCGGCAGAGGCGGGGGAGAAACAGGCGATGCGCCCGCCGCTGCATCGGACCCCAACGGAGCCATAACCCTCTTTGAAGCCATAGAGAAACAGCTGGGACTTAAGCTCGAAGCACAGAAGCGGCCGGTAGAAGTTCTGGTCATCGACCACGCCGAACAGAAGCCCATTGAAAACTAAAGTAAACGTAGTACCAGTACTAAGGTGAATCTATATTTTTGAAGTCTTGCGCCTTAGACTTCCCATATGGATTTGTTCAAACGCTTTCTCTCCGACGAGCAAGGTCAGGATCTGATCGAATACACGCTTCTTATGGCGTTCATAGCATTGGCCTCGGCCGCGATCTTTGTCAGCGCAGGCGGCAGCATCAGCGGGATCTGGGGCACCGCCAGCACCCAACTGGTCAATGCGGCGACGGCGTCCAGCTAGTCCCTCCCATGAAACTGCGGTGTAAAACCGCTAAAGCTATCCCTGCCGCGGGTCGATAAAGACAATAGCGAAGGTGCAGTTGGAGTCTGGCCGTGTGCCCTCGCTATGTGCAATGGACACGCCGACAATTCTCGTAGTGGACGACACCCCGGTCAACCTTATGGTGGTCGAGGGGATTCTGCGGGCGGAGGGTTTCCGCACACTGACCGCGGATGACGGCCCTGCTGCCCGTATGCTGACGCACGCCAGGCAACCGGACCTCATCCTGCTGGACGTGATGATGCCGGGCGAGTCGGGCTTTGAAACCTGCGCGCAGTTGAAATCGGACCCGGCCACCGCCGACATTCCCATCATCTTTCTTTCCGCGCTCGACGACGTGAAGAGCAAAGTGGCGGGGCTGAAGATCGGCGCGGTGGACTACATTGCCAAACCCCTGCATGGCGAGGAAGTGCTGGCCCGCGTTCGAGTGCATCTGCGCATCCGCGAGAGCAACCGTGCGTTGGTGGCGCAGCACAGGGCCCGTCTGGAGAAGCTGCGGGACGCTCAGCAGGCCATCCTGGCTCATCCTGAGGATTACCCGGATGCGAAGTTCGCGGTGTATTACAAGCCGGTCGAAGAGACGGGCGGCGATTTCTACGACGTGATTCCGCTGGGCGCCGGCATCTTCGCCTATTTTGTGGCGGATATCAGCGGACATGGAGTCAGCGCCGCGTTTCTTACGTCGGCTATCAAGGCGTTACTGCGCCAGTACGCCGGGCCTGTATTTTCGCCCGAGGACACGATGCGCGGGGTGGATGCGGTAATGGGCCAGATTCTGGGTGAGGAACAATATCTGACTGCCTGTTATGCGCGGCTGAACCGCCAGACGCGCCAGCTCACCGTGATCGGCGCGGGGCATCCTCCGCTGATCCTCGTGAGCAGAGCCGGTGCCGTGCGGATCGTGGAACTGGAGAGCGACCCACTGGGCGCGTTCGGCACGGCGATTCTGCGGCGCCTGGATGTGCGCGTCTCGAGCGGCGACCGTTTTTTCATGTACACCGACGGGCTGATCGAAGCCGCGCCGGGAGGCAGCCGTCGGGCGGGGCTGGAATTACTGGTGGAGGCCTGCGTCCGGCACCGGTCGTGTCCGCTCGGCAAGGCGGTCGACGCCATTTTGCGGGAGCTGCGTCCGGAGGGACAAGCGGTCGAGGACGACTTGCTGCTGATGGCCGCGGATGTGGGAGAGTGACGATTCCGTCGGGAGTCGAACTTGAGATGAGCAGGGCGATGCCGGCGACGCTTGGAGCCGCAGAGGAGTTCCTCGCCGATTTCCTCCGGGAAAGCCCGGTGCTCGACCGCGCGAACCGTTTCGCCGTCGAGTTGCTGATGCGCGAAGTGCTTACCAACGCCGTGGTGCACGGTTGCCGGACCGATCCGGACAAACAGATCCGTTGCCGTCTGCGCATCAAGAGCGGGCGTCTGCTGATTGCCGTGGAAGACGATGGCGAAGGTTTCGACTGGCACGCGGCGCGGGCGCACCCGGTGGACTTCGCGGATTGCGCGGGACGGGGCACTGGGCTCCTGCGTATCTATGCGAACCGGGTCCGCTATAACGCGGTGGGCAACGCGGTGACACTGGTGCGGCATTTGGCCGGCGATTTTTTATCGAAGAAAAGAGATTATTTTTCAGGAAAAAGTTGAGGAAAAGCAAATGATAGTGGTCACGCGGGAAGAAGGCAAAGCAATCGTCCGCCCGGCCGGAGACAGCATCGTGGCGGCATCGATTCCGGAACTGCGCTCGAAGATGCGCGCGATTGTCGAGGATGGGGTGCGGGAACTGGTTATCGATATGGCCAACGTCAACATGGTCGATTCGAGCGGGATCGGTCTGCTGATCTCGGCCTATAATTCCCTGCGCAAACTGGGGGGACATATGGCTGTGATCAACGCTTCGGCGGAGATTCTGGAACTATTCCGCACCATGCGAATGCACCAGCATTTCAGCGTCTCGGGAAACTGAGCCAGCACTGCACTGAACGGCACTAAGACTGAACAACGACATGAGCGAATTTAATGCCGACGACGAACTGGTCGAGGACTATCTGGCGGAATGCCGCGAGCATCTCGGGACCATCGAAACGGATCTGCTGGCGATTGAGCAGAGCGGCGCGGGCATCGATGAACAGCTGGTAAACCGCGTATTCCGGGCGGCACACTCTATCAAGGGCGGCGCGGGCTTTTTCGGTCTCACTACAATTCGGGAACTGGCGCACAAAACAGAGAATGCGCTGGACCTGATCCGCTCGCGGCAAATGGTTCCCACGGCGGAGGCGGTCGGCATATTGCTGCTGGCGTTCGACAAGCTGCGCGAACTGATCGCCAACCACCGGCAGAGTAACGACGCGAATATCGACGAGTTTGTAGGTGCGCTGGTATCGCTGACGACGGGAAGTTTGCCCGCTGCCGAGCGAAATTCTCTGACCGAGTTGGTCGACGTGGAAGTGGCGGATGGCGCGAAGCACATCCAGGTATCGGCGTTCGACCTGATCCAGGCACGCAAGGGCGGCAAGTTTATTTATTTGATCGAATACGATCTGATTCACGACATCGAGCGGCGGGGCCAGACACCGTGGGAGGTATTCAAGCGCCTGATGGGGTGCGGCGCGATTCTCGAGACGCTCCTCGATATGGATTCGGCCGGAACTCTGGAGGACGACAGTTCGAACCGGTTGCTGCTCGAGGTGTTGTATGCCACGGTGTTCGAGCCGGACATGCTCGAAGGGCTGGTCGATGTACCGCCGGAGCGCGTGCGGCTGATCGAGAAGAACGGATCGGTTCGACCGATGGGCGGCACGCCGGTGCCGAAGACTACGGCTTCGGTTGAGACTTTGCCGCCAGTTCCGATCCCGATAGACGACGCGCCCAAAGCCGCCGCACCTTCGGCTGTTCCGGCGGCCGAGACCACCATCCGGTTGAACGTGTCCCTGCTCGATTCCCTCATGACGCTGGCGGGCGAACTGGTGCTGAGCCGCAATCAACTCAACGAGTCGCTGGCACGCCAGGACGATCGCGGCATCCGTTCGGGTGCGCAGCGGGTCAGTCTGGTTACCTCCGAGTTACAGGAAATCGTGACCATGACGCGCATGCAGCCGGTGGCGGGTCTGTTCAGCAAATTCCCACGGCTGGTGCGCGATCTGGCGCGAACGCTGGCTAAAGATGTGCAGCTGCAACTGGCCGGAACCGAGGTAGAGATCGACAAATCCATCCTCGAAGGCCTGAGCGATCCGCTCACCCACATGGTGCGCAACGCGGTGGATCACGGCATCGAGTCGCGCGCCGGGCGAGCCGCCGCCTGCAAGCCCGCCATGGGGACGGTGACGCTCAAAGCCTCGCATCAGGCCGGGCAGGTGGTGATCGAGATCGCGGACGACGGCAAAGGCCTGGCGGTCGAAAAAGTGGTGGCGTCTTCGATCGCCAAGGGTCTGGTCACGCGGGAACAGGCGCAGAGTTTATCGGAGCGCGAGAAACTGGCGCTGATTTTCCTGCCGGGAGTTTCGACGGCCGAGAAGGTCAGCGACGTATCGGGGCGTGGCGTGGGCATGGACGTGGTGAAGACCAACCTCGATCGGCTGGGGGAAAGATCGAGATCGATTCGGCGCCGGGCCGGGGCTCCGCTTTCCGCATCAAGCTGCCGCTGACGCTGGCGATCATCCCGTCTCTGCTGGTCTCGGACGGCGGGGAGCGCTATGCCATTCCGCAGGTGAATGTAGGCGAACTGATCCGAATTCCGGCGGCGAAACTGGCGGAGCGCACGGACAGGGTAGGGGACGCGGTAGTTCTGAACGTCCGCGACAGGCTGGTTCCTCTGCTCTTTCTCGCGGAGGCTCTGGGCACTCCGCGCACCAGGGAATCCGCGCGCGCTCTGAACGTGGTGCTGGTGGATACCGGCGCCTTCGAGTATGGGCTGGTGGTGGAGGAACTGCACGACACGGTGGAAATCGTGGTGAAACCGCTCGGCCGCCACATGAAAGGACTGCACGACTACGCGGGCGCCACGATCCTCGGGGATGGTCGCGTGGCGGTGATCCTCGACGTGGCCGGAGTGGCGGCGCGCGCCAAGCTGTCGGCGGGTAAAGCAGCCGCGGTATGCAGGCAGACGGATGCCGACGGGACGGGTGGCGCGGGGGAATTGCACGCACTGCTGCTGTTCCAGAATGCGCCGGGGGAAAACTGCGCGGTGCCGATCGAACAAGTGTCGCGTATCGAACGGGTGCTTCCCGAAAAAATCGAATATCTGGGCGGACGCCGCACCATGCAGTATCGCGGCGCCAGCTTGCCGCTGGTGTGCCTGCACGATACGGCGAAGGTGGGCGAACTGACCGCCGAACAGGGCTGGGTGGTGATCGTGTTCGAAAGGCTGGGACGCCCGCTGGGACTGTTGGCCGCCGAGCCGCTGGACATGGTGGAAGCGGACCTGGCCATCGATACGGTGACATTGCGGCAGAGGGGTGTCGGGGGTTCGGCGGTGCTGAAGGATGCGACGTTCCTGTTGCTGGACATCTTCGAGCTGGCCGATGCGGTTCCGTCGGAAGAAGGAAAATCCGCGGCGGCATTCGATTTCCGCGCCACGCCGGGCAAGACGCCGACGGTGCTGGTGGCAGACGATTCGGAATTCTTCCGCGGCCAGATTCAACGTCTGGTGGAAGCAGTGGGATGCCGTGTGTTGGCGGCCGAAGACGGCCAGGCGGCGTGGGAGATCCTCGACCAGCACCCTGGGGAAGTGGATCTGCTGGCAACCGACGTCGAAATGCCGCGCCTCGATGGGCTGGCTTTGACGCGGCAGATTCGGGCGGATGGGCGTTTCGCCGGATTGCCGATCATCGCGCTGTCCTCGTTGGCGGGCGAAGAGGAGATTGCCCGCGGCATGGCTGCGGGTGTGAATGAGTATCAAATCAAGCTCAACCGCGAAGAGTTAACGGCAAGCATTCGTAAGGCAGTGGGCGCTGAAGGGAACAGAAAATGACGTGGTTATCGAACATGAGGATAGGCAACAAAATCGCCATGGCGATGGGCTTAATCGCGCTCCAGCTGCTTGGTCTGTCCGTGTTGTCGCTGTGGATCGTCGAATCCAACGAGCGCCGGGCCGACGACGCCGCGAGCCGTTCCACCGAGGCGCGGCTGGCACAGACCATCACCGCCGAAACGTCGGCGCTGGGCCAGACTTCCGGAAAACTAATGGTGGCGAAAAAGGTCACCGACGAGCTCGTGAGCCAGATGCTCGACAGCCGGGAGAAGCGTCTCGCGGCGCTGACGAAGTTCCGGGCGATGGCGACCACGCCGGAAAGCATCCGGCACGGCGAGGAGATGCAGGAACTCGCCAGCCAAAATGCGGACGCCAACGATCGAATAGTCGGCTCGCTGCGGGCCGGCCGTTATGCGGAAGCTCTCAAGGGATTCGCCACGGCTACGGCTGTCTCAACCAGTATGCGCGATAAGGCCGAAGAGGCCACGGCCTGGCAGGAGAAGCTTCTCGACGCCGACGAGAAGGCGCGCAAGCGGGTTGCGAGCACCCTTTGGATGGTGATTATTGCGGGGAGTCTCGTGGGGATCGCGATCTCGGCTCTCAACGTGCTTGTCCTCAAGCGCGGCATCGCAAATCCGCTCGGTGAGGTCGTCACCCATCTGGATCACATTGGACAAGGCGACCTGTCAAAGGATACGCCGCCGGAACTGCAGAAGCGTGAGGACGAAATCGGCGCTCTGGCGCGCTCGCTGCAGACGACGATAGCCAGCCTGCGCAAAATGATCCAGCAGATCTCGGGCGGTATTCAGGTACTTTCTTCATCCTCGACGGAACTGATGACGAGCTCCGGGGAGATGACTTCGGGTTCCCACCAGGCGTCCGGCAAGGCACACTCCGTCTCGGCCGCAGCCGAAGAAATGAGCACCAATATTACGTCAGTGGCGGCGGGGATGGAACAGACCTCGACCAATCTCGCCAGCGTCGCCTCCGCTACCGAGCAGATGACGTCGACCATCGGCGAGATCGCCGGCAATTCGGAAAAAGCGCGCCGCATCACCGAGGAGGCTACTCGCCAGGCGGCGCGCATCGGCGATCAGATGAACCAGCTGGGGGCGGCCGCGCAGTTGATCGGCAAGGTCACCGAAACCATTACGGAGATTTCTTCGCAGACCAACCTGCTGGCGCTCAACGCCACGATTGAAGCGGCGCGCGCCGGGTCGGCCGGCAAGGGATTCGCCGTGGTGGCGAATGAAATCAAAGAGCTGGCCAAGCAGACGGCGGCCGCCACAGAAGACATCAAGAGCAGAATTGCGGGCGTGCAATCTTCGGCCTCGGGCGGGATTGCCGAGATTGGCAAAGTGTCGCAGATCATTCACGATGTCAGCGACATCGTATCTTCGATCGCCGCTGCTATTGAGGAGCAATCCACGGTGACGAAGGACATCGCGCGGAACATTGCCGAGGCTTCGACGGGCGTGCGCGACGCCAACCATCGCGTGGCGGAGAGCTCTGTCGCTACCGCCGAGATCGCGAGGGAGATCGTGGGCGTAGACCAGGCGGCGGGGCAGATGGCGGATGGCAGCGAACACGTGAAAAGCAGCGCCGTCGAACTGTCGCGGGTGGCGGAACAACTACAAACCGCTATGCAGCGGTTCCGGGTTTGACTCGCGTGAACACCATGTCTCTGACAATGACCAGGTCCGCCGGGCAAACAGTTCTGCTGGCGACTTTCTTCGTGGGCGACACGCTTTGCGCTCTGGATGCCACCGGGGTACAGGAGGTGATCCGGCTCGGCCCGATTACGCAGGTACGATATGCCCCCGAAGAGGTTCTGGGGATCGTCAACCTGCGGGGCAAGATCGTCACCATCGTCGACCTCGGCGTGCGGCTTGGATTTCCGAGAGCGGTACTTGGGCCGGACAGCCGCATTTTCATCGTGGAAGACCGCAGCGAATTCATCGGTCTGCTGGTCGACCGGGTGGATGAGGTGGTTGAGGTGGAGAGCGGCCAGTGGCAGCCGACACCGGCCAACGTAAACGGGCGCCAGGCTCGGTATTTCAAGGGAGTATGTCGCACTGGCGGCCAGGTAATTACATGGCTCGACGCGAGCCAGATTCTAGCGGAAGCCTCCGACTCTCTCTAAAGAATTTCGTCCGTTCCGCCGATATTCAGACTGGCGACGATGCAAATTCCGAGCGCACGCGGCGCTGGGGAGGACTTCGCGCCGCGACGTCGTCCCAACGGGGAAGCGTTTGGAGATGAATAATTAATGAAGCCTGCTGCCATTCCAGAGCCGACTGAGGGTGCCCGCCGGGACCGTCGCAAAACTTCTTTCGGAGTCCTGATAACTCTGTTGTCGACACGATTCGGCGCATCCGCGGTGCGAGCACAATCGATGGATTGGATGGAGTCGGACCCGATTCAGCAATTGAATCAGAAGCCGCGTGAAGCCACCCATAATGAATTCGGTTTTACCTTTGAATGGTCAATTCCACTCAGATGTCGGACGGCTCCCATCGAGTGTCGGGTAATGCCCATGCAGTGGCCGCCGTGGTGGAGCAGATGACCGCCAACGTGCAATCGGTGGCATCGGGGATGGAACAGACCTCGACTAACCTTGCGAGCGTCGCTTCCGCTACCGAGCAGATGACTTCGACTATCGGCGAGATCGCCGGCAATTCGGAGAAAGCGCGGCGTATCACGGAAGAGGCGACCCGGCAGACTGCCCGCATCGGCGAACAGATGAACCAGTTGGGGGCGGCGGCGCAGTTGATCGGCAAGGTCACCGAGACGATTACGGAGATCTCTTCGCAGACCAACCTGCTGGCGCTCAACGCCACGATTGAAGCGGCGCGGGCTGGTTCGGCCGGCAAGGGATTCGCGGTAGTCGCCAATGAGATCAAGGAACTGGCCAAGCAGACGGCGGCCGCCACGGAAGACATCAAGAGCAGAATTGCGGGCGCGCAATCTTCGGCCTCGGGCGGGATTGCAGAGATTGGCAAGGTGTCGCAGATCATTCAGGACGTGAGCGATAGCGTGTCTTCGATCGCCGCCGCTATTGAGGAGCAGTTGACCGTGACAAAGGACATCGCGCGCAACATATCCGAGGCTTCAACCGGCGTGCGCGACGCCAACCATCGCGTGGCGGAGAGCTCTGTCGCTACCGCCGAGATCGCGAGGGAGATCGTGGGCCTCGACCAGGCGGCGGGCCCGATGGCGCAGGGCAGCGAACAAGTGAAAAGCAGTGTGGCCGAGCTGTCGCGGGTGGCGGAGCAGCTCGAAACCACGACGCAGCGGTTCACAGTCTGATGCGCAGGAATGCCATGTCCGAGACGACCACTACACATTCCCGACGGGCAGGGATGACGTTACTCACACGGACCACGGGATGAGTATGCGGGTTCTGGTAGTGGACGATACCGTGGTGTTCCGGCGCATCGTCGCCGACGCCCTTGCCGGGGTGCCGGACGTGGAAGTGGTGGGCACGGCTTCGAACGGCCGTCTCGCCATGGCGCGCATGGCGTCTCTGCGGCCGGATCTGGTGACGCTCGATATCGAGATGCCGGAGATGAACGGGATCGAGGTCCTGCAGTCGATGGCGGCCGCCGGGATGACTGCGGGTGTGATCATGCTCAGCTCGCTTACCGTACGCGGTGGTGAGATGACGGTGCGGGCGCTGGAACTGGGGGCTTTCGATTTCCTGACCAAGCCGGAAGGCGGCAGTGCGGAGGCGAGCCTCGATTATCTGCGCGGGCGCCTGGTGCCGATGATCCGGGCTTTCGAGCGGCGCCGCGTAATCCGCGTCATCCTGCGCGGTGGCGCCGGTGTTCCGGTGCCCGTGTCTGCCAGCCCGACGGGTGTGCCGCACATAGTACGCGGGGTGCGCCGCACAGGCCCTCCGCTGGTGCTGATTGGCGTGTCGACCGGCGGACCCGCCGCATTGACTAAATTAATCCCGGCGTTGCCGCTGGACCTGGGAGCGCCGGTATTCATCGTGCAGCATATGCCTGCCATGTTTACAGGGCCCCTGGCGGTAAGTCTCGACGCGAAGAGCGCCATCCGCGTGAAAGAGGCCGAGGACGGAGAGACCGCACAGGCGAATTACGCGTACATGGCGCCCGGCGGCAGGCAGATGAAACTGACGGCGGGTCCAAAGGGAGAAATTGTTGTGCGCATTACCGACGATGCTCCCGAAAATGGCTGCAAACCAGCCGCGGATTATCTTTTTCGTTCGGCGGCGCTCAATTTTCCGGGGCGCGCCATTGCCGCCATTCTCACCGGGATGGGCCGCGACGGGACGGATGGATTGCGCATGCTGAAGCGCAGCGGCTGTTTTTCGATCGCGCAGGACGAGGCCAGCTGCGTGGTTTTCGGCATGCCTAAAGAGGCCATTCAGGCGGGCGTGGTGGATACCGTCGCTCCGCTGGACATGATCGGCGCCGCCATAGTTCAGTCGGTAAGGGATATCCGCGCATGATCAAGCTGCTGCCGGAGGAACACAAAGGCCTGGCCGATTACGTATACTCGCTCTGCGCGGTATCGCTGGACCAGTCAAAGGGATACCTGATCGAAGGCCGTCTGGCTGGTTTGGTCGAAGAAACGGGTTCTGGCAGTTACGGCGGTCTTATGCGGCTGGCGAAATCCGATGCCAGCCGGTCGCTCGAGCGCCGCATCGTCGATGCCATCACGACCAATGAAACCTCGTTCTTCCGCGACACTTCGCCCTTCGATCTGCTGCGCCACAAGATTGTGCCGGAACTGATCGACCGGCGCACGCGTACGGGAGCGGCACGCATGCGGATCTGGAGCGCAGCCTGTTCCACCGGCCAGGAGCTCTACAGCATCGCCATCGTCCTCAAAGAACTGCTGGGGGATCTCGATCGTTACGGGATCCAGTTGGTCGGCACGGATATTTCCGACGATGCCGTGGCGCGGGCCAGCCGCGGACGCTTCACCGAGGTCGAGATTGGGCGCGGGCTGAGCGAAGCGCAGAGGACCAAGTATTATGTCCCCACCGCCGGTGGGTGGCAGATTCGCGATGAGATCCGCGGCATGGCAACCTTCAAGAAGCTGAACCTGATGGCCGATTTCTCGGGGTTGGGGCGATTCGACGTTGTCTTCTGCCGCAATGTGGCGATCTATTTCACCGAGCGGGACAAGATCTCGCTGTTCGCAAGGATTGGAAAAGCCCTCGATCCCAACGGCTACCTGGTGATTGGAGCCATGGAGTCGCTGAACGGAATCGGTCCGCAGTTCGATTCGCGACGGCATCTGCGATCCACTTTTTACCAGATCAAAAGCGCGGGCGCCAACGGGAATGCCTCAACAAATCGCCCGCTCAGCCGATAAATAAGTCATGGCTACAGCAACAGCTCCATTCGTGACATGGAACGATACCTGGACGATCGGCGTTCAGGAAATCGACGCGCAGCATAAGAACCTGGTGTCAGTCCTGAACCAATTGCACCTGGCGATGAGCCAGGGGCATGGCAAAGACGTGATGGGGGCGACATTGAACAGCCTCGTCAGCTACACGCGAGCGCACTTCGCCTCCGAAGAGCGGATCATGCAGCAAAACGGCTATCCCGACATCGCCGCGCACAAGAAAGAGCACGAAGCGCTGACGGACAAAGTCGTCAAGTTTCAACGCGACTTCGATGCCGGGCGCGTTGGGCTGGGTGTAGACGTCATGCAGTTTCTCGGCACGTGGCTGAAAGAGCACATTCGAGGTACGGACAAGAAATACGTGCCGTTTCTGCACGCCAACGGCGTACGATAACCGGCGTGGCCGCCATCACGTCAAATACACGCCGCGCTTTGCTCTTAAGGCCCAGCTAAACTGTAAGGCGAGTGAATGCCGTCGAATTCGACCGCGTCTCGAAGAGTTACTCCATCTACGAAGCCCCCGGCGATCGCCTGAAAGAACTGGCGTTTTTCGGCGCCCGGTCCTTTCACCGCGAGTTTCGGGCTTTGCGCGATGTGAGCTTTTCGGTGCGCCGCGGCGAAGTGTTTTGCATCATCGGTGAAAATGGCTCGGGTAAGAGCACATCCCTGCAATTGATGGCGGGGATTCTCGAACCCACGGGGGGAGACTTGCGTGTGAATGGGCGCGTGGCCGCGCTGCTCGAACTGGGCGCGGGCTTCAACGCGGAGTTCACCGGCCGCGAGAACGTTTATCTCAACGGCGCTCTCATGGGGCTGTCGAAACGCCAGATGGACAGCCGCTTCCATGCGATCGAAGAATTCGCCGGGATTGGCGATTTCATACACCAGCCGGTGAAAACGTATTCGAGCGGCATGGTGATGCGGCTGGCGTTCGCGGTCGCCATCCACGTCGACCCGGAGATCCTTCTGGTAGACGAAGCCCTCGCTGTGGGCGATACCAGCTTTCGGCATCGCTGCCTGCGCAAGGTGCATGAACTGCGCGCCCGCGGCGTTACCATCGTTTTCGTCTCGCATTCGGTAGCGGATGTGAAAGCTATCGGCGAGCGCGCGCTGTGGCTGCAGCATGGCGAAGCGATGGCGATGGGCGATGCGGACAGCGTGGTGGCGCAATATCTGGCCGCCATGACCGAAACCGCCGGCCCGGCGTCGGAACGGGCCGTCAATGTGGTGGAGTCGATTCCTAATATCGACCACCGGCACGGCGATGGTCGCGCGGAAATTCTGGGCATCGCCATCCTCAACGAATTCGGCGAACCGCTGCATATGATGGAACCGGAGAGCCGCATTGTAGTGCGCATCAGTCTGCGGGCGCACGGCGATTTGCGCCGCCCCGACGCGGGGTTCATGCTGCGCAATCATCTGGGTTTCGATTTCGCGCAGACCAGCGCGGCGGGTGAAGGACATGCGCTGCCATCGATGCACGCCGGGGACACGGTAACGGTGGATTACCGGCTGGATATCCCAGAGCTTTATCCGGGCGCGTTTTCCTTTTCTCCCTGGGTTCGCGACGAAGTGGACATCTGCGACTGGATCGACAATGCCATCACGGTGCAGATGGCGCGCGGGGAACTGCCTGTCTATGGATATCTGCATTGGCCATGCCGCGTAGAAATGAATGCGGCGCTGGAGCAGGGTATTGACTGAATTCACGGGCGAGCGCGTCATACCCGGATTGGTCGACGCCGATCTGCTGAACGAACACCTGGCGAGATACCGATTTGCCGCGCGTTTCGCCGCCGAGGGCTGCGTGGTTCTCGATGCGGGCTGTGGCTCCGGCTATGGAACGGCCGAGTTCAGCCAGGCGGGGTCGGTTACCGGGATTGACATATCATCAGAGGCGGTCTATCACGCCAGAGAAAACTTCGGGCGCGTGGCGGTGCGTTTCCTGCAGGCTTCTTCCGAGCGTTTGCCGTTCGCGGACGGCTCGTTCGATCTGGTGACCGCGTTCGAAGTCATCGAGCATGTGGAGCGTTGGCCGGAACTGCTTGAAGAAGCGCGGCGCGTGTTGAAGGCGACCGGGGTGCTGCTGGTTTCGACGCCTAATAAGACTTATTACGCGGAGTCGCGCGGGATGGCCGGTCCCAATCCATATCATTTCCACGAATTCGAGTACGAGGAATTTCAAAACGCGCTTTATGCGGTGTTTCCGCATGTTCGGATGTGGACGCAGAATCATTCCGAGGCTATCGTTTTTGCGCCCATGAGCCCCGCGGCCGAGGTGCTCGAAGCGGGTGGGAATGCGCTGCCTGCGCAGGCGCATTTTTTTCTCGCCGCGTGCAGCCAGGCGCCGGTGAATCTGAACGAAGTCTATGCCTGGATGCCATCGAACGCCAATCTCTTGCGGGAGCGCGAGCGGCATATCGCGAAGCTCGAAGGCGAGCTGGCACAAAAAGACCATTGGCTGCGCCAATCGCTCGAAAGCCATGCGGAGCTGCAGCGGGCACACGAAGAAACGCTGGCGGAACTCAAGCGCCAGAACCAGTGGGCGGAGCAACTCAACCAGGAGATGGAGGAGCGCAGCGCGCGGATGCTCGCGTGGATCCACCAGTTGGAGCAGCGGATTGCGGTCGGAGATCGCGAGATCGAACGGCTGAACGCGCAAGCCCGCGAACTGGAGGCGGAACTGGAAGCGCGCGCCTCGTGGGGCCGCGATCTGCAGCTGGAGATAAACCGCTTGCATGCCTACCGGGAGCAACTCGAAGCGGAACTGAATGCGCAGATCGGGCGGGGACGCCTGGAAATCGAACGGCTCAACGCGCACCGGGAGGAACTGGAGGCCGATCTGGCGGCGCGCGCCCGATGGGGTCAGGCGCTCGATGCGCAATTGCAGGAGCGTTCGCAGCAGTTACTGGAGTTAAGGGCGCAGTTGACGAACGTTGAGGAGCGACGCGCGCGCCTCGAGGAAGAGCGCAGGCTTATCGCCGATTCGAAATGGGTTCGGCTGGGCCGTAAGCTGAACGTCGGGCCCGAGGTGGATGCGCGCGGAGCGGACCGCGAGTGAAGGCCGGATTGCTGCGCCTGGTGCGCTCGCTGCCGTCGCTGGTGGCGGCGGTGGTGCTTCTGATGCTGGCCGCGGTAGTCGTCGTGCTCGCCGCCGCGGCGCTCGCCGTGGTGGATCTGATCTGGCTCGTGGCGGGGCGCCCGCACGTTCCGCAAGACAGCACGCCCGATACACGCGCGGCATCGCTGGTGATCCCCAACTGGAATGGCCTCGAGCTGTTAGCCCGCTTTCTGCCGTCCTGGGTGGCGTCAATCTCAAAGCATCCGGGCAGCGAGGTGATCGTAGTCGATAACGGCTCGACCGACGGCAGCGCGGACTGGATCCGCGTGCATCATCCGGAAGTGCGTTTGCTGGCGCTCGAAAAAAACCTCGGATTCGGCGGCGGCTCGAATGCGGGATTTCGCGCGGCGAAGAACGATGTGGTGGTGCTGCTGAACAGCGACATGCGTGTTGAGCCGGATTTCCTCGCGCCGCTGCTCGATGGATTCACGGACGAAAAGGTGTTCGCGGTTTCATGCCAGATTTTCCTCGGCGATCAGACGAAGCGCCGCGAAGAGACCGGGCTGACGCAGGCCTGGTGGCAAGACGGAGGGTTACGCGTGACGCATCGCGAAGATGCCGCCGTCGACTGTCTCTTTCCCTGTTTCTACGGCGGCGGAGGATCGTGCGCCTTCGACCGGCGCAAATTTCTCTCGCTGGGCGGCTTCGACGAATTGCTGGCGCCTTTCTATCTGGAAGACACGGATCTCGGATTTCTGGCCTGGAAGCGCGGCTGGAAGGTTCTCTATCAACCGGCCAGCGTGGTCCACCACGAGCATCGCGGGACCATCGGCAAGCGCTTCAGCGGCGAATACATTCAATCCATATTGAAGAAAAATTTCATTCTCTTCGTGTGGAAGAACATCCACGGCTGGGGCCGGCTGGCGAGCCATTTCTTCTTCGCGCTGGCGGGGGCGGCGGTAACGGTATGGTCGGGAGACACTCCGGGGCGCAGCAGCGCGCGTGGGATTCTGCGGGCGGGCGCGCAGCTTCCTCTGGCTTTACGATCGCGCTGGCGGGCGCGGCGTCTGGCGGTGGTCGACGATTCGGAAGCCTTCCGGCGCTCCCAGCCGGCATATTTTCACGATCGCTTTTCGCAGTTTGAGCCGGCGCCCGAACGATTGCGCGCGCTTTTCGTCTCGCCGTATCCGATTTGCCCGCCCACGCACGGCGGCGGCGTATTCATGTACTACACGCTGCGGGAATTATCGCGCCGTTGCGACGTCCACGCCATCGTGCTGCTCGATTATCCGTGGGAGCGGGCGGCCAACGAAGAGCTGCGCGATTATTGCCGCACGGTGGAATTCGTGGTGCGCACCAATGATCGCGATCCGCACCTGGCGTCGATACGTCCACACGCGATCCACGAGTTTCATACGCCGGAGATCGAATGGCTGATCGGGCGTGAGACGCTGTTGCGGAAGATCGACGTGGTTCAGCTCGAATACACGGCACTTGGGCAATACGCGCGGGAGTTCCGGCGCCTGGCGGTGGCGCTGTTCGAACACGACGTTTATTTCCAGTCGATTGCGCGGGCGCTGCCGTACATGAAGAGCCCAGTGGACCGTATCAAGGCGCGCTTCGAATACCTGCGGGCTCTCCGCTATGAACTGAGGATGCTGCCGCGCTGCGATCACATCCAGGTCTGCACGGTAGAGAACAAGCGCTATCTGGAAAGCTTCCTGCCGGCACTGGCGCCGCGCATCGATGCGGGGATGCGGGCCGGGATCAATACGGCGCAATACCCGTTTGAGGGAACCGAGCGGGCGCCTTACACGATGCTGTTCCTCGGCAGTTTCCGGCATGTGCCCAACCAGGTGGCGCTCGATTGGTTCGCGCGTTCTGTGCTGCCGCTGATTGTGGCCGAATTACCACAGGCGCGGCTGGTGGTGGCAGGGTCCGACCCTCCTTTGCGCCATACGTTGCCCGGTCCCCACGATGCCATCGAACTGCTGGGATTCGTGGAGGATGTGCAGCCGCTGTTTTCATCCTGCGCCGTATTTGTGTGTCCAATCCGAAGCGGCTCCGGGGTGCGCGTGAAATTGCTCGAAGCGTTTGCCAGCGGGATTCCGGTGGTGTCGACGCGTTTGGGCGCCGAGGGTCTGGCGCGGGAAGACGGTGAATTCTGCGCGCTTGCCGATGAGGCGCCGGCGTTTGCGGCCAAAGTCGTGGGGCTGCTGCGGGACCCTGGGCTGGCAGCGGAAATCGCCGGCCGTGCCCGCCGGGAAGTCGAAACCAATTGGGATACGGGGGCGATCACGGTCAAGCTGGTCGCGAAGTACGGCGAGATCCTGCGGTGCAAGCGGGGCGCGTAAAAGCCGGTCATTACAGAAGCGTGCTACAATTATGAAATATGGAAGACCGCCGTGTTATCAATGACTCTTATTTTTGCGGGCGGTTCCGGGTCGATGGCCCGGTTTCCGTTCTCACCACTACGCAATATGTAGTGGCCGAGTACGATGAACGCACTGGAGATATCCGCTGGCAGCGGGTGGTCAACGCCAGCCAGAAAGAAGGCATCCACGGGTGGCTTCGGGAACATTTTCCGGTCAAACCTGAAACCAAACCGGCGGCCCCGGTTACCCGCAAAAAGCAAGCTGCAGCTGTCGCCTAGGCGAACAGTCTCAGCGAAAAACTCCTGTGTGACCAAGGGAATAGCGCCCGGGTTGTGGATAAACACATAACCCGTGCGGCCCCTTGCCTACGGGAATCCTCGCCAGCAGATGGCCGTCGCCGGTATCAAAAACATACACTTCCCGGTCGTACCTTCCCGAAAGCCATAGCTGCTTTCCATCGGCAGAAACGCCACCCATATCGGGACTGCCGCCATGCGGAATCACCCACTTCCCGATCAACTTACGTGTAGCAAGGTCCAGCAGGGAAATGCTGCCCTCGGCCCGGTTCCCGCGGTTTGCTTCGCCGCGGTTCGAGATGTAGAGCACCTTCGAATCGCGGCTCACGTAGAGACCGTGTGTACCCTTGTCCGTCGGGATGAAACCGATCCGCTTAAACGAATCCGGCTCGATCAGATAAATGCCATTCGCCATCATGTCGGCCACGTAAAAAACCTTGCCGTCGGGCGAAGTTTTCACATCCTGCGGCATGCCGCCTTTTTCCAGTTTCAGGCTGCCCACGATCTTGTGCGTGGCCACATCCACCTTCAGCAATTCCGACGAGAACTCACAGCTGGCAATCAGATAGCGGCCGTCCGCCGTGAAATCCATATGGTCGATTCCGGGGCATGACACCGGCACGGATTCCACCAGCTTCATGGTGAAAGGGTCGAGAAAATTGAGCTTCTGCTTGCGCTCGGCCACCACGATGGCAAATTTCCCATCCGGCGTGTAGTACATGTTGTACGGATCTTCCACGGGGATGGTCTTGCCGCGGGCGCCGGTGGCCGGGTCGATGTCGGTGGCGGTGTCGCCCAGATCGTTGATGACCCAGAGCTTCTTCAAATCGTAGCGCGGAACTACGTGCTGCGGCTCATGCCCGCCACTGCTGAAGTGCGCGATTATTTTGAATGTCTTCGGGTCGATGACATCGACCGTATTGTCGCCGCTGTTCGGCACATAAACGCGGCTGGGGTAGTTGCGTACGGTCTCGCTGAGATTGCCGGCGTGGTCGGCCGCATAGATGTCGTTGGGATCCTGCACGGCGGGCATGCCGGGAAGTGCGTTGGCAGCCGCGGCGAGTGCGGCCGATCCCGCCAGAATCGCCAGGGTGCCGGCCAAAACTGAATGTTTCATGGGTAACTTCTCATTCTACCGTCAGCGCGCGAGCTTAAACGCGAAGTACGCGACGCTCTGTCCTTTATCGAGCACGAACTGGTGCGGGGTGCCCGCGGGAATGCGAATGATGTCGCCTGCTTCGACCTTTCTCGACTCTCCGCCTTTGATCGACGAGCCGCGGATTTCGTTGGGTGCGGTTGTTCTGGCATCCGGAATGATGCCACCAAAGAGCAAGGTGGCCGAACCCTGCTCGACGATCAGCAGATCGGTTTTGGTCTTGTGCAGTTCCGCTTGTCCGCTCCTGGCCCGGCGCCAAAGCGAGGCAGCGCCGAGGGTCTTACCGGCAATGCCCTTCGCTTCCGCCTCAGACGCGAGTTGTCCCGCGGAGTTTTTCAGATCGGGGCCGGCCCAGATTTCAACGCCGGTGGCTGCGTAAATACTCGAGGCGCAGATGAGTGCAATGCATAATTTGTTCACTCCCCGATTGTGCCGCACACAGTGATGTATGCCGGACTTTCAAGAAAACTTTTCGCCAGTGCCCGGTGGGGCAGATTTCCGATCTGCCCTCGCCATGATCCTGCCAACCGTCGGAGCTTGCCCGGAAGCGAGCGGGCAGATCGGAAATCTGCCCCACCGGGCACATGAGTTTCAGCGGGACGAGTATTCGTCGTTGTGGGTAATGAAATCCGGATACGCTCCGGCGCCTAATTCAAAAAGATCCATGCCCTGGCGCTCGCCTTCGCGGGTGGCCCTGCAGGGGACGAAACGATTCAACAGATAATTCGCGCCCCAACTCACCGGCAGCACGAAGCCGAACAGCGTCGCGACACCCACCAACTGGGCGATGAACTGTCCCGAGCTATTGCCGGGAAATCTTCCGAACAACCCCACCGCCAGCACGCCCCAGATCCCCGCCACCGCGTGTACGGATATGGAACCGCCGGGGTCGTCCACCTCGAGGCGCAATTCCAGTACTTCGACGGAAAACGGCACCAGGGCGCCGGCGATCAATCCCACCAATACCGCGGCGGCCGAGGGCAGGAAAGCGCAGCCCGCGCTCACCGCCACCAATCCACCAACCCACCCGTTTGCGCTCAGCGAGGCATCGGGCATACCAAACCGCGCGCGCGTGATCACAGCCGCCGCCAGTGCTCCCGCGGAAGCCGCCAGAATCGTATTCACCGCCACCAGCGCCACTTGTCCGGGCTCAACGCCGCCAAACAGTATGGCCCCGGCGCCGTTCAATCCAAGCCATCCGGCGGCCGCGAGAATGCAGCCCGTCAGCACCAGCACGGCGTTATGACCGGGAATCGCCATGGGCATTCCATCGCTGCCGTATTTGCCGCGGCGCGGACCGAGGATCCACACCATGGCGAGAGCCGTCAGGCCGCCGGTCGCATGTATGACGCCCGCGCCTCCGGCATCCACATAGCCCATGCCGAGTCCATAGTTGGCACCCAATTTTTCCATCCAGCCGCCGCCCCACGCCCAATGCGCGAACACCGGGAACGTCCATCCGGCCAGCAGTGCGGTTGACGCGCAGATCGAATTCAGGCGCCATCGCTCGGCGCCGCTGCCCAGCGGAATCAGGCCCGCCAAAGCCACCGCAATCATGCCCATCCACGCAGTCAGCAGCGCGTAAGCATGCGGTTGCCCGGCATTGGGGAAAAGCCCCGCAAAAAACGCGGGCGCCGCGCCCAGCCAGTTCCAGGCTTTGCCCTTGATCAGTACGATATGCGCCTGTTCGCCCAACGATCCCTGCCAACTGCGTCCGCAGATGAAATACACCAGGCACGCCACCGATATCACGCACAACGCCGACATCATGGAGTGCGCCGCGTTGCGCGATCGGCCAAGGCCTGTGTTGATCAGCGCCAGTCCCGCGCAGGAAAGCGGCGCGATGGATAGAAATACCACACAAAGACCGAATTGCAGATCGGAAAGTTGAGCGGGCTGAATCACGTCAGGCCCGATCCGATCTCAAACGGTCCCGTGACGCTTTCGGTGTCAGGTGCGATCGCACGGCGAGCGCAAACCCCAGCGCCTCGGTGCCGACTCCCGCCGCAATGAAGGCCGCACGTGCGCCCGCAGCCGCAAGCAATATGATCGCCGAAAGCACCAGCAGCCAGCCTGTGGCGAGTAGTAAAAATCCCGCGATTTTCATGAGATGGAGTCAGAGTAGAAAATACCACACGTGGGAAGCTATGTGCGTCCAAAGGCAATAAATAGGCGCTGTATCCAAAACCTTTGTGCCAGCCATAACAAATTTCAATTTCCCTTATACTTTTCACTCCAGGAGTATAGAGGAAAGCTCGACCCCGACTGTCGTGCTGAAGAGGCCTATAAAGGCCTTTGTTTGGTACGTCCAAAATTCAAAACGACAAGGATCAATCGTATGGCGGAAAAGTCCACAGCTGAAATGAAACAAACCCTGGGCCTTACTGGCCTGACCATGAATGCGATGGCGCTGATTGCACCGGGCGCCTTCCTCTGGCTTACGTTTGCTATTCAGGGGGCCACCGGCAACACCGCGCCATCCATGTGGATCGGCATCATCATCGCGTTGCTGCTGTGCCTTGCTACCGCGATCTGCTATGCCGAACTGGCCAAGTTATATCCTGGAACCGGTAGTTCTTATTATTTTGCGGAGCAGTCTTTCCTCAATCACGAGAAAGCATGGAAGTACGCCCGTCTCTCGAAATTCATCGTCGGCTGGGGCTCGCACCTGTACTACTGGATCTATCCCGGCGTGATGGTCGGCGTCACCGGCGTCGTGGTTGGCTATGTAGTGGGTACGCTCTGGCCCGGCTTCATGAGCGCCTCGAATCCTGGCCCCATGTTCATGATGGCGGTGGCCATCGCATTCTCGTTCCTCGTGGCGTGGATCGCCCACCGCGGCGTGTCCGGATCGACCAATGTCAGCATCGCCATCAACGTGATTCAGATCACCGCGCTGCTCATCTTCGCCGTGATGGCGTTCAGTTATCGGCAGAGCCATCCGGCCGGCAGCCCTGCGTGGCAGTTCGACTCCGCCTCTGGCGAAGCCTACACGTATCAGTTCGCGACCCATAAAGTCACCGCGAACGGCGCTACCACCGATGAGATTGATCGCGATTCGAACGGTGTCCCCAAGCCATTGATGGACGCCTCCGGCAAGCCCATGCCGTTCCTCATCGCATATCCAGAGCACGACGAAAAAGGTAACTTCATCAGCCACCCCACTCCAGCTTCGGTGGTTGGAGTACACAACATCGGCTGGGCCTTTGTGCAGGCCACGGTCGCTATCCTGATCCTGGTAGGATTCGAATCCGTTACCTCCATGGGCGGCGAAGCCAAGAATGCCAAGCGCGATATTCCCAAAGCGGTGGTGATCTCGCTGCTCGTACAGGGGGCGTTCTGTTACCTGATCGAGTATTTCGCGGCGGATTATTTCTTATCGAGCGGCTATCCCATGACCACCGCCTCGGGATCGTCGGCGCCCATCGGCGACATGATGATTATCATCGGCAACTCGTTCTTCGGTGCGGGCGGCGGACGCATCTTCATGCTGGTCGAAGCCTTCACGGTGTTCCTTGCTCTCATCGGCACCACGCTCTCCTGCATGAACACGGCGGCGCGCGTGACTTATGCCATGGGCAAGGACGAGGAAGTGCCTGCGCACTTCGGCATGCTGCACGATGAAAACCTGACTCCCCACCGCGCCATCTGGACGCTGGCCGCCATCTCCGCGGTCATCGGCTGCATCGCGGTCTCCATGTTGTTCGGCGACGCCCCCGCGCTGGCGGATTCGGCAATTAAGGCGCTGCCCCAGGGTTTCTGGTCCAGCTTCGGCTATCCCAGCCACGACACCATGGCGGCATTCCCCAACAGCCTGCTCACCGTTACGCTGGCATCGAACTTCGGTACCTTCGTGCTGTATGCCCTCAGCTGCATTATCTGCCTGGTGGGTTATCACAACCATCCGAATTTCAGCCCGGTCAAGCACCTGATCATTCCGGTCTTCGGACTGGTGGCCAACCTCGCTTGCATGGCGTTCTACCTGATCGGACCGTTCATGGGCTTCGGCACCAAGCTCGAACCCTTCTGCGCACTGGGAATCGCCGCTGTCTGGGGCATTTACGGTGGCATCTACTTCGTGAGTTCCAGCAAGAAATCGGGACGAACTACGCTGGTGGGCCACGCGGACCGGGCTTCGTCGTCGGCTGCCTAGTACCTTCTCAGAAGCACGGACAGGCGGAAGCGCCTGTCCCACATAGGCTGCGGGGCAACCCCACAAGGTTGCCCCGCTTTTTATTGTTTTCGGCGTCTGCGTATTGTGCCCATTGGAGGAAATGACGGATCATGTTTGCAGGCGCAGGCAGAGCGGCAAGCCAGGCCCAATCTTCCATGCTCGATCTCGAGTTCTTCGAACTCTCCGACGTCGGCCGCGTTCGCGACCACAATGAGGACTTCATAGGGTGCGCCATTCCCGCCTCCGAGAATGAAGGCCGCAACCAGGGCTGGCTCTTTGTGCTCGCCGATGGCGTGGGCGGCGAGGAGTTAGGCGAGGTCGCGTCGCAAACCGCGGTCGAAAGCCTGATTGAAGGCTTCCGCGCATCGCCCAAAGGCGAGCCGCACACCGCCCTGATGCCCCGCATTGTCCAGAAAGCCAACATCCGCATCTACGAGTTAGGCAAAGCTGCCAGCCCCGGCGGTTCGCGCATGGCCACCACCGTGGTCGCCTGCGCGCTCCGCTACGATCGCGTGGTGACCGCGCATGTGGGCGATTCCCGCTGCTACCTGATCCGTCACGGGCTCGCTTCGCAGATCACTCGCGACCATACCGTCGTTGCCGAACAGGTGCGCATGGGCCTCCTCTCCGCCCGCGAAGCGGCCGAAGCCGAGACTCGCCATCTGCTCAGCCGTTCGCTCGGCAACGATCTGTTCGTGAACGTGGAGATCGGCGATCACCAGGTGCATGCCGGCGACGTGCTGCTGCTATGCTCGGATGGATTGCATGGATCCGTCCAGGGATCGGAAATGGCCGAGCTGGTAACGTGGAATCCCAATCTCGAAGTCGCCGCGCGCAAGCTCGTCGCCCTTGCTAATGAACGGGACGGCGGTGATAATATCAGCGTCCAGTTGATCCGCGTGCGCGACGTCGAAAGAATGGGCATGTACCGCGGCAGGCCCTATAAGCTGCGCTAGCGGAACCTTTAACCGATGACTGCCATCCATCCCGGCGATACCCTCGACTACTACAAAATCGAAAGCCTCGTCGCTCGCAGCGGCATGGCCTCCATTTACAAGGCGACCGACCAGCGCGACAATCGCACCGTCGCCATCAAAATCCCGCATCCCGAAATGGAGTGCGACCCGGTTCTCTTCGACCGCTTTAAGCGCGAGCAGGAGATCGGCCAGAAGCTGGACCATCCCGGCGTCATGAAGGTCTACAAGGACGATCACCACAGCCGCATCTACATGGTGATGGAATGGGTGACCGGCCATCTGCTCCGCGATGAAATGGGCGGAGGGAAAAAGTTCCCGCGCGATCGCGCCGTACGCATCGTGGCCAAAGTCGCCGATGCACTCGACTACGTCCACGCCAACGGTGTCGTGCATCGCGACCTGAAGCCGGAGAACATTATGGTCGACGATGCGGACAACATCAAGCTGATCGACTTCGGCATTGCCGGCCATGAAGGCTCGCGCCGCCTGACCTTTGCGCAGCTCTCGAACGTGATGGGGACGCCGGATTACATCTCGCCCGAGCAGGTGAAAGGGAAACGCGGCGACGGCCGCAGCGATATTTACGCCCTCGGCGTCATGCTGTATGAGATGTTGACCGGCCAGGTGCCCTTCAGCGGCGCCAACCCGTTCCTCACCATGAATGAGCGGCTGCTGAATAATCCAGTGCCTCCGCGCGAGCTCGACCCCACTATCTCACCCGAATTGCAGGAGATCGTTTACCGGGCTATAGAGCGCGACCCAAGGAATCGCTACGCCCATGCTCGCGAGTTCGCCCACGATCTGGAACATCCCGACCAGGTGGGCGTGGCGGATCGCGTAGAACTGCAGAACTGGAAGCAGCGCAAATCCCCCTGGCCTCGCCGCATCCTGAACTACGCGATGCTGGCGCTGATCCCAGTGGTGATCTTCACTCTGCTGCTCTGGGTAGCGCGCCGCGGCTAATGTGGGACAGGCGCTTCCGCCTGTCAGTGTTCATGTCGATTAAATATCGTAATACAGCGAAAACTCATACGGATGCGGACGCAGACGTATCGCCTCCGCCTCATTCCGCCGCTTGTAATCGATAAAAGTCTCAATCAACTCTTCGGTAAACACATCGCCCTTGAGCAGGAACTGATGATCCTCCTCAAGCGCCACCAGAGCCTCATCGAGCGACCCAGGCATTGAAGGAACCGACTTCATCTCCTCCGGCGAAAGATCGTAAATATCCTTATCCAGCGGCTCGCCCGGCTCAATCTTATTCAGCACGCCATCCAGCCCAGCCATCAGCATCGCGGCAAAAGCCAAATACGGATTCGCCGAAGGATCGGGTGGCCTGAACTCCACGCGCTTAGCCTTGGGGCTCGCCGAATACATCGGAATACGGCAAGCCGCCGAGCGATTTCGCCGCGAGTACGCCAGATTCACGGGAGCTTCATAACCCGGCACCAGCCGCTTGTAGCTATTCGTCGTAGGAGCGATAATCGCCGAAAGCCCACGCGCGTGCTTCAGTAATCCGCCGATATAATGCAGCGCCATGGGACTCAATCCCGCATACCCGTCGCCCGCGAACAATGGCTTGCCGTCCCGCCAGATCGACTGGTGCACGTGCATGCCGCTGCCGTTATCACCGAAGATCGGCTTGGGCATAAACGTCACCGTCTTGCCGTACTGATTGGCCACATTACGGACGATGTACTTATACAAGGTCATGTTGTCGGCCGACTTCAACAGAGTGTTAAAGCGCTGATCGATTTCGCACTGGCCGGCCGTAGCCACTTCGTGATGATGGCATTCGATGATCAGGCCGCAGCGCTCCATGGTATTGACCATCTCGGAGCGCAGATCCTGATAATGATCGGTCGGAGGCACCGGGAAATAGCCTTCCTTATAGCGCGGCCGGTACCCTAAATTATCCTTCTCGCGACCCGAATTCCAGCGCCCTTCCTCGGCATCGATGAAGTAAAAGCCCGAGTGCGGATTCTGATCGAAGCGCACGTTGTCGAAGATAAAAAATTCCGCTTCGGCGCCGAAGAAAGCCGTGTCGCCTACGCCGGAATTCTTCAGATACAACTCAGCCTTGCGGGCAATCCAGCGCGGATCGCGCTCGTAATTCTGCCGAGTCAGCGGATCGCGCACATCGCCGAGCATGACCAGAGTCGGCGTCTCCATGAAGGGATCCATGAAGGCCGTAGTGGAATCCGGGATGAGCAGCATATCGCTCTCATTGATCGCCGCCCAGCCGCGAATGCTCGAGCCGTCGATGCCGAAACCGTCGGTGAACGAACCTTCGTTCAACTCGCCGATGGGATAAGAAATGTGGTGTTGCAGACCGGGAATATCGGAAAAACGCACATCTACCTGGCGCGCTCCGTTTTCCTTCGCATACTGCAGGACTTCATTGGGTGTCATTTGATCTCCAGTGGACGACACACCAGTTTACCTGACGTGGGACAGGCGCTTCGGCCTGTCCCACGTTCTTGATTCAGAACGAATACTTCAGAGCCAGCTGCACCTGGCGCATGTTGGTGGAAGTGCTGCTGACTACGCCAAAACCCTGGTGGGTATCGGTAGCCGGCATCCCCACCTGCGTGGCGCCGGAAAGGATGTTGAGACTCGGCATCGACCAGTTCGGGTGGTTGATGCTGTTGAACGCTTCCAGCCGGAACTGCAGGACATGGTGCTCGTTGTAGAACATGTGGAACTCCTTGTGGATCTGGGCATCCAGGTTGACCACGCCCGGACCCACGATGGTGTTGCGTCCCACATTGCCGAACTGGCCGGCGGGCGCTTCATAGTATGCGTTCAGATTGAGCCAGCGCGAAGGCGTGGGGTTGCTCACGTAAGGGCTCGTGCCGGTGGCGTCAGGCCGGTCGTAACCGCCTTCGCCGGTGCTCGCGTTATCCACGCCGCCGATTGAGAGCGTGCCGGGCACGCCGCTCTGCAGCGTAAGAATACCGCCGACCTCCCAACCGCCGACGATGCCGTTCAGGATCGGATTATTGATGTTCACCATCCTCCCTTTGCCGACCGGCAGATTGTAGAGAACGGACGTAACGCTGCGGCTGGCCACGTTGAACGCCGAGAGCCCGCGCTCGCATTGCAGGCAGTAGCTGTTCTGGGGGAACAGCGTGTCGTAACCCTGGCTGCGAATGCCGCTGGTGTTGTCGATGGCTTTCGACCAGGTGTAAGAAGTGATCACGCTGATGCCATTACTGAAGCGCCGCGTGCCCTTGATGCTGAGCGAGTTGTAGTTGCCGTTGCCGCCATCCTGCACCAGCTGGATGATTCCCATGTCGGCCCAGGGGTAGCGTGAAACGGCCGTGCCCACTGTACCTGGAGGCGCCTGGTTGGCATCCTGGAAGCCATAGAGGTGGTGGCTTTCGTTGCCCAGATAGCCAAGCTCAACCAGCCAGTCGCCTTTGAACTGGCGCTGCACGTTTAACAGGTACTGGGCCGTGTACTCCGTGGCATGGTTGTAGTTATCCACATAAGAGTATGGCGGGGGCACCTGCGCCACGGCCTCGCCGCCCGCGGTTTGTCCGGCTGGCGCCGCCATGCTCCACGGCAGCCCTTGTCCGGCCACCGACGGGAAGATACTCACGCGAGCCGCTATATTGCGCGCCATATCGAAGCGCGCGTTGCCGATATCCTGATCGTAGAAGATGCCGAAGGCTGCCCGCACCACCGTCTTCTCATCCGGCGAATAAGCGATGCCGACGCGCGGCGCCCAGTTCTTGTACTTGGTTTGCATCAGTTGATTGGGAAACATTCCGTTGCTGCATACTGCCGGCGTATTCGTCCAGAACACGTTGATGGCGGGCGGCCCGGTATAGGGGCTCGAGCAATTACCCTGGCGCACGAAGTACGGCTGTTGTGACGTGGGCCCCCCCGTGCCGTCATAAATCAGCGGCAGCGCCACGGTGAATTCGTTATTCAGAATGTCCGTCCACGGCGGCGTCAGTTCATAGCGGAGGCCAAGCGACAGGGTCAGCTTCGGCGTGAACTTCCACGTGTCGTCGATGAATGCGGCCTCCGCATTGCGCTGGTAATTCGCATCGGCAATGGCCACGGCCACGGTTGAGGTGTAGATATCGCCCAGAATAAATTCGGCAAACGCATCGCCCCCCGTCTTGGCGCCTGCGGCGTTAGGTGAACTCTGGGTGGCGTTGGGCTGGAAGGTGAACTGGCCGCGCGAGAACTGATTTCCCACCTGGTTGAAATTCTGGCGGTTGTATTCGAAGCCGAAGCGGAACGTGTGCTTGCCTTTCGTCCACGACACATTATCGACGAACTGCAGAGTATTGTCCTCGATCTGATAGGGACCGTCGCTGCTGTCGCCCAGCGCGCTGAACCCATCGCCCGAAAACGTCATACTCGGTACGCCCCATGTCACCGGCGAGCCGGCCGAAAGGCCCGGAATGCCCAGCCCCGTTACCGAGTCCGTCGTAAAAGCGGATAAGGTACCGATCGAGTTATACAGCCGCGAATAACCAAAGCGCGCCTCGTTCACCAGGTTGGGAGTAAGGGTGCGGGTATTCGAGCCCAGATATTCTTCATAGCCGGTCAGGATCTTGCTTCCTGTGATGGTCAGGCCCGTGTTCTCCTGGTTTTCGTTGCCCCAGCTGTAACGGCCCGTCCACTGCGATTTGGACGATTCCACAAAATCCATGCGCAAAGTAAGACCGTCCCGATTCAGGGGAGCGGAGTTTTGCTGCACATAATTGTTGGTGAAGCCCGGCAAAATGGCCGCTGGGTAGTAAGCCAGCAGCTTCTGCGAGATCGGGTCCAGGCGGCTGGGGGGAATGATGTTGTTGGGGAACTGCGTCTTGGTCATCCCGTTGAGACCGGTAAGCGGATCGTAAATCGGCGTCGGGTACGCGCTGAAATCGCCCATGCGCATAGCCGCCGTCGGCACCGAATAAGTGCCCTGGCTATGCTGGCGCTGCTGCAGCCATTCATCGTTGATCATGAAGAACAGCTTGTTCCTGCCATTGAAAAGTTTCGGAATACGCACCGGGCCGTCGAGCTCAAAGCCCCAGTCGTTCCACTTGAACGGCGACTTGTTGGCGTGAACGGTGGTGAATGAATACGGCCTCGCGTCGAACACGTCGTTGCGCACGAATTCAAACAGCGCCCCATGATATTCATTGCCGCCGGATTTGGTGAGCACGTTAATCTGCGTCACCTGGTGGCCGAACTCAGCCGGATAAACGCCCGTCTGGACCTTGAACTCCTGAATGGCGTCGATCGAAGGCAGCGCGATGTAAGTGTTGAAGTCCGGGTCCGTGTTATTCACGCCATCGAGCGTGAAGTAATCGAACATGATGCGCTGGCCCGCGGCCGAAATCGACTGATTGGCGCGATCGCCGCCTTCACGGGATCCCGCCTGGCCGGAACCCGGCGAGAGCGTGTCGACGTTGGCCGAAAGCGCCACCAGGTTCAGGTATTCGCGACCGTTAAGGGGCAGATCCGTAACCGCCCGGTTTTCGATAACCGTTCCGACTGAAGCGTTTTCCGCCTGGAGCAGATCCGCCGCTGCTGAAACCTCTACCGATTCCGACACCTGGCCCACCTGCAGCGAGACGTCGAGACGCACCGTCTGCTGCACCTGTACTTCGACATTGTTACTGGTTGCCGTCTTGAAACCCATGTGCTCGGTTTTCACGTTGTAGAAGCCCGGCGCCACGGACGGAAACGTGTAATCGCCGGAACTGGTTGTATCGGTTGTGCGCACAGCATGGGTGCTGACGCTGGTGAGTGTTACGGTTGCGCCAGGTACGCCGGCACCGCTCGGATCGGAGACCCGGCCGGTGATTTCACCCAGGGTTTGCCCAAAAGCGGAAGCGGCGCACAAGGCCGTACGCGACGAGCGCTGATATTGACGTTCTCATTACAGACCCCCTGCGGGGAAAATGCTATCAGCAAATTTAAGGGAGGAGGTTGGCGCCGACGTAAGGTTTTGGTCGGGAAAATACGGAACCGGGGGCGTTAATGGATGACTTGATCCAAAGGGCCTGGGGGACACCCGAACTGGTCGATAAACATGCGCTTCCGGCTGCCCGCCAAGTCACTCTGTCCCGCCGCCGCGAGGGCCTGGACCGCATATGCCGATGCGGCGCAGACATGCGCATGCACGATGGGGCACCGGGGATTGATGGCAGGCGCGCCGTTGGGACCCGGCGTCAGCGCGCAACTCCCCGGGGCCATAGCTTTTTCATACAACTCCACTAATGCCGCCCGCAGGCTTCGGTCGGAGGTGACGAACTCACCTTCGACTAAACGCACCGCCGCATCGTCCAGCCGCCCCGCGGACGCCGCAATCTGGGCCATCTGCAGATATACGCGCGGATTAAAAGCGTCGAGCGATCGCGAACGCGCCGCCGTATCCGAGGCCTGGTTCGCGTCGCCTGTCGCGAGGTACGCGATCGAGAGCAACAGGTACGCATCGGCCTGTCGCAGATTATTGGCGTGTTCCAGGTCGTCGGTCGAAATGCCACCCGCCGTCCTTTTGAATCCGGCCAGATCGGCTTTCTCAATCGCGATGTAGCGGCGCAGCACCTCGATGGCTTTGCCGTAATCTTTGCGCTCCAGATAGCATGTGGCCGCGAAGCGATAAACATGCGCGGGCTTGCGCTCGTCGGGCAGCGGATGGAGAATCGCCATGCTCTTCTCCGACTCCTCGATTACGCGGTCGAGATTGCCGTGGGAAGGGTCGGACGCGAACAGAACGTTCGCGAGCAAATCGTGCGTCTTGAAGCTTCGCGGGCTGGTCAGGACGGACGCGGTCGCGATGCTCATGTCGTCCTTCCAATCGGCATTTCGGACCCAGGTACGCGCTACGAGCGCTGTCGTCAGGACGCAGAGGAACGCCGGTGCGTACTTAGCGAACCCTACGCGTTCGACGATTGCGCAGATCGCCGGGACGACGCATGCGATCAGTCCCAGCGCCGGGAGATAGAGCAAACGTTCCGCCATGATGGTGCCGATCGGGAACAGTATATTCGCCGACGGCGCCAGCCACGCCATCCCCACGCAAAAGAAAAAAAATGCGCCGCGGTTCCATCGATACAGAAAGAATGCCGCGGGAACGAGGGCAAGGACGGCGATGGCGGCGACCCAGTCCTCGACACTGCCGTACGACAGCGGTATCTGTGCCCATGAGTAATCGGCCGAAAGATGCGCCGGCCACGCCATCAGCTGGAAATACTGCGCAATGACTTTGAGCGCTGTCAGCCGTCCGGTAATGAAATCCGCTCCCACGATGGGATTGTCGGTGAACGGGATTTCCATGGGCAGGGTACCGGCGAGAACCCTCGATCGCTGCAGGAGCATGATCACGACGGGGACTAACGTTGCGAGCAATCCAAAAAACTGCGACCGGCCCCATCGAGCGTCCGCGCGAAAAGTAACTTCGTACAGCACGATTGCGGCGGGCAGGATCACTGCGCTCTCCTTCGAAAACACGCCCACCGCGGTAACTGACACGAGGCCGCCCAGCCACGCCAGCCGCCTCCAACCGGCCGCCTCCACGCTCTTCAAATAGAGGAGCAGGCCGCCGAGTACGCCCGCCGCCCCGAGCAAATCCGCCCGGCCCACCATGTTGGTGACCGACTCCGTCAGCACCGGATGCACGGCCCAAATCGCGGCCACGAAAAACGCCTGCCAGAAGCTTCGCAGCAGCCGCACCGCCAGCGCGAATGCCAACAGCACATTGCCCGCATGCAACAGAAAATTGATCCAGTGATATCCGCCAGGCTGATCGCCGTTCCCGAGCACGGCATAGTTGAAGAGATAAGAAAGCGTGGTAAAGGGACGATAGAGGCCGCTTTCGCCATGCGGCCACCAATATGTGTGGTCGAAGATCAGCCCGATGTTTTCCGCCGAAGCCTCACGGATGCGCGCGTCGTTGAGGATCAGCCCGCGATTATCCAGCACAAATCCGCCATCGAACGAATTCGCATACGCAGCCAGCGTAAGTACTACAAGCGCGAGCGCGCACAGCAGATATCGGTTACGCGGCTTCATGGGAAACGTCAGGGTACCAAACAAAAAGGCCGCGCTCTCCCTTGCGGAAAGGCGCGGCCGGAAAAGTAACCCGTCAAGCGGTCAGAACGAGTACTTCAGACCAAGTTGGATCTGACGCATGTTGCCGTTAATGCTTGTGCTGACACCAAAGCCCTGATGTTCCAGCGTAGCCGGCATTCCAGCCTGCGTGGAGCCGGACAGGATGTTGAGGTTCGGCATCCCCCAGTTCGGGTGGTTCAGGCCGTTAAACGCCTCCAGCCGGAAGGCCAGCACATGATGCTCGTTGTAGGGCATGCGGAACTGCTTGTGGACATAATAATCGACATTGAAGATGCCCGGACCTTCAATGGTATTGCGGCCCACGTTACCGAACTGGCCGCCCGGCGCTTCGCTGAAAGCCGAGAGGCTGAAGTAACGGGAAGGCGTCGGATTGCTCAGATAGGGGCTGGTGCCGTTGGCATTGGGCCGGTCGTAGCCGCCCTCCCCTGAAAGGCCGTTGTCCACGCCGCCGATGGAAAGCGTGCCGGGCACACCGGTTTGCAGCGTCATGCTGCCGCCGATTTGCCAGCCGCCGACCACGTTGTTCAGGATTGTATTGTCGACGTTCAGCATCTTGCCCTTGCCCACCGGCAGATCGTAAAGCACCGAAGTCACGCTGCGATGCCGCACGTCGAACGAGGAGAGGCCGCGTTCGCATTCGATGCAATAGCTGTTCTGCGGGAACAGCGTGTCGGAACCCTGCACACGAATTCCGCTGGTGTCGTCTATCGATTTCGACCAGGTGTAGGAACTGATCACGCTGATGCCCTGGCTGAAGCGGCGGGTCGCCTTGATGCTGAGCGAGTTGTAATTTCCGTTGGCGCCGTTCTGCACCAGCTGGATGATCCCGAAATCCGCCCATGGATAGCGCGAAACCGCCGTGCCAACGGTTGACGGAGGCGCCTGATTAGCGTCCTGGAAGCCCTGCAGGTGATGGCTTTCGCCGCCCAGATAGCCTGCCTCGATCAGCCAGTTGCCCTGGAGTTGACGCTGCAGGTTCAACATGAACTGCGTCGTATAGGAGGTCTGGCCGCCGTAAGCGTCCACGTAGGCATAGGGAGGCGGCACGTTGACGGGAGCCGGGCCACCGGTGCTTTGGCCTGCCGGCGCGGCCTGTTGCCAGGTGCAGCCGGTCGCGGCGCAACCGCTCGCACCAGGCAGAATGCTCACGCGGGCCGCGATATTGCGCGACATATCGAATACCGCGTTGCCGATGTCCTGGTTGTAGAATACGCCGAACCCCGCCCGCACTACCGTCTTCGAATCCGGTGACCAGGAGACACCCACGCGCGGCGCAAAGTTTTTGTAATCCGTCTTAATCAGCTGCACCGGATAGGCTCCGTTGCTGCACGCCGCGGGCGTAGCGGTCCACATTACGTTGATAGCGGGCGGTCCCGTATACGGGCTTGAGCAGCTGCCTTCGCGTACGAAGGTGGGCTCGAGCGACGTCGGCCCGGCCGTCCCGTCATAAATTTTGGGGATCGCCACGGTGAAATCGTTGTTGAGCTGATCGGTCCACGGCGGCGTCAATTCATACCGCAGACCGAGCGATA
This sequence comes from Terriglobia bacterium, assembly GCA_963719785.1. GTDB lineage: Bacteria > Acidobacteriota > Terriglobia > Bryobacterales > Bryobacteraceae > BOG-234. The sequence continues at coordinate 623,320 of CAVRCX010000018.1, forward strand.
TGGTTATTTTAGGAGTGAACTTCCACGTATCGTCGACAAACGCAGCTTCCACATTGCGCTGATACTGCGCGTTGGCAATCGCTACCGCAACGGTCGGCGTATAGATATCGCCCAACAGAAATTCTGAGAACGCGTCACCGCCCGTCACCGCGCCCGCGGCATTCACGCCCTGGGTCGCGTTCGGCTGGAAGGTGAATTGCCCGCGCGAGAACTGATTTCCCACCTGGTTGAAGTTCATGCGGTTGTATTCGAAGCCAAAGCGAACCGTATGTTTGCCGTGCGTCCACGACACGTTGTCGACGAACTGCAGAGTGTTGTCCTGAATCTGGTAAGGCCCGTCGCTGCTGTCGCCGAGGCCGGTGAAGCCGTCCCCGGAGTAAGTCATGCTCGGGACTCCCCAAGTCACTGGCGCGCCCGCCGACAGGCCCGGAATACCCAGCCCGGTCACTGAATCCGTGACGAATGCGGACAACGTGCCGATCGAGTTATAGATCCGCGAATAACCGTAGCGGGCTTCGTTCACCAGGGTCGGCGTGATGGTGCGCGTGTTCGTCCCGAGATACTGTTCGTAGCCTGTGACGATCTTGCTGCCTGTAATGCTCAGGCCCGTGCTCTCCTGATTTTCGCTGCCCCAGCTATAACGTCCCGACCACTGCGACTTGGCCGATTCAACCCAATCCATGCGCAGGGTAAACCCATCACGGTTGACGGGAGAGGAGTTCAACTGCACATAGTTGTTCGACAGGCCCGGCAGGATCGCGGGCACGTAATACTTCAACAGCTTTTGCGAAATCGGATCCAGGCGGCTGCTGGGAATGGTGTTGTTGGCGAACGGAGTCCGTGTTGCCGCAGTGGCGCCGGTGGCCGGGTCGTAGATGGTGTTCAGACCGGTTTCATTACCCGTGAACATGGCGGCCTGGGGTACCGAATACGTCCCCTGGCTGTTCTGCCGTTGCACCTTCCACTCGTCGTTAGCCATGAAGAACAGTTTGTTTTTGCCATTGAAGAGTTTGGGAATGCGCACCGGCCCGTCGATTTCGAAACCGTAATCGTTCCACTTGAACGGCGACTTGTTGGGGTGAACCGTGGTGAACGCGTAGGGGATTGCGTCGAAGACGTCGTTGCGCACGAAGTCGAATAAGGAGCCGTGATATTGGTTGCCGCCGGATTTTGTCAGCACGTTGATCTGCGTCGCTTCGTGCCCGAACTCGGCCGGATAGATGCCGGTCTGAACCTTGAACTCCTGGATGGCGTCGATCGACGGCAGAGCTACGTAAGTATTGAAGTCCGGGTCCGTATTGTTCACGCCATCGAGCGTGAAATAGTCGAACATAATGCGTTGGCCGGCAGCCGAGATGGACTGGTTGGCGCGGTCGCCGCCTTCGCGCGAACCGGCCTGCCCCGATGACGGCGAGAGCGTGTTGACGTTCGCTGCGAGGGAGACCAAGCCCAGATAGTTACGGCCGTTGAGCGGCAGTTCTACCACCGCCTGATTTTCGATAACGGTTCCCACCGATGCATTCTCAGCCTGCAGCAAATCCGCCTGCGCCGATACTTCGACCGATTCCGAAACCTGGCCGACTACCAGAGAAACATCGAGGCGCACCGTCTGCTGCACCTGGACTTCGACGTTGTTGCTGCTGGCGGCTTTGAAACCCGTATGTTCGGTTTTGAGATTGTAGAAGCCTGGCGCCACTGACGGGAACGTGTAATCGCCCGCTCCTGTGGTGTCGGTTGTGCGCACGGCATTGGTGGCAACGTTAGTAAGTGTGATGGTGGCGGCCGGTACACCGGCGCCGCTGGCATCCGCCACACGGCCGGTGATTTCACCGAACGTCTGACCGAAAGCAGGAATGGCGCACAGAGCCACCAGCGCGACAAGCGCTAATCTTAACTTTTTCATGATCTTTTGTAAGTACCCCGTAATCTAGCTGGGGTGAGTATATACCAAACTCGGCAGGTCGGACCCAAAAAAAATCACAAAAAATACAGGAAGGTCAAGAAGCAGATAGAAAAGTGCGGCGGATTTTAGCTTCGGCGGCGCGTCTCCACCACCGCGCGAATCACCGGGATCAAAGAGGTTCTTTCCCCCGCCCGCTCCGTCATGGGACGGTTGGCAAGCTCGTGATTCAGGCTCTGCACGAACTGTTCGATCTGCTCCTGCATGGCTTCCATCTTGGCGCGCATGTTCAGAATAATCTCCACGCCCGCCAGGTTCACGCCCAGGTCGCGCGTGAGGTGCAGAATCACTTCAAGGCGTTCCAGATCGTCGTCCGTGTAGAGCCGCGTGTTGCCGTCGCTGCGGCTGGGTTTGAGCAGGCCCTCGCGCTCATAGAGACGCAGCGTTTGCGGATGCACGCCGTACTGCTCGGCCACCGAAGAAATCATGTAGGCAGCTTTGGATTTTTCACGCATCCGGCTGGTCCTCCCACAGATCTTTGCGCGGATCTTCCGGATACAAGTCCGTCAACTGCCGCAGCACTTCCTTGGTGCGCTCATTGCGCGTATCCGGCATCTGCAGAGTCACCTGCACGATCTGATCGCCGCGCGTGCCTTTACGCGTATTCATTACGCCGCGCTCGCGCAAACGGAACTTCTGGTCGTTCTGCGTGCCCGGCGGAATTTTCAGCAGGGTCTTGCCGTCGATGGTCGGCACCTCAATCTTGGCGCCCAGCCCCGCTTCGGGCACCGTTACCGGAACCTTCAGATGAATATCGTCGCCCTCGCGCTTGAACAGCGGATGCTCCAGCACGTGCGTAGTGATGTAGAGATCGCCCGGAGGCGCTCCCATGGTCCCAGCGTTGCCCTTGCCGGCCACTCGTAAACGCGATCCATTCTGGGCACCCGCAGGGATCCGTACGTCCACCGATTCGGTATGCGCGATGCGCCCGTCGCCGTGGCAGTACGGGCACGCATTCTTCAGCCGGCCCTTGCCGTTACAACGCGGGCAGGTGAGATTGAACTTCATGTTGCCCGCCATCTGCGACACGCTGCCCGTGCCGTTGCATTGCGGACAAGCCACCGACCCGGATTCATTTCCGCCCGTTCCATGGCAATGCGGACATTGCTCGTAGCGGGTAATTTCTATCTTGGTCTGCGTGCCCTTGATGGCCTGCCAGAAAGTGATGTTGAGCCCGTATTCCAGATCGGCGCCCTTCTCCGGCTCGGGCTCCCCCGCGGCGCCACCCTCCCCGCCGCGAAAGAACTGGCTGAAAATGTCCTTGAATCCCGTACCGCCGGCGCCGGTGGCCGTCCTCCGGCTCTCATTCTCCTGCTGTGCTTTGGTGAAAATATCCGAAAAATCGAAGCCGCCGAAATCCATGTTCGGGTGCCGGGCACCGCCGGGGCCGCCCGCGCCCGCGCCGGGAAAGCCGTTCTCCGAATAAAAACCCACCTGATCGTACATCTGGCGCTTTTTCGCATCGCTCAGCACGTCGTAGGCTTCCTGCACATTCTTGAAGCGATCTTCCGACGCCTTATCCCCCGGATTCAGATCCGGATGATATTTGCGCGCGAGTTTCCGGTACGCCTTTCGGATGTCGTCGTCCGAAGCGTTCTTATCGACGCTCAGCGTCTCGTAATAATCGTGTTTAGGTGCTGACGGCATAAATGTCGGAAAGGGCAGGCGTAACCCGTGGTCAAGCCTGCCCCATTCTTGTCTTACTTACTTCTTGTCATCCACGTCGACAAATTCGGCGTCCACCACATCTTCTTTCGGCTTGCCGCCGCCCGCCCCATCCTGCGGCGGAGGCGCGCCCTGCGGACCCTGCCCCGACGGCTGCGATGACGCTTTATACATCGCCTCGGCCAGTTTGTGGCTCGCCTGCGTCAGCCGATCCGTCGCCGCATTCAGCTTGTCCGGATCGCCCTCGTTGATGCCCTTCCTGACATCCTCGAGGCACGCCTCGATATTCTTCGCGTCCGCGTCGCTGATCTTGTCGCGATGCTCTTTCAGCGTCTTCTCGACGTTATAAACCATCGCGTCGGCACGATTGCGCGCTTCAATATGCTCCTTGGCCTTGCGGTCGTCGGCGGCATGGGATTCGGCATCTTTCGCCATCTTGTCCACCTCGTCCTTCGACAGGCCAGAGGAAGAAGTGATGGTAATTTTCTGCTCGTTGTTGGTCGATTTGTCTTTCGCCGCCACGTTCAGGATGCCATTGGCGTCGATATCGAAGGTCACTTCCACTTGCGGAATACCGCGCGCGGCGGGGGGAATCCCCACCAGTTGGAACACGCCCAGCAGACGGTTGTCCTTGGCCATGGCGCGCTCGCCCTGGAACACCTTGATCTCGACCGAAGTCTGGTTATCGGCCGCCGTCGAGAACACCTCGCTCTTACGCGTTGGAATCGTCGTGTTGCGGTCGATCAGCTTGGTGAACACGCCGCCCAGCGTCTCGATACCCAGCGACAGCGGGGTTACGTCGAGCAGCAGCACATCTTTCACTTCGCCGCCCAAAACGCCGCCCTGCACGGCCGCCCCTACCGCCACCACTTCATCCGGATTCACCGTCTTGTTCGGCTCTTTATTGAAGAGCTGCTGCACGATCGTCTGGATGCGTGGAATGCGCGTCGAACCGCCTACCAGCACCACTTCGTCGATCTTGTCGGGCGTCACGCCGGCATCCGTCAGAGCCTGTTTGCACGGGCCCACCGAGCGCTGGAAAATGTCTTCGCACATCTGTTCGAAGCGCGACCGCGTCAGCTTCATCAAGAGGTGCTTGGGACCGGTCGCATCCGCCGTCACGAACGGCAGATTGATTTCCGTCTCGAGCAGCGTCGAAAGCTCCATCTTGGCCTTCTCCGACGCTTCTTTAAGCCGCTGCAGCGCCATCTGATCTTTCGAAAGATCGATGCCCTGTTCCTTCTTGAACTCGGTGACGATCCAGTCCATTACCCGCTGGTCGATGTTGTCGCCGCCCAGATGCGTATCGCCGTTGGTGGATTTCACTTCCACCACGCCGTCGCCCACTTCGAGGATCGAAATATCGAACGTACCGCCGCCGAAATCGTACACCGCGATGGTTTCGTTCTTCTTCTTATCCAGACCGTAGGCCAGCGCCGCCGCCGTCGGCTCGTTGATAATGCGCTTGACGTCCAGACCGGCGATCTTGCCCGCGTCTTTGGTGGCCTGCCGCTGCGCGTCGTTGAAGTAGGCGGGAACCGTGATCACGGCTTCGGTGACCTTCTGGCCCAGATAAGCCTCGGCGGCTTCCTTCAGCTTGGTCAGCACCATGGCGGAAATCTCCGGCGGCGAATACCGCTTGCCGAGGATATCTACCCGAACGTCGCCATTCTCGCCCCGTACCACCTTGTACGGAACCATCTTCTGCTCTTCGGAAACTTCGTCGGCGCGCCGGCCCATGAACCGCTTAATCGAAAAAATCGTATTCTCGGGGTTCGTAATCGATTGACGCTTGGCCACTTGCCCTACCAGCCGCTCGCCGGACTTGGTAAACGCCACCACCGACGGCGTCGTACGCGCGCCTTCCTGATTCGCAATGACCGTCGGCTGGCCACCTTCCATGACCGCAACTACCGAATTCGTAGTGCCGAGGTCGATACCAATAATTTTGCCCATGTCCTTTTTCTGAGGACCTCCTTTAGGAAACTTTTGAGTGCGGAAGCGCCCGCATGATTTAGCTCAACCCAATTATGAAATATGAGTGCGCCGTTGTCAAGTGTGCGACAGGCACTATTGCCTGTCGGTCTCTTTTAACGGATCCAGCTTGTACTTCGGCTTCCGCTCGGCCTTAGGAACGATTACAACCCCGGCCTTGACGCGCCCTACCCGCTCCCGGGCAATCGCGCGGACTTCCTTCGAAGCGCTGAAAAGCTGCTTCTTCCGCTTAGCCATATCAGGAAACCAGAGCCTCGGTCACTCGCAAAGCCAGCTGATCGAACGTCACAACTTCGTACAACGACGAATCCGACATAATCTTCGCCACCAAAGCCGTATGCATGGCATGCCCAGCCCGTTCCGCAATCACATGCCCCAGCAAAGGCCGCCCGATCAACGCCAGATCCCCGATCAAATCCAGTGCCTTATGCCGGCAGCATTCGTCCGCAAACCGCAGCCCCTCCGGATTCAAAACCCCATCCTCCGTGAAGCACACGGCATTGCTTAGGGAGGCGCCGCGGATTAACCCCATTTCCCGCAACTGATCCAGTTCGCGGTCGAAGCCGAAAGTACGCGCCGGGGAAAGCTCCTCCGCATAGCGCTCCGGCGTCACCTCCATCTCGATCGATTGCCTGCCGATGGGCCGCGGGAAATCGATATCGCAGGTCAGCCGGAAGGAATCGTGCGGGATGATCGAAATCCGCTTCCGGCCGTCCTCCACCGTCACCGGCCGCCGGATCCTCAGATAGCGCCGCTTGCGCCGCAACTGGCGTAATCCGGCCGTACGCAGCATCTCGACGAACGGCTTGCCGCTGCCGTCCAGAATCGGCACCTCCAGGTTGTCCACTTCGAGCGCCACGTTGTCGATGCCGAAGCTGTAAAGCGTGCTCAGCAAATGTTCGGTAGTCTGGATCAGCACACCCTGCCGCATCAGGCTGGTCGCGTAGCTCACCCGCGCCACATGCTTCCAGCTGGCCGAAATGGGGAAATTTTCCAGATCGGGCCGGCGAAAAACGATGCCCGACCCTGCCGGCGCGGGTAACATCCGTAACTTCACCGGAACGCCGCTGTGCAAGCCCACGCCGCTCACTTCCACCGAGCGCTGAATCGTCGTCTCAAAACGCAAAGATACACTCCATCCCAACTACGTCTAACATCCTAGCTACTATTTTGATGCGGGTCTGTAAATATTTGATACCGAAAGAGTAAGCGAATGCCCGGTGTATCGAAAGCGCTACAATGTGCCGCATGACAGCCTCACTTCCGGTTTCGGCCTGCGGAACGGAGGGTGGCCCATTGACGCAGTTGCCGACCCGATCCGCTATGATGGGCCGCAGTGCAAGCTCCGCGCCTCTTCCTGATCGATACCTACGGATTCATCTTTCGCGCCTACCATGCGCGTGCCCGCACCGGCGCTCCTCCCATGCGCACCACGGCTGGCCTCTCCACCGAAGCCGTCTTTATTTTCAATAACATGTTGCGGAAACTCTCCCGCACTTTCGAGCCGAAGTACATGGCCGCCATCTTCGAAAGCATCGGTAAAACCCATCGCGAAACCGAATATGCGGAATATAAGGCTAATCGCGCCGAAATGCCGGCCGATCTCGCCGAGCAGATCCCGTATGTCTGCCGTCTGATCGAAGCCCTCCGCATCCCCATGATTCAGTACGCCGGATTTGAGGCCGACGACGTAATCGGCACACTCAGCCGGCAGGCCGCCGAAGGGGGTTGCGAAGTGGTGATTGTTTCGAGCGATAAAGACATGCTGCAACTTGTCACCGACCGCGTCTCCATGCTCAATCCGGCCAAGGACGACACCTGGTACGATCCCGCCAAAGTAAAGGAGTTCATGGGAGTCGAACCCGGCCAGGTGGCTGACCTGCTGGCGCTGAGAGGCGATGCCATCGATAATATCCCCGGCGCTCCCGGCATCGGCGACAAAGGCGCCAAAGATCTGATCGGCCAGTTTGGCTCCGTCGAAGCCGCCCTGGACCGCGCCGCCGAGGTTTCGAAGAGGATGTACCGCGAGAGTCTGCAGAATAACCGCGACCGCATCCTCCTCAGCAAGAAGCTCGCGACCATCGACTGCCACGTTCCGGTTCCTTTCGAGCTGGAATCCCTGCGCACGCACGAGGCCGATGCCGAACTGCTCAAGCCCCTGTATAAGGAGCTTGAGTTCTTCACCCACCTCAAGGAACTGGGACCGTCCGAAGACTCCCGTACGCGCGACTTCGCCGTCCTCGAAGACGCGACCGCGGTGTGCGGCTATGTCGACGGAGCCTCCGGTCAGCCGCTGGCCATCAGCTTTGCGCCCGAGCTTGCCGATGAATTTGGTCTCGCGTGCCGGGCCGGCGAAGCGCGCAGCCTCCCCGCTTCGCGTGTGGGGGAATTGCGGGGGGTGCTCGAAGACGCGGCGATTCCGAAAGCCGCCGCCGATCTGAAAAACCTGACCCTGCATCTTTTGAAGCGCGGAATCCAGACGGCCGGTTTCGCCGACGATATTGCGCTCTACGCCTTCCTGCTCGATGCCGACCCCGGCGGCTGCTCGCTTGAGACCATGGTCGAGCGCCGCCTGGACCTGCGCGTGGGTCCCCGGGCCGATGAGCGCGCCCTCTATATTTATGAACTGAACGATCGCCTCCGCCCCGAAATCGACCGGCGGGGACTGCGCCGGCTCTACGAAGACATCGAACTGCCTCTGACCCAGGTGCTCGCTCGCATGGAACACACCGGCATCCGCGTCGATGCCATGGAGTTGGCGCGGCTCTCGGCCCTCATGGACACCGAAATATCGAGACTGGTGCTCGAAATCCACGCGCTGGCCGGGCACGAATTTAATATTTCCTCGCCCCAGCAACTGGGGCGCGTGCTCTTCGAAGAGATGGGCCTGCCCGCCCCCGTGCGCTATGGCAAGGGCAAAACCATCTCAACCGCTGCCGATATCCTCGAAGCCCTCGCGCCGGAATTTCCCATTGTCCGCAAGGTGCTTGACTATCGCCAGTTGACCAAGCTGAAGGGCACCTACGTGGATGCCCTGCCGGCGCTGATCGATCCAGCCACTGGCCGCCTGCACACCAGTTTCAACCAGATGGGAGCGGCCACGGGGCGGCTTTCCTCGTCGAATCCCAATCTGCAGAACATTCCCATCAAAACCGAACTGGGCCGCGAGATCCGCGCCGCCTTCGTGCCGCGCGAGGGGTGGAACCTCGTGGTAGCCGATTATTCCCAGATCGAACTGCGGCTGCTGGCTCACATGTCGGAAGACCCGGTACTCGTCGATGCCTTCCGCAACGGCGAGGACATTCATACCCGGACCGCCGCCGAGGTGATGAACGTTCCGCCCATGCTGGTGAGCAAGGAAGCGCGCAACAACGCCAAGGCGGTGAATTTCGGGATTGTCTACGGCATCAGCTCTTTTGGTTTGGCTGCCAATCTGGGGATATCGCGCAAGGAGGCGGATCTTTACATCCGCAACTACTTCGACCGTTACTCCGGAGTCAAGAGGTTTATCGACGAAACCATTGCGCGGACACGTGAAACCGGGGTTGCCCGAACCCTGTTCGGCCGCGAGCGGGCAATTCCGGACATGAACAGCCGCAACCCCAATGCCCGTGGATTCGCCGAACGCACCGCCGTCAATTCGCCCATTCAGGGCACCGCCGCCGATCTGATCAAGCTGGCCATGGTGCGTATAGACAAAGCGCTGGCAGGCCGGCAGAGCAAGATGCTGCTGCAGGTTCACGATGAACTGGTTCTCGAATCCCCGCCCGAGGAAACCGAGGCGGTCGCCCAGTTGGTGAAACAGGAGATGGAGGGGGTTGCGGAACTGACGGTACCCCTTGTAGTGGAAACAGGAACGGGAAAAAACTGGCGGGACGCGAAGTAGTGAGTGTAGCCAAAAAGCAACGGGGCCGGATGGAATCCGGCCCCGAAACGAAAAGGCGTAAGAACGAATCGCGCAACAGCTACTTACTATTGCTTCAGGCGCTTCCGGAAAAATCCAAGCCCGACCAAGGCGGATCCGAGCAGGAGCATTGAGGCTGGCTCGGGGGTGCCTGAATTAATCGTGTAAGAGTAGTCAATCTCAGCCGCGAGATTGCCAGTCGAAATCACTGTCCCGCCGACGCTTCCGCCACCACCGATGGAAACCAGTCCATATGTACCACCGGCCAGCGTGAAGGTGCTGGTCCCGACGTAACTCAAATAGTCAGCAAGATTTTTTTGAGCACCGGTTACCCCATCAACTCCCGTCCCTGCAACACCGCCGAAGCTCCCGTCGGTGATGTTGCTGTCCGTAATGCCGGTGAACGTAACCGAACTACAGGTCATCGATGGTGTATTTGGCGCACAAGCAGGATCTGCGTCGCCGCCCAGGCTGATCAAACCGGCGGACGGTACGCCAATTCCGGCTGAGTTATCGAACAAGGTAAGGGTTTCGCCGTTATAGATGTCGCCCGCCGATAAGCTATTCGTCATGTGACCGTTCGGCCCTGTCGGATTAGTGTTGTCGACAACGTTCGAGGTAGCGGTCGCTTCAAAATTTGTCTGGGCATTCGTCCCGGCGTTAGTCAGCGTCACGGTCGACACGTTTTCCACGACGTAAAAATAAAGAGTTGCGCCCGTGAGCGTGTACATCCCGCCGTCGTTGTTGAACTCCGGCAAAGTCAGCGTGTAGTTAAAATCGGTGTTCGGATTTTGTCCGCCGATCGGATACGTGGTTGTAAAACCCTCAATGTTCGTTGCGCTGGCCAAGCCCGACGCCACAAGAGCACCCGCGCCCAACATCATTATTCTCCGAAAAGCACTGTTCATGTTCGTTTTGCCCTTTCAGTTCCCCCCGAAGGCGTCTACCACCTCCTGCCTAGCATGGGGACTTCATAGGAATACTAACAGGACGCACTCCCCCTGGCAAGAGCTTTCCGCGAGAAAACGCCTTTTCCGCTGGCTTGAAAGTACCAGTACGCACCAATAAACAGCAAGAGCGGCCCCGTCAACGGGCCGCTCTTTATAAGCCATTGATTAAAAAGAGGTTTAAACACTGAAAGAACTGCCGCAGCCGCAAGTCGATTTGACTTGGGGGTTGCTGAATTTAAACCCTGAGCCTTCAAGAGATTCCACATAATCGACCTCGGCGCCGTCGAGGTACAACAGACTGGCTTGATCCACGAAAACCTTCAGGCCATCGTAATTATAGGTCTTGTCGAGCATGTTCGGTGCGTTTTCGAACGCCATGGAATAGCTGAACCCGGAACAGCCTCCGCCCACCACCGCAATGCGCAGTCCTGTCGGCTTGGGTTCCTGGGTGTCGAGAATCTCTTTAACTTTCGAAATCGCGGTCTCTGTCAGGTTGACCATGTGAATCTCCTTGTTAATAATGCCGTTGAGTTAACCATTATACAGGACGCACCGCGTGGCCTCAAAGATTCATCGTGTTCGCGGGCTGCAGCGGGCCCGCCCCGTTTGGCGATACGGACGTCCGGGACTGGCATCCGATCTGCTATCTTCATCTTGCGCATGAAGTGCATGCGCTTTCGGTGAAACCGTCGGATCGCGAAGCACGTCGGAACGGGTGTATGGAAACACTGAGCGGCGCTCTTCCACTCCCGGTATTCGGCAAAAGATCCGTTTTCAGGACCAGAGTGGATTACGAGAACACTCCAGAAGGCGCGCTGGTGCGCCGCGCTCAAGCAGGCGATGAAACCGCGTTCCGTGAAATCGTGGAGCGCTACCAATCGAAGGTTTTCTCGATCATCCACGGTATCGTCCGGCAGCGCAACGATGTGGAAGACATCGCTCAACAGGTTTTCGCCAAAGTTTATTTCTCCATCCGCAATTTCGACTTCCGCAGTTCTCTGATCACCTGGATCTATAAAATCACCGTTAACGAGTGTTTCGACTATCTCCGTAAGAAGAAGGTCCGGAAGCTCGTCTACGAGAGCGACATGAGCGAGGATGAAGTGCGTCGGGTGGAGAACAGCGAGCCGGCGCTCGATCGCGGGGCTCGGACGGATTCTTCTCTGGCGCGGCGGGATTATATTGTGAAGTTGCTGGGCCGCGTGTCGGACGAAGAGAAGCGGCTTCTGCTTCTCAAGGAAGTGGAAGGATATTCGGTGGAAGAGTTGTCCTCCATGCTGAAGATGAACGAGAACACAATAAAGGTTAAATTGTTCCGGGCCCGCCAGAAACTGGTGAAGGCCTCTCAGCGTCTGGACAAAGCTCCTTCCGTGAAGTAGTCTGAATTCGCTGAAGCAGGCTGAATTCGCGTTTGGCTGGTTTGCATTTGAACAGTGAGGGCTGTTCGTGGTTTTGGACAGAAATCGATATGCACGACATTCTAGTGGACGAACTTGAAAGGCACTTGAGCGGGAGTGCGTCGCAGGCGTTCTACGACCACCTCAATGCGTGTGCCGAGTGCCGGGATCGGGTGGCTGAAATGGGCGAAGTCTCGCGCCTGATTGGTGAATTGAAGCCCGCCGTCGAAACCGCCCCCGGGCCTTCGCTGGGCTTCTACAATCGGGTCGCCATGCGCATTGTCGAGGATCAGCGCAAAGAGGCCTGGGGCCTGTTCTCGCCGGGAGCGGCATTTTTCCGCAGGGTCGCGTTCGCGTCCCTGCTGTTGCTGGCAGGGCTCGGGAGTTTTCTGGTGACGCGGGAGTCTTCCGCCGGGGGCGTCGACGCCGCCACCATAATGGCCCAGCACGATGTGAACAGCGTGCACAGTGAAAGCTCCGACCGGGATCGTATCCTGGTCACCCTGGCGAGTTACGGACAATAGAACGGCGGCAATCAGGCATGTCTTCCGTTACTCTGCCTCGCCCCGCTGAACGCGTTGCCATCGTTTCTCTCCTCCTGGTTTTTCTCTGCGGAGGCGTGCTGGGCGCCGTGGTGATGAGTTACTGGGTTCACCCGGGCCTGCACGGCTCTTCCCCGCCAGCGGACGGCTTTCCGATGAATACCAAAGAATTCAAGGATCAGCTCGATCTTACGGACGATCAGGCTCGCCAACTTACCGCCATACTCGACGATTTTTCGCATTACTATGACCATCTTCTGGCTGACGGCAACAGCCGCGTCATGCAGATACTCAACTCCGATCAGAAGCTGAAGTATGCGCAAATGATCCGAGCCCACAAAAAGTAGAGTTCGCTTGCGCAAACATGCGGTAGACTGAGAAATCTCAAGGAATCACTCCCGTTTGAAAACCTTCCCCTTAGTGGTGGTTGCGATTATGTACGCGGTGGCCGTGGGATGCGGCAAGTCCGACCGAGAGCAGCCGGGGCCCCAGGCGACGGCCGCGGAGCCCCCGCACGGTCTGCCTGCGACGCCGCCACGTAAGTCGGAGTCCCGCCATCTGGCGCCCGGCATCATCAGCGTAAGGATGCTGGGGCCACTCGACTCCGCGACGCCCAACCCGACCCCGGTGCGGGCATCGATTGCAGAGGATGTTATGGGTGCGGATTCGCGTCTCGCAATTCCCGCGGAGTCGGGCGCCCTCGTGGTTCCGATTGTGTCGGGAAAGAACGGGGATGTTTCCGGAATCGGTCTTGCTCTTTGGTCAGTGGACGTGGACGGCCATCAATACCGTCTTGTTGGAGAGGACAGAAATCCGGCGGTGGCGTTCGTGTCCGTAAACTCAATGAAGAACCCGGCGGTCAAGACCACCCATATCTCGGGAGGCGACGTTGTGGATTTTAAGCTCCTGAAACCGGCGGAGTTGCGCTAGCGGAACCCTAGACAATCATCACGGTTTCCTTGTGATTTGTGCGAAAATGCTCATACTATAACCATGCGTTTAGCCCTGTCTGCCCTGCTGCCTGCATTCCTGATTGCTCTCGCCGCATGCTCGACTCCCAAGCCCGCCCGCGAAGTTAAGACCTTCTCGGCCGGCGAGAAGGCCTTTGTGGACCGCCTGACCTACAACGTTATCGACGCGGAAACTGAACCCCACCTGGGCGACGAAGCCAGCCCACGTACCCCGGAACACCGGTTTTATCTGGTGCAGGTGAGCGTTTCCAACAGCGGAAACTCCGAGGCGACCATCCCCAGCCTGGCGCTGGTGGACGATTCCGGCAAGCAGTATCCCGAACTCACCGACGGCACCGGCGTGCAGCAATGGCTGGGTGTGGTGCGCAAGGTGGGCAGCGGGCAAACTGAGCAGGGATATGCCGCGTTTGACGCACCGGCGGGCCACTATAAGCTGAAACTCACGGACGATACGAGCGACAGCGACGTCTATTTGGACATTCCTCTCAATTTCGTGCATGAGCACTCGGAGGGGGCGGCCCCGGCTGGAGCAGCTGAAAGCGACGCGCCGGACATCCTGAAGAGCGCTCCGGCCGGAAAGAAGTAGATTCGGCCGAAAAGAAGTAGAATTGGGAGGTGACGCGGTCTTTCACCGGTATCCTCTTTATAGCGCTTTCAGTGTTGCTCGTGCAGGGCCAGGAGCCTAAGCCCGGTGCCGGCTTCCGGGTCGTCAGCCCGGTCGTTTCTCAGTTCGAGGATGGCGCCCCTCTCGCCGGCGGGCAGAAGTTGATCGCGGGCGAGACGCTCTTCTTCCGTTTCGGGGTGGCGAATTTCAAGACGTCGGCAACGGGGAAGGTGCAGATCACGGGCCACGCGCAGGCCTTCGATCCCCGCGGCACGGCTATCGCGGCGCAGGATGAAGTTGCTATCGGAACCACGCTGGGCCAGGAGGATAAAGACTGGAAGCCGGTGTTGCATTCGCAGTTCCAGGTTCCGGCCATTGCTCCGCCGGGGATCTACCATATCAAATTCGAGGCGATTGATGAGCAGACTCATCAGACCGCTTCCGGCGAAACGACGTTTGCGGTGGAAGGACGGGATGTCCGGCCCAGCCCCACGCTGACCATCCGCGAACTCGGTTTCTATCGCGGGCCGGACGACGCGGCGCCTCTGAAAGTTGCCGCTTATCGCGCCGGCGATATGGTCTGGGTGCGCTTCGATGTGACCGGCTACAAGTACGGCGAGCAGAACGCCATCGATGTAGCTTACGACGTGGCCGTGGCCAACAGCGAAGGCAAGGAGTTATTCGCCCAGCAGGATGCGGCGGTCGAGAAGAGCCAGGCCTTCTATCCGCAGCCGTGGGTGCCCGGTATCTTCAGTCTGACGCTGCAGCCCGAAATGGCGAAGGGCGCCTACTCGGTGACGATCACGGCGCGCGACGGGTTTGGCAATCAAACGGTGACGCAGAAGGCGCAGTTCAAGGTCGAGTAACGGGGCCACCGCGCAGGAACCGGCCGGTGTATGAGTCGGCGATCTGCGCGATGGCCTCCGGCGGACCCTCCCCGACCACACGGCCGCCACGTTCGCCACCCTCCGGGCCCATGTCGATGATCCAGTCGGCCGCCCGGATGACGTCGAGGTTGTGCTCGATCACCAGCAGCGAACCTCCGCTGTCGATCAATCTTTCGAAGGCGGCGAGCAGCTTGTTGATGTCGTCGAAATGCAGGCCGGTGGTTGGTTCGTCGCAGATGAACAAGGTCCCTTCATTCGTGACCTGCACCAGATGGGCCGCCAGCTTGACGCGCTGGGCTTCGCCGCCCGAGAGCGTGGTTGCCGATTGCCCCAGCCGCAGATAGCCGAGACCCACTTCATCGAGCAGCTTCAGGCGCGTGACCAGCCGTGGGGTGTCATGGAAGAAGCCTATCGCCTCGCGCACAGTCAACTGCAGCACTTCGTGGATGTTCAGACCTTTGTATTTGATATCGAGGATGGCGCTCTTGAAACGCGTTCCTTTGCACTCTTCGCACACCAATTCCACGTCGGCGAGGAACTGCATTTCGACCGTAACCGTGCCATCGCCCTGGCAGGTTTCGCAGCGCCCGCCGGGCACGTTGAACGAGAAATGCCCTGCCGAGTAACCGCGCTTTTCGGCTTCGCGGGTGGCTGAAAACAGGCCGCGGATAGTGTCGAACGCCTTGATGTAAGTGACCGGATTCGAGCGCGGCGTGCGGCCGATGGGAGTCTGATCGATCATCACCACTTCGCGCACCGCTTCGGCGCCTTCCATCCGCGTGCAGGTCATGCGCGGAGCGTCGTTGTCGTTATCGTTATCGCCGTCGACCGCCCCTTCCTCGTTCTTTGCCCGCGCCTGGAGCGACTTATAAACCACATCGTGCACCAGCGTGGACTTGCCCGATCCCGACACTCCGGTCACCACCGTCATCATGCGCAACGGGATCGTCACGTTCACGCCTTTGAGGTTGTGAACATATGCGCCGTAGAACTTCAGCATCCTCTTCGGATCGGGCAGGCGGCGGTGCCTGGGCTGAGTGACGTGGGCTTCGCCGCGCAGATAACGGCCGGTCAGGGAGCCATTGCGGTCGGCGATGAGCGCCGGATAATCGCCCTCGAATATGATGTTCCCCCCCAGTTCGCCCGCGCCAGGACCCAGATCGATCACATGGTCGGCGGCGCGCATGACGTCGGGATCGTGCTCCACCACGATGATGGTGTTGCCCAGATCGCGCAGTTCACCAAGTATTTTGAGGAGGCGCGCGGTATCGCGAGAGTGCAATCCGATCGACGGCTCGTCGAGAACGTAGCAGGCGCCTACCAGCCGAGAGCCGAGGCAGGTGGCGAGTTGGATGCGCTGGGCTTCGCCGCCCGACAGCGTCGCCGACAGCCGGTCGAGCGTGAGGTATTCGAGGCCTACATCATTGAGGAACTTAAGGCGCTGGTGGATCTCGACAAGGATCTTGCCGGCGATCCCGGTTTCTTCGGGCGTCAGTTCCAGGGCGTCGAAAAAGGCGAAGGCCTCGGCGATATTCATGCGCGCCGCCTGAGCGATAGTCTTACCGCCGACGGTCACGTAGAGTGCCTCTTTGCGCAGACGCGAGCCGCCGCATTCGGGACAGCGGGCATAGCCGCGGTAACGGCTGAGGAAGACGCGCACATGCAGCTTGTATTTCTTCGTCTCGAGGAAATTGAAGAACTGGCGGACTCCGTCAACTTTCTTGCCGCCTTCGAGCACCAGCTTTTGCTCGTCTTCGGTGAGATCGCAGAAGGGGACATTGAAGCGCACGCGGCCGGCGGCCTGCTTGCGGAAATCGTCCATCCACTCTTTGCCTTTGGGCTTGGTCCATGGCTCGACGGCGCCCTGATCGAGCGAGAGTCCGCGATTGGGGACAATCAGGTCGAGGGAGAAATCGATGGTGTTGCCGAAGCCCTGGCAGCGGGGGCAGGCGCCGGCGGGACTATTGAAGCTGAAAAGAATCGGCTCCGGCTCGCGGAACTCGATGTCGTCGTACTTGCAGATGAAGCGCTCGCTGAAGAGCAGACGCTCGCCGGTCTTCGCGTCCTCGAAGATTGCTTCGCCCGATTCGCGGTAACAGGCTTCGACGGTATCGACGATGCGCTGGTGCAGGTCGGGAGCGATGGCCAGGCGGTCGGCCAGAATCGCCACAGGCTGGTTCCAATCGATATCGAGCAGCGATTCGGGGGTGGAGAATTCGAATACCGTGCCGCGCTGCCACAGCCGGTTGAAGCCGCGCGCGCGCAATTCGGTGAGCCGGTCTTTTGGAACTTCGCCCGCCTCGTGCTTTACGGGAAACAGGACGTAATACCGGGTGCCTTCCGGTTGCGCGAGCATGGCCTGCGCTACGTGATCGACGGTGTCCTTGATGACGCGCCGGCCACATATGGGGCAAAAGGTGCGCCCTGCTCGCGCCCACAGCAGGCGCATGAAATCATAGACCTCGGTGGACGTGGCGACCGTGGAACGCGGGTTTCTGGTGGAGTTTTTCTGCCGGATGGCGATGCCCGGCGCGATGCCTTCGATCTCATCGACGGCGGGCTTCTCCATGCGTTCGAGGAACTGGCGCGCATAGGCGGAAAGCGATTCGACGTAGCGGCGCTGGCCTTCGGCGTAGATGGTGTCGAACGCCAGCGAGGATTTCCCGGAACCCGACACGCCGGTGATGACGGTGAGCTGGTTGTGGGGAATCGAGAGCGTCAGGTTCTTCAGGTTATGAAGGCGCGCACCTCGAACGATGATGGACTGCTGGTTCAAATGGGACGGGAAACTTCATTTTAGCAGTGCCTGGCTACCAATCTGTTAGCGCGCCAAGTCCCTGGCTTGCGTTCCTTGATGGAAGAGGATTTGCCAGCGGCCTTCGCGGAAGATCCATAGCGAGCTTCGTAATGAGATGCCATCGGGTTTGATGGCTCGGTAGGTTACGAGGGCGATTCCTTGGGTAAGGAGTTTTGCTTTGAAATCGGCGATGGAGATGTTTGGGCGGGGATTGGTTTGGAGCGCCTCTATGGTCTCGCTTCGGGTGTAGATGCGACCGGAGCTTGCGAATTCCTGGAAGTCTTCGGCGAGGAGGGTCGAGAGACTTTGGGAGTTGGATTCAGCAGTTCAAGTTCGCGGGTCAGGAGGTGGTTTTCGATCCCTCGATTATAGGAGGGGCGCGGGCCCATCGGAAATCTGCCCCACCGGGTCTGGTGGGGGCGTGATAATCTGGCTGGCAGGCGCATGTTTCGGAGTCAGCAGCGTAAAACGAAGATTCTGTTTGGTTTATCCGATGTATTGCTGACTGCCGCGGCCTTTCAGTTGGCTTATTTTTGCCGCGCGTGGCTTCCCCTTAGCCACCAGTTTTATCTCGTTCCAGAAGTGAAAACCCTTTTGCTTGGCGTTAGTATCGCTACCTGGGTCGGCACCGGGTATTGGTTGAACGTCTATGGCAAGCTGGACGCCGCAGTCATTGGCGTGATCCTGCGCGATTCGTTTCGGCAGGTGGGTTACAGTTCGCTCGCTCTTGTGGTGTTCATTCTCTTCGGCACTCGCCTTGATATCAGCCGTGTATTTCTGGGGCTGTTTATTTTTCTTAGTTGGTTTCTGCTGGCGGGATTTCGTATTGCGGCGCGGAATCTGCTTCCGCTGGTTAGCCGCCGGTTCGGGGTTGAGCGCTATATCCTCATCGTCGGGCTGGGCGAGCGGGCGGATCGGCTGGTGCGAAATCTGGAACAGTACTACGACCAGGGGGTTCGCATTGTTGGGTTTCTGGCTCCCCCTCATGGAGATCGCCAGACTCCGGAGAATTATCCGGTTTTTCCTTTGGAGGACCTGCGGGCTATGCTGGCGCGGCATGTGATTGACGAGATCCATTTCGCCGTTGAATCGGATCAGCTGCCTTCGCTCGAGGAAGTATTTTTGTGGTGCGATGAGGAGGGGGTTTGCAGCCGGGTGGCGGTGGATTTTTTCCCGCATGTCAACAGCAATCTGGCTCTGGAGCGGTTGGGTGGAACTCCGCTTTTGACTTTCACGGCGGCTCCGGACGATGCGGTTTTGTTGTTTGCCAAACGGTGTATCGATATGGCTTTGGCCAGTGTATCGATCGTGATCCTCAGTCCGGTTTTGCTGTTGGTGGCGGTTTTGGTTAAGGCGACTTCGCGCGGGCCGGTTATTTTCCGGCAGACTCGGTGTGGGTTGAATGGGCGCATGTTCACCTGTTATAAGTTCCGGTCCATGGTGGCGGATGCGGAGGCGCGCCAGCATGAGGTGGCGCATTTGACGGAGCGGCAGATTGCTACTAAGTTTCGCAACGATCCGCGATTGACTCCGGTGGGTAAGTGGCTGCGCAAGTTTTCGCTCGATGAGCTGCCTCAGTTGTTCAATGTCTTGAAGGGGAATATGTCTTTGGTGGGTCCCCGGCCGGCGATTCCAAGTGAGGTGGCGCAGTATCAAAGATGGCAGCGGCGGCGTTTGCGGATGCGGCCTGGGTTGACGTGTCTTTGGGCGATTCAGGGGCGGGATCAGATTGATTTCGAATCGTGGATGCGGCTGGATTTGCAATATATCGATAACTGGTCTTTGGGTTTGGATGCGCGGATTTTGTTGATGACGATTCCTCAGGTGCTCTCGGGGCGTGGAGCGAGTTGAGGGTGGTCACGAATATTTTCGAACTGGATTTTGCTTTGATTCTGTGAGTTAGCCGCAAGACGGGTCTGGTTCGGCGGCGGCGCGTTCTACTATTCGGCCGAAGGAGAACGAATGATACTTAACTGCTTAGGCCGCTTCAACGTTACTACGCCGGGTACGCCCGTCCCGCTCACCACCGATCCGACGATCACCGCTTGTAAGGTGTTCTTTCAGGTGATTCCGGGGCTTACGGGCAAGACCTACGTTGGAGTTCCATCGATGGCTAAGGGGACGCTCGCCGGTGTGGCGCGCGTGCTTTGGCCGAATTCGGCCGGGGGCTTTTCCGAAACGTTCGAAGTTGAGTCGCAGGATGGGGAGAACTCCATCCGAATCGCGGAGTATGCGATCGATGCGGACGTGGCGGGCGAAGGCTTGCTGGTTACTTACTGGACCGACTAGAAGGCCGGTAAGTGGCGGACTGGATGTCTGTTTCCCAGACTTTCACCTCCGCCACTTCCACCGGATTTTGGGCCCCGAGTTGTTCCTGCAGCTTTTCGCAGAAGTACCAAGCCATGTTTTCAGCCGTCGGATTGAGCTCTGTGAAGGGCGGCAGATCGTTGATGAACACGTGATCGAGGGGCTCGGAAATGGCGCGGAGGATGCGTTTGAGTTCGACGAAATCCGCCAGCATGCCGGTGGCATCGAGCTTTTCGCCGCGCAGCGTAACCTGGACGCGGTAATTATGGCCGTGGACGTTCTCGCACTTACCCCGGTAATTGCGGAGCGCGTGTCCGGCCGCGAAAGTATGTTCCACAGAAACTTCAAACATTGAAAAACTTCTCCACGTCGTCTATGCGCATGGTGAACGCGTAATCCGGCAGGCTATCGAAAAAAACCTGGCCGTAGCGCTGCTGCGTAATTCTGTTATCCAGCAAGGCGAGCACTCCGCGGTCCGACACAGTGCGAATCAGGCGGCCGAACCCCTGTTTGAGGGAGATGGCGGCTTGCGGAATCTGGTAGTCGTAGAAAGGATTCCCTCCGGCCTCGCGCACATTGCGGATGCGGGCTTCCACCACCGGGTCGTTGGGAACCGCAAACGGCAACTTATCAATGATAACGCAGCTCAATTGGTCGCCTGGGACGTCGACGCCCTGCCAGAAGGATGACGTTGCGAAAAGCACGCAGTTAGGGGTCTCGCGATATTCGTCGAGGAGGGCCATACGCGGGCCGGTACCCTGCATGAGAACGGGATGTTCGATGGCGAAAGAGACGCGGTCGTAGATCTGGCGCATCTGCTGATAGCTGGTGAAGAGGACGAAGGCGCGGCCGCGGCTGGCGGTGAGGATGCGCAGAATTTCTTCGCTGGCGGCTTTCACGTAGGCGGGGCTGGAAGGGTTGGGCAGGTGATTCGGAACGTACAGGAGCGCCTGAGTCTGGTAATCGAAATGGCTGGGGACGACGAGGGTGCGGGCGTTTTCGAGGCCGAGGCGCGCCTGCACGTAGTCGAAGCCTCCGGAGACGGCGAGAGTCGCGGAGGTCAGGACGGCGGCGTCGACCTTTTCCCATAGGTGCTGGCGGAGGACGTTGGCGACGTCGATGGGGGTGGCCTGCAGGAAGACGCCTCCGCGGCCGCGGCGTTCGATCCAGTGGACGAAGGTGGGGTCGGCGCCTTCGATGAGGAATTGCAGGGCATTGCGGAGTTCGTGGGCGCGTCGGAAGAGAGGGATCACTTCGACGGGCGCGTCGTGGATGAGCTTGAGGTGGCTCATGAGAAGGTCGAAGGCGGCGAGGAGATCGGTATAGATTTCGCGATTGTCTTCGGCGAATTGTTCGCGGGCGGTGAAACTGGCGCGGCCGTCGCCCCCGGGTAGGGAGCCGAAGAAGTGGAGGGAGATTTCTTCGAGGCGGATGAGGATGCGGTCGAGTTCTTCGGAGCCGAATTTACGGGCGCGGGAGAGGACGGAGATGTCGCGGCGCAGGTCCTGCACGCGGTATGTGCTGACGGAGAAGCCGAAGTACTGGCCGGCGATGTCTTCGATGTCGTGGGCTTCGTCGAAGACAACGGAATTGTAGTCGGGGAGGATTTGCGCCATTTCGTCGCGGCGGACGGCGAGGTCGGCGAAGAAGAGGTGGTGGTTGACGATGATGATGTCGGCTTCGGCGGCGCGCTGGTGCATGAGGGTGATGAAACAGCGATCGAACTGTTTGCACTTCTGGCCGGCGCAGAGCTCGGAGCGGGCGTCGATTTTTCCCCAGGCGGTGCTTTCTTCGGGCAGGGTGCGGATCTCGGCGCGGTCGCCCAGTTCGGTCGTCTTTTCCCAGTTTTGAATGATTTGAAAATCGGCGACTTCTTCGAGGCCATTGAGGACGGGGGAGTTTTCGGCTTCGTAGATTTTCTGGCGGCAGGCGTAATTGCTGCGGCCTTTCATGTAGCAGACGCGCAGGGGGCGGCCGATCACCTTTTCAAGAAACGGGATGTCGCGGAAAAAGAGCTGTTCCTGCAGGGCTTTGGTGCCGGTAGAGATGACGACGCGCTTTTCGGAGAGCAGGGCAGGGACCAGGTAGGCGAGGGTCTTGCCGGTACCGGTGCCGGCTTCGACGATCAGCTTACGTTTTTCGGCGAGGGCTTCTTCGACGGCGACGGCCATCTGGATCTGGCCGGGGCGGGATTCGAAGGCGGGGTGGGCTGAGGCAAGGGCCCCGCCGGGCAGGAAGAAGCGTTTGAGCGCGCGGCTGCCGGGCGTGGAGCTTTGCGAAGAGTGAGCCGTGACCCCCATGAGTTCAGTTGATCATATCGGCTGGCGGTTCGACTTCAGGACGCCGTCGAGGATCTGGATATCCTGGCCAGAAGCGTCGCCGGTGGAACTCTCGGGGCCGATGGGACAGGGATCGACGTGCCAGATCTGCGACGCGTATTCGCGGATGGTGCGATCGGAGGAGAATTTTCCGGCGCGGGCGACGTTGAGAATAGTCTTCGTGAGCCATCCCGTGCGATCCCGATAAGCTGCGTCGACGCGGTCCTGGGTCTGAATATAGGCCCGCAGATCGGCGAGAACCATGTAGGTATCGCCCTGGGACAACAGCGCATCGATCATAGGTTTGAAGATGCCAGGCTCCATCATGCTGAAGAAATCGTGGCTGATGAGATCGAGGGCGCGCCGGATTTCGTCGTCGTGGTGGTAGATATCCCATGGATTGTAGCCGGAGCGGCGTTTTTCCACTTCCTGAGCGTTCATGCCGAAGATGAAAATATTTTCTTCTCCAACCTCTTCCATGATTTCCACGTTGGCTCCATCGAGGGTTCCGATGGTGAGCGCGCCGTTGAGTTGCAGCTTCATGTTGCCGGTGCCCGACGCCTCCGTGCCGGCCAGCGAAATCTGTTCGCTGAGGTCGGCGGCGGGAATAATTTTCTCCGCCAGCGACACGCGGTAGTTGGGGAGGAAGACGACCTTTAGCTTGTCGGCGGCCTGCGGATCGCGGTTGATCACTTCGGCGACCTGGTTAATGAGCTTGATGATCAGCTTGGCCATGGCATAACCGGGGGCGGCTTTGGCGCTGAGAATGAAGGTCCGGGGAAGCATGTCCATGGATGGATTGCTCTTGAGGCGGCTGTATTGAACGATGATGTACAGCATGAACATCAGTTGGCGCTTGTACTCGTGCAGCCGCTTGACTTGTACATCGAAGAGCGAATCCGGCGAGACCGTGATGCCGAGTTCGCGGTGGATGTACTGTGCCAGCGCCTCTTTATTGCGCCGCTTGGCGGTGAAGAACCGGCACTGAAAACCGGGTTGATCGGCGAGGGGCTCAAGGCCGCGGAGGCGATCGAGATCGGTGACCCAATCGGCGCCGACAGTCTCGGTAATCAACTTCGCCAATGAAGGATTGGCCTTCAGGAGCCAGCGCCGCGGGGTAATCCCGTTGGTCTTGTTATTGAACTTAGCGGGCCAATAATCGGCAAAATCCTTCAAGACAGTGGTGCGCAGAAGCTCGCTGTGGAGCTTAGCGACGCCGTTGACGGAGCAGGAGCCGACGATGGCGAGGTGGGCCATGCGGACGAGCTTTTCTCCATCCTCCTGGATAATGCTCATGCGGCGCACGCGCTCGCGGTCGAGCAGATAGCGGGAAGAAACATCGCGCAGAAACCGGGCGTTGATTTCGTAGACGATCTGCAGGGTGCGCGGCAGCAGCTTTTCCATCATGCTGACGGGCCACTTCTCGAGGGCCTCGGGCAGTATGGTGTGGTTGGTGTAGCCGGTCGCATGCGAAGTTATTTCCCACGCCTGGTCCCAGCCAACGCCTTCGCGATCCATCAGCAGGCGCATCAGTTCGGGAATGACCAGGGCGGGATGCGTGTCGTTGAGCTGCATGAACACTTTGTCGGGAAATTCGTCCCAGCGATTGCCGCCCGCTTTAAAGCGGCGCAGGATATCCTGCAGCGAACAGGAAACGAAGAAATACTCCTGCTTGAGGCGGAGCTCTTTGCCGTTAAATATGTTGTCGTTGGGGTAGAGGACCTTGGTGAGGTTTTCGGCCAGAACTTTGTTGGCGACGGCATCGACATATTCGCCGCGATTGAAATCGTCGAGGTCAAAATCGGCGGCTGCTTTGGCCGACCACAGACGGAGAGTATTGACAGTGCCTCCGCCGTAGCCGACAACAGGCAGATCGTAGGGCATGCCGACGACGTTGCGGGTATTGACCCAGCGCCATTCCTTGCCCTTCGGTCCGGCGACGACGTCCACGCGGCCTTCGAATTGAACGGGAAACGAGTACTCGGGGCGGGCGATTTCCCAGGGGTAGCCGAGCTTGAGCCATTGGTCGGGTTGTTCGACCTGGTAGCCGTTGACAATCTTCTGATTGAAGATGCCGAAATCGTAGCGGAGTCCGTAGCCGATGGCGGGGAGACTCAGAGTGGACATAGAGTCGAGAAAGCAGGCCGCCAAACGGCCCAGGCCGCCATTACCGAGGCCGGCATCGACTTCGCGGTCGCGCAACGCCTCCCAATCGAGGCCCAGTTCGGCCATGGCGGCGCGGCAGTTTTCTTCGAGCTTGAGGTTGATGACGTTGTTGCCGAGCAGGCGGCCGATGAGGAACTCGAGAGACAGATAGTAGATGCGCTTTACGTTGCGGCTGTGATGCGTCTGCTGGGTCGAGATCCAGCGGTCGATTAATCGGTCCCGTACGGTGAGGGCGAGCGCGACATAGCGGTCGCGGTCGGTGGCGGAATAGCGATCCTTGGCGAGGGTGCGCCGCAGGTGGCACTCGAATTCCAGACGCAGGTTATCAACCGATAACCGCGCGGGCGAAGCAGGGGCGCTGGTCAATTCAGCCGTATCAGTCCACATAGCAGGAAGATCGGCGGAAACGTTTCGCGACTTTAGGCGCCGCCTGTCCCTGATACCATGAAGCGATCCCCCTACATGCCGAACAAGCTTCCCACGATCGTGATCGTCGGCCGTCCGAACGTTGGTAAATCAACTCTTTTCAATCGAATCACGGGGCAGCGGCGGGCTATTGTGGGCGATGAGCCGGGGATCACGCGCGACCGTTTGCATGGGGCGACCAGCTATGAGGGGCGCCGGTTCGAGCTGATCGATACGGGCGGGATTGTCGTGAACGACAACGAATATATTCCCAGCCAGATTCTGAAGCAGGCGAAAGTGGCGCTCGAAACGGCTCACCATGTGGTGTTTCTGGTGGACGGGCGGAGTGAGATTACTTCCTCGGATCGCGAACTGGCGGCGATGCTGCGGAAGCTCGGTAAGCCGATTACTTTGGCTGTCAATAAAGCCGATACCGGCGCGAAAGAGAGCCTGGTCCACGATTTTTATTCGCTGAGGATTAAGGATATTTTCCCCATTTCGGCGGAGCATGGGCTGGGCATCGACGAATTTGTCAATCACATTACCGAGGGGATTCCGGAGGAGCCGCCGGAGCTGCCGGAGCGCGGCATTAAGGTCGCCATAATCGGGCGACCCAATGCGGGGAAATCGACCTTATTGAATGCGCTGACCGGGGAGGAGCGCGCTATCGTTTCGCCGATTGCCGGGACTACGCGGGATTCGATCGACGAGACCGTCGAGCGCGATGGGACGAAGTTTATTTTCATCGACACGGCGGGGATTCGGCGCAAGGGTAAGACGAAGCTGATGGCGGAGAAGCTGAGCGTGGTGATGGCGCGGCGCAATATCCGCATGGCCGATGTGGTGGTGGTGGTGATGGATGCGAGCGAGGGAGTGCTGGGGTTGGACGCGACCATTGCGGGGTACGCTCATGAAGGCGGACGGTCGGTGATTCTGTGCGTGAATAAGTGGGATTTGATTTCGACGGGCAAGAAGAAAGAGTTCGAGGAGAATGTCCGGTATCATCTGAAGTTTCTCGATTATGCTCCGGTGGTTTTTCTTTCGGCCAAGGTGGGGACGGGCGTGCATAAGCTGTTCGGGCTGATCAAGGAATGTTATGAATCGGCGACAAAGCGGGTAACGACGGGCGAGTTGAACCGGTTTGTGGAGACGCTCGATTTCGATGAGCGGAAGATCCTTTATATGACGCAGGCCAGTGTGCGTCCGCCTTCGTTTGTGCTGTTTACGGACAAGGCGGGGCCGCTTTATTTCTCGAATGAACGATATCTGACGAATCAGCTGCGCAAGCGGTTTGGATTCGTGGGGACGCCGATCGAACTGAAGATTCGAGGGCGGGCGCGGAAGAGAGATCGGCCGGCTCTCAAATAGCTTACTTCGTAACCGTCAGATTCGCCGCGGCACTGGCCACGCCGCCCACCGTCACCACCACTTTTTGCATGCCCGCCGGCACACTCGAAGGAACGGTGAAGTTAACCTGGGTGATGCCGATAGCCCATGAGGGCGTTCCAATATAAGCGTAGGGCGTCGGCACGGCGACGCCGCCCACGGTAATCGAAACGGCCTGCACAGGTTTCGGGGTCACGTTGGGCGCAGGTGTGGACCCCGTCACCGCCGATGGCGAATCGACTCCCTCGCCAGTCATGTAGAGCGCGATGGTCTGGCCCACCTTAGCGGTCGGATAGCCCACCGGCCCGCCGGTACTCGGATCGGTAAAGATGCCAGGCGCCGCGGCCTCCACCGCAAATTGCGTGCTGGCGCTTTGACCGTTGCAATTGACGGTCAGGGTCGCGAACGAGAGTGAATTTGGCGTTATCGTATACGGAATCTGCACATTCAACTGCCCCGGAGAAGCGTAATAAAGCGGCGCGGAGATGCCGTTAATGGTGACCGAAGCGCCGCCCAACTGAGTGGGCAGCGGAACGCTGGAAGCGCTGGCGGTGGATGTTGCCAACTGCGTACCGAAGATCGCTATGATGGCCCCGGGCGCGAAAATAGGCTGGTAGGAAGCCGCATTGGTCACGCCCTGGATCAGCAGCGAGCCGCCGGATGGAGTCACGGTCAGACTGATGGTGGCGGACACTGTGCCGTAGCTGGCGAGAATAGAAACCGAGCCGGATGTTAACTGCGACCCCTGCAAGGTCAGACTGGCGGTCGAAGACAAACTTGTAGCTGGCGTCAGAGTCGCCGAACCGAGGGTCGCCCCCTGTGACGTGAAGGTTACCGTCCCGGTGGGCGCGCTGCCGCTCGAATTCGTCACCGTCGCGATGAGCGTGGTGCTGCCGCTCGACTGCAGAATGGTGGTCGAACTGGCAATCACGCTGATTGTCGTGGTTGGACCCGTCACGCTCGATGTGGACCAGGATGTCGCAAGGTTATAAGCGTCCACCGATCCGAGTCCAGTCGCCAGATCATAACCGGGCTCCGCATTGTAGCCGATCGGCGTCGGGCTGCAGCTGCTTCTGGACCTCGAGGGACAGGGATCGACGGCGTTATTGCCCGTAGTGATGTCGTGAAAGGCGCTCGGCGCCGATTGCGCCAGTTGGTACAGGCGGGGATTTATGTTGCCCAACCCGGCACTCGCCTGCAGGCCGTTGGAAACCAGGTATTCATTGATCAGCGACACCATCCCCGCAAAGGTGGGGGTGGCCACGGACGTTCCTCCGAAGACCGAAAGGGAGCCATCGGTATAAACAAGGTAGCCATCGTGGTCGGCCGATGCCGAGAGCGAAATGTCCGGCACATCTCTCTGGCCATCGCTCGGTACACCCGGGCCGGATTGCCACGAAGGTTTCGTGTAAATCGCGCTCAATCCACCCCCCGAAGCCGAAGGTGAGCCGTCCGCTACACTATCATTCCATGTGGTTTCGGGCACGTACCCCTTGAGCGACGCACTGTTGGCGTTATTGGTAGTGCTCCAGTAGCTGCCGCCGTCCTCGTTCAGTTCCGTGCCGCCGGCGCCGGTGACGCCGGGTAAGCTGGCTGGAGCGTCCACGCCCAAGCCGTAGACTGCGTTACTGTCGCCATAGCAATCGACCGCGCCATTGTCGCCTGACGCGTTGATCCAGGTAATACCCTCCGCATTAGCCTGTTGCGCGATCGAATTGTAGAGCGCAAAATCCGAACCCGACGTGTCTTGCTCGCAATCTCCGTAGCTGATGCTCATGACTGGCGCGACATCTTGGTCTACGATGTAATTCGCCGATACGAAAACGTCGTTTGAATAGTAATAAAGGATGGTTGCGTTGCGCGCCACCGCTCCCGACCATTCCAAATCCAGATCCGCCTCCGAAAGGTCGCCGCTTTTTATCAGCAGACCAGGATTCTGCGACCCCGGCACCAGGATCGTTTGCGGCACGTTGGCAGGCAGATCCGCGAATAAGCTACGGAAATTCTGGATGTCGGAGAGATTGATTTGGGTCTGCCCCGCGATGGCCACTTTCTGCCCCGACCCGTTGATGCCGTTGTTATAGAGCGGCGTGATGTCGTATTCAATGGCGAAATCGTCGGGCGCGAGGCAATAGTTGCCGCACAGATTCGCGTTGGTGTAATCGGCGCTGGGCAGTTTCACCAGTGAATGATGAGGCGGCTTCAGGCGGAAATCGTTGAGCCCGTGAATAGCGCCGACCACCCCGCTGAAAGCCGCCGGCACGGAGGGCTCGGATGCGTTGGCGAAGTGGTTCTCGCCATTGACCACGTATTTGTGAATCTCCGTGTGGAACGCGCTCTCAACTGCCCGTACATTGCCGCTGAAAGCGATGGCATTGCGTCCTCGCGCCACGGATACAACACTAAGGTTCTGGCTGGTAAGCCAGGCAGTAATCTTATCGATGTCGGCCTGAGCGACGCCGAAACGCGCGGCATATTGCTCCGGCGTCAGCCAGCGATGATAATCCGCCGATCCCGGAACCTGCAACTGCACGAGGAAATTATCCAGATCCTGTTGCTGCGCCGCCGAGGGGTTGAGGACCAGCATGGCGTATTGCAGGTTGAGCGACGCATCCACGCGACCCCGATCGTTCTCGGGCCGGACCCCTCCATGAATATGACCGCTCAGAGTAACCAGATTTTGATTGTCGACGGGCCTGGAGATGCGAAGCTTTTGCGCCTCCAGGTTATTGGTGGCAAAGGCTGAAACTAAAAAAAAGATAAGGCTATACGTATAGCGACCAGGGAAACTTCCCATGAGTTTCGAGACGGGATTTTGCCGCATACGGTTTCGGCTCTTACAATTGGAACCTATGACTTTTGGTTTCCCCAAGGTGCAGCGCCTGCTGGCCAGCGTCTCCCGGCGGCAGACGCTTTGCTGTTGTGGGGCGGCGGCTTTGGTCCTGCTGGTGCGCGCCGCGCTCCTGCCCATCTGGCAGCCTCCGGTCCCGAGCATTTACGACGAATTCAGCTATCTGCTGCAGGCCGATACCTTCGCGCACGGGCGCGTCACGAATTCTTCACATTCGCTCTGGCAATTTTTTGAAAGTATCTATATTTTACAGAAACCCACCTATGCCTCGAAGTACCCACCAGGACAATCCCTGGCGATGGCAATCGGAGAGCGCGTTCTGGGCCACCCGTGGTTCGGCGTCTGGCTGAGTTGCGGAGCCATGGCCGCAGCGTTGTGCTGGGCGCTGCAGGGATTTCTGCCCCCGGCGTGGGCGCTGTTGGGCTCGGCCATCAGCCTCCAATTATGTTTTTTCAGTTACTGGATGAACAGCTATTGGGGAGGCGCCGTGGCTGCCACCGGCGGCGCGCTGGTGGTGGGGGCCTATGCGCGAATAGCAGGAAGGCGGTCGCCCGGCAGCGCATTTTACGCATGCATACTGGGGCTGGGCGTGGTGGTGCTGATGTACACGCGCCCGTTTGAAGGGTTGCTGCTGGCCGTGCCCGTACTGGCGGTATTGCTGCGCGCGGACCGAACGCCGCAGGTCTGGATGCCGATTGTGTTGATCGGCGCCGCCGGCGCAGGCTGGCTCGGCTATTACAATTACCGCGTCACCGGCAATGCCCTGCTGATGCCGTATCAGGAATATTTCAATCAATACGAAACCACCCCGCCGTTCAACGTGATGTCCCTCGCCCCCGCCAACAGCCGGACGTTTCGCCACTTCGATTTCGAATTTCTCGACAAAGGCTGGGCGCTCGAAACGTGGAACACGGCGCACAGTTGGCGATTTCCGATCAAGCGCGCTCGCGATTTATACCAAGCCATGAAGATGATTCTGGGAAGTCCGCTCTGGATCGCTCCGCTGCTGATCTTCGCGCCGCGCCTCTTGCGGTCTCGTCGAACGCGCTTGCTGGCGTGGCTCGCCGTTGCGTGGGTGGCCGGCGCCCTGATTACCGTGCCTTACTACCCGCACTATGCTGCGCCCTTTACCGCCGTGATTCTGATCCTCGCGGTGGAGGCGTTGCGCTCCATTCGGCAGGTGGTTCCGCTCCTCGCGGGCATCATATTCGCGTATATGCTCTGGACCGACGCCTCCCAGATCTACCGGCATCGGACCCCTGACGCCTATCGTGCCGTGAACGGCAGGAAAGGCGATATCGAGCGGCGGTTGGCGGCGCAGTCTCCAGGCCAGCACGTGATTATCGTGCATTACACCGGGTCTCACAGCCCGCATGAGGAATGGATTTACAACCCGGCCGATATCGATGCCGCGCCGGTTATATGGGCGCAGGATATGGGTGACACCGAAAATCGCCGGCTGATCCGTTACTATCCGGGCCGGGCGTTCTGGAAGTTCGAGCCTGACGAATCTCCGGACAACCTGATCCCCTATGCGGCGTCCGGGGGCAATTGAGGGGCAAGGTTTAGTATTCTGGATGGTTAAAGCTGGAGGAATATATGAAAACTCTCAGGGTTGCCGGAAGCCTGTTGGTGTTGGGTATCAGCTTGATGGTGCCTACCCTGCGGGCGGGCGCTCCGCTGCAGGACGTGCAGGTGGTCACCACCGATCGCGTGGATTTCGCCGCGGGCGGAACCATTCGCATCCTCGCTGCCACCGGCGAGCTGAATATCGAGGCCTGGGACCAGCCGCAGGTGGAGATTACGGTTACGCGGTCGGCGTGGACCGCCGACACACCTGCCGCCAGGGAGAAGATGACCAGGGAATTGAACCTGACCTCGGTGACTCACGACGTGACTCATGAAAAGACAGGCGCGGCGGAGCTGGTGCTTGGCACCATGCACAAGCGGTCCAACAGCATCCATCTGGATTACCGGATTATGGTGCCCCGCAGTTCGCATCTGGTAATTGAACACCGGATCGGGGACGTAGTGGTAGATGGCGTGACGGGTAGCATCGACGCGCATACGCACCAAGGCGATATTATGCTCCTGCTTCCCTCGACTGGCCAGTATTCGTTCGACATGGCAACCAAAATCGGCGGCATTCATTCGGACTACCCAGGGTCCTGGCACCGAAACGATCTGACGGGCGAAAAAACTTCCCAGGATGTCCCCGCGCCGGCATCCCGTATCCACCTGCGAGTAGGGATCGGCGGCATCGACATTCAGAAGCTCGCCCCCGACGCGCTGACGCCGGCTACGTAAGTATTGTATCTTCAATATTTTGCGCGGGAATCCCGATTGTCGGCCCGCCAACCGGCCAACAAGGGTTGAAGCCCACGTTTCGGTGCGTGCAATTGTCGGCTAAGCCACTAAAAATGTTAAAGATAGTTAGTACTATGCCTTTTTTTGTGGGGCCGCTTTTTTTTTCTTCTTTCTTTTTGAGTCCCTGTAGTATAGTTAGGTTAATCGAACCCAGAAGTGTTCGACGCGGAGGATTTCTAGAATGTCTCGATTCATTACAATTTGTACTCTCGGCCTGATCAGTATGCTGACCCTGAATGCAGGGCAGATTCAGCTGACTGGTAGCAGCACTAATGTTGTAGGATTCGGCTTATCGGGCAGCGCCACTACGAATAACGCTGGCCAGTACCTTCAACCGACGAACGGGACCACGCCAAATGGCAACTGTGCGGGTTTGCAGTATAGCGGCAAGCCTTGCTACACCGCATCGTCGGGCACGGGTGTCAGTAAGGGCATGTTCGAATTACAGCTCTTCGAGGGCGCGGGTTTCCAATCGGGAACAACGCTTGCCACAGCTCCGCCGGACGCTGCCGTTTCTGGCGCGACCCCTGGCAACTCTGGCCTTATAAACTCATCGGGCTTTACGAGTTATAACGGGGCGACCATTCAATTCGCTATGATGAATGCTCCGAACGGCGCAAATGGTTATGTAGGAACCGGCACTAGTGGCGGTTCGACTTGCTCACTCTGCGAGGATGCCAACTTCTGGCAGGGGGACAACGCGTTAGTTATACCGGTAGGCGTTTATAACGTAGATAGCGTGTCGACGGTGTTGGACGATGAGTATGGTAGCCTCGGCCAACAGGGCATCACCGTTTCCTTTTGCTTTGCGAGTACCTCTAATGGTGGCGGGGCCGGTTGCACTAGTGGTAATCTCGTAACCGTAGCTCTCACCAATGGCGTCGAGTATTCAGATTCAATAATTTGCAACTCCTCTGTTGCTGGTGGCTGTCCGGCAAATGCTGCTGGCGCACCCACTAGTTCCACATATACCCTTGCCTCCAGCACCGCGAATGTGGGTGGCTCCGGAGTGACGGTCGACGCCGGGGTTGTTTATAGTTCGGCTTATACAAATATACAAGCCACTAATCCTGCTGGTGGTAATGTCGGTCCTTGGGCTACCAGCGCGGCTGGCAACGTCCAGCTTTACGATCAGCAGTTTCTATTTACTCCGGGGCAATATTCTGGGGAATATCTGTCCTACATTTCAATTGTGGATGACTCGAGCAACTATAGTGGCACCGGCACTCTCGGATCTGCCAGCCGTTATGCACTCGCGGCTGTTACGGTGGATGCGGTTCCAGAGCCAGGTTCTCTGGTGCTGCTCTTGGCCGGTTTCGGCGCGATTGGCTTAGGGCGCCTTCGTCGGCGTGGATAAAAGCTGAGGCGATCAGGTATCTCAAGGCGCGCGGGTTTAGTCCGCGCGCCTTTTTTATTTCCTTTTACTCTCTACCGCGTTGGCGGTAAGAAACGCCCATCGTCGAAAGAGGTCATCGCCGGAGCAACTTGATAGTTGCTCACCATTGCAACCGATTCGTTAAGCGGATTCCCTTGGAACTCCACCCAGGCGTGGCCCTCAATCTGGCCATTCCGAATGCGAAACCCAACCCGCAGATCCACTTCAACATGTCTCCGAAGTGCGAGAGCCCACAACGTCAACGAACGTACCAGACAAGTCCCTTCGAAACCACCGCAGCGCCGGGCTCGAACCTGCGCCCCGCGGGCCGATAGAACGATTTCCTCGGGAAGAGCCTCGCCCATCTTGTTGTTCCCGGAGGTTGCCCAACGCCTTAGATGGCTCTGCGTGCGGGATACTCCGAGCGCTCTAAATCCGCAAGAAATAACCACTGGCAGAATCAAAGCCTGAATAAACATGAGCCTGTCTTCGCGGGGCATTGCGTGGAACTTACGCACCTTGCCGATCAAGCCCATGCGCTCTACAAACCTGACCACAATTCTGGCCCACGTCGTTCCGTTCCGGAGTCCTGCGAGTCCGTGATCGCCTCCGGCGTCGAGACGAAATCCGGCGGCGTGCCGCCCAACAATTCCCTCTCAATCAGACGAACCAATTGGCTAAGCAAGGAGAGCGAATTTGGCCGGACCAGCCGGTGGACGGGCGCGCCGCCGGCTACTGCGGCGCACTGCCGGAGGTGGGCGTCAAGCACATCGGGTTCCGAGCGCCGCGCCTTAACGAATGAGTGACGATTAAGAAGCGCCGCCGCAAGCACAGGGCTAAGTACCGCGGTATTGAAGCTGTTTCCCGTTTCGAGAATGTAGATTCTTTTCACAGGCATTCTGCCGGGCAGGGCCGGACCGGGTAGATCGTAGCTGTGCTTGTCCAGCTGAAACTCCGGTCTGAGGTCCAATCCGTCCAGTAAAATCCTCGAATCGCCGAGGAGACGAACTCGCGATCCCCCCGGTTGTGCGACGCAGATACCATCCGTAATGCGGACGGCGGCCACATCGTCGGCGATCACGATGTGACCCCGTGCGTGGAATGCGGCCGCCATCGTCGACTTGCCGGCACCCGATGGACCCACGAACAAAACGGCTTGTCCATTGATCGCAACCCCGCTTGCGTGCAAAGGCAACCAGCCGCGTTGCCGAAGCAGAAATGCCATAACCCGGCCGAGCAAGAGCACGCGAACGCCCTCGGGATTGGCCCCACTTGGAATATCCGCCAGGACCTCGTGGCCGTTCCGTATGCGGAACGAACCGGAATCCGCGTTGAACACGTACTCCTCGTTCTTCGTCGCCTTGTGTTCAATCCTTGGAATGTCCGCGAGACGAATTGTCACATCGGTCTCGCCCTCCGTGGGCACCAGCTCGGGAAGTTCGATCTCCGAATCCACCACGACGCCGTAGGCTGAATAGCGAAACATCGGGACTCAGGGCCGAAAATCGGCGAACTGTCTAAGGAAACAAATCAAATAGATGGTGTTGGGAACCCGGTACATCCGGACCCGCATATCTGACGGTGGATCGCGGAGCGCCACCAGTCGACCAAGCTGATCGACGTCAATCACCGAGCGTACCGGGTCGTTCGGGCCGATCGCTGCCAGGAACTCTTGCGCCTGGCGAATCTGGGCCGCGTAACGGACTGTGTAGTCCGGCGACGCCACGCCCTTGCTCGTCCGCCACCGGATACTTTCAGGCAGCACTCCCTCCAGCGCCCCTCGTACCAGGTAGCGGGGATATCCGTCCCGGATTTTCATATCGCCCGGAGCCGCCAGACAGAACTCCAGAAGAGATTTGTCGGAAAAAGGCGACGAGTAACGGAGAGCGACGCCCGGCCTGTGGTGATCGACGCCGGCGTGCCTCCGCTGCCACATCGCGAGATACTTTTGCTGATCCTTGCGGTGGTCGGGCCAGTGCCGCCTTGCGGTCAGGCGGCGTGCCTCGCACTCGCGCCCGAAGGCAGGCGCAAGATATACCGTGGGCCACTCGCGCCGTTCGGGAAAGAGGCCGTTCACCAACTCCCGCGCCAACAGTCGAAACGGAGAAACACCGGTCTTCGCCTTCAATTGCGTGAGCATTTTCGCCGCCGCCGGCAAGTGTAATCCAGCCAGCAATTCCAGGAAATAACCATTGCCGTTCGATGTAACACCGAACTCTCCCGCGTGCCCGGTCAAGGCCAGGCCTACACCGCGATTTATGGCCGAATCCTCGATCGCATGGTCGACAAACGCAAGCGAACTCATCAGGAAACTGTGCTCGAAATTCCGAGGTTCCTCGATCAGGTCGAAAGGACCGCCGCCGACAGCTGTTACGGGCTCAATGGACACATTGGGCCACTTCCGGAACTCTTCAATCCAAGAGCGCTCATCCTCAAACAGGGGGCGGCGCTCATCCGGCAAAACAGCGGAAAACGCCACCAGTCCGCGGTTCCTCTTTTCAAGGCACTTAGCAGCAATAGCGGTGACCGCCGATGAATCCAGACCGCCGCTGAGCAGAGTCCCTGCGCGCTGACTTCCACAAATCCGATTCTCCACAGCTCGAAAGAGCAAATCCCGAAGAGCATCGAATGCGTCTTCGGCCCTGCGCGGAACAAGATCCGGCTTTATTTCCAGCGTCCAGTACGTTCCCTTCCGCAAGCCAGTCCCATCGAAAGCGAGAGTCGTGCCGGGCGGTAGAGCCATGATGCCGCTATAGAAGGTCTCCTCATGGTGATAATGGAGACCTCGTGTAATTGCCATGGCGGCGAGCTTACGTCGATTCAGACGACGCGCCAGCTTCGAGGTTCTGAAGATGGTTAGAGGAGTACTGCCGAATCGGAAAGCCTGGCCTTCCGACCAGTAATAAAATCGCCGGGAACCCAAGTGATCGCGGCAGCAAAACAGCCGACGCAAGCGCGTGTCCCAGATCGCAAAAGCAAATTCTCCATTAATGAAGCGTGGGCAGTCATCTCCCCACTTTCGGTAAGCGGAAAGAACCAGCTGAATGTCGGAGTGCTCCCGGCACGCGCTACCGGAGATCCCCAGGGCTTGTTCCAGAGATGGGCGATCATGAAGCTCCAAGTCGGCCGCTACGGCAAGGTTGTCATGTGAGCGCCAGAACTCAAATGAACCCGTTACCGGGCCCGACGATGGCGTTCGCGCATCTTCCTCGCACAAGCCACCGTGCGAATAGTCAACGCAACCCCAAATCTCACGCATTGGAGCCGTCGTAGCATTCAGGGCCGGCAAAGCAATAGGATGATCGAAAGACTACGATGCACCGCAGGCGCAGCTAAGGTCGCCAGAGCCGCAATTGCCGACCATCACCAAGCTATGTATCTCGCCAAGGTTAACCAACCTCGGTGTGTGATAAGCCTTCTGCTCCCGCAACCTACTATCGGCAGTTTCGGTTTTGGCGTTTGGTTCGATAGTCATTTTTCTCTCCGCTGAAGTTGTCGCGCTGCAAAGCCAAGTAACAAGGCGAGTTTACCATAGATTGTGCCCCCGTCAACTTGCAGGCTTCAGAAGTCCTGCGGCAACCAAAGCGCGCACCAACGTGTCCAGGTCGCGTCGCAGGACGGAAGGGTCCACGTGATAGTACTCTTCCATACTGGCGGCAGCGGCTTCCACACTTCCATGTTGGAGAAGCGCATGCCACATAGTGGCGCCGACATCGTCAAGGCCATAGTAGTGTTGGTTCTCCATATTGAGGATCACAACCTCTTCCTGAATTTTTTGATAGATCGCAGCGTCCGAGATCCGGACCGCCACTGGAGTCATTTCGCTCATGCCTGCACCTCCGCCTCAAAAACCATCATTGACGTCCGAAATCCTGCAAGCGCAACCGCGCTCCAATCCGGCTGGGTACGGAACCACCCGACGGCGACCGTTCGCTCACCAGACTCCACAGGCGTGAGGCGATGCTGCCAACGGTCTCCGATACGGAAGAAAAAGGCGTCGCCCGGGGGTAATTGGCCAACCCCGGCCACGACTTTCCCCTCCGGATTTCGCACCTGCAATACTCCCCCTGTATACGGTTGCGTACTCAGATTGATATTCAATCCCAGGATGCGGTAGTCAATTCCATCATCATGCCAGTCGAGGTGGAGATCGGGCGCTGGAGTGGTTCGGTGCAGCCGGCTCGTGAAGTTGCCCGGTCTTGGAAGACCGGCAATACGTGAAGCGATCTCGAACAGCTCAGGGCGATTGACCATGAAGTGCAGTGAAACCAGAGCGGGATCCGACTGCGGCATCAGCAGGGTGGTACCCTTCACGATTGGCTCTCTCTTCAGGCCGAAATCGCCCGAGGCAAGCCGCTTGAGCAAAGCGCTCAGCACCGGAGGCGACAGGAATCCCGGTACGATGGCCACACCTGTATCCCGATAGTCGGCGCTAAGCTTTTCGATCGCGCCGGGCTGAAGCAGGACTCCGCCTTGTGTGATTTGAATCATAGTGCTCTCTCACCTTCCCCGATACCACCCGAGTTGACAGTTGCGGACCCCATCCCGACGCGTGCGGAGGCAACGAGTTAGTATACAACAGCCGTGGTGCGACTTTGCTTGCCGGGAGTCGGATCTTAATGCGACAGGGGCAGGTCACCGGATCCCCCGAAAGCGAAATACAATTCTGCTCCGGCGGCGCTGTTCGTGCCGCTGTAGTCGAGTATCCAGATACCGCTGCGGTAGACGCCTATATTATTCGTGCCGGTGCTTGCCCAATCCCCGACCACCGGCAAATCGCCGGCCTGGCCGTACAAATACTGTCGGTTAATCGTCTGGGTCCCGCTGTAATCGATAAGCCAGCTTCCGCTTCGGAAGACGCCGACTTTGGTTGTTCCGGACATGCTCCAGTCCGCTGCCACGGGTATGTCGCCCGGCAGGCCGAACGAGAAGGTGAGATCGCTCAGGCCGGTCGGGGCTCCCGCCAGATGTCCGCTCAAATCGAGTATGAAGACCCCTTGGCGAAATAAGCCTAGTTTGATCCGACCTGTGCCGTTCCAGTCGCCGACTACCGGATAGTCTCCAGCCTGCCCGAAGATCACGGTTTGATCTCCGGCATCGATCATTCCGTCGCCATTGGTATCCAGAATCCATGTCCCATCGCGAAAGACACCGATATTTTTCACTCCCGAGCCGTTCCAGTCGCCTGTAACGGGGATGTCGCCGGCAATGCCGAACACGCTTGTATTGAGCGTTGCGTTGTACCCTGTGTCGTGCCAGAAGTCGAGATAAAAGTTTGGTGTCAGAACTGCCCCGAGGTTGAAGTTGGGCTTGAGTTTTGTGACGAAGGATGAAACCGAGGCTCCTGAGTTGCCGGTACCTGTATTTCCGAGGGTGGGGAAATTGCCCGAGCCCGTGGAACCGGCCACTACGATGTTCGTCAAGGAATCGATCGCAATCGCATTACCGGAATCGTTTCCACTACCCCCCAGATAGGTGGAGTAAAGTAGTCGCGAAAAACTGCATTTCGCGACAAAAGCATCCATCCCTCCGGCATTGGCGTTCTGCGTTGGACTCTGGGAGGGAAAGTCGCTTGAACTCGTATAACCTGTGATATAAACGTAGCCGTAAAAATCCACGACCATCGCATTGACGGAGTCGTCGGAGGAACCGCCGAAGAACGATGAGTGGATCAGCGTCCCGAGCGTCTCATTAAATAGAGCTATGAAACCGTCGGTCTGACCTCCTCCATAGGTATTTTGGACCACTCTGGCTGTTATGGGAAAATCCCCGGAACTCGTGATTCCGGCGGCGTACACACCGCCGGGCCCTATCGCGATCGCATTCACCTGCTCCGGTGCTCCGGGCGATCCGCCCGATCCCCCAAAATAGGTGCTGAAGATCAACGAAGTCGCGTTGGCCGACATCTTCGTCACGAACCCATCCTGTCCGCCTCCGGATTTGGGCTGCGCCGCATTCAGCGTTGGGAAATTGGTCGAATAGGTCGAGCCGGCGAGGTATACCGCACCGGTGGCATCGAGTTTCACCGACGTGCTGTGTTCCGGCGCAATGCCTCCGAGGTAGGTGAGAAAAACCAGACTACTTCCCGAAGCGGACAACTTGGCTACGAAAGCGTCCTGGTTGCCGCCGTATTTCGACTGCAATGCTCCCGCGGTTACCGGCATATCCGTTGAACTGCTGTCGCCGGCGATGACGGCAGAATTGGTCGCGTCGAGCGTAATGGCATTCCCGATATCAACTCCCGAGCCCCCCAGATAGGTGCTGTAGACGATCGCGCTGCCGGCCGCATTCAGCTTCGTCACAAAAGCGTCGCGGGTTCCTTTAAGCCTGGATTGAAACGGATTGATCACGGGGAAGTTTGCAGACGACGTCCAGCCGGTGACGTAGGTGTTATTCAGGGAATCGACAGCGACGCCGAAAGCACGGTCGTCCCCGGACCCACCCAGGTAAGTGCAGAATATCAAGGTTCCGCCCACCGGGCTGAAACCCGCTACGAAAGCGTCGACTCCCCCGGCGTTGTTCGGCCGCGCCCCGCCGGAAGTCGGAAGATCGGTGCCGATCGTCCACCCCGAGACGATGATCTGGTAGGCGGAGTTCACCGCCACGCCCGTGATCGTCGATTGCGAGTATCCGCCGAAATATCCACTGAAAAGAATGGTTGGATCGATCGTGAGCGGCCTTTTCCGATCATAGCCGGTCGCGCTGAATCCGATCGAGCCGTCGTTCAGTTTTCGAAAGCCGCCCGAGACAGGCGTCCTGCCCGATTCCGTCTCCTGGAAAAGAAATGGCTTGTCTTCCCGGAACTCACCCGATTTGCCGCGGACAGTCAGGCTGCCGTCGCGCTGGATCTCCGGTTGACCATCGAACTTCAATCTGATGTCGTCAATTGAAGCACCCGGGGCAAGCACGTATTCGGCCTTGACGCGAGAATTTCCTCCCTCAAACCGCACCACGATGCCGGACCAAAGACCCCTGTATTCAATAGAGCCAAACAGCTGCAGATCGCTGCGCCATTGCCCCGGTTCGTTGCCGCGGAAATAGTTGGCTTTCGCTCCCGTTGGCTCCCCGGCGGCGATCTCCGGGTTCGGACGCGCTCCCGAAAAACGAACGCTGGCAGTGGCGTTGCCCTGTTGCAGTACGAAGCCGTAATCGTAGAACCATCCCTTGAATTGCGGGCCGTCGCCAACGAAGCGCGCCCCCGCCGGTGCCTGCCCTTTATTCTCGGCAAAGGTAAACGGCATCTGCGGCGTTCCAGCTACGGTCGCCAGCCCTGCAACTGCCGAGAGCAGAAACCCGAGCGCGCAAGTGGAACAGCTTCGAATATTCATTCCAACGTATCCCCTGCCCAATTCATCGGCGGAGACCCGGAAAAGCTTTAGGCGGTGAGGGGAAGGCTCGCTCACGCGTCGCGCCGGTCGCACACGGCATCTGTTACGCTCAAATGTTTCAATCCTCCATGTTCAGGACTTTTGCAGCGTCGATCTTTCTTTGGAGCCACCGACTATTCCGGGTGCTGCACGGCGGTTCGCTGGCTCTATTCGAAGGTTTCTGGATGGGGCTGCTGCCCGAATCCGTCTATGACGTAATCTCCGAGAAGAGCTATGGGGACGGCAGACACTATACCAATGCGCCGTATCTGGATCAGGGATTTCATTTCTGGGAAGATCTTGCGGTGCGAACATATTTCACCCCAGGCAGTCGGGTGCTGGTGGCGGCAGCCGGTGGCGGCCGCGAAGTAATCGCTTTGGTGCGCAGCGGCTTTCAGGCTGCCGGTTTCGAGTGCAGCCGCGCCATGGTCGAAGCCGGTAAGCAAGCGCTCTCCGAGCGCGGCATAACGGCCACTCTCGACTGGGCGCCCCCGTGTGTTGCGCCGCCTGTGGGGGGACAATTCGACGCCCTGATCGTGGGCTGGAACGGGTATTGTTACATCTCGCCGCGTTCCCGCCGATTAGCTTTCCTGAAAGCTCTGCGAGCGCAGTTGCGGCCCAGGTCGCCGGTGCTGGTCTCTACCGCAATTCGAAATCCCACGGCGCGCGTGTTGACATGGATACCACGCATAGCCAATGGCGTCCGTGTCTGTACTTTTCGTGCCCCCGTGTTCGAGGCTGGCGATTCATTCTCCGGCAGACCCAAGCTTCATTTCACGCGGAAGCAATTGCTGCGGGAGTTGACGGACGCTGGGTTCTCGATAGCCAATTTCTATGTATGGGGCGGCTATGGGGCGGTCGTTGCCATAAATGATGGCGCACCGAATGGCGGTGTCTAGCCAGGCGAACTCAGTTCCAGACGCAGCGCATGCCAAGCTTATTGCCCCGATGCCCCGGCTCGACCGTATCGCGGTGCGATGCGCGCACGGACTTCGCCACCGTGCCCCACGAACCGCCTTTCGGCTCTTTGAGTTCGCCGCTCGCGGGTCCGGCAGGATCGGTCTGAGGGTCGGCGCTGTACTTTCCATACCAGTCGGCCACCCACTGCCACGTGTTCCCCACCATGTCGTACAGCCCGAATGCATTGGGCAGTTTCTGCCCCACTTCGTGAGATGCGCCTCCGCTGTTTCCGCTATGCCAGGCAATATCGTCCAGGCTTCCGTAGCGGGCAACCGTGGAACCCGCCCGCGCCGCATATTCATACTCCGCTTCGGTTGGCAGCCGCCCTCCGATAGCCGCGCAGTACGCCCGCGCCTCCTCCCAGTTCACCTCCTCAACGGGAAGATTCGCGCCCTTGTGGTTGGCGGGATTCTTGCCGATCACCCGTTCATAAGCCTGCTGGGTGACAGCCGTCTGCCCCAGCCAAAAACCTTTGGTGATGGTGACCTCGTGGACCGGTTTCTCATCGTCGCCGCACTCCGTGTCCCCGGCCGAACAGCCCATCTGAAATTTCCCCGGTGGAATCCAGACGTAGGTCAGCCCATCCTTTGGATTCACCTTTTTTGCGCCCGCCGCTGTGCCGGACGCCGGCTGCTGGCCGGAAAGCAGCCCGGCAGCCACGCACGCGATCAGGAACTTAGCCACGCTTCGCATCGTTTCCTCCCGCATGAAAGTTTACAGCACACCCCGGCACCCAATGCGTCCCCATCTCGGGTAGTAAATGAAAATCCGCCTCCGCAATCTGCCTCCCGAAGTGACCCAGCCGATTGAGGCCGCGATTGGACTGCTTGAAGCTTTGTTGGGTTGACGCCACGGGGCGGCTTTTGGGGGTCTGGAACCACGTTCCAGACTGCGTATACCATGATCGGGCTG
Organism: Terriglobia bacterium; assembly: GCA_963719785.1. GTDB lineage: Bacteria > Acidobacteriota > Terriglobia > Bryobacterales > Bryobacteraceae > BOG-234. The sequence goes on from CAVRCX010000018.1 coordinate 665,406, forward strand.
TAATCAAGGCCATTCAGGCAATGTGAGACAATGGGCGCGATGTCCCGGAAGAGTCTGGTAGTTCTTGAGTTTAATGAACTGACGCCCCGCCTCATGGACCAGTTCATTAATGAAGGGCTGCTCCCGAATTTTGCCAGACTGCGCAGTGAATCGCACGTTTTTGTGACCGACGCCGCTGAGCATCAGGATCTCCTCGATCCGTGGATTCAATGGGTTACGATCCACACCGGACTCAGCTACGCCGAGCACGGCGTAGCTCACCTGAATGAGGGCGACAAACTGACCGAGCCGCGCGTGTGGGATGTTGTGTCACGGGCCGGACTTAAAGTCTGGATCTGCGGAAGCATGAATGTCGGATTCAAGCAGCCCATCGACGGGTGGATTTTACCGGATCCCTGGTCGTCCGGCGATGCCTATCCGCGCCAGCTCAACGACTTTTACCACTTTGTCCGGAGGCAAGTTCAGGAACACAGCAATGAGAGCGCTCCGCTCCGCATGAGCGACGCTCTTCGCTTCCTCTTTTTCCTCGTCTCGCATGGTTTGTCGGCGGGTACGGTGGCGGCCATTGTGAAACAGATTCTGGCCGAGCGCCGTTCGGATTGCCGCTGGAAGCGTGCCGTCCTGCTCGATCGCATGCAGTGGGATCTGTTCCGTTACTATTTCCGTCGTGAAGGCCCCGTATTCAGCACATTTTTCTTGAACAGCACGGCGCATTTTCAGCATTGCTATTGGCGAAATCTGGAACCGGAACGCTTCACAATTCAGCCTCGCGATGACGACCAGGGGCGCCACAAGGACTCGATTCTTTTCGGCTACCAGGAGATGGACCGGATCGTCGGCGAGGCGCTTGATCTGGCCTCCGGCGATACCGTCTTGGTCATGGCTACAGGGCTGAGTCAGCAGCCCTACGTGAGAGCCGAGGAGACGGGGGGCAAACAAGCCTACCGCCCGCACGACATCGCCAAAGTGCCGGAAATCTTCGGACTCGGCGGCGTCCGCGACGTGACGCCCGTCATGGCTGAGCAGTTTTTCATTCACCACGAGTCCGAAGCCGACGCGAGGCGATCCTTCGCTCTGCTGAAGGATGTTCGAACCAACGGGACGCGCGTGTTTGAGGATGGCTGCATCGAGCTGCGTGGCCCGGAAGTGTTTCTCGGATGCAGCATCCGCTCGGAGCTTCCGGAAGACTCCATGCTCGATTTGCCTGGCGGCCGGCGCGCCCGTTTCTTCGACGTCTTCTATTTGATCAAAGACAGCATGAAAAGCGGCATGCACCACCCCGACGGCATGTTGTGGATTCACATGCCCGACCGGCAGCATTCCGAGGCGAAAGAAAAAATTCTTCTGACTTCGGTCGCGCCAACCCTGCTCACCCTTTTGGATCTCCCGGTTCCCGCGTCCATGCAGCGCGATACCGCGGTGCGCGTCTGAGCGGGAACAGACTTATCAGGGGTATCGCCGCGAGATGGGCCTGCAGCCGGAATGGAAGCGGGCTGCCAACTGGGCCACAAAAGCCGCGAGCATTTGTTGGCGCCTCAACAAACAACATGCGTCAAAGACGGTGCCCGCACTGCCCATGGATTGGGGCTCTTGAGGATGAAGGCCGAGTGGTGGGTGCCCAGAGCTGCCCCCATTAAGTCTGCAGAGCCAAAAGGGTTTGGTGGACCTGAGGGGATTCGAACCCTTGACCTTTTCCACGCTTCTCAGCTCTTTCATGGTCTTGGCACCGTGGCAGGCGTTGCAACGGGTCCGTAGATTATCGAGCGACAATCTCAGATCCGGTCGATCATGAATGGGAATCTGATGATCGGCGTGAAGATGCTTCTCGCCCTGGCTGTAGCGTTCCCGCAACTCGGTCAGAACCTGCTCCACGGGTGGAGGACCCAGTTCGAACTGCCGGAAGTCCGTCACTACGTTCGGTTCCCAGCCACAGTCCACACATCGCCACTCGTCGCGGATAAAGCAAAGAACACGCAGCCGGCGATGGGCTGCGTCATAGCCGCGTTGCGCCGACGTCCCGCGACGTTCGTCCCACTGCTGCCGAGTCTGCCGCTTGTGATCCGGGCAATACGACTCTCCATCGCAGAGATTCCCGCATCCCGGCGAGTTGCATGGATGCTTGGGCAGGCTTGCCATGGACTCCGGGGTTCTCGGTCACGTCTTGCCCGTGTTGCGCCACGTTCGGCCCACGTCGCACTGCGCCCTCGATGCTGGCACTGTTCCGCGCGCTGCCGGTCTCACCGAAACCGAACGCGCCCCGTGCCCGCGCGATGTGGCGAGCGCCAACCTGTCGCCGGGCTTTCATTTCCGGGTGCAGCTCTTCACCACCGCGAGGAAGGCCGAGCGCAGGCTGACGCGGTTCCCGTTTTCGTCGCGGGCATCGACCTTGCGGTGCTTCCAGGCGTGGTGGCCGGTCGGAAGCTTCTCGCGGATGACGTATCGCGTTCCGAATGGCGCGTGTGTTTCGACTGGATTGCCGCCGTCGTCCTCATTCAGCCAGATGGCCCTCAGGTGGCCCTTCCGTCCGAGGGATGGCTTCACGTAGCCACCGGCGATGAGCAGCCTGGCAGTCTCAACGCTTCGGAATCCCAGTGAAACGCCATCGGGTGCATAGAACGGGATTTGATCAGGGGATTGCATAGGGACGCACTTCGGGCACAGCACAAGAAGGGAAGGAGTTTTTAGAGAGTCCCGTCTCTCGGGCGAGAAGCAGCTTACACCTCCAGCATTATCAGGAATTGAAATCAGTCGTCAACGGTTAAAGTGACGCGATTGAAGGGATTGGCAGGGATTCAAACGATGGGCACCCTCCTCATAGTTGCCTTCTCCGAAAACAACAGCCATGGGGGACGGTGCCCAACTGCCCAACGGAGGCGTCGCCCGAAAAGCGGTTACTCCGGCATACTCGAATTGCGATTTGCGTTAGGATGGATTTTCCGAATGCCGAAGTGCACCACATGCGAGGTTCGGTCTGCCGGTGGTTGGCGAACCATGGACATCGACGAGGCGCTTGCGACCCAGGAGACCGACGGACGATGCCCGGCCTGCCACGAAGCAGTACGGCCGCACAAGACGGGAACCACAGGACAGGCAGCTCATTTCGAGCACCGCAAACAGAACCCTTCCTGTCCGCTGTCTCGATAGACGGTTCCGGGCAGGTTAACTGCGCGCCCAAAATCCGCCCGCCCGCCCGTTGGGCACTTCCTCCTTATATAGAGAATCATTTGTTGTCGTCTCAGGAAGACAAACGAGCGCGAAGTCACTGCCCACTGCCCAATTCAGATAACGTATTGAATCTGATGGTCTAACCGTGGGCAGGAGGCAAATTCACACGGGTGCCCAAGCATCAAAGTGGGTTTGGACTCCAGTTGGACTCCACAGGGCAGGTTTGTGGCAGGCGGGGAAGGCTAAGTGTTTGAAAACTTTTGGTGGACCTGAAGGGATTCGAACCCTTGACCTCTTCCATGCCATGGAAGCGCGCTCCCAACTGCGCCACAGGCCCACATGAAACGGTGCCTTCATCATAACATCCGAAGGTCGTTCAGGCGCAGAACGCCGGCACTTTGAAATGCCCGGCGATTTACGGGTAAGAAATCATGTAGCCGGAAATCGTGGCGAGCATCGTAAAGGACGCACCGGAGGTTGAAAACGCATCCATGGCCGGAGCCTGACCAGCATCGAAGGAAGCGAGAACATCGGTGTTCATCACGTAAGTGTACTGCGCCGAATAGTTGGCCGGAACCAGTTGGGGCAGCAGGAACTGATAGGTGCCGCTGCCCCGAAGCTGCACGACATTCATTGTGGTCGCGGAAGGCAGTTGCGTGATGGCGCTGACGTGCTGAATCACCAGCCGCATCCCCGCCGGTACTGTCGGAAACGTGATCGTACACGTGCCCTGGCTTCCGGTGCAGTTGCTGTAATATTGATACAAATTGCGCCCTTGCTGATCCACATCTTTGTTAGGCACGGGATTCGACGTTGTATTGGTCACCTGCACAAGTGCCGCGGCAACGGCGCGGGCGGCTCTGGGAACTGCCAGGCTCAGAATTAATCCGGCCAACACCACGGCGCCGGTTCCCGTCAGAATCGATTTCGTAAATTTCATACACTCCTCCAAAATTTGCTTGCCGCGGGCTGTTTTCTGAATCGCGTCAAGCCGGCCAGCGCCGCCAGGCCGATGCCGAGCAATGACAAAGCCGATGGTTCCGGGGCGACCGCGACGACTGACCCGGTGGCCACAATATCCACCGCGAAGTTAGCGTCGGGGGTAATGGTGGCATCGTCGTTGGGATCGAAGGTTTGGAACACGCCCGCGGTGAGATCGCTGAACCCTTCGGACAGAAGCCCCAGGTCGTATACCGCGTACGGTATGTAGTTGGCGTCGCTGAGGCTCAGAGTGTAGGTGCCGGTTGCCAGACTGACCTGCATCTGGTCGTCGCCGCAATCCTTATCGGTGCCGATGGCAACCGTGCCGGCCGGCGGGCAGTTCCCGACGAAAGAAATCGGCGCATTAGCCAGGTTGTCCGCGTCCGCATAAGGGTCGCCCATACCATCGGTGACTATGGATCCCGAGCTATCGAACAGGGCGATGAGCGGATCGAACCCGCCCGCGGCGATGATTTGGCCGGCGGCGTTGGTGCCACCGCCAAAGCCCCAGGTCTGGAACGTTACGGTCTGCGCGCCGGCGAGCGCGAAAGTGAACGTCTCGTCCGTCTCCGGACTGGCCAGCGAACCTGTATACGAGAGACTGGATGCGCGAGCTGAAACGGTCGGTAGACAAACAGCCAGCAAAAGGAAGGCGAATCTGACGCCTTCCCCGGGGGGGAACCGTTCGAACATCGAAATCCTCCGCACTGGGCGGACGGCCTCCTCGGTTCGAAGGTCTGGGTCCGGTAGAAAATGTATAGGTGCACGCCTGCTCTACTATGCTTTTCAGTTTTGTCAACAGGAGGATCATGGTGAGGCGAGTTTCGACGTGTGGGCGGCAGGCGGCTGTATAGTGGGTCGTCCGCCACAGAGCGCCGCAGCTTCGAATCGCCCGAAGCCCAAACCCATCGGCCAACATCCTACAATGAAGCGATGCGCAAACTGCGCCGGAATTTACCGGTGGCTCTTGCAATCATACTGGCCTCCCTGTCGAGTTCCTGCGGATTGATCTCCAGAACCCGGCTGATCCATCGTAATGGGAAACCCGTCACGCAGGCGACGCCCCCGCTCTCCGCCACCCGCGATGAGCTCAACGACCGCATCGCGCGCATGTACAACGCCATCAATTCTTTCCAGGCCACCGTGGACATGATCCCCTCCAAAGGAAGCGTTTACAAGGGCCAAATCACTGAATACAAGGACGTCCGGGCTTTCATCCTGTTCCGCAAGCCGGCCGACATCCGCATCCAGGCGCAGGCCCCCGTCATCCGTACACAGCTTTTCGATATGGTGTCCGACGGAACGCAATTCCGCCTTCTCTATAATCCCGACAGCCTGTTCGTCGAAGGCTCCAACAGCGCCCCCGCCACTTCCAAAAGCGCCATGGAAAACCTGCGCCCCGGGGCTTTCCTCTCCTCCATGCTCATACGTCCGGCCGACCCGGCCACCGAAGCGCCCGCCCTCATGGATCTCACCGACGAGGACAATACCCTCTATGCCCTGACCTTCCTGCGCAAGGGCCCCAACGGTGAACTCCTCGCCCACTTCGCCCGCAGCGTCTGGTTTGACCGGCTAGACCTCAGCATTGTGCGTCAAATAGTCTACGATGAGGACGAGGCCATCGTCAGCGACACTCATTACGCCAAATGGACGCCTTACAATGGCGTGCTGTTCCCCGCCCATATCGGCCTCAATCGCTGGAAGGACGGCTACGGCGTGGTGATGGACATCGTGGATATGAAGATGAATCTCGCCCTCACCGACGATAAATTCGTACTCAACCAACCGGAAGGCTCGAAGCTGAAGATCATCGGCGACCCAAAGCAGGAAACGCGTTGATCTTCAGACTGGTTTGGGAAAACGTCCGCCAGCGGCCCATCCGCGCCATGCTCAGTATCCTGCTCATCGCCGGCCCGGTGACGATGATCCTGACCCTGATCGGCATGAGCCACGGCTTTGTCGATGAGTCGAAGAAGCGCTACGCCGGCGTCGGCGCCGACATTCTGTTCCGCGCCCCCGGCAGCTCTCAGGTGATGGGCTTCAGCACGGCCTCCTTGCCCGACAAATTTGTCGCGGCCCTCCTGAAGGAGCCGCATGTCGCCCAGGCTACCGGCACGGTGGTGGCGCTCACCACAGGCTTCGATTCAATAACCGGCGTCGACGTCAACGCCTTCAACAAAATGAGCGGCGGATTCACCTTTGTTGAGGGTCATTCCTTTGAGTCTCCCAACGACATCCTTCTCGACACTTATGAGGCCGAGCAGTTGCATGCGCACGTGGGCGGTACCATCAACGTCCTGCACCAGAACTGGCACGTGGCCGGCATTGTCGAACCCGGCAAACTCGCGCACCAGTTCGTTCAGCTTCCCGTACTGCAGAACCTGATTGGAGCTACCGGCAAACTCACTCAGATCTACCTCAAACTGGATAATCCCGCCAACACCAACGAGGTGATGGCGTATCTGCGCAGCAAGTACGACGGCTATCCGGTCTTCTCCATGAAAGATCTGCAGACTATGCTGTCTGTCGACAACATCCCGATGCTGAGCACCTTCCTCCACGTCGTAATCGGCATCGGCATCGTCTTCGGATTCGGCGTCGTCTCGCTCTCCATGTACATGGCCGTGCTGCAAAGGACGCGCGAAATCGGCATCCTCAAGTCCCTCGGAGCCAACAGCCTGTTGGTCATGGAATTGATCCTCGCGGAGGCTTTCATCCTTGGTCTCGGCGGCACCATCGTCGGCATCCTCCTGAGCTTCGTCAGCCGCGCCGTAATGCTCACCGTGGCGCCAGCGTCCTTTCCGCAGGCCATCGTTCTGAGTTGGTGGCCGATTGCCGGAAGTATCGCCATGGGAGCCGCGCTGCTCGGCGCGCTCTACCCCGGCATGATGGCCGTACGCCAGGATCCAATTGAAGCCCTGGCCTATGAGTGAGCCCATAATCCAGGTCCGCAATCTGCGCAAGACCTACCACACCGGCAAGGTCTCGGTCGAAGCTCTGCGAGGCGTCAATCTGGAAGTTCCGGCCGGCGAGTTCCTCTCTATCGTAGGTCCTTCCGGATCGGGAAAATCCACCCTCTTCCACATCGTGGGAGGCTTGACACCCCCCAGCGCCGGGGAGGTGATCGTAGCGGGCCGCAGCCTTTCGGCAGTCGGCGACGCGGGACGCACGGCGCTCCGCCGCAAATACGTCAGCTTCGTTTTCCAGAAATTCAACCTGCTGCCGAACCTTACTGCGCGCGACAACATCCGCACCGCCCTGTTTATCGCCGGCTTACCAACCACCGGATTCGACGCCGAGTTTCAAAGCATCCTGGATCTTCTCGGAATCGCCGGAAGGCTGGATCAAAAGCCCACTGAGATGTCCGGCGGTGAGCAGCAGCGCGTAGCCATCGCACGGGCGCTGGCCACCAAACCGGCCATCCTCCTGGCGGACGAGCCAACCGGCAATCTGGATACCGCCAACTCCCTCGCCGTGCTCGAATTATTGCGCGATCTGAACCGAAGGCTCGGGCAAACCATCCTCATGATCACCCACAACACAGAAGCCGCCGCTTACGGCGACCGCAGTGTGCATATGCGAGACGGCCAAATCATCGAAGCCCCCGCCCTCGGCTAGTAAAAGCGGTACCCTGGACATGCGGGGGCAGCCAAGTTCAACCCCAGCGCTGCGCCTCAATAATCGCCATAATCCGCTCCAGCCCCCCATCCCAATCGGGAAACAAATCCACATACTGCGTCTCGCGCTGAATCCGGGCCGGCACCTTGCAATCGTCCAGCCGCACCGGAATCATGAACACATCATCGAGCGGCATCCGGCTGCCGCATTCGAGCGCATGGCGAACCTCCGCCTGAAAGCCGCCGCGTTTGCGAACGGAGTTCCGCGAGAAACAAGGGATAAAAAAATCGGCGTTCTCAATAGCCTGCTGGATCCGGTGCGGCCAGTTCTGTCCCGGGAGCAACTTCTTACGGTCCAGCCAGGGGGCGTAGTCCATGGCTTCGAAAGCGCGGAACAGCTTCTCGGCGATCTGAACGTCCTCGACCACGTAGGCCAGGAAGATGCGCGGACGATTGCCATTGTCGAAGGTGATTCGACCCGAATCGTCCCGCGAGAATATACCCAGGCCATCCACTTCGACAGCGCGGGACCGTTCGAGCGATGCACAAATAACCATGGCCAGTTCTTCAGCGCTCATGGGGTTCCTCGCTGAAGATCCACCGTTTGCCCGGCGAAATTGTTCCCAAACCCGGCAGCCGCGCCGGCCTGCCCTGGCGCAGTGCGCGCACCAGCCGGCTCACGGCGCGATCCATCTGATCGGCTGCCGTCCCCGGCGCGACCCCCTGCTGTCTGGCCACTTCCCTTATTAAGTCCGATTTCTTCATACGCCCGAACAGTAACAGGTTGGTTCGCGCCTATCGAGGCAAGTATGTGAAAACACTAAAGAAGATTCTCGGACTCACCTAAATGAAGTGAATTTAATCACAGATTAAGCCTTGGTTCATGTCGATTCGGATATCATCGCAAATGACGATTAGCTCGTCGGAATCAAACAAGGAGATCACCCGCATGAAAAAGTTTCTCGCATTCGCCATCGGCCTGGGCCTCGTCCTCGGCACCGTTTCGTTCTCGTTCGCTCAGGACTCGTCCAGCACGATGACGAAGAAGTCCAAGAAAAAGAAGAAAGACACCTCCAGCACCTCCAAGATGTAGTTTTCCCGGCCGGTCGCCGCGGGAAACTGCGGCGACCCGGCCTACATTGTTTCTTCCAGCCACCGCTTTTGGTCAGTTAGAACCTTCCCTCCTGTACCCGATCAACCTTGTCATTTGACGTATTCCTTCAATTCTACTAATCTCTAGTTAGTGGACGGTGATTTGGGGGATTCCACCCCATGAACATCTCGGTGAAGGGCGAATACGCTCTTCAGGCTATTTTCGATCTGGCTTCCCACCCGGGCCGCGAGCCCGTGAAGATCTCCGAAATCGCCCGCCGGCAGCAGATCCCGCAAAAGTTTCTGGAGTTGATTTTGGCCAGCCTGAAGCAGGGCGGTTTTGTTGAATCCCGGCGTGGCGCCGAGGGTGGCTACCTGCTCGCAAAACGGCCTGAATCGATCACCGTCGGCGATGTCCTGCGATTTGTCGAAGGCCGCCAGGAAGAGCGCTCCCGCCTGCGACGCCAGGTCGGTTCCCCGCTCTCCAACCTTTGGGAACGCGTCGACGACGCCATCAACTCTGTCCTCGACTCAGCCACCTTCGCTCAACTGGTCCGCGAGTGGACCGATAAGCACAGCCGTTTTGTACCCAACTGGGAGATCTAATGTACTTTAAAGACAATTCCTTCAGCATCGGGCGTACCCCCCTTGTCAAACTGAATCGCGTAATCGATGGCGCGCCCGTTACCGTCCTTGGTAAGGTAGAAGCCCGCAACCCGGCGTTCTCCGTCAAATGTCGTATCGGCGCATCCATGATCTGGGATGCCGAACAGCGCGGCGTTCTCAAGCCGGGCAAGGAGCTTATTGAGCCCACCTCGGGCAATACCGGCATTGCGCTTGCGTTCGTGGCGGCGGCCCGCGGTTACCCCGTCACGCTCACTATGCCGGAGACCATGTCTCTCGAACGGCGCAAGGTTCTCTCGGTATTCGGCGCCAAGTTGGAGCTGACCGAAGGCGCGCGGGGTATGGGCGGCTCCATCGCCCGGGCTCAGGAAATTGTCCAGTCCGACCCCGACAAATTTGTATTGCTGCAGCAATTCGATAATCCGGCCAATCCTGCCATCCACGAAAAAACCACCGGGCCCGAGATCTGGGAGGATACCGACGGCCAGATCGATGTTCTCGTCTCAGGCGTCGGCACCGGTGGGACCATCACCGGCGTTTCCCGCTATATCAAGCATCACAAAGGGAAACCGATTGTATCGGTGGCCGTGGAACCCGTGTCCAGCCCCGTCATCACCCAGACGCGCGCCGGCCAGCCGCTCAAACCCGGCCCGCACAAAATTCAGGGCATCGGCGCCGGATTTATTCCGCGGAACCTCGATCTGAACATCGTCGACCGGGTGGAACTGGTCACCAACGAAGAATCGATCGAGATGGCGCGGCGCCTGGCAAGGGAGGAAGGTCTGCTGTGCGGCATCTCGTGCGGCGCCGCGGTTGCCGCAGCCGTCCGCATCGCCCGCGAGGAACAGTTTCGCGGCAAAACAATCGTAGTGATATTGCCCGATTCCGGTGAGCGCTACCTCAGCAGCGTCCTGTTTGAAGGAATGTTCGAGATATAAAGAAAAAATTTTATCTGTGCGTAACGTGGGCGTATAACGCTGCGCCTATTGAGCTAATCCCCGTTACGACAAGCGGGCGCATCCACTCCTATCACCCTATAGATGCGCCCGCCCTTTCCAGAAACCTTGTCTCACAGCATTTAGGTGGGCAGGTTGGTTACCTGCGGCCGATTGGTAATCGGCCTCCACGAATACGGTGCAGGTCCTCTATTATCCTGTAAACTACGAGCGATCAAAATGCCGTCCGTTCTTGCCATTCTGGTTCTCTTTCCCGCCCTCATACTGGCCCAACAGCCAATTTTGCAGAATAATCCGATCAATCCCGTAACAGACAAACCATCGGTCGAGCCAATAACCGCATTTCTGCAGAACACCGGCGAGCCGATTCGCGTACCCTTCGCGTGCGCCGAGGACGATCTCCGTACCTCAGGTCTCCTCTGCACCGCTGACGATCCCTGCCCCATCTACCTCGAACTCAGTTCTGTCGCCTCGGTGGGCAAGAAGCTCTTCCTTGCCGGCGACCTTCACGCCACTTCCGCCACCCTGTCCACCTTCCTTCTGAGCAGCGACGACGGGGGTTCTACCTGGAAAGAGCCGTTCAAGCGCATTCCGGGTTCGGCTCTGGAGGAAGTCCAGTTCTACGATGCCGGGCACGGCTGGGCCTCCGGCGAAACCCAATATCCGCTGCCGCGCGATCCCTTCTTTTTGGTCACCACCGACGGCGGCGCCTCCTGGAGACAGCAACTGGTCACCGAAGACGGCGGCCCCGGTTCCGTACAACGCTTCTGGTTCGACTCCCCCCAACACGGCGAACTGATCGTCGATGCAGGCAGAAACACTCCCGGCGGCCGCTATATCACCTACGAATCTCAGACCGGCGGCGACAGTTGGATGTCGCGCGCCACCACCGCCCAGTTGCCGAAGCTTAAACGCGCCCCTGCTGCCGTGGAAAATCCCGACTACCGCATTCGAGCCGATAAAGCCACCAATGCCTTGCAGATCGAGAAACGTCAGGGCAACCGCTGGGAACCGGTGGCGTCGTTTCTGATCGAAGCAGCGCGCTGCACGGGTGCAGAACAGACGCCTCAGCCCGCTCCTCCCCAATGAAAACCAATCCCGCCGACCTCGAAGTCTTCCGCAACCTCTTCGTCTCCATCGCCGATGAAATGGGCGCGGTGCTGCGCAAGACCGCCTTCAGCGCCAACATCAAGGAGCGCCGCGATTACTCCTGCGCGGTCTACTCGGCTGCAGGCGAAACCATCGCCATGGGCGACCACATGCCGGTGCACCTCGGAGCCATGCCGCTTTCCGTCCGCCACGCCCTTGATGCTCTTAACCTGGGCCCAGGCGATGTAGCTATAGTGAACGACCCCTTCCGAGGCGGAACCCACCTGCCTGATATCACCGCAGTCTCCGGAGTCTTCTTAAAAAGAAAAACCAAAGCCGATTTCTACGTAGCCAGCCGAGCCCACCACGCTGACGTCGGCGGCATGAGCCCGGGCTCCATGCCAATGGCGCGCGAGATTTATCAGGAAGGACTGCGCATTCCTCCCGTCCTCCTCATGCGCGCCGGCAAGGTGCAGCGTGATGTGATGGAACTGATCCTCGCTAACGTGCGCACACCCGAAGAGCGCGAGGGCGATCTGCTGGCGCAGGTAATGGCCGGCCGGCGCGGGGCGGAGCGTTTGCGCGAAATGGCCGATCGCTACGGGCTTGCCCGCGTGCAGCGCGGCGCCTCCGACCTGCTCGACTATACCGAACGAGTAACGCGCGCCATGCTCCGCGAAATCCCCGACGGGGTTTACGCTTTCGAAGACTTCCTCGACAACGACGGTGTGACGGCGGACCCGGTCCGCATCGCCGTAACCCTGCGCATCAAAGCAGATTCCGCCGAAGTCGATTTCACCGGCTCCAGTCCGCAGGTCGCCGGCTCCGTCAATGCCAATTACGCCATCGCCGTTTCCGCAGCCATGTACTGCTTCCGCTGCCTCATCCAGGCCGACGTCCCCTACAACGCGGGATTGCTGCGTCCCATCCGCCTCCTCGCGCCCGAACGCAGCGTGGTGAATGCCGGTCTGCCGGCGGCCATGGCTGCGGGCAATGTGGAAACTTCACAGCGCATCACCGATACCATCCTCGGGGCGCTCGCCAAGGCCATACCGGATCGCATTCCGGCGGCCAGCTCCGGCACTATGAATAATCTGAGCTTCGGCGGCTGGGACACCCTGCGCCAACGGCCCTTCGCGTACTATGAGACAATCGCGGGCGGCATGGGCGCGTCCTCGAATGGACCAGGCCGTTCCGCCACCCACACTCATATGACGAATAGCTGGAACACTCCCGTCGAGGCCTTCGAGCACGAGTATCCCGTGCGCGTAACTGCTTACAAAATTCGTGCCGGTTCCGGTGGGGCGGGGAAGTACGCCGGTGGCGACGGCATGATCCGCGAACTGCAGTTCCTCGAAGATGTGGATCTGACCATCCTCTCCGACCGGCGCATGCGTGGCCCCTATGGACTGGCGGGCGGAGAGGACGGCGCTCCCGGACGCAACCGGCTGATTCCCGCTGCCGGTGCGCCAACCGAAATTCCGGCTAAGGTCCGCCTGACTCTGCACAAGAACGACACCCTGCGGATCGAATCGCCGGGCGGCGGCGGTTGGGGTTCCAGATGAGCGCCGGCGGCGGGGGTTCTACATGAACGCACGCACCGAGCGCTTACTGCTCGGCATGCTCCTGCTCATATTCACCTGTTTCACCTGGCGCCTGGTCACGATGTTTTACACCGGAGACGACCTCATGAACACGTCGTTTCTCTGGGGCGTTAATCCATGGACCATCGGGAAAGCCCAATTCATGGTCTGGATACCCATGTACCGGCCGCTCGGTGGCGCCATTTATCAGATGTTCTACGCAGTCTTCGGATTTCACCCCGCGCCGCTCTACGTATTCTGCTGGCTCCTGCTGGCGGCCAATGTGATCTTCGCCTATCGCTTCTTCAAGACCATAGCCGGCAATGCGGCCGAAGCGCTGCTGGCTCTTTCTCTGACGCTGGTGCACGGCGCTTTGCGGGAGCTTTATGTGAGTGCGGGCACCATGTACGACAGCCTCTGTTTCCTCTTCACGACCCTCGGCATGGTGGCCTATATCCGCATGCGGCGCGACCGCACCCGCATTCCCCTGAGCGGCGCGCTGCTGGTGTTCCTGCTCTGCCTGCTCGCCATGGACTCAAAGGAAAGCGGCGTAGCACTGCCCGTTCTGCTCGCCGTTTACGAGTGCATATTCATTCTGCCGGAGGTTTGGCAGAAAAGAGTAGCGTGGCTGCGCGACATAGCCCCGCTCTATGGCGCCCTGGCTGCATTATCCCTCGCGTTCGTGTTCCTCAGAGTGGACCGGACACCAGAGCTGACGGCCAACACCGCCTATCACACGCATCCAACCCTGGGATCGGCCCTCACGCGCATTGCCGAATACTTTGGGATGCTGACCTACGGCCACTTGGTATTTTCCGCTGCGACAGCCGGCGCGCTGCTGGCAGCGACGGCTCTTGTGGCGCTGTTGGCCCGCAACCGCATCATGATCTTCGGCTGGATATTTTTCGTGATCTCAATTGCCCCGGTATCGCTCATTATCAGCCGGCCCGGCTACGTCCTCTATGTCCCCGATCTGGGTCTCGGGCTCTATCTGGCGGCCGCCATCGCCGGCCTCGTCCGCCCCATTCCACGGGCCGAATTCGCCGCCTTCGCTGTGGTGACGATCGCCATGGTCTGGTTCCACGTGCGCAACTGGCCGCAGCCTATCGATCCCCATAACGCCGAATACCGCCTCACCGAGCAATTCCGCCGCGAATATCCCACGCTTCCCCGCGGGACCAGGCTGCTGTTTGTGAAAGACGATTTTCCCAAGGATGGTTTCGACATCCTCTTCAACCTTCGCCTCCTCTACCACGACCGGACCCTGGTGGCACACCGTCTCCAGGCTCCTCCGGATCAGCAGCCCGACCCGAAGCACCTCAACGACCACGATCACGTGTTTTCCGTCGATTCCGGGCGCTATTTCGAGCTGGATAACCGCAACGTGGCCGAATCCATCCGCCTGAAAATCCTGCGCGACTTCGCGGTGGGCCGACAAATGGTCATCGCGCGCCGGGATTACCCCGCCTACATCATTTCCGGCGTCAACGATGGCGATCCCAAAGACTCCGGACGCTGGACCCAGCCCCACGCCACGCTCAAGTTCGACGTGTATCCGGCGCCGGCCATCTTTTCAACGAAGTTCTGGGCGCCCGATTTCATGACGAAGTCGGGCGTCCGCACCCTGGATGTGCTGGTGAATGGAAACCAGATCGGCTCGTTACGCTTATCGAAGGACGGCTTGAACGAGGTCAGCTTCCCAGTAGCGGCAGATGCGATCAGCCCCACCGGTTACACGATGGTCGAGTTGAATGTGGACAATCCCTGGAAGGAGCCCAGCGGAGAGCAGTTGGGCGTAATCCTGATGGAAGCTGGCTTCCAATATGTCGCTACCGTGCAGCCAGCAAAGCGCGCAAACGCCGCGCACGTTCCGGGGCCCTGAGCTGCCGCAGCGCCTTGGCTTCAATCTGCCGAATGCGCTCCCGCGTGACGTCGAATTCCTGGCCGATCTCTTCGAGCGTGTGCTCGCGCTCGCACCCAATGCCAAAGCGCAGCCGAATCACTTTCTCTTCCTTGGGCGAAAGGGTTTTCAGGATCCCCGCCGTCTCGTCGCGAACGTTCGACTCAATGACCGCATCGACCGGAGAACCCACCCAGCGGTCCTCGATCAGGTCGCCCAAAGCCGATTCGCCGTCCCGCCCCACCGGAGTTTCGAGCGAAACCGGATCCCGCGAAATGGTCTTCAGCTTCTGGACTTTCTCCACCGGAATGTCCATCCGCCGACTGATTTCTTCATTGGTCGGAGTACGCCCCAGCTCCTTTTCGAGCTCGCGTGAAGCCCGCAGGAACTTGTTCATACTCTCGTTCATGTGCACCGGAATGCGGATCGTGCGGGATTGGTCGGCAATCGCGCGCGTGATCGCCTGCCGGATCCACCACGTGGCATACGTCGAAAATTTGTAGCCGCGCCGGTATTCGAACTTGTCCGCCGCGCGCATCAGCCCGATATTGCCTTCCTGGATCAGATCCAGCAAATGCAATCCGCGGTTGACATACTTCTTAGCCACCGAAACCACCAGCCGAAGGTTGGCTTCCACCAGATCTTTCTTGGCGCGCTCGGCTTCCTGCTCGCCATGCCGGATCACCGTGACGGTGTGCTTCAGTTCCTCGAGCGACGCCCCCGCCGTGGTTTCGCGCTTCTTGATTTCGCGTTTCAGCTCGCGGATGCGCGGTTGCTGCGTAGCGGCGCTCTTCGCTTCGAGCTTTTTCAGCTCCCGATCCAGGTGGTTCAGTTCCTCAACCGCCCGCTCGATTTCGCGGGTGAAATCGCGCCAGCGCATCACCACCCAGGGCACGCGCCGAATGGCCAGCGAGGTCTCCACCTGCGCGCGATACAACTTCATGCAGAGCTTCTTGCGCGCTTTCCGGTTGGCCGGCGGCGCCAGTTCCAGCTTCTCCTGCAGCTGCAGACCCCTCTTGTGCGCCCCGGAGATGTCTCCGAAAGTCTTCAGGATATCCGTGCGCTTCTTGGTGTCGGCGGGCGTGCCTTCTTCAATGTCCCCACCGATATCGACGTGGTTGTCAAGATCGTCGGGCGTCTTGCGCAGAGCCTCGGCCAGTTCCACCACCGCAATCTGCACCAGAGCAGAGCGGCTGATGGCTTTCTGCATACGCAGCTTGCCCCGCTCCATGCGCCGCGCCAGATCCACTTCGCCTTCCCGCGTCAAGAGCGGTACCGCGCCCATTTCGCGCAGATACACGCGCACCGGGTCATCGGTGTAGATCGATTCCTCAACCTGCTGCTGGGGATGTAAAAAATCCGCTTCGGCTTCGGGATCGAAGAACTTAGTCGCTTCTTCGTCGAAATTAATCCCTAGCGGCGCTTCGTGTAGAAACTGATCATCATCGTGATCCATCGAAAAATTACCTCCCCACCATAGCTGTGCGCGTTAGTAAGAACGCGCCGAGGCCAATCATCTGATTTATTTTCTTGTCTTTAGGAATGGCGAACGCCTCAAAACCGCACAAGCGGGAAGGAGTCACTTGGTCGCATCAGCGACACAGGACTCACAGGATCTGATCTTAACACAAATGTTGCGAAAACGTTCCCGCTATCTTTGATGCCACAACAGTAGTGCGGGTTCCAGAAGCCTGCGCACTGGATATTGGCTGAAACGGAACTCTTACCGAGGGTTCATTCGGTTGTCACATGGAAAACGTAGACTTTTTGACGTTACCCCGAACACGGAAGGAAAACGTAAAAAAGGATCCTATGCGTCCAAGTCTCTCGTTACTGATGGTTGAGTTGCTGATTGCCGGCTCCGTGATGAGTCCCGTCACGGCCAGCGCCCAACAGGCCCCGGCGGCCGGCACAATTACTCCGATCAAGCACCTCGTGGTGATCTTCCAGGAGAATAATTCCTTCGATCACTACTTCGGCACTTATCCGAACGCTATGAATCCCCAGGGTGAGCCGGTTTTCACCCCGCTGGCGGGCACACCGTCCGTCAACGGCCTGGACAACGCGCTTCTGACGGTGAATCCCAACGTCAATCCGACCAACGGAGTTGGCGGAGTTAATCCTTTCCGCTTTGACCGGTCGCAGGCTGCCACTTCGGATCAGAATCACAACTACACTCCGGAACAGACGGCTATGCACAGCGGGCTGATGGATTTATTCCCGTCATCCGTAGGCGTGGCGGAGACAGTGCCTCTCGCCCAGCCGTTTTCGTCCCTGTTGAACACGTCGGTCAATATGGGTTACTACGACGGTAATACAGTTACCGCGCTGTGGAACTACGCGCAGCATTTCGCCATGAGCGACAATTCGTACGACACGAGCTTCGGACCTTCCACGCCGGGCGCCCTGAATCTGATCAGCGGCCAGCTCAACGGCGTGACCGGCAACATCAACGGTACCAGCGCGGTGACCTCCGGAGGGAGCGGTTCGACCACCGATATCGGCGATGCCGATCCGATCGGCGATGTTTGCTCCACTACCACGGGCGAACTGTTTTCGATGACGGGCACCACCATCGGCGACCTGCTGAATGCGGCGGGAGTGACCTGGGGCTTCTACACGCAGGGCTTCGACCTGACCGTGACGAATGCGAACGGCACCACCGGCTGCAAGCGGAGTACGACTTCGCTGGTCACGAATACAAATAAGGCCGACTACATTCCGCACCACGAGCCGTTTCAGTATTACAAATCCACGGCGAATCTGACGCATGCCCGGCCCTATTCGGTCACCTCCGTGGGCACGACGGACGCAGCCAATCACCAGTACGATATGCACGATTTTTATGACGCCGTGCTGGCGGGCAATTATCCGGCGGTTAATTTCCTGAAAGCCCCGGGCTATCAGGATGGCCATCCGGGTTATTCGGATCCGCTCGATGAGCAGACTTTCATCGTCAATGTGATCAACTTCCTGCAGCAGGAGAGCGGCGATTGGGCGCACACCGCGGTGGTGATCGCCTATGACGATTCGGACGGATGGTATGACCACCAGATGCCGCCGATCGTCAATCAATCGGCGAGCCCGGCGGACGCACTTACCGGCGCTGGATTTTGCGGTACCGGGGCCAACGCGTTGCCCGGCCCGGGGGGCGTTGCGCATGCCCAGGGGCGCTGCGGCTATGGCCCTCGTACGCCGTTGCTGGTGATCTCACCATGGTCGAAGCCGAACTACGTGGACCACACAGTCACCGACCAGACCTCGATCATCCGCTTTGTGGAAGATAACTGGCTGAATGGCCAGCGGATCGGGAATGGCTCGTTCGATGCGCTCGCCAATTCCATCCAGGGGATGATGAACTTCACCAAAGTACAGGTTAAGTCGAATCTTATCCTCAACCCGACTACAGGAGAGCTGGTGGGGAGCACTTCGGCGGCGGCCGGCAGCGTGCGATCTAATAGCAGATAGTGTCGATTTTTTCCCGCAGGGTATTTTTGTGTGGTGCAGTGGGGCTCGCGGCACGTGGCGCGAGCCCATCTCCTTCTCTCGATCCCTCCAGACTTTCAAGGTTCGTCGATCCGCTGCCAATTCCTCCGGCGGCTAAATCCCCAGGCTTGCGGCCCGTTCCCGGCATGCCGAAGGAGCGCGCGCGTTATATCCGTCTGGCGATGAACGAGTTCACGAGTAAAGTTCATCGCGATTTGCCTGCGACACGGATGTGGGGCTTCGAATCGGCATCGCCCGGTCCGACGATTGAGACGCGGAGCGGCGAGGGTTTGCTGGTCGAGTGGGTGAACAATCTGCCGGCGAAGCATTTCATGCCGATCGATCACAATCTGCACGGCGCGGAGGCTGACAAGCCGGAAGTGCGCTCAATCGTCCACGTGCATGGGGCGAAGGTCCCCCCGGAGAGCGACGGATATCCGGAGAACTGGTACGTTCCGGGCAAGTCCGCGACCTATTATTATCCGAATGGTCAGGACCCTGCGTTGTTGTGGTATCACGACCATGCGATGGGCATCAACCGGTTGAATATCTATGCCGGTTTGTTTGGTTTGTTTGTTGTGCGGGACAAGGTGGAAGATGCGTTGAATCTTCCGCGCGGGGCTTACGAAATTCCTCTGGTAGTTTTCGACCGGTCGTTCCGCCAGGATGGGCAGCTGGATTATCCGGTGTCTGGGATTGCGGACGCTCCCTGGGTGCCCGAGGCATTCGGCGAGGCCATGCTGGTGAACGGCAAGCTGTTCCCTTATCTGGATGTGGAGCCGCGCAAGTACCGGTTCCGGCTTTTGAACGCGTCGAATGCGCGCTTTTACCATTTTTCGCTTTCGAACGGGCAGCACTTTAAGCAGATCGGGACGGATCAGGGATTACTGGCGGCGCCGGTAGATATCGAGACGCTGCTGGTGGCTCCGGGCGAGCGCGTGGATGTGGTGGTGGATTTCAGCGGGCAGCGCGGGGAACGGATTTTACTGAAGAGCGATACGTTCGAGATTATGCAGTTCCGCGTGGGGAGAGATCGCGTGAGCGACTCGAGCTCGCTTCCCGCGAGTTTACGGCCGGTGCCGAAGACTCTGGAAAGCTCGGCAATCAGGACGCGGCGCATTCCCATCATTGAGAACAAGGCCAAAAACGGCGACTCCATGATGATGCTGCTGAACGGGATGCATTGGGACATGCCGGTCACGGAGAATCCTACGCTCGATACGACGGAGATCTGGGAACTGGTGAATACGACGGAAGATTCGCACCCGATCCATCTGCATCTGGTGCGCTTTCAGTTGCTCGACCGGCGCGTGTTCAATGAATACGTGTACTACAGGACCCGAGAATTGCGGTATACGGGTCCCGTGGAGCCTCCCGAACCGTTTGAGGCGGGGTGGAAGGACACGATCCGGGCGCATTCGTTAATGGTGACGCGGATTATTGTTCGGTTCGAGGGATATGCAGGGCGCTATGTTTGGCATTGCCATTTGCTCGAGCATGAGGACAACGAGATGATGCGGCCTTACGACGTGGTGGCTCCCAGGGGCTGAGTGACGGGCTCAATCCCGTCACTCAGCCGATGCAGGCCGATCTAACCGGCGGCCTGGGACACGAGCGGGGCGGGAGCCGGTGCGGACTTCTTCACTGCTTTTGCCGATGGAGGCTTGGCCTTTTTGGGAGCGGCTTTTTTGGCCGACGCCGACTTCGCCGCAGCCTTCTGCAAACGCCAGCGTTTCTTAGTGGCGGCAATGATCCTCTTCATGCCCTCCGGGCTGATGCGGCGCTGAGGTTTGGCGGGCGCCGACGCGGGCGGCGCAGTCTCACCCTTGATTTTGGCCCAGCGCGATTTCTGCGCCAGAGCCATCTTGCGGCGGGCCGCGGCGCTGAATTTCCTGCGCGTGCGGGTGGCTGCGGCCGGCGTGGCGGCCGATTCGACTTTCGCCGCCGCCGCTGGGCTGTCAACTTCCCGTAAGGCTGCGAGTGCCCGGTCTATAGCTGCCTTCTGCCGTTCCAATCGATCGATAATACCTGTGAAGCTGTCTGTCATGTGGCGATTCTCCTGTAGTACGCGAACTACCGGCAATCATATCGCGCGCTTCTACTAATTCGCTGCTACTTTGGGATTTTTCTTCTGACGCTCCCACTCTTCGTGAAAAAGGCGCTCGCGCTCGGTGATGTAGGTCTTATAGCCGGCGGGGTCGATGAAGGCATCTTTGTCCCCGGCTTTGAATTTCTGGTATTTGGAACCAAGATCGAAGTAAGAGCCGTGCGCGCCAAGGAAGATATCGCAGGGCAACGTGTGCAGGACGGCGAAGCCCTTCACGTAGTCTTCGGCAATTTCCGGATATTCCTTGTTATTGACCAGAGGAAAGGCATTGATGTTGGGGCTGCCGACAATCACGACATTCAGATCGCGATTGCCCTCACGGATCACGCTGGTCCAGGTGGTGCAGCCTTTGGTGTGTCCGGGGGTGAGGCGGGCGACCCATTTGGAGCCGCCGAGCTCGACCGTATCTCCATCGTGGAGGACGCGGTCGACGTGAGTGGCGGGGCGGCCGGGGGCGGTGCTCTCTTCGGATTCCGCATCGCCCGCCATCACCATGAGCTGCGCGCCGGTCTCTTTGTGCATCAGACCCATGGCCTGGTCGTGATCGTTATGCGCATGGCTGAGAAGAAGAATTTTCGTATCGGCGTAGTGGAAGCCGAGGGACTCGATGCTCTTCTTGATGAGGGGGACATCCTGGAGGAAGTCGGAGTTAATCAGGATATTGCCTTGCGGCGTGTGGATCAGATAGACGGCAAGGTCGGCGGTGCCGACGTAATAGAGATTGCCGGCGATTCTGAAGGGCGGCATTTCGCGGTGCTGGTCCGAGGCGGTCTGGGCGGGCAGCGCGACGGCAAGGAAGAAAGAGGCGCAGAGCGAGGCGCAGAGTGAGCGGAGGATCATAGGTTAGGTCCGCTCCATATCATATGACATATTGCTACAGGCGTCACGTCGTCAGGGGGCGGGCCTGTCGGCGGGTGGGCGCGGTTTGTATAACCCCGGCATGGGCCGCGGCGGCGGCTGTCTCAGTGGGCAATTTGGTTTTAGCCATCTGAATCATGGCGTGAGCGGGCATGTTCTCAGCGTGCTTTACGAAGGACAGACACGCGAGATCGGCGTCGTAATCGACGTGAATCAGATCGCCGCCGCGAATCTGATCGGAAGCGATCAGGCTGGAGAGCGGGTGCACCAAAGAGCGATCGATAGCGCGCTTGAGATGACGTGCGCCGTATTGCAGATCAGTGCCTTCGCGCAGCAAACAGGCTCTGGCGCCACCGGTGAGATGGAACACGAAGGGCATACTGTGGGCCGAGTTGAAGATGCGCTGCTGGAGCATGTTCAGTTCGAGATCGAGTATGCGCTGCAACTGGCTGGAGCCAAGGGGGCGGAACACGACCACCTTGTCGATGCGGTTCATAAATTCCGGAGTGAAGTTGCGCCGCGCCGCATCGACACCGGTCCGCGAGAGACTCTCGTTGAGGTTTTTATCGACTTCGCCCACGGCCCTTTGACGCTCCACTTCACTGCTGGCGAATCCCAGGCGAGGTTTCATAATGGAACCCATTTCGCGGGCGCCCAGATTAGCGGTCATGAAGATCATGGCGCGGGAGAAATCGACGCGCCGGTTATCGCCGAGCGTGAGAGTACCTTTGTCGAGAATGCCGAGCAGCAGGTTCCACAGTGAGTCGCTGGCTTTCTCAATTTCGTCAAAGAGCACGAAGCTGATTTTGACCTTCTCGGTATGGTGCCGATCGAGGACTTCCTGACTCAGGAGTGGGTGAGTTTCGCGATGTCCGAGATAGCCGGGGGGCGACCCGATGAGCTTGGCGATCTCGTGACTGTGCTGAAATTCCGCACAGTCGATCTTGATCGCAGCCGCGGGGTCGCCGACGAGTGATTCAGCGGTAGCTTCGACCATGCGAGTCTTGCCGGTGCCGGTGGGTCCGAGGAACAGGAAGTTTCCGATGGGGCGGCCGGGGCTGTTCATGCCGGCGAGAAGCATCTGATAGATGTTGACGATCTGCTCGATGGCCTCTTCCTGACCGACAATGCGCCGGCGCAGATCGTGGTTCAGCTTTTCCGCGTCACGGCCCGGGCGCGACGGGTCGAGTTTCTTATTTATCGGCACACTGTTCGCCCTCCCTGATCGACTCATCGGATTGTCGCGCGTTTCTTTCGAAAAAGTTTTGGCGTCTGCTCGCCGGTGCGCGGCTGGCGCCGCACGTCCATGTGACGGGTGTTCCTGGATATAATTTCGCTCATGAATCGCAGACAACTGATCGCCGTGCTTGGTTCCACAGCTTTGGCAGCCGCACAGACAACGCCGTCCGGCCGCATGGCGCGCAAAGGCCGCATCAAACAAACGTGTTTCACGCGGAGCCTGACCTCCGCGACCGGTCCCAAGATGACGCCGGAGGAGATGTATCAGTTTGCGGCGCACCTCGGAGCTTACGGTTTCGATTTTTTGCCTCCCGACCAATGGCCGCTGCTCAAGAAATACGGGCTGATACCCACCCTGGGCACGGGCGGCGGCGTGACCATCGAAAACGGCATCATCCATAAGGAGATGCACGACGAGGTGGTGAAATCGCTGACGGCTTTCATCGATACGAACGCGGAGGCCGGTTGCCCCAACATCCAGATTCCCAGCGGACAGCGCCGCGGCCTGCCGTACGCGGAGTGCGCGGACAACGCGGTCGCGTTCCTGAACCGCGTGAAGGCACATGCCGAAGAGAAAGGCGTCACGCTGTGCGTGGAAGCGTTCAACGACAAATATCAAAACCCGGCGCTGGGCAGAGTCGACCAGGCGGGTAATCACATTGCGTGGGTGGTCGACGTGGTGCAGCGCGTGAATTCGCCGCGCGTGAAAGTTCTCTTCGACATTTACCATGTGCAGATCATGGACGGGAACATTGTGGAAAACATCAAGGCCATTTTTCCGCTGATCGCGCACATCCATACGGCGGGCGTTCCGGGACGCCACGAGATCGACGAGAATCAGGAACTGAACTACGGATTCATTCTGCGGACCATTGCGGATCTGGGATACACGGGCTACGTGGCTCACGAATACGATCCGACGCCGGGGAAGAATCCGGCGCAGATGCTGGAGAAGGTGTTCGCTATCGCCGACGTTTAAGGTCGGGTTTAATTATCCTAAGGCCTGGCGACGCGGTCGATGACGATGGCGTCGATCGGCGCGCGCGTGGCCTCGATTTTCAGGCCGAGCCGCTGCAACGCCGCGACGAACGGCGGCTTGCCCGAGTCCGGCGAAACTGGAGTCAATTCGCCCGCGAACTGAGTTTCATCAGGCGTCCATTCGAGATCGAAGTCGTACCTTCCGGTAAGGCCCGTGTGGTCGACCACGGCCCGGTCCAGGATGGCGCGCTGCAGGACGGACGCGAACTGCGCCATGGTTACATTACGAGCCGGGAGGAACACATAGTCGATGCCGCCGCCGGCCGCGGGATGTACCGTGCTCGTAACGTTTGAGGGTTCATCGGGCAGCGCCGTACTGGCCTTGAGTTTCGAGCCGCCTTTGGCGACCGTGACTTCGTAGACCGGGAACGTTTTCTTTTCGCGATGAGTGGTGAGGCCGAAGCGGTCGGCCAGAAGCTGCCGGAGCATGGCCATTTGGTCGTCCCAGGTGGGCCGCGGATCGCCCGGGGTTTTGGCGATAATCTCGTAATGCTCGGATTCCGTCCAGGAGGGTCCGCCGGAAATAGCGCGTGGGGTGAGGCTGTAAGCGGCGGCGATTAGTCCATTAACGGTATAGTTTTTTACCTGAAAGATGTGGGCGCTCTGCATTCGTATGTAGCGGCCTGGGTTAACATCGTCCGGATCGGTTGGTTTGATGGTGGCGACTTCGAATGCGTCGAAGGCAGCAGATGGGGCAGGCGATGGGACGAGACTCGCCAAAGCCACTACCGCCCACCCGGCGCGAAAGCACTTCACGGCCGACCTTCCGGCTTCTCCGGTGGAGGGTTGGGGGACTCGAACCGGCTGATGATGCTGGTGGCGAATTTTTCAGAGAAACCGGCGACGAAGCTCCAGAAGAGGACCTTGGCGTAATCGGCCGCGCTTGGGCAGTGAACTTCGAAGATGGCTTTCAATCCCGGCGTGGTCTGGTTCGGGTTGTCGGCGACGAATCGGGGAAACATGGTTCCTTCCAGCAGGCCGGAGATGAAGAGTAAATAAACCAGCACGGCGAGGATGGCGCCGGCGACCGGTGAGAGTGCAATGGCGACCCAGGAATTGGCGAGCAGAGTCAAATCTTCGACAGGCAGCGTCTTGAGGCGGCGCTGGAGCCCGACAAATCCTCCGACAAAGCCGACGAATAATACGGCTACGGGGGTGAGGACGGACTGGCCGGTGAAATCGGCGGCGAGCGCTCCTGGAATGCCAATGGCGACGAGGGCGACAAGCGACCAGACCAGGCGATTACCGACGGTGCGGAGTTGTGCGATGCGTTCGTCCATGGCTGTCGGGAAGCTTCCATCACTATAAGCGAATCGCTGACAACCTGCCCCACCTACTCCTTTGGTTCTGACAAGAGGGGCATGGAGCCTCCGCTGGCAGGGCCGAGCAGGCCGGTTTTCATGTAGAGCAGCAGCTTGTCGCGAGTGTCGGTGATATCGAGGTGGCGCATGGTGAGTTGGCCGATGCGGTCCTGCGGCGAGAATGTCGATTCACCCTTTTCCATGGTCAGACGCTCGGGTTTGTAGGTCAGATTGGGGCTTGTCGTATCCAGAAGCGAGTAGTCGTTGCCGCGGCGCAGTTCCAAGGTCACTTCACCGGTGATGGCGCGGGCGACCCAGCGCTGGGCCATTTCGCGGAGCATCATGGATTGGGAATCGAACCAGCGTCCCTGGTAGAGCAGGCGGCCGAGCCGGAGGCCGTTGATGCGGTACTGCTCGATGGTGTCTTCATTGTGAATGCCGGTGAGCAGGCGCTCGTAAGCGATGAAGAGGAGCGCGAGGCCGGGAGCTTCGTAAATGCCTCGGCTCTTGGCCTCGATGATGCGGTTTTCAATCTGATCCGACATGCCGAGACCGTGGCGTCCGCCGATGGCATTAGCTTCAAGGACCAGCTCTACGGGATCCTCATAACTGACGTGGTTGAGAGCGACGGGCTGGCCTTCTTCGAAGCGGATGGTAATGGTTTCCGGCTTGATGTTGACGTCGTCGCGCCAGAACGGCACTCCCATAATCGGCTCGACGATCTTGACGCCTTCGTCGAGGTGTTCCAGATCCTTGGCTTCGTGGGTAGCGCCCCAGATATTGGAATCGGTGGAGTAGGCTTTCTCTACGCTCATCTTGTAGGTGAGGCCGTGGCCGATCATGTACTCGGACATTTCCTTGCGGCCGCCAAGTTCGTCGATGAAGGCCTGATCGAGCCAGGGCTTGTAGATGCGCAGGGCGGGATTGGCGAGAAGGCCGTAGCGGTAGAAACGCTCGATATCGTTGCCTTTGAAAGTGCTGCCGTCGCCCCAGATGTGGACGTCGTCCTCTTTCATGGCGATGACGAGCATGGTGCCGGTGACGGCGCGGCCGATGGGCGTGGTGTTGAAGTAATGGACGCCTGCGGTGGAGATGTGGAAGGCGCCGGCCTGGAGCGCGGCGATGCCTTCGGCGACGAGCTGCTTGCGGCAATCGATGAGACGCGCTTTTTCGGCCCCGTACTGGAGGGCGCGGCGGGGGATATCCTCGTAATCGGGCTCGTCGGGCTGGCCCAGGTTCGCCGTGTAGGAATAGGGGATGGCTCCCTTGGCGCGCATCCAGTGGATGGCGGCGCTGGTATCGAGTCCACCGGAGAAGGCGAGGCCCACTTTTTCACCCGCGGGCAGGTTTTGAAGAATGTTACCCATTTGAAATATGCGGCACGCAGTTCAGGAACGCATGGCGCGCCAACGCTCAGAATAGCGTGCGACCGTTGGTGACGCGAGGCTCAGGCGTCCAGAAAACAGAGTCGAATTCCACAATAGACGATTGCCGAAACCGCGGCGGCGGCGGGAATGGTCAGGACCCAGGCGGTGACAATTCCGCGCGCGACCTGCCAGCGCACGGCGCGCGTTCGCTGAATGGAACCAACCCCGGCAATGGCGCCGGCGATGGCGTGGGTGCTCGAAACGGGAAGTCCGAGCCATGTCGCCAGAAGAATGGAAATGGCAGCCCCGGTTTCGGCGCAAAATCCACTGCGTGGCTGAAGCCGAGTGAGCCTGGTTCCCATGGTGCGGACAATGCGCCAGCCGCCGCTCATGGTGCCCAGTCCGATGGCCAGGCTGGAAGCGGCGATCACCCACGAAGGAACGTGGAAATCCTTTTGCAATCCGCCGGCGACAAGAACCGCGGTGATGATTCCCATGGTTTTCTGCGCGTCGTTGGTGCCGTGGGCGCAACTGAACAGGGCGGCTGAAAGGAGTTGGTAGCGCCGGAAATGGCGATCCATCTGGGATGGGGTAAATCTTCGAAAACCCCAGTAGACGCCAACCATAAGCAGATAGGCCGCCACCATGCCGATAAGAGGGGAAAGAACGATGAAGGCTGTAGTGATTGCCCACTTACCTTCGACCAGCCCGGCGAACCCCGCTTTGGCGAACGCGGCGCCCGCGTATCCGCCGATCAGGGCATGAGAAGAACTGGTGGGCAACGCCAGGTACCATGTCAAAACATCCCACACGATTGCTCCCGTCAAACCCGCCAGTAGAACCCAGGGAGTGACGAGGTGGACATTCACAAAACCGCTGCCGATGGTCGCGGCGACGCCGGTCCCCAGCAGCCAGGCCGCGAGGAAGTTGAACACCGCGGCCCATACAACGGCTACCGCGGGAGTCAGTACACGCGTGGAAACGACTGTGGCGATGGAGTTGGCAGCGTCATGAAAGCCATTGATGTAGTCGAAGATCAGCGCCACGACAACGATGAAGACCACCAGATCGAATGAATTCATTGCGAATCAGTTGTTCTTGACCGAGACGTTCTGAATCACGTCGGCGACGTCTTCGCATCGATCGGTGGTGGCCTCCAGCAGTTCGTAAATTTCTTTTTGCCGGATGAGAGCGATGGCATCTTTCTCATTGAGAAACAGGTCCGCCAATAGATTACGTTCCAGTTTGTCGGCATCGTTCTCCAGTCGATTGATTTCGATGCAGAACTGTATGACGGGCTTTTTCTGGTGCAGGGCATCGAGTGCCTGGGCCAGAAGAGAGCAGCAACTGGCGACCTTCTCGGCGAGGAGAATTACGGCAGGCGGGACCGGCTTCAAGCGGTAGGCCACGATGCGAAACGTGACGTCGTCAATTCCGTCCAGAACGTCGTCGAGCGAAGTTGCGAGGGCCTGAATGTCTTCAGGGTCGAAGGGAGTGATGAAGGTAGACCGCAGGCGGTCGAAGATGTCGTGAACGACGTGATCGCCCTCATCTTCGATGCCGGTAATATCCGCCTGTATCCGACAGACTCCGTCATAGCCGTCGCTCAGCCCCGCAACGAGGAGTTTGGAGGCACGGCAGAGAATTTGGCCGTGGCGTTCAAAAAGGGCAAAGAATCTTTCGTCCTTCGGTAACAAATTCATGACAGTCCCAGAGATAGATTACCGGATCGATCTTCCCGCGGAAAAAGTTCTGGTGCGACGGCGGGTTCAGGAAGAGCTTCATGCCCCGATTTCACGATGCTGCCACAATCCGGGAGCAGGCTTGCGTAGGTGTAATAAATATTACATAAAGGATGCCTCCAAAGAGCGTCGCGGGGCATCCATCAATGGCTGGTAACCTCGAAAATGGCGGTCGCGTCACAACCCTTCCGGACAAGGAGTGTTTAAAAAGTTAATGAAGATCTGCGTGCTGGGCGGCGATGGATATTGTGGATGGGCGACAGCCTTGTATTTGTCCGCAAAAGGGCACTCGGTGGCCATCGTCGACAACTTCGTCCGACGTCTGTGGGATTTCGAATTAGGCGCGCAGACGCTGACGCCGATTCAGCCGCTTTCGGACCGGCTGCGCGCGTGGCAGGAATTGACAGGGCGGTCGATCAGGCTGTTCACGGGCGATGTGAACGACTATGAATTCCTCGCGGGCGCGATAGAGGATTTTCAGCCGGATACGGTGGTTCATTTTGCCGAGCAGCGGTCGGCGCCGTATTCGATGATCGATCGCAAGCATGCCGTTTTCACGCAGGTCAACAATGTGGTGGGGACGCTGAACCTGCTGTTTGCCATCAAGGAACTGTGCCCCGATTGCCATCTCGTCAAGCTGGGCACGATGGGCGAGTACGGAACGCCCAACATCGATATCGAAGAGGGTTACATTCGGATCGAGCACAACGGGCGCTCGGATGTGCTGCCGTTTCCGAAGCAGCCGGGGTCCTTCTATCATCTCTCGAAGGTGCACGACAGCCACAACATGATGTTCGCGTGCCGGATCTGGGGACTGCGGGCGACCGATCTGAATCAGGGCGTGGTTTACGGCACGGTGACCGACGAAGTAGTTCTCGATGAGGCGCTGATTAATCGATTCGATTACGACGATGTTTTTGGGACAGTGCTGAATCGGTTCTGCGCGCAGGCCGCGGTGGGGCATCCGCTGACGGTGTATGGGAAGGGCGGGCAGACGCGCGGATTTCTGGACATTCGCGACACGGTGCGGTGTATCGAACTGGCGTGCCTGAATCCGGCGGACCCGGGTGAGTGCCGGGTTTACAACCAGTTCACGGAGCAATTTTCGGTGCTGCAGCTGGCGCAGATGGTGCAGGCGGCCGGGTTGAAGCTGGGGATGCGGGTTGAATTGGAGCATGTTCCGACGCCGCGGGTTGAATCCGAACAGCACTATTACAACGCCAAACATTCGCGGTTGATCGATCTTGGACTGCAGCCGCATTATCTTTCCGATTCGCTGCTCGATTCGCTGATGAATATTGCGATCCGCTACCAGGATCGAGTCGATACCTCGCTGTTCATGCCGCAGGTGCAGTGGAGGAATACGCGCAACCGGGCCGAACGGCAGCCCGGTGTAGTGACGGCGACATCGGTGACGTCAGGATTGGCGTACTGAATTGTGCGGCATTGCCGGTTTCACGCATACACGCCGGCGGGCGGCGCCAGGTGTCATTCAGGCTGCGACTGCGACGCTGATTCATCGCGGTCCCAATCAGCAGGGCGTTTTTGAATCCGACACAGTTTCGCTGGGCGCGGCGCGCCTGAAGATTATCGATATCGAGGGCGGCGATCAACCCATCTTTTCTTTGGATGGGGACACGGTCATTGTCTTTAATGGCGAGATTTACAATCACCTGGAGCTACGCAGGGAACTGGAGCAGCGCGGATATAAGTTCCGCACGCGCAGCGATACGGAAACGGTGCTGAATGCATTCCTCGAGTGGGACACCGATTGTTTTGCGCGATTGCGCGGAATGTTCGGGGTGGCGCTGTGGCGCGAATCGGATCGCCGGCTCGTGTTGGCGCGGGATCGCATGGGGATCAAGCCGGTGTATATGGCGCGGCGCGGCGAAGATCTGTACTTCGGGTCGGAGCTGAAGGCGATCCTGGTCCATCCCGAGATCGAGCGCTGTCTGAGCCCGGAAGGTCTCGATTGCTATTTATCGCTTAACTATGTGCCCGCGCCGTGGACGCTGGTAGATGGCATCGAGAAATTGTTGCCCGGCCGATGGCTGGAATGGCGGGCAGGGGCGATACGCACAGAGCAGTATTGGCGATTGCCTGGCGGGCGCGTGAACACCAAAGAAGCGGAGCTCTGGACGCCGCAGGTTGCCGAGGCCGAGCTGGATCGCCTGCTCACTGCGTCGGTCCGCGAGCACATGCAGTCGGACGTGCCGCTGGGGGTGTGGCTTAGTGGGGGCCTCGATTCATCGAGCCTGGTGCATTACGCGGCGCAGGCGTCGAGTTCGCGGCTGAAGACTTTTTCTGTTACTTTTCGCGGGCGCAGTTTCGACGAGAGCGGGTACGTAAGGCAGGTGGCGCAGCAGTACGGCACGGATCACACGGAATTCGATCTCAATCCGGAGCAGGAGTTGGTGGAGGCGATTCATCAACTGGCTTACTATTGCGACGAGCCGACGGCGGATTCCGGGGCACTACCGGTGTGGTTCCTTTCGCGCATGACCAAAGCCAGCGTCACGGTGGCGCTTAGCGGGGAAGGCGCGGACGAATTGTTCGGCGGATATCTCACGCACCGCGCCAGTTTGCTGGCCAGCCAGGTTCGCCGATTGCCTCCGTTTGTGCTGCGTGCGTTGTGGGGTGCAGCGCGGCATTGGCCGGTATCCGACGACAAGATCGGTTTCGAATACAAGGTGAAGCGGTTCCTCGAAGGCTGTCTGATGCCGGCGGCGCGGGCCCATGTTTATTGGGGTGGGACATTTGGAGACGTGGAGAAGCGCGCCCTGATTCAACGGGAGCTGCCCCATTCTCTCGATTCCGTGCTGGAAGAGCTGGCAGCGGCGGGCGGGCATCTGGAAGGCTACCTGCGCTTCGATCAGAAATATTATCTGCCCGACGACATCCTGATGAAGGTGGATCGCACCAGCATGGCGCATGCGGTGGAAGTGCGGCCGCCGTATCTGGATCATCGGATTGTGGAGTTCGCCAATTCGCTTCCGGCGTCGTTCCGAATCAAAGGGCGGCGGCAGAAAGTTATTCTGCGAGATGCGATGCGCAATAAATTGGGTGCGCCGATTTTGCAAAGAAAGAAGATCGGCTTTGACATTCCCGCGCACGATTGGTTCCGCGGACCGCTGCGGCCGGTGCTCGAAGAAGCCGTGGCATTTGCTTCCGCCGAGCATGGAGATTTCTTTGACATACCGAAGATTGAGGCCTGCGTGGAGGCTCATCTCAATCGGCGCGCTAATCTGGGCTTTCACTTATGGGGATTGATGACCCTGTTTCTCTGGATGAAAAGATGGCGGATTCAGTCGAGCGCGCGGGAAGGGCAGATGCGGCGGACGATGGAAAACGCTATCGCTTCTACGTTATAGTTCTGCTGGTTGCTGCCGCTGTTTACGCGGGGTGCATGATTTCACCGCCCTCGCTGATGGACGACGTGGACGCGGTGCAGGCGCAGATCGCGCGCAACATGCTGACGTCGGGCGACTGGGTGACGGCCCGTCTCGACGGCGTTGCTTATCTCGAAAAAGCTCCGCTGATCTATTGGCTGATCGCGGGATCGTTTAAAGTTTTTGGCGCGACGGACTGGGCGGCGCGGATTCCCATGGTGTTGGCGGCGATCGGGCTGGCATGGCTCACTACGGCGTTCGGGACGTGGGCATTTGGTCGGCGCGCGGGGTTCTACGCGGGACTCTGTATAGCGACGTGCTTCGGGCTGTTTCTTTTCACGCGCATTCTGATTCCGGATGTGATGCTGACGGCGAGCATTGCATTTACCATGTGGGCGTTTCTGCGCGCCATCGATGTCAGCGAAGCGCATCCCCGATGGTGGGCGCTGGGGATGGCGGCGAGCCTCGGGACCAGCTTGTTGTTCAAGAGCCTGATCGGCGTAGTGTTCCCGGTGGGGGCGGCGTTGCTCTATCTGGGTATTACCGGCCAGCTGTTCAGCGCACGAGTGTGGAAGGCGCTTCATCCGGTTAGTGGGACGATTGTCGCACTGGCGATTGCGGCGCCGTGGCATATCCTCGCGACTTTGCGAAATCCACCGTACTTCGATTTCACCATGCGCAGCGCTGCTGGGGAATACCACGGGTTTTTGTGGTTCTACTTCATCAACGAACAGTTGCTGCGATTTTTGAACATGCGCTATCCGCGGGATTACGATACGGTGCCGCGGCTGTGGTTCTGGCTGTTCCATTTGTTGTGGCTGTTTCCCTGGAGCGTGTATCTGCCAGCCGTGCTCGGGCTTAGTTTTAAGCCGAAGGACCGGGCTGGAAAAGTGAGGCTGCTGGCATTGTGCTGGGCGGGTTTTGTTCTGGTGTTCTTCACGTTTTCAACCACGCAGGAGTATTACTCGATGCCGTGTTATCCCGCCCTGGCGTTGCTGATCGGATCGGCGATGGCCGCGGGCGGGAGTTGGATTCGCTACGGCACGCGTCTTCTTTGCGTGATTTTCGCCGCCGCCGCGCTGACGGTACTCACGCTGTATTTCCTGGTGTGGAACCTTCCCACGCCGGGGGATATTTCTGCGGCGCTGAGCTCCAATCCGGGCGCTTACAAGCTTTCGCTGGGCCATATGGAAGATCTTACGATCGCTTCATTCGCGTATCTGCGTCTGCCTCTTCTGCTCGCCGCATTGGCTTTTGTGGTGGGTGCAATCGGGACATTTCGCGCCGCCGGACAACGGGCTTTTCTGGCGACGGCGCTGATGGCCATCTTGTTTTTTCAGGCAGCCCGCATCGCCATGGCGGCTTTCGATCCCTATCTTTCGTCGCGGCCGCTGGCCGAAGCATTGCTGCGCGCGCCCGAGGGAAAGCTGATCGTCGATCACCATTACTACACGTTTTCGTCGATCTTTTTCTACACCAATCGCGATGCGTTGTTGCTCAACGGCAGGTTCAATAATCTGGTGTATGGTTCCTATGCTCCGGGCGCGCCGAACGTTTTTCTCGACGATGCGCAATGGAAGACGATGTGGCAGCAGCCGGATCGCTGCTATCTGGTGATTACGGAGAAAGCCGCCGCACGATTGAAGAATCTGGTCGAGCCGCGGCTGCTTACGATCGTCGCGCAGAGTGGCGGCAAGCTGCTGCTGACGAACCACGCGGTGGTCCGGTAGGATGGCGCACGCCAGAGAGGTGTTTCTTGCAATCGCGGCGATCCCGTTCATCTATTACCTGATCGCCATATTCAGCGCCTGGCGCTATTTCCGGCAACCGGCCAGCGCGGCGGACCCGGCCTTCACTCCGCCCGTGAGCATCCTGAAACCTTTTCGAGGACTGGACCCGGACGCGTACGAGAACCTGGCGAGTTTCTGCCGTCTCGATTATCCCGAGTTCGAAATTGTGTTCTGCGTCGATGCGGACGACCACGTAATCCAATCGGTAATCGCCCGGCTCACTGCCGATTTTCCGCGGTGCAATATTCGTGTGCTCTACGGTTCGGGACGCGTGGCGGCTAACGATAAGGTCGCGAAGCTGGCCAGGCTGGTCAACGAGGCGGCGCATGAAGTATTGGTCATCAGCGACAGCGATGTGCGTGTACGGCCGGATTATCTGCGACACCTGACGGCTCCCCTGCGCGATCCGAACGTGGGAGCGGTTACGTGCCTCTACTGCCCTATCGAGATCAAGACGCCCACCGATCACCTGCAGAGCATCGGGATGATGGCGGATTTCTTTGCCGGCGTATTAGTCGATTGGCAACTGGAAGGGCTCAAGTTCGCGCTAGGAACCACCATTGCGACTACCCGCACACGGTTGAATAATTTCGGCGGCTACCCGGTGCTGGAGAATCGTCCCGCCGACGATTTGCTGGTGGGGCGTCTGATCGCGGAGCAGGGCTGCGAGGTGATGCTGGTCCGCTATGCCATCGATACGGTTTGCGATTACGGATCGCCGAGCGAGTTGCTGCATAAGCGGCTGCGGTGGATTGTCGTGATGCGCCACATGCGCCCATGGGGACATCTGGGCTTGCTGCTGACGCAGGGATTGCCCTGGTCGATAGCCGCCGTGGCCGTGCATCCTTCGTGGCCGGTGGCGATCGCATACCTGGGCGGGTATATGGGGCTGCGCATGGCGATGACGTGGACGATCGGGATCCACGGGCTGCGCCAGTCGGTGCTGTGGAAGGAGATGCCGCTGCTGCCGGTTTGGGATGGCGTGGCGTTTGCTATATGGCTGATCAGTTTCGGGCGCAGCAGTATCCGGTGGCGCGGCGCCGATTATTACATTCGCGGGGGTCAGTTGGTTCCGGTTTTATCCGCCGACAAGTAACACGCCCGCCAGCACGGCTAATGCTCCCGCGGTTCTGCGGGCGCCGATTCGTTCGTGCAGGACGAATTTCGCGAGCAGGGTTTCCAGCACGAAGCTGGCCGATGAGGCTGGGACGGCGAAGCTCAAGGGTTCGGTTTGCAGCAGCGCCATAAACGTGAAGAACGAGACCGCATTGCAGGCGATGGCAAGGATCAGCAAACGGCGTTGGGCGATGATGTGGAGTAAGCGCGTTAATCCGCGCGCGCTGACCGATTGCTCGCCGGCGCGTTTCATTTCGTGGCTCTGGAGCAGATCGCTGAGGACGGTTGCGGCCACCATGGCGGCGACGAGGATCCACTTCATTCGCGATTCTTCTCCTCGTGTAGAGTGGTGTCGCGTGGCGTGGTTCCTACCAGCAGTGCGCCGGCGAAGATCAGCAGCGTTCCCATCCATCGCTGCGTGCTGACGGTTTCGTGGAGCAGCATCTTGCCGAGGAAAACGGCGATGACGTAGCCGATGGCGGTGACGGGGAGGACGAAACTGAGATCCGCCAAACTGAGCAACGCCATGCGGGTGAGCAGGGCGAGGATGAGCGCCGCGACTCCCATTGCTACAAACGGATTGAGCATGGCACGGAGGTAGAGCGTTGGATTCATCGACATTTTCTCGGGCACCATTTTCATCCCCCACGCCATGGCGGAATTCCCGGCGGCTTTCAGGGCGAGGAAAAACAGCAGTATGAACCAGACTTTGAGGGCGCGCATTATGAACCGCCCGCGCGGCGCAGAAGTTTCTCCGCTTCATGCCGGGGCGGGTCGTCGGGAGTCAGCGTGGCGTTGAGATATTCACGGAGGAGCCGGCGCGCGCGTTCCTGATTACGATGGGCTTCGATATCGGCGCGGGCTATGGCAAACGCAACCTTAGGCTGTCCTGGGGCCATTTTTGCGGCCCGTTCGAAGAGGAGATCGCTCTCTTCGAGACGCCCTCGGCGGGAGAGGAAGCGCGCCAGATCCAGCACGCGGCCGGCTTCACGGGGAGCGAGTTCCATGGCGCGGCGCAGATGCGTTTCCTCGGCTGCGTAATCTTTTCTATGGTCCGCCAGTTGAACCTCTTCGAATTCATATTCCGCGGGACGCTCGGTGGCGATGGCGCGGGCTGCGGCCTCGGCTTTGTCGGTTCCGCCGCCGAGTAAGCCGGGCGCGTTGAGATAGAAATCGAACAGATCGTTCTTCGCCTCAAAGTTATGCGAATCGAGCGCCACGGCTTTCTCAAAACACTGGCGTGCTTTGGAGGCGCTGGACAAGGCCATGACCCAGTTACCGTTTTCGGCTCGACGGCCCCAGGCGCGGCCAAGCCAAAGCTCATAGTCGGAACTGCCCGGAGATAGCGCGAGAGCCTTTTCGAAGGACCGGATGGCCTGGTCGAAATCGCCGGACATGAAGTAATTCTGGCCGGTCCGAAAGAAATTGGCGTCCTCAGGCGAAGCTACGGCAGTAGCGGCAAGCAAGAGACCACCAAAAACGCGCATAGACAGGGTTAATTTTCAGAGTAGCCTGGTGACTCTTGCCGCGCCTGTCATACATCAAGGGAGCATGGGTTTGCCTTCGTGGGCCACTAACAGGTCATGCATATCGTTGGCGTGTTCCTCTTCGTTGGTCAGAATGCCTTCGATCATCACTCGGGTGGTGGGATCTTTGTCGGCGAAGAAGCGAATCAATTCGCGGTAATGTTCGCAGGCGATGCGCTCGGCCACCAGGTTCTCGCGGATCATCTCGACCAGGTTTGCACCCACGGTGTATTGCGAGGCCGCGCGCGTGGACAGGCCCTCCGGATTGAAATCGGGATTGCCTCCCAATTGATTGATCCGCTCGGCGACCAGCATCATGTGTCCCTGCTCTTCT
Source organism: Terriglobia bacterium (assembly GCA_963719785.1). GTDB lineage: Bacteria > Acidobacteriota > Terriglobia > Bryobacterales > Bryobacteraceae > BOG-234. The sequence continues at coordinate 701,706 of CAVRCX010000018.1, forward strand.
TTGGCGTGCTGCTGGAATTCGTCTTTCACGCCTTCGCTGGAAATTCCGGTGGCGGCGATGGCGTTCTGGGTGTATCGAAGAACACAGACAATTTCAGTAGCGAGAACGGATTGCAGGATGTCGATGGTTTGCTTCACGTCTCCGTGATAGGCCGGAGTGATGGCTCCCTGTTCGATGTTGGCGCGCGCTTTGGCACGGAGGTTCGTCACGTCGGTGAGAAAAGGTTTATTGTCTTTCATAACTGGCAGTTCCAAGTTTGGCGCATTTAACGATCGTGGAGATAGTAATGAACCTACCAACAAGGTGTGAAATAATCCGGAACATGAAAGTCAGAATCAATTTCGCGATTGTTGCCACCTTGATGGCCGCGGGTGGTCTCGTCAGCGCGGAGAGTACACCGTCGACATCCCTGCTGGTGCTTTCCAAAGGCAATCTGACGCTCTCCGTCGTGGATCCTTCGAACCTGCACGTGATCGCGCACATGCCTTCGGGACCCGATCCGCATGAAGTGATCGCGTCGAGCGACGGCCGCTTCGCCTATGTCTCGAACTACGGCAGTAACAATTTCATTACCGTCGTCGATCTGACCGAGCAGAAGACGCTGCCGGCGATCGATCTGGGGCCTTTGCACTCGCCGCACGGCCTGGCTTACGTCGGCGGCAAGCTCTGGTTTACGGCGGAGGGCGCCAAGGTGATCGGCAGCTACGATCCGGCGACGAAGAAGGTGGATTGGATTATGGGCACCGGTCAGAACCGGACGCACATGCTTTATGTCTTCGACGACCTGAAGCGCATCATCACCTCGAACGTGGCTTCGGCCACGATGACTTTTCTCGATAAAGGAAACGCCACCGTGGGGCGCGGACCGGGTCCGGGCAGGGGCAATCCGCAGGGCGATTGGGATGAGACGGTGGTTGCGGTGGGACGCGGCGCGGAGGGCTTCGATGTGGCTCCGGGCGGCAAGGAACTGTGGGCCGCGAACGCTCAGGACGGGACTATTTCTATTGTCGACATTGCGAGCAAGAAGGTCACGCAGACTTTGGCCGCGGATGTTATGGGCGCGAATCGCCTGAAGTTTACTCCGGACGGGAAATTGGTTTTGGTATCTACTTTGAACGGATCGGATGTATCTGTTTTCGATGCGGCAACGCGGAACGTCGTAAAGCGCGTTAAAGTGGGGCGCGGCGCAGCGGGTATTCAGATGCAGCCGGACGGGGCTCGGGCGTTTATTGGATGTACGCCCGACGACTACGTCGCGATCATCGACCTGAAATCATTGACGGTCACCGGGCATATCGACGCGGGCAAGCAGCCGGACGGATTGGCCTGGGCGGTTCGGCGGTAGAGCGGCGGGACGCGCTGCGATAGCTGCGCCGGTTGGGGCACAGAGCCAAACGCGGCTGTCGCCGCATGTCCTTCCACGTTACTGCCAGATCGCGGTTCCTCCGGCGGGTACGTTGCGCGTGCCGAAGAGAATCTTCGCGGTGGCCGGGACGGGAAGCAGTTGATTGGTGTCGGTGAAATTGTTCGCCACCCAGAAACCGTCGCGCCAATCCACCATGAAATTCAGGGGCAGGCGCGCGGGCTTCGCACCGGTTGCGTTGTAGACCGACCAGAGCAAATCGGCCTCGAAATCGCCATTGAGCGAATCGGCTCCGATATAGACGACGCGGCCTTTGCCGATCTTGTGGCTCACGGCGGCGGCGCGTCCTTTATAGAACTGATCCGCGTAGGTGGCGAGGACTTCGGTGCCGGGGCGTGCGTCTAAGATATCCGCCCACGATCCCCATCCGTACGTCTTCGTGCCCGACGTGACTTTGCCGTCGCGTCCGGTGGGCAGAACGTCATACATGGGAATTGCCGCGCCGATCAGATCGTAAATCGGCTCGGCCCAGAGCGCTTCCCAGATGTGGCCCCGGCGATCCTTCTGGCCTGTCCGGCAGGTGAGGATGAGCGTGCCGCCATTCTGCGCGTAGGTGGTAAAGCGCGCGATGAGATCTTTATCGAGAAGCTGGTAGGAGGGCGCGACGAGGTACGGATACTTCGAGAAATCCTTGTCTTCGGTGATTACCTCAACGGGCGCCATCATAGACTTCAGCGCGCGATAGTATTTCATCCAGTGGTCGATGGTGTTCCAGCGGTTAGTCTGCGGATGATTGTCCATGTCCCAGCGGTTATCGAAATTATTCAGGAACGCGGTGCGGCGCGCGGCATAATCGGCGGGCTCCTTTGCCTCGGGCTGGTAGAGCTTACGCAGCGCCTGTACTTCCTGAATGGCCTGGACGAACTCTTTGCCGCCGGGGGCGAGGGTCACGCCATCGGGTTCGACCATCGTCTTGTGATACAGCTCATCGCCGTATAGCGGCTGGCGGTAGCGATAGACGCAGACCAGGCGCGCGCCCTGAGCGAAGCTGCGCATGATCCACGAATGAACTACGCCGGGCTGGGGCCATGGATTTACGGGCGCCCAGTTGACTTGTCCAGGCTGCAGTTCCATGGGGCCTTCGACGCCGCTGCCGAGGTTACGCAGAAAGTCGTTGGTGAAACCGATCATGGCCGGGTTGCCCATGCGGAATCCAAGCTCGCCGCGGAATAGGCCGCCCGAGACCGGATACATGGTGAAGCTCATGATGTCGAGGTCTTTTTGCGAGAGCGCCGGATTGACGCGGTCGTAATTCATCATGAAGTTGGTGGTGATCCACTGATTTTTTACGTAACGGCGCAGCACGGAAGTCTGGAAGCGCAGATAATCGGCGGCTTCGGCGGCGAACCAGCGATGCAGGTCGAGCATGGCGTGCGGATTGGCGCCCGCTACCAGAGCGCTCGGGTCGGGCATTTCCACCTGGCCGAAATCGTTGTACATCTGCGACCAGAAGGCGTTGCCCCAATCGGCGTTAAGGCGGTCGACGGTGCCGTATTTCTCGCGCAGCCAGGCGCGGAACTTCAGCTGCGAAGCGAGCGCGTACGAGACCCCCTGGCCGTAGTGCGAGAGCTCATTATCGAGTTGCCAGCCCCACACCGTCGGGTTACTCCCGAAGTGTTCCGCCATCTTTGCCACAATGCGCTCGACGTATGTGCGGTAGACAGGCGAACTCCAATCGGCTTGTTCGCGCGATCCGTGCTGCATGGTGCGGCCTTCGGCGTTGACCATGAGGATTTCGGGATGGCTGCGCGCCAGCCAGGCGGGCGGAGTCGCGCTGGGCGTGCAGAGGACGACTTTCAATCCGTTGCGTTGGGCGATGGCGACTACCCGGTCGAGCCAGCCGAATTGGTAGTTGCCCTCGGTGGGCTCCATGAAAGCCCAGGCGAATTCGGCCAGGTGGATATATTCGAAGCCGAACTTTTTGATGTTGGCGATGTCGCGCTCCCACTGGGATTCGGGCCAGGCTTCGGGATAGTAATAAACGCCGATGGTCATCAGCTGGTCGGGCGGGAACCACTGGTTCGTCAGGGATGCATTCGGCTGCGCCGAGGCGGCGCCTGTGAGAAGAAGGGCTGCGACGATCGTGCGCAGGAGCATGATTCAATCTACGCGCAATTCGACCCAACCGGGTAGTGTGGCGGGCTTGTTTTTCAGGAAGACGATGCGGCGGGTTTTGGGGAAGGGCAGCCCGGTCTGGATGGCGCGCTGGTAGAACGGCAGCATGCCGAGTACTTTGCGATAGTCCGCGTTGTCCACTCCGATTGCGCCCGATTTGCTGAGGAAGCCAGCGCCCCAGCCGATGGCGAGCAGACACCCTCCACTGGCGCGGGCGGCTTCAAGCTTTGCCTGGAGCCCGGCTACCGACGCCCCGAGCGCTTCGAGCCCGGCCCATTTGGCGTACTGCGCGTGGAGTTCGAGTTGTTTGGCGGCGAATTGATTCGCAGCTTCGAATAAGCGGTCGTGCGTCACCGGCTGATTCCAGCGCAGCATTTGACGCACTTCCTCGCGATTCAGGAATTCGTTTTCGCGCCAGTCGCCGGCGAAGGTAGTTCCAGGCGCGGCCATTTCGGCGAACGTGGGGGTGGAATCTTCGGGACGTTTTCCATCGACCGAGCCTCGGCCGGATTGCTTCCAGCCCAGGGCATAGGCTTCGGGTCCGCGGGCTATGAGAGTCGAGACTCTGAGCATGTAGACCTGGAAAGTCTCGCGCGTGCGGTGTGCGGAATCGGCAATGGAGACGGCGCGCAGACGATCGGAACCGCCCGAGCCGGCTGTGTGCTGCTCGAGATGCTCGGCGGGATGGCGCGGCATGCGATCGCTGGCCGGCTTTTCCGCGAGCTCGTGAAGCGCGGCCGGCTTGGCCTTCGCGAAAACGTATGCGGTGCGCAGAGCTCCTTTAATGGCGGCGCCGGGCAGGAACGGCCCCGCTTCGGTCGCTGCGAAGGTGGGGATGTTCAGGCTCTCCGCGGAGGCTTTATTCCAGTAGGGCGTGTAGGCCGCGTCTTCGAACGGGATGCGGCGATCGGCGTAGTTCTGGGCGAAGCCGCCCCAGGAGGCGAAATCGAGGGTGGTGGCTTTGCGGAGCTGGGTCAGATAGCCTTCGAGGCGCGGGCCTTTCGCGAGGAGCTTGAAGATGCGGGTCTGGTGGAGGACATTGACCTGATCGCGCCAGACCATGTAGTCGATTGGTGAAAGCCTGTTGCCATCGCCTACCAGGGTGGGCGTCAGGACTGTGACTTGGTATTTCATCCTTCGCCTCCGGTTGGATTCTCGGGTTCGGGTGTGGCCACCTCGGATTCAGGTTCGTGCGCGTCGGCAGGTGGCGATGCTTCGTGGGCTTCGAGAGGCTCGGGCTCTTCGGGAACCGGCGGGGTTTCGGCCTCCGCTGCTTCCGGCTCCGGACTGAGAGTCTCGGCGGATATCGGCACCACTCCCTCACGGTCGCGGCTCGGTATCGATGGTTCGGGTGTTTCGAGCGCCTCGGGCTCTTCGGGAACCGGCGGGGTTTCGTCCTCCGCTGCTTCCGGCTCCGGCACCGCTCCCTCACGGTCGCGGCTCGGAATGGGTGTTTGCGTCGCATCGGGCGCGGTGGGCTCTTCTGGTGTCGAAAGTACCGGAGTCTCGGCTTCCTCGGCAACGTGGACAGGCGGAAGCGCGTGTCCCACATGGGGCACTCGGATGGCTAAGGCGAAGCCGGATCGATAGACGGGATGGGCGAAACCGTCCGGGGCGACATCCACCGCGCGGCCTCGCAACTCCTCCGCGGAAAGCACTGAGCCTTCCTCGATCATGCGCACTTGCTTCTTGGCTCCCGCACCGGCGGGGCTGTCCGTCCAGCCGCCACGCGTCGCCGTTGAATACTCACCCTTCGACCAATCGACCACGTCCGTCTCACCGGGCGAATAGAGCGACAGCAGCCACCATGTGCCGTTGCGCTCGCCATTGCCGAAGAGTCCCGAGGCGTCGGAGAATTGCGGCGCTCCGGCCCGGCCCCAGCCGCGCGAACGCTCGCCGCCGAATCCCGAATCGGCAAGCAGCCGGAAGGCAGATTTCACTCGCCCTTCCCAAGTCTTATCCACGGCGTCAAACACGCCCCACCAGCCGGCGTTCGAAGCAAATTCGAGACAGGCCACGGAATGGGGCTCGGTGGCTCCCGTGATGCGATCCACGGCTGCGGCCGAGCGCATCGACACATGGAACGGGGCGCCTGCGCCGGCGGGCACGAGGCATTCGGTAGCGCCATCAACCGACCAGCGGGACTCATCGAACGCCCCCGAGCGGATCAGTTCCAGCGGCACCAGTTTCGCGCCCTGCAGATATATCTTGCCCGCATTCGCGGGTGGCCACACGGTTCGCGGCGGAGTGATGAGCCGGGTTTTCCCGATGAACGGGAACAGAGAACTGAAACGCACGGCGGGATCGCCAGCCGCGCGCGCCGTCGCGTCGAGCCAGTCTTCCAGCCATCCCAGCGATTTCATGGCATGGGTTACGGCCGAGTAGAGCGCATCGCTGTGGTAAATCACATCGACCCGTTCCCGATTGCCCGCGCGATGCCCTGTGCGCCACAGCCCCGCAGGGCGCAGACGCACTTCAGTCAGACTCATTTCAGTAAGCCGCGAAACCGGTCAGGCAACCAAAGCCTCGCCGATCTCCTGTACTTTCGCCTGCAGCCCCGCGACGTCGGCGCCGGATGCGATCTCGCGTTCGGCCGCCCCGGCAGCATAGTAATCCTTGCCGCGCCAGGTGAGCTTCAGACCGCTAAAGCTCACGCGCCCACTGCCGCGCGAACCACCACCACCCAAAGCGTCGTCTTCGAGCAGGCGCAGTCCCTGCAGGAGAAGGCCCGGCAACGCCGCGTCCTCCGCGCAGAGCACATCGAGCACCATGCGGATACGAAAACGCGCACCAGCCGGCACCCTCTCGAGGGTTCGCGGATTCGCCTGCGACGTGATGCGATCGATGGCGTTCTCGCTCTTCACTTCCGTCAATTCGTCGTCGAGCGTTTCGCGCATCTGCGGTGTGATGCTCTCGGCGATCAGCGGCGCGTCGAACACGCTCAGACGCGCTGGAGTGGCGTGATTGCTCTCGATTTCGCCGCCGCCTACCTTCTCCATGCGGCCCGGGCTGCGTCCGAAAAGAATGCAGATTTCATCGTCCGGCCGGTCGCTCTGATGGATGCGCACTTCCTGGCCTTTGCGCTTCGAAATGAAGACCAGCTCCGCCGGCACGGCAGCGCCTGTGGCCTGCTCAAGCAGCGCGCGTACACGTCCGCGCAGGGTGCTGCCGGGGACGTAGGGGCGTCCATGAGAATCCTTTACGACCGGGTTATCCGCGCCCCCGATCTCGAGCGAGCCTTTGCCCGCGCCGATGTGCAGACCGGTCTGGCAGTGCATCTCGCCTTCGAGGATCAGCTTGCCGATCAGCTTTAATTCCGTTTGTGCAGTATGAGCGCTCATTCGCGTCCTTATTCGTTATAGGCCGGCTTTATTCGTTGTAAGCTACGATCGCTTCGAAGAGATCGCGGAACCGTTCATATCCGCGCGCTTCGTTTTTGCGGGTCACCTGGAGCAGCAATCGTTCCAACTGGTCGAGGCTGCGCAGTCCGTGCCGCGCGATGGTGTAGGCCAGCCGCGCACGCAGCATCACAAATTCGTGCTGCCTTTCATTTTCCGGCGCCCGCGTGGCCCGGCGTACCGCATTATATAAACGCCGCAACTGGCTGCGCGTACCGGAATCCATGTCGCGCATGCGGCTTACCACCATGTGGGCCTGGTTATCGAGATAAAGACTATCGCCGATCAGTTTGTCGAGTTCGATCTCGGGCGGTCCGTCAAAACGTCGCTCGCCGCCACGATCCCCACCGCCGCCGGGACGCGGTCCACGGTCACCGCGATCTCCACCGCCGGGACGTCCGCCACGATCCCCACCACCGCCAGGGGGACGTCCGCCCTGACGTGGGGGGCCGCCTCCACCTTCGCGCGGGGGACGATTTTCGCGATTACCCTGTTGTGTCGCCTGTTCTTCAGCCATGTGTTCCTAATCCTCTGCCAGTCGGGCCCACTCGAGCGCAACCAAGCCTTCCGGCCTCAATTTTAATTTGCCTCTGGCCCCACGCCCGGCCATCTCTTTCATCAGATGCGCCCGCAGCTTCTGAAACTCGCGCTCACGGCGATTGGCCACGCGCGCGAAACGGCGCTGGAAGCGAATGGCCCGCGCCATAAGACGTTCCTGATCGCCGGGACCGCCGGTCAAATCCGGCGTCTCCACCTTTTTATACAGGTTGCGAAGTTGCGCCAGGAAATGCTTACCGCCCTTAAACTCTTCGTTCAGCTGGACGATGGCTTCGGTCAATTCCGCCGCATCGTGTAACTGCTTCCATTCGAGCACACGGCCCAGGATGAAAAGGCAATCCTTATCGTTGGCCTTGGCAATTTCCAGATCGCGCACACTGTCTTCCCAAATGCGGCCCAGCGGTTCTCCGGGGTTAGCCACCGTCAGCGCCATGGTGATGGTCTTGGCCTCGCCGCCGGGCAGTTCCTTCAGATTCTCATCGGCAAACAACGCGAATACCCGGTGCAACTCACGCGCGAATCCTGCCAGTGCGTCCCAGGATCCGCAGATTACGAAATCGGCGCTGCCCGTTTCGAGGACGGTGACGCGCTGAAAGTATTCGCCCTGGGAACAGAGAAGTTCGATCTCGCCGGCGAGGAATTGCTTGTAGAGCATGGAGAGGTGTACGTGCTCTTCCACGCTCTGCACACGCCGCATGCGTGTCCCGAAGTCATCGATCTGCCCCCGCAGCAGCGCAAAGAGCTTCTGGCCTTTGGATCGCTTCGCGAGCTCTTTGGTGGAGGCGATGGCCTCCCCATTACGGGCGGCGTGCCGCGTCATGGCGATGTTGTCGGCCGAGGCCTGGCGTCCCAGATCGAAGCGCCAGGTTCCCCCTTCGGCGGCCAGCAGGGCAGGGAAGTCGAAGCTCCAGCCGACGGCAGGGACATCGCGAAGACCGCGCGGGATGCGATCGGAGCCTGCGGGCGCGGCCACAAACGGTTCGAAAAATCCTGGCTGAGAAACCTGTGCCTTCGAGGCATCGCCCATGCCATCCTGCAGCCGTTTGCGCACCACGGTCCAATCGCCCAGATTTTCCGTAGCACTCCACGCGATGCGGACGGCGCCGGCTGTAATCTCGTGGAGTGCTTCGGCGGCGCGCGTAAGAAATCGATTGGCTGCATCGGCGCGCGCCTGGTCGGGCAGGATCACGAGAAAGCGCCCTCCGCCCGAAGATCCCAGCAGCAGGGACGGCAGTTGCAGATCGGCCAACAGGGCGCGCGGCAACACTTCGCCGAGCAACGCCAGCCACCAAAGCCGCGCTTCAAATGCTCGGTTGTCGCGGTCGGCGGGAGGGGCAAGCAGAAAATTCTCGGTACCCGACAATCTGCCCTGGATCAGGATCTGCGCTGACATCGAAAGTCTTTCGTTAGACTAACACGCACAAAGAGAATGATTTGGGGTTGCTGAAAGCCGAACAGGTGGAAGCGCCTATTCAACATGGCACAGTTCTCCTGGGGTGTATAGAGAGTGCCATGCGGTTAGAGGGTTTTCATGGGTTTTCAGGCGGCTTTTTTGATTGGTTTGGGCGGTTTTGAGAGCTCTCTCGCCTCTTTCAGCTGGCGATTTCGGTCCACAAGAAAGTTGAGCTCTGTCGCTGAAAAAGCAAAGCCATTTTTTGCGGGATCGAAGGTCTCTCGTTTGCTTTCAGCGAGTTGGTGAAGGAGCTGGGCTTCTTCGAGATCGGTTTCGAGCTGGGCTTTGCGTTCGGCCTGGAGGCGGCGGAGCTCGGCCATGTTTTTTTCGAGGCTGCGATTAGTGCGCGCAGTGTAGGTGGTGAGGAGCAGGATCTCTTTGGCGCTGCGCAGGAAGGTAGTGGCTTCGCTGAGCGCTACGTCGGCCTGGGGGGCACCGGAATCGATCTGATTTTTCGGGTAGGTGTGGCCGAGGGCGAAGATGCCGTCTTCGATGGAATGGATGCGGTTGAGACGCCAGTGGTCGTGGGTGATGAGATTGGCGATCTGGAGTTCGAGGGGGCCGTCGGGGTTTAGGCGGGCGAGGATTGGATTGCAGAAATCGTCGTGCTCGCGGCGATTATCGTCGGTCATGATGGTGACCTGGCCGGTGAGTCCGTGACGGAGGCCGTTGAGGCGTACTCGCTGTTTGCCTTCTTCCGTCCTGGGACCGGTCGATTTCAGGGCATTGGTTTCGTTCGCGCGCTGTTGGCGGGCGGAGAGAAGCTGATGCAGCTTCTCCAGATTTTTCTTGTCTTTGTCTAAGCTGCGTTGATCTTTGAGCTCTTTGTTGAACGACATTGTGGTTCTCCTCGGCCTCAGAAGTAGCATGGGGCGCGGGGGATTAGAGAGCTGAAATCAGTATGTGGTTGAAAGCAATCAGGCAAAAGGCTGAAGATTTTTGTGACCATTCAGTCGGATCGTTTTTGGGTGGGATAGCCTTTGTCGATCCAGTCGGCCTTGAGGTTTTCCGGCACCATCATCACCTTTACGTGTGTGAACCCCATCTCGTGCAGGGCGGCGAAAGCGGGCCGGATGTTGGGGCATTTATCCCAGGGGCAGCATCCGCAATAGAGTACGATTTCGCGGTTGTGCGGCTGGCCCGCCACAGCCTTCTTCAGCGCCTCGATACCTTCCAGCTTCGACCCAGGACCGGCGTATTCCGAGCCGGCTATATGGGCCGCGCGGTAAAGAACCGGGAAGCCAACATGGATCACGAGAGGCGTCTTCAGATTGGAGGCCAACTCCTCGGGGCGCAGAACGTCTTTGGCGTCCCACGGGTCCCCGGCCAGAACGGCTGACGCGATCAGGATCGAGAGAAAAATAAGGCGGCGCATACGGGGATTCTACGCTATATAATGTCCCAATGCTACTTACCGGATTACCTGTCAAACGGATGTTCACGCTTTGCCTGCTGGCGGGTGCTCTGGGCGCCCAGAGTCCCACCAATAACTTCGAGAACGATTATGTGATTCTCAATGAGCCCCACGCCAATGTGGATGTGAAGGGATACGATCACAAGGGCCATATTCACCATTTCAATCGTGTAATGGTGTACATGCACGACGGCGGCGAGTACCTGCATTACCTTGCCGACGGCCGGACGGAGGACCTGAAGTGGAAGGCCGGCGACGTGGTCTGGAGCCCGGCTAATGGCTGGCATTATTCGTCGCCGAAGAACGACGTGCCTCCGTACGACAAGAACGTACCTATGATCGTCGACATCGGCATCAAGAAGCCGGGCGATCCGAAAAAGGTGCTAAGCACCGCACTCGACCCGTTGAAGCTGGATCCCAAACATTACAAGCTGGAGCTCGAGAACAGCCAGGTTCGCGTGCTCCGCGTCAAGCTGGGCCCTAAGGAGAGCACGCCCATGCACGAGAGCGCCGTAAACCGGCTGGTAGTTTACATGACGGATACCAGTGTGCGTACTACGTCGGGCGATGGCAAGACTGAGACCCTGCAGTACAAGCCCGCGCAAACCCGTTGGGCCACGCCGGGCAAGCTCAAGGTAGAGAACCTCAGCGACAAGCCGTTCGAAGCGGTGATTGTGGAAATGAAGGGGTAGCCGCAAAACGCGGCTATCGCCGCATGTCCCACATCAGGCACGGCTGCGCTGGCGCTGCTTCAGCACCGATTGCAGAGCGCGAACAAGGTCGGGACCGGTATGGTCCAGTTCGTCGCGGTTGGCGGCCGCCATACGGTGAAGTTGATCGCGTCCATTGCGGGTGAGCTTCACCCAGTCTTCCACGCCGCCGCTGTTGGGGGATGATCGCGTTAAATCGTTTCGCGCCACAGCCGCATCGATCAGCGAACTGACCACTTCCTTGCTCAGGCACATGCGATCCGCCAGGCCTGCTACGGTGGGGCGGACGCCTTCCGGAAGTCCCTGGACGGCGAGCAGGAGCAGATGCGCGTCGGGATTAATATCCAGATCCTGTGCGTTCTGTTCGGTGACGCTTTGGAAACGGCGGATGCGATGATGGAATTCGGCCAGTTCCCTGTATTCATCCAGGGTCAGATCCTGCGTTGCAGCGTAAAAACCGTTCACAATCCCATGATAAGCGGGGATTTTGCAAGTCTTACTGCTGCCAAGCGAACTTTTCGCGACAAAGAGAACATAGCATTACAATTTATCCTGCGGAATTTCCCCCGTCGCGCCCATACGCAGGTGGAGGATGCGCTCTCGGTGGCGCTCTTCTGTCAGATGGTGGGAGCGGGCCTTCAGCAAATCATCCAGCGAGATCATTCCCACCAGCTTTTGCGTACCGTTTTTTGTTTCGACGACAGGCAAACGCGTCAGGCCGGATTCCGCCATGCGCAGAACGATTGGGCGGAGGGGTTCATCGGGATATGCGACTACGGCCTCGATTGCAATATCGCCGAGCAGAGCCGTCGCTTCATGAGAGCCCGCGAGGCGCTGCACCTGCTTGCGGGTGACCACGCCTTTGACGCCACCATCGCCGTCGAGAATCGGATAGAGGTGCTGTCCTCTTGGCGCAGGCTTGTCGTGCAGCATGGCGGGTATCTCTTGCACCGTCGCAGAGGCGGGAAACGCAACCAGATGAGTGCGCATTACTTCGCGGGCAAACAGGATCTCAAGAGGATCGATGGAATATTCGCGGCTGAGGTGATAGCCGCGGCGGGCCACTTTTTCCGTCAAAATGGACCGGCGCAGCAGCAGGACAGTGGTTCCATGGGCCAGCATGGCGGCCACCAGAAGAGGCAACAAAATGTTGACATCGTGAGTCAGTTCGAACGCGAAGACGATACCGGTGAAGGGGGCTCGCATGGTGCCGGCAAGTACGGCGGCCATACTGACCAGGGGCCAGAAGCCGGCGCCCAGGTGGGGAAGAAACATGGCCTCGATTCCACCCAGCGCCGCGCCCATCATGAGCAGCGGGGCGAGCACGCCACCTGAAGTACCCGAACCGAGCGAGATGATCCAGATGGCCGATTTGACCAGCAGCACTCCGGCGATTACGGTGCGCGGAACGTCGCCCTGCAGCAGAGCTCCGATGGTGTCGTAGCCTACGCCGAGCGCCTGGGGAAAAATCATGCCACCCACACCGATGGCGAGGCCGCCGATAGCCGGCCACCACATCCAATGGACGGGCAGCTTTTGAAAAAGATCTTCCGCAGTGTACACGCCTTTGGTGAGCAGCGCGGCCAGCAGCCCCGCCAGCAGACCGGCGATCACGCATCCGAGCAATCCGGCGGGTCCGATGAAGATGCTGTGCGGCGGAACCGGGAACAAGGGTCCCAGACCGAGGATGTAGCGCCGGCCCGCTCCTGCCGCAGCCGCCGCCAATGCTACCGGTACCGCGCTGCGTGGCTTCAGTTCGAACAACAAAAGTTCAATGGCGAGGATGGCCGAAGCTACGGGCGCGGCGAAGGTGGCCGACATGCCGGCGGCGGCGCCAGCCACCAGAAGCGTCTTACGTTCCGCGCTGGTAAGTTTCAACAGCTGAGCGAGGATTGACCCCACGGCTCCGCCCGTCATAATGATGGGGCCTTCCGCGCCGAACGGTCCGCCGGATCCGATAGAGATCGCAGCCGAGAGCGGCTTCAATACAGCCAGCCGCGGTTGCACCTTGCTGCCATGCAGGAGAATCGATTCGAGCGCCTCGGGAATGCCATGTCCGCGGATACGCTCGGAGCCGTAGCGGGCCATCAGGCCAATGATCAGCCCGCCGGCGACCGGCACCAGTATGGCAAACCAACCGAGATGATTAGCTGCGGGGGAAACCATGGCCGTGCTCAGCCGGCCGTAATAGAAAACGTTGGTGAAGAAACCGATGAGCCGCAGCAGCGCCCAGGCCACAATCGTGCTCATCAGGCCGATCCCGACGGCCAGCAGCGAAATAAGAATCATGCGCGGCGTGGCAGTGAAATCGCCCAGTTCCCCGGCGGGGTTTTGCGAATGCTTCACTGCGCCGCCACCTTTTTACTTTGGCGCAACACAGCATTCAGAGCTTTGGCAAGTTCGGGTCCGGATCGTTCGAGTTCGTCACGGTGCGCCAGTGCAAGTTTTCGCAATGCAGCGCGTCCCGAGGCTGTTAAACGGACCCAGACTTCTCGCCGGTCCTGCGGGTTTGTCGAGCGCGCCACGGCGCCAGTTTGTTCCAGACGATTGACCAGTTCGACGGCACTATGGGGCTGGATGAACATACGCGCCGCCAATTCTCCGATGGTTGGCTTAACGTGCGGAGGGAGTCCGTGCACCGTCAACAGCAACTGGTGCCGCTGAGGCTCGATTCCCTGCTGTTTGGCTGTGATTTCGCTGAAGTAAAGAAACTGGCGGATCTGGCGCCGGAACTCGGCCAGATCCCGGTATTGTTCGGGGGTAAGATCGCCGTCCACGAATACATCGTATCACGACATATTTATGGACGGCCCCACGGACGCGATTGAGAACGCATCCCAAACGTCTCGAACACGATCAGCGTCGTTCGTTTACGACGTGGCCTCGACCGTCGCGCATTTCGTTGCCTTTGAAGTGCTGCGCATCGACGCGCCGGCCGGGTTCCGCTTTCTCACCGCGCGCCGGCATGGGTCCGTGATATCCGTGGTCGGGATGGAAGCGATTGTCTACGTATCCATGGAAGTGCTCGTCGCCATGAAACCAGGGGCCCGCTCCGATGAAGACGCCATCGTTGAACCATTCGGGGCCGTAATAGCCGGCAGGGGCGCAGTTATAAGGGGCAACGTCGTAATAGCCGTAAGGGCAGTCCGGAGCCACCCCGATTTCCACGCCGACCTGCGCCTGCGCCTGGGGGGCGGTCACCATCAGGCCCAGGCCCGCGACTGTTGTTAATAATAAGATTGAAAATCCGCGCATTGTACTCACCTCGCCGTTGTTAAGGCAAATCTCCTGCTAATGTTGCGGATCGTACATCGACAGGCGAAAGCGCGTGTGCCACTTTGGCTAGCGGTTCAACTCGGCCAGCACCAGCCCCAGGGGCTCCTCCGGTTCGGTAACGGGACCGCAGACTTTGCCCCGGGCCTTCCATAAATCGAGCGCCAGATTCATGTTGGCTTCCATGGCATCGCTCTCCCGATCCTGCCTGACATGAGTTTTCAAAGCGGCAGCGGATTTGCCGAGCAAGTCGGCCGTCTCCTGAGAAGGATTCTGGCCGGCGCAGCGGGTCAACGCGTCGCTCGCGAGCTTAAGAAGCAGCGCGGAGCGTCCATAACGTTCGGCGGCGCTTAATCCAAGGATCATGGGATCGAGTCCCAGCACTTCCTCGGTGAGGTCGAGACGTTTTCTGACCGCTGCGTCGCCATGGTCGTAACGTAAAGCCGTTTCGAAATCCGTTCGCGCCCGGCGATAGTTTCGTTGCGCCAGTTCGGCATCGCCCAGACCGGCGTAAGCATCGGGGTCGTTATGCCGTTCGCGGACAATTGTCTGGAACAATTGCGCGGAATGCGACGGCGATCCCGCCGCGAGATACAAATGCGCGAGGCGCTTTTGCGTGGGGACATCGGTCACATCGCCCTCGACGGCCAACAGTTCCGCCAGCAGTTCCTGCCTGGCATCCGGCCGCGTGAGGTCCTGCCGCGACAGACGATCGATCAGTTCCAGGCGCACATCGGTGCGATGCCTGGCCGGATCGGAGGGCCAGCGGCCGTAGATGGCGCGATGATAATAGGATTCGGCTTCGTCGAAATCCCCCTCGTGCAGGTAGATCCGGGCCATGGTGAGATTGGCCGGGCCATCGGTCGAATCGTGCTGGAGGGCCTGGTTGGCGGTAGCTTCCGCCTCGCTGGTCTTGCCGACCGCAAGCAAGGCATTGGCGAGCGCCAGTTGGTAATCGCGGTTATCGCGCGCGATGGCGAGGGCGTCTTGAAACCGCTCCACGGCTTCCGGATTGCGTCCGGCGGCGGCCAGCGCCTGACCTTCGGTGAAGGATCGCAGCGCCTCAGCCGAAGTCTCCGAGCGATCGATTCTCTCGAGGAACGAGTCCACTGCCCAGAGTCCGGCGATGGCAGCGAACACAATGGCAAACGTTCCGACGATGGGGTGCCCGTTTGGCGTCATGTTTCCGCCTCTGCGCTGACGACAGCGCCGTTATGCGGCCTGACGCGGTAGGCTTCGAGGATGTCGTCGAGAATGACGACCCCCTCGAGATTGCGAACGTTGGTGCGGCTCACCACCGGCAGAACGTTGTAGCCGCTGGTACTCATTCTTTCGAGCGCGACACCCACGGCGTGGTCGGGATGGACGTGCGGCAGTTTCGCGGCGCCTTCCGAATCGGGCGCGCCATGCCCTCCGAGAAGATCGGCGAGCTTCCTCGTTGAGCCACCGCGCGCGATAGTGCTTTCGAGCTCCCATTTCGGAACCATGCCCCAGAGACCCTCGGCATCGGCCACCGGGCAGGCTTCCAGATCCTGTTTGCGCGCCTCAACGGCGGCTTCAGCCACTTCCATTTTCGGAGAAAGAATGCAGGGAGCGGGGCGCATCAGCTGAGCGACGCGGACTCCGCCCTGATCGCGCCGCGACTCCAGCGCCGATGGAAGATGGACGCCATCCTGATGCGCCAGCGCCTCATAGATGGGCTCGCGCTGGAACTGCCAGGAGATGAGGTACGCGATCATGTTCGAGATCATCAGCGGGACGATGATGGTGTAATCGCGCGTCATTTCGAAGATCATGATGACCGACGTCATGGGGGTGCGGACGATGCCTGCGAAGGCGGTTCCCATCCCCACCAGGGCGTAGGCGCCGGGTTCGGCGGTGTAACCCGGGAAAAAATGATGCGCCACGCTTCCCACCGCGCCGCCGGTCATGGCCCCGATGAACAGGCTGGGGCCGAAGATGCCACCGGCGTTGCCCGACGCGTAGCAGACGGCGGTGGCGCAGATCTTCAGGATCGCCAGCAATACAAGCATTTTCAGCAGCGTGTCGCCATTCAGGACTTTTTCAACGTAGTCGTAGCCGACGCCCAGAACCTCGGGAACGAACCAACCCATGATGCCGACGGCGAGGCCTCCAATAGTGGGTTGGATCCACGCGGTGGATGGCGGCATGCGCTTGAAGAACGCTCGCAGGCCGAGGAGGAGTTTGACGAACGCCACGCTGGCGAAGCCTCCCGCCACACCCAGAATGGCGTAGACGATGAACTCCACGGGGTGGACCAGATGATAAGCGCCGACGTGAAACAGCGGCTCGTCGCCGAGCACGAGGTGCAGCACCATCCAGGAAGTGGCGGAACTGAGGACGACGGTGCCGATCACGGGGGCGTGGAGATCGCCGACAATCTCTTCGAGAGAAAACAGGACGGCGGCGATTGGCGTGTTGAAGGCAGCCGCCAGTGCCGCCGCGCCGCCCACCGGGATCAGCATCTTCACCTGCTCTTTGCCGAGGCCGAGGCGGCGTCCAATCACCGAGGCGAGGCCGGCGCCGATCTGTACGGACGGGCCTTCGCGCCCGAGGGCGATGCCGCTCGCGAGCGATGCCGAGCAGCAGAGGAACTTCCCTACTACGGTTCGAAATCGGATGCGGCCGTCCTCGATGAAGAGGGCGAACTTTGTTTGCGGGATGCCGCTGCCGCGCGCGAACGGGAAGTACCGGAAGAGCAGGATGCCGGTTACGAACGAACCGAGCGCGGGCACCAGCAAACGACGCCATGCCGCGCCGCCGGCGGGATACATGCGCGCAGCGAGGCGGCCGGTGAGCAGGATGAACGCCACTACTACCAGTCCCACCAGAGCGCCGATGATCAGGCTCAGGGCGAAGGCCAGATTATTTTCGTTTTGCCGCAGGCGGTCGAGCCATGACTTCTGCACTTTACCCTTTTATTATGCCCAAGGCTGTTTTGTTATGCCCAGGTCTCTTACGCCAGGGATGAGATTCTGGAGTAGAGTGCCTACGCTCATCATCGATAACTACGATTCGTTCACGTACAACCTGGTACATGCGGTGGAGTCGATCACGGGGCGGGCGCCGATTGTTATCCGCAACGACGAGATGAACTGGGCGGAGATCCGCGGGCTCGGGGCGGATCACATCATCATTTCCCCGGGGCCGGGGCGTCCGGATCGTGCGGGCGATTTCGGCGTATCGATGGACGCGATCCGGTATGCGAAGGTTCCGCTGCTGGGCGTCTGCCTGGGGCACCAGGGGATTGCGCAAGCTTTCGGTGGGCGGGTGGTGCAGGCGGAGCCGGTGCATGGGCGTTTGGCCGAGGTGATTCATAACGGCGACGAGTTGTTTGCGGGGATTCCGGAGAGGTTCAGTGCTGTGCGGTATCACTCGCTTGTAGTGGAGGAGCCGCTGCCGGAGGTGCTGCGCGGTATTGCGTGGACGGCGGACGGTACGCTGATGGCGCTGCGGCATGTGGAGCGGGCGTTGTGGGGGGTGCAGTTTCATCCGGAATCGATTCTGACGGAGTATGGGATTGAGTTGTTGCGAAATTTCCTGGGGGACCACTCCCTCACGGTCGCGGCTCGGAACGAACCAACGCCGTTTTCGTTACTGAGCCGCGACCGTGAGGGAGTGGTTTTCGAACTGATGCATCCTCCCGAGGATTTGTTTCGCAGCCTCTTTGCACATGAGCCTTATGCGTTCTGGCTGGACGGTTGGAATGGGTATTCGTACATGGGCATGGGGTCGCCTGAAGCGCCCGATGCGAATACTGGGTTTCATGTTGGGTATTTCACTTATGAAGGCGAACCCTGTTTCATTCGGGCAGATCGGTATCTGGTCATCGGCCATCGGCGGAGTTTGGTTCATGCTATTGGTTTTGACGGCGAGATTAAGATCGTGGACAGGCGGAAGCGCCTATCCCACGCTGCCCCTCGGAATGTTCGGTATCGGATTCCTCGCGATGAATACCTTGAGCTGATTGGGCAGTGTCTTCAGTTGATCCGGTTGGGTGAGAGCTATGAGATGTGTCTCACGAATCAACTGCTGCTTGAGACCGATCTCCCGGCGCTCGATTACTACGAAAGGCTGCGGTGCACCAACCCTGCACCCTATGCGGCCTTCATGCAGTTCGGCGATACGGAGATCGCGTGCTCGTCTCCGGAATGTTTTCTTCGCATCGACGAGCGGGGGAGGGTGGAATCGCGCCCCATCAAAGGGACCATCTCCAGCGACCGCGACCCCGCCGAGCTGATCGGCAACGAGCGCTATCGAGCCGAGAATCTGATGATTGTCGATCTGGTGCGGCATGACCTCTCGCGCGTCTGCGAAGCGGGCAGCGTCGAGGTGCCGCGCCTTATGGAAGTCGAGAGCTATCCCACCGTGCACCAGTTGGTGAGCACGGTTACGGGACAGTTGAGACGCGATGCTGCGGCAATGGACTGCATCCGGGCGGCGTTCCCCGGCGGCTCCATGACGGGAGCACCGAAGAAGCGGACCATGGAGTTGCTCGCCGGGATGGAACGAGCGCCGCGCGGCATTTACTCGGGCAGTCTCGGTTACATCGATGCCAACGGTGCAGTGGATCTGAATATCGTCATTCGCACTGCGGTTTTTCAGGGCGGCGAGGTGAGTATTGGCGTGGGTGGTGCGATTGTCGCGCAGTCCGATCCGAAAGCCGAGTGGGATGAGATGGAGCTAAAGGCGCGGGCGCTGCTGGAGGCGTTTGCGCCGTCGGTTGAGCCAGCTGTTCATTAGAGGGCGCACGACGGCCATCGCGAGAATGAATCCGGTGGCGGATCGGAGGGCATGTTGCCACTTCCCCGTGATCAGAAACGACGTCAGGAAATAAGTCGCCCAGCTTATCCCGTAGGCCATCAATTCCGAGCGGCTCGCGCTGAGGCGCTGGCAGAACAACGAAAATGCCGTTCGTATTACCGAAAACCAGAACCAGACGGCGCCGCGCGACCCGGAGCTTTCGACGAGATCGCCAACGGTGGACGCCGCCCGCTCTGGGGTGGTGAAGCGCGATAAGACCCACTCCGCGATAGAGGCGGTGTTCATACCGTCCTCCGAGCCGCTCGGTGGCCAGAAGGTCGCTCAAGCAGATCGCCCACTGTCGACGCAGCGCGCTCAGGTGTCGTGGCCAGCGACAGAATCCATTCCGCGATCGCCGCCTTACGCATGGGCAACTCCGGGCAGCGTCAGGCCCTGCATCAATCGCCGATATGATTCCTGCGCGCGCGCCACGGCTTCAAGCCCAGACGCTGTCACCGTGAAGAACCGCTTCGCCCTGCCACCGCGCTGTGGCGTGGGATCGCCCAGTCGCGACGTGACAAATCCCTTGTCTTCCAATCGATCAAGCGTGGTGTAGAGGGCGCCTGGGGCCGGATCGCGTCCCGTGCAGAGTTCGATCTCGGCGCGAATGGTGACGCCATAGGCATCCTCGCCCACGCGCAGAATGGCCAGCAGCACGATCTGCTCGAAATCGCCCATTTAAACTACATCGTAGTTTAAAGCGCTGGCTGAGGTCAAGAGGGTTAACAAGGCTTCTACCATCCGGCGGGCATCGTCGTCGCTCAGCTTGGCGCCATCTTTCGTCAGGTAGAAAACGTCGATGGCCTTCTTCGCCTCGGTATCGACGAGGACAACCTCAATGTTCGCCCCATTTTTCGAGATCAGTGCCGAGACGTCGTAGAGCAAGCCGGGGCGATCCTGTGTGGAGAACTGGAGGAGCGTGGCGGATGGCGAGGCGGCGTTATCGAAGGTCACTCGCGTGGCGGCCAGTGCCTGGGCATCCGGCTTGACCCGGGGACGCCGGCGGAGCAATTCATCGATGGAAACTTCTTTCTTGATGGTGCGGACCACGGTCAGGGTCAGATCGCGCCCTTCTTCGGGATTCAGTTCCAGGTTCCTGGCAGTGTCGGCAAACGTGAACGTGTCGATGGCCTTGCCATGCGCATTGGAAAACGCTTCGGCCTTGAGGATATTGAATCCAAAACTCGACAAAGCGGCGGCGATGGAGGCGAACAGGAAGGGCCGGTCGCCCGTGACCACGGTGAGCACCCAGGCGGCCGAGCGCTTTAGTGAAACAGCCACGCCTTTTTGCTCCGATTCCCGGCCCAGCCGCAGATGTTCCTGAATCTCGGCCTCGTTGTGGATGCGCATGTAGCGCGGCG
Source organism: Terriglobia bacterium (assembly GCA_963719785.1). GTDB lineage: Bacteria > Acidobacteriota > Terriglobia > Bryobacterales > Bryobacteraceae > BOG-234. The sequence goes on from CAVRCX010000018.1 coordinate 722,235, forward strand.
GCAACCCCTGGATGAAATGCCGCAATTCAGGATCGGCGGACAGCGGTGGCTCCCAGATGCGGGCCGTCAACTCGCGCGTGAGCTCCGCATAAGTCTGCGAATACAGACTCCACAATAACTGCCTCCGCCACGGGGTCATGGCCGAAGGATGGACCGCGCTGATATCGCCGTAGGTGAGGAGCGTAAGCAATTTCAACCGTTCCACGGTGCCCACTTTAGCCGCCATATCCCGCGTGGTGGCCGGGTCCGAGAGATCGCGGCCGTTCATGGCTGCCGACATTTCAAGGTGCGAACCGATCAGAAACGACACCACATCCCAATCCCGATCGTTCATGCCGGCGCGGCGCAGCGCTGCTTCGGCGACGCGGCGCGACACCTCCACGTGGGCTTCGTCGGGCGTGCCCTTACCGACGTCATGGAAAAGAAGCGCGGTGGTCAGCAGATCCAGATCCTGGGTTTCACTCGCCAGATCGCCGAACAGATCGCCCTTCTTACTGCGCAGATCGAGGACCGTTTGAATGGCGACCAGCGTGTGCTCATCGACGGTATAGCGATGGTAAAAGTCGCGGATGACGAGCGCTTCAATCTCACGGAGCTCAGGGAAAACAGCAGCCAGGATGCCGCATTCATGCATGGCGCGCATGGCTTTACCGCTGTACGGCTGGCGCAGGATTTCGCGGAAGGCGGGCCAGACCGGCTGATGTGCCGCGACCCAGCTCTCGAAGGCTGGGACACCGCGCTCCACGCGTTCGTCGGTATCGGCGGAGAGCGGCAGACCGTGGCGGGCGGTGAAATCGATCAGACGCAGAATCACCTGCGGATCGGCGGTAAGGGCGCCGGGGGAGCGCAGGAAGGTCTCCCCGTGGACGATGGAAAAATCGGAGTTCGAGAGTCTCGAAGTGCGGTCGCGAATCTGCGTAAAGAGGGAACTGCGTTTGGCTTCGAAGCGGTCGAGGCGGCGCACGGCGAGACGCGCGATGCCCCGCACGGCGCGGTAGTACTGGCGCATCAGTTCTTCCGGCGACGAAACGCCGCTCAACTGCGCAATCTCGTCCTGGCGCTCGAAACTCAGTTTGTTGTCGTCGCGGCCGCCCAGATAGTGGAGGAAACAGCGGATCTGAAACAGCGTATCGACACCCGGCAGCGTCTCCCCATCGCCGCTGCCCAGCTTCTGCAGCCAGCGCAGAACCTGCAAGTCGCGCAAGCCGCCGGGCGCGTCCTTGACGTTCGGTTCCAGGTGGTAAATGGTGTCTTGAAAACGGGTATGGCGCTGCCGTGTCAGTTCGGCGATATTACGTCCCAGTTCCGCTACGGGGTCTTTGATCTCGCGAAACAGCGCTTCTTCGCCGGCGAGGAAGCGCCGGTCGAGCAGGCTGACCGCGAGCTCGGTATTATTACCATCGATCTGGTTGCATTCGGGCGGCGTGTGGACGCACTGGCTGATGCGCAGGCCCACGTCCCAGAGGTCGCGGAGAAACAGGGCAAGCGGCTCTTTGATGGCGCCCTGCGTCTTCTCATCCGGCATCAGAATGAGAAGGTCGACATCGGAATAGGGGAAAAGCTCGCGCCTTCCGTATCCGCCTACAGCTGCCAGCGCGATTCCGGCAGGCATGACGGCCCAGCGCTTCAGGATAATTTCATCGACCAGCGCGGCTCGCGCGGCCAGAGTGGCGGCGGCGTCGCGGGTACGGAGGAAGTTCTCCCGGATGCGCTCAGACCGCTGAGTCGCCGCGGTCGTTATTTCGGATGCGTATAGCTTCGGCGACGTCATAAACGAAAATCTTTCCGTCGCCGATCTTGCCGCTGCGGGCCGCGCTCGAAATGGCCTCCAGTACTTCCTCGAGGCGGACGTCCGGGATTACCAGTTCGAACTTCACTTTTGGCAGCAGATCGACGTTGTATTCCTGACCTCGATAAACCTCTTTATGCCCCTTCTGTCGGCCGTGCCCGCGAACCTCGCTGATGGTCATGCCATCGATGCCGATGTTCTTCAGGGCCTCCTTTACATCTTCCAGCTTAAACGGTTGGACGATCGCTTCGATTTTTTTCATGTCAGGCCTCCAGAAAGTACCCTTCTTCTCCGTGTTGACTCAGATCCAGCCCCTGCTCTTCATCGTCGTCGTCTACCCTTACGCCAAGCAGAGCGTCACAGACCTTCAGGATAATGAACGTACCCACGGCAGCGAGGCCGATGGAGATCAGGACGCCGACGCCCTGATTCAAAACCTGCATGGGATTGCCATCCACCCAACCCAGCGGCACCACTTTGCCGTCGATGGTGGCATCGTTAATAAGATTAGTGGCGAAGACGCCGGTGAGGATTGCACCGAGCGTTCCACCCGCTCCATGTACGCCGAAAGCATCGAGGGTGTCGTCGTACCCGAACTTCCGTTTGACCGTGGTGGCCATCCAGAAACAAAAAATTCCCGCCAGAAACCCGATCAGCAGAGCCGGCATGGGCTTTACAAATCCGGAAGCGGGCGTTATTGCAACCAATCCGGCAACTGCACCGGATATTCCTCCCAGCATACTAGGCTTGCCTTGATGGAGCCATTCCGCCAGCATCCAGCCGAGCGCCGCCGTGGCCGCCGCGAAATGGGTGGCGACGAACGCGCTGGTGGCCAGGCCCGACGCGGCCAGCGCGCTGCCCGCATTGAATCCGAACCAGCCCACCCACAAGAGGCAGGCGCCCACCACGCTCAGGACCAGGCTGTGTGGCTTCATGGCCTCCTGCGGATAGCCATGCCGCTTGCCGAGATACAGCGCGCACACCAGCGCGGAAACGCCGGAGGTGATGTGCACCACCGTGCCGCCGGCAAAGTCGAAGGTTCGAACGGCGCCGCCCAGATACGCGTTCAGCAGCCCGCCTTTGCCCCAGACCATATGGGCCATCGGGAAGTAGACGATGAATGCCCAGAGAGTCGTAAACAGCAACATGGCGCTGAACTTCATGCGCTCGGCGTAGGCTCCGGAAATGAGCGCCGGGGTGATGACGGCGAACATGAGCTGGTAGATCATGAAGGTCGCCTGGGGGATGGTGGCGGCGTAATCCGCATTCGGCTCCTTGCCGACGCCGTTGAGGAAGGCGTATTTCAGCCCCCCGATGAAGGGCATGCCCTCGCTGAATACCAGGCTGTAGCCGACCAGCGCCCACAGTACGGTAATCACAGCCATCATGATGAAGCTGTGCATGAAGGTGCTCAGGACATTCTTTCTGCGCACCAGGCCGCCATAAAAAAGAGCGAGGCCAGGACCGGTCATCATCAGGACCAGGGCCGCGCTCGTGAGCATCCAGGCGTTATCGCCCGCCGACTGCGCGCTTTTCGCCGCAGCCTCCAGCGCGTTCAGCCGCGCAGTTATATCTGTCGCTGCCTGAAGCAGCATCGCGTAGTGAGTTTGCATACTTTGTTTCTCAAACGAGGAGAAGCATGTCTATTATTGGCTTGTCAGGGGCCAGCCGTTAAATTTATACTATGCATCGAAAAAATCCAAATATTGAATTTCCTTATGGTTTTCACACGGCAAACGCAGGCTGCGGGCGACCCGGAAACAGGCGCCATTGTAATTCATGGTTGCGTTTCGGACGCGTTTTGGGTATCATCGTGGTCGTTTGGACTAAGTTGTTCCCTTCAGTGCTCCCTCTGGACTTGGTTTGTCCCTCCCGACTCGGTTGTCTCCACCTTTAACCTAACGAAAACTCAGTTGCTGTGACGCTCCGCGTCTCCGGACGACGTATTTCGGTCAGAAGTATCTGGTCAAACCTGAATTTTGGTCAAAGAGGAAAAACCCTATGAGTATCTCGCGCTTTTGCCTGAGCAGTTGCCTGCTGGCGGGGATGGTCGGCACGGCCGCAATGGCCGCCACCAGCTCTTCGCCGGTAACTTTTAACAAAGAGGTTCTTCCGATCCTCGAAAAGAATTGTCAGTCGTGCCACCGGCCCGGCGAAGCAACGCCGATGTCGCTGCTCACTTACACGGACGCGCGCCCCTGGGCGAAAGCCATGAAGGCTGCAGTGCTCAGCAAGAAGATGCCGCCGTGGTTTGCCGACACCAAAGTCGGCGTTCATTTCTCCAACCAAATGACCCTGACCGACGCTGAGATCAACACGCTCGTGTCGTGGGTGGATAATGGCGCGCCGGAGGGGAATCCGAAAGACAAGCCGGCCCCGTTGACCTTCACAGACGGTTGGAATATCCGGCCCGATGTGGTCGTCGAGATGGTCAAGCCATTTGTGGTACCCGCCAAGGGCACCATTAACTACATGTACTCCGTGGTAAAGACCAACTTTCCGGAAGACATGTGGGTGACCGCCGCCGAGATGCGTCCTGGCGAAGCCAAGGTTGTGCACCACGGCAAGGTTTGGGTGAGGCCTCCGGGCTCGAGTTGGATGGCCAAAGCCATTCCGGGAGAGAGCTACGATAATGAGAACAATCGCGACATCATGGGCGGCAGGATGGGTGGCGCGACCGAAGGACAGGACATTCTTGGTAAGTACAACCCCGGCCTCGGACCGCAGTTCTTCACCGCCGAAGGCTCCGCCAAATTTGTCCCCAAGGGTTCCGATCTGGTGTTTGAGAATCACTACACCGCCGATGGTGTAGACACACCTAACGTATCGAAGGTGGCGTTGACGATTTCGAAGACTCCGCCGAGCAAGCGAGAGTATTACTACACGTCCGGACCCAGCGCGAATAATCTGGTGATTCCGGCGGGCAATCCCAACGCCGAAGTAGTGGGTGAAGTGACAGTGACGGCGGATAACGTCCACCTGGTCTACATGCAGCCGCATATGCATTTGCTGGGCAAGGACATGGAGATCCGCGCGATCTATCCAACCGGCGAGACTCAAGTGCTCCTCTATGCCAAGTGGGACTTCAATTGGCAGCAGGGATATGAGTTGGCGACACCGCTGCCGCTCCCCAGAGGCACGCGCCTGATTTCAGTTGTGCATTTCGATAACTCGGCGAATAACCCCTACGCACCCACTCCCGATAAGGAAGTCATTTGGGGCGATCAGACCTGGGACGAAATGAGCAATCTGTTCGTCGGTCTCACCATCGATCTGCACCAGAGCACAAAGAAGATATTCACGCGGTCCGGGCCAAGCTTGTTGAAGCGCGTTCCGGGCGTGGCGGGCCCGACTATCTCGGCGCTGAATCCTCCCAGCGCTCCGAGTGGGGGCGGCACTAAGTAAACCTTAAAAAGGCCAGAGCGGGTCCTCTCAGGGAATTCGAGAGGATCCGTGTCTGTCCGGGTAACTCTCTATGGACAACCACTCTAACCTACACCATCGACGGGAGTTTTTCCGTTTTCTTGCGACCAGTCCTTTGATTGGGGAAGCGTTTGCCCAATACGCTCTTGGGCAGGGAACGCCGCCGGGAGATCCAAAGTTTCCCATTGCGGCAGCCAAGGATGCCCTGAGTATCAACGATTTTGAGGGGCTGGCTCGTGCGGCGCTCCCACCGGCGCACTGGGGTTTTATGACCTCGGGCGTCGACGACAACGGGACCATCGCAGCCAACATCGGCGCCTATACGCGTATCGAGTTGCGGCCGCGCCGTCTGGTGAATGTCTCTAAGATCGACACCAGCATTGAACTGTTTGGCACGAAATGGGAGAGCCCCATTTTCCTCGACCCGGTGGGTGCGCAGCGCGCGTTTCACCCCGACGCGGAACTCGGCACCGCGCGTGCCGCGAAGGAAAAGAACACTCTGCAGGTTCTTTCTTCATCCACGTCTACCGCGGTGGAAGAGGTTGCCAAGGCGCGCGGAACGGCTCCCTGGTATCAGCTCTATATGCCCTCGAAGTTCGAGGATTGCGAGAAGCTGATCAAGCGTGTGCAGGATGCTGGTTGTCCGGCGGTTGCCTGGACCATCGACAACCTGTCCGGCAGGAATCTCGAAACTGCGGAACGTTTCCGGCGCATCGACACACGCACGTGCACGGATTGCCATCAGTCGGCGCGCGGCGGCATGACCACCTCGCCGATGTCCCAAGGCTTAGGCCGCGGTACCAATCCGTTGACCGCCAACTGGGAGCTGTTCGACAAACTCCGCAAGATCACCACGGTGAAACTGCTGCTCAAGGGCGTGGAGACGGGTGAGGATGCCAAGATCGCGCGCGACCACGGCGTTGACGGGATTATCGTTTCGAACCATGGCGGGCGCGCCACCGAGACTCTGCGCCCCACTATCGAGTCGCTGCCTGAAGTAATTGAAGCGGTGGGGAATCAGATCCCGGTGCTCGTCGATGGAGGTGTGCGCCGCGGAAGCAGCGCGTTTAAAGCTCTGGCAATGGGCGCGCGCGCGGTGGGCGTCGGTCGTCCCTATGTGTGGGGCCTGGCGAGTTTCGGCCAGCCCGGCGTGGAACGCGTGATCGATATCCTGCGCGGCGAACTGGTCCGCACCATGCAACAGTGCGGCACGCCCACGGTCGCTCAGATTACACGGGCGCACGTCACTTCCGTTCGGTCGTAACACATAAGTTCTCTTCTCAGACCCCGTGGTCACGGGCCCCGCATTGCCCCGGGTTTTTCCGTCAAGGTATCTAAATCCAAATTTCCGAGGACATCATGAACATTAGATCGGGGCAATTCATCTGTTTGATGGCCGCGTCGATAGCCGCCGCCGGCATCGGTGACGCGCAGAACGTTCCGCCGGATCATCCGTCCGTCACCGTAAACGGAAAGACATACACTCCGCGGTCGGTTCTGGATCGCAATCAGGGTAAGGGGACGGACACGCCCGGCGGCGATATGGTCACGCAGTTCCCGCCGCACAAGATCATCGGCAACGTCTACTATGTGGGCAGTAAGACGCTGAGTTCGTTTCTGATCGTCACGCCCGAGGGCGACATTTTGATAGATAGCGGGTATGAGCGCAGCGTGCGCTCGATCGTGGAGAAGTCCGTCGGGGAGCTGGGCTTTAAATTCTCGGACATCAAGATGGTGTTGAACAACCACGACCACGGGGACCATGCGGAAGGGGATGCGCTGGTCAAGGAGTTGACAGGAGCCAAGGTTATCGAGATAGCGGAAGGCGTACCGGGGCTCAAGAGGATCATGCCTGGAGGCAAAGAACACCCTATCGATCAGGTAATACACGATGGCGATACGGTGACGCTGGGTGGCACCACTCTGGTGGCGCATCTGATGCAGGGCCATGCGGCCGGCGGCACTACCTGGACTATGAAAGCGACCGAGGGGGGAAAGACTTATGACGTGGTTTTCTTTACCAGCATTCGCCCGCCGGGGAAGATCAGCCCGGCGACTTTAACGCAGTACAATCACACGTTCCCGTTGGCGCGGGCGCTTCCCTGCGACGTGCCTCTGGAGGATCATGCGCAGGCTTACGGCATGCAGGAGAAATACGCGAAAATCCGCAAGGGCGGGCCGAATCCGTTCATCGATCCTATGGGCTGCCTGCTCGAGACAGATATGGAGGATTCGATGGTTCACGCCATCCTGCAGGAGCAGGAGCAAGCCAGCCACCAGGCGTCCAACTAGTACTAAGTTGCAGAAGTTTGCGTACACCGCTCCTTCACAGTCGCGGCTCGGAAGTCCTTACTGAGCCGCGCGCGTGAGCAAGCGGTACGACACGGCAATTTATGCAACTTAGTACTGGTTTGCTGTCGACCGGGAACGCGGCTGATCGCCGCATGTCCCCAGGATTCAAGGAGAGTTTCATGAGCGGCAGAGTGGGGCAAATCGTTTGTTTGATGGCTTCAGTTATATCCGGTCCGGTGGCGATGTTGGGTCAGTCGCCGGACCATCCTTCCGTTGTTGTAAACGGGAAAACCTGGACTCCGGCGTCGGTTTTCGCGCGCAATATGGGGACGAAGGAAGAACAAGTCGAGCAGTTCACGCCGCACAAGATTATAGACAACGTCTACTATGTGGGCACTAAGACCCTTAGCTCCTTTCTGATCGTTACGCCCGCCGGCAATATCCTGATGGACACCACCTACGAGCGAAACGTGCGCACCATTCAGAAATCGGTGGAGCAACTGGGTTTCAAGTTCTCCGACACCAAAATTATTCTGGGCAATCACGCGCACGTAGATCATATGGAAGGCGACGCGCTGGCCAAAGAATTGACAGGCGCCCAGGTGATGGTGATGGCTGAGGATGTTCCGGCGCTCAAGGGCCTCAAGCCCGGGGGTAAGGAGCATCCGATCGACAAGATCATCCACGACGGCGACACGGTGACGTTGGGCGGCACTACGCTGCTTGCGCATCTGACGCCCGGGCACACGCGCGGGTGCACGACGTGGACCATGAAAGCCAGCGAGGGCGGAAAGTCTTACGACGTGGTCTTCCACTGCAGCCTTCGCATCAGCGGCCAAAATGCCAGCAAAGCCATCCCGGCGTCCATTGTGGAGGAGTTCAATCGTACCTACCCGCTGGTGCGCGCGCTGCCGTGCGACGTGCCGCTGGGGGACCACCCCGGGCAGTACGGCATGCAGGAGAAGTTTGCGAAGATGCATCCCGGCGGCCCGAATCCTTTTATCGACCCGAAGGGCTGCAATGACGAGACTGACCTCGAGGAAGCCATGTTCCATGCGGTCCTCAAGGAACAACAGGAGCAGGGGTTGCGGCCGGGAACGAATTAGCGGGCAGATCGGAAATCTGCCCCACCAGGTCAGCTGGCTGATTGCCAGGCTCTGCCGCGAATCACCTTGCCGGGGCGAGCACCTGTGTGCTGGCCCTTATCGATCACCATGACTCCGTTCACGAGCACGTAGGGAATTCCCTCGGGATACGATTTCGGCTTCTCGTATGTGCTCGTCTCCCGCACCTTGTCCGGATCGAACAGCACAACATCGGCCGCAAAGCCGCTGCGAATCTGGCCCCGATCGGGAAGCCCCAGAATCTGCGCGGGAAAAGAAGTCATCTTGCGGATTGCATCTACCAGTGTCAATACGTGCTGATCCCGAACGTAATAGCCGAGCACGCGGGCGTTACTTGAGAACTCGCGTGGATGGGGAACGCCAGGCGCATCGGCGCTGATGGCGGAACCGTCGCTGGCGATGGAAACCCAGGGTTGCCGCATAACCAGACGAATATTTTCCTCCGACTGGTTATGGAAAACGCCGCTGATGCGCCCACCGTCCTCCGCCATCAAATCGATGCAGGTATCGGCGGGATCGGCATCGCCGCGAAGTTTGGCAATCTCCGTGACCCGCATTCCCTCGTACTTCCGGAGTTGCGGCTGGGATGTGTTGGCGAGAGCGATATCGGCCCAGCCATTCTCCTTCATCATCGTTTTGAAGTACGGATCGGCTTTGATCTTTGCGTGCACGGTCGGGTCCTTCAGACGCTCGGCGAATTTGGCCGGCCCGCCCGCCCGCACCCACACCGGGAATAACGTGCTCCATCCCTTACTCATCGCGGTGTAAGGGTATTGGTTGACCGTAATGTCGAGACCCTTGCTGCGCGCATTTTCGATCTCGGCGATGTACTCGGGCATAAAGCCCCAGTTGTCGCTGCCGCGGATCTTCATATGGAAGATGTGCACGGGAATCCTGGTTTCGTCCGCCACCCGGAGAGCGAACGCTACTTCTTTTCTGATCTCCACTCCTTCGTCGCCGACGTGGGTGGTGTAGTTGCCGCCCAGCGCGGCCGCGACCCGAGCCATCTCAATAATTTCATCGGGGTGGTCCGGGCCGCCGCCCTCGAACCGGGTAACCAATCCCCAGGCGCCCTCTTTCATGGACCGGGCCACCAGATCCCTCATCCGCTCGATTTCAGCCGGCGTCGCGGCGCGATCGTCGTAGCCGATCACCACCCGGCGGATCTGTTCGGCCGAAACATGGGAAATCAGATTCATCGAGATGCCCTGCTGTTCGATCTTCTGAAAGTATTGATTGAAGTTCGTCCAATCCTGCCGTACGGAGCCGCTCCCTTCGGCGGGAAGGCCATCCCGCGGGGCGACGCTCGTGCTCTCTCCGATGACATCGAGCGTGACGCCGTCGCGCACCTTGCTCTGGGCGTTTCCGTCAGCCAGCAGGGTGAGATCCGAGTGGGTGTGCAGGTCGATGAAGCCGGGGACTACGACCAGGCCAGTCGCGTCGATTACTCGCGTTGCCGTGGCGCCGGCGAGATGCCCGACGTTGACGATGCGCCCATCCTTGATGGCAACATCGCCGGAGAACCAGGGATTTCCGGTTCCATCGATAATCCGTCCACCGCGGATGAGAACATCGTATTTTGGGCTCTGCGCCAGAGCGCCCAGGTATCCAAGTAGAATGAGACCGCAAACGCGAACCGTTTTCACAGAAAAAGTTCCTCCCCAAACGCACGTCTGGGTTGCAGCCGGCGCCGCAACCCAGAGAAACTCGTGCAAACTCCGCTCAGTGTGCGTACTTTAGTAGTTGACCTGCAAGCCAACCTTAAGGAAGCGTCCTTCCGTATTGGCGCTGTAATGTCCCAGATTCGGACCTACAGTCGTCACTTCGGTGTAGGGCGTATTCGAGTTGAACAGGTTGTATATGTCGACCATTGGCGAAACCTTCCAGCGCTCGCGAAATGTGAAAGCCCGGGAGAATCTCAGGTCCATCAGATTGATGTCCGGTAGGCGTTCGGAGCCCGGCTTAACCAGAGCCACAGTTTGCGATAACTGAGTGAGCCCAGGATCCAGCGCCGTGGTTACCGTGTATGTAGGTGTAAAGGGGGTTCCGGTCAGATGCTGATAATTACCGGAGACCTTAATTTTCCAGGGCAGCGGGTAAGAGCCGTTCATGCGGAACTGATAAGTCGAGTCCTGTCCGATCGCGCCGATTGAGTTGTACAAAAGATTCGGATTATTCAAGTCGCTGGCGCCGCCTTCTCCGTATAGCTCTCCAATGGTGAGAGAGGCCTGCACGAATGCGCCTTTGCTGCCGAATATCTTCCGGGCAATCAAGTCCGTTCCGACGTACTGTGAGTTCAGCTGCTTGTAGTTTTGCTCCAGAAGATAATTCATTCCTTTATCCGCGGGCGCCTCGTTGTAAATGGTAAGCGGAGCTCCGGTGAGCGGATTCGAGATCGTAAAAGGCGTATAGGCGTTTGTAGGAGCATCTATGTTCGCCGAGCCGATATTATTACGATTCTGGCGGTAGAAAACTCCGGCGCTGACGACGAACTGCGGCATGATCTCCTGCTGTATCTGCCCCGCATATTCAACCGTGTAGGGGCGCGTCACATGCGAACCCAGGTGCGTACTTACGGAGCCGGTGAATCCGTTGCACTTGGTGAATGTGCTGTTGTTGACAATCGTTTGCCCTTGCGTCGCCATCATAGCTTCCGTCGTGCCCGGAGGGGCGTTCCATGTGCAGGTTTCCGTGGCGAGGAAAATTGGATCTACGCCTTGCGCGAGAGCAACGGACTGACCCTGTTCGTATTTGCTGCCGCTCGCTTTCAATACGGTTTTGCCCTTGCCGAAAAGGTTGTACGAGAGTCCGATGCGCGGAACAATCGTTTTCCAGTCCGGGATGTTGGGCGAGGCCGCTGAGGTACGCGCGGGCACCCAGGTTCCGGCTCCGGCGGTTTGGGGCAGAATCCCGGCATCGAGCCACTCCCAGCGCACGCCGGCATTTACAGTAAGGCGATGGTAGGTCCACGAGTCCTGGGCAAAGATGCCCATGTCCGCTTTCAGATCTTCCTGCGTGTCGATAGGCGTGTTATACAGAATTCCAAGGTCGGGAACTCCATTATTGAACTCGACGTGAATGTCTCCATTCAGGGAGTATGTTTCCCGGTAGGGAGCAAAGCTATCGGTAAATCCGAACTTAAGATTGTGCGATCCGGTCACGTACGACGATATGACGTTGACTTCGCGGCGTGAACCGATCGAGCGGTAGAGATACTGCGCCGCGTTGGTCAGGTCGGAGGTAGCGATATCGACTGTCGCGATTGACTGGGCAGTGACACCCGGTTCATACGAATACGTATAGTCGAGGAAGAACATGGAAATGCCGGCCGTCAACACCCACTTCGGCGACAGTACGGAAGTCCACTTGGTCTGCGAAAGATAGCCGAGCGGCGTATGCTGAATGACGGCCGCCTGGCTGTCGATATAAGCAATCGACCCGCTCGTGTCCCGGCGATGCCCGCGGTATTTCATGTTCTTGTCATAAAACGCGGAAAGCTTGTTTTTCGAGTTGATCTGCCACGTCAGGCGCAGCAACGCGTCCGTAATTCGGTTGTCGTCGAGCGCTTGTTGGCCATTCACGTTAAATGTGTTCGCCACATACTCGTTGACCCCCCATCTGCGCACCGTCGTAAAGAACCACAGCTTGTCCTTGATCAGGGGTCCACCTACGCCGACGTTGGTATCGTAGTCGTTCCCGAAGTGGTTGCCGGCTTTCAGGATTCCGCTGGCGATTTGACTGGCGGGCACGTTATTGGACTCAAGCGCCCCAGTTCCGCCGGTACCATAAAAATCGACGTGGAGCTGATTGCCGCCCTCTTTCGGAATCATGTTAATGACGATTCCACCCAAGCCGACTTCGGCCGGGATGGCGCTGGTCAGGTAGCTCGTCTCCTGAATCAGGCCGTCGTTGTAATAAACGCCCACCGAGGAGCCGTTAGAGTAGTTTTGATTGATCGACATGCCGTCGATTTGGTAAAGCGTATCGGCGCTGTTCGATCCGTGAATCTGCAGTGTGCTTTGCTGCATGCCCGAGGACCCGCCCACATCGGGGCGGCTCAGCGTGGCGCCAGGCAGAGTCTGCGCATCGGCGAAGACACTGTGCCCGGTGGGCAGATCATCCATGACCTCCCGCGCCAGCACAGTCTGCTGTGTACTGCTTTGTACGTCCAGGCTGGAAACTTCAGCCTGAACATCGATGGCCTGCGTGGACGTGCCGACCTTTAAGTCCGCGTTGACATCCGCCACAAAATCGGCCGTCAGAACGATACCGTCATGCTGCTCGGGGGTAAAGCCAGGCACTGTGAAAGTAACGCTGTAGGTTCCAGGCCGAAGGTCGGTAATTTTATATTGCCCGCGTCCGTCGGTTATTGCGCTCTTCGTCTTTTCGATCAGCGCAGGGCTTGACGCAGCGACTACAACTCCGGGGAGCACCGCCCCGGAAGAATCCTTCACCGTTCCGGCAATCCCGCTCTGCGCGTAGATAGCGGCAGGTGCGAGCGCAAGTAAGAATATGCATATAGTTCCAGATTTCGACATCATCGCGTAGTAAGCCTCCCTTTTTGCCCGCGTCCACCTCAAGGCGGACGCGTAAGTCAAATGTTTCCAAGCATGGTACCGGGTTGAGAGGCTAAGGCGACGCGCTCATATCAGACGTAATCTGCCGGAATCGAAATGTAAATTGGATTGCCGATTACACCCAAAAAGCAACGACGCTTTTCGCAAATCTCAGCGACGATACCAAACGTGCGCGAGACCGACCAGGTCAGTTTGAATGTGGCAACAGAGACCACTTCCACCCGAAGTTGTGAGTCCGGCCCTCCCGGATCGGGAAAGGCTTAAGGCATTCAGTCACATCTCGGTGGCGAGCCCAAATTCAGAGGATATCTTGAGCGAGGTTTCAGCCTGAGGGTTTCTCGATGCTACTCTGCATCGCATTGCCCCTTTGGCGCCAACCGCTAAAAACAGCGGTCCGGCCTCTCCCTTGAATTCCTTGATGATAGGTCCGGGCGTGTGGGTTGTCAACAATCGGGCGGAAACATTTTTCTTATGACAGCCATTCAAAAAATGTGCGCCCATGGACGCTGCCTGAGTTAACGCCGGCAGGAGGCAGCGGGGCGGCACCGAGTGTTGACAAAACGACTGCTGAAAACTTAAGATAAACCGTCAGACGAAGCCGAGCCTGGACCCGTTCCCTTCCTCGCGGTCGATCAGCGACACGAATCGCCCCAAGTAGTTTCCTCCAGTTACGGATCTCCGTAGATTCCCGAATCGAATTTCCAATCTGGAAATTCTCCTTACAACGAAGGCGGACTTAATGAACAAAAGCATCTGTGTAATCGCTGCACTTATAACTTTTCCGGCCGCAAGCTTCGGCCAGGCTCCGGCGACGGGCCGCGGCCAAACACGGCGACCTGCGCCGGACCATCCCACCATTTCGATACAAGGCGAAAGCTTCACTCCCCGGTCGATTCTGGCGCGCAACATGGGGACGCCGGAGGAGCAGGCGGAGCAATTCCCGCCACACAAGATCATAGGGAACGTTTACTACGTGGGGACTAAGACTCTCAGCTCGTTTCTCATCGTGACTCCCGCCGGTAATATCCTGATGGACACCACCTACGAACGAAACGTGCGCACCATTCAGAAATCCGTGGAGCAACTTGGATTTAAGTTCTCCGACACCAAAATCATTTTGGGTAACCACGCGCATGGCGACCACATGGAGGGCGACGCGCTGGCGAAAGAATTAACCGGTGCACAGGTGATCGTAATGGCTGAAGATGTACCGGCACTTACGGCCATCAAGCCCGGTGGGAAGGAACATCCGATCGACAAGATCATCCACGACGGCGACACGGTGACGCTGGGAGGTACGACACTGACCGCCTATCTGACTGCCGGCCACACCCATGGCGCCACTACCTGGATCATGAAAACCAAAGAGGGTAACGATTCTTACGATGTTGTATTTCACTCCAGCCTGCGTTCCGGTGCGGTGCTGACCCCGCCAGTGGTGGCGGAGTTTAACCACTCGTTCTCGTTCGTGCGGTCGCTGGCGTGCGACGTGCCGTTGGGCGACCACCCCGGGGAATACGACATGCATGAGAAGTTTGCGAAACTCCATCCGGGCGGCCCGAACCCTTTCATAGATCGCGCGGGCTGCAATAAAGAGACCGACATCGAAGACGCGATGTTCCACGCCATCCTGCAGGAGCAGGAGCAAGCGGCTCTCGCCGCAGCGAAGCCTTAAGGCCCCGCGGGCAACACTATGACTTCAATCAATCGTTGGTGGATCGCGGTCGCCGGAGTCTGCCTGCAGATGGCTCTGGGCGCCGCTTACGCGTGGAGTGTGTTTCGCATCCCACTGGTGAAGGAATTCGGATGGAGCATCGCCCAGGTTTCGTTCACCTTCAACATCTGCTGGTTCTTCCTCGGCTGCACGGCATCGCTCGGTGGGCTGTGGCTGAATCGGCTCGGTCCCAGATTGGTTGCGGTGGTCGCCGGTTTACTCTGGGGTGGCGGCGTCTTTCTTTCGAGCTTTTCCGCCCACAAGCTTTGGTTGCTCTACCTTGGGTACGGCATTATCGGAGGCACGGGCCTAGGCTTGGGTTACATCGTGCCGATAGCCGTTCTGGTGAAATGGTTTCCCGACCGGCGCGGCTTGATCACGGGCATTGCCGTCGGCGGATTTGGCGCAGGCGCGCTGATTTCCGCGCCGCTGGCCGGCAGGCTGCTGCAAGCGGTTGGGTTGATGCCGACCTTCGCGTATCTCGGCGTGGCGTTCGGCGTCGTCGCGGTGCTGGCGGGGCTTGTCATGCGGAACCCTCCGGATGGCTGGCATCCCACGGGCTGGCAGCCGAGTGCCGCGCTGTTATCGCAGCGTTCGGATCGCGACTTCACGCTCGGCGAAGCACTGCATACGTGGCAATGGTGGGCCCTCTGCGGTCTTATGTCTGTCAACACCATTGCCGGATTGTCGGTACTCTCTCAGGCCGCTCCGATCTTTCAGGAGTTGGGCGGGATGAGCGCGGTGACGGCTGCCACCATGGTCGGCGTCATCAGCGTCGGCAACGGAATAGGGCGTATTTTTTGGGCCTGGATCTCGGACATGACCACCAGGAAAACCGCATTCTTCACAATGTTCCTCGTGCAGGCGGTGCTGTTCTGGACTTATCACTACATCTCTTCGCCCACGCTTCTGACTGTGGTTACCTTCGTGATCGTGATGTGCTACGGCGGGGCATACGGGATTACTCCGGCCTTCGCGGCCGACTATTTCGGCCCCCGCCATGTGGGCCCGATCTTTGGCGCGATGATGCTGCCCTGGGCGTTTCCCGCCGCCTTCGGACCGCTGCTGTTCGCTTATCTGCGCGAATCGACCGGCGGCTACACGCAGGCACTGTATCTGATCGCAGGCACACTCACACTGGCGATAATCCTCCCCGTTATGGTTTCGCCTCCACGAGGGCATAAGGCGGCGACCGAGTCGACTGCGGTCGGAGCTGCTGTCAGCGCATGATAAACACCAAGAGGACTATGACAACGGAAAAGCTGAGTTTCGGGCGCAACTACGGCCGCTCGATGGTGATCTCGCAACAGGGCATTGTGGCAACCAGCCACGCGCTCGCATCGCAGGCCGGGGCGCAAATCCTCGCGGGAGGCGGTTCGGCTGTTGACGCCGCGATTGCGGCCAACGCGGTGCTCGGGCTCGCCGAACCAATGATGGACGGCATCGGCGGCGACCTCTTTGCGCTTTATTGGGATGCGAAGGAAAAAACTCTGACCGGGCTGAACGCTTCCGGCCCGGCTCCGCGCGCGCTGAGTCCGGAGTTTCTGGCGACGCGCGGATTTACGAGTATGCCCGTCGCCGGAATCCATGCGGTAACGGTTCCGGGCGCCGTGGACGGTTGGGCCCGCATGCACCAGCGCTTTGGGAAAACACCCTGGCGGCAGTTGTTCGAAGCGGGAATCGCCTATGCCGAGGAGGGCTTCCCCGTTACCGAAGCGATGGCGGAGCAGTGGAGAGCGCCGGCGTCGTCCGAAAGGCTGGTCACACACCCGGCGTCGATGTGCACGTTCCTTCCGGGAAACAAGGCGCCCGACGAAGGCGAGGTCTTTCTGAATCACGGCCTGGCGCACGCCTATCGCACGCTGGCTAAGGAAGGTCCGCGCGCCTTTTACGAAGGGCAAATCGCCGAGGCAATTCTCAGCACTTCTGAGAGCCTCGGCGGAACCATGACGAAAGAAGATCTGCGCTGTTTCGCGGCCGAGTGGGTGGATCCGATTTCCATCGACTATCGCGGCTGGAAGATCTACGAATTACCCCCCAACGGGCAGGGCATGGCCGCTCTCGAAATGCTGAACATCATGGAAACGGCGGCTCCGTCGTCCGATGGCGCGTTCACTCCGGCCGAGCTGCACAAGCGCATTGAGGCAATGAAACTGGCCTATGCGGACGTTTATCGCTACTGCGCCGATCCCAGAGTTTCGCATGTGCCGGTGGCAAAGCTGCTCTCGAAGGATTATGCACGACGCCGCGCATCGCTCATCGATCCGTTGAAGGCCAATGGTGAGGTCCGCTGCGGTAATGTGACGGGCAGCGATACGGTGTATCTCGCGGTGGTGGATCGCGAAGGCAATATCGCCAGCTGGATTCAAAGCATCTTCAGTAATTTTGGCTCGGGCATCACCGTGGATGGAATGGGGTTCACGCTGCAGAATCGCGGCGCCTGCTTCACGCTCAATCCCGAGCATCCGAATGTGCTGGCGGGCGGCAAGCGGCCTTTCCATACCATCATCCCGGGTTTTATGGAACGGGGGGACAAGCACATTGGTTTCGGCATTATGGGCGGGCCGAATCAACCGCTCGCACATGCGCAGTTTGTCTCGAACTTCGTCGATTACGGAATGAATCTACAGCAGGCGCTCGAATCGCCGCGATTCACCCGCAGCACTGCAACCGGGTGCGACGCTCTGATCGAATCGCGCGTTCCAGCCGCAACCATCGAACGATTGGTCGCGATGGGGCATGAACTTTCCGTGCGCCGCGAGTATACGCAGGAGATGGGGCGCGGTCAGGCGGTCATGCACGATTCGGCAAGCGGAGTTAACTACGCGGCATCCGATCCGCGCGCGGACGGGGCAGCGACACCCGAACCGATTCGATGGGGGGACAAATCATGAAGGTATCGGCATGCGCGTGGCTATGCTGTGCCGTGACTCTTCACGCGCAGCAATGGGCTGTGCATGGGGGCGACGCGGGAGAATCCAAGTACTCCGCTCTTACTCAAATCAATACCAACAATGTCAAGAACCTGAAACTGGCATGGACCTGGAAGACGGGCGAGGTGCCGCTCGAGCAGTTCAAGACCAGACCTGGCAGTTTTGAAACTTCGCCGTTGATGATCGATGGCGTGCTCTATCTCAGCACACCCTACAGCAACGTGGTTGCATTGGATGCGCAAACCGGAAAAGAGCTGTGGACTTACGATACGAAAGCATATGAGGGCGGGCAGCCGGCGAGCGGCGTCGGCTTCGTTCATCGCGGTTTGGCCGCGTGGCGTGACGGAGGCAAGCTGCGCATTTTCATGAACAGCCGCGCCCGCTTGATTTGCCTCGATGCGGAAACTGGCAAGCCGGTTGTCAACTTCGGCGATAACGGCGCCGTCAATCTGGTCAGCGGTCTCCGATGGGAGACGGACCCCAAACGCTACACGAATACATCTCCGCCCGTTCTGTATAAGAATCTGGTGATTTTAGGCAACGGTGTCGGCGACCGGCTGACCTACAAGAAAGATCCGCCCGGCGACGTGCGCGCCTTCGACGCGAAAACCGGCAAAGTGGCGTGGACCTTCCATACAGTGCCGATGAAGGGTGAGCCGGGTTTCGAAACGTGGGGGCAGGGGTCGGCCGAATTCACCGGACATGCCAATGTTTGGGCGCCGTTTACCGTGGATACCGCTCGTGGGCTCGTGTACCTGCCCGTGAGTACTCCCAGCAACGATTACTATGGCGGGCGCAGGCCGGGCGAGGGACTCTACGCGGATTCCATCGTGTGTCTGGAAGCAACTACCGGTAAGCTCAAGTGGTATCGCCAGTTGGTGCATCACGGACTTTGGGACTACGACATGCCGTCGCCGCCGATCTTGGTAACCATCGACGTTCACGGCGTCAAGACAGACGTGGCGGTGCAGTTGACCAAGATGGGATTCGTCTACGTATTCGATCGCGTCACAGGCAAGCCGATCTGGGATATCGAAGAGCGTAAAGTGCCAGAGAGCGATGTGCCCGGCGAACACGCATGGCCTACTCAGCCTTTTCCAGTCAAGCCGCTACCGTTGGCAGACCAGGGCGTGACGCTCGACGACGCTTTCGACCTGACGCCGGAACTGAAGAAAGAAGCGCAGGCGGAGATGATGAAATACCGCATCGGCCCGCTGTTTACGCCGCCCTCAATCCGTGGCACGCTGATGCGGCCGGGCTCGATCGGCGGGGCGAACTGGGGTGGGGGCGCCTTCGATCCCGATACCGGGCTGCTCTACGTCAAGACGAGTAACAACGGATCGCTGGCTAAGCTCAGACACCCCGCGGAGCCGACCGACGAAATTGACGCCGAGTACACAACCGGAGGCGGAAGTTTCGACTTCCACGATCATTTACCATTGCTCAAGCCGCCTTACGGCTATCTGTCCGCGATTAATCTGAACACCGGCGAGATCGCCTGGCATGAAGTGTTTGGCGATATGCCGAGACTGCGAAATCATCCCGCGCTGCAGGGCGTAAAGCTGCCGGAAAAATTCGGCGCGTCTGGAGCGGCGGGCGCCATCGTCACCAAGGGCGGACTCGTCTTTATCGGATCGGGCGATCAAGCCGTCCACGCTATCGATAAGTCAAACGGAGCCGACCTATGGACTTTCCCGATAAACAGAGTTGTAAGTGGCACTCCGGTGACTTATATGGGCAAGGACGGCCTCCAGTATGTAGTAGTAGCGACAGGAGCGGGAACGGACGCAGTCCTGATGGCGTTCTCATTACCGGTAAAATAAGATATGCGCACAGCAGTTGCCTCTCTCTTGCTGTTGTTCGTTCTTGGCCTTATGTGGGCTCAGGATAAGGTCTATATCTGTCCCATGGACCCGGATGTTCGCTCCAACCAGCCGGGAAAATGCCGCCGCTGTGGAATGACACTGCGCGAAGGGATTCCGGAACCGGTGGAATTTCATCTGGACCTGGCGCTTATGCCGCGAGCGATCAAGATGAATCAGATCGAGAAGCTCGACTTCAGTGTGCGCGATCCGTGGAAGAACCGGCAAGTCAAGGATTTTCAGATCGTCCACGAGAAGCTGTTCCACATGTTTGTGGTGAGCCAGGATCTGCAGTTTTTTGTGCACGACCATCCGGTGATACAGCCGGCGGGCGATTTCACTTACAGCCTCGCGTTTCCCCGGCCGGGCATGTATCGCGTGCTGGGAGATTTCTATCCTGATGGCGCTACACCGCAACTGATCGCGAAAACCGTGATCGTTCCCGGGACGCCTCCGCCGCCGGCCGTGCTGCCACGCGACTATTCCACCAAGCAAGCCGAAAACATGCAGGTGGGAATGACCACCGATCCGCCCCAGCCCATTGCGGCCCAGAAGACGCTGATGTATTTTCGGCTGACACCTGCCGATGGCCTGGAAAAATACATCGGCGCGTGGGCTCATATGCTGGCAGCCAGCGATGATTTAATCGACCTGATTCACACCCATCCTTTCATCGCGGATGGCGGGCCGCAACTCGAGTTCACCATGGAATTTCCGCGCGCGCGGACTTATCGTGTGTGGGTGCAGTTTCAGCGCAAAGGTGTGGTGAACACCGCGCATTTCGACGTCCCGGTGAAGGAACTGGAGTAGCTTTCGTTGTCGCCGCGGCAGTGGGCACCTTCTCCCCGCGGGACGGGATCCGATTCGATATTAATCCCTCTCAGTTTGCCTCACCCTGGCAGAACTCCTGTCATTGATTCAGTGATGACGGCAGAGCAAAATAACGCGCTTGCGGGCGTGGTGGCATCTGAAAGACCATATGCCGGTGAGGCGACTGGAATGTGATGTATTCATCACAGCCGATCGCGGATTCGAGCACGAGCACGATCTCAAATTATTGTCGTTCGGCATCGTCATTGTTCACGTGGCACGGAACAAGATCACTTTCTGTCGGTGGCGATAATCCGGGCTGGCGCTGTGGTTCACGTTTACGGCCCTCCCGTGGACTAACCGCCGGTCGTCCGATTTCGCGCGCGCGGACTTATCGTGTGTGTGCAGTTCCAGCGCAAAGGCGTGGTGAACACCGCGCACTTCGACGTTCCTGGTTAAGGAACTGGAGTAGCTTTCGTTGTCGCCGCGGCGGCGGGCAGCAACAGCACGGTGGATCCTTGTGGAACCCCATGAATCCGCGTGCCGGCGGGCAGTTGGATGGGATTCCGATACAGGAACGGGTGAGCGAACTTCGCGTGGTAATGTTCGAACCAGAGCAACGGCTCGATACTGCCGTCCGGCCTTTCCGCCGTGATCTGAAACGCTGCGTCATCCGGGATAGTTTTGGGCAGCAGCGCATCCAGCGATAAATCCTTGCGCAGTTGAAATTCGCCGCTCACGGCGATGGATCCACGCGTGGGAGCCCTGTCAGCTTGCTTATCAAAGCCGGGATCGGGAGGCAAATCCTTGGCTTCCCCTTCGGGCACCCCGCCTTCCACCCAACTGACGATCAGTTCCAGTTGCTCGGGTGTCAATGCCTTGTCGTTGCGAAAGTCGCCGAACCCCTTCACCGCGCCCCACGGAGGCATGCGCCGCTCCAGGACTTCTTCTTTAATCGCAACCGCCCAGGGGCGCGCCGCTGCGTAGTTCATCAGGGAGAATGCCTGGCCTCCGTCGTGGTGGCAGGAAGCGCATCGTTCATAGACGATGCGTGAAATCTCACGATCCCAGGTAATCGGAGTTGTGATGATATCGTGGGCGCTGACTATTGAACCAATACCCAAGCTGAAGGCGAAAATCAGGTTCCTGTAGTGTCCCATGCCCTATCGTATAACAATCGCCATTCGGCCGCCAGATAGCAGCCGACCGGGTTTTGCGCCGTTCCTGGCTGGCTCTCCCACAGTATGGCTGCAATGCTCCGAACGCGCTGAGCTTGCCATTCGAATCGAATCAGCAGCATCAGTTTTCGGTCGGGACCTTGTCCCAATGATCAACGACCAGAATGACCAGCGGCACGGACTTGGTCTTCACCAATTTCAGCCCGAGTTGATTCTCCAACGCGGCAAACAGAGTCGGGCCGCCGCTGACGGGATCGCGTGCACCCGCTACGGCAGTCGGTAAACCATATTCCAACGTGAAATCGTACTTGCCGGTAAGGCCGGTCTTATCTAAGACCCGCGGCGCCAACTCCATCGCCCCGGGGGTGTCGCCGAGCACACCGTAGGCCCCGGTGCTTATCATGATCTTCCGACCCAGTCCGTCAGCCAATTGGGCCATTGTCATCCGATTGGTGGAACGCACCGTAATCGTCGCGCCGTCGGCCGTTTGCAACTTGCCGGCAGAAGGCGATTCGGGTAACAGGGTGGGGAAACCGCTCACCTCCAGCCTGGTGTCCCCGGGAGGCGACGGCTTGATTTTCAGTCCACTACTCGCCACTACCAAGTCGTAACCAGGAGCGTTCTTTTTTTCGCGGTGCAGAGCCAGGTGAAAACGCTTCGCCAACAGATGCTGGAGCATCACGCGGAATTTGGCGGGGCTGGTCTTTGGCGGAATCGTGGCGGTCACAAAGTACGACTGCGTTGCCAAATGAAAATCCGGGCAAGAAATCTGATCCTCCGCGACATTGTACGCCCGCGTAAGCAGCGTAAACACTGAGACACGCGGATATGTAATCCGCCCCGGCTCGTCAGTTCCCGGTCCGCCCCGCATTTTCAAATCGGCACCGGGAAGCAAAGGACCGGCGGGCTTCACGGAAGCCGAATCGAAATCCTGAGCGTGCGCGGCAATGCAGCAGAGCGTAACCGCAAGAGTCGTCGTTCGCATCATGCCCTCCACTCATCTTATTGCAGGGTTCTTACGGTGTTTTGGCCGTGAAGACCAAGGCATGGCGACTTCGGAGGCAAGACGCACGCCCACTGCCGATCGGATTTTCGAGGCCGTGGAGAAGGCCAGCCCGGCGCTGGCCGCACGAGGGCCGGAACCACGCCTGAACGCGCGCATGTTTGGACCACGCCGGACCGGAACTCCCCTTTGTAGCTGGGGAGAACCGGTCCGGGCATCCATAACAGGGGCGCTGCGTCGAAGGTGCAGCGCCCGAGGCGTCCAGGAGCGGGATTGCTGGTTACAGCTTCGACGCGCCCAGGGCTCCGGATCTGCAGGAAGTGCAGATGCCAAAGCCGCTGGCGTTGCCGATGATGGCCGCGCACCGTCCGGTGATGCTGGCCAGTTCGCCAGGACTGAGCGTGGAGGCTGTGAACGGCGTTTCGGTGGTTCCAGTTCCAGTGCCCTGCGCATGCAGAGTGGTGCCCCAGGCCGCCAAGCCGGACGGCACGATATTAGTGGTTGTGGCGGCCGCTGCGCTGTTGTTGCAGACCGTGCCTGTGCCTGAACCGTTGGGGCCTGCCAGTGTTGCCAGCAGCTTAACGGTCACCGACGTAGGTACTACGCCGGTGAGAGTTTTAGATGTCAGGTCAGCCACAACCCCCAGGTTAACGGTCTGATCGGGCGTAACCAGGCACGAGCAGCAAGAGACCAGTTCCTCGCTCGGATCGAACGCATAAACATTGACGCAGATGTTTCCGAAGGTCCCGCCCAATCCCGGCCCGAGTAACGATGCCCCGTTGGCGCCATCATTGGCGATATTGATGTACGATTCGCCCAGGTTGAGATTGGCTGCATATCTAACCTGAAACGACGCGTCCTGGGTAGGAAATACGACAAGGGTAGCGGTTGCGGCGGGTGCCGCAGGGGCGTTCGTCGAAGTCGCTGTCGATGTTGTGTTGACCAGAGATCCGCCAGCCGTGGCCTGAACGGTCAAGGTAACAGCGCAAACGCTCGTCGGCGCGATGGTGCCGCCGGACAGAGAGAACGAGCCTGGGATTAAAACAGTCGTACCGCCGCAGGTGTTTGAGGTAACGGCCACGCCGAGCAGACCAGCGGGGAGCGGGTCGGTAAATACGACTCCCGTGATCGCAAGGCTGTTCGGATTCGCGAGCGCAAACGCGACAGTTGACGTCTGGCTCTGGAAAATCGTCGATGGGCTGAAGACTTTAGTCAATATCGGGGGCGCCAGCACGGTCACCGTGGCCGTGGCAGTGTTGCCCGTGCCGCCGTTGGCGGAAGAGACCGTCACCGCATTGGTGTCAACGCCGGCCGCTACGCCGGTCACGTTCACAGAGAAAATACAGTTCACTCCGGGAGCGAGCGCCGCTCCGGTGAGATTTACAGTTGAGCTTCCAGCAACGGCAGTGATGGGCCCGCCGCCGCACGAACCGGTTAGCCCATTCGGCGTCGCTACGACTAATCCCGCGGGCAAACTATCGGTAAAGGAAATGCCCATCAGCGTAAGCGGGTTCCCGGCAGGGTTCGAGACGGCGAAAGTCAAGTTGGTAGTGCCGCCGAGCGGAATAGAGGTCGCCCCAAAGGCCTTAGAGATCGACGGCGGACCCTCCACCGCGAGGCTCGCGGTTGCCGTATTGCCCATCCCGATATTGGAAGTGACCGTCACGGAGTTGTTTTGGGTCCCGACCCCAATCCCTTGCACATTCACCGAGAAAGTACAACTCGCTCCCGCCGGAAGCGTCGCCCCCGTGAGACTTATACTTGACAGGCTGACAGTGAACGTGCCACCGCCACAGGAGCCATTCACCGGCGACGCCAGGATCAAACCGATCGGCAAATTGTCGGTAAAGGCGACACTGGTAAGGTTTCCCTGCGCGTTAGGATTCAAGACCGTGAAAGTCAGACTTGTCGTGCCACCCATCGGGATGGAGGACGCTCCGAAGCTCTTGAAGATTTGAGCGGAACCGACGGGCGCTCCGTTCGCGTATGCAAAGAGCAAGTACGCGGGCGGCCCACAGCATTCGGAGTAATTCAGAGTGAAATCATAAATTCCCGCGACGCTGGGAGTGATCGTGAAAGGCGTTGAGGCAAAAGCGCTTGTCCCAGGTACATTGACGCACAGAGTGCCGGATTGCGTGGAGCACGTGACGGTACCTGGCCCCCCCGAAATTTGCATCGTGAATCCGTCGTCGTGGCCAATCATGAAGTTATTGTCTCCGGCGGACAAATATATCGAACCGGTCAGCTGGACTTCGGTATTGTCGAGATTATTGCCGGCATTGAAGCCGTTCTGCAGATTGGTGAATGTGGGGTTATTCAGAAACGCACCGACATTATATCCGGCCGTTGCGGGACATCCTGGCTCTCCCCCCGGAACGGAGCAAAAGTAAATTGCACTGCTGACAAATTGGGCACTTGGCAAAGTGGAGGCCATGTTCGCCGGATCTGAAGCATTATTGGCAGCCGGGTGTGTTCTCCCACACGGTGCCAGTGAACTGCGCCAAGCCGATTGTGGAGGTAAGCAGGAGGCCCAACATCAGGTTCGCAGTTTTCCTGCCCACCTCTTGGGTCCTTGCGCCAAACAGCGTTTTGTCGGATTTACACCCATTCCCGGACGATGCCGAGAGTACGATTTTGCGAAGGCTCATGGGAAAGTTGTCCTCAGCGCGACGTTATCATTAGTTAGCCCAGCCAACAATGACCTGAAGGGCCTAGCCAAAAGACGTAAGCCAGCTGAGGTGCCAGGATGCGAACCCTTCGATAGCTTGCAGGCCGCTTTCGGGCGAGAAAGTCGCAAACTGCGATCTGGCGGCGCCAAACCGATGCAGAACAAGCAGTTACCGACGGCGAAACGGGCTTAACTTAAGCTATTTCGGATGACGGCACACCGGTGCGCGACGATAGGAGGCCCATCCGCATGGATTCAGACAAGTCAGTACCGGGATCGGTGTTTCCATTATGCTGCGATCCTTTCAGACTTGAGAATGTCACGTAAACGTTATTCGAGTGTTCTCGTTTGCTTCGGCGTTCTAACCCTCAATACGACAATGGATCGCCGATCTGAAAGGATCCGGAATCCGTTGCACCTGGCCGCGTTCGTAGCAGGGCGGTGGCGGAAGAAGGGCGATGGGTATCAAGGATTTTAGCAATCGCAACCAGAACAGACCGGGTGGTTAAAGACAGAACCTATGGCGCAGGGCTTCCTACGCGATCTATGCGATGGATCCGCCTCGAAGCCGATGAAACCAGAAGGTGGCGCGCGACCCAGGCATGCGGGGACTACGACAAGGCCAATTACAAGAAACGCACTGCGGTCGAAGCGCCACCTATATTGTGAACAGTCCCTGCTTAAAGCTTCTGACCGCCCAGCGCTCCGGATCTGCAGGAAGTGCAAATACCAAAGCCGCTGGCGTTGCCAATGATCGCCGCGCACCGGCCCGTGATGCTGGCCAGTTCACCCAAGCTCAGCGTACCTTGCGCGAATTGGGTCTCCGTAGTGGCGTAGCTTGGCCGTCGGCGTGGGGTGGAGTGTCGTACCGTAGGCGGCCAAGCCGTTGGCAAGCGTAGCGGCGGTAACGCCTGCGGCACTGTTGGTACAGACCGTGCCTGTGCCCGATCCGCCAGCGCCACCCGCTACAGTGGGAACCAGCTTCACCGTCACCGACGTGGGTACTACACCCGTGAGAGTTTTAGAGGTCAGGTCGGCAATGATCCCCAGGTTAACGGTCTGATCGGGCGTCACGAGGCACGAGCAGCATGAAACCAACTCCTCGCTCGGGTCGAACGCATACACGTTGACGCAGATGTTTCCGCTGGCTGCGCCTATTCCAGGCCCCAGCAGTGGTGCTCCACCGGTGCCGGTATTGGTGATGTCGATGTACGACTCTCCGACATTGAGGTTAGCGCCGTAACGGATTTGATATTCCTGAGGATTGAAGACTGCCAGGTTGTCCAAACCGAACGCCGGGGCCGCTGCGACCGTTGCGGCCGGGAAAGTGACCACGGCCTTGGCGATCAGGCCAACGTTCGGCCCCGTGAATTCACCGCCTGTAAAATTGTCACTCCCAATGACGCGGCCGTTCGCGAAGAAGGTGCCCAGCGAATTACCTGCCGGGTCGAAGAATTGCACCTGGACTGCGTTGGTAAGGGTTGCCTGAGTGCAGCAAAGCGAAGCCGAAACTGAGGCTGGTAATCGGGGTCACAAACGTCATCGTTATGGCCTCGCCAGCGGTCGTTTCCTTCGATCACCGGGTCTTGCGTATAAAACTGTGTCCCCCCGTCGCCGGCGTTGTAGTTTGCTCCCGTAGTGTCGGCGAACGTAACGCCCTTTACGGTGAGACCGTTTATCGGTTGAAAGGGTACCTCGTCCATCGTCAGGAGGGAACCATTGGCGTATTGAAACTGTGCCTGTGCCAGGCCTGCCGAGGCCAACAGGATCGTCGCGAAGAAGGTAAGGAACCGGAGGTTCATGTTGGTAGTATCCTTTGTTAAATCTTATACGAAGGATAACTAACTATCGATTCTACGGATGGATTAGCCCAGAGGATTAGCCGCGCTATCTGCGCTGCGCCGCATCTCTCTGGCTAGCCAACGCGCCGGTGGCTCCGGTTCGAAACAGATTTCAGCGGGCACCCCGGTCTGGTGGTGGCTGCTCCCAACGGAGTCAGCTCGACCCGCGGTGGGAACTGCGCCTGCACCAGCCGGACCGGGGATTAGTATCTTCCGCCGCAATCTCAGATGGCCCGGTGGGTTACGGCAAAGTGGTACACATAGGAGTGGCTTGGTTGTAAGTCACACAGCCGGAGCACAGGCTCCCTGCAGGGCACGTCGTCCCATCGGTGCTGGCGTTGCCTATCCAGTAAATCGCGGAGGAAGGTATCGCGTTGGGAAAATGCGTGAACCCCTGTATCATATGCGTGGAACCGGTCAGGGCACCGGTGTCGTTCAGATTATCGATCCCTTGAGTGGGATCGCAGTTGGGCGAATTATAGAACAGACTACCGTTAAGAACGATGGGAGCGGGTGTTACCAACGTAAAATCGATGGCCTGATAGTTACCTGTGTATCCATTAATAGTTACATTAGCCCAGCAAGCTCCGTACCAGGTGACGGAGACGCCATTCACCGAATTGACCGTCACGTTTGCAGTCGCCGTCCCATAGCCCGGCGTGGTGGCCGTGATCGTGGCCGTACCCGCGGCTACCCCGTTTACCGGCACGTTGACGGTGGCCGAGCCGCCCGCGTAAGTTACTGTGGCGGGCACCATGGCCACGTTCGTGTTACTGGAACTCAGGCTGGCTGTGAGCCCGCTGGCGGCTGCAGAAGTCAGGTTCAGGGCCAGGTACTGCATGGAACCGGCGTTGACGGTCAGGCCGCCCACCGGCGAAAAGTAGCTGCCGCCGCCGTCGGCGGCTACCTGGATTTGGGCGCTGCCTGGCGTGAAACCCGGCGCCGAGGCCGTGATGTTCGCCGATCCGAGCTTGAGGCCGCTGACTTGAGGGGGCGTGGCAGGCGTCGACGTACCGGCGGCGATGAAAACACTGGCTGTAACGGTCGCCGTCGAGCTGTCGCTGCTAGCCAACGAAATGGTCACTCCGGCTGCGGGCGCCAGCGTCGGCAAAGTAACCTGGAGCGCCGCGGACTGATTAAGCCCCACCGTCATATTCGTCGGCAGTAAGATTTTCCCGCCCGTGGCCGTTGATGTAACAGTCACGGTGGCGGACGCGCCGACAACGTTGAGTGCGCCAGCCATGATTGTGACCAAACCCGCCGACACGCCTGTCACGGGCACGGATACGCTGGTGGCGCCTGTCCCGAAGGTCACCGTCGCAGGCACCGTGGCAACAGTCGCGTTGCTGGAGCTTAGGTTGACCACGAGCCCAGCTGGAGATGGCGCGGACAGACTCAGCGTAAGGCTTTGGGTCGCGGCGCCGTTGATGGTCAGGGCCACCGGTGAGAAGCTCAGCGTCGGGTTGACTGGAATGGTCCCCCCGGTCACCTGCACCTGAGAACTGGCATTTGGGTAGCCGAAGGCGGACGCGATGATGGTTGTCGATCCGCTGCTGACACCGCTCACAGTCGTCGCCGCGCGCGCGCTCGTGTTGCCTTGCGGAATGGAAAAAACTGAGGGCCACGCAGTCGCAATCGAAGGATCGCTGCTGGCCAGGGTGATGTTCACGCCGCCGGCGGGCGCAGGGGTTCCCAGTGACACCGGAAAACTAACCGTACCGTTGGGCATAACTGTCACGCTGACGGGCAACAGGATTCCCCCTGCCGCCGGGGCTGAGACGCTCACCGTCGCGGTGGCGCTCCCAAGGTTGGGGGCGCTGGCCGTGATCGTGACCGATCCTCCCCCCACACCGGTCACCGGCACGGGCAGGCTGCTTACACCCGTTGCAAACGTCACTGTCGCCGGTACCGTGGCCACGGTCGCATCGCCGGAACTCAGGTTGACCACCAGCGCGGCTGGAGCAGGCGCAGAAAGATTCAGCGTCAGGTTTTGCGTCGCCGTGCCGTTGATAGTCAGGCTCATGGGTGAGAAGTTCATGGTGGGGTTGGTGGGGGTAGTGCCGCCCGTCACCTGTACCTGTCCGCTAGCCATTGCATAGCCGGGGGCGGAAGCCGTTATCGTAGCCGACCCGGCGCTGCTACCAGTCACCATTGTTGCCACCCTGGGGGCCGTCACCGTGCCTCCCGACACGAAAAGCGTCGACGGAAACACCGTTGCGATGGAAGGATTACTGGTCGCCAGCGTGATGAAAACGCCCCCAGCTGGCGCGGCAGTCCCCAATGCAACGGGGAAGCTAACCGTATCGCCCGGCGCCACCGTGACACTCGCTGGCAGAACAATCCCCGGCACCGTGGGTATCGTGACGGTCACGGTCGCCGTGGCGCTCGCAATGCCCGGTGCACTGGCCGTGATCGATACCAATCCCGCACCGACGCCCGTCACCGGAACGGACACGGCGGTGGCGCCTGGAGCAAAGCTCACAACCGCCGGCACCGTAGCTATGGTCGGAT
The DNA here is from genome assembly GCA_963719785.1 of Terriglobia bacterium. Classification (GTDB taxonomy): domain Bacteria; phylum Acidobacteriota; class Terriglobia; order Bryobacterales; family Bryobacteraceae; genus BOG-234. Next base: position 751,960 of record CAVRCX010000018.1, read on the forward strand.
CACTGCAACTCAGGTTGACAGCCAACGCGGCCGCGGCGGGCGCTGAGAGACTGAGCGTGAGGTTCTGCGTCGTTGTCTCGTTGACTGTCAGGCTCCCCGGCCAGAAGCTCATCGTGGTGGCAGTGGTTGCGCCCGAGGCAACCTGAACCTGTCCACTGGCCGTTGCATATCCCGGTGCGGACGCCGTTATTGTAGCCGATCCGGCGTTAGCGCCAGTTACCATTGTCACCACCCGAGGGGCGGTGAATGCGCCTTGCGAGACGAAGAGAGTCGATGGCGACACGGTCGCGGTTGAGGGATCACTGGTCGTCAGCGTGATGAAAACACCGCCAGCCGGAGCCTCAGTTCCCAACGCTACAGGGAAATTGACGGTACCGCCTGGCGCCACCGTAACATTCGACGGTAAGAGAATAGATGAAGTCTGGAAGGTCCATTGCAATTGGGAAAAATCAACGGGAAGAGAGCTCTCGATTTGAAGTGTGAACGTGTTGGCGCTGGTGACTTCACTGTTGGCCGGGACGGATGGGAATTGCAGCGTGTCTTGTCCCGCCACTACCTGGACAGCAGAAGGGTTCAGACTCGTCACTGTTACCGACACCGCCTGGAGCGCTGCCCCGGTATTCACGAGATCCGCTCGGTAGGTGACGTTCAGCGTTCGCTGGACGGTCTGCTGGTTGACGACCTGATAGTTTGTAATGGAAAGGCCCGGCGCCTGTCCGAACGCCGCCGAATAAATCAAATTCGAGATGGCGATAAGGCGGGCGGCCGACGCCAACATGGGCAGGCCTAGATACTTCTGATCAAGGGAGAATGTACGATTTATCACGTATTCCTACGAAGTATTGATTCCAGTTGGATAGGTACTAATAGTTCTATACCATACCTGATGTTACGGGCGGTTGAAAAACACAGATTTTATGATGGCGCTTATTTAAGATAAACACCCAGATATTCGGGCGTACCTCATACCTTTTTGGCTGCAAAAGTACGGGACGCCGAGGGCACCGTGGGGGTAGTCATAGTACTAAAGCATGGTACTTATATACGATTTACTCGATCCGAAATTGGGGTAACATAATTCTAATCGGACCGCGGGTTTGTGGCCGAGATCACTCATCGGAGGAGCTGTCCAGATTTATGAAACTTAAAAGAAAGAATGTAGCGAGGCTGGCTTCGATTTCGGCTCTCGGGGCGGGAGCGCTGGGCGTGTCAGGAACCGCCGAAGCGGGCACGATTCAATACACGGCGCTCAACCACGAAATCGGCTTCAGTGCGACTACAAAGCCTATCGGCTTGGCCAGCACATTCAACGCGCCGATTGTCCCTGGGATTTCAGCCTATTTCAGGAGGACCGCACTTTCGAATAGTGCCGGTAGTTTCGAGCATAAGCTTCACCTTAGTGCGAGGCTTTCCGTTGGTGTGAACATTGCAGGCGGTCTCCTTGGCTTTGCAGTCAGCACCGCTCAGCCCGGACAGGTATGGAAGACCGGGCAACCATATGCTGAGGGACTCCAGCTGGGCAGGCACACATTCACAACTTCGGGATTCAACGGCGTTGGCGGTCCAACCGGAGATTTTTACAAGCTTTTCGCTTTCGTCAAGAGCTCAAATGCGCAGGAAGATTACGGCTGGATCCACCTGAATGAAAGTGTGAGCACCACGGCAGGGCCGGATCTGCATATTCTTGGCATTGCCTACGACAGCAGTGGCGCGAAAATCGGAGCGGGTGACACGGGAAGCGCGGTAAGCAACGCGCCGGAGCCCTCCACAGTCGCTTTGGCCAGCCTTTCGGCCCTGGCTCTGGGGGCGGTCGGTCTGCGCCGTTGGCGCGCGGTTCGCAAACAAGCCGCATGAGCCGCCTGCTTCTGGTCGGCTGGGACGCTGCCGATTGGAAAGTGATCGACCCGCTGCTCGCCAAGGGTGAGATGCCGAATCTCGCGCACCTGATTCGGAATGGCGTCAGGGGAAATATCGCCACCCTCCATCCGCCGCTCAGCCCGATGTTATGGACGTCGATCGCCACAGGTAAGCGTCCGCCAAAGCACGGCATTTTCGGCTTCACCGAACCCACCGCCGACGGTCTTGGGGTACAGCCCGTCGGCAACCTCAGCCGCCGGACTAAGGCGCTCTGGAACATCCTGAACCAAAACGGGAAGCGCAGCATTGTGGCGGGGTGGTGGCCGTCGCATCCGGCCGAGCCAATCGAGGGCGCGATGGTTTCCGATCAGTTTCCCATAAGATCGGAACAGAAATGCGGCTCACCGGTTATGCCGGGAGTGGTATCGCCCGCAGGGCTGTCGGGAAGACTGAGCGAACTGCGTGTCCATCCGACTGAAATCAACGCCGCCATCCTGAGGCAGTTCGTGCCGGACTGGCAAAAGATCGATCAGACGAAAGACCGAGCCCTGCACGATCTGGCGGGCATTATAGCCGAGACCATGAGCATTCACGCGGCCGCCACTGAGTTGATGGCGACCGAGACATGGGATCTGGCGGCGGTCTACTATGTCGGCATCGATCACTTCTGTCACCGCTTCATGCGCTACCATGCCGGCAAACGCGTTCCGACGGGCGAAGTGGAGGCTTTGCTGTTGCGGGGCGTGGTAGAGAACGCTTATCGCTATCATGACTTGATGCTGGGTCGACTGGTGGCTCTGGCCGGCTCCGATTGCGCGGTGATGCTGATCAGCGATCATGGCTTTCATTCCGACAAGCTGCTGCCCGACTACATTCCAGCTGAAGCTGCCGGTCCTGCCGTGGAACACCGATCGTTTGGCATCTTCTGTATGAGGGGTCCCGGAGTACGGGTCAACGAGCGTATTTACGGGGCAAGTGTGCTCGACGTCGCACCCACGGCGTTGCATCTGCTCGGCCTTCCGGCGGGAATGGATATGGATGGCAAGGTGCTTGTGAACGCGTTCAATGACGGTCGCCCCGTGGCTACTATCGAAAGCTGGGACGCAGTGGAGGGCGAGGATGGCAGCCATCCGGCCGGCACGCGCTATGACGGCGCCGCTGCGGTGGAAGCGCTCAATCAACTGGTGGATTTGGGATACGTTGCGCCGCCGGGCAAAGACAGCCGCACTGCCGTGGACGATTGCCTGTTCGAGCAACGCTACAACCTCGCGCTGGCGCACGCCGACGCCGGCCGGCCGGATCTGGCCGTTCCGCTGCTGCGTGAGTTGATCGAGCGCGATAAAGAACAGGGGAGGTTGTACTCCGCGCTCGCGGGGTGCCTGATGCAGTTGGAGGATACGGATGGTTGCGAGAGGCTGCTGAACGAATTCGATCGGGCCTGTGCGGAGTTTTCGGCGCGCGCCGCCGCGGAACTGGAGCGACGCCGCGCTGTACAGCCTGATCGGGATTTCGGAGCTAACGCAACACCGGAGGCTCAGCGCGAGATCTTCGAACGCCGCCAGCTTGCGGAAAAGGCGAGCGGGCTTGTCTCCATGCGCGCTGTTCTTCGCTGCCGTCTGGCCCTGAGCCAGCGCCAGACACCGCGCCGGCGGGAAGAGGCTCGCAGACTGCTGGAAGAGATATCGAAAACGCGCGGGCACTCAGCGGGCTCGCGGTTGTTCCTTGCACAGGGATTCGTGGCCCTCAAGTCGTACGACCGCGCGCTCGAAGAGCTTGAACGTGTGCGGCGGGCTGATCCGGACAGCTGGGAAGCGCTTGGATTGGAAGCGCGAATCCATTTTGAGAGCGGTCGGTACGAAGACGCGGTGAATCGTACCATCGAATCGCTGTCCCTGGTTTACGGGCAGCCCTGGCTGCACTATCTGCTGGGAGTTTCGTTGGCGAAGTTGGGCGATCGAGAGCGGGCCGAAGGGGCATTTCGCGCCGCCATCGCACAGGTGCCGGAATTTGCCGCGGCGCACCAGGCGCTGGGGCGTCTCATTGCTCGCGACCCGGAACGTATTGGCGAAGGAAGCCTGCTGATGGCCCGCGCCAGTGAGTTTCGGCGCGTGAAGAGGCAGGTGCGCGCCGACCTGAGAAAAAATGCCGACAGCACGTCCGATCCAGGCTTGCAGGCGTCGGCACACGTTGGGTTCGAACACCGCGAATCAGGTCCTCCCGCCGATCGCTCGCAGACGATTGCGGTTGTTGCCGGCCTGCCCCGGACCGGAACATCAATGATGATGCAGATGCTTGCCGCAGCTGGTCTGGAGCCTTACACCGATGAAAAACGGTTGCCCGACGAAGATAACGTTCGGGGTTACCTCGAGCACGAACGATCGACGCACCTGCATGAGGACGCCTCGTGGCTGTGCGAGGCGCGCGGCAAGGCCATAAAAGTTGTGGCCCAGCTGATTCCGTTCCTCCCAGCGGGGGAACAGTACAGAGTGATTTTGATGCGGCGGGATCTCCAGGAGGTCATCGCTTCACAGCGCGCGATGCTGCAGCGGCTTGGCCGCAAAGGCGGAGCTATCGCTGAGGAACGGCTGAGGCGTACTTTCACTCAGCAACTTGTTCGAGTGCAGACCTGGCTGACGCAGCACCCGGAAATTGCGGTGCTGGCGATCAATTATGCGGATGCGCTCGCCGACCCCGCCGATACCGCAGCCCGCCTCGCCCGCTTCCTCGGCTCACCATTCGATGAGCGCGCGGCCGCGCAGGCAATCGAGCCTTCTCTGCGCCGCCAGAAGTCGGCGGAACCGGTACTCCCGGCCAGAACGTAAGAACGTAATAATACCCGGAAACGTCCGAACGCCCTGGGCGCGTACGCTGCTCGCCTCCCATCTGGCGGCAGCAAGCTACAACTTCTGGCCGCCCAGTGCGCCGGCCCGGCAGGACCCGCAGATACCAAATCCGCTCGCATTGCCTATTATGCTAGCGCATCGGCCGGAAATACTGGCCAAATCCCCGGTGCTCGGAGTTACCGATGTTAATGGCGCCGCCGTCGTAGCATAGACGCCGGTTTGGGGTGTGGCATGCAACGTCGTACTCCAGGCTGCGATGCCGCCGACGAGCGTGCCCGCAGTCACACTTGCCGCGCTGTTGCCACAGTTTGTATCTTCACCGAAAAGACCTGTCAGGGTGGCACATACTTTCACGGTCACAGAAGTTGGCACCACGCCTGTAACCGTTAGTGAAACCAAGTCCCGAATGACCCCAAGATTCACGGTCTGATCGGGCGTGACAAGGCAGGAGCAGCACGAAACCAGCTCCTCACTGGCATCGAAGGTGTATACATTGGCACAGATATTGCCAAGCGCGGCGCCGAAGCCAGGTCCCAGCAGAGGGGCGCCATTGGCGCCAGTGTTGGCGATGTTGATGTACGATTCGCCAATCTCGAGGTTAGCAGCATAGCGCGTGACGCAGGTTGTCAGGGCCGATCCGATGGAAATCCCGCACGAGGAGGAAAAAGCGGTTGCAGCGGGCGTCTCGGAATCGGTCACCTCGACGATGAACGGATAGCTGGCCGCCATGGTCGGCGTTCCCGTGATGGCTCCCGTCGTGGTATTCAGGGTCAGACCCGGCGGCAGACTTCCGCTTGAAATGGAAAACACATAGGGTGGCGTGCCCCCGCCAGCGACCAATGACGAACTGTAGGGGACTCCCACCGCGCCCGTAGTTACCACGGGGCACAAGACCGACAAACCGGTCGGAGCGATCGCAATCCCGCAACTGGCAGTTGTCCGACTCCCCGTTGCGTCTGACACTTGCGCAACGAACGGATAGCTCCCCGTCGCCGCAGGCGTGCCAGTAATGGCGCCCGTCGAGGAGTTCAGCGACAGTCCCGGAGGCAGCGAGCCACTGTTGAGGGAGAACGTGTACGGCGTGACGCCGCCAATGGCGGTAAGTGAAGAATTGTAGGGAATTCCGACCTTGCCCGTAGTTGCGGTTGCGCAAAACAGCGACAGGCCCATCGGGCCAATCGTAATGCCGCAACTCGCCGTCGCCGTGTTCGCCGTGCCCCCGGACGAGTCCATAACTTCAGCAACGAAGGGGTAGCTGCCGGCGGTGGTTGGCGTGCCGGTGATAGCACCCGTGCTGGGAATGAGGGACAGACCAGGAGGCAAAACACCGCTTTCGATTGAATAGGTGTAAGCCGGAACACCACCGCTGGCCACCAGCGAAGAATTGTACGGCACACCAATCTGCCCGGTATTAGCCGGACACGCTAAGCTTAGTGGCGGCGTGGCCGCAAAGAGGGCAAAATCGTCGATGAATTCGCCGCCGGGCGCGAGAGGGATCGTCACGACGACCGTCATAGAAACCCGTGTCGTCCGCAACGGAACGACATTAAAGGTCGTGCTGACCGACTGCCCGGGATTTACAATCGATCCCACCGGAGTATTCATTCCAAAGGGCGCGTTGGTTGTGTCGATGTACGAAGAGAAGGTGGCGCCGCTGCCGAGTACGTTAAGCGATTCAGGCCCTGACGCAATAAAGTTCGTATCGGTGAAAGAAACTGTAACGACACCTGGACTCGCACCGTTGTTCACAACCAAGCCGACTTCAACGTCAAGCGAGGGGGGCGTGAGCAGGGGTTTTGTCTCACCCTTGATGTTCGTCAGCTTAAAGTTCCCAACAGTTCCGCTCCATTGGATAAAACCGGACGAGACCGAAACGGAACTGGTTGAAAACGAGCCGGTTCCGGTCGGCACACCCGTAGAGTCGATGACGACCGAGTCACCGGACGTATCGACGATCTTCAGGATTGGCGGTATCTGAGCGCAGAGGGGCAGCGAAGAGCACATCATCGCCAGACTGAGAACTGAAATCGCTCGAATGGATAAAATGATCGTGTGTTTCACATTGCCCCTGCCTTCTCACCACGAATCCCAAGCCCGGCACATAGCCGGAGCTACGCGGCCTGTTCGCGGTTCACGTCGATCTTTTTCTTGCGCATCCCGAACCACCCGGCACCGAGAAGACCCAGGCCCAGCATCGAAAGTGTCGAAGGCTCGGGCACGACCTGAACCTCTAATTGCGCGTTGGTGCTGATGATAGACCCATTTGCCTGAGCTGTAACGGATATTTCGGTTGTCAGCGGCGCCGAATCAAGGCTGACCAGATTGGGCAAGCCAAGATCGGCTAGAAATGCCGGGGAAGCAGTGAAACTGGAGACTGTAGTGAAGAGGTTGACCGATTGGGGATTAGTCCCGAAGGTCGGAGCCGTCTCGTCGATCGTAATGAAGGTGCCGCTGACATTACTGAAAAGTCCCGAGGCTGCAAGATTTCCGCCTCCGCTGACTACGAATGTCAGCACGTCGTTCGAGTAGGACTCAATGAAGTTATTGACGGCGGTACTGTCGATCGTATTGAACGTAACTCCGGCGACGGTGTTTCCACTGAGGGTCCCGGTTGATGGGCCCGAATTGCTGAACGCAATCAACGTGTCTGCGCTGCCCGTGCCCGGGAACAGGATAAGGATAACGACAAGATAGAGAACTGGCGCAACCGCGAAAATGCCAGCTTTTGGCATACGTTGCGAGGCAGTTCGAAGAATAACTATCTCGCTGCCGTTAGTTGTATCTACGCTGGGCATGCGATCCAAAGTGGCGACCGGCGGTGTTTGGAAATTCATCGGTATTCCTCTTTGGCATGATATCAGCAGGTTGTGCCGGTGCATATCCGGCAGGTGGACTAATCTACACAACTACGAAAGACGGATTAGTTCTTTTGAATGAGCCTGGGTCGTTCCCTCACCGCTCCGTGGCGAATGCTGGACGAGCTTCCGGCGAACTGCCCAGACGCCACACACCAACAAAATTCCGACGATGTAGGACCCTGAAGAAGGCTCTGGGGCACCGGCCAGTTGGGTGGAACCAGTTTGGATCATAGTGTACGGGGGCTCAAGGGCGTTGGTCAGGTTGTAAATCTCGAATGGTTGCGAGCCCGGATTGCCCTGGCCCAGGTAATTGAACTCCACAGCGAATCCGCTCACCGTATTACCGACGGCAATTCCCGATTGCGACTCGGCATCGAATGCTGCCGGCTCGCTGCCTACCGAGGAAAGAATCGTTGGCGACCACTGTGTATTCAGCGGCTCCGGCGTCACGTTGGTGATAGAGGTCTCCTGATACAGGGTTGGATCGAACAGAATGTCGAATATTTGCAGCGGAACCATCCCCGTGGGCGTCCCGGGCAGCGATCCATTGTTATACACAGAATACGTATAAATATATGTATTCCCGGTATTTCCCACCTGCGCCCAGCTGTAATCGATCACTATCGAACTGCCGAATACGCAGCCCGGGAGCAGCACAAGGGCCGCACACAAAATATAAGATTTGAACAACGTTACCCTCCAATTTTTCTCTCTCATTTTAAGGAGAAGCCCAGTTTTCGCGCACTTGGTCACCAACATAATACACTATACTTCGAAACTGATCAATTCCCGTCCGGCTAACGTCGAGACACGTACCGGTACCTGAATCTTATGTGGGGATCTCAGGGTGGATAGTCTCGACGCTCCTCCGCATAATCACTGCGTGACTGTCGTTGGTACCGAGGTCGAGTTTTTCGGCGTCGAAAAACCGGCCGGCGTAGCAAGCGAAATCACGGTCTTACCCTCTTTCAAGGGAGTGACTTCGCAGATCGCGCGATTGAAACCCGGCTTGATCGTCACCTGCGAATTAATGGTCGCCACCTCCGGATTGCTGCTCTTCAGTAGCACGGTAGCGCTGACTCCCGCGCGAAGAGGCTCGACTGTGAAGTCGGCGGATCTGCCGCTCTCGCGGTCAATGTAGGCCGAGAAAACCACGAACTTCTCCGGACGGCCTTTGGCCGCGGCCAGAGAAACGAAAACCTCACGGTCAGGGTGATTCCCGATCTTCCGCTTTACGTTGCCCTCATCGGGAGGCCCGTAGCTTTCCGACGCGATGACGAAACCCGATGCGGTGAGTCCCACCAGGCCGGACTTGGACCGAAATCCAGGCGCAGATGCCGAATAAGCGACATCGCCCGAATCGCCAAGTGCCTGAATGAAATACAGGGCACTATGCTCACCCGCGGGGACGGTAATTTTGAGAGAACCCGACCCGAGCGAATCTTCTTTGGCGGACAAGACCAGCCGGGAACTGTCGGCGCTGACCAAAGTCACAGTCACACCGCCAGGAGGCGCGTTTTCGCCCAGAATCAGGGTGGCAGGGGTCTGGAGGTCCTTGCCAAGGAAAATATCGCCGGCAATAGCCAAGGCTGGTTTTGTAACAGTGGCAACGATCGACGCGCGTTCAGCGGGAGTGGAAAAACCGGCGGGCTGAACGGCAGCAATCGTGGAATCACCCTCGGCCGCAGGCTCGAAATAGGTCGATGCCGAACTGAATCCTCCGGCCAACTTCAGCGTCGCCTGTCGCAGCTTGCCTGTGACAGGATTGGAATTTGCAATCTGCACCTCAAGTGGTGAGTCGGCCGCCACTGGCTGGTCTTGAAGGATCTTCCCTTCTGAATTCAGGGCAACCGAAACGATGGTCACTTTCGTGGGGTCGCCTCTCGGCGTAGTCGAAAATCCGGGCGCTTTGAGGGGCCCTAAAATAACGATCGCCGATGGTACGAGCGTGGCTGCACCTTTCGCGCTCTCGCGGCCAGGCGCAGATATCGTGTAGCTTGCCGACCCGGTTGCCGCCAGTGCCCGCAACATGAATTCCGGGCTCCGGACGGAGTGCGGCAAAAGATTCAGAGAGATTGTCGCCGAGCCTGGCTGGTCCTGCCCTTTAGACAACAGAAGACGGCTCGGGTCGTCGCTGGTCAGGGTGACCTGCAGGCCCTCGGGTGGCACCGGCGTCCCGAGCGTAATCCTTGCGGGCGCCTGTAGATTCCGGGCGACCGTTACGGACTCGGCCGAAAGGTCCGCGCCAGCCCAGATTGGGCATGGCGCGAAAGCTGAGACAGCAAGGACGCCGGCAAGGGGGATAAATCGGATCATTGCCCTCCTCATTGCGTAACGGTGATCAGCACCTGCGTCAGATTCAGCGGCCCGACGCCTGATGGGTAGGTTCCGACGTTCCCAATCCACGCTGCCGGTTGGGTTACCGATATTGTCGTGTTACCGGGGCTCGTCGGCGTAAACGTGGCAGTGCCCATGAAATTTCCGGGAGCAATGCTGACAGTGAGCGGGGCCAACGAACCTGCTGAGGAATTGCTGTTAGCGAGTGTCACAAGCAGGGGATTGTTGCCTGCGTTTCCTGCAAGCGGCTGCCCAAAACCATCGTTTGTAGGCGTGTTGTTTCCGTCGTTCGTAAGCACATCAGTGACGACGGTCATAGCTTGCGCGCCACCCGATGAAGCACTCACGCTGAAGGATCCAAACGCGTCGTTCGGTCCCGAAACAAGGATTGCGGAAGGGGCCAGAGTCACGGTATCTGTCCCGGACCCGTTCGAGGTTGTGCTGGCTGTATACGTCACCGTCTGAGGCGAGGCGCCTTCTCCGGACGTCAACCCGGTTCCCAGACCATACACCCAGTAAGTCGCGACATGTTGACCCGCGGGCACGGTGACTGTGATCGAGTTCGATCCCGGGTCGGTCGGGTTGACCGCCAGCTGCACAAAGGGAGAGTTACTCGTCAGTGTAACCGGAGTCCCGTTGATTCCGGCCGGACAAGCCGTAATTACTTCAGCCTCGGCCTCAAGGAACTGACCAACGGTCACTCCGTTATTGACGCTTAGAGTGCAGGTTGTGACGGTCGCCTTCACCGACGCCGATAGAGCCGGGTCATTGGATGGCAGGAAACCATTCGGGCCGGCGGCGGTAATGGTTGAGGTGCCGGTGGAAAGCGGAGAGAACGTGGTAGTTGCACCCGTCGTGGCGCCGGCGATCGTAATCGGTGACGAACTGATTGTGCCGGTACTCAGGTTGCTGCTGGTCACGGTAACACTTATGGACTGGTCGGCCGCAACCTCCTGAAGCTGAAGGGGGGACCCCGAACTATTCACGAGGGCCGTTTCGATGGTCAGGTCCGCGAAGGAGGAGCCGGGGCTCAACGAGAAGTTGGCATCGGGCCCGCCCGGGGTGGCAATAACGAGGCCGGATTGGCCGATTGTAACCGAACCACTGGTGTTACCGAAAGCCGACGAAGTGATTGTGTATCCTACCGTTCCAGGCGCGCCGTATCCGCGCACCCAGAAATTGGAGGACTGCGTTGCGCCAGCAGGTATCGTAAGGGTGACTGACCCCGAGGCCGTTCCCGTTTCACCCTTTCCCGTTCCCGTTTCCGTGTTGTAGAACTGCAGTTGGGCGGGATTTAAGCTCTGCAACGTGATCGTTGATGCACTCGCCGAGGACCCGTTCACAGTGATTGCCGTTTGCACCTGCAGATCGTTGCCAACCGTCAACGTGGGTAGGGTGAAGCCGCTGGGCGTTATGGTAAAGCCAACGCTGGTTCCTGTCGTGGGCGTGGTAAATCCGGACGGCTGACTGGTTATCGAAACCGTACCGGTTCCCGTGCTGACAGTGCTGGCCTTGAAATTCAGGGCTACACTGGATATGCCGCCCGAGAATGTGAGCGGGTTCGCCGACAAAGTGCCGAGGGTTGACGGTGACACGGTGAGGGGCACGCTGGTGGTTATCTGCGTGCAAACCTGCTGCATGTTGACCGTCTGGCAGCTCGGGTTGCTGGCCACCTGCTGGTTCTCGGCAAACAGGCCATTGCCGTCAAGCCGGGCCGCAAGGACTGTCAGCCCGGTGGTGACCCCCTCAAAGCTGCTGAAAGGTCCGCCGACGCCGCCCGGGCCCGAGAGAACAAATCCTGAGTTGGCGAGCGTCACGGTCCCGGTCCCAGCCGTATAGGGTGGCGCGCTTACCGTGAGCGTGGTGGTTCCGGACGACGCAACCCCCTGGACATAGACAGAAAAGGCAGGAGTTCCAGCCGGTACGGTCACCGTGTATGTGTTCGACACTGTGCTTGTTTGTGTTTCGCTAAACGTTACCAGTCCGGGCGTGCTGGGTGTGATTGTGAGGGTTAGAGGGCTGGTAAGCGCCGGGTTGAACGCGATAGTCATCGGCACCTGTAAGCCCTGACCGACCACGAAGCTGGAATTCGACCCGCCATCGGCGGAGACCGAAATCGTGTCTCCACCGACGTTGACAACTGACAACGCGAACGTCGTATTCAGTTGATTTCCCCCGGAATCCGAAGCCGTAATTGCGATATTGTCCACCTGAATCGACGGCGGAATGCCGCAGAGGGTAGGTCCAGTGGTGCCGCATGCGGCGCCTGTCACGTCGAACGTCAGCCAACTCGGCAGGCTCGTTTGCAGTACCGAATAATTGTAAGGAGGGGTACCGCCCTGCACCGCTATGGGTTCGACGTATTGCATCCCAACCGTGGCAGACGGCAGCGGCGAGGTGTTGACAAACGCAAAGGTGAGCGGAGTGACGACCACGCTGAGGTTCACAGACGTCGCAACCTGCTGCGGGTTGCTGTTGTCGCTGACCACCACCTGAAGCGGGAACGTCCCCGCGCCCCTGTTCGCAGTTCCACTGATCACACCCGTGGAAGAATTGATACTCAGCCAGGTCGGGAAAGGAGTGCCGGCTGTCCAGGTGTATGGCGCCGTGCCGCCCGCAGCCATCACTGTAGCGCTGTAGGCCGCATTCTGCACTACGCCTGGAAGAGACGTAGTGGTGATGTGCAGGGACGGCGGGTTGATGTTAAACGCACACGTTGTTGCGGCAAGCGCTGCTTCGGCGTCTGTCACCTGGAGCGTGAAGCCGCCGGCAACGGTAGGAGTTCCGGTTATCGCGCCGGTCGTGGCGCTTAAAGTCAGACCGTTCGGCAACGTGCCAAGCGATAGCGAGAAAGCATAGGGCGTCAGACCGCCGGAGACTGTCGGGGTCGCGCTGAATGGGTTTCCGACCGCTCCCGTAAGCGTAGCGGGGCAAGTCATCGCTACATGGCTGAGGATGGTGAAGGTGCAACTGGTTGCCGAGACCCCGTTCCCGTCCGTGACCTTGATCGTGAACGTGCCCGCTGCGGTCGGCGTGCCGCTGACCAGGCCCGTGCCGCTCAGCGTCAGCCCGGCCGGCAGCGTGCCGACTACCGCGTAAGTATACGGAGCCGCTCCGCCTGCAGCCGAAAGCTGGCTGCTGAAGCTCACGCCTACTTCACCCGTTGTGTTAGTCGGGCACGGCAGTGTAAGCACGTTGGAGATCGTGAATGTGCAACTGGTCGAGGTGGCTCCGGTGGCGTCCGTTACTTTGATCGTGAACGTGCCCGCTGCCGTCGGCGTGCCGCTGACCAGACCCGTGCCGCTCAGCGTCAACCCGGCCGGCAGCGTGCCGACGACCGCGTAACTATACGGAGTGACTCCGCCGGTAGCCGCCAGTTGACTGCTGAACGCCGCTCCCACGTCACCCGCTGTGGTACTCGGGCATGGCAGCGAGAGCGGCCCGTTGATCGTAATGCTACAACTGGTCGCCGTGGCTCCGGCTGCGTCCGTTACCGTGACGAAGAATCTGCCGGTAACCGTGGGCGTGCCGCTCACAAGGCCCGAACTGCTCAAGGTCAGGCCGCTCGGCACTGTGCCCGACATTGAATAAGTGTAAGGCGCGATACCGCCCGAAGCAGACAGTTGGGTGCTGAACGGGACATTGACTTCACCGGTGGTGACGGTCGGGCAGGGTAGCAACAGCGCAGCGTTAATGGTGAACGTGCAACTGGTCGCGGTCGCTCCGGTCGCGTCCGTTACCTTAATGGTGAAACTGCCGGATGCGGTCGGTGTGCCGCTGACCAGGCCTGTGCCGCTCAGCATCAGACCCGACAAACTACCGGTACCAACCGAGTACGTAAAGGGGGCGACGCCGCCCGTCGGCGATAACTGGCTGCTGAAAGCCGTGCCGACTTCAGCAGTTGTGACGCTCGGGCACGGCAGTGCCAGCGCATTGTTGATTGTGAACGTGCAGCTGGTCGCCGTTGCCCCGGTGGAGTCCATTACCTTGATCGTGAACGTGCCCGCTGCGGTCGGTGTGCCGCTCACCAGGCCCGTGCTGCTCAGCGTCAGACCCAACAGGCTCCCTGAGGCCAGCGAGTAAGTATATGGAGCGACTCCCCCTGCAGCCGAAAGCTGGCTGCTGAACGCTGCATTCACTTCACCTGTTGTGATGCTCGGGCACGGCAGTGTAAGCGCGCCCGAGATGGTGAACATACAACTGGTCGCCGTCGCCCCGTCGGCGTCCGTTACCTTGATTGTGAACGTGCCCGCCGCCGTCGGCGTGCCGCTGACGAGCCCCGTACCGCTCAGCGTCAACCCGGCCGGCAGCGTGCCGACGACCGCGTAAGTATACGGAGTGACCCCGCCGGTGGCCGTCAGTTGACTACTGAATGCCGTCCCTGCCACACCCGTTGTGACGCTCGGGCACGGCAGTGCCAGCGCGTTGTTGATTGTGAACGTGCAACTGGTCGCGGTCGCCCCGCTGGAGTCCGTTACCTTGATCGTGAACGTGCCCGCTGCCGTCGGTGTGCCGCTCACCAGACCCGTGCTGCTCAGCGTCAGACCCAACAGGCTCCCTGAGGCCAGCGCGTAAGTATATGGAGGGGATCCCCCTGCAGCCGAAAGTTGGCTGCTGAACGCTACGTTCACTTCACCTGTTGTGATGCTCGGGCACGGCAGTGTAAGCCCGATCGACATCGTGAACATGCAACTGGTCGCTGTCGCCCCGCCGGCGTCCGTTACCTTGATTGTGAACGTGCCCGCCGCCGTCGGCGTGCCGCTCACCAGCCCCGTACCGCTCAGCGTCAACCCGGCCGGCAGCGTGCCGACGACCGCGTAAGTATACGGAGTGACCCCGCCAGTGGCCGTAAGTTGACTGCTGAACGCCGTCCCTACCACATCCGTTGTGACGCTCGGGCACGGCAGTGCCAGCGCATTGTTGATCGTGAACGTGCAACTGGTCGCTGTCGCACCGCCAGCGTCCGTTACCTTGATTGTGAACGTGCCCGCCGCCGTCGGCGTGCCGCTCACCAGCCCCGTGCCACTCAGCGTCAACCCTGCCGGCAGCGTGCCGACGACTGCGTAGGTATACGGAGTGACTCCGCCCGTAGCTGTGAGCTGACTGCTGAACGCTGCATTCACTTCACCTGTTGTGACGCTCGGGCACGGCAGTGCCAGCGCATTGTTGATCGTGAACGTGCAACTGCTCGCCGTCGCGCCATTGGCGTCCGTTACCTTGATTGTGAACGTGCCCGCCGCCGTCGGCGTGCCGCTTACCAGCCCCGTGCCACTCAGCGTCAACCCGGCCGGCAGCGTGCCGACGACCGCGTAGGTATACGGAGTGACTCCGCCGGTAGCCGTGAGCTGACTGCTGAACGCTGCATTCACTTCACCCGTTGTGACGCTCGGACACGGCAGTGCCAGCGCATTGTTGATCGTGAATGTGCAACTGGTCGCCGTCGCGCCATTGGCGTCCGTTACCTTGATTGTGAAAGTGCCCGCCGCCGTCGGCGTGCCGCTCACCAGCCCCGTGCCGCTCAGCGTCAACCCGGCCGGCAGCGTGCCGACGACCGCGTAAGTATACGGAGTGACTCCGCCGGTAGCCGTGAGCTGACTGCTGAACGCTGCATTCACTTCACCCGTTGTGACGCTCGGGCACGGCAGTGCCAGCGCATTGTTGATCGTGAATGTGCAACTTGTCGCCGTGGCTCCGGTTGCGTCCGTCACCTTAATCGTGAACGAGCCCGCTGCCATCGGCGTGCCGGATATGGCGCCAGTCGAGCTGTTCAGCGTCAGACCGGACAAGCTACCTGTGGCAACCGAGAATGTGAAGGGACTCGTGCCTCCCGTGACCGTGAGAGGCCCGGAGCTGAATGGGAAACCCACTTCGGCCGAAGTAGTGGTTGGGCAGGAAATGACGGGCGCATTCGTGATCGTGACCGTTAGAGTTGCGCCAGCCGCAGAGACGAATGGATTAGACGTGGAGGCAGTTATGTGTGCCGTGCCGGTGGCTCCGCCGCCGACCTGAACGGATGCGGTCTCGAGACCTCCGGAAATTGTCACGCTTGCGGGCACCGTCGCGGCACTCGGGTTGTCGGAACTGAGGTTGACGATCAGACCGGCGGGGGGTGCGGGCCCCGAGAGGTTTACGGCTATAGTTTGCGATGTATTCGGGGCCAAAGACAATGTCGTCGCAGGCGAGAAACTTAGTGTCGCATTCACGTTAACCGTGCCGCTGCCGCCGTTATATCCACTCGAAGATGCAGTAATGGTGGCCGAACCTAAACCTACCCCGGTTACCTGCGGGGCGACGGACGGAGTTGTCGCGCCAGGGGCGATGGTTACGCTGGCCGGTACCGTAGCGACTCCCGTGTTGCTGCTCTGGAGGGTAATCGTGGCGCCATCGGCAGGCGCGGGCGAAGACAATTGTACGTTCAGCGCAACGGACTGGCCGACTGGCGCCGGGGTTGTTGCGGGGATCGTAACATTACCCAGAATGACCACACTGAAGGGAACGAAGTTGACCCGCGCGTAACCGGCGGAGCCGGGCAGAATGCCGACGTTTCCGAGCGCTGTACCCGTGACGGTGAACGTTCCAGTCGTCTGGCCCGCCGGGATCGTAAGAAGCGTGGGATTGAAAGTGACGGCGCCCGGCATCTGTCCGGCGTCGGTGTCATTGATAGAAACAAGAGTTACGTTCGCGCCATTCTGCGGCGCCGGACCGCTCAGGGTGATAGTTCCGCCGACGGTGTGGTTTAATCCGACCACGGTGACATTGTTGGTAAACGCGATCGACAGCGTTGGGGTGGTGACATTCACCGGTACGGATGCCGGTTGGTAGCCATCGGCGTTAGCGGCGATATTGGTGTTGCCGGCCGCTACGGGTGTCACGCTGACGTTTACGGCGGTTGAGTTCGCCGGGATCGTGACCGTGTTCGATGGAAGGGAAATCACAGTGGGGTCGTAACCGCTCAAGGTGACGGTCAGTGGGCTCGATCCGGTGCCCGGGCTGATCGTGATCGTCAAGGCCTGAGGAGAGTTGGTCAGGTTCAGGGGATTCGGCGTGAGCGCAATCGTCATCTGGCCAGCCGTGACCGAGACCGTCGCCGGGTTACTGCTCCCGAATTGGTCGCTGACTATGAGTTGCGCTACATATGTGCCGGCGACGTCCGGAACGAACGTCGCAAACTCTGTATTTGCTCCTGTCAGTCTGGCCCTGCTTCCGCCCGGAATGCTGAGGGACCAAGAATACCCGGTGATCGGAACGCCATTCGGGTCAGTGGAACTGGCGCCGCTCAGTTCCGCTGTCGCCCCAATTAACAGGCTTGGAGTGGTTGTCGTGGGAACTGCTATCGGGGGAGTGCTGGTGCTGGTAATTGTGACCGTTGCCGCCGGACTGGAAAGGAATCCGTTGGACACGATTAGTTGCGCGGCGTATGTACCGGGCAGATCGACAATGAAGGTCGGATTCTGAATATTGGTCTTGGACAGAACCGCCGCGCTTCCCATCGGAATCGTGGTAAGCGACCAGCTGTAAGTAAGCGGCAACGATTGGGGGTCGGTCCCCGAGCCCTGGAGTTGTACGGTGGTTCCGACGCCTACCATCTGGTTAGTCCCGGCGTTGGCGGTTGGCGCCACGACGGCGCTCGTTGTTATCATCACCGTGACAGGCTTACTGGCAATCGTGCCATCGAATACAATCAGCTGGGCGACGTATGTTCCCGGTACGTCTGCGGTAAATGTGGGGTTGACGATGGTCCCGTTACTTAGCGTTGCCTTGCTTCCCGGCGCCTCGCTGGTATTCAGAGTCCATTGGAAAGTAAGCGGATTGCTATCCACGTCCGTTGAATTTACCCCACTTAACTGCACGAGTCCATTCACGGCAACTACCTGGGGCGTGGCAGTCGGGACCGCGACCGGAGGTGTGTTGCCGGTGGTAATCGTAACTGTCGACTTGGCACTGCTCAACGTGCCGTCATTGACGACGAGTCCAACTATATAGGTACCGGCCACGTCCGCAGTGAAGGAAGGAGTCGGCGACCGGGGAGAGGAAATAACGGCGGCGCTCCCATTCGGAGTAGTGACAAGACTCCAGAGATAAGACAGAGGTTGCCCATTCACGTCCGTGGATTTGGTCCCGTCAAGCATTACGATAGCGCCCACCGTTACCGTCTGGTTCGGACCGGGGTTGGCTACGGGAGGAACATCGGTTGTACTGATGGTCACAGTATTCGTGTCGCTTTGGGAACCATTGCTGACCGTTAGAGAGACGACATACGTTCCGATCAAATCGGGCACGAAGGTGGCTGTACTGCTGTTGGCGTTCGAAAGCACGGCGTTCGATCCGGTCGGAACCGACTGAAACGCCCAGGTGTAAGTGAGCGAACCAATGCCGGACGGATTAGTCGAACCGCTGCCGTTCAGTGTCACGAGGCTCAAATTCGGGACGGTTTGGTTTGGGCCTGGATTGGCGTATGGGTTATTGAACGACCAGCTGAGGCTGGAAAAATCGAAAGGAAGCTCGCGGTTCACGACGATGGTGAACGTATTAGCGCTGGTTACCTGGCTGGGAGCCGAGACTGCGCCCGCAGGCACGGGTGAAAACTCCAGCGTTCCCTGGCCTGGCACAACCGTAACATTGGCGGCCAGACTGGTAAGAGTGGCGGTGACACCCGGAAGCGCACCTCCCGTGTTGTTCAGAACAGCAGTGTACGTGTATGAGAAGTTATACCTGTCAATACGCTGCGTCCCGACCTGAACATATCCTGTAGGTGCTACAGACAGACCTGTGCCCTGCGCGAGTGCTGCTGGTGGAAGCGCACACGTCAACAACGCAGTAGCCAATACAAGGACAAATAAATGATTTTTCACGGCTACACTCCGGTAAATTCTTAATAAGAAACAGCGCATGACTACCAGTTCACTCCGCACAGAACGAAACTCGGCACTCTCATCCCGGACAGCAAACAGGATTACCGGTTCCGGTCCGTCACGTTCCACATGACGGGACCTTCAAGCTTCCGCCAAACAGTCAGGGATGTTGCGTGAACGCCGCAGCTTGTTTATTTGCGGCAGCAGGGGACGGTGTTGCCTGCTGGCGGTCGGTGGCACTCAATTCCTCGCTTATAACGGACCGAAGCTTTTCGTAGCTGAGCGTACCGTTCACCATGCGGCCATTGACAAGAAACGTTGGCGTACCCTGAAGTGCGAGACTCTGAGCTTCCGAGGCCTGTTCGTTGACCAATCCGGCCATTTGCCCTTTGTCGAGACACGTTGAAAATGCCGCGGTATCAAGTTTCAGGTCGCTGGCATAGGTCTTCAGCGAGGCCAGATCGAGTTGCTTTTTCTCGAACATGACATCGTGATATTCCCAGTACTTGCCCTGTGCGCCGGCACAATGCGCGGCTTCAGCCGCCTTCGGAGCGCTAGGATGCATAGGCAGGGGAAAATCCTTGAAAGCCACAGCAATCTTACCCTTGAACTCCGTCTCGATTTTCGCGAGTACGGGCTGGATCTGTTGGCAATAAGGACACTCGTAGTCGGCGAACTCAAGCACCGTCACTCGTGCGTCTGGCGCCCCACGAACAGGAACGTCTTTCATGGAAATCGGAGCGCGTGGCGGCTCCAGCCGAATGATGATCGGCCCCTGATCTCGCAGGGATTGAAGGTATGCGAGCTTAGCTTTCGCGATCCGCCGCTGGCGCAACGCGTCCACAATTTTTGCCCGAACCGCCTCATATGGTTCGGTTGTATCTACGCCTTCAAAGTAGACGTGCAGCGCTTCTTCCGAGGGATCCGGTGCAATCGTGGAATTCACATGCTTGTCCAACAGCTGCGGAACAGTCAGACCTTCCTTGCGAGCCTGCTGTTCCAGCAAGTACTGGTCAACGGCGTCCACGATAACTTTTCGTTCCGTCTCGTAGTAGGTTGTACGGGCCTGGAACAGCGCAGCACTGCTTTTCTGCTCAAGGTCGCTCAGCGTCAGTTTGGCGCCATTGACCTCCACAAGGACTGGGTCGTCGCCAATCGAATTCGAATCTGCGGGCGCGGCCGACAAAATTGCTGCTGCGCCTAATACGCTGAATATAACAACCGTTCGCTTTGATACCATTTACTTATTTCCTCCCCCGAATTTGGTCATTGCGCTGCTCCATCTACTGCTGGTCGGCCATACAGATTCCCGTCTTATGCGGGTCTGTTGGCTACTCCGGTTATGCCTGCTTCGGTATTCATAAGAATCCCGAAAAGACGCATCCTCGCAGTCACATTAACACTTGGTATATTCGTCGACAACTATCCGAAGGAAATAGCCAGAAGGATTAGATCGGCTTGTTGATAAGTACAACCAAAAAGCTCTCAACTAATTCAGAATAAATGTTTTAGATGTGATCTGGCAAGGAGCGCGTGCCGAGGCTTATGCAACGGTTTTTCAGCGCTGGGGTTTGAGCTTCACCGTACCAGTACCAGTTCAAATTGACTGGTATCGTACAACTACTTATCGGGCCCTGAAAGGGAAGTAAAACTTGCTGCGAGGGAGGTTTCGATGAGACTGGTGCCTGACAGTACATTTCGAGCTGGAAGTCAAAAAAAAGGGCAATCAGTTTGTACTGATTGCCCCAGGGTTGGTTGGTTTCGCCTCGTTTACAGCAGTTTCGAGCCGCCCAGCGCGCCGGACCTGCAGGAAGTGCAAATCCCAAAGCCGCTGGCGTTACCAATGATCGCCGCGCAACGGCCCGTGATGCTGGCCAATTCGCCCGCGCTCAAAGTGGCTGGCGTGAAAGCCGTCTCGGTGGTCGCAGTCGTGCCGGCGACGGGTGTGGGATGCAGGGTTGTGCCCCAAGCTGCCATACCGGGGACGATCGTCGGCGCCGCTGACGCGGCGCTGTTCTGGCAGGCTGTTGAGCCGGTGCCAGCGAGGGTGGAGAGTAATTTCACCGTCACCGACGTCGGTACCACACCTGTCAGAGTCTTAGAGGTCAGGTCGGCAGTGACCGCCAGGTTAACGGTCTGATCGGGCGTGACAAGGCAGGAGCAGCACGAGACCAACTCTTCACTCGGGTCGAATGCATATACGTTGACGCAGATATTTCCTACCTGAGTGCCAATTCCAGGCCCCAGTAGTGCAGCGCCATTAGCACCGGTATTGGTGATGTCGATATACGACTCACCCAGATTAAGGTTAGCAGCGTACCTCACCTGAAAAGGTGAATCGGCAGTTATGGGATTCTGAGCAAAAGCGACACTGGCAAAAGCGAGAGCCGCTAAAGTTACGTTTCGGAAATGCATGGTGGGTAAATCCTCCAGTGCAGAAGTTATCATGTAGGCGGACTATCAGGCAACTATCTAAAGGAAATAGCCAAAAGGCTTATGCTTGCCGGCGTCCGGTAAAGTACTTTGCGGATCCCGTCACGCGTCGGCGGCATAGCAAAGCACGGTCTGAAAATGGGCATAAGGCGCACTCCCTGGCGTCCAATCGACTTCTCGAAGTACGAATTCGCCCTTTTCCATGTTGCAGCGCAGCCCGTTACCGGAGTGCAATAGCGTCGGTACGAACTGTAGTTGCGGACACGGTTGCGTGCGATGACCCGGCTCAGTTTACCACCCCGAGAGCCTTGCCACCTTGAGATCCAGCGACGGTTCATCGAACTAGTCCAATTGGGTTAATATTCACAGAAATAGTCCGATGGGTTAATCGAATCGAAGCACTGCAAAGGTATTAGTTCTGTTATACTTTCTGCGTTGCGGACGTCAGATCGTCGAGGCATGGGGTGCGCGACAGAAGCGGTCGTGTGCATACGTGGGCAGTGGGACATTCAGGTCGGATATTTCCTTTTCATAAGTTAAGGCTTAATTCCCGGGGCTGCTTCTTCCCCGAGGAACGGAAGAACGAGAGCCGATGCGGCGCGGCTGGCTCTCGATCAGGCTCCGGTTGCTAACCCCTCGATCATCCCGGCGCGGATGCGGCTTGGCATGGTGGCGTGTTGCCGGACCGAGTTCGGGAACGCGGACTCCCCTCAATGTTACGGCAGGCGCCGGTGGTTGGCTGGATTGTGAAGAACGACACGGCAACTCTAACTCTATGGAAGGGTGGGCGTTGGCTGGGAGCGACGTGTCAATACGATTCTGAAACGCATTTCGCAGGGAGGGTAGCGAATGGAAATAGTCCTAATGCTGGTCAGTACTGGCAGTACGATGACGGTCTTCGCATCGACCGGCCGGAATACGAGAGTGACTCAGAAAAATACTGACTTTACACGCCGCCGCAGAGGATTTCGGGCGGGGAACTCTTCTGTTCTTCGTGCCACCCATACCAAGCCACCACCTTGCGCCCCGATTGCTCCAGCGGGCGTATAAGTCCTGAGAATCTAACGTCCACGGCACAATTAAGATGAGCTTGGCATAAAAGCCGGTACTCGTGGTACCTCCCCCCCCCAAAATGTTTGACAGGGGAGTCCGGGCCAATCTACACTCTCAGCGAAGACACATTTGGAATTGTGTTTAAAACATACGAACGAATCCTTTTGGGTAATAACGAAGTTAAGAGTCGGTCGGAGGGTACCATGGGCTTTACATCATTAAGAAGGGCGAAGATCTTCAGATCAATCCGCACGCCGAAGGGAAAACACCCGAAGGTGCCGCTGCACCCTTCGACGCTCCTCTTCTTCGGTGTTCTCTTCCTCGCGGGATCCCTTGAGGCGAAAGCGGATCTCATCGGTTATTATGCCCTTGAAACGGGGACCGTATCTACCGGTTCCGGGTGTGTAAGCGATAGTAATTTCGAGCTCTGCAACAGCGGAGGACTGATTCCGAATGGATATGTATCATCTCCCGATCCGACGACTCTAAGCCTGACGGGCACCAACGACGGCAGTGGCCTTCCGGGAACGACTACATTGACAATCGCTTCCGAAGCCAGCGGCTTCTTCGACTTCAACTGGAGTTTCAGCACGTTCGATACTCCGGGGTCTGAGACGGCGGGCTATCTGCTCAACGGCACCTTTTTTAAGCTCGCGGACACCGACGGTGAGTCCTGTTTCAATCCTGTTTGCAGTCCCCCGGTCTCCGTGGTTGCCGGGGAAACCATTGGTTTTGAGATCATGAGCCTCGACAATACCGGTTCGGCAGGAATTCTCACGATTACGAGCTTCAGCGCTCCTGCGTCCGCCGCGGCTCCCGAGCCGGGGAGCTTAGTCCTGCTGCTGATTGGAACTGTCGGCGTGTTTGCAGCCCGGCGCCTGAAGCTGGAACAGTTGCTGCGCCGCGCCCTGGCGCTGGTGGCTGTAGCAGCCGTGTGTATGACCTTACCGGCTTTCGCGCAGCAGGTGTCTTACACGGGCACGAACGTTACCGGACAACTGACAATGTTGCCTCCTGTGAATTTCACGAGTCAGGCGCTGGCCTCGGATGGAGGACAGGCATTCCAGGGGCCAGCGGCCCCCGAGACGTTGAGAGTGCCCCCTCCCCGGCTGCACCCGCCGTTCTCGGCTAAGAAGCTGTTGGGCGCGCAGGTTGCCCCGGCGCCATTGCAGGGCTTTTCAGTGGTTCAGGCTTCTGGTGCTTCTGGCTTTAACGCTCTCTCCCATCTCGACCAGCGGAATGCCAACGGAGGGAATCAGTTCAGCATTGAACCACCCAACCAGAGCGTCGCGGTGGGCAACGGCTATGTGCTCGAGGGCGTGAACGATGCAGTTGAGGTCTTTAACACATCCGGATCGCCGTCCCTTCCTATGGTTTTGAGTTCCAATCAGGTATTCGGTCTGGCGCCTGCGATTGATCGGACCACGGGAATCAACGGCGTTTACCTGACTGACATGCGTGTTTTCTTCGATCCGGGGATGGGTACCTCCGGTCGCTGGATCGTCTTGCAGCGCTCTCAGGCCAACGACTCTGAGGGTAACCCTCTTAATATGTCTCAGCTTTACATAGCTGTCAGCCAAAGCGGCGACCCTACCGGCACTTACAACATCTACTTAATGGATACGACAAACGCGTATCACCCGGGCTGCCCCTGCATCGACGATTATCCTCAAATAGGCGCCGACTATTACGGATTTCACGTAGCCTGGAATGAGTTCACCACTTCAGGACTCAGCTTCGTCGATGCATCGATCCTCTCCCTATCCAAGTCGGATCTCGCCGGCGGCGCCGCAACCCCGAGTGCGTACCAGTTCCTGTTGCCGTTCAATTCCGGCTTTGAATTCGCCATCCAGCCAGCGACAGCACCGCCTGGGGCGGCCAATTTTGTGGCAAATGGCGGTGTGGAGTATTTTGTCAGCACGAGTGGCAGGTTCGCGGCAGACAATCAGCTTGCGTTGTGGGCTATGTCCGGCACCAGTTCGCTGGCAACTGAAAATCCGAATCCGATCCTGGTTCAGATCACGATTCCCGCGCTGAACTACACTTCGCCCGACGTAGCCACGCAACCGTCGGGTTACGATCCGCTCGGAATCAGCCAGGAATCGCCCATTGAGTACCTCGACGGCGGTGATACTCGCGTCCAATGCTTAACTTATGCTGGCGGAAATCTCTACCTCACGTTTCCGACCGGAGTCACCGATCAGAACGGGCATTTTGTTGTTGGAGGTGCTTACGTAGTTCTGTCTCCCACTTACCGCTTCGGTACCCTTGCGGCGCAGATTCTGAATGAGGGCTATCTTTTAGTAAATGGCAACCACTTGTTGCGGCCCGCCCTGGCTGTGAACGCGAAGGGACGAGGGGCTATCGGGGTTACCCTGGTGGGAAGCGCGGGCGGTTATTATCCCAGTGCGGCGTTCATACCCTTCCAGGCGTCCACGGTGCCTACAACAGTGGAGATTGCCGCGCCGGGTGCGTTGCCGGAAGATGGGTTTACCGGCTACCCGATCGGCGGCGGCGACGGCGTCGCCAGATGGGGTGACTATAACACGGCCGTCGCGAGCAGCGATGGGTCTATTTGGATGGCCGTGCAATACATCGGAAATTACCCAAGGACGCAGTATGCGAACTGGAACACGTACGTAGCGAATGTACAACCTTGATCTGGAGTAACGATGAGGAAGCGAATGTCAGTATTACCGCATCATAACGGGGCGGTTGTTGGTCCCATCAGGACCAGAAAAGTTCAACAGTCCGGGTTGCGAGCAGACAGCGGTTCCGCTTCAATGGCTGTCGAAGGCCTCATTATTGTCGACGAGAGATTCGACCTGGTCGCTCTCGATTCCGGCGCCGAGGCCATACTCAGCCATTTGAACGGGAATAAGGGTGTATCCAACGGAGAAGTCCATCTTCCGCGTGAAATCCTTAATTTTCTGAACGCGCCATCCGACCCGGAAGTGGAAGAGACATATCAGTCGTTAAAGATCGGAAACCACGAGTATGCCTGCCGCAAATTGTTTATCAGGCCGCGATCGGATAGCGTTCAGCCGATGCTGGCCCTCTATTTCAAACGAGAATTAGCGGTGATTGATGCCGTGCTTCAGGCCACCGCCGAATATCACCTGACAGACCGCGAGCAGGAAACGCTGATCGGCGTTACCCTGGGGCTAACCAGCAAAGAGGTTGCTCAGCGGATGGACATATCCCCCAACACGGTCAAAGCGTTCCTGCGTTTGATAATGATAAAAATGGGTGTACTGACCCGCGCCGGCATTGTGGGCAGGCTGCTCGACCAGAATGCCCTTGGTGAACAGGATCGACGCGTAACCAGCAAGGCACGGCCCGCCAGGACTAATTCTTCGGAGTAATACAACGGCCGATGCATCGCGAAGCTTGCCCGGAAATTCGGACGATTCGATCGCTCCCTGTTCGAGGTTATTTTCGTGCGGCCAGGAGTTTCGGCTTGTCGATCAGTTCCAGTTGGGGCCCCGCAATCGTTTTCGCGGTTGACTAAAAGGACCCTTTGATGAAGCGCGAATCGAAGCGAGCGCGACCCGGACCGCGAGGGTCGGCCCGGGGATCGTCCGGCGATGGCCTCTCGATCACCGTCGGCCGCCGAAATGTTTCGGTCGCCGGCACGAATCGCGAAGCGTCGAAGGACCGCGCCGCCCTGTCACGGCTATTGGCGGCGGCAGGAATTCGCAATCTTGCATGCGGGATGTTGCTCCTCCTGGTCACCGTGATTGCCTACCTGCCGGCCCTGAACGGCGGCTTGCTTTGGGACGACGACCTGTATGTGACCAAGCCAGCGTTGCAATCGTTCCACGGCCTGTGGAGCATCTGGACAGAATTGGGCACTACCGCACAGTATTATCCGCTGCTCTACAGCGCGTTTTGGGCCGAGCACAGGTTGTGGGGCGACGCGATGCCGGGCTATCACCTCATCAACGTCCTGCTGCATGTGGCGGCGGCTTGCCTGGTGGTATCGATCGTGAAGCGCCTTTCGCTGCCCGGAGCGTGGCTGGCTGGCTATCTTTTCGCGCTGCATCCGGTGTGCGTGGAGTCCGTGGCGTGGATCTCCGAGCAGAAGAGCACACTTTCGGCGGTCTTTTATCTCGGGTCGGCGCTCACATACCTGCGTTTTGACCAAACGCGCCGACGTTCTCATTACTTCCTTGCACTGGCGCTGTTCATGTTCGCGCTGCTGGCCAAGACCGTGACCGTGACTTTGCCGGCGGCGCTGCTGATTGTTCTTTGGTGGCGGCGGAAGCGCCTGAGTTGGAAACGCGACGCGATGCCATTGCTGCCGTGGTTCGCTCTGGGTACAGCCTCGGGGCTTGTCACGGCGTGGATGGAGCGACGATATGTTCACGCGGAGGGAGCGAGTTTTGCGCTGACGCTGGGCGAGCGGTGCCTGTTAGCTGGCCGAGTGATTTGGTTTTACATGGGTAAGGTGGTGTGGCCTGTCAACCTGATGTTCACTTATCCGCGCTGGAACGTGGATCCGGCGGCTGGTGGGCAGTATCTGTACCCAATCGGCTTGTTGGGACTGGCCGCGGGCCTGTGGCTGCTGAGGCGGCGGTACCGTGGGACGCTGGCGGGTTTCCTGTTCTTTGTCGGCACGCTGTTTCCGGCCCTGGGATTCTTTAACGTTTTCCCTTTCATTTACTCCTATGTAGCCGATCATTTTCAGTATCTGGCAACCCTGGGAATTCTCGTACCGTCGGCTTGCGGCCTTGCTGTGGCGCGCGAGCGGATTCCGGCCGCCCGGCGACTGCTTCCCGCCGCGGCTGGCGTTTTGCTGGCGACGCTGTTTGTGCTCACATGGCGTCAGAGCGGGATGTATCGGGACGCGGAGACACTTTATCGGGAAACGCTTCGGCGCAATCCGGCAAGCTGGATGGCGCATAACAATCTGGGCGTTATTTTGGCCGGGATCCCGGGCAGGTTGCCGGAGGCGATTGCCGAGTTCGAAGCGTCGTTGCGGCTCAAGCCGGATAACCGTCAGGCGGAAAACAATCTCGGAAATGCCCTTCTGACTGTCCCAGGCGGGGTCCCGAAGGCGATCCCCCATTTAGAAGCGGCGCTGGCGTTGAACCCCAACCTGGAGGAAACGCACTATAACCTGGCCCTGGCCTTGTCGGTGACCGGCAGAATACCGGAGGCGATTGCCGAGTATGAAGCGGCGCTGCGGCTCAGACCCGATTTCCCGGCGGCGCGTAACAACCTGCGGAACCTCCTTGAAAAAACCAGCGGCTCCGGCGCAGATTCAAGTCTGCGGTGAGATCGGTAAAGATCCTCTTGTTGGGCGATTGCGCCGCTCGTTCATTCGAAGGCTGAGCCCTCCCTGCGCCCGATTCCAATAACCGACGTTTGGGGCCAGGGCAGGTAGGCGTCAATCCGACGGACGAGCCACACCAACCGGTCGAAATTCTTAAGCTGTATGCGGCTGATGGCCCTTCGTTTCAGCACGGTTCCGTTAAGCCACCAGCCGGGGCGAGATGCCCGGTTGAACCGGAGCACCGTCTCCACGTGGAACCCAGCCTCTGTCATTTTTTGGCGTAACCGATCTTCCGAGTACCTGCGAAAGTGTCCGAGTTCTTCGTCCAGAGAATTGAAAATACTCTGCCCGCAGGGGACGAGTATTACGACGCGGCCGCCATCTCGGAGCATCGAATGGATATTTCTCAGAGCGCCGCAATCGTCCTCGATGTGCTCGAGGACGTTAAGACAAACCACAGTGTCCATCTGGCCACGATACGTCTCCCGGCATGCCCCATCGGCAGCGTTCAGTTCCGCAGTTTCAAGACGGGGCCGGTGCGAAAGCCGAGCCCTGAGCCGTTCAAGGTGCTCGCGATCTATGTCTGTGGCGACGTACCTCTTCCGGCCGGGTAAGAGCAGGCGCGTGAGATTACCCATTCCGGCACCGATTTCGAGAACGTCGTTTCCGACGTATGGACGGATAGTATCTGCCATCCAGCGGTTAAAATTCGGCGCATCGGCAAATGCGTCCAGAATATCCTTGTCTTTGGCCACATAAATATCGTTCGACACGGCAGTCTTCAAAATCACCCAGAAGGCCTCGAAGGCGTCTTTGATGCCGATCTTCTTGCCCTCCTCATAAGTACGCCCGTCGTAGCCGATAGGAGTTTCATAGATACGCGCCTCACGCTTCGCCAGCTTTATCGTGATCTCCGGCTCGAATCCAAACCGCAGGCTGCGTATTGGAATGCTCTGCAAGAGAGGCGTACGAAAGGCCTTGTAACAGGTTTCCATGTCTGTGAGATTGAGGTCGGCGAAAATGTTACACATTCCGGTCAACAGGCGATTCGCGAGGGAGTGCCAGAAATACAGCACCCGCCTTTCTCCACTTGACATGAATCGCGAACCATATACCACGTCCGCGCGCCCGTCGACCAGTGGTCCCAGAAGTTTCCGATACTCACTGGGATTGTATTCGAGATCGGCGTCCTGTGATGATGCAGAAGTCCCCCCGCGCCTCCGCGATGGCCCGGCGAAGAGCCGCTCCCTTTCCCCGATTGTGAGTGCCTTTCAACAAGCGAATCACGTTCGGGTATCTCTCAACTACGGCCTCCACTTCAAGCACAGAATCGTCCGTGGAACCGTCATCGGCAACGATAATCTCGCGCTCGAAGCCGACCGGCAGAGGAGCCGCAATTGCTCGTTCGAGCATGTTTGCTACGACTTCTTCTTCGTTGTAGAGCGGCACCAGAATCGAGATCTTCATTGTTCATTGAGGCCCAGTTCGCCGCCACCCACCAGATTCTCCCGTCGAGGCAGGAAACAAAAGTACCGGTACTCACAAAGTACGACCAAAAACGTGACTGAAACTGCTCATTCAGGCAAATAGGGAGTATTCTGGAGAGTCCAAGGATCGACAAAGACATCCTGGATTGGAGGCACCGATGCGTCATTTATTCCCCGCCGTATTTTTTATGGCCGTTTCGGCCTTAACTCTCCCCACAACGGCTTTCGGGCAGAATGGAACTGCAGGTCTTTCAATTTCGACAACTGGCTACGTACTCGTCAGTGCGACCCGCGTCGATCGGTTCGATTCGTACTACACGTATACCGCGGTTCTCAACAATACCGGCTCTGCCCTGACGGGCGTCACGGCCACAATCACCAGCCTGGCAACCAACGTGACCGTGGTTGCCGGCCAGGGGACATTACAGTTTTCGCCAGTGTCTGCCGGCGCTCCAGGCTCGCCAAGTGCTGTAACCAGCAGCAATACTTTCACGATTTTGGTAAACACCAGCCTTCCGTTCGACTGGTCCCAGGTCAGCTGGTCCTTCAATAACCCATTTGCCGATCCCGGCCCGAATCAGACGATTCCCGTGCTCAGCCCCGCTACCCTGAACGGCAGCGGATCGACGTACCCCCGCGGTATCGGCTTCCTGACTTATCACTGGGCGATCCAATCGGCTCCGGCTGGTTCGAACGCCATGCTCTCGAACGCGGGAAACGTGATCGCGACGCTGGTGCCGGACATGGTTGGGACGTATGTAATCGCACTTACTGTAAGCAGTGGAATCCAGAGCGACACTAACACAGTAACGATAACCACGACCGATATTTCTCCCACGGCCAATGCCGGGGCGGGTCAAACTGTGTCCGTGGGCGCTGCCGTACACCTCGATGGAACCAAATCCACGGACGCGAACGGACAGCCCCTGAGCTATTTTTGGACCTTTATCGCCATTCCCAATGGGAGCGCCGCTCTTCTTTCTAACCCGCGCTCTCCAACACCTTCATTTACCGCGGATGTGAACGGTTCGTGGATCCTGGGACTGGTGGTCAATGACGGCACACTCAGCAGTTCGCAGGCTACAGTTACGATCACCACCGGCAATACGCCGCCCGTTGCAGTCGCTACTGCTACACCCCAGGCGGTTAACGTAAACGGCCTTGTGCAACTCGACGGTTCGAAGTCAACGGATGTGGACAGCAACCCGCTTACATACTCGTGGAGTTTAAACACAACCCAGGCGCCAGGCAGCCACGCGGTGCTCAGCGCGGCGGACATTGTGAACCCCACGTTCACGGCGGATGTCCCCGGGATTTATGTCGCGCAGCTTATTGTGACGGATGGAGCGATTTCCAGCCAGCCCGTGACGGTGACTGTAACGACGAATACCGGACTCGCACCCACGGCAATCGCCGCTGCG
This sequence comes from Terriglobia bacterium, assembly GCA_963719785.1. Taxonomy (GTDB): domain Bacteria; phylum Acidobacteriota; class Terriglobia; order Bryobacterales; family Bryobacteraceae; genus BOG-234. The sequence goes on from CAVRCX010000018.1 coordinate 782,379, forward strand.
ACTCAGACGAAGGTTATCGTTGGTTCGATGGTACAGCTCCAGGGTTCGGGAACCGATCCTCAGAATTTGCCTCTTACTTATTACTGGACACTGCCAACATTCCCGATGGGAAGTGCCGCGACGTCGTCATTCCCGTCCACTGCCCAGAATCCTTCTTTTGTTGCAGATCTGCCCGGAACATACGGAGCACAGCTTGTTGTAAATGACGGGTCCCTTAGCAGTGCTCCCGCAACTGTTGCAATCACGAGCACCAGCACTCTGCCAGTAGCAGTTCCCACAACTACCACGCCGAGCGTCCAACTCGGGTCCGTTGTGTCACTGAGCGGAAGTCAGTCATTCGACCCTGACAACGATCCCATCACGGGATACGCATGGTCCCTCAGCAGTCCTCTGGGAAGCAATGCCACGCTCACCGGGGCAAATACAGAATTTGCAACATTCTCGCCCGACGTTGCGGGCACATATGTAGCGCAACTTATCGTTACAGATGAATTCGGGAGCAGCACTCCCGCAACAGTCTCTATCTCGGCCGGTCTGATGACAATTGCGCTTACGCCAAGTCCTCTGATTCTTGCCACTGCTCCCCAGGCTCTTACAATCAACCTGAGTCCCGGTGCCGGAGCCAGCCCGGTCAACGTCAACCTGACCGGCTTCGATGCTACAGTCATTTCGCTGTCATCGAATTCGATTCAGATTCCCGCAAACTCAAGCTCTGCCAACGTCACGGTGTCGCCGTTGGCGCTGGGCAATACCTCTATAACGGCCAGCGCGGCGGGCTACCAGCCAGGCAGCGCCTCGGTGGCGGTGGTAACTCCGGCGATCGCTGTTACTTTCAACAACAGTGCCTCCTCCGTTCCGGTGATGCAGAGCATTGGAGGAACCATTACGCTCAGTGCCCCGGCCCCGCCGGGCGGTACTTCCGTGACTCTGGTTGACGTCCAGGATTACGATGCCGGTCAAACTCCGGGCCTGGTCACTTTCAACCCCACGTCGGTTGTAATTCCCGCGGGCAGCACAACCGGAACGTTCACGATGACGGGCGCCGCAGTGGGTCCTGTCGAAATTCTGCCCGGCGCGCCCGGTTACCCGCGCGTCAACTTCATTCCATTCAATGTGACGCTGGGCAGCGTGGCGATACCTAACAATCTTTCGGTACCGACTGGCCAGTCGGTACCCTTGAATATCCAGTTATCCTCGCCGGCCCCGGTCAACGGCGTGACCATTACGCTGCAGAGCGGCAATGCGGGAATTCTGACGATTTCGCCGACGACGGTAACGATCGGCGCCGGCGCCACTACTCCCTCGGTTGCCCCACAAGTGACGGGAGTGGCCGTCGGCTCGACCACTATAACTGCGTCCTCAACTGGATATAGCGGCGATACGGAAACGGTTAATGTGACGAACAACGTGGCGCTTTCACTGCCCTGTCCGGCCGTCGCGGCTGGCGACGTGAACGCGCCCTTCAGCAGTCAGGTGTCGGCTGTGGGGGGCGTCACCCCCTATACCTACTCGGTGATCGGCACGCTGCCCAGCGGACTCGCCCTGAACCCCTCGACGGGCGCCATCACCGGCACGCCCACTGTCTCCGGCAACTTCAGCATCCAGGTGAAGGATGCGACCGGGAACACCGCTGCCAGTTGCACGTTAAGCATCAGCGGTCCGCTCTCGCTCCCGTGTCCGGCCACCACGTCGGGCCAGGCGAACGCGCCCTTCAGCAGTCAGGTGTCGGCTGTGGGGGGCGTCACACCCTATACCTACTCGGTGATCGGCACGCTCCCGAACGGACTGACTCTGAACCCCTCGACGGGCGCCATCACCGGCACGCCGACTGTCTCCGGCAACTTCAGCATCCAGGTGAAGGATGCGACCGGGAACACCGCTGCCAGTTGCACGTTAAGCATCAGCGGTCCGCTCTCGCTTCCGTGTCCGGCCACCACGTCGGGCGAAGTGAACTCGCCCTTCAGCAGCCAACTGTCGGCCTCGGGCGGCGTGACGCCCTATACCTACTCGGTAGTCGGCACGCTGCCGAACGGATTGACGCTGAACCCCTCGACGGGCGCCATCACCGGCACGCCGACTGTCTCCGGCAACTTCAGCATCCAGGTGAAGGATGCGACCGGGAACACCGCTGCCAGTTGCACGTTAAGCATCAGCGGTCCGCTCTCGCTCCCGTGTCCGGCCACCACGTCGGGCCAGGCGAACGCGCCTTTCAGCAGTCAGGTGTCGGCTGTGGGGGGCGTCACCCCCTATACCTACTCGGTGATCGGCACGCTGCCGAGCGGACTCGCCCTGAACCCCTCTACGGGCGCCATCACCGGCACTCCTTCCGTCGGCGGCAGCTTCAACGTTCAGGTTAAGGATGCGATCGGGGCTACCGCCTTCAGTTGCACCTTCACCATCGGCGGGCTGTCGCTCCCCTGCCCCGCCACCACTTCGGGCGAGGTGAATGTGTCCTTCAGCACCCAGGTGACAGCCACGGGCGGCGTCAGTCCTTACACATACGCGGTGGTTGGCACTCTGCCGAGCGGGCTGACGCTGAACCCCTCGACGGGCGCCATCACCGGCACTCCTACTGTCAGCGGAAGCTTCAATATCCAGGTGAAGGACTCCGCCGGGAACACCGCCACCAGTTGCACGTTCGTGGTGGCCGCGGCTCCATCGATCTCCATTTCCTTCCAAAACAACGCAGGCGGCGTTGGGCTGACCCACACCCTTGGCGGAACGATCACACTCAGTTCCGCAGCCCCGCAGCCGAACGGCACGACTGTGACTCTCTCCGCCAGTCCCGCGGGCTCGGTTAATTTCAGTACCACGAGTGTCACAATCCCGGCGGGAAGCACCACCGGAACGTTCACAGTAACCGGAGCGCAGTTAGGGACGGCTGGTATCCTCGCCAGTGCGCCCGGTTCCCCGACGGCCAGCGCCACCATTCTGGTGGTCATGCTGGGTGGCATTTCGATATCGAATAATCTCTCCGTACCGGCTGGCCAGTCCGTGCCCTTGAACATCCAGTTGTCCTCGCCAGCGCCGGTCGACGGTGTGACAATTACGCTTCAGAGCGGCAACACAGGTACGCTGACCATTTCGCCGACGACGGTAACGATCAGCGCCCGCGCCACTACGCCTTCGGTGGCACCGCAGGTGACGGGGGTGGCAACCGGATCGACGACCATTACTGCATCTTCGGGTGGCTATACCGGCGATACGGAAACAGTTAATGTGACGAACGCCACCGCGCTCTCGCTCCCTTGTCCGGCCATCACGGCAGGCGAAGTGAGCGCACCCTTCAGCAGTCAGGTGACGGCTGCGGGCGGCGTAACCCCCTACACATATTCGGTCGTCGGCACTCTGCCGAACGGACTGACTCTGAATCCCTCGACGGGCTCCATCACTGGCACGCCCATTGCTACTGGCAGCTTCAGCATCCAGGTAAAGGACTCGGCAGGGAACACCGCTACAAGTTGCACCTTCACCATCGCCTCGGCGCTATCGCTCCCCTGTCCAGCTGGCACGTCGGGTGGGGTGGGGACGGCGTTCAGCAGCCAACTGGCGGCTACGGGGGGCCTCGCGCCCTACACTTACTCGGTTGTCGGTACGCTGCCCACCGGACTGACTCTGAACTCCTCGACCGGCGCCATCACCGGCACACCCACGGTCTCCGGTAATTTCAGCGTCCAGGTGAGGGACGCGACCGGGAACACGGCCACCAGTTGCACGTTCGCTATCAGCGGACCACTATCGCTCCCGTGCCCGGCCACCACGTCGGGTGTGGTGAACGTGCCCTTCAGCAGCCAGTTGTCGGCCGGGGGCGGCGTCATGCCCTATGCTTACTCAGTCGTCGGCGCGCTACCGAACGGGCTGACGCTGAACCCGTCGACAGGCGCCCTCACAGGCATGCCGACCGTCGGCGGCAGCTTCAACGTTCAGGTTAAGGATGCCACCGGGGCCACCGCCATCAGTTGTGCGTTCACCATCGGCACGACGCTATCGCTCCCCTGTCCGGGCACCACGTCGGGCCAGGTGAATGTATCCTTCAGCAGCCAAGTGACGGCCACGGGCGGCGTCAGTCCCTACACATACGCGGTGGTCGGTATTCTGCCGACAGGACTGACGCTGACGCCCTCGACGGGCGCCATCACAGGCACTCCCACCGTTACCGGAAGTTTCAGCATCCAGGTAAAGGATGCGGCCGGGAACACCGCCACCAGTTGCACGTTCGTGGTGGCCTCGCCTCCGACGATCTCAATTTCCTTCCAAAACAACGCAGGCGGCGTTGGGCTGACCCACACCCTTGGCGGAACGATCACACTCAGTTCCGCAGCCCCGCAGCCGAGCGGCACGACTGTGACTCTCTCCGCCAGTCCCGCGGGCTCGGTTAATTTCAGTACCACGAGTGTCACAATCCCGGCGGGAAGCACCACCGGAACGTTCACAGTAACCGGAGCGCAGTTAGGGACGGCTGGTATCCTCGCCAGTGCGCCCGGTTCCCCGACGGCCAGCGCCACCATTCTGGTGGTCATGCTGGGTGGCATTTCGATATCGAATAATCTCTCCGTACCGGCTGGTCAGTCCGTGCCCTTGAACATCCAGTTGTCCTCGCCAGCGCCGGTCGACGGTGTGACAATTACGCTTCAGAGCGGCAACACAGGTACGCTGACCATTTCGCCGACGACGGTAACGATCAGCGCCCGCGCCACTACGCCTTCGGTGGCACCGCAGGTGACGGGGGTGGCAACCGGATCGACGACCATTACTGCATCTTCGGGTGGCTATACCGGCGATACGGAAACAGTTAATGTGACGAACGCCACCGCGCTCTCGCTCCCTTGTCCGGCCATCACGGCAGGCGAAGTGAGCGCACCCTTCAGCAGTCAGGTGACGGCTGCGGGCGGCGTAACCCCCTACACATATTCGGTCGTCGGCACTCTGCCGAACGGACTGACTCTGAATCCCTCGACGGGCTCCATCACTGGCACGCCCATTGCTACTGGCAGCTTCAGCATCCAGGTAAAGGACTCGGCAGGGAGCACCGCTACAAGTTGCACCTTCACCATCGCCTCGGCGCTATCGCTCCCCTGTCCAGCTGGCACGTCGGGTGGGGTGGGGACGGCGTTCAGCAGCCAACTAGCGGCTACGGGGGGCCTCGCGCCCTACACTTACTCGGTTGTCGGTACGCTGCCCACCGGACTGACTCTGAACTCCTCGACCGGCGCCATCACCGGCACACCCACGGTCTCCGGTAATTTCAGCGTCCAGGTGAGGGACGCGACCGGGAACACGGCCACCAGTTGCACGTTCGCTATCAGCGGACCACTATCGCTCCCGTGCCCGGCCACCACGTCGGGTGTGGTGAACGTGCCCTTCAGCAGCCAGTTGTCGGCCGGGGGCGGCGTCATGCCCTATGCTTACTCAGTCGTCGGCGCGCTACCGAACGGGCTGACGCTGAACCCGTCGACAGGCTCCATCACAGGCATGCCGACCGTCGGCGGCAGCTTCAACGTTCAGGTTAAGGATGCCACCGGGGCCACCGCTATCAGTTGCACGTTCACCATCGGCACGACGCTATCGCTCCCCTGTCCGGGCACCACGTCGGGCCAGGTGAATGTATCCTTCAGCAGCCAAGTGACGGCCACGGGCGGCGTTAGTCCTTACACCTACGCGGTGGTCGGCATTCTGCCGACAGGACTGACGCTGACGCCCTCGACGGGTGCCATCACAGGCACTCCCACGGTCACGGGAAGTTTCAGCATCCAGGTGAAGGATGCGGCCGGGAACACCGCCACCAGTTGCACGTTCGTGGTGGCCTCGCCTCCGACGATCTCCATTTCCTTCCAACACAATGCTGCGGGTGTTGGGCTGACCCACACCATTGGAGGAACGATTACACTCAGTTCCGCTGCCCCACAGCCGAGCGGGACGACTGTGACTCTCTCCGCCGATCCCTCGAATCCGGGCTCGGTTAGTTTCAGTACCACGAGTGTCACAATCCCGGCGGGAAGCACCACCGGAACGTTCACAATAACCGGCGCGCAGTTGGGGACGGCCGGTATTCTCGCCAGTGCGCCCGGTTCCCCGACGGCCAGCGCCACCATTCTGGTGGTCATGCTGGGTGGCATTTCGATATCGAATAATCTCGTCGTGCCGGCTGGCCAGTCCGTGCCCTTGAACATCCAGTTGTCCTCGCCAGCCCCGGTCGACGGTGTGACAATTACGCTTCAGAGCGGGGACCCAAATACGCTGACCATTTCGCCGACGACGGTAACGATCAGCGCCCGCGCCACTACCCCTTCGGTCGCACCGCAGGTGACGGGGGTGGCAACCGGATCGACGACCATTACTGCATCTTCGGGCGGCTATGCCGGCGATACGGAAACGGTTGATGTGACGAACGCGACACCGCTCTCATCACAGCGTCTTGAGTAATTGCGCAAGGTATATACGCCGTGGTTCCGCGAACCATCCTGGGCAGGTTCTTAGGCCGGTCTAGAGTCTGCCCGCACGCTGCAGCGAGCGTCGGCGGTTAATCTCCGTTCGTAGAGATTTCGATGGAAGCGAATCTGGCCATGGACTATCAGAGCCTTCGCGAAAACCACGCCGAGCAGCAGAACCTGACACTCACCATCCGGAGGAGATTCAAAAGAACCACCTTCGCGAAGCTGGTGTCGAGGCCGGATCGACGGCGATATCCGTTGGCATACTTTTCGGCACAGCTATCGGTTGTGGCTGGACGATAGCTACGGCGAAGGCCATGACGGATAATAAGCGCCAGGCTCACTGCAAGGTTCTAAAGATGATTCTGAATGGCACCAAACCGGAAGAAACCGGAAGTTTGGAGTACGCTTAGAAATCCGTGAAACCACCAGATTTTATTGGTTGCGGGGGAAGGATTTGAACCTTCGACCTTTGGGTTATGAGCCCAACGAGCTACCAGACTGCTCCACCCCGCACAACTATCCTAGCGTGGTGGTAACCGAATCGTCAATCCCGCCTGCTGGCATCCAGTTCGCTCGTTGGGCCGAATCGCATCACCGTCCGGTTGAAGCGCGCCCGGCAAGGCGGCTGCGGATCTGGTTCATCACGTCCGTCGCAAGAAAGGGCTTGCGCAGAACAGGGAAGTCGTGCTCCTCGCAAATCGCTTCCTCCTCGGGCGCCAGAACCGAGCCGGTCATCATGATCACCTGCAGTTTCGGGATCATCTGCTTCAATTGCTGCGCCAGTTCCACGCCGTTGCCGTCCGGCAGCATATAGTCGAGCAAGGCGGCGTTGGGCTTGCGTTTGGCGACGATGCGACGGGCTTCGCTGGCGCTTTCCGCAGCCAGCAATTCCCAACCGGATTCCGCCATCAGCCGCTCGAGGAACTGCAAAAGGTCCCGATTGTCGTCCACCAGCAGGACGGTGGGATGGGACGGCACCGGTGCTTCCCCGGCGTTGGTGGCCCGCAGGGTGAGCGATTCTTTATCTCCGGCGACTTCCACGCGAACCCTCGCCCCCGGTTCGATCTGGTTTTTGGCCACCAGTGTTGCCAGCGGCTGCGTCAGGTGTTTATGAATGGTGCGCTTCAGCTCGCGCGCTCCATACTCCGGGCTCGTGCCTTTGTCGATCAGCCACTGGCGCGTATCGTATGGCACTTCGATATTGAAGCAGCGGTTCGCCAGCCTGCTGTTCACATGATTCTGCAGGTTGTCGATTTCGTGGTCGGTAATGGCGGCGAAAGACTCCGCGTTCAGGGGTTGATAGGTGATTATATGGTCGATACGGTTAATGAACTCCGGCGAGAATTTGCGCCGCACAGCCACCAGCGCCACATTCTGTAATTTTTGCGTAACGTCCGATTTGCCGGCGCCCGTGGTGGCGGATTGAAAGCCAAAATCGGGGCTGATTTCCCGCATCATTTCTTTCGCGCCGAGATTACTGGTGAGAAAAACCAGACTCTTTTCGAAGTTGACGATGGAATTATCGCCCAGCCGAAGTATGCCGCGGTCCAGCACGCCGAGCAAAAGGCCGGTTAGCGAAGGGGCCGCTTTTTCAATTTCGTCGAAAAGAACCAGGGACAAACCGCTCTTATCGCTGGTGACCGCAGTCAGTTTCTGCTGCGAGAGCATGGGCTGCGTTTCACGGTGGCCCAGATATCCCGGAGGCGCGCCAATCAGTTTGGCGACTTCGTGCTCCATCTGGAACTCTCCGCAATCCACTTTCAAAAGATTCCTCGAACTGCCGTGCAGCGCTTCGGCGAGCGCCTCGACAGTGCGCGTTTTTCCCGTGCCCGTAGGGCCAAGCAGGAGAAACACGCCTACGGGCCGGTTTTCCGGTGTCAGCCCGGCCTGGAACATTTCTATGTAAGGAACGATGGCGCTGATTACGTTCGGCTGACCGACTACCTTGGAAGAAAGGATCGAAGTGAGATCCTCTACAGGTTCGGAAACCGGTCTGCGGGCCTTCGATCCCGGCGTTGTTTTCGGTCTGTCTGTCATATCTGCCCCGATTATACGAAGCACACAGGAGAAGCCCTCTGCAACAGTGGGCGGCACAGCTTGAAAAGACACCCTATCCGTTTTGATTGTAGCGGGTTATAGAAATGTTTGAAAAACAATTAATATTTGTGACCGCGTTTTTACCCATCATTGATAGTGTTACTTTCTTAGTAAATTCAAAGCTGCGGCGGCGATGCGCTCACTGGCATTGCCGTCCCCATAAGGATTGTGCACACGCGACATGGCGTCCCACGCGGCGGTGTCATCGAGCAACCGCGCCACCTCGGCCACGATGCGGTCCCGATCGGTTCCCGCCAGCCTGACCGTTCCGGCATCGACGGCCTCGGGACGTTCTGTTTTTTCGCGCATGACGATCACCGGTTTGCCCAGCGAAGGTCCTTCTTCCTGGATGCCCCCCGAATCCGTCAGCAGCAGATATGCGCGCCGCATCAGATCCACAAACGGTACGTAGTCCAGCGGCTCGATGAGATGGATTCCCGGAATGCCGGTGAGGTAACGCCGCACGGGACCGTCGACGTTCGGATTACGGTGGACCGGGTAGACGACCTCCGCGTCGCCCCGTTCCGCGAGAACGCGCAGCGCCTGGCAAATATTCTCGAATCCCTCGCCGAAGCTCTCACGCCGATGGGCGGTGACGACGATCAGGCGCTTCTCCGGGTCGAGAAAGCTCCAGTCGGCGCCGGCGAGGTCGCTTGAAATTAATCGGTCGCGAACATGAAGTACTGCGTCGATACCCGAGTTTCCCGTAACATGGATCGCATCGGAGCGAATGCCTTCGCGCAGCAGATTGGCGCGCGCGCCCTCGGTGGCTGCCAGGTGAAGCGCCGCCAGACGGGTGGTGACCACCCGATTCATCTCTTCAGGAAACGGCTGCATCATGTCGCCCGTGCGCAGACCGGCTTCAACGTGCGCGATCGGGACGCGGGCGTAGAAACCGGCGAGCGCCCCACACAGGGTAGTCGTAGTGTCTCCCTGGACGAAAGCCAAATCCGGCCGGGCTGCGGAATAGACGGGATCGAGAGCCGCGATAATACGGGACGTGGAAGTGGCGAGCGTCTGTCCCGGCGTCATGACATTCAGATCGAAATCGGGCACAACGCCGAACGCTTCGAGGACCTGGTCGAGCATTTGCCTGTGCTGGCCGGTTACTGCCACCTGAACGGAGAAGTCGCCGGGCCTGTTTTTCATGTGCAGAATGACAGGGCAGAGCTTGATGGCTTCCGGCCTCGTGCCGAAGACGAAAAGCGCTCTTAGCATGTGGGGGTGAAGGAGAGAAGTCAGCGGTGCCGGAAGGTGATCCGGCCTTTGGTGAGATCGTAAGGTGAAAGTTCGAGCGTCACCTTGTCGCCGGCCAGGACGCGGATGCGGTTTCGGCGCAACCTGCCTGCGAGGTGCGCCAGGACCACGCGCTCATGCTCCAGTTGAACGCTGAACAGACCGCTCGGAAATTTCTCGAGGACCGTTCCCGTCACTTCTATACTGTCTTCCTTACTCATTCCACCTCACGTTCGTTTTACAAGCATCTGAAAAAAGGGGCTGCCGCAGTTCTTAGCCGCGCAGCCCCGTCGATTTAGCGATTGAGGACAAGCACCAAAAAAAATTCAGCTATCACAACAGTATAGCCTGGCTTCGGCGCCTGTCTTCAGCCGGCCGCGTCAAGCCTGTTCGCGAATGGTCCGCCAACGGACAAGTCGGCGGGAGACGACTCATGGCACGGAAATTGCCGCCCTTCCCCGCGGAGGTCTATACGCAATGAAGCAGTCCATACCGATCACCTTTGTGATGATCGGCGCGCTCCTGGGCGGGGGGTGCGCCACTAAGAAATACGTCCAGCAAACGGTTAACCCGGTTAGCGGTAAGTTGGATCAGGTGGCTCAGCAAACCAACCAGCAGGGTCAGAAACTCGATCAGACCAGTCAGTCGCTCGATCAAACGCGCCAGGCGCAGGAGAAAGACGAAACCGATCTGAGCGCCACTAAAGAACGCGCGATGTCGGCCGATAATAAGGCAGGCGATGCGCTCAACCGTGCCGATCAGGCCAACCAGAAAGCCGATAAATTGAGCGGGGATCTGGGGGATCTGAGAAACACCGTAGCTAATCTGGACGACTATAAACAGATCAACCAGACCACAGTGAACTTCAAATTCAACAGCGACAAACTGAGCGCGGACGCCAAACAGCAGCTCGACCAGATGGTCTCTAACCAGAATCAATACAAGCGGTATTTTATCGCGGTGGAAGGGTTCACAGATGCGGTTGGTGGCGCTGAGTATAACGCGGCTTTAAGTCGACGGCGCGCCGACGCGGTGGTGGAATATCTGGTGGCAGAACACAACATTCCAATCTATCGTATACATATGGTGGGATTAGGTAAGCAAAAGCCGGTCGATGAAGCCCGGACCAGCGCCGCGCGCGCAAAGAACCGCCGCGTGGAAGTCAGCCTTTTCAGCGCCGACCAGGGGTTGATGTCGATGAACGGAGCCGGGGAGCCCGCAACTACTAAAACCAACCCGCAGTAGGCGAATCGGGTCGCGGCTCGGAGTGCCGGGCCGCGCACTGCCCGGAGATCTCCCGCCTTCACCGGGTTGGCGTAATTCTGGCCCGATCGCGAATCGATTCGAAATGGACGAGCCAGTGGAGTTGGCCGGGAGTCTCGGGCACTTCCATACCTCTCGCGCGGCCAACCGCGGCGAGAGCCGCGTTTAGATTCGAGCCCTCATACAGGAGCGTTCCAATGGCGATCAGGCTGGAACGTCCGATTCCCTGCCTGCAATGAGCCACAGCATTGTGGCCGCGATCAAGGAGTGAAGCCAGCTTACCAACGAGGCCCATCGCTGCCTCGTCCGATTGAGGAAATGTTCGGTCCTCAATCGGAAAACGGATAAATTCGATGCCCGCGGCGCGGCATGCTTCACCTTCACCTTCGAGATCGAGGTCTGCCGACTCCTGACTTGTCAGAAGAGAAACAACAACATCGACACCCGCATTGCGCCACGCCCTGATTTCATCTTCGATCCAATCGCCGCCGCGAGGTCGGGCAGCTACTGCCAGCCTGCCGCGCCATGGTCCGCCGATCCAATGAAGTTCCGTATGCATTTCTTACTCGGTCTTCTTTGTTATGATCTCTCGCGGGAGCGTATCTACATCGACTCCGCGGCAACGAAGGACATGGATGCGGTGGTGGCCGTCAACCAGCGTGCCGTCTGGTCTCGCCTTCAGGCAGCCCTCGTGACCCGGCTGAAGGGAAATCCGGATTGCTTCCGTTGTGAGCAACTCGAGCTTTTGTAGCTTCAACGGCACGAGTTGCGGATGCAAGGGCGTAACGGTGCCTGCATCGCGGCTAATTCGCCCAGATCCAGGCGGCCCGTATAGATTGCCATCCCTACCGCGGAGTGGATCCGCATGCTTTCGAGAGCGCGGATATCTTCGATGGTAGTGATTCCGCCGGCCGCTGTGATCTCGAGATCGGTCGCAGCACGCAGCCGGCGGAACCAATCGAGATCGGTTCCCTGCATCATGCCTTCCTTGTCCACATAGGTGCACAGAAATCCGGCGCAATACGGCTCCAACTGCCGGATCACTTCTTCGGCCGTGAAATGGGTTGCCTCTTGCCAGCCTTTTACTACGATCCGGCCGCCCTTTGAATCGAGCGCGAGTACAATGCGCTCGCGGCCGATGGCATCGACCAGCGATTGGAGGAAGGTAAAGTTCGGGCCATCCGCGTTAAAGGCCGAAGTTCCGACGATAACGCGATACGCCCCCTGCGCGAGCAAAGCCTGCGCGCGCGCTACAGTCCGCACGCCGCCGCCGGCCCGAATCACGGCTTTTGAAGCCAGCATCTCTACTAGTCCGTCATTGGCGCCGCGCCCCATCGCCGCATCCAGATCGATTACCTGAATCTGCGGAAACGCCGCGAACTTTTGGAGCATTACCTCGGGGCTATCGCCATCGAGCGCTTTTTCGCGCCCCTGCACCAGTTGGACGACGCCGCCATCCATCAAATCGATACACGGAAGAATCAATGCGTTTTCCTGACCGGGATTCCCGCATGATCGAGATGCTCTTTCAGATCGTCGACCGTGTAGGTGCCGTAATGAAAAATCGAAGCAGCCAGCGCTGCGTCGGCCTCACCTTCGGTGAGTACGCGCGTGAAGTGTTCAGGCAAGCCGGCGCCGCCCGACGCAATCACCGGAATGTGGGTGGCTCGCGAAACAGTTCGTGTAAGAGCGCAGTCGAAACCGGTCTGCACGCCATCCGTGTCCATGGAAGTGAGTAAAATTTCCCCAGCGCCCAGGGCTTCGCCACGCGCGGCCCACTCGATAGCGTCGATACCTTCGTCATCGCGTCCACCTCTTGTATAGACGTGCCAACTGCTGCCGTGACGGCGCGCATCGATCGCCAATACCACTGCCTGGGCGCCGAATTCCTGGCTGAGCTCGGAAATCAGCTCGGGACGCCGCACCGCCGCGGTGTTCACGGAAACCTTGTCGGCTCCGGACATCAGGATCAGACGCGCGTCGGCCACGGACCGGATTCCTCCGCCTACGCACAGGGGGATGAAAACCTTGCGTGCGGTGCGTGCCACTACATCGGCCATGGTGGCGCGGGCATCGCTCGAGGCCGTGATATCCAGAAATACCAACTCATCCGCGCCCTGCTGGTTGTAGCGATCGGCCAGTTCCACGGGATCGCCCGCATCGCGCAGATTCACGAAGTTGACGCCTTTGACTACGCGGCCGGCAGTCACGTCAAGGCAGGGAATGATTCGTTTCGCCAGCATCAGAATTCCACGAAATTTCTGACCATCGCGAGTCCCAGCGGACCGGATTTTTCGGGATGGCACTGCACGCCGAATACATTGCCGGATTCGAGTACGGCGGTGTACGTTGCCGCGTAACTGCAGGTGGCCGCGGTTTGATCCACTACCGGCACGTAGTAACTATGCGCGAAGTACACATGGGGGCGTGGCGGCAGCCCTGCAAGTAACTTCGAGGGCCGCACCAGATCCAGCTGATTCCATCCCATATGCGGGACGCGCGCGGATTGATCGAAGCGCTTCACCGCGCCAGGAAATATGCCCAGCCCGCGCTTGATCGGGCGCTTCTTCGCTGCGCTCGAAGAGTCCCTGCAATCCAAGGCAAATGCCCAGAAACGGCACTCCGGCGCGGATGCGCGCGATCAGCGTCTGCCGCACGTTCATCTCATCCAGCGCGCGCAGCATCTGCCCGAAGTGGCCGACGCCGGGAAGGATAATCTTCGGCGCACGCTCGAGGCCCGCCGCATCGCGGACTAACTCATACTCCGCGCCGATCTCATCGAGCGTATTCTGCACCGAGCGCAGGTTGCCTGCCCCGTAATCGAAAATCGCGATCACAATAAACCCTTGGTGGATGGGAGTTGGTCTTTCAATCGCGCGTCTTTCGAGCACGCGTAGCGCATGGCGCGCGCCCAACATTTGAAGATGGCTTCGAGCTTGTGGTGGTTGGATCGGCCGTAGAGTACCTTTGCGTGAAAGTTCGCGCCGGCGTGATGGACGAAGCCATCGAAGAAATCCGGCACTAACTCGGACTGCAGATCGCCGACCAGACGCACCTTCACGAGATCCTTGTATACGAGGGCCGGGCGTCCGCCCAGGTCGACTGCCACGAGGGCAAGAGTTTCATCCATCGGGAGGATGAAATAACCGGCGCGATTGATGCCTTTTCGATCGCCCAGCGCCTTGGCGAATAACTGCCCGATTACGATGCCCACATCTTCCACGGTGTGGTGCTGATCGACATCGAGATCCCCTTTGGCGTGGAGTTTCAGATCGAAGGCGCCGTGCTTCGTGAAGAGCTCCAGCATGTGATCGAAGAAGCGGATGCCGGTGGAGATTTCGTAGCGGCCGCGGCCCTCGATGCGCAGTTCTCCGGCGATTTGCGTCTCTTTGGTGATGCGCTCGATGTTAGCGGCTCTTGTCATAGATTCCTTGGTGTTCGGTCCCGTCGCGTCTCCCGGCTGCGGAGCCCTTTGCACGCCCGGGGTGGCCGATTGCCAATCGGCCGCAGGTTACCAACCTGCCCCACCGTTGAGACAAGGATTCAGCTGTTCTCGGCAATGGCTCGCTCCAGTGAATTGATGTCGTCCAGAACGGCGACGGCGCCCTCTGCCCGCAGGAGCCGCACTACTTCCGCGTAGCGAAGATTGGAGGGCGCGGCGATTCCTATGAAGGGAATTCGAGCCGCGCTCGAAGCGCGCGCGTCGTCGACCGTATCGCCTACGTACCAGCACTTGCCGTGTTCCACCGTGCTGCGGATTTTGAGCAGACCTTCGGGATCCGGTTTAGTGCGGGTAACGTCGTCGGAGCCGATCACGGGATCGAAAATCATCGCTTCGAATCGTCTTAGCGTGATGTGCGCTTCCGCTCGAAGTCTTCCCGTAAACACGGCCAGGCGATGGCTCGCGGCCAGTCGGTCGAAGAGTCCGTCCACAGCCAGCCATCGCTCGCGCATGATCAGCCCGTTGGCTCCGTCGCCGTGGAAGATCCCCTGGAAATAATCGACGACGGTTTCGTAGGTGACGCTTCCGCCGCGCTCCCGAATCATGCGATGCGATAACTGCCAGTCGTCATTCCAGCCACCGCGATTTTTCCAGTCCTGAATCTCCGTATGCGAGGGCTCTTCGCCGGTGAAGTGTTTTACGGTCGCTTGTATGGCGGCGCGATACGAGTCATGCACATCCACCAGAACGCCGTCCATATCGAAGACAATCAGGTCCTTCACCAGATACGCTCCAGTTCTTCGAGTACCCGTTGCGCCTGTTCGCGGGTACCCACGGTAATGCGTACGCCGCCGGGAATTTCGTAACTGCGGTCGCGCACCAGAATTGCCTTCTCTCGCAATGCATCGCGCACTTCAAGCGCACGATCGCCAAAATAGCCGAGGATGAAATTCGCCGAACTGCGCGCCTGGGTTATGCCGAGCCTATCGAGGCCGGCGCGCAGCAACTCCCTGGAAGCGAGCGCTTCAGTCACGTAATTGCCGATGTACTCCGAGTCCTGCACGGCGGCTTCGGCGGCCATCGCGGCGAGCATGTTCACGCTATAGGGCGATTGCGCTTTATGCAGATACTGCACGTTGGCGCGATGCGAGAATAGACAGCCCATGCGCATGGCTGCCATCCCATACACTTTTGAAAACGTGCGGCTGACGAACAGATTAGGGTATTGGTTCAGCAGTCCCAGGGCCGTGATGCCGCAGAATTCGAAATAGGCTTCGTCGATCAGGACTACCGCGTGGGTGGCTTGCCGCAGAATCCGTTCGATCTGCGCAAGGCCGATCGCGGTGCCCGTCGGATTATTGGGGTTGGCAATCAGGACCGCTCTCGTACGCGGTGTAATTGCGGCGAGACACTGTTCGAGCGGGAACTCTACAGCGGGCGGCACATAGGGAACTTCGACAATCGATGCGCCCGCAACTTCCGCATAGAAGCGATACATGGCGTAAGAAGGCCGCAGAGTAACTACTTCATCGCCATCGTCCACATAAGTGTTGACCAGAACCTGAATTGCCTCGTCGGTGCCATTAGTAAGGAGTAGCTCTTCGGGCGCGACGCCGAAGAACGTTGACAGCGTCTCTTTCACACGGGAGTAATCGGGATACACGGAGAGGCCCCCGTCCGACAGCTTTTCGCGCAGAAACTCAATGACGCGCGGAGAACATCCGACCGTATTTTCATTGAAATCGAGGCGCATTTTCGACAGACGATTTCCCGTCGGCGGAGAATACGGCGCCATGGCGAGAACGGCCCCGCGCGGCTTAATCGGGCTATTTGGCAAGCCGCACCTCGACCGATCTGGCGTGCGCTTCGAGTCCTTCCGCGCGAGCCAGAGTGGTGATAGCCGGAGCTAACTTCCCCAGCGCCTGCGCGTCCAGTTGCTGCACGGAGATCACCTTAACGAAATCGGCCGCCGAAAGTCCGCCCCGCAACCGTGCCACGCCCGCGGTGGGAAGCACATGATTCGGGCCGGAAGCGTAATCCCCTGCCGCTTCGGGACTATACGGACCTATAAAGATACTTCCCGCATGCCGTATCTTTGGCAGCAGCTCTTCATGATGAATCGCCAGATGCTCCGGCGCGAAAGCGTTCGATAGCTCCGCCGCCTCATCGAGCGAGCGCACGATGATGATGGCGCTGTTTTTGTCGATGGCTTTGCGCGCTACGGGCTCTGTCGAAAGAGTCGCGAGCTGACGTTCTATTTCCTTCGCTACCTGTGCCGCAAGTTTTTTCGAAGGCGTGAGGAGAATCGAACAGGCGTCCACGTCATGCTCGGCCTGCGCGAGCATGTCCGCCGCCAGAAACGCCGCGTTACCTTCAGCCGCTATGATCAAAATCTCGGTCGGCCCGGCGACGAAATCAATCCCCACTTCGCCGGCCAGGAGTTTCTTCGCCGCAGCTACATAGATGTTGCCCGGGCCGACGATACGATCGGCTTTCGGTACTGTCTTCGTGCCATAGGCGAACGCCGCTATCGCCTGTGCGCCGCCCATCTGAAATACCTGATTGACGCCCAGCAGATGCGCCGTTCCAAAGACTTCATCGACGGCTTTGGGGCAGGCCGCGCAGACGTTCACCACGCCCGCCACCAGTGCCGGAACCGCCGTCATGATCAGCGTGGAGGGCAGGGGGTAGCGGCCCGCCGGGATATACGCGGCCACGGTATCGAGCGGCCGCACGATCTGCCCCAGTCGTAAGCCTCGCGCGAAGAGTGAGGTGGATTCGCGCGGTAACTGCTTCTCGGCATAGCGTCGCACGTTGGCCGACGCCACACGGATGGCCGAACGAAAGTCCGGCTTCAGCCGTGACGCCGCCGCTTCGAGTTCCTCCAGAGGCACGCGGACCGATTTGCGCTCCAGCTTGTCGAATTGGCGCGCATATTCGAGGAGTCCTTTGTCCCCTCGCTTGCGCACGGCTTCGAGGATCGGCCGTACCGTTTCTTCCGCTTCATTCATGCGCGCGGCTCGGCGGGCGAGGACTCGGCCCATGTCTTTAGATTCGAGAATGCGGATCATGGGGTCACATCACTATCTTGTTGAGCGGATATTCGACGATGCCTTCGCCGCCCGCCTGTTTCAGACGCGGAATGATTGTCCGCACCGTGGATTCATCGAGAATGGTGTTGACCGCCAGCCATTCGCCGTCGCTCAGGTGCGAGACGGTGGGCCGCTTCAGCGCCGGCAGAACGTGCAGCACCGCCTCGAGATTATCCTTGTGCACATTGAGCATCAGGCCCACCTTGCCGAGCGCCGCGATGGCGCCATCCAGCAGCAGTTTCAGATCTTCCAGCTTTTTGCGCTTCCAATCATCGGCCCACGCCGTTTTGTTGGCGATCAGTTGCGTGTTCGATTCCAGCACAGTCTCCACAATTCGCAGCTTGTTGGCACGCAGGGACGATCCGGTTTCCGTAACTTCCACGATGGCATCCGCCAGCTCGGGCGGCTTCACTTCGGTGGCGCCCCAACTGAACTCCACCTTCGCTTTGACACCGTAGCTATCGAGGTAGCGCTTGGTCGTGGCAACCAACTCCGTGGCGATGATCTTGCCTTCGAGGTCCTTCACGGACTGCACGGGGCTGGCCTCCGGCACGGCCAGAACCCAGCGCACTTTGCCGAAGCTCTGCTTGGCATAGATGAGATTGGCGACAGCTTCCACGTCGGCTCCCACTTCGGCTACCCAATCGAGGCCAGTCAGCCCGGCGTCGAGAATGCCATCCTCTACGTAGCGCGCCATTTCCTGCGCGCGGATGAGCATGCATTCCATTTCGGGATCGTCGACCACCGGAAAATAAGAGCGCGAACTGGTCGTGATATTGAAGCCGGCGCGGCGAAACAGATCGATGGTCGCGTTCTCCAGACTGCCCTTGGGGATGCCGAGTTTGAGCTTCACTTTTTGCTCCTGTCGTTACCCGAATAGACCGCTTTCGGATCGTAAGTGGGCTTCTCGCTCTCCACCCAACTATTGCCCTCGAGCCGTCGGTAGAAACAGCTTTCGTAGCCGTTGTGACATACGCCAGGGCCCAGCGAGTCGACCTGAATCAGCAGCGAATCGTCATCGCAATCGGTGGAGATTTCCTTCACCACCAGCAGATGCCCGGAGCTCTCGCCCTTCATCCATAACTTGTTCCGCGAGCGGCTGTAGAACGTGACGTTGCCGGTCTCGGTGGTCTTGCGGAAAGCTTCGTCGTTCATGAAACCAACCATGAGAACACGGCCGGACTTGTGGTCCTGTATCACCGCCGGAATCAATCCATCGAGCTTGCTGAAATCCAGATTCATGAGTGTTTGGGCAATAAAAAAGCCCGCCGGTACTGCGGCGGGCATCCTTTCGTTTAAACTGCAAAACCGATCAGGACAGGACCCGACGCACACTAATCGCCCGGTGATGATGGTGGCGGGCGGCGCTGGTCGCTGACATAAACCGCTAGTTTAGCAAACGTCAGTTTTCGGTTGGGGTCTTTTCGATATGGTCGACGACGATGGCGTCGATCGATTCCTTTTTCGGCTCCAGACGGAGCCCCAGTTTTTCCACGCTGGTGAAGGCGGACCCGCCGGACGGATCGGAAGCGGCATCGGCCGGCGGAGGGGCTGGCATGCCGGGGCCACCCACGCCCGCCGCTCGTGCCGCGCTCATCATATCCTGCATGGAGAGATCGAGGGCGACCTGATAATTTCCTGCGAGGCCGGTTTTATCCAGCACCGGGCGGCCAGCCATGCCGGAAAGCGTTTCGGCCAACTTCGCCATGGTCATCCTCTCGATCTCCATGTGCATCATTCCATCGGGTCCCATGGTGACGGCGGTCTTGCCTGTTTCGCCGCCGGTGGTGGTTGCACCTTTACCATCGGGACTGGGCACGACGCGCATCTGGCTGTTGCCGGAGCCGAGGGTAAAGCCTGCGCTCGAGCCTTTTGAATCGGCTGGCGGGGCTGGATCGGCAGGGACGTCTGGCGGCGAGGGTTTCAGCTTCGATCCGTTCTTACCCACTACGAGTTCGTAGACGGGATGTTCCTTACCTTCGTGATGGACGGTCAGCTTGAAGCGCTCGGCCAGCAAGGCCTTGAGCATGTCCGGCACCTGCTCTTTGGTGGCTCCGTCGGGCAGCTTGGCCACAATGTCGAAGCGCTCGCTGGTCATCCAGTCCGGGCCAGTGATCTGGTAGGGCTTCACTTCATAAGCTGCGCCAATCAGGGCAGACAGCGACATGAAGCCGATATCGACACGCCCGGATTCGATCTTCATGCCGATGTGAACTTTGCCCGACATCATGGCCTGCGGGGTGATGGGGGCGGCCGGTTTGATGGTGGCGACTTCAAAGGCCGGCAGAGCCGCGGGCGTTTGTGGAAATGCCGCGCCGGCGGCCAGCAGCAGTGCCGCGGCGAGTTTATTTTTCATGATGTGTTCCTTCATTAGTATGACGCCGGATGCCGCGCTTTCAGACCGCCCGCGTATTCAAATACATTCAGCGCCTGTTCATACAGGTCCGAGGTGATTTCGACGCTGCCTTGCCAGCACCCGAGTTTCTGGTAGCGCGCGATGGCGTTACCGAGCGCATGCAGGCTCACTCCATGGAAGAACGGCGCTTCGCGCTCTGCGATATCCGAAATCGGCGCAGTGCGCACCCACTCGCGGCTGCGCACATAAGCGGGTAGGAAGGCGCGAAAAACTTCGGTTGCCATAAATTCGCGGGCACAACATAAAGTGCTGAAGGCCACTTCGGGCATGGACGCTCCCACCGAGACGACGGTATGTCCGACGCCGCCTTCCTCGAGCAGTTGAGGACCGGGCGCTTGAAGATGCACGTAGTCGCCCTCGCCGCGCCGGAACGCCTCTGCCATTTCGTCTGGCGTACCGCGGTCGAGCACATGGATCTTTTCCCAATCGGCGCCGTTGTAATGGATGGCGTAGCGCAGCATGGCGAGCGGCTGTGCTCCGTGATCCGCAACCAGGGTTTTTCCCTCCAGGTTCTTCCATTCGAAGGTTTCGTGCGGATCCCTGCCAGTGAGAAAAAAATCCGTCGCGCCGATTGATTAGTGCGAAATGCACGGGCAGCGGCGATACTCCACGATCCATGAGACTCCAGTTGGAGGATACGGCGGATTGCATGATATCGACAGCGCCGTCGCGAATGAGTTCGTGCGAACGCTGGCCGGGGGCGAGGATGGCGTAGGTGGCCGCGATGCCCGCTTCTTCGAGAAAGCCTGCCGCGATGGTTGCGATCAACGGGCTGTAGAAGGCGGAGTGGCGCGACACCATGATGCGTAGCTGCATATGTACTGAGAATGTTATCGCTTTGCGTGGGAGGGGTGGAATCCTTGGGGTCGTTTGGAAATTTGACCTTTTTTGGGGATCGATCCGCGGAATGGACAGACGAGTGCGTCTGTCCCACATTTGGGGAGTGGTTTTGACGGGTATTTCAGCCTCGACCCCCTGTTTTGCTCGAAAATCTAGGTTTGTTTGGCACTGGCGCAGTTTTTTCGGGGTGGATTTTGGGCGCGAGGGTTTCGCCGTGGCCGGGGCGGGGCTGTGGTGGATTTTGTGCGAGGCAGTCATCTCAGTCCCAAATCTCGCATAGGTCAAGTCGGACGTCCCGCGAAATTTGGCTAAAGCGTGTGTTTGCAGCGAAAATAATCCAAAAATACTTGTAAATGCCCATACCGGGCTAGCCGTGATTGTGAAAAAGATTACAAATGCGGGGGGGGGGCGATGAAAGTTCTACTTGCAGAGTGAATAATTTTTTGATTAATGTATTCCAATATGCGCCGTTACTTGGAAATTGCTGGGCTAATTCTCCTCTATTGTGCCGCTCTGCCCGCGCAGCACGCTGTTGATCCGTCGGCACGCTATTACCGTGTCATCGCCCTTGTCCATTGGACAGGTTCCGGGCAGGCTGCCGACGCAGCGCGTCCGGAGTATGTTCCGACGATCGACGATGGCACGCGAAACGGCATTATCGCGTGGAGCGTGCAGCCCACCGACGACAAGAGTATGGCGATCGTGCACATGGTCGCGGTGAATCATCACGCATTCGACAGCGTTCTCGCCGATACACGGCCGGAGACCCTGGTATTCGAGATCGGTAAGGACAGCCAGGCAACAATCGAGGCCGCGCTGCAGAAGTACAAGAAGGGCTTCACCCTGGACCACTTCAAGGTGGTGGCACAATGAGGCGGCGGCTGGTTTCCCTGGGCATCGCGGCGGGTCTTTGCGCCGGTTACGCGAGCGCGTACACCTACGACTATTCGAAGAATCCCGTAGTCGCGGACAGCACGCGCTGGAATACCAACGGAACTGTAACGTTCGGTTCGGGCGGGGCCAGTTTTTCTTCGGGCGGCGGGTCGCTGATCGACCTTCCCACCATTTCGGGGGCAAATCCCAACGATTACGAAATCAACAGCACTCTATATGTGGCGGCAGGCGATTACGGCGGCACTTTCATCCACTTTATGCGCGCCAGTTCCTCAACCGTGGTCTCGGGTTCCGGCAGTTATGTCTCGGCGGAGCTGTCGGTGCCCAACACAGGGCAGTTAACGCTCAAGATTAACTCCTGCGTCAGCGGTGTCGTGACCACCCTGAGCACAGTCTCAAACATCCGGGGGCTTGCCACGGTGACCTTCCGGACCGTGATATGGGGAACCAATCTCTGGGTATTCGTTAACGGCACGCTGTTGGCGACGCAGACACTGCCATCGGCAACGACGGGCAATCCCGGTATCGGCGGTTACACCATGGGAGGTTATCCGTCGTCCGCTTTCACGGCGGTCAACCTGGGTCCTCACTATACGGGTACGCCGACCGCCGTGCCCTCGCAGTCGTTCGCTTCGAGCGTCTACCCCACTACCGCAGCCCTGAAGTGGCAGCCCTCGAACGACGGCAGCGGGCCAGGCATTTTCGAGTACAACATTTCACGAAACAGCACCGCCATCGGAACGGCTCTCGAGCCCGAGTTCGACGACGCAACGGTGGCGGCCGCGACGTCCTACACATACGCCGTGCAGGCTGTCGATTTTCACGGCAACCAAAGCGCTGCGACAACCTACGCGGTAACCACACCGCCGGCGGGGTCGATCGATCCGCGGCGTCCGGGGATTCGATCAAACGGCACTTACTGGGGCGGCGGCGGCGAGCAGATCGATCTGTTGAGCGGCAATCTGAATTTCGCCCTGCCGTTGTTGCAGGCGCAGGGCCGCACCGGCTGGACCGTGCCCGTGGGGCTGGCCTACAATTCGCAGAACTGGCGGCAGGACAACAGCGTGAACTGGCAGTTGGCAGGCGATCTGGGATACGGCTTTGGCTGGAAGCTGGCCATCGGCTCAATTACTCCGTACTACACTGGCTGGACCAACGGCGTGGACCACTATGTTTATACAGACAGCAGCGGCGCGGAATACCTGCTCAATGTCAAGAGCGGGAACGTCTGGTCTTCAGCGCAAGGCGTCTACGTGTGGTTTGATACGACGTTCGGCCAAAACAGGCTGCACTTCAAAGACGGCTCGTTCTGGCAAATGGGATGCACGTCTGGCGGGAATGAGTTCGATACGGGGACGATGTATCCGACAATCATCGAAGACACCCACGGCAACCAAGTGCTGGTCACTTACGAAGCGGGTTCCGGGTTAGCGTCCACGGCCATTAACTCCAGCTCGCGAATCGCCACCATCGAAGACGTGCGCGGAAATGGAAGCGCGGACTATACGTTCACCTACAATACCGATTCGCCGGTGCCGCATCTGACCGGCATCGCCAACAGCATCGGCACGGCGGAGACCTACAGCCTGACGTATACTTCTTCGTCGCTGGGCCCGCCGTTCGGCACCGACCCCACCTATAGCGGGCTGACCACCACGCTGCTGACGGGAATGACGGTGCCGACGGCCAACGCATGGCAGTTCGGTTACGATTCGGCGGGCGCGGGAGAATTGTTGAGCGCTATTTCGCCTTACGGGGGCGAACTCAGTTGGAATTATGCGAGCTTCGCCTATATCGGGAGCCGGAGCCTGCGGGAAGTGAGCGCGCGTTACGTGGCGGCGGATTCCGCCCATGCCACGCAGTGGACTTACGGGATTTCCCGGCCCGACGCTCCCAATTCGGTGATCGTACACAGCGCCATGACGCTGTCCGACGCCAGCGGGGTGGGCTCGAAGACGTGGAGTTTCCTGAACGCGAGCGGTACGCCGGCGTGGGAAATGGGACTGCTCTCGGAACTGGTGGAGAAACCATCGCCGAGCAGTTCGACGATTTTCCGCGACACGACGAACACGTGGTCGCAGGACCCGGCGGGCAACCCGTACATCTCGACCACCGTCAAAGTGATCGATGAGGGTATGTCGAATCAGCAGACGGCGAAGACCACGCAGACTCTCGATCAGTACGGGAACGTGACGCAATCGGTGATTTATCCCTATAACAACACGTCGACCCCTCTCAATACGTACAACAGCACGTTTAATTATTCCTATACCAGTAACTACGGGTATAACCTGTTGGCCTCGACGGTGCTGACCACGGGTGGGACAAATAAGACGCTGGTGACGAACTATTTCGGGAGCACGACGGCACCCTCGTGTTCTTCCACGAGCACGGGGCCGGGAACCCCCACCTACGAGTTCGACACGTCACAGGGGTACTACGCGGTTCCGTGGATTTCCGGCAGCGTGACGCCAGTGAAGACCTCGTGCCAGCAATACTATCCATGGGGACTTCCGTGGAAGTCTTCCGACACCACCGGGCAGAGCACGACCATCACGGCTAACGCCACCACCAATTACGCCGCTCCGGGAACGGTGACAACGCAGATCTACAGCCAGAACGTGAGCTACAACTCGTGGCTGGGGGCGACGCAGACGACAGGGGCCAATGGCGAGCAGCTGACGATTACCTACGACTCCATGGCGCGGCCGTTGACGGCCACCTCGCCGTATACTACCAGCGGCACGACGTGGACGTACACATATTCGGCGCCGGGAGTTTCGCCGATCACGCAGACGAAGACGGGTCCGGATGGGGTGACCACCAGTACGCTCGATGGATTGGGCCGGGTGATTCGCGTGGCGCGCGGCGATACCAGCGGCGTGCAGTCTTACACCGACACGGTCTATGCTCCTTGCGCGTGTTCGCCGCTGGGCAAGATCTCGAAGGTTTCGCAGCCCTACGCGCCGGGCGCGGGTACGATTTATTGGACTGTATACACTTACGATGGCATCGGGCGCACCCTTACTACGACGCAGCCGGATGGGGCGAGCGCCACGACCTATTCGTATTCCGGCAACCAGACGATAACCACCGATCCGGCGGGCAAGTGGAAGCAATACACCAACGATGTGCTGGGCAATCTGACGAGTGTGGTCGAGCCCGATCCGGCGAACCAGCCCGGCGGCACGCTGACCACGACTTACACGTACGATTGGATGAACCACGTGAGTGGGGTTTCGATGACGCGGGGAAGCACCACGCAGACGCGCACGTTCGTTTACAGCGACGCGGGGCTGCTGACCTCCGCGACGAATCCGGAGAACGGCACGGTCACCTATACCTACAACGCAGATAACACTCTGCAGGACAAACACGACGCCAAGGGGCAGGACACCGTTTACACTTATGACAGTGCGAAACGCGTAACCATGATCCAGCGTTACCCCAATGGCAGGAGTTATGCCGAAGATCTGTGCCAACGGGTGACTTATTCGTACGACACGAACCCTTTGAATCCGTCGTTCTCAGTGAACAGCACCGGGCGGCTTACGGTGGCGCAGTACGGGAGCAACACGCTTTCCACCTACTGTGTGCCGGGGGTGAACCCGACTCAGTTGGCGGAGATGTATTCGTACCATCCGGCGGGCGCGGTTACGGCGAAGCGTTTGCAGATCACGCGGCAGGGTTACGACCAATACAGCAGCTGGGTGACCGGGGTGGGCACTCTGGATGCCGATTACTCCTACGATCAGGCGGGACATCTATTGACGTACACACGCCCTGGGGATACCTTCGGTGCTACGGGACCTGTCACCTACACTTACAGTTTCGATACGATGGGCCGGCCTGCGTCTTTGACCGATAACGACTCGACCTATGGGCCAGGAGGGCACAATACTACATGGGCACAAAACGCTCTCTACGATCTGGCGGGACGCAGGACGAACATGAGTTACCTATCGTCCGCGCTTCCGTACTACAATACCGAGTCCTGGAGTTACAACGTGAATGGCCAGCTTGCCACGCTCAATTGGGCGGGCGGCTCGGTGGGGATCAACGGATCGCTGCAGTACAGCTATTCGGCGACGCAGAACAACGGGCAGATTTCCCAAGTGGTCGATTCGGTATCGGGCGAGACGATTGTCTACCAGTACGATCTGCTGCGGCGATTGACTTCGGCCAGTTCGACGCCGAATATCGGATCGACCCCGACCCCATGGACGCAGACATTCCAGTATGATGGCTTTGACAACCTGACGGCGAAAGTGCTCAACGGATCTACTACTCCAATTGCAGTGAATGCGGCTACGAATCAGCTTGCGAGTGGCTACTATGATGCCAACGGCAATATGACGTCGGGCCTGGGCGCAACGATGACTTACGACGAGGCAAATCGGACGGCTTCGGCGACGGAGACTTCCGGCGGAACGGAATATTACGGGTACGCACCAGATAATAAGCGAATTTACCGTCGGCTGGCGAGTGGCTCCGAAGAGTGGACGCTGTATGGGGCGCAGGGCGAGAAGCTCGGCGTCTATTCGATGGTCGGTCCGACAACGGGATCGACCTCGACCTACAGCTTTACGCCGCTGCGCACCAGCGTGTCGTTTGCCGGGATGCTGATTTGGGAGGGCAGTGCGGCCGTATATGGGGATCCGGCGGGCACGAACAGGGCCAGCGGAGCGCGATTCTATCCTTACGGGGATGAAATCACGTCGACCAGTAACGACCGGACGAAGTTCGCTACGTACAACCGGGATTCGTTTACCGGGTTCGACTATGCCGATCAGCGGTACTATGCGTCGGCGTATGGAAGATTCAATACCGCGGACCCTTATGGCGCGAGCGGTGGGCCGAGCGATCCGGGCAGCTGGAACCGGTATTCCTACGTTGAGGGGGACCCGATCAATTCCCATGATCGGCACGGGCTGTGCACGGAAGATATTTTCGGCAGTTTTTGGGATGACTATACGGAGTTTTGGCAATCCGAGGTGCAGGAGTATACGCCGGGTGGCTGCTTTGGCGACCCGACATTCCTGGCTCTGTATTCGACAGTCGGGGCGACGTTGAACGGTCTGTTCCTTATGGCACCGGGTGGAAGTGGCTCGTCGTCGTCGTCGACTCCGCCACCGCCTATGTGCGACATCAGCCTCTATTCGCAGAATGTATTTGGCACCGCCCTTCTGCACACGTTCATTCAGGTGACAACGACCTATAATAATAGTGTCACTACTCAGAACTACGAGGGTGGCCCAGTATACGGTACCTTCGCATCCTTGCCGAAGACGTCTGCTCTCAGCTTTTTGTTTTTAAACAGCGCTCAAGACGCGCCGAATGGAGGCCAACTGTACCCAGGAGGGCCAGCGTCGCTGCTTTTTGATGCGGGCTCCAGCGCGGCCGAGTGCCCCTGGGCCGGCGTAATCGACGTTCTCGCGCGTACCTTTCCGCAATTTCAGTGGCCGTATGGGCTGCCTTATACCAGCAACAGCTTTACTTATACCCTGCTGACCGACGCTGAGGTCCCGATACCCAGTAGCGTTAATTTTTACCTGGACGAGCCGATAGTTCCGATACCGCCGCCCTTCTTTATCCCAGTGCCACCTCGCGCCCCGGGCTGGGGTTTCCTGATTCCGAGATGGGCACTGTAGTGCGGCTCCGCCTCGGTTCGAGTCTCATGTTTTTGATTGGGTTGTGCGCGATCGACTGCCGGAGTGCATCAGTTCTCTCGGAGTTGGGCGTGCTATCTGTGACTGAAGGACTTGGTCTCGCGACCTACGGCCGAGAAGGTTATCTCAACGTGACCTGGTTCGATAAAGGGAGCCTGACCGGAATTGTGAAAATCGAGGGACTTACCGGCCTCTATGATATAGAGCCGCGCAATCAGATTGTTCTTGGCTCCTCAAGAGGCTTGTCGCGATTTCACGATGAATTTCTCGATCGTATGTTATCGGTTCGTCTATCGCTCTTTGAGATCGGACGCGGCGTCATCGGCGGAACCGGGCTAAACGTGTGGCCGATGAGGGCCGTACTTTCCCCCGGTGCCGAGAAGGTCGCGGCACTGTTTGTCGACGCAAAGTCCTATAGAGTCTCGCTGCAATATGGCCCGCTCTCGTGGGACTCGGTTCATGAAGTTTATTCGTTGATGCTGGACGCCAACGACCCGGAAAGGACGGCCCTCCAGAACTATCGCGGCGAGAATTTCTCCTGGGCGCCGGACGGTTCCCGCCTGGCGTATTCCCTGGGAGGGACCGTCTTTATATATGACACGACGAAACAGAAGGCAAGGGACGTAGCTGAGGGCGCGGACCCCGACTGGTCTCCCGACGGGCAATATCTGGCATTCCGTTCAGCCGCGGACGCTCTTGCGCTTTACGACCTGAAGAGCGGCGCCTGGAAGGTCCTGGTGAGCGGCATGAAGGTGACAGGTTTCCCTCGCTGGTCCCCAGACTCCCGGTACGTTCTGTTCACCCGCCTGGACGAGAAACTGATATTCCGAAATCCGCTTACTTGGCCCAGTACCGATTTCATCGTTGTGCGTGTGCGGGACGGGGCGACAGCCGTTGTTATGACGCCCGGAATGAACATGGATAACGATCGCTATTACTGGATCAGAACGCGCAGCGGGCGGTTGTGACATTGAGAGGCAGGATCGATTTCTCATTTGCCGTTGCCGCGGGTAGGCGGAAGTTGGCTCAAAAGCGCTGGGCTCGATGGTCGCGGTCAATCGGATGGGTCCTTGTTTTTTCGGGTCTTCGGCGGAATTTGTGGGTAACTTTCTATGATCGGACCGATCACGGCCCGACAGACGGAGCGGACCGAGTCGTGCGGAGTATAACGGGACCGATCGCCAGCGAACGCTGGGAACGCCTATTTGACAGGGGCTCCGATGCAAACGACCCAAGCAAGGGGCGGTAGGGAGAAAAGCCCATGAATCTGCAAATGATAGCTCTTCTTCGCCAGACCCGAGGCAATGAGGGCACTTCGCCGTTCCATGGCAGCTTTCACATATTCCGGTAACAGAATTCAATTTGAGGCTTTTGCCGTCGGCGCGGCCGTCGGCAGTCTTTTGGGTCCACAGGGATGGTGCTCGGCTGGGCTCTCGGTAGTATGTGCGGTGTGGGCATTAATGGATCGTATGTGCCTTCGACCAATACGTCGTACGGTGGGTTGACCGCCACCTGTGGCGCGGGGATAATGGCTGGGTCGGGTTGGAACATCAATCGCGTGTCCGTACCAGCAACACAGAACCCCAATTCTATTGCCAACGGGAACAGCAGATCGATAACTTTCCAGCCGACTCCTTACACCGGATCGACCGTCACTCTTTCTCCGGGCAGTGGGCCGCCCGTCTTCGGCTTTTCTGTTGGCACGAGAAACCCGGTTTCGGCAAGCGTTACCCGGAATTGGTGCGTGCTGAATTGTCCACCATGAAGGTGACCACAGTGCTGCCAGCTGTCGCGGTGGGAATGCTGGGGGCCCTCATGTTACTTAATGGCGTGATTATGGTGATATCTCCCCGCACGTGGTTCGAGATGCCGGGTTGGCTGTCGGGCCGTGGTGGTCTGTCGAGAGCCCGCTATTCGTCGGGATGGGGGGCGACTCAGGTCCGGGCGGTAGGGGCTGTGACGGTCTGCCTGGTCGCTACGGTTTGTTATCAATTATTTATTCGGGCAAGGTAATGGAAGCTGCTGCAACGTGGCTGTTGATGAGTGTTGTTGCCGGATGGACGTTCTTCAATGGAATTGTGATGTTAATAGCTCCGGATGTTTGGTTGCGCCTTCCGCCGTGGATGCGTGTTACTGTCACTTTGACACGTGATATTCCTCGATGCAGGCCGCTAAATGGGGACAATCTGGAGGTGCGGCTGATCGGAATCTGTATGCTCGCAGTTTTGGGGTGGGCGATAAGAATCGTATTGTTTTCCCGTTGAGTCCACTAGCCGTACCATCCGGCTGGTGCGGTTACGGCGAAGCGTTTGCAGATCACGCGGCAGGGCTACGATCAGTACAGCAGCTGGGTGACCGGGGTGGGCACTCTGGATGCCGATTACTCTTACGATCAGGCCGGACACGTTTTGACTTACGCGCGTCCCGGGGATACCTTCGGTGCGACGGGGCCGGTGACCTACACTTACAGCTTCGATACGATGGGCAGGCCTACATCTTTGACCGATAACGACTCGACGTATGGGCCGGGTGGCCACAATACCACGTGGGCGCAAAACGCTCTCTACGATCTGGCGGGACGCAGGACGAGCATGAGTTACCTGTCGTCCGCGCTTCCGTACTACAATACCGAGTCCTGGAGCTATAACGTGAATGGCCAGCTTGCCATGCTCAATTGGGCGGGCGGTTCGCTGGGGATCAACGGATCGCTGCAGTACACCTATTCGGCGACGCAGAACAATGGGCAGATGTCGCAGGTGGTCGATTCGGTATCGGGTGAGACGATTGTGTACCAGTACGATTTGCTGCGGCGGTTGACTTCGGCCAGTTCGACACCGAATTACGGATCTTCGCCGACGCCGTGGACGCAGACATTCCAGTATGATGGATTCGGAAACCTGACGGCGAAAGTGCTGAACGGGACTACTACCCCAATTGCGGTGAATGCGGCCACGAACCAGCTTACGAGCGGGTACTATGACGCGAACGGAAATATGACCTCGGGCTTGGGCGCGACGATGACATACGACGAGGCAAATCGGACGGCTTCGGCGGCGGAGACGTCCGGCGGGACCGAATACTACTGCTATGCGCCGGACAATAAGCGTATATACCGGCGGCTGGCGAGCGGTTCCGAAGAGTGGACGCTCTATGGGGCGTATGGCGAAAAGCTGGGCGTCTACTCGATGGTAGGTCCGACGACGGGTTCAAGTTCGACCTATAGCTTCACACCGTTAAGGACCAGCGTTTGGTTTACCGGGATGCTGATTTGGGAGGGAGCGGCGGCGGTTTACCGGGACGCGGTGGGCACGAATCGGGCCGGCGGCGCGCGGTTCTATCCTTACGGGGATGAAATTACATCCACCAGTAACGATCGGTCTAAATTCGGAACGTATAACCGGGATTCGTTTACCGGGTTCGATTACGCCGATCAGCGATATTATGCCTCGACGTATGGCCGGTTTAATACCGCAGACCCTTACCAAGCCAGCGGCGGTTCAAGCGATCCGGGCAGCTGGAATCGATATTCCTATGTTGAGGGCGATCCGATCAATCACCTGGATCGACAGGGCCTGTGCACCGAGGATTTGAACGGGGATTGGTGGGACTCAGATTTTGGTTACGAGCTGTGGCTCCAATATGCCGATCAGGCTTTGTATTCAGACCAGGGAAGCTGCGCTAATGACGGGACCTTCCTGGCGGCGGTAGCCGCGGCGGGTGGGGCCACGTTGAACGGCGGATTCTTTATGGCGCAGGCCACTCCGCCTCCTCCTCCGCCACCCCTGCCCCAATGCGATATAGAGTTTGGGTATGTGCCTGCGTTAAGTACTTATCTTCCAGGCCAACACACTTTTTTCTTTGTGGATGATCCCTCGGGCTGGAATGTTGTAGACGCCGGGCCGGTGAACCCGATTCCAGTTACGCTTGTCCCCACTCCTCCGATTAGTCGCGGTCGTCTCTTCATTCCTCTCCCCCCCACCCGGTGTGGACCGGCTTTGGGAATCTCATCACAGCAGTGTCGCCAGAGGGTCTCTACCGTGAAGACGAAAACGCGTCCAGTGTACGTACCTTCAACCAGGCTGAACCCTGCTCACTTGTAGTCCAGCTCGAACAAGAAGCGCGGAGCCTCAACAATATCGTGCCGTACACCGGCGTATCGGTCGGCGGTGGCTGGTACAACAGCAACAGCTTTACGTTCACGCTGGCTCAGGACTTTCATCTCCCGATTCCCACCCCCAATGTCTACGCGCCGGGTTGGGGAAATTACATTCCACACTGAGCCAACCCGCCGTGAGACTGGTTCTTGCATGTTTATGTCAGCTAGCTTTATGCGCGTTATCATTCTTCTATTTGGCGGTGCTAGGCCGTTGGGCTGAAGCGCTGCCGTGGAGATTGGTGTTTCCTATTTCCTTGGGCCTCATTTGGTTAGCTCTCACGGTTAAGATAGTTAAGCGTGCTACCAGCAAGGTGCCGTTCGTCCTGGTGGCCGTTGTCGAGTTTCCCTTTGCCTTCGGCTGGCCGGCGTGGATCTTTCTGTATGCCTTTTTCGGGCACTGACGTGCGCAGTTCGGGTGGATGAACGAAAGGAATGGGGTTTCGATGACGCGGGGAAGCACCACGCAGACGCGCACGTTCGTTTACATTACAGCGACGCGGGGCTCTTGACTTCCGCGACGAATCCGGAAACGGCGCGGTGACACCTACAAAGCCGACAACACGCTGCGGACGATAGGTCGCTCATGCTCGTCCTGCGCCCCGCCAGATCGTAGAGAGCTATAACGTGAATGGCCAGCTCGGTTCGCTGGGATGGGCAACGACCTATATGGGAATCAACGGATCGCTGCAGTACAGCTATTCGGCGACGCAGAACAACGGGCAGATCTCGCAGGTGGTCGATTCAGTATCGGGCGAGACGATTGTGTACCAGTACGATTTGCTGCGGCGGTTGACTTCGGCCAGTTCGACACCGAATTACGGATCTTCGCCGACTCCGTGGACGCAGACATTCCAGTATGATGGATTCGGAAACCTGACGGCGAAAGTGCTGAACGGGACTACTACCCCAATTGCGGTGAATGCGGCCACGAACCAGCTTACGAGCGGGTACTATGACGCGAACGGAAATATGACCTCGGGCTTGGGCGCGACGATGACATACGACGAGGCAAATCGGACGGCTTCGGCGGCGGAGACTTCCGGCGGGACTGAGTACTACGGGTATGCGCCGGACAATAAGCGCATTTACCGGCGGCTGGCGAGCGGTTCCGAAGAGTGGACGCTCTATGGGGCGTATGGCGAAAAGCTGGGCGTCTACTCGATGGTAGGTCCGACGACGGGTTCAAGTTCGACCTATAGCTTCACACCGTTAAGGACCAGCGTTTGGTTTACCGGGATGCTGATTTGGGAGGGAGCGGCGGCGGTTTACCGGGACGCGGTGGGCACGAATCGGGCCGGCGGCGCGCGGTTCTATCCTTACGGGGATGAAATTACATCCACCAGTAACGATCGGTCTAAATTCGGAACGTATAACCGGGATTCGTTTACCGGGTTCGATTACGCCGATCAGCGATATTATGCCTCGACGTATGGCCGGTTTAACACCGCAGACCCTTACCAAGCCAGCGGCGGACCGAGCGACCCGGGCAGTTGGAATCGATATTCCTATGTTGAGGGCGACCCGATCAATCACCTGGATCGACAGGGCCTGTGCACCGAGGATTTGAACGGGGATTGGTGGGACTCAGATTTTGGTTACGAGCTGTGGCTCCAATATGCCGATCAGGCTTTGTATTCAGACCAGGGAAGCTGCGCTAATGACGGGACCTTCCTGGCGGCGGTAGCCGCGGCGGGTGGGGCGACGTTAAATGGTATGTTCTATACCGCAGCCCCACCATCCCCGCCCGACACGCCGGTCCCTCAGGTAAACTGCGGGCAGCAATTGGCCAATGCTATAGATGCATTTTTGACGGTCAAGAATTCGCCGCTGGAGGGATTAGGTTCGTGGTTTGTTGCAGTCGGTCTACAGGATAACGTCGATCCTCGTGTGCTCGTTGGAATTGCGGGCAATGAATCTGCATTCGGGACGAGTCATGTCGCGATCGTCGACAATAACGCGTTCGGGATTTTGCACAGGGTTGGGAACGGGCGCAGGGCTTCCTATGTTCCAGTGAAGTTCGCCGATTTGGGCGCTGGCGTCCCAGCGGCGGGTCAGGTGGTAGAAAGTCAGATTGCTAAGGGCAACAACACCGTCGCCCTGCTATATAGCGGCCAGCCGGGAGCGTACTGTGTCGATACGCTGACGGTTCCTTGTGGTCCTGGCGCAAATAACGTCGGAGGAATTATGGCCCAACTGGGCGGGAATCCGAACAATCTGGGTTTCCCCTGCCCGTAGCGAAGAGAGGATAGTGACGTGAGATGTGTTTTCTTCGGTGTTTTATCGTTATCGTCCTGGCCTCTGCTGGGTCCGTGTTTTCTGCCCCAGTGGCCCGCGTTCAAACGTACTTCAGCGAGCAGTACAGATATCGCCTTTCAGTTCCGGGCAGTTGGCACTTGTCGGTTGCGCCGAATGGCGTGCCCACTATCTACAATTATGATCCTGGATTATCGTTAGGCCAGGGCCTCATTCCGTCCGGCGGTGCAGAAATCTACCTTCTTCCGTTCGCGGCGCTGGGACGGCAGGCTCAGAATGAACGGAGTTGGATCTCCGAAGACGTGCGGTCGCTCGCTCACGGCGAGGCGGTGATCGAGAGTGTTTTGAATGTGAAGAGTGCGAGTGTCACCGATGTCGTTCGGGTCTCGTTCGATCATGAGCGAATCCCTAATGAGGAACCGCAAAGGAACGTTTGCCTTTACTTCAGCTTGGGTGGCAAGCTTTTTAAGCTTGGGCTTAGCTATTGGAAAGGAGACCCGAGGGGGCCGTCCTACGAGCTGGCCTTGATGACTATCCTTAGAAGTGTCAGGCGAGGTGTCGGGACGTGAGATCTCCTACGCACGCTACGCAGAACCCTTGAACCTATCTACCTACCGTGGTCCGTGGTCAGCGCTGATCGCGGTGAATGCGGCTACGAACCAGCTTGCGAGTGGCTACTATGATGCCAACGGCAATATGACGTCGGGCCTGGGCGCAACGATGACTTACGACGAGGCAAATCGGACGGCTTCGGCGGCGGAGACTTCGGGCGGGACTGAGTACTACGGGTACGCGCCCGATAATATGCGGCTATACCGGCGGCTGGCGACCGGTTCCGAGGAGTGGACTCTGTATGGGGCGTATGGTGAAAAGCTGGGAGTCTACTCGATGGTGGGGCCGACGACAGGTTCGAGTTCGACGTACAGCTTCACGCCATTACGCACCAGTGTATGGTTCGCCGGAACGCTGATTTGGGAGGGAAGTGCGGCGGTATATGGGGATCCTGCAGGCACGAACAGGGCCAGCGGAGCGCGATTTTATCCTTACGGGGATGAAATCACGTCGACCAGTAACGACCGGACGAAGTTCGCTACGTACAACCGGGATTCGTTTACCGGGTTCGATTATGCCGATCAGCGGTACTATGCCTCGACCTACGGCCGGTTTAATACCCCCGACCCATACAAGGCGAGCGGAGGGCCCCAGAGTCCCGCGAGTTGGAATCGGTATTCATACACGCGCGGCGATCCGGTCAATCGTTATGATCCGAGTGGCCTCGACGATTGTGACCCGAACGACTGTGTTTGTAACTCGGACGGTGAAAATTGCTTTGATTGTGACCCGAACTCTCCCGCTTGCTGGTTCTGCGCGAACCTGCTCGATCCCGATGCGCCGGGCCCGTGTCTGCCGCCTCCGACGTCTGCTCCGCCCCCGCCGCCTCCTCCGCCGTCCCCGCCGCCCCCGGTCTGTTCGATTTCGTTGTACGTGCGGTCCGCGGGGGGATCGCCCGGAAACCACACTTACCTTTATGTAACCACAACCGGCTGGGGAGTGCCCTTCCAGGAGGTGCTTGAAGGTGATCCGCTGGAAGGAGCCCGCCGTCCCCCCTTCAAGAACCCATTCAGCAAGAAGTGGGGCAATTTATATGGGTATATCGAGCCGGGGCCAAAATATCAAGGAACGACCAACCCCAACGACTTGAGCCAGTTATTCGCCTCCGACGTGGGCGGCCAAAACGTATGCAGTGAGGTCGATGCGCTCGATATTGACGTCAGAATTTACCAAGGTACGGCGGGCGTTCCCTATATGCCCATCCCGGGGAATGGGTTCTACAACAGCAATAGCTTCACTTTTACGCTTCTCAATCAGATCGGGCTCCTCGGCCCCGGGGGGTTCCCGCAGCCGCCGGGCTGGAATCCCGGCTGGGGCAAGTCCGTTCCTGGGTTATAGCAATGGCTGATTGGTCCCGTCTTTCGCGACTCGCCGCAGTCCTGCTCGTGCTAACCGGAACTGTCGGCGGAGGGAAACTATTAGCCGCCGGAAGCGAATCGCGCTTTATCCCCGCCTACTTTCAAGAAGGGGGTGTGAACACCTTTATCCTTTTCCCCTGGGGCGCCGATCGCGCAAAGGAGATAGCGCTTCAAGGAGGGCCGAGAACCGTTAACCTCATCGCATTTGGTCCGGACGGGAAGTCCGCCTATTTGCAAGTTCCTTCGGCGTGGGTTGTCCATCAGTCGGATTCGCTCATCAAAGTCGAGTTCAGTCCCACGCGGCAGAGCCCTGTGCCGGGGTCGGAGGGGCTGGGCAACATACTGTCGCTCACTGTATCTCCAGCATCGGGACGCATTTTCGCTTGGACCCGTGGTGGCCGGGATCACCCGTGTGGCGCGTATGAGATCGATCCAGGTTCCGGCACGAATCGGCTCTTAGGGGCCGCAAATGGGCCTGGCTGCGGATCATTTGGGGTGGGGGTGGTGCCTCTGGGGAGAGTTTCTCCCGATGGCAAGGAATTGCTCAGTAGCGACGGGGTGCACTTAAGCCTGATAAATCTGGAAACAGGCGCGCAACGGCCCTTAGGAGCGGGGCTGGGGAGTTGGTCTCCCGACGGGCGCTGGATAGCCGTTGCGGGTCATGGGCGGATTGTGCTCATTGATGCCAGGAATTCGTCCCACCGAAAGAAGCTCGGCGCTTCGGGCATAAACAACGACCTGATATGGTCTCCCGATTCAAGACTTCTTTTGTTTGCCACGCAGGAGGGCCGATGCTCTTTCCTATTCTTTGGGGATGATTCCGACAGTCTCGAGGTTGTGGATGTGGAAACCGGCAAGAGGCACGCGGTAAAAAGCGCTCATTGCGCGGTTGGGCGGCCAGTCGTTGGGTGGGTCGACCCCGAGGTGGTTCGGTAACTGTGTGGATACACATTCACGTACAATCCCGATTCGCCGGTGCCGCATCTGACCGGCATCGCTAACAGCATCGGCACGGCGGAAACCTACAGCCTGACGTATGCTTCCTCGTCGCTGGGGCCGCCATTCGGCACGGACCCCACCTATAGCGGGCTGACCACCACGCTGCTGACGGGCATGACGGTGCCGACGGCCAATGCGTGGCAGTTCGGTTACGATTCGGCGGGCGCGGGAGAGTTGCTGAGCGCTATTTCCCCTTACGGGGGTGAACTCAGTTGGAATTATGGGAGCTTCACCTATGTTGGGAGCCGGAGCCTGCGGGAGGTGAGCGCGCGCTACGTGGCGGCGGATTCCGCTCACGCCACGCAGTGGACTTACGGGATCTCCCGGCCGGACGCTCCCAATTCGGTGATCGTGCACAGCGCCATGACGCTATCCGACGCCAGCGGGGTGGGTTCGAAGACGTGGAGTTTCCTGAACGCGAGCGGTACGCCGGCGTGGGAAATGGGGCTGCTCTCGGAACTTGTGGAGAAACCGTCGCCGAGCAGTTCGACCATTTTCCGCGATACCACGAGCACGTGGTCGCAGGACCCGGCGGGCAACCCGTACATCTCGACCACGGTTAAAGTGATCGATGAGGGTACGTCGAATCAGCAGACTGCGAAGACCACGCAGACTCTGGATCAGTAGGTTGACCACATTGTTTTTAAGACCTTTGTCGGTTACCGTAGGAGATCCTACGGGTAATGGGATCTCAAATTTGATATACAAACAAGTATATAAAGTCAGTACACAAACATAAATGTATATTTAGAAACAATGGCACTCAACGATTTAACATTTAGATCTAATATTCTACCTCTCGTATTTAGGCATCCATTTCATCTTATTGCTAATTCACAACACTCGACGCATTTTCAACATTGCTTTCTTCATCTTTTATTCGTCCGATATCTTTTTCTAGTAGCCTAAAATTCTTTGTTTCGTGTTCATATGCTAAAGACTCAACAGCCCATGATACTGAGAATGAGCCTTCAAAAGTTGGAAGCGAAGCAGTTCAGAGTCCCTCTCTGCACGACGGGCTGGTAATGCTCCTACTTTTGTAACCCCAGACATAATCCAGAAGCTCCAAAAAGGTGAGGAAAAGCGAGTGCGAGAATGGCGCGAAAGAAATGAACTGCTTAAGCGGCAGGTTCCTTTGCAGAAACAAACACCTCCATTATCTCCAACTACTTCAACGTTTGATACCTCCGAGCCTCAAAAGGAGGAGATTAAAAAAGAAACGAAAGCTAATTAATCGAATTTTCAGAATACCCGACAATGAATCTTGGCGTACTCCAAAGCATGCCTGGAAAATTGGCATGACGTTTATCCTTTTTGCTTCCTCTCTAACTTCGTACTCTTTGTTCTCGTTCAAGGTTAATATTATTTTCAATTATTTTTCCGTCTTTAGTATGCACTATATTCGAGTTCGAAAAATAATATATTTATTTCGTATACCTCTTTCTTACAGGCCAAGAACCAGTAGATGATAATGGGGCAACCGGTATATATATATATTTCCTAATTATTTAGAATTTCAGTACTTTTTAAAAATATTTCTCATTGTTGGTAGGATATTTATATTTATATTATATTTCTCATAGGTAGCGGATGAGTATTCTGAAAGTATGCTCTACTCCGTTTGTTAAATTTTATTGCAATTATGGATGGATGGATGGAATTACCTTTTCGTTTATGTGGAATTACATTTTCGTGATTGTTTTCTCTTTCGCCTGCAGTGACGCCTGTCCTGCGGAACGTTGCACGCGCATTCAAGGCTGCATGGGCATTCCAGAAGCAGATCGCGGAACCCTCGCGAAAGACGCTCCTCCCGCCTCCTCTCAAGGAACCTTATTTCCAGCCTCCCTACACACTCGTTATTGAGCTCAAGGATCTGCTCATTAAACCCGAGTGGAATGTAAGTACTCGTTCTCGTGAAACATTTTTTTGTGAGAAATTAATTTGTTTTAAATAAAATAACTGGAGTTATTGATTACCAGAAAATAAGTTCTCAACGGATTATTGTGTTTTAGGCTAACAAAGGATGGCAGTGGAAGAAAAGACCCGGTCTCGACTACCTTCTCGAGCAATGTTCCCCTCCAATCTTTGAAATTGTTACCTTCACAGAAGAGAGTGCCTTCGTGAGCTTTGTGACTTATTCCATGCACTCAATTTGTTCAATAAAATTAATTTCTTCAATCTTTTCTCATTTCTTTGATGTTCATGCAGACTCTCTGGCCATTTATCGATGCTATGGACAAGCAGGGTTACATTTCCTATCGACTCTTCCGCGACTCTACGCGTTATGAGCATGGTGTTCATTTTAAGGTTCACTTTCTTATGATTTTTGCTATTGGTAGTTTAGTGTGGTTGTAGACTAAAGGCCAATTCATACTTCGACGGGCGCGGGCGAGCAATACATTTCTCGCCCGCCGTCGCCCGCGCCCGTCGCCCGCGCCCGTCGCCCGCGCCCGCCCGGCCCGTCGACGGGCACGGGCGACTATGGAAAATCCAAATCAAATTGCTTTTGATTTCGCGACGGGCGCGGGCGACGGGCGCGGGCGAAGTATGAATTGGCCTTAACGAGGAACACTATCCAACTGTATCCCACCGAATCGGTTAATTTTTATATGATCGTAAAGAGTACGTTAAGAATAACTTATTCCTAAAATCTTACGGGCCATTGGCTAGTTTTCACGAAGTTATAAAGGTTTTAAAGTTCAAATCTGCAGCAAATTTGCATTGTTTTCAATGGGAGGCGCAATCGAGAGACGAATTCTAATGCGAAATCTCGTTCGGTTGCGCTCTCTCGATTGCGCCTCCCATTGAAAACAATGCAAATTTGCTGCAGATTTGAACTTTAAAACCTTTATAACTTCGTGAAAACTAGCCAATGGCCCGTAAGATTTTAGGAATAAGTTATTCTTAACGTACTCTTTACGATCATATAAAAATTAACCGATTCGGTGGGATACAGTTGGATAGTGTTCCTCGTTAGAGGTTTTACATCTACAACGCCCTCTCGATTTTACACATATTAATTACTTTAGCCTAATTTACTATACTTTATGTGTATAAGTATGTGTTCTAAATATTTTTCTATGACAGTCAGTAGCATCAGTACTACGCGAGAATACTCATTACTAATTATATATATATGTTCATCCTTATTAGCACATTCTCGTTCGGGGTGCACAGGACATCCGTTGTCTGGGTCGCGAGTTGCCTCGAGTGGTGTCGGTCGACGTGGACAGTAAGGTCTACAAGTTCACGCCGTCCAACGCGCTCATCCTGCACAAGTGGGATGGCGACCTCACAGACCGCACTCTCTTCGATCTCGCCGACTTCCTCAGGAGTCAGCTCTTTCTCTGTTCTTTCTCTTTTTTACGAGTATATTGTACGAGTATATGTAGTGCACAATTCCTGTTTTAAATTATATTGATTTTGTGAAAAGTTTATCATGCCCCTGACGGGATTCGAACCCGCGCCTTCGGTATTCGCGACCGACGCTTTAAACCACTGAGCCACAGGGGCTCACGGTAGGAACTAATCTCCGCTGAGGCATATATGATATAACTTTCATTGTTGAGTAATACTCAACTTCCACATTAGCACC
This sequence comes from Terriglobia bacterium, assembly GCA_963719785.1. Lineage (GTDB taxonomy): Bacteria > Acidobacteriota > Terriglobia > Bryobacterales > Bryobacteraceae > BOG-234. The sequence goes on from CAVRCX010000018.1 coordinate 822,735, forward strand.
CAGCCAGAAACCATCTGGCATTAGGAGACAGAAACAATCTGGATTGATTCTAGCCTTATCATTTGAAAATGTGATAATTCACATAACAAAAAATCAATTCCTGTTTTATGTATTCTACTGTACGAGTATTGTTGTTTAACATTAATTTAACATATACTGTAATTGTTTTACATTAACCTTAAATAACTGTACTGAAAATGCATACTCTTGTACAGCTTGTTTTATACTAGTGTATTTTTCAAAGAAAAGTTATATAAAAGCGGTAAGACGCTTGCCGCGAATGCAGGAGGTCGTGGGTTCGAATTCCACCGAGGGCAAATTTTTTTTTCACAATTTACTTGTGAAAAATTGTTTTGTAAAACTAATATAAAACTAAAATATATTAAATTAATTAAAACAAAATAAATGTTTTAATCTCTGCCTATATTATTCCATGTACATGTTATAGTTAATTGAAGTTTATTCTTTAATTTATTGTTTGAAAGCGATATACAGTACTTATTGTTAGAAAGCGATATTGCTACTCGATGAATTTCAAGTCGCTATTCTTTTTATTTGTTACTATTGTACATGTAAATTTACTAAACATTATTTATTGTACATTGTATTAAAACATAAACTTCGTACATAAAACGTTATCGCATTGATTTAAACATTCAAAAATTAATTCAAACAATAATCACCACTTTAATCGCTTACTATTAAGCCGATGATGACTACAGTATTACTAAAATAAAACGTTATTCCAAACTCCTATATCAAAACGAAAGTATACGGGTACATGCTTCCGTTTTGATATTTACAGTGTTTGTACATTTATTTAATGATTGTTTTTATTGTTTATAATACATTGCCGGAAATCATACATGTAAATCGAATAATTACAATTTTTCATAAATTTACATATATTAAAATAATCATACATATAAAAAATAATTACAATTTTTTATATGGAGATAAAGATTATCTTAGAATGCGCAAATGTTTGGTTCTCGAGATTTGCTTTAAGGTGGAAATTTGCGTTGAATTTACACTGATGCTCACTGTACGAGTGGAATTTGAATGCGCTCTATCGATTGCGTTTCCTTTAAGCAATTCTCTTCAAAAAATTTACTACTGTATAAAGTAGGGAAATCTCGAGAACCAAATCTTTACCTTTTCCTTCAATAATTTCAAAAACAATTTTAATAATTCGATTTACATGTGCGAATCCCGGCATTCGTTTATGAAATACTAATACTAATACAGTATACTTGTATAGCCTATCGTACACACTTTACAGTTCACCTAATTTATGATCTGCTCTCCCTTCCTCTGCAGTCTCGTTCATTGCCTTAAATTAAACATAGTATTTTACAGTATTACACAATTTGATATTGTTTATGCCTGTAGTGATCGGGTCGAGCGGCGTCGAAGACATACGGCCTGTGTTGGAATACTACCGGTCTCAGGGCAACCCGCTGGAGGTGTTCCGTGAGAAACAGCAGCTCCTGCTGGTGTGTGCTCAGGCCACTTGACCCTCGAGCAGTTAGCATACCTCCTGAGCTCGCTGCGGGATTACTAGAAATCGGACGCTCGTCAATTGACGCGCACGCATATTCGACGCGAGCGCGACACGTCGGCGTCCGCCCCCGATCGTTTCAAGCGCGTTCATAAATGGCGCGCACTCGAGAGCTGTTCACTTGTGACTTGACGAGGCTCGCGCTTCATAAACGAATGCAGTCATGCGCACGCGCACATTCATTAGCTGCTACGATCGTCACCGGCTCTTGAACAAAGGGCCGGCTCAGAGGGCTCAAGTCATTAATCCCAAGTCAAGGCAAGTGTGTGCGTGTGCCTCACATTAGCACTAACACTCTCAATGAGGTGGCTGTGTGTGTGTGTGTGTGCGCGCGCCTAATTAGGGTCGCATCGCAATGCAATGAACGACAGTTCATTTGTCGTTCATTGGCGATCGCTCGGAGCGCTTGTCGCTCGATCATCGCCAGCTGTGTACTCGTTGGCTGCTTGAAGTGCGTTGGGCTCGATACGATGCGAACGATACGATCGTGTGGGAGTCGGGAGCGAGCATTGTGGCCCACGCCGCGCTCGAGATTCTCATCTGTTCACATTGTCGTCGTCCACAGTCTTTACACAGCCATTCACACCAGGTGAAGTGATTTATGGCTCACAGTTGACTCATTGGCTCAATTACTGTAATTTTACGTAAAATACTGTATTATCAGTCTAGTCATTTAGAATAGCACTAGTCTCTCTCCATGATCGCGACGTTTCGTTTTAATTGAACACACATTAATTAATAGCTTCACGAGCAGTTAAGCACGATGGATTGTCTCGGATCTTTATGTCTCTAGTAACTTCACACTTTTATCTGGGTGCCTCAGACGTGAGCACTCCCACCTGCTATTAAACTTAGGATACGAGTTTAGATATCACGACTGAATGAGCAGAGATTGGGCATCAGGCATGAGAATGTTGGATTCGTCCATAAAATAATATTAATGGACAGCCAAATTGCTTCCCGATCGATTGTTATGTGATGTCAGTACAGTATTTGGGCGCAGAGATCTAAAGATCTAAGCGCTGCACGGAGCGGCGCCTCGTGACTCTGCAGTGCACGAGTATGAGAGTGTGAGAGTGTGAGAATATGAGTATTAATATACTTACTAGTATGCAGCTGAGGAGTGCGCGGTGCTGTAGCGCTGTGCGTTCTGCTCTTTGCTCCCAACTCCTCTCCCAATCTCTTGATTATGTTCCCTGCGCGCTCTGTCAATACGTGGGCCGCTCGCTCGATGCCCACTGCCGAGTGTTCTCGTCCCTCGCCTCAGGTTTCACTGAACTGTTGTTGGTTTTGGTGTGGGCGGCGCGCTGCGTCGTTCAATGTTCACCATTCACCATTCACGAGTACACGGCCGTGATTTGCAGTGCAGCTGTACGCTTCTCGTCTCGTGTGATTGGGATGCGACTTGTGACTGTGCCTTGTGACTTGACGTGTGCGCAGGAGGAGCAGAAACAGCTGGCGGCGGGCCCTCCAGCGCAGGGCAGCCAGCGCGCTTCGCTAATGCCCTCCGGCCTCAAGCAGTTCGGCTCGTTCCGCCACTAGTGTTCGCCGGCTCGCCGCCTCCGTTCGTGTCGTCGTCGTCGTTGCCCTCTCCTCTGGAACTCGTCTGCTAACGTCCTAAAATGATGCCGATGAGTGATGACATTCACTGTCAGTGTCACCTTGTGTCTCATCTGACTTGCGGACACGCGCCCTCTCTGACAAATGCTCATATCACATTTCGATGTTCATATGCACAGTGATTTCATTTTCATGACTTGCGCTCGAGTTGCTCTCTGTTCACAAGTTGAAGATGTCGATGCACTTTGTTCGATGCCACTCGTGTGCGGCTCTCGGGCGCGTTCATTATCGCGTGCGCGTGTTTGCTCGACTGTTCTCTAGTGCGCTCGAGTGCTGCGCGCCGGGTTGGCCGACTCCCCCGCCCCGAAGTTGAGGTGGCGGCTCGAGTGTTTGCACGCCACCGGAGGCTCGTCTGCGGCTCGAGAGGCCTCTTATTCGAGACGCGTGGGAGGCAGAGCGAGCCGTTCACTGTCTTCGCTGAGTCTTCGCAGTAATCGCGGAGACTTCGTTGTAATCTGCAAGTCTTTGCAGTCTTTGCAGTGTTCGCACTCGGCCCACTCGGCCTGAGCGGCCACTCGAGTGCTTTGCGAAACGAGACTGCTGCCACTGCTGGCGACTTGAAAGCCCGCCTGTTTGTTTAGCGCTCTCAACCCCATTCAGCTGCTCTGCGCATTGAATCGGTTTCAATTTGACGTGTGTGTTCCGTTCCATTCATGAGAGTTATGAATTAGAATTATTTATAACGTACTCGTATACTTACAAGTGCGAGTACAGAATATTTACATTGCAAGGCAGAGAGCACTGCTCGAGTGCGGCTCGTCCGCCTTCTTCGCGCCATGCGATTAATTCATACTTGTGAAGTGAATGCGATACGAGTGGAACGTGCTTCCAACACAAAGCGGTGGACGATAAGAGTGGTTGATTGATCGCTGCCACCTGCATCTACTTTTGTGGGCTGATGATCAGATTAGGGCACAATAAAGAGAGTGACTTCTGACTAGTGAATTAGTTCATCGAGTTTAAGAGGGGTTTAATTCCGATTTAATTAGCCACTTGGTGTTTGTTTTTGTGGCCCCTTGCGTCTCACGAGCCTCACCCCCTTTGACATGTTGATCTTGCGCCTTCAGTGTGGGTCCAAACCGTTGCACTCAACGGCAGCCCCCGGTTCACGCCGGTGGCCCTCGCCCGCGTGTTTGTTGAACTAGGCGAGACCAGCTTGCTGGTAGGTTTGTAGGGGGGAGGATATCTCTAAGGGAGGAGGGGATATATCTATCTCGATGGAGAAATCGGTGCTGCGTGGGTGTATTGATGCGCCGTCGGATCTATTGATTATTGATTACTGATTGACGGCAATTAAAATTTTAAGATTATCTGTTATCAGAATAAAATTTTAGGCAATTCTGTTATCATTTATCAGTGTAGTGTAAATACGAGTATATCGGAAAGAACCAGAAACTGTCCAAAATTAGCAGCTGCCGATCATTCGAAGCGAGGCATTGGGGGCGCCAAATTTGGTATTCGAACAATCGTTGTCAGTCTCATGTCCATCTTGAAGCGACTACGTAATTAATTATCCTTATTTTACCGCACATCCTACTTATCTCGGCACAGTCGGCAGACTATCTCCGTGGCTGCGGCGGTGAACGCGCCTCGTTTCGTGTGTCCAGCGGATCTGAAGTCTGAACTGCGAACTCCCGATGTGCCAGTCAGTTACTCGACTAGAGTTCTCTTCATTGATTAGGGACTCGAAGGTCGAGATAGAAACAAGCGATAACATTTATGTGTGGGACTGTGGGAGTAATGGAGAGCCACTTGTTCACATTGTTCACATGCATCCTGGAGTTTGTTGAGACAATGAGAGTATGTAGTACTGTACTGCAAATATGGGCACTCGAGAAGCGAGCGAGATGTGTATCCTGTTCATTCATTGGCGAGTAATGGCTCCTTCGAGGCGAGCTTCAGGATCAGCTGTTCACATATAGCGCTCTCCACGAAGAGCGCTTACCACAATTCCTACAGCACTCCAGCTTTAGCGAACCGCTTAGAATAGTTGTGCTTCAGATTTAATGATCGAGTGGGTATGCCGGTTATTGTATTATTCTTCTAATTGGTCCATTGTTTTTAGCACATCACACCAGCGGGTGTACTCTTCGCCCACGCCTACGATGATTATTATACATTATTTTGAGAAATAGACTAGACATTTTCTTTATGGAAAAAACTTGCCTAATTTTTTGAAACGTGTTGTAATTGAGTAAACATAATTCTTATGAGAATTTCCTAGAGTGTAGATGAGAATTTCTTAGAGTTTTATTTCAAATTGTTTTCACATCAAAACCGAATCTCTATAATTTTGGTTTCACTTCTGCCAGGCAAAATTGGAATCGAAATTACAGGTATGCAATGTACCTGTAATAGAAAAGTACCAATATTTGATATAATCAAGATACTCGCCAGTATATTGCTCAGATGGATAGATGAAGTAAGCACGAGATTTTCTTTTTTTAGATTATCATGTGGCATTTTCTTGCTTTCAGATTATCATGTAGCATGATTAGAGTTCACTGTATAGGTTTTACATTACTAAGATATGAATATGGAGTGATGTGTTATTAGAGTTAGACTACAGTACTGTGGAGACCAGCAGAGCGCCCCCGAGAGCGGATACTGGAGCAAATGACGGTGTATGTACTGTAGGCAATCTCTGGATTTGTTGCCTCGCTCTATCAGTGTTGGACAGGCCCCATCGCCTTACTACTGTAATGTACTCTATTGATTGACTTTCTGATTTCCAAATAAGG
>CAVRCX010000019.1:0-80161 GCA_963719785.1 Terriglobia bacterium
TTGCCAGCACGCAGAATATCGCGGACCCGCAGGATGACCCCGCCATGACCGACCCGGATCCGACATATGCGGCCGGGGCACTTGGCGCGTATCCGGGTTACTCCGCTGGGCTGAACGGCTGGCCTGGCTATGTGCCGCTCGCGACGATACCGCCGCTGACCAGCAATATGTACCTCAATCCTTATGTCGGCGTGTACTACGGCGGCTACCCGTATGGCATGTACGGATCGGTGATGCCTCTGGTCTATCGCACCGTCACTCATAGCGGCCCCGGCTATATTTCGGGGTATCGCTTCGCGCCAGTGTATCCGGGCGGGCTCAATACCTATCGCGGAATTTCCACCCGACCGTTTACCCCCGGCTATATAAGCACGCCGCGTCCGGCAGTTCCGCATCCCGTTATGCCGCGCGGTGCGATCGGACATCGATAGAGCCAGTTCACAGGCTGTGGAGTAGGCCTTTTTGGCCTTCCAACTTACTGGGTCGGTGCGTAATAGCCGAGTCTCCAGCGCGCTTTAAGGTCGCCTAAGCCTTTCGGCTGGCGCAGCTTCAAAGTGATCGCTCGATATTTCCCATCGCGAGTCTGATTCGCCGGAGCATACGCCAGCACGTATTGGTTATGCAGTTCGATGGCGATCTTTTCCGCGATGAGCGGCAGTTGGCTGGATTCCGAAGCGCCGAATGCCCGTCCGCCCGTTTGCTCCGAGATCTCGGCAAGCAATAGCGGTCCCGAAATCTCAGCCTTGCTCAGGCCGGGAAACAGCACCGGCTCGAAGACCCCCATGGCGTAAAGCTGCACATCGGCTTCGCGCACCAGATCCTTGATTTGGTGCTGCGTATAGTGGCTGCTGTTGTCCCCGCCATCCGAAATAACCACCAGAGCCTTGCGGGGTTCTTTGCCTTCTTCATCTCTTCGAGCCCGAGATGGATGGCATCGAGCAGCGCCGTCAAGCCGCCGGTATGCAGCGAATCGAGCTTGTTCTGCACGTCTTCCATGCGGCTGGTGAGACCCTGCAGGACACTCGCCTTGTCGTTGAACTCGATCAGAAACGCCTCGTCTTCGGTGTTGAGGGTTTTCAGTAATTCGCTGACCGCCGCGCGCGAGGTATCGAGTTTCAGGCCCATACTGCCGCTGGTATCGATGAGCATCCCACGGAAAGCGGAGCATCCTCGCCGGAGAAGTGGGTGATGTTTTCCTCCGTATCGCCTTCGAAAATCTGAAAGTCCTTCTTTTCGAGCCCCAGGACGAAACGATTGGCCTTGTCGGTTACGGTGACGGGAACGACTACCAGATTGGTGTCGACGCGGATGTTAATGGTCTGGTCGGCGTTCGAGTCTCGATCGGGAGCGCCGCCCGAGGTCTGGGCGGCCGCGAACACGGTCAGCGAGAGAGCGGCGAAGACGAAGCTGGCGACAGACGATCCGCGCTTCACGGTTGCGAGTTTAGCACGAACAAGCCCGGTTTTATGGGACGCCGAGGCACGCATAATGCCGAGGCGCGCAGCAGGATGCAGGCTTCGGGCCAACGTTCCGTTTTAGATTTGTTTTTCTCCTCTGGTATGTTCCACACTCCTGGGGTCCCCTGCGATTCCCACACGGGGTCTCCGAAGCATCGGCGGCCCCCCCAATTCCCGACTTCCACCGACTCCCCGAATCCCTGTACCCCTTCCCCCGCCTGCCTATATGCGTTCCCTCCCCCCCCTCCCCCTCCCCCTTCTCCCCCCCCTCACCCCTCCTCCCGCAACGTATCTCCCCCCCACTACCTTCCCACCTCCCTCTTCCCCTCCTCCCTCTCCATCCCCCTTTCCCCCCCCCCCCCCCCTTTTTCCTCCCTCCCCCCCCCTCGGCATCGCCCCGTTCTCGGGCATAATTCCAAAAACCTGTTATTATTGCTTCCACCTACAGATCGCTCGGCAACGCCTTCCAACAGATCCAGTCCCTCGGCGAACCGCGCATCCAGTATTGCCTGGAAGAAAAACAGCATGAAAGATGCGAGCAGCAGGACGAGGGTGGTCCCGACGACCCTGTCAGACATTTGCGGGCGGGCGCCGGCGAGCTTACTTGAAATCGATAATTGATAGCAATGCCCACGCACTCGTTGCCTCACTGGATGAACATCGCGGTTCACGTTATCTTCGGAGCCGCCGCGCTTTGCCTTGGCATGATCGCCATCGTGAGCCGCAAGGGCGGACCGGGGCACATCCGTGCGGGCCGGTGGTTTATCTACGCCTATGGAATTGTGGTTGCCACCGCCGCCATAGGGCTGGCCGTATTCGAGTTTCGATCCTTCCTGGCGGTAGTCACGCTGCTCAGCTTCTACGACGTTTTCGCCGGCTACCGGGCGCTGCAGCTTCGCGGACGCCGGCCTCAACCCATAGACACCGCCGCCAGCGTTATCGGCGCGCTCACGCCATGGATTTTCATAGCCATCATGCACTACCTCCGTCAACCCTGGTCGCCGGTTCTCACCTGGTCCATCCTGGGCGGACTTGTATTGATGAGCGGCTACGATCTTCTCCGCCATGTCCTCCCGCGCGCCTGGCTGAAGCGAGTTTGGATCAAGGAACACCTTGTGAAAATGATGAGCGCCTACATCGCGATCGCCTCCGCATTTTCCGGCACCGTCTTCGCACGCTTCATGCCCTGGGCCGCCATTGTCCCATCCGTTCTGGGGCTGGTGGCTATCTGCGGTTTCCTTCGGACCCGGCCGCGCAGCTCTGCAACGCTCGTCAATCGGCAACCATTGCGAAGCTCGCAGCCGCATAAAACGCCGTTCTAAGACGTTAGGCGCGGTGTGCCCCCCAACCACTTAAGCATGAGGAAGGCGCTACAGCCTGCCCTTATGCGGAAATCAGTTCGATCGTGGCCCGATCCATCGGCGGCGCGCGGAGCCGCGAATCGTGAACGGCCTGCCAGGCCCGTGTCTCGCAGACGGAGTTCGGCGGCAAAGGAATAGCAAGGATAAGAACGAAGAGAATGTTCGTCTGGTGAATGTGACTATACCCGGCCGCCTTCGACCGCCTGCGAAGATTGAAAGCAACCAAACCCAAACTTACGCGAGAGTCCCCCCACGGCGCATCACGCTCAAGGTCATCTTCGATAGATCCGTATAGTGTCGGATCTTCATACGTTTCCTGGCGCTTCAGTCTTCGCGCTGGGCTCGGCTCTGCTTCACAATATTCATAAACCGGCCTGCAAGCTCGTGGATCCATTCCGCATTGCGCCTCTCGATCGCCTGGTGCGGTATCAGTTCTCCCCGGATACCGAGAACCAATGCGCCCGCGCTGAGATAATCCCTCGCCGTCACCTGGTTCACGCCACCCGAAGCCATCAGGGGAGCATTAGGAAACGGCGCCGTGAGCGCTCTGATGTAACCTGGACCGCCGACCGCGGAACACGGAAACACCTTGATGAAATCGGCGCCGGCCTTCATCGCCATCATCACTTCAGAGGGCGTCAGTGCGCCGGGAATTACCGCAACATTGTTCTCGGCCGCGAAGGCGACGACCGACGGCTCGAGGCCCGGACTGCTGAGAAAGGCGGCGCCCGCATCCACGCATTTGGTGGCCGTTGCAACATCCAGAACGGTGCCGGCCCCGACCATCAGCTTCGGATGGGTTCGGCGCAGTTCAACCAGCACCTCCTGCGCACCGGGAACGGTCATCGTCAGTTCAATCACGTGGATTCCGCCGTGAAAGACGGCATCCGCCGCAAAAAGCGCATCTTCGGCGGAGGCCGTGCGGATGGCCGGAACCACACCCGTTCGAAGGATGCGAGCATGTACGTCGTCGCGTGTCATTGCTGGAACACTCTTTTGGTCCTTAATCATGATTAATTCGCGGGAGGGGGCGGCTTTGGCTCGTGCGCTTTCAGGATGACGATGTCCCCATAGCCGATCCTCAGATGAAGATTCTGCGGAGCGGAGGCAGCTTCGACGAAGCTGTGCCCGAACGGAAACGGATGCCGGTTTTCCTTGCCGGCGAAATCGGAGTTCACACTGCCCCAGTCGCTCTTCGCGTCGATGACCGGAGACGCTTCGCTCACGAGGCGCAGTGCGATCATCCCCTGCCGCGCCTTCGCTTCGATATTGCCCGCCAAGTCGTTGATATATGCGTCGCCGTCACCATGTTTCACGATGATTTTGGCGTTGCGGGGAACCTTGATCAGGTACACAAGGTCGAAGTTCGTCACGGTTTGAAGGGGCGTTACCCATGGAAACGCCCGATGGCGGGGATACTCGGTCGTCAAAACCAGCTCATCGCCGTTACGCTTCGTCGAAATGCGCACGCGATCCAGATCCTTCATTACCTTCTCGCGATCGGCGGCAGGGCGAGCTTCTTTGCTGGACTTCGTGGTGGTGATCTCAATTCCGGACTGGTCCCAGCCCTCGATGGTCAGTTCGCCGGTCGAGTTCTGCACGCGCAGAGTCCCGTTGACGGGGAAGTCCATGCGGTCTGTCTTACTCACCTCGACGATTTGTGGCGAAGCGTCGACGCCCGGAAGCAGCCGGGGCGCGAACAAAGCGCACAGCGCAAGCGTTCTAAACCGCCTCATCGAATTCCACCTCCGGTTCCGGCAACACGTCGTTCCGTCCAGCCATCCAGACATACAAAGTCGGCAGCAGGAAGATGCTCATTACAAGGTCGGAAAGCAATCCGCCCACAATCACAATGGCGAACGGGCGCTGCGAATCCGAACCAATTCCGTGAGACATGGCGGCCGGGAGCAATCCCAGCGTGGCCACCAGCATGGTCATCATGATGGGCCGGAGCCTGAGCACCGCGCCTTCGACGGCCGAGTCCTCGACCGTGTGACCGCGCGCGCGCAGCTGATTGATGTACTCGAGCATGATGACTCCCGTTTGCACGGAAACGCCGAAGAGCGCCAGCATGCCGACGCCCGACGACACGCTGAAATTGGTGTGCGTGACCACCAGCGCCACCAGACCGCCGATGCGCGCCAGCATCACGTTCACCAGAATCAGCAGCGCCCATTTGAAGGAGCGAAACATGGTGTAAAGGATGATCAGGATCAGCAGCACGGTCAGGGGCACGATGATCGACAGCCGCGCCTCGGCGCGTTTCTCGCTCTCGTATTCGCCCTCCCAATCGATGTGATACCCGCGCGGAAGTTTTACCCCGGCGGTAACTTTCTGCAGCGCCTCCCCCACCGCGCCGCCCAGATCGCGTCCGCGCACGCTGTATTTGATAGCGACATAGCGCTGGTTCCCCTCCCGGTAAATCTCGGATCCGCCATCGCGCTCTTCCACTTTGCAAAGCTGCGACAGCGAGACCCGTTCGCCGCTGGGGGCCAGCAGACGGATGTTGGCGATCGCCTCTTTCGTGTTGCGGAACTGCGGCAGATAACGCATCACCAGGTCGTAGCGCTGTTCGCCCTGCAGTACTTGAGTGAGAGCGTTGCCGCCGGCGGCGGTGGCGATGGCGTCCTGCACATCCGCCACATTGATCTGATAGCGCGAGGCCGCCTGGCGATCCACAATGAAGTTGTCGTTGGGCTGACCGAGCACGCGGAAAACTCCCAGGTCTTCGATTCCCTTAATCTTGCGCATGACATTGACGACCTCTTCGGCTTTGTCTTCGAGAACGTGTAAGTCGTCGCCGTAGACCTTGGTGGCAAGCTGCCCCTTGACTCCGCTGACCGCTTCTTCCATGTTGTCGGCGATCGGCTGGGAGAAGCCCCAGACCACTCCCGGCAGTTTCTCCAGTTCGCGGTCCATAGCGGCAATTACCTCTTCCTTGTTCTGATGAAAAGCGGGCCGCCACTTTTCCTTGGGCTTAAGATCCGCGAAGTACTCTGTATTAAAAAAGCTCGTCGTATCCGTCCCGTCGTCCGGCCGCCCGGTCTGGCTGGAGCATTGTGTCACTTCGGGAAATGAGCAAAGAATGAGCCGCGCCTGGTTCATCAGCCGAATCCCTTCGGTAGGTCCCGTGCTCGGAGCCAGCGTGCCGCGTACCCACAGCGCGCCTTCATCCAGATGCGGCAGGAATTCGGAGCCGATTACGCCGCCGACCGTCAGGTAGATCACAAAACAAAAGCTGATCACGCCGATGCCCACCGTGACGTAACGCGCGCGCACGGCCACGCGCAGCGCCCGCCGGTATCCCTTGGTTAGCCACACCATCACCGGGTTGTGCCATTCCTTGGTCCCGCGGGGATAGAAAAGACTCGATAGCGCAGGCACAATCACGATGGAAAAAATGATCGCTCCCAGCAGTGCGAACGCCACCGTCCAGGCCATCGGCTTGAACAAACGCCCTTCCACTCGCTGCAGCGTGAAGATGGGCAGATAGGCGGTGATAATGATGGCGATGGCATAGAACACCGGCCGCTGAACTTCGTGCGCCGCTTCGAAGATCTGCTGCTTGGGCGTCTTGCCATCCCGGTTGCCACGGCCGAGGTGCCGCACGATGTTCTCCACCATGACCACCGCGCCATCCACCACCATGCCGAAATCCAGCGCGCCCAGCGACAGCAGGTTGGCCGGAATCCCTTTCAGGTTTAAACACGATGCGGCGAACAGCAGCGCGAACGGTATGGTGATGGCCACAATAATCGCGCCGCGGATATTGCCGAGGAACAGGAACAGAATCAGCACCACCAGAATGATGCCCTCTCTGAGGTTGTGCAGCACCGTATCGGTGGTGTATTTCACCAGATCGCTGCGATCGATAAGCGGCACCACTTTCACGCCCGCCGGAAGAATCGTGTCGTTCAGTTCCTGTACTTTTTTGTGAATCCCCTGCAGCGCCAGGTCGGCGTCGGCCCCTTTGCGCAGCAGCGCGATCCCCGACACCACATCGTCGTTATCGATGAGCTTGCCATCTTCGTGCCGAATAGCCTTGGCGAACTGGCCCAAACGGATTTTCGGACCCTGCGAGACCACGGCGATATCCTTCACACGGATGGGAGTGCCATTCTTCGCCATGATGACCGTGTTCTGGATATCCTGCACACTCTTCACCAGACCCACTTCCTGAATGTTGATCTGCTGCAGGCCGGCTTCGACAAAGCTGCCGCCCGAATTGGCGTTGTTGTTCGAAAGCTGCTGCTCCACCTGACTGATGCTGAGGCCGTAGGAAATGAGTTTCTCCGGGTCCACGCGAACCTGGTATTCCCTGGTGGGGCCGCCGAAACTGGCCACATCCACGATGTTGGGAACGGCCTTGAGGTTCTTCTCGATCACCCAGTCTTCGAGCGATTTCAGTTCCATCACGTCGTACGCCGGATTGGTGCTGTGCAGCGTGAAGAAATAGATCTGCCCGGCCGGGCTCCAGTCGGTCTGTATTTGCGGCGCCACACCGGCGGCAACGGCGGCAGGGGGCAGACTGACGTAGGAAAGTCGTTCGAGAGCCCGTTCGCGGTCCCACGCATTCAGCTCGTCGTCGTCGAAGATGATCTTGATATCGGACAAGCCAAACAGAGAAAACGACCGCAGGTGAGTCACATGCGGCATGCCGTTCATCACGATCTCGAGCGGGATGGTGATTTGCTGCTCCATCTGCTCTGCGGAGATTCCCGGCCACTGCGTGACGATCTCCACGTAGTTATCCGCCACGTCCGGATACGCTTCGACGGGCAGTTGATGGAAGGAAATCCCGCCCCAGATGAGCAGCAGGATAGCTCCCACCACTACCAGAAAGCGGTTATTCAGCGCGAAATCGACAATCTTTGCAATCATTTATTGCGACCTCTCATTGTTCAACCGTGTTCTGAAACACCAGCGCATTCAAGATGAACCGATCGCCTGGCTTGATGCCACTGATAACTTCCTGTTGGCCGCCGGGAAGCATGTTCCCAGCCACCACTTCCAAGCGGCGGAAATGGCCGTTGCCTATCGGTGTGTAGACCCACTCCCTGTCGTGCAGATGCAGAATCGAGGTGGCCGGCACCATAGCATGTTGTTCCGTCGTCAGCCCGTGGAAAGTCGCGGTGACAAACATGCCGATTCGCATCAGACCCGGGTTTTCGACCTCCAGACGAACCTTCGCCGTGCGGATGTTCGGATCGACGATGGGCAGAATATTGCCGATCCGCCCCTTCAGCACGCGGTCCGGATACGCCACCAGATGAATATCCGCATACTCGCCTATGTGCACCTGCGACATATTGTTCTCCCACACGTCGCAGACCACCCAGACCCTCGACAGGTCGGAAATGGTAAACGGGGCGGGCGCCGCATAGGACTGCACGGCCGATTGATCGGTGATTTCCTGGTCCGTGATGGTCCCCGACACCGGAGCAAAAACGCTCACGACACCCGTGGGGTGGTCCGGATCGACACCCAGCAGCCCCAGCTGCTCCTTCGCAGTTTCGAGAACCACCAGATTGTCGTCTTCGGCATTCTGAGCGATTTCCTGCGCGCTCTTCGGATACGCCCCGTTTTCGAACAGCGTATTGGCGCGCACCAGTTGGAGCCTTGTCAGCTCCTCATTCTTGACGGCCTGCCGGTAATTGGAGAACGCGCCCGCAATGTCGGGGCTTCTTACTTTGTACAGCAGCTGGCCTTTCTTGACTTCATCGCCGAGGCGCGCATCGATCTCTACGATTCGGCCCGTGGCCAGCGAGGGCACAGGCACCTGCCGCGAGACATCGGGATTCACCACTCCGGTGACATTCAGCTCCGGCGCGGCCGTGTGCTCGCCCGCCGTCGCCAGCGGAAACTGGTCGGGATGATCCACTCTGAAATCGTTGGGATCCATGTCGGACACCACTGTGGTGGGGACTGGGGCCGTCCCCATGGTGCTCGCGTCCGCATTGGCCTGGGCCTCGACTTTCCGTGCGCATCCGGCGGTAAGCAGACTCAAACCCAGACACACTGTCGCTTCGAAAATAAGTAGACGATTCATCGCATAAACTCCTTTCACCGTGCGACCTCCCGAGTAGTCGCAATGACCTCCCGGCCCGCGGCCATGTCCATTTGCGCGGCAGCCGTCAGGTAAGAAGCAACTAAATTCACGTAAGCCAGCTTCGTATCCCGATATGACTTCTCCGCATCGAGGAAATCCAGCAAAGAAGCCCCGCCGTTCTGGAATGCGAAAGACATCTTGTTGCGGATATCCGCCGCCAGTTCCAGATACTTGCTCTTGTACGGCTTCAGAAGATTAATGTTCTGCACCAGCGTGTAGTAAGCGGAGTCGACGTCGTTGAAGACCTGCGCCTCGGCGGCATCCCGGAGCTTTTCGTTGCGGCCGATATCCACCTGCGTGCGCGCCTTCTCACCCTGATTACGATCGAAGATGCGCAGAGGAATATCGACGCTGGCGCCGATGGTGTTCTGGTCAAACGGGTTATTGAACGAAGGGTTATGCGTCCACCACACGCTGTAAGTGGGGTCTGTCGAGCCGTTGGCGACAGTCAGCTTGTAAGTGATCTTCGCGAGGTCGACGTTCTGCATAGCGACCTTCAGGTCCGGCCGCGCATCCATGGCGATCTTTCGATACTCTTCGAGAGGCTTTAACTCATCGTTGAAATCGAACGGCCCAGTCACGTCGAACTTATCGATCGGCGTCCTGTCGTTTAAAAGCATCAGAAGCTGGATCTTGGCCGTCCGCAGATTCACGATCGCCGTTTCATAGTCGGACTCGAATTGTGTCCGCTCCAACACCAACCGGTTTACATCGATCGGCGCCAGATCGCCCGCATTGAGGCGCAGCTGGTCGATGCCAATTTCGCGATCCCAATACGCCAGGTTCTCGATGGCGTTCTGCAGAAACGCTTTGGCCTGCAGGACGTTGACAAAAGCAGTCTGCAGATTGAACAGCAAACCGCGCTCCTGATCCAGATAGGTCGATTCCGCGATGGCGGTCGACTCCTTCGCCTGGTCGCGCCGCAACTCCCGCTTCTGCTGGCGTTCGTGCAGGTAACTGATGCTGGGTGAAATCTGCGTCCCCGCGAACGGCCGGTACACTCCCAGGTAAGGAGTCAGCTGAGTCCCGTCCGCTGCCAGGCCGAAGTCCGGGTTGGGGCGCAGGAACGCTGTGATCTCAGCGGCCCTCGACTCATCGATGTTGAGGCGAGCGGCTTTCAGCGTTGGGTTGGCCTCCGAGAACTTATCTTTTATCTGTTGCCAGGTAAAAGTTGTCGTCTGCGCGTAACCGATTGCGGGCAGCAATGCACTGACGAAAATTAAGAAGAGGCGCGAACAAGTGGAAATCGGGTTGCCTGCTTGACTCTGTATTGCTGGCATACTGAATTCGACTCTAACCGTTTTCGCGGCTTACGCTCGATTATCGTGAGTACAGCTTGTAGTGTCTTTCGATAATCGAAAGATCGATTCCACCTCATGACCAGCCAGGGAAACATTCTTTCGGCTGACTCAACGACTTTCATCTCTATCTCTATATCTTTCGGATGAAGGCTTGGCAGTCTGGGTGACTCACCGTAAGATGCAAAGCATGGAATCTCAGCCGCGCCGCGAGAATACCAACCGGATTCGCCTGGTTCTGCTGGAGCACAATGCCCTTTTGCGAACCAGTCTGAGCCGCCTGCTCGCCTCGGAGCCGGATATCGAGCTGGTGGGCGAGTGCGCCGGCAATGGCGAAGCGCTGGAGTTAGTAAGAAGGTCGGGCGCCGATGTCGTCCTGCTCGATTTCGACTCTGGCGCCAGCTCCTGTAATGAGTTCCTGACCGTTGCCGGTCGATCCGTCTTCTCCGGCCGCTTCCTTGTGATGACTACTGATGCCGATGCGCGAACCTCCGCCAGAGCCCTGAAGCTCGGCGCCTCCGGCGTCTTTCTCAAATCCGAAGCTGCCAGCCGCCTGGTTCACGCCATCCGGATGGTAGCCAACGGCGTGATCTGGATCGACCAGAAAGTTGTGAAGTTGCTGGTCGAACGCTATCCCCTGGAATGGGACTCGAACTACGGCGAGGATCTCAAGGAGCGTGAGCAGGAGGTGCTGCAGGGGATCATGGGGGGCCTTTCCAACCGTATGATCGGCGACAGAATGGACCTTTCGGAATCGTCGGTCAAGGCCATTGTTCAGCGCTTGTTCAAGAAGGCCGGCGTGCGCACCCGCAGCCAGCTGGTGCGCATCGCACTCGAGCGCTGGCCAACCAGCCAGACCGCTTGCCATTCCTGAGATTGGCAGATTAATCGTTTGATTATCGTCCGAAATCCGCGCGCGTGCCACGAATCACATGAGGAAATAATGAAACCTAGAGGAGATTTCTATATCGTTCGAGCGCTACCCGAACCAACTGACTGCGCGTTCGCACTCCTGTCCTGCCGAACAATTGCTGCAATGTATTCTTGACCGTACTCTCGGAGATCTCCATGGTACCGGCGATCTCCTTGTTAGCCAGACCCTGCACCACGTAACGAAGGACTTCTGTCTCTCGATCGGTCAACGGAGTCAGGTCCCCGTGGTCAGGGCCAACCCCATTGGATGCTGTCTGCGCGTCGTCGCTGACGTCTGCGATAATCGCCGCGAGCTTGGGACGCGAATCCGCTATGTAGGTAGAGAACCACACGTCGGCCGTAAAAGTCTCGCCGTCGTCGCGATGGCCGCGGCACTGCATTGAGGTACGGAATTGCGGGCCTTCTTCGCGCCGCAGGGCATGATGCAATTCGGGCAGGTAGGCGGCGATCGGATGACCGATCAGATTGCCCGCGCGCCGAGCCATCAGTTCAGTCGCGGCGCGATTGGCCAGCTCGATGAAGCCCCGGTCGTCGATCGTGACAATGGCGGCAGGGCTGGTTTCGACAAGGATGCGCAAGCTCTCCTGCGCTTCAAGACTGAGACGGCGGTTGCGGCTCATCTCCGCCACCACCAGTCCCGAACCGGCCAGCGCCAGGGCTTCGAAAGCGAGGCGGATGTAACCGCCTTCCGGGTTCAGCGAACTGAATAATTCGCTCAACCCGGCACAGCCGATCCCGAGTAACACGAGGGCCCACCGAGGCAGAATTCCGGCGGACAACATGATCGGAAAGAGATAGAGAAATCCCAGCGAGATGTAGGATTTCGTCCACCAGTCCACCACCGCAAGGATAAGGATCATCGTGCCGCTCAGCAGCAGCACGGACGTACGGTGACGTTTATCCCAGATCTGCTCGAAGCGCAGCATTCCCTTGAAAGTTCTCGCGTGGTATCGCAGCGTTCATTCTCCCATCGATTGGAGGAGCTGGAAGCAGGGTATCGAACGATTGACCGTAAGATATTTCGATCCACGCTGCAAACGGCAATGAGCCCGCAAAACCGGATCGTAATCCTCCACACACGCATAAACAGGCCCCAAAGCCGCCCGCTCCACCGGAGTCACCCAATCCCCGACCCGATCCGCACCACCTTCTCTCTAACCGAACAAAGCGCGCTTATTCGACTCCCCATATCGAGTCATAGCCTTCCCCGCCCGCCAAATCGCCAAAGCCAAGGCAATCACCAGATCGTCATGCTGCCCGGTCCCATCCGCCCCAATCCGCACCCCGCCGCCTCTTCGATGCGAAATCTGCACGTCCACCAGTTCCTTCACTAAAGCCCCCGTCTCCGCCATCCCCCGCGGCACCCGCAACCGCCCCTGCTCCAGCAACACCTGCACCCCGGCCAGCAGATCTTTCTTCGGCACATGCCACATCCCGCCCGTCTCATGCTCCCGCTCGCCGCTTGTGATCGTCACCGGCGTCAGCGTGCAACCCAGCCGCGCCGCCCGCAGCATCTCCACCACCGGAGCCCCCACCCCCGTCGCATCCACCGCCAGCGCGCTCCGCCCCTGCATCTCCGGCTGCGCCCCGATCCGCCGCACCCACTCCACCACCTGCGGATACGGCGTCCCCAGCCGAACCCGCTCCACATACCGCACATAGTAAGGGCCATCCCCCGCCCCCCGCTCCACAATCACCATCGCCGAATGATCCCGCACCTGCCCCAGATCCAACCCCGCAAAATTCATCTTGATGTGGGACAGGCGATTCCGCCTGTCCATCTCCTCTCGCAGCCCGGTGGGGCAGATTTCCGATCTGCCCAAAACTTGTCTTGCTTTCTTCCTCTCCCTCTCTTTTCCCTCACCGCCACAACCCACCAAACTCAAACGCCACCGCCGAACTATCCAAAGCCGCCTCCACCAGGTCCCGCCCAAACATAGCCATCCCGTTATCCATGAACTCGCACAAATACTCCTGCCCGAACCAAACCCCCTGCACCCGCCGCTCCTCCTCCAGAAACCTCTTCGATATCCGCGGACACTCCGTAGCCGGAACCCGCACCCGCATCCAATCCTCCCCACCCCCGAACTCCCACGTATCGTAAAAAAATCCCCGCTTCCCGCACGGCGTGCTCATCAACCACAAATCCCCATCCCCCACCGCCAGCATCGGACGCAGCGCCTTATACATCTCGTCGTCCACCCGCGAAGCCTCGTCGATCAGCATCAGCGACGGCGCCGAAAATCCCCGCACCGTCCCCTCCACCCCAGGCAGCGCAATGATCCGCGAGCCATTCGGCAACAACACCGACGGATCCGCCCCGCCATCCCCGCAAGGCCGCAGCCCCAGCCGCCGCAACATCCCCCGCGCTTTCTTTAGCAACTCCGTGGACTGCCTGTCCGAGGGACTCGCTAACAGCACCAGGCTCTCCGGCCGCGTATACGCCCGATGCACCGCCTTCGCCGCCGCCAGCGTCGATTTCCCCCACTGCCGCGAACAATTCAAAATCCCCCGCTTCGCATCCGACCGCAGCACCTCCACCTGCCGTGCATCCGCATCCAGCCCCAGCCGCGTCCGCGCGAACTCCGCCGCATCCACAGGCGTGTCATCGGCCCTCGCCGCCGTTTTCAAAATCGGGATTTTGTCCTCTGTGTAATTCACGATTAATAACTAACACCACGCCGCGTGATTCAAAGTCGGGTCACACAAATAGCAAAAGTATATTTGTGTTATTTTCATGTACTTAATCGAATAAAGAAATATTTGTGGCGGCTGTGACTGTAAATATACGGGCAGGAGATCGTTCAATGACCACCGAAGCAAAAATCGCCGCCAACCGGGCCAATGCCCAACTGTCTACGGGCCCCAGGACCCCTGAAGGAAAAGCCGTCTCGTCGCAAAACGCGCTGCGCCACCACAACCTCGCGAAGGCCGTTCTGACCCGCGCCGAATGCCGCCGCCGCTTCAGCGAATTCGTCGCCGGCTTCCACGCCGAATACCAGCCCTCCACCGCCACCGAAGTTGCCCTGGTCGACGCCCTGGCAACCGCTCGCTGGAAAGCCATGCGCATGTCTAACTTCGAAGCGGTCCAGATCGACCGCCAATTCGACGCCCAGCAGGACCCCGCCTTCGAAACCATGGATAACGACGTCAGGACGGGAATAGCCTACGGAGAGGCCGTAAACCACGACCGCACCATGGCAGGAATCGGACGCGCCGAAACCCGCCTCCAGCACCAGTTCAACAGCGCCTTCGACCGCCTGAGCAGATTAAAAAAATCGCAATCGAAACCCGCGCTTATGCGGGAATGAGTTCGATTGCTGCGCGATTCGCCGAGTTCCCGGGGAGCAGAAGCTCGATCCTCCGATCGAAGATGGCAAGCTTACCGCCATTCCGGATCGCCAGATCGAGCAACAACCCGTCCGCAATCTGATGATGACCGGCGATGCGCTCTCGGATCTCTCCATCGATTTCGGCAAATGTCCGGTCGAGCGGCCAGAACACATGCTCGGGCGCGCTCAGGCTGTTCGTCAGAGCCTTGAGCGCGTCCGCAAACCCGATCGTCGTC
This sequence comes from Terriglobia bacterium, assembly GCA_963719785.1. GTDB lineage: Bacteria > Acidobacteriota > Terriglobia > Bryobacterales > Bryobacteraceae > BOG-234. Next base: position 14,727 of record CAVRCX010000019.1, read on the forward strand.
TTCACCACCGCCGACTGCATGGATAGCCGTATAAAACCCATCTCCGTATGGACGCAGCTGGACCAGCCCTCTCGCCGGGTAGCCGCAAACCACCGATGGGCGGCATCGTGATGGACATGAATGGGCCCCGCCAGCGCCAGCAGGACGTTGACGTCCAGCAGAGAAATTCATCGGCTCTCGGGCTTCAAGAAATCGCGGCCGCTGCGCGCGTCCTCGGCATCGAGCGTCGCCTGCACGTCTTCAAGGCCAAACTTCACCTGCAAATCGCCAACCGGAAAGACGCTGAATCCGTTTCGCTCACTCAGAGGAACGGTGGCGAGGGCGCCTTTGCCCGCCAGCGCCGACAGTGCCTTTCCCACCGATATACGGCGGGCATCCGCAAGGGATTTCGCCAGATCCTGAACATCTGGCTCAATGTCGAGTGTCGTGCGCATCGTGATTCAACGATGACATACGACAACGCGCACCGGATGCCGCACAGGAGTAAAATCGGCCTCGTGCCCAATATCACGCTTGAGATCACCAGCCAGGGGAATACTATTGACGACACCATCGAGATACTCTCCATGACCGTGAATTCGGCGATCAACCGAATACCCTCGGCGGAGATCGTGGTCGCGGATGGTGACCCGGCGAATAGCGCTTTTCCTGTAACCGACGGCGACACCTTCAAGCTCGGTACTGAGATCGCCATCCACGCTGGTTACGATGGTGCCTCACAGCCGGTCTTCAAAGGCATCGTGGTTCGCCAGGGGATCAGGATCGCGTCCGATAACTCCCTCTCCCGCCTGGTGGTGGAGTGCCGGGACAATGCCATCGCCATGACAATCGGGCTGAAGAGCGCCAAATACGTCGATCGGACAGACAGTCAGGTGATCCGTAGCCTGATCGGGAACTATTCCGGCCTTTCATCGGATGTGAGCGATTCCGCTGCCACGATCCCGGAATTGGTGCAGCATCAATGCACGGACTGGGATTTTCTGCTCTCACGCGCGGAAGTAAACGGTTTTGTCGTTGTCGTGGACCAGAACAATGTAATCGTGAAGGCCCCGGTAACCAGCGGCAGCGCGGACCTGAAGTTAAGCCGCGGCGAGTCCCTGCTCGAGCTTCAGGCGGATCTGAGTGTGGTCTCGAATCCGCGTGGACGGGTGAAGTTTCAGGGCAACGCGAAGGTAAAACCGGGCCAACTGATCGAGCTCGAAGGCGTGGGCGCGCGCTTCAGTGGAAAGGTATATGTGAGCGCGGTCAAACATACCGTGGCAGAGGGGACCTGGAACACTGAGGCCGCCTTCGGCATACCGCCGGACCGCCTCGCGTAGCGGCGCTGATCTGGCGACAGCTCCGCCCTCCGGGCTGTGTGTGTTATCTCTATGATTTTTTCGGAGCGGGTGTTGCGACGTGGACGACCGATCGAGTCGAGTTATTCCTCAGCGCTGCGGGACAGTCGGAGTAGTTACGCGGTGCCGATCGACGGCGGCCGATCTCCGGTTTCGTTTTCGCCTGCGCTCTTTGGCCTGCCGATTTACTTTTCTGAGTTAGAAATTCGTGACATATTCCGAGGCTCGGGCGAACCGGGAGATTTGAGGGACATGCGGCGAAAGCCGCGTTTGGCCGTTTCCCGAACCGGCGTAACTTTCGCAGCGGGTCCGCGGGAGCGGTCCGATTTATTAAACGAATTTCTAATTCAGGACACTAGTGTCATGTCCGATAAATAGATTTATTTAACGCCTGCCGCAGTGAGGGCTTCGCGGGCGCGCTGAATTTTGGCGAGGATTTCTTCGCCTTTGGCTTTCCACAGGTACCGGCGTGGCTCCCGGTTTCGGGCCATCAGGTATTGCTCGATGGATCTGACCAGCGCCGGGACGCTTGTAAAGCTTCCATCGCGTACGCAGTCCTGGGTAAGGTCGGCGAAGAAGCGCTCCACCAGATTGAGCCATGAACTGCCGGTTGGCGTGAAGTGTATGTTGAAGCGGGGATGGCGGGTTAGCCATTGTTTGACCGCGGCGTGTTTGTGTGTTGCGTAGTTATCCACGATCAGATGTAACCCCAGATGCTTTGGCACTTCCCGGTCTATCTGTTTGAGAAAGCGCAGCCATTCCACATGCGTGTGCCGCTCCTCGGTACGGGACAGCAGTTTCCCGTCGAGGTAGTTCAGCGCGGCGAACAGCGTAATGGTGCCGTGTCGAATGTAATCATGCGTCCGGGTGCGGATGTGGCCGATGCCCAACGGCAGCGCAGGCTGTGTCCGCTCCAGTGCCTGACACTGGCTCTTTTCGTCGCAGCAAAGTACCAGCGCCTTATCCGGCGGATTCAGGTATAACCCAATCACATCCCAGAACTTCCGCTCGAATTCCGGATCGCGGCTCAGCTTGAACGTTCGCGAAAGGTGTGGCTTCAGATCGTTCTGTTTCCAGAGGCGGTGAACGCTGTCCGGAGACATGCCCGCAGCCCGCGCCATCGAGCGAACGCTCCAGCGCTGCCGACCCTCCGGAGGTCGCGTCACCTCCAGGACCACCTTTCGTATCTTCTCCGTTGCAAGAGACGGTTTTCTCCCACGGCCCGACTGATCTCTCAGCCCCTCCAATCCCTTCTCGCCGAACCGTTGCGACCACTTCGAAATCGTCGTCAAGCTGGTCTTCAACTCTTCGGCGACTTCCGCTTCCCGTTTGCCTTTCGCGCGCAGCAACACGATCTGCGCCCGCAGAATATCGCGAACCGACGTCGTCTTCGCCCGCACCCGGCGCTCCAGTTCATTGCGTTCTTCTGGTTTGAGTTCGAGCCGTGAAACCGGTCTGGCCATATCCAGACCCAGGTTCTCACATCAGTATTATTATTGCAACCTATTTGTCGTACATGACACTAGCGAGAACGAGAGACCAATGCGTTTCGCAAGGCGGTCACCCAGGGAACGGGTTTTGCCGCAATCCAGACCACAACTCCTCGGCGAACCTCTGACATCCTGCGATATTCATCGCCGGAGTTGTCGTAGAGAACCGCGCGGTCAGAAATGCGCACGGCGGCGGACGTCCTCGTCGGACACATCATGCCCACCCTGTAGAACTCTTTCGTTCACCGAAGAACGCTGCGTTCCGGTGTGTCGAGACAGATGTAGACAAGATCTATCCGGAATTGGTTGATTTTCGCGTACCGCATTGTTTCGAGAGTCCGTCGGCTCGCCAGCGTCGTCTCGACCGCGAAACTCACCCGGCTGGCCAGGTAGTCCTGAATCCGGCGGACAACCTCGCGACCGCTGGCGATGGCGGCGCGGCGCGGATCGGACGGGCTCAACCGGCACGCAATTGCGTCAGGGTCAAGCAGGTTTTCGCGTCCCGCAAAATCTAGCCCGCTGGTAAGTGTACTTTTGCCGGATCCATTCGGTCGGGCGGTGACGGTCAGGATGGGCAACGATCAGGCAGCGGTCCGCGCTAATTCGCGGATGATCTCGAAATTGCGCCCGCGCGGAGCGCCGGGAATGAACCGGATCTCGAAGCGGCGACCGTCCGGCTGCTCCATGATCTCGAGCCCCGTCCGGTCGCTCCGATAGAATACCGGAACACCTCGGGCCAGCGCCTGATTGCGGGCGCGGTCCCAGGCTGCTTCGGCCTCGCGCGTGAATTCGGGACTTAGGATGTCGAGTTCGGCCACGGAGTCGGCTCCCTTTGTATGGTAACAGCGAAACTGCTTCCGGTCTCGAGCGTGTCGGCCGCCTCACCGGGAATCGGCGAATTTGGCAAACCCCGATTATAGGGCGCGGTGATGGCGCATGCCGCAACAGGGGCTCGCGTCCGAATTCCGCCGATTCGGGGTCCCAGGATGACTTATGGGTACCTATTTCCCCGAACGCCGTTGGTGGCCGGCACTCTCCTGGTGGCCGACGAACGAATGCCTGGACAGATATCGGTAAGCAGCCTTTGCACCACGGCGTCGAGTTCAACCAGCGAAATGTGCTTCGGATTTTAAGGTCTTCTGCGCCGAACTGAAAATTACCGGGTGCGCTGCTCTTTTCACTCTCTTCGTCATACGTTTGCGGTTAATTATTTGCGGGCCACGGCTCGCACATGAAGCGCCGAAACTGCGGGCATGCTGATCCCATCCGTTGGTGAGCAGGACGCCGCCGATATCCACGAAAAGACAAGTGATGGCAGGGGCTTTTTTCATGGCGCCTGGGTTAAGAAGGCCGGAGCCGAATCGGATCGAAGCCGGTATCCCACGCCCGGTTCGGTAACGATCGGCAGAAGGCAGCGTGAATCGCTGGCCAGTTTCCGGCGCAGATTACTCACGGTGACGCGCAGCAGATGCACGGCATCCTGATACTGCGTGCTGCCCCAGACCTCGTGAATGAGTTGATGGTGCGTGCGCACATGTCCGGCGTAGCGAACCAATACGTTCAGCAGATGATACTCAGTCGCCGTGAGTGCGACCTGCTCATGTCCGACGAAGACTTCCCGCCGGGTGCAATCCACTCTGAGGTCACCAGTGGTGAAGACTTCGCTTCGCATGCCGCGGAAAGCCCTCCGCAGAGCAGCCCGAATGCGCGCCAGCAGTTCTCCCATGGTGAATGGTTTCGTAAGATAATCGTCGGCTCCGGAGTCGAGGCAGGCGATGATTTCGGCTTCTTCGTCCCGCGCGGACATCACTACAATCGGCGCCGACGTCCATTTTCGAAGGCGCCGCAGAAGATCCTTGCCATCCATATCGGGCAGCATCAGGTCCAGCAGGATCAGCCCGGGCTGAGTCGATTGATACTTCCGCAAAGCGTCTTCACCGGTATAGGCCGGATAAAGGTTATAACCAGCGGACCGCAGCGCGACACCCAGCATGTCGAGCATCGAGTTCTCGTGGTCCACCAGCAGGATTCGCAGTCTGTCGCTTTCCGCATGCCCGCTTGCGGAGGTATTTTCACTCAAAGGCCGCAGGCCCCGCGCGTACTCTGGCATGCAATCTGACAGTGCAACTCGCTGGCCGAAAGCAATTCTCGGGCTAAAGTAAGTCCTGCGTAATTACCTGATGCCGCCAGCCTTGCCCGCGGCCGATCAAAAATGACCAAATGCGGTCGCATGCGCATTCGCATCAAAGTGTCGATATCGTCGCCAAAACGCTTTTGACGGAGATTTGACCTTTTTCCCGCTACGTTTAAGATGCATCCTGCAGGTCGGCCCGGCGCGTGCTTTCAGGAATGCTCCGGAGGCCAAACGCAATGATCGAAAGCACCCTTGAAATGCCGGCTGCAACGCCAGCCTGGGCTTCAACCGCGGCGGCGCTTCCCTTAACGCGAGAACTACTGGGCAAGATGAACGCGTATTGGCGAGCCGCCAACTATCTTTCCGTCGGGCAGATTTATCTCTACGACAATCCGCTGCTGAAGGAACCTCTGAAGCTGTCTCACGTCAAGCCGCTGGTGGTGGGCCATTGGGGCACCACTCCCGGCCAGAACTTCATCTACGTGCATCTGAATCGGGCGATCAAAAAATTCGATCTGAACATGTTCTACGTGGCGGGTCCGGGTCACGGCGGCCCGGCGATCGTGGGCAACGTTTATCTCGAAGGCACCTGGAGTGAGATCTACCCGAACGTTACCCAGGACGAAGCCGGGTTGAAAAAGCTGTTCAAGCAATTCTCGTTTCCCGGAGGAATTTCGAGCCACGTCGCCCCCACTACGCCAGGGTCGATTCACGAAGGCGGCGAACTGGGATACTCGCTCAGCCATGCCTTCGGCGCGGCGTTCGACAATCCCGATTTGGTCGTAGCCTGCGTCGTTGGCGACGGCGAGGCGGAGACGGGTCCGCTTGCGACCTCCTGGCAATCGAACAAACTTCTCAATCCGATCTCCGATGGCGCGGTGCTGCCCATCCTGCACCTCAACGGCTACAAGATCAGCAATCCCACCGTGCTTGCGCGTATCGAGCCCGATGAACTGGAGCAATTTCTGCGCGGCTGCGGCTGGACGCCATACTTTGTCGAAGGCGACGATCCGGATACTATGCACCAACTCATGGCTGCCACGCTGGACAAGGCGATTGAGGATATCAGGCGAATCCAAAAAAATGCACGCGAAAGGAACGACACCACGCGTGCGCGCTGGCCCATGATCGTCCTCCGGTCGCCAAAGGGTTGGACCGGGCCGAAAGTGGTCGAGGGGCTGCAAATTGAGGGAACATTCCGGGCGCATCAGGTGCCGCTGCTGGTCGATCCCGAACATCCAGATCATGTTCCGCTGCTCGAAAGCTGGATGAAAAGCTATCGGGCCGAGGAACTGTTCGACAAAAATGGCCGGCTCATGCCGGAACTGGCCGAACTGGCGCCAAAGGGCGACCGGCGCATGGGTATGAACCCGCATGCCAACGGCGGAATCCTGCTGCGCGATCTGCGTATGCCGGACTTTCACCTCCATGCGGTAACGGTGCCCTCGCCTGGCGCCGTCAATGCCGAGGACACCCTTGTGCTGGGCAAATTCCTGCGCGATGTCGCGCGGCTGAATCAGGAGCAACGCAATTTCCGCGTGTTCGGCCCCGATGAAACCCTCTCCAACCTGTTGGGCGCGGTCTTTGAAGTCACCGATCGTCAATGGGAAGCGCGCACGGAAAAGAACGACGAATTTCTGGCGCCGGCCGGACGCGTGCTCGATTCCATGCTGAGCGAGCACCAGTGCGAAGGTTGGCTCGAAGGATATCTGCTCACCGGCCGCCACGGGCTGTTCAACAGCTATGAAGCTTTCATTCGCATTGTGGACTCCATGTTCAGCCAGCACGCCAAGTGGCTGAAGGTGACGCTGGAACTTCCGTGGCGGCGCAAGATCGCATCGCTCAACTATTTGCTCGCCTCGCACGTCTGGCAGCAGGATCACAACGGATTCACTCACCAGGACCCGGGCTTTCTCGATCATGTGATCAACAAGAAGGCGGATATCGTGCGCGTTTATCTGCCGCCCGACGCCAATTGCCTGTTATCGGTTTTCGATCATTGCCTGCGCAGCCGGCATTACGTCAACGTGGTGGTGGCGGGCAAGCACGCCCTTCCGCAATGGCTGACCATGGATGCCGCGGTGGTGCACTGCACGGAAGGAATCGGCATCTGGCAATGGGCCAGTAACGACCAGGACGCCGCTGGGCCGGATGTGGTGATGGCCTGCTGCGGAGATACGCCGACACTGGAGATTCTGGCCGCCGTCTCCATCCTGCGCGAATACTTGCCCGATTTGAAGATCCGCGTGATTAATGTGGTGGATCTGATGAAGCTGCAATCGAGCAGTGAGCATCCGCATGGCCTTACCGATTGCGATTACGACTCGCTGTTCACCAAAGACAAGCACATAGTCTTTGGCTTCCACGGATACCCCTGGCTGGTTCATCGCCTGACCTACCGCCGCACCAACCGCAATCTGCATGTGCGCGGATACAAGGAGGAGGGGACCATCACCACCGCGTTCGATATGCGTGTGCAAAACGACCTCGACCGCTTCCATCTGGTGCAGGACGTAATCGACCGCCTGCCTCATCTGGGTTCAAAGGGCGCTTATCTCAAGCAGACGATGCAGGACAAGCTGATCGAACACAAACATTACATCGACGAGCACGGCGAAGATTTGCCGGAGATCCGGTATTGGAAATGGCCGGGGACGGGCGTATGAGCGCAAGCGCGGATCGATCGCAGATCCCTTACTGGAAACGCGCGCATCACGACTGGCGTTTTTGGGTCGGGATGGCGGTAACGTTTGCGGCCATCGCGATGTACGTCATGAGCGACAACCTGGCGTATCAGCCGCGCATTTGAGAGCAGATGGTTAACAAGGGTGCAGTAGTTTCAGTCCGCGGTGGAGTGGTGGACGTGCAGTTCGCTCGCTCACTGCCGCCCGTCTACCGGGTGCTGCGCGCGGGAGCAAAGGGAAAGATCGTCATCGAAGTGCTGGAGCAACTGAATGCGCGCCGCGTACGGGGCATCGCTCTGACGCCTACCCAGGGTCTGGCGCGCGGGATGAGCGTGGAGGATACCGGCGTCGCCCTGCAGGCACCGGTTGGCAAGGGAATCGTTTCCCGAATGTTCAACGTATTCGGGCGCGCCATCGACCGCGGCCCGGACCTGACAGACGTCGAGTGGAGAGACATTCATCACGATCCGCCTTCGCTCGAAGAACGCTCGACCAAATCGGAACTCTTCGAAACAGGCATCAAAGCGATCGATGTGCTGGTCCCGCTGGAACGCGGTGGCAAAGGTGGATTATTCGGTGGCGCGGGTGTCGGCAAGACCGTGCTGCTGACGGAGATGATCCACAACATGGTCGGGCGCCAGAAGGGCGTGAGCATCTTCTGCGGTATCGGCGAACGCTGCCGCGAAGGCGAAGAGCTCTATAGCGCCATGAAGGAGGCCGGAGTCCTGAAAGACATGGTGATGCTCTACGGCCAGATGAATGAACCGCCCGGCAATCGCTTTCGCGTGGGGGCGGCGGCACTGACCATGGCCGAATATTTCCGCGATGACGAACACAAAGAAGTTCTTCTGCTGATCGATAACATTTTCCGCTTCATTCAGGCGGGTATGGAAGTGTCGGGCCTGATGGGACAGATGCCTTCGCGGCTTGGCTACCAGCCTACGATGGCGACGGAATTGTCGGGGCTCGAGGAACGCATCGCCAACGCCCATGCCGGAGCGATCACTTCCATCCAGGCCGTGTACGTGCCCGCAGACGACCTGACCGACCCGGCCGCCGTGCATGTGTTTTCCCATCTCTCGGCGTCCATCGTGCTCTCGCGCAAACGTGCCAGCGAGGGCCTCTATCCGGCGATCGATCTGCTCCAATCCAGTTCGAAGATGGCGACGCCCGGTATTGTCGGCGAAAAGCATTACGAACTGGCGCAGGAAATCCGCAAGACGCTGGCGCAGTATGAGGACCTGAAGGACATTGTGGCGATGCTCGGGATGGAGCAGCTTTCGCCCGAGGATCGCAAGGTAGTCGCGCGCGCGCGGCGGCTCGAACGCTTCCTCACGCAGCCGTTCTTCACCACCGAGAAGTTCAGCGGGATTAAGGGGCAGATGGTAAGCCTGAAAGACTCGCTTGATGGCTGCGAACACATTCTGCGCGACGAATTCAAGGATTATCCGGAGAGCGCGCTGTACATGATCGGGGCCATCTCCGAGGCAAAAAAACCGGAGGCAAAAAAGCCGGAAGCAAAAAAACCGGAGGCGAGAAAACCGGAGGCGGCCCATGCATCTTAAGATCCTTGTTCCCACCGAAGTCTTCGCCGACGAAACCGGCGTATCGGCCATTGTCGCCGAAACCGGCCAAGGATCGTTCGGATTGCTGGAGCACCGTCTCGACTGCGTGGCGGCGCTCGCGCCCGGCATCCTTACCTACACGACGGAGCACGGCGTGGTTTATCTGGCGGTCGATGAGGGGGTGCTCGTGAAAACCGGTGCGGACGTGCTGGTTTCCGTTCGTCACGCGATCGGCGGAACCAACCTCGGCCAGTTGCACGACGAAATCAAACGAAGATTTCTAACGCTCGATCGGGAAGAGCGCACGGTACGGGACATGGTCGCGAAGATGGAAAGCGGCTTTGCCGGGCGTCTCGCGGAGTTTCAACATGGGCGATGAACATGATTCGCCGTTCGCGCGCAAGATTGCCGCGGATGAGGCGCGCAAGCTCCGCGTTCAGCGCGCAGGACCCCAGGGCGTGTGGTTCGGCCTCGGCATGTCGGGACTGATCGGCTGGTCGGTGGCGGTGCCGACGTTGGCCGGCATCCTGCTCGGTGTCTGGCTCGACCGGCGCTACCCGGGAGCTTTTTCATGGACGCTCGCATTGCTGTTTGCCGGACTGTTTATCGGCTGCGCCAATGCGTGGTATTGGGTCGACCAGCAGGATAAGGCGATGCACGATGAATGAAAAGACAAGCGTATTAGCGGCCGTGTTGACGGGCATGCTGCTGGGAGTGTTCTTCTTCGGTGGGCTTTGGTGGACTGTCCGGAAAGCGCTTTCGTCCGGGCAGGCCGCCCTGTGGTTCTCGGGCAGCTTTCTGGCGAGAACCACGGTCACACTGATCGGATTTTACCTGGTTGCGCAGGGCGACTGGCGGCGCGTGGCGGCCTGCATCGCGGGATTCCTCGCCGCGCGCCTTCTGGTGATCCGCTTCACACGGCTGAAAGAAGGCGCATAGTGGATCTCACCTCCGATCAGCAGATTCTCTGGCAGCATGGCTTTGTGAAACTCAACGGCACCATTGCCACCACCTGGGGCCTGATCATCGCGATGGGCGCCGGCTCGAAGCTGGTGACGCGCCGCCTCGCGACCGAGGGCGCCATCCCGCGTTGGCAGGGACTGCTGGAGATTGTGGTCACTTCGATCGAAAAGCAGATTGAGGAAGTGGGGCTGAAGCAGCCGGAAAAATACATCTCGTTTCTGGGCACGCTGTTCCTTTTCGTAGCCGTTTCCGCGCTGTGTACGGTGATTCCCGGTTTCACGCCCCCGACGGGCTCGCTTTCCACCACCGCGGCGCTGGCTCTGTGCGTCTTCGTCGCGGTGCCGCTGTTCGGCATCGGCGAGCAGGGACTGGGTGGCTATCTCAAAACCTACACGCAACCGACCGTCATCATGCTCCCGTTCAACATCATCAGCGAACTCTCGCGCACGCTGGCGCTGGCGGTTCGTCTGTTCGGCAACATGATGAGCGGCGTAATGATCGTGGGCATTCTGCTGACCATCACGCCGTTTCTGTTCCCCATTTTAATGACGACGCTGGGATTGCTGACAGGTATGGTTCAAGCCTATATCTTCAGCATTCTGGCCGCGGTTTATATCGCCGCGGCAACCCTGGTGCATAAGCCAAATACCGGACCCGCTCCGGCGAAAACGTAAAGCGTAAAGGAAGACCTATGGACAGCAGCACACTGATCGCAATATTCTCCATCGCCACTGCAGGCATCACCATCGCCGTCGGCTCCATGTGTCCGGCGCTGGGCGAGGGCCGGGCCGTAGCCACGGCTCTGACATCGCTGGCGCAACAACCGGACGCCTCCGCCACGATCACACGGACGCTGTTCGTCGGCCTCGCCATGATCGAGTCGCTGGCGATTTACTGTTTCGTCGTATCCATGATTCTGATCTTCGCCAATCCGTTCTGGACCAACGCCCTCTCGCACGCCGGAGGCAAGTGAACGATGCTCATCGACTGGTTCACGGTCGGTGCCCAGGCGCTCAACTTTCTGGTTCTGGTCTGGGTGCTGAAGCATTTTCTCTATAAGCCGATCCTCGATGCCATCGCCGCGCGAGAAAAAGGAATTGCCGCCAAACTCGCCGACGCCGATGCTAAGACGAAGGAAGCGCAAAAGCAACGCGACGAGTTCGAGGGCAAAAACAAGGCCTTCGACGAACAGCGCGCAGCTCTGCTGAGCAAGGCGACGGACGATGCAAAGACGGAGCACGACCGCCTGATCGGGGACGCGCACAAGGAGGCGGACGGTTTGCGCACCGCCCAGGCTGCCGCATTGAAAAGCGATCAGGCGCGGCTGGGCAAAGAGATTACGCGCACGGCAAGCGCCGAAGTTTTTGCCATTGCGCGCAAGACCCTGGCGGATCTGGCCACCGACAGCCTGGAGGAGCGAGTGGGCGCGGTGTTCACGCGCCGCCTGAGCGAAATGGACGGCAAGGCGAAGGAGACTCTGGGCGCGGCTCTCAGGGGCTCAACGGATCCGGCTGTCGTCGCCAGCGCCTTCGAGATGCCAGCGGACCAGAGAGCCACCATTCAGAATGCTCTCAACGAAACCTTCGCAGCGGAGGTTCGCGTACGCTTCGAAGCGGCGCCGGACCGGATCTGCGGGATCGAACTGACTGCAAATGGCCAGAAGATCGGCTGGAGTATCGCGGAATATCTCACCTCGCTCGATCGCAAGGTCGGTGCGCTGCTCGATGTTGAACAGGCAGCCAAAGCCGAGCCGAGCCCCAAATGAGTATTCTTCAGGATGCCGTGGACCGGACTTTCGGCGCGGTGGGCCGGGCTCTCGAAGACTTTAAGCCGCAATTGGCGCCGCGTGAAGTGGGCACTGTAACCAATGTCGCGGTCGGTATCGCCACGGTGTCCGGCCTGCCTGGCGTGGAGTACGAAGAACTGGTGCGGTTCGCGGGCGGCATCGAAGGCATTGCCTTCAATATCGATGAGGATGAGATCGGCGTAATCCTGCTGGGCGCCTTTGAGGATCTGCATACAGGGGACGAAGTAGAGCGCACCGGGCGCGTGATGGACGTGGGTGTGGGAGACGGTCTGCTGGGACGCGTGATCGACCCGTTGGGCCAACCCCTCGATGGCAAAGGGCCTGTCGCCACCGAGCAACGCCTGCCCATCGAGCGTCCGGCGCCGGAGATCATGGATCGCGCGCCCGTCGACGTTCCTCTGCAGACCGGGCTCAAGGCTATCGATGCGCTGGTCCCGGTCGCACGCGGGCAGCGCGAACTGATTGTCGGGGACCGGCAAACGGGCAAGACGGCCATCGCCATCGACACGATTCTGAACCAGCGCGGGCAGAATGTGGTCTGTATATACTGCGCCATCGGGCAGCGCGCCTCGGCCGTAGCCAAAGTGGTAGCCAATCTCCGCGAGCAGGGCGCGATGGAGTACACAGTAGTGGTTGTCGCTGAAGGAAATCTGGCGCCAGGCCTGGTTTATGTGACTCCCTACGCGGCAACGAGCATCGCGGAATACTTCATGGAAAAAGGCCGCGACGTATTGATCGTTTACGACGATCTCACTCACCACGCGCGCGCTTACCGGGAGCTTTCGCTGCTCCTGCGCCGTCCGCCGGGGCGTGAGGCATTCCCGGGCGACATCTTCTATATTCACTCGCGCATGCTCGAAAGATCGACGCATCTGAGCAAGGAGCGCGGGGGCGGTTCGTTGACGGCGCTGCCGATTATCGAAACCACCGCGCAGGATATCTCGGCTTATATCCCGACGAATCTGATTTCCATCACCGATGGCCAGATTTACCTTTCGCCGACTTTGTTCGAACTGGGAGTGCTGCCGGCGATCGATGTCGGCAAGTCGGTTTCGCGCGTGGGTGGAGCGGCGCAGCGGCCCGCTTATCGCGCGGTCGCGGGGCATCTTAAATTGGCCTACTCGCAATTCGAGGAACTGGAATCGTTCGCTAAGTTCGGCACGCGGCTCGACGACGCCACGCGTAAAACGATCGATCATGGGGAGCGCATCCGCGTGTGCCTGAAACAGGCGGAATCGAAACCGTGGTCGATGGTGGAACAGATTTGCGTGCTGCTGGCTTTGACAGCGGGGCTGTTCGATCCGGTACCGCTCGAAAAGGTGAAAGACGCCGAAGACGCGCTCCAGAAGGCCGCGGCGCAGATCCCGGCGGATATTACCGGGCGATTCGCCAGCGCCGATAATCTGAGCGATGCGGACCGGAAGGCGGTACTGGATCTTGCCACGCGGACGCTGGCGCCGTTCCTGCCGCCGAAGGCTGCGCCTCCAAAATGAGCGGGACGATTCAAAGCCTCGAGCGCCGCATCGACGGTGCGGCCGATCTGGAAGGCGTGGTGCGCGCCATGAAGGCGCTGGCCGCTTCCAGCATCGGTCAGTATGAACGCGCCGTCGCTTCGTTGAACGATTACTATCGCACGGTCGAACTCGGGCTGTCGGTATGTCTTCGCCAGGCTGGCGCCGCCAAAGACGCCGGCAGCGGCGGGCCCATCGGCGCAGTGGTCTTCGGGTCCGACCAGGGACTGGTGGGCCGTTTCAACGAGGTGGTGGTTGACCTGGCCACTGCGACTCTTAAGAGCCATCCTGGAAATATCCGGAAGCTCTGGGCAGTCGGCGAGCGCGTGAACGCGCTGTTGACAGACACGGGCGCGGCGCCGGTCGACCAATTCAGCGTTCCGGTTTCAGTCGATGCCATCACGCCGCTGGTGGGCCGTCTTCTGGTCGCCATCGAGTCCGCTCGCGAGAAGGGCGAGGTGGTTAATGTTCATGTGTTCCATAACCGTCCGAAGTCGGGAGCCTTATACGAACCCGTGCACGTTCGGCTGCTGCCGCTCGACAGCGTGTGGCAAGGCAGGGTGGCGAAAATTCCGTGGCCCGGCCGATCCACATCGGAAAAGCCCCAACCGGAAGTGATCGGCGAACCTGCGGCGACGCTGAAGGGTTTTATCCGTGGATATCTGTTCATGCTGCTGTTTCAGGCATGCGCGGAATCGCTGAACAGCGAGAACGCCAGCCGCCTCGCAGCCATGCAGCGCGCCGAAAAGAATATCAAGGACATTCTCGAAGACCTGACGCTGAAGTTCCATCGCGCGCGGCAGGAGTCGATCGATGAAGAGCTGTTCGATGTGGTGTCGGGATTCGAAGCCCTTGCAAAGAGAAAACGACTAAAACGATGAAAATCAATACGCACGATTACCGGGTGCATCCGGAGAAGAAGCTTAAGCTCGACGAGTGGCCGACGCTGGGCAAGCCTCTCTGCAAGTCGAAGAAAAAGTACCACGAGCTGCTGGAGGATCACGTAGAGCGATTGAGCGCCCTGCAACAGCTTCACTACGCATCCAACCGCTATGCCCTGCTGATTATCTTTCAGGGGATGGACGCGGGCGGAAAAGACGGCGCCATCCGGCACGTCATGTCGGGAGTCAATCCGCAGGGCTGCCAGGTTTCCAGTTTCAAACAGCCCAGCGCCAACGAACTGGAACACGATTTTCTCTGGCGAACCACGTGCGTGCTGCCGGAGCGCGGGCGAATCGGCATATTCAACCGTTCCTGTTACGAGGAAGTACTCGTGGTCCGGGTGCATCCGGAGTTGCTTCTGAGTCAGGGGCTGCCCCAGGAATTACGCGATGAAAAGACGGTCTGGGAGGGGCGGTATCGCTCCATCGTGAACCTCGAAGATCATCTTCACCGCAACGGAACGCGGACCGTCAAAGTGTTCTTACACCTTTCCCTCGAAGAGCAGCGGCGGCGATTTCTCGAGCGCATCGACGACCCCGCGAAAAACTGGAAGTTCAGCGCCGCGGACATTCACGAGAGGAAATTCTGGAAGCGCTACATGGCTGCTTATGAGGAATGCCTGACCGCGACCAGCACGCATCATGCGCCGTGGTACGTAGTTCCGGCCGACGATAAGGACGACGCCAGATTGATCGTGTCGCAGATTGTCCTCGATTCGCTGGAGGGGCTGAAGATGGAGTATCCGAAAACCACCCCTAAGCGCGAGCATGAGCTCCAGGCCATTCGCAAGCTGCTTGAAAAGTAATTGTGTCCCGCGGCAGAGGGGCGCTTTTGACGTGAAATTGACGTTCATTTCCCTACACTGGTGACGCGGAGATAAATCGTTTATGACTAAGACCGAGCAAAAAAAATGCGCCCATCCGGCGTGCCGCTGCACTGTAGCGGAAGACAAGAAGCATTGCAGCCAGCATTGTGAGCAAGCCCGGGAGGGCGCCAAACTCTCGTGCGATTGCGCCCATGCGGGCTGTTCGAAAGCCTGAGTAACAGGGAGATAACAACTATGTCGAAACTTGAATCGGTAGTAGCCGTGTACCCGACCCATCCCGAGGCCGAACAGGCCGTAAAAGACCTGCAGCGCGCCGGCATCGACATGCGCAGCCTGTCCATTGCAGCGAGGGATTACCACACCGATGAAGAAGTGGTGGGATATTACAACACCGGCGACCGGATGAAACGGTGGGGTAAGTTAGGAGCGCTCTGGGGAGGCTTCTGGGGCTTCTTATTCGGTTCCGCCTTCTTCATGATTCCGGGCGTCGGGCCTCTTCTGGTGGCCGGGCCCCTGGTATCGTGGATCGTGGGAGCCCTGGAGGGCGCTGCGCTGACCGGGGGACTCAGTGCGCTCGGCGCAGGCCTCTATAGTATCGGCATTCCAAAGAACAGCGTTCTCGATTACGAAACGGCGGTGAAGAGCGATAAATTTGTGTTGGTCGTTCACGGGACGGCAGGGGAAGTGGCAAAGGCGAAAGAGGTCCTCGATGCCACGCACTTCGGTCAGTTGGACCTGCATTCGGAGCAGGAACTTGCCGCGGCGAGGTAAGCTTGGCAGTGAGTGGGTGGTTAGGGTTGAGCAGGCGGTTCCATTTCGTACCGGTCGCTTCGAGTGCGATCGCGCCGAGGGATCGGTAGATCTCGCCATCGAACTCGAAGCGATCCACCAGGGAAGCTCCTGGCAGCGGCAAACGCGGATCGAGGGCGGTGGCCACTTTGCGCTGACGCGGACCTTCGGGTCCAGTGCGATTTTCCCGAAATTGGTCTCGGACGCACGTACACATCCCTTATCTGTCCATAATGTCCCGCGCGGATTCCTTGCCGTTGAAGTCCAGTTCCCGGAAATCTTTGCTGGCCCTGCGGTTCAGTTCGACCGTCCAGAAGCTCAAGCTCTCTTGCAGCGGCGGGTCATGCCGTTTTCCTTCAGCAACTCGTCCAAAGAAATAGTCGGCCCTGGCTCATTGAAACTGCGGTCCGACATGATGAGGTCGGCTTCATCCTCGCTGATGAAGTTCGGGTCCCTCAAAAGCTTTCGCTCGGCCGGACTGAGGCTGGCGACCAACTCCTTCATCTCTTCCGGACCGGGAGTGTCGAGATCGACATTTCTTTGGTGATCAACGTTAGCTCCTGCACCCATTCTGGAACGGAATCTCCTCCGCGCCGTCCGGTCAGAAAAGGCCGGAAATGGTGGAAAAGTTGTAGTTGATTCCGATCTGGGCGCCCACCTTGGTTCCTTTAAGAAGGTCGGTCTTATTCGACCAGCTCACGGCGAGGGGAATGTTCACTCCATTGGGCCCCTTAATGGTTAACCCTGCCTGGGTAACCCACAGCGATCCCGCCGTTCCCACGAACTCCTGGGTTCCGTTCGGCAACGATATGTCGGTGCCTGGCGCTACTGTACCCGCCGCGATATTAAGGACCGAGGGTTGAGGCTGGTACTGCCAGTAGCCGGCAATATTGAGCTGCCACTGATAATTCTTGGTCGCGCTGGTGACGTTACGGTCGTATTCAGCCGAGACTTGGCCGTAGTGTATCCGGCCATACTTCGCACCCGCGGGCAGTGCCCCGTTATATATGGAAGCGGCGCCGTTGAATGTCAGCGTGCCGTTATCGTTGTTTCCATTTTTGCCGAAGCTCTGCGCGAAAATGAATGTAAAGTCGTGTGTTTCCGGCTGATTCATCGCCTTGTTGAATGTGTACTGCGCCGAGGCCATGGTTCCGATGACGTTGGCTGCTGCTTTATTCCATGAGGTTCGGAATGCGGCCAGGTCTTGCGTTGCTGTCGCTACCAACGCCGGGAGATTCGCATCTGTCAGTGCTGAGTTCATGGCACGGGTCCAAAGGCTCTCAAACGCATCAACAAGGGCGCTGCCATTCGAGTCTTTGGTCGCTGCGTTGACCAACGCCATGTCGTCCGCGTCCGCCCTTGCCTGCGCAGCCACAAAATTCTTATCCTTCAACAGTTCCGCATATACGGCCTCAACCGCATCTCCAGCAGTAATTGCTCCAGACATCAACGGGGTCGCAGCGCTATCCCAAGCTGTCTTGAACTTGGAATTGCGGGGATCAAAACGGTTCAGAATCTCATACTTCGCTGTAAACGCAGTAAGTTTTCCTGCCCCTGAGGGGATTGCAACCGTCGAAACGTTGGTTGGTGTGGTTCCGCTGGCCTGACCCGTCGCTGGAGCTGAAGTTGAACTCGATTGAGCCAGAGCAAATGAGGCGGCGAAGTTCAATGGGTCGAGTAGGCGCTTCTCAACTGGCCCGCTTTTACAATTCATCGAGCACACGATTTCACCGGAACCTGTAATCAGCCTGTAAATTTCGTCAGCGTTGGCGGTTAGCGTAGCCGTACCGCCATTCACCGTTCGCGTGAGCGTACCGGTATCGAGGGCGAGGTCCATCAGGGTAGCGCTGCCTGCCTTAGTAACCAGCGAAGTTGTGCCTGCCGCCGAACTGCCGGGGCCAAGCTGTTGACTGGTGTTAAGCTGATTTGCCGCCTGAACGAGGGCCGTGGATGCCTGCTTGTTGATCTGGCTGGTCACGGACTGGATCGCGGAGGATCTGGTGATCGCATCTAGAACCGTGGATCTCGCATGCGTCCCTGTCGGATTCACATTATTCAGGAAACCGCCCAGGCGCGTCAGAACCTCTGCGTCGGTTTCCCCCGGCTTCGGCGGATTGCTTTTTGCTGCATTAAACAGCTTTTCAAGGGGATCGCAGAAAGCGGTGCCTTCATCGCTTTTGCTGCACAAAGAACGATCGAAGCTCTGAGCTTGCACCGTTGCGACGACAGCAGTCCCTACGAAAAAAGTCGCGATCCTTCGTATGATCATTCTCGGCGTTTCCTTACTCTCCGAAGAGGTCAATCGAGCCGGCAGGAGAGTTATTCGGAATCGTCCTGGCTGGATTTGCCTGGGCGGCGCCAGCCTGACCGGCGGCCGGGGTAATGGGCGTGGCTCCGATGTTTGCGTCTGGCTCGCCAGGAGCGAAGACAATTCTCAAATCAATAAACGAATCGCCAGCTGGCAAATCGTCGACGGAGATACTGCGCTTGTCGGCGCCCACAGTTAAGACCGTCCCGGCAGGCATAAGCTTTGGTGTGGTTGCGCCCGTCGCTATCGTTCCCGAATCTAGCGTGGCAACAAATTTGGCACCCTTACTCCCAAAAATATCCGAAAGAGCCTTTGACATTAAACGCCGCCTCTCTCAGGGCTTCTGAACCCTTGAAAATCAGATAAAATACTCTAAAATCCTGCGGGGCACGCCCGCTGGCGCAGATAAAGCCTCACATTATGAGGAATAAAATACCACACTTTCCGTATCGATCCAAAGAGTTTTTCATCGCGAGCATGTACCGCCACTTCGATGTCTGATCAGCAGGTGCGCGGTGTGATGATGACCTCCCGGCCGGACAGAAAACGGTAATTATCCCTTGACAGTAGGTACACGGTAAATGTACTGTGATTGCAGGGTTCCGAGCCAAGAAATTTGGCATTTCGATGAACCCGCCGATTCGATGCAGATTCCCGACGTTGTGATGAAGTGTGTCGTTTTTGTGGGCTACCAGATGGCCGACGGGCGGAAGCGTTACGCAGGAACGGCAGTTTTTCTCGCTCGACCGGCAGACTTTGAGGGACGCTATTTTACCTATCTTGCAACGGCGGCTCACGTCATCAGGGGTATAAAAAATAAGGGCGTTAATCAAGTCCTGATCCGCGTAAACCAGAAGCACAATGGCGCTGTGTGGTTTTCTACCAAACTTGAGGACTGGAAGATTCCCGACGATTCCACTGTAGACGTGGCAGTGATCAGCCAGGGAATCTCAGATACAGAGTTTGAGCATCTGGCGTGGCCGACCCCAGGGGCATTGACGACATTCATGCTTGAAGCGAATCGCGTCGGAGTGGGGGATGATGTTTTCGTGATCGGGCTGTTCTCTCCCCACACGGGCAAACGAAACAACATACCGATAGCCCGAGTGGGAAATATTGCCGCACTGCCACGCGAAAAAGTCTCCACAAAGATCGGGGATATTGACGCATATTTGATCGAGTGCAGATCCATAGGCGGATTGAGTGGTTCGCCCGTGTTTATTCACATGGGGGGCGATACACGCATCCGTGGCCAGTTTTCGAAACCGCTCGTGCAATATTTCCTGCTGGGTATGATGCACGGACATTTTGACATCAGTGCGGACACTCAGGAAGACATCGCTGGCTCCGATAGCGTTAATATGGGAATCGGAATTGTAGTTCCAATCGATCACGTCCTTAACTTTATGGAAGACGCATTCGGCGACGAAGAAAAACAATACCTGAAGGATCTCAAAGACAAGAATCTGCCGGTAATGGATTCCTTGGATGACAACAAGACACCTTCCGAATTTACGCAAGCCGACTTTGAAGCCGCGCTCCGCAAGGTAAGCCGGAAGATCGAATCGGAGAAGTAGAAATGAAGAGAAACCACCCAAGAACGCAGGATCGCGCTGCGTGGCGCGCCCGGATGCATCAGGCACTGGATTGCGTTCTGGACCGTCATTACGCCAATGACGGCATCAAAAGCGGAGTTTCGTCCGGCCTTGGTCACATCGCTTCCGGCGTAGGTCACGCAGTTGGCGGGGCCGGTCACGCGGTTGGTTCCGCGCTGAAGAGGGCTGGCGAAGCTGTTGGAAATGCCATCAGCGGTGCCGCAGAAGTCGCGTAACGCGCTGGTGTTTTAACCCTACGCCCTAACGAATGTGGACAGGCCACGCCGTTTGCGTTCGCGAAGTTGACAGTTCCGCAACTTCTCAGCGAGGGGCTCAAGATGCGGAATGCCGTACAGGTAAAATCTCTGCATCTCGGCATCCGAAGAAAAAATATGCAAAGACGCCTGCCCAAGCAATCGTTGCCCAATTGGCTTCCGCAACTCGAAGTGATCGATGCGGAACAATTCCAAGCTCTCCTGAACCTTGGACAGTAAGCCGTGCTCGACCTTGATGCGCTGGGTGGTTACATGGAACATCATGGACCATCGTGCGAGGTACAGGCGCAGGACAAAGCCGATACAGAGGACGGCCCCGGCCAGAAGGACGTAATAAATATCGAGTTTGAAGTAGGCGGCCAGTGAGCATAGCGCGATAACCGCGATGAACGGCGCAAACTGGCCGATGCTGTAAATGAGCGCTGGCCTACCGGCAAACAATTCGCTCTCAGCTTCAAACTCCTGGTTCTCGGCAAAAGTCTGGAGATCGGTGTTACAGAACCGGCATTTGAGCGCTACGGCCTTGATCGTCTCTCCACAAACAGGGCAGGGCTTTGTATCATCCATGTGCGTTAGTCCATGTAGCCGGAGCGAATTTCAGATTTGCTTTCTGGGCCGCCGAAGAGCCTGGACAGCCATCCGAAGATGCCCTGCGGATGGCGATACTCCTCTGTGATCGTCAGCAGAGGATCGCCATATCGATCTTCGGTCCTCAAATACCGCGTGACCCGCGTTTTAAGAAACTCCAACATAATGGCGAGTATAACGCTAAAACGAAGCAGGACTACTGAATCCACTTCGAAACGTCTTTCTGTAAAACTCGCACGTCTTTTAGTTGCTTCTGAAGAGCTGTGCGTAGCTGCTGAATTGCAGGTTCAACTGTGTTGCCCTCGGCTAAAAGCTGCTTTGCAAATCGAGCCTTCAGGTCTTCATCGGAAAGCACCAATTCTTTCAAGGCGCTGACCTCCATGCGAATGCCGAGAAGGCTGATGTGGAATTTAAGTAGAGTGTCCAGCAGCTTTTCCTGCAATCGAAGGACGGCGGCTAAATCCTTGTCTGTCAATTTCTAACCGCTTTCGATATCTGTTTCAGGAATGCCATGAACATCGGTTGCGCATCGTGCCGCCGGTTGTATCGGAACGAGAATTCGTCCAGATAGGATTGCAAGTACTTCTCACTGACAGCATGGTGAGCGCCGCCGATACGGCGCTTAATCAGCGACCAGAAGCCCTCGACCGAATTCGTGTGGATGTCGCCCATCACATACACGTCTTTGCTGTGATTGATCCGCTTGTGCGTGTGGTACGTGTCACGGATGTACTCGATGCCATCGTAGATTTTCGATTCGTCGGTAAACACCGTGCTGATCGGCATGACGTATTTCTTAATGAGCGGGAGCACGTCGCGACCGCGTGCCGCCTCTAACGTGCGGGCCACGACGCGTCCTTTACGCTCGACCATTCCGAGCACGGGAACCTTTTTACGGTCGCCGTTCAGTTTTCGGCCCTTGCCATTCTTGCGGACGCCACCGTGATACATTTCATCGATCTCGACTGGCTTTTCTCCATCGAATGGTTCGTCGTCATTCAGCATGGTGCGGATCTGCTTGAACATGCGCCAGGCGGTTTTGTAGGTGACGCCTAGTTCGCGCTCCAAATGCTTCGCGGAGATCCCGCACCGGCTGGACGACATCAGGTAGATGGCGTAGAACCAAAGGCGCAGCGGCGTGGTGGATTTATGGAAGATCGTTCCGGCGGTCGGGTGGACATGGTGACCGCATTCATCACACGAGTACGATGGGCGGCTGGCTACGCGGTGGTGCTTCGTGGGCTTCCCGCAAGTCTTGCAATCGATGCCATTTGGGTACAAATATTGCCGTAGCCACTCCAGGCAGGTGGAATCGTCGGGAAATTGACGTTCGAAGTCCTTGATAGTGTACCTAACTGCTTTAGGCTCAATATGATTGTGGAACTGTTGATCGCCCATGTATTCATTGTCGGTACTTATTTACCTACTGTCAAGGGATAATTACCCAGAAAACGACCCCCAAGGCGCTGACGTGGACCCAATATCCGCCCGGTGCGCTATGCGCGAGAAGAGCTTTCAGAGGCTCTCGGAGGTCGGAGACGTGGCGCGCCTGCCCCACGCGGACATGATTCCTACAGGAATCGATGAGCGCTATCCACGAGGGTGTGCTGAAAACTGTGTAAACGTTCTCCGGCGACACTAGGAGAACGACATGAAGAAGACGAAGCAGGCCTCGCCGATAAGCGATGAGTTAATCGACGAGTGGTTGAAGCAGGGCCGAACGCCGGAAGACGTAAACGGACTTCTGAAGCAGTTTACGAAACAGGTAGTGGAGCGCGCCATGCAGGGCGAGATGGCCGAACACCTGGGCTACGAGAAGCACGATCCGCAGGGAAATAACAGCGGCAACAGCCGGAATGGCAAGACTCTGAAGACGCTGAAGGGCGATTTCGGGGAGGTGGAAATCGAGACCCCGCGCGACCGCAACGGCGAGTTCGAGCCGCGGATGGTCCGGAAGAACCAGACGCGCTGGACGGGCTTCGATGACAAGATCCTGTCCATGTATGCGCGCGGCATGAGCACGCGCGACATTCAGGGGCACCTGGAAGAGATGTACCAGGTGGAGGTGAGCCCGAGCCTGATCAGCGACGTGACGGACGGCGTGATGGAGCAGGCGCGGATCTGGCAGAACCGGCCGCTGGATTCTTTTTACGGGATCGTGTTTCTGGACGCGCTGTACGTGAAAATGCGGCACGAAGGCCGGGTGGAAAACCGCGCCGTGTACGTGGCGGTCGGCATCAATCTGGAAGGCAAGAAAGACGTACTGGGGCTGTGGACCGGCGCCTCGGAAGGAGCTAAGTTCTGGCTCAGCGTATTGACGGAACTGCGCAATCGCGGGGTCAAGGATATCTATCTGGTGTGCGTGGACGGACTGAAGGGCTTTCCTCAAGCCATTGAATCGGTGTACCCGAAGGCACAGGTGCAGCTCTGCATTGTCCACATGATCAGAGCCAGCCTGAATTACGTCAGCTGGAAGGATCGCAAGCAGGTGGTGGCGGATCTGAAGCCGATCTACAAGGCGACGACAGCCGACGAGGCCGAACGGCAACTGGGCAAATTCGAGGAGAAATGGCCGAGGTATCCGGCGATCGGCCGACTCTGGCGCGAACACTGGGAGCGGGTGATTCCATTCTTTGCCTTCCCGGAAGAAGTACGAAAGATCGTCTACACCACCAACGCGGTGGAGTCGCTGCACATGAGCTTGCGCAAAATCATCAAAACGCGTGGGTCGTTTCCCACCGAAGAGGCCGCCTTTAAGCTGCTGTACATGGCCCTGCTGCGGGTAGTGGCGAAGTGGGAAACGGTGCAGCACTGGAAGCAGATGCTGAACTATCTGGACACCATGTGCGGCGACCGCATCAAAGAGGCCGGCGGCCTGAAATAGTTCAACCCGCTCAGAGCTCACCAGCGGGATGAGTCGCTCATCCCCCGAATCCGCCCGTCGGAATTCGGGTAAATAACAGAACGGTGCTCGTGCGCAAGGGTGCGCTCCGCCGCGCCGAAAACGGCGCGCCCTTGCGCACTCCGCGCCGTTCTGTCAGGATGGTTTCGCGACGGGCGGCTCCGGCGAGATGAGCTAAGAGGCGATTCTCTTCGACCGAATACCCGAAAGCAAATCACGCCGCGAACCGTTTACACGGATTCGCTCACACCGCCCTATCCACTTCCCCCCAACGTCGCGGAACTCACGGTCGTCCTTCTCGTCCAGCGTTCATTATCTCCGTCCCTTTTATTCTGTTTAGTAGACAATAAAGCATGTTGTCGTTCGCCGTCCAGGCAACACTTCCCGGATCAGGCGAAGGCGCCTCCCAATTCCCCCAGTGACAAATCCCTAAAATTTATTTTCACCCCAATCCTTCAATACCTTACAGCCATTCCCACCCTCAACCCCAGGCCTTTCCAAACTCCACCATGTAAATTCGGGCCTGGAGATGCCATGCGCCCACCAACCAACGATCCCGCCGCCAACCACACCATCAATCCCGCCGTCCTGAATCTCTCGCCCCGCCCTCGGCCCTGCCCGAAACCGGCCGGCACATTAAAAGGAAGCCACCTTATCGCTCAAAACAAACCACTTACCCAAAACTCGGTGGCTTCGATTTTGGCTCACCCAACGCATACCCACCCCGAAATTCCCATCCCATGCAACCCAATCCCCCGTCAAGGTATCCTTATATCTGCCCACCGCTCCACGTGTGACCATCCAATGCTATCGTCAAATCTTGTGAAAACCTTCCAGATCACGGCGCTCCTCGCCCTGTCGGCGGCCGTCCTCGGCGCCGGAGACAGCGTTCTCCTCGACACCATGAATCAGGAGCTCCAACGCAACTATCAGGCCCTAAAACAGAAGGCCGATCCCGCCCCTTACTTCATGGCCTACGAGGTCACCGATCTCGACACGCATGAAGTCGGCGCCACCCTCGGCGTCCTCAATCTCTCGGAAAACGGCCATAATCGCTACCTCGACGTCACCGTCCGCGTCGGCGATCAGAAGCTCGATAATTACCGCCGCGTCCGTGGCGATCGCATCCAGTTCACCTCCGGAACCCCCGTCGCCATCGAGGACGTTCCCGGCGCCCTCGCCCCCCGCATGTGGCTCGAAACCGATCGCGTCTACCGCGCCGCCGCCGACCGCCTCATCCGCATCAAAACCAATCAGCAGGTCAAGGCCGCCGACCGCGATCAGTCCAACGACTTCTCCCCCGCCGAAAGCTACAGCCACACCGAGGCCACTTACCACGGCGCCTTCGATTCCGCTCACTGGACGCAAATGGCGCGCGATTGGTCCCGCGCCTTCCGGAATTATCCCGACCTCCTCTCCTCCAGCGTTAAGGTCACCATGACCGGTGACAATCGCTATCTCGTCTCCACCGAGGGTTCCCGCATCGAACAGGGCCGCGGCTTTGCCCGCATCATCGTCTCGGCCTCGGGTAAGGCTAAAGACGGCATGGAAGTCTCCGACTTCCAGACCTTCGAAGCCTTCGAGCCCTCCGGACTTCCCTCCCCTGAAGTGGTTCGGGCCGCAGTAAAGAAGATCGGCGACAACGTGGAGGCGCTCATCGCCGCGCCCACAGCCGAGCCTTTCGTTGGGCCCGCCATCTTCTCCGGACGCGCCTCCGGCGTCTTCTTCCACGAGATCTTCGGCCATCGCATCGAAGGTCACCGCCAGAAGGATGAAGCCGAAGGCCAGACCTTCACCAAGAGCGTAGGCGAAAAAATTCTGCCCGATTTTCTCTCCGTCACCTTCGACCCCACCCGCAAACAAATCTCCGGCATCGACCTCAACGGCTGGTATGAGTACGACGACGAAGGCGTTCCCGGCCAGCCCGTCAAAGCGGTTGAAAACGGCATTCTGCGCAACTTCCTGATGTCCCGCTCGCCCATCGACGGTTTCGATCGTTCCAACGGACACGGCCGCCGCCAGCCCGGTCTCGAAGTTGTCTCCAGGCAATCGAACCTGATCGTGTCGAGCACACGCAGCGTCTCGAACCAGCGACTCCGCCAGATGCTGCTCGACGAAATCAAGAAGCAGAACAAGCCTTACGGCCTCTACTTCGACGACATCACCGGAGGTTTCACCACCACCCAGCGCGCCGGCCTGCAGGCCTTCAAAGTCATCCCCGTAATCGTCTATCGCGTTTACGCCGACGGACGGCCCGACGAGCTGATTCGCGGCGCCGATATCGTGGGAACGCCGCTCGCCAGCTTCGCGAAAATCATGGCCACCTCCGACCAACTGGAAGTCTTCAACGGCTACTGTGGAGCCGAATCGGGCAGCGTGCCGGTCTCAGCCGTATCGCCCGCCATCCTGATCTCCGAAATCGAGATCGAAAAAACCTCCTCAGGCCAGGACCTGCTCCCCCTCCTCCCCTCCCCCCTGAAAGGATCCCAAAAATGATCCCCACCAATCCCATTAACACCACCGATCCCACCCCCAGCCCCGTAGCAGCCACGTGGGGCAGGTTGGTAGGGGTACCCGCTGGGTCCGGCCGATTGGCAATCGGCCTCCCGAGAGCAGCCGTCTTCCTGGCCCTCCTGGCCATCCCCCTGATCCTCCTCGCCCAGCAACCCGACCCCATCTTCGAAGCCATGCGAGCCGAGCTGAAACGAGCCACCACCCTAACCCTCAACCAACTCGACAAACCCTACTTCGTAAGCTACGCCGTAGATGATGGCCGCAACTGGTCCGCCACCGCCTCTCTGGGCGCCCTCATGTCCCAGGACGACTCCAAATTCCGCATCCCCCAGGTCCGCATCCGAGTCGGCGACTACAACTTCGACAACACCAATTTCGCCGGAGGAGGCTCCCGCGGACCCAGCTACGACCTCCGCAGTTTCCCACTCGATGACGACCCGCTCGTAGTCCGTCAATACCTCTGGCTCGCCACCGACTCCGCCTACAAAGGTTCCCTGCAAGCCATAGCCAGAAAACGCGCCGCCCTGCGCAGCGTCACCGTCAGCGAGAACCTTCCCGATTTCTCCCCCGCCCCCAAATTCACCCTGATTCGCGACTACCAACCCATCGCCTTCAACAGCAAGACCTGGACCGACCGCACCCGCCGCGTCTCCGCCGTCTTCACGGCTTTCCCCACCCTGCGCACCTCGCTCGTCGAATACCGCGCCATCGACGGCCTGCACCGCTTCCTGTCGAGCGAAGGCACCGAAGTGCGCCAGCAGGAAGATGTCGGCTCCGTGCAGATCCGCGCTTCAGCTCAGGCGCCGGACGGCATGATCGTGCGCGATTCCGCCCTCTTCTACACCGACGACATCTCTAAAATGTTCCCCGAAGCGGATCTCGTGAATGCCGCCCGCGCCGTCGGCGAGCAGGTTACCAAAGCCGCCGCTGCACCCATGGGCGATAACTACTCCGGACCCATTCTCTTCGAAGGCGCCGCATCGCCCCAGTTGATGGCCGAGATTCTGGGCCGCAATCTCCACATCGCGCGTAAGCCCGTGGCACAGCCCGGAACGCCCGGTGGGGCATCCGTCACCGAACTCGAAGGCCGCCGCGGCGTCCGCATCATGCCCGAGTTTTTCGACGTCGTCGACGACCCCACCCTGCCCCTCTTCGGACATGAAGAAGTGGATGACGAAGGCGTTCCCGAAAAGCCCGTATCCCTTGTCGAGAAAGGCGTTCTCAAAGATTTCCTGCGCACCCGCGAGCCCGTTCGCGGCTACAACGTATCGAACGGCCGCGCGCGTCTGGCGGGCGCCGGACCCGTCCCCACCAACCTCATCGTCAAGGCCCGTGAAACCAGCTCCCTCGGCGACCTCCGCAGGAAGATGATCGATCTCTGCCAGCAGCGCGGTCTCGCCTACGGCATCGTCATTAAAAAGATGGATTTCCCTTCCACCGCTTCCATCGACGAAGCGAGAAAGATGCTCGCCGGCGCCGGCTCTTCCGGACATGCCGTCAGCATGCCGCTCTACGTCTATCGCCTCTATACCGACGGGCATGAGGAACTGATTCGCGGCGTGCGTCTGCGCGGCCTCAATGCCCGGTCGCTCAAAGACATCCTCGCCGCCGGCGACGACAGCATTACCTTCAACTACCTCGAAAACGACGCGCCGTTTGCCCTGCTGGGATTCGGTTCCGGTTCCGCGCAGGTCTCCGTAGTAGCGCCTTCGGTCCTGATTGACGATCTCGAATTGACCAAAAACGACGACGAGCAGCAAAATCTGCCCATCGCGCCTCCGCCATCCGTCGCGTCGCGATGAAGATTCTCAGCCGGTACGTCTTTCGCGAGATTCTCGCCAGCTCTTTCCTTGCGACCATCCTTGCGACATTTGTGATCTTCATCGAGGGCATTGCGCCCCTCGTAGAACTGCTCGTCCGTACCGGTAACACCCGCATGTTTCTCGAGCTCTGCGTGCTGGCCTTGCCGCCGGTCATGGTGCTCAGCGTCCCGTTCGGAGTATTGGTAGGCATCCTTATCGGACTCGGCCGCATGTCTGCCGATAATGAGCTCATCGCCATGCGCTCCGGTGGCGTGTCTTCGCGCATCGTTGTCCCTCCCGTAGTCGTCTTTGCGACCCTTGCCATGCTCTTCTCCGGCGCCTGCGCGGTCTGGCTCAACCCGCTCGCCATCCGCGCCGAGTACAAGCTGCGCAATAAAGCCGGCGCCTCCCAGATCACCGCCGACGTGGTGCCGCGCGTCTTTCAGGAGCAGTTCACGAACGACACCACGGTTCTCTATGTCGACGATGTCGACCCCGTAACCGAACTATGGAAGCGGGTATTCATCGCCGACCTCACCCCGCCTTCGTCACGCAAGACCGGCCTGAAAGAAGAAACCGTAGGCCCGAAAATCACCCTCGCGCAGGAGGCCATCGCCGTCCCCGATCAGGCGCACAATCGCATCCAGCTCGATATGAATAACGAGAGCGTGCATGAGGCGCCTAACCATTCGCGCGCTCCCCAGGGCAGAGCCGTTCTCCAGCAGAACCCGCAGGAAGAGCAGAAGGCGAACGCCTACCATGAGATGCTTACGCGGGTTCTGCTGGCCTTTATCAAAGCGCACCCTAAGCGCTCGCAGGAGAATACCGATTCGCGCGTCGAACTGCACCGCCGCTTCGCCCTCCCGGTAGGTTGCCTGATGCTCGCCCTGGTAGGCATTCCGCTTGGCTCGTCATCGCGCCGCGGCGGCCGCTCCGCGGGATATGTGTGGGCTATCTTCCTGGCGTTCCTCTGTTACTACGTGTCCTATATCAGTCTCACCGGCCTCGCCCGCTCCGGGTCCATGCCTGTCCCCCTGGCGTCCTGGCTGCCCAATATGGTGTTCGGAGTTGCCGGCATCATCATGATTGCGCAAATGGAAATCCCCGGCGATCGCGATCTGATCGGCGGCCTTCGCATGGCGGTGCAACGCTGGTATGCTGCCGTCTCGGGCTCCATCATGAAGAAGCGCCGGGCCCGCGCTACAGCCGCTTCCGCCAGCGGCAGCGGGGGCATGCGCATCGTGCTCTTTCAACTGATGGACAGCTATGTCCTCTCGAACTTCATCTTCTATTTCATCCTCTGGCTGGCCGCCTGGATAACCATGACCCAGGTATTCAACTTCTTCGACCTGCTGGGCGACATCGTCAAGAACCAGATACCTTTGTCGCGCGTCGCCGTCTATCATCTGTTCCTGACTCCCCTCCTCGTCTATCAGACTCTGCCGGTCAGCGTCTTACTCGCCGTCCTTGTGACCTTCGGCGTCATGACCAAGAACAATGAAGTTACCGCTTTCAAAGCCTGCGGCATCAGCGTGCGGCGCCTGGGTATGCCGGTGCTTCTGATGAGCGGGGTACTCAGCCTCGCGCTCTTCGGCGCCGACTATTCGTGGATCCCGCAAGCCAACCGCATCCAGGATGAGATCCGAAACGAAATCAAAGGTCGTCCCGCCCAGACCTATCTGCACCCGCAAAGCAAGTGGATCATCGACAACTACCGGATCTTCTACACCATAGGTTTCGACGCGGCGGAAAAAATGATGATCGAACCGTATGTCTTTGAGCTGAATCCGAAGACATTCGAACTGGAGCGCGAAATCAGCGCCAACCGCGCCCGCTGGCAGCCTAATATCAAGCAATGGGTCTGGGAACAAGGCACGGCCCGCGACCTCTGCGGAGTCATCGAGTGCAAGCTGAATAACTTCACCGTCACCTCTTTCCCGGAGATCACCGAGACGCCCGATGACTTTCTGATTCCGGTACAGCAAAGTCAGCAAATGAACTATGTCGAACTGGGTCAGTACATCAGGAAACTGCGCGACCGTGGCTTCGATACCGTCAAGCTTCAGGTCCAGTATTACGAGAAGTTCGCCCATCCCATGTTCGCCCTTATCATGGCTCTGATCTCGGTGCCCTTCGGATTCCTCGTGGGCAATCGTGGCGCTATGGCCGGCATCGGCGTCAGTATTGCCGTCGGTATGGCTTATCTCGGTCTCGAGAAGCTGTTCGAACAAATGGGTAACGTCAGCTATCTGCCGCCCGCCGTCGCCGCCTGGTCGCCGGACGCGCTCTTTTCGCTCGCCGGACTGTACCTGATATTAAGGATGCGAAGTTAAGGAACGCCAGAGAGCGCCCGCGTTCTCGCTATAATGAAGCCCAGAGGTTTTTGCCTCATCAATGCTGGATATCAAGAAAAAGCTGGAAGAAGAGATCGCCGCGCTCGAATATGAACTGCGCAACGAACTGCCGAAGGAGATCCTTAAGGCGCGTCTGCATGGGGATTTGAGCGAGAACGCCGAGTACCACGCGGCTAAGGAGCGCCAGGGACTCGTCAACGCCCGTCTCGGACAGTTGCAGAAGCGTTTGTCCGAGTTCGCCATGATCGACCTGACCAAGATTCCCCGCGACCGCGTGGGGCTTGGCTCGCGCGTAGTTGTGCTCGATCTCACAAAAGACGAACAGATCGTCTATCACATCGTCACCAGCGAAGAGGCCGATGCGGCCAACGGAAGGATCTCTACCGGGTCGCCCATCGGCCGGGCGCTGCTCGGCAAGGAAGTCGGCGATACTGTGAAGCTCCAGGTGCCGGGCGGCGCTCGGGAAATGGAGATTCTCGAATTCCAGACGATGCACGAATTAGCTAAGTAGTTATGACTGTTTCGCGCGTCATCGGTGTGGTTTTGAACCCCGTTCTTAAGGTCGTGGTGACGGCGCTGTCGTGGGTGCATCCGAACGTCCTGACCTCTATCGGACTACTGATCAACATCTGGGCGGGCTTCCTCTTCGCGGCCGGCAGCTTCGTCTGGGGTGGAGTGGTCGTCATCGGCGCCGGGCTTTTCGATATGGTGGACGGCCGGGTAGCCCGCGAAACTAATCGGGTAACCCGCTTCGGGGGCTTTCTCGATTCCGTTCTCGATCGTTATTCGGATCTGGGAGTCCTGGTGGGACTGTTGGTCTACTATGCCCGCATCAACCGGTTCGGTTATATCGTTCTGACCGCCATTGTCATGACCGGAACCGTGATGGTGAGTTACACCCGGGCCCGCGCGGAGAACACGATTCCCCGCTGCAAGGTAGGCTTTCTCGAGAGGCCGGAGCGGGTAGTACTGATTATCATCGGCGCGTTGTTCAATCGCATGGCGCAGGTACTCTGGATACTCGCGGTGCTGTCGAATGTAACCGTGGTCAGCCGGATGATCTATACGTGGCAGGAAGCTAAACGCCTCGAGGACGCTCAACTGCGCGCGGTTCCCAGCACCCGGCCGTAACGCTATTGGCCTGCCGCGAGCTTCTTATGATGCTCGGCCCAGCGGCGCTTCTGTGCGGCGGCGATGCGCTTGCGGGCGGCGGGGCTCAGAACACGCTTCTTGCGCGGCGCGGGCGAAGCCGACGAGGCCGCGGCGGAAGCAGAGGAAGCGGCGGACGCGCTGCCTAACTGCTTCCGGACATGATCGATTTTCGCCTGGATCTCAGCCCGCTCTTTCTCGAGATGCGCTAACGCATACTCTAGAATGTCCGTGTTCTGATTTGACTTTCCTCGTGGCATGAATTCTCCCTGGCTAATATAGCATGGACAGCTTTCACTTACTCTGTAATTAGTATATGCGTTTTCTCATTCAGCGAGTCAAACGTGCGAGCGTTCACATCGAGGGCAAGTTAGCGGCGAGTATCGGTGAAGGGATTCTGGCCTTAGTCGGTATTGCAGCGGCAGATAAGACGGAAGACGCCGACTATCTGGCCGGCAAGCTGGTCAACTTGCGTATATTTCCCGATTCGGAGGGCCGCATGAATCGCAGCGCACTTGACGTCAACGCGGAACTGCTGCTGGTTTCACAGTTCACTTTATATGGGGATTGCCGTAAAGGACGACGACCCAGCTTCGACGCCGCGGCTCCGCCGGAAGCTGCCCGCGACTTATATGAGTATGTCGTCCGAGCCGTCTCCGGCAAGGGGCTGGTAACCCGGTCCGGCGTCTTTCAGGCGCACATGGATGTGGAGTTGGTTAACTCGGGTCCGGTAACTTTTCTGCTGGAAAGCCAGGGATAACGGTTCGTTATACTGGTGCGTTCCTGTCCAGATGGCAACTACTGTTTCCTACCGCGATGCC
The DNA here is from genome assembly GCA_963719785.1 of Terriglobia bacterium. GTDB lineage: Bacteria > Acidobacteriota > Terriglobia > Bryobacterales > Bryobacteraceae > BOG-234. The sequence continues at coordinate 47,083 of CAVRCX010000019.1, forward strand.
GGCGTGAATATCGATGAGGCTGATCGCGCGGTCGATTCCATTCGTAAGATGGCGCGCGCCACTTTCACCAAAGGCGTCCTCACGGATATCGGATCGTTCGGTGGCTGCTTTGCCTTGCCGAAAATGAAGCACCCAGTGCTGGTTAGTTCCGTCGACGGAGTCGGCACCAAGCTTAAGATCGCTTTCGCTACCGGGCGCCACGACACCGTCGGCGAAGACCTCGTTAACCATTGCGTCAACGATATTGCCGTGCAGGGCGCCAAACCGCTCTTCTTTCTGGACTACTTAGCGGTGGGTAAGCTCGACGCCGGCGTAGCTGCCCAGGTTGTCTCGGGGATGGCCCGTGGATGCAAGGTAAATGGATGCGCGCTGATCGGGGGCGAGACTGCCGAAATGCCCGGTATGTATGCCGACGGAGAGTACGATCTGGCGGGCACTATTGTCGGCGCGGTCGAGAAGTCCCGCATCGTGACGGGGGCGAAGATCGAGGCCGGCGACATACTCCTCGCCCTGCCTTCCACCGGTCTGCACACCAATGGTTATTCGCTCGCGAGAAAGCTCTTATTCGATGTCGCGAAACTGACTCCGGAGTCTTTACTGCCGGAGACCGGTTCCATCCTTGCCGATGAATTGCTGCAGGTTCATCGAAGTTATCTCAAGGCCATTGAAGCTCTGATTAAAGCATCCTCTCTGGCGGGCGCCGCTCATATTACAGGGGGTGGCATCACCGACAATCTGCCGCGCATTCTGCCGAAAGGGCTGGCCGCCGCCATCGATACGGGATCGTGGAAGACGCCTCCGATATTCGAGATGCTGCGGCACATCGGACAAGTGCCGGAGGACGATTGGCGCCGCACCTTCAATCTTGGTGTCGGCATGATCTTCGTAACTCCGAAACGCAAGCTGGAAACCGCGCAGCGTGCCCTGAAGCGCGCCGGTGAGAAGCCCTGGATCATCGGCGAGATCGTCAGGCAGCGGCGCGGCAAGGGCCGGGTGGAGTACCGGTAAAGGTGCGGCTCGGCATTCTGATCTCAGGGCGCGGCTCCAACTTCGAAGCTATTTCGAATCAGATCGCCCAACGTAAGCTCGACGCCGAAATTGCCATCGTGATCAGCAATCGAGCCAGCGCTCCCGGCCTTGAGATCGCGCGGCAGCGAGGCATCCCGATGCGTGTGATCCCGTCGCAGGGCCTCGAACGCGGGGCCTATGACAAGCTGCTGATCGACGAATTGCGCACTCACGAAGTCGAGTTAGTCTGCCTTGCGGGCTTCATGCGATTGCTGAGCGCGGATTTTGTGCGGGCGTTTCCCAACCGCGTGCTCAACATCCACCCATCGCTGCTGCCGGCCTTTCCGGGACTCGATGCCCAACGCCAGGCGCTCGACCACGGAGTAAAGATCACCGGATGTACGGTTCATTTTGTAGATGAGTTTCTGGACTCCGGCCCCATCCTGGTTCAGGCCGCCGTGCCCGTGCTCGATGACGATACAGTCGAAGCTCTGTCGGCGCGGATACTGAAACAGGAGCATCTCATTTATCCGAAGGCCCTTCAGTACATGGCGGACGGCCGCATTACCATCGACGGACGCCGGGTCAGAATTCGCGAAGAAGCCGGTTAGACGCGGAACCTGGCGAATCTGGAATAGACTTAAACCGGATGGGTCCACGATGCCTGATATTCGGGTTGCTCTTCTGCTGCGCCGCATCGGCGCAAACCGCAACGGCTCAGTATAGCCGGCGCGTCTGGCGCAGCGAAGACGGCTTGCCACAGAACAAGGTGCAGGTAATTTCGCAAACCGCCGAGGGTTACCTTTGGATCGGCACCTCCGGCGGCCTGGTGCGCTTCGATGGTGTCCGTTTCGTGGTCTTCGACCGCTCGAACACTCCGGCGCTGCATGAAGACAGCATCCTCGCACTCTGCCCGGGGCGCGATGGCTCGCTCTGGATCGGCACCGAAGGCGGAGGCATCGCGCGCCTGAAGGACGGCGCTTTTTCGGAATTCGGCGTTAAAGAAGGACTCTCGAACGGCTTCGTGAGGTCCATCGCGGAAGACCGGCAAGGGCGCTTGTGGGTGGGCACCGATCACGGTTTTTTCCGCTTCGAGCACGGACAATTCCAGCGCCTCGACGTGCTGCCAAACCCCATGATCCGGGTGGCTTATGAGGACCCCGGTGGCGAGTTATGGCTGGGCACCAATCATGGACTTTTCGTGGTGCGAAACGATCAGTTTGTGCGCGCCAGGCCGGAAGACGCCGATGACGGCAGTATCTTCGCCATCCTCCGGGACGCGGACGGATCCGTGTGGGCTATTTCTTCGGATCAGGGAGTGGAACACGTGGTGGACGGCAAAGTGGAGAAAATTCGTGCATTGGATTCGATCGGTGCGCGCGCCCTTTGCCAGGACCATGTGGGCGACACGTGGATCGGAACACTCGGAAAAGGGCTGGTGCGCATCGCACCGGATGGCGCGACCACCACCTATCGGGCGTCGGATATTTTGCCGGACAACACCGTCCTCTCGGTCTTCGAGGACCGGGAACAGAATCTCTGGGTTGGCACGCAGGATGGATTGCTCCGGCTCACCCGAAGCACGGTCGAGACCATCACGAGCGCCAACGGCCTCGCAGACGACAACGTGGCGACAGTTTACGAAGACCCCGGTGGCACGCTTTGGATTGCGACCATCACCAACCAGTTATACCGGCTCGAAGGCCAGCGTGCGGTTCCGTTCACACTGCCGCGCGCGGCGGCAAAATTCGGCCCGCGCAATGTTTACGTGGATCGGCAGGGCGTCGAATGGCTGGGCAGCCTGAACCAGGGAATCCTCCGCATCGGCGAAGGAAAAGCGCGCGTTTTCGTAATCGGGGCGGGCCTGCGATCCAACAACATTCGCCAATTCCTCGAGGACCGCGCGGGCCAGGTCTGGATCGCCACGGGCAGCGGACTCAGCCGCTGGGACGGGCATGCCATGAAGACGTTTTATCTCGAAGACGGCCTCGCCTACGGCAGCGTTCGCGTGCTGGCGGAGGATCGCAACGGCGATCTGCTGGTGGGCACTGATGGCGGGCTCAACCGCGTGCGCGAGGGGAAGTTTGTGCGCGATCCCGTATTCGCGCAGCTCGGCAATGAGCGCATCTGGACCATCCTGCCGGACGCGCACGGCTCGCTTTGGCTCGGCACGCAGGGCAATGGGTTGCTGCGCATACGGGATGGCAGGATTACGCGGTATTCGACGCGCGACGGCCTGCTCAGCAACTCCATTTATCAGATCATCGAGGATGAAAGAGGCGGGCAGGACAGATTCTGGATGAGCAGCGCCACGGGGATTTTCTCCGCCGAGCGCAAGGAACTGGACGCCGTGGCGGAGGGGCGCGCCGGCCCCATCGCGGTGGTGCCGTATGGAACCGACGATGGTCTGCTTTCGAGCCAGATGAACGGCGGATGGCAGGACGCGGGGTGCCGTACACGTTCCGGCGCGCTTTGGTTTCCCAGCGTCAAGGGCGCGGTGCGCATCGATCCGCGGGTACTGCGGCATGTGCCGTCAGCTCCGGTGCTGATCGAATCCGTCCTCGCCGACGACCGCGCTGTGCCGATTTCGGGAACAGTAACGATTCCGCCGGGCCGCGGCAAACTCGAAATCGATTACACGGCGCCCAATCTGCTTTCGCCGGATCGGGAAACGTTCAAGTACATGCTGGAGGGCTTCGACGATACGTGGACGCCTTCGCCCAAAAGGCGCGCCGCTTATTACACCAACCTACCGCCGGGCAGATACCGCTTTCGCGTAGTGGCGCGCGATGGAGCGCAGCCGGACCGTCTGTCGGAGGCGGATCTGCAAATCGTCTGGCAGCCTCATTTTTACGAGAGCCGCTGGTTCTACGCCGCATGCCTGGTGGCTATCGGTTTGCTCGTCTGGGGCGTGTTCCTGTTCTATGCGCGGCAGACTAAGGCAAGGTACGCGCTGGTCCTGAACGAGCGGACACGCCTGGCGCGCGAGATGCACGATACGGTGATCCAGGGATGCGTGGGAGTGTCGACTCTTCTCGAAGCGGCCCGCAGCATGCCGCCTTCGGCCAGCGGTAAAGTTCGGGAAATGGTGGAGCGCGCCGCCAGCCAGATTCGTCAGACCGTGAACGAGGCCAGAGAGGCCGTGTGGGACCTGCGGCACTCAAGCATCGACCATGGCCTCTCGGATACACTGCGCGATTTCGCCCGGCAGATCACCGCCAACGACGGCATTCCGGTGCGGGCGGAAGTCGAAGGCACGCCGGCGCCGCTTGACGAGAACGCTAATCGCAACCTTCTACTGGTCGCCCGCGAAGCTATTCGCAACGCGGTGCTGCACGCACAGGCAAAGCAGATCCATGTTGCGCTCTGTTATGAAACGGCCGAAGTGAGGCTCGAAGTGGTCGACGACGGACGCGGATTTACGCCCGAACCCGCGCGTGAGGATGTACATTATGGAATCGTGGGGATGCGCGAGAGAGTGGAGCAATCCGGCGGGACTTTTCAGCTGGTGAGCAGCCCGGGGCACGGAACGCGTGTGATCGCGCGAATGCCCATTTTAAGGAAACTACATGCGGGAACAGGGACTAACGGCACAAGCAACAACGCCGCCTAAGACGGCAAAGATTCGCGTCATGCTGGTGGACGACCATCCTGTGGTCTGTCTGGGCCTCGCGACCATGATCGATTCGCAGCCGGACATGACCGTGGTGGCGCAGGCCAACAATGGCCGCGACGCTGTGGCGCTGTTCGACCAGCACCGGCCCGACGTTACTTTGATAGACCTGCGCATGCCCGAGCAGAGCGGCGTGGACGCCATTCGCCAGATTCGCGCGAAGCACCGCAATGCCGTGTTTATCGTGCTGACTACTTACCAGGGCGACGAAGACATCCATAAAGCTATGGAGGCGGGCGCGCAGGGTTACCTGCTGAAGGGGATGCCGCATAACGATCTTCTCGACGCCATCCGGCGCGTGCGTGCGGGGAGCCAGGTTCTGCCCCAATCGGTGAAGGACACCATCGCCAACCGGCTACCCAGCTCCGCCCTCAGCCCGCGGGAGCTGCAGATCCTCGAATTGATCGTCAAGGGCCTCAGCAACAAGCAGATCGCCGACAGGCTGGGCATTACCGAAGGCACCGTGAAATGGCACGTCAATGCGATTCTTGGCCGGATGAATGTGAGCGACCGGACGCAGGCGGCGGTGGCGGCGCTCAATCGCGGCATCGTCCAGTTGTGAAAAACCGGCTTGGCCTACGGCATCGCCACGACCGCGCAGTTTTTCCCGCTTCGCTTCGCCTGATAGAGCGCGCTGTCGGCCTTGGCCAGCAACTCCGATGGAGTGGCGCCATGCAATGGGAAACCGGCCAGTCCGAAGCTCAGGCTGGGAACAATCGATACGGCATGGGTCCGAAAGGGCTGACATACAGCCAGCTGGATCTGGCGAACTATTGAGCCAAGTGCCTCGAAGCTCTCAATTTCATTGGCCAGGTAAATAAACTCGTCACCGCCGAGCCGCGTAATTGTGTCGGTGTCGCGGACTGCGGTCTTCATCCGATTCGCAACTTCCTTGAGGAAAGCATCACCCGTTGCATGTCCCCACGTGTCGTTCACGGTCTTGAATTCATCCAAATCGATGGCAACCACTCCCACAAGATTACTGCCGTGCTCCGCGCGAGTAATTGCGCTGCGCATTCTGTCCAACAGCAGGACCGTGTTGGGCAGACCGGTCAAAGGGTCATGCGTGGCCATCAATTCAGCCCGTTTCCGCGCCTCCCGTAACTCAAACTCGAGACGCTTCATCTGAGATACATCTGTGACCTGAACGACAAAGCCCTCCACGATTCCACTACGGATTACCGGGTAATAGGAGGCCAGACTATGACGGATGGTGCCGTTGGGGAGGCGTATTTCCCTCTCGAACACCTGAACCTCACCAGCTAAAGCGCCAAGGATGTGAGGGAGGTTGAGATCGTACAAGGGGCCGAGCAATTCCTTCAATGAGATTCCCAGCATCTCCCGACTGGATCTGCCAAACCAAATCTCGTACGCGGCATTAGCAAACCTGCAGCGAAGGTCGCGATCCCAGTAGCCCAACATTACGTCGACGCTGTCAACTACAGTCACCGAGATGTGCGCTTCCACCGATTCGGTTGACAGACAACAGGCGACATCGCCGCCCACGTCATCCTTCGATTGCGCATCCCGAGCGCAAGACTGACCCATCACCATTAGGATACCCATCGGCATTCCGCAAAAACCTTCCAAAAAACCTTGACGTTACTCATTAGTCACGTTATTATATAGTCACGTAAGGAGAACGAACTTATGAGACTCGAAGACATGATGCTTGACGTGGAACAGCAGGTCGAAGTGAAGGCCGATATTGGCGACGTATTCAAGGGCGTTTTGCGCCAGTTTGGAGAAGGCGGCACTCACCCGAACGGGGAATCGATGCAGATGATTCTCGAGCAGTGGGCGGGTGGGAGATGGTTCCGCGATCGCGGCAACGGGATCGGACACCTCTGGGGTCACGTACAGGTGATCAAGCCTCCGGTATTGCTGGAACTAAGCGGGCCGATGTTCATGTCCTACCCGGCTTTGAACCACGTGGAGGTGCGCCTCGATCAGATCGGCGGAGGAACCAAAGTCACGCTGCGGCACCGGGCCATTGGAACCATCGATCCGGCACATCGGGAAGGCGTGAGCAAGGGCTGGCGCCATTATCTCGACAGCATCGACAAGATGTGCTCGGCGGGTCAGCCAGCCTGATGCCGGACGACCTCGACCCGGTCTGGAAGGCTCTGTCGGACCCCACTCGTCGAGCCATTCTGGACCTGCTGCGTCAGAGCCCTCGGCGAACCACCGAGATCGTCGACGCGTTTCCGCATCTGACGCGCTTCGGGGTAATGAAGCACATCGACGTATTGCGCGACGCCGGTCTGATCAACACGCGCGAAGAAGGCCGGCAGCGCGTGAATTCGCTGAACGCCGTCCCCATCCGGAGAATTTACGAGCGTTGGGTGAGCCGCTACACGGACTTCTGGGCGGACAAACTACTCCGCCTGCAGGAAGACGTGGAATCGAAAGGAGAACAATCATGAACGCACAGAATTTCAGCACGACCTTTACGGTGGACCAAACGCCGCAGGAAGCCTTCGCCGCCATCAACAATGTTCGTGGATGGTGGTCGGGAGAAATCGAAGGAGGCACCGGGAAAGTCGGCGACGAGTTTACCTATCGGTATCAGGACCTCCATTATTCAAAACAGAAGCTGACGGAACTGATTCCCGGCAAGAAAGTGGTTTGGCTGGTGTCAGACGCCCGCCTGAATTTTACGAAAGACAAGACCGAGTGGACGGGCACGGAGATTGCTTTTGAAATCTTTGAAAAGGGCGACAAGACCGAAATCCGCTTCACACACCTCGGTCTGGTTCCCCAAGCCGAGTGCTTCAATGCCTGTTCCAACGCCTGGGGCTTTTACATCAACGGTAGTCTGCGGAGCTTGATCGCTACAGGTCAAAGCCCAGCTTTGATACAACTGTATCTGCCATGAACCGCAGAACTTTTCTGACCAGCGCCGCCGCCGCGACCGCCTTACCCCTGGCGAACGCCGCCGATTCGATTCCCATCATCGACTGCCACATCCATCTGTTCGATCCCTCGCGCCCGCAGGGCGTGCCGTGGCCGCCGAAGGAGGATCCCGTGTTGTACAAAACGGCGCTGCCCGATCGCTACCGCAGGATCGCCGTGCCGCTGGGTATCGTGGGCGCCATCGAGGTGGAGGCCAGTCCGTGGTTCGACGACAATCAGTGGGTGCTCGACATTGCGGCGAAGGACAAAATCGTGGTGGGAACCATCGGTGATCTGGAACCCGATAAACCGGCGTTCCGCAAGCAACTGGACACGCTGCATAAGAATCCTCTGTTTCGCGGTATCCGGTATGGCAATCTGTGGGACCGGGATTTCACGGCGATGATCGGCAATGCTCATTTCATCGCGGGCCTGAAGGCGATGGCGGATGCGGATCTGGTGATGGACACGGCGAATCCGGATCCTCGTCTGATTGCGGATCTGGTACGGCTGTCGGATAAAGTCCCGAGCCTGCGCATCGTGATCGACCACCTGCCGCGTCTGGTGAAACCCACCGAAGCGGCGGCCCGGCGCGAGTATGAAGGCAATCTGCGCGAGTTAGGTAAACGCCGGCAGGTTTATTGCAAGGTATCGGGCGTGGTCGAAAAGGTGAACGGCAAGGTGCCGGAAGATCCGTCTTATTACAAGACTAAGATCGATGAGTTGTGGGATGTCTTTGGAGAAGATCGCCTGATTTACGGGAGCGACTGGCCTAACAGCGATACCTGGGCCGAGTATCCGGTGGAGTTAAAGGTTGTCAGGGCTTATTTCATAGCCAAGGGACAGGCTGCCGCGGAGAAGTACTTCTGGAAAAACTCTCTGCCGGCGTATAAGTGGGTCCACCGGGACAACAGCCAACCTAAGTAGCCGGCTCCCTACAAGCTCTTGGCCAGTCCGCCGCGGGGGATATCAAAATCGATGTTGCGGAGCCCATCCTGATAGGCTTCCTTCGCCGCCGCAGCCTGCTCGCCAGCTTCCTGCGCTTTGAAGCCAGCCTGTTCCCAAACGTCCCAGGCGGCCACGGAATGGTCGGGGGTGGCGAGAGCTTCCTCGGCGCGAATGGCGGCGACCCACAGCTCGGTCGCCGCTTTATATTCCTGCTGTAAGCGATCTAACTCAGCAATCTCTATAGGCACGCTATTATCGTATGCCCGGAGAATGTCAGATTGATGAACAGCGTTGGTTTTATAACCCGAAAGGCCAGACCTGCTGAACCGTCCGATAGAGGATCCATTCGTGGTCCTCGCGCGACCCGATATCCAGATGATCGCGGAACAGCTCTACCGTCTTCGCATAAGGTTGCTTAGGGAGAGAAATCGGCCAGTCGGTTCCCCACATCAGGCGTTTGGCGCCGAACTTATCGTAAAGGCGCTTCACCTGGACCAAAGCGTCGGGATACGGATAAGGCTGCTTCGAGAGCGTCCACATGTGCGAAATCTTCACGAAGACTTTCGGGTACCGCTCCAAAGCAAGCAGCAGGTCCAGCTTCTCCGGCTGGCTGAGCGGTGAATCGGCCTGATGGTCGATCACGACGGTCAGATCGGGATTTTTCTCAATCAACGGCATGATTTCCGGCAGCCGGGTCACGGGAATCAGCACGGTCATCGGGACCTTCAAATCCGCGCAACGTTTCCACAAGGGCGGCATGAGCGGACCATGAATCCAATCGCCATCGGCATTAGCGGAAGGGCTCAGACGCACGCCGCGAAAACCCTGCTCCTCGGTGAGCTTGCTCAATTGATCGGGCGCGGCCGGGTCTTCGGGATTGACGCGCGCCACTCCCTTGAAGGTCTGCGGATAACGCTTGAGCACGCTGGCGAGATAGCTGTTATCCCATTTGTAATGGATTACCTGAATGATGACGGTTCGCGAAACGCCGTTGGCCTTCATCAGATCGAGCAGCATTTCGGCGGAAGCGTCCTCGGCGGGAGGGTGCGCCCCCTGCGCAAATGGAAACGCTGGATCGTGCTTCCACACGTGGACATGCGAATCGATAAGCAGCGGCTTTTCGTCCGCTGCGTTGAGGCGTGCGGCAATGCCGGTCGCAAGACTGGCCGCTGCGCCGGTCGCTATAAAAGTTCTGCGGTTCATGCAGAATACACTATAATCCCTTCGCTATTCGGAAGCCAACGGGGAGCCTGGCGCATCCCTGATCCATGAGTGAAATTCACGCGCTTGCCGCCTCGCAGGCTAACGGCAAACTGGAACCTTTTTCGTACGATCCAGGACCATTGGGCGACGAACAGGTGGAAATTGAAGTTCTCTATTGCGGCATCTGCCACTCCGACGTGGCCATGCTGACTAACGAGTGGCACATGTCGCAGTTTCCCTTTGTGCCCGGCCATGAAGTGATTGGCAGGGTGGTCGCGATGGGCGCGGGCGCCAAGCTCGTCCAAAGTGGTCAGCTCGTGGGGCTGGGCTGGAATTCCGGCAGCTGTCTCTATTGCCCGCAGTGCCAGGGCGGCGATCACAACATGTGCAACACTCTGGAGCAGACCATTATCGGCCGCCCCGGCGGATTCGCCACGCGGGTGCGCTGTCATTGGATCTGGGCGATTCCTCTGCCCGCGGGCATCGATGCCGCTAAGGCCGGACCGCTTTTCTGCGGCGGGATTACGGTTTTCAATCCGCTACTGCAGGAGGGCGTGCTGCCCACGCATCGCGTTGCCGTGGTCGGTATCGGCGGCCTGGGCCACCTCGCGCTGCAGTTCTTTAACAAGTGGGGCTGCAACGTGACGGCGTTTACTTCATCCGCATCCAAAGGCGATGAGGCGAAGAAGTTGGGCGCACATCACGTGATCGATTCGCATTCCGAGGAGGCGCTGAAGCAGGCCAAGGGGTCGTTCGATTTCATTCTCTCGACGGTGACGGCATCGCTTGACTGGAATGCTTATCTTTCAACGCTGCGTCCGAAAGGCAAGCTGCATGTGGTTGGCGTTACGCCCGAGCCGTTGAGCATTAATGTGTTTCAGTTGATCGCGGCTCAGCGGTCGGTAGGTGGCAGTCCGTCGGGAGCGCCTGCAACGGTGGCGAAGATGCTGGAGTTCTGCGTCCTGCACAATATCAATGCGATCACCGAAGAGTTTCCCATGAGCCAGGCGAACGAAGCCCTGGCGCATGTGGAAGCGGGCAAGGCGCGCTACCGCGTGGTGCTCAAGAACGATCTCAGTTAATTCCAAGCGCGCGAGCTGGATTGGTCTTCGACATCAATCGATATTCGCCTGCGCCACGCCTTCTTTGCGCAGCATCGCGAAGAAAGCGGCCAGCGCATCGGGATGCGGCGGGTTCTTCCCCTGCCCCATGTCGCTCCCCACAATACAGATTTCGCTCCGATCGCGCGGATCGCATTGGCGTAATCGCGCGCTTCGTATTGCTTCTCCGGACCGAAAAGTCCGTTGTACACAAACTCGATGTATGCGCCAAGAGTGGCCGATTCCGTATCTGGGCTATGTTCATCCTTACCGGCGCCAGCATGGCGTGCGTCACCACGATGTGCTCCACGCCCTGGCGGCGCGCCTCGCGGATAATCATAAGTCCTTCCGCCGGGGATGAGTGTCCGGTTTCGAGCGTCAATCGATATTTGGCGGCGAGCGCAATCACCTGCTTCGCCTCCGGGACCAATTCACCATTGCGCGATACGGCTACGAACGGGCGGCTTTCTTAGGAAAAGCGGACCTGGTTCTCCGCGTCGAAGGTGGGCATCCAGATCACACGTCCCCATCCGTCGGTGATTCAGCACCATGCGCCCGATGGCGTCGGCATTCAATCCAGCTACGGCGAGTTGGCCCCTACCGCCATTGCCGTCAGTAGAGCGACAAGAATTTTCATATACGCACGCGATCCATCACCGGCCAGATGTCTTCAACAAGGTCACCCCGGCAGACGTAAATTCTGTCGTGGAGGTTCACCGTCGGGTCGCAGTGCGGGGGAATGCATTCGATGCGGCTGCCGAGCCGTGGCTTGGTCGCGCAGTCCTTAATATCGATGTAGCCGAACTCGTCGCCAGCCCAGCGATAGGTTGCGGGGCCACTCAGGCCAATCGGTTCGGGGCCGAATGGCCGATCGGTGGAGAACGCTTTGAAACCGCCGTCGACGGTGACGAAGTCCGCGTGATTCGAGCTGATCACTGTGGTAAGCACGGTCAGGGCGTTGGCGAAAGTGATGCCGGCATGGCGATAGGCGAGGTCCATCAACGCATACGAGCCGGTCTGGATTTCGGTGACATGCGGAATTGCCAGGTCGATATCCCACGTGCCGGTACTGCCTCCAGAAACGATGTCGGTGTGGAGGCCGTGATGCGCCATGGCGTCTCTGATTTCCTCAGCGATCGTAAACGCATCGGTGGAGATGCGCTTTCGTTCTTCGACTTCGCTGGCATGCGATGCGCTGACTGAATAAGCCTGCACGCCGCGCAGCCAGAGATGGCTCGCCTGGTCGATGGCCAGCGCGAGGTCGACAGCGTGTTCGAGCGACGCCGTGCCGGTGCGATGATCGCCCACGTCGAGATCGATCAGCACCGCGACCTGGGTATCGGCAGCGCTGGCCGCCTGCCCATACCACTCGACCTGGCGGAGATGATCCACCACCACCATGGCGCCGGTCGCCACAATGCGGGCGATCTTTAACGGATCGGCGACCGGGGACGTGAGCAGCAACTCGCCAATACCCGCCTGTGCCAGAAGCTCGGCTTCATTCACGGTGGCAACGGACATGCCGCAGGCTCCCGCCGCCATTTGGCGCCTCGCGATCGACGCGCATTTGTGCGCCTTGGCATGCGGGCGCAGTTTCTTACCTGCATCTTTTGACGCCGCAGCCATGCGCGCGAGGTTCCCTTCGAACGCGTCGAGATCCAGCAACAGCGCGGGCGTGGGTATTTGTTGTTTGGTCAACTTGATATCCTCTGGATTGTCATTGGATCGTACCGCAACAGTTCAGCCGACCGGCGACCTCGTACAACTACAAACGGCCACGCAGTCGGGCGCATTCCAGCGCGAGCTGGAGCGCCGCATCGAGGGCGAAGTCCGCTTCGATAAGATTTCGCGCGCGCTGTATTCCACCGACGCCAGTGTCTATAAGATCGAACCGGCGGGTGTCGTAATTCCGAAAACGCGCGAAGACATCGTCAACGCGCTGGCCGTATGCAGGCAGTTCAAATGTCCGGTCACCATGCGCGGCGGAGGAACCTCGCAAGCCGGCCAGGCCATCGGCGAGGGTCTGCAGATCGATATTTCGAAATACTACAACCGCGTCCTCGAAATAAATGCCGCGGAACGATGGGTCCGTGTCGAGCCGGGCATTGTGCTCGATGAACTGAACGCGCAACTAGCGCCGCTCGGTATGCGATTCGCGCCGGATATTTCCACCGCCAGCCGCGCGACGATCGGTGGCATGATGGCCAATAATTCCAGCGGGGCTCGCAGCGTGCTTTATGGGAAAACGCTCGACCACGTGCTCGCGCAGACCGTGCTGCTTGCGGACGGCTCTATTGCGCAATTTCGCGATGTGCCGCGCGACCAGGCGCCATCGGGGGATTCGCTCGAAGCCGCCTGTTACCGCGCCGTTCTCCGCCTCGCGTCGGATCATGCCGATGAAATAGACCGGCGCTATCCCAAAATCCTGCGGCGCGTGGGAGGTTACAACCTCGACGAATTTGTCGATCACGCGAAGCCGGTGAATCTGGCAAGAATGATGGTGGGCTCCGAAGGCACGCTCGGTATCGTACTCGAAGCCAAGCTGCGCCTGGTGCCGCTGCCCAAATTCAAGGCCGTGATGGTGATCCTGTTTGCGGACCTGCTCGAATCTCTCGCAGCATCGCCCGTAATTCTTGGCCACGACCCGTCGGCGGTCGAGGTGATGGATAAGGCGATTCTCGACAACACCCGCCAGAACGAAGGGCTGAACCGAATCCGCAATGTCTTCATGAAGGGCGACCCGGCCTCGATGCTGTGCGTGGAATTGTATGCAGATCGCAAAGAAGATCTGCCGCCGCGCCTGGCCGCGCTCGAACAGGATTTGCGCGCCAAGGGGTTGGGCTACCACTACCACGCGGAGACGGAACCCGCCGCGCAGGCCAGAATCTGGAGCCTTCGCGAAGCTGCGTTAGGTCTCTCGATGGCCGTCAAGGACGATGCGAAATCTATTTCGTTCGTCGAGGACACAGCGGTTGCGCCGGAAAAGCTGAGCGCCTTCATCGGCCGCTTTCTCGAACTGGTTCGCGCGCACGGGACTACGGCCGGCATCTACGCGCACGCTTCCGTCGGTTGTCTGCACGTGCGTCCGGTCATCAACATGAAGACTGCCGACGGCGTCCGCAAATTCGAATCGCTGGCGGGCGCGGTGGCGGATCTCGTGCTCGAGTTCGGCGGCGCGCTTTCGGGCGAACACGGCGATGGACTGGTGCGCAGTCCGTTCATGGCGCAGATGTTCGGGCCCGTGCTCTATGCGGCGTTTCGGGAAATCAAGCGCACCTTCGATCCCGAGGGAATTTTGAATCCTGGCAAAATTGTTGACGCGCCGCCCATCACGGACAGCCTGCGCTATGGAGCGGGATACGAAACGCCGCACCCCTTCACGTACTTCGATTATTCGGATTACGGCGGCATGGCGGGAGCGGTGGAGATGTGCAGCGGCGTTGGCGCATGCCGCAAAAAGCTCTCGGGAACCATGTGTCCGTCATACATGGCGACGCGCGAGGAATCGGCATCCACGCGCGGGCGCGCCAACGTGCTGCGCCTGGCCATGACGGGACGGCTCGGTGAATCGGGACTCGGCGACGAGGGCGTTTATGAGGTTCTCGATCTGTGTCTCGAATGCCGCGCGTGTAAGGCCGAGTGCCCGGTAGGCGTGGATATGGCGCGCTTCAAGAGCGAGTTTCTGGCCGATTATTACACGCGGCACGGTACACCGCCGAAAGCCAGGGCGCTGGGCAACGTGCATAAGGCCGCCGTGTGGGGGAGCCGGTTCGCTCCGATTGCCAATGGATTGATGGGGACCGCGCCGGCGCGCTGGGTCAATGAGAAGTTACTGGATATCGACCCGCGCCGCACGCTGCCCGCGTGGCGCGGCGATACGTTTGGCAAATGGGCGCGCAAACATCCCACGCGTTCCGGCAAATCGGTCACACTTTTCAACGACACGTTTACCAACCACTACGATCCTGAGATCGGCATCGCGGCGGTAGGAGTTTTGGAGCGCGGCGGGTGCGCGGTTAATGTGGTGCGCCCGGGATGCTGCGGGCGTCCGCTGATCTCGCAGGGGCTGCTGAGCGACGCGCGGAACCATGCCGCAAAAGTGGTGGAGGGTTTGTATCCGATCGCGGCACGCGGAGAATCGATTCTGTTCTGCGAGCCCAGTTGCCTCTCCGCCGTCAAAGACGACGCCGTCGATTTATTGAGGGGCGAGCAACAGAAACAAGCCCGCACGGTAGCCGCGGCCTGTCTGCTGTTCGACGAGTTCGCCGCCGGTCTCGATCTGCCGTTGCGCGAGGCCACGGGTAAGCTCCTGGTGCATGGACACTGCCATCAGAAATCTTTGGGATTGCTGCCTGCGACGGTGGCGCTGCTGTCGAAAATTCCCTCGGCGAAGGTCGTCGATCTGGATGCGGGATGCTGCGGCATGGCCGGCTCGTTCGGCTATACGCGCCAGCATTACGATGTTTCAGTTTCCATTGCCGAGCGCCGCCTGCTGCCTGCCGTGCGTAAGATGGAGGCGGGCGATGTGCTGGTTGCGACAGGTACATCCTGCCGGCATCAGGTGGCAGAATTGCAGGGCACGAGGGGTGTCCATCCGGCGATCCTGATGCGGGATCTTCTACTCTAGAGAATGCTTCAGGATCAAATTCAACGCGGCATCGAAGAGCTCGGCCCCTGGTTTTACGCCTTCGATTTCGGTCACGGCCTTTCGACCACGCCCGCCATTCCTCCGCAGGTCGCCGAAATTCATTCGACCCGGCTGGCGATGCTGGAGAGCGCTGTGACTGCCCACTTCGGCACGCGCGCGAGCGAAATCGAATGCCTCGATGTCGGATGCCATGAAGGATTCTATTCGCTGGCTATGGCCCGCCGCGGCATGCGCGTCACCGGCGTGGATGCTCGTGAAGAGAACCTGCGCCGCGCGCGCTTCGTAACCGAGGCCATGGGTGTCGACAATGTCGTGTACCGTCAGGGCCGCGTGGAAACGCTGGCGCGCGACGAAGGGCGCAGCTACCCCTTGACCCTGTTCCTCGGCGTCCTCTATCACGTGGAAGATCCCATGCTTTGCCTGCGCCAGGTGGCGGCCGTCACTGGCGAGATGTGCGTGATCGAGACGCAGGTTGTCGATGAGGTTGAGGGGTTCACCGAATGGGGCGCGCGCGAATGGACCCGGCCCTATCAGGGGATCGTCGCGCTGGTGGATGAAAGCGGCGAATTCAACGCGGGCAATCGCGAAACCGGAGTTACGCCCATCGCTATGTGTCCCTCGCCCAAAGCCCTGCTCTTCATGCTGCGCCACGCCGGATTCGCGCGCGCGGAAATTCTGCAACCGCCGCCCGGCGCCTATGAACAACATGCGCGCGGCAAGCGCGTGGTTGCGGTGGCCTACAAATCATGAGCGACGGCGCAGAGTTTCTCGAGCAAGCCCGCCGCTTCACGGAACGCGCGGAGCAACTGGGGCTGGCCCACGCGGACCGCTATTACTGGTATCACACGATCGATCTGGGCGACGGTCTGATCACGCCCGGCATGTACGACTATCGCCAGACCATTTCATCGTTTCAATTTCCCGAAGATATGCGAGGCATGACGGTCCTCGATGTGGGTTCGGCGACCGGTTTTTTTGCCTTCGAATTCGAGCGGCGCGGCGCGCGCGTGGTGTCTGTCGAACTGCCGTCGCTGCGCGATCTGGACCGATTCCCCGGCCAGGACGTGGAAGGTTCACTGCGCAAAATCGAGCGCATGATTTTCCCCGATACTCTCGACCAGGAAAAATTCATACGCCATGGGCATTCCGAGCGCGACCTTTATTGGTATCTGCTCGAAGGTCCGTTCCGTTTCTGCCGCGAGAGGCTTGGCTCGCGCGTGGAGCGCTGCTATTCCACGGTGTACGACCTGACGCTGGAACGCACGGGCGTGCGCGAGGGCTTCGACCTTGTGTTCCTCGGCGACGTCCTCATTCATACTCTCTATCCGTTGAAGGCTCTGGCGGCGCTCACGCCTTTGTGCCGGGGCACGCTGGTCTTTGCGGGAGTGCTGCCGGAAGGCCCGCAGGAGCCTCCCGCCATGATGTACATCGGCGGATCCGATCCGCATGACGATGAGGTCGCGTGGTGGCATCCGAATCTCGCATGCCTCAAGCAGATGCTTTCGAAACTCGGCTTTGCGCAGGTGGAGCAGGTAGGGTTTCATCGCGGCCTGCTGCGTCCCGCCGATTATCCTTTCGAACGCGTAGTTCTGCGCGCCGATAAGCGTCTGCCGTGATTGCCATCGAAGCCCGCGGCCTCTCGAAGAATTACCCATTGAGCGATTCGCAATGGGCACGCTTCCGGCAGGCAATCGCACCTGGCGCCGTGCGCTCCGAACGCGGATTGTGGGCCTTGCGCGACGTCACGTTCACCGTCGAAAAGGGCGAGGCGTTTGGCGTGGTGGGCGCCAATGGTTCGGGCAAGAGCACGCTGCTGCAGATCGTCACCGGCATTCTGCGGCCGACGTCGGGAGCGGTGGAAGTACATGGCAGGCTCTCAGCGCTGCTCGAATTAGGGTCGGGATTTGCACCCGAGTTCACGGGACGGCAGAACGTATATCTGAACGCGTCGATTCTGGGATTAACGCGGAATGAAATTGAGGCGCGCTTCGAAACCATTGAACGGTTCGCTGCCATCGGCGATTTCATCGATCAACCCATTCGCACTTATTCGACCGGCATGGTGCTGCGTCTGGCCTTCGCGGTGGCAGCGCACGTCGATCCGGAGATCCTGATTGTCGACGAAGCCCTGGCGGTGGGGGATATTGCATTTCGGCAGCGTTGCATGCGCCGCATCCACGAACTGCGCGCCGCTGGAACCACCATTCTGTTTGTCTCGCACGACACCGGCGATGTGAAGGCTTTGTGCGAGAGATGTTTGTGGCTGGAAAACGGCGCCGTTCGCGCCATGGGGGGGGCGGATGATGTGGTGGCTGGTTATCTGAGCGCCATGATCTCCCGCGAAAGCGCACGCGAGTCGAAGGCGCGCGTGCAGAGCGTGGCCACGCGGCCGGCGAAAATCGTCGGCGAGGCGAGCGGCAGCCACCGTTATGGCAACGGCAATGTTGCGATCACGGACGCGGGTCTGCGTCCCTCCGCGGGCCAGGGCGTTATCTTACGCGTCGCCTTTCAGGTGCGGGCGCGGGTGTCCTCGCCGATCGCTGGCTTTCTGCTCCGCAATGGGAAGGGCGAGACTATATTCGGTTCCAACACCGCGCGCGAGAATTACCCGATGCCGGTAATGGAGGCGGGAGAAGTTCATACCGTCGAGTTTCACTGGATGATGCCGGAACTGGCGGCCGGCCAGTATTTCGTATCGGTCGCCGTGAGCGAAGGAACGCTGGAGCATTTCGACGTTTGCGACTACGTGGAGGATGCCATTGCGCTAACTGCGGCAGACGATGGCGGGCGGGTGCGCGGCTATCTGCATTTGCCCTGCCAGTCGATTTCAATACACCGCACCTGACCCAGCTCACTCCGCGGAGACGCGGTGGTCGCCGCGGGGAAGCAGGACGGTGCAGTCGCTCGAGTCGAGGCATGAAACTGGAAATGGCGCGCTGTCGATTTCCATCGAAGCGGGTTTACGATCGAATCGCACAATGGCGCGGCTGGAACTCGAATACTCGAACGATATCCCTTTGCCTTCGACCGAGGCCGAACGCAAAGCAGCATTTAGATCCAAAACCGAAAGTCCCTCCCATTTCGAGGCGGGCTCAACGGTGTGGGCGCCCGGTGCCAGGCGCACGATGTGTGGCGATTGCATGGGCCACGCTTCGCCATCGACCAATGCGCCGTCGGCGTTCCACACTAACTCCACCCCGTTCGGAGAATCGAGCGAAACGCCGCGCGCACTCTTCGCATACTTTGTAACCACGGCCGACGCCGCCGCCAGCAATGGAAGATCCGGTTTCAGAATGCTGTTTTCAAAATACAGCGCCACGCGGGGAAACGCGGTCGAAGCCAGGTGCACAAGCTCAAACAGTTCGATGCCCGTCTGTTGTTTCGTCGGATACACATCCTGATAACGGTCCACGATATTGATATCGATCGCCAGTTTGTCGGTGTGGCTCGTGAGGGGCTGGTAGCGTTTGGCAATCTCCGGATAGCGCTGCGGCCCCAGGTTCCAGACGGTTGCCGGATCCTCGATCAGGAACGTAAACGGGTGCTGGTCGAGCAGCGGCAGCACGCGGCTCGCGTCGGCGCCGATGGAATCTCTCATGCCCGCGTCGAAGCGGTCGTCCACATGCGTGAGGACGATGTCGAGGCCGTTCTTCAATTCTCCCGCCACTCCAAGCCACTCTTCCTGCATGCGCCTGGCGAGGTCGGCGCGAAAATCGAGGAACCGACGCAGGGACGCTGCGTCGTTGTGCCGGCTCCAGATCTCAATCGGATCCCAGCCCGCCTGTGCCCGAAACTCCGCGCGAACATCGTCGTTCATGGGCGTGAAGCGCGCCGGGTTTCCCGCGCCTTCGAGCGATTCGAAATAAAGCTCCGCCAGATTTACGCCATCCCAATCGAAGCGCGTTGCCATCTGTTTCAATCCGGCGCGCACCGCCGCGGCGCAGGCGCGATTCTGCAGATTCATGAGCTTGCGCCAATCGAGCTGGGCGTCCTGCAGGGCGGCCGTTTTCTCGCGCCACTCCGGGTGCTCGTTCCAGAACTTCTCGCTGACATGCGGCAATTCCACCCACGCGTATACCAGCACGCCATGGCGATGGCATGCCTCAATCAGGTGCTTGAGGTATTCGTCGCGCTCCGGGTCCGCATCGTAGAAATGCCAAGAAGCTACATGCAGGGCGGCGATGCCGGCTTTACGCCAACGCTCGGCGAGGTAATCCGGATCGGCGCGCATGCGGTAGGAATAATCGAAAAAAGCCCACAGACGCGAACTGCGGAAGGATGGCGGGAAGCCGAGGTCGGTAAGCGATTGCATCAGGTACGGAAAGCGCTCATACCCTGCGTCGCCGGGCGCAATTCCGACCCACAGTACAGCGCCCGCGCCCAGCCTTAAGCCGGCGATCAGGGGCGCGCCGGTCCATCGTTCTTTGGCGAATACGGTAGCACTCCCGGGGATTTTCGTACGTTGTATTTCGACCGGCTTACTCCAGATGACCGGCAGACCTGGATTATGAACATCGACCAGATGGATCACGGAAAACGTATCGGAACCCGGTCGGAATCCGAAACTGGCGGCGAGTGGCGACGAGCCTTCGAGAATCAGCGCGGCGCCCCCTTTCACCTTTCTCTGCCAGTCGGCGGCAAACGGAGTATTCGGTGGCGCTACAAAGATGTCTGCAGAAGCGGTGGGACCAGAGACGTGGCCGGCCGCGGAGAGTACGGACGGCCACGAGCCAGCCTGCGGACCGATGAGGGCGAAGGTTCCGCCGGCACACGAGGCCGCAAACGCGATGAGCAGCAAGGTCAGTCTATCTCGTAAATGCATACCAGACTCCGGCTCGAAAATCGTTGAAATTGGGACCGCGCGGATTCCCTTCGTTCACCAGATACACGCCGTGCACCGCATTCAGCGTGATTGAGAAAGATGGGGGCGCGCCCGGGGGGTGGAAGCGAAAGCCGGGGCCGGTCTCGACATAGTTAGCCCAATACAGCCGTTTCACGTCGAAGATCATATTGGCAGCCCAGAACGTTTGCATTCTGAAGCGCCCCACTGACGCCGTGTAGCCGAATTTGTTCTGCGCATAGTTGATCAGATCGTTATCGAAATGGCTGATAAAAACGCTGTCGCCGGTGGTTTCGAGAAATGGCCCGTCACGCTCGGCGGCGAGCGATGCGCCTCTTGTCTTCGCATAAGAGACGCCGCCGCGATAATCCCGCCAACGGTAGCCGGTGGTGTAACTGACCGCTCCGCCAACTTCGAACCAGGCGTTGCCGCCGCGCCATTGCTGGGTCGCCACTCCGGCGCCAAATATGAACGCGCTCTCCGACAGTCTGGGCGCCGCGAAACCGCCCGACAAACCCGTCGCATCGCCCAGGTAGCGTATCGAGGCGTAGGGGCGGAAGGGCATTTTCGCCAGGCGTATTTCGGTCTTTACCTGTCCGTATCCGAAGAGATCGCTCCAGCGCGACGAATACAGCGGGTATACCCATAGCGTGGTGCGAAAGCGCTCGGTGCCCGGCCGGAGATTCTTCCATGCGCGCTGCGCTTCATTCGAGACTGCCGGATCGTCGCTGTGGCGCGCAATGTCGAACCAATGAAGCGCGGCCGGATCGTCATGCAGCAGGTTGTACGTCCAACCCAGCTTCAGCGCAATCGAGGCGTCCGCCGGGTCCGCCTCCCTGGCCAGCGAATAGTAGCGCAGCGCGTCTTTCATGAAGCCGGCCTGATAACTGCGTTCGGCGAGAACGCGCGGATCGAGAACGGGAGCGGCCTCCGGAACGCGGTCTTCCAGCACCAGCGGCATGTGCAAAGCCATGCGCACACGGTTGGCCGTAGCGGGATCGCCGTGTGCAAGGACGTTCTTCAACAGCGGCATCGCCAGGTCGTCGCGATGATCGGCCAGATATAGCAGGCCCAATTGTGCCGCGGCCAGATAGTCCATCGGCGACGCGTCCGCCACCGCCTGAAACTCACGCTCCGCTTCAGCCGGAGCGACCTGCTTCTCCTCGGACATCCTCAGCAGCAAATAAGCCAGTTCCCGGTGCAGCGCGTCGTTCTTTGGATCGAGTTCCAGGGCTTTACGGAACTCATACACGTAGGGGTAGCGTTCCGGCAATTGCTCGCGGGCAAGTTCGGCGGCGCGCGGTTCACCTCCTCGCGATGCAGCCAGCAGAGCCGCGATCATGCCCTCAGGATTGTTGCGGGCTTTTTCGACGCGGGCCAGTTCGAGTAACACCGATTTGCGCTCCGGAAGCAGTTGGAACGCTGCCTGATAGTTGGCCGCCGCCAAGTCCGTCAGATCACGCTGTTCGGCAAGCTGCGCCAATTCGTAGCGGGCGCTGAAAGTGGGCGGGGAGGTGGCCAGAACCTTTTGCCAGCGAGCGATTTCTTCACCCAGCGGCCCGTCAATATTGCGAAACGCCTGCTCGGCTGTGGCGCGTGTAGGGGGGTCGGCGGCCGAATCCCGAACGCGCGCGAAAATGCGCCGGGCTTCCGCCTTACGGGCAGGGGCGTCTTCCCGAGTCTCGAAACATAGAAAAGCATATTCGAGAGCCACATGGAAATCCGCCGGATTGATGCGCGCAGCTTCCCCAAACTGTTCACGGGCGGCCTCATTCTCTCCGGTTTTCAGCAGCGCGTAAGCGAGATTTTTTCGAATATCGGCACGTTGGGGCGAAAGCTCCGCAGCCTTCTGAAAAGCAGCGATGGCCGTGTCGTAGTCCCGCTGGCGCAGAGCGTCAAAGGCGCGGGTGAGCGATTGGTAAGCCGGATCCGGATCCTGCGCTGCCGCCATAGCCGCGAGCAGGCATAGAAATACGAGTTTGATACGCCTCTCCTGCACTCTTCAGTGCGGAAACGGCGGAAAATTCTCACCGAATGTTCCAATGAAATGAAACATGATCGGTAGCGGCCATGAGATCTGGATGCGACATGCCCTCGACCTTGCCCGGCAGGCCGAGGCGGCGGGCGAAGTGCCGGTCGGCTGCGTTATCGTGGCGGCGGGTGAAATTATCGGCGAGGGCCGAAATTGTCCGATCGAGCGCCTCGATCCCACAGCCCACGCCGAAATGCTGGCGCTGCGCGAAGCCGCCTTCGCCCTGGGTAATTACCGCATGGAAGAAGCCACCATGTATTGCACGCTCGAGCCCTGTCCCATGTGCGCCGGCGCGCTGGTGGCGGCCCGCCTGGCCACCCTGGTCTTCGGCGCGCGCGACCTGCGCTTCGGAGGAGTACGGAGCAAGTTTCAGATCGCCGATTCGCCGCTGCTGAACCACCGCGTGGAGATTATCGAAGGCGTATTGGGAGCGGAATCCACCGCCCTGTTGCAACAGTTTTTCAACGCGCGCCGCTTTTCCTGAGAAATTCCGGCGATTCCCGCACTGTCCTGTCGTGCAAGCTGCGTTGCTCGATGAACGGAACCTACTGCATCGGCCCGTCCATCCAACATATTGGGTGGTCCTTCACGAGATCTTCGAAGCGCAGGCTGCGGCGGGGCCGGACGACGTCGCCGTGGTCTTTGGCTGCAGGTCGGCGACCTATGGTGAGATCGACAGGCGCGCCAACCAGCTGGCCCGGCATCTCCGCGGGAAGGGCGTAAGGCGCGGCACTACCGTGGCGCTGCTCGTGCCCCGATCCATCGACGCCTATATCGCGATTCTGGCAATCCTCAAGGCGGGCGCGGCTTACGTGCCTATCGACCCCGAGTACCCGGCGGATCGCATTGCGTGGACCATCGAAGATTCCGCCGCCACGGTAAAGCTGACCACGGCCGATATGGGCAACATCCAGATCGACGCCGAGCCTGACCAGCCTTTGCCTCAGGACGAAGATTGCGCGCGTCCCCAGGACCTCTGCTACGTGATCTATACCTCGGGCTCGACCGGCCGGCCCCGAGGCGTGATGGTGGAACATTGCAATGCCTGCCACCTCGTCAGGGCCGAGGCGGAAATCTTCGGCGTGCGGCCCGGTGACCGCGTTTACCAGGGCGCATCGCTCTCTTTCGATCTGTCGGTCGAGGAAATCTGGCTGGCGTTTGCGGCGGGCGCGACTCTCATTGCCGCGACTCCGGAAATGGCCCGCGCCGGCCCCGACCTTTCCCCATACCTCGCGCGCCACGGCGTCACCGTGCTTTCCTGCGTCCCCACTCTCCTCGGGATGCTCGATCCGGACGCGGTAGAGTTGCCCGCGCTGCGTCTTCTGATTCTGGGCGGAGAAACGTGTTCGAGCCAATTGATTGGCCTTTGGGCACGTCCGGGGCGCCGCATCGTCAACACTTACGGACCCACCGAAGCCACAGTCATTGCCACGTATGCGGATGTGTATCCTGGCCAGCCTGTCACCATCGGGCGGCCCGTTCCCGGTTACCAGATCTATCTTCTCGACGACCAACTTCGCCCCGTCCCGCGTGGTGAGACCGGTGAAATCTGCATTGGCGGCGCCGGCGTCGCGCGCGGCTACCGGGGGCTGCCGGATCAGACCCATGCCAGGTTCGTGCCCGATCCTTTCAAACAAGACGCCCGCATGTATCGCAGCGGTGACATGGGCCGTCTCGACTTGACGGGCAACATCGAGTTCGTGGGCCGTGCCGACGGCCAGGTGAAGTTGCGCGGCTTTCGCGTGGAATTGGGTGAAATCGAGTCCGCCATGCTGCGGGACAAAAGGGTGCGGGCGTCTGCCTGCGCGCTGCGTAAGAACGCGCGTGGAGAACCGCAGATCGTCGGCTACGTGGTGCCGCGCAACGGCGACCTTCCGGATGGCGAGCGGCTGCGCTCCGATTTGCGCACCTGGCTGCCCTCCTGGATGGTGCCGTCGCTGATCGAGAGCATTCAGGATTTACCGCGCCTGCCCAGCGGCAAACTGGATCGGGCCGCGCTGCCGGAACCTCGCGAACGGTCGAACCCACGTGGGATCTCGCCGTCACCGATTCCCTCAGGCGGGACCGCCGCCCGATTGATGGAGGTCTGGAGCGCACTGTTTCGGCCTCTGCAGGTTTCCCTCGACGACGATTTCTTCCTCGATCTGGGCGGCCACTCGCTCCTCGCCGCGCTGATGGTTTCGGAGTTGCGCACCGATGCGAACTGCGCGTCTCTCACGGTGCGCGACGTCTACGAACATCCGACTATATCCCGGCTCAGCGCCGTCATCGACTCTCGTGCCGCGCAAACGGTAGATGAGTGCCCAGCTAGGTCGAAGAATCCCCGCCGGCGAGGACGTCACTTTGTGGCCGGGATCGTCCAAGCGGCCAGTCTGTATTTTGTCTTCGCCTTTCGGGGTGTGCAATGGATCACGCCCTTTCTCCTTTACTCGCTCCTGATCCGGCATCGCTCACCTCTGGAGTCGGCTCTGTGGGCACTGGCAGGCGCGGTCGCCGTGCTGCCTGTACTGATTCTGATTGCCGTGCTCGCCAAGTGGGTCCTGCTCGGCCGTGTGCGGGAAGGCCGCCATCCCCTCTGGGGCTTGTATTATCTGCGCTGGTGGCTGGTGCAGACGCTGATGCGTAGCTTGCCTCTCAACATCCTCGGAGGCACTGCGCTGCTGCCGTTCGTATACCGTTTGCTCGGTGCGCGGATCGGCAAGCATGTCCATATTGCGACGAATCTTCTCGCCGCCTTCGACCTGATTTCCATCGGCGATGGCGCGAGCGTCGATGAAGGCGCGTCGCTGCTCGGCTACACCGCGGAGAATGGCGAGCTTGTCGTCGGGCCGGTGTCGGTAGGTCCTAATTGCCTGGTGGGGACGCGTTCGGTTTTGTGTCTCGGAGCCGTAATCGAAGAGGGCGCGCGGCTGGAAGATTTATCGTTGCTGCCGGCTGGCGCGAGGATTCCGGCCGGAGAAACCTGGTCGGGCTCTCCGGCGGGATTCCTTTCGAAGAACGCGCCGCCCCTCGAAAGTCCGCCGGTTCGCGGCGGCCTTTATCGCCCCGCCGTCACAGCCTGTTACGTTGCGCTGGTCCTCGCGTTTCCGCTCATCGAGCTTTCTGCCTTCCTGCCAGGAGTGGCGATTTTAACGCTCCTGAATCCGGCCCAGGCACTCTTCTATCTTGCGGCACCGTTGGTCGGATTATTCTTCATCGTCTGTGTCACGTCTGAGGTAGCGCTCATCAAATGGCTACTGTTGGGCCGTGCCCGCGCCGGCAGGTACCCGGTGCATGGGTCGTTTTACATCCGTAACTGGGTAGTGGAACAACTGCTTGCTCTAGGCGTCGATGTTGCGGGCCCGCTTCACGCCACGCTTTTCCTGAAGTCCTGGTACCGGGCGCTCGGCGCCAGGCTGGGCCGCTACGTCGAACTCTCCACCGCCAACGCCACCACTCCGGACCTGCTCGATATAGAGGACGACTGTTTCGTCGCCGACGAGGTGTCGCTGGGGGCGGCGCGCGTCGAGGGTGGCTGGCTGACGCTCGCGCCTACACGGCTCGGCCGCCGTGCATTTGTAGGTAATGGCGCTGTGATCCCCGCGGGAACCACGCTCGGCGCGGGGTCGCTGGTGGGCGTCCTCACCGTTGCACCTTCCGATCCGAAAGAGTCGGCGCGCCCGGGCGCCTGTTGGCTGGGCTCTCCTCCCATCTTCCTGCCGCACCGCGAGCCCAGCGCTGATTTTCCGGAACAAGCGACTTATCGGCCCCCGCGAAAGCTCGAATGGGCGCGCGCATGTTGGGAACTCCTGCGCATTGCATTGCCTGGGGCGGGATTCATTGTCACTACCGTGGGCGTCCTCGAAGCGGCGCTGAAGTTGTGGGACCGAATCGGGCCGGCATCCACGTTGTTATTGCTCCCGGCGATATTTGCGATCTGCTCGCTCGCCGTGATGCTGGCGGTGGTGCCAATCAAATGGATCGTGGTAGGGCGCTACCGGCCTTTCGAGCGGCCATTCTGGAGCGCGTTCGTCTGGCGCTGGGAATTCGTCAACGCGCTTTTCGAATTCATGGCCTCCCCGATCGGACTGGACGCGCTGCGGGGTACGCCGTTTCTGCCCTGGTATCTTCGCCTGCTCGGCTGCCGCATGGGACGCGAAGTCTATATCGATTCGACCGGCTTCATTGAATTCGATCTGGTGGAGGTCGGCGACCGTGCGATCCTCAACCGGGACTGCGTTCTGCAGACTCACCTGTTCGAAGATCGCGTGCTGAAGGGCTCCCGGCTGCGCGTTGGAGCGGACTGCGAAATCGGGCAGAACTCAATCCTTCTCTACGACACCGAGATGAAAGACGGCGCCCGCCTGGGACCGCTTTCGCTCCTGATGAAAGGCGAAACACTCCGCGCCCGTGCCTATTCCGTCGAAAGGAGCGATTTCGTACTCTGGTAGCAGTGGTCGATATTCACAGTCATGTCCTATGGGGAATGGACGACGGCGCGCCAACCGAAGATGTCAGCCTCGAAATGTTGCGCATCGCCGCCGAGGCAGGCACCACCGACATTGTCGCCACGCCCCACTCCAATGGCGAGTTCGAATACCAACCGGCGCTGATCGCCGAACGGATTTCCGCCCTTACTGAAAAGACGCAGGGAAAACCCATCATCCATCGGGGCTGCGATCTGCACCTGAGCTTCGATAACGTCTCGGAAGCCCTCGAAAATCCCGCGAAATATTCCATCAACGGCCGCCGTTATATACTCGTCGAGTGTTCCGATCTGCACATTGCCGGTTCCATGACGAAGGTGCTCGATAGATTGCTTGGGGCCGATCTGGTGCCCATCGTGACGCACCCCGAGCGCAATCCCATTCTCCGAAAGGAAACCTCCCGGCTGGATGAATGGGTGAATCTCGGCTGTCTCGTGCAGGTCACGGCCTTATCGGTGCTGGGCGGGTTCGGCAAGAGTGCCGCGGCCACTGCCCATCAGTTGCTGTCGAAAGGCATGGTCCATGTGATCGCCAGCGACGCCCACGATCCCGTGCACAGGCATCCGCGCCTCGACGAAGCCTACGCTGCGGTCGCGGCGCAATACGGTAGTGACATCGCCGAGCTTCTCTTTACGGAGAATCCAGGCGCCATTATTCGCGGCCAGTTCGTTCCCAGCGACCGAATTCCCCCACCCGAGCGGCGTAAGTGGTGGCAATTTTGGGAGGCGAAGCGTTAATCCGCTCCTTATGATCTGCCCCAAATGCAAGGAGGATCGCGCTCATCGTTCGCATCGTTCCGGAATACGAGACCGCATTCTTCATTTTTTCAGCCAGATCCCCTATCGCTGTCATGCCTGCAACCACCGCTTCTACGCGTACCGTGCCGGCGAAAAGTCCGAGAGGCTGCGCACGCGGGAAGAGATGAAGATCATGCAACTGCGAAGACGCCTGCGCTGGAAACGGTCCAAGCGCGAACTGACGGCCTACGCAATCGCCACGGCCTTGCTACTGTTCGTCATCTATTACACTCTGCAGCAAAGGATAGATTCAGGTGGTTAATACTCACACTGAAATATTCCCCGCCGTGCCTTTACTGAATCTTCGCAGGCAGACGGCAACCATCCGGGAAGAAATCGATGCCGCCATTGCCACGGTGCTGGATCACGGCCAGTTTATCCTCGGCCCTGAGGTGCGCGCTCTCGAAGAACGCATTGCCGAATATTGCGAAACGCGTTTCGCCGTTTCCTGCGCTTCGGGCAGCGACGCCATTCTGCTCCCGCTGATGGCCCTCGGCGCCGGCCCAGGTCACCGGGTGATCACCACTTCTTATACCTTTTTCGCTACGGCCGGAAGCGTGGCCCACCTCGGCGCCACTCCCGTGTTTCTCGACATCGATCCCGAAACATATAATCTCGATCCCGCCTGCCTTTCGCGCTATCTCAATTCGCTGTCGGCCGCCGAGGTCAAATCGATCAAGGCAATCCTGCCCGTGCACCTCTACGGGCAGTGCGCCGATATGAAGAGCATTAACGAAATCGCCGGGCGCTTCGGCATCCCGGTGATTGAGGATGCGGCTCAGGCCATCGGCGCTGAATTTGAGGGGCGCCGCGCGGGATCCATGGGATGGTGCGGGACTTTCAGCTTCTTCCCGTCGAAGAATCTGGGCGCATTCGGCGACGGCGGAATGGTCACAACTAACGATGCGGTGCTGGCGGAGAAGCTTCGCATCCTGCGGTGCCACGGCAGCGAACCGAAGTATTATCACCACGTGGTGGGCATCAATTCGCGGCTCGACACCCTGCAGGCGGCAATTCTTCTGGTGAAGCTGGGGTATCTCGACGATTGGACGGCGCACCGGCAATCGAACGCGGCGAGATACAGGGCGTTGCTGGGATCGAGGTGCGCCGGGAAAATCGGACTGCCTGCCGAGCGTCCCGGTTCGAGGCACATCTATAATCAATTCACCATTCGCCTCGCTGATCGAAGTGCCGATCGCGATGCCGTTCGCCGCCGTCTGGCCGAGCTCGGCGTAGCCACCGAAATCTACTACCCCGTGCCGCTTCACTTGCAGGAGTGCTTCGCGTCCCTGGGCTATCGCGAAGGCGATCTGCCGCACAGCGAACTGGCCGCTCGCCAAACCCTGGCGCTTCCCATCGACCCGGGGCTGACCGGCGACGAAATCGATTCAGTGGCGACCCGGCTCTCGATGGCGCTGGCGGGTTGAGCCGCCGGCCGATGCCCGAGCCGGCGTTCCCGGCCGATATAGATACGAAGGAAGGGGAGGACTTGACCCCCCACAAGATTGCTCCCGCCACCACCTGAGGCTGAAACCGGGTCCCACGCGGTCCGGGGAGTCCTGATCCATTGATTCTCCGTTGTGGACCGGTACATGGCGGTCGCGTCCGGTAGGGGGCCTAAGATCCATATAAGGTCCCGTATATAGAGGACCGTGAAACTGCTTCAAGACTGGCCGTTCTTTCGGACAAGCATCTTCCATCGCGGCCCGGCTCAGAGGAATCTCGACGTGGCCAAACTGGGAAAGAGATACCTCTATCAAAGGGGTCGGCTCCCTCATTGAGAATGTCCATGTAGGCGCGATACGCGAAAAGTCGATGGCGTTGCCTGCCGGTGATTTCGTAGAGAATGCCGATTCGCTGCATATGATCTATAGCGGTGGCGACGGTGGGAAAGGTCGATCCGGTCTTCTCCGCTGTGGGAGCAATAGAGAGGATCGGATGCGTCTGGGCGTAGTGAAATACCTTCAGGATGGAGGCTGCGGGCCGACCAAGGGCTTTTATTTTTTACGGTCGGCATCCAGCAAGGAGATCAGGCGGCGCGCGCTGAGGATCGCCCGTTCGGAAGTCTCCTTCACGCCCGTCAGAAAGAACTCGATCTATACTTCCCAGTTTCCGGAGGAGTGAACGCTCGTGAGGAGATCGTAATAGATCTGGCGATTGGATTTGAAATACAGACTCAGGTAGAGGATCGGCTCAGGCAGCGCGCCGCCGGCACAGAGCAGGAAAGTGATGAGAAGACGTCCGAGCCGTCCGTTGCCGTCGAGAAATGGGTGGATAGTCTCGAATTGCACATGGGCCAGAACGGCCCGAACAAGAAGCGGCAGATCCTGAGCCTCCGTATGGAGAAACATCTCGAGTTGGCCCATGCACTCCGTGACGAGTTCGGGCGGTGGTGGAACGAACGCTGCGTTGCCGGGTCGTGTTCCTCCGATCCAGTTCTGGATCCGGCGAAACTCGCCGGGTTCCTTGTTGCTTCCCCGTCCGCGCGAAAGCAGGATTTCGTGGATCTCGCGAATGAGGCGTAACGGTAGCGGAAAGCCCTCTCGTATGCGTCTCAGGCCGTGAGAGAGCGCGGCAACGTAATTGGAAACGTCCTGCACGTCTTCGATGGGAACGCCGGGAACTTTCGTTTTCGAAAAGCAGGAGATCGGAAAGCGAAGACTGCGTGCCCTCAATCTGAGATGAGAGCAGGGCCTCTTTTCTGATGTAGGCATAGATGAAGAGGCTGAGGTCCGGGAGAAATGATGCCAATCCGTCAAGTCTTCCCAATGCCTGATTTGCCTGTTCCAGGAGAACCTGAAACAAATCGAGGCGCACTGGCGGGGCCGGAGGAAGCGGCGGCGGGATATAGGCCCGAACCGTTTCCCCGTCAACAAGGTGGTGTAGTGATAAACCACCGCCACTCTCCGTGCTGCGACGTGTCCTGTCAATATCCTTCCAAAACGGAACTATTCTGACACCATTGCTCGGACCAAGAGGACATCAGGTCCCACGCCAGCCTTATGGCTGGTCCGTGTGTTCCAGTGGCAGCAGGGATGCTGCCAGTCGAGGAAACTCGTTTGTTTCCTGCAGGGCTGAAAGTGACCAGCGTCGACGGAAATCAAAATCCAGTCGAAATAAGGTCCAAAGAACACAGCCACTAGCCGTTCGGGGTCTGGGGTCTGACGTGGAAGTCGGGATTGGCGGAGGAAGAGGGATTCGAACCCCCGAGAGCCTTTCGACTCTAACGGTTTTCAAGACCGCCGCCTTCAACCGCTCGGCCATTCCTCCGTCTTCTATCTTACCTGATTCCATCATCTTACGAGGGGTGTCACTATGCCGCTTTTGGCTTTTTGGCCTTTCTCGGCACCTGTGTCACTACTTTGTCACTGGTCGGCAACTTCGCCACCGCGCGCGCCTTCGTATCGTGATTCGAGTGCGCGTACCGCATGGTCGTATTGATCGTTGAATGCCCCAGAAGTTCCTTCACCGTCACGAGGTCCACGCCGGAGCGCGTCAGCCGTGAAGCGAACGTATGCCGGAGTGTGTGCCACGTGATGCCGCTCAGACCGGCGCGTTTGAGGATTGCCTTGAAGCCCGCCTTCAGGTCGAGAAACCTGTCACCCGTTACCGGGTTGTAGAAAACATGAGGGCCATGTTTCACCGCTTGCTTACCCGCGAGGATCGAGGCCGCCGTGTCGTTCAGCGGAACCTCCAGCCTGCGGCGTGTCTTGCCCATGATTAGCGATAGTCTTCGTTCGTCGATATCCACTTCCTCCCATTTCAGATCGAGCAGGTCGCCGCATCTGAGGCCGGTATTAATCGCGAAGACGATCAGCTCCCGGAGGTACGGTGGCGAGCATTCGAGCAAACGCCGCTCGTCCTCCTCGCTGATCGTTTGGAATTGCAGGTTGTTTTCCGGCAGGAATTTGACCCATCGCACGGGATTCGAACCCTGATAAAGTCCCCACCGTTCAGCCATGTTGAACATATGCTTCAGGAGGGCCGTCTCTCGATTGACGGTTGCCGGAGAGACCTCCCGGACCCGGTGCTGCTGAAACTCCTCCACCCGTAATGCGGTGATAGTGTCCAGATTCGCCGTACCCAGAAAGGCCTTGAGGTTTCCGTACATCTGTTCGTCCCGTTTCCAGGATCGTTTGTGCGTCCTGGCGTAAGCGAAATATCGCTCCCACAATTGCGGCAGCGGAACATGTATGGGTCTTACATACACGCCACGCTGCACCTCTGAGCTTCGCAGGGCCAGAAACTTCTCAGCCTCGCGCTTGTTCGCGGTGCCGGTCGATTCCTGCACCCGCTGCCCATCCACGTAAAAATCCGCGTACCAGATGCCAGCATCTTTTCGTCGGTAGAGTGCCATTTGATTGACTCCTTCTACCTCTTGCCAGCCAGACCCATTGCGCCGTCGATGCAACACACGGGCTGCCCGTCCCATCAGGAATTCCGCGAGCCAGGTGGCGACGACCGTTTTGCCGATGCCGCCTTTGCCCTGCAAGATCAGGTGAATGGTGGGAGGGGTTGCACCCTGGGTTAGACCATGGGTTGTGTTGTGTGTTGTGCTCTGGGTTGTAACCGGAGCCGTGATCTCCGTTTCGCTTCCGTTAGTATTGCCTTTTGTTGCCATCGTATTTTCCTTTTCGTCAAATGAGCTTCCTGCATTGTGGATCGCCGTCGTTGTGAATCTGGCGGATATCGATTGCGCGCTTCGATAAGGCCCGCATGGCCTGGGCGAGCGGGTCATCTGGCAGCGTGGTTGCCGGACTGGCTTGCCGAGGAGTCGAAATCGGCGGGCGAGCGGATAACGACGCTGGAATAGGCTCGACTGTCGCCTGAAGCGGAACGGATTGCGTCGCCGGTCCATCAATGCGGCGGTTCGCCCTCTCGCGGCGACGAAGTCAGGCTGATGTACGAGGTCAGGCTGGTGATACCAAGGCTGATCCCGGCATCTTCTTCCAGCCATTTCCGAACGCTTTTCATGCTCTGTCCTGCTGCGAGCGCGGCATCGATCTCGGGCCAGAGCGCCTTGATCTGCCCCGCTTTCGTGGCAGGTTTTTCCGCACGCCGTTGTCCAAGGCGGTATGCGAGCCGCGGCGATCCAGGTCTGCCGACTTTTCCGTCTTGTGCGTGTCCGGCAAGAAAAAGCCTCTACAGATAACAGCCCAGAAAGCCTTTTTTGGACAACTATTTTCAAGGAGTAACTGGGGTGGCCAAAGAGACTGCGAACAGCGGATGGAAGAGCCCCGTGGGCCGGCTGGTTCGGAAGAGCACAGTTGCGGCGACTTACGACGCTTTGCGACAAATCGCGGCGGTTTTCCAGCGTCGCGGCAGTCTGCGACAGATCACGACGTTCTGCGACAAACTCGACAGCCCGGACCGATGCGAGGAGGCAACAAAGACCCGGTAGTGGAACATAAAGGGTTTGTCGAACGGTCAGGTGTTTTTTCACTCGCAACCCGAGCGCGGTCAGTAGTT
>CAVRCX010000020.1:0-28209 GCA_963719785.1 Terriglobia bacterium
TGGAAAGCGTTTTTGGGCACGCTACCGCTGTCCCACACCCGGCTGGGCAGGGTTGAAACTGTGGTCGATGATCCTAAATCCTACCAACCGTGTCGTACAAGCGTCAACAAAGTTATTAGTACGTTTGCATACGGTGAGAATTACGTCTGACGTGCGCAATCCGCGATAGCGGATCTGAAACCAGGCAATGCGCGCGAGCACGGCCAGCAACCGGATCGCGTCGATGGGCCGGTCGGTGATCTGAAATTCGAGCCCGCGGCCCCTGATCCGATCCCCGGGGGTATGCTCCTCCCCCTCCACGGACGAATTTTCAAAGGCGGCATAGATCCTCTCGTCGTAGTACCAATGCAGCCAGGTGCCTTTGCGTGGTGAGCCCGGGGGCAGGAGCGGATCGCCCCATCGGGCGCGGAATGCCGCATCCGTCAGGCTGACCACCCCTTGCAGGTGGTGACCCGCCGCGCGCGAAATTACTGCCGAACGCACCTCCAGCGACGTGGTCGACCAGACCTTATGCATCTCATAAAGATGGAAGATCGGCTTGAACCGATCATGGGCAACATGGAGTAAGAGCTGCAAAGCCTCGTCGGCCAGCCCCAACACACGCGCCGTTCCGCCCGGAAACTCGCACGGTTCAGACCTGTCCAAGAACTTGCTGACGGGTATGCCCAGGGGCCCATGACTGAGATGAAAATCCAACTCGACATGCAGCCTCGACGGATGCGACAGGGTGACGTGTGGCTGCATGCGAACGCTTCCGTATCCGACACCTCGCGCGCGTAACCGGCGCTGACGAGGGCGTCGCAGGACGCCTCAGATCGCGTCGCCGGACCGCGATATCCAGGTCGGCGGAAGGCCTGCGCAGAAAGGGCGGATTGTAATAACGCCGCGCGAGCAATGGCCCTTGAGACATATCGTCTCAATGCCCGCATCGCTCAGCAGACCCAGAACGAACTTCAAATGATAAAGGCTGTTCTTAAGGAGCGTCCAGCTCGCGACAGTATGCCGTCGCACCACTCCTTGTCGGATCGAGGCACGTGCAGGCGGGCGATGTGCGCGACGAGCGGCGCTACGCCGAACTGTTTCGCATACTTCCTGACCAGAGCCCACGATTCGGATCGGCCACAACAGCCAGGTTAGGAG
Organism: Terriglobia bacterium; assembly: GCA_963719785.1. Classification (GTDB taxonomy): domain Bacteria; phylum Acidobacteriota; class Terriglobia; order Bryobacterales; family Bryobacteraceae; genus BOG-234. The sequence continues at coordinate 1,141 of CAVRCX010000020.1, forward strand.
GTTCGGACAACAGCCTGGTTGTAAGTCCCAGGGCGCGCTGCGTCTCAGGGTCCATCAGGCCGGGAATTCTACGGCTTCGAAAAACTTGTAGTTATCCAGATTGGTCGCGGGCGCAAAAAGCAGACCACCTTCATCTCCGTCTGCCCGTTGTTCTGTAACATGGAACCTTGCCCTGCGGAAAGAGGACCACACTGCCTTCCCGCACCGGCGCGACCTCTCCTTCGATCATCACCCTGCCGCTGCCTGCGATGATATAAATCACTTCCTCGCCGTTCGGATGCGAGTGGGCCGGCCGCACCGTCTCACCCGGCGCCACTTTGATTACACATGCGGAAAGATGTTTTGCGCCCAGCAGTTCGGCATTCACCAGCCAGCGCAGATTGCGGCCGGGGAAGTCAAGGCCTTCCACGTCGTTCTCATGTAAGGTCGGCACGCTCATGTCAGACTCCTTTGGATCTCGTCCGCCAGTTGCGGCGGCGACAACCGGAACGCGTGCAGCAACTCCTCATACGTTCCGGAATGGATGAACTGCGGTTTCGCCTCGTGCGTCAGCGTATTCACCGTCAGCATCCGGCCCGGCCTCTGCCGTGGCGCGCGATTACCTTAATGTAATTCTGCCAGATGAATCCGTTATTCTGTTCGGCAAACACCACCAGCTTGCCGGAGTCGCGCAGGCTCAGAAGGAAGTTTTCGTCGATAGAGGGCATGTCCACCACGCTGACGCCGACACCTCTCACGCCGCATTCCTGCGCGGCAGCGAGCGCTTCATGCACCCCGCGTCCGCTGCTGACAATCACGGCCGCATCGCCGGGATTTTCGTGCAGGATCTGCGCCTGTCCAAACTCGAACGAGTAGTCCGGGCCATAGAGTACACGCGAAGGCGCGCGCATCACCCGCACGTATACCAGGCCGCGATTGCCCGCCATGATCCACTTCATTACCTCAAGCAGCTGACGGGGACACGAGACATTGACGATCTTCAGATGGCCCACGCCATCGAACATGGTGACGTCGTCGTTACCCATGTGAGTGGCGCCGTTGGTGCGGGTTTCGAAGTCTGGCCCGGTGGCGAGGAAAGTCAGGTCCAGTCCGTGCCCCGCGCTGAGCCAACTCTCGGGCGCGGCGATCGATTCCAGGCGCTCCTGATGGCCCACCGCGATGCGCCGCAGCACCTGCCAATTGAAAAAGGGGCAGAAGGTGCTCACCCAGGTATTGCATCCGAGGGCCGCGAACGCCTCCCCGATGCTCATCATGTTGGCCTCGGCTACACCGACGTTTAACGCGCGTTTCTGATCGACCGCCGCAACGCCCGCTTCGAGGCCGCTGGTGCTGGCGAGATCGGCATCGATCGAAACTACGCGCTCATCCCGCGCGAAAACTTTCATGGCCGCTGTAATGATGTCGGACGCCGCGTATTCTTTCTTGCTGTCGATCGCAGGAAGCAGGGCCGCATCGTAGCGGATCTGCTTTGGACGCGGCGCCGCGCGTTCGGTCAGAACGGGGCCGACCACCGCGCGGGCATCGGAATTCGAAATCTCCAGATGCATGCTCCGCGCAATCTCCAACAACTTCTCCCTCACATCGGAATCGACAGCGCGATAGAATTCCGTGAAGTCTTCTACACGCGCCTCGCGGCGGCGCGATTGCATATCGATTTCCTGCTCCATCAGCGGATCGGGGATCACCACCTTATGGCGGTTCATGAAGTCCGAACATGCGCCGTGGCCTTTACTGCTGTGGCAGATAATCGCGGTTGGCTTGCCGTTGCGGGTGCCATAGCGGAACTGCTCGAGCGCCGCGTAGACGCCGTCGTACTGGGTGGCATCGACGCTGTGCACCTGCCAGTCGAACGATTCAAAAACAGCCTCAAGCCGCGGCGTGGGGAAAACCATGCGGCTGAAAATATCCAGCTGACCGTTGTTCTGGTCTACCAGGACGCACAGGTTATCCAGATGCTTCTGGCCGGCGAACATCACGGCCTCCCAGATGGTGCCCTCCTGCAGTTCGCCGTCGCCCGTAATCGTGTAGGAATCGAAGCGCGGATTGGTGCGCCCAGCGATAGCAAACCCCTCGGCGACCGACAGGCCCTGCCCCATGGGTCCGGTGGCGATTTGGATGCCGGGAAGCACTGGGCCGGGATGGCCATTCAGAATACTTTCCCAGGAGCGCGAATTCCTGAGCACCGGGCGATCGAAGTAACCAAGCTCCGCATAGATGGACGCAAGCGCCGCCACGGCGTGCCCTTTGCTGAGCACGAACATGTCCTGACCGCGGCGCGTCGGATCGACGATGTCGAGATTGAGGAAGCCGCCGTAGAACAGCGCGACCAGTGGAACGGTCGCCGAAAAAGCTCCCCCTGCGTGCAGACCCTTGTCCGCCGCATCGCGGCATTGCTCGAGCGTCAGCATACGGATATCGGAATCCTTAATCTCAAGCAGTTTCAGGATTCCGCGCCGCAGCAAATGCGCGCGGCTTTCGGTAAAGCCCTGCGCGGCCGTGGTTGGTTTCTGGATAGCGCCTGTCACGTCCGTCAAGGTACTACAAAGCGAGCCCGCAAAGCCAGCGGACACCACTGATAAAATGGTGCGAATGGCAGATATCAAACGCCGCAAGTCCATCGCGGTGAACGTCGGCGGCGTGAAAGTGGGCGGCGCGAACCCCATCGTGGTTCAGTCCATGACCAACACGGACACAGCCGATGTAACGGCGACCGTCAACCAGATTATGGCGCTGGCGCGGGCGGGTTCCGAACTGGTGCGCGTAACCGTCAACACGGAAGCGGCGGCCGCGGCGGTGCCGAAGATCGTCGATACGCTGAACATGTTCGGCGTGCGCGTGCCGGTGATCGGCGACTTCCACTACAACGGCCACATTCTGCTCAAGAAGTACCCGGCATGCGCGCGGGCGCTGGCCAAGTACCGCATTAATCCGGGCAACGTCAACATCGGCAAGAAGCACGACGATAACTTTCGCACCATGATCGAAGCCGCCATAGAGTATGGCAAGCCGGTGCGCATCGGCGTGAACTGGGGATCGCTTGACGGCGCGCTGCTCACGCGCATGATGGATGAGAACAACAAGCTGCCGGAGCCGAAAGCGGCGCGCGAGGTTACTCTCGATGCCATCGTGGCCAGCGCTTTGCTCTCCGCCGAGGCGGCCGAGCGCCATGGGTTGCCCAAAGACCGGATCATCCTGAGCGCCAAGGTCAGCGGAGTGCAGGATCTGATCGACGCGTATCGGTCAATGGCCGCGCAGAGCGACTATGCCCTGCATCTTGGTTTGACCGAAGCCGGTCTGGGCTCGAAGGGCATTGTGGCGACGACGGCAGCGCTCGCGGTGTTACTGCAGGAGGGCATCGGCGACACCATCCGCGCTTCGCTGACGCCGCTGCCCAACGGCGATCGCACTGAAGAAGTAATCGTCAGCCAGCAGATACTGCAGTCGCTCGGCATCCGCAGTTTCTCCCCGCAGGTTACCGCGTGCCCCGGTTGCGGCCGGACTACCAGCACATTCTTCCAGGACATGGCGGACCAGATCCAGACCTATCTGCGCGAGAGCATGCCGCTTTGGAAGGGCCAGTTCGACGGCGTGGAGACTATGAAAGTCGCCGTGATGGGGTGCGTGGTGAATGGCCCGGGCGAATCGAAGCACGCCAACATCGGCATCTCTTTGCCGGGCACTTTCGAAGAACCGGTGGCGCCGGTTTACATCGATGGCAAGCTCGCCATGACGCTGCGCGGCGATGCTATTGTGGCTGAGTTTATTGTCATTCTGAATAAGTACGTTCAGTCGCATTACCAGCCAGTCGAAACCGAAGAAGCGGTTCCGGCCTGATTGATGCCCCGCCATTTTACGCTCGATGAAGCTCGCGCGTTGCTGCCGGTGGTGGGCCGCGGCATACGCGATGCGGTGCAGGCGAAGGAGCGTTATCAGGCGGCCGAGACATGGCTGCACGACCTGGGGCAGCGCATTATGATGCGCGGCGGCATGCTGGTGGATACCGCCGCGGCGGAAGCCTGGAAATCGCAGCGCGACAGCAACGGCCAAACCTTGCGCAGTTCCATGGAAAAGCTTGAGGAGGCCGGTGTGGTGGTGAAAGATCTCGATATCGGGCTGGTCGATTTCCCTACGCTCTATCGCGGTGAAGAGGTTTATCTGTGCTGGCGCATGGATGAGCCGGATATCGATTACTGGCACGGCGTGCATGAGGGCTTCGCGGGCCGTAAAGAGATCGACCAGAGCTTCGTCGATAATCATCGCGGCGGCGACGCGGTATAGCGCCGTACGGCTACTGTACAGGCACTGGGACGCGCTGCGATAGCCTGTTCGGGCAGGAGGCCAACGCGACTGTCGCCGATGTCGTTCGGGATGTCGCCGTTTGCACGTTTTTTCCGGCCTTCAGAGACGAAAGCCACCGAACCGCGCCGCGCTAGTGGCGATCGACTGCGACATCCAGGATTTCGACGCATCCCGAGAGTCTCAACACCCCGTGGTCCTGCTTCGAGACCGAGACGCGGTTCCACCTCTCAATGCTGGGAATGGAACCTAAATCGGATACATAGCTGAATTCGATTGCTTCATTCGGGTAAGATAGCGCGGCGTCGGCGAAAGGCCTGATCTCTAGGGTGCAAACGTGCAGGTTCCCGGCGGATTCAGACATCCATCTCTGTTGCAGACGGGGATCCGCTGAATTTTCACCCAGTCCCTTTTGCACCTGCGCCCAGGGTGACCACGGCTTCCCAGCAAAGACCGGCGGCACAAGTATTGGTGCATTCACGGCTGACCTGGCAGTTGCGTTACGGGTTTGACGCAATGTCACGATACCGATTACGACGGCCACCAGCGCAACGGCGATTGAAACCATTACGATCAGGGCAGCCCATTCGATATCCCAGAACCATTCGTTACAATTCCGGCAGTGCGCAAACCGCGCTCGCATAATCGGCAACAGGAGGCGATGAAAAAGTCGCCGGCTGGTCGTGACATCGCTTGATTGGCACCTGGGACACCTCATTAACCATTTCCTTCCGGTGAACGACCGCTGCCCGCCCCACATCGAAGGCTATCATCAAGTCGATGCGAACGTACAGAATAGCAGCCATCCCAGGCGATGGCATCGGCAAAGAAGTGATTCCGGCGGGTCTTGAAGTGCTGGAGGTTTGCGCCCGCATGGAAGGCTTCGAACTGCAAGTCGAACACTTCGATTGGGGCTCGGACTATTACAAAAAGTACGGCGTGATGATGCCTGCCGATGGTCTCGCGAAACTGCGCCCCTTCGACGCCATTTTCTTCGGCGCGGTGGGCGCTCCCGGCGTGCCCGATCACGTAACCCTGTGGGGATTGCGTCTGGCCGTCTGCCAGCCCTTCGATCAATACGCCAACGTACGGCCCACGCGGATTTTGCCAGGCATCCAGAGCCCATTGCGCAACGTGACGGCGGCGGATCTCGATTGGGTGATCGTGCGCGAGAACAGCGAGGGCGAATATGCGGGGCAGGGCGGGCGTTCGCATCGCGGGCTCCCCGAAGAGGTGGCCACCGAGGTTGCAGTATTCACGCGCACTGGCGTGGCCCGCATCATGCGCTTTGCATTTGAGCTCGCCAGTTCGCGGCCGCGCAAGCTGCTCACGGTGGTTACGAAATCGAATGCGCAGCGCAACGGCATGGTGATGTGGGATGAGATCGCCGCCGAGATCGCCCCCGAGTTCCCCGACGTTACGTGGGACAAGATGCTGGTGGATGCCATGACCGTGCGGATGGTCATGCAGCCGCGGTCGATCGATACCGTAGTGGCCACCAATCTTCATGCGGATATTCTGTCGGATCTGGCGGCGGCATTAGCGGGATCGCTCGGCATTGCGCCGACGGCGAATCTGAATCCGGAGCGGGCGTTCCCCTCGATGTTTGAGCCGATTCATGGATCGGCATTCGATATTACGGGCAAAGGGATCGCGAATCCCATCGGCACGTTCTGGACGGCTGAGATGATGCTGCGGCATTTGGGAGAGATCGAGGCGGCGGCACGGCTGATGCGCGCCATCGAGGCGGCCACGGCGGATCCAAAGCTGCATACGCCGGACCTGGGCGGTTCGGCGACTACGGATCAGGTTACTCGGGCTGTTTGCGGGTTGATCGGGAATTGATGCCGGTCCGAGGAGGCCGATTGCCAATCGGCCGCAGGTTACCAACCTGCCCTACGACTGCGAGGAGTGCGCATAGCAGGACGAACCAATCTCCGTAGCGGGTGTAGAACGTCAGGTCCCGGCGATATCGATAGCTGAGCCGCCCTGCCGCTTCCTGATACTCGGGCAGGGTATGCACCAGGCGGCCCGCGGGATCGATGACACCGCTGATTCCGTTGTTGGTGCCGCGCACGATCCACCGGCGATTCTCCACCGCGCGCATCCGCACAATCAGCAGATGCTGATAACGCGCCTGGCTTTTGCCGAACCAGCTATCGTTCGAAATATTGAATAACGCCTCGGCGCCGGCGGCGGCAAATTTCCGGATGTAACTCGGGAAGACGGATTCATAACAAATGAATGTGCCGATGCGGTGCGCGCCCAACGCCGATACCACCACGTTTTTGCCCGGTACAAAATCGCCCGCTTCCGTCGATACTTTTTGCGTGACGAGGCCGAATGGCCAGGGCACGAACTCGCCGAAAGGAACCAGATTCACCTTGTCGTAGCGGCTGACTACGGCGCCGGCCCGGTCGATCAGCAGTGCCGAATTCAGCGGCCCGCGCGCTACCACTCCTGCGAGCACTCCCGCCTGCGCGGTCTTTGCCATCGACGAGAGCACGCCCACGAATTCGGGATCGTAGTCGTAGAAGGGCGCGGGCGCTTCCGGCCACACGATCAGATCGGTCGGCGCTACGGCGAGTGAGAGCGATAAGGAGCTCATGCGCTCTTCGACGCGGTGCAGAAGTTCGGTCGACCATACCATCTCGTCGTCGAGATTGGGTTGGACAACCACCGCGACAGAATCGCCGCGCTGCGGTGCGGGAACTTCGGGGAGCAGGTACAGCGCGAGGAGGACGATCAACCAGGCGCTGGCAAATTTTTGCCGGCGCATCAGAGCGGCTGCGACCACCGCGGAGATCAGGGCTAATACAAACGACAATCCCCATACGCCGGTAAAGGGCGCAAGCCGCAAAGGCACCGACATGCCGCTCGCCGCGTTGCCCAGATTCAGCCATTCGAAGCCGGTCCACGAATGCGTCCATTCGACCGCCACCCAGAGCGCCGCTACGCAGGGCGGACCGTAACGCCGCATCATCAAAGGGCCGCTCAGGGCGGCGAAAACTCCCATCTGCACGGCCTTGGCAAGGCAGAACAAAGTGAAGAGCATCCACGCGACCGCGGAACTGACGCCGGCGTGATGCTCGAGGGTCCATTGAATCCAGTTGCACAGGCCGAACCAGTAGACAAAGCCCGCCGCGTAGCCAAGGATGAATCTGGCGCGCCATCGCGGCTCACGCATGCACGCGATCAATAGCGGGCTGAGCGCGATGGGGGCGAACCAGACGAAATTGAAGCCCGGGAAGACAAAGACCAGCAGCGCCGCGGTGGCGAGGGCCAGAATCCAGTTGATCGGCTTGATGCTAACCACCCGCCTGCTCGTTCACCAGATCCGCCATATAAGAACTGCGCACCAGCGGGCCACTGAAAACCATTTTGAAGCCGAGGGCGAGGCCGAAATCGCGATAGCGGTCGAACTGCTCCGGCGTCACATATTCGGCGACCGGCAGATTGCGGCGCGTGGGCTGCAGATATTGCCCGATAGTGGCTACATCCACATCTTGCTCGCGCAGATCGTTCAGCAATTGTTCCACCTCGGCAGCTGTCTCGCCCAGGCCCGCCATGAAGCCGGATTTCGTCATGACGCCGGGGCGATGCTGCCGGGCGAAGCGCAGCACGTCGAGAGATTGCCGGTAATTGGCCTGCGGGCGCACGCGGCGATAGAGGCGCGGGACGGTCTCCATATTGTGATTGAAGACGTGCGGCTCGGCATCGAGGACGCGCGCCACGGCCGGCATGTTGCCGTCGAAATCCGGCGTCAGCACTTCTATTCGTGCGTTCGGCAGGGCACGCCGGACTTCGCTGACGGTCTCGGCAAAATGCAGAGAACCGCCGTCGGCGAGATCGTCACGATTCACACTGGTGATCACCACGTAGCGCAAATTCATGGCGGCGGCCATGCGCGCTATGTTGGCGGGTTCGGCCGGATCGAGGCGCATGTCATGGAGGCGCGGATTGCCTTTGGGTACCGAGCAAAACCCGCAGCCGCGCGTGCAGCGATTGCCCAGAATCATGAACGTGGCGGCGCCGCGATGGAAGCATTCGTGGATATTGGGGCAGCGCGCCGATTCGCAGACGGTGTGCAGATTGAGGGCGCGCAATCCGGATTTGAGCCGGTTCAGGGATTCGAAATGAGTGGGGCTTTTGCGCGCCCACTCGGGCAAGCGCGGGCGCGGTGCCTGAAGCTGGATGAGAGGGTTCACTGCTTCGTCACGAAGGCGTTGGCAAAACCGAGCACCTTCAATTTCTCCTTGGCCTCGGCGACCAGAACGGTCTGATGGTACGGGCCAACCAGCACATGGAACAGCCCGTCCTTCGAATTGGGGGCCACGATGGCGGGGAGTTCCTTTTCATGCAGGGTGCGAATCAGGTTGTCGGCATCCGCGCGTTGCTGCAGGGCCGCCACCTGCAGGTACTGGCCGGGTTCGACCGCGGAGGCGGCGGCAACGGGAGCGGGCGGCTCCACGCTGGGAGCCTGGGCGGTGTCCTGCGCCGGCCTGGTTTCGAGCGGAGCCGGCGCCGGAGTTTCCGTGGTCGCGGGCGCAGGGCTCGCATCGGATTGCGTCTCGCGCGGAGGCTCCGACGCCTGTTGCCGCCGCTGTCCCGAGGCCGAGTCCGTTGGCGCAGCCGCGTCGCCGGCGCCCGCCAGAGCCATGCGCGTCGAATTACGCCCGATCATGTAGCCCATGGCGAAGAATACGCCGCACAGGGCCACCACCACGAAGAACAAGCTGATGAGTTGCTTGTTGCCGAGAACCAGTTCCTTTTCGCCGTCCGTCTGCGTCATGATTAAGTTTTCTCTGTCTCTTCACGCCGGGAGCGATCGAGAAAACTCTCGATCCCTTTCAGGATATCGATAGGCACGGGAAAAATCACCGTGGTGTTCTTCTCCGCGCCGATTTCCACCAGCGTCTGCAGATAGCGGAGCTGGATCGCCGCCGGCTGCTTCTGCAGAACTTCCGCCGCCATGCCCAATTTTTCCGCCGCCGTGTATTCGCCTTCGGCGTGGATGATTTTGGCACGGCGCTCCCGTTCCGCTTCGGCCTGTTTGGCCAGCGCGCGGATCATCTGCTCCGCGAGATCCACCTGCTTCACCTCCACCATGGTGACTTTCACACCCCACGGCGAGGTGTGCTGGTCGAGCAGAAACTGAAGGCGCACATTGAGAGCTTCGCGCTTGCTCAGCAGGTCGTCGAGTTCCACTTCGCCGAGCACGCTGCGTAAGGTGGTTTGCGCGAGTTGCGAAGTGGCATTCAGAAAGTTGGTCACTTCCACCACCGCGAGGCGCGGTTCGACGACGCGAAAATAAATCACCGCATTCACTTTGACGCTGACGTTATCGCGCGTGACTACATCCTGCGGCGGGACCTCGATGGTATCGATGCGCAGCGGCACGCGCACAATGCGATCGAGCGGGGCAAAGACAAATATGACGCCCGGACCCTTGGCCTCCGGCAACAGCCGGCCGAGGCGAAAGATGACGCCGCGCTCATATTCGGCAAGAATCTTGATCGATGAAAGCAAGTAGAACACGACGATCAGAATCACTACAAAAACCGGCACTGCCATAGTTTATTCCTCTTTCGCTGCAGTTTGGTTGGCGACCGCGGACACCTGCAGGGTGAGCCCGTCGATTCGTGTTACCCGTATGGGCGCGTCCGCCGCGACATGCGAAGGCGCCACCGCGTTCCAGTATTCTCCGCGCACCATTACGGTTCCGCGCGGGTTCAATTCTCCCACCGCTACGCCCAGCTGGCCGACCATGGCGCCCTGGCCGGTGACTACCTTGTTGCGCCGCGCCCGCAGGGCGATGGTGAACAGAAAGCTGGTAATCAGTGCGAAGGGAACGGTCAACGCCAGTGCGGTGCTCCAGTGTATGCGCAGCTCGGGAACGCTGGTGTCGATCAGCATCACTGCCCCGAGCAGCATAGCTATGGCCCCGCCGGCCGTCAATACACCGTGGGTGGCGAACTTTGCTTCGAGGATGAAGAAGACGAATGCCAGGATCATCAGCGCCGCGCCCAGCCAGTCGATGGGAAACATCGACAGTGCGGTTAATCCCAGCAGCACGAGGATGGCGCCGATGACGCCCGGCGCAATCAAGCCCGGCGAGGAGAACTCAGCGTATATTCCGAGCGCCCCCAGCACCAGCAGCAGCAGCGCGATGTTGGGATCGGCGATGGCCAGGAATAAGCGTTGGCGGGCGGAGGGACGATAAGGCTCAATCGCGCCGTCGGCAAAATGCAGCGTCTGGTGGCGTCCATCGAAACGCGTGACCTCATGTCCATTGAATTGTTTCAGCAGTGCTTGTTCATTGGGCGCAACGGCATCGATCAGGTGTTGATCGAGTGCCTCCCGGTCGGTCCAGGACACGCTCTCGCGAACGGCCTTCTCGGCCACCGCGACGTTGCGACTGCGATGTTCGGCGATGGAGCGCATCAGCGCGGCGGCGTCGTTCTCGATCTTCTGCTTCATCACCGGATCCATGTCCGTGCCGCCGATCAGGACCGGATGAGAAGCGCCTGTATTGGTCCCCGGCGCCATCGCCGCCACGTCCCCGCATTCGAGCAAAAAGAATCCCGCGGAAGCCGCACGCGCGCCCGATGGACCCACCCACATGAGGATGGGAACGGGCGAGCGAAACACCTGCTCGACAATGTCTCGCGTGGCGTCGAGCAGACCGCCGGGCGTGCTGAGCCGCACCAGTACCGCGTCCGCTTGTTCCGATTTTGCCTGCTCGATAGCCGACGCGATCACCTCGGCTGTCACCGGATGGATTACGCCGTCGACATCCACCGCGATCACTTTAGCCTGCAGCGAAGCCGCAATGAATAGAACGGAAATGGCGGGCAAAGTACGCAGACGTTAATAACTATACCGCTCCTGGGGCCGCTTGCGAACGACTTCGGCTATTGAGTTAATAAAACATTTTTTAGTGAAAATGTAGTAATCGTGCTTTATAATCAAATCTCAGGTATTCCATGACCAAGAAACAAGCAACTACACCAAAGAGCGTGACAAGCACGGTTTCCGCGCGAGTCGCAAAGCCCACAGCCCCCCGCGTTACATCTTCAAAACACAAGAAAGCAACAGCTGCCGAACCGGTCGTAACCGTAGAAGAAGTGGTGGTTATGACGCCGGCGATGGACAGCAATCCCCTCGAAACGATTTCCAGACTGGCTTACGGATATTGGGAAGCGCGCGGCTGTCAGGGCGGCGACCCACTCGCGGACTGGGTCCGCGCCGAAGAAGCATATCGGCAAAGCTTGTCGTAATAAAGCCTGCTGTAAAAAGAGCCTGCTGTAATAGGGTTTGGCATCTTTTCGTATTCGAAGCTCCGTCGCTGTATCCGCTCTGTTCGCAACTTTATTTCTGGCTGTGGTGTCTTCTGCCGTCCTGGCGGCGCCACCGGATTCGTTTCGCTTCATCGTGCTCGGCGATCGCACGGGAGAATCGCAGCCCGGCATCTTCGAACAGGTGTGGAGCGAGGCCGCCCGGCTCGATCCCGCGTTTGTAGTCGGCGTAGGAGACACCATTGAGGGGCTGCACGACGCTACCGCGGACGCGGAGTGGGGACAGATAAAACAACTCCTCGCTCCGTGGCTGCGGCTGCCGTTGTATCTGGCCCCGGGCAACCACGATATCTGGTCGGCAGCTTCGGAAGAATTGTTTCAGAAGTACACCGGCCATCCGCTGCATTACAGTTTCGATTACGCGCAGGCGCACTTCACGGTACTCGATAACAGCCGCACCGAGCAGTTTTCCGCCGATGAGTTGTCGTTTCTCGAAGAGGATCTGAAGGCACACGCGTCGCAGCCGGTGAAGTTCATCGTTTCGCACCGGCCGTCGTGGATTTTAAATGCGCTGCTGGGCGATACCAGTTTTCCGCTGCATCGACTGGCGCGTAAATACGGCGTGCAATATGTTATCGCCGGACACGTTCACGAGATGCTGCATATGAATCTCGATGGCGTGGATTACGTCTCGATGGTCAGCTCAGGGGGACACTTGCGCGATACGGAAAAGTATGAAAAGGGTTGGTTCTTCGGCTATGCGGCGGTGGAAGTGCGCGGCAACCAGGTCGACTTCCGCATCCACGAGCTGAATGGCCGCGTGTCGGCGCTGAAAGACTGGGGGCCGGCCGGGCTGAAGCAGTGAGCGACGACAGTGCTAGGCCATCCACTCCGGATGCTGCGCGGTCCCATCGAACTGATCGGTGGTTTTGAAGGGCTCAAAGTTTCCAGTCATGGCGGCGTCCCTGGTTTTTGCCACGATCGCCTGTAATTGCGCCTCCGACAGAGGCTTGAATGTCCGCACCGCTTCGAAAGCCTGATCGAGGCGCTCCATCGAATCGCATCCGTTGATCACCACCGAGGTGGGCAGGTTCAGCGCGTAGTGCAGGCATTCGATGGGCGTAGCCACACCAGCTTTCAAGACGTTGCCGATGGCCAGAGGCTTCATCCCGAGCACCGCAATCCCCTCCTTCACGAGGCGCGGCACTACCTGATGGGTGAAGCTGCGGAAATGATAATCGAGCACGTTGAGGGGCATCTGGCAGGCATCGAAGTGGAACTTATGCTGTGCCGCTACGTCCAGCATGCGCAGATGCACCGCCGGATCTTTGTGGCCGGTGAAGCCGATATAACGCACCTTCCCGGCCTTCTTCGCCGCCAGCACGGCTTCAAGGGCGCCGCCCGGAGCGAAGAAGCGGTCGGGATCTTCCATGCGGATGTTTTCGTGGAACTGAATCAGGTCGATAGTCTCGACCTGGAGCCTGCGCAGCGATTCGTCGATCTGCTTCGCCGCCATCTGGCGCGTGCGCCCGTTGTACTTGGTCATCAGGAAGACACGCTTGCGGTAGCCGTCCTTCAGCGCCTTGCCCATGCGGATCTCGCTGCCGCCGTCGTGATAATCCCAGGAATTATCAAGGAACGTAATGCCGCGATCGACGGCGCTGCGCACGATGCGAATGCTTTCGCTCTCTTCGCGCGGCACCGCCATGTGGTAACCGCCCAGACCGAGGGCGGAAACGCGCTCGCCGGTGGTTCCGAGGTTGCGATAGATCATCCCGTTGGATGTCTGCGCGTCCAGTTTGGCGGCGATCTGGAGAGCCGCGAGGGTGGTCAGAAATTCACGCCGTTCCATATGACTCATAGCTTATGCCAAATCCATGAACTCCGGGTGAAAGGAAGAAGCCAGGGTACCGGGCGGCTACCTAAAAGGCCAGGCGGAGGGCGAATTGAATTTGTCTGGGATCTTTGGCCGAGAAGATTTTCCCGAAGGTCAGAGGTTGGTCGGCGAAGGCATCCGGCAGATTGAAATTCGCCCGATTAAGCGTGTTGAAGGACTGCGCTTCGGCGGTCAGATGCATCCTTTCGCCCAGTGCAAAAGTGCGTCGCAGGGAAAGATCGGCGGTGGCCAGGCCCGGTCCTCGCAGGATATTCCGTCCCGCGTTGCCCCACGTGTACGGAGGCGGAACGGCAAAGGCACTGACATTGAACCATTGCCGCGGCGTTGGGTTGGATAATGCCGGGTTGGATAAGACGTTGGGGCGATCGATGCCGAAGTTGCCGCCAGTGTTACCGGTGTTGCTGTTGTCGCTCGAGAGTTCCGGCGTGAAGGGCTGGCCGCTTTCGGCAGTGATGATGCCGCTGAAATCGAAACCGCGCGTCCAGTCTGTAATTCCCGGGATGCGATAGACAAACCCGATAGTGGCCAGGTTAGGTACGTCGAAGCTGGAGAGCGCGCGCTCCAGCCGGTAGTTATGGCTGTCCTGGGGAAAGTTCTGATCGGACTGTGTGGGCAGGAAAGCGGAGGTATCGTCAATGGATTTCGAAAACGTATAAGACGCCAGCACGGCGAGTCCGTGCGACATTTGCCGCCTGAACATGACCTGCAATGACTGATACTCCGAATTACCACCGCTTTCTGTTACCAGGATATTGCTGAAGTTCGGGTATAGCTCGCGCGAGGTGAGGTCGGTGGAGGCGGGAAAAGGCTGATTGGCATCGAGAGAGCGCGGCAGGTGGGTGCCTTTCGATCCCGCATACGCCACACTGATTACGCCCACCTTATCTACTTCACGTTGAATGTTGAAATTCCAATGCTGGATGTAAGCGGGCTTCAGATCGGGACTGACAATGCTGAGCGCCGCCGGTGGAACGAATCCGTTGGATGTGGCGAATGGATTATTGAGGGTAATCAGAGATGTGGCCGAAGGGAAGTAGACCGATACGGTGAAGAACGGCGGATTGAAGTAGAGCGATGAATTAACCACGAACATGCCGGGGTCGTAGTAGATTCCGTAGCCTCCGCGGATCACCGTATGGCTGATCGGCGACCAAGCGAAGCCAACGCGCGGACCGAAGCCGCCATCCCATCCCTTGACTCCGGAACGCGGCACACCATTGGTGCCCACCTGAACGGTTTGGCCGGTGGCGAAGTCGAAGGTCGCCATGCGATTGGTGGGGTCGGTGGCGGGCGCATCGTATTCCCAACGCAAGCCAAGGTTGAGAGTCAGGTTGCGAGTTACTTTCCAATCGTCCTGCACATAAGCGCTTTCCGATTTGGTCCGCAGGGTTTGGGGCCCGGTGTATTGGGATTTAATGCCAAGGGTGGGCAATCCCAACAGAAGGTCGCCAATGCCGGACCCGGTCAGGGCGCCAGTGAAATCGACCTGGCCGCGCGCATAGACTTCAATGTAGCCATTCTCTTCCAAAGCGCGGAATTCGCCGCCCAGTTTGATACTGTGTGCGCCGCGAATCAGAGTCAGGTTGTCGGTATATTGCCAGGTGTTATCGGCGCGGTCGATGGGTAGCGAAATGACATCGCCGACACGCGAATAGCCGGTGACGGAAACGCCGGGATAGCCGTAGTCGCGGGGATCGTTGGGAAGATAATCGACTCCCCAGAGTTGATTCACATTGGTCTGGTAGTTCTGCCCAAAAATCTGCCGTACTGCGCGGTTGAATCCCACGAGCACGGAGTTAACCGTGGTGGGACTGAGAGTCTGCTCGTAGTGAATAAGGGCGTTGTGGCCGCGATCGAAAACATAATCACCGTAGCCGGGCAATTCGGTCTGATTCTCCGCATACGGTTCTACCAGGTTTTGCCGGCCGTAGTTATAGCGGAGGGTCAATTGAGATGAATTGGAGATGCGCCGGTCAAGCCGTACACTGCCTTCGTTCTGTTGATTAGTCCCGATAGGATTGCCCAGATAATTTCCGGAACTGCCTGGCAAATTGGGCAGAGGAAACAGCGTCAGATACTGCGCGGCATGGGGCGAGATCAGGGAGGGCGGAATCACGGCGCCGGGGAACGGGGCTCCGGTGAACGGGTTGCTTACGGTGACTCCCAGGCTTGAAAGGTCGCCGGATCGAACCCCGGCGGTGGGTACCGTCCCCAACTGAGTCTGCCCCTGATCCTCGCGCAAACCTTCGAAAATGCCATAGAAAAAGGTCGAATTGCGAATAACCGGACCGCCCAGCGCGGCGCCGAACTGGTTCCTGATGTACTCGGGCTTATCGCTGGCGCCGAAGAAATTGCGCGCGTCGAGGTCGCGATTGCGCAGGTAGTCGTAGACGGTGCCATGAAATTCGTTTGAGCCGCCGCGAGTGATGATGTTGACCTGGCCGGCGCTGGCGCTGCCGTACTCGGCGCTGTACGAATTGGTGGCGATCTTGAATTCCTGAATGGAATCGACGGAAGGTTCGAGGGTATATCCACGGACGTCGGAATCGTTGTTATCGACGCCGTCGAGCAGGAAATTGTTGGCTTCTTCGCGGCCTCCGTTGGCGTGCATGGCGAAGCCGCCGCGGGTGGACAACTGGGATCCCTGGACGGGCGGCGCTACGCCGGGAAGGAGCAGGGCGAGCTGCAGAAAATCGCGCTCGTTGAGAGGGAGGCCGACGATCAGGGTCTGGTCGAGCACCGCGCCCAGGTCGCCCGAGCCGGTCTGGATGGCGGGGATATCCGCATTCACCACCACCTGCGTGCGCTGGCCGGCGATCCACAAGCGCAGGTCGAGCCGGACCTTTTGATCCACCTCGACGCGGACGGCGTCCGCCGTGGTGGGCGCGAAAGAATCGGCGGTTACGGAGAGGCGATATTCAGCCGGGGGCAGGCCATCGAATTCGTAATAGCCAGCGGCATTGCTTTGCCCCGAACGGACCCAGGCGCGCGCCGTGTTCTCGATGCGGATGGCAGCATTGGGAATCGCCTTTTCCGAAGGATCGAGAACGTAGCCGGATATGGTGCCGGTATCGATCTGGGCCGCCAGACGAAGGCTGGACAATAACAGTAGTGTGAAGCCGCTTCCAAGCCCCTTGAAATTAAATACTTGCATGGCCGAGGCCGGTACGAGAGAAGCCACGAGTATAGCATCGGGGTGCCGGGTTGCCTGAAAAAAGGCTGAACAAAAGGTCCGACCAGGGAACTTATAAATATGGACTTACTTGGCAGCCGCTTCAGGGCCGTCGCGGTTCTCGTCTGGCTGACGCTGGCGCTGCAGGCGCAGCAGCCGACGGGCGAAATCCGCATTCAGGTAAAAGATCCTTCAGGCGCATCGGTCGCTGCCTCAGGAAGATTGCGCAATCCGGTGGCCGGAGTGGACCGCCCATTTAAGACAGACGCTCAGGGGTTGTATACCTTCCCAGGCTTGCCCTATGGCCGCTACAGTCTCGCGGTCTCAAAAGCTGGTTTCGCGAATCTCAGCGTGCAGATCGATGTGCAGTCGGCGACTCCGGTTGCGCGGACGGTGACGTTTGCACTGGCGCACTCGGCCAGTCAAATCGACGTGGTCTCGACGACGCCTCTGGCGGGAACGGATCTCTCGGCAGATCAGGTCGCGGGCGCGGTGCAGACGGCGACGGCGGCCGATGTCGAGAAGAGCGGTGCGCTCGATTTGGCGGATTTCATGAACCGGCGCCTGAATGGCGTGTACCTGAACGAGGTACAGGGAAACCCTTACCAGCCGGATGTGAATTTTCGCGGCTACACGGCTTCGCCGCTGCTGGGAACTCCCGAGGGCATCTCGGTCTATCTGGATGGCGTGCGGCAGAATCAGCCGTTTGGCGACGTGGTGAGCTGGGATCTGATCCCGAAGAACGCGATCTCGGAGATCACGCTGGTGCCGGGATCCGACCCTTTGTTCGGATTGAATACCCTGGGAGGCGCGCTGTCCGTGCAGACTAAGAATGGCGTGAGCAATCCGGGCATCGATGGCACGGCGACGTATGGCAGCAGCGGGCGGAAGGCAGTTCAGGCAAGCTATGGCGGCGGCAAAGCCACCGGGTTGAACTGGTTTCTCGCGGGCAACGGCTTCCACGAATCGGGTTGGCGCATCGACTCGCCTTCGGATGTCCGCCAGGGATTTGGCCGGCTGGGCTGGCGCACGGATAAGACCGATCTGGCGCTCACCGCGACCTATGCCTATAACACCTTGCTCGGCAACGGACTGCAGGACTACCGGCTGTTGGATGCCAACTATTCAAGCGTATATACCGTACCCGACGTTATCGCCGACCGCTCTCCCTCTTTCAATCTCAGCGCGCGCCACACATTTACCAGCAACCTGACCTTCGCCGGCAACGCCTGGTTTCGCAATATTCGTACGGAGGGGATTAATCCCAATTTCAATACCGACGCGCTTGGTAATGCGATTTACCAGCCGAGCGCGGCGGAGCAGGCGGTGCTGAGTGCGGCGGGTTATACCGGATTCCCGACGAGCGGGGCGACGGCGGCGAATACGCCGTTTCCGAAGTGGCGCTGTATTGCCAATGCCCTTGAACAAAACGACCCTGATGAGAGGTGCGATGCGGTCACCATTTACTCGAAAGAAGTACAGAACGATTACGGATTGTCGGGGCAGTTGACCTGGTTGACGTCCCCTCGGCTTGCTGGAAAGAGTGCCGGGCGCAACCAGTTGGCGGCCGGAGGGACTTTGGATCGCGGCAGCGTAGACTACACGCAGAACACGGCTTACGGCTACCTGAATCCCGACCGGACCATTACCAATGTTCCGGCATGGCAGGACGGATCGACGAATAACCCCATCGACTCGCGCGTAAACCTGCATGGCCTGACTCCGAACTGGAGCCTCTATTTCACGGACACTTTCGACTGTCGCCAAGACCGTGAACATTACCGTTTCGGGACGCTACAACCGATTCACGATCGACAATGCGGATCGGCTCAGCCCGATCGCGGGACCCGGCTCGCTTACCGGCGATTATGTGTACCAGCGATTTAATCCAGCTGTCGGAATTACGTGGAGCCCGATCGCCACGGTGAATGCCTATGCGCGCTATTCGCAGGGCAGCCGCGCGCCGACTTCCATTGAACTCGGCTGCGCCGATCCGGCCAACCCGTGCAGCCTGCCCAATGCGCTGGCCAGCGATCCGCCTCTGCAACAGGTAGTCACCGATACCTGGGAAGTGGGCCTGCGCGGCAAGCCGGAGCTTTCCTTCGTGCGCAATCTCAACTGGAATGCGGGCGCGTTCCGGGCGGAAAATCGCAACGATATCCTTTTGTCTCATCGGTGGAACTGGGTACCGGATACTTCCAGAACTTCGCCAGGACACGCCGGGAGGGGTTCGATGCGGATCTCAATGGGCGCACCGGGCGTGTGACATGGGGTCTGGATTACACGTTTCTCGAAGCCACCTATCAGAGCCCGGCGGTGCTGGACGGCTCGGCGAACAATACGAGCGACAGCGCGCTGTCGGGTTATCCGGGGCTCGATGGAAACATCTACGTTCAGCCGGGCGACCGGATTCCGCTGATTCCCAAACAAACGGGCAAGGCTTACGCAGATTTCGAGGCCACGAAGAAGCTGGTCTTCGACCTCACCGAGACGACTGTGTCGAGTTCTTACGCGCGAGGGAATGAGAACAATGCGTACAAGGCCGATGGCGTCTATTATCTGGGACCGGGCGTTTCACCGGGCTATGCGGTCACGGATTTTCGGGCACATTACGACCTGACCAAACGGCTTCAGTTGGCGGTTCAGATCGATAATCTGTTCGACAAGCATTACTACACCGTTGCCCAGCTTGCGAACACCGGGCTGAACGCACAGGGAGGTGTCGTCACGCGGCCGTTCCCGGCATATGGAGCGGGGCCGGAGTCGGGAAACTACCCGGCGCAGAGCGCGGCTTTCTTCGCGCCGGGCGCTCCGCGAAGGGCGTGGGTTGAGTTGCGGATGAGGTTCTGAACGGCTGCCCGATGCTACAAAGGTTGTTGGTGGGGGGACCGTTCATGCGCCAGTTAATTTTGCTTGCGGCCATTTTTGCGGGGGTTGTGCCGGCGCAGGTGGATCGCAGTTCCCTCACTGGGACAGTATTCGATCCCAGCGGGAAGGCGATCCCGGGCAGTCTTGTAATCGCGAACAACACCGCGACCGGGACCGAGCGCCGAACTACCGCGAACGGGAAGGGCGTCTACGAACTCTACGATATGCCGACGGGGAGTTGGGATGTCGCATTCTCCGCGGCTGGGTTTGCCGATACGCGATATGAACGAATCGACCAGACGGTAGGCCAGACTCGTACGCTGAATCCGGTATTGCACGTTGCTTCTTCCCGCGGGCAACAGGTGACGGTGAGGGAAAGCGTCCCCCAGGTAAGCCAGTCTTCGGTTACTCTTGGCCAGGCGATAGAGGATCGCGCCGTCGACGATCTTCCGCTGAACGGGCGGAACTGGACGAGCCTGACCGCTCTCGCTCCGGGCGCGATCGATCAGGGCGGAAGCACGCAGCGGTCGATCCGTTTTACGGGCCGCGGGCGCGATGAAATGAACATCACTTTCGACGGCGTGGACGCCACGGGAATTGTCAATCAGGCGCAAAAGGCTTATGTGCGGCTGGCGATCCCGGTGAGTGCGATCTCCGAGTTCCGCGTGGATACGGTCCTGCCGACCGCCGAAGCCGGCGATGCCAGCGGCGCGCAGATTATTGTGGCGTCCATGGCCGGAGGCAATCGTTTCAACGGATCGTTGTTCGAATACTTCCGCAACAGCGATTTCGACGCGCGCTCGCCGTTCATCTGACGAAGGGGCCGCTGCCCTTTCATCTGAATCAATTCGGCGGCACATTTGGCGGGCCCATTCAAAAGAACACGACCTTCTTCTTTGTGGATTATGAGGAGATTCGTCAGATCGAGAACCAGACGCTGATCGGCTTCGTTCCCACTGCCGCTGTCCGCTCACTGACACTGAGCCAGGCGCCCGCGCTGACGCCGATCCTTAGCGATTACCCATCGGCAATGGCGCCATAACAGGCAATCCAGCAATGGAACGGGGGGGCCGGTCGCTGCAGAACGAATATTCCGAGACGATTCGCCTCGACCATCGCTTCACCGATTCCATCACGGGTTATGCGCGGTTTAATTATGACAATGCGGGGACTATCGCACCGCTGGGCACATCACCGACCGCCAGTTGAATAACGCGAAACCTTTGAATGGCGCGGCCGAACTGCTGGAGGTGATTTCTCCTGGCCTGGCGAATTATTCAAGTTGGATTAATCAGCTGGTTTACATGTTATAACCTAACGCCGATTCCCTATACAGTGACGTCTCGGGCTACACGGCGCTGAAACCGGTTCAACCTCGAACCAGGATGGGCGGACGTGGGGCTTCCTCGACAATGTCAGTAAGGTCCGTGGACGCAACGTGATCAAGTCTGGAATCGAGATCCGGCGCATCGGTATCGATGAGGGCAGCTCGTTCACGGGTAGCCTCACCTATAGTTCGCTGGCGGATTTCGAAGCGAATAATCTTGACGCGGCGACCTATACCGCACTCCAGCCACTCAAGCGCATGAAAAAGACGAGTTACTTCGGCTATGTTCAGGTCGCAATTCTAGTTACGCCCCGACCTGACTATCAATCGCGGGCCTGCGCTACGAGTTTTATAACGATTTTCACGAGTCGACAGGCCGGGCGATTCCTTTCGATTTCCAGACCTGCGGGCCGGCGGTATTCTGTGCGCCCAACGCCGCGTTTCTGTTCCCAGCGAAGGACAGACTTCTATCCGCGGATCGGCATCGCCTGGGCGCCGGATCGTTTCGCGGGCCATACCGTGTTTCGCATAGGCTATGGGATTTACCACGAAGACGCGCAACTCGACGATCAGAACTTCCCCACCGCCAACGACGTGCCGCGCTACTCGCTGGCGCGCGGCACGCAGTTCCCTAACCTGAGTTATCCCTTCGATGCCCTGCTCGCCACGGCGACGGGCATCGATTCACCCAAGGACCAGGTGCGCAATCGTAAGGACACCTATGCGCAGGAATGGATTGCCTCCATCCAGCAAACGCTGCCGTTCAAGTTTGTGGGCATGATTTCGGCAATCGGCAACAAGGGCACCAACATCATGAACCGGTCGTACATCAACATAATCAATCCGGCGACCGGCCTGCGCCCTGATTCGCAGTTCGGACAGATTGAATTGCGGGCGAAAAGATGGCGACTCGGATTTCGACGGATTGCAGTTTCAGGCGCAGCGCAACCTTTCTCGTGGCTGGTTGGTGACGGCGAGAGCGACACGTGGTCGCACGCCATCAACGATGGATCGCTGGGCAGCGGTGTCGAAGACGATTTCCCGGAAGATGTGTCCCTGCCGGAGGTGCGCGAACGGTCATCGAGCGACGAGGACGCGCGCCAGACCTTCAGCGTGTCGTCGGTTTATGAATTGCCGTTCGGCCGGGGAAGAAATTTCCTGCACGATCCCGGAAGTTCTGGGCACGGTGTTCGGCGGCTGGGAACTGACGGGCGTAGCCGGAGGGCGCACCGGTCTGCCATTCAATATCACGGTCGACCGCTCGGCCTCGGTAATGCCCGATGGAAACCGGGAACTCAGTGACCCAACCTGGTGCCTGGGGCCTCGCTGACGCCGCCGGGTGGATCGACGCCGAACGACTGGGTCAACCTGGCCGCCTTCGCCGTTCCCGCCTCGAAGACATGGGGCAACCTGGGCCGCAACGACTTCCGCGGGCCGGCGCTGTGGCAGGTCGACACCGCATTGCAGCGGCGCATTGCACTGCGCGAGCGGCTGGCGCTGGAACTGCGCGGCGAGTGCTTCAATCTGCTGAACCGCGCGCAATACGGCAACCTTTGGCCGTCATATCGGCGGCGACGTTCGGGCGCATTACTGCGCTGGTCAATAGCGGCCCTACAGGCAGCGGCACACCACGCCAGTTCGAAATCGCCGCCAAACTGGTGTTCTGAGCGGTCATAATTATTTGTCCTGGTATACAATCGCTCTTAAGGCGCGTGCGGGGCGGAGGGTCTTGCTCTGAAGTCAGTTCATTTCCCCATGAAAGTGAAGAAATAACGTGGTTGGCGGCCTGCTCAACCAGATTCGGGTGTTGATCTGGCCTCTGTTGATCGCGATTCTGGTCGCCGTGGTGCTACCGGCCATATTTCGCTACGTGCGACTCAACGGCGTGTGCCGGCGATGCGGCGAACGGCTGGCGGGACGGGGTGTGGTGGTTTGTCCGTGGTGCGGGAGGCGCGCCCTGGTTCTGAGGCTGCGCTGATCGGGAATGGCCGACTTCATTCACGCTGCATGGCCGGTGGTTGCCGTTCTCGGGGGGGCCTTACTGCTATGGGCTTTCTGCCGAGTGATGCTGAACCGCAGTTGCTGGCGCTGCCGGACTCCGTTGCTGACGCGGAAGCGTAAGCGAACTATCCTCAGTATTTTCTTTCTGACTCAATGCGACCGTTGCGGCGCCTGGCGCGGCAGCCTTTTGAAGTAGAGGATAAGAAAAGCGCAGGCCGAAGGCCTACTCCACCATCCCAAAGCCATTTTGATACGATGACAGGGAGGTAAAGAGATGACTGCACCCAGAGAATCGTCAGCCAGGGAAGCTAAAGCGAAGATCCAGACTTTCCGCCTCGAAGAGGCTAAGGGTCGCGAAGTGAAATCCACCCGCGGACGCGGCGTCAACGGCGAGGGCAGCGCCGACCTGAATGTCGTGCAATTCCCGATCGATACGGGAATCCCGGAGATCAACCTGCGCTTCGGCTACGATCAGGTCCCCGATGGCTTCTACACGCCGCGGCATCATCACAACTTCGATCAGTTCCGCTTTGTCGTATATGGCGAGATGAACCTCGCCAAAGGCATGGATCTGCACACTGGCGAATGCGGCTATTTCCCCGAAGGCACCTACTACGGACCGCTCACGCAGCAGGGGGCAGCAGGTCTGCTCGTCATGCAGTTTCCCGGTCCCAACGGCGCTTACCGCATCCGCGACGCCGAGAAAAAGGCCGCTATGGAAGCGCTCAAGGCTGCCGGCGGTTTCTTTGAAAACGGCGTCTATAAGCTCGACACGCCCGACGGGCGCAGGGTCAATAAGGATAGCTACGAAGCCGTGTGGGAACAGCACATGGGCAGGCCTATCGCCTATTCCAAGCCTCGCTATGCGACGCCGGTGGTGATGCGGCCCCAGGGATTCCGCTGGATGCCGGATCCGCTGCGGCCTGGCGTGGAAGTGAAGAACCTGGGCGCCTTCAACGAATACGGCACCAGCGTCGCGCTGTGGCGAATTGCGCCGGGCACGGTGATCGCTCCCGAGGTACTGGCGGCTCCGCAGGTTCGCTGTGTGGTGACGGGCGGCACCATCTATGAAGGCCGTGTGCTCGATAACAAGGCCTGCTACTACATCCCGGAAGGCCTGACCACTTCGCCCATCGAAAGCCCGGAGGGCGCTGAACTGCTGGTGATCACGGTGCCCATGTACGCCCGCGAGACCTGGTACAAAGCCAACAAGGATCTGGATCTGAAACCCGAAATGGCCACCGCCTGATTTCGCGATGACCACGACTGAATCGAAATACATTCGCCAGATCGATTTTGCGACCTTCAACGCGGATCGCAAACGTTTCAATCAGCGCCTGGTGGACCGGAGCAACTCCGACATCATGAGTTGCGCCATCAACTATGTGCGCACGCCCCCTAACGGCGGGACACCGGGCGGCGAGCATTTTCACGACTACGATCAGTTCATGTTTCTGATCAGCGGCAAGATGATGGTGAAGATCGATGGCGACGTTTATCCGGTGGGTCCGGGCACGCTGATGATCTTTCCCGCCGGGGTTCCGCATCACTTCTGGAATCTGGACGAGGAAACCATCCACATCACGGTGATGGCGCCCGCTCCCGATCCCGAAAAGCCGCGCGCGACTCAAATCGGGTCCCAAGGTTAATGCCGGCCAGGATTCGCGTCGGGATCGTCGGCGCTACGGTTACGGTTGGGGGAAGCGGCTGGGGCGCGCGTACCCACGTGCCGGCACTGCACGCGCTTCCCGAATATCAGCTTAAGGCCGTCTGCACGGCGCATGAAGACACGGCGCTGGCCTCGCAGAAGCAGTTCGGCACCGATCTGGCTTTCCACAATTTCGACGAGATGGTGGCCAGCCCGGAGATCGATCTGGTCACTGTGGTCACGCGCGTTCCCACACACTACGACTTGGTAATGCGGGCACTCCAGGCGGGCAAGGCGGTCTATTGCGAGTGGCCGCTGGGGGCGACGCTCGAACAAGCCGAACAGATGGCCGATCTGGCCGCGCAACGTTCTTTATACACGGCAGCGGGGCTGCAGGCGCACAGCGATCCGACCCTGATGTACGCGCGCGAACTGATTGCGGAAGGTTATATCGGCGAGGTGCTGGCGGTGGACTTTGCTTACATCGGGAAGGCCACCACCCGGCGCGGCAATGGGCGCATCTGGCAAAGCGACCGCAGGAACGGCGCTAATATTCTGACCATCGGCGGCGGCCACGCGATCGACGCACTGAGCTTTGTGCTGGGCGATTTCACCGATGTGTCGGCGCGTCTCGCGACTACCGTCAGCGAGTGGTTCAACACCGATACGGGCCAGACGGTTGCGGTCGATTCGCCCGATTGGGTGAGCGTGTCGGGACGCTTGCGGAGTAAGGCTGAGGTGTCGTTCCTGGTGGCGGCGGTGCCCGCGCTGCCCGATGGCCGGCGTACGTTCGAGATCTATGGGCGCAAGGGCACGCTCTCGATCGGCATAGGCGCTAGGTTCCGCCGAGCCCAATCCCAGCGTCTATCACGGTCCCAACCAGCTTTTCGGCGCGCGCGGTAAGGAACCGCTGGCGCCGATGGAAACGCCGGCTCGATTCACTCTGATACCGGACAGCGTGCCGTCAGGTCCACCGCGCAATGTCGCGCAGGCGTATGTGCGTCTGGCCCGCGCCATGCAGGAGGGCAAGCCTTTCGAGCCGAGCTTTGCGCATGCGGTCAAGGCGCATAAGCTGGTCGGTGCAATTGAGCAGTCTTCGGCGGCCAGGACCGCCGTCAGCGTTTAACAGTCGATTCAAAGTCGGCTGGCAGCAGACCCTTCTCCCGATAAATCGGGCGCATGATAGCTCTGATTTTGGGCAGCTCGAGGGTAAACCATAACGAGCTGGCCACGCAGAACGCGCCTGTAAGAACGACTGTGTGCGGCGCTCCGATCCGATGAGCCAGGGTGCCGACCAGCAGGCTGCCGAACGGCGTGGCGCCGAAAAAAGCCATGGTGTAATAGCTCATCACGCGGGCGCGCTTGTCTTCCGGCACCAGCGTCTGGATGATGGTATTGCTGACGGCCGCGTTCTGCGTCAGGCCGAACCCCGACGAAGCCCATCAGCACCAGCGACAGCCACAAGGTATGCGACAGGCCGAAGAGAATCAACGCGCCTCCCAGCATCGCCGCCGCATATCTGCGCCATACGCGTCAGCCCCACCACCGACTTGCGCAGCGCCAGAGAAAGCGCCCGATACCAGCGCGCCGATTCCCGATGCTGCCGTCAGCCAGCCGAGAGTGTACGCGTCCGCCGTGCAGCACCTGGCCGGCGAAGACGGGCAGAAGCACGGCGTAGGGGTAGCCCATCAGGCTGATCAGCGAGAACAGCAGAAGGATGGTGCGGATGGGCCGGAACGTGCGGACGTAGTCCCAACCCTCGCGCATCTGTTCGAACATGCTGGTGGCGGTGCGGCGCATATCGAGCGGCTTGATGCGCATCAGCAGCAGGGAAGCGATCACGGCAAAGTAGCTGAGGCCGTCGATCAGGAAGCACCAGCCTTCGCCGACAGCTCCGATCACTATGCCGGCGATGGCCGGGCCGACGAGCCGCGCCGCGTTGGCCATCGAGGAGTTGATGGCGATGGCGTTGCTGAGGTCGTTCCGATCCTCCACCATGTGCACGAGGAACGACTGGCGGCCGGGCATGTCGAACGCATTGATCATGCCCTGAAAAGCGGTGAGCGCAATGATTTCCCAGAGGGTGATGACGTGGGCCAGGGTGAGCGCGGCGAGAGCGAGCGACTGGAGGGCGGCGGCGGCCTGCGTCCACACCAGCAGCTTGCGGCGATTGAGGCGCTCCACCCAGACGCCCGCGAACGGTCCCAGGGCAAACGATACGATCTGTCCCGCAAAGCTGACGACGCCCAGGAGCAGAACCGATTGTGTGAGCCGATAGACCAGCCAACTGGTGGCAAGGCGCGTCATCCAGTTACCGATTACGGAGATCCCCTGGCCGAAGAAGTAGAGCTTGAAGTTGCGGTGATGCAGGGCTCGCCAGGCGTGCGAGAACGACCCCCTTGCGAGTGGGGACGTCTGTGCAGGCGGACCGATCGCGGGTTTGCTCATTCCTGGTTACTATTCCACCAAACGGTTATCTACAGGGTGGGAACGGCAACGGTATACTTCAGGCTATGAGCCCACGGGCCCTTAGCTCAATGGTTAGAGCAGCGGACTCATAAT
>CAVRCX010000021.1:0-233560 GCA_963719785.1 Terriglobia bacterium
ATTCGCTGCGTTCCGGGTGTGGCGGCAAAGTGATAATGTCCCCTTTGGGCAAAGTAGAAATGTCCCCTTGACAACCCCAGGCTTGGGGGATGCAAGAAGGACAGCTACTGATGACACAGGCCGATAGAGACCGGCTGGTAACGTTACGCAAAGTGAAGAAGCGCCTGATCACGCAGAGGCAGGCGGCAGAAGAACTGGGGTTGAGCGTGCGGCAGGTGAAGCGGCTGTTGTACGCGCTGAAGAAGCGTGGCGACAAGGGCGTTGTGCACGGGCTGCGAGGAAGGCCCTCGAATCAGCGGATCGCCAAGACCGTCGAAGAGGAAGCTATGCAGATCCTGTCGGCGGATTTGTACAAAGGGTTCGGGCCGACGCTGGCTTGCGAATATCTGGCCGACAAACACGACATCGAAGTGAGCAGGGAGACCTTGCGGCAATGGATGATCCGGGCAAAGCTGTGGCGTGCGAAGGAACAGAAGACGAAGGCGGTACACGTCTGGCGGCCGCGGCGGACCCGCTTGGGGGAACTGGTGCAGTGGGACACCTCAGAGCACGACTGGCTGGAAGGGCGCGGAGAGAAGCTG
This sequence comes from Terriglobia bacterium, assembly GCA_963719785.1. Classification (GTDB taxonomy): domain Bacteria; phylum Acidobacteriota; class Terriglobia; order Bryobacterales; family Bryobacteraceae; genus BOG-234. Next base: position 582 of record CAVRCX010000021.1, read on the forward strand.
TACCTGATCGCCATGATCGACGATGCGACGAGCCGGTTGTTTGCCCGGTTCGTGCGGCACGATTCGACCGAAGAAAACATGAAATTGCTGTGGGGTTATCTGGAGAAGTTCGGAAGGCCGCTGGCGTTTTACACGGACAAGGCCAGTATCTTTCGGACGGCGGAAAAGCGCAAACGGGATGAGCCGGGAGTAGACAAAGACCCTGTGGTGATGCCGCCGACGCAGATTGGACGCGCCTTGCAGGAGTTGGGAATCGCGTGGATCGCGGCGCACAGCCCGCAGGCCAAAGGGCGAGTGGAGAGGAATTTCGGGACGGCACAGGATCGTTTGGTGAAGGGCCTGCGTGTGGCCGGAGTGAAGACCCTCAAAGAGGCCAACCAATATCTTGAGGAAACCTATCTGGTGTGGTGGGAGCGGGAGTTGACGGCGGAGCCGGCCAACGCCGACGACGCACATCGTCCCCTGGACAGGAGCCATAATCTGGCGGCATCTTTAAGCCATGTAGAAACGCGGCAGGTGCGGAACGATTACACCATTCCCCTGGACGCCAGGTTGTATCAGATCGAGCGGAAGGCCGTGGTCAGTGGATTACGCAGGGCCAACGTGCGGGTGGAGAAAAGGCTCGACGGCTCCATCGCAGTTAGATTCGGAGAGCGATACCTGCCTGTAAGCCGATGCGCGGCGGCGACGAAAGCCAAAGCCCCGGTAAAACCAGCCGCTCCCCGACGCCCCAACAGACAACGCGGCAGTGAATGGAACAAGAACTTCGATTTGAAAAAGGGGCCAAAGATATGGCAAGTTGCCTGAAAGATGGAGCCGCGCCCGAGGTTGCGTTTTCAAGGCATGGCGGAATCTATCGCTCCGATGTGTTTAGCGCTTCGTGCAAACCTGGCCCGGATTGCCGCTTTCCGGTCGGGTCCGGACCAGGTCATAAAGCGCGCCGGAAGAAAACACGCCTACTCATCGTCGCGACGAGTTCCGGCCGGCTATTCCTCGATCGGGTTGGTCGCCACCAGAGCCCGTCTCCGCTTCACCGGCACTCGCAATCTAACATGCACTTCTCACAAGCCCCGGCAAAAGGGGACATTTCTACTTTGCCAACAGGGGGACATTTCTACTTTGCCTTGACATTCGCTGCGTTCCGGGATGAGGTCTTTTTCCGGATGTGATAAGATCGCGGCGGTTTATGAAATCCCGCACGCTCCCTCTTCTCCTCTCCGTGGCCGCAGCCACGCTCCTCTACGCGCAGCCGCGCGATCTTACGATGTACTGGGTCGACGTGGAAGGCGGCGCCGCTACGCTGATCGTCACGCCTTCCGGGCAGTCGCTGCTGGTCGATTCGGGGAATCCCGGCGACCGCGATGCCAAACGGATCTTCGAAACCGCGCAACTGGCAGGGTTGAAGAAGATCGACATGCTCGTTACTACGCACTACCACGGGGACCACGTGGGCGGCCTCGCGGCGTTGGTGAAACTGATTCCCGTCGACAGATTCTACGACCACGGCGATTCGAAGGAAGCGCCCATGAACCCGCGCGCCGCGCAGACATGGGAGACGTACAAGGGGATTGTGGAAGGAAAGCGCGTGGTGGTGAAGCCGGGCGACAAGATTCCGCTTAAGGGCGTCGACATCACGGTGGTTTCGTCCGACGGCGAGGTCATTCAGAAGGCGCTCGACAAGGGCGCCAAACCCAATCCGCTCTGCGAAGGCGCCGAGCAGAAGACCCCGGACCCGCGGCAGCCGGAGAATACCATGAGTGTCGGCACGTTGCTGACCTATGGCAAATTCAGATTCCTCAATCTCGGCGATCTGACGTGGGATCGCGAGTTGATGCTGGCGTGTCCGGTGAATAAGATCGGCACGGTGTCGCTTTTCCAGGCCACGCACCACGGGTTCTTTAACCTGTGGTCGGGTGCGCCGCCGCTGGTATGGGCGATCAAGCCGCAGGTTGTCATCGTCGCCAACGGGCCCACCAAGGGCCTGCCCGCAGCGGGCTACGAAACTATCGCGAAGATTCCCGGCATCGAGGCGATCTGGCAGGGACACCGCGCGACCGCCAACGATGACGCGCATAACACTGCCGAGCCGATGATCGCCAATCTCGATGCCACCAAAGATGAAACGAAGTCGAACCTGATCAAGGCGACGGTTTCCAAGGACGGCAAATTCACCATCACCAACGAACGCAACGGCTACAGCAAGACCTATACGGCGCGTTAGCGGCGACTTCCCGCCACGATTCACCCACGCACCACCGCTTGCCGCGCTTCCCCCTTCGATTCTCTTGCTCCGCTGGGGTCAGAGCACACCATTCTTTAGCCGTTCGCCCAGCCGCAGGCTTTATAATGAGCCCGCCAGACGATGGAGCGCCAGGCTCAATCACCGGCAAACCAAACTCGCCTTCGGCGGTGGATGATGCCGTGGAACGCTCGCCCAATCTCACCTTCGAACTCCACCGGTTTCTCGATTCAATCGTGTTCTTAGCCTGGTTCACTTTAGTCGAGCAGTAATGGGGTACCCTTGCCAAGCGCCGAAGTTCTGCAGCCTGCGGCCGAGAATATCGGAATTGAGGGACTCACCTTCCAGTCGCTCCGGAGAACGTTTGCCACTCACTTTCACGGCATTGGAACCATCAAGGACCAGCAGTCGCAAATGCGTCACTCGACCGCCCAGATTACGATGGATGTTTATACGCAGACGGTTTCGGAGAGCCTGAGGAGCGCCATGGAGTCATTCGAGCAGAAGCTGCGCGAGGTCAAGAATGCTGGACCGGGCAGCGTCGGAATTGATTCTGAACCTAAATCGGCCACACTGGATAGTAAACCTCAGGAGGTTTTGAACCCAAATGAACCTAAACGGGAATCGGGGCTTACCGCAAGTGATTAAAAAATTTGGTGCACCCGGCCTGATTCGAACAGGCGACCTCTTGCTTCGGAGGCAAACGCTCTATCCAGCTGAGCTACGGGTGCGTGCCGTCCTTCATCTTACCAGCTAATAAGCGCCGAGGCCTTCCGTCAGCTCGATCGAAACGCCCTTGGGATCGGTCAGAAACGCAGTAGCAATCCCCAGACTGGGTATCTTCTTGTAAGGCTGGTCGAACTTCACGCCCTTCGCTTCCAGCTTCTTACAGTAGGCCGCAAGATCCTTCACTTCGAAACCCACGTGATCGATCAACCCGCCTTTGCTGGTCACATCGAGCCGGCTCCTGGTGGGGGCGAAGGTCAGGTTCATGCCGGGGATATCGGCGCTGTCGTGTGGACCGCGCGTGGTGGGCTCCATGCCGAAGGTGCCGATGTACCAGTCGCGCAGCGCCAGATAATCGGGCGTCAGGTAGTGCAGGTGCTGCGCCTCCGTGCGAACCTTGAGCGTTTTGTCTTCCTGCAGCTCGACGGTGATTCCATCGGGGCCGATCACATATGCGTTGGGGAAGCCTTCGGAACCCTTGAACAGATGATCGACTTTGTATCCGCCGTCCTCGATGCGCTTGACCATTTCGTCGCGGCTGCGTACTTTGAAGCCGAAATGATCGAGAACCGTTCCTGAGGCGGGATGAAGCGCCTTTTGCACGGTGAACAGAATCAGCATGCCGGGAACCTTCACGCCGATCAGTCCTTCGCGCGACAACGGCACGGCGTCGAACTCGCTCATCCAGAATTTCTTCTGCGCCTCCACGTCGGTGACGTTCAGCTGGACGTGGCCCATCGACATGCCCTGCGCGTTGGGGGGCGCCAGTTGCGCCCAGGCAGGCGCGAGCAGACTCAGCGCCAGCAGACTCAACGACGGGGCGGGAAGCAATACAAGTAACGTCTTCATGAGTAATCGGCCATGCTATCGCAAATGGCTTTCGAGGTAAAGCGGGCCTCATCGACCTCACGGATCTCATCGATGCGGGGCCGGGACCCAGACGCTCTCCGGTTTCATGAACTCCCGATCATAGGAGGGAGAGGAAACAAAGATCGTCTGAAAAGCGGCATCCTGCCTGGGCGCCACGCGAAACTTCACCAGGTATTGATGGGCCAGGTGCTCGGTGATGTCGGAAAGAAAAGGCGCGATCGATTCCGCCGGACTGTGGCCGATGAAATAGGCCTCTCCGCCGGTTTCGTAGCAGACATGAGCCAGATCGACGACACCCGAATCCACTTTCGACCATTTCTGCGCCAGGTAATTAGTGACGGGATTATAAAGCGCATAGATCGTGACTCCGGCGCGTTCGGCGTCATGGATCGCCTTCTCCGCGTTAACGCATACGGCGCCCTCGGCCGCGGAGTCGTCGATCCCGGTGCTCACCAGTACGATCTCCCGGCGCAGCGTTTTGCTGGGCCAGCGTGCGATCAGATCCGAGATTGCGCAGTAGGGATTGGCCGCGCTGCTTCCGGCGGGTGGACGCAGATCGCGCCTGATCTGCGCACGGTCCGCGGTGGGGTCGTCGACAACCTGCAGGGTTCCGTCGTGTATGTAAGCCAGGCCGATGGCCGCCGGAGCCGGCTGCTCGCTCACAAATTGCCGCAGTTCCTGAAGCTTCGACGCAAAATCGTAATTCGCCGCATCGTCAATCACCAGGTAAAGTTCAAGCTCATGGCCGCCTTCGAAGGGGACTAAGCCGGTAACAGTACCATCCACAATCGACACGTCTTCCGCTTTGAGCGCGGCTGGCTTATGGTTCATATGATCGGCCACCGTCAGGATCATCTGGACCTCCGCGCCAGGCTGAGACTTCGTCTGTCCAAAGGCCGGAACCGCCGCCAGCGCCAACGCCCCAGCCAGCGCCCGTGCTGCGATCAGTATTCGAATTGACATAAGACCACCTCTCTTACTTCTGTTGCATCGATCGGATGTATTCGACCAGGTTGTGTTCCCGCAATTTGATCAGCGCTTCGTCGCGCGTTTCATTTTCGCGGAAATAGTCTCCCCAGATCGGCATTTCGTGCGAACCGTGGAAGGCCGCAATCTCGTAGCCGTCGATGATATGCGTAATACGGAAATCCGGGTATTGACCTTTGTTTCTGGCACTGATGCCGGTCAGATCCGGAGGAACCCTTCTCAACGCAGGCGCAGCGGGTCCGCCGCCTTTGCCGTCGATACCGTGGCAGGAGGCGCAATAATTCCGGTACATTTCAGCGCCGGAAAGGTCGCTTGTTCTCGCGAGGGGGGATTTTTCATCGGGCAGCGCGATGAAGCCTGTAACTGCCACCAGAATCGGGATTGCCAATTTCCAGCTACTCATGGGACAACCTCCGGCATAAAACGTGCAATCGCCGCACCAACCCAATACGCCCCAAACAGACGCAATTCAGGAGTGCTTCGTTCGCGTTTGGGGGAAAGCACGCACCGAATGAGCCAGGAGACGCATTACGACCGGGAAGCCATTGATAATGTCCGCTTTTTGCCTGGTATGCCTCGTGCACATAACCAGGTTCAAGGGGAGAAGCGTTGCGGGGCATTCTCAAACTCGCCTACAAGCTGCTCGTCAACGACAAAGCGAAATTCACCGCCTTGCTGGTGGGTAACACGTTCGCCGTCTTCGGCATGATGTTCGCCACTTCCATGTTCAGCGGCGTCCTCTATCACTCGTACTCCACCGTCGTCAACGTCGGCGCCTCCATGTGGATCATGGACCCCGCCGTGCAGACGACGGCCAATTCCATCGGGATGCCCGATTACGTTCTCGACGCGGTACGCAGCATGGACGGGGTGAAGTACGCGGTGCCTTTGTACTCCGGGGGCGCGCTGGTCAAGCTGACCGACGGCACTTATCAGGCGGTGACCGTAATCGGCCTCGACGACGCGAGCTTGTTCGGACGCCCCGAACTGACCGAAGGCGCCATTGAGGACATCTACGCGGAGAACGGATTCGTGGTGGTTCACGACGCGGATTTTGTGAAGCTCGGCAATCCCCACATCGGTTCGGAGTTTCAGCTGAACGACCACCGGGGAACGATCGTGGGTATCGCCAAAGTATCTTCCTCCGGTCTGTTCGGGATTCCCACGCTATACACAACTTTCAACCGCGCCATTGAATATATTCCCAATCCGCGCTACACGACCTCGTACGTGCTCGTAGAACCGAAGGGTCCTGCCGACGTGGAAACGATCCGGCAGCATGTACAGGCGCTTGGCTATCTGGCGCTGACGCGGCAGGAATTCATGCACCGCATCAAGAACTTCTACATTTACCAAACAGGCATGGGGACGAATATCCTGATCATGACGGCGATCAGTTTCATTGTCGGTCTGTCCATCTCGGGCCAGACATTCTTCACATTTATTCTGGAGAACCTTGAAAGGTTCGGTGCGCTCAAGGCGATCGGCACCAGAGGGAGCGAACTGGTCGGCATGGTGCTGTTTCAGGCGACGTTCACGGCGCTCACGGGCTATGGTCTGGGCATCGGTTTGTGCACGTTTCTCATCGCCATGGCGAAGCTGAGATTGCCGGATTACTTTGCCATGATCACATTCTTCAATCTGGGCTTCGCGCTGGCCATGGTGCTGGTGATCGCGGCGGTTTCCGGCTACGTGGGAGCCCGCCGAGTGCTGCGCGTGGAGCCGTTCGACATCTTCCGGGGATGACAATGGCAAGTCCTGCAATCAAAGCCAGCGGCCTGATGAAAAGCTTCGGAGAAGGCGATGCGAAGACTCTGGCGTTGCGCAGCGTCGACCTCGAGGCCAACTTCGGGGAAATGGTGTATATCGTCGGCCCGTCCGGGAGCGGCAAGACCACTTTGCTCAGTGTCCTCTCCGGAATCCTGCGGCCCGATGCGGGCTCGGTCTCCGTGGAAGGAGTCGACATCTGGAGCCTCAGCGCCAATCGGCTGGCCGACTTCCGGCTGAACAAGATCGGTTTTGTCTTTCAGGACTATCATCTGTTTCCTCGTTTGACGACGGCGGAAAACGTGGCCATTCCACTCATCCTCAAGAAGAAAGACTGGAACGAATCGGTGAAACAGGCGACGCGGTTTCTGGATATCGTGGGTCTGAAAACACGCGCGCAACTACCCCCGATAAAACTGAGCGGAGGCGAACAGCAGCGCGCTGCGATTGCGCGGGCCATCGCGAGCGACCCGGACATTCTGATCATGGACGAGCCCACGGCCTCGCTCGACGGCGATACGGGGCACTCGGTAGTGGGGTTTGTTCACAAGAATCTCCTCAACCAGAAGCGCTGCATCGTCGTGGTTACGCACGACAACCGGATTTTCGAATTCGCCACGCGGATCCTGAAGATGGAGGACGGGCGCATTATGGCGGGAAACGGCGGCGCCGACGTAACGGCAGGTGAACGATGAGAAACAAGATCGTGTTTTCGCTGGCGTTTTTGGGCGTCTGCGCCGGTTGCGTGGCTGCGTACCTCTTTGCCAATGAGAAACCGCCGCAGGCCCCGCTGTTCAATCCGGTGGTGAATCCTTACGCGCATGGCATTTACGCCGAGGGGATTGTGGAAAGCGATCAGCCCAGCGGAGAAAACATCAGCGTTTATCCCGAAGTTGCGGGCACCGTGAAAGCCATCCTGGTCGCCGAGGGACAGCCAGTGCGGAAAGGGCAAGCGCTTCTGTTAGTCGACGATTCGATTCAGCGGGCGACGGTTGAGCAGCAGGAATCGCAGGCCCAGGCCGCGCGCACGCTTCTCGACGAATTGCGGGCTCAGCCAAGAAAGGAAACCCTGGACGTGGCGAAAGCCCAGGTGGATGCGGCGCGAGCCTCTTTGAAGACGGCGGAGGATGAGTTGCTCAAGCAGCAGGCGGCTTACGAAGCGAATCCGAAGTCGATCAGTAAGGATGCCCTTGACGGCGCTGCCAACTCGGCCGCGGTGGCGGGGGCCAATCTCGACGTGGCGCAGAAACAGTTGGACCTCGTCAAAGCGGGAGCTTGGGTATACGACATCAACAATCAGGAAAAGCAGTACAACGCTTTGTTAAAGGCGCATGCTTCATCGAGCGCCCTGCTGGCCAAATACACTCTGCATGCGCCGCGCGATGGAGTGGTGATGGCGGTGAACGTCACGCCGGGCAGTTTTGTTTCCCCACAGGGCGCGTGGGACCAATACACCCAGGGGATGGCGCCGGTGCTGACGCTCGGCAGTTCTCAGGCGTGGCTGAACGTGCGCTGCTACGTGGACGAGATCCTGATTCCACGTGTTCCTCCCCCATCCCAAATCAAGGCGCAGCTCTCGGTGCGCGGATCGGGCGTAAAGATTCCGCTCGAGTTCGTAAGGGTGCAGCCCTTTGTGTCTCCGAAAATCGAACTTTCCGATCAGCGAGAGGAGCGGGTCGATGTCAGAGTATTGCCTCTGATCTTCAGGGTCCGGAAACCGGCTGACGTTAATCTGTACCCGGGTTTATTAGTCGATGTCTACATCGGTCAATAGAGTATTTGCCGCGATTTGCCTGTGCTGCCTCGGCGGCTGCACGGTAGGCCCGAAGTATGTCCGGCCCTCCGTCGTCACTCCGCCCGCTTACAAGGAAATCGGCGGGGAGGACGCTGGCATCTGGAAACCGTCGCAACCTCGGGACGCGGCTTCTCGAGGAAATTGGTGGGAGGCGTTCGGCGATCCGCGCCTGAACGATCTCGAGAATAAATTGAATGCTTCCAATCAGAATGTTGCGGCGGCGGCGGCTGCGGTCATCGAGGCGCGCGCTGTGATCCGGGAATCCCGCTCGCAGTTCTTCCCAACCGCTACAGGCGGCGCAGGCATCACCAATCAACACCTGTCCACATTCGGACCCAAGGCCGCCAGTGCCACCTATTCCATTTTTTCGTTACCGGTCGAAGCGTCATGGGAACCCGATCTTTGGGGGCGGGTGAAGAACACGGTCAAAGCCAACACCTATGCGGCGCAAGCCAGCCTGGCCGATCTGGAAAACGTCCGCCTCGCCGCGCAGGCGGATCTGGCCACCGATTACTACCAGTTGCGCGCCCAGGACGAGATGAAGCGCTTGCTGGACGCCACCGCGATCGCCTACCGGGAGGCGCTGGATTTGAACCGCACGCTCTGCGACGCAGGCCTCAGTTCCGACGAAGCCGTGTCCCAGGCCGAAGCGCAATGGCAGGCGGTTGCGGCGCAGGCCGTCGACCTCGGCAACCTGCGCGCCCAGTATGAACACGCCATAGCGGTGTTGATCGGCCAGCCCGCTTCGACCTTCGACATTTCAGTGGATACGGAGTTCGCCAGCGCCCTCGCGTCGCACGCACCTGTCGGAATCCCGTCGGAACTTCTGGAACGGCGGCCGGATATCGCTGCGGCCGAGCGCGCCATGGCCCAGGCGAACGCGCAGATCGGCGTGGCGAGGGCCGCGTTCTATCCGAATATTACGTTGTCGGCATCGGCCGGCCTGGAAAACCTTGGCGTTGCGCAGTGGTTCACGTGGCCGAGCCGTGTTTGGTCGCTGGGGCCCAGTCTCGCCGAAACGCTTTTCGATGCCGGGTTGCGCAAGGCCACAGTGCAGCAGTATCAGGCGGCATACGATCAGACGGTAGCGAACTACCGGCAGACAGTCCTGACGGCGTTCCAGCAGGTGGAAGACAACTTGGCTGCATTGCAGATACTCGCGCAGGCGATGGCACGGCAAGACGCGGCCATCCAGGCGGCGGCACGGAATCTGCGCGAGGTTACGGTCAGATATCAGGCGGGAATCGATCCTTACCTGAACGTGCTTGCCGCGCAGACCATGCTTCTGAGCGATCGCCAGACCCAGGTTAACTTTCAAGCTCAGTGGATGGTTGCGCGCGTGCAGTTGATTAAGGCGCTGGGCGGAGGTTGGGATGTCGCGCAGCTTGCCAAACCCTGAGATGATTCAATTTTCTTCGAACCCCGCGAAGCCCGCGTCATCCCCGTCGGCCTGGCTGAACGCGGGTTGGGCGATTTCTTTGCCTGGAATTTCGGAAACGCGGGTTTGCCACGCCGCCGATTTTGAATACAGGCGGGCGTACCTGACGGTCGAGACGAAACCGTCGCTGGTCAGACGGATCAGAATTTCTTTCCCGATGAATTTTTTCAGGTTCGCCATTAAGCCCTCCAAGGGCCACATTAAGCAAACGCAATGCCAAAGTCCGGGACACGAAGGCGGGTCCATGGTGCGGCATGTGGCGCGGCGGGCGGCGCAGAGCTGACGGCTTTCACGCAGGCATTGGCGATTGGAAGGAGATTGCATCATGAGAAGGAACGGCAGAACCAGCGGTATCGCAGTTGGCGGAATACTCGGCTTTGCCCTGTGGGCTTTCGGGCAGACGCCAAAGGCGGAGCCGCCCGAGACCACCCATTTGATCGAGTCGATCCAGGGGCCGGCGTTATACACGGCGTACTGCGCGGTGTGCCACGGCGTGGATGGCAAGGGCGGAGGCCCCATGGCGAAGTCTCTAAAGGCCGCCCTGCCTGATCTTACGCGTATTTCCGCACGCGAGGGAGGGAAGTTTCCGCTGATGCGCATTGAACACGTCATCTCGGGAGAAGAGTCTCTTCCGGCGGGACATGGGACGCGGAACATGCCGGTGTGGGGGCCAATCTTTTCGCAGGTTGCATGGGACCAGGATCTGGGCAGGATGCGCGTTTACAACCTTGCCAAGTACCTCGAAGCGCTGCAGTCGAAGTGATGTACGATTGATCCCCAAAAGCGGCCCTTCACTTGCACAGCAGTGAAATGCAAACCTGAAGGGAGGTCCTTGCATGCCAGCTTCAATGATGGTCCTGATCGCCATGACCGTGGTGGTGGCGGCCGTTGCTCTGTATCGAAAGATCGTCACTCGACGCGATGACGAAGTCCTGCACATTTCCGATCCATCCGGCCGGGTGTCCGCCAATGAGCAGAATGTAGCGCGCTCATTAAAGAAGGTCGACAATGTGGGAATCGCGTTGACCGTGGTTACGGCGCTCTACGGGATCGCGCTGTTCGCGATCTATCTGTATAACGGATTCGTGCAACAGGGTCGTGGGTAAAACTTCGGTGTCCGGTGGGGCAGATTTCCGATCTGCCCTTTATTTCCAGTTCATCACCAGATTAAAGGCGTCCACGCTGCCGATGCCGGTTGCCATGCTCCAGGGGGCGCTGGCACCGTAGGCGGGCGTGAACGAAGTGCCTGAGGTGGAGAGCGCGCCCCCAAACGTAGTGCCGAAAAGTCTGCCCGCGCGGCCATAGCTGACGGTCCCGACATAGCCATAACAGCTCTCCGGGCCGCCACAATTCACGTCATTATCCCCTTGGGTAATGCTGTGAAAGACGTTGGGATTACTGGCAGCCAGCGCGTAGTAGACAGGATTCGGGTTGCCTTGCGGACCACCAGCACTCTGGTTCACCAGGGCCTGAATACCGGCGAGCACGGGCGATGCGATCGAGGTTCCGCCGAAGCCGGCCCAACCGCTGGGTGAGCCGGTGCAGGGCACGCCGCCATTGCTCGGGTCGGAAAAGCAAACCACCGAATAGTGACCCCAGAGGCCATTGGCGGCAAACATGGAGACGTCGGGGATATCGCGCACGCCATCGTTGGGGATGCCGGCAAGTCCGGTCTGCCAGGCGGGCTTCGGGTATCCCTGACAGGTGCCGCTGACAACGCCGCTGATCGAGGGCACTCCCGTGAAGCAACTGCTGGGCCCGCCGCTGCCCCCCACCACATTGTTAAAACCGTCCGTTTTGGCGATGCTGCTGCTGCAGAATCCGCTTGGGCCATAGACGGTTGTATAACCGTTGAATTTGGCGAGCACGCTGTTGGCGCATGAGTCATTCCACGGCATTTCAGGGATGTAGGACAACGCCGAGCCGTAGTTGGCGCCGTTGGTCTGACTCCAATACGTGCCAGCCGTTCCATTCGCCGTATCCGAAAAATCCGTTCCTCCCACGGCAACGTTGTACTGTGTGGCGGCCAGGGCGCTGATACTGAGGCCGTGCGTGGCGAGAGCCGCCCCCGCGTCGCAACTGGCCGGACCCTCATCTCCCGCGGAAACAAAGACGGAGACGCCTTCGGCCACCGCCTGCTGATAAAGGGCATTAGTGGCAGCGTTCAGGGAAGCGCCGTCAAACGCTTCGCATTCGCCGTAGCTGATACTTATGATTGTCGGAGGAGCGGGGGCGTTTACCAGATTCTGGCCTGCTAAGAGCAAGCCGGAGGTGATACTGCTGTTGGCGCAGGATGCCACTTCAATGGCGGCGCCCGGGGCTGCCGCGGAGGCCCATTCCGCGTCGAGAATCGCCTCGTCGTCGTCCCCGTTGACACCGGGATCGAAACAGTTGTTGGCGCCGCTTACCGGCGTGGGATGCACCGTGGCGAGCGATCCCGAAGTATATTGCGCAAGCCCGAACTCGCTGCGGAAGGTGGCCCAATCCGAGGAGCCGCGGCGGGGCGCATACACGTCGGTATCCTCGATTACCACCACCGTCTGCCCTTTGCCGGTGATCCCGTTGGCGAAGAGAGGATTGATGTCGTAGATGGTCGCAAGATCGGCGGGAACCACAGCCTGGTAGGTGTATCCCTGGTAGGAGAACGTGTACTGGGCGCCGCTCTTCTTTACCCTGGCACGGGCCATCTTGTGCGGGACAAAATCGTGCATCGAAACAACCCCCGCCACGGCCGGCGCCAGGGCCTGTGGAATCTGCGGATCGGCTACATTGGCGATATGGTGCACGCCGTTGACATCCAGATTGTGAATCGATGTGCGGAAGGCATTGCGCACCTGGCCGGCATTGCCTGAAAAATCGATTACCATGCCGCTCGGATAGATGAAATTCACGGTGAAACCCCGTGCGCGGAGCCAATCCGTAATGGTCCTGAGGTCGGATTCCGCGGCGCCGAATCTTTTCCCAAAGGCTTCGGCGGTCAGCCATTTGTGGAAAGCTGGAGATTGGGGATTTTGCAGTTCCTCTATAAACTGCTCGACGGTGCGCTCCTGTTGCGCCGAGCGCTTCAGTTGGAGCAGCATGTGATCCATGGCGAAATCGTCCGCGACCGGACCCAGGTCGTTGGCGGAAAGAGTCTCTGGGCGTGTGTTGCCCGCCAGCGTAACGAGCTTGTTTTCATCCACGGACTCACGAATCAACTCGCGTCCCGTGGTTTGAGACTTTAACGCGACGAAACCGCCAATTAAAAGCGGAATTATCAATGAAAAAATGGCGTAGACCCAACGGTTCCGAAACATGAGTTCTCCCTACTGATGCTACACTGAGGCGACTTGCGGCAAGCGCTATAATCACGTGACGAATGCGGGTGGCCTGGCGAGTACTGAAAAAAACCGGGGGCTGGCCGGAAATGAGGGGTCGCCAATCACACTCCTCCGCCGATTCGTGCAACCCGGGATACAGGACCATGCATCTGAAGTGACACGTGGCTTTCTGCTTCGGTGGGAATCGCCCGTCTTAAATAAAATACTGTCGTATATAGACTACGAGGATTCATGTACTTAAAGCCAATTAAATCCGTGTTACACGTGGCGGCTCTTATCGTTTGCGGTGCGGCGGCGGGGGCGGCGCAGACGCAGGACACCAGCGGGAACGGCATGCTCAAGGGGACTTACCAGTTCCGGCACCTCGCCGTCCAGAACGTCGACGCAAACTCCAATCCCACCGAGATCACGGCCATTTACGGCACCATCACGTTCGATGGGGCGGGCAACTATACCCTCACGGGTATGACTGTCGACAACACAGTTTCAGGCGGCGCGCCCCAGCCTCTGTCGCTTACCAGCACTTACGCCATCGGATCCAACGGCATCGGCTTCATTACTAATGAGATCTATCCGACCGACGCCAACGCGCTGATCAACGGAGCCGTTGCCCAGGGGGTGTTTACCGGAAGCTCGACCGAGTCCGAAGGCGACAACGACATCTTTAACGATATTTTTATCGCGATTCCGGCCGGGGCTCCCACCAATGCGAGCTTCACGACGCCCTACCAGACAGGTTTACTGGATTTCACGGGAGCTGGCAGCACCGCGATTAAGAATGCCCTGTTTGAGCTGACTCCCAACGGCAGCAACGGTTTCGGCGCCATCGTCATGACCGGGCAGGCAGCCAACCAGGTGGCCTATCCTCTAACGCAATCGATCACGGGCGCGACCTATAACTTTAACAATGGAAGCGCCACGCTGAACATCCCTCTTCCCTCGGGGGTGAGCGCGACGAATGCCCTGTTCACCGGGTCCAAAACGTTATTCCAGTCGGCCGACGGTAACTTTATACTTGGGTACACGCCGGGCGGCTACGACATTTTCTTCGGCGTCAAGGCGCTGACGGTCCCGGGAACGAACAGTCTCAGCACGGGTCTCTACTTCACGGCGGCGCTGGAAAATTCGCCCAACGGCTTCGGAACGGATTCCTATTACGGATCGACGAATAATTCAGGCGACATCAGCGGCGATGGAGTCGTCCATCAGCGTCTGAATCTTCCCACGTCGTTATCTTTCGACTTCGGCACCGACGATCAAATCGATCTGACCGCCAATGGGAGTACCGGCATCGATTTCAATGGTTATGAGTATCTTTTCGGTGACGGAGGGCAGGCATTTGTCGCCATCGGAAGCAACGGATTTTTCTCTCTGCAGGTAGGGTTGCACGCGCCGGCCTTTTCCGGATCGGGCGTGTATCTGAACCCGATCGGGGTGGCGAATGCGGCCAGCTACCAGCCCATCACCGCCGGCATTGCGCCCGGCGAACTGCTGGTTTTGTATGGCACCGGTCTCGCTTCGACCACCATGACGACACAAGGCGGTCAGGCGTTCCCGACCTCTCTGGGCGGTGTCTCCGTGACCATCGACGGCACGCTCTGCCCAATTTACTATGTGACACCGACGCAGATGTCGGTCCTCGTGCCGTATGAAGTTGCCTCCAACCAGACCGGCCTCGCGAACATTCAGGTGACCAACAACGGGGTTAAGTCGAACATCGTGCAAATGTACCTCACCGATGCGGCCCCGGGATCGTTTTCGCAGCTGGCCAATGGAATCGGCCTCGCCGCCGCCCGGCATGCGGCAACAGGTCAGGAGATAACCGCTGCCAATCCGGCGCAGCCAGGCGAATACATTTCCCTGTACATGACGGGGCTCGGTACAGTGACACCCTCGATTGCGGATGGGGCCGTGGCCTCCTCGACGGTCCTGAGCTGGGCCGATGTGTACCAGGCCGGCAATCTCACCGTTGGTTTTGACGACGTGACTTCAGACTCGTTTGGCAATATGGGCACCATCCAGTTCGCGGGTCTCACGCCGACGCTGGCGGGTCTCTATCAAATTAACGTGCAGGTGCCGACAACGGGACTGACCGCGGGAGACGTCGTCTATCTCGAGTTTGTCACGGATGCGGCCGACAATTTTCAGATCCAGATTCCGTACGGCACTGCGGTGTCAGGCAGATCGATTGAGGCAGCCCGACCGCTCGGCATTGCGAAGCGCACGGCAGCCATACGATCGCGGGAAAAGATTCATTCCCTGAGCCGTAAGGCGCGTGTCCCGGCGGCCACTTCCGGTTCCTGACAAGCCTGTTTGCGTTAATCGCCTGGGAATAACCCGGGTCGACAGGTCTGGCGCCGGCGCCATGAGCCTTCGGCTCACAAAGGGTCATGAAAACAATCGCAGGTCCTGCGTGGGGCCGGATTGGTAATCTGCGGCCGATTGGTAATCGGCCTTCACGGGCGGGCACCAATCTGCTGAACCGCCGACGCCATGCCTTCGGGTGCCTGCATGGGCCTAAGACTGGCGGCCGGGTTGAAAGAGCGAGAACGCCGCACCCTGAGGATCCGCCAGCACGGTAATGACGCCGACGTTCTCCATGTTCATCGGACCCATAAATACATTCGCTCCCAATTCCTTTGCCCTGGCCGTGCTGGCGTTACAATCGTCTACCTGTAGATAGATGAGCCAATGCGGCGGCGCATGCGGATTGCGGTGCTGGGCGGGCGGAATGCCTCCGATGAATGCCTCGCCGTTCTTAATGTGCAGGTAATCGGAATCGCTCGGGGGGAATGTCCACCCAAACAGCTCGGAATAAAACTTCACCGCGGTTTGTTGATCGGGCGTGCTGAGATCGGCCCAGCAGAAGCTCGCATTTTGCCCCTGGACGCCGAGGCCGACGTGGTCTTTGGGCTCCCAGATACAAAACACGGCTCCGGAGGGGTCGCGGATGACGGCCATTCGTCCATGAGTAGCAACATCAAACGGGCCGGCCAGGACTTGCCCACCCAGTTCACCCGCACGCTTTACCGCGGTGTCGGCGCTCTCGACGCAGATGTAAAGATTCCAGTGCGGGGGCACACCCATTTTGGTTTCATCCTCGCGCTGGGTGTAGGCGGCAGCGCTGTTATGCCCCTCCAGCTGGAACATCGTGTAGAAGTCGTTTGGACCCATGGGACTGTCTCTGAAGGTCCAGCCAAACAGCGATGTGTAGAAGGACTTGGCAGCGCTCTGATCCGTGGTGCTTAGTTCTATCCAGCAGAATGAGCCCGGTGCGTGTTGATCGACAAAAGGCATAAAGCGGAGTATACGCCATATGGTTGAGTTCGGCCACAGCCACCACCAAAGATTCACATGATCGGCATTAGTTATTGATTTTCCTTGCACAAATTCTGGCACGTTGCGTGCATGTGGTAGCGCGGGTGGTGAAAAAGACTATGAAGCGATTTGCTATTGCTCTGTTGGCTGGCGCGCTTATGATTCCCGCAGCAATGACAGCTAAGGATAAAGACGATAAGGCTCAACATTCAGATCCTTACGTTCCCGGTGCGCCCAACGAAAGCCGGATTGCCAAAGAGGTTCGGCACCAGTTGGTAATGCTCCCCTACTACGGTATCTTCGACGACCTTGGGTTTACTGTGAACGGAAGTACAGTTACCCTGGTTGGTGAAGTTACCCAACCCGTGCTGAAATCCAGCGCGGAAAACGTTGTTAAGAGTGTGGAAGGCGTTACTAACGTTGTCAACAATATCGAGGTGCTGCCGCTTTCGCCCAACGACGATGCGATTCGCCGGGGTGTCTTCAATGCGATTTACAGGGACCCGGCAATATCCACGCGGTATGGCTTTTCAGCTCTGCCGTCGATTCATATTATCGTGAAGAACGGTAACGTGCGCCTGGAGGGCGTGGTGGCCAATACGTTCGATAAGAACCTCATTGGTGTTCGCGCGAATGCGGTGCCCGGCGCCTTTTCAGTGCAGAACGATCTTCGTGTAGAAGGCAAGTAGCAGAGTAGGCCTCTGGCCTGCCCGGCGGTCTATTTCTTGCCCTTCTTCCGGTCCCGGCGGTGGCTCCTGACTGCTTCGGCATAGGCGTCCACGCCGGGATCGGTCATCTGCTGGCCCATCTTACTCAGAACCCGATCCTTGACCCAGTGCGGGTCCCACCATTCGACCGCATTGACCTGCACTCCATCCACCTGCATGGTGAAGTGCAGGTGATCGCCGCCGGCTAATCCGGTGAAGCCCGTCTTGCCGATGATCTGGCCCTTCTTTACCATGTCGCCTTTCTTGACCAGAAACTCACTCATGTGTCCATAGATACTCTGTAAGCCAAAGCCGTGGTCTATGACAACGCAGTTTCCGTAGATGCCCAGGTAATCGGCCCAGACTACCTTGCCGTCGTTCGAAGCCGGTATCGGCGAGTGGGCGAGCTTCGCCAGATCGAATCCCAGATGCGTTTGTTCGTCGACCTTCTTGCCCTGCCAGGTATAGGTGCGGTCATCGGCGAACCTGGACTCGACGGTCGAATCTACCATGGGCAGGAACGCTCCGGTCCACAGGAACTTTGGTTCGGTCTGGAAGCGCAGGTCGGCCAGGGTCTTGTTGTTGAGCTTGCGCATCTCGCTGTTGATGTAGACGAAGCGCTGCACCGAATCGCCCTGTATCTTATGGTCCGGATCGATCCCATTCACCATGCGGTCGAGGTTCATGGATTCGAGGGCGATGGTGCTCTTGCGGAACTGTTTCGGAAATACCTTGTACCAGAATGGGGCCTTCGCTATGGCTCCTGAGGGGTTGCTCGCATACACAAAGATCGGAGTATCGACGGGTAGCTGGTATGACAGAGCGAACAAGCTGAAATATTGGCCGGGATGATTGGGCAGCGGGAAACTCCGGAAAGTATAGTCGCCCACCTTGACGCCGGCCTCGGTCCAGGCGCCGGAGGGAGTGAAGGTCACCATCTCCGAGCCGCCCTGATTGATGTAATGCTGTACTCCATCGGCCACGACCTTAGGCGGAGCGGTCATCACGTCGACGTCGAAGGCCACTGACGAAGTCTTGCCCCGGAAATCGTTTGAGACTGCAGTTACAATTAAGCGCGCCTTGCCATCGTGCAGCGCCGGAGTGGTTTGCTTGCCCACGTTGGCGGTGGTATCGAGTGGCGCGACATGGCGCTCGGGGAACATATGCTGAGACTGAGCCTGCGCCACGCGCGCCTCGTACGACTTGCCGTCCTGTTCCACCGTGACATTCAGGAATCGAACGCCATGCGGATTCTCGGCGTGAATATGCAGCGGCGTTTGGTAGCCGATGACTTTCGGCGGCGGATTCACCGTCAGTGCTGTCTCATTCGACATCACAAAGACGGACAACGGCAATGACACGAAAAGAATAACTATGAGAGTCAGTAAGAAGAATTTCATTTGTTCCAGCGGTCTACCCAATCAATGAACGTCTTATACCAGAGGGCGCTGTTACGCGGTTTGAGGACCCAGTGTCCTTCATCCGGAAACACCAATAACTCGGACGGTACCTTTTCGAGCTGCAGCGCCGTATAGAGCGCCAGGCCCTGGCTATAAGGAATGCGGAAATCCAATTCACCGTGAATCACCAGAGTCGGCGTACGGAACTCCTTGACAAACTTGTCGGGAGACCATTTCTCGTAGACTTCGGGGTTATCCCACGGCATGCCGCCGAATTCCCAGATAGGAAACCATAGCTCCTCAGTCGATTCGGCTTCGCTCACCAGATCGAAAACGCCGGCGTGCGAAACCAGACATTTGAAGCGGCCGGTGTGACCGAGAATCCAGTCGATCATATAGCCGCCATACGATCCTCCGGCGGCCGAGATGTGGCCGGCATCAACGTATGGAAGCTTTTCCACGTAGTCGGTGACAGCCATGAGGTCGTCGTAAGGTTTGCCGCCCCAATCCCGATTGATTTCGTCCGTAAACTTCTGGCCGTATCCAATCGACCCCCGGGGATTCGGCATCACGACCACATATCCGGCTCCAGCGAAGACCTGAGCGTTCCAGCGGTACGTCCAGCTCTCGCCCCACTCGCCCTGCGGACCGCCGTGGATGAGCATTAGAACCGGGTACTTGCGCGCTGGGTTGAAACCAGGCGGCTTGACGACAAAGCTTTGAATCGGCGTATTCTCCGCGCCGGCCACAGAAAAGTCTTCGAGCGCGGTGAGTTGATATTGATTCAGCAAGTCGTCGTTGAGATGCGTCAAAGTTACCACCGCTCCACCGCTCGAGGATGCCTTGCAGATCTCGACCGGACTATCGCCGCTCTGCCTGGTAAAGACGATGGTCTTGCTGTCCGGCGTGAATTGAAAGTCATCGAGAGTGTTGGCTCCGAAGACCGCCATGCCCACGGCCCCGCCTTCGATACCGACGAAGCGAATCGACTGGTGGCCGCGATCGACTGCGCCAAAGAAAAGCCGCTTGGAATCCGGCGACCAGACGAAGCTTTCGACAGAGCGATCGATGGCGTCGGTGGGCAGCGTCAGTTTTCCGGTGGCACGTTCGAGCACCGCCAGGCGCCACTTATCGCTCTCATACCCGGCGCGCGCCTGGGAGCGATAGGCGATGTATCTGCCATCCGGCGAATACTGCGGCGAGTTGTCGGCGCCGGGATTTCCCGTCACTTTTTGTGGCGTGCCACCGCCGATCGCAACCGCGTAAAGATCGTTATTAGTGCTGATGGCAGGGACGAGATCGCTGTTCATGGAGAAGCAAACTTCGCGGCTGTCGGGCGAGATAGCGTAGTCGTCGGGGCCTCCCAGGGAGAAAGGCGGCACCACTTTGTCTCCTGGAGAAAGATCCACCACCTTGCCGTCGGTGAGCGATATGGAAAGCAGATGGCTGCGGGTCTTGCCCTGCCAGGTGGTCCAGTGCCGGTAGAGCAGGCCGGTGATCAGGCGCGCCTGCACATTGCCGTGGGAATCGGCATCGAGGTGTCTGGCGTTGCAGGCATCGTCGGCGCCGCATTCGGGATATACCTCGCTCACGACCACCATATACTTGCCATCGGGCGAGACGATTTCGCCTGAAGCTTCGGTTGACAGGCGGGTCAACTGCGCTGCGCCTGAGCCATCTGTGTTCATACTCCAGATCTGCGAAGTGCCGCTGGAGGTGCCGGTGAAGAAAATCCGAGTCCCGTCGGGCGACCAGCGGGGGCGATCGGCAAGGTCGGCCAGTTTGCGCGGCGTGCCCCCGGCGAGAGGTACGGTCCAGACGGAATGGAGGGTTTTGTTGTTTGTCAGATCGGGCAGGCCGACGGCGAAAGCGACGGTTTTGCCATCGGGGGAGAGCTGCGGGTCGCCGATTCGCTGGATCCTGAGCAAGGCATCCGCATCGAACGCCTTCTTCTGCGCGAAGAGAAAACCGGGGGCGAGAGCGAGGACAAGCCACGCCATACTACGCATAGTCGAAATTATCGCGCATCGTTGAGAATGGATTGTGAGGGATCGACCGGATGAGGAAGCTTCGCCTGTTGTTTACGTTGTTGCTGGTGGTTTGGGCCGTGCAGGCGCAGTCGCGTTCGGAGCGGGTGGCGGCGGTGCTGGACGATTGGCATCAGGCGGCTTCCGTGGCCGATGAGACGCGTTATTTCGGGCATTTTGCACCTGATGGAGTATTTATGGGCACCGATGCCACGGAGCGTTGGACGGTGAGCGAATTCCGTGTGTGGGCGCGGCCTTACTTCGCGAAGGGGAAGGCGTGGAGTTTCAAAGCGCGCGATCGGCATGTGGCGTTTGCGGAGGATGGCAAAGTCGCGTGGTTCGATGAGATGCTGGATACTCCGAATCTGGGTGTGTGCCGCGGGTCGGGCGTGTTGACGATGGTTGGCGGCGTTTGGAAGATCAGCCAGTACAATCTTTCGGTGCCGATTCCGAATTCGCTGGTGGATGGGATTGTGAAGCAGATTGCCGGGGCGGGAAAGTAACGTTAGGCTCCGAGCGGGTCCCAGACGGTTCTCAGATTCAGAATGAAACCCTCTACCGGGCCTTCGCCGGTAACGGATTCGGGGCCGGTGAGCAACTCGGGCTCTCGATCCGGCCTGTACACTTCGACGGTGCGGGCGTCGGCGTCGATGAGCCATCCGAGTCGGGCTCCGTTGGTTATGTACTCGCGCATTTTGTCGCGGAGGACGCGCGGGCGGTCGGATTTCGAGCGAAGTTCGATGACGAACGCTGGACAGAGGTGATAGTATCCCTCGCGGCTTTCTTTATCGAGGTTCCGGATGGCGCTTAGCGGAATCCACGAGGCGTCGGGCGACCGTCTCGCGCCATTGGGGAGAACAAAGCCGGCGGATGAGTCTCCCGCCGTGCCGCGGCCATCCTGAGTCGTCCAACGATCTAACTGGCCAATGATCACCCGATTGCGGATTCCGGTAAGAGTGAAGTTTGGCGGCATGACGACGATCTCCCCTTCGGCGGTCATTTCGAAGAACAGATCGGGGTGTTCGGCGCAGAATTCGGCGAACTCCGCGTCGGTCATCGGATGGGCGGTCAGGGTCGCCGGCAGGAACGCTTCGTCGATGGTGAACGCCATGGGTGTATGTTACCGCTCTCGGCTGGCCGATTACCAATCGGCCGCAGATTAACAATCTGCCCCACTTACAGGAGGTCTTCGCGGCCGTTGTTCTCGAGGAGCTTTACGATTTCGCCGACTTGCTGGGCGCGGTGGCGGTCGGCCACGAGCAGGGCGTCCGGGGTATCCACGATAATCAGATCCTTAACTCCCAGCAGTGCGACGATCTTCTTGCCGCAATCGATGTAGTTGCCGGTGGACGCGGCGCTGAGCAGCTCGGAGCGCGAGGCGTTCTGGTTCTCGTCGCGGGGGAATAATTCGTAGACGGCGCCCCAACTCCCCACATCGTTCCAGCCGAATTCGTCGCACGGCATCCCCACCACGTTATCGGCATGTTCGAGCACGGCATAGTCGATCGAAATGTTCTCGCAGCGTGGAAACGCCTCGGCCATCTGCGCGGCGAAATCGGGATGGTTGAACGCGGGCAGGCTGGAGAGCAGCGTGGCGGTCTTCGGGAGATGCTTGCGGAGCGCGCTCAGAAGAGTCTCGGCACTCCAAAAAAACATGCCGGCGTTCCAGTAGAAGTTGCCGGACTTAACGAATCGCTTCGCCTGCGGCAGCTTAGGCTTCTCGCGGAATTTCGTGACCGGAATGGGGATAAGCGGCTTTGCTTTTTCGAATTTGGGGAACTCGATATATCCGTAGCCGGTTTCGGCCCAGCGCGGCGCCACGCCCAGCACGGCGATTTGACCCTTCGCCGCGGCACGGAAGGCGGGGCGCAGCAGACTGAGATAGCGCCGCGGATTGCCAATTACGTGGTCGGACGGAAACACTCCAAAGACGGCGTCCTTATCGATGGAATGCAGAATATGCGCGGCGAGGCCGATGGCCGGAGCGGTGTTGCGCTGCGCGGGTTCGGCGATAATCTGCTCGGGCGGCACTTCGGGTAGCTGGCGCACGATCTCGTCACGCACAAAATCGTTGGTGAGGATCCAGATGCGTTCCGGCGGGATGAGGGGAGTGAGACGATCGACGGTGGCCTGGATGAGCGAACGCGGTTCGGTGTCCGAGGGGGGCGCGACATTCAGAACCTGCTTTGCATGGCGTTTGCGACTGCGCGGCCAAAAGCGCGTGCCTCGCCCGCCGGCCAGAATCAGGCCGTAATAATTTGCCTTAGGCATGCGGGCTCCCTTATTGAACCGGGTAACTGTGAATTAACCGCAGTGTGCGGCTCCAGCGCGTCTTGGTAGGGAAGTGAATCAGCACGTCGATCAGGTGCGGAATGGTGACCGAGGGGTTCGACAGATCGTCGGTCGAAGCTTCGTAAGACCAGTAGATGATGAGCGGTTTGCCAATGATATTCTCGCGCGGGACGAAGCCCCAATAGCGGCTGTCGAGCGATTGATCGCGGTTGTCGCCCATGGCGAAGTAATAGCCGGGGGGCACGACCACGTCGCCGTTCACCACGTTATGTTCCAGCATCGCCTGGGCGGGCGGGTATATCGGCGTATTCGGATCGGCCGGGAAATTGTCGCGGTAAGAATCGATGTAATCGAGCTTGTGCACGACGTATGGCTCGTTGAGCATGTGGCCGTTCAGATAGACGTTCTTGTTCTGCAGGTGAATGCGGTCGCCGGGGACTCCCATGGCGCGCTTCACGAAAGTCTGCTTGATATCGATGGGATACCTGAAGACTATGATGTCGCCGCGATGGACGTCGCTGTAGGGCAGGAGGTGCTTGGTGACCGCGCCGGCCGGGGCAAAAGCCAGCTTATCGACAAGCAGATGGTCGCCGACCAGCAGCGTGTCTTCCATGGAGCCGGTTGGGATTACGAATGCCTGTACGAGAGTGGTTGTGCCGAACAGCAGCAGGATGATGGTGACGGTCCATTCGGCGATAAAGCCGCGCGGCGGGTCGGGCTTGGTTGGCGTCTGGTTCAGTTCGGTGTCGGCCTGCGCGCCAGGGGCATTATCGGCCATTACTGATTTTGGGCTATCCACTAACATCCATTGTAGCGGGAAAGCTGTGCGTGGCGGAAAGGCTGTTATGCTGAAAAACGATTCTGCGTTTTTTTGCGCCCCATGCCGGATACTGCCGCTGTTGCCCCTGAACGAGCCATCAAGCACTCCCGAAAGCCGGTCTATCTGGTCCTGGGATGCACGGTCTTTGCCGCGGCGGCGCAGGTGATGATGAAGTTCGGGGCGGGCCATCCCATGCCGAACTGGCCCCTGCTGATCGGCTATAGCCTGCACGCATGCAATGCGCTGCTGCTGATTCTGGCGCTGCGCGACGGCGAGCTTTCGATGCTCTATCCGATCATTGCGCTGACGTATGTGTGGGTGAACATTCTCTCGATGTACTTCTTCGGCGACCACATGAACTTCTGGAAGGGGCTGGGGATTGCTCTGGTGATCGGCGGCGTTGCCCTGCTGGGCCGGGCGAGTTCACGCAGGTGAGCCAGACTCCGGTCAGTTCCATCCTGCTGGTGCTGCTGGCTTCCCTGATCGGATCGTTCGGCGCGGTTTTTCTCAAGCTGGGCGCGGAACCAATGAAGCATGGATTCCGGCATATTCTCAATCTGAAACTGGTGGCCGGGATAGCGCTCTTTTTGGGATCGAGCGTGCCGTTCATCATGGGTCTGAAACACGGCGAATTGTCGGTGCTTTATCCGATGGTTTCGCTGGGGTATGTGTGGACGCTGTTCTGGTCGAAGCTTTTCTTCAATGAGCCGATTACGAGGGCGAAGATCGGGGCGTTGGCGATGATTCTGGCGGGCATTGTTTGCATTGGGGTGGGCGGCCGCTGAGTATGCCGGGCCGGGCCACTATATCGCTCCTGGAAACCGGCTTCCTGAACGGATACCTGGAAAACAAACCGCTGCCCCTTACCTACAACTCACGATAACTGGGAGCCTCGGGATTGGCCGAACGGGCGATGTCGAGGACAATCCTATCGCTCATTCATCTCTTCTCGGGTGTACTTACCGCCGCCGGAGTCTACGTAAGACAGTCTGGCGTAAACGTCTCCGATGACGGAAACAGCCGATTCGCGCTTCGTGAAGCCCTTCAGCCATTCGCGAAAAGCCTGGTTCAGCGTCGTATTCTTTTCTCTCGCGACTTGCCGGGCCTGCTCGATGATGTGGTCGTCGGCGCTCAGCGTTACGTTCTTCATAAGATCCTATCGCTCATTCATTTCTTCGCGAGAAAAATTGCGTCCCGCCATTACGCCCGACTGCCGAATGTCCCGCATTAAGGCCTTGTACTCGCTGGTGTTGTTCTGGTGGGGATTCCGGTGAAGCTGAACGCTCATTCCGACAGGAATCCGAACGGCATTCCGGGATGAATCCGAACACCATCGGAGCGTAGCGACGCTGGCATTTCAATTGTGCAAAAAGTGTTCGGCTTCGTCAAGAGAAACTTATCCGAAGCGAAGCGGAGGAAGAGCGCCGCTAGCGGAGAAAGGGGCGCGGGGAAAGGGGCGCAGCCCTTGTCCCCGCCTCAGCACGCAGTCACCCCGAGCGCGAAGAGCGCTCGGCCCGAAGCCTGGTACGGCTTCTTGGCTTGTCATCAAAGCGACTCGATACCGATCATGGGAACGGGAGTGGATCTTGCCTTATACTGGCCTGGTGCCACCGACTCACAAAATATCGCGCAGGCCTCCTGAGGGTGCACCCGAAGGCACACTGTGGTTCGGCGGACCGGTTGACAGGTTTAAGATCACGCTGCGCATTTACGGTGAAGAACTTGATCCCGATCAAATTTCGGCCCTTTTCGGCTGTGCCCCAACAGTGGCAGAGCGGAAGGGCCTTCCGGTTTCCATGGGCGACGGCAGTCGGATTGCCACCAAGGGCCGCTGGTCGTTGACGATCGAGTCGAAAGACTGCGACGAACGAGACGACGTAGAAGACGGTGTCAAAATGCTGTTGGCTCGACTGCCATCTGACGCCAATCTGTGGGCTACTCTAACAAGCACATTTAAAGTGGATGTCTTCTGCGGCATTTTCATGGCTTCTTCCAACCGCGGCTTCGGAATTTCGGCTGAAGTCTCCAAATTGCTGACGGATCGACACCTCAACATCGGTTTCGACCTGTACTTTGATCCTCCTAAGTAACTGCTCAATCGGCGGGAATGGGACTTGCAGGGAATTCTTCTGACGCGGCACGGAGGGACGCGGGCGGCGTCTGGCTATGCGCTCGTCTTTCCGCGATTTTTGCGCATCGAGTCTCCACGCATCTCGACACGGTGAGCGTTGTGAACTAGCCGGTCGAGGATGCCATCAGCCACCGTCGGATCGCCGATCTGTTCGTGCCAGCGGGTCACGGGCAACTGTGACGTGAGAACTAGCGAGCGGACCTGATACCGATCTTCGCAAATTTCCCAGAAGTCACGACGTTCGGGCTCCGACAGCGGCGCCATTGCCCAGTCGTCGATCACCAACACATCAACCCGGCTCAACCGTGCGAGCAGATTGCGAAAGCTTCCGTCGGCACGAGCCAGCGCCAGGTCGCGGAACAGCGCAGCCGCCCGTGTGTAGAACGCCGAGTATCCATCGCGGCACGCTTTCTGAGCCAGAGCGCAGGCGATATAACTTTTCCCAACGCCTGTCGGTCCGATAACGAAAAGATTCTCGTGGTTCTGGACCCACTGCGAATCCTTCGCCAGTCCGCGAATGACAGTCTTTTCCAGACCCCGCGCCGCGCGGTAGTCGATATCTTCGATACAGGCATTGTGGCGGAGCTTGGCGGTCTTCAATCGACGCGCCAGCGCTTGGTTCTCGCGCCAGTTCCATTGCTGATCCACTAATAAGGACAGGCGCTCGATGAAACTCAACTCCCGCACCCCAGGGTCCTGTTCCTGTGCTTTGAGCGCATCCGCCATTCCCTGCAACCGCATACTCAGGAGCTTTTCGATCATTGGTTGTTCCAGCATGTCGATGGCTCCTATTCGAAGTACTCGGCACCGCGGATGTTGTCGTGCGGTGACGGTGGGCTTGGCGGTAATGTCGGCGTCCCAAGCGGCTGCTGGTCGAGTGCATTCTTCAGGATCGACTTTACGCTCTGATAGCGGCACGCTCCGGTTAACAGCGCTCGTTCGGCGGCGGCCTCCATGCGAACTGGCGAGTACCGCCCGGCCAGCCGGATGATGCCCAGGCAACCGCGATAGCCCATCTCCGGGTGTGGCTTGTCGGCAAGGATGCGTTCGAACAGACGCGCTGTGTGAGGGCCGATGGACTCCGCCCAGTGCACCATACGTGAGGGGGTCCATTCCAGATGTTCCTGATGGGATCGTGGGCGATGTTCGGCGATGGTCACGGTGTGCCCATGACCACGCGCACGCAGATGCGAAGCGACACGCTGGCCCTTGTGGAAAAGCTCGACGGTGGTCGGCGTTGACCGCACTTCCACCAGTTCCTGCACGAGGTTGTACGGCAGGCTGTAATAGTTAGTGTCGAACGAGATGTGGTAGTCGATGTTGACTCGTGCGCGAGACCATTGGCTGAGATCGAACCGCTCGGCAGGCAGAGCATTCAGCGCAGGCTTGTCGAGAGCCGCGAACTGCGATGCACGGGAGCCTTCGCGCTTACGGAACGGCCTCTGATTTATGCGGTCGCGCAGTTCACGGATAGCATGGTTCAGTTCCTCGACTGAGAAGAACTTCCGATGGCGCAGTGCCGCTATGATCCAACGCTCGGCCAGCAGCACACCAGACTCGACCTTGGCCTTGTCGCGCGGCTTGTAGGGACGCGCTGGAACCACGCCCACGCCGTAATGCATGGCCATCTCCTGATACGTGGGGTTCAGATCGGGATCGTAACGGCAGGCTTTCGTCACGCCGGTCTTAGTGTTGTCGGGCACCACCAGTTTCGGAACACCCTGGTAGAACTCGAAAGCACGCACGTGTGCGCTGATCCAATTCGCCAACTGCTCGTCACCGGTGGCCTCGGCGTAGGTGTATGAGCTGGCTCCAAGCACAGCTACGAACAGATGGGCCTGCTGCACGGGACCACCCCTCGGGTCGTAGATCGGGATGGTGGTTCCCGCCCAATCGACGAACAGCTTCTCGCCGGCCTTGTGTTCCTGGCGCAGAACTACATCCTGCTTGCGACGCCAGCGCTGGTACAACTCGCAGAAGCGGGAGTAGCGATAGCCATCCGGGTTGGCCTGCCGATACTCCTCCCAAAGCAACTGCTGGGTCAGGTGCGCATGACGCTGACGCTGCTGATGAAGGTCGGCGAAGTCCGGCATCGGCAACACTGCGGGGCGAGCCCTTGGCGGTCCGCCGAACAGGGCAGTTTCGAGCCGGTCTTCGTCCCAATCCTCTCCAAGCGGCCACGTTACCCCGGCGGTTTCGGCCCGTTGCAAATACTCGTGTACGGTCCCGAGACCGATCGAGCAACTGCGGGCGATTGCCCGCAGCCCCAGGCCAACTGAAAACTTCAATCGAAGAACTTCCTTGATCTTTCGCACGGACAATCTCCTGGCTGGCAAGTAATCCTCCCTTTCTCAGGGAGGCTACCCACCGCTGTGTTGTCCAGCGCCGCTGGCTGATGAAATCCGGGCTCAAGCCGAACGCGATTCCGGGATCGGCCTGAAACTGTTCGGCTTCATCGCGGAACCGGTGTTCACCTTCATCCCGGAATCCTGTTCGCGTTCATCCCGGAACAGCGTTCGGAATCATCCCGGAATCGCGTTCACGTTTCCCCGGATTCCCCAGTTCTGGTGCAACGCAAGGTCGGAAAGCCATTGGCGGAACCTCTTGAGGGCGCTCAGCGCGATGTCTTTCATACGATTTCAGTCTACGCGATTTTCTTACACTTAACGAGGTGCACCATAGATCTTGAGGGCCTCCTCGGCGGCGGACCTGACCGAATCGGGCTCGTTCGCGAAGTCGGGCCGGAAGACGGCATTCAGCGTATCGATGCGAGTTGATTTGCTTGCGGGCCGCAGCATGAACTGGGTTACGGTTTCGAGCACGTCGGGCTCGTTGGGCGCGTACAAGACGAGCGTGCCGGCGATCGCGGGCTGAATCTTAGCGCCTGAGTCTGTGCGTTTGATGTATGCCAGAAATTCCGGTACGACTTCTTTCACAGGCACGGGGCGCAAATTGACGAAGATCAAGCCTGCAAATCGCTGAAAACGCTCCTCGGGCAGATTCAAAAGCTGGCCAATCACGCGAGCATGCGGGTTGATCAGGCTTCCGCCATCCCGACGCCGGGCAATGGCAAACAGCGCAATGGCCCCGTAGCCCTTGACTTGGTCGTCATAATGGCCAACGCACCTGACGATTGCCGGCATTGCCCGCTCGATCTCCACCGAAGTCTCGTTCTCGATCGACTCTGAGGCCGCTCTAACTTCGTCGGCGCTCGGACGCGTCGACTCGGTCGTGGAAGCCGCCAACTGCTCGAAGAATATATGCAAGGAAGGGCCGGTTTGAGCCCAAAGTCCGCTGAACAGTGCTATTCCCATGAAAAGAAGCCTTCGGTTCACCGGCCCACTATAGCGAAAAAAGGCCGCCCGGACGAACCGGACGGCCATGCAGAAGAAGAGGGATTGGACGTTCTCTGAATTAACTACAGCCGCTGGTGCCGCCGCAATTCTCGCATTTATAGCAGCTTCCGTTGCGCGTCATCATGCCGCCGCATTCGGCGCACATGGGGGCGTCGGTCGCGACAGCCGGGAAGGGCAGGGATTCCTGCGGATTGGGCTCGGTCGGACGCAGCGTGGTGGTGGTACCCGCCTCGTTCGTCAGATATTCGGCGCCCAGGAACTTCGCGCCCAACCAGCGGAAAATGTAATCCGGGATCGACTTCGCGTAGGGGATCTGGGGATTGCCCGTCCAGCCGCTCGGCTCGAAACGCACGTAGCCGAACTTATCGACGAGAAATTTAAGCGGCACGCCGTACTGCAGGCAATAGCTGATCGAGGTGGCGAAGCTATCCATCAAGCCGGAGATCGTCGAGCCTTCCTTGGCCATGGTGACGAAGATCTCGCCCGGCGTTCCGTCGTCGAACATGCCGACCGTGATGTAGCCTTCGTGGCCGCCGATCGAGAACTTGTGCGTGATCGACTGGCGCTCGTCCGGCAGCTTGCGGCGCACCGGGCGGTAGACCACCTTCTCGACGATCGCTTCCTTAACTACGGCAGCTCCCGAGGGACCGGCAGCAGCAGACGCGGCAGCTTTCTTCTCCGCCTTCGAGCCCGAACCCGAGCTCATGGGCTGGACCTTCTTCGAGTTATCCCGATAAATCGCCACCGCTTTCAGGCCCAGACGCCAGCTCTCGATGTAGGTCTCCATGATGTCTTCAACCGTGCACTCTTCGGGCATGTTGACAGTCTTCGAGATGGCGCCCGAAACGAACGGCTGCACCGCGCCCATCATCTTCAGATGGCCCATGTAGTGGATGGAGCGGGTGCCGTTCATGGGGCGGAAGCTGCAATCGAAGACGGGCAGATGCTCCGGCTTGAGGCCGGGCGCACCTTCGATGGTGCCGGTGGAATCGATATGGCTGACGATGGTTTCCACCTGCTCGGGCGAGTAGCCGAGCTTGATGAGCGCCTGCGGCACGGTGTTATTGACGATCTTGATGACGCCGCCGCCGACCAACTTCTTGTATTTCACGAGCGCCAGATCGGGCTCGATGCCGGTGGTGTCGCAATCCATCATGAAGCCGATGGTGCCGGTGGGGGCGATCACGCTCATCTGGCCATTGCGATAGCCGGCGCGCTTGCCGAGCTCGTACGCTTCTTCCCAGCACTTCTTTGCGTTCGAATACATCTCACTCGGCACATTGCGGTGGTTGATGCCATGCACGGCGTCGCGATGCATGCGGATCACTTCGAGGAACGGCTCCTCGTTCTGGGGATAGCCGGGGAAGGGGCCGGTGGATTGGGCGATGCGCGCGCTGGTGAGATACGCCTGGCCGCACATCATGGCGCTGATGGCGCCGGCGTAATCGCGGCCGCGATCGCTGTCGTAGGGGATACCGAACGACATCAGCAGGGCTCCAAGGTTCGCGAAGCCGAGACCGAGCGGCCGGTAATCGTGCGAATTCTGCGCGATCTTCTCCGTAGGATAAGCTGCGTTATCGACCAGGATTTCCTGGGCCATGATCAGCGTATCCACGGCGTGGCGGAATGCGGGAACGTCGAACTGGCCGTTGGCGCCGACGAATTTCATCAGATTCAGCGACGAAAGATTGCAGGCGGAATCGTCGAGGAACATGTATTCCGAACAGGGATTCGAGGCGTTGATACGAGACGTGTTTTTGCAGGGATGCCAGCGGTTGATCGTGGTATCGAACTGCATGCCGGGGTCGCCGCACTGCCAGGTGGCCTCGGCGATGTCGTGCATCAGGTCGCGCGCCCGGTAGCGATCCTTGGCGGCGCCGGTGTTGACGGATTTGGTCCACCATTCGCGATCCTCGACGACGGCTTCCATGAAATCGTCGGTGACGCGGACGGAATTATTAGCGTTCTGGAAGAAGATGGAGCTGTAGGCGTCGCCATCGAGCGAGGAATCGTAGCCCGCTTCGATCAGCGTATGGGCTTTTTTCTCTTCCTTGGCTTTGCACCAGATGAAGCGCTGGATGTCGGGATGGTCGGCGTTCAGGATCACCATCTTCGCCGCGCGCCGGGTCTTACCGCCGGATTTGATTACGCCGGCGAAGGCGTCGAAGCCCTTCATGAAGGAGAGCGGGCCGCTGGCGCGTCCACCGCCCGACAGGATGGCATCTTCTTCGCGCAGCGCTGAGAGGTTGGAACCGGTGCCGGAGCCCCATTTGAAGAGCATGCCCTCGGTCTTGGCGAGGTCGAGAATGGACTCAAGCGAATCCTTGACGGAGACGATGAAGCAGGCCGAGCACTGCGGGCGGGCTTCCGACGTCAGCTTCCTGATGCGATCCTCGGCGGTTTCGTAGAACCAGCCGTAGCCGCGGGCCTCCTTGACGCCGACGTTGAACCAGACCGGCGAGTTGAAGGCGGCCTTCTGGTGGAGCATCAGGTGGGCCAGTTCATTGCGGAAATTTTCGCCGTCCTGCGGGGTGGCGAAATAGCCGTCTTTGAGGCCCCAATCGGCAATGGTATCGACGACGCGATGGACCAGTTCGCCGACGCTTCGTTCGCGCTCGGGCGAGCCCAGTTTGCCATGGAAATATTTGCTCGCGACAATGTTGGTCGCGGTCTGCGACCAATCGCAGGGGACCTCAATATCGCGCTGCTCGAAAATTACGGAACCCTTGTCGTTTCCTATGGTTGCGGTGCGGGTCTCCCACTGCACCTCGTCATAGGGAGTTTTACCCGCTTCGAGGCGGGCGGTGAAGTATTTGGGGAATTCCACCCCGGCGTGGGTAGGTTTCGGAGAGTTTTGAACGGCGTCCAACTCTTCCATTTTCGCACGTGCAACTGCGGTTGACTGTCCCATCTCTGGCTCCTGCTGGCGTCGCT
This sequence comes from Terriglobia bacterium, assembly GCA_963719785.1. Lineage (GTDB taxonomy): Bacteria > Acidobacteriota > Terriglobia > Bryobacterales > Bryobacteraceae > BOG-234. The sequence goes on from CAVRCX010000021.1 coordinate 32,709, forward strand.
GCAGATCGATTCTGCCTTCATGTGCATTGCACATGCTTGTTGTGGCGCATTTGCAATATTGCCGCAAGATGTAGTGTCTCGTCAATAGGAATTTCCATTAGTCGTGGTCGGGAGGCGCAGATTATGCTTCCATATATTCAGGCAGTGCTGAATTCCCCGTCATACACCACCAGTCTGCCACCGGGCACCTGGGCGGCGATTTTCGGGACGGGATTGGCTCCGTTCACCGCTGTCGCGCAGGCGGTTCCTTTGCAGCCGCGTTTGGCACCGTATCGGTTACCGTGGCTGGCATCCCGGCGCCACTGTCAAATGTATCGGCGACCCAGGTCAATGCGTTAATTCCATTCGAGGCCGCGAACCTCACCGGTTCACAGACGGCTGTTGTTCCGGTCGTGGTGACCACGCCAAACGGGGCGAGCTCGCCGTTCGCGATCACTCTGGCACGGAAAGCTCCTGCGATCTATACCAAGAACTTTTCTGGCAGCGGTGCGGCTCTCGCATTCGATGTGAACTTCAACCCGATCAAGACTCCGGGCACGGCGCCGATAGTGCTTTACGCAACCGGACCTGGGCCGACCAGCCAGCCTGCTTCCACAGGCTCGCTGGGTGCCGGGGACGGACCCCCTGAATCGGGTGCAGGACGCTGTCTCTGTATCCATCGGTGGTAGCTCCGCGTTTGTGCTTTACTCCGGACTGGCCCCGGGCCTTCAGGGCATATACCAGCTGAACATCCTGCCTCCAGCCTCGGTCAGTCTGGGCAACGCCTTAAACATAGAGGTAGGCCTCTATTCGGGACAAGCTCTGACGCTGCCGGTCCTGGCTGGGACCAACGTGGCGAACTTAGCCGGCTCGATCGAGGGGCTTTATCCCCCCACAGTGGTCGTGGCTGGGCCGACCGGTAGCGCGAAGACAATTTTCTTTTCGGCCTTACTGACAGCCGGGACTTTCACGGCTGTCCGTTCCGGATTGCGGCGCAATATCTCTCGGCTGCGGCCGGTTCGCCGCTGGCAATCGTAAGTATCAATCCGGCACAAAATTCCTGGCAGGCCACCTACACGGTTCCGACGGCATTGACAAGCGCATGGAATTTTTCGAACGCGGGATTCACCGTCCTCGATTTCGTAACATGCGTGGGGAACAGTTGCATTCCATTTCCCCATAATGTGATTCCCCTTACCCGAGTTGATCCACTTGCCGCCTACGCGCTGGGTCTTCTACCTCTGCCAAACTCTTCGTCGGCCGCTGGCGCTAATGCGACGTTCACGATGTCGGGTACGATCCCTGCTGGAGGGCATTTCGTGCTCAACAATACGACCCTTCCGGCGCTATCGAACTTCGGAGGCTTCTTTCAACTGCCCTACGATCCAGGCCTGAACACGGCGACATACCAATTATTCGTGGACAACCTGTTGGTTGCAACGGCGCTGGCTCCGTTTACAATCTTCCCGTGAGTAGCTGCATTATTAGGGTGGGCTGGTCCGGCCCCGATTCACCAACAGAGCAAAGAGACGCGACCGCGCACCCCTATAATGATTGTTGGCGCCGAGGTTCGAATGGGATCCGCAGAAGGCGGCGGCAAATCTCGCGAAGCATGCTGTGGCGTTCGAGGAAGCGGCGACGTTTTCGGCGATCCTCCCGGGCGGATTGCAACCGATCCGCGACATTCGATTGGTGAAGAAAGATTCGTCTTCCTCGGTTTTTCGGGCACATACCGCTTGCTGGCGGTGATGTTCGCCGAGCGGGGAGATGGAATTCGTCTGATCAGCGCGCGGCCAGCGACTCGCCGTGAACGGAAAGAATATGAAGAAAGCGCAGAGCACCACTAAACAAGCCGGATTAGCCAGCGCCGACGAGATACTCCCGGAATACGACTTCACCGCGCCGAGCCCAACAGGTACGCATCGCGGTACGCCACAGGAAGCGTCGTCATGGTGCTTGAGCCCGATGTGGCGGCGGTGTTTCGGAATGCGGAAGAGGTCAATGAAGTGTTGCGCGCTTTGGCCGGAGTGGTTCAAAAACGTCGGCCGCGACGGCGTGTGTGAGCGTTTATTTATTTTCCATCCGCGTTGCCAACTACAACTGTCTTCTATGATGATGAGAAAGATGTTTTCCAAGACCATCGCCATCTTCGCCCTGCTGACGGCAGGATTCCTTGCCGGATGCGGGACGAGTTCCCCCGGGCCCGCGGGCAGCAAGCACCAGACTATGACGGGCGTTTCCGAGTCCGGATACCCCGGCGGGCAGCCCAAGGATGCCGAATCTCCCGCGCTCGCCAGCAGTACGGAGCAGGACCATTCGAATCCCGGTCCCAAGGTTCCGGTCGATTAAGCTGTCGGGAAAATAAATGGCCGCCGCCGCGCCCATACCGGTAAACTGTTAGCTGGGTAGCGACGTGGACAATTCCGTATTGACAGCTTTGATTAGTACGAGTGGCGCTGGTGTTGTGGCGATCACCGCCCTGCTGCTTAACTATCGCGGCTTTGCTTCGATGGATAGCCGCTTCGCTTCACTGGAGTCGGCCGTAAACTCCCGATTTGGCTCTGTCGAGCACCATCTCGATATGCTTCAGGCCGATATGAAGGATTTGAACAAGGCCATGACCGCGCTCGAAATCGACGTAGCGCTGGTACAAAGATAAAGTCGGTCTCTAAGAAATTACTTCAGGAAGACGATGCTGACCATGGGCACCAGCTCGTTCAGCAAACTTCCGTACTTCACTCGCGGCGGAGGCGTGAGCATGGTGTCGGGGAATCCTGTCAGGAAATCCTGGACCTTGACCCGCAGTTGAACGTTCGACCCCAGCGCAACAGTAAAACCCGCCCCGGGCCGTCAGCAATCCCTTGAAAGACTGGGCGCCAATCGCGCTCTCGCCCGATGCCACGTATCTTCTCGTCGCGCATCACTGCAATCTTCCCGCGGCATCCAGTGGCGCCACGCCGACTCAACCATCCTCGCCCTGGAAGCTACGGTCAGCAGCTCTTTTCAACTCAATCCTTCCACCTCATCGACATCGCTCGTCGCGAAGATTGCTGATGTGGCCAAGACAGTGCCAGTGCCACTGGCAACTGTTAATTTGGAATTAATCAACCAGCGCGGTACCGGTATGGCTACCCCACCGCGCCGCCAGGACTGGCTCGAAATGTGTATTACTGCCGCCGCGCCGTTATTTCGTCCGGGAGTTGATCGGAAACTTGTAGCGGAACTCAACGTAAATCTGCCGCGGATCGTTATAGTGGAAACCTCCGAAGGTCAGGCTGTTGTCGAGTAACACGCGGCGATTCGCTACATTCAGACCAGTCAGCGATAGACGGTACTTGTCGCCTTCGCCAAAGCTCTTTCCAAGGGAGATGTCGAGCGTGGTGTGCTGCGGGAGATAGGCGCCCGGAAATTGCGCGTCCGGATTGCCATTAGTGAATCCCGAGCCGTAATACACATTGGTCGAAGCGAACGCACGCCAGGGCAGGCTTGAGTTGGCCCCTATATTCAGTGTGTTCCGCTGATCGTGGTCCACCGGCGAATATCCCGGCGGGATGGCCAGCGGGCAAGCAGGCGTTACGGGAGTTGGGCAGACAACTCCGCCGGTGATGGGCGCGGTAGCCTGCGCGATCTGATTCGAATATGCCAGGTGGATCTGCGCGCGTCGCCAGATGCGCGGCGAACGCAGCGTCGTCTCCCATCCCTGGATCAGTGCCCCCGTCCATGTTATGGGCCAGAATATGTTCGATTCGCCGATATTATTGTGGTCGAGCCAATTCTTCGCGCGCGTCTGAAACGCGTCTTCCTCGAGCACCCAACCATGGAAGGGGATCGAGACGCCGTATTGAAACTCCACATCGCGCTCTCCCCGCAAAGGGGCGAACGTCAGCGTCTGGCTGGTGGCTAAGTCGAGCAGCGGACCGGTGGCCGTCAGGAGTGGAGGCGGCTGATAAAAGTGGCCGTAGAAACCATGGAAGACCCAATTCACTTTAGGGATTCTTATGGCAACGCCAAGGCGCGGGTCTGTCGCGTTCTCGGTAACTCCAGGTTCGGTCCCAACGCCTGGCGTGGAGAAATGCGATTCGCGCAGGCCGCCAATCAATGTCAGCCACGAGGTCACTTTAAACCGGTCGCTGATAAACTCCTCGATGACCCCGCCGGTCACCGCGGCCGTGGACGCGCCGTAGTTCTGACAGTCCGGGGCGCAGCCCGTAAATACATTGTCGAAGTAGTTGTTTTGGTGTTGAGCGAATCCGTACACTCCCACCTGAATGTCGTTATTCTTGATGGTGGCGATGTCGAGGCTCGCCTGAGCGCCTCCGTAATTGGCAGTCTGGTGAACGGTTGAAATTACAGGCGTATCGTTGGTTCCGCCGTTATAGGCTGCCTGATTGTAGTGATAAAAAGGCGAGACCGTAAGCACCAGGTTCGGATCGAACGTGTGGACCCAGGAAAAGGTGAGATAGCCATCGGGCTCACGCTCGCTATCCTGCAGCCCGTAACTCGCATAAACCTGATTGCCCGCTGAGTTGGGATTCGGGTCGATCGGAATCTGATAGTAATCCTGACGCAGCGAGGCAACCATGCGGAACTGATTGGATGCGCTGGCGTTGAATATGAAGGACGCAAACCCCCCGTAGCCGTTGTCAGCGTCGTGAACGACCTGCCCGATTGGCGTCTGCAAACCATAGTCGCTGCGATTTCCATTCACACTCGCGTAATAAGCGAAGCGCTTGGTGTGTCCTCCGAAATTAAGTTGGTCATTGGTCTGGTACCAATTACCGAATGAGGCTACCAGCTCAACTTCGTTATCGCGCTCGAAGCCCGTACGCGGCACGATGTTGAAGACCCCATAGGTGCGGTCTCCGTACTCCGCATCGTAGCTGCCGCGCTGGATCTCAAGATAATCGATGTCCTTGGGATCTATCTGCGGGCCGAGGTTAGTGGCGATGTTGGTGTTGGGCACAGGCACGCCGTCGATCAGCCAATCCACCTGATGGCCGCCGCGCATGTGCAGCATGTCGTGGGTCATGTATGCGCCGGGTGTGTAGTCGGTAATCATCGCCATGCTGTTGGTGCGGTCGGCGCCGGGCGTCTGCGCGATGTCCTCGCGATCGACCATCGTGGTGGGAGTTACCGAATCCATATTGGCCGTTTCCGCCGCGCCGGAGACCACAATGCTTTGATTCACCGGGGCCAGAGCCAATTGAAAGTGGAGAATCGGCGACGATCCCGAAACCACCGTGACACTCTGTTCAGCTGTCTGGAACTTAGACTGAGTAATGGTGATTTTATAGTCGCCGACTGGCACAGTCGTAAAGGAAAACTCACCGTTATCGTTGGCCTGGGCGGTCTGCGACCAATCGGAAGTAAGTGCCTGCAGTTTCACCGAAGCCCCAGTCAAGGGCCGATGCTGCGGATCGTGTACGATTCCCTGTATCTTCCCAAAAATTGTTGCGTACAGCAGAGAGCCTGCAATGCATAAACACAATAAGAGCTTTCCCATAAAACCTCCTTCATCGCTAATAAGAATTACGTGGGGGCAGGTTGGCAACCTGCGGCGGATTGGCAATCCGCCTTTACGGTCAAAGATTCAGATGAATGAGAGGTAAGAAGGTGGGCCGCGCTTCTGATTGGAACGACTGACAGAAACAACCAGGCGTGCAGGTGCTGAGTACTCAACGCAGAACCCATCGACAAGCGGGCCAAACCTGGCGTCCGCCACGCCCGGAGCAAAACGAATCGGATTATCAACCCGGGCGAATGAATCGGGGAAATACGGGCATCTGCCGCCAGCCGCGAATGCCGGGCCGGAAGACGATTGTCCCCCCGATGTCCCCGCCATCGCGCAATGATGTTTGCCCGCGCGGCGGCAGCAGGCGGGAAGACTTGCGTCGGTATCGGCAACCAGCGCCGGAGCGATCAGCGAGAAGCTGAAAAGCGCCAGCAGCAGGATTGCAGAAAGTCGCCGCAAGCTTCTATGTTAACCCAACCCTCAGCTCAGATACTGATAGCAGGGCACGGCGATTCGCGCAGAATGGCGAAGGCGTGCCGGCGCAGGTATCCGCCAACCCCCGCCGCGCCATGTTTTTCGAGTACCACCAGATCGGCCTGAAAATCCCTCGCGGCACAGGCGACTATTTTGGCCGGATCGCCCGAGCCGACAATCACCCGGGCATAGGTGCCCACTGTCTCCTGAAGGATTTCGATACGCTTCGTCGTCTGTTCCGCGATCGATTGCGCGAGTTCCTGTTCGACGGTTCCCGCGAGATACCCCTGGGGCAAGGGCGCGGTGGCGTGGACGATCCCCAGTTCGGCCTGCTGCTCGCCTGCCAGCCACGCGGTCCATTCGAGCACGCTCCGGCTGCGTTCGTTCAGATCGATGGCGCACAGGATTCGGCGGCAGTGGATCTGTTCGAGCGGCGGCGCGGCCTCCGAATGCGCACTCGTCCACACCGGACAATCCAGATCGTGCAAAACCTTGGCTGTGACCGAGCCGATCAGAAAGCGGCGAAACACGCCCAATCCATGCGTCGGCATCATAACCAGGTCGGGACCCCAACGGCGCGCGGCTTCCACCACTTCATGCGCGGGATCTCCCAACACGCACACGCGCTGGGTCGTGTAGTACTTGAGCTCGTCCGTCAGGTACGCGGCCAGTTGAGCCTCGCATCGCGGAAACAACTCCTCGGCCAGATTGTGCTCTCCCATGCTGACCGCGTGCAGCAGCATAATCTCAGCTTCGAATCGCCCCGCGAAAGCCTCGACGTAGCGCGCGGCGCCCAGACAACTGGCAGAGAAATCCACCGGGAATAGAATTTTTTTGATCTGAGGCATAACGGCTCCACCAACGATCAGTGCATCCTGAAGGCCTTCCGCGCGTGTTGTGAGGTCGGCATTTCGACACCGAGCGTGGATTCGACGTTGGGTGAATCGGCAGATCGCGCTCTATAAATGAGTGAAATGACGCAAAGCTTATGCTGGAGTCTGGCGTGAGCCGCGTGGTTATGTGGCTGCCGAAATGCTCAATACAAGGAGCGAAAGACTGTCGCCATGCCTGAAATCTTCAAAACCATCGTCGAGCCGCTACAGAGCAGCGCTGCGGTGAAATCGGTTTTTGGCGATCCCATCACCGCCCAGGGAAAGACGGTCATTCCCGTGGCGCGAATCGCGTACGGCTTCGGCGGCGGCTCCGGCAAACGTGGCGCTGAGGCTATGCTTGACGAAGGCGGGGGCGGCGGCGGGGGTGTAGTGGCAACGCCGCTGGGAGTTTTCGAGGTGACGGAGGGACAAACTCGCTTCATCCCGCTGGATGAAAATCGCAAACTCGTGGCTATCCTCCTCGTCGGCATCGGTCTCGGTATTCTATGGGCGAGAAGAGGCAAAGCCAAGCCCCGGGCCTTTACTACGTGACTGCCGAGCCGCCGCCGGCCGGTACGCCGGATGCCCACTTCACCGGCAGCGCCACCGTGCGCGACATCATCTTCGGCATGTCGGATGGCCTGACGGTTCCGTTTGCCCTCGCCGCCGGACTTTCGGCAGCAGTGAACTCGAGCTTTGTGGTCCTGATCGCAGGCATTGCCGAACTGACCGCCGGTTCCATATCCATGGGTCTCGGGGGCTATCTGGCAGGCCGCAGCGATCGGGATCACTATCGCGCTGAGATGGCTCGGGAGCAGCGGCATATCCGCCAGGCGCCCGAAGCGGAACGCATCGAAGTACGCGATATTCTGGCCGGCTACGGCCTCCACGACGAGGCGCTCGACAAGGCCGTGGCCGAGATCACCGCCAACCCCAATCGCTGGGTCGATTTCATGCTGCGTAATGAGTTGAGCCTCGAGCCGCCGGACCCGGCCCGTGCGCGCAACAGCGCACTGACGATCGGCGCGTCGTATATTGCGGGTGGAATTCTGCCGCTGCTTCCCTACGCGACGGGGATAAAGGTCGGCGATGCGCTGCGCTGGAGCGCGGGACTTACGCTGATCGCCCTGCTGGCCTTCGGAGCGGCAAAAGGGCGAGCCATAGGCGCAGGCATGTTCCGAGCCGCGATCGAAACAGCGTTGATCGGCAGCCTGGCAGCTGGCGCGGCCTACCTGGTGGCACGCCTCGTCAGCCAGTTGGGTTAGGCTGATCGAAAGCGCAGAATGGCCGCCACCCCCGATTCCAGTTGCGTGGCGCTCAGCACGCTGATCCTGCCCGAGTTCCGAATCGTAGCCAACGCCGCCCAGTTCACAGAGTCCTCACGTTGCTCGAGTCCCGCCGCCGCTGCCGACACAATCAGTTCGTCCACCTGGCCGATGCGTGCGTCTTCGATGATCTCCGCGGGATCCGTCACCAGCAGCGAATGGCTCGCCGCCTCGTCCATTTCCCTTAGCGTTCCGTCGGTCGCCATCGCGGAATATGCCGCTATCAATTCCATGGCCTGGGTTTGCAGAGCCTCCATGCCGAGCGCTTCCGGGCTCCCATGGATGGCCCCGGTAAGCACCGGCGAGTACGCATTAACACGCCGGTAAATCGCCAGCTCGCGCGTCACTCCCGCCAGAATCAACGGTTGGCGGTCCGCCATAAGAACCGGATGAATACCATGTTCAATCGCTTTGAAGAAATCATGTAGATAATTGGGCTGCAGCTCGTGCGCCGAGGATGTTCCGAACTGCACGCCTTTCATGTTTCCCACGGACGGGCCCGCGCCCGCACGATCTCTCATACTGTGGTCCGGCCGGTCGAATTGCTCGTTCTGCGAAAGGCTCCTCGGCACGCCACGCGGCAAGGGCGCTTCGACCAATCCATTACGCCCGCCACGGAACAGCCGTACGGATCTGATGCTGAGCGCCAGCAGCCAGAAGTCGCGATTGCTCAAGAGTTCCGGCAGCAGCGGAAGCACCAGGAATTCCTGCCCAAAATGGACGCGCGGCGCCAGCGCTTCAGGCCAGAAATGCACCATCGTGAAGTCAGGCGCGCGGAACATGATCACACTGCCCGTCCGGCCCGCCCATTCCGTATGCGACGCAGCCTTGTGCAGGGGCCGCAGCATATCTTCGCGCTCGGCGAGTTTGAATCCTTTAGCCGCCAGCAACCGGTCGGCTTCCTGAATTGCAGTCCCGATGCGGGTGTCCGGCCTGGTGACCTGCGAGTATTCATCCCGCAACGGTTGAAAAATAGTCAGGCAGGGACCGGTAACAGCGGCCAGCCGCTTCAAATCGTCGTGCGTCAGCATGAAAACCCTCTTAAACCAGAACTTCCTGTGGCATCGCGATCAGACCCACCGCCGGTTTCGCCAGACGCTGGAAGTCGGCAAAGCTCATGCGGATCGTGTCCCGGTGCGTGCCCAATGTGAAAGCGATATATTCTCCGGCGATCGCCGCGTCCACCGTCACCGGCATCTCGCAGATGTCTCCGAACGGCGGCATGGCGCCCAGTTCGCAATCGGGGAACAGTTCCGCGATTTCCATTTCAGTCGCCAGCCTGACGAATTGCAGCCGCAGCAGCAGGGCCAGCTTTTCCATATCCACAAATTCATCGGCCGGCACCACGGCCAATCCATAGCCTTTCTCGCTGAAATAAACCACGGTCTTGGCGAACTCGTGCGCGGGCACTCGCTCGGCCTCGGCCGTGGCGCGCGCGGTTTCCGCCCGGGGATGGACGGAGTGCGAATAGCGAACCTGCATTTGATTGAGATACTCGAGCCAACGGTTAATGAGTGGCATCTGAAACCTCCGTCTCCACCTCAGCACGGAGAGCGCCATGGGCTAAAACGGCTGAATTGCCGATGAAAGTGGCCCGGCGCCATGCCGCTCCGGAAAATTTTCCTGCGTGCAAAGGCGCATCTGGGGCGGCATTAACGCGCAGCCACGCAGCCAATTTTGGATGCCGGGGTGCACTGCATCCGGGCATGAGGCGCATTCTCCTGCTGGCCCTCGCTCCGATCCTGTACTCCGGAACGTCCGGGATTGTTTCGTTCACAGCCACGCCGAAGGTGATCGCTCTCGGAGAATCCTCTACGCTGGCATGGACAACCCGAGGGGTCGATTCGGTGACGATGGAGTGGGGACCCGCCGCGAATTCCCGCAATGAAATGGAGCGGCGCACCGGATTACCACCCGTCGGCACCCTGACGGTTCAGCCAACCGAAGATACGGTCTATGTGATCGAATGCGAGGGAGGGTCCGGCCAGACATGCACCCAGGCCAGCGCCACCGTGCGTGTGAAACACCGTTGACCCTCATAGGCCACGTGGGCCAGGTCGGTTAACCTGTGGCCGATTGGCGATCGGCCTCCGCGGTCGTTTACCATTCTGGGGGACCACCGATAAGGTGTTTTTCGACGGTGCCCGCTAACCCGCCGATTCCGCCGCCGGCATGGCGAACCGATACCCCACCCAGGGCTCGGTCAGCAGATACTTAGGCTTCGAAGGCACCGGCTCCACCTTCTTGCGCAACTGATTCACCACCACCCGCAAATACTCCACCTCGTCCCCATAATCCGGCCCCCAAACGGTTTGCAAAAGCTTCCGATGAGCAATCGGCTTATTGGCATGATCGACCAGAAACTTAAGCAAATCGAACTCTTTCGGCGTAAGCCGCTCGACATGTCCGTTGAGCGTAATGCGCCGCGTGGCAAAATCGATTTCCAGCTCATCGCTCACCACCACGCGCACATTTGTGTCATTCGACGCAGGCACACGCCGCATAGCCGCCCGGATTCGCGCCAAAAGCTCCTGAATTCCAAACGGCTTGGTGACATAATCGTCGGCGCCGGCGTCGAGCACCTGCACCTTATCCCGTTCCGTATTGCGCACCGAAAGCACGATAATTGGCACGTCGGAAGTTTCCCGAATGGCGCGGCACGTCTCGAGGCCGCCGATACCGGGCATGTTGAGATCCAGCAGCACCAGATCCGGCGTCTCATGCCTGAGCATTTCGAGCGCCTCTTCGCCGGTTTTGGCATCGATCACGGAATAGCCCAGATCGGTCAGCGTGGCTTTCACGGCGCGCCGCAATTGCGGTTCGTCATCGACAACAAGAATCGTGGCAGTGTTCATGATAGGGGTCGTGCTCAAGTTATAGAGCTGGGTTCGGCAACTTCTTTGGCCAGCAACGGCAGGGTCATGACGATGCCGGCCCCTCCGCCGGGGCGGTTTTCAGCGCGGATTTTTCCGCCATGAGCTTCGATGATACCTTTTGCAATCGCGAGGCCCATGCCCGTGCCTTCCACTTTGTCCCGGCCCCGCCGGCCCCGATAGAACTTTTCGAAGATGCGCTGCAGTTCGTCCGGATTGATGCCGGGCCCCCGGTCGAGAACCGATATCGCAGCATTCGACCCATCCTGCCGCGCCTCGATGCGGATCGGGGAATTGGGCGGGGCATATTTCCGGGCATTCTCGATCACCTGCAGCAGCGCGCGGCGGATGAGGCCGGTATCGACGAACAGATCCAGATACGGATCGGCGTCCACCGAGAAGCGGCCGCGATTCTCGTCGCGCACCTCGCTCAACGCCGTGTCGACGATCTGCGAGGCGCTCGATACTTCGCGCTCGAGGCGCAGTTCGTGCGATTCGATGCGCGCCAGCTCAATGGCCTCGGTAATCGATAGCTGCAGCCTCTCCGATTCCTGATCGATGATACTCAGCAGTTCCTGGCGCACCTCTTCCGTGCGCGGTGGAATCGCGATCAGGCGCGTCACGCAGGTGCGTATGGCGGTAAGCGGGGTCTTCAGATCGTGCGCCAGCCCGTCCAGAAGCGAGGATTTGAATTCTTCGTTGCGCCGAGCAATCTCTGCGGCCGCCGCGCGTTCCACCGCATGCGCCCGAACATAGTTGATCGCCAGCAGACTGGCCACCGACTCGCGCACGGCGGGGCTCAGCCGGGAGGAAACCGTGGCCAGGCTGCCGATAATATGCGCACCCAGGCGCACGGGTATGGCGGCGCTGTCGCCACGAACCATGCTCTCGCCGGTCTCGGCCACGCGCGCCAGGTCGGCGTGAGAAAGGCGGGATTCATCCACCATCCCGTAAACTTCATTAGCCGCCGCATCGAAGAAAGCGATTTCACCGGTCTGCAGAATTTGCGAAGCCTGCGCGACTGAATGGCGCACCGCATCCGGCCCTTCGTCCATCAGCAGCGCGCGGCTCAGTTCGTAAAGTCTGGAAATCTCCTGGCGGCCGGTCAGCGCTTCTTCTGCCCGATGCTTGGCGTTCGAGGAGAGCTTGCTGGCCGTCACCGCCGTTACCAGAAAGGCAATAAGAGCCACCCAGTTCTGTGGGTCGGCAATCGTCAATGTGCCTACAGGGGGAAGGAAGAAAAAGTTGAAGATAAATACGCCGACGATCGAAGTGAAAATGGACTCCGCCAGGCCCCAGCGAGTGGCCGCGCCGAGCACCACCAGCAGCATGTAGAGAGCGGATGTGGTCGCGTTGATCCGTACAATCCAGTGGTCGACCCCCAGCACCAGCAATAGCGCGGCCGTACAAACCATGTAGCGCCCGGCTGCCTGACTGGCTCTTGTCATAACTCAGGTTCTAGAATAAGACCGGAGGCCTTTTGCATTCGCACCACAGTCACGGGGAGGGCGCCCACGGTTCCCATGGGCAGGCCTCGGGACGCGTTCTGGTCTGGTCGCTCCTCGCCACCGGCGCGTTCGTCGTTTTCGAATTGCTGGCGGGGATTCGTGCGCACAGCCTCTCTTTGATATCCGATGCCGGACATAATGCCACAGATGCACTGGCATTGCTTCTCGCTTGGTTCGCGGTGTTCCTGCACGGCCGGCCGGCGGATGAGTCCCGCACCTTCGGTTATCACCGGGCGGGAGTCCTCGCCGCGTTCGTCAACGCGCTGACGCTGGTAGTGCTTTCGGCCTGGATTCTCTACGAGAGTTGGTTGCGTTTGATGAACCCTGTCGGCGTGGATGAGACCGTGATGCTGTGGGTCGCCGCCGGCGCCATGGTTCTGAACGGCGGCATCATGTTCGGTTTGCATGTGGCGGGCGATAAGGACATCAATATACGCGGAGCTTTCGTCCATATGCTCGGCGATCTGCTCGGCTCGGCGGCGATTGTAGTGGGCGCGCTCGTCATCCGCGCCACCGGATGGTTCCGCATCGATGCCATCCTGTCGGTCGCGATCTCGCTCCTGGTGGTGTGGACCGCCTGGGATATTATTCGCGAATCGCTGAATATTCTTCTCGAGGGCCTGCCCCGCGGACTCGATCTGGCGGTGGTGTCGCAGGCCATCCGCTGCGTGGAAGGCGTGCTCGACGTCCACGATCTGCACATCTGGAGCCTCGGTTCGAACTCCAGCGCGCTGTGCTGCCACGTGCTGATCGAGGATATGCCGCCGTCGCAGAGCGACCGTATTCTGCACGGGCTGAATCACGTGCTGGGCGACCGCTTCCATCTGCACCACACCACCATTCAGTTCGAGCACGTGAACTGCGCCATCTCCGACAGCGGCTGCGTCATCCCCGCCGATTGCTCCGAACAGCACCACCACCACGACCACGCCCACTGAGAGGACATGCGGCGGTAGCCGCGTCTGTTCTATAGGCAGGAGGTGTTGAGTCAACGGTATTGGGATGTAGCCGCGCAGTGTTGGTGGTACACCACACGCGCGAGCTAATGGCCGGAAAATCGTTCCTTGTTCTGTGGCAGACTGCCGAGGCGGAATCCTGGATTGCCAAAGTCCCGCCGCATGGCCCTGCGGATGCCGGAGTACCGTTTATCAGGAAGCCCGTTCGATATCCAAAGCAAAGGCGAGCGCGTCCTTCAGACGTCCCATTACATCTGCCGAGAGCCTGCCGATTCGGCGTTCAAGGCGCACGGTTGGCAGAGATCCCAACCCTTGGACGTTGGCGACTGATTCACGATCAAGGAACGGAAGCCGCGGCAGCGGCACCTCATACGGACTGTCCCTTCGCTGGGTGGTAAGAGGCACGTACAAAACGAGGGATCGTGGCGGATCAGGGTCTTGGCGCGAGACGACTACGACGGGACGCGTCTTGGCAGCGAGCCCGAGGTCCGCGAGCCAGATCTCACCTGGTTGCGGGTTCATCGAGCAGGTCGAGGACCTCCTGTTCGGCGGCGCGCGAGCGCGCGATATCGAGGATGTCGCGATCGGCGAGTTCGATAACCTCGGCGATGCGCTCCCGGGCCTCTGCCGCTGTCTCCGGTTTCCACTCGCGCAGTCGTCCGTCCAGCTTCTCCGCCAAGGCGTCCATAGTGCTCCTTCCCTCGTCCCTAGTGTAACTGGATCGGCCCTCGACGACATTGTCACGTACCCCACTGCGGGGGCCTGGACGCCCCACCTCATGAAACGTGAAAAACGCAGACCTAAGTCTTCTCCGAAGCGGAGCTTGAACGTCCTGATCTCGATGTGAAGGTCGGCGACCCGGAGCCCAACCAAATCCGCGCGCCTGAGACCGCAGCCGATCAGAACCGCCAGAATGGCCCGATCGGGCTTTCCGTTGAGATGATCCGGACAGGGTGCGGCAGCAGCGAGCGGCATTGATGCGCCGTCAGCCAGTTTCCGATCCTTAGTCCCAGCCGCTTTGCCCCTTCGCCCGCGAATGATCGCCGCCAGTTCGGGAGCTAACAGAACGGAATCCGACGCCTCATATGGAGCCAGATTCTTCTGCTGCAGGAAGAACCGATACCGAAGTACCACGGTCCGATTGAATGCCAGGCGAGATTCGGAGCAGTACCACCCGATGAACTCATCGATGGCGTGGCGGTAAGATTCCTGCGAACTGGCCGCAAGCGAGTTGACGACGGTGTTCTTTGAGTGTTCGAGGTCCGGACACCGGAGGATCGTCTTTGGCTTGTGCCGTTTCATCGCTTCTTTTGCCTGCATGCCATACTGGCGGCTCCATTGCCGCGAGATCAGGATGTCCCGGAGTGGATGCCGTGACGCAATTCCAGCGTCCGGCTGCGGAAACGGCACGGCCGGGCCGGAACGCAATATCTCTCCCGCCTGCCAGCCCGCGCCGGATGATCGGAACCCGGGATAATCGATTCATGGCCGCAGGCGATCCACAGAGAGTTTGGTTCGGGCAGATGGTGGAACGACTGCGCGATCGGTGGCATCCAGACATGTCTTTCGACGCACTCATTTCGCTGCGAGACGACCTTGACTCGATGCTTCAGAGACTTCGACTCGAAGGGAACATCAGCTCGCCCGTCTTCAGGTGCAGGGACTGCGGATACGTAGGCCCAGCCGCGACGCCTCATGTCAGCGTCCGAGCCATGGTCCTGTCGCTGGCCCGGTTCGGTATCGCTCCTGCCGAGCAAATACATGCCCTCGAAAACGTTGGGCGGCACACCGCAAACAGAATGAACTTGACCTGTACGGCAAGCGGGCGGCTTCGCGGCCGGTTGGGGGCTCCTCGTGCATCCACGCCTGACAGATAGCTGAACGCAAGGTGTCATCCGGTGGAACTTCCGCCCATCCGGCCCGCAAAACGTTTGGTACGAGTGGCGCGTGATCTGCACAGCGGTCCCGAAACTTCCGCCAACCGGACTTGCGGACAATCATTTTGGAATCACATCAGCAAGATGGGCGTTTTACATCCGCTTAGGCTTCTGTCCCGATAAATCGGCACCAACGACCTGTCGTTCCCAGTGTCGGCGCCGCGTCTGTCCGCAGCGGTCGCGACTCAACAGAACGCGATACTGGCAACGCGATGCGCACCGTGAGCGCCGGGATCTCGACGACTTCCCTTCCGTTTTGACCCGGATCACGCCAGCACAATATAATCGAGGAAGATCGGCCAACGGGTTACGTCATGCAAGTACCTCAGATCAGCTCGCCGCGAGTGAAGGAAATCATCAATCATGCTGATGTCCTGTTCAGAGCCGAGCGGAATACGCTGGATAAAAAATTTCAGGAAGCACTTAGAGCAGGGCGTTCCGCTGCACGACAGACACACAATGCAGGGGCGCTCGTTCCGGCTGAGGCGAAGTGTTACCTTGCCCGCAATAGGGATCTGATCGTCGGCTACGCAACTGCTCTTGCTACCGCACACACGTCGTTCTCAGAACCGGCGGGGAAAGAAGCCGATAATGTGCTGGCCCACTTTGCCGCTCTGACCGTAGCAGGTAGCCGATTGGGTTTTTTGGGCCAAGCCGATCTGACGGCAAGGAGAACGGGAAAGCCGAATTCGCAGGCTCCGCTGGCGGCGGGGGGATTTGAAAGCGAAGCCGGAGAGGCTCTGGATGAAGGTCGCAAAATTCTCGACGTGCAGAGGGTTCAGATCAAAAACAGGCCCCCTGCGCCGCCCATCATTCAGCATGTCTACAATGCAACCGGCCCCAATTCTCGGATCTCAATCAACAGTTCAGACTGCTCGATCAATCTAGCCGTCAGATCTTCAGGCGAGACAACAGCATAAGACAGTCAGGGGAACCTTCTACGGGACGATGCCAATCTCGGGGCGAAATATTGCCATCCGACACTCAAACAGTCTCACCATCTCCAGAGACACGCGGCCAAAGTTATCGATGTCTTTCTGGTTGCCTGTCTGGATCGCTCTTGAAATAGTTCGTTTTGCGGCCCAGTATCCTCGGGCAGTGGCATCCACCTCATCCAAATAGGTCCGTACTGCTGGGCCAAAAAGCATATGCCCCATTTTTCTTGCCTCGCAAAAATCTCGGTATTCGCCCGGTCCTATCAACGTGATATCACCGTCTTGGCGGAGGACCGCGCTCATAAACGCCTCCACATCAGTGAACACTTTGTAACGTCGGTCAAACCATTCGGGGCTTGCGGATAGCTGCTGCCCATGGATAGCCTGTGAGGTCATATTCGTCGAGTGGTCCTGCGAGTTAATATTCACGCGGGCGTTGGCGCCGGTAACGAGCACGGCGGGAGCGACATTCTCCGAGAGGTCATCATCCGGCATAGTTCTTACTTGATGTGCTCCGATAGCGCAGGCAAAAACGGCCCAATTATTGTCATCCAATTCGCAGCAAGCTGAACAAATCCCGCGAAGCGGGTTGCATAATCCGCCGTTTCGCGCGCAGCTTCCAGTGCATCAAGGCTGGCCTGAAGTTTGGCGCGCTCATTTTCATCACTGACCGCTTCGAGCGCTTTGCGCGCCTCCATAAAAACTGGCGCAAAAGACCCAAAGTTCACTGCGTTTGTGGAGTGATCGTGAGAATGAACATTCACGCGAGCGTTCGAGCCCGTGACGTTATATGTAACAGATTGAGGCTTTGTCTTCTCCATCCACGGCTTCTGAACACTCACCTGAAAGTGCGGGGGGATCTCCATCCCTAGCCCTTGGTTAAAGCCCGGATCGACGACGACCAACTCTTCTTTTGCTCCGTTGGGCAAAAGACGAACCAGCCTGTCACCAGCTTCGATCTTCACGGTCACATCGTCGATGAGGACCTTGTCACCTACATGGGCTCTAATGCCGTTTTTTATCTGCCCATCCGCTTTATGCAAAGCGAGGGTTTCGTTCATTACGTCATCAAACACAGTTGCCTGCCGCATGGGGCTCAACTTCCTTTGCCATACGTATCAATTATTGCAAAAAGCAGAGAGTTAAAAAGATGTTCTGAGGCAAACTTTTGGCGCTTCTCGTCGCGCGAAACACGGGTGGGGGCTCATTGGCGGGGGAAAACGCGGGGCCGCGCACTCTAATACAAATTCACCGTGAGAGGCCCTAGCAGCCCGTGGCTGAACTGATTTTCAAAGACGGAGTGCCGGAATGCAGGCAAAGAGCAGGTATCCGAAAAGGCGTCGCGTTTTCCGGCAAAGTTACCGCGCGAGGCTCTGATAGATGCCGTGGTCGCGGTAGGGCGCCTACAGTGACTCTCCACAACAGCTGAGCAAAGAACAGAAGCGCATTCAGGCTTCCCTGCAAGCCTCTCGGGGTTCCGCACCCCGATATTTTTCGCATCACCAGTCCAAGGTTGAACGCACCGGCGTGAATGAGCAACCGTTTGATGATGTTGTCATGCCGCCGCAGGTGGGTTCTTCGCATGGCTCCGGTTTCGTACATGTGGGCGAAGCTTCGTTCGACTCGCTCGCCGCGCTGGCGCAACAGGCGCTTTCCGCGCTCACCTCGGATCCGCCGGCGGTTCTGATATACCGCTGACTTCTCTGCTTCCTTGCCGATCCAGTTCCGGCGGCCGCGGTCCGGCTCGGAACAGTAGCTCCGAACCGCGACTTCTTTCAGAACTATCAGCACATCATTACTGTGATAGCCCTTGTCGAGCACCAGCTCGGCGGGACCTTGCGGGTTCAGTTGCTCCGCTTTGTTGTCCGTATCGGCCGCGACTTCCCGAATATGTTCGCCGCACTGTGTCAGTGTTTCGTGCAGCGTATTGGTATCACCGGCGGTGGCGGGCTGCAGGGTCACGGCCAGCACGGCTCCCGTTTCCAGATCCACTGCATGTTCTGCCTTGTGGGCCAGATGCGTACGGCCATCTTTCATCCTTGTGATCTGCGCATCCGGGTCGTGCGGGTTCTTCCAGTCGTCGTTATTGCCCTTTTTCTTCCGCTTGCGGTCCAGCTTTGCCAACTGCTCACGGGTAGGCGTCTCGATGCCGGATTCTTTTGCCAGACCTTTGAGAAAGTCGTCGTAACCCTGACCGTTATCCCGGCGGACGATCGAGCGCAACGCCGCGTTGGCTTCCAGAGTGGTTCCGTCCACCGCGACGGTGTTGCCTCTCAGCAAGCCTTCTTCCGCCAGCATGCCCAATACCCACAGGAAAACTTTACGATGCGTTTCCACATCGATCAGACGGCGCGTTCGCGAGATGGTCGAATGATCCGGCGTCGACTGCCCCAGCTCAAAACCCAGAAATGACCGCAAGGCCAGCGAATCGGCTGTCCGCCATGCGATACCCCGCTCGGAATCTATGCCCTCGAAATACCCGACCAGAAGTGCGCGAAAATAAACTCCGGGCGCCAGACCCGGACGGCCCACCTTCGCGTAAAACGATTCGCATGCCGATTCGGCGAACGCGTCGAATCCGCGCTTGCTCAACAGCCGGTTCAAACGCTCATAGAAGGGGTGGCCGGCGGGAGTGGCAAGGCGAGCCGCTTCGATCCAGATCGGCTCCTGCTTCTCATCTGGCCCTCGCTTGCCCAATGACATGTCTCCATCGTAAAGTGATTCCTCTTCTCAGGCCAGGAAAAAAGTCGAGTTGCGCCACGGGCTGCTAGGGTATCGAATCCTCGGGAGATTTGGGGCCAATTCGTGACGGTATATCTCCAATCCACTTTGATGAGGAGTCGCGTTGTCGCCCTGACTCCCACGATAAGGCGTTCGCGGAGATCACCTCTGATCTGTCGCGAAGGTCCGTGCCCCGCTCGAAATGAAAGCTGTGGTTTGGGCGCGGCTAGTGGCAGCAAGATGCTGTGGAAGCAAGGTGAAGTGGACCGGATCACGGCGGCTGTTCGGTCGCCTGATGCCGGCGAGGGCCGCGAGCTTATCAACGGTGACGCGCTTTCGATTCAGGCGGGCGCCACGGGGCATGGCGACAGCCGCATCAAAAGCGAGTCCGATCTCATGGTCGGAAGCCGGGACCGGTTGCTGTCTGGCGAGCAGTTGATGGCGCCTGAATTCGGCCCCCACTTCCTCGCGCAGCGCCTGGCAGCCGGCGGTCCGGTTGTTGCGGAGTTCCTTCATCCACTTGACCCAGACATCGTGGAGATGGGCCTGATAGGCTGGCGGCCGGTAAGCGGATTTCAGCTCGAATGTCCCGCCTGCCGAGGTCACGAGGTCCCGGAAAACGTCCAACGCCTGGAGCCGTGTCCGTCATTAGGCCCTCGACGTCGGCGGGGACGGATTCGGCGTTGTTCTCGAATGTCAGGGCTTGGGGGTCCTCGATCTCGGGAAGCGGCGCCACTTTGCAGCTTGCCAGCATCTGGATGCGGCGGGCGGCACTGAGTTCCGCGTCCAAAATCGCGCGCGAAATGGCATGGTCCGCAAGAACCGGCAGCGGCTCCTCTTCCATGGCTACGGTGGCCGTGACGGAAGGGAAAGTGTCGGTCGCGCGCATGCACGTACAAACGATCGAGGAAAGAATAATTTGCTTACGATCCGACGCAAAACGATTCCATACTCAAGGGGGCTCGGCGGCACGCTCGATTTGAACTAAAACTCACACTGTAACACTGTCCTGTCGATGGATCAGGCTCCGAGAGGAGGACGGCCCCTTGGATCGCCGATGCGCTTGGGCTGCTTGGCGTGATGCGCTACGGGCAAACCCGAGACGAAGCGATCGGCAACGTACTCCCCAGGAAATCGCGATCACAAATTTCTATCGCCCATTTACCCAGCATTTGCAACAAAACATCCCGTCCAACCCCCAAAACGCTTGACACCCCGGAGTACCCTGGGACCGGAAGCCGAGCCGCCGCCGCTCCGCCCCAATCTCAAAAAGAACAAGGAGCCATTTCCATGGCAACACAAGCTCAAATCGCCGCCAATCGCAAAAACGCCCAGCTCTCTACCGGCCCGCGCACCGATGAGGGTAAAGCCCGGTCCTCCAAAAACGCCGTCTCCTCCGGCCTCTTCACCAGGGAAAACTGCGTCCAGCCTCAGGAACAGGAAGAGTACAACAACCTCTATAGCGCCATGTGGACTAACCTCAGCCCCGCCGGCCCCATGGAAGAAATGTTCGCCACCGAAATCATCCGCGGAGCCTGGCGTCTGCGCCGTTGCGCCACCGCCGAGGCCGATCTTCTGGAGGTCGTGGACAAGGAGGCTCGCCGCAGGCACGCACAACTAATCTACGGCGACATCGAACCTTATAGCCGGCCGTTGGATCCCATGATCTACGCCAGCCACGCAACCACTCAGGCTGGCATCGATCGCGCGCGCAATCAAACCGCCGGCATCGTCCGCCGCGCCACCGCCGATCTTCACCGCCTCCAGAATGAACGCCTGTTCCGCGCCGCCACCTTCCCCGAAGATGTGGACGCCTCCCGCTTCGGCCTCGCCGGCTTCGCGGAGGTCGTGCCGAAAATAAATAATCAAGCCAAAGTCCAACTGCTCGCCGCCATCACACCCGCTGTCGAGCCTGTCTCTGCCGATAGTGTTTTAGAGAGTGCCGCTGAGACTGCGTTTACAAATCGAACCGAATCGTCCGAATCGGCCAGCAGACAGCTCGATTTTATGCGTCAAATCATGCCATCGGCCGCCTGAAAAATTTGGCAACAGAGCTCTTTGACAACTGAATATCGCACGGCAACCCGAACCCCGTGAGAGCTGCGTCCGTATGGCCAGCCGCGCCCACATAACTGAACCGCGACCGTCAGGGAGTGGTCTTATCTTTGTGGTCTTATCTTTGTGGTCTTATCTTTGGAACCCGTACCCGTAGTCCCGGTATTCCTTGTGATCGCGGAAAGCCCGGTAGTCCCGCATAGTGCGCAGATCGTCGTCAAGAGCTCCGCGGCTGCGCGGGTCGAGAGAATTGTGGCTGACCACTTTCTCGATTCGTCCGATGGCTTTATCCAGCTCATGCCGTTCGTAACGGCCCTGCTCGAAACGGGATTGAAAATCGAACAGATCGCGCCGCGCCTCGTCGAAGCGTTTACGATCCTCGCGGGAAGCGTAAGGATAGCTGCTGGCCCGGTCCAGATCGGCGCGGACGCGGTCGAACAGAGCACGGTCCTGGCGCGCGTAATCGCGATCGCCATACGGGCGATCGTAGGACTGAGTGTATTGTGCGTTGGCGGCTGCGGCCAGCAACAGAATGGTTGGAATAAGACGTCGCATATGATAACCTGCCTCGCTCCAGAAGGACGCGGAGCCGTGGCCGTCGTTGCCCGATTTAATCCCGTTTTAATCCGGCCCGGTTCAGGCGGGTTTTAATCCAGTCAGCTCGAGCGCCGCCCGGCAGTAAACAACGTGTCCCGCGCGCATCCAGCGTTGCGTCGCTGTCGCCTACACGCCGCGCCAACTCGCGATAATCGGGGACATCCATGACCACGATGTCGGCATATTTACCGGGCTCGAGAGATCCGGCCACGTGCGACATGCGCAGTGCACAGAGCGCATTCCACGTGGTGGCGACGATGGCCTCCTCGCAGCTGAGGCCAAGACGTTCGCAGGCGAGATGCAGCAGGAACTGCGGATTGAATGCGGCGTTTCCGCGCGTCCCGTAGCCCGAACCTAACGCCAGAGGAGTTCCCGCCTCCACGGCCTGGCGTACATGCACCCGCTGATTGCGGTCCTCACGCAAGGCTTCGGTCATGGGTATGACATGCACGCAGCCGAGTTCGGCCAGCGCGGCCGGGCATGTAAAGCCGGCGGGCGCCACCATGGAGATAACTCCTGCGCAGGCTGCGAACTCCAGCATGTCCCGATCGGGTGGGCCTTTAGCCCGCATGCGGATGGAATACCCGAGTGCCGCGGCCGCGGTTGCCAGCGCGCGCATCGCTTCCACGTTTCCCGCGGCCAACTCGAGCACAGTCGCCAGTTTTTTGGTACGGATCGCAGGCAGCAATGTTTCGACGAAGTCTTTCGGCAGAACGTCGCTTCCGAACAGAGGGGAGAGAATGGAGCGGATGCGCAGCGGCTTTTTCTGCAGCGTGGCGTGGATGCGGAGAATTTTTAACGTATCCCGCGGCTCGACAGCGTAACCGGTGTGAGCGCCCAGGGAAAGTGTGCCCGCGCGCACCCAGTCGGCCGCAGTCGCTGTCGCCGCGATTTCCACTCGGCGCTGGGACAGAACCTTTAACCGTGTATCTGTGTGGGGAGGCAGAACCAGCACTGCGTCAGGGTCGGCAAATGCCGGCAGCACAATCCCCCCATGCACGTCGATCTCCAGCGCATGGCGCGATTGGGCCAGGTTCTCGACCCTTTTGGCAGGCCCCAGTTGCTCGATTCTGCCATTGCGAATAAGAAGAGCGCCGTCCTGAATGATGTTGAGTTCTTTAAGTGCGGGCCCTCGCCGGGGTCCGGTGGGTCCGTGCAACGTCAGCAGTTGCCGAGCTCCGCGGATCAGCGTCCATCTGTCGCGGGACGCCGCCTCCGTTACCGGTTTTAACACCTATTGTTGGTCGTTGCGGATTATTTTTCTAAGTCCTTTGACTTTATCTTTCAGCTCCTGGGTCGCATCCTGTACCTGATTGGTATCGTATATCACGCGCGGCGTCAGGAACACAATCAGCTCCGTGCGTTGCTTGGTATATGACTTCTGCCCGAAGGCGGCGCCGAGATAGGGAATGCGATCCAGCAGCGGAATGCCCGATGAGGACTCGGTAGTGCTTTCGCTGATAATACCGCCGATTGCGATGGTGTCGCCGTCCTGAACGGTGACCTGGGTGCTTACGTTGCGCTGCGAGAACGAGGGAGAATCGATGTTGGTATTAGTCGGATTCGCCTCCGGGGCGGTCACCGTTTGGTTGATCACCATGGTAACCACACCGCTCGAGTTGACGCGGGCCAGAATATTGAGCCCGATGCCGGTGCTGGTGTTGGAAATAGTCTGCGTAAAAAGCGAAGTTCCGCCGGAAGAGATGCCGGGGTTGACCGCCTGAGAGCTCAGCGTGGGCACCGAATCGCCAATGGTAATCGATGCGGGAATACTGTCGGTAGCAATCACGCTGGGAGAGGAAAGCACCTTGGTTTTGGATTTAGTCTCCTCCAGTTGCAACATGGCGAGTAACTGCCGGCTTTGACCTACCAGCGTGCCGGCGGACAAAATCGTCCCTCCAAAGGTGCCGTTGTTGTTTGAGCCGAGGAGTTGCGTGGACGTGATTCCAGCCGCATTGGTGGCTCCTTTCTGCTGCAGGAAGGCTTCGACCCCCGCCGAGAAAGTGCCGTTGAGATCGACCTCGTAGATCTTGGCGTCGATCAGCACCTGGCGCGGCGCCACGTCGAGTTTATCCAGAAGGTTGGTGATCTGTTCCCACTGCTCCGGCGTGCTTTGTACCAGGAGAGTATTGTCAAAAGGATTCGGGATAATGCGAGGCATCACGGGGAATCCGCCGCCATAGCCCGGACTGGGAGCGCTTGCGAGGTAGGTTCCGGTCTGGTCGGGACTGGTCGCCGGCGGTGTCGCAGCGCCGGGGGTGCCGTTGAACGTAGTGGGCGCGGCTCCGGCGCCGTTGACCGCGGGAGTTGCCGCATAGTTTTGGGCAGCGCCGCCGAAAGGCGAGCCAAACCCGCCGCCGCAGTTTCCTCCATAGCTGCCGCCACCGTAGCCGCTGCCGCCGTAGGGGGAACCGCCGTATCCCGCTCCGGCGCCGCCGTAAGGAGATCCGTAAGCGCCGCCGCTTGCTCCGCCCCCATAGGGCGAACCGTAGGCTCCTCCTCCGCCATAGGCGGACCCGTAGGAGCCTCCACCACCGTTAATCCCGCCGCCTGTAACATAGTTGGACGATGGGTAACTCGAATTACCGGGAAGACCGTACGCGCCGCCGACACTTACGCCGGGGGCGCAGCCGCCGTAGAGTTGGGTAATCATGCCGCCCAGAATCTCGGCCCTTTGGTATTTCAGTTTGTAGACATTATTCTGAATCGACCCGGCTGTCACCTTGGCCGTGATATCGAGTTTGGCCAGCCATTTCTCAACCTCGGGAAACACGCCGGGATTAGGAGCTACCGCAAGGATGGTGTTGATGCGATTAATAGGCAGGAACTGGATGGCTCCGTGATCTCCCGAAAGCGAGTAAGCCTTAAATATCTGTTCGAGTTCCCGCGAGATATCGCTGGGGCGGCCATGACTTACTTCGAAGGCGCGCACGCGCTGTCCCGCGAAGGTATCGCTGTCGAACATGGCGATCAGTTCCAGGGTGCGCCGCATGTTTCGGCTGTTATCGAGTACGATCAGCAGATTGGCCGGGTCGTAACTGGTGAGTTGGCCTCCGTCGCCGATGAAAGGACTCAGGATCTTGACCATCTCCGCGGATGTCGCGTAGCGCAGGAAGACCAGGTTCAATAACATGCGCTCGTCATCGGGCAGCTTCGAAGGATCGGTCTCGTTCATGGGACTGATCGGCTGTCTGGCCACGTTGGCCACGGGTACGATGCGGTATAGGTTGCCCACCTGGACCATGGCAAGGTTGTTCATGCGCAGGATGGTCTCGAGCAAAGGCCGCAGGTCTACTTCGCGTATGGTTCCGAAGGTGTTGACGGTGACGCTGCCTGCGCCTTTGATACTGGCGTCCAGCACGTAGTTGATGTGCAGTTCGCGCGTAAGTTCGTTGATCACTTCAAGCAGTGAAACGTTGTTGAGATTGAATGGGCCGGCGGTCGGGCTGGCCGGTTGGGTTTGTGGAGGCGCGGCGGGGGGCGGTTGTTGCGCCGGCAGCATGGCGCCGAGCGCCAGCACACAGACTACACATAGAAAACGGCGTGCGCTCATTTGGATGTTGCCGCCTGGCTATCGAGAAAAGCGCGCTCTTCCGGGGTCAGATCGGATTTCTTCTTTTCCATGCGCGCCGGCCCGAAAGGAGTGGGCTTCTCAAAGATCACGGTATCGCCGTTATCGGTAGCCTTGGTCCATTGAGCCGGCGGGATGGCCGAAGCCGGGGCATCCGGATTGTCTTCGCTCCGCATCACGCCGAAAGCAGTGTTGACATACCTCCACTTCTTACCTTCTTTGTCGGTGTAAGAGTAGGTCCCATCCGGATTCTTGACAGCGTCCTTCGGAATGGTAAGTGGCGCGGGCTTTTTGACAGCGGCCTTCTTCGCCGTCTCTTTATCCGCCGGCTTCTGATCCGATTGGGCCATCAGCAGCCCCGTGGCAAGAAGTGCAAAAAGAGTAATAGATGTTTTCATATTGATAATTCCGTTTTCGTCACTGCTTCACCCACTGGCACTGAGTGCCGAAGGAAGTGGTGATACAGGTTTTCCTGTAGCCGTCGACCGTCGATCCGGCCGGTGAAGTGTCGCCCGGCTTGACTGCCCTGGTCATGGTTGTCGTACTCTCGCCCAGATCCGCGGAGGTCGCAGGCCTTGACGGCGCGGCCGGTGGAGGTGGCGACGCGGGACGCGCCACGGCGGGTCCACCAGGCGCGGCAGCCGCCGCCACTGCCGGTTGTCCTGCCGCTGTCTGGCTGCTGGAACGGTCGATCAGATCGTCGATCTTGCGCGTCACCCGTTTGCCGTTCCATTCGAACGTTACGTTCTGTGTATCGAGCGCCGCGACCTTGAATTCCCCGATGCTCTCGCCGGAGCGAATGGTGGTGCTGGGTGCGCCGGCCTTCTCCGACATGATGGCTTTCGTCCCACTGGGCAAGCCCATCACTCCATAGACCACAGGGAGCGGAGGCATCGGTTTAGGGATTTCCACCTTGGGCGGATCGATGATCACGGTGGCGCTGCGATCCTTCGAAAAGAGATTCTTCTCCGCCACATCGGCGTATTTGGTGGCCACAGCGGCGTCGGGTTTCGGAGCGGGTGCGATGGGCGGCGGAGCGACGGGCCTGACCGGGACATTCACGGTGGTGCGGCGCAACGTCTGCGCCTCTTCCCAGCGCATGCGGGCCTGCCATGCGACCACCGCCAGCGCGCATAGCAACAGGCCATTGAGCGCGATCAGTTTGGGTCTCAAAATGCTCCCGGACCTTTCTTTTCAGGCACCAGCTTTTTGGGCACGATGCCGGCCAGCACTATGCGCACATTCATCAGCTTCTCTTTGGCGCTGCCCGAGGTGATGCGCTCTTCGGAGGGAACAATCAGTTCAGTCTGGTGCGTCAGATCGGCGAGGAAGTTTACCAGCTGCTCGATGTGACATTCGAAAGTTACCGTAGCGAACACCAGCCCGTATTCGCCGAAGACTTTGGGTGCACCGAAGTCGCCACCGCGTACGTCGATATCTTCGCCTTTTCCCACGCGGCGCGCGATCTCGAGCAGCAAGGCCTGCGCCTGAGGCGCGGTGTCAGCCTGCAGGATGCCGTGCTCGCGATCGGCCAGATCGGACGTGGTCTGCTTCAGCACGGCCTCGCGCGCCGGAACCAGCGCGGCGATCTGTCGCAGCCTGACCGTGCGCTGCCGCGCGAGGGCGATGTTGCCGGAATCCGCCGCGGGCGCCGTGGTGGCCGGAGAGTCTTCAAAATATGTATAGGCGGTAATCAGCAGCAGGCTGGGCACGAGAATCATAAGCAGCTTGCGCACGCCGGGTGAGAGGTTCATGGCGTGGTGCGTCCTGTGCGATTGCGGCGCATGGTCTTGATGCGGAACTGTTCGGTTTGCGCGTTGTGTGTAACCGAGAGCGCGAACTCCGAATTCTGAAACAGCGGCGATGAATCGAGCAGCTTCAAGAGAGGCGCAGCCTGATCGGCCTCACCGGCGATGACAACGGAATCGGGAGAAATCTCGATCGAGTTGGTCCACACCTGGGGAGGAAGAAGACGCGTCAGTTCATTGAGCACGTCGAGATCGGCTTGCGGGCGGCGGCGGAAATCGTCGAGTGCCGCGATTTTCGCGCGATCCAAGGCGATCCTGCGATCGAGCGATTGCGCGCGCAACGCTGCGGGCTCAAGGCGCTTCATCTCGGCATTGAGTTCGGCGAGGTAACGGCGTTGTTCGATGGCCGGCAAGACTACGAATCCCAGGAGCAGACCGAGCAACACGAGCGCGCCGAGGGCGGCCGGCAGCCAAAGCTGTTTGCGCACATTCGACGCGCGGCGATCGGGAGGCAGCAGGTTGGCGAAGCGAGTGACGAGCGGCGCGGAGGCTGCCAGTGCCGCAGACCAGGCGATCGGGGAATATTCGGCAGCAGCGCCCGATGGGAGTGGCAGCGCTTCGGCGAGAGAAGACGCGGGATACCCGGGTTCGAGCCTCAGTTCGGAGCGCGAAATCGCCAGAGCGCGTTCCGGCGGCAACGCGAACTCCGCCGAGTAGACGGCGCGGGCGGTGCTTTCGCCATAAACTTCGGTGCGGCCGCGCTCCTGCTCGTTCGATACCGCGAAACAAAGAAGGGAAGCGGGCGCGGCGCTCCAGATACGCAGCGCCGCATGGATGGCGGCCGAGGAGAAGGTGACGGCGGCCAGACCAATACCCGCTTCCGAAAAAAGCGTTTCGTAATCGCCGAGAAGCGCTTTGCGAACCAGACCGACCAGGATGGTGTCGCGGTCCCGCTCGGTGCGCATCCATGTCCACGCCACTTCCTCGTCGCCCCAGGGATGCAGGGTGTCGATCTGCAACTCGACCGCGCCCTGGATATCTTTGTCGGCGACGCTGGGAATCTTGAGAGTCCGCACGATGGTTTCTTCGCGCGCCAGAACCACGGTGGCCGTCAGATATTTCCCATTCGCGCCGGCGAGAAATCCCAGCAGCTCAGCGCCCCATTCGGCGGCGGGGCGGGAGCGGAAGTCGACGATAGTGGTTACGCCGAGCAGGCTCGGTCCGGCGGCTCGCGAGCGTACGATCGCCACTTCGAGATTACGTATTCCGATGGCAATGCCGAAGCCCGTGCCAAACACGAACATGCGGCGCAATCGCGAGGCTCCCGGCGTTGCGGATTCGACCGGAGCAACGACGGCTTCGATGTCAGGCGCGGTCATACCACCGGACCACTTCAACACCGGGCGGCTTTCCCTGCCTGTTGCCGGGATAGTTGAATTTTATGAGCGCGGCGACCGTGCGGCGCAGATCGGAGAGTCTGCCATCCGGCTGTCTCATGCGCGCGGTAGCCCGCAACGTGAACATGGTCTGGCCGCCGAGAGTGAGGTGCGCGCCGGAAGGGCCGAGGGATTGTTGGATAGACGCCAGCTCCGTGTAGTCGAGCACCGGGTGCTGGGCGCGGTTTTGCACAATAGCGGCGGCGTCCACTGGATCGATGCCGACGGCGACGAATGTCTCGAGGCGCGCGGTGTTGATATCAACCGCGCCGCCGCCGCCGAAAACGGAAACGCAGTCGCGCAGACCGGCACGGGAGTTGTCAATCGATGTTCCGTAAAAGAGGTCCGGCGTAATACCGTTCACCAGCAGTAATTCCTCGTTCTCCTGAAAAGACGCGTGGCGCGGCAAAAAAGACGGAGACTGGGCGAGATAAAACTGATCAAAGGGGCTGGTATGCAGGGGATCGGCGGGCGTTCGCCAATCCATGATCGCCGCGGTGATTCCGGACGCGCGATCTTCGGGCACGCCCAGGGCGATCAGGAGCCGGAGAAGTTCTTCGGGCCGCGCAAAGTTGGGATTTAGTTTGGCGGTTTCGGGAATAATCTCGACGCGGACCTGGCCGTCGGGGAAAGGAAGATCCATGGTGGGAGCGCCGCGCGTGTAAAAATCCGGCCCCCATTGCATGCGCAGAATGGCGCGTTCGATGGCGCCCCGGGCGAGGAAGTATGCCCTGGTGTCGTCGACGTTGGTGGCGGCGCGCTCGGTTTCTCCACGCACGTTGTTGGCGACGGCCAGACCGATAGCCGCGAGGGCCGCGGTGAGCCAGAGCACGGTCAAAAGGGCGGAGCCTCTGCGTGTTGAATAAGTGACCACTCCCTCACGGTCGCGGCTCAGAAGGGGGATTTTATTGGGCATCGGAATAATAAACCCCCGGCTGCGAATTCACCGTCAGCGGGACGGTTATAGTCGAGACGTGCAGCTCGGCGGGCGTAGTGTCGAGCGGCGCCATTTCAATCCGGACGCCAAGCGGAAGCTGCTGGGGTTGGATCCAGTCCGGACGCCAGATGCGGAAGGGCGCCTGATAGCGCTGCTCCAGATAGGAGAACCTGCAGAAGGCCAGACGGTCGGCCAACACGAACGACTGCGGGCCGGGCAGAATCGGGGCGAAGCGGAAAACGTTGGCGTCAATCGAGACGATGGACTGGCCAGCCTGGGCGGGTCCGGTGTACGGAGTCTCGTTAACGATCAATCGCACGCCTGCACCGTGGTCCCCGGGAATCACCTGAAAGGCGGCGATCTGCGCTCTGCCGCGCCACGCATCCTGCAAAGAATAGGTGGTCACGAAACGCATGCTCTGCGCTTCCCATTGCGCGAAAGGCACAGTCTGGTGCATCTCCGGCGCGGGATGCCAGTCGGCGAGAGTGGATGTGAATCCGGCGATTTCGTTCTCGACGATCTTGCTCGAGTTCGATACGCGGCGGTTCTGTTCGAGGTGCGCGTCGGTCTTCTCCATGGTGTTGAAACCGATGCGCATGGCCATCAACATACCCACCGAGAGCAGGCTGAGCAGAGATACGGCGATCAGGATTTCGATCAGCGTGAGACCGGCTTCTGGTTCGAGAGTTCTCATGTGGGTGGCATGGGGATTTGCACCGGGCGGTAGCTCTCCAGCTGCATGGTGCGGCGTGTGCCTGTGGGTGGCTGCCACCAGATCTGCAGCGATAGTTGCTGCAGGATGGTGGCCCCCGGACCCGCGTTAGGCGGCGCTTCAAAAGGTCTCGATACGGCGCGCCAGCCGCTGGGGATTCCACCGGACTGATCGGGCGGGAAGGCGCCTTCCACGGTCCCATCGAAGGGCAGATCGGCATCGAGCAGAAGGTCGTTCATTTTGGTGCGCGCCAGCATCGCCGCACGGTCGTATTCGGACAGACGGGATGCATTCTTCACGGACTGCGAGAGGCCGACGATCAGCCCGGTGACGGCGACGCCCATGATCACGGTGGCGACAAGGACTTCGAGCAGCGTGAAGCCGGCGGCGCGGGACTTCATTTGGACAAGGCTCCGAGGCGCTGGATTCTCGGGACGGCGGTTACGGGGTCGATCTGGATGGATCGTCTGCCGCCCTTCTCACTGCGCAGTACGATGGCGATGCGGGGGAATGCGCCGCCGGGGAAGAGCATGAAGCGGCGTGGCTCGTCGCCTTCGATGATGATTCCGGCGGGCATGGTGAGTTGAGATTGCGGTTTGTTGGGCGCGGCTGTGGTGAAGACGTCGAGGACATTTTCCTTTGGCGAGATTACTATGGCTGCGGGTTGCTCGCGGCGCTCTACGGAGTTCATCGATGAGGTCAGAAAGCTGGCTACAGATCCGGCGGCGGAGGCGAGACGGATTCCGGCGAGGCCCGCTGTGAGAGCGGGGAAAGAGATCCCGGCTATGGCCGCTATGATCGCGACCACTACCAGCATTTCGAGGAGCGTGACGCCGCGCCTATTTCCAGCTGACGACATCGGTATTGAGATCTGTGCCGCCGGGCTGGCCGTCGGCGCCGTAGCTGATGATGTCGGGTTCATCGCCGTGATCGCCCGGATACTTGTAGACGTAGGGATGGCCCCAGGGATCGTTGCCGAGATCCTTCACCAGATACGGTCCGTGCCATTGATCCAGGCCGGGCGGCTGCTGGCGGAGCGCGCCGAGCCCCTGCTCCTGTGTCGGAAAAACGCCGGTATCGAGCTTGTACTGGCCAAGCGCGAGCTCGATATCGGAGATCTGCTGCTTGGCCGCCACCACGCGGGCCTGATCGCCGCGATGCAGCAGCCTCGGTCCCACGATGGCAGCGAACAGCGCGATGATCGTGACCACAACCAGCATTTCGATCAGGGTGACACCGGCGCGGGAATTCAATTTGCGATTCATATCCATATTTTCCTCAACTAAATTGCCACATCGTTGATGCTCGTGATGGCGATCAGCATGCTTAATACGAGCGCGCCCACGATGATCCCCATGATGAGGATGATGAGCGGTTCGAAGACGGAAGTGAAGCGGCGGATGGCCGCGCGCGTTTCTTCCTCGTAAATATCCGCCATGCGGGCGAACATCAAATCCAGTTTGCCGGTTTCTTCGCCCACTGTCAGCAGATGCGAGGCGAGCGGTGGAAACATTTTGGTGCGCGCCAGCGGTTGAGAAATTCCTTCGCCGCGCTTGACGCCCTGCGCCACTTCCTTCAGCGAATTCGCCATGCGCTTGTTGAACAGGATGCCTGCCGAGATGTGGAGGGATTGCACCAGCGGCACAGTGTTTCCAACCAGCGTCGACATGGCGCGGGCGAATCGTGAAGTCTCGGCCTTGCGCATGGCGTCGCCGAGAATGGGAATCTTCAGGCGCGCATCGTCCCACCACAGGCGGCCCGCGGGAGAGCGCGTGTAAAGGCGGAAAGCGGCCACGGCGGCGGCGATGCCCAGGGCGACGATCCATCCCCAGTCCTGCACTATTTTGCTCAACTGCAGCATGATCAGCGTGGGCGTCGGAATCTTCATGCGGCTGTCGTCGAACACGCTGGCGAAGCGCGGGACCACGAAATCGAGCAGCACGAAGATCGAACCGGCGCCGACGAGCGCGAGCAGGGACGGATAGATCATCGACGAAATAATGTAGCTGCGCAGTTCGTCGCGCGAGCGCTCGAAAGTGGAGAGGCGCTCGAAGATCTGGCCGAGGCTGCCCGATGCTTCACCGGCGCGCACCATGTTGATGAAGAGATCGGAGAAATAAGTGGGATGGATAGCGAGGGCGTCGGCCAGCGACTTACCGCCTTTGATGGAGCGCAATACGTCGGTGACGATAGTGCGGAACTGCGGGCGCGTAGTGAGCTCGCTGGTGATGGAGAGCGCGCGATCCAGCGGGACACCGGAGTTGAGCAGCGTGGAAAGTTCCTGAGTAAAGAACAGAACATCGCGGCGGCGAGCGCTGCCGAACGAGGGCAGATTGATCTCGAATCCGCGTTTCGCATTGGCGCCGACGTAGACGGGCGTCAGGCCCTGGCGCAGCAGCTCGCGTGTGACGGAGCCGGGGTTCTCGGCGGTGATGATGCCGGTGCGGGGCTTGCCGTCCGCACCCACGGCGCGATAGTGAAAGGTCGCGGCGGGCATCAGAACTCCTGGGTCACGCGGGTCACTTCGGCGGCGGTGGTCAGGCCCTGCCCGACTTTCATCCAGCCATCTTCGCGGAGGTTGCGCATGCCGTGGCGGCGCGCGCATTCGGTGAGCCGGCTGGCGTCCGCGTTGGCCATGATCAGCTGCCGCAGTTCGTCGTTCAATTCCATTAATTCAAAGATTCCTGCGCGGCCTTTGTAGCCGGAGCCGTTGCATACACCGCAGCCCCGGCCATGGAAGGATTCGATGGAATCTCCGAACGGGGTCAGCGATAAGCCCGCGCTCTCTTTGCAATTCGCGCAGATGATGCGGACCAGGCGCTGGGCGAGAACGGCGACTACCGATGACGTAATCAGGTAATTTTCTACGCCCATATCGGTGAGGCGGGTGACGGCGCTGGGCGCGTCGTTGGTATGCAGCGTAGAGAAGACGAAGTGGCCGGTGAGCGCGGAACGGATGGCGATATCGGCGGTCTCGCGGTCGCGGATTTCGCCGATCATGATGACGTCCGGATCCTGGCGGACGATGTGACGGATGCCGGCGGCGAAGGTGAGGCCGATGGCGGGGTTAACGTGGATCTGATTGATGCCGTCCATCTGGTATTCAACGGGATCTTCGATGGTGATGATCTTTTTATCGGGCAGGTTGATGCGCTTGAGCGCGGAGTAGAGCGTGGTGGATTTGCCGCTGCCGGTGGGGCCGGTGACGAGAAAAATGCCGTGGGGCAGCCCAGTGAAATACTCCATGCGGCTGAGCATGCGGTCGTCGAAGCCGAGGCGCCGGAGATCGTAGAAATCGCCGGCGGAGCGGTCGAGCAGACGCATGACGACGCTTTCGCCGAAGAGGGTGGGCAGAGTGGAAA
Organism: Terriglobia bacterium; assembly: GCA_963719785.1. GTDB lineage: Bacteria > Acidobacteriota > Terriglobia > Bryobacterales > Bryobacteraceae > BOG-234. The sequence continues at coordinate 66,219 of CAVRCX010000021.1, forward strand.
CGCGCAGATCGACTTCACGGCCGAGGATGCGGAGTTTGATGCGCCCGTCCTGCGGGAGACGGCGCTCGGCGATGTTGAGCTTGGCCATTAATTTGAGGCGCGAGATGATGGCGGCTTTGAGTTCGCGCGGCGGCTGCTCCTGATTGAAAAGCACGCCGTCGATGCGGAAGCGGATGCGGAATTCTTTTTCGAACGGCTCGATGTGGATGTCGCTGGCGCGCTTCTCAACGGCTTGCGCGATCATGGCGTTGACCAGGCGAATGACGGGCGCTTCGCTCGCCATGTCGCGCAGATGTTCGAGATCGTCCTCGTCGCCGGCGGTAAATCCGGCTATGGCGGATTGGCGATCGCCTTCGGTGTAATAACGATCTATGGCGTCGAGAATTTCCTGTTCGGTGGCGAGCTGCGGGGTGACTTCGAGTTTGGAAAAACCCTGCACGGCGTTGATGGTTTCGAAGTCAAGCGGATCCGCCATGGCGAGGGTGAGGGAGCCTTCGTCGATAGCCAGGGGGAAGACCAGGGATTGGCGGAGGAATCGCGGCGACATCCCTTCGATTTCGGGACCGGAGGGTGGCGCCGCGATTTGGGCAATGGCAAGCCCCAGTTGTTCGGCCAGTGCCGAAAGCAGGTCGCGCTGGGCGAGGTAGCCCATGTCGACGAGAATTTTGCCGATCTTGTCGCCGCGCTCGCGCTGGAGTTCGAGGGCGCGGTCGAGATCTTCGGCGGCGATGAGGCCGCGATCTATGAGAAGCTGCCCGAGCGGTGTGGCTGTGGCGGTCACGCGGGTCCCTGAAACGATGGGGACACGCGGCAATAGCCGCGTCTATGCGGGCCAGAGCAAACGCGGCTATCGCCGCATGTCCAGTTTTTGTTTGAGGGCGACATCAGAGTTCCGATTCCTCTATGAGCGCGGCGATTTCCGTGGCCGACGCGTGGCGGTTTACGGCGTCCAGCAACTTCCCTTTCCGGGCTGTGAAGACAATGCGGTGCGGCAGGCCTCGGGTGTTCTCCCAGCTGTAGTTGAACAGGAACGCCTCCATGACCAGATGCTCGTCCGCGGGCAGTCCCGGGAGAGATTCGGTCGCGCGGGCCATCAATCCGCACATGGTTTCCTTGAGGGCTTCGAGTTTACGATCTTTTCTCTCGCGCAGAGCGTTTTTCTCTTTATCGGTAATAGTCGGCTGAAACGCGGTGGGGTAAAACGATCCACTCAGCACCAGATCCAGTTCGACCGTGAACACCGCACCATAGCCTTCGAGATAGGTCCCGCGGGCGGTCCCGAGCAGATCGTAAGGATCGTTGATATTCGATTTGAGCTTGTCGTTGATCGCGCCCTCCACGGCTTTAATGGAGCCGATGGAAACGATCGGTTCGGAGGCCGCGAAGCAGAGAGTTGTGAAAGCGATCAGGAGCAGCGGTTTCATTGGCCCATTCCATTGCGTGGGATTTCGTTTGAGGCCAGTTCCGAATAAACGCCAAGACGCTTCTGCATCACTTCCAGATTTTCTCTGACCGCAACCATCAATTCGCGATTCTCTTTCTCGTGCCTGCGCTCGGCATCGGCGAGAGCGGCTTTGGTGAAATTCGCATCTTCGGCGCGAACCCTGGCAACGGCCTCGGCCACGGTGTGTTGCACTTCGGCCATAGAAACACCTTCGCTCCGGCTGACCACCTGCACCGGCGCGGGCCGATGGTACGCGGAAACAATCAGCGCCACGGCGAGCACCAGGGCGGAGGCGAATCCCAGGCGCGCCGCGGAGTTCCAGAAGCTCCCGAAGAAGCGCGCGACGGGCGACGGACGAAACACTTTGTCCGATACGAACGCGATGCGCTGCGGAATTTCCCGGTCGGGCAGCACGCGCAGCGCCGCCGTGGTGAGACGCAAGCGATCCAGATCGGACGCACAATGGGCACAGTTTGCCAGGTGTTGTTCGAGGGAGCGAAGCTCATCGCCCGCCAGTTCGTCGAATGCGTAGTCGCGGAGCGCTTCCGCACGGTCGCAGGTGTTCATCGGATACCTCTGGTATTGGTCGGCGCCAGTTCAGTCTTCATCAGATCGAGCGCGGTGTAGAGACGGGATTTCACAGTCGAGACGGGACATTCCAGAATCAACGCCATTTCTTCGAATCGGAAACCCTGGTAAATTTTCAGCACCACGGCCTCGCGCTGTTCGGGAGTGAGCCGGGCCAGCGCACCGGCCACGGCAATCGCTAATTCGGGAGCGACGCCGGGTGCGGGCGTTCGTTCGAGGAAGCTCGCATCCTCGGTTCCCCCTTCGGGACGCCGTTTGCGGAAGTGCGAATAGGCCTCGTTATGGGCGATGCGGAACAGCCAGGGGCCGAAGCGCGCCGCGTCGTCGAGTTTCCGTATGTTCTGATAGGCCTTCAAGAATACGTCCTGACTCAGGTCGAGAGAATCGTCGGGATCGCCGGTAAGCCGCAGCAGGTAATTGAAGACACGCTTCTCCCAACGCGATACGAGGAGGTTGAAGGCCTCCACATCGCCCTGGCGAACGCGTGTAATCAGGTCCGTGTCTTCGACGGCCCGAAAGATCAAACTCTGTCTCCTTGGATAAAGACGCAGTTGGGCATGAAAAAGTCGAGGGCAGGCCGGAAATCTGCCCTGCCCTGATAACGTTATATCGTGACTGCTCGGGAAATCCTCTCTTTCATTACGGAAATCGGCATCGTGCCGGTGGTGCGGACGCATAGCGCGGAATCGGCTATGGAGTCGATCGAGGCCATCCACAGGGGTGGCGTGCGCGCGGCCGAGATTACCATGACCGTGCCTGGGGCGATCAAGGCGCTGGAGAAGTTGGCGGACCGCTTCGGCGATCAGATCGTGCTGGGGGCGGGGACGGTACTCGATCCGGAGACGGCGCGGATCTGTATGCTGGCGGGCGCCCAGTTCTTCGTGACGCCGACGCTGAAGCTTTCGACCATCGAGATGGTGAAGCGCTATTCGAAAGTGATTTGCGCGGGGGCGCTGACGCCGACCGAGGTGCTGACGGCCTGGGAGGCGGGCGCGGACGTGGTTAAGGTCTTTCCGGCCAATATGGTGGGGGGGCCGAAGTACATTAAGGCGCTGAAGGGGCCGCTGCCGCAGATTGAGATGATTCCGACCGGCGGGGTGAATCTGGAAACGGCCGGGGACTTTTTAAAGGCGGGGGCGTGCGCGGTCGCGGTCGGCGGGGAACTGGTGGACGCGCGGCTGATCAAGGATGGCCGCTACGACCAGATGGAGGCGCGGGCGCGGCAGTATTTGCAGGCCATCGCCCAGGCGCGGAGTGAGATGAGGGAGGCGGCGTAGGGTATGGCGGACGTGCAGCAAAATGTTCGGCACAATGCGGCGGCGCATCGGTTCGAGGCGGGAGTGGAACCGAATCTGGCGATGATGGTTTATCGGATGAAGGATGGGGCTGTCGAGCTGGTGCATACCGAGGTTCCGGAGCAGTATCAGGGGCAGGGGTTGGCGGGCAAACTGGCAACGGCGGCGCTTGAGTGGGCGCGGGCGTCGGGGCTGAAGGTGATTCCGAGCTGCCCTTATGTGCGGAATTTTATCGGGAAGCACCCGGCGTTTGCCGATTTAGTGGCTTAGTGCTGGGTATCTTCACTCTGGTGTCCTCAGGCCTTTTCGGCTTCTTCGTCCGGATCCTTTCACGAGTCTTCGGCGTTTCCGAGGCGACCTGCACCAAACGTCCGAAACGCGGGGGCACAGCGGCTGCGCTGACGATTGGGCCGGCGGCCACCAGCCGTTTCCGGCGGGAATCCACTTGCAGATTCAGACCTTCCAGAGCGCGCGCAACAAGCAGCTGGAGACCGCCTGTTTCGGCGAAAACAACTTCGTCCACAGTCTCGGACTTATCCACCGTGAGCACGGCGTAACCAACCGAGCGCGTAATGATTTGGCCGTTCGCCAATTGAAACTGGAGATCCTTCTTGCGCCGCTCGATCCCGATTCCCTCCAAAGCCGTCGCCTTGATCCAGGTGGACTCGGCACACGTGTCGACCCTCACACGCCGAACGGTGGTTGACTTGGAACTCACCGGATTGAGGACCCGGCAACCAACATAAAAAGTCCCATCTATCCGCAAATGATAACGCGAGGGAATCCGGCGCGCGGATTTGACGCAATCCGGCGCTTCGAATAGCAGATGCTGTGAAAGCTGCGGAAGTCGGGGCTGAAGGTGTTTCCGAACTGGCCTTATTTGCGGAATTTCATCGGGAAGCACCCGGAATTTGCCGATCTTGTGGCTTAGTCCTGGTTTCGGCAGCTAACGGATTAGCTTCAACCGCTTCAGGTCTTCGACGCCGGAACCGAGGAATGTGACGGTTACACGCAGCCCGTCGCTGTGGCGATAGATCTGGTGCGAGCCGCTTCCGCGGTCGAAAGCGAAGCCGTCGCGGACGAGAGCTGAAATCAGTTCGTGCCGCGGAGCGACCCGTACTCGATTGCCATGGTCAGAGCGTGACGGCTACGCGCGGCTCGACGGTTACTTCGACCTCGCCCCGGAGCGATTCCGGCAGCCGTTCATCGTGCTCGACCATGCTCTCCATGACGAGGCGGACGACCTCATTGATGTTCCGCAGCGCTTCTTCGCGGGTGCGACCCCATCTGGCGGCGCCCCGCTCATGCAGGGCAGGGCAGTACGCGTGCCAGCGGTCTTCGTTCGGCTCAACGACAACTTGAAAGTGTAGGTTCTCTTCTGCCGACGCAGATTCTGCCCTTCGTTTACCCGAAATGGGACGACAGGCTGAACTCTTGCAGCCAGATCGAGCGGGGATAGCCGCCGCCGGTATTATGTTTCCCAGAACCGGACTCCTGGCCTGGCAGCCCGTGGTGGAGCGTCAGTTTTTCCTGGTCTTAAGAGAAAAATCGCTTTACGATGAAGGCATGTCCCTGTGCAAGCGCGGCCCTGATGAGAAGCAGGAGCCGATCTGGATCGAGGCGGCTCGTTTGGCAACTCACGTCGGCCGCCCGGCGTTTGCTTAAGTGCGCTGCTTGTCGGGTATTTCGAAGGTATCGATTCCGAACGCGGCATTGCATGGAGGACCGATTCATCGTAGCCCGGTGGAATCCTGGACCGAAAATTGCCGTCTAATGTAAATATGAGAACCTTGCTGCGTCCGCTCTCGATTCTGCCTCTGGTGGTTGTCGGAGTTTTCGGCCAGGAGACGGCAGCAAAACCGGCGCGCTCCAGTGACGCGCTGGCGGCCCTCAGCGATTCCATCGAAGCGCTTTCGCACCGCGTGAACCGGGCCGTGGTCGAGGTGTTCTCAACCGGCTATTCGCTGGCCGATGAAGAATCGCCCAGCGGCGGAGCCACTACAGCCGGTTTGATCACCAAGCAGCGCAGCTCGGGTTCGGGCGTTGTCGTCAGCCCCGATGGCTACATCATTACCAACAATCACGTGGTGCAGAATGCGCGCCGGGTGCGGGTCCAACTGGCATGGGCTCCGGAAACCAACGGAGATAAACCGGGGAATGCCGAGATGCGGCAGCGCGGCAAATTGCTGGAAGCGAAGGTAGTCGGCACCGATCGGGAGGCGGATCTGGCAGTGCTGAAAGTCGAATCCGACACACCGCTTCCCACCTTGCGGCTGGCCGATTCCGAGACGCTTCGCCAGGGGCAGATGGTGCTGGCGTTCGGCAATCCTTTGGGGCTTGAGAACTCGGTAAGCCTGGGTGTGGTCAGTTCGGTAGGCCGGCAGATTCGTCCGGACGACCCCATGGTTTATATCCAGACGGACGCGCCGATTAACCCCGGCAACAGCGGCGGACCGTTGCTGAATGCCAGCGGCGATGTGGTGGGAATCAATACCTTTATCCTGTCGCAATCGGGCGGAAGTGAGGGCATAGGATTCGCTATCCCGAGCAGCATCGTCGCCAACGTTTATCAGCAGATCAGGAAAGATGGGCACGTGCACCGGGGCGAGATCGGCGTGATTGCCCAGAGCATTACCCCAGAGCTGGCGGCCGGGCTGGATCTGAAGCAGGATTATGGCGTGATCCTCGGCGACGTCGAGCCCGATGGCCCTGCGGCGAAGGGCGGCCTCGCGCCCGGCGATATCGTGCTGTCGCTCAATGGTAAGGCGATGGAAAACGCCCGCCAATTCGAGGTGGCGCTTTATCGCATTCCGCTGAATCAGACGGTCGATATCGAAGTATTACGCGGAACCGACAAGCTCGAGATGAAGGTTAAGGTCGCAGAGCGGGACGATGATCCGTTCCGCTTTCTCGACCTGGTGAAGCCGGAAGCGAATCAGATATCCAAACTGGGGATCATCGGCATCGCTCTCGGCAAGGATATGGGGCCGGCCATGCCGGAGACTCGCAAGCCTTACGGCATAGTGGTTGCCGCGCGTTCGGGCGAGAGCGAGTATTCGGGTCAGGGCGGGTTGAAGCTGGGCGACGTGATCTACAGCGTGAATAATGTGCCCATGGCGACTTTGGACGCGCTGCGGAAAATGCTCGATGGCCTGAAGCCGCTGGATCCGCTGGTGATGCAGATTGAGCGCGATGGCAGGCTGATGTATCTGACTCTGAGCGAATGAATGGACAGGCGGAAGCGCCTATCCCACATTACCTTTTGCTTTGTTTGCGAAGCTTCAGGATCAGCTGCATCACACGCCGTTCCAAATCTTCACGCACACGCAGATAAACGTCGGGAGTCCGCTGAAACGGATCCTCAATCTGCCACTCGATCAGATCTTTCGGCGGCTTGCCCGGGAGCTTGAACCCGGACATATTCACCACCATGTCGTAGTACGAAACCGCATGCGGTTCGTATGGCATGGGCACATGCTTCGAGATATCGATATCGATTTCCCGCATAACTGCCACCGTTTCGGGCGCGATCCCCGGCATCGGCGAAAGCCCCGAACTACTGGCGAGCAGCACGTCGCTGCCGTAGTGATTGGCCAGACCCTCGGCGATGGGACTGCGGCAGGTGTTGCCGATACAAACGAAGAGAACCTGTTTCAGAGTTTGCTCAGGAATAATCTATGCACCCTTGCGTCGCCGGTCAGTTCCGGGTGGAAAGTGGCGACTAAGTACTTACCTTGCTCTACCAGTACCGGAATTCCATCATACTGCGCGAGGATGTTTACTCCCGGTCCGGTGCGGCGAATGATCGGCGCACGGATGAAAACAGCCTCCATTTCGCCCGGTCCCACGCGCCTTTGAAACTCCGCATCGGGTTCGATTTGCGCCACGCGGCTATCGATTTGCCGGCCATAGCCGTTGCGCTCGACAGTCAGATCCACGGCACCGAAACTTTCCTGGGGAGGATTGAGTACGTCTTTGGCGAGGAGAATTGCCCCGGCGCAGGTGCCGAAGACGGGTTTCTCGCTCACAAAGTGGCGCAGGGACTCTTTGAGATCCATTAGATTCAATAGCTTGAGCATGGTGGTGCTTTCGCCCCCGGGAATAATCAGCCCGTCGATGCACTCCAGCTCCTCGGCCCTCCGGACCTGTACGGCATCGGCGCCGGCGCGTTCGAGGGCGTTCTGGTGCGCTTCGAAATCGCCCTGCAGCGCCAGCACTCCGACGCGTTTCCGTGCCGCCACTTACCAGCCCCGGGTCTGCATCAACTCGCCCTCGGGAAGTTTGGAAATTTCAAGGCCCGGCATGGCCATTCCCAGATCTTCGCTGGCCTCAAGTAATTTCTCAGGGTCCTTGTAGTAAGTTGTTGCCATAACAATAGCTTTGGCGCGCGCCTCGGGATCTTCGCTCTTGAAAATGCCCGAACCTACGAACACCGCTTCCGCTCCCAGATGAAGCACGAGCGCCGCATCGGCGGGTGTGGCGATGCCACCGGCCGAGAAGTTCGGCACAGGCAGCCTGCCGTGCTCCGCCACCCACTCCACCAGCTCCAGCGGGGCGCCCAGGTTCTTCGCCTCGTGCACAAGCTCTTCCTTGCCGAGAACCGAAAGAATGCGCATCTCTCTCACGATGGTGCGGATATGCCGGACCGCTTCGACGATATTGCCGGAACCCGCTTCGCCCTTGGTCCGGATCATGGCCGCGCCTTCCGCAATACGCCGCAGCGCTTCGCCGAGATTGCGCGCCCCGCAGACGAACGGCACTTTGAAATCGCGCTTGGCGATGTGATGCTCCTCGTCGGCCGGAGTCAGCACTTCGCTCTCGTCGATGTAGTCGACGCCCAGGGCCTCAAGGATGCGCGCCTCGCTGAAGTGGCCGATGCGCGCCTTGGCCATTACCGGAATGGAGACCGCGGCCATAATCTCGCGGATCTTGCTCACCGGCGACATGCGGGCCACGCCGCCTTCTTTGCGGATATCCGAAGGCACGCGCTCGAGCGCCATCACGGCGCAGGCGCCGGCACGTTCCGCGATCACGGCCTGTTCGGCGTTGACGACGTCCATGATGACGCCGCCCTTCAACATTTCCGCCAGGCCCACTTTGAGCCGGAACTGTTCGTCTGTCAAAAACATCGTGGTTTTCTCCTCATTATTTAAACCAGCGCCATCATCGGCCTCGACGCATCGTCACGCGAGCCTCTGGCGCTCTGCACTGCTTTGCCGAGAATCTGAATTCCCCGGCGAATCTGGTTCGGCTCGAGGCCCGCAAAACTCAAACGCAGCCCTGTATCGAGCGGCCGCGAAACCGAAAAATAACGCCCCGGCAAATAATCGATGCCCGCCTGTTGCGCCAGTCCCCGCAGCGCACTCGAATCGAGGCCGCCGGGCAGATCGATCCAGATGTTCATGCCGCCTTTCGGCACGGTGTAACTGCAATCGACCAGATAGCGGCGGCATGCATCTTCCACCGCGTCCAGCTTCTGTTTGCCGGCGGCGATCATCCTTTGCTGATGGGCCGCCAGACGCCCCGATTCGGCGAAGCGCAGCAGAAACGCCTGGGAAAGCTGATCCGTATGCAGATCAGCCAATTGCTTCAATTCTGTCACCCGCGCGATCACCGGCCTTGGGGCGATAATCCAGCCGCAGCGCACGCCGGGAAAAGCGATTTTGGAAAAACTGCCCAGCAGAATTACGTCGGGCGAAAGCGATTTCAAGCGCGGCAACTCGCCGCCGGAATAGCGCATCTCGCTGTAGATATCGTTTTCGATCAGCGCCGCCCCGGCCGCGTGCACCAGCTTGACGACGCTCCTGCGATTCGCCGCCGGCATGGTTGCGCCTGTAGGATTCTGAAAAGACGGGGTGATCAGGACGGTCTTCGCGCCCGCATCCAGCGCCTTGCGCAATGAATAAAGATCGATGCCCTCGGCGTTCACCGTCAATCCGATCAAATCCGCGCCCGATTCCGTGAAAAGGTTCTTAACTCCCGGATAGACTGGCTCTTCGATAGCCACTTTCGCGCCTGGACGCACCAGCGCGCGGCGCAGCAGATCCACCGCCTGCTGACATCCGTTGGTGATCAGGATATCGTCCGATTCCCTTGCAAACCCTGCATTCTTCAATATCCAAGTGCGCAACGGCTCATACCCGCCCGGCGATCCCAGCTGCAACAGCATGCGCAGATTGTCGCTCGCGAGGACCTCGCCGCAGCACTCGCGAAATTCATCCACGGGAAAGAGCTTTTCCGACGGACGCGATGCGGAGAAGTTGATCAGGCCGGGTCGCGACGGGCCCGTGGAGTTGCCCAGGGCGGGGGTGAGCAGGCGCTCCCAGTTCAATGGCTCGGCTTCGCGTCCGGGCATTCCCACCACATAACTTCCGCGTCCCACCGAACCTTTGATCAATCCATCGGCTTCCAGAACTTCGTACGCGGCCGACACCGTGGTCCGGTTCAGCCCCAGTTGCACGGCCAATTCCCGTGTGGGAGGCAGACGATCGCCACGCACCACATCGCCGGTCTCGATCATGCGCTGCAGGTGCGTGCTCAATTGCCGGTAGATGGGCGTACCCGAGCTGGGATCCAGTTCCGGACGGATTTCCATTTCATTTCAGTGTATCATCCAATTGCCAGTCCAAGGCAGTCCAATTTCGAATCGTTGGACCAGTCGCTGTCTCCCCGATAGAATCGTTGAGGGACCATGCGGAAAAGGCACTTGTTGATGCTCTTGCTGGCGATCTCGCTGAGCGCCAAAAAGAAGAACCCGGACGAAGAGACGCAAACGCTGGCCTTGCCCAAAGATCCTCCACCGGTCGCGGTGGGCGAGACTGCGCGCCTGATATTTAACGTTTCGCCGCTATCGGTTAAAGGGCTGCTTTCGCAGCAGACGCGCGACGCTATGAAGGCACTTCTCAAAGCCAACGGCGGCGTTCCCATGGTCCACATCCGCGCCTTCGTGGCGGGCAGTGGCGATGTGCGGCGCGTCCCGCAGATTGTGAGCGAGGTTTTGACCGAAAAGAAATTGCCGCTGCCTTCGGTGAGCGTAGTTCTGGGCGGAAGTTTGCCGCTCGACAACGCGCAGGTGGTTCTGGAAGCGATTTCGAACGGCCGGCGCGACGCCAATCCGAGCGGGCTCGAATTCGTCGCAGGCGAAGAAGCGACGGCCGACGATCCGCTCGCGCCTCCGCAGCCGCTGCTCGAAAAGGCGGTCAGCCAACTGGCCGCGAAAGTGAACGCCGCAGCCGTGGTTCAGGTGAGCTGTTTTGTGAGCACGATGAATAACCCAACGCAGCTTACGTCCACGATCCAGAGCCGTTTTCCCGGCGCCGCGGTGGATCTGGTGCAGACTCGGCGCGCTCCTCTGCATGCGCTGGCGAACTGCGAGGCGGTGGCGCGCGGCGGCAGCGTTAAGTCGGAAAGACTTGCTTTCACAGGTACGCGAGTCTCTTCCGGGTCCGCCGAGAAAGATGCCACGCTGGCTTTTCAGCGGCTGGATCGAGATCTGACGGAAGCCGGCGCGCCTCCGGCCAACATCGTCTTCACCAACATCTATGCGCTCTCTGGCCAGGCCGCGGCAGTGAGCCGGAAACCGCGGACGCCCGATGCCACGATTCTGGTCGAAGGGCTGGCCGCCATGGACGCGGGCTTCGCGGTCGATGCCGTCGCCACTGTAAATTGAGTACACATGCCTGACAAAACCGTGGCTGACAAGACAGTCGTAACGTTCGGCGAAATCATGCTGCGTCTGGCGCCGCCGGGCTTCGAGCGTCTGCTGCAAAGCGCCTTGTTCGTCGCCACGTGGGGCGGAGGTGAGGCCAACGTTGCGGTATCGGTTGCCGGCTTTGGCTTGCCCGCCGCTTTCGTAACCGTGGTCCCATCGAATCCGCTGGCCGACGCCATGATCGGCGAACTGCGGCGCTTCAATGTAGACACATCCCGCATCGTGCGCGGCAAGGGACGCATGGGGATTTACTTCGTAGAGCCGGGCGCTAATCAGCGGCCCTCGAAAGTGGTCTACGACCGCGAGTACAGTTCCATCGCGCTTGCGAAGCCGGGCGCCATCGATTGGAACCAGACCTTCGAAGGCGCGGGTTGGTTCCACATCACAGGCATCGCCCCCGCCATCAGCGCGTCGGCCGCCGATCTGGCATTCGAATCTGTGCAGGCGGCGCGCGCGCAGGGCATCACGGTTTCGTGCGACCTCAATTACCGGAAGAACCTGTGGAAGTGGGGCAAGCAGGCGCACGAAGTGATGCCCGAGCTGGTGAAGTACTGCGATGTGATCGTCGCCAACGAGGAAGACTGCCAGGCCGCGCTGGGGATCGAGGCGGATGTGGATGTGCATGCCGGCACTCTCGATCAGAAGGCTTATCGCGCGCTGGCGGAGAAGGTGGTAAAGACGTACCCAAACGTTAAAACCATTGCCATCACCCTGCGCGAATCGAAAAGCGCATCGCATAATGGCTGGTCGGCGTGTCTGTTCGACGGATCGGAGTTTCTGCTCAGCCGACATTACGAGATCACGCACATTGTGGACCGCGTCGGCGGGGGCGATTCGTTTGCGGGTGGGTTGATTTACGGTCTGTTGAAGTTAGGTTCGAAGCAGGAGGCGCTGGAGTTCGCGGTGGCGGCATCGTGTCTGAAGCATTCGCTGCCGGGAGATTTCAACCGTTTTACAGTGGATGAGGTGAAGACGTTGTTGAAGGGCGATGGTTCGGGGCGCGTGCAGCGGTAAACGCGCCCTAATACCGGTTCAGTTCGGCTACCAGCGCAGCCAGGCCCCTCTTCGAATAGATATCGGCCAGTCGCTGCTCTTCCGGAGACGGCGCCATAATCCTGAGCAGCGCGGACGAATTGAGATCTTCGCGCGAAGGCACCCATACCCTGCCGTCGGCGAATTCCACCTGGCTGACGAATCCTGTCATACCCTGGATCTCGACCGGCTTGCCCGTACGCGAAAACTTCAGCGTAGTGTCCGGCAGCAAACGGCTGTGCTGACCCGCAGGCAGAAGCATCGCCGAGTTCGAACCCGGCACCGATCCCGCCAGATATTCGTGCCCCTCTTTATCCTTCACCATCCAGCCGATTTCGACATAGCGGACCGGCTTGCCCGATTGATTCACTATTTCGATCTGCGGCGAACGCGCCTCATTGCCCGCAATCTCCGCCCAGCCTTCGACCGGCTGCACCGGAGCGCTGGGCAGCTTCAGAAAGGCAAACTGCGCCACATGCTCGCCGGCCGACACGCCCTGCGGAACGATGGATCCGGTGGCCCGTCCATTGCGGCTCAACGCCACATTCAGCTGCGGGCGCTCGGCTTGCCGCGCGATGCTCTGCAGCATCTCCTCACCCAGGCCCTTATCGCCGCGGGCCTGCAGGACATGCTTGAAATACGCCCGATCACGCTGGGCTTCAGTCTCCCAGAACGTCATCGCCCGCTGCGAGTTCAAACGGTTCGGACCGAAGAAGCTCAGGTCGTCGAAGAGTACGCCGTCCAGTTGCACGCGCACCAGCGGACCGCCCGCCTGTTGTACCGGACGCACCAGCCGTATATCCACCGGAACCGTAAATTGCTCGCCCGAAGGAACGTCGATGCAGGGACGCGCCACCGATCCCTTGCCGCCCGGTGCGAATTCCTGCGCGGTGATCAGCAGGGTGACTCCACGCACCCGGCGCGCCCCGGAATTGCGCAGCGTAAGCGCCATATGCAGATCGAGCACGATGGTTCCGCCGCGATTGCTGGCACGCGAATCGCCCATATTAGTGGAAATCAGAGCCAGCGGGGAATTCTCGGGCAGATCGATCTTCACCGAGCTGGCCGGATCGAGAACCGTCTCCTGACCCATTACGGGCAGGGTCCCCAGCGCCAGAAGCAAAAGCGCCCTATTCCAGATAGACATTGTTGATCGTTACCGCTCCACCATCCACATAACGCGCCCGAATCTCGCCCTGCGCGCTGACCGTCTGGTCGGCTGCCACACCGTCGTGATTCAGCAGCGTCAAACTACTGCTGCCATGGCGCAATTCGAGGCCGGATCCCGTGGATTCCAAAACCGCCCCGGCTTTTTGCTCCACCGCTACATTCGGCGCCGGGCTCTTCAGCAAAAAGCTCGCCCCCACCAGCAGCAGCAGACTCGCCAAAGCCACCGCCAGTTTCGGACTCCAGCCGCGCTGTTCCGCCGATGCCAGGCGCACACACTCGCCTGCCTCCAGCCCGACATGGATATTGGCGCGCATCTCCGCCGCTAGCCGGTTCCAGTCGTGCGCCGGGGGCTCAAATTCCCGCAGTTCCAGCCGGAGCAATTCGAACCGGTTCACCTGGTTCATGCATTCCCGGCACTCCCGTACGTGCCGGTTCACGAAGAACCGAGAAAGCCCGCTCGACTCCCCGCCGGCGAATAATGCCAGATCTGCTTCAGACGGATGGGTTTTCATCGTTTCCTCCTCTCGGCGAATTTTCTAAGCTTGATACGCGCGTTGGCGATGTGCGACCGCACGGTGGCTTTGGAACAATCGAGCCGACGGGCTACCTCTTCGGCCGGCAGATCTTCCACATCGCGCAGCACCAGCGCGGCGCGTTCCCGGGGCGTCAGGCGTTCGAGGCCGGCGTTCAGCCAGTCCCGCTGCTCGGAACGCAGCACACTGGCTTCCGGGGTTTCCGAATGGCTTTCCGGAGCCTCGGTGATTTCACAAAACGCTACCCGACCATGTCGACGCAGAAAATCGAGCGCCGTATTGGTGGCGATGCGCGACAGCCAATGGGTGGCTTTCTGCTCGTCCTTGAGCTGTTCCTGCCGCTGCAGGGCCTTGATAAAGGCTTCCTGGGTAAGGTCCTGCGCATCGTGAACATTGCCCACAATGCGGTATATCTGCAGGAAAATGCGGCGCAGGTTCTCGGTGACAAACCGCTCCTGTACGTCCGCGGACAGACTCGAACCGGGTGCCGGGTACTTCTCCGTCATCGCATCCTGTAGCGTCGCGGTCTGCATTCCCTATGAAAGGATGACGATTAAACCGGCCAACCGTTGAAGAGAATCTTGCGCGCTTGTTTACAGTATAGTGCCGCTAAACTCGAATTTGCCCGATCCGATCAACTTAGCCACTCCCCTGACCTTTATCAAAGGGGTGGGACCGGCGCGCGCCGCCATGCTCCAGTCGAAAGGACTCGAAACGGTTGAAGACCTCATCAACTACTTCCCGTTTCGCTATGAAGACCGGAGCAATATGAAGACTATCGCCCAACTCGCGCCTGGCGAATTGGCTACCGTAGTGGCCGAGGTACGCTCGGCGAAGCTTGCGGGTTTTCGCCGCCGCAACCTGGGTCTGTTCGAGGCCGAGTTCACGGATGCATCGAGAGCCACCATCCTGGCCAAATGGTTCCACGGGGCTTATCTGGCCGACCGCCTGACGCCGGGCACACGGGTGGCCCTCTTCGGGAAGATCGAATTCGACAATTACCGCGGCGAATTGCTCATGATGCACCCCGAAACCGAACTGCTCTCGGGCGATGACGACGATGCTGATGCCGCCCTGCACACTGGCCGGATCGTCCCGGTCTACGAAGCTGCGGGCAAGGTCAACACCCGGCAGATGCGCGTCATGATGCATCGCGTCCTGCAGGCCGTGCCCGAACTGGAGGACCACCTGCCCGCCGCCATCGCCGCTCGCCTTAAGTTCCCGACGCGAGCCGAGGCCATCCGCGCCACGCACTTTCCGCCAGCCGGAACGCCGGTACGGATGCTCAACGACTTCCGCTCGCCCGCCCAATTCCGCCTCATCTTCGAGGAGTTCTTCTGGCTCGAATGCGGCCTCGAGATCAAGCGTCAGAAGGGCCGCGCCATGCCGGGCATCGAGTTCAAGCTCACCGACCGGGTACGCGAGCAGATCAAGAAGCTGCTGCCCTTCAAGCCAACCAACGCCCAGAAACGCGTCCTCAAAGAAATCGCCGACGACATGGCGAGCCCCAGCCCGATGAACCGCCTGCTGCAGGGCGACGTCGGCTCGGGTAAGACCATCGTCGCCGCCGAGGCCGCCACTATCGCTCTCGAGAACGGCTACCAGGTGGTTATTCTCGCGCCCACCGAGATCCTTGCAGCCCAGCACTACTTCTCGCTACGGCCTCTGCTGCAGAAGGTCGGATATGTCTCGGCGCTGCTGACCGGCTCCAATACGGCCCGGGAGAAGCAGAAGCTGAAAGAGATGCTGCGCAGCGGCCTGATCCCCGTCGCCATTGGCACGCACGCGCTGATCGAGAAAGATGTCGAGTTCGCCAGACTTGGCCTCGTCATTATCGACGAGCAGCATCGCTTTGGCGTGATGCAGCGCTTCGAACTGGTTCAGAAGGGCATCACGCCGGACGTTCTGGTTATGACCGCGACGCCCATTCCGCGCACCCTGGCCATGACACTGTACGGCGATCTGGACGTCTCGATCATCGACGAGCTGCCCCCCGGGCGCCAGAAGATCATTACGAAGCACTACACTGCCGATCAGATCGAGGTCGCCTGGAGCGCGCTGCGCCGCCAGATCGATCTGGGCCGCCAGGCTTACGTCGTCTACCCTGTGATCGAGGAGTCCGAAACGCAGGCTATGAAGGCCGCCCAGCAGATGTTCGAGCATCTCTCGACGGAGGTCTTTCCCGACGTGCCGGTGGGCCTGCTGCATGGCCGCCTTGCTTCCAGCGAAAAGGAGGCCGCCATGGAAGCGTTCAAGGCCGGACGCACCAGGATACTGGTCTCGACCACGGTCATTGAGGTCGGCGTGGACGTCCCTAACGCCACCGTGATGGTGATCGAACAGGCCGAGCGCTTCGGGCTCTCTCAGCTGCACCAGTTACGCGGGCGGGTGGGCCGAGGCTCCGAACAGAGCTACTGCATGCTCGTCACGGAGAAGCTCAGCGATAGTGGGAAGGAGCGGATCCGTACACTGGTCGACTCGCAGGACGGTTTCGTAATCTCGGAGATGGACCTTAAGCTGCGCGGGCCGGGGGAGTTCTTCGGCACCAAGCAATCCGGGCTGCCTTCACTGCGCATCGCCAACATCCTGCGCGATCCGGACATCCTGACGCATGCGCGACACGAAGCGCGAGCGTTTGTGGAACATCCACCTTCACAGGAGGATTTTGCGAAGGCGATCGCTTATATCAAGGGCCACTGGCAGCGCCGCTACGGCCTGGTGCAGGTAGGCTGAAGATGCGCGTCATTGCCGGCGAGTTCCGGTCCAGAAAGCTGTTGTCGATACCGGGTCTCGAGACGCGCCCTACATCCGACCGTCTGCGCGAGACGCTTTTCAACATCCTCCGCCCGGCCATTGAGGGCGCCATCTTCGTGGATGGCTATGCGGGCACTGGAGCGGTGGGCATCGAGGCCCTGAGCCGGGGCGCCCGCCACGCCGTTTTCATCGAAAAGGACCGGCGGGCTGTTGAAGTGATCAGGCAGAACCTATCGTCGCTTGGCCTCGAACCCAGAAGCCGTTTGATCCAGGGCGCGGTTCCGATCTACCTGGGAAACCTCGATGCGGATATTGTGTTCCTGGATCCGCCTTATCTCAAAGAGCGGGAGTATCGGGCGGCGCTGGAGGTGCTGGAGGCGAAGCCCCCAGCCATCACCGTCGTCCAGCACTCGGTGCGTCTGGCGTTAGAGGCGGAATACGGCCCGCTGCGCCTGACACGCACTTTGAAACAGGGCGACAACGCGCTCAGCTTCTTTAATTAAATCAGTTTAGTCAAGGCAGCGCCGGTTAGTCGGTATCGGCGCCTTCGGTAGTTGGACCTTTGCGGCGCGGCTTCCTGCTGGTCCTGGCGATGGTAGGTTTGGCGGTCGCCGCCGTCTGCTGCTGGCGCACCGCGGCAATCCATGCTGGCGGGCGCCCGCGACGCCTGCCGCCCGCGGCCAATCGTTCCAGGCTCAGGATGGCTTCCTCCAACTGGTCCCGTTCCTGTCGTAAGTCTTCAAGAATCTTCGTGATATCCATGTTTCTCCCTGTGCGTTTGTTTCGAATCCAGAACACATCTGGCGATTTGCTCACGCCTGCGGGCCAATCCTAAGCCCCATAATGCCATTATGAAAATCTTAATTTGTTCTGTTTACGGAACGTCAACCGATTGAGTGTAACATTTGGTCGGACATTTCTGCTACTGACAGCCCCAACTAATTAGTACCAGGCGTTGAGGCCAGGTGTAAAGGGGGATTTCGGTCCAGGCCCCGGGTACTGGTGGTATCTTAGCGCTGCCCCTGAATCCCGCGCACAAATGTAACAATCCATACTCATTTGCGAAGGAGGTTCGGCATGATTTTCGTAAGCTTCGTATGAGGGGCACACAGTAAGGCGTGGGGCACGCAACGGGGTCCGTGATGGAGTTATTCGCCGGAGGCGGTGAACTGGGCGCGCTGATGCGCGAAACCGACTGGGCGTCTTCGGCGCTCGGGCCGGTGGAGAAATGGCCGCAGGCGCTTAAGACCGCCGTGCGCATCATGTTGACGTCCCGCCAACCGATGTTCGTCTGGTGGGGCAACAACCTGATCAACCTCTATAACGATGCTTACCGTTCCATTCTGGGCGGTAAACACCCGTGGGCGCTGGGCGTTCCGGCGCGGGAGGTGTGGCGCGAGATCTGGGACGAGATCGGTCCGCGGGCGCGCTCGGCGATGGTTGAGAATGCCGGCACGTACGACGAAGCGCTGGGACTGATCATGGAGCGGAACGGTTATCCCGAGGAGACGTACTATACGTTTTCTTACTCGCCGGTCCCCAATGACGAAGGCGGCACGGGAGGAATTCTGTGCGCCAACAGCGATGACACGCAGAAGATTATCGGCGAGCGGCAGCTTGGGCTGCTCCGTGAACTGGCGGCGCGCGCGGCCGAGGCCCGAACCATCGACGATGCCTGCCGGATCAGCGCGCATTGCCTCGAAAGCAACGCGCGGGATGTGCCTTTCGCGCTGATTTATCTGGCAGATCGCGACCACAACGACGTCACCCTCAAAGGCCTGGCGGGCATAGAGCGGAGTCATGCGGCCGCCCCCGAATTTGCCGCCGTGGAAGACGATTCGGCGTGGCCATTTGCGGAAGTGCTGGCGACGAACCAACCGGTGCTGGTGACGGATCTGGAAGCGCGCTTTGGAAGCCTGCCGAAAGGCGCGTGGAATCAGGCGCCCACCCATGCGGTGGTGGCTCCCATCATGGCCTCGGGTAAAACAGGCCTGGCGGGAGTGCTGATCGCGGGGCTGAATCCATTTCGCCTTTTCAACGATTCTTATCGGGGATTTCTGGGCCTGGTGACGAGCCAGGTCGCCGCAGCGGTGGGCAATGCGCAGGCGTATGAAGAGGAGCGCAAACGGGCGGAAGCGCTGGCGGAACTGGATCGCGCCAAGACTACGTTCTTCAGCAATGTGAGCCATGAATTTCGCACTCCGCTGATGCTGATGCTGACGCCGGTGCAAGAAGCGCTCGCCGATACGCGGGAGCCGCTTACGGCGCCGCAACGGGAGCGCCTGGAGTTGGTGGAGCGCAACGGACTGCGCATGCTGAAGCTGGTCAACACGCTGCTCGATTTCGCGCGCATTGAAGCCGGCCGCGTGCAGGCCATGTATGTCGAGACCGATCTATGCGCCTATACGGCGGAACTGGCCAGTCTGTTTCGTTCGGCGGTCGAGCGTGCCGGGATGGAACTGGTGGTCGATTGCCAGGCCGGATTGGAGCCGGCGTTTGTCGACCGGGAGATGTGGGAGAAGATCGTCCTGAATCTGCTTTCGAACGCGTTTAAATATACCTTCGAAGGGAGCATTCGGGTTACGCTTCGGGAGCGCGAGGGCAAAGCGCGGCTGACCGTGGAAGATACGGGAATCGGCATTGCGGCGGACCAGGTGAGCCGTGTTTTCGAGCGCTTTCACCGGGTCGAGGGCGCGCGCGGCAGAACCATCGAGGGCACGGGGATTGGGCTGGCGCTGGTGCAGGAACTCACCAGGCTGCACGGCGGGACGGTGGGCGTAGAGAGCCATGAGGGGTTGGGGAGCAGATTCACAGTGGAGATACCGCTGGGCCACGCGCATCTGCCGGCGGAACGGATTCAGGCGTTCCCGGAACCGACGCTGCGCCGGGTGCCGGGCGACCTGCGGCGGACGTTCGAACCGCTGGCCATGGATGGAGTCGAATCCGCTGCGAGGATACACAGCGGTCAGCCGAGCGGCGAGCCGCGCGAGCGCGTGCTGCTGGTGGACGATAACGCGGATATGCGCGAATACGTGGGCCGGCTCTTGGGGGAGCAATACGAAGTGGAGGTGGCGCCGAATGGCAGAGCGGCTCTCGCCGCTCTCGATAATTACGTGCCGGACATTGTGTTGAGCGACGTGATGATGCCGGAACTGGATGGATTCGGGCTGGTGCGGGCTATCCGCGAAGATAGCCGTCTGGCCACTCTGCCGGTTATCCTGATCTCGGCGCGGGCGGGCGAGGAAGCGACCGTCGAGGGGTTGGAACAGGGCGCGGACGATTATCTGGTGAAGCCGTTTACGGCGGGGGAACTGAAAGCGCGCGTGGCCAGCAACCTGAAGCTGGCGCGGCTGCGCAGGGATGCGGCGGACCGCGAACAACAACTGCGCAGGGAAGCGGAGCGAGCCGAAGCGCGCATGGTGGAGGCGCTCGAGAGCATCACGGACGCTTTTATTTCGCTGGATCGCGAGGGGCGCTATATGTACGTGAATCATGTGGCCGCCGCGATGGGGCAAAGGCAAGCGAGCGAGTTAATCGGAAAGGTTCTTTGGGACGAGTTTCCGGAGACACGCGAATCCGGGCTCCTCGATGCGGTCGAGCGCGTGATACACGATCGGAAGCCGGCGCAATTCGACTATCACCATGCGGCATCCGATCGATGGACCGAATGGCGCGCTTATCCGACGGCGGACGGGGTGGCGGCTCTGGTCACCGACGTCACGCAGAAGAGGCGGCTCGAGGCGCAACTGCAGCAATCGGCGAAGCTGGAAAGTCTGGGAGTGCTGGCCGGGGGCGTGGCGCACGATTTCAATAACCTGCTGGTGGGGATTCTGGGCAACGCGAGTCTGGCCGAGGACATGCTTCCGGATTCGCATCCGGCTAAAGAAGTGGTGCATGAAGCGGTTCGCGCCAGCGAACGCGCGGCTGAGCTGACCCAGCAACTGCTGGCCTACTCGGGCAAGGGCAGGTTCGTGGTGGAATTGATCGACCTGGCCGAACTGGTGCGTGACAATCTGGTGCTGCTCAAGACATCCATCGCGGCCAACGTGGAACTGAAAACCGTTCTGCCGGACAATCTGGCGGCGGTGCGGGCGGACCGGGCGCAGATGCAACAGGTGGTGATGAACCTGATGATCAATGCGGCCGAAGCCATCGGCAGCCGGCCCGGCCGGGTCTCTCTTGAACTGCGCGAAGTTGAGGTGCACGAGGGAACCGATCCGGCGCCCGGCAGTTACGTACGCCTCGAGGTAAGGGACAACGGGTGCGGCATGACCGCGGAAATTCTGGACCGGATTTTCGATCCGTTCTTCACTACCAAGTTTACGGGGCGCGGTCTGGGCCTCGCGGCGGTGCAGGGCATTGTCCGGGCGCACCATGGGGCGATTCGGGTAGAGAGTACGCCGGGGGTGGGGACCACGTTCCGGGTTCTGCTCCCCGCCGTCGCGGAACGCCCCCGGCCCCGCCGGCCGGCGGATGGGCCGGCCGATGCAGAGAGTTCCGGCACGGTGTTGATTATCGACGACGAGGAGATGGTGAGGCGAACGGCGCAGATGGCGCTGCAGGCGCGCGGCTACCGGACGCTGACGGCGGAGAATGGCCGGGAGGGGGTGGAGATTTTCGAGCGCGAGGCGGCGCGGATATCGGCAGTGATTCTGGATATGACCATGCCGGTGATGACGGGCGAACAGGCCCTGCCGCTGCTGAAGCAGGTGCGGCAAAACGTGCCGGTGATTCTTTCGAGCGGATTCACCGAGGCTGACGTGACCAAACGATTCGGCGAAAGAGCGCTCGACGGGTTCATCCAGAAGCCATATACCGCGGCGAATCTGGCGAAAGCCGTGCAGCAGGCGATCAGGGGCGCGTGAGCTGGCGCGGCGCTGCGATGTGGGACATGCACTTTAAGAAAGAGATGGACAGGCTTCGACCCGGTGCAACGACGACCAGAGCAACTTATCCTGGATAAGACCGGTCCATGCGTCGATGTACCGGGTCACGCCTATCCCACATTTTCAGCGGGTGAGTTGGCGCAGGCTTGCCGCCGGGATCTCGATCCAAAGCGCATCGGGATTTTCGGCCCAGCTCTCGCGCGGCACATCCACCACCAGTTCGTCGCCGAAATCGGCGCGGATGGATTGCGGCCGTTCCGTGGTACGCCGCAGCGTGGCGCGAATGCGGTTGTCGCCCGGCTTACCAGCCAGGCGCAATTCTTCCGGCCGCGCGCACAACGTGACGCGATCGCCCTTGAAACAACCACGCAGATGGGGGCCGACCAATTCCTGGCCAAGTATGCGCACGCGGCTGGTCTGGCGGGCGGGGTCGAGAGCCAGCACTTCGGCCTCGTAAATATTGAAATCGCCCAGCAGGCGCGCTACGGCGGCCGTTCCAGGATTGCGCAGCAGATCGAGCGGCGCTCCGCGGTGCACGATTTTGCCCGCATCGTAGATGAGGACGCGATCCGCTACGGCGAAGCACTCTTCGAGGTCGTGCGTGACCAGCAGCATGGGGACCTGCAGGGACTTCTTCATTTCGGCCAGCAGCAGATGCAGATCGGCGCGCAGGATGGCATCGAGGCCACGGCCCGGTTCGTCGAGCAGCAGGATTTTCGGCCTGGCGATGAGGGCGCGCGCGATGGATCCGCGCTGCTTCTGGCCCCCGGAGAGCTCGCGTGGATAGCGGCCTGCAAGTTCAGTCAATTTGAAACGGTCTAGCAGTTCGGCAATGCGCCGGTGTCTTTCGAGGCGGGGTAACTGATGCGCGGCGAAGGCAAGATTCTGCCGCAGCGTCATGTGCGGGAAGAGCGCGTAGTTCTGGAAAACGTAGCCGCAGGCGCGCTGCTGGGGAGCGCAGGTTTACATGGGCCTCCGCGTCGAAGAGAATGCGGTCGTCGAGAAGAATGCGGCCGGCGTCCGGCGCGACGAAGCCGGCGACGGAATCGAGCGTGAGGGTTTTGCCGGAACCGCTGGGGCCATAGAGAACGGTGACGCCTGGGGGGGCTTCGAATTCGGTGTGGAGATGAAACCCCGCCGATTCTTCGCCTGGGGGGAAGCGTTTGGCGATGGTGGCGTTAAGCATGGGGATGGCGGCGAACCGGACGCCCCGATAAACAGGCGGAAGCGCCTGTGCTACATGGGCAGAAAGGAAATCTACTCCACATCAGGCGGGGCCTCGGCTGCGCTGTTCCAGACGATTGGCCAAAAAAACAATGGCGGCGGTGACGATGGAAATCACAATCACCAGGGTGCGCGCCACCATGGTGTTGCCCGATTCCACTGCATCGTAAATGGCGATCGCGGCGGTTTGCGTGCGTCCCGGAATATCTCCGGCAATCATGAGCGTGGCGCCGAAATCGCCCATGGAACGTGCGAATGCCAGCGCTGTGGCGGCGGCGATGGGACGTCTCGCGAGGGGCAGGCTGACGCGCCAGAAGATGCGCCATTCCGACGCTCCCAGGCTGCGCCCCGCCCTTTCGCAGGCGCGATCCACGCTCTCGAGAGCCGCCCGCGAGGATTTCACCAGGAGCGGGATAGCATGCAGCGTCGACGCGATTACCGCAGCGCGCCATGTGAACGTCAGTGGCGATCCGGTGACGGCTTCCCAGGCGCGTCCGATCCAGCTGTGGCGGCCAATGGTCACGAGCAGGAAAAAGCCCAGCACGGTGGGAGGCAAGGCCAGCGGCAACGTCGTAATGGCATCTACTAAGTCCTTGCCGGAGAAATTGCGGTTGGCGAGAAGCCATGCCAGCCAGATGCCGAGGGCGAGTGAAATCACCGTAGCGGCGGAGGCGACTTCGAGGCTCAGCCAGAGCGGGAACCAGTCTATTGTCGGCGTACTGGTGGGCATTGGCCTCGCCAGTTTATCAGTCGAGAGTCTCGGGCTTCAGCTCGATGTTACTTTCGCCCGCCCGCTTCTTTTCCCAGTACTTCTTCAGCCAGGCCTCCCAGCTCTTGCCGGCGGCGGTGTCGCGCCCCGTGAAGGCCAGTCCCTGAATGTCGGAGTAGGGGATGGTGACCTTGTTGGGATCGCCTTTGGGGAAAAGACGCACCGAGGAATCGGCGAGGGTAGCTCCGCTGCGCCGGTCGAATATGTAGCCTTCGACGGCGCTGCCGTTCTTCAGATGGATGGTGACGTCGCCGCGATAATCGAAAGCTTTTTCCAGACCTTCGCGCAGTTCCTCTTCGCTCGCGGCGTCCCAGACGCGCCCCTGCAGATATTCGTGTTCGAAACCAGGGACAACTTCTAATTCGTCGACGTTCTGCATGGCGCTACGGTCGCGTCTCGGTAAGCTGCACCAGACCGGCGGGAGCATGCACGGGCTTCACCGGTTCCTGAAGCAAACGTGCCGCTTCCGCATCCGGATACCTGGCGAACTGCCCCCGCACGGTGGCGAGGAAGCCCTTCCAGCTGCTGAACTGATCGTGCACCGCCGATGCCTCGTACCCGCTGTGCACCATGCAATTGGCGCATTTCGGATTACCCGATTCCGTGCCATACTCCGCCCACTTGGTGGCTTCCATCAGCTCCGCGAAGGTGTCGGCGTAACCGTCCTGAAGCAGGTAGCAGGGCTTCTGCCAACCGAACAGGTTGTAAGTCGGCATGCCCCATGGGGTGCAGGTATAGTGGCGCTTGCCCATCAGGAATTCGAGGAAGAGCGGCGACATATTGAACTTCCACTCGCTCTTGCGGTTGGCGAGGATGGCGCGGAAGAGGCGGCGCGTGCGGGCGCGGCCGAGGAAGTGCTGCTGATCGGGGGCTTTGTCGTAAGAATAACCGGGAGACAGCATCATGCCTTCCACGCCCAGCGTCATCATTTCATCGAAGAAGTTGCGCACGCTCTGCGGGTCGGCGCCGTCGAACAGGGTGGTGTTGGTGGTGACGCGAAAGCCGCGCTGGACGGCCTCGCGAATGCCCTCGATGGCGAGTTCGTACCCGCCTTCTTTGCACACGGAGAAATCGTGATGATCTTTCTGCCCGTCGACGTGCACCGAGAAGCTGAGGTATTTGCTGGGCTTGAAAAGATGTAGCTTTTCCTTGAGCAGCAGGGCGTTGGTGCAGAGGTAGATGTATTTCTTCCGCGCGATAAGCCCTTCGACGATCTTGTCGATTTCGGGATGCATCAGGGGCTCGCCGCCGGGGATGGAAACCATGGGCGCGCCGCATTCCTCGACCGCTTTGAAGCACTGTTCGGGCGACAGGTTCATCTTCAGGACGTGCGCGGGGTACTGGATCTTGCCGCATCCGGCACATGCCAGGTTGCAGCGGAACAGCGGCTCCAGCATGAGGACCAGCGGATAGCGGTCGCGGCCGGCCATGCGCTGTTTAAGCACATAGCTGACGACCGTCCACATCTGTGAAACAGGAACACCCATGGCTCTATTCTAATCTGAGGCCCCGGGTTATTCTAAACCGTCAGGACAGGCGGAAGCGCCTATCCCACATTCAAGCCACCCGCACCCGGAGATCGAGCTTGTCGCGGAGGGTGTTCATCATGATGCAGCCGCGGTCGGCGATCTCCACCAGTTTGTGGAGCAGATCGCGATCCTCGCAGTCCGCCGAGACCACCAGCTCGAGGGCGGAAAAACGCGCCGGCGATTCGGCGAGGGTGGCGATCACCTCGGTGCGGACGTCGCTGACCCGGGCATCCCGCGCGACGATCGCTTTGAGCAGATTGCTCATGAAGCAGCCGCCGACCCCGGCGAGAAACAACTCGCCGCCCATCGGACCTGCGTCGGCCCCCCCTCGGTCGACGGGCCTGTCGATCAGTACGCGGTGTTCCCGAATCGCGGCCTGGGAGGTGGAGGGGCCAACCTGACGAATCTCAATCTTCATCAAAGGCGATCATAGCGCGGCCTGTAAGAACGCGGGCCAAAGGCCTACTTCAGGTCGAATGTTTACCTTTGTGGTATTGCCTGTAACGCGGCGACGGGCGACAGTTAAATCAGAGATAAGGATGAACGTCTGGATCGCGCGTCAACCCATCTTCGACCGGGAGACGCGGGTATATGGGTACGAGCTGTTGTTCCGGGCGTCGGAGAACAGCGACCGCTTCGACGGCGGCGACGCGGCGACGGCGACCACACAGGTCCTGGCGCACACGTTCCTCGGTATCGGTCTGGACAATGTCCTTTCGGGGCGCAAGGCATTTGTCAATTTCGACCGCAGTCTGCTGACGGGCAGCCTGCATTCGATCCTGCCGCGGAAAGACATTGTTCTCGAAGTGCTGGAGAGTGTGGACGCGGGGCCGGAGGTTTTGACGGCATGCCGGCGTTTGCGCGGGGAGGGGTACACGATCGCGCTGGACGATTTCGTGAGCCGTGCCGAAACGGAACCGCTCACAGAGTTCGCCCAGATCATTAAGGTGGACCTGCAGGCGACGTCGCGGGGTGAGCAGCAGCGGATGCTGGGCGCGTATAAGCCGCGCGGGATCGCGATGCTGGCCGAAAAGGTGGAGACCCAGGAGGAATTCAAATGGGCGCTCGAGGCTGGTTACGATTTCTTTCAGGGATATTTTTTTGCGCGGCCGGCGATGGTTCCCGGCAGGCAGATCCAGCCGGTTAAGGCGGCGTGTCTGGGCTTGTTGAGCGAGACGCAGCGGGGGGAACTGAACTTCGACCGGATCGGGACGCTGATTGCCAGCGATGTGGCGCTTTCCTGGCAGCTATTGCGGTATGTGAACTCGGCGCTCCATGCGCGCCGCGAGGGGATTCGTTCGATCCCGCAGGCGCTGAGCATGGTTGGCGAAAACGATATACGGCATTGGGCGGCGCTGGCCACACTTCCTGTGCTGGCGCGGAATAAGCCCAACGAACTGGTGACGCTGGCGCTGGTGCGGGCGCATTTCAGCGAGCGACTGGCGCAATTGGCGAACATGGCGTCTCCGTCCGATGCGTTTTTGATGGGAATGTTGTCGGTGGTCGATGCGCTGCTCGATCTGCCGCTGAAGGAAGCCTTGCGGCGCGCCAACGTGGCTCCGGCCATCAGCAACGCGCTGCTGGGAACGGCCGGGGCAGGCGATCGATTACAGAATATCCGGCGCTTGGTGGGCGCCTGGGAAGCGGGCGAATGGGCGTCGGTGACCGGGCTGACAGCGCAGGCGGGTATTGCGGAGGACGCTGTTGGCGAGGCGTACGGGGAATCCACATTGTGGGCGCAAAAAGCGCTGCAGGGCGCGGCGCGGCGAAACTACTCGCGGCGGCGGACACGCCAAGCGCGGGCGGAAGCGTTAACGCTCAGGTGGACCGATGCGGCAGCCGGGGAGGTAACCGTCGAAGCCGTGCTGATCAACGTCTCGCTGGGTGGCCTGGGAGTGCGGGCGAACGAGCCGGCTCCGGTGAATTGCACGGTTTGGTTCAATGCGCCTGGACCGGGGATCTCCGGAAGGGGATCGGTGCGCTATTGCCATCCCGCGCGCGAAGGAAATTTGATTGGGATCGAATACCGGGATTAGCCGATTAGTTAAAGATCCGCGATCGAGAGATCGACGCTGAAGCGGTCGGTGAAGAAAATACGATCTTCGATGTTGGCGACGCCGTCCGGTCCATGCACCTGGCCGGTGCGGGATGCAGGATCGATAACCCAGACCCAGGCGACGCCGAAATTCAGGTATTCACGAACCTTCTCCCCTGTTGGGACAGTAGTATCTTCCGGAGAAAGAATCTCGATGCACAGGTACGGAGGGCGTGTCACGATCCCTCTGACTTCCGGTCTTTCGGCAACAACGCAGACGTCGGGAACACGATAGCGTTTGGGGTGGACTTGTACCCTTTGCTCCGGCACGGCAAAGAGACCGAGGCGGCGGCCGATGGCCCACAGCTCCCGGATCAGAAAGCCCTGCATGGAGGCATGATCCCAGGTTGGCACGGGTCTTTCGACGATTCTCCCTTCCACGAACTCGGCATCATGTTCGAAGCTGGTGCGGAGGTACTGCTCGGCGCTGACAAGTTCTGCTACTGCCATGGAACCTCCTTCTATCATACCGCCCGCCGCATCGAAATAAACGTAGAAAAGGCGTGCAGCACGACGATAACAACTGCACTGGAGCACGCATATATGCAAATCATCAGGATTCTTGCCCGTGGCCTGATCTTCGTCATTTTGTTTGCGATCGCCGCGTTCGCACAGAGCGGCACCCCGGTGCTCTGGTACTGGCAACAGGCGTATCCGGAGAGCCTTGCCGACGTGAACGCATTAGAAGCGCAGATCGCTCAGGCCGCCGGCTTTGGATACACCGGCGTCGCGTTCTGGAGTTCGGCATTCACTTTCATAGGATCGCCCGTTCACCCGGCCAACAATGCAGCGTATATGCAGCAGGTGATCGCCTACGCTCAATCGCTCGGCATGCAGACGATGGCAACCACCTCGCCCTACGGGTTTTCAAACGATGCTCTGATCAACAATCCGAACTGGGCTGAGGGGGAGCACATCACCGGATCCCAATTCACGGTAAATTCATCCAAAACGGCACTGGTGCCGGTGAATAGTTTCGCAGGTCTGGCCAACCCGGGTTTCGAGAACGGCTTGACGGGGTGGTTCGCCTGGAACGATCCCGATATGGGAATCGACCCCAGCGTAGCGCACTCCGGAAACGCTTCGGGATATGTAGCGAACGCAGTCGGCACCGCCCGATTCGAGCAGCCGATTAACCTCACCCCGTGGCGGCAGTATCAGGGGAGCCTCTGGTTTCAGACCTCGAATTTTTCTGGCTTCGCTCTGGTCGAAGTCTATGACCCGGCCACCAACACAACGCTCTTCAGTAATCCCATCCAGGTGTCGTCGAACCAGGGCTGGACCCAGCTGAGCTTCACCTTCAACAGCCGTGGGACCACGCAGCCGTTATTGCTGTTCGGCGTCTGGGGCGGATCTTCGGGCACCATCTGGTTCGACGACGCATATGTCGGCGAAACTTCTCTGGTCTACGTTTTACGCCGCTCCGGCACACCGCTGACGGCCTACGACCCCGCCAACCCCGGGACCGTTTTCGTGGAAGGGACCGATTTCAATCCGATCACGGACCCGGAACTGGCATCGGGCGGCGGCTTCAACGATTTCTATCACGCTCCCGCGACCGTAACTCTACCTTCCACGACATCGCTGCTGCCGGGACAAACGGTGGCCATCGATTACTACGCGGTACAGCCGGTCGCGCCGACGGGCGGAGTCGGCATGTGTCTCACCGAACCCGGCGCACAGAGTTGGCTGCAGCAAAACGCCCAGGCCCTGGCGGCCACCCTGCCTTCGGAAATGAGCTATCTGCTTTCGTACGACGAGATGCGTCATATGGACTCCTGCGCATCGTGCAAGGCGAAAAATCTGACCCCCGGGCAGCTTCTGGCGTGGCACGTTAATAACACATACAACCTATACCATTCACTTCTGCCCTCGGCTTCGTTCTACATCTGGGGCGATATGTTCGACCCCTTTCAAAATGCCGTGAACGATTATTACTTCGTCGAGGGAGACATCGCCGGATCGTGGACCGGAGTTCCTTCCGAAGTGACGGTCATGAACTGGAACCTCTGGAATCTGGCGAATTCGCTGACCTGGTTCTCCGGTCTGAATCCGCAGCAACCAACGCGGTTCAAACAGGTGATCGCAGGCTATTACGATTCGGGCGACGGGGCCGGGGCCGCGACGCAGGAACTGCAGCAAGCCGCCGGCATTCCGGCGATCACGGGCCTGATGTATACCACCTGGTACAACGATTATTCGCAGCTGCAGCAATTCGCCGCCGCGGCAAAGAGCAATTGGGACGGCTACCTTTCCACCATCACAAGCAACGTAACTGCGCAGGTGAGCGTCTCCGAATCGGTGGTGACTCTCAACCGTTTGACTGGCCGCTACAGTCAGACGGTGAAGCTGAAGAACAATGGGGCGGCCTTGCCAGCTGCCGCCTATGTGCTGGATTCCCTGCCTGCCGGCGTGGCCATGTACCAACCCGATGGATACACCAGCGCCGCGCTGCCTTCGGGGAGCCCTTACAAGGAGGTTGGCCCCCTCGGCGCCGGTGCGACTGCGACTCTGACAATCCAGTTCACACGGACCGGGACGCCGCCCATAACGTACACGGCGCGCATCCTGGGATCGGGCCCGAGATAGACTCGTTCCGTAAGGGAGAGATAAATGAAGAGCGCGGCCCTGCCGATTGCCCTGCTGATGCTTACGACCGCTTCCGGAGCCTGGGCGAGTCTGCTTTACGACAACACCTCCACCGATACGGGCGATACGGTTCTGTACTCGATCGGGCCGTATACCGCACTGGGGGATCAGATCCAGCTGGATTCCGCCGGCGTCGCCACCCAGGCGGAGGTGGAGTTGTTCAACAACGGCGTCGCCGGAACCTTCGATGCTGAACTGGATTTCTTCAATGTGGGCTCGCCGGTTGGATCGTTTCTCGGGAGTTCGGCGCTGACCGACATCTCCTCGGTGGGTGGGGACCTGCTCGATCTGACTTTCGACCTGGCTGGTGGACTGACCGTGCCACAGGACCTGATTTTCACGGTAACCATCAACAACGCCAGCGCGGGACTGGATCTCGGAGTCGATATGTTCGAACCCCCCACGGTGGGATCGAGCGACAATTCCTTCATGATCGTCGAGAGTGACGGAATCTATTACACATTCGATACGAACAGCCAAAACGTCTATTTCCAATTGTCCGGAACGGAGAGCGTCGCGGCCCCGGAAGCTTCGAGCTGCGCGCTGCTGGGGAACACGCTGCTGGTCATCGGAGTTGGCGCCTGGATGCGAAGGCGCTTTTCGGCGCACGAATCTACAACTTCGCAATCACAGCATCAGTGAACTCGTCCGTACCCGCCGTGCCGCCAACGTCGCGGGTGAGATGTTTCCCTTCGGCATAGACCGTTTCAAGGGCACGCTGCATGCGCACCGCGGCATCACGCTCTTCGATGTGCGCCAGCATCAGCCGTGCCGATTGCATCAGTGCCGTCGGATTGGCGAGGCCTTTGCCCGCAATATCCGGCGCCGATCCATGCACCGCTTCGAAGACGGCCACGGTATCCCCCAGATTCGCACCGGGGACGATTCCCAGTCCGCCTACCAGGCCCGCCGCCAGGTCCGAGACGATGTCGCCATACAGATTGGGCAGCACCAGAACATCGAAAGTCTCAGGGCGCATCACCAGCTGCATGCAGGCGTTATCCACGATCAGTTCGCCATACTCCACCTGCGGGAAGCCGGCGGCCACCTCGCGGCAGCAGCGCAGAAACAGGCCGTCGCTCATCTTCATGATGTTGGCCTTGTGGATCGCGGTGACTTTCTTCCGTCCCTCGCGCGCCGCGTATTTGAAGGCCTCCTGGGCGATTCGCATGGAAGCGACCTTGGTGATCACCTTGAGGCTTTCCACGACGTCGGTGACTACCTCGTGCTCAATCCCGGAATAAAGGTCTTCGGTGTTTTCGCGAAAGATGATCAGGTCGATGGGCAGGTCGGCAAAGCGCGTCTTCAGGCCGGGCAGCATCTTGACTGGGCGAAAATTCACAAACAGGTTGAGGCGCTTGCGGATGGCCACGTTGACGCTGGGATGGCCGCTGGCGATGGGTGTGCCCACCGGCCCCTTCAACCCCAGCATTGGTCTTCGCGAGGGATTCGAATACCGTCTCCGGCAGATACTTTCCAGTAGCGCGCTCGGCGCCCACGCCGGCCTCAACGCGGTCCCATTCCACGTCGACGCCGGTAGCCGCGATCAGGCGAACGGTGGCTTCCGCCACCTCGGGTCCAATGCCGTCGCCGGGAATGAGAGTGATTCGGTGTGCCACATATCGTAGTATACGGACGAGGGGCGACCACCATGTCTTTTCGGCTGCGCACCGCTCAGGGCAAGCTGAAGATCGAGCACAGTATTCTGGACGATTTGCGGCCCGTGCTGCTGAGACTGGCGGCACGCGAGGATATCCGCTCGATCATCCCAGGGGTGATCCGGCAGGTGCGCGATGCGAAGGGCGAAGTGAAGATACGGATCACGGTGCCGACGCAGAATGGGTGGAAGGCGATTGGCCTGTGTAATGGCGCGCGGCAGGAATTATTCGTCAGCACGGTGCTGGCGCAGGACGATTTAGCGCAGGCGATAAAAGAAGCCATCGAAGCGGAGGCGTGACGTGGTTGTGGTGGCCACGACAACATAACCTGTTGTACAATCAAGGTTTCCCCAAAGTATTGAGAAAATAACAGCATGCCAAAACGTACTTTCCAGCCGAATAACCGGCGCCGCGCCAAGACGCACGGTTTTCGGACCCGTATGAAGACCGCCGACGGCCAGGCGGTGATTTCCCGCCGCCGCGCGCAGGGCCGCAAGAAGCTGACCGTCAGCTCGGAAAGGTAGCCCGGATCCCAGGCTTTCCCAAAAGTGTCCGGCTGCTTCGATCGAGCGACTTCCGAAAGGTTTATGATCAGGGGACGCGTTATACCTGTCCTTTCTTCGCCGCTTTCTGTCTCGCCCAGCCCGAAGGCGCGGGTCCGCGTGTGGGCTTCACGACGCCGAGGGCACTCGGCAAAGCGGTGGTGCGTAACCGCCTCAAACGCCGTGTGCGCGAGGCCGTCCGGCTCGAATTGGCAACACTGAGCCCCGAGTGGTCAATAGTATTCAATCCACGACGAAAGACGCTCGATTGCGTCTTCACCGAACTTCAGGCCGAGGTGCGGCGTCTCTTTACCAGGTGCAGTCAAAACAGGCCCGTACCGGTTTCAGCCGGCTCCTCATTATCGTTATTGCCGGGTACAAAAGCCTGATATCGCCCTGGTTGCCTTCCGCCTGCCGCTTCTATCCGACATGTTCGGACTACATGCGCGAAGCGATTGAAACGCACGGGCCGGCGCGGGGTGTCTGGCTCGGGTTGAAACGTCTGGGCCGCTGTCATCCCTTTCACGAAGGCGGCTTTGACGCCGTTCCGGTGTCATCCAAATCCGAATGAGTTCTCCTACACCCCCTAAAAAAGACGCGAAGGAATTGCCCAACGAGCTGCGCATGGTTCTGGCGTTCGTGCTGATGGGCCTGATCCTGGTCGCCACGCCGTACGTTTATAAACAACTCGGCATCGTCACGCCCACGGCGCAGACGCCACCGCTGAAGTCCGCCGTGCAATCGCATAAGGATGCGCCGATTTCTTCATCCGCCGCGTCGATTTCTTCATCCGCTGCGCTGGCGGCCGAAGCGCAGGCCTCGGCTGAACCGGCTCCCGGCGCCATGGCCGCGGCATCGGAGAGCGAATGGGTAGTCGATACATCGCTCTATCACATCGTGTTTTCCAATCGCGGCGCTGTGGTGAAAAGCTGGACGCTGCGCAATTTCAAGGACAGCAACAAGAAGCCGCTGGAGTTAGTGAACGAGAAAGGCGCCGAACGATCCGGCTTCCCGTTTACGTGGGAATTTCGCGGCCAGAAGCCGACCACGGATCTGAATAAGGCGCTCTGGGTGGCGCATTCGGGCGGCGACAGCCTGACTGTCGAATACGATTTCTCCGACGGCAAGACTTCGGCGAAGAAGATCTTCGCATTTGCGCGTGACAGTTACATGGTGCAGTACGCCGATGAGTCGAAGCTGGGCAGCGCGGGGCTGCCGCACCTCGTCGCATGGCTGGCGGGCTTCGGGGATATGGCGGTGAACAACGCGGCCGGTCACCAGGCGAGTATCCATTACGACCTCGATAAGAAAAAGCTGGTAAGTGAAGCGGCGAAATCGGCTAAGAACGGCCCGGTTAATGCCGACGGATCGTTCTCATTCGCGGGCATCGAGGATCAGTATTTCACCGCGGTGTTCCTGGCGCCGCCGAATACTCCGCTGCAGACGACGACCTATGACGACATCGTTCCGAGCAACTATGAGGCGTCGGATCAGCCTTATCCGGGCGTCGCAGTGGGCGGGGAAGCGCGTAATCAGCTCGGGCTGTATGTGGGGCCGAAAGAACTGAACGCGCTGCGCAAGGTGAATCAGAACCTTGAGAACATCATCGACTGGGGATTCTTCGGTATTATTGCCAAGCCGCTTTTCCTGATGCTGCAGTGGATTAACAACGCGTGGACGCAGAACTACGGATGGTCGATCATCGTGCTGACCATTCTGATTAACGTGGCGATGTTCCCGCTGCGCCTGGCCAATCTGAAATCGATGCGCAAGATGCAGGCGCTGCAGCCGGAGATCGCTAAAATCAACGAGAAATACAAGGGCATCAGCATGAGCGATCCCCGCGCCGCGCAGAAGCAGCAGGACACCATGGACCTCTACAAGAAGCATGGCGTCAATCCCATGGGCGGCTGCATCCCGATGCTGATTCAGTTGCCGTTCCTGTGGGCGTTCTATAAGGTGCTTTCAGTAACCATCGAGATGCGCAACGCGCCGTGGTTGTGGGTGACCGATCTTTCACAACCCGAGCACTATGCCATTCGCTTTCTGCCCCTCATCATGATTGCATCGAGCTTCCTGATGCAGAAGATGACGCCCATGGCGGGCGGCGATCCGAGCCAGCAGAAAGTGATGCAATTCATGCCGCTGATGTGGGGTTTCTTCTTCTGGTCGGCATCGAGCGGACTGGTGTTATACTGGCTTTCCAGTAATACGGTCCAGATCGCCCAGCAGTGGTTTTTCAATAAGACGTCGCCGCCGCCCGCGCCGGCCATCGCGGCTTCGGCGAAGAGAGTTATTTCAGCAAAGGACGGCAGGAAGCGGAATTGATTCCCAAGTATTCGGTTCAGGAAACCGGTCCCCGGATCGAAGAGTTTCTGCGTAAGATCATCGCGGATGCCGGATTCAAACTGACCTTCGTGCTGGAGCCGGGGGACACCAGCAATCCGGAGTTCGAAAATCCCGATCTGGTGGTAAAGTTCGGCGGCGGCGATGTGGATCTGCTGCTGGCCAACCGGGCGGAGTTGCTGCTGGCGCTGGAACTGATCACGCAGGAATATCTGCGCATGCACTCGGACGATCATTCGCGGGTGTCATTCGACGCCAACGATTACCGGGCTTTGCGCATTGAAGAATTACGTGTCAGCGCGCTGGCGGCGGCGGACAAGGTGAAGCGCACGGGGACCATGTTCCGGTTCAATCCCATGAACAGCCGGGAGCGCCGCGTGATCCATATTGCGTTGCGCCACGAGATCGAGGTGCGCAGCGAGAGCGCGGGCGCCGGTCCACAGCGTGGCGTGGTGATTTATCCGGCGAGCATGCCGTCGATACCGGATCTTCCACCGCTTCCGATGCCGCACTATGGTGGCGGCGGTCATGCGGGCGTGGGAGGCAGGCCGGAACGCCGTGACGACCGTCGTGGACCGGGCGGCCGTGGCGGTGGACGCCCTCCTCGACGGCCCAGATAGAAGAGGACACGCGGATATCAGCCGCGTTCTCCGCGGTTCACGGGCAACGCGCCGTGTCCTTCCCAGGCTAAACGATTTGAAATTAAACGATACTATTGCGGCTATCTCTACGCCTCCGGGACGCGGCGGCATTGGAGTGGTTCGGCTCTCCGGTCCACGATCGACCGCAATTACGGGTTCGCTGATTCGACTGAGATCTGAGCTGCACACATGGACCGCGACCCTTGGCGAGTTGCTTGATTCCGACGGCAACACCGTGGATGAAGCGATCGTCACTTACTTCGCCGCACCGCGATCTTATACGGCGGAAGACGTAATCGAAATTTCCTGTCATGGCGCTCCGGTGGTTCTGAGGCATTGTCTCGGCGGGGCCATCCGGGCGGGCGCGCGTTTAGCCGAGCCAGGGGAATTCACGCTGCGGGCGTTCCTGAACGGGCGGATCGACCTGCCGCAGGCGGAAGCGGTCCGCGATCTGATCGACGCCACTACGCTTTACCAGGCGCGCATTGCCGCGCAGCAGACGCAGGGTTCGGTTTCGCGGCTGCTCAGCCCCATCAAGGCACAGCTGATCGAACTCATCGCACTCCTCGAAGCGGGCATCGATTTCGCCGAGGACGATATCAGTGTGGCTCCTGTCTCCGAGATACTGCGGCGTCTGGATCCTGTAATCGCGCAGACTGAAGCGCTGACGCGGAGCTTCGTTTACGGCAACCTCGTTCGCAACGGTTTTACCATGGCGATCGTCGGTCTTCCGAACGCAGGCAAGAGCAGTTTGTTTAATCGCCTGCTGGAGCAGGATCGCGCGATTGTGACGGAAATTCCCGGAACTACCAGAGATTTGGTGTCAGAAAGTACAGAATTCCGCGGTATCCCCGTGCGCCTGATGGATACCGCGGGGGTGCGCGATAGCGGCGAAGTTATCGAAAGACTGGGGATCGCGAAAAGCTATCAGGCTATGTCCGATGCCGATGTAACTATAGTAGTTATCGATGGAGCAGCGGAGCGGGGGCGCGAAGTCACCGAGTTAGTCGATAAAGCCAGGAAACAAGGCCGCTATCTTGTGGCGTGTAACAAATGCGATCTGCGCAGCGCCCAATCAGAAGCCGGAGAATATAGTGTCTCCGCGCTTACTGGTCAGGGAATTACGGAGCTTCGGAAGGCAGTGCTGGATCTGCTGGCGCCTTCCGGAGAGCTGGAATTACAGGGCGGATTCATCACCGGGATCCGCCAGGAGAATCTGCTTCGCGAAGCGACAGGCATGCTTCGGAAAGCGCGGGATGCGGCTGCGCAAGGGCTTCCGCATGAGCTCCTGTTACTCGATCTTTACTGCGCGTTACAGCCTTTGGACGCCATTACTGGCAGTACTACCGCCGATGACATTCTGAACAAAATTTTTTCCACGTTCTGCATCGGCAAGTAACTCCAGGGATTATAGTTGAGTTAACCGAAGGTCAACTGTTGACAACGGATAAAGATCGTGCGGAAGTTGAAGGGCTGCCGGATCACGTGTGCCGGGAAGCCTGGGAAGTCTCGTCGGACGGCCTGATTTTCTTCGATACCAGTGGACATGTCCGGGCATTCGATAGGAAATTTACGGATATATCAGCAACTCCGGTTACGGACAGCGCCATCGAAGCGATGCTTCCGGGGGGCTGCCGCCCGTTGGAGTTGATTGACGCCGCGAATCCAACCGTTATCAGATCCTGCGAACTTACTCTGAGGTGCGGCCGCCGCCTGCCGGTGCGCCTCAAGTGCGCGCGGGTGCAGGATGGAATGCTGATGGCGGTCTGCATCGAACCGGGACGGCCAGCAATCGAGCACCGAACTGAATGGTTCGATGCACTGCTGAATGTGACCGATGCCATCATCGTGGTGCTCGACAAGGATGGCCGCTTTGTGCGTTTCAACCGAGCGGCGGAAGCGTTGACCGGATATTCCGCCGAAGAAGTCATCGGAAAAGACGCCTGCGCCTGATTCTGTTTGAGGAAGACGCAGAAGAGCTGCGCGCGTTGCTGGCTCATTTCATGTCGCGTCCGGAGGGAGTGCTGCGCAAGGAAAACCGCTGGCGGATGCGCGATGGAAGCGCGCGCCTGTTCTCGTGGTGCAACACTGTGACGCGCGACCAGGCTGGGAACGTGGAGTATCTGGTCAAGCACGGCGATCGACGTGACGGCAATTCGTAAGACCGAAAACGCGCTGGCCTCCCTTTCCGCGGAATTCCTCGAAGCCCAGGCGGCCGGGCGCCACGATATCTGCAGCTATCTGCACGATACGATTTCGCAGAATCTTTTAGTGCTGGCGCTGTTGCTGGGAGATTTGAATCTGCAGCCGGATCCCGACACGGCGGCGAATATAGAGCAGGCCTTCTGTCTGCTGAACCGCTGCTGCCAGGATCTGCGCGTAGTCACTTATGCGCTGGCGCCACCGGTATTCGAGGAACTCGATCCCACCGCCGCCTTCGATTGGTATTCCCGGCATATGCGGGACGACGCCCGAGTGGACGTTGAGTTCAGGGCTTGCGCAATCCCGCCCGAGACGTCCGTGGAAGTTCGCACTCTGCTTCTGGCCGTGATTCAGGAATGGTCGCAGAAGGCGATTCGTTACCCCGGCGCCGCGAAGACATTCATTTCGCTGAAGAGCACTGCTTTCGACAATGGAGTGGCGGAACTCCAACTGGAGGTGGTTTGCAGCGACGCGGAGAACGAGGCGGTAAAGGCCGTTCTGGCGTCGCCGGCGATCCGCGACCGTGTGGAAATGCTGGGCGGGCGCTGCGAGGTGATTCGGGAAACCGATGGGATACGCGCGCGCATATCTGTAAACGCGGGAGGCGAACGGGCGTGAGACAAGTTCGCATTCTGGTAGCCGACGATCACGAACTGGTACGCAAAGGGCTGATCAGCGTGCTGCAGCGGGCGCATCCCGAATGGGAGATCGTGGGCGAAGCCGAAAGCGGGCAGCAGGCGATCCGGCTGGCCGAAGAGTTGCGGCCCAATGTGCTGATTGTGGATTTAACCATGCCGGAGCCGAACGGCCTGAAAGTGACGGAGCGCCTGACGGAGTCCATCAGGGGAATCAAAGTGCTGGTGTTGACGGTGCATTCGGCGGAACCGTTGAGACGCCAGTTGCGGCGTGCGGGTGCGGCTGCGTTCCTTGCCAAGAGTGAAGTGCCGAACAACCTGGTCAAGGCGGTGGAGCGTATTCTTGCGGGCGAGCCATTCTTCTCATCGGAATCGGCGTCGCGGCCGGTTTCGCAATTGGAGCCGAAGGAACGGGTCCCGGTTCAGTACCTGTTAACGCCGCGAGAACTGGATGTTTTGCGCTTGCTGGTGCAGGGGCTCAGCAGCAAAGAAATCGCATCGGCTCTCGAGATGAGCGTGCGGACAGTGGAGAGTCATCGAGCTAATATTTTGTCTCGCCTCTCGGTTGAGTCGTTGGGGGATTTGATCCGAATTGCCATCGCCGACGGGCTGGGCTGAATATCAACGGCCGTATCACGGTATACATGAGGAATGGGTGGCAGGATCCTCCTGGTGCGTCACGGCGAGACCGCTGCAAACAGAACCGAGTGCTTTGCGGCGTCGGATGAAATTCCGCTGACCGACGTGGGCCGGCGACAGGCGCTCCAGGTGGCGCGGCGCCTCCAAGCCGAATTTCGTCCGCGGCATTTGTTGTCGAGCCCTTTTGCCCGCGCGCGCGAGACGAGCGAAATTATCGCCGGCGTGCTGGCGATGGAAATCGAAATTCTGCAAGGTATACACGAACGGGATTTCGGTTGTCTCAAAGGCCATCCTTACGCGCGCATGTTGGACATGATGGCCGACGACCCCGCTTACGATTCTCATAGGCCGTGGACGTGGAGCCCACCAGGTGGCGAGAGCCTCGAGGATGTGCGGCGGCGCGTGGTTGCGACGCTCGAAGGAGTGCGCGGCAGATCGGGCGATGTGGTGGTGGTTTGTCACGGCGCGGTGATGCAGGCTCTGGCGGCCCATTTAAACGGCAGTTGGAATGGAGTTTCGATACCCGGTAATTGCGGAATTCTCGTGATTGAGTAACGAACCGTACGGCCCGGAGCGAAGCAATCGAGGACGGTAACCCCTCTCACATAGCTATTAAAATTGCTTAAGCAATTGCCTGTGAACAGGCGCATCCCTTTATTCAAAAGCTTTTGGCAGGCTGGGTTCGAATGTTCGACCCACGTGTTAAAGACGGGCAAGCGCCTGGATCTCGTTGCGTCTACCCGCCACGATGTATTCGCGGAGCGCGATTTCGAGCGGCTGCGCAAGATGGGTATGGCCACGGCGCGCGAAGGATTGCGCTGGCATCTGATCGAGTGCGAGCCGGGGCGCTACGATTTTTCTTCGGTAGTGCCGATTCTTCGGGCGGCGCAGCGCCAGGAAATCCAGATCGTATGGGACCTTCTGCACTTCGGCTGGCCGGACCATCTGGACATTTTCAGCGCTGGATGGATAAATGCGTTCGGGTCCTTTGCCGGCGCTTTTGGCGATTTCCTGCGCAGTCGGTCGAGCGAGACCGCGTTCATCGCTCCAGTGAATGAGATTTCTTTCCTTTCATGGGCCGGCGGCGATACTGAGTATCTGAATCCGTTTGCGCGGGGACGCGGGGCGGAGTTGAAAAGGCAGCTGGTGCGCGGCGCCATCGCAGCGTCGGATGCGGTTCGCGCACAGATCCCCGGAGCCCGCCTGGTGGCGCCCGAGCCGGTGATCCATATCGTGGGCGATCCACAACGCCCGGACGATGTGGTGCAGGCGGCGGAATACACCTCATGCGATGTTCGAGGCGTGGGACATGCTCAGCGGGCGTGCGCAACCGGAACTGGGCGGCGACGAATCTTATCTCGACGTAATCGGCATTAATTACTACGACCGCAATCAATGGTGGAACCACGGAAAGACGATTCGACGCCATGAGCCCGAATACCGGCCGTTCCGTGAGATCCTCGCCGAGGTGTATGCGCGTTACCGGCGTCCGCTGTTCATATCCGAAACGGGAACGGAGGACCTGGAAAGGCCCGGCTGGATCAGGTATATCGCGGAAGAAGCGCGAGCGGCCATCAGGTCGGGAGTCGACCTTGAAGGGATCTGCCTTTATCCGATTCTGAACCATCCCGGCTGGGATGACGACCGGCACTGTTTCAACGGCCTGTGGGATTACCCGGGGCCCGACGGACAACGCGAAATATATCAACCGCTGGCGGATGAGATCGAGCGCCAGAAGAAAGCGGACCGACAAGTTTATGAGCCCACAAACCTCTTACTTAGATCGACAGGATTTGATTTGCCTGTCTCACCTGCGATGGAATTTTGTCTTTCAGCGCCCGCAGCACCTGATGAGCAGATTTGCCCGGGACCGGCGCGTTTTCTTCGTGGAGGAGCCCATTATTGACGGCAGCGAGCCGAGTCTGCGGGTCCGGACGTGCACGCAGAGCGGAGTCCATATCGTTACTCCTCATCTGAGTCATCAGGCGGATGGGGAGCGAGATCGGACGCTCGAAAAGCTGCTGGCCGAGTTCATGAGTCTGCATGGAATCGACAAGCCGGTGGTTTGGTTCTATACGCCGATGGCTTTAAGGTTTCTTCCCGCCACAGTATCTCCGGCCGTCGTGGTCTACGACTGCATGGATGAGCTTTCATTGTTTCGCGGCGCGCCGAGCGAGCTGCGGGAACTGGAGGAACGGCTGTTGCGGCGAGCCGATCTGGTGTTCACGGGAGGCATCAGCCTGTTTGAAGCCAAGCGGCATTTCCATCCACGTGTGCATGCGTTTCCGAGCGGTGTCGACGTGTTCCACTTCCTGCAGGCGCGCGCTCTGCCGGACAACTTTGCGGAGCACGACGGGTTGCCGCGGCCGCGTCTGGGATACGCCGGCGTGATTGACGAGCGGCTGGATCTTCCACTGCTGGACGAGGTCGCGAGCAAGCGGCCGGAGTGGCAGATCATGATGATCGGTCCGACGGCCAAGATAGCGCCGGAGGCACTGCCACGGCGCGAGAATATCCATTGGCTGGGCATGAAGGACTATGCGGACCTGCCGAAATATTTTGCCGGTTGGGACGTAGGGATTATGCCGTTCGCGTTGAACGACTCTACGCGCTTCATCAGTCCCACCAAAACTCCGGAGTATCTGTCGGCGGGGCTACCAGTGGTTTCGACGGCGATACGGGACGTAGTGCGCTCTTACGGGGAATTGGGTCTGGCGCGTATTGCCCACTCTCCCGACGAGTTCATTCGAGCGGCGGAACAGGCGATGGCCGTAGATATGAGCCTGAAGTGGCGGGGGCGCGCGGATGAGTACCTGAAGACGCTTTCCTGGGATTCTGTATGGAACGGGATGAGCGATCTAATAACGCAAAGATTGAAGCCCGAAGCAGCATTAAGCGCGGGGTCGGGCAGTATCGCTCAAAGCCAGGGGGTTCCGGCACGTGTTTGATTATCTGGTGGTGGGCGCAGGATTTTCGGGCGCGGTGGTGGCATCGCAAATGGCGCGGAATTTCGGCCAGCGCGTGATGCTGATCGACCGGCGCTCTCATGTGGGCGGCAACGCGTACGATCACTATGACAAGGCCGGCATCCTGGTTCACAAATACGGCCCCCATATATTTCATACAAACTCGAAAGACGTTTTCGACTACCTTTCACTTTTCACTAAGTGGAGGACCTATCAGCACAAGGTGCTGGCTTCGGTGGATGGGAAGTTGGTGCCGATTCCGATTAATCTGGACACGGTGAACGCGCTGCATGGGTTGAATCTGGAGGTTTCGGAACTCGAAGAGTATCTGGAATCGATTGCCGAGAAGCCTCAGGCGATTCGGACGTCGGAGGATGTGGTGGTGAGCAAAGTGGGCCGCGACCTGTATGAAAAGATGTTCCGTGGGTATACGCGGAAACAGTGGGGACTGGATCCGTCGGAGCTTGATGCATCCGTAACGGCGCGTATTCCGGTGCGCTTCAATCGCGACGACCGGTATTTCAGCGATACTTACCAGGCTATGCCGCGACACGGGTTTACGCGCATGTTCGAGAACATGCTCGATCATCCGAATATAACTATCGTTCTGAATACAGACTATCGGGATGCTATAAAATCCGTGCGCTATAAGGAATTGGTTTATACGGGCCCGGTCGATGAGTATTTCGATTACCGGTTCGGTAAGCTGCCGTACAGGTCTCTGCAGTTTCGGCACGAGACTCTGGATGCGGAAAAGGTTCAGCCGGTGGCCGTGATCAATTATCCCAATGAACACGAGCATACTCGGGTGACGGAATTCAAGCACTTGACCGGGCAGACTCATGCGAAGACAAGCGTGGTGTATGAGTATCCGTGCGCGGAAGGAGATCCTTATTATCCGATTCCGCGGCCGGAAAATGCGGCCATTTATAAGCGCTATGAGGCTTTGGCGGCAGCTACGGCCAACGTCCATTTTGCGGGCCGGCTGGCGACTTATAAGTACTACAACATGGATCAGGTGGTGGCTCAGGCGCTTACTTTGTGTACGCGGTTGTCGGGCGCTACGCGGGATGAGTTGATTGGGAAGACGATTCCGGCGGGCCGGACTGCGGTGGGATTTACGGCTCCTCCTGTACCACGGATCGCTTAAGAGCCCGGACGGGCAGATCGGAAATCTGCCCCACCTATATCAGGAGGGCGTTGATGGCCCTTATCGCC
This sequence comes from Terriglobia bacterium, assembly GCA_963719785.1. GTDB lineage: Bacteria > Acidobacteriota > Terriglobia > Bryobacterales > Bryobacteraceae > BOG-234. The sequence continues at coordinate 108,745 of CAVRCX010000021.1, forward strand.
TCGGGGTCGAATTTCATGCGCCGGTCGTAGGTCATGAGCCCGTTCACTTCCTGCTCAACATCGTAGAGTTGCGTGTAACAGATTCCGGCGATCTGGCGGATCGCGGCCACGGCTGTGTAAAGTCCGCGCATGCGGGAGAGGGCGGCGTTACGATCCTGCTCGACGCCGGAGTAGCCCCATGAGTTATCCGGCACCGTGGCGCAATCTTCCGGAAGAATATAGCCGATGCCACCGAATTCCCACAGCAGAATTGGCGATCCATTGTAGTGGTAGCCTGGCGCGACGTACAACTTACCGTAGAGCGGCAGGGGCAATCCCCGAGTTATGTTCTGAAATCTGGAGAGGAGTTCGGCTCCCGTTCGCGTGTAATCGTGGATGGCGAAAAGATCGGTGACTTCGGTATGTTCCCAGCCATCGTTATCGATAACCAGCCGTGTGTTATCGAGCGACTTAGTCAGATAGTAGAGAGCCTTCAGGTGGGCCTGTTGACGGGGGTTCGATAAGTTGGGCACTCCCCAGCTTTCATTCACCGGAGTCCAGATGACGATGGAAGGATGGTTGTAATCGCGGGAGACTACTTCAATCCATTCCCGGGTCATGCGGGCTACGGCGTCGGAGTTAAAGAGGTAGGCGTTAGCCATTTCGGCCGCGACCAGAAGACCCATGCGATCCGCCCAATACAGGAAGCGCGGGTCTTCCACCTTTTGATGCTTGCGCACTCCATTAAAGCCCAGTTCCTTAGTGCGGCGGATATCGTCCTGAATGGCCTGATCGGAGGGGGGTGTGAGGTTGGATTCGGGCCAATAACCCTGATCGAGAACGGTTTTCAGGTATATGGGATCGCCGTTCAGGAGCACCTTTCCATCCTGTGCAGCGATCGAGCGGATTCCGAAATAACTGTCGACGGTGTCGAGAAGCTGGTCGGGCCCGCGCAGTTCGATGCGCAAGTCGTAGAGATGGGGACGATCGGGAGACCATAGCTTCGGGTGGGATATGTGAGCGGAGACGGTAGCGACGGGTCCGTCCGCGAGGCTGAGGGCGGAGGCGAGGATACGGCCCTGTTCGGCGATGGAAATGGTTACGAATTGCGATTGTGCCGGTGAGTTGATTTTTGCGGAAACAGCCACCGCGCCTTCAACGGTCGAAGTAATGCGCACGTTCAGGAGGTGGCTTATGGAAACTGGCTCCAGCCACACACTTTGCCAGATTCCGGTGGTGCGCGCATAGAAGATGCTGGCCGGCGTCTCCTCCCAATGTTGTTTGCCGCGGGGGATATAGCGGTCGGTGGGAGGGTCCTCGGCGCGCACGACGACTATGTTTTTTTCAGGTAAGAGAGCGCCGGTGATGTCGGCTGAAAATGGGGTGTGACCTCCTTCATGCCAGGCGACTACGATGCCGTTGACCCACACGGTGGCTCTGTAATCGACAGCGCCGAAATTAATCAGCACGCGTTTGCCATCCCACGCGGCGGGGATTTCAAATGAACGCCGATACCATACGCACGAATGGAAGGCGCGGTCGCCGATGCCGCTGGCGATGGATTCGAAAGAGAACGGCACGAGAATGCGCCCCGGAAAATCGGCCGCCGCGCTGAACCAGTGTTGATCGAGACCGACTATGTGGTCGTCGAAGCGAAACTCCCACGTGCCGTTCAGATTCAGCCATTCATTGCGAACGAACTGAGGACGCGGATACTCGGGGCGGGGCAGGGAATCCGAAGGGAAGGCCACGATTATACGGTTGCTGAACGCAGAATATCATGACCCTGAAAACGGGAAAAATATGGCTGGTTCATGCTCTCCAGACGTTCCAGAAAATTACACGCGGCATGCCAACTGCCGACGATTGGATTGATGGTGAGGGCGAAGGCCGCGAGATCCCAGCTCCGCTGAACGGCGGCTTCGATGGTGAGGCGCTCGTAACTTTTTACTGAAAGGAGCAGGCCGCGGATGGCGTCGGGCGGTGCGCCCACTGCGAGGGGTCGCGGGCCGGCGCGGTCGACGAGACAGGATACTTCCACGATGTCTTCGTTTTGAAGGCCTTCGATAGATCCGTGGTTCGGGACATTGAGAACCATGGCATGCGGCTGTGTGTCGAGGAGAGCGCGGATAGCATCGACGGCGATGCGATGGTACCCGGTGGCGCCCTGAAACGGATCCCAATCGGGATCCGAAATATCGAAAGCGGACTGGCCGGCGCCATCGAGACGCATGTAGCTTGCATTGCGCCGGTTGAGGTAGCGGCGGTAGGCTTCGAGCGCGGCGTCCACATTGCCCTCGCCGACGAGGCGCTCGAGTTCCGCGTGCACCTGAAGATTCAGAATATTCAACTCCTCCCCCCTGGTGGCGCCAGCGCGATGCTGATTGTCGCGGGCGAGAGTCTGGTTGTAATAGTAATAGAGATATTCGGTGGGGATGGCGCGCAACTGGCGAAGGAAGGGCGCGGGGAAAAGCTGGGCGGGATAGAGACGGCTGAGGAGGTGCTCGTCGTCGAGGATGCTGTCGATTACATCCTGGCCGTGCACGTGGACGGAACGCACCCAGCCCAGATGATTCAATCCGAAGTACTCGCAGCGGACTTCTTCAGGCGGCTTATCGAGGGCGCGCGCGATCTGAAAGAAAAGCTCGGCGGGCGTGTCGCAGATCCCAATAACTTTGGCGCGGGTGTGGGTGGAGATTGCCTGAGTCACGATGCCCGCCGGGTTGGTGAAGTTGACGATCCATGCCGACGGCGCCAGTTGTTCGACGAGGCGCGCGTGTTCAAGAGCGACCGGGATGGTGCGCAGGGCCATGGCGAAGCCGGCGGGTCCCGTCGTCTCCTGCCCGGCAAAACCGCATTCGAGGGCGAGGCGTTCGTCGATAGCGCGGGTCTCCATATTTCCCACGCGAATACTGCTGACGACGAAGGCAGAGTTCTCGATGGCTTGTTCTATTCGGGGCGTCGCCACGATGCGTGTGGTGCATCTCTCGGCCAGCTTCGCGCCGAGTTGCGACATGAGCTGAACACGGCCGGGATCGATATCACAGAGCGCGATTTCTGAAATTGCGAGGCCGGAGTTCACCAGGCCGTGCAGCAGTAAGGGTGTGCGCAGCCCGCAGCCCAGAATGGAGATTTTCATTTTTTCGTTCCCGGGCCTTCCTTGGCGAGGCGGGCTTCGTATTCCGCGAGTTCGGGCAGCGACGGGAAAGCGGCTATGCCTCCCAGCGCCCGTGTGGAAAGAGCTCCGCAGATATTGGCAATGCGCAGGCAGCGCCGCGCGCTGTAACCGCGCAGCCAGGCGAAGATGAATCCGGCATTGAAGGAATCGCCGGCTCCGGTGGTGTCGACGGTTTCGACCGGTACCGGATCGGTGAGGAATTGCCTGCGGCGCCAGAGGAGCGCCGCTCCCTTGCCGCCGAGCTTCAGCCCCACGCCGCGCAGTCCTTTGTCGCGCAGACGCGTGAGAATCTCATGGGGCTCGACGGCCGAGGCGATCCATCCGCCCTCGCGCTCGTTGGGAAAAAAAACGTCGCAGTGGCGCAGGATATTCAGGCTTTCCGGGCGTGTGAGCCAGCTCACATGGGACTGGACGTCGATCGATACGCGGCAGCGCCGGTCGAGTGCGGCGAACAAACGCGTATGCACGTCGGGATCGGGCGCGCAGGCGAAATGGATATGGCGGGCCGAGTCGAGCGCCCGGGTCAGTGCGGTTTTCTCAAGGAGTTGCTCGAGCTGAAGATTCGCCCCGTAGTAGCTGAAGAACGCACGATCTTCGCGAGTCGATGCGCTGATGGTAATTCCCGTCGGCTCGGCGGGATTGAAGCGCAGGCCGGAGCAATCGACGCCATAGGAACTGAGCCTGTCGACGATCCACTGTCCATCGGTTTTTCCCACAGCGCCGAGAACTTTTACCTGGACGCCGAGCCTCGCGAGGCCACAGGCCGTGATAGCGGCGCCGCCCCCGGCTTCGCGCACAAATTTGCGGGCGAACGATTCTTCGCCGGGCTTGGGGAAAGTATTGAAGCCTGTGAAAATTTCATCGATGAAGAACTCGCCGACGATAGTGACCACTCTCGTCCCTGAGCAATTCGTTTTCCGCCGTGGCACGACGATTGCTCGCAGTGATCACTTGACGCATCCGATATGAAACGAACAATTCTGAGCGTTGCCTATCCGCTGACCGAGGTGGGCACGCATGCGGTGGGTGGATCGGAACAGATACTCACTGCGCTTGACAGCGCCCTCACGGCGGAGGGACACCAATCTTTGGTCATTGCGGCGGAAGGGTCGAAGATACGCGGGACGCTGATCGCATCGCCGGCGGCTCCCAAACGTCTGAACGACGGGGTACGCGAGGCCGCGCGCGAAACACATCGCAGGCTGATCCGGGAGACGCTGAAGAAATACCCGGTGGATCTGGTGCACATGCATAGTCTGGATTTTCACTGTTACGTTCCGGCCGGAGACGTGCCTGTGCTGGCTACACTGCATTTACCTCCGGACTGGTATCCGCGAAAGATTTTCGGGAAGCGCGGGCGCTTTTTGATGAACTGCGTATCGCAGTCTCAATTGCGCCAGTGCCCCGCGTCGCCGCGCATGCTGGAGCCAGTGCCGAACGGGGTGGATGTGGATAAGCTGTACGCCGACGTACCCAAGCGCAACTTCGCGCTCGCGATGGGGCGGATCTGTCCCGAGAAGGGATTCCATTTTGCACTGGACGCGGCGCGGCGGGCAAAGACGAAACTGCTGCTGGCGGGCGAAATTTTTCCCTATAAATCGCATCTGGAATATTTCCGGCGGGAGATTGCGCCGCGTCTCGACCGGGAGCGCAGGTTTGTGGGGCCGCTGCGGTTTGCCGCCAAGCGCAGGCTGCTGTCGCAGGCGCGGTGCCTGATTATCCCCAGCACGGTGGCGGAGACGAGTTCGCTGGTGGCGATGGAGGCGATGGCCTGCGGGACTCCGGTGATTGCGTTCGCATCGGGCGCACTGCCAGAGATCGTCGATCATGGGCGCACCGGGTTCATTGTCTCGAACGTGGAAGAGATGGGGGAGGCGCTGCGCGCGGTGGAGTCGATCGCACCGGAGACGTGCCGGCGCGTGGCGCGGTCGCGATTCTCCGTCCGGACTATGGAGGCGAGGTACCTGGCTCTGTACGACCGTTTGATCGCGAGAGAAGCGTGGCGGAATTCTGCCGAGGTGGCGCGCCCGATCTGCAGGTGGGCTGCGGCTTTCTGAACACCACTACCCTTATAATTGCGGCTCATCCGGACGACGAGGTGCTGGGAGCGGGCATCTGGATGCACCGGCACGCGGACAGCGCCATTTACATCGTCCACGTTACGGACGGCAGTCCCGGAGGTGGGGCGGATGCGCGGGCGCATGGTTTTCGAAGCCGGCGAGGATATGCCGGGGCGCGGCGGCGGGAACTGGCGGCAGCTTTGGGGATGGTTCGGGTTGCGCCCGAGCACTGCTTTCAGCTGGGTTTTCCGGATCAGGAGGCTTACCTGAATCTGCCGGAACTGATCGAGCTTTTGGATGTGGTGATTGCGGAGTTGCAGCCGGATTTAGTCCTGTCGCCTTGCTATGAGGGCGGGCATCCGGATCATGATTCTGCGGCATTTGCGGTTGCGATGGTGCGGCAGAGGAGGAAATCGTTCCGGCATTGGGAGTTTCCGCTTTACCATGCGAGCCCCACGGGTCTTATGATTACTGGACGATTTGTGGGAAAAGGCGCCCGGCGCGGCGAAAGTGTAATCAGGCTATCGCGATCGGAGCGGTTCTTGAAAAGGCGGATGCTCGAATGCTTCGAGACGCAGCAGGATTTCCTGGGGAACTTCAAGCCGAGTATCGAGCGCTTCCGGCGCGCCGGGGAGTGCGATTTCACCAAGGCTCCGCACGCGGGGTTGTTGCTTTACGAACGTTGGGGATGGGGGATGGACGGCGCGGCCTGGCGGGCGCGGGCGGCGGACGCCCGGATGGTTGTTTAAGCGAAAAGGACAGGCGCGCAGGCGGGGGTTTCGGTGCCCACCCTGCCTCTCTGTTCCGCTTTCAGGCAACGCCAGTATTCTTCGACGTGCGGCAGAACATCGAGGCCTCCGACCGCGGCGCCGAGAAGCAGGACGTCGCGCAGAGGAAGCAAGGGCTGTTTCAGACGCACCTCGAAGCGGGGTTTTTCGGATCCGAGACCCAGCAAAGCGAGAAATTGCTGCCAGTGAATGGTGCTGTAGAGCGCCACGATGGCAAAGGGGACGCCTTCGAGATAAGCGTGTATATGTTGCTCGTTGGCGGGAATTAATCGCTCCCGCACGGTGGTATTTATGTCCCACATGGCGGTGGCCTGATGGGCCAGATACGCCGCGATCATGAGCGCGAGTATGCCGGCATTGACCTCGAGGACGAGAGGGGCGAGCACGACGGGCGCGCCTTCGGCCAGCATAAACAGATGCAGGAGGCTCTCGCGTGGTCCACTGGTCGTCTCGATTTTTGTGCGGCGGTGCCAGATGTAATCGAGCAGGCCGGCGGCGATCCAGGTGGGGACGATCACGCTCATCATCGAGCGATGTGCCGCCCTCTCAATATGCGCGAGTTCGGCCGATTTGGCGGGCTGCGGGCGAGGCTTACGATGGCGCATCCCCAACCACAGCGCGCTGACGGCGGCGGCGATTCCGGTGAGTATCGCCTTCTTCATGCGGCAACCTGAACACGTTCGGGGCCAGACCAGGCTGCCCCTGCGGCTACCCGTATGCGGCGGTACAGCTTATCTTTGAGACGCGGCTATGGCTTGCTCGACTATGGCATGGCTAACTTTGGCCGACTCGACTTTATAGGAGCCGGATTTGCCGGCGGCGGCCAGTTTCGAAACCTTCTCCGAGCGGCTGGCGGCACCACTCTCGGTGATGCGGGACAGCGTGTCGGCGGATTTAGATAGCTGAAGGCCGTCCTGCGCCACAGCCGGCGGCGGAGTTTCGACGGCTTTCGTCGCTGCGGGAACGACGTTCAGGGGCGCGCTGGCGGGATTGTTATTGTTGACGCGGAATGGCATATTTCGCCTCTCTGTATAACATATCGGCTCGCCGACGCTACTTTATACTCAGAAATGGCTGGACCTATCTTCGCCGCAAATGGCAGGACGGTTGTAAGATAGTTGCTGGATGCAAAACGGTTTGGCAGCTGTGGCGCTTCTCGGATTTCTCGGGTTCGGCGGAGATAACGTAAACTTCGATACTCTTAAGCCGGGCGCTGCTCCCCCCAATTGGTCGTTTAGTTCGACGCGCGATGGGGCGCCGGCTCACTGGGAAATACGCCGCGACCCGACTGCTCCCAGCCGCGGCAACGTCCTTGAACAGGTTTCCGGCACGCCGCGGCCATTCGATTTTCCGGTGGCAATTTTCGATAAAGTGGTTTGCCGCGATGGCGACCTCAGCGTAAAGTTCAAGATCGACGGAGGCGGGCCGACCAAAACCGCCGGGATCGTTTGGCGCTATCAGGATCGCAACAACTACTATCTGCTGCACTTCAGCGCCGACGAAAAGAACATTGTGCTGTTTCGCATCAGGGACGGGAAGGCGCAGGCGGTTCCCGTGATCGGATCGCGACCCGGCAGTGTGGGCGTGGCGCACGACATTCGTGTCGGGCAGTGGTATGTGGCCAAGGTAGTTTTTCGTGGTTCGAAGGTGCGGGTTCTTTTTGGAAACCGGCGACTTTTCGATGTGGACGACAGTGCCATGTTGATGGCTGGCAAGACCGGCGTCTGGACGAAGGGCAAGACCACTGCGTCGTTCGACGATTTCCGGATCGACAAGAAAAACTGAACCGCAAAGGCACCGTTTGCGTTAGTCTCAAAGGAGACTACTTTATGCGGCAAATCGCTGTTTTCGCTTGTGCTTTTCTGGTTGGCGGGAGTGCTTTCGCCGCCGACTCGCAGTTGCTGAACCTGGTAATGCCCGACGCTCAGGTGATGGCCGGAGTCAACGTCACCACGGCTGAAATCAGCCCGCTCGGCCAATATCTTTTGGGTCAGATCGGGAGTAACGACAAGGGTTTACAGACGTTTATCGGCGCCACGGGATTCGATCCGCGGAAGGATGTCACCGAGATTCTGATGGCGTCGGCCGGAAAAAGCGCTACGCCGGGCGGTGTTCTCCTTGCCAAAGGCACGTTCGACGTGGCGGCCATTAGCGCCGCGGTGGCGAACGGCAAGAACAATCAGGTTTCTACCTACGCTGGGTCCACGCTGATTGGGAGTACCGACCCAAAGGAGATGCATGCATTGGCTTTTATCGGGAGCTCGATAGCGGTGGCGGGAGACCTGAGCTCGGTGAAGGCAGCGCTCGATCGCTCGAACGGCGTGAATTCGATCAGCCCCGAATTGGCGGCGCTGGTGCAATCTCTGAGTACGAGCGAAGACGCGTGGTCGGTAAGCATCGCCTCCGTGGGATCTTTGCTTCCTAATTTGGGGACCAGCGCTCCCGCCGGTAATGCGACCCAGATACTGCAGCTGGTGAAGAATATTCAGTCGTCGAGCGGGGGCGTCCAGTTCGGACAAACCAGCGTAGTGTTCAACGGACAGGCGGTCGCCGACACTCCGCAGGACGCCAGTGCGGTGGCCGATTTGGTGCGGATGGCGACGGCCTTAATCTCGATGGGCGCGGCACAGAATCCGCAGGCGGCGGGGGCGGCGCAATTATTACAAAATTTGCAGGTAACAACCACCGATGCGACCGTGAATATTACCGCCAGCATCCCTGAAGCGCAGATCGAGGCGGCGCTCCGAGCCGTTACCGCAAAAAGCCCAGCTGCCGCGGCCAAGAGCCGACGATTGTAGGGTTCCGCCACGCTGTTGGGAGGATGTATGTCGCCCGTTTTTCTCATACCTTCCTGATGGCAAGAACCTTGCTATTCTGATGAAGGTATTTTCATATGACGACGTCGTTCACGGCTGCGGCCAGTTCCGAACGGCTCAAGGCGGCGCGCTTGCTGGGCCTCGAACCGGCGACCCTGATTCAGGCGTACCGGCTGATGCAGACCTCTCGGTTGCTGGATGACCGCGAGATTCTCTTAAAGCGTCAGAATCGTATCTACTTTCAAATCAGCGCGGCGGGCCACGAAGCGATTCAGGCAGCGGCCGGACTGGTCCTGAAGCCGGGCTACGACTGGTTCTATCCTTACTATCGCGACCGCACTCTTTGCCTCGCTCTGGGGATGACGCCTCTGTCGATGCTGCTGCAGGCGGTGGGGGCGGCGTCCGATCCCAGTTCCGGAGGTCGCCAGATGCCTTCGCACTGGAGCGATCCGGCGAAGAATATTGTCTCCAGCTCATCCGCCACGGGAACGCAATTCGTGCAGGCGGTCGGGTGTGCCGAGGGACTGCGTTTCCTCCACCCCGATGAGGATCGGGTAGTGCTCGCGAGCTCCGGCGAAGGCGCCACCAGCGAGGGCGAGTTCTGGGAATCGATCAACCACGCCTGCCTCAGCCATGCGCCGGTCATCTTTCTGATTGAGGACAATGGTTATGCGATTTCGGTCCCGGTGGAAAATCAGACGCCGGGCGGATCGATTTCGAAGCTGGTGGGAGATTTTCCGGGGCTGTTGACTCTGGAAGTTCTGGATGGCACAGACTTCACCACTTGTTATCGGGCCATGCGCACCGCTGCAGCCTATTGCCGGGAAGGCCGTGGACCGGCGCTGGTGCACGCGCATTGCATCCGCCCTTATTCGCACTCGCTGAGCGACGATGAGCGTTATTACAAGACCGAACGCGAGCGTGAAGACGAAGCGGCGCGCGATCCGCTGACCAATTTCCACCAGTTTCTTCTCGAAGAAGGGCTAATCGAACGCCACGAACTGGATCAGATTGTGCGCGAGATCCAGCATGAAATTTATGAGGATGTGAAGATCGCCCTGAAGGCGGAGCCTCCGGCGCCCGAGAGTGCGCTCGATCATCTTTATTCGGATACGGTGGACCCTTGCTCGGCAGCTTTCGATACTCCGGCAGAGCCGTCGGGCGAGCCGAGGACGATGGCCGATATGATCAACGCAACCCTCAAAGAGGAGATGCGGCATAACGATCGCATGGTGGTTTTCGGGGAGGATGTTGCCGATTGCAGCCACGAAGGCAATTTGCCGGAAGTGAAGGGCAAGGGCGGCGTGTTCAAGCTGACGGCTGGGCTGCAGAGTGAATTCGGCAGCCGGCGTTGCTATAATTCTCCGATTGCAGAGGCCTCCATTGTGGGACGCGCCAATGGCATGGCGGTGGTTGGTTTAAAGCCGGTGGTGGAGATTCAGTTCTTCGACTATATCTGGCCGGCGATGATGCAGATTCGCGACGAGCTGGCATCGATTCGCTGGCGTTCGAACGGGGCATTCGCGGCGCCGGTAGTGATACGAGTGCCGATCGGCGGTTATCTGAACGGCGGCGCAATTTATCACAGCCAGTGCGGTGAAGGGATTTTCACGCATATTCCCGGTTTGCGGGTGGTTTTCCCGTCTAATGCGGAGGATGCCGCCGGTCTTCTGCGGACGGCGATTCGCTGCGAGGACCCTGTGCTCTTTCTCGAACATAAGAAGCTGTATCGCGAAATGTATAATCGGGCTCCGCATGCGGGGCCGGATTTCATGATTCCGTTTGGCAAAGCGAAGGTGGTGAAGCCCGGGACTTCGCTGACGGTGATTACCTACGGCGCCATCGTGCAGAAGACGGTGCTGGCGGCGCAGGATGTGGAACGGCGCAATCCGGACGCGAGCGTGGAGATCATCGATCTGCGCACGCTGAGTCCGTACGACTGGGAAGCGATTCGCACGAGCGTGCAGAAGACGAACCGAGTTATCGTGGCGCACGAAGACACTTTGAGCTTTGGGTATGGGGCCGAGATCGTGGCCAGGATCGCGGACGAATTATTCACGCATCTCGACGCGCCGGTGAAGCGCGTGGCGGCGATGGATACGTGGGTGGGATACCATCCGCAACTGGAAGCGAAGATCCTGCCGCAGACCGACGATCTGGTGAAGGCGATCGATAAGTTGCTGGCGTATTAAGGCCATTGCGTTGAAGCCGCGGCTTCGCCTTGGTGCCGGGGGGCAGATTTCCGAGCTGTCCTCGCCATGAGCCTGCCAACCGTCTGGAGCTTGCACGAAAGAAAACGGGCAGATCGGAAATCTGCCCCACCTCACGATACAATTCAGAACAATGCCTGACAGCACCCGCCTGGAATTTAACGACGCGCAGGGCCGCCGGGTCGTGCGACTCGAGAAAGATGTGTTCACGGTGGGACGGCGCGCGGGCAACGATCTGGAATTGAACGACGCGCAGGTTTCGCGCGACCATGCGCAAATTATCCATAAAAATGGCGACCATATCGTGCGCGACCTGGATTCGCGCTACGGCAGTTTTGTAAACGGCGTGCGCATTACCGAACATAAACTGGTTCATCTGGACCGGATTCGCTTCGGCGAAACCAGTCCCGAACTGCTGTTTATCTCGCAGGCGGCGGGCGCGGTGGAACGGGTTGCCGAACTGGCGGTGGGCGATCTGCGGCAGGTTTCCTCGCTGCTCGAGGGTCTGCGCGCCATGGGATCGAGCCGCGTGCTCGACGATATTCTGGCGCTGGTTCTCGACTCAGCCATCGACGTCAGCGGCGCCGAGCGTGGCTTTATCATGCTGGCCAGCGCAGAAGGCAAGCTGGAGTTCAAGCTGGGGCGCGGACGCGGACGGCAGAGTTTCGCGGGCACGGTCTTCCGGACGAGCAACAGGATTCCGGAGCAGGTCTTTCTGACGGGCCAGCCGCAGATTGTTACGGACATGCTCGAAGGCGACTGGGCGGGCACGCACGGCGAGACTATCGCCATGGGGATACGCAACGTCCTGTGTGTGGCGCTGCGCCTCGTCCGGTACGCGGAACGGCGCGATACGGCGCCGCATGAGGAACGGCGGATTGGCGTGCTCTACCTCGACAGCCGGGAGAAAGGTTCACTGTCGTCGCCGATAACCGGTACGGCGCTCGAGACGCTGGCGAACGAAGCCGCCGTGGCCATCGAAAATACGCGGCTCTACCGGCAGGCACTGGACAAGGCTCGCATGGAGCAGGAACTGAGCATCGCCGCCGACATGCAGCAGGCCTTGCTGCCACCCCGCCAGCGCCGGGGTCCCGGATTTGAGGCGGTGGGCGCGATGATTCCCTGCCGGGCCATTGGCGGAGATTTCTTCGATTATCTTGAATTGCCGGACGGGCGCATTGGATTCGTTCTTTGCGACGTTTCCGGCAAGGGCCCGTCGGCGGCGCTGATGACGGCTATGATCCAGGGGATTTTTCGCGCGCAAGCGGAAGATTCGCATAATCCGGCGACTACCATGACGCGGGTGAACCGTGTGCTGTCGCGGCGGGCGATCCGGTCGCGCTATGCGACGGGATTTTATGGCGTGCTGGCGCAGGATGGACGCTTCGTTTCATCGAACGCGGGCCACAATCCACCAATCGTGGTGAGGCGTGACGGTACGGTGCACCGGCTCGAGAAGGGGGGCACGCCGTTGGGATTATTTGCGGGATCGGTTTTTGAGGAGGAGGAACTCACGCTGGCGTGCGGCGACACATTACTGCTTTTCAGCGATGGCCTCAGCGAGGCGGAGAATCCCGCTCTCGAGGAATTCGGTGAAGATCGGCTGGTGGAATCGATGAGCGAGGAACGGCATCGCGAGCCGGATGCGCTGCTGGAATTTTTGCTTGGAAGCGCGCGGGATTTCGCGGGAAGCCAGCCGCAGTCGGACGATATTACAGCTTTGATTGTGCGGTGTGCGTCGGCGTGAAACCTGCGACAATACGGGTATGACGCCGGAAGAACGCATCAACAGGCTGGAACAAAGCCTCGGCAAGAACGATGAGTTGGTCGTGAAACTGCGCGATGCGCAGGTTGCGACCAGCGAGATGATGAAAGAGCACGCAATATCCATCGCGTCACATGAGCGGTGGATGGCCGAGCACAGAACTGCGATGGCCGAGCATAAGGCCGCGATGAAGGATCTCGACGAGCGGATTTCGCGTTTGGTGAGCGGCTTCGGTGAGTTTATGCGCTCGGGGTTCCGGCCGGCTACCTAAGTTCACCAAATACGGGCGACGCGATATTCATCGAACACCTTGTCGCAACTCACGACGGGCAGATTCAGGGCGAGTGCCTGGGCAATCAGCATACGGTCGAATGGGTCTTTGTGCAGGCCAGGGAGCGATCCGGCGCGCTGCCCGTGATCCACGGAGATGGCGAGTTCCTGAAAGCCCATTCGAGCAATGCGGCGGGCGAACTCGTACGCGAAGCTCGCGGCGCCGGGCAATTTACCCAAGCGGACTTTAGTTGAAACCTCCCAAGCGGAGGCGGCGCTGACCAGCACCTCGGTTTCGAGCGAGGAGAGGGTGGCGCGTGCCCTTCGGGACAGCCCGGGGTCGTCGCAGGCCCACCAAAGAACAGCGTGGGTGTCGGCCAGCACGCGCACGGGCTACTCCCAGGATGCCAGCTCTTCGGGCGGTAATGGCTCGAAGAAAGATGGCCCGAGGGTGAATTCGTCCTTGTACATTCCGGGCACCCGTTTATTCGGCAGAGACTGAATGGGAACCAGGCGCACGACCGGTTTCTTCCCCCGAGCGATGATCACTTCTTCGCCGCGCTCGGCCTTCTCGATCAGGCGTGAGAGATTGGTCTTGGCTTCGTGAATGGTGGCTAGTGGCATGGGAAATCTTAGCTAAGTGTACTTTAGCTAAGAAGGGCGGGAGCGTCAAGCGGTTCGTTAGCGGCAGAGCGCGGCGGGCCAGCGACACAGCGCATTCTGGGGCAATTTCAACATTCTCTTTTACTTTCAGTGGGTTAACGTGGTAACCTGATCGTTTATCATGCGCACAGTTGACCTGATCCTGCGGAAACGCGGGGGTGACGAGCTAAGTGTGGACGAAATTCGGTACCTCGTGAATGGGTACACGTCCGGCGATATTCCCGACTATCAGATGTCGGCGTTTCTGATGGCGACGTTTTTCAGCGGGATGACGGATCGCGAGCTGAGCGCGTTGACCGAAGCCATGATGGCGACGGGCGAGATCCTGACCCTGAACGACATCCCCGGCATCAAAGTCGATAAGCATTCGACCGGCGGCGTGGGCGATAAGACCAGCCTGATTTGCGCACCCATCGCGGCTGCGGCGGGCGTGATCGTTCCCATGATTTCGGGACGGGGCCTGGGCCATACCGGTGGTACGCTCGACAAGCTCGAAGCGATTCCCGGGTTTCGCACCGACCTGACGGTGGAACAATTCCGCGCGCAACTGCTTGAGCTGGGGCTTTGTTTCATTGGGCAGAGCGAGGAGATCGCGCCCGCCGATAAGCGCCTGTATGCTCTCCGCGACGTGACTGGCACGGTGGAATCCATTCCCCTGATTGCGTCGTCGATCATGTGTAAGAAGATGGCGGAGGGAGTGGATGCTCTGGTGCTCGACGTCAAGGTCGGCAACGGCGCGTTCATGAAGAAGCAGGTGGATGCGCGGCGCCTGGCGCAGGCCATGGTGGGGATCGGACGGCGGCTCGATAAGCGCGTTCAGGCGCTGATCACCGATATGAACCAGCCGCTCGGCTATGCCATCGGCAACGCGCTCGAAGTGATGGAAGTTTCGCAGACGCTGCAGAAGGCGGGGCCGGCGGATCTGACGCGGCTCAGCATCGAATTGGCGGCGCGAATGATTTTCCTGGGCAAGGTCGTGCCTACGCTCGATGACGCGCGCAAGCTCGCCGAAGACAAGCTGATGGATGGCTCCGCGTATAAGAAATTCAAGCAGGTAGTGCAGGCGCAGGGCGGCAATCCGCAGGCGCTCGACCGCTTCGAGTTGCTGCCGAACGCTACCGGAATGCGCGAGATTCTTTCGCCGCGTGCGGGCTTTGTCAGTGCCATTATGGCGGAGGACATCGGGCGGGCATCGACGATGATGGGCGCGGGGCGCGGCCGCAAAGAAGACGAGATCGATCCGGCAGTGGGCGTGATTCTCGAAGTCAAGGTGGGCGAGAAGGTGGACGCCGGTTCGGTGCTGTGCAGGCTTTACTACACGGGCGAAGAAAATCTGGACGAAGCGGCCGATCTGGTGGAAGATGCGTTCCGCATTTCTGGTGCGCGCGCGGAAGAGCGGGAGCTGATCTTAGAGGTCGTCGGCTAGCCCGGTGGACCGCTTCACGGGGTTACTCGGGATAGCGGTCATCATGCTGGTTGCCTGGATTTTCTCGCGCCACAAACGCGCGATCAAACTGCGCATTATCCTCTGGGGCATGGGGCTGCAGTTCGCCTTCGCTCTGCTGGTTCTGAAGACAGCCTTCGGTAAGGTGTTCCAGGCGGCTAGTGTGGGCGTGGCTGCGATGCTTGGCTATGCGCAAGCCGGCAGTAAGTTTGTGTTCGGCGATGTGCTGGGCTCGGCCGATAACTCCAGCCACACATTGGGCGGAACAATCTTCGCGTTTCAGGTACTGCCGATCATTATTTTCATCGCTTCGTTTTTCTCGATTCTCTACTATCTCGGCGTGATGCAGTGGGTCGTGAAAGCGTTTGCCATCGTCATGCAGAAGGTTATGGGGGCGAGCGGGGCGGAGTCGCTGAATGTGGCGGCGAGTATCTTCATGGGCCAGACCGAGGCGCCGCTGACGATTCGGCCGTTTCTGGCCGGGCTGACGCAATCTGAGCTGTTCACGATTATGGTCAGCGGCATGGCCCATGTTTCGGGGGCGGTGATGGCCGCCTATGTTTTGTTTGCGCATGTGCAGATTCAACATCTGCTCACGGCGGTTATCATGACTGCGCCGGCTACTATCATGCTGGCCAAGATTTTTGAGCCGGAGGTTGGCACTCCGGTGACGGCGGGTAAGGTGGAAGTGCGGTTGGAGAAGACCGCGGTCAACGTGATCGACGCGGCGGCGCAGGGAGCGGGAGATGGGCTGCATTTGTGCCTGAATATCGCGGCTATGCTGATTGCGTTTCTGGCTTTGATCGCGATGCTCAACGGCATTTTCAGTTGGGTGCATGGCTATTTGCCGTGGGTTCCGGCGTCGATGGAGCAATTGTTCGGTCTGGTTTTTGCTCCCGTGGCGTGGCTGCTGGGTGTGTCGTGGAACGACTGTTCCTCGATCGGACAACTGCTGGGCGAGCGCCTGGTTACCAACGAGTTCATCGCGTTTATCGACCTTGGGCATATCAGGGAACAGCTGACGCCGAAGTCGTTTACCATAGCGACTTACGCTCTTTGCGGATTTGCCAATTTCAGTTCGATCGCGATTCAGGTGGGGGGAATCGGGGCGCTGGCGCCATCGCGAAAGTCCGATCTCGCACGGATGGGTATGCGCGCGGTCGCGGCCGGGACCATGGCGAACTTCATGTCGGCATGTATTGCCGGTATGCTGATTTAGTATGAGCGCCGCTTCGGACTTTATCGATTCGCGGATCACGGTGAATCCACGCATCGCGGTGGTGCTGGGGAGCGGATTAGGCGGTTTCACCGACGCTATCAACAATCGGACGGAAATCCCCTATCGCGAGATCCCGGGGTGGCCCCAATCGACGGCGATCGGACATGCGGGCAAGTTGGTAGTGGGGACGGTGGAAGGCGTACCGGTCGCTGCGCTCTCCGGGCGGGCGCATTTGTACGAGGGTTACACGGCGGAGCAGGCTGTGTATGGGCTGCGCGCGTTGTGGAATCTCGGCATACAATCGGTGGTGCTGACCAACGCCGCGGGTGGGGTTAACGCTTCGTACAATCCGGGGCAGTTGGTTTTGATTTCAGATCACATCAATTTGCTGGGGCAGAATCCGCTGACGGGTCCAAACGACGAGTCGCAGGGTCCGCGTTTTCCGGATATGAGTGAGGCGTATTCGAAGCGCTACCGGGAGATCGCGCGCGAGGCCGGGAAGGCGATGGGGTTGGAACTGGCGGAGGGCGTTTATGCCGCGCTGCCGGGACCGAGTTATGAGACGCCGGCGGAGATTCGTTATCTGCGGACCATCGGAGCGGATTTGGTGGGCATGTCGACAGTGCCCGAGGCCATCGCCGCCAATCACATGGGGATGAAGGTTCTGGGGATTTCCTGCGTCACGAATCATGCGGCGGGTGTGACGGAGCAGAAGCTCGATCATAAGGAAGTGCTGGAGGTCGGCGAGCGGATGAAGGATACGCTGATTGGGTTGCTGCGGCGGGTGATTCCGGCTTTAGTGGTAGGGTAGGAGGGCTTCCACCCGTTTTGTCTCTATCAGGTGGTATTCGGCGTCCAGCAGGACTTCAACTGTCCACTGGTTTTTCAGGGTTAATCTCCACTTGTCGCCGTCGTGGACAACGTTCCGAAGCACAGTCAAATAGTACATGGAAAACCCAGGTGGGGAAGAAAACTCCCTGGGAAGCCCAAGGCCAACCCTGTGACTCTGTTTACCGAAGCGGGTGTCGTCCAGATGCGTTTTGATCTCCTCTAATGCCCTCCTCCCCGCGTCATCCAGATTGAGCGCCTCTCCGTTGCATTCTTGAACCAACAACGCGGCGGGATCTGAGGCGTAATACAGGACAACGCCTTTGGTCGTGATGAAGGCGGCAGAGTACAAGCTTGGCCAGTCCCTCGGCGGTCCCTGATCGCGCCTCCGCCCCGCAGCCGGCAGGGTCCAGCAGTATCGATGGCTTGGGGCGTTGAACATGATTACTAGGCGGCTATATAGCGGCGGATCTCCCTTGATCTCAAACTCCACTTCCTCATCCCGGACTGTCAAACTCGTTGGGCCATTGTCCGAGCGAGCCCCAATCAGCCTCTGGGTTACGTGCCGGGAATGACCCGAACGTCTCCGTCGGCAGCGTTTGCCATCGTGGTGGCGAGTGCGATGAGTAGAGAGACATTGTACTTCATGATCTTTTCCATGATGGGCGATTCCCAACCGGGAAACAAGGCACGGGCATCCGGGCGTTTGCGCGCTAAACTAAAAAGATGCCGGTGGGAGCGGTTGCGAACGAGATCGACGTGATCGCGGGATTGTACACATTTCGCGAGCCGGACGAAGTTCGGGTATTCCTGAAGCGAAATCCATTTCTGTTCGATATTCTTGAGCGTACGCGACCGGAGATCGAGCGGGTTTTTGGCGAGCATGCGCGGAACGTTTTCCTTGAAACCCACTATGACCTCGAAGAACGCGAAGAATCGCTCTGGATCAAGATACAGGTGGATTTGAATATCGACGACGCCGAGGAGTTACTCGACCGCTTCGATCGGGAATGGTGGCTCAAGACCAGAAAGCCGTTTTTTGGTGTTCTCGGCGTAGACACGGAGTTTTGTCCCCGTGTTTGCTCCTGAGGATTTTTTGGCGCTGGCGCGGCGGCTTATCGAGGAAGACTCCGGCGAGGCGGTTCTTCGGACTGTGATAAGCCGCGCCTACTATAGCGCTTTTCTAACCGTGAGGCAGCGCCTCGGGACAGAGGGCACGAGTCACAAGAGGCTTTGGGCCGGAGTGGAGAAAATAAATCCTTCGCTGGCGGAGATTGGACAGCGGCTCCGGGAACTCCGAAATGCGGCTGACTACGGCGATGCTATCCCGGACCTTGAAAAAGAGGCGGCGATTTGTATTCGCCGTGCAAATGTACTTTTGGCGCGTGTCAAATGACCGATGTGTTGATCTCCGCTGCTCTCAATGCGCGTCAGAATGCGCATACTCCGTTCTCGAAGTTTAAAGTGGGGGCGGCCGCGGAGGACGATTCCGGCCGTGTCTATACGGGATGCAATGTTGAAAATGCCACTTACGGGTTGACTATATGCGCTGAGCGTGTGGCGATTTTCAAGGCTGTTTCCGAGGGTGCACGGCGCTTTGTTCGCGTTGCCGTGGTGGCCGATACGGAGAAGCTGACGCCTCCTTGCGGGGCTTGCCGGCAGATTCTTTGGGAGTTCTGCGGGGATGTTGAGATTGTGCTGGCGAATCTGAATGGGAAGACCGAGACTGTGCGGCTCGGTACTCTGTTTCCGAGAGCTTTCGATGCTTCGTTTCTGTAGAAGCAGGCCGATTACCAATCGGCCGCAGGTTGCCAACCTGCCCCACCTGGCTGTGCTGGCTTTGGTGTGGGTAGGGGTGGTCTCGGGTGCTCCCTGCGATCTGATTGTCAGTGCGCGCTATGTGGTTACCATGTCGGCGCAGCGGCGTGTGATCGAGAATGGCGCGGTGGCGATTCGCGGGGAGCGCATCGTGGCCGTCGGCCCACGAGCCGAGATCGATCGCGCGTGGCAGCCGAAACGGCGCATCGATCGCCCCGAGGGCATGCTCACTCCCGGGCTCATCAATACTCATACCCACGGCGCGATGTCGCTCTTCCGCGGTATCGCCGACGACCTCAAACTGCAGGACTGGCTTAACAATTTCATCTTTCCCGCCGAAGCGAAAAACGTTTCGCCGGATTTCGTCCGTTGGGGTACTCGGCTGGCTTGTCTGGAAATGTTGCTATCGGGCACAACCACGTTCACGGACATGTATTACTTCGAGGATGTCGTGGCCGAGACCGCGAAAGAGGCCGGCATGCGCGGAGTGCTGGGTGAAACCGTTATCGGGTTTCCCGTGGCCGACGCCAGGACGCCCGCCGAAGCACTGGCTTACACCGAGAAATTTCTCATCCGCTTCCACGACGATCCGCTGGTGGTTCCCGCGGTGGCGCCGCATGCCTTGTATACCAATTCGCTCGATAGCCTCAGGGCCGCGCGCACGCTGGCAAACAAGTACAACGCGCCCATCCTGATTCACCTCTCGGAGACGAAAAAGGAAAACGACGATAACCAGGCGTCGCGGCATCAGAGCCCCACGCAGACGCTGAACGGTATCGGTTTTTTCAATGGCCGGACGGTGGCGGCGCACTGCGTCTGGGTGGATCGGACCGACAGGGGAGTGCTGAAGGCGAACAATGTGGGGGTGGCGCATTGCCCATCGAGCAACATGAAACTGGCGAGCGGCGCAGCGCCCGTGGTGGACCTTCTGAAGCTCGGGGTCGCGGTGGGGCTCGGCACGGACGGGCCGGCGGGCAGCAACAACGATTTCGATATGTTCGAAGAAATCGACTTGGCGGCGAAGCTGCAGAAGCTGGTGCGCAGCGATCCCGAGGCTCTGCCCGCGCGGCAGGCTTTTGAGATGGCGACCATCGGCGGCGCGCGCGTGCTGGGTCTGGATAAAGAGATCGGCTCGCTCGAGACGGGTAAGCGTGCGGATCTGATCTCGATCGATCTCGACGCTCCCAACGCGGTTCCGATGTACGACGTTTATTCGCAGCTGGTTTACGCGCTGAAGGGTTCGAACGTTCTGGATGTGGTTGTCAATGGCCGCGAGATTGTGCGCGACAAGCGGTGCCTGACGCTGGATCGGCAGGCCGTGGTGGCGAAGGCGCGCGAGTATGGCCTCAAGGTCGCGCAATCGGTTCGGCAAAAGCATTAGTTAGTATTGAGCCATGCCCGACTACGTTCATCCGGAAGTTCTCGTGTCAACCGATTGGGTAGCGCGCCATCTCGACGACGCGAATGTGCGCATAGTGGAAGTGGATGTGGATGCCAGGGCCTATGACGAAGGGCACATTCCGGGGGCGATTGCATGGAACTGGCAGGAGCAGCTTTGCGACCGCGTGCAACGCGACATTATTCCGGCGGGCACCTTCGAAGATCTGATGGCTGATTCCGGCATCGCCAACGACACTACGGTCGTGATCTACGGCGACAACAATAATTGGTTCGCCGCATGGGCCTTCTGGCAGTTGAAGATTTACGGTCATAACGACGTTCGTCTGATGAACGGCGGACGCAGGAAATGGCTGAGCGAAAGCCGTGAACTGACACCCGATGTGGCTCCGGTGCAACCGGTGCGGTATAAAGCCTGCGCGCCTGATTTTTCCATTCGCGCATTGCTGCCCGAGGTAATGGCGGCATCGCAGGCGGGGACCGCGTCGCTGATCGACGTGCGCAGTCCGGAGGAATTTTCCGGGGAGATTCTGGCGCCTCCGGGCTTGCCTGAAACCTGCCAGCGCGGCGGTCACATTCCGGGTGCGCGCAGTATTCCGTGGGGCAAGGCGGCCAACGACGACGGCACCTTCAGATCCTATGAAGAGCTGAAGCGGCTGTACGGCGCCGAGGGTGTGGATGGTTCGAAGCCTTCGATTGCGTATTGCCGGATCGGCGAACGATCGAGCCACACGTGGTTCGTAATTAAATATTTGTTGGGATTCGAAAATGTCAGGAATTACGATGGCTCGTGGACGGAGTGGGGTAACCTGGTCGGCGCCCCGATTGAACAAGGAGCGGGGCGCGAGAAATGAGAGTGGAGGAATACGGCGAGCGCAGTCTGCAACTGGCGGGTTGGGACGTTCACCTGACTACATATAAGCTGGGCGACGTTTATCATTGCAAGGCGGATAATGTGTCGCCGGGGGCGGCGCTGGCGCGCACGACCGGGGCCACGCGCGACGAGGCGGAGTTGAAGGCGATTGAACGCGCCCAGCAATTGTTAGGGAAGACACGCCGGCGCGTGGTATAAGTCGCGGGATGGAAGGGATGGCACTGCACGTGCCAGGATGTGGATGTGCCCGCCTCAAGGGGTGTTCGAATTGCGCTTTACGTTGCGGCTGTCGTTTTTGTATGGCTGGCTGTCTTCGCCACGGTTCTTGTCGTCCGATTTCAGCCGGCTGCCCGCGCATGGTTCATCTCCGCCCTGCGCCAGCGTTATCAAAGCGATGTGGAACTGGGCAATCTGCATATTTCATTCTTTCCCACGGTTCAGGCTACCGGCGATAATCTGGTCTTCCGGCTTAATGGCAGGCGCGACATTCCGCCCATGGTGCGGATCCGCCGATTTACGCTGGAGGCGCGGTTTATTGGCTTCTTCCGTAATCCCAAGCGCGTAAGCCGCCTTCGACTTGAAGGTCTGCGAATTCAACTTCCGCCTCGCTCCGACAAGCCAACACAGGCCAATTCATCTCCTTCTTCCGCTTCCAGCGCGCCTTTCATACTCGACGAAGTGATCGCCGATGGGACGATTCTCGAGACGATGCCCAGCGATCCTTCGAAGAACCCGTTGACATTCGAGATCAGGCAGTTGACGTTGCATACGGTCGGGGTCGGGCAGCCGATGACATTTCACGCTTTATTAGAGAATCCCAAGCCGCCGGGATTGATCCACAGCGACGGACGGTTCGGCCCGTGGAACGCGAGTGACCCTACGGCTACGCCGGTCGCGGGCAAATACACATTTCGCGACGCCGATCTCTCGGTATTCAAGGGCATTACCGGGATGCTGTCTTCCGATGGAACGTACACCGGCCAACTGGATCGTATTGAGGTCGCGGGAACCACCGATGTTCCCGAATTTGCGTTGACGATCGCAGATCATGCGATGCCTCTGCATACGGAATTTCAGGCCACGGTGGACGGCAGCAACGGCAACACTGTACTTCATCCCGTCCGGGCGCGTCTGGGGCGCTCCGAGTTCGAAGTCAGCGGCGCCATCGACCGCACCGCCCCGGAAAAACGCAAAACCATCGAACTCGATGCGAAAGCCGGTTCGGCGCGCCTCGAAGATTTTCTACGGTTATCGGTAAAGAGCCCGCGACCACCTATGACCGGCGGCATTCACTTCAATACGCACGTGAAGATACCGCCGGGTGAGACTCAGGTAATCGATCGGCTGGACCTCGACGGCACATTTACGCTCGATGGCGTGCGGTTCACCAGCCCCGATGTGCAGCAGAAGATCGCGGGTCTGAGCCACCGCGCGGAGGGCGACCCGAAGGATCACGATCCCAATGTGACGGCCGACTTTGCAGGGCGTTTTCACCTGCGCGATGGGCAACTGGCTTTGCCCGATTTGCGCTTCACTCTACCGGGCGCGCACGTGGATCTGCATGGGACCTACGCATTGCGCAGTGGGGCGCTGAACTTCGACGGCACCGCAAAACTGGATGCCACGGTTTCGCAAATGACTACCGGCTGGAAGAGTCTTTTGCTGAAGCCGGTGGATCCGTTATTCAGGCGCGATGGCGCCGGGACCGTGTTGCCGATCGGCATCAGCGGAACGCGCGGTGAACCCTCGTTCCGGCTGGATATCGGTAAGATTCTGCGGCGGCACTGAGTCAGCCCACGGGGACTTGTTCGACGATCTGAATTCCGAAGCCTTCGAGGGCTACGATTCGGCGGGGATTATTGGTGAGCAGGCGGATGGTGTGCAGCCCCAGATCGGAAAGGATCTGCGCGCCGAGGCCCACCTCATGCTGTAGAGGCGGCTGCGATACGTGGCGATCGTGGCCCACGATGCGGCCGTTTTCGGTGCGCAGCCCCGGCCCCGTCTGGTGCAGGTAGACGAGGACACCGGCGCCTTCCTCGGCAATGCGTTTCAGCGATCCGCGCACCAGCGCCTGGCATTCGCATTTCACCGACCCGAACAGATTGCCATACGCGCAATGGGAGTGCATCCGCACCAGAACATTTTCCTTGCCCGCCACCGCGCCGCGCACCAGCACGAGGTGCGAATGGGGACTCAGATCGCTCTCATAAAGGATAGTGTGGAAGTCGCCGAATTCGGTGGCAATGGTGCCCTCGGCGCGCCGGTGGACGCAATGTTCATGCTGCAGCCGATAGCGGATCAGATCCGCCACGGAGATCATCTTCAGGCCGTGGTGGAGGCAGAATTCGCGCAATTGCGGCACGCGTGCCATGGTGCCGTCTTCATTCATGATTTCGCAGATCACGCCCGATGGGTCGAGTCCGGCGAGACGAGACAGATCCACGGATGCTTCGGTCTGGCCGGCGCGCACCAGCACGCCGCCTTCGCGGGCGCGCAGGGGAAACACGTGGCCGGGCCGGGCCAGATCGTTGGGGCGAGTTGCCGGATCGATGGCGGCGAGGATGGTGCGGGTGCGGTCGCCCGCGGAAATGCCTGTGGTGACGCCGACACAGGCGTCGATCGATTCGCAGAACGCCGTGCCGAAGTTCGACGTGTTATGGGGCGACATGAGAGGCAGGCGCAGGGTGTCGCAGCGTTCGGGCGTGAGCGTGAGGCAGATCAATCCGCGGCCGTGGGTGGCCATGAAATTGATTACTTCGGTGGTCACCTTTTCGGCGGCAATGGTGAGATCGCCCTCGTTCTCGCGATCTTCGTCGTCGACGACCACGAGCATGCGTCCGGCGCGAATTTCTTCAATGGCTTCGGGGATAGACGCGAAGGGCATAAGGGGGCTGAAACCTAACTATATCGTCACGTGGGACGATATGATGATCTATCGCGTAATTCATGCCCCGCGCCACCCTACAGTACATCGCTCTGGCCATATTGTTCGCAGGGGCGGCGGCGAAGCAAACGGGCGAAGCCTGGTCCTTGCTGGAGCATTTTCGGCACGCAGCGACTCTGGCGGATGAACCGGTGTCGCTGGCGGCAGCTTCACGTATCATCGCCTACGGCCCCTTTAAGAACGATCAGCTTCTGGCTATCGATGGGCACCCGCTGACGGCTTACAACCAGTACCGCGACGCAGTGAGAGCACGTAAGCCGGGCGACAGGATGCGCCTGACGCTGAGCGAGCCCTCGGGTATGGTGATCGAACGCGACGTAGAAATTCCCAGCGCGAAAACGCACTTCGGCAAGGTGGCCGATATTGCTGTGGCAGTGTGCCTGGATCTGGTGATCCCGATAGTCGCCCTGGGGCTGGGGTTCGCCGCCGCTTTCATCCGTCCGCGGGACGGGAATGCATGGCTGCTGCTGATATTGCTGATGGGTTTCGCCCAGACGGCCAGCAACTCGGACTGGGTGGCGCCCGGAGCCGACGCGGTGGTGATCTGGGAGGGTTTCTGGAATGCCTCATGGCCCGTGGGAATGCTGCTGTTCGGGATCTATTTCCCCAACCGTCTGGAACTGGACCGGCGGCGCCCCTGGTTGAAGTATCTTTTTATAATTCCGGCGGCGATCTGCGGACTGGGGTTCTGGCTTATTGTGGTGGTCTGGACCCACAATATCAACGCGGCGTTGCCGCTTCGTTCTTTCTTTGTCCGGATCTACTTCACGTACCTGGTTCTCGCCATCGGCGGCGTGATCGGGTTCTTCTGGACCCTCGGCTACAAGGCCCGTAAGGATCCATCCGCCGACGGGCGGCGCAGGCTGAGGATCTTGCTCACCGGCGCCTTAATCGGCTTGCTGCCGATGCTCCTGCTGGTTGTTTATTCGCTCTTCCGCGTATCGAATCTGCTGCAGGGCGTGGCTTGGCCGGTCACGGTGACGGCACTCCTCTTCCTGTTGCTTTTCCCGCTCACGCTGACCTACGTGATTGTGGTGGAACGCGCCATGGATCTGCGGTTTGTGATCCGCCAGAGCCTGCAATATGGGTTAGCGCGCGGCGGCCTGTTTGTGGCGCGCGCCTCCCTGCTGATCTTCGCGATCTATCTTTTCAGCACAGCCGCAACGAGCCGGCGCTGGGCGGAACTGGTGTCTGTAGGTATTGCTCTGATTGTGGTGCGCCGGCGTACCGCCGACCGAGCCACCCAATGGGTCGATAAGAAGTTCTTTCGCGAGGCCTACGACTCCGAACGAGTGCTGCATGAACTGGCGACGGAGGCCGGACGCTATGTGGAGCTCGAACCTCTGCTGGCCAAGGTGGCTGGGCGGATTTCCGAAACCATGCACGTTCCGGATATCGTGATCCTCGTGCGAGAGGGGGATCGGTTTATCCCGCGCTATTCCACGCGGCCGGGAGAACCGATGAATATCGGCGTAAACAGCCGCATCGTGCGGAGCCTGCGGGAGGACAATCAGGCGCTCAACGTGTACTTCGATAAGCCGCCTGTCTGGATCCGGTCACTCGACGCCGAAGAGCTGCAGACTCTGGACCATATGCGATCTCAGTTACTGTTGCCGCTGGCGGGACAGGAGCAACTGGCGGGGATCCTGAGCCTGGGTCCGAAGCTTTCCGAAGCGCCGTACTCGGAGGTGGATATCAGGCTGCTGCAGGCGGTCGCATCGCAGATGGGGCTGGCCCTCGAGAACAGCCGGTTGGTGGCATCGCTGGCAGCTGCCGCAGCGGAAAGAGAACGCGCCAATACGGAACTGGAGATCGCCCGCGAAGTTCAGGAGCGTTTGTTTCCGCAGAAATTTCCCGCCATTCCGGGACTCGATTGCGCGGGCTACTGCCGTCCGGCGCGCGGCGTGGGCGGGGATTATTATGACTTCCTCCAATTGGCCGATGGCCGGTTGGGGGTTGCTATTGGAGACGTATCGGGGAAGGGAATTGCGGCGGCGTTGTTGATGGCGAGCCTGCAGGCGTCGCTGCGCGGGCAGGCGCTGGCGGAAACTCACGACCTCTCGGCGTTGGTGCATAACGTGAACAAGCTGGTCTACGAAGCGTCGACCAGCAGCCGCTACGCCACCTTTTTTTATGGCGAATACGATTCGGCGACGCGCCGGCTGGACTTTGTGAATGCAGGCCATAATCCGCCGGTAATCCTGCGCGGCGACGGCGTTGTGAGGTTGGAAGCGGGCGGACCGGTGGTGGGTCTGCTGCCTCAGGCGTGCTATCGGCAGGATTGTTTCGTTTTCGAGCCGGGCGATATTTTTGTCGCGTTCACGGACGGCATCAGCGAGGCGCTTAACGAGCGTGAGGAAGAGTGGGAAGAGGATCGATTCATTGCGGCGTCCGAGCGGTGCCGGCGGCTGGATGCCAGGCATATGATCGAGGCGATCTTCGCGGCGGCCGATGCTTTTACGTGTGCGGCGAAGCAGTATGACGATATGACGCTGCTGATTGTTAAGGTGGCGGGCTAAGGGCGGTGTCTCAATCGGCTAGACTCAAGTCATGCAGTTAACCATTACCGTGCCCGACGATCTGGCGGCCGCGCTCACGTCGGCCGATAGCGATCCCGCGCGCGCGGTACTGGAAGCTATGGCTCTTGAGGCCTACCGGGAACGGCGGATCACGGCATACCAACTGCGCACGGTGTTGGGTATACCCTCGCGCTTTGAGCTCGACGGGTTTCTCAAGGAACATCGGATCGAAACCTACACCGCGGAGGATTTTGAGCACGATCTGGCGGGCCTTGACGAGCAGGCATGATAGTTGTCGCCGATACCAGCTGGTTGCAAGTCAAGGTTCGAATGGCCGATCGGACGCTGTACAGTCACCAGGGCTATAGCGCGCGTCCTCGCCTTTTATCTGCTACTCGTCGGCCAGTTCTTCGAGTGACTCTATCCATTCACGGAAATGCCGGCATTCCTTGCGCATGATGGAGATTCCGACCGCCGCTGCGGCTTGAGTACCCTCAATGACTTTTCGGTAGTTTGGGCATACGGTAAGAACGCGTTTTGACGGAGCGGTTTCGGGGTCGTTGTTGATGTCCTCGGGTGACTCGACTTCGTCTCGGATACGCTGAAATTGCCGGTGCAGATTTGGATGGTTTATTCCGACAGCGAAGGCGGCTGGATCGCTGAACAGGATAGCTTCGTACTCGTGAAACTGCAGATAGGGGATGAAACGCCGGTCTGCCCGAAGATCCTGCATTTCATCGCAGATATCCTCCTTTACGGCCTGCTCAATATGTCGAACCCTCTCGATGTTGGAGAGATGGGCGGGCGGAGGATGCCCAGGAAAGCCCGGTCCGAGCCCGTAGAGATCGACCATGGTAGAGCAATAAGCGCCGCGGTCCTGTTTGAGAAGGACCAAAACGTCGCGCTTCAGACGAGCGTAACTCGTCCGGCCGCCTTTATGTCCCGGCGTGCCCAGGAGAATTGGCATTGGATGAACGTTGCTTCCCCACAATACCTCGGCTAACACATTCCTAACGAAGGATTCTTCGGTCTGTCCCTCGACCACCACATAGAGCCGGATCACGAATGACCATTGCCACCTTTCGGGACGAGATCAGGTATGCGCTCATTACTGGGACGGCCCCCCAGGACGTTCTTCTGCCAGAGTTCCCCGAGGGTGTACTCCTGAAGCCATTCGGAGAGATCATCCGTATTAAGCCGGCGGAAGGTTGACTCGCTGTGAGCGCGGTCGACGATGATGATGTCTTCCGGAGTGAACTCGTTCAGGAGTGGGGCGGACTGCGTAGAAATGATGACCTGCTGGTTGACGTATTTCTCGGAGCTTCTCACTGTTTGGCGGAAGAGGTTTCCAAGGAGAGTAAGGGCGTATGGGTGTAGCCCAAGTTCCGGCTCATCAAAAAGCATGGTGGGAGGCGGACCCGGCTGCAACAAAACTGTAGCCAGACAAATGAACCGAAGCGTTCCATCAGAAAGTTGATTTGCTCTAAATGGATAGTCGGAGTCGCGCTGCCGCCACTCAAGTTGGATCATTCCCTCGTTTCCCGGCATCGGACGGAGGAGAAAATCATCGAAGAAAGGCGCGGCCAGCCTAACGACATCACGAATTTTGAGGTACTGCGTCGGGCTGGTCTGCCTGATCCGATACAGGAACGGGGCAAGATTCTCAGCGTTCGGCCCAAGCGCGATATTGTTGTTGAGGGCGTGGGGGCGGCGGACACCAGCGCTAAAACTTGTGTCGTGAAAATGATAAACGACCCAACTGGATATCGCGCCAAATACATAGTGCGGGACCCCCTTCCTGGATCCCCGGGTTCCCGGGTCGTCCTTCTTATCCTTCAGTTTCGCTTCGGTATGCCCGGAGCCGAGGGAGGTGCGGTCGTTGGTGAAATTCCCATAGAAAACAGTAAATTCGTCGGAGAACACCAACCGACCATCGTGCGTCGGCGCCAGTGAGAATTCGTACCCGTTATTGCCGAAATAAAGCTTCGCCGCAAGCTGCCGTGTTTCCTTCGGACCAAGGAACAGACAACTGTCGGCGCCGCCCTCTACAGCTACGGCCGTTTGTAGCCTCTGCTGTATGAGATCGCGAAGAAGACGGAAGAAGCTAACGAAATTGCTCTTTCCGGCACCGTTGGCCCCGATCAGGACATTGAGCGCACCAAGCTCGAAGTCCTTCAGTTCCCTGATGGATTTGAAACCTTCGATCGTGAGCTTCTTGATGGTGTCGGCCATGGCCCAAGCCCAGCATATCGGACACATTAACGCCGCCGCCAGGCCGCGGCTGGGGGCGACACGACAGAGTGACAGCCACCCGAGCCGAGAACGTAGTTCGCAGAGCTGACTGGCGGGCCCGTGTCGCCGCCTCAAATAACTATGGCGCGCGGCCGCATTCCGGACCCGTGTCCGTCGAGCGGCAGCTCTGGCCGCGCGATTCGGCGGTATATGGCGGCGGGCGTCGGGTTAAATTACTTTAATCCATCGTTTACAATAGCGGCAGCCACCCCGCATGCCGCCGTCGGATTTCACATTTACGCTGCCCAGACTGTCGACCACCGCGGTGGTCGACATCCTCGCGGTCGCGTTCGTGATCTACCAGTTGCTGCAGATTGTGCGCGGCACGCGGGCGGCGCAGATTCTGGTGGGAATTTTCGCCGTCGGAGTGCTCTATCAGATCGCAGTGCGCGCTCACCTGGACGCGCTGCGGTCGCTGCTGGCGTCGCTCGTGCCCTATTCGGCGATCGCCATCATAATCCTCTTTCAATCGGAGATTCGGCGCACTCTGGCCCGGCTCGGACGCAGGCGGCTGTTCGGCGGCTACCAGAGGCCGGAATCGACTGACGAAATTCTGCTGGCGCTGGCGGCGATGTCCCGCGACAAGGTGGGCGCGCTGATCGTGCTCGAACGCGACATCGGCTTGCGTACGTTTATCGAAAGCGGGGTGCGGCTGGATTCACAAATCTCGAGGGATTTACTGCTGTCGATCTTTATGCCGGGAACGGCGCTGCACGACGGCGCGGTAATCGTCCAGAAAGAGCGCATTGCGGCGGCGGCGTGTTTCCTGCCGTTGACCGTGAACCCCGCGATATCGAGCAATCTGGGGACGCGGCACCGGGCGGGGATTGGTATCACCGAAGAGACGGATTGTCTGGCGCTCATCGTCAGCGAAGAGACCGGCGCTATTTCGGTGGGGGCTTTTGGCGTGCTCGAACGGGATGTTTCCATCAAGCGTGTGGACGACCGTATTAATGAACACTTCGGCGTTTCGCGGCGTGGTGGCCAGGCGCCGCCGACCGCTCCTGCGGCGCGACGTGAGGACGCCGTGGAAGCCGCATCGAGAATGCTGGGGCGATGAAATACCTGACCCACAATATCGGCTGGAAATTGCTCGCGCTGGCGGCGGCGCTCGGCGTATGGTTCAACGTGGCGAGCGAGCCCGAACTGGAGACGATTTTCTCGGCGCCGGTCGAATATAAGAACTACCCCAGGGATCTGGAGATCAGCTCCAACATCGTTGAGGCGATCGACATTGAGGCGCGTGGGCCGTCCGGCCAGTTGCGCGCGTTAACCGAATCGCAGATTTCCGCCATCATCGACTTTTCGAGCGTCAATGCGCCGGGCGAGAGGACATTTACGCTGACGCAGAAGGAACTGAATCTGCCGCGCGGCATCGCCCTGGTGCGCACCATACCGGCACAACTGCGGTTCACCTTCGAACATCGCACAGAGCGGGCGTTGAAGGTTGAGGTCCCTGAGTCGGGCACATTGCGCGAAGGCTTGACGATTACAAGTATCGAAGTGCAGCCGCCGGAACTGAGCATTGCGGGTCCGGCGAGCCGTGTTGCCGCGGTGAAGAAGGCCGTCTCGGATCCGCTGGATCTGAGTCAGGTGAAGGGCGACTCGGAGCAGGTACTGGCGGTTTACATCCCCGAGCCTCAGGTTCGGTTCCTTACGGTGCCGCGCGTTACAGTGAAGGTTCACGTCGAACCGACTCACTGATTACATGGCAAAACGGCTTTTTGGAACAGACGGCATCCGGGGTGTTGCAGGCGAATCGCCGCTGGATGCGAAAACTATCACCGCGCTGGGGATTGCGCTGGCTGACGATCTGACGCGGCAGGGGCTGGCGGATAAGCCGGTGCTGGCGGGGATGGATACGCGCGAATCCGGGCCGGGGATTGCGGCGCAGTTGGCCGACGGATTAAGGCAGCGCGGGATCGGCGTGGAATTCGCCGGGGTGGTGACGACCCCGGGCGTGGCTTATCTGACGCGCACCGGCGATTTCGCGGCGGGGGTGATGATCTCGGCCTCGCACAATCCCTACCAGGACAATGGAATCAAGGTTTTCGCGCGCAGCGGATTCAAGCTGCCCGACGCGGAAGAGCACGAGGTTGAGGAAGAGATTTTCCGTATTCTTCCGGACGTGCGTGCGGCGGCATCGCCCGCGCCGCTGACCACAAATTTTTCGGTCGAGCCCTACCTTGCCTTTCTGCTTTCGACTTTGTCAACGCGCATAAGTGGACTCAGGATTGTTCTCGATTGCGGAAATGGCGCGGCATCGGCGCTGGCTCCGGAGCTCTTCCGGGCGGCAGGGGCTGAAGTCGTTGCCATATGTAATCAGCCAGACGGACGCAACATCAATCTGAACTGCGGGGCGCTGCATCTGGAAAAACTCCGGGAAAAGGTTCTCGAGCTGAAGGCGGATGCCGGCGTGGCGTTTGACGGCGACGCAGATCGCGCTTTGCTGGTCGCGTCTTCGGGAAGAGTAATCGACGGCGACGCCATTATGCTGATCGCCGCGCGGCGCCTGCAACAGGATGGGCATCTTCCCGGCAACGTGGTGGTGTCCACGGTGATGTCGAATCTGGGCCTCGAAAAAGCTCTGGAGCGCATCGGCGTTTCTATGATCCGGACTCCTGTCGGCGACAAATATGTGCTGGAGGAAATGCTGCGCCGCAACGCACCGCTCGGAGGCGAGCAATCCGGACATATCATCTTCCGCGAATACTCGACTACCGGCGATGGCATGCTGACGGCGCTGAAAGTCCTCGAGACCTGCGTTCGGGAAAGCGCGAGTCTGGACACACTGGCGGCGGATCTGTCGGTATTTCCTCAACTACTGGTGAACGTGCGGGTTAAGGACCGGCGAGCGCTCGATGAGTTGCCTGGGGTCCAGAGGGAAATTCACGCCTGCGAGGAGGCGTTGAACGGATTGGGCCGGGTGCTGGTGCGATTCTCGGGCACCGAGCCGTTGTTGCGCGTAATGGTTGAGGGTGCCGAGCAACGTCAGATTGAGGAACTGGCCGAGCGAATTGTTACAGCCATCCGCACCGAATTAGGATAGTGTAACTTGCACTTTCTCACCATCTCAATACGGTTTT
The DNA here is from genome assembly GCA_963719785.1 of Terriglobia bacterium. GTDB lineage: Bacteria > Acidobacteriota > Terriglobia > Bryobacterales > Bryobacteraceae > BOG-234. Next base: position 140,896 of record CAVRCX010000021.1, read on the forward strand.
TTAATTGAACCGTAACACGCCAATCGCTACCATAAGTTTACTTGAGTGAGTAGTTGAGAAATTCTTCAGGGAGATGATTTTATGAAATGGAAGTTAGTAGCTCCGCTACTGTTGTGTCTCTACGCGCCTGTGTTTGCTCAATCGGGTGGTGTTGCTTCAATTTCAGGTACCGTACACGATCCTACGGGGTCAGTGGTGCCCAACGCGAAGGTAGTTATCTCGACGGCTTCGAAGGGTGAGATCCGATCGATCGAGACGAATTCCGCGGGCCTTTTTGCGGCTCCCGCGCTAATTCCGGGACCCGGCTATTCCGTGAGTATCACGGCGGCGGGTTTCGCTCAGAACGATCAGCAGGGCATCGATCTGCAGGTAGGCCAAAACGTAAACCTCGACATCACGCTCACAGTGGGACAGACGAGCACTTCGATTGAGGTGAGCGGGGCTACGGAATTGCTCGAAGATACCAAGACCGACGTTTCGCAGGTGGTGGATACCCGTGACATCATGGAGTTGCCGATCAACGGGCGGCGCGTAGATTCCTTCGTGCTGAATACGCCGGGCGTGACTAATGACGCAGCTTACGGCTTGCTGACATTTCGCGGCGTAGCGGGAAACAACTCGTTCCTGCTCGACGGCAACGACAATACAGAACAGTTCTACGACGAGAATGCCGGCCGAACACGTATCATAACGCAGATCTCGGCGGACGCAGTCGAGGAATTTCAGGTGGTATCCGCAAACGTCTCGGCGGAGTATGGCCGGGCCATGGGCGGCGTGGTAAACACCGTCACGAAGAGCGGCGGCAACCAGATTCACGGCAGCGCATTTTACTTCCTGCGCAGCACGGGCTTCGACGCGCACGATCCTTTCTCCGCTTATAACCCCACCGAGCATCGCATTCAAACGGGCGGGACCGTGGGCGGCGCGATCGTCAAGAACAAGCTCTTTTACTTCCTGAGCACGGATATCACCCGGCGGAATTTTCCCATCGTGGACACGCTTGTTAAGGTCGGCTTCGTCGACTCCACGAATCAGGTTTGGGTGGGATGCACGGTCTCGGCCGCCCAATGCGCCGCGATCAATGCATTGCTGCCGCGTTTCTTCAGTCAATCGCCGCGCACCGCCTCGAACGACCTTTACTTCGGGCGAATCGACTACCATCTGAACGACCGTAACACCTTCAGCGCGAGCTTTAATTTCCTGCGCTGGTATTCGCCGAACGGTATTCAGACTGGTATCTCATCCACCAGCGGTGCGGGTATCAACGATAACGGCGTCGACACCGTGGCGGTGCGCAACGGGAAGGCGACCTGGGTTTCGCTGATCGGCAGCAACTTCGTTAATTCCTTCCGTTATGGTTTGGATACGGACCGCCAGTCGGACGTTTTCGATACCGCGGACATAGCACCGGCGCTGGGCTACCTTTCGGTGACGGTGGCCGGGGTCCAGGTGGGTAACGCACTCACTTACCTGCCGCGCATCGAACCCCTCGAAGTGCGCAATGAGTTCGCCGACGACGTAAGCTGGTCCCACGGCAAGCATCTGATTAAAGGCGGCATCAGCTTCGAACATGTAGCGGAGAACATCAGCTATATCAGTAACAAGTTTGGGACGTATTCGTTCCCGACGGTGAACAGTTTCGCGATGGATTACAGCGGCAATACAGCGGGCACTAAGGACTATTCGTCGTTTAGCCAGACCTTCGGCAATCCCAATGTGGCTTACGATCTGAAAGATATCGGTCTCTATCTGCAGGATCAATGGCAGGTCAACGATCGCCTGACCGTGACTTTGGGCGCGCGTTACGAACGTACGTTCCTCCCCCCGCCGCCTGCGGCCAACCCGGCTTTCCCATTGACGGGAGCACCGCTCCACTTTGGCACGGTGAATCTGATGCCGCGCATCGGCCTGGCTTACCGGGCCGACAACAAGACGGTGATCCGCATCGGCGCCGGTACATACTACGCGCGTTTCGTGGCCGGCCTGCTGGACGACGTCTACACCGGCAATGGCATGTATCAGGTGTCGGACACCCTTTCCAATGCGACTCTCATAGCGGCTTCCGGGCCCACATTCCCCAACGCTCTCTCGGGGCCGGTCGCCGGCATCACGGGAGGCGCTTCCACTCTCGACGTGCTGTCGCCCAAGCTCAAGACGCCCTATACGGAGCAGGGCACTGTAACCATCGAGCGGCAGATCGGGAAAGACATGGCGCTCACCGCCTCCGGAATCTTCAGCCGCGGCGTGAATCTTTACGGTTCACAGGATATTAACGCCCCGGCTCTGGGTGCTCCGTTCACTTATACGATCGACAACGCCACGGGACAGGCGGTTGGAACTTACACTACGCAGGTCTACACAGGCGCGCGGCCGAACCCGGCTTTCGGCCCCATCTACGAACAGACTAACGGTGTGAGCAGTTGGTACGACGCGCTGGCCGTCACCCTGGACAAGCGGTTTTCGCATGGATTCCAGGGGCTATTCTCCTATACCTGGTCTCACGAACTCGACGACGGGCAAGGCTCCGGGTCCAGCAACAGCAACATCTTTGGATTCAGCGATCTTAACTGGACCTACAACGGCCTTTACAGATTCGACAAAGGCAGCGGGGCGCTCGATCAAAGGCACCGGCTGGTCTTCTCGTTCATCTGGGCGCCTGTATTCACGCAATCCAACAGTTTCTTCGCCAAATATTTCATCAACAACTGGCAGCTTTCGAGCATTACCACGCTACAGAGCGGCCGGCCGGCGGGAAGCCTGACTATCCACATGAACGATACGCCGGTGGCGGGGATGTTATACAGCGCGGACGCACTCGATGGCTTCAACGGAAACTTCCGTGTGCCGTTTCTGCCTGTGGACAGCCTCTACACACCTTGGCTGCAGCAGGAGAACGCGCGTTTGACCAAGATCATTCCTCTGCCGCGCGAGGGCATGCGGCTGAGCCTGAACTTCGAGGCGTTTAATGTCGCGAATAACTGGGCGCCCACTTCCATGGCCACGCAAGCCTATACGGAAGCCAAGGGCGTGTTGACATATACACCGACCGCATTCGGGTACGGACTCTCGGACGCCGGCTTCCCCGATGGGACGCTGGCGCGCCGGCTGCAGGTCAGCGCTCGTTTCACCTTCTAAAGCAGGCGCCGCTGGTTAATAAGGGCAGGCGTTCCTCCGGAGGAGCGCCTGCCCTTTTTTATTTCGATCCGAACCAGGGAACGTCGAAGATCAGCGACTTCAACGCCAGGGCGGCCACCGCGGCGACGAACACCAGCCGCAGTAATCTTTCAGGAATCCGGCGTGCCCAATGGGCCCCGGCCAGCGCACCCGCAAACGCCACGCATCCCATGGAGAGGGCGAGTTTCCACTCGATAGCGCCATGCCAGGCGAAGATACTGCTGGCGATCAATGACGACGCGATGTTCATCAGCCTTGCCATAGCCAGCGCCCGCAGGAACGAATAACCGAGGAAGAAAACGCACGCGGCGATCAGCATGGTAACGTAGCCGCCGCTGAAGAATCCGCCGTAAATAGCCAGCACAAACATCACGGCATAGCCGGTCTGGACACGCGCTCGCGACGGCGCAGGTGTTTGGTTGAGTCCCTGCCTCGGGTGGGAGAGCAGAAACGCCAGCACCAGAATCATGGCAATGGGAATGATCAGCGGCAGGATCTCGGCGGGTACGACGAAGACGAGCCGCGCCCCGATTATGGAGCCGGTCAGAGTCAGGACGATGAGGCCGGGTACGCGTGCCCAGTCCAGTTCTTTGCCGCGCAGAAACGGCAGCGTGCCCCCCATGCTCAGCAGCGTCAGCGTGACCATGTTGGTCGCCAGTGCGGTGCGCGGAGGAATGCCGAACAGAATCATGGCTGGCACCGTGATAAGCGCGGTCCCGCCGGTGACGACAGTGATCAGCGAAGTGATAAAAAATATAGCCCCAAGGGCGGCGAAGCTGGTGGGAGTCAACGCGGGCAAAGACTTCCCGAGGCTACCATATGCTCTGGAGCCATGATCAAAGCGATTATCTTCGACCTGGGGCGCGTCATCGTACCGTTCGATTTCAAACGCGGCTATGCGCGCATGGAAGCGCTTTGCGGTATTCCGGCGGCCGAAATTCCCGCACGCATCAGGCCCACCGGTCTGGTTCCGCGTTTCGAATCCGGGCAGATCGAGCCGCACAATTTTGTGGCGCAGCTTTCCGCGCTCCTGAATCTCAACGCCTCGTATGAAGACTTCTGCGAGATCTGGAGTTCGATTTTTTTGCCCGAAACGCTGGTGCCGGAAGAACTGCTGCGCGCGTTGCGCCGCAATTACCGATTGGTGCTGCTTTCGAATACCAACGCGATTCACTTCGAGATGGTCCGCGAGAACTATCCGCTGCTCCGGAATTTCGATTCTTTTGTTCTGTCGTACGAAGTCGGCGCCATGAAACCCTCGCCGGTGATTTATCGGCGCGCCATCGCGGAAGCTCAGTGCCAGGCCGAGGAGTGTTTCTTCACAGACGATATCGCCGAATACGTCGAGGGCGCGCGGGAGCAGGGTATCGACGCGGTGCAATTCCAATCGTCAGCTCAAATTCAAGAGGAACTGCGGCGGCGTGGCGTAGTTTGGAAGTAGGGTCTGGAAGTAAAACTGCACACCGAGGCGTCAATGGAAACAAAATGCTGTATCGTGGGCGGCGGACCGGCGGGGATGATGCTGGGATTTTTGCTGGCGCGGGCCGACGTGGCCGTGACCGTCCTCGAAAAACATGCGGACTTTTTTCGCGATTTCCGGGGCGATACGGTCCATCCCTCCACGCTCGAGGTTCTCTTCGAACTCGGGCTGCTAGAAGACTTCCTCAAGCTGCCGCACCAGCAGGTTACTTCAGTTGGCGGGCTGGTGGGAGGTTATCGCATTGAGGCCGCCAACTTCAGCCATCTTCCGACGCGTTGCAAATTTGTCGCGCTGATGCCGCAGTGGGATTTCCTGAATTTTCTCTCGTCGCGTGCCCGCAAGTTTGCTGGTTTCGATCTGCGCATGCAGCATGAGGTGACAGGATTGCTTCGCGAAGGCGGCCGGGTTACCGGCGTGGAGGCTCGAACGCCCCAAGGCAGCGTCGGGATCCGCGCGGATCTGGTGGTCGGATGCGATGGACGGCACGCGGTGACACGCGATGCGGAGGGGCTCCAAGTACAGGATTTCGGTGTGCCGATTGACGTACTGTGGTTTCGCATATCGCGCCGCGAAGGAGATCCCGACCAGGTGCTGGGAAACGTGAACTACGGCAAGGCCCTGATTCTGATCAACCGCGGAGATTATTTTCAATCCGGTTTGATCGTGCGCAAAGGATCGTTCGACGATATCCGTAAACAGGGGTTAGAGACGTTTCGGCAAACCATCGGGCGGATTGCGCCGTATTTGAACGACAGGGTCCACGAGTTGCATGAATGGGAGCAGATTAAGCTGCTCTCGGTGCAGATCAACAGGCTGCGGCGTTGGTATGGCCCTGGTCTGCTTTGTATCGGTGACGCCGCGCACGCTATGTCGCCGGCCGGAGGAGTGGGGATTAATCTGGCTATTCAGGATGCAGTTGCGGCGGCGAATCTGCTGGCCGTCCCGCTGCGCGAAGGGCGGCCGGTCGAAGCGCTGCTCGGGCGCCTGCAGAAGCGCCGCGAGTTCCCCGCGCGCGTGACGCAACAGGTGCAGGTGGCGGCACACAACGGATTCGCGCGTGTCTTTCGAAACGACGGTCCTTTGAAGGTGCCGTGGCAACTTAAGGCGGTCACGCATATTCCGGGAATCCAGCGCGTGATCGGACGTGTGGTCGGGATCGGCGTACGGCCCGAGCACGTGGTCAGGGCCAGGTCTTCATGGCAAAGAGCCGCGATTCATGCCGAAGCCGCGGCTATCGGCGTCTGTGTGGCGCTGAATCGGCTTCTGTGCGGAACCCACGTCACCAATCGAGAATCGCCCCGTCGTGAGCTCGTACGGTCATTGAATGGATGATCTCCTGCTCAAACGGGTGCTTCGCGGCGGCGGCCTCGTCTACCTCGATACCTAAGCCCGGCGCATCGTTGGGAAGCCAGTAACCGCCTTCGCTTCTGAGCGAGTGCCGCACCACTTCCCAGCGCCAGGGCACATCCGTCAGCATGTCTTCCTGGATCAGAAAATTCGGCGTACTGAGATCGAAGTGCAGCGCGACGGCATTGGCGATAGGACCCAGCGGATTATGCGGCGCGACGCCCATGGTGTAGACCTCCGCCATGGCGGCAATTTTCTTCGCCTCCCACAGACCGCCGCAGTGGCACAGGTCGGGTTGAATCACGTGGCAGGCCTGCTTCTCAAACAACTCGCGGAACTCATACCGGGTCACGCGCCGCTCACCGGTGGCGATGGGCACTGGGCTCGCGCGGCGCACTTCGGCCATCACATCCACGTTCTCGGGCGGGACAGGCTCCTCAATAAAGTATGGGCGGTACGGCGCCAGTACGCGGCAAAACTCTACCGCATTGCCGAGCGAATGGCGCCCATGACAATCGACCATGATGTCGACCGAATCGCCGATGGCCAGACGCATAGCTTCCATCATGCGCGCCGCGTATTTGTAGGCCGCGATGGAATTCAGCGACTCGGTGGGCGGCGTGATCAATACCTTAACCGCGTTGTAGCCGCGGGCCACCACTTCGAGAGCGCGATCTACGAAGACCTGAGGATCGGCTGCGAACTGCGTTTCGTAAACGGCCTTCATGTCGCCGCCGCCCAGATGGGTGTACATGCGGACCCGATCGCGCACCGCGCCGCCCAGCAGCTTGTAGACGGGCTGCCCCAGCGATTTGCCGAGGATATCCCAGCAAGCCTGTTCAAGGGCGGAGATGGCCGATAAACCGATGACCCCGATGCGCCAGAACGATTGCCGGTAGAGCTTCTGGTAAAGATGTTCGATGCGTGTGGGGTCTTCGCCGATCAGCATGGGCGCGAAATCCTCCACGGCGCCAACCACGCTGCGGGTTTTCCATTCGAGCGAGGCCTCACCCCAGCCATAGAGGCCGGCCTGATCGGTGTCGACACGCACGAAGACCCAGTTGCGCATCCCGGCGTTGCAGACGGTGGTTTTGACGGCGGCGATTTTCATTGCCTCGAAGATAACAGAAGCCGACGGGTCATACTCTTGTATTGAAGCTTCAGCTTATGACGCGGCGAGCGGCGATCCTCGCAGCCGTGCTTCTTTTATGCTCCCTTTATCTCGTGGACCTGACAGGTATGGGGATGGTGAGCAAGGACGAGCCGCGCTATGCGGATATCGGCAGGGCAATGGCGCGGTCGGGCGACTGGATCACGCCGCGGCTGTGGGGGCACCCGTGGTTCGAGAAACCTCCGCTGTTGTACTGGATGATTGCCCTGGGTTTTAAGCTGCATGCGGGACCGGACCTCGCGCCGCGCCTGCCGGTGGCATTGCTGAGCGTCGCTTTTCTAGCGTTTTTCTTCATTCGGGTGCGGAGCCTCTGGGATGGCCCGGTAGCCTCATATGCGACCGCCATACTGGCTACCAGTGCCGGGTGGCTGGCCTTCAGCCACATTGCGGTAACGGATCTTCCGCTGACGGCGTTCTTCTCCGCAGCTGTGCTGTTGTGCCTGGGAACGGAAAACGAGGCGGCGCCGGGGCGGGACATGGCTCTGGCGGCCGTTTGCCTCGCTCTTGCGGTGCTCGCCAAGAGCCTGGTTCCCCTGGTGCTGTTCGCACCGGTTATTTTTCTGCAATTCCGCCGCTTTGTGAACGGACGCAGTCTTCTGCTTGTGCTGCTGTTCGCCGCCATTGCATTGCCATGGTATGTCCTGTGCGGGATTAAGAATGGCGACGAATTTTGGCGGGTTCTTTTCATAGAACAACAGTTCGGGCGGTTCTTTGGCGGCAGCTTTTCACCCGCCGTGCCGCACGTTCAGCCGTGGTGGTTTTACTGTCCTGCGGCGCTGCTGCTTCTGTTCCCGTGGTTTCCGCTGCTGCCGGTGGCAGCGCGCGATTTCCGCGACCGGCGGATTCTCACGTTGATGGCTGTCGTTCTATTCGGCTTCGTTTTTTTCTCCGCTTCGCGGAACAAACTGGCCAGTTATCTGCTGCCACTGCTGCCGTCGACGTGTATTCTGCTTGGAATCGGTCTCGCCGGTTGCCGTCGGCTCGAGCGGGCACTGATCCTTCCGGTAGCCCTGCTGGGCGCGCTGCCCATCGCAGTGCACGTTTTGCCGGGGGCGCTTGCCGGAGGACTCGGCTCGACTTCCATTTCAATTCCGCTCTTGTCTCTCTGGATCGCCGTCGCTGCGCTGGCCGGCCTCGTGCTGGCGGCATTTTTCAGAGCGGCGGCGGCCTTCACCGTGATCGCCGCGGCTTTTCTCTGGTTCGAGGCCGCCGCCTTTCCCGGCATCGATCAAGCCGCCTCCGCGCGTACGCTGTGGCTGAATAAACACCCAGTCTGTGCGCCTCCTTTGAGGGCCGGTCTGGTCTATAGTCTGAACTATTATGCCGAGCGCGAACTGCCGGCCTGCGACGCTGATCTTGACCAACCTGCCGTAACAGTTGTACGGTAACAAAGACTACGAAATGATTCTTCCTGGCAGCTACGTCTTCTCGCTTTTGATTCTGAGTCTCAGCTTGCTTTGCTGGGGCTCTTGGGCCAACAGTTATAAGTTGACCGGTGGTAAATGGCGTTTTGAGCTGTACTACATCGACTTTGCGCTCGGCGCCCTGCTGGTGTCGGTGATCGCGGCCTTCACTTTCGGCAACCTGGGCTGGGACGGTTTCCAGTTCCTCGACGATCTGCACAATGCGGGAAAACGCCAGGAACTGTTCGGGTTTGTGGCCGGCTGCATTTTCAATCTTGCCAACATGTTGCTCGTGGCCGCTATATCGGTTGCCGGGATGTCTGTGGCGTTCCCGATCGTGTTCGGTCTGGCGTTGATTATCGGCGTGGTCTGGAGCGCGTTCTTCAATCCGATGGGGAGTCCGTTGTTGCTTGGAATCGGTTGCGCAGCGATTGCCGCCGCCGTCATCTTCGACGCTATTGCTTACCGGTTGCATGCAACACGCCGGCAGGCGTTGGTGGCTGCCGAGCCTCAGGCCGCGGGCAAAGTTGTGTCAGCTAAAATCAAGGCCGCGGCCAGGCCGGCTCCTCCCTCTAAGGGGATCGTTCTGGCGGTTGTCAGCGGGGTTCTGATGGGATGCTTTTCTCCGCTTCTGGACATGGCTCGAAGCAGCGAGATCGGCCTCGGCCCCTATGCCGTTGGTTTTGTGTTCGCGATAGGCATCTTGTTTTCCACTTTCGTGTTCAATTTATTCTTTATGAATCTGCCCGTGTACGGACAACCCATCGATGTGAGCGCCTATTTTCAGGGAAGTTCCAAAAACCATGCGCTGGGCCTGCTGGGTGGCGGGATATGGTATATCGGGGCGATTTCAAGTTTTGCGGTCGCCCGAGCTGAGGGAGCGGCACACGTGGCACCCGCCATTACTTACGCTATGGCCCAGGGCGCAACACTGATCAGCGCCCTTTGGGGTCTGATCGTCTGGAAGGAATTTGCCAATGCGGAGAACAACGTAAAAACATTCCTCGCGGTGATGTTCTTTCTTTTAGTGCTGGGCCTGGCAACGGTATCCATGGCCTCGCTGTATCCGTCGCAATAGCTTCGGGATCAGATTTCCTCCATAGCGGGAAGGTCTTGCCTCCGCCCATCGCGATTCATGATGTCGTCCAGTTTGGCCTTCAGTTGTGCCGGGACGAAGGGTTTGGCCAGAAAATCGAATAAGACATTCCCCCGCACAATCTCCGAACTGGTTTTTCCGGAAATCAACAAGGCCGGTGTGCCTGGGCGCTCTTGATGAATTTTGGCCGCCAGCTTCAGTCCATCGATTCCCGGCATCATGACATCCGAGAGCAAAAGGTGAATCTCGCCTGCAAAGTGCCTCGACAGTTCGAGAGCCTCCGTCCCGTCGGCCGCCAGAAGGACGCTGTAGCCGGCGCGCGTCAATACGGTGTTGATCAGGTTGCGGACGAACACGTCGTCTTCGGCAACCAGCACGACTCGTGGTGCGATCATGCCTCGATTAGGGCACGCATCCCGCCACGGTGATCGATTCGACACGAAGAAAGCCGGACGGTGATGATACTGCCGGAAGTTGGTCGCTTTAGTCCCGGCGAGCTATTGCCTTTCAGCCGGACTTGCGCTTGCTGCGTTAACGGCTGCGGCGGGCAACGGCGATAATTGAGACTGGCTCCCAGGGCAATTTCCCGTCGATCTTTTTCCACAGCCAGACCAGCTTGTCGAAGAGACGCATTCCCCCCTGCGAGAGAGTCGTCGATTTCAGCGCCTGACCGGCGAATTTCCAGCCCGGGCGGGATATGCGATTGAACGGCAACATGTCTTCGAGCTCATAACCGGTCCGGGCAAGCAGCGTAGCCAGGCCCTCGCGGGTGTACCGACGGAAATGCCCCAGCGATTCGTCGAGCGTGCCGAAGATGTCCGGTCCGTGGGGCACAAGCACAATCAGACGTCCGCCCGGCTTGAGGATAGATCGAATGCATTCAAGCGCGGCGCCATCGTCCTCGATATGCTCCAGAACATTGAGGAAGATGACGGTTTCCATTTGATTCTCGAAGGGCAGAAAATCCTGCGGGCAGGTGGCGTCCAGCTTGCATACGCGCACGGCGGGACGGTGGCGAAACCGGGCTTTCAATTGTTCCAGGTATTCCTGGTCGACGTCGGTGGCAACATAGAGTTTGCGGTGGGTACACAGCTGCCGCGTGATGTTTCCCATACCGGCGCCGATTTCAAGCACGCGCGTTCCGACCCACGGCTCAATGGTCGCAGCCATCCAGCGGTTGAATTTTCTGGCGACAGAAAGCGCGTCGAGAACGGACGGCCCGACGTCGCGATAAAGCCGGCTGGTGAAGCGCGAACGGAGGATCACCCAAACCGCCTCGATCGCGTCGCGCAGACCGATCTTCTTCCCCTCTTCGTAGGTGCGCCCGTGATAGCTGATGGGGGTTTCATAGAATCGAGCGCGGCGGCGTGCCAACTTGATCGTCAACTCGGTATCGATGCCGAAACGATCGCTCTGAATCGGAATGGATTGAGCGAGCACAGTTCGGAAGGCTTTATAACAGGTTTCCACGTCGGTCAGATTCAAATCGGCCACGACATTGGACATGAGTGTGAGCAACCGGTTGGCGAGCGAATGCCAGAAATAGAGCACGCGCCTTTCCCCGGCTACTACGAAGCGTGAACCGAAGACGACGTCGGCCCGGCCGTCCAGCAGCGGCGCCAGGAGCTTTGGATATTCGTTGGGATCGTATTCCAGATCCGCGTCCTGGATGATGCTGTACTCACCGCGTGCCGCCGGCAGCGCAGTCCGTATCGCTGCGCCCTTACCTTGGTTCTTCGCGTGCCGGAGCAGCTGGATGGCGACGTTCGGCGAGGAAGCTATAAAGTCGAGGACTACTTCAGCCGATCCATCATCAGAGCAATCGTCGACGACGATGATCTCGCGGTCAAGCCCCTCCGGAAGCGGCGCGGACACAACCCGACCGAGTAATTCGGCGATGAACTCCTCTTCGTTGTAGAGAGGAATCAGTATGGAGAGCGTGGCAGTGGCCAAGAAAAGACTATAACCTTATGAACTCAGCACGATTGAACTGCGGCGCAGTTCTCATAGCCATTATGGCGCTGGCGTTTGTGAATCCGATGACGGCCGCCTCAATTGCGCGAGGCGACTGGCACACGACTTCGGCGCCGGTTACAATCGCCGGTCAGGGCGAAGCCGATACCTCGGTCGCACTCCGGCAACCGAAAAGTATGCGCAGCGATGTCGGTATCATGATGCCGCAACCGGCCGCGGGCTTGCTCATATCCGGCGGCCTGGCATTTTTGATTGTTTTCGCCATCCTCCGTGTGCGGCGTATCGGCCGCCGCCGATAGCCTCATAGAGTCCCGATAGACTTGGCAGCTTTATAGAAAGCGATAAAATCTGAGACGCTCAGTTGCTCGGCGCGCCGGCTCGTTCCGGCCATTCGGTCCAGAACCTCCGGAGCCAGAGCGCCGGCAAGATTGTTGCGCAGAGTTTTACGTTTTTGCCGGAAACAGGCCGAGACGAAGCGAAGGAATTCCTGCTCCGAGAGTTCGGCCGAATTATCGCGCGGCGTGAGTCGTATTACCGCGGAATCAACTTTGGGAGGCGGACGAAACGCTCCGGGCGGTACGGTGAAGAGGTATTCCGCCTGCGCAAGGAGCTGACACTCCACTGAGAAGTATCCATAGGCGCGAGTCCCCGGCACGGCAGTGATGCGCTCCGCAACTTCCTTCTGAACGAGGAACACGGCGGGTCCCAGGCTTCCCGGATGGCGCACGTATTTCGAAATAATCGCGGTCGCGGCGTAGTATGGCAGATTGCCTGCCAGGGCTCCCGCGCCCAGGGCCGAAAAATCCGTTTCCAGGGCGTCGCCCCGGACTACCTCCAGGCGAGGATCGTCCTTGAAACTCTGGCGCAGGTGATCTGCCAGATCCGGATCGAGCTCAATAGCCACCACGCGCGCCGAATGTTGCAGCAGGTACCGGGTGAGCGCTCCCTTGCCGGGGCCGATCTCAACGGTGAGAGGAACGCCCGTGCCGCAGGCCGCCGCCGCGATACGCTCCAGCGCCTTGCCGCTCAAAAGAAAGTGCTGGCCGAGCTTCTGGCGCGCCACTCAGTCCATCAGCCCTTGATGCTGATGTGGCTGATCAACAAGAGCCGCTTACTGCTGACGGGCTGGCCGAATCTCATCGCCGGCGTGAAAGAAGTAAATTGCACCGCGTTGCCGATTTCGAGCAACTCATCGGGCAGGGGGTTGCGGTCCTGCGGCAGTGCGAAGTCGGTAACGTGCCCGCCGGAATCGACAGTCAACTGAACCATCACATCCCGCCCATTGCACGAGAACGGGGAAGGTTCATCGATCGTCACCTCTGTGAACAGCCCCAGCGGCATGTCGTTATCCCAGTCGGGGACCACATGGAGGGTATCCACGATTACACCGAAGCAAAGCATCGACGCGAGGATGCCCCCCGCGGCCGGCACCGCGAACGGCTTCAGAAGGTTATCGAAGAACAGCCTGGCGCGGGATCCAATATCTTTTAGAAAGGCCTTGAAATCGCGTCGTGCGAGGAGCCGCGACCGCTCCCGCGAGGCCAAAATCTGCAGCCTCGTCGTGAGTATGGGGGGAACATGCAGCGCTGGCAGATGCTTGAGTCCGGAAAGCATCGACCTCACTTCCGAACCATGCAGCTGGCACTCCCGGCAAGCATCCAGATGGAGAGCGATCTGGCCCCGGTCCGGATCGCCGCCCGGCGCATTCTGCGTCCTGGATCGGGCCGTTGCAATAGACCCCGCCATGTAGTCCCACAGCGACTTGCGCACGGATTTGCAGTTGAGTTCGCCTGTCACTTCACTCATCACTTCACTGTCCTTGGAACCAATTGGAGCGCAGGAGTTGTTTCCAGCCGGTCGGCCAGATAGCGCCGCAGGGCTTCGCGTCCCCGCATAATCCGGGATTTCACCGTACCCAGCGAGACTTCAAGAATCTCCGCGATCTCCTCATAGCTCATATCCTCGACCTCGCGCAGAACCAGGGCCGCCCGGAACACCGGATTGATGGCCGCCAGCCCTTCTTCCAGAAGAATCTGCGCTTCGCGATTCATGGTGAAATCGAAAGGCGTTTCGCCCATGTCCATCAGCGGCCTTTCCCGCCCCTCGGAATCGTCGAAATTCTCTTCGATGCCGGTCTCCCCGCGGCGGTGCCGGAACAACCAGCGGCGCCGATTGTGAGATTCGTTCACGGCTATTCGATAAACCCAGGTTCGCAGGCTGCTGTCGCGGCGAAAATGGCCGATATTTCGGAAAACTTTGAGAAAGACCTCCTGCACCACGTCGCTGGCGTCGGCGGGATCGTTGACCAGCCGCCATGCCAGGTTATAAACCGGCGTCTGGAAACGTTGAATCAGCCGTTCGTAGGCCTTTTCATCCCCCAGTTGCAGGCCGGAGATCAGGCGTTCGTCTTCGAGCGCGGCCTCCTGCTCGGGAGTCAGATTCGCATTCAGGTTCAGGTAAAAGGCGCCGTTCACGTTCTCTATTCGAAACTGCCTTCACATTATAGACTCCGCGAGAGCGGAGAATGTTCCGGGTCAGAGTTGGGACCAGATTTCCGTCAGATCGAGTACGAAACCTTCGACGGGGCCTTCGCCCTTCAGCTGGGTGGTGTTAGTAAGAAATTCGGGCTCCTGACCGGGGCGATAGATGTAGACGGTTTTGGAATCGGGAAGGATCAGCCAGCCGGGCGTCGTTGTCGATCCATTCGTGCATTTTTCGCTTCAGGCGAGGGACTGAGTCGGAAGGCGACTGGACTTCCACGACAAAGTCAGGACAGATGGGAGCAAATACTCGCTTCTATTCGGTGGTAAGAGTAGCCAGCCGCGCCTTGCTGATCCAGGCGGCGTCGGGCGACAGGGTAGCGCCATTCGGCAGATCGAACCCGGTGCTGCAACCGAAAGCCCTGCCACGGCCATGCCGCTTCCCCCAGGAATTAAGCTGTGTGCCCAACTTGAGGTCCTGATGATCCGACCTCATCCCCGCAGGCGGCATAACTACGATCTCCCCATCCGCCATGCGCTCGATCCTCCACAGGGAATTTGACTTGGCAGAAATTAAAAAATTCCCTGGAAGACATGGGACGTTCTGGTTCGACCCTGACGATCGACTCCTCAGCAATACCGATGAGGTCGAGTGGCACGAACTTAGAATAGCGCTTTTGCGAGAAGCCCGAAGCCTTTCGGACCGTATCCGAATTGGCGCCCGGCCGCTTGCGCGACAGTGCGCATTCGATCGAGGACGGATTGCTGGAATACCGGGTCCAGCCACTCAGTCCAGCCGTGGCGCCGGCAGATCGCTATGGCGGCGCCGCGCGTAGTTGCCCCCGAGCGTTTCGTTGCGCGGATGTGCAGCGGATCGGCGATCACAGGCCCCGCTGAAACCTCCAGCGCCCGCGTGATGAGAGCCTCCGGATTGCAGGGGAGGATCGGCGCCAGGGTTGCGCATATCTCGATTCCGGCGTCCCGCAGCGCCGCCACCGTGTGCCAGCGTTCTTCAATCGGTGCGCAGTGCGGTTCCAAGATCCGCCGCACGTCCTCGAGATCCGTAGTGATCGAAAAACTGACGCGCAGACGGGTTCTCCGGGCGGCCGCACGCAATAAGTCGATATCGCGGAGAATCAAGGGGCCGCGCGTTTGAATCACGAAAACCGCCGGAGGATGGGCCGCTACAGCCTCCAGCACGCCGGGCATCAGTCGCCGATCGGCCTCCGCTGGCTGATAAGGATCGGTCAGGGGCGAGCAATAGATCGCCTGATGAGGACGCAGGGAGCGGCGCAGCAACTCCGCCGCATTGCTCTTGAACGTGGTGCGTTGGCCCCAGTGTTCCCAATCCTCCGCGCGCAGTCCCGCCTGGACACGCATGGTCGGCACATAGCAGTAGCTGCATCCGAACGTGCAATTGCGCGCAGGGGTCAGGGAATGGGTGAACCCCGCTTCGAGAAGGAATCCCGACACCGGGCTCAGAATGGATCGCGCTGCAGTTTCCAGGATTGCGAACGGCAAGTTACCAGTTCAGGTTCTCACGGGCGCTGTCAAATAGCCCCGTGTCAAATAGCCCCGTACCACGACGCCCTGTCTTGGTATATACTTCTTCCCAGCGCCGCTGCTGAATGCCGGCGAGACGTTTTGAAGAGAGGCACATTAGACAATGAATTTGAAATTTGTAGCAGTAACTTCCTTTTCCGCCGTAGCAGTGCTTTGTGGTCTGGCTGTCGCCCAGCAACCAGCCGCGCCGGCGCCGCTGTACAACACCGCTAAGGCAAAGCTTCTGGCCGGCCATCAGATTTTCAGCTTTACGCAGGATAAATTCAACCCCACCGAGTATTGCGAAAAGGCCAAGCATTACGATTTCACGTGGTTCGAGATGCAGCACAGCACGCTGGAGTTCAAGGACATCGAGGCCATGATCGCCGCCTGTCCGCACTCCAATGCAACCCCTATGATCCGGCTGCCCGACGCACAGGAATGGCACATCCAGCACACCACCGATATCGGTTGCCTGGGCGTTATCGTTCCGACCGTTGACGATGTCGATCGCGCCAGCCAGGCCGCCATGTGGTCGCGGTATCCACCGGAAGCGCGCCGCAGCTCGGGCGCCGGTCAGGCCGCCAGCATCTGGCAACATGACTACCACAACACGGTCAACGACAACATGCTCGTGACCCTGATGATCGAGACGCCGACCGGCGTGGCGAACTCTTACGACATCGCCAGAGTGCGCGGCATCGATGTTGTCATCATAGGCAACAACGATCTGAGCCAGTTCTCCGGATACAAACAGGGAACTCCCGAGTATCAGTCCCTGATGAACAAGGTTCACGAGAACGTGAAGAAGGCGGGCAAGATCTTCGGCCAGGCCAGCGCTCAGTATGCCAAGGGCAATCCGCTGAGCAGCGACTCCTGGATGTTCCAGAATGGTCCTTCGAACGACGGCTACGTTCCCCCGGGGCGCGGCGGACGCGGACGCGGCGCTGTCGACGTCAACGCGGCTCCCGAAGGCGAGCGGCCGTAATCGCAATATCAACCCGACAACAAGGTCCGGAGCTGCGTACACGCCGCTCCGGACCTTCTTTTTTTGGCGCGCGGCCCGGCTCGATGCAATCCTGCGACAATATAATCCATGCCCTATCCAGAAATGTTATTGATCCCCATGCGTGAGGACCTCACGCGCCACGGCGTGGAAGAAGCGCGCACGCCCGCCGATGTCGATCGCGTGCTGGCGCCGGAAAACGGTACTGTGCTGATGGTGACTAACTCGGTCTGCGGATGTGCCGCCGGTAAGGCTCGGCCTGGCATTGGAATGGCTCTTCAACACTCCGTGCGTCCGAATAAAGCGGCAACGGTGTTCGCCGGCGGGGATGAAGAGGCTGTCGCTCATCTGCGCGGCATACTGGCCAAATATCCGCCTTCATCGCCTTCGATTGCGCTCTTTAAGAACGGCAAGCCGGTTTACGTGATGCACCGCAGGGATATCGAACCGCGCGACGCTTTCCAGATCGCCCAGGCACTCCGCGAGGCATTCGAGCAGCACTGTGTCTGAGAGGGAGATGGTGCCGAAGTCGGTCCCGCCCGAACAGTGCGCCAGTCTGGATGAGATTCGCAACGGCATGGACGCCATCGA
This sequence comes from Terriglobia bacterium, assembly GCA_963719785.1. Taxonomy (GTDB): domain Bacteria; phylum Acidobacteriota; class Terriglobia; order Bryobacterales; family Bryobacteraceae; genus BOG-234. The sequence goes on from CAVRCX010000021.1 coordinate 158,160, forward strand.
TCGCCATATCGTCCGGTTAATTGCCGAGCGCGTGGCTTACGTCCGTGCGGCGGCCAGGTTCAAGACGAGTTCAGCCAATGTAGCAGCGCCGGAACGAGTCGCGGCCGTGCTGAAAACCCGCCGTGTCTGGGCCGAGGAGTCCGGGCTCAGCGGGGATGTCGTCGAATCTCTTTACCGGGAACTCGTGGCTTACTGCGTTTCCGAAGAACACAAAGAATGGATGGAACGCAATCCGCCTACTTGAGGTACTGCGCCAGATCCGGATTAATTTTCTTCTGAATTTCCGGTGAGTTCATATTCTCCCGCGTTACCAGGGTCGGCGCGATGTTCTGGATGCGCTCGGGCGTTCCGCCTTTCAGCTTCGTCACGGCGGCGATAAACGAGTTGTAGCCCATTAGAAACGGATCCTGCACTACCAGTGAATCGATCACGCCGCTCTTCAGACCCTCGATCAATTGGTCGCTGGCATCGAAGCCTACCAGTTTCACGTTGGGGTGGTTTTTCAAAGCCTGCATGGCGCCCACGGTGCTCGATTCATTGGCTGCGAAGATGGCGTCCAGGTCGGGTGTCGCCGCGAGCATGTTTTCCGACACTTTGAGGGACTGCGCAAAATCCGCCATCCCATATTGTTTGTCGGCGATTTTGATATCCGGGAAATTCGCCGCGAGGGTATCTTCAAATCCCTGTTCCCGCGCCATCGTAGAGGCGCTGCCGGGCTGCACCGCGACCTCGATAATTTTCCCTTTTCCATGCAGGATCTCGCCCATCCGTTTGGCGCCGATACGGCCTCCTTCGGTATTGTCGGTGGCCACCTGAGCGGTGAATGTTTCCGTATCAATGGGCGAGTCGAAAATGATGACGGGGGTGCCTGCCGCCGCGGCGCGTTCCACCAGCGTGACCAGTATCTTTCTGTCGATGGGCGCGAGGCAGATGGCATCGACGTGCTGGTTGATGGCGGAGTCCGCGATCTGCACCTGGCCTTCGAAATCGGTCTCCGAAGCCGGTCCGTTCCAGATGACCGTGTAACCCGGGTTTTCGCGCATGGCCTTGATTGCGCCGGCGTGCACCGATTGCCAGAACTCGTGAGCGCGCCCTTTGGGAATAAACTCAATACGCTTTTCCTGGGGGGCTTTCTTACAAGACAGGGCGCAGAAGCACACGCACAGGGCAATTACCACGGCAGTTCGGATTCGCATGTCAGGGTTCTTGTCAGATTATCGCGCGCTTGTGGCAAACTGGCCATGGTGTGAAAATTTTCGGTGGAATTGAGTCGGGCGGCACTAAGTTTGTATGCGGGGTGGGCACGGGGCCGGACGATCTGAAACTGACGCGGATTGCGACGACGTCCCCCGCTGCAACGATAAACGCCGCAGTGGAGTTTCTGCGCAGCGAAGCAGGCGCAGGTGGTCTGGCGGCAGTGGGGATCGGTTCGTTCGGGCCTGTCGACCTTGAAGCCTCGTCGCCACACTATGGTTACATTACTTCGACGCCGAAGGCTGGCTGGCCAAATACCGATCTGGCGGGAGCGGTTGGCTCGGCGCTCGGAATCCCGGTCGGCTTCGATACCGATGTCAACGCGGCTGCGCTGGCGGAAGCGCGCTGGGGCGCGGCGCAGGGTGTTTCGAGTTTCCTCTACCTGACGATCGGTACCGGGATCGGAGGCGGCGCCATCGTCGACGGCCGCCCGGTGCACGGTATGGCGCACCCGGAAATGGGCCATATCCGGCTGCCGCACGATTGGGCTGCCGATCCGTTTTCGGGGTGCTGTCCATTTCATGACGATTGTCTGGAGGGTCTGGCTTCAGGACCGGCGATGCAGGCGAGATGGGGTGTTCCGGCCGAGAGCTTACCCGTCGATCATCCGGGGTGGGCGATGGAAGCCCGGTATCTGGCGCTCGCGGTGGCGAATTTTGTGTTCACCCTGTCTCCTGGGCGGGTGATCCTGGGCGGCGGCCTTATGCAACAGGCCGGGCTGTTCCGGAAAATCCGTCGGGAACTTGCCTCAATTGTGAACGGCTATATTAAGACGCCCGAGGTGGTGCCTCCGGGATTGGGGGATCGTGCCGGAGTATTGGGGGCGCTGATTCTGGCGGAGGAGGCGGCTCGGGAGTGAGACCGGCGGCGTCAACGTAAAGTACACCGACGGCGAAAAACGCTGTATCCTCATTCGTGTGAGTATGTTTATTTCTTTCTTGCGGAAACGGCCGGTCATGGCAGCGGCGTTGGCGGGCACATTGATTATGGCGACCGGGCATGCGGCGCCGGGCGAACTGGAACGCCTTCGCCAGGGCTTCCTCAATCCGCCGGACGATGCCCGCGTCATGATGCGCTGGTGGTGGTTCGGATCCGCCGTGGTTAAGCCGGAACTCGAACGCGAGATGCGCGTAATGAAGGCAGGCGGCTTGGGCGGCTTCGAAATCCAACCCGTGTATCCGGTGGAGTTGGACGATCCGCAGACGGGCTTCGTCAACCTGCCCTACCTCTCGGCCGGCTACCTCGACGCGTTGAAGTTTACCGCCGATAAAGCCCGCGAACTGGGCATGCGCATGGACGTTACGCTGGGCAGCGGCTGGCCGTTCGGCGGTCCGCATACTCCGGTGACCGAAGCTGCCGGTGCGCTGCGCTGCGACCGGATCGAAGTGAAAAAAGGCGCCACCTCCGTTCCCATGCCGAGCATCGGCAATGGGGAGCAGTTCATTACCGCGTTTGTGGCGCAAGGCGATCGGCGGAAGTTCGAGCCCACGGGGATTCATCAGCTCTCGGCTTCGGCAATCCAGAACGGCCGCATCGACCTGCCCTCCGGGCTCGACGGCGATCACGTGGTGCTGGCGTTTATCTCCAGCCGGACTGGCCAACAGGTGAAGCGGGCGGCGGTGGGCGCGGAAGGCTTCGTGCTCGATCATTACAACGCCAAAGCGATTAACGATCACCTGCAGACCGTCGGAACCAAGCTGATGACAGCTTTCGGCCCGCATCCTCCTTACGCGGTTTTCAGCGATAGCCTGGAAGTCTTCGCCTCCGACTGGACTCCCGACATGCTGGCCGAATTTCACAAACGGCGCGGTTACGATCTGACCCCCTACTTGCCTGCGCTGGTGGGCGACATCGGCGACAAAACGGCGGCGGTGCGGCGCGACTGGGGCAAGACTCTCACCGAGTTGTGCGAAGAGCGCTATCTGACGCCGATCAACGAATGGGCGCACGCGCATGGGACGAAGTTTCGCTCCCAAACGTACGGAGTTCCGCCGGTGACAATGTCGAGCAATGCGCTGGTCGACCTGCCCGAGGGTGAGCATGGTCCCGCCTGGCGGCAATTTTCCGCGGCGCGCTGGGCCTCTTCCGCCAGCCACATTTATGGGCGCCCGGTGACTTCTTCCGAAACGTGGACCTGGCTGCATTCGCCTTCTTTCCGAGCCACACCGCTCGATATGAAGGCGGAGGCGGATCTGCATTTCCTGTCGGGGATCAATCAGTTGATCGGACATGGCTGGGCGTATTCTCCGGCGTCGGCGGGTGAGCCAGGATGGCGCTTCTATGCCGCAGCTGTGTTCAATGAGCACAATCCCTGGTGGATCGTGATGCCGGATGTCACCAAATATCTGCAGCGCATGAGCTGGCTGATGCGCCAGGGCAAACCGGCCAACGATGTGGCGATTTATCTGCCGACCGACGATGCCTACGCAACTTTCCATGCCGGGGACGATTCGGTCGATCGCACGATGGAACGCCTGCTGGGGACCAAGCTGATTCCGCAAGTGCTCGATGCCGGATATAACTTCGATTTCATCGACGATGGAGCCATTGCGAAAGCTGGCATTACGTATCCCGTGCTGATTCTGCCGGATGTGGAGCGGATGCCGCTCGCGTCTCTGCGGAAAATCAACGACTATGCGGCGAAGGGCGGGATCGCGATTGCGTTCGGCAAGCTGCCTTCGCTCGCCCCTGGGTTGCAGGATGCGGCGGATACTCCGCAGATCGCCTCGATCGCGGCAGCGATGAAGGTGCATAAGATGTCCGAGTTGACCAGCCTGTTACAGCCGGACTTCGCTACCGGCGTTCCGGCCATCGGGTTCACTCATCGTAAGCTCGACGATGCGGATGTCTATTTCGTCGCCAACACCGGCAATCAACCGGTGCATACCAAGGCTGTGTTGCGCGCGCCGAATTCGGCGGGCGAATGGATGGATCCATTCAGCGGAGACGTAACCGCCGCATCGCCTGGCAACCTTGCCGTCGATCTCGAGCCTTATGAATCCCGCGTGTTAATCCTCGGTGCGGGCGTACAGGCGCCGCCGCCCGCACATGCTCCGGCAGGCCCACCGGTCGATATCAGCTCGGGCTGGAAGGTGACTTTCGACAAACTGAATTATTCGAACGGCGCGGCGGGACATTCGTGGACGGAAGATCCGCGTACGCAGTATTTCTCGGGTACCGCGACTTATGAGAAGACCGTGAATGTTGCGGCCTCAGCTACGCCCGTCTTATTGGATTTCGGCGCGGGCACGCCCCTGCAACCGACGCGCATGGCGAACGGAATGCGGGCCTGGATCGATCCGCCGGTGCGTGAAGCAGCCACTGTTTACGTCAATGACAAGCTGGCTGGATATGTTTGGAGAGCGCCGTTTCAGGTCGATATCGCGAAGTTCGCGCATCCGGGCGCTAACAATATCCGGATTGTGGTGGCCAACACCGCCATCAACGAATTGGCCGGACAATCGCTGCCCGATTACAAGCTGCTCAAGCTGGAATATGGCGACCGCTTTCAGCCGCAGGATATGAATAACCTGCAGCCGCTGCCGTCCGGCATTCTGGGTTCGATCACGCTTCGGTAGCATGAACAGGCGATAGCGCCTGTTCCACATTATGCCAGTGCGCCCCGAAGCATAGTATAGGAATGCGCGGGAAAACGATGCACTAACTTCCTGCCTTTCGCGGTGACAGTGCTCTTGACCGTACTAACCGTGGTCTTGCCGAAATCGTTCTCGGCCTTGATATCCGGCCCGGTAACTAACGACACCTCGACGCTTCCTTTGAACCCGGCGTCCTGCACTTCAATCTCGGCTTCAACGTCCTGATCGAGGTGACGATTCACCACATTCATCGTCACGATACCGTTGTCGATTGCGCTCGACACATCCAGATAAGTGGTCTTCCCGAAGTTCTTACTTTCATAAGTGGGGCATTCGAGGTATGTTTCGAGCGCCGTGCCGCGCGTATTCTTCGCGAACAGCTGCAGCGGATGATAGATCGTCTGCAGGAACAATCCTTTCTCATTGGTGAAGATTGGTGCAATCACGTTCACGATCTGCGCCATGTTGGCTATCTTCACGGTGTCGGCATTATTGACGAACGTGTTCAGCATGGTCGCGACAACCAGCGCATCTTCGAGGTTATAGTGTTCCTCGAGAATGCGCCGACCGCGCTGCGCCTCCCCGCGAGCCCGATACCACACGTTCCATTCGTCGAACGCAATGTAAATCGGATTCTGACTTAAACGCCCGCCCTGTGCCGCCCGAATAATCCCGGCGGCAGTACGAATGCGATCGTCCAGCTGATTCGAAACCGCGAGGAAATCGTAATAATCGTTGGCGGCGTTCCCCACATACGTATGCAGCGACAGGTAGTCGATATGTTCTTTGAGGTATGCCAGCACCTCGCGATTCCAGCCGATCCAGTCCGAACCGGGGCGGAAATTGGACGACCCGGCGGCAATCAACTTCACGTCTTTATCCGTCCACTTCATGAGCTTGGCGGCTTCGAGGGCGAACTTGCCGTAATCCTCCGCCGTGCGATGGCCCATCTGCCAGGTGCCATCCATCTCATTGCCGAGGCCCCAATACTGCACCTTCCAGGGCTTTTCGCGGCCGTTCTGTTTGCGCAGCTTCGCCATCGCCGTGCCCTCGGCGGTGTTGCAGTATTCCACCCATTGCTGCGCCTCGGTCCACGTGCCGGTGCCGAGATTCGCGCACACATACGGCTCGATGCCGAGCGCTTCCGTGTAATTCAGAAACTCATGCGTGCCGAAACGATTGCTCTCAATAGTCCCCCAAGCCATTTCGAGACGCGCGGGCCGCTGGTCGCGCGGGCCGATGCCATCGGTCCAGTGGTAATTCGAAGAGAAATTGCCGCCCGGCCAGCGCAGCAGCGTCACGTCGAGATCCTTCACCGCCTGCATGACGTCCTTGCGATAGCCGTTGTTGTCGGCGAGCGCGGAGCCCTCCTCGAAGAGGCCGCCCTCGATGCAGCGGCCGAGATGCTCGGCGAAATTGCCGTAAATTTTGGGGTCGATGGCGCCGATCTTACGATCGGAATCGATTTTGATGCGGGTCTGTAAGGCTTTCGTCTGGGCGCGGAGCAGGAGCGGCGTTGCCAGGGCGAGAGGGAATTCGCGGCGGGAGATCATTTGGTATGGAAGGTATATCATATTCCGGGGATGCCCGAACACGAGCCTGAGCACGTTCGGCCCTGGACCGCGTTTCGGCGAGCGCTGATCAGATTCGACGCGGGCAAAATCGCCCCCGAAATCGCCATTCGCAACACCGTCGGCTTCCTCGCCGCGCTGATTCTGGCGACAGCCTTCGGATCGCCGAACGCGGGCGTGGTGGCCGGCATCGGCGCGCTCAATGTTTCCTATTCCGACAGCCGCGATCCTTACGTCATCCGCGGGCGGCGCATGCTGCTTTCGAGCGTCCTTTGCATGTTGTCGGTGACGCTCGGTTCACTCTCCGGCCACAGCAACATATCGGCGGTGTCGATGGCGACGTTATGGGCGTTCGGAGCCGGCATGCTGGTGGCGCTGGGAACAACGGCGGGCAATCTCGGCGTCACCACGCTGGTGACCCTTGTAGTATTTTCGGCACGCCCCATGCCACCTCTCGAAGCCATTGAAACCGGCATGCTGGCGCTGGGCGGCGGTTTGCTGCAGACGCTGCTCGCCATCGCCCTCTGGCCGATCCGCCCATACGAACCGGAACGACGCATCGTCGCATCGCTCTACACCGCGCTTGCAGGTATGGCGCGCTCGCCTGGACTGCCTTCCAACGCTCCCCCGCTGAGTGCGCAGATTTCGGACGCGCGGGACGCGCTCACACCCCTTGGTTTCGATCACTCGATCGAGTCCGAACGGCTGGTGTATTTGCTGAACCAGGCGGAGCGCATCCGGCTCTCCCTTCTAACGCTGGGGCGATTGTCGCGGCGCACTGCCAGAATCGACGATGGGCGCGAGGCCGCGCGTGCGCTCGTGCAGGTGCTGCAGGCCGCCGCTCTGACGCTGGAATCCGTCAGCCGCAGCGCCCTCGAGGGCAAGCCCGCCACGGCTATCGACGAATTCAGCGAGGCCGCGCGCACCTTCCAAAAGACCGACTGGGGCGAGGGCCGTGCCTCGGCTTCGAAATTCTTCGCCGCCCTGATTCGGGATGCCCGGCAGCAGGTGGATGCGCTCGGTGGACAGCTTCGTGCCGCCTCGGGCGTTATATCGCAGCCCGCTGCGCTCGACGAAACACGAGAGCCCTGGCAGCTCCGCTTCACGGGCCGGCTCGCTAAACTGCATGCCAACCTCTCGCTGCACTCGACGGTTTTCCGCCATGCGCTGCGCCTCGCCGTCTGTCTGGGAATCGGCGACGCACTCGGCCGCTCTCTCAGCATTCAGCGCACCTACTGGCTCCCAATGACCATCGCCATCGTACTAAGGCCGGACTTCACTACCACCGTCAGCCGCGGAGTGCTGCGCCTTGCGGGAACCTTCGCCGGGCTGGTGCTCGCCACCGTGCTGTTCCACTTCGTCCACACTGGCCTTGCCGCCGACGTCATCCTGATGGGCGTCTTCACGTTTCTGCTGCGCTCCATCGGGCCCGCCAACTACGGCATCTTCGTAACCGCTTTGAGCGCCATGATTGTGCTGCTGGTCGCCACCACGGGTGTGGCGCCGAAGGACGTCATCATCGCTCGCGCCATAAATACGGCGGCCGGCGGTGTGCTTGCACTGATTGCCTATGCACTGTGGCCCACATGGGAGGAAACTCAGGTAGGCCCGGCGCTCGCGGATATGATCGACGGCTATCGCACGTATCTCCGCGCCGTAATGGGCGCTTATATCGCCGGGGCATCGAAGCAGTTGCCACAGATTGACAAGCGTCGCCTGCAGGGGCGAAGGGCCCGGTCGAATGCCGAAGCCTCGGTGGACCGTATCAGCGGCGAGCCTGGCATAAGCGCCCGGGAACGAAACACCCTGAACGCGATTCTGGTAAATTCGCACAGTCTGGCCCACGCGGCGATGGCGATGGAAGCGGCACTTTATCGCACGCCAACCGCGCCCCCGCGCAGTGCGACACTGGATTTTGCGGAAAAGGTCGACGGTACGCTCGACGCTGTTTCCACTGCGCTGCGGCATCGAACGCCGCTGCCCGACGATCTGCCCGACCTTCGCCAGGCCCACAACGCGATCCTCGAAAGCCATGTCGCCGCGGCCGATCGCTATCAGCTCATAAACGTGGAAACCGACCGAATCACCACCAGTCTTAACACCTTGTCCGAGCAGGTGGACGTGTGGTTTCGTCTCCGCGCCGCTAACCGGGCCTGAACGGGCGATGGCAGTCTGCCGAAAAAGCAAATTGGCAGCCCAAAGGTCTACTCCATCGGCTTGCAAACTATTGATTCCCGGCTGCGGAGTAGGCGTTTTCACCTGCGTTTTTGTCGAATAGGGGCTTTTCCACCGCCTGCTAGGATCGAAGAAGATTGCCGACTCTGAAAGATAAAACGCTGAAAGATAAAAATGGATATGCGCCCCTGCTGGGCGACACGCGCTTCGAAGCCTTTCTCTGGGCGCAGTTTCTGGGCGCGTTCAACGACAACGTTTATAAGATGATCGTGTCCATCTTCGCCGTGCGTGTGGCGATGAACGGCGCGGCGGGAAGCGCACGCTATCTGGCCATTGCCGGCGCGGTCTTTGTAATCCCGTTTCTCCTCTTCGCGGGATATGCGGGCGAACTGGCGGATCGTTTCTCGAAGACCCGTGTGCTGCAGATTACCAAATCTCTGGAAGTGGTCACCATGCTGATGGGCCTCGCCGCGCTCGTCGCCGGGCGCATCGATTTCCTGCTGATCGTGCTCTTTCTGCTCGCTACGCAGGCCAACTTCTTCAGCCCAGCGAAATACGGCATTCTCCCGGAAATGATGTCCGAGGGAAATCTTTCTCGCGCCAACGGTCTGCTGGAACTCACCACCTTCGTCGCCATTGTAATCGGCACCAGCTTCGGCACATTCCTCTACGAGCGCTGGCAAGGCCGCCCCGTGTTGATGGGAACGACGCTGCTGGCGATTGCGGTAGTGGGCACGCTCTGCACCCTGCATATCCGCATGATCCCCGCCGCCGCTGTCAACCCCGGACGTTTTCATTGGAATCCGTTCCATGAAATCATCGCCGGCGCCCGCGAACTGCGGGAACGCAAGGCCATGGCGCTGGCAGTGCTGGGCATTTCCTGGTTCTGGTTTGTGGGCGCGTTGTTTCAGATGGCGCTGCTGCTGGCGGGCAGGGAAGTGCTGCACGTCTCGGAGGCGCACGTCGGATATCTGGTCACCGCACTGGCTGCCGGGATCGGCGTGGGCAGCGTGGTGGCGGGCGCCATTTCGGGCGATCATATCGAACTGGGGCTGGTGCCGGCGGGCTCGGCTTTAATGGGGATTTTCTCTATTCTGCTCGGCGTCACGAACAGCTATGAATGGGCGCTGGTGTGGCTGGCGGGCGTCGGATTCTGTGGCGGATTGTTTGCGGTGCCTCTGAATGCATACCTGCAGGACGAGGCGGGCGCCGCGGAAAAAGGACGCATTCTCGCCACCAATAATTTCGCCAATATGGTGGGTGTGATCGGCGCGTCCGGCGTGCTCTGGCTGCTGCACGACGCATTGCACTGGAATGCGGGCGTCATCATGCTGGCATTGGGAATCGCGATGCTGATCGGATCGTTCGCCGTCACCAGCCTGATGCCTGCTGTCGCCATACGCTTCGTGCTTTGGTGCATCTCCAGCTGCCTGTTCCGCGTTCGCGTGGAGGGCGCGGGCTACGTCCCCCGCAGCGGCCCCGCACTCATCGTCGCCAATCACGTCTCTTACGCGGACTCGGTCTTTGTCGGACTCACCACGCATCGATTCATTCGTTTTCTGATGTGGCGCCCCATTTACGAAATCCCTGTGGCGAAGCGTATTTTTCAGATCCTGATGGCCATCCCGCTCGACCCGAGGTCGCCCCGCGGCACTATTCACGCCTTGCGCAGCGCGCGCGAGGAATTACTGCGCGGCAATCTCGTAGCCATTTTTCCGGAAGGCGAAGTCACGCGCACGGGCGGACTGAATCCGTTCGAGCGTGGATTCGAGCGCATCGTCCGCGATACCGGCGCACCGATTATCCCTATGCATATCGAGGGCATTTACGGCCATCCGCTGAGTTGCAAAGGCGGGGCACTGATGAAGAGTTGGGAGCGCGTCTGGCGTCCGCGGATCACGGTGCGCATCGGCGAACCCATTCACACGCCGCTGTCGCCGCCTGAGCTCAGGCAAGTCGTAGAAGAGTTAGCGGGTAATGTGGGATAGGCGCTTCCGTCTGTCCATATCAGGGGCGGCCCTCGTCGATGGCCAGCCAGGACTTGGCGCATTCCTGCACCACAGTCAGATAATTCCGAACTTCCACTTTGCCGACCACCCAGGGATTCGGTTCGCCGGGTTTCCGCGCTTTGGTCCGGTCCAGTCTTTCCAGCGCATTGTTGTATTCGGTGTGGTTACCGATAATCACGTCGGCGCCGGCGCCATCCGCGATATCTTTCATGCGGCCCGCGTTCGAAATGTAGGACTGCAGCATTTCCTTTGAAGTATTCGCGCCGAGGGCCGTCCCGCCCCATTCCATTGCCAGATGCGGCACGCCGTGGTCCTTCACCGGGACCAGGAAGGAGAGAGTGCCGCCGGTGTGACCGGGTGTGATGTAGATGGTGATGGTAGTGTCGCCGAGAGTCAGCTTCTGTCCGTCCGTGGCGTCCATATCATGGGTGTATGGAGTAGCCTGCCGCGAGGCCAGCTCCCAGTCCTGGGGCGCGAGGATCACGTGCGGGTGGTAAGTGTCCTGTAGAAATTTGACGGCGCCATCGTGATCGCCATGCGCATGACTGACGACGATGTATTTGATGTCGGCCGGGTCGAGGCCCAGTTTCTTCATGCCATCGACGATTTCATCCTGTGCGGCATAACCGAACAGCGTATCGATGAGAATGATTCCGGCGGAAGTCTTCACGGCCCAGGCGCTGTTGGCCTTGGTGGTCAGCATGTAGAGGTTGTCGAAAACCTGCCCGCCTTCGGCATACCAGTTTTCGCGCGGCGGGGTGACGCCAGGACCCCGGCCGCGGCCGGCACCGGGTCCTCCCGCGCCTCTGCCTCGCGCAGGACCTCCGCCGGGTGGGTTGGCCGTGGGCTCCGGGAAAATAGTCGCCGGGCAGGCAAGGTGCGCGGCTCCGGTGTTATTCGAGTTCAGTAAAGCCGTGGCGGCCGCTTTATGGGCCGTACCGGTATCGGGAGTCTGGGCAAAAGCGGCGGCGCTGAGGAGAAGCGGAAATAGAAGTAAGCGGGCAATCTGCATCGTGGCGATAGTCTATCGCATATCGCTCCGGCGTGGTGTGGGGCTGCCTCAAACCACCCGGAAGCGGCCTTGACTTAGTCCCTCGGCGATCTGCCGGGCCAGGGGCGCAGGCTCGGCATCGTCATCGCAAATTGGTTCGGTCCGTCCGCCTTGAAAGAGCGCGTAGAATTTCTTCAACATTTCATAATCTGAAATCGCGCCCTTCTCTCGCGACGCCGCGCGCTCCACGCAAACCTTCAGGCTGGGCCGCAGCAACACAAAGTCAAAAGGCACCTCCTTCAGAATTTTGCGTGCCGTGTCGACGTACCCCGGCGGTATAGAGAAGTCGATTAAGACTCGAAACCCCGCACGCGCGAACGGAATGGCGGCTGCCGTCATCGACCGCACCAGTACAAGAAAGTGTCTGGAAAGTGTCTTCCCGGCTCCGATCGGACCCGAAAGGAATATCACGCTCATTTAATCGCCGGAAACGCGTCGTGGCGCCGGGCTGAGCGATCCGAACCACGCTCTGACGGCGGCCCAGTTGGTCCGCAGTAAGGACAGCGCCAGCATCGCCAGAATCACTGCGACCGCCATCACCGTGGTCTCACCCAGCGTCAGGTTTTCCTTGAAGTAGCCGAGCCAGCGCCCGTACACGAGTTCGATATGCACCCAGTAAACGAGCAGACTGGTCATGCCGAACTGCCGCACCCAGCTCCACTGCTGCGCCGTCATCTGCAGATTCCATACCCACGAAAACGCCACCATTATGAGTACCGCGCCCAGCTTGATGAAGATCAATGCGGGGCTGTTGAGCCAGAAATCGGAATTAGTATAAATCGACAGCGACATGTTCGAAATGCTGTACGCCGCGAACGCCAAAGCCACGCCGCCCCAGCCAAGCCATTGCATGGTAGGCGCAACATCTTCCGGTTTCAAGCGCCGCAGAATACTGCCCATACTCATCCCGAACGCCACGAACGCCGCCCACGGGAAAAAGCTGAAGAACTGATGGTCCGGGATGAAATAATTGCGCACGATTTCGGGTACGCCCGAAACGTCCAGAGCGGAAATAACCGGCGATGCCGCGGCAATCGCCACGCCCAAAATGGCGCAAAGCCGAATTCGTTCGACGGTCCGGAACACGGCCATTACCGACAGCAGCAGCAACGCCAGACCCATGCTGTTCAGAATGTCGACTCTGAAGATATCCGTCCACGGGCTCTTGTCGAACGACACAATCCAAAGCTGCAAACGGAACGCAAAAGCAGCCGCGAACAGATACCCCGAACGGCGAACAGCAGCCACAAAGCGCCCGCTTGCAGGCACGCCTTTCCGCTCCTGGCTATCCATGAGGAACGCAAAGGTCACTCCGAGCAGGAAGAGAAAAACAGCCGGCGGCATTCCTCCCGCGAACTGCGACATCAGATAGGGGCCGCCCGCCCGCAGATCGTTGCGCAGAAAGGAATGAAACACATGCCCCTGCAGCATAGTGATGGCGGCGATACCGCGCAGCCAATCGAGATACAGAAGACGTTGGGAAGGAGGCTTCATTCAGGGTGGGAAGTGCAAGGGCAATGCCAAATCGATTTGCGCATCATTTCCCTACAGTATTTATTTGAACCCCTGGGCGGGTTTTGATGCGTAAATCTTTGTCTGACACTGAAGCGTTCACTTTCATATTGGAATAGGTTGCGAGCCGGTAATCGCCCGAAGCCGAAGTAGCAAATCTTTGTTGAAGGGCCAGACCCGCGGGTCCGATCCAAAGGTCGGCCTGCTGAATCATTTGCCGCGCTTCGTTATTGGGTTTGGGAATCAATTTAATGTGGTCCGTCGGCTGCCCGGCAACGGTTTCGGCGCCGACATAAGTAATATCGTAAGATGCCTTGAGGTCGCCGCTGGTTGCGCCGAAGCCCAATAGCAGTGCCTTATCGAGCGCGCCGCGTTTGCTCGAGGCATCGTACACCTGCACCACGTTGGCTTTGGGCAGATAAACTTTCACCTGCGTGCCTTCCACCGATACGGCCTTGGCGTCGGGCCGGGTGAATTCGAGTAGTATGCGTGTGTCTCCAGGCTTGTCGCGCTTCAGCTTAATCGAACCGTACTCGGTCGCATCGTCGTTCACGATTGCGGTATGGACCAGATCCGTCAGGTCGGCGGTCATAGTCTTGAACGCCTGCGATTCCCTGTCCATGCGGGCAAAAACATCGGTCAAAGAATCGGCCGCGAGCGAGGACGGCAAAAACGCCGAAAACGCGAACATACCCGCGCACCACAGAGAACCTCTGCTCATCGCCGCGAATAGGCCATATAGCCCTTGATTTCTTTTTCGGAATCGTAAATCGGCTCTATGCGCGTGAGCACCTGCGTCTTGCCGGTCCGTGAGCTCAGAATCTTTCCCAATGTGTCGAGCCGCTGCGCCTCGGGAACGGGAACCACCAGCTCCGGTTCGATCCAGAACATTGCTTCCCCCTGGCTGGGCAGCGAGGTGATCTGGCTGGCGTATTGAATACGCGGTTGGTCGCGAAACCACTCTTTGGGCGTGAAAAATACGAAAAGCAGGATGCCGGCGCACATTATGTCGTACTGCCAGACACCCCGCGGATAGTCCCATAGAATGAACCGTTTGAGGCCCGCGAACACAGCTTTCAGTGTACCAGCCGCTTACTCATTGAAGCCGAATGGCGTTCGCTCGCCTGCGCGCACACTTGCACTCAGCGTGCCGATTCCCTCGATGCGGGCGCGCACCGTGTCGCCCGGCTTGATGCGGGCGCCTTTGGGACAGCCAGTGGAAATGATATCGCCGGGGTGGAGTGTGAAGAAATCGCTGTGGAAAGCCACCAGACCCAGCGGCCGGTGCTTCATATTACGGACGAAATCGCGCGAGCAGATGCCGCCGTTATGCTCCGTGACCACCTCAAGGCCATCGATATCCGGCACTTCGTCGGCCGTCACGATGACCGGGCCGAAACTGAAAAAGGTATCGATACTCTTGGCGCGGGTCAGATAGCGGGGGTTCTTGCGCAGCACGTCGAGCGCGGTAAGGTCGAGCGTGGTGGTGAACCCGTAGATCACCTGACGCGCTTTTTCCACCGGGACGAAACGGCAGCTTCTACCGATCACGATAGCCAGTTCACCCTCGGCATCGACGTCGTTTGAAACCTCGGGCGGAGGCAAAACGATCTCGCCGCCGGGCTGGAACATACACGATGCGGGCTTCATGAAGCTGCCCGGCTCCTCCGGTTGAACCGCGTCGATATCGGCGGCGTGCGATTTGTAGTTCAAACCGATGCACCAGATCTTGGGCGGCACTTCATATGGGAGCCGCGGCTCAACCTCGTTCAGCCCGATGGGATGCACGCGGGCAGTAGGGATCTCGCGGATATCCTGGCGGATGATTTCGAGAAGACTGTTGGGCAGTTGGAGATCGTATTTGGTGTTGATCTCGAGGATGGGGACGACTCCCCCGGGTGTGAGAACGCCGGCGTGGTCCTGCCCGGCGTAACGGAATGTCATCAGGCGCATTTATAAAGCAGCATACCGAACGCCCTTTCTTGCTGCGGTCGCAGTGCCCAATCAGATCGCCAGCTTTTTCCACCAGATCACCAGACCGGTGACAACCATCGCCACCAGTGCAAGGCTCGAGACCGAAACCAGGATGTGTGACGGCAATCCCCATACATCGCCGGTGTGAATCGATCGATTGAAGCGAATCACGCGATATCCCGCCGAGTCCGTCAGAAAGTTCCGGGATTGGAGAACCTTGCCGCTGAACTGATCGATGCTCACGGTGCTGTGCACGGCTTCGGAAGTATCTTCGGGGAAGCGCATCAGCACCGTGAACACTCCCGGTGCATTCAGTGGAATCAGGAAGCCGGCAACGGAAGCGCCAGGCAGAGCCTCGCGGGCGATTTCAAGGGCGCGGTCGGCCGTGATGGGTGCGGCTCCGGCGACGCTCGACGACCGTACGGGAGCCATGCGCGCGGGCGGTCGTGAATGGGTTGCGGCATAGATCGCGCGCTCCCCCCATTCGAATCCGATCATGATTCCGGTGAAGGCGGCAATCAACAGGAACAAGGCCGCGTAGATTCCCACCACATGATGCGCGTCGAAGCAGATGCGATACCACGAGGCGTTCCACTTGATCCGGGTCCGCCGAGTGCGCAGGAACAGAATCGCGCCGGTGGGCACCAGCAAACAGAGAATCAGCCCGGAGAAACTGACAATGGTTTTCCCGATCGGCGCAAAACCGGGAGCCGAACGCGGATCGGCAACCAGGCGCAAATGAATCTGATGAATGTAGCCGGTAATCCTGTCGCTCGGGAAACCGCCGTGGACGCTGCCGAGAATCGATCCGTTATAGGGATTGACGAATACGGTCAGGCCATTGGTCATCTGCATCACGCGGGCAATGTCGGCCTGTCGCGAAATCTGTACCGCATTCACACGGGAGGGAGCGAACTGCCGATTCGCCGCGCCGCTCAGTTCCTCTTCGGGTAGAGTGGCCGTCGCGGGCGCCACGTAGAACAAGCCCGGATGAAGCCAGTGGTCGATGTCGCCATCGAAGGCCATCACGCTTCCCGTAAGTCCCAGAATCACCAGAAACACCGCGGCAACGAGGCCCAGAACCAGATGGATCTTAAGAAGTAAGGCGCGCGCTATCATGGCTTGGCTGACAATCGGGCCAATATATCAAAGACACCCTGCGTGGCGCGCGTCCTTTCGCAGCCTGCCCGCGGTTTGGTAGTGGCTCCGCCATCACGCCGCGGTTTATGGTATTTGACAAGGATTCACGCTTTCGTTATTCTTAAAAGGTTTGGCTGTAGCTTAATCAGCTTTTGGCTACCATCTCCGGCGTCGGAGATCCGGCCGGAGCGAGGTCCCGAGGTTTTCAACGAACGGAGCGTTTACCAGCTTCGTTGACGACATGGACCTGTCTAAAGCCTGAGCGATCAGAAAGTTAACATCGCTCGCATCAAAAGAAACGACGCAGTGAAATTTGTGTTTGCGGGTCGCTGCCTTAGGGTGGGGCCGTCTGAGTTTTAAGGAATTTTAGTGCCGACATTTAATCAACTTGTGCGTAAAGGGCGTAAAGCGCCCGCATGGAAAACGGCCAGCCCGGCATTGCAGAGCTGCCCGCAGAAGCGCGGCGTATGTACTCGTGTGTACACTTCGACTCCGAAGAAGCCCAACTCGGCGCTGCGGAAAGTCGCCCGCGTGCGCCTGACCAACGGCATCGAAGTCACCACTTATATACCGGGCGTGGGGCACAATCTGCAGGAGCACTCGATCGTGCTGATACGCGGTGGCCGCGTGAAGGATCTTCCCGGCGTACGTTATCACGTGGTGCGTGGCGCGCTCGACACGGCCGGTGTCGCCAACCGCAAGCAGAGCCGTTCGAAGTACGGCGCCAAGCGGCCCAAAGCCGCTGCCAGTAAGTAAAAAGGATCAGATTAGAAATGCCACGACGCAGAGGCGCAGAAAATCGTGAAGTAGCTTCCGATCCGATGTACGATTCGACGCTGGTCGAAAAGTTCATCTGTTCGATGATGTGGGACGGCAAGAAGCAGACCGCGCAGAAAATTTTCTATTCCTCGATGAAGAAACTCGAGGAGCGAGGCGGCGGCGAAGAGGCCATCAAGTTATTCAAGAAGGCTGTGGAAAACGCCAAGCCGCTGCTCGAAGTGAAGACGCGGCGCGTGGGCGGCGCCAACTATCAGGTGCCGATCGAAGTGCCGCAGACGCGGCGCACCAGTCTCGCCATTCGCTGGATTCTGGGCAATGCGCGCGGGCGGGCCGAAAAAGGCATGGCCGATAAACTGGCCAACGAACTGAACGACGCAGCCAATTTGCGGGGTGGGGCCATCAAGAAGCGCGATGATGTGCACCGGATGGCGGAAGCCAACAAAGCGTTCGCGCACTACCGCTGGTAACGAATCGATTTCAAGAGCTTTAAAATGCCACGCACTGTACCTCTGGAGAGGATGAGAAATATCGGTATCGCCGCTCATATCGATGCCGGTAAAACGACGACCACGGAACGCATCCTGTATTACACAGGGCGCTCGCACAAGATCGGCGAAGTCCATGAAGGAACGGCCACCATGGACTGGATGGAACAGGAGCAGGAACGCGGCATCACCATTACTTCCGCCGCCACCACCGCCTCCTGGCGGGACATGCAGATCAATATCATCGACACGCCCGGCCACGTGGATTTCACGGCCGAGGTGGAGCGTTCGCTGCGTGTGCTCGATGGCGCGGTAGCGGTTTTCGACGCCGTTGCCGGTGTGCAGCCGCAGTCGGAAACAGTCTGGCGACAGGCCGATAAATATCACGTTCCACGCATTTGCTTCATCAACAAGATGGATCGCGTGGGAGCCGATTTCTATCGCTCCGTCGATACTATTGTGGATCGCCTGAAGGCGCGTCCCGTGCCCATTCAGATCCCTATCGGCGCCGAAGATCAGTTCAAAGGCGTGGTCGATCTGGTGGAGATGAAAGCCGTCATCTGGCTCGACGAAACGCTGGGTGCGAAGTTCGATATTGTCGATATCCCCGAAGATCTGGTCGAAAAGGCCAAAGTCTACCGGGAACAGATGATCGAGGCGGTTTCCGAGTTTGACGACGTGCTGTTCGGCAAGTTCGTCGAGGGCGAGCCGTTGTCGATCGATGAGATCAAGGCGGGAATCCGCAAAGCCACCATCGCGCTGAAAGTTTTCCCGGTGATTTGCGGTTCCGCGTTCAAGAACAAAGGCGTCCAGACCATGCTCGATGCGGTGGTCGATTACCTGCCTTCGCCGCTCGATATTCCCGCCGTTAAAGGGATGGATATCGACGACAAAGATAAGGTTCTGATTCGCCATGCCTCGGACGACGAGCCGTTTTCGGCGCTGATCTTCAAGATCATGACCGACCCTTACTCCGGTCAATTGGCGTTTTTCCGCGTTTATTCGGGAAAGATGAGCGCGGGCGAATCGATATTTAACGTCGCCAAGGGCCGCAAGGAGCGCGTAGGCCGGCTGATGCGCATGCACGCTAATAAGCGTGAAGATATTCAGGAAATATATGCGGGCGACATCTGCGCGGCCGTGGGTCTCAAGACCATTTCGACAGGCGACACGATCTGCGACGAAGAGTCGCCGATCGTGCTCGAGCGCATTGTCTTCCCGACGCCGGTGATTCAGCTGGCGGTCGAGCCGAAAACCAAGGCCGATCAGGAAAAGATGGGCATGGCCATCGCCAAACTGGCGCAGGAAGATCCCACCTTCCGCGTGGCGACCGATCCCGAAACCGGGCAGACCATTTTGTCCGGCATGGGCGAACTGCACCTCGAAATCATCGTCGACCGCATGATGCGCGAGTTCAGCGTGGTGGCGAACGTCGGCAAGCCGCAGGTGGCTTATCGCGAAACCATTCGCCAGATGGCGGAATACGACTATACGCATAAGAAGCAGACGGGCGGCAGCGGTCAGTATGCGCGTACCAAGCTTCGTGTGGAACCGAATCCCGGCAAGGGCTTCGAGTTCGTGAATGAAGTCCGCGGCGGCAATATTCCGAAGGAATTCATTCCGGCGATCGAAAAGGGCGTGATTGAGGCGCTCGAGGGCGGCATTATGGCCGGCTATCCGATGGTGGATGTGAAGGTGACCGTTTTCGACGGCGCTTATCACGAAGTCGACTCTTCGGAAATGGCGTTCAAGATTTGTAGTTCCATCTGCGTGAAGGAAGCGTGCCGGCGGGCGAAGTCCGTGCTGCTCGAACCCGTCATGGCGGTGGAAGTGGTGGTGCCGGACGAGTATATGGGCCCGATCAACGGCGATCTGATTTCACGCCGCGGCCAACTCGAAGGTACCGAGATTCAGGGCACAACCCAGGTGATCAAGGCCAGCGTTCCGTTAAGCGAGATGTTCGGTTATGCGACCGAAATGCGTTCGCGGACGCAGGGACGCGGTAGTTTTACCATGCACTTCGCGCGTTATGAAGAAGTGCCCAAGACCATCGCGGAAGAAATTGTGAGCCGGGTGCAGGGCAAGGTTACGAAGTAGGTACGTTTTAAGTTCTAAAAGGAGATTGGTGGCAAATGGCGAAAGAGAAATTTGACCGCAGTAAGCCGCACGTCAATATCGGCACGATCGGGCATATCGATCACGGCAAGACCACGCTGACGGCGGCGATTACAAAGGTGCTGGCAAAGCACAATCCGAAGGTGTCGTTCCGGTCCTTCGATTCGATCGATAACGCACCAGAAGAAAAGGCGCGCGGTATTACGATCGCGGCTTCGCACGTCGAGTATGAGACCGCCAAGCGGCACTACGCGCACGTGGATTGCCCCGGCCACGCCGATTACATCAAGAACATGATCACCGGCGCGGCCCAGATGGATGGCGCCATTCTGGTGGTCGCGGCCACTGACGGCCCCATGCCCCAGACCCGCGAGCACATTCTATTGGCCCGCCAGGTGGGTGTGCCTTACATCGTGGTCGCCATGAACAAAGTGGATATGGTGGACGATCCGGAACTGCTCGACCTGGTCGAGCTCGAAGTGCGCGAACTGCTCAGCAAGTATCAGTTCCCGGGTGACGATCTGCCGGTGATCCGGGTCTCCGCGCTGGGCGCGCTGAACGGCGAAGCACAATGGGAGAAGACGGTCGACGACCTGATGGAAGCGGTGGATACCTATATCCCGGTTCCGTTGCGCGTCACCGACAAGCCGTTCCTGATGCCGATCGAAGACATCTTCTCCATTCAGGGCCGCGGCACCGTGGTGACCGGCCGTATTGAGCAGGGCATTTGCAAAGTCGGCGAGGAAATGGAAATCGTCGGCTTCCGCGACACCCGCAAGACGGTTGTGACCGGCATCGAAATGTTCAAGAAGCTGCTCGATTCGGGCATGGCGGGCGACAACGTGGGTCTGTTGCTGCGCGGCATCGACAAAGATGACGTCGAGCGCGGGCAAGTCATCGCCAAGCCGGGTTCGATCAAGCCGCACAAGAAGTTCAAGGGCGAAGTTTATGTGCTCTCGAAAGAAGAAGGCGGTCGTCATACGCCGTTCTTCAAGGGCTACCGGCCGCAGTTTTACTTCCGCACCACGGACGTGACGGGCGTCGCCGAGATGCCCGAAGGGACCGAGATGGTGATGCCGGGCGACAACGTGCAGCTGGTGGTGGAACTGATCACTCCGGTCGCCATGGATAAAGGCTTGCGGTTCGCCATCCGCGAAGGCGGCAGGACCGTCGGCGCGGGCACGGTCAGCGAGATCCTGGACTAACATGGCTCTGAAAGATCGCATTCGCATCCGGTTAAAAGCGTACGACCATCGGGTGCTGGATCAATCGACGACGGAGATCGTGGACACGGCAAAGCGGACGGGGGCCACGGTGGCAGGCCCCATTCCGCTGCCCACTTCGCGGTCGTTGACTACGGTATTGCGGTCGCCGCACGTGGATAAGAAGTCGCGGGAGCAGTTTGAAATCCGTACGCACAAGCGGTTGCTCGATATTCTCGAGCCCACGCAGCAGACGGTCGATGCGTTGATGAAGCTCGATCTGCCGGCGGGTGTGGATGTCGAGATCAAAGCGTTCGGCAAGAGTTAGAAGGGAGCGCGGCGGCGCGCCGTGTTTTCCCCGATTAAGGAAATGATGAGATGAGTCCAGGAATCCTTGGAAAAAAAATCGGCATGACGCAGGTGTTCCGGCCGGATGGGCAGGCTGTCCCGGTGACGCTGCTCAAGGCGGGTCCCTGCACCGTCGTGCAGCGTAAGACACCGGCTACGGACGGCTACGATGCGGTGCAGTTGGGCCTCGTCGAGTTCATCAAGCCGCGGCGCATCAACAAGCCCTCCACCGGACACCTGAAGAAGGCCGGCGTGGAAGGCGCGAAGTTCCTGCGCGAGTTCCGGCTCGACCGGGGCAATACGGCCGGGGCGGGCGACCTGAAGACCGGCGACCAGATTCTGGTCTCTGACTTCAAGCCCAAAGACATGGTGGACGTGATCGGCGTTTCGAAAGGCCGTGGGTTTGCCGGCGTGGTGAAGCGCCACCATTTCCGCGGCGGCGAAGGCAGCCATGGTTCCATGTTCCACCGCGCTCCCGGTTCCATCGGCGCCTCGAGCTTTCCTTCCCGCGTGGTGCCTGGTATGCGTATGGGCGGCCATATGGGCGATGAGCAGGTGACGGTGCGCAACCTCGAAGTGATCGATGTGGATACCGAGGACAACGTGCTGGTGGTCAAGGGCGCGGTTCCCGGACCGAACGGTGGCTACGTCGTGGTGCGGAGGGCAAAGAGGTAATTATGCCAACCGTAGACGTGATCGATTTAAATAATCAGAAAGTCGGCGAGGTGGAACTGGCCGACGCGGTGTTTGGCGCGGAAGTGAATCAGGACCTGCTATACGAGTCCGTCCGCCATTATCTGGCCGGAAAGCGCGCCGGCACCCATAAAGTCAAGACCCGGCATGAAGTAGCCGGCTCGGGCAAGAAGCTCTGGAAGCAAAAAGGCACGGGCCGCGCGCGCATGGGTTCGGTGCGCAGCCCAGTGTGGCGCCACGGTGGTACGGTCCATGGACCGGTG
This sequence comes from Terriglobia bacterium, assembly GCA_963719785.1. GTDB lineage: Bacteria > Acidobacteriota > Terriglobia > Bryobacterales > Bryobacteraceae > BOG-234. The sequence goes on from CAVRCX010000021.1 coordinate 180,328, forward strand.
CCGCGGGATTACAGTTACAGGCTGCCGCGCAAGATGCAGTTGGGAGCATTGCGTTCGGCGTTATCGGCCAAGCTGCGCGATGGCGATCTGAAAATCGTTTCCGCGTTCCAGCTGGCGGATCACAAGACCAAGAGCTTTTCGCAGACGCTTTCGAAACTCGCAGCGACGAAGAAGGTTCTGCTGGTCGAGGTAGGTGAGAACCGTAACCTGGAACTGAGCGCACGCAATATGGAAAGCGTTGAACTGGTGCGCAGCCACGAAGTTCATCCTTATCATCTGCTGGGCGCGCAGCATATTTTCCTCACCCAGGCGGCGGCCGCGAAGCTCAGCGAAACGCTGGCGAAGTCGGTTCCCGCCAGAGAGGCCAAACAATGACCATCCATGACGTTCTGGTGCGGCCCCTCGTCACCGAAAAAGGCATCACCAAAAAGGAAGATGAGCGTACGCTCTGTTTCGAGGTGGCGAAGGATGCCAACAAGATTCAGGTAAAGCAGGCGGTCGAGAAACTCTTCAAGGTACGCGTGGAGGAGGTTCGAACCGCCACGTTCGAAGGTAAACTGCGGCGCCGCGGACGTTTCGCCGGCTATCGCTCAGACTGGAAGAAGGCTTACGTGAAACTCGAGCCTGGGCAGAAAGTGCCCGAATTCACGGAAATGTAATGGCTATTAAAAAATTCAGTCCGACAACTCCCAGCCGCCGGTTTATGACCGTGGTGTCGCGTGAAGACATCACCAAACAGACTCCGGAAAAGTCGCTGGTTGAGCCCCGTCCCAAGAGCGGCGGCCGCAACAGCACGGGGCGCGTTACTTCGCGCTTCATCTCGGGCGGCCATAAACAAAGCTACCGAGTGATCGATTTCAAGCGCGACAAGGCTGGCATTGCCGCCAGAGTCGCGGCCATCGAATACGATCCGAACCGTTCGGCGCGTATCGCTCTCCTGCATTATGTGGATGGCGAGAAGCGCTACATCATCGCGCCCGAAGGCTTGAAGGTGGACGCAACCGTGATGTCCGGCCCGACCGCCGATATCCTGGTCGGCAACGCTCTGCCCCTGAAGAACATCCCGGCGGGCACGGTGGTGCACAACATCGAACTCAAGCCCGGTAAAGGCGCCCAGATGGCTCGCTCGGCCGGGACGCAGGCGCAGTTGGTCTCGCGCGAAGGCGCCGTGGCGCTGTTGAAGCTCCCTTCGGGCGAGGTGCGGCGCGTATCGACAGATTGCATGGCCACCATCGGCGTGGTCGGCAACAGCGATCACGAGAACGTCTCGCTGGGCAAAGCCGGACGCAAGCGCTGGATGGGCAAGAGCCCGCACAATCGCGGCGTTTCCATGAACCCGGTCGATCACCCGCACGGCGGTGGTGAAGGCAAAACATCCGGCGGACGCCATCCGGTCACTCCGTGGGGCCAGCCCACGCGCGGCTATAAGACGCGCAATAACAAACGCACCGATAAGTTCATCGTGAATCGCGGGGGAAAGAAGAAGTAAATGGGACGCTCTATAAAAAAGGGACCGTTTATCGATTCCCATCTCGAAGAGAGAATCGATGCGTTGAACGCCGCTAACGAAAAGAAAGTGATTCGTACCTGGTCGCGGCGCTCGACCATTCTGCCCGAATTCGTCGGCCATACGGTCGCGGTGCATAACGGCAAAAAGTTCATTCCGGTCTACGTTACCGAGAACATGGTGGGTCATAAACTGGGTGAGTTTTCCCCGACCCGCACGTTCAAGGGACACGCGGCCAAGGCGGCGACTGAGAAGTCGTCGAAGACGTAAGAGGATTCCGAAGATGGAAGTCAAAGCAGAGGCTCGTTACATTCGTATCTCTCCGCAGAAGGCCCGCCTCGTGGTGGATCTGATCCGCGGGCGCAAGGCGAACGACGCGATCATCACGCTGCGCACGGTCAATAAGCGGATCGCGCCGACAGTGGAGAAGGTGCTGCATTCGGCCATCGCCAATGCGCAGAATCTGGATGAAGACGTAGACGTGGACAACCTGTACGTCTCCGAGGCTTACGTCAACGAAGGGCCGCGCCAGAAGCGTATACGGCCCGCTCCCATGGGCCGCGCGTACCGTTATCAACGGCGTTCGGCGCACATTATCGTCAAAGTGGCGGAGAAGGTTGCGAGGGGTTTAGACACATAAATGGGTCAGAAAGTTCATCCATACGGTTTCCGGCTGGGATTCAATAAACCCTGGCGCTCGCGTTGGTTCTCGAAGGGCAACTTCCCGCAGTTGCTGCAGGAAGATCTCGAGCTGAAGGCCGGTCTGCGCGAGCAGTTGAAGTCGGCTGGCATCAGTTCGATCGAAGTGGATCGGCCCGGCAACAAGCTGCGCGTGACGATACGGACTTCGCGTCCCGGCATTGTGATCGGCCGCAAAGGCGCCGAGATCGAGAAGCTGAAGCAGGCGCTGGCGAAGAAGACCAAGCGCGAAGTTTTCATCGATATTCAGGAAGTCCACAAGCCGGAGCTTGACGCCCAGCTGGTGTCGGAATCGATTGCCCTGCAGCTCGAAAAGCGCGTGGCTTTCCGGCGCGCCATGCGTAAAGCCGTCGATTCGGCGCTGCGCTTCGGCTGCAAGGGAATCAAGGTTCGCGTGTCGGGCCGTTTGAACGGCGCTGAAATCGCACGCAGCGAATGGTATCTGCAGGGGCAGCTTCCGCTGCACACCCTGCGCGCCGATATCGATTACGGCTTCACCGAGGCGCACACCACGTACGGCGTGATCGGCGTGAAGGCGTGGTTGTATAAGGGTGAAATTCTGCAGAACGGCAAGCGCACGGTTTCGGCCGATGGCGAGCCGCGCCGCAATGAACGTCCTCGTGGCGACCGGGATCGTGGTGATCGCGGGGGAGATCGCGACCGTCGTGGACCCCGTCCCGATCGTGGCGGTCCCGGTGGTAGCGGACCCGGAGGTGGCGATCGTCCGGCATTCGGAGGTGGTGGTACGCAGCAGGCGCCTCCGCCGCATGCGATCGGTGAGCCGGTGGCTCCCGTGCAGGCCGCGCCAACCGAAGGGCGCCGCGCTGGTGGCCCGATTATGCCGCCGCTGATGCCGCCCTCTCCCGCCTGGAAAGAACAGGCCAGAGAACCGGCGAAGGCTCCGGAAACGACGGACAAACCCGAAGGCAGTCAGGAATCGTAAGGGGCGCAAGGAGAACTATTTATGTTGATGCCCAAGAAAGTTAAATTCCGCAAGCAGCAACGCGGACGTATGTGCGGCAAAGCCTGGCGCGGGTCCACGATTTCTTTCGGCGAATACGGCCTGAAAGCGATGTCGTGCGGATGGATCACTTCCCGGCAGATCGAAGCGGCGCGTATCGCCATGACGCGTTTTATCAAGCGCGGCGGCAAGGTTTGGATCCGTTTGTTCCCGGATAAGCCGATCACCAAGAAGCCGGCTGAAACCCGTATGGGTAAAGGTAAAGGCGCGCCCGAAGAGTGGGTGGCAGTGATCCGGCCCGGCAAGATTTTGTTTGAGATGGAAGGCGTGGCGCCGGATATTGCGAAGGAAGCCATGCGGCTCGCGGCGCACAAGATTCCCATGAAGACGAAGTTTGTCATACGCGAGACGGCGGAGTAAGGGATGAAGGCGGGACGGATATGAAAAAGGACAAGTTGCGCGGGCTCGATCCGGCCGAGATGGAGCAGAAGCTGCGCGAGATCGACGAGCAATCGTTCCGGCTGAAGTTTCAGATGACGATGGGCCAGACCGAGGGTCTGCGCAAGCGGCGGGAAATGCGCAAGGATCGCGCTCGGCTGCTTACTTATCTGCGTGAGCGCGAGATCCTGCAGGAGGCGAAGTAGGATGGCGGAAACAGTCAGTTCGCATAAGAACGAGAAGGTCGGCCCGGTGGTTTCGACCAAAATGCAGAAGACGATCGTGGTGCAGGTGAGCCGCCGTGTTCCGCATCCGCTGTATAAGCGCATTGTGACCAAGCACAAGAAATTTTACGCGCATGACGAAGAAGGTTCGGCGCGGGTGGGCGATATTGTCCGCATCATCGAATGCCGGCCGTTGAGCAAGCTCAAGCGGTGGCGGCTCGAAGAGGTCGTGCGGCGTTCGGCACTGGTGGGCGCGCCCAAGCCGTCCGATCTGGATGTCAAGGTTTAAAAGGGAGTTTAACCAGTCATGATTGGGATGAGAACTATCCTCGAGGTGGCCGACAACAGCGGCGCGCGAAGACTTTCGTGCATTGCGCCGCGCGGCGGCGACCTCGGGCTCCGGGCCGGTCTCGGAGATGTAGTAACCGCGGCCGTTAAAGAGGCGGCGCCGGATTCGAGCATCAAAAAGGGCAAAGTGGTGCGTTGCGTCATCGTGCGTATGCGCAAGGAGACGCGCCGCCGCGACGGCAGCTACATCCGCTTCGATTCGAACGCGGCCGTACTGGTGAACGAAGTCAACGAGCCGGTGGGGACGCGCGTGTTCGGACCCGTTGCCCGCGAGCTCAGAGACAAGAAGTTCATGAAGATCGTCTCGCTCGCTCCGGAGGTGATCTGATATGGCGCTGCTGAAAAAAGACAAGCGCGAGCCGGTACGTATCCAGCTCAAGAAGAACGACCAGGTTAAAGTAATCGCCGGCCGCGATAAGGGTAAGTCCGGCCGCGTGCTGAGCGTCAGCTCGGAGACGGGGCGCATCCTCGTCGAGCATGTCAACATGATCAAGCGGCACACCAGGAAGAATCCCGCCAAGCAAATTGCCGGTGGCATCGCGGAACGTGAAGCGCCCATCGCAGTTTCGAATGTGATGATCCTCTGCGGTAAGTGCGGCGCGGTGCGGATTAAGCATCATGTGGTCGCGGCCCCCGGTGGGAAGACGCGGCGTACACGGGTCTGCCATAAGTGCGGCCAGGTACTGGATAAGAAGTAGAGAAAAGCCATGGCAGCGAGACTCAGAGAACACTATCAGAAAAACGTACTGCCCGCGCTCACCAAAGAGTTCGGCTACAAGAACGTGATGGCGGTGCCGCGCATCGAGAAGGTATCGATCAACATCGGCCTGGGCGAGGCCACCGGCAACGCCAAGTTGATGGACGGCGCGGTGAATGAACTGAGCGCCATCGCCGGTCAGAAGCCGGTGATTACCAAGGCCAAGAAATCCATTGCCGCGTTCAAGCTGCGCGAAGGGATGGCCATCGGCGCCATGGTGACGCTGCGCGGTGATCGTATGTACGAATTTCTCGATCGCCTGATGAATGTGGCGCTGGCCCGTGTGCGCGACTTCCGCGGCGTGTCGTCGAAATCCTTCGACGGGCGCGGCAATTACACGCTGGGCGTTAAGGACCAGTTGATTTTCCCCGAAATCGACTATTCGAAGGTTGAAAAGACCAAGGGGATGAACATTTCCATAACCACCACTGCCCGGACGGACGCCGAAGGCCTCGCGCTTCTGAAGCAGATGGGTATGCCGTTCCGGACGCAGTAGGAGAGGGAAGAGATTTAATGGCAACACTGGCGAAAATCGCAAAAGATCTGAAGCTGGCCATCGCGCAGAAGAACAAGACGCCGAAACTGCAGTGCCGGCACCGCAATCGCTGCTGGCGCTGCGGGCGGCCGCGTGGATTCCTGCGCAAGTACGGCGTATGCCGTCTGTGTTTCCGGCAACTCGCCCTCAACGGCGAGATTCCGGGTGTTGTGAAGTCGAGCTGGTAGGAAGGAGGTACGGGCTTAAGTGACTAGTGATCCTATTGCAGATATGCTGACGCGGGTGCGTAACGCCATACAGGCGCGCCACCCGAAGGTCGATGTGCCGGCTTCGAAGCTGAAGGCCGAGATTGCCCGAATCCTCAAGGAAGAGGGCTACATTGCGAACTTCAAGGTCGCCGAAGAGGGCGTGAAAAAGGTCATCAAGATCTACCTGAAGTATGCGAGCGACAACTCTCCCGTGATTACCGGGATTGAGCGGGTGTCGCGCCCCGGCTGCCGCAATTACGCCGGCAAGAACGACATTCCGCGTGTGCAGGGCGGCCTCGGTATCAGCATCCTGACCACCGCGCGTGGGGTGATGACCGGACGCACGGCGCGCAAGGAAAGCGTCGGCGGCGAAATTTTGTGCAGAGTTTGGTAAGTCAAGAGGATTTGAACGACTCATGTCCAGAGTAGGCAAAAAGCTGATTCCGGTTCCTTCCGGTGTAAAGATCCAGATCGGCGAACATATCAGAGTGCAGGGCCCCAAAGGGACACTGGAAGTACCGGTGCCGGCTGGGATCACCGTTAAGCAGAACGACGGCAAACTGGAGATTCTCCGGGATTCCGACGAACATGCCGCGCTGCACGGGTTAACGCGCGCCTTGACCGCCAACGCCGTACAGGGCGTGTCGACGGGCTTCACGCGGGAACTCGATATCGTGGGCATCGGTTACCGCGCGGACGTTAAAGGGAAACTGGCCACCTTCACGCTGGGCTATTCGCATCCGATCGAAGTTCTGCTGCCCGATGGCGTCGACTTGAAAATCGACAAACAGACTCATCTGGTGCTGAGCAGCTACGACAAGCAGATGCTGGGTCAGGTGGCGGCCAATATTCGCGCGTTGCGCAAGCCGGATCCTTACAAGAACAAGGGCGTCCGCTACACGGGCGAAGTGCTCAAGAAGAAGGTCGGCAAGTCCGGCGCTACGGGAGCCAAGAAATAATATGATTCGCAAGACTTCGAAAAACATTATTCGAACGCGCGTGCACGACCGCATCCGCAAGAAGCTGCGCGGTACGCCGGAGCGTCCGCGGCTGGCCGTTTTCCGCAGCGTGGCGCATATCTACGCGCAGGTGATCGACGATACCAAGGGCGTTACCGTGGTGGCCGCCAACTCGATGGAGAAGAGCAGTCTCGAAACCACGAAAAACGGCGGCAATGTGGCGGCGGCGAAGGAAATCGGTAAGCGCGTGGCCGAGCGCGCCAAAGAAAAAGGCATCGATAAAGTGGTGTTCGATCGTGGCGGCTACCTCTATCACGGCCGCGTTAAAGCGCTGGCCGATGCGGCCCGCGAAGCTGGACTGGAGTTTTAAATGCCGGCAGTAACCATAAAACGAGTTGATCCGCAGTCGCTGAACCTGAAGGAAAACGTGGTCGCGATCAATCGCGTCACCAAGGTCGTCAAGGGCGGCAAGAACATGAGCTTCTCGGCTCTGGTTGTCGTCGGCGATTCCCAGGCGCGCGTGGTCGGGTTCGGCGTGGGCAAGGCCAAGGAAGTGCCGTCGGCGATCCGCAAAGGGATCGAAGCGGCCAAGAAGAATCTGCGCCGCGTGCATCTGCTCGATAACACCATTCCCCACCAGGTGCTGGGCAAGTTCGGCGCGGGTCTGGTGATGCTGAAGCCGGCTCAGGACGGTACGGGCGTAATCGCCGGCGGTCCGGTCCGCGCGGTGGTGCAGGCTTGCGGCATCCCCAATGTGCTCACCAAATCCATCGGCAGCCACAATCCGCATAACGTGGTGAAGGCGACGATCAATGCTCTCGAGCAGCTGCGGGATAAGGCGGCGGTGCGCGAGATGCGCGGGCTCGCCCCGTTGGAGAAAGCATAATGGCGGAACAGGGAACCATCAAAATCAAGTTGATCCGCAGCGTGATTTGCGCGCCGGAGAAGCATAAGATTATCGTGCGCAGCCTGGGTCTGAGGAAGATCAATCAGGTTGTGGAGCGGCCGGACACGGTGGCGTTCCGCGGCTTTGCGAAGAAGATCCCGCATTTGCTGGCATTGGTCGATTAAGATTAGTCATGACGGACGCTCAGATCATCGCGATTGCTATTACCGTGCTTGCGGTGCTGGCGGGGTCCGTGTTTATCGACTTCCGTCTCCGTGCTTTGAATGCCAGCGTTATTCGGAATCTCGACGAATGCGAAGAAGACCTGAAGGCGGACTTCGGGTTTCACACCGCGGGGCTTAGGACCGGCATGGAAGCGATGATGAGCAGAATCGACACCAAACTGGACAGAATTATCGCCATAGTCGGCATTCTCGATACCCGCCTGGCAAGGCTGGCGGAGCGATCGTACTAAAGGAAATTGTCATGAATCTGAGTTCTCTTACACCCCCCGAGGGGCAGAAACACCGGAAAAAGCGTATCGGCCGCGGCATGGGTTCCGGCCGAGGCAAGACTTCGACCCGCGGACATAAAGGTGCCCGGGCCATCTCCGGTTACAGCATCATGCGCGGCTTCGAAGGCGGCCAGATGCCGCTCCATCGCCGCCTGCCCAAGCGTGGTTTCACCAACATTTTTAAGAAGCAGTTTGCCATCGTCAATCTGCGCGATCTGGAGAAGCTTCCCGGCGACACATTCAATGTGGACCGGCTCATGGAGCTTGGCGTAATCAAGAAGCTGGGCGACGGCCTCAAGATCCTCGGCACCGGCGACATCACGCGCAAAATCGAAGTCGAGGCGCATATTTTTTCGAAATCCGCCGCTGATAAAATCGAGAAAGCCGGCGGTCAGGTTAAAGTAATCGGGGCGGCTGCTTAGGATCAGGGTGAGGCGCGCATGAAGCTGTTTGAAGCCATCGCAAATATTTTCCGCATTCCGGATCTCCGGAAGCGGGTGCTGTTCCTGTTCGCCATGCTTGCCGTTTACCGGCTGGGCAGTTACATCCCCACGCCCGGCATCGACGTCAATCGCTGGACCGATTTCCTCAACCAGCAATCGGGCTCCATATTCGGCTTCTTCGATCTCTTTGCGGGCGGCAATATCCGGCGCTTGTCGATCTTTGCGCTGGGTATCATGCCGTACATCACGTCTTCGATCATTCTGCAGTTGCTCACCGTAGTGGTTCCGACCCTCGAAAAGCTGCAGAAGGAAGGCGAACTGGGGCGGCGCAAAATCACCCAGTGGACGCGCTATCTGACGGTGGGCCTGGGCATTGCGCAGTCGTTCGGCATCGCCATCGGTCTGCAGGGCGCGGGGCAATTTGTCATTCACCCCGGCGTCGGCTTCATCCTGATGACCATCCTGACGCTCACTACCGGCACGGCTTTCATCATGTGGCTGGGCGAACAGATCACGGAACGCGGCGTCGGCAACGGCATGTCGCTGATCATCTTCACCGGCATCGTGGTGGGGCTCCCCAACGCCATTGGAAACATCTATACCAACGTGGCCATCACGCATGAGTGGAATATCTTCGAGATGGTGGCGATCCTGGTCATGATGGTCGCCGTAGTCGGCTTCATTGTGTTGGTCGAGATGGGCGAGCGCCGCATCCCGGTGCAATATGCCAAGCGCGTGATCGGACGGCGCGTGATGGGCGGCCAATCGACCCACATGCCGCTCAAGGTTAATGCAGGCGGTGTGATTCCGGTGATCTTCGCCTCTTCGATTCTGGCCTTCCCGCAGACCATTTCCACCACGCCGTTTGTGAAGAACAACGCGTGGCTCAGCAGCATCCTCAACAGCATCAAGTACGCCGAGCCGATGTATATCGTGATGTTCGTGGCGTTGATTATCTTCTTCTGCTTCTTCTACGTTTCGATTATTTTCAATCCCAATGAAGCGGCCGACAACATGCGCAAGTACGGTGGATTCATCCCCGGCATCCGTCCCGGGCGCAGCACGTCCGACTATATGAACACGATCCTCACGCGGATCACGTTCGTCGGCGCCATCTACCTGTCGATTTTGTGCCTGATCCCGAGCATCATGATTTCGGGAATCCATCTGCAGCATCTGCCGCTGATCGGCGATTTCATCGATCAGCATTTTCCGCGCTTCCTGCTGAACGGCCTGAACGTTAATTTCTATTTCGGCGGCACGTCGCTGCTCATTGTGGTGGGCGTGGCCATGGACACGATCAACCAGATCGAGGCGCAGCTGATCATGCGCCATTATGAAGGGTTTACGCCGCGCGCGGGACGCATTCGGGGCCGCCGCAGCTCGTCCTGATGGCGGGTGTCGCAACTGGTACACCCCTCGCTGTCATTTTGTTCGGGTCCCCCGGATCGGGCAAAGGGACGCAGGCAAAGTTTATCGTCGAGTGGCTGGGGATCCCGCAGATTTCCACGGGGGATATGCTGCGGGAGCATATTCGGCAAGGTGACGAGATCGGTAAGTCGATCGAGAGCCGCATGCGGGCCGGATCGCTGGTAGCTGACGATCTGGTCAACAAACTGGTCTACGAACGCATTCGGAAACCCGATTGCGCGCGTGGTTTTATCCTCGACGGGTATCCCCGGACGCCCGAGCAGGCGGAGGAAATGATGCGGCTGCTGGCCTCGGTCGGAGCCGAAGAGGTGGTAATTCACCTTGTTGTTGATTACAATGTAATTATCTCGCGTATGGCGGGCCGACGTGTGTGTCCGCAATGCGGCACGCTTTACAACGCCGTTTCCCGCCCCCCAAAAATCGAGGGCATCTGCGATCTGGATGGGACGGTTTTGGTTGTGCGCGAGGATGACCGGGAAGATGTGGTCCGGGAACGGCTGGATCAATATGAGGCGAGAACGCGTCCGTTGATCGAGTTTTTCCGCGCGCGGAGTCCGCGGCTGTTTGAAGTGGACGCGAGCAAGGACCGTCCGGAAGTGGTTTTTCAGCATATTCAATCGATGCTGAACGGGTTGGTGGTCGAGAAGGGGATGTTGGCGCAGTGATTGTACGAAAGACGCGGTCGGAGCTGGATAAAATGCGCCGCAGCGGTCTGCTCGTCCACAACATTCTGCACTCCCTGGGGGAGATGGTCCAGGAGGGAGTTTCCACCTGGGAACTGGAATTGGCGGCAGTGAAGATGATGGAGGATGCGGGGGCGAAACCGGCATTCAAGAATTACTTCGTGCAAGCCGCGGGTGAGAGGTATCGTTACGTGCTGTGCACGTCGGTGAACGACGAGATCGTTCATGGGATGCCCAACCCGAAGAGGATTTTGAAGCAGGGCGATATCGTTTCGATCGATACAGGCGTGTCGCTCGACGGGTATTTCGGCGATTCGGCTTTGACGGTAGGGGTCGGCGAACTGAGCGAGCAGGCGAAGAAGCTGCTGAAAGTGACTAAAGATTCGCTCGATCTGGCGATCGACAAGGTGCGGGAAGGGAACCGGCTGTTCGATATTTGCGGCACGGTCGAGCAACATGTGTTGGATAACGGGTTTTCGATCGTCAGGGAGTATGTCGGGCATGGCATCGGGACGCAGTTGCATGAAGAACCGCAGATCCCGAATTATGTGGACCGGCGCAACGAGAATCCCCGGCTGCGCGAAGGCATGGTACTGGCGATCGAGCCGATGGTGAACGCCGGCAAGCCGGAGGCCAGGGTTTTGAAGGATAAGTGGACCGCAGTGACGAAGGATGGGTCGTACTCGGCTCATTTTGAGCATTGCGTGGCGGTAACGAACAATGGGCCGTGGGTTTTAACGCGCCCCTGATGACGGTTGAAGCTACCGTTATTGAAGAATTGCCGGCTCTGTTGTACCGGTTGGAGTTGAGTAACAAGTCGCAGGTGCTGGCTCATGCCGCCGGCGCGGCGCAAAGAAATTGGGTCCGGTTATTGCCGGGCGACCGCGTGGAAGTCGAGTTCGCCGAACACGATCTCACGCGGGGTCGGATAATAAAAAAGGTCGTATAGGATAATGAAAGTTCGCGCATCAGTCAAGAAGATTTGCGATAAGTGTAAACTGATCCACCGCGAGGGCGTGGTGCGGGTCATTTGCGTCAACCCGAAACATAAGCAGCGTCAAGGTTAAGGAAGAGATCATAAGATATGGCACGTATTGCGGGCGTCGATCTGCCACCGAAGAAACGGGCTGAGATCGGACTCACTTATATTTACGGAATCGGCCGGACTCGCGCCAAGAGCCTGCTCCACCGGACCGGGGTTGATCCCAACAAGAAGATCGGCGACATGACCGAGGATGAGGTGAACCACATCCGCCAGATCCTCGAAGACGAGGGCTCGGTCGAAGGCGATCTCCGCAAGGAAGTTTCGCTCAATATCAAGCGCCACATCGAAATGGCGTCTTACCGGGGTCTGCGGCATCGCCGCGGCCTGCCTACACGCGGCCAGCGCACACATACCAACGCACGCACCCGCAAGGGACCGCGCAAGGGCACCGTGGCCAATAAGAAGAAAGCGACGTCGAAGACCTAATGGCTAAAGCACCCGCGAAGACGACCAAGAAGAAGGCCTTCAAGAAGAAGGAAAAGCGCATTGTCCATGTGGGCATTGTGCATATTCAGGCAACGTTCAATAACACCATCGTTACGATCGCCGATCCGGAAGGCAACACGGTATCGTGGTCGAGCGCCGGTTCGCTCGGTTTCCGGGGATCGCGCAAGGGTACGCCGTTCGCCGCGCAGCAGGCCGCTCTGACGGCCGCCAACAAAGCGAATGAAGTGGGATTGCGGTCGGTAGAGGTTCGTGTCAGTGGTCCGGGCTCGGGACGCGAGTCGGCAGTGCGCGCTCTGGCTACGGCTGGTCTTGATGTGCGCACGATTCGGGATACCACGGCGATTCCGCACAACGGATGCCGTCCGCCGAAGAAACGCAGAGTTTGATTTTTTGAATTTAAGCGGGACGAAGATCCACAGGATTGTAAACCGCACGTGACAACCGCAGTAAGAGGAGAATTATTTGGCACGTTATAGAGGCCCTGTTTGCCGGCTTTGCCGCCGCGAGGGCATGAAACTGTTTTTGAAGGGCGAGCGCTGCCACTCTGAGAAGTGCGCCATCGAACGCCGTAACTTCGTCCCCGGACAACACGGAAAAGATCGCAAGGCCAAGCTGGTCGGCTACGGGCTGCAGTTGCGCGAGAAGCAGAAGGTCAAGCGCATCTACGGAGTACTCGAAGCGCAGTTCCGCATCACCTTCGAGAAATCCGCCCGCATGAAAGGCATCACCGGCGAGAACCTGCTCTCCAGTCTGGAACGGCGTCTCGATAGTGTCATTTACCGGATGGGCCTCGCGACCAGCCGCTCGCAGGGGCGCCAGACCGTCCGCCACGGCCATATCCAGGTCAACGGCCGCAAGGTCAACATTCCTTCCTTCCAGGTGAAACCGGGCGACGAAATTGCGGTGCGCGAATCGAGCAAGGACAACGTCTCTATCCTGTCCGCTCGTGAAGCCACGGCCCACGCCCCTTCCCCGGGCTGGATGGACGTGGATCGCGAGAATCTGAAGGGCCGCATCAACAGCACCCCGCGGCGCGACGAGTTGACGCAGATTCCCATCAACGAACAATTGATCGTCGAATTGTACAGTAAGTAAGGTTTGCAGTAAAAACCGGCCTGCGCGGATTGAGAAAAAGCCAGGCCGTTATTGGAGTAAAAACAACGTATGTTCAAGGGCTTTCAAAAACCCAAACGTCTGGTCGCAAACACTGAGACTCTGACGGAACGCTACGGGCAATTCACCGCCCAACCGTTCCAGCGCGGTTTCGGTACCACTATCGGCAATTCGCTCCGCCGCGTGCTCCTTTCCAGCATCGAAGGCGCCGCTATCACGGCAATTCGCATCGAAGGCGTGGATCACGAGTTCAGCCCCATTCCGGGCGTCGTGGAAGACGCTACCGACATCATCCTGAACCTGAAGCAGGTACCGTTCAAGGTGATGGGCGAAGGGCTGAAAACAGTTCGGCTGGTGTCCGACAAATCCGGCGAAATCTTCTCCGGGCAAATCCAAACCGACGCGGACGTCGAAGTGCTGGATCGCAATCTGCACATCGCCACCGTGAGCGAAGGCGGCAAGCTCGATATCGAGATGCGCCTTAAGCTGGGCCGCGGCTACGTCAGTGCGGATAAGAACTTCGACGAAGATCTGGCCATCGGCTTCATTCCGATTGATTCGGTGCATTCGCCGGTGCGCAAAGTGAACTTCTCGGTTGAGGCCGCGCGCCTCGGCCAGATGACCGATTACGACAAGCTGACGCTTGAAGTCTGGACCAACGGCGCCATCTCGCCGCAGGACGCCATCGGGCACGCCGCCAAGTTGCTGAAGGATCACATGACGATCTTCATCAACTTCGAAGAGCTCCCCGAAGCCGCCGAGCAGCCGGAGGAGCGCAGTATGGATCGCATCAGCGACCAGCTCAACCGCAGCGTGGAAGAGCTCGAGCTGTCGGTCCGCTCCTACAACTGCCTCAAGAACGCCGGCATCCAGAGCATCGGCGAACTGGTGCAGAAGTCGGAATCCGAAATGCTCCGGACCAAGAACTTCGGACGCAAATCGCTCAATGAAATCAAGGAAATTCTCCATGGGATGGGCTTGGCGCTGGGTATGAAACCCGACGCACACGGCCGTCTGATCGCTCCGCCGCCGCCGGCTCCGGGCAGTATTCCGGAAGATATTCCGGACGACGAGCAGTTCGCATAACTTTATAAGGTTCAGGCAAATGAGACATCGATTCGGCAATGCAAAACTTAAGCGGGACGTCGGGGCGCGCAACAGCCTTTTCAAAAACCTGACGACCAGCGTGATCCTCGAAGAGCGGGTCATCACCACGGTTCCGAAGGCCAAGGCGATCCAGCCCATGGTCGAGAAAATGATTACTCTCGCCAAGCGGGATTCGCTCCATACCCGGCGCCAGGCCGCATCGTTTCTCACCACGCCTGCCTCGGTCAAGAAGCTGTTCGACACCTTAGGCGCGCGCTTTGGGCAGCGCAACGGCGGCTACACGCGCATCACGCGCCTCGGCCCCCGCAAGGGCGATGGGGCGGAACTGGCTATGCTGGAACTGGTCGGATCCGAACTCGTGAAGCGTGCGGCGGAACGCGCCAAACGCAAGGAAGAACGGCTGAAGGCGCAGAAGGAAGGCCTCGAGCCCGAAGAAGGCGAAGCGTAGTTCTTTTCTATCGATTGAAACATTCAAGGCCGCGGGCCGGACGAGAACCGGTTCGCGGCCTTTCTTATTTGCTAGAGCCGCTCCGCCGTCCCGTCCCACTCTTGCGGATCGACGTCCGCAACCGACTCCGAAAACGTCCACGAGTATCCGGCGAAATCAACCGCGTTATATTGACGCTCACCATACGGATGAGTCACCGGGCCTTCCGTGATCCGCGCTCCGTACTGCTGCGCCCGCCTGCAGTGGGCATCGACGTCTTCTACGCGCACCGTAATCGAGCATCCCGCGCCCAACGCCGCGTTGACCTCGGATTGGCGCATTTCCCTGACCGTCACCGCCCCGTCTCCGACATTTAACTGCACTCGGTGGTTACCGATACGCAGACGCACACTAAATCCGAATGCATCGCATAACCAGGCCGCGGCTTCGGTCACATCCGAATACGCCAGCACCGGAACTACGCTGGCGCGGGGTATCGACCTGTTGAACACCATCGTCTCTCCTTTCGAGGCAACAAAAAAGCGCGGCTGCGACCCGTTAAGGCCGCAACCGCGCTTCTTTCAGTACAGGATCAGGCGGGTTCTATTTCGGGCAACCCTTGGCCTGAATCGCGGCGGCAGGTGCATCCTTCAGGCCGCTGACACCAGCCGGCATGTCGGCGCCGCTCGGCACAAACCAGATCTCCACGCGCCGGTATTGCGCATGCGTATCCGATTGCCGGACAGCCTGTCCGCCCATTTCCTTCACATTGGTCGAAGTGCCGCAGAACGCCGGACGCGTTTCCGACGACTGTTCGGTACCTACCCAATTGACCTGCAGACGGCTGAGGTCGAGCGAGGGGCAAATGCCCTTACCTGCGCTCAGCACGGCGGCCGCGTTGATGACTCGGGCTTCATCGAGCGGCGGGTTCATTCTGGCCCGTTCGGTGGCGTCCCGATGACCGATGAGGATCACCTTGGCGCCCGGATCGGAACGCAGCATGGGAGTCAATTCTTCGAGCAACAAGCGCTTGGCGCAATTGTTCACGCGTGAGCTGTTTTGTGTGAAGACGATATCGTCGAGGCGGCGTGCCTGAGCCGTCAAAGTCACGGTCACATCGGCCCCGGCGCTGGCGGTCTGGTTCTTCGTATCCGTACCGGTGGCTGTGATGTGCACGGTCTGCGACTGCTGACGGACCCGGTTGCTCTGATCGAAGTTGAGGGCCGTCGAATCGAACACGTTGCCGGTTACGCCCTGTCCCGAGTAGCGAATGGTTACCGGGCCACCGCAGGCGGACGGTGTCGCATTGGCCGCCAGGTTGATCCGCGTGCCGTAGGGAACGGTCGAGGGCGAAATTCCGAACGTAATGGTCGGAGGCGTCAGCGGCCGCACGGTGAAGCTGACCGGAGCGGAGGTCCCGGAGGTGCCGCCCGCGCTCACCTGGACGGTGATCGTCTTGTTCCCGGCGGTAAGCGTCGGGACGCTGAAGCTGCTCGATGTAGCGCCGCTCACGGGGCTGCCGTTGACCGACCACTGATAGGCGGGTGTCTGGTTGGGAAGCCATCCGCTGGCCGTTACGGAGAGTTGAACACTGTCACCCGCACAGACATCGCCATGGGCGCCAGTGATTGCACCCACCTGAATGTTAGCCACAGGGGCCGGAGGAGCCACTACCGGGGGCGCCGGGGGGGCGGGCGGATAGTGATATTTCAGGTTGATGATCACACCGACCGAGAGCGTGATTGAATTGTTGGCGCCCTGGCCAGGGACAGTAAGATCTCCCGGCACCGCGGCGAATCCCGGCAGCCCGAAATGAGGCAGCACAGATCGCATCCCCTGCACATCGAAGCGCAGGCCCCACTTAGGCGAAGCATTGTACTTCACACCCAGTCCGTAGTTGAATGCAAAGCCGCTGTTGTACGGCTGCGGGCCCGTCCCCGCGGGAAGCACGTCGACGATAGGTCCGGGAGTTCCGGGACCGGGCGTGAGCTTTCCAAAACTCGGCGTGTTGTAGTGAGCCCAGCCTGGGCCGATAAAGAGAAAGGGCCTGATCTTCGCCTCGCGGGGCCTCAGGTGCACGACGATATCGACAAAAACCTGCTGGTTCTGGTCGGAGGTGTGGGAGTAATGGAAGTTCCCGGCGGGGTAGTATTGGGCGCCGTTGTAGCCCAACTGCAGCATCTCCTGAATACCAATGTATTTAGAGATATCCTCCGTCCATCGTTCACCCCAGACACCGGCGGGAGCAAAATTCTGCGACTGGTTCGATCCCTGCAGGAACTGGAACCATTGATAGCCGGCGAATATATCGAAATACAGGGGCGAATAGCCGCCTTGGGCGACATTTGTCGTTTTCGAGCCTGTGTCCTGAGCGGAAACGGGTCCGGTCATTGCCAGTGCGATACCGGCAACCAACACAACGGTATGCCATCGATTTTCCGATCGACGACGAGCCGGTGCGCGAAAGTCAGACCTCTTAATCATTGAAGTGGCTTCTCCTTAATCGAAGTTGAAAAAACGCCGCGCCGCGGAAAGAGCGCAAAAAGCCGATCCGGCGACGCGGGAAGCACGAACAGCGACGAAGGCCCGGAATTGCCGATGCCATCGTCATCCAGGGGCAACCAGCGCTGGCCGCCATCTGTAGAACGAAAAATCTTGCCCCCCTGCGAAATAAATGCTTCGCCGGAGTGCGTCGGGTGAAACAGCACGAAGGTGGCCGTTTCAGCGCGAAGTCCCGCCCGAACCGGTGTCCATGATACACAACCGTCCGTCGAGCGGAACAGGCCAGCCGAGGTCGCGGCCAGCGCGGTGCCATTGGCGGAGGAATCGAAGTCCAGCCCGTACCACGACGCGGCCGGCGCCGGATCTCCGCATTTCTTCCAGTTGACCGCTCCATCGCCGCTCGCCAGTGCGCCATCGGCTGTCAGGGCCGACACGATGCGTTTTCCGGAGCTGCGGAGTGCTTCAATGCGCGCATCCGGGCATCGGGTTTCCGCGCAGGCATGAGAGCTGCCCGTGCCGACGGCGGAACGAGTCCAGCCCATGCCGCCATCGCCGCTGCGGAACAAACCCTCGTCCGTCGCGGCCAGCAGCAATCCGGATGAGACCGGCAACAAAGCTGTGACACGCGAGCCAGCGGGCATCTTCCGCGGCGCCCATGTGATACCGCGGTCGGGAGATTCGAGCAAGCTGTGATAGCCTGCCGCAAAAAGGACGTTGGGATTGTCCGGAACGGCCGCCATCAGGAGCAACTGGTCGCCGGCCGGGTCCCCTTCGTGAACCCAGCGCAGGGCGAATTCATCCGTCCGGTAGACCCCGCCCGAACCGGGTTCGTAAACGCTGCTCGAGTACAACAGGGTGCCCGCGCCGGTAAGGGTAGTGAAATTCCGGTTGGTAAATCCGACATTCGATTCCCTGAGAGTGGCGCCGCCGTCGGTGCTGATCAGCAAACCCGCCGTGGTCGAGGCGAAAAAAATACGCCCCGGAACCCAACTGTCGAACGATATGGACTTAATCGACTCGGCGCTGACCTTACGCCATGCCCGCCCGCCATCGACCGACCGGAGAAGGCCCTCCGTGGTCCCGGCGAAAACGAATTGCGGATGTTTCGGATCTATGGCTACAAAGTGTGTGCGGAAGGCGCCCTTCGGAGTCTCGAGATGCGACCAGTGCGTGGCGCCGTTCGAACTTCCGTATACTCCGCTGCAGGCACTGGCAAAAACGCGGTTGGGATCGAGCGGGTCTACCTGAATGCTGAAGACATCGGAATCGTCGATCATGCCGTCGTGAATCGATTCCCAGTGCGCGCCGCCGTCTCTTGTGCGCCAGGGAAGATGGGTAGTTCCGGCATAAAGCACATTGGCGTCCGTCGGATGAAACGCCAGTGAAACCACGGGGCGCAATTCGGTGTCGTCGGCGGGAGAGATGCGCGTCCACGCCGCTCCCGCGTTGCGGCTCAGGAAGACGCCGGATCCGGTGCCCGCGGCAATCACATCCGGGTCGTGCGGCCAGAGAGCCAGGGACCAGACCTTGAGTCCTCTGGTTTGCGGCAACAAGGTCCAGGAAAGCCCCGCATCGGCGGTCTTATACACCCCCGACGTCCACTCGTTTCCACTTTCCACGCCGACATACCAGACAGACCGCGAGCGCGGATCTACCTCGAGGGCATGGAGCACGCCGGCAAACTGGGCAGGGAAGGCGACATTATTCCACGAGGCGCCGCCATTCACCGACGAGTAAATCAAGCCGTTGTGCGCCGCCGCCAATACCAGATCTTTCGTAGCTGGAACGACCCGGATTACTTCGGCATCGCCACCGAATGGTCCTGTAGCGCGCCACGCCGCGAAAGCGCGTTGTCCGGCAATCGGGATAACCAATGCAGCCGCGAAAAACAACAGACGAACCGCGAACTGCCTGATGAGTGCAATTCTATTCGTCATCAGTGAGCGAACAAATCAGCCCGGCAAACCAATCGGTTCGGAGGCTGAACCCAACCTGCTTACTCCTCTTTAATAGTTTCACATGACGGAGGCGGCCAGGTAACATAGATTACAAATTTCTAATCTTACAACGGTATTATACGTACGGATGAAGCTTCGGCGTCGGATCATAAGATAGGATGGGAAAAAATCCGCGAACACCGCAGCCGAGGGTTTGTTAGAGAAATGATCCTGCCCGTGTTGTTTTTCACACTAATGCAAACTCCGCAGATTGTACCGGCCCCGGAGGTCCAGGCTCAGGCGAATGACCCTGCGAATGTCATTGAGAGCTTTCTCGCCCCGAAGGACTGGGAACCCAGCGCGGACCCCCAATCTGCTGAGTGGAACGGCATTCCAGGCGTTAAAGCTTCACGCGATTACATGGGTCAGCCGGTTCCCTTGCCGCCCACCGAAATCCGTTCCCGCTGGACCCATAACAACCTCTACTTACTTTTTATATGTCCCTACGATCAACTGTATCTCAATCCTAACCCGACGACATCGGAAGAAACCAATAAACTGTGGGACTGGGATGTAGCCGAAGCTTTCATCGGGTCCGACTATCTGCAAATATCGCGTTACAAGGAATTCCAGGTTTCTCCCCAAGGCGAGTATGTGGATCTTGATATCAATCAGGACGATCCGAAATCTCCCAAAGAAGCGGTGGAATGGCAGTCGGGTTTCACGGTGCACGGGCGCATCGATGCGCAGAAAAAGATCTGGTACGGCGAGATGCGAATCCCCTTCGCGAGTCTCGACGTCAAGGCCCCCAAAGCCGGGGACGAGTTACGCATCGGCCTGTTCCGCATCGAGGGCCCCGAGCCGAACAGATTGTATATCGCCTGGCGCCCCACCGGAGCCCGGACATTTCACGTGCCGGCGGCATTCGGCAGCCTGGTCCTCAAGTAGAACCTGGCGTTACGAGTAACTCCCGCTGGTGGGCTGTCCCGTTGATATCGTACCGCTCCCTTACGGTCACGGCTCGGAAACAATGTAAGCTGTACTATGCCGCGACCGTGAGGATCGCGCAGAGACACGCCGCTACCCGGCGGCCAGGCGAATCACATTAATCTCTTCCGGGTCTTCAGCGGCCTCCACAGTCTTGAGGCGCCGCTCAATGGCGCGCGTTCTGACCGACGCGTCGTCGACAGTCTGCGTCGCCTGATCAAGCCGCTTGCGGATGACATCGAGCACCTGGGAATATTTTCCGAACTGCGTTTTCACATCCCCCAGCAGCTTCCATACCTCGCCCGATCGCTGCTGAATTGCCAGGGTTCGGAATCCCATCTGCAGGCTGTTCAGCAGCGCGGCGAAAGTCGTGGGGCCGGCCAGCACCACGCGATAATCGGTCTGTGCCGATTCCGCCAGACCTGGCCGGCGCAGCGCTTCGGCATAGAGCCCTTCGGTGGCGAGGAACAGGATTCCGAAGTCGGTGGTGTGGGGGGGCGCCAGATATTTCGCGCTGAAGGTACGGGCGCAGGCCCGCACTACCGCTTCCAGTTCGCGCGCGCAGACCTCCACTGCGTCGGCATCCGAGCGCTCGGCCGCGGCCGCCAGCCGCTGATAGGTTTCCGACGGAAATTTGGCGTCGATGGGCAGCCACACGGGCGTGGAACCGGTGCCGGGCAGTTTGATCGCGAACTCGACGCGCTCCCCGGAACCAGTGGGAGAGACATTGCGCTCGAATTGCTCGGGCGCCAGCATCTGCGTCAACAGGTTTTCCAACTGTACCTCGCCCCAGGCTCCGCGCGTCGTAACATTCGACAACACGCGTTTGAGATCGCCCACCCCGGACGCCAGATTTTGCATCTCTCCCAGGCCCTTGTGCACTTGCTCGAGGCGATCGCTCACCAGACGGAAGGATTCCCCGAGGCGCGTCTCGAGCGTACTTTGAAGCTTCTCGTCGACGGTCAGGCGCATCTGTTCCAGTTTGGCCGCGTTATCCGTCTGCAGCGCCAGTAACCGCCCATCCACCACGGAACGAATCCGCTCCAGTTCGGTGCGCTGATCGCGCTGCATCTCGATCAGTTGCCGGTGGGTCTGATCGGTATAGCGCTCAAGGCTGCCCCCCAGTTCGGCGCGCTGCGCACGGCTCTCTTCAGCGTGTTGCCGGCGCGCATCCAGAGCATCGGCGCGCAAGCCGGCGATGTCCGCCCGCAAACGTAATTCGAGAGCGTCCTGAGTTCGCAGACGTGCTTCGGGACTCTCCTGCGAACGGAGCCGGTGCAACAGGATCGAATTCAGGACAAGGACCAGGACAAGGGCGGCCAGCAGAATCGCGGAAAACATTTTTGTACAACCTTGTTTTGAGCATACACCAGCCCAGTCGGCTAATCCGTGGTGATTGCGACGCTGCAGAATCCCCTGCTACCGGGGAGCCGCTGGTTGGCTGTCCACCGGTTTGACACCCTTATTGTTCAGAAGATAGGCGAGGTCGCTCCGGGCGAATGCAAAATCGGGCCTCAGCCGCACCACCTTCTGTAACGCCGCGACCGCGTCGTCGTATTTCCCCATGCTGTAGTATGCGGTCGCCATATTGGCGTACGCTTCGGGAAGATCCGGTTTTATCTTCAGGGCCTGACTGGCGGCATTGACACAATCCTCGAACCTTCGGTTGCGGAAATAGAGAACGGAAAGGCTCAGGTACTCATCGACCGTGGGATTGTCCCTAGCAGCCTGCTCGCTGTTATGGATCGTCTCCTGAGCGGTCTTCGACATCTCCACATAGTTCTGGCTGACAGGGTCGTCGGGTTCAATGCGCAATGCGTCGCCGGCGGCCCGTTCCAGACCCGCCCAATCGAACGCCTGGGAATACTGCTCCATCAAAATCTGACGGCTTACCAGATCCCTGGGCTCAAGTTGCAAGGCGCGGCTCGCCATCTTCGAGGCCTCGGCCGTTCTCTGGTGATCGAGCAGCCACCGCCCATAAGCGGAGAATGCCCTCGGATACGCGGGAACCACGGCGATAGCGTCGCGGAAATGCGCTTCGGCTTCGGTCGTCTTATTGAGCTTGTCGAATGCCAGAGCGAGATCCGTCTCGAGCGCCGCGTTATGGTGCGTCAAGGGAACCGCTTGTTCAAAATACCCAAGGATCACGGCGGGATCGCCTGTTGAAGTCTGCGTAAGCCCGTAGTTGATATACGCCCGGGCATCGCCCGGACTTTTCCTCATGGTGTCCGACCAAAGCGTCTCCTCCGAATCCCAAACCCGATTGCGCAACCACGTTTGGCAGGCGCAAACCGCCAATACCGCGATACCCAGTGTTGCTGCCACGACGGTCGCCGGGATGCGCATACCCGGCCGCTCGGATAACATCTCCCATCCGATCCACACAGTCCGCGTCGCAGCCAGCACGAGGCCGATCATAGGAATGAATATTCGCGTGCCCGCCTCGATCGTGCGCTGCGGAACAAACATTGTTGGTAACAGGGCAATCAGGAACCACCAGAGGCCGAACGAAACAGCTCGCCAGCGCGTGCGCCGCGCCGTTACGATCGCGAGGCGCAACACCAGGGCCAGGCCGGCATATCCAGCTAATGCAGAGGGCGACCAGAAGTGGTCCACCGGCTGCAGATCGGTGTCCGCGCTCAGACCGAACGGGACCAGAAAAGCCCGGAGGTAACGCATCGCGACCCACGGCTGCGTGAACCAATATGCGGCCAGAGGGAGCCGGGATGGAGCCGCGAACCGGAATGTGAGGACGGTCTGGACGATCCAGTAGCCGCCGCATACGACGATAGCGGGCAGAGCTTTCCGAACGCCTCTTTCGGGTTCGAACAGCAGAATCCAGGCCAACAGAATCGGCGCAAATACCGCGGCGCCGGGATCGCAAAGCATGGCCAGTACGACCGGAAAAAAATAAAGCCCCAGTGGTGCGTGGATAATGCGCCGGTACAGCTCGTTAATGTGTGCCGCCTGTTTCCGGCCGACATCATCCCGCCAGTTCTCCGGCGTGCGTGCCGGGTCCATCACCAGGCGCTCGGGCATGCGCCGTGGCCAGACAATCCAGGTCAGCAGCCCCGCCGTTATTCCTGCCCCGCCCAGCACACTCCCTCGCTGAATAACGTAGTTAACGGTGTCGGCTGCCAGGGGATGGAGCCCGAACAGGGCTGCGCCAACCGCCGCCGATTGATGGGTCCCGCCGGGAATTAAGCGGAAAAGAAAATACAGCAGAAAAATCAGCAGCGCAAACCAGACGAAAGTATCCATCTGGAAGACGGTGGGAATCGCCTTCCCGGCTACTGCATAGTCCAGCGCAAAAGAAGTGGAAAGGAGTGGCCGGTAATCGGCAAATTCAGGCGCGTCGCTGAAGCTTCGGGTAGTAGTGAAAAACTGCGGAACCCGGTTGAGACTCCGTATGGCGCGGTTGTTAACGATGGTGTGGAAGTCGTCGAGATGGAAGCTGTTCTGAAAATGATTCGACCAGGCAGCCCCCAGCGCAAGCACGAGCAGAGAAGGCACCAGCCACCAGAGGAAAAAATCACCCGATTCGGTTGTTGTGGTGTTCCTGGACGATGTAGACGTAGTTTTTCGATTATATCGGGTGCTTGCCGAACTAAGCTACCCCGGCGCTATTCGAGAACCTCATTCAGCGGCATTTCGATGTCTCCGGCGCGCAGCACGCCACCAGTCGTCTCCTCGATTCCCGCCGGTGTCGCCGTCCATGCCTGCCCGGAGAGCGGATCGATAATCCAGCAAACCGGAACGCCCATCGCGAAATATTCCTGCGCGCGCCTGTGAATGCACGCCAGCGCATCACAAGGGGACAAGACCTCAATGCACAACAGAGGCGGAGTTCGCACAATCGCTTCGCCCGCGGCCTCGGGCGGGATCAGCATAATGTCGGGAACCCGGAAGCGGTCATTCCGCACCTGCAGGCGAACCTCGGGCAGTACTCGGAAGCGGAACTGGCGCTCCCGGCTTTTGAGCCATACGCCGATGTTCAGCTGCAGCCTGCCATGACTCTGTTCGCCCAAATTGCGCTCCAGTACTTCGCCGTCGACATAATCGCAATCGGGCCGGTAGCACGTGTTCAGGTATTCTTCGAGCGAAATCTTCGCGGCAACCGCCATGACCCCATCCTACCGCTGATTGGCCTTGAGAATCTTCTTCCTCAGGCGAATCGACTTCGGCGTCACCTCCACCATCTCGTCTTCTCTGATGAACTCGATCGCCTGCTCCAGATTCATCAGCCTCGGCGGCACCAGGCGAATCGCTTCATCGGCGCTCGACGCGCGCATATTGGTCAGCTTTTTCTCCTTGACGATATTCACGTCGAGATCCGATTGCCGCGCGTTTTCGCCGACGATCATGCCCTCATAGACCTCAACCCCGGCGGTGACAAAAATTTCGCCGCGCTCCTGCAGATTGAAGATCGCGTTGCCTGTGGTCTTGCCGGCACGGTCCGCCACCAGCGATCCGGTGGGACGCGTAGGAATGTCGCCCTGCCACTCGATGTAACCGTGAAACAGCGAATTCAGAATCGCCGTGCCGCGCGTGTCCGTCAGAATCTCGCTGCGCAGTCCAATCAATCCGCGCGAAGGAATATGGAATTCGAGGCGCACGCGGCCCGACCCGTTGTTGATCATCTTGCTCATCTTGCCCTTGCGGCTGCCCAGCTTTTCAATCACCACACCGATGAACGCTTCCGGGCAATCGATCACCAGCATCTCCACCGGCTCCATCAGCTTGTGATCGATGGTGCGGGTCAGTATTTCCGGTTTGCCGACGGCGAGCTCGTAGCCTTCGCGGCGCATCATTTCAATTAAGATCGCCAGTTGCAGTTCTCCGCGCCCCATTACCTTGAAAGTATCGGGCGAATCGGATTCCACGCGAATCGACACGTTCGTCAGCAGTTCCTTATCGAGCCGGTCCTTGATGTTGCGCGAAGTAACGAACGTGCCTTCCCGGCCCGCGAACGGAGAAGTATTCACCGTGAAGGTGATCCCGATAGTCGGCTCGTCGATCTGTATATGCGGCATCGGTTTGGGCGTTTCCGCGCTGGTAATGGTTTCGCCGATGGTGATGCCTTCGACCCCCGCCACCGCTAGAATATCGCCCGGCCGGGCGATGGTTTCATCCACGCGCTTCAGTCCTTCAAATGAATACAGCTTGGTGATTTTCGTCTTCTGGATGGTCCCGTTCAGATGGCAGATTGCCACTTCATCGCCATGGTGAAGCGTCCCCTGGAACACGCGGCCAATGGCCAGGCGTCCCAGATAATCCGAGTAGTCGAGGTTGGCGACCAGCGCCTGCAGCACCGCGTCGGGATCCCCGGAAGGCGGCGGAATCGTCTTCACGATGGCTTCAAACAACGGCTGCAGATTCTCCGAGGGATCTTCGAGAGAAATCTTCGCCACACCGTTTTTCGCCACCGCATAGAGCACGGGAAAATCCAGCTGATCTTCCTCAGCGCCCAGATCGATAAACAGGTCGTAGATTTCATTCAGCACTTCGGCGGCCCGCGCATCGGGCCGGTCGATCTTGTTGATGACGACAATCGGTTTCAAGCCGGCTTCGAGGGCCTTCATCAAAACGTAACGCGTCTGCGGCAGCGGCCCTTCGCTCGCGTCGACCAGCAGCATCACGCCGTCGACAATCTTCAGCGCGCGCTCTACCTCACCGCCGAAATCGCTGTGGCCGGGCGTATCGACAATGTTGATCTTGGTCCCATGAAAGCGCACGCCGGTGATCTTGGCGAGGATGGTAATGCCGCGCTCGCGTTCCAGATCGTTGGAGTCCATGACGCGTTCTTCCAGATGTTCGTTGGCGCGGAAAATGCCGCTCTGTCGGAGCATGGCGTCGACCAGCGTCGTCTTGCCGTGGTCAACGTGCGCAATGATAGCGATGTTACGGATGTTTTCACTCATTCGGAGTCTTCGGAAACCTTCTTATTCCAGTTGGCTTATTCAGTGTGTACGACTTCAGCGGGTTCGAGTCGCGCCGCAAACCGCGCGGGGTAAACGCCAGCCAGCACGGTAACGGCCCAGACCAGCAGCAACGCCCCGCCCAGCAGCAGCGCCGGAGGATGGAACTGAATGGTCCATCCGAAACTCTGCTTATTGATCACGTAGATCAGGATGAGAGAAAGCGCCATACCCAGCACCAGTCCCAGCAATCCCGCCAGCAGCCCCAGCAGCCCCGCTTCAGTCAGGATCATCGTGTAGACCTGATTCCTCGCGGCGCCCAGATATCGGATCAGGCCGATTTCGCGGCGGCGATCCAATACCAATGCTAGCAGCGCATTGGCCGCGCCCAGCATCGCCACCACGATCGCCACCGCTTCGAGCGCGTAAGTGATGGCAAACGTTCGGTCGAAAACTTCCACCGCGCCGCGCCGCAGAACTTCGTTGGGCGCGATCATGATGGGATAGTTGCTCAGCCGCGCCTCCAGATCGCGCCGTACACGGCTGGCATCGGCGCCGGGTTTCACATAAACCGCGATGTTGGTGATGGCCTGGTCCGGCAGGTAGCGAAGCAGCGTACCCTGATCCACGATCACGTAGCCGCTGTCGCTCGCATAATCGTAGTAGATGCCGGCCACGGTCAGCGGTACGATGCGCGTGCCTAATGGTATTGGCAGAACATCGCCCACGTGCACGTGATGTTTATTCGCGAAGGGTTCGCTGACGATGGCGCGATCGTGTCCCGGCAGTGACTGGAGAATCCGGTCCGCATCACCCGCAAGAAAGCGCAGAGAACCCTGGCGGCGTACGATGTCGGTGATCCCCGCGCCGAAGGTGGCCTTCGTTCCCTCGTAGTGAAATTGAAATGCCCGGAAAACATCGACGTCCGCTACGCCAGGAGTTTGTCGAATGATTTCCGGAACGTCTGAATCGATCGGCGGATAGATCCCGGCCGAGGGGGGACCTTCGGCGCGCATATAGATATCGGCGCGCAGTTGGTTCTCCAGCCACACCTGCACGGTCTCGCGAAAACTCCCCACCATCACGCCCACGCTCACCATCATCGAAATGGCTGTGGCGAGCGCCGTCACCACAATGGATGTGCGCGAGAGCGATGCCGTCAGACTGCGTCCGGCAATCAGCCCGGCCGCACCTCCCATGCGTTTCAATGTCCCACGCAATAGCTGGACTACGGCCAGCACGAAGGCGGGAGAGGCCAGCGCTGCGGCGCCCACGGCAAAAAGCGTGGCGACATAACCCAGCACGGGGCGACCGTCGATGGGACCGAAGCGGCACAGGATCGCGGCCGTAACGCTTGCGATCGACGCGATAGTCAGATCGCGGCGGATATTCAGACGCTTATGATGTTCGCGCGCTTCCCGTTGCATTGCCTCCGCCGGCGCCACCCGCGCGGCTTCTCTCGCGGGGATCAGCGCCGAGAAGAACGCGACCGCGGTTCCGGTGACGATTCCGCCAATGGTCGACCCTGCGGATAACGCCACGGCTCCCGGAGTGCTCGTCGTGAAGAGCGCATTAACCGTCTCCGCGATCATGCCGACTATCGCCCCGGCGAGTAACCGGCCGAGCCCGATTCCGAGCACCGATCCCAGCAGCCCCAGCATGGATGCTTCGCCCAAAAAGATCAGCAGAATTCCCCGCGAACTGGTCCCGACCGCGCGTAGGATCCCGATCTCCGTGCGGCGCCGGACTACGCTCACCGCAATCGTGTTGTAGATAAGAAATGCGCCCACCAACAGCGAGATGTAACTCAAGATCCGCAGATTCCAGCGGAATGCGCGCAGCATACGTCGATTCTCCTCGCTGCGCGCGCCGGGTGTTTCCACATCGTAAGTAGTTGGGAGGGAGTCTTTAATCGATCGAGCCGCGCGCTCGGCGTCCTCACCTGATCCAAGGAAGACTTCGATGCGGTCGAGCTTGCCATACATGTCGAGCAGCTGTTGGGCAGCCGCGATATCGATACCGATCCATGCGGTATTCTGCCCCGCCGCGATACTGCGGATGGTGAACTCGCGCGAGGTCGCACGGCCCTGCAACGTGATCCTGTCGCCCTTCTTCCAATGAAAGCGCGCCGCCAGGTCACTCGACACGACCGCCGAAGTTTCGAGATCCGCCGCATCGAAATTCCCTCCCGCGCCCTGCGCCCCCGCAATCGCATCGATCCCATACAGCGTGGTGGATCCCTTGCCGACGATTACTACCGGCTGCTCGATCGCAGGCGCAAACCTTGCGTTCAACGGCAGTCCGGCCAGCTTCGCGATAACGCGTTCATCGACCCCGCCATTCGCCGTGATTTCGTAATCCACCGGTCCCACCAGCGTAGTCAGGGAGGATTGAAACGAGCCTGTCGCGGCATCGCCGGCCATCTCGATCGCCAGCACTACCGCGACCCCCAGGGCGATCGAAAGCAGCGTCAGCGCAGTACGCGCCGGATCGCGCCGCAGAGGCCGCAATACCAATTGGCGAAAAAGCTTAATCAACCTTCCACGCTCTCGACCAGGCCATCGCGCATACGTATCCGCACATCCGCGATCGCCGCCGCTTCTGCGCTATGGGTCGCCATCACCACCGCCGCGCCGAACTCATCCGCCGCCCGCCGGATCAGCCACAGAACCAGCTCGCCGCTCGCGGTATCGAGATTTCCGGTCGGTTCGTCGGCCACCAGGATGGCAGGATCGTGCACCAACGCGCGCGCAATGGCGACTCGCTGCATCTGCCCACCCGAGAGCTGGTAGGGCAGGGCATTGGCCTTTTCCGGCAGTCCGACCCAATCGAGACGCTCCCGCGCCGTGGCCTCCGATTTCTTCGCACCCGCCAGCAAAAGCGGCAATTCCACATTTTCGAGCGCGGTCAGCGAAGGCAGCAGTTGGAAGAACTGAAAGACGAATCCAATCTTCTCGCGCCGCAGGGCGGTCAGTTCGGCATCGTTGAGTTCCGAAGTGAGCCGGCCGGCCACTTCGACCTGGCCGGACGTCGGGAAATCCATCGCGCCACAGAGGTTTAGTAATGTCGATTTCCCGCACCCGCTGCGGCCCAGCAGCGCGGTCACACGCCCCGTGGCACACTCGAGCGAGACCCCGCGCAGGGCCTCGACGCCCCCCTCATAGGTCTTCGTGACGCCGCGCAGGGCGACGCGCACCACCCCTTTTTCACGATTTTGCGCCGGAAACAATTTACAGGCTCTCTGTTTCTAGTGTATTCTGGTAACGCTCTGGTATAAATTCCGCGCGCTTGGAGATGATGCTTGCCCCGCTTAACTCTCTCAACCGCAAAGAACTGACACGCGAAGAAATGGAAACGCGCCGTCTGGCAGCCGCTAAGGATCTGCTGAACGGAGCATCGCAATCACATGTCGCCCGCCGGTACGGGGTCAGCCGCACTACCGCTTCTCGCTGGCATCGTTCCATTGTCATAAAGGGCGTTGAATCCCTGCACAAACGCCGCGCCACCGGCAGGCCCAGCCGTCTGACGGCCGACCAGGCGGACGCTATTCGTCAGATGTATTTCGACGGTCCGATGGCGCATGGATTTTCAACCAGTCGGTGGACGACGGGGAAACTGGCGGTGGCCATCGAGCAGCGCTTTGGAATCCGCTACGATCAGGACCACGTAGGTCGCCTGATGCATAAGCTTGGCCTGCGGGAGCGGCGTTTTGTCTATGCGCCCGCCGCCGCCGCAGTCAACCGTCAGCCCGCAATTGCCGCCGCAGCCACGCCCTAACGTCGCTTTGCGGAAGGACATGCGGCGATAGCCGCGTTTGGCCGCTGCCCGAACTGAATCTTTTCCGAAAATATTGCGCCGGCATTTTCGTCTACATAAGTGGATGGATGCTGTGCTGGCAAATCCGCAGTCGACGGCCGCTCAGGACCACGCGCTCGCGCAGATGTTTGAGCGCGAAAGCCGTCATCTGCGCAATTTCATCCGCCGGCGCGTTCCTGGCGATGTGGAAGCCGAGGACATTCTTCAGGACGTCTTCTACGAACTGGTGGAAGCCTACCGGCTGATGAAGCCTGTTGCGCATACCGGCGCCTGGCTGTTCCAGGTGGCGCGCAACCGCATCACCGATCTGTTTCGCAAAAAGAAGCCGGATCTGGTCGAGGATCCCGAACCATTATTCCTCGGCGACATGCTTCCCTCTCCCGACGCTGGTCCCGATGTTGCCTTCGCCCGTCAGGTGCTGCTCGAAGAGATTGAACTCGCGTTGGGCGAGCTACCCGAAGCACAGCGGGAAGTTTTTATCGCACACGAGATCGAAGGGCGCACTTTCAAGGAAATCGCGGCGGAAACAGGGACCAGTGTACCCACCCTTCTCTCGCGCAAGCATTACGCGGTAGTGCATCTGCGCCACCGCCTGCAAACCGTTTACGACGAATTCACGAGGACACACAAATGAGAATGAACAGAGGATTACGAATGCTGCGTATGGCGATCATCGGCGTGGCCGCCATAACGCTTGCCGGATGGGTGGTCAGTGGTCTGTGGAACTGGCTGATACCGTCTGTATTCGGACTGCATACCATCGGCTTCTGGCAGGCGCTGGGTCTGCTGATCCTGACGCGGATTCTGTTCGGCGGATTTCGCGGCGGACACGGGCACCGCTTCGGCAGACGCCGCATGATGAGGCAATGGGCCGAGCGCTGGGAAAAGATGACACCCGAGGAACGCGAAAAATTCCGCGAAGGGATGGGTCGCCGCTGTAGCGGCTTCAGGGCGCCGGAAACGACCGCATAAGGCGCGGGCGATTCAAAAGGACATGCGGCGACAGCCGCGTTTAGTCGGGCAGCGCGAAACTGTACAGCACGTTATTCGATGACACTGCCACGTACTGCTTCCCATCGACCGAATAGCTGATGGGCGCCGCCGGGATGGCCGCACCGGCTCCGAACTTCCACAGCGCTTTGCCTGTCTTCGCGTCGAGCGCGATGAAATTGCCTTCTCCCGATGCCGCGAAGACCAGACCACCCGCCGTCGAAAGCAGGCCCGCCGTTAACGAATTCTGCGCCAGCTCGAACTTCCATTGCACCTTGCCGGTTTCGGGATCGAACGCCATCACTCCCTGCGAGGGCGGTGCCTGGCCGTTAGCCGGCGGAGGCCCGAAGCCACCGCCGGTTCCTCTGCCCTGATATTGCCTGCCCGGCTCGAACGGCGCGGGTCCAATGGAATAGCGCCCGGGACCGTCGTAGTACATGAAGTACATCCATCCGGTCAGCGCATTATATGAAGGCGACTGGAAGTTCGACCCGCCTCCCAAGGCCGGATAAACCGTGGTGCCTTCAGGATTGGCGCGCCAGTTCTCCGTCGTAATCGGCCGGCCTGCTTCGTCCCAACCCTTAACCCAGGTAGCGCGGACGAAAGGTGTGGCCGAGAGGAATTTTCCGTTGGTCCGGTCGAGCACGTAAAAAACACCATTGCGATCGGCATGCAGCAACAGCTTGCGATTCTGCCCATGCCACATGCGATCGACCAGCACCATGTCTTCGGTCGAATCCCAGTCGTGCGTATCGTTAGGCGTGAACTGATAATGCCACTTGCGCTGGCCCGTATCGGGATCGAGCGCGACCACGGAACAGCTGAACAAATTGTCGCCCTTACGCACGTCGCCATTGATATCCGGGCCGGGATTGCCGATGGGCCAATAGAGCGTATTCAGCTCCGGATCGTAGGTGCCCGTCAACCACGTCGGAGATCCGCCGCGCTGCCAGCTATCGCCTTCCCAGGTTTCGTTGCCGAACTCGCCCTTGGCCGGGATGGTGTACCAACGCCACAAGCGTTTGCCAGTGGCCGGTTCATACGCGTCGATGAAGGCGCGTACACCGAATTCTCCGCCCGTGATGCCAGTGATGATCTTGTCCTTAACGACCAGCGGCGGCGAGGTGATGCTGTAGCCGAGCATGGTGTCGGCCACCTGTACTTCCCAAAGAAAAGTTCCGGTGCGCGCATCGAGTGCCACCAGGGCGGCGTCCAGTGTGCCGAAGAACAACCGGTTGCCCAGAATGGTCACACCGCGATTGAAGGGGTTGATCTCGTAGGGATTCTTCACCTTCTGCGGGCGTTGATAGCGCCAAAGCTGGCGGCCGGTTTTGGCATCGAGCGCCATCACCACGGCAGTGCCGGAGACAGGGCCTGTGGTGTACATGATTCCATCCACTACCAGCGGAACCGCTTCGACCACTCCCGCCCCGGTCTGCTGTACGGCCCACTTGGCCTGCAGATTCTTAACATTCGTGGTATTGATCTGCGCCAGCGAGGAATAGTGCTTGCCATTGAGGGAGCCCCAATAGGTCAGGTAATTCTGCGGTTCTTTTTCAGCATTGCGGATGCGATCCCAGGTCAAGCCGTCGCCCATGGCAAGCTTCGAGGGGTCGGAACCATCGAGGGTCTTCAGATACGCCACCACATTCTGAATCTCGTCGCTCGAGAGGCGCGCACTGTAATCGTCGGGCATCAAAGACTTCGCTTCGATGCGCAGATCGGCCAGTTGAGATTTCTCGAAGGAATGGTACTTACCCGTGGTATCGATCATCTGCACGCTGCAAGAATCGCCGCCCTTCTGCGCGCCGCGATATTCGTGGCCGTCTTTCGTCTTCGCGATCACCGTCGCGGGCCGCGCGGGGCCCCCACGGCCACCGCCGCGTCCACCACGTCCACCCGCCGCGGGCTGATTAGGATTGGCGATCTTCGCCTGTAACTGCTGCGCGGGCGTTCTCCCTGCAGCTGACAGATCCGGCCCCACCGGTGTGCCCGTGCCAAATACCTGATGGCAAGCAGTGCATCCGCCTTTACCGTTGAAGATCGCCCGACCCGCATTGGGGTCGCCCGCAACCTTCTCACCCGCGGTCGGCATTGCCACCGGAGTTCCCGACAGACTGCGGAGGTACGAAATCAGTTGCCAGGTCTGCTCCGTAGTAAGGGAACCGAAGGCCGGCATCTGCGAGCCCTGGATGCCGCTGCGGATACTGATGAAGATCTCGCCATCGGCATTGCCATGCGCCAGGTTGCCGCTCACCAGCGACGGGCCCCGATCACCGCGGGCGCCGGCCCCATGACACGATATGCAAGCCTGGTTATATAAGGTGGCGCCTGCCGCGATCGCCTGTGCATTACCGGCAAACGGATTCCGCTGCGCTTCTGCCCGATCACCCTGGGCGAGGCACAAGACGGCGGTTGAAAACAGCGCAACGATCAGTTTCATAATGGCTTCCAGGCCGGATTATATCCGTTAGTAAGTGGCGCGTCCACCACTGGCGTCGTAACACTGTGCCGTGACAAAAGAGCAATCGGGACTGGCGAGGAAGTGCGCTACAGCCGCAATCTCCCATGGTTCGCCGGTGCGGCGCATGGGAATTTTATCGGTCATATAGGTCACCTGCTGCTCGGTCAGCTGCTCAAGAATCTTGGTGCGGACCACGGCGGGAGAAATCGCATTGACGCAGATCCCTTCCGTCGCCACTTCCTTGCCGAGCGACTTCGTCATGCCGATAACGGCCGCTTTGCTCCCCGAATACGCGATCATATTGGGGTTGCCTTCCTTACCCGCGATGGAGGCAATGTTCACGATGCGCCCGTACTTGTGCTCCCGCATATGAGGGATCACAGCGCGGCACACGAAGAAAACGCCGTTGACGTTGATGGCCATTACGCGGGCGAATTCTTCGTCCGAATACTGCGTGATGGGCGCCGACTTTCCCGCGATGCCGGCATTATTAACCACAATATGAATGCGTCCCGTGCGCTTGAGAACCTCCTCGATGGCAGCGTTCACGGAAGCGGAATTCGAAACGTCCATGTGGACGCCGAACGCGTTGTTGGGCAGGGACGCGGCGGTGTGGTCCGCGGCGTTCTTATCGAGATCGGCGATGGCGACAGTAGCGCCGGCCTCGGCGAGACGTTTCGAAATCGCCTCGCCGATGCCTGCAGCTCCACCCGTTACGATCGCGATCTGGCCGGAGAGATCGAACGGCATGGGCTATTCTTCCCTGGTCACGTTGACCGTGACTTCGGCCGTCACTTCGCGATGCAGCCGGACCGGTACCTTGTGCTCGCCGAGCGTGCGGATCGGCTCGTCGAGCTGGATCTTGCGCCGGTCGATCGTGTAGTTCTGCTGAGCCAGCGCGTCGGCCACGTCGTTCGCCGTTACCGATCCGAAGAGCTGATCGTTCTCACCCGCCTTGCGGGCAATGTTGACACTCAGAGCGCCGATCAGCTTAGCCAGATCCTGCGCCTCGCTGGCCAGTTTCACCTCTTTGCGAAGGTGCGCCTGGCGTTCCTGCTCGACGATCTTCCGGTTGGAATCCGTGGCAGCCACCGCGAGACGCTTGGGCAGCAGAAAATTGCGCGCATAGCCCGCGGCCACCTTGACCACTTCGCCGCGATTGCCGAGTTTATCGATGTCTTCCCGAAGAATGACTTCCATTTCAGTGTTCTCCTTTTACACCGATGCTGCGAACGGCAGCAGCGCGATATTGCGGGCTTTCAGAATCCCGTCGGTGAGGCGGCGCTGATGCGGCGCGCAGACGCCCGAGATGCGGCGGGGGACGATCTTGCCGCGCTCGGCAATGAACGCCTGCAGCATCTTGACGTCTTTATAGTTGATGTCGTCGATTTTCTCGACGCAGAAACGGCACACTTTTTTGCGCCGGAAATATTGTTTCTTGCCAACTGCGGCAGCTTTGTCGCCGCCCGTGGGCCGCTGCGATGCGGCGATGGGTCTTCCACCTTTTTGTTCTGCCATTGTGAGATCTCCTTATTCCGTGGGGGTGCCGGGTGCTGCGGGCAAGGGTTGCGCGGGTGCGGGATGAGCGGGTACGGCCACGGGAGGTACAGGCAGACCGGGAGCTACATGGCCGCCTTCCGCCCCGCCGCCGAGCATCTGCTGAGCCAGCGAAGGCTGCGGAGCCGCCGCCTGAGGACGCCGGTGAGCCCGCTTCTCGCGTTCCTTCTTGCGCTTTTCCACGCGCTTCAAAGTCTCGTCGATGCGCACGGTGATGAACTTGATCACCGAATCCTGCACGCGCATACGGCGCTCGAATTCCTTCACTGTGGAGGCTTCCGCCGTAAACTGTAGCAGCACATAGCTGCCTTCGCGATACTTCTCCACGCGATAGGCAAGCCGCCGCTTTCCCCACTTATCGACTTTATCCACCGTGCCACCTGCTGTGGTGACATGTTTGGACATCAGTTCGATGAGCTGGTCGATCTCTTCTTCTGTCGCATCGGGTTTTACGATGAACAGATTCTCGTAGATTCTCATCATTCCTCTGTGTTTGAGCCCTGGGCGCGACGGTTAAACCGGGTCATGGACAATTCGGCGCCCTCGGCAATTATGGATTCCGTCGCATCGGCCGCGAGGTCGATGAACTCGTCCAGTGTTTCGTTCTGCTGCCGTGAAAATCGCGACAACAAATAATCCGCACCACTTGTGAGCGGATGGCCGGGATGCACTCCCAGCCGAACTCTTGGAAATTCCTGCGTACCGAGCTTCTCGATAACGTCTTTCGCGCCGTTGTGGCCGGCGGCGGATCCCTTCGGGCGAATGCGCAGCGTGCCCCAGGGAAGGTCGAGCTCGTCATAGACGAGAATCAGTTCGGAGGGCGCAATTTCGTTCCTCTCCATCAGCGGCTTGACGGCCACGCCGCTGAGATTCATAAACGTCTGTGGTTTGGCTAACAGCACTGGTTTGCCACCGATGGTTCCCTGGCCCAACAGAGCCTGGCATTCCTTGCGGGTCATGCGAATCGCATGACGGGCGGCGAGCCGTTCCACCACAAGAAAGCCCAGATTATGGGGCGTTGCGGCATACTGCTCGCCGGGATTGCCAAGGCCGGCCACCAGGAACATCCCCGGTTATTTCTTCTTGCCCTTGTCGCCCTTATCCCCGGCCGCGGGCGCTTCTTCGTCCTTCTTGCCCTTCTTGGCCACTTCGGGCTCGGCCACTGCGGCGGTGGCGACAGGCTCGGCGGCCGCCTCTTCCTTGATGCCGACCACATGCGCGATCACGGCATCGCCGGCGGTCAGAATGCGGATCCCGTCCTTCACGGGAAGCCCGCCCACGCGGATGGCGTTACCGATCATAAGCTCAGTGACGTCGATATCGAACTGGTCCGGAATATCGTCCGGAATGCATTCGATTTCAACGGACTTGGTGACCACGTCGAGCACGCCGCCCTGCTGTTTGACGCCCTTGGCTTCGCCCGTGACGTGTATGGGAATGTGCAGACGCAGTTTGCGGGTCAGGTCGATGCGCCGCAGATCGATGTGCAGCAGATTGCCCTTGATCGGATCGTACTGCTCATCGGCCACGATGACGGGAGTCTTTTCGACGCCTTCGATATCCACGTCGAAGATAGAGTTGTGGCCGGTTTTGCTGCGGAGAATCTTCGTAACGTCTTTAGGGTTGACGCTCACGGAGACGGCATCTTTGAATGCTCCGTAAACTACGGCCGGGATCCGCCCCGACATTCTGGTGCGCCGCGCTTCATTTTTACCGCGGCTGGCGCGAGGCTGCGCGGTAACGATCGTTTCAAGTCTCAACTTCCTGCTCCTTTGCGCAAGTCCGTTTCAAAACCACTTGGTACAAGATGATTTTGAGGCGTGGGTTGCGTGTTTGCGAAAACCGAATGTGGGGCGGCTGGCCGGGGCAAGCCGTAACATCGACAGTCGAATCTATGAGTATACCACTGGGTTGGGGTGGGTTTCCTGGTGCGTTCGGGGTCATCCCTTGCCCATCCAGGCGATGGTATTGAATTAAACTCAAACGTTGCATGAAGACCGGATTCAAAGCCCTCCTCGCGCATGGCGGAGGCCCAACCGCCGTCCTGAATGCCAGCCTCGCCGGTGTTGTGGCCGAATGCCGCGATCGCGCTTCCACGTTATATGGAGCGAGATTCGGCCTCACCGGCGAGCGGCTGGATCTTCTGCAATTCAGCGTCGACAAGCTGGCCGCTATCGCCGCAACGCCAGGCTCGGCCATCGGATCGACGCGTGTCCGGCTCTCCCCCGACGACACGGACCGCCTGACCGAAGTCCTGCGCCGCGAAGATATTCAGGTTATCTTCTACACCGGTGGCAACGGCTCCATGCAGACCGCGCTCGAACTCTCCCGCCACTGCCAGGTCATCGGCATCCCCAAGACCATCGATAACGATCTTTTCGTAACCCACCACACGCCCGGCTACGCGTCCACCGGATACTTCTTCGCCTGCGCCGCCCGCGACGTGGGGGCTGACAACCGCGCTCTTCCTTCGCCCATCTGCGTGCTCGAAACCCTCGGCCGCAACTCCGGGTGGATCGTGGCGGCAACCGCGCTCGCGCGAGGGACTTCAGACGACGCCCCGCATCTGATCTACTTTCCCGAACGCCCTCTAAGCCTCGACCGGATCGCCGCCGATGTCGAGACCGTGTACCGCCGGCTCGGGCGTGTGGTGATCGCCGTCTGCGAAGGGCAATTGGACGAAACGGGCATGCCATTCGGCGCCGATGTGGATCGTGCCGAAAGCGCCGTTCATCGGCTGGCCTCGAATCTGGGCCACACCCTGGCGAGGCTGCTTTCGGAAAAGCTCGGCTTGCGTGCCCGTGCCGAGAAGCCAGGCCTGCTGGGCCGCTCCTGTGGACCGTACGCCCGCGAACGCGACCGCCGCGAAGCCTACGAGTGTGGACGTGCCGCCGTTCGCGCCGCTGCCGAAGGCCAGACCGGCATCATGATCGCGCTCGACGCCAATGGCGGCACGTTCACCACGCCGCTCGAATCCGTCGCCCGCCGCGAAAGAACCCTTCCTCTCGACTGGATCTCGCCGGCTGGAAACGACGTCGCGAGCGCCTTCATCGATTACGCAGCCCCGTTGATCGGCGCCGTTCCCGGCTATGCGCAGCTCGACAGCGTTTAACATATTACATATGGCCTCTCGTCGTATCGATTCTCCTGCCCATGATTTCGGCCGGCGCCGTTTTTTGATGGCCGCGCTGGGGTCCGGCGTGGCGCTCGCGAACGCGTCGCTCCTGTCGGCCGCTGAGTTCTGGAACACCAGAGATCCATCCACGTGGACGGAAGACGAGATCCGCATTCTGACGTCAAAATCTCCCTGGGCCAGGGAGGCTGTACCGGGGATCAAGCGCGCCGACGATCCCACCGAATCTGTCGGCGCCGGCGGCGGACGCTCCGGGATGCGTATACAGACCGTCAGAATTTACGTGCGCTGGGAGAGCGCGCAGCCGATCCTCGATGCCCTGCGGACGACGCTCGAGCCCGATCTCGCCGGCCATTACGTCGTGAGCGTAACCAATCTCCCGATGCCGACTGTCCACCGCATGGGCCGTGGCGCCAATGCGGAACCCGACGAGACCATGGAGCGCATACAAAACGGCACCACGCTGAGCGCCAGAGGCAAAGAGCCGATTCCGCCGGAGATCGTCCGCCGCAACCATATTGGCTCCATCGTGTTCGCGTTTCCGAAAGATACTCTGCGCCTGACCTCGAACGACCGCGAGATACTCTTCCAGCTGGAGACGGATCTGCTGACGCTCAAGACTAAATTCGACGGGAAAGACATGGTCTACCACGGCAAACTGGCCGTCTAGGTCTGGATGTGGGACAGGCGCTTCCGCCTGTCCATTCTTCCTTCCACTCACCCGGGCAGCACCGGCCAATGCATCGGCCGCGTCTTTATATCCAGGTCTGACCGCCAGGGCCCGCCGAAACTCCTCCGCAGCTTTTGAAGCATCCCCCATGAACACCTTCGATCCCACGGCTGTGGCCGAAGAAACGTTTGCGGTACCAACTCAGGCGGCGTTGGACTTTATGCGAGACAGTTTCTCCGGTGAAGGCCTATCCCGCAATTACTTCAACGAATGCTGAGCTTTTCCTCGACATGCCGCAGGCGCGCATCCAGTATGCCTTCCACCCGTTCCAGGCCCGCCTGCAGTTTTCCACTCTCGGCTTGTATCAATGCAACGAGGTGTTGTTGCATGGCATCGATCCTGCCATTGGTGTCGCTTAGCCGGAAGTTGCTGAACAGAACTCCCATTGCGACGATTACCATCGTTCCGAGCAAGGTAACGGCAATTTGATCCATAGCTATCACTTTAAGGGTCGCACCAATAACGCTACCGTGCGAGGGGCACCAGCTTCGAGCGGCGGATTTTGCGATCCCGCGTCAGCAGCGGAATGCTATGGACAATGCTCGTCGCGGCAATGAGTTCGTCGGCGGGATCGGCGTCGAAATCGAGGGCACTTGACTGAACGCATACCGCGATATCCAGGGGCCAGACTTGCATCCGGGCAAAAATCCGCGAAAATGCCGCGGACTTTATATCGACCTCGATCCTCCCCAATTGCGCCAGTTTGGCAATCTCCCACAGCACGATGGCGGAAATGCTCCAGGGTTCCGCGCTCAACAAGCGGCGTTCCACCGGCGTCAGCGTGCCGTCCAGCGCATGGATCAGGATGTGTGTATCAAGATTGAGCATTCCACCCGATCCTCGTCGACAGCAGGTCGCCTTTGATCCGGATTTTGCCCTTCATGCTGCCGATCAGATCCGCGCAGCTCGACGCGACGGGGGTCAGGCGAGCCACCGGTTTGCCGTGCTTGGTGATGATCAGTCCTTCGGGACCGAGATGGTCCAGCAGCGCCAGACACTGTTCCTTGAATTTCGATGCATTGATCTGATTCACGAGCGCAGTATATCAGGCACTACATCAAAGTGACTGGTTTTGTCGACTGGTCAAAACAATTGTCCACCCTCAGAAGCTGAAGCGGGCCCCCAGCGTGAGGCGCCGGTTGTTGGCCGTCGAGCCGCCCGGACCATACGCGCCGGTAAGTCCGGTCGATTGCCCGAAACGCGACGATTCGAGCACATTGATCGGCGTCGAGGGATCCACATTATTCAGCAGATTGCGCGCCTCTGCCCATACGGTCACGTTGTATTTGTGGCCCGACGAGGGCTTACCGAACACTCCCGAAGTCGCCGCCGGAATGCTGCCAGGCTGGCTGGGATCCGACTCACCGAATCCCCACGTGCGCCCTACCCGCATATTAATCGAGAAGAACGCCGGGCCCGTGCCGTAATTGCGCGGAATTACCGGAGTGTTCGGGCCGGGGTGCAATAGGAAATTACCGTACGCGGTACAGGCGTAATCGTTGGTGTCGGCGCAGTTGGCGTTGGGCGCGAAGGCGGGCCGATCATTGAAGATAGAATCGCCGTTCGAATCCTCCCCGGTCACGATGTTGAACGGAATTCCCGAACGCACGTTGACGAACGGGCTGAAGCGAAGATTCCACCGCGTTACCAGCGATCCCCCGAGCACTACACGATGGCGCACATCCGTGGCGGCGCGCCCGTAATCGGCGGCAATGTTGTAGGGGTTCGACGGAAAACTCCCGCTCCCGTCGCTCGTGCTGCGGGCATAGTTCAGCGCATAATACCCGAAGAAAGAGAATGACGTATTCAACTGGGTGTTGACGTTTACGGTCATTTGATTCTGCTTGAAGATGCCCACCGATTCGTAAGCGTAAATATTGTCGCTGATACCGTAAGGGCGGATGCCGGAACCGGCCGCCCCGGTATAAGTGCCGGGCAGCGGAGCGTTGATATTGTCGCTGATCAACTGGTGCACACCGTGTGAGTTGTTGTAATTCAAGGCCAATTTCGTCCGCGCCGGAAGTTGACGTTCCACACCGATCGCGCCCTGCATGATGTACGGCGAGCGGATATCGCGCACCAGTTCCCGAATCGTCGGACTGGAGGCCATCCCGAGCGAATCGACGGGCGGGATTCCCGCAGCGCTGGTCGCATAAAAAAGCGGGTTGGCGACGATGTACTGAAGCTGATTAGTCCCGTTCAACTGCAGAGCGGCCAGCAGCGGCCCGTCGCCGATGACGCTGTAGAACATGCCCCATCCTCCGCGGATCACCGTCTTCGGCTGGCTGTTGGGTCCGGCGCCCGGCGACCAGGCAAATCCAAAGCGGGGGGCCACGTCGCGCCAGTCCCGCGTATTGGTTTGCTTCTGATAGCGCAGGCCGAGATTTACCGTGAGACTGGATGACACGCGCCAATCGTCCTGAATATAGGGGCTGGCATCGAAGAGGCTGAGATGGGTGCGTGGATTGCCGGCGTTGATCGTAAACTGCGAAGGCATCCCGCCCAGCAGTTGAATGGTTTGAGGCGGATAACCGAGACGCTGAAACAGCAGTGTCCGCCGGTACTGTTCAAGCGCGCTGATCGACGTGCAATCGGATGGCGCGGCCGCACCCTGGGGCAGATTCAGGCAATCGTTGGGATTACCCAGCGGATCGTTCGATGAATCGAGCACTGGAGCCAGTTCGCCGGAGAACGTAAACGTGCCACCGAAATTCTGCGTGGAAAGAGTAGTTTCCTGCGCCTCGCGAATGCGGAACCCGGCTTTCAGGGAATGCGTCGCGCCCAGGCTGAAGGTGGTGAAGTTAGTTACCTCAAAGTGCGTCTCGGCATCCACGCCGCGGCCCACCTGTGAACTGCCTCCATTAAATTCGCTAAGTACCGAAATGGCAGGCACGGTATTGTCGCCCAGGCTCTTGTTGACGGATTTGAGATAGCGCAAGCGCGTCTCGGTGACGATTTTGCCCTCGATGATGGAGGTCTCGCTGATAGAGGCGCTGTTCTCGTCATAGCGTGTGTAGTATGCCTGTGACGCCAGATTGAGGAATTGGGCGCCCCCGATGCCGGCGTTCTGAACCGGAGCCCGAAGGTAGTTGTAGCGCAGGCTCAGAGTGTTGTTGGCGTTGAGCTGATAGTCGATGCGCGGGCTGAATTCGGTGCGAAAATTCGGCACTTCGAACGATTGCTGGTAGCTGACGGGATTCAGGTTGCTGTCAAGAACGGTGGCGTTGACGACCGCGTTGTCCTCAATATTGCGGCGCTCGAAGTCGAAGAAGAACGAAGCATTTTTATTGAGTGGGCCGGACACGTTGCCATCGAACTGCCGGGAGTAGAAATCGGGCTTGTACGGCACGAAGGGATTTCGCGAGTTGAAGTCCGCCTCGCTGTCGCCGTACGAAGCGGCTGCGTGGAACTGGTCGCTGCCGGGCCGGGTCAGAATCTCGATGCGCCCGTAGCCCAGCTGTTGATATTCGGCGGAGAACGGATTCTGATTGACGCGAATCTCGCGGATGGATTCCTTGGGCGGCAGACGACCGCCGGTGAAACCATCGATGATGAGATCCGGCCCGTCAGGGCCGACCGCGGGGCCGGCGAGTGCCTGTAGGTCGGCCTGAAGGTCGTCGGGGTCGTTGGGCAACGCATCCATGCTGCTTCCGCTCACGCTCACCTGGGTGGCGTTTTCAGTGGCGTCGATGCTCACGGCAGCGATTGTGGACTCGACGGTAACTTCCTGTCTGGATGCTTCCACCGTCATCCCAAACGGCACGTCGAGCGTCTGGCCCGCTACCAGAGAGACGGATTTCTGTTGTGGGGTGAAGCCTGAGGCCGTGGCCGAAACGATATAAGGTCCAGGCGGGATACCGCTGAACGCAAACGTGCCGTCGGCGCCCGTGGAAATCGATTTCGAAACGCTTGCGCCGGATATGGACGCGGTTGCGCCGGGTATTTGCGCCCCGGAACTATCCGTTACCTGGCCCCTCACCGCAGCCATCTGCGCGCAAGCCGAAAACGCACAGAAGCAAAATAGGAAAATCCTCAGGGGCAGGGAAAGCCCCTTGACCCTGCCTGTAACCCAGTACGATACGAACGTTCGGTCATCATGAGGCGGACCCTCCATTATTACTTTCGCGAGGGCCTGAAACCATACTGTCGGGACAGTATGGCTGTTGCGCTACTGGCCTTCGCCGCCTGGAGCACCACCCATGTTCCAGCTGCCGGCCAACGGATCGGGCGCATTGCTGGGCGCGGCGCGCAGAATCGGCTCTACGCCTGCAACCAGTGCTGTCGCGGTGATTTTCGAAGTATCGTCACCGGTGGCGCCGGTCACGATAATCGCATCGTTGGGCTTAAGATCGGCCAACTGGATGGCGGGCTGCTGCTCGATGATCTTGCCGATGTCCATGTTCCGTCCACCGCGTCCGCCACCACGACCTCCGAAGCCGCGGCCCTGTCCACCTTCTCCGCCCGCGGGAGGAGTAGCCGCCGCCTGCTCCGCGCCCTCGGCTGGCGGTGGCGCTTCGCCGCCACCACCGCGCCTGCCGCGTCCACCCGCCTGTTGATAAGTTGGATTTAGCTGACGGGCGACCATCAAAGCGCTCACATCGCTGAATTTTTTCAGTGACGTATCCGCTCGAAGGGCAATTACGACGGGCTTTTTGGAAGCAGTTTCCACGCCCGTGATCAGGTTGCCCGCCACATCGATGGTCTTGACCTGAACGCCGATAGTCTTGAACGAACCAGATCCGAC
Source organism: Terriglobia bacterium (assembly GCA_963719785.1). Classification (GTDB taxonomy): domain Bacteria; phylum Acidobacteriota; class Terriglobia; order Bryobacterales; family Bryobacteraceae; genus BOG-234. Next base: position 223,839 of record CAVRCX010000021.1, read on the forward strand.
GGCCTCGGCCTTGATCACCGTGGAATCGGCATTCTTCTGGCCCAGCACGCGGAGCTGATCGCCGGTCTTGATTGCAGCGAGCGTGGCCGGCTCGTATTTGCCCGTCGCGGGATTGTAATGCGTAAAATCCACATGGCCGCCGATATCCACCACCACCTCTTTGGGAGCGGGACTGCCCGGCATTTTGGCCATAATCTTAATCTGTTTGGCCGCCGGATCGATGGAAGTGATCAGCCCGGAAGTCGCAGTCTTCCACTCTTCTTCCTGTCTCTGATTTAGCTTCGCCAGATCGCTCTGTTTTTCGATCACGACGGTGCGCGCCGGTTTGCCGGTAGGATCCACAGTCAGCACGCGCGCCAGCACGTGGTCGCCGGGAGCGATGTCCAGGGCGCTGGCAGGCGTGGCCTTCTTCATATCCTTCTCGCCCGCCGCGAGTTGCAGGAAAGACGTCTTGTCGTCGAACTTGATGGTCGTGGGATCGCCTTTTTCAGGCTTGACCGTCACCACCTTACCGGCCGCGTCGACCTTTTCGACGACGCCGAGGACGCTGACGTAGGGGGAGGCCGGGGCTTGGGCAATCAGAGAGGGAACGGCGGCTCCGAGAAGCGTGAGCAGGGCCGGAATGACAACAGTTCTCATGTCACCAATTATGGCGGCTTTGCCCCCAGGAAAGTAACCCCTCTGCCGCCAAACCCAGGTAAGTAAAAGTAAAGGCCTCAAATCAAATCCGCAAACGACTTTCTAAGTTTGTAGAACCACGCATGCCCCAACAGGAACACCGCCAGCGAGACCAGCGCCAACCAGCCCAGCGCGTGCCAGTCCGGCGCGCTCGCTTCGAGCAGGGTTGCCCGATAAGCGCGCACCAGCACGAAAATGGGATTCTTCGTCAGCACGGCGGCCGCGACTTTCGGCAGCTTTTGCTCCGAATAGAAGATCGGCGTGACGAACATCAGGATAGTAAGCAGATATCCGATGACTTGGCCGAGATCGCGCACAAAGACAGCCAGCGCGGCGAGGAACCAGGCGACACCCGTCGTGAACAGGATCTGGGGAATCAGCACCAGGGGCAGATAGAGGACCGTCGCAGGAACGCTGCCCTTAATCAGCAACAGCGCCAGCGTGAACAGGAGCACCCCGAAGACCTCGGTGACGAGCCCGGCCGCGACCACGTTAACAGGCAGCGTTTCCACCGGGAAAACCAGCTTCTTGATGAAATTCCGGTGTTCCAGCAGCACGAACGGCGCGCGTCCCGCAGCTTCGCTGAAGGCTAGCCAGGGCAGCATTCCGGCCAGAAAATAGAGCGCAAAATGGGTGCGGCTGGGATCATTGTCGACCTTGCTTTCGAGCACGATTCCGAAGACAAAGAAATAGGTCAGCATCAGCAGCAGAGGATTGAGCACGGCCCAGAACGCGCCACCGAACGAGCCCGTGTAGCGGCTCAGAATATCGCGCCGGACCAGCGTGCGGATCAAACCGCGGTTGCGCCGGATGGATTCGAAGGGCAGGGTCAGGCCGCGCATCATGCCGCGCCGCAGTTGCCTGATCCTGACCGAGCGTATGGTGGCGACCCTCGAGCGCCGCAGCGTGGCCGTGCCGTCTTCCCCCACCGAAACGTCGACCAGCAGAAAGGGCCAGCCTTTCTCGTAATACCATGCCACGTTTTCCCGCATGGCCGAAACGTAGACGGAGTACTCGCCGGGTTCCGGAGGCGTTGCCACACTCATCTCGAGCGTGCGGGTTGTGCCGGGATCGAGATCGAGCGGAGTGCGGTCGCCGTCGACCACCAGAGTGCCGGTGGCGTCGTCGAAGAGGTGATAGCCAGCCGCCCAACCATCCTCAGGCCGCCAGGCATCCGTCGATTGATTCGCCATATCGGCGCGCACGTGCAGGACATTTCCGCTCAGGGCGACATCGATATGGCGAAAAGCGGCGCTCATGCGTAGAGCCAGTCAGGCCAGCGATTGCGCACGGGTCCGGTCTTGCGCCCCAGCGCGTAGATGCCGTCTCCGCGCAGATTGTGGCTCAGCTTATAGCGTTCGAGCAAGTGGGTGACCCAGCCGAATTCGGGATGCGGCAAATCGAGGAACTCGCCGGTTTCGAGGCGCTCGGTTTCAAATCCGGAATCCGTCAGCAGGTGCTTGATCTCCATCGGCACGTACTCGCGATTATGGCGCGCTTCCGCTTCTTCGCCTTCCTCGCGCGGCCGAATGTAGGCGGGAAAAAAAGCCGGGTGGTAGCCGAGCAGGATTGCCGAGACTGCGCGCAGAGATCCCGCGTTGGGCGTGGTGAGCACCAGATGTCCGCCCGGCTTCAGGATGCGATTGATCTCGCTCATCATGTGCATCGGATCTTCAAAAAGATGCTCGATCAACTCGCAGCAGAGCACGGTATCGAACGACTCGTCGGGATAAGGATATACGTGCTTCTCGGCGTCGAAGTGGTCGACCTCGCAGGTGAAGATCTCGCCGGTTTCGGAGACCAGCGATTTGTGGTCGATGCGCCCCGGCGGCCCGTAATAACAGCCGCGCACCGTCCCGTAGCCCAGGGTGAAATGGAGTGCCGGTGTGATTTGCATGTAGGCGCCCATTTCGAGGATCGATTTCGATTCGTCGCCGGGCGGCGTGATTTCGAGGGTATGAATGAGACGCGATTTATGGGCACTCGCGTAGTTGCGCCCTTCGGGGCCTACCCAGGCGTCGATAACCTCGGGCTCGATCGGTTCAGGCTCTGGCTCGGGCTCGGGGACCGCTCCCTCGTGGTCGCGGCTCGGTACGGCCGGGGGGGGCTCCGAGCCGCGACCGTCAGGGAGTGGTGCCTCGACGATCGGCGGTACGGGCTCTTCGATGACCGGTATGGCCGGGGGCGCTTCTGAACCGCGACCGTCAGGGGGCGGTGCCTCGACGATCGGCGGTACGGGCTCTTCGATGACCGGTATGGCCGGGGGCGCTTCTGAGCCGCGACCGTCAGGGAGCGGTGCCGTTGGTTCAGGGGCAACAACGCCGGTCACGCATTCGCCGAGGAATTTAACATAGCGCTCGGCCACTACGCCCCAGTTGCATTCCGTTTCCACCCAAGCTCTGGCCCTCGCGCCCATAGCCCTAGCCAGATCCGGCCGCGAGACTAACAGATTCAAATACTCAAAGATCAGGTCCTCTTCTTCAGGCCCGATCTGCACCTTCAGGCAGATGTCGTCGGGGAGCTCGGAAAACGCGCCCACATCGCTGACCACCACGGCCTTCCCCAACCCCAGCGCGCGCTGCAGACTTCCCGAAGTCTCGCCAACAGTCGGATAGCGCAGATTGAGGATGATGTCGCAAGCCCCCATATACTCGACGAATTGCTCGATGGGAGCGAATCCAATCAGGCGCACGTGGCCGCTCAACCCGAGTGTGCGGATCAACTGCGCGACGGGAAATTCCGGATGCGGTTCCCCCACCAGGATCATGCGTACACGCGGATCGAGCCGCACCAGCCGGCGCAGCGCACGCAAGGATTCCGCAATGCGCTTATACGGCTTGATATACCCAAAGGCGCCGATCAGCGGAGCGGATTCGTCGAGCCCGAGCATATGCCGAGTAGCGTTGTGATCGGTCTGCGGGATCCACGCGCCGTGCGGGATGGTGGCGATGGGGCCTGTAAAACCCTGGGCACGCGTTTCCCGGGCCACGAAGTCGCTGTGCACGATCACGCCGCGCGCGGCTTCGAGCAGCCGCCGCGTCATAGCCAGCCCCTCATAATCGGGACCCACTTCGAGCGCCCTCACGCGTTGCGCAAAAGCCAGCGCTTCCGGGCCGCCGTTGAACTCGCATTCGGCCACATAGGCGTCCCATTCGCCGCGCCGGATCGTCACGTGGGCGATCAGATGATGCAGATTGGCCTCATGCATGACCACGATTCCCGGATGCCTGAGCGCGGTATCGTAAACGAAATCGTGATACGGATTGTTGCCCAGGTGATAGAGCGCCACGTCGAACAGACCCGGTTCGAAACGTTTCTCCGCACTGTCGAAAACGGTGACGGCCGCGCGCTTCGCCATCTCGTCAACGAGGGCGCTCGAATAATCCGCGATGCCGCTCTTCGATGGCGGCATCGGAGAGAAAAACGCGACACGAAGGCGATTCAGCGGACCAACTCCAGGGAAAACTTGCCCACGGCGAGGGGAACGCTCACCAGCAGCGGCGTACGGGCCGGGTCGCGGGCGAAATAGATCTCGAATTGCAGGATGGAGGAAGCGCCCTTCAGGCTGCAGACCAGTTCGTCGGACTGCACCTGCTTATCGGCAACCTTGATCATGGGCGCGCCGGCGTAATCGAGAGTCACCTGATAGAGCCCGCCAAACAGCATCTGCTGGGCGGGCGGCACGCGTCCCTGGCCCATTTCGCGGCGCGTGTAGAAGAGAAGCGTGAGGGCGTCTTTGATGCAATCGGGGATGGCGAATTCGCTGGTGCCCCCACCGTTCAATGTCACGCGCGAGACCGTCTCATGGGAACGGTCGATGGTCTCGGTCTCGCCGCCTTTGCGGGCGCCGTGGAGAAACTGACGGGAAAAATCGCTGCTGCAAAAATCCGCGTTGGCGTGCGCGGTGTAGCTGTCCTTGACCGCGTATCCGGGCACCCCCGCATCGAGCGTCATCTCGAAACTCCAGCCGGCATCGGTGTGTTTCGATTGCAGACGGCCTTCGCCGAGGTTGAGTCCGCTGGGCCAGTTAACGTTGTAATTCAGGGTTTCGTCGGTGAAAGGGAATCCGGTGAGGGCGGGTGCAGGCGCCGCTACGCGAGGGATAAAGGTAATCAGCAGCAGTCCGAGCACTGCGCTCGATTTCATCGTTTCCTCGGGGATTCAGCCAGCGCCGCGGGAACTGCCATGCCTTTGCCGATCATGCCTTCAGCCACCACTTCCTCATAGACGCGGAGGGTGGCGCGCGCGCTCTTCTGCCAGCTGAAATGGGCGGCGCGCTGCAATCCCAGACGCTCCATGCGGCCCCGCAGCTCGGCGTCGAGCAGGATGTCGGCCATGCTGCGTTTGATGTCTTCGACACTGTGCGGATTGAAGAAAAGACCGGCGCCATCGGCTACTTCGGGCATGGCGGAGGTGTTCGAGCAGGCCACCGCGCGGCCACACGCCATGGCCTCGAGGATGGGCAGGCCGAAGCCTTCATAAAACGAGGGAAACACGAAGCAATCGCAGGCGTTATAGAGTTCCAGCAGATCGTTGTCGCTGACAAAGCCCGTGAAATGAATGCGATCGGCGAAACCGGAAGCGAGCGCCGCGGCACGTACTTTGGGTGTAAACCAGGTTTCTTTCCCGGTCAGCACCAGATGATGTTTCAGCTGGGGGTGCGCCGAGAGCAATTGCGCGAAAGCGGCGATCAGACCGATCTGATTCTTGCGTGGCTGCAGATCACCCACCGAGAAGACGAAAGGCGCCCAGAATCCCAGCCGGGGTCGGACCGCATACTGGGCGCGATCGCGTCCGATGACGCGGAAATCCGGGTTAGCCGCGTTGGGGATGGTGCGTACCTTGTCGGGCGAAATATCGTAGGCGCGCAGGATGGCATCGCGCGAAAATTCGCTGACGGTCAACACGATGGCGGCGCGTTGAACGGTGCGGGCCACGGTGTAGCGCAACTGCTGCCGCCGTATCCCCTTAAAATACTCAGGATGTTCGAGAAAACTGACATCGTGCACCGTCACGACCACCGGAGTGCGGGCCAGTAGCGGCGCGGTGTACTGCACATGGATCAGATCCGGCCGGTCGTGGCGAACCAGGCGGGCGAGTTCCCAACCCAGCCGCGAATAGGGGTTGGCGGAGACGCGACGGATCCCGAAACGCTCGGGTACCCAGCGTTCGGCGCCGGTGGCGGAAATGTATGCCAGGAACTCCGAGTTGCGGTCGGTTTCGGCAAACCCACGAAGCAGACTGCGCACGTAGATTTCATTTCCCGTCAGGTTCCGGCCGATCGCGTGGGCATCTACGGCAAAGCGCATGGAAGACTCATCCAGTATATCGATTAAGTTCTGTGATCCGCGTGACTTGCAGATTGGCGTCTAAATTCCACCAGGCTGCCTCCCACGTGTAGTGCCGCTCGAACGTATGACGCCCGGCGAGCGCCATTCGTTGAGTTGAAACGGGGTCGGATAACAAGCGCGCGATAGCTGTGGCGAAAGCAGCGGGATGCTGTGCCAAAACGATATTGCCGCCGTCGTTGCTGCCATCCTGCACACGCAAACCCTCGGCGGCGAGAGGAGTTGCAACAATCGGTCGGCCCGCCGCCCAGGCTTCGAGTATTTTGATACGGGTCCCGCTGCCGGTGCGCAGTGGCGCTATTACGATGGCGGCGGCGGCGATCTCCTCGAAAGTGCTGGGTACTGCGCCAGTGAGCTCAATGTCCATTCCGGACGGGATCAGATGCCGGATAAACCGATCGCCGCGCCCCACCAGCCTCAGGCGCAGTTCGGGCCGGAGCTTCTTCACCTCCGGCCAGATTTCCGCGACCATAAAACGGACGGCATCGATGTTGGGGTGATATTCGAAATTGGCCGGGAAGACGACCACCGGCTGGGTCACGATCTGTGGCATCGCGACCCAAGGCAGGGCATTCGGATACATCTGAATCTGAGCCGAGGGTGCGAGACGGCCGGCCCGCTCCGCTTCGGCCTCGGAAGTGACCAGCACGAGCGAGAAGCGTGGCAGCAGTTGCCGTTCGAGTCTCCGCGATACGGCGGCGAAGCGTTGGTGGCCGAGCGCGACGAGTCCCCGCTCAACGATCGCACATCTTTCATGAAGCACGGACTCGATATTGTGCAAGTCGAGCACCGTTATAGCGCAGACGGCGGCCAGTTGTTCTACGTAAGGGGCGCACCAGAAGTGCTCGATAATACCGATGTCATAGCGCTCCGTGCCGATTGCCCTGGCAATTGCATGGTCGAGGCCGCTCAGACGGTCGATCAGCGGAGGGACGCCGCGCATAGCGCGGCCGGCGTTCCGCAGATAGCGGGCTAGCCATCCCTTTCCATGCGGCGGCAGGGCGATTACCTTCTGAGAACGAACCAGCCCCGGCGGCAGGAGTGCGGGCTCGCCGCTTTCCGAAATCTGGATCAGATCGACATCGGCGAAGCGGCGGAAGTAATGAACGAGCGAGGCGGTGCGGTAGGCTCCTCCGCCGTTGAGCGGATAGGGCGGTTCGGGCGAGAGCATGAGGACCGATTTCTTCATGCCCGGACGGCGCCCGCTATTTCTTCGTAAATCTCGTGAGTGCGACGCGCCGTGCACTTCCAGGAAAACGCCGCGGCCCGTCGCAGCCCCGCCTCTCTCTTCTCGCCGCGCAACTGAGGATTTTCCGCGATGCCCCGCATGGCGTCCGCCAATTCCATAACCGAACCGGCGTGGATGGCCGCGCCGCCGGAAACTTCCATCACTGCCGGATCGCGCGACGTAATTACCGGACAGCCGCATTGCATGGCTTCAAGGACCGGCAGGCCGAAGCCTTCGTAATGCGTGGGGTAGACGAAGGCCAGCGCTTCGGAGTAAAGCCGGGGTAACTCAGCTTCGGCGACTTCGCCCAGAAAATTCAAGCCTTCGCGGGATGCGATGGGTACGAAATCCGACCGATTGCGCCCGGCGATCACCAGATCCGCGCCCGTTTGTTGCCGCGTCTCAAGCCATGCTTCCACCAGCGCTGCGACGTTCTTGCGCGGTTCGAGCGTACCGACAAACAGGAAGAAGGGCTTGCCTGGGATTGGCGCTTCCGGCAGCGGACGGAAGAGTTCGGAAGCCGCCAGCGGCACGGCGCGCACTTGTTCAGGATTCACGCCGAAATGCCCGACTACCTCCTGCCGGACCGCTTCACTTACCGTCAGGATCATGCGAGCGCGGCGGAAGCGCACCAGCCACGGAGTGCGGCGGCGGACGCGATCGGCGGCGTCGTGCCACGCGGGATCGCGCCACGGCGAGAGATCGTGAATGGTCAGGATGGCGGGCGTCCGGCCCAGATACGGCACCTCGAAGTTGGTGCCGTGGAAGATCTGTGCGCCCGTATCTTTGATCGCCTGGCGAATCCCCCAGAGCCACCATTGGCGATCGGCGGCGGCGTGGGGTCCGCGCCCGCGAAGCAGATTGGCAGGCGCGTCCTGGGCCAGGGTGAAGGGCTGGTCCGATAGCAGGTAGTAAGTGTCGTCTGGGAACTCGCTCGCCAGCGCGCTCGATAGTTCGTTGACGTAGCGCGGGAGACCGCCCGAGGAGAGTATGAGCGGCGTGGCGTCGAGCGCGATTTTCATTTACGAGAAGAACGAAGACGGGCAGGTCGGAAACCTGCCCCACCGGATGTCATTTGTGCTGCAGTTCCCAGTCGTAATTCAGATTCGGATCGTTATGCGGAATGCGGCCCTCATCGCTGGGATTGTAAAAGCGATCCGTTGCGTAGATCAGCATCGAAGGGTTGGTGCCGATCACCTTATATCCATGGGCGACGCCGGGCGGGATCAGCAGCTGCCAGGGACGGAGGTTGCCCACATAGATGGTGTTGCGCCAGCCGAAGGTCTCCGATTCCGGCCGCAGATCGATCAGCACCACCTGCAGCAGGCCCGCCGCGGGAGTCCAGCAATCGGTCTGATGACGGTGGAAATGGAAGGCCTTGATAATCCCGGGATAATTGAGCGCCGCCGAAATCTGCGTGCTTTCAGGAGGGAAGGCCGCTGCCAATCCCTGGCCGATGCGCTGTACTTCGAGGAAATAACCGCGGTCGTCGGGCCAGATGGCAATGGGCTCGCAGCGCACGCCGGCGATCAGCTTCGCCGAAGTGGGTGAGGTAATGATGTCGCCGATGCCCTTTTCACATTGCGGAAGTTTGATGGTTATCGGCTCTGGGGCAATCACTCCTGTTCTCCGGCCGCGGCCAGCGCGGGCTCGTCCTCGGGCGAGTCGATACTTTCCGGACGGCTGCGGTTCACCAGGTTGGCCGCGCGCAGCAGGGAGTCGAAGGTGCCGGCGTCGGTCCACCATCCGTCGAGGAACGAGAACGTCATGGTTCCTTCGCGGATGTAGGCGTTATTGACATCGGTGATTTCAAGCTCGTTACGGTGCGACGGTTTGCAGGTTTTGATCTTGTCGAAAACCGTGGCGTCGTACATATAGATGCCGGTCACCGCGTAGTTGGATTTCGGCTGGGCGGGTTTTTCCTCGATGCCCACGATGTAGTCGCCATTGAACTCGGCCACGCCAAAGCGCTCGGCATCGGGAACTTCTTTGAGGAGGATGCGCGCACCACGCTCCTGCCGGCGGAAGGCGTCGGCGGCGTCGCGAATGCTTTTCTCGACGATGTTGTCGCCGAGGACCACGCAAATGGGCTGGTTGTCGGCGAAATGTTCGCACAGGCCGAGGGCTTCGGCGATGCCGCCCTCGCCTTCCTGATACGTATAGGCGATATGCTTGAGGCCGAATTGCTTGCCGTTGGCCAGCAGGCGCAGGAAATCGCCGGAATTCTTGCCGCCCGTGACCACCATGATGTCGCTGATCCCCGCGTCGACCAGAGTCTGGATCGGGTAATAGATCATGGGCTTGTCGTAAATGGGAAGCAGGTGTTTATTGGTGATCTTGGTGAGAGGAAAAAGTCTGCTGCCGGTTCCGCCCGCCAATACGATGCCCTTCATAGTCGATTAGCCATAGTCAGGTAAACCATAGGATACTGACCTCACATGGACGTTTACAACTGGAGCGTAATTCCC